>CAVSSZ010000016.1:0-45679 GCA_963730725.1 uncultured Solirubrobacteraceae bacterium | reverse complement strand
GAGTTCGGCGTTCTCACCTACAGCCGCGACGACGAGGTCAGCCATGCTGTGGTCGGCGGGCACTACGAGCATCGACCTGCCTTGGCAGTCGGCGTTCTTCGCGAGCTCGTGGCGGCCGGACTCGTCAAACCGGGCTCCGTCTTGGACGTCGTCGGCCTCGACGAGATCCCCGACGTCCTCTAGCCACGGCCTGGGAATCCTCATGCGCACGCCGAGCTCAGCAGCGAGATATCGCGGGCTACGCCGCGATGCGATTGATCGCGCCGAACCGAGGTCCCTCGATTGCTCCGCCCTCGACAGCGCCAACTGGCCGCGCCACGGTAAAGTCCTCGCCCGAGACCCCAAGCGACCGTTCGTTTAGTCCACCGTGGACTAAACGGGGGATATCCAGGGGGACGCACAGACCCCCTGCGGATGTCAAGCGTAAGGCTAAAAACCTAAGATTTGCAGGCAGAAGGGCGCGTAGCTCAGTGGGAGAGCGCTCGCTTCACACGCGAGAGGTCGGTGGTTCGAAACCACCCGTGCCCATTCCGCAGTCGACCCAGCGGCTGTCGCGCTGGTCCCATCGGGTCCGCGTCACGGCCGCGCGAGCAGCGCCGCGAGCCGCGTGGGATGCGCGGCTCGTTGCAGGGCGGCGAGCTGCCGGCGTCGCCCGGACCGCGGCCCCAGATAGGCGCGCAGGAATGCCACTGAGGCGCGTTCGACGATCGTGAGCTGTGGCTGCTCGGTCGTGTAGGGGGCGAGGTGGGTCGCCCCGATCAGCGTGATCATGAACTTCGGACGCCCGGCGGCGGCGAAGAACGCGGCCGTCCGCTCCGGCGGATCGATCTGGTCGGCGCTGCCCTGGACCGCGAGCAGCGGCGGACCGTGCGTGACCAGGCTCGCGCGGCCGCCCTGCGGCAGTTGCGCACCGGAGAGCAGGACCGCCGCTCGCACCCGCAGGTCCCGGTACGCGCGGTCGTAGGCGAGCGCGAGTGCGGTCTCGCCTCCGTCGGACTGACCGGCGACGGCGATCTGCCGCGGATCGATCAGGCCGGACGCCCAATCGTGCGGGCGAGCGCCTTCGCCGAGCAGGCGATCGATGACGACGCGCATGTCCTGCGGCTGGTTGACGAGATCACGCTCGTCGGGTCCGCCGGGAGCATGTGCATTCTCCAGCGGGAACACCGGCGCGGCGACGACGAACCCGGCCGACGCCCACGCCCGCAGGAGCCCCGAGTAGATCGCTGGTGTGACCGCGAAGCCGTGCCCGAACACGACGAGTGGGAAGGGCCCACGCGGCCGGGCAGCCGGCGCGTCGCGCAGGTCGCCACCACCCGCGGCACCGGCGGCGGGGTAGCGCACGACGGTGGTGATCGGCCGCGGCCGGCGTCTGCCGTTCGGCAGCACGATCCTCCGGCTGCGATCGACGATTCGCAGTACACGCAGCCCGACCGCGAACGGACCGTGGCCGGCCCGGGTCCCAGCACCGCGATGGGGCGCGACGGTGGGCACGCCCGTGGGAGCGCGATGATCGATGCGCGGCGGGACCCGGTGCCGCGCCGGCGCGGCCGACCCGCAGGCCGCCAGGATGCAGGCGCTCAGCGCCGCAAGCAGGGCGGTGCTCAGCCGATGGCTTCCTGCGCGCGGCGCGGGAGCTTCCAGCCGGGTCGAACGAAATGGCAGGTGTAGCCGTTCGGATACTTCTCGAGGTAATCCTGATGCTCCGGCTCGGCCTCCCAGAACGGCCCGGCGGGCTCGACCTCGGTCACGACCTTGCCCGGCCACAGCCCTGAGGCGTCGACGTCGGCGATCGTGTCCTCGGCGACGCGGCGCTGCTCGTCGTCGGTGTAGAAGATGGCGGATCGGTAGCTGGCGCCGACGTCGTTGCCCTGGCGGTTGCGCGTCGTGGGGTCGTGGATCTGGAAGAAGAACTCGAGCAGGTCCCGGTAGGAGATCCGATCCGGGTCGAAGACGATCTCGATCGCCTCGGCGTGGGTGCCGTGGTTGCGGTAGGTCGCGTTCGGGACGTCGCCGCCGCTGTAGCCAACGCGCGTCGAGATCACGCCGTCGAGCTTGCGGACGAGGTCCTGCACCCCCCAGAAGCAGCCGCCTGCAAGGATCGCTGTCTCGGTCGCCATGCCGTACCTGCCTTTCGCCGGATCGTGATGGAGCGGAGTCGCTTCACCATGATGGCGCACCGGCGCCGCAGGTCAGCCTGCAGACCGATCCGACAGTCCCAGGCCAGCCGGGCGGTCTCTGCCAGCGGGGCGGGCCTAGGCCAGCCGGGCGGGCGTGCGCACGTGCACGACGGCGGCCTCGAGCTCCCGCGGGAGGTCCTTCAGCCCACCGCCGGAGATGACCCAGCGCTCCAGGCGCGCGGTGACCGCGGCGCGGCAGTCGGCGTCGGCGCGGAGCAGGTCGGCGAGACCGCGGCTGCGGATCACGGTGCGCGGCGCACAGCGGTGGCGCAGCGAGGCGTAGCCGTCGCCGAGCGCGGCCTTCCACACGCCCTCGCGCTTGGAGAGCTCGGCGCAGAGCTGAGCCGCGATCTGGGGGGCGGAGATCCGGCGCAGGCTGCGGGCGAGCCACTCGGGGCTCTTGGCGGTGACCGGGCCGCAGGCGTAGGCGAAGACCATGCGGGCCGTGTCACGCTCGGCCGGGCTCCAGCGCGGCGCCTGGACGGTGACGTCGAGCGAGGCGAACATCTCCGCGCACGAGCCATGCACCGCGTTGCCGGCGGTGTCCGCGGCATGGTCGAGCAGACCCGAGAGCGTCGGCAGATCCTCGACGAGCCGGCGCAGCTCGTCGATGCCCGCGGGCTCGTCGACGTCGGAGCGCATCAGGCCGGACAGGAGCTCGCGGGCGAGCACGAACCCCTCGTCGAGGTCACGCGGGTCGCCGGTCTCCCCGTGGCTGGTGACCACGACGTGGAGGCGGTAGACGAGATCCTGCTCGCGCTCGGAGAGCCCGAGAGCGGGCACGTCGACGTACAGCGGCTCGGTCGGCTCGTCGATCAGCATGTTGTCTCCGCTGTCCTCATCACAAGGTGGGTCTCGGCCTGAATATCTCCCGTCCTCGCCTAATTGAACACCACCCTGGACACACGAACGAGTGCCTCGCGCTCACGACCCTTCGCCGCGGAGAGCTGGACCGCGTCTGCGATCATCTGGGAATGACCACAGGACCGGGAGAACGCGGCCGTTCCGGCGCGGCCGCCAGACGCGCGACGGTGGCGATCTTGGCGCTGATGCTCCTCTCCGGCTGCGCCTCCACGTCCTCGCTGCCCGGGCACGGCAGCGCGACGGCCCGTCCGGCTCGTCGGCCAGGACGGACCGCCCGCCGATCCGAGCCAGCTGGCCGTCGTCCGCGCGTGGGCGGCCGCGCTGCGCGCGGGAAACATCGGCGGCGCGGCGGCCTACTTCCATCTGCCGAGCCTGTTCTACAACGGCGCGACCGACGCGATCACGCTCCACTCGACGGCGGAGGCTGAAGCCGCCAACTCGACCCTCCCCTGCGGCGCGGTCGTGATCTCCGCGTTCCGACAGGGTCGCTTCATCGACGTGCTCTTCCGGCTGACCGCGCGCGCCGGCCGCGGCGGCGGCGCAAGCACCTGCGGCTCGGGCATCGGTCAGACCGCGCGAACGAGGTTCCTGATCCAGAACGGCCAGATCATCGAGTGGCTGCGGGCGCCGAGCCTGCCCGGCGACCCCGGCGTGCCTGGGCCCAGCGGCGGTGGTGGCGGTGGCGGTGGCGGCGGGAACACCGGCTCCGGGTCGCTGCCCGCGTAGAAGCCCCTCGCGCAGGCCATCGGCGCCGGCCCCCGCTCAGTCGGTTCCGCGTCGCACCGCCAGAGAGGCTCCCGCGTCCCGCGGTAGCCGGATCGACTCGGCGACCGCGACGAGCGGTACGAGCCCGACGAGCACGAACGCGAGTGCGTACGGAGCGACCCCGGTCCCCTGGCCGCCGAACAGACGATCGAGCGGGCCTCCGGCCGCACCGCGAGCGCGCCCACCGCGACGCCGAGCCCGATCGCCATCGTCTGCACGGTGCTGAACAGAACGTTCGCATCGCGCATCTGGGCCTCCGGGACGTCGGAGAAGACGATCGTGTTGTAGGCGGTGAACCCGATCGAGCGTGTGACCCCGCTGGCGAACAGCACCACCAGCATCAGCGCGAGCGGTGTCCAGTGCGCGAACGTGGCGCAACGAACATCGTCAGACCGACCCCGAGCGCCGCTGCGGAGAGCACGCCCCGGAACCGCCAGCGGCGAAGGATCGGGGTCGTGAACGGCTTGATCGCGACGTTGCCCGCGAAGATCGCGATGACGACGAGCCCCGCGTGCACGGCGGACCAGTGCAGGCCGTCCTGGAGGTCGAGCGAGACGAGGAACGGCACCGCGCCCACCGACAGCGCGAACAGGCTGCCCCCCAGGATCGCGACGCGGTAGGTGGCGATGCGCCCGATCCGCAGATCGACAAGCGGCGCCTCGGCGCCCAGCAGGTGATGGACTGCCGCGGTGGTGAGCGCGGCACCGAGCGCAGCCGTGATCGCCACCACCGGCCACTGCACGTGCGCGCCCTCAAGGCTCTGTGCGCTCTCAAGGAGCAGGGCGATACCCAGGCCGCTGAGGACGACGCCGCCCACGTCGAGCGCGCGGCGGTCAGCGGCGCGGAGCTGGGGCACCAACCGAAACGCCGCCACCAACGCCACGGCGCCGAGCGGGACGTTGATCAGGAAGATCCAGCGCCACGAGGCGTCAGTGACGAGCAGCCCACCGACCGCGGGCGCGATCACCGGCGCCAGCAGGGCGGGCCAGGTGAGGTAGGCGACCGCACGGACGAGCTCCGGCTTCGGCGTCTCGCGCAGCACGACGAGCCGTCCGACCGGAACCATCAGCGCGCCGCCCGCGCCCTGCAGCACCCGGGCGACCACGAGCTCGGCGAGGTTGGTGCTCACCGCACACAACACGGAGGCGAGCGTGAAGATGACGATCGCCCCCGCGAACACGGTGCGGGCGCCGAGCCGGTCCGCGATCCAGCCGCTGACCGGGATGAGGACCGCGAGCGTCACCAGGTAGGCCGTGATCGCCACGCTCAGCCGAACCGCCGGTTCGTGCAGCGAGACCGCCATCCGCGGCAGCGCGGTCGTGATCACGGTCCCGTCGAGGTTCTCCATGAAGAACGTGCCCGCGACGAGCAGCGCGAGCGACCGCTTCATGCGCGGAAGCCCGAGCCGAGCGCCGCGTAGGCGGCGCGCAGGCACCCCTCCAGATCGCCGCCCTCCTCGACCCATACCGAGAACGCCGCCATCGAGGCGCCGAGCGCCGCGAACGCGACGGTCTGCGGCACGAGGTCGGTGGGTCGCTCGCCCCGGCGACGTGCGACATATTCGGCGACGACGCCGCGCCAGTCCGCGTAGCGCAGCGCCGAGTGGGCCTGGAGCGCCGGCACCGTGGTGATGAGCGTCATCCGCGTCCGCAGGTTGGGCAGTTGCTCGGCGGGATAGCGGTTGGAGGCGACCGCCGCCGCGGCGAGCGCCTCCATCACGCTCGCCCCTCCCCCTGGCCGTCGAGCTCGTCACGCAGCCGGCGCAGCACGCGGTCGAAGTCGCCCCAGACGATGTCGTTCTTGGATGGGAAATAGCGGAACACCGTCCGGCGCCCGACGCCGAGCTCGGCGGCGATGTCCTCGACCGTCGTCTGCTCGAAGCCCCGGTCGGCGAACAGCGCGAGCGCCGTCCGCTCGACCGACTCACGGGAGGTACTCGGCGGGCGGCCGCGCGATGCCCCGTGGGCCACGTCAGCGCTCATCGCGGCACCCGACTGGCATGAAGTGGCACTCGGTGTTATAAATCGCCGCGGCAGCCGTCATCGACAGAGGAGAGTAAGCCGTGTCGGAGCCCATCACCGAGGCCGCGGAGGTGTCCGCGGATCAGTCAGCAGCATCCGCCGAGACCGGCGAGACCGCGTCGCCGGACGCCCTGGTCGAGCAGGAGCTGCTCGTGGAGGACGTCTCGATCGATGGGATGTGCGGCGTCTACTAGAGCCGCCGAGTCCGCCCGATGAGTGATTTCGATCTCGACCGCGCCTGGCGCGTGGGCAGGAGCGTCGCACTGCGGCCCGAGCGGTTCGGCGCGCTCGCGTACAGCTTCGACTCGCGCCGCCTGTCGTTCCTGAAGAGCCGCCGGCTCTATGAGGTGGTGCGGACACTCGCCGAGCACCCGAGCGGGCGAGCGGCATGCGAGGCGGCCGGTGCCGCCGGGGCCGAGCTCGCCCAACTCCGGGCGGCGCTGGGGACGCTTGCCGCCACCGGCATGATCGAGGAACGGGTCGCATGAGCGCCGTCGCCCCCGGGGTCCGGCTCGTCGATCATTTCGAGGCCGGACTCGACGCGCCGATCTGCCTCACCTGGGAGCTCACCTACGCGTGCAACCTGGCGTGCGTCCACTGCCTGTCGAGCTCCGGGCGCCGTGACCCGCGAGAGCTCTCGACCGAGGAATGCCGGGCGGTGATCGACGAGCTCGAAGCGATGCAGGTCTTCTATGTGAACATCGGGGGCGGCGAGCCGACCGTTCGTCGTGACTTCTGGACGCTGCTGGACTACGCGACCGCCCACCACGTCGGCGTCAAGTTCTCCACCAACGGCAGTCGCATCACGCCGCAGATCGCCGAACGGCTCGCCGGCGACGACTACGTCGATGTGCAGATCTCGCTCGACGGCGCCACGCCGGCGGTCAACGACCGCGTGCGCGGCGCCGGGTCATACGACACCGCACTGAAAGCGATGGGCCATCTGCGCGATGCCGGAAAGCGCAACTTCAAGATCTCGGTCGTCGTCACGCGTGAGAACGTCTCCGAGCTCGACCGGTTCAAGGCGATCGCGGACGAGCACGGCGCGCAGCTGCGGATCACCCGGCTGCGACCCTCGGGCCGGGGCGCCGACGTGTGGGACGAGTTGCACCCGACCGCCGCCCAGCAGCGCGAGCTCTACGACTGGCTCGTCTCCCGCGGCGAGGACGTGCTCACCGGCGACTCGTTCTTTCACCTGTCCGCGTACGGCCAGGCGCTGCCCGGCCTGGGGATGTGCGGCGCGGGCCGGGTCGTCTGCCTGATCGACCCGATCGGCGACGTCTACGCCTGCCCGTTCGCCATCCACGACGCGTTCCTGGCCGGCAACGTGCGCGCGCCCGGAGGGTTCCACGGGGTGTGGCGCGATTCCGAACTGTTCACCCGGCTGCGCGGGCCCCAGTCGGGCGGGGCCTGCGAGAGCTGCACCTTCTACGACAGCTGCCGCGGCGGCTGCATGGCCGCGAAGTTCTTCACCGGCCTGCCTCTCGACGGCCCCGACCCCGAGTGCGCGCTGGGCCATGGCGAGGCGCTGCTCGCGGGCCGCGAGGAGGAGCACTCGCCGCCGCGACCGACCCAGGACCACTCCCGCATGCGCCCTCCGGCACGTGACTGTGACGAGAACCCGCTGGCGGTGTGGAGGCCGTGAGCCACCGCTGGTTCGAAACGGTTGCCGAGGCCGAGCGCCGTGCGCGACGGATCCTCCCTCGCTCGGTCTACAAGGCGCTCGTCGCCGGCTCCGAGCGGGGGCTGACGCTGCACGACAACCTCGCCGCGTTCGCCGAGCTCGGCTTCGCCCCGCACGTCGCGGGCCTGGCGCCCGAGCGTTCGCTCGAGACGACGGTGATGGGCCAGACGCTCTCCATGCCGGTGCTCATCTCCCCCACCGGAGTACAGGCGGTCCACCCCGACGCCGAGGTGGCGGTCGCGAGGGCCGCCGCCGCACGCGGAATCGCGATGGGCCTCTCCGGGTTCGCCAGCAAGCCGGTGGAGGAGGTCGTCGCGACAGGCGCACCGACGTTCTTTCAGACGTATTGGATCGGTTCGCGTGAGGAGATCCTCGCCCGGGCCGAGCGGGCGCGCGCGGCGGGCGCCACCGGGCTGATCGCGACGCTCGATTGGTCCTTCGCGCATGGCCGGGACTGGGGCAGCCCGTTCATTCCGAGCGCGATCGACCTGGAGGCCGTCCGCAGGCTCGGGCCTGACATCGCGCTGCACCCGGTGTGGCTGTCGCGGTACGCGTCGGCCGGCTTCCTGCCCGAGCTCACCACGCCGAACATGGTGCCGCAGGGCGCCGTCGCACCGAAGTTCTTCGAGGCCTACGGGCAGTGGATGCAGACGCCACCACCGTCGTGGGACGACGTCGCGTGGCTGCGGAGCGTCTGGGACGGGCCGTTCATGCTCAAGGGGGTCACCCGGGTCGACGACGCGCAGCGAGCGGTGCAGGCCGGGGTGAGCGCGATCTCGGTCTCCAATCACGGCGGCAACAACCTCGACGGAACTCCGGCGACGATCCGGCTCGTGTCGGGGATCGCCGAGGCGGTCGGCGACCAGATCGAGGTCGTGCTCGACGGCGGCGTGCGCCGTGGCGGAGATGTCGTCAAGGCGCTCGCGCTGGGCGCGCGGGCGGTGATGATCGGCCGGGCGTATCTGTGGGGCCTGGCCGAGGGTGGCCAGGCCGGCGTGGAGAACGTGCTCGATGTCCTGCGCTCGGGGATCGACTCCGCGCTGCTCGGGCTTGGCCGCAGCTCGATCGGCGAGCTCTCGCGTGAGGATGTGCTCATACCCGACGGGTTCGAGCGGGTCCTCGGCGCCGGGGTCGCGTCGGCGGCGGCCGCCGAGTGACCCGATTGGGCGCACTCGCGTCGGTCGACCTGGCGCCGGGTGCCACCCCCGGATCGCTGCTCGTGGTCCCGCTCGGCGCCACCGAACAACACGGCCCCCACCTTCCGCTCGACACCGACACCGTGATCGCATCGGCGCTCGCGTCCCGGCTGGGCGGTGACGCGGTGCTCGCCCCGCCGCTGCCCTACGGCTCAAGCGGCGAGCACCAGGCGTTTGCCGGCACGTTGTCGATCGGGCGGGATGCGGTCGAGACGGTGCTCGTCGAACTCGTGCGCTCCGCGACCGCGACGTTTGACCGAGTGCTGCTGGTGTGCGCCCACGGCGGCAATGCGGAGCCGATCGCGCGGGCGGTGCGGCGGCTGCGTTCGGAGGGCCGCGACGTACGAGCGTGGTCGCCGGCATCGGTGTGGAGCGGCGATGCCCATGCCGGCCATGTCGAGACCTCGGTGATGCTCGCGCTGCGCCCGGAGACGGTCGCGCTCGAGCGAGCGGCGGCCGGCAACACGGCGCCGCTCGGATCGTTGATCGGGGCGATGCGCGACGGCGGCGTCGCGGCGGTGAGCCCGAACGGCGTGCTCGGCGACCCGACGCGGGCGAACGCCGCCGCCGGGACCGAGCTGCTCGAGCGGGCGGCGAGGGCCCTGCGGGCGTTCGTGGCCGAGTGGGTTCCGTGAGCCGGTGGGCGACGTGAGCGAACGAGTCGCCCTCGTCACCGGCGCCGCCCGCGGGATCGGCGCGGCGACGGTCCGCAGCCTCGACGCGGCGGGCTGGTCGATCGTGGCCGTCGACCGGGCTGCGGACGACCCGCGGCTCGGGTATCCGATGGGCAGCCGGGAGCAGCTGGAGTCGGTGTGCGCGTCGGCGCGCGACGCACTGGCGCTGGTCGCGGATGTGAGCTCTGCCGAGGCGGTCGCCGCCGCAGTCACCGAAGGCGAGCGGCGGTTCGGCGGCCTGGACGCGGTGATCTGCTGCGCCGGGGCGATCGCCGGGGGCGCGCCCGCCTGGGAGCTCGATCCCGAGGCCGAGCGCGCACTGCTCGACGTGAACCTGGGAGGCGTGTTGCACTGCGCGCGCTTCGGAATCCCCGCGCTGCTGCGACGCCCGGAGCCGCGCACGGGCCGTTTCGTGGCCGTCGCCTCCGCGGCGGCGATCCGCGGGCTGCCGCAGCTGGCGGCGTACTGCGCCACCAAGGCGGGCGTGGCCGGGCTCGTGCGCGCGCTCGCCGTCGAGTTGCGGGGCACGGGCGTCACCGCCAATGCGGTTGCACCCGGCTCGACCGACACGCCGATGCTCGCCGAGAGCGCCCGGGTCTACGGCCTCCAGGGCGCGGACGCGTTCGCGACCCAGCAGCCGATCGAGCGGCTGCTCGAGCCCGAGGAGGTGGCGGCGATGCTCGTGTGGCTCGCCGGCGAGCGTGCGGGCGGCGTCACCGGGACGCTGATCCCGGTCGACGGCGGACTCACCGTGTGAGGATCCTCCTGGACCCGCGGGCGCGGCTGCTTGCCGGGGGGCGGACGCTGGTCGGCGGCGATCCGTGGCGGGTCGTGCGGCTCACCGAGGCCGGGGCCGCAGCGCTGCGGGAAATGCTGGCCGGCGAAGCCGACGAAGCCGGCGAGACCCGCGAGAACGGCGAGAACGGCGAGACCCGCGAGACCGACGAGGCAGGCGAGCCCCGCCACGGGCCGGTTGATGCGCTCGCCCGGCGGCTGATCGACGGAGGGCTCGCCCATCCCCCGCCGCGCCCGGCGCGGTGCGGCGAGGTGACGGTCGTCATCCCGGTGCGTGACCGTCCCGGCGAGCTCGCCCGCTGCCTATCGGCGCTCCGCATCGCGGACCCGCCCGGCCGGGTGATCGTCGTCGACGACGGCTCGCGTGACAGCGACGCGGTGGCGGCTGTCTGCCGGCAGGTCGGCTGTGAGCTGATCCGGCGCGAGCACGCCGGTGGGCCGTCGGCGGCGCGTAACGCGGCCCTGGAGACGATCGAGTCCGGGCTGGTCGCGCTGCTGGACTCCGACTGCGTGCCGCAGCCGGGTTGGCTGTCGCTGCTGTGCGGGACGCTCGCGGCCGATCCGGGGCTCGGGGCGGCCGCCCCGAGAGTTTTGCCGCGCGCGGCGCGGGACGGAGGCGGCTCGGCACTCGAACGGTTCGCCGCCGTGCGCTCACCGCTCGATCTCGGGCCGTGGCCGTCGCTCGTGCGCCCCGGCGGACGGGTCGCCTACGTACCGACGGCGGCGCTGCTCGCCCGGCGCGAGGCACTCGGCTCCTCGCCCTTTGACCCCGCGCTGCGGTACGGCGAGGACGTCGACCTCGTCTGGCGGATGATCGACCGGGGATGGTCGGTCCGCTACGAGCCCTCGGCGGTCGTCGGGCACGACGAGCCCACGCGGTTGCGGTCGTTGCTGCTCCGACGCTTCCGGTACGGGACCTCGGCCGGGCCGCTCGCGCGCAGGCACCCGGAGCGACTGGCGCCGGTGAGAGTCCATCCGCGCTCGGCGGCCGCACTGGGCGCCGCGGCGCTCACGGCGAGCTGGCGGCGGGTCCCGGCCGCGGTGGCCCTGACGCCGGTCGCGCTCCAGGCCCTCGCCGTCTCCCGATCGCTGTCGCTCCGCGGCGTTCCCTCGCGCACCGGCGCCCTGCTCGGATTGCGGGGGCTGGGCGAGAGCGCGGCCGCGCTCGGGCGGGCGGCGACGATGCTCGGACCGCTCCCGCTGGCGGCGGCCGTTACCGGCCGGCGAACGCGGCGAGCCGCCTTCGCGCTGCTGCTCGCCGCCCCGGTGCGTGACTACCTCCGCCTGCGGCCCCCGCTCGATCCGCTGCGGTTCGCCGCGCTCAGCGTCGCCGACGACGTCTCGTACGGAGCGGGGGTCTGGGCGGGGTCGGTGCGCGCACGCAATGGACGGGCGCTGCGGCCTCAGATCGTCAGACGTGTGTCGCCTCAGGACGGATAATCCGGCCTCAGTCGCCACACCCCACATAATCGTGCGATCCTCGGAAGGACCATGGCCCCGCCGGACCCGTATGTGACGCTCGGCATCACGCCGAACGCGAGCGACGAGGAGCTGCGCACCGCCTACCGCAGGCTGGTTCAGCTTCACCATCCCGATCACAACAACGGCTCCCATGAGTCGGCGCTGCGCTTCGCCGAGGTCCAGGAGGCCTACGCGCACGTGAAGCTCATGCGCAAGCAGACGGCCGCCGCCGGCACCCGCGACAGCCCTCCGAGCGCAGACCCCGACCTCGACGCGCGCCTGAGGGCGATGGAGAGCGAGTTGCGAGCAGCGCGCGGGCAGCGGGAGAAGGCCGCGCGCACCGCTCAGGAGGCGGCCCGCGCTGCCGCTGGGGAAGCCTCCCGCGCCACCGCGGAACGCGACGCCAGGAAGGCGACCCGTGACGACGAACCGGGTCGCGCGACCGACGAGGAGCTCGGCTACTACACGACGAACGACAGCTTCGCCAAGATCCTCGACGACTTCGCTGACCAGGTCTCCACCAAGTTCTCCGAGGCCCACCCGCCCTCATCAGCAGACGGCGCCACCAAGCGCCGGGGCCGCTCGGTGGCCGACTGGATCGATGAGCTGGGCTCCCGTCTGACCGGCGAATCGCAGCGTAAGAAGGACGAGTGAGCGCCGGCGGGACGCCCCCGCGTCCACCGGCCGCGTTCTGCGACCCGGCCGAGCACCGCCCGCTCGCTGGACCGGCCTGGACCGCGCCAGCCGCACGCACCGCGATTGCCGAGATCGCGACGGACGCCATCACCGCGTACCGCGGCCCGCAGCAGCTGTGGGCCAACCATCCCGCCGACCTCGACGACGATCCGGAGGACCGGGTCTTCCGCTGCGTGTACCTCGGCGGCGCGGGCATGGCGTGGGGGCTGCACCGGCTGGCACGCGCCGGCCTGGCCGACGAGCTCCCGGGGATCGAAGAGCTCGTCGCGGCGCTCCCCGGCGCCTACCGCGCCGATCCCGAGCTCACCGAGCTGGAGACCGGCACGCCACCGCCGCCTCCCTCACTGCTGTTCGGCGAGTCAGGAATCCTGCTCGCGTGCGAGGCGATCGCCGGCGCCGGCGACGCCAACACCGCCGACGCCAACGCGCACGCCGCCACCGACACGCGCACCGCGCTCGCCGCGACCGTCGCCGCCAACGCTCGTAACCCGACCCGCGAGCTGTGCTGGGGCTCGCCGGGGACGATGATCGCGGCGGAGGCGATGTGGCGCGCCACCGGCCAGCCGCAGTGGCGAGAGCTCTGGCGCGACAGCGCAGCGTGGTTGATCGACGAGTGGGACGACCCGATCTGGGTCCAGAACATGTACGGCGAAAGTCGCCGGTTTGTCGGCGCCGGCCACGGCTTCGCGAGCAACGCGTCGGTCCTGATCTCCGGGAGTGAGCTCCTCGACGGCGCCGTTGACCGCACCGCCCTGGTCGAACGCGTCATCGCCACCACGGCTGCGCTCGCCCAGCGTCAGGGCGCCCTCGCCCAGTGGCCGGGGTTCGCCGACACCGAGATCGAGCGCCGCCCGGTCCAGTGGTGCCACGGCGCGCCGGGGATCGTGACCGCGCTGGCGTCCGTCCCACCGGACGAGCGGATCGACGAACTGCTCATCGCCGGCGGCGAGCTCACCTGGCTCGCCGGGCCGTTGCGCAAGGGCGTCGGGCTCTGTCATGGCACCGCCGGCAACGCCTATGCGTTCCTGGCGCTTCATCAGCGGACCGGCGAGGCACGATGGCTCGAGCGTGCGCGCGCATTCGCGATGGACGCGGCCGCGGGCGCACGAGCCTGGCGCGAACGTCACGGCCAGGGTCGCTTCACCCTCTTCACCGGCGATATCGGCGTGGCACTGCTGCTCGCCGACTGCCTGATCGACAGCCCCGACGGCAAACAGGGCTTCCCGTTCCTCGAGCGCCCGCTCGGTTGAACGGGGATCAGCGGCGCAGCTCGGCCGCCCGCTCGCGCACGGTGGCCTTGGACTCCAGCTCCATCGCACCGGGATGGCCGTCGCCCGGCCATGGCGTCAGCAGCAACAGCAGCCGCGCGGTCGACACCGCGACGACCTCGTGGCGCTCGGCCGGATCGAACTCGACGAGCAGCCCGGCCCCTCCGCTCACGCTGCCGCCCTCCCGCGAGGTGATCTCGACCTCACCGTCGATCACACTCACCCATGCCCGCTCGTGGACCTGGTGCTCCTGGAGGCTCTCGCCGGCGGGGATCTCCAGCACCACGGCCCGCGCCGCCGTCCCGGAGGACAGGATCTCAGGCGCGTGCGGGCTCAACTCCCGGGAGAGAAGCGACCAGCTCCTCATCGCCGTCGATCCCGTCTGCCGCAGCCCTCGGACATCGTCGTCCACAGCTTGACACAGATCACGTTCCGGGACCACGTGTGCGCGCGTCGCGACGCATCGCGCGGGCCACGTAGTCGCTGACGCTGTGGCGCTCCTCCGCCCACGGGTCCCCACGATGGTGGTAGCCGTTGCGCTCCCAGAAGCCGAGCTCGTCATGCTCGAGCACCTGCAGGCGGCTCAGCCACTTCGCGGACTTCCAGAAGTAGAGGTGCGGGACGAACAGCCGCATCGGGCCGCCATGCTCGGGCGCCAGCGGCTCGCCGTCGGCCTCGAAGGCCACCAGCGCTGGATGGTCGATCACGTCGGAGAGCGGCAGGTTGGTCGTGTAACCGCTGGGGCTCTCGGCAAGCAGGTAGCCCGCGCCCGCGGACAGCCCGGCGCGCGCCAGCAGCGGAGCGACCGCCAGCCCGTGCCAGTGCATCCCGAACTTCGACCAGCGGGTGACGCAGTGGATATCCCCGTCCCAGTCGACGCGGGGCTCGGCCTGGAGCGCCGCCCAGTCCAGCGTGAACGGCTCACGCACCGCTCCGTCGATCGTGAGCGTCCATTCCGTGGCCGGGATCTGCGGGACCTCCTCAATCGAGAGGACCGGCCACTTGACGGTCGGCGACTGACCCGGCGGCAGCCGTTCGGGGTCGATCCCGAGCGACTGTGCGCGCCGGCGGCCGCGGTCTCCGAACTGACGAGACGTGATGGGCACGGTTTCATTCTGCCCACCGCGGCTAGCGTGCATGGACGGAACCCAAGGACAGGACAGAGGTCGAGACAGATGACACGCATGCGAGCGATAGTGGTCAACGAGCCGGGCGGGGATTTCGTCCTGGAGGAGCGGGACGTCCCGAGCCCGGGGCCGGGCGATGCGCTGGTCAAGGTCCACGCCTGCGGCGTGTGCCACAGCGACAGCTTCGCGAAGGAGGGCGGCTACCCCGGCACGAGCCACCCGCTGATCCCCGGCCATGAGATCGCGGGCGAGATCGCCGAGCTCGGCGACGACGTCAAGGGCTGGGAGGTGGGTCAGCGCGTCGGCGTCGGCTGGTTCGGCGGCAACTGCGGCTGGTGCGAGCAGTGCCGGCGAGGGCACCTGATCGACTGCGAGCACGGGGAGATCCCGGGAGTGACGATGGACGGCGGGTACGCCGAGTACGTCGTCGTGCACTCCTCGGCGCTCGCCGCGATGCCCGACGATCTCTCACCGGAGGAGGCCGGCCCGCTGCTCTGCGCCGGGATCACCACGTTCAACGCCCTGCGTCGCAGCGGCACCGTCGCCGGCGGCCGGGTGGCGATCCTCGGGATCGGCGGACTCGGCCACCTCGCGGTCCAGTTCGCGGTTCGCCTGGGGTACGAGACGATCGCCATTGCACGCGGCGCTGACAAGCGCGAGCTCGCCACCACGCTCGGCGCCCACCACTACGTCGACTCGACCGATGGCGATCCGGCCGCAGCGCTGCAGGATCTCGGCGGCGCCGACCTGATCCTGGCCACGGCGACGAGCGCTGATGCGATGGGCGCCGTGTTCGGCGGCCTGCGCCCGGAGGGCAAGCTGCTGATCGTCGGTGCCTCGATGGATCCCGTCCCGGCCCCCGCCGCGGCGCTGATCGGCGGCGACAAGTCGATCGAGGGCCACGCATCGGGCACATCGATCGATTCCGAGGACACGTTGCGCTTCAGCGTGCTCACCGGAGTGCGCCCGATGATCGAGACGATGCCCCTCGAGCGGGCGGCGGACGCCTACGAGAAGATGATGAGCGGGGACGCCCGTTTCCGGATGGTGCTCACGATGGGCACCTGATCACTCTGGACATCTTCCCGAATAGGAACTGATCGGCTCGCCCTCCGGCCCGGAGGGGCCGATAGACCGGCCATGCCTCGTTCGATACGCGGTGTTGTCGTGATTCTCGGGGCGTGGCTCGTCGCGTGCGAGCTGCACGGCCTCGGCGTGCGCTGGGCGCCGTCGGGCCCCGAGAAGTGGCTGCACCTGATCATGATGGGAATCGGCGCCGCGCTGTGCATCGCCCGAGGGCTCATCCGACCGAGGGAGCGGGCTGCGTGGATCGTGCTCGGCCTGGCCGTGCTCGCCTGGACGCTCGGCGAGCTCTACTTCACGGCCGTACTGTGGTCAGACGCCTCGCCTCCGGTCCCCTCGCCGGCCGACGCGGGCTATCTGTCGCTGCCGCCGCTCATCATCCTCGGCGTCGTCCTGCTCACCCACTCGCGCATCCGTGGCCTGCCGCGGATGGTGTTCGTCGACGGCCTCATCGCCGGCCTCGCCGTCGGTTCGATGAGCGCCGCCATCGTGTTCAAGCCGGTCCTCGACTCGCTGCACGGCCTGTCGATCTCGGTGATCACCAATTTCGCCTATCCGGTCTGCGACCTGGTGATGCTCGGCGTGCTGATCGGCCTGCTGGCGATCGGAGGCCGCGGCCTTGACCGTCGGCTCGGCGTGCTCGCGCTCGGCGTGCTCTGCTTCTGGGCCTCGGACACGATCTACCTGATCAAGGACGCCGCCGGCACATGGGTGTCCGGCGGGCCGTTTGACCCGGGCTGGTGGACGATCGCCGAGTGCGTGGCGATCGCGGCCTGGATGGATCCCGACAAGGCGCGCGCCTGGCGGCCGCTCACCCGCGCCCGGCCGAGCATTCGCCTCCCCGTCGCCTTCGCGCTGGTGGCGATCTCGGTGCTCGTCGCCGGCTCGTTCACGTCGATCACCGTGCCGGCGGTGGTCCTCGCGAGCACCGCACTCGTCGGGGTGCTCGTGCGCCTGGTGCTCACGTTCCGCGCACACCAGTGGATGCTCGACAGCTCGCGCACGGAGGCATCGACCGATCCGCTCACCGGACTGGGCAACCGTCGCGCGCTCGCCGCCGCACTCGAGGTGCGCCTCGATGACGACGAGCCCCCAGGGCTGGTGCTCGGGCTGTTCGACCTCGACGGCTTCAAGAGCTACAACGACTGCTTCGGCCACGCCGCGGGGGACGCGCTGCTGCAACGCCTCGCCCGGGCGCTGGAGAGCGTGCTGCCAACCCCCGCCGCCGCCTACCGCATGGGTGGCGACGAGTTCTGCGTGCTCGTGCCCGCCGGGGAGGTCGGGGAGGCGATGCTGCATGCCGCACACGCCGTCCTCGCCGAGCAGGGGGACGGGTTTGCGGTGTCTGCGTCCTTCGGCAGCGTGAGGCTTCCCGAAGAGGCCGCCGACCCGTCGGAGGCGCTCCGGGTCGCCGACCAGCGCATGTACGAGGACAAGCACTCCTCGCGGCGTTCGGGCACGGCCAAGGAGGTCGCCCGCACGCTGCTCTCCGCGCTGGAGCAGCGCGACCCGCACCTCACCGACCACCTGTCCGATGTCGAGCGCCTGGCAACCGCGACGGCGCGGGCGCTCGGACTGTCCGACGACCAGGTCGAGCTCATTGGCCTTGGCGCCGAGCTGCACGACATCGGCAAGATCGCGATTCCCGAGAACGTGCTGCTCAAGCCCGGTCCGCTCAGCGATGAGGAGTGGGAGCTGATGCGCCGGCACACCCTCGCCGGAGAGCGGATCCTCGACTCCTCCCCTGCGTTGACGGCGGTCGGTCCGCTCGTGCGCAGCTCACACGAGCGCTGGGACGGCAAGGGCTATCCCGACCGGCTGTTCGCCGCCGCGATCCCGCTCGGCGCCCGCGTGATATCTGTCTGCGACTCCTACGACGCGATGACGAGCGACCGCAGCTACCGCCGCGCGATGAGTGAGGAGGTGGCGCTTGCCGAGCTCCGTGCGGGCGCCGGGTCGCAGTTCGACCCGCAGGTCGTCGCCGCGTTCCTGCGGGTCCGAGAGCAGGAGACGCGGGCGTCCGCGCCCGCCGGCGACTGGCCCGGGCCGGGCATGCGCGAGACGCGCCCGGCCGGACCAGCGGCCAGCTTCTAGTCGGCGTCGGCGACGATCGAACCGACTCGCTCGCCGAGTGTCCGGTCGCGTGCGTTGACGATCGCCGCCCAGATACCCGCCACCACGATCACGCCGATCGCGATCAGCGGGTACTCCGAGAACGGCTTGGGCTGACCGGGCTTGACCAGCTCGTAGAGCGGGTACCCGACCGCGAACGCGCCGATCAGCGGCAACAGCAGGTGCTTGACCGGATGGAACAGCTCCGGGTGGTGTCGCCGGAAGTACACCGGCAGTGCCAGGTTGGCCACCAGATAGGTGATGATCACGAGGATCGTGCCCATCGTGCCGATCTCACCGAAATACAGGACGGGCGGCTGGGACCACCCGAAGATGTAGGTGAGGCCGAGCGCGATGCCGAGGTACACGATGAACGCCGCGTACGGCGTCTTCGACTCCTTGGTGACCCGTGACACCCACGACGGCAGCAGTCCCTCGCGGCCGGAGTTGAAGATGATCCGCGCCTGCGAGTTGGCCGCCGACAGCAGCGTTCCGAAGATCGAGGTGAAGCCGGCGATGTAGGCGAAGAAGGCGAGCACGCTCGACACGCTGTGGGCAGCGGTGACGAACGGCACCGCCTGCTTGCTCAGCAGGCCGATGTTCTCGCCGAACGAGATCACTGTCGTATACGCGAACAGGATGTAGGAGCCGCCGAGCAGGATGATCGACCACAGAATCGCCTTGCCGATGCCGACCCGCGGGTCCTCGCTCTCCTCGGCGAGCGCCGCGGAGTTCTCCCAGCCGATGAACATGTAGATCGCCAGCGGGAAGCCGAGCGACAGGCCCGAGAACCCCCCGGAGAGGCGGCCCGGGTCGAACGGATGCAGGTTGAGCGAGCCGCCGTGCTTGATCAGCAGCGCGATCGCGATGATCATCATCAGGCCCAGCTCGAAGGTGAAGAAGATCGCGGCCGCCCTGGTCGAGACCGCCGCGCCGCGCACGATCAGCGCCAACGCGATCGCGACGAGCACGAAGGTGAGGATCTGCCACGGGATGTGGATGTGCAGATAGACCCTCAGGATGTCCGAGGTCCAGCCGCCGGAGATGCCGACGACGGACGCGACGGCGGTGATGTAGCCCGCCGACAGGACGAGCGCCATCAGCACGGCGATGTAGGGGCCGAACGCGCGGCCGATGAAGGTCACGAACGACCCGGTTGACGGATGCACCCGGCTGAACTGCGTGAGCGTGTTGCCGAGCAGCGCAATCGCGATCATCGCGGCGATGATCGTCAACGGCGCCGGGACGCCGGCGGTCGACGCGACCAGCCCGAAGCCGAAGAAGAACGACATCGCCGGTGCGATGTTCGCCATCGTCGACGTCGCGATATCGAGGTTGGACAGCACCCCGCGCGCCAGGCGCGTGTGCTGCACGGCGGGGCTCGCCGCCTTGGTCTCAGGTCCCGGGTCGACCGGTCCCGTGGTCATGCCCACATCGGCCATCTACTCACCTCTCTGAGTCATTCCTCACAGCGCACGGGACGCACCCTTGATCCGGGACGCGCCGCCCCACGCTCCTCTCTCGGTCGCACACTTTGAGGCCGGTGCCCTCCCCTGTCAACGGACCCCGGCAATCATCGAATGCACTACATGGACTGATTCACCGACACGATGTGTCGCCGCTCACTCACGCGGCGTGCGCCGCTCCGTGGTGCTCGGCGACAGCGTCCAATCCGGTGGCGACCGCGTCGGCGATCGTGCGCAGATCCTCGATGCCGACGGTGAGCGGCGGCCCGATGGCCACACCGGTTGCCTGCCCACGTGGGATCACCCCCGCCTCGCGGATCGCGTCGTAGAACGCATGCGCGGCGTGCGGGTCACGTTGCATCTCGTGGGACAGATCGACCGCCGCCGCGAGCCCGACACCGCCGCGGACCTCGCCGCACGCCGGATGCTCGGCCAGCGGCGAGAGCAGCCGATACAGGTCGCCCTCCAGCTCACGCCCACGCGGAATGAGACCCTCCGCCTCAAGCAGGTCGAGGTTCGCCAGCGCGGCGGCGCAGCACGTCGGGTGACCGGCGTAGGTGGCTCCGTGGCGCACCATCATGCGCCCCGGCTCAGACCAGAACGGATCGGCGACACGGCCGGAGACGAGCACCGCGCCGAGCGGCAGGTAGCCGCTCGTCAGCCCCTTGGCGGTGACGACGATGTCGGGCTCCATGCCGAAGCGCTCGTAGCCGAGCCAGGTGCCGAGCCGCCCGAATCCGCAGATGACCGCGTCGATCACGAGCAGCACATCGTTGGCACGGCAGATCTCGCTGAGGCCCTCCAGGTAACCCGCGGGCGCCGGGCGCACACCGCCGGCCCCGATCACCGGCTCGCAGAAGAAGGCGGCGACGTTGTCGGCGCCGAGCCGTGCGATCTCGGCCTGGAGCGCGTCGAGCGAGGCGTAATCCACCTGGGAGGTGCCCTCGGTGAGCGGCCCGAATCCCTGGCGGATCGTGGGCAGTCCGGCCAGGCTCGTGCCGAACCCGTGGGTGCCGTGGTAGGAGTAGCTGCGGCTGATCAGCCCCACCTTCCCCGGCCGGCCCTGAAGCGACCAGTACATCCGCGCGAGCTTGGCCGCGGTCTCGATCCCGTCTCCCCCGCCGAGGGTGAGGAAGACCTTGGTCTCCTCCATTTCGCACAGGCCACTGAGCCGATCGCACAACTGACCCGCCGGCTCGTTGGTGAGATCCCCGAACGTCGAGTAGCACTCCAACCGCGACAGCTGAGTGGAGATCGCGTCGGCGATCTCGCGCCGTCCGTGCCCGACGTGGCAGTACCACAGGCCGCCGGCGGCGTCGAGGTACGGGCGGCCGTCGGTGTCATAGACGTAGGCCCCCTCCCCGCGCGTGATCGTGAACTCATGGTCGGAGACCTCCGCCATGTCGGCGAACGGATGCCAGAAGGTGCTCATGCGGTCCCTCTCCTCAGATCGTGGGGGGCGTGCCCACGAGCGGCCACCCGGCGCCGCGCAGGCTGGAGACGGCGGCGATCGACTGCGCCTCGTCAAAGATCACGCGCTTGCCCTCCCGCCGCGGCTGCACCCGCTCCCGCAGCGCGCGCAGCACCCGCTCAGGCTTGGCAGGCAGCTCGTTGAGCCAGACCCCGACCGCGTCGTGGATCGCGTTGACGATCGCCGGCGGCTGCGCGTTGGAGGCCATCTCGCCGATCGCCTTTGCGCCGAACGGACCGTCGGCGGAGGGGTTCTCCAGGACGCTGTCGTGCATCGCGGGCAGCTCCGTCGGCGCCGGCATCAGGTAGCTGCCGAACTCAGCGCCGCGGTGCCCGGTGCCGGGATATTCGGGAAAGGATTCCTCCAGCAGCGCCAGGCCGAGGCCCATCATCGCCCCGCCGTGGATCTGGCCGGAGACGAGCGCCGGATTGATCGCGCGGCCGACGTCGTACACCTGGGTCATCTTCAGGACCTCGACCTCCCCGGTCTCGTCGTCGACCTCCACCTCGGCGACGCACACGCCGTAGGAGATCGCGTAATGGGGCTCGCACTCGCCGGTGTCGGGGTCCGGCGCGGAGAACGGCTTCATGTAGGTCGCCTGGCCGGTGATCATCCGCCCGCGCTGCCAGGTCGCCTCCAGCGCGATGTCCGTGATCGAGCGCTTCGCCGACGGCGACCCGTTGGGCCACACGAAGCCGTCCTCGGAGACGAGGTCGGCGGGGTCGATCTCCATGATCTCGCCGGCGATGTCGAACAGCGACTTGCGCGTCTCCACCGCGGCACGCGCGATCGCGTTGCCGCCCACGAACGTCCCGCGCGAGGCGAACGTCCCGGTGCACAGCGGCGAGGAGTCGGTGTTGGAGTTGTCAAGCGTCACCCACTCGTACGGGACGCCGATCGTGTCGGCCGCGATCTGGGCGTGAACGGTGCGCGAGCCCTGACCGAGGTCGCAGGTGCCGGTGAACACATCGACGTGGCCGTCGGGCTTCAGCTTGATCCAGACCTGGCTGGGGTCGCCCGCCTGGTTCATCCCGGTCGGGTACTCGATGGAGGCGATCCCGGTGCCCCGACGGCGCGCCATCAGACGACCGCTCCCGGCTCGAGAACCGCGTCACGCAGATGGGCGGGGACCGGCTCTGCCGGGTCCCGGTCATCGGTCATCGAGGCAAATGACGGGGCGAGCGCGACACCGGCCTGCCGGGCACATCCGACCAGCGTCGCCACCGCCGAGGGGTCGGGCAGCCGGCCTCCGGTCGGGCTCACGTCGCCGGTCCGCGCCGCGTTCTTCAGCCGCAGCTCCCACGGGTCGATCCCGAGCTCGGTCGCGATCCGCTCCAGGTGGGTCTCGATCGCGAACGACGCCGAGGTGACGCCGAAGCCGCGCATCGAGGACGACGGCGGGCGGTTGGTGTACACGACGTAGGAGTTGAATGCGACGTTCGGGATCGTGTAGGCGCCGGCGAGGTGGAACGTGTGCTTGTTCGTGCCGTAGGGCGACAGGCGCGTGTAGGCACCGGCGTCGTGGAGGGTGAGCGTCCGGCGGCCGAGGATCCACCCGTCCGAGGTGACCGCGTCGGCGATCTCGATGTGCCAGGAGGCCCTGACCGAGGAGCACAGCATCTCCTCCTCACGTGTGTGGGCGAAGCGAACCGGACGGCCGGTGCGCAGCGCCAGCAGCCCGGCGATCGACTCACACGGCGAGTCGACCTTGCCGCCGAAGCCGCCGCCGACCTGCCCGCCGACGAACTTGATCTGGCCGAGCGGGATCTGGAGGTGCTCGGCGACGATCGCCATCGAGTAGTAGAGCGCCTGGGTGGTGGAGTGGATCGTCAGGCGACCATCGGGCTCGGGGATCGCGATGGCGGCCTGCGTCTCGATCGGCGCCTGCTCGATCGCGCTCGGCCGGTAGACGCCCTCGACGATCACGTCGGCCTCCTCGAAGGCGCGATCGACGTCGCCGCGGCGCACCCGCCGCTCGGTGTACTTCTCGTAGTGGAAGAGGTTGCCGTCCGAGACGATGTGCGGCTGCCCGGGATCCATCGCCAGGCGCATGTCGAGGAACGGCTCGCGCACCTCGTACTCGATCGCGATCCGCTCAAGCGCCTCGCCCGCCGCCTCCTCGGTCTCGGCGGCGACCGCGACCACCGGCTGGCCGCGGAAGCGGACCTCGTCCAGCGCGAGCAGCGGCTCGTCGGCCTCGATCCCCTGGGCCTCCAGCTGCCCGACGACCAGGCGCGGCACGTCGGCCGCCGTGATCACCCCGTGCACCCCGGGCGCACTCGCCGCGCCGGTCACGTCGAGCGACACGATCCGGGCGCTGTCGTGGGGCGAGCGCAGGAGCCTCACGTGCAACAGCCCGGCCGGGCGGACATCATCGGTGAACAGCGCCCGTCCGACGACGTTCTTGATCCCGTCGTAGCGCGGGACGGAGGCGCCGACCGCCTTCATGCGCGCGCCGCCTGCTCGACCGCGGCGAGGATGTTGACGTAACCGGTGCAGCGGCAGACATGGCCGGCGAGCTCCTCGGCGATCTCCTCCCGGGTGAGCGCCGAGCCGCGGCGCTCGACGAGCGCATGGGCCGCAATCACCATGCCCGAGGTGCAGTAGCCGCATTGGCTGGCGTAACCGTCGGCGAACGCCTGCTGGACCGGAGCCGGCGACTCCGGCGTGCCGAGCCCGTCGGCGGTCGTCACCGCGGCGCCGTCGACCGCGGCCAGGGGGGTCAGGCAGGAGCGGCGCGGCTCGCCGTCGATCAGCACCGTGCACGCGCCGCAGCCGCCGGAACGACAGCCCGGCTTGGGGCTCATCACGCCGAGCTCCTCGCGCAGCACGTCGAGCAGCGGCGTCATCGGCGCGCTGCGCAGAGCCTCCCGCTCGATTCCGTTGACCGTCAATCTCATGCGAACGCCTCGATCTGCTCCAGGCAACGGCGCACGAGCACCGGCACCATCTCCCGGCGATACCAGCCCGAGGCGAGCGCGTCGTCGCGCGCTCCACCGTCGAGGCCGGCGGGCAGCGGCTCCTCCGCCGGGCCGAGCCGGATCGCGTGAGGCCCGAGGCCGGTCGCCGCGAGGCGCAGCTCGCCGCCACGGACGGCCGCACTCACCGCCAGCACGGTGTAGCCGTGGCTGTGCGGGCGGCGCAGCGCCGCGAACGCGCCCTGCTCGGGCGCGGTGAACTCGACCCCGAGCACGAGACGGGGCACCGCTGGGCCGGCCGCGAGGAACGCCTCGATCCCGTCGCGATGGTCCACGGCACCGTCGGTCCAGTACACGACGGCGTCGAGCGCAAGCAGCGGCCCCTGCAGGTCTCCGCGCGGGGCACCGTCGAGCGGCGCGGCGCAGATGTTGCCGGCCAGCGTCGCCTGGGCGCGGACCTCCGGATCGGCGACCCCGGCGATCGCGCTCTGCAGCGGCTCGGGCATCTCACGCAACGATGACAGGCGAGTGGTGGCACCGATCGCGATCCGATCCCCGTCACGCCGGACTGCGTCCAGGCCGGCGCGATGAAGCAGCATCACGTGAGCGGCGCGGCGGGCCCCCGAGGCGAGCTCAGGGGTGAGAATCGTCGCGCCGCCGGCCACGAGCGGTTTCGAAGACGCGCCGAACAGCGCGCGGGCCTCCTGCTCGGAGGTCGGGACGGACACCTCGATTGACTGCGGCACGGCGGCAACAGTACGCACGGTCTCGAACGCGTGTCAAGCAGACGGCCTCGCGCGTGTGACACATATCGTGTCCATGAATCGCTGCCAGTGACATGGTCGATCAATCGGCGCCCCAATTTGACAGTGACTCGACGCCGTGACTAGGGTTCCGGGCCATGTCCGTGACAGATACCTCGAGTGACACAAGCGCCCAGATCCAGGCGCTCGCGAACGACGGCCTGCTGCGTGAGCACGGCCTGATCGGCGGCCGCTGGCTCGGCGCCGACGACGGCCGCAAGTTCCCCGTGCTCGACCCGGCCTCCGGCAATCAGATCGCGCAGGCGCCGCGGATGGGCTCGGCCGAGACCCGCGCCGCAATCGACGCCGCCGCCGCGGCGCTGCCCGCGTGGCGCAAGCGGACCGCGGCTGAGCGCGCCGCCGTGCTCCGTCGCTGGGCCGAGGAACTGCGCCAGCACGTCGATGCGCTGGCGCTGCTGATGACGATGGAGCAGGGCAAGCCGCTGGCCGAGGCCCGCGCAGAGGTCAACTACGCGGCGTCGTTCTTCGACTGGTTCGCCGAGGAGGCAAAGCGCGTCTACGGCGACGTGATCCCCTCGCCGGTCCCGGGCAACCGGATCGTCGTCCTCAAGCAGCCGATCGGCGTCACCGCCGGGATCACGCCGTGGAACTTCCCCGCCGCGATGCCCGCCCGGAAGGCCGCCCCGGCCCTCGCCGCGGGCTGCACGATGGTCCTCAAGCCGGCCGAGCAGACGCCGCTCTCGGCCCTGGCCATCGGAGAGCTCGGGATGCGCGCCGGCGTCCCCGCGGGCGTCTTCAACATCGTGACCGGCGACGCCGAGGACGCACCGCTGATCGGGGGCGAGCTGACCTCCAACCCGACGGTGCGAAAGCTCGGGTTCACGGGCTCCACCCAGGTCGGAAAACTGCTCATGCGCCAGTGCGCCGATCAGGTCAAGAAGGTGTCACTCGAGCTCGGCGGCAACGCGCCGTTCATCGTGTTCGACGACGCCGATCTCGACAAGGCGGTCGAGGGTGCGATTGTCGCCAAGTTCCGCAACTCGGGTCAGGTGTGCGTCGCCGCCAACCGCGTGCTCGTGCAGGAGTCCGTGGCCGAGGAGTTCGGCAAGCGGCTCGCCCGTGAGGCGGCCCGCCTGGTCGTCGGCCGCGGCACCGATCCGGGCGCCCAGGTCGGCCCGCTGATCGATCGCCAGGGGTTCGAGAAGGTCACCGAGCACGTCGCGCAGGCGCGCGAGGCCGGCGCGGAGGTCCTGCTCGGCGGCGCCGGCCACGAGCTCGGCGGCACCTTCTTTGAGCCGACCGTGATCACCGGCGCGACCCAGGCGATGCTGATGAGCCGCGAGGAGACATTCGGCCCGGTCGCCGCCATTCAGTCCTTCACCTCCGAGCAGGAGGCCATCGAACGGGCCAACGACACCCCGTTCGGCCTGTCGGGCTACTTCTACAGCCGGGATATCGGCCGCGTGTGGCGGGTGGCCGAAGCGCTCGAGACCGGGATCGTCGGCGTCAACACGGGGCTGATCTCCACCGAGGTCGCGCCGTTCGGCGGCGTCAAGGAATCCGGGATCGGACGCGAGGGCTCGCGCTACGGGATCGATGAGTGGATCGAGCTGAAGTACGTCTGTCTCGGCTCGATCGACGAGTGAGCGCCCGATGATCGTCGAAGAGCGCATCTACACGTTGCACCCCGGACAGGCGCCGGAGTACCTGCGCCTCTACGAGGCAGAGGGGTTGGAGATCCAGCGCGCGATCCTCGGGCGGATGGTCGGCTACTTCTCCACCGAGGTCGGACCGCTCAACCAGATCGTGCACCTGTGGGCCTACCGCGACCTCGGCGAGCGCACCGAGCGGCGGGGCCGGCTCGGCGCGGACCCCGGATGGCAGGCGTACGTGAAGAAGATCCGTCCGCTGATCGTCAACCAGGAGAACAAGCTACTCGTGCCCGCCCGGTTCTCGCCTCCCCTCGAGGTCTTCGAATGACGTCCGTGCTCGAGCTGTTCCAGCACCACGTCGCCGACGGCGAGACGCTCTCGCTGCCCGCGGCCACCCGAGTCGTCTACTCGGTCGCCGACGGCGAGGCGACGTTCTCCACCGGCCCGGTCGAGCTCGGCCCTGGCCACTCGATCTGCTGGGAGCTCGGCGAGGAGACCCGCATGGGCTCACAGCTGTCGGCGACGCTCGAGCTGAATGGTGACGCCAAGCTCGTGCGGTGCGACCGCGTCGAACTGCCACCCGGCGGCACCGCCTACCTCCATACCCACCAGGGCCCCGGGATCCGCTGTCTGGTCGAGGGTCGCTTCCGGGTGCAGTCGGGCGGGTTCGGGCAGACCGTCGAGCGCTACGGCGCGTGGTTCGAGAACGGCGCCGATCCCGTCGAGGCGCACGCGGTGAGCGACACCACCGCGGCGTTCGTGCGAGTGATGATCCTGCCGGCCGCGCTGCTTGGCCAGTCGTCGATTCGCTACGTGCGGGAGAGCGACAGGGACCGGCCCAAGCCGCAGCGCTACCAGGTGTTCGTCGACGAGCCGCTTCCCGCGTGAGGTCGCGGCCGTGAGCGATCCGCGGACCGGCGGCCGGATCCTCGTCGATCAACTCGTGCTGCACGGCACCGAGCGGGTGTTCTGCGTCCCCGGTGAGAGCTACCTGGCGGTGCTCGACGCGCTGCATGACGTGACAGAGATCCAGCTCGTCGTCGGGCGCATGGAGGCATCGACGGCGAACATGGCCTGCGCACACGGCCAGCTCACCGGGGCGCCGGGGATCATGTTCGCCACCCGAGGCCCGGGCGCCACCCAGGCGGCGGTCGCCGTGCACAACGCACAGCAGGGCTCGGTCCCGCTGATCCTGTTCGTGGGCCTGATCCCGCGCGAGCATCGCGATCGGGAGGCCTGGCAGGAGCTCGACATCGCGGCCGTGTTCGGTTCGATGTCGAAGTGGGCGGCGACGATCGACGACCCCGCGCGGATCCCCGAGTACGTGGGCCGCGCCTACCGGGTCGCCCTCGCCGGGCGGCCGGGACCAGTCGTGCTGGGACTACCCGAGGACATGCTGGCCCAGACCGCCGACGTGTGCGACGGCGCCCCCCATCAGATCGTCCGCCCCACGCCCCCGCCGGCGGCGGTCGCCCGCGTCCGCGACATGGTCGCCCGCTCCGAGCGGCCACTCGTGCTCGTCGGCGGCGGCGGATGGTCCGAACGTGCGGCCGCCGACACGGCAGCGCTGTGCGAGTCGTGGGGGGTGCCGGTCGCGCTCGCCTTCCGCTGCCAGGACTACGTCGACAACCGCTCCCCGGCGTTTGCGGGGACGCTGGGCCTCGGCATCGATCCGGCGCTCGCCCGGAAGGTCCGCGAGTCCGATCTGCTGCTCGTGCTCGGCGCCCGGCTCGACGAGCCGACGACCGGCGGCTACGAGCTGATCGCGGCACCGCGGCCGCGCCAGACGCTGATCCACGTCCACGCCGATCCCGAGGAGCTCGGCCGGGTGTTCGAGCCGGCGCTCGCGATCAACGCCGGCGCCCCTGAGTTCGCCGCCGTGGCGCTCGATCTCGATCGGCCGGACCCGGCCCGTCACGCCGCATGGACGGCCGCCCTGCACGAGGCGGCGACCGCCTTCCAGACCCCGCCGCCGAGCGAGCTCGCGCTCGACCTGGCACGGGCGCTGGGCGAACTGCGGGCACTGTTGCCCGATGAGACGATCGTCACCAACGGCGCGGGCAACTACACGCTCTGGCTGCATCGGTTCTGGCCGTTGCACCGCTACCGGACCCAGCTCGCTCCCGTGTCCGGGGCGATGGGCTACGGGTTGCCGGCGTCGATCGCCGCCAAGCTCGCCTACCCCGACCGCCCGGTGCTGTCCTTCGCGGGGGACGGCTGCCTGCTGATGGCGGTCCAGGAGCTCGCCACCGCGATGCGCCACCAGACCGCGATCGTGCAGATCGTCGTCGACAACTCGAGCTACGGCACGATCCGGATGCACCAGGAGCGCCGGCATCGCGGCCGGCCCTCCGGCACGAGTCTCGTCAACCCGGACTTCGTCGCACTCGCGCGGTCCTTCGGCGCGGAGGCGTCGTCGGCCACCGACACGGTCGGGTTCGTGCAGGCGGTGCGCGACGCGGTCGACTCGGGCCGACCGGCACTCGTGCACGTCCCGCTCGACCCAGAGATCCTCACGCCCGCCCAGGCGGCAACCGTCGCCGCGGTCGCCTGAGCCTCGGACGAGCGGCTCGCCGAGCCCCGCTGGTAGCGTCGCCGGCCCATGGACCTGCGCCAGCTCCGCTGCTTTGAGGCCGTCGCCCGCTACAGCCACTTCACGCGCGCCAGTGAGGAGCTGTCGCTCTCGCAGTCCTCGGTCTCTCACCACATCCGCCAGCTCGAGGCCTCGCTCGGCGTCGAGCTGTTCGTGCGCACGAGCCGGACGGTGAGGCTCACCCGCGCCGGCGAGGCGCTGCTGCCGCGCGCCGAGCAGATCGTCGCCGGGTTCGACGCCGCCGAGTCTGAGATGCAGCAGTTCACCGGGCTGATGCGCGGGCGGATGGTGCTCGGGACGATGCGCGCGCTCGGGACGATCCGGCTGCCGGAGCTGCTGCGCTCCTTCTGCGACCGCTATCCCGGCATCGACGTGGTGATGCGGGAGGCCACCAGCGACCACATGCTCGAGATGCTCACCGGCGGCGAGCTCGATGCGGCCTTCATCCAGCTGCCCGACGAGCCCCCGTCCGGCCTGGTGACCGAGCTGCTGCACGTGGAGGAGTTCGCGCTCGTCGTCGGGCTCGACCACCGGTTCGCCGGGCGCGACGAGATCCCGCTCGCCGACCTCGCCGGCGACGACTGGATCGTGTTCACGCGCGGCACCGGGATCGACAGCGCCCTGCGCGCCGCGTGTGCGGAGGCGGGCTTCGAGCCACACGCCAAGTTCGAGAGCTCGGCGCTCCAGACGGTGCGCGCGCTCGCCGCCGCGGGACTCGGGGTGGCGATGCTGCCGCGCTCGTTCGCCGAGGCCGAGGCCGGCGCCCGGATCGTGCGGATCGCGCCGCCGGTACCGCTGCGGCGCGTCGCGCTCGCGTGGCCGGACCGGCCGCTGCCGGCGGGCACCGCGTTCGTGCAGTTCGTTCGCGCCTACACCCGCGACGGCCGATAGCCGCCGAAGTCAGGCGTGGCGACGGTCAGTAGCCGCCGGCGAGAACCGCACGGCGCGCGGCCTCGGTCGCCAGCCGCGAGGCGCCGATGATCGTGGCGTCGCTGCCGAGCCGGCCGTTGGCGAGCTCGGTGTCCCAGGCGAGCCGGCGTATCTCGTGCCGGACGCCGCGCAGCAGGATCGGGTTGGAGCCCACGCCACCGCCGAGCACGATCAGCCCCGGGTCGAGCAGCGCGACGATCGCCGCGGCGGCCTCGCCGATCTCCCGGGCGTGGGCGGCGACGAGCTCCCGCGGCCCCGGCTCGCCCTGCGCCGCTCGGGCGAACAGGGCGGCCACGTCGGTGCGGGGCGCCATCGGGATGTCGTCCCGCGCCCGCGCCCGAGCGAGCAGCCCCGCCGAGCCGATGTGGTGCTCGAGCGCGAGGTGGCTCGGCCGGGCGCCGGTGCCCCACGGATACGGCAGGCACGCGACCTCCCCCGCGCCACCGCGCCCGCGCAGCAGCCGCCCTTCGTAGACGAACCCGAGGCCGATCTTGACGCCGACCTGGAGGTAGGCGAACGTCGCACGCCCCTGGGCGACGCCCTCCTGGCCCTCGGCGATCGCCGCGCAGTTGACGTTGTTCTCGACGGTGATCGCGAGGTCCGCGGTCGTCGGCAGCGCACGGACCGCGTCGAACACCGGCGCCAGCCGCGGCGGCTCGGGAGTGTCGAGGCTGACCTTGACCGGAGCGGCGATCACACAGCCGCGCACGCGCGTCCGGTGGGCCTCGAGGATCGAACGGACCTCTTCGGTGAGGCGCAGCGCGGCGCGCAACTGTCCCCGGCTCACGTCCGCCGAGGACGCCCGGATCTTCTCCTGCGCCTCCCCGAGGATGCGCCCGTCGAGCGCGATCACGCGGATCCAGACGCGGGTGGTCCCCATGTCGATCGCCAGGCAGCAGCCGGCTTCCTCCGAGACCCGGTAGACGCCGGCCGGCCGCCCCAGACCGCCGCCGTGGGAGACGCCGAGCTCGGTGACCAGCCCGGCGGCGAGCAGCCGCTTCATGCCCGCCGAGATCGTCGCCTTGGAGACGCTCAGGCGCTCGGAGATCTCGGAGCGCATCGTCGCTTCCGCGCTCATGATCTGCGCGAGGATCGCGCGCTCGGTTTCGTTGAGCAGCGAGCCCGGATGCGTCGCGTCGCGGTCCTGCGGCGGGCGCCCTGACGCCCGCTCCACGACCTGATCGACCGCGGTCACCGCGGCGACACTACCACGCGCCCCGGAGCGCCCGTCACCGGATCTTCTGACCCGACGCGGGGTCGAAGAAGTGGGTCCGCGCGGGGTCGGGCGTGAGGCGCAGCGTGTCGCCGATGCGCACTCCGGCGCGCGGCTCCAGGCGGGCGACGAAGCGCCCGCGGGCGGAGACCTCGGCCTCCGGCGGGAGCTCGTCTTCGGCCCCGAGCTCGGGGAGCCGGGCTCGCTGGGCACTCGTGTCCATGTGGACGAGCAGGTCGGAGCCGAGCGCCTCGACGAGCTCGACCGTGCCGGTGAGCAGCGAGTCACCCTCGCCGGCGACTCGCAGATCCTCGGGGCGCACGCCGAAGATCACCGCGTGCTCGCCGGCGGCGCGCAGGCCCGCGGGAAGGCCGGCCGGATCGAGCGACAGCGTCTCCTGACCGATCCTCAGCGCGCCGGTGTCGCCGGCCAGCGTGCCCTCGAACAGGTTCATCGCGGGAGAGCCGATGAACGCGGCGACGGTCACGTTGGCAGGCTCGTCATAGATCGTCTGTGGCACGTCGCACTGGAGCAGGCGCCCGGCCTCCAGGACCGCAACGCGGTCCCCCATCGTCATCGCCTCGGTCTGGTCGTGGGTGACGTAGACGGTGGCGACGCCGACGCGGCGCTGGATGTTGAGGATCTCCGAGCGCATCTCGACGCGGAGCTTCGCGTCGAGGTTGGAGAGCGGCTCGTCCATCAGGAAGACAGACGGCTCACGCACGATCGCACGACCCATCGCGACGCGCTGGCGCTGACCGCCGGAGAGCTCCGGCGGACGCCGGGACTCCGACTGCGAGAGGCCGAGGATCTCGGTGGCCGCTGCGACCTTGGTCGCGATCTGGCGCTTGGGCACGCCGCGCAGGCGCAGCGGGAAGCCGATGTTCTCGGCCACGGTCATGTGCGGGTAGAGCGCGTAGTTCTGGAACACCATCGCGACGTCGCGCTCCTTGGGCGCCGCCATCGTCACGTCGCGCTCGCCGATCATGATCCGCCCGGCGGTGACCCGCTCCAGCCCGGAGATCATCCGCATCAGCGTCGTCTTGCCGCAGCCTGAGGGGCCGACGAGCACCATCAGCTCGCCGTCGGCGATGTCAAGGCTCACGTCATCGACGGCTTGCACGTCGTTGGAATAGGTCTTCGAGACCGCGTTGAGGGTGATGGAGGCCATCGGCGTTCCCTTTCGGTTCTGTCGGTTCAGCCGACCGTGCTGCCGGCGAACATTCCGGAGATGAAGCTGCGCTGGGAGATCAGGTAGACGAGCACGACCGGCAGCGCGGCGAGGACCGCCCCCGCGCCGAGCGCGCCGTAGTTGGCGAAGTGAGCGCCCTGGAAGGTGGACAGGCCGATCGTCACCGTGTACCGGTTCGGGTTGGACTCGACGACGAGCGGCAGCAGGAACGCGTTCCATGTCCATAGGAACACGAGCGCCGACATCGTCTTCAGCGCCGGCTTGACGCTCGGCAGGAGCACGAAGCGGAACATGTGCAACCGCGAGGCGCCGTCGAGCGTGGCGGCCTCCACAAGTGACTCGGGGACCGCCATGAACGCCGATCGCATCCAGAACACCCCGAACGCGACCGACTGAGCGGCCTGGGGCAGGATCAGCGCCCAGTAGCCATTGAGCAGGTTCATCGAGCGCAACTCGTAGTACCACGGGGTGATCAGGACCTCGACGGGCAGCATGAAGCCGATCACCGAGGCGAAGAAGAGCAGCCGGGACCCGAACGGGCGCAGATGGACGATCGCGTAGGCGGCGACCGTGGCCACGACCGCCGAGATCACCAGCACTCCGATGGTCATGATCGCGGTGTTGACCATGTACTGCGAGAAGTTGCCCGCGTTCCACGCGTACTTGAACGAGGAGAGCGACAGCGAGTGCCAGAAGTTGATCGAGTTGACGTTGCTGGAGACCGACTCAAGCGCCGCCGAGATGAGCGCGACGATCGGGTACAGCGTGATCGCGGCGGCCGCCAGCAGGATGAAGAGCGTGCCGTATCGCTCGGTGCGAGTGAACATCAGCTCCTCCGCAGTCGCAGTCGCATTCGGCGCCGTTGTCCGGGTGGCTCGAGCAGGATCCGGATCACGACGGTGAAGATGAAGGTGAGCAGCGCGAGGGCCACTCCGATGGCGCTCGCCGAGCCGACCGCGCCGAGCTGGAAGGCATCGCGGTAGACGAGCAGGCCGGGCACGATCGTCGCGTTGCCCGGGCCGCCGTTGGTGGCGGCGTAGATCAGGGTGAAGCTCTGCAGCGAGGCGACGGTGGTGATCGTCAGCGCGACCCCGATCTCGCGCCGGAGCATCGGCACCGTGATCCGGAAGAACTCGTCGAACAGGCTCGCGCCGTCGACGCGCGCCGCCTCGTAGAGCGAGGGCGAGATGCGCTGCACGCCCGAGAGGAACAGCACGAAGCACAACCCGAAGTCGAGCCACACCGCAATCAGGCCGAGGCTGATCATCGCGGTGGAGAAATCGCCGAGCCACGCCGTGTGGACGTGGAAGCCGAACAGGTTGATGATCGCGTTGACCGTGCCACCCCCGTTGGGCGCCAGCAGCCAGGTCCAGACGATCGCCACCACGACGGTGACGAGCACCTGGGGCAGGAAGTAGATCACCCGGTAGACGACCAGTCCGCGGCGCGGGATCCGGGCGATCAGGGCGGCCGCGACCAGCCCGAGGAAGGTCGGGATGATCGCGAAGAACACGATCAGGATGCCGGCGTGCTCCAGTGCGCTGCGCTCGACCGCGTTCTTCCACAGCGCGGTGTAGTTGGAGACGCCGGCGGAGGTCGAGGGTCCGACCCCGTCCCAGTTGTGGAACGAGTAGCCGACCGCCTTGACCAGCGGGTAGATGATGAAGATCGCCAGCAGCGCGACCGCCGGGAGGATCAGCAGCATGCCGATCCCCCGGTCGGCCACGGTGTCGGACGCCGCGCCGTCGCCGGTCAGACCGGACCGGCGCCGGCGGGCGAAGCGCCCGCCGATGCCGGTGGACAGCCGCTGTTCGGGCGGCTGCCGCACACGTGCGGAGTCCGACGTGCTCACTTGCTCGACCAGTAGGTCGTGTAGTCGGACTGCAACTGCTGGATCATCGCCGTTGGGGTGAGCCGTCCGGCCTGCAGCTCCTGCACCGAGGCGAAGATCTGGTTGAGGTAGTTCGGCGTCGCGTAGTCCAGGTACGGCACGAGCTGATGGCTCTGGACCGTACGCTGCCACCCGGTCGTCGCCGACTGGAGCATCGCCGGGAACTTCTTGAGGACCTTGGCGCTCGGCGCGACGACGGGCACCTCGCCCTCCTTCATCACGGCCTCCTGGAACTTCGGGGTCAGGCCGATGTCGATGAACGCCGCGGCGGCGTCCGGGTTGGCGGAGCGGGCCGGGATCGAGTAGCCCTCACCGGGGCCGCCGGTCGTCGACGGCGGGACCCAGAAGCCGGCCTTCGACTTCAGCGCCTGCTGCACCGAGGAGATGTACCACTCGCCCTCGATGAAGAAGGCCGACTTGCCGGAGGTGAAGTTCGACAACGCCTGGCTGCCCGACATCCCGGTGTAGCCGCTGGGGAAGTACCCCTGCTTGCTCCAGTTCTGGATCGTGGTGGCGGCCTTGATGTAGCCGGGGACGTCGATGCTCGGCTTCGCTCCCTTATGGAAGACGAAGTCGGTGGAGGTCGAGGCCGGTGTCATCGCGTCGGCGACCTCGTAGAACATGTGCAGTGGCTGGTACACCGTGGGCTGCCCGCTGCCGTAGGCCATCGGGGTGATCCCGGCCTTCTTGACCAGCGCCAGGTCCTTGGTGAACGACGCCCAGCTGGTGGGGATGGTGCCGCCCGCCTTCTGGAGCAGCGCCTTGTTGTAGAAGATGCCGAGCGGCGCCGCCGTCCACGGGATTCCGTACACGTCGCCCTGGCCCAGGTACTTGCCGTCAGTGCTGAACGAGTTGTACTGGAGGTTCAGGTCGCCGATCTTGTTCCAGCCGTACAGCTTCACATAGTCGTTGAGTGGCAGCAGCTCCTTGTCGGTGACCAGACGGCCCATCGACTGGTAGCCCTCGTTCGTCTCGGTCACGCCCGGCGAGCTCGATGCGGTCGAGAGTGCGAGCGGCAGCTTGTTGTTCTGCTCGTCGAGGGTCATCTCGGTGTTGGTGACCTTCCAGCCCGGATACTTCTGCTCGAACGCCTTCAATGCCTGCGGCATGATCGCGTGGTCCCCCGGGTCGTCGGCGACCGTGTTCCAGTTCCACTGGGTGAGGGTCCCCTTGGCGCTCGGGCTGAGCTTGGCCGCGGTCGCCTTGCTCTTGCCCGAGCCGCTGCCGCTCGAGCCGCTGCTCCCGTTGCTCCCGCTCCCCCCGCTCGAGCCGCAGCCCGCGATCGCCAGCGCGACGCAGCCGGCGACAGCGCCGCCGGAGAGCCATCGTCTTGCCCGTCCCCGGAGTTCCGGTTGCGGTGACTCGTGTGTGGTCATGAGCTGCTTCTCCTCCTCGGTGATGATGTGTGCGTGCGTTCGCCCCATCGTGTGCTTCGGGGTCAGTGGGTGGATGCTGGGTCGGGGACGCGGTCGAGCTTCAGCTGGTCCTGCGGGTAGCGGAACTTCCCGCTCGTCCGGTCAAGGCGGACGGCCAGGCGGCCCGAGAGGACCTGCAGCGCCGCCATCTCGACCGCGGCGCGGACGAGCCCGCCGCCGAGGTCTGGGACGACGAGCTGAGGCACGTCGATGTCGTCCTGCGGCGTGTGGGTGATGACCACCCGCGGACAGTCGATCGCGGCCGCCTGACGGGCGATGATCCGCAGCCCGTCCTCACCGGCGTCGCCGACGAGCACGATCCCTCGGTCGCTCTGCAGAGACTCCATCGGGCCATGCAGGTAGGAGCGCGAGTCGAACCAGGCGGTCGGGATCCGGGGCGCCTCGCGCAACAGCAGCGCGCCCTCGGCGGCGGAGCCGAGCGAGTCCTTGTCGCCGACGAAGTCGAACGCGGTCGTGTGCTGGAAGCGGTCGACCACGGCGTCTGCCGGCGCCTCGAGCTCGGTGAACAGCGCGTCGATCGCCGCCGGCACCGCCGCCCACCTGCGCTCCAGCGCGCTGAGATCCTCGCTGCCGAGCGCCGCCACCAGGAAGCCCAGCGCCTGCAGCGTCCCCATGTAGCTGACCGTCGCGGGAACGGAGTCCTCCGGGTCCGCGCACGGGATCGACTGATCGCTGATCGACCCCAGGCGCTCGGTGTCCTCCGCCATCACCGCGGCCACCAGCACCGGCTTGCCGGCGTCGCGCAGGGCCCGGATCGCCTGCACGGTCTCGCGGCTCTCGCCCGAGGCCGAGATCGCCAGATACGCGTCGGCGACGCTCACCTCCGGGTCCTCCCAGAGCTGGCCGGCGTCGACGAGGATGGCGCGGCGGCCGAGCTTCCAGAGCTCGCGCAGGGCGCTCAGGCCGGCGTAGTAACTCGCGCCGATGCCCATCACTCCGATCACCGCGTCGGGCGCGACCCGGTCGGCGAAGCTGCGGGCGGCGGCGGCGAGCTCCGGCCGGTTGCGGTCCAGGACCTCGGCCTGCTTGGCGACGGCGACTGCGTAGGGGATCTTCTTCATGATTCAGGGACTCCGGTGGCGGGGGTGGTCGGACGGGAGGCGGCCAGGCGGCGTCGGAGAGCCGGATGCAGGTCGTCTGTGGAGGCGGGCGGATCGGCAAGCGCGGCCGCGAGCGCCGTGGCCAGCATCAGCGCGCCCTCCACGGGCGGGGAGGTGAGGATCACGAGCTCGGAGTCGGGGCACTGGCGAGCGAGTGAGGCGCGCAGTGCATCCTGCAGCCAGACGGCGTTGGCGATCATGCCGCCGCCGGCGACCACGGTGGAGGTGTCGCAGCCACGCCGGCCCAGCAGAGCGACCAGCCCGGCCATCACGTCGCCGGAGTAGGTGACGATCTCGCCGGCGAGGCGCGAGCCGAGCGCGAACGAGCGCTCGTAGAGCGTCGGCACGAAATGCGCCCAGCCGGTCGGCGAGCCCATGTCGCCAAGCGCGGCGGGCAGGTCGCGCAGCTCGGCGAGCTCACACAGCTCGAGCAGCACGTGCTCCATGGGATCCGGCTCCTCACCACGGTCGCGGGCCTGCACGAGCGCGCGGGCGGCGTCGAGGAAGAGCCCGGTCGCGCTGCCCTGGTCGGAGAGGAAGCCACCCCAGCCGCCGACGCTGATCAGCTCGTCCCCCGGCCCGTATCCGATGACGATCGAGCCGGTCCCGCTGACCAGGCCGATCCCGTGGCTCTGACCGGCCGCGGGCAGCAGCAGCTCGGCATCGTTGAGCGCCAGCACGTGCGCGGGGAGCAGCGCCTCGATCTCGTCCTGGAGCCGCTCGCACTGCGAGAGGGTGTCGGTGCCGTGGGCGCCCACGGCGATCACGTAGCGGGCGGCGGACGCTCCGGTAGCGGTCGCCTCGGCGGCGGTCGCTCCGGCAGCGGTCGCTCCGGCGGCGGCGGCTCGGGCGCCGTTGGACTCGGCGGGCGGCTGCCCGCTCTCCGCGCGGATCACCTCCGCGAGACTGCGGGCCACGGCGCCCTCGCCCTGGCGGTGCCACTCGGCGGAGGGGACGACCAGGTCACGGCGCCGGCCGGCCGCGTCGACGAATGCGAGCGCTGCCTTGCTGCCACCGATGTCCGCGCCGACGATGATCTGCTGACCGCTGATGAGCCCCTCCTCACTGGGTCTCCGATTTAGTTCGGTCAGCCTACCGAATCTTTTCGGGTGGCGTCAACCCGGTGCGGCCCATTACTCTCCCGAGCGTGTCCGATCCGATGTTCCGGTTGGTCTGCCTGCCCGGCGCGCTGCGCGAGGCCCCCGCCCGCTGGGCGATGCTCAGCGAGGGTGAGCTGGCGCTGCTGCCCGGCGACGGCGGCCTTGACGAGGTCGCCGAGATCGCCCACCGGCTCGACCTCGTCTCGATCGAGCTCCTGCGCGGTGAGGCGAGCGACGGGGCTCAGGAGGACACGGTGATCACGTTCGCGGGCTCGCTGCCGCTCGTGTGGGTCGCCGGCGCCTTCTCCGAGCGCGCCCGAGGCTGGGCCGATCGCCGCGGCCCGATGACGCTGCTCGTCTCGGCTTCCGGCCCGCTGTCAGCCGAGGAGCTGCGGCGGGTCGAGCGATTCGTGGCGACACTCGGGCGCCAGTCGGAGTAGCCGTCCACAGGTCGGCCCGCCGCGGCACTGCTCGCGCCGCGGGGAAGGTTGTTCGAGCTGAGGCCGAAGAACCTTCCCCACACCAGCCCGGCCCAGCTTCCCCACACCAACCCACCCAGGGTGCTGGGAAGGCTGCGGTCAACAACCTTCCCAGCAGAGCCCCTGGGGAAGACCCGAACTCAGGCTCAGACCGGCGAGGAGGGCCTGGCCAACCCCTCGGCCAGGTCGCCGAACCCGGGCGCGATGATCGCTCCCGGCTGCGCGATGAGCTCCTCGGCGACGAGCGCCTCGGTGGTGAGCATCAGCGCCGCGACCGACGCCGCATGCTCGATCGTGGCCCGCGTCACCCGCAGCGGATCGATCACGCCGTCGTCGAACAGGTCGACGAACTCGCCCGTCAGGGCGTTGAGGCCGTGCCCGGCAGGCATCTCCAGCACCTGCTCGATCACCGCATGTCCGTCGTAGCCGGCGTTGGTCGCCACCCAGTAGAGGGGCTCACTCAGAACCGCTCGCACGACCTCGACCCCTCGCTGGTAGTCACCCTCGAGGTGCAGCTCGTCCAGAGCGGTGTCGCAGCGCAGCAGCGCGGTCCCGCCACCGGCCACGATCCCCTCGCTCACCGCGGCGCGCGTCGCGGCGAGCGCGCCCTCGGTGCGGCGGAACTTCTCCTTCAGCTCGGGCTCGGTCGCGCCGCCGACGTGGATGACCGCCAGCGAGGAGGAGAGCTTGGCCAGCCGCTCGTGCAGGACCTCGATGTCGGTGTCCTGGCTCGCGCGGCCGAGCTCGACCCGGATCTGACCGAGGCGCGCCTCCACCTCGGACTCCGAGCCGCCGCCGTCGACGAGCACGGTCGAGTCCTCGGTGATGACGACGCGGCGCGCGGTGCCGAACGACTCCGGCTTGACGTCGGCGAGCGATACGCCCTGCTCCTTGGAGATCACCTTGCCGCCGGTGAACGCCGCCAGGTCGTGCAGATGGGCGATCCGGCGGTGACCGAAGCCGGGCGCCCGGACCGCCATCGCCTGCAGGGTTCCGTGCTGGTTGTTCTGCACGAGCAACCCGAGGGCCGAGCCGTCGACCTTCTCGGCGAAGATGATCAACGGCTTGGGCGACTTCATCACCGCGTCGAGCACGGGCATGATGTCCTGGATGTGGGAGACCGGATAGCTCGTGAGCAGGATGTAGGGGTCCTCGAAGACCGTCTCCATCCGCTCGGTGTCCTGAATCAGGTACGGGGAGAAGTGGCCGTTCTCCACCTGCATTCCCTCGACGAACTCGACCTCGATCCCGGGCAGCGGCATCTCCTCGAGCGTGACGACGCCCTCGGGGCCGACGTGGCCGAGCGCCTCCGCGACCGCCTGGCCGATCCGCTCATCCTCCTTGGCGGCGATCGTCGCGACCCGGAAGAGGTCGCGCTGGCCGTCGACTCTGCGTGCGCCCGCGCGCAGAGCCGCGACGACGCACTCGGTCGCCTCCTCGATCCCGCGGCGCAGCAGCATCGGGTTGGCGCCTTCCTCCAGCGCCTTCATCCCCTCGCGGATGAGCGCCTGCGCGAGCAGGGTCGCGGTCGTCGTCCCGTCTCCGGTGAGATCCGAGGTCTTGTTGGCGACCTCGCGCACCAGCTGGGCGCCCATGTTCTTCAACGGGTTGGAGAGCTCGATCTCCCTGGCGATCGAGACCCCGTCGTTGGTGATCGTCGGCGCGCCGGTGAGGCGCTCGAGCACGACGTTGCGGCCCTTGGGCCCGAGCGTCACCTTGACGGTGTCGGCCAGCTCGTTGACGCCGGCCTGCAACAGCTGCCGTGCCTCGTGATTGAAGTACAGGATCTTGCCCATTGCTGTCTCTCTCTCAGGCGGGGATGAGGATGCCGCGGCCCTGCAGGCGGCCGCCGTCGAGGTCGGCCATCGCGTCGTTGATCGCGTCCAGTGGGTACGTCGAGGTGTGCAGGGTGACCTGGCCCTGCGCGGTGAGCGTCATCAACTCGGCGAGGTCGGCGTAGGTCCCGACGAGGTTGCCGATGAACGAGATCTCGCGGCTGATCACGTCGATCGTGGGGATGTCGATGTTCTCCCCGTAGCCGATCACGTAGTAGAAGCCGCCGTCGCGGACCATCTCGATCCCGTCCTCGATCGCGCCCTTCTCACCGACGAAATCGATGATCGCCTCGGCGCCGAGGCCGTCGGTCATCTCCCGCACCGTGTCGACGTGCGCGTGACCGTCGACCTTCACGGTCGTGTCCGCGCCCATCTCCCCGGCGAGCGCGAGCGCCTTCTCGGAGGGATCGACGACGATGATCTCGGCGGATGTCATCGCCTTCAGGCACTGGATCCCGATGTGGCCGAGGCCGCCCGCACCGATCACCACCGCGCGCGTCCCGGGTCCCAGCACGGGGATCGCCTTCTTCACCGCGTGGATCGCGGTGAGGCCGGCGTCGGCGAGCGCCGCGATGTCCTTGGGATGCAGCGACGGGTCGAGCTTGACGACCGACCGAGCACTCGTCAGCAGCAGCTCCGCGAAGCCGCCGTCGCGGTTGATCCCCGGGAAGGATCCGTTCAGGCAGTGCATGTCGTCCCCGACCCGGCAGGGCATGCACAGCCCGCAGGAGATGAACGGGTGGACGATCACCGTGTCGCCCACCTCGACGTTCGTCACCGCCGATCCGACTGCGTGCACCCAGCCGGCGTTCTCATGCCCCGGCGTGTAGGGCAGGGCGACCTCCGAGCGCGAAGCCCACTGCCCCTCCTGGATGTGCAGATCGGTCCGGCACAGCCCGGCGGCCCCGATCCGCACGATCACGTCGAACGGTCCGTCGATCTCGGGCTCGGCGACCTGGTCGAGCTTGAGCGCCTCGTGGTACCCGTGCAACCGTGCGGCCTTCATCGTGCAACCTCCTCCTCGGGTTCGGCCGCCAACCCGTGGCGGGCTCTCAACAGATCACGGCAGATCCCACCGTTCGCCTCCAGCGAAAGGCGCACCAGCTGAGCGCCGCGCAGCCAGCGCCGCAGCCCGTTCGCGCCGACCGGCTCCCCGCCGGGCTCGACGAACGCCGCCGCCTGCGGGCCGACCTCCAGTCCGAGCTGGGCCCGGAGCTCAAGCGCGCGACGGGCCTCCGGCATCTCAGGGAGCTCCGCGACCGTGGCACCGAGCACCGCCTCCTCCGAGCACCCCTCGGCGAGCATCCGCTCACAGACTGTCGCCTGGCGACCGATCAGCGCCTTGCGGGTGAAGATCGCGCGCAGCGACTCCAGGTCATCGTCGTCGGTCTCACCCGGGAAAGCGGCGGTGAATCCGGCTCCGCCGCGAAGTGCGAGGTTGATCTCCTCGCCGGTGTAGTGGTCCTCGAAGCGAATCGTCGTGCTGCTGACCCCGTCGACCGACGCGACCGCCCGCCGGGCGTCCGCGCCCATCAGGAAGGCGAAGTTCGGGGCGCACTGCGGCGTGGGGAGCCGCAACAACACCTCCGCCGCGCCGCCGGCGCCGACCTCGATCGCACTGATGAACCGCAGCTGGGTGATCGGCTCGTCGAGCTCGGGGTCATAGACCGCGGAGAGCGCGTCGAGGATCCGTGCCCGGAGGTCGCCGACGGCTCCCGCGCTGTGCGCGGGAGCCGCCTGCTGAACCTGCCTGGCCTCCTCTGCAGTGGAGGCCAGGACGCTCATGCCGTCGCCGTCTCGACGAGTTCGGCGTCCTCCCGGCTGCCGGCTCCGGCGATGTCCATCCCCTCGGGGACCTTGATGCCGTAGAGCTTTGCGGCGTTCAGGCCGAGGATCTTGCGGCGGGTCTCGTCGGTCAGCCGCGGGTAGTCCGAGTACTCCTCGCCGGGGTAGTCCCAGTCAAGGAAGCCCTCGATCTGCCACTTCGGCTCCCAGATGCCGTAGTCCGATCCGAACAGCATCTTGTCCTCACCGACCCAGAACAGCAGCTCGCCCATCACCTTGGCGAAGAACCGCGGGCGGGCATGCATCAGGCCACCGATGACGACCGACAGGCCGGCGTAGACGTTGGGCTCCTGCGTCGCCATGAAGCAGAAGTCCTCGATCCGCGGCAGCCCGACGTGCTCGACGATGAAGTTGAGCTCAGTGTTGCTCGTCGCGGCGATGTCGACGTCCTTGACGTCGAACGCATCCTTGTCCAGCGGCCAGATCGTCGGCCCCTTGTGGACGTGGATGTTCTTGATGCCGAGCTCCTTGCACTTCTCGAAGAACCGCTTGCACGAGTCGTCGGCGAGCGTGTACCCGCGCGAGCCGTCGTTCCACTCGGCGGTATAGAGCTTGACGCCCTTCAGGTTGTACTTCTTGGCGTCCTCCTCGAGCTCACGCAGACCCGCGTCACCATCACGCGGATCCCACCGGCCGTTGACGATCAGCTTGTCCGGATACTTCTCGAACAGCTCGTTGTTCTGGGCCGCGGTGTTGAACCCCTTCGTGTACCACTCCTTCAGGTACGTCGACTGGAAGATCCCGACGTCCACGCCCCCCTCTTCGAACACATCGTGCACGAAGTCGTCATGGGTGTAGGACATGAACTTCTCGATCGGCCAGTGCGTCTCTTCGGGACCGAGGCTCTGATAGGCGTGGAAGCACTCGATCCACCCCTTCGCGTACTCCTCCTGGCCCTTGACCCAGTTGTCGGGACCAGCCGCCCACATGTGCAGATGGCTGTCGACGATGAAGTACTTCTCGCCGTTGTGCTCGAACATGAAGCTGACCTCTCCTTGCTACATCGCCTTGAGGTCGAAGCTGATGTACTCGGCCGCGTCCTCCGGATTGGCGAACATGATGATCTTGTCGTCGAGGACAACCATCCGTCCGTAGTGGGTCGACATGATCTCCTCGAAGTCGTCGTTGCCGAAATCATCCCACCCGAGCGCTTCGGCGCACTCCGCATAGTCGATTTCGAACTGGCCGGTGCCGTCGACGCGAATCATCGACGGCAGCTCGGTGACCTCGACGTTGCCCTGGTCACGCATCACCTGAGCGACGACGTGGCCGACCTGGTTGTTCATGAGAGTGATGCCCGCTCGGTTCGAGGACGTCCGGTTCGAGGCGAAGCGGTCTTCCGTGGTGCTCATCAGCCGAGATCCTTTGCGTCGAGGTTGAGCTCGCCGAGCACTTCCGCAAAGCGCGCGCGCGAGTGTTCGAGAGAGTCCTCAAACCGGATGACCTTCTCGCCCGGCTGCGACCAGATCGGCTGCAGTCCGCGGGCCGCCGCCACGCTGCGCGGCGTCCACTCGGACAGCCAGGACTGCATCGTCGCCCGGTTCTGCTCGCCGTACTTCTCGTCGCCCGAGAGCATCGAGAACAGCGCCCGCGCCACGCGGAAGTCCCGGGCGGTGTCCGACTCGCCCGCACCCATCAGCGTCGGGGTGACGAAGTCGCCCTGCGGCGCCGCGTCCTGCATCACGAACTCGGAGCGGAACAGCTCCCCGACGAGCGGCTCGAACACGATCGCCGCGGCGAAGAACGCCTGAGCCCAGTCGCGGATCCCGGTGATCTGCTCGACGTTCTCACGCACGCCCTGCCAGATCGGATCGTTGTCCCACGCGTCCTTGTGGGCCTCGCCGTCGAACCCCTCGACCTGGTCGGTGAGCTCGAGGTTGTAGAGGATGAGGTCCTGGCCGAAGCGCAGTTTGTGCGCGGAGGCCACCGACAGCGCGTTGTTGATCATGTTCGTCGGCGCGTCGCGCTGCGCGGGCAGGTAGACGTGCATCCCGATGCCGTGCTCGACATGCGCCCAGGCGCCGACGTGGCGCTCGACGACCGTGACCCAGCCGCGATTCCAGTTGCGGAACGCGCCGGCCGCCTTGGCGTTGGCGAGGTTCTGGCCGATCTGCCGCACGACGTTGGCGTTGTTGCGGTAGATCGTCTGCTCCCACTCCTCGTTGGGATCGAGGAATGCGTGCCAGTTGGAGGACTTCAGCTCGGTCCACTCCTGCGGGTAGCCACCCGTGCCGTCGGCGAACCCGTAGACCCAGCCCTGGAGCAGATGTCGCTCCGGATCGGGCTGGATGTCGACGGTCACGTCCTCGTAGACGGTCGCGCGCCGCTTGGCCGGCGTGAAGTAGCTGTAGCTGCGGCTGGTCGAGGAGGGGAACTCGCGTGCCCCCGCCTCGGCGTCGGTGAACACCGGCTTGGGAACGCTGCGCTCCTGGACCGGGGCGTCCGTGTCAGTTGCCATCGATTCCTCTCTCCTATCGGGTCACAATGCGCTCACTCGGGCGCGGTCGTGGTGAACTTGTCGTAGAACACCCGGTCCTCGGGCACTCCTTTGGCGTCCAGCATCGCGATCGCCGCATCCACCATCGGCGGCGGGCCGCACAGGTAGGCATCCATGCCACTGAGGTCCTCCTCGGAGCGCGCCACCACGTCGGTGATCAACCCGCGCTCCCCATCCCACGTCTCTCCCTCCTCGCAGTCCGACAGTGCCGGGACAAAGCGGAAGTTCGGGCACCGCTCCTCGATCGCCGCAAGCTCGTCGAGGTGAAACAGGTCGGCCGGTGTACGAGCGCCGTAGTAGAAGACCGCCTTGCGCTCCGATCCCTCCGCCGCGAGCGCGCGCAGCAGCGCGAGGATCGGCGCCATTCCGGCTCCGCCGCCGATGAACAGCAGCGGCCGGTCACTCGTGCGGCGCATCGTGAACACGCCGTACGGTCCGGTGACGGTGAGCCGGTCGCCCGCCTTGATCCCGTCGTCGCCGTTGCGGCCGGCGAGCAGCCCGGAGAACCTGCCGTCGGGGTAGGCCTTGATCATGAACTCGAGCTTTCCGGCATCGGGCAGGTTCGCCATCGAGAAGGAGCGCACGTCGTCGCCGCCCGGAATGTGGACGTCGACGTACTGGCCCGGGCGATAGGTGATCTCGGTCGCGTCAAGCACCAGCCGGTAGATGTCGTGCGTGAGCGACTCGACGGTCTCGACGGTCAGCTCCTCGGTCTGCTCGGGGATGCCGCTGCGCAGGATCTCCTCGTCGTAGTTGATGAGCTCGACCTCGAGGTCGGACATCGCGTGGGCGCGGCACAGCAGCGTCCAGCCCTCTTCCTTCTCGAAATCGTTGAGGGCGAAGTTCGAGTACTTGTCCAGGTCGACCTCGCCGTCGAGCAGGAACGACTTGCAGGCGGCGCACTGCCCCTCCTTGCAGCCGTGCATCAGCATCAGCCCCTGGCGGAAGGCGCCGCGCAGGACGGTTTCGTCCTCGTCGACCTCGAACTCGATGCCGACCGGCTCAAGCCGGACGTTGTAGGTCTCTCCCATATCTCCCTCACGCACCGACGGGACGTCTCCGGAGAGGCGCGCGGCCCGCCACATGGCGGTGCGGGCCGCGGCGCCTCCCCGTCGACTGTCGGTGAGGCCGTGTGGCTAGGCGGCCACCGGCTTGCGGCCGGCGGGGCCGCCCCGCTTGTACTCGGCGACGTGCGCTTCGCGCTCCTCGGGCGACATCTCGTTGAGGAGGATGTTGGGGCTCATCAGCGTGTGCCCCTTCATCTCGTCGAGCGTCCACATCTTCTTCGGGTCCAGGTTCAGATGTGGCTGCGGGATCAGCGTGTGCCCGTCGTCGCGGACGTAGCCCTGCTGCTTCATGATCTCCGCGACG
>CAVSSZ010000015.1:0-16167 GCA_963730725.1 uncultured Solirubrobacteraceae bacterium | reverse complement strand
GTAGTGGGCGTTTGCCAGCTCGAGCATGCAGCGGGCAGGTTGGAGCACGCGGATCGCCTCGTGCAGCAGCTCGATCCCGCTGGGTCCTTCCGTGACTGTTCCTGCTGCGCGAAGGGTCATCCCCAGCGCCCACGGCGCGCCGAACGCTCTGGCCCGTTCGAGTGCCGGTTTGAGGACCGTGTGCGCCTCCTCGATCCGTCCGGTCCGGGCGAGTGCGGGGCCAACGAGGGCGCGCCACGGATTGAGCGAAGGGTTGCTCCATCCGCGCTCCTCCAGCCAGGAGCCGGTCCGCAGCAGTTGCTCGATGCCTTCTCCCAAGCTTCCCTGTGCAAGCGCAAGCGCTCCGAGCACGACTGGCCCCGGTGGTGGGCAGACGAATGTGCACAGGCCCTCCGGCGGTTCAGCGGCCATCTGGATCGATTCGACGAGCTGACTTGCCTCGGCGAGTTCTCCTCTCGCAATTAGGACATCGAGCAGCTGCGCCGCCGACCACCAGTAGAACGCCGTAGCACCGCCTCGCTGCCCTTGAAGGAGGTGCCACGACGTCCGCGCGTCGGCCTCGGCCCGGGTGAGCGCACCGAGCCGAAAGCGGATGTGTGCGATCTGTGCGGCCGCGGCGCCGGCGTTGGTGAAACGTCCTCGCCGGATCGCTTCGGCGCTCGCACGCTCGTGCCGCGTGAGCGCCTCCGGGTCATCGGCGATGATGCTGGACTCTCCGATCCCGGCCGCGGTCTCGACGCCATCGTCGGCGTCGAGCCAGGTCGCGAGCGCCTCTCGCACGTGACCGGCGTACTCGAGCGCGCGGGCGGCCGGCGCGTCGCCGGTCTTGGCGATGTCGAACGCCGCAACCGCGAGCGCGCGGCGCTCCCCGGGGGTCGTGCCTTGAAGATCCCTTGCCCGCTGCTGGATGTGCTCGCTGCGCCTCCTCCAGTCCGGGTCGGCGGTCCAGGCCAGCGCGAAGAAGTCGCGGGTGCCCGATAGAAGCAGCCGGCGTTCTGGATCTTCGTCGGCCGTCTGGAGCGCCTGCTCGACCGCGATGACCGCGGCGGCTGGATCGCCGGCGAAAGCGAGCGTTTGCGCCCGCCAGCGGTGGGCGAGAACCTGTATCTCCCTGTCGCCGGTCGCGGTGGCTTGTGCAAACGATCGGGTTGCCTCGACGACGTCGATCCCGACCAGCGCTTGACCCAGGTCGTAGTTGAGCTGCGCTCGGGCCGTCAACTCGGGGGGTTCTCTGAGTGCTCGCTCCAGATACCGCGCGGCACTGTCCGGCGCCCCCGAGTTCAGTGCGTGTCGGGCCGCGGCGGTCAGCCAGTCGACGACCAGCGGGTCCGCGGCAGGCTCGCAGTTGAGCGCATGGATGGCGATCCGCTCCGCCGGCGCGCCGTCGTCAGCGAGCAGCCGGGCCGCTCGTCGGTGCGCCCCGCTGCGCGCACCGGCTGCCAGCTGCTCGTAGATGGCCGCCCGCGCAATCGGATGGATGAACGCAAGCGGCCGGCCGTGCCGCAAGATTTCCGCTCCAGTCAGGGCGTCCGCGGCGCGCAGCGCCTCCTCGATCGAAAGGCCGGCGAGCCCGGCCGCATGACGCGCATCGGCGTCCGAGTCCAGCACCGCCACGGCGTCGGCGAGCCGCCGTGCTGCGTCCCCGAGTCGCGCGAGGCGCGCCAGGATCGACCGCTCCACCTCGATCGTAGTGAGACGCGGCACGAATCCAGCGTGCTCGGCAACCGCTTCGATGCCCGCGCTTCCCACGACGCGCACGAGCTCGGTAACGAAGAATGGATTGCCTCCAGTCGAGTTGACGCACGCATCGAGAAACGCGCCGTCCGGACGGCGGCCCAAGCCGCGCTCGATGAGCGCAGACACGCCCCGAGGATCGAGTGGATCGAGCTCCAGCTCGCTCACCGCCTCGTCCGCCGCAAGCCGTGCCAGCAGCTCCCATTCCCCTCCAGGCTCGGCCGCCCGCCCGGCCACGAGCACGAAGACCGGCACGTCACTGAGCCGGGAAGCGAGGTAGACAAGCCACCGCAGACTCTGATCATCGGCCCAGTGCGCGTCGTCGACCACAAGCGCGAGCGGACCAAGCCGGGCCAGGCTCACTGCTAGCCAATACAGGCCGTGCACGACCGCATCCGGATCACCGGCCGGCCCATCGATCGATGGCACGACCGCCGGAAGCGCAAGCGCAGCAGCTCCACTGACCGCGACTTCCAAATCAGAAGGACGTAGCGCCGCAAGCTCCCGCTCAAACAACTGACGAGCGATACCAAAGGACATCTGACGTTCAAGCTCGCCTCCGCGCGCCGCGAGAACTCGGAGCCCCGCCTCCATTGCAAGCTCTGAGGCCGCAGTCACCAACGCCGTCTTGCCAAGACCGGCGCCGGCCAGCAGCAGCACCATTCCTCCGCGACCGTCATTGCATGCCGCCAGCCATCCCCTCAGCTGCTCGAGCTGGATCTCTCGTTCCAGCAGCGCCGGCTGGTCGCCGGAACCCTCCCGCGGGTCGTATCCGACTCGGGTACTGCCCTGCCCCGCCTCCGGCGTGTCGTCAGCGGCTGCCACTTCGATCCGTCCACTCCAGAAACGTCGAGGTCAGCCGCTGCAGACGCGCCGGCTCCTGGCGTTCGAAGCTCTGCCGCGAGGTCAGGTCAAGCGCGGTCATGTCCTCCAGGAACGGCTGGAAGGCGGCCACCATCGCTGCCGCCAACGGTCCCCTGGCCTCGTCCCAGCCGGACAGCCCGACATTGAACTCATCATCGCCCGTACGGTTCCAGCCAGCATCCTCCATCGCGCTTGCCGCCGGCTCAGCAATGGCATCGACGGTCGCGTCGAAGCTGACCTCGCCCGGCGGCCGCGGCCGGGGCGCCGCCCCGACCGCCTGCATGCTGCGGTGGGCGAACTCGCGGATCGCCTCGGCGCTCTCAGCCGCGTCACGGTAGACCGGAAATGCACGATGCGAATCGTTCCCATCCTGCACGACGAGGAACGGGGTCCCGGCCAGCGACCCAAGCGTGCGCTCGTGCATAGCATGGCCCACGATCCCCAGCAGCGCCGTCCGCGCGGCCCAGATCCGCCCATGGCTCTCACTGATCTCCTCGCCACCGACCCACAGGCGCAACCCCGGCACGTACGAATGCGGGACAAATCCCGCCACGCCCGCTCGCGGGTGGTAACCGATCTGGAGCATGCCATCGACACCAAGACGAGGAAGACCAAACACATCCCAACTCTCCGCACGCACCCCGCTGGGGAGCTCGCCCAGCAGCACATTCCATGGATTACCCGAACCGTGGTTGTCGAGCAGAATCACCTCGCTCGCGCCGCCATCAAGCAACCCGGCAGCCGCAGCTACGACATCCTCCGTCAGCCGGCGACGCCCGACCTCCCAATACTCAGGACGACAGGCCAGCACCTCCCGCACATCGCTGATGTGAGCAACCGCCTCCATATCCGCGCTCAGCACAACCCTCATCCTGACGCCCTCCTCACCGCGACTCAACAAGACAGTCCCAACACGACCCGCCCGCACCAACCCGGTAGGTGATCTAGCCGGCCCGGTCTGGACTGGCCGCGCCGCTGATGACGGCGAACCTAAGCACGAGCAGCCCATGCCGCCGACCCCCGGCGTGAGACGGGCCGGGCTCGGGCGTGATCGCGCCTACGCCAGCGATCCTGAACGAGGAAGCAACGGGCGACTTGAACGTCGGCACCAGCCGCCCCGAACCGCTCAGCCGCAGAACACCACCGCTCAGACGCAGACGAAACGCGCTTACGAAAGTGACCATCGACGGGTAGAGCCACGCATACCGCGGAACCTTCGCAAACAGGTGACCGTCACCGCCCGCGAAGCCCGAACCCGCACGTCTGCTCTGCCCATTCCCCGGCACACTGAACGCACCGTCGGCGGTCGACCACCCCGCCTGCCCACCCATGAGCCACGGACCGAGACGCCCACTGCACGACGCCGAACCGATACCCGACGCAAAGGCACGCACCGCCGGCTGATTGCGCTGCGGCGCCGAGCTGGTGAACGGGAGCGAGACGCGACACGACCCCACGCCCGGCGCCGCGACCGCCGCTCCGGCCCAAGATGCAACCACCGAAACAAGAACCCCGAGCACCGCCCACCACCGACGAACCGATCGTTTACACATGACAACTCGCATAGCCACCTCTCCTTGCTTGATCACGACTGCGAGCAGCGTGGCCACCTTTGCGCGCCTTCACATCAGGGAGCCTCCCCGAACCTTCAGAGCACCGACAGGCTCGACAGCTGCTCAGCGAGCAGTGGTGGACGTTGCCCTGATGCGCTGCCCGCTGCCGATACGAGCCATCGGCGGATGGCGAGCTCCGATGCCCGCGCGGCTAAATGCGGGTCTCGACCCCACACGCCACGAAACACCTTCTCCTCGCCAGGAGCGGGCATCTCAGCTACGTCTGGATGTGAGCCGGGGGCCGCACCGCGACGACCGGTGCGGTCCATAGTTCAGAAATGCCTGCTAACACGCAGGTTTCCAGGTTTCCGCCCCCAGAAAGAGCCTGCGCACTCGAGAATAGGCAGTTACTGCCCAATCCCTGCCCGGACACGGCCAGCGCTCTGGCAACAAAAAGCCCCGCATTTGCGGGGCTTTTTGAGTCGGGGCGCCCGGATTTGAACCGGGGACCTCACCGACCCGAATCGTGGGCGAAATCCTCATGCGTTACTAGAAATGCCTGCAAATCGAGCAGTTCCGGTGTCGACTCTCCTCCTCACAGAACCTCGGATATAGCGGCGGATTGCCGCGGTTTCGGCAGGGGAATGGATTCCCTGCCAATTGACGAGGACACCGGCGCCGACTCCATCGTCGACCTCCCTTCGACCCGCTCCGCAGCCATCGCGCGAGCGGTGCCCCACGTGCCGAACAGGTGCGTGACGACGCTCGCCGCCGGCCACGCTCCTTCAGCGAGGCGCGCGACCGCCTCTCCCCCACGCCGGCGCGCGTGCGTCCGCGACCAGTCATACGAGGACGGCAAACGGTCGTAGCGGCGGAGCCAGTCGCTCATCGCCTCGAGCACGCGCTCTTGGGTCCAGCGGCGCTCGATCGCGCCCGGGTGGCAGGCCCTGCAGTACGCGTAGGCGTCGCCCTTGCCGTTCCTCGGCTGGGTGTACGCGCCGCAGCCGCGGCACACGCCTACGTAGCGCGCCTTGACCGCCCGCGCTTTCTCGCCGGTCGGGTCGTAGAAGTACGCTTTGACCGTCGCCGGCGAGCGACCGAGCCGTCCGGCGATCTGCCGGATCGAGAGCCCCTCGAACTCGCGGTAATGACGCGCCAGGGCGACCGCCCGGCGGCGCTCAAGAACCCGACCGAGGCCCGAAGCTGATGCCGCGCCCGTCATACCACTTCACGCTAGCCGCGCCAATTGGCGTTTTCGATCATGTCAGACCGCTCGTCTCGGAGCACGCAACGGACCCCCTATCCGCGCCAAACAGGGCGCGTGGAGTGGCCGACGAGATACTTGTTCGACAACGAAGGCAGGTCTGTCGGCCGTCGCGAACCGGCGCGAGCGTACCCTCCACTCTTGCATGGGTTATGGCGGCGTGGCTGCTGCTCCACACCGGGATCGGCATCTCGCCACTTGCCCCGGCAGGCCTGGCACGGTGTCGCCTGGAGGTCGATGCGTGGCTTGTCACGCTCGGGTGATGAGCGTCTCGGATTGCTGTATCGCGGGAACCATCGTTTGGTCTTGGTTGGTGAGGACGACGACGACGTCGCCGGTGTGGGGGTAGATGTCGATTTGGCCTTCGTAGCCGGGGGTGCCGCCGTTGTGGCCGACGAAGGTGACGCCGCCGAGCTGTTGGTAGGAGAAGCCGTAGGTGTATTTGTCGACCGGCGGCCCGCCGGGCTGGGGCGAGTCGACCCGCGGGGCGAGGATTGTGCGGGTCATCGCGGCGCTCAGGATCCGGTGGTCGAGCAGCGCGCGGGCGAAGTTGAGGAGGTCGCCGGTGGTGGAGTATGCGCCGCCGGAGGGGTTGGCGATCTGCGGCATGTCGCTGATGTCCTGGAGCGACGTTCCGGTGAGCGCGTAGCCGTGGGCCATCCCGGTGAGGTGGGCGGGGGTGTAGGCGCGGTAGCCGGTGTGGGTCATGCCGGCCGGCTGGAAGACGTGCTCGCGGATGTAGTCGGCGTAGGTCTCCCCGCTCACGTCCTGGATCACGGCGCCGAGCAGGATGTACCCATCGTTGCTGTAGAGGAACCGGGCACCGGGCGTGTAGTGCGGCCGCTCCCCCGCGATCAGCGCGACCATGCTGGTGAGGGTGCGCGGTGGGTTGCGGCGTCCGAGGACCGTGTCGTCCAGCCCTGAGGTCATATCGAGCAGGTTCGCGATCGTGACGTGCTCGCCGACCGTGGGGTCAAGGCCAGTGAGGTAGCGGCCGACCGGGGCGTGGAAGGAGAGCTTGTGCTGCTGGGCGAGCTGGGCGATTGCGATCGCAGTGAACAGCTTGCCGATCGAGGCGATGCAGAACCGGGTGTGCGGCGTGTTGGCGGTCCGGGTGGCGCGGTCCGCCAGTCCGTACCCGGCGTCGAGCAGTCGCTGGTGAGAGTCGGCGACGAGCACCGCGCCGGAGAACTGCCCGGCGGCTGCGCGCCGCGCAAGCCACGCGCCATAGCCACGCCAGGTGGCCGGCGTGGCGGCGGCCGCCGAGGTGCCACCGCTCGTCGTCGGGGTGGCACCGGCGGTGCTGCCGGGCGGCCCGCCCGCGGACGGACCGTAGTTCGCGCACGCCTCCGAGGCGGCCTGGAACTGAGATGAGTTCGGGTTGACGCCGCTTGATGGCGTCAGCGTGATGTGCCCGTCGACGGGGTTCGGGAGGCCGTGGATGCCGTGCGCGCGCATGCAGTCGGCGTACTGCTGGGGCGACGAGACGCTCGATCCGGTTGGGTCTTTCGTGTGGTTGGACGAGCTCGCCGGGTGAGAGCCGGCGGATCCCCCGCAAGCGCCCAGCAAGAGCGCGGAACCGGTCGCGGCGAGCGCTACTGCGAGCCTGGTCTTCATGGTGATGGTCCTCCTTGTGGTCGACAGCCGGGCGGTGTGGCTGGTTGTACGCGGCGGCCGTTCACATCTCTTGCACGGGAGCCGTTAACTCGCTGTGACCGGCTGTGCGCAATCCTGGTCGGGTGCGTCTGCGGCGAACAGTCAGGCTGCAACTGACGGTCCTCTTAGGCGGCTTGTTCTGCGCCTGCGGGGCGGGTCTTGTGACGATTACTTATCTGCTCGTCCGGCACTTCTCCGCACACGTCCAGCAGCTCACGCACCATGACCCGATCAGCTCCGCGCGCTCGCCCGGCGGGCCGAGCGTGCGCCTGCCGCCACTCCCGTCGCTCGCTCGGCTGCGGGCCAGCGCGCAGGCCGCGCTGGTCAATCAGCACAAAGGCGATCTGCACGACCTGCTGGTGTGGTCGCTGGTCGCGCTGGCGGTGATGACCGCGGTCGCGATCGTGGTCGGCTGGCTGGTCGCGGCCGGGTTCTGGCGCCGTTGCGGACGATGACATCGACAACCCGGCGCATCTCGCAGGACAACCTCCACGAGCGACTCGCGCTGTCCGGTCCCCGCGACGAGCTGCGCGAGCTTGGCGACACGATCGACTGCCTCCTCGCCCGACTGGAGGCGGCCTTTGCCTCCCAGCGCCGGTTCGTGGCCAACGCTGCGCACGAGCTGCGCACCCCGCTCGCACGAATCCGCACTGCGTTGGACGTCGCGATCGGCAAGCCCGGCTCGGTATCACCGCAGGTCGTGGCGCTCGACCGCAAAGTCCGCGAGGGACTGGACCGCGCCGAGCAGCTCGTGGACGGGTTCCTGGAGCTCGGGCGGGCCGAGCATGGCGAGTTGCCCGACCGCGCCGCGGTCGCGCTCGATCAGGTCATCGCCGCCGCGCTCGCCGAGCGCGAGCCCGAGCTCGCCGCCAAGCGGATCACGATCGACCGGCGGCTGAGCGCCACAACCGTCTCCGGCAGCCCAACGCTGCTCAGCAGAATGATCGACAACGTGATCGAAAATGGCGTGCGCCACAACATCACCGATGGCTGGTTACGAATCGAACTCCAAGACCAACCCGACCGTGCCCAGCTCACGGTCGAGAGCGGCGGGCCGAAGCTCGATCCAGATCAGGTGGGGGAGCTGGCACAGCCGTTTCGGCGCCTGGGTGCTGAGCGCACCGGCTCAGAGCGGGGCGCCGGTCTAGGGCTGTCGATCGTCGCCGCGATCGTGGCAGCGCACACCGGCACGCTGAAGCTCGATGCGCGCGAGCAGGGCGGGCTACGCGTCGCGATCGACCTCCCACACGACCAGTCGATCAACGGCACCGAGGCAGCACCGTGAGAACGCTCGTGGTCGAAGATGAGCGCGGACTGGCCAACGACATCGCCGAAGGCCTACGCGACAATGGCATCGCCGTCGACGTCGCCTACGACGGCCTCGACGCCGCCGCCAAGATCAACCTCTACCCCTACGACGTGATCGTGCTCGACCGCGACCTCCCCGGCTTACACGGCGACTCGATCTGCCGGCTCGTCGCCGACACCAACAACCCCGCGATGATCCTCATGCTAACCGCCGCCGATTCCGCCGGTGAGCGTGTTGCCGGCCTGCAACTCGGCGCCGACGACTACCTCGCCAAGCCGTTTCACTTCCCCGAACTCGTCCTGCGCATCCACACCCTCGCCCGCCGCAAGCCAGCCGCGACCAACCGAATCCTCCGCGCCGCCGGAATCGAGCTCGACCCCGCCCGGCGCACAGCAACCCGCGACGGCCGGTCGCTCGACCTCAGCGCAAAGGAGTTCGCCGTTCTCCACGCGCTGCTCCAAGCCAGCCCCGGCGCGCTCACCCCCGAGCAACTACTCCTCCAAGCCTGGGACGAGAACATCGACCCCTTCACCCGCACCGTCTACGTCACCATAGGTCGACTCAAGAGCAAACTCGGAGACCCCCCACCCATCCAGTCCGTGCCAGGCCTCGGCTACAGCATCACAACCCGCAGCTGACGGTCGTCGCCGCGCTTCGCACGTTCCCCAACGAGCGTGTCGACGCCGCCCATCCAGTGGGCGGCAACGCCTGCACCCGCACGAAGGCGGGGCTCACGGCGCGCGATCCAAGGAACCCCGTATTCGCCAGCCTGGGGGATGGGGGTCGGGTCGGCCGGCGCGGACCGAGCCGACCCGATCGCGATTCGACCTATCGACTTATCCGGAGGCCAGCGTTGGCGGAGATCGTCGGCGAGGGCCGCCCATGGACGGTGCTAATGATCTCGCTGCTGTCGATGCCCTGCAGGTAGACACTGGTGATCCCGAGGTTGGTGTGTTGGATATGCGGGTGATATGGCACCTCTGCCAGGGATCTCGTCATGGACTGCGTCGGTAGTGGGTTAGCGCCTGGGTGGCTGCGCGGTGGGCGTGGAGCGGAGGTCGCCCGGAGGGCGGCCGGAGCGCAGCGCCTACCGCGTGCGCGCTGTCCGGTGGGGGGACGAGGGTTCCGCTCTGTCCTGCTGTCCTGGTGGAAGGAGCTGTGCGATGCGTTTCGTGCCGAGCGTGGAGCGGGTGTTCGACGGGTCAGAGCTGCGGTCGATCACGCTGGGGCATCCGCTGGTGGACGCGTATCTGGAGTTCGCCGGCGCTCGCGGAGCGGTGAACACGTGGCTGGCGACTGCCTATGACTTGAAGGTGTTCTTCGAGGTGGTCGGCAAGGACCCGGCGGATGTGTGCTCGGCTGACGTGTTCGCGTTCCTGGCACAGCAGCGCACTCCGCGGCAGGAGAAGGTGGTGCGGATCGAGGACGGTGAGCCGGGGCTGTCGGCGCGGACGATCGCTCGGCGGCTGTCGAGCGTCGCCGGCTTGTTTGAGTATCTGATTGTTCTTGGCGACGCCGGCGTGGAACGCAACCCGGTCCCGCGCGGGCTGGCTGGCCGCCGGGCGGGTCAGCGCGGCGGTGGCGGGGTGCGGCTGGTGCGCCGGCCGCGGACGCTGCCGAGGGTCCTCTCGCCGGTCGAGGTCGACGCGCTTCTGGGAGCGCTGCGCACGCAGCGCGACCGGGCGATCGTGCTGGCGATGCTGCTGGCGGGGTTGCGCCGCTGCGAGGTTCTCGGATTGCGGCTCAGGGACGTCAACCCGGGCGAGCAGCGGCTGTTCGTCGCCTCGGGGAAGGGCGGCCGGGAGCGAATTGTGCCGGTCTCCGGCCGGTTCTTTGAGGCGCTCGGCGAGTACCTGCAGTCTGAGCGGCCGCCCGAGGCGGTTGGCGACGCGTGCTTCGTGGTGCTCAAGGGCCCGCGGCGGGGCATGCCGTTGTCGGCCGCCGGGCTCGATGAGGTGATCGACGGCGCCCGCCGGCGCGCCGGCGTCCCACGGTTGACGTGCCACATGCTCAGGCACACATGCTTCACCAGGCTGCGGGAGCAAGGGATGTCGCTTGAGGCGCTGCAGGCCCAGGCGGGGCACGCGTCGATCGACTCGACCCGCATCTATCTGCATCTCGCGAACGATTGGCTGGTGGGCGAGTACATGCGGGCGGTGGAGGCGATCGAGGCGCAGATCGACCCGACCGCAACTGAGGGTGAGGCGGAATAGTGGCCCGGCTCGCTCGCGATCCCGAGATCGAGACGCTGATCGATGCCTACCGGGTGGACCTTATGGCGGCCGGTCATTTCGCCGAGAACGAGGTGACCTCCCCGGCGCGGGCGTTCCTGCTGAAGGTCGGCGGCCCGTCGGGATGGTCGCGGCTGTCGGCCGAGGAGCAGCGGCGGATCTGCGAGCCGCGCGAGAGCGCGCTGGTGATGTGGATGATCGCCGCCGGTCACGTGCGAGCAACGCCGGAGTTCTTGGCGGGCGGCCATCAGCGACTTGGCAAGGTGGCGGCCTGGGTCCATCGCGACTTTCACGGACGGTTCATGCAGGTCGCCGAACAGATTGAGTTCGCGCCCAAGGCCGCGGAGCTGCAGTGGTGGGCGGTCGCGAAGGTCGCCGCCGTCGCGGGCATACCGCCACACAAGCTGAACCGCGGCAGGTTCGACACCGCGAGTGGCGAGCTGCTCGCGGCAGCGCTCCGGTCCGATCGCCACTCCGCGCACCGGAGTCTCAGCACCAGGCTCTACGGCGCGGAGGCGACGCTTTATCACCTCGGGGTGATCGATGGGGCGCCGCGCAAGCGGGCACCGAGTCAATCTGCCGTGCGCGCGCGGGAGTGGGCGAGCGTTCCCGCCCGGCTGGCGGACACGCTGCAGGGTTACGTGGAGCAGATGCGCGTCACGCTGCGGGCGAACTCGATACCGCACATCGAGCGCACGCTGCGCGAGTTCGGGCTCTGGCTGCGCGATCACGCGCCTGAGGTCAACGCGGTCCGGGATCTCCGCCGCGCGCACATCGAGCGCTATAAGCGGCACGTCGCGCAGAAGCCCAACCCCCGTGGGGGGCGGCTGTCCAAACGCACGATCGCGGGCGAGCTCTCAACCCTGCGGATCTGCCTGGAGCGCCTGGGCGAGTGGGACGGCGAGGACGCGCCAGCACGCACATTGATGTTCCCCGGTGACGTGCCCAAGCTCGATGACCCGCTGCCCCGGTTCATCGACGACGGCGCCGCGAAGAAGCTGATCGGGGCGGCGCGCGCGAGCGATGACCCGTTCGCGCGTCTTGCGGTCGAGTTCCTCGCCCGCACCGGGCTGCGCCGCGGCGAGTTCCTGGACCTCAAGATTGACTCCGTCGTGCAGATCGGCGCCGCGTACTGGCTGCACGTCCCACTCGGGAAGCTCCGCACCGACCGCTACATCCCACTGCACCCGCAACTAAAAGAGCTGCTCGACACCTGGGTCGCCGGCCGGCCGGCGAACCTCCGGGAGCCGTGGCTGTTCATGGCACACGGCCGGCGGATCGGACCCGAGAGCGTCCGCAAGGCGCTGCTCAGGGTCGCCGAAGCTGCCGGACTCGGCGCCGTGACTCCGCATCAGCTGCGCCACACGTTGGCGACCCAGGCGATCAACCGCGGGATGTCGCTGGAGGCGATCGCCGCGCTGCTCGGCCACAAATCGATGCGGATGACAATGGTCTACGCCAAGATCTCCAACCGCACCGTCGCCGATGAGTACTTCAAGGTCTCAGCACAGGTCGAGGCGCTCTACGACGCCCCCAAGCAGCTGCCAGCGGAGGCGGAGGGATCAGAGATGCGAAGGCTGCGCGCCGAGATGCACCGCCGGATGCTCGGCAACGGGTACTGCGCCCGCCCGGTCGGGCTGGACTGCCACTTCGAATCGATCTGCGAATCGTGCACCTACTTCCAGACCACGCACGAGTTCCGGCCCACGCTCGAGCGTCAACGCGATGACGCCGCCGAGAAGGGCCAGGTCGGCCGGCTGAAGATCTTCGACGGGCTGCTCACTCGACTCGAGCAGCAGGCATCATGACCACGATGCCCGATCCCACCGTGTTCGAGGTCGCCGACCAACCCCGACGCAGACTCGACGCTGCCGTTCCTGATCCGGCTGCCGCTGCCGACCGGCGAGCTCATCCTCAAAGCCCGTGACAGCTGGCCACGCACCGCGAAGGTCTACTGCCACCGCGCCGAGCGCTGGCCCGAGGATCCCCAGATCGTCGAGCGGGTCCCGATCCGCTCCTGCCAACGACGCGGCGTCGCGATCGACCTCGTGCTCGACCGCCCCCGAGAGAACCGCTCCCAACTCGTCTTCACCCGCATCCAAGGCGGCCGCGAAGGCATCTTCTGGCAGACCGCCCGCACCACCCGCCAAGCCCGCCCCGGGATCCGCGTCCCCCGCCGCCTCGCCGCCGGGCTCACCGAACTGACCATCCTCATCGACAGCCGCGAGCGCTACCCCTACAAGTTCACCCAACAACAAGCCACCACCCAGCGTCAAGCGCTCCCCGCCGGCGACTACGCCGTCGCGCACGACGGCGAGATCGTCGCGGCCGTCGAACGCAAGAGCCTCGCCGACCTCGTGCACCGCCTGATCGACGGACAGCTCACCTACGCGCTCGCCGACCTCGCCAGCATCCCGCGCGCCGCCGTCGTGGTCGAGGACCGCTACTCCGGCCTGTTCAAGCTCGAGCACACCCAGCCCGGGTTCGTGACCGAGATGCTCGCCGCGCTCACCGTCCGCTACCCAACCGTGCCGATCCACTTCGCCGAGACCCGCCCGCTCGCCGAAGAATGGACCTACCGCTTCCTCGGCGCCGCGCTCGCTTACCACCAAGCGGACCACCCTTGACAGGATCACCCGCATAATGCCCGAGGTAGGTCGAGAGCCACAGCAGGCGGGGTTGCACGTTGATCCCGGCGTGGTGCCAGTCGATCACGGTCCGCACAGCAAAGCTGTGCCTGAGATCGTGAACCCTCGGTTTCGGCGATCCCCGTGTGCCTTCCAGGCCGGCGCGGCGTCGCAGACCGCGGAAGTCTCTCTGGACCGTGCTCTTGTCGGGCCGGTTGCCGCGGGTCGAGATGAAGAACGACGGTGTGTGCGGCCGTGGGAACAGCTCGTCGCGCTGCTGGTCATAGCGCGCAAGGGCGTGCACGGTGGATGCGTGCAGCGGCAGTTGCCGGGACTTGCCGAACTTGGTCAGCCGGATCGTCAGCACGCCGGCGTCGAGGTCGACGTCGTCGCGGTCGAGCCGAAGCGGTTCGGAGATCCGCATGCCGGTCACGGCGATCAGTCCGATCAGCGTGTAGAGCGTCGCTGCCTTCAGCCGCGGTCTCAAAGCTGCCGCCTCTGCGAGCAGCCGTTCGATGTCCTGCTCGGAGTAGAGGTACGGGATCGCGTAGTGCTTGCGGTGGATCAAGATCCCGGTCGGTGGGATCTCGGTCGCGGGGTCGATCGTCCGCAGATAGCGCGCGAAGCCTCTGACGATCGACAGCCTCGCCGCCTTCCAGCCCTCGGTCCCGCGCGTCCTTGAAGCCCATCTGAGCGCGAGCTCGGTGGTGATCGTGCTCGCGCCGGTCTGCTCGAGAAACGACGCGAAGTCGTTCAGCTGCCGTTCGTGCTCGACGAGCTTGTAGCCGAGCCCCCGGCGGATCGTCAGGTAGTCAGCGACCATGTCGTGCAAGGCCGTCATGACTGGCTTCCCGGCCACGGGCGCGCGAGCTCACGCAGCCGTTCCCAGTCGACTTTCGCGTAGATCACGGTCGTGGCGTAGCGGCGGTGGCGCAGCAACGAGGCGATCTCCTCCAGCGGCGCCCCGGCCCGCAACACCTCGGTCGCGACTGTGTGCCGCAGCGCGTGCGCGCCGGCCGGCGGTAGCCCCGCTCGCTCATAGGCGGTGCGAACGAGCATCCCGATCGCACCGGCGCCGCCGGTCATCGGCCCGAACGGCGCCCGGCACTTCAGGAAGAGGTGTGGATCGACGCGGGCCGGACGGCCGTAGCGCAGGTAGTCGACCACCGCCTCGCCAGCATCGGCCGGTAGCGGCAGCCGCTCGTAGCGATCCTGTTTGCCGCGAACGATCAGCTCGCCGGCGCGCCAATCGATATCAGAGAGCTCGAGCTTCGCGGCCTCGCAGGCGCGCAACCCCAGCCGGGACAGCAACGTCAGGATCGCGAAGTCGCGGCGACCCACCGGAGTCGTTCGATTGCAGCTCGCCAACAGCCGCGCCACCTGCCCGGCGGGCAGCGCCTTCGGCAACGACCCGCCCCGCCAGTGCGCCACGCCCGGCACCGCTCCCGTCAAGTCAGTCGCCGTCAACCCCTCCAAGAACAAGAAACGCAACAGACCCCGCAACGATGTGACCAACGCCGAGCTCATCCTGACGCTGCGCTGCCGGCACTCAGCCAGAACGAACCCCGTCACATCGCCCGCGGTCAACCGCTCAAGCCCGCCACCATCCGAATCGACGCGACCAGCCAAGAACAGCCTCGCCGTCCGCTTGTACTCCCACACGGTGTGCGAGCCGTCCGTCAGGCCGCGCTCTCGCGCCAGGTACTCGACGAACTCGCCGACCAGCACCGCGACCGGCTCGATCACCACCGAGACCTCCGGAGCCGGGACCAAACCCAGGCGGCACAGATAGTCCAGCAGCTGCCCCTCCGAGGTCGGCGAGAACCACTCCCGCCTCGGTCCGCGAGCACGCAACGGCTCGAGGAACTCGTTGATCAACGACGCCGTCAGCTCGGCCGGCTCTAGGTCCCGGGCGGCCATCCAAGCACTCAGCTCCGCCACCAACCGCAGCCGCTGCGTCTGCGCCGTCCAGCTGTAACCCAGCTCGATCAGCTCGAATAGATAGCCGCGCGCGAGCGGCTGCAACGGCCCGAACACATGGGCCCCCGTGGGCTTGCCCATCCTTCCTCCTCAAGACTCGAAGTTTCAGAAGAAGGAAAACCGGACGACAGGCCCGCGGTTTATGCCGAGTCGATCAGGCCGCCAACCGAGAGCTAAACAGGGACAACACCTTCACCAGAATCACCGACTCGGCATAACCCACGCCCCGGCATAACACGGCAAGGGCGACAAACGCAGAGAGGTCGGGATGGACCGGTGGGCCTGGACGCATCTCCAGCCGTGGCTCGAACTCAGGCGGGAGCTGCCGGTCGGTCGGCTGTTCTGCGTGGTGCGCGGCCCGACCAGGGGACGGCCGTGCGCGTCGGCAGGCATCCGGGCGCAACTGCATCACACCGCGGCAGCAGCCGGAGTGCTGTGTGTGATCCACGGCCCGACCGCCGGCCGGCGCTGGGAGGCATCGGCCGCGCGCAAACAACTGCATCACGCGGCCGCTGCAGCGGGCGTCCGGCGCCGGTTCGCGCCGCACCAGCTCCGGCACGCCCACGCGGTCGAGATGGCGCACGAGGGCGTCCCACTCGTCGTGATCCAGCGCCAACTCGGACACGCCAACCTCGGCATCACCAGCATCTACCTCCAGGGCATCGACAGCAGCGAGATCATCAGCACCGTCCACGGACGGCCCTCGCCGACCATCTCCGCCAACGCCGGCCTCCAGTTGAGGCGGTAGGCAGATGCGACCGGGTCGGCCGGCGTCCGCCGGCCGACCCGCCGGCCCACCTCCGGCTGGCGACGTGCAGGTACGGGGCGCAATGCGAGGTCGAGACCCGCATCGGTGTTCGCGCGGGCACAAGAGTTCCGCGGGTTTCGTGACCACCTGGGGCAGTCGCGCCACCGACGTGTTTTCGGCAATGGCGCGGCTGCTCCTCTC
>CAVSSZ010000014.1:0-2241475 GCA_963730725.1 uncultured Solirubrobacteraceae bacterium | reverse complement strand
GTTTGTCGACCGCGGAAGACGGGCGGCCTGTACTGGTTTGAGCGCGTCCGCGAGCTTTAGGCCGCTATGGAGAGGCATCAGTTGACATAGTCCGGGTTCCGGAATAGGCTCGCCTTCGCGCTTCGAGGCGGGATCGCGTCGGTAGTCCAGCAAACGTTCAGAAACGGGGCTCAAGATGTTTGTTTACCGCGCGCGCCTGGGGTTGGCACGGCACGATGGTGGCTGTCGGCTCTCTGTGGTGAGGGGCACCTTTGCCTTTCTCGCAGCCGTTGCCGCATCATTCATCTTCTCGGCTGGAGTGGCGTCGGCCTCGTCGTCTCCGACGCTTTACGTGGCCGTCAGAGGAACAGACTCGGGCAACTGTCAAGCGCAGGCCCAAGCCTGCGCGACGATCGGCTACGCGCTCAGTCAGGCGTCAGCCGGTTCGCGTGTCCTGGTCGGTCCAGGCACCTACCGCGAGTCGGCGAATCCTGGCGGCGCCGCAACCGTGATCCCTCCGGGTCTTTCGGGCCTCACGCTCGCCGCGGGCTGGTCGCAGGGGTCCTCGCCGGCAAATACCGTGATCAACGCCACGGGGGAGCTCAACGGCATCGTCGATCAAGCGAACGACACACAGATCATCGGGTTCACGATCAGGCACGCAGAGCTCGAAGGCCTCTTGGTCGAGCCACCTCCCAGTAGCTGGCCCGCGAGCGCTACTGCCAGCCCGGCAAACCTGTACGGGGTCACGATCGCGCACAACGTGGTCACGCACAACGATCTCAATTACGACGCCACGACGGGCGTTTGCCCGAGTTCGCCGACCGATCTCGATGACTGCGGCGAGGGCATCCACCTTCTCGGGACCAGCTACTCCCGAGTCGTCGATAACCGTGTCTCTCACAACGTGGGCGGGATCCTCCTCTCCGATGGCGGGTTGCCGACGGCGACTGGCGGGCCAACTTCGGTCGGTCCTGCCGCCCACAACCTGATCGCGTTCAACACGAGTACCGACAACGCGTTCGATTGCGGGATCACCCTTCCGAGCCACGATCCGCGGGCGGTCGCGACGACAGGACCGAACGCCGGGCAACCGCAGCCGTCGTTGGCCGGTGTGTACGACAACCTGGTCGTGCACAACGTGTCGAAGCGAAACGGTGGTGCCGGTCTGCTGGACGCGACGCCGTATCCAGGAACCGGTGCGTACGACAACACCTTCGTTCAGAACGTCGTCTCCGGCAACGGCGAAGGCGGATTCCAATTGCACAGCCACGCGCCGTTCCAAGATGTCAACGGAATCCAGGTGATCGCCAACCACTTTGGCACGAACAACCTGGTGGGGGACAGCGACTCGGGCGACATGGCAAAAACGGCGATCATCCTGTTCTCGGCTGTCGTCCCGGTTGAGGGCGCGCGCGTCGCGGGCAATGTGATCGAGCACAACACCATCGGGATCTGGAGGACCTCCAACGTTCAGGCAGAGGGACTCGGGAGCAACGCGTTCTTCAAGGTCAAGACGCCCGTGGTCACAGTTCCCCCACCACCCTCGGCGAATTAGGCCCACGCCGGATCACACAGGGCTTGAGACCTGGAGAACGTGTGATCACGACGGGATGACGCTTAGCGGCATGCGGGAGCGCAGTCATGCGCTCTCGCATCCGCCGACACCGCCGAGCGGCGCTGGTCTTTCACCCCACTTACGCACGACAGCGGAGTTGGCGACACGCGCCACGGAAGCCGCGTGATCCTCTTCGCGTGGATCCGGTCGTCCCAGCGACCGGTCGCCGCTCATCACTCTCGTGGTGGACTCAGGACCGTCGCGCTTCGGCCGCCGTCACTCGCGCGGTGGTGCGCTTGACGGATCGCGCGAGACGCTTCCGGTGGACGCCAGATTCGGGCGCGCCGGCCTGGTCGATGTCATCGTGGCGCTGCAGCACCCGCTGGCGCTGGCGGGCCATGTGCCGAAGGAGGTGGAGGTGGCGGTCGGTCATGAATGCGCTCCGCCGAGCCCGAGAGGTGGGCTCACGACAGGCGTGGGGCGGGGGAGGGCGTGTTGGCAACAGAGGTGGGTCATGGCTGGTGTCACCGCGCGTTCTTGATCGGGAGGGGACCGCCCTGCATCTGGGGCAGCTCTGGGTCCGGTGCTGAATCTGGTGGGGATGCCTGCGCGGTCCCCTGGCTCGGGGCGACCAGGCGCTCGGCGTCCGAGCGCTCCGCCGCCGTGACGGGACCATCACGGCGGGCCGAAGGCGCGGCCGGCGAGTCATCGGAGCCATGGTCGAAGGACTCTCGAGCTCGCGCCTCGGACAGCGCTTTCACCGCGCTGGAGATCCGCTCGGCGCGCGTCATGAGCTCTGCCCGCGACTGCGCCGCGGAGCGCGGGTGCTCCACTTGAATCGTGCGCTGGTCGCGAGCCCGAGCAACCAGCCGAGGATCGCGGTGAAGAGCACCAGCCACACCAGAGAGATGTGTGAGTGCCCGAACACCCAGCTGACCTTCACGTGTGCGGTGTTGGAGACGGCAAGCGCGATCAGGTAGGCCACGAGGGCGACGGCGACGATCGCGTACCCGTGCAGCCGTGTGCGGTGCGCCTTGCGGCGAAAGCGCCCGGCGCGAGTTTCCTCGCCGGCGGGCGTTGCCCTGCCCGTGGTTCCAGCGGTCTCCTCGCGGTCACGGACGAGTTGGGTCCCGGTGCTGCCGGGGCCGGTCGTCATGTCGGGGATCGCTTGCGACGCGGATGATTCATCCGGCGCTCTGCGGGTCTTGGACGGCATGGGGGAGGACCTCCTCAGGTTGGCGAGGGGATCTTCTGGTCCTCTCAGATACCTGCTAATCATATCATGAAAATAAAATCTAGAAAAAGGGTACGTTCTATTCGATGGCTGAGAACACCGTCCCCGGTTGGACGTTTCTGACCAACCACGCGCAGGTGCTGGTGTGCATCGCTCGCGACGCCGGCATCCGCATGCGCGACATCGGCGAGCGGGTCGGGATCACCGAGCGCGCCGCGCACCGGATCGTCGGCGAGCTCGCCGACGCCGGCTACATCGCGCGTGAGCGACACGGACGTCGCAACCACTACACGATCAACGCGGACTTCCCGCTCCCCGATCGGGTCGCCCGCCAGCAGAACGTCGGGGAGCTGCTGGCGATCCTCCTCACTTCGCCTGAGTGACGAGCGGCCCGCTCACTCAGTCGCCGGCGGCGCGATGCTGTAGCCGTGCGACTCCTTGGTGATCTCTCCAGCCCTCGTCAGCTGGGCCAGGTCGCTGGAGACGTGATCGGGCTCGAGGTTCAGATGCCTGGCGAGATCACCGATGGTGCTTCCTGGGTGGTGAGTGAGGAAGCCGACGATCTTCTCTTCGCTATCGCTCTGGAGGCCGCGTGCGTCTGCGCGTCTGGTGCTCGCGCGCCGAGCAGTCGCTCGTCGGATCGATCGCGGCGGGGCGGCAGCTGGACCGTGCTCGGGACCCGGGGGTCGGACCTCGCCTGCAGACATGGTGTCCTCCTTGGCCGATCGCCACGGCGGCGTCGATAGCGCGTGATGACCCCGGCGTCACCCTTCGACGGGTGTTCACGGTCGGCCCGTCTCCGCGGCAACCATTGTGTCCCTCTCAATGACAGCCGCGCGGAGTAGGAGGGACTCGGTCCCCCGAGCGTTCACTGACGGTTGGCCACCGAGGACACGCGCCGGTGGCCGCGGTGGCCCCTAGCCCTGCAGTCAAACCAAGCTTTCCCTTACCTCCCGCCTCGTAACGCAGATCGCGCTGTCGGTGGCCTTCGGGCTCGGGGTCAAGGATTCTGGCCGCAGGGCCAGCACCACCAACGACTGTACTCCGAACCCTGACATTGAACAAATAACCACATCCCGGCAAGCCGGATCGACCCGCGTCCGCGGGGAGTACGATCTAGAGGCAGCCATTTCACCGCCTGGTCCGAAGCGACTCCGCGCAGAGTTCGCCTGCTGATGCGACGCACGGCGAACCTGCCCGGACAGTTTCGCCCCGGCGACGAGACGACCGCTCCAACCTCAGCTACGAGACGCCGAAGCCGGCGTCCGCGGTCGGCGCACTGACCGTTTGAAAGGACGTCACATGCCTGTCTTCTTCTTCACTGTCGAGCAGCAGGAACGAGCGATCGTCGAGCGGTTTGGCAAGTTCGTGCGGGTGACCGGCCCGGGCCTGCAGCGCAAGTCGCCGTTCGTCGAGAAGGTCGCCGGTCGGATGAGCCTGCAGGTCGAGCAGCTCAACGCGGATATCGAGACCAAGACCCAGGACAACGTGTTCGTGGTGGTCAAGCTCGCGATCCAGTACATGGTCGGATCCGAGCCTGAAAAGGTCAAGGATGCCTTCTACAAGCTCGACGACCCCGAGGTGCAGATGAAGTCCTACGCCTTCGATGTCGTCCGCTCCCACATTCCGACGATGGACCTCGACGAGGCATACGCCGACGCCGACACGATCGCCAAGCACATCCAGGACACCCTGCAGACCCAGATGGCGGACTACGGCTACGAGATCATCAAGGCGCTGATCACGAACATCGAGCCCGACCAGCGCGTCAAGGACGCGATGAACAACATCAACGCGGCCCGCCGAAACCAGGAGGCCGCGACCGCCCAGGGCGAGGGCGACAAGACCCTCCGGATCAAGAAGGCCGAGGCGGAGTCGACCTCGATGCGCCTGCACGGAGAGGGAGTCGCCGCGGAGCGCAAGGCGATCGCTGAGGGGCTCAAGGACTCTCTGGCGGTGCTTGCTGACGATGTCGGCATCGACCCCAAGGAGGCGATGGGTCTCGTCGCCCTGACGCAGTACATGGACACGCTGCGGTCCGTGGGGGAGAACGGCAACATGACGACGCTCCTGCTGCCGCATTCCCCGGCCGCGGTGGGGTCGCTCATGGATCAGATCCAGCAGGGGATGCTGACCGGCAGCCTCGCCGCCGACGCGCATGTCGGCACCAACGGAAACCGCAAGGCGCCCCCGGCCGCCAGCTGACCGGTCACCAGAGCGCCGGAGGTCTGAGGATGACCGAGGACAGCCGAGGCGTGCTCGCCTTCCTTGGCGTTGCGCCCGATCCCCGGCTGCTCGACGACGATCTCGTCAATCTGCCGGCTGCAGAGCAGCACAGCGAGCCGCCGGTGTCCACCCGCCGGCACGACCGGGTGGTTACCGCAGGGTCGGTACTGACCGGCGTGAGCTTGGTCGGTGGCGTGGGGCTGCTGCTCTGGGCCGGCTGGCGGCTCCTGTTTGAGGGCGGCGGCGCGTATGACGCCGTCTTCGCCGGGATCGGCCTCCTCCTCGCTGCGACCCACTGGGGGTGGGTGCATGTCGCCGAGTACGTCGGCCTGACCATCGACGCGCGGCAGACTCGCGAGATCGAGGCGCACCGCGAGCGGTGGCTCGCGACAATCGAGCCGTACCCGCGCTTCAGCGTCGTCACCTCCGTCGGAGAGGACGGCACAACGCGCGTCGAGCGATTTCTGCACCGGCCGGTGCTCACCGAGCGCAACACATTCACCTTCCTCCGCGAGAGTGACATCGAGCACCGCCACGGCGCGGACGTGCCCGCCGAGGTCATCGCCACTGACGTTGAGACGATGCGTCGCCAGGCGCGCCTGCAGACCGATCGCATGCGCGAGCTGTGGGACGCCGCCTCGACCGCCTACTCCGCAGCCCTGCTCGACGCTCACGACGACCAGGAGCGACTGGCGGCGGATCGAGCCGCGGCCCGCGCCCTCTCTGAGCACATCAACGCCTCGTTGCTTGAAGCGCCGGTGGTGGAATAGTCGGTAATTCCGATCTGCTGGGTCGGAAATATGGTAACCTCTCAGGTGCGCTCTGAGAGCCCTGCTCTTCTCGCTTCCCGGGCGGCGGTTCCCGTCAGAAGAGCAGAGAGGCGGTCGGCCATGGCTACCGCAACAAAGAAGGATCGCATTCTCACGAGCGCGAATGGCGGCACGGCAGTTGCGTCTCGCTCGAAGGGGATGGAGTTCCTCATCGATGAGGACAACGGTGGCGACTACCACTGGACACTCCTGGATCGCGACGGCACGAGCCTCGCGCGGTCGGCGGGCTTTGCGTCGTATGAGCGCACGGAGGCCGCCGCCCGCGCCGTTCTCACCGGCGCCGGCTCGGCGCGGCTGGAACCCCGAGCGGTGACACACACCTCGGATACGTCCCGCTAGAGGAACCTGCCACTCACGACGGCACCGTTGACAAAGCCAAGGACGGCTTCCGGTACTCAGAGCAGCGGGAGTGGAGGAGCCAGGCTCTCGAGTGCCGCCGACGGTGTTCCCGTGGCGGGCTGTGTGCCGAACGCGGTCTGGTAGGCGGCCAGGCTGTTCGGGTAGCTCGCCAGGCCCTGGGCCCACGGGCCGTTGAAGAAATAGGACTGGTAGGCGACGTTGTCGTTCGCAACGACCGAGGCGACACCCTGGACATAGCCCGGGTCGTCGCCTCCGCCCTCCTGGACGGTCGCCGGTCCGACGCCCCACTCGGGGATGCTGATCGGCTTGCCGTGCGCCTCGGCGAAGGCGAGGACAGTCCCGAGGCTGCCCGGCTCGTTATAGAGCGCACTCCAGCGGTCGGTGACGGTCGGGGAGAGGCCCTCGTCGTAGAGGTCGATGCCGATCTCATTCACAACCGAGTCACCGGGGTAGTAGTCCGCGAGCGGGATGTTCCGGACGGCGGCGTTCACGCACCAGTCGAACGAGAAGCCGGCACCGGGGACCGACATCATGGCCTTTGCGGTGTCCCGCCAGAAGTGGGCCCAGTTGGCCTCTGAGGCGGTGGTGGTGCCGATGCCGTCCGGCTCCCAGGTGCCGTTGGCCTCCGGGGCAAGTCGGATGACCGAGTCGCCGAGGCCGGCCGCGAGGAGGTTGCGGGCGAGCGTCCTGGCGTACTTGTCATAGGCGCCGTCGGCTCCGTGACCCAGCCATGAGGTCCCGTCGAGATTGCCGGGGATGAGCTGGATCGAGAGGACCATCGTCCGGCCGGGGGCGGCTTGGACCCACTGCCCCCAGTTGCCGTCCGGATACGGATCGGTGATGAACCACGGGTCGTCCCACTGCGCCCAGGTCTGAGCGGCATCGTCGTAGACGAGCGCGCAGTCGAAGTTGACGCCGAGCATCGCGCCGGCGGCGTTGAGCGTCGAGACGGAGGAGGCGGAATAGATGCAGGTCCGCTTCGAGCCGATCGGCGTCGGGGTGACCGCGGCCGAGGCAGCTGTGGCGGTGAGGAGGAGCAGCAAGCCGATCGCCGCAGATCGTGTGAGGGCTGAGAAGAGGATTTGGAAAGGCGCCATGCCACATCGTTCGGCGCGCCGGCCCAACCGCTGGATCGGTTCGTGGCCTCCATGACGCCTCGGCCTGCCGGACGGTGCGCTTTCCATCCGTCCACAATCCGGGGCGAACGCCGAGCGCTCTTCGGGCAACATCCCGGGCATGGGATTCACGCGCGCCGAGCTGGAGACGTTCCGCGGCCGGGAGGTCGACGATCTGATCGGGCCCGACCTGAAGCTCCTGTTCGTCGGAATCAACCCGGGTCTGTGGACGGCGGCGGTGCAGACCCACTTCGCCCACCCCGGCAACCGCTTCTACCCGGCGCTCCTGCGGGCGGGGATCATCGAGCGCGCGATCAGCCCAGCGGAGGGGATGTCCGAGGAGGACCGAGCCCACCTGCGAGCCCGGGGGATCGGGATCACGAACCTCGTCAGGCGAGCGACCGCACGGGCGGCCGAGCTGTCGCCCGCGGAGCTGCGCGAGGGGGGCGAGCGGCTGTATCACCTCGTTGCCGCGCACCGGCCGGCGGTGGTCGCGATCGCGGGTATCACCGCCTATCGCCAGGCCTTCGGCGAGCGCCGCGCCGTCCTCGGCCGCCAGCCGGAGACCGGCGACCGATGGTCAGGCTCGGCACTCTGGGTCGTCCCGAACCCGAGCGGGCTCAACGCCCACGAGACGATCGCGACCCTCGCCGACGCCTATGCGGCGCCGGCCGCCGAGGCGGGCGTGCTCGGCTAGGGCCGTCCGTTGAACACACCGATGTCGAGTGCGAGGTCCTGCGGCTGGCGCCTCGATGGTCACGGTCGGCCAGTTAGGCCTCAGTTGCCGCCGTGGCCGTGACGGGCGCAGGGTCCGATGAGGCGAGCATGATCGCCCCGGCGACCACCCCGCAGAACGCACCGACGCGCAGCACACCGAAGACTCCGCCAGGGACCGGCTCGGCGAGCAGCACGGTTCCAGCGACGATCGGGACCGCGTTCGTGAACAGCGTTCCGATGCCCGCGACGGTGAGTGTCTCGCCGCGCTGATAGCCGAGCTGCAGCAGCCCGGTGCCGACGACGTATCCGATGGCGACGGTCACGACGAACGCGAGGCGCGCTCCACCCTGGGTGGCGAGCTTGGTCGAGAGGTCACCGATCGAGGAGAACAGCCCGCCCGCGATCCCCTCACTGACGGCGAGCGCGCCGCGCAGCCGCCCGAGCCCAAGTACGGCGACGGCGACCAGCGCGCAGACCGCCATCCAGGCAAGGATCGGTCCGGTACGGCCCGTGCTGCCGGCGCCCGCGCCGTGGGCGAGCGAGACCCCGAGCGCGGCCAGCCCGAGCACAGAGATGTAGACCGCGATCAGGTGCCGCCGGGACAGCCGCCGGCCGGAGACCCGTGCCGAGACCCACGCGAGGACGCCGATGCCACCGGCGCCGATCGTCTGGACGAGCGCCAGTGAGCCGAGTCCGACCGCCGCTGCGTAGAACGCAAACCCGCCGGTCTCGAGTGCGAAGCCGAGGATCCAGGTGCGGTCACCGATCAGCCGGCGCAGCGACTCGATCGGACGCCGCATCGAGAGGCTCGGGAGCGCCGCGGCGGCGTCGTGCTGACGCTGGTAGGCGATGTTGGTCAGCGTGGTCCAGGCGATCGCCAGCACGATCGCGACGGCGGTCGTGGGGGTCACGGCTTCAGCGTAGGACCGGTCGCCGATCCGAGGGCGAGCGCCTGGATACAGTGCCGGTCCGGTGACATCGGATCGCGGCGGTGCGTCGGGCCGCAGCTGCGCGGCCGGCTTGTCGCGAGCTCCGCCGTCGAGGGAGGGCTCATTCGGGCGGGCGAGCGGGTGCCCGGGGACTGAGGCCTTGACAGATTCGTAATGCTCGGTGCAGAGAGATGAGCAACCAGGTTCGAGACAGCCCGGAGGACGAGCGCTACGAGATACGGGTCGACGAGCACCTCGCGGGGTTCGCGCAGTACCGAATGAACGACGACCGAATCACGATCTTCCACGCCGAGATCGATCCGGACTTTCGGGGACGGGGACTCGGGGACGCGCTCGCCCACGATGCGCTGGAGGATGTCCGTCGCCGTGGGCTGGTGCTGGTGCCTCGGTGCCCGTTCATCGCGTCGTACGTACGTCGTCACCCGAGCGAGTACCTCGATCTGGTGGTGGAGGGGCTGAGAGAGAGGGTGATGGCAGATGACGGGGAACCCTGACGGCTGGGTCGCGGTCGACTACCAGGATTGGCGAGAGACGTGCGACACGCTGCACGCGCACTCCCAGGTCCTGGGCAAGCTGGCGGCCGCGCTGGGTGCGCCGGAGCCGCAGCTGCAACACGCGGCGCTGCGGATCAGCGCCCGCGGCTGGGAGACGCTTGCGCTCCCGGCTGCCGATCGTTCCGGCGCGGTCGTTCTCGGACTCGATCTGCACTCACACGAGGTCTTCGTCGAGCACAGCGACGGCGCGAGCCGGCGCATCGCGTTGACGCCCGACCGCCCAGTGGGGGAGGTGACCCGGGAGGTCCTGGCGGCGGTCACCGCGCTGGCGGGGCCGGTGCAGATCGACCTGACCCCGCAGGAGGTGTGGTGGACCGCGCCGCTCGACGAGGACAGCGAGCACGCTCGGTATGACACGGCTGCGGTCAACCGGTACTTCGCGGCGGCCTCGCGAGCGGCGCTGGTGCTGGCTGCCTTCCGCGCCCCGTATCGAGGCCGCTCCACGCCGGTGAACGCCTGGTGGGGCTCCTTCGACCTCGCGGTGAGCCTGTTCTCCGGGGTGCCGGCAGACCCGCCGTCGAGCGACTTCATCATGCGCAATGCGATGGACTCGCAGGAGGTCGCGCTGGGTTGGTGGCCGGGAGATCCGCGATATCCCAAGGCCGCGTTCTACGCGTACGCGCATCCCGCCGTGGAGGGATTGGCGGACGCGTCACTCACGCCCGCCGCCGCTCGATGGGAGGGTGAGCTCGGCGAATTCGTCCTTGATTGGAACGAGGTCCGCGTGAGCCCGGACCCGCACGAGACAGCGCTCTCGTTCGCGCGGTCCGCGTTCCGGCACGCCTGCACGGTCTGCAACTGGGACCCGACGCTGCTGGCGAGCGCGGAAGGAAGTCCGCCCCCGGTCCGCTGAGCCAGGATGACGCCGGAACGGGATGACAGCCGGACGTTCGACGAGTCGCTGCTCCAGTGGCTTGGGACGGAACCGGGAAGTGACCGCGCGGGGGATGCCCGGCGGGTCAACGCGATCGCATCCGAGTTCGCGATGGGCTTCGCAGCCCTGGCGGAGATCGGCCCGGCGGTGACGATGTTCGGGTCGGCCCGAACCCCGCCGGATCACCCGCACTACCGCCAGATGCGCGAGGTCGCCGCCGCGATCGGCCGCGCTGGCTACTCGATCATCACCGGCGGCGGCCCCGGCCTGATGGAGGCCGCCAACCGCGGCGCCCGGGACGCCGGCGCGACCTCGATCGGCTGCAACATCGTCCTGCCCCACGAGCAGTCCTCCAACGACTACCTCGATATCTCCCTGCGCTTTGAGCACTTCTTCGCCCGCAAGGTCATGTTCGTGCGGTATGCGTGCGGCTTCGTCATCGGCCCCGGGGGCTATGGCACGCTTGACGAGCTGTTCGAGTCGTTGACGCTGATCGAGACCGGGATCGTCCCGCACTTCCCGGTCGTCCTGCTTGATCCGGGGGAGTGGGAGGGGCTGCGCGGGTGGTTGGAGGCGACCGTGCTGACGGACGGTCGGATCACCCGCGCCGATCTCGAGACGCTGCATACGCTGTCTGACCCCGACGACGTCGTCGCCACGATCCATGCCGGGCGGCGACGGCAGGAGCGCCACCTCGAGATGCGCTGAGGTTCCGTAGGTGCCGAGGGCCGTGCCGACGTGAAGAGCACGTGCGGCGATTGACTGCCGCCGTTTTTCGGTTGTCGCGCTGGGTATTGACCGCCAACGATGGCGACGGAGCAGGGCAAGACGCACGACGGGCATTCCCGCAGCGAGCCAGGGGCGACCGAGAGCAAGGGTCTGATCCGAGGGCTCGGTCAGTTCTCCGCTGTCGCGTTGAACATGTCGCAGATGGTCGGGATCGGGCCGTTCATCACGATTCCGCTGATCATTGCCGCGATGGGCGGGCCTCAGGCCGCCGCCGGCTGGGTGGCCGGCGCAGTGCTCGCGATCTGCGACGGCTTGGTCTGGGCTGAGCTCGGCGCCGCGATGCCCACCGCGGGCGGCAGCTACACGTATCTGCGCGAGGCCTTCCAGTACTCCAGCGGCCGGCTGATGCCCTTCATGTTCGTGTGGTCGGCGATGCTGGTGACGCCGCTGATCATGTCCACGGGGATGATCGGGATCGCCGACTACCTGGGCTACTTCTGGCACACCAGCGCCACGCTCGCCCACTGGGAGTCGGTCGGCTTCACGATCTTCACGGTCGCGCTGCTGTGGCGACGTATCGAGTCGATCGGCGCGCTGACCAGGGTGCTGTGGGCCGGGATGATCATCACCGTGGCGCTGGTGATCGTCGCCGCCTACAGCCACTTCTCCGTGCACCGGGCGTTCACCTATCCGCACGGGGCGTTCAAGCTCGGGCACTTTGTCACCGGTCTGGGGGCGGCTCTGGTGCTCGCCATCTATGACTACTTCGGCTATTACACCGTCGCCTACATGGGCGACGAGATCCGCCGGCCCGGCAGGGTCATCCCCCGAGCGATCGTGATCTCGATTCTCGCCGTGATGGTCATCGACCTGGCCTTGAACATCGGGACGATCGGCGTCATTCCCTGGCAGCACGCCGAGCATTCATCGAGGATCGGCACCGAACTGCTTCGGCACGTGTGGGGCGCGCCCGGCGCGACCATCGTCACGATCCTGATCGTATGGACGGCGTTTGCCTCGGTCTATACCGGCCTGCTCGCGGCATCTCGGCTGCCGTTCAACGCCGCACGCGACGGGGTGTTCTTCCGCGTGTTCGCCCGGCTTCACCCGCGCCTGCGGTTCCCCCACATCGCCCTGCTGGCAATGGGCGCCATCACCGCTGCGGCAAGCTTCTTCCCGCTGACCACCGTCATCAGCGCGCTGATCGCGGTGGCCATCTGGGTGCAGTTCATCGGCCAGATCGTCGCCCTGACGATTCTCCGCCGCAAGCAGCCGAACCTGCTGCGCCCCTACCGACAATGGCTCTACCCGGTGCCGAGCGTGCTTGCGCTGGCAGGCTGGATCTACACCTTCCAGGCGTCCGGCTGGCCGGCGATCCGAATCATGCTCGGGTGGACGCTGCTGGGAGTGATCGCCTACCTGATCTGGGCGCGAGTCAACCACCTGTGGCCGTTCGGACCGAAGCAGATCTTCGAGGAGTTCCTCGAGGCCCAGGACGTATGACCTGTCGGCGGCAGGCCCGGGGCCGCAGGCCCGGGATGGTCGCCGCCGAGCCCGCTCGCACCCCGGCGAGTCATGGAGCGGCGCCGGGGAGAGCGGGCTGAGTCGGGGCTTGCGTTGTGCGCCGCAGCGTCCGCTGCTCGGTAAGACCTCCGTGGGATCGCCGCACTGCAGGACGTAGATGCTCTGCGTGATCAGCCACCGCCTCGCCGGCGGCGAGCGCCAGGCTGGCCACCGCGATCGGGAGGGGTGTCACGACCTGGAGCATCCGGGTCTCAGACACCAACCTGAAGATGACGAGCATCCCTCGAACAGCGTACGGCACGCGTTGCTCCCACCGACACGTTTGGGAGATCGATCATCGCAGCCACGATCATCTGTTTGCCAGGGACCGCGTGGAGCTAACCACGTCGACCTTCCAACGAATTTTTGGCGTGGATTAGTGCGGTTTAGGTAGACGCCGGAAAAAGGTCGGATTCCAGGCTGGGGGCGCGGGTAGAGGCGCGGGCACAACGGCCGGATCAATCATCCATCAAGGAGGAAGACGTGCGCAAGCTCGTCATAGCCGTGTTGTCAGTACTCGCGCTCGCCGCGGCCGCCGCGCCGTCCGCGATCGCGCAGTCCACCAGGTCGTCCAAGCTCTCGCTGACAGCAAGGGTCACCAGCTTCCACGCGACGAGGAGGGGCCTACTCGCCAACGGAACCCTGACCGGCAAGCTGGCCTCAGGCACCGGAGTGTCGCGCGACAGCGCACCGGTGAAGTTCGCGGTTACGGCCAAGGCAAGCGGTGGACGATGCGACGTCCTCACGCTCCATCTCGCGCCGCTGGATCTCGAGTTGCTCGGGGTACAGGTTCAGACCTCGACCATCAACCTGGACATCTACGCCCTCCATGGCCAAGTTCTCGGCAACCTGTTCTGTGCACTCTCGCGCGCCAAGGTCACGTTCCCCAAGGCTTCGAACATCGCGCGGGCGCTGAACTCCCGCCTCCACGGTCGCCCGCTGCCTGTCTTCAGCGCAGCGCAGTCGGTGCGCTCCCGGGCAGCGGTCGTCCCGTCGTCTGTCTGGCAGAACAACGCGTCAGCGGCCGCCCCGGCCTCCTGCCAGGTGCTCAAGCTGGTCCTTGGGCCGCTGAACCTGAACCTGCTTGGCCTGGTCGTGGATCTCTACGGTCAGACACACGCGAGCCCAGTGATCGTCACGATCAACGCGATTCCGAGTGAGGGGCTGCTCGGTCAGCTGCTGTGTGGTCTGGCAGGCGGGACAGGCGTCACCAGCGTCGGCGGATTGCAAAGCCTGCTGAACAGCCTGGGTGTCAACATCTCGACGACGCAGATCCAGACCCTGCTCAGTCAGCTCGGGATCACCAACCTCACCAGCGGCCTCACGCAACTCGAGCTCCAGCACATCCTTCAAGCGCTCGGACTCGGCTCGACGACCCTGACCGGCTGACGTACAGCGACAGGGAGGCCCCGGCTGGTCGCCGGGGCCTCCAGCGCGCGCGTGTGCTGGTGCGCTTGATGTGGGTGCGCCGCTGGGGCGCGACCGCTGAGTAATCCGAGATCGCCGTTCCGTCACTGATCCAGGTGGGGTCGTCCCAGCTACCCGGGTCGCAACATTCCGTCTCGCCCCACACGCGCGGCTATGTCTACCGCCAAGAAAACCATCTGCGTCAATCTACGTGCGTGCGCATGTATCTGCTAGCGTGGCGATCCTAACGCCAGACTCAAGGGAAAGGCAGGCAGATCAATGAGCAATGTCAGCATCGTCGGCTTGGGGGGCATGGCCCGCGCGATAGGCGCTCGTGCGGTCGAGGGCGGCAACACCGTCGAGGTCATTGGCCGTGAGGCGGCCAAGGCCAGGGACCTAGCGGCCGAGCTCGGCAGCGGCGCCACAGCGGGGACATTCGGGACCACCCCGGCCGGGGACCTCGTCGTCCTCGCCGTGCCCTACGCCAGCGCCGAGGCGGTCGTCGCCCGATACGGGGAGGCCCTGGCCGGCAAGGTCGTCATCGACATCACCAACACCTCCAACGCAGACGCCACCGGGCTGGTCACCGGTGACCGCACTTCCGGCGCGGAGCAGATCGCCAAGACCGTCCCAGCGAGCGCACACGTCGTGAAGGCGTTCAACACCGTGTTTGGCCACATCCTGGCCCAGGGCGGTCCGCTGGACGTGCTGTTCGCGGGCGACGACGCGCAAGCCAAAGCGAGCGTGTCGGCGTTCATCGAGAGCCTCGGGCTGCGACCGCTGGATGCAGGTGGCCTGGGGGTGGCGCGCTGGCTGGAGGGGGCCGGCCTGGTGATGATCAACCTGGCCCGCAACGGGGTGGGGAACTTCAACTTCTCCCTCGGCGTCAACCTTGCCGGCTGAGCGCAGCGCACCACGTTCACTCCACCACATCACCCCTTAAGGAGCAGCAGAATGCGCGTCTTTGTGACTGGCGGAACCGGCCATGCCGGTTCGTACATCATTCCGGAGCTCATCAACGCCGGGCACGAGGTCACCGGCCTCGCCCGGTCCGACACGGCTGCAGCGACGCTATCCGCACTCGGCGCGCGGGTGCGCCCTGGCGAGCTCCAGGACCTCGAGGCGCTCAAGGAGGCAGCTGCGGACTCCGACGGCGTCATCCACGTCGCGCACAGGCAGGACCTGCTTCCGTTCGGCGGGATGAACGCCGTGACTGCCGCGGAGATCCCGGTCATGCTCGCCTACGGCGAAGCACTCGCGGGAACCGATAAGCCGCTGGTCGCGGCAGGGAGCATCGGCTCGCCCGGGCAGCTGGGCCGGGCGGCCAACGAGGAGGACCCGGCCCTTCACGTCGACGATGAGCACAGGGGCACCCTTCGGGTTCGCAATGACGTGGAAACCACCGTGATCGGTCTCGCCGAACGGGGAGTGCGGTCTTCGATCGTGCGGATTGCGAATATCGCGCATGGCGCGACCGACTATGCCGGCTTCCTTCCCGCGCTGATCGCGCTGGCAAAGGAGAATGGCTTCGCCGGCTATCCCGGAGACGGCGCGAACCCGTGGAGCGCCGTGCACGTCCGAGATGTCGCTTCCCTATTCCGCCTTGCGCTGGAGAGGGGCCCGGCGGGCAGCTATTGGCACGCGGTCGGGAATGGAGACGGGGCCATCCCGTTTCGCGAGATCGCCGAGGCCATCGCCAGCCGCCTCGGAGTGCCGGCCGTGAGCATTCCCGAGGACGAATTGATGATCCCGGGATATTTCGGGTTGCTCGCGAACATCGTCACGCAGAGCTACCCGGCGTCCAACCTCGTCACCCGCCAGACCCTCGGCTGGGAACCCGTCCAGCCCGGCCTGCTCGCCGACTTGGACAACGGCCACTACTTCCCCGCCGGTGGATTTGTGAGCAACGCAAACGACGTGCGGGAACTGAGCACGGAGAAGATCGTCCAGGTTGTCAGGTCGTATATCGACCTGGCGGGACACGGGAAAGCTGACGAAGTGACGGCCCTCTTTGCCGAGAACGCAATCTTCGAGAGTCCAGCCGGCGGCGCCGTTCATCGCGGGCTCGAAGCGATCGGTAGTGCCTATCACTCAATGTGGGACGGCCGAGAGCAGGGAGTCGACCTGGTGTCGCTGAACGTCGCCGGCGGAGAAGCAGCCGTTCACATGCAGGTCGTCCTTCCGGGCCAGCGTGTCGACGTGATCGACGTGATGACCTTCGACAGTGACGCCAAGATTTCGTCGTTGCGGGCTTACTGGGGAGCGTCGAACGTAGTCACGCAGTAGTGAAGCCCTGTGTCGCGCCGTGCCGCCAGCACGGTTGTTGCTGCTTTGTTGCCCGTCGCGCGGCTCGCCCTCGAGGGCCGGCACCTGCCGAGTGCCGCGCGGATGTCGTCCTCGCAGGCGGCCCCAGTTCCGCCGGGGGCCGGCTCAGCGCCTCGCGGCGCTCAGCTCTACGTTCTGGGCGGCCCGCAACTTCTCCCAGATCCGAACGATCGCTGCGATGTCCTCCTCGTCGAGCGGCTCGACGAAGTAGCGAAGAATGGCGTCCTCGAGCGTCCGCGCGACCTTCTCGCTGTAGCGCCGGCCCTCGCTCGTGAAGCTGATCAGCGACTTGCGCCCGTCGCCCTGGTCAGCGCCGCGCTGGAGATATCCGGCATCGACCAGTTCCTGCACGAGGCGCGAGGCCCGAGTGGGACTCACGCTGACGAGCCGGCCGGCAAGCGACCGCACCGATTGCGGCTCCTCGTCGTGGAGGCGACACAGGATCTCGGTAGCGCTGAACGAGATGCGGTGCTGCTCGCGCAGCTCCCGGTCGATCCGCTCAGTGACCGTCGCGTGAGCGAACAACAGAGCGAACCAGGCGTCCTGCTGCTCTGAAGTGATCACCTGCGCGACCGTGTGGCTTGGTTTTGAGAGGCTCTTGCTCGGCATTTGCGCACCCTGATTATAGCCAGAGCAACCACCAGCACGCACGTGCGTGCGCACGCACATGCGTGCTGCACCGGCGACCTGTCGTGGCCTCGGACGAGTCGCCTTCGAGGCGGGTCCAGGGTGCCGATCTGTCACGCCCGCCTGTCGGACAATGCGGCCGAGAGACTTCAGCGGGGCGGTCGTAGGCCGTCCATCAGGATGTTCAGTAGGCGGGTGGCCCGGTCTTCGTGCTGGGGCGGCGGGGCGACGGTGAAGATGCCGATGAGGCTGGCTGCGATGTCCTCGGCGGTGACGTCGGCGCGAACCTCGCCCGCCGCGCACCCGGCGTCGAGGAGATCGGAGATGGCGATCAGCAGCTCGGTCCTCGTCTGTGCATGCGAAATCTCACCCGATTGAATCATCGCCAGCAGCGTGTCGAGCATGCCGTTCTTGGTCGCGATCCACTCGCCGAACAGGTCCATCCATCTCCGTAGCGCGGCAGCCGGCGCCAGTTGGTCGAGCAGCTCGTGCGCGCCGGTGACGAGCCGCGTGACCTGATCGAGGTATACGGCCTCGACCAGCGACTCACGGGTTGGGAAATGCCGGTAGAGCGTTGCGATGCCCACCCCGGCTTCGGCAGCGATGCCGCGCATCGACGGCATCCCGCCGCCCGAGGCGATCACGCGCGTGGCCACCGCGAGCAGCTGCTCACGGTTGCGGGCCGCGTCGGACCGCGGGACGGAGGTCCTCGCCCCAGGCAAAACGGATCACGCTCCGGTTGTGGTACGTTCCTGCACGAAACGGAGCGTAGTCCGTTTTGGTTCGTTCATCGACTCCAGGAAGAGATGATCCATGCCGGAGCACAGCACCGAGATGCCGGCGAGCCGGACTGTCCAGCTCGAGTCGTTCGGCGGCCCCGAGGTCCTGAACGTGCGTGAGGTGCCCGCACCACAGGCCGGTCGGGGGCAGCTTCGCGTACGGGTCACCGCCGCTGGACTGAACCCGATGGATTGGATCATGACCGCCGATGCGGAGACCGCCAGTCGCTTCGGCTTGAGCCTTCCGACCGGGTTCGGAACCGACTACGCCGGCGTCGTCGATCAGGTCGGTGACGGGGTAAGCGGATTCGCGGTCGGGAACCGGGTGTTCGGCGGGGCCCTGTCTCGCGCGGTGGCCGACTACGTGGTCGTGGATCCGGAGGGGAGCATCGCGGCGGGCAGCGACGCCCACCACACCCCCGACGAGGTCGACGACCGCACCGCCGCAACCCTGACGATCGCGGGCTGCACGGCCGCCGCCGCGCTTGCCGTGGTCAATCTCGGCCCGGATGACACCGTGCTGATCGGCGGTGCCGCGGGCGGGGTCGGCGTGTTCACCGTGCAACTCGCGCGCCTCACCGGGGCACGGGTACTCGGGTCGGGATCGACGCAGTCGGCTGACAACCTACGCAGCCTCGGGGCCGATCCCGTCAGTTACGGCGAGGACTTGGTCGAACAGGTCCGCGCCCTCGCACCCGACGGCGTCACCGCGGCGATCGACCTCCATGGGACCGACACCGTGCAGGCGGCACGGGAACTCGGCGTCCCAGACGCACGCATCACCACGATCGCCGGCCAGGTCGAAGGCATCAAGTCCGCAAACGGTGCCGACGCCACCCACGCCATCGACGAGATCGCCCGGCTCGTTGGCGCAGGCAAAGTCCGGGTACCAATCGCAGCCACCTTCCCAATCGAACAGATTCGCGCCGCGGTCGAGCTCCAAGCAGGGCGGCACGTCCACGGCAAGATCGTCATCGACCTCTAGAGCGTCGCACTGACTCGAGACCTCGGTCCGAACAGCGCGGAGACGACGCTCGTCGGCCGAGAGAGTCCGAGCGCCGCGATCAGCTGGCGGACCACGGGTTGGGAAGTGGTCGGCTGCGCGATGGGCTTCTTTTATCCCGCCGCGCAGGGGTTGCTGCCACAGACCGTCGAGACTGGCGATCTCCCCGCCGCCAACGCGACCGCTCGCCTGGGTATGAACGGAGCTTCGATCGGTGGCAGCGCGCTCGGCGGGTTGGTCGTTGCGGCGGCCGGCCCTGGCTGGGGGCTTGTCGCGGACGCTGCGAGCTTTGGTGTGGCCGGCTTGATGCGGACGGGGATGCGGCTTGAGGGCCTGCCGCCGGCACGCGCTTCCGGGATCGTTCACGAGTTGCGTGAGGGCTGGCGCGCGTTCACCTCACGCCGCTGGCTGTGGGTGATTGTGGTGCAGTTCGGGTTCTGCAACGCCGTGTTCACCGGTGCATATCTGGTGCTCGGGCGGTCGTCGCCGACCGCCGCCTTGGCGGCGCCGGGAGCTGGGGTGTGATCCTCGCCGCCCGGGCGATTGGATCGGTGGTCGGGGCTGCAGTGATGCTTCGCTGGCGGCCGCGGCACTTGCTGCTCGCCGCGAGCCTCGCGGTGCCAGTGTTCGCGCTGCCGCTGCTTGGCCTGTCAATCCCGCTGCCGACCGCCGCGATCGCGGGGCTCGCGCTCCTTGCGGGTGTTGCCGGTGATGTGTTTGGCGTGAACTGGAGCATCGCGCTGCAGGAGCAGATCCCACACGAAATGCTCTCTCGGGTGTCCGCCTACGACGGTCTCGGCTCGTATGCCCTGACTCCGCTGGGGACGCTGCTGGCCGGGCCGGCCGCGCTCGCGATCGGACCCGCGGCGACACTTGTGGGCGGTGCGAGCGCGATCGTTGCCTCGGCGCTCGTCGTCCTCTGCGTCAGCGAGGTCAGAAGCCTCGCTCGCCGTCCACAGGTCAGCCTGCCGCCAGACACAGCGCCGGCAATGCCAGACACCTGAACTTGCGGGAACCTTTCCACCGGTGAAGGACCTCCAGCTCCCCCTCGGGGGCACCGTTCATCGCCTTGATGGCCGTGTGGTCATCAATCGCGTAGCTCGGTACCGGCAGGCGCGCAGCCCGCGCTCGGCGTGCGCCATGGTGTTCTCATGCTGCCGGCGCTCAGTCCCACGTAGACGAGGTCGTCCAGCGACGCGGAGAGACCCGCCACCCCGGACCGTTTCCAGCGCTGTGCCGCCGACGGATCTCAGCGGCGACGACAGGCCGTCGCGCCGGCGCGACGGTCCGACAACGTGCCCATCATCCCGATCGCCCAGCACGTGGGGCACCCTCGCCACGCGACGGCAGCGACAGGCAGAAGTGCCAGCGAGGCTGGGCCGACGACGCCGAGGAGAAGGATCGCGCCGAGCACCGCGAGCAACCCGACGACGCCGCGCAGCAGGTGGCGGTGGATCGAGGAGGAGGCGAGTGGCGAGCGGGCGGACGTCTTTGTCATCTGCTGGTGGTGCGGATGCCGGACTCGAGCAGATCATTCTCGTGACATGAGGCGCTCGCCTCTGACGAGCCACACCGACATGACTATGACCCGACGCTCGGAGTGCAGCGAACCCGCGATCGAGCCCGTGCTGGATTCGAACTCGCACAGCGGGGTCATCGACGCGTGAGGCCCGGGCTCTGAGACTTGCGGTGTTATCGAGCAGGCGGACTGCGAGCGCGAGACTGCCAACTTGAACCGATGAGTTCCTCGGCACGCGGCGGTCTATGTCCCCGAGCGCCGACAAGGAAGCCCCGGCGCCCATCGACCGAAAGGACGGACCTCGCGATGACGACACCTCGCACAGAGCTCGATACCCGATTCAGCGAACCAGAGGCACAGCCCACCAGTTGGGAGGACACGCTTGAGGCGATCAAGCAAGCCGAGATCTTCTGGATCTCGACTGTTCGCGCGGACGGCCGGCCGCACGTCACTCCGCTCGTCGCCGTCTGGCTTGACGACGCACTGCACTTCTCCACGGGCCCGGACGAGCAGAAGGCGCGCAACCTCGCCGGCAACCCGCGCGTCGCGCTGACTACCGGCGCCAACGGCTGGCAGAGCGGCCTTGACGTGGTTGTGGAGGGCGTTGCGGACCGCGTCATCGACGCGCGGCAGCTCGAACGGCTCGCCGCCGCCTGGGCACGAAAGTGGGACGGGCGATGGCACTACGAGGTCACTCGGGATGGCTTTGGACACGATGGCTTTCGCCACGCCTTCGTCTTCGCCGTCCGCCCAGCGAAGGTCCTTGCCTTCAACAAGGGCGATTTCAGTCACACCCGACATTGCTTCTGAGGCGAGCGTCGAGCACAACCACAACCAGGTTGGACGGCAGACCTGGGCATCTGCGGGCACCTCCTATTGCAGCGCGGGGGGACTGTCGGTTCGCCGCTGCCGGATGATCGATCGCGCTCACGCCGCAGCATTGGCGAGGTGCGGGCGCGACTGATCGGTCTGCGAACATTGGCGTGGTGAGCGCGTGATGAAGGTCCGATTTGCTGTCGCGCCCGCGGGGGACGCGCAGGAGACCGTCACGATCGCGACGTTCGCTGACGTGCTTGAGGAAAGCGGCTTTGACGGCGTCTGGCTCTCCGACGTGCCGCTGACGCCGATCCTTGATCCGCTGCTTGGACTGGCCTTGATCGCGGGACGGACCAGTCGCATGCGGCTCGGCGCGAACATCGTGCCCCTCGGGCGCAATCCGTTCCTGCTCGCCAAGGAGCTCGCGCAGCTCGACCGCCTCTCCGAAGGGCGCCTGCTGCTGAGCTTCGTTCCTGGGCTTGACCATCGCGACGAGCGCGAGGTGCTCGGCGTCCACGGGGCCGGCCGCGGGGCCGTGTTGGAGGAGGTCCTCGGACTGCTGCGCCGCTGGTGGGCAGGCGAAGCGGTCGAGCACCACTCAACTCGGTGGACCTATCACGCGGTCGCGCCGGTCGCCCGCCCGCTCCAGCAGCCACTGGAGGTATGGCTGGGTGGACGAGGCCCGAAAGCGCTGGAGCGGGTCGGACGGATCGCCGACGGGTGGCTCGGGGCAGCGATCACCCCCGAGGAGGCACGCGTCGCCCGCGAGCGGATCGCGCAGTCAGCGGCGAGCGCCGCCCGCGAGATTGACCCCGAACACTTCGGTCTCAGCATCCCCTACGCCCGAACCGCGCCCGATTCGGCACTGCTGCGTGGTCTGCGCGCACGCCGGCCCGACATGAATCCGCTCGATCTGGTCCCGGTCGGCAGGCACGCCCTGCGGGAGCTGATCCTTCGCCACATCGACGCCGGACTCTCGAAGTTCGTCGTGCGACCCGCCGCGGTCACCGGATCCTGGCCAGATGAGATCGACTGGCTGGCCAGTGCGATCCTGGATCTCCAAACCTGACCCCACCGCTCGGACGCCTGCTCCTCTCAACGCATCTCGAAGTGCCCGGACGTGTGCAATGCGACTTCGGGATCGGGATGGCGGGCTGCATCATCGAGGGTGGGATCGGCGGCGCGGCGTGTCTTTGCGACGATGTCCTCAAGCACGGTGTTGAGCTGCTCGGCGATCGTCGACCATGAGAACTGTTCACGGACTGCCTGGCGTGCCGCTTGTCCTCGACGTTCGCGCTCGATCGGGTCGTTGACCACCTCGACAAGCGCCGCGACCAGCTCGGCTTGATTGTCGGCATCGACGAGCCAGCCGGTCTGTCCGTCCTCGATGATGGCGGTTGGCCCTGAGGAGCGTGTGGCGACAGGGGGAACCCCGCAGGCCATCGCCTCGATCAGGACCTGTCCGAACTGCTCGTGTTCCGAGGTGAGCACGATGGCCTCGGCGGCTGCGAGGAAAGCCGGCAGCCGCTCCTGGGCTTGCCAGCCCACGAGACACACATTCGGCACACCGAGACTGGCGATGGTCTCTACGGGGTGTGCGCCCTCCCATTCGCCGGGGTGGCCGCCGACCAGGATCAGGGTTGTCGGCTGCGTGAAATGCTCCTGGGCCTGTGCGAAGGCCGCGATCAGGCGGTCCAGTCGCTTGACCGCGGTAAAGCGTCCCATGTAGAGCAGCGCCACCCCGTCGACCAGCCGGTCGACAGCGCGTGCGTCGTAGCGGGCACTGCCCGCCGGCTGGCCTGGCAGCCAGCCCTGCGGCTGCTCCACCAGCGCATCTCGCCAAAAGGCACGCCGATCGATTGCCGGCGGGTCGAACAGGTCGACATCGACCCCGTTGGAAAGCGCGATGACGCGAGCGCGCGGCACGCCCAGCACTCGAATCGCACGCTCGACACCCGACGGTGCGACGAGCAGACACGCGCACCGGCTCGCCCAGCCGCGAATCCGCGCCGCCCATCGCTGCGCGTACCGCCACTCCGCCGGGGGACCCGCGTCGATGCGCTCGAGCATCAAGAGCTCAGTCCCGTGTATCTGGCCGACCACCGGAACGTCGGGCGCGACCCGGGCTGCGGCTTCGTTGATCGGCGTCAAATGGTGCAGGTGCAGGACATCCGCTTCTCGCGCACCGCCAAGCAGAAGTTCACGGCCCCACGCATCTACCTGGCGTTCGTAGTCACGATCGTCAAGTACCGCGAAGACCACGTCTGGAGCGCCGGGTCGGTCCTCGTAGGAGGGATGCAGCGGAGCGTTGCCCTCCCGTCCGTCAAATTGCAGCGGCGCGTTGCTGGCCAGCGCCAGGTCAAAGCTCACCGCATGCGCCCGGCCGTAGAAGCTATGAGCGTCTCCATGCGTACCGAGGTCGCTACGTGAGCCGGCCATCAACGTCACCGCGCAGCCCTGCTCACGCAGGCCACGCGCCAGCGCACGCGCGGCGGACGCAGATCCACCACGAGGCGAGAACAGGATTGCCGACAACACACGGAGAGCCATCCGCCTCAGTATGGCCAGATGTGTCCAACATGTGAACGCGGTCAGTCGGGACGCAGCGTTATCGCGGTCACGATCGCGCGTCCGTCCAGCAGATCAACGCCGTGCTCCTCACGCGGACGGTTGCGCAGCAGCCCGTCATACACCAGCGAGGCAGACCCGCCGCCGTCAAGGTTCAGGGCATCAACCGCGCCCAGCTTCGCCAACGTAGAGGCAAGCTCGGGCAAGGTCATGCCCGCATCGCGCCCGGTCCGGCCGTCCACCGCGACCAGGAGCAGTCGTTCGTCCGTCACCGCCAGAGCAGCACGCGGATACCGCCCGCGCGTGATGTCGGAATCGAACTGGTGCGCTGCCGCGGAGAAGCCCTCCGGGTCCTGTCCAGCACGAGCCGCCACCCGTCTATCGGCAACGAGCAACGGACCCGCCTGCAGCAGATCCCCGACCGGCACCGGACCGAGCTGATCCCGCCGCGCGATCCGCACCTCCCCGCCGATGATGTGAACGCACGCCCGCATATTCCCCCAGGGCGGGTCAAAGGCCAACGACGGACGAGGTCGACCGTCGACCTGGACTTGTCCGAGCGGCAGGTAGCTCGGTCTCGAGAAAAACCCCCCGACCACCGCATCTCGCACGCCCATCTCGGTACACCACCGGATGAGCGGCGCGGGGCGCTCCAAGACTTCCACCCGCGCCTGAAAGGCTCGGCGCTCGTAGCTGGCGACATGCACTGTCGTGCGCGCACCATCGCCCAGCCTCACGCACATGGTCGCGACGCTCGAAGGTCGACGCCGCGGCCAGTCAGCCGGACGCAGCCGACGTCGAAGATTCGAAGGAGGGCTCATCCGCAGCCGGAGGGCATGACGAGATACACCACCGACCGCGATTACACCACCACCCCCGGAACGTTGCTCGAGCACAGCAATCCGGGAAACTCCGTGCAGAACGGAGCCGGGCCCCACCGCACGCGTCGATGAACGAAGTCCGGATCGGCGGCGCGCTCGCGCGCTGCCGGAGCGAGGTGACAGACGTCGCGCATGGGCCGACCGACGCGCGCTTTCACTCCTGAGACGCGAGACCTCGGAGGCTCGCTCGGCGACGGATGCGCACCAGAGCCGGAAGCCCGTGCCAGGGGTCGGGCTTCGAGGTGAGCTGGCGCGGAGCGCGACTGCTCGAAGCTCGGCGGACGCCGCAGACCGTCGGGTGGCGTAAGCGCGTAGGGCGCGCGAGGAGCGGTATCGTCGTGGATGACCCTGAACGGCGCCCCCGCCGCGCTGTGCGGGAGGTAGGCAGGTGTAGGGAATGACAGGTCAGCCTTCGATCTTCTTTGGCTCGCGCCGACGGCCCCACATTGCAAATGTCCGTGGGCGCCGACGCGGAATGCTTGGGAGCGCCGGGCTGGTTGTGGTGTGCGCGGTCGTCGTTGTCGGTGTGGTGATCACCAACACCGCGACATGGCCGCCGTACTCCTCGCTCTCAGCAGGGAGTACCGGGATGACCGTGAGGTTGCCGGATCCCTCGAAGCTCGCCGCCGCAAATCGGCGCCTCGCGCGTACCGATACGCGCGTCCGTATCGTGCCGCTCACGAGCTCATGCCCGCGCGCAAACCGGCCGCGTCTCGACGGATATGACGAGGTGGGGCTGAAGAACCCTCACCAGATCCCCGCGACGGTGGCGCCCCCAGGTGACACGACTGTTGTCGTCGCGTCCCACGACGGGCTGACTGGCTTTGAGTTCGTCGTCCGTGGCCACGCTCCAAACTGCCTACCCGCGAGCGGGGCAGCTCCTTACGACCAGTGGTGATCCGCCGCCTACTGGCGGCGGATGCCCGGCACATGGGCACCTCGCACTCGAGCTCCAGCCAGCGAACTGATTTGAGCTTCCGGCCGCGCGTTCCACCGTCCCTGATCGAGAGGCGCTCGCCTTCGACGGCGAACTCCCGCGTCTAGGACGCTCGTTCTGCGACGAGGCTGTCGGGCAAAGTCTGCCGGTGAGGACCAAGGCGAAACAGAACCCCGGCTGAAGGCCCGCCCCGCGTGGCCTTCAGCAACCCGTCCGCGAACTCGCAAGGGACCACCAGACCGATCCGTGGACGCCCTCCTGGCGGCGAGAGCAACCTCGCGTGACGCTACGCGTCCGCCACGCGGCTTCCCCAGACCTCGTGGACGGGGAACTTGTCTGGCTCAGAAAACTCAACTCCGGCGGCGGACAGCGCGGCCTTCAGACCTCCGTCCCAGGCCTGCTGCCACGCGGTCTCTGATGCCCAGATCTCGCTGACCCGAAGGTCCGAACCCTCACCGAACACAACGTGCAGCTGGAGCGGTTGAGGAGGCCCACCGGGGCCACCCTCTTGCAGAATTTCGTTGACCTTGTCGTACTGCTCGCGCGTCAACGACGTGTGCTTGTAGCGAATGAGGATTGGCATACAGCGAACCTAACCGCAGGACACTTACTCTGCAAGAGGTCGCCCGCTGCGCCGCGAAGCGTTGTCACGCGCGCCATGCCCGCCGGTTGCGAGGACCGGGCCCCGGACGGTGTCGCTATGGGTTCTGCCTGTGCAGCCTGAGGATGAGCGCCGCTGGGGGGCGGTCCGCGAGGGGTGGAGTACGTTCGATGCCTGAGCCGAATCGACCGACAACGTAAGGCTCAGCATCGGAGAAAGCATGAAGGCCGCAACGCTCAGCCGACGACACCCCGCGTTCCGCAGCCACCGTCGGCCTAGTAGGGGTTGAGGGGGAGGCTGTCCTGCGCGATGGCCGTGATCACGGCGGCCAATGCTGTCGCTGGGTCGAACGCTTCGGGGTTCCGCCCTCGCAGCGCCCGCAGCTCGATCACCCTCACGATGGGCTGGAGCATTTCGATCAGCACGACGCCGAGCAGGCAGCCTGCCCCGATTTGCAGCGACCGGATCATGGCTCCTTATCGACCGATCGGCGCGGTTACTGCAGTGTCGGGTGGACCATGGGCGCCGGTGATCCCAAGCGAGGTAGGGCCAGTCACAATGAACGTCGCAAACACCGGATCACCTCATGGACGACATCCGCCCATACGTGCATCCCACCCTCGTCGAGTTACCGGTGCAGTGGATCCTCGATGACGCCGCAGTCGTCTCCGTCGCGCCGAGCGGCCACACGAGCTGAACAACTGCCTCGGATCCTCCGCCTAGAGTGGGCGGCGCATGAGCGAGCGGGCGGCGATCGAGGTGGAGAAGCTGGTGCGGGAGTTCCGCAAGGGCCCGCGCGCCGTCGACGCGATCGATCTGAGCGTCTCGCCCGGCGAGATCTACGGGTTCCTCGGGCCCAACGGAGCGGGCAAGTCGACCACGGTGCTCATGCTCACCACGCTGCTGCCGCCGACGAGCGGCCGCGCAACCGTCGGCGGCTTCGACATCGTCCGTCAGGGGTCGCAGGTCCGGGCGACGATCGGTGCCGCGCTCCAGGAGGCCGCACTCGACGCGATTCTCACCGGCCGTGAGCACCTGATGCTCCAGGCCACCCTGCAGGGACTGCCCGGCTCCCAGCGCAGGGCCAGGACGCAGGCACTGCTCGAGCGGGTGGGGCTCACCGAGGCGGCCGACCGGCGCGTCGGGGGGTACTCCGGTGGGATGAAGCGGAGGTTGGATCTCGCACTGGCCCTGGTGCACTCGCCGAGGATCCTGTTCCTCGACGAGCCGACCACCGGGCTCGATCCGCAGAGCCGATCCGCATTGTGGCTGGAGGTTGCTCGCCTCGCCCGTGATGAGGGCATGACCGTGTTCCTGACGACGCAGTACCTGGAGGAGGCGGACGTACTCGCCGATCGCATCGGGATCATCGACCACGGTCACATCGTCGCCGAGGGGACTCCGGCCGAGCTCAAGGCCGAGATCGGCGGACCGAGCGTCGAGGTGACACCGGTGAAGGCGGAGGATGGGGACCGGCTGGCGGAGTTGCTCACGCAATTCGGGGAGATGCGCCGTGACGGCAACGGGAGCGTCGCCGTGCAGCTCCCGGGCGGCGAGGCCGAACTGGCCGAGATCGTCCGGATCCTCGATCGCGCGGACCTGCACGTCGAGACACTGCAGCTGCACCAGCCCTCGCTCGACGACGTCTTCCTCAACAAGACCGGCCGGACACTCGAGGGATCGGGCGGGGCACAGGTTGCGGAGGCGGAGGGCGACGAGGACCCGGCCGCCGGAACACGGCGCCGGCGGGGCAGGAGGCGGCGTGGCGGCTGAGGTCGCGGTCGGCGAGCTCTCGACCCCAGCGCCTCGCTCGGTGAGCCTGGTCGAGCAGACGCTCGCCGTCGCCCGGCGCGCGGTCGTCCGTACCACCCGCCAGCGCGCGCTGATCATCTTCCCGATGATCTTTCCGCTGATCCTGTTCGCGATCAACGGCTCGGCGCTCAGCTCGGCAACCCGGATCCCGGGATTTCCGACGTCCAACTACCGTGACTTCCTGATCGCGATGCCGTTCATCCAAGGGGCGATGTTCGTCTCGATCACCGCCGGGGTCGACCTCGCCAAGGACATCGAGACCGGGTTCCTGAACCGGCTCGCGATGACTCCGGTGCGGGGCGAGGCACTGCTCATCGGTCAGCTCGGAGGAGCGCTCGTGCTCGGGGTGATCCAGGCGATCGTCTACCTGTTGGTCGGGTTGGCGAGCGGGGTCACCTTTGCGAGCGGCGTCGGGGGTGCGGTGGTGCTGCTCGCCCTCTCGATCGTGATCTCGTTCGCGTTCGCCAGCCTCGGAGTGCTGCTCGCGCTGCGCTTCGGTACCGGCGAGGCCGTCCAGGGCGTCTTCCCGCTGCTGTTCGTGACGCTGTTCCTCAGCTCCTCGAGCCTCCCGCGCAACCTGATCAAGGCGACCTGGTTCCGCGACGTCGCCACCTACAACCCGGTCTCCTACCTGCTCGAGGGGCTGCGCAGCCTGGTCATCACGGGGTGGGACGGCCAGGCGCTGGCGCTCGGGTTCGGGTTCGCGCTCGCCATCCTGCTGATCGCGCTCGCGCTCTCGCAGGCGGCGATGAAGTCGAGGCTGACGAGGACATGAGCCGCTTTGTCAACGTCGCCCGCGCCGTCGCCTGGCGCTCGATCCACAACACGCTCGTCAACCCGGCGATCCTCGTGCCGTCGATCGTGTTCCCGCTGTTCTTCCTCATCGCCTTCGCGGGCGGGCTCTCGCGCATCAGCGAGGTGCCGGACTTCCACTATCCGCCGGGCTACACGGCGTTCCAGTTCGTCTTCGTGTTCCTGCAGTCGGCGGCGTTCGGCGGCGTCTTCACCGGGTTCGCGGTCGCACGTGACTTCGACTCGGGCTTCGCCCGGCGGCTGCTGCTGAGCGCGCCCCGGCGCAGCGGCATCATCGCCGGTTACACGATCGGTGCCCTGCTGCGATGGGCGCTCACCGGGACGGTCGTGACCGTGGCGGCCCTGATCGCGGGCATGAACGTCGACGGCAGCGGCGTCCAGCTGATCGGTCTCGTCGGCCTCGGCATCGCGATGAACCTCGTGGCCGCGCTCTGGGCCGTCGGCCTTGCGATGTTCCTGCGCACCGAGCAGGCGGGAGCCCTGATCCAGATGCCGGTGTTCGTGCTCCTCTTCCTCGCCCCGGTCTACGTGCCGATCACGCTGCTCACCGGCTGGATCCACGACGTCGCCAACCTCAACCCGGTCACGCCGGTGCTCGAGGCCGGCCGCGGCCTCCTCGCCGGGTCCCCGGTGAAGGTGGCGATCGCGTTCCTCAGTCTGGCGGTGGCGGCTGCGGTGTTCACGGCGTTTGCCCGGCGCGGGCTGGCAGCCGCCGAACGGGCGGGGTAGGCTCGGAGCGAGGATGACCGACGGGGACCCCATCGACATCGAGGTCCTCCTGGCGTGCATTCCCGAGGGCACCTCCGAGGGCCTCTCCCGAGACGAGATCCGCGAGCTCTATGCGCAGCAACGACCGTCGTTCCGCGATGAAGACTTTGACGCAGCCCTCGAGGGATTGGCCGGTGGGCGCGTGCGAACCACCACACGGAGACTGTGGGGCGTGAAGGTGCCGCTCTACCGCCGGGCATGACCGTGAGCGCGACCGCGGATTCGATCAGCATCGTCGATGCCGATCCCGAGCTCGGCGATCTGCTGTCGGCGGATGAGCGTGAGCGGGCCCGGCGGGAGACCCGGACGCGGGTGCGCCACCTGTCGACCGGTGCATGGGACGTCGCCGCCGCGGAGGAGCCCGACGCTCATCATCGGGGCTTCCTCATCGTCGACGGGCTGATCAGTCGGGAGGTCGAAGTACTGGGACGCCGCTGCGTGGAATTGATCGGCGCCGGCGACGTGATCCGCCCGTGGACCTGGGATGACGAGGGCTCCCACGTCCAGGCGGAGGTCGGCTGGATCGTGCTCGAGCCCGCCCGGCTGGCGGTGCTCAACCATCACGTGGTCGTGCGGATGAACCCGTGGCCGCAGCTCGGCCTCGAGCTCTTCAACCGCGGGACGCGCCGCGCCCATGCGCTCGCGGTGTCACTGGCGATCGCACACCATCAGCGGGTCGACGACCGGCTGCTGCTGACGCTCTGGCATCTGGCGGAGCGCTGGGGCCGGGTGCGTCCCGATGGCATCGCCCTCCCGCTGCCGCTCTCCCATCAGCGGCTCGCCGATCTCGTCGGTGCACACCGGCCGGCGGTGACGAGCGCAATGGGCTCACTGACCAGGCGGGGCGCGGTCAGCCGCCACTCCGACCGGACCTGGATCATCCACGGCACTCCGCCCGAGGAGCTCCGCCACCACCGCCTGGCGGCCGCGACGATGACCTAGCAGCGGGCGCCGGGGCGCAGCGCTCGCCTCCGGCGGCCGAGCCGAGCGCTGCAGCGCGTGCTCAGACGACGCGGCCGCGCCGGTCCATGAAGAACACGACGATCGCAAGGATGGCGATCAGGAACAGCAGCGGGTGGACGATCACGCCGCCGGCGATCGCGATCACAAGCAGGACTGCGGCGAGGATGAGAAGCATGGTGCCTCCTGGGGTCGGGGTGTACGGAGCGATTAACCCCGCCTGTGGGCGTCGTATACGGCTCCCGGTCCTCACAGCGACGTCCGGGTGCGGACACGACCGGGCGCCCGGCGCCGTCGATGTGGCCCTGCTCACCTCGTTCGGACCGCTCACGCTCACCGACTTCGAGGTGCGCGCTGCCGCCCCGTCCAGCCCCGCCGTCCCCCTCGCCTGACGGCTCGGCTACTCGGTGGCGAGCGAGACCTCGGCGCCCGCCGGCTCGGTCTCGCCGGCGACTCGCTCGTCCTTGACCCGCGCGGGGAAGACGAGCAGGGCGATGATCAGTCCGACGGCGAAGATGCCCGACGCCCACCAGAACGCGGTCGTGTAGCCGTGGACCATCGCGGCGGCCTGAAGGTGTGGGGCACCCACGTGTGAGCGGGCGAACGCGGCCGCGGAGCTGGCAAACAGGGTGCTGAGCAGGGATGTGCCGACCGATCCGCCGACCTGCTGAGAGGTGTTGACCATCGCCGAGGCGACTCCCGCCTCGTTCCGCGGCACGCCGAGCGTGGCGGTACCGAACGCAGGGGCGAAGATCATGCCCATGCCGAGGCCGAGGATCAGCAGCGACGGGAGGACGCCGCCGGCGTAGCTTGAGCCCGGGCTCAGCCGAGTGAGCAGCAGCATCGCGACGAGGCCCAGCACCATCCCGGTGACGATCAGCGGCTTGGCGCCGGTACGCGGCAGGATGCGGGTCTGCGCGGTCGTGGAGGAGAGCACGATCAGCGCGGTCATCGGCAGGAAGGCGACGCCGGTGGTCAGCGGCGAGAGGCCGAGGTTGTCCTGCATGAAGTAGGTGAGGAACAGGAACACCGCGAACACGCCCGAGCCCGTGAGCACGATCGAGACGTAGGCGCCGCCGCGCGCCCGGTTCCAGACGACGTGCAATGGCAGCAGCGGGTGGGCGGCCCGGCGCTCGATGAGCACGAACGAGACGAGCAGGACGACGCTCACGGCGAGCGCGATCACCGTCACCGGCGCTCCCCACGAGTGGGTTTCGGCGTTGGAGAACCCGTAGACGAGCGCAAACAGTCCGCCCGAGCCGGCCAGCACCCCCGGGACGTCGATCCTCGGACGGTTGGGATCGGCCTGATTGACCAGGAGCCGCAGCGACACGAGCGCGGTCGGGATCGCGATCACGAGGTTGACGTACAGGCACCAGCGCCACGAGATCGCCTGGGTGAGCGCCCCGCCGAGGATCAGCCCGACCGAGGCCCCGCCGCCGGCGATCGCGCCGAAGATCCCGAACGCCTTCGGGCGATCGGGGGATCCGGCGAAGGTGACCGTGAGCAGTGACAGCGCCGACGGGGCGAGCAGCGCGCCGAATGCGCCCTGGAGGGCACGGGCGGCGACGAGCATCCCGAAGGACTGCGCGAGGCCTCCGATCGCCGAGGCCAGCGAGAACCCGGCCAATCCCGCAATGAACGTCCACTTGCGCCCGAACAGGTCTCCGAGCTTGCCCCCGAGCAGCAGCAGCGAGCCGAAGGCAAGTGCATAGGCCGTGACCACCCATTGACGGCTGTCGGTGGAGAAATGCAGTGAGCGCTGCGCCGAGGGAAGGGCGATGTTGACGATCGTGGCGTCGAGCACCACCATCAGCTGCGCGATGCCCAGCAGGGCGAGGACCGCCCAGCGGTTCGGCTCGGCGTGACCTTCGTGGGTCGAACTCACGCCGTCCACACTAGGAACCCCTACGTCAGGGCTGCAGCGCCATCGCGAAGACGTGGATCGCCGGCTCCGTCGGCAGCCTCACGCTGGCGACCGATTTACCCGGGTCGATCGGGATCGAGTTGTAGTAGATGTCGTAGTGGGTGCCGAAGTTCTCCGGGCCGGTGAAGAAGTCGTAGTGGTTCATCACGATCGCCGGAACCGCTCCGTAGCTGTGCTTCGAGGAACAGCACCAGTTGGGGAAGCCGAGGTGGGCGGTGCTCGTCGTCCCATCCGTGTAGGTCACCGTGACCGTTCCGCGGACTGAGCCGTACTCGGCGCCCAGGAAGGCGAGCTGTGAGCCGGTGCCGGAGAGGTCGATCGTCGCTCCGCTGCCCTGGACGTTGTCGGGTTCGCCGGCAGCGGCCGCCGGCCACGTCAACGTCGCGCCGCTCGTCCGGACCACGGAGCCGGGTCGAACCCCGGCCGCGGCAAGGGCCTGGGCGGAAAAGCTGTCATCGTAGCCGTCGAAGTCGCCCGCGGCGGGATCGGACTGGCTGCTCACGCCGACGTCGTTGAAGGCGGCGGCGAGGCTGGGGTAGGGGGTGGTGGTGATCTCGCCGATCCGGCCGAGTGCCGTCGCGTGGCCGCGCCCGGAGCGGTAGCCGGCCGTCACGACCAGGTCAGACTCGACCCGGCCAGGGGGCGGCGGGCCGGCCACCACCGGGAAGTGGACGACCGCGTGGCGACCGGGGGCGATGCGTGGCAGCTGGACCGAGTGGAGGCGCACGGTGACCCAGCTCGGGGCGCTGAGTCGCACGTGGCCGCCCAGGATCGGCGCGTTGCCGTCGTCCTTCACCGTCGCGGTGACCTCACCCGGAATGCCCGGCGCGCTGTGGGGCCAGGCGAGCGTCACCGATGCGGCCGACGGAAGGCCGGTGGGGGCCCCCGCCACGACGCGGTCGATCGTGGTCCCATGGCCGGCGATCCCGGACGCGATCGACCCCGCGCTCTCGACCCGCTGGCCGGTCACCAGATCGGTCACCGAGTATCGCGACGCGTGCGGCAGTCCGGCCGCCCGCACGGTCGTCGACAGTGTCGACCCAGTCGCTGCGGAGTCGAACAGCACGACCGACCGGGCACCTCCGGCGAGCGGCTTCGTCAACACATCGAAGCCCTTCCCTCGCGCGACGATGTGGCCCTGCACCCCCAACCGGTCCTGGTCCACGGCGATCACGCGACGGTTCCCGAGGATCCGCAGTGCCGCCGGCGACGCCTTGTCCAGATCCGTGCTGATGATCAGTGGCGCGGCCATCTCCGACCACAGGGTCATCTGGCTCTGCATCTCGGTCGTCGTCAGGTGGGAGTCGCCGACGAGCAGCATGTCGGGGTCGTTCCAGTGGCCGGGGCCGGCGTAGCGGCCAAGCCCGACGTTGTAGTTGAAGTTCGTGTCGATCCCGTGCCATTTCTCGTACTCCTGAGAGGGGCCGAGGGGGATGTCAAGACCCTCGCGCCACAGGTTCGCGATCCGGCTCGTCGCCGTGATCACGTGGTGCCACTGCGGCGTGAACTGGAAGTACGCGGGCGCGGATGCCGAGAAGACGATCTTGCGTCCGGTTGCGCGCAGGTCGCGGGAGAACTCGAGGTAGGCCTTCTCGTAGGTCTGCTCCTGCGTCTGGCCCTTGACCTTGGGGATGTTGCAGCCGTCGAGCTTCACATAGTCGACGCCCCAGCGGGCGAACTGCTCGGCGGTCGACTTGTAGTGGCCCCAGCTGCCGGCGAAGCCGCCACAGGTGTGGGTGCCGCCGTCCTCGTAGATGCCGAACTTCAACCCCATGGCGTGAAGCCGGCGGCCCAACCACGCCATGCCGCGCGGGAACCGGTCCCGATCCGGCCTCAACAGCCCGTTCGCGCCGCGGGTCCTGGCCATCCAGCAGTCGTCGGTGGTGACCGTGTCGTAGCCCTTGGCGGCCAGACCGGTGCGGACCAGGGCTCGCGCTTGCCGGAGCATCACGTTCTGGTTTTCGCCGCACTGGTAGTAGGACCAGTCGTTGTAGCCCATCGGAGGAGTGAGGGCGAGGCCGTTGTAGGAGCCACCACCCGAGGCGGCCGCGGCCCCCGAGGGGAGCGCGGCGATGAGTAGTGCAGTGGCCGCCGAAGCAGCCGCAAGCCAATGACCGAAACGCGCTGGTGACATGGGATCCTCCCTCCGAGGGCGCACAGCCGCGTGCGCACCCTTGATCGATGCACGCTCAAGTGTGATCAGATCGGCGCATGCTCAAACATGATCGCGCACGAGATGCAGAGCCATCCCTCCGTGACCGACGTTCGAAGCCTCTCGCGGCTGTAGACCAAATCGTTCAAATTCGACGAAGAGTCGAGTGCTGGACGGCGATTGCTCAAGGGTCGCTTCCGCGACACCGAAACCCGGTGCATGCGAGTTTCAATCCGTGTCACGATTCTGTGCTGCCTGGCGGGGCTGCTGCCCGCCGCGTCCGCGGCCGCCGCGCCCACGATCACCGAGTTCCCCGTGCCCCAGCCGGACACGCAGCCGCTGGGGATCGGCGCGCTGCCCAGCGGGAACCTGCTGTTCGCGCAGGGGTCGAGGAACGCGTTCGGCGTCAGGATGCCGAGTGGCCTGATGGTCCCGGTCTCGTCGCTCAGCGGTCACCCTGCAGGCGTGGCGGTGTCGGACGGGTATGCATGGCTGACCGAGCCCGGCGCCAACCGGATCGCCCGCGTGGACGCGTTCAACTCCGTGACGGAGTTCCAGTTGCCGGGGGGCGCGAGCCCCGAGGGGATCACCGCGGGACCGGACGGGAACGTGTGGTTCACCGAAGCGGGCGGCAACGGCGCGATCGGGAGGATCACCCCGACGGGCGCCATCACGCAATACACGGCCGGGCTGACCCCCAACAGTCAGCCGACGGCGATCACGGCCGGATCGGACGGGAACCTGTGGTTCACCGAACTCGGGAACCACGGGCGGATCGGGAGGATCACCCCGTCGGGCGCCATCACCGAGTATGTGGCGGGCCTGACGCCGAACAGTCAGCCGACGGCGATCACGGCAGGACCGGACGGGAACGTGTGGTTCACGGAAACCGCCAATCCGGGACGGATCGGGAAGATCACCCCGGCGGGCACCATCACCGAGTACTCCGCCGGTCTGACCACCAATCGCCAGCCGGCCGGCATCACCGCCGGCCCCGGCGGCGACCTGTGGTTCACCGAGGCCGGCAACCCCGGCGCGATCGGCTGGATCACTCCGCAGGGACTTGTCTCCCAGCTGGCCACGCCCACCGCCAACAGCCAGCCCAACGCGATCACGGAGGCGGCCAGCGGCACGATCTGGTTCACCGAGGACGGCAACCACGGACAGCTCGGCAGCCTGACCGTGCCGGCGCCGGTGGCGAGCACGGCGCCCGCAAGCGCGGTCCAAGCGACGAGCGCGACGCTCGCCGGGACCGTCGACCCCAACGGCTTCACCACCACCTACCACTTCGACTGGGGGACGACGGCGGCGTACGGGCAGCGCCTGCCGGCGGTCGACGCGAATGCTGGGGCGGGCAGCTCGCCGAGCCCGGTCACGCAGGTCCTCACGGGGCTCGCGCCGGACACCACCTACCACTTCCGTGTGGTCGCGAGCAACTGTGGCAGCTGCTCGAACGGGACCGTCGCCGGTCCTGATATGACCTTCACGACCGCCGCATCGCCGGCCGCGGGACAGCCCTCACCCGCCGGTCCGGTCCCAGCGCCGGTGATGGGCCGCAACGCGGTCGCCACGGTGCTGAGCGGCACGGTTCTGGTCAGGGTTCGCGGCTCCAAGGAGCTGCAGCCCCTCAGCGCCGGCCGGAACATCCCGCTCGGGTCGCTGATCGACGCCAGCCACGGCCGGCTGGACGTCACCACCGAGATCGACCGCCACGGACGGATGCAGACCGCTGCCGTGTGGGGGGGTCGCTTCGTGATCGGCCAGACCGGCGCGCGCGGCATGACCACATTCCAGACATCGACCGGACCTCTCGACTGCCCGGCCCATCCGCACGGGGACCTGCGCGCCCAGGCGGTCAGCGCCCACGGCAAGACGAGCACCAGCCTCTGGTCCAAGGACAATCACGGCCGCTACAGCACCCGCGGGCACAACAGCGTCGCCACCGTCCGCGGCACCGTGTGGAAGACCGTGGAGAGTTGCCGCGGCACGCTCACCTTCGTCAAGAAGGGCGTGGTGAGCGTCATGGACCTCCACACGCACCGCTCGGTCCTGGTCCACCAGGGGCACAGCTTCCTGGCCACGCCCTGAACTCCCGGCGCCGGTGAGACCGATGACTTCATCGCGCCGCCGGCCGCTCGGCCGTAAGGCCGCTCTGCTCCTGGCGGCGGCGCTCGCGGCGGCAGCCGGGGCCGTGAGCTATGCCGCTGACGCCTGGCCCCGGCTGGAGAACGACACCGTCGACATGCGGTTCAGCGTCCGGGGCACCGACCCGACGCCGCACGATGTCGCGATCGTCGCGATCGACGACCGGACGTTCAGCGCGCTTGGCCTGCGCTGGCCGTTCCCGCGCCGCCTCGACGGCGACGTGATCCGAATCCTTCACGCCGACGGCGCCAGGGCGATCGCCTATGACGTCCAGTTCACGGAGCCCTCAGACCCCAAGGACGACCTGAGCCTGTTCCGTGCGGTCGGTGCTGCGCGCCACGTCGTGCTCGCCACCACCGAGGTCAACCGGTCAGGGCAGACGGATGTACTGGGCGGGACGGCGAACCTGCGCCGGGCGCAGGCCGTCGCCGCCGCCGCCAACCTCCCGGCGGACGCCGGCGGCGTCATCCGGCGCTACCCCTACCGGATGCTCGGGCTCCCGAGCTTCGCCGTCGCTGCCGTGCACGCCGGCGGGGAGCGCATCGATTCCTCGCGCTTCGAGCACGACACCGCACTGATCGACTTCCGCGGTCCGCCCGGTGCGATCCCGACCTACTCGTTCTCGGACGTCCTGCACGGCCGGGTGAACCCCAAGGCGTTCGACGGCAAGATCGTCGTGGTCGGCGCCACCTCGCCGACTCTCCAGGACGTCCACCCGACGTCGACCACCGGCTCAGAGCCGATGTCCGGCGCGGAGATCCAGGCCAACGCGATCTGGACCGCCCTGCACGGGAACCCGCTCACTCCTGGTCCCGAGTGGCTCGTCGGCCTCGCGATCCTGCTCTGCGCGGGAGCGGCGCCGCTCGCCTCGTCGCGCGTCCGCGTCTCGCTCGCGGCGCTCGTCGGGGGAGGCGTCCTCGCTGCCTACCTCGCGCTGGCCCAGCTGGCGTTCGACTCCGGAACGGTGCTCAGCATCAGCTATCCGCTGGCAGCCTGGATCGTGGGCACGGCCGGCATGGTCGCCGGCAACTACGCGGCGGCAGCCGCCGAGCGCAACGCCTTCTCCCGGCAGCTCGCCGCCAGCCAGCTCGAGCTCGTCCACCGGCTCGCCCAGGCGGTCGAGTCCCGGGACAGCGAGACCGGCGAGCACATCCACCGCATCGGGGTCCTGTGCCGGCGGCTGGCGCTCGAGATCGGCTGGAGCCCCGCGGACGCCGAGATGATCATGCACGCGAGCATCGCGCATGACATCGGCAAGATCGGTATCAGCGACAGCATCCTGCTCAAGGCCGGCCCGCTTGACCCTGGGGAGTGGGAGACGATGCAGACCCACACCACGATCGGCGCCGACCTGCTGGCGGGCTCTCCCAATCCGCTCATCCAGATGGCGGAGGCGATCGCGATCTCCCACCACGAGCGGTGGGACGGCGGCGGTTACCCGAACGGGTTGAGGGGAGAGGAGATCCCGCTCGCGGGGCGGATCTGCGCGATCGTCGACGTCTACGACGCGTTGCTGTCCAAGCGCAGATACAAGGATGCGTGGGATCCGGCCGATGTGCTCGCCGAGATCGCACGCGGCAGCGGCACGCACTTCGATCCCGCCGTGGTGGAGGCGTTCCTGAGGTTCGCGCCCAGCCTCACCGCCGAGCTTCAGGCGTCCTTCGTGCGTGAGGGGACTCCGGTGGCGGCCGAGTCGGTTCTCGCCGCGACCGGAAGAGCCTGACCCGCGCGAGCGCACAGTGGCACGCGGGCGCTCGCCGCCCACCCCACACCTGCGACGATGCCCCGGCCATGACCGAGAACCCACTGAACACCCCCACCCTGACCGACGACGAACGCGCGCTCGTCGATGACATCGCCGCGCGCAGGGATGAGATCGTTGCGCTCGCGTGCGAGCTGATCGGTTTCGACACGACGAGCCGGACCCACCCGGACATGCCCGCGCGGCAGGAGGCGGAGCTGCAGGCGGTGCTCGAAGCGCGGCTTTCAGCGGCCGGCGCCGAGGTCGACGTCTGGGAGCCGGCGCCCGAGGACGTCGCCGATCATCCGCTCACCGGCGACCGGACCTACCGCTTCGACGGCCGCCCGCAACTGGCCGCGCGCTTCAGCGGGACCGGCCCTTCAGCGGCCAGGTCGCTCATGTTCAACGGCCACATCGACGTCGTCCCGGCTGCCCTGGAGGACGGCTGGAGCCACGACCCGTTCAAACCCAAGGTCCACGAGGACCGGATCACCGGGCGGGGCGCGTGCGACATGAAGGGCGGGATCGCCGCAATGGTGATCGCCGCCGAGGCGCTCGCGCGCTCGGGTGGGCTGGCCGGCGACCTCGTCCTGTGCACGAATACCGAGGAGGAATCGGGCGGCACCGGAGCGCTCGCGTGTGCGCGCCACGGGGTCACCGCTGACTTCACGATCGTCACCGAGCCGACGGGCCTCGAGGTGTGGCCGGCCTGCCGCGGCAGCGTGTACGCGGAGATCGAGATCCTCGGCCGCGCCGGGCACACCGAGCAGGAGCACCCGCACTGGCGCGACGGCGGCGCGGTCAACGCGATCGAGAAGGTGCGCCACCTGCTGGCGGGTGTCGACCGGCTTCGTGCCGACTGGCGCAGCCGGGCCGCGTTCCGTCGGCCGTTGCTCGATCCGCCCGACATCGTCCCGGTCAAGCTCGTCGCCGACGCGGGTTGGGAGGTCACGATCCCCGGGCGCGCCGAGCTGACGCTCGCGGTCCTGCTGCTGCCCGAGCAGGCCGACGAGCACGGATGGACGAGCGCCGTCCGTGAAGAGGTGGAGGGCTTCCTGCTGCGCTGGTGTGACACCGACGGTTGGATGTCGATGCACCCGCCGGTGTTCCGCTGGTCGGTCGAGACCAACCCGTCGGAGACCCCGGCCGATGCCGACAGCGTGCGGGCCCTGCTCGGCGCCAACGAGGCGCTCGGCCTGCCGCTCACCCTCGGCGGTCTCGGATCCTGGTACGACGGGGCCACGTTCGCACTCGAGGCCGGATCACCGGCGCTCATGTACGGGCCGCGGCACATCGACTGGGCGCACACCGTCGACGAGTACGTGCCGATCGACGACCTGGTGAGCTGCGCCCAAGGGCTCGCGGTCGCCGCCGCGCGCCTCTGCCGCTGAACCTTTCGCGACCTGCGTCGCCGGGCACTGCCGCTGTCACCGACTGACTCCGCAACCTCCTCCCGCGGCCGGCGCCCGGCAATGACGTCGAGTCGGGCTCAGCGTCCCGGTGCCGGTCGGCGCCGAGGGCCGGCGGACAGGGTTCTCGCCGACGAGGACGAAAACCAGCACGAGCACGCAGAGCTCCTCACATCCTGCGCACGGTGCGGATCGAGAGATCCTGCGACACGCCCGTCACCTCCGCGGTCAGGACCTTGATCGACTCCGGGCGCAGCTGAATGCCGCGCAGCAGTTGATCGCCTGCGACCGCCCCCTCGATGATCTCCGGGCGCTCGAGACTGTAGTCGTAGCTCGTGAGCAGCGGCTGCGCGCTCAGCGGGTCCGGGCGGGATGACGGCCGCCTCGCGGGAGGGGACCATTGCTGGGCCGGGCCGTCGAGCTTGACCTCCGCTGAGTGGCTGTCATCGGTGTTGATGAGCATCAGCGAGACGCCGCCCTGCTGGTAGGAGGCGTAGGCGAGCACGCTCGGCGAGGGCGAGGTCAGCATGACCACCCGCGCTCCCGGACGAGCCAGCTTGGAGGACAGGACAAACCCCCAGTAGGCCGGCAGCGGGGTGTCGAGAGGAGGTTCGGCGAGCCCGGTCTCCGAGATCGTCGTCCCTGCGGCGTGAGGATGTGCGAGTGCGGGGGTGAAGGTGATGGCGTTGCTCGTGATCGAGGCGCCGGCGGGATGGAGCTGCCGGAGCGGCGCGGCGAGCTGCAGGCCGGTCCCTGGAGTGCTCACCGTCGAGCCGCTCGCGTGCGACCGGGCCAGCGGCGCGGTGAGGAGGAGCCCGGTTCCGGCGTCGCGGGCGGGGACGCCGTTCGGATGGGGGTGTGACAACGGCGCCGAGACGGTGATGCCCGAGCCGACGTCCAGCGCGGTCGCGCCCGCGGGCTGAGAGCGTGTGAGCGGATCGGCGAGGGTCACCGCGGACCCGGACCCGGTACCCGGCGCGCCGACCGAGATCACCGGGGAGGTCAGCTCGGCGCTGTCACCCTCCCCGACGAGCAGCGGATGACCGACGGTCACGCCCGCCGTGCTCGCGAGCGAGACCGTGCGCTGACCGGCGCTCGCCGCCGTCAGGAGCGTCGTGGGGGCGGCGGCGCCGACACCGACCGCGGTGATCGTGCGAACTTCCAGCGCGTCTCCGGTGTCGATGGTGATCGGATCACCGACGTAGTTGGCCACGCCCGTGCTTGTGTCGGCGACGCTCTCGACGTAGATCGTCTGGTCGCCCGCGGCGATCGGGGCCACCGTCGTGGTTCCAAGGCTCGACGACGTTCCCACTGTGGCGATCTGCGCCTCTTCAGACCCGGCGTCGCCGGCGATCGTGAGGACGGCGCCGGGCACGAAGCATGGCGGCATGAACACGGGGATGGTCTGGCCGCCGGCGCCGATGCCCACGATTCGCACGGTGCGCTCGCCCGCGGCGGCGGGCGCCGCCAGGGTGCCGACGCCCGCCGCACTGCCGACGGACACGACCGTGTTGCTCTCCGTGCCGATCGACACCGGGGTACCGGGCGCGAACAGCTGGTGGTAGGCGGTCGTCGCCCCGCTGGTGGTCAGAGTCGAGGTCTCGGCGACCTTCGCATTGCGCTGCCCGGGAGCGCCAGGCGCCGCGAGCGTCGTCGTGCCCGGCAGGGCGGTGATCTTGCGCGACTCCGCGCGCGAGCCCGTCCCGATGGTGAAGCGATGCCCGTAGAAGAAGCCCTCGGCGCCGGCCGGCACCAGGCTGCGGGCGCCGGCGGCCACCGGGGCGGTGATCGTCGTCGAACTGGGACCCGGGGTGCCGGTCGCGCTTGAGAGGAACCCGAAGTCCCCGTCCATGTTGTCGCTGTTGTGCACCTGCCACCACATGTAGGACTGTGCGCCGTGCGACAGGAAGGTGAGCGCGGTCGCCGCGGCGTACAGGGCCGCGACAGGCTGCACGTTGTAGACGATCTCCGACTGTGAGATGTTCGACTCGCTGACGACGATTGGCGCCTTCGACCCGTACGCGTCGAGGATCCCCTGCAGATAGGCGAGCGCCCCGGGGATCCGTTGCACGGTCTGGAAGAGCTCGGCGTTGCTGAGTACCGGGATCCCGAAGATCGGATACCAGTGGAAGTCGATGAAATCGACCTGATCGACGTTGCGTCCCAGCACCGTCCGGTTCCAGAGATCAGGGTCGGCCACCCACGTACCCGTCCCCGCCGCCACCGTGCGCGCGATCGTCATCGGAAACCCGACCCGGGTCGCCGGATCGACCGCGTGCATCGCCTCGAAATACGGCCTCACAAAGGTGGCGTAGGAATCCGGGGTGTGCGGGTTCGGGTGCTGGTCGGTCTCCCACGGCCCGTACTCCTCGTTGCCGATGACCCACACCGCGGTGGCGCTCGAGTAGTTCGGGAAGGTGAGGGCGCTTCGAACCCATTGCGCCGCAACCGGCGGCCCGAGCGCCACCTGACCGTAGTTGACAGTGATCATCGGAGCCGCAGCGATCTCCGCCAGTTCGTCCATGAACTGCGGCCAGGCAAGCGCGCTCGTCGACGTCGCCCGCCAGTCGTAATCATCCGCGTTCCCGCCCCCCGGATACCGGATCCGGCCGATGCCTGCTCGGCGCAGCAGCTCCGGCACCACTGGATCCGAGAAGCTCGCGTCATAGTCGGTCGTATTGACGCCCAGCGCCTGCGCCGTCAGCGGACCCGAGACCGGCGCGGCGGCGGCTGCGGCCCGGGTTCGCAACATCGGGACGGACAGCGCAACTCCCGCCACCATCCCGGTCCCGATGAACCGCCGACGCGTAATCCCCTGCTCTCCCATGCTCAATCTCCCTGAACGACCGGCCAGCAATGACAACGTTGTCTCACAGTACGCAGAGCCCTCGTGGGCGTCAAGCGCGAACCATCCGTCTGGCGCCGGTTACGCTGGTCAGCCGTGACCGCCGTTGCCGGACCGGAGGGATCTGCTGCCAACGAGCATTCATGACGTCGCCCGGGAGGCCGGGGTATCGGTGGCCACCGTGTCACGTTCCTTCACGGCTCCGGAGACGGTGGCCACGGCGACCCGCGAGCGCGTGCTGGTGATCGCCGAGGAGCTGCGCTACGAACCCAACCGGGCCGCGCGCGGGCTGATCACCGGGCGCACCGGGAACGTCGGGGTGATCGTCCCGGATCTCGGCAACCCGTACTTCCACGCGGTGCTCAAGGGCGCCCAGGCACGCGCGCGGCAGGCCGACTACGCCGTGTTCGTCGCCGATGGGCAGGAGAGCGCCTGCGAGGAGGCATCGCTGATCGCCGCGATGCGCAAGCAGGTCGATGGGATTCTGCTGTGCTCCTCGCGCCTGGCGGCGGCCGACCTCGCGGCGCTGGAGGACTCGCCGACCGTGGTCCTGCTCAATCGCAGGGTGCCCGGCCGTCCCTCGGTGGTGGTCGACAGTGCGGACGGTATGAGGCAGGCCGTCACGCATCTCGTCGAGCTCGGTCACCGGCACTGCGCGTTCGTCTCCGGTCCGCGCCGATCGTGGTCGAATCAGCAACGCCACCGGGGCCTGCGTGCGGTGGCGCGCAGGCACGGGATCGAGGTCGAGGTGCTCGGCCCGGTCGCGCCGCAGTTCGAGAATGGAGTAGAGGTCGCCGAGGCGGTGCTGGGGACGGGTGCGACCGCGGTGGTCGCCTACAACGACCTGGTGGCGGTCGGAATCCTCAGCCGTCTCACCGAGCTTGGACTGCGCGTGCCCGCCGAGATGAGCCTCGTCGGGTTCGATGACATCCCGCTCGCCGCGATGGTGAGCCCGCCTCTCACCACCGTGGCGATGCCGACGATGCGGGCGGGCACCGCCGCCGTCGAGCTGCTGCTTGACCGCATCGAGCACCCCGAGCGCGACGAGCCCGTGAGCCGTACGCTGCCGGCGGCGCTCGTCATCCGCAGCAGCTCGGGGCCGCCGGCCACGCGCTGAGGGCGCCGTCGATCGGTCCGGCTCGACCGCGCCGCCAGGGGTTCCGACGGCGGGGCCGGTCCGCACGATCGATCCTCTAGGGGAGAGGAGGGTAGGTGAAGGCCGGGAAGCGACACGACGGGACGGATCCGTGACCACGGACCGGCGTGACCGTCACGTCCGTTCCGGACGGCACGACGTTGGAGTTGGCCAGCCCGATGTCCGCGTCGGTGGCGGTCTGAGCCGGATCGTCGAGCCGGACGTTCTCCAGGTCGAGCTGAAGTGGATGCGCGGCGTCATAGCCCTCGAACAGCGAGGTGGTGCCCGCAGGGCTGTGCACGGCGCGGATCCCGTTGAGCACGATGTCCTTGAAGGTGGGGATGATCGAGCCGCCGGCCGCGTAGAACGGGTTGAAGTAGAGCGGATTCTGCACGCCGGTCAGACAGATCCGTCGATAGGTCACCCGCTTGGTCACGCCGCCGGCGAGCGCATCGCTCTTGATGCGGATCCCGTTGTTGGAGGTGGAGACATTGCCCAGGCTGTCGGTGCCGCTGAGCGTGTCGTCGTGGACGAGGACATTCGAGATCCCGCCGCCGGTCTGACTGCCGATCGAGATCCCGTGCGTGCCGTAACAGTGGGTGTGCTCGACGGTGATGTTCGTCGCGGGCACTCCAGGAAGTGACTTGATCGCGACGCAGTCGTCGCCGTCCTGGATGAAGTCGTGAGCGATCGTGACGTCGCTCTCGCTCTCGGGATCGACGCCGTCGGTGTTCCGGGCTCCCACGGCGGGCGTGTCGACCACGGTGTCCCACACGGTGAGGCCATGTCCGTCGGCGATGAACATGTGGTAGAAGGGCGAGTTGGTCAGCTCGACGCGGTAGATCGTGAGGTCATCCGCCCCGTCGCTCTGGATCAGGATCGGGTTGTTCTGGTTGCCGCCGGATGCGGCCTGCTCGGCCAGCTGCCACCACGATTGGGCGCTGTCGAGCATCGTCATCTCGCCCCGGCCGTCGATCACGCCCCGCTTGCCGTGGCGCGGCACGGTGCCCATCACCCCGGAGTGCGAACCGGCCAGATCGATGAACGGCCGGCAGCCGGTGCCCTCGCCCGCGATCGTTCCGCACGCGCTCTGGCCCGTGATCTGGTAGGCGCTGGGGTCACGCGAGGCGTACACGGTCACGCCCGCCTGCACGAGCAGGACCTCCCGCCCGTGGACCGTCAGCGGAGCGCTCAGGAAGTCGTCCTGACCCCCTTGGCGGGAGAGCTCGACAGCCAGACCGGTGCCTGCACATGCATCGAGGGCGGCCTGGATCCGTGCCGTGTCCGGCGGGGCGAGCTCGTCAGCGGACGGGAACTGTCCGTTGGTCGCCGACAGGTGGGCGTTCACTCTCTGGCAGATGCGTGGCACGGAGGGTGTCACGTGCCTGGGATCGCCGGTCGCGAGTGGTGCGGTGCGTGCCTTCGCCTTCCCCGTCGTCGCTCCGTGCTCGGTGGCTGCCCAGGCGACAGCCGAGACCGGGGTCGACCCGGCCGCGCTCGCCTGGCCGGCCGCCGCGGCGAAACCGCCGAGTGCCAGCGCACAAGCCGCTGCCGCTGCCGCACGTCTGGCGGGCGTGTGTCTCCGCATGTCGTCCTCCCTCCCTCAGGGCGGTCGGGGTGGCACCTGGATCCTGCTCGACCGCCGGCGCGGCACGCTCGTCTGCCCTGCCTGGTCAGACGAACCTGTCGCTGTAAACCTTTACAGTAACTCCTGACCAATCTAGGTGAACGGCTCTGGCAAGTCAAGGCGGCGGTGCGCGAGCCGCCGTTCACGGCGACTCAGCCCGCGCCCACCACCACGGTCTGCCGGCGCTCGGCGGTCCTGCGGGTGCCGCGTCGGGCGGTTTCGGTCACCACCCACGTGCCCGGACCGAGTCCGAGTCTGAGCCGGAACGGGCCGTGCCGGCCGACGGTGGAACCGGTCACGGTCGGAATCGGTTTCGAGTGGGCCGCCCCGCCGGGGTCGGTGGCGCCGGCGGGGGAGAGGGTCGCGCCCACCACGACGTGGGAGCCCCGCGGCGTATGACCGGTGATCGTCACCGACTCGCCGGAGCCCGTCCGCGCCGCGCCCACGGTGAGCGGCAGCGCGTGCGGGACGCCCTGGAGGTAACGCGCGGCGACGATCCGCGGCTGCTCGAGCACGCGGTCGCTCGCGATGTCCCGGGCGAGGCGGACGAACTGGGCCTCCGCCCAGGTGATCTCGCCCGCCGAGCCGGTGCCCTTGCCGTCCACGAACCCGATCGAGGCGGTCGTGGGGTCGGTGCCGTATGGGGAGGGCGGGAGGTTCGGATCCTCCCAATCCTGCTCGGGGATCATCCCGACGCCGTCGGCGAAGTTCGCCATGTCGAGCAGCATGTTCGAGCTGCCGGCAGGGTCGCGCGTCTGCAGGTCCTGCTCGCCGCGCTCCCCGTTGAGCAGGGGCCAGACGTGACCGGTGCCGGTGAACCAGGGGATCCACGGTCGGCCGGTCAGCGGGCAGTGCATCGGGGCCGGGGCATCGCAGTCTCCGTAACCGTCGGTGCTGCCGCTCACCGGGACGTTCTGGCCACCCACGCTCTCATACAGGGTCCCGTATCGGTGGAACCCGACGCCGCTGGGCGTCGTCGAGGCGAGCACCTTGTCGACGACCGCCAGGGAGTTGCCGACGAGCGGGCTGCGGGCCGACAACTCGCCGAAGCGGGTGAGCTCGAGGAAGCCCGCGTCGATCACGGTCCGCTGGTCGGCGTTGACGCTGCCGTTGCCCAGGTTGTAGACGGTCGCGGCATCCGGGTCGCCGGCCTTCGAGAGGCGGATGAAATACGGGCTGGGGGAGTACGGCCCGTTCGTGGTCACCGTCCAGCCGAGGAGGTGACGACGCCACGCGTCGGCGGTCGCGAGGAACAGCTGAGCGTGGACCGGATCGTGGTTCATCGAGGCGACCTGTGCGGCGCTGACGAGCCCGGCGATCTCGGTGGCGATCGTCGACGGCGAGTATCCGGGCTGGTCCTCCCAGCGCTCGTCGCCGTAGACCGGCCCGTGTGCCACGAGGAACTCCGCCGCCGGGCGGACGTGATCGAGGTAGAGCGCGTGGTCCTCGCCGAGACCCGATTGCCAGGCCATGATCAGCGGGAACGCCTGCTCGTCGGGCTCGAGCACGTAGTTGTCCGAAGCCGGGGCGCCGTTGAGCAGGGCGTCGCGGGGAAAGCTGCCGTCGGGCAGTTGCACCTTGTCGAAGATGAAGCGGGTCATCGCCCGCGCGGTGCGCAGGTCACCGTCGGTGAGAAACCCGGTGAACGTCTCATAGAAGTCGCGCTCGAAGATCACGCGGTAGTTCGTCGAGACGTTCGGCAGGCCGTTGGTCGTGGTGTTCGCCGCGGTCGCCTGACCCCACGGATCGGCCAGCGAGGAGACGACCGCGCCCGGAAACTCCTTGTCCTCGGTCGCCTTGATGACGTTCGCCGAGATCCAGTACTGGCGGCGTACCGACTGATCCTGGGCGGGCGTGAGGTCGGGGAAGCTCTGCGCCGGCGGGCGTAGGGTGGCGTCGTAGCGCCGCCAGCCGGCGGCGTAGCGCGCCCGGGTCCGCGCGAACGGGGTGGCGGCGCTTGCCGCGGCGCTCTGCACCGCGGACGTCTGAGTCTGCCCGTAGCCGAGCGCGAGCGTGAACGAACGGTCGTGGCCGGAGTCGATCTCGGCCGTCTGCTCGACGTTGCCGTTCAGCGCCTGCTGGTAGGTGGGACCGAGCGCGTGGTTCTGATCAAGCTGGGTCAGGCCGTCGCTCGGCTCCCCGACGAAACCGCTGGAGGACATGGGGAACGCGCGGTTGGAGACGAGCGCGCCGTACAACGGGACCTCGTAGTTGCGCTGAGGCGCACTGCTCACGCCGAGCGTCGAGGAGGACACGAGCGCCCGTGCGCCGCCGCCGGCCGCGGCGACGATGGAGGCCGAGTTGGCCCCGCCGTTCTCGCTGCCGCCGCCACCTTCGCCGTTGATCGTCGCGTCATAGCGCACGTAGAGGTGGTACGCGTGGGCCGCCCTCGTCAGCGGGACGTAGGTGGTGTGCATGACGACGCTGTCGCGCCGAGGATCGGCGAGGTAGTCCGTGATGAGTCGATACGCATGGCTGTCGGCGGTCGCGATGACCTGGCAGCTCATCCCGGTCCGGTCGAGCGGCCGGACCGTGTAGGTCATATCGCGGGTCTGCAGGTCGGTGAAGCTGTGCCCGTCGCTCACCAGGTACTGCAGGGTGTCGAGGTTGGTGTTGTCGCTCGTCGGGCTGTAGACGTCGGAGAGGACCCCGCCGGCCACGGTGAACCACACCCGCGACCGGTCGCTCGTGGCGGTCCCCAGGCAGTCCTTGCGCCCGAGGGAGAGATAGGAGGTGGCGCCCGGCCCGTCGGGGGCCTGCGCCTGGGACCAGGTGGCCGGCGGCGTGACCGAGGCGCGCGCCGCCCCATCGAGCGGTCCCAGCCCGCAGCCGGCCGCCGCGGCGAACGCGGAGAGCAGTCCGAGTGCCGTCAGCCGATGAGTCATCACGATCCTCCCTCAGATCCGCAGACCTCCCTCCTGGTACCCCTCGCCCCGTCCGGCAAACGTGCGAAGCCGCCGCGGGGTGCGTGCCGTGGTCACCCCCCGTGTTCCTCGCGGAATAGTTGCGCGGGAACGAGCGGGTTGTGTAGAACACGCAGGCGATGACCCCGCGCACGCTCGAGACCCTGCTCGAAGGAGGCGCCTTCTTCGAGAGCCCGCGCTGGCACGAGGGCCAATGGTGGCTGTCTGACTTCTACCGCCACCTGGTGCTCTCAGTGAGCACGAGCGGCGAGCCGCGCGAGGTGCTCGAGGTGGAGGGGCAGCCCTCCGGACTCGGATGGATGCCGGACGGGTCGATGCTCGTGGTTTCGATGCGCGATCACCGCGTCCTGCGGTGGTCGGTGGACGCGGGCGTCAGCGAGCACGCCGACCTGAGCGAGTTCTGCGGCGGCCACCTCAACGACATGGTCGTCGATGCACACGGACGCGCCTACGTCGGCAACTTCGGGTTCGACCTGATGACCGGTGCCGATCCGGTGGCGGCCAACCTGGTCCGGGTGGACCCGGACGGCGCGGCGTCGACGGCGGCGCAGGACCTGCTGTTCCCGAACGGGTCGGTGATCACGCCGGATGGGACGACGCTGATCGTGGGGGAGACCGGTGGCGCTCGCTACACGAGCTTCACGATCAGCGACGACGGTTCGCTCACCGACCGCCGGGTGTGGGCGCAGCTCGCGCCGACCCCCGCACTCACGACGTTTGCGGAGACCTTCGGCCAGTTGCAGATCGGGCCGGATGGCTGCGGGCTCGACGCCGATAACCACATCTGGTGCGCGGACGAGGTGAATGCGCGCTGCATCCGGATCGCGCCGGGGGGCAAGGTGGTCGATGAGATCGCCGCGCCCGACGGGCTCGATTTCTTCGCCTGCATGCTGGGCGGCGAGGATGGCCGGACGCTGCTGATGTGCGCCGCTCCGGACTTCGCCGAGCCGAACCGGACGGCCGCCCGCGAAGCAGTGCTGCTGACGACGACCGTCGACGTGCCGCACGCCGGCCTGCCCTAGCGACCGCCGACCCGCCATGCCGGCAGGTGGGCCGGGGCGGTAAGGTGGCGCCGAAGCGACTCACGCGGGAGGTGAGCATCGATGACGGAAGGAGCGAACAGCTCGGCGCAGGCGCCGGAGAGCTACCAGCTCTACCCGCAGGACAAGGTCGAGGCCCTGCGACGCGAAGTCTCCGGTTCCCCGCTCTACAACGACGACCTGGCCCCGGTCGGTCCGGCCGAGCGGACATGGGGGATGTACAACCTGCTTGCGCTGTGGGTGGGGATGTCGGTGATCATCACCACCTACACGCTCGCCTCGGCGCTGATGACCGCCGGGATGAACTGGTGGCAGGCGCTGCTGACGGTTGGCCTGGGCAACGTGCTCGTGCTCATCCCGATGCTGCTCAACGCGCATGCGGGCACGCGCTATGGGATCCCGTTCCCGGTGTTCGTGCGCTCGATGTTCGGCACCCGCGGGGCGAACTTCGCCGCGATGTCCAGGGCGCTGATCGCCTGTGGCTGGTTCGGCATCCAGACCTGGATCGGGGCGGCCGCGATCGATGCGATCGTCACCGCTCTCGACAGCCGCTGGCCGCACCTGGCCATCCACCAGGCGATCTGCTTCGCCGCCCTGTGGCTGATCGAGCTCATGATCATCCTGCGCGGTGTCGCGGGCATCCGGCTGCTCGAGAGCTTCGCCGCGCCGCTGTTGCTGGCCGGTGCGGTCGCGCTGCTGATCTGGGGCTTCCATGCCGGCGGCGGGATCTCGCACGTGTTCTCCGCCTCGGCCCGTCTGCAGCACGGCAAGGGTCACTTCTGGTCGCTGTTCTGGCCCGGGCTGGCCGCCAACTTCGGCTACTGGGCGACGTTGTCGCTCAACATCCCCGACTTCACCCGCTTCGCCAAGTCCCAGCGCGCCCAGATCATCGGGCAATCGGCGGGGTTGCCGACGATCATGACCGCCTTCTCGTTCGTCGGGATCGCGGTGACCGCTGCGACGGTCGTCATCTACGGCCACGCGGTGTGGAACCCGATCACGTTGCTGACCCGGCTGCTCGGGGGGTTGCCGGTGCTGCTCGTGATCACGATGATCCTGATCGTGATCTCCCAGGTGGCGACGAACATGGCAGCCAACACCGTGTCGCCCTCCAACGACTTCTCCAACCTCGCCCCCAAGGTCATCTCCTTCCGCACCGGCGGCATCATCACCGCGCTGATCGGCGTCGTCTCCTTCCCCTGGGTGCTCTACCGCGACGCGGGCTCCTACATCTTCACCTGGCTGGATGGCTACGGCAGCCTGCTGGGGGCGATCGCGGCAGTGATGATCGTCGACTACTGGATCCTCAACCGCCGGCGGCTGGATCCGGTCGACCTCTACCGGATGGAGGGCCGCTACCACTACTTCCACGGCTGGAACGTGCGCGCGATCGTCGCCGTGCTCGTGGCGGTGGTGCCGGTACTCCCCGGCTTCATCCACGCCGCGACCACGCCGGGCGGGGTCGTCAGCCACCCCGACGTGCTTGATCACCTCTACTCCTACGGCGTGTTCTTCACGATCTGCGCCGCCGCCCTCGTCTACTACGGGCTGTCGGTGCTGATCCCTCCGCACGAGGCGCGCGAGGGCGCGCGTGACTCGATCGCCGTGGCCGAATACCGCGGATCGGTACCCGGCAGCTCCCGCTAGCGATGGAATTCGCGATCACCCTCCAGACCGACCCTCCGGCCAGCCGGGTGGTCGAGCTCGCCCAGCGGGCCGAGCGGCTCGGCTTCGACACGGTGTGGACGTTCGACTCCCACATCCTCTGGCAGGAGCCGTACGTCATCTACTCCCAGATCCTCGCCGCCACCGAGCGGATCAAGGTCGGTCCGCTGGTCACCAACCCGATCTCCCGCGACCCGACGGTGACCGCCTCGCTGTTCGCGACGCTCAACGACATGTTCGGCAACCGCACGGTATGCGCGATCGGCCGCGGCGACTCGGCCCGCCGGGTGCTCGGCTCAAAGCCGGCGACGCTCGCGCAGACCGCCGCCGCGATCCGGGTCATCCGCGCGCTGGCCACGGGAGAGGCGATCGAGACCCCGGCCGGCGAGGTGCGGATCCCATGGGTCTCCGACGGAGAGCTTGAGGTGTGGATGGCGGGCTACGGCCCTCGGGCGCTGGCCACGGTCGGCCAGGAGGCCGACGGGTTCGTGCTCCAGCTCGCCGATCCCGTGTTGCTGTCGTGGACACTCGGCCGGGTCCAGGACGCCGCCAGGGCGGCCGGCCGTGACCCCGACGCGCTCGCCGTGTGCGTTGCGGCGCCGTCGTATGTCACCGCCGACCGTGACCACGCCCGCGAGCAGTGCCGCTGGTTCGGCGGCATGGTCGGCAACCACGTCGCCGACATCGTCGCCCGCTACGGCTCCGACAGCGACGTCCCGCATGAGCTGACCGACTACATCCGCGCGCGCGAGGGCTACGACTATGCCCACCACGGCCGCGTCGGCAACCCCGACACGGAGTTCGTCCCTGACGGGATCGTCGACCGCTTCTGCGTGATCGGCGACGCAGATGAGCACGTCGAGAAGATCCAGGATCTCGCGCGTCGCGGGATGACCCAGTTCAACCTCTACCTCATGCACGACCAGATCGAGGAGACGCTCGAGGCATATGGGGAGCACGTGATCCCCCGGGTACGCGCCGCCGCGACGAGCTGACCCTCCGACAGTCTCACGAACAGGAGCCCGCATTGGCAGTGGTACGAGCCGCGATCACCCAGGTCGCGTGGACCGGAGACAAGGACTCGATGATCGACCGCCATGAGGGGCTGGCCCGGCAGGCCGCCGCCGACGGCGTCCAGATCATCGGCTTCCAGGAGCTCTTCTACGGTCCGTACTTCGGCGCCGTCCAGGACCAGAAGTACTACGCCTACACCGAGCCGGTGCCCGGCCCGACCACCGAGCGCTTCCAGGCGCTCGCCGCCGAACTGCGGATGGTGACCATCCTGCCGGTCTACGAGGTCGTCAACGCCGGCGAGTACTACAACACCGCCGCGGTGATCGACGCCGACGGGACGCTGCTCGGCAAATACCGCAAGCACCATCTCCCGAACCTGCCGGCGTTCTGGGAGAAGTTCTACTTCCGGCCGGGCAACCTCGGCTACCCGGTGTTCAGGACCGCGGTCGGCCGGGTCGGCGTCTACATCTGCTACGACCGCCACTTCCCCGAGGGCTGGCGGGAGCTCGGCCTCGGCGGCGCCGAGATCGTGTTCAACCCGTCGGCGACCAAGCCCGGGATGTCCAACCGGCTGTGGGAGCTCGAGCAGCCCGCGGCAGCCGCGGCGAACCAGTACTTCGTGGCCGCCAACAACCGGATCGGCCACGAGGTCGACGAGTTCGGCTCCGAGGCGCCGAACTTCTACGGCTCGAGCTACTTCGCCGACCCGCGCGGCAACTTCGTCGGCGAGATCGCCAGCCAGGATCGGGAGGAGATCGTCGTTCGTGACCTCGACCTCGATGAGATCGTCCGCGCCCGCAACGACTGGCAGTTCTACCGAGACCGCCGACCCGAGACCTACCAGCGGACGGTGGCGCCATGAGCACGATCCTGATCGCCGGCGGCACCGTGGTGACCGCCACGGGCTCCTCGCTGCAGGACGTGCTCGTCGACGGGGAGCGGATCGTCGCGCTGCTCGAGCCGAGCTCCGCAGTGCGTGCGTCGATCACCGCCGAGCAGACGATCGACGCCACCGGGCGCTATGTGATCCCGGGCGGCGTCGACGCCCACACCCACATGGAGATGCCGTTCGGCGGCACCGAGGCATCGGACACGTTCGAGACCGGGACCCGTGCCGCGGCGTGGGGCGGGACGACGACGATCGTCGACTTCATCGTGCAGACGCACGGTCAGCGGGTTCAGGACCAGGTCGCGCTGTGGCACGAGAAGGCATCCGGTCAGTGCGCTGTCGACTACGCGTTCCACCAGATCATCGGCGACGTCAACGACGAGTCGCTCAAGGCGATGTCCGAGCTGATCGACGAGGGCATCACGAGCTTCAAGCTGTTCATGGCCTACCCGGGCGTGTTCCTCTCGAGCGACGGACAGATTCTGCGCACGATGCAGACCGCGGCCGGGAACGGCGGCCTGGTGATGATGCACGCCGAGAACGGCTCGGCGATCGACGTGCTCGTCGGCCAGGCGCTCGCCGAGGGCAACACCACGCCCTACTACCACGGGATCTCGCGGCCGTGGCAGACCGAGCAGGAGGCCACCCACCGCGCGATCATGCTCGCGGACATCACCGGCGCGCCGCTGTACATCGTGCACGTCTCGGCCAAGCAGGCGCTCGCCCGGATCGCCGAGGCCCGGGACAGCGGGCAGAACGTGTTCGGCGAGACCTGCCCGCAGTACCTGTACCTCTCCCTGGAGGAGCAGCTCGGCGCGGCCGGCATCGAATGGGGCGACTTCGAGGGCGCCAAGTGGGTCTGCTCGACGCCGCTGCGCTCCCGCGCCGAGGGTCACCAGGACGAGCTGTGGCGGTATATCCGGACCGGCGACGTCACCGCCGTCTCGACCGATCACTGCCCGTTCTGCATGAAGGATCAAAAGGAGATGGGGATCGGCGACTTCTCCAAGATCCCGAACGGGATCGGCTCGATCGAGCACCGGATGGACCTCCTCTACCAGGGGGTCGCGGACGGGCGCATCTCCCTCGAGCGGTGGGTGGAGCTGTGCTGCACCGCGCCGGCGCGGATGTTCGGCCTGGAGGGACGCAAGGGCGTGATCGCACCCGGTGCCGACGCCGACATCGTCATCTACGACCCGGGCGGGCACACCTCGATCGGGATCGGCGAGGGTCGCATGCACCACATGAACATGGACTACTCGGCCTGGGAGGGGTGGGAGATCGACGGCCACGTCGATGTCGTCCTGTCACGCGGGACCGTGGTCAAGGACGAGTCCGGCTACGTCGGCCGCAAGGGCCACGGGCGGTTCGTCAAGCGCGGCCTGTCGAGCAACCTGATCTGAGCACCGTGGGAGCCGAGCCACCTCGCCGGGTCATCATCGACTGCGACCCGGGCCACGACGACGCGGTCGCGCTGCTGCTCGCCGCCGGCGACCCGCGGCTCGAGCTGCTCGGCGTCACCACGGTGGCGGGCAACCAGACGCTCGACCGGGTGACCCACAACGCACGGATGGTGGCGACCGTCGCGGGCCTCGAGAGCGTGCCGATCGTGGCCGGGAGCGTACGGCCGCTCGTCCGGGAGCTGCGAACCGCTCCTGAGATCCACGGCGAGTCGGGGCTGGACGGGCCGGCGCCGGTCGAGCCGACGGTCGAGCTCACGTCAGGGCACGGCGCGCAGTTCCTGGCCGAGACCGTCCTCGCCGATCCGGGGAGGGTGACGGTCGTGCCGACCGGCCCGCTCACGAACCTCGCGCTCGCGCTGCGGATGTATCCCGAGATCGCCGCGGCGGTCGAGCGGGTCGTGCTGATGGGCGGCAGCTATACGCGGGGCAACACCACCCCGGCGGCGGAGTTCAACATCTACGTCGATCCCGAGGCGGCCGATGCCGTGTTCTCGGCCGGCTGGGATCTGACGATGATCGGCCTTGACGTCACCCACCTCGCGCTGTATACGCCGCGGGTGGCGGAGCGCCTGGCGGCGATCGACACCCGGGCCGCACGCTGGATGGCGCAGCTGCTGACGTTCTTCGGCGAGAGCTACCGCACGAGCGGCCGGATGGGGATGCCGCCGATCCACGACGCCGTCGCCGTGGCCTCGGTGATCGACCCGTCCCTGGTGACGACGCGCGACGCCCGGGTCGAGATCGAGACCGCCGGGCGGCTGACCCGGGGCATGACCATCGTCGACTTCGGGGTGAGCGAACCGGCTCATCACGTCGGCGTCGATCTCGACGTCGAGCGGTTCTGGGACCTCGTGCTCGCCGCGGTGAGTGCGCTCAGCTGAACGTGGTCGGTCCCATCGAACTCCGCAATGAAAGTGACCACGCCGTCGTGGTTGAACCGTGGGGGAGGGGTGCCCGTCAGCGCCCGAGCGGCGGGCCCGTCAGCGCCCGAGCGGTCAGCGGGCCTGTCAGCGCCCGAGCGACGCGAACGCGACCGCCACCTGGCCGGCGAGCCGGGCGTTGTCGATGGCGAGCTGACGATTGACCGCCTGCGTTCGGCCGTCACTGCGATCGTGCAGCGCCTGCAGGACGAACGGCGTGACCGCCTTGCCGCTCACTCCCGCCCGGTCGGCGTCCTGGAGGGCGGCCGCGATGAGCTCGTTCATGTCCTGCACCTCGCCGGCGGGCGCGCGCGCGAGCACCACCGCCGAGCCGAGGCCCAGCGACCAGTGGGCACGCGCGATCGACGCCGCCTCGCCCGGCTCCTCGATCCGCTCTGAGACAGCCGGGCCGCCATGCGCCTGGTAGAAGAGCGGCAGGTCATCGGTCCGGAACCCGAGCACGGGCACGCTCGCCGTCTCCAGCAGCTCTGCGGTCGCCTCCACGTCGAGCAGCGACTTGACGCCTGAGCAGACGACGAGCGCCGGGGTGCGCGCGAGCTCCACCAGGTCGGCGGAGATGTCGGGCCGGGCCGCGAAGCCGCGGTGCACGCCGCCGAGGCCGCCGGTGGCCATGAACCGCACGCCCGCCGCCCGGCACGCGGTGAGCGTGCCGCCGACGGTGGTCGCGCCGACCTCACGCCGGGCGCTGCAGATGCCGAGCTCGCGCGGGCCGACCTTGCGGGCCGCCGGGCCGAACAGCTCGAGCGCGGCGTCCCCCAGACCGACCCGGAGCTGTCCGTCGATCATCCCCACGGTCGCGGGCACGGCGCCGCTCTCACGGACGGCGGCCTCGCAGGCGCGCCCGACCTCGATCCCCTCTCCGGGCGGGAACCCATGGGCGACGATCGTCGTCTCCAGCGCGACGACGGCTCGGCGCTCGCGCAGCGCCGCCGCGACCTCGGGGTGGACGGCGACCGGCGCGCTCATCGACACTCGATCGCCACGTCGACCGGCTCGGCCGGCATCGCCCCCACGGCCGCGACGCAGCTCGCGGCCGCGGCAAGTCCGCCCTCGGCGCCGCGCAACGGATCATCGGCTCCGGCCATCAGAAAGCCCGCGGCAAAGGCGTCGCCCGCGCCTGTCGTGTCGATCGCGGTGGCCTCGAGCGCCGGCAGCGAGAGCGGCCCGGCATCGGAGATCACCGTGCACCCCTCCGCTCCGCGCTTGATCACGCACACCGGCGCCGGCGGCTCGCCGGCGAGCGCGTCGGCCTCCTGCTCGGTCTGGAAGACCACCCAGGGGGCGAGCCCGCGGACACGGCGCAGGACCTCGTCGCTCCCGAGCTCCCGCAGACGCTCCGCATAGGCGAGGTCGAGGCTGATCCGTGCCCCGTGCGAGCGCGCCAGCTCGGCCGCATGCAGTGCCGCAGGCGCCGCCTCGTGGTCGAACAGGTGATATCCGGAGACATGCAGCCAGGCACACCCGGCGAACCACTCGCCCCGCAGGTGCGCAGGCCGGAGCGCGCGGGTGGCGCCCGGGTCGGAGACGAGGCTCCGCTGCCCGGCCGAGTCGATGATCGAAACCACGATCCCACCGCGGCCGGGGACCCACGGCCCGACCAGCTCGACGCCTCGCGCGCGCAGGCGCGCCGCCGCACGCGCCCCATCATCGTCGCCGGTATGGGCGCAGACGAGCCGCGCCTGTCCGCCGAGCGCGGTGACCCACGCCGCCACGTTCGCCGCCTGGCCACCGCTCTGCATCCGGATCCGCCCCGGGGTGTCATCGCCCGCGCGCAGCGGACCGTCGGGCTCGACCAGCACGTCGAGCATGAGGTCCCCGATGACCGCGACGCGCACGCCGGCTACCGGGTCGTGTAGACGCCGGTCGGCACTGCGTGATAGCCCTTCGCGCCGACCTCCCGGGCCAGTCGGCTGCGCGGATCCTCTCCGCGGGCGAGCCGGTCCAGCGCATACCGGAAGTCGTAGCGCGGAGAGAAACCGAGCTCGCGAACGGCCAGCGAGTTGTCGTACACGCGGTCAAGGCTCGGCAGCATCGACCACCCGCGTGCGCGGTAGACCTCCTCATACTCGGGGAACAGCTCGGCGACGACACCCGGCAGCCCGGCGCGCAGCAGGTCGACCTGGTCTCGGCGGAACGGCGTGGTCGCGCTGATGATGTACCGGCCGAACCCCAGCTCGTCCGCGCGCTCCAGAGCGAGCAGGTGGGCGGCCACCACGTCCTCGAGGTCGACCCGCCGGTAGAGCAGCTCGTTGACCTTGAGGTTGAGATCGTCGTAGGCGCCGCGGGCGGCGTCGCTGTCGTCCGCCTCGGGGAAGAAGCGCGACGTGCGCAGGATCACGCACGGCAGCTCGTGATCGCGCGAGGCGAGTTCGCACAGGTCCTCCGCCGCCCGCTTGGTGGCGCCGTAGATGTTGCGCGGCAGCGGCGGGACCTCCTCGGTGATCCAGGCCGCGGGCGCGTTTCTGCCCGGCGTCAGCGCGCGCCCGAACGCGCTGGTCGTGCTCGTGAACACGAATCGCCCAACGCCGGCGTCGATCGCCTCCTCGAGCAGGTTGAGGGTTCCCGTGATGTTCGTCTCGACGAACTCGCTGCGCGAGTGGGAGCCGACATGCGGCTTGTGGAGGGTGGCGACGTGGAGGACGGCATCGACGCCGGCGACCGCGCGGCGCACGAGGGCGCGGTCGGCGACGGAGCCGACGATCGCGGTGTGGGGCGAGTCGAGCACATCGAGCCCGACCACCTCGTCGCCGCGATCGCCGAGCACCCGCACGAGCGCCTCGCCGAGGTGACCGGAGCTTCCGGTGACCAGCAGCTTCACGCGACCGGCTCCGCCAGCTGCCGGCGCAGCGCGCGCTTGAGCTCGTCATCGCAGAACGCGGCGTCGATCGCCGTCGAGGTGACCTGCACCAGCTCGGCCTCGGTGAACCCGAAACGCTCGGCGCAGACCTCGTACTCGCCGCCGACGCTCGCGCCGAAGTACGGGGGGTCGTCGGACCCGAGCGTGAAGCGGACGCCGGCGTCGCGCAGGCGGGGGAGAGGATGCTCCTCGTAGCTTCCGAACACTCCGAGCACGACGTTGCTCGTCGGGCAGGTGTTGAGCACGATTCCCCGCGCCGCGATCTCGGCGACGAGCTCCGGGTCCTCGATCGCGCGGACTCCGTGGTCGATGCGCGTCACCGGGAGCGCCATCCCGGCGCGGACGCTGTCGGCGCCGGCCCATTCGCCGGCGTGCACGGTGCAGCCGATCCCGGCGGCGGCCGCGATCTCGTAGGGCTCGGCGAACTCCTGGTTGGGGAAGCCCGCCTCATCGCCGGCCATCGAGAACCCGACGACGTAGGGGTGCGGGCGTTCGGCGGCGTGTCGGGCGACCCGCACGGCCTGCTCGAGTCCGAAGTTCTTGACCGCCGAGATCAGGATCCGGCCTTCGATCCCGTACTCCGCGCGGGCATCGTCGATCCCGCGGGCGATCCCCTCCAGATGGTCCTCCTCGCCGAGTCCGACGAGCGCGGCGTGGTCAGGCGAGGCGGTCAGCTCGACGTAGATCACCCCGTCCCGGGCGCAGCTGCACAGGTACTCGTAGGTGATGTCGCGGTAGTCCTCAGCGGTGCGGATGACGCTCGCCGCCAGGTCGTAGGTGGCGAGGAAGTCGAGGAAGTCCGTGTAGCGGAAGCGCCCGTCGTCGCCGAGCATCCGGGCGGGGAGGGGGAGGCCGTTGCGCTCCGCCAGCCGCTGCACGAGCTCCGGCGGTGCGGTGCCCTCGAGGTGGACGTGGAGCTCGGCCTTGGGAAGTGATCGCATCTCGGGAGAGAGGTCTATCAGCGCGCCGGGTCGTTGCCCAGGCGCTCGAGAACCCCGAGCAACAGGCGCGTGAGATCGACGCCCGCGCGCTCGGCGTCCCGCAGCGTCTGCTCGTGGGTGAGCTCGCCGTCGCTCAGTCCTTCGGCGAGATTGGTGATCGCCGAAATCGCGAGCACCCGCAGCCCGCAATGGCGCGCGAGCACCGTCTCATGGACGGTTGACATGCCGACCGCGTCGGCGCCGAGCGTGCGGAACGCGCGGATCTCGGCCGCGGTCTCGAAGCTCGGGCCGCTGACCGCCAGGTACACGCCCTCGGCGAGCGGGATCCCGAGCTCGCCGGCGACCTCACGCGCCTCGGCGAGCAGCACGGGGTCGTAGGCGTCGCGCAGCCCCGGGAAGCGGGGGCCGATCGTCGGGTCGTTCGGGCCGAGCAGGATGTTGGTCCCGCTGAGGTTGATGTGGTCGGAGATCGCCATCAGCCGGCCCGGGCCGACGTCGGGACGCAGCGAGCCGGCCGCATTCGTGAGCATGAGGATCTCGGCGCCCGCGGCGCGCAGCGCCCGCACCGGCGTGCGGATCGCATCGGGGTCACCGCCCTCGTACAGATGCGCTCGGCCCTGCAGGACCGCGACCGGAACGCCCCCCAGCGCGCCCATCACCAGCCGGCCGGCGTGCCCCTCGACGGTCGGCTGAGGGAAGCCGGGAAGCTCCTCGTACCGAATGACAACCGGATCTGAGACGGCGTCCGCGACGCCGCCCAGGCCCGAACCGAGCACCACCGCGACCCGCGGGAAGCCATCGCCGCCCGCGCGCGCCGACAGCACCTCCGCGGCCGGGTTCATCCGTCCAGTTCCACGCGTGAGAACGCCCCCGGGAGCAGCTCCGCGAGGGTGGTCGTCTGCGGCTCGTGCCCCGGCCGCCCGAGGTGCACCGGGGTCCCGGGATCGCCGAACTCGGCCAGGCGCTGCCGGCAACCGCCGCACGGCGGGCAGTACTCGGCCTTCTCGGCGACGACCGCGACCGCGGTGATCGCGGTCTCGCCCGCCGTGATCAGCGCGCCGAGCGCTGCGGCCTCCGCGCACGCTCCCTGCGGGAACGCGACGTTCTCCACGTTCGCGCCCGAGTAGATCGCTCCGCCCGGAGCGCGCACCGCCGCCCCGACCTTGAACGACGAGTACGGGGCATAGGCGTTGCGCATCGCCGCATCGGCCGCACGGAGCAGCGCCTGCGGGCCATCGCGCAGGAGGTCCGAGTAGCCGACGGCGACGAGCGCGGAGTCCTCGATTCCGAGCGCATCGCGCAACCGCGCCATCTGCGCCGGCGCTCGCTCGTCGGGCTCGACGATTTCGATCTCGACGAACGCGCCCAGATCGTTGACATCGTCGAGATGGATGCGCACGTTCTCCCACAGAAACAGGCGACGGCGCTTGGTGACCACGACGACCGTCCCGAGCGACCGGTCGAGCGCCTGGGCGAGCCCGGCGGGGTCGATCGCGGGGACGAGCAGGTAGTCACTCGAGGCGGCCTCCGGCGAGTCGTCGCGCCGGTAGGCGATCAGCTCGGCCCCGGCTCCCTCCTGCTCACGCAGCTTCAGCCGTCCGTGCCGGGAGCCGAAATACGTGTCGCGCTGGATGAGCAGCCCCTCGTCGGTCGCCCCCAGCGCCATCACCCGTGCGGTGCTCGCCTCGGGATCCGGATCGGTCGCTTTCAGCTCGACGTTCAAGCGTGCCCGTCGCCCCATCTGGCGTGCGCCCGGGGCTCGTAGGTCGCACAGCGGTCGATCAGCTCCCCGGGGCTGCTCTCGACCAGCAGCGAGTCGCGCTGCGCCGCCCACAGGAACCGTTCCTCGACCATGTGGTCGAGGAACGACAGCAGGCCGTCCCAGTAGCCGAGGACGTTCAGCAGCCCGATCGGCTTGCGATGCAGCCCGAGATGGCTCCAGGTGAACATCTCGAACAGCTCGTCCATCGTCCCGGCTCCACCGGGGAGCGTGACCACCGCGTCCGACAGCTCGGCCATCAGCGCCTTGCGCTCGTGCATCGTCTCGACGATGCGCAGGTCCGACAGGCCGGTGTGCCCGATCTCCTTATCGAGCAGTAGCCGGGGAATGACGCCGATCACCTCCCCGCCTCGCTCGAGTGCCGCGTCCGCGACGACGCCCATCATGCCCGTGCTGGCACCACCGTAGACGACCGCGATCCCGCGTTCGGCGAGCAGGGAGCCGAGCTCGGCGCCGGCTGCGGTGTACTCCGGCCGAGAACCTGGGCTCGAGCCGCAGAAGACGAGGACGCGCTCCATCGCCAGCTCAGCCCGACACCCGACCGTCGCCGACCGTGCCGACGGCGCCCGCGCGGGCGGTCTCGCCGAGCACACCCTCCAGCGACAGGATCCGGCGCAGGATCGCCAGCGAGGAGGCGTACGTCGAGTCCATCCCGTAGTAGCTGAGCCCGCGCGCGCCGAGCGTGCGTGCCTGGGTGTACGGCGTGTCCGAGGCGTAGTGGATGACGCCGAGGTCGATCGGCAGCTTGGAGAAGCTGACCGCCTCGCCGGTCGGATGGCGGTCGGGGTCGGCGATCTCGTAGACCGCGTTGCAGAACGGACCGGCCTCCATCTCGACGACCGTGAACGCCTCGCGGTAGTAGAAGTCCAGATAGGAGCGGTTCTGCAGGAACGTGCTCTTGACGGTGACCGCCCGTTGATTGTCCAGGCCCGAGCCGAACCGCAGGTCGGCCGCAAGGTCGCCGACGGTGAACGCGTTGTCGAGCCAGTAGGTGGAGCCCGAGTGCTCATCGTGGACGACGCTTGAGATCATCACGTCGCCGACGTCCGCGTTGAGCGTCGCCGCCTTGCCGAGCACGTAGACGCCGCGCAGGGCGGCGCGGTCGACGGCGACCTCGCGCAGGATGTTGTACGCGGCCACCCCGAGCGGATAGTCGATGTTGACGATCACCGCGTCGCTCGCCGCCAGCGCTCCGGTCTCGACCTGGCCGACGCGGGCGTCGAGCGCGTCGGCGCGGAGCGCGGCCAGCGGGATGATCTGGGCAGGGACGCGCAGCGCCGTGTGGCTCGGCAGGTGGGTGACCCCGCCGGCCATCTCCGCGCTGCGGCGCTCGGCCGCGCCGGCCTCGCCGGCCTCGCTGAAGTACAGGCGCGCGACGAAGTACAGGAAGTTCTCCCATGACCCCTCGGCGCGCCCCTCGCGGAACGCCTCGAGCTCGTGGCGCAGGATGTCGTCGGCGTCCATCGTCTCGACGAACGCGATCAGCTTCTCCTCGCGCTCCTGCGCGACGGAGGTGACGATGTTCACCAGGCTGTGGGTGTTGGAGCTGACGAAGTAGACCGGGCGTTCCGCCAGCCCGTCGAGCGCGAGCTCGGCGTGGACCGGGGCCCACCAGCGCCTGGTCATGCGGGCGTAGCCCGTGTTCGTGCCGCCGAGCATCCGCACGCGCAGCGACTTGCGCCGCTCGGCGATTCCCCGCAGCCGCTCGCCGAACCGATCGTCCCACGCCTCCTTCAGGCGAGCCCAGTCCTCGGCGCCGCCGCCCAGCAGCGAGGCGCATCGCTCCGGGTCGGGCTCCTCGTCGCCGATCGTGTGCAGCCAGCCCGCCGCGACCTGGTGGACGCGGATCTTGTTGTGCTCGATCTGGAAGGCGACCAGCGTTGGCATCAGGTCGTCGACGTCGGAGGCGCTGGCCAGCAGCACCGCGAGCGTTCCCTCGCCGTCGTCGTACCAGCGGCGGCGGCGCGCGGGCGCCTCGGTCTCGGTCCAGCCCTCCACATCCATCCCGACCGCGGCCAGCGCGTCGAGATCCTGGGCCATCGCGACCTGGTTGGCATCGAGGATCCCGTCCGGCAGCCGGCGGATCGCGTAGATGAACGCTCCGAGATCGAGCTCGTCGCTGGCGGCCAGCGGATGCAGGCTGGAGCCCATCGCGCGGTGCGAGGACTCGAGCACGCGCAGATGCGTCTCGCCACTGGAGCGCAGCAATGTGTTGTACGTGCGCTGGTAGAGCTCGACCTCGTCGCTGAGACTGCCGTCTCCCTCGCTCAGGCTTGCCAGTCCCAGCCGTGCGATTGCCATTGGACCGTTACTCCCTTACGTAGGGGATGCCGTCAGCTGCCGGGGCGCGCGACCGGCCCACGAGGCCCGCGACCGCGATGAGCGTCACCACGTAGGGCAGCGCCTCGAACAGCGTCCCGAGCGTCGGGTTCACGCTCGAGACCCGGTCGGCCATCGCGCTGCCGAATCCGAACAGCAGGGTCGCCCACAGGGCGCCCCATGGCTTCCATTTGCCGAAGATCATTGCCGCCAATGCGATGAATCCGCGCCCGTTCGTCATGTCGTTGCTGAACGATCCCACGAACCCGACCGACAGGTAGGCGCCGCCGAGCGCCGCCAGCACGCCGGAGGTGACAACGGCGGCGTAGCGGATCCGCAGCACCGGCAGGCCGAGCGTGTCGGCCGCCCGTGGCTTCTCGCCCACCGATCGCAGCCGCAGACCCCATCGCGTCCGGAACAGGAAGAAGGTGAGCCCGGGCACCAGTGCGAGCACGATCCAGGTCATCAGGTTGGCGTCCCCGATCGCGGTCCCGAAGAAGCCGACGTGCTGGATCGGGAGCTTGACGTTGGGGATCATCGAGATGTTGAGCGGCGTCCCGTTGGGCCCGTAGTGATACTCGAGGAAATAGCCGGTGATCCCGAGCGCGAGAAAGATGAGCCCGAAACCGCTGACGATCTGATTGGCGCGCAGATGGATCGAGAAGAACGCGTGGACGAGCCCGAGCACGCCGCCGGAGATCATCGCGATCAGCACGCCCCAGACCCAGGAGTGCAGCAGGTCGGCGCCGTAGATGCCCCAGAAGCAGCCCATCAGCATCATTCCCTCAAGGCCGATGTTGATCACCCCGCTCGACTCCGAGATGACGCCGCCGAGCGCGGCGAACAGCAGCGGCGTCATGTAGCGCAGCGTCGCCGCGACCAGCGCCGACCAGGTGAACACCGATTCGAGCGTGCCGTGGGCCGAGTGCACCGACGCCACCGCGCCGATGACCGCGAGCACGGCGACCGCGATCGCCTCGATCCCGAGCTTGCGCTCTCCGCCCGCGGCCGACCAGGCGCCGGCGCACACCGCGAGCACGGCGAGGATGATCGACGGGACGAGCGAGCGCACCCCGATCGGAGGGAGCGTGATCACCCAGGCGAGCGCGGCGAGCACGACCCCGGCGATCCCGATCTGCTTGCGGGAGGGCGTCGCGGAGGGCGCGGTCGCGGTGGCGCGCACGCTCATGCCGCGCCGCCCTTATCGGCGGGAGCCTCGGCGGGCCGTCGTCTGATCGCGACCCCGAGCCGTTGCCCGCCCTTCAGCAGGCGCAGCGTGATCACGTCGGTCGACACCAGCAGCACGATCAGCCCCTCGATCATGAACGTCAGATACTGGACGAGGGTCGGGTCGATGCTCAGGTTGATGTTCCGGTTCGAGGTCCCGGTCAGCAGCGCGCCGAACAGCAGAGCCGCGACCGCGGTGCCGCCGGCGGTGTTGCGCCCGAGCAGCGCGACCGCGATCCCGTACCCGCCGATCTGCGAGGCCTGGATGTCGTTGGTGAACAGGTCGAACTTCCAGCCCAGGATGTCGAGCGACGCCGCGATCCCCGCGAACGCGCCGCAGATCACCATCACCCGGATCCAGGTGCGGCCGGCGCTCATCCCGGCCGACTCCGCCGCGTCCGGGTTGAAGCCGACCGCGCGCGCCTCATACCCGAGACGGGTGCGCTTGATCAGGATCGCGAACACGATCGCAAGCGCGATCGCGATGAAGATCCCGACGTCAAGGCCCTGGAGCGCGGCGCTGCCCCAGAAGACCGGCAGCTTCGCTCCGCTGACGACGGTGTTGGAGACCGGTGTCGTCGTCATGTCGTGCGCCGAGCTGTGCAGCGGGCCGCCGAGCTGGAAGCAGTAGACGCCGAACCAGATCGCGGCCCAGTTGAGCATGATCGTGGTGATCACCTCGTTGGCGCCCGTGGTCGCCTTCAGCAGCCCGGAGATCCCGCCCCACGCACCCCCGGCCGCCGCCGCGGCGAGGATTGCGAACACGACATGGAGCACCGGCTCCATCCCACGGAACGAGGAGCCGACCCACACCGCGACGATCGCGCCCATCGTGTACTGACCCTGGCCGCCGATGTTGAACAGACCGGCCCGGAACGCGAACGCGACCGCCAGACCGACGAGCAGCAGCGGCGTGGCCTGGATCAGGGTCTGCTGCAGGTTGCCGGCGGCCGTCGCACGCGCGGAGCCGCTGACCCACGGAAACAGCCAGTTCAAGCCGGTCCCGTTGAAGATCGAGGAGTACGTCGTCAGCGGATCGTGTCCGGTCGCCAGCACGACGAAGCCGCCGCCGATGAAGGCGAGGATCGCGGTGAGGATCGGCACCGCGACGCCGCTGAGGCCGCGCCGGAACGCCATCAGGCTCGCCGGCGAACGAGCGGCCGCGCCGCCGCTCTCCTCCGCCTCGACCTGCAGTTCGTCCTTGAGCGAGCTCATCCCGTCACCTCCTCCGCCTGCCGGGCGTTGCCTCCCGTCATGGCGATGCCGAGCTCCTCCTCGCTCGCATCGGGCGAGAATTCGCCCGCGATCGTGCCCTCGTAGATCACGAGGATCCGGTCGGCCAGTGCCTTGACCTCCTCGTACTCGAGCGAGACGAGCAGCACCGCCCGGCCACGGTCGCGCTCGGCGATCAGCCGACTGTGCACGAACTCGATCGCGCCGACGTCCAGTCCCCGGGTCGGTTGGTGGGCGATCAGCAGCTTGGGGTCCGAGGCGATCTCGCGCGCGACGCACACCTTCTGCTGGTTGCCGCCCGAGAGGGACGCGGCGTAGGCGTCGGGCCCGCCGCCGCGGACGTCGTACTCGCGCAGCAGCTTCTGCGCGCGCTCGCGGATGAACGCGAGGCGCAGCCACCCCCGTCCACTGAACTGAGGCGCGCGGTACTCCCGCAGGGCAAGGTTCTCCGCCAGCGTGAATGGCAGCACCAGGCCGCGCTGCTGGCGGTCCTGGGCGATGTGCGCGACTCCGGCGTCCGTCGCCGCGCGCACCCCCTTGCCCGCGATCTCACGGCCGTCGACGCTGACCGAGCCCGACTCCGGCGCTCGCAGGCCGGCGATCGCATCCACGAGCTCCTGCTGGCCGTTTCCGTCGACGCCGGCGATGGCCACGATCTCGCCCTCGCGCACGGTGAGCGACAGCCCGGAGACCTGCTCGAGCGCACGGTCGTCGCGCACGTGCAGGTCACGCACCTCGAGCAGCGGGCGATCTGGCTTGGCGGCGGTCTTCTCGACCGCCAGCATCACGTCGCGGCCGACCACCAGGTGCGCGAGGCTGCGCTCGGTGGCACCCTCGCGCGGCACGGTGTCGACCTTCTTGCCGCGGCGCAGCACCGTGATCCGGTCGGCGACCTGCAGCACCTCGCCGAGCTTGTGCGAGATGAACACGATCGCGGTCCCGTCCGCCTTCAGGCGGTTGAGCACGCCGGTGAGCCCCCGGGCCTCCTGCGCGGTCAGCACCGCGGTCGGCTCGTCGAGCACGAGGATCCGGGCGTCGCGATACAGCGCCTTGAGGATCTCGACCCGCTGCTGGGCCCCGACGGTGATGTCCTCGATCCTCGCGTCGGGATCGACCGCGAGCCCGTAGCGGTCCGACAGCTCACGGACGCGGGCGCGGGCGGCCTTGAGGTCCAGCACGCCGCCGCGATGCGGCTCCTGGCCGAGCACGATGTTCTCGGCGACCGTCATCACGTCGATCAGCATGAAGTGCTGGTGGACCATGCCGATCCCCAGCTTGATCGCGGCGGCCGGCGAGCCGATCTGCACGGGTGTCCCGTCGACCAGGATCTCGCCCTCGTCCGGGGCGTAGAGGCCGTACAGCACCGACATCAGCGTCGACTTGCCCGCTCCGTTCTCGCCGAGCAGCGCGTGGACCTCGCCGCTGAGGAGGTCGAAGTCGACTCGGTCGTTGGCGACGACCGAGCCGAACTTCTTGGTGACCCCCTTCAGCTCGAGGACCGGAGGGGCTGAGTCGGCCACCGCCACCTCGTCCGGCTACTTCGTGACCAGCAGCTTGGTCGGCGGCTTGATCTTGCCGGATTTCATCTCGCTGATGATGTTCGCGATCTTCGCCTTGTACGGCGCGCCGGCCGCGTCGATGATGCCGATGCCGACCCCGCCGTCGTTGATGTTCTCCTGCAGGTTGCTTGAGAACTTGCCCGCCTTCAGGTCCTTGATCGCCGTGAACACGCCGGTGTTGACCTTCTTCTCGGCCGAGGTGAGCACGTACTGCTTGGACAGGTAGGCCTGGTCGGCGTCGACGCCGATCACCTGGGTCTTCGTCTGCACGCCCGCCGAGATGACGCCGAGCCCGCAGGCTCCGGCCACCTGGAAGACGACCTTGGAGCCGGCGTTGATCTGGTTGAGCGCAAGCTCCTTGCAGGCGGACTCGTCGGTGAAGTTCTGCGAGTACGCGTTCGCCAGCTTGGCCGACGGATCGGCGGCCTTCACCCCGGCCTGGAAGCCGGCGATGTACAGGTTGACCGGCGGGATGCTCTGGCCGCCGACCGTGGACGCCGTCGAGTAGTTGTGGGCCTTGAGGTAGAGCCCGGTCAGGTAGCCGGCCGGGTAGCCCGCCTGCTGCTCGGCGAAGTCGATGCCCTCGATGTTCTTGGCCGTGTCAGGGGCCGTCCCACCCGGACTGTCGATGATCGCGAAGTGCGTGTGCGGGAACTGCTTGGCGACCTGCTCCAGCGGAGAGGCCATCAGGTACCCGACCGCGATCACGAGCTTGTTACCGGCCTGCGCCAGCTTGGTCAGGTTCGGGACGTAGTCCGCCCCGGAGGTTGACTGCAGGACCGTCGGCTTGACCCCGAGCTGAGACGCGGCCTGCTGGAGCCCCTCATACGCAAGGTGGTTGAAGCCATGGTCGTTGAGGCCGCCGATGTCGGTGACCAGCCCCACCTTGTAGCTGCCGCCCGAGCTCGAACCCCCGCTCGAGCTGGTCGTGGCGCTGCCTCCGGAACTCGTGGCGCTGCCGCCTGAGCTCCCGGAGCCGCCCTTCTTACTGCTTCCGCACGCGGCCAGCGAGAACGCCAGCACGAGCGTGAGCGCGACGAGCGCCCCAGACCGCCCGATCCTCGAGTTCACGAGTTCTCCTCTCATCAGAAACAGGGGCGCAAACGTAACAGACGACGAGGACCCCGCGGTTAGCTATCTGTAGTCAGAATGACCCGATGACGACCCTGCCTGACATGGACCTCTCGACCGCCGACAGCCTGCACGAGCGGGCGCTCGCGGCGCTGCCCGGCGGCAACACTCGCACGACCGTCTTCGTCCCTCCGCGGCCCCCGTACGCCGTCCGCGGCGAGGGGTGCGAGTTGATCGATGCCGACGGCCGCCGCGTGCTGGATCTGCTGGGCAACTACACGGCGCTCGTGCATGGGCACGCGCGCGCGGAGATCGTGGAGGCGGCGGTCGACGCGGTGCGTGGCGGCTCCTGCTACGGGTTGCCCACCGAGCGGGAGATCGAGCTCGCCGAACGGCTGCAGGCGCGGATCCCGAGCGGCGAGAGGTGGCGGTTCACCAACTCGGGCAGCGAGGCGGTGATGATGGCGATCCGCCTGGCGCGGGCGGCGACCGGCCGTGCCGCGGTCCTGCGCTTCCAGGGCGCCTACCACGGCAGCTACGACGCGGCGATGCAGACCCCGACGCGGGGAGTGCCCGCAAGCGTGGCGGAGGAGATCGTCACCGTCGAGTTCGGAGACGCCGACGGCCTGGAGGCGGCGTTCGCCGAGCACGGCTCGCGGCTCGCCTGCGTCCTGTTCGACGCGCTGCCCAACCGCGCCGGCCTGCGGCCCGCCGCCCCGGAGTTCGCCCGGGCGCTGCGCGAGCAGACCCGGCGCCACGGCGTGCTGCTCGTCCAGGACGAGGTGATCACGCTCCGGCTCTCGTTCGGTGGGCTCCAGGAGCTCTACGGAATCGAGCCCGACATCACGACCGTCGGCAAGGTGATCGGCGGCGGCTTCCCGATCGGTGGCGTCGGCGGGCGCGAGGAGCTGATGGCGCTGTTCGATCCGCGGGGTCCGGATCCGGTGATGCACCCGGGAACGTTCAGCGCGAACCCCGTCTCGATGCGCGCCGGTGCGGTCGCGCTCGACCTGCTCACCGGCGAGGAGATCGCGCGCATCAACGCGCTCGGCGACCGCCTGCGCGAGGGTCTGGTCCAGCGTGGCTGGGATGTGAGCGGCCAGGGGTCGCTGATGAAGGTTCACGCCGAGGATCAGGACGCGTTGTGGTGGTCGCTCTACGCCGAGGGAGTCCTGATCGCGGCCAAGGGACTGATGGCGATCTCGACCGCGATGGACGAAACGAGCATCGAACGTGCTCTCGGCGCGTTCGACCGAGTCGGAGGTGGAGGGCGATGACCGACGGGGCCGGCGTCAAGGACGATCCCTGGAGGCTCACCACGGCGCCGGGGAGCTCGCAGTACACGATGTATCGCGACGAGCAGGCAGATCCGCCGGTGCTCGTCTGCCAGGTCGGCTCGACCACGCTGAAATACCACCTGTCCGCCGTCGAGGACCTCCATGCGTGGCTGCGCGAGCAGGGCGACTGGGTGGATCTCGGGGCCGCCGACGAGAAGAAGGAGCCGGCCGAGGGCACCGTCGAGGCGTGGGGGCGCTCGGAGCAGAACCCCGTCGGCGGCTGGTACGGCCTGCGCAAGGGCTACCGGGGGCGCTTCGGGATGTACCTGCCACCGTTGCTGGAGAGCCTCGGGCTGGCCGAGCTCACCCACGACGCGCGCAACAACCGCGTGCGCGCGATCTGACGGCCGGGCGCGCTCGGCGGGCGTCCCGGGTGGGGCCGTGGCGGGCCGGTGGCGGGCCGGTGGCGCACCCCGCGCCCCGCGCCCCGCGCCCGTGGCGCACCCGCGCCCCGCGCCCGTGGCGCACCCCGCGCCCCTGAAAACGTGCCATCGATGCGCCGCCCCAGGACCGATGGCACGAATTCGTCGGACAGCGACGAGAACGTGCCACCGGCGCCCTCGGGCGTGACGCGCGGCACGAAATACGAGAGGCAGGGCATTTGACAGGCAGCCGAACGGCTGCATAAAATATGCAGCTAGATGGCTGCCTATTTGTCCGTCGACGATGTCTTCAAGGCGCTCGCCGACCCGAGCCGGCGACGGCTGCTCGACACGCTCAACGAGCGCGACGGCCAGACGCTGCGAGAGCTGTGTTCGGGACTCGACATGGCTCGCCAATCGGTGAGCAAGCACCTCGGCGTGCTCGAGGCGGCCAATCTCGTGACCACCATCCGCCGCGGGCGGGAGAAGTGCCACTACCTCAACGCGGCGCCCATCAACGAGATCGCCGAGCGCTGGATCACGCGGTACGACCAGGACCGCGTGCGCGCGCTTGCCGATCTGAAACGAGCACTGGAGGAGACCCCCGTGCAGAAGCCCTCGTTCGTCTACACCACCTACATCCAGACCACACCCGAGCAGCTGTGGCGCGCATTGACCGAGCCTGCCTTCACCGAGCGCTATTGGTCGATCACCTTCGACAGCGATTGGGAGCGCGGTTCGCCGATGACCTGGCACCAGCGCGGGGTGACGATCACCGACCCGGAGCAGGTCGTACTCGAGTCAGAGCCCTACCGGCGGCTGTCCTACACCTGGCACACCTTCTCGCCGGAGCTGTCGGACGCGTTCGGTATGACCGACGATGCGCGCGTCCGCCTGTCGGCCGAGCCACGCTCGAAGGTCACCTTCGAGATCGAGCCACTCGATCCCGAGCAGGTGAGGCTCACAGTCACCCACGACGACCTCGAGCCCGGTGGCCTGACCGGCTCGATGATCAGTCAGGGCTGGCCGCGGGTGCTCGCCAACCTCAAGACGATGCTCGAGACGGGGGACACCCTGCCCGACACTCCGGAGCCCCCCGCACCGGTCAGGTTGGGACTGACGACCCGATGACCGCGGGCACCATGAGCCCCGCGATGGGAATGGGTCTCAGCTCGGTCCCGATGATGGCCGCGATGATGCTGCCGAGTGCCGTCCCTGCGATCGCCCGCCGCGCGCGGGAAGGTGACGGCGGTCTGAGGGCACCGACCTTTGCCGGCGCCTACCTCGGCGTGTGGGCGCTCGCCGGACTTGCCGCGATGGTCATCTACACGACGCCCGGCGCGACGGTGGCCGGCGCGCTGATCGTGGCCGCGGGCCTGTACGAGCTCACCCCGCTCAAGCGGGAGTGCCGGCGCCGTTGCCGCGCGCGTGTCCGCTCCGGCACGCGGTTCGGGGTGTACTGCCTCGGTTCGAGCCTGGGGCTGATGGTCGTCCTGATCGCGCTGGATCCGATGAGCCTGCCGCTGATGTGCGGCGTCTCGGCGGTTGTGCTCGCCCAGAAGCTGCTGCCTCCGTTTCGCGCGGTGGACGTACCCCTGGCCCTGCTGATCATCGGGCTCGGCGTCGTCCGTCGCCACAACCTGACCAACCACGAGGAGATTCCCATGACCGCCCATGCGACCGCCACGCGCGAACAATGGCTTGCCGCCCGCCTCGAGTTGCTCGAGGCCGAGAAGGACCTCACCCGGCGCAGCGACGAGGTCGCCGAGCAACGCCGGCAGCTGCCCTGGGTCCGCGTCGAGAAGGACTATCGATTCGAGACCGAACGTGGCGCCGCGTCACTCGCCGACCTGTTCGACGGGCGCTCGCAGCTGCTCATCTACCACTTCATGTTCGGGCCCGAGTACACCGGAGGCTGCCCGTCGTGCTCGGCGATCGCCGATGGTTTCAACGGCTTCTCGGTGCATCTCGAAAACCACGACGTCGGGCTGATCGCCGTCTCCCGGGCTCCGTTGGACCATCTCCTCGCCTACCGGCGCCGGATGGGGTGGACGTTCCCCTGGGCCTCGTCGCTCGACAGCGATTTCAACTTCGACCTGGGCACCTCGTGCACCGAGGAACAGCAGCGGTCCGGCAGCATCGACTACAACTTCCGCCCTCAGGACACGAGCTGGCTGTGGGCGAGCGATGAGCCGGGTGGCCCGACGCGGCAGGCCGCGATGACCGGTACCGACACGCCCACCTACATGCGCGAGCTGCCCGGAATGAGCGCGTTCGCACTCGAGGATGGCGTCATCTACCACACCTACTCCACGTACGCGCGCGGTCTCGACGGACTCTGGGGCATGTACCAGTGGCTCGACCGGGCGCCCCGGGGACGCAACGAGAGCGGCGTGTGGTGGCGCCGGCGCGACGAGTACTGAGCCGGCTCAGCCGGCTGGCGTGAGCGCGATCACGGGGATCTTCCGCCCGCCCGCGGTCTTGGCGTACTCGGCGAACTGCGGCCGCTCCTCGGCCTGAGCGGCGAACAGCCGGTCGCGCTCCTCGCCGCTCAGCTCGTCGGCGACGGCCGTGAGGGTGTCGGTACCGACCTCGATCGAGACCTCCGGATGGGCCTTGAGGTTGTGGTACCAGTCCGGGTTGGTCGGGGCGCCCGCCTTCGACGCGAAGATCAGGTACCGGTCACCGTCGCCGCGATACATGAGCGGGGTGGTGTAGCTCTTGCCGCTCTTGGCGCCGGTGTGGTGCAGCAGCAGCAACGTGGCACCCTCGAAAGGGCCTCCGACGACGCCGTCGTTGGCGTGGAACTCGTCGATGATCTGCGCGTTGAAGTCGTTCGTGTCGGGCATGACACGAAGTCTATGTCCGGCCGCCGGGGCCGTGTGCGCGTCGGCGGGCGAGCCGCTCAGGACACGAGGCCTGCGCCGCCACGCCTGGGTTGTCACGAAATACTCAGGCCTCGGTTAGTTTTCGTGAACTTTGGGTAACAACTGCTCACTGGAGAGCTCTTGGGACCTGAGCCGCACATCCGGCCGTTCATCTGCCGCACCCTGGCTGCGGTGTGCCTGCTCGCGGTGGCGCTCGCGCTTCCGGCGAGCGCGCTGGCGGACGGCGTTGGTTCAGCGCTCGGGTCCGCGGCACCGGTGACCCAGGCGGCGGCGCCGGTCACCCAGGCGGCCGCGCCGGTCACCCAGGCGGCCGCGCCGGTGACCCAGGCGGCCGCGCCCGTCACCCAAGCGGCCGCGCCCGTCACCCAAGCGGCCGCGCCCGTCACCCAAGCGGCCGCGCCCGTCACCCAGGCGGCGGCACCGGTCACCCAGGCGGCCGCGCCCGTCACCCAGGCGGCCGCGCCCGTCACCCAGGCTGCCGCGCCGGTGGCGAAGGCGGCGGCGACGGTGACCAAGGCCGCAGCGCCGGTCACGCAAGCAGTGGCGCCAGTGACCGAGGCCGCGACGAGCGCGACGGCGCCGGTGGTGAAGACAGTGACGAGCGCGACGGTGCCAGTGACCAAGGGCGCGACGAGCGCGACGGCGCCGGTGGTGAAGACAGTGACGAGCGCGACGGCGCCGGCGACCGGGGCCGCGACGAGCGCGACGGCGCCGGTCGTCAAGACGGCGACGGACACGCCGGCGCCAGCGGTGACCCGGCGGGCGCGGACCCCGGCCGCCGGGACGGCGTTGCGTGCCCCCGTCTCGGGCGACGGGGCGACGCCGGCCATGACGTCGCGCGGCACGTCCACCTCAGGGCCGGCCCGGGGTGAGGCCGTCTCGCCCGTCGTCGTTCCGTCCGCCTCCACAGTCGCGCCCACAGCCAGCTCCACCGCAGGACCCATCCGGCACGTGCACCGGTCGCAGACGCTGACCGTCCCGCGGCCGGTCCGGGTTCATCCCGCTCCCCTCGGGACCCGTCACCACGCCGCACCCGGCTTCGCTCCGCGCGGCGATCGTGGCGCGGCGTCGCACCCGGCCGCTGCTCCGGAGCGCCCCGCGCTCGGGACGCAGGCTCGGCCACTCTCGGGCCACGCACGGTCGTCCGCACGCGTCACGGGCAGCGAGGCCCGGCCCGCGGCGACATCGACCCCCACCGCGTTCTCGGTGTCGCCGGTCGCATCATCCGCGTCGGGTGGCGGCTCCGCCGCGGGCTCGGGAGGCGGCGCGGGCGCACCCGGACCCGCGGCGCTGCTCGTGGTGATCGCGGCGATGGTGGTGCCCAGCCTGTTCTTCGGCCTGCGACGGCCGACGCATTCCCCCGGTTCGCTGGCGCTCGTGCTGCGGCTCGAGCGACCCGGCTAGCCGCGGCTGCCAGACGTCCGCACCCGGCTCGCTGAGTGAGCCCCGGTGCGTCTCTGTCCAGCTGACACCGGGAGAAACCCTGATGACACGTCCAGTCCGGACGTGGGCGGGATGTCGAGCGCGTGGTCGCATCGGCGGTTCAGCCTCACGTCTGCCACGACTGGCGGTTGCGGTGGTCCTTCTGTGTGCGCTCTCGCCGGCGGTGGCGTCAGCGCACAGCCAGAGGAGATCGCGTGACCGTCGCGCAGTTCCCACATCACTCCACGTATCCGGCCGCGCGGGATCGCGCGTCCCGTTGCTGCAGCTCGGCAGCGGGGAGCGCATGCGGCATGGTTCGGCGGCCGTCCGCCGGCTGCAGCGCGGGCTGGCCCGTGCCGGTTATGCGCCGGGGCCGCTTGATGGTCGGTATGGCGCGCTGACCGCCTCCGCGGTGGAGCGCTTCCAGGCGACCCACGCCCTGCGGGTCGACGGGATCGTCGGCCCGGCCACGCGCCGGGCGCTGCAGGCCGCGCCGGTGCTGGCGTTCGGCGCGGGGGAGGGGAGCGCGCATGGCTCGCCCGCGGTCGCCGGCCTGCAGCGCCGCCTGCGCCGTGCAGGTTTCGGGCCGGGCCCGATCGACGGACGCTTCGGCCCGCGGACCGAGCGCGCGGTGGTTGGCTTTCAGCGTGCGCATCACCTGGCCGTCGACGGGATCGCCGGTCCGATCACCGAACGGGCGCTCCGGGCGGCAGGACCGCGTCTGACGAGCCAGCCAACGAGTCCGCAGGGCGGAGCAGCGCCGCGCTCCGCACCCGCCAGGCACGTCTCACATCCGAAGCTCAACCCGAAACCGCGACCGGCACGGGCGTCCGCGCCCGGACCGTCGCGTCTGGCGATGATCTGGATCATGATCGCGCTCGGCGTGCTCGGTCTGGTCGCCTTGATGGCCGGCTACTTCCGCCGGCCGATCAGAGCCCGCGCGGCCCGGCTCACGCGCGCGGCCACCGCGAAGCGCAAGGGACGGACCACACCGGAGACCTCGCCCAAGCCCGAGCCTGCTCCGGTCAGCTTCGTCCTGTATGAGGACAACAGCGGCGGCTACTACTGGACGATCGTCTCCGACGGCGGGCGGGTGCTCGCACGTTCATCTCGCTTTGCGTCCTACGAGGAAGCCAACGTCGCAGCGGACACCGTCTACCGCGGCGTGGCCGGGGCATCATTCGAGGATCGAAGCGGGACCGTGCCGCCCGTCGACCTCCCCGCCACCCGCGATCCCGCCACCCGGCGGGATCGCACAGACGACGCCGAGCGCTGGTTGGACGAGGGCGGCAGCGTCAGCCGGGCAGAGGTGACGCGACACGCCGAAGCGGAAGGGTGGAGGTGGCCGTCAGGTTCCTCGAGCACCCCGGGAGGTCACCGGCGATAAGGAAGAGATCTCGCGGCTGTGCTCAGCGAACGACCGTGCGTCGGCTCGGCGGTCAGGCGAGCCTGAGCTTGAACCCCTCGTGCGAGTCAACGAATCCCAGCCGGCTGTAGAGCCGGTGGGCGTCCGCCCGCCGCTTGTCACTCGTGAGCTGGACCAGCGCGCAGCCGCGACGGGCGGCCTCCTCGACCGCCCATTCGAGCATCGCGCCCCCGACGCCCTGCCCGCGCAACCGCTCGGTGACGCGGACGGCCTCAATCTGCGCACGGAGCGCGCCGCGTCGCGCCAACCCGGGAATGGTCGTCAACTGCAGCGTGCCGACAACCTCGTGCGCACTGTCAGTGAGGACGACGAGAAGCTGCGCGGAATCCGACTCGATGCGCTCGAAGGCAGCGAGGTAGGGCGCGAGCTCGCCGCCGTCGCGCTCGCGGCCCAGCTGGTCGGCGGCGAGCAGTTCGATGATCGCGCCAACGTCCTCCGCGCTGGCGCGGCGGACCACGAACGATCCGGCCTCCAGATCGATGCGGCCAAGCTCGGTCACGATTCAGTTCCTGCGACCGGTTGCCGCGACGCTCACGCCGATGCCGATCATCACCAGGCCGCCCACGCCGCCGATCGCGGCCAGCCGGCGTGGGGAGCGGGACAGCCACTGGCTGAGCGCCCCGGCCGCGAGCGCCCAGATGCCGTCGAGCACGAGTGCGACGACCGGGAACACACACCCCAGGATCAGCAGCTGGAGGGTGAGGTGCCCGGCCGCGGGCCGGGTGAACTGGGGGAGGACGATGAGGAAGATCGCGACCGTCTTCGGGTTGGTGGCGCCGACGACGGCGCCGTCGCGGATCGCGCGGGCGGGTGGTATCGGGCCGGCGCCCCGGGCGACGGCCTCGCTCAGCGAGCGCCGGTGGCGAATCGCCTGCACGCCCAGGTAGACGATGTAGACCGCGCCGGCCAGCTTGACCACGCTGAACACGTCGGCGGAGCGCTCGATCAGCGCGCCGAGCCCGAACGTGACCGCGATCACCTGCACCATCAGCCCGAGCTCGTTGCCCACGACGTTCCACAGCGCGGTCCGGCGCCCGCCGGTCAGCGCGCGGCTGATCGTGAACAGCACACTCGGTCCGGGGATCGCGACGATGATCACGGCCACCCCGGCAAATGCCAGCACGCTGCGCAAAGGGACCATCGGGCGCCGACGTTACCTGAGGCCGTGGGCCACCGACCGCCCCGCGCTCTATGTTCGCGGCGTGCCCCGATCGCCCGTGACCGACGAGATCATCCTCGGCGACAACCTCGAGGTGCTGCCGGGGTTCGCGGACGAGAGCTTTCAGCTGATCTATCTCGACCCGCCGTTCAACACCGGGCACGATCAGCGTCGCCGGACGATCGCGACGGTTCCTGACATGACCGGCGACCGGGTCGGCTTCAAGGGCCGGCGCTACGCGACGCGGCTGCTCGCGGAGTTCTCCTATCGCGACACGTTCGATGAGTACCTGGAGTTCATCGAGCCCAGGCTGGTGCAGGCCCGCCGGTTGCTGCATCCCAGCGGCACTCTCTATTTCCACATCGACTACCGCGAGGCGCACTACTGCAAGCTCCTGCTCGACGAGGTGTTCGGGCGCGAGAGCTTCCTCAACGAGATCATCTGGGCCTACGACTACGGCGCGCGCGCAAGGGCGCGCTGGCCGGCCAAGCACGACACGATCCTCGTCTACGTCAAGGACATCGACGCGTACCACTTTGACGCCGACGCGGTCGACCGCGAGCCCTACATGGCGCCGGGGCTGGTGACGCCGGAGAAGGCGGCCCGGGGCAAGCTTCCCACCGACGTCTGGTGGCACACGATCGTGCCGACGAACGGGCGGGAGAAGACCGGCTACCCGACCCAGAAGCCCGAGGGGATCGTGCGCCGGATGGTCCGGGCCTCCAGCCGCCCGGGGGACTGGTGTCTTGATTTCTTCGCCGGCAGCGGAACGCTCGGCGCGGTCGCCGCGGGTGAGGGGCGTCGCTACGTGCTCGTCGACTCAAATCCCGAGGCGTGCCGGGTGATGCAGGCGCGCCTGGGGGTGTCGGTCACTGCTGAGGATCAGCTTCGTTCATCGTCGGGATGACCGGCGAGCCGTCCGTGACGTCGTCACGGACGGCCTTGATCGCGGGTCGACTCAGATCGTGACGACGTTGGCAGCCGCCGGACCCTTGGCGCCCTGCTCAGCGTCATAGCTGACCTTGGCGCCCTCGGCGAGCGACTTGTAGCCGTCACCCTGGATCGCCGAATGGTGGACGAACAGATCCTTGCCCGGCTCATCGGGGGTGATGAACCCAAAGCCCTTGTCGTCGCTGAACCACTTCACTGTCCCTGTAGGCATTTTGCCCTCTTTCGTTCACGTGCGCTGCGTGACACTGAGGGCCGCTGCAGAGCAGCGAACTGGCGAAACGCGGGCACCACAACCACTGCCAGGCGGACGCCTGGCCACGACGCACGATAGCGCCTGGGCCGGTTTGACGGATGCAGGGCGGTGGTAGCGTGCGGCCGAGAGGCTCTCGAGGGACCTCATCCGTCGAGCATGGCCGCTCGATGTTGCCCGCCCACAGGGAAGGAGCCGGGATGTTCGCTGCGCCGGAGAACGGGTCGTGAGCTCGCTGCGGGAGATCGAGGCGATCGCCGCCGAGCGCAACTACTACCGGGACAGCGTCGCTCTGCTGCGCGCGCGCCTGTACCGCCGCGGGATGTGCCCCACGCCGCGCCTGGAGGAGTTGCAGCGCCGGCTGGCGAGCGCCGAGCAGCGGCTGCGTGCGGCCCGCGCCGCGCGTCCCGCCGAGCCCGCTCAGGGTTTGTAGAACTGCGCCTCGCCGTTGCCGAACGACCAGTTCTCGGCGGCGGTCTCGGTGACCGAGATGAGAACGTCCTCCGGGCGCACGCCCGGGCTGGTGCCCAGGCGCTCGACGATCCTCCGGTACATCGCCAGCTTCTGCTCGGCGGTTTTGCCGGGCGCCCAGAAGACCTGGATCTGAACGAGGTCGTCGCTGCGGTCGACCGAGAGGAACCGCCCGGAGGCGAACTCATGCGGACCGTGCTCGGTGATCGCCATGAAGCGATCGCCCTCCTTGATGGCGATGGTCTCGCGCATCGCCTCATAGATCTCGTCCAGCAGTGCCTGCTTGTAGTCGTCGGTCTTGCCGTGGCGGATGGCGATGCGGGTGACGGGCATGGGGGTGTCTCGCTCCTGCGGTCGGGGGTGCCTGTGGTGTGTGTGGTGACGGGCCGCCCGCTCCTACCGGCTGCTGCCGGTTCGCCGCGGCCGGCCTTCGCGGCTCAGAGCTCGAGCGTCAGCGGGCCGGCCGGCTCCGCGCAGCAGACGAGCACCCGGCTGTCGTCCGGGCATTCGAGCGGCTCGGTGAGGTACCGGACCTCACCGTCCAGCAGGCCGCTCTCGCAGTAGTGGCAGACGCCGTTGCGGCACCCGAAGCTCACCGCCACGTCGCACGCCTCGGCGAGCTCGAGCAGGGTGCCGTGGCTGTCGTCCCACGGGACGGTGAGACCGCTGCGGCTGAACGTCACCGCCGGCCCAGGACCGGGAGTGCCCGCGGGCGGGTGCGGCGCCGGTCGCACCCCCTCCAGGCCCGGCGGTGCGATCACCGCGCCGGCGGAGAACAGCTCCATCGCGACGTGCTCGGGCGCGGTGCCGCGAGCCGTGATCGCGGCCGACAGCGAGCGCATGAACGCGTCCGGGCCGCACAGGTAGAAGTCCGAGTCGACCGGAACGCCGGCGTCGCTCAGCGTCTGCGGCGAGACTCTCCCGGTGCAGTCGAACCCGGCGCCCGGTGCCTCGTCGGGCGCCGGGCGGCTGAAGCAGAGAACCCGGTGACCGCCGGGGAGTGCGGCAAGCAGACCGTCGACCTCGTCGCCGAACGCGTGGGCCGCGCGGTCGCGCGCGCCATGGATCCACCACACCTCCCGGTCATCGCGCGCGTCGGCGAGCGCATGGAGCATCGCCAGCACCGGCGTCGCCCCGACGCCCGCGCTCACCAGCACGACCGGGCGCGTCCCTGCCGTCAACGTGAACCTGCCGCGCGGTGCCGCCGCATCGATCCGGTCCCCGACGCGGACCTGGGTGTGCAGGAACTCGGAGCCGACCCCGCCGGGCTCGCGCTTGACGCTGATCCGGAACGCACCATTGCCGGCCGGCGAGGAGAGCGAGTAGCTGCGGATCACCGCCGGCCCGTCCCGGCCTTCCGGGTGGAGGCGGACGGACAGGTACTGCCCGGGCAACGCGGGGGCGCCGGCCGTCCCGGTGTCCCCGGTCAGCTCGAGCGACACGATCGTGTCGCTCTCGCGCCGCACCCCGGTGACGGTGAGCGGCACGAACCCCGCCCACGCCGGCGCAGGCACCTCACCCTGCTCGAGCAGCGCCCGGAACGAGTCCTTCCATCCCTCGCTCAACGCCGGCACCCGCAGCGCCCGCTCCAGTCCGCTGCGCGATTTGCGGGGTAGGTAGAGCAGCCCGTCGACATCGGCGATCGTCAGTCGCTCCGGTCCGCTCAGCACTCGCTCGATCGCGTCGCCGGCCTGCACGCGGCCCTCCCGCAGCACCCGGAAGTAGAAGCCCGGCCGGTGGTGGGCGACGACGAGCGACGGCATCCGCGGCTCCTCCGTCCGCAGCCCGAGGCGGAAGCAGGTCACACGCGGCTGGGTGACCTCGAAGATCGCCTCTCCGATCCGGTAGCGATCGCCGATGCAGACCTCGTCGTCGGGCAGCCCCTCGACGGTGAAGTTCTCGCCGAACTGCCCGAACTCGAAGTCGCGGGCGAGCTCGCGCTCCCAGTGGCGGTAGGCCTCCATCTGGTAGACGAACACAGCACGGTGCTCGCCTCCGTGCGCGACGCGGTCGGCCTGGTCGTCGCCGTCGATGTTGAGTTGGCGCACCATCCGCGGACCGTCGACCGGGTCCTTCCAGATCGCCGTGCGGATCGTCCTGCCGTCCCAGTCGACCTCACGCGGCTCGCCGACGTTGAGCGACAGCAGTCGCCCGGCACGCGTGCCGATGTCGCTCATCGTGGTGCCTGACCCGATCGACCCATCGGGCAATGAGTGCGTCCGCGGACGGCCGTCTTACCGGACGTGCTCAGTCCGGCGGCGGGTTGCCGAGGCGACGGGCCGCCTCCAGCAACCCGTCGTGGTCGGCGGCGCATCCGGGGCAGCTGCGCAGATGGATCGCGGTGCCGGGATAGGTGTTGGCCGGATCCTCACCGGCAAGCTCCAGGTCGACGTAGGCATCGAGGATGTCCTCACCGGCGGTGCAGCCGGCGTCGCCTGGCTCGCTGCGCAGCAGCGCGTCAAGGTCTTCGGGCTCGCGGGTCATGATGGACTCAGCTCGGCTGCGGAGACCGGATGGCCTGCTTCCGCCAACCGGGCGCGCAGGCGCCGGCGGGCGTCGAACAGGTTCTTGTAGATCGCGTTGCGGTTGGAATCGAGCGCGAGCGCGAGTTCGTCCATCGGCACGTCGTTGAGCGCGATCGCGACGAACACCTCGCGCTGGCGCGGGGTGAGCTCGCCGATCGCCTCCGACAGGATCCGGAGCTGCTCGCGCCGCTCGAGCGCCTCGCCGGGCCGCCCCGAGGGTGACTCGGCCGCGAGCTCGAGCACGAGCGAGTCCGAGCTCGGGGGGTGGTGCTGCCAGGCATGCCGCGCGACCTTGCTCGCGACCTCGAAGACCGCGAACTTGTAGGCCCAGGTGGTGAAGCGGCTGAGGCCGCGGAAGTCGTCGAGTTTGTCGAGAATGATGAGCACCGCGTCGTCGGCGGCCTGCTGGGCGAGGTCCTCGAACTCGGGACCGGAGATCGACCCCAGGCGGCCGCGGCGCCGTCTGAGCTCGTGGGTGGCGGCTCGTAGCAGGAGCTCCCGCAGGCGCCCGACCGCCAGCTCGCGCGTCGGGTGGCCGGGGGCAAGCTGCTCGACCCAGCGCCGTGAGACCGGGTCCAAAGTGGTGCGCGCACGCGTGTCGCCGTCCACGCGGCCATGCTAACCGCGCTCGACCGCGAGGGCGCCCACGCCCGTGGAGGATCCATCACACGCCCGATGACGGTGAGTGGCGCGGCGAACCGCGTTCTTACCGGCAGTAAGAAGCTCGTCGCTCTCGTCACAGACCGATGCGACGGCGCCGGTCGGCGTCGAGGAACCGACAAGCGAAGGGACGGTGACCCGATGGGTCTGGCGTGGCAGCAGGGACCATTGGCATCGGGGTCGGTCGGCCGCTTCCTTGCGGCCGAGCCGCTCCCGCGACGACTGCTGTACGCCGAGCCCTTGCGCCGGCGCATGAGGGTGAGGTTCGACGGCGAGTGGATCGCCGACAGTGAGGACGTCGTGCTGCTCCACGAGCCCGGGCGCTATCCGGTCGCCTACTTCCGAAAGGACGACGTCGCCGACGGAGTGCTCCGCAGCGCCGGGCACACGAGCGAGCATCAGGATCTCGGGACGACGACCTGGTACGTGGTCCGCCACGGAGACCACGAGGCGCCGCGCGGCGCGTGGGAGCACACCGGGCTTCCCGGTCATGCCGACGTTCTCGGGGATCGGGTTGCGTTCGCCTGGCACGCGATGGATGGGTTCTACGAGGAGGAGGAGCGGATTCTCGGTCACGCCGCCGACGCCTACCACCGGATCGACATCCGCCAGACCGCGCGGCGGCTCACCGTGCATGTGGGCGACCGCCAGGTGGCGGAGACCGAGCGGGCGCTCGTGCTGTTCGAGTCCGGCTTCGCTCCGCGCTGGTACGTCCCACGGGACGACGTCACGGCGGACGCGCTGACCGCGGTCGAGCGCCAGACCTTCTGCCCGTACAAGGGGCTGTGCAGCTACTTTGATGTGGGGGGCGTCTCCCGGGCAGGGTGGGCCTACCTCGAGCCCTACCGCGAGGTCGACCGCATCGCCGGTCACATCTCGTTCGAGCCCGACAAGGTGACGGTCACGATCGATGGGCGTCAGCTGCACCCCGAGCCGGGCCAGAACGTCATCTCCCACGGCCCCGATCGCGGCCTCACGGTCGAGGAGGCCGGCCCCGCGCGACCACGCACCGCGTGATCGACTATCCGGAAAGGCTCGGGCTGGATGCCCGCGACCCGTGCCTGATCGCCGGTCCCACCTGGGACAGGCTCGGCGCGATCGCCGACCAGCTGGTCGAGCGCCGGCCGGAAGAGGCCTCCCGCATTCTTCACACAGCGCCACAGAAATGTCGCCGATAGCCAACCCGCGCTTAAGGCGGCGCTTCCTACTCTGCCGGAGTGCGGTCTGGGATCATCCGGTGGACGGCACGGGGGCGATGGGATGCCGGGGCGCTGGCAGTGGTCGCGGCCGCCGTCCTCCTCGCCAACCTGCCCGCACTGCTCGGGCTGGTTCATCTCGATCCGCTCGCCTACCGCGCGGAGCTCACCCGGGCGTTCACGCCCGGCCTGCTCGGCGGCAGGCCGACGATCGATCCGAGCAACGGATTCAACTCGCAGGCGATCGGCCACCTGGCGGTGTTCGACCTCGCGCATCTGCATCTCCCCTGGTGGAATCCGTATGAAGGCACTGGGATGCCGCTGGTCGGCGAGACGCAGGCCGCCGCGTTGTTCCCTCCGACCCTGCTGACCGCGCTCCCCAACGGCCAGCTCTACGAGCACGTGCTGCTCGAGCTGACCGCGGGGATCTGCACCTACCGGCTACTGCGGCGGCTTGATCTGATCCGCTCCGCCGCGATCGCCGGCGCCGTCGCGTTCGCGCTCAACGGCAAGTTCTCCTGGTTCGCCGACGCGACCGTCAACCCGCTCGCTTTCCTGCCGATGCTCCTGCTCGGGGTCGAGCAGGCGTTGGAGGCGACGCGTACCGGGCGCCGCGGCGGCTGGCGGCTGATCGCGCTCGCGGGCGCGCTCACCGCCTACGCGGGGTTCCCCGAGGTCGCCTACATCGACCTGCTGACCGCGATCGTCTGGCTCGGCTGGCGGGTCTGCTGCCTCCCGCGCGCCGACCGTGCCCGCTTCCTGGTCAAGATCGCGCGCGGCGGCGCGGTCGCCCTGATGCTCGCCGCGCCGATGCTGCTGGCGATGGCCGATTACCTCAGCCACGCCGACCTGGTGAGCCACACCGGCGCGCTGCTCGGCAGCCATCACCTGCCGCTGTCCGAGGTTCCGCAGCTGCTCATGCCCTACATCTTCGGCCCGGTCAACGGCGGCCATCACCAGGGGATCTGGGTGATGGTCGGCGGGTACCTGTCGGTGGCTCTGCTGCTGCTCGCCGCGATCGCGCTCCTCACCCCAGGGCGCCGCGGCCTCAAGTTCACCATGCTCGGCTGGACGGTGCTCGTGTTCGCCCACATGTACGGCGTGCCGCTGCTGGGCGACGTGCTCGGCGCTCTGCCTGAGATGGGCAGGATCCAGTTCTACCGGTACGCCACCACGGCGCTCGAGTTCCCGGTGATCGTGCTCGCGGCGATCGGAGTCGACGATCTGGCGCGGGTCGCGGGAGATGCCCGTCGCCTGGCGGCGGGGACCCTCGGGGCCGCCGCCGCGATCGCCGCGGCCGCGGTCGCCGCCGGGCCGGTGATCGCCTCCTTCCAGAAGCCGGTGCCCGGCCGTGAGGCGTTCCTGGAGGCATCGATCGCCTGGGCGGCGCTCACCGTCCTGGCGATCGGCGGGCTCGCGCTGCTGCGCCGTCGCCGGGCGCGCGGGATCGCGCTCGCGCTCGTGGTGATCCTCGACGCGGTCCTGCTGTTCGCGGTGCCCCAGCTCTCGGCGCCTCGTGCGGTGCACACCGATCTCGCGCCGGTCGCCTATCTGCGCCGCCACCTCGGCCACCAGCGGTTCTACACGCTCGGCCCGATCCAGCCCAACTACGGCTCCTACTTCCGGGTGGCCTCGCTGCGCCTCGATGACTTCCCGCCCAGCAACTACGCGCGGTTCGTGCACACCCGGCTTGACCCGTTCACCAACTTCGTCGGCTATCAGCCGGGATGGGCGCCCACTGCCCGTCAGGAGCTGCTGTCCCACCTCGATGGCTACCGCGCGGCGGGAGTGAGCTACGTGGTCACTCGACCGGGCACCCCACTGCCCTCCGAACGCGGCGCGCTGCGGCTCGTGTTCCGCAGCCCGACGGCCTGGGTCTACCACGTGTCGCGAGCCGCGCCGTTCGTGAGCGCCGCCGGTTGCGAGCTGCACTCCGTCCATTTCGACCAGGTCCGGCTGTACTGCCGCCGGCCGACGACGCTCGTGCGCCGTGAGACCTGGTTTGCGGGATGGGGGGCCGAGCTTGACGGCCACCCGCTGCGGATCCACCGATTCGACGGCCTTTTCCAGGCCGTGCGTCTCCCGGCAGGCGTCGATGACGTGAGCTTCCGGTTCATCCCGGTGGGGATGCGGTGGGCGATGCTCGGGCTGCTGGCGGGCTGTGTGCTGATGGTCTCGCCGACGACATGGCGCCTGCTGACCCGCGTGCCGCAGGCGCGCCGGTGGCAGACGCCCGCCGCCACCACCGTCTGACAGGGCGGTGCCGAAGGGACCGTCAACCGACCCAGGCGAGAAGTGGTTGGCAACCTGGACGATGAGACTGCGATGGCCGATTTTCGCCGGCCGTCGTCACGCCTGCTTCTGGCTCAAGGGAGAGAAGCTCACCGCCGCTGGACGCTCCAGCGCACGGGCGGGGACGAGAAGCCTCAGTTGAACGGACTCAGCGGCCCCACGCGGCCAGCGTGAACCCGGCGGCTTCGAGTCCGGCTCGGATCGCGGTGGCGAGCGCGACCGACCCCGGGCTGTCGCCGTGCACACACAGGGTCTGGGCCTCGAGCTCGATCACGTCCCCGTCGATCGTCTCGACGGTGTGCTCGGTGGCCATCCGCACGGCCCGTGCGGTCACCGCCTCCGGGTCGGAGATCACTGCACCCGGCCTCTCGCGGGACACGAGCCGGCCATCCCGGTCATACGCCCGGTCGGCGAACCCCTCGGTGATCGTCCGAAGTCCCGCCTCGCGTGCGGAGGTCTGCGCCGCCGAGCCGGGCAACGAGACGAGCGGCAAAGCGCCGTCGAGAGAGCCGATCGCCTCGACGACCGCGTCCGCCAGTTCCCGGTCGAACGCGATCCGGTTGTAGAGCGCGCCGTGTGGTTTGACGAAGGTGACACGTGTGCCGTGCGCCCGCGCGAGAGCGTCGAGCGCCCCTACCTGGTAGACGACATCGTCGGCCACCTCGCGCGAGGGGACCGCCATGTCCCGGCGGCCGAACCCGCGGAGGTCTGGAAAGGAGACGTGTGCACCGACGGCCACGCCACCCGATGCGGCCGCGGTCACCGCCTCGCGCATCGTCGTCGGATCCCCGGCATGGAAGCCGCAGGCGACGTTCGCGCTCGTGATGATCCCGAGCAGGGCAGAGTCCTCGGCGAGCCGCCAGACTCCGTATCCCTCGCCGAGGTCGCTGTTGAGATCTATCGTCGGTCGCCTCGACATCGGTGCCGCGCTTCATCGTAGGGATGCAGGTGCGCGCCCGAGCCTGGTGGGTCGTGGGCCGTTCCCCGGGTAGCTGCGACAGACAACCGACATCGACGATAAGGAGCTTCGTGTCCTACAGGTTCGAGAGCGACGAAGCCGTCCGCGCCGGGATCCTGCGTTGCGCGGGCGAGCAGCTGGACCAGGCGATCAGCGAGCTCACCGAGCGTGTCGGCGAGGATCCCGTCGAGGCGGTGCACTCAGCGCGCAAGGCGATCAAGAAGGAGCGTTCGCTGCTACGGCTCGCGCGCGGGTCGATGGCCCCTCAACAGCGTCGTCGGGAGAATGCGGCGCTTCGGCACGCTGCGCGGGGACTGTCCACGGCGCGGGATGGAGAGGCGATGCTCGAGACACTCGACGAGTTGTCCGAGCGATACGTCGGACAGCTGCCGCAGATCACGTTCAGTGAGATCCGGGAGCGACTCGAGCAGCGACGAGACCGGGAGCGCACCGAGCTTCTCGGTTCTGCGGTCGCCGGCCAGGCGGCCGACGAGCTCCACGTGGTACGCGCGCGGCAGGGCGAGTGGAGGATGAGGCGCAACGGCTGGAAGGCGGTCGAGAAGGGCCTTCGCCGCAGCTATCACGAGGGACATGAGCTGTTCGAGCACGCGCGGGCAGAGCCCTCGTTCGCAGAGTGGCACCAGTGGCGCAAGCGGGTCAAGGACCTCTGGTACCAGCAGCGGCTGCTCGCGCCGGTCGCCGGCCCGGCGGTGAAGGGCCAGGCACAAGAGGCCCACGAGCTCGCCGACGTGCTGGGCGACGAGCATGATCTCGGCGTGCTCAAGACGACGCTTCAGAGCGAGCGGATGACTCCGCCGGTCGATCTCGACGCGGTGATCGAGTTGATCGACTACCGGCGCGGCGAGCTGCAAAGCGACGCGGTCCGGCTTGGGGCGCGGGTGTACTCCGAGAGCCCCAGGCGTTTCATCCGGCGAATGCGGGCTTCCTGGGAGGCCGGCTGCTCAGTGGCACGCGGGGCCCGCGAGGAGGATCCGGCCGAGCTGGGTCAGGTCGTGCGGGCCGTGTCACCGCCTTCAGCTGGGAGCGACGGACCCTGATCCTGGGAGGGCATTTCGCTCGCGGTTCGCGCGCTCCGGGTTGACTGGCCGCCGGGCCCGCGGACGCTGCGGATCAGGCCGATGCTTCGTCCGCGGCCAGCAGCCCGAGCGTCATCAGCGCCGACGCGCCACCGGCCAGCACGCATGCCCGCAGGCCGCCGGGCGGCAACTGCCGCCGTTGGGCGACGGTGGAGGCGATATCGGTGAGGTCACCGCCGAGGCTTGCGAGCAACCATGGGCGCGCCGGCGCACCGCGCAGGATCGCTGCGCCGCCAGCGAGATGGAGCGCGACCTCACGCCCGCCGACGCCACGCAGCGGGACGTCGCTCGGCGCGGCCGGCGCCGGCCGCCCCAGCCATGGTCCTCCAATGCGGCCCGGCACCGCAAGCATCGCTGCGCCGTACGCCGCGCGCAGGCCGAAGTTGGCGAGGACCGCGATGCTCGAACGCGTCATGCACCGTAGTTACGCGCGGCGACGACCGCGCAAACGCAGCCGAGGGTGATCCGCCCCGGCACGCCGGCTGGGGAGACCGGCGCTACTTGTCCTCGAGTCGCGAGATGCGGTCCACGAGCTTCACCCAGCTTGGCTCACGCCCCGTTCGGCGCGCCACGGCGTCGGCGGCGCCATAGGCGGTCGACATCGCCCGGGCGCCGATCCGGGGGAGGGGGTCGGGCGGCCAGGCGGGCGAGCGATGGTTGACCCACGGGTAGTGGACGAGCTCGCTGTCGCGGCGCAGGATGAGATCGGTCATCGTGCGCGCGGCGAAGTTGGAGGCGCAGACGCCGTCGCCGTAGCCGCCGGCCCAGGTGAGGCGGCGGCCGGGGGCATGGCCGACGACCGGCGCCCAGTCGCGTGAGGCGCCCCACACCCCGCCCCACGCGTGGGTGAAGACGGCGTCGCCGACGGCGGGGAAGAGCTCGCGTACGGCGGATCGAAGTGCGGCGAACACGCGCTCGTCGAGGATCTCGGACTCTTCGAGCCCGCGGTGGCGGGGCTGGAACCCGCCGCGGCCGCCCATCGCGAGGCGGTCGTCGGTCGTGCGCTGGCAGTACATGCCGAGGTGGATCATGTCGGCGACGACCTCGCGGCCGGCGAAGCCGAGCTCTGACCACACGGACTCGGGCAGCGGCTCGGTGGCGACGACCTGGGAGGTGAGCGGCTGGATCCGGCGGTCCTGGCCGGCGATCGTCGGGCTGTAGCCCTCGGTCGCGCGCACGACCATCTCGGCACGGACCGTGCCGAAGGGGGTGGCGACGCGGCCGTCCTGGATCGAGAGCGCCTCGGTCTGCTCGTAGATCGTCACCCCGCGTCGCTCGACCGCCTCCGCGAGGCCGCGCGCCAGCCGAGCCGGCTGGACGCGGGCGCACTGGAGCTCGAACTTGGCGCCGAGCCCGCCGGCGATCCGCACCCGGTCGGCGAGCGCGCGCGCGTCGAGCCAGTCGACGACGCTCTCATCGAAGCCCAGCTCGCGGTCGTGGGCGAGCCCTTCGACGAGCGATCGTCGCTGCTGTTCGGTCCGGGCGACGATCACCGCGCCACCCTTGACGAAGCCGGCGTCGATGGACTCCTCGTCGAGCACCGCGCCAATCACATCGACGGTGCGCAGCCCCTCACGCTTCATGGCGAGCGCCTGCTCACGATCGCCGCGGTCGCTGTAGCTCTCGATCGAGCCGTTCATGTGGCCGAGGCACCACCCGCCGTTGCGCCCCGACGCCCCGTAGGAGGCGATCTGCTTCTCGATCACTGCGATCCGCAGCGACGGGTCGGCGCCCGCCAGGTAGTAGGCGGTCCACAGTCCGGTGAAGCCCGCGCCGACGATCGCGACGTCGACGTCGAGGTCACCGGGGAGAGAGGGGCGCGGGGTCAGGTCCCCGGCCTGCGAGAGCCACAGGCTCAGTTCGCCGAAGGCGTGGGTGCGCGCGACGTTCGCCGGCTCTGCCGCGCCTGTTGAAGAGGTCTCCACCGCCATGAGTGAGAACGTTATCAATCCGTCCTGGTTCCCGCCAGCTCGAGGGGGCTGAACCGTACAATCCCAAACCGCCGTGGCACGCAACTCCTCTCGACGACCGGCGATCACCATCGCGGACGTCGCGCGGCGGGCCGGAGTGTCGACCGCCACCGCGGGGCGGGTGCTCGGCGGCTATGGCGCCTCGAGCGAGCAGGCACGTCGCCAGGTCGAGCGCGCGGCCGACCAGCTCGGATATCAGGCCAACGACCTCGCGCGGGCGATGATCACCGGGACCACGCACACGGTGGGGCTCGTCATCGCCGACATCGCCGAGCCGTTCTTCTCGATGGTCGCGCGGAGCTTCTCGGACGTGGCGCGCGCCGCCGGCTACGAGGTGATCCTCACCAATACCGACGAGGACCTCGAGCGCGAGCAGGCGGCCGTCCGAGTGCTCGGCGAGCGCCAGGTCGACGGGATCGCGGTCGCGCCCGCCTCGGGTTCGGACGCCGCCCACCTGCGGCGGCTCGCGGCGCTCGGCATGCCGATCGTGCTCCTGGACCGCTCGACCGACGGCGCGGCGTTCGACGCGGTGATGATCGACAACTTCGCGGCGGCCGGGGAGGCGGTGCGGCTGCTCATCGCCGAGGGCCACCGCCGGATCGCGGTTGTCGGCGCCGTCGCGCGGGGCGACGAGCGCTCCCCCGCCGCGCTCGAGCCGAGCGCCGGCGGCGGTGGGTATGGCGACCGCGTGATCGGCTATCGCGCCGCGATGGCGGCGGCCGGCCTCGAGGTCGAGCCGCGCTGGGTCCGGGCCTCGGGCCAGCTCGACCAGGCCTCCGCGCGCGGGGCCGTCAGCGATCTGCTCCGGCTACCCGCCGAGCAGCGCCCGACCGCGTTCTTCGCGACCGATGCCTCGATGTCGCTCGGCGTGCTGGAGGCGGTCCTGGACCGCGGCCTGACCTGGCCGCGCGACGTGTCGGTGATCGGTTTCGACGACGCCGAGTGGACGCGCGTCGTGCGGCCCGAGCTCACGATCGTCGCCCAGCCGGTCCGCGATCTTGGGGAGCGTGCCGCCGAGACGCTGCTCGCGCGTGTGCGCGGTGGGGCGGGCGCGGTCGCCACGACGGTGCTCGACGCACGTATCGTCGCGCGGGGCTCTGTCGGGCCGCCGCCGGGGCACTGAACACGCCGCGCCGGCCCGGCTCAGCTCTCGAAGACCGGCTCGAACAGTTTGTCCCACGTCACCTCCTCCTCCGGGGTCAGCGTCCGGAAGCGGTGCAGGTGGCGGTATGCGGACGCCGGTGGGAACACCAGTGGGCTGTTCGCCACGTATTCCAGCGAGGTGCGCGCCGATCCCTTCAGCTGCGCGGCGTTGCGCAGCATGTGCCTGCGGGAGGCCGGGACCGGCGCGACATAGCCGATGTAGGCGGCGAGCAGCGCCGCGACCTCCGGCCGGTAGTACCAATCCATCAGCGCGATCGCGTCCGCAGCGTGGGTGGCGCCCTTCGGGATGCACAGATTGTCGGTCCAGATGAGCGCGCCCTCGATGGGGATGACGAACTCGAGCTTCGTCTTGGAGGAGATGTTGTTGTTGACGACGTCGCCCGAGTAGGCCATCGCCGCCCACGTGTTGCCCTCGACGAGATCCTGGACGTAGGCCGGGGTGCCCGGGTTGTAGTCGCGCAGCGTCGCCGCGCGCTGGCGCACCAACCATTGCGCGGCCTTATGCCAGTCGGCGACCGTCGAGGTCTCCGGGGCCACCCCGATGGCGAGCAGTGCGCAGTTGGGCAACTGCAGGATGTCTGAGAACATCGAGACCTTGCCCTTGAGCTGGGGATCGAGCAGGTCCTGCCACGATCGGATCGGCTTGGGCACGCGCGCGGGGTTGTAGGCGATGCCGGTCATGCCGGCCGCCCACGGCACGGTGAACTCGTTATGGGGGTCGAAGTTCGGATTCTGGAACGCCGGCGCGGCGTAGCGGTAGAAGTGCGGCAGCCGCGCGCGCTGCAGCGGGACCAGATAGCCGAGCTCACGCAGCCTCGCGAGGTAGTCGTCGGAGCCCACCACCATCAGGTCCCATCCGGTCGACACGCCGGCCTCGAGCTCTGGCACGATCGTTGCGAACGTCGTTGCGTCGTCCTGGATGACCTCGTCGTAGCTGACGTGGATGCCGGTCGCGGCGGTGAACTGCTGAAGCGACGGATGGATCTTGGGGTCGTTCGCAGCGACGTCGATGTACTCGGCGTAGTTGGCGAACGTCATCGTCCCGCCGGGTCGCCGGCCGCGCCAGTAGTCCGCCACCTCGGCGGCGGTCACCGGCCCAGACCGGCCGGCGCCGGCGATCCCGCAGCCGGAGAGCGCTGCGGCGAGCAGGGTGCTCGCACCGACGCCGAGCGCGCCGCGGCGCGTGTAGGTCCGTCCGTTCATGCTCTCGTGCCCCTGCGCTGGAGCAGCAGTCCGTTGGCCAGCGCGGCGAGCACCCCGACGACGAAGATCATCGTGCCGATCGCGTTGACCTGCGGAGGGACGCCGATCTTCGTCTGGCTGTAGACCCACAGCGGGAACGTGGTCGTCGAGCCGTTGACGAACGAGGTGATGATGTAGTCGTCGATCGAGAGCGCGAACGCCAGCAGCGACCCGGCGACGATCGCGGGCATCAGCAACGGCCCGGTGACCAGGCGGAAAGTCGTCCACGCGCCGGCGCCGAGGTCTCGTGCCGCCTCCTCCAGCGAGGCGTCGGCTCCCACCATGCGCGCGCGGACGGTGACCGCGACGAAGGCGAGGCTGAACATCACGTGCGCGAGCAGGATCATCAGATAGCCGCCGCGCAACCCGAGCGTGAGCAGGATCGACAGCAGCGCCGAACCGAGCACGACCTCCGGAGCGGCGACGTTGGCGAACAGCAGCAGGTCGGTGGAGGACTTGCCACGGAAGCGGTGGCGGGCGAGCGCGATCCCGAGCGGCGTGCCGAGGATTGCGGACAGCACCGCGCAGAGCGCTGCGATCGACATGGAGGTGAGCAGCGCGGAGGTGAGCCCTGGCAGGTCGAACGCGTGTGTCCACCAGTGCAGGGTGAAACCCTGCCAGGTGAAGTTGAACTTGCCCTTCGTGGCGTTGAAGCTGAACGCGATCATCCCGGCGATCGGCAGCAGCAGCCAGACGATCACCAGCACGGTGAAGGCCGGCAGCCAGGCACCGCGCAGCCGGCGACTGCGGGCGGCGGCACGGACGTCCCGGCCCGCGTGCTCGAGCGTCCCGGCGGCGGCGCTCACAGCGTCGCTCCTTGAAGGACGTCCTCGGTGCCGAGCATCCGCGCGTAGAGCAGGACCCCGGCGAGCAGCACGATCATCAGCACGAACGACAACGCGGCCGCCGTCGGATAATCGCTGTTCGTGAAGTACTCGGTCTGGATGATGTTGCCGATCATCGTCGTGCCGGGACCGCCGAGGATCGAGGCGTTGACGTAGTCCGAGGCGGCCGGCACGAACGTGAGCAGGCAGCCCGCGAACACGCCCGGCAGCGACAGCGGCAGTACGACGCGGGCAACCGCCTGGCGACGCGTGGCGAACAGATCGGTGGCCGCCTCGATCAGCCGCCCGTCGATCCGTTCGAGCGCGACATAGATCGGCATCACCATGAACGGGACCGAGTTGTAGGCGAGCCCGCCGATCACCGCCCACGGCGTGGCGAGGACGTGGAAGTTGCCCGGCAGCACCCCGATGTCCTTGAGCGGCTGGATCAATAGACCGTCGTCGGCGAGCAGGAAGCTCCACTGCTGGGTGCGGATCACGAACGAGACGAAGAACGGGAGCAGCAGCAGGAACAGGATGCTCGACTTGTGGCGCCCGCCGCGGAAGGCGATGAAGTACGCCACCGGGAAGGAGACGGCAAGCGTGATCGCGGTCGCCGTCGCGCCGTAGAGCAGGGAGCGCAGGAGCTGGGTGTGGTACTGGCCGATCGCCGACGTGTACGTCGAGACGTGCCAGGTGAGGGTGAAGCCGCTGATCAGGTTGCCGGTCATCAGCGACACGCTCAGCATGAACACGAGCGGGACGATGAACAGCAGCCCCAACCACACCCATGCGGGCAGGATCAGCCAGTAGGGCGTGAGCCGGGAGCGCGCGCTCATGCGTGCGCCGGGGTGGGGGGCAGCACGTATGCGCTCTCCGGTGCCCAGCTGAGCCACAGCTCGGTGCCCGGCGCCGCGGTCCGCATCCAGCGGTTCGCCTCGACGTTGGGGAGGAAGGCGACGAGGTCCTCACCGGTGGCCAGCCGGACGGTCGCGTTCGTCGAGGTGCCGAGGTAGGCGACGTCGCGGACGGTGGCACGCAGGCGCACGCCGCCGTCGGGCGCCTGCGCGGTGACCGCGATCTTCTCCGGCCGTACCACGAGCTCGACGGGCGACCCCGCGACGAGGCCGTCGACTGCCTGTACCGGCAGCGAGTGCTCACCCACGCGCGCGCTCGGGGAGGGCCCGCTGCCCCGTTCGACGGTTGCGGTGAGGATGTTCGAGACTCCGATGAAGTCGGCGACGAAGCGGTTACCGGGGCGCTCGTAGAGCTCTTCGGGCGTTCCGTGCTGGGCGATCCGGCCCTCGTCCATGACGATCAGCCGGTCAGACATCGTCAGCGCCTCGGTCTGATCGTGGGTGACATAGACGAAGGTCACGCCGACTTCGCGCTGGATGCGCTTGAGCTCGACCTGCATCGCCTGGCGCAGCTTGAGGTCAAGCGCCGCCAGCGGCTCATCGAGCAGCAGCGCGCGCGGCCGGTTGACGAGCGCCCGCGCCAGGGCGACGCGCTGCTGCTGGCCGCCGGAGAGGGCGCTCGGCCGACGCTTCTCCCGGCCGGTGAGCTCGACCAGCTCGAGCATCTCGCCGACTCGCCGGCGCACCTCGGCGGAGTCAATCCTCCGGCGGCGCAGACCGAACGCGATGTTGTCGAACACCGACATGTTCGGGAACAGCGCGTAGGACTGGAAGACCATGTTCACGTCGCGGCGGTTGGCGGGGATGCCGACCACGTTCTCTCCGTGGAGCAGGATTCGGCCGCCCGTCGGCTCGTCGAAGCCGCCGATCATGCGCAGCGTCGTCGTCTTGCCGCAGCCGGAGGGTCCGAGCATCGAGAAGAAGTCGCCCTCGCGGATCGCGACGCTGACGCCGTCGACCGCCGCCACCGTCCCGTCGGCGGTCCGAAACTGCTTACGGACGTCGATCAGCTCGATCGCGGTGGCGTGCTCGGCGCTCCGGTCCGCCGTCGGTGGTTCTGTCGTCTGCGGCGCAACCGGGTTGACCATCTCCCGCGACCCTCCTCCTCTTGAGAACGTTCTCACTCATAGCCTGCCAGCAACCGCGCGGTTCGTCAAGTGCGGTGACGCGGTAGGCATCCTCGACCCCCCACGTAGGACCCGGCGTCGTCGCATCTAGGACGGGGAGGGGCCGCAGGTGTGCTCGGTTGCCCGATGTGCAACCGGCCACTCGCGAGGAAGCTGACGCCATGCACATCGCTCGTCGGTATCCACACTTCGGCCGCCTGCTGGCGGCGCTCGCCGCCTCTCAACTCGGCGACTGGCTGTACAACCTCGCGCTGCTGGCCTACGTCCAGGAGCGCACGCACTCGACCGTCTGGCTCGGGCTCACGACCGCGGCGCGCATCGGCCCACTGGTCGTCGGCGGGCCGATCGGCGGCCTGATCGCAGATCGCTTCGACCGCCGACGGCTGATGTTCGTCTCCGACGCGGCCCGCGCGGGGTGCATGGGCGCGCTCGTACTCGTGGCGCTCGCCGGCCTGCCGGTTGCGCTCGTCCCGGTGCTCGCGGCCACCGCCACGCTCGCCGGGATCGTCTATCCGCCGAGCGTCGCCGCGGTCACGCCGCGCCTGGTCGACGGGGACGATCTCGCCGCGGCGAACGGTATGCGCGGGACGATCGCGCCGGCGTGCGTCGCGCTCGGGCCGCTGCTCGGCGCGGTGCTGCTGCTGGTCGGCCCGCCCGCGGTCGCGTTCGCGATCAACGCGGCGACATTCGTGGTGTCCGGCCTGCTCGTCGCCTCGATCCCCGCCGGCGGCGCATTCGCACCCAGCGAGCCCGCCGGCGAGGGCACGCTCGACGGTCTCGGCGCGATCGTCGCGGAGCTCCGCGAGGGCGCCCGCGCGCTGCGCGCGGTGCCGGAGGCCGGCTGGATCGTCAGCGCGGATGTCGCCGGCAGCTTCGTCTACGGTGCGCAGACCGTGCTGCTGCTGCTCGTCGCCGAGCGCCTCGGGCTCGGCGCGGGCGGCTACGGCTACCTGCTCGCCGGCCTCGGGCTCGGCGGAATCGCCGGCGCCAGGCTCGCCGGTCGGCTGGGTCCGGTCGCCGGGCGGCGTTCCACGCTGGCGGCCGCGCTCGTGCTCGTGGCCGCGCCGCTTCCCGTGCTCGCGCTCACGACGAGTGCGGTGGCCGCGATCGCCGCTGGCCTCGCCGGTGGGGCGGGGGCGCTCGTGGTCGAGGTCGTCGCCGACACACGGCTGCAACGGACGCTTGAGGAGAGCCGCCTCGGATGCGCGTACGGGTTCGCGTTTGCGGCGTCGGTCGGCGGGATCGCCCTCGGCTCGCTGGCGGCGCCCGCGCTCGTCTCGCTGACCGGCCTCGGTGGGGCCCTGTGCATCGTGGGCGGCATCGTGCTCACGCTGGCGGCGGCGACGGTGTTGCGATCGGCCGCGGCGCGGCCGGTCACCGAGGTCTCCAGCGCGGCGGCCGAGGCCTGAGCGGGGGTCAGGAGGGGGCGAGCAGCCCGAGCCGCTGGGCCACCCCGGCGGCCTCCACCCGGGTCCTGGCGTCGAGCTTGGCGAGGATGCGGGTGACGTGGACGGTCACCGTCTTCTGGGAGATGTAGAGCTCGCTCGCGATCTCGCGGTTCGTGGATCCGCTCGCCATCAACCGCAGGACGTCAAGCTCGCGGGCGGTGAGGCCGATCTGCTCGGCGGCCGACGGCGCGGCGGGCGCCTCGACTGCGCCGGACCCCGCCCGCTCATCCTCGAGGCCCACGCGAGCGCGGCGAGCGAGATCGGCGATCTCGCGCCGCAGGGGCTCGGCACCGAGGCGCACGGCGGTGCGGTGAGCGTCGGCGAGCATCCCGGAGACCGCCCCGCGCGCACCGCCGCCGGCGAGCACGAGCTCGGCCGCGCGCCAACGGCAATACGCGGCCTGGAACGCCGTCCCGTGGTGCTCCCAGCGGGCGGCGAGCGCCGCCCAGTCCTCGGCTGAGGCGCTCGCCGCGGCCCGGGCGGTCTCCGATGCCGCGAGCTCGACGAATAGGGCCGCCTCGGGCTGGAGCTCAGCTGCGATGAGCGCTCGTCCGGCCTCGTGGATCTCGGCGGCAGCGCGCATCGCCTGTTCCAGCGCCTCCGTCTGCCCGGTCGCTCGCGCCCGCATGGCGAGATCGGCCTCGGCGCGCGTTCCGGCGGCGATCAGTGGAGCGAGGTAGGCAGCCGCGGAGTCGTCGGTCTCCTCGCGGCTGCCGAGCTCGGCGGCCACGACCTTACGCGCGTCGCCCGGGCGGCCGTCCCACAGCGCGGCATCGGCGCGGGCGGTCGCTGTCGGGGCGGTCCACATCGATCCGACCGCCTCACGCAAGGCCGCATCGACCTCGCGCAGCGATCGCTCAGCGCCCTCGGCATCACCCCGGAGTGCCTGCAACTGGGCGAGCGCGCAGAGCGCGTTCGCGCGGCCGACCGACCAGCTCATCGTCGTGTCGATCGCCTCTGGGAGGATCGCCTCGGCCTCGTCCCAACCTCCCTGGCGCACAAGCCGGGACGCCAGCTCGGCGATGAGCATCGGCAGCACGCCGGGAATGCCCTCGCGTCGTGCCATCGCGACGCCGGCGCGGGTGACCTCAACCGCGTCCTCGAGGCGTCCGGATTGGTCGAGCACCTCGGCGAGGTTGATGCAGGAACGCGTCCTCTCTTCCAGATCGCCGAGCTCCTCCGCAAGCTCGCGTGAGCGCTGCAGGGCCTCGATCGCGCCCTCGACATCGCCGGTCATGTGCAGCGCCGCGCCGAAGCTGATGGAGACGCGACACTCCTCCTCTCGGGCACCGGCCTCCCGGGCGAGCTCGAGCGCCTGCTCGCAGCGCGCCCGTGCCTCCGCGCCACGGCCCAGCAGTGTCAACAGGTGGCCCTCGGCGCCGAGCACCCGGCTGCGTTCGGCCGGCGGGGCATCGTCTGGCATCACCGCGACCGCGCGGCTGAGCTCGGCGACCGCATCTCGCTGCAAGCCGGAGACCCACAGGTAGCGGCCGATCCGCTCATGAAGCGCCGCCGCCGTGCGCGGATCGGCCGTGGCGTCGATCAGGCCGAGCGCGCTGCGGCCGAGCACCACCGCTCGATCGGAGTCTCCAGCGAGGTTTGCGGCCTCGGCTCCGCGGCGCAGCAGCTCGACGCGGTTCGGCGCCCCGGCCCGGTGCTCACTCGATACCGCGTCCCAGAGCTCCGCCGCCCGCTCGAAGTGGCCGCGCGCCTCAGCGAAGGCGGCCATCCGCTCGGCCTCCACGCCGGCTTGGATGGAGGCGGCGAACGCCGCTGGGAGCTCGTGCGCGGCCGACCAGTGCGCGGCGAGCTCGGCCGCGACGCTGCGTCCGGAGGCCGACAGCGCCGGATCGGCGGCGAGCGCTCGCCCGATGGCCGCATGCAGCGGTCCGCGCTCGCCGGGCAGCAGGTCGTCGGCGAGCGCCTCGCGCAGCAGCGCGTGGCGGAAGCGGTAGACGTCGGAGTCGTGCTCCTGGTTGAGGACGTGGTTGGCGACCGCCTCACGGACCCCGGCGAGCAGGACCTCGCGATCCAGTGGCGCCGCGGCCTCCAGCAGCGCGTGGCGGACCCGGGCGCCGGCGACCGCGGCGACCCGGAGCACCGACTGTGCGTCCTGGCCGAGCGTCTCGATGCGCACCATCAGCGCGTCTCGCAGGTTGTCCGGCAGTCTCCCGTCGGCGCGCCCACCACCCGCCGCGATCAGCTCCTCGGTGAAGAACGGGTTGCCCTCCGCGCGGCGGAACAGCTCCTCGACGAGCTGTGGCGTCGGAGGGTGGCCGAGGATCCCGGTGAGCTGCTCGGCGATCTCCTCACGGGTGAAGCGTCCGAGGGTGATCCGGGTCACGGTTCGGGTGCGGTCCGCCTCGGCGAGGAACGCGCGCAGTGGATGACGTCGATGCAACTCGTCGGTGCGGTAGGTGACGGCGACCACGAGCTGCTCGCGGCGGCGATTGCGGATCAGGAACGAGAGGAAGTCGCGCGTGGAGGGATCGGCCCAGTGAGCGTCCTCCACGATCAGCACGAGTGGCCGGTTGGCGGCCAGGCCGCCGAGCAGGCCGAGAAGCATCTCGAACAGCCGGCCCTGCGCGAGCGATGCCGGCCCGAGGTCACCTCCCTCGCTCTCCAGCTGTGGGAGGAGGGGAGCCAGGTCACGCGCGCCCCGGGGAAGCAGCTCCGTGAGCTCCTCGCCGCTGATCGCGCGCAGCGCGCCGACGAGCGGGGTGTAGGGGAGCTCGGCGTCCCCCAGGTCGAGGCAATCGCCGGTGATCACCCGTGCACCTCTCGCGCTCGCCCGGGCGGCGAACTCGTCCATCAGGCGACTCTTGCCGACCCCGGACTCGCCGCCGACCAGGGCGAATCCCGGCTCGCCCTGCGTCGCCCGCTCGATCAGCTCCTCGAGTTGGGCGAGTTCGGCGCCGCGTCCGATGAACTGCGGGGAGGCGACACGGATCGACATCGGCTAAGCATTTCATGCCCGAACGGCAAACCACTCCGTACGCAGCCAGCAAACGAGTTCGCTTGCTGCGTGCATACGAATTCGTTTGCAGCGTGTAGTCAAACGGAGTAGCCTGGCCTCGATGGCCGCACCCCGGGACCTCAACCCGTTCCGCTTCTCGGGACCGCTCGCGCCCGAGGACATGATCGACCGTGACCGTGAGGCCGACGACCTGCTCGCGCTCGCCGAGGGCGGGCATTCGTTCCGGCTCGTCGGCCCGCGGCGCTACGGCAAGACGACGCTGCTGCGCCGGGTGCTCGGCGCGGCCGAGCGCGACGGCACCGCGGCGATCCTCGTCGACCTGCAGGACGTCCTGTCGATCGCCGAGATCGTGGTGCGGATCGAGCGGGCGTATGAGCGGCTCAAGGGTCCCGTGCGCCGGCATGTCGAGAACCTGCTGCGCACGTGGAACATCGGGCTCTCGCTGGGCGGAGGCGGGTTCACCGCGACGCTCCAGCGCAATCCCCACGTCGACGCCGAGTCGGTGCTGCTGCGGCTGCTCGAGCTGCCGGCGTCGCTCTTCGAGCGGCAGGGCACGACGAGCCTGATCGTCTTCGACGAGATCCAGGACGTGCTCGCCGTGCAGGGCGCCGACGGCAAGATCCGGAGCGTCATCCAGCATCAGACCGACGCCGCGACCTACGCGTTCGCCGGCTCGGCGCCGGGCGTCATGGCGCAGCTCTTCGCCGATCCTCGGCGGCCGCTGCTCGACCAGGCGGTGCCGCGCCACCTCGACCCGCTGCCGCTCGCGGAGGTGGGTGACTATGTCGAGGAGCGCTTCGCGAACAGCGGCCGCGCGGTTGGCCCGGCGCTCGCGCCGCTGCTGGAGTTCGCGCGAGGGCACCCGCAGCGGAGCATGATGCTCGCCCACTACCTGTGGGAGCGCACGGCACGTGGCGCGACCGCCGACGAGGCCACCTGGCTGGATGCGCTTGACCAGGCGGCCGCGGACTCCGCTCCCCTGATGCGCGCGATCTGGCGGGCGCTCACCCCCAACGAGCGTCGCGTCTCCCGCGCACTCGCGATCGTCCCCACGCCGCTCTACAGCGAGGAGACGGCGGTGGCGGTCGGGATCAAGCGCTCCTCGATCAGCCGCGCGCTGGAGAGCCTGCTCGCCAACGCCGACGTCATCCAGACCGCCGACAGCCCGCGGATCACCGACCCGATGTTCGAGCTCTGGCTCCGTCACCGGGGCCTCGTCCCCGCTGAGGGCGACGAGGCAGCCGACGAGGAATGAGCGCGATCGAGATCCGCGAGGCCACGTGACGCTCTGTCCCGACGGCGCCGAGTGCGAGCTCGTCTCGCTCGACGCGCTCACCCGCCGCCGGGGCGTCGGCTCCGCGCTGATCGCAGCGGCCGCAGAATGGGCCCGCGCCCGCGGCTGCCGGCGACTGTGGCTGATCACCACCAACGACAATCTCGACGCGATCCGCTTCTACCAGCGCCGCGGCTGGCGGCTGGTCGCCGTCCACCCGGGCGGGGACGACCGCGCACGTGAGCTGAAGCCGAGCATCCCCGCGGTGGGCGAGTACGGGATCCCGATCCACGACGAGCTCGAGTTCGAGCTCGTCGTGGACCCGCGGACCCCCGCTCGGGATCAGGCGCCACCGGTGTCGTAGGCGCCGACGCCGTTGCGCGCCGGCGGGGCGGGCTGCGGGTCCGGCGGCGCGCGCTCGCGGTGCCCACCAGCGCGCTCGCGGTGCCCACCAGGTTGCCGTTCACAGCGTTGGTGAACCCGCGGTCATGATGCATCCCCGGGTGGCGGCGCCGATCAGGTTGAGGGTGTCCTCGACTGTCACCCTGGCCAGCGTGAGCGAGCCGCTCCCGGCCGCGATCCCGGCGTTTCCCGCGGGACCTCCTGACACGGTCAGTCCCGTCAGCGCCCCCAGCGTCACACGGTGCGTCCCGAGCGTCTGCGCGACACCGCGCGCATTGCTCAGGCCAGGCGTGACGGAGCCATCGAGTTCACAGTGACGTGACTGAGTACTGGCGACTTGACAGGAGTGGTGCAGACCCGGTAGGAATGTGGAAGGCGAACGTTCGCCTAAATGAGCCGGCCGCCCCCGCGGCGGCTCGTCGACAGGTACACAGCAGACCGCGGATCGACGGGAGAGGTCGATGGTCATGGCACCCACAGACCCAGGACCGGGCAGGGCGGACGGCGGGCGCCGGTACGCGTCGATCAAGGACGTCGCGAGCCGGGCGGGCGTCAGCTACCAGACCGTGAGCAAGGTGCTCAACGGCGGGGGGTCGGTCGCACCGGCGACGCTGGAGCGCATCCAGCGCGCGGCCCACGAGGTCGGCTACGTGCCGAATGTGCTGGCGCGCGGGCTCGTCACCCACGGCACCAGGACGCTGGGCGTGATCGCGGCCGATCCGAGCGACCACGTGCTCGGCCGATTCGTCGTCGCGGCCCAGAACGAGGCGCGTCGGCGCGGTTGGGCGACGGTCGTCGCCAACGTCGACGCTGCCGGTTCGGACGTCGCCGGCTGCGTCGAGGTGCTCAGCGAGCGGCGGGTCGACGGGATCCTGATGGCCGCTCCTCAGGCCGAGGGCGACGCGGAGCTCGGTGCTCACCTGCGGGGGCGCCTGCCGGTGGTCAGCCTGCACCACATCCAGGGGCTGCGAGTGCCGATGGTCGGCTCCGACCACGTCCAGACCGGGACGCTCGCCGTCGAGCACCTGATCGAGCATGGCCACCGCGCGATCGGCGTCGTCACCGGTACAGCCGGGCGGCGCGTCACCGTCGCGCGGCGGGCCGGCAGTACCCACGCCCTGCGCGCGGCCGGCCTCGACGGGAGCGAGGCCGACCGCGTGCAGGAGGGGGACTGGACGATCGGCGGCGGCTACGCGGCGACGCTGCGGTTGCTCGAGCGCCACCCTGAGGTGACCGCGCTGTTCGTCCACAACGACTACATGGCGATCGGTGCGCTGCGGGCGCTGCACGAGCGCGGCCGCCGCGTGCCCGGCGACGTGGCCGTGGTCGGCTGCGACGATGCGCCACCGGCGCGCTACACCGTGCCCGCGCTGACGACGGTGCGCGTGCCCTTCGAGGACACCGGCCGGATCGCGATGGCGCAGCTCGTCGCGCTCGTCGACGGAGAGCCGGCGCCGAAGCGTTCGACGCTGCTGCCGGTCGTGCTCGTCCGGCGCGAATCGTGTGGATGTGACAACGAGCGGGAGGAATCCCAATGACCGCGACGATCAAACTCGACCTCGACCGCCGGATTGGCACGGTCGACCGGCGCATTCTCGGCGGCTTCGCTGAGCACCTCGGCCGCTGCATCTACGGCGGCATCTACGACGAGGGGTCGCCGCTGGCCGACGCGGACGGCTTTCGCACCGACGTGATCGAGGCCGTGCGCGCGCTCAAGCCGCCGGTCCTGCGCTGGCCAGGGGGCAACTTCGTCTCGGGCTATCACTGGACCGACGGGATCGGCCCTCAGCACGCGCGGCCGCGGCGGCTCGAGCTCGCCTGGCACTCCGAGGAGTCCAATCGCTTCGGCACCGACGAGTTCCTGCGCTTCTGCGAGGTCGTCGGCACCGAGCCCTACCTGTGCGTCAACATGGGCTCGGGCTCGATGGACGAGGCCCAGGCGTGGGTGGAGTACTGCAACGGGAGCGCCGACACCGAGTGGGTGGGGCGGCGTCAGGACAACGGGCGCGAGCAGCCCTACGGAGTCCGCTACTGGGGGCTCGGCAACGAGATGTACGGCCCGTGGCAGATCGGCGCGCTGTCGGCCGAGGACTACGTCACGAAGGCGCGCGAGTTCGCCAAGGTGATGAGCTGGACCGACCCCGAGATCGAGCTTGTGGCCTGCGGTGAGAACGGCCTCTCGGAGTGGGACCGCGTCGTCGTCGAGGGGCTCGCCGACAAGGTGCGCTGGCACAGCATCCACATCTACACCGGCTCCGATGACTACTGGACCGACGTCTTCAGTCCGCACCAGGCCGAGCGTGCGCTTCAGCGAGTCACCTCGCTGATCGCCGACACCCGTTATCGCAAGCGGATCGCCCACCCGATCCACGTCGCCTACGACGAGTGGAACGTGTGGTTCCGCGAACGCGAGGCCGGTCTGGAGGAGCGCTACACGCTCGCCGACGCGCTTGCGGTCGCCACCTACCTGCATGCCTTCGTCCGCCACTGCCGGGTCGTCCGGATGGCCAATCTGGCGCAGCTCGTCAACGTGATCGCCCCGATCGTGACCTCTCCGGAGGGCCTGTTCCTGCAGTCCATCTATCACCCACTGCGCCTGTTCGCCGACCACCTGCGGCCGGTTGCCCTCGACGTACACGTCGAATGCGAGAGCCACGACCACATCGAGGTGGAGGTCGCCGGTGGCTGGCCGCACCGCGTCAGCGACCTCGGGCCCTTCCCGCTGCTCGACGTCACCGCGATGCGCAGCGAGGAGGGGGAGGAGCTGACCCTCAGCGTGATCAACCGCTCGCCGACCGACGCGATCGACGCCGAGCTCCGCTTCGCCGATCCGTTCGAGTCGCGCCCGGCGACGGTCGAGCGGGTCATCGGACCGGATCCCCAGGCGACCAACTCCTTCGAGCAGCCCGACCGCGTCGGCGTCGAGACCGACAGTGAGACCCTGGCCGACGGTGCGACGTTCCGCTTCCCGGCCTGCTCGCACACCGTCCTCACCACGGGAGGTGCTCGATGACCGAGCAGCTGACCCGCCGGCGGTTCCTGACGGTGGCCGGTGCCGGTGCCACCATGCTCGCCACCGCCGGCTGCGGGGCGACGTACGACGTCGCCGGTGGCTTCCTCGGTCCCGCGTCCGGGACGAACGGCCGCACCCTCATCTACTGGAACCTCCTCTCGGGTGGTGACGGCGCCCACATGCAGGAGATGGAGCAGGCCTACCGCAAGTCGAACCCGAAGCTCGCGCTGGACGCGACCGTGCTCGAGTGGGGAAACCCGTACTACACGAAGCTCGCGATGGCGATCCGCGCCGGCAGCCCGCCGGACCTCGCGATCATGCACCTCAGCCGGCTGCCGGGATTCGTGCCCGCCGGCCTGCTCGAGCCCTATGACCTGGGGCAGCTCGCCGCGCACGGCATGCGCCCGTCGGACTTCACGCCGCTCGCGTTCCGAAACGCACACTTCAACGGCCGGCTGATGGCGGTCCCACTCGACACCCACCCGTTCGTCCAGTACTTCAACACCAAGGTCTGCCGTAAGGCCGGTCTGCTGGATTCCTCGGGCATGCTGCGACCGATCACCAGTCCGGGCGCGCTCCTGACCGTGTTGCGCAAGCTCAAGGCACAGAAGGTGACACCGGCGGTGTGCGACCAGATCAATGACCCGGCGACGCCGTGGCGGCTGTTCTACACGTTGTACAGCCAGGCCGGCGGCAAGGTGCTCGCCGAGAGCGGCAAGCGGATTGTGCTCGACCGCTCCCTGTCGTTACGGGTCCTCGGATTCATCGAACAGCTCGCCAAGGAGGGGCTGATGAACGCCAACAACGATGCCAATGGCGGCGTCTCGATCTTCTCGGAGGGAAATGCCGGCCTCTACTGGGAGGGTGAGTGGAACGTCGACACCTTCCAGGCGGCGAAGCTGCCGTTCAGCATGCAGCCCTTCCCGACGATCATGGGCCGCAGGGCATCGCAGGCCGACTCCCACACGTTCGTCATGCCCAAGCAGCCGAGCGCAGACCCCGAGCGCACCGAGATGATCCTCTCGCTCATCCGGTCGCTGCTCGGGCAGAGCCTCACCTGGGCAGGTGGCGGTCACATCCCCGCCTGGCTGCCCGTCCGTCACTCCGCGGCGTATCGGAAGCTCAAGCCGGAGTCGAACTACGAGTCGGTCGCCGACTCCGCGGTCTACGACCCGTCGGCCTGGTACAGCGGCTCGGGCTCCAATCTCGAGAACTACGCGGGCGGGGCGATCGCCGGGGTCATGACCGGCGCCACCCGCCCGGAGGCCGCCTATGACGAGATGCACTCCGCGCTTGTGAGCCTCTCGACCCAGTCCGATCCGGTATGAGCACGAGCACGCTTCCGGCCCCCGCCGTCCGGGGCGCCCGCACTCGGACCCGCCGCTCACGTGCCAATGGCTTCACCGGCTTTGGCTTCGTCACGCCGTTCCTCGTCTTCTACGTGCTGTTCCTGCTGCTGCCGCTGGTGCTCGCGGTCATCTTCAGCCTGTTCAACACGAGCCTCGCGCTGCCCGGCCTGGGCCGCTGGGAGGGGCTGCACAACTACGGCGAGCTCTTCCAGGACTCCTACTTCTGGTCCTCGATGTGGCACACGGTGCTGTTCACGCTCGTCTCCACGCCCGTGCTCGTCGTGGTCTCGTTCCTGCTCGCGATCGGCGTCCATCGCCGCCGCCACGGGCAGTGGTTCTTCCGGCTGGCGTTCTTCCTGCCCTACATCCTGCCCTCGGCAGTCGTCGCGCTCCTCTGGCTGTGGATCTTCGAGCCCGGCTACGGGCTGGCGGACGGGGCGCTTCGCCTCGTCGGACTGGGGGCGCCGCCGTGGCTCTCCTCGACCTCGGTTGCGCTCTACTCGATCGTGCTGGTCACCGTGTGGTGGACGGTCGGCTTCAACTTCATCCTGTTCCTCGCGGGGCTCCAGGAGATCCCGCAGGAGATCTACGAGGCGGCCGACATGGACGGTGCACCGCGGACGACCCAGGTGCGGCGGATCACGCTGCCGATGCTCGGGCGCACGATCACGCTCGTGACCGTGCTCCAGGCGATCGCCTCGCTGAAGATCTTCGACCAGGTCTACCTCATGACCCAGGGCGGGCCGAACTTCTCCAGCCGGGTGGCGCTCGAGTACATCTATGACACCGGCTTCACGAGCGGACGCATCGGCTACGCCTCGGCGGCGTCACTGGTCCTGTTCGTCGTCATCGTGGTGATCGGATTCGCGTGGCTGGCGCTCGTCCGTCGTCAGGAGCGGGGCGTATGAGCGCCGCCGCTGTCACCCGCGGGACCCCTCGCCGGTCCCGGCCGCTCACCGAGCGGATCTTCCCGCGCCTGGTCACGGGCGTGATGATCGCGCTCGCGCTGCTGTGGCTCGCGCCCGTGCTGTGGGCGATCGACACATCGATCAAGGCTGAGCCCGACACGATCAGGATCCCGGCATCGTGGGCGATCCCGCACCTCACGTTCTCGGCGTTCTCCACTGACTTCTCGGCCAGCGACATCGGCCGCTGGTACATCAACTCGGCGATCGTCTCGGTGCTCGTGACGGTGTTCACGGTGGTCACCGCCTCGATGGCGGGCTACGCGCTCTCGCGCCAGCAATTCCGCGGCAAGAACCTGCTGTACGGCGCCATCCTCGCCGGGATCATGATCCCGCCGCAGGCGCTGATGGTGCCGCTGTTCCGCGAGTTCCAGGCGATCCATGGCCTCAACACCTACTGGGCGCTCGTGCTGCCGCAGGTGCCCTCGCCGGTGGCGGTGTTCATCTTCAAGAAGTTCTTCGACGGGCAGCCGCCGGAGCTCGACCAGGCCGCCCGGATGGACGGCGCGAGCTGGTGGACGTGCTACCGACGGATCGCGCTGCCGCTCTCGCGCTCGGCGGTGGCAGCGGTGTCGATCTTCACCTTTGTGTGGACATGGAACAACTTCCTGTGGCCGTTCCTGTCCTCGACGAACACGCCGATGATGACGATCCCGGTCGGGTTGGGGACGGTGATCCCGGGGTCGGGCATCACCAACGCGCTGGTGATGGCCTCCGCGATCCTCGGCGCGCTGCCGCTCGTCGTCGTCTTCCTGTTCGGGCAGCGCCAGATCGTCGAGGGCGTTGCCGGGACGGGTCTGAAATGAGAGAGGAGAACGCCGGATGTCCGAGTTGACACTCAAGGGGCTCAGCAAGCGTTACGACGACGGGACGCTCGCGGTCGACGGCCTGGATCTGGAGATCGGCGACGGGGAGATGATGATCCTCGTCGGTCCCTCGGGCTGCGGCAAGACCACCGCGCTGCGCATGATCGCGGGACTGGAGGAGATCACCGACGGCGAGCTCTGGCTCGACGGCGAGCTGGTCAACGAGCTCCCGCCGAAGTCGCGTGACATGGCGATGGTGTTCCAGAACTACGCGCTCTACCCCCACATGACGGTGCGCCAGAACATGAGCTTCGGGCTCGAGCAGGCAAAGCTCGACAAGGGGGAGATCGCCCGTCGCGTCGGAGAGGCGGCGGGGACGCTCGACCTCACCGAGCACCTCGACCGCAAGCCCGCGCAGCTGTCCGGGGGGCAGCGCCAGCGAGTGGCGATGGGACGGGCGATCGTGCGTGATCCGAAGGCGTTCCTGATGGACGAGCCGCTCTCCAACCTCGACGCCAAGCTGCGCACGCAGATGCGCACCGAGCTCGCCCGGATCCAGGGCGACCTGGGAACGACGACGGTGTATGTCACCCATGACCAGATCGAGGCGATGACCCTCGGCGACCGCGTCGCGGTGATGAGCGCCGGCGTGCTCCAGCAGGTCGGCTCGCCCCAGGAGCTGTACGCGCGGCCGGAGAACCTGTTCGTCGCGGGCTTCATGGGTTCGCCGGCGATCAACCTGCTGCCCGCTCAGGTCGAGGGCGAGACGCTGCAGACACCGATCGGCGACGTCCCGCTTGACAGCCGCCTGCGTGACGCGGTCGGCCGTGCGGAGCGAGCGCAGACGCTCGTCGTCGGCCTGCGGCCCGAGCATCTGCTCGACGCCGCACTCAACGGTCACGGCGGTGGCCGCGGTGCCGTGGTCAGCTTCACCGGCGACGTGAAGGTGCTCGAGGCGATGGGCGCCGAGTACTACGCCTACCTGGAGCTCCCCGAGCACGCCGCCGTGGGCGAGATGGCCGGGATGGACCGCACGACCGCCGCCGACGCGGGCGTCGACCCGGTCGCGCGCCGCGATGCGGGCCAGCTCGTCGCGCGGCTGCCGCTCGACAGCCAGGTGCGGGAGCGCGCTCCGATCACGCTGCACTTCGACCCGGGCCGGTTGCACGTGTTCGATCCGCGCAGCGGCCGGCGTCTCACCGACCCCGACGGCTGATCGGGTGCTACACCCGTGAGGTGCCCGGGCCGCACCGCAACCGCGTCACCCCGACGGGGGAGATCGTGGCGATCGCGCTGCGCGGCGGGTGGACCGGCAACCGCGGCAACCTGCACCGCGGCACCGAGATCGTCCGCCAGTGGGCCAATCCCCACTGGCTGATCTGCACGCTCGAGTGGAAGGGCATCCGCCGCGAGCAGTGGGTGCCGGGCCGGCTCACCTGGCTGTTCTTCCACGACGAGGCGGTCGCGTTCGCTGCGGGCCACCGGCCGTGTGCGCTGTGCCGTCGCGAGGCCTACAGCACGTTCCGTGCGGCGTGGGGGCACGGCGGCGCCGAGTCTGTGCCGTTGCACGGGGAGATCGACGGGACGCTGCACGCTGAGCGACTGGTTGCCGGCACGCGGCGCCGGCGGACACACCGGGTCGAATACGCGCAGCTGCCCGACGGGGCGTTCGTGACCGTGGACGAGGTGCCGGCGCTCGTGCTCGGTGGGTCGCTGGTGGCCTGGTCGGTGGATGGGTACGGCGAGGTGCGGCGGCGACCGCGGCGCGGCACGGCGGAGGTGCTCACGCCGCCGTCGACGGTCGCGGTGCTGGCGGCGGGGTATCCGGTGCAGATCGACGCTGCGGCGGTGGCTGGCCCTCGTGAAAGCGGCGGGTAGCCGCCGGCGCGTCGCGATGTGCTCGATTCCCCTTGAGCGGGTGCACGTCGAGACGAGCACGCCCCGCGGAGCCACCTCCGGGCGATAATCGACCCAGAGTGCGCATCCGCGACGCCACCGCCGCCGACTGGCCGGCCATCTGGCCCTTCTTCCACGCCATCCTCGCCGCCGGCGAGACCTACTCCTACAACCAGGAGATGGACGAACCCACGGGGCGCCGCACCTGGATGGTCGAGCCGCCCGGCCGCGTGTCGGTCGCGGTCGACGAGTCGGACAACACGATCCTCGGCTCCTCGAGCATGTACCCGAACCGCGGCGGCCCGGGCTCGCACGTCGCGTCGGCGAGCTTCATGGTCGACCCCGCGCGGTCGGGCAGGGGCGTCGGCCGGGCGCTCGGCGAGGACATGATCGCGTGGGCGCGAGCGTCCGGCTTTCGGGCGATCCAGTTCAACTCGGTCGTGGAGAGCAACGCGAACGCGGTCGCGCTCTGGCGGTCGCTCGGGTTCACGGTGATCGGCACCGTGCCCGCGGCCTTTGCGCATCCGCGTCACGGCGACGTGGGGCTGCATGTGATGCATCGCTTCGTGTGAGATCTTCGACATCCGGCCGTTTGGGCAGGAGCGCGGCGGGTAGCCGGACAACTCGTCCGCAAATCATGGAAGGAGCATTCATGCTTGCCCTGACCGCAGACGCATGCCAGGCGATCGAAGGGATCCTCCAGCAGTCCGAGACCGCGACGGGGATCAGGATCGCGCCGAATGAAGAGAGCGGAAGCAGCGGAGAGCTGCAGATGAGCGTTGCCGACGCGCCCGGCGCGAACGACGAGGTCGTCGAGAGCGAGGGCGCCCAGGTGTTCGTCGAGCAGTCGGCCTCGCCGTTTCTCGACGACAAGGTGCTCGACGCGAGCATCACCGAGGACCGAGCGATTCAGTTCGAGATCCTCACCCAGGCGGCGTAGAGACGCGCTGGCCCGGTGGCGGCTCATGCAGCCGCCGCCGGACCGTCGCGGCGAGGTCCGCCGGAGGTCCCTCCGGCGGCGACAGGGACCCAATCCGCCTGAGTGCGTGCAGCGTCCGCTCGAGCCCGCGCAGCGCCGACAGGCACTGCGGGCATCCGGCGAGGTGACGCTCGACGCGCGCCAGCGGCCGGGGGCCGAGCTCCCCGTCCAGATAGCCGGAGAGCCGGCCCGGGGTCCAGCGGTGGTCACGCGCGAAGCGCAGGCGGTGCGAGGGGGCGAGCATCGCGGTGGCCGGCGGCGTCTCGCCCCGTCAGATCACTCGGCTGCGCGGTCGAGCGACAGCGCGCACGAGTTGATGCAGTACCGGTCCTGGCCGGCGGGGCCGTCGTCGAACACGTGGCCGAGGTGGCCGCCGCAATTCGCGCAGGTGACCTCGGTGCGGCGCATGAACAGGCTGCGGTCCTCATGCAGCTCGACGCGCTCCGCCACGACCGGGTCGGTGAAGCTCGGCCACCCGGTGCCCGAGTCGAACTTCCGATCGGAGGAGAAGAGCTCGGCTCCGCAGCCGGCACAGCGGTACATCCCGGCCTCGTCGGTGTGCCAGTACTCGCCGGTGAAGGCGCGCTCGGTGCCCTTCTCGCGCAGCACGTGGAACTGCTCGGGCGTCAGCTGCTCACGCCAGCGGGCGTCCTCCTCGGTGTCATGTCGGTGTCCCAGCATCGTGTCTCCTTTCAGTTTCGTCACCGATTCAGACCCGCGCACCGCCCCAAACGGTTCCGCGCCTCCTGTGCGGATGGCCACACATCACCCAGCGTCCAGGTAGGGCTCGAGCAGCACCCGCAGCTGCATCCGGCCCCGGTGCAGCCGGCTCTTGAACGCGGCTTCGCGGACCCCCGCGACACGGGCGGCCTCGGCGGTCGACAGGCCCTCCAGGTCGCGCAGCACGACCGCCGCGCGCCACTCGACGGGGAGCGCGCCGAGCGCCTGCTCGATCGTCGCCGCGAGCTCGCGATCCTCCAATCGAGCCTCGGGCCGCTCTCGCGAAGGCCCCTGGACGCTCTGCAGGCGCTCCTCGCCCTGCGGGTCGGTGCCCAGCGCCGCTGAGCTGTTGCGCGCGAGTCGCCGCTGGGCCTCGTTGAACGCGATCCGGTACAGCCACGTCGAGAGCTGCGCGCGGCCCTGGAAGCGATCGATCGAGCGCCACGCTCGCAGGAAGACGTCCTGGGCGACATCCTCGGCCTCGCCCGGATCCAGGCCGAAGCGCCTCAGTGCGCCGTAGACGCGATCGGCGTGCATCGCCACGATCTGCTCGAACGCGTCCTCGTCGCCTGCCCGCGCGCGCTCGATCAGCGCGCGCTCTTCGGATGAGGCCGCCATCGTCGCCCCAGTGTTGCGCCTCGGCGGCCGAGGTTCTTACGAGAAACGAAACAGTCGGTGAATCCGGGAATCGGCGCGTGGCCCGGACGGTCGAATCGCTCGAGATGTCCATCGAGCGCGTCCATGCCCGCTCATCACACCAGGAGAAGACGATGCAGCTCTCATCCCGCATGCTCGCCCGCCTCGCCGCCGGCCCGCTCGCGCTCGCCGCCGCCGCAGCGGTCGGCACCGCCACGGCCTCGGCGAACACCGGACCGTCCAAGGTCGTCGGCCACGTCTACGTCAACGACAACACCGCCGGGACGAACACCGTCGCCGGGTTCGACCGCCACGCCGACGGCGCGCTCACCGCGATCCCGGGCTCGCCGTTCACGGCGGGCGGTGCCGGGACCGGAGCGGGCCTCGCCTCGCAGGGCGCGGTCCAGCTCTCCAGCGACGGCCGGTGGGTGATCGCCGTCGATGCGGGCTCTGGCCAGATCTCGGTCCTGCGCGTCCATCCGAACGGCTCCCTGAGCGCCGTGAACACGGGCCCGGTCGCCTCCGGCGGCTCGAATCCGGTGAGCGTCGCCGAGCACGACGGCCTGGTGTACGTCGCCAACGCCAGCGCGACCGCGCCGAACTACAGCGGCTTCCGGCTCACCGCCAACGGCGTCCTGAAGCCGCTGCTCGGCTCGACGGTCACGCTCCCCGACGGCTCCCAGCCCGGCGACGTGCTGTTCAACGACGATGGAACCCGGCTCGTCGGCACGCGCGTGGGCAGCTCGGAGCTCGACAGCTTCGCGGTCGACGCCAATGGCCTGCTCACCCAGCCCTCGGGGTCGCCGTTCGCCGCACAGGGCGTCGGTCCGTTCGGCAGCGTGTTCAGTCCGACCAGGCCCGCGCAGCTGTTCGTCACCAACGCGCACAACGCGCCCGGTGACAGCACGGTGTCCACGTTCATCGATGCGGCCGACGGCACGCTGAGCTCACTGCCGAGCTCGCCGGTCGCCAATGGCCAGTCCGGCTCCTGCTGGGCGGCGATCAGCCCGAACGGCAAGAGGCTGTTCTCGGTGAACACGGGCTCCGGGACCGTGACGAGCTACTCGGTCGCCGACAGCGGCGCGCTCAAGGTGATCCAGACGGTCCCGATCCGTAACGGGGCGGGTGCAGGCAACTCCGTGGATGTGACGGTCTCGCCCGACGGTGCCAACCTCTACGTCCTGGAGAACAAGACCAACGGCGTTGCGGAGTTCGACATCGCCGGCGGGCAGCTGCGTGAGCTCGCGAGCGACCCGGCGGCGTTGCCGGCCGGCGCCACCGCGGCGGGCATCGCCATCCAGTAGCCCGGCCCGTGCCGGGGCACCTGCGGTCGCCGCGTGCGACCGCAGGTGCCCAGCGGTTCAGGCAGCCGCGACGCGCCGCCCGATCAGCTCAGCGGCGCGCTCGGCGAGCATCAGCACCGCCACGACCGGGTTGACCGTCGTCAGCGACGGGAACGCCGAGGCGTCGGCGACGCTCAGACGCCGCACCCCGCGGACCCGGAGCGAGGGGTCGAGCACCGCCAGGCGATCGTCGGGCGCGCCCATCCGGCAGGTGCAGGAGACGTGGTAGACGGTGTGGTGGGTGGCCCGCATCACCGCGGAGAGCTCGTCGTCGCCCACGACGTCGGCGCCGGGGAAGAGCTCCCCGGCGAGCCAGTCCGACATCGGCGCCGTCGCCGCGACCCGCCGCGCCATCCGCATCCCGGCGAGCAGCACGTGCTCGTCGTGGCCGTCGGGGTCGGTGAACGCCCGGTAGTCGATCAGCGGCGGCGCGTCGGGATCCGGGCCGTCCAGCCACACCCGCCCGCGGCTGCGCGGCCGGGTCACGTTCGGGGTCATCGAGAGCGAGTGCTCGGGCAGCACGAGGCCAAACCGCTCGGCATGCACGGCATAGGTCATCAGCGGCACGTGGGCGAGCACGTCGGGCACCGCGGCGGCCGGGTCCAGCAGCCGCGCCATGATCGTCATGTCCCAGTCGGTGGCGGCCACCGGCGGCACCGGCCGGGCCGCCTCCCAGACGACGAGCCCCTCGGGATGGTCGGTGAGGTTCTCGCCGACGCCGGGGACGTCGCTCACGACATCAAGCCCGTGGGAGCGCAGCTGCTCGGCCGGGCCGATTCCCGAGAGCAGGAGCAGCCGAGGGGTGTCGATCGCGCCGGCGCAGAGGACCACCTCCGCCCGAGCGCCGATCTCCTCGAGCCGGCCGTCCGGCCACCGCACGACGGCCCCCGCCGCCGCCCCCTCGGCCACGACCACTCGCAGCACACGCGCGCCGGTGATCACCTCGAGGTTCGGCCGCTCGTCCATCACCGGATGCAGGTAGGCGACCGACGAGGAGGAGCGCACGCCGGTCTCGGGCGTGTAGCCGATCGGCAGCCAGCCGGTGCCGTCCCGGTAGCCCACCGCATTCCATTCGTCCAAAACTGGGATGCCGAGCGCCGTCGACGCGGAGCTGATGACGTCGGCCAGGTAGGGGTTGCGGTGCGCGGGCGCGACCGGCTCGATCCGCGTGGCCAGCCGCTCGAACCATGGCTGCATCGCCGCCGCGTCCCAGCCGGCGGCGCCACGCGCGGCCCAGTCCTCGAAGTCCGCGTCCGGCGGGCGCAGCGCGATCATCGTGTTGTGCGAGGAGCACCCGCCGAGGATCCGTGCCCGCGCCTGGCGGATCTCCGAGTTGCCGCGCGGCTGGGGGACACTGCGGTAGTCGAGGTCGTACTCGCCCTCGAGCATCTCGAACCACCGGCGGATCTCGAGCGCGCGCGGCTCCCGGCGATCGTCGGGACCCCACTCGAGCAGCCCGACCGAGCGGCGGGGGTCCTCGCTCAGCCGTGCCGCGACCACCGCCCCGGCGGTCCCCCCGCCGACGACGAGCACGTCGTAGCGACGGCTCACGGAATACGGACCTGTCCGCCCGCGACGGCGCTCACGACCCGCACCGGAGCATCGACCATCCGGTCTCCGAACAGGGAGGAGGCCTCCGCGTCGGCCTGCTCGAGACCGCCCAGCAGGTCGATCTCGGCGACGATCAGCTCGGGTTCCGGGACGCTGCCCGCACCCGTCCACTGCGGCGCCTGTGCGACGACCTCGCCGAGCGGGGAGATGACGCGGCTTGCGCCGAAGCACCCCTCGCCGGTCAGGTTGACGAGCACCCACCACTGGCCGTTGGCCAGCGCGGTCGCCGGATACAGCCGCTCCCACCACGTCTCGGCTCCGCACTCGTAGGCGGCGGGCTGCAGCACCAGCCGGGCTCCCGCCGCGCGCAGCGCCCGCCCGGTCTCCGGGAAGTCGCCGTCGTAGCAGACCGACAGCCCGACGATCCCGAGCTCCGGCCCGCAGTCGCAGACCGTCGGCCCCTCGCCCGCCGCGAACGCCCGGTCCTCGCCGCCGGGGGTGTAGCGGTGGAACTTGCGATGGGAGGCGACGAGCCGTCCCGATGGGTCGTACAGCGGCAGCGTGTTGTAGATCTGGCCGTCGGAACCGCGCTCGGGCACGCTGCCCGCCGCCAGCCACAGCTCGTGGTCGGCCGCCAGTGCCGACAGCCGCTCGCCGCGCGGGCCGTCGAGCGGTTCCGCGCTCGACTCCAGGTCCGCTTCGAGCGTCGCCGGGTCATAGCCGCTGGCCCACAGCTCGGGCATCACGACGAGCCGGCAGGCGGCCGCGCCGGCGCGCGCGACGAGCTCCGCGGCGTCGGCCAGATTCTGGACGGGATCGCCCGGAACGGCGCACCATTGGGCGAGGCCGACGCGCAGCGGCAGCCTCGCCTGGCGGGGATCGGGCGGCACGATCCTCAGACGCCGATGTCGACGACCGGGATCTCCGTCTCCTTGCCGTCGATGCGCACCTGTTGGCGGGAGAGGTAGTGCTTGGCCGCCCAGTAGTAGAGCGGGCAGACCACCGCCAGGCCGACCAGCCAGGAGATGTCGGTGTCGTGCAGCGACTTGCCGATCGGACCGGTGAACAGCGTGGTGGCGATGAACGGGACCTCGACCGCGACACCGATCACGTAGACGATGCAGGCCGGGATGTTGATCCGGCCGTAGATCCCGCCGTCCTCCTCGAAGAACGAGTCGACGTCGTAGTGGCCGTGCTTGACCAGGTAGAAGTCGACCAGGTTGATCGCGGTCCACGGAATCAGCAGGTAGAGCAGCAGGAAGATGAAGTTCGTGTAGTTGGTCACGAAATTGTTCTTGCCGGCGATCGCCATGATCGTCGCGACGACCGTGAACAGCACCGAGAGGCCGAGCCGCACCGAGCCGCGTGGGACCCATTTGGCGCGGAACGTCTGACCGGTGGTGATCGCCCCCAGCACCCCGCCGTAGATGTTGATCGAGATCCCGTTGGCCATCCCGACCCCGAGCACGAGGACGACGAGCCATCCGACCGCGCCGGCGGAGGTGTGCATCTCGGCGATCGTGCCGTTGGTGGGGGCGGCGGAGCCGAGCAGCGCGCCGAGGATCATCGGGCCGGCCGAGCCGAGCACGCATCCCCAGTAGGAGGCCCAGAACGTCTTGGAGGGCGGGGTCTCCTTGGGGAGGTAGCGCGAGTAGTCCGAGACATACGGGGCGTAGGCGATCTGCCAGAGCACCGCGACGGCGATCGTGGCCACGAAGCCGCTGAACGAGATGCCGCCGCGGGTCAGGGTCCCGTGCGGCGCGCCCTTGACGAACAGCGCGACGACCGCGAGCACGAGCACCACGCCGCACAGCGGTGTCAGCACCCGGTTGACGAGGTGGATCATGTCGTGGCCGTAGACGCAGATTCCCAGGCCGACGACCGAACAGATGAGGATTCCGACGTCGACCGAGACGCCGGGGGCGAGGTTGTTGATCGCCTGGCCGCCGAGGACGACGTTGGAGGCGATGAAGCCGAGGTACATGATGATCACGACCGCGACCACGACGAGCGCTCCGTAGGAGCCGAACTGGCCGCGGCTCTGGATCATCTGCGGCACCCCCAAACGCGGGCCCTGGGCGGAATGCAGCGCCATGAACACCGCGCCGAACAGGTTGCCGATCACCAGACCGACGATCGCCCACCAGAGCGAGAGCCCGTAGACGGTCGTCGCGAGCGCGCCCGTCACCACGGTGAGCAGCATCACGTTCGATGCGAACCAGATCGTGAACAGGTTGCGGACCTTGCCCTTGCGCTCGGCGTCGGGTACCTGGGCGATCGTGCGCTGTTCGATTTCGACAGGGGCTTCTACAGCCGCGAGGTCTTCAGACATCGGTGCGTCCCTTCTCTCTCCTCAAGATTGCCGCTCCGTTCACCGTGGCCTGGCTGCGGGCGCCTAGGGCGCAAGTGTGGACCATCGCTGCATCACGTCAATCGATTCTCGCGCTGTCACGCATCGCCGACGACGAAGCAGGACTCGGATCCGAGATGGATCGGATGAGACGATCCAGCGTGGCGGCTCTTCGCATTGCCGAGGCGGCCCAGGCACCGGAGACTGCCACCCACACACGAGAACCCGACCACGGCATGGAGTGAATTCGAGCATGACCCACCGGCGGATCCGGCCCTTCAACACGCGGGACACCTATCCCGACCAGGAGCTCGACAACGACCTCTGCCAGGCGGTCGTCGCCGGCAACACGGTCTATCTGCGCGGCCAGATCGGCGAGGACCTCGACACGAACGAGTCCGTTGGGATCGGCGACGTCGAGGCGCAGGCCGAACGGGCGATGGCGAACATCGACATGTTGCTGCGCGAGGCGGGCTCCGAGCTGTCGCACATCGTCAAGGTCGTCGTCTACATCATCGACCCGCGCTACCGGGAGGCGGTGTACCGGGTGATGGGCCGCTGGCTGAAGGGTGTGCATCCGGTCTCGACCGGTCTTGTCGTCTCCGCGCTCGCGCGGCCCGAGTGGCTGGTCGAGATCGACGCCACCGCCGTCATCCCGGACGACGCGTGACGCTCTCGCTGATCGCCGCCGACCCGGTCACCGGGGAGCTCGGCATCGTCATCGCGTCCTCGAGCCCCGCCGTGGCGGCGCGCTGCGCCCATATCCGTCCCCGGGTCGGGGTCGCGGCCAGCCAGAACGTCACCGACCCGCGGCTCGGTCCCGCGCTGCTCGATGCCCTCGAGGCCGGGCGCGAACCGCAGGCGGCGCTCGACGAGGTCCGGGCCGCGGCCGCCCACGTGGAGTACCGCCAGCTGACCGCGATCGACCGCAGCGGCTCCGGCGCCGCCTGGTCGGGCTCCGGGACGCTCGGCGTGCACGGCGAGCGGCTCGGGGCGGGCTGCGTCGCGGCCGGCAACCTGCTCGCCTCCGAGGCGGTGCTCGATGCGCTCGTCTCCGGCTTCACGACGACCGCCGGAGCCCCGCTTGCCGACCGGCTGCTCGCGGCGCTGCGCGGCGGAGCGGAGGCCGGTGGGGAGGCCGGCCCGCTGCGTTCGGCCGGCCTGCTCATGAGCGCCGACGTCGACTGGCCGGTCGTCGACCTGCGTGTCGACGACGGGGACGCGCCGGTGCGTGAGCTCGAGCGGCTGTGGGCGCTGTACGCGCCGCTGCGCGACGACTACGTGACCCGGGCGCTGCATCCGGACGCCGCGCCGGCCTTCGGGGTGCCGGGCGACGAGGAGAGGTGAGCGCCCCGACTGCTGTAGAACAGCGGTCGATGCGCTTCACGCTGCGCCAGCTCGAGTACTTCATCGCGACCTGCGAGGCGGGGTCGGTGACCGAGGCCGCGCTCACGATCCCGGTCGCTCAGTCCTCCGTGTCCGCGGCGGTCGCACAGCTCGAGCGGGCACTCGGCGTGCAGCTGCTGATCCGCCACCATGCGCAGGGGGTCTCGATGACGCCCGCGGGCCGCGAGTTTCTGCTGCGCGCCCGGGCGCTGATCCGGGACGTGGAGCAGCTCGAGCGCTTCGCCGACGAGCTCACCGAGGGGCTGTCCGGGACGCTCGACCTCGGCTGCCTGGTGACGCTTGCGCCGCTCGTCATGCCCCAGCTCTGCAGCCCGTTCCTGCGCGCGCACCCCGAGGCTCGGATCGAGATGACCGAGGCCGGGCAGTCGCAGATCGTCGAACGGCTTCGCACCGGCAAGCTGTCGGTCGCCCTCAGTTACGACCTCGAGCTTGCGCCCGACCTTGGCTTCGATCCGCTCGCCGAGCTCCCCCCGTACGCGCTGTTCTCGGCCGAGCACCCGCTGGCGGACCGCGCGAGCGTCACGCTGGCCGAGCTGTCGCACGAGCCGCTCGTGCTGCTCGACCTGCCGCTCAGCCGCGAGTACTTCCGCGAACTGTTCGTGGCCGCGGGCCTGGAGGCGAACGTCGTGCGGCGCTCGCCCCATCTGGAGGTGATCCGCTCGCTGGTCGCCAACCAGTTCGGCTTCACGATCCTCAACGTGCGGGCCGCCAACGATCGCGCGCTCGACGGCCACTCGCTCGTCGCGATCCCGATCGAGGGACCGGCTCGCCCGATGATCATCGGGCTGGTCACGCTGAACGCGACACGCCAGCCACGGCTGGTGGAGGAGTTCCGTCAGTGGTGCCGTGACGCGGTCGCCGCCGGCGAGGTCCCGGCGCTGGCGGGTGCCCGGTGAGCGCGCTGGGGGTGCTCGAACGGCTGATCGCACAGCCGACCGTCGCCGGCCGCTCGAACGAGGTGCTGATCGCCGAGCTCGCCGAGCGTCTGGAGGCACTGGGCGCCGACGTGCGGATCATCGCCTCGACCCGCGAGGACGCGCGCAATCTCCACGCGGTGCTCGGCCCCGCCGACGCGGCGGACGGGATCCTGTTCGCCGCGCACAGCGACGTCGTCGACGTCGCGGGGCAGCCATGGACACGCGACCCGTTCACTCTCGAGGTCGACGGCGGCCGCGCCTACGGGCGCGGCTCGACCGACATGAAGGGGTTCATCGCGGCGCTGCTCTCGGCGCTCGAGGCGCTCGAGGATCGCGGGGCCGGATTCGCGGGCCGCCTGCGCCGCCCGGTCCACGTCGCGATCTCCAGTGACGAGGAGCTCGGCTGCAAGGGCGTCGGGCCGCTGCTCGATGTGCTGTCCCAGTTGCCGGTCGCGCCCGGATGGGCGCTCGTGGGCGAGCCGACCGAGCTGCGCGTCGTCGACCGCCACAAGGGCAAGGCGGCCGCGCGCGTGCAGCTGCATGGCCTGGCGGCCCATTCGAGCGTGCCGGCCGACGGCGTCAACGCCGTGGCGCACGCCGGGGTGCTGATCACGCGGCTGCTCGAGCTTGCCGGCGAGCTGCGGGCCGGGCCGCGTGACGAGGCGTTCCGCGCGCCGTTCTCGACGGTCGGGATCGGGCCGATCCAGGGTGGCGTGGCGGTCAACATCGTGCCTGACCACTGCCGGCTCGACGTCGAGCTGCGGACGGTGCCCGCGGTCGACCCGGACGAGCTGATGGCGCGGGTGCGGACGCTCGCCGAGGAGGTGCAGGCGGCGATGCGCGACGAGCGCGACGGCTGCGAGGTGACGGTCGAGCCGCTCTCGAGCTATCCCGGGCTCGCCCCGGAGACCGGCGGCGCGGTGCGACGTCCCGCCGCCGCGCTCGCGCAGGCGCTCGGTCCCGCCGTCGAGAGCTCCGAGCGGGGGGCGGCTGACTTCGGGACCGAGGGCGGGCTCTACGCGCGGGCGCTCGGGATCCCCGTGTTCGTCTGCGGCCCCGGGTCGATGAAGGACGCCCACCGCGCCGACGAGTCGGTCGCGATCGACCAACTCGTGGCGGCGGAGGCGATGATCACGCGGCTGTGCGAGTCGCTCACCGCCTGAGCGGCGCACCGAGCGGGAAGCCGCGGCCGCCGGTGGCCAGGTCGGCGCTGTTGAGAAAGAGATAGATGCCGAGCGCGGCGAACACGAACACGACGTAGCCGGCGGCCTTGTCCAGGCCGGTGCTGGCGTCAAGCACGCCGATTGTGCGCAGCACGAGTGCGAGCACGACGAGCGCGATCACGGCGGTGAAGGCCGAGGGCAGCCGCAGGGTGGCCAGCGTCAGCGCCGCCATCACAATCGCCCAGCTGATCAGGAACAGGGCCACGCTCTTGGTGACGGCGCCGGATGGGATCAGCAGCCAGTTATGGAAGAGGGCGAGCTCGAGGATCGAGAAGCTGATCCAGAAACCGGCGAACAGGCCGAAGATGGAGGCGACCATCGTCTGCGCGAGCGACGCCGCCCAGACGGTGGACAGCACCAATCCGAGGCCTGTCGCCGCGAAGATGATCGGCACGATCGCGCCGCCGGCGCTCGCCGGTACGTACCCGACGAGTGACAGTCCCAGCGCGATCGACCCCACGACGAAGATGGGCAGTCCCAGGATTGCCGGGTCACCGGTGGGTGTCACCTCAGCGACGGGCGCGGGCTCCGCGATGGCGGCGTCCGAGGTCAGCGTGGCCATACTCACTCCTCCTCAGGTTGGTGACGGTGAGTCGACCACCATGTGACACTGCGCACAAGAAACCGACGGTTTCTGCATATGACTGGAGCCGCCTCGCGGCTCCGGAGGATCTCCGGAGGATCAGGAGAGTGCGTTCGCGAGCGCGTCCGCGATCGGCAGCTCGCCGCCGTTGACATACAGCACGCTGCCCGCCGAGCGAGGCTCGGCGAGCACGGCCGCGATCACCGCCGCCACATCGTCACGCGTCACGTCGCTTCGGAACGGCTCGACGTCGATCCTGGCCCGGCCGGTGCCGGGGTCGTCGGTGAGGCGACCGGGCCGTACCACCGTCCAGGCGCGGTCGCTCGCCTTCACCGCCTCGTCCGCCTGGGCCTTCGCCCGCAGGTAGACGCTGAACACGTCGTCATCGGACGGCGGGTTCTCGGCGCCGACGGAGCTGACGATCACGAATCGCCCGACGCCCGCCCGCGTCGCGGCCTGCAGGAGCGTGATCGCGCCGTCGCGATCCATCGTGATCTTGCGCTCGGGTCCGCTGCCGGCTCCGGCACCCGCTGCGAACACCGCCGCGTCACACCCGGAGACCGCGACGCTCACCGTGTCGATCGTGTCCTGCTCGAGGTCACAGACGACGCCGGCCGCGCCGAGCTGCTCGATCTCGGCGACGTGCGCCGGATTGCGCACCAGCCCCGCCACCGCGTCGTCCCGGGCGACGAGCAGCTTGATCAGTCGCTGGGCGATCTGTCCGTGGGCACCTGCGATCGCGATCCGCATACACCGGCGAGACTACCCGCGTCTGGCAGACGGAAGACTTAACGCGTTGCTCAACTATCCTACTTGTTAGGTCGACTTACTTGGTTCGCCCAACCCCGGAGCCCCGAATGACCACACTCGTCCCGCCCTCGTCCACCACCCCGGCGTCCGTCCAGCCGCTCGCTCAGCTGGCCGACGCGGTTGCACAGGTGCCGCTGGTCGACGGCTCGACGGCCCGGTTCGTCAACCTCGACTACGCCGCCAGCGCGCCACCGCTCGCCTCCGTCCACCGTGCGGTGACGCGAACGCTGAGCTACTACGCGTCGATCCATCGTGGCCAGAGCTATCTCTCCCGCGTGTCGACCGCCGCCTACGAGCGCGCCCGGGAGACCGTCGCCGCGCGCACCGGTGCGCGAGCGGACGATGTCGTGATCTTCACCCGCAACACGACGGACGCGCTCAACCTGCTCGCCGCAGCCGTTCCCGGCCGGGTTGTGTTCCTCGACATCGAGCATCACGCCAACCTGCTGCCGTGGCTGGAGTCGCCCGGCGTGGAGTCGACCGCGGTCCGCGCGGGTGAGACGTTCGCCCAGACGTTCGAGGCGCTCGACCAGGAGCTCGGCCGCGCACCCGCCGCGCTGCTCGCCATCACCGGCGCCTCCAACGTGACCGGCGAGTGCCCTCCGCTTGAGCGCCTCGCGCGGCTCGCGCATCGGCACGGCGCCCGGCTCGCGGTCGACGGCGCCCAGCTCGCGCCGCACCGTCCGGTCGAGATCCAGGCGATGGGGATCGACTACCTCGCGATCTCCGGGCACAAGCTGTACGCGCCCTACGGAGGCGGCGCGCTCATCGGCCACCGCGACTGGCTGGACACCGCCGCACCGCACCTGCCCGGCGGCGGTGCGGTGGAGAACGTGACCCTCGAGGGCGCGCAGTGGAAGTCGAGCCCCGCCCGCCATGAAGGCGGGACGCCCAATCTGGTGGGCGCGGTCGCGCTCGCGGCGGGCCTTGAGGCCCTGGCCGAGATCGGGCATGACCGCATCGCCGCCCATGAGAACGGGCTGTACGAGCGACTCGAGCAGGGGCTGGGCGCGCTCGGGATCTCGGTGCTGCGGATCTGGCCCGAGCGCCGTGATCTCGTCGCCGTCGCCAGCTTCGTGGTGCCGGGTCACCGGGCCGACCTGGTCGCCGCCTACCTGTCGGCGGAGCACGGAATCGGGGTGCGCGGCGGGCGCTTCTGCGCCCACCCGCTGCTCGAGCGCCTCGGTCTGGCCGACGACGGCGCGGTGCGCGTCTCGATCGGCCTGGGGACGAGCGGCGAGGACATCAAGGCACTGCTCGACGCGCTCGAGCGGCTCGTCTCCTACGGGCCGGGCTGGGCATACGCCACCGACGCCTCGGGGGAGCTCGCGCCGAGCCCCGATCCGAGGCCGTCGATGGTCGACGCGGTGCTCGCCGGGCGCTTCGCGTTCGTCGACTAACTCCCGAGCAGGTCCTCGAGCGTGAACGGCGCGTCGAGGAAGCCCGGGCTGTCACCCCAGGGCGGCCATTCCTCGAACGGCCGGTCCCAGGCGAGCTCGAGGTCGTTGCCGTCGGGGTCGGAGAGATAGACGGCGAGGTGCGTGCCGTGGTCGGTGAGCTGGCGGAGCGGAACCCCGGCATCGACGAGCCGTGAGACGGTGGTCGCCAGCTCGGCGCGGGTGGAGAAGTTGAGCGCGACGTGGTGCAGTCCCGTGACCCCGTCGGGCTGCGGCGGGCCACCGCGGGACTTCCAGGTGTTGAAGCCGAGATGATGGTGGTAGCCGCCGGCGGACAGGAACAGGATGTCGCCGGTGGTGCCCCAGCCGGGGACACCGCGGGCCTCGAAGACGACGTCGAAGCCCATGATGTCGACGTAGAAGGCCTGGACGCGGTCGATGTCGGCCGTGCGCAGGTGGACGTGCCCGATCCGCAGCAGCGGATCGATCGGACGCTCGGCGGCGAACGCCGGGACGACGCTGCCCTGCGGCCCCGGGCTCACCGTTCCACCTCCACCCGCAGTCTGATCGACCACGGATCGTCCACCTCGAAGCCCGTCTCGGCGTCGGTGGTCGCCACACCGGCCCGCTCGAGCCGGGCGCGGACCCCGTCGACGTCGGCGCTCTGCGGCAGACCCACGGTCCAGTGGCGGAGGCCGACGGTGTGAGCGGGCGGTGCCCCGACACCCTGCCCGCGCCACACGTTGAGGCCGAGATGATGGTGGTAGCCGCCGGCGGACACGAACGCCGCGCTGCCGAGGTTCACCTGGACCTCGAAGCCGACCAGGCCGCAGTAGAACGCGATCGCCTGCTCGACGTCGCCGACATGCAGGTGCAGGTGGCCGATCCGCAGACCGGGATCGACGTGCGGCGCCGGCTCCTCCCCCTCGACGGTCGCCATCAGGGAGGCGAAGTCGAGCGGGTCCGGGCGTCCGCCGTAGCCGAGATCGGCGGGCCAGGCCGCGCGTGGGCGGTCCCAGGCGAGCTCGATTCCGTTGCCGTCGGCGTCGGGCAGGTAGATCGCTTCGTGCGTGTGGTGGTCAGAGGCGCCCTCAATCGGAGTGCGCGTGGCGGCGAGCCGCAGCGCGGCACGGGCCAGCGCCGCTCGCGTCGGGTAGAGCAGGGCGTAGTGGTAGAGGCCGGCGTGCCGTCCGGCCGGCGCGGCGTCGGGGTCCTCGTAGAGCACGAGCACGGACCGCTCGCCGTCGCCGAGCTCGGCGGTGCGGCCCTCGCTCGCATGGACGCGGAGCCCGAGCGCGCGCTCGTACCATGCGATCGCGCGCTCGAGGTCGGTGATCGTGAGGTGGACGGGGCCCAGGGTGAGCGCGGCGGGCAGCGCCGCCTGCGGGGCGGTATCGGTGGGGGAGGGAGTCACGTTCGTCATGAGCACAGGGTGCACCGTCACGGTCCGGTCCGGAATGGACGATCCCCACGAGCCCATGGACGAAACCGAGCGGTGGTCGATTTTCAGACCGGGCCGTCGGAAAATCGACCAACTTCACGGCGCGATGATCGCCGCGGGTCGAAGCGCCCCGGACAGTGTCGTCGCCCCTACGACCACGTGTGGTCGTTTTTCAGACGTGCCGTCGGAAATCGACCAACCGCTCGCTCAGGGCCGGCCCGAGCCGCGCGCGCGGTACTCGGTCGGGCTCACGCCATGGCGGCGCTTGAACGCGCGTGAGAAGTAGAGCGGGTCCGAGAACCCGGAGCGGAATGCCAGCTCGCCGACGGTGAGCTCCGAGAAGCCCAGCAGCCGCTCGGCTTCGAGCATCCGGCGCTCGGTGACCAGCTCCTTGGTCCCGTGGCCGGTGGCCGCGGTCAGCGCGCGGGTGAGCGCCGCCTGCGGGACGCGCAGCTCGTCGGCATAGTGCGCCGCGTCGCCGTGGCGAGCGAAGTCGCGCTCGAGCACTCCGATGAAACGCCGGTAGAGCGCGATCGCCGGGTCGCCACCGTCGTGTCGCTCGGTGCGGGTGGCGTCCTGCCAGCGCTCGAGCCACAGCACGAGCACCGCCACGAGGTGGCGCTCGGCAGCGAGGCTGCGCCCGTCCGGAGGGCGGGCGCTCTCGGCGGCGAGCATCTCGATCAGCGCCTGGAGGCGATCGACCTCTCCGGGCGGCACGGGCACCGACGGCGGCGCGCTCGCCGCCGGCGACCAGCTGCCGCGCAGCGCAGCCGCGCCCCGGTCGTCGAGCAGCTCCTCGCCGATGCGCACCACCGCGCCCGACAGATGCTCACCGCGTTCGAAGACGTGGATCTGGCCGCGGCCGATCACGGTCAGCGTGCGCTCGGTGACCGGCGAGGGCCGGCCGTCGACGCGATGCAGGCCGCTGCCCTCCCGGGTCCAGATCAGCTCGTGGTAGTCGTGTCGGTGCGGGGTCCGCACGCCACGCTCGGTCACCTCGCCGAAGCTTGCGTCGCGCAGCCACCTGACCTGGAGCGGCGGTCCAGCCGGGGCGAGGCTGTCGACGGAGGGCTCGCGGCGGCCGGCAGGGGGCGGAGCTGGGGGCACCGGCGGGACGGTACGCCCCTCGCGCGGGATCCATGAACGCCGCGCAGGTCCGGCAGCGAGGCGATCTTCACCCGACTGCGGAGGCGGGATCCGCCGGCAGCCGAACGATGAGTGCGACTCGGTCCACTCCGACCAGAAGATCCACCATGCCCAGCTCGTCACTCTTCCCAGCAGAGCCCTTCGGCCGCCTCGACAGATCCGTCGAGCGCCGGCTCGGCCTCGACGTGCGCCTGAGTCTGACGCGGCTGGCGGCCGCGCCCACCGTGAGCATTGGGCGATCTTCAGACGTCCAATATGAGAATTGACCACCGGCGTCGGCGCTCCGCCGACCGGCGGCCGGCGCGGTTCTCTACCGTGGGACGCGGGGCCGTTGCCGAGAGGAGCTCGATGTCCGTCAAGTCAACGTCGATCGCGGCGCTTGCCGTCTGCACGGCGGGGCTCGGGCTGACGGCGTGCGGGGGGAGCCGGCCCGCGACCTCGCCCGCTCTGCGGCGTGCCGCGCATGTCGCGGGCGCGGTCGAGGCATGGGGACGGTTCGGTGGCGGCAGTGGGCGGGTCCGGGTGACGGCGATGCCGAAGGGCACCGGCATGGGCGCCGGAGTCGGGCCGGTGCGCACGCGGCCGACGATCGTCGACGGCATCCGGGGGACGGTGCGGCAGGTGTCGACCTCCAACTCCGATGGGTACGCGCTCACCCGCGCCGGTGCGGTCTACGCGTGGGGGGCCGGCGGGCAGGGAGAGCTCGGCGACGGCGCGACGGCGACGCTGTCGCTGGCGGCGGTTCGCGTCCAGTTCCCCCGGGGGGTGAAGATCGCCTCGCTGCCGGACCCGATGCCGTTCGACGGCGGGATGGCGATCGATACGCGTGGCCGGGTGTGGGCGTGGGGCAACGACCTCAATCAGGAGTTCTGTCTGGCGCATCCGGCGTTGCTCGACAGGCCGGTGAAGGTTCCGCTCACCGACGTGACGCTCGCCGTCGGTGCGGCCCGCCACGCCACCTACGACACCGGCGGGAGGATCGTCAGCTGCGGGCTTGGCGAGTTCGGCCAGCTCGGCAACGGGACGACCGGCCTGCGCTCACAGACGGCAACGCCGGTCGCCGTGCGCGGACTTCCGGCGGGCCGGGTGATCGCGCTCACCGCCGCCTACGGCACCACCGGTGCGCTGATGGCCGACGGCACCTACTACGACTGGGGAACCAACGCGGACGGGCAGCTGGGCGACGGCACCACGACCGAGCACGACACCCCGGTGAAGGTGACGCTGCCGGGTCCGGTGCGGTCGGTGTCGATGGGCGGAAGCCTTGCCAACAACGGCCAGACGATGGCGCTGCTGTCCAGCGGCGCCCTGTGGGAATGGGGTGCCGGAGCGGTCGGCCAGCTGGGCGACGGTGCGACCGCCAACCGGCCACGTCCGTTCAGGCTCACCGAGCCGCATGGCGCACACTTCGTCACCGTCAGCTCCGGTGGCCAGACCGACTATGCGATCGATCAGCGCGGCCGGTTGTGGTCCTGGGGCGGCGACACCGAGGGGGACGTCGGACGCGGGGCCACCGGCGGCCCGGTCACCCGCCCGGTCGAGCACGTCGTCCGGGTCTCGCAGGTATCAGCGACGGCGCACGATGCGGTGATCGTCACCGCCCGCCGGTAGGCGCGGCTACCAGGCGACGCCGACGCGCTCACGCGCGTGCTCACCGCTGTCGACCAGGTCGGCGACCGCGATCGCGTAGTCCTCGGCCGAGATCTCACTCTTGCCCGACGCGTCGGTGATCAACTGCTCGCCGCCGAGCCGGTAGGAGCCGGTGCGCTCGCCGGGGTGAATGAAGGCGGCCGGGCTGATGTACGTCCAGTCCAGGTCCTCGACGCCGCGATAGACCTCGAGTGCCTCGGCGCCCTGCGTCGCCTCGCCCTTCCATTCCTCCGGAAAGTCGGGGGTGTCGAGCAGCCGGCCTCCGCCGGCGACCTGAAGGCTGGCCGCTCCGCCGACGATCAGCAGCCGGCGGACCCCGGCGCGGCGCAGGCCGTCGAGCAGCGAGTGCGCGACGTCGGAGAGCGTGTACTCGGCGCCGCGGTTGGAGATCGCGCACACCACCACGTCGGCGCCCTGGACAGCGGTCGCGACCTGGGCGGCGTCGGTGATGTCGGCTCCACTCGCGCGGCTCACGCCGACGACGTCGTGGCCGCGGTCGGAGAGCTCGGCGGCGATGCGGCTACCGATCATGCCGTTGGGTCCGAAGAGGACGATCTTCATCGCTGCTCCTTGTCGATTCCGGGGGCGCGGGTCTGGCCGCGGCAGAGGTCCGAGGCTAGTTCGCGATCTCCTCTGGGCACTTAAGGGATCGCTTAGCCCAGCCCGCCGCGCTCCCGCCCGGCCGATAGCGTCGACGCACAATGACGATTCCCCCTGGCAGCTACACGCTCGGACCCCAGCAGGCGACGCTCACGGTCCGCACCGGCAAGACGGGCGCCGCGTCCAAGGCCGGTCACAACCTGCTGATCGAGGTCACCGGCTGGACCGCGGAGCTCCATGCGGGCGAGGACCCCGCCGCGACCGAGATGCGGCTCACCGCGGACTCGACCTCGCTGCAGGTGCTCGACGGCACCGGCGGCATGCAGGCGCTCGGCGACGACGACAAGGTCGCGATCGGCAAGACGATCGAGGACGAGGTCCTCAAGCGGGGCGCGATCGAATTCCGCTCCTCGAGCGTCGAGGCGGGCCGGGACGCGGGCGAGCTGCGCGTGCACGGCGAGCTCGACCTGCTCGGCGCTCGGCGGCCGATCACGTTCGAGCTGCGCGCCGGCGATGACGGCAACCTCACCGGGCGGGCGACGATTACCCAGAGTGAATTCGGGATCAAGCCGTACTCGACGCTGTTCGGCGCGCTGAAGGTCGTCGACGACGTGCAGATCGCGTTCGACGGCCAGCTGCCGTCCAACTAGCGTTCGACGGCCAGCTGCCGGCCACTAGCGCGGCGGCGCGGGTCGGCCCTGCATCGCGTCCCAGACCCGCGAGGGCGTGCACGGCATGTCCATGTGACGCAGGCCGTAGGGGGCGAGCGCGTCGACGACCGCATTGACGATCGCGGGTGGCGAGCCGACCGTCGCCGATTCGCCGATCCCCTTGGCGCCGAGCGGATGGTGGGGGGAGGGGGTCACGGTGAAGTCGGTCTCCCAGTCGGGCACCTCGACGGCGGTCGGGATCAGGTAGTCCATCAATGAGCCCCCGAGGCAGTTGCCGTGCTCGTCGAAGGCGATCATCTCCATCAGCGCCATCCCGACCCCGTCGGTGAGACCGCCGTGGACCTGGCCTTCGATGATCATCGGGTTGATCCGCACGCCGCAGTCATCGACCGCCACGAAGCGGCGCACGGTCACCTTCGCGGTGCGGGCGTCGACGTCGACCACGCACAGGTAGGCGCCGAACGGGAAGGTGAGGTTCGGCGGGTCGTACACCGCCTCGGCGTCGAGGCCGGTCTCCACCCCCTCGGGCAGCGCCACCGAGCCGTAGGCCGCCGCCGCGATCTCCTGGATGGTCGCGCCCTGCTCGGGGTCGCCCTTGACGAACCATCTCGCGGGCCGAGCCGGCGGGTCGTTCTCCCACTCGAGGTCCTCGGGCGCGACCTCGAGCATCGCCGAGGCGACCAGCCGGGCGCGGTCTCGGACCTTGCGTGCCGCCAGCGCCGCGGCCGCGCCGCTCACCGGCGTCGAGCGCGAGCCGTAGGTGCCGAGGCCGTAGGGCGTGGCATCGGTGTCGCCGTGCACGACCTCGACGTCCTCGGGCGGCAGCCCGAGCTCATGGGAGACGATCTGGGCGAACGTCGTCTCGTGACCCTGACCCTGGGTCTGGACGCTGATCGCCAGCCGGGCCTGGCCGCTCGGGTTGATCCGCAGCGCGGCGCCGTCGTTCATGCCCAGACCGAGGATGTCCATGTGGCGGCGCGGTCCGGCGCCGACCGCCTCGGTGAAGAACGAGAGCCCGATCCCCATCAGCTCGCCGCGCTCGCGCTTCTCTGCCTGTTCGCGGCGCAGTTCCGGGTAGCCGGCGATCTCGAGCGTGCGTCGCAGCGCGACCTCGTAATTGCCCGAGTCATAGACCCAGCCGGTCTTCGACTGATAGGGGAACTGGTCGGCGGCGATCAGGTTCTTCAGCCGTAGCTGGGCGGGGTCGGCGCCGATCTCGTGGGCGAGGCAGTCGACGAGCCGCTCGACGAGATAGACCGCCTCGGCGATCCGGAACGAGCACGCGTAGGCCACGCCTCCGGGCGCCTTGTTCGTGTAGACCCCGGTGACGCGGCAGTGCGCAGCTTCGATGTCGTAGGAACCGGTGAACACGTGGAAGAAGCCGGCGGGATACCGGGTCGGCTGGGCCGTCGCGTTGAACGCGCCGTGATCGGCGAGCGTGGTGACCTGGACGGCCTGGATGCGGCCGTCGCGGGTGGCGGCGACCCGACCGCGCATCACGAAGTCCCGCGCGAACCCGGTCGACATGAGGTTCTCGGAGCGGTCCTCCATCCACTTGACGGGGTGCCCGACGGTGATGGCGGCGACCGCGGCGCACACGTAGCCGGGGTAGACCGGCACCTTGTTGCCGAAGCCGCCTCCGATGTCCGGAGAGACGACGCGGATGCGGTGCTCGGGCATGCCGGTCAGCCGGGCGAAGAGCGTGCGGTGGGCATGGGGAGCCTGGGTGGTGGCGTGGATGGTCAGGCGGCCGCTCACCCGGTCGTACTCGGCGACGGCGCCGCACGTCTCCATCGGCGCCGGGTGCGAGCGAGGGAACACCATCTCCTGCTCGACCACGACCTCGGCAGCGGCGAACACGCGGTCGGTCGCCACCCGGTCGCCGGCCTCCCAGTCGAAGATGTGATTGTCGGTGCGGCCCTCGACCTCGTCCCGGATCAGCGGAGCGTCCGGGTCAAGCGCATGGCGGACGTCGATCACCGGGTCGAGCGGCTCGTACTCGACCTGGATCAGTTCCAGCGCGTCGCGGGCGCTGTAGCGGTCCTCGGCGACGACGAACGCGACCTCCTGACCCTGGAAGCGCACCTTGTCGGTGGCGAGCACCGCCTGCAGATCGCCCGAGATCGTTCCCATCCAGGCGACCCCGCGCGCCTCCAGGTCCGCCCCGGTGAGCACCGTGTGGACGCGCGGGTGCTGGAGCGCGGCGGTGGCGTCGATCGAGGTGATCCGGGCATGCGCGAACGGGCTGCGGAGAATCGCTCCGTGGAGCATCCCGGGCAACTGGAGGTCGTCGACGTACCTTCCCAGACCGCGGATGAAGCGACCGTCCTCCTTGCGCCGCAGACGACCGAAGCCGATCGGACGGTCAGGGTCCGGCGGATCGGCCTGCTCGCCGACGAGAGGGACTGCCACGCGGCTATTGTCGCCGGTCGGCACCGACGGCGCCGTCACCGAACACCGCCCCGCGGCCGAATGCCTTGCGGTAGTCGACGCCCTCCACCTCGACCGCGACGTTGATCTTGCGACACCGGCCGCACCTGATCCGCAGCTTGGCGTTCATGTACTCGGGCGCCATCCCGGTCGCGAGCACGTTGCCGCAGTGGGCGCAGACGTAATCATCACCGTCCAGACCCCGGAACACCGGGCGGTCGGGGCTGTCCTGGACGGCGGTCCCTCCGTCGGCGGGGATGTCCGCCGCGCTCACCAGCCGCATCTCGATCGTCCGGCCCCCGCTCACCTCAGATCTTCTCCAGGCTCTTGGTGAAGTCCTTGATCAACGCGTCGAGCACGCTCTGTACCACGCCCTCACCCATCGAGGCCGCCTTGCCTGAGATCTGAGCGGCGGTGTGGACCTCGCCGCCGGCGTCGTTGAGCGTGAAGGTGACGTCGGCGTTCGCGTAGCCCTGACCGCCCGCCTCACGCGACTTCACCTTCAGCAGCGCGGTGTGGGTGGCATCGTCGCGCTCGGCGACATCGACGGTCCCGACGAACTTCATCGACATCGCGCCCATCTTCACCAGGATCTCGGCCTTCGCGCTCTCGGGTGAAGTCCGCTCGACCACCCGGCCGCCCTCCACGCATGGGATCAGGCGGTCGAGGTCGAGGACCGCGTCCCAGTTGTAGTCAGTGCCCTTGTCGTTGTGAAACGGGTGGTCCAGTTCAACCATGTGTCATGTCTCCTGTCGTGTGTCGGTGTCAGTCCCGGTACACCGTCTGGGCGTCCAGACCGCCCTCGACTCCGGGTGGGAGCTCTCCGCTGGAGAGTGAGTACATCGCCAGATCGGCGATCGTCGCCGCGTGCGCAGGCTCGGTGGCAGTGACGAACGCGCCGTCGCTCCACTGCAGGCTCTCGGGCTCGGCGCCGAGCGCCACGCCGGCGAGCAGGCGCGCCTTGTCGAGGATCTTCCCGGTCGCGCTCGTGATCGCGCCCGGCGCGCCCGGCGAGGGGGCGGTATTGAACCCGTGGCCCTCGCCGAAGCGGTTGCCGTCGGCCGGCACCACCTTGACGTCGAGTGGCGGCACCCCGAGCTGGGTGGCGACCAGCTGCGCGTACTCGCTCTCGTGGCCGTCGGGCTCGGTCGTCAGGCTGAGCACCATCTTGCCGGTCGGGTGGATGCGCAGAAACACCGCGCGGTACGCCTCATTGCCCATCGTGTCTCTCCTGGTCGGCCCCCGTCTCCTGGAGGCGCTTGCGCTCCAGGTGGACGGTGAGGGCGTTGTGCTCCTCGAGATCGCAGAACGCCGGCTGTGGCCCGCCCATCGGGTGGGGCGGGACCGCCGGGCGCTCGCAGCCCGGGTAGATGCAGATCTTGGGCTCGTCGGTCATCTCGGTTCCGGGTCGTGGACGGGTCCCAGCGGCTTGGGTGCCTTCCAGTCGGACGTCGTGCGGCCGCGGCTCGGGCTGTAGCCGCTCGGCATCGCGACCGAGCTGCCCGCGACCGGGGTTGCGCTGCCCCACGGCTCGTCGTTCTCGGTCCGGTCCGGTTCGGGGCGCGCGGGCGGCACGGCCCAGGCTGCGTTCGGGTCTCGGTCACGCGCCCGGTCGGCGCCGATCGCGTCGATCACCGCGTCGAGGGCGGCGAGCGTGTGGCCGGAGACGAGTGCGTCGCAGTGCGGCAGCGCGGCGGCCATCCCGCCCGCGCGGGGTGCGAACTCCCGGGCGGCGACGCGCGGGTTGACCCACACCACGCGGTAGGCGACTCGGGCCAGCCGCTGCATCTCCCGGCCGACGAGCTCGGGGTCGCCGCGCTCCCAGCCGTCGGAGAGGATCACCACCACCGCCCCCCGGGCCATGCCACGGCGGCCGTAGCGGTCGTTGAACGTCTTCAGGGCGTCGCCGATCCGAGTGCCGCTCGCCCAATCGGGCGCGGCGGCAGCGGCGCGCTGGATCGCCCGCTCGGGGTTGCGCGACTGCAGTGCGCGCGTCAGGCGCGTCAGCCGGGTGGCGAACGCGAACGCCTCGGCCCGGCTCGCGCTGGGTCCGCCGCTCACCCCGCCGGCGGCGCAGGTGAGGAACTGCAGGTAGGCGCGCGCGTACGGCTCCATCGAGCCGGAGATGTCACACAGCAGCACCATCCGCCGGCGCAGCACCAGTCGGCGGCGCCGTGCGAGACGGATCGGGTCGCCGGCCGTGCGCAGGCTGGCGCGGAGCGTCCGGCGCATGTCGATCCGCTCGCCGTGCGCGTCGCGGCGAGCCCGGCGGGTCCGGCGCACCGGCGTGGCGACCCGCAGCCGCGACATCAGCCGGTAGAGCGCGGCAAGCTCGTCCGCCTCGAGCGCATCGAAGCGCTGGTGGCGGAGGATCTCCTCGGCGCTGGACAGCATCGGCACCTCGATCGTCCGCTCCTCCTCGGAGCGCTCGCTGCTCGCGCTCTCGCCCGGCGGGCTCGCCCCGGTGAGCGCGTCCTCCCGCAGCCGGCGAGGCGCGTCGCTCGGTGGGCGAGCCTGGTCACGCTCGTCCGGCAGGGACGGGATCGTCTCTGCATCGGGCGTGATCTCGGCCGAGGAGAGCTCGCCGGCGCCGAACACCGCCCGGAACACGGCGTCGAACGGGCGCACCTGAGAGCGGTCGGAGACGAACACCGCTCGCGCGGTCCAGTACAGCCGGCGACGCGACACGGGGCGCACGAGCGACAGCGCCGCCGCGAAGTTGGCCGACCGCTCGGCGGTGATCGGCACACCGGAATCGTGCAGTCGCCGCCCGAACGCCCCGGCGAGCGCCGGCAGGTCCAGGCGCACGGTCTCGAGCCGGAAGGCGCTCATCGCGGGCCGGTCACGAGCTGCTCGAGGCCGGCGGTGCGCACGACGTCCTGGTCCTCGGAGTACTTGAGCACCGAGCCGAGGGTGCGATCGATCGCGAGGCCGTCGAGACGCTCGACGCCGAGCAGGCTGAGCGCGGCCAGCCAGTCGATCGCCTCGGCGATGCCGGGCGGCTTCTGCACGTCGGACTCGCGCATCGCCGCGACGGCGGCGGCGACCTGGACGGCGAGCGACTCCGCGGCGCCACGTACCCGCCGGCGGATGATCTCGACCTCGCGCTCGGCGTTCGGATAGTCGATCCACTGGTACAGGCAGCGCCGCTTGACCGCGTCGTGCAGGTCGCGGGTGCGGTTGGAGGTGAGCACGATGATCGGCGGATGAGTCGCGCGCACCGTGCCGATCTCCGGGATCGTCACCGCCGCCTCGCCGAGCAGCTCCAGCAGGAACGCCTCGAAGTCATCATCGGCGCGGTCGACCTCGTCGATCAGCAGCACGGCGGGCCGGGGGCCGGGGTGCTCGAGCGCCGCCAGCAGCGGCCGGCGGATCAGGTACTCGGGGCCGAACAGGTCCTGCTCGGAGAGGGTCTCGCCGCTGGACTCGGCAAGCCGGATCGCGAGCAGCTGCCGGGGGTAGTTCCACTCGTAGAGCGCCTCGGTCGCGTCGATCCCCTCGTAGCACTGCAGGCGGATCAACGGCGTGTCGAGCGCCATCGCCAGCGAGCGCGCCGCCTCGGTCTTGCCAACCCCCGCCTCGCCCTCGAGCAGCAGCGGCTGGGGGAGGCGCAGGCTGAGGAACATCGAGGTGCCGAGCGCCTCATCGACGAGGTAGTCGACACTCGCCAGCCGCTGGCCGAGCGTCTCGACATCAGGGGCGAGCGCGGCGAGCTCGGCGGTCGGATCTCCGATGGCGTCGTCGCTCATCCGGCGCGCTGACGCTCGAAGCGGTCCCGGCAGCCCTCGCAGCAGAAGTACGTGGTCTCGCCGTCGTGCCCTACCGACGGGGTGTCATCGAGCACGACGACGGTCATGCCGCAGATCGGGTCCACAGCGGTCTGCGGCCCGCGTGATTGGGCCGCGTTCGCCGCACCGGTCGCGTCGGCGAGCGTGCCCTCGTGGATGTCACGCGCGCGGCGCATCTCGACGACCCGGATGAGGATCGAGAGTGCGATCTCCGGCGGGGTGCGGGCGCCGATGTTCAGCCCGGCGGGCGACTCGATGCGCGCCACGAGCTCCTCCTCGACCCCGTTCTCACGCAGCTGGGCGAGGACGGCTCGGCCTCGGCGCGGGCTTGCGACCAGGCCCACGTAGGGCACGCCCGCCTCCACGCCGGCGCGCAGCGCGCCAACCTCGTCGCGGCCGTGGGCCGCGACGATCAGCGCCAGATCGCCGGTCGCGGGCCGTTCCCCGCGGGGGCCGCCGGCGAGCATCTCGAGTCCCAGGCGGGCGCCGAGATCCTTCAGCGCCTCGACGATCGGCGAGTCGCCGACGACCAGCACGCGCGGCGCGGGCAGGAATGGCTCCAGGAACATCTCGATCGCACCCCCAGAGAGGCAGGGATTCTGGACGGTGACCGCGCCGTCCTCACGCGCGATCTCCTCCCCGGCGTCGACCTCACCCGTCCCGGCGCGTGATCCGTCCGCGTCCTCGGGACCGTCGGGCATGATCCGCAGCAGCAGCGGCTCTCCGCTCTCGATCGCCTGCAGCGAATACAGCCGCAGGCTGTGCTGCGCGCACACTCCTCCGACGAACCCCTCGATCGACCCGTCGCGGCGGACCAGCGCGACGTTGCCGGCCTGTGCGCTGGTGGGGCGCTGCACGCGCACCACGGTGGCGCGCACGAACGGCTCGCCGTGCGCGCGCAGATCCCGCAGTCGTTCGTCGAGGTCCGATGAGATCACTGCGGGGGCTCCGGTCGGCCCTGCATCGTCGCCCACACGCGGTCGGGCGTGCACGGCATGTCAATGTGATCGACGTCGGGGTAGCCCTGGCGCAGCGCGTCGATCACCGCGTTGACGATCGCCGGCGGAGAGCCGACGTTCGGCGACTCGCCGACGCCCTTGGCCCCCAGCGGATGGTGCGGGCACGGCGTCACGGTCTCCCCGAGTTCGAACTCCGGACACTCGAGCGCGGTCGGGATCAGGTAGTCCATGAACGACGAGTTCAGGCAGTTGCCCTCCTCGTCGAAGCTGATCAGCTCCATCAATGCGATCCCGATCCCCTCGGCCAGCCCGCCGTGGATCTGGCCGTCGACGATCATCGGATTGATCCGCACCCCGCAGTCATCGACGGCGATGAAGCGGCGCACCGTCACCTGGGCGGTCTCGGGATCGATGTCGACGACCGCGATGTAGGCGCCGTAGGGGTAGGTGAGGTTCGGCGGGTCGTAGATGATCTGGGCGTCGAGGCCGCCCTCCATCCCGGCCGGCAGCTCCTCGCCGTTGTAGGCGCGCAGCGCGATGTCCTCGATCGTCGCGCCCTGCTCGGGGTCGCCCTTGACATACCAGCGGCCCTTCTCCCAGGCGAGGTCCTCGGGCCGGGTCTCGAGCATCGTCGCCGCGATCAGCCGTGCCTTGTCCCGCACCTTCCGTGACACCAGCGAGACCGCCGCGCCCGACACCGGGGTCGACCGGCTGCCGTAGGTGCCGAGGCCGTACGGGGACTTGTCGGTGTCGCCGTGGCGGACCTCGATGTCCTCGGGCGGGATCCCGAGCTCCTCGGCGACGATCTGGGCGAACGTCGTCTCGTGACCCTGTCCCTGGGTCTGGGCGCTGATCGAGACCACCGCCTTGCCCGACGGGTGGACGCGGAGGTCCGCGCCGTCGTTCATCGACATCCCGAGGATGTCCATGTGCTTGCGCGGGCCGGCACCGACCCCTTCGGTGAAGAACGCGATCCCGATTCCCATCAGCTCGCCGCGCTCGCGCTTCGCGGCCTGCTCGCGCCGCAGCTCTTCGTAGCCGGCGATATCCATCGCCACTCGCATCGTCTCGGCGTAGTTGCCGGAGTCGTAGGTCCAGCCGGTGGTCGTCTCGTACGGGAACTGCTCAGGCCCGATGAACGAGCGCATCCGCAGGTCGATCGGGTCGACACCCATCTCGAGTGCGAGTGCCTCGACCATCCGCTCCACCAGGTACACGGCCTCGGTGATCCGGAACGAGCACCGGTACGCGACGCCGCCGGCGGCCTTGTTCGTGTAGACCGCCTTGACCTTCACGTGCGCGGCCTCAAGCGTGTAGGAGCCACAGCAGATGTGGAAGAACCCGGCCGGGAACTTGGTCGGCTGAGCGGTCGAGTCCCACGCGCCGTGGTCGGCGATCACGTCCACCTTCAGACCGGTGATCCGCCCGTCCTTGGCCGAGATCGAGGAGTGCATGATGTAGTCGCGTGCAAACCCGGTCGAGGTGAGGTGCTCGGTGCGATCCTCAATCCACTTCACCGGCGCCCCCGCGACGATCGAGGCGGCGATCGTGCACACGTAGCCGGGGTACACCGGCACCTTGTTACCGAACCCGCCACCGATGTCGTTGCACATGATCCTGATCATGTGCTCGGGCAGGCCGGCGACGTGGGCGTACACCGTACGGTGCACGTGCGGCGCCTGGTTGCCGTTGTAGAGGTCGAGCTGCCCGGTCTGCGGGTTGAAGTCCGCGATCATGCCGCAGGTCTCCATCGGAGCCGGGTGACACCGCGGATACATGACGTCCCGGGTGACGACGATGTCGGCCTCCTCGAAGACCCGATCGGTCGCCTCCTCGTCGCCGGCCTCCCAGGTGGGGGTGGCGAGGTTGTCGACCTGTCCGGGTTTGTCGTCGCGGATCAGCGGCGCGTCGGGGTCCAGCGCCTTGCGGGCGTTGACGACGACCGGGAGCGGCTCGTAGTCGACCTCGATCAGCGGCAGCGCGTCGCGGGCGATGTACTCGTCGGCGGCGATCACGAATGCGACCTCCTGGCCCTGGAATCGGACCTTGTCGCCGGCCAGCACCGCCTGCGTGTCGTAGGAGATCGTCGGCATCCACGCCAGGCCGAGCGTCTCCAGGTCCTTGGCGGTGACCACGGCGGCAACGCCGGGGAGCGCGAGTGCGGCGGAGGTGTCGATCGAGTTGATCTTCGCGTGGGCGAACGGGGAGCGCAGGATGGCGCCGTGCAGCATTCCCGGCAACCTGAGGTCGTCCAGGTAGGTGCCCTTGCCGCGGATGAACCGGGCGTCCTCCTTGCGCTTGAGCCGGCCGAATCCGATCGGCCGCTCCTGGCTGCGGCTGGGGAGGTTCTCTGGGACGGTCGTGGCCATGCTCACGCCTCCTGGCGGGTGGTCTGCGCTTCGCGCTCGGCCGCCCAGCGGACTGCGGCGACGATGTTCACGTATCCGGTGCACCTGCAGATCCCGCCTGAGATCGCAGTGCGGATCTCGTGGTCGGTCGGGTCGGGATTCTCGTCCAGCAACGCCCTGCTCGCCATCATCATCCCCGGGGTGCAGAAGCCGCAGTGCAGCGCGTGCTTCTCGTGGAAGCCCTCCTGAATCGGGTCCAGCCGGCCGTCGACCTCCAGCCCCTCGACCGTCCGCACCTCGTGGCCGTCGGCCATCGCCGCGAGCACCGTGCACGACTTCACCGCCTGACCATCCAGGTGGATGATGCACGCGCCGCAGTTCGACGTGTCGCAGCCCCAGTGGGTTCCGGTGAGCCCCGGCGTCTCGCGGATGAAGTGGACCAGGAGCTTGCGCGGCTCGACATCGCGGCTCACTTCCTGGCCGTTGATCGTCATCGTGACTTGCATATCGCTCCTCAGGCCTCCTGGTGCAGCGCGCGCGCCGTCGCTCGCCGCAGCGCACGCTTGGTGAGTACGCCGACAAGATGGCGCTTGTAGTCGATCGGACCGCGGCTGTCGGCCATCGGCATCGCGTCCTCGGCCGCGAGCGCGCCGGCCTGCGCGAACAGCTCCTCGGTCGGACCCTGTCCGCGCAGCAGCTCCTCGATCCGGGTGACCTCGATCGTGAACGGGCCGGACGCGGCGAGTGAGACGCCGACATCGGTGAATGCGCCCCCGTCGATCCAGACCGCCGCCGAGCAGGCGGAGATCGCGTAGTCGCCGGCGCGCCGCTCCACCTTCTCATGGGCGCTGCCCGCGCCGGCCCGGACCTTGACGCGCACCTCGGTGAGGATCTCGTTCGCCGCGACCGCGGTCACGTAGGGGCCGACGTGGAACTCGGACATCGGGAGCACCCGCTCGCCGTCGACGCCGCGGATCACGACCTCGGCCTTGACCGCGGAGCAGACTGCAGAGAGGTCCTCCGCCGGGTCGGCCTGACACAGCGAGCCGCCGATCGTGCCCCGGTTGCGCACCACCGGATCGGCGATCACCGCCTCGGCGTCGGCGAACACCGGGAAGTGCTCGGCCAGCAGCTCGGAGCGCAGCAGCTCGGCGTGACGTGTCATCGCCCCGATGCGGATCTCGTCATCAGCCAGCTCGATGTAGGAGAGCTCGGCGAGGTCGTTGATGTCGATCAGCAGCTCGGGCTGGGCGAGGCGCAACTTCATCATCGGGATCAGGCTGTGGCCGCCGGCGAGGATCCGCGCGGCGCCGGCGTGCTCCACCAGTGACGCGATCGCCCCCTCGACGCTCGTGGCGCGCTCATAGTCACACGGTGCGGGCGTCTGCATCAGGACGCTCCCTTTCTCTCGGGTGAGACCTCGACCCGGGGGCGGACACCGGGGGTCACGGCGGGTTCGTACTGGACCGGCGAGTCGGTGCCGATGATCGGCGAGCGGTCGAGGTTCTCCGGGCGGAGCTGGCGCCCGTTCGGATAGAGCATCCGGGTCATCGCCGCGGCCCGGCTGGGATGGCGGAGCACCGGTCCCTCCGGGCTCGCTGCCGCAATCGGCGCCTCGCGGCCGAGGCGGGCGAGCGTGAGCGCGCCGCGGGTGTACACCTCCGCGATCCGCGGCGGTCTGATCGTCGCCGCATCTGGGAAGTTGCGCAGACCCTGGGCACCGGCCCCCGGGTAGAGGCCGTCGAGCAGTCCGACGGCATCGACCAGGCCGGCCTTCTTGACCAGAAGGCCCTCGAGCGCGTCGACGCCGGCGTCGAGGTGGGCGTTGATCGTGTTCACCACCGGCTCGACCGGCGCGGTCTTCTCGATGATCTCCAGGACGGATCCGATCGCGTCGTCGAGGCCCTGCGTGATCTGGCGCAGGGCGAGGATCGTCGAGACGAGGTAGTAGACCATCGCTGCGACGATCAGCACGACCGCGATGGCGAGAACGACTCCTGGTGCTGGCATGGCGTTGGCTTCTCCTCAGATCACGCGTCGTCGAGGATGACGTTGAGCGAGCCGCCGTACTCGGCGACCGTCTCGATCGTGGTGATGGCCTGCTGCTGGGTGGTGAGCAGGAGCGGCACCGCGTCGAGGTCCTTGGAACCGGCGGCGGCCGCAGCTCCGATCCGCTGCACGCTTGGGACGATCGTCCGTGCGGTCTGGAGCACGCCTCGCAACAGGTAGACGACGACGGGCAGGATCACGAGCAGCACGATCAGCGAGCCGATCCAGTAGAGGATCATGAGGGCCTCCTCTCGGCGACGATCGCCGCTTTGGACGCAATCCCCGGCAGCGCGCTGAGGATCGTGTCGAACTGGGCGTTGATCGCTCTGACGGCGGGCTCGAGCGGGCGCAGGTGATCTGACTCGACGCCCTCCAGCGCCCCGGCGAGCGTGCCCAGCGTGGTGGAGATCGAGGCGAGCGAGCGGCGGACGAGGATCAGCGCGGCCGCGAGCACGGCGATCACCACGAGCGCCAGCAGCACGCTGAGCAGGACCAGCACGTGGGTGCTCACCGCCCACCTCCAAATCCGTCCGTGAGCGCGTTCATGTAGTCGTCCTGCACGAGGGCCTCCTCGACGATCAGCCCGAGCACCGGCGCGGTCGCCTCGAGCTGCGGGATGTAGGCGGTGTTGGCCGCGAGGAGCCCCGCGACCCCGAGCAGCCGGGTCGCGGAGCGGTCGATCTGGAAGACGGCGCGCAGCAGCATCGCGAGCAGCCCCGCGACGATCAGTGCCGCCACCAGTCCGATCACCAGCGCGATCCCCCAGTAGGTGTGCGCGGTTGCCGCGATGAGCGGGGTCATTTCCCCACCGCCACCTTGCGCAGGGCGCGCGCGGAATGCAGGATCCGGACGCCGGAGTCGTTGATGCGCGCGACTCCGGAGAGCTCGACGGTCTGGACGCGCACCTGCTCCACGCCCCCGACCGCGGTCTCCGCCTGCCTGGCGATGCGCATCGCGAGCGCCACGATCGCGATCACGATCACGGCCGCGATCAGGATCACCACGATCCCGAGCACCAGGCCGATCTTCCATCCGGCCAGCGCAGCTTCGATGGTCATCTCACACCTCTCATGCCGGCAGCTCCTCGTGTGAATGCTCGGCCGCCCACCGGATCGAACGCACGATCGTCGCGTACCCGGTGCAGCGGCAGATTTGGCCGGAGATCGCCTCGCGGATCTCCTCGTCGGTCAGGGATGTGGGGTCCTCGGTGCGGTCCAGCAGCGCGCGGGCGGTCATCAGCATCCCGGAGGTGCAGAAGCCGCACTGCAGACCGTGCTCCTCGGTGAAGCCGCGCTGCACCGGGTCGAGCACGCCGTCGATCTCGAGCCCCTCGACGGTGCGGATGTCGTGCCCGGACGCGGTCGCCGCGAGCACCGTGCATGACTTCGCCGGCTCGCCGTCCATCAGCACCACGCAGGTGCCGCAGTTCGATGTGTCGCACCCCCAGTGGGTGCCGGTCAGCCCGAGCTCGTCGCGCAGCAGGTGGACGAGCAGCAGCCGTGCCTCGACCTCGCGGGTGTAGCCACGGCCGTTGACCGTCATCGTCACCTGCATCAGCTCTGCTCCGGCGTCGCCCGCCGCGCGGCCCGTGTCATCGCCCGGGCGGCGAGCACGCCGGCCGCGTGGCGTTTGTATTCCGCCGAGCCGCGCTGGTCGGTGACGGGCGTGCACGCGGCGGCGGCAGCGGCGGCTGCCTGCTCGAAGAGCTCCTCGGAGGGCTCGCGCCCGACGAGTGCCGCCTCGGCGGCCGGGGAGGAGACGTCCGACCCGACCGCGACGAGAGCGATTCCGGCGTGCGAGATGAGCCCGTCGGTGACCGTGAGCGCCGCGCCGGCCGCCGCCACCGCCCAGTCTCCGACCCGGCGGTTGACCTTCTCGTACGCGCTGCCGGTGTGTTCGCGCAGCGGTACGCGGATCTCGACGAGCATCTCGTCGTCCTCGACCGCCGTCCGGTAGGGGCCGAGGTGGAAGTCCGACATGTCGACCGTCCGCTCGCCGCCGAGGCTGCGGATCAGCACCTCCGCCTCCAGCGCGACGCACACCGCGCCGAGGTCCTCGGAGGGGTCCGCCTGGCAGAGGGCGCCGCCGATCGTGCCGCGGTTGCGCACGATCGGGTCGGCGATCACCTGCTCGGCGTCGCGGAAGATCGGCGCCAGGCGTGCGAGCAGCGGGGACTCGAGCAGCTCCCGGTGGCGGGTCATGGCTCCGATCCGGATGACATCCCCGCTCTGCTCGATGTAGCCGAGCTCACCCGCGAGGTCGTCGATGTCGACGAGGTGGGACGGAGTGGCCAGGCGCAGCTTCATCATCGGCAGCAGCGAGTAGCCGCCGGCCAGGATGCGCGTATCCGAGCCGAGCTGCGCCAACAGCTGAAGCGCGTGCTCGACGCTCGTCGCTCGCTCGTATTCAAATGGCGCCGGGACCTGCATCCTGCTCCTCTCCTGGGCGTCCCGGAGTGGGTGGCATCGGGGGCGCGACCCTCCTCATACCTAGAATCCTGACCCTCATGTGCGGATCGCCGCAAGCCGACCTAAGTGAATCCTTAGCCCAACCGTGACCCTCGCACAGCTTCAATCGTTCGTGCTCGCGGCGCGCCTCGGGTCGGTCAAGGCGGCGGCCGCGCAGCTCGGGGTGACCGAGGCCGCGGTCTCGGTGGCGGTCGCCGCACTGCGCAGGGAACTCGGCGACGAGCTGTTCGTGCGGGAGGGGCGCGGGATCGCGCTCACCTCAGGAGGGCGGCGGCTTGCGGCGCTTGCGTCCGAGATCCTGGGGCTCGCCGAGCAGGCGCGTCGCTCGGTCCAGGATGCGCCCGGCACAGCGCGCCGGATGGAGATAGCGGTCACGCACGTCGTCGCCGAGCACGTCGGGCCGCTGGTCGACGCGTTCACCGCGCGGGATCCCGGCCTCGAGGTCTCGCTTGACTCCGTGCTCGGCGCCGACCTGGGGGAGATGCTCGAGCATCGTCGCGCGGATATCGCGCTCGGCCCGGCGCCGGCCGGCGACACCGCCGCCACGATCGCCGCCGTCCCGTTCCTCCGAGCCCGGGTGATCGTCGTCGCCGCGCCCGGTCATCCGCTCGCCGGCGCGCGCGGCCTCTCAGCAGCTCAGGTCGCGGGGGAGCGATGGCTGCTCGGTCCACCGCAGCTGGACCCGAGCACCGGTGCCGGGCTCCTGTTTGCCCGCCTCGGCATCGCGCCTCCGGACACCGCCGGCTACTCGAGCAGCGCGGCCGCGGTCGCGGCCGCCGCGGCGGGCGACGGAATCGTCGTCGCGCTCGCGCATACCGTCGTCGAGGAGGTCCGGCGCCGCGCGCTCGTGCGGCTCGATCTCCAGGGGACGCCGGTCATCGAGGTGTGGCATGCCTCCACGCTCGGTTTCGGCCGGGCGCTGCCGGCCGCGCTCGCGATGCAGCGCTTCGCGGCCAGTTCGGAGGCGACCCAGGTGATCTCGACCGGACGGGCCGGGGCCACCTCGGCGCGGCTGCAGCCCCGCCCACACGTGACGCTCTGGAGCTCGGTCAGCCGGCAAGTCTGACCGCGGCGTCGAGTGCGACCGCACCGCCGTTGACCTGGGCGACGAGGACCGGGTTGCACTCGACGAGCGCGAGGTCGCGGTCGATCAGCAGCTCGCCGATGCCTTGCGCGAGCTGCGCCGCGGCTCGGATGTCGAGTGGGGTTCGGCCGCGTCCGCCGGTGAGGATCGGCGCGCCCCGGAGGGTTCTGATCGCGTGCTCGATCTGGCGTGCGTCCGCCGGCAGCGGGAGCACGGCCACGTCCTGGAGCAGCTCGGTCCAGATGCCGCCGAGCCCGATCACCAGCGCGGGGACGACGCCGTCGCGGTGCGCGGCGACGATCAGCTCCAGTTCGCCGTGGGCCATGGCTTCGGCGAGCACGACGCCGCCGTGTTCCGCCGCGATCTCGGTGAGGCGGCGGTGGGCGTCGGCGATCTCTGCGGGGTCGGTGAGCCCGACGACGACGCCGCCGATCTCGGACTTGTGCTGGACCGAGGCGGCGCTCACCTTCAGCACAAGCGGGCTGCCGAGGGCTGCGGCGTCTTCGGGGGTGGTGACGACGCGGCCGGCGGGGACGGCGATGCCCGCGTCGCGCAGCAGCGCCTTGGCGTCGTGCTCGGGGAGCCACTGGCCCGGGGGCGCCTGCGCGGTGGGTGCGTGCGCGGTGTGTACCTCTGCGGTGTGTGCCGCTTCGCGGCGCGCTGTGGCCGCAATTGCGCGCAGTCGCTCGCCCCGGCCCGGCTTGACGTCGTGGCGCGCGCGTTCGAGCAGCGCCTGGGCACACCGCACCCCGGTGCGCAACCCGGCGACCGCGGGCACGCCGGCGAGCGCGAAATCGGCGGCGGCCTGGTCATCGAGCAACTCAGGCAGCGTGGAGGAGACGAGCGTGACCGCGTCGCTGCGGTCCGCGCCGAGCTGAATGCCCTCGCACACCGCGGCCCACGACTCGGCGGCGGCACCGGTGAGTCCTTCCGGCTGGTCGTAGAAGACGAGCACCACGTCGATCGCGGGGTCGGCACCCATCGTCTGCACCAGGCCCGCCAGTGCATCGACGTCACCCCAGATCATCGAGGTGTAGTCGAGCGGATTGGCCGCGGTGGCGGCGCTTGGGAGAAGGGCCGTCAGGCGCTCGAGCGTCTCCGGCCGGAGCGCCGGCAGGCCGACGCCGAGTTTCGCCGCCTCGTCCGCACCCTGGGCGGAGTCGCCGCCCGAGCAGGTCATGATCGCCAAGCCGGGGGTCTGAGAGGTCCGAGAGGTCTGAGACGTCCGAGCGGCCTCCGGCGCGGGCGGGGAACCTTTCCCGTCGCCAGCACCGAAAACCTTCCCCGCATCCGTTGCGCGGCGCGGCTGCTTCACCGCCAGCGTCTTGCTCAGCTCGAGCAGTTCGTGGACGTCATCCGCCCAGAACCCGCCGGCCTCGTCGATCAGGCTGCGGAACACGCGCTGGTCGCCCGCAAGCGCGCCGCTGTGGGCGGCCGCGGCCCGAGCGCCGGCGACCGAGCGTCCGACCTTCAACACGACGACGGGCACGTGCGCATCCGCGCAGGCCGCGAGGCCGTCGAGCAGACCGGCGCCGCCGTCGTCCTCCAGGTAGAGCGCGACCGCGCCGAGATCGTCCTGGCGCGCGAGCGTCTGCAGGTAGTCCGCGCTCGACAGCACCGACTGGTTGCCGCTCGCGATCACCGTGTGGAACCGCAGGCCTCTCCGCGCGGCGAGTGCGTTGACCGCGACGTTGCCGCTCTGGGAGATGAGCGCGAGCCGGCCCCCCCGCTGCGCTGCCAGGGTGTCTCCCCAGAGGGCGATGCGCCGGCCGGGGGAGACGATGCCGTTGCAGTTGGGACCGCACACCGGCAGCCCGTGGCGTGCCGCGGCCTCGACGAGGTCACGGGCGTGCCCTCTGCCGGAGGCGACCTCCTCGAATCCCGCGCTGAACACGACCGCGCCACCGCAGCCGCGCGCCCCGGCCTGCTCGATCGCCGCCGCGACGCCCGCCGCGGGGATCGCGACGATCACCGCGTCGGCCGGCTCGGGCAGCTCGGCGACCGAGGGGACGCACGGCCGGCCGAGCACCTCGCTGCGGCCGGGGTTGACGCCCCACACGGACCCCTCGAACCCGATCGTGGCGAGGTTGATCAGCGCCTGCGCGGCGTAGCTGCCCTCTCGGTCGGTGGCGCCGACGACCGCGACCGACCGCGGCTGGAGCATGCGCTCCAGCGACGGGGTCGCGGCCGGTACGGCGTCCGGGGCCTGGGTCCCGGCGCTCAATGGATCGTCGCCTCGACGCCGCGCCGCTCCAGCGCACGCGTGATGATCAGCCGCTGGATCTCGCTCGTGCCCTCCCAGATGCGGTCGACGCGCAGCTCGCGGTTGAACCGCTCGGCGACGAACTCCCGCATGTAGCCGCGGCCGCCGAACGCCTGCACGGCGCGGTCCGCGCAGCGGCCGGCCGCCTCGGACACGAACAGCTTGGCCATCGACGCCTTCGCGTGGACGAGCTTCGGATCGGCGCCCGCGTCGACCATCGCGCACACCTGCAATGCGAGCAGGCGACCGACGGCCGCGTCGGTCGCGGAATCGGCCAGCGGGAACGAGATGCCCTGGTAGTCCATCAGACGGTGCTCGCCCTGCTTGCGGTTGAGCACCCAGTCGGTCGTCTCGTCGAGCAGCCGCCACATCGCGCCGAGGCCGTGGGTGGCGATCCCGAGTCGCTCCTCGGTGAACCAGCGCCGCTGGAGTGCCTCGCCGTTGCCGACCCCGCCGATCACCGCGTCGGCATCGACTTTGACGCCGGTGAAACGGATCGTCGGGTGACCGTGCGGATAGTTGTGGGTGAACCGCGGATCGTCGACGAACTCGACGCCGTCCGCGTCCGGCTCGATGAGCAGCAACGTCGGCAGCTTCTGGTCGCCGTCGATCACGTTCGCCATCACGACGAGCACGCGCGCGACGTCGCCGGAGGTGACGAACCACTTCTCGCCGTCGATCCGGTAGCCGCCCTCACCGTCCGGCGTCGCCGTCGACGCGATTCCGCCGGGGTCTGAGCCCGCCTCGGCCTCGGTGACCGCGTAGGCGTCGCCGCCGTGGCCCGCCAGTGCCTGTGGCACATAGCGCTCGACCTGGGCGTCGGTTGCATCCGCCCACACGTTGTAGACGTTCGGCACGTGCCAGTGCAGGCCGTTGGTCGTGCGGCCGAACTGCTCGTTGACCAGGAACCACTCGGTCATCGTCCAGCCCTGGCCACCATGGCGGGTCGGGATCCGGCCGCCGTGCAGGTTGGCGGCGATCGCCGCCTGCTGGATGCGGCCGATCGTCTCGTTGTCAAGCCGGCCGGAGGCGGCCTCGGCCTCCTGCTCGAGCGGGATCAGCACCGTGTCGACGAACTCACGCGCGCGCTGCTGGAGCGCGAGCTGCTCGTCGGTGAACTGCGCCGTCGGGTCGGCGGCGATTGTGGTCATGCGTGTCTCTCCTCGGGGTCGTCGAGCTCCGCCAGGCGGGCCCGGTCATGGGTCGTCAGCGTGGCTCCCGGACCTGGGAGCCCCAACAGCAGGTTGTGGTGGTTGATGAGCACGACGCGCGCGCGGGTCCGTGCGCGCGTCACCTCGGGGTTGTCGTCGCCGGTGCGCAGCTCGATCAGGGCGAGTACCTCGCGCAGGTAGCCGAGCCACCGGCGCTGGCCGTGCCGCATCACGATCGCCTGCAGCCGCCGGCGTTCGCGCTCGATCTCCTGAGCGCCGACGTCGTGCCCGGCATTCATCACGGCCACCGCCGCGGGAAGCTCGCGCTCGGGCTCGGGAGTGATCGAGAGCCATGCCGCTCGCCGGATCGCCATGTCGCGTACACTACAGCAACTGATCACAAAGTCAGGAACGGAGGAGAGCACATGGATCCGGTGGCGACGGGACAGGCGGCGAACGTGGAGAGGGGAGGCTTCGGGCGATCGCTGCACCCGCGCTTCTACACCGATCCCGAGCTCGTGGAGGCCGAGCAGCGATTGATCTTCGAGCGCACCTGGCAGCTGATCGGTCACGTCGCTGATCTGCCGGCGACCGGCAGCTACATCACCGGCCGGGCGGGCGATCAGCCGGTGCTCGTGGTGCGTGACGAGCAGGGCGAACTGCGGGCCTACCGCAACGTCTGCCGCCACCGCGGCTCGCGGCTGCTGAGCGGCTCGGGCCAGTGCAAGGCCGCGCTTCGGTGTCGCTATCACGGCTGGACCTACAAGCTGGACGGGACGCTGATCGGCGTGCCCGAGGGGCTCGCGTTCGGCGAGAAGCTCGACAAGTCCCGGTACGGGCTGATGGCGGCGCGGGTCGAGGTGCTGTGCGGCCTGGTGTTCGTCAACCTCGACCCGGGCGCGGCAACGCTTGCCTCGCTGGTGGGCGATCTCCCGCAGCGGTTGGCCCGCTACCGGATCGACACGCTCGAGTCGTTCGCCCCGGCGACCGGGACCCAGCCGGCCAACTGGAAGGTTGTCGCCGACAACTACCTGGAGGGCTACCACGTCCCGATCGCCCATCCGGGTCTGATGCGGATGTACGACTACCGCAACTACACCTCCGAGCTGCACGAGCACTGGGTGTGGATCGAGGCGCCGATGCGCGACAAGCCGAGCTCCAACCGCCTGGAGCGCTTGTACGGTCAGCTGGTGAGCCCGATGCCCGGCCTGAGCGACGAGGACCGGCGCATCTGGCGCTACGTGTTCATCTATCCGAACACGACGATCGACCTGTATCCCGATCAGGTGAACACCTGGCAGATGCTGCCCGACGGCGTGGCCAGCACGTCCGACACGTTCGGCAGCCTCCGCGCGGCGGGCGCCGATCCGCGGACCCGCTTCGTCCAGTGGGCCAACCAGCGTCTGAACAGCCTCGTGCTCGACGAGGACATCGACCTGGTCGACAACGTTCAGCAGGGGTTGCAGACGCGCGGCTACGAGTGCGGACCTCTCTCCAAGCGTGAGACGGCGGTCGCGTGGTTCGCGGACCGCATCCGCCGCGATCTGGCACCGGCGCTGGGCGAATCCGCGGACAACGCCCCGAGCGGTGAGCCCGCTGCCGTCTGACACCGACTCGGCGACCGAGCGCGGGTCGGCCGCCCGCGAGCGGATCCTGCGCGCGGCCGTGCGGGCGATCGCCCGGGACGGGATCGATGGCCTGCGGATCGCCCGGATCGCAACCGAGGCAGGGGTGTCAAGCGCGCTCGTGCACTACCACTTCGCCGATCGCGAGCAGCTGCTCGCTGAGACGATCGACTACTCCTACGCCCGGGCAGCGGAGGTACGAATCGAGGACGCGGCGGAGTCCGGTGGGAGCCACGGCGCCCGCCTGGCGGCGATGATCGAGGTGTGCCTGCCGACGACCGAGGCGCTGGCCGAGGACTGGGTGCTGTGGATGGAGCTGTGGCTGCGCGCCGTCCGCCATCCCGAGCTCCGGCCGGTCGCCGAGGAGCTGTACGCCCGGCTGCACGAGTGGTTCGTCAGGGAGATCCGCGCCGGGGTGGCGGACGGTGAGTTCGCGCGCTGCGACCCCGACGAGGTCGCCGACCGCACGCTCGCGCTGCTCGACGGCTACGGCGTGCGCACGATGATCGGCGACCGGACGATCCCGCTGGAGCGCGCGCGGCGCGCGGTCTCGGGCCAACTGGCGCACGACCTCGGCCTGGGAGAGCGGCTGGAGCGATAGAAGTCGCTGTGTGAGTCGGCCGCTCGGCATCTATCTCCACGTGCCGTTCTGTGCGGTGCGCTGCGGCTACTGCGACTTCAACACCTACGTCCCGGATGGGCCCGACCAGCCCGCGCGGTTCGTCGAGGCGGCGCTCGCGGAGCTCCGCGTGGCGGCGGAGTCGCTCGGCGACGGGCGTGTGGCACGCACGGTGTTCTTCGGGGGCGGGACGCCGACGTTGCTGGGTGCGGCGGTGCTGGTGCGTCTGCTCGACGGCGTGCGTCGGTCGGTCGGGCTCGCGCCGGGTGCCGAGGTGACGACCGAGGCCAACCCGGAGTCGGTGGATCCCGAGGCGTTCCGCGTACTGCGTGATGGTGGATTCACACGCGTCTCGCTCGGGATGCAGTCCTCGGCCCCGCACGTGCTGCGGGCGCTCGATCGGTTGCATACGCCGGGGCGGGCGGTGGCCGCCGCCCTCGAGGCCCGGGAGGCGGGGTTCGACCACGTCTCCCTGGACCTCATCTACGGGACCGACGGGGAGAGCGACGCCGACTGGGACCGGACCCTCGGCCACGCGCTCTCGGCCGAGCCGGACCACATCTCGGCCTACGCGCTCACGATCGAGCCGGGCACAGCGCTGGCGGCCGCCGTCCGGCGCGGCACGGCGCGGGCGCCCGACGACGGTGACCAGGCGCGCCGGTTTCTGGCCGCCGACGAGCGGTTCTCGCAGGCCGGACTGGAGTGGTACGAGCTCAGCAACTGGTCTGCCGGCCCGGATGCGCGCTGCCACCACAACCTCGGCTACTGGCGCTCGCACGACTGGTGGGGCGTCGGTCCGGGCGCCCACTCCCACCTCGACGGTGTTCGCTGGTGGAACGTCCGGCGTCCGGCCGACTATGCCCGGCGGCTGCGCTCGGGGGACTCGCCCGCGGCCGGGCGCGAGGTTCTCTCATCGGAGCAGCGAGCCCTGGAGGCGGTCATGCTCGGATTGCGGATGCGCGACGGCCTGCCGCTGGCTGCGCTGAGCAGCGCGGGGGCTCTGGCCGTGGAGTCCGAGGTCGCGCGCGGCCGAGTGGTTGTGGTCGGCGACCGGGTCGGGCTCACCGCTGAGGGACGCCTGTTCGCCGACGCCGTGATCCGGGCCCTCTCAGGCTGAGTGCGTTCGACGATCGCCTGCGGACATGTCGTCACTCGTGGTGTCGTGGGCCCCGTCCGTCGATACCCGTCACCTGGTGAGCGGAGCCGGCCGACGGCTCGCGACATGGAACTCTCACGCTCGCGACTTCGGATGCGGTGGTCGACCGCCGCGGCGACAGACGGCCGACGCTCCGCATCACCCGCGGGGTGGCCTCAGGCCGGCGACCCGGCCCGCAGCGCCGCTCGCGCGGCGCCACGGCCGGTGCGAACTGCGCCCTCCATGTAGCCCGCGAGCCAGTGGTCGGAGCCGGCGATGTAGAACGGCGGCTCGTGAGTGCCGTGCAGCGGCCCGACCCGGTGGACGTCGCCCGGTGCCCAGCTCGCGATGTAGCCCTGGGTGAACGGGTCAACGCCCCAGGCGTGCTCCAGCAGCGCGTCGGGCGCCGCCGCCTGCTCGCCATACAACGCCACGAGGCCGTCGACCACGGAGGCGCGGCGCGCGGCCGGCGGGGCGGCGATGAACGGGGCCAGCCGCTCAGGCGGCACGAGCATCGAGAGCACGCCGGGTGACTGCGGCCAGGTCGAGCCGAACAGCCACTCGGTCTCGGCCAGACCGTTCTGCCCGGTCGCCTGCCAGAACGGCTCCGGGTAGGCGGCCACCACCTTCGCCGCCAGCGCGTGGCGCTGACTGGCCAGTGACGCCATCCGGGCCTCGGAGATCCCGCTCACAGACACGTCCCGCAGTGGCCCGGCCGGCAGCGCGCAGACGACCGCCTCGGCACGGAGCTCCTCGCCGTCCGCGAGCCTCACCACGACCTCCGAGCTCGAGACGACCTCCACCGAGCGGACGACCGCCTCCAGCTGCACCCGGCCGGGGAGCTGCGCGCCGAGCCGCTGGACGACCGCCGCCGAGCCCTCCGAGCAGCGCAGCCCCTCCCAGGCGCCGAGGTCGTAGAACGCCTCGCCCGGCAGAAATGCGTGCTTGCGCAGTTCGGAGAGCAGCGAGGTGCGCTCCGGGCTGTCGCAGGAGAGTGACAGCGAGGAGAGCCCGTGGCGGCGGAGAACCGCGGGCAGCGCGTTCTGTGACCGCAGCCAGTCGGCGAGTGACAGGCGGTCCAGGCGCGCGGCGTCCGGGTGGCTCCAGGGGTCATCGGGATCGACGGTCGCGGCCAGGCGCGCGAACTCGTGCTCGATCCGGGCGGCGTCCGCCCGCTCCCGCTCGCTCATCCACGGCGCCTCGTCGCCGACCGACACGCCCTCGGCCAGCCCCCAGCTCAGCTCACCCGGGTCGGCGACGTAGCTCGGCTCAAGTGTCAGGTCGAGCTCGGCGCACAGCTCGCGGTAGGCGGTGTGCGCCTCGCCGACGACCTCGCCGCCCATCTGCACGCGCCGGCCGTCCTCGAGCGTCTCCGCATGGACGCGGCCGCCGATCCGCGAGCGGGCCTCGAGCACGAGCACGTCCGTGCCGCCGGCGAGCAGGTCGCGCGCGGCCGACAATCCGGCCAGGCCGGCGCCCAGCACCAGTACATCCCTCATCGATTTCCTCTCCGGTCCCAGAGTCGCTTGACAGGTGTCCACCGCCTCGACTACGTTTCCTGAACCGCGAGTCAGTATACGCTGACAGCGACCGCACGGAGGAGAGCTCACCCAGTGAGTCCGCGCCCAAAGCTCGATCATCTGCGCAAGCCACAGATTGTCTCGGCCGCTGCCGAGGTGATGTACGAACGCGGTCTTCTTGACACTCGGATCGGCGACATCGCCGAGCGCGCCGGTACGAGCGCGCCGACGATCCTGTACTACTTCGAGTCCAAGGACCGGCTGCTCGAAGAGGCAGTCGCGTTCGCCGATGCGGAGTTCTACGGGCGGCTGGCGGAGGGCCAGGAGCGGATCGCGTCACCGGCCGATCGGCTCGTGCACCTGATCGAGGAGACGAGCCTCGGGCCAGGCGGGCTGAACGACTACACACTCTGGATGGAGATCTGGGTCCGGGCGCGCCGGGAAGCCAAGGTCCGTAACTCGTATTTCGGCCTGGACCGCCGCCAGCGCCGGCTGATCGCCGAGATCGTCATCGCCGGCCAGGCGGCGGGAGAGTTCCGTGCGAGCGTCGATCCCGACGACTTCGCGCTCCTGCTCAGCGGTCTGCTCGACGGGCTGGGCGTCCAGGTGACACTCGGGCAGCCCGACGTCTCGCCTGCGCGCCTGGTCGAGTGTTGTCTGGGCCTGGCGTCACGTGAGCTCGGCTACGCATTCAGTCGACGTCCCGGAGCCGAACAGGAGGCAACGGCATGAGTCACCCGCGAGAATCCGGCGCCGGCTCGACACGGCGCTCCTTCCTGCGTCGTGCTGGGACGGCTGCCGGCGCGCTGACCCTGCCGGGCGCGCTGGCCGCGTGTGGCACGACGGCGCCGCTGCCGCCGCCCGGTGGCGCTGTCCAGGGGGCGAGCGCGGGCGACGGCCCGGGCGGGCTCGCGCTCGCGCGCCCCGACGTGCCGGTGGCGCTGCCGATCTTCAAGGACAACGCCCCGATCCGCTCGGGGCTGAAGCCCGAGAAAGGGCCGCTGCAGCTGTACAACTGGCTTGAGTACATCAATCCGGCCGTCATCAAGTCGTTTGAGAAGAAGTACGGTGTCGGTGTCGAGATCTCGACGTTCAACACGATCGATGAGGCTGTGGCCAAGATCGAGTCCGGGGATGTTCAGTTCGACGTGTTCGTGCCCGAGCTCGTCTACCTCGAGCGGCTCGTGGTCGGCAAGCTGCTGGCGCCACTCAACCTCGACTACATCCCCAACCTCGAGGCCAACGTCTGGCCGACGCTCGTCAACCCGTGGTACGACTTCGGCAGCCGCTACACGGTGCCGTACACGATCTACACCACCGGGATCGGCTGGCGCACCGACTACCTGCCGCACTTCAACCCCGACAAGCTCGCCAAGCCGTGGAGCGCGCTGTGGACCGAGGGTCCCCACATCTCCGGGAAGGTCGGGATGCTCGACGACCAGCACGAGGGGCTGACGATGGGGCTGTTGCACAACGGCGTGACGGATGTGAACACCAGCAACGCCAAGGAGATCCTCGCCGCTCAGAAGGCGGTCCAGCAGCTCATCGGATCGGCCAACCTGAAGTTCGACACCAACGAGTACGAGCACCTCGCCGACGGCTCGCTGTGGCTGCATCAGGCGTGGTCGGGCGACATGGCGGTGACGCCCGAATATGCGCCAAAAGGCGTCAAACCGACCGCGTTCGCCTACTGGTGGCCCAAGGACGGGCGGGGCCCGATCGACAACGACACCCTGGCGATCCTGCGCGGCGCCAAGAATCCGGTGCTCGCGCACCTGTTCCTCAATCACGTCATCGATGTCGGGTCGGCATTCACCAACTTCGCGTATATCGGCTACCAGCAGCCGTTGAAGGCGATGACGCCCGATGCGGTCGTCCACCGCCAGCTGGTGGCGCCGAACCTGCGGACCACGCTGATCGAGGAGTCGCAGTTCAAGAACGGCTACGTCCAGGGTCCGCAGTCCACCGCGGCGCAGACGCTGTGGGAGAACGCATGGGCGGCGGTGCAGTCGACGTGAGCGATCTGCAGTCCCACGATCTCCGGTCCCTGTGGCGGGCCACCGCGATGCCCGGGGTGGGCTGGCTGCTGCTGTTCGTGATCGTGCCCGCGTACGCGGTGCTCGCCATCGCATTCGGGCGGGTCAACTACCTGTTCCAGCCGGTGCCGTTCTGGAACCCGCTGCACTGGAACCCCGGGTACGTCTCGCAGGCGGTGTCGGGGTCGCTGCCGGGCGGCGAGTATTGGCCATCGATCCGCAACACGCTGGTCTACGTCTCGGTCTCGCTCATTCTCTGCCTGCTCATCGGCTACCCCGTCGCCTACTACGTGGCGCGCCACGCGGGGCGCACGAAGTCGCTGCTGATCGTGCTGCTCGTGATCCCGTTCTGGGTGAGCTACCTGCTGCGGATGCTGGCCTGGATCGGACTGCTCTCGCCCGCCGGCTGGGTCAACAGCATCCTGCAGGCACTCGGGATCAGCAACCCGCCCGACTGGCTGGACGGCAATCCGTACTCGGTGATCCTCGCCCTCACCTACGGATACATCCCGTACTTCATCCTGCCCGTGTTCGCCGGACTGGACCGCATCGACCAGCGCCAGATCGAGGCCGCGCGCGATCTCGGAGCGACGCCGTGGCGCGCGTTCCTGCACGTCACGCTGCCGCTGAGCCGTCCGTCGATCATGGCCGGCTCGGCGCTCGTCGTGCTCCCGATGTTCGGCGACTACTACACCAACGACCTGATGTCAGCCTCACCGAAGACGAGCATGCTCGGCAACGAGATCAACCTGTTCGTCCAAGGTGGCTCGCAGATCGATCTCGGCGCGGCGCTCGTGCTCGTGCTGATGGCGATCCTCGCGGTGGGGATGAGCTACTACATCATTCAATCCGCCCGGGACGCGAGGGCGCTGAACGCATGACGGCCACCGGATACCAGGACAGCCCCGCGGCCCTGCCGCCGAGCGTGCGGCAGTCACCGGACCGCCGCGGCGGTCTCTTCGGCTGGCTGCGCAATCCGTGGGGTCAGCCCCGGTTCCTCGTCGGTGTCACCTGGCTGTACCTCGCCTGGGCGCTCGTCCCGGTGGCGATCGCGATCCTGTTCTCGTTCAACAACGGCAAGTCGCGCTCGGTGTGGCAGGGCTTCTCGCTCCGCTGGTGGTGGGGCAACCCGACCCAGTCGGTCTTCCATGACCCCTCCTACACGTCAGCGCTGGTGCACAGCCTGCTGCTCGCGGGGCTGGACATGGCGATCGCCACGCCGCTCGGGGTGCTGCTCGCGCTGGGGCTCGCGCGCTGGCGGGGCAGAGGATCGGGGGCGGCAAACTCGCTGATGCTGATCCCGCTCGTCACCCCGGAGATCGTGATGGCAGTGTCGCTGTTCGTCGTCTTCACCCAGCTGTCGATTGTGCCGTTCGCCCTGATCAAGCTCGGTACCACCGCACAGGTGGTCGGACAGGTGACGTTCTCGCTCTCCTATGTGGTGGTCATCATCCGCAGCCGGCTGGCGTCGATCGGCACCCAGTACGAGGAGGCCGCGCGCGACCTCGGCGCCTCACCGATCCAGGCGGTGCGGCTGGTGCTCGTGCCGCTGCTGATGCCGGCCATCCTGTCGAGCACGCTGATCGTGTTCGCGCTGTCGATCGACGACTTCGTGGTCACCCAATACATGTCCTCGAACTCATCGACGACGACGATCCCGATGTACCTCTACTCCAACGCGCGCGGCGGCACGAGCACGCCGGCACTCAACGCGCTGGCCACGATCCTCGTCGCCGTCACCTTGATCGGGATCGTCCTGGCATACCTGCTCTACACGGTGCTCGGCAAGCGCACCGCGACCACCGAGGGAGGTCTCATGGCACTCACGGAGCTGTCCGGGATGGAGGGCTGATGGCCGGCGAGGTGGAGCTCCGCGGGCTGCGCAAGCACTTCGGCGAGGCGATCGCGGTCGACGGGATCGACGCCACGATCCGCGCCGGCGAGTTCTTCTCGCTGCTCGGGCCTTCCGGCTGCGGTAAGACGACGACGTTGCGGATGATCGGCGGCTTCGAGCGGCCGACCGCGGGCGAGATCCTGCTCGACGGCGTCGATGTTGCCCAGACGCCGCCGCACAAGCGCAACGTCCACACGGTGTTCCAGAGCTACGCGCTGTTCCCGCACCTGTCGGTGACCGACAACGTCGGGTTCGGCCTACGCCGGCGCCGGACGCCGAAGGGGGAGATCAAGCGGCTGGTCGCGGAGGCACTGGAGCTGGTCGAGCTCGGCGGCTACGGTGAGCGGCGCCCGGCCCAGCTGTCCGGCGGCCAGCAGCAGCGGGTCGCGCTCGCGCGGGCGCTGGTGCTGCGCCCGGCGCTGCTGCTGCTCGACGAGCCGCTCGGGGCGCTGGACGCGAAGATCCGCCGTCAGTTGCGGATCGAGCTGAAAGCGCTGCAGGAGGAGGTCGGGATCACCTTCGTGTTCGTCACCCACGACCAGGAGGAGGCGCTCTCGATGAGCGACCGGGTCGCGGTCATGTCAGGTGGGCGGATCGAGCAGATCGGCACTCCCGCCGAGGTGTACGAGGACCCCGCGACCGTCTTCGTCGCCGACTTCCTTGGCGTGTCGAACCTGATGGAGGCCCACGCCGCGCGCGTGGAAGGGGGCTGCGCGGTGACCGTCGGCGACTACCCGCTGCGGGCCGGCTGCGGCGATCTGGAGGCGAGCGGCCCGGTGAAGGTGGTCGCGCGGCCCGAGCGGATCGAATTGCTGTCCGGCGAGTCCGGCGCGCAGCGCGGCAACTGCCTGCCCGGGATGGTCGAGCGGACGGTCTACCTGGGGACGAGTCTGCAGGTGATGGTGCGCCTGGCGACCGGCGTCCCGCTGCAGGTCTCGATCACCAACACCGGCGACACCGGCGGGTACGTGCAGGGCACGCCGGTGAGCGTCCACATCCCCGTCGATGCGCTGCGGGTGCTCGCCGAGCGGCGCCCGCAGCCCGAGGAGGAAGCGGCCGCCGACGCGGCCAGTGTCGCCTGAGCGCCGGCCGTATGCTCCGCCTCGGCAACGGTTATCGAGGAGGCGGGCGGGATGAGTGGATACGCGATCGCGCGGATGCAGGAGATCGAGGAGTTGGACGACGGCCGCTGTCCGTACCGGCCGGTGCGCCACCATCTTGGGATCACCACGTTCGGGGCGACCACGTGGACCGCGCGCGCCGCCGGGGACCGGATTCTCAACGAGCACGATGAGAGCGAGCCGGCGAGCGGGGACGAGCTCTATCTGGTGCTCTCGGGCGCCGCGCGATTCGAGCTCGACGGCTCGCCGTTCAGCGCTGATGCGGGGACGTTCGTCCGCGTCGAGCCGGGGGTGAACCGGACCGCGTTTGCCGAAGAGGCGGGCACGACGATCCTCGCGGTCGGTGGGGCACCGGCGGGGAAGGTCTACGAGGCCGAGGGGTGGGAGGTGATCGCGCCGGTGGTGCCGCTGTTTGAGGCACGCCGAGCCGACGAGGCGATCGCACAGCTCACCGCGTTGCTCGACACCCAGCCTCGATACGCGGCGGTCTACTACTGCCTGGCGTGCGCGGAGAGCCTCACCGGACGCTCGGCGCAAGCGCTCGGCCACCTCCGGACGGCCGTGGAGATGAAGCCGGTATTCGCCGAGTACGCGCGCAACGACGACGACTTCGCCGCCCTGCGTGAGATGCCGGAGTTCGCGGAGGTCACCGGCGGTTGAACCGGCCGGCGGCGGTCACCGTCGGCCGTTCGCCGCCCCGCGGCGGGGGCGGCGATGGGCAGCGTCTGAGGCTGCCGGTGCGTCTGGGAATCAGACGCAGAAGTGGCAGTCGCTGCCGCCGGCGGCGACCTCACGGGCGCGAGCGGCGAAGTGCTCGTCACGGATACGGGGGTCGCTCATGGCACGGTCGTGCTCCCGGCGGTCGCGGTTGCGTTCAACCGACATGCGGAAGCGCTCTGAGAGGGTGTGGGTGAGGGTCTTCATTTGTCCTGGTCTCCTGATCTGGACGGTGGACAAGGCAGATGCAATCTGAGCAACGCCTTGCATGCTAGTTGCTCGCCAGCTGTATTCATGTGACTCCAAGCACACTTTCGGCGAAAATCGAGAAAACTCGAGAACCCGCCTTCAGGAGTGAGGTTCTGGGGTGGTTCGGGCCCTTTCCCGGTGCAGAACCTGCACGACATCGGGCGTTCGGCGTGCGCCGCGCGTGAGCCGCCTCCGCCGCTCCGCGCGCCCCCGTTCAGTCCGTGTCGCCCCTCCAGAGCAGCGCCCGCCGTCGCTTCCGGGGCAACGCGGCCACGATCAAGTCGTAGGAGTCCTCCACCAGGTCGTGGATCGTCGACTCCGGCAGCGAGCCGTCGAGCGTCACCGTGTTCCAGTGGCGCTTGTTGAGGTGGTAGCCCGGCGCGATCGCCACATGGGCCTCACGGAGTTGCTCCGCCAGGCCGGGCTCGCACTTGAGGCTCACGCGCAGCGGGTCGCCGTCAAGCCGTGAGAGGGCGAAGATCTTGCCCGCCACCTTGAACACGGAGTTCTCGGGCCCGAACGGGAAGGTCTCCTCCGAGCCCGGGAACGACAGGCAGAGATCGCGCAGGTCCTCGCGGCGCATGCGCTCTCAGCCCGTCGTTCCGGTCACGCCGCGTCTCAGCTGCCGCCCACGGTCACGCCCTGGAGCTCGACCGCCCCGAGCGTCGGATCGAGCTCGTTCGACTGCGAGACGCCACTCGGGGTGATCGTGTCCATCACCTTGGGCACCGTCGACGGATCGACCGAGCAGATCGGTTCGGTGCCGCCGACGGGGCAGACCCCGAACGTGAACGCGCCCGCCGGCTGGGTGAACGCGCGCGCCCCGTCGGAGCTGAAGCCGTCCTGACCGGTGAGCGCGAGCGTGAACGTCCAGCCGGGGACGACGTCACCGAAGCTCGCCCGCGGCATGACGAGCGTCGCCGTGCCGGCCGTCCCGTCGACGATGAACTGCGGCGTGCCGAGCGAGCCGCCGGCCGCGCTCTGCCAGATCGGGGAGGCGAAACCCTGGGCCTCCAGGTATTCGCTCCACGCGTCGGCCGCGGCGATCGTGTAGTTGCGTGACGTGAACGGCGCCGCGGTCGAGGCGGAGCTCGCGGATGGGTCGTGGACGTAGATGTCGAGCAGCTGGGCGCCGAAGTTCGATCCGAACGTCGGGCCCAGGTTGGCGATCCGGGTCTGCAGATACACCTTGCTCGCCGTCTCGCTCACGGTGAAGCCGAGCAGGTCGAAAGCGCCGGGCAGGAAGGACGAATCGGTCGGGTACTGGTAGGTGCCCGGGCCGTTGTCATCGCCCGTCGGGTCGGTGACGCTGAACACGGTCGTCCCCGGGACCTTGGTGTTGTCGACGTTCAGCTGCGAATAGCCGGTCGAGTCGCCCTTGGTCGCGGTGACGGTGAGCGTCGTGGTGCCCATCGCGACCGGCAGCTTCACCGACCACGCGCCGGAGCCCGGCGCCGCGGTGCTCGACGCGAGAGGCACCGTGCCGCCCGCGGGCCCGGCGGCTTCGACGACGACGGTCGCGCCCGGGGACGTCGTGCCGGTCACGGTCACGTGCGTGGTGTCGACGATCGCGCCCGGAGTCGGCGAGCCGACCGTCACCGGCAGCGAGCCGGGGGGTCCCGTGGTGACGTAACGGTCCAGCGTGATCTGCGGAGTCTCCAGATCGTGGCCGGCACCGATGGCAAGCGCGAGCCGCGCGTACTGGGCCTGCGCCCAGGTGAGCGGGCTGGCCGAGCCGGCCGGCTGACCGTCGACGAAGCCGATGGAGGCGGTCGTCGGGTCGGTGCCGTAGGGCGAGGCCGGGAGGTTCGGGTCCTCCCACACCTGCTCGGGCTCGAGGCCCTGGCCGGAGGTCATCCTCCGCATCGCGGTGAGCATCGAACCCGCGAACGAGCTGTCCCCGGCCGCCATCTCGTACTCGCCTCGCTCGCCGTCGAGCACGGGCCACAGGTGGCCGGTGCCCGTGTCGGTGGGTGCCCACGGGGCGCCGATCGTCGAGCAGCCGGAGGAGCTCGGCTGGAAGCAGTCGCCGTAGCCGTCCTGCGAGCCCTTGGCGCTCGTTCCGTAGCGGTAGAAGCCGATCCCGTTCGGCGTCGAGTGCTCGATCGTGTCGTCGACGACGGTGAGTGAGTGCTGCACGACCGGATCGGTGGGGGACAGGATGCCGAGCCGGACGAGCTCGAGGAAGCCCGCGTCGATCAGGGAGCGCTGGTCGACGGTGATCGAGCCGTTGCCGAGGTTCACCGAGTCGCCCGAATCGGGATCGGCGTTCTTCGACAGCCGCAGGAAGTAGGCAGGCACCGAGGGGCTGATGTACGGCCCGTTCGTGGTCACCGTCCAGCTGACGATGTTCCGCGCGAAGTCGTCGGCGGTTGCCTGGTAGATCCGCGCGCGGGTCGGATCGCCATTGACCTGGGCGATGCTCGCGGCGGCGGTGAGTCCCGCGATCTCCGCGGCGATCGTGGACGGCGAGTAGCCCGACTGCTCCTCCCAGCGCTCCGAGCCGTCCGACGGGCCGTGCGCGACCAGGAAGTCCGCCGCCGGCACGACGTGGTTGCGGTAGAGCGCGCGGTTGGACGCCAGCCCCGTCTGCCAGTCGAGCAGGATCGGATCGGCGACCTCGTCGAGCTGCAGCCCGCCGGTGTCGGGCGCGGCCTTGCCGTTGAGCAGCGAGTTGCGCGGCATGGCGCCGCTGGGCAGCTGCTGACGGTCGAACAGGAACCTGGTGGCGTCCTGCGCGGTTGCCGTGTCGCCCGCCACAAGCAGCGTGCTCGCCGCCTCGTACAGGTCGCGCGAGAAGACCTCGCGGTAGGAGCCGAAGTAGTTCGGCTCGCCGCTGGTTGAGTTCCCCGCGGGAACCGACTGCCCCCAGGGGGAGGCCAGGCCGGCGGCGATCGCGCCCGGATAGGTCTTGTCCTCGCTGGCCTTGACGACGTTGAGCGACTCCTCGTACTCGCGGGCGCCGACCGCGCCCAGTGACGAGGGTGGGGGCTTCAGCCCCGAGTCGTAGTAGTTCCAGCCGGACTCGTATTGGCTTTCCGTCGCCGGGAAGTCACTGCGCACGGAGGCGCGAGCGGTGCTGAGCGCCGCCTGCTCGGACGTGCCGAAGCCGAGCGCGACGTTCACCGGCACTCCGGAGCTCACCGGCAGCTCCGCGGTCAGCGCGACGTGCCCGTCGGGCGCGGAGTCGAAGGTCGTCAGCGAACGGGCGCTGTCGAGCATGTTCAGTCCATCGCTGCCGGTGCCCGCGTAGCCCACGGACGCCTGGCTGAAGCCGGTCGAGGCCTCAAGCGCCTCGTAGGTCGGCACCCCGTAGTTGCGATTGCTCGCATCGGTCGTCGTGTTGGTGTTGAACGCAACCGGGATCGGTCCGCTCGCGCCCTGGGAGGTGGCGAGCAGCGCCGAGTTGCCGCCGGCGTTGACCGTGCCGCCTCCGCCGGTCCCGCCGGCGAGCGGGTCGAGCCGGAGGTACAGCTGATCGCCGCTCGGTCCGGTGAAGGTCACCCGCATCAGCACGGCGTTGTGCGACGGGTCGGCGATGTAGGTCGTCTGGATCTTGTAGCCGTGCGCCGCGTCCTTCGCGGTCACCGTGCACGCCATGCCGGTCGGGTCGTCGGCGACCGAGTAGGTCATGTCGCGCTGCTGCAGGTCGGTGAACGTCGACCCGTCGGAGACGAGGTACTGCAGCGTGTGCACGTTGGTGGCGTCGACCGTCGGCCAATAGGTGTCTGACAGCGCGCCGTCGGCAACCGTGAACCACACCTTCGAGGCGGTGTTGCGGGCGGTTCCCACACAGTCCTTGCGCGCGAGGTCGAAGTAGCTGAGCGAGCCCGGCCCGTCGGGCGCGACCGTCACCGGCGAGACGGAGCTCGGGTGCCGCGTCGTCCCCCCAAAGGCCGGAGCGGCCCCGGCCAGGGCCAGCGCCCCAAGTGTCCCCAGCACCGCGGTCAGACCAACCGGCGCACAGCGTCGCATTCCTGCCACCTCCCAGTTCCCCGCCACTCCCTCGGCGACGGCTGCGGGGAGCATACGCCCCCCGCAGCCGCGGACGCCGGTTCGGCGCCGCTACTTGATCAGCGTCTCTGCCTGACCCGCATCAAAGCTCCCAATACCTGTTGCCAGGTCGTATCCAGGGGTCGCCGGGTACGGGCCGTTGTCACCGAGTGTCACATCGTGGAACGCCGCCGTGCCGTTCAACGCATAGAGCTGCGGCGAGGCGAACGGGAGCGCATTCCCGTGCCCGGACTCCAGGCGATCCCACACGCCGAGTGAGAGCGGAGAGGCAAGGCTCGTGCCCCCGACGGTCTCCGGCGTGCCATCGACGTAGACGTTCGCCCCGGAATTGGGGTCGGCGTCCATCGACACGTCGGGGACGGTGCGCAGGTCCGCTGCCGCGCCGATCGTGCCGATCACGCCGTCGCCCGCCTGCCACGCCGGCGCCGACTCGAAGTAGCTCGGCCCGCCGCCACCCGCCAGCCACGCTGCTTCCTCGTCGTAGCTGCCGTCGGAGTTCGTGAGCAGCGTCGTGCCGCCGACCGAGACCACATAGGGCGATGCGGCCGGGTATTCGACGTCGGGGATCCCTGCGGGAACGCCGTTGGTCGGGGCCACGGTGCAGAAGCCGCCGGTGTCCCCGGCGGAGGCGAACACCGTCTGGCCCTGCGCGGCGGCCTCGGCGAACGACTCGTCGTCGGCCACCATCGAACCGTCGAGATAGGCAAGCGCCTCGCACTCGCCGAACGACGCGCTGCCCGCCTTGGCCTTGTCCTGACCGGCGAAGTCCGCAAACCCGATCGCCAGGTCCGAATCGCTCATCGAGGTCGCGTCGTAGATCCGCAGGTCCTTCACCGTCTGCGCCATGCCCGTCGAGTACTGGGTGTCGAGGTCCCACTCGTCCGCGCCGCTCGTATCGGTGCTCGCCACGCCGGTTCGATCGATCGTGACCGGCACCTGCGGCAGCTTGTTCGCCTTCTCCTCGATCCGCAGGTCCTTGACCACCTGGGTCAGGTCTCCCTCGGCGAAGATCGCCTCGGTCATCTTCGAGCCGGTGGGCACGCTGGTCGCGTCGTAGGCGATCTGGAAACCCTGGGGGTTGTAGTCGCACAGGTAGCCGACGCCCTGCAGCGTGCAGGACGAGGCGGGGTTGCTCGCCGCGGTGGCGTGCAGGTCGGCGCGGGACATCGAGAACACGTTGTCGAGACCGAGCACCGCCGCCACCGCTGAGCCGAGGCCGGCCGGGACCTGCGCCGGGGTGACGTTCGCAAAGCCGCTGGCCGATCCGGCGCTCACGTTGTCGAGCTGGGTGTCGAACGCGCTCTCCACAGCCGAGGCGGTCCCGGTCGCGGTGATGATGAGCCCGTTGGGGGTGACGGCGGTCGGCGTCAGCCCGGCGCCCGTCAAGTAGGACCTGACCGCGCGCAATTCCAGCGCGCTCGGTCCGAACTGCTGCTTGAACGCGGACACCGACATCGTGTCGCCCGCGGCGATGTCCCGATGCAGAGCCGCGGTGTCGTGCAGGCTCATCACGACCTGGACGCTCATCGGCGTCGAGCCCGCCAGCGCGCCCGCGTCGGTGATGCCGGTCCCGGAGATCGCATGCGTTGCGGTCGCGGCCCAGCTGCCGGTCGCCGCCCGGGCGCTGCCGGCCGCCAGGCCGGCAGCGGCGAGGCAGCCAAGCGCCATGGCGCCTGCGGTTGCACGTCGTCCCATCGCACCTCGATTCGGTTGCGGACCCCGCCCGACGCGGAATCCAGTCCTCTCACACCGTCAGCCGGTGTATTACCGATCGGGCCGACTATCAAACACTCCTGCGTGTCTCAATCGGCGGAGCCCCGGATCCGCTACATCTCAGGGCCGCATGCCGCGCAACCTCATCAACCTCAGCGACGTCGCCAAGGGTTACGCGAGCCGCACCGTGCTCGACGGGATCACGCTCGGCCTGGAGCAGGGCGAGCGGATCGGCATGGTCGGCGAGAACGGGGCCGGCAAGACGACGCTCCTGCGACTGATCGCGGGCACCGAGGAGCCAGACCGGGGGGCCGTCACCCGGACCGCCGGCGTGAGCACGGCGCACGTCTCCCAGCAGGCCGGCCTGGACCAAGCCGCCACCGTGCGTGAGGCGCTCGCGGGCGACCGCGCCGACCACGAGTGGGCGGCCGACGCGCGCTTTCGCACGGTGCTCGACGGGCTGCTCGGCGGCGTCGGCCTGACCCGCTTTCCGGAGGGGCCGGAGACGGTGGTCGGCCCGCTGTCGGGCGGCGAGCAGCGGCGGATCGCACTCGCGCGCTCGCTGATCGACTCTCCGGAGCTGCTGCTGCTCGACGAGCCGACCAACCACCTCGATGTTGAGGGGATCGCCTGGCTGGCCGGCCATCTCGCCGCTCGGCGGGGGACGCTGTTGGTGATCACCCACGATCGCTGGTTCCTCGACGCCGTCTGCGAGCGCACCTGGGAGGTCGCCGACGCGACCGTGCACCGATACGAGGGGGGCTACTCGGCATACGTGCTTGCGCGTGCGGAGCGAGATCGCCAGGCCGCGGCTCGGGAGGACCGCCGGCGGCAGCTGGTGCGCAAGGAGCTCGCCTGGCTGCGGCGCGGGCCGCCGGCGCGCACGTCGAAGCCGAAGTTCCGGATCGACGCCGCCAATGCGCTGATCGCCGACGAGCCGCCCGCCCGTGACACCGTCGAGCTGCTGCGCTTCGCCACGGCGCGCCTGGGCGATCGGGTGATCGACGGCGTCGACATCACCCTCGCGCTGGGCGGGCGCACGCTGCTGCGCAACGTGACCTGGCGGCTCGGTCCCGGCCAGCGGGTGGCGCTGGTTGGTCCCAACGGCGCGGGCAAGACCTCGCTGTTGCGCGTGCTGATGGGCGAGCTGACGCCCGACCGGGGAACGGTGACGCGTGGGCAGACGGTCCAGCTCGCCGAGCTCTCCCAGCAGGACGAAGCGGCGCTGCCCGGCAATCCTCGGGTGCTCGAGGCGCTCGAGCAGGTACGCGGCCGGATCACCACGAGTGCCGGGGAGGAGCTCACCGCCGGTCGCCTGGCCGAGCGGTTCGGGTTCCGCGGGGACAAGCTCCGGACCCACGCCGACGAGCTGTCCGGCGGAGAGCGCAGGCGACTTGAGTTGATGCGCGTGCTGATGCGCGAGCCCAACCTGCTGATCCTCGACGAGCCGACGAACGACCTCGACATCGACACGCTCACCGCGCTCGAGGATCTGCTCGACAGCTGGCCCGGCACGCTCATCGTCGTCTCCCACGATCGCTACTTCATCGAGCGGGTGTGCGACGACGTCTATGCGCTGCCGGGCGACGCGACGCTCCGCCACCTGCCCGGCGGGGTCGACCAGTATCTGTCCGAGCAGCAGCGCCACCCCTGGACCGCGGGCCCGACCGCGGCCCCGAGCACCGAGCCCACCCCAGGCGCGGTCCGGCGTGCCGCCGGGGCCGAGCGCCGCGCCACCAAGCGGGAGGTGAGCCGGATCGAGCGTGAGCTCGAGCGCATGCAGGCGCGTGACCAGGAGCTCCAGCGCGCGATGGCGGCCGCGGCCACCGACCCTGGACCGTTACGCGAGCTCTCCGACGAGCTCGCCTCGCTCACCGCCGAGCGTGATCGCCTGGAAGGGGAGTGGCTGGAGCTCTCCGAGCAGCTCGATAGCTGAGCGGCTCACAGGACGGACACGAGCCGCCTCGGGAATTCGGGAAGTTCCTCACGGCCCCGGGTGACGCCCGACAGGACGCGACAGATCCCATACATCGTCGCCGGCGCCGGCGGCTACAACGCGACCAAGCCCCCGGGCGAGGTGCCGGTCGGCACGACCCAGGGCGACTACACGCTCGCCGCGGGGCCGATCGTCCACTTCGGCTACCTCACGATCACCGTCGACGTCTCCGCCCACACGCTCACCGCTGCCTACCACCTGAGCGGCGGTACGGACCTCGGCGACACGGTCACCGTGGACCTGGCGGCCCACACCGTGTCCTGACCGGCGGGTCAGGCGGCGTCGCCCGCGTCGATCACCCTGGCCCGGCAGGCGAGCTGCAGCGCGAGACGCTGCTCGGGATCCTCGAGGTCGACATCGAGCTGCTCGCGGATCCGCCGCATGCGATAGCCGACCGCGTTCGGGTGCAGGTGGAGCCGGCGCCCGGCCGCGACGAGCGAGCCGCGCTCCTCGAGATAGACCTGAAGCGTGTCGACGGCGGTCCGGGCACGCCGCGCGCCGAGCCGGTCCAGCGGCGCCAGCAGCGCCTCGACGGAGTGACGCGCCGCGGTCGAGGATGAGACGAGCTCGACGAGCAGCCGCCGCACCGGGGTGGCCTCGAAGCTGAGCGGCTCGTCGACGCGCGCCTCGGCCCGAGCGGCGGCGAGCGCCGCGCGCCCCTCGTACGTCGCGGTGCGCAGCCCGAGGACCCCGTCGTGCTCGCCGCTGACCCCGCACACGACGGCCGGCGCCCGCGGGCGCCCCGCCAGCTGGGACACGATCGCCGCCGCGACGGTGACGGCATCCTGCGCGACCGTGACCCGGGCGCCCGGCCGCTGCATCCGGACCACGAGCACGGTGTGGTCGAGCCCGAGCACCGTCCACTCGGGGCCCTGGCCTTCGGCCAGCGTGCGGGTGCGCCCGAGCAGCGAGGCACCGTCGCCACCGCCGGCGAACGGCTCGATCGCGATCACGGTGTGCGAGCCGTCGAGCGCGAGATCGAGCAGCCGGGCACGCTCGGCGGCGATCGCCACGTCACCGTCGGCCGCCGCGATCACGTCGCCGAGCGCCGCGGCGCGAGCCTGCAGCGCCGCCTGTCGCGAGGAGCGCAGCGACAGCCGGACACGGGCGATCGCGTCGGCCACCAGCTGGCAGCCGACCTCGGTCGCGGGGTCACCGAGCTCGGCGCAGACGTGACCCTCGGCGTGGGTCCCCAGCATCACCGGGACGGTGATCGCGCCGTCCGGGACCTCGGTGTAGCGGACCGGCGTCTCGAGCGCCTCCGAGGCCGACACGAGGATCGAGCCGAGCGTCATCTCCTCGGCGTCGCGGACAGCCGCAAGCGTCGCCTCGATCCGTCGCAGCATCGCGTCAGAGCCGCTGCGCAGGGTCTGTTCCATGGCGAACGCCGTGTCGGAGAGATCGAGGTGCTGCGGGACGGCCAGCAGCGCGACCCGGCTGCGGTCGGCGAGCCGGATCGCGGTCAGCGAGGTGGTCGGCGGGCCGTAGAGGGCGACCGCAGCGAGCTCCCGGTCGCCGGCATGGCGCAGCACGAAGTCAAGCTCGTAGCCGGCGGCGCGCCCCGATGCCGAGCGGGTGAGGATGGCGAGCGCGCCCGCGCTGGTGCGCGCGAGGTCGTCAAGGTCGTCGACGATCGCGATCCGCTGCACCGGCCGCGCGTCCCACGGGCCGGCGACGAGCGTGATGCCCGAGGCGGCCGGACCGCGCAGAAGCTCGTCGACGCGCACCCGAGGATTATGGCCCCAGCACAAAATCGGCACGTCATCTGTGCCCACACCACATTGAGTGCATGTGGATCGCCGCTCAGACTGTCCGCCCTATGGCACGTTCAATCGCCGTCGACGTGGGCGGCACGTTCACCGATTTGATCTACCGGGACGACGCGTCCGGCGAGGTGATCCTCGGCAAGGTCTCGACTGTCCCCGCAGCGCCGGACGAGGGCGTCCTCGCCGTTCTCGACGCGACGCTCAGCTCCGAGCAGCTCAGCGAGGCCGACTCCTTCCGGCACGGCACGACCGTCGGCCTCAACGCACTGCTCGAGGGACGCGGCGCGACTGTCGGGCTGCTCGCCACCCGGGGCTTCCGCGACGTCCTGGAGCTGCGCCGCGGCGATCGCGACGACCCCTACGACCTGTTCTGGGCGCCCCCGCGCCCGATGGTCGCCCGGGAGCTGCGCCGTCCCGTGACCGAGCGGGTGCTGGCCGGCGGCGAGATCGACACCGCGCTGGACGAGGCGGATGTGGCCGCCGCCGCGCGGACGTTCGCCGAGGCCGGGGTGACCGCGGTCGCGATCGCGTTTATGAACGCCTACGTCAACCCGGTGCACGAGCGACGCGCCGCGGAGTGCCTGCGCGCCGCCGGATTCGACGGCCACCTGTCGCTGTCGCATCGCGTCTCGGGCGAGTACCGCGAATACGAGCGGACGACGACGACGGTGATCGACGCCTTCGTCCGGGGGCGGATGAACTCCTACCTCGGCCGCCTGGAGGCGGGCCTGCGGGAGCGGGGCTTCCGCGGCCAGTGCCTGATCATGCGTTCGGGCGGCGGGGCGATGACCTTCGAAGAGGCGGCCGATCGATCGGTCGAGACGATCCTCTCCGGACCGGTGGCCGGTGCTCGCGCGGTCGCCGAGCTGGCCGGGGACCTCGCGCTCGAGCACGCGGTCGCGGCTGACGTCGGCGGCACGAGCTTTGACACCTGCCTGATCGACCACGGCCGCCCGCCGGTGCTCTACGAGGGGACGGTCCGCGGGCTGCCGATCCAGACACCATGGATCGACGTGCGCTCGATCGGCGCCGGCGGTGGATCGATCGCGCACGTCGACGCGGGCGGGCTGCTGCGCGTCGGCCCACACAGCGCCGGGGCCGATCCCGGGCCTGCCGCCTATGGGCGCGGCGGGAGGACACCGACCGTCACCGACGCTGCCGTCGTGCTCGGCATGCTTCCCGCAGAGGAGATCTCGGGCGGGGTGACGCTCGACCGAGGCCTCGCCGAGGAGGCGTTCGCCGAGCTCACCGAGCGGCTCGGGTTCTCCTCGCCGGCCGAGGTCGCCCGCGGCGTCGTCCAGATCGTCGTGGCCCAGATGGGGGACGCGATCCGCGGCGTCACCGTCGACCGCGGCCAGGACCCGCGCGAGGCCTCGCTGGTCGCCTTCGGCGGCGCTGGGCCGCTGTTCGGCGGGCTACTCGCCGCCGAGCTGGGCGCCCAGGCGGTGATCGTGCCCTCCTACGCCGGTAACTTCTCGGCGTGGGGACTGCTGCGCGCCGAGATCGCGCGAACCGCGTCGCGGACCTACATGGCCGGGCTCTCCGCCGACGGCCTGGACGGGGCTCGCGAGGTCGCCGAGGCACTGTTCGCACAGCTGGAGTCAGGAGATGCCCACGTCGCGCTCCGGCGCTCCGTCCAGCTCGACATCCGCTTCGTCGGCCAGGAGCACACGCTCACCGTGGCCGGTCCGATGCGGGCCGGCGCGATCGCCTCCGAGCCCGAGCTGCTCGGCGAGACGTTCCTGCGCGAGTACGACCGCACGTTCGGCTCGACGATCGACGAGCAGATCGAAATCGTCTGCGTCCGCGCGATCGTCGACGCGGCCTCCGGCGCTGAGCGCGGCGTCGCGGGAAACGGCCACAGACGGACGCAACCGCCGGCGGATGGGGCCGCGCCGGCGAGGACCCGGTCGGCATGGTCGTTCAGCGCGAACCGGGAGCTCCCGTTCGCGCTCGTCCAGCGGGCGGCGCTCGCGCCGGGCAGCCGGCTCCAGGGCCCCGCGATCGTGCTCGAGCCGACCGCCACCACGTATCTCGACGACGGCCATGCGCTCGAGGTGCACCCGCAGGGCGCACTCATCATCAGCCGCACGCGCACCGAGGAGGGGCAGGGGACATGACGCAGGCCGCAATCGAGATCTCGCGTGGCGGCGCCGGTCGCCGGAGCGGGACCGTCGACGCCGATCCGATCACCACCGAGATCATCCGCCACGGCTGCAATGCCGCGGCGGACCAGATGAAGCGGGCGCTCGTGCGCACGTCGTTCTCGCCGGTCATCTACGAGGTGCTCGACTTCGCCGCGGCGCTGTATGACCGCGACGTCTGCCTGCTCGCCCAGGCCCCGAGCCTGCCGGTGTTCATGGGCACGATGAGCTTCTGCGTCCGCGCGGCGGTCGACGCGGTCGGCGGCGAGGCCGCGCTCGAGCCCGGCGACATCATCCTCTACAACGACCCCTACGGGACCGGGTCGCACCCGCAGGACGCGGCGATGGTGATGCCGATCTACCTCGACGACGGCGAGCTCGTCGGCTACGCGGCGATCAAGGCGCACTGGCTCGACATCGGCGGCAAGGACCCCTACTCGACCGATACCGTCGACGTCTTCCAGGAGGGCACGATCTTCCCCGGTGTGAAGATCGTCTCCCGGGGCCGGGTGATGAGTGACATCTTCCGGCTGGCGACCGCCAATTCACGCGTCCCGAAGATGGTCGCGGGCGACATCAACGCGACGATCGTCGGCGTGCGGACCGGCGCGGCCGGCCTGATCCGCGTTGTCGAGCGCTACGGGCTCGAGCGATTTCGCACGGCGGTCGCCCACATGTACGACCACGGCGAGGCGATCGTGCGTGACTGGTTCGCCGCGCTCCCGCAGGGGCAGTACATCGGCCGCGGCGAGATGGACTCCAACGGAATCACCGACGTGCCGGTCCCGTTCGAGATCGGGGTCGAGATCCGCGACGACGGAGTGACGCTCGACTTCACCGGCGCGCCAGACCAGCAGGAAGGCCCGATCAACTGTCCGCTGCCGTCGACCGTGTCCGCGAGTCGGATCGCGATCTCGATGCTCGCCGGCGGCACGATCGCCCCGTGCGAGGGCCACTTCCGCCCGATCGAGGTGCGGACCCGGCCGGGGACGCTGTTCCATCCCCTCCACCCGGCCCCGTGCTTCCTGTACGGCTGGGCCGGTGATCAGGCGATCGAGGTGATCTACCGGGCGATCGCCGACGCCTCCCCCGAAGCCGTGCCGGCGGCCAGCGGCGGGGACATCTGCGCGCTCGTGTGGTGGGGCACCCGCGCCGGGACCGGTGAGCCGTGGACCGACGGGGCTCCGCATCCGATCGGACAGGGCGCGTCGCAGCGCGGCGACGGTGCGAGCAGCCTGATGCACGTCTCCGAGGCAGCGACGCGGCTCACCTCCACCGAGGTGTGGGAGGCGAAGAACCCGTGGATCGTGCGCCGTGCCGAACTGGCCGCCGATTCCTGCGGGCCCGGGCGCCACCGCGGCGGGCTCGGCATCGACATGTCGTTCGAGATGCGCGAGGACTCCTGGCTGACCTCGACGGTCGAGCGAACCAAGAATGCGCCGTGGGGGCTCGTCGGCGGCGGCTCGGCGAGACCGAACGCGCTTGAGATCGAGCTGCCCGACGGCACGCGCTCGAGCCACGCCAAGGTAACCCGCGTGCGGATTCCCCAGGGCGCGCGCGTTCACCTGCACACGGGCGGCGGCGGCGGGTTCGGCGATCCCGCACAGCGTGACCCCGAGGCCGTCCGGCGCGATCTGAGCGCGGGCTACATCACCCCCGCCCACGCGCGGACCCACTATCCCCATGTCGTCTCGGAGGACAGCGATGCAGATCGATGAGGAGGTGCTGCCGGCGCTCGCGCGTGGATGCTCGGTGCTCGGCGCGGGGGGCGGCGGGGATGTCCATACCGGGCTGCTCGCCTGCCGCCAGGCGGTCCAGACCTACGGGCCGGTGCCGGTCGTCGACCTCGACGCGCTCGCCGACGACGACATGATCATGCCGTGCGGCTACATCGGCGCGCCGACCGTGTCGATCGAGAAGCTCGGCAGCTCGCACGAGGGGGAGTGGCTGCGCGAGGGCCTGCAGCAGCTCACCGGCCGCTCGGTCGCCGCACTGATGGCGGCCGAGATCGGCGGGTCCAACGGCCTGCAGCCGATCGGCTGGGCCGCCTCACTGGGCCTGCCGATCGCCGACGCCGACGGAATGGGGCGCGCATTCCCCGAGGTGCCCCAGGTGACGATGGAGATCGCCGGGATCGACCCCTCCCCGAGCGTGCTCACCGACGAGCGCGGCAACCGGCTGACGATCAACGCCTCAGATGGCCACTGGCTGGAGCGGATCGCGCGCACCCTGTCGATCGAGTTCGGTGGGCGCGCCGCCTCGACCGAGTACACGATGACCGTCGCCCAGGCGCGCTCGGCGACCGCCCGGGGGACGGTGACGCTGGCGGCCGGAATCGGCCGCGCGATGCTCGACGCCGATGACCCGATCGCGGCGCTGGCCGAGGCGATCTCGCTGCGCCCGCTGATCGAGGGCAAGGTGGTCGATGTCGAACGGCGGGTGACCGGCGGATTCGTCCGCGGAGCGGCTGTGATCGAGGGGCTGCGCGAGGATGCGGGGCGGATGCTCCGCCTGGAGATCCAGAACGAGAACCTCGTCGCGATCGAGGACGGGGTGGTCAGAGCGATGGTCCCGGACATCATCACCGTGCTGGACACCCACACCGGTGCGCCGATTCACACCGAGCGTCTGCGCTATGGCCAGCGGGCGACGGCGGTCGCCTTTCCCTGCCACGAGATCTGGCGCACCGCGCGCGGGCTCGCGCTCGCCGGACCGCGGGCGTTCGGATACGAGTTCGACTACACCCCGATCGAGGAGCTCATGCGATGAGCACGCGCCAGGACCTTCGCATCGGCATCGACGTCGGCGGTACGAACACCGACGCCGTGATCCTCGACCGCGACGACCAGCTGCTCGCCAAGACCAAGCAGCTGACCACCGCCGACGTCACCGGGGGGATCACCAAGGCGCTCCAGGCCGTGCTCGAGACGCCGGGCCTCGATCGCGCGCGGATCACCCACGTGATGCTCGGAACGACCCACGCGACGAACGCGGTGATCGAGCGCCGGCGGCTGCGGCGCGTGGCGACGGTGCGGATCGGTGCTCCGTCGACGAACGCCATCCGGCCGCTGTTCACATGGCCGGCCGATCTACGCGAGACGGTGTCCGCCGGTGAGATCGTGATCGGCGGCGGGATCGAGTTCGACGGCCGTGAGATCGTCCCGCTCGACGAGGACGCGCTCGCCCGCTTCCTGGAGCCGCTCGCGGGGACGATCGACGGCGTCGCGATCACGAGCGTGTTCGCGTCGGTCTCCGAGCGCCACGAGATCGCCGCCGAGCTGGTCGCCCGGCGGGTGCTCGGCCCCGATGTCCACATCTCGCTCAGCCACGAGATCGGATCCCTCGGCCTGCTCGAGCGTGAGAACGCGACCGTGCTCAACTCGGCGCTCGTCGGCGTCGCGGCGGACGTCGCCGGGACCCTCGACGGGGCGCTTGAGTCACTCGGCCTGCGCGCGGCGACGTTCTTCGCCCAGAACGACGGCACGCTGATGGCGCTCGACTACGCGCTGCGCTATCCGGTGCTGACGATCGGGTCCGGCCCGGCCAACTCGATCCGCGGCGCCGCGTTCCTCAGCGGCGCGGACGACGCGCTCGTCGCCGATGTCGGTGGCACCTCGACCGACGTCGGCGTGCTCGTCAACGGCTTCCCGCGCGAGTCGAGCACCGCGGCCGAGATCGGCGGCATCAGGACGAACTTCCGGATGCCCGACCTGGTGGCGATCGCGATCGGCGGCGGCAGCGTGATCGCCCCTGGTCCGGACGGCGTGCGCGTCGGCCCCGGCAGCGTCGGTCACCACCTGCCCGAGCGTGCGCTGGTGTTCGGCGGCGACACGCCGACGCTCACCGACGCCGCCGTGTCGGCGGGCCGGGCGCGGATCGGCAGCGCGGCGCCGGAGGAGCGGTTCGCCGAACTGCTGCGCGCCGGGCTGGCGATCGCCGATGAGCGTCTGGCCGAGGCCGTCGACATGGTCAAGACGGTGCGTGGTGACCGCCCGCTGATCGTCGTCGGCGGTGGCGGACCGCTCGTGCCGGAGGATCTCCCCGGGGTGAGTGAGCTGATCCGCCCGCCCCACCATGATGTCGCCAACGCCGTCGGCGCCGCGATCGCGTCGGTCTCCGCGCACGTCGACCGCGTATTCCACTTCGGCCCCGGTGGCCGCGAGGCGGTGCTGGAGGAGGCCACGCGCCAGGCGCACGAGCAGACCGTCCGCGCCGGCGCGAACGCCGACGAGGTCGAGATCGTCGAGATCGAAGAGCTGCCGCTCGCGTACCTCAACGTCCCAGCCGTGCGAGTGCGGGTCAAGGCCGCTGGCCCGCTGAGCTCGGTCTAGCCATGTTCAGAGCCCGTCAGGAAGGAACGAAGATGCGTCATCTGTCTCGTACGTCGGTGACCGCGGCCGCATTGGCCGCCGCGGTCGCGCTCGCCGCCTGTGGTTCGGTGTCAAAGCCCCCGGGCGCGACCTCGACCGGTGGCACCGGGACGGGCGGGGGAGGGACCGCGAGCGCCCAGAACAGCACGTTCACCTATGACACCTACACGCAGGTGATGATCGGCTGGGATCCCTCGACCGCCTATTCCAACGAGATCATCGCCATGCACAACATGTACGAGACGCTCACCATGTACGACTCGACGACCCAGACGGTGAAGCCGCTGCTGGCCACGAGCTGGTCGCACAACGCGGGCGGGACCGAGTGGACCTTCCATCTGCGCCACGGGGTGCATTTCCACACCGGCCGGCTGATGACCTCGGCGTCGGTGAAGGCGTCGATCATGCGCACGATTCATCTGAACCAGGGTGCCGCCTACATCTGGGGCTCGGTGAGGTCGATCTCGACCCCGAGCCCGTACACCGCCGTGTTCCACCTCAAGTACCCGGCGCCGCTGGACCTGATCAGCTCGGCGGGCTATGCCGCCTACATCTTCGACACGAAGGCGGCGCGCTCGCCGTCGAAGCTCACATCCTGGTTCAACGCCGGCCACGATGCCGGCACCGGGCCCTACACGGTCGCGCAGTACACGAAGGGGGCCGAGACCGAGTTGCGGCTGAAGGCGTTCCCCTCGTACTGGGGCGGTTGGAGCGGCCACCACTACACCCGGGTCGCGTTCCGCGTCGTGCCGACCGCCTCGACCGCCGCGCAGCTGCTCCAATCCGGTCAGGTGAGCTATGTGGAGCAGATGACTCCGCAGCTGTGGAAGTCGCTGAAGGGCCAGTCGAACATCACCACGACGAGCGCCTCCTCCTACCAGAACCTGTTCGCGATGCTGAACACCGCGTCGGGGCCGCTGAAGAACGTCGATGTCCGACGCGCGCTCGAGGATGCGACCGACTACTCGGGAGCGATCTCCGCGCTGCAGGGGTCGTTCGTGGCCTCCCACGGGATCATCCCGAAGGGGCTGTGGGGATATGACCCGAGCCTGAACAGCTCGACGACGAACGTCGCCGCCGCCAGGAAGCTGCTCGCGCAGGCGGGCTACGGGCCGGGCAAGCGCAAGCTCACCCTGACACTCACCTACACCCAGGGTGACAACGACGAGCAGACGATCGCGACGCTGATGAAGTCCGAGTACGCGCCGCTCAACATCGACCTCAACATCGAGCCGCTGCAGTGGGCCACGCAGTGGGCCAAGGCGAAGTCGAGCAACACCTCGAGCCGTCAGGACATCCTGATGTTCTACTGGTGGCCGGACTACGCCGATCCGTACTCCTGGTTCATCAACCTGTTCCGCTCTGCCAACCCGGTGAGCTACAACCTGGCCTACCTCAACGATCCGACTGTCAATTCCGAGATCGACCGGGTCGAGTCGATGTCGGCGACCAACCGGCCCGGGGCGATCGATCTGTACCACAGGATCGAGGGACAGCTGATCTCCTCGGGTGCCGCGCTGTTCCTCGGCACCCAGGTCTATCAGCGGGCGTATCTCAACTCGGTCGGCGGATACGTCGACAACCCCGCGTACCCCAACGTCGTGTTCGCCTACGACCTGACCCCCAGGTAGCGGCGGCGCGGCGACGGCGTGCTCCGGTTCGTCTCCAAGCGAGTCGCGCTCGGCGCGCTCGTCGTCGTCGGCGTCGTCGCGCTGACGTTCGTGATCGCCCGGATCATTCCGGGCGATCCGGCCGTCACCTACGCAGGCCCGCACGCGACGGCGGCAACGATCGCCGCGGCCCGACGCGAGCTCGGCCTCGACAAGCCGGTGATCGTGCAGCTGCTCGACTATCTGAAGGGGATCTTCTCGGGCAGCTGGGGAACCTCGTACCGCACCCACCACAAGGTCCTTTCCGATCTCGGCACCGCGCTGCCGGCGTCGATCGAGCTCGTCGTCGCGGGGATCTTCATCGCGGTCGTACTCGGGCTGCCGTTCGGCCTGCTGGCGGCTCGCTTCCCGGGCAAGAGCGTCGACCTGCTCGTGCGGGTGATCTCGGTGATCGGCGTCTCGATGCCGGTCTTCTGGCTCGCGCTGATCCTCCAGCGGCTGCTGTCAGGCGACCTGCACTGGCTGCCGACCGCTGGTGTGTATAACCCCAACCTCTACTACACGCACCCGCTGACGAGCTACACGAACATTCCGGTGCTCGACGCCCTCATCACCGGCAACTTCGCGGTGCTGGGCAGCGCGCTCTCCCACCTCGTGCTGCCGGCGCTCGTCGTCGCCGCCTATCCGGCGGGACTGATCGCGCGGATGGTCCGAGCCTCGGTCCTGGAGACCCTCGGCGAGAGCCACGTGCGAATGACGCGGGCGCTCGGCTTCACCGAGCGGGCGCTGTTCACCCGCTACGCGCTGCGCCCGGCGCTCAACCCCGTCGTCCAGGTGATCGCGCTCGTGTTCGCCTACTCGCTGGCGAACACGTTCCTGGTGGAAGCGGTGTTCGACTGGCCGGGCCTCGGCAGCTATGCCGCCAACTCGCTGGAGGCGCTCGATACGCCGGCGGTGATGGGCGTCACGCTGATCGTCGCCATCACCTACGTGGTGCTCAACCTCGCCGTCGACATCGTGCAGGCGGTCCTCGACCCGCGGATCCGCGTCTCATGACGGTCACGGTCCCGAGCGCGTCGCAGACCCGCGGGCAGCTTCGCCGCGTCCTGGGCGCGGCGCGCTCCAACCCGACGCTCACCGCTGGCTCGATCGTGCTGGCGGCGGTGGTGTTCATCGCGATCTTCGCCCCGCTGCTCGCTCCGTTCCCGGCGGACGCCGGAAACGCGACGCACCCCACCGCGGTCCTGCTGGCGCCGTCCTCGGCGCATCCGTTCGGCACCGACGAGGTGGGCCGGGACGTGCTCACGCGTGTCATGTACGGGGGGCGCACGTCCCTGGAGATCGTGGTTGCGGTGCTGCTGATCGCCGCGGCGATCGGGATCCCGCTCGGCTTGATCGCCGGCTACTTCGGCGGGATCGTCGACCAGGTGATCATGCGCGTCACCGACATCTTCCTGGCGTTCCCCGCGCTGTTGCTGTCGCTGGCGATCGCCTCGGTGCTGCAGCCGAGCGTCGGGCACATGATCCTTGCGATCGCCGTCACCTGGTGGCCCTGGTACACGCGCCTGGTGCGGGGTGAGGCGGCGTCGGTGGTGCGCCGGCCCTACGTGGAGAGCGCACGTACGCTCGGGGTCTCGCACCGCCGGATCATCCTGCGCCACGTGCTGCCCAACGCCGCGACGCCGGTGCTCGTGCAGATCTCGATGGACGCAGGCGGGGTCCTGCTCACCGCCGCCGCGATCTCGTTCCTCGGGCTCGGCGCCCAGGACCCGACGTGCGAGTGGGGCCTGATGGTCAGCCAGGGCGCCACCTATTTCACGACGAACTGGTGGTACGCGACGTTTCCCGGGATCGCGATCCTGATCACCGCGATGGCGTTCAATCTGATCGGCGACGGCGTGCGCGAGCGTCTGGACCCCAAGCGGGTGCTGTCGCGATGAGCCTGATCGTCCGTGACCTTCGGATCGGCTTCGGCGAGCGCACGGTCGTCGACATCGGCGAGCTGCAGGTGGGCGACGGTGAGATCGTCGGCCTGGTGGGAGAGTCGGGCTCGGGCAAGTCGATCACCTCGCTGGCGATCATCGGCCTCGCCCGCTCCGCCGGCGCCTGGGTGGAGGGCTCGATCGAGCTCGACGGCCGGGAGCTCAGCACGCTCGACGAGGAGCAGTGGCGCGAGCTGCGTGGCGACCGGATTGCGATGATCTTCCAGTCGCCGGTCTCCTCGCTCAATCCGGTCTTCCGGGTCGGTGACCTGTTCGTGCGCGCGCTGCGCCTGCACGGCGCGACCAAGGCACAGGCCCGTGACCGGGCAGCGCGGGCGATGCGCGAGGTGGTGCTCTCGCCCGACCTGCTGCGCCGCTACCCGCACCAGCTCTCCGGCGGTCAGGCCCAGCGGGTCGCGATCGCGATGGCGGTCGCGCTCCGCGCCCGCGTCCTGCTCGCCGACGAGCCGACGAGCGCGCTCGACGTGACCGTCCAGGCTGAGATCCTCGAGCTGGTCCAGCGGATGCGGCGCGAGGAGGGGATCTCGGTGCTGTTCGTGAGCCACGACCTCGCCGTCGTCTCCGGGCTGTGTGACCGCGTCGCGATCATGCAGTCCGGGCAGATCGTCGAGACCGGACCGACCGGGCAGACGCTGCGCGCGCCGACGCACCCCTACACCCAGGGGCTGGTGGCCGCGGTCCCGCGGCTCGGGGGCACACATGCTTGAGCTGCGCGAGCTCACCGTTCGCTACGGCCCGGAGACGGCAGTCGACGCGGTCTCGCTCACGGTTCCCGACGGTCCGTTCGGGGTCGGGCTGGTCGGCGAGTCCGGCTCGGGAAAGACGACGATCGCGCGTGCGGTGATGCGCCTGGTCGGCACCTCCGGAGGCTCGGTGCTCTACGACGGCGAGGACGTGCTGCGCGCGCGCGGAGGCGCGCTGCGGGCCTACCGCCGCGCGGTGCAGATCGTCTTTCAGGACCCTGACCTCACCCTCGACCCGCGCATGCGGATCGGCACGGCGATCGCCGAGGGCATGCGCGCCCACGGCCGCGTCTCGCGCGAGGCGGCTGCCACCCGGGTCACCACGCTGCTCGGCGAGGTCGGCCTGGAGCCCGAGTACGCACAGCGGCTGCCCCACCAGCTCTCCGGCGGTCAGCGCCAGCGAGTCGCGATCGCCCGCGCCCTCGCCGTCGAGCCGCGGATGCTCGTGCTCGACGAGCCGACGAGCGCGCTCGACGTCACGGTCCAGGCCCGCGTGCTCGAGCTCATCGCCGCGCTGCGGCTGAAGCGATCGCTCTCCTACCTGCTGATCAGCCACAACCTCGCCGTCGTCGAGCAGCTCTGCGAACAGGTCGCGGTGCTCTACCGCGGTCACCTCGTCGAGGAGGGGCCGACCGCCGAGCTGCTCGACCGCCCCGCCCACCCGTACACCCGGGCGCTCCGGGCCGCGGTCCCGGAGCTCGATGAGGCGCTCCCGGCTCCCGCGATCCGGCCCGACGCGGCAGCCGATGCCGTCCCGGTGATCGGCGGCTGCCCGTTCGCCGATCGCTGTCCGATGGTCGTCGACCGCTGCCGCCGGGAACGGCCGGCGTTGCGTGAGCTCTCCGCCCGCCGGGTGGCGTGCCACCGGGCCGAGGAGTCGATCGAGCTCGGGCGTGAGGAGGCGCGCGGCGAGTGAACTAGATTTGCGCGGCGTGACCCGCCCGATCATCGTCATTCACGCCGGCGCCGGACCCTCCTCGCCGCCGCCCGAGCTCCGCGATCAGGCACGAGAGGCGCTGCGCACCGCGCTGATGTGCGGCCGCTCCGCACTGGAGGAGGGGGAGAGGCGCTCGACGCCGTGCAGGCGGCCGTCGCCTACATGGAGGACGAGGTCGAGTTCTTCAACGCCGGCCGCGGGGCGGTGCTGTGCTCCGATGGGACGGCAGAGCTCTCAGCGGCGCTCATGCGCGGCGAGGACCGCGCGGCCGGCGCGGTGGCGATCGTCACCCGCAGCCGTTTCCCGATTGCCGCCGCGCGGACGGTGCTCGAGGCCAGCGATCACGTGCTGATGATGGGTCCGGCGGCCGACCGCTTCGCCCACGCGCACGGGGTCGAGCCCTGCGAGCCCGAGTACTTCATCACCGAGCGCCAGCGCGTGCGGTTGGCCGAGCGGGGGTCGGACTTCCAGCGCGGAACGGTCGGCGCGGTCTGCCTCGATCGAGCGGGCCGGCTCGCGGCCGCGACCTCGACCGGCGGACGCCGTGGGCAGCTGCCAGGCCGCGTCGGCGATACCCCGGTGATCGGTGCCGGCACCTGGGCCGACCGCCAGGTGGCGGTCTCGTGCACGGGCGAGGGCGAGTCATTCATCCGGGCGGCCGCGGCTCATCAGCTCGCGGTCCGCGTGGCGGCCGGCGAGGAGCTCGAGCCGGCCACCGACGCGACGCTCGCCGACGTCGGCGTGGTCGACGGCACGGGCGGGATGATCGCGGTCGACGCACGGGGCGCGGTCGCGCTGGCGTTCACCAGCGAGGCCATGAACCGCGCCGTCTGGCGCGAGGGCGCAGAGCCCGAAGCCTGGGTCTGAGAGGATCGGCTCCCATGCCAACTGCGCACCTTGACGCCACGACACTCCGCTCCGCCGCCGAGATCCCGGATCAGACCGGCCGCACAGCCATCATCACCGGCGCCAACAGCGGCATCGGCCGCGCGGCGGCGGCGGCCCTCGCCGCGCACGGCGCGCACGTCGTGCTCGCCGTGCGCAACCTCGAGAAGGGACGCTCAGCCGCGGCCACGATGGGCGGCTCGACCGAGGTGCGCGACTTGGACCTCGCCTCGCTGGAGTCGGTGCGCGCGTTTGCGTCGGCGTGGGATGCGCCGATCGACGTGCTCATCAACAACGCCGGGATCATGATCCCGCCGCTGAGCCGGACCGCGGACGGCTTCGAGCTCCAGTTCGGGACCAACCACCTCGGCCACTTCGCGCTCACCAACCTGCTGCTCCGTCACGTCACCGATCGCGTCGTCACCGTTTCATCGATCGCCCATCGGCAGGGGACGATCGACTTCGATGACCTCAACTGGGAGCGCAGGGCGTACAAGCGCTGGCCGGCCTACGGCCAGTCGAAGCTCGCCAACCTGCTGTTCACGCTCGAGCTGCAGCGGCGTCTCACCGAGGCCGGCTCGCCGGTCGAGGCGACCGCGGCGCATCCCGGCTATGCGAGCACGAACCTGCAATCCCACAGCGGCAACGTGTTCGCCGCGATCTTCATGCAGATCGGCAACCGCGTGATCGCGCAGCCCGAGGAGTCGGGAGCGCTCCCGACCCTGTTCGCGGCCGTCGCGGAGATCCCCGGCGGAAGCTTCGCCGGGCCGAGTCGGATGGGCGGCCAGCGCGGCCCCGCGCAGCTGTGCGGTCGCTCGAAGGCCGCCTTCGACGACGGCACGGCGCGGCGGCTGTGGGACGTCTCGGAGCAGCTCACCGGCGTGAGCTTCGGGCTCGCCGCGGCGCCCGCCACCGGCTGAGCACGATCCGCGCCGCCCTCCGGTCGCCCCGATACGCTGAGCTGTGGATGGTCCCCGCCCGCGCACAGTGCTCGCTCGTGGCCGTGCTCGTGCTGTGCGCGGTGGCTGTGCTGTGCGTCGGCGCCGGGCGCGCCCGCGCGGGCACATGGACGCTCATCAGCTGCAGCCAGCCGAACGGCGCTCCCGCCCCGACCGACGGGTGGACGAGCGGCTGGTGGGCGGGCGAGCCGACATCGGGCAGCGGCGACACGAACTCGTGCGCGTCGCCCGGCGGTGCGCTCACCGCGGCCTCGAGCCAGAACACGGGCGCCTACGCCTACACCGGCCCCGAGTGGATCTTCAACGCCCCCGGCGGTGCGACGATCCTGGGCGGCTCGATCACCGCGACGCTGCTCGCGCCCCAGGGACAGGCGTGGATCGGAACGCCTGGACCGGCGTACGACGGCTCCGACGTGATTGCGAACTGCCGGCAGGGCAGTCCGCCCTGCCAGGGGGGCGCCACCGAGAGCGGCACGTTCCCGATCTCCCACCCGGGCGGAACGTCGATCTACGCTCCGGCGCTGTGCGCGACGAGCTCCATCGCCTGCGCCGCGACCGGAGGGAGCTCGGTCAACGCCGAGGTGGCGATCACCCGCGCGCAGATCGAGCTGTCGGTCGATGCGAAACCGACCGGCCGCAACTTCTCGGGCTCGCTCCTCTCAGGCGACGCGGGCGGCACCGCGGACCTGATGTTCACCGCCTCGGATCCGGGAGCCGGCGGCGGGTTCGGGCCCGGCGTCTACGGCGTGACCGTGCAGCTCGACGGCAGGACCGTCTACAGCGGCGTGCCGGACACCTACCGCGGTGAGTGCGTGGCGGTCGGCACCGATCCGGCGACCGGCGGGCAGATGTTCGACCACGCCCAGCCGTGCGCGCCACTGGCCAAGCTCACGATCCCCGTCCAGACGCGCGCGCTCTCCGACGGGCGCCACCAGCTCACGGTCGCGATGTCCGACGCCGCCGGGGAGGTCGCGACCGTGCTTCACCGCTCGATCAGGACCTCCAATCCGGTGACCTCACCGCTGCCTCATCGCCCTCGCGAGGTCGCCGCACAGGTGACCACGGGATGGACGTTCGCCGGCTCGACCGCGCAGCTCGATTCCATCCACGTGAGCTCGCTTCCCCGGCACAGCTCGGTGTCGGCGGCCTGTGCCGGCCGGCGCTGCCCGGCGCTGCGCCCGAGCCGCGTGAACGCCGCGCGCCTCTCGCGGCTATGGAGCGCGCTCAAGCACGCGACATTCCATGCCGGCGATCGCCTGCAGCTCACGATCCGCGGGCGCCACCTCGCGCCCGAGCCGATCGAGTTCAGGATCCGCTCGGGCCGCCGGCCGACGGCGCGGCTGCTGCGCTCCCCCTGAGTCGCCCGATCTGCCCGGGCGCGGTCAGCGCCGGATCAGTCGCTGCTCGACGACGTCCCGGACGCCGTCGCCGACGATGTTGACCGCGATCTCGACGAGCACCAGCGCGACCGCGGCCGGCCACAGCTGCCACCAGAACCCGTTGAAGACATTGTCGACGCCGATCGTCAGCAGGTCGCCCCAGCTGGTGGCCGGCGGCGGAACACCGAGACCGAGGAAGGCGAGCGCAGCGAACGCGAGGATCGCGTCGGCGACGATGAACGTGCCGGCGACGACGACGACGCCGAGCACGTTGGGGATCAGGTGGCGCAGGATGATGCGATGGCTACGGGCGCCGAACACGCGGCTGGCGGACACGTAGTCACGTTCGCGCAGGGCGAGCACCTCGCCTCGGACGAGGCGCGCCATCTCCATCCAGCTGCCGGCGGCGATCACCAGGAAGATCAGCACCAGGTTGGGGCGGACGATCGAGGCGAGCAGGACGATGAAGAACAGCAGCGGGATGGCGAGCAGCGCGTCGACGATGCGCATCATCAGCGAGTCGAGAATGCCACCCATGAAGCCTGCGATCGCGCCCCACGCCAGCCCGAAGAGCGTCGCCACCACCGCCACGCCGAAGCCGACCTCGAGGCTGCTCTGGCCGCCCAGCATCAGCCGGCCGAGCTCGTCGCGGCCCTCGGGGTCGGTCCCGAGCGGGAACCGTCCCGACGGCGCCAGGTTCTCACGCAACAGGAAGGTCCCGGTCTGATTGGTGTGGTAGAGCAGCGGCCCGAGGAACGAGAACAGGATCAGGCCCGCGATGACGACGAGCCCGACCACCGTCATCCGGTTCTCCAGCAGCATCGCGATACGCCGGCGTCCCATGCTGCGCCCCGCGGAGGGCGGCAGCGCGAGCGCCGGGGGGACGTCGGCGCCGTGGACGAGCACCTCGACGATCGATCCGCCGGTCTCCACCGGTCCCGGCTCCGAGAGCGAGTGGTCCTCGCTCATGCGTTGTCCTCGAACAGTCTGATGCGCGGGTCGAGCAGCGCGTAGCCGAAGTCCGCGAGCAGCGAGCCGAGCACCACCGTCACCGTGACGACCAGCAGCACGCCGAGCAGCACCGGGAAGTCACGGCTCAGGTCTGCGTCGTAGAAGAGCAGCCCGATCCCCGGGAAGTTGAACAGCGCCTCGATGATCAGCGCGCCGGAGAACACGTAGGGCAGGCTCAGGCCGATCAGTGTCATCACGCTGAGCAGCGAGTTGCGGAACACGTGCCGGTACAGGACGCCCGCGGTCGTCTGCCCCTTCGCGTACGCGGTGCGGACGTAGTCCTCGAGCAGGTTGTCGATCACCGACGAGCGCATGTAGCGGCTGAAGTAGGCGACGCTGCCGAGGAACAGGGTGAGGACCGGCAGGATGAGGACGAGCACATCGGCGCGGAGGTTGAGCCCGAACGCCGTCGCGGTGGATGGGAAGACCGGGAGGTCGACGTTGAGCAGAATGATCGCGATGCTGCCGAGCAGGAAGTCGGGCATCGCGTAGAAGATCAGCATCGAGATGCTGATCAGGTGGTCGTCCACCCGGTTGCGCCGCAGCCCCTGATACAGGCCGAGTGGGACCGCGACGCCGAGCGCGAACAGCGTCGAGCTGCCGACGAGCAGAAGCGTGCGCGGCAGGTAGCGCACAAGCAGCGCGCCGACCGGGGAGTTGAGCTTGTAGGAGAAGCCGAGGTGGCCTCGCAGCGCGTGCCACGCCCAGATCAGATACTGGATCGGCAGTGGCTTGAGCAGGCCCTCCTGCACCTCGAGCTGATGGACCTGCAGGCGCTTGGCGCCAAGGCCGAGCTGAGCGCGCGCCAGGCCACCCGGCAGTGCATGCAGCAGGCCGAAGACGACGATCGAGACGATGAACACGACGAACGCGGCATGCAGCAGGCGCCGCAGGATGTAACCGATCACTGCCGAGCTCCTCTCATCGGCCGGAGAAGTACCAGAGCGACGGTTCCGGGAAGCCGAAGGGGTTCTGGGGGGTCCACCCCTTCAGGTCGCTCTCGACCACCGACCAGGTCTCCTCGGTCGGGAACCAGAGCCCCGCGACCTGGCGGGAGATGTAGTTCTCGAACGCGAACACGCGCCCCAGCCCGGTGTGGTAGCGCTCTGCCTGAATCAGCCGGTTCGCCGTCGGGGAGGAATAGCCGCCCCCCCAGTAGTTGCCAGTGGTGAAGTCGCTGTCGCCACTCGGATAGAGCGCGCCCTCGCCGTAGTTCCACTCCCAGGCGTCATAGATCTGCATCCCCCAGTTGCAGGGTCCCGGCGGGCAGGTTCCGCCGATCGAGAACATGGTCGTCTCGTTCTGCGGGTTGAGCACGATGTCGATCCCGGCCTGCTTCGCCGCCTGAGCGAACGTCTCCACCTGCGCCAGCAGGTCGGGGTACTCGGTCGTGTACATCAGGCTCAGCTGGAGCTGACGGCCCTTCGCGATCTCCGCTCCGCACTGTCCCTTACCGGTTCCCGGGCGCCGGCACACCATATAACCGCCAGCGCCCGGTGACCACCCGTGGCCGGTCAGCAGCTTGCGGGCCGCGGGGATCGAGTACGGGTCGGGGTCGGTCTTCTCCTGTGCGCTCACGAACGGATTGTGCGGGGTGTTCGGGACCGGTCCGTAGGTGAGCTGGCCGAGCCCGTGCAGGACCGTCCTGTCGTAAAGCTTCTCGTTGACGAGGTGTTGGAGCGCCTGGCGGAAGTACAGCTGCCTGACCAGCGGCCCGTAGGTCTTGCTCGTGTAGCCGAGCTCCGCCCATTGCGTGAACTGCGGCACCCACTCCTTGATCGTGAACCCGTTGTGCGCGAAGTACCCCTTCTGGGTGTAGTTGTTGGCGTCGAGGTAGCCGAAGGTCAAGCCGCCCGAGCGGAGCGCGTTGACCTCGGCGGTCTCGCTGGTGAAGCTCTCGATGATGAACTTGGACAGGCGCGGCTTGTCCGGTCCGGAGTAGTGCCGGTTGGGCTGAAGCGTCGTCTCGTAGGTCGTCGGCGCGTAGCCGGTGAGCCGCCATGGCCCGTCGACCGTCTTCCAGATCGGGTTCGACGCGTATGTCGACAACTCGCTCGACTGCTTGTAGAGGAAGCTGAACACCGCCTTGGCGCCCGCCTCGGTCCGGTCGTAGTTGCCGACCGGCCCGTTCGGACTCTCCCGGTCCCACACGTGCTGGGGCATCGGGGTCACCCACGAGAGCTGGTTGTTGTCAAACCAGCCCTGGCTGTAGGAGCGCTTGAGGTGGACGACGAAGCGGTACTTGGACGGATAGTCGACCGACCTGATGTCGTCGGGCATCTGCCCGGGGGTGTAGGAATTGTCCTTCGTCTTGTTCCACCGCTCCAGGTTGAACCAGAACTCGACGTCGCGGCTGGTCACCGGGGTACCGTCAGACCATCGGTAGTGCTTGAGCGTCACCGAGACCGTGCGGTTGCTGTCCGACCACACCGGCTTGCGGGCGAGGCTCAACTTGTAGTTGAAGACGGGCGCGGCGCCGTCGCCCTGGAAGTAGAGGGGCAGCCACAGGTACGACTCGACGTTCCAGTCCCACGGCTCCGCGTTCGCCGCGTTCTCGATCGGGAACAGCCAGGTGAAATCATCTCCCGGGGCATAGGCGAACGTCGCCGTGTTCGTCGCCTTCGACAGACCGCCGGGATTGACGGTGCTGCAGCCCGCCGCACAGCAGACGCAGACTCCAGTGGCCAGCAGCCAACGGCCACGCCGCAACGCTCTCTCAACCCGGGGCAGCACTCTCCTCCTACACGCTCCCTCGCAGTCCAGCTTCACGGGACACGAACTGTCCCTTCGAGCGTATGTTATACATCATTTCATTCAGGTGTCTGGTCCGGTTGACAGCGTGGACACGGGAAACCCGGCCGAGGCCGCCGAGCTCAGCGACGCGGATCACCGGGTCCAACTCGGGCAGCGCATCCGCCGCCTGCGCTCCCGCCGGCACCTGTCGCTGAGCGCGCTGGCGCGGCATGTGGGCAGCAGCTCCAGCTTCCTCAGCCAGCTGGAGCGGGGGACCACCAGCGCGAGCATCAGCACGCTCAGGCGGATCTCGGCAGGTCTTGGCGTGACGCTCGCCGACCTGTTCGACGAGGACACCGACCCGCCGATGTCGGTGCTGCGCCGTGATGAGCGCCCGAGCATCGAGACGGCGGCCGGCACGCGCAAGTTCCTGCTCACGCCACCGCCGCTGCGCAACATCGAGGTGTACGCCGGCGAGTTCGACCCCGGTGCCTCGACGGGCGACGCCTACGTCCACGGCGACTCGCAGGAGCTGTTGCTGGTCATCGCCGGCACCGTCCGCGTGGACATCGGCGAACAGACACACGTGCTGTCGGCCGGGGACAGCATCGAGTACACGAGCGCCGCGCCGCATCGGGCCGAGAACTGCGGCGATGAGCCGGCTGAGGTGCTCTGGATCGTCAGCCCTCCGACCGAGGATTAGCGGATGGGCGCCGCGGCGGTCTCGTTCTGGCTGACCCAGCTGCAGCCGGAGGCGCCGCGGCCCGCTCTGCCGGCCTCACGGACGGCCGACGTGTGCATCGTCGGCGGCGGGTTCACCGGTATCTGGACCGCCTACGAGCTGCTGCGCCGTCAGCCCTCGCTCGATGTCGTCGTCCTGGAGGCCAACGAGGTCGGCTTCGGGGCCTCAGGTCGCAACGGCGGCTGGGTCGAGGGATCGCTCGCCGGCGACCGCGAGCACTGGGCGGCGCGCGGCGGCCGGGACGGTGTGATGGCGCTCGAGCGGGCGATGCACGACACCGTCGATGAGATCGGCCGCGTCGCCGAGCGCGAGCAGATCGACTGCGGTTTCAGGAAGGGCGGCGCGCTGTTCGTCGCCCAGACGGAGCTCGAGGCCGAGCGCCTGCGGGGCGTGATCGCCCAGGACCGGGCGTGGGGCCTCGGTGAGGAGGACAGCGTCCTGCTCGACGGCGCCCAGGCCAGCGCGCGGGTCGCCGTCGACGGAGTGGTGGCCGCACGCTGGTTTCGGCACTGTGCCCGGGTCCAGCCGGCGAGGCTCGTCCGCGGCCTGGGCGCGGCCGCCGAGCGGGCCGGAGCCACGATCCACGAGGGCACGCCCGTGCGGCGGATCGAAGCGGGCGTCGCGCACACCGACGCGGGGGAGGTCCGCGCGGGAGTGATCGTGCGGGCCACCGAGGCCTACACCGCCGGGCTGGAGGGCCAGCACCGCGTGATGCTCCCGCTGTTCAGCTCGGTGATCGCCACCGAGCCGCTCGGACCCTCGGCGTGGCGAGATCTCGGATGGGAGCACGCGGACACCCTTGCCGACGGCCGTCGCCGATACATCTACGCGCAGCGGACCGACGATGACCGGATCGTGATCGGCGGCCGCGGGGTTCCGTATCACTACGGATCCCGCACCGAGGCCGAGCACCCACCGCCCACCCGGGCGGCGATCGCGCTGCGCGCGCGGCTCGTCGAGCTGTTCCCCAGCCTCTCGGACGTGCGGGTCGACGGCGCCTGGCACGGCGTGCTCGGGGTGCCCCGGCAATGGGCTCCGGCGGTCGGGATCGACCGCTCGACCGGGCTCGCGTGGGGTGGGGGATACGTGGGCGAGGGCGTTGCGGCCGCGAACCTGGCCGGGCGCACGCTCGCCGACCTGATCCTGGAGCGGGACAGCGAGCTGACGAGATTGCCGTGGGTTGGATCGATGGGGCGGCGCTGGCTGCCGGAGCCGCTGCGCTTCGCGGCCGTCCGCGGCGTCAACCTGATGATGCGGGCCGCGGACAGCCGCGAGTTGGCGACGGGCCGCGATTCGATGGTGGGACATGCCGCGCACCTGATTTCGGGACGCTGAGGAGGAGGAGAGAGGATGACTGCGGAGGAAGCCAGCCAGACCGAGGACGGACCCGCCGCCGCGACCGCCGGGTCGCCGCTGCTCGAGGTCCAGGAACTGCACACCGAGATCCGCCTGCGCCACGGCGCGGTGCGCGCCGTGGACAACGTCAGCTTCACCGTCGGACACGGAGAGACGGTCGGGCTGGTCGGCGAGTCGGGCTGTGGCAAGACGATGACCGGGAGCTCGATCATGCGCCTGCTGCCGCCCGGCGGCCACATCACCGGCGGCAGGATCCTGCTCGAGGGGCGGGATCTGGTGACGATGAGCCCCGACCACCTGCGCCATGTGCGCGGCGGGGAGATCGGGATGGTGTTCCAGGACCCGATGACCTCGCTCAACCCGACGACGCAGATCGGGCGCCAGATCGCCGAGGCGGTGCGGCTGCACCGGCCGGTGAGCCAGGAGAAGGCGATCGAGCGCGCCGTCGAGGTGCTCGGGCTGGTCGGCATGCCGCGTCCGGCCGAGCGCATCTCCGCCTACCCCCACCAGCTGTCGGGTGGCCTGCGCCAGCGCGTCATGATCGCAATGGCGCTCGCCTGCGAGCCCAAGCTGCTGATCGCCGATGAGCCGACGACGGCGCTGGACGTCACGATCCAGGCGCAGATCCTGGCGCTGCTGGAGACGCTCAAGCAGAAGCTCGGCATGGCGATGATCCTCATCACCCACGACATGGGCGTGATCGCCGGACGTGCCGACCGGGTGATCGTCATGTACGCGGGGCGGACGGTCGAGACCGCCGAGACCGCCGATCTGTTCGCCGGCCCTCACCACCCCTACACGGAGGGGCTGCTGGCGTCGATCCCGCGCATGGACCAGGACCGCAAGCAGGCGCTGCCGACGATCCCGGGGCTGCCGCCGGACCTGATCGATCCGCCGGCCGGCTGCCGCTTCGCGCCGCGCTGTCGCTACGCCACGGAGGAGTGCCGCGCGCAGGATCCCAAGCTCGGCGGCCCTGAGGCCACGCACACCTATGCCTGCTTCCATCCGCGCAACGTCGGTGAGGACGACGCCCGGCCGCTCGTCACGGTCGGCGCCGGCGCGCCTGAAGCGAGCAGCGCGACGAGCGATGTGGCCGCCGCCCCCGGGGAGGTGCTGCTCGAGCTGGAGGGGTTGACCAAGCGCTACCGCGTGACCTCGGCGGGGGTGCTGCGCAGAACCGTCGGTGCGCTGCAGGCGGTCACGGAGGTTTCGTTCGCCGTGGCGCGCGGCGAGACGTTCGGGGTGGTCGGCGAGTCGGGGTGCGGCAAGACGACGATCGCGCGGATGATCGTCGGGCTGGAGCGGCCGAGCGAGGGCCGGGTCGTGTTCGACGGCACCGATCTGACGACGCTGTCCAAGGGCGAGATGCGCCGCCGGCGCCGGGACCTGCAGCTCATGTTCCAGGACCCATACGCGTCGCTGGATCCACGCATGCGGGTGGGGACGATCGTCAAGGAGCCGCTCTCGATCCAGCGGGTCGGCGACCGCCGCAGCCAGAACGAGCGGGTGCGCGAGTTGCTCGACCAGGTTGGCCTGCCCGTCGATTCGGTCGACCGCTACCCGCACGAGTTCTCCGGCGGGCAGCGCCAGCGGATCAGCCTGGCGCGAGCGCTCGCGCTCAACCCGCGCCTGATCGTCGCCGACGAGCCGGTCTCGGCGCTCGATGTCTCGATCCGCTCCCAGGTGCTCAACCTGATCAAGGCGCTCCAGCAGCAGCACGACCTCACCTACATCGTGATCTCCCACGACCTGTCGGTGGTCCGCTTCCTCGCCGATCGGATCGCGGTGATGTACCTCGGGATGCTGATGGAGCTCGGGACCGCCGACGACATCTACCTGCGCGCCGCCCATCCCTACACGGCCGGGCTGCTGGAGGCCGTGCCGCTCCCGGACCCAGCGGCCGAGCGCGCCAAGCGCGCCAAGGCGGTGATGCGCGGCGAACTGCCGTCGCCGATTGACCCGCCCTCCGGATGCCGCTTCCGGACCCGTTGTCCGCTCGCCCAGGAGATCTGCGCCGAACAGACCCCGCCGCTGAGATCGTTCGGCGGCCATCACGTTGCGGCCTGTCACTTCCCGCTGCAGGAGCCGGCGGCCGCCGAGGCGTAATCGAACACCGGCGGTTTGAGCCGCCCGCCCTCGCGGTAGCTGTCTTGACAACGTTGTCATGCGAGGGAGGTCGCAGATGAATCGACACCGCCGGGTCCGGCAGGCCATCACTGCCGCAGGCACCACAGCGGCACTGCTCTGTGCGGCACCATCACTGGCCGCTGCATCGTCGTCCTCGGGAGGTCCCGCGCGGGCGCCCGCGGCCGTCGGATCGGGTTCGGGTTCCGGATCGGCTTCGGGCTCGGGCTCGGCCTCGTCCGGTGGCCTGCCGAACTGGGCGATCGGGCCGTTCACCCGTTACCAGGGCAACCCGATCCTCACCCCGCCGAACGATCCCACCCCGACGTCACAGTGGGAGTTCCCGGAGTTGTTCAACCCGAGCGTCGTGATCCAGAACGGCGTCTTCCACATGCTCTATCGGGGCGCCACGAACGGCGACTACTCGGAGATCGGCGCCGCGACGAGCACGGACGGGCACACCTTCCAGGCGCTCCCGAGCCCGGTGATCCCGGACTCGCTGCCGTCGGAGACCCACGGCGTCGAGGACCCGCGGATGTACTACCTGGACGGCAAGTACTACGCGTTCTTCACCGGCTATGACGGCACCAACATCGGCATCAACGAGGCGGTCTCCACCGACGCGGTCCACTGGACGCAGATCGGCCCGGTGCTGGCCGGCAACAAGGACGCCGCGGTCGTCGCCGACCCGCAGGGCACGCCGGTGAAGATCGACGGCCATTACCTCATGTACTACGGGCAGGCCGGAACCGGCGCGTACCTGGCCGAGTCGACGGACATGACGACCTGGAAGACGGTCGGTCAGGTGAAGATGGGCTTCCCGGCCTCGTGGTCGCCGTGGGAGTTCTGCGTCGCGGTCACCGACTATCAGACGATCGCCGGCCAGGCGCCCCGCAGCGACATCGACGTGTTCGTCGCCGGTGAGCTCATGGGCCATGGCCGCTGGTACTACGCGATCAGCCAGGTCGACTTCTCGCTGAAGAACCTCCTGCACCCGGCGCACCGGCTGGGCAAGCCGACGCTCCAACCGCAGGCGCCGTATGAGATCTACGGGTTCACCCCGCACACCGTGTTCACCAACGACATCAACTTCTACGACGGTCGCTGGTGGCAGTACTACGGCGGTGGCGACAGTGTCGTCGCCCTCGCCAACGCCCCGCTGCGTTCGCACTAGGCGCGCAGGGACGGGCGGGCGGCCGCGTCGGTCGCCCGCCCGGTCGGCCGCTCGGTCGGCCGCTCCGGGCCGCTCGCCCGTCGCGGGATTGCAGCATTTTCCCCCGGTGCGGGGGAAAATGCTGCAACTTCGCGCCGCGGCCTCAGAGAAGCAGCGGGGCCGGGCGGCGCCACGGGACGCCCCCGCGGCTCAGGGGGGCGGCGCCACGGAGACCGCTCCGCGGCTCAGGGGGGCGGCGCCACGGAGACCGCTCCGTGGCTCAGGCGGGTGGTGGCATGGCCGCGATCGCCGCGTCCTCGTCCTGCAGGCTGGGCGTCTGCTCGACCTCGGCGGGGATCGTGCGCCGCGCCAGCAGCCAGTAGACGACACCGCCGAACAGCGCGCCCATGAACACGCTGAAGTCAGAGCCGCCGGTGTGATTGGTGAGCGGGCTCGTCCACGCCGGATACGCGTTCAGCCACGAGGCGGTCGCCGCCATCCCGACGGCCATCGCGATGATGCCCGGCCAGTGAACCCCGCCCTTCCGGAAGTAGATCCCGGGGCCGGTGTCGAGCAGCGCGCGCGAGTCGTACCGGCCCCGCCGCATGAAGTAGTCGACGAGGTAGATCGTCACCCACGGCGCGAGCCAGATGAGGATGAACAGCAGGAAGTCCGAGATGAACGAGTTGAAGCCGGTCGAGAAGATCGCCCACGCGGTCAGGCCGCCTGCCACGCAGGTGTCCAGCAGGACGCACTGCCAGCGCTTGATCCTCGGGATGATCGCCTGCAGGGTCAGGCCCGAGGAGTACAGGTCGATCGAGTTGATCGCAAACAACTGGGCGATGACGAACACCAGGTACGGCCACACGAACCAGCCGGCGAACGTGTGAGGCAGCGCTGCGACCGTCGCCGCTGCGCCGCCCTCTCCGGTCGCGACCGCGGGAATCGTGAACAACGCCGCGCCGAGCAGCGACAGCAGCGTGGACGGGATGTATCCGCCGGCGGCGACCGACCAGACGATCCGGCGCGGGCTCGCATTGGGTGGCAGGTAGCGGCTGAAGTCGTTGGCGTTCATCGGCCAGCCGTAACCGCCGGCCGACAGGATGACCGCCAGCGCGGCGAACATCACCTCCCAGCTTGCGTTGTGCCCGGCGCCGAGGTGCACCTTGCCGATCGACATCACAGTCAGCACCACGAACAGGATCACGAACGGCATCACCAGCGCGCGCAGCACCCGCAGCATCGCCCGGTGCCCGAACAGCGGCAGCAGCAGCTGCACGCACGCGGCCCCGATGATGAGCGCGATCTTCAGCCCGGTCGATGAGCCGACGCCCGCCTTGTTGAAGAGGGCAAGGCCGGCGAACACGACGAGCGCGAGCCCCTCGACCTCGAACCCCACCTGGGTCACCCAGTTGAGGCCGGCGATCAGCTTGGCGCCGTTGGGGCCGAACGGTGCGCGGTTGATCGTGAACGCCGCGGTCCCCGCGCGCGGGCCCTGCAGCGATCCGAGACCGGCGATCAGGTAGGAGAGGTTGCCGATCACGATCACGAGCGCGGCCTGCCAGAAGCGCAGCCCGAACGCCATGATCAGCGCGCCGTAGACGACGTACTCGACGTTGAACAGCGCGCCCGCCCACATCCACGCGAGATCGCTCGGCTTGCCGCGGCGCTCGGCGAGCGGGATGTAGTCGATCCCCCGGCTCTCGAACGCCGGCTCGTCGGCGATCGAACCGCCGGCCACCACACCACGATCACGATCGACGGTCGCGCTCACCGGTACCTCCCTGAGATCGATTGACGGCAAGGACTTCCCCAGTCTCGGCGCATGTTGACGCCGAGCAACAACTATGTGAACAACGATCCCACGGCGCCCGGTTGTTCGCTCCGCCTGATCACGCAATCTGCGGATCTATGTGCGCGAAGGCGACGACGTCGACGAGCCCGCGGTCGGTGAGCCTCAGCGCGGGGATCACCGACAGGGCGAGGAACGAGAGCTGCATGAACGGCTCGGCGACCGTGACGCCGAGCTCCTCGGCCGCCACCGCGCCGAGCACGCCGAGCGCAGCGGCCACCTCCTGGGCGGGCCGGTCGCTCATCAGCCCGGCGAGCGGGAGCGCGACCTCGGCGAGCACGCGCCCGCCGAGCACCGCCACCTGGCCGCCGCCGATCTCCGCCAGCCGTGCCACCGCCACAGCCATGTCCGGTCCGTCGGCGCCCACGCAGACGACGTTGTGGGCGTCGTGGGCGACCGTCGAGGCGAGCGCGCCGCGGGTCAGGCCGAAGCCGGTCGCAAATCCGGTGCCGACGCGCCCGCTCGCGCGATGGCGCTCCACCACGGCAGCGCGGCACAGGTCCTCGCCGGAGCCGACGGTGACGACCGCGTGCCTGGTCGTGAGGCTGTTCGATTCAACGCCGACCGCTCGCACGCGCGCTCCGTCGGCGATCGGCGGGGCGAGGTCCTCGGGACCCGGCAGCCGGCCGATGTTGACGGTGCCGTACAGCAGCGGCTCCGGAGGCGCCACCGGGACCGCGCCCTGCTGGAGCGTCCCCCCGCGGACGAGCAGGCGGCCTTCCTGCCAGACGTGCGCGGGCACCCAGGTGCCGAGCGCGTCGAAGGCGAGCACGTCGGCCTGGTGACCGGGCCCGAGGCTTCCCAGCCGGTGCAGCCCGTGGTACTCGGCGGGCCGGGCGGTCGCCATGACGAGCGCGTCGAGCTCGTCGATCCCGGCCTCGACCGCGATCCTGACGCAGTCATTGACGTGGCCGTCGGCCAGCAGCGTGCTCGGCTCACGGTCATCGGTGCAGAGCGCGGCGTGGTCGGTGCCGTGCGCGATGATCGTCGGGGCGAGCGCGCGGACGTTGCGGCTCGCCGAGCCCTCGCGCAGGAACACCCACATCCCCTTGCGCCGTTTCTCCAGCGCCTCCGCCGCGGTGGTCGCCTCGTGGTCGGACTCCACGCCCGCCGCGAGGTAGGCGTCGAGCGCCGGGCCGCTGAGCTCCGGGCTGTGACCGTCGACGCGCAACGGCCCGGCGGCGGCGATCCGGGCGAGCATCTCGGTATCGCCGGCCACGACGCCGGGGAAGTTCATCACCTCGGCGATCCCGGCCGCGCCGTGCTCGTCGATCAGCGTCACCATGTCGCTGGCCACCAGTTCGGCACCCGCGCCCTCGAACGGCGAGGCCGGGACGCAGCTCGGCGCGTAGACCGCGAAGGTGATCGGCAGCGGCTCGACCGCCCGCATCAGCGCGGTCACCCCCTGGAGCCCGAGCACGTTGGCGAGCTCGTGGGGGTCGGCGACGACCGCCGTGGTCCCGAGCGGGAGCACGGTCTCGACGAACGCGTCGATCCACAGCTTCGTCGACTCCAGGTGCATGTGGGCGTCGATGAACCCCGGGGTGAGAGCGGCGCCGTCGACGTCCACGGTCACGTGCGCGTCCCGGTCACCCCACCCGGCGATCACGCCGTCGGCGATCGCCAGCGACGTCTCGATCCACTCGCGCGTCGGGGGACTGAACACCCGGCCGCCGCGGATCAGGACGTCGGCGGGCTCATCGCCGCGGGCGACCGCGAGAGCGCGGCCGGTGACGGTCGGGCGGGTCATGTGCGCACCCTGACAGATCCTTGTGGTTCACGACGAGACCATTTGCCGGACCGGTCGCCCACAGACCCCCGTGGGGTGGGTACCGTGGGAACACCGTGCTCGCGCTGCTCGTTCAGTTCGGCGCTCGACCGCATTCCGGCAGCCTGGTCGGCCCGCTCCTGCTGATCGGTGTGTGCGTGGCCGTGGCCGGGCTGTTGCTTCCGGCGCTGCGGCTGGCCGTCAGCCAGGCCCGCGCCAGGTTCGGCGGCTGGCGGCGGGTCGGGTCCGAGATCGGCGCCGAGCGGCGGGCCCGGGCGATGATGAGCGAGCTCTGTCCGCACGGCTGGCGCGCGGAGCTGACGCTGTATGAGGGCCGGGCGGTGACCGAATCCGGCGATCCCGTGCGCGCCCCCGTCGCGCTGGACTGGCAGGAGCTGCGGCCGGGTGGGGGAGAGCCGGCCGTCGTGCGGCGCGTGTGGGGCTCCTCGATCGTCGATGCGCTCGAGGCGATGGTCGCCGACCGCCGCACCGACGTGGCGCTCGAGCAGATCGAGCTGCGTGCGTCGGCTGACGGTGCGAGCTGGCCGGACCCCTGATATGGCGTGGCGTTTGTCAACTGGGCGTGTTTGATCCTCCCGTGTGCGGGGGTTTGGTGGTGTTCGGGAGGGCGGGGCGTCGGGCTCGTTGACGGCGTCGCCAGTCTGATATTCGGGGTTTGCCACCCCAGGGCCTTGGATGCGCTGCCGGGTGATGCGCGGGTCTAGGAACGAGCGTGACGGCCGGAATGGCTGTTGCTCATAGGGGTGTCGCGCGTGCCCGGCCGCGTTGACGGCCCGGCGCCCCGCCCTCGCGAACGTGGGGGTGTCAGTGAGGGTTAGTCGGCGTTGACCGCGGCCCAGAGAAAGCAGGTCAGCTCGCGGGCGACCGCGACGGTGATCACTCCGTGGGGTTTGCCGCGGGCCTTCATCTGCTGATAGACGCGGTGGAGTCGGCGTTGGGCCTTGTTGGAGATCGCCAGGATCTGTTCGGGCTGGCCGGCTTGGCGGGCTTGAAGGACCGGGCCGATATAGGGTCGTGGCCCGTAGTGCCAGGCGGCCTCGATCAGCAGGCGTCGCGCGAGCGAGGAGCCGGTCTTGGTGATCGATCCGCTGCTCGATGACTCACCAGACTGGTTCAGCGAGGGCGTCAGCCCCAGCCACGCCCCGAGCCGGTGTGGTTTCTCAAACCGCGCCCAGTCAGCGCCGAGCTCGAGATGGATCGACAGCGCGGTCAGCGTGTCGATCGCGCGAAACGCACGCAGACGCGCCACCGCCGGCCACCATCGTTCATCACTGGCCAGCTCGACCACCGCGTCACGGAGCTGCAGCTTGCGAGCGGTGAGCGTGTCCACTCGCGCCAGCAGATCGAGATAGACCAGCTCGCTGGTCGGCTCCTCAAAACGCTGGCCGGCCAGCCAGTTGCGGTGGTCGCGCTTCCAGGTCGTCGGCTTGGGATAGACCCGGCCGTGACGCAAAAGCATCTTGGACACCCGGTGACGCGCGGTCATCAGATCACGCCGGCAGGCGTCATGCAGCCGCGTCAGTTCCCGAGCTGCCTCCACCCCCGCCGGCGGGACCTTGACCGCGGTCAGCTGCCCCGCGATCAACAACCGCGCCAACAGCTCGGCGTCCTTGCGATCGGTCTTGACCCGATCAGATCGCCCGCGCGGAGTCTTGCCCGGCGCGATCACATCCATCCGCACCCCCGCCGCGACCGCGGCACGATACAGCCCAAACCCCGTCGGGCCCGCTTCATAACACGCATGCACCGGACCGGGCAACTGCCCCAGCCACGCGACCGGATCATCGATCCCACCGCCAAACCGGATCCGCTGCAACTCGCCGGTCAACACGTTGATCGCCGCCGCGTGCGTCGATCGAGCATGGACATCCATGCCCACCCACGTCACAGTGTTCATGGCCGGACCTCCTCAACTTGTCTTGGGGTCAGCCGGAGCCGCTCTCCGGCCAGACAAACCCCCGCGAGGAGCGTCCGGCCACTCAGCCCGGCAGGTCAACCCTGCAACGAGCGACCCACGCCATATGGTCTAGCGGTTCGGGCCGGTGAGGTAGGCGCCGGGCGGCGATCGCGCCGTCGCAGCAGACGCGGCCATTCTTCGAAAGAACTCTTTTGACAGAAGACTTTCGAAAGAGTACTTTCGATGCATGAACGACGACGACGATCCGCTCACCGAGGCCACCGGCGCGGGCTCGCGGAGGCGCAGGCCGCGCCGGATCTCCGATCGCGACACGCTGCGGGCGCTCGCGCATCCGACCCGGATCGCGCTCTTGGAGACGCTCGTGATCCGGGGTGCGATGACGGCCACCGAGGCCTCTGAGCACGTCGGCGAATCGCCCTCGAGCTGCTCGTTCCACCTCCGTCAGCTGCAACGGTTCGGCTTCGTCGAGGAGGCCGGCGGCGGTCAGGGCCGGCAACGCCCGTGGCGGATGACCGAGCTGGGGCTGGACTTCTCGACCGAGGAGGGCGACCCGGCGACGCGGATCGCTGCCCGGGCGCTGTACCAGCTGATCCGCGGCCGCCAGCTCGAGCGCTACCAGTTATGGCAGGAGACGCGGGGGAGCTACCCGACCGCGTGGCGCGAGGCGGCGCTTGACTCGCAGTCACTTGCCTGGCTGACGCCCGAGGAGCTGAGCGCGCTCGGCGAGCGGCTGAGGGAGGACATCCCCGGCTTCTTCGAGCGGATCGAGGACCCGTCGGCACGGCCGGCCGGGGCACTCCCGGTCGAGCTGCTGCTGCTCGGCCACCCGATCGCGCCGCCGTCGAAGGAGGAGTGAGCGGTGTCCCGGGCGTTCGTCCCGCTGCGCGATGTCGCCTTCCGGCGGCTGCTCGCCGGCCAGCTCACCTCCGGGATCGGCGACGCCTTCTACACCGTCGCGCTGCCCTGGTACGTGCTCGCAACCCACGGCGGTGCGCTGCTGCTGGGGACCGTGCTCGCGATCTACGGGACCTCTCGGACCGTCGTGCTCGCCGTCGGCGGGCACGCGAGCGATCGCTGGCGCCCGTGGACGGTGATGCTCGGCGCAGATCTGGTGCGAGCGGTCGCACTCGTCGCGTTCGCACTGACCGCGGCGACCGCCCGGCCGTCCCTGGTGCTGCTCGCTCCGATCGCCGTCGTGCTCGGCGTCGGCGCCGGCATGTTCATCCCGGCCTCCGGCGCGATCGTGCCGACGCTGCTCGCCGACGAACAGCTGCAGGCCGGCAATGCCCTCAGTGCCGGTGGCCAGCAGCTCTCGGGCCTGCTCGGCCCGGCGATCGGCGGACCGGTCGTCGCGCTGCTCGGCTCGAGCGTCGCGTTCTCGGTGGACGCGGTGACGTTCGTGGTCTCGGTGCTCTCGCTGATCGGGGTCCTGCGCGCCCTGCGCCTGCGGGCGGTCGACCCGACCGCGGCCGAGGACGCGACCGATGCGGAGTCCAAGCAGGGCCTGGTGGCGCTCGTCCGCGAGCGCCCGGTGCTCCTCACCGTGTTCGTCACGCTCGTCGTCGCCAACCTCGTGCTCGGTGGCCTGTTCGAGGTCGGTCTGGCCGCGCTCGTCCACGGCCCGTTGCACGCGGGCGCCGGCGGATACGGCGCGCTCGTCGCGGTGACCTCCGCCGGCGCCCTGGCGGGCACGCTGTTCGCGGCCCGCTTCGACGGGTTGGCGCGTCCGGCGGTCGTCGCCTCCCTGATCTACCTGGTGAGCGCCACGCTGTGCGCAATCGTCCCGTACTTCGGGGGCGCGATCGGCGCGGGCGTGCTGCTGTGCGCGTTCGGCGCGGCGATCGGCGCCGGCAACGTGATCACCGACACGATGCTGATGCGCTGGACGCCCAAGCGCCTGCTCGGACGGGTGATGGGGTTCCTGTCACTTGGCAGCTTCGGCATCTACCCGGTGTCCGCCATCCTCGCCGGGCTCGTCGTGCACTCGCTCGGCGCGGCGGTTCTGTTCCCGCTTGCCGGAGCGACACTCGGGCTGGCCGTGCTCGGTGCGCTCACCCGGCGCTCGTGGCGGCAGATGGGGATGCGGGAGACCGGCGGCCGCGCGATCTCCGCGCCGGCGCAGCGGGCGGCCTGAGGGCGGCGGCCGGTGCGCTCCTCCCGCGCGCTCGCTCCGCTGCGCCACCGCGCCTTCCGGCTGCTCGCCTTCGGTCAGCTCACCTCCAACATCGGCGACCTCTTCTACACGGTCGCGCTGCCCTGGTACATCCTCTCCCATCACGGCGACGCGCTGCTGCTCGGCGCCGTGCTCGCCTGCTACGGGATCGCGCGCACCGCCGCCCTGCTCGTCGGCGGCTGGCTGAGCGATCGCCTGCGGCCGTGGACGGTGATGATGGGCGCCGACGCGGGACGCGCGCTGGTGACGGCCGCGCTCGTCGCCGTGGTCGCGACGCAACCCCCGAGCCTCCCGCTGCTGGCGCCGATCGCGGTGCTGCTCGGCCTCGGCGGCGGGCTGTTCCTGCCCGGCTCGATGGCGATCATCCCCGCGCTGCTCCCCGACGAGGACCTGCAGGCCGGCAACGCCCTGTCCTCTGGATGGGGCCAGCTGGCGATCCTCGTCGGCCCCGCGATCGGCGGGGTCGTCGTCGCCGCCGTCGGGCCGGCTCCGGCGTTCGCGGTCGACGGGGCAACCTACGTCGTCTCCGCTCTCTCGCTGGTCGGGATTCGGGTTCTCGGACCGGTCGCGGCTGCACAGGCACGCGCCGCCTCCGCCGCCGCCGCCTCCGCCTCCGCCTGCGCGTCCGCCTCCGCCGAATCCGGAGCAGGAGCCGCCGCCGCCGGGGCCGCCGAGGCCGCCGGGGCCGCCGGGGCCGCCGGGGCCGCCGAGGCCGCCGAGGCCGCCGAGGCCGCCGAGGCCGCTGATGAGGCCGGGGCCCGCGCCGAGCCGACCGAAGGCACACCCAGCCTGTGGCATGTGGTCCGCTCCGAGCGCGTGTTGCGGCTGATCTTCGCGATCACGCTCGTCGCCAACCTCAGCTCGGGCGGCGTATCGGAGGTCGCGCTGCCATCGCTCGCTCACGGGCCGCTGCACGCGGGGTCCGCCGGCTTCGGCGCGCTGGTCGCGTCGATCGGCGCGGGCGCGCTGATCGGCACGATCCTCGCCGGGCAGTCCCCGCGCTTCCGCCGTCCCGCGGTGGTCGGCAGTTGCGGGTTCATCGCGCAATGCGCGTTCGAGGCGCTCGTGCCCTACCTGGGCGGGCTGGGACCGACGGCGGTGATGCTCGCGTGCTTCGGGCTGCTCAACGGCTTCTCCAACGTGCTGACCCTCACCGCCTTCCAGCGCTGGGCGCGGCCCCAGATGCTCGGGCGGATGATGGGCTTTCTGATGCTCGGTTCGCTGGGGATCTTCCCAGTGTCGGTGCTGCTCGGCGGCGCCGTCGTGCACAGCTTCGGACCCGCGATCTTCTTCCCGCTGTCCGGCGCGCTGGTGGCGGCCACCGTGGCGGTCGCGCTCTCGTTCCGCGACTGGCGGGAGTTCGGGGCAGTCGCCGCGGTGCCTGCCGAGACAGCCCGCGCCCACACCTAAACTCGCCACCATGCAATTCGGAATCGGCTATTTCCCCACCCACGACGCGATGGGCCCGGCCGCGCTGGCGCGCATGATCGAGGAGCGCGGGCAGGAGTCGCTGTTCGTCGCCGAGCACACCCACACGCCGGCGTCGCGCGCGACCCCGTACCCCGGGGGCGGAGAGCTCCCGCGCAAGTACAACCACACCTACGACCCGTTCGTCGCGCTCACCGCCGCGGCGACGGTGACCACTCGGCTGAGGGTCGGCACCGGCATCTGCCTGGTCAACGAGCGGGACCCGATCACGACCGCCAAGCTGGTCTCCTCGCTCGATGATCTCTCGGGCGGGCGCTTCGAGTTCGGCGTCGGCGCGGGTTGGAACCGCGAGGAGATGCGCAACCACGGGACCGACCCCCGCACGCGGATGCGGCTCGTCGCCGAGCGGGTGGAGGCGATGAAGGAGATCTGGACGAACGAGACGGCCAGCTACCAGGGTGAGTTCGTCGACTTCGAGGAGATCTGGCAGTGGCCGAAGCCCGCGCAGCGCCCGCATCCGCCGGTGCTCGTCGGGGGTGGAGGCCCGACCGTGCTGGACCGCGTGCTCGCGTTCGGCGACGCGTGGTTCCCCAACTGGGGCGAGGTGGAGCGCGAGGTAGAGGACCGGGTCGCGGAACTGCGCGGGCGCGCTGAACGCCCGATCGACGTGATGGCGATGGGCGTGCCGGCCGATCCGGCGGTGTTCGAGCGCTGCGAGCGCCTCGGGATGACCCGCGTCGTCCACTGGTTGCCCTCGCACGGGCAGGGCCAGGTCGAGGCCGCGCTCGAGCGCTGGGAGGCCGCGATCGCCGACCACGTCGGCGACTGAGCGCAATGAAGGCCCGGGAGGCGCGGGAGCGGTTCGCCCGTGCCCGCGTCGCGCGGCTGGCCACGCTCACCCCGGACGGGCGCCCACACCTCGTCCCGGTCGTGTTCGCGGTGCTCGGCGACACGGTCTACTCGGCCGTCGACGCCAAGCCCAAGCGTACGCTCGAGCTCGCACGCCTCCGAAACGTCGCGGCGCATCCGCAGGCGTGCGCCCTCGCCGATCACTACGACGAGGACTGGTCGGCGCTGTGGTGGGTGCGGGGGGACGGCCGGGCACGCGTGCTCGATTCCGGCTGTGCGGAGGCGAAGCGCGCGATCGCCCGGTTGTGCGAGCGTTACCCGCAGCAACAGGTCACCGGCGCGGTGCTGGCACTCGACGTCGAGCGCTGGAACGGGTGGGCCGCCGCCGGCGGCTGAGCCTCAGCCGGTGATGACGGCGCCCGAGCCCTCGAGTTCCGCCAGTGCTCGCTCGGAGCCCTCGGGGTCGATCCCGCGCACGCCGGCGCGGTCGATCGTGACCAGGAATCCCTCGCGCACGGCGTCGCGCGCGGTCGCCGCGACGCAGTAGTCGGTGGCGAGGCCGGTCACCGTCACCGCCGTGACCCGCTCGGTCCGCAGCAGCGTGCCGAGCTCGCCGGTCTCAAAGCCGGAGTACCCCTCGCCCTCGCGCGAGGTGCCCTTGTCGATGACAACATCGATCCGCCCGTGGTCGAGCTCCGGTGAGATCTCGGCGCCGGGCGTGTCCTGGACGCAGTGCGGCGGCCACGGCCCGCCCTCGGCAGCAAACGAGGAGTGATCCTGCGGGTGCCAGTCGCGGGTGGCGAGCACGACGTCGAAGTCACCGTCGTGCATGAGCTGGTTGATGCGGCCGATCACCTGATCGCCGTCAGGGACGCCGAGCGCTCCGCCCGGCAGAAAATCACGCTGGACGTCGACGATGATCAGCGCGCGGCTCATCTGCGGGTGGAACGGTACCCGGAAGCGCGCTCCTGGATCGCGGCGAGGTCGAGCTCGCCCCGGTAGAAGGCGCTGGCGAGCATGAACACGGCTGCGCCGATCAGGCACAGGACCGCGTCGCCGAACCCGAGCGCCGCCCAAACGGCGACGAACAGGAAGCCGAGCAGGGCGGCGAACTGTTGAGAGGTCATGGGGATCCCTTCTGGTGGGTCATGGTTCGTAACCGGTGAGCGTGACGTTGACCGCCATCGGCGGAAGATCGTGGAGCCCGAGTTGCTCACGCACGCGCGTGCGGACGTCGCTCAGGGTCTCCGCGGCGGCGGGGGCGGTGTCGATGCCGATGTCGACGTTCAGCTCCCCGTCGCCGAGGCGGCCGGTGGCCCCGATCACGTGCTGGTTGCCCTGCGCCGCGACCTCCGCGATCCGCTCGACCGCGCGCGGCCGCACGACCGTCGCGCCGCGATCGTCGACCGGGAAGCCGAGCTCCGTGCGGGCGAGGTACGGGCGCGGCAGCGAGCGCAGCATCAGCGAGATGAAGAGCAGGAACACGAGCAGCCCTCCGAACCCGGCGATCAGGGCGCGAACGGTCGTGAAATCGCCGCGGCTCAGACCGGCCAGCCAGTGGTACGCGGTCCGGTACCCGCTGACCCGGTTGATCTGGACGGGGCCGAGTCCGTGCAGCTTGAGCGCGAGCAGCACGACGAGCACCCCGCCGTAGACGAGCGTGAGCGCAAACACGACGGTCAACGACAGCACGAGCAGCGCGCCGGTGCGGCGGCGGAGGTTGACCCGCTGGCGGATCACCTGGTCCCCGCCTCTCGAGCGGCGCGCGGCTCGTCGAGACGGACGCGGACCTCACCGCGCAGGCCGAGCGGCTCAAGGACCGGGTCGACCCGCTCGTGGACGGCGGCGTCGACCGTCCCGGGGTCGGGATCGGCACCGCGCGCGGCGAGCACCTTGACGCGTCCGCTGCGCCCGCTGCGGGCAAGGCGCACCTTGGGTCGCTTGACCGCGGTGACGCCTGGAGCCAGCACCGTCTCCGCGCGCACCATCCGGCTGAGGATCCGCTGGCGGACGTAGAGCCCGCCATCGCCCGCCAGGCCATCCTCGACCACGAGCAGCCGCTCACGACGAGACCCGAGCAGGCCGACCAGCAACCCGAGGCCGATCACCACCGCGGCCACGCCGCCGAGCAGTGCGAGGGTCGCGGTCGGCCCGGGCGCGGCGAGCTGAGCGAGGAAGTGGCCGACATGGGCGCGCACCTGCGGCAGGTGGAGGAGACGATCGGGACGGGCAGAGCCGAGCGAGATCAGCAGCGAGAAGCAGTAGAGCCCGACGCCGAGCCCGGTGAGCGCGATCGCCGTCATCAGCAGCAACTCCACGAGCCGGGCGAGCGCCTTGAGCAGGAGCATCACGCGACCTCGTCGACGACGTCGGCGACGGTGATCGTCACCGTTGCGAGCTCCAGGTGCGTTCCGGCGGCCGCGGCGGCCACGGCCCGGCGGACGGTCTCGGCGAGCGGATGCAGCGGGACGAGCCGGCAGACGAGCCGCAGCGCGACGTCGTAGCCACCCTCGGGCGCGGCCAGGCAGCGCACGCCGGGAACCCGCGCGCCACCCCCGGCAGTCACGAACAGGCCGCCGGCGCCGGCATCGAGCGCGACCACGCCGTCCACGGCAAGCGCCGTGTCACGAGCGAGTGCCGCGAGCGTGAGCCGCGGCGATGTCGCGCCCTGCGTCGGCCGCTCCACGTGAGGGCGCTCAGGCCCTCGGCGTGGCGGTGTCGTCCTCGTCGTCGTCACCGGGGAAGTACAGATCGGTGACGGCGATGTCGACCGCCGCGCAGTGCAGGCCGGTGGTGGCCTCGATGCGCCTGACCACGTTGTCGCGGATCGCCTGGGCGACGTCGGGGATCGACTCGCCGTAGTCGATGATCACACTCATCGAGACACGGGCGTCGGACTCGATCACCTCGACGTTCACGCCCTGTGTGCTCACGTCGCTGACCTGCAACCGCTGCGTGACTGCGCCGATCGCGCGAGACATGCCGGTGCCGAGCCGGTGGACGCCCGCCACCTCGCGGGCGGCGATCCCAGCGACCTTGGTGACCACGACTTCGGCGATCGATGTGGTTCCGCGCTCGGTCTCCAGGCGTCCGGGACCGGCCGTCGACGCCTCAGGTTTTGGCGTGGTCGCTCTCGTTGTTTCGGCCATCGTGGTTCCTCTCGTGTCTGAAGCGGCGGCAGGACCTTCTCCCTTGAGCTACCCGGGCGTGGTCCGACGACAAACGAAGCCCCTCAGTCGCAGCGGGCCGCGGCGGCGAGCAGCGCCTCGTCCTCACCCGGCCGGGCGAGCAATCCGAGCCCGAGCGGGAGCCCGGCGACGCGGCAGAGCGGAAGGCTCACCTGTGGGGCGCCCGCAAGCCCGGCAAGGCACGTCAGCGACAGCAGGCGAGCGCGGGTGTCGCCGGGTTCGACGGGGGTCGTCGCGCCTGTGGGGGCGCTCGGCAGCACGATCACGGCTCCCGGGGGCAGGTCGGCAAGGATCTCACGTGCGACCTGACCTGCACCGGCCAGGTCCAACGCTTGACCTGAGGGTGAGGATTGGCCGAGATCTCCCTGCTCAGCGAGCGCTCTGGCACTTTCGAACCGCTCCGCGATGCCGGGATCGATCTGGGGTCGCTGCGCGGTGATGAACGAACCGTGAATCGCCCAGATCTCGCGCAGCTGACGCGTGCGGAACGCATCGGCCAGCGCGGCCGGCGACTCGCGGAGGACGGCGCGCTCGCTGAGCGCGGACCCGAGCCGCGCGGCGAGTGAGCGCGCCGCCGCTCGGACCGACGCGGCCCCATCGGGGTCGGCCAGCTCGAGCAGATCGCCTGCCACCACGAGCTCGGACGGAGGCGCTGTCCCGTCCGGCGCGTCAGTGCCCAACAGCGCGAGCCCCGCGCGCCGCAGGAGATCACCGGTGCGCGCCAGCACGCCGCAGGTGTCGAACGACGGCGCCAACGGCAGGATCCCGGCCGTCGGGACGCGCCCGTGGGTCGGGCGCAGGCCGTACACGCCGCAGTAGGAGGCCGGGACGCGGATCGAGCCTCCGGTGTCGGTCCCGAGCCCGAGGTCGGTGATCCCGAGCGCGACCGCAGAGGCCGAGCCCGATGAGGAACCCCCGGGGACGCGGCCCAGCGCCGCCGGGTTGCGCGGGATCCCGTAGTGCATGTTGACACCACGCATGCTGAACGCGAACTCCTCGGTGATCGCCTTGCCGAACACCGTCGCGCCCGCGTCGAGCAGCTGCGTCACGGCCGCGGCGTGCGCCCGCGCAATGGGCGCGAGCGCCAGCCAATCGGGATTGCCCGCTCCGGTCGCCACTCCCGCGACGTCGATGACGTCCTTGACGGTGACGGTGGCTCCGGCAAGCGGGCCGTCAGCCGCGCCGGGGACCGTGATCTCGGCCCGGATCGGGTCGACGAACCGCGGCTCGCGGTCGCCCTCGATCACTCCTCAGCCTCGTCGGCGGGCAGCTCGACGTCCTCGCGGTCGGCCCACTCCAGCAGCGGCTCGATCGAGAACACGGCCTCGTCGATGCCCGCGTGCAGGTCCCCGCGCTCGGCGTAGCGTGGCCCCATCGTCGCGATCGTGAGCTCGCGCGGCTCGATGTCGTCGAGCTCATCCCAAGCGAACGGCGCCGAGACGGTCGCGTCCGGGAAGCCGCGGACGGAGTAGGCGCTGGCGATCGTGTGATCCCGCGCGTTCTGGTTGAAGTCGACGAACACGCTGCTGGGGTCCCGGTCCCTGCGCCACCACGTCGTCGTCGCCTCCCCGGGCGCGCGGCGCTCGACCTCCCGCGCGAAGGCGAGCGCCGCGCGGCGGACGTCGCCGAACCCGTGCTCAGGTGCGATGCGCACGTAGATGTGGATCCCGGAGCCGCCGGACGTCTTGGGCCAGCCGACAGCGCCGAGCTCGTCGAGCACCTCGTGGGCGACGTGCGCGACCCGCTTGACACGCTCCAGCGGGCACTGCTCCATCGGGTCGAGGTCGATCCGCCACTCGTCCGGGGTCTCCACGTGCGCGCGTCGCGAATTCCACGGGTGGAACTCGACCGTCGACATCTGCACCGCCCAGATCACGGATGCGAGCTCCGTCACGCACAGCTCGTCGGCGGTGCGGTTGAACCGGGGGAAGGTGACGTGGACCGTCTCCAGCCACTCGGGCGCGCCCGGCGGGATCCGTTTCTGGTGGACCTTCTTCTCGTCGGTGCCCTTCGGAAAGCGATGGAGCATGCACGGCCGCTCGCGCAGCGCGCGCACGATCCCGTCGCCGACGCTCAGGTAGTAATTGACGAGGTCGAGCTTCGTCTCGCCGCGCGCGGAGAAGTAGACGCGATCGGGATTGGAGACTCGGACGGTCCGGCCGCCCACCTCGATCTCGATCGCCTCGGAGCCGGCCACGCCGGCATCATCTCAGGCGGCTGGGACCGGTGACAGCGACCACAGGCCCTCCGCGCCGATGTGCTCCTCGGCCGCAACCTGCGCAAGCTGCTCGCGCGCCTGATCGAGCTCGATCCCGCACACCGCGGCGATCTCGGCGGTCGCCAGCGGCTCCCCGGCCCACTCGAGCACCTCGACCACATCGCTCGGATCCTCGCGGCGGGTGAGTTCCGGGGCGAGGTTCGCGATCGTCACCTCGTAGGCGGCCGTCGGCTGGAAACCAGGCACCGATGACCGGCGGTCATTGCGGACCAGCTCCCAGGACGGGCACGTGTAGCGGTAGCCGGACGTGCTGTCCGGGTCACGAGCGAGCTTGCCCGGCAGGGCGACCGCCTCGGGGATGGGGGCACGCGCGGCGCGCATGTCCTCGCGCAGGGCGGCCTCGGAGTCGGGTTCGGTGAGCCAGCGCTCCAGGTCGTCCGGATCGACGCCCGCGCGCTGCGCCGCCTGGCGGTGCGTGGCGGGCTCGTCGAGCAGCTGCCCGCTGAAGTTGGCGACCCGCAGCGCCCGCAGCATGGCGCGTTCCCTGGCCGGTTCGTGCAGCCGCACGGCGACGACCGCCCGGCAGGCGGGGACCGAGCCGGCGAGACGCGCGGGCTCCTCGGTCTGCATCGGCATGTGATGGGCGGCCGACAGGCGGGCGGCGCCCGTCGCAACCATCGCGGTCGTGAGGCCCTTCTCGGCGATCGCCTCGCCGCTCTCGCTCAGGCCCACCATCCGCGGGCGCAGCTCGATCTGGTCGCCGTAGAGCCACTCGATCCGGCGACGGGCTGGCTCCGCGGACCAGGCGAACGGGCAGGCGGGGTCGGTGAACTCGGTGATCTCGATCGTGGTCATGACCACCACGCTAGCCACGCCGGCGCGCGCCGAGGTATCGGCGCGGCGGCACCCTGGGCCGTGGTCGGCGCGGGCGCCCGGGCGTACGGTGTGGTCATGGATCCCGCCAGCTCATCTCCGCGCCGCCGTTCTGGGCTCGCCGTCGCGCTTCTCGCCGTCCTCGCGCTCGTAGCCGCACTGCCGGCCACGGGGGCCGGCTCCGCCCAGGCTGGCCACCTGCGCTGCAGCCCGATGACCGCCGGCCAGCGACCCGGAATCGTGCTCTCCGCCTACGACATCGGCGCGGTCGACATGCGCTGCACGAGCGCCGAGCCGATCGTGCGCGCGTTCCTGAACCGCAAGCTCTCCCAGCGCGACGAGCGCTGCGCGGGGCTGGCCGAGACCCCGCCCTACCGGGGCTGCATCGTCCACGGGTTCCGGTGTCGCGCGACCCATCGGACCGAGCGCGTGGACGGACACGTCGAGACTCCGCAGCTCTGCTCGAAGGGCCGGCAGCTCATCCACTTCGCCGAGCACGACACGACAAGCGGCTGAGGCCTGCTCGCCCGGAGCCGGGCGTAGTCTGTGCTGCGATGCCCGAGCTGCCCGAGGCCGAGCGCGCCCGCCAGACGCTCGAGACCGCGCTGAACCGCCCGATCGCGTCGGTCGACGACACGGACACGTACGTCTCCCGCCCTCATCAGCCGGGTGAGATCGCGGCCGCGCTCGCCGGGCACAGCTTCGTCGCCGCGCGCCGTCGCGGGAAGTTCCTGTGGATGGAGACCGACGAGGGCCCGACGCTCGGTCTGCATCTCGGCATGGCAGGCAGGATCGTCGTCGACGAAGACGCCGCCGAGCCATCGCGCTGGGACCGGTTCGCCGTCGAGTTCGCCGACGGCTCCCGGCTGGCGCTCCGCGACCGCCGGCGGCTCGGGCGGGCGGTGCTCAACCCCGACTACAGCCATGTCGGCCCCGACGCCGCCGAGATCGGCCGCGATGACTTCCGCGAGCGGATCGGCCGCGGGCACACGGCGGTCAAGGCCCGCCTGCTCAACCAGCACGTGATCGCGGGGATCGGCAACCTGCTCGCCGACCAGATCCTGTGGCAGGCACGGCTCTCCCCGCGCCGGGATACCGGCTCGCTGTCGACCGAGGAGCTCGACCGGCTGCGCCGCGAGCTGCGCTCGGCGCTGCGCAACGCGATCCGGCACGGCGGCGCGCACACCGGTGCTTTCGTCCAGGTCCGCCGCCACGAGCAGGTCTGCCCGCGCGACGGCCATCATCTTGAGAAGGCGACCGTCGGCGGTCGCACCACGTACTGGTGCCCCGTGTGCCAGACGTGAGCGTCGAGGCGCAGCCCGGGACCCTGCAGCGGCTCGTCGCGCGCTACGACTCCGAGCTGTTCTGGCCGATGCGGCCCGGGGTGAGGGTGCGGCTGCGTGTGACTGACGCGGCCTCGGAGCACGATGTGGCCTTCGAGGGCGACCGCGCGTTCCTGGTGGAGCGCTCCGGCCGAGCCGACGCGGTGATCAGCGCCGACGAGGAGACCTGGGAGCACGTGCTCGCCGACGTCCGAGGCGGCCTTGAGGCGTTCCACGCGGGCCGGTTGATCGTTCGCCGTGACCTGCACCTCGGGATCGGGTTTCTCGCCGCGACCGCCCCGGCGGGAGTGACCGGACCGGGCCTGCATTTCGCCCAGGTCCCGACCACGGCCGGGCAGATCTCGGTCAACGAGGCCGGCGCGGGGCCGGCGGCGATCCTGATCCACGGCCTGGGCGCGACGAAGGTGTCGATGCTGCCGACCCTCGCGGCGCTCGCGGCGGAGGGCCGGCGCGCGATCGCGCTGGACCTTCCGGGCTTCGGCGACTCCGTCAAACCGATCGGCGCCGCGTACCACGCGCCGTACTTCGCGCGCACGGTCATCGCACTCATGGACGCGCTCGGCATCGACCGCGCCGATCTCGTCGGCAACAGCCTCGGCGGCCGCGTCGCGCTCGAGGTCGGGCTGCGGTTTCCCGAGCGGGCGGGGCGGCTCGGCCTGCTCGCCCCGTCGCTCGCCTGGTTGCGCGGGCGGCCGTGGGCGCCGCTGCTGCGGCTCGTCTCACCCCAACTGGGGCTGCTGCAACCGGCGCCGCGGCCGCTCGTCGAAGCGATCGTCCGGGCCGTGGCCGGCAGTGACGGCTCGGGCGGCCAGTGGACCGCCGCCGGCGTCGACGAGTTCCTGCGCTCCTATCTCACGCCACGGGGAAGGGCGGCGTTCTACGCGGCGGCTCGCAACATCTACCTGGAGGCGCCCCACGGCCCGCGCGGGCTATGGACGCGGCTGCCCGCGCTGCGAGCGCCGAGCCTGTTCGTGTGGGGCCTGCGGGACACGCTGGTGCCGATCGGGTTCGAGGCCCACGTGCGCGACGCGCTGCCCTCGGCCGAGCATCTCGAGCTCGATTGCGGACATGTGCCGCAGCTCGAGCGGCCTGGGGAGACGCATCGGGCGCTCGCGCGGTTCCTCGCGGCCGGCGCGACTACTGACGCTCGGTGAACTCCTTCAGAGCCGCGCGGCCGCCGGTCGCCAGCGGTTCACCGTGCGCGAGCAGCAGGGCGTCGAACTCAAGCGAATCGGCGAGCGCGCCGAGCGCCGCCTTCAGGCCCTGCTTGATGCTCTCGGGGTCATCCCCGAGCAGGCCGTCGGCGAAGAATGCCAGGCCGTCGCGCGAGTGGTGAACCGCGTCGGCGAGCACGAGCGCCCCGCCGCCGACGTTGAGATGGAGCGCTCCCTCGTCCTCGCAGAGCACTCCGATGTTCAGCGCAGTGACTCCTGGCGCAGGGTGGGCTTCGCCCTCTGCCCAGACGTCGATCGCGCTGCCCTGGGCTCCGAGATGCTCAGCCGCCTGGCGCGAGGCGCAGATCGGGATCCCGTAGGTGTCGGCGATCAGCCGCGAGTCGCGCAGATGGTGGCCGCTTGAGAGCAGCACGCGCTCGGGGCGGCCCGGCAGCGCGTCGAGCCCGTCCTCAGGCACCATCGGGTCGATGATCGCGCCCGCGGACTCCACGAAGTACGAGCTGACACGGGTGCCGATCGAGGGGTTGAGAGCGGTCCAGTGGAAGATTCCGGGTACGAGCTGTTGCATTGGGGCAGAGTTACCCACCGCCCGCGGCTGAGCAAACGCTTCGATGACGGGCCTAACCTGAGCCGGGGCCACAGGGCCTTCCTTCTCCGTGACCGAGCTCCTCACCCCACCCGATCCTGAGACCGATCGCCCGGACCGCCCGACGGTCGGTGACGAGCGCTTCACCCGCCGCCAGCTGCTCGGCGCGGGGTTCGGCGGTGCGGTGGCGCTCAGCGGCGCAGGGGTCGGGATCGATCGCCTGCTCCGCCGCTCCGGCAATGGGCTGCCGCCGAACGGGACCGTGCAGCGCTTCTTCTCCGCGCCCGACCTGCGGCCGACGATCGTCAGGTACACGGCCGAGCCCGGGGTCTCGCCGGGCCTGATGTTCATCGGCCCCGACCGCTCCAAGCCGGTGCAGGCCGGCGGCATGATCGTCGACGGCTCGGAGCTCGTCTGGTTTCACCCGGTCGCCTACCGCCACTGGGTGACCAACCTCCAGGTCCGCACCTGGAAGGGCCGGCCGGTGCTCACCTGGTGGGAGGGGCGGCTCGACGCCGGCTACGGGATCGGTGAAGCGATCATCGCCGACGCCTCCTACCGCGAGCTGCACCGGGTGCGAGCCCAGAACGGGCGGACGATGGACCTTCACGAGTTCCAGCTCACCCCCGAGGGCACGGCGCTCTTCACCTGCACCCCGGAGACGGTCACCGTCGATCTCCGCCATCTCGGGGGCCCGCGCCGGGCGCACGTGCTCGAGTCGATCATCCAGGAGGTCGACGTGGCGAGCGGCCGGCTGCTGATGGAGTGGCGCTCGCTGCGCCATGTGGCGCTGGACGAGTCCTATCGCAAGGAGTTCGCGCCGTTCGACTACCTCCACGTCAATTCGATCGACGTGCTTGCGGACGGGCATCTGCTGATCTGTGCGCGCAACACGTGGGCCGCCTACAAGCTCGACCGGCGCACCGGCGAGATCATCTGGCGGCTCGGCGGCAAGCGCTCGAACTTCACGATGGAGCACGGCTCCCAGTTCGCCTGGGGGCATGACGCCCGCTGGATCGGCGGCGGGCAGATGACGATCTTCGACGACGGCTTCGATGGGCGGACCAAGAGCCACTCGGTCTCGCGCGCACTCATCCTGAATGTCGAGCAATCGCGCCGCCGCGTCAGCGTCAGGCGCTCCTACGAGAGCCCCTCCCACCTGCTCACATCCTCGATGGGCAACGTCCAGATCCTGCCCGACGGCCACCTGTTCGTCGGCTTCGGCAACGATCCATACTCGATCGAGTTCTCACCCGACGGCCGGATGCTGTCCGAGCTGGTGATGCCCACGGGTCAGCACTCCTATCGCTCGTTCCGTTTTCGCTGGCGCGGGCTCGGCGAGGGCGCGCCCGCCGCGGCGCTGCGCACGATGCACGACGGCCGGGTGCGGCTGTACGCGAGCTGGAACGGGTCGACCGACGTCGCAGCCTGGCGGGTGCTCGCCGGGCGCGCCGGCGCAATGCGCCAGATCGGCCAGGCCCGGCGGACCGGCTTTGAGACCGTCGTCGACCTCGGCCGCGGCTCAGGCCCGGTGGTCGCGGTCGCGCTCGACGGGACCGGCCGCGAGCTCGGCCGCAGCGGCTCAGTGCGCGCCTGAGCCCCCGCCGGGTAGCGTGTGGGTGGCCCGCCCCCGACCCGATCAGCGAGGTCAGTGATGTCCGGTTCGCAGCGCGTCCAGATTCCCGGCTCCGAACGCAGCCTTCATCCCGATCACGTGCGCGTCAGCGACGTCGACCTGTCCGGCAACGTCGAGGTCACGGTCTATCTCAGGCACCGGGTGGCGCCCGACTGGATCGACGAGGAGGCCCGCCGGCAACCGCACTCCCGCAGGCGCATCTCACGTGAGCAATGGGCGCAGGCGCACGGCGCCCACCCCAATCACGTCAACGCCGTCTGCAGCTTCGCCGAGGAGCACGGGCTGGGGGTCGGGCGCACCGACGAAGGCCGGCGACAGGTGAGGATCATGGGCTCGGTCGGCGCAGTGGCCGACGCCTTCGGGGCGAAGCTCGAGGGCATGTACGCGCCGTCGCAGGACGGGCCGGCCTATCGCGCGCGCAGCGGGCCGCTCACGGTCCCGGAGGACCTCGGGGAGTTCGTGACCGGCGTATTCGGCCTCGACGACCGGCCGGTGGCCCGCCCACAGATCCGGTTCGCGGCGGCCGGCGCTGTCGCCTACACGCCGCCCGAAGTCGCGAGGGCATATGGCTTCCCGAGCGGCGTCGACGCCGGCGCTCAGACGGTGGGGATCATCGAGCTCGGCGGCGGCTACCAGGAATCCGACCTGACCACCTACTTCGAGTCGCTGCAGATCTCCCCGCCGTCGGTCACCGCGATCCCGGTCGACGGAGGGACCAACGACCCCGGGACGGACACGAACGCCGACGGCGAGGTGATGCTCGACATCGAGATGGTCGGATCGGTCGCCCCGGGCGTCGAAATCATCGTCTACTTCTCGCCCAACACCGATCAGGGGTTCATCGACGCGGTCTCCGAGGCGGTCCACGACACCGCTCACAAGGTGTCGGTCGTGTCGATCAGCTGGGGCGGGTCCGAGGACGGCTGGACCGCCCAGGCCCGCAACCAGATGGAGACGATCCTCACCGACGCCGGCGGCCTCGGCGTGACGGTGACGGTCGCCGCGGGCGACAACGGATCGAGCGACGGCTCGACGGATGGCACATCCCACGTCGACTTCCCGGCGAGCGCCCCGCATGCGCTCGCGTGCGGCGGGACGACGCTCGAGGTCTCCGGGACCGCGATCAGCTCAGAGACCGTCTGGGACACGCCGTCAAACGGCGCGACCGGAGGCGGCGTGAGCGATGTGTTCGCGCTGCCGAGCTACCAGGCGAACGCGACCGTCCCCGCCAACGCCGACACCGGCAAGGCGGGCCGCGGGGTGCCCGATGTCGCCGGCGATGCCAACCCGCAGACCGGCTACACGATCCGGGTCGACGGGTCAGATGAGACGATCGGCGGCACGAGCGCGGTGGCGCCGCTGTGGGCGGGCCTGATCGCGCTGCTCAACGAGTCGGTGGGGGCGCCGCTGGGCTTCGCCCAGCCGCGGCTCTATGCGCTGCTCGGCTCGACCTCGTTTCACGACATCACCTCGGGCTCCAACGGCGCTTACTCCGCCGGCCCGGGCTGGGACGCCTGTACCGGTCTGGGCTCGCCCTCAGGAGCGAACCTCGCCCGGCAGCTCGGCGCGAGCTGACGCGCCGGCCGTCGCCGGCCCGTCGATCTCCGGGCACCCTCGGGCCACACCATCGACCTGGATGGACCGCTCAGCCCCACAGCCGGGTGGCCAGCCCGGACGCCCGCGCGACTCGGCGCTCGACGGCGGCGCGGATCGTCTCCTCGGGACCGACGAGCACGAGCTGGCGCTGTGCGCGGGTGACCGCCGTGTAGAGCAGCTCGCGGGTGAGGATCCGGGAGTCGGGCTCGGGCAGCAGGACGACGGCGGTGCCGAACTGGGAGCCCTGGCTCTTGTGGATCGTCATCGCGTATACGGTGTCGACCGCGCTGAGACGACTGGGGCTGAGCAGCGCGAGCTCGCCGCGGCGCTCGAAGGCGGCCAGCACGCGGCCCTCGCCGGTCCTCACGACGACCCCGGTGTCTCCGTTGGCGAGGTCGAGCTCCGGGTCGTTCTGGGTGACGAGCAGCGGGCGCCCGACATACCAGCGCTCGGCCGCGGTGAACTCCGCCACGGCGTCCTGCAGCCAGCCCTCCACCCGCGCCGACCAGTTCGCGACTCCGTAGGGCCCGCGCCGGTGCGCGCAGAGGATGCGAAAGCCGCCGAGCGCGCGCAGCGCCCCGTCGCCATCGCCCGCCTGCGCGGCATCGACGACGGCCTCCGAGGCCCGCAGAGCCTCGCCGCGCAGCCGCGCCGGCACCTCCGGGCGCCCGGCGTCGGCATCGATCCAGCGGACGTCGTCGGAGCCCGCCGCCAGCAGTTCCATCACCCGATCGCCGTCCCCGTGCCGGATCGCCGTCGCCAGCGATGCGATCGCTCCACCGAAACGGTGGCCGCGGTCGAGAACGACGATCCCGTCGCGGCCCGTCGGGTGCGCGCCTGCCCGATCGGCGTCGACGATGTCGCCGAGCACGGCGCCGGCCTCGATCGACGCGAGCTGGCCGGGGTCGCCGATCAGCACGAGGCGCGCGTCGGAGCGCAGCGCCTCGATCAGCCGGGCCATCAGCGACAGCGAGACCATCGAGGTCTCGTCGACGATCACGACATCGTGGGGCAGTCGCCGGTCGCGGTCGTGGCGAAAGCGCGTTGAGGATCCCGGCCGCCAGCCGAGGAGCCGATGGATCGTCGAGGACCTCAGGTCCAGCAGCGTCCGGCGCACGTCCTCGGCGACATCCAGCTCGCGCGCCTCGTCGCGGACGGCCTGCTCCAGCCGCGCCGCGGCCTTGCCCGTCGGCGCGGCGAGCGCGACTCGCGGCGGCCGCTCGCCGGGGCCGACCTGCTCGCACAGCAGCGCGACGATCCGCGCGACCGTCGTCGTCTTGCCCGTGCCGGGCCCTCCGGCGATGACCGCGAACCGTCTGCGTACGGCGGCGGCGACCGCGTCGGCCTGGCGGTTCTCCGACGCGGTCGGGCCGAACAGGCGAGCGAGGCCATCCTGCAAGCGCCCCTCATCGATCGCGAACGCGGGCGCGTCGAGCATCTGCGACAGGGTCCGGGCGACCGCGACCTCCTCGGCCCAGTAGCGGTCGAGATACAGCCAGCTGCCGCGCAGCCGCAACGGCCGGACCTGCGGATCGCCTGAGCCCTCCGGTGCGACGAGCGGTGATGCAGCGACCGAGTCCACCCAGCTCGCGGCGCTCGGCCAGCGCAGGGCGTCGAGGTCGATCGGGTCCTCGGTGTCGACCGCGACCGTGTCGCGAATCGTCTGCAGGTCCACGAGCACGTGACCGATCCGCGGCGCGCGGACCGCCAGCGCGACCGCCAGCAACACGTCGTCGTCGGACTCGCCGCTGAGTGCGCCCAGCCGCCGCGCGACGTGGACGTCGGCAGCCGACAGCACGCCGGCGAGGTTGAACTCACGCAGCGGTCCGGACGCCTGCAGGGCGAGCCGGGCGTCGAACGGGTCGCGCTCGGGCAGCGTGCTCTCGGCCGGGCCGACGCTCACGAGACTCCCTCGTCGAGCGCGTCGCTCAGGGCAGGGGCGAGGGCCGGCGGCGGGCTCCATGAGAAGACGCCCGGAGCCGAACCGACCGGGGCGCCGAAGCCGCCGCCCGTCATCCCGCGCACGAACAGGTAGGCGACCCCCGCCAGGTGCGTTCCGGAGTCGTAGCCGGGCAGCCGCCAGCGCAGGAAGCGGTGCAGGGCGACGGTGTAGAGCAGTGCCTGCAGCGCGTAGTGGTGGCGGTACATCTCGGCGTGGAGTGCCTCCGGGCGATAGTGGAACGCGGTGAGTTCCTCGCCGGGCTCGCCGAGCCAGTTCGTCTTGTAGTCAAGGACGGCGAACCGGTTCCCGGGGAGCCGGAGGACGAGGTCGAGCGAACCGGTCAGATAGCCACGGAACGAGCGGCGCAGGAACGGATCCTCCAGCCGCGCCGCGTACCCGTGCAACGGGTCGCGCGCGGACAGCGTCTCGCGCAGCACCGCGGCGATCCGGTCGACCGTGACCCACCCCTGCGGCGCGTCGCCGCCGGCGAGCGGCAGCTCGAAGCCGAGCTCGTCGAGACGGTCCGCGCGGGCGACGTCGCGCAACGAGATCCCGTCGACGACGTCGCCGAGCGGCGTACTGATCATCGCGGCCAGGCCGTCGGCGACGAGCTCCGGGTCGCCGATGTCGACCGCGCGCCGGGCGCGCACCTCGGCGATCCGCCTGACGAGCTCGGCGCGCAGGTCGGCCGCGGCGAAGTCGGCGGCCTCCATCACGCTGTGCACGAACGTGCCGACGTCCGCGCCCACCGGCATCTCGCCGAGCAGCGCCGGGACGGCGATCTCGGTGACCGCGGCGACGGCGCTCGTGGGGGCGGGCTCCTCGGCGGAGGGCTCGTCCTCGACCAGCGGCTGCTCGGGCTCGGATCCGACCGACGCGTCGTAGCTGGCGGCGGTGATGTCGGTGTAGGACGTCCGGCGCCAGCGCAGATCGAGCGAGCGCTCGAACCTTGCGGCGTCCAGCCGGTCGCGGGCGGCGAGCGGCGGTGTCCAGTGTGCGCCGGCGACGACCGTCGCCTTCTCGACGGCGACCGCGCCGTTCGACGACTCAGCGATCCTCGCCAGTCGCGCGAGCATCGCCGCGTCGTCGGGCACGTACCCGACGGAGGGTTTGACGGCGCCCGCCTCGTCGCGGGCGAACAGCAGACGGGTGAGCGAGGTGTTCTGACTGTCCCAGCTGCCCGCCCACCAGATGACCGCCTGGTGGCGCGCGCGAGTGAGCGCGACGTAGGCGAGGCGGAGATCCTCGCCGCGATCCTCGGCGACCGATTGGCGCGCGTGGTCGCGCCGGCCGGTTGCACCCGGTGAGACGTCGAGCATGAACTGGCCGCGGGCGTCGTGATACGTGATCGGGCCGCTCAGCTCGTCAGGGCGCCCGTCCCACAGGAACGGCACGTAGGTGAGCGGGAACTCGAGCCCCTTGCTGCGATGGATGGTGAGGATCTGGACCGCGTCGTCGTCGGACTCCAGGCGGCGGGTGCGCTCCTCGTCGCCCGCCTCTTCGTTGATGCGTGCCCGCAGCCACCCGGCCAGCGCGGTCGGGCCCAGGCCGTCGGACGTCGCGGCGGCGTGCAGCATCTGCCCGATGTGGCGTAGATCGGTGAGCCTGCGCTCGCCGTTCTCGTCGTGGAGCAGCCGGGCCGGCAGTCGCTCGGACGTGGTGATCTCCTGCAGCAGCGAGGCGACGCCCCGCCCGCGCAGGATGCGCGCCCACTCGTGCAGCCGGCGGTGCAGCTCCTCCCATTCGGACTCGCCGTCGCGCCCGGGCGCGTCGTCGGCAGTGGCCAGCTGTGCCGCCGACCAGCCGACGAAGTCGGTCAACGCCGCGGAGTGAGCGCGTGCGAGCGATGCCGGTCGCTCCAGCGCCTCGATCAGCCTCAGCCAGTGACGGGCCGCGTCGGTGCCGAAGACGCTCCCGGCGCCGTTGATGACCGCCGGAACCCCGGCCGTCTCGAGCGATTCCCTGACGATTCCGGCCTGGACGTGGTTGCGGACCAGGACGGCGATGTCACCGGGACGGACCGGTCGCCCTGCGGCGGTGGCGCCCGATCCGAGCAGCGTCGCGATATCGGCAGCGACGTCGGCGGAGATCAGCTCGCGAGCGGACGGCTTGGCGGCAAATCCCTTGGCGGTGAGCTCGACGCCGGACTCGTTGCGCATCAGCACCCGGACCCGCAACGGCGCCGGGTTGGGCGCGCCGGCGAGCTGCGTCCCGCCGTGATCCGGCGCCGCCCGGACGCGGCGGTAGACGATCCCGGCGTGGCCGAGCTGCGCGCCTTCGAACAGCGCATCGTGCCCATCGATCAGGGCCTGGTCCGAGCGCCAGTTGACCGGGAGCGTCGCCTGGTCGGAGGCGGCCCGGGTCGCATCGAGGTAGGCGTACACGTCGGCGCCGCGGAAGGCGTAGATCGCCTGCTTGGGGTCGGCGATCAGCACCAGCGTCTGGCCGGGCTGACCGAATCCCTCGCGCAGGATCTCCCACTGGACCGGGTCGGTGTCCTGGAACTCGTCGACGAGCGCGACGTCGAAGCGCGCACGCAGCAGAACCCGCGCGGCCTCCGCGCTCGGCCCGGTCAGCGCGTCCCGCAGCCTGCCGACGAGGTCGTCGTAGCTCATCACCCCGAGCCGGCGCTTGCGGAGCTCGAGTTCGGTGCGCGCCGCTCTGGCGAGCGAGATCCGCTCGTCGTAGCGGTCCTCGGAGATGTCCGGGACGGCGGCCGTGGGGGTGTCGATCGTCTTGCGGACGATCTTCGCGGCGTCGTCGAAGGGAATCGACGGGGCGGCCGCCCGGTACTTGCGCACGTAGAGGTCGTCGAGGACCTCGTCGCGCAATGCCGAGAGGTCCTCCACGAACGTGGCCTCCGGCTCGAGGTCGCCGGCGATTCCGAGACCGCCGAGGACCTCGCGGCAGAAGCTGTGCGTGGTGGCGATCGTCGCCGAGTCGAAGCTGGCGATCGCGTGAGCGAGACGTGAGCGTGCACGTGCCGCATCGCCGGAGGCGAGCATCGCGATGACCGGATCCGATGCAGGTACCTCGCCGGTGAGCGTCGCCGCGATCCCCCGTTCGACTCCGATCATGCGGGCGCGCACACGCTCACGCAGCTCGCCTGCCGCGATCCGGGTGAAGCTGACGAGCAGGATCTTGTCCAGCGGCGTTCCCTCGGCGACGTAGCGGGCCGCGAGCGTGGCGATCGTATGGGTCTTGCCGGTGCCGGCGCTCGCCTCGAGGACGGTGATCCCCGAGGGCAGCGCTCCGCAGACGTCGAACTCCCGAGGCTCGGGTGCGGTCATCGACTGCTCGACTGCTCGTGCGCCGTGAGGGCGTCCCAGTAGCGCCGCGCGAGGCGGCCGAATCGGGTCTGCTCATCCTCGGCCCAGCCGTCGCCCGACTCGTCGGCCGCCGGTGCCGCGGCGAGAACGTCGACGAGCGGGAGACGGCCGCCGAGAACGAGGGTGTGGGAGAGATCGGCGTCCTCGCGCTCGATCCACCCCCATTTGCCGTAGCCGCTCTCCCACTCTCTGCGGGCCGCCGGCTCGGGATCCTGCCCGGCGACACGCGCCTCCGCCCAGGCCGCGGAGGACCTGGGAAAGATCGGAAGCGCCTCCCGCATGCCCCGGTCGTAGAGATCGAGCAGCACCGACAGCTCGGTGCGGGCCGCCCGGGCGCGCTCGTCGGGATCGGCCGAGAACGGTTCAAGATGGCATGTCCGCACGTCGTCGCGGCCCGGTCCGCGGCCGATCGTCGTCGCCGAGAAGTCCCGCGCCGGATCGGTCGCCGCGAGGGCCAGGAACCGCACCCACGCGCCCATCCGGTGCCTGGGTGCGACCCGTGAGTAGGAGACCGAGAGCAGCGTGTCGCCGTTGACCCCGGCGACCGTGCCCGTCACCGACCGGCCGTCGTCGAGTTCGACGCGCACGTCGATCGGATCGCGCTCGGGGTCCGCGGGCGTGAGCCGGTGCGCCTCGGTCGCGATCGAGATCACGATGTCCTTGACGGTGTCGATCACCCCGTCCCCGAGCGTTCCGGGAGGCAGCGTCCCGCGGGCCTTCTCCGCGGCGACGGCTGACGCGAACGGCGTCCCGCGCAGGCACGCCTGGAGCAGACGATCGGCGACGCCCCATTTCTCGAGCGCGTTGAGGTCGATCGGCAGCGCGTCGTCGACCTCGTCGTCTGAGTCGTAGAGGCTCACCCCCAGCCGGCGGCGCAGGAACGACCGCACCGGCGCGGTCACGAACGAGACGAGGTCGTCGAGCTCGACGTCGTGCTCGGCCAGCTTGGCCAGCGGCTCTGAGAGGAACGGCGCAGCGGGCCGGCGCGGGCCGACGAGCGCGCGGGCGCCCTCGAGCGCGACGGCGTCGAACGACCACGGCGACGCACCGCTGAAGTTGCGCGGATCGAACGGCTGCAGCGGGTGGTGCACCCGGATTCGATTGCTGGCCCTGGTCGCAACGTCATCGCAGCGGACGGTCGCGTCGACCGCGTCGAGCAGCTCGCCGATCGGGACCGCGGGTGGGCGCTCGGTATTCGTCCGCTCGTCGTTGCCGGTGTAGGTGACCACCAGCTGCTCGGTCGCGGCGAGCAGAGCGTCGAGCAGCAACTGGCGGTCCTCGCTGCGCGGGTCGCGCTCGCCGACATGGGGGTCTGAGAGCATGAGGTCGTCGCCGTCGCGCGGGGTCCGGCGCGGGAACTCCTCGTCGTCAAGGCCGAGCAGGCAGACGACGCGGTGGGGGACCGAGCGCATCGGGGTGAGCGTGCAGACCGTGAGATGGCCGGTTCGGAAGTTCGCGCGGGTCGGCCGTCCGGCGAGTCGGTCGGCGAGGTGGGAGCGCAGCTCGGCGGGGGCGATCGCGGGGCTCTCTCCGGATTCGTCGGCCATCTCGTCGAGGATCCGCTGCAGCTCCGCGCGCTGCCAGCGGTCCCGGCCGGTCGTGCGCGCGAGGCCGTCGGCGGACTCGGCGAGCGCCCGCGCCCAGTCGACGAGTGCTCTGGGCTCCGAGAGCTCGTCGAGCGTGCGCTGCATGCGCGAGGCGAGCTCGGCGAAGCGGCCGGCGAGCTCGATCGCGCGGCTGTCGACGTCGTCGAGCGGCAGCACGCCGGCGAACCGCCGCTCGTCGTCCTCGGTCATCGTCGTGCCCAGCAGCAGCCGGTCGATGCCGACGCGCCAGGTCCCATCGCCGACATCCTGGAGCTTGTACGGCGCCCGGTGCTCCGCGTCCAGGCCCCAGCGGATCCCCGACGCGCTGATCCAGTCCTGCAGCTGGGTGAGGTCATCGTCGTCGAAGCCGAAGCGCCGGCGGACCGGGCCGCGGTCGGCGAGGTCGAGCACCTCCGAGGCGGTGACGCGGCGGTCGACGAGATCCATCAGCGAGGAGACGACGCCGAGCAGCGGATTGGTCTGGGTGAGCGACCGATCGGCGAGACGCACGCGCAGGTCGGTCCCCTGCGCGCTCGTCACGGTGCCGGGCTCCACGTCGAGCGGCTCGGATGACCCGAACGCCGCCTGGATGAGCGGCGCGAACGCCTCGACGTCGGGGCACATGACGATCACGTCGCGGGGCTCGAGCGTCGGATCGGCGGCCAGCGCATGGAGGATCGCGTCGCGCAGCACCTCGACCTGGCGCTGGCGGCCGTGGCAGGCGTGCACGACGACGCTGTGGTCCTCGTCGCGCAATGGCGCACGGGCATCGGTCTCGCCGGGCAGTGGAGCACCCGGGGGGCTGCGGTCGGCGCGCACGTCGGACTGAAGCCGGGCGAGCAGCGTGTCGGGCGCCTCCTCCGCAAGCGGCCGGTGCTCGTCGGCGCCCGCCACGGCGGCGCCGTCACCGCCGGTGATGACGAGCTGCATCTCCCGTGCGTCCCGGCCCCAGGAGGCGAGCAGCGTGTTGTGGACGAGATCGCCGCTCCGATCATGGGCGCGGCGCATCGCCGCGGGCACGATCTCCTGACCGCGGACGGCGACGGCGTCCCACAGCTCGGCGGAGGGATGCAGGAGGAAGAGGTGGACCTCACGGCCATGAGCGAGGGCGCGCAGGACCTCGAGATGGCCGGTGGGCAGCCGGGTGAGCCCAAACAGCGACACCCGCGCCGGGAGCGCGACGAGCGCCGGCTCCTCGACCAATCGCGCGCACGCGCGTTCGCGCCGCTCGGCCGGGCCGGGGAGATCGACGCGGGCGCGCAGCCGCCGCCAGAGCTCGGCCTGCCACCGCGCACCCTCGGGCAGCGACTGCCCCGCCGCGTCGGCATCGCGGCCCTCGGCCCAGGCGGCGAGCATCCCCGGGCGGTGAAGCGCGTAGCGGTCATACAGGCCGGCGAGGTGGCGCACGATCGACAGCCGCCGCTGCCGCCGCACCGGGTCCCCGGGCGGCTCGGCGCCGCCGAGATAGGTCGCGAGCTGGATCAGCCATCGCTCGGTCAGCGACGCGTCGACGACGTCGAGCAGCGCCCAGGTGAGTCGCTCGGGCAGCCACGGATCGGCGTCGGGCTCGACCCCCGAGGCGGTGGCGACCGCGTCGGAGAGCAGCCGGTGCGGGGTGGGGAAGAGGACATTGGCGCAGACGCCGTCGCCGTGGCCCGGCGTCGCGCCCAGCACCGCGGACATCGTCTGGGCCAGCCAGCGCTCCATACCGCGGGTCGGGACGGCGACGAGGTCCGGCGTGAACGGGTCCTCGGGCGGTGCCGAGAGCAGGTGCGCGAGCGCCTCGGCGAGGACGTCGGCGCGGGCGGCGCGGTGGAGGTGCAGCACGCCATCGGAGGCTAATGCGCTCCCATCCTCGCCCGCCCGACGGCCGCTTCGCCCCCGGGGGGTCGCGCCCGACGGCCGCTTCGCCCGCCCCGGAACTCCGCTCGCCCGCGGTCCGGCGCGCAACGGACGGCGGCGCGATGCGATCGGGCGACGGCGGCGGCCGGCGCTCGGGCGGTGACCCCGATTGTGACGATTCAGTGTCACTTCGCTTGCATCCGTCCGTGGTATCGGTTAGATTCACGCGCAAGGAGTTACCTGTGGCAAATCTTCTCTCCATCCACACCAAGGCGACCGACCGCAGCGCGGCCGGGTTCGTCCCAGCATGCGCGGCCGCCGATACGGCTGCGATGTTCGTGGGAGAGAACTCGATCGTGCGGCACCGCGGACGGACGGCTGCCGGTGAGACCAGTGCCCTCGTGGCGAGGTGCGTGCTCTGAGAGCGGACGCGCACACTTGACTCGCGACGAGGGCGACCCCATGGGGTCGCCTTTTTTGTGCCCAAACACGACTTGTGAAACCAACTGATCGGAGGACGACAATGGCATGGAGCATCTCGACACGCTGATGGACCCGCCTCGAGCCGCCGCGCGCGGCTGATCGGCCGGCGCTCAGCCGAGCGCCCGCCGGGAGGGGCGGGCCGCATCCACCACACCCGTCACCGGACGCCCGCGCCCGCGTGACTGACAGGTCACCGAAGTGACACTCCCGAGAGGGTGGTGCCGGCCCCTGCGCCGGTGACGCTCGCCCGTGCGTTGACACCTCGGTTCATCACGTTCCAATGACACCGCAGGAGAAGCTCATGCAATTCCCACGCTATGAGTTCGTGGTCCCGCGCGACGACGAACGATGTCTCGACGGTCGGCGGCCCCTGCCGCGACCCGAGCGGCAGCAGCGCACCGCCCGCCCTGTGCGGCGCGGTCGCCAGCTGCGCAAGATGGTCCAGCGGCGCGAGTCGAATCCGCAGCTGGCCATCCAGGAGTATCTGGACCTGGAGTTCGCCGTCGAGGACGGGCGGTAGCTCCAGGTCCGGGGCCGGGGCGACCCGGCCCAGACGATGGCCTCGCCGGACACCGATGTCCGGCGGGGATGCCCGGAACACCACGCGCCCGAAGGACGCACCGATGACGATCACCACATTCGGCCCCGTCGACGCACGGAGCCTCTCCCAGCTCGAGACCTGCATGGCTGCCGGCGATGCGACGCACGGCGTGCTCTGCGCCGATCACCACCCCGGCTACAGCCAGCCGATCGGCGGCGCGGTCGCCTACGAGGGTCACATCTCGCCCTCGGGCGTCGGCTACGACATCGGCTGCGGCAACAAGGCGGTGCGGACCGAGCTGACCGTGGGCGACCTGCTGGCGCTCGGCGGGGTGGAGGCCGTGATGGATGAGATCCTCACGCGTGTCTCGTTCGGGATGGGTGTGCCGGCCCGTGAGCGGTCCGACCATCCGGTGCTCGAGCGGATCCTCGAGGCGCCGTTCGCGCCTCAGCGCGCGCTTGCGCGCCTGGCCGCCGATCAGCTCGGCACCGTCGGCTCGGGCAACCACTACGTGAACCTGATGGAGGACCAGCACGGCCAGGTGTGGGTCGGCGTCCACTTCGGCTCACGGGGGTTCGGCCACAAGACGGCGTCGGGGTTCCTCGCGCTGGCGCAGGGGCTGTCGTTCACCGCGCACGCCCGTGACGGCGAGATGGACTCGCCGCCGGTGCTGTTCGAGGCCGACTCGGAGCTCGGGCAGTCCTACATCTCGGCGATGGAGCTCGCGGGCGAGTACGCCTACGCCGGTCGCGACGTCGTGGTGGCGAAGGTGCTCGACGTGCTCGGGGCGACCGCGGTCGACGAGGTCCACAACCATCACAACTTCGCCTGGCGCGAGACCCACCAGGGTCACGAGGCGTGGGTCATCCGGAAGGGCTGCACCCCCGCGTGGCCGGGCCAGCGTGGATTCGTCGGCGGCTCGATGGGCGAGCCGTCGGTGATCCTCGAGGGCATCGACTCCGACCAGGCGATCTCCTCGCTGCGCTGCACCGTGCACGGTGCCGGGCGGGTGATGAGCCGCACGCAGGCGGCCGGCAAGGCCCGGCGGACCAAGCGCTGGGCGTGTCGTAACCGGGACTGTGCCCGCACCTTCCCACGCGGGCACGCGACCGACGCGACGCGGCCGGCGTGCCCGGACCATCCGAGCGCGGGCGTGATGAGCACGTGGGTGCGGGAGCAGATCCGACCCGGCGCGGTCGACTGGCCGGCGGTCCGCCGGCGGCTGGCCGCCGACGGGATCGTCCTGCGCGGCGGCGCGGCCGACGAGGCGCCGGAGGTGTACAAGCGCCTACCGGAGGTGCTGGCGGCCCACGGCGGCTCGATCCGCGTCACCCACACGCTGCGGCCGCTCGGCGTCGCGATGGCCGGCCGCGACGTCCGGGATCCCTACCGCGACTGACCGCCCGCACACCCCTGGTGCTCCCGCAGGACTTGGAGCGCATCCGTGCCGCACGACGACCGGAATGCGCTCTGAGTCACCGCGGCGGCCCTCCTATCGTGTGGGCCATCGCCTCGCTGTCGTCGCCCAGCACCGATCGATTCGCCGCCGAGGAGGCGCTTCTCACCGAGGTCCTGCATGAGGTGATCGCGCTCAGCGACGGGCCGGACGCGGTCGACCTGCTCGACGAGGCGATCGAGCTCGGCCGGGCGGCGCGGGCCGGCGACGAGCAGGCCGCCGACGGGTTGTCCGCGCTGGTCGCCGGGCTGGACCCGGCGCGCACCGAGGTGCTCGTGCGCGCGCTCACCCGCTGGTTTCAGCTCATCAACCTCGCCGAGGACTCCGAGCGGGTCCGGCGCCTTGCCGACCGGGACGCGCGCGGCGCCGGGGATCCGGGCTACGCACGCGAGGGATCGATCCGGGAGGCAATCGCGGCGATGGCCGACGCGGGCGTGAGCGCGGCCGAGGTCGGAGAGCTGCTCGCCCGTGCGCGGCTGCGGCTGGTGATGACCGCCCACCCGACGGAGGCCAGGCGGCGCACCACGATCGACAAGCTCGCGCGGGTGTTCGCGGTGTTGCGCGAGCTCGACCGCAACGGCCGCCCCACGCCACACGAGCGCGCCGACTGCCGCCGGCGGCTGCTGGCGACCGTGCAGGAGCTGTGGGGATCCGACGACATCCGTGCCGCCGAGCGGACCGTGCTGGACGAGGTCCGGGCCGGCCTGATCCACTTCGCCTCCACGCTGTCGGACACCGTGCCGCGGATCTACCGCGACCTGCAGGAGGCGCTCGCCGAGTGCTATCCCGGCGCCGGCGAGATCGAGGTGCCGCCGGTGCTCGTGTTCGGCTCCTGGATCGGGGGCGACCGCGACGGCAATCCATTCGTCACGCCGGCGACGACGGTGCGCTCGCTCGAGCTGATGCGCGAGCAGTGCCTGCGCCTCTACGACGCCCAGCTCGAGCAGCTGGCCGGCCGCGTGTCGCTCTCTGAGCGCCTCACCGGACCGGCCCCGGCGCTCGAGCCGATCCTCGCCGCCGGCGAGCGTGACTTCCCGCAGCTTGCGGACACGCTCGCCGTGGTCAATCCCGAGGAGCCCTATCGGCGCGCGCTCAGCTTCGTGCGCGAGCGGGTGCATGCCACGCGCGAGGCGGGGGGAACCGGGTATCGCGATCCGGACGAGCTCCTGGCGGACCTCCGGCGAATCGCGCGCTCGCTGCGGAGCGGCTCGGGCGGGCTCACCGCCGCCTCGGACCTCGCGGACTTCATCCGCCGCGTCGAGGTGTTCGGCTTCCACTACGCGCGCCTGGACATCCGCGAGCACGCCAAGGTCCATCGCGCCGCGCTGCAGGAGATCTATGCCGACCTCGGCGTGTGCGCGGACTACAGCGGGCTCCCCGAGGAGCAGCGGGTCGCGCTCCTCGCCGCCCAGATCGCCGATCACCGTCCACTGATCCCGACCGACATCGACGACTTCAGCGAGTCCACGCGCGAGACGCTGACGACCTTCAGGACGTTGCGGGGCGCGCTGCGCGGTCGCCACCGCGGCGCGGTGCGCACCTACATCGTGTCGGGCACCGAGGGTCCGGCCGACCTGCTCGAGGTGCTGCTGCTCGCCAAGGAGGCGTCGCTGGCACAGGCCGGAGGTGAGGGGTGCGCGCTGCGGATCGTGCCGCTGTTTGAGGCGGGGCAGACGCTTGCCGACGCCCCGCGGACGATCCGCACGCTGATGGCCACCGAGGTGTACCGCGCGGCGCTGCGCGCCGTCGGCAACGAGCAGGAGGTGATGATCGGCTACTCGGACTCCAACAAGGACGTCGGCTACCTCGCCTCGGCATGGCTCGCCTACCGGGCTCAGGTGCGGATCGTCGAGGTGCTCCGCGAGCACGGCGTGGGCTGGCTGTTCTTCCACGGCCGGGGTGGCGCGGTCGGCCGCGGCGGCGGCCCGACGAACGGCGCGATCCTTGCGCTTCCGCCGGACACGGTCGGCGCGCGGCTGAAGATGACTGAGCAGGGCGAGGTGCTCACGGCCAAATACGCGCTCGGAGAGATCGCGCATCGCGAGCTCGAGCTCGCCACCTCGGCGACGCTCGCGACCGGCCGAGCTCAGCCGCACGTGCGCTCGGCGGACTTCGAGGCGCTGCTGGCCGAGATGGCCGACGACTCCGAGTCGGTCTACCGGCGGGTGGTCCACGACGACCCGGATTTCGTGGGCTTCTTCGAGTCGGTCACGCCGGTCGCGGAGATCTCGCGGCTGCGACTCGGCTCGCGCCCGGCCAAGCGGCGCTCGACCGCCGGGATCGGCGACCTTCGCGCGATCCCGTGGGTGTTCTCCTGGACCCAGTCGCGGATCGTTCTGCCGGCCTGGCTGGGCCTCGGAACCGCGCTGCGCGGCGCCCGTGAGCGCCACGGGCTCGACCTGCTGCGCCAGATGGCGCGCGAGTGGCCGTTCTTCACCAGCGTGCTCTCCAACGCTGAGATGGGCTGCGCGAAGGCCGATCTCGGGATCGCCGAGCGCTACGTCGCGCTCTCCGACCACCCGGCTCGCGACCGGATCTGGGCCGTCCTGCGCGAGGAGTTCGAGCTGACCGTCGCCGAGCTGGTGGCGATCGGCGGCGGCGAGCGCCTGCTCGACTCAGAGCCCATGCTGCAGGCCTCGATCGATCGCCGCAACCCCGCGGTCGACCCGCTCTCGTTCATCCAGATCGAGCTGCTGCGGCGCCTGGGCCAGGAGGACGACGCGAACGCTGTCGAGCTGCACCGGATCAGCCAGCTGACGATCAACGGAATCGCGTCGGGACTGCGCAACACGGGGTAGTGACCGCACCTGCGAGTGCGCGCGTACCCGCCGGAGCGACCACGGCCTGCGGAAACCGCCGGTCCGCGCGCGTGTACGTTGATCTGATGGCAGTCGCCCCGGATCTGCGCGGTGCCGCTCTCGACGGCCGATACGAGCTGCAGGAGCTGATCGGCGAGGGCGCGTTCGGCCGCGTCTATCGCGGCCTGGACCGGCGCCTGGAGCGCGCGGTCGCGATCAAGGTCGTCAAGCCGTGGTGGGCCGAGGACCCCGAGTGGGTCGCCGTGTTCGAGCGCGAGGCGCGGCTGCTCGCCCGCGTCAACCACCCCGGGATCGTCCAGATCCATGACGTCGGCCACTGTGCCGACGGGCTCTACTACGTCTCCGAACTCGTCGCGGGAGAGGACCTCGCCACGCGGTTGCGGCGCGCCGACGGCGCCGGCCTTGACCCTGCGGAGGCGCGCTCGCTCGCGCTGGGGCTGTGCGCGGCGCTCGGGGGCGCCCACGCGGAGGGGATCATCCACCGCGACGTCAAGCCGGCCAACGTGCTGATCGCCTGGGTCGGTCCGGGCGGGGCACCGCGCTCGCCCGAGCCCGCCTTCGAGGCTCCGTCCGCGTCCGCGTCCGAGCCCGCGTTCGCCCCGGAGCCTGCGTCCGCCTCGGAGCCTGCGTCCGCGCTGGTCAAGGTGGCGGACTTCGGCGTGGCGCGGCTGGCGGAGTCGACCGAGGACGGCGCGTCGCTGATCGTCGGCACTCCGCGCTACATGGCGCCCGAGCAGGCCGACGGCGGCCGGGTCACGCCCGCCACCGACGTCTACGCGATCGGCGCGATCCTCTACGAGATGCTCGCCGGCCGGCCGCCGTTCGACGGCAGGACGGCGGTCGAGCTGGCGGTGCGCCACCGCGACGATCCGGTTCCGCCGCTGCCCTCGCACATCGACCCCGCGCTCGAGCGGGTGGTGCGTACCGCGCTGGCCAAGGCGCCGGCCGACCGCTACCCGGATGCGGGCGCGATGGGGGAGGCGCTCGAGCGCAGCCCCGTCCGCGCGCATGCGGGGAGCTTTATCGGTCCTGAGGACCGACAACCTTCCCCGCATCGCACGGAGACGGCCGGCGAGGACCATGCGGAGACGGCCGGCGAGGACCACACGCGGCGGGCGCCGCGGCGAGCGCCGCGGATCGTCGTCAACCCCTCGGCTCGCCGGCGCTCCGCAGCGCTGCTCGCGCTCGTCGCGGCGCTGCTCGGCGGGCTGATCGCTGCCGCGCTCGTGATCGGCAGCGGCCCACCGACGCATCGCGGCACGCGGGCAGCTGCCTCCCCGGTCGAGGTGCCGCTGGTGGTCGGCGAGACCGCCGGGGCCGCGCGCGCCAAGCTGCGCTCGCTGCACCTCAGGGCACGCACGAGAACGGTGCCGGCCCCCGGGATCCGGCCCGGCACGGTGACCCAGCAGACGCCCGCCGGAGGCCACACGCTCGCCGCACACGGGACGGTCGGGCTGTCGGTGGCCGAGGTGCCGCGCTGGCGCTCGCTCACCACGTTCACCGGTCGCAGCTCGGTCTCGTTCCGGATCCGCGGCGAGCGCTGGCGGCTGCTGGTGAGCGGCTCGTCGACGCGCCACTGCACGCTGTTGTTCTTCTGCCACTCCTCGCAGCTGCGGGTGATGAGCGGCTCCTCGACGGTGCGGACGGTGACGCTGAGCGACGGGATCGATCAGCCGGAGGTCGTGGAGAGCGGGCCCGGCGTCTACCGGGTCACCGTCGACCCGGCCTCCTCGTCGACGCGCTGGTCGATCCGGGTCCAGGACGACTACTAGGCCCGGCGACGACGCGGCGGGCTACGAGGCGGACAGCACGTCGGCGATCGCGGCCGCGAACGCGTCGACGTCATCTTCGGTCGTGTCCCAGGCGCACATCCAGCGGACGATGCTCTGCGGCTCGTCCCAGACGTGGAAGGCGAAGCGCTCCTGCAGCGGGGCGATCGCGTCCGCCGGGATCCGGGCGAACACGCCGTTGGCCTGCACCTCCTGGGTGACCTCCACGCCCTCGATCGAGGCGACGGCGGCGCCGAGCCGGGCGGCCATCGCGTTGGCGTGGCTCGCCGTGACCCGCCACAGCTCGTCGGTGAGGTAGGCGTCGAACTGGGCCGAGACGTAGCGCATCTTCGACGCGAGCTGGAGCGTCTGCTTGCGCAGGAACGGCAACGTGTCGCCGGCCTCGGAGGCCCGACCGCGGACGATCACCGCCTCGCCGAGCATCAATCCGTTCTTCGTGCCGCCGAGCGAGAGCAGGTCGGCCCCGGTCGCCGCCTCGCCGAGCGAGCAGCCGAGCGAGGCCGCGGCGTTGGCCAGCCGGGCGCCGTCGATGTGCACGAGTAGGTCGTGGGAGTCGGCGAAGTCCGACAGGGCGCGCAACTCGTCGGGCGTGTAGAGGGTCCCAACCTCGCTGGACTGGGTGACGGAGAGCACGCGCGGCTGGACGGCGTGCTCGTCGCCGATCCGCTCGATCCGCGGCGCGACGAGCTCCGGCGTCAGCTTGCCGTCGGGCGTGTCGACGGCCAGGAGCTTGACGCCCGCCACCGACTCCGGCGCGCCTCCCTCGTCGACGTTGAGATGCGCGCCGGCCGCACAGACGGCGGCCTGCCACGGCCGGCAGGCGGCCCGCAGCGACAGCACGTTGGCGGCCGAGCCGTTGAACACCAGCACCGCCTTCGACCCGGGACCGAACTCACGCTCGAGCGTCGCGTGGACCCGCTGGGTGAGCGGGTCGTGGCCGTAGCTCGTGGCGTGGCCCTCGTTCTCCCTCGCGAGCGCCGTCAGCACATCCGGGTGGACCGAGGCGGCATTGTCGGATGCGAAACCGCGGGCGGGCACCCGGCGAGCCTAGTAAGGGAAGCCGCGCCGTCGTCGCGCGAGACCAGAAACTAGGGTGTGTTGCCTCATGACCACTGACGAACCGCTCCCCCCGATCGCACGCCGCACCGACGAGGTCCGCTCGCTGCACGGCGTCGACCGGCCCGACCCCTACGCCTGGCTGCGCGACACCTCGACCTCCGAGACGGTCGAGCACCTGCGCGCCGAGCGCGCCTACTACGACGCGGCGACGGCCTCGCTGCGGCCGCTCGTCGACGAGCTGGCGGCCGAGTTCATCGCCCGGCTCCCGCGCGAGGACGCCACCGCACCGTGGGGGTATGGCGCGCACTCCTACTTCGAGCACCGGCCATCCGGCGGTGAGTTCACGCGGCTGCTGCGGGTGCCGAGGGGCGCAGAGCCCGACCCGGCAGGTGCCGAAGTGGTCATCGATCCGGCCTCGCTCGATCCCGGCTCGGGATACGTGGAGCTCGGGGTGCGGCTGGTGAGCCCGGACGAGCGGCTGCTTGCCTACTCCGTCGACTTCGATGGATCAGAGACGTTCGAGCTGCGCTTCCGGGACCTGCGGAGCGGCCATGACCTCCCCGACCGCATCGGCGGCACGCACTACGGCGGTGCCTGGAGCGCGGACGGCGGCACGTTCTTCTATCTCGTCCACGACGCCGCCTGGCGGCCTCACCAGCTGTGGCGCCACACGCTCGGCACGCCCGCCGAGGAGGACGTGCTCGTGCTCGAGGAACCTGACGAGCAGTTCTCGGTCGATACGTGGCGGACGCGCTCGGGCGCGGTCATCGTCGTGCACCTCTCCAGCCGGGACACCTCCGAGGTGTGGCTCATCGACGCCGAACGCCCCGAGCAGGCGGCGCGGCTGGTCGAGGGGCGGCGGCCAGGCATCGAGTACACCGTCGAGCACGCCCCCGGCGCAGACGGCGACCTGGCGCTGATCGTCACCAACGACGGCGCTCAGGAGTTCCGCGTGCTCGCGGCTCCGCTCGCGACTCCGGACCGCGCGCACTGGACCGAGTTCACCCCCGACAGCGCGCAGGAGCGGATCTATGACGTCGACGCGTTCGCGGGCCACGTGGTGACGACCTATCGCCGTGACGGCGTGCTGCGGCTGCGCGTCGCTCCGCTCACGGCGCCTGGGGATTCCGCTGCGCGGCCGATCGAGATCGCGCCGAGCGGCCCCGGCGCGACGCTCACGCTCTGGGTGAACCCGGAGTTCGAGGCGACGGAGATCCTCATCTGCGAGGAATCGGCCACGCGCCCGCGGCGCTGGGAGTCGGTCGACCTCACCACCGGCGAGCGGCGGCTCGTCCGGGACACAGTCATCGACGGATACGACGCGTCGGCCTACCTCACCGAGCGACGGACGTTTTCAGCGCCCGACGGCACCGCTGTCCCGGCGACGATCGTCCGCCACCGCGACACGCCGCTGGATGGGACCGCGCCGGCGATGATCGACGGCTACGGCTCGTATGAGGTCTCAAGCGACCTCGAGTTCGACGAGACGCTTCCCAGCCTGCTCGACCGGGGGGTCGTGTTCGTGCAGGCGCACGTCCGCGGCGGAGGCGAGGGCGGGCGGCGCTGGTGGCTTGACGGCCGCCTGGAGCGCAAGCAGAACACGTTCTCGGACCTGATAGCGATCGCCGAGGGGATCGGCGAGCTGGTCGACCGGACCCGAATCGCGACTCACGGCGGGTCAGCGGGCGGGCTGCTGCAGGGCGCGCTGCTCGCCCAGCGGCCGGAGCTGTGGCGGGCGATGATCGCCCGCGTCCCGTTCGTCGACGTCGTCACCACGATGCTCGATGACACGCTGCCGCTCACCGCGGCCGAACGCGACGAGTGGGGCGACCCCCGGCGGGCCGCGGACTTCGGCTGGATGCTCGCCTATTCGCCCTACGACAATCTGCCGCCCGCCGGAGTCCGCCCCGATCTGCTCGTCACCGGCGCCCTGCACGACCCGCGGGTGGGCGTGCACGAACCGGCCAAGTGGGTGCAGGGCCTGCGCCACACCGACCCCGACTGGGCGCCGCGCTGCCTGTTCCGCTGTGAGGTCGACGAGGGCTCCCACGGAGGACCGGCCGGCCGGATCGCCTGGTTGCGCCAGGCGGCGGAGCTGCGCGCCTGGCTGCTCGACCGGCTCGGCGCCGCCTGACCCCACGCTTCGGCGCCGCCTGACTCCACGCTTCGGCGCCGCCTGCCCGCCTACTCCACGCTTCGGCGCCGCCTGACTCCGGCGCGCCCGGCGTCGCCGGCCCCGTCGATTTGGGGCACAGGGCTCGGGTGCTCAGCGCGCGGCGACCGGCGCGCCGGTCGCGGGCGTCGCCCCGGCGATCTTCGCGCGTTGGCGCTCGGGAGAGATGCGGACGACGTTCCAGGCGAGCCCGATCCGCTGCAGCCCGAGGATCGCCATGCCCGACAGGTCGATCTCGTACCAGCGCAGGCCGTGGAAGGCCGAGCGGGGGAATGCGTGGTGGTTGTGATGCCAGGACTCGCCGAGCGACAGCACGGCGAGCCAGCCGACGTTCGTCGACTGGTCCTCGATCTGGAAGCGCCGGCGACCGAAGAAGTGGCAGACCGAGTTGACCGACCAGGTCACGTGGTGCACGAGGAAGATCCGGACCAGGCCGCCCCAGACGAGTCCCTGGATCGCGCCGCCGAGCGTGAAGCCGTTCAGGCAGAAGCCGGCGACGGTGGGAATCGCCAGCGAGACGAGAACGAGCCACGGGAAGGCGCGACCGATCCGGCGCATCGCCCGGTCCTCATAGAGCTCGGTGGCGAACTTCTTCCAGTCGGCCTGCCCCTGGGTCTCCAGCAGCCAGCCGACGTGCGCGAACACGAGCCCGCGCAGTCCCGAGCCATGCCCGACGTGGGGGCTGTGCGGGTCGCCCTCCTGGTCGGTGTGGGCGTGGTGCTTACGGTGGTCGGCGACCCAATCGAGCACCGATCCCTGCACCGCCATCGATCCGACGATCGCGAACGTCCGCTCCAGCCACGGATAGGTGGCGAACGCCCGGTGGGTGAGCAGCCGGTGGAAGCCGATGGTGATCCCGGTCGCCGTGATCAGATACATCGCGGCGAGGATCGCCAGGTCGGCGAGGTTCACCGCGCGATTCCAGAGCAGCACGATGGCAACGACCACGCCGGCGAGCGGCACGACCACCCCAAGCAGGTTGGCGAAGCGTTCGGTTCGGGTCATGAGACCACCATCTCATAGCAGCTCTCCAAGTTCTTGTCGGAGTTCTCGGGATGTCGCTGGCGAATTCATCACCGATCCACAATTTCACTGACACGGCCTCTCGACGGACGAATGACCCAGCGACACGGACGGCGCCAGCGCGTACATTGCCTGGCATGGAACCCAGGGAGCGCCTGCGGGCCTCGGACGCGGACCGCGAGCGAGCGGTGGCATTCCTGCACGACGCGGCCACGGAGGGGCGGCTCACCGCCGATGAGCTCGACGACCGGATCGCCCGGGCGTTCGCGGCGACGACCTACGGCGAGCTCGACACGCTCATGGGGGACCTGCCGATCCCCGTCCGCCCGGAGCCGCTGCGCCCGGCCCGCGCCGGTTGGTGGCCGCGCTTTGGCGCGGTCATGATCGACGGTCTGCTCGTCAGCCTGGTGGCCGGCGTGCTCTCCGCGGCGCTGCACTCCCGGGTCGGGGGCGGGCTCACCGTGCTCGTCTCGGTCATCTACTACACGCTGCTCGAGGGCGGGCCGGGCGGCGCGGGGGTGGGCAAGCGCGCGCTCAGGCTCCGGGTCGTCGACCAGCGCACCGGCGGGCCGATCGGCTACCCGCGAGCGTTCGTGCGCTGGCTGACCCGGATCCTCTCCGCAATCGTCTTCTTCCTCGGCTACCTCTGGATGCTCTGGGATCCCGAGAAGCAGTGCTGGCACGACAAGCTCGCGGGCGACATCGTCGTGCACACCGACGGGCGGCAGGAGCTCGGCTCCCGCCGCCTGCCCCGCTGACGGCCACCCGGGCCCCGCGCGCTACCCGCTCTGGTTGTCCAGCGCTCCGCGGATCGCGTCGGCGACCTTCTGCAGTTCGTCCTCTTCGATCACGAACGGCGGCGAGATCTGGACGACGTTGCCGCCGAGGATCCGCACGACCACGCCGGCCTCGATGCAGTCGCGCATCAGCCGGTCGCCGTCGACCTCGGGCACCATCTGGACGCCTGAGATCAGGCCGACCCCGCCACGGACCTCGGTGACGAGCGCATGGTCGGTGAGCGATCCCATGATCCGGGCGAGCTCGGGCGCCAGCCGGGCGACGCGCGCCACCAGCTGCTCGTTCTCCAGGATGTCGAGATTCGCCTGGGCGACCGCGCACGCGGTCGCGTGACCGGAGTAGGTGACGCCGTGACGGAAGATCGGGGCATCGGGCGCCTCGGAGTAGAACGGCTCCGACACCCGCGGGCCGATCAGCACTCCACCGAGCGGCGCATAACCCGAGGTGATGCCCTTGGCCATGATCACCATGTCCGGGTGCAGTCCATAGAGCTCGGTCGCGAACATCTCGCCGGTGCGGCCGAAGCCTGTGATCACCTCGTCGATCACCAGCAGCACGTCGTGCTCGCGGCAGATCTGCTCGACGCGCTCCAGATAGCCCTCGGGGGGAAGGATGACGCCGCCGGTACCGATGATCGGCTCGGCGAAAACGGCGGCCACGCGGTCCGGTCCGAGGCGCAGGATCTCCTCCTCGAGCGCCTCGGCGTCGGTTGCCGGGACACGCGCCGTCTCGGGGATCAGCGACTCCGAGCCGTAGCCCTCACGCATGATCTCGATCCCGAGAATCGAGGTGCCGAAGCCGTGCAGGCCGTGGTAGGCCTGGGCGCGGCTGATCACGATTCGCTTGTTCGCCTGGCCGCGGACCTGCCAGTAGCGGCGGGCGAGCTTGGCGGCGGTGTCGATCGCGTCCGAGCCGCCGCTGACCCAGAAGACGCGCGCGTCCTCGATCGGGCTCATCGCGCCGACACGGTCGGCGAGCGCCAGCGCCTGGTCGTTCGCGAAACGACCGAACGTGTGGTACGTCTCCAGTCGCCGCATCTGCGCGGCGGCCGCCTCGGCGAGCTCCGGACGCCCGTGGCCGATATTGGCGTGCCACAGGCTCGCGGTCGCGTCGAGCAGCGTCTGCCCCTCGTCGGTGACGATGCTCGCGCCCTCGCCGGAGACGATCACGAGCCGGTCGCCGAGCACGTGTCCCATCTGGCCCTGTGGGTTCCAGAGACTGGCTCCGGCGGTCTGGGGGACGGTGCTCATCTCTGCCTCCGAATGCTCGTAATCACGATGACCCGAACGCTAGAGGAGACGGCCGGGCCGCGTCGTCCAACCTGCGCTCGCCAGGCTGTCAGCCCCGGCCATCAGTGCATGAGCAGCTTGATTGCGAGGATGGCGACTCCGAACAGGGCACCGAGCGCGGTCCGGAGGGCAAGCTCGCGCCCGGTGTGCTCGGAGCGGAGCCCGATCGCGAGCTCGGTGGCGACGATGGTGGCGATCGCCACGCCCACCGCGATCGAGACGGCCGTCGACAGCTGTGCGCCGGCCGCCCAGCACACGAGCACGGCGGCGAGCGGAACGAGCGCGCCGAGGATCACCGCGAGCTCGTGGGCGAGCGCCGCCCGCATGCCGCTCAGCGTGAACGCCTCGCCGGCGTGGGCGCGTTCACCGGCGAATCCGCTGTAGGACCGCGCCAGCCAGTAGACGAGGACCGCCACGGCGACCGCGCCCGCGGTGTCCCCATACGACTCCCGGCCGGGACTCTCGGCGGCGAGCAGCGTGGCCACGAGCATGGTGCCGTATACGATCCCGCCGGCGTCATCGGCCATCCCGGAGTTGTAGTGCGTCCGGCGGGTGTGCGGGCGACGGGTCCGCGCGCCTGGCAGCGCCGGGCCCAGCAGCGCCGGCCTAGCGGCGTCGCGCCGGGCGCATCGTCGCCCGCGCGTCGTCGGTGCGGATGAGCGTCCAGGCGGCAACGGCGCCGAGCAGGGCGATCGCCGCGTCGGCGGCGAAGGCGGCGCGGAAGCCGTCCACAGGCGCTCCGCCGACGGCGGTGAGAATCGTGGTCAGGATGGCCACCACGGTCGCGATCGAGGCCTGACGCTGCGTGTTGTAGATCGCCGACGCGTGGGTCGTGTCGGCCTTGGAGATGTGGGTGAACATCGCGGCTTGGACGGCCATCATGTTCGCGCCGTTGCACAGGCCCGCCCCGAAGATCGCCAGGCGGACCCACCAGAGGCTCGTGGTGGCGTCGAGCAGTGTCATCGAGGCGAAGATGGCCGCCATTCCGGCCCCGGCGCACCCGGCGAGCACCCGGGGGCCGAGTCGTGGGTAGAGGCGCCCCAGCGTCTGCGCGGAGACGGCGACTCCGAGGACCTCGACGAACGTGGTCAGCCCGGACTGCAGGGGCGAGCGGTGCTCGACGAGCTGCAGGAAGACCGGCGTGAGGTAGAGGCTGCCCAGGAAGGCGCCGAGCGCGAGCCCGACGACGATGTTGGTGGCGCGGAACAGGCGGTCGGAGAGCAGGGACAGTCGCAGCAGCGGATCGGTGAGGCGCAGTGAGAGGCGCGCGAACGTCGCCAGGCAGGCGAGACCGCCGATGCCGGTGACGAGGATCGCGGGCGAGTCCCAGCCGAGCACCGACCCCTCGCTGACCGCGTACATGAACGCCGACAGCCCGATGCCGGAGAGCACGAGCCCCCGCACGTCCAGCCGGCCGGAGCGCGCCGGCCGGTCATCGGCCAGGAACAGGTGCGAGAAGACGATCATCGCCGCCCCGACCGGGACGTTGACGAAGAACACCCACCGCCACGAGACGTACTCGGTGAACGCCCCGCCGACCACCGGAGCGAGGCCCGGGCCGATCAGCACCGGCACGATCAGCGTGCGCGCCACCGCTGCCCGGCGGGCGGGCGGGAACGTGCGGTAGAGCATCGCCATGCCCATCGGTGTGAGCATCCCGCCGCCGACTCCCTGCAGCGCGCGGGCGGCGATCAGCTCGTCGAGACTCTGGGCGAAGCCGCACAGCGCGGAGGCGATGGTGAACACCGCAAGCGCGATCACGAACGTCCGCTTGTTGCCGATCCGGTCCCCCAGCCAGCCGCTGGCGGGGATCACGACCGCCAGGGTCAGCAGGTAGGCGATCACCGTCCACTGCACGCTGGCCAGCGGCGCGGCGAAGTTCCGGCTGAGCGTCGGCAGCGCCACGTTGACGATGTGCATGTCCATCCCCGCCATGAACATCGAGACGACGTAGGCCAGTGCGACGGCCGTCGTCTGGGGCAGCGATCCGCGTGCCGGCCCCGGCCCCGCCGCACGGGCGCCGCGGGTCTCCTCCGGCGACGTCGTGACGGTCTGAGATGGCACGGGTCATTCGATTGTGCGACAGCGCGAGCCGTCGCGCGGTCAGAAGGCTGACATCAGGTCTGGCGGATGGGCGCCTGACCGCGGGGGAGACGACGTGGCACGGGCCGCTCCAGGCGCAGTCGCAGCACCCCGCGCAGGTCGGTAGCCGCCGTGGAGACGATGTCGACCCGGGAGTCGCTGTCATCGACCCAGTCGACCGCGATCTCGTGGATGCGCATCCCGCGCCGCTGCGCGGCGATCAGCAGCTCGGTGTCGAAGAACCAGCCCTCGTCGGCGATGTCCGGAAGCAGTGCGCGGGCGACGTCGGCGCGCAGCGCCTTGAAGCCGCACTGCGCGTCGGAGAAGCGAGCGCGGAGCACGAGGTGCAGGATGTGGTTATAGGCCCGGGAGATGAGCTCGCGCTTGGTGCCGCGTGTGACCCGGGGCATCCGTCCGCGGCCGGACAGGCGCGTGCCGATCGCGACCTCGCTGTGTCCTGAGGCGAGCGCCGCCAGCAGGGGGGAGAGGGCGTTCAGGCTGGTGGACAGGTCGACGTCCATGTAGGCGACGATGTCGGCGTCGGATGCCAGCCAGGTGGTGCGCAGCGCCCGGCCGCGGCCCTTCTGGTCGAGGTGCGTGGCGGCCACGCGCTCGAGCGAGCCGGCCAGCTCCCGGGCGATCCGGAGGGTGTCGTCGGTGGAGGCGTTGTCGGCGATCACGATCCGCCAGTCGTAGGAGAACCCGGCCGACAGGAATGCATGCAGCCGCCGAACGGACGCTGCCAGCACAGCGTGCTCGTTGTAGACCGGAATCACGATGTCGACGCGCGGACCGCGCTCCGGGATGGCGATCGCGGGGCTCGACGCACTGAGGTGGGGGCGGGAGACGAGACTGGTCATGACCAGAGGCTCGCCGTCGCTGCCAAGACGACGGTAGGAGAGCGCTAAGAGCGATGTGTGAACGCGGTGACGCTCGGCCCGCGCCCGGCCGGCGTGAGTTCGGCGCGGCGTGCCTCGACGCCGCAGGCCGCCAGCAGCGCCAGCACCGGCGCGAGGTCGACCGGCGCCTCGCGGCCGCAGTGATAGCGGCGCTCCGGGTCGGCGGTCCCGGGCTTGACGTAGACGATGACCCCGGCGCCCGCGGAGAGGATCTCGTCGGTCGCGACGGCGAGTTCGGCGGCGCAGTCGCAGACGAGCGAGCCGAACGCGTCGCCGAGCAGGCACGCGGCATGCACGTGCACGAGCGGTCGCGCTGCCGCGGCCGGGTCACCGTGGACGAGCGCCATCACGGTGCCGTCCTCGCCGATCTCCTCGCTGCCCGCCGTCGTGGCTGCGCCCCGTGGTGCGTCGAGCGCGACCGCTCGGAAGGCGCCGTCGCGTGTGGGCAGCGCGCACTCGACCACCTGTCCGCCGGCCCGGCGGGCGTGCGCCAGTGCGCGGACCTCCGCCGAGGAGGCGCGTGGCAGCTGTGCCAGGGCGGCCACCGATAGCGCCCGCCGGAGCGAGACCGGGCCTCCGTCCCTGGCGGTCAGCGGCCCGAGCGCGACCGCCGGCTCGGCCTGGATCGCGCGCGCAAGCTCGAGCGAGGCCTCGGCGGCCGGGGTCGCGCGCGCCCCGATCGGTGCCGCGTGGACATGCCCGGGCACCGACAGATGCTCGTGTCCGCTCTGTGGGTCGGCGGCGATCCGCATCGTGTGCGCGCGGTCGCGCAGCGACCAGCCGCCACGGATCCCGTGTGCCGCGTCGACGGGCGCGGTGAGCGCGAGCGACGCGCGCACGACACCGGCGACCGGGCCTCCGGGCCGGGTGAGCGGCGTGAGCGCGAGCTGCTCGGCGCGGGCGTCGGTGATGCCGAGCGCGGTCATCCCGCCCGATAGCGCGTGGATGCGCTGAAGGCCCTCGGCGTCGATCGTGCGCGCGTCGGCGGCGATGAACACGACCTTGTCGCCGGGATCGCCGACGAGCACCGGGGAGCCGGCGGCGAACGCCTCCCCGGCCCGATCGACGTCGTCACGCGCGCCGCTCTCAGTCATGCATGACACGGCCCTCAGCGCCCCTCACCGGCATCATCGGCGAGCGCCGCGTAGGAGCCACGGAAGTGCAGGAGCGGTCGCAGTTCCCCGGCGCCGACCTCCAGTCCCTGGATCCGTCCGACCACGATCTCGTGGTCGCCGCCGGCGACGCTTTCGGCGAGCTCGCAGTCCAGTACCGCCAGCGCGCCGTCGAGGCGGGGGTTGCCCAGGCCGTCGCCGTCGAGACGGTGCACGACATCGCTCCAGACCGCTCCGTCGCCGCGTCGCGCGAAGTTGTCCGAGAGCTCGCGTTGCGCCTCGGACAGCACGTTGACCGCGAACCGGCGGCGGGCGGCGATCTCGGAGAGCGTCTCGGAGGATTGCGCGAGGCACACGAGCACGAGCGGCGGATCGAGCGAAAGCGCGCTCACGGCGGACGCGGTGGTGCCGACCGGCTCGCCATCGGCCGAGGTCGTCGTCACCACGGTCACCCCGGTCGTGAAGTGGCCGAGCGCGTGGCGCAGATCGTCGGCCTCGATCACAGCTGCCCGTGGTTGGGTGGCTGGACCCCGCTCAGCAGCCAGTTGCCGGTGTGGTGGTACTTCCAGTCGACCGGATCGTGGCTGGAGTGGGTGCGGGCGTTGCGCCAGTGGCGGCTGAGGTCGTGCTTCTCGTCGGCCGCGGACGCGCCGGCCATCGAGAACAGCTCAGACCCGACGTGGACGGCGGTCTCGCATGCGAACGCCTTCGCCTGGGCGACCGCGATCGATCCGCGGGCGGCGGCGTCGGCGTCGGCCGGCACGAGCCCGATCTGCTGCTGCACCGCCGCGGCGTCGGCGAGCAGCAGCTCGGCGGCGCGCACCTGCGTCGCCAGCCGCCCGAAGCGCTGAATCGTGTGGGGGTCGGCGGCCGCCGTCAGCCCCCAACCGCCCCGCGCGGCCTCGAAGAACGGGCGAGCCTTCTCGGTGACGAACCAGTGCGCATCGCGCAGGGCGCCGCCGGCGATGCCGACCTCGATCGCGGCGTGCACCAGCTGGGCCCGCGCCCCAAGCTGCTGGGGGACCTCGAACGCCTGCTGATAGTCGACGACGAACTCCACCTCGGCATCGTCGAACGTGGCTCCGCCGCTCACCGTCGCTCGCTGACCCATCACGTTCCAGTCCGTGTCGAGCTGGACGCCCTCGGCGTCACGGCGGACGATCGCCAGCACGAGCCGGTCCTCCTCGTCGAGCGCGGAGACCGCGAGCCAGCGCGAGGTGAGCGCCCCGGTGGTGTAGTACTTGCGCCCGGTGAGGTGCAGGCTCGAGACGCGGCGGTGCACCCGCGTACGGAGGTCCTGGGCGTGATGGCCGCCGCGCTCGGCCAGCGCGTTGCCGAGTCGCCGGCCGGCGAGCACGTCGGCGAACAGCGCGTGGCGCTGTCGTTCGGTCGCCCACGCGGCGATGACATCGACCATCAGGTAGTGGCCCTGCGGTGCCTGGGCGATCGCCGGGTCGACGACCGCGATCCGGCGGATCACCTCGGCGAGCGTGGTGACGGGCAGCTCGGGGCCGCCTTCGATCTCCGGCACCGTGATCGCGAGAAGCCCGGTGGCATCGAACCGCGCGAGCTCCCGGACGGGCAGCTCCCCGGTGCGGTCACGCTGGATCACCGTCTCCTGCAGCGAGACGGCGAACTCGTCGGCCGCGGCGAGCGCCTCGGCCTCGGTGGAGATCGTCGCCGCGGGCGACTCGGAGACGGTGGCGCTCATGACGCCACCGGCACCGGCACCGCCGCTGGGTCAAGCCCCGCGTCGACCTCCATCTCACGGACCATCGGGATGACGTCGCGCCCGAAGGCCTCGACCTCCTCCTGGAAGTGCAGGAAACCCCCGAGGATCAGGTCGACGCCGAGCCGGCGGTACTCGACGATCCGCTCGGCAACCTGCTCGGCGGTTCCGATCAGGCCGGTGCGGAAGCCGTCGTTGTACTGGACGAGATCCTCGAAGCTCGAGTCCGCCCACATGCCGCGCTGGTCGGGGGTCGACTGGCCCGCCTGCTTGACGGCGGACCCGAACCCCTCGACCGCCTCCACGTGGGCCTTGGCGACGATCTCTCGCAGCGTGTCACGCGCCTCGGCCTCGGTGTCTCGGACGATCACGAAGCCGTTGAGCCCGAAGCGCGGGCCGTCGGTGCGTCCGGCCTCCGCGGCGATCGCCTGTAGATCGGCCAGCTGCTCCCGCACGCCGTCGAAGTCCTTGCCGTTGGAGAAGTACCAGTCGGAGTACAGGCCGCCGTTGCGGCGCGCGGCTGTCGAGTTGCCGCCCTGGAAGATCTCCGGGTGCGGCCGGCCCTCCCAGGAGAGCGGCTTGGGCTTCAGCGAGAAGTCGCGGATCCGGTAGAAGTCGCCGGCGATGTTGGCCTCATCCTCGGTCCAGATCGCCCGCAGCGCCTGGATGAACTCGGCAGAGCGGCGGTAGCGCTCGTCGTGCTCCAGCCACGGCTCCCCGAGCTGGCGGAACTCGTCGGCGAACCACCCCGACACCACGTTGACGGCGACACGTCCGTTTGACAGGTGGTCGGCGGTGGCCAACCACTTGGCGAGGACGCCCGGCTGCCAGAGGCCTGGGTGGACGGCGGCGATCAGCTTCAGCCGCTCGGTCGCCAGCAGCAACGCAAGGCTGAACGAGGTCGACTCGTGCTGGTACTCGGCGCCGTAGCTGGCGGTGTAGCGCACCTGGCTGAGCGCGTAGTCGAACCCGGCTCGCTCGGCGATCCGGGCGAGGTCGCGGTTGTACTCGTAGGACCAGTCGGTCCGCTGCTCGATCGTGGAGACGACGAGTCCCCCGGAGACGTTGGGGACCCAGTAGGCAAAGCGCAAGGGGTCGCTGGTGATGTCGCGGGTCATGGGGTCAGACCTCCAGGGGAGTCAAATCGAATGTGGGCCCACCATCCGCCCCCAATACCTCGGCCATCAGGCCCCGCCGGCGGAGCGCGGGCATGACGCCTTCACCCACCTGGTAGGCCTCCTCCAGGTGGGGATATCCGGACAGGATGAACTCATCGATGCCGAGTTCGTGGTACTCGGCGATGCGGTCGGCGACCTGCTCGTGGCTACCGACCAGCGCGGTCCCCGCGCCGCCCCGCACCAGTCCGACTCCGGCCCACAGGTTGGGAGAGATCTCGAGCGAATCGGTACGGCCGTCGTGCAGTGCGGTCATCCGTCGCTGGCCTTCCGAGCCTGACGCACGCTGGATCGCCTGCGAACGAGCGATCTGCTCGTCGGAGAGGCCGGCCAGGAGCTTGTCGGCCTGTGCCCACGCCTCCTCGGCCGTGTCACGTGCGATCACGTGCAGGCGGATTCCGTAGCGCAGCTCGCGGCCGACCCGTTCGGCGATCTCGCCGACACGGCGTAGCTTCTCGGCGACTGCATCGGGTGGCTCGCCCCAGGTGAGGTACACGTCGGCCTCGGCGGCCGCGACTTCGAGCGCAGCCGGGGAGGACCCTCCGAAGTAGAGCTCAGGCCAGCGCGCGGCGGGGATGATCCGCGCTTCGTCGATCGTGTAGTGGCGGCCGCGGAACGTGACTGGCTCTCCGGTCCAGAGCTCGCGGACGATGTGCAGGAACTCGCCGCAGCGCTCATAGCGCTCCTCCTTGGAGAGGTGGTCGCCGAAGCGCCGCTGCTCGGCGTCGTCACCGCCGGTGACGACGTTGAGCAGCAGCCGCCCGCCGCTCACGCGCTGGAACGTCGCTGCCTGATGCGCAGCGAGCGTGGGGGAGTTGAGCCCGGGACGGAAGGCGATCAGGAACCGGAACCGCTCGGTCACCTGGCTGAGTGCGGCGCCCATCACCCACCCGTCCTCGCACCAGCTGCTGGTGGGCAACAACGCGGCGTCGAAGCCGAGCTGCTCGGCAGAGCGGGCGATCTGCCCGATGTATCCGATGTCCGGGGCGCGCTCGCTCGACTCGCCCTGAACGCGGCTGCCGGCGGCACCGACGGCGTTGCCCAGGCTGAGGTCGGAACGGGAGTCGCCGTTGGTCGGCAGGAACCAGTGGAGCTTGACGGTCATGGCATCTCAGGATGGGGTCGTGACGGGAGGCGGTCAAATAGGCATTGGCGAGGGCGCGATAGGACTTCCCTACAAAGATGATAGAGAAACTGTCTAAGCTGTCGGTTCGAGTCCCGGCCTTCGCCGCACATGCGCACCGAACAGCTCGAATACGTTGCCGCCGTCTCCCGCCTCGGCTCCTTCCGCCGGGCTGCCGACGAGCTGCACATCTCCCAGCCCGCGTTGTCGGAGACGGTGCGCAATCTCGAGCGCGAGCTCGGAGTCGACATCTTCCAGCGGGGCCGCTCGGGTGCCAGCCTCACCGCGGACGGGCAGGAGTTGCTCGCCCACGTCGCCGGGGTGATCGACGCGGTCGACGGTCTGCGGCGAGCAGCGGGCTCCCACCACCAGATGAGCCGAATGGTGCGCGTGGCAACCGTCAACGCGGGCACGGTCCCGGTGCTCACGCCGGCGATCGCCGCGTTCCGCCTCGAGCATCCCGACACCCAGGTCGAGATCATCGGTGCCCAGGAGGAGGAGATCCATCGCGGTCTGCGCGAGGGCTCATTCGACCTGGGCCTGGTGACGCGGATGCCAGGCGACGATGTTCCGCCCGAGCTCGACTCGTCGGTGCTGCTCTCAGGGCCGCCGGTCGTGTGCATGCGTCCCGACGACGCGCTCGCCGCGCAGGCGTCGGTTTCGGTGGACGACCTGTTGGGCGCGCCGCTGATCGTGATGCGCGCCGGCTATCTGATGCACCGCTACCTGCACCGGCTGCTCGGCGACCGCCGGCCGCGGGTTGCGTACTCCGCCGAGGGTGCGGAGATGGGCAAGCTGCTCGTCGTCGAAGGTCTCGGGCTCACCGTGCTGCCGCAGTTCAGCGTGATCGGCGATCCGCTCGAGCGGTGCGGGCTGATCACCTGTCGGCCGCTCGCCGACGATCCCGGCACTCTCGTCGACCTCGACGTCAGGCGCTGGCGTTCGGCACCGCGGGGGCGCTCGGTCAGCGAGCTGCACCGCCGCTTCCTGGATCAGGCCCAGGTGTGGAGCGCGCACTGTCAGGCGGTCGGGTCGGCACCGGTCCCGATCGTCGCGGCGCTGCGGTAGCGCAGACCTATCGCGGGCTCAGCGATTCCGATGGGAGCGAGGGCGATTCCGCTCTATCTTGAGTAAATCAGTCGAGTTACTGAAGATAAGGAGCGGAGATCGTGACGACGTTTGACAGTCCCACGGCTGCAACGCAGCCGGCAGCCACCGTCCCGGGCGTGGTCGCCGGACGCGACCTCGTGGATCCAGTCGCCGTCGCGGAGCGGCTGCGCGACGAGTTCCGCGTCGGCGCCGCCGAGCGCGATCGGACCCGCAGCTTCCCGACCGAGCAGTGCGCCGCGTTCCGCGCCTCCGGCCTGCTCGGGCTGATGGTCCCGCGCGAGTTCGGCGGATACGGCGGGACGTTCCGCGACCTGATGGAGGTCGTGATCGCCGTCTCCGCGGGCGACTCGAACATCGGCCAGATGTACCAGCTGCACACCGGCGGGATCCGGCTGCTGCAGGAGTTCGCCTCCGCGGAGGTGCAGGCGAAGTGGCTGCCGCGGTTCGCCTCCGGCGAGCTGTGGATCACGAATGCCTACTCCGAGCGCGGCACCAAGTCGGTGAACGACTTCAAGACGACGGTCCGTCGCGACGGCGAGGGCTGGCGCCTGAACGGGCGCAAGTTCTACTGCACGGGATCGCTGGCCGGCGACATCACGTTCGGCCCCTGCCGCGTCGAGGGCACCGAAGACGACGTGCGCGTGTTCTTCACCCCGACCGATGCCGAGGGAGTGACGATCCACGAGGACTGGTCCGGCTTCGGTCAGCGCACGACCGCGAGCGGCACGACCGAATTCGACGATGTGTGGATTCCGGAGGAGCTCGTCCTGGAGAGTCCGGACTCCGACGGCGGAGGTGGCGGCGCGGTCACCTCGCTCAACTACCAGGCCGTCCACACCGGCGTGTTCGTCGGGATCGCGAAGAACGCGCTGGATGATGCGGTGGAGTTCCTGCGCACGAAGGCCCGCCTCTGGTACGAGTCGACGGCCGAGCGGGTCACCGAGGACCCGTACAACCAGCTGCACGTCGGCGAGATGAAGATCGCGGTGGACGCCGCCGAGCTGCTGACGCTTCGCGCGGCGGATCTGTGCGACGCCGCCGTGGAGGCGATCGGCACGCCGCAGGAGGCACAGGCCAGGGGCATCGCCTCGGTCGTCACCGGCGAGGCACGCAAGGCGGCCTCCGATGCGGCGCTGTTCTCGGGCTCGACCCTGTTCCAGGTGTGCGGCGCCGGCAGCGTCGACGAGAAGTACGGGTTCGATCGCCACTGGCGCAACGCCCGCACGCTGTCGCTGCACAACCCCCACGACTTCAAGGCCGCGCGTGCCGCCGACTTCCTGCTCAACGACCGGGTTCCGCCCGTCGACTCCTACAACTGATCGCGAGAGCACACAGTCATGTCTGACGTCGGATTGATGTTCGTCGGCGCCGTGCTGTTCGTGAACGGCCTGCTGTTCCTGGGCCGGATCGACGCGCGCGGCGCCGCCGTGTTCAACCTGTTCGTGGGCGCGCTGCAGACGGCGGTGCCGTTCTACCTGATCGCGCACGCCACCTCGGCGAACGCGATCCTCGGCGACGCCGGGATCTTCCTGTTCGGGTTCACCTACCTGTATGTCGGGATCATCAACCTCGCGGGCATCTCGGCGATCGGTCTGGGCTGGTACTCCGCGTGGGTGGCGCTGCTCGCCGCGGCGTTCGGGATCACCGAGTTCACCCGCTTCCACGCGCCGACGACCGGCCTGCTCTGGCTGCAGTGGTCGGTGCTCTGGGGGATGTTCTGGCTGGTGCTGGCGCTCGGTCGTGAGCGTCTGACCCCGGTGGCCGGCTGGATGACGCTGATCATGTCCTTCACGACCTGCACGATCCCGGGGTACCTGTTGCTGCTCGGCTCATGGGGTCACGTGCGCACCTGGATGGTGCTGGTGGCGATCGCGGCCACAGCCGCCGCGCTCGTCATGCCCGCGCTGCGCGCGCTCCGTCCCGAGGAGCGGGAGGATGCCGCTCCGCGCGGCGCCGGAGTGCCTGCCACGTGACCAGTCACCTCCAGATCCGCGAGGAGCCGATCTAGCTCGACGAGCGCTCGGGCACAACGCGGCCGCGGTGATTGCAGCGGCCGGCGCCATCACGGCGCCGGCCGGCGAGTCGTGTCGTCGGCCGCTCGCCACGGAACTTGAGCTTCCCGCCGGCGCTCGGCAGGCGCGGTCGGCCCGGCAGCCGCCGGGCGCTCGGCAGGCGCGGTCGGCCGCGAGCCGCCGGGCGCTCGGCAGGCGCGGTCGGCCGCGAGGGTGGACGGCGGCTCGGCGCGTTTGCGATGTGCAGCATTTTCCCCCAGGGCGGGTGATTTTCGAGCGCGTGGCAGGTTCGGCGAGGCGGATCGCCACGCACAGCAGAACGGCGGCGCGCGCGTGACGTGCATCTCACCGCCTGGTCGTCGCCCCTCGTTGACGTTTCGGGCTTGGCGTACCGCGGGTGTCGGCTTGAATGTCCGGCTGCGATACCGTGCCGGGCGGTTTGACCCAGAGGCTTCGCACGCTGGCCGGCCCGTTCTTCGTTTTCGCCGGAGCCATGCACTTCATCGCTCCCCGGCCCTACCGGGCGATCGTGCCGCGCTGGATCCCGGCTCCCGAGGCGATCGTCGCCGCCAGCGGTGTGGCGGAGATCGCCGGCGGCGCCGGGCTGATCACGTCGCACGGGGCCACGCGCCGCTGGGCCGGGCGGTGGCTGGCGGCGACGCTCGTGGCGGTCTTTCCCGCCAACGTCGAGATGGCGCTCCATCCGGAGCGTTACCCGAAGGTTCCGGGCGGACGGACCGCGCTGTGGGCGCGGCTGCCGCTACAGGCTGTGTTCATCGCGTGGGTGCTCGGCGCCGCGCAGGAGGAGGAGACAGGTCGATGATTGGACAGCGCGTGCGCCGGCGGGAGGACCCTCGCTTCATCACCGGGCAGGGGCAGTACGTTGACGATCTGAAGCTTGAAGGCGCACTGCACGTGAGCTTCGTGCGCTCGGAATGGGCGCACGCCCGGATCGAGTCGATCGACACCTCGGCGCTCGAGGATCTGGACGGGGTCCAGGTATTCACCGCCGCGGACCTCGACCTCGCCAACTGGGTTTCGATGCCCCCGTTCGCGGGGCGCATGGAGCGCCCGTATCTGGCCAAGGACAAGGTCCGCTTCGTCGGCGAGATCCTCGCCGCCGTGCTCGCCGAGGATCGCTCCGCGGTCGTCGACGCGGCCGAGCAGGTGTGGGCTGAATTCGACCCGCTGCCCGCCGTCACCGACCCGCGCGAGGCCGTCAAGGATGAGGTGCTGCTCCACGAGCAGGCGGGTTCCAACACGGCGATGGCCGACGGGCCCGAACAGCCCAGCGAGGACCTGTTCGACGGCTGCGAGATGGTCGTCCGCGGCGAGTTCGAGAGCCAGCGGGTTCACGTCGCCCCGATCGAGCCCCGCGCGACGGCGGCATCCTGGGAGGACGGCAAGCTCACGATCTGGGTCTCGACGCAGACGCCGCACCAGGACAAGGAGGCGCTCGCGAGCGCGCTCGGAGTCGAGCCGGCGCAGGTGCGCGTGCGCGCCCCGGACGTCGGCGGCGGCTTCGGCGGCAAGGGCCTTGGCGTGGAGGACGTGCTCGTGGCCTGGCTGGCGCGCCGCACCGGCCGCACGGTCCGCTGGACGGAGACGCGCTCGGAGCACATGGTGGCGATGGGGCACGGCCGCGCGCAGCGGATGTGGTTCCAGCTCGGCGGCGACCGCGACGGCACCTTCAAGGCGCTGTACCTGCACCTGCTCCAGGACTCCGGCGCCTACCCCGGCATCGGCGCGATCCTGCCGACGCTCACCCGCCTGATGGGCTCGGGCGTGTACCGCATCCCGAAGATCGAGGTCCGCTTCGAGTCGGTGGTGACGAACACGACCACCACCGCGGCGCTGCGCGGCGCCGGGCGTCCCGAGGCCACGCAGGTGCTGGAGCGCGCTGTCGACGTGTTCGCGGCGGAGGCCGGCCTGGACCCCGCAGACGTGCGCCGCCGCAACTTCATCGGCCCCGACGAGTTCCCGTACACCACGCCGGTCGGCGCCACCTACGACATCGGCGACTACCGCCGGGCGCTGGACACGGCGCTTGAGACCGCGGGGTACGCCGAGCTGCGGGCCGAGCAGGCGCGCCGGCGCGAGGCGGGCGACCCGAAGCTGCTCGGGATCGGGATGTCGACCTACGTCGAGATCACCAACGGCATCGGTGAGAGCGAGTACAGCGCGGTCGAGATGCACGAGGACGGCACCGCGACGCTGAAGACCGGGTCCTTCTCGCACGGCCAGGGACACGAGACGACGTTCGCGCAGATCGCCGCCGGCGAGATGGGGATCGGGGTCGAGAAGATCACCGTCATCAAGGGCGACACCGACCGCGTGGCGCGCGGGACCGGCACCTACGGCTCGAAGTCGACCCAGATCGGTGGCGCCGCCGCTCGGCAGGCCGCCGAGGAGCTCGTCGAGAAGGCCAAGGAGCTCGCCGCCGAGCAGCTGGAGGCCGACCCTCGCGACATGGTGCTCGACCTCGGAGCGGGCACGTTCCACGTCACCGGCGCCCCCAGTCCGTCCCTGGACTGGGCGCAGCTCTCCCAGCGGCTCGCGGCCAGCGGGCGACTCGGCGAGCTGGCGGTCGAGACCGACTTCAAGGCGGCCTCGCCGACGTTCCCGTTCGGCGCGCATGTCACCGTCGTCGAGGTCGACACCGAGACCGGCTCGGTGGCGCTTGACCGCGTGATCGCGGTCGACGATGCCGGCACGATCATCAACCCGATGATCGCCGACGGCCAGATCCACGGCGGGGTCGCCGCGGGCATCGCCCAGGCGCTGTTCGAGGAGGTCGCGTTCGACGAGGACGGCAACCCGCAGAACGCCAACTTCGTCACCTACTGCATCCCGAGCGCGATGGAATTCCCGCAGTTCGAGCTCGTGCGGATCCAGACCCCGACGCCGGTCAACCCGCTCGGCGCCAAGGGGATCGGCGAGTCCGGCACGATCGGCGCGACCCCCGCGGCGCTCGGCGCGGTCCTGGACGCGCTGTCGCACCTCGGAGTGCGCTCGATCGAGATGCCGGCCAACGGCGAGCGCGTCTGGCGGGCGATCCAGGACGCCGCCGCGGGACAGGTGTAAACGCCCCGCATGGGCACCGTCCTGCCCGAGCTCCAGCCGCTCGTCCCGCAGCCGGCCGACGTGCGCGCGTTCACCCACACGCGCCGCGCGGGCGTCGGTGACGTCGGGCCTTCCGGGCGGCTGCGGCTGGATTCGATCGCGCGGTGGGTCCAGGACGTCGCGTGGGCGGACGTGGAGGACGCCGGGCTGCGGGAGCTGGCGGTGTGGCTGGTGCGACGCACCCGGATCCGGGTGCGTCGCTTCCCGCGTCTCGACGCCGACTACGCGCTCACCACCTACGTCACCGGCCTGGGCCGGATGTGGGCGGAGCGGCGCACCGACATCATGCTGAGCGGCGATCGCGAGCCGGCCGTCGAGGTCTCCTGCATCTGGGTCCACATCGACCCCGAGCGGCTGCTGCCGACCCCGATCCACCAGATCGAGATCGACACGTGGTGCGGCCCGAGTACCCGTCCCGTGCGGGCGCGGCTCGGCCATCCGACGCCGCCGGCCGACGCCGGAGAGCGGCTGTGGAGGTTCCGTGAGGCAGAGATGGACATCGCGCTGCACGTCAACAACGCCGCCTACTTCACGCCGTTTGACGAGGAGCTGCTGCTCGCGGGGCCCACCGTCGACGACTGGGCCGCGGTCGACATCGAGGTCGAGTACCGGACGCCGGCGCAGGCGGGCGAGAAGCGGCTGCTGCACAGTGGACCGATGCGCTGGATCGCGGGAACGAGCGAGGCCGGCGCCACGGAAGTGCACGCCTCGGCCGCGCTCGCGCGGTGGCCGGCATGATCGCCGCCTCGCCGGCCGTGCCTACGATGCGGGGATGAGCACGACACGAGCAGTGGGAATCCTCGAGCCCGGCGGCCCTGAGGTGCTCCGGGTGATCGAGCGCCCGGTCCGCGAGCCGGCGGCGGGCGAGGTCAGGGTCCGCGTCCGATTCGCGGCGGTCAACCCGACGGACATCGGGACCCGGACGCGCGGCACCCCCGACGCGGAGGCGCCCTGGACTCCCGGGATGGATGCCGCCGGCACGGTCGAGGCGGTGGGCGAAGGCGTCACCGAGCTCGCGGTCGGTCAGGAGGTGATGGCGGTCACCAGCCCGCGTCGCGCCGACGGCGGCGCCCAGGCGGAGCTGATCGTCGTGCCCGCCGGCTGCGTGGTCCCGGTCCCGGACGGTGTCTCGCTGGAGGCCGCCGCGACGCTGCCGATGAACGGCCTCACCGCGATCCTCGGGCTCGAGATGCTCGACCTCGCCGCCGGTGAGACGCTTGCGGTGAGTGGCGGCGCCGGATTGCTCGCCTCCTACGTGATCCCGCTCGCCAAGGACGCAGGGCTCACGGTGATCGCCGACGCCCGCCCGGACGAGGTGGAGCTCGTGCGCGGCTACGGCGCCGATGCCGTGGTCGAGCGCTCGGAGGACTTCAGCGCCGCGGTACGGGCGGTCGAGCCCGGCGGTGTCGCCGCGGTGTACGACACCGCACTCCTCAACGAGCGCGCGCTCGGCGCGATCCGCGACGGCGGCGGGCTCGCCGTGGTGAGAGGCTGGGACGGGCCGGCGGATCGCGGGATCACCGTGCACAAGGTGTCTGTCTTCTCGGTGCTCGAGCGGCGCGACTGGCTGCACAAGCTCCGCGCGATGGTGAGCGAGGGCCGGATCACGCTGCGCCCGCTCGAGACCTTCCCACCCGAGCAGGTCGCCGACGCGCACGCGCGAATGGACGCCGGCGGTCTGCGCGGCCGGGTGCTGATCGCGTTCTGAGCGCGCCCGGCCGCCGGGTCAGGCGGTGAAGACGATCTTGCCGACCACGTCACCCGCGAGCAGCTCCGCGAATCCGTCGCGGGCGTCGGCGAGGTTGTAGGTGGCGTGGACCTGCGGGCGGATCTCGTGCTCCATGCAGAAGCGCACCAGCCGCTCCAGCTCCTCCCGCGTCCCCATGGTCGAGCCGAGCACCGACAGCTGGAGGAAGAAGATGCGGGTGAGCTCGGCCGGCGGCGCATCGCCCGAGGTCGCACCTGAGATCACGATCGTCCCGCCCGGCTTCAGCGACCGGACCGAATGGGCCCAGGTCGCCTCGCCGACGGTCTCCATGACCGCATCGACGCGCTCAGGGAGGCGCGCGCCCGTCTCGAACGCCTGGTCGGCGCCGAGCGACAGCGCCTGAGAGCGCTTCTCCTCGGAGCGGCTCGTCACCCACACGCGCACCCCGGCGGCGGCCCCGAGCACGGTGAGGGCGGTCGCCACACCGCCGCCCGCGCCCTGGACGAGCACGGTCATCCCGGGGACGACACCGCCCCGGGTGAACAACATCCGGTACGCGGTCAACCATGCCGTCGGCAGGCAGGCCGCGTGCTCGAAGGACAGCTCCGGCGGCTTGGGGATGAGGTTGCGCACGGGCACCGCGACCCGCTCGGCCAGCGTCCCCTGATGGCGCTCTGAGAGCAGCGAGCGCCGGGGGTCCAGCGTCTCGTCCCCGCGCCAGTCATCGCTCGAGACGACCGCGTGGACGAGGACCTCGTTGCCCTCCTCGTCGATGCCGGCGGCGTCGCAGCCGAGGATCATCGGCAGCGCCTTCTCCGACAGGCCGACGCCGCGCAGCGACCACAGATCGTGGTGGTTGAGCGCGGCCGCCCGCACGGTGACGATGGTCCAGCCCGCGCCGGGCTCCGGTTCGGGTCGATCGCCCACGACCAGCCCGCTCAGCGGGTCCTCGCGGGAGATCGCTGAGGCGTAGGCGGCGAGCACGCGACACAACCTACCGCGCCGCCCGGTTCGGAGCCGTCCCGGCGGCCTGACAGGATGCAGGGATGTCCCGTGTCGACGTCAAGGCGAGTCTTGCGGTGGCGGCCGCCCCCGACCGCGTCCTCGAGTTCCTCCGCGACTACCGCGAGAACCGGCCGCGGATCCTCACCGACAACTGGAGTGCGTACCGCGTGGAGCAGGGCGGCCGGGGGGACGGGACCGTGTACGCGTACCACTTCACCGCGGGCGGGCGCGAGCGCGACTACCGGCTGCATGTCGCCGAGCGAGCCGGCTGCCTGGAGGAGCAGGATCAGGGATCGACGTTCGTCTCGACCTGGTCGGTGGAGTCCGGCGCCGGTGGCAGCGTGGTCACGATCGAATCCTCCTGGCAGGGTGCGAGCGGAGTCGGCGGCTTCTTCGAGCGCACCTTCGCCCCGCGGGGCCTGCGGCGGATCTACATGCAGGTGCTTGCCGCGCTCGAGGTCGAGCTCGGCGGCCAGGTGAGCTAGGCCCCCGGCGCCCCGCAAGCGGCGTCTCACTGGAAGCCGACCTACTACCCTGACCGGCGTTCGCCGTCACTCGGGAGCTCAGGGGCCTGTCCGAGCGCGTTCCTCCGCATGACAGACCCGCGCCCGACACCGACCCCGCTGCCCGACGCGCGACCGCCGGGGGATGGATGGCCGTTGAGCCGGCGCGGCTTTCTGGCTCTGGCCGGCGGCACGGGCGCGTCGCTCGCTCTCAGCGGCTGCAGCGGGCTCTTCGGATCCCGGACGATCACCCAGGTGACCAAGGAGATCGCCCCCGCCGTCTTCCACTCCGAGCCGCATCTGCGCCCCCCGGTGGTCCAGGTCGCACGGCGGCCGGGCGACCCCGGCGACGAGCGATTCGTGATCACCGAGGCGCACGGCCGGGGTCAGCAGGGCCCGATGATCATGGATCGCGCCGGACGGCTGCGCTGGTTTCACCCGGTCTCCGATCACGGTACGACCCGGCGCCGGGTGATGAACGTGCGGGTCCAGCGCTACCGCGATCGTCCGGTGCTCACGTTCTGGATCGGTCGCCTGGTCGCCAATCACGGCGCCGGCCACTACGAGATCTACAACGAGCGCTACCGCAAGGTTGCCGAGGTCCACGGCGCCGGCGGGTTGAAGGGCGACCTCCACGAGTTCCTGATCACGCCCCAGGACACTGCCCTGTTCACGACCTACGGGGTCGCGCACGGCGAGATCGCCGACGGGCAGGGCGGGCTGCGCCGCGGCCCCTACTGGTACTGCTGCTGCCAGGAGGTCGACATCGCCAGCGGACGGCTGTTGCTGGAGTGGCGCAGCGACCAGGAGCTCCCGGTGTCGGGCTCTCATCACGGCCTGCCTCGGCGGCGGACCACGCCGTGGGACTACTTCCACATGAACTCGATCAACATCGATCCGAGCGACGGCAACCTCATCATCTCCAGCCGCAACCTGTGGCAGATCTACAAGGTCGATCGCAGTACCGGCGAGACGCTCTGGCGGCTCGGAGGGGAGACGTCGGAGTTCCAGATCGAGCCACGAGCGAAGTTCGCCTTCCAGCACCACGTCACGCCGCATGGCGGCGGCATCTACACGATCTTCGACAACGAGGCGGGCCCGCCCGTCGAGGCGACGCAGTCACGGGCGCTCGTCATCGCGGTCGACGAGCTGCGCCGTACCGTCCGCTTCGTGCGCGAATACCACCACGGGCCTCCGGTGCTGGCCCAGGCGCTCGGTTCGGTGCAGGCGCACGACGGCGGCGTGTTCGTCGGCTGGGGCAAGCCGAGCTGGTTCACCGAGTGGGATCGCGACGGCGCGGTTGTGCTCGACGCGCGTCTGCCGGCGGGGATCAACTCCTACCGCGCGTTCCTCGATGAGTGGCGGGGCGTACCGGAGGCGCCGCCGAAGTTCGTCGTGCGCCGTGACGGCGGGCGCGCGATCCTGTACGTGAGCTGGAACGGAGCGACCGTCCATCGCCGCTGGCGGGTGCTCGGCGGAACGAGCAGCGGCGTGCTGTCGGAGATGGCGGTGGCGGATGTCGGCGGGTTCGAGACCGCGATCGAGCTGCGGGAAGTGCCGCGGTGGGTGAAGGTGGAGGCGGTCGGGTCGACGGGCGACGTCGTCGGCGACAGCGACGTCGTCCACCTGGCGGCCTGATCGCGCGCCTCAGCCGCCGGTCACCCTCACGACGTCCGAGCTGGCGAGCGTCTTGTGCGAGGCGTCGACCGCCTGGACCTCGACGTAGCGCGGGTGTCTGCGGGTCCGCATGTTCGTCTGGAAGTAGCGATCGCGATCGATCGCGATCCAACTCAGCTTCTTCGCGGAGCTGCCGCCGAGGATCCGCCAGCTGTGGACGGTGTTGGCGCCGTTCCAGCTGGCGGACACCGTGACCTGGCCGCCCACCACGCGGGCGACGACGGCCGGCCTGGTGGTCGGCGTGCCCGTCCACGACTCGCGGAAGACGCGGTAGGACGCGTTCGGCCCCATGAATCGCGCGTTGTAGACCACGGCGCCCTTCGGGCTGAACTCGGTTGCGAGGTCGTGCCCCTGCCCCCAGCCGAGCAACGTGTCGCCGTTGCGCAGCCGCTGATCGGAGCCCTCCGCCGGCGCCTTGAGAGAGTCGTACGTCTGCTGGGCGACGACGCTTGCCGTGTGGGCGGCGGTGTTGAGGTTGAGGGTCAGTCCGCGAGACTCGGGCTCGCGGAACGGCATGCCGCCGTCGTCGAACAGCGTCAGCCGGCCATCGGCCTGCAACCGGGCGTCGTGCTGGTACCAGAAGCGCGTGCCCTTGCCGAGCTTGAACGAGGAGAACTTGCCGCCGAGCACCCAGTGGATCCTGCCGCTCGTCCCGTCGACGTCGTAGACCGCGCTGGTGTTGCGAGCGGAGATGAGGACGGTGCCGTCGCTCAACGGCTGGATCGAATTGACGTGGAAGTAGTCCCAGGGGAGCGGAGGCGTCTCGAGCGGCAGATAGCTCGCCCCGAGCGGCACATGGTCCAGGCTGTTCCACTGGAAGAGCACGAGTCCCGTCTTCAGATCGATCTCCTGGACGACGCTGTCCAGCACCGCCTGTCTGCGCCAACCGTGCTTGATGTGCGTCGCGTTCCAGATCACGGGCTGGTAGGCGGTGATCCAGGCGGTATCGCCGGAGATCAGGAACTCGTGCAGGTCGGCGCTCAGCCCGTTGCCGGCCTTGACCGTCGCCAGGTGCCGGTACGAGCTCGAGTAGATCTCATCCTCCCCGGTACCGGTGCCCGAGGTGGTGATCGTGCCCTGCCAGTAGGTGAGGGCCGGGCTGCCGTCATAGGTCTGTGACTGGACGTCCATCGCGTATTGACCGCGCGGCACCGGGTTGAAGTACACGAGCTTGCCCGCGGAGTTGGTGATCTCGGCGCCGTTCTGGATCGGTCCGAGCTGCGGTCCGAAGAACAGGTAGCCGGGCGAGGTCCCCTTGCGGTTGGCCGTGACCGTGACGGCGGCCGGATGGATCGAGCGATCGGTGCTGTAGTGCCATGTCGAGCCCTTGGCACCCGCCTCGGGCTTGAGCCTGCGCTGTGTCACCGAAGCCGGGGTGGCGATCTCGAACTGCCAGCGTCCGCGGCTCGCGCCGGCGACATCGAGCCCGGTGGTCACGGTGACCGTCTCACCGGCATCGAACGGCTTGGCCGGAATGAAGCTGCCGCCGTCGCCGTCGGAGTCGGCCTCGACCGTGCCGGTATGCGCGCCGGACCTCGATCCGGTCACGGTGATCGTCCCGAAGGCACTCGCCGGGATGCCACGGATCGTGATCTGGGTCCGTGGCGCCGCCAGGCGGTCGCTCGGGGTCGGGAACACGGTGACCGTGGTCGCACGGGCGGCGGCGGGCGCGACCAGCGCGAGCGCCGCCACCAGCGGCAGGGCGGCCGCGAGCGGCGTACGGCGGATCGTCCGGTCGGTCATGTGGAGACGATGATGCGGCGGCGCCCGGTCGGCTTGACGCGGACCTGACGCTGACGGAGTCAGTCGCGCGGCGGCGGCGCGACGGCGTCGCCGCGCCCGGCGAGCTTGTGGTTGGTCATCACGCGCGGGATCTGGTCGTCGGTGATCGGTCCGACCGGCAGCGGTCCGAGCTCCTCGGGCTTCGCTGACAGCCCGCGCAGGAAGATCGCCAGATAGCGTCGCCACGCCTCGGGATCGACCTCGCGCGCGGCGTCGAGCACGGAGCCGATCATGATCTGGACGATCGCCAGATCGGTCGAGGCGATGTCCTCGCGCATCGCTCCGCTCTGCTTGCCCCGGCGGACCAGCTCCTCAGACAGCGGCAGCAGCTCGTCGCGCAGACGCGAGACCCGAGCGACGCCGTCCGGCGTGGCGGTGACGAGCTCCTTCAGCCCCCGGTCCTGCGCCTGGGCTTCGAATTGCCCGTCGAGGAAGGTGACCAGCCCGTGCCACGGGTCGGGGTCGTCGACCGCGGCGCGCAGACGGTCCGCGATCTCCTGAAAGCTCTCCTCGAACAGGCTCTCGATCAGGACGGTCTTGTCCGGGAAACGGCGGTATACGGTCCCGACCCCGACGCCGGCGTGATGGGCGATGTCGTTGAGCGTGACGCCGAGCCCACGCTGCGCGAACAGCTCGCGGGCCGCGTCGAGGATGAGGCGCCGGTTGCGTTCGGCGTCCTTGCGCAACGGCTTCCCGCAGGGCTCGGCCAGCTCGTCGAGCGGGTCTGTCGATGCCTCGGTGGTCATGGCGATGACGGTCACGTTAGCAAGAAGTGGATTGACCGTATCCACTTTCGTGCTACGGTTGCCGATAGGAAAACGGATACGTCCTATCCACTCGGATAATGCTCATCCACTTCTAGTTCGACCAGAGGCCACCCATGAATGAGATCAACCCACACCACGAGCGCCGCTGGGCGATCCTCGCGATCCTCGGCCTCGCGCAGCTGATGGTCGTGCTCGACGCGACGATCGTGAACATCGCGCTGCCGTCCGCACAACGTGCGCTGCACTTCTCCAACGACAACCGCCAGTGGATCGTCACCGCCTACTCGCTCGCGTTCGGTTCGCTGCTGCTGCTCGGCGGCAAGATCTCCGACCTGTTCGGTCGCAAGTGGACGTTCGTCGGCGGCATGATCGGTTTCGCGCTCGCCTCCGCGGTCGGCGGGGCGGCGCAGTCGTTCATCATGCTCGCGGTCGCGCGCGCCTTCCAGGGCGCGTTCGGGGCGATCCTCGCCCCGGCGGCGCTGTCGCTGCTGACCACGACGTTCACCGCGACCGACGAGCGCAACAAGGCGTTCGGCGTCTATGGGGCGATCGCCGGCAGCGGCGCCTCGATCGGGCTGCTGCTCGGTGGCGTGCTCACCCAGACGCTCAACTGGCGCTTCTCGATGTACGTCAACGACGTGATCGCCATCTTCGCTCTCTCCGGCGCCCTGATCCTGCTGCACAACGTTCCCAACCCCGCCAAGCCGAAGCTCGATATCCCCGGCACGATCGCCGTCTCGCTCGGCCTGTTCGCCGTGGTGTTCGGCTTCAACCGGGCTCAGATCGATGGGTGGACCGCGGCGGTGACGCTCATCTCACTGGCCGCCGGCGTCGTCCTGCTGATCGGCTTCGCGCTGATGGAGACCCGGATCGCGAGCCCGCTGATGCCGGTGCGTGTGGTGGCCAACCGCAACCGCGCCGCCTCGTTCCTGGGGATGCTGCTCCCAGCGGCGGCGATGTTCGGCGTCTTCCTGTTCCTCACCTACTACCTGCAGGACAACCGCGGCTACTCGCCGATCAAGAGCGGTCTGGCGTTCCTGCCGATGACGGCGATCATCATGGTCACCGCGGTCACCGTCTCGACCGTGCTGCTGGCGAAGGTCGGTCCGAAGGTGCTCGTCACCGCCGGCATGATCCTCGCGGCGATCGGGATGGTGCTGTTCACCCGAATCGGCGTGACGACGAGCTTCGTCTGGCCGATCCTGCCCGGCGAGCTGGTGATGGGCATGGGCCTCGGCTTCATCTTCGCCACCGCGATGAACAGCGCGACGATCGGCGTGGCGCCGTCCGATGCCGGCGTCGCCTCGGCGCTCGTCAACGCCTGTCAGCAGGTCGGCGGCGCGCTCGGCACCGCGCTGCTGTCGACGATCGCCGCCAGTGCGGCGACGCACTTCGCCAGCTCGAACGCCGCCACCGTCCACTCGGTGGCCGGGAAGGCACTGCTCGTCGAGCGTGCCTCGATCCACGGATACACGACCGCCTTCTGGATCTCGGCGCTGATCTTCGTCGTCGGCGCCGGGCTGAGCGCTGTGCTCTACGAGCGCGGGGTCAAGGTCACCGAGGAGTCGATGGGCGGCGAGCCGGTCCTGGCGCACTGACCCGTGCCTCGCGGCCGGCCCGAGCGGGCCGGCCGCACCGTCCGGCGCCGGCTGACCGTGCATCGCTGCGCGCCGGGGTCGCGTCCCGGAGCGCTGCGAACGCGATAACTGTTCCTCCAGGACAGTTTTGGAAGGACGGGGGCGTCGGTCGCTCAGTCCCAGCGGCCGATGGGGTATTCGATGTTGGCCTGTGCGGCGGCGATCCGGGCGATCGGGACGCGGTAGGGGGAGCAGGAGACGTAGTCCAGGCCGGCGCGGTGGAAGAACTCAATGGACTCGGGGTCGCCGCCATGCTCGCCGCAGACTCCGAGCTTGAGGCCGGGGTGGGCTTCGCGGCCGACCCAGGCGCCGAGACGGACCAGCCAGCCGACGCCGGGTTTGTCGATCGTCTCAAACGGTGAGCGGTCGATGATCTTGCGCTCGAGGTAGGCGGGGACGAACTTGGACTCGACGTCGTCGCGGGAGAAGCCGAGCGCGGTCTGGGTCAGGTCGTTGGTGCCGAAGGAGAAGAAGTCGGCGTAGCGGGCGATGCGGTCGGCGACGAAGCAGGCGCGGGGGAGCTCGATCATGGTGCCGACGGTGTAGTCCTCGCCGACCTGTAGCCCCTCCTGCTCGCCGACGCCGACGACCAGCTGGCGCATGATGTCGATCTCCTGCTCGTAGTCGACGAGCGGGATCATGATCTCCAGGTGGGGCGCCTCGGCGGCGGCCTTGGCGGCGCGCATCAGCGCGTGGACCTGCATCTCGTAGATCTCGGGGTACATGATCCCCAGCCGGCAGCCGCGGGTGCCGAGCATCGGGTTCTCCTCGGCGATCTCGTGGACGCGGTCGAGCATCCGCTCGAGCTCCGGGAGCTCGTCGGATTTCTCGTTGCGGGCACGTTCGATCTGGGTGGCGAGGTCCTCGGCGTTGGGCAGGAACTCGTGCAGCGGCGGGTCGAGCAGCCGGACGGTGATCGGCAGCCCGGCCATCGCCTCGAAGATCCCCTCGAAGTCGGCCTGTTGCAGCGGCAACAGATCACCGAGTGCCTCGCGGCGCGCCTCGGAGGTCCCGGCCATGATCATCGAGCGCATCTTCGGCTGCCGATCGGAGGCCATGAACATGTGCTCGGTGCGGCACAGGCCGATCCCGAGCGCGCCGAGCTCACGGGCGCGGGTTGCGTCCTCGGGGGTGTCAGCGTTGGCGCGGACGCTCATACGGCGGATCTCATCCGCCCACCCGAGCACGGTGTCGAAGTTCTCATCCACCCGGGCCTCGACCAGCGGGACGTCATCGACGGTGACCCGGCCGGTGGTGCCGTCGATCGCGATCGCGTCACCCGCCGACAGCCGCGTGCCCTCGACGCTCACCGTCCGCGCCTTGAGATCGATCTGAAGCGCCTGGGCTCCCACGACCGCCGGGCGTCCCATCCCGCGCGCGACCAGCGCGGCGTGCGAGGCCTTGCCGCCCTCAGAGGTGAGGATCCCCTTCGCGGCGTGAAAGCCGGCGACGTCCTCGGCGTCGGTGAACGGTCGCACCAGGATCACATCGCGGCCCTCCGCGGCCGCGGCGACCGCCTCCTCGGCGGTGAACACGATCGTCCCCTTCGCCGCTCCCGGCGACGCGCTCACCCCCGTCGCCAGCACCTCGAAATCAGCCGCGGGGTCGAATGTCGGGTGCAACAGCGCATCCAGCGACCCGGCGTCGATCGTCTGAAGCGCCTGCTCACGCGTCAAGAGGTTCTCGCCGACGGCGTCGACCGCGAAGCGCACCGCCGCCTGCGCCGGGCGCTTGGCGTTGCGCGTCTGCAGCATGTACAGACGGCCCTCCTCGACGGTGAACTCGGTGTCCTGCATGTCCTGGTAATGCGCCTCCAGGGTGCGCAGGATCTCCATCAGCTGCTCATGCACCTCAGGCAGCCACTCGCGCATCTCGCGGATGTCCCGCGGGGTCCGCACCCCGGAGACGACATCCTCACCCTGGGCGTTGGGCAGGAAGTCGCCGCTGGGCTGCGGCGCGCCGGTCACCTCATCGCGGCTGAACGCCACCCCCGACCCGCTGGTGTCGCCCTTGTTGCCGAACACCATCTGCTGCACATTGACCGCCGTGCCCCAGTCATCAGGGATCCGATTGATCCGCCGGTACTCCACCGCCCGCGGCCCGACCCACGAATCGAACACCGCGCGGATCGCCAGCCGCAACTGCTCCTGCGGATCCTGCGGGAACTCCTCGCCCGTCTCATCCCGGTAGATATCCCGGAACCTCCCGGTCAGCTCCCGCAGCGCCTCGACATCCAGCTCGGTGTCCTCCTTGACCTCCCGCGCGCGCTTGGCCTCGGCGATCGCGTCCTCAAAACGCTCACCCGCGATCCCGCGCGAGACGTTGCCGAACATCTGCACGAACCGCCGGTAGGAATCCCACGCGAACCGCTCGTTACCGGTCGACTCCGCCAGGCCGGCGACCGACTCGTCGTTCAACCCGAGGTTCAGCACCGTGTCGAGCATCCCCGGCATCGACTCCCGCGCGCCCGAGCGCACCGACACCAGCAGCGGATCAGAGCGATCGCCCAGCGACTTGCCCGTCCGCTCCTGCAACCGCTCAAGCGCCCGCGCGACCTGATCGGCCATCTCCTCAGGCTCGGACTGACCAGCGCGCATGTACTCCACGCACGCCTCCGTGGTGATCGTGAACCCCGACGGCACCCGCTCGGCACCCAGCACCCGCGTCATCTCCGCGACGTTCGCGCCCTTGCCGCCCAACAGCTCACGCATATCCCTGGAGCCATCGGCGAAGTCATAGACCCAGCGGGTCATAGGGCGGGCATCGTAACTGGGATCGGACCCGGTCGCTGACGGGAGGTCGTCCGCGCACGTACCGAGCTGCGCAATCATCAAAGGCCACCGCGCCGATGCGACGCGCTTCACCTGCTCGACGGCCGGGTGACCCTGATCCGGCTGGAGGGCGTTCCGCCGGGTCAGGCAGCGGCGGGAGCGGTCTGTGCCGACGCGAGCCGGGGCTCCAGCCCCATCGCGTCGGCGACCAGCTCGTAGGAGCGCAGCCGGGCGGCGTGGTCGTGGGTGATCGTCACCACGATCACCTCGTCGGCGCGGTACTCGGAGGCGGCTTGCTCGATCCCGGCGCGGACCTTCTCGGGCGAGCCGACGATCGTGCGCCGCCCGCCCTGGGACCCGGCCCCACCCACCCCCGGGGTACGCCCCTCGCGCTCCAGCCACTCGCTGGCCTTCTCGGGCGAGGGCACGGCGATCAGCTGACCGCGGCGGAGCATCGTGAACGCCATCCGGCTCGAGGTCGCCAGGAACTCGGCCTCCTCGTCGCTGGGCGCGCACAGCACCCAGATTCCGATCGCCGTGTAGGGCGCCTGGAGGTCCCGGACGGGCCGGAACGCCGACTGGTACTGGTGGGCGATCGTCGCCCCCTGGCTGTTGATGAAGTCCGCAAACGCGTAGCGCAGGCCGAGCTCGGCGGCCCACTCGCCGCTCTGGGCCGAGGAGCCGAGCAGCCACGGGACGGGGAGCTCGGGGCGGCCGGGCAGCGTGCGTGCGAGGTGCCGAAACGGGTGGTCCTCGGGCAGATCGTCCTCGAAGTACGCCAGCAGCTCGGCGAGCTGCTGGGGGAAGTCGTCGGGCGCGGCCTGGCGGCGGTCGCGCTGGAGCGCGAACATCGTGAGCTGGTCGGTGCCGGGGGCGCGTCCGAGCGCCAGGTCGATTCGCCCGGGGAACAGGCCCGCCAGCAGCGAGAACGACTCCGCGACCTTGAGCGGGCTGTAGTGGGGGAGCATCACCCCGCCGGAGCCGACCCGGATCGACCGCGTGGCCGACGCGATCGGGCCGATCAACGACTCCGGGGACGGACCGGCGAGCATCGGGCCGCCATGGTGCTCGGCGACCCAATAGCGGTGGTAGCCGAGCTGGTCGGCGAGCGTCGCCAGGTCGATCGTGTTGCGCAGCGCCTCGGCGCCAGTGGAGCCCTCGGAGATCGGCGACTGATCGAGGACTGAGACGAGCACCCTCTCGATGCTAGAAACCCGGGCCATGCCCGCTCTGGAACCGGTGCTCGCCACGCGCTATGTCACCGCCCTGCGTGAGGGGGGCTCGCTGCCGGGCCTGGTCGAGGGCGATGACGACGGGCTCTACGTCGCCAAGTTCCGGGGCGCCGGTCAGGGCGTGCGCGCGCTGGTCGCCGAGGTGATCGTCGGCGAGCTGATCCGCCGTGCCGGGCTGCTCGTCCCGCGGCTGGTGCGGATCGAGATCGACGCGCGGCTCGGCGCCGCCGAGCCCGACCCGGAGATCCAGGAGCTCCTGGCGGCGAGCGTCGGGGAGAACCTCGGGGTCGACTTCCTGCCGGGCTCGCTTCCCTACACGGCGGCCGGCGCCTGGCAACCCGATCCCGACCTCGCCGCCGAGGTGGTGTGGCTCGACGCGCTGACGACGAACGTGGACCGCACCGCGCGCAACCCGAACCTGCTGCTCTGGCACGAGCGGCTGTGGCTGATCGACCACGGCGCAGCCCTCTACCTGCAGCACGGCGGACTGGGTATCGATCTGGCGCACCGTCCGTTTCCGCTCATCGCCGACCACGTGCTGCTGCGCCGCGCCTCGTCGATCATCGATGCCGGGGAGCGGATCCGCGCACGGGTGGACATGCCCGCAGCGATCGCCGAGGCGTCGTCGCTCGTCCCCGCCGACTGGTTCGATGGCGGCGATCCGCCGGGGGCCTACGAGGGATACCTGCGCGCGCGTTCGGACCTGGCCAGCTTCGAGCAGGAGGCGGAGCGTGTCCGGCGCGAGCTCGCGTAGCCCGTTCAGCTACCTCATCCTGCGCGCCGTGCCGAGCGTCGAGCGCGGTGAGCGTGTGAACGTCGGCGTCGTGCTGTTCTGCCGCCAGCGCGGCTTCATCGGCGCGCGGGTGACGATCGACGAGGCGCGGCTGGCGGCGCTCGGCGACGAGGGCATCGACGTCCGCCGGCTCGAGGATCACCTCGACGCGCTCGTGCGCGTCGCCGAGGGCGCCACCGATGCGGGGCCAGTGGCGGCGCTCGATCCCTCCGAGCGGTTCGGCTGGCTGGCGGCACCGTCGAGCACGATCGTCCAGCCCTCGGCGGTGCACACCGGTCTGTGTGACGATCCCGAGGGGATGCTCGAGGCGCTGCACGCGCGCCTCGTCGGCTGAGCGGCCGGCCGAGCCGGCCCTCAGCGGTAGGTGCGCAGCCCGGTGGTGAGGTGTCCCTGCTCGTTGAACGAGACGAGCGTCGTTCCGGCGGAGCCGACGATCACGCGGGTGATCCCGCAGTTGATCGTCACGCGGTTCAGGCGCGGGAAGCTGATCGGATCGACGCCGATCAGCGCGACCGCGAGTGCCCCGATCACCCCGCCGGAGCTGACGATCACCGTCGTCCCGCCACTCGCCTCACCGGCGGCGCGGAGCGCCTCGCGGACGCGGGCGTTGAACGCCGGCCAGGTCTCGGCCGTGGGGGAGTCCTCGCCGGCGGTGATCCAGGCATCGAGCGCGTGTTCGAGCACGCGCTGGAATTCACGCGGCGACTGGGGCGCCGCCGACGGCCCATCGGGATGCTCGAGCCGCTGGGCGCTGTCGGAATGATGAGCGAGCACCTCATCGGCGTCGTATTCGTTCCAGCGCTCGTCGACCGTGGGGGACAGTCCGTAGGCGTCGCCGATCGCATTGCCGGTGTCACGCTGGCGCCGCAGCGAGCCGGTGACGACGCGGCCGGCCTCAAGGCCCGCGGCCTTCAGGCCGGTCGCGGTCTGCAGCGCCTGTTGACGGCCCACGGGGGAGAGGACGTCGTAGTCGGCGGAACCGAACGATGCCTGTCCGTGCCGAACGATCACGAGCAGCGGCATCCGGGCAGCGTAGCGGCGCGGTCCGGCCGGCGCTGGGATCACGCCCGGTTGATGCACCCCGTGGTACGGTGGGTCGGTCCGCAAACAGACCGCGAAGGGAGGATGGACTCATGCCTGCGTACTTGACGACCCGGCCCACTGAGGCCATCACGTCCGTTATCCCTTCGCCCGTCATCCCGGCGTGATCTGATCGCCGGGGCGGGCCCTCACTCGAGGAGCCCCTACCGGTGACCGATATCACCACCGACGCGCTCGTCCCCTTCGGATGGAACGACCGTGTCCTCGCCCTGTACACCAGCTGCGCCGACGGCGATTGCGCGCCTGCGCGCGTGACCCGGGTCGAGCGCTCCGGCTGCTTCGTCGCCGGCGCCGACGGCGCGGAGCGCCTGGTGCGCGCCGACCCGCTGCCCGCCGTCGGCGACTGGGTCGCCGTCGCGGCCGATGCCGTCCGCCACGTCCTGCCGCGGTGGTCGGCGCTCGACCGCGCCGATCCCGGTGGCACGGGCACGCAGACGCTCGCCGCGAACATCGACCTCGTCCTCATCACCACGCCCGCAGACCGGTCGAGCGCGGCGCGCGTCGAGCGGGAGCTGGCGCTCGCCTGGGACAGCGGGGCGCTGCCGCTCGTGCTCGTCACCAAGTCCGACCTCGACGCCGAGGAGGTCGCGGAATCGCTCGGCTCGCGACTGTCCGGCGCGGACGTGCTGGCCGTGAGCGCGGTGAGCGGCGCCGGGCTGGCTGAGCTCCAGGCCCGGCTCGCGCCTGATCGCACCGCGGTGCTGCTCGGCCCCTCCGGCGCGGGCAAGTCGACGCTCGTCAACGCTCTGCTTGGAAGCGAGCGCCTGGCGACCGGGGAGGTGCGGAGCGGCGATCATCGCGGCCGCCACACGACGACCCGGCGGCAGCTCGTCACGGTCCCCGGCGGCGGTGTGCTGATCGACAGTCCGGGCCTGCGCAGCCTCGGCCTGCCCGTCGATGCCGGGATCGAGGCGGGCTTCCCGGACATCGAGGCGCTGGCGGCGCGCTGCCGGTTCGCTGACTGCGCCCACGAGGGCGAGCCAGGCTGCGTGGTGGAGGCGGCGATCGCGACCGGCGAACTGCATGCCGGCCGGCTTGAGAACTACCGCAAGCTCAGCCGCGAGGTGGCCTGGGAGCGGCGCCGCCACGATCCGATGGCGACCCGCGCCGAGCGCCAGCTGTGGAAGGCGCGCACCCAGGAATACCGCGCCAAGGACCGGGCGCGGGGAAGGGGGACGGAGCGGTGAGCGGGAGTCAGATCGCGAAGCCGGGCCGCTGCTGGGGTGCCGTCTCGCCCGCCTCGGCGGGATCGGGGGCCGACCCGAGCGCGACGCCCTCCTCGGCTCGGACGACGAGCACCGGAATCTCGCAGCGGCGCACGGCATAGCGGCTCAACGAGCGCAGCAGCGAGGAGGCAACGAAACCGCGGCCGTGCGTGCCGAGCACGAGCAGGTCGTAGGTCCCGCGCCGCAGCTCCGCCGCGAGCGCCTCGCGGATCGGCTCTTCGGAGAGGATCTTCGTCACGGGCACGCAGTCGGGGACCCGGTCGACGGCCTGGCGGAGCACCTTCTGGGCCTCGGCACGGAGATCGACGCCGAGCGGCTCGACCGAGGCGGCGGTCATCGGCGTCGCCAGCCAGGTGGGGGGCCGGGGGATCGCGGTGAGGATGGTCAGCCGGGAGTGCTGACAGTCGGCGAGATCAATCGCCTGGGCGAGCGCTTCGTCCGCCTGAGGCGAGTCATCGACGCACACGAGGATGTTGCGAAACACAGACGATCACCTGTGGTTGATTGGCATGCCAAAGGTTAGCATGCCAGTCGTTGCTATCGTAACGAGCGTGCGAGCGTTCGACGAATCCGGAGGCGGGCCCGGAGTGGATTCCTTCCATGAGTCGTTCGACGCGCTCGCCCAGGCGATCCGCCGCGCCCGCGGCGCCCCGGCACGCGATGCCGAGGATCTGAGCCTCTCGCAGTACGCGCTCGTGCGCGCGCTCGCCGAGCGCTCCGACGTGCGTATCGGCGATCTCGCCGGGGAGGCGGCCGTCACCCCGTCGACCGCGACGCGCATCCTCGACACGCTCGAGCGCCGCGCGCTCGTGCGCCGCGGCCGCGCGCCCGGGGACCGCCGGGGGGTGACGGTCACGCTCACCGATCGCGGCAGGCAGGCGCTCGAGCGCCGTGACATCTGGTTGCGGGGACGCCAGCAGGCGTTCTTCGCGACGCTGCCCGATTCCCAGCGGGCGCTCGCGCCAGATCTGCTGCGCCGGCTGGCCACGCTCATCGATGAGCTCGCGGCCGGCCCCGTCGACGCCGCCTGAGCCCGCCCCCGTCGCACCGTCCGTGTGCGGTCAGCGTCGTGCGGTCAACCCCCCGTCTGTCGGGTTCTCGAGCCACGTCACTGGCCCGGAGGAAGCCGGGGGCGCAGGCTCTGTGCTCGTGGCCTCTCTACTCGATACCGGCGCGCTGCCTCGCTCCGCCGCACCGCGACCGCTGCGGATCGGACGTGGAGCGGCGGCGACCGCCGTCGGCACGAGTCTGCCGGCGCACGTCGTCAGCTCCGCGGAGATCGAGTCGCGGCTCGGCCTGGCGCCTGAGTGGATCCAGCGCCGCACCGGGATCCGCAACCGCCGGTTCGCCGCTCCCGAGGAGCGGCTGCAGACCCACGCCGCGGCCGCCGCGCGCCAGGCGCTGCAGCGCGCGGACGTCGCGGCCGCCACCGTCGACCTCGTGATCGTCGCGACCTCCACCGCCGACGAGGTGATGCCCGCCGCAGCACCGCTCGTCGCTCACGAGATCGGTGCGTTCGGCGCGGGGGCGTTCGATGTCGGCGCCGCCTGCAACGGCTTCCTGTCCGCGCTCGCCGTCGGAGCCGCGCAGGTGGAGACCGGCCGCGCCCGCAATGCGGTGGTGGTCGGCGCGGACTTCATGTCGCGCGTGCTCGATTTCAGCGATCGCTCGACGGCCGCGGTGTTCGGCGACGGGGCCGGCGCCGTGCTGCTCGAATCGATCGAGGGCCCGACGCGTCTGGGGCCGGTGGTGCTCGGTGCCGATGCCGAGGGCGCAGGCCACATCGAGATCCCGCGTGCGGACCAGCGGATCCGGATGCGCGGGCACGAGACCTATCGCGAGGCGGTTGCGCACCTGTCGCTGGCCACCGAGCAGGCGGTCCATGCAGCCGGCCTGCGCCTCGACGACGTCGACCTGTTCGTCTACCACCAGGCCAACGGCCGGATCCTCACCGCGGTCGGCGAGCGCCTCGGGCTCGATCCGGCACGTGTCGTGGACTGCATCGCCGAGCACGGCAACACCTCAGCCGCGACGCTGCCGCTCGCGCTCGACCACGCCGTCGGCCACGGACTGCTGCACGACGGCGACCGCGTCCTGCTCGGCGCCTTCGGCGCGGGCTTCACCTGGGGCGCGTCGGTGCTCGAGTGGGGGGCCGTGTGAGCGTATCCGCCGGTTTCGCCGCCGCCCGCGAGGCGGCGGCCCGCGACGCTGAGCTCGAAGTCACCCCGCTGGATCGCCTCGAGATGCTCTGCGATCCCGGGTCGCTGTCGCTGATCCGGTCGAGCGTGCTGTCCGATGCCATGGGGGAGAAGGCGCGCTCGGGCGACGGCGTGCTCGGCGGCGCGGGCTCCGTCGACGGTCGCCCGGTCTTCTGTTACGCCCAGGACGCGTCGTTCGCCGGCGGTTCGCTCGGGGAGGCCCATGCGGACACGATCGTGCGCGTGCTCGAACTCGCGGACCGCGGCCGTGCTCCGGTCATCGGATTCATCTCCTCCGGCGGCGCTCGGCTCCAGGAGGGGGTCGGCGCGCTCGGCGGCTACGGCCGCGTGTTCCAACGCACCGTCAAGCTGTCGGGCCGCGTGCCCCAGATCTCTGTCGTCAGCGGGCTGTCGGCGGGGGGCGGGGCCTACTCGCCGGCGCTCACCGACTGGGTGGTGATGACCGAGTCCTCGTCGATGTTCCTCACCGGTCCCGGCGTTGTCGCGGAGGTGATGGGCGAGCGCGTGAGCGCTCAGGAGCTCGGCGGCACCCGCGTGCACGGGCGTAACGGTGTCTGCCACTTCGTGGCATCCGACGACTTCGAGGCGGCGCGGACCGCACGTGAGCTGCTCAGCTACCTGCCGAGCCACCGTGACGAACCGGTGCCGGTGCACCCATATCGCGAGTCGATCGGCGTCGATCCGGCCGCGACTGTGCCGTCCCTGTCGCGGCGGGTCTACGACATCCGGTCGGTGATCGAGGCGATCGTCGACGGCGGCGAGCTGCTCGAGGTCGCGGCCGGCTGGGCGCGCAACCTCGTCACCGCGTTCGCCCGCATCGACGGCCGCACGGTCGGCGTGATCGCCAACCAGCCTCGCCACCTCGGAGGCGTGCTCGATGCGGCGAGCTCGGAGAAGGGAGCACGGTTCGTTGGTCGCTGCAACGCGTTCGGGATCCCGCTGCTCGTCCTCGTCGACACCCCCGGCTACCTGCCCGGCACCCGGCAGGAGGAGGCCGGAGTCATCCGTCACGGGGCCTCGCTCGTGCACGCGTTCGCCGAGGCGAGCGTGCCGAAGGTGACGCTGATCGTCCGCAAGGCGTTCGGCGGGGCCTTCATCACGATGAACTCCAAGGATCTCGGCGCCGACTACGTGTTCGCCTGGCCGGGTGCCGAGATCGGCGTGATGGGCGCGGTTCCGGCCGTCGGCGTGATCCACCGCAGGGCACTCGCCGCCGCCGAGGATCCGGAACAGGACCGGGCGCGTCTGGCCGGCGAATACGCCGAGACGATGCTTCGCCCAGAACTCGCCGCGCAGGATGGGCACATCGACGAGCTGATCGCCCCGTGCGACACCCGGTCGCGCGTGAGCTGGGCGCTTCGGTCGCTCGGCGGTCACGAGCGGCCTCGCTAGCCGATGAGCGGCGACCTGCTGCTCACCGGCTCGACGGGCTTCGTCGGGATGGAGCTCCTCGCGCGAGCGCTGGAGCGAACCGACCGCTCGGTTCTCACGCTCGTTCGCGCGGCGGACGATGATGCGGCGCAGGCGAGGGTGGAGGGCGTGCTGAACGACCTGTTCGGCGGGCGGGCCGCCGAGTTCCGCTCTCGCGTCGTGGCGCTGGCCGGCGATCTGGAGCGACCTGACCTCGGACTGACGCGCCACGCCCGTGAGGAGATCGCCGAGCGGATCACCACCGTCGTCCACTGCGCGGCGTCCGTGTCGTTCACGCTGGGGCTCGCCGAGGCCCGCGCGGTCAACGTCGAGGGCACCCGGCACGTTCTGGAGCTTGCCGAGCTGGCCGCCACCCGGGGGGACGGGCTGGACTGCTACGGCCACATCTCGACCGCGTACGTCGCGGGTGATCACCGCGGAGCCTTCACCGAGCACGCGCACGACCTCGGCCAGGGCTTTCGCAACACGTATGAGCAGACGAAGTTCGAGGCCGAGGCACTCGTGCGCGCGGCCGGGCTCCCGGCGCGCATCCTGCGTCCATCGATCATCGTCGGCGATCGCCGCACCGGCTGGACGGCCGCCTTCAACGTGCTCTACTGGCCGCTGCGCGCGCTCAGCCGAGGTCTGTTCGCCGCGATCCCCGCGGACCCCGCGTCGCCGGTCGACGCCGTGTCGGTGGACTACGTCGCGGACGCGGCGCACGCGCTCTGCCACGACCCGCGCCCGGTGGGCGGGCGCAACCGGGTCGAGACGTATCACCTGACCGCCGGCGCTCACGCCTCGACGCTCCAGGAGGTCTGCGCCCAGGCCTCGGACTACTTCGGCCGCCCGGCGCCGCGCGTGCTGGCGCCGGCCCAGTTCGCGCGGCTCGACGCGGCCGACATCGCCCGCGGCGCCGCCCTGGAGGCCGGGCGGATCTTCTTCCCGTACTTCTCGGTCGGCGCACGCTTCCGCAATGACGCGACGCGCGCGCGCCTGGCGGGATCGGGGATCCACGTCACCCCGCTGTCGGACTACCTCGAGCGGCTGCTCGAGTTCGCCACCCGCGCTCGCTGGGGCAAGCGGCCGATCGGCCGTGCCGAAGCACTCGCCGTTTGATCCCGCGCGGACCGGCTCACAGATCGAGGAACACCCGCGCGACGTCCGCCCGCGTGAACCCGCCCGCAAGCGAGACCGGCTCGTCGGTCGGAGGAGCCTCGATGTCCTCGGGCACCCACCACTCCGCGGCCGACTCATCCGGGACGCCCAGCGTCGCGAGGGCCTGACGCGCCGCGACGCTCATCGCGCCGGTGCAGAGGTCGGCGATGCGCGCGAGCACACTTTCGCCGAGCGTCCGCGTCTCGGCGGTGAGGGTCTGGGGAAGCGTGACGACGAGCCGAGCGAGCACCTGGGGGTCGCGGCTGAAGAAGCCGAGCGAGTGCAGCCGATCCCGGTCGTGCGCCGCCAGCGTCTGCGCCAGCGCAAGCCACTCGTCGGCCCGGACGAGCTCCGCGCGATCGATCGCGCCCTCAGGGCCGAGCGCCGGGTAGAGCTCGGCCCATGTGCGCCCCACCGAAGGCGCGGCGACTGCCGCCTCGCACCATGCCCGCAACGCGTACCAGTGGCCGAGCAGCGCGCCCGACAGGGGTCGGCGCCGCGCGTCCCAGCGGACCGCGAGCGCGGTGAGCACGTCGATGGCGAGCCTGCGTGCCTCCCAGCGGCACGCCGCGTCCATGGTGACGGTGTGCAGCTCGCGCAGTGACAGCAGCAGCTGCGCAACCTCCTGGTCCTCGAGCTGGCCGGCGAGCTCGACCAGCCGGTCGGAGAGCACACTCCAGTCGCCGTCCTCGACCATCAGCGGAAGCTCCCGCGCACCGGCCGGGCCGCCATTCTGCGAGAGCGCGAGCAGCGCCCCGTACAGCCCGCATGCCTCCAGGAAGCTGCGGCGCGCCGTGGGATCCTCCCGGAGCTCGTCGATGATCAGGTCACGCCAGCTGGGGTGGACCCAGCCGATCCCCAGCGGCGTCACCCGCACGAAGTGGTCGCACAGCCGGTCGATCAGCTCGTGCGGCGGCCGGCTCAGGCCACCGGGGTGGTGGTAGCGCACGATGGCGGCGAGCTCGCGCTCGTCGATCAGGCCGCCCGGCGCATCGAGCAGTGCCACGAGCAGCGCGCGATGCTCCTCCTCGAGCGCGCGCAGTGAGGTGCGCATCGCCTCGGTGGGGGCGGCGAGCTCGCGGTCGAGGATCTCACGCACGCGATCGGGACCCTCCCGTTCGGCGGTCGCGACCGCAGCCAGGAGGCGGTTGTCGACCAGCCTGCGGATCCGCTCCGGGGTGAAGTGCGGGTGCTCGACGACGGTGAGCGCCGAGGATCGGACGAGCTGGCGTGCCTCGCCGCCGAGGCCGCTCGCCTTCGCGTGGCGGAACAGGATGAGGGTCTTCTCCGCCAGGTCCAGATCGCCGGCGTCGACGAGCACCTCGCCGGGCGCCGGGAAGCGCTCGGCGTGACGCTCGCGCTGGACGCGCCGCAGGCCGGCCTTCAGCGGCGCCGGGCGCGAGGTCCAGACCAGCCAATGGTCGTCGTCGAGGCTCGGCAGCAGCCTGCCGAGCGCGTGTGCCCAGCGCTCGGCTGCGTCGGGCCGGTACTCGGTGGAGCCGAACGCGTCATCGGCGATGAACACCTGGCGACGCTCGGGGGCGAGCACCGGCCACAGCTGCTCGGGGCTGCGGCACTCGTGGGCCTCCCAGCCGTCGCACATCTGAGCGAGTGCGATCATCTGCGCGATCGCCGTCTTGCCCATCTCCGGCGGGCCGGTGAGCACGACGAAGCGGTGGCGCTCGAGGGCGGCGCGGGCGTGCGCGTGGGCGCGGGTCGGCCAGAACACTCCCGCCAGCCTCCGCGCGCCATCGACGTCGAATGACGAGCGCGCGCGGGCGGGCTCGGCGATCAGATCGCCCAGGTCGCGGAGGCCGAGCACCGAGGGCAGCGCAGCGCGGATCGATGGGTGGCGATCCAGCAGCGCGCTGAGCTCGGCGGCGCCGAGCACGACGCTGCGCGTCGCCTCCCGGCCGAGCGCGGCCCGTGCCGCCACCGCATCGACGTTCGTGAGCACCAGCTGGGCCGTCTCCGACAGCTCGCGCAGCGGTGCCAGGCGCCGAGCGACCGCCTCGGCACGGCGCGCTGCCGGGAGCGCCGAGATCCAGGCGGCGGCCACGAGCACGGGGCCGTCGAGGCGTACGGCGCCACCGTCCAGGGTGAGCGGGCGCTGCACACGGGCGAGCGCCAGGCCATCCAGGCGGCCGTCCCAGACCAGATCAGCCTCCCCGGCATCCGCCTCCATGACCAGCGCGCACAGCCGCTCGAACTGGAGCCAGCCAAGCTGGTCGAGCCGGTATGCCGGAGGGCCGTCGCTCATGTCGGTTCACCTCATCATCCCACCACCGCTGAACGCGCGATAAGCGTTCTCCGGTCATCGACCGCCGCCCGCTACGGTGGGCTCACGATGACCGCCGCACACGCACGCGCCGTGTTCCTCGCTCGGCCCGATGCGGTGGTCCGGCGCGAGCGCGACAGCTCGCGGGTCGCGGTCATTGCGGGCCTGGTCTTCGTCATCGCCGGGCTGGTGAAGTTCGTCTTCCATCACTGGGAGCTCCATGCCTTCCGGAGCTTCGGCCTGCCCTGGGCCGGAGAGCTCGAGATCCTCGCGGGGGTGCTGGAGACCGGGGGTGGGCTGCTGCTGATCGGCCGCCGGTGGGTCCTCCCGAGCGTGATTCTGCTGTCGGGAACGATGGTCGTGGCGATCGTCTCCTCGGGGGTCCTCCACGGTGATGTCATCCCGAGTCTCACGCTCGCGCCGCTGCTGCTGCTCGCGTTGCTGTTCCTTGCCGCCCGGGTGCTCCGTGACGCGCACCGGCCGAACCCGTGAGCAGGTCGGCGCGACGGGTCCCCCAGGTGGGGGGTCGACCCACAGGCCGGCTTGCGGCGGGTATGCCGGCGCGTGAGGATCGGCACATGCTCGCGCCGCTCGCGGATGTGGCTCGATTCACGGCTCAGGACCCCGACACCGTCGTCGCGGCCTCGTTCGCCTGCCCGATCTGCCTGCACGGCGAGGCCGTCACCCGAGAAGTCTCGCTCGACGGTTACGATCCGTCGGTCTCATGCGAGTGCCCGGAGTGTCATGTGAGCTGGCGGGTCTACCTCACGCCCGAGCAGGCGCTGCGGTTGGGCCTGATGCCGGCGCACGCCATCTGAGTCTCGCGTCGTGAGCTCGCCAGGGGCGGGCGGGGATCAGGCCGGGCTGGGGATCGGCGCGCTTGATCTGTTCGTCGAGGTGCTCTCGCAGTCGGAGGCCGGCTCCAGGACCGACGGCTTCTACGACCGCCTCTGCGAGGCGGTCTGCCAGCTCGCCTCGATGCGCCGCGCGGTCATCTTCCGCTACGACTCCGCCGATCGCCGCGTCCGCGCTGCGGGCGCGTATGGGATGTCGATCGCCCCGTTCGCCGAGGCGCATGTCACGGTCGAGTCGGCGCCGATCGCAGCCGAGGCGCTGCGCACCGACACGGTCGTCGAGGCGGTCGGCGACATGCGACGGCAGACGCCGGCCGAGTTCGCGTCGATCGTCGCCGAGCCCGCTCGGCTGGTCTGCGCCCCGATGGCCGCCGGCGGCCGCATGATCGGCGTGATTCTCGCCGACCGGCTGATGTCCGAGCCCGAGCTGCAGGACGCCGACCGCAGGCTGCTGTGGACGCTCGGCAAGGCCGCCGCGCTCGCGTCGGTGGTGCGGTCGGTCTCCACCCAGTTCGAACGGGCCTCAGCGCTCGAGCAACGGATCGATCTCGCGCGTGAGATCCACGACGACGTGATCCAGCGCCTGTTCGGGGTCTCGATGGCGCTCGACGGCGAGGGTGACCTGCCCGCCGCGGCGCGTGAGCGCTGCGCCGCCGAGACCCAGGCCGCACTCGGGGATCTGCGCAGTGCACTGCAGCGCCCGCTCGCCCGTGCGCCGCGGGCGACGGGCACCACGCTGCTCGCCGAGCTCGCCCGGCTGCGGCACGTCCACGCCACCTTCGAGCTGCGGCTGGACGCCGGCGAAGACGTGGCCGTGCCGTCGGAGCTGGAGCCGCTCGCCCAGTCGGTGCTCGCCGAGGCGGTGCGCAACGCCGCCAAGCATGCGAGCCCGACGCGGGTGTCGGTGCGGATCGGACGAGGCGATGGGGCGTTCTGGATGGAGGTCGTCAACGACGGGGTCGACGGGAAGGTGCACGGACGGGCGCGCCCCGGGATGGGGCTGCGGCTCGCGGCGCTCGAGGCGCTCGGCGTCGGTGGCGTGATCGAGTTCGGTGAGCGCGGGCGCGGGCGAGACCAGGTCTGGCAGCTGCGCCTGGTGGTGCCGATCCCGGACGCTGAGGAGGCGGCCGGTGGCTGAGGCCGAGCGCTCGCCCGAGCGGCTGCGGGTGCTTGTCGTCGATGACCACGACGTCGTGCACTGGGGCTTTCGCCTGATGCTCACCCAGCAGCCGTGGGTCGAGCGCTGCGTGAGCGCCCACACGGGCGTGGAGGCGCTCGAGCTCGCCGGTCGCTACCGGCCGCACGTCGCGCTCGTCGACCTGTTCATCGGCGAGGAGTCCGGCGCTGAGGTCTGCGAGCGGCTGCGCGACGAGCAGCCGGCGACGCGGGTGCTGTTGTTCTCCGGCGCGGGCGAGATCTCCCCGCGCGCGGCGCGTGCCGCCGGCGCATCCGGGTTCGCCTCCAAGGACTGGCCCGCGCGCCGGATCGCCTCCGCAGTGCGGATCGTGGGGATGGGCGGCACCGTCTTCTCCGCCGGCCGCAGCGAGTCGAGCGCGGGCGGCGCGATGGGCCTCTCCGAGCGCGAGCGCGACGTGCTGATGCTGATGGCCGAGGGACGGACGAACCCCGAGATCGGTGAGGCGCTGCACCTCTCGCGCCACACCGTCAAGGAGCACTCGAGCGCGGTCTATCGCAAGCTCGGCGTGCGCAACCGGACCGAGGCGGTCCAACGGGCCCAGCGGCTCGGGCTGGTCAGTTGAGCGCCGCTAGGGCTGCGGGGTCTGCGGCGGCTGTTGCGGGTGCGGGGGCTGCTCGGGCTGCTCGGGCTGCTGGGGGTGCTCGGGCTGCTCGGGGTGCTCGGGCTGCTGGTGCTCAGCCGCTGCTGGGGTTTCCTCAGACGCTCCGGGCGCCTTGATCGCCTGCGCGGCGGCCCTGAGCTTGTCCTTGGCCGAGCCCTGTCCGCGCGCGATGTTGCGCAATTCCTGCGCATCCTCCTTGAGGCTCTCCGGGCCCCCGCGCGCGTCGATCGTCTTCTTGGCCTGAACGGCCAGCCTCTGTTTCCAGTTCATGACGCTTCTCCTCGTTGTCTCTCGTGGGCCGCGGCGATCAGGCGAGCGTGAAAGCAAAGCCGGTGGATGACAGCACCGCCGGACCCGGTCGCGTGGATGGTGACGGTGTCGCGGCCCGGCCGCAAGCGACGGGAGCCGATCCGGCCGGCGGTTGGGAAACTGTGAGTAACGGCCGCTACCATGCCCGCCTTTGCCGATGGAAGGCCCTCCAGCACCCAGCCCACCGCAGGTTCGCCTCGCGGTCCGAATGCTCACGCCGATCTTCGCGCCGTTGGTGCTCCTGGTCGGGGTCTCGCCGGCGTCCGCTGAGATCTGGGAGGACGCGTGCGCGTGGGAGCGCCCGCTCGGGGTCCGCGCGGTCTCGACCCGGGATGGGCGGGTGCTGTGGCTCACCTATCTGCTGGCCAAGCACCGCGAGTTCCGGACGCTGGCCTACTACCGGATCGGGCAGCACGGCGTCGGGTGGCTTGCCGCGGCGTCGGCCGCGCGGCTCCTGTTCCGGGGTCAGGACGGGATGACCATCGACTGCCCCTCGATCGGGCCGCGGCTGTTCTTCGAGCATGGTCATGGAGCCACGGTCACCGCCGAGCGGATCGGGGCGGACTGCTGGATCAATCAGAACGTGACGATCGGCTACGAGCACGGGCGGCGCCCGATCATCGGCGACGGCGTCTACATCCGCTCGGGCGCCATCGTCGTTGGCGGCATCGTGATTCACGACGGGGCGCACATCGGCGGAAACGCCGTGGTCCGCCGCGACGTCGAGGCCGGGGACACCGTCGGCGGCGTGCCGGCCCGCTCGCTGCACGCGCGCAGCGCCGCTCACTCGTAGACCGAAACGGAGCACGGCAGCCCCGCGGCGCCCGCGTGTCCCGTCCCGGCTCCGGGGCGTTGGTCGTTTTTCCGACGAGGAGTCTGAAGATCGCCCACCCGGGCCGACCGCCACGAGCGGAGGGTGGGACGGCGCCGGTCAGGCCCCGTGCTCAGCGGTGCTCGTGCGGCTCGCCGGCTGCCAGTTCCGCCGGGCCAACGGCGGCGACCGCGCAGACCGCGCAGACCGCGAGGCAGATCACGCCGACGATGTGGGCCCACGGCGCGTCTGCCGCGGTGAGGAACCCGAGGCCGCCGAGCAGGCCGGCGATCGCCCCCCGTGCCGCCAACCCCTGGCGCGAGGAGGCGAGCATCCCGCCGACGTCCGCCGGCGGTCGGGCGGCGCCGGCCGAGCGGTCCTGCTCGGTGGCGTTGAAATTCCCTCCCAGCTGCAGCGTGAAGAGGAACCCGAGGGAGGGGAAGAGGATCACCGCGCCGGCGGCGATCGCGAACAACTCGGGCACGAGCGTGCTCGTCGGCGCGGCGGCCTGGGCGAGCGTGAGGCCCGGCAGGAAGATGGGATCCTGGGCGAGCGCGAAGCCGATGATGAGCCCCGCCACCGCGACCGCCGCGGACGCGCGCGCAGCATCGAAGCGCCGGCCGTAGACCAGCGCGAGCGTGCCGATGCCGCCGAGCGCCGAGAGGATCCCGCCGACGAGTCCCGGCCCGCTCACCAAGCGGGTGTAGAAGCGGTGCGCGTCGTGGTGGAGCACAGGCAGCAGGGCGATGGCCAGCGCGCCCGCCAGCACCGCTGCGACGAGCGCGCGGGAGCGGAAGCGCGCGGCGAGCTCGTCCTCACCGGCGCGGGCGGCGTCCGCGGCCAGGTAGACGGCTGCCATGTATGCGCACAGCAGCACGACGAGCACCCCGAGCAGGATCGAGAACGGGCCCGTCCAGCTCGAGGTGATCGACCCGGCGGCGTCACCGGGCGGCACGCGGCCGAGCACGATCGCGCCGATGATCGTCCCCAGGGCGAATGGTGTCAGCACGGAGGAGAGCGAGAACACGGTGTCGATCAGCGCCGATTCACGCGCGCTGGCGCTGCCGGCGCGCAGCGCGTAGGCAGCGCCGCGGAACACGATCCCGACGCCGGCGATCAGCAACGGCACCTCGAGCGTCGACGCGATCGCGCCAAACGCGCGCGGGTACGCCGTCCAGGTGACGGTCAGGACGAAGATGAGCCAGACGTGGTTGGCCTCCCACACCGGGCCCATCGAGTGGTGGGCGTGCTCCCGGTTCGCCTCGGCGCGCTGCCGGGCGGCCGCGCTGCGGCCCGGGACCACGACCGACTCCAGCTGCCAGAGGCCGGCACCGAAGTCCGCGCCGCCGAGCACGACGTAGAGCGTGAGCCCGACGAGCACGCAGATGATCGGGATCTCGTAGAGATGCATCGCCGGCCGGGCCTCAGGCCCTCGCCCCGCCCGCACGGGCGATCGACGAGGGGTCGGATGGCGAGAGCGGCGGGAGTTCCATCAACGCGAGACGGCGCAGGACCCAGATCGACGCTGCGCCGACGAGCACGTAGGCGGCGACGAGCACGCCGTAGCTGACCGGCACGCTGCCCGCGGTGGTCACCGCCTGGGTCGTCGTCATCACCTTGTAGACGACCCATGGCTGGCGGCCCACTTCGGTGGTCACCCAGCCGGCGATCAGCGCGACGACCGACAGCGGCCCCAGCAGAGCCGCCGCCGCGTAGAACGACCGCTCACTCGGCAGCGTGCGCCGGCGCCACAGGACGAACAGATAGACGACGGCGACGAGCGCCATCAGCGTCCCGATCCCGACCATCGTCTGGAACGAGAACCGGGTGATGTTGATCGGCGGCCGGTCGACGGGCGGGACCGAGTCAAGCCCCTGCACCACGTGATTCCAGGAATGAAACGCGAGCAGCGAGAGCAGATGCGGGATCCCGATCCCGAAGGAGATCCTGCCGTTGTGGTACCAGCCGAGCAGGTGCTCCGGTGCGCCGCGCGTGGTCTTGGCGAGACCCTCGAGCGCGGCGAGCTTGATCGGCTGCTCGGTCGCGACGTCGCGTGCGACCCAGTCGCCGATGATCACCTGCAGTGGCGAGGCGACGGCCGCGACCGTGAACGGAAGCGTGAAGGCGGTGCGCTCGTAGCGGCCCCAGCGACCGCGCAGCCGCTGGAGGGCGTACGGCGCGGCGAGCACGAAGCCGGTGACCATGAACCCCGCGACATACATGTGGATGAGCTCGTTCCACAGGAAGCTGTTGCCGAACAGGGCCGCCAATGGGTGCACGTCGACGGCGTGGCCGTCGCGCAGGCGGAAGCCGGAGGGATGCTGCATCCAGGCGTTGACCGCGATCACCATCAGCGACCCGGCGAAGCCCGCGAGCACGATCGGCAGGACGCACAGGAAGTGCAGGCGCTGCGACAGCCGGTTCCACCCGTAGACGTAGATCCCGATGAAGATCGCCTCCAGGAAGAAGGAGAACCCCTCGATCGAGAAGCCGAGTCCGAAGACGCTGCCGAACGTCGACATGAACGTCGGCCACAGCATCCCCATCTCGAAGGAGAGGATCGTGCCGGTGATCACGCCGATCGCGAACAGCGCGGCCATGATCCGCGTCCAGCGTCGCGCGATCGTGCGGTACAGCTCCTCGCCGGTGCGCAGGAACCGCCACTCGAAATAGGCGATCAGCGCCGGTAGCGCGATTCCGAAGCAGACCAGCGGGATGTGGACCGTGAACGAGAGCGATTGCAGCTGGCTGGCGTCACGCAGGTACGTGTTCTGGGCGACGATGGCTGCGAGCGAAGGCGCCACGGAGCACAACCTACTGCGCGGCGCCGTCCCTCGCTACGCATCGTTGGCAGCCGGCTCTCCCAACCTCACGTTATGGCCGAGCGGCCCCCCGGTGAGCGCCTCGAGCAGGTAGGCGGCGATCGCGGTGACCGCCGGCGTCGGGGTGGCGTTCTCGCGGGTGACGAGCGCGAACTGACGTATCAATGCGAGTTCGCGCACGCGGACGGGGACCAGCGGAGCCGCCGCGACCGCGCGCGCGGAGAGCAGCGCGGGGGCGGTCTCGGTGATCGCCGCGGCGATCGCGGCCGCCGTGGAACCGACCTCGACGAGCGGCGGCGCCGGCACGAGGCCGCGGGCGCGCAACTCGCGGTCGAGCACGTGACGGGTGTTGGAGCCAGGGTCGCGCATCACCATCGGGGTCGCGAGGAACTCCTCGAGCCCGACGGTTCCCGCGCTCGCCCAGGGGTGGCGCTCGGACACTGCGACGAGCACCTCGTCCTCGCACAGCACACGCTCGACCAGGCCCGGTCCCGGCTCGTGCTCGAGCGTCGCGGCCAGGCCGAGATCGGCGCGGCGCTCGCGGACCATGCCACGCACGACCGCGGAGTTGGCGGCGACGAGCTCGAGCGCGTAGCCGTGGCCGAGCGTCTCCCGGTACGCCGCCAGCGGCGCGGGGAGGAGGTACTCGGCGATCGTGTGGCTGGCGGCGAGCAGGATCGGCGTCTGGGCATCACGTAAGCCGTCGAGCAGCTGCTCGAGCGCCTCGGCGTGTCCGAGCAGGGTGCGCGCCTCGCGATAGAGCCGCTCGCCGGCCGCCGTTGCCACCACGCCGCGTGGCGAGCGCTGCAGCAACGCCGTTCCGGCGAACGTCTCCAGCTCGCGCATCCGCTTGGACAGCGCCGGCTGGGAGACCCCGAGCGCCGCCGCGGCGCGGCCCAGGCTGCCGAGCTCGATCGCCAGGCAGAAACCCCGCAGCTCCACGAGGTCGACGGGGCGCAGGCGGGACGGCATAACCGGAGGTTAGATCTGCTCGCCCCGGCCGACGCAAGGCCCTCTCACACCGCGGCCGCGTGCACCGCCCGGAAGACGCGGACATCCCCGCTCGCGGTGACGCCGCGGATCACAACGACCGGGTTGCTGCCGCCGGCCGGCGCGTCGGACAGCGGCACCTCCGAGACGAGCTCGCCGGACGCCGAGCTCGCGTCGAGGTCGACGTCGGACCCGGGCGCGATGCCGAGCTCGACGTCGCCGGAGACGCTGCGCACCGACACGGTCCCCTCGCGCAGCGAGTCGATCCGGACGTCGCCGGAGACGACCGTGACCGACACCGACCCGTCGATCGAGTCGGCATGCAGGTCGCCGGAGACCCCGCGCACGTCGACGTGACCGCGCACATGCGGCAGGTGGACGTCGCCGCTCGCGGACTTGACCGTGATATCGCCGTCGACCGTGCCGGTCACCCGCAGGTCCGCCGAGGCGGACTGCATCTCGATCTCGCCGAAGGAGCCGTCGAGCGCGGCATCGCTCGAGGCCGTCTTGACCATGACCGCGCTGTGACTCGGCAGGCTGACCACCACCTCGAGCGAGTCGCGCCGGCGCGTCACGATGTCCCGGAAGGCGCCCCGCGGCTCCGAGATGATGAGGCGGTCGCCGACCAGCTCGACGCGCATCGCATCGACGAGCTCCGAGGGTCCGTCGAGCGACACCGTCGACTCCGCCTCCTGCGCGGTGTCGACCCTGACGTTCCCGGAGGTCACCGAGCACTCCAGGCGGATGGGCTGTGGGGTGGGAAAGCGCTCCTCGCGCATGGTCTGTTCCTTTCAGGCGCGGCCGTAGCCGGTGAGCCGCCGGCGGCCGACGCCGCCGCTGTAGGTGGATGGGTGGGGCTCGAGCGCGCGGGTGAGCGTCTGCACGAGCCAGGTGTTGACCGACACGCCGGCCGCGCCGGCGGCCTCCTCCAGCCGCGACTTCAGGCGTTCGGAGAGGCGCAGCGTGACCCGGGCATCCGATCCCTCGTCAGCCGGTTCGGCCGGGGCGGGCGTACCGTCCGCGACGTACACGAGCTCCGGATCGCCGCCGGCGATCCGGACCTCGACATGGCCGTCGGAGAGCTGCCCGGAGAGTTCGAGGGCCGCCTCGGCGAGCGCCTCCTGCATGCGGCGCGCGAGCGCCGAATCGAGTGCGACCGAGAGCAGCTCCGCGGCGCGGACGGTCGACTCGTCACCGAGCGCCGCCATCCGCGCGAGGTCCTCGCGGATCGCATGGGTATATCCGTCGACGTGCATGACGCCATAGTGACGTCACAATGACGTCATGTCAAGCCGACTATGACGTCACTCGTTGCCGGCTACGCCTCCGCCTCGCTGAGATCACCCGACCACAGCGTGTGGAACGTGCCCTCGCGGTCGATCCTGCGGTAGGTGTGGGCGCCGAACAGATCACGCTGACCCTGGATCAGCGAGGCCGGCCCGCGGGCGCGCCGATAACCGTCGTAGTACGCCAGCGATGAGGAGAACGCGGGCGTCGGGATGCCGAGCTCCGCGGCCCGCGCGACGACCCGGCGCCAGGGGTCCTGCGCCCGGGCGAGGGCGTCGGTGAAGAAGTCGGCCAGCATCAGGTTGCGCAGCCCGGGCTCATCGTCGTATGCCTCGCGGATCCGGTCGAGGAAGCGCGCGCGGATGATGCAGCCGCCACGCCAGATCGTGGCCATCGCGCCCAGCTCGATCTTCCACCCCTCCTCATCCGCGGCGGCCGCCATCTGTGCGAACCCCTGCGCGTAGGAGACGATCTTCGACGCGTACAGCGCGTGCTCGAGGTCGTGGGCAAGTTGTTCGTCTCCGGCGCGGGACGCGTCGGCGTCCGGCCCTCGCAGGACGGTGGCGGCGTGGACGCGCTCGTCCTTGAGCGACGAGAGCGCGCGTGCGAACACCGCCTCGGTGATGCCCGTCAGCGGGACCCCCAGCTCGAGCGCGTTCTGCGCCGTCCAGCGCCCGGTGCCCTTCTGCCCGGCGGAGTCGAGGATGACATCGACGAGTGGCTGGCCGGTCGCCGCGTCGGACTGCGCGAGCACGCGCGCGGTGATCTCGATCAGGAACGACTCGAGCTCGGTCTCGTTCCACGAGCGGAAGCGCTCGGCGATCTCCCCGACCTCCAGGCCGCAACCGTGGCGCAGCAGGTCGTAGCTCTCGGCGATCAGCTGCATGTCGGCGTACTCGATGCCGTTGTGGACCATCTTCACGAAGTGGCCCGCTCCGTCGGCGCCGACGTGCGTGCAGCAGGGCGTGCCGTCGACATCGGCGGCGATCGCCTCGAAGATCGGCTGGACGGACTCGTGGTAGGCATCGGGGTCGCCGCCCGGCATGATGCTCGGCCCGTTGAGCGCGCCTTCCTCGCCGCCCGACACGCCGGCGCCGATGAACACGATCCCCCGCTCACGCAGGGCGGCCTCGCGGCGCTGGGTGTCGCGGTAGAACGCGTTGCCACCGTCGATGAGCACGTCGCCCTGGTCGAGGTGAGGGGCGATGTCGTCGATCACGGCGTCTGTCGCGGGGCCGGCCTGGACCATCGACATGAGCACGCGCGGGCGCGCGAGCGCGCCGACCCACTCCTCGGTCGTCTCCCTGCCGCTGATCGGGCCCTCGGATCCGTGCTCCTCCAGGAAGCGGGTCATGCGGCTGGTCGTGCGGTTGTGGACGACGACCGGGATGTCGTGGTGGGCGACGTTGCGGGCGAGGTTGGCGCCCATCGTCGCCAGGCCGGTGAGGCCGAAGTGCGTGTCGGAAGTACTCATGGAGCGGACGCTACTGCGACCGCGGAGGAGAGCGAGGGCTCGCCGGAGCTCGGGTGAGCGCTACGTAGCAGTCGCCGCGCTCAGGCGCTCGGCCAGCCCGCGAGCGGCGTCGGCGAGCTCCGGCGGATCGAGCACCTGGAAGGGCTCGCCGAGCGTCGCCATCCAGACCAGGAACTCCTGGCGCCACGGGCCGCGGGTGGTGATCAGCGACGCGTCGTCGCCGTCTGGCTCGACCGTCGCCCAGCGCGAGGGCACGCGCCCGCGCAGCCGCCCGGCGGTCGCCTCGATGCGTACCCGGCCAGGCGGGGTGTCCTCGCCGGCGATCCGTTCGCCGGCGCTCTGCAGGCGGCTGCGCACGTAGGCGGCCGGATCGCCCCCGGGGACCGTCCGCGGGCGGCCTCGGCCGGCGGGGCGCAGGCGCCCACGGATGCGATCGACCCGGAACGTCCGCCAGTCGTCGCGTTCGAGGTCCCACGCGAGCAGGTACCAGCGCGAGCCGCTGTACACGACCGCCGTCGGCTCGGCGTGACGCTCGCCCGCGCGCTCGTCGCGCGTGAGGTAGGAGAAGCGGACCTGCATCGTGTCCCGGCAGGCTGCCGCGACGTCGGCGAGCATGTCGGCGTCGACGCGCTCGGTCTGGAAGCTGAACGCTGAGGTGGCCTCTCCGAGGGTGCGCACGCGCCGGCGCAGCCGGCTGGGCAGAAGCTGCTCGAGCTTGGCGAGCGCCCTGACGGACGCCTCCTCGATCCCGCTCACCGATCCGGAGGCCGCGGTGCGCAGGCCGACCGCGACGGCGACCGCCTCGGCATCGTCGAGCAGCAGCGGCGGCAGCTCGCCGCCCGCCCCGAGCCGGTACCCGCCGGCGACCCCGCGGGCCGACTCGATCGGATAGCCGAGCGAGCGCAGCTTCTCGACATCGCGACGCACCGTGCGCACGTCGACCTCGAGCCGGGAGGAGAGCTCGGAGCCGGTCCATTCGCGGCGCATCTGGAGCAGCGACAGGAGGGCGAGGAGGCGGGCGGAGGTCTCGATCATGGTGTGAGCGATGGTGGCGCTGATAGAGGACAGGAGCTGTCCTCTGAGCTCGGAATAAGGACAGGGGGTGACCTCATTAGACGGGAGCCTTGGCGCCATGTCAACCATCTCTCTCACCCCACAGACGGCGGCCGCGGCGCGCACGAGCGCCCGGTCTGCCTGGATCGGCTTCGCCGTGGTCATCGCGGCGTGCCTGATGGATCTGCTCGACTCGACGATCGCGCAGACCGCGGCGCCCGCCATCCGCCGGGACCTCGGCGGATCGTTCGCCACGCTGGAATGGATCTCCGCCGGCTACACGCTGGCGATGTCGGTGACGTTGCTGCTCGGCAGCCGGCTCGGAGACGTCGTCGGACGCCGCCGGGCGCTGCTCGTCGGGATCGTTGGCTTTGCGGGCACCTCGGCGCTGTGCGCGTTCGCCCCCGACCCCGAGACGCTGATCGTGGCGCGCGTGCTGCAGGGGGCATGCGCGGCGGTCATGGTCCCGCAGTGCTTCGGCCTGATCCGCGAGCTGTTCGGCGCGCAGGGGCAGGCGAAGGCGCTCGGGATCGTCGGCCCGGTGATGGGCCTGGGCGCGGTCCTCGGACCGCTCGCCGGCGGCGGGCTGATCGATCTGAACCTGTTCGGCTCCGGCTGGCGCGCGATCTTCCTGATCAACCTTCCGATCGCCGCGGTCGCGATCGTGGTCGGTCGGCGCCACCTGCCCGCAGCGGCGCCGAGCGCGCCCGGCGCGAGGCCAGACGTGCTGAGCGTCGCGCTGTCGATGATCGGCGGCTTCGGACTCGTCTATCCGCTGATCGAAGGCCGCGCGCACGGTTGGCCGACGTGGTCCTTCGCCCTGCTGGCGGCGGGGGCGCTCGCGTTCACGGGCTTCGTGCGTCGGCAGCACACCACCGTGCGCCGCGGCCGCACACCGCTCATCGACCCCGCGATCCTGCATCGGCGCCCGTACGTGGCCGGTCTGGCGACGGTGCTCTGCTTCATCGCAGCGATGGGCGGGATGATGATCGCGCTCAACGTGATGCTCCAGACCGGCCTCGGTGACAGCCCACTGCATTCCGGCCTGGAGACGGCGGCGATTCCGGTGGCGGCGATCGCGGGCTCGATCACGTCCTCGATGCTGCTCGAGCGCCTCGGGCGGCTGACGATGCTGATCGGCAGCTCGGGGATGGCCGTCGGCCTGATTGTCACGGTCGTCGTCCTGCACTCGACGGGTGCCTCCCTCGCTGCCTGGCAGCTCGCCGGACCGCTGGCGCTGACCGGCTTCGGCATGGGCATGGTGTTCGTTCCGATGTTCGACATCGTGCTGGCCGGCGTCGCCCACCACGAGCTCGGCTCGGCGTCGGGTCTGCTCGAGTCCGTCCAGCAGCTCGCGATGTCGGTCGGGATCGCGGTCGTCGGGACGGTCCTGTTCGATCACCTCGGTGGCCGGGTGGGTCCTGCCGCGTTCGTCGGGGCCGCCCAGCATGGGCTGGTCGTTGCCGCCGGGTTCCTGGTGGCGGCGGCGATCTCGGTGCTGTGGTTGCCGCGCCACGCGCGTGAGGGCGCGGGCCACTGACCATGGGCCCACGGGGTGACTAGTTTCGGAGCCATGGACTACCGCACGCTTGGCACCACCGGAACGAAGGTCACCCCGCTCTGCCTGGGAGCGATGATGTTCGGGGGGTGGGGCAACCCCGATCACGACGATTCGATTCGCATCATCCACCGCGCGCTCGACGCCGGGATCAACTTCATCGACACCGCCGATGTCTACTCGCGCGGGGAGTCGGAGGAGATCGTCGGCAAGGCGCTCGCCGGCGGCCGACGGGACAACGTCGTGCTCGCCACCAAGGTCCACGGCACGATGGGCGAGGACCCCAACGAGTTCGGCAACGGCCGCCGATGGATCATCAAGGAGGTCGAGAACTCGCTGCGCCGGCTGGGGACCGACTGGATCGACCTCTACCAGATCCACCGCCCCGAGGCCGACACCGACATCGACGAGACGCTGGGCGCGCTCTCTGACCTGATCCACCAGGGCAAGGTCCGCTACGTCGGCTCCTCGACGTTCCCCGCCTCCCAGATCGTCGAGGCGCAGTGGACCGCGCGGGAGCGCGGACGTGAGCGGTTCGTCTGCGAGCAGCCGCCCTACTCGCTCCTCGTGCGCGCGATCGAGAACGACGTGCTCCCCACCTGTCTTCGCTACGGGATGGGTGTCATCCCCTGGAGCCCGCTCGCCGGGGGCTGGCTGTCCGGCCGCTACCGCAAGGGCGCCGAGACGCCGACCTCGACGCGCGCCGAACGGCTGCCCGCCCGCTTCGACCTGTCCGTACCGGAGAACCAGCGCAAGCTGGAAGCAGCCGATGCGCTTGCCGTCCTGGCCGAGGAGGCAGGGATGACGCTGATCGAGATGGCGATCGCATTCGTCATCCGCCACCCCGCCGTCACCTCGGCGATCATCGGGCCTCGCACGATGGAGCATCTGGAGTCCCAGCTCACCGCTGCGGACGTCACGCTGTCCGACGACGTGCTCGATCGCATCGACGAGATCGTCCCGCCGGGCGTCAACGTCAACAGCACCGACGGCGGCTGGCCGAACCCCGCGCTGGAGGCGTCCGCCCGCCGCCGGTAGGGGGCCGGGCGAGCCGACCGGTCGACGGGCGTCCAGTACTGGCGGCGGGTCCTTCATCTCGCCCGCCGCCTGCCGATACCCCATGCATCGACCGTTTGTCGCCCCGATCCATGATGCCCGAGACCAACCTCGAAAATATCGTCGGCACCACCGCCGACCCGCGCCTGCTCATGCAGAGGATCGTCGACGAGGCGCAGGCCCTGATCCCGTGTGCGTCGGGGGTGGCAATCGTGATGGATGACGGCGGACGCCTCATTCCCGTCTCCGGCGCCGGTATCGGGGCCGACCACATCGGCCGGGTCGCGACCACCGACAGCACGCTCTCGGGGCACTCCCTGGTCTCGGGCGAGCTCATCGTCTGTGACGACATCTCCACCAACGAGCGTGTCGATCCGGGCCTGCGTGCCGATCCCCGGGCAGCGTCTCTGTTGTCGATCCCGTTGCGTCGTGACGGGAAGCCGATCGGGCTGCTGGTGATGGTCTCGGGTGAGCGCGGCGCATTCACCCCGGAGGTGGCTGCCCGCGTCGTGCGCGTGGCGGACTTCATGGCCGTGGCGTTGGCATCGGTGATCGAGACCGCTCGTGCGGTCGGCGAGGTGCTTCGCTCCTCGAACGGCCCCGGCGCGGAGATCGACGGTGACCGGGAATCGATCGCCACATTCGTCGCCAACGTGATGGAGCCGGGCGCGGTCGACACACTCGCCGCCCGGGACCGGGTCGCCTCGGTCATTGCCGGCGGCCTGATCGAGGCCGTGGTGCAGCCGATCGTCGATCTCGACACCGGCGCGGTGAAGGCGGTCGAGTCACTCTCGCGCTTTGCGAGCGAGCCACGGCGCGGGCCGGACGTATGGTTCGCCGAGGCCGCGGACGTCGGGCTTGGCCTGGAGCTCGAGGACCTGGCCGTACGACGGGGGCTGCGCGCGCTCGACCAGCTGCCCGGATCGGTGAGCTTCGGCCTGAACATCAGCTATGAGATGCTCGTGTCCGGCCGGATGAGCGCGCTGCTCGCCGGTCGGCCCGCACAGCGGATGTTCGTCGAGCTGACCGAACACGTGATGTTCGGCGACTACCAACTGGCACGCGACGCGATCGCCGACCTCCGCGCCCGCGGCGTGCGCGTGGCGATCGACGATGTCGGGGCGGGCTACTCGAGCTTCCGTCACGTTCTGGAGCTCGCGCCGGACGCGATCAAGCTCGACCGCTGCTTCACCTCCGGGATCGAGCACGACCGAGCCCGTCGGGCGATGGCCGCGGGATTCGTCCACTTCGCGCGGGAGATGGGGATCGACCTCGTCGCCGAGGGGATCGAGACCGAGCGCGAGCTCGAGTCCGTGCGGAGTCTCGGGGTCACGCTCGGCCAGGGTTACCTGATCGCCAGGCCCGGCCCCGTCGTCGATGTTCCGCTGAGCTTCGAGCACATCGGCGCGCCGCGGCTGCGCGCGCCGCGCTCGAGCCCGAAGCCTCAGTTCATCCGCGCGCGCTGATCGCCGCCGCTGCGGTTCGCGCTTGCGCCCGCGCTGGGGGCACGGTACGGTGGCGGTCGATGTTGCTCCGACGCTGACAACCCACGAGAGCCTGCCGCGCGCCGCCCATGCGGCCGTGTCGCCCGTGTCCCGTCGTCGTCGCAGGTCCGAGCAGGAGGAGCAACGTCCGTGTCCGCAGTCGAGATCATCAACCTGGAGAAGCGCTTCGAGAGCCGGCGCCGGCGGCGCCGTGAGTCCGATGCGACGGAGAAGCCCCCGGCGCTCGGCGGCATCTCGCTGGAGATCGCCCGGGGTGAATGCCTGTCGATCCTCGGCCAGAACGGGTCGGGCAAGTCAACGCTCGTGCGGATCCTGTCGACGCTGCTGCTGCCCGACGGCGGCCAGGCGCGCGTCTTCGGCCACGACGTGGTGCGCGACGCGCAGGCGGTGCGCCGGGTCGTCAACCGGGTGTCCGTCGAGGCGTCGTTCTTCAAGAAGATGTCGGCCGACGAGAATCTCGCCTACGCGGCGCGGTTCTACGGCCTGACGCCACGTTCGACGCGTTCGCGGATCCCGGAGATCCTCGGGCGTGTCGGGTTCCCGACGAGCCGATCAGGCGAGCCGATGGAGAAGCTGAGCCGAGGGATGCAGCAGAAGGTGGCGCTTGCCCGCGCGCTGCTCACGTCCCCGACGCTGCTCCTGCTCGATGAGCCGACGACGGGCCTGGACCCGCGCTCCAAGCGGGAGGTGCAGGGGTTCATCACCGAGATGCGCGCCGTCCACGACACGACGATCCTGCTGTGCACGCACGACCTCGCCGAGGCCGACGCACTCGCCGAGCGGACGGGGATCCTGCACGAGGGGCGCCTGCTGGCGCTCGGCACGAGCCGCGAGATCCTCGAGCTCTATGGGGCCGCGGATCTCGAGGAGGCGTTCTTCAGCGCGACCGGCGCTGCGATCGACGACGAATGCGAGGACGAGGAGGTGGAGGCATGAGTGCGCTGCGCGCACAGATGATCGGGCTCGGCGGAGTCGTCGAGCGCAACGCCTACCTGATCAAGCGCTACGGCTGGTGGGAGCTGACGTTCTTCGTCTACACCTGCGCCAACACGCTGACGGTGGTGTTCATCGCCAAGGGCGTGCAGGCGGGCGGCGGACACCTGAATGTCACCCGCGAGACGACCACGCTGCTGGTCGGCGCGATCATCTGGGCCTACCTCGGGATCATCTTCGAGATCCTCACCGAGACGGTCGCGTGGGAGCGGTGGGAGGGGACGATCGAGTACACGTTCATGGCGCCCCTGTCACGGATCGTCCATCTCGGCGGCATGGGCATCTTCGCCGTGCTCTACGGGGTCGTGCGAACCGCGCTGCTGTTCGTGGTGATCGCGCTGTTCTTCGGTCTGCACCTGGCGAGCGCCGACTTCGGCACGGCGCTGCTGGTGCTCGCCGTCGCATCGGTCTCGTTCATCGGGCTCGGGATGATCACCGCGGTGCTGCCGCTCATCTCACCCGAGCGCGGGGCGCAGCTCGGCTTCGTCGCCCAGGGCCTGCTGCTCGTCGTCTCCGGGATCTACTACCCGGTCTCGATCCTGCCGCTGTGGATGCGGTGGATCTCGACGATCTCACCGGCGACGTATGCGCTGCGCGGGATCCGCGCCGCCGTGCTGGACGGCGCGGGGCCGGGCGCGATCTGGAGCGACATCTGGCCGCTGATCGTGCTCGGCGTCGTCGCGGTGCCGCTCGGCCTTGCGGTCTTCCGCACGGGCGAGCGCTACGCCAAGCGGCACGGCAAGCTCAAGCGTTCGGGCTGATCACGCGTCCTCGTCGCGATCCGGGACCCGCTGCTCGCGCCTGACCAGCGGCTCGTCCCGGGTCGCCGACTGGTTGCCGGCGGTCGAGGTCGAGTTGTCGGTGGTCTCGCGCGCGGCGGCTGGTTCGTCGCGGGCGGCGGTCTCGTCGCGGGCAGCCGGCTCGTCGCGGCCGGCCGGCTCGTCGCGGGTGACGGTTCCCCGGCGGGTGACGGCCTGGTCGTCCTCGGCCGCGACCTCGCGCCTCCGGGCGGCGGTGGTGGTGGCACCCGTCGCGCCCGTGGAGCCCGGAACCGGCGCAGGTTGGACCGTGCGTCCACCGACCCGCGGCATCAGCGCGAGCACGAGCAGGACGACGCCGGCGATACCCCAGACGAGTTCGGTCCAGTGGTCGGCGGCGAAGATCCCGAGTGCGCCGTGCTTCTGGGAGACCGCGATGATCGCAAGCACGATCAACGCCACGCCCACCAGGATCGCCATCGACTTGGCGGTGATATGGGCGGCTGCCGAGAAGAGCAGCGCGAGCCCGGCCGCGATGAACAGCAGCGCCGTCCAGCCGTTGACCTTCAGGTGCAGCCAGAAAGGCCCGTGCACGTGCCCCGACGGAAAGTGCAGCGCAAAGCCATGTGCCCTGACGATCAGCGCGCTGACCCCGTAGATGATTCCCAGCAATCCGACGACCGCGATCGGTCCCTTCGCAAGCGAAACTCCACGCGTGCGTTGCATCCCGTACCTCCTCAAGGGCGGTTATCCGTCCAGAAAAGGGCTACCCGGACTCGCCGGGAATACGCACCGGCTTTGTCGCCTCAGCGGAGCAGCCGCGCGCGCGGAATCCGGCCGCGCCGGATGACAAGCACGATCCGCTCGGCGCGCCGGTGGCGTTGACGCACGGTGAGCAGGATGCGGTCGCCGGCCCGGAAGCGACGGCCGCCGAGCGCGTGCAGCAGCCTGCGGACGCGTCCACCAGACGCGCGGCGGATGCGCAGCCGGGGGCAGTGCGAGCCGACGCACCGCACACTGACCCGCGCCGTGCGCGCCAGCTTCCGCGCCTCGATCGACCGCAGCAGCGTCGTGTGGGCCGCCCAGTCCCAGGAGATCACGAAGCGGGCCTTCACTCCGCGCCGCGGTCGCGGCGTCGTCTGCGGGTTGGAGGTGGTGATCATCTGGTCGAGCACCGTCGAGGCGTTCCGGGCGGCGTCGGCGACGGTCACCGTGAGCCGGTGCGGCCCGTCGGGAAGCCCCGCGGTCGGGACGGAGTCGTCGACGGCCACCGTCGGAGGACAGGGCTGCTGGTGGTCGAACATCGGCGCACCGCCCGTGCCGCTGCCAACCGCGACGCAGGCGCCGCCGTTGGTGTTGGGTGTGCCACTGCTCACCACACGACCATCGAGCGTCACCGTGACCGAGTAGACGCCAGGTCCGGCAGGGTCACTTGCGGAGAACACGAGCTGTCCGGTGCCGTGGACGCGGCCCTGCAGGGCGCTGCCGGAGAAGCCCGTGGCCGCCGGGGTCGTGTCGCTGGAGAGCAGCAGATCGGCGGCGCTGACCTTGGCGTAGGCGTAGGCGTTCTCGTTCTCGCCGGAGCTGCAGTTGGCGTTCGCCAATGCCGTGCAGATCGCGCTCACATACAGGTCGCCCTGACGGTCGGAGGGCAACGTCACCGTGCCGGCCCAGTCCGGCGAGCCCGTCACGAGGCCCGAGGCCGATCCGCAGCCGGTGCCGTGGATGCATGAGAAGAAACCGTCGCCGGCGCTCGCGTCGTCGCCCGGCTCCTCGAGCGCCGACACGGCGTTGCCGTACTCGCTGTAGCCGTCGGCCGACAGCGTGACCGTGACCGTTCCGCCGACGAGCGTCGATCCGGAGGGCGGCCCGTACTCCAGGTTCTCGCTGGCGTTTGGCGGCGCGACGGCCGAGTCGGAGAGGAACGCCTGCATCGGGCTGTCCGGTGCACAGGCGGTCGTCGCGTAGGACAACGGGGTGACGTTGGCGCTCGCGGTCGTCGTCCATCCCTCGCTGGGGGCCGGTGAGCCGTCCGGGTTGGTGCAGGAGACCTGGATCCACTCGCCCGCGCGCGCGACGGGGGTGGCGAGCGCGCCCAGTCCGAGCGTCAGCGTCGCCAAGGCGGCGCCCCATGCGGGTACGCGCCGGATCCGGTTCCTGCCCACGGCCGCAGTGTACGGCCGCGCGCCTCCGGGCTCAGAACGAGATCACGCTGCGGATCCCGTCCTGGCGCTCCATCAGCTCGAAGCCCTCGTTCACCTCGTCCAGGGTGATCGAGTGCGACAGGAACGGGGCCATGTCGAGCTTGCCGTCAAGCGACAGCTGCACGAGCTCGGGGACCTGGTCACGGCCCTTGACCCCGCCGAACGACGAGCCGCAGATCCGGCGACCGGTGATCAGCAGTCGCGGGACCACGTCGAGCGTCTCGCCCTTGCCCGCGACCCCCGCGACGGTGCACAGTCCCCAGCCCATGCGCGCCGCCTCGACGGCCTGGCGCATCACCGCGACCAGTCCGGTCGCCTCGAACGTGTAGTCGGCCCCGAAGCCGCCGGTCTGTTCGAGCACGCGCTCGACGACGTCCGGCCCGCCGAGCCAGGTGTCGGTTGCGCCCTGCCCGCGTGCGAGCTCCAAACGCTGATCGGACATGTCGACGCAGATGATCCGTTCGGCCCCCTGCAGCCGCGCGCCGGCGATCGCGCCGAGGCCGACCATGCCGGCGCCGAACACGACGCAGGTCGAGCCGGGCTTCACCTTCGCGGTGAACATCGCCGCGCCGAGGCCGGTCGAGAGCCCACACGCGAACAGGCAGGCGTGGGCGGGCGAGGCGTCCGGGGAGACCTTCGCCAGGGCGATCTCCGGCATCACCGTGTATTCCGCGAACGTGCTCGTCCCCATGAAGTGACGGATCGGCTCGCCGTCGCGTGACAGGCGTGTGGTGCCGTCCGGCAGGTACCCCTGGTTCTGCTGCTCTCGGATCGCCAGGCAGAGGTTCGTATCAGGGGAGAGGCAGTGGACGCACTCGCGGCATTGCGGTGAGAACAGGGTGACCACGAGATCCCCGGGTGTGAGCGAGGTGACGCCCTCACCGACCTTCTCGACGAACCCCGCGCCCTCGTGCCCGAGGACGGTGGGCGCGTACCCGGACGGGTCGACCCCCGAGGCGGTGTACATGTCGGTGTGGCACACGCCGCAGGCCGCCAGCCGGACCAGGACCTCGCCCGCACGGGGCTCGGCGAGGTCGAGCTCGGTCACGTTGAGCGGCTTGCCGAACTCCTCAAGCACGGCGGCTCTGATCTTCACGGCGGTGCTCCTCTGGCTTTGCGGCTGGCTGTCCGCGCGAACCCTACCCGTCCGCGGGGCCGCGGCGGGTGTCGAGCGCGTCGAACATCAGCTCGAGCATGCGTTGGACACGGTCGGCGTCGAGCCGCCGTGCTGCCCGGGCGGCGGCGAACAGCAGCCGGAGATCCTCCGGAGTGGCGTCGGAGCGCAGCCGCCCCTCGTCGCGCGCCGCGTCGAGCAGTCGCCTCTGGGCGGCGACGACGCGGGTGATCGCGACCGCGACATCCGGGCGGTCCTCCACGACGGCGCGCGCCTCCATGAAGAACGGCTCGGGTGACTGTTGGGCGACGTGCCGGGAGACGACCTCGACGAGCGCGTCCCAGCGCGTGCCGGGCCGCTCGAAAGCCTGCTCGAACGCGGCTGCCATCTCATCGACCCGGCGGATCACGATCGCCGCCCAGAGGTCGTGCTTGGAGGGGAACACCCGGTAGATCGAGGCGACCCCGGCGCCCGCAGCGGCCGCAACCTCGTGCATCGGCGCCTCCAGGCCCTGACGCGCGAAGACGGCGATTGCCGCCGCGATGATGCGCTCGCGCTTGACCTCGGGCGCGAGGCCGGTCCAGGCTGGGGGAGGCGGAACGGTGAGTCCGCTCGGGGTCTGCGGAACGGGCATTCCGCTAGAGTACCCCCGCGTGCCGGAAAAGGACGTCGTGACGGAGCACAACCGGGCGAATCAGTCGTCCGCCCCGTCGCATCCGACGACCGGCCCCGATCCCCGCGGCGACAGCTACAAGTGGATCGCGCTGTCGAACTGCACGCTCGGCATCCTGCTCGCGACGCTCGACGGCTCGATCACGCTGATCGCGATGCCCGACATCTTCAAGGGCATCCACCTCAATCCGCTCGTCCCGTCCAACAGCTTCTACCTGCTGTGGATGATCCTGGGATTCCTCGTTGTCTCGAGCGTGCTGATCGTCTCGCTCGGCCGCCTCGGCGACATGTACGGCCGCGTGAAGATCTACAACCTCGGGTTCGTCATCTACACCGCCGCATCGCTGCTGCTGACGATCGACTGGCTCACCGGCACGAGCGGCGCGATGTTCCTGATCATCTTCCGGGTCGTGCAGGGGATCGGCGCGGCCTGTCTGCTCGCCAACTCCGCGGCGATCATCACCGACGCCTTCCCGACCAACCAGCGCGGGATGGCGCTCGGGATCAACAACATCGTCGGCGTGAGCGGCACGTTCATCGGCCTCGTGCTCGGCGGTCTGCTCGCTCCTGTGAACTGGCGCCTGGTGTTCCTGATCTCCGTGCCGGTGGGTGTGTTCGGGACCGTGTGGGCCTACCTGAAGCTCCGTGAGCTCTCCACTCCGCGGCGCTCGCGGATCGACTGGCCGGGCAACATCACGTTCGCCCTCGGCCTGATCCTGATCATGGTCTCGGTGACGTACGGGATCCGGCCCGCCGGCGGCTCCCAGGTCGGTTGGGGCTCCCCGCGCACGCTCGTGCTGCTCGGAGCCGGGGTCGCGTGCCTGGTTGGTTTCGTGTTCGCCGAGCGGCGCGCCCCCGATCCGATGTTCCGGCTGCCGCTGTTCAAGATCCGAGCGTTCACGTTCGGGACGCTCTCCACCTTCCTCTCCTCGGTCGCACGCGGCGGCCTGATGTTCATGCTCGTCATCTGGCTGCAGGGGATCTGGCTGCCCCAGCACGGCTACAGCTTCGTCGACACTCCTCTGTGGGCCGGCATCTACATCCTGCCGCTGACGTTCGGGATGTTGCTGGCCGGGCCCACCTCCGGCTACCTGTCCGACCGCTTCGGGGCCCGCGGCTTTGCGACCGGCGGGATGCTCGGCACCGCGCTCAGCTTTCTGCTGCTGCTGCTGCTGCCGGTCGACTTCCCGTATCCGGCGTTCGCCGGTGCGCTGGCGTTGTGTGGCATCTCGATGGGCCTGTTCGCCTCGCCCAACCGCGCCGCGGTCATGAACTCGCTGCCGCCGACCGACCGTGGCGCGGGCGGAGGCATGAACCAGACCTTCCAGAACTCTGCTCAGGTCCTGTCGGTGGGGATCTTCTTCACGCTGATGATCCTCGGGCTCTCGAGCACGTTGCCGCACACGCTGCTCAGCGGTCTGCAGACCCACGGCGTCCCGCACCACGATGCCGCCCACGCAGCTCAGTTGCCCCCGGTCTCGATCCTGTTCGCCGCCTTCCTCGGCTACAACCCGATCAAGGCGTTCGTCCCCGCCCACGTGCTCCACAAGCTGACCGCCGCTCAGCAGCACGCGCTGACCGGGCGCTCGTTCTTTCCGCACCTCATCTCCGCCCCGTTCCGGACCGGTCTGCACGAGGCGTTCCTGTTCGCGATCGTGGCGTGTCTGGTGGCGGCGGCCGCGTCGTGGTCGCGCGGTGGGAAGCCGGTGGACGGTGACGCGACGCCGGGGGAGACGGTCATGGCCGCTGCCGCGCCGACCGCTGAGACCGGGCGCGAGCGGCGCGCGGCTCGACGGGTGCGGACGCGGCGGCGGACCGTCGCGCACTGAGCCGCCCGGCTCTGCGGTGCGGGCACCGCCGACTCCCCAAAGACCACCCGCAACCCACCCATCCCAGCAGGTACGATCCAGTACCAGAGAGGGCCCGACCCCGGAGGAGAGATGGCGATCAGCGACGAGCGGCGCAACGAGCAGCCCTTCGGGCCACCGGAGGATGTGCTGGTCACCGACGAGGACCACTGGGTCGACGGCCCGCCGCATGCGCTCTTCGCCCAGTTGCGCGGGCAGTGCCCGGTGCACTGGACCTCGCATATCGAGCAGGAGCCGGGGGAGAGCGGGTACTGGTCGGTGCTGCGGCCCGAGGACATCCAGACGGTGAGCCGGGATTGGCGCACCTACTCCTCGGAACGGGGTGGCGTGACGCTGATGACGGATGTGTTCCCGCTGGAGCTGATGCAGGCGATGTTCATCGGGATGGATCCGCCGCGCCACGATCGCCTGAAGAATCTGTTCCAGGCGGGGTTCACGCCGCGCCGGATCGCCGCGCACGAGCCCGCGATCCGGCGGATCGCGGTCGACGTGCTGGAGTCGCTCGCCTCCCGCACGAACGCCGATCTGGTCACGGAAGTGGCGCAGCCGATCGTCTCCCGGGTGATCGGGTCGTTCATGGGCGTGCCGCCCGACGCGGACGCCGATTGGGCGCGGCTGATGAACGCGGCGCTGTCGATCGCGGACCCGGATCTGAGCCCCGAGGGCTCGCAGACGCTGCTGGGCGAGACGCTGCCCGAGATCTTCCGCCGCTGCCAGGCGCTGATCGCCGCGCGGCGCGAGCATCCGACCGACGATCTGACGAGCGTGCTCGTCCACGCGGAGATCGACGGCGAGCGGCTCACCGAGCCCGAGATCGTCATGGGCTTCTTCCTGCTGATGGCCGCCGGCAACGACTCGACGAAGGCGACCTACTGCAGCGCGATGCGGGCGCTGATGGCCGACGGCGAGCAGCGCGCCGCGCTGGTCGACGATCCGTCGCTGATTCCCGGCGCGGTGGAGGAGGCGCTGCGGATGTTCCCCGCCTTCGCCCATTTCCGCCGCACCGCGACGTGCGACACCGAGCTTGGCGGGCAGCCGATCCGCGAGGGCGACAAGGTCGTGATGTGGTACGTGGCCTCGGGGCGCGATCCGGAGCGCTACGAGGATCCCGAACGGTTCGACGTCCGTCGTCACCCCGAGCATCAGGCGTTCGGCGCCGGCGGCCGCCACTTCTGCCTCGGCGCCGCGCTCGCACGGCTGGAGCTGACGATCATGCTCGAGGAGACGCTGACGCGGTACCCGGAGATGGCGCCGGCCGGCACGGAGAGCTGGGTGCTGAGCGCGTTCCTCAACCAGATGAAGTCGCTGCCGGTGACGCTCGGCCCGCGCCGCACCGCCTGAGCAGACCCGCCGTCGGCCCGCAGGCCATATGCTTGCGCCGCCATGGCCCAACTGACCCTCATCGGCGGCCCGACCGCGCTCATCGAGTACGGCGGGCTGCGCTGGCTCACCGATCCGACCCTGTCGCCGCCGGGCGATCAGCAGGATGAGCTCACCAAGACCACCGGCCCGGCGCTCGAGGCCGACGCGCTCGGTGCGATCGACGTGGTGCTGCTCTCCCACGACGAGCACAGCGACAACCTCGACCCGGCCGGCCGCGCGTTCCTGCCACTCGCGGGGGGCGTGCTGACGACGGCCGGTGGCGCCGAGCGGCTCGCGGCGGATGAGGCAACCTCAGCCGCGCACCTGACCGGCATGGAACCGTGGGCGGAGGCGGAGGTCGGCTCCGTTCACGTGACCGCGGTACCCGCGCAGCACGGGCCGCCCGGCTCCGAGGCGGAGGTCGGCGAGGTCATCGGTTTCGTGCTGAGCGACGGCTCCACGCGGGTCTACGTCTCGGGCGACAACGCCTCGGTCCCGGTCGCGCAGGAGATCGGCGAGCGGTCAGGGCCGATCGACGTCGCGATCCTGTTCGCCGGAGCCGTGCAGATCCCCGGGCTGCTCGGGGGTGCCTATCTGACCCTGTCGAGCGATCGGGCCGCGCAGGTTGCGGAGAGTCTCGGCTCGGAGGTCGTCATCCCGCTGCACTTCGAGGGCTGGACCCACTTCACCCAGGGGCCCGACCAGCTGCGCGCGAGCTTTGCCGGCTACGGGCTGACCGAGCGGCTGAAGCTGCCCGAGCGCGGCGTGCCCGTCAGCTTCTGAGCCGGCCTCACCCGCCGAGGTCCCACTCGGTCCAGTGCGACCGGGCCTGCTCGGAGAGCCGCTCGTCGGCGCGGATCACGTGCATGACCGCGTTGATGAGCGCGAGGTGCGTGAACGCCTGCGGGAAGTTGCCCAGGTGGCGGCCGGTCTCGGGGTCGACCTCCTCGGCGTACAGGCCGAGCGGGCTCGCGTACCCGAGCAGCCGCTCGCACAGCAGCCGCGCCCGTTCGAGCTCCCCGATCTCGCACAGCGCCGAGACGAGCCAGAACGAGCAGATCAGGAACGTGCCCTCCCTGCCGTGCAGGCCGTCGTCGGTCTGATCGGTGCGGTAGCGCAGCACCAGACCCTGCTCGGTCAGCTCGTCGGCGATCGCGAACACGGTCGCGCGCACGCGGGGGTCGTCGGGCGGCAGGAATCGCATCAGCGGCAGCAGCAGCAGCGAGGCGTCGAGCGCGTCGGAGTCGTAGCGCTGGACGAACACGCCACGCTCGTCGACGCCGTGCTCGCAGACGTCGGCGTGGATCTCGTCGGCCACGGAGCGCCAGCGCTTGGCGCGCTCCTCGTCCTCGCGCAGCATCGCCAGACGCGCACCGCGATCGCAGGCGACCCAGCAGAAGATCTTGGAGGAGGTGAAGTGCTTGGGCTCGCCGCGGACCTCCCAGATCCCGCGGTCCGGATCGCGCCAGTGCTTGATCGCCTCCTCGACCTGGCGGGAGAGGATCTTCCAGACGCTGTCGTCGAGCGAGTCGCGCGAGCGGGTGTGCAGGTAGACGGAGTCCAGCAGCGCGCCCCAGACGTCGTGCTGGACCTGCTCGTAGGCGGCGTTGCCCACCCGCACCGGCTTCGCGCGCTCGTAGCCGTCGAGGTGGTCGAGCTCGTACTCATCGAGTTTGCGCTCACCGCCGATCCCGTACATCACCTGCAGCTTCTCTTCGCCGGATGCGACGTCCGCGATGAAGTAGAAGAAGTCGTTGGCCTCCCATTCGAAGCCCAGCGACAGCAGCGCCCACAGCATGAACGTCGAGTCGCGGATCCAGCTGTAGCGGTAGTCCCAGTTGCGCTCGCCCTGCGGCGTCTCGGGCAGCGAGGTCGTCGCGGCGGCGAGCAGCGCGCCGCTCGGCGCGTACGTGAGGCCCTTGAGGGTGAGGGCCGAGCGCTGCAGGAACTGGCGCCACGGATGGTCGGGGAAGCCGCCGCGATCGAGCCAGTGCTGCCAGTGATGCGCCGTCCACACCAGGCGGTCGTACGCCTCGTCGACATCGGGCGGGGGAGGGTGCTCCGACCAGGAGAGCGCGCAGTAGACGACCTCGCCCTCCTTCATCAGGTGCCGGGCGGTGGCCCGCGATCCCTCGAAGCCGAGCATCAGGTCGGTGGTGAGCGTGAGCTCGACCGAGCCGTCCGAGCACGTCGTGGTGCCCTGGTGGTAATCCTCGCCGGAGTAGCGCCACCGGGCCGGCTCACGGCCGTAGTTGAACTTCGGCTCGCAGTCGAGCAGCAGCTGCACCTCGCCGTTGACGCAGCGCACGGTGCGCAGCAGCACGTGGTCGGCGTCATAGTCGGTCGGGGCGCGGCGGTGGGTGTGGGAGCGGTCGCTCTGGTGATGCCAGTTGCCGATCAGCAGCACGTCGCGCACCACGATCCAGCCCTTGCCGGTGCCCCAGCTCGTCTCCAGCACCATCGTGCCCGGCAGGTAGCGGCGAGCGGTCGGCACCTGCATTCCGTCCGGCGAGAGCCGGAAGTGCCCGGCGTCACGGTCGAGCATCGCGCCGAACACCGAGGGCGAGTCGACGCGCGGCAGGCACATCCATTCGACGGCGCCGCTCGGCGCGACCAGCGCGACGGTCTCGCAGTCCGAGAGGAACGCGTACTCGGCGATCGGGGGGAAGAAGCTCTGGTGGCTCAGCCGTGCCGCGGGCTCGGGCCGGGGGAGCGGGACCAGCACCGGCGAGACGGGCACGGTGCCGTCATCGACCGTGCCGTTCTTGCTCGGGGAGCTGGATGTCGTCTCGTCACGCACGGCGCCGCAGTATCACGAAGCGTTCGGCAAAGACAAGCGGTGACGGACGGCTGTCAGCCCGCCAGGCCACCGAGCCAGGCGAACGGATTGCCGGGCCGGCTGTCCCAGACGGCACGCAGGTTGGACTCCACCGCGATCTCGGCACCGGGCAACTCGCCACGCAGACGCTCGGCGATCGCGTGGCCGTCATCCTCGTCACGGGCGCCGATCAGCACCCAGCTCCAGCGGTGGACGTTGGCGATGCCCTCGTGGTCAAGGCGCTCGGACAGCTCGACCGCTTCGTGCCGCGAGCCGCAGGTCACCCGGACCTCGATCGCGGGGTAGCCGTCCTCGGCGGAGTCGCGCCGCTCGCCCGCGTTGCGGATCTCCTCCTCGGTGCGCTGCTCGTCCGCGTTCCGGGGCTCGGGGTTGTCCGGGTCCTCCCAGATCTCGGCGACCGGGTGCCAGCGGCGCAGTTCGGTGTCGAGCTGCCAGCCGTGTTCGGAGGCGATCCGCTCCACGACCTGCTGCGCGGCCTCGGCCTGCGCGCGGTCGGCGGCGTACAGGAACATCTCGTGGCCGTCGACGGAGATCACGACCCGGTCAGCGAACGAGCGGCGAAGGTCGCTCTCGAGCTCCTCCGCCTGCAGCGACTCACCGAGCCGGTGGGCGAAGCCATCATCGTGCAGGTCGACGCGCACGCGCCATTCGTCTTTCATGGCCAGCGAGGGTAAACCACGGGCGCCTGCGAGGGTCGTGGTGAGAGAGGAGCTCCAATGCTCCACCTCGGCGACGACGGGCCGGCGCGCGCCTGTCCGCGCGCGCCCTGGCGTTCTTCGCGGTGCTCGTCTCGACGGTCGTTCAGGGGACGACCGTCGAGTGGCTCGCCGGCCGGCTGGGACCGGCGGCCGGACAGGGCACCTCGGCGCGTGCGCCATCATCAGGGGGATGAGCAGCGGCGGAACTCACGGAATGGGCGTCTCGGCGTCGGCCGGTACCCCCGGCACAGGCGCGATCCGCTCGATGCGCGGCGGTGGCAAGAAGGCCCCGGAGCTGATGGACCCGACGCGTCGCCGCGACGGGCACCGGATCCTCGGGCTGTTCCTGCCCTACCGCGTCCGCCTTGCGGTGGTGCTCGTGATGATCATCATCTCGGCGGGCGTCTCGATGCTCAACCCGTTCCTGCTGAGAGCGGTGGTCGACCGCGGCCTGATCGGCCACGACGGCTCGGTGCTCGGCTGGGCGACGCTGGGAATGATCGCGGTCGCGCTGTTCTCGAACGCGACGAGCGTGTGGCAGACCTACCTGTCCAACGTCGTCGGCCAGCGCGTCATGCACGACCTGCGCGCGGCGGTCTACCGCCACCTGCAGAAGATGTCGCTCGCGTTCTTCACCCGCACCCGCACGGGCGAGGTGCAGTCGAGGATCGCCAACGACATCGGCGGCCTGGACGCGGTGGTCACCACCACGGCGACGACGATCGCCTCCAACGCGACGACCGTGATCGCCGCGCTCGTGGCGATGTGCCTGCTCGACTTCAAGCTCGCGCTGTTCTCGCTCGTGTTCGTTCCCCCATCGGTGTGGGGGACCCGGCGGATCGGCAAGCTCCGGCGCTCGATCACGCTCACCCAGCAGAAGCAGCTCGCGGACCTGTCGGCACTCGTCTCGGAGTCCCTGTCGGTGTCGGGGATCCTGCTCGGCAAGACGATGGGCCGCGGCGACGACCTCGCGGACCGCTTCACCGGCGAGTCGCGGGCGATCGCCGAGACCGAGGTGCGCAGCCGCATGACCGGTCGCTGGATGATGGGCACGATCCAGTTCATCTTCGCCGTCCAGCCCGCGATCATCTACTGGCTCGCGGGGCAGAGCTTCATCGGGCACGTGGAGATCGGCACCGTGGTCGCGTTCACGACGCTGCAGACGCGTCTGCTGTTCCCCATCAATTCGCTGCTCGGCGTGCAGGCGGACGTCGAGGCATCGCTCGCCCTGTTCGACCGGATCTTCGAGTACCTCGACCTGCCGATCGACATCGTCGAGGACGCACATCCGGTGACGCTTCGGGCTGAAGAGGTGCTCGGGGAGGTGCGGCTGACCGACGTCTCGTTCCGCTACTCGGCGATCGTCCTGCCGGACGGGGCGCAGGAGCCGCCGTGGACACTGCGCGACATCACACTGGAGATCCCGGCGGGCACCCGGACCGCGGTCGTCGGCGAGACCGGCTCGGGCAAGACGACGCTCGGCTACCTGGTGGCGCGGCTGTACGACCCGCAGGAGGGCGCGGTCTCGATCGACGGTGTCGACATCCGCAAGGTCTCGCTGCCGTCGCTGGCGGCGACCGTCGGCGTCGTGTCCCAGGAGACGTACCTGTTCCACGCGTCGGTGCGGGAGAACCTGCGCTTCGCCCGCCCGGAGGCGAGCGACGCCGAGATCGAGGCGGCGGCGCGGACCGCCCGCATCCACGATCTGATCGAGTCGCTGACGGATGGCTACGACACGGTGGTCGGCGAGCGCGGCTATCGGTTCTCGGGCGGAGAGCGCCAGCGGATGGCGATCGCCCGCACCGTGCTGCGCAACCCGCCGGTGCTCGTGCTCGACGAGGCCACCAGCGCGCTCGACACCCAGACCGAGTACGCGATCCAAGCTGAGCTGGAGCGCCTCGCGCAGGGTCGCACCACGATCACGATCGCCCACCGCCTCTCGACGGTGCGCGACGCCGATCAGATCGTCGTGCTCGACAAGGGGCGGATCGTCGAGCGCGGCACCCACGAGGAGTTGATGGGCCGCGGCGGGCACTACGCGGCGCTCGTCGCGCGCGATGTGACCGATGAACCCGATTCAGTCGGCGACGCGGGCGCGCCCGGTCTTCTTGGCGCGGTACAGCGCGGCGTCGGCGGCGGCGGTCACCTCGTCGAACCGCTCGAGCGAGCCGGCGGCGACGCCGACGCTCGCCGAGACGCAGAGACCGGCTGAGATCTCATCCCAGGGACACGCCGCGATCGACTCAACGATCGCCTCGCAGCGGCGCCGGGCGGCGCCGTGGTCGGGCATCGTCAGCAGCATCAGGAACTCATCGCCGCCGAGGCGCACGACGAGGTCCTGCTCACGGACCCCGGCGCGCAGCAGGCCCGCCATCCGCTGTAGCACGGCATCGCCGACCGCGTGGCCGTGGCCGTCATTGACCAGCTTGAAGCGGTCGAGGTCGACGAGCGCGACGGCGGCCGTCCGCACCCCGCGTCCGAGGAGGCCCTGGGTGAAGCGCGCGAGCGCGCGGCGGTTGGCCAGACCGGTGAGGTCGTCGAGGAACGCGTGCTGCTGGAGCTCGGCGTGCTCGGCGGACAGGCGTGCGACGTCGATCAGCGACTCCATCGAGGCCAGGGCGGCCAGCCGCCGCTCCCAGCGGCGCTCGACGAGCTCACGCCCCCAGCGCAGACCGGCGGTCTCGTGCCCCGCGTATGCGGCCTCGAGCTCGACCGCGAGCGCCAGGGCGAACAGGTGCATTCGGTTGGCGAAGTGGGGGTCGATCAGCTCGATCGCCCGGTCGCACTCCAGGCGCGCCTCGGCCACCGACTCGACGGTGAGTGCGCGCGTGAGGTGGACATATCCCGCGTATTCGCCCCGCGGCTCGCGGCTCGGCGGACGCCGCGCGCCGTCCGCGGGGGACATCGCGTCGAGCAGCTCGCGGAAGATGGCGAGCTCCTCCTTCCAGGCCTCGGGCATGATCGGCACGTCGGCGGCGTCCAGCGCGTGCCGCGCGAGCGCGGCGCGCTCGCGCATCTCGGCCTCGTCGTGGCGCTCGCGCAGCGCCGCCACCCAGTTGAGCTGGACCTCGGCGAGGTTGTAGAGGAGCACCGCGCGCCGGTTCTCGGAGGCCTCGCACGGGTCGATGCACGCCTCGGCCGCCTCGTAGTGAGCCAGCTGCAGCTCCCACAGCTCACGCCCCTCGCAGGCGACGGCGCACTCGATGTGGGCGCTCACCGCTTCGGTCTGGCGGCCTGAGAAACCCTCGAGCAGCACGGTGGCGCGGGCGAGGTCGCGGTCGGCGTCGACCGGGGCGCGGTCGCCACCGTGCAGCCGGTCCTGGGCGCGCACGGCGAGCGCGAATGCCGTCATCACCATGTCTCCCTCGACCTCGCTGCGCTCGATCAGCTGCGCCACGCACTCCGCCGGCGAACGGCGCTCGATGTCGCGCATATAGAGGACGTCGAGCAGCATCCCGAGCTTGACCACGTCGGGCCATTCATTGGTCTCGCCCTCCTCGATGATCTCGTCGATCAGCTCCGGCGGCGGTCCGTTGTCGGCCTGCAACGTGCGCAGCAGATGGAAGACGCGCGCGCGAGCATCGCGGTGAGCGGTCGTCCGGTCACCGCCGGCGTCCGGCGAGATGCGCGGCGCAACGGTGGTCATAGCGCGATGTATCGGCGGTCAGGAACGATCGGTGAGGGATCGCCCAGGAATCTGGACGGTCGGGCGGGGCGAGGTGCTCAGCGGCGCGTGAGCTCGGCCGGGCGCTCGTGATCGCCGCCCGTGCGGGCGCGGCGTCGCGTCCCGTCCTCGGTGCAGGACTCCTCCGCGCCCACCTGGCCGGGCTGCTCGGCGCCCACGGCGCCACCGCGGCGGGCGACGAGGAACGTCGCCGCCATCAGTGCGGCGATCAGGAAGAACGGCAGCAGGTCGCCGGCGACGGTTGAGAGCCCCGCGGCCATCGGTGAGCCGATCGTCTCTCCGACCGCGTACGCCAGGTTGACGGCGGTCGTGGCGAGGATCAGGGTGACCGCGGCGCGCTCGGTCGCGTCGGTCATCAGCGAGACCGCCGGGATCGTGGCGGCCGTCAGCGGTGCGCCGAGCGCGATCACCGCGATCCCGACCAGCAGGACCGGCGAGTGCGGGAGCATCATCACGGCGACGAGCGGGACGCCCGCGAGCAGGCCGTTGGTCATCGTCCGCCGTGCGCCATACCGATCGACCGCGCGCCCCACGAATGGGGAGAGCGCCGTCGAGAGCGCGGAGGCGGCGACGAACGTCGCGCCGATCGCCCAGCCGGGGACTCCGAGATGGGACATCCGCAGCGGCAGCAGCACGCCGGCAGCGCCGAAGAACGCCGCCTCGAGCAGGATCAGCCAGGTGCCGATGCCGAACCCTCCGGCGGCGACCGCCGCGCGCAGCTGGGCCGGGATCGAGCGCTCGGCCCCCGGCTCGCCGCGGGGGCTGGTGCGGACCGGCTCGGGATGTGACGTCGCCCATGCGGCCAGCGCAAGCGCGACCACCCCGGTCGCGCAGAACACGATCGCGGGTCCGATCGCCTCGGCAAGCGTGCCGAGCAGCGGCCCGATCAGCGTGCCGAGCGTCGCGGCGGCGATTGCACCGCCGATGGCGGCGCCGCGCTGCTGGAGCGGCGCGGCGGCGATCAGCCAGGTGAGCCCGCCGCCCCAGATCAGTCCGCAGAACGCCCCCTGGGCGACGCGCAGCAGGTCGAGTGAGACGATCTGCGAGGACAGCCCGAAGCCGGCGATCGCGACGCCGAAGCCGATCAGGCCGGCGATCGTCGTGCGGCGCACGCCCTGCCGGGCGGCGAGCCAGCCGCCGATCAGCGCGCCGGGGATCAGCCCGGCCGGGTAGCCCGCGACCAGCAGCCCGAGCGCGGGCTTGCCGGCGTGCAGCACCCGCGCGTAGTGGGGGAGGACCGGCGTCAGCGCCGAGTACATCGCGGATTCGAAGAGCAGCAGGGCGCGGACCGTCCGGATCAGGGCGGTGAGCGGGTCGGCGGGGGAGCGGCGGCGCATGCGGATCATCGGCTCGCTCCCGCGCAGAGCAACGCCTCGACCAGGCGCGCGAGCTCGGCGCGCGGGTCGAAATCGCCATCGGTGCCCGTCGAGAGGCGATCGACGAGCAGACCGTCGGTGGCCGCCATCAGGATCCGAGCGTCATCGGCAGCGCGGCGAGAGCCGGCGCGCTCCAGCAGCGCGCCCACCGCGTCGCGGTAGGCGTCGCTCCAGTGCAGCGAGAGCGCCTGCAGCGCCGGACGGCGGGCGGCCTCGAGCATCAGCGCGTATGCCGCGAGCAGCGATGCCCGCTCGGCCGCGTAGCTGTCGGGAGCGGAGGGGTCCCCGGCGCACGGGTCGAGCACGACGGCCACGATCTCATTGGGGCTCGGCGGGCGGTCGCCCGCCTCGCACGACGCGACGAGGGCGTCGGCCGCGATGCGCAGCCGGGCCTCGTCGCGCTCGGCGGCGTAGCGCAGCGCTTCGGTGAGCAGGTGCTCCTTGGACTCGAACCAATACGTGGTGGAGGCGAGCGGCAGCCCGGCGTGCTCGGCGACCCGACGGTGGGTGACCGCGTCGGCGCCGATCTCGGCGAGCAGCTCGAGCGTCGCCTCGAGCAGCGCGATGCGCCGCGCGACGCCGCGTGGGCGGGCGTGTGAGGAGCGGCGCGACGGGGTCGCGCGTCGAGCTGTCGGGGTCGAGATCGGGGTCGGGGTCGCCATCGTTGTCACGACAATGGTACAAACGTACCGATCCGATTGGTACGGATGTACCGATGGTCGTTTTCCCGACCGCTGGTCTGAAGAACGACCAACTCCTCGGGGCAGGGCCGCCGGGGCGTCCGCCGAGGGCGGTTGGGCGAAGTTCAGACGAGGAGTCGGAGAATCGACCACACCCCCCGCCGGACCGGGTAGCGTCCGCCGCAACCGTGTACGAGGGCTTCGAGTACCACGCCGTGATGACCGATCGGGGCACCGTCCATACGGTGACCGCGGGTCAGGGGCCGCCCGTGCTGCTGCTCCACGGCTTCCCCGAGACCCACCTCATGTGGCACGCGGCGGCGCCGCTGCTCACCGACCGGTTCAGCGTCGTCGTCTGCGACCTGCCCGGGTACGGCGACTCGGAGTACCCCGAGCCCGTCGAGGATCACTCCCCGCACTCCAAGCGCGCGCTCGCCCGCGACCTCATCCAGGTGATGGCCTCGCTCGGTCACGAGCGGTTCGCCGTCGCCGGCCACGATCGCGGTGGCCGGGTCGGCTACCGGATGGCGCTCGACCACCCGGAGGTGGTCACCCGGCTGGCGGTGCTGGACATCGTGCCGACGGTCGAGGTGTGGGAGCGGGCCGATGATCGCTTCGCGCTGCTGTACTGGCACTGGGCGTTCCTCGCCCGGCCGGCTCCGCAGGCGGAGGAGATGCTGCTCGCCGCGCCGCCGGAGACGTTCTTCTCTCACCACTTCGAGCAGGTCCGCGCCCGCCATCCCGGCTACCCGATCGAGATCGTCGACGATTATCTGGACCGGATCGACAACCCGTCAGCCGTGCGGTCGATGTGCGAGGACTACCGCGCGGGCGCCTCGATCGACCGCCGGCTCGACGCCGCAGACCGCGCGGAGGGCCGGCGGATCGAGTGCCCGTTGCTCGTGCTGTGGGCCGAGCATGGCGCGTTGCCGCTGTTCTACGACGACGTACTCGCCGTGTGGCGCGACTGGGTGCGCGATCCCCGGCAGCTGAGCGGGCGGGCGCTCGACGCCTCCCACTTCATCCCCGAGGATCAGCCGACCGGAACCGCCGAGGCGCTCGCCGCCTTCTTCTCCTGAGCGGCACCCTGGCCCTCGACGTTGAGGTGGGGGAGGATCCGCCCGAGCCAGTCCGGGATCCACCAGGTCCGCTCGCCGAGCACCATCGTCAGCGCCGGGACGAGAATCGAGCGCACGATCAGCGCGTCGAGGAAGACCGCGGCCGCCAGGCCGATCCCGAACATGTCGATGACCCACTCGCCGCCGAGCGTGAACGACCCGAAGACGAGGAACATGATGGCCGCCGCGGCGGTGATCGTCCGCGCCGTCGCCGCCAGGCCGTGGGTGACGGCCTCACGCGTGTTCCCTCGCCGGTGCCATTCCTCGTAGATGCGGCTGATCAGGAAGACCTCGTAGTCCATCGAGAGCCCGAACAGGATCGGGAACAGCAGCTCGGGCACGAACGCCTCGATCGGGCCGGTGGTGTCCAGGCCGATCAGGTGGTTGCCCCAGCCGTTCTGGAAGACGGCGGTGAGCACGCCGAACGCGGCCCCGGCGGACAGCAGGTTCATCACCGCGGCGGTGAGCGGGATCAGCAGCGACCGGAACACCGCCATCAGCAGCAGGAACGACAGTGCGACGACGATCCCGATGAACAGCGGGAGCTTGGATGCGAGCACGTGGCTGAAGTCGACGAAGATCGCGGTCGTGCCGCCCACGAGCACCTGGACGCCCGAACCACGCGTCGCCTGTGGGATCGTCGTCGAGCGGATCCGTTTGAGCAGGTTGGCGGTCGAGGCCGCCTGCGGGGAGCCCTTCGGGAAGACGTTGGCGAGCGCCACAGACGGACGGCCGCCGGTTCCGCGGTGGAACACCACAGGGGTGGCGGCGACGACGTCGGGGTCCTTGGCGACCGCGGCCTGGGCGCGGCCGAAGGCGGTCAGCTGCGCTCGCGAGTCGATCTTGGCCACGAGCTCCAGCGGACCGTTGTAGCCGGGGCCGTAGCCCTTCGCCAGCAGGTTGTAGGCGGTGCGCGTCGTCGTCCCGGTCGGATCGGTCCCGGCATCGGCGGAGCCCAGGCGCATCGAGAAGAACGGCGCCATGATCACGATCATCACGATCGCCGCCAGGGCGGCGAACAGGATCGGCCGCCGCCCGAGCAGCCGCGACCAGCGAGCCCACAGAGGTGACTCATCGGTCGTGGAGAGCGTGCCGGCGCGGATCGCCCGGCGCTCGCGCCGCCGCGGGACGACCGTGCCGATCCGCCCGCCCATGAACTTCGGCAGGCGGACGTTGAGCAGCGCCGGCAGCACCGTGAGCGCGGAGGCGACGGTGAACGCGACGGTGACCGCCGCGGCGACCGCGATGCCGTAGAAGAAGCTGATGCCGAGCGCGAACATCCCGAGCATCGCGATGCAGACGGTGATCCCCGCGAACAGCACCGCGCGGCCGGAGGTGTCGATCGCCTCCACGACCGCGTCCTCGCGGCTGGCGCCGCGCAGCAGTGCCTGCCGGTAGCGCGTGACGATGAACAGCGCGTAGTCGACGCCCACGCCGAGGCCGATCAGCAGCGCGAGCTCGTTGGTGAACGATGCGGTGCTCAGGACGTGCGTGAGCAGGCCGACGATCGAGATTCCGACGCCGAGACCGAAGCCCGCCGTGACGAGCGGCAACAGCATCGCCACGAACGAGCCGAACGCGAGGAACAGCACGATCGCCGCGGCGAGGAACCCGAACGAGATGGACTTGTCCGAGCCCTGAGGGTTGCCCTGCTCGGGGAGGTTGCCCTCGACAGCGAACGTCACGTTGTCGTTGGAGGAGCCCTTGATCAGCGAGTCGAAGTGCGTGGCCTCGGCGGTACTCACCTTCTGGTCGGTCGCGGCCTTCCCCCAGCTCACATCGGCGTAGGCGACCGTGCCGTCCGGCGCGATCTGCTTGGCGGTCGCGGTCGTGTACGGGGAGACGACCGCGCCGACGTGCGGCAGTCTGGCCACCCGGGCGAACAGGCGCTCGGCGTCGGCGCGCACCGCCGGATCGGTGACCTTGCGCCCGTTACGGGCGCCGATCACGAGCTGGTCGGTCTCGCCGGAGGTCTTCGGCGAGGCCTTCTGCAGCAGGTGCAACGCGTTGAAGCTCTGTGTGCTGGGGAGCGTGAACTTGTCGGTGTACGCGCTGCCGACGGCGGAGTGGATCGCGACCAGCGCCACGATCAGCACGACCCAGCCGAGCAACGTCAGAGCGGTATGGCGAAAGCACCAGCGGGCGAGCGAGCGCACGGCGACGAGCACCTCCAGGAGGGCGAACGGGGCGGGCAGCGGGTTGGCGGAATCCGGACCTGTGGTTCCGGATGACCCACAGCTTAGGCCGCTCTCGGGCCGTCGACAGGTGTCGTCCGGCCCCGATCCGCTATGACAGATGTCATGGCGACGAGCGCCGGGATCCTGCTGTATCGAGTCGCGCAGGCCGATCCGTTCGAGATCGAGGTCCTGCTCGTCCATCCCGGCGGCCCGATGTGGGCACGGCGCGACCTCGGCGCATGGTCGATCCCCAAGGGCGAGGTCGAGCCGGGAGAGACGCCGCTGGCGGCCGCGTTGCGCGAGTTCGCCGAGGAGCTCGGCAGTCCGGCGCCCACCGCTGAGCCGGTCGCGCTCGGCGAGGTCCGCCTGAAGTCGGGAAAGCACGTGTGGGCCTGGGCGCTCGCCGGCGACCTCGACGCCTCCGCGATCGTCTCGAGCACGTTCGAGATGGCGTGGCCGCCGCGCTCGGGCGCGATGGAGACATTCCCTGAGGTCGACCGGGCCGAGTGGTTCGGATCCGACCTCGCCAAGCAGAAGCTCAACCCGGCGCAGGCGGCGTTCGTCGACCGCCTGGCCGAGACCCTAAGAGAGGCCGTCCGATGATCAACGCCACCCTGTTCAGCGATCCCGCCTGCCCGTGGGCCTACTCCGCAAGCCCCGCGCTGCGGGTGCTCGAATGGCGCTACGGCGACCAGATCGAATGGAAGCTCGTGGTGATCGGCCTCACCGAGAACGCCGACCAGTACGCGGCACGCGGGTACACCGCGACGCGCCAGGCGCGCGGCAAGCTCTCCTTCCGCCGCTTCGGAATGCCGATCGCGACCGACGTGAAGGAGCGGCTGAGCGGGACCGCCCGCGGCTGCCGTGCGATCGTCGCCTCGCGGCTGCAGCGGCCCGGGAGCGACTGGCCGGTGTACCGGGCGCTGCAGCTGGCGAATTTCACGACCGGACTGCTGCTCGACGACGACGATCAGATCCACGAGGTTCTCCGCGGTGTCGACGGCGTCGACGCCGACGCGGTCCGCGGGGCGATGGACTCCGATGAGGTGACCGCCGCCTACGAGGCCGACAAGGCCGCCAGCCGGACGGCGGCGGGCTCGCCGACCGAGATGCAGGGCAAGGCCGGCAACAGCGACGGCGCGGTTCGCTACACCGCGCCCTCGGTCGTGTTCCAGTTCGGCGGGCTGCGGTTGGAGGCCGGCGGCTTCCAGACCGTCGAGGCGTATGACGTCGTCGTCGCCAACCTCGACCCGACGCTCGAACGCCGGTCCGCTCCCGAGACGCCGGAGGCGCTGCTCTCCGCATTCCCGCTGGGGCTCACCACCCAGGAGGTCGCGGCCTGCATGACCGTGTCCAACGACGCGGTCGACCGCCCGGCGGCGGAGGCGGCGCTGATCGAGCTCGTGGCCGATGGCCGGGCGACCCGGACCGCGCTCGGCGATGACGCGCTGTGGCAGGCCGCGTGAGCACGTTCACCTCCGCAGAACCTGACGTTCACGTAAGAAGTCACTGCTAGGCTGCCCCGAGGATGAGTACGAGCTCCGCCACGACGACTGAAGATCGGCTCGACCATCACGGCGAGCCGGTCCCCGATCACTACAAGTGGATCGCGCTCTCCAACACGACGCTGGGTGTCCTGATCGCGACGATCAACGCCTCGATTCTGCTGATCTCGCTGCCCGACATCTTCAAGGGCATCGACATCAACCCGCTGCTGCCGAGCAACACCAACTACCTGCTGTGGCTGCTGCTCGGGTTCCTCGTGGTGACCGCGGTGCTCGTCGTCTCGCTCGGCCGCCTCGGCGACATCTACGGGCGCGCGCGGACGTTCAACCTCGGCTTTGCGGTGTTCACCGTCTTCTCGATCCTGCTGTCGGTGACGTGGATGAAGGGCTCGGATGGGGCACTGTGGCTGATCGCCATGCGGGCACTGCAGGGAGTGGGGGGAGCGATGCTGTTCGCCAACTCCTCGGCGATCATCACCGACGCGTTCCCCGCCAACCAGCGCGGGCTCGCGCTGGGGATCAACGGCGTGGCCGCCGTCGCCGGATCCTCGATCGGGCTCGTGCTCGGCGGCGTGCTCGCCCCGGTGGCGTGGCGTGCTGTGTTCCTGGTCTCGGTGCCGGTCGGTGTGCTGGGGACGGTCTGGGGCTTCGCCAAGCTCCGGGACCTGTCCGAGCGCAAGCCCGCGAAGATGGACTGGTGGGGCAACGTCACCTTCGCCGTCGGCCTGGTGGCGATCATGGTCGGGATCACCTACGGGATCCAGCCCTACGGCCACCACGTCATGGGCTGGACGAGCCCTAAGGTGATTGGCGAGATCGCCGGCGGAATCGTGATCCTGATCGCCTTCTGCGTCATCGAGACGCGCGTCGAGGCGCCGATGTTCCACCTCGATCTGTTCAAGGTCCGCGCGTTCGCAGCGGGCAACCTCGCCTCGCTGCTGTCGGCGATCGGGCGCGGCGGGCTGCAATTCGTGCTCATCATCTGGCTGCAGGGCATCTACCTCCCGCGCCACGGCTACAGCTTCTCCTCCACGCCTCTGTGGGCAGGCATCTTCCTGCTGCCACTCGTCGCCGGGATGCTCGTGGCGGGACCGGTCGCGGGCGCGCTCTCTGACCGCATGGGTCCGCGGCCGTTCGCGGTCTTCGGGATGCTGCTCGCCGCGGGCTCATTCGTGTTCCTGTGGGCACTGCCGGTCAACTTCTCCTATCCGGTGTTCGCGACGGCGATCGTGCTCAACGGCCTCGGCATGGGGATCTTCTTCTCGCCCAACCGCGCGTCGATCATGAACTCGCTGCCGCCCGACCAGCGCGGCGCCGGAGGCGGGATGGTCGCCACCTTCATGAACTCGGGCGCGGTCCTGTCGATCGGAGTGTTCTTCAGCCTGATGATCATCGGGCTGTCGGGCACGCTGCACGACTCGCTGCTCTCGAACCTGACCGCGCACGGCGTGAGCCACGCCACCGCGGCGCGCGCCGCCAACCTGCCGCCGGTCTCGACCCTGTTCGCCGCGTTCCTGGGATACAACCCGGTCAAGACGCTGCTCGGACCCGCGGGCCTGCACCACCTGTCGGCCGCCCAGCAGCACGTGCTGGTGAGCAAGAGCTTCTTCCCGCAGGTGATCTCAGCTCCGTTCTCACACGCGCTCGGCGCGGCGTTCGCCTTCGGCCTGGCGTCGATGCTGATCGCGGCACTCGCCTCGGCGATTCCCGCCAGGGGCCAGCCGTGGATCGGCGCCGGTCGCCGGCGCAAGGACGCCGCCGAGGTCATTCCCGAGGGACCGACCGGCACGATCGAGCCGCTGCCGGCGACCGGCGAGCTCCGGGTCGCCCGCGGCCCGCGCGCGCCCCACGGCTGAGCGGTTCGTCAGTTGCCGGCGGCGAGGCTGCGCGCAAGCGCCTCGGCGACGTCGAGTGCCTCGGTGATCGTTCCGTAGTCGAGGTTCTCCGGCGTGTCGCTCATCAGGTGGTAGTTGGACAGCGCCTTGTGGCGGTTGACCGAGGAGAGCGTCGCCGTCGGGTAGCCGTAGCGGCTTGGGATCACCGCGTCGGTCGAGCTGCGTGCCCGGAAGCCGCGCTTCAGCGACGCGCCGGTGCGCTCGGCACAGCGCATCACGAGATCCCGGAATCCGCTGTCGTGGTAGTCCTCCATCACGACCGGGCCCTCGCCCTCGAGCATGATCAGCTGCGGTGAGCCGACGGTCTCCAGGTTCAGGAACCACGTGCGATCGGTGGCCAGGCGCGGGAAGTGCATCCGGGCGAAGGAGTGGATGCCACCCTGGATGACCTCCTCGGCCCCGCAGGAGACGAGCAGCACGCGCAGCCCCTCGACCGGCTCGGCGCGCAAACGCTCGGCGAGGCCGACGAGCACCGCAACGCCGCTGAGGTTGTCGTTGGCGCCCGGTACCACCGGGCTGCGGGCGATGTCGTGGAAGGCGGCGACCGACAGCGCCGTGCCGAACAGTCCGAGTCCCGCCAGCCAGCGTCGCTGGGAGACCGCTCCGGCGGCGATCAGGCCATGTGAGACGAGCGGCCCCCACCAGATCGGCACCGCCGTGTTCGTTCGCTCGATCAGCCCCGGGAAGCGCTCGCCGACCCAACTCTGCACGCGGTCGTTGAAGATCACGCCGGTCGGCGCCGCGTCGTGATGCGCGAGCAGCACGAGCGTGCGGGCCGCTTCCGGATCGCCCGCGGTGCCGACGACGTTCCAGGTCGGCTCGCGTCGCTGGATCAGGCTGCGCGCGAGCCGCGGCCCGTTCGAGATGTCGTCGATCATGGCCGCACCGGCGAGTGCCGCCACCGCGGCCGCCGGCGGGCGGAGCGTGCGTGCCGCGAGCGTCGCGATCCCCGCCGCCGAGCCGGCGAGTGACAGCCCCCGCATCAGCCCCGCGTAGCCCGCCTTGAAGTCGGCGTTCTCCACATCGGCCTCGCAGCCTCCCGCGCGCAGCCGGCGCGCGATCCACTCGGCCGCGCGGTGCTCGCCCTCCGAGCCGGCGCGGCGCTCGAAGCCCGCGAGCTCCTCGACGACCTCCGCAAGGACGGGCGCGGCCCCGGCCGTGACGCCGGGCATCGCTCAGGCCCCCTGCAGGTTCTCGAACACCGCTGCCAATCCCTGGCCGCCGCCGATGCACATCGTCTCCAGGCCATAGCGGCCGCCGCGCCGGCGCAGCTCGCGCAGGAGCGTGGTGAGGATCCGCCCGCCCGTGGCCCCGATCGGATGCCCGAGAGAGATCCCGGAGCCGTTGACGTTGACGCGCTCCAGGCCATCGGGAAGGTTCCAGTTGCGCAGCACCGCCAGCACCTGCGCGGCGAATGCCTCGTTCAGTTCGATGAGCGACATGTCGTCGAGCGAGAGACCGGCGCGCGCCATCACCTTGGCCACGGCGGGCACCGGACCGATCCCCATCGTCCGCGGCGGCACCCCCGCGCACGCCCAGCCCACCAGCCGCGCGAACGGCTCCAGCCCGAGCTCGGAGGCCATCGCCTCGTGGGTGACGATGCACACCGCGGCGCCGTCGTTCTGACCGGACGCATTGCCGGCGGTGACGGTCGCCTCCGGGTCCTTGCGGCCCATCACCGGGCGCAGTGCGCCAAGGCTCTCAAGCGTGGCGTCCGAGCGGGGATGCTCGTCGCGATCGATCATCCGCGAACCGTTCTTGCGGTCCTTGACCTCGACGGGAACGATCTCCTCGGCGAACGTCCCGTTGCTCTGCGCGGCGACCGCGAGCTGGTGGGAGCGAAGCGCGAGCTCGTCCTGCTCCTCACGCGGAATCGCGTACTCGCGGCGTAGGTTCTCGGCGGTCTCGATCATGCCGCCGGGCACCGGGTGGTTGGCGCCGCCGGCGGTGACCCGCCCGCGCACGAGGCGATCCTCGAGCATCGCCCCGCCCGAGCGCGCCCCCCAGCGCAGCTCGGTCGAGTACAACTCGGTCTGGCTCATCGACTCCGCACCGCCGGCGACGATCAGGTCGGCGACTCCGGTCTGGATCTGCATCGCCGCCTCGCAGATCGCCTGCAGCCCGGAACCGCAGCGGCGGTCGAGCTGGTAGCCCGGGACGTCGACCGGCAGGCCCGCGTCGAGCCCGGCGACGCGGCCGAGCGCCGGCGCCTCGCCGTTGGCGTAGCCCTGGCCGAGGATGACGTCGTCGACGGCCTCGGCGGGCACCTGGCCACGCTCCATCACCGCCTTGATCACGACCGTCGCCAGGTCGGTGACCGACACGTCGCGGAACATCCCGCCGAAGCGGCCGACAGGGGTGCGCAGCGGCTCGCAGATCAGCGCGTCGGGCATGGATTCGCCAGCTTAGAGGGTGTCCGGCAGCAGCGGCTCAGCCGCGCTGGGCGGCGGCGGCACGACCCTCGAGGTCCGCGAGCGTCAGCGGGCGCGTCGGCGGAACGCCGATCGCCGTCCTGGACTCGAGCGTGAGGGTCCCGTCCACGTGGAGCAGCTCACCGGAGGCCAGCGGCCGCCACCCGGGGTCGTCGTCCATCCGTTCGGTGGCGAGGACCACCGCCGGGTGATCGGCCAGCTCCTCGGAGCTCGCACGGATACGGCCGCCGCGGGCGTGATCCAGCCTTTCACCTGCGGTTCGCTCCAGCACGAACAGGTCGTGAACGTCGGGGTAACGCAACGCCCACAGGTCGGTTGCGTCGATCAGGATCAGATTGATGGCGAGCAGCGCCAGATTCGCGGCGATCCAGCGTGCCGCGGAGGTGATCCCGTCGCCGACGTCCCCGAGCCGCTCGATCTCCCGGGTGATGAGCGCGAACACCCGCTCGGAATCGGTGTCGCCGTGCACCCGCCGCAGGTCACGACCGAGCTCCCGCTCGAGTACATCGAGGTCCCCGACCATCCCGTTATGGGCGAGCAGGCGATCGTCCTGCTCGAAGGGGTGGGTGTTCTTCGCCTCCAGCGCGCCGGTCGTCGCATAGCGGACATGGGCGACGAAGGTGCGGGAGCGGACCTTCTGCGCCTCACGCGCGAAGGTGTGGTCATCGTGGGCGGCGAGCGGCTGCTTGGAGACGTGTGGACGGTCGTCGGCGTCGAACCATCCGAGACCCGTCCCGTCGGGCTCGCGCCGGCTCTGGTCCGAGAGAGAGTCGGGCGCCTGCAACAGCCAGAAGGTCGCCTCGACGGGGTCCTCGCCCCCGTGCATCCCGAACAGTCGGCACATCACCGCCCACGCTACCCGCTCTTCCCGAGCCGCACCAACGATGAAACGTCTCTCAGAATGCTCCCGACCGGGGCTGCGCGGGTGGCCCCTGTGTCACCCTGTACGTATGCGGTATCTGCGCACAGCCTCCACTCGACGACTTCTGCTGACGATCCTCGGAGCGCTCGGGACGGCCGCGGCCTGCGCCGCGATCGCGGTCGCGGCCACCGGCGCCGGACCGGTCCCGCGGCCGACGACCCTCGCCGACGGCATTCACGCCGCGCTGAACGCGGGCACACGGCATCCGGTGACCGGCCTCAGCGCCGACATCACGTTCACCGACAACCTCATCGACTCCACCGATCTCACCGGACGCACGGTCGATCCACTGCTGCAGGGCGCGAGCGGGCGCCTGTGGTGGACCGCGGCAGGACAGTTCCGGCTCGAGCTGCAGTCCGACGACGGGGACGCGCAGATCGTCGTCGACCAACGCTCGTGGTGGATCTCGGACCCGGTCCAGAACGTCGTCTTCGAGGGGACATCGCCGGCGAAGTCGGGTTCGTCGGGCGCGAGCTCGCCGAGTTCGGCGAGCGGCCTGCCGACGATCGCCTCGATCCAGACCGAGCTGGCCCAGCTCATGCAGCGCTTCAACGTCACCGGACCGACGTCGACCGACGTCGGTGGGCGCCCGGCCTACCGGGTGACGGTCTCGCCGAAGACGTCCGCCGGACTCCTCGGATCGGTTCAACTGGCCTGGGACGCGAGCCGCGGAATCCCGCTCCAGTTCGACGTGTACGCGCGCGGCAGCGCCACCCCGGTGCTCGGTCTGCAGGCGACGTCCGTCTCCTACGGAACGGTCCCCGCGTCGGTGTTCAGCATCTCTCCGCCGTCCGGTGCGCACATCGTGCAGGTCGGGGGCTCCGGCTCCACCACCACGATGGGCTCGCAGGATCACCACGGTCCGGCGATCACCGGCCTGAAGCACGTCGCTGCCCGTGTGAGCTTCGCGCTGCACCCGCCGGCGAGCGTCAATCGCCTGCCGCTGCGCAAGATCGAGCAGAGTGGCCAGGATGCGGCGCTGCTGCTCTACGGCCACGGACTGGGGACGATCGCGGTCATCGAGTCAAAGGCATCAGCGGCCTCATCGTCGCCCTCGTCGCTCGACGGCCTCTCGCTCCCGACCCACACGGTCGACGGAGCGAGTGCGACCGTCCTGTCCACGCCGCTTGGCACCGTGCTGCGATTCACCAAGGGCGGCATCGGCTACACAGTCGTTGGCTCGGTCACCGCCACGGACGCCGAGTCGGTCGCCGGGGCGCTCGCGGCCGGCGGATGACAGAGCAGGCCGCACCGCCGATCGAGGTGCGCGGTCTCGTCAAGCGGTACGGGACCCTGGAGGCCGTCGCGGGAGTCGATCTCACGGTCAACGCGGGCGATGTCTACGGCTATCTCGGCCCCAACGGGGCGGGCAAGACGACCTCGCTGCGGATGATGCTCGGGCTGATCACGCCGACCGCGGGGACGGTCCGGCTGTTCGGTCGCGACCCGATTGCCTCGGTGTCGGCGCTGCACGGCGTGGCGGGCTTCGTCGAGGCGCCGATGTTCTACTCGTACCTCAGCGCGCGGCGCAATCTCGAGTTGCTCGCCGCCTACGACGGCGGGGACGCCAGGACGCGCATCGATACGGCGCTCGACATCGTCGAGCTCACCGGACGCCAGCGCGATCGTGTCGGCGGCTACTCGCACGGGATGCGCCAGCGACTGGGCATCGCCGCGTCGCTGCTGCGCAACCCGCGGCTGCTGTTGCTCGACGAGCCCGCCACGGGCCTGGATCCCGGCGGGATGCGGGACATGCGCAGGCTGGTACAGCGGCTCGCCCATGAGGGAATGACCGTGCTGCTGTCCAGCCACCTGCTCGGCGAGGTCGAGGAGGTCTGCAACCGGGTGGCGATCGTTCGACGCGGCCGGGTCGTCTACGAGGGCGAGATCGCGGCCCTCACCCGCGCCGGCGCGGTCCTGCGACTGCGCACGAGCGACGACGCGGTCGCGCTCGCCGTCTGCGAGGCCCAACCGGGTGTGACCGGGGCTCGCCGGGTCCGTGATCACCTCGAGCTCACCGCGTCTGACGAGGCGGTGGGGGCGCTCTCGCAGGCGCTTGTGGAGGCGGGTGCCCTCATCCACGAGCTCGCGCCGCAATCGGCGACGCTCGAGGACGTCTTCTTCTCGCTCACCGAGGGCCAGGACGCCGAGCCCGCGGCGGTGCCCTGATGTCGGGAGTCGCGACTGTCTATCGCTGGGAGCTGGCCAAGCTCCGGTACCAGAAGCGGACCTATCTCGGGTTCGCGATGGCGGTGCTCGTCCCGGTGCTGTTCGTGCTCGCGGTCCACCTCCGGCGCCATCACGAGCGCGGCGGCGGGTTCGCGTTCTCGGACTATGTGGACCGCAGCGGGCTCGCGATCCCGCTCGTCGTGCTCCTGTTCGGGGCGATCTGGCTGTTCCCGCTGATCGCGGCGCTCGTCGCCGGGGACATCGTCGCCTCCGAGGACCAGGGCGGGACCCTGAAGACGATCCTCACCCGGTCGCTCGAACGCTGGCAGGTGTTCTGTGGCAAGGGCCTGATCGCGCTGAGCTATGCGTGCGCGGCGACGTTCCTGTGCGGGACGGTCGGGGTGCTCGCGGGCTCGCTGCAATCCGGCTTCAATCCGCTTCAGAGCCTCTCCGGGACGATCGTCTCCGCTCCGCGGGCGTTGCTGCTCGTGTACGTGAGCCTCGCCGTCTACCTGATCCCGATCGCGGCCGTGGTCTGCATCGGACTGATGCTCTCCACCGTCACCCGCAACAGCGCGGCGGCCGTCGTCGGAACGCTGATGCTCTCGATCGTGTTCCAGCTCATCGGGATCCTCCCGGGGCTCTCCGCGCTCCAGCCCTACCTGCTCTCGACGCAGTTCAACGCCTGGCAGGGTCTGCTGCGCACCCCCGTCGACTGGGAGCCGATCGTCCGCGCGGCGTGGGTGTGCGCGATCTATGGCGGGCTGTCGCTCGGAGCCGCGTTCGTCGTGTTCGTCCGCCGGGACGTCAACGGCTGACGTCCGCGTGCGGCGAGGTGCTCAGCTGATGCCGAGCATCTCGCCGACCGACTCCTCGGGCACCGGCTGACTGAACAGGAATCCCTGGGCGCCGTCGCAGCCGAGGTCGCGTAGCTGGGCGAGCTGATGGTCGGTCTCGACGCCCGCGGCGACCACGCTCAGGCCGAGGGTGTGGCCGAGCTCGACGACGGCTCCGATCAGCGCGGCGCCGTCCTCGTCGTCATCGAGCTCCCTGACGAACCGGCGATCGATCTTCAGCATGTCGACCGGAAAATCGCGGAGATCTCCGAGCGTGGCGCGCACGAGCCCGAAGCCGTCGATCGCGATGTTCACGCCGAGATCGGCGATCTCGGTGACGATGCGCGGGTCGAGCTCCCCGTCGAGCAGCGCGTCGGCCGCGATCTCCAGCCAGAGCACGCTCGGGTCGCTGTCTGAGCGCTCGATCGCCCACGCGAGGCGGGTGGGAAAACCTGGATCGGCGAGCTGCCGCCGCGAGACGTTGACCGAGATCGACACGCCGGGGCGTGCCTGGCGCCAGTGTCGGATCTGGTCAAGCGCCTGCTCGATCACCCAGTCGCCGATCGGGACGATCAAACCGCTCTGCTCGGCGAGTGCCAGGAACTGGGCGGGCTCCAGCAGACCGCGCCACGGATGGTGCCAGCGGACGAGCGCCTCGAACCCGATCAGGCCGGTCTGGCCGCTGATCGTCACCCGCGGCTGATAGTGGACGCGAAGCTGGTCCCGGTCGATTGCAGCACGCAGCTCGTCGAGCGCTTCGTCGGCGTCGGGTCGATACGCCGGGGAGCGGTTGAAGTCGACGACGGACGGACTCGGCACTGCCTCAAGCGGGGCGAGGTCCGTGGCGGGTGCAGGGGCCTCATCGGCGAGCGCCACCCCCGCGGGCGCGCCCGGGCGGTCTCTGAGGTCGCCGAACCGCGGCTCGGCGAGCGTCGGCTCGTGGACGCGCTCGGTGGTGGCGGCTGCGGGCGCTGCGGCCGAGGGTGCCGCGGTCGTGGCGGTGGCGGCGGTGGCCGCGGCGACGGCGGTTTCGGCGGTTGTGGCGGTTTCCGGGGGTGTCGGCCAGCTGCGGTCGCCCGCTTCCGGGCGGTCGCTCGAGAGCTCGGCGCGGCCACCGCCGAGCCGCTTGGCCCGATACATCGCCCCGTCGGCATCACGCAGCGCCTCGTCGAGCGAAATCGCCGGGTCGTCGAGCATCGTGATCCCGATCGAGACCGCGATCGACACCTCGCTGTTCATGTCGCCGATGTGGATCGGCTCGGCTGCCGCCTCAGCGATCCGCTGGGCGATCGCCATCGCCTCGGCCTCGCCGGTCAGCCCCTCGAACAGGAAGGTGAACTCGTCGCCGCCGATGCGCGCGACGGTGTCCATCGGCCGCAGCAGGGCGGTGAAGCGCGCCGAGAGCTCGTGCAGCACCTGGTCGCCCGTCGAGTGACCGAGCGTGTCGTTGACCCCCTTGAACGAGTCGAGGTCGAGGAACATCACCGCCGGCGCGAGTCCGGTGCGCTGCGAGCGATCGAGCGCGACGCTCACCCGATCGCGGAACAGCAGCCGGTTCGGCAGCCCGGTGAGTGGGTCCTGGAGTGCCCGGCGGGTGAGCCGGACCTCGGCGCGCTTGCGCTCGATCGCATACCGCACGCAGCGGGCGAGCAGCGCCGGGTGCAGCTCGGAGGCGGACAGATGGTCCTGGGCGCCGGCCTGCACGGCGGCGACGCCGACCGACGCGTCCTCGCCGTCGGAGAGCACGAGGATCGGCGCGGCTGGGGCGGCCGCCGCCAGCTCGCGCAGCGCCGCGAGCGGGTCGTCGTCCGCGGGGAGCGTGAGCAGCACACACGTGTCGGCGTGGTCGGACAGCTCCTGGACCGCGTCCGGGATGCACGGCGCCTGCGTGATCAGCAGGCCCTGTGGCCAGACAGCCCGCAGCATCTCCATGATCTTCGTCGTTGACCTGGGATCCTCCCCGACCAACAACACCCGGGAGGCCCGGGTCGACTGGGCCCCTTCGTCCGGCAGCACCTGGTCAAACCTCCGTGTCAGAGCAGAATGCGATTTTAGTAGGGATTGGAGCTTTTGCGGAGGTCTCCCGAGCGATTCAGTGGTCTGAACGGACTCGCCCCCGGAGAACCCGCAAACGGCGCTCAGGGCGCCGGCGGCCGTGGCTCGGCCGGCGGGCCGTCGCCGGGCTCCGCGGCACCGAGCGCCAGCTGCCACCAACTGACGTCCCACCAACGACCGAGCTTGAAGCCGATGTCCCGGTAGACGCCGACCGGCGTGAAGCCGAGCGACTCGTGCAGCGCGACGCTCGCCGGGTTGGGAAGGGCGATCCCCGCGCATGCCATGCGGAAGCCCTGATCGGCGAGCCGTTTCAGCAGCACGACGTAGAGCGAGCGGGCCACCCCTCGGCGGTGATGGTCGGCGGAGACGTACACCGAGACGTCGCTCGCCCAGCGGTAGGCGGCGCGCTCGCGGTGGCGCGAGGCATACGCGTAGCCGGCGATCGTTCCGTCGAGCTCGGCCACCAGCCACGGCCGGCTCGCGCTCGTTGCCGTGATCCGCGCCGCCATCTCGTCGGCGTCGGGAGCGGTGTCCTCGAACGAGCTGATGCCGTCACGCACCGAGGGGGCATAGATCGACGCGCACGCGTCCGCGTCCTTCGACGGATCGGCGTCGCGGATCAGCACTCGCAGGAGGTTAGGCGCGACATCCCTCCGGCACTGATATGAATCCGCGCATGTCAGCAACGATCATCGACGGCAAGGCGATCGCCCAGGCGGTCCGCGGCGAGGTGCGCGAGGAGATCGATGCCTGGGTCGCGGGCGGCGGCCGTCGGCCGGGCCTTGCCACCGTGTTGGTCGGCGACGACCCCGCGTCCGCCGTGTACGTTGCCGGCAAGCAGCGCGCGTGCGCCGAGGTCGGCATCGAGGGCTTCTCGCACGAGCTCGCCGCCGATGTCCCCGAGCAGCAGGTGATCGACCTGCTCGGCGAGCTCGCGGCCGACCCGGCCGTCTCCGGGATCCTGCTGCAGCTGCCGACCCCGGACCACATCGACGGACCGCGGCTGACGACGCTCATCCCGGCTGCCAAGGACGTCGACGGGCTCACCCCGGTCTCGACCGGCCTGCTCGCGAAGGGGCTGCCCGGACTGCGGCCCTGCACGCCCGCCGGAGTGATGGAGCTGCTGCGCCGCCACGACGTCGCCCTTGAGGGCGCCGAGGCGGTCGTCGTCGGACGGTCGGATCTCGTCGGCAAGCCGGTCGCGGCGCTGCTGCTCGCAGAGAACGCGACGGTGACGGTCTGCCATTCCCGCACGCGCGATCTCCCGGAGGTCTGCCGGCGGGCCGACGTGCTGATAGCCGCGGTGGGGCGCCCGCAGATGATTCAGGGTGACTGGGTCAAGCCGGGTGCGACGGTCATCGACGTCGGCATCAACCGCACTGACGATGGACTGGTCGGAGACGTCGACTTCGCCCCCGCGGCCGAGCTCGCCGGTCTCATCACCCCCGTGCCGGGTGGCGTGGGGCCGATGACGATCGCGATGCTCATGCGCAACACGCTGCAGGCGGCTCGCGCCGCCGCCCACCAGTAGTCCTCCCAGCCGGTCAGCCGGGTCATCTGCGCGCGTTCGAACTCTGACACGAGGTCAGAAGATCGTCGGGACTCGTTGCGGTATCGGACCGTATCTCCTTTAAACGGGTGCAGAATCGGGTACTACGAGTCAGTGAACACATTTGATCTAGACCAATGCTCACGTTCGAGCACATGACGGCCAACGGCTCCGCGGACTCGCGCGCGGCCGATCCGGGGACGTCGCTCGTGGACGGGGCCGAGCGAGCGGTCCGCAGGTGGCTGACGCCTGGACGGTTCCGTCCCGGTGACCGACTTCCGCCCGAGCAGGAGCTCGCCGGGATGCTCGGCGTCTCCCGCGGGACGTTGCGCAGCGCGCTGCGCCGCCTCGAGGATACGGGTGAGATCGTGCGGCGGCAGGGAAGCGGGACGTTCGTCGGCTCGATGGGGCCGCCTCGCGGGGTCGTCTCCGGCGCCCTGCGCGTGGACTCCTACTGGTTCGGCACGTCATGCGGCCTTTCGATCCGCGACCTGACCGTCGAGTACTGCGACGCCGGCGAGGGCGCAGGCCGCGCGCTCGAGATCGCCCCCGATCAACGCACCGTCCACATGTGGCGGACCGTTGCCAGCGACGACAAGGTGCTGGCGATCGCCGAGGACGTCTTCCATCCGTCGGTCGTGCTGCCGGACCTCGGGGAGCTCCGGAGCAGGCTGGAGGAGCCGATCACCTCCTGGGACGTGCTCGCCGGCACCTCGACGCCGCCGGCGATCTCCAGCACCCGGATCACCTCGTTGCTGTTGACGCCGGACGACGAGCTCGGCAAGCGCCTGGAGCTGCGCGCCCCCACAGCGTGCCTCGCGCTCGAGGAACTTGCCTGCAGCGACCGCCGCGAGCCGTTGCTGTGGTCCTGGGACGTCGTCCTGCCCGGTGGGTTCGAGATCGAAGTGCTGCAGTCGGCGGTCACCGTGCGCCCGGATCGGGTCGCGGGTGGCGAGCCGGCATCGGGCGTGGACTGAGCAGGCCCGGGTCCGCTAGGCGCGGGCCAGGGCCGCCAGCGCCACCGTGTCGCGGGTGCGATCGGTGATGACCGCCTCCACCCGCGGATCGGCGAGCAGCGCGCGCAGCAGCCGCGGCTCGTTGACCGTCCAGACCCAGGCGGGCAGCCCGCGGCGCGCAGCGAACTCGAGCAGCCCGGTCCGCGCGAGCGTCGTGTGCAGCGCAAGGAAGTTCGGCGCGGCCTGCTCGACCCGCCGGTCGAGCGCGCGCGCCGGCCGGCGCGCCGCCAGCAGCAGCCCCGTCCGCGCCTGTGGCACCGCGGCGCGCACCTGGGGAAGGACCGGGTCGAGGAACGAGGTGACGACATAGCGGTCGGGGATCAGGTGGTGTGCCACGACTGCCATCGCCTCGGCGACGTAGCCGTCCTCCTTGAGCTCGATGTCGATCAGCGCGGGCTGTGGCGACAGGGCGGCCAGCACGTCGTCGAGGTCCGGCGCCTGTCCGGGTGTCAGCCGCTCGCGCAGCGCGTCGGCGGTGAGCCTCCCGACCGGGGTGACGCCGATCCGCGGGTCGTGGATGACGACCATTCGGCCGTCCGCGGTGCGACGCACGTCCAGCTCGAACCCGCCGGCACCGAGCTCGACCGCGCGCTCGAACGCGGCGATCGAGTTCTGGGGCGCAGGGTCCCACGCGCCACGGTGGGCGATGATGAGCGGGCCTGCCGGGGCCCGGCCGCGTGCCGCCGGCCGGCCGAACTCGCCCGTGATCCGCAATATCTCGCCTGCCACCGCGACCACATCGCCGTCGTGCAGCTGGCGTCCGCGGCGGCTCTCGGCCTCGCCGTTGACCACTGGCTGCGCCTGCCCGTCGGCGAGCAGCGCCTTGGCCTCGGAGCCGCTGCCGACCACGCCCGCCAGCTTCAGCAGCTGGCCGAGGCGGATGGTGTCGCCGCGGATTGGGATCTCGCGCATGCCCTCAGGATGACGCGGTCGGCGTGGGAAGGACGGCCCGTGGGTCAGGCGGCGCGGCGCTCGCGCCGGCCACGCTCGCGATAGAGCTCGCGCTTGGCCGACAGCAGACGCACGTCGGCGACGTCGATCAGGTCGGCAGGCTCGGCGCCATCGTCGGGAAAGACGGCTGCGCCAACGCTTCCGCGCACGTGCTGCATCCCGGCGGTGACTGCGCGGATCGCGTCGGCGACCCGGTCGCACAGCGGGCCCGTGCCGTCGGCGTCGGTGTCCGGCGCGAGCACGCAGAACTCGTCCCCGCCGAAGCGCGCGACGGTGTCCTGACCGCGCATCGCCCTGGTGAGCGCGGCTGCGACGTCGCGCAGCAGGTCGTCACCGGCGGCGTGGCCGAAGCGGTCGTTGACCTGCTTGAAGCCGTCGAGGTCGACCATCACCACGGCGAACGGACGCTCGGCGCGACGGTGGCGGGCGATCTCGTGCTCGGCGGCGACGAGCAGCGCCCGGCGATTCGCGACGCCGGTGAGCGGGTCGGTGAGAGCGAAGTCGCGCAGCCCGTCGCGGTCGCGCTCGAGTGCCGCGCGGACGGCGTGCAGCACGGCGGCGGAGGCCGCCGGGACCGTGAGCGCGGCCCACACGGCGGGGGAATTCGGGGAGTCGAACCGCGCTGCGGCGAGTGCGGCGGCGACCACGACCCCGGCCGCGAGCGCCGATGCCCGTGCCGATCTGCACACGGCGGCCGCGCCGAGCGCGACCGGAACGCAGACCCAGAAGGCCTCACCGTCACCGGTCAGGGCAACCAGCGCGGCGACGACCGCGGCCGCAGCGACCACGGCCAGCCCGACCTGACCCGGCGCGAGGTCCTCAACGGGCCTCCGCTCCTGGACGGGCCGAGCAGGCGTCCTGGAGGGAGGCCGCCGGGAAGCCGTGCGGGCAGAGGGACCCGGACGGCGACCGGGGGCGGATTCCGGGCGGCGGCCGGCCATATCGGGGACTGATCGTCCCATTCGTCCCGGACGTCTGCCCGTCTCCGGACCGCCACGGCCCAGCCCGGCGCGTCAGGAGATGATGCCTCCAGCCCGCCGCGTCAGGAGATCATGCCGCCGAGCTGCCCGCCGGTGACGCCCAGCGCCTGTCCGGTGATGTAGTTGGCCCACGGGGTGCAGAGCAGAAAGACGCCGCCGGCCGCCTCCTCGGGTGTTCCGGGCCGCCCGAGCGGGATCAGCGAGGTCGCGATCTGGCGGACCTGGTCGGGCATCCCGAGCTGGATCGTCTCCCCACCGATCTCCATAATGTTGTCGCTCGCGTTGACCTGCGTCAGGCGAGTGTCGATGTAGCCGAAGAAGACCGCGTTGACGTTGACCTTGAACTGGCCCCACTCCTTGGCAAGCGTCTTCGTGAGGCCGATCACCCCGGCCTTGCCCGAGGCGTAGTTGGCCTGGCCCGAGTTGCCGAAGGTGCCGGTCACCGACGAGATGTTGACGATCTTGCGGAACACCTCCACGCCCTGCTCGCGCTCGCGCTTGGCGGGCTCGCGGAAATGCGGGGCGACCGCGCGGCACATGCGGAACGGCACGACCAGATGGATGTCGAGCATCCGCTGGAACGCCTCGTCGCTCATCTTGTGGATGACCCCGTCGAGGGTGTACCCGGCGTTGTTGACAAGGATGTCGACCCGTCCCCATTCCTCGACGACGCGTGCGACGAGGGCGTCCGGCGCCCCCGGCGCCGTGAGGTCGGCGGCAAACGGGAGCGTCTCTCCGTCGATCTCGGCGGCCGTCTGCGCGGCGAGGTCCCCGTCCAGGTCGTTGATCAGCACCTTCGCGCCGTGACCGGCCAGCAGCTCGGCGGTGGCGCGGCCGATCCCGCGCGCCGAGCCGGTGACGATCGCGACCTTGTCATCCAGCAGTGCCATGTCTCTCCTCCGTATCGAGTCAGATCCGCCGCGGATCTTGACAGCGCGCAGGGGATAGCCTCCCGACGATGCCCGAACACGACGTCGTCCTGTTCGGCGCGACCGGCTTCACCGGCGGTCTCGTCGCCGAGCACCTTGCCCGCCACGCCAACCTGGACGGCGCGCCGCCGACCCGCTGGGCGATCGCCGGGCGCAGCGCCACCTCGCTGGCCGCCACGCGCGAGCGCCTGGCCGCGATCGACCCCGCGCTCGCCGACCTCCCGCTGCTGCAGGCCGACGTCGGCGACACCGATTCGCTCAAGCGGCTCGCGGAGTCCACGCGGGTGCTGGCGAGCACCGTCGGCCCGTACATCCGCTACGGGGAGGGGCTGGTGGCTGCGTGCGCGGCAGTCGGCACCGACTACGTCGACCTCACCGGAGAGCCCGAGTTCGTCGACACGATGTGGGTGCGCTATCACGAGCAGGCCGAGCGCAGCGGCGCCCGGATCGTGCACTCGTGCGGCTTTGACTCGATCCCGCACGATCTCGGAACGCTGTTCACGGTTGACCACCTGCCCGCTGGGGGGGCGATCACGGTCGAGGAGTTCGTACAGGTCGGGGCGACGTTCAGCGGCGGGACCTATCACTCGCTGATCCACGGCCTCAGCAGGGCGCGACCCACGATGACCGCCGCCACGCAGCGGCGCCGACTCGAAAGCCGCCCCGCTGGGCGTCGCGCCCGCGCCGTCCGCACGCCGCTGCGGCGCAATCCGGTGGGGGAGGGGTGGGCGCTCACGGCCCCCACGATCGACGTCGACACCGTGCTCCGCTCGGCGCGAGCGCTCGACCGCTACGGTCCGGATTTCCGCTACGGCCTGTCGTTCGTCACCCGCCGTTCGGCCAGCGCCGCCGGGATCGCAGGAGGGTTCGGGATGCTCGCCGTGCTTGCCCAGATCCCGCCGGTGCGCGACGCCCTGCTCAAGCTGAAGGATCCAGGCGACGGGCCCGACGCGTCCCGTCGCGGGCGCTCGTGGTTCACGGCCCGGTTCACCGGACGCGTCGGTGCCGAGACCGAGCCGCGGGTCGTGTGCGAGGTCCGCGGCGGCGACCCCGGCTATGGCGAGACCTCGAAGATGCTCGGCGAATCGGCGTTGTGCCTCGCCCACGACGAGTTGCCAGAGACCCGTGGCATGGTCACACCGGCGGTCGCGATGGGCCAGGCGCTGATCGACCGCCTCACCCGCGCCGGCATCGCGTTCGAGAAGCTGAGCGACCGATGAGCGACCTGCGCGCCGACGGGCACGCCGCGATCGATTGGGCCGCCGACTACCTGGATCGGGTCGGTGAGCTCCCGGTCCTCGCACAGGTCGCGCCCGGAGAGATTCGCGAGAGGCTCCCCGCGCATCCGCCGGAGGACCCCGAGCCGTTCAGCGCGGTCCTGCGGGACATCGACGAGATCATCGTGCCGGGGACGACCCACTGGCAGCACCCGCGCTACTTCGCCTACTTCGCCGCCGCCAGCGCTCCTCCCGCGATCCTCGGCGAGCTGATCGCGGCGACGCTCAATTCGGTCGCGTTCCTGTGGCGTACCGCACCCGCGTCGACCGAGCTAGAAGGGCTCGTCGCCGACTGGGTCGCCGAGTTGATCGGACTGCCCTCGGGATGGCATGGCCACATCGAGGACTCGGCGTCGACGTCGACGTTCGCAGCGGCGATCGCCGCCCGGCGGGCGACCGGCCGCGAGCAGCTGGTGTGCTCCGAGCAGGCCCACTCCTCGGTGGCGAAGGCGGGCCAGATGCTCGGCATGACCGTCCGCACCGTCCCGACCGACGACGGCTTCCGCCTCGACCCATCCCAGCTCGGGGATCTGGGCGAGGCGGCGATGGTGATCGCCACCGTCGGCACGACCGCCTCGACGTCCGTCGACCCGGTCCCGGCGATCGCGGATGCGTGCGAGCGGGCCGGGGCGTGGCTGCACGTCGACGCCGCCTACGCCGGTTCGGCGATGGTCTGCCCGGAACTGCGCGAGTCGTTTGCCGGGGTCGAGCGCGCCGACTCGCTCGTGCTCAACCCGCACAAGTGGATGCTCGTCGGAAACGACTGCTCGCTGCTCTACAGCCGTCGCCCTGACGACCTGCGCGCCGCGTTCAGCCTGGTCCCCGAGTACCTGCGGACCCCGGACGCCGAGGATGCGCTGTCGCTGTCGGAGTACGGGCCCGCGCTCGGCCGGCGGTTTCGCTCGCTCAAGCTCTGGGCGGTGCTGCGCTGCTACGGCCGCTCCGGCCTCCAGGCGCACATCCGATCGGGAATCGCGCTCGCTCAGCGCTTCCACGCGCTCGTCGCCGCCGAGCCGGGCTGGGAGATCTGCGCGCCGCGCCCGTTCTCGGTCGTCTGCTTCCGCGCGCCGGGCGACGAGGACCGCAACCGGGAGCTGCTGCGTCGCGTCAACGCGACCGGCGAGATCTTCATCTCCCACGCGGTCCTCGGCGGGCGCTACGTGCTGCGCCTGGCGGTCGGCGGGATGTTCACCGGCGAGGATGACATCGACCGCGCATGGGCAGCCCTGCGCCGGGCCGAGTCAGAGCTCTAGCGCAGCTGCGCCGAGCTGAGGCCGAGCAGCTGCCGGGCGACGATCAGCAGCTGGATCTGCTGGGTGCCCTCGAACAGGTCGAGGATCTTCGCGTCCCGAGCCCATTTCTCGAGCAGCTCGCCCTCGCCCAGACCGGCCGCGCCGCACAGAGCGACGCAGCGCAGCGCGACATCGGTCCCCATGCGGCCCGCCTTCGCCTTCGCCATCGACGCCTGCAGTGAGTTGGGGACCTTGTTGTCCGCCATCCAGGCGGCCTGCAGCGTGAGCAGACGTGCGGCCTCCCAGTCGGCCTCCATCGCGATGAACTCCGCGGCGGCGGCCGACTGCCGCGATCCGGCCCCGCCCGACCCGTCGTAGTCGATCGCGACGCCGGCCTCTTCGAGGATCTCGCGCGTGCGCTCCAGGCAGGCGCGGGCGACTCCGACGGCCATCCCGGCGACGAGCGGCCGCGTGTTGTCAAACGTCTTCATCACGCCCGCGAATCCCTGCTTCGCCTCCTCGATCTCAGGTGAGCCGAGCAGGTTCTGCTTCGGCACGCGGCAGTCCTGCAAGACGAAGTTGGCCGTATCGGAGGCGCGGATCCCGAGCTTGTGCTCGAGCCGGTCGAGCTTCAGGCCCGGGTTGTCCCGCTCGACGACGAACGACTTGATCGCACCGCGGCCGGCGGAACGGTCGAGCGTCGCCCACACGACGATCAGCTCGGCCCGGTCGCCGCTCGTGACGTAGATCTTCTCGCCGTTCAGGACGTACTCCCCGGTGGCCTCGTCGTAGACGGCGGTCGTCCGGATCGCGGCGGAGTCCGAGCCCGCCTCCGGCTCGGTGATCGCCATCGCGGCCCACTTGCCGCCGAAGCGCTTCATCTGCTCGTCGTCGGCAACCGCGGCGATCGCGGCCTGGCCGAGGCCCTGTCGCGGCATCGCCAACAGCATCCCGACGTCGCCCCAGCACATCTCGACCAATCCGAGCAGCGTCGCCATGTTCGTCCCGTTGCGGGTCGTCTGGGCGTCCGCGCGGTCCGTGCCGCCATTCGAGCCATCGCCGCCGCGCGAGCCCGTGCCGCTCGCCCCCGCGCCGTTCATCTGTCCGCCCTCGTTCATGCCGTCGATCAGCGCGGCGAGCATGTCGAGCTCCTTGGGGCGCTCGTGCTCGGCGGTGTCGTAGTGGCGGGAGTTCGGGCGCAGCACCTCCGCCGCGGCCTGGTGGGCCTGTGCGATCAGCTGGTCGAACTTCTTGGGGACCTCGAGGTTGATCGTCATACCAGGAGCCCCCCTTCCAGCACGCCGGCGGCGCGCAGGTCGCGGTACCAGCGCTCGACCGGGTGCTCCTTTGTGTAGCCGTGGCCGCCGAGCATCTGCACGGCGTCGGATCCGAGCTGCATGCCGCGACCGGCCAGGAGCCGGCGGGCGATCGCGACCTCCCGGTGAAACGGCAGGTCCTGGTCGACCCTGCCCGCGGCGCGGTAGGTGGCCAGCCGCAGCCCCTCGAGCTCGATCGCCATGTTCGCGACGGTGAAGGCGACCGCCTGGCGGCTGACGACGGGCTCGCCGAACGCATGGCGGGACTTCACGTACTCGCCGACATAGTCAAGCGCCGCCTGTCCGGTGCCGATCGCCAGCGCGCACCACGCAAGACGGCCGAGCGCGACGCAGTCCCGGTACGCCTCAGGCGCGCCCTCGCCGAGCAGCGCCGCTGCGGCCACGGTGACCTCGTGCATGGTCAGACGCGCGGTCGCCGCCGCTCGGACTCCGATTCCGGGGTCGGGCTCGACGCTCAGACCCGCGGTGCCGGGCTCGATGATGAACAGTCCCGGCGTCCCGCTCGGCAGTTGAGCGGCGACGATGAACAGCTCGGCCTCGGCGGCGCGCGGGACGAGCGCCTTGACGCCGTCGATCACGTAGCCGCCGCCGACCGAGCGGGCGCGTGCGCCCAGTGAGAACGGGTTGAACAGCGGCTCGGGCTCCATCAGCGCCAGCGCGGCGGCGGGAATGTCATCGGAGACGAACGGAGGTAGGTAGGTCGCCTGCTGGTCGGCGTCGCCCCACAACGAGATCGCCGTCGAGACGGCTGCCGGCGCCAGGCAGGCGACTGCGATGCCCATATCGCCGCGGGCGAGCGCCTCGGCCATCAGCACCGTCGTCGTCGCCGAGCGCCGCTCGACAGCGCCGCCGAGCTCCTCGGGGACGCCGATCATCGTCAGCCCGAGCTCGCCCGCCTGAGTGAGCAGGTCATGGGGCGCGGCACAGGCAGCGTCGGCGTCGGAGGCGGCCGGGCGCAGCCGGTCCAGCGCGAACTCGCCGACCGAGTCGCGCAGCATCCGCTGCTCGTCGTCAGGCGTGATGTCGAACAGCTTCGGTCGCCGCGGGCCGCTCGCGCGCGGCTGCCGCGCGGGACTCGCCAGTCGCTGTGCCGCGACGAACGTGCGGCCGGCGGTGGTGGCGGTGCGGGCGCCGCCACGGCTGACATCATGCACCAGCCGCTCGGCGGAGGCGCGCCAGCCGAAACGGTCGAGCGCGTCGGAGGAGGCAACCCGGTTGAGAGCGCGCAGGCTGACCGCCATCGTCCGTTCCACGAGGGTCTGGGCCATCGCGCCGGTACGGTAGCACGAGACGTTGTGACATCGGGTCATGTCATCGTCGAGTGCGGTCCTATGAAAGTCCTTAGCCAGGTCCTTATTGCGAGCTGACACCCGGTCCGCCATCCTCGAGTGGTGCGTGTGCTGATCGCGGAGGACGAGGTGCGGCTGGCCGACGCGATCGCCCGCGGGCTGCGCCGGCAGGGGATCGCCGTCGATCTGGCCGCCGACGGCGAGTCTGCGCTCGCCAAGGCGCGCATCGTGCGCTACGACGTGCTCGTGCTCGATCGCGACTTGCCGCGCCTGCACGGCGACGAGGTCTGCCGCGCCGTCCGTGACGAGCGGCCGGAGGCGGGAATCCTGATGCTCACCGCCGCCGGGACGCTCGAGGACATGGTCGACGGGCTGTCGCTCGGCGCCGACGATTACCTCTCCAAGCCGTTCCGCTTCGCCGAGCTCGTCGCCCGGATCCACGCCCTTGCGCGGCGTGCCGCGCCGAGCCGCCCGCCGGTGCTCCATCATGCCGACATCGAGCTCGACCCGGCGCGGCGCCGGATCACCCGTGGCGGCGAGGAGATCACGCTCGCTCGCAAGGAGTTCGCGGTCCTGGAGACGCTGATGGGTGCCGAGGGCGCGACCGTCTCCGCCGAGCAGCTGCTCGAGCGGGTGTGGGACGAGCACGCTGACCCCTTCACCAACGTCGTGCGGATGACGATCATGACGCTGCGGCGCAAGCTCGGCGATCCTCCGGTCGTGCAGACCGTGATCGGCGTCGGCTACCGGATGGCCTGATGGGCCGGCTGCGCCACCTCCTCCGCGATCCGTCAGGCCTGCGTCACCGCGCCCGCCGGACGATCCGGCTGCGGCTCACCGCGCTGTACGGCTCGGTGTTCCTGTTCACGAGTGCGGCGCTCCTGACGGTCGGCTACCTCGTGGTCCGCTCGACGCTGCGCACCCATCACCCGCTCAACGACGCGCTGCGCCGGCTCGGCTTCCACCCGCGTTCCGAATACGACCTCGGCTTCCGCCCGGGCACCCACAACGCCAAGCTCGTGCACGCCATCGAGTTCAACCTCATCAACGGGACGCTCCACCGGCTGCTGATCGAGTATGTGATCGCGCTGCTGGTCGCCACCGGGATCGCGGTCGTCACCGGGTGGCTGCTCGCCGGGCGCGCGCTCGCGCCGCTGCGCAAGATCACCGCGACCGCCCGGCGGGTCTCGGGCGAGAACCTCGGCGAGCGGATCGCGCTCGAAGGCCCCTCCGACGAGCTCAAGGAGCTCGCCAACACGTTCGACCGGATGCTCGAGCGTCTCGATGGCGCGTTCGAGAGCCAGCGCCACTTCGTCGCCAACTCCTCTCACGAGCTGCGCACCCCGCTGGCGATCATGCGGACCGAGATCGACGTCGCGCTGGCCGATCCCGACGCGAGCATCGAGGAGCTGCGCACGATGGGGGAGGCGGTCCGGGACACGGTCGATCGCTGCGAGAGCCTGATTGCGAGCCTGCTCGTCCTCGCCCGCAGCGAGGCGACGACCGGGCACGAGGAGCCCGTCGACCTCGCCGAACTCGCCGGTGACTGCATCACCGATCTGTCGGCCCGCGCCCAGCAGGCGGCGGTCGAGATCCGGACCGATCTGCAGGAGGCCTGGATCGACGGCGATCCCAGCCTGATCGAGCGAATGGTCGCCAACCTGATCGACAACGGCATCCGCCACAACGAGCACGGCGGCTGGCTGTCGGTCACCACCGAGACACGCGACCGCCGCGTGCTGCTGCGGGTCTCCAACGGCGGGGAGCGGATTGACCCCGAGGCTGCGGCGGAGCTCGCCGAGCCGTTCCGGCGGCTGTCGCGCTCGGTGCAGGGCTTCGGCCTGGGACTCTCGATCGTGCAGGCGATCGCGGCGGCACATCGCGGTGACGCGGTGCTGGACCCCCGGTCCGAGGGCGGCCTGGAGGTGACGGTCGCGCTGCCGGTGCGCGCGGCCGGAGCGGCCTGGCTGCGGACGACCGGGCGCGATCCGTTCATCCGCACCAGGACCTGAGACCGGCGACGGTCGCCTGGTGGGTGCCTGGGAGCGCCGAGGTCAGCCGGAGAGCGCGACCGAGTAGCTCGCCTCGGTCGCGTCGGCCACCTGTTCGGCGCTGACGCCGTCCTGCAGCTCGACCAGGGTCATCGCCCCGTCGGAGAACTCGAACACCGCGAGGTCGGTGATGAGCGCGTTGACCACGCCCTGGCCGGTGAGCGGAAGCGTGCACTCGGTCTTGACCTTGGAGCTGCCGTCGCGGGTGAGGTGCTCCATGATCACGATCACGCGCTTGGCCCCCTGGACGAGATCCATCGCGCCGCCCATGCCCTTCACCATCTTGCCGGGAACCATCCAGTTGGCGAGATCGCCGGTCTGGGAGACCTCCATGCCGCCGAGGATCGCGAGGTCGATGTGCCCGCCGCGGATCATTCCGAACGACTCGGCGCTGTCGAAATAGGAGGCGCCGGGGACCGCGGTGACGGTCTCCTTGCCGGCGTTGATGAGGTCGGGGTCCGCCTGACCCTTGGCGGGGTAGGGACCGATGCCGAGCAGCCCGTTCTCGGACTGGAGCATCACGTCGCGCTGATCCATCGCGACGTCGGCCAGCAGCGTCGGCAGCCCGATCCCGAGGTTCACGTTCATCCCGTCGCGGATCTCCCTGGCGGCACGGGCGATGATCCGCTGACGAGCGGCGCGCGCCGCGGCCCTGGGGTCGGCCTGGGGCTCGGTCGGTTGCTCGGGCGTCATCTCGGGGTCAGTCCTCCCGCTCCATCAGGCGCTCGATGCGCTTCTCGTAGGGACCGGTGACGACGATCCGCTGGACGTAGAGGCCGGAGGTGTGGACCTGGTCGGGTTCCAGCTCGCCGACCCCGACGAGCTCCTCGACCTCGGCGATCGTGACCCGGCCGGCGGTCGCCGCCAGCGGATTGAAGTTGCGCGCGGTGTGCCGGTAGACGAGGTTGCCGAACGGATCGGCCTTCCAGGCCTTGACGAGCGCGACGTCGGCGGTGAGCGCGCGCTCGAGCAGATACGGCTTCCCGTCGAACTCCCGCGTCTCCTTGCCCTCGGCGATCGGCGTGCCGACGCCCGCAGGGGTATAGAAGGCGGGAATGCCGGCCCCTCCGGCGCGCATCCGCTCCGCGAGCGTGCCCTGGGGCACGAGCTCGACCTCGAGCTCGCCGTCGAGGTACTGGCGCTCGAACACCTTGTTCTCGCCGACGTAGGAGCTGACCATCTTGGAGATCTGCCGTGTCTGGAGCAGGATCCCGAGCCCGTAGTCGTCGACGCCGCAGTTGTTGGAGATCACCGTGAGCCCGGTGATCCCGTGGTCACGCACCGCGATGATCAGCTGCTCGGGGATCCCCGACAGCCCGAACCCGCCGACGACCAGCGTCGCCCCGTTCTCGATGTCGGACGTCGCCTCGGCGGCACTGTCACGGACCTTGGCGGAGGTCGGGGCGGTCGAGTTGGTCACGGCGGGGGATCGTACGGGATCAGGGCCGGGGGCCGGGGGCCGGGGGCCGGGGGCCGGGGGCCGGGGGTCGGCGGGTGGCGGCCAGGGCTGGCGGGTGGTCGTTTTCCAGACGGGTGGTCTGAAAAGCGACCAAGCCACTCGGTCCCGGGGAGGGGAGGGGGGTGAAAACCGGCCGCTCGGAGGCTCTCAGAGGTGTGGGCGTTTCTCAGACCACCCGTCGGAAGATCGCCCGGGTTGTCCCGGGGCAACTCGGCCACGTCACGCGCCGCCAGCTGCTCGACGCGGGCGTCCCGGCGACGACGATCGACGCCTGGATCCGGGATGGGTGGCTGATCCCCATCTACGCGGGGGTCTACGCGTTCGGCTACCGCCGTCCGGATCCGATCGCGCGGGCGATGGCAGCCGTGCTCGCGGCCGGCCCTGGCGCGGTGCTCAGCCACGACTCGGCGCTCGCGCTCTGGGGTCTGCGGCGCTGGCCCGCCACACACGAGGTGATCGCCCCCGGCCGGGTGCGCCGCAGCGGGATCACCGCCCATCGCTCGACCACTCTCACCCGCGCCCAGACCACCGTATGGCTGGGCGTGCCGACCACCCGCGCCGCTCGCGCGATCACCGACATGCACAGCCGGCTCACACCCAGGCAGCGGACCCGGCTGACGAACCGCGCCCGGCTCGAGGGCGTCGCGACGGCCGACGAGGCCGCGGCGCTGCTCGGCCACCGCCGCAACCCCACGCGCAGCGGGCTGGAGGACGAGTTCCAGCGTTTCGTCGAGCGCCACCGCCTGCCCCAGCCGCTGATCAACGTTGCGGTCGCGGGCTTCGAGGTCGATGCCCACTGGCCCGATCGCGGGCTGATCGTGGAGCTCGACGACGAAGCCACGCATGGCGATCCGATCACGTTCGCCTCCGACCGCGAGCGCGACGCGGTCCACGCCGCGCTCCACATCCGCACGATCCGTCTGCTGCGCACCGATCTGAAGGGCGCGCGCGGCGCACGGACCGCCGACCTGCTCCGGCAGGCCCTGGCCGTCCTACCCTCCTCTTATGGACTTCTTGATGAACTCTGACGGGTTCCTCACCGCGCCGTGGTGGCATGAGAGGCGCAGATCCGACCCCAAGCCACGTATCCAGGAGAGTCAGACCACACCATGCGCAAATTGAGCCGATGGGTACCCGTCATCGGCGGTGCCATCGCGGGGGGAATCATCGCGCTGGTCATCGCCTCGAACGGAAACCACTCCTCGACGAAGTCGGTGACCACCACCGTCGTGCAGTCGGGCGGCGCCACGAGCGAGCCGACATCGTTCGCCCGCTCGGGCTCGTCGGGAATGTCAATCAATCAGATCTACCACCAGGATGGCCCCGGAGTGGTCGACATCCTCGTCAAGTCCAAGGCCTCGGGCAGTTCGACCAGCAACCTGTTCGGCGGCAGCAGCGGCTTCGAGGAGGGTGAGGGCGCCGGGGTCGTCTACAACGATCAGGGTTACATCCTCACCGACGAGCACGTGATCGCCCGCGCGGTCAAGGTCGTCGTCACCTTCCAGGACGGGACGAAGGTGCCTGCCAAGGTGATCGGCTCCGACGCCTCCAGCGACGTCGGCGTGATCAAGGTCAACGTCCCGAGCTCCGAGCTCCACCCGATCAAGTTCGCCAACTCCGACACCGCGCAGGTGGGCGACCCGGTCGTCGCGATCGGCAGCCCGTTCAGCCTGCCCGAGACCGTCACCTCCGGGATCGTCAGCCAGACGCAGCGCACGATCCAGGCGCCGAACGGCTACTACATCCCCGACGCGGTCCAGACCGACGCGGCGATCAACCCCGGTAACTCGGGCGGCCCGCTGCTCAACGCCGAGGGCCAGGTGCTCGGCCTCAACGACCAGATCGAGACCGACTCGCAGAACTCGGCGACCGGCGAGGGGCAGAACGCGGGCATCGGCTTCGCGACTCCCTCCAACGAGGACCAGCGGATCGCCTCCCAGCTCATCGGTGGCAAGACGGTGCAGCACGCGTTCCTCGGCATCGCGACATCGCAGCCGACCGGCCAGAACCTGCTCTCGACGCAGAAGTCCAACGGCGTGACCATCACGAAGGTCGAGACTCAAGGCCCCGCCGCCAAGGCCGGGCTCGAGGTCGACGACGTCATCACCAAGATCAACGGCGTCACGGTCACCAGCTACGACCAGCTGATCTCGGTGATCGCGCGCTACGACCCGGGTCAGACGGTCACGCTGACGGTCCTGCGCGCCGGCCAGACCAAGCAGGTCAAGGTCACCTTCGCCAACCGGCCCCCGGGCAACGCGAGCTAGGGAACAGCGGCAACGCCGCCGGCCGCCGAGCACCGAGCTCGTGCGCGGCCGGCGGTGACCGCTACTTGGAGGAGGAGCCCTGGTCGAGCTGGAGCGTGCGCTCCATCAACTCGTTGTGGACGCTCCGCGTGCGGCCCGTGCGTCGCGTCCAGTGCCGCTCGGCATCCATCGTCCAGGCGTAGGTGTCGTCGCTCAGGCAGCGCTCGAGCGTGTCGGCGAGCTCGGACTGCAGCTCCGGCGCCTTGATCGGCGTGAGCAGCTCGACGCGGGTGTCGAGGTTGCGGGGCATCAGATCGGCCGAGCCGATGTAGTACCGCGACTCGCCGTGCCGGTGGAACGAGTAGATCCGGCTGTGCTCCAGGAAGCGGCCCACGACCGAGACGACCGAGATCGACTCCGAGATCCCCGGGAGCCTCGGCACCAGGCAGCAGATCCCGCGCACGTTGAGCGAGATCGGCACGCCGGTCTGCGCGGCGCGGTAGAGCCCCTCGATCGTCTTGGGGTCCACCAGCGAGTTCATCTTCATCGTGATCCGTGCGTCGTGATCGCCCTCGGCGAACGCGCGGGCGGTCGCCTCGATCTGCTCGAGCAGCGGCTTGCGCATCCACGTCGGCGCCACGAGCGTCTCCTCCGGCGGCGAAGGATGGCCATAGCCGGTGAGCGTGTTGAAGAGGTTGGCGACCTCCTCGCCGAGCTCATGGTCGGCGGTGAAGAAGCCCCAGTCCTCGTACAGCCGGGCGTTCTTGGCGTGGAAGTTGCCGGTGCCGATCATCACGTAGTTGCGGACGCCATGACGCTCGCGGCGGACGATCAGGATCGCCTTGGCGTGCGTCTTGAGCCCCGGGATGCCGTGCACGACGTGGGCGCCGGCCTCCTCGAGCGCTCGTGACCAGTGGATGTTGCGCCGCTCGTCGAACCGCGCCTTCAACTCGACCATGCAGACCGCCTGCTTGCCCTTCTCGGCCGCTGCGATCAGCGACGGGACGAGCGCGGAGTCGTCCGAGGTGCGGTACACGGTCATCTTGATCGCGAGCACGTTGGGGTCGTCGACCGCCTGGCTGACGAACCGCTCGACGGAGGCCGTGAACGACTGGTACGGGTAGTGCACGAGCAGGTCGGCGGACCGGGTCATCTGGAACATGTCGAGCTCGCCCTCGGTCCGCGTCGACGAGGATCCAGGCCCGCCCGCCCCGATCTGCGCCGAGGGGTTCCAGGTGGGCCAGCTCAGGTCCGGTCGGTCCTTGGCCCCCGCGATCTGGAACAGGTCGCCGAGATCGAGCAGACCCTCAACGTCGTAGACCTGCACCTCGTCGACGCCGAGCCAGTCGATCAGCAGAGTGCGCAGGGCCGGATCCATCGTCGCCCCCACCTCGAGCCGGATCACCTCGCCGAAGCGGCGTCGGCGCAGCTCGTTCTCCACCGCGCGCAGCAGGTCGTCAGCCTCGTCGGAGATCTCGAAGTCAGCGTCGCGCGTCACCCGGAACAGGTCGTGGCTGATCACATCCATTCCCGGGAACAGCGCGTCGAGATGCTCGGCGATGATGTCCTCGAGCGGGATGAACACGTCCTTCTCGATCTCCACGAAGCGCGGCAGCACCTCCTTGGGGACCTTCACGCGGGCGTACGCATCCTGGTCGTTGGCCGGATCGTGAAGGCGGACGATCAGTGACAGCGAGAGGTTCGAGATGTAGGGGAACGGTCGGCCGGCCCCGACGGCGAGCGGCGTGAGGACCGGGAAGATCTGCTCGCGGAAGTGACGCTCGATCGCCTCCGGCGACGCGCCGGACTCCCGGCAGTTGGTGATCCGGATCCCGTGCTCGGCCAGGCGCGGGCGGATCACCTGCGAGAACTGACGAGCATGACGCCGGTCCTGCTCACGGACGGTGTCGTGGATCGCGTCCAGGACCTCGGAGGGGGAGAGGCCGTCCGGGCCGCGCGCGTCGATCCGAGCGTCGACCTGCTCGTTGACGCCGGCGACGCGGATCATGAAGAACTCGTCGAGGTTGGAGACGAAGATCGCCAGGAACTTCAGCCGCTCGAGCAGCGGCAGCTCCTCATCCTCGGCGAGCTGCAGTACGCGGTCGTTGAACTGCAGCCACGAGAGCTCGCGGTTGACGAACAGCGACGGGTCCCGCAGCGAACGCGGCTCCTCGCCGCCCTCGTGTGCCTGCTCCTCATAGGTCTCGGTCATTGCGGCGTCACCCCAGAAGCGATCGCGGATAGGTCGGTCGGTCGAAGCAACGCGATCAGCTCGCCCTTCGCGATGGCGGCCACGCCGCCCTTCTTCATCCGGGCCTGAGCGCCGGTGAGGTCGTGGACGAGGAGCGTGAACGAGGGGTCGTGGCCGACGAGCAGCACGTTGCCGCGCCCGGCGATCAGATCCTCCACGTCGACCGGCTGGCCCGCCAGGCGCTGCTCGCTCTCGACCTTGACGCCGAGCACCTCGCAGGCGAGTTCCGCGGTTCGACGGGCTCGTACCTTCGGGCTCGTCATGCAGACATCGATTTCTGCGCCGATCGCCCGTAGCGCGCGGCCCGCATCGGTTGCCTGGCGCACGCCGCGCTCCGTGAGCGCGCGGTCCTCGTCGGGGATGCCGTCAACCGCCTCGGCATGGCGCAGGAGCCAGAGCATCGCGTCGAACCTTACCCCGCGCGCGACGGGCGGAGGTGGGCGTGAGCGGGGGAATTCAGGTTCACGCTCGGCCACCCTACGGTTCCGCTCGATCCGGGCGGTGACCGTCGTGTAAACGCTCCCAGGCGCGTCATCCGATCAGCAGACGGCGGCCGAACACGCGCTCGAACGCCTCGTCGTCGCCGTAGCGCTCGACCGACCAGCGGGGCAGCGTGAGGTCGCCGGCGGCCTCCAGATGGACCTCGACCCCGTCGGATTCGTCCCCGCCCACCCGCAGCGCGACCTCCGAGACCGAGCGGTCCCGGCCGCGCTCGAGGTGCTCGGCGAGCCGCAACACGGTCGCGCAGCGGTCGAGCAGCGCTTCGTCCTCCGGGCCGGTGAGCGACGCGATCGCTCCGAGCTTCGGCACGCCCTTGCGGTGGTAACGGGTCATCTGTGCGATCAGCGCACGCTCGCGCGGGTCGAAGCCGGGCAGCTCCGCGGACTCGATCAGGTAGCGCGAGTGCTTGTGATGGTCGTCGTAGGAGATCGTCATGCCGACGTCGTGGAGCATCGCCGCGGCCCACAGCAACTCGCGCTCGTCAGGCCGGGGCTCGAACAGGCCGCCCTCGACGAGCGAGTCGAACATCTGCATCGCGAGCAGCGCCACGTGGCGGACGTGGGGCAGGTCGGACTCGTACTGGACGGCGAGGTTGTTGACCGCGGCCTCCCGGACGTTGTCGATCAGCGGCTCGGCCGGATCGAGCAGCGTGCGGGCGAGGAACACGCCCTCGCGCAGCCCGGCCTCCGTCACCTCGACACCGCTGAAGCCGCCCTCCTGCACGACGGTCTCGATCACGAGCGCCGCGGCGAGGATGATGTCGCCGCGCCCGGGCTTGATCCCGGGCACGGTCCCGCGCTCGGTGGCCGGCAGCGCGGCGAGCATCGCGACGAGCTCCGACAGGCGCTCGGCGCTCAGCACGTAGCCCTGGACGCCGAGGTCGACCACGCCGTCGGCGATCGCGGCCGCGGCCGCGAGGTTGCGCACCGCGCCGCCGAGGCCCACGAGACGGCCCCCGCGCTGACCCGAGCCGGCGATCCAGGTCGCGTCCTCGCCGATCATCCCGCGCGCGTGCTGACGCACGCGTGCCAGCTGCTTGCGCTTGGCCGGTCTGGTCGGGTCCTCCTGTCCGAGCAGAGACTCGGTCACTCGCACCGCGCCGAGCGGGAAGGACGCCATCTCCCGCGCGGCCCGATCCTCGACGCGGATCAGCTGCAGCGATCCGCCGCCGATCTCGAGCACCGCTCCGTCGCGGAGCGTCGTCGAGTTGACCGCCGCGATGTAGCCGTAATACGCCTCGTCGTGGGCGTCGAGGATCTCGACCTCCAGCCCCGTCTGCTCGCGGACCCGTTCCAGGAACGCCGCGCCGTTGTCGGCGTCCCGGATCGCGCTGGTCGCGACCACGTGGACGTCCTCCTCGGCGATCCGGCCGGCGCGGCAGAAGCGTGAGAAGACATCGAGCGTCTCGAGCCCGCGCGCCATCGCCGCCTCCGAGAGCGAGCCGGTGGCCGCCATGCCCGCGCCGATCCGGACGGTCTCATAGAGCTCGTCGGTCCGCTTCCACCACGGGCCGGCGCCGTAGCTGAAGACGACCAGCCGCCACGAGTTGGACCCGAGGTCGGCAATCGCCACCCGGTGAGGGCCTGCTCCGCCTTCCTGCCCGGAGGCGCGCGTGGACCGCCAGCTCATCAGCTCAGATCATGGGCGGCGCGCCGGACGGCACGCCGCGGCGGCTCAGGCCGAGGCGGCGGTGAACTGGTCGGTGGCGAGGAATCGCCACACCGCGCCGATGAACAGCAGCGTGACCAGCACCGCCGAGGTCACGCACTCCTCGCAGATCTCGTGCAGCGTGAACAGCTCGCGATAGGTGAGGTAGCCGCTGAAGCACACCCCGAACAGCGTCATCCCGAGCGTCAGCACGCGGGTCTCGTCGCGGTCGGGGGCGAGCAGCGAGAAGAAGATCGCGATGTAGCCGATCAGCCCGATCAGCGAGACCGGGATCGGACCGACCTTCGACCAGACCGAGGTCTGCACCTTCAGGCAGGTGTCTCCGCCCTTGCTGGAGCAGATCGGCCGGGCGCCGGAGTAATGGACGTAGACGAGATAGATCGTGAGCAGGATCGCCAGGCCGGCGATCACAAGCATGACGCGACGCAGCGTCCTGCTGCTCACGAGACCTGCTTGATCAGCTGCTGCAGGCTCGAGTACGGCAGAAACCCGCTGTAGAGCTTGGTCTGGCTCTTGGGGCCGCTGAACTGGATCCCGGGGGTGCCCTGGATGTTCAGCGCGGTCGCGGCCTTGATGTCGTTGTCCACCTGGCCCGTGTACTTCGGGTTGAAGCGGTCGGTCGACCACTTCTTCATGTTCAGGCCCGATACCTGGTTGGCCAGCCCCGTGAGGTACGCGGTGTTCACGTAGCTGGTGGCCTCCTTGCCCTGCTCGTGGTAGAAGAGCAGGATGTAGTTCCAAGCCTTGTTCTGGGCCCCTGCCGCATAGGCGGCGTCCTGCTGGAGCGGGAAGGTCTGCTGCCAGTTGCTGAGCTCGCGGCTGGCCGTCGGGAACGACTTGTAGACGAGCTTGACCTTGCCGCTTTTGACCTCGTTGTTGATGAGCTGCGTCTCCGGGCCGACCGCGAAGTCCTTGCACACCGGGCACTGCAGATCGCCGTACTCGGTCATCGTGATCTTGGCCTTCGGGTTGCCGAGCACGTTGCCGTGCTGAGGGATCCCGCTCAGCGCAGCGTTGACCGTCTTGGCGGTGGTGGTCGCCTGGGGCGTGTGGAGCTTCACCGTGCCGTTCTTGCCGCCGCCGCCTGTGGAGACGATCACGACGACGACGATCGCAGCGATCACCGCGACCAGAACGCCGCCGAGCATCTGCATGCGCCGCGTGCGCTGCAGCTTGGCTTGGGCGGCCTGCTCCTCTGCGACCCGCCGCTGACGGGCCGCTTCCTTCTGTGCTTGTCGAGAGGCCATGAGAGATGAGAGCCCAGGGGAGTCGTCCCCCGGGCGTCGTGAGCCGGAGGATATCGATCTCTTCCTTAGGCGAGCTTTAAGGGAGCCGATGGCTTCCCTCAGCGCCACGGGCGGGGGCGCGGGTCCCAAAGATGCGCTGTATGCATGTAAAAGAGTTGTGACCCAGGCGTTTCCCGACGGTGGATGTCGGTCCGGTCAACTAGAGTGCCGCCCATGAGCACTGAGCGCAGTGACGCGCTGAATGCTGGCGCGGGAAGCGCCCAGCGCGGTCAGAACCGGCTTCGTCTCGCGGTTCTCGACCGCGACCCCGGATTCATGCAGGTGCTGTCCAAGCGGCTGGATGCGCTTGGCTGCGAATACCGTCCGCTCGCCTCGCCGCTCGGCGCCGACGGGCTCGTGCAGATGCGCCTCAATGCGCTCGTCGTCGACCTGGCGATCCTCGGCCCCGCCGGCTGGGGCTACCTCGAGCAGGTGTGCGCGCGCATGCCCGGCCTGGCGGTGATCGTCTGCACCGGCCCCTCGTCGGTCGCCCAGCGCGTGCGCGGGCTCCGGCTCGGCGCCGACGCGTGGATCACCAAGCCCTGTCATCCCGAGGAGCTCATCTGTGTGATCGAGGCTGCCGTCCGCCGCCACCGGCGCGTCGAGATGCCGGCGATCGAGTCCTCGCAGGCGTTCGGCGAGATCATCGTGCGGCCCGACCTCTACCAGGCGTACGTCGGCGACGCGAGCCTCGAGCTCACCGCGCGTGAGTTCGAGATCCTGCAGCTGCTGACCGGCTCCGATCGCGTGCTCCGCCGCGAGGAGATCTACGAGCGGGTGTGGGGTTACGCGATGGCCCACGGCGACCGTTCGGTCGACGTGTTCGTCCGCAAGCTCCGTCAGAAGCTGCGCGTGGGCTCGCCGGCGTGGAGCTACATCCACACGCATTTCGGCGTCGGCTACCGGTTCGCACCGGAGCCGGAGGGCGCCGAAGTGGCCGCGCTCGAGGTCGCCGTGCCGGCCCCCAGCGCCGTCGACGGCCTGCCGTCGTACGCCACCAGCTGAGCTCCAAGCCCGGCCCGGCCCGGCCGGCCCCGCCTCGTCGGTCTCCTGCCCGCGTGCGGACGTCGCCGCGCGGGCGCACATACTGCCTCCGGCCGCTCAACAACGGCATCCCTACAGGGGCTTCACCACTCGATCACAACTGAACCGCGCGGGCGGGAAAGACTGGTGGAGAACGTAAATGACGAAGGGATGACTGTGTCAAAGCGACGTATCACGGCAATCGCGGTTGCCGCCTTGTGTGCGGTGCTCGTCGCCGCCTGCGGCAGCTCGAAGAAGAGTGGCTCCGGTAGCTCGACGGGATCGAGCGGCTCCTCGGTCGGCAGCGCAAAGCAACTGGTGGGCGCGGGCTCGACGCTCGTGGCGCCGATCATGTCCCAGTGGCAGCCGACCTACGACTCGCAGTACGGCGTGGCCGTCACCTATGGGGCGATCGGCTCCGGCGGCGGAATTGAGTCGATCACCGGCCGGTCGGTGAACTTCGGCGCCTCCGACGCGCCGCTCACCTCCGCCCAGGCGACCGCCTGCAAGGGCTGCCTCGAGATCCCGTGGGCGCTCGCCGCCACGGACGTCGCCTACCACGTGCAGGGCGTGCCGAACAACCTGAAGCTGACCGGCCCGGTCCTCGCGAAGATGTTCACCGGCCAGATCACCTCGTGGAACGACCCGGCGATCAAGAAGCTGAACCCGGGTGTCAATCTGCCGTCGACGAAGATCGTCCCGGTGCACCGCACCGACGGGTCCGGTGACACCTACGCCTTCACGAACTACCTGTCGCGGGTCGATCCCTCCTTCAAGTCCAAGATCGGCGCCGCGACGACGGTCAACTGGCCCGGCGGCGTCGGCGGCAAGGGCAACTCGGGCGTCGGCGGAGTGCTGCAGAGCACAAACGGCGCGATCGCCTATATCGCCATCGCCTACGTCCTGGAGAACAAGTTCGACTACGCGCTTGTCCAGAACGCGGCGGGGCAGTACCCGACTCCGGGGATCCCGAGCATCTCGGCTGCCGCCAAGGCGGTCACCACGGTGCCCCAGGGCGGCACGCAGGGGATCTCGCTGGTCGACCCGCCGAAGTCCGCGGCCGGCGCGTACCCGATCTCGACCTTCACCTACGTGATCGTCCCGAAGAAGTCCAGCTCCCCGGCGGTTGGCGGCGCGCTGAAGAAGTTCATCGGCTGGGCGATCACGACCGGTCAGACCGACGGCCCGAAGCTCGACTTCGCGCCGCTGCCCTCCGCGGTCGTGAGCGCCGACAAGGCGACGCTCAACAAGCTGCAGTAGCGAACGGTCGGATCATCCACCAGATCACCGAAAGGGGCGGGCCGCGTCGAGCGGCCCGCTTCGGTCTCTTCTCGACGACCACATCCTGATGTCAGTCACCACACACAGTCCTCCTCGAAAGCGTCTTCCCGAGACGCGCGTCCCACTCTCCGATCGCATCGGCCAGCCGATGTTCTACGGGCTGTCGGCGCTCGCCGCGCTCATCGCCGTCGCCGTTCTCGTGTGGATCGCCGAGACGATCTTCGTCAAGTCGGGCACCGCAATCTCGACCTTCGGGCTCGGGTTCCTGGGGCACACCACCTGGGACGAGAACCACAACGTCTACGGGGCGGCCGCGCTTCTCTACGGCACGTTCGTCTCCTCGCTGATCGCGCTCATCATCGCGACTCCGACGGCGATCTTCATCGCCATCTACCTCACGGAGCTGGCGCCCCAATTCATCCGCCGGCCGGTCGCGATCCTGGTCGAGCTGCTCGCCGCGATCCCGAGCGTGATCCTCGGCCTGTGGGGGATCATCATCGTCGCCCCGTTCCTGTCCAACCATTTCGAGCCCTTCCTGCACTCGTTCCTCGGCTGGATCCCGCTCTTCTCCGGGTCCTACTCGGGCTATTCGATGCTCAATGCGGCGCTGATTCTCACGATCATGGTGCTGCCCATCATCACCGCGCTCACGCGTGAGATCTTCACGACGACCGGGGGCGAGATCAAAGAGGCCGCCTACGCGCTCGGCGCCACGCGGTGGGAGATGATCCGAATGACCGTCCTGCCGATCGCCCGCCCGGGGATCGTCGGCGCGGCCGTCCTCGGCCTCGGCCGCGCCCTCGGCGAGGCGATCGCCGTCACCCAGGTGATAGGCAACGTCAGCCAGATCAGGGCCACGCTCTTCCAGCCGGCGGGAACCCTCGCCTCGTGGATCGCCAACAGCTACCAGAGCGCCAATCCGGGGCTTGGGCAGTCCTCGCTCATCTACCTCGCCGCCATCCTGCTCGTGCTCTCGCTGCTCGTCAACGTCGGGGCGCGGCTCATCGTCCGCCGCTTCCAGAGGATCCGCTGATGTCCGCCGTCTCGCAGCCGGCGCGCGGCTCGCGGTTGCAGGGGGACGGGCGCTACCGCCGCCGCAAGCTGCTCAGCCGGGTCATCGAGGGCCTGTCGACGCTTGCCGCGGCGCTCGCCGTCGCAGTGCTGCTGCTCGTGATCGTCTCGGTCGTCATCAAGGCGGCGCCGGCGATCAACCTCGACTTCTTCACCAGGGACCCCGCTCCGTTCGGAGACACGCACGGCGGGATCGCCAACTCAATCGTCGGCTCCGGGATCCTGATCGGGATCGCGAGCGCCATCGCGATCCCCACCGGGATCCTCGTGGCGATCTACACGACCGAGTTTGCCGGCGTGCGGAGCGCGACCGCGATCCGCTTCGCGCTCGACATGCTCAATGGCCTCCCGACGATCGTCGTCGGCATCTTCATCTACGGCCTGCTCGTCATCGGCCACACGCAGAGCGGCTGGGCGGGCGCCCTCGCGCTCTCGGTCGTCGAGCTGCCGATCGTGGCCCGCTCCGCCCAGGAGGTGCTGGTGCTCGTTCCGCGCGCGTTGCACGAGGCGGGCCTCGCGCTCGGGCTGCGCCGCTGGCGTATCGTGCTGCGGATCGTTCTGCCCACCGCGGCCGGGGGTCTGCTCACCGGAGCGGTCCTCGGCGTCGCCCGGGTGGCGGGCGAGACGGCGCCACTGCTGTTCACGACCTCGATCTTCTCCAATCTCGGGATCGCCACCAACCCGGCCCAAGCGCTGCCGAACATCCCAGTGACGATCTTCACCCTCTCCGAATCGCCGAGCCCGCAGGATCATGCCCAGGCCTGGGCAGCCGCCCTCGTGCTCATCGGGTTCGTGCTCGTCGTGAGCCTCGTCTCCCGTACCTTCAACGAGCGAAGCCGCAGGAAGCTCGGCGCATGACTCACGACAACTTCGATCAGGAGGCAACGCCCACGATGCCCGAGTCCCACGTCGAGACCCCAGCCAAGGCGCCGGCCGCGGGCGCCACAGGGACTGTGCCGGCCGGCGAGAGCGGACACGCGCAGATCGAGCCCGCTCCCGGGCACAGCGTCTCGATCGAAGGGTTGAATGCGTACTACGGGGACCGCCTCACCATCAAGGACGTCAGCCTCACCGTCGAGCCGAACAAGGTGACGGCCATGATCGGGCCCTCAGGGTCCGGCAAGTCCACGGTCGTTCGCTGCATCAACCGGATGCACGAGGAGATCCCGCATGCTCGCGCCGAGGGACGCGTCCTGCTCGACGAGGAGGACATCTACGGTCCGGGCGTCGACGTGACGACGGTGCGGCGCGTGATCGGCATGGTCTTCCAGAGGCCCAACCCGTTTCCGACCATGTCGATCTCCGGCAACGTCGCAGCCGGCTTGCGGCTCGCCGGGATCCGCGGCAGCGAGATGCGTGACCGGGTCGAGCATGCGCTGCGCGCGGTAGGCCTGTGGGCCGAGGTCTCCGACCGGCTGAACTCACCGGGGATCGGGCTCTCGGGCGGGCAGCAGCAGCGACTCTGCATCGCGCGCACGATCGCGGTCGAGCCCGAAGTGATCCTCATGGACGAGCCCTGTTCGGCCCTCGATCCGATCGCCACGCTCAAGGTCGAGGAACTCATCGACGAGCTCAAGGCGCGGTACACGATCGTGATCGTCACCCACAACATGCAGCAGGCCGCGCGCGTCGCTGACTCCACGGTCTTCATGCTCGACGGAGAGGTCATCGAGCATGCCCCGACCGATGAGATCTTCACCAGGCCCAAGGACGAGCGCACCGAGCGCTACGTCACCGGCAAGTTCGGCTAGCCGATGCGAGAGACCCGCCACCAATTCCGTGAGGACCTGAAGGCGACCGAGAACCAGGTCGTCGGCGGTATCGACATCGTGATCGACCAGCTCGATCGCGCGCTCGAGGCGGTCGCCCAACAGGACGTCGAGCTCGCTGCGCTCGTGGTCGCCGACGACGATCGCATCGACGGGCGATACCTCGAGGTGCACCAGAGCGTCCTCTCGCTGCTCGCCCGCCAGGCGCCGGTCGCCGGAGACCTCAGGATCGTCGCTGCGCTGCTGCACGTCGTGCGCTGCATGGAGCGGATGGGCGACCAGTGCGCAAACATCGCCAAACTCGTACCGCTCTCGGGATACGAGACCCCCAGCGACACGTTGGTGCTCGACGAGATCGAGCAGATGGGACGCCTCGCGCGCGTCCAGCTCGTCCAATCCCGGGACGCGCTCGCCACCCGCGACCTTCATCGCGCGAGGCTCGTCGCCCAGGACGCCGAGTCACGCGCCAACCGCGAGATCTTCGACGTGCGGTCGAGATCGGCGATCACATCGAGATCCGCGAATGGGCGATGTACATGGTCCTGGTCGCCCGATGCCTGGAACGGATCGGGGACAACACAGTCGACATCGCCGAACAGGTCGTCTTCGTCGTGACCGGGCTGTTCCGGGAGATGGATCCCACAGTCATCGGAACCGCCCCCGCCGCCGCGGAGCGGCTCGATCTCGATGGATGACTGCAGCCTCGCGTGCTGTTCTGCGCGCTTTGACGCTCAAAGCTCCACCTTCACATCCGGGTCACACATCGGTTACGAGCCGTTCACGCGCAGACAGCCGGAGAGGGTCAGCATCGTGTCCATGCAGAACACGCTGCAAAGTGGTGAGCAGGGGTTCGTCGTCGGCCCGCTCCAGATCCTGCCCGACGAGCACCTCGTGCGTGCACAAGGGCGCGTGCTGATGCTCTCCACGCGTGAACTCCGGCTGCTCACCGAGCTGGCCCGGCAGGAAGACCACATCGTCTCGCGCGAGGATCTGTTCACGCTCGTCTGGGACCGCCCGATGCGCTCGCGTGATCGGTCGGTCGACGTGTACGTGCGCAAGCTCCGCGTCAAGCTCGAGGCGGCCCTGCCGGAGTGGCGGTTCATCCATACGCACTTCGGGTTCGGCTACCGGTTGACGGCCGAGCGCGTCGCGCAGCCCGGTTCACAACTCGATACCGGCACCACGTAGTGTCTGGCAGATGCCGGAGTCGCTGCATCGCTTCCGCGAGGATCTGAAGGGCCTCGAGGCCAGGGTCCTCGGAGGTCTCGACCTCGTCATCTCGCAGCTCGATCGAGCCCAGGAGTCGCTGAACTACCAGGATGTCGAGCTCGCGCAGATCGTCGTCGCCGATGACCGCCGGCTCGATCACCGCTACGGCGAGGTGTACCAGGGTGCGCTCGAGCTGCTTGCGCGCCCCGCCCCCGGGGCCGAGGAGCTCCGGCTGATCACCGCGCTTCTGCACATCGTTCGCTGCATGGAGCGGATGGGCGATCAGTGCGTCAACATCGCGACGCTCGTCCCGCTCTCCGGCCACGAGGCGCCCAAGGACAAGGAGATCCTCGACGCCGTCGAGAAGATGGGGCTGCTCGCCCGCTCGCAGGTCGTACAGGCCCGTGACGTGCTGCGGTTGCGCGACGTCAAGGTCGCCGGGTGCCTCGCCGGCCAGGACGAGGAGATCAACCGCCTCAACCGCGCGATCTTCCAGCGCGCGGTCGAGATCGGCGAGGACTTCGACGTGCGCGAGTGGGCCATGTTCATGATCCTCGTCGCGCGCTGCCTGGAGCGGATCGGCGACAACACCGTCGACATCGGGGAGCAGGTCGGGTTCGTCGTCACCGGGCGGTTCCGGGAGATGGACGCGGCCGAGCTGATCGGCGGCGGCGGGCTGCCCGCCTGACCATGTTCGCGTCGCTGTTCGAGCCGCTCAGCGTCGGCAGCGTGACGCTGCCCGGGCGGATCGTCTCCACCTCGCACCAGACGACGCTCGTCGAGAACCATCTCCCGACAGAGGATTTCGTCGCCTATCAGGCGGCGCGCGCCCGCGGTGGCGCAGCCCTGATCATCATGGAGGCTGTCGCGATCGCTCCGTCGGGCCTGCTCACCGCACATACGCTCGCCGGCTACGAGCGCGCGATGCTCGATGGCTACCGGCGCGTGCACGCCGCGGTCTCCCCGCACGGCTGTCGGTTGTTCGTCCAGCTCTTCCACGGTGGGCGAGAGGTGATCGCCTCCTCGCCGCGTCCGGAGATCATCTCCTCCTCGGCGCGCCCGAGCCAGCGCTACCAGACCGAGCCGCGGGCGCTCACCACCGATGAGGTGCAGGAGCTGATCGAGGGCTACGGGCGTTGTGCCGAGGTTGCGCGGGCCGCCGGAATCGACGGCATCGAGCTGACGGCCGCGCACAACTACCTCGCGGCCCAGTTCTTCGACCCGGCGCTCAACGATCGCGACGATCGCTTCGGCGAGCCGGGGGCCTTTGTCCGGGAGGCCCTTCGGGTGGTCCGCGACCGCGCGCCCGGCGTCGCGCTCGGCGTCCGCCTGAGCGCCGACTCCGCGCCCGCCCAGGCGATCGTCGGAGAGCTGGCGGGCCTCGTCGACTACGTCCACCTCGCCGTCGGGAACTCGGCGACGGTGGCGGGCTGCGCGGGCATCGTCCCGCCGCCACCGGCGGCGCGCAATCTGATCGGGGACCTCACGTCACCGTTCCGGATCGGCGTACCGCTGCTCGCCACGACCCGGATCGTCGAGCCCGCCGACGCGGCGGCGCTGATCGAGCGCGGCGACGCGGACGCGGTCGGGATGACCCGCGCGCTGATCGCCGACCCCCAGATGCCGGCCAAGGTGCGTGCGGGAGCGATTCAGGAGATCCGGCGCTGCGTCGGCTGCAACGCCTGCATCGCGCACTATCACGCCGAGACGCCGATCCGGTGCGCGGTCAACCCGCGGACCGGGCGTGAACGGCTGCTCGCCCCGCCCGAGCCCGCTCAGCAGCCGGGTGTCGTCGTCGTCGTCGGCGCGGGCCCGGCCGGGCTTGCGGCCGCGGTCGAATCCGCGGCCAGCGGCCACCAGGTGATCCTGCTCGAGCGAGCCGACCGGATCGGCGGCCAGGTCGCGCTCTCGGGCTGCGCGCCCGGTCACCTGGAGCTCGCGGAGACGCTGCTCACCGATTACGAGCGCGTGCTCGCTCGCACGGGGGTCGATCTCCGGCTCGGCACGGAGGCGGATGGAAATGCGGTCGTCGCGCTCGAACCCACGCTTGTCGTCCTGGCGACCGGTGCGCGCCCGTTCACGCCCGACCTGCAACTGCGCGACATCGAGGTGGTGCAGGCGTTCGACGTGCTCGCCGGCGCCCGTCCCAGAGGCCGAGATGTCGTGATCGCGGATCTCGGGGCCGACGCGATCGCGCTCGACTCCGCCGAGGTGCTCGCCGCCGACAGGTTCACGGTGACCGTCGTCGCGGCAGCTCCGGCGGCGGGCCAGCGGGTCCATCAGTACCAGCGCAACGGTTACATGGCGCGGCTGGCTCGCGCCGGGGTGACTGTCATCCCCGGGCAGGAGCTCCACAGCGCGGTTGGCGGACGGGTGCAGCTGCGCAACCTGTACGCACCGGAGCTGGCCAGTGAGCTGGCAGCGTCCGCGCTCGTGCTCGCGGTCGGGCGGGTGCCGGAGGACGCGCTTGCGCGAGAGCTCTCCGCGCGCCGGATTCCGTTCGTGGCGGCCGGCGACTGCCGCTCTCCCCGCGGTCTGGAGGAGGCAATCCTCGAGGGCACGCTCGCTGTGCGCGCAGACGTGCCGGCGCTCGCGCTCGCCTGAGCGTGCCAGCGCGGCCGGTCCGCGCCGACGGAATCTTGGCCACGGGGCCAAAGTCGCGCCCGTGCGGCCGATCTACCGTCCGCGCATGCCCGGTCGACCCCCTCAGATCGTCGCCTTCGGCGGCGGTGGATTCTCGATGGAGTGGGGCAATACGCTGCTCGACGACCACGTCCTGTCGCTGACGGGCGTCGAACGACCGCGCGTCTGCTTTCTGCCGACCGCGTCGGGCGACGCGGACCACTATGTCGTGCGCTTCTACCGCGCATTTCCGGCAACCCGCTGCGAGCCCTCGCACATCTCCTTGTTCCGCCGGGAGACCGGCGTGGGCGATCCTCGCGCCCATCTGCTCGAGCAGGATCTCATCTATGTCGGGGGTGGCTCGCTCGTCTCGCTGATCGGCACCTGGCGCGCGCACGGCCTGGACGATGTACTCGCCGAGGCGTGGCGGGCTGGAATCGTGCTCTGCGGCGGGTCGGCCGGGTCGCTGTGCTGGTTCGCCGACGCAGTCTCGGGGTTCCACGAGGGCCCGCCGCGGCGGCTGCGCGGGCTCGGGCTCCTGCCCTGGTCGAACGCGGTCCACTACGGCGAGGAGCCGGGTCGTCAGAGCGCGTTCGTGCAGGCGGTGAGGGCGGGTATGGCGCCCGGCTACGGTGCGGGCGACGGCGCCGCGCTGCACTTCCTCGGGACCAAGCTGCACGAGGTCGTCTCCTCGCGCCCGGGAGCGCAGGCGTGGTTCGTGCGCCGCCATGGCCGGACGGGGGTGCGGGAGGAGCCGCTGGCGGTGCGGTACCTGGGAGCGCCGGTGCTCGTCGAGCGAGAGCCGCTTGCCGCCTGAGGGGATCGGCGAGGAGCGCCGCATCCTGGCGATGGGCGGGGGCGGGTTCACGATGCAGGAGCGCAGCGGCGCGCTCGATCGTCTCGCGCTCGACCTCACCGGCAGGGCGGCGCCGCGGATCTGCTTCCTGCCGACGGCGTCGGGTGATCCGCGGGAGCAGACGACGCGCTTCTATGAGCGCTTCTCCGCGTGGCCGTGCGAGCCGTCGGTGCTCTCGTTGTTCCACCTGGGGCGCGACCGAATCGACCCCCGGGAGCATCTGCTCGCACAGGATGTGATCTACGTCGGCGGCGGCTCGATGCGCAACATGCTCGCGGTCTGGCGCGAGCACGGGGTCGACGAGGTGATGCGGGCGGCCTGGGAACGCGGGATCGTGCTCGCGGGGCTGAGCGCGGGGGCGATGTGCTGGTTCGAGGGAGGGATCACGATGAGCGGCGGCGCGGCCGCGCCGGTCGCCGGCCTCGGGTTGCTGCCGGGCTCGCTGTCGGTGCATCTCGACGGTGAGCCCGAGCGGCGCCCGGCCTTCCGCGCCGCGGTCGGTGGCGGCCGCCTGCCCGCCGGCTGGGCGGCGGACGACTGCGCCGCGCTCGTGTTCCGCGGGACAACGCTCGAGCGCTGCGTCGCCGGCCGGCCGGGGGCGCGGGTGGTCTACGTCTTCCCCGACGGTGCGGGCGGAGCCGCCGAGCGCCGGATCGCGGTGGAGGTGCTCGAGGGAGCCGAGGGTGGATCGGTGCTGCGGGCGGAGCCGTATGGGGTGTCGGAGATGCGGGCGCTGCGCGGCGGGCGCCACCGCTGGGACTGACACGGGGTATGTGAGCGACCGGCGGTGAACTGGTCATCAGTCGGCGACCGGCATTCGGTCGATCGGCGTCGGGCGCTTATCCTCCTGCGGCGATGGCGCAGGCACGATCCAAGCGCAAGCGGCGGCGGTCTCAGACGGGGCCGCGGGCGGTTCCGTCGACGCGACGGGATGAGCGGGCGACTCGCGAGGCTGCGGCGCGCGAGCGGCGGCGCGCCGGTCGTGATCTGGGCCGGGTGGGGGAGCGGCCACCGGGCCTGTTCGGCGGGGTCCCGGTCTCGGAGGTGGCGATCTTCGCCGGCGTGGTCGTCGGCGGAGTCGGGCTGGTCACCCACGGCCGGGTGACGATCATCATCGGCCTCGTCATCTGCGCGCTCGGCGTCACCGAGGTCACCGGCCGCGAGCACTTCGCCGGTTATCGGTCCCACACGGCGCTGCTCGCCGCGGTGCCGACCGTCGTGCTGGAGGCGGTCGTCGTCGGTGTGTTCGGCGATCCGAGCGATCGCGGCTGGCTGCTGCTGCTCGTCGTCCCGGTGTACGCGCTGCTGTTCTTCCCGCTGCGGCATCGCTTCCGGATCGCCCGCCAGGCCCGGGCGGCGCAGGCGGCGCGTGGGTCCGCGCCGCACGTCGGCTGACCGGCTTCAGACGTTGAGCGAGTCGACCGCGGCCGTGCCGCCGGGCGCCGCGAGCTGCTCGCCGGTGTCGTCGGGCGGGGAGGCGGGGAGTTTGAGCGTGAACACGGCGCCGCCGTCCGGCGCGTTGGCCACCGAGGCGTGACCACCGTGCTGCTCGGTCACCTGCCGGACGATCGCCAGGCCGAGCCCCGAGCCCTGCCGACCCCGCGAGTTCGTGCCGCGGTAGAAGCGATCGAAGAGGTAGGGGAGATCCTGCTCGGCGACACCCGAGCCGTGGTCCCGGACGGTGACGCCGTCGGGGCCGGCATGGACCTCGACCGTCCCACGCGGCGGGGAATGGCGGCTCGCGTTGTCGAGCAGGTTGTTGACCGCGCGTTCGAGCCGCTCGGCGACGCCGTCCAGTCGCGCGGGGACGAGGTCCGCGGTGAAGTGCAGCGTCGGCGCGTTGCGGCGCGCGCGCTCCAGGCACTGGGCGACGACGCGGTCCAGGCGGACGTCTTCGGCGTCGGCCCCCGGCTCGTCACCGCGCGCGAGTTCGATCAGGTCGTTGACGAGCGTGGAGAGCTCCTCGGACTGCTCGACCACGTCGCGGAGCATCTCCCGTCGCTCCAGGGGCTCCATGTCGGGCGTCTCGAGCAGGATCTCGATGTTCGTGCGCAGGCTCGTCACCGGCGTGCGCAGCTCATGCGAGGCGTCCGCCACCAGCTGACGCTGTGCCCGCACCGACTCATCGAGCGCGGCCCGGGAGCGTTGCAGCCGGTCGAGCATCGTGTTGAAGCGCGTGGCCAACTGCCCGACCTCATCGTCGGCATGCACCCTCAGTCGCTGTGAGAGATCGTCGGTCTCGCCGATGTGCTCGGCGGTGGCCGCGACCTCGTTGAGCGGGCGCAGCACGCGGCGGGAGGCGATGCGGCCGAGCAGGCCGGCGACGACGACGCCGCCGAGAAGGACGAGGAACAGGATGAGGCGCAGGGAGGAGAGGATCGAGTCGACGGAGTTGAGCGGGCGGGCGAGCATCACTGCCAGCGCCGCTCCGCTGGGACCCCGAAGACCAACAGCCGCAAGTGGTTCTTTCCGACGCTCACATCTGCGATATAGGAGCCGCGCGTCGTCGCGGCGATCTGCCAGCAGTGCTTGACTGAGCGGCAGCGAGATGTTCCCCTGGCCGACTTGGTGGGCGAGCTCTGCCATTGGTCATCCAGATGACTTCGGCGTACTGTGCGGGTCCGCCCGCGCTCGCCGGGAATCGCAGCCAGCGAGTCTGAGTTGAGACTCTGAGACGTTGCCGGTCTCAATCGCAGTGGCCTGCGCGCGGAGCGAGTCGTCCACCGGCCTCGTAGTTGGCCCGCGGACGACCGCGTAACAGACCGCTACCGCGAACAGGATCGCCACGCCGACCGACGCGGCGGCGATGATCGATAGACGTCGACGGAGCGCCATGCCGCCCCGGGGCTCAGTCCTTGAGGACGTAGCCGACTCCACGGACTGTGTGCAACAGACGGGATTCGCCGCCCTCTTCGGTCTTGCGGCGCAGGTAGCCCATGTACACACCGAGCGCGTTGGACGTGGGACCGAAGTCGTAGCCCCAGACGTTCTCGAAGATCGTCGAGCGCGTGAGCACCTGGCGGGGATGGCGCAGGAACAGCTCGAGCAGCAGGAACTCGGTCTTGGAGAGGTCGATCACGCGGTCGCCGCGGCGCACCTCGTGAGCGATCGGGTCGAGGCTGAGGTCGGCGTAGCGGAGTACCTCGCCCTCGCCGACGCCATCGCCCGAGCGGCGCAGCAGCGCCCGCAGCCGAGCCTGCAGCTCGCGCAATGCGAACGGCTTGACGAGGTAGTCGTCGGCGCCGACGTCCAACCCCTCAACCCGGTCGTCGATCGCGTCACGCGCGGTGAGCATCAGGACCGGGGTGCGGTCGCCCGCGGTGCGCAGCCGGCGGCATACCTCCAGGCCGTCGAGCTTGGGCATCATCACATCGAGGATCACCGCGTCGGTCGGGTGGGAGGCCAGTTGATCCAGCGCCTCCTCGCCATCCGCGGCGAGCGTCACATCGTGGTTCTCCAGGCGCAGCGCACGCTCCAGCGCACGCCGCACGGCGGGTTCATCGTCGACGACCAGAACTCGGGACATGGCCGTGATTGTCGCGCGTACGCGTAACAAATGGTGAAGACGTTGCGCGGCTCAATGGTGGGGACGTTGCCGCGGCCCTTGGTTCTCAGTCGAGGTCGAGCATCAGCGGCGCGTGGTCCGAGGGCTTCTTGCCCTTGCGGAAGTTGCGGTCGATCCCGCAGGCGGTGAGCCGCTCGGCGAGCGGGGCGCTGACCAGGGCGAGATCGATCCGCAGACCGAACCCCTTGTGGAAGTGGCCCGCCCGGTAGTCCCACCACGTGTACTGCACGTCGTCGGGATGGACGGCGCGGTACGCGTCGACCATGCCGTTGTCAAGGATCGCGCCCAGACGGTCGCGCTCGGCCGCGGAGACGTGCGTCCCACCCTCGAACGCGGGCGGGTCGTAGACGTCGGCGTCGGCGGGGGCGATGTTCATGTCGCCCGCGACGATCACCGGCGAATCGGCCTGGAGCTCTGCGATCCGGGCGGCCATCGCGTCGAGGAACGCCAGCTTGCGCGGGTACTCGGGGCTGTCGAGCGTGCGGCCGTTGGGCACGTAGACCGATGCCATCCGGATGCCATCGACCGTCGCCTCACACCAGCGCGCCTCCTCGGGAACCGGATCACCGGGCAGCGACGGCGCCGGGTCGCCGAGCGGCAGGTCACTGCGGGCGAGGACCGCGACCCCCGCCCACTGCCCGGCGGAATGGTGGACGGCGTGGTAGCCGGCCTCGGCGAGCTCCAGGTCCGGGAACGCGTCCGGCGGTGCCTTCGTCTCCTGGAGCAGGAGCACATCGGGGCGGTGCAGCTCGACGAACTCGAGCACCCGGGGCATGCGCATCTTCAGCGAGTTGACGTTCCAGGTGACGACGCGCACGGAGGGTTACCGTAGCCATCACCCGGAGTCGGCGCTCGACAGCGCCCGGCTGATCCACACGATCACCCGTTCGAGCTCACGGGAGACGTGTTCCTCGGTGACGTGCAGCACCTCGTGGCGGGCGCCGGCCGACAGGTCGTTGTGCCGCGCGCGGTCGCTGTGGAACACCCCGGGCCCGGAGTGGTAGTGCTCTGAGTCGTACTCGACGATCACGCGCTGCTCGCGCCACAGCAGATCGGCGACGTAGCCGCCGACCCTGACGTTCGCCTCGGGCATCGGCAGGTGCGCCCGGCGGATCGCCGCCAGCAACCGGGCCTCCGCCTTTGACCAGGTGTCCGCCGACGGCCGCGCCGGGTCCAGCAGCCGCCTCAGCCGCTGAGTTCCCGGCCGCCGAGGATGGCGATCGAGCGTCTCGAGCAGCCGCGCGCGGCTCGCCAGTCGCAGCGCCTGGTCGACGAGCGGCGCCAGCTGGCGAGCGCGGTAGAGAGGCGCGAGATCGACGAGCGTCCGCGCGATCGAGGTGGTCGGCAGGCCCTGCACACGGTGGTGCTCACCGCGGTGGAGGGTCTGTGTGCGGTGGACCACGACGCCCGCCCGGCTGCGGCGATGCGACTCCGTCGTCGTCACGTGGATCGCCCCCGCGCGAGACGGGAGGCGCAGACCGTGCAGCCGCGCGGCGGACTGATGGGAGAGGACCGCCGACGGTCCGCAGGCGAGCAGCGCCGCCTGCTCGGCGGCGAGCGGTGGGCGCGCCCGGGCGGGGACGAGCGAGTAGACGCCCTGGTGAACCCGGTGGAGCCGCCCGCGCGCGAGGGCGCGGGCGATCGCTTCGGAGGAGGCGCCGAGTGCGAGCAACTGTGCGCGCGAGACATCCGTCTGCTGACGGCCCGCGATCTCGCCGATCGCCCGGTCCGGCCAACCGCCTGAGGGAGACGCCATGTCCTGTAGAGCCGCTGCGCACCCGGTTTTCACCCCCCCGCCGACCCCGAAAACGTGACGCGCATCCCCGGCGATCGGCCCGAAGTCACGTTTTCGTCGGAGAGCGCATGCCTTCCGACTCCGGCCCGGCCGGCGGGGATGGGTGGCACGAATTCCGCACGGGGCGGCGGGCAGCGGGCGGCGGGCGCTGGGCCGCGCGGGACCTCGTAGGCTCTGGCGATGGCCGCCAGGGGCACGGAGAAGGACAAGCTCTCGGCCTACCGCGGCAAGCGGCACGCAGGCCGGACGCCCGAGCCGTCCGGCGACGCGCCGGGCGTGGACGCCGCCGAGCCCCGGTTCGTCATCCAGGAGCACCACGCGACCCGGCTGCACTGGGACCTGCGGTTGGAGCACGACGGCGTGCTCGCATCGTGGGCGGTTCCCAACGGGATCCCGCCCGACCGCGAGGAGAACCGGCTGGCGGTCCACACCGAGGATCACCCGATCGAGTACATCGACTTCCACGGGGAGATCCCGAAAGGACAGTACGGGGCCGGGACGATGACGATCTGGGACACCGGCACCTACGAGACGCACAAGTGGGCCGACGACAAGGTCGAGGTCACGTTCCACGGCGAGCGCCTCAGCGGCCGGTACGGCCTGTTCCCGATCGGCCGGCGCGCCGACGGCTCGGGCAGCGAGGCGGACTGGATGATCCACCGCATGGATCCGCCACAGGATCCCGAGCGCGAGCCGATGCCCGAGCACCTGCCGCCGATGCTCGCGGGCGCCGGCCCGCTGCCGCGCGACGACGCCCGGTGGTCGTTCGAGGTCAAGTGGGACGGCGTGCGGGCGATCGCCTACGTCAGGCCGGGGCGGCTGCGCCTGGAGAGCCGCAACCTCAACGAGATCACGCAGGCCTACCCCGAGGTTCGCGGGATCCTGGAGGACCTGGGGATGCGCGAGGCGGTGCTCGACGGAGAGATCGTCGCCTTCGGTGAGGATGGGGCGCCGAGCTTCGAGCGGCTGCAGCGACGGATGCACGTGAGCGCTCCGAGCGCGATTGCGCGACTGCAGAAGTCGACGCCGGTGGTGTTCGCGATCTTCGACCTGCTCTACCTCGACGGCCGCAGCCTGATGGGCCTGCCCTACGAGGAGAGGCGCACTCACCTGGAGCAGCTCGGTCTCGGCGGCGCGGCATGGCGGGTGCCCGCGGCGTTTCCGGGCAGCGTTCGCCCGGGCGCGGAGCTGCTGAAGGCGACCGCCGTCCAGGGCCTTGAGGGCGTCGTGGCCAAGCGCCTTGACTCCCGCTACGAGCCGGGCCGGCGGACCGGTGCCTGGGTCAAGGTCAAGAACATGCATCGCCAGGAGCTCGTGATCGGAGGCTGGCTGCCGGGCGAGGGCCGGCGCGAGCGGCGGATCGGGGCGCTGTTGATGGGGGTCCACGAGACTGACGAGGACCGCGCCCCCGGCCCGCTGCGCTACGCGGGGCGGGTCGGCACCGGCTTCACCGAGCGGACCCTCGATGAGCTCGCAGAGCGCCTGAAGCCGCTCGTCACCGACGAGGTGCCGTTCGATCCCAAGCCGAAGCTTCCCCGCAACGCCGTCTACGTCAGGCCCGAGCTCGTCGCCGAGGTCGAGTTCCGGGAATGGACGGGCGAGGGAATGATGCGAGCGCCGTCGTTCAAGGGCCTGCGCGACGACAAGCCCGCCACCCGGGTCGTCCGCGAGGACCGGGAGGGCGTCGAGGGCGGCGGGGGACCGGAGTCGCTGTTCGACACCGTCCAGCGCCGGCCCGACGGAGGCCTGGCGGTGACGCTCGACGGCCGCGCGCTGACGATCTCCAACTGGGACAAGGTGCTCTACCCCGAGACCGGGTTCACGAAGGGCGATCTCGTCGCCTACTACGCGCGGATCGCGCCAGTCGCGCTGCCCCACCTCAAGGACCGGGCGCTCACGCTCAAGCGGTACCCCAACGGGGTCGATCAGCCGTTCTTCTACGAGAAGCAGTCGCCGTCGCACCGACCGCGATGGGTGCCGACGGCGAGCGTGGGCGGGGTCGACTACACGCTCTGCCAGGAGCGGGCGACGCTCGTCTGGCTTGCGAACCTGGCCGACATCGAGCTGCACACGTCGCTGGCCTGCGTGGACACGAGCGGCCGGGGCGCTGAGTCGCCGACGATGCTCGTCTTCGACCTCGACCCGGGCGCGCCCGCGGCGCTGCCCGAGTGTTGCGAGGTCGCGCTCGTGCTGAGGGGACTGTTCGCCCAGCTGCGCCTGGAGTCCGTGGCAAAGGTCTCGGGCTCCAAGGGGATGCAGGTGTACGTGCCGCTCAACTCAGGGGCGAGCTATGCGCAGACCAAGCCATGGGCGCGCTCGGTCGCCGAGGCGTTGGAGCAGCGCCTGCCCGAGCTGGTCGTCTCACGGATGACCAAGCGCTTGCGCGAAGGGCGTGTGCTCGTCGACTGGAGCCAGAACGACGCCCATAAGACGACGGTCACGGTCTACTCGATGCGTGCTCGCGAGCGCCCGCGCGTGTCGGCGCCGGTGACCTGGGAGGAGGTCGCCGCGTGCCGCGACGCCCGGGACCCAGAAATGCTGAGCTTCGGGCCTGAGCAGGTGCTTGAGCGGGTCGTCCGCGATGGCGACCTGTTCGCCATGCTCCAGTCGACCACGCAGCCGCTTCCCGGCGGCCGATGACCCACGAGGCGATGCCTCGCCGAGCTTCGTAGGATGGGGCGCCGATGGACCAGATCGAGATGCGCAACCGGCTGCTCGTGGCGACCGGCATGTGGAAGGAGGCGACCGGCGAGCCGCTGCCGCGCATGACGCCGGGCAACCCCGCCGATCAGATCCGGGAGTTCGAGATCACGCTGGTCAACCGGCTGTGGGAGAGCGCGACGCCCGAGAACGCGCGAGAGATCGCCGACCGCACCTGGGACCTGGTCCATGACCGGCCGGACTCCGATCCGGTCAAGCGCCGCGTCGTCGAGTGCCATGAGGCGCTCGCGCGGATGACGCGCCTCAGCGACTGACCAGCCGCGACGCGATCAGGCGATCGGCTCGGGCCCGTCGTTCGGGTCGAGGTCCGGCTCTGAGCCGTTGAGCGACAGCGACGTTCCCGGCTGGGCGTCGCGATTGATCGGCAGACCCGCGGCCGCATAGGCGGCGACCTGGTCGAGCGTCTCATGGGCCATCAGCTCGGCGACGAGTGTGTCGAGGTTCGGGCGGTGGTTGGAGAGCTCCTCGGTGACCTCGCGGTGTGCGGTCTCGACGATTCGCCGGACCTCCTCGTCGATCAGCTGCTGGGTGCGCTCCGAGGTCTCCGAGACCCCTGGGAGCAGCGAACTCTGGCCGTCGGTGGGCAGCACCGCGATCGGCCCGATCGCACGGCTCATCCCCCAGCGGCCGACCATCCCGCGCGCGATCCGCGTCAGCTGCTGGATGTCGGACTCGGCTCCCGTGGTGAGATCACCGAAGACGACCTCCTCGGCGACGCGTCCGCCGAGCGCGACCTTGATCTGGGCGATCAGGTGGGCCTCGTCGAAGTTGAAGCGATCGGCGTCGGGGGAGGAGAAGGTGACGCCGAGCGCCATGCCGCGCGGGATGATCGAGACCTTGCGCACGGGGTCGGCGCCCGGGGTGAGCATGCCCATGATCGCGTGACCGGACTCGTGATAGGCGGTGCGCCGCTTGTCCTCCTCGGAGATCATCACCTTGCGTTCGGCGCCGAGCACGATCCGCTCCATCGCATCGGTGAAGTCCTGCTCGATGACCTCGACGTGCGTGCGCCGCGCGGCGAGCAGAGCCGCCTCGTTGGCGAGGTTGGCCAGGTCGGCGCCGACCATCCCGGGTGTCGAGGCGGCGATCCCGCCCAGGTCGACATCGGCGCCGAGCGGCACCGAGCGCGTGTGGACCTCGAGGATCGCCTCGCGGCCGGCCCGGTCCGGCGGCGAGACGACGACCCGGCGGTCGAAACGCCCGGGGCGCAACAGCGCCTGATCGAGCACCTCGGGGCGGTTGGTCGCGCCGAGCACGATCACCGACTCGCGCGGGGAGAAGCCGTCCATCTCGGTGAGGATCTGATTGAGCGTCTGCTCGCGCTCGTCATGGCCGCCCGACAGGTTCGGGCCGCCGGCCGAGCGCGACCGACCGATCGCGTCAAGCTCGTCGATGAAGATGATCGCGGGCGCGTCCTCCTTGGCCTGCTTGAACAGATCACGCACGCGCGAGGCGCCGACGCCGACGATCATCTCGACGAACTCGGAGGCCGACATCTGGAAGAACGGGACCCCGGCCTCGCCGGCAACGGCGCGCGCGAGCAGCGTCTTGCCGGTCCCGGGGGGGCCGGAGAGCAGCACGCCGCGCGGGATCCGCGCGCCGAGCTTCAGGTATTTGTCCGGCATCTTGAGGAAGTCGACGATCTCGTGGAGCTCCTGCTTGGCCTCCTCGATCCCGGCCACATCCTCGAACGTGATGTGCTGATCGGAGGGCTCCACGCGCCTCGCTCTGGAGCGGCCGAACGACATCAGACCGCCCGCGCCGCCACCGCCCGACGCCGCGCGCCTGAAGATGAAGAACAGCACGAGCAGGATCAGGATCGTGGGCCCGAACGAGGCGATGATCTCGGTGAGCGTCGAGGGCCCGGTGCTCGGGTTCTGGGCGTTGATCGTCACGCCCTTGGCTCTCAGCTCTGTGAACAGATCCTGCTGCGGTGCGAATGAGGGGATCTGGGTGGTGAAGTTCGACGATCTGCGGGCGCCGGCGCTGCCGGCCGGATAGCGGATCTTCGTCTTGAACGTCCCGGAGATGGCGGCGCTCTTGGTGGAGACCGACTTGACGTTCCCGTCCTTGACCTGGGTCAGGAACGTCGGGCTGTACGGGATGCGAATCGGCGCGTTTGGCTTGAGCACCCGCGAGGAGATCCACACGTTGGCGACCAGCAGGACGATGATCAGGACCGCAAGCCACCACCAGCGCGACTGCGGCGAGCCCGGCGGCTTGCTCGGCGTTCGTGCACCGCGGCCGTCCGGAGCGGGGGTCACCTTCCAGCCGTGCTGCCCTGGCGAGGGCGGCTGCGCTCGGCCCTGCGGCGGCCGTCCGCGATTCCCGCTCTCCGGCGGGTTGGCGCGGCGCGCGCCCTGCGGCATACCGCCGCGGGGTGATGTTTCTTCGGGCATGGCCTGTAGTTGATTGTGGCAAGCGCCGAAGTCGGCCGGATCAGGTCGCGCGGCGTGCATCGCTGACTCTAGGAACGTGCGGCGCCGAGGCGCGAGATCGGTCAGGCGCCGTCGATCATCGAGCGGAACATGTCGGCGCCGTGCACGGCCGCGCCGATCGCCTGGGCGCGGTCGGCCAGCCACCGGTCCGAGGTGACCACGCGTACCAGCGCGGGATGCGGTTCGCGCTCAAGGCGCCGCACGATCTCGAAATCGGCGGCGTCCGCACGAGGCCTCGGCGCGTGTGCGATCTCGATCACCGTCGAGCGGAGGGGCGGGCGCGGGGCCCGTTCAAAGACCACCACCACGTCCTCGCCCTCGATCGCCGCCCACCGCTCGAGCAGGTCCACCAGGTGGCTCATCGCCGCATCGCGGTCGCGCCACCAGCCGTCCGGACGCGTCCCGATCACGTTCATCCCGTCGACGTACCAGCGCATCAATGCTCGCCGGACGGCGGGCGGCGCTGCGCCTTGCGCTCCGAGCGCTGCTGCTTGGCGGCGCGGCCACGAGCGACCGCGGAGGCGCTCGGGCGGGTCGAGCGTCGCGGCCGCTGGACGGCCAGCGCAGCAGCGAGCCGGCCGCGTAGACGCTCGAGCGCGAGCTCGCGGTTGCGCGCCTGGCTGCGCTCGTCCTGCGCCACGGCGGTCACCACCGGTCCCAGACGCTCGATGATCCGGGTCTTCTGCACCGGTGAGAGCGCCTCGGAGCCCGCCACGTCGAAGCTGGCCTCGATGCGCGATGCCGTCACGTTGGCGTGCTGGCCGCCCGGGCCCGAGGACCGTGAAGCGCGCAGCGTGACCTCCCGGAGCGGAATCGCGGTGCGGCCTCGGATCACCATCGGATCGTCCATCGTGCGTTGATGATGCCGCGTCCGGCAGGCGCCCCGGGCGATCAGGATCGCGGGCCCCATTGTGACCGGCCAGTGAAGGAAAAACGGGCATCGCGCACCGGCGCTATCGGAAATGGCGATCCCGTGCTACTTTCACGCGCGAAAGGCCGCACGCACTCGTGCGCGGCGACAAGAAGGTGCAGGCCTCGGTGGGGACACCTCCGGGTAGCAGCACTGATATTCCCCGGAGGGAAACTGCCAATGGCAACCGGAACGGTCAAGTGGTTCAGCGACGAGAAGGGTTTCGGCTTCATCACGCCTGATGAGGGCAGCCGCGATCTGTTCGTCCACCACTCGAGCATCCAGGCGGATGGCTACCGCTCACTCGCGGAGGGCGCCAAGGTGTCCTACGAAGAGGAGTCCGGCCCCAAGGGCCCCAAGGCCATCAACGTCCAGAAGATCTAGGACGTCGCCACGGCCGTCCGACGGGCGGCCGAACCACTGACCTGCACCCGTCCGTCGCTGCCCGGCGGCGGGCGGGTCAGCCTTCCTCTCGGGGCGGGGGAGCTCCAGCGACGTCATCGTCACGGCGCTTGGCCTCCCAGTCCCCGCGGACGTTCTCGATCTCGTCCCCGAGCTCTTCGGAGCGCTCCTGCATCTCGTCCGCACGCTCGTCCAACTCGTCGGCGAGCTGCTCGTGGTCCTCGTCGTCTGCGCGTGTTTCCATGAGTGAACTCTTCCCGCGAACGCGGCCGAAATCACGGATCGGCGACGAATCCGCCGTCGGGATCGATCGGTAGGCCCGCCGCCTGCCAGGCGAGCATCCCGCCGGTCATGTTGTGGGCCTCGTATCCGGCCTGGGCGAACGCCTCGGTGGCCATCGCCGAGCGCGCGCCGCTGCGGCAGTAGAAGACGACCGGGCGCTCCCGGTCGATCTCGCCCGCGCGCGCGGAGATCTCGGAGAGCTCAATCAGCGTCGTACCGGCGATGTGGCCGGCCTGGTGCTCGTGGTCGGCGCGCACATCGATCAGCTGAATCGCGCCCTCGTCGTGGAGGCGGGAGACCTCGTGAGGTGAGTAATCGCTCGACATCCCACGTCAATCTAGAACGCGGCAGCCCGGTTTTGGTCCGTACGCCGACGAGACGTCGCTTGCGCCAATTTGCTCGGCTTTTAGCACCCGTACACGCGCTTAGCAGCCGTGAGGCATGAATCCTGCACGGGATAATGCATGACATCAATCCTGCAGGTCGTGTAGGCTGCCGCGTCGATAATCACCCACAGCCGAATCACCACGAACCTGGACCGTGGTGATCGGGGAACCCGTTTGGTCGGCTTACCCAGCCGGTCAGGGGCGAATCGCCGAGATGTTTCGGCGTAGCGCAACTCTTTCAGCGCGAGCCCGACAGCTAACCCCGAAGGCACACAGAAAGAGAAGGGTTAGTACGTGGTCCCCGTTCGCCTACGAGTTTTCGCGCGTCTTGCCGGCTTTGCAGTTCTGCTTGGCGCGATCATCCTGCCCGCAACCGCCGCCGCTCAGCGCTCCGGTTCCCGCGTCCTGCGTCAGGGGATGCGCGGCTCTGCGGTCCGCGCCCTGCAGCGCGAGCTGACCGAGGCGGGCTTCGTCGTCCGCCGCACCGGAGTGTTCGACTCCGCCACCGTCCGCACCGTGCGCAGTTTCGAGCGCCGGTACCACCTGCCGGTCGACGGGATGGCGAGCCCCCGGTTCATGCGTCGCCTGCGCACGATTCGCTCCTATGACCTTGCCGCCGTCGACGTGCCGGTGAGCGGCGGAGCCGCACCGGATGCACGCTCGGACTCCACCGGCGGCAGCGGCCTGACGGGCACGACGACCACCACCACGACGACGACGGCCCCGACCGGTACGACCGGGACCGGGACGACGACCCAGATCGGCACCGAGACCAACGCGCCGAACCTGCCCAACCGGCGTTACGGCTCGCGCACGCTGCGCCGGGGGATGGTCGGGACCGACGTCGAGGACCTGCAGAACTACCTCACGCTCGCCGGATACCCCACCTCGGTGGATGGAGACTTCGGTCCGCGGACCGCCAGCAGCGTGATGAAGTTCCAGCGCGCGAGCCACCTGATCATCACCGGCGTCGCCGTCCGCGGCGAGGAGATGACGCTCCAGCGCGACGTCGCCAAGGCAGTTCCGACCTCGGCCTCCGCCGGCCAGGCAACGCTCAACGCCGATGGCACGGCGACGGCGCCCGCCGATGCCCCCGCGGCCGTCCAGAACGCGATCGCCGCGGCGAACTCGATCATCGACGACCCGTACATCTACGGCGGCGGTCACGCCTCCTTCACCGATTCCGGATACGACTGCTCCGGCGCGGTCAGTTTCGCGCTGCACGGAGGCGGGCTGCTCACCTCTCCCGAGGACTCCAGCGAGCTCGAGGCCTACGGCCAGTCCGGGCCCGGCCAGTGGATCACCGTCTACGCCGACGCCTCCCATGCATTCGTGGTGATCGCGGGGCTGGCGTTCAACACGGCTCACTACGGCCCGACATTCCCGTCCGGCAGCGGCCCGCGGTGGCTGCAGCCGTCCGACGTCACAGCCAACCTGTCGGACGGCGGCGACTACGTCGTTCGTCACCCGGCGGGTCTCTGACAGCGCCCGTGATGGTGGGCGGTCCGCTGCGAGACCGCCCGTTGAGGTGGGGCGCCTCGGCGCTGCCCCTCGACCGGCCGCGTTGACGTAGGATCAGAGGTCATGTCGGCGCTCTCGGAGCTGTACACCGTTCCTCAGGACTACCTCGATTTCCGGGACACGATCCGGGAGATCGCCACCGAGCGAATCGCGCCTCGCGCCGCCGAGATCGACGAGAAGGCCGAGTACCCGCACGACCTGCGCCGGCTGCTTGCCGAGCAGGACATTCTCGGCCTGCCGTTCGAGACCGAGCACGGCGGAACCGGCACCGGGACGCTGATGCTGAACATCGCGATCGAGGAGATCGCGAAGGCCTGCGCCTCGACCGCGCTGATCCTGATGATCCAGGAGCTCGGGACGCTGCCGATCAAGCTGTTCGGTTCCGACGAGCTCAAGGATCGCTTCCTGCCCCGCTGCGCGACCGGAGAGTGGTCGCCCGCGTTCGCCCTGTCGGAGCCCGAGGCCGGTTCGGACCCCGGCGGGATGATCACGCGCGCGGTGCGTGACGGCGACGAGTGGGTGATCGACGGTACGAAGAACTGGATCACGAATCTCGGCGTCGCGGACTTCTACGTCGTGTTCGCGGTGACCGACCGCGAGGCCGGCCATTCGCGTGGCATCACCGCGTTCGTCGTCGAGGCCGACCGTCCCGGCTTCAGCGTCGGCAAGCTCGAGAAGAAACTCGGGATCCGGGGTTCGCCGACCGGCCAGCCGATCTTCGACGGCGTCCGGGTCCCGCACGAGAACATCGTCGGCGCGGAGGGTCAGGGATTCAAGGTCGCGATGGGCACCCTCGATATCTCGCGGCTCGGCGCCGGTGCGCAGGCGCTCGGGATCGCGCAGGGCGCCACCGACTACGCCGCCGCGTACGCGCGCGAGCGTCGGCAGTTCGGCAAGCCGATCAACAGCTTCCAGGCGATTCAGTTCAAACTCGCCGACATGGAGACGCGCTGTGCGGCCGGGCGCGAACTGCTCTACCAGGCCTGCGCCAAGGTCGATCGTGGCGACGCCGACATCGGCAAATACACCGCGATGGCGAAATTGTTCTGCTCCGACACCGCAATGGCGGTCACTCCGGAGGCAATTCAAGTTCTGGGCGGCTACGGTTACGTTAAGGAGTATCCGGTGGAGCGGATGATGCGGGATGCCAAGATCACCCAGATCTATGAGGGAACGAACGAGATCCAGCGTCTCGTGATCGCCCGTACGATGCGATGACGACGCCGGAGCCCGTCCCCGATCGCAGCCCGAGCATCCGGCGAGTGCTGCTCTCGGCGGCTGGTGCGCTCACGGTCGGGCTCGGTGCGGTGTCGATCGGAGTCGGGTTCAGCGACTCGTTCCCGGTCAAGCTGATCCAGGGCATCGCGGTCTTCGCCGCCGGTGCGATCGTGCTCGGTGCGGTGGTCACGTTCGCGCTCGTGCACCTGGCCAACTGGCGGGATCCGGTCGACGAGGACGAGTTCGAGGCACTTGTCCAGCACGCCGAGCAGCTTGCCTCCGAGAGCCGCTGGGGCGAGTCCGACGAGGACCTGATCGGCTCCAGCTGGCCTGAGGAGGAGGAGGATGCGTACGCGCTCGACGGCGATGAGGACTTCGCCGCGCTCGTCCGTTCCGCGATCGATGAGCTGCCGCTCGAGTTCCATCGCGCGCTCGAGCACGTCGCGATCGTCGTCTCAGACGGTGGCCGCGAGCACCGCGCCTACGGCCTCTATCAGGGCGACACGGTCGCACGTGACTACTTCACCGACCGAATCCTCATCTTCCGCGACACGCTGATGCGCGACTTCGGCCACGATCCGGAGCTGTTGCGCGCCCAGGTGACGCGCACCGTGCGCCATGAGCTCGCGCATCACCTCGGCTGGGGTGAGGCGGGCGTGCGCCGGCTCGGCCTCTGAGCGGACGCCCCGCGCACCTCGTGCCTGAAGCGGTCATCGTCGACGCCGTCCGCACCCCGATCGGACGGGCGGTGAAGGGTTCGCTGCGGGGAATGCGGGCCGACGAGCTCGCCGCGGTACCGCTGCGGGCACTCATCGAACGCAACCAGGACGTCGACTTCTCCCAGACCACCGATGTGATCATGGGCGCCGCCTACGGCACCGGTGAGCAGGGCGCCAACATCGGGCGTACCGCGTCGCTGCTGGCGGGCCTGGACCATCACGTCCCGGCGTGCACCGTCAACCGCTTCTGCGCGTCCTCGCTGATGGCGATCCGGATGGCCGCTCACGCGATCCGGGCAGGGGAGGGAGAGCAATATCTCGCTGCGGGCGTGGAGGCCGTCTCACGGGGCGTCGTGGCGCCGCTCGCGCCCGAGGTCCTCAATCCGCTGCTCGATGGCTCGGAGGGCTCGCTGTACGACGTCTACATCCCGATGGGGATGACCGCCGAGAACGTCGCCGAGCGCTGCTCGGTCTCACGCGAGGCGCAGGACGAGTGGGCCGTGATCTCGCAGGGCCGTGCGGTGGCTGCCCGCGACAGCGGCCACTTCGACGCCGAGATCGTCCCGGTGACGGTCCCCGCCCATCGCGAGCAATCGACCGAGGACCCCAACCAGCAGTTGGAGGTCCCGGAGGCCGTCGTCAGCCACGATGACGGCCCGCGACCCGGGACCACGCTCGAGGTGCTCTCGCGATTGCGACCGGCGTTCCGACCCGACGGGACCGTCACCGCGGGCAACTCCTGCCCCCTCAACGACGGAGCGGCGGCCGTGCTGGTGATGTCCTCTGACCGCGCGGAGCGACTCGGTCTGGAGCCGCTCGCGCGGATCGTCGCCTCGACGGTCGCCGCGATTCGGCCCGAGATCATGGGCCTCGGCCCGATCCCCGCGATCCGAGCGCTGCTCGAGCAGGCCAGGCTGACGATCGAGGACATCGACATCGTCGAGATCAATGAGGCGTTCGCCGCACAGATCGTTCCCTGCCGAGACCAATTGGGCATCGAGACCGAGCAGCTCAACCCGTTCGGCGGCGCGATCGCCCTCGGTCACCCGTTCGGGATGACCGGCGCCCGGATCATGACGACGCTCCTGAACGGGCTGCGCGCCACCGGCGGCCGCTACGGGATCGAGTCGATGTGCGTCGCCGGCGGCCAGGGCCAGGCGATGCTCGTCGAACGTCTCTGAGCGACGGTCCGATTTCCGACCGCCGGGTCAGTCCAGCCTGAGCGGTTCGTGAGAGTTCCTTATGTGTTTTCGCCGGTAGTCCTGGGCACCTTGTAGGCTGCGCACACTTCAGGCCGGTCACACGGATCGGCACGACGGGTCTGAGAGAAAAGGGGCAGTACGAACGTGAACCCCGCAGTCATCGACGCGAACGTGAGTCTGGAAACAGCCGAGCACGACACCCCGCAACAGCCGGCCGTCTGGCGCGAGCGACTTGCGCCCTACGCGACGCCGTGCATGTGGCGCAGCAGTCTCGATCTGTTCACCTCGGTCGTCGCCTATCTGGCGGTGAGCACCGGGATGGTGTTCGCGTTCAATCACGTCGGCTGGTGGCTGACGCTCCTGCTGGCGCCGGTGAGCGCCGGGTTCCTGCTGCGGACCTACATCATCTTCCATGACTGCACCCACGGGTCGTTCATGCCCACCCGTCTGGCCAACATCTGGCTCGGCACGGTGCTCGGGGTGATCGTGCTCACGCCGTTCGTCCGCTGGCGCCACGATCACGCGATCCACCACAACACGGCGGGTGACCTCGACAAGCGCGGCATCGGCGATGTCCCGCTGCTCACCGTCGAGGAGTACGCGGCCCGCTCGCCCCGGGCCCGCATGGAGTACCGGCTGTTCCGCAACCCGCTGATCATGTTCGGTCTCGGGCCGGTGATCGCAATGATCATCGGGCCGCGGCTGATCTCCCGCAACGCCCCGGCGCGCATGCGCCGCAGCGTGCTGGCGACCGACGCAGCGCTTGTGGTGATCTTCGGGCTGCTCTGCTGGTGGCTCGGTCCGCTCGCGGTGGCGCTCGCCTGGGCTCCGCCCGCGCTGATCGCCGGCGCGGCCGGAGTCTGGCTGTTCTACGTCCAGCACAACTTCGAGGGCGCCTACTACCAGCGGACCGAGGGGTGGGGCTACGCCGACGCAGCGCTCCATGGCAGTTCGTTCCTCAAGCTGCCCCGCCTGCTGCAGTTCGCGACCGGGAACATCGGCTTCCACCACGTCCACCACCTCAACGTGCGGATCCCCAACTACAACCTGCAGCGGGCGCACGAGGAGAACTCGGTCTTCCACAGCGTCCCGGTGCTCACGCTCATCGACGGGATCCGCGCGGTGCGGCTCAAGCTCTGGGACGAGCAGCGCGGCCGGATGGTGACCTTCGCCGAGGCGAGGGTCTGACCGCGGATCAGCGGACGGTGATGGTGCGCCGGATCATCACCGGCGAGGTGTAGCCGAGCGCGCTCGGCACGTACTGCAGGGCGTATTTGTTCTTGCCGGTCGGCTCGCCGGTTGCCGTCATCGTGAACGCGCCCGTCTTCTGGTTGGGGCGCGTCTGGCCGCCGTTGAAACTCAGCTGCTGCGGCCCGGCCTTGGTCACGCGATAGAGGATCAGCGAGCCCGCGCCGCCCTTGAGCGACGCCACCGGGCTGATCTTCCCCTTGAACGCGATCTTGCCGGTCGCGATCTGCCGCGCCTCGGTGACCGTGATCGTCGGGGTCAGCGCCGTGGCGGTGACCGCCGGGGAGGTCGCGGTCGCCGAGCCGGTGGTGTCGGTGGCGGTGACCGCACACTGGATCCCGAGGCCCACCCAGATCGCCCTGACGCGGAGCGTGGACCCTGTGCCGATCTGCGCATTGGCGTCCGCCAGCTGCCAGGTGTAGGTGAAACCGCCCGCGCCGGCCGACCAGGTGCCGTTGTTGCACGTCAGCGTCGAGCCGTAGCTGCTGGCGCCCGTGATCGAGGGCACGGTTGCAGCGGTGGGGGCGGCGGACGCCTGCGCGGCGCAGACGCCACAGGCGCCGATCGCGGCACCGGCGGTGAGGAGCGTGGTGAGCCGTCGCATGCGGGGCAGCGTAGCGATGATCGGCCCCGACGGGGTCAGGAGGCGGGGCGTGACAGCGAGATTGCGAACAGCCGCTCGGGGTCGGTGAGCAGGTCGCAGAGCTCCAGGCCGGAGGCCTCGAGGTCGCCGCGGATCCGGGCCGGCGTGAACTTGGCGCTGATCTCGGTCCGCAGCTCCTCGCCCGCAGCGAAGTCGACTCGCAGGTCAAGTGCCTCCAAGCGGGCCGAGCACGGCCGGATCGCCCGCAGCCGCATCTCGACCCACTCCTGGCGGCCGTCGTAGAACGCGACATGCTCGAAGTTCTCCACCGGCAGGTCGCCCTCGAACTCGCGGTTGAGCACGCGCAGCATGTTGCGGTTGAACTCGGCCGTCACGCCGGCCGCGTCGTTGTAGGCGGCCTCGATGATCGCCGGGTCCTTGACCAGATCGGTGCCGATCAGCAGATGATCGCCGTCGGCCAGCAGCGCGCTGATCTTCGTGAGCACCCCGCGCCGAGTCCCGGGCGGGAAGTTGCCGATCGTGCCGCCGAGCAGAGCCACGATCCGCGGCGTGTCGCCGGCTCGGGCGACATGGTCGAGATCGCGCTCGAAGTCCCCGACGACGCCCGTGATCTGCAGCCCCGGATAGTCGGCGGTGAGCGTCCGGGCCGCCTCGGCGACGACCGCCTCCGAAACGTCGATCGGCATGTAACGCCGCAGGGTGCCGGCCGCGCGCATCGCGTCGAGCAGCACGCGCGCTTTGGTCGAGGCGCCCGCGCCCAGCTCGACGAGCTCGCCTGCGCCCGTTCGCGCGACGACGGCCGCGGCGTGCTCACGCAGGATCCGCAGCTCGGCCCGCGTCGGGTAGTACTCGGGCTGCTCGGTGATCCGCTCAAACAGCTCCGAGCCGCGGGCGTCGTAGAGGTACTTCGGCGGCAGTTCCTTGAACGGCTTGGTCAGGCCGTCGAGCACGTCGTTGGCGAACGCGTGCTCGGCGAGCTCGTCCTCGAGCGGCGTGTCGAGGCGGGCCATCGTACTCAGGCGTCCGCGGCGAGCCGCAGGCCGGCGAAGATCTGGCGGCGCTGCGGGAAGTCCCAGTTGCGGAAGGGCACGGTCGTGACGCGGGCGCGGGTCGCCCATGAGCCGCCGCGCAGGACGCGGTAGCCCTCGCCGAAGAACACCTCGGAGTACTCCCGGTACGGGTAGGCGGTGAAGCCCGGGTACCGATCGAACACGCTGCTCGTCCACTCCCAGACGTCGCCGAGCATCTGCTCGCACCCCACCGGCGAGGCGCTGCGGGGCAGGCTTCCCGCGCGTGCGGTGCCACCTGCGAGCTGATCGAGGTTGGCGTGCGTTCCGGGCGCCGGGATGCCCGCTCCCCATGGCCAGCGCTGAGTGGTGCCGCTCGCGGGGTCCCAGGAAGCGGCCTTCTCCCACTCGAGCTCGGTCGGAAGGCGCAGCCCGTGGGCGGTGGCAAACGCCTCGGCTTCGTGGAAGGAGACGTGCACGACCGGCCGCGCCGGGTCAAGCTGCTCGCGTCGGCCGAGCCTCCACTCGTGGTCGAGATCGGCGGTCCAGGCGGCCGGTCGCTCGGGGTGCTCCTGCTCCCGCCATGCCCAGCCCTCCGCTGACCAGAGCTCCCGCCGCCGGTAGCCACCGTCCTCGACCCAGGCTCGCCAATCGCCGTTGGTCACCGGGAAGCGCGCGATGCGGAACGCGGGCAGCTCGACCTGGTGGCGCGGGCGCTCGTTGTCGTAGGCGAAGCCCTCAGCGGGGGCGCCGATGGCGCACGGGCCGGCGGGGACGTCGATCAGATCAAGACCGGTGGGCATTCGCGACGCGGCGCGGAGGGTGTCCGGGCCCGTCGGCTCGAAGCCGCGCAGCCTCGCCAGCTCCATGGTCTGCAGCATCGTCTCGTTGTGCTGGTGCTCGTGACGCACGATCAGCTCGGGGATCGTCCCGTCGCCGGGGCCGCGCTCGGCGAGCACCTCCTCGGCGCGGCTGCGCACCTCGGCCATGTACTCACGCGCGTCGGATGGCCCCAGGTGCTCTATGTCGCCCCGCTTGGCACGCGGGGTCTCGAACGCGTCGTAGGTCTCCGCGAGGTCGGCGCGCAGCAGTGGCCGCCCTCCGTACCGGTGCACGATCCACAGGTCCTCGAACGCGGCGATATGGCCGAGGTCCCAGACCAGCGGGCTCATGAGCGTCGAGTGGACCCGTTCGAGCTCCTCGTCAGTGAGCTTGGCGACGAGCGCCATGGTGCGCTGCCGGGCTTCAGTGAGGGCGATGAGCGGTTCGGAGGGAACCGATTCCCCGAGCTCGGCAGCCACGCTCATGGCGGGCGATGAAAGCAGCGAGAGCCGCGCGAGCGCTTAAGCGATTCAGGCTTCGGGAGCTCGGCTCAGGCGCCGAGCGCGTAGCGCAGATACAGCGAGTCGCCCTCGGCCAGCGTCCACAGCTGCCGCATCCGCTCGGGGCCCGAGCCGGCCATCGAGCCGGTGATCGCCGGACCGTCGCCACCGGCGAGCACGGGTGCGAGCGTCAGAAACAGCTCGTCGCACACACGAGCGACGACGAGCGAGCCGAACAGCGACGGGCCACCCTCGCAGAGCAGCAGCCTCACTCCGTGGGCTGCGAACAGGTCGGCGAGTACGGTCTGCAGGCTGAGGTCGCCGGGCGCGCGGCGCTCGACGGTGACGGTGGCTGGGACCTTCCGCGGGTTGATGTCCGCGCCCGAGTAGACGATCACCGTGGCGGCCGGATCGTCGAGCAGCGGGATCTCCGGAAGCCGGCCGCTGCGGGTGACCGTCACCAACGGCGGCTGGGTGGCGAGGCCGAGGCGCTCGCGCAGCGCGACCACCGCGGGGTCGCGCGACAGGGTTCCGTAGTGCTCGGCCTCGAGCGTCCCGGTCCCGACGAGCACCGCGTCGGCGCACCCGCGCAGCGCTCGGAAGATCTGCTTGTCGCCATCGTCGCCGAGCGCGGTCGAGCCGCCGTCGACGGTCGCGCGGCCGTCGGCGCTCGAGATGAAGTTCGCGACCACGTAGGGCCGGTCGGCGCGCGCGACGCCATCCAGCGCGCGCGGGATGAGCTCGATCGGGTCGACCGGCGCCGGGTCGGGCTGCAGACGGCGCATCGACGCGAACTGTAGGCTGCCTGCGCGATGGCCGCTTCGCATTCAAAGCCGGACCGCAATCTTGCGGTCGAGCTCGTACGTGTGACCGAGGCGGCGGCGCTCGCCTCCGCCCGGATGATCGGCCGCGGCGACAAGGAGGGATCCGATCAGGCCGCCGTCGATGCGATGCGCGCGATGCTCGACACGGTCTCCATGGACGGCATCGTTGTGATCGGCGAGGGCGAGAAGGATGAGGCGCCGATGCTGTTCAACGGCGAGCACATTGGCGACGGGTCTCCGCCCGAGGTCGACATCGCGGTCGATCCGCTTGAGGGCACCCGGTTGTGCGCGCTCGGGATGCCCAACGCGATCTCGGTGATCGCCCTGTCCGAGCGCGGGACGATGTTCAATCCAGGCCCCGTGTTCTACATGGAGAAGATCGCCGGTGGCCCGGAGATCGCCGACCTGCTCGACCTCGATCGCCCAATCTCCGACACGCTGCAACTGATCGCCGAGCGGAAGAACCGCGACATCCGCGACGTGATGGTTGTGATGCTCGATCGCGAGCGCCACCACGAGGCGATGCGCGAGGTGCGCGAAGCTGGAGCGCGGGTACGGCTCATCACCGACGGCGACGTCGCCGCCTCGCTGCTCGCGGTCTCCGAGAACTCGCCGGTCGACCTCCTGTGGGGGATCGGCGGGACGCCCGAGGGCGTGATCTCCGCAGCTGCGATCAAGTGCATCGGCGGCCAGCTGCTCGGGCGCCTGTGGCCGCGCAACGACGAGGAGCGCCAGGCCGCTGTCGCCGAGGGCTACGACCTGGAGCGGGTGCTCACCTGCGATGACCTCGTGCAGGGTGAGGACGCGTTCTTCTCCGCCACCGGCGTGACCGATGGCGACGTCCTGCAGGGAGTGCGCTACCACGGCGACAGCGGCGCCTCCACCGAATCGCTGGTGATGCGCTCACGGTCGGGCACGGTGCGCCGCATCTACGCGCGCCACGATCGCCGCAAGATGCGGTCGATCGGCGTCAGCTACGGCTGACCCGCGCCGGTCACCGCCCGGCGAGCGCCCCGACGTGGGAGACGTCGAGCCGAAGGTTCTCCAGCGAGCGCAGGAACGCATGGGTGACGATCACGTGGATGAACGACTGCGTCATCTCGTAGACGATGGTCGAGAGCCGGGACGCGATCGCCGGGTAGAAATTCGCGACCTCGACCTCGATCTTCACCTCGCGCTGGCGACCGCCGGGGTTGGGGGGCATCCGCTGCACCGCCAGCGACAGCCAGCCAGAGCCGCGGCCGCTGCGCGCCACGAGGAGCCCGTCGCGGATCTGCCAGGTGATCTTGCCCTCGTCGCGATCGATCTCGTAGCGGGGGACCTCGAAGCGCAGCAGCGTGAGCGGCCTGGCGACGAGCACGACCGAGCGGGAGTCCTCGTCGTAGACGACGCGGATCAGGCCGAGGGTCACGCGCGTGAGAAACCGCCAGTACGTCCGTCCGAGGTTCTCCAGGTTGGGCACGGTCCACAGGCGCTCGAGGTCCTCGTCATCCATCGTGAGCACGGCGGATTGCACCGAGCGGACGCGCCCGTCGTGGGCGATGACGGTCGAATGCGGCGCCGAGCCGATCACCGCGCGCGCCGGCCGGCGGCGTCCGCGGTGGGCGCGCCGCCAGGCCGCAAAGGCGGAGGCGAGGGTGGCGATGAAGACGAACGGCGCGGACATCGATCCGGGATTGTGACCGCCCGCCGAGACAGGGCGAGCACCCGGCACGGACCCTACCCCGGTTGGGTCAGCGGACGAGCGCCTCGAGTGCCACGACCGCACCCGCCTCGAGCGGTCCGTCGCCGGCGGGGATCATCGCCAGCGCGTCGGCGGCGAGCAGCGAGCTGAGGATGTGCGAGCCCTGGGCACCGGTCGGCCGTGCCACCAGCGTGCCGTCGGGGGCGGCGCGCAGCGAGACACGGACCGCCTGCTCGCGCGCCGGGTTGCGACGCAGGGCGACGCCCAGTCGGGCGTGGCTATGAGGCGGCCGGGGGGCGTGACCGCACTGGAGCGCGGCGAGTGCCGGGGCGACGAACAGTGAGAAGGTGACCACCGCGGAGACCGGGTTGCCTGGCAGGCCGAACACCAGCGTGTCGGACGCCGCGACACCGAACCAGGTCGGCTTGCCGGGCTGCAGGGCCACGCGCCAGAAGCACTCGCGCACGCCGAGCGCCTCGAGCGCCGGCTTGACGTGATCGTGAGGGCCCACCGACACGCCGCCGGACAGCACGACCACGTCGGCGGCGCGCAGCGCCTCGCCGATATGGGCGATCGTCTGCTCACGGTCGTCTCGGATGTGGTCGGGCTCGAGCGTCAGCGCACCGCAGCGCGCGGCGAGCCCGGACAGCATCGTCGCATTGGAATTGTGGATCTCGCCCGGTCCGAGCGGCTCTCCGGGCTCGCGCAGCTCGTCGCCGGTCGAGAGCACCGCGACCAGAGGCCGCCGGGCGACGGTCAGCTCGGCGGCGCCGGCGGCGATCGCGGCACCGAGCTCGATCGGTCCGAGCATCGTTCCGGCGTCGAGCACGACCGCGCCCTCGGTCATGTCCTCGCCCGGGCCGCGGACGTGCTCGTGCTCGGGGCTGTCGGTGAGCGTGAGGATCGTGCCGTCGTTGACCTCGGTCTGCTCCTGGGCGATGACGGCGCTCGCTCCTGCGGGGATCGCGGCGCCGGTCGAGACGCGGATCGCCTCCCCAGCCTCGAGCATGGCCGCCGCGGGCGCGCCCGCGCGCGACTCCCCGGCGACCCGGAGCCGGCGGCCGGATTTCCCCGCGTGGATCGCGTAGCCGTCCATCGCCGAGCAGGCGAACGGCGGGACGTCGGAACGGGCGCGGACGTCTTCGGCGAGCACCCTGCCGCGGGCCTGCGTCAGCGAGACCGTCTCCGCGGGGAGCGGCCGAACGGAGTCCAGGACGAGCTGGCGGGCCTCGGCGATGGGGAGCAACGACACCGGATTTCCGAGCATATGCGGTATCCGGGGTTCGGCGAGCGTGGAGCCGACATCCCGACGTGGTAGACAGGCTGGCTGATGGCGCCGGATGCTCCTCACCGGCGGCCGGGCCGCCCGGTCGCCGACGCCCCGATCGAACGGCTCCTCTCGCACCCCGAAGAGGTCGCCCGTAACTGGATGTTCGCGCTGCTCTCGCAGGTGGAACTCCACGAGGCGCCGGGCCTGGTCACCGAGCCGTTCACGCGCGACGCGCCACGGGTGATCGACGCCGCGCTGCGCGCGCTCGCCGAGGAATCGGACCTGTGGCGCCTCGAGCGTGACGGAGCGCTGTGGCCGCTTGTCTCACGCGTGGGCGAGATGACCGGCTCAGCGTCTCCCGCGCACGTCCTCACCGCGGTTGACGCGCTCCACGACGTGCTGTGGACAGAGCTGCGCCGCGAGCTTCGCGGCGCGGCCGATCCCGACCTCGTCGCCGATCTGGCGGCGCGGTTGACGCGGGTGTGCGCGCTGATCCGCGATGCGGGGCTGGTGCGGGCGGGCGGTGGGCCGGGACTCGAGCCGGTGCGAGCGAGGGGCGGGGCCTCGACCCGCGGGGCGGAGACTCTCGGCGGCGGAACGGTGCCGCCGGCGGGGCGTGCTGGGACGGCGGGGCGTGCTGCGACGGTGGAGGAGACGGCGGGGGCCAGGCCGGTCTGGGTGGGGGAGGGCGCTCCGCCGGCTGCGCCACCCGAGCCCGCGGCGGAGACTCCGCCGCCGGCCGGTGGGGGTGTCGTCGAGGTGGAGCCGTCCGTGGAGCCGGAGCCATCCGCTGACGAGCCTGCGGCCGAGCCGGAGAGCGGGCCGGGTGCCCCCGGTGCCGCGACGGGCGGGGCGACGGAGGGCGGGACATCGGGTCGGGGGGCGCCGCTGTGGGTGGAGGCGCTCGAGGACGAGATCCAGGCCGCGAAGGCCAGCTTCGCGCCGCTCTCGCTGCTGCTCGCCGAGATGGAGGACGCGGAGCGGATCGCCGTCTCAGCGGGGGCGGACCGCGCCGGCGAGGCGTTTGGCGAGTTTGCGCTGGCGGTCCGGCGTGCACTGCGGCGCCAGGACATCCTCGTCCAGGAGACGTCCTCGCGCGCATGGGTGATCGCGCGTGGGACGGCCCGCGCGGGCGCCCATTCCCTCGGCGCACGCATCGCGGAGTCGGTCGGGGAGACGTCGTCGGTGGGCGGCAGCCCGCTGGTGGCGAGCGTCGGCGTCGCGGTGCTCGGCGAGGACGGGATCGACTGCGCGCAGCTGATGGAGGCCGCCGAGGAGGCCCGGTTCGCCGCGTCCGCGCGCGGGATCGAGGTCTCGCGCCGGATGCGCTAGCCGCCGCGCAACGGTGCGGCTCAGCGAGGCAGGAGCGACGGCGCGCTGAGTGCCGATGCGGTCTGCATGCCGGCGGGCAGGGCGATCGAGCCGATCCACTCGGTGCCGCTCATCCCGAGCGCGCTCGCGGTGGCCATCGTGACGTCCCAGGAGGCGCCGTTGGCGTAAGGGCCTCGGTCGATCACCGGCACCGTGAGCTCACGGCCGCCATACATCAGCGAGACCTCGGTGCCACACGGGAGCGTGCGGTTGGCGACGCCCAGCGTCGAGCGCCCCAGGCGCGGGCCGCAGGCGGTCTTGCGCCCGTAGAACCCGGGCCCGTAGATCGTCGCCTTGGCCTTGCGGTAGACCGACACCGTCAATGACGTGGGAACCGCCGAGGCCGAGGCCGACTCGGCCGTCGGGGTGTCGGCGAGTTTCACCGCGCGCATCGAGAAGCGGCCGACCTGGCTCGCGTGCCAGGTCGCAGCGAACGTGCCGTCCGAGGCGACCGTCGCCGACGCCGTCGGTATCCACCGGTCATTGGTGGCGCGACCCTCGCGCTCGATCTCGATCGTCTGGCCCGCGTCGCCGCCGGCGGTGCCGGTGAAGGTGAGCTGGCGCCGCAGCAGCGCCGAGGAGGTGGTCTGCAGCGTGATGCCGTCGCTCGAGACCGAAACGGGCTTGGACGCCGGCGTCGTGGGCACGCTGGTCGGTCCGGCGCTGCCCGTCGGACTCCCATCGGTGAGCCCACCACCTCCGCTTCCGGCCGACGCGAGCGCGGTCGACGGCAGCACGAACGCGACGGCGAGGGCCATCAGCGTTCGGGTCATGGGGCGTCCGTATGGGCGGGCGTACACGACTGTCGATCTCCTTGGTCCGGCGATGGTGCCTACGAGGTGAGCTGACGGGCTCGCGCCGTGTTGGCGCTACTGGCCTTAGCGGGCCTGATTCGCCCCAGCGAGGTCCTTGCGGACTCCGCAGTGGTTCCCCCGTCGACCGCGTCCGGAGACAGCGGCCGCTCGGCGTTGACGCGGCAGTCTACACATAACTCCGCACCCTGCTCGGTGACGAGCGAGGCGCCGCGGGCCTACGGACGCGGCAGCCGGGAGACCGCTCCGCGCAGCGCGCGGGCACCGGCTCGGAGCCCCAGCTCGGTGAGCTCGGCGGCGGCCAGAACGACCGTCTCGAGCGTCCCGTGTTCCTCGGCGGGCGGGGGGACAGCGGCAGCCGGTGGGACCGGAGCCGGGCGCGCCCGCGTGCGGACATTCGCGGGAGGCTTCTTGGCCGTGGGCCGGCGCGGGGTCGCGCGGGTCGGCTCGGCGAGGGGAGCCGGCGCCGGGGCCGGGGTGGCCTTGCTCGCGGAGGCGGGCTTGCGGGCGCGCGTCGACGCGGGCTTGGTGGCGGCTGCGGCGGATGACTTCTTGGCGGTGGGGCGCTTGGTTGCGGCGGCCGGCTTCTTGGGGGCGGGGGACCCCTTGGCCGCCGCGGCCGGCTTCTTGGGGGCGGGGGACCCCTTGGCCGCCGCGGCCGGCTTCTTGGGGGCGGGGGACCCCTTGGCCGCCGCGGATGCCTTTTTCGGTGTGGCCCTCTTCGTGGACGGTTTCCGAGCTGCGGGTGCGGTCTTCCGCTGCTCCGCCGGGGCCTCCGTCTGCCCGGCGCTGACCGGGCCGCGCTTGCCGCTGCGGCGGTGGGGGCGGGTGGAGGGCAGAGACCCGATCACGCCTCGACGTTCGTCGCTCATGGAGCGCATGATCGCATCCTTCGGCACGCTTTCCCGCAATCTGCGACCGGCCTGGTCGAATCTGCGTCCACGATCTGCGGCGATCCGTGGAGAACCCTGAAACCACACCCGAGGTTCTCGGTATAAAGCTGCACAGAGAGCACCGCGAGCGGAACGGGCCTTCCCGAGCCATGGTCAGCACTTGGCTGCGACCGTCGAGAATCTCCGCCCGGAGCACTTTGACTTCATAAAGTATAGTGGCTATCATTGCGACGCACGGTTGAGTAGCGAGCCTGCGCTCTGAGAAGGGTTCAGGGTCGAAAGTGCATCCAGCGCCGGCGCCGCTCAGGCGGCCCGCCAACGACGGAAACGGAACCAGATGTCTGTTGCGGAACTGCAGGAACTCGAAGAGATCAAGGGTCTGGTCAGCCGAGGCCAGCAGCTTGGTGTGCTGACGTTCTCGGAGATCGCCGGCGCGGTCTCCGAACTCGATCTGGACGAGGCGGACGTCGAGGAGCTGCACGGCTTTCTCGAGCGCGCTGAGATCGAGCTCGTCGAGGAGGTCGACCCCGCTCAGTCGGCCACCGAGGTCGAGCGCGCTCCCGACAAGCGCGGCGGCCGTCGCAAGGCCAAGACGGCGCTCGATCTCAAGCCGGACATGACGACCGACTCGCTGCAGCTGTTCCTGAAGGACATCGGCAAGGTGCGGCTGCTCACCGCGCAGGAGGAGGTCGACCTCGCCAAGCGCATCGAGCGCGGCGACCTCGACGCCAAGCAGAAGATGGTCGAGTCCAACCTCCGTCTTGTCGTCTCGATCGCGAAGAACTACCGCAACCAGGGCCTGCCGTTCCTCGACCTCATCCAGGAGGGCACGCTCGGCCTCGTCCGGGCCGCCGAGAAGTTCGACTACCGCAAGGGCTTCAAGTTCTCGACCTACGCCACCTGGTGGATCCGCCAGGCGATCGCCCGCGCGCTCGCGGACAAGGCCCGCACGATCCGCATCCCGGTCCACGTGGTCGAGAAGCTCAACAAGATCGGCCGCGCCGAGCGCAAGCTGGTCACCGAGCTCGGCCGTGAGCCGACCGCCGAGGAGATCGCCGAGGTCACCGGGATCGAGCCCGAGGAGGTCGAGTCGATCAAGCGCTCGGCCCAGGCCCCGGTCTCGCTCGAGAAGCCGGTCGGAGACGAGGAGGAGTCGGAGTTCGGCCAGTTCATCGCCGACGAGCGGGCCGAGTCTCCGTACGAGCGCGCCGCCGAGATCCTCACCAAGGAAGCGCTGCGCGAGGCGCTGGAGAATCTGTCCTACCGCGAGCGGCGTGTGCTCGAACTGCGGTACGGCCTCGGCGGCGAGCACCCGCGCACGCTCGATGAGGTCGGTCGGACGTTCAACGTCACGCGCGAGCGCATCCGCCAGATCGAGAATCAGTCCCTGAAGAAGCTGCAGTCTCTGGCCGAAGCCCAGAAGCTGCGCGACGTCGCCTGAGCGTCGTCGGACCGGGCGCCGTCCCCGCGGCGGCGTCCCATGGTGCGAAACGGCCCGGATCCGTCCGGGCCGTGCGATTCAGTACGCCGTCGACTTCAACGTGAGAGGCTGATGAGGGTCCCGGGACCCCGCCGGCCGACCCGCTCGTCGACGCAGTGCCACGCCCCCGGCCGCTGACGGTCTGGTCCGTCCGCTGATCCGCTGACATTGGTTTTACACGAGGTCCCTAGGCTGCACACGATGCCCGAGATGCGAATTCGTCCGAGACATTGCGATACCCCGGCGACCGCTCCGCGCCGGCAGCCCCGTCGTATCGCTGCGACGCTCGGCGCCCTCGCCGCCACCGCCCTGCTGGCGGCGTGCGGCTCGAGCGGCGGGTCGTCGAACTCCGGTTCCTCGAGTGGCGGCAGTGCGAGCGCCTCGAGCAGCGCCTCGTCGAGCGGTGGCAAGGGCACGGTGATGGTCGGCAAGGTCAATGGCTACGGCTCCGTGCTGGTGACCGCCGCCGACCAGCCGATCTACATCCTTTCAACCGACCCCTCGGGCTCGAGCAAGTGCTCGGGCTCGTGCGCGAAGGCCTGGAAGCCGGTCACCGTGAGCGGCGCCCCGAAGGCCGGCAGCGGCGCGAGCACATCGCTGCTCTCGAGCTTCAAGCGCAGCGACGGCACGACGCAGGTGCTGTATGACAAGCACGCGTTGTACACGCACGCCGGCAGTGCCGCGTCGGCGGCCGGCACCGCTTCCGATGGCGGTGTCTGGTACCTGATCAACGCGAAGGGCAAAGTAGTCAAGTCGACGACCTCGGGCGGTTACTGAACCCCCGCCCGGGTCTGACAGCGGAGCTCCGCAGCTTTCAGATGATCGGCCGGACCGGGTCAGTCGTCGAAGCGCTGATGCGCTGCGGCGCGGGCTTTCCGGCGTAGCCACAACCGATGACGACCCAGACCCCGCCCGCCTCCGTTCCCGCGCAGCCCGATGCGCCCCGTCGCCCCCGCTTGGGCCTGCTGCTGGGCGTCTGCTGCCTGGCGCAGTTCATGGTCATCCTCGACCTGTCGATCGTCAACGTCGCGCTGCCGTCGATCCAGGCTGGGCTGAACTTCAATTCCGCGGACCTCAACTGGGTCGTCGACGCCTACGCGATCATGTTCGGCGGCTTCCTGATGCTCGCCGGCCGCTTCGGCGACACGTTCGGTCAGCGCAAGACCTTCGCGGCGGCGCTGGGAGTGTTCGCGCTCGCCTCGCTGCTCGGCGGGCTCGCCCCGACCAGCGATGTGCTCATCCTTGCGCGCGCCATCCAGGGCTTCGGCGGGGCGCTGATGGCCGCCTCCTCGCTCGGGATCATCACCGCGAACTTCGCCGAAGGTCCCGAACGGCGCCGAGCGATCTCGCTCTGGAGCTCGATGAACGGCGTCGGCGGCGCGGCCGGGGTGCTGTTGAGCGGCATCATCACCCAGTATCTGAGCTGGCGGTGGGTGCTGCTGATCAACGTGCCGATCGGGGTCGCCGCCGTGTCGGTCGCGTGGTCCGTGGTGCCCAACCGGCGTGCCGCGCAACGGCCGCGCTTCGACATCGCCGGTGCCGTGCTGCTCACCTTCGGCCTGCTTGTCGAGGCCTACGGCGCGGTCACAGCCGGCAACGACGGCTGGGGGTCGGCCGCGGCGCTCATCCCGCTGATCGGCGGCGCGATCCTGCTCAACTTCTTCCCGCTGCTCGAGCGCCGCGCGGCCGCGCCGCTGGTGCCGCCGCGCGCATTCACGCGGCCGCTGAAGGTCGTCAACCTGATCGTGTTGCTGTTCAGCGCCGCGCTGTTCCCGATGTGGTACATCGGCTCGCTCTACCTCCAGCAGGTGCTGTCGCTCTCGCCGGTCGACACCGGCCTGATCTTCCTTGCGCCCGCGCTCGTGATCTTCGCCTGCGCCTCGCAGGCGGGCAAGCTCGTCGGCCGCGCGGGCGTGAAGCCCGTCCTGGGCGCGGGCCTGATGCTGATGACCGGCGGACTGCTCGCGCTCAGCCGGATCGGCTCCGGCGGCTCAGCGATCCAGTACGTGATGATCCCGACCATCCTCACCACGATGGGGATCGGGCTGTCGATTGTGCCATCGACGATCGCCGCCACCCAGGCCGCCGACCCCGAGCGCGCTGGGCTGGCCTCCGGCCTGGTCAATTCCGCGCGTCAGATCGGCGGAGGCCTTGGCCTGGCGGTGCTGATCTCGATCGCGACGGCGCACACGAGTCACCTGATCGGCACGGGCACCGGGACCGAGCAGGCGCTCACCGACGGGTTCCGGCTCGGCTACGAGATCGCTGCCGGGCTGTGTGCCGCCGCCGCCGTGCTGACCTTCGCATTCGTGCCCTCGACGGTGCACCGCAGCGCCCGCGGGCCGGTGGGCGTCCTCGGCGGTGCCGCGATCGTGCTGGTCCTGTTCGCCGGATTCGAGTTCGGAGTGCCGCGCAGCCACGCCGCGCCGATCGGACGCTGGGTGGCGGGCGAGGACACCTGGAGCTTTGCCTCGGCCCCGTCTCTGCACCCACCCAAGCTCGCCGTCTACACCAGGCACAAGCTCGGCGGGTACGTGATGACCGCCAACTTCTACGACGTGACCAAGCCGCCGATCGTCGGACAGAGCGGACCCCTGATGCTCGACTCCTCGCTCGATCCGGTGTGGTTCCGCCCGGTCCCGACGCAGGACGTGGCCAACGACCTGCACGAGCAGAGCTTTGACGGCACGCCCGTGCTCACCTGGTGGCAGGGCAAGGTGACGGCGACCGGGTTGATCGACACCGGCGAGGACGTCGTCGTCAACCAGCACTACCAGACGGTCGCACGGATCACCGGCAAGGACGGATGGGTGATCACGCTCCACGAGATGATCATCAAGGGGCACTACGCGTACGTCACGGTCAACAAGAACGTGCCGCGGAACCTGTCCGCGGAAGGCGGAGTCGACAACGGAGTGATGGTCGACTCGGGAGTCCAGGTCTACGACCTGAGAACCGGGAAGCTGGTGGCGACCTGGGACGCGGCCCAGCACATCGGCCCGCGCGAGTCACGCGTCCAGCCACCCACCAACGGCTTTCCGTGGGATGCGTACCACATCAACTCGATCAGCCTGCAGCCGCACGACGAGATGCTGGTCTCGATGCGTAACACCTCGGCGCTGTATCTGGTGTCGATGAAGACCGGGCGCGTCATCTGGACGCTTGGCGGGAAGGATTCCGACTTCACGATCCCGTCCGCGGATCGCTTCTCCTGGCAACACGACGCGCAGCTCCATCACGGCAACGTGCTCACCCTCTTCGACGACCACTGCTGCGACATCACCGGCGCCGGTGTCTATCTGGCTGCGACGGGCCCGACGCGCGGGCTGAAGCTGAAGCTCGATCCGGCGACCCACAGCGTGACGGCGCTCGCCACCTACAGCCACGGCGTCACCTTCCATTCGGAGTACATGGGCAACGTCGAGCAGGTGCCGGGTGGTGACACCTTCGTCGGGTGGGGGGAGGTGCCGTTCGTCACCGAGTTCAACAAGAAGGGCGACATCATCTTCGATGGCGCGTTCCCCGCACCCGACATGAGCTACCGCGCCTACCTGCAGAAGTGGGTCGGCAAGCCGCTCACCAGGCCGAGCGTGGCGGTCCATCGCACCGGTGGAAGGGCCGAGGCGTACGTCAGCTGGAACGGCGCCACGCAGGTGACCCGCTGGCGCGTGAAGAGCGCCTCGGGAGCGACGCTGGCGACCGCGCAGCGGGACGGCTTCGAGACGAAGGTCCCGCTCGGCGGGGGCGGGGGGAAGATCGAGGTCCAGGCACTCAGCGCATCGGGCAAGGTGCTGGGAACCTCCGCCATGATCGGAGCGAGTTGATGAAGACTCGACACGGTTCCGTCAAGACTGAGCATCAGCATGAGTAGTACGACCGACCAACATGGATGGGGAGACGCCGAGGACGGCGTGTCGTTCGACGACGCATTCGCCGAGACGACGTCGGTCCCGGATGAGTACGACGACCCGACGCAGGAGTTCAGCCAGCTCGACCCGAGCGAGGATGAGGTCCCGGTCCGCGACCCCGTCGATCCGCGGCCCAAGCCTCGCACCCCGCCGCCGCGTCGGCGCACCGGGGTCACACGGCGCCAATGGATGCGCCGTGCGGTGGCCGGCTCGCTCGGCCTGTCCGCCGCTGGGTTCGTCGGATACGAGCTGCATCCCGGCACGGGGAGCTCGGCGGCCCAGCGGGAGCTACAGAGGGAGGTCGAGCATCCCAACCCGACCACCGCCGGGGTGACCTCGGCAGAGGTCCAGACCTTCGTCACCAGACCGGACCTCAAGCCGCCCACGGTCAAGGTGACGCAGTTCTCCACGAGCGACACGTCCCCGGCCTACGTGCTGCTTTCGGTCAACAACGTGATCCCGACCGATCAGATCCAGCAGGGCCTGATGATGGTCGACCGCCAGGGCCGGATGATCTGGTTCCACCCGGTTGCCGGATCGCTGAAGCCGTTCGATCTCAACTCCTACTCCGTGCAGGGAAAGCCGGCGCTCACCTGGTGGTCCGGGGAGCTCGACAGCTCGCACGGTACGGGTGCGGGCATCGCGGTCGACTCGAACTACGCCCCGATCCAGCGCATCCGGACCGGCCGCGGGCTGCAGACCGACCTGCACGAGCTCAACATCACCTCGCGCGGGACGGCGCTGCTCACGTCCTACCGGCAGGTGGACACCGACCTCTCCTCGATCGGAGGCGCCGCCAAGGGCCCGGTCTTCAGCGGGTACGCGCAGGAGGTCGAGCTGTCGACCGGCAAGGTGCTGTTCGAATGGTCGAGCCTCGACCACGTCGCCGTCGACGAGACCTACATGGGCAAGCCGGCCGCGAACACGGTGTTCGACTACTTTCACATCAACTCGGTCGGCGAGACCAGCGACGGCAACCTGCTGATCTCGGGGCGCAACACGAGCGCGCTCTACAAGGTCGACCGTCGGAGTGGCGACGTCCTCTGGCGCCTCGGCGGCAGGAAGTCCGACTTCAGCTTCAGCGGCAGCGACGCCGAGTTCCATTGGCAGCACGACGGACGGGCATGGAGCGACACGCTCTACAGCGTCTTCGACAACGGCGCCAACAGCTCGGAGGCCCGTTCGCGCGGTCTCCTGCTCACCGTCAACGAGTCGGCCAAGACGGTGAGCCTGGCGCAGGACTTCCTGCACCCCGCGGCCTTCGTGTCTCCCGCGCTGGGCAGCGTCACCCGGCTCAGCGATGGACGAGTGTTCGTCGGCTGGGGCGATCAGCCGTACTTCTCCGAGTTCGACTCGAGTGGCGCGATGCTGCTGGACGGCCAGCTGCCTGTCGGTGTGCGCTCCTACCGGGCGTTCACCATCGACTGGGTCGGCAGGCCGCCCGGCAAGCCGGCGGTCGTCGCCAAGCAGAACCCCTCCGGCGGATTCGTCATCCGCGCAAGCTGGAACGGCGCGACGGAGGTCGCGCGCTGGCAGGTCCTCGGCGGCGCGAGCCCGTCGCAGCTGGTGCCCGTCGGCGAACAGATCTGGACTGGATTCGAGACGGCCGTCGCGGTCAACGCCATGGGACCGTCGTTCCAGGTCGTCGCGCTCGACTCCTCCGGCAACGAGCTCGGTCGCTCGGCGGTCGTATGACCTGCACTCGCCCTGCTCTCCAACCCCTGGCCGGTGTTTCCGGCCACCGACAGAACGGGACATCTATATGAAGCTCATCGGAGCCGGTCTACCCCGCACCGCGACGTCCTCGCAGAAGCTCGCGATGGACGTCCTCGGTGTGACCCCCTGCTACCACATGCAGAACGTCTTCGCCGACCTCGATGAGGTGCCGCGCTGGCAGGCCGCGCTGGAGGACACCGAGGCGCTGCGAGAGATCGCGGATGACTACGAGTCGGTCATCGACTGGCCCGGTTCGTACTACTGGCGCGAGCTGACGGACATGTACCCCGAGGCCAAGGTGCTGCTCAGCGTCCGCGACGGCGAGTCATGGGCCCGCTCGATGGAGAACACGATCGCGGGGATGCTGTACGGCAACGGCCTGCTCCGCCACATCACGCAGGTCCACTGCGACGTCGACGCGCGTTGGCGCAACTACATCGAGATGATGTGTGGCATGTGGGAGACGGCCGGTCTGGCCGGTCCCACGATGTCGTTCGCCGACATGGCCAAGGCGTGCGAGCGCTACACCGAGGAGGTCGTCTCCACGGTCCCGGCCGATCGCCTGCTTGTCTGGCGGATCACCGACGGCTGGGAGCCGCTCTGCGAGTTCCTCGACCTCGACGTGCCCGACGTGCCGTTCCCGCACATCAACGAGTCTGCGGGCTTCGAGGGCGGGATCGTGCGAGGCGGAATGGCCGCGATCCAGCGCTTTCTCGGCGAGGAGACGGGCGAGTTCGAGGTCCGGCACCCCGGTGCGAGTCGGGAGAGCGCCACCGCCTGACCGGGTCGCGCCCCAGCTGAAATGCACGCGTCCGGGGCCGCGGTGGTCCCGGGCGGGTGGGTCTACTTCAGTTGGTGAAGCATTGCGCTAGAATCGGATCACGCATGAGTTCTGGCGATACATGTCCCGTCTGCCGGACCGCAGAGATCGTGTGCGGCAAGTGGACGCTGCTGGTGATCCGCGACCTCGCGGAAGGCCGCTCTCGCTTCTGTGAGCTCGAGCGCTCACTGGCTGGGATCAGCCCACGGACGCTCTCGCTGCGTCTCCGCGCGCTTGAGGAGGAGGGCATCGTCGAGCGCCAGACGTTCCCCGAGGTGCCGCCGCGCGTCGAGTACGTGCTCACGGACAAGGGCCGGGCGCTCGCCCCGTTGATCGAGGACATGCGCACCTACGGGAAGACCTGGTTGTCGGCTGACTGCGCCGATGACCTGGAGCTCGCCACCGGCGAGCCCGTCGCCGCCTGAGCCCCGCAAGCGTTCGACCACGTGGAGGAGGGCGCTCCGCGCCGACGAAACGTGGCGGCGTGCGCAACCCCGCCCTGCACCGCCGCTTGGAGACCTTTGCCGTGGAGGCGAGTGGACTGCTGTCCACGCGCGTGGCGGCGGGTGAGGAGATGGGGTTCGAGCTGTGTGAGGAGGGCGGCCATGGCGGCGCGCCGCTCTATTGCTACCGGCCGCTGACCGCGCCCTTCATCCGTGAGCGCCGGGGGTCGGTCTCCACGCTGCCGAGCCACGCCCCCGCCGCGCAACTGCTGGCGGAGTGCGAGACGCTCGACCTCTACCTGTCGGCGCACGGTGAGGTCCGCATCCCGGGCGATCGCCTCGGACGCGCGACGGTCGCGCTCGAGTTGTTCCTGTGCGCGATGTATGCCGAGCGCAGCGATTTCGGCTTCGAGCCCTCGCACTTCGAGACGGCCTACGCCGAGCTGGAGCGGACCGTGTACCCGGAGCGCGAGGCGGTGACGGTGATCGCGCCGGTGCTCGGGATCGCGCTCGATCATGGGACGACCGAGCTCACCCTCGGCGACGGGCTGTCGCTGATCCGCGGCGACGCGCTGGGCGACGCGCCGCCTGAGGCGGTGTGGTCGGAGGGGGGAGAGGAGCCGAGTGTGCTCGCGGTGCTCGTCGTGGAGGACGAGGGACGCACCGGGGCCGTCGGGCTCGCGCGGACCCGTTTCCGGCGGCTGCTGAGCGCGCTGCGGCTGTTCGAGCGCGGCACGTATGCGCTCGGTCCACTCGCATGGACGCGGACCACGGGCGGTCGGTGGCGCACCGTCCCCACCGGGGCGAGTGGTCGGATCGCGGGTATGCGGCTGCTCACGATCGTGCCGGTCGGCCAGGAGGAGGAGCTCCGCGCGTTCTGGCGGCTCGTCGGGCGCCGCGGCGGTGCCGCAGGCGGCGCCGAGCTCGCGTGGGCGCTCGCCCGCTTCGAGATGGGGTGCGAGCGGGCGGCGCCGCTGGAGGCGCTGACCGACCATCTGCTGGCGCTGCGTGCGCTGCTGGAGCCCGAGGGGCCGCAGAGCGGACGGCTGGCGCAGCGGCTGGCTGTGATCTGCGCCCAGCCCGCCGAGCGGGCGGCGCTCGCTCGGCGAGTGGCGCGTGCGATCGATCTCGAGCGAGCGGTCATCACCGGCATGACCGGAGCCGGTGGCGGCAGTGCGGGGTTCGCAGGCGAGTCCGTCGAAGCGCTCGTCGAGGAGCTGGCCGCGCATCTGCGCGCGATGCTCCGCGACACGCTCTGCGGCCACCTCGATCGCGATCTGTGCGGGGTCGCCGACGAGCTTCTGGAGGAGGCCGCGGAGGAGGTCGCGCGGTAAACTGCCTGTCGGACCGCTCCCCACTCGGCCTCCTCGTGAGGCTGGGAGTGTTATGCCCGCCAGGCACAACACAGTAAGTCCTGGGGCTCCCAAGTAGTCAGGGGGAGCGCGATCTGCAGACGAGCGGGCCACGGCCCGCTCGTTCTGCGTCCAGGGCCGGTACGCCGAACCGGGCCGCGCCGATACGCTCGGTCGCGATGACCACGCCGGAGCCCCGCTACCACGTCGAGCTCAAGTCGTTTCCGCACGTGGCGCGCGCGTTCAACCTCGACCGTGCAACGCTCGACGCACAATTCGTCAGACCGTTCGTGGCCGGCGACCCGATCGAGTACGACGATCGTCGCTGGCCGGCCGAGAAGACGAAGCTGACTGTGTTCGAGGGAGCGGAGCTGGACGCGGCCGACCGCGGGCTCGGCCGCGGCTGGGGTGAGGTCACCCGGCGCGGGCGGGACGTGACGGCGGTCGTGCTGGCCGAGATCCATCGCGGCGCGGACGCCCGGCCCGAGGTCGCAGCGCTCCAGGCGGCGATCGCCGAGGTGGCGATCGGCGGCGAGGGGATCGGCCTGCCGGACGCGATCGCGCTTGCCGCCGCCGCGCAGCCGGGTTGGCGGGCATCCGAGCAGTTGTCGCTCGCCGAGCAGACCGTGTGGGAGATGCTCCACCGCGGCCGGCTGGAGATGGTCGCCCCCGACGGTGCCACCGTCGCCGCCGACGGATGGCAGCCGGTGGTGCTCAGCTGGGCGCAATGGACGGCGGGCGCCGACGATCCGGTGCGCCTGCGGATGACCGCGGCGTCCGCGGAATCAGCCGGCGAGCTCTGAGATCATCCGCTCGCGCTCGGCGTCGGAGGCGAACAGGAACGCGCGAACGTGCTGCAGGCCGGCAACGTCGTGCACGTCGGCATCCAGTTGGGGCACGCAGAGGATCGGGGGACCGCCGGCTCCACCGAGCTCGTCGGTCAGGCGGCCGAGATTGCGCCGGTCGCGCCGGGCGAGGACCTCATCGTCCCGCAGCGCCGCGGCGACCCGCCCGGCGAGATCGGCATCGAGCGAGCCCTCGAGCGCGGCGCGCAGCTCGCGGTCACCAGCGCCGGCCGGCCGACCCGGGTGCACCCGGTTGACGACGGCGCCGGCGAATTGCAGTCCGGTCTGATCGAGCGTGCGCCGGAACCAGATCGCCTCGTCGATCGCCGGGGTCGAGGCGGCGGTGACCAGCAGGAACGCTGTCGTCGGCGCGCGCAGCATGCGTTCGACGTCGGTGGCACGCATGTGGAAGTCCTCGGTCATGTCGCCGAGCAGACCGAAGAACGTGGACAGATCGCTCAACAGGTCAAGACCGGTGACACGCCGCAGCGCCCCGAGGAGGGGGGACGCGCCGCGTCCGAGCACGCGCATGCCGATCCCCGTCGGCCGGATCAGCGTGCGGACCGCCGAGCCCTCGAGGAATGAGGTGAGGCGGCCCGGGGCCTCCAGGAAGTCGAGCGCATTGCGCGAGGGCGGGGTGTCGAGCACGAGCAGGTCGAAGCCACCCTCCTGGACGAGCTCGTGGAGCTTCGCGATCGCGGTGAACTCCTGCGAGCCGGAGACGGCGCTCGACAGCTCGCGGTAGATGCGGTTGCGTTTGATCTCCTCGGCCCGCTCCGCGCTGGGAGCGAGTCGCTCGATCAGCTCGTCGAACGTCCGCTTCGGGTCGAGCATCATCGCCCACAGCTCGCCCTCGGCGTCCTGCCCGATCCGCTCCGGCGCGACGCGGCGGGGCTCGTTCTCGAGCTCATCGAGACCGAGCGCGTTGGCCAGGCGCCGTGCAGGGTCGATCGTCACCACCGCGACGCGCGCCCCGCGGGCGGCCATTCCGAGCGCGATCGCGGCCGCCGTCGTCGTCTTGCCAACGCCGCCCGAGCCGCTGCACACGCACACCCGCCTGCCGTCGAGCAGGGCTGCGATCCCGTCGCCGGTCATCCGCTGCCCCGCATGGCGTCCGCGAGCGCGAGCAGCTCTGGAACGCCCAGCGTCTCGCCGAACAGAAACGGCAGCTCGACCCCGGGTACGGCCGCGCCGAGCCCGTCACGCAGCCGGGCGAGCTCGCGGCGCTGAGCGGCCGCCCGCGCGTGCTCGGAGAGTGCGGCCGCCAGCGCGCCGTTCGCGCCGGCCCCACCGCGCTTGTGGGCCTGCCGCACGCGGCGCGTCTCCGCGTCGGTGAACCGGTCGGGCAGCAGTGCGTTGGCGAACACCGCAGCGAGCTCCAGGCCATCGGCGCGGAGCTGATCGCGCAGCCACAGCGTCTCGTTGACCGGCATCTCCTCGGCGATGCACACCGCGACCACCGCGGTGAACTCGGGATCGGCGACCGTCGCGGCGATGCGCTGGGCGGTACCGGCGATCGGCCCGACGCGCGCGATCTCCGCGAACGTCCGCGGTGTCCGCAGGATCCCGATGCCGTGGCCGGCCGCAGGCGAATCGACGATCACGAGGTCGTAGGGGTCCGCGCCTCCGGTGTGACGGGTGAATTGCGCGAGCTCGTACACCTTGCCGACGCTCAGCAGCTCGCGCATCCCGGGCGTGGCCATTGCAAACGTCTGAAACAGGCGGCTGGCGCCGAGCGCCTGCCCCAATGCCCCCGTCTTGATCCGCAGGTACTCCTCCATCGCGGACTCGGGGTCGATCGAGATCGTGTACAGGCCATCGGCGAGTTCGACCTCCTCGAACGTCTCACCGGTCTGTGAGAAGGTCCGCCGGACGCCCTCCTGGCTCGCCAGCTCGGCGACGATCGTCCGCCGTCCCGAGCGCGCCGCGTGAAGCCCGAGCGCGGTCGCGACCGTCGACTTGCCGACGCCGCCCTTCCCGGTGACGAAGATCAAGCGGCGGTCGAGCAGTCCGGGCACGGCGCTCCGGAACCTTAGTGCCCGGCAGAACCCCGACCCCTCCGCAGGATTTCTCCACGAACCTGCGAATACAGGGCGCGTATGAGTCCTCGACCCATCGAAAGGCCGATCCAGACATGAAGGTGATCGCACTCGCCAATCAGAAGGGCGGCGTCGCCAAGACGACGACCACGCTGAACCTCGCGGTGGCGTTCGCCGAGGAAGGCCACCGCGTCCTCTGCTGCGACATGGACCCGCAGGGCAATCTGACGATGTCCCAGGGCATCGATCCCGACGACCTCGAGAAGTCGATGTTCGATGTGCTCGTCCATCACCTGCCGATCGTCGAGGTGATCGCCCATCGCGAGATCGACGTGGCGTGTGCGTCGATCGACCTGGCCGGCGCCGAGATCGCGATGGCCGCGATGATCGGCCGCGAGCGCTCCCTGCAGAAGGCGCTGAAGGCGGTTGTGGACGACTACGACTTCGTCTTCATCGACACGCCGCCGAGCCTCGGGCTGCTGACGATCAACGCGCTGACGGCGTCCGATCGGGTGATCGTCCCCGTCCAGTGCGAATATCTGTCGATGCGCGGTCTGCTGCAACTGCAGGACACGCTCGAGATGATCCGCGAGAACCTCAACCCGAACGTGGAGATCGAGGGCATCCTCCCGACGCTTGTGGACCTGCGCACGCTTCATGCCCAGGAGGCGATCGACCTGCTCGAGGAGAACTTCGGCAGCCAGGTCTTCGCCTCGCGAATCCGCCGTACGGTGCGTTTCGCCGAGGCGCCGGTGAAGGGCATGTCAGTGCTCAAATACGATCCCGACGGCATGGCCGCCCATGCCTACAGGCAGCTCGCCAAGGAGGTCCTCGCTCATGCCGACCGGTAAACGCGCGTCGATGCGCGAGGGCCCGCTCGCCGATCTCTTCCGCAAGACCGCGGAGGACACCGACGAGCACAAGGCGGTCCCGCCGGCGCGGCCCGCGGAGACCCAGGAGCCGGCGGCGCAGGCCCCACCCTCACCCGCTCGGCAGCCGGCGCCGGCGGCCGAGCGGTGGCCGGCCGAGCCGTCCGAGCCGGTCGCGCAGCCATACGTCCCGGAGCCCCAGACCACGCCGCGCGACCGCCTGCGCACCGCGTTCAGCTCCGACATCCCGCAGGACATGCTCGAGCCCCACACAGCCCGCGCCGGTCGCGCCGGAGCCCCCGGACGTCTACGCGCGGACCGAGCGCGAGCTCGACGCCGAGACCGCGCTGCGCACTCCGGAGGCCGGCGGCCCGGTGCTCCGCGTCGTGGGTGTCGGCGGTGCCGGCGTCAACGCGGTCAACCGCATGGTCGAGGCGGACATCGCCGGGGTGGAGTTCCTCGCGATCAACACCGATCTGCAGTCTCTGCAGGTCTCCGCCGCCGACGAGACGCTGCACATCGGCGACTCGGTGACCCGGGGCCTGGGCTCCGGTTCGGATCCGGAGAAGGGCCGCGCCGCCGCGCGCGAGGAGTACGACCGGATCAAGGCGATGCTGCGTGGTTCGGACATGGTGTTCATCGCCGCCGGCGCGGGCGGTGGCACGGGTACCGGCGCGGCGCCCGTCGTGGCCCAGATCGCCCGTGAGCTCGGCGCGCTCACCGTCGGGATCGTCACCCGGCCGTTCCAGTTCGAGGGCTCGCGGCGGCGCGAGCAGGCCGAGGCCGGCATCGCCGCGCTCGGGGCCGAGGTCGACACGCTGATCGTCGTCCCGAACAACCGTCTGTTGTCGGTGCTCGACCGCAATGTGTCGATGGTGGAGGCGTTCCGGGTCGCCGACGACGTGCTGCGCCAGGGCGTGCAGGGAATCTCCGACCTCGTCACGCTGCCGGGGCTCATCAACCTCGACTTCGCCGACGTGCGCACGATCATGGCCGAGGCGGGCAGCGCGCTGCTCGGGATCGGCATGGGCACCGGCGAGCGCCGGGCGATCGACGCCGCGGAGCAGGCTGTGGCCTCGCCGTTGCTGGAGACGAGCATGGAGGGCGCCCGCTCGATCCTGCTGTCGATCACCGGCGGGGTGGACATCTCGCTGTGGGAGGTCAACGAGGCCGCCAAGGCGGTCGCCGAGGCGGCGCACCCTGACGCGAACATCATCTTCGGAGCGATGGTCGACGACAAGCTCGAGGATCAGATCTGGGTCACGGTCGTCGCCACCGGCTTCGGCGACTCGCCCTACCGGCGGCGCGCGGAGGATCCGTTCGCGGCGCCCCGCACCGAGTCCAGCCGGCCGGTCGAGCGTGTCGCACGTCCCTCCGAGCGGCCGCGGGGGTTCCGCGAGCCCGACGGAGAGCCGCGGGTGAGCCGAGTCCGGCGCGAGACGCCGGAGTTCGACGTGCCGGAATTCATCCCCCGCAGGTAGGCCTCTCGCGGCATGAGCGGCGCGCGTGGCGTGGTGGCCGCCGGCCATACGGAGAGCGCGCGCGCCGGTGCCGAGGCGCTGCGCGCCGGCGGCAACGCGGTCGACGCGGCGCTTGCAGCGATGCTCGCGGCGCTCACCTGCGAGCCGCTGCTCACCGGTCTGGGCTCAGGTGGCTACATGCTGGTCGTGAGCGAGGGCTCGGCACCCGTGCTGCTCGATTTCTTCGTCGAGGCGCCCGGGCGCAACCGTCCTGCCGTGGGGGAGCTCGTCCCGGTCGAGGTGTCGTTCGGCGATGCGGTGCAGACCTTCCACATCGGCCCAGCCTCGTCGGGTACCTACGGTTTCCCGGCCGGGGTCTGCGAGGCATCGCGGCGCTTCGGGACGATCCCGCTCGCCGATCTGGCCGCGCCCGCGGCACGGCTTGCGCGCGATGGCGTGCCGCTGTCACCCGAGCAGGCCTACATCGTGGAGATCCTCGGACCGACGGTGATCTCGACCCCGGAATGCGCGGCTCTGTTCGCTCCGGACGGCAGGCTGCTCGGCGTCGGGGACGTCTTCCGCCAGCCGGAGGTGGGCGACGCGATCGAGCGGCTCGGCAGCGACGGCTCGGCGCCGTTCTACACGGGCGACATCGGGGCCGCGATCGCCGCCTGGTTGCGCGACCGCGGCGGGCTCGTCGGCGCTGACGACCTGGCGGCCTACGAGGTGATCCCTCGCGACCCGCTGCGCGTCGAGTACCGCGGTCGGGAGGTGCTCACGAACCCGCCTCCCTCACCGGGTGGCCTGCTGCTGGCGGGCGCGCTCGCCGCGCTGGACCGCGCGGCTTCGCCTCCGCCGGTGACCGCGGTCGCCGACGCCATGCAGTCCGCCCAGGATGCCCGGACCGCGGAGTTCCTGCGCGGCCTCGCCGAGCCGGGGTTCGCACGACGGTTCCTCGGAGAGGCCTCCCGGCTCGGGTCGACGACCCACGTGGCCGCACTGGACGGCAGCGGAGGCGCCTGCTCGGTGACGTGCTCGAACGGCTCCGCGTCCGGAGTCGTCGTCCCGGGGACCGGCATCCACCTCAACAACATGCTCGGCGAGTCCGACCTCAACCCGGAGGGCTTCCATCGCCACGCGCCCGGCAGACGGATGCCGAGCATGATGTCGCCGACGGTGCTGCTGCGCGAGGGCAGCCCCGAGCTCGCGGTGGGGAGCGCCGGCTCCAACCGCATTCGCTCCGCGATCCTGCAGACGATCCTGCGGTGCGTCGATGAGCGCATGCCTGCCGAGGACGCCGTGCGCGCGCCCCGCATCCACTACGAGGATGGTGTCGTGTTCGCCGAGCCGGGGATCGACGTCGGCGCGCTCGAGGCGGCGGGGCGGACCGTCCGTCGTTTCCGCGCGCCCAACCTGTTCTTCGGCGGCGCCCAGGCGGCGGAGCGGCACGCGGATGGCGGGTTCAGCGGCGGCGGGGACCCGCGCCGGGGCGGGGCGGCGGTCGTGGTGTGAACACGGACCACGCCCCCGCCCGCCCGGGTCAGTTGAAGCGGACCTTGCCGTTGGAGCGTGCCCGCGCCTGCGCGCGGTCGACGAAGTCCAGCCGCTTGGTGGCGGCGCGGAACAGCCGTGCGACGAGCCGCAGCCGTGCGTTCTCGGAGCGCAGCTCGAGCAGTCCCTGCTTGGCGTCGGCGCCGAAGTCGACGGTCGCCGCCATCCCGTACGCGTCGAGTCCGGCGAGTTCCTCCCGGTCGGGCTCACGGTCGGTGGCGCGCTGGACGAGGTCCGCGTAGACGTCGCGGGCGCCGGTGGCGGCGGCCTCGTCGATCGGCTCGGACTCATCCTCGAGGAACTCGACGATCCCCGCCGGGTAGGCCAGGTGGCTCTGGCGTTCGATGATCCGGAACGGCCGCTCGCCGCGCACGACGATGTTCGAGCGTCCGTCCTCCATCCGCTCGAGCACCTTCTCGATCGTGCACGCGCAACCGATCTCCCGGAGTCCATCGTCGGCCATCCACACGATGCCGAAGTCACTCGAATGCTCCAGACAGTGCGCGATCATCGCCTGGTAGCGCTCCTCGAAGATGTGCAGCGGCACGAGCTCGGAGGGCAGCGCCACGAGACCGAGCGGGAACAGCGGGAACTCCTCGTGGAGCTCTCCGGCCATCAGGCTCGGCGGGCCGTGATCAGCAGGTTGTAGAAGATCGCGGGCGGCAGCCGGGGCTCGAGCAGCCGCTGGTCCAGCCGCTGCAGCAGCAGGTAACCGTGGAACGCGTACTGCCGCCACAGCATCGGGACGTCATCCGGATCGGCCGAGGCCTCCAGCGAACGGTTGAACCACCCGAACCAGTTGGCCGCGAGCTCCTCGCCGCGCACCCTGACCGACTCGAACCCCGCCTTGCGGGCGTAGCGGGCCAGGTCGCCGGGAGCGAAGGCGTGAATGTCGACGTACCGCTCGAGGTCGTGATCGGAGGCGTTCGTCCCGGGGGCCGCGCTCTCGGCGGGCGGGGCCGGCGACGCGCCGAGCGCCCGGCGCCAGATCGGCGCCACCAGGCCGGCGCCCCGTTTGGGCAGCGCCGCGATCCGGTCGCCGACGCGCGAGGGCTCGCCCGCGAACACGATCCGCCCGCCCGGCCGCAGCACGCGATGGAACTCCGAGAATGCTCGACGCAGGTTCGGGAGGTGGTGCAGCACCGCGTGGCCGAGCACCAGGTCGAAACTCTCGTCGGCGAACGGGAGCGACTCGGCGTCCGCGCGCGCGGTCCGCACGCCGAGCCCGAGCCGCTCGGCGTTGGCGGCGAGCGTCTGGAGCATCCCCGGGGAGATGTCGGTGCATGTCGCCCGCGTGACGACGCCGGCCTGCAGCAGGTTGAGACTGAAGTAGCCGGTGCCGGCGCCGATCTCCAGCGACCGGTCATAGCCTGCGTCGAGCTCGGAGCCGAGCACCTTCCGGAGTTTTCCGAGCACCTGACCCTGACCGATCTCGCCGAAGTCAATGCCCCACTTCGCGTCGTAGCTCTCGGCGGCGACATCGTGGTAGCGCGTGTTGACGTCGCGAATCTCCTCTGCGGTGCCGGGCACGCTCATGCCCGGCGGACATTAGCCTGTCGATGCATATGACGAGCGACCTCTTCGTCCAGCAGGATCAGCCCCTGGGCGTGCCCCCGCTGGCGCTCACCGGCGAGCGCACGCTGCCCGACGTGCCGGCCGAGAACTACTGGTTCAGGCGCCACCTGGCGGTCTACGAATGGATCGGCGCGCGGGTGCTCGGCGCTCGCGTGTGTGACATGGCGTGCGGCGAGGGCTACGGGTCATCGGTGCTCGCGCGCGGGGCGGCGTCGGTCGTCGGGGTCGACGCCAATCCGGAGGCGTTCGAGCATGCGCGTCTGCGCTACCGCTCGGACAATCTGCGCTTCGAGCGGGGGCCGGTCGAGAGTCACGGGGAGCCGGGGAGCTTCGACGCCGTCGTGTTCCTGCAGACGATCGAGCACGTCCAGGATCCCGCCGCGGTGCTCTCTCACATGCGCTCGCTGCTCACCGCCGGCGGGGCGGTCTACGTGACCACGCCGAACCTGCTCACGATCGCGCCCGCGGGCGCTGAGAAGTCCGACAACCCATGGCACATCCGCGAGTACCGCGCGGCGGAGTTCGAGGCGTTGTGCCGGTCGGTCTTCGGGCGGGTGCAGATGCTCGGCCTGCATCACGCGCGACGGCTGGCGCTACATGCGCTCGCGCTCCGCTGGGGTTGGGACACCATCCACGCCCGGCTCGGCATCACCAAGGTCTTCTACGACCGGTTCACCCCGTCGATCACCGCGCGTGACTTCGCCCTGCGCGAGGGCGATCTCGACGCGGCCCTCGACTTCCTGGCGATCTGCCGGACCTGATGAGCGCGTTCAACGGCAGCGGCGCCGAGGATCCGGCTGGCGGGGCCGTCGACGGGCGTCCCGCATGGCGGCGGCGATTGCGCCGGCCGTGGGTGCCGCTCGGCCTGCTCGTGCTGCTGTTCATCCTGATCGCGGTCGTCCCGCGCCGGAACCTTCACTCGCACACGCTGCCGCCAGGCGGCTGGGGCGCGACGATTCGCTGCCTGGAGCACAACACGAGCTTCCGCGTGACCGCCTTCGGCACCGACGTCGCCCCGGAGCGGGCGACGACCACGATCGCCGTCCAGACCAATCTCGGCCACCACACGCTCGCCGAGATCCGCCAGGCGCCGACGGCCGCCGCAGCCCGAGAGGTGGCACGCGGCAACCGGTTCGGTGAGCTGGGAGGCAGCGGCTACCACACGGACGGCCGGGTCGTGTGGGCGTACGTGGAGAGCGGCGGCGCGACGAACTTCGTCGCCAACGCGGGCGACCGGGCCCTGATCGACGCCTGCGTGCGCGACCCGGCCCGGTAGGCGGGCATGCGGCCGCCGCCGGGGGACTGCCAGTGGCGTGACCGGAGGGGTGTCCGCCCTGATGGCGGCCCGGACTGGACGGGGACCTCCCCGCTGGTATAGCTTGGCGCGGCTGCCCGATCCGAGGCGGCATTCCACCGGAGAGGGGTCATTCGATGGGGCGTATCGGAAAGCGCATGTTCGTGTCAGTCGTCCTCGCTCTCGGCCTCGGTGCCGCCGCGAGTGGCTCGCCTGCTCACGGGGCCACTGTGTCGTTTGGGGCACCGACGGACCGGGCGGGTGACTCCGTCGCCGCGCCTGCGGGTGTCGTGGGTCCCGCTCAGGAGAAGGGCGGCATGCTGCCGACAGCCACTGCGACCGGGCAATTCACCTCACGCAACTGGGACGGTTACCTGTCGTACGCGTCGAACGAGGGCACGGACTTCAATGTGGTGAAGGCCAAGTGGGTAGAGCCCGCGGTCACGTGCCCGGCAGCGAACGCCTGGACGGTCTTCTGGGTGGGGCTCGACGGGTGGTGGAACGACACCGTCGAACAGGGCGGCACGTCCGCCCGCTGCGTCAACGGCGTGCCGCAGTACGCAACCTGGTGGGAGATGTACCCGACCAACTCCATCCAGACCGTATTCGCCATCAACGCGGGCGACTCGATGAAGGCCAGCGTCACCTACAGGGCGAGCGGCGCGACGTACGTGATCACGGTGCAGGACCTCACCAGCGGACAATCCTTCACCGAGGACGAACAGTGCGCCTCCAATCTGACCTGTGGGCGCAGTTCGGCGGAGGTGATCGCCGAAGACGTCGGGACGTCCGGCGGCTCCTTCTTCCCGCTGGCGGATTACGGGACGATGGGGTTCGGAGGATCGAGCATCACCGACACCACGGGTCATACCGGAAGCTTCACCGATAAGCATTGGCTCACGGCTGCGGTGACGGAGGCATCGGGCGGCACGACATACGCCACGGTCTCGAAGCTGGCAAACGCAGGCAAGGCCTTCAAAGCGACCTGGAACCACTCGTGAGCCCACCTCGCCCGAGGGCCAGCGCTGACGCTGTGAAGCGAATGTGAGTCAGGCCGCCTGGACCTCCACCTCTGGTCGGGTGGGGGTCTGGGCGGCGGGCCGCGCAGACGGTGAGCACGTATAAAGTCACTGGCGTGCCCGAGGGCGAACTGGCGATCGTCCTCCATACCCACATGCCCTACGTCGAGGGGTTCGGGACGTGGCCGTTCGGCGAGGAGTGGCTGTGGGAGGCGATCGCGACGAGCTATCTCCCGCTGCTGGAGGTGCTCGAGGACCACGACCGGGATGCCCAGGCTCCGGACCGGCCCGTCACGCTCAGCCTCACCCCGGTGCTGTGCGACCAGCTGGCGGCGCCCGGGGCGATGGAGCGGTGCGTGCGCTTCCTGCGCGAGGTGCGGCCCGAGTCCCACCGGCGTGACATCGACGAGCTGCGCGCACGAGGCGAACCCGGGCCAGCAGCCGAGCTCGAGCGATCGGCGGCCGAGTACGCGGCAGCCGCCGACCGGCTCGAGGCTCTGGAACGGCACTCGGGCCTGCTCGCCGCCCTGGGCGCCCACGCGACGTGGACCTCCTCGGCAACCCACGCGATCCTCCCGCTGCTCGCCACCGACCGCGGCATCGAGCTGCAGCTCCGCACCGGCATCGCGTCGCACCGGCGACGGTTCGCTCGCTGGGACGGGGGATTCTGGCTGCCGGAATGCGCGCACGCGCCCTGGCTCGGACCCGCGCTGCGCCGCGCCGGAGTCACCTCGACCTGTGTCGAGCTCACCCGCCGTCTCGGGCCGGGCGATCTCCGCCACCTCCATCCACTCAGCGACGGGTCAGGCACGGCGCTGTGGCCGATCGACCGGAGCGTGATCGCGTGGGTGTGGGGGGGCGGGGGCTACCCGTCACGGGGGCCGTACCGCGACTACCACCGGTACACGACCCACCGGCACCGCGTCCGTCGGATCGACGGCGCGCCATACGTCCACCAGGCCGGGTTGGCCCAGGCCCGGGCCGACGGCGCCGAGTTCGTCACCGGCGTGCGTGAGCGGGTCGCCGGCGGCGGGATCTGCGTGTGCGCGCTCGACACCGAGCTGCTCGGGCACCACTGGTACGAGGGGCCGACCTGGCTGCGCGCGGTGCTCGACGAGGCCGGGCGGCAGGGGCTCGCGCTCACCCGGCTCGACGACGCCGCGCTCGCCCGTCACGAGCCCCGCCCGCTGCCCGCCGAGGCGAAGCGCCCGCACGCGACGAGCTGGGGAGCCGGCGAGGACCTGCGCACCTGGAGCGGCCCGCGGACGGCGCGATTCGCCTGGCGCTCGCGTCGTGCCGAGCGCGCGCTGGCGGCTCGCCGCCACCGCCCACCGGACAGGGCGTTGCGGGAGCTGCTGGCGCTGCAGTCCTCCGACTGGGCGTTCCTGCACGACCGCGAGCTGTCCGGCGAGTACCCCGAGGAGCGGGCCGCCGGGCACGAGGCGGCGCTCGGGCGCGCGCTCACCGAGCCGGCCCTGGCGGATCCAACGCTGCGCTCACTCGCGCCCTGGCTCGAGGGGTGGGGGTGAGCCGCACGCCGTCACACATGCGGGGAAGGTTTGTCGGCCAGAGGCCGAGAAAGGTTCCCCACACTGCCGAAGGCGGCCCGTCCGCGGCGCCCCCACGCGGTGGCCCCCGGCGCCCCCCGGCGCCCACCCGGCGCCCCCCGGGGGCGCGCCCGGGGCGCCCCGGCCGCCGACCGGCTCAGTCCCCCCAGCGGAACGTCCGCGGCGCCCGGCGCATGCGGATGAGCTTCGCCGGAATACCGCCCACGACCGCGTTGGCCGGAACGTCGGCGGTGACGACGGAGCTCGTGCCGATCACCGCGTTGTCGCCGACGCGGACGCCGCGCAGCAGACAGGCGCCGTAGCCGATCCAGACGTTGTGGCCGATGTGCACGTCGCGCTTGTAGATGCCCTGCTCGCGGATCGGGCGCTCGACCTCGACGACGCCGTGGTCGAAGTCGATCATCATCACCCGGTCGGCGATGATGCACTCGCGGCCGATCGAGATGTGCTGGAAGGCGGAGATCGTGCACTCCTGCCCGAACACCGTCTTGGCGCCCACGTGAAGCTCGCCCTCGTGCACGCGGACCTTGGAGTCCTGCCCGATCCACGACCAACGGCCGAGGTGGACCCGAGCGTCGCGGCCGATCTCGAACCGGACGCCGGGGCAGATGAAGCACATTCCATCGGTCTGCAGCCGGCCGCGGTAGCGCGCCTTCAACCAGGCCCACCGCGCGAGCAACCTCGCATAGCGCCAGGAGAGCATGTGGTTGGCGCGGGCGAACCTGATGAGCGCCAACGGCCCGCCATGCAGCGGCGGCGGCCCGGCGCGCACGAACGCGGGTGCGGCGGCGATCGCCGGGGGGGCCGCCGTGACGGTGGGCGCGGACTCTCTGGGACCGATGGCCAAAGCGCATCAGATCGTAAGCGGTCGGCCGCCGCGGGCGCAGGGCGCATTAGGATCCCAGCAAGCACCGTTGCCCGCCACCGAGGAGAGCCCGCCCATGCCCAAGACCGTCATTCTCTCGGCCGCTCGTACGCCGATCGGAAAGCTCGGCGGAGGCCTCTCGTCGCTCGCCGCCACCGAGCTCGGCGCGACCGCCATCGGCGCCGCCCTGGAACGTGCGGAGGTCGCGCCCTCCGACGTGCAGCACGTGGTGATGGGTCAGGTGATCCAGGCCGGTGCCGGCCAGATTCCCTCGCGCCAGGCCCAGATCGCCGCGGGCATCCCGAAGGAGGTCTCCTCGGAGACGATCAACAAGGTGTGCGCCTCCGGGATGCGTGCTGCCGGGATGATCGATGCCGCGGTGCGCGCCGGTGATCTCGACGTGGCCGTCGGCGGCGGGATGGAGTCGATGTCGAAGGCTCCCTACATGCTCAAGGAGGCGCGCTTCGGCTTCCGCATGGGCGACGGCAAGGCGCTCGACGCGATGATCAATGACGCGCTCACCAACCCGTTCAGCGGGCGCCAGATGTTCGACGAGGCGACGGAGGTGGGGGATGAGATGGAGATCACCCGCGCCGACCTCGACAAGTGGGCGCTGCGCTCCCACGAGCGGGCGATCGCCGCGACCGACGAGGGGCGGCTTCCGGAGGAGATCGTCTCGGTGACGATCAAGAGCCGCAAGGGCGACACCACGGTCGAGGTCGACGAGGCGCCTCGCCGCGACACCACGCTCGAGCGGCTGGCGAAGCTTCCCGGGCTGGTCGGCAAGGAGGGGTCGCACACCGCCGGCAACTCACCGGGAGTCAACGACGGTGCCGGCGCGCTCGTGCTCGCCTCCGACGAGTGGGCCAAGGCCAACGGCAAGCGGGCGCTCGCCACGATCATCGCCCAGGCGGCGGTCGCCGACGACTTCGCCTACCTCGCCCGCACCCCCGCCAACGCGGCCAAGAAGGCGCTCGAGAAGGCCGGATTGACAGCTGACGACATCGATCTGTGGGAGATCAACGAGGCATTCGCCTCGGTCGCGCTCAACTCGGTGCGGATGCTCCAGATCGACGAGGACAAGGTGAACGTCAACGGCGGCGCAGTCGCGCTCGGGCACCCGGTCGGTGCCTCGGGCGCACGTATCCTCGGTTCGCTCGTGCTCGAGCTGCGGCGCCGCGGCGGCGGTCTCGGCTGCGCCGCGATCTGCTCCGGCGGAGGTCAGGGCGACGCGATGATCGTCGAGGTCAATGGCGGCTGAGCGTGAGCGGGAGGAGGGCGCCGGACCGCGGGGTGCGGCGTTCTTCGACCTGGACAAGACGCTCATGCAGGGCTCCTCCGCGTTCCAGTTCGCCCGAGCCGCCTACGCCGAGGGACTGATCAGCCGCCGGCAGATCGTCGGCGACGGATGGGCGAATCTCCGGTATCGGCTGCGAGGCGCCTCCGATGAGGTCTCGCTTGCGCTGCGCGAGCGCATCGCGGCGGGGTTGCAGGGCACCCGCGTCGTCGAACTCGAACGGCTCGGTGTCGGGGTGCTCGCCGGCGTGCTGCCGCGGATCTACCCGCGGATGCTGCGGATCGCCCACGAGCATCAGGACGCGGGGCGACCCGCATACATCGTCACCGCGGCCGCTCAGGACCTCGCCGACATCCTCGCCAGGGTGATGGCACTGGACGGCGCGCTCGGGTCCCAGCTGTCGGAGGTCGAGGGCGGGGTGTACACCGGCCGGGCGACCGGAGAGTTCATGTATGGGGCCGGCAAGGCGCTGGCGATCACCGAGCTGGCCGCGCGCGAGTCGCTCGAGCTCGGAGCGTCCTACGCCTACTCCGACTCCGAATCCGACCTGCCGATGCTCGAGTGCGTCGGGCACCCGGTCGTCGTCAATCCCGACACGACGCTGCGCCGGATCGCCCGCGAGCGTGGCTGGGAGGTCGTACACCTGGACCGCCTCGGCCGGCGTCTGTGGTGGGCGGCCGGGCTGAGCGGTGCCGCGGCAGCGGGCGGCGCGGCGGCGGTCACGATCGGCCGCCGGGTGGGCGGCGGGTCATCCCGCACCCGCGCCTGGACCGGGCCGCTCACCGCTGCCGGCGGTCCCTTCCGATGACCGGCCGGATCGAGCCAGGCGGCACGAAGCGGCCGTGATCCGCGATCCTGTGACCGGTCGCACGCCGTACGCCCGGGATCGGGCCGCACCGTAAGCGACAGCGGTGTAGTTTCCCGATTGACTCGTCAGTCAAAGGGTATGATTTCCGCGGCGACGCCCGCGTGAGAGCGCATCGACCCGCGGGCCGAAACGGACCCGCGAGAGGACATCGATAGGAGGCCACACTTGAAGATTTGCGTCCTGGTCAAAGAGGTTCCGGACGCCGCGGTCGAGAAGCGCATCGACCCCTCGACGGGGCGGATGGATCGATCCGGTGAGAAGAACCTCAATCCGTATGACACGCACGCGATCGAGGCCGCGATGCAGATCCGCGAGGGCGGCGCGGCCGAGGTCGAGGAGATCGTCGCGGTGACGATGGGTCCGGCGAGCGCCACGCGCGCCCTGCAGAAGGCCGTCTCCCTCGGCGCCGATCGCTCGCTGCACCTCACCGACGATGTGCTGGCGGGCTCCGACGTCGCCGCCACCGGCTACGCGCTCTCCAAGGCGCTCGAGTCCGAGTCGCCCGATCTGGTGCTGCTCGGCCAGCAGTCCGACGACGGCGAGTGCTACACGATCGGCGCGGTCGTCGCCGACCATCTGAAGATGCCCTCGCTCACCCAGGTGATCAAGATGGACATCGTCTCCGGTTCTCTCACCTGCGAACGCCAGGCGGAGTACGGCTACGACACGGTCGAGATCTCGCTGCCGGCGGTGATCTCGGTCGGCGACGCGATCAACGAGCCGCGCTACCCGTCGCTCAAGGCGATCATGGGAGCCAAGAAGAAGCCGCTGCAGACCATGGCGGCCGGAGATGTCGGCATCGACACCTCGCTGGTCGGCGTGGACGGCTCGCGCGTGCAGTGCGGCGATTTCCACGACCCGCCCGCCAAGTCAGCGGGCCAGATCATCGAGGACGAGGACACCGACGAGACGGTCTCAAAGATCGTCGCCTGGCTGGACGAGAGGAAGCTGATCTAGGTGGCCGCACGAATGAAGGAGACCCGCTCATGACCGATGTCCTGACCTACGTGCTCCATTACGAGGGCGCGTTCAACAAGAACTCGCTCGGCGCGGTGTCCGAAGGCGCGAAGCAGGCCCAGGCGATCGGCGGGGAGTGCCATGCGGTCGTCGTCGGCGGCGACGACCTCACCGACGAGCTCTGCCAGACGCTCGGCGCGTATGGCGCGACGAAGGTGTTCCGCGCCAGGGGCACCGAGGGCCTCGCCCAGCCGGTGATCGACGCGATGGCCAAGGTGATCGACGATCACGGTCATGGCTACGCGCTGTTCGGGGGCGGCCTGCTCGGCTTCGAGATCGGTGCCGGGCTCGCCGCTCGCACACAGGCCGGCGTGACCATGGAGGTCATCGCGATCAAGGCCGACGGCGGCAAACTGGTTGCCGAGCGTCCGATCCTCCAGGATTCGAAGATCTCCGATTCCCACTACCAGGGGGAGCTCGGAATCATCATCGGGCGCATCAATGCGTTCGAGCTGACCCAAGGCGGCTCCGGCAGCGCGGAGGTGGTCGACGTCGACGTCGACTACTCACCGTGGAACGAGCAGGCGAAAATGGTCACGCGCGGGGAGCAGCGTGGCGCGGATGTCGACATCGAGGGCGCCGACATCCTGGTCGCGGGCGGCCGCGGCCTCGGCAAGGCCGAGGGCTTCGAGCTGGCCGAGAACCTCGCGAAGGCGTTCGGTGGCAATACCGCGGTCGCCGCCACGCGTGCGGTCGTCGACGCCGGCTGGTACCCCTACGCCGCCCAGATCGGCCAGACCGGCAAGACCGTGTCGCCCAAGCTGTACTTCGCGGCGGGTATCTCCGGCGCGATCCAGCACAAGGTCGGCATGCAGTCCTCGGAGAACATCGTCGCCGTCAACAAGGACGCGAACGCGCCGATCTTCGAGTTCTCCGATCTCGGGATCGTCGGCGATCTCAACAAGGTGCTGCCGAAGCTCACCGAGGCGATCAAGGCCAGGAAGGCCTCCTGAGATGAGCTCGCCCAGCAACGGCCGCCATCACGCGCCGAGCGAGTACCCACCGCCGGTCGACTCCGTCAAGGAGTTCGTCAAGCACGGGCTCGACGGCGAGGACGAGCGGATCGACGTCGGCGTCGCAATCGTCGGCGGCGGGACCGCCGGCCTGGCGTGCGCGAACCGTGTGCTGCAGTTGCTGGGCGACGACCCGGAGCTGCTGGAGTCGCTCGGCGAGGTGCCGGTCGCAGTCATCGAGAAGGCGAAGACCTGCGGTGGGCACAATCTGTCAGGCGCGGTGATGCGGCCGGGGCCTCTGCAGGAGCTGTTCCCGGACCTGAGCCGCGAGGACTGGCGCAAGGAGCGCTTCGCGTTCGGCGAGGTCACCAGGGAGTCGATCTACATGCTGCCCAACGGGCGCATGAAGGTCTCGGTGCCGACCTTCGCGGTGCCGAACTTCAAGAACCACGGCAACGAGGTCGTCTCCGTGTCGGCGCTCGCCCGCTTCCAGCAGGCGCGGGCCGAGGAGGCCGGCGCCTACATCCTCACCGAGACCGCCGCGTCCCAGCTGATCGTCGAAGGCGGGCGGGTTGTCGGCGTTCGCTCGGGCGACAAGGGCCGCGGCAAGCAGGGAGAGGAGCTCGGAAACTTCGAGCCGGGCACCGACATCGGCGCCAGGGCGACGGTGCTCGCCGAGGGCTGCTGGGGCCATCTCACCGGCACCGCGATCAGGCAGTTCGACCTCGCCGCCCACCGCGAGCCGCAGGTCTGGGAACTCGGCGTCAAGGAGCTGTGGAAGGTTCCCAAGCCGCTTGACCGCGTGATCCACACGCTCGGGCCCTGGCCGCTCAAGGTCCCCTCCAGATACGGGCATGTCGGCGGTTCATGGCTGTATCCGATGAAGGACGAGAAGACCGGCGATGACCTCGTCTCGATCGGCTTCGTCGTCGATCTCGACTACGCCGACGCCACCACCTCCGTCCACGACCTGCTGCAGCAGTTCAAGCTGCACCCGCTGGTCAAGGGGATCCTCGACGGGGGCGAGCGGGTCGGCTGGGGCGCCAAGGCCCTGCCCGGCGGCGGCTACTGGTCGATGCCCAAGCTCTCGATGCCGGGTGCGCTGCTCGTCGGCGACGCGGGCGGGATGGTCGACGCCGCCGCGCTCAAGGGCGTGCATCACTGCATCAAGTCCGGGATCCTCGCGGGCGATGCGATCTACGCCTCGCTCAAGCGCGGAACCCCGCTCGAGTCCTATGAGCAGGCGATCGAGGACTCCTCGGTCGGCCAGGAGCTCTACCAGGTGCGCAACACCCGCCAGCCGCTGCAGAAGGGGTTCCTCAAGGGCTCCCCGCTGAGCGGCGCATCGATCATGTCCAAGGGAAAGATCCCCCGAGGCCGTCTGCCGTGGCACAAGGGCGACCAGGTGCCGCAGTTCATCGGCGACACCAAGGACGGCTATCCCAAGCCCGACGGCAAGTACACGTTCGACAAGCTGTCGTCGGTCTACATCTCCGGCAACGCGACCCGCGACGACGCGCCCAACCACATCCGGCTGCAACGGACCGTCCCGCGCGAGGTGGCCGAGAGCTGGGTCTGGATGTGCCCGGCCGGCGTCTACGAGATCCCCGACGATGCGCCCGCCACGGGCAGCGTCGAGGTGACCGTCAACTACACCAATTGCGTGCAGTGCGGAGCGATCACCGCTCGCGGCGGGCGGCTCACCGTCCCGGAGGGCGGCGACGGCCCCCTCTACCGGCTGACCTGAACAATTCGGAGATGGTCACACAACTCGACTCGCCGGTCTGCCACCCTGCGGTGCCATGAAAGGCGTCATCCTCGCCGGCGGGAAGGCCACCCGCCTGCGCCCGCTCACGCAGGTCACGAACAAACACCTGCTGCCGATCTACGACAAGCCGCTCATCTACTACCCCTTGGAGGCGATGGCCCGGGCGGGGGTGGAGGAGGTGCTGCTCACCACCAACCCCGAGCACGCAGGGCACTTCCTGCGGCTGCTCGGCAGCGGGCGGGAGTTCGGGCTGCGGCTCACGATCGAACTCCAGGAGGAGGCGAACGGCCTCGCTGACGCGGTCGGTCTCGCCGAGCACTTCGCGCGTGGCTCCAAGGTGCTCGTCCTGCTCGGCGACAACATCTTCACCCATGATCTTGCGCCCCGGGTACAGGCGTTCGAGCAGCAGGACCGAGGTGCGGTGATCTTCGCCACCGAGGTCGAGGAGCCGCAGCACTACGGCGTGGTCGAGGTCGACTCAGGGCGCGTGCTCGGGATCGAGGAGAAGCCCGAGCATCCGCGCTCCAACCTCGCCCAGACCGGCATCTACCTCTACGACGAGCGCGTCTTCTCCTTCATCTCGGAGCTCGAGCCCTCGCCGCGCGGTGAGCTTGAGATCACGGATCTCAACAACCGCTACGTCGCCGAGGGCACGCTCGCCTGCGACGTCCTCGACGGCTACTGGATCGACGCCGGCACCTCCCACGACGAGCTGCTCGCGGCCAACAACGAGGTCGCGCGGCTCCGGTTGGCCGGCGAGCTGTAGCCCGCCCGGGGGCGCGACTTTCGCCCGCGCGGTCGGTTAAGACGTGCGATGAGACGTTCACTCGCCCTCCTCGGCGCGGCAGCGGTGACGGCAGCGGGGCCACTCGCCCTGTCGGCCGCCTCCGCACGTGCGGCGGTGCCGCCGGCCGCGCTGACCAAGATCGTCTGCCGCAGCACTCTCGACCCCGCCAAGCGCACGGTCTCGGTCGTCTCGATCATGCGCCACCGGCCCGCCACCCGGTCGCTCGCGGTCCGTTTCACCTTGCTTGAGACGGCGTCCGGCGCGGCGGCCACGCCGGTCCGCGACGGCGATCTCGGTCATTGGACGAGTCCGACCGACGCGGCGCTCGGACGGCTCCCGGCCGACGTCTGGAAGCTCCGCAAGGCCGTCTACAACGTGGACGCGCCGGCCGTCTACCGCTTCCGGGTCACGTTCCGGTGGACCGGAAATGACGGCAGGGCGATCTTCCGCCAGACGCTTCACACGGGCTCCTGCCCGGTGCGCGAGCTGCGCCCCGATGTGCTCGTGCGCTCGGTCGCGGTCCATGCGGGCGGCCTCGCACCGGGAAACGACCGCTATGTCGCAGTCATCGCCAACCGCGGCCGCACGCCGTCTGGCCCGTTCGAAGTCGAGTTCGCGCCGGGTGCGGCGGGCGGCCCGGCCCAGACCGCCCAGGTCCCGTCGCTCGCGCCGCAGACGGACACTCGCGTGCGGTTCCTCGGGCGCGCCTGCGACCCCGCCGGGCCGCCGACCGTGATCGCCGATCCCGCCCACGTCGTCGACGACTTCGACCTCTCGAACAACACGTTCACGGTCGTCTGTCCCGGCGCCGTGACGGCCGCGCTCGCCGCCCCCGAGTGGTAGGCGGGCGTCACTAGACTCACAGGGACCATGAAGACCGAGATCCACCCCACATACACCGAGACGCAGGTCACGTGCACGTGTGGCAACCAGTTCGTCACGCGCTCGACCAAGGACTCGATTCACGTCGAGATCTGCTCGGCCTGCCACCCGTTCTACACGGGACGCCAGAAGCTCGTCGACACCGGCGGGCGCGTTGAGCGCTTCCAGCGCCGCGTGGCCAAGGGCCGGCGCAGCTCGCGCCCGACCACGGCGAGCTCCAACTAGCACCTCGCGAGCGCGCGTCGCCTCCCATCGCGGTTCGCGAGCGGGGTGGCGCGCGGCTCTCGCGTGCCCACGAGGCGACGGCCCACGTGGGCCTGTTCGTGCGCAGGCCCGTCCCTAGACTCGAAAAGACGATGATCGACGGCCTCGTCACCCAGATCCTGGAGCGCTTCGCCGCGCTCGAAACCGAACTGTCGGACCCCGCCGTGATCGGCGACCGCGAGCGGTACGCCACGAGTCGCCGCGCGTACTCCGAGCTCGAACCCGCCTCCCGGCTGGCGAGCGAGTACCGCCGCGCGATGGACGACGCTGAGGGAGCGCGTGAGCTGCTCGCCGAGGACGGTGACGACGCGGAGCTGCGCGCGCTGCTCGATGGCTCGCGCGACGCGATGGACCGGCTCGAGGAGGAGATCCGCCTGGCGATGGTGGAGCGCGACCCCAACGACTCCAAGAACGTGATCGTCGAGATCCGTCCCGGCATCGGCGGCGAGGAGGCCTCGATCTGGGCCGGCGACGTCTATCGCATGCTCACTCGCTACGCCGAACGGCGCGGGTTCTCGGTTGAGCCGCTGTCGATCGGAGACGGCGACTACACGTTCTCGATCAAGGGCGACGGCGCCTACTCGGTGTTCAAGTTCGAAGGTGGGACCCACCGCGTCCAACGGGTTCCGGAGACCGAGTCCCAGGGCCGGATCCACACCTCGACCGCGACCGTCGCGGTGCTCCCCGAGGCCGAGGACGTCGAGGTCGAGATCGATCCAGGCGATCTGCAGATCGACGTCTACCGGAGCTCCGGCCCGGGCGGCCAGTCGGTCAACACGACCGACTCCGCGGTGCGCATCACCCACAAGCCGACCGGCGTCGTCGTCTCGATGCAGGACGAGAAGTCGCAGCTTCAGAACCGCGAGCGCGCGATGCGCGTGCTGCGGGCCCGCCTGTATGAGCGGGCGCTCGCCGAGCAGCAGGCCGAGATCGGAGCCAGTCGCCTGGCCCAGGTCGGCACCGGCGAGCGCGCGGAGAAGATCCGCACCTACAACTATGCCGAGAACCGCGTCAAGGACCACCGCATCAACCTGCTCGTGCACAACCTCGACGGGATCCTCACCGGCGAGCTCGACGAGTTCACCGACGCGCTCCAGGACGACGAGAAGCGCAGGCGGCTCGACGAGCAGACCGACGGTGGGTGAGCACGCCGCCGGCGTCACGATCGCCGGCCTGCTGACGCGCTCCGCGAGCGCGCTCGGCGCCCGTTCGCAGACCGCGCGGCTGGACGCCGAGGTGCTGCTCGCCCACGTGCTCGGGGTCGACCGCGCGCGCCTCGTACTCGACCATGATGCTGAGGTCGAGAGTGAGGCTGTGGGACGGTTCGAGGATCTGATCGGCCGGCGTCGCCGAGGCGAGCCGGTCGCGTATCTGATCGGCCGCCGGCCGTTCCGCGCGCTCGAGCTGACCGTCGACGACAGGGTGCTGATCCCGCGGCCGGAGACCGAGGGCGTGGTGGAGGCCGCGGCCGAGCTGCTCCCCCGCGGCGCCACCGTGCTCGACGTCGGGACCGGCAGCGGCGCGATCGCCCTCGCGCTCGCCGCCGAGCGTCCCGACCTCGTCGTGCGCGGCATCGACGTGAGCGCCGACGCCGTCTCCGTGGCTGAGCGGAATCGCACTGACCTCGACCTCAACGTTAGCTTCAGTGTTGGAGACCTGCTCGATGGAGCACCACCCGTGGACGCGGTCCTTGCCAACCTGCCGTACGTGGAGCGCCATGCCGAGCTACCAGTCGATGTCGCCGGGTTCGAGCCCGCCCTGGCCCTGTTCGGCGGCGAGGACGGGCTCGATGTGATCCGGCGACTCGCGTCGCAACTGACCGGGCGCCCGTGGCCGAAATGGGCATTGCTGGAGATCGGCGAGTCGCAGGGCGCCGCGGTCACCGACCTGATGCACGCGGCCGGATTCCGCTCGGTCGACGTGCGGCCCGACCTCAGCGGGCGCGACCGCGTTGTGGTCGCACATCGTGAGGAGCGAGAGGAGTGACGGCGCCGGAGGCGGAGACGTTCGAGCGCTGCATGTCGGTCGGCGGCGTTGCGGTATTCCCGTCGGACACGGTCTACGGGCTCGCCTGCGATCCCGGGAACCGTGGGGCTGTGGAGCGCCTCTACCGGCTCAAACGCCGTGCGCTCGACAAACCCTCCGCGGTCATGTTCTTCGACCGCGAACTGGCGCTGGAGGCGCTCCCGGAACTCGGCCCCGCCACCGTGGCGGCACTCGAGCGGCTGCTGCCCGGCCCGGCATCCCTGCTGCTTCCCAATCCCGCAGGCCGCTTCCCGCTCGCCTGCGGCGGTGATCCGAGGACGCTCGGCCTCCGCGTGGTCGAGGTCCCGGCGCTCACCGGCGTCCGCTGGCCGGTGCTCCAGTCCAGCGCCAACCACGCCGGCGGTCCGGACCCGCGATCGCTCGCCGACGTCCCGGAGGAGATTCGCCGCCGCGCCGAGATGGTGATCGACGGCGGCGAGTTGCCGGGCACCCCGTCGACGGTCGTCGACCTGCGCGGATACGAGCAGACCGGAGAGTGGACGATCGTGCGCCGGGGCGGCCTCGCCGAGGAGGCCGTGCGCGATGCGCTCACCGGCCAGTACCACTTCGACCCGAGTACGTACGAGGAGATGATCCGCGCCGAGATCCCGGTCTACGACGAGTTCCAGGACGTCGCCGCTGAGGCGGCCGGAACCGAGGCCCGCTCGATCCTGGAGCTCGGGACCGGCACCGGTCAGACGGCGCGACGGCTGCTCGAGCACAACCCCGCGGCGACGCTTGTCGGCATCGACGAGAGCGAGCAGATGCTCGCGGTCGCGCGCGAGGCGCTGCCCGCCGACCGCGCCCGCCTGTGGGTCAGCCGCCTCGAGGAGCCGCTGCCCGAGGGCGAGTTCGATCTGGTGGCGAGCGCGCTCTGCGTGCATCACCTGGACAGCGCGGGCAAGCGTGACCTGTTCAAGCGCGTGCGGGGGCGGCTGGCCACCGGCGGGAGCTTCGTGGTCGCCGACGTCGTCGTGCCCGCCGATCCGGCCGATCAGCTCACCGAGCTCACGCCGGGCTTCGACCTTCCCGACACGGTCGAGGACCAGCTGACATGGATCTCACAGGCGGGGTTCTCGACCGAGCTGATCTGGAGCCGGCAGGACCTTGCCGTGATCCTCGCGAGGGCGGTGTGAGCCGTCCGGCGGACCGGTAGGATCGAACGCCGTGACCGACGCCGACCTGCCGCCCGACTACTTCAACCGCCCGCTCGCTGAGGTCGATCCCGAGATCGCCGAGGTGCTCGCGCTCGAGCTGGATCGCCAGCAGCGGACGCTTGAGATGATCGCTTCGGAGAACTTCGCTCCGGTCGCGGTGCTCGAGGCCCAGGGATCGGTGCTCAACAACAAGTACGCGGAGGGCTATCCCGGCCGGCGGTACTACGGCGGCTGCGAGTTCGTCGACATCTCCGAGCAGCTCGCGATCGACCGCGCCAAGGCGCTGTTCGGGGCCGAGCACGCCAACGTCCAGCCGCACGCCGGCGCCCAGGCCAACACCGCCGTCTACCACGCGCTGCTCACCCCGGGCGACACGCTCATGGGGCTCGAGCTCGCCCACGGCGGCCACCTGTCGCACGGGATGAAGATCAACGTCTCCGGGCGCCTGTACGACATCGTCGCCTACCACGTCGACCGCGAGACGTCGCTGATCGACATGGACGAGGTCCAGCAGCTGGCCGAGACGCATCGGCCGAAGATGATCGTCGCCGGGTGGTCGGCCTATCCGCGGCACCTCGACTTCGCCCGCTTCCGGGAGATCGCAGATTCGGTCGGCGCCTACCTGATGGTCGACATGGCGCATTTCGCCGGCCTCGTGGCCGCGGGGCTGCACCCGTCGCCGATCCCGTATGCCGACGTCACCACCACCACCATCCACAAGACGATCGGCGGCGGTCGAGGCGGCATGATCCTCTGCCGCGGGGAGCTCGCCAAGAAGATCGATTCGGGCGTCTTCCCTGGCCAGCAGGGAGGCCCGCTCGAGCATCTGATCGCCGGAAAGGCGGTCGCGCTCAAGATCGCCGCGTCCGAGGCCTTCCGTGAGCGCTCTCAGCGCACGCTCGACGGCGCTCGTGCGCTCGCCGCGGAGCTCGTCAACGCCGGCGGCGGCGTCTCGGTGCTCACCGGCGGTACCGACGTGCACCTCGTGCTCGTCGACCTGCGCGAGTCCGAGCTCGACGGCCAGCAGGCCGAGGACCGGCTGCACGCCATCGGGATCACGGTCAACCGCAACGCGGTGCCGTTCGACCCACGTCCGCCGATGGTGACCAGCGGCCTGCGGATCGGTTCGCCGGCGCTTGCCACGCGCGGGCTGTCGGTCGAGGACTTCACCGAGGTCGGCCAGATCATCGCCGCGGTGCTCACCGCGGGCGACGCCTTCGAGTCGATCCGGCCGGGGCTCGCCGAGCGCACCGCGCTGATCGCCGAGCGCCATCCGCTGTACGCGCAGCTGTCGGCGCCCGCGACCGTCTGAGGTCGTCCGAGCGGCGGCCGCCGGCCGGCCGGCCGCGGGTGGGGGTGGCCGTCTGAGATCGTCCGAGCGAGGGGGCGGCTGGCCGTCCGGGGCGGCGTCGGTGACAGATCCGGTGACAGATCCGCCCCAGATCCGCCCCAGATCCGCCCCAGGGCCGGGCTCAGCGAGGAGCCAGAACACCGGCGCCGAACCTTGAGCAGTGATCGGCCGATTTAGGTTCAGCTCGGCGTCCCCTGCCATGCTGTAGCGGAATGCACCACTGGCAAGCCGTGTTCGGATTTCTCGTCGCCGCCGGGGTGGCGGTGCTGGTCACGCCCGTGGTCGGCCGGGTCGCGCGGGCGCTGGGCACGGTCGACCGGCCGCGCGTCGGCGGGCTGACCGAGCGCGTGACGCCCCTGCTCGGCGGCGTGGCGATCCTGATCGCGATCGTGGTGGCGGCGCTGCTGTTCATGCCGCACTTCATCACGCTGCCGCGCAGCGCCCGCACGATCGGCGAGCGCGCGACGGTCAACAGCTGGGGACTGATCGTCGGCGCGGTGCTGATCACGGTCGTCGGCGCGATCGACGACTGGCTGGACCTGCGCTGGTGGCTGAAGCTGTTCGGGCAGGTGGCGGCGGCGGTCATCGCAGTCAAGGCCGGGGCGATCGTCACCGACGTGACGATCCCGTTCCTCGGCGCCCATCAGTTCCCGCACGCCGGCCCGGTGCTCACGGTCTTCTGGCTGGTGGCGCTCATGAACGTCGTCAACTTCACCGACGGCATCGACGGGCTGGCGGCCGGGCTGTGCACGATCGACGGGGTCGCGTTCACGATCATCGCGTTCAACCTCGGTGTCGCGGGGGCCGCGATTCTCGCCGCGATCACCGCCGGCGCGGCGCTCGGCTTCCTCGTGCACAACTTCCATCCGGCGTCGATCTTCATGGGGGATGCCGGCTCCAACCTGCTCGGCTACATGCTCGGGGTGGCGGCAGTCGTGGGCTCGCTCAAGACCAACGCGGTCGTTGCCCTGATCGTTCCGCTGGTGATCCTCGCGATCCCGTTCCTCGACACGAGCTTCGTCATCGCCAAGCGTCTGAAGTACAAGCGCGCCCCGTGGTCGCGCGACGCCAACCACTTCCATCACCGGTTCGCGCGGATCGGCTTCTCGCAGCGCAAGACGGTCGCCTATCTCTACGCCTGGTCGACGGTGCTGGCCGGCCTGGCGGTGGCGATGCGGTTGCTGCCCTACCACCCGCACAACACCCACTACGACTGGTTGTGGGTGGGTGTGCTGATCGGGATCGGAGTGGTCGCGCTCGCCGCCTCGGTGTACCTCGTCGTGGTACTGGAGATCGTCAAGTTCGGCCGCCTGCGCCTGGTCGACCTCCGCCGCGCCGACCCCGCGGCTCCGGAGGAGGAGATCCAGGCCCGCGCAGCGCGTGACGTGGAGACCGGCGAGTTCACCCGGGTCCGCTGAGCGGACCCGAGCGGCGTCAGCTTTTCGTGGCCGAGGCGAGCCCCATCCAGGTCCGCGCCCTTGACGCGATGCCGGCGTTCATCACGGCCGATGGCTCGACGATCCGCGAGCTCGCCGGGCCGACGCCGCAGAGCGCCGACAGCCGCCACCAGAGCCTCGCCGAGGCAACGGTCGAGCCCGGGGGGCGGACCGCCGAGCACTACCACCCGCGCGCTGAGGAGATCTACTACTTCGTCGAGGGCGCCGGCCGGCTGCGGCTCGGCGGACCGGCGGGAGCCGAGTCCGCGGTCCGCGCCGGGGACTGCGTGGTGATCGCCCCCGGAACCCCTCACAAACTGTTCAACGACGGACCGGATCCGCTCGTCCTGCTGTGCTGCTGTGCGCCGCCCTACAGCGACGACGACACCGTGTTGACCGGCGGGTGAGCGGGCTCACCCGCATCGAGCGCGGCGGCCTGATTGTCGTCGCCGTCCTCACCGCGCTCGCCGGAGTCGCCCGCTATGTCAGCGGGATACCGGAGATCGCCGCGTTCGTCATCGCCGGGTTCGCGCTCGGGGGCGGCGCGTGGATCGTGTCGTTCGCCACCGAGGAGGTCGGCGCCTCGCTCGGGGTCGCGGCCACCGGCATGCTGCAGTCGACGATCGGCAACCTGCCCGAGTTCTTCGTCGTGCTGTTCGCGTTACAGGCCGGCGAGCTGGTCGTCGCCCAGACCGCGATCCTCGGCTCGATCCTGGTCAACGCGCTGCTCGTGCTCGGAACGGCGATCGTGGTGGGCGCGCGTCGTCGGCCGGATGGCCTGATGCGCTTCAGCCCGCGGCTGCCGAACGACACCGCGACGCTGCTGCTGGTGGCGAGCTTCATCATCGTGCTCGTCGGGCTCGCCGGGGCGGCGCACGATTCAGCCAGTCGTCACATCACGACGATCTCGATCGTCGGCGCGGGGCTCCTGCTGGCGGTCTACGGCGTCTGGGCATACCAGTTCCTGACCACGCCCCAGCCCACCGACGAGGAGCACGGCGAGGCCGAGGGCCCCCGGCTCAGCCGGGGCGCCGCGCTCACGCTCCTGATCGCCGCCGGTGCCGCCGCGGGATTCGTGTCGGACTGGTTCGTGCACGCGCTGGAGCCGACGATCCACTCGCTGCACATCTCGCCGTCGTTCGCGGGGCTGGTGATCGTCGCCATCGCCGGCAACGCGATCGAGCACGTGGTCGGGATCGTGCTCGCCGCCCGCGACCGGCCCGAGCTGGCGATCTCGGTGATCAAGTCCTCGGTCGGGCAGGTGGCCGCCTTCCTGTTCCCGGTGCTGGTGCTCGTCTCGCTGCTCACCTCGACGACACTCACGTTCGCGCTGCCGCCGGTGTTCACGGGTGCGCTGGCGGCGACCGCGCTGATCATGTGGCAGATCACCGGGGACGGCGAGGCGAGCGCGTTCGAAGGAGCGGCCCTGATCGGTGCGTTCATCGTGATCGCCACTGTGGCTGCGTTCGAGTAAGCCCTGGGCGCGGTCACAAACCCACAACTTCTCGCGCCGATCCGGGTTTGAGGATGCAGAGATGCCCGAGCCCTCAAGACAGCCGGCCGCAATGCCGATCGCACAACCGTCGTGAGCGCAAGGTCCTCGCACCCATTCAGGCTCCCCGTGTCGATCGTGTGCGGTCTGGCCGCGTGCGTCACGGCGCTCGCCGCCGTGCTGCCCGCCAGCGCGAGCGCAACCTGCACGACGCTGAAGCCGAAGTCGAGCTCGACGCCGTACCTGATCGCCCCCTGCGACGGGTCCGTGGTCGCGGAGCACAGCCCGGTCACGTTCATCGTGTACGACAGCAACGCGCAGACCCGGCAGTCGATGCGTGACTATCCGTACCTCGACCTGGCGACCGCACGCAACGTCACCAATGGCCAGCTCGCCGCCAGCACCAACGGCACCGGCGTGTTCGAGCAGCTGTCGCCGCGTCCCGGCCACAGGGACGAGTGGACACTGACGGTCAAGCCCCAGACCTACCGGGCGTGGTGGGACAATCACACGGGCAACTGCTACGTGCAGATCCGTCAGCTCGACCCGGCGGCGACCGACGGTGTGACCGACAGCCCGATCGTCACGCTGCGCGTTTCCGCCTCCACCCGCAGCTGACGCCCGCTTCCAGCACGTATCCTCGCTGGATGGAGCCGCCGAGCGAGAGCGATACTGCGACCGTCGATCCTGCCGGGAGCGAGCGATCGCTGCGGATCGGCGAGCTCGCCGAACTCACCGGCACGACGCCGCGCACGATCCGCTACTGGGAGGAGCTCGGGCTGCTCGGTACCGCCAGCGAGCGGGAGGAGGGCAAGCACCGCTCCTATACGCCGTCAGACGTGGAGCGCGTCTCGGAGATCGTCCGGCTGCGCAATCTGCTCGGGCTCTCGCTCGAGCAGTTGTCCTCGCTGCTGGAGGCGGAGTCGGCGCGCGCCCATCTGCGGCGTGAGCTGTCCCAGACCGAATCGCCGGCGGACCGGCGCCGGATCCTCGAGCAGCTGCTCGGGCATATCAGCGGCCAGCTGGACCTCGTCCGGGACCGCCGTCGGGAGCTCGAGGAGCTCGCCGCCGAGCTGGAGGAGAAGCAGCGTCTCGTGCGCCTGCGGCTGAGCGAGACCGAGGACCGCTGAACACAGCCGGCAGGCGCGGTCCGGGCGATGACCGGTGCGGCTCCGAGAGGGCCTCGGAGGACCGCGGAGGGGTGTCACAAGCGTGTAACAAGCCGCCGCCCACGCTATATTGGCGTCGTGTTGGTTGACCACCTCTGAGAGGCGGTCGATCGCCTGCCTTCATCGGGTACGATCCTCGCCCGGTCTGAGCAGCACGCCTCGATTCACCCGGACTGACCGTGAAAAGCCTTCGACCCCTCATCGAGCGCCCCTGTGCGCGTGCCCAATGCCGCCTCGCGACGTCCCCGGAGGGGTATCGGTGGCCGTAGACGCCGCCGAGCGCCCCATGAGCTCGCCGCGCGCGCTCGTCCTCGGCGCCCTGGACGTCCCGCTCGTCGTGGTCGCCGCCGTGGTGGCGATCGCCGCCGGCGCACCTGTGCTCGGCTCCGTGATCGGCGCCGGGGTATGGCTGCTCAACCGCGTGGTCGCGGTCGTCGACCGGCGCTGGGCCGACGGCATGCGGACGCCCCGCCAGCAGGTCACGATCACGCTGTTCGAGCGCTTCGGCCGGATCTGGCTGCTCGCCGCCGGGATCATCGTCTCGGGCGTGGCCGGTGGCCGCAGCGACGGGCTCACCACGGCGCTGTTCGTGTTCGGGGCCTACACCTTCGTGTTCGTCATCAAGCTGTTCTCCGGTCCGCCGGAGCCGAGGAGCGGCTCGTGAGCGCCACCACGCCCGACGCCACCACCGGCTCGCAGGGGATGAGCCCGCTGCGCAAGGCGCTGCTCGCCGTCGGCGCGGTCTGGGTCGGCGGGATCATCTTCTTCGTCGCGATCGTCGGCTTCGGCTCCGACAAGGCCGGAACGGTCGCCACCGGCGTGTTCTCGCCGACCAACGAGTTCAAGCTCGATACGTGGTTCAGCGCCGGCCCGATCGACTTCAACAAGGGCGTCCTCTACGTGCTGCTCGCGGCCGCGATCACGATCGGGCTCCTGCTCTACATGGCCAAGCGGCTGCGCGAGCGCCCGGGCCGGCTGCAGGTCGCGATCGAGATGTTCTACTCGCTCACGCGCAACATGGCCGACGAGTCCCTCGATCAGTCGATGAGCCGCAAGTACTTCCCCCTGATCGCGACGATCTTCATCTTCATCCTCGTCTCGAACCTGATCGGCTACATCCCGCTGCCGATCGACACCGGGGAGAAGTTCCTGCTGTTCGGGATCCACTGGCCTTCGTTCCAGATCTACGCCGCGGACACGAACGTCGCGTTCCCGCTGATGCTCGCGCTGCTGGTGTTCGTGCTCTTCACCTACGAGGGCGTCAAGAAGCACGGCCCGTTCGGGTACGTGAAGAGCCTCATGCCGGACGTCTCAGGCGTCAACCCGGCGGTCAAGTACCTGATCTACGTGATCGAGATCCTGTCCTACTTCCTGCGGCTGATCTCGCTCACCGTCCGGCTCTGGGCCAATCTGCTCGCCGGGCACCTGCTGATCGCGTTCATGGGTGGCGAGCTCGGGGTACTCACCGGCAACACGGTCGTCTCGTGGGCGCTCCTGCCGCTCGGCATTGCGATCTTCCTGTTCGAGGCGGTCCTGATCGCCGGCCTGCAGGCATTCATCTTCTCCATCCTGACCGCGATCTACCTCGGTAGCGCGGTATCCGACAGTCACTAAGCACAGAAGGAGTCGTCGAACCCCCATGCTCACGAGCATCCTCGCCATGTTCCACCCCGTGATCTCATTCGCGGCGTCGAGCGTCACGAATGCCCAGGACGCCGGCCGGGCGATCGCGCTGGGCGCGGGCGCCGGGGGCGGCGCCGCGGGCGCTGGAGCCGGCATCGGCTCCGTGTTCGGCGCCTCGATCCAGGCCAAGACCCGTCAGCCCGAGCTGCGCGCCGACATCGAGCGTGATCAGTGGCTCGGCTTCGCACTCACCGAGGCCTGCTTCTTCTACGGACTCGTCGGCGGGTTCATCGCCTTCTTCCTGTAGGCCGACGATGCCTGCGCTCGCCGCACACATCCCGTTCGCTTCCGGCGGCTCGTTCCTCATCACCCCCAACGTGGGGCTGATGGTCTGGGTGCTGGTGGTGTTCTTCATCTCGTTCCTCGTCCTGCGCAAGTTCGTCTATCCGGCGATCCTCGCCGCGCTCGACTCCCGCGCTGCCTCGATCGAGGAGTCGATCGACGCCGCGGACCGGCTCCGCAGCGAGGCAGATCAGACCCTCCACGACTACCGCGAGCGGCTGAAGGAGGCCCGCGGCCAGGCTGACGAGATCGTCGCTCGGGCACGTCAGACCGCCGAGGCGCATGAGCGTGAGGCCCAGGCGCAGGCGAAGGCCCAGCGCGATCAGATGATGGAGCAGACCCGCCGCGACATCGAGGCCGAGACCCGCCGCGCGATCCAGGAGATCCGTCGCGAGGTCGCCGACCTCACGGTGCTGGCCACCGAGAAGGTGACCCGCAAGGTGCTCACCGAGGAGGACCAGCGGCGTCTGATCGAGGAGGCCATGTCCGAGCTGGACTTCAGCGCCCTCAGCGGGTCCGAGAGCGGAGCGTAGGGTGGAGGAGATCGCCCAGGTCTACGCCCGAGCGCTGTTCGAGGTCGCCAACGAGCACGACTCGCTCGACGAGATCCACGACCAGCTCGGCGCGTTCGCCGACGCGATGAACGACAACCGCCAGCTCGCGGTGTTCTTCTTCTCGCCCTACTTCGCGACCGACGAGAAGAAGAATGGCCTCGAGCGCGCGGTCAGCGACGCCAACCCGGCCCTCATCAACTTCCTGGAGGCGCTGATCGAGCGCCACCGGATGCCCGCGATCTTCCGGATCCGCACGGTCTTCGAGGGGCTCTGGGAAGAGGCGCACAAGCTGCTGTCCGTGCAGATCGTCTCCGCGATCGAGCTCGACGACACGACGGTCAAGCACCTCGGGGAGAAGATCGGCCAGCAGGTCGACCGCGAGATCGAGGTCTCGCGCGTCGTCGACCCCGACATCCTCGGCGGGATCGTCCTGCGCGTCGGCAACGTGATCATGGACGCCTCCATCCGCAACCGACTTGAACAACTGAGAAAGCAAGTGGCGCAGGCGTAGGGCCTGCCGCTTAAAGGGAGCCAACACCACATGCAGATCAACCCCGACGAGATCACCTCGATCCTCAAGAGCCGGATCGAGGGCATCGACCCCGGCGAGTCCGAGCTCACCGAGGTCGGGACGGTGCTCTCCGTGGCCGACGGCATCTGCCGTATCCATGGCCTTGAGAACTGCATGTCGTTCGAGATGCTCGATCTGCCCCACGACGTCACGGGCCTCGCGCTGAACCTCGAATCCGACAACGTCGGCGCCGTGCTGTTCGGCGAGTGGGAGCACATCTCCGAGGGCGACACGGTCAAGCGCACCGGTCGTCTGCTCAACATCCCGGTTGGAGACGGGATGCTCGGGCGGATCGTCGATCCGCTTGGGAACCCGCTCGACGGTAAGGGCGCGATCGAGAGCTCCGAGACCCGGCCGGCCGAGTTCAAGGCTCCGGGCATCGTCCAGCGCCAGCCGGTGACCGAGCCGATGTTCACCGGCCTGAAGGCGATCGACTCGATGATCCCGATCGGCCGTGGCCAGCGCGAGCTGATCATCGGCGACCGCCAGACCGGCAAGACCTCGATCGCGGTCGACGCGATCATCAACAACAAGGACCGCGACCTGATCTGCGTCTACGTCGCGATCGGCCAGCGCAAGGCGACCGTCGTGCAGCTCGCCAACACGCTCGAGGAGGCCGGGGCGCTGCAGAACTCGGTGATCGTGATGGCCGCCGCCGATGAGTCGGCGCCGATCAAGTTCCTCGCACCGTACGCCGGCGCGGCGATGGGCGAGTACTTCCTCTACAACGGCAAGGCCGCCCTCACCGTCTACGACGACCTCACCAAGCACGCCGACGCCTACCGCCAGATGTCGCTGCTGCTGCGCCGGCCGCCGGGGCGCGAGGCGTACCCGGGCGACGTGTTCTATCTGCACTCGCGGCTGCTCGAGCGCGCCGTCAAGCTCTCCGACGCCGAGGGCGGCGGCTCGATGACGTCACTGCCGATCATCGAGACCCAGGCCGGCGACGTGTCCGCCTACATCCCGACCAACGTGATCTCGATCACCGATGGTCAGATCTTCCTCGAGCCGAAGCTGTTCTACTCGGGCGTGCGCCCCGCGATCAACGTCGGGATCTCGGTTTCCCGCGTGGGCGGCAACGCCCAGACCAAGCCGATGCGCCGCGTCGCGGGCCGGCTGAAGCTGGAGCTCTCCCAGTACCGCGACCTGGAGGCGTTCTCGCAGTTCGGCTCCGACCTCGACACCGAGACCCGGCAGGCGCTGGCCCGCGGCGAGCGGCTGGTGGCGACGCTCAACCAGTCCGAGCGCAGCCCGATGCCGGTCGAGGATCAGGTGATCCAGATCTTCGCCGCCACCAACGGCTACCTGGACCGGATCCTCACCGAGAAGGTCGGCAAGTTCCTCGAAGGCGCGATCGACGCCGTGCATTCCTCCAACGCCGGTCTCGTCGAGGCGCTCGCCGACGGGAAGTGGGATGACGAGCAGACGCCGAAGGACCTCAGCGCCGCGCTCGACACCTATGCCGAGGACTTCGGCTACGACCTTGACGAGGAAGGCCTGCCGCTCGAGGACGAGAGCTAGTCCGGGAGCTCTGACGCGTCATGGCCATCTCGCAGCGAGACGTCCGAAATCGGATCGACTCGGTCAAGAACATCCAGAAGATCACGAGCGCCATGCAGATGGTCGCCGCCGCCCGGCTGCGCCGCGCCGAGCAGCGGATCGAGGCGCTGCGCCCGTATGCCGACGCGATCCGCCGGATGACGCGGCTGGCGGCCGAGGCCGCGGGCAGCGTCCCGAGCCTGCCGATCCTCGTCGAGCACGACTCGGTCGACAAGGTCGGACTGCTCGTCGTGGCCGGCGACCGCGGGCTGGCCGGCGCGTTCAACTCCAACGCCGTCCGCGCCGGAGTCGCCGCCGGGCGTGAACATCAGGCCGAGGGCCGGACCCCGGTGTACTTCGCCTCAGGTCGCCGGCCTGCGTCCTCGCTCGCGTTCCGCGGCCTCGATGTCGTCGACAGCTTCACCGGATTCACCGATCGGCCCGCGTACGCCGACGCTCGCGCGATCGCCGAGCGGCTGATGGCGGCCTACATCGACGGCGAGGTCGATCGCGTCGACATCTTCTACAACGGCTACGTCTCGGCGCTCTCACAGGTGATCCGGCGCGAGACGCTGCTGCCGCTGCAGCAGGCCTCGATCCTCGGCGAGGAGAAGGAATCCGACGAGGACAGCGAGGACGAGAAGCCGATCGGCAACTTCGAATACGAGCCCGAGCCCGAGGAGATCCTCAAGCGACTGGTTCCCGACTACGTCGAAGTCTCGATCTATCGGGCGCTGCTTGAGTCCTCCGCCTCCGAGCACGGGGCGCGGATGACCGCTATGCAGAACGCCTCGGACAACGCCAGAACTTTGATCGACGACCTGACGCTCGAGATGAACCGGGCGCGGCAGGCCGAGATCACCCAGGAGATCATGGAAGTCGTTGCGGGCGCCGAGGGCGTCTGACAGCTGCGGCTGACAAGGAGAACACACACAGAATGTCTGCGACCACAGAAGCAAATACCAAGACCAGCGAGCGCAACGTCGGGCGTATCGAGGAGGTCACCGGCGTCGTCATCGAGGCCGTGTTCCCCGACAAGCTGCCCGAGATCAACCACGCGATCATCGTCAAGCGTCCCGACGTCACCCGGGCGGAGGAGGCCGAGGACATCGCCGCCCAGAACGACGAGTACCTCACCTGCGAGGTCCAGCAGCACCTCGGCGACGACCGCGTCCGAGCGGTGGCGATGGACACGACCGACGGCCTGGCCCGCGGCGTCGAGGTGATCGACACCGGCGGCCCGATCACCGTGCCCGTCGGCCGCGAGACGCTCGGCCGCATCTTCAACCTGCTCGGCGAGCCGATCGACCTCGGCGACCCGATCGGCGACGACGTCGAGCGCTGGCCGATCCACCGGTCCGCCCCGGACGTCGAGGCGCTCGCTCCGACGACCGAGATGTTCGAGACCGGGATCAAGGTCATCGATCTGCTCGCGCCGTACGCGCGTGGCGGCAAGGTCGGCCTGTTCGGCGGCGCCGGCGTGGGCAAGACGGTCATCATCCAGGAGCTGATCCACAACCTCGCTCAGGAGCACGGCGGTCTGTCGGCGTTCTGCGGAGTGGGCGAGCGCTCACGCGAGGGCAACGACCTCTGGCTCGAGATGAAGGAGTCGGGCGTCCTTGACAAGACGATGCTCGTCTTCGGCCAGATGAACGAGCCCCCCGGTGCCCGCATGCGCGTCGCGCTGTCGGGCCTGACGATGGCCGAGTACTTCCGTGACCAGGAGGGTCAGGACGTGCTGCTGTTCATCGACAACATCTTCCGCTTCGTTCAGGCGGGCTCTGAGGTCTCGGCGCTGCTCGGTCGCATGCCCTCTCAGGTGGGCTACCAGCCGACGCTGCAGTCGGACATGGGCGCCCTGCAGGAGCGGATCACGTCGACCCGTAAGGGCTCGGTCACCTCGATCCAGGCGATCTACGTGCCGGCCGACGACTACACCGACCCGGCCCCGGCATCGGTGTTCGCGCATCTCAACGCGACGACGAACCTCAACCGCGCGATCTCCGAGAAGGGGATCTACCCGGCGGTCGATCCGCTCGATTCGACCTCGACGATCCTCAAGGCCGAGATCGTCGGCGACGAGCACTTCCAGGTGGCCAACCAGGTGAAGCAGGTCCTGCAGCGCTACAAGGAGCTGCAGGACATCATCGCGATCCTCGGCATCGACGAGCTCTCCGACGAGGACAAGGTCGCGGTCGGGCGGGCGCGCCGTCTTGAGCGCTTCCTGTCCCAGCCGTTCTTCGTGGCAGAGCAGTTCACCGGGATCCCCGGCAAGTACGTCAAGGTCGAGGAGTCGATCCGCGGCTTCAAGGAGATCCTCGAGGGCAAGCACGACGAGGTCCCCGAGCGCGCCTTCTTCATGAAGGGCTCGATCGACGAGGTCGTCGCCGACAGCGGCGGCTCCAAGCAGTCCGACGACGACGGGGACGACGAGCAGTCCGCCCAGGCGGCGGAGTCCGACGCCGAGGTGGCCGGCTCCGAGCAGGAGACCGACGCTCCCGCAGCCGGGACCGAGGCCGGTTAGGCGATGGCCTACTCGAAGTTCCAGGTGGAGGTCCTCACCCCCGAGGGGGAGGTCTTCAACGAGGAGGTCGAGATGGTCTCGACCCGCACCGTCGTGGGCTCGATCGGCGTTCTGGCCAACCATGCGCCACTGCTGGCGACCCTGGACCCGACCGAGCTGCGGCTCTACCGGTCCGAGTCGGACATCGTCCGCTTCGCGCAGTCGGAGGGGTACCTGCAGGTCGCCGGCAACCACGTGCTGCTGCTCGTTGAGGAGGCCCACGACCCGGGTTCGCTCGACGCCGGCCAGCTCCGCGAGCGGCTGCAGCAGGCCGAGTCGGAGCTCGACAGCGCCGGAGACGACTCCGAGCGCCGGCGCGTCGCCGAGCGCGATCGCCGGCGCTGGCAGGCCTACCTGTCGATCGCCGAGGGCGGCTCAGACCACTGAGCCCTCATAGCGGCGCGCTCGACAGGCCTTAACCGGGCCGTCATCGACGACCCGTACGCTGAATCACGTCCATGATCGACGAACGCGTCCTCGCCGAGCGGCTGATCGGCTACGAGACCTCGCGCCCTGAGGCGATCGTCGCTGCCGCTCAGTTCGTCAAGGGCTGGCTGGACGTCAGCGGGATCACCGTCTCGGAGATCGATCACCACGGTCTTCCCGTGCTCGTCGCCGACGTCGGGGCCCGCGAGGGCACAGCCCCGTGCGTCGTGTTCCACGGTCACCTCGACGTCGTGCCAGGGCTCGCCGAGCAGTTCTCCGCGCGGATCGAGGGCGACCGGCTGATCGGGCGCGGCGCCTATGACATGAAGGGGGGCCTCGCGGCGATGCTGTGCGCGCTGCGGGACGTCGCCGACGATCAGTCGGTTCGCGTGCGGATGGTGGTGGTGCCCGACGAGGAGTCCGAGGAACTCGACGAGCGCTCCACCGACGCGATCGTCGCGCGCGGGCTCGGCGGCAACTTCGCGATCACCGGTGAGCCGACCGATCTGCATATCGGGATCCAGGCCAAGGGCGTCCTGGCGATGAGGATCGCGGTCCACGGCCGCGCCGCCCACAGCTCGACCCCATGGCTCGGTGACAACGCGGTGCTCAAGGCGGTCGACGTCTTCCGCACGATCGAGACCCTGCCGTTCAGCCGCGAGTCCTCGGAGATGTTCGACCGCCCGTCGATCAACCTCAGCCGGATCGAGGGCGGCGACGCGATGAACAAGGTCCCGGACCTGGCCACGATCGCGGTCGACGTGCGCTACCTGCCCGGTCAGGATCCGGGCGACATCCTCGCCCAGGTCCGCGCGATCCCCGGCATCGACGTCGCCCGCACGTTCATCCATCCGGCGGTCGGCGTCTCCCGTCACGACCCCTACGTCCGAGGCCTGTGCGACGCGGCGCGGCGCTCGATCCAGGGTGAGGTCACCTCGGTGGGGCGGGACGGAGCGTCTGACGCCGCCTCGTTCATCGAGGCCGGGATCTCGGCGGTCGAGTTCGGTCCCACCGGCGGCGGTCACCACGGACCCGACGAGTGGGTCTCGCTGCGCTCGATGGCCGAGTACCGGCGGGCGCTCGTCGAGTTCGTGCGCGCGTTGCCGGCGGCGTTGGCCGGCGAGGATGGGGAGCTGCGCGCGATCGACGGCGGCCTGGCGTGAGCACGGGCATGGGTCGGGGTATCGGCGTCGAACAGTGTTGAGATCATGAGGTTCTTCAGGCCCAAGAGCCGCCTCGGGCTCGTCGTCCGGGTGTTCTGCGCCGCGGTGCTCGTGATCGGCTGCTCGGCCGGAGCGGTGGCCACGGCGGGGCTGCTGCAGTTCCAGCAGGTGGTGCAGGACATCAGCGTCGACCCGGGCTCGGTGGTGAAGACCAAGCAGATCACCCTGCCCAAGCCGGGGCGGCCGCAGACGCTGCTCGTGATCGGCTCCGACCACCGCGCCAACGATCCGGTGTTCACGAATGCGAACACCGACACGATGCTGCTCGTCCGGCTCAACGCGGCCTCGAGCACGATCAACGTGATGTCGATCCCGCGCGACCTGCAGGTCCTCGTCCCCGGCTATGGCACGGAGAAGATCAACGCCGCCTACAGCCAGGGCGGCTACGGGCTGCTGATCAAGACGATCAAGGCGAACGTCTTTCCGGAGCTGCAGGTGAACCACATCATCGACACCAACTTCGACGGCTTCTCGGACATCGTCAACGCCATCGGCTGCGTCTGGACCGACGTCGATCATCGCTACTACAACCAGTCCCAGCCGTTCCCGAGCCCCGACAACTACTCCTCGATCGACATCCAGCCCGGCTATCAGAAGCTGTGCGGCGACAGTCAGGTGAGGGGCGCGCTGGCGTTCGTGCGCTTCCGCCACACCGACTCCGACATCGTCCGGGAGGCGCGTCAGCAGGACTTCCTGCGCTGGGCCAAGCAGAACCTCCCGGTGTCCAAGCTGCTCTCCGAGAAGGACCGGCTGTTGACGATCTTCGGTCGCCACACCACGCTCGACGCCCAGCTGAAGACCCTGAAAGGGCTGATCGAGCTGTTCGACCTGGTGATCAACGCCGACGGGGACTCGCTCAAGCAGATCCCGTTCCCGGCGGCGCTCACGGCAGCCACCGGATCCGCGCCCGATTATGTCTTCAAGCAGTCGGATCAGGCGGTCGCAGCGGCGTGGGCGGAGTTCATGCACCCGACCGCGAAGTCGAGCCCCTCCTCCTCGCACGCCGCGAGCGTCCATCACAGCGCCTCGGGACGGAGTTCGCGGTCCCGTCGCCCCGCCGGTCAGGCGATCGACAGCGCCGGGCTGGTCGCCGACCCGGCGGACGGGATCGCGCAGGCCAAGCTGCTCACCCCGAACATGCCGGTCTTCTATCCCCGGTTCATCGTCTCCGGCTCGCAGTACTGCACCGCGACCGGCTACGAATGCCTCAACGGGGACGAGCCGATCACCGCCTACGCGCACTCCTATCCGCGCACCTACAAGGTGATCACCACCACCGGCAAGCGGGTGCACGCGTACTTCATGACGATCGCGCTGAATCCGCTGCTCGGCGAGTACTACGGCGTCCAGGGAGTCCATTGGGCCGACCCGCCGATCCTCGCCAACCCCGCGGGCACGAAGGTCTTCCACGGCCGGACGTTCGACATCTACCAGGACGATCACGGCAAGACGACCGACGTCGCCTGGCATCTGGACGGCAACTCCTACTGGATCTCCAACACGCTGACCAGCACCATCCCGACCAAGCAGATGGTCGCGATCGCGGAGTCGACCGTCCCCTACGGCGGCTGACGCCGTCGACGGTCCACCCGCCTGCGTGGATCGGGCGGGCTCGATAGCGTGGGGGTCGATGCGGTTCCTGGTGCCCAAGAGCCGCGCCTCGTTGGTGTGCCGGGTGATCGCGGCTGCCGTGCTGGTGATCGGGGCGTGCGCGGGAGCGGTTGCGACGGCCGGTCTCCTGCAGGTCAACACCCTCGCGGGCGTCCTGTCCGTGCACAAGGGCGTGTCGGTCAAGCAGCTGACGCTGCCCACACCCGGGGCGCCGGAGACGATCCTCCTGATCGGATCCGACCACCGCGCCGGCGAGTCGTTTCGCAACGCGAACACCGACACGATCCTGCTGGTCCACCTCAACGCGGCCTCCTCGACGATCAACGTGATGTCGATCCCGCGCGACCTGAAGGTCAACGTGCCCTCGCGCTTCGTGCCGCAGTCGGGCTGCGCGACCTCGTCGGTGCCGGGGGACTGCGCGGAGAAGATCAACGCCACCTACAGCCAGGGCGGCTACGGGCTGCTGATCAGGACGATCAAGCAGAACGTCTTCCCGGACCTCACGATCACCCACATCGTCGACACGAACTTCCGGGGGTTCTCGGACCTCGTCGACGCGATCGGCTGCATCTACGCCGACGTCGACCACCGCTACTACAACATCTCCAGCGGGATCACCGGCGATCCGAACGACTACTCCTCGATCGACATCCAGCCCGGCTACCAACGGCTGTGTGGCCACAACCAGGCGATCAACGGCGCGCTGCCGTTCGTGCGCTTCCGCCACACCGACACCGACCTCGTCCGTGAGGCGCGCCAGCAGGACTTCCTTCGCTGGGCCAAGCAGAACTTCACCACCCGCGAGCTCTTCAACGAGCGCACCCGGCTGCTGCACATCGTCGCCGAGCACTCGACGTTCGACAAGAGCCTGCAGACCACCAATGGTCTGCTCGACCTCTTCAACCTCGTCCTGAACGCAAACGGCGGGACGCTCAGGCAGGTCGCATTCCCGGCGAACCTCGCGCAGAGCTCGGTCGGCGAGGACTTCGTGCTGCCGCAATCGACCGCCGCCGTGCGCCAGGCCTACGCCGAGTTCATGCACCCGACGACCCACACCGCCGCTCCCAAGCCCGCTGCGGCCGCGCACGCCTCAGGCCATCACGCGACCCATGCCGCCGCGCACCACGGTCGCCCGGGGATCGACAGCACGGGGCTGATGGCCGACCCGCTCGACGGGAAATCCCAGGCCAAGGGCCTGACCCCCGACATGGGCGTGTACTACCCGGACCTGATCGACGCGCATTCGCAATACTGCAGCGATCTCACCTCGCTGTGCCTCAACGCGTCTGAGCCGGGGAGCGCCTACGCCGGCTCCTACCCGCACCAGTACACCGTCCGGGAGCCCGATGGCACGCGCGCGCATGCCTACTTCATGACGATCGCACTGACGAGCGCGGGCCTCGGCCAGTACTACGGGGTCCAGGGCCTGCACTGGACCGACCCGCCGATCCTCCGCCATCCCCAGGAGACCAAGACGTTCCGGGGACGCACCTACGACCTGTTCGCGGATGACGGCGGGCACATCACCGACGTGTCCTTCCGGGTCGGGCCCGACGTCTACTGGATCTCCAACACGCTCACCAGCGCGCTGCCCAACCATGAGATGGTCGCGATCGCGGAGTCGATGACGCTGTACCGCGGCTGACCGCCCTCGTATCAGCCGCTAGCTACCCTGGGGCGCGCGATGACCTCTCCTCGCACGGACAATCCACAGCAGATCGCCGTGATCGGCACCGGCTACGTCGGGCTCGTCACAGCCGCCGGCTTCGCGGAGCTCGGCAACGATGTCTGGTGCGTCGATATCGACGCCGGCAAGATCGAGCGTCTGCAGCGCGGCGAGATCCCGATCTACGAGCCCGGTCTGGCCGAGTGCGTGGCCCGCAACGCCGGTCGGCTGCACTTCTCGACCGAGCTCGGGCCCGCGCTGGAGCACGCCCGCCTGCTGTTCGTCGCGGTCGGGACCCCGCCGACGTACTCCGGCGACGCCGATCTGTCCGCGGTGAACGCCGTCGTCGACGCGATGCCCGCCACCGACCGCCACGCGCTCGTGATGAAGTCGACCGTCCCGGTCGGCACCGGCCCCACGATCAAACGCGAGTTCGCGCGCCAGGGCAAGGGCTTCGCGTATGTCTCCTGTCCGGAGTTCCTCAAGGAGGGCGCGGCGCTGGCGGACTTCCTGGAGCCCGACCGCGTCGTCGTCGGCGACGACGGGGACTGGGCCGGCCAGGCCGTCTGCGACCTCTACGCGCCGCTCGGGGCGCCGCTCGTGCGCACCGACATCGCGTCGGCCGAGATGGTCAAGCTCGCCTCCAACGCGTTTCTGGCCACGAAGATCTCATTCATCAACGAAATCGCCAACGTCTGCGAGGAGACCGGGGCCGATGTCGCCGAGGTCGCCAAGGGGATGGGCCTTGATCGCCGGATCGGCTCCCACTTCCTGCGGCCCGGCATCGGGTACGGCGGCAGCTGCTTTCCCAAGGACGTCTCCGCGCTCAAGCAGCTGGCCGGCAATTCCGGCTACCACTTCCAGCTGCTGACCTCGGTGATCGAGGTCAACGAGCTGCAGAAGCGCCGCGTCATCGCCAAGCTGCAGAAGCACCTCGGATCGCTGGTCGGTCGCCACGTCGCGCTGCTCGGGCTCGCGTTCAAGGCCGAGACCGACGACATGCGCGAGGCGTCCTCGCTCGTGCTCGCCGCGCGCCTGCAGGCCGACGGAGCGTCGGTCGCCGCCTATGACCCGGTGGCGATCAGCGAGGCGCGCAAGCTGATGCGCGGCGTCGACTTCCACGACAGTCCGATGGCCGCGGTCCACGACGCCGACGCGGTGATCCTGGTGACCGAGTGGCCCGAGTTCGCCTCGCTCGACTGGCAGGAGGTCCGGGAGCGGATGAGGGGCGATCTGCTCGTCGACGGGCGCAACTTCGCCGATCGTGACGCGGTCCGCGTCGCGGGACTCGTCTACGAGGGGATCGGCCGCTCCTGAGGGGGCGGTCCGGGAGCTCGTCAGATGCAGGCACTGATCCTCGTCGGCGGGGAGGGCACGCGGCTGCGCCCGCTCACCTCCCGCGTGCCCAAGCCGGTGATCGCGCTGGCGGGCCGTCCGTTCATGTCGTACATGCTCGAGTGGCTGCGCGGGCACGGCGTCGACCGCGTGATCCTGTCCTGCGGTTTCCTGCCCGACGGGGTCCGCGCCGTGCTCGGCGACGGATCCGAGTGGGGGGTGGCGCTCACCTACGTCGAGGAGCCGAGCCCGCTGGGTACCGGAGGCGCGCTCAAGTACGCCGAGGATCTGCTCGACGAGCGCTTCTTCATGCTCAACGGCGACGTGCTCACCGACATCGACCTCACCGCGCAGCTCGCCCAGCACGAGGCGACCGGCGCGCGGGGGACGCTCGCGCTCTATCCGGTCGACGACCCGTCGGCGTATGGGCTCGTGCGCCGCCGCGAGGACCACTCGGTCCGGCAGTTCGTCGAGAAGCCGAACGCCGAGGAGATCGACACCCACCTGATCAACGCCGGCGCCTACATCCTCGAGCGGAACGTGCTCGACGATATGGGCCCGGCCGGGACGCGCATCTCGATCGAGCGCGACCTGTTCCCGCGGCTCGTCGACCACGGGCTCTACGGCTACGCCGCGTCGGGCTACTGGATGGACATCGGGACCCCGCAGCGCTACCTGCAGGCCACCTGGGACATCCTCGAGACCGAGGTCCACACCACGGTCGGCACCGCGATCAGCCAGGCGGGCGGCGTGCTGTGCCCGGAGGGACTGCCGGCGGGCACGATCCACGCGCCCGCAGTCATCGGCGCCGGCTGCACGATCGCCGCGGACGCGAGCGTCACCGGCCGCACGGTGCTCGGCGCCGGCGTGACGATCGGCTCGGGCGCCTCCGTCGACGGCTCGGTGGTGCTCGACGGCGCCACGATCGGCGACTTCACCCGCGTGACCCGCTCGATCGTGGGCCCCGGAGCCTGGATCGGCGATCATTGCCGGATCGAGCAGACTGCCATGGTGGGTCAGGGCGCGCGCCTCGGCTCGGGCAACACACTTACGGCCGGCGTCCGTATCTTCCCGGACGTCGACCTCCCCGACGGTGCGATCGCCTTCTAGATCCCGGAGCGATTCATGAGCACAACGACCACCCTTGATCCTGAAACCGTCTCCGCCGGGGACCCGACCGACCAGTTCGCGGAGGCGCTCAACCTCTCCGAGCACCTGCGGGACGCGCTGTGGCGAGTCGAGTCGGCAGAGGTCCCTGCGCAGGACTCGCCCGGCGGCCTGGTGATCGCCGGCATGGGCGGCTCGGCGATCGGTGGGCTGCTCGCCCGGGCGGTGCTCGGCGACCGCGCCTCCCGGCCGATCGTGATCGCGCGGGACTACGCGCTGCCGTCGTGGACCACCCCCGACACGACCGTGCTGTGCGCGAGTTATTCAGGCGAGACCGAGGAGACGCTCGCCGCGTTCGACGCCGCCGGTGCGGTCGGCGCGCGGCGGATCGTCTCCACGACCGGCGGCACGCTCGCCGCCAGCGCGCGCGAGGAGAGCGTGCCGGTCATCCCGATCCCCGGCGGCTTCCAGCCCCGGGCCGCGGTCGGCTACGGCCTCGTCGTCGCGCTCGAGGTCGCGTCTCTGAGCGGGGTCGCGCCCTCGCTGCGGACCGAGATCGACGTCGCCGCCGCCCACGCGGACGCGCTGGCGGGGGAGTGGGGGCCGGGTGCGCCCGAGGACTCCTTGGCGAAGCGGCTCGCCCGCTCGCTGCACGGAGCGATCCCGATCATCACCGGCTCAGGGCTCACCGCCCCGATCGCCTACCGCTGGAAGACCCAGTTCAACGAGAACGCCAAGTCGCCCGCGTTCGCCGGCGAGCTCCCCGAGATCGACCACAACGAGATCGTCGGCTGGAAGCGCACGCCGGGGCTCGGTCGGCTCGCCGCCGTGTTCCTGGACGACTGCGACCTGCACCCGCGGGTCCGGACCCGGATCGCGCTGACCCGTGAGCTGATCGCCGAGGGCACCGCCGCCTCCGAGCTCGTGGAGAGCGTGGGGGCGACCCGGGCGGAGCGGCTCGTCTCGCTGGTGCTGCTGGGGGATCTCGTCACCCTGTACCGGGCGATCCTGGATGGGGTGGATCCCGCGGAGATCGACGTGCTGGTCGAGCTGAAGGGGCAGTTGAAGGCTCGCCAATAGCTGCGTGGCCGAGCCGGACGTCGGCCGCTCCGGGCGGAGCGGTCGCCCAGCTCGGACGATCCCGCTCTCGGCGCAGGCAGGTGTCCCCGCGCGAGGCACCAACGTTGACACGGTTGTGGTAAGGTTGTGGCCCGTGACGCAGGCGCTCACGATCAACGAGGCCGCCGCAACGACCGGCTGGTCAGCGCGGATGCTGCGCTATGTCGAGCAGGCCGGGCTCCTCGCGCCGGCTCGTTCGGCGTCGGGCTACCGCCTGTACGGCCCTGGGGAGCTGCAGCGCCTGCGCACGTTGAAGGAGCTGTTGTCGCAGTTCGAGGTGTCACTGTCGGAGGTCGCCTTCGCCGCGCGCCTGGAGCGCGACGGGCAGTTGCGCGAGGCGATCAGCACCTGGCTGGCCGCTGAGCCCGAGCGACCCGCCGAGGTCCTGGCCGACGACTGGCTGCGCTTCGAGCAGAACAAGCACGAGCGGCTGCTCGCAGCGGCTGCCTGAACCGATGAATGATCCCCGGCGGCTCGAACGCGCCGGGTGAGATACGACCGACCCCACCGAGGAGATCGACCGCATGAGCACGACCGCCGCCCCGACCACCGACTACAAGGTCGCCGATCTCTCGCTGGCAGAGTTCGGTCGCAAGGAGATCCGACTCGCCGAGCATGAGATGCCCGGTCTGATGTCGACGCGCGAGGAGTACGCCGCCTCGCAGCCGCTGAAGGGGGCACGGATCACCGGCTCGCTGCACATGACGGTGCAGACGGCGGTGCTGATCGAGACGCTGACCGCGCTGGGCGCTGAGGTGCGCTGGTGCAGCTGCAACATCTTCTCCACCCAGGACCACGCCGCGGCGGCGATCGTCGTCGGTCCCGAGGGCACCCCGGAGGACCCGCAGGGCGTCCCGGTGTTCGCGTGGAAGGGCGAGACGCTCGAGGAGTACTGGTGGTGCACCGACCAGGCGCTGAGCTGGCCGGATCAGGACGGCCCGAACATGATCCTCGACGACGGTGGCGATGCGACGCTCTTGGTCCACAACGGCGTGGAGTACGAGCGCGAGGGCGCGGTCCCCGATCCCGCGACCGCCGCCGAGAACCATGAGCACCAGGTGATCCTCGAGCTGCTCACGCGCTCGCTCGCCGAGGACGGTCAGCGCTTCACGCGGATGGCGGCCGGGATCAAGGGCGTCACCGAGGAGACGACGACCGGCGTGCACCGGCTGTACGAGTTCGCGCGCAACGGGACGCTGCTGTTCCCGGCGATCAACGTCAACGATTCAGTCACCAAGTCGAAGTTCGACAACAAGTACGGCTGCCGCCACTCCCTGATCGACGGCATCAACCGGGCCACGGACGTGCTGATCGGCGGCAAGGTCGCCGTCGTGTGCGGCTACGGCGACGTCGGCAAGGGCTGCGCGGAGTCACTGCGCGGTCAGGGCGCACGCGTGATCGTCACCGAGATCGACCCGATCTGCGCCCTGCAGGCGGCGATGGACGGTTACCAGGTCGCTCGCCTGGAGGACGTGCTCGGCGAGGCGGACATCTTCGTCACGACGACGGGCAACAAGGACGTCATCACCGCCCAGCACATGCGCGGGATGAAGCATCAGGCGATCGTCGGCAACATCGGCCACTTCGACAACGAGATCGACATGGCCGGGCTGGCCGCGATCGAGGGGATCGAGCGCGTCAACATCAAGCCGCAGGTCGACGAGTGGCGGTTCCCGAGCGGCAGCACGATCATCGTGCTCTCCGAGGGCCGGCTGCTCAACCTCGGCAACGCGACCGGGCACCCGAGCTTCGTGATGTCGAACTCGTTCACCAACCAGACGCTCGCCCAGATCGAGCTCTTCGCCAACAACGACGACGGCTCCTACGGGACCGACACCGTGTACACGCTGTCCAAGCAGCTTGACGAGAAGGTCGCACGGCTGCATCTCGACGCTCTGGGCGTGCGGCTGACCGAGCTGACGCCTGGCCAGGCCGAGTACCTGGGCGTGCCCGTCGAGGGCCCGTACAAGGCCGAGCACTACCGCTACTAACCGCGGCCGGCGATCACCGAGGCGACCGGCGCGGGCCGAGTCCCGACGCACGATGACCCCACTCGGCGCGGAGATCGCCGACCCCTCGCTCGCGCCCGCGGGCGAGGAGCGGATCGCGTGGGCGACCGGCCAGATGCCGGTGCTCGCGCGGATCCGCGAGCGGTTCGCCGCGCAGCGCCCGCTTGAGGGCCTGCACGTCGCCGCCTGCCTGCATGTGACCGCCGAGACCGCCAACCTCGTCCGCGCCCTGCGCGCGGGCGGGGCCGCGGTCGCGCTGTGTGCGGCGAACCCGCTCTCCACCCAGGACGACGTCGCGGCGGCGCTCGTGCGCGCGGAGGACGCCGAGGTGCGCGCCCGCCGTGGCGAGGACATGGATGCGTACGTCGCCCATGTGCGGGCGCTGCTGGAGGGCGCGATCGGGCGGGACACGATCACGCTCGACGACGGCGCCGACCTGATCGCCACCGCGCACGTCCGCGCCGAGAGACGCCCCGAGGAGCCCTGGAGTGTGATCGGCGGGGTGGAGGAGACGACCGCGGGCCTGCTGCGCCTGCGCCGCCTCCACGCCGAGGGCGTGCTGCGCTGCCCGGTGATCGCCGTCAACGAGGCCCGCACCGAACGCGCGCTCAACGACCGTCACGGGACCGGACAGTCGGCGCTCGACGGGATCATCCGCGCCACCAACATGCTGCTGGCCGGCAACACGGTCGTGATCGTGGGCTACGGCTGGGCGGGCCAGGGCGTCGCGGAGCGGTCGCGCGGCGCGGGGGCGGCCGTGATCGTCTGCGAGGTCGACCCCCTGCGGGCACTCGAGGCGCGCATGGCCGGCTACGAGGTGATGCCTGCGCTCGAGGCCGCGGCTCGCGGAGACCTGTTCATCACGGTGACGGGATCGCGAGCGGTGCTCGGCGAACGCCACTTCGAGGTGATGAAGGACGGTGCGGTGCTCGCCAACGCCGGCCACTTCGACGTCGAGCTCGATCTCGCCGCGCTCGAGCGGCTCGCCGGCGAGCGCCGGCGCGCGGTGCGTCCGCTCGTCGAGGAGTTCCAGCTGGCCGACGGGCGCCGCCTCAACCTTCTCGCGCGCGGGCGCGTGGTCAACCTCGCGGCTGCCGAGGGCCATCCGGCGGCGGTCATGGACGTGTCGTTCGCGCTGCAGGCACTGTCAATCGAGGAGCTGCTCACGCGTCGGGGGACGCTCGAGCCGGGGGTGCATCCGGTCGGAGATCGCGTCGACCGGGAGGTCGGTCGCCTGAAGCTCGATGCCCTCGGCGTGCGGATCGACGCACCCACCGAGGCGCAGTCGGATTACACCCGCGTCTGGGCCTGATCCAGAGCCTCGACAAGGCGTCCGTCACCGGTTCAGGCCGCCGGGTGACGGGGTACGCTCCGCGGCGATGAGCAAGGACACGAGCATGCGCGGTGGTATCGATCTGGGCGGCACGAAGATCGAGGCGATCGTCGTCGACGAGGACAACCAGGTCAGGGGTTCCTCCCGGGAGCCGACGCCCACCGATGGCGGGCCCGCAGAGGTCGCCGCCCAGATGGTGAAGGTGCTCGGAGCCGCCGCGGAGGCGGCGGAGGTCAAGCCCGACAAGCTGCTCGGCGTCGGCGTCGGCTCGCCGGGCGACGTCAACGACGAGGCGGGGACGGTCGGCAACGCCGGCAACCTCCCGGACTGGTCCGGCACCTTCGAGCTGGCCAGGGCGCTGCGCGACGCGCTCGGATGCCCGATCCACCTCGGCAACGACGTCCAGGTGGCCACGCGCGCCGAGGCCACGCTCGGTGCCGGCGCCGACTTCCGCTCGCTGATCATGGTCGCCTGGGGGACGGGCATCGGCGGTGGGATCGTGCTCGACGGCAAGCCCTGGATCGGACGCGGCGCGGCGGGCGAGATCGGCCACACCGTCGTCAAGGCCGGTGGAGCCCACTGCCAATGCGGACGCCGCGGATGTCTTGAGGCATATGCCGGCCGGGGCTCGATGGAGGCGCGCGCACGCCGCGAGGTGGAGAAGGAGGGCGCCCAGACCGACCTGTTCACGATCATGGAGCATCGTGGTCGCACCCGGCTGACCTCCTCGATCTGGGCTCACGCGCTGGAGCGCGGCGACCATCTCGCCCATGAGCTGATCGACCGCGCGGTCTGCGCCCTCGGCGTGGGGATCGCCTCCGCGATCAACCTGCTGGACGTCGAGGCGGTCATCATCGGCGGCGGTCTCGGCGTCCGGTTCGGCCAGCCGATGGCCGAGCGGATCGAGACCGCGATGAAACCGCATCTGTTCAACGACTTCCGTCCGCCGGCAGTGCGCGTGGCCGGTCTGGGCGACCTCGGCGGCGCGGTGGGGGCCGCGTTGCTGGCCGCGCCCTGAGACCTCCCTTCCTCCAGAACCCGTTCAACGCTCATCAATTCTGGGTATCGGGTTCAGGGGCTGAGACGGCCGCGGCCGGACTTTGACAGGATGGGCGGTCTTGCGCGTGGCCGGACAACGTTGTGTATGGAAGAGGAGAGAGGGTCGTGAGCACGCTCACGGGCAGCAGGGACGCGGCTGAAGACGGACCGGCCCCCGGCACTCCGCGCCCGCGGCAGCCGATGTCGCCCCGCAGCCAGACGGCCGCACGAGTCGGCGCGGCGGCCGCGCTGATCGCCGCCATCGCGGCGATCGTGGTGATCGTGTTCGGCGGTGGGTCCGCCTATGTCGTGCGCGCGGACTTCCAGGATGCGAGCGGCCTGGTCACCGGCGACAACGTGCTGATCGGGCCTGCCGCCGTCGGCACGGTCTCCTCGATCAACCTCACCCGCGACGGTCAGGCGCAGGTGACCATGTCCCTGCACGGGACGGGCACCCTGCACCAGGGCACGGTCGCGCGCATCGCCGAGGACTCGCTGTCGGGCATCGCCTCCAAGTACGTGGAGCTCGAGCCGGGGTCCTCGCGCGCGCCCGCGATCCAGAGCGGGGGGTCGATCGGAGTCGGGCACACCTACGCGGAGGTGAACATCGACGAGCTGTTCGACTCGCTGGGCGGCCGCACGCGCCGGGGCCTGTCGAACCTCATCCGCGGCGAGGCGACCTCGCTGAAGGGCAAGGGCACGCTGGCCAACCGCACGCTGGAGTACTTCGCGCCGGGACTGCAGAGCGCGAGCCAGGTGACCCACGAGCTCGCGCGCAACGAGCCGGCGTTCGACGGCCTCGTCGTCCAGGGCGCGGACGCGATGAGGACGCTCGCCAGCCGCTCGGGCCAGCTGAGCAGTCTGATCGCCAACACCTCGACCGCCACCGGCGCAATCGCCCGCCAGAGCCAGGCGCTCCAGAGCGCGCTCTCGCTGCTGCCCTCGACGCTCAGTCGCTCGCGCCGCACATTCGCCGGCCTCGACACGACGCTCGACGCGCTCGATCCGCTCGTGAGCGCCGCCAAGCCGGCCTCTCGGCACCTGGGCCAGTTCGCCTCCGGGCTGCATGCGGTCTCCGAGGTGGCGACCCCGACGGTCACGCAGCTCGACGCGCTGATCGCCAGCCCGGACAGGTCCGGGGACCTCACGAGCCTCGCCGAGGCGGCCCCAGGCCTGCTCACCCAGGCCGAGCGTGCGTTCCCGGCGCTGATCCAGAACTTCGCGAAGTCCCACAACCAGCTCGACTACCTGCGCGAGTACACCCCTGACGTCGTCTCCGCGCTCGCGGACGTGGGCCAGGCGAGCTCGGACTACGACGCCAACGGCCATTACTCCCGGACCGAGCCGATGCTCTACCCGTTCACGACCGACTCGATGGGACAGCTGGTCCAGCAGAATCCGGCGGACCGCTACGACGGGCTGACGCGGCTCACCAGCCGCTGCCCGGGTTCCGCGGTCCAGGCCAACCCCGACGGCTCGAGCCCGGTCAACACCGGCAGCTGCGACACCAGCCAGGTGCCCTCAGGCGGATGAGACGGCTCGCCGCCATCTCCGTTGCGCTTGCGCTCGCCATGGTGGCGGTGACCGCCGTCGTGCTCACCGGGCAGGCTCGGTCGGACGGCGGGGTGGGCGGGGGCTATGTCGTCCGTGCGATCTTCGACGACGCCTCGTTCGCGGTGACCGGCGAGAACGTCCGGATCGCGGGCGCGAACGTTGGCACGATCACCGCGCTCGGGGTGACCCCGCAGCAGCGAGCGGCGGTGACGATCACGATCAGCGACAGCCGTTTCACCCCGTTCTTCTCCAACGCCCACTGCGAGATCCGCCCGCAGTCGCTGATCGGCGAGGAGTACGTCAACTGCACGCCCGGGACGAGCAGCGCCCGGCAGCTGCGACGGATCCAGCACGGTCCGGGGGCGGGCGACTACCTGCTGCCGGTCACTCGTACCAGCTCGCCGATCGACACGGACATCGTCCAGAACATCTCGACCCAGCCGGTTCGTGAGTCGCTCGCGGTCATCATCGGTGAGCTCGGCACCGGGCTGGCCGCGCGCGGATCGGACCTCAACGCGGTCATCCACCGCGCCGATCCCGCGCTCGGGAACACCGAGAAGGTGCTGAGGATCCTCGCCCGGCAGAACCGCACGCTCGCCGATCTCGCCTCGAACTCGGACAAGGTGCTCCGTCCGCTGGCGCGTGAGCGGCGCCACATTGCCGGCTTCGTGAAGCAGGCCGACACGACCGCTCGGGCGAGCGCGCAGCGCGCCGCCGACATCTCCCGCACCTTCCACGAGTTCCCGCACTTCCTCGCCCAGCTGCGACCGCTGATGGCAGACCTGGGGACGCTCTCCTCACAGGGGACGCCGGTGATGCACGACCTCGGGCAGAGCGCGGCTCCGCTCGGACGCGAGTTCGCGGAGCTGACCCCGTTCGCCAAGGCGGCCCGCAGCTCGCTGGTCAACCTCGGGACGGCCGCGCGCGAGTCGCAGCCGGACCTGATCGCCTCCGAGCCGCTCGCACGGCAGCTGCGCACCCTCGGGAGCCACAGCAAGCCCAGCGCGGCCTTGCTGGCGAAGCTGCTTGAGAGCGTGAATTCGACCGGCGGCATCGAGGACCTGATGACGCTTCTCTACCACGCGGTCGGCGCCGCCAACGGATACGACAGCCTCGGCCACTACGTGCGCGCGGAGCCGATCACCGGCCCGTGCTCGTTCTACGTCCACAAGCCGCTGATCGGGTGCGGGGCCACGTACTCGACCGGCCACCAGTCCTCCGCGGTCCGCAGCGACGCCACCACCGCGACGAGCGCGATCGTCAGCCGGGCAGTGAAGACCGTCTCGGCGCGCCGCTCGACGACCTCGCTGGGCGGACTGCTCTCCTACCTGGTGGGGAGCGGGCAATGAACACCCGTCGTCGCCGCGACGCGTCGGTGCTGACCAGCCCCGTCTTGATCGGGGCGCTCACCGTGCTCGTCACGATCGTCGCCGTCGCGCTGGCCTACAACGCGAACACGGGCCTGCCGTTCGTGCCGACCTACAACCTGCACCTGCAGGCCCGCAACGCCGAGGAGCTCCAGCGCGGCGACGACGTCAACGAGGGCGGCGAGCTGATCGGCATCGTCTCCTCGATCAGGCCGTCCCGCACCCGCGCGGGCACCCCGATCGCGCTGATCAACCTGCGGCTCGACAAGAGCGCCGAGCCGCTGCCGCGCGACACCCATTTCGCGATCCGGCTCAAGGGCGCGATCGGACTGAAGTACCTCGCTGTCGAGCGCGGCCACGGGCCGGGCGAGATCGCCAACGGCGCCACCGTGCCGCTCGGCCAGACGACCAGCTCCGTCGATTTCGATCAGGTGCTGTCGATGTTCAACGCACGGACACGCAAGGGCGTGCAGGACTCGACGACCGGCCTCGGGCAGGCGCTGGCCGGTCGCGGGGCCGACATCAACGAGGCGATCGGGGCGTTCGGGCCGCTGCTGCGCGACCTGCAGCCGGTGGCCGCCAACCTCGCCGCCCCGCAGACGAACCTGGCCGGGTTCTTCCGCAGCCTGAACGCGTTCTCGGGCGCGCTCGCGCCCGTCGCCGACCAGCAGGCCTCGCTGTTCGTCGGTCTCGACACCACGTTCCGCTCGCTCGCGTCGGTCGCGCCGGCGCTGCAGGCGACGATCTCGGACACGCCACCGGTGTTCGAGGAGACGGCTCGCACGAGCCCGAAGATCCGCACGTTCCTCACCGACACCGCCTCGCTGCTGCACGAGCTCCGCCCCGGCTTCGCCACGCTCAAGACGAGCGCTCCCGTCCTCGCCGACACCTTCCGGACGGGCGCGCGCACGCTGCCGCCCACCGCATCGCTGGACCACCAGACGGTGCTGCTGGCGCGGCGGCTGGCCAGCTACAGCGCGTCGCAGAGCGTCCAGCAGGGACTGGGCCGGCTGTCGCTCGCCACCAAGGACCTGAAGCAGCCGCTGGCGTTCCTCACCCCGGTGCAATCGACCTGCAACTACGTGACGCTGTTCCTGCGCAACACCGCGAACGTGCTCGCCCAGCACGTCTCGGAGGGCGGGTTCCTGCGGTTCGTGCAGATCGCCATCGACGATCTGCCCGGTCGCGAATCCGAGCCATCGCAGAAGCTGTTCACAGGCGGCTTCACGACGAACTCGGGCCCGGTCCATTCCGACCCCTATCCGAACACCGCCTCGCCCGGCGAGACCCGCGAGTGCTCCGCCGGCAACGAGGGCTACGCGGCGCACGGACTCGTCGGCAACCCGCCCGGCAACGTCGGCATCGCGACCGAGAAGACCACCCGGAGCGTCAAGTGACCGGTCGCCGTCGCCATACCGCGCTGATCCCGAATTGGGTCGCCGGGATCGTCGCCGCGCTCGTGATCCTGGCCGTGTGCTGGCTGGTGTTCGGCGGGCCCACCCCGTTCGGGGGCTCTGCATATCAGCTGAAGGCGATGTTCACCGCCCAGACCGAGCTGCACCTCGCCTCCCCGGTCCGTGTGGCAGGCGTCAACGTCGGCAAGGTCGTCTCGATCACACGCGTCGGCGGCTCCTCGCCCGCCGCCGTGGTGACGATGGACATCAGCGGTGAGGGCCTGCCGATCCACACCGACGCGACGGTCACGATCCGCCCGCGCCTGTTCCTGGAGGGCAACTACTACGTCGATCTGAGCCAGGGCAGCCCCGGCGCGCCGGCCCTGCACTCCGGCCAGGTCCTGCCGGCCGCGCACACGAGCGGGCCGGTGCAGCTCGACCGCGTGCTCTCGTCGCTGAACACGAACGCGCGTACCAACCTGCAGACGTTGCTCCAGGGATTCGGTGCCGCGCTCAACGACACGCCCTCCGCCGCGGCTGACAGCACCGCCGATCCCTCGCAGCGGGGGCTCACCGCGGCCCAGTCGCTTAACCGCTCGCTCGACTATTCGGCGGCCGCGTTCCGGGAATCGGCGCTCGTCGACCAGGCGTTGCTCGGCGAGACCCCGCACGACCTGTCGGGCAGCGTCACCGGCCTGTCGAAGACCTTCACGGGACTGAGCGAGTCAGGCGCGCACCTGGCCGGCCTCGTCACCTCGTTCGGCAACACGATGGGTGCGCTGGCCGCGCGCCAGAGCGATCTCTCGCAGACGATCGCGCTGCTGCCGGGGACGCTGCGGGCCACCGATGCCGCGCTCGGGCCGCTGGAGGCCTCCTTCGGCCCGACCCGGACCTTCGCGCGGGAGCTGCTGCCGGGGGTCCGCCAGCTCGGGCCGACGATCACGGCGGCGCTGCCGTGGCTCACGCAGGCCCGCACGCTCTTCTCCAGCCACGACCTGGGCGGGCTGCTCACCGACCTCACGCCCGCGGTGCAGGGGACCGCCGCGACCTTGAAGTCGACGCGTTCGCTGCTCGGCGGGGCCTACGCGCTCGCCGCGTGCCTGAACCACACGATCATCCCGACCGGCAACGAGAAGATCTCCGACCCGCCGCTCACCACCGGCCTGCGGGACTATCAGGAGCTCTTCCAGTCGGCGGTCGGCATCGCCTCCTCGGCCCAGAACATCGACGGCAACGGCCGGTATCTGCGCTCGAGCACCGGCGGCGGGGCCGACCGCGTGCAGACCGGGTCGCTCGGCACCAACGGCCCGCTCTACGGCAATGCGGTGCTGCCGCCGCTCGGCACCCGCCCGGCCTTCGACTCCAAGACGCCGGCGCTGACCCGCTCGGTCTCCTGCCTGAAGGAGAACCCGCCGAACCTGAACGCCACCAAGAGCGGGGTGGGACCGTGAGACGCGCCATCCGCAACCACCGGATCGACTTCGCGGCGATCGTCGTGCTGCTGCTGCTCGCGGTCCTCGTCACCGGCTATGTGCTGGAGCACCAGCCCGCGTTCCACTTCGGCCAGAGCTACTACCAGGTCAACGCCGAGTTCTCCGAGGCGTCCGCGGTCACCGCCGGTCAGGGCCAGGCGGTCACGATCGCCGGGGTGCCGATCGGCCAGGTCGGGGGCGTGACCGTCCGCAACGGGGTCGCAGTCGTGCAGATGGACATCGAGAAGAAGTACGCGCCGATCTACCGCAACGCGACCGTCCTGCTGCGCCCGCGGACGCCGCTGAAGGACATGTACCTGGAGCTCGACCCCGGCTCCCGCAGCGCCGGGCGCCTGCCCGTCGGGGGCACGATCCCCACTTCGCAGACGACCCCTGACGTCGACGTCTCACAGATCCTCTCCTCACTGGACTCCGACAGCCGCAACTACCTGCTGTTGCTGCTCGCCGCCGGGGCGGGGGCGCTGAAGGACGGAGGCGTGACATCCGGCTCGGCTCGGCCGAGCCCGGACGCGGTGAGCTCGTTGCAGGAGACGCTCAAGCGCTTTGCGCCGCTGGGCAGGAGCACGCGGACGTTCGCCTCGCTGCTCGCGCGCCGCCAGACGAGCTTGCGCCGCGCCGTCCACAACCTCGACCTCGTCGCCGGATCGCTCGGTGGGGTCGACCACGAGCTCGCCTCGCTGATCGACGCCTCGGACACGAATTTCCAGGCGATCTCGGCCAACGACTCCGAGCTCGAGCAGACGCTGCAGGAGTTCCCCGGGACGCTCCGGGCCACGCAGGCTTCGCTGGTCAAGCTGCGCGGGTTCGCCACCGCGAGCGGCACGACGCTGCATGCCCTGCAGCCGTTCGCGCGCCACCTCGCTCCGGCGCTGAAGGCATCCCGGCCCCTGTTCGACTCCACGACGTCGGTGCTCGCCTCCGAGCTCGAGCCGTTCTCGGTCAAGCTGCAGCCGCTGGCGAGCATCCTGCGGCCGGCCGCGCAGTCGCTCAAGGTGGCCACACCGAAGCTGACCAGCTCGGTGAGCGTGCTGGGCGACCTGTTCAACGAGCTCGCCTACCAGGGCAAGGGCAACCGCAGCTACCTGTTCTACGGCGGCTGGCTGGCCCACATCGCCGACAGCCTGGTCTCCAGCGGCGACGCCGACGGCTCGATCGTCCAGGGCCTGTTCATGGGCACCTGCGCCCAGCTCAGCTTCTACGAGACCTCGCTTCAGCAGTCCGACAAGCCGCTCGGCGTGATCCTCGCGCTGCTGAATGCCCCGCAGGTCGCCCAGCTGCCGGGCGTCAAGCCGCTGCCCGGCACCACCGACTTCAGCTGCCCGAGTAGCGGATGACCAAGCAACGCCCCTCCACGATCGCAATGGTCACGATGCTCGCCTTCACCGCATCGTGCGTCGGCCTGCTCATCTTCCTGTGGCTGTCGTTCGGCGGCTCGCTGCCGTTCGACGCACAGGGCTACCGGTTCGCGGCCGAGTTCAGCCAGGCGACCGAGCTCGCGCCCGACGCTGCGGTGACGATCGCCGGGGTGAAGGTCGGCCATGTCGTCTCGGTGAGCCTCGACCGCCGCACGGGGCTCGAGCGGGCCGTGCTGGAGGTCGATCACCGCTACGAGCCGCGGCCGGCCGACACCCGCGCGATCCTGCGCGAGAAGACGCTGCTCGGGGAGACCTACGTCGCGCTGTCGGCGGGCAACCCGAACGGACCGAAGCTCCGCGACGGGGCGACGCTGCCCCAGCACCAGGTGCAGAACACGGTGCAGCTCGATCAGATCCTGAACGCGTTCGATCCGAAGACGCGGCGGGCGTTCGAGACCTGGATGCAGCAGGGCGGGGTCGCGCTCACAAACCGCGGCCAGGCGTTCAACCAGGCGCTGGCCTCGCTGTATCCGTTCGCCACCAACGTCAACCGGGTGCTCGCGGTGCTGAACCGTCAGGGGGCAGCGACCCGGACGCTGCTGAGTGACGGTGGGCAGGTCTTCTCCGCGCTCGCCCGCTCGCCCGCGCAGGTCCAGGGGTTCGTGCGCAACTCGAACACGCTGTTCTCGGCGACCGCGGCGCGCGACCAGGCGCTCGCTCAGACGATCCGGAACTTCCCGGGTTTCCTGCGCCAGGCGCGCACCACGATCGGCCGCGTCGCGACGTTCGCCGGCACGACGCAGGGACTCGTCGACGAGCTGCGCCCGGCGGCGCGCCAGCTCTCGCCGGCGCTCGTCTCGCTGACCTCGCTCGCTCCGAAGCTGCGCACGCTCGTGCATGACGTCGGGCCGCTCACCAAGGCCTCGCGGAAGGGGCTGCCGGCGGTCCGGGAGTTCCTCACCCAGAGCGTGCCGTTCCTGTCGGCGCTCACCCCGTATCTCGGCAACGTGATTCCGGTGGTCAACTACATCAACAGCTACCGCCGCGACCTGGCCGGCTTCTTCGCCAACAGCGCCGCCAGCACCCAGGGGTCATCGAGCGGGCTGCACTACCTGCGCGTGGTCTCGCCGATCAATCCCGAGCTGCTGATGCCGTACGCGGCGCGCCCGGAGACGAACCGCACCAACCCGTACCTGTCGCCGGGCGGCTACGCGAAGCTGATCGAGGGGTTGCCGGTTTTCGGCTCATATCTGTGCACGAACAACCCGTTGCCGGCGCTTTCGCCATCACTTTCGGCGAGCACAACTTCGGTGGCCGGAACCGTGTTAACAATTGCGAGTCTCGTGCAGGACTACTACCTCACCGCTGACCCATCCGGACCGGCCTGCAACGCGCAGGCCCCGCTTGGCCTGGCCACGACCGGTCAGAACCGGGCGTTCCCGACGCTCAGCGCATTGCCCCGGTAAAGGGTTTGATGTCCGGCCCGGGGCGGGTAGTGAGAACCGAAGCAAGCAGTACGCTGACGTACCAACCACAAGGAGGAGCCGTTTTGAAACGACTGACCATCGGCATCGTCACCGCGCTGGCGCTGCTCACCGCGGCCGGATCGGCGTTTGCCGCCATCGACACGTATTCCGGCGGCTACAGCTTCAGCGGCAAGGCCGGCTCGAAGTCGAGCCCCGCCCCGCTGAACTTCACGCAGCACTTCTCGCTGACGGCCGCCAACCCGGGCTCGCTGACCGGGATCCTGAACAAGGTCACGACCTCGATCAGCGGCGTCAAGGTCGACGCCACGGGCTTCCCCACCTGCAGCGCGGGGCACGTCAACGGCTGGAACAAGGCGAGCTACGCGTCCGTCTGCCCGAAGGGCTCGCTCGTCGCCTCCGGCTCGATCAAGGCTCAGCTCGGCACGTCGACGCAGTTCTCGCCCCAGGGCCTCAACTGCGATCCGAACCTCGACGTCTGGAACGCCGGCCACGACAAGCTGACGTTCTTCTTCGAGACGACCGCGTCGGCGCAGTGCCTCGGCGGCCAGATCACGACCGGCCAGACGCCGGCCTTCACCGCCTCCTACAAGCAGTCGGGCAGCAACCTGCTCGTCACGATCCCGGTTCCGAACGCCGTCACGCACATCGGGCCGTACCTGGCCTCGCTCTCCAGCGAGACCCTGAAGTGGCGTTCGACGACCTCCAAGGGTCACCGCGACATCACCTCGACCGGCTGCAAGGGCAAGCGGCACTTCAGCTACACGTTCAGCGCCACGGCGCCGAACCAGCCTGCTGAGACCAAGACGATCAAGGGCGAAGCCGCCTGCGGCTGACCCCCTCGTGGTTCCGCGCCGTCCCGGTTCGCCGGGGCGGCGCTTTTTTGTGTCCGAGGGAAGGTGGTCAGGATTTTCACCCAGAGCGGGGGAAAATCCAGACCGGACGCCGCGCCCTATGCGGCGCCGAGGATCTCGCGGATCGTGGCCGCCTCGCGCTCTCCGCCCTCCGACAGACGCCGATGGGTCGAGCGCAGCGTGCGGAACCCGTCGGCCAGCGCGGCCGCGTCCTTCGCCCGGTCGCGCTCGAAGCTCGCCCGGTCGCGGTGAAAGCGCCAGGAGTCGAGCTCGATGATGAGCTTTGCCTCGCGGTAGAGGGCGTCGACCTCGCGCATCCGACCGCCGATCCGTAGCCGCGCGTTGAGCTCCGGCATCGCCAGCCCGTGCCGGGTCACGAAGGCGCGGAAGAGGTCCTCCAGGGCCGAGCGGGTCAGCCCGCCGTCCCCGAGCAGGCGCGCAACCCGACGCGAGCGGCGGCAGAGCTCACCGAACGCGGTCGCCCGGAGGTGCCCGGCGCTTCGCAGGTCGTTGACCATGCGGATCAACCGCGCATCGGTGAGCTGCGGCTGCAGGTCGAGCACCGTGCGCACCGGGGAGGTGACCGGCACCCCGTGGCGTCGGCGGATGTCAGACGGCCCGAGCGTGCGGGAGCGGTGGGTCTGGATCCCCGGGCGCACCCGATGGCGTCGCCCGGAGACCTCGCAGATCGCCGGCCAGTCGCCCACGTCCCAGAGCGCTGCGGCGGACCAGTGACTCGTGGCCGCGCCCTCGCCGCAGGCCAGCACCGCGGCCATTGCCCGGCAGTGGGCGTGTCGGGGCACGTGGCCGACGGCATAGACGCCGGCGTGCACCGGGATGAGGAGTCCTTGTCGGATCTGGCTGTCGATCCACCGTGAGCTGTAGCCGAGTGCGAGCAGTTGGACGCGCTTGACGTAGCCCAGCTGCCGGCCGGCGAGTTGCAGCATTTTCCCCCTGGGCGGGTGATTTCCCGACACTCTTCATAAGAGCGCCCGGCGACCCGGTTTTCACCCCCCGGCGGCGGTCAGGTCCTCGTAGCGCTCGCGGCGGCGCTGTTCGGCGGCGGCCTCGTCGAAGAAGTTGTAGATGAGGTAGACGAAGGCGATGCCCATCACCACGGACTGCTCCAGAGCCATGACCAGGCCGGCCATCGACTGGTCCTCCAGGGGTGTGAGGCCCCAGTAGTCGGGCTTGTGCGCGTAGAAGCCGTAGATGACCCGCGGCAGGAACGCCAGGGCGATGCCGAGCGCGCCGATGAACAGCTTGGTCGTGACCATGTAGGCCAGCGGCCCCAGGCCGGTGAGCCGGCGCCGTGCGCGGATCGGGGAGAGCACGTGCCACCAGTAGAGGGTCCCGACCGCCGAGAAGGTGAGGTGCTCCAGGGCGTGGATCCACGTGTGGCGCAACGCCAGGTCGTAGGCCCCGGGGATGTGCCAGCCGTAGACGCCGGCGACGTAGGCCATCACCGCGAACACCGGGGTGGCGAAGAACCCGGCGTTCTTCTCGATCACCTGGATGCGCCGCGTCACCGGACGCAACAGCACCTTGTTCATGCTGAGGATCAGCGTGATCGGCACGAGATCGAGCAGGATCATGTGCTGGACCATGTGCATGACGAGCAGGTCGTCGTCGCCGAGCGAGTCGATCGGAGAGAGCAGCGCGACGATCACCAGGGCCATCGACAGCGCGAACAGGCTGAGCCGCCCGTAGCCGGGCGCGTGCGAGGAGCCGCTCTGCCGGGCGCGCCGCCAGCCCAGGCCGTAGAGCACGCACAGGATCAGAGTGCCGATGACGACTGTCGGTTCGAAGCTCCAGCTGTAGGCGGGCGTGATATCCCGGCCTGTGGAGCCGAGGGAGACCAGAGAAAAGAGCAGCACCGCCGAGACATTGTGACGGTCGACAAACGCCGGTGCGGCCAATACGCTCTCGCAGGAGATACAGCCACGCTCCATGTAGGAGGTTGTCGATGCGAATCGATGTCAAGGGCCGCAACTTGTCCGTGTCCGACGAGATCAAGGCCCACGTGGAAAAGCGATTTCGCACGGTGTCGCGGCAGGTTTCGGACCTCGCCGAGCTGGAGGTCGAGCTCTACGTGGAGCGCAACCCGGCCAACCCCGACTGCCACGTGGCCGAGGCGACCCTGCACCTCAAGGGCGTCACGCTGCGCGCGCACGACGCCTCGCCCGAGCTCAAGCACTCGATCAACCTGTGCTCGGAGGAGCTCGCCCGCCAGGTCAAGCGCCACCGCGTGAAGCGGCGCAAGCGGCGTGAGGCGCGCTCGGCGTCGGCCGACGCCCCGGCCGCCGGCGGGACGGCCGCGGACGACGCGGACGACGCCGCCGCCGACGCCGCGTAGGGCCTCCGGAACCCTCGCGAATGGGCCCGCAGGAGCGGCTTCCGAGCACCGTCCGGAAGCCGTTCCCGCGCTAGGCTTCAGAGCATGTCGTTTCTGAACCGAGCGCTGCGGTTGGGTGAGGGAAAGCAGTTCAGGTCCTACGAGCAGCGCGTCGCGCGGATCGCCGCTTTCGAAGAGGAGATGTCGCTCTACGACGACGACGAGATGCGCGAAGCTGCCGACGCGCTGCGCGAGCGCGCCCGGAACGGCGAGTCGCTCGACGATCTGCTGCCAGAGACGTTTGCGCTCGTGCGCGAGGCCGGCAAGCGGACGATGGGCATGCGGCACTTCGATGTGCAGCTGATCGGCGGCATGGTCCTCCACGACGGGGCGATCGCCGAGATGAAAACCGGCGAGGGCAAGACGCTCACCGCGACGCTCGCGCTGATCCTCAACAGCCTGCCCGGACGCGGTGTCCACCTGATCACCGCCAACGACTACCTGGCCCGGCGCGACGCGCTCTGGATGAAGCCGATCTACGACCTGCTCGGCGTGTCGATCGGGATCATCCAGAACATGCAGCCGGTCGAGGAGAAGGCGGCCGCCTACTCCGCCGACATCACGTTCGGCACGAACTCCGAGTTCGGCTTCGACTACCTCCGCGACAACATGGCCAAGACGCTCGCCGAGAAGGTGCAGCACGGTGGCCGGCCGCGTGAGGAGGAGGCCAAGCAGAACTACCACCACTTCGCGGTCGTCGACGAGGTTGACAACATCCTGATCGACGAGGCCCGCACGCCGCTGATCATCTCCGGCGCGCCTGAGCAGGCCGCGGACCTGTACGCCAAGTTCGCCCGGCTGGCCCCCCAGATGGAGATCGGCAAGACGCCCGAGGGCCTGGATCCCAAGACCAAGAAGGAGTTCATCGCGGACTTCGACTACGAGACCGACGAGAAGTACAAGGCCGTGTCGGTCACCGAGCGCGGCGTCGCGAAGGCCGAGCGCTTCATGGGCATCGATCACCTCTACCGCGCCGAGAACGGACACCTGGTCAATCACCTGATCCAGTCGCTCAAGGCCGAGTCGCTGTATCAGCGCGGCGTCGACTACGAGGTCATCGACGGCGAGGTCAAGATCATCGACGAGCACACCGGTCGCATCATGGAGGGCCGGCGCTGGTCGGAGGGCCTGCACCAGGCGGTCGAGGCCAAGGAGGGGGTGCGCGTCCAGGAGGAGAACCAGACGCTCGCCACGATCACGCTGCAGAACTACGCGCGCATGTACGACAAGCTCGCCGGGATGACGGGCACCGCGCTCACCGAGGCGACCGAGTTCATGAAGATCTACGAGCTGCCGGTGGTCGAGATCCCCACCAACCGCAAGATGGTGCGCGCCGACCAGAACGACCAGGTCTACAAGACCAAGGACGGCAAGTGGTCGGCAGTCGTGCGAGAGATCGAGGCTCGTCACCAGACCGGGCAGCCGGTGCTCGTCGGCACGATCTCGGTCGAGGTCTCCGAGATGCTGTCCGAGCGGCTGCGCCGCCACGGGATCCCGCACACGGTGCTCAACGCCAAGCCCGAGTACGCCGAGCGCGAGGGCGAGACCATCGCCGAGGCCGGTGCGCCGGGCGCGGTGACGATCGCCACCAACATGGCCGGTCGCGGCGTCGACATCAAGCTCGGCGGCAACGCCGAGCACCTCGCCTCGCTCGAGGTCCGCAAGCTCGGCCTCGAGCCCGGGATGCCCGATTACGACGAGCACTACCAGCGGGTCCTGCCCTCGATCGAGGAGCACGTCGAGGAGCTGCGCGAGCAGGTGCTCGATCTCGGCGGCCTGTACATCCTCGGCACCGAGCGCCACGAGAGCCGCCGGATCGACAACCAGCTGCGCGGCCGCTCCGGGCGCCAGGGAGACGTCGGCGAGTCCCGTTTCTTCCTCTCCGCCCAGGATGACCTCGTTCGTCTGTTCGCCGGGGAGCGCATCTACAAGATCCTCGACCGGCTCGGGTCCACCGATGAGGAGGGCAACGAGGAGCCGATCGAGGCCGGGATGCTCTCCAAGCAGATCGAGAAGGCCCAGCGCAAGGTCGAGGAGCAGCACTACCTGCAGCGCAAGCACACGCTCGAGTACGACGATGTCCTCAACCAGCAGCGCGAGGTGATCTACGCCTACCGCGACGAGGTGCTCGAGGGCAAGGACATGAGCGACGCCGCGCGCGAGGAGATCGCCGGCCTGGCCGAGCGACTCGTCGACGAGGCGACGCCCGGGGACTTCATCGAGGACTGGGATCTGGACGGCCTGCTGCGACGGATCGAGGAGGTGTATCCGCTCAGCGAGGAGTTCGACGAGATCGACATCGAGGCGCTCGATCGCATGGAGCTCACCGAGGCGCTCCAGGAAGAGGCGCTGCATCGCTACGACGCGCGTGAGCAGGAACTCGGTCCCGAGCTCATGCGCGAGGTCGAGCGCTACCTGCTGCTGGAGATCATCGATCACCGCTGGCAGGAGCACCTGTACGACATGGACTACCTGCAGCAGGGGATCGGCCTGCGCGGGGCAGCCCAGCTCGATCCGCTCGTCGCCTACAAGAACGAGGCGTTCCAGCTCTTCCAGGACCTGATGCACAGCGTGTGGCACGACTTCGCGCGGTTGATCTACCACGTGCAGGTGACCGTGGAGGACGAGTCGACGCTCCAGCATCAGGGACCGGGCATGGCGCCATCCGGTCCCCCGCAGGTCCCCAGCCGGCCGAGCGCGTCGGCCAGCTCTGCGACCGGCGGCGGCCGCGTCAGCTACTCCGGCGGCGCCGCGCAGTCCGGCTCGGCGGCGATCGCATCGGCGGCGGTCGACGCGGGCCTCGGCACTGCCGGCCCCGCTCCGATCCCCGGATACACCGGCGGCACGCCGGTCCCGCACAACGATCTCGAGCCCGTCGATGCGCTGCCGCCGGTCCAGCAGCGGACCCTCGACGCTGAGCAGCAGATCGGCCGCAACGATCCGTGCTGGTGCGGCTCGGGCAAGAAGTTCAAGAAGTGCCACGGCGCGTAGCCGCCTGCTTGCTACCGTCACGCGCCATGTCGACCGCACCCACAGAGCCGCTCTCCCAGCGACTCGCGGCCATCCGTCAGCAGCTGACCCTGCTGTCGGACTATCTTTGACCCCGCTCAGCTGCAGGAGCGCATCGGTGCGCTGGAGACGGAGATGGGGGCGACCGGCTTCTGGGACGACCAGGAGCATGCGGCCAAGGTCTCGGCCGAGCACGCCCGCGCGTCACGGCGGCTGACCGAGTTCCGCGGGCTCGAGTCCGACGCGCTGGACCTCGAGCCGCTCGCTGAGCTCGCCGAGGACGACGCGGAGATGGCGACCGAGCTCGAGGACCAGATTCGATCGGTCCAGGATCGCCTCGACACGCTCGAGGAGGCACGGCTGTTCAGCGGCAAGTACGACGCGGGTGACGCACTGGTGACGGTCAACGCCGGCGCCGGCGGCACCGATGCCCAGGACTGGGCGGAGATGGTGTTGCGGATGGAGATGCGCTGGGCCGAAAAGCGCGGATTCGAGGTCGAGCTGCTCGAGCAGACGCCGGGGGAGGAGGCGGGCATCAAGTCGGCGACGTTCCGCGTCAGAGGCGAGAACGCCTACGGTCTGTACGGCGCCGAGAAGGGCGTGCACCGACTGGTGCGTCTGTCCCCGTTCGACTCGGCCAACCGGCGCCAGACGAGCTTTGCCGGCGTCGAGGTATCGCCGGTCGTCGAGGAGTCCTCCGACATCGAGATCCTCGACGACGACCTCCAGATCGACACCTACCGCGCCAGCGGCGCCGGCGGCCAGCACGTCAACAAGACCGACTCCGCGATCCGGATCACGCACAAGCCGACGGGGATCGTGGTGCAGTGCCAGAACGAGCGCTCCCAGTCCTCCAACAAAGCCGAAGCGATGGCGGTGCTTCGTTCCAAGCTGGCCGAGCGCCAGGAGCGCGAGCGCCTGGAGGAGATCGCCAAGGAACGTGGCGAGGCACAGGACGTCAACTTCGGCTCCCAGATCCGTTCCTACGTGCTGCATCCCTACACGATGGTCAAGGATCACCGCACCGACTTCGAGATGGGCGACGCCAACCGTGTCCTGGATGGCGATCTTGACGGCTTCGTGCGCTCCTATCTGTTGAAGGCCGCCCGGTAGCCTCATCGGGCGATGACCGACACCGACGCTCAGAACACTCGCGAGCCGAGCGATCCGCTGGCCGTGGAGCAGACCCGCTCGCGCGACACGCCGACCGCGCCGTATCTGGAGGCGATCGTCTCCTACGGGTTCCGCGGCTCCCAGCGCTTCCACGTGCCCGGCCACAAGGGCGGCCCGGGCGCCGATCCCGGATTGCGCGCGGCGATCGGCGAGCGCGCGCTCGCGCTCGACATCTGCCAGGACATCGAGGGGATCGACACCGGTCCCCGGCCGACCCCGTATGAGCGGGCCGAGTCGCTGGCCGCGGATGCCTATGGCGCGGAGCGCTGCTGGTTTCTCACCAACGGCGCGACGCAGGGCAATCACGCGCTCACGCTCGCGCTCGCCAAGCCCGGCTGCCACGTGCTCGTGCAGCGCAACTCGCATGCTTCGGTCGTCGACGGCCTGGTGCTGAGCGGCGGCATGGCGAGCTTCGTCTCGCCGGAGTACGACCACGAGCTCGGTATGGCCCACGGTGTCACCCCCGATGCGCTCGACGAGGCGCTCCGCCGTGAACCGGGGATCAGCGCCGTGTTCATCGTGTCTCCGACCTACTACGGCATGGCCGCCGACGTCGCCGGCTGCGCCGAGGTCGTCCACGGCCATGACGCCGCGCTGATCGTCGATACCGCCTGGGGCTCGCACTTCGGGTTCCACCCAGGGCTGCCGGATTCGCCGCTGCACCTCGGCGCCGATGTGGAGCTTGCCTCGACACACAAGATCGTCGGCTCGCTGACCCAGTCGGCGATGCTCCTGGTCGGCAATCAGACGCTGCCCACCCGTGTCGACCCCGACGAGGTGGCACGGTGCATCCGCCTGGTCCGCTCGACGAGCCCCAACTCGCTGCTGCTCGCATCGCTGGACTCCGCCCGCCGCCAGCTCGCCGTCCACGGCGAGGCGCTGCTGGACCGCACGCTCGCCGCATCGTTCCGCGCCCGCGAGGCGATCGACGCGATCCCCGGGGTGGAGATCGTCGGCGAGGGCATGGTCGGGCGCCCAGGTGTTGCGGGCTGGGATCCGCTGCGGGTGGTGATCGACGTGCGCGGCACCGGCTGCACCGGCTACGAGCTCGCGGCGGAGCTGCGTCACGCCTACGACATCTACATCGAGCTCGCCACGCACGCGACGATCGTGCTCGTGCTCGGGCTCGGGCAGCCGGTGGACCCGCTCGAGCGCTTCGCCCACGACTTCGCGGAGGTGGTGCGGCTCGTCGGGCGCCCCGGCGAGGGCGGGCAGATCGTCACGCCGCCCGCGCCGGCCGAGTCCGAGGCGGTCGTGCCGATCCGCGACGCCTTCCTCGGGCGCGGCGAGGCGGTCGCCGTCGACGACGCGATCGGCCGGATCTCATGCGAGTCGATCGCTGGCTACCCGCCGGGTGTGCCGACGCTGCTGCCCGGCGAGCGGGTCACGGCCGAGGTCGTCGCCTACCTGCGCACGCTCACCAGGGCAGGAGCGCGACTGCACGGCGCGGCGGATCCCACATTCGCCACGGTGCGGGTGCTCGCCGACCGCTCGCTGGAGCAGCGGACCGGCTCCGAGCGCGCGGCCGCGCCCGCTTAGGCGACGTCGCTGGTGCGGCGCCGCGGGGCGGCGCCCGGTTGCTCATCGAGCAGCCGTTCGAGCAGCGCGAGCTGACGCGCGCCGTAGGCAGCGAGGTCACGACGGTCGGACGCCGCCAGCCGGCCGAGGCCGGCGCGCAGCGAGTCGCTGCGCGGGTACACGCCCTCGTCGAGCAGCACCCGCACGAAGGCGACGACCGGCTTGGTCCCGCGGCGCTTGTTGCAGATGCGGCAGGCGATCGTGAGGTTCTCCGGCGAGGTGCGCCCTCCGCGTGAGCGCGGGACGATGTGCTCGGCCGTGAGGTCGGTGCGCCAGGGCGCGCGTCCACACCACACGCAGTGCGCGCCATCGCGTTCGATCAGAGCGTCCAGAGTCATAAAGGTCTGGCGACGATATCGGCGAAAAACTCGCGCCTCTGAAGCGCGCGTCACATTCCGCCGCGCATCGTCCGCGCACGGACGGCTTGCCCGTCAGGCGTCGTGCGTGGCCGCGGTGAACGGCTCGGTGTCGGCGTAGAGCAGCACGCCCCGCTCGGCGGCGGTGCGCACCGAGGGCGTCGTCTCACGCCGCCGCAGGTACTCAGCCGGCGTGAGACAGTGGATGTCCGCGGCGCCGCCCATCTCCAGCGCGTCCCACAGCGCCCCCGCCTGATGGACGCGCTCCAGCCACGGCACGCCGTCAAAGCCCTCGGAGACGAGCACGATGACGAACTCGTGGCCGCGGTTATCGCGAATGACCCGGCCCGCCCGCATATCGGCGACGCGCGCGCCGGCAAGCAGCACCATCTGCAGCGGCCACCGGTCGCCGATCCGTCCCAGGTAGCGCTGCAGCTCCCGCAGATTGAGAGCCGTGGAGAGCTCCACGAGGTGGGATTCTGGGGCTCTCGGGCCCGAAATTCAATATCGGGCGATCGCGCCGGCCATCCGGCTCTCGATCGTGAAGCCGGTCCCGTTCTCCGGACCATCGATGAAGATCGCGAAGGCGAGCTTCTGACCGCTCCTGGTGCGGCAGTATCCGGCGAGGTTCGTGATGCCGTCGAGCGAGCCGGTCTTCGCCTCGCATCGGCCCTGCGCGGGGTTGTGGGCTCCGATCGTCGCCACCGTGCCGGTCACGCCGGTGACGGGCAGAGCGCCCGACAGCTCGGTGCCGACCGGTGAGCCCCACAGATCGCGCAGCAGGTCGACGATCTCAAGCGGCGAGGTGCGGTCCTGGCGGCCCAACCCCGAGCCGTCGAGGATCAGCGGGTGCAGGTCGTAGTGGGAGGCGATCGTCTGGGAGATCACCTTCGCTCCGTCGTGGATCGTGCCGCCCTTGCCGTAGAGCACCCCGAGCTGCTTGGCGAACATCTCGGCGAAGAAATCGTCCGAAGGAACATCCATCAGCTTGACCATCTGCAGCATCGTCGGCGAGGAGACGCTTGCCAGCAGCTGTGCGGTTGCAGGCGTGCGGCGCGCGCGGGTCCCGGCGGTCACCTGGATGTGCGAGCCGCGCATGGTGAGCGCCACCTCGTGGGCGGTGAACGTGGCCGGGTCGTAGTGCTTCAGTGTCGTCCCGTGGTCGTAGGTGAGCGCGCTCAGCTGCCCGCCGAGGTCCGGGATGTCGGGTTTCTGCCCGGTGATCAGGCCGCCGCGCTTATCGTCGAACAGCGACGGGTCCGCGTACAGGTGCCCCGTGACCCGGCGGATCCCGTGGCGGCGCAGCTGGGCCACGAGCTGGGCGGCCGATGGCCCCTCGCTGTGGTTCCAGACCAGGTTGAAGCCGGCGTCGCCGAAGGTGGGGTCGCCACCGCCGCGCAGATACAGGTCGCCGTGCCAGACGCCGCCGCGTTGGCGGCCGGTGCCGAGGATCACCGTCTGCAGCCGCGCCCCCGGCCCGAGCCGGTCCAGCAGCGCGACCGTCGTCCAGATCTTCTCCACGGAGGCGGGTGCGCGCGCGACCGTCGGATGGACCGCGAACAGCTCCTTGCCGGAGGTGATGTCGTATACGAGGGCGCCGACCTGCGGGCCGCCGGCTCGTAACTCGCGCCGCAACATGCGGACGAGCGCGATCTCGCCGGCACCCTGCGGCTGGGCCGACCGCGATCCCGCCCGCCCGAGCGTGGGGGAGGTGGGGGTGGTCGCGCTCGTGGTGCGCGTCGCCGGCCGGCCGGTCGTCCCCACCCGATGGCGCCTGATGACCGGCTTGCCCCCCGGCGGCGGGGTCGCGTCGTGCGAGCTCGTGCGATCCAGCGTGCCGCCGAGCACGAGCACCAGAGCGGCGACGGCGATGCACAGCGCCAGTCCGCCGGCGAGCCAGCGTCTCACGGCAGAACGGTCGGCCGGCCCGCGGCTAGGCCGCCTCGAGCTCCTCGACCGTGTGCGGCCCGACGCAGGCGATCGACAGCTCGTCGTCGACGCCGGCGGCAACCGCGCGAACCTCGTCGAAGGTGACCTCGTCCAGCCGGTCGATGGCTGCGTCGGGGTCGACCGGCTCCTCGTACACGATCGTCTGCTGCGCGGCGTAGCGGGCCACCGCGCCGCTGTTCTCAAAGCCGATCGCGCGGGCGCCGGCGGCGTAGGCGCGCGCCCGCTCGACCTCGGACTCGGTCGGCCCGTCGCTGCGCAGTTCGGTGACGATCTCGCGCATGCGGCGATAGGCCTCCACGCACTTCCCGGACTCGAGACCCGCCGACAGCTGCAGGACCGGGACGTCGGCGTATGCGTGCGGGTAGGAGCTCACCGAGTAGGCAAGGCCGCGCTGCTCGCGGATCTCATCGAACAGCCGCGAGCCCATGGAGCCGCCGAGCAGCGTCGAGTAGATCACGAGCGCGGAACGCTGGCGGGGGTCGCGGACATCGATCTTCGGGCGGTAGGACATCCGCAGGTGCGACTGGTTGGACTCGCGCTCGGAGACGAGGACCCGCGGGACCTGGGCGGGCGCCGCCTCGAAGCGGTCAGGGACGGGCTGGCTGGCGAAGCGCTCGAACAGCGCCTCGAACTCCCCGGGATCACCCAGCGAGTCGAGATTGCCGACCACGAACGCCCCGCCGGAATCCGGCGCCCAACGGCGCTCGCGGAACGCGACGATGCCATCGCGGGTGAACGTGTCACGCAGATGCTCCGCGGGCCCGAGGACCGAGCGACCGAGCGGGTGCTCGCCGAACACGGCGCGGTCGATCAGATGCTCGGCGACCGACGAGGGCTGATCGTCGTAACGGGCGATCTCCTGGATGACGACGCCACGCTCGCGGTCGAGCTCGTCGCCGTCGAGCTTGGGTCGCGCCGTGAAGTCGGTCAGCAGGTCGGCGGCCTCGAGCGCACGCTCGGCGCGCGCGGTGATGTGGAAGGCGACGAGATCGTGGCTCGTGTAGGCGTTGAGCACCGCGCCGATCCGCTCTGCAGCCTCGTTGACGTCCTGATAATGCGGGAACTTCTCGCCGCCCTTGAACACGAGGTGCTCGAGGAAATGCGCCATCCCGTTCTCCTCCGGGCGCTCGGTCCGCGCGCCGGCATCGAACGCGACGAGGATCGTCACCGAGCGAGTTCCCTCGATCGGAATCCGGTGCAGACGCAGGCCGTTGCGAAGTGTGGAGACGGTCACCGAAGACATTGAGCCATCAGGTTACGCACCCTTCCCGTCGGCGGCGTCCGCAGCAGGCCGGAGCGATGCAAATCCCGTTGCAGGTGTCCCCAAACGGCCCCCGCAAACACCTTCGGCCGCTACGCTGCGGCCACTTCATGGCTGCCTCAGAACGACAGACACGGCGCTCCTCGCGGACTTCGGGGACGCCGTCAACACGGCGCGCTGCGCCCGCCCCAACTCCGGTCTCGCCCTCCGACCCGCGCCCGGTCACCTCCCGCACGGTGATCGAGTTCCGCGGGGTCTCCAAGCTCTACCAGGGCGGGGTGGGCCTCGATCGGGTGACGTTCTCGATCGACCGAGGCGAGTTCGTGTTCCTCGTCGGCTCGACCGGCTCGGGTAAGTCGACGCTCATGCGCCTGCTCATCAAGGAGCTTGATCCGACCGACGGCACGGTTCGCGTCGCCGGCCACGACCTCTCAGAGGTCACGCGCCGCCGAGTCCCGTATTTCCGGCGGAACGTCGGCGTCGTCTTCCAGGACTTCAAGCTGCTGCCGAACCGGACCGTCTACGACAACGTCGCCTACGCGTTGCAGGTGACGGGGGGCACGCGCAAGGAGATCCGCGCCAAGGTGCCGGACATCCTGCGGCTGACGGGCCTGTCGACGAAGCTGCACAACATGCCCCACCAGCTCTCCGGCGGAGAGCAGCAGCGCGTCTCGATCGCGCGCGCGTTCGTCAACCACCCGCCGCTGCTGCTCGCAGATGAGCCAACCGGCAACCTCGACCCCGAGACCTCGATCGACATCATGCGGCTGCTCTACCGGATCAACCGCACGGGCACCACGGTGCTCGTCGCCACGCACGACCAGGCGATGGTCGACCGGATGCGCCGCCGCGTCCTCGAGCTCGACCAGGGGCAGCTCGTCCGCGACGAGGCGGCGGGCCGCTACACCCGCGATGAGTCGACGCGCGACCTGGCCAAGCGGCTGCGCGCGCCGTCCACTCGGCCGCCCGGAGTCTGATCGCGATGCGGCTCGGGTTCTTCCTCCGCGAGGCGATGCGCGCGGTGCGGCGCAGCCCGGCGCCGTCGTTCGCCGCGCTCGCCACGGTCCTCGTGACCCTGCTCCTGCTCGGCGTCTTCATCCCGATCGTGCAGGCGACGAACGACACGGCGAACACCGTTCGCGACCGCGTCCAGGTCAACGTCTACATGAAGACCGACGCGACCAAGGCCGACGAGTCCCGGGTGCGCAAGGAGATCCTGGCGATCCCGCATGTCAAGCGGGTCGGCTACATCTCCAAGCGGAAGGCGTTCGCGCAGCAGTCCAAGGCTGATCCGTCTGCGTACAAGGCGCTGGGGTCCAACCCGCTGCCGGACACCTTCGAGGTGTTCACGACCAACCCCCAGTACGTGCTCGCCGTCCACAACGCACTCACTCCCAAGGGCACGAGCGGTAAGCCGGGGGTGCTTGACGCCTCGATCGCCACCGTCTCCAACAAGACCACCGACACGCGCAAGATCCTGCAGGTGACGAACCTGGTGACGATCACCGCCGCGGTTCTCGTCGTGCTGCTCGCGATCGCCTCGGTGCTCCTGATCGCGAACACGATCCGTCTGTCGCTCTACTCGCGCCGGCGTGAGGTCGAGGTCATGAAGCTCGTCGGTGCGACCGACTGGTTCATCCGCTGGCCGTTCGTGATCGAAGGCGTGATCGTCGGTGCGGCCGGAGCGGTGCTCGCGCTCGTGGTGCTGGGAGCGGCGAAGGTGCTGCTGCTGGATCCGCTCGCCCACAGCTGGACTCTGATCGCGGCTCCGCACACGATCCCCTTCCTGGCGCTCGTGGTGGTGCTGCTGGGTGCCGGCGTGCTCGTTTCCGCGCTCGGCTCGGGCCTCTCGCTGCGCCGCTTCCTGCGCGTCTGATCGCCGCGCGGTCCTGACGGGCCGGCGGCGCACGAGAGCTACCCTCCGCACCACGATGTTCCAGGCTCCGCCACCGCGTAGAACGCTGCGCAATCTGTTACTCGGGAGCGGAGGCCTCCTACTGCTCGTGATCGGCCTGTGGTTCGGCGGACACCCGAGCTGGCTGCCCTCGCCGCTGCGCTCGGCGTTCGTCTCCGAGAGTAAGAACCAGCGGCTCGAGAACCAGGTCTACGGACTGTTGACGCGCGACTACTACCGCAAGCTCAGCCGCACGGCGCTCGTCAACGACGGGCTGGCGGGGGCAGTGGCGAGCCTCAACGATCCCTACTCGCACTATTACGACCCGTCCAACTACCAGAACTTCCAGGACACGACCACCAATCCCCAGATCGACGGCGGGATCGGGGTCGGAATCCAGGCGTTCACCGGCGGTGGGCTGCTCGTTGGCGAGGCATACCCGGGCACTCCTGCCTCGAAGGCGGGAATCGTCGCCGGCGATACGATCCTGGCCGCCAACGGCCACTCGTTCGCGGGACGCTCTCAGAACTTCGCGGTCAACCTGATCAAGGGCAAAGTCGGCACGACCGTGACGCTTCGCGTCCGCCATCACCACACCACCCGAACCGTCCACGTGCGGCGGGCCGATATCAACGTCCCCGTCGCCTCGAGCGCGCTGCTCCACCACGCCGGGGTCAAGATCGGCTACGTCGATCTCACCCAATTCGCCGAGAACGCCGGTGCGGAGGTCCGCGCCCAGGTGCAGAAGATGCGCCAGGAGGGTGCCCAGGCGCTGATCCTCGACCTGCGCGATAACGGCGGCGGCCTGCTCGAGCAGGCGGTGGCGACCGCCTCGATCTTCATCCAGAGCGGCACGATCGTGTCGACCGACGGGCGCTCGATCCCGCGCCAGGTCTATCTCGCAAAGGGCGACGCGATCCCCGCCTCGATTCCGCTGGTCGTGCTCGTCAACCGCGATACCGCCTCCTCGGCGGAGATCGTCAGCGCCGCGCTGCAGCAGCGCGGCCGGGCAACCCTCGTCGGCACGCACACCTACGGAAAGGGCGTCTTCCAGGAGATCCAGCCCCTGCTCAACGGCGGTGCGCTCGACTTCACCGTCGGCGAGTACTTCACCCCGGACGGCGAGAACCTCGGCGCCGGCGGCAAGTCGAAGACCCCCTCCGGCCGCTGGGTTCACCGCGGCCCGGGCATCGCCCCGAACGTCGAGGCGAACGGCACCGCGCATCAGCTCGCGGTCGCGGAGCGCGTCGCCGTCTCCAAGCTGAAGTGAGCCGCGCAGCCCCGCGGGGGCCCTCCTCCGGCTCTGGCCCCGACGAGACCCGGGCCGGGCCACGAGTCGCGCTGCTGGCCCGCCACGGCAAGTTCCTGGTCGCCGAGGGGTTCTTCGCACCCGGGCCGCGCCAGGTGGTGAGCCGCGACACCCGCTACGACACCGGCGACCTGGTACTCGTCGGGGAGTCGGCCGGCGGTGGCCGCAAGGCGCAGCGCCAGGGGCGCGGCAATCGGGTGCGCGTGTTGCGCCGCCTTGGCCGCCCCGAGGTCGCCCGCGACGTGATCGAGGCGCTGATGCTCGATCGAGGGCTGCGGCGCGGGTTCGAGGCACCAGTTGCACGTGAGGCGAGGGCCGCCTCAGAGTCGACGGCCGCCCCGTCGGACGAGGGTCGACGGGATCTGCAGGCGCTGGCGACGTTCACGATCGACCCGGCGAGCGCCCGGGACTTCGACGACGCGATCTCCGCGGAGGCCGACAGCGACGGCGGTGGATGGCGGGTGTGGGTCCACATCGCCGATGTGTCGGCGTTCGTCGCCCCTCGCTCCCACGTCGATCGCGAGGCCTACCGCCGCGGCACCTCCGTCTACGTGCCCGGGGCGGTCGAGCCGATGCTCCCGCCGGAACTGTCCAACGGCGCCTGCTCGCTCGTCCCCGGCGAGGTGCGGGCCACGGTGACCGTCGAGATGTCGATCGGCCCGGGCGGAGTGCGGTCCGCCTCGATGTACCGCTCGCTGATCCGCTCCGACGAGCGCCTCGACTACGAGCGCGTCGACCGGATCTTCTCCGGCGCCGAATCGGCTGCGGAGCCGTGGGGCGCGCCGCTCGCCGCCGCGCGCGCCGCCGCTGCGGCTCTCGGCGAGCTGCGTTCCGAGCGCTCGGCGCTCGTCGTCGACTCTGCCGAGCCGTCGTTCGTGTTCGACCGCGCGGGTGACGTGGTCGACGTCGAGCTCTCGGTGCAGACCGAGTCGCACCGGCTGATCGAGGCGCTGATGGTGGCGGCCAACGAGCAGGTGGCTCGCGTGCTCGCCGATCACGACGTGCCGGCTCTGTATCGCGTCCACGAGCCGCCCGAGCCCGTGGCGGTGGAGCGGCTCGTCGAGCAGCTCGCCTCGCTCGGGGTGCCGACGCCGCCGCTGCCGGAGGTGATGACCCGCCGGCAGGCAGGCGAGATCGTGGGGGAGGCGTCGGCGCTGGTGGCGGCCTGGGTGGCCCGTCAGGACGGCCACGGCGCGCGGGCGTTCAGCTCGCTGGTGCTGCGCGCGCTCAAGCAGGCGCACTACGACGACCGGAACCTCGGCCACGCGGGCCTGGCCTCGACCGGCTACTGCCATTTCACCTCCCCGATCCGCCGTTACCCGGACCTGATCTGTCACCGTGCGCTGCTCTCGATCGTCGCCGGAGAGCCCGCGCCCGATCGCCCCTGGGTGCACGCGGCCGGCCCGTGGACCTCTCAACGCGAGCGGGCGGCGATGGTGGTCGAGCGCGATGCCGACGACGTGGCAGCGTGCTTTCTGCTCGAGCGCCACCTGTTCGCGGGAGGTGGCGGCCGCGAGGAGGTCTTCAGCGGCGAGGTCGTCGGCCTGATCGGCGCGGGCGCGTTCATCGCGTTCGGCGAGGACAGACGCTTCGAGGGGATGCTCCCGGTTCGGCGGATGCGCGGCGACTGGTGGGAGCTGAACGAGGAGGCCACGATGCTCGTCGGGAGCCGCGACGGCGGGATGATCCGGCTGGGGGATACCGTAGAGGTCCGTGTCGGGCGCATCGACGCGCCCCGGGGGAGGGTCGACCTGCTCCCGGCAGCCGATCCGGAGTGAGTGAGTTTCTGATGGCCAAGAGTTCCAAGCGCAAAACGGCGTCGGGCGACGTTGCCACCAACCGCCAGGCGAGCTTCCGCTACAACCTGCTCGAGCGCTTCGAGTGCGGGATCGTGCTCGAGGGGACCGAGGTCAAGTCGCTGCGTGAGGGCGGCGCCCAGCTGAAGGACTCCTACGCCTCGGTGCGCGACGGCGAGGTGTGGCTGTATGGCGTCTACATCGCGCCCTACGGCCCGGCCTCGCGCAACAATCACGACCCCGAGCGGCCGCGCAAGCTGCTGCTGCATCGCAAGGAGATCGAGCGGCTCATTGGCCGTACCCAGGAGCGGGGCCTGACTCTCGTGCCGACTCGCATCTACTTCACCGGCGAGCGCTCCCGGGCCAAGGTCGAGATCGCGCTCGCCCGCGGCAAGGACCTGTACGACAAGCGCCAGTCGATCAAGAAGCGCGACACGATGCGCGAGGTCCAGCGAGAGCTGCGCGAGGTCGGCCGCTGAAGCGGCACTGAATGGTCAGGACCGCTGGGGTGTTCTCCCGGTGAGAAACGGGTAGATGAGCACCATGACAATTGGTTCTTCCATCTTCCTGATCGCAGTAGGCGCGATCCTTCGCTGGGCGGTCACCGCGACCGTGAAGGGCTTCAACATCCAGACAGCAGGGCTCGTTCTGATCATCGTCGGCCTTGTCGGGCTGATCCTGGCGATCTGGTACACGTTCGTCTGGTCCCGCCGGGCAGACCAGACCGTCGTCCACGAGCGGGTGGAGCGCTACTGAGTCTCGACGGGAGGGACCGCTCGGCGGCGGCCCCTCCCGGAGTTGCCGGCGGCGGTCAGGAGCTCGTCGAGCCGACCGCCGCGCAATCCTGATCGTCGAGTCCGCAGGTCGCCTGACCGAGGCCATTGGTCCCCGGCACAGACCGCGGCGCGCCGAGCGTGCCCGCCGTGTCGGTGAGGACGATTCCGTGGCCGTAGGCGTCCGCGCCCACCTGACTCGCCCCGGCGATCAGGCAGTTGCCGTCGATCGCACAACCCACCCCGGTACAGATTCTCGGTGCCGGGAACGAGCTGCCCCTGGCCGATGTGCGGCCCGAGTCTCCTTCGTGATCGAGCGGTGTGACGTCACGCGCGACGGCACGCGTGACGCCGCACACCGTCTCACCCGGCCGGCGCGGTGCCGAGATCGGTCACAGCCTTTTCACGGCTCGGACATCCGGCGGTCCATCCAGGATCGACCGCGGTCGCGGCAGCGGTGCTCAGAGCGTTCGGTGCAGATGCGTGGCGTGCATGCCGAGCACGAGCAGGACGACGAGCGCGAGATATGTGAAGCCGACGAGCGCCCGTCCGCGCGCCGAGACTCGGTAGTAGGCCGTCTCGGCATCGTCGCCGGAGTGCCGGGCGCGCAACCGTCGCCACGTCTCCATCGCCGCGAAGACCGCGATCACGATGATCACCGGGTTGGGGAACGCGATGGCGAGGGCGACGGTGGCGGCGAAACCGGCGCACCACATCCAGGGCGACATCGCCGCCATCGCGCGGCCGCCGTCGAGCGGGACGACGGGAAGCAGGTTGAAAAGGTTGAGGAACAGCCCGGTGAAACCGAGCGCGCGCCAGTAGTCGTGACCGGTCAGCTTCCAGACCAGCAGACAGACGCCGGCGCCGATCGAGCCGAGTACCGGACCGGCGAGACCGACCCGGGCCTCCGCGAGTGCGTCGTCGCCGAGCGAACGGGCGCTCACCACCGCGCCGAGGAACGGGATGAACATCGGCGCGGATGCGGGGATGCCCTCGCGCCGCAGCGCGATCACGTGGCCCATCTCGTGGACGAGCAGGAGCACGACGAACCCCAGTGCGAACGTCCAGTTCCAGATCGAGGCGTAGGCGACGAGCGAGACCGCCATCGAGCCGGCGGTGACGAGCAGCTTGAACTGCCCGAGGAACAGCAGGATCGCTTTGACCTTCGCGAGGAAGGCGAGGATCGCCGCGCCGATCGGGGCCAGGCGGCGGCGCAGGAACGAGTCGCGGCGGGAGTGATTGTCCGGCGCGTCGAACTGGTCCGGTGGCTCGGGCCGGTCCGGCGGCGGCCGCTCGGGCGGGCCGTCGAGCGGTGCCGCCACGGAGTACCCGTCGGGCGAGGGCTCAGGGAGCGTCGAGCGTGGGGCGTCCATCCGCGTCCCCATTCTCGCAGGCGCCGACCGCCGGCTCGCCGGGGCGCCCGCCGGGGGCGTGACCCGGAGGCGAGAACGTGACGATCGTCACGTCCTATACTAAGTAAGACATACCCGGGGACGACAGGCTTCGACGTGGTCGGATCCGCGGGGATGGTTGCGAGCCGAGGTCCTGGGAGGCCTCGTAAAACACCCAGGAACAAAATAAGTGCGAACTCCAAGAGTCACACTCACGAGTTCGCTCTCGCCGCCTAGTCAATAGGCCCGAGTAGCGAACGTCGCCCGAGCGTTCGCCTGCGGCGCCGGGCGGTTCCAAGCAGGCTCACCCGGGGCGGTTCGCTCCGTCCGCACCGGGGACATCACAGGAGCTGGTCTCCCGCAACCCTGCCGGCACGGCGAGCGGGAGATGAGATCAGAGCGCCGGCTACGCTCGTAGACGCCTGACTCACGCGACCGCGGACGCGGGTTCAATTCCCGCCGTCTCCACCTTCAACGCCCTCCGGAGCAGCCGCTCCGGAGGGCGTTCTGCGTTGCGTTCAGCGCGTCACGAGGTGTGCGACTCGGTCAGCGTGAAGTTGTAGGTCGACTTGGCCGGGACCGCGACGGACTTGATCTGCACGTCGCTGTTCTGCTGCAACGAGAACGGTGAGGGCCGCGCCGTGGTCCACTGGCGGCCGTTGATGATCGCGTTGTCGAACTTGAGCGTCGAGAACTTCGGGATGTCGTGGTCGACGACACCGCCCGCTCCCTCGTAGAAGCCGTTCGGGATCGCGCCCTGGTAGATGTGGGTGTCGGCACCGGTCGAGCTGCCTGTGGATGTGAACGATGCGCCGGTGTTGAGGTCGGTCACTGTCGAGGTGGCGCTGCCTCCGTATGTGTCGGTGACCGTGAACTGGACGAGATCGCCGGGGCTGACCGTGCCCCCCTCCTGGTCCGAGCCGTTCAGGGTCCACGCCTCGAGGTAATTGGTCGGTGTGGCACTGGAGCCGTCGCAGTAGGAGACGATGATCGAACCGCCGTCGTTGCTGCCGCCCTGGTAGACGTCCCCCCCCGAGGGAACGAGGACGTCGCCGAGGAAGATGTCCTCGTAGTCGTTGCGATTGGCGCACTTCGAGACCGGCATCTGGACGGTCGAGGTGACGCTGACCGATCCGGTGTCCGACACCTCGTATCCGCCGAGGTACGCACTCGTCGGGATGACGGTGGTCAGCGGTGAGACGGCGCCGGCCGGCGGCGCCGGCGCGTGGGCGGAACGGTACGTCGCGCTGGTCGCCGCCGGAATCGCCTTGGCGAATGCCGGCGCGGTGGCCAGGGACAGTCCTGCGATCACGCCGGCGCAGCCCGCACCGACACGCACGAATGACTTCCTATTCATCACAACCCCCCGGTTGTTGTTGTTCGGCGGATCGGTCCGATCCGCTCGATCCCGCGGACAGCCCCCGTCCGCGATGCGGGGTTTCTATCAACTCGGCGGAGCACGTGTCGGCATCTGTGTCGTGCTTCACACCGGCGCCCCGGTCGGGGATGATGAGCGCGACATGGGAACCGGGGTCGAGGGCGCCACTCGTCGCCGCTGCGACCACCCTCGAGAAAGGCGCGAGATGAGCACGATCACGACGAACGACGGGGGATGGGAATGAGCACTCTGATTCCCGAGCTCGAGGCCGAGCAGATCCAGCGCGCCAAGGAGTCGGGGCGCACCCCGGTGGTGTTCGTCCACGGGCTGTGGCTGCTGCCGTCCAGCTGGGACCGGTGGGCCGCCTTCTTCGAGGAGGACGATTTCGTCGCGCTCACTCCCGGGTGGCCCGGCGATCCGGCGACGGTGGAGGAGGCGAACGCGCATCCGGAGGTGTTCGCCGGCAAGTCGATCGGCGACGTCGCCGATCATTACGAGTCGGTGATCACGCAACTGGATCACACGCCGGTGATCATCGGGCACTCCTTCGGCGGCCTGATCGCCCAGATCCTCGCCGGACGCGGGCTGTCGGCGGCCGCGGTGGCGATCGACCCGGCGCCGTTCCGCGGTGTGCTGCCGCTCCCGATCTCGTCGCTTCGCGCGGCGCGACCCGTGCTCGGCAACCCGACGAACCGGCACAAGGCGGTGCCGCTCACCTACGAGCAGTTCCGCTACGCCTTCGCCAACGCCGTCGACGAGGACGAGGCGCACTCGCTCTATGACGAGTTTGCGGTCCCCGCCTCCGGCGAGCCGTTGTTCCAGGCGGCGGCGAGCAACCTCAATCCGTGGACCGAGGCGAAGGTCGACACCGAGACCGCAGCGCGCGGGCCACTGCTGCTGGTGTCCGGAGCGAAGGATCACACGGTGCCCCCGGCGATCACAAACGCCTCGTACAAGCTGCAGTCCCGGAACGAGGCGGTCACCGAGCTCGTCGAGGTCCCGGATCGCGGGCACGCGCTCACGATCGACAGCCGCTGGCGCGAGGTCGCCGAGATCGCCCGGGCCTTCGTCCGGCGTTTCGTCTGACCGGTCTCGCTTGCGGTTCAGAAGTCGTGACGCGCGAGCCGGAACCCGCCGATCGTGCCGTCGGAGCTGACCGCTCCGACCGCCGGGACCATCTCGCTGGTCACGAGTCCCTGTTCGGCGGTGAGCTCGTCGATGATCTCGAACGCGGCCGCGGTCCGCTCGGGCGTGTCGATCGTGATCGTCACCACGGGAACGTGGCGTCGCAGCTGTAGGAAGCGGTCCCCGTGCGGGGCGTGATCGCCGTGAAAGCCCCAGATCCCGCGGAGATTCGTGGCTCCGGCCGCGTCGGTGCCGCGCAGCCGGCGGACGATCTCGAGGCTGAGCGGCCGGCCGTCGTGGGTCGCGGCCTGGGAGCTGTAGACCATCAGCTTCTGCCACATCGCGAGCCCCCGCTCGTCGCTGCCGGGGAGCTCGTGAGGCCTGGCGAGCAGCCGGCCGTCGCGCTTGCAGACCCGGATGCGTTCGAGCGTCATCAACGGCTCCTCGAGCAATCGGCCGAGCTTGGGCAGCGCCCCGGCGATTCGCGTACCCCCGCCGACCGCGATGATCATCATCGGGACCGCGGCGTTGCGCCCGAAGAAGCTCGCGCGGGTGCGCAGGCCGTGGCGGGTCCCGTCGACTGCGAGCAGCACGGTCGCCCCGGCGATCCCCTCCCGGTGGAGCAGTTCGCAGACCGCGGCGTAGGCGGCCATCCCGCCGGCACGCTCCTGGCGGCCCACGTACACGGTGAGCTTCGTTGCCTCGTGCAGGCTCTCGGGCAGGGTGACCTCGCCGATCTCCCCGGTGAGCAGCCGAGCGCGCTCGAGCGTGATCAGCCCTCGCTGGCCGGTGGCCAGGAGCGGCTCGAGCATCGCCTCGATCGTCGCCCTGCGGTCGACGGCGACCGACAGCGCCGGCAGGTCCTCCGAGAGCGACAGCAGCCGATCGGTGTGCAGATGGTTGAGTGTTCCGAACCCCTCGGAGCCGCGCAGCATCACGGAGGTACGCACGCGGTGCTCGGCGTAGAGGCCGGCGAGCACGTCGGCGAGCGGGCGGCCCTGCACCCGGTCGCGTTCGCCGAAGTACGTGGTGAGCTTGAGGCAGTCGTCGTCGGTCACAGGTGCGCTCCGATCGTCCGGCCGAGTGCCGCGGCGGCGACGCCGACCACCAGGCTGACCGACAGGTTCATGGCCGCGCCCCGCGCGGCGCCGTCCTCCGCCAGGCGCTGGGTTTCGAGCATCCAGGTGGAGAACGTCGTGTATGAGCCGATGGTCGCGGTGCCGGTGATGAGCAGCGCGTCGGGCGTAAGTGCGAGCCCGGTGAGCAGGCCGAGCACGAACGAGCCGCTGAGGTTGATGGCGAGCGTGCCGAGCGGGAACGGGCGGCCCACGCGTGCGCCGATGGCGCCGTCGAGCAGGAATCGCGCGACCGCGCCGCAGCCCCCGACGCCGGCCACCGCGCACCAGAGTCCGAAGGTCACGCCAGCCTCCGCAGCCGCCGGACGCCGGCGGTCGTCACCCAGATTGCGACGTACCCGCAGACGATGCTTGCCGCCGCGTAGCCGATCGCGAGGCCCACGTGTCGGTCGCGCAGCAGCGTCAGGATCTCCAGCTCCATCGTCGAGAACGTGGTGAACGCGCCACAGAAGCCGGTGCCGAGGAACGGGCGGCGGTAGGTCGACTGCGGCAGGCGCTCCTGCAGACGCGTCACCGAGTAGGCGAGCAGGACCGAGCCGGCGACGTTGATCAGGAAGATCGCCCACGGCCATCCGTCGCCGGCGCTCACCAGATGGCGGGCGATCCACACCCGGGCCAGGGCGCCGAGCATGCCGCCGGCGAAGATCGCGGCCAGCTCGCGTGGGTCCTTCATCGACACGGCTCCTTTCGTAGTGGTACGCGAAAGGAGCCATCAGCCCTTGTCCGAGGTGGGCGGTTCGCGCGGGGATGGCGATACGACGCCCCGCTGCGTCAGGACTCCATCTGACCGCGCACACGATATCCGACCCGCGGCGCGGGCCTGTGGACGCGGCGCCGTTCTCGATCTACTCTCAGCGGATGTCGATCGAGACCCAGGAGGAGCTCGACGCGCTGCGCGCCGCCGGCCGCGTCGTCGCCGAGGCGCTGCGCACGATGCGCCGGTCGGTCCGTCCCGGGGTGAGCACTGCCGAGCTCGATGCGATCGGCGCGCGCGTGTTCCGCCGCCACGGAGCACGCTCAGGGCCGCAGCTCGACTACGGCTTCCCGGGGGTGAACTGCATCAGTGTCGGTGACCAGGCGGTGCACGGTATTCCGGGTCCGCGACGGCTGCGGGAGGGAGAGCTGGTCAAGCTCGACGTCACCGCCGAGCTCGACGGCTTCTATGCCGACGCGTGCGTATCGGTGCCGGTCGGACGGGCCGGCCCGGAGACGATCCGCCTGGTGGCCAGCGCCCGCGGCGCGCTGAACGACGCGCTCGGCGTCGCCACGGCCGGCGCCCCGCTCAACGCGATCGGTGCGACGGTCGAGCGGACGATCACCGGCCGCGGTCACTCCGTCTGCGCCGAGCTCAGCGGGCATGGAATCGGCCGCCGGATCCATGAGGACCCGACGGTGCCCAACCACTACGTCGAGGCGCTCGGCGAGCCGCTCACCGAGGGGTTGGTGCTCACGATCGAGCCGATCATCTCAGCGGGAACCGGAGCCGTTATGCCGGATCGTGACGGGTGGACGATTCGCACCGCCGACGGAGCGCTGTCGGCCCACGCCGAGCACACGATCGTGATCACGAGCGGGCGACCGCTCGTGTTGACGCACTAGACCCGCTGCGCGCCACGCCGGGACCGCCGGCGATCTCATGCCCGCGGTTGTTCTGCCGGGCCAACCTCCTCGACCGTCTCGTACCAGCAGCCTCCGGCGGCTGTCGACGTCTCGGCGGTTTTCCAGTCATGGACGGACTCAAGGCTCCTAGCCTCGGCTGCGATGCGGCCGCTCGACGAGATCAGGAGGCAGTTCGCGGCGGGGGATCATTGGTTCAACGACTCGCCGCTGTACCAGACATTGACCGCGGTGGTCGCACGCGACGATGCACTGCTCGAGCTCGCGTCGCATGCGCGCGCGGGCCAGCAGCCGCTCAACCTGATGATGGCGGCCACGCACCGGATCGTCGCCGGCGACCCGGCGCTGCCGTTCGCGCGGTTCTTCCCGACGGTCGCCGGAGCCGCGGCCGAGCCTCCGGCGGCGGCGGCAGGCGAGTATCCGGGGTTCTGCTCCGACCATCGCGAGGCTCTCGTGGAGCTGCTGGAGACGCGTCTGGTCCAGACGAACGAGCCGGCCCGGGCGACCGCGGTCCGCTACGCACTGCACGAGGTCGGACGGCGGTCGGGCAGACCCGTGACCTTCCTGGAGATCGGGCCGAGCGCCGGCATCCAGCTGCGCTTCGACCGCTGGGGGGTGTGCACGGGCGGCCGGCGGTTCGGGCCTGCCGACCCGCCGCTGACGGTCGAGACCGAGTGGCGCGGCGCCGAGCGCCCGCCCGACCTCGACGCGATCTCCCCGATCCGGGAGCGGTTCGGCGTCGACCTGCACCCCGTCGACGCGACCGATCCCGATGAACGGCGCTGGCTGCAGGCGCTCGTCTGGCCCGAGCATGTCGACCGCCACGCGCAACTCGCCAGCGCACTGGATGCCGTCGCGGCGGATCCTCCGGAGATCATCGGCGGAGACGCGATCGAACTGCTGGGGACGCTTGACGGGGAGCGGATCGCCACCGACGCCGATCTCGTCGTGTTCCACTCGATGGTGCGCATCCACGTCCCGCCCGGGCGCCGGGCAGCGTTCGACGGGGCGATCGCCGGGCTCGCGGCACGGCGTCGCCTGTTCCACCTCTCGCTCGAGCACGGCGACGACGGCCCGGCGCTGCTGTCGCTCGCCGACTCCGAGGGAGAGGATGTCGTGCTCGCGCGGGTCCACGGTCACGGGCGCTGGCTGGCGCCCGCCCCGGGTATGGTCGGTCGGTGATGGAGGCGCTCCGCGTCGGAATCGTCGGCTATGGACTCGCGGGACGGGTCTTCCACGGGCCGCTGATCGCGGCGACGGACGGCCTGCGGGTTGCCGCGGTCGTCACCTCAGACCCGGCTCGGGCCTCCCAGGCGGCGATCGACCACCCCGGGGCAACCGTCTACGGCTCCGCCGCGGCGCTCTGGGAGCACGCCGAAGAACTCGACGCGGTCGCGGTCGCCGCTGCCAACGACGCGCATGCCCCGCTGGCGAGCGCGGCGATCGACCACGGGCTCCCGGTCGTGGTCGACAAGCCGCTCGCGCCAACCGCGGACGCCGCCGAGACGCTGATCGTCCATGCCGAGCGGGCCGGAGTGATGCTCACCGTCTTCCAGAACCGCCGATGGGACTCCGACCAACTGCTGCTGGACCAGGTGATCGAGAGCGGAGGGCTCGGCACCGTGTGGCGCTGCGAGTCCCGGCTCGAGCGCTGGCGTCCCGAGCCGGCGCCGGGCAGATGGCGTGACACCACGCCGCCGGCGCAGGGCGGCGGGCAGCTGCTCGATCTCGGCAGCCACCTCGTCGATCAGGCGCTGCACCGCTTCGGCCCCGCCACGCACGTCTACGCCGAGGTCGACTCTCGGCGCGGACTGGCGAGCGACGACGACGTCTTCGTCGCACTCACCCATGCGGGCGGTGTCATCAGTCACCTGCGTGCCTCGGTGGTGAGCGCCGCCGCGGGGCCGCGGCTGCGCGTTCTCGGCAGCGAGGCGGCGTTGATCGTGCCCGAGCCCGACACCCAGGAGGACCGGCTCCGCGCCGGCGAGCGCCCAGACGTCGTCCAGAACTGGGGTGTCGAGCGCACCCCCAACCGTCCGCGGCTGGTCGCGGGCGACCGGAGCGTGCCGCTCACCGGCCCGCCCGGTGACTGGCCCGCCTTCTACGCGCTGTTCCGCGACGCGGTGCGCTCGGTCGCGCCTGTGCCGGTCGACCCGCGCGACGCGCTGGACGCCCTCCGCGTGCTTGACGCCGCTCGCACCAGCGCCGCGGCTCGGGCGGTCGTGGCCCTCGGCTGACCGGCGCTCACCGCAGAAACGTCAGTGAGTCAGTGACGACCGCGGCGAGTCCGGCCTCGGCGCAGGCGCGGTCCTCGTCCGGAGTCGCGCCGCTCACCCCGACCGCTCCGAGCACGGCGCCCGAGCCGTCGCGGATCACGAGCGAGCCGGCTCCCGGGATGAGGGGCAGGCGGGAGAGCTCGCTGACCGCCGCGACGAACGCGGGCCGCTCCGACTGCTGCTCGGCGATCACGTGCCCGTCGCGTTGCCAGATCGCGGTGCCCTGGGCCTTGGCCTCCGCGATCCGGGCGCTCAGCGGGAACGCACCGTCCATCCGGTCGAGCAGGACGAGCTGCCCGCCGGTGTCGACGACTGCCACGGTGACGGCCAGATCCTTGGCGAGCGCGTGACCCTGTGCGGCGGCGACGATCGCGTGTGCGGTGTCACGATCCATGGGCGGTCAGGGCTCGCGGGAGGGCAAGTGCTTCATGCTCGTGCCCTACCCGCGAGTCCGCGGCTCAATCAGCCGCCTTCAGTGGGACCGCGGCCTCCGGAGTGGCCACGTGGAAGCTGAACGACTGCTCCAGGTAGAACGTGACCGTCTCCCGGTCGTGCTCGAGGTAGCCAACCGACAGGTCCTGCCCGGACTCGAACGCGAAGTCGCCGCCGCGCAGGCTGACCACGACGCCTCCCTCGATCCCGGGCGCCCATACGATCGGGCCGCCCTCCAGGATCTTGGCGAGGTGGTCGCGCAGCGGATACCCGCCGTGCTCGGCGGTCTCCGACACGCGCCGGTATGCCTCGCTGCCGAGCGCGAGCCCGTAGGGACCGACGACGCCGCTCTGGAGCAGCTCCTGCACGGCGCCCGCGACGGGCCGCGGATACCCGTCCGCACTGGCCGGGAGGGTGAGGCCCTGGTGCGGGGAGGCCCCGGCGATCCCCGTGATGCCGGCCTCCGGCCACCCCTGCAGCACCGCCTTGTTCTCGGCGACCGCCATGTCGTGGGCCGCGGTGTCGAGCGGTGCGAGGTCGGCGTCGTCCGCTCCGCGATCGTCGTCGCGCAGCTCGCCGCGAGAGATCTGGAATTCGGCGCGCAGCTCGGCGAGCGGGAGCACCCGTCGCTGGACTGCACCGACCCCGGGGCAGGGGCTCTGGGACAACGGTTCGACGCGACCGAGGTTCATGGCCGAATGGCTCCAGCCGAGCGGGCCGGCGAAATCGACCAGACGGCGCGCGCCGAGCGCGGGTGCGAGCCGCTCACGGGCCTCGTCGTCGAGCAGCGTCCAGTTGCCGTCGCTGATCGGTGCATGCGAGCGCAGCAGGTGGTTGCTCATCGCACGGCCTCCTTCAGGCTGCCGATCCCGAGCGAGCCGCCGGCGCCCGCGCCGGTCGCCGCCTGGCCATCGGAGGAGCCCAGATAGTCGCTGGTCACGATCGTGCCGGGACGGACCGGGCCGCCCTCCGTCGCCGACTCCTCGGCCTCCTCGCCGTGGTCGACGATGTCGCCTGCCTTGAACAGGATTCCGCGTGCGATCTCTCGCCACACCGGCGTGCGTCGCAGCAGGAACTCGAGGTCCATCGAGAAGTGCTTGTACTCCTCGCCGACGGCGTCGCGCATGACGGCGGACGCCTCAGGGTCGCGCTCGAGCGCGATCCGCTGCTCGTACCAGCCGATCGCCTCGGCCTCCTCGGTCAGCGACGCGCACAGCCGTGCGAACGTCCGGGTCTCCTCCGGAAGCTCCTCGGGAGGCTCGTGGTACTGGTCGAAGCCCATCGCAACTCCTGTCGTGGTCTCGGTGGTCGGTTTCGCACCCGGTCCGGTCAGGTCAGGTCCGGGATCAAACCTACCCGGCGAGAGCATGCGCGACCGAAGATCCGCTCTGCGATCATCGAACGTGTGGTCACCCAGAGCAAGGCCCCAGACCGTGGTGACGCCGACCGGCTCGCGCGCGTGCCGACGGCGCCGCTGGCGGCCGCCGGTCTGATCGGCGGGTTCGGTGTCGCGGTCGCCTCAGGCTCGCGCCCGCTCGGAGGCGTCGTGCTCGCCGCGTTCGGCCTGTCGTGCATCGCGGTCTCCTCGAGACGCGATCGTCGGCGCACCACGGCAGCACTCACCGTCACGGGCGTTGCCGCGTTCGGGGTGTCGCATCCGCTCGGGCACGTGATCGGCGCGTGGCCGTCGGTCCTCGCCGTTTCGGCGGTCACGGCAGCGCTCTGCTGGTGGCTGTCGGACTCGCGCCGCCCCGCGCGGCTCGCCGCACTCTGAGCCTTCATCGGTTCTTCACCGGCGACGGCCCGAGAGCGTCTAGATTCTTCGTCGATGGCATACACGACCGCCGAAGGACGAGAGCAGGTGCTGGGTGATCTGGCGGCGGCCATCGAGCAGATCGCCGAGGCACTCGCCGCGCTCGGCGAGGCCTACGAGCAGCTCGACGAGCGCGCGGGCGACGTGCTGGAGGAGAAGCTGTTCCGTCCGGTGCAGTCGGCCTACGGTCGCGCCCGGCGTACGCACTCCGAGTTCGCAGCGCGCAGCGGGCTCAAATCCCGGCGGTTCGATCCGCACACGCCCGGCCCGGCCAGTCAGTCGGTCCAGTCGCTGATCGAGCGGGCGGTCGACGCCGTCGGCGACGCCGATCAGTCGATCGCGGACCTGCAGGACTCGATGTTGCCCGTCGAGGTCGGCGATCCGGAGCTGCGGGCTGGACTGTCCGCGGTGCGAGAGACGCTGTCGGGCGTCTCCCTCCGCGCTCGCGACCTGACGCGGACCGTCGGCCGCTGAATCAGCCGGCGGCGCCGTCCGCCGGCTCGGATGTGTCGGCGGGGGTGGACTCCGTCGGGGCGGACTGCGTGGGGGTCGACTCCGTGGGCGCGGACTCCGCAGGCGCGGACGACTCCGCTGCCGCTGCCTGCGGTGCGGCGACCGGCGGGGCCGAGTCGGGCTCGGCAGCGGGCTCGGGGAAGAAACCGGAGATCGCCTGAGCGCCCGCGGCGCCGGCGATACCGAGTCCGAGCGCGAGCGCCGCGGTACCGATGCCGTGCGACTCGTGGCCGCGTGCGGAGTCGATCGAGGGGCTGCCCGGCCCGGTCTCGGCGAGCGCGAGCGCAGCCGCGATCAGCACCAGGTTGTACTCGTAGCCCTGGTTGGTCGCCCAGGGCCCGTTCTTGCCGTGCACGGTCCGGATCGCGGTCAGCATGGTCGCGATCACGGCCGAGCTGGCCAGCGGGGTGAAGGCACCGAGCAGGATGGCGGCGCCTCCGCCGGCCTCCGCGGCTCCGGCCGCCACCGCGTGGGCCTTCGCCGGACGCAGCCCGAGGCTGCCGAACATCTGGGCGGTCGGCTCGAGGCCGTAGCCGTCGAACCATCCGAACAGCTTCTGGGTGCCGTGGCCGATGAAGAGACCGCCGACGGCGGAGCGGAGTGCGAGGCGTCCAAGTGACATGGACGCCACCCTAACAGTTCAGTTGTGCACGCAACAAACTCGTGACAGGCAGGGACGGAGGGGTGGTCGTTTTCCAGACCAGCGGTCGGAAGATCGCCCACCCCGTCGCGGCCGGGCACGCAGCCATGCGGCCGGGCAGGCAGCCACGCGGCCGGACCGTGGCAGAGGATCGGACGGCCGGACCCGGATCGCGCATGGGCAGCGCCTGGGCAGAGGAGGCGAGCCGTGCGGCGGTGCTTATGCGGCTGGAAAACGCTGCAACCAAGCCATATCCGGAGTTCGGCCGAGGAGTATCGTGCGCCGCGGAGTTCGCCGAGAATCGTCAGAGGGAGAGTCATGAGCGGCACCGTGAACGTGCGTCTGAAGGTCAACGGCGAGGAGCACGAGCTCCAGGTCGAACCGCGGTTGCTGCTCGTGCACGCGCTACGCGACGACCTCGGTCTGACCGGCACGCACGTCGGCTGCGACACATCCAACTGCGGTGCCTGCACCGTCCATCTCGACGGCCAGTCGGTGAAGTCGTGCACGGTGCTCGCCGTGCAGGCCGACGGGGCTGAGGTGACGACGATCGAGGGCCTCGGCTCCGAGGGCGACCTGCATCCGGTGCAGGAGGCGTTCTGGAACAACCACGGCCTGCAGTGCGGGTACTGCACCCCCGGCATGATCATGGCCGCGGCGGCCCTGCTCGAGGAGAACCCCAAGCCGAGCGAGCAGGAGATCCGGCATGGTCTGGAGGGCAACCTCTGCCGCTGCACCGGCTATCACAACATCATCGCGTCGGTGCTCGATGCCTCCGGGCAGCCCGTCTCCGAGGAGGTGTCCGCATGAGCGTCAGCACCGCCGCTCTCGGCGGCTCGGTCGGCGCCGCGCTCCGCCGCAAGGAGGATCCGCCGCTGATCACCGGCATGGGGCGGTTTCTGGACGACATCTCGGTCACCGGGATGCTGTGGATGGCATTCGTCCGCTCGCCCGAGGCCCACGCGAAGATCGTCTCGATCGACAGCTCCGCCGCCGCGGAGCGTGACGGCGTGGTCGCCGTCTTCACCGGCGCGGACATGGCCGACCTCGGTGGGCCGCTGCCGATGGCATGGGTGCCGCCCGGGGTCGAGGTGAACAATCCCGAGCACTGGCCGCTCGCCCGCGACGAGGTCCACCACGTGGGCGACCCGGTCGCGGTCGTGATCGGCGAGGACCGCTACGCGGTGAGCGACGCGGTCGAGGACGTGCTCGTCGAGTACGAGCCGCTGCCCGTGGTGGTCGATCCCGAGCAGGCGATCGCGGGAGGGCCGCTCGTCCACGAGTCGCTGGGGACGAACAAGGTCCACGAGTGGACGCTCGCCGGCGGCGACGTCGAGGCCGGCTTCGCCGAGGCCGACGTGATCGTCGAGCGCCGCGTGGTCAATCACCGCATCGCGGGCGCGCCGATCGAGTGCCGAGGGGTGATCGCCGACTACCGCGCGGGAGCGCTCACGCTCCATACCTCGACGCAGGTCCCGCACTTCGTGCGCCTGTTCATGGCCCTGCTGCTCGGCCTGGCGGAGGATCAGGTGCGCGTGATCGCGCCCGACGTCGGGGGCGGCTTCGGGCAGAAGCTGCAGGTGTACGGCGAGGAGCTCACCGCCTGCTGGGCGTCCAAGCGGCTTGGCCGGCCGGTCAAGTGGGTCGAGTCCCGCTCGGAGAACATGTCCGTCGCCCATCAGGGCCGTGACCAGATCTCCCACGTCCGCATGGGCGCCAAGCGCGACGGCACGATCACTGCCTGGCACGTGAAGATCCTCGCCGACTTCGGCGCCTACAACATGATCCTGACACCGCTGATCCCGTCGCTCGGCGCGTTCGTGATGGGCGGTTGCTACAAGATCCCGAACGTCCAGACCGACATCGTCGGGGTGTTCACGAACAAGTGCCCGACGGACGCGATCCGGGGCGCCGGGCGGCCCGAGGCCACCCAGATGATCGAGGTCACGCTCGACCAGCTCGCCCATGAGCTGGAGATCGATCCGGTCGAGATCCGCCGCCGGAACTTCATCCCCAAGGAGGACTTCCCAGCGGCGACCGCGACCGGCGTCGTGTACGACTCCGGCGACTATCACGGCACGCTCGACCGGCTGATGGAGCACATCGACATCGCCGCGTTCCGGGAGGAGCAGCAGCGACTGCGCTCGGAGGGCGTCTACCGCGGCCTCGGGCTCTGCACGTGGACGGAGATCTGCGGCCTGGCGCCCTCGCGCATCACCGGCCCGGCTGGGGTGGGTGTCCAGGCCGGCCTGTGGGAGTCGGCGATGGTCCGAGTGCACAACACCGGCGCGGTGACCGTCTACACCGGCACCTCGCCGCACGGCCAGGGTCTCGACACCGCAATGGCGCAGATCGTCGCCGACAAGCTCGGCGTCGATGCGGGGATCGTGGATGTCATCCACGGCGATACCGGAACCGGGCCCGAGGGCCGCGGCACCTACGGCTCGCGGTCGCTGGCGACGGGTGGAGAGGCGGTCGCGAAGTGCACCGACAAGGTCGTCGCCAAGGCCAAGCAGATCGTCGCGGCGGAGCTGGAGGCTGCGGCCGAGGACATCGTCGTGGAGAACGGGAAGTTCTCGGTCAAGGGCTCGCCCGACACCGGCATGGCGCTCGCCGACGTGGCCGGGATCGCCTATATCGGCGCGGTCCCCGAGGGGCTGGAGCCGGGGCTCGAGGAAACGACGTTCTACGACCCGGAGAACTTCGTGTTCCCATTCGGAGCGCACGCATGCATCGTCGACGTCGACCCTGAGACCGGCAAGGCGAACGTGATCCGCTACGTCGCGGTCGATGACTGCGGCAACCCGATCAACCCGATGCTGATCGATGGCCAGGTGCACGGCGGCGTCGTGTACGGCATCGGCCAGGCGCTCTACGAGCGCGTGCACTACGACGCCGAAGGGCAGCTCGTCACCGGCACGTTCGTCGACTACGCGATCCCGACGGCGGCGGAGATCCCGATGTTCGAGACCGACCGTACGGTGACGCCCTCGCCGGTCAACTCGATGGGCGTCAAGGGCGTGGGCGAGGCCGGGACGATCGCGGCCTCGGCGGCGGTCACCAACGCCGTCATCGACGCGATCAGACCGCTCGGTGTCGACTACATCAACATGCCGCTCAGCCCGATGCGGGTCTGGGAAGCCATCCACAACGAGGGGGACACCGCCTCATGATCCCGGCCGCATTCGACTACGTCGCGCCCGACACGCTCGAGCAGGCGATCCAGGCGCTCGCCGACGGCGGCGAGGACGCCAAGCTGCTGGCCGGTGGCCACTCGCTGTTGCCGCTGATGAAGCTGCGGCTCGCGGCGCCCACGATGCTCGTGGACATCCGCAAGCTGCCAGGGCTCACCGGGTTCGAGCGCCAGGACGGGCACTGGCGGATCGGCGCGCTCACCACGCACTCGACACTCGAGCATTCGCCGGAGCTCGGACTGGTGAGCGAGGTCGCGGCCACGATCGCCGACCCCCAGGTCCGCCACCGCGGCACGATCGGCGGCTCGCTCGCGCACGGGGACTCGGCCTCCGACCTGCCCGCGGCGATGCTCGTCACCGAGGCCGAGGTGACGCTTCAGGGCCCCGACGGGCAGCGGACGCTCGCCTGCGCCGAGCTGTTCGAGGACTACCTCACGACCGCCGTCGGCGAGCAGGAGGTGCTCACCGAGATCCGGGTGCCGGTGCTCGACGGCTACGGGCACAGCTACCACAAGTTCAACCGCCGCTCCGAGGACTGGGCGATGGTCGGTGTGTGCGCGGTCGTCAAGGCGAGCGGGGGAAGCTGCGAGGACGTCCGGATCGGTCTGACCAACATGGGCTCGGTGCCGATCCGTGCCACCGCTGCCGAGGACGCGCTGCGCTCCAAGGAGCTGACCGCCGAGAACATCGCGGCCGCCGCGGCGCTCGCCGCGGAGGGGACCAACCCGCCCTCGGATCTCAACGCCTCCGCGGAATACAAGCGCCATCTGGCGACGGTGCTGACCCGGCGGGCGATCACGGACGCGATCGCTCGGTAGCCTCGCACAGATGACGCACGCGCTCGCGGAGCTCGGATCGGTCGGCGCCGCGAGTGAGGCGCTCCGCTCTCAGGGATACCTGGCCGACCGCCGGCTCGCGCTGGCGGTGTCGCTCGCCGTCGCGCTCGAGCAGCCGCTGCTGCTCGAGGGTGAGGCCGGGGTCGGCAAGACGGAGGTCGCGCGGGCGCTCGCCGCGGCGACCGGTGCGCGCCTGATCCGCCTGCAGTGCCACGAGGGCATCGACCTGCATCACGCGGTCTACGACTGGGACTACCCGCGTCAGCTGCTCGCGCTGCGGGCAGCAGAGGGCGGCGTCGACGAGGGCGAGCTGTTCGCCCGGCGCTTCCTGCTGCGGCGGCCGCTGCTGGAGGCGCTCGAGGCCGAGGACGAGGTCGTGCTGCTGATCGACGAGGTCGACCGCGCCGACGATGAGTTCGAGGCGTTCCTGCTGGAATTCCTCTCGGACTTCGCGGTGACGATCCCCGAGCTCGGCACGGTGACCGCCAGGCGCCGGCCGATCGTCGTGCTCACCTCCAACCGGACCCGAGAGCTGCACGACGCGCTCAAGCGCCGCTGCCTCTACGAGTGGATCGACTACCCCGACCCCGCGCGCGAACGCGAGATCGTGCGCGCCCGGTTGCCGGACATCCCGGACGAGATCGCCGCGCGGGTCGTCGAGGCGGTCGCCAGGCTCCGTGACCAGGGGGACCTCTACAAGCAGCCGGGCGTGGGGGAGACGATCGTGTGGGCGCGCGCGCTGCTCGCGCTCGACGGCCAGGTCACGCTCGAGGACACTCTCGGCGCCGTCCTCAAGGTCCACGAGGATCTGCTGCGCGTGCGTGAGCGCGGGGTCCTGGAGGGCGTGTAGAGGGATGAGCGGCGGCGGGGCGGCGGGTGACGCCGTCGTCGGGCGGATCGGAGCGCTGGCGCGTGAGATGCGCCTGCGCGGCTCGCGGGTCGGCGCGGGCGAGCTGCTCACCGCGATCCGTGCGCTGGATCACGTCGACGGGGCCTCGCGCGAGGACGTGCGGCTTGCGCTGTCGGTCGTCCTGTGCTCCGAGCACCGTGACCGCGAGCGCTTCGAGGAGGCGTTCTCGGCGGTGTTCGGCGACGGGCGCCCACGCGTCGCCCATGAGCCGAGCGACGACATCGCCGCACTCGGCGAGATCCCCCAGGAGGTGCTCCCGCAAGCGGGCGCGGCCGACCCGACGGGGGAGCCGGCCGGGCCTGACGCCGAACCGGTCCCGGCGGCCTGGAGCGCGATCGAGGTGCTCGTGCACAAGGACTTCGCCCGTTACACCGAAGCCGAGAATGCGCTCGCCCGCGACCTGATCGCGCGGCTTGCCCGCCGCCATCCGATGCGCCTGTCCCGCCGCACGGAGATCTCCCGCCGCCGCGGGCACGCGCCCGACCTGCGGGCGACGGTGCAGGCGTCGCTGCGCACCGGCGGCGAGCCGCTCGCGCGCCGCTGGCGGTCGCCGACCGAGCGGCCTCGACAGCTGGTGCTCGTCTGCGATGTCTCCGGCTCGATGACGCCGTACGCCCGGATGCTGCTGCAGTACATGCAGGCGTCGGTGGCGGCGCGCCGCCGGGTTGAGGCGTTCGCGTTCGGCACCCGCCTGACGCGCATCACCCAGGAGCTCCAGGGCCGGGATCCGGACGCCGCGCTCGCGCGGGCGACCGAGGCGGTCACAGACTTCTCCGGCGGCACCCGGATCGGAGCCGCGCTCGCGGTGCTCAATCGCGTGCACGGCCGGCGACTGGGGCGTGGGGCGGTCGTGGTCGTCCTGTCGGACGGATGGGACCGCGGCGAGCCGGAGCAGCTGCGCGAGGAGATGGCGCGCCTGCGCCGCGCGGCGTACCGCGTGATCTGGCTCAATCCGCTGGCGGCCCACCCGGACTACGAGCCGCTCACGCGCGGGATGCAGGCCGCCGTGCCGCACACCGACCGGCTGCTCGCCGGCAACTCGATCGCCTCGCTCGAGGAGCTCGCCCAGGTCTTGGAGGCGCTGTGAGCGGGACCGATGAGCAGCGGCGCTCAGCGGAGCAGCGCGAGTGGTTGGAGAGCTCGGAGGTGCACGGACCGAAGTTCGACCCGGACGGCGCCGAGTCCATTCGGCTCCTCAGCTTCGGTGCGGCCCCGCTCAGCGCCGCACTGTGCCGGGCCGCCCGCACGATCGGCTGGACCCCGTACGTGATCGACCCTCGGGCGCGGTTCGCACGCGCTGAGGTCTTCCCCGAGGCCGAGCGGGTGCTGGTCGCGTGGCCGGCCGAGGCGTTCGCCGAGCTGGGCGGGCTCGACGAGCGGACGGCCGTGGCGGCGCTCACCCACGCCCCTGAGCTCGACGACGAGGCGCTGACGCTGGCCCTGCGCTCGCCCGCGTTCTACGTGGGGGCGCTGGGGTCCCGGCGCACGCAGGGCCGACGCCGCGAGCGGCTGCTCGCGAACGGCCTGACCGAGGAGGAGCTGGGCCGCTTGAGCGGGCCTGCCGGCCTTGATCTCGGCGGCTCGACCGCCAGCGAGGCGGCGCTGGCGGTCCTTGCCGAGGCGGTGGCGGCGCTGCACGAGCGGGGCGGCGGACGCCTGACCATGAGCGCGAACGCGATCCACGCCGAGGAGCGGCGATGACGGCCGCGGGGCTCGTGCTCGCCGCCGGCGCCGGAACGCGCTTTGGCGCGACGCCCAAGCAGCTGGCGAGGCTCGGTGACCGGCCGCTGCTGCAGTGGGCGGTCGACGCGCAGACGAGCGTCGATCCGGATCTGCTGTCGCCGATCGTCGTCGTGCTCGGGTCCCATGCCGGCCGGGTCGGCGCGGAGATCGATTTCGGCCGCGCGCAGATGGCCGTGTGCCCGGACTGGGCCTCCGGGCAGTCAGCGTCGCTGCGCCACGGCCTGCGGGCGCTCGACGGCGCTGAGCGGGTCGTCGTCACGCTGGGGGACGCGCCGTTGGTCACCAGCGAGCTGGTCGCGCGGTTCGCCCAGGAGCCCGGCGCGGGCCCGCTGCGCGCGGTCTACGACGGACGGCCTGGTCACCCGGTCGCGCTCGGGTCCGAGCAGATCACGGCGCTGCTCGGAGCCGACGGCGATCGTGACGAGGGGGCTCGCGGTCTGCTGCGCGGGGCCAGGACGATCGAAGCAGGGCACCTATGCTCCGATCGCGACGTCGACACACCAGAGGACCTTGAGGAGGTTCGGGATGAAGTTAGAGCAATCATTTGAGGTCGCCGCTCCACTCGAGCGGGTGTGGGAGGCGCTGATCGACGTCGAGCGCGTGGCTCCCTGCCTGCCCGGCGCATCGGTCACGGGCAAGAACGAGGACGGCTCCTACAACGGTGAGTTCAAGGTCAAGATCGGGCCGACCTCCGCGGCCTACAGCGGCAAGCTCAACATGGAGACCGTCGACTCCGCGAGCCATTCCGCGACGATGCAGGCGTCCGGCACCGACCGGCGCGGGCAGGGCGGCGCGAAAGCCACGATCGTTTCCTCCGTCGCCCCCGCGGGTCCCGGCCAGACCCGTGTGGACGTCTCGACGGATTACCACATCACCGGACGCCTGGCCCGGTTTGGCCGCGGCGGGATGATCGAGGAGATCTCCAACCGCCTGCTCGGGGACTTCGCCAAGAACCTGCAGGCGATGCTCGCGGGCGGCGAGCAGGAGCCGGCGGCGGCCGACACGCCTCCGGCAGAGGCCCCGCCGACCGAGGCGACCGTCGCTGCCGCGGCGCCGCCCGCGGCGGATCCGGACGCGGCGATCGGGGGTGCGACCCCAGTCGTCCCGGCCGCCGACGAGCCGGCCGCCGATGAGCCGGCCGCCGATGAGCCGGCCGCCGACGAGCCGGCCGCCGACGAGCCGGCCGCCGTGGAGCCGCCGCCCGCGCCGCCGACCCAGGAGCCGATTGCGCCCCCGCCGCCTCCGCCGCCGGGGCCGACGCCGCCCCCGCCGCCGGGGCCGACGCCGCCCGCACCTGAGACCGAGCCGATCTCGGCGGTCTCACTGGTCGGGTCGGTTGCGCTCAAGCGCGCGAAGGAGAATCCGGCTCCGCTCGCCGCGCTGGTGATCGGCTTCCTGGCCGCGCTACGGCTGCTGCGCCGCCGTTCCTGAGGCGGCGGCGCGGCTCAGCCGCGCCTGTGCGGTTCCTCGAACGAGGTGGCCGGGAGCGCGGCGACGATCCGGCTCGGGTTGAGCTGCGGGTGGGTGCGGTAGTAGTGCGCGCGGATCTCGTCGAAGCTCACCGTCTGCGCAACGCCCGGCCACTGGTAGAGGTCTCGCGCGTAGGGCCACAGCTGCTCGTATTCGTCGAGCTTCCGGATCGAGCACTTGAAGTGGATCTGGTAGACGGCGTCGAACCGGACGAGCGTGGTGAACAGCCGCCAGTCGGTCTCAACGGGGGTGTCGCCGAACAGGAAGCGACTGCCGGCGAGGCGCAGGTCGAGCCGGTCGAGCGCCTGGAAGAGCGAGCGCACCTCGCGGTCGTAGACCTCCTGGCGCGCCGCGAACCCCGTCTTGTACACGGCGTTGTTGACGTTGTCGTAGATCTTCTCGTTGAGCTCGTCGATCGGCTCGCGCAACGCCTCCGGGTAGAGATCGACCGGGTGCTCGGCCAGCGGCGAGAACACCGTCTCCAGCATCCGCAGGATGTCTGCCGACTCGTTGTTGACGATCCTGCCGGTCTGGGTGTCCCACAGCACCGGGACGCTCACCCGTCCGTCGAACGTCGCATCGGTGGCCGTGTACGCCTCGGAGAGGAGATGGAAGCCGTTGATCGGGTCGACGTACTCGCCACCGGTGAACTCCCACCCACGCTCGTCACGGATCGGATCGACATACGAGACGGGGATCGCCTCCTCGAGGCCCATCAGTGCCCGCCCGATCAGGGTGCGGTGCGCCCAAGGGCAGGCGCGGCAGACGTAGAGGTGATACCGGCCGACCTCGACCGGGAACGGTGCCGAGTCGTCGCTCGAGACGAACTCGCGGAAGCGGCTCTCCTGGCGACGGAAGGACCCGTCGTCGGAGCTCTCACGGCCGAGCGAGAAGGTGCCGGGGGACGAGCTCATCGCTCCCTCCCAGGGTAGTCACGCCCGCGCGGGAGGACACGGCCGCGGATCGAAGCCCGCGTCGTCACGCTGACCGCGCGGGTGGGCGTCGGCATGATCGCTGTGTATGGTCCTCGCCGAATGGGAGAGCCGGTCGGCGGGGAAGAACGGGAACAGCACAGGGTACGCGAGCTGCTCTCGCTGCCCGGATACTGGCCGCTGGCATCGGTGTTCGCACTCAACCAGCTCGGCTGGTTCGTGGCCACGATCGCACTGTCGGTGCTCGTCTACCGGCGCACCGGCTCGGTGCTCGGCTCCTCCAGCTTCTTTCTCTGCTCGCAGGCGGCGCCGGCGATCCTCGGGCCGCCACTGGTCGGCCGGCTCGACCGCCTCTCGCCCCGCGTGCTGCTGCCCGCGCTCTACTGGGCGGAGGCCGTGCTCTACGGGCTGCTCGCCTGGCTGACCACCCGTTTCTCGCTCGCGCCGGTGCTCGTGATCGTCGTCATCGACGGGGTGCTCGCCCTGGGCGCGGGATCGATTGCGATCGCGGCGCGCACCCAGCTGCTCAAGCCCGCAGGGCTCATCCGGGAGGGGGGCGCGGTGGCGAGCCTCTGCTTCTCGACCGCCTATCTGGTGGGGCCGCTGATCGGCGGGTTCGTCACCGCGCTCGGCGGCACGCGCGCGGCGTTGCTGCTCAACTGCGGCCTGTTCGGGCTGATGGGTCTGTCGATGCTGTCGCGCTCGGTGCCCTCCCGCACCGTCGATGAAGGTCCCGAGACCCGTCGGCTGCGGGCGGCGCTCGCCTACATTCGCACGAACCGGCCGGTGATGGCCCTGCTCTCGATGCAGACGCTCGTCTACATCTGCTTCTCGATCTCCACGCCGCTGGAGGTCGTCTACACGGTCCACATCCTCCATTCGGGTTCGACCGGCTACGGCGTGCTGATGGCGGTGTGGGGCGGTGCGGCGGTCGTGGGCAGCGTCGCGTATGCGCGCCTGCGCCACGGCAACACCCGCGTGCTGCTCGGCCTGGGGATCGCGCTCGGCGCGGCCGGGTTCGGTGAGCTGGCGGTCGCACCGACGCTTGCGATTGCGCTCATCGGCGCGGTTCTGATCGGCATCAGCAACGGGCTCAACACGGTTCTCTTCCTCGTCGAGCTTCAGGAGATCGTGCCGCAGTCGTGGATGGCGCTCGCCTCGAGCGTCAATCAGTCGCTGCTGCTGGTCGCGCCGGCCATCGGGATCGCGATCGGCGGCGCGCTCGGTGCGCTCGTGTCGGTTCGCTTCGCGTTCGCGGTGAGTGCAGTGGCGAGCATCGTGTTCGCGTGCATCGGCTTCGCCGGTCTGAAGGTCGGTCAGCCGCCGTCCTCCCCGTCGCCCGCGGAGGTCGCGGACGGGCCAGGGCAGGCGGGCGCCGAGGCCAAGGACGACACCGGGATCCGCTCGCACACCCCGGCCTGACAGACTGATGGGCGGTTGCGACGCGCGTGCATCGACATCGGCTCCAACACGACCCGCCTGCTCGTCGCCGAGACGGGTTCCGCGGGGCTGGTCGCGATCCACGAGGAGCGGGTGTTCACCCGGATCGGTGCCGCGCTGACCGATGACGCGACGATCCCTGAGAGCAAGCGCATCGAGGTGATCGACGTCGTCTCCGGTCAGCTCGAGGCCGCTCGTGCGCTTGGCGCACGAGAGATCCGCGGCGTGGCGACCGCTGCCATCCGCGGCGCCGCGGACGGCGCCGCGTTCGTGCGGGCGGTGGCCGACGCAACCGGACTCGAGTTGGTGGTGCTCTCCGACGAGGAGGAGGCCCGGCTCGCGTTTCAGGGCGCGGCGGGGACGCTGACCGGCGAGCCGCCGGAGCCGCTCGGTGTGCTCGACGTCGGAGGTGGCTCGTCCGAGGTCGTCGTCGGTCGCGCCCCGGACCGGATCGAATGGTGGCGCTCGATGCCGATCGGCTCGGGCTCGATCGCGCGCGGGCACCTGCACAGCGACCCGCCGGCCGGGGCCGAGCTCGACGCGGCTCGCGCGGCGATCTCAGGCGCGCTCGAGATGCTGCAGCCGCCGCCGGTGGCCGGCGCGGTGGCGGTCGGCGGCAGCGCCACCTCGCTCGGGCGCATCGCCGGGCCGGTCCTCGATGGCGCCTCGCTGGCTCGGTCGCTCGCACTGCTCACCGCCGAGCCCGCGGCGGCGGTTGCTGCCCGTCATGGCATCGACGCCGAGCGGGTGCGGCTGCTGCCCGCCGGGATCCTCATCCTGCAGGCGCTCGGCGACTGCCTCTGCACCACGGTGATGGTCGGGCGTGGCGGGATCCGCGAGGGAGTGCTCCTGGAGGCCGAGGGCTCATGACGCTGCTGGAGGACGAGGGCTCGTGACGCCCACCGATCCACCGATTCCACCCCGCGAGGCGCTCGCCGACGTCCACATCCGGGCTCCGACGCGCGGCAACCGCCGGCTGGAGAAGCTGCTGGAGGCGGTCAACGCCGACGAGCAGCTGAAGGCGTGGTGGCACGTCTCGGCGGTGAACGCCACCCGGCGGTTGGGGATGAGCGACCACTCCTGGGTCCACATCCAGATCGTGCTCAATATCGGGCTGCGCCTGGCGCGGCTGCTGTTCCGCCGCGACGTGGTGCCGAGCGTCGTCGCCGACTTCGCGATGAGTGAACGCGACGCCGAGGTGGTGATCGCGGCGGGCTGCCTCATGCATTGCGTCGGGATGTCGATCCACCGTCGTGACCACGAGCGCTACAGCCTGTTCCTCACCGCCGACAAGCTGGGGTCGCTGCTCAGCGAGATCTACGAGGAGCCTGAGCGTTCGATCATCGTCGCCGAGTCGCTGCACGCGATCATCGGACACCGCTCAGATGGCGCGCCGTTCACCGTCGAGGCAGGGATCGTGCGGGTCGCCGACGCGCTCGACATGGCCCGCGGCCGGTCCCGCATTCCGTTCGAGGCCGGCCAGCACAACATCCACTCGATCTCCGCCTACGCGATCGAGGAGGTCCAGATCGTCCCCGGTGAGGACCGGCCCGTGCGGGTCGAGATCGCGATGTCCAACAGCGCCGGGATCTTCCAGGTCGACGAGTTGCTCGCCGAGAAGCTCCGCGGCTCCGGGCTGGAGGACTACATCGAGGTGATCGCGCGGATCGAGGCCGAGACCGAGCCGCGACTGCTCGAGGTGTTCAAGATCTAAGAAAGGGACGCCGCCAGGCGCGTCGAGACGCCGTCCGGTTACCAGCCGCCGCGCCACTCGGCGCTGGTGGCGCGGGCCTTCTCGGCGTCGTACCGGGCGTGCTTGCGCTTGTCCAGGTACCACTGGATCGTCGAGAAGAGAATGATGATGATCGGGAAGAACGCGATGCAGATGAACATCATGTTCGTGATGATCGGGTCGGTCGTCTCGCCGTACCAGCCCTGACCGCCGTGGTCGCGCACGCCCGCCAGCGCGCTCGGCGCGAAGGTGAGCGCAATCACCGAGAAGGTCGTCAGCGCAGCGAGAAAGCGAGTTCGACGCATCGGCGCACACAGTACCTGATCGCTCGGCGCAGGCGGGTCAGCCGGCGGACAGGGTGAGCGAGTCAATCGCCGCCAGCAGCGCCGGGTTGTAGATCTCCGTCCGCGTGGTGAGCTCGAGGTGGTCGAGCGCGACGTCGAACAGCCGCTCGGGAGCCAACCGGCACGCGCCGGCGAGCTCGCGCTGCTTGGCCGGGGACACCGCGGTGTCGCGCGAGGTGAGCACCATCGCGGCGGGCACGTCGACCGACCGCAGCCACGGACGCGAGTCGAAGCGGCCGAGCTCCCGGCCCGCCTCGGCGACATCGCGCGCCTCGTGGCGCATGAGCTCGCCGATCGTCCACGCGCCGAGCTCGCCGTCGAGCGCGAGCCCGTTGCGGCGGAAGCCGGCGCGGTAGAAGGTCCGCGGCAACACACCGATCGCGACGCCCACCAGGCCCATCCACCGCCACACCTTGCGGGTCTCCGCATCCTGGAAGTGCTGGCAGGTCCCGCTCAGCACGATCCCGGAGATCGCGTCCCGATGGTCGCGCGCCAGCAGCTGGGCGATCGTGCCGCCGAGCGAGTAGCCGACGGCGACCGCGGGAGCGGCGCCGAGCGCACGGATCACAGCGGCCGCGTCGGCCGCGCAGTCCTCCAGGCGGAACGGCGCCGGGGCGCGCAGACCGCGGCCGTGGCCCCGATGGTCGATCGCGATCACGCGATGGCCGGCCCGCGCGAGCGCGTCGTAGGCGCCATGCCAGTTGAGGTCGGAGGAGACGACCCAGCCATGCAGCAGCAGCACCGGGGCCCTCTCGCCCGCGGGTGGGGTCCCGCCCGGCGCCGCGAGGGCGGTGTCGCGGACGAAGAACTCCCCGCGGCCGGGAATCGAAACGGTCCGGGCCGGCGGCATCTCGCACGGCGGGATCGGCGGGGCGGGCTCGGTGCGGGGCATCCGGCGAGGCTACCTACCATGAGGTGACCCCATGGCCGTCGTCATCGCATCAGATCTCGCCAAGGACATCGCCGGCGAACCGCTCCTGCGCGGCGTCTCGTTCAAGCTCGAGCGCCGTGACCGGATGACCCTGTCCGGACGCAACGGAGCGGGCAAGACGACGCTCCTGCGAATGCTCGCGGGCGAGGCGTCGATCGATGGCGGCGAGCTCGTCTTCGCCAAGGGCACCAAGGTTGCGCTCCACGACCAGCGCCCGCCCCGCGAGCGCTCGATCTCGCTGCGCGAATACATCCTCTCCGGTGCGACGGAGCTCGTCGAGCTCGAGCGGGAGCTCGGCGCGCTCGAGCAGCGGATGGCCGGCGGCGACTACGAGGAGGCGACGCTCTCCCGCTATGCCGCGGCACAGTCCCGGCTGGAGACCGCCGGCGGCTACGACTGGCGCGATCGCGCGCTCGACACCCTGCGCGGACTGGGCTTCCGCGAGCACGCCGACCTCGACCGCTCGCTCGACACGTTCTCCGGCGGTGAGCTCACGCGCGCGTCGCTTGGCCGCGCGCTCGCCGGCCGGCCCGACCTGCTGCTCCTCGACGAGCCGACCAACCATCTCGACATCGAGTCGCTCGAGTGGCTCGAGGCCCACCTGATCGCGCTCGACGCGGCGGTGGTACTCGTCGCCCACGACCGCTGGTTCCTTGAGTCGGTCGGCACCTCGGTGCTGGAGCTCGAGGCCGGGCGCGGCCGGTTCTTCTCCGGGACCTGGCACAGCTGGCGCAAGGAGAAGGCCTCGCGAGAGCTTGCCCTCGGCCGCGCGATCGAGCGCCAGCAGGCCGAGATCGAACGCCTGGAACGATTCGTCACCCGGTTCCGCGCCGGCACGCGCGCCCGGCAGGCTCAGGCACGGCAGAAACGCCTGGACAAGATGGACCGGATCACCCGCGACCCCCAGGACGGGGCCGGCCTGCAATTCGCCTTCAAGGCGCCATCGCGGACCGGCCGGGTCGTGCTCGAACTGGAGGACGCGTCGCTTCAGGCCGGAGACAAGCGCCTGCTCGACGACGTCGAGATGTGGCTGGAACGCGGCGAGCACGTGTCGCTGGTCGGGATGAACGGAACCGGCAAGACCACTCTGATCGAGACGCTCGCCGGCCGGCGCGAGCTCGCCACCGGAAAGCTGCGGGTCGGCCACAACGTGCAGATCGGCTACCTGTCACAGCACGCCGAGGAGCTGGGGGCGGGCGGGGCGCGCACCGTGCTCGAGGCCGCGCAGCGGATCACCGGCCTGAAACCGGGGGAGACGCGCGCGCTGCTCGGCCGCTTCCTGTTCAGCGGCGAGGACGCCGAGAAGCCGCTGGAGACGCTGTCCGGTGGGGAGCGGCGGCGCCTGTCGCTGGCGGTGCTCGTCCACTCCGGGGCGAACTTCCTGATCCTCGACGAGCCCACCAACCATCTCGATCTGGAGAGCCGCGAGGCGCTCGAGGCGGCGCTGTCCGCGTTCCCCGGCTCGCTGCTGCTCGTCTCCCACGACCGGGCGCTGCTCGACGCCGTCGGCTCCCGCACGATCGAGCTCCACGGGCGAGAGCTGCACTCCTACGTCGGCGGCTGGCCGGAGTACCTGCGGGTGCGCGCCGAGCGGGCCGCCAAGCCGCCGGCGCCCAAGAAGGCCGACGCCGGGAAGGACGCCAGGAAGGACGCCGGGAAGCGGACCAAGCCGAAGGCCGCCGCCGCGGTGAAGGCCACACCCGCGCCCAGGGGACGAGGCACCGCGTCGAGCGCCAAGCGCCTTGAGGAGCAGATCGAGTCCGCCGAGGCGGCGCTGGCGACCGTCGAGGACGAGCTCGCCGATCCGTCGGCCTGGGCGACGCCGGAGGCCACGGCCCGCTCGACCGCGCGCCACGAGGAGGCCAAGCAGCGTGTCGCCGAGCTCTACGAGCGATACGAGACCGTCGCCGGCTGATTCGGCGGCGTCTGCCCGCGCGCGGCGTACCCTTGAGTTATGGCCCTGAAGAACGCGCGCAACATCGTGATCGTGCTCGCGCTGGCCACGATCGTGGACGTCGTGCCCGGCGGCGGGACCGCCGCGGACGTCGTCGTCACCGCGGTCTCGCTGATCTTCCTGGCGGCGCTCGCCTGGGTGGCGGCGCTGTCCTACCGCGAGCATCGCAACACGCTGTATTCGCTGGGTGACCGGCGCCGCACCCTGCTGTACGTCGCGGTCGGCGTGCTCGCGGTGACGCTCACCGCGACCAGCCGCCTGTGGAACTCCCCGCTCGGCTCGGTCGCGTGGCTCGTGCTGATCGCCGGCGGGCTCTACGCGGGCATCTGGGCGCTGTTGTCGGCCCGCCGTTACTGAGGTCTGGCATGTCCGTGTACTCCGCCGATCGGCGTCGCGATCTCCCCGACGAGCCGGGCGTCTACCTGTTCCGGGACGCCAAGGGCAAGGTCATCTACGTCGGCAAGGCAAATTCGATCAAGAAGCGCGTCGCGTCGCACTTCTCCAACCCGAGCACGCGGGCGGGGCGCGAGATCCTCGACATGATCGACCAGATCGAAGCGCTCGTCGTGCACACCGAGTCCGAGGCGCTCCTGGTGGAGCAGAACTTCATCAAGCAGTACCGGCCCCGGCTCAACATCCGGCTGCGCGACGACAAGTCGTACCCGTACATCGCGATCTCGCTCGACGAGGAGTTCCCGCGGGTGTACTTCACGCGCGAGCGCCATCGCCGCGACCGCGCGTACTTCGGGCCGTACTCCAACGCCAAGCGCGTTCGCTCAACGCTCGAGGTGCTCGGCAAGGTGTTCATGTTCCGCTCCTGCGACGGGCCGACCCCCGGCCGCCGCAGCGGCTCGCCGTGCCTCGACTACTACATCAAGCGCTGCGAGGCACCGTGCGTGGGCTACGTCGACCGCGAGGGATACCGCAAGGCGATCGACGGCGTGATCGCGTTCCTGTCCGGCCGCTACAAGGAGATCGAGCAGCGACTGGAGTATGAGATGCGGCTGGCTGCCGCGGAGCAGCGGTTCGAGGACGCCGCCCGGGAGCGCAACCGTCTGCGGGCGATCCGCTCGCTGCTGGAGCGCCAGCGCGTCGCGCACGAGGGAGCCGGTTCGTTCGACGCGATCGCGGTCGCCGAGGGCGAGGGCGAAGCCAACGCACAGGTCTTCCAGGTCCGCGACGGCGTGCTGTCGGACCGTCAGAGCTTCTACCTCGACAACGCGACCGACAGTTCGATCGCCGAGATCGCCGAGGCGTTCATCCTGCAGTACTACGCCAGCGCCATGTCGGTTCCGCCGATGATCGTCGTGCAGCGGGAGTTCACCGAGGTCGAGGCGCTGCAGGAGGCGCTCAGCGCGCGGCGTGACAGCCACGTCGAAGTGCGTGCCGCCGAGCGGGGAGACAAGCGCCGGATCCTCGAGCTGGCCGAGCGCAACGCGCGCCTGGCGATCGATCAGGAGAAGCTGCGCTCCGAGCGCCGTCGCCAGCAGCGGGTCGAGGCGCTCGACGGGTTGCAGCAGGCGCTCGGCCTCGACACGATTCCGCTGCGGATCGAGTGCTTCGACATCTCCACGCTGATGGGGACCAACACGGTTGCCTCGATGGTCGTGTTCGAGGGCGGCGCCCCGAAGAAGTCCGACTACCGCAGGTTCCGCGTGCGGACCGTGGGTGATGGCTCGGACTTCGACTACGGCCCGGATGACTTCGCCGCGATGGAGGAGATCCTCGGCCGCCGCGTCGCCCGCTGGGAGGCACAGCGCGACGTCTCCCCCCACGACAAGGACTACGACCCGAGCTTCGCCACGCTCCCGAACGTGATCGTGATCGACGGCGGAAAGGGACAGCTCACCGCGGGCATGCGGGCGCTCGCGCCGTTTGCCGAGCGAGGGGTCCGGATCATCTCGCTCGCCAAGCGGATCGAGGAGGTCTTCTTCCCGGGCCAGGCGCAGCCGCTCGTGCTCGCCCATGACACGCCCGAGCTGCAACTGCTGCAGCGCGTGCGCGACGAGGCCCACCGCTTCGCGATCACCCATCACCGCATCCGCCGCGACCAGGCGATGACCGCCTCGGTGCTCGACGAGCTTCCCGGCGTCGGCCCGGCGCGCAAGCGCGCGCTGCTCGCGCATTTCGGCTCGCCGGACGCGATCCTCGCGGCATCGCGCGAGGAGCTCGAGTCGGTGCCCGGCGTCCCGGGCAAGCTCGCCCGCGACATGTACCGCGAGCTGCACAAGTCCGGCGTGTAGTCAACCTTTCAAGGGCGTACGGGCCTTTGTGAGGACATGACCATCCGTTCGACCGTCATCGGCCACAGCGACCGCCGCCGGGCGGAGTTCGACCGGTTCGTCGCAGACAGCACGGCGGGGCTGCTGCGCACCGGGTATCTCATCGTCTGGGATCTCGCCGAGGCGGAGGATCTCGTCCAGGAGTGCCTGCTCGCGGTCGCCCGCCGCTGGCCCCGCGTGCGCCGGATGGAGCACCCCTACGGCTACGCCCGCCGGATCCTCGTCAATCGTGCGCTGCGAGGCGGGGAGGCACGCTCGAGGCGCCGGCAGGAGCTCGTGGAGCCGGCCGGCGAACGCGAGCCGCCCGATGACGCCGCGGCTCGAGCGCTCGAGCGCGTCGGAGTGCGCGGCGAGCTGCTCGTCGCGCTCGGCCGCCTGCCGCCGCGCCAGCGAGCGGCGCTCGTCCTGCGCTACCTGGAGGACCTCTCCGAGGCGCAGGTCGCGGACGCGCTCGGCTGCTCGGTTGGAACCGTCAAGAGCTCGACCTCGCGCGGCCTCACGCGGCTACAGGACGAACTCGCCTCAGATCGATCTCTCATCGCCAAGGAGTCTTCATGAACGACACGCTTGAAAGTCAGCTGCGCGAGACGCTTGCCGCTCGCGCCGACGAGGTCCCCGTCTCCGCGGTTCGACGCGTGCGCAACCGGGACTACCGGCCGCGCACCCGCGATCTGCGCCCGCCCGTCGCCGGTGGTGCGCTGGCGTGCGCCGCGGTCGCCGGCGGCCTGGCGGTGACACTCGGTCTGAGTCACCCCTCGCCCGCGTTCGCCGGATGGAAGGCGCACCCGACGAGCGCCAAGCGGAACGAGGTCAGCGACGCGGGCTCCTCCTGCATCGCCAAGCTCCAGGCGATGCCGGGCTCGGCCGCCGACCGGGCGGCCGCCGGCAAGGCCGGCGCCCCAACGCTGCCGCCGCTGAGCTCGATGTCGCAGGTCCTCTCCGACACGCGCGGGCCGTTCACGTTCATCGTCTATGCCAACTCCGAGGCGACCGCCAGCGCGGCGTGCTTCGACGCGCCCGGATTCACCTCGGCCTCCGAGATGCGGGCCCCGACGCCGATGACGGTGGCGAGGAACGGCATGAGCGTGGTGCGACAGGCCCACGCGGTCAACCAGGGCGGCGGCTACACCTTCATCGAGGGTCAGGCCGGTTCCGGGGTCTCCGCGGTCACGCTGAATCTCAGCGACGGGAGCACGGTCCAGGCGACGGTGCAGAACGGCTGGTTCGCCGCCTGGTGGCCCGGCAACGCCGACGCCCCGACGGCGTCGCTGACGACAGCGACCGGCACGATCACCGCAACGCTGCCGGCCGCAGATCTGCCGAGCTGCCCGCCGTCTCCGGGCGGTGACCAGCAGTCGAGTTGCGGCTCGTCTTCGAGCTCCGCTTCGGGCCGGGGCCCGGTGGTCGGCGTGCAGAGCGCAGGGGGGTCCTCGACGGCCGGCGCGTCAGCGCAGAACCGCCCGCGGGTGCGGCACCTCTCCTCGCGGCACTGAATCCACGAAGCCCGCAGGTTTGGCCGCCGCCGACCCTAAGCTGTACGCCGGGATGGAATCGTCGACCGCGCTCACCGACCTCGTCATCATCACCGGTTATTCAGGGGCGGGGAAGTCGACCGCGATGGCGGTGTTCGAGGACGAGGGCTACTTCTGCGTCGACAACCTGCCCTCGGAGATGATCAGCTCGCTCGTCGACCTGTTCATGCACTCAGGGTCGAAGGTCGAGCGCGCGGCGGTCGTCTCCGACGCTCGCAGCGGGAGCTACTTCGACGGGCTGGCCGCGATGCTCGACGGCCTGCGCGAGCGCGGACTGCGCTACCGGATCCTGTTCCTGGAGGCGGATGAGGCGACGCTGATCACCCGCTACAAGGAGACGCGGCGCCGTCATCCACTCGCGGCCCGCGGATCGGTCGCGGAGGGGATCGCGCGGGAGCGGGAGCTGCTCGCGCCGATGCGGGCCCGAGCCGATGTCGTGCTTGACACCGGGACGCTGTCAGCGGCGCGGCTGCGGCGGCGGATCACCGAGGACCTGCTGCCGAGCAAGACTCCCGGTCACCTCTCGGTCACCTTCCAGAGCCTCGGCTTCAAGTACGGCGCCAGCCGCGACGCCGATCTGCTGTTCGACGTGCGCTTCCTGCCCAACCCGCACTACGAGCCCGACCTGCGCCCGCTCACCGGCCGCGACCCGGAGGTCGTCGCCTACGTCGACCGCGATGGGGCGCTCGAGCGCTTCTACTCCCACCTGCTGCCGTTGATCGACTACCTGCTGCCGCAGTACCTGGCGGAGGGCAAGGCCCACCTGATGGTCGGTATCGCCTGCACCGGTGGCCGGCACCGCTCGGTTGCGATCGCCGAGCACCTCGCGGCGCGCTATCGCGACGAGGACGCCTACGAGGTCGAGGTCACCCACCGCGACATCACACGGGCGCCGTGATCGACCACGTGGGATTCGAGGTCTCCGACCTCGGCCGCACGACGCGCTTCTACGACCCGGTGTTCCACGCGCTCGGGGCCCGGCGGACGCACGACGCCGAGCACGCAGTCGCCTACGGCATCAACGGGCCGGTCGTGTGGTTCGTCGTGCGCGGCATCGGTCCCGGCCCCGGTTACGGTCATGTGGCCCTGCAGGCGAGTGGCAAGGCGGCGGTCGATGCCGCATACGCCGCGGGGATCGCCCACGGCGGTGCGGACGGTGGCGCGCCCGGCCAGCGGCCCCAATACGGCCGCCGCTACTACGCCGCATATCTCACGGATCCCGACGGACTGCGGGTCGAGATCGTCTCCCGACGCTGAGCACGCTGCATACGTTTGGCGCATACGTTTGCAGCGCGCGTGCGAGGGGTACCAGCGGATGCGAAGCCGGGTCGGGAGCTCGGCCGCAACGAAGGAGAGAGGCGATGTCCGGCAGGCTGTTCCGCGTCCTGGCGACCGCGTTGACGGCGGTCTGTGTTCTGTGCTTCGCGGCCGGGGCCGCGTCGGCGGCCACCGGGCCGCCGACACTCACCGGTCACTGGACGTTCGACGAGGGCTCCGGAACGACGGCGGCGGACAGCGTCAGTCCCGGTGAGCCGCTCACGCTCGAGAACGGAGCCGGCTGGGCGGCCGGCACGGTGGGGCCGTACGCGCTCTCACTTGACGGCGCCAGCCAGCAGTACGCCCAGACGGCCGACCCGGTGATCGACACCGGCCACAGCTTCACCGTCTCCGCCTGGGTCGACCTCGACAACACGAACGGCTACCAGACATTCGTCAGCCAGGACGGCGTCGCGCCGGGCGAGGAGACCGGCTCCAACATCAGCGGCTTCTTCCTCCAGCTGCGCGCCGACACGCACCAGTTCGCATTCACGTTGCCCAACTACGACTCGACGGCCTCGGCCGCTGTCATCGCGACCGACGCGAATGTCGTCCCGCAGCCCGACGAGTGGTACCTGCTCACCGGCGTCTACAACGCCCAGGCGCGGACCGCGTCGCTGTACGTCAACGGCGCCCTCGCCCAGACCGTGCACCGGGTGCCGCATTGGTCGGCGACCGGGCCGCTGGCGGTCGGACGCTCGCTGTTCAACAGCGACACCGACTTCGTCTCCGGCCGGGTCGATGACGTCCGGACCTACTCGGGCGCGCTCGGCCATGCCGCGATCGCGGCGCTCGCCGGGCCGGGTCAGCTGGTCGTCGACGCCTCCCAGACGGGGCCGCAGACCAACCCGACACAGTTCGGCGAGTTCCTCGAGGACATCAACTACTCGACCGACGGGGGCCTGTACGCGGAGTTGATCCGCAACCGCGACCTCAAGGAGAGCGCGAGCTCGCCGACCGGCTACTCGGTGGTGGGCACCAGCGGCGCGACGATCGGGCTCAGCCAGAGTCATCCGCTCACCGCGGCGAACCCGGTGAGCCTCCAGCTCAGCGTGCCGGCGGGCGCCACGAGCGGCCGCGTCGGCGTGGCGAACGCGGGGTGGTGGGGAATCCCGATCCGGCCTTCGACGAGCTATCAGGTGTCGCTCTACGTCCGGAGCACCGGCGCGGCGAGCTCAGCGCCGCTCACCGTCGATCTCGAGAGCGACTCCGGCCACGTGTGGGCCTCGGCGACGGTCGCGGCGCCGACCGCCTCCTGGACACGGGAGACCGCGACGCTCACCACCGCCGGCAACATCCCGAGCACGCTCACCAACCGTTTCGTCGTGAGCACGCCGGCACGAGCCGCTGCCGGCGGCACGGACTGGTTCACGTTCATGTCGGTGTTCCCGCCGACCTACGACGACCAGGCCAACGGCTTCCGCATCGATCTGATGCAGAAGCTGGCGGCGCTGCATCCCGGATATCTGCGCATCCCGGGCGGCAACTACCTGGAAGGCAACACGATCGACACCCGCTTCGACTGGCAGACGACGGTCGGTCCGCTCACCGGGCGGCCGGGTCACTTCAACAGCGCCTGGGGGTACTGGTCCCAGGATGGGATGGGTCTGCTCGAGTTCCTCGAGCTCGCGCAGCAGCTGCACGCCCAGCCCGTACTCGCGGTGTGGGCCGGCTACACCCTCAACGGCACCGTCGTGGCCCAGGGCCAGCTCGAGCCCTACGTGCAGTCCGCGGTGAACGAGCTGCAGTACGCCGACGGCCCCACCACGAGCTACTGGGGCCACCAGCGCGCGCTCGACGGCCATCCAGCGCCGTTCAACGTCCAGCTGGTCGAGATCGGCAACGAGGATTTCTTCGACGCGAGCGGCAGCTACAACGCCTACCGCTACCCGATGTTCTATGACGCGCTGCACGCCGCCGACCCGTCGCTGAAGTTCATCGCGACCGAGCCGGTGACGAGCCGGCCCGCCTACGCGGTCGACGATCACTACTACAACGCCGACCCCTCGTATTTCGCGCAGAACGCGCACCTGTTCGACTCGATGTCCCGCAGCGGTCCGAAGATCATCGTCGGCGAGTACGCCACCACGAACGCAACCCCGACCGGTACCCTCGCCGACGCCCTCGGGGAGTCGGCGTTCCTCACCGGGACCGAGCGTAATGCCGACCTGGTGATCGGGGCCTCGTACGCGCCGCTGCTGGTCAACGTCAACGCGCCGAGCTGGCCGACGAACCTGATCGGCTACAACGCGCTGAACAGCTACGGATCGCCGTCGTACTACGCCCAGGAGATGCTCGCCGACAACCTCGGCCAGCAGGTGATCGGCACCCAGCTGACCGGCGACACCGGAACCCTGTTCCAGGTCGCGACCGAGAGCCCCGGCCACACGTACGTGACGGTCGTCAACGACGGCTCGGTGCCCGCGGCCACCCGGGTCTCGCTGGCGGGTCTCGCCGCCGGCGCGAGCGGCGGCACGGCGACAGTGCTCGCCGGCAAACCCTCGGAGCGGAACTCGCTCGCCGACCCGGAGCGGGTCGCGCCTCAGGCGAGCGCGCTGCCGGGGTCTCTGGGCAACCAGTTCAGCTACACATTCCCGGCTGACTCGCTGACCGTGCTCGACCTCACGACCCCGTCCGCGTCGGGGTAGGCGCCGCGGCGGTGGCCCCGGTGTCTCACGGCGCGTGAGGTAACGTGTCGCGGGGCCCGGGGTCCGCTGCGCACAGCGTCCCCGCCGGCCTCAGAACTGGCGGGAACAGAAAGAGAGCGCGCATGGCGGTACGGGTGGCAATCAACGGCTTCGGCCGGATCGGTAGAAACGTCTTCCGGGCGGCACACGAGAGCGGCGCCGACATCGAGTGGCTCGCGCTCAATGATCTCGTCGACCCGAAGACGACCGCCCACCTGCTCAAGTACGACTCGACCTACGGCCCATTCCCGGGAGAGGTCGCCGCTACCGACGCGGGGATCGTCGTCAATGGCCATGAGATCCGCGTGCTCGCTGAGCGCGACCCGGCCAACCTGCCCTGGTCGGAGCTCGGCGCCGACGTCGTGATCGAGTCCACCGGTCTGTTCACCGACCGCGAGAACGCGTCCAAGCACCTCGACGCGGGAGCGAAGAAGGTCGTCATCTCGGCACCGGCGACCAATCCGGACGCGACCGTCGTGCTCGGCGTCAACTTCGACGACGTCTACGACCCCGAGACGCACAACGTGATCTCGAACGCCTCGTGCACGACCAACTGCCTCGCACCGGTGGCCAAGGTGCTGCAGGAGACGGTCGGGATCCGTCACGGCCTGATGACGACGATCCACGCCTACACCGCTGATCAGCGCCTGCAGGACATGCCGCACCGGGACCTGCGCCGTGCCCGCGCGGCCGCGATCAACCTCATCCCCGCCTCGACCGGCGCGGCCAAGGCGATCGGCCTGGTCATCCCCGAGTTGAACGGCAAGCTCCACGGCTTCGCGGTGCGTGCCCCTGTGCCGACCGGCTCGGTTGTCGACCTCACGATCGAGGCCGGGCGCGAGACCTCGGTGGAGGAGATCAACGGCGCGCTCAGGGCGGCCGCCGAGTCCGGCCCGCTCAAGGGCCTGATGCTCTACACCGAGGACCCGATCGTCTCCTCCGACATCGTCCGGAACCCGGCCTCGTCGATCGTCGACTCCGCGCTCACCGCGGTGATGGACGGCACGATGGTGAAGGTCGTCGCCTGGTACGACAACGAGTGGGGCTACTCGAACCGCGTCGTGGATCTGGTGCAGAAGATCTAGTGAGGACGCTCGCGGACCTTGGCGAGCTGCGCGGCCGGCGCGTGCTCGTGCGTGTCGATTTCAACGTGCCGCTGGACCGCACCGACGAGGCCCCGTCGGTTGCCGACGACACGCGGATCAGGGCGGCGATCCCGACGCTGCGGGCGCTGCTCGAGCAGGGGGCGGCGCTGATTCTCGTCTCCCATCTCGGCCGTCCGGAGGACCGCGACCCCGGGCTTTCGCTCGCGCCGGTGGCCGCTCGCCTGTCGGATCTGCTCGACACGAGCGTCACGCTCGCGCCGGCAGCGACCGGCGCGGAGGTCCGCCAGATGGCCGAGGCGCTGCGTGAGGGGGACGTATTGCTGTTGGAGAACATCCGCTACGAGCCGGGCGAGACCAAGAACGACCCCGAGCTGTCGGCGGCGCTCGCCGAGCTCGCCGAGGTGTATGTCAATGACGCGTTCGGTGCCGCGCACCGCGCGCACGCCTCGACCGAGGGTGCGGCGCGACTGATCGAGCACCGCGCCGCTGGACTGCTGCTCGAGCGCGAGGTGACCGTGCTCGAGGAACTCCTGCGCGCGCCCGCCCGGCCGCTGATCGCGGTACTCGGCGGGGCGAAGGTGTCGGACAAACTCGGCGTGATCGAGGCGTTCCTGGAGCGCGCCGACGCGATCCTGATCGGCGGCGCGATGTGCTTCCCGTTCCTCAAGGCCACGGGCCACACCGTCGGCGACTCGCTCTGCGCAGACGAGGACGTCGAGCTCGCCCGCAGGCTGCTCGACGAGGAGAGCTCGGCGTCCGCGACTCTGCAGCTGCCCGCCGACCTGGTCGTCGCCGACCGGTTCTCCGCCGACGCGCGGGCCCGGGAGCTCGACGGGATCGAGGTCCCCGACGGGATGATGGGCCTGGACATCGGCCGGCGGACGGCCGAGGCGTATGCCGCCGAGATCGCGCGTGCGGGCACGGTTTTCTGGAACGGCCCGATGGGCGCGTTCGAGCTGGCGCCGTTCGCGGCCGGTACGCGAGCCATCGCCGAGGCGGTCGCCGGCGCGCCGGGGGTCACCGTCGTCGGTGGGGGCGACTCCGCGGCCGCGCTCGTACAGTTCGGCTATGAGGACCGCGTCACGCATCTCTCGACCGGAGGCGGCGCGGCGCTCGAGCTGATCGAGGGCCGCGAGCTGCCGGGGGTGGTTGCACTCTCATGACCGGGGATACCGCTCCCGCGCACCGCACGCCGATCATCGCCGGCAACTGGAAGATGCACAAGACGATCGCCGAGGCGGAGATGTTCATCGGCGGCCTGCTGCCGCGCGTGTCGACCGCCTCCGGCGTGGAGCTCGCGATCTGCCCGCCGTACACGGCGCTCGGCGCGATGGTCGACTCGGCCCGCGGCTCGCAGGTGGCGGTCTATGCGCAGAACATGCACCATGACGACGCCGGTGCGTACACCGGCGAGATCTCGGCGCCGATGCTCGTCGAGCTCGACGTCACCGGCGTCATCCTCGGCCATTCCGAGCGGCGCCAGATGTTCGGGGAGACCGATCGCGCGCTTGCGCTCAAGGTCCCGGCGGCGCTTGCGGCTGACCTCCGGGTGGTGCTCTGCGTCGGCGAGACCGAGGAGGAGCGCGAGAACGGCGACACCGAGCGCAGGCTCCGCCATCAGGTCCAGGAGGGCCTGTCGCGCGTTGACGAGTCCCGGCTCGGCGACATCGTGATTGCCTACGAGCCGATCTGGGCGATCGGCACCGGCAAGGTCGCGACGGCCGAGCAGGCGCAGGAGGCGATCGCGTTCGTGCGGGCGCTCGTCGCCGACCGGAGCCGCGAGCAGGCGCAGCGGACGCGCATCCTCTACGGAGGCTCCGTCAAGCCGGAGAACGCCGCCGAACTGCTCGCGTGCCCGGACATCGATGGGGCGCTCGTCGGCGGCGCGTCCCTCGACCCGGAGGCGTTCGCAGCGATCGCCGCCGCCGCGGCATCGTGAGTCGATTGCCGTGACCGGGCTTCGGGTGAAGCGGGCGGCGCTCGTCGTGCTCGACGGCTGGGGGCTGGCTGACGACGGTCCGGGGAACGCCGTCTCGCTCGCGCGGACGCCGGTGTTCGATGCACTCTGGGAGCGCTATCCGACGACGACGCTCACCACGTGCGGCCGCGCCGTCGGCCTGCCCGAGGGGCAGATGGGCAACTCCGAGGTCGGCCACCTCAACCTCGGCGCCGGCGCGGTGGTGATGCAGGACCTCACGCGGATCGACGCGGCGGTCGAGGACGGTGAGCTGGCGGGCAACGAGGTCCTCCGTGATGCGTTCTCGGCCGCCGGTTCCGGCGGCCGCGTGCACATCATCGGCCTCGTCTCCGACGGCGGGGTGCACTCGAGCATCGACCATCTGCGCGCGCTGATCGGCATGGCCGCCGAGCTCCGTGTCGATGATCTCGTGGTCCATGCCTTCACCGACGGGCGCGACACCTCCCCGAAGGCGGGCGCCGGCTACCTGGAGCAGGTCGAGTCCTGGATGGCCGACGCCGGCGTGGGACGCGTCGGCTCGGTGATCGGCCGCTACTTCGCGATGGACCGCGACCGCCGCTGGGATCGGGTCGAGAAGGCCTACCGGCTGCTGATGGACGGCGAGGCTGCCCACGCAGTCCAGAGCGGCGCGCAGGCGTGCCGCGATGCCTACGAACGCGACGAGACCGACGAGTTCATCGCCGCCACGCGGGTGGGGGAGCAGGACGCCACGATCCGCGCCGGCGACTCGGTGATCGGGCTCAACTTCCGCCCGGACCGGATGCGCGAGATCACGCTCGCCCTGTGCGAGCCGGGGTTCGACGGCTTCGACCGCGGAGACGCCCCGCTCGTCGAGCACTACACGACGATGACCGAGTACGACGAGAGCTGGTCATACCCGATCGCGTTCCCGCCCGCCCGCCCGGCGACCACGATCGGCGCGGTGATCGCCGCCGGCGGAGGGCGTCAGCTCCACGTCGCGGAGACCGAGAAGTACCCGCATGTCACGTACTTCTTCAACGGCGGCGAGGAGACCCCGTACGAGGGCGAGGAGCGCGCCCTGGTCGACTCCCCGCGCGACGTCCCGACCTACGACTACAAGCCCGAGATGTCGGCGCGCGAGGCGGCCCAGGCGTTCGTCTCGGCGTGGCGGTCCGAGGATTTCCGCTTCGGGATCATCAACTTCGCCAACGCCGACATGGTCGGCCACACCGGCGTCATCCCGGCCGCGGTGACGGCAGTCGAGACCGTGGACCGATGCCTCGGCGAGGTGGTCGAGGCGGTCCTCGGGAGCGGTGGCGCGCTGTTCATCACCGCCGACCACGGCAACGCCGACCACATGCTGGAGGATGACGGGTCGCCGAACACGGCCCATTCGTTGAATCCGGTGCCGGTGATCGTGACGGTCGAGGGGCTCTCGTTGCGCAGTGGCGGCGCGCTGGCCGATGTCGCACCCACGCTGCTGGCGATGCTGGGAGTCGAGCAGCCGGCGGAGATGACGGGGCGGTCCCTGATCAAGGGCTGACGGCCTCGGGTCGCCGGTGGGCGGCGCTTGGGGGGTGAGGTGCAGGATGTCCCCCGGGGCGGGTGGACATCGAGAATCGGACGGCCAACGGTCGCCGGCGGCGGGCGCTCGGAGCTCGGAGCCGCGCCGGCGGTCAGCGACGAGCGCGCAGGCGCACGCGGGCACCGGCGCGCGTACGAGCGGAGCGTCCGGGACACGCAGAGCTTCCGCGCAGAGGCCCAGAAGAAAACTTGACATGGCTAGACTTAGGTTTCATACTTCGTCCACCAGTAGTAACCACCTCTCGAAAGGCGTTCAAATGGCTCTTATCCGCTGGGAGCCGGTCCCGATGAACCGGCTGTTCACCTCCCTGTTCGACACCCCGACCGGCTTCGCCCCGCCGGCGCGACGGCTCGCTCCGCCGACCGACATCGTCGAGTCCGACACCCACTACATCCTGCGCGCGGACCTGCCCGGCGTCGCCGAGGAGGACCTGAGCGTCACGCTCGACGGCGACGTGCTGACGATCGCCGGGCAGCGCCGCTCGCAGTCCGAGCAGCGTCAGGGCGGCTATGTCCGCTACGAGCGCAGCACCGGCAGCTTCCACCGCTCGGTCCGTCTGCCCGAGGGCGTCGACGGGAGCGCGATCGAGGCGAACTTCGACCGCGGCGTGCTCGAGGTGACCGTGCCCAAGCCCGAGCGCGTCACCCCGCGCTCGATCGCGATCACCGTCGGCTCCGCGCCCAAGGCGATCGACACCTCCGAGCCGGTCGTGGCCGGTGAGGACAGCGCCCCGGCGCAGGACGGCGCCGAGGCAGGCGAGCCCGTCGCCGCATAGCGGCCGCTCGCCGACCGCAGTACCAAAACCCGACCGCAGTACCCAACCGCAGTACCCAACCGCAGTAACGCAGCTCCCTCTCCCTCTCCGCCCGGATCGGCATCTCGCCGGTCCGGGCGGCCTCGTGCCACGTCGCACCCAGCTGATGGCCGACCGTCTGCGGGACCCGCCCCGACGGCGGCCGCCTCCGGAACACAGAGATCTTCGGGTTCGACGGGGATCGCGTCGGCCGGACCGAGGTGTCCTTCGGCCGGGACCTCGACCGAGCCGCGTCACGGCCGCCGCCAGGCTCGCGACCGCATAAGCTCGGGCGGCGATGTTCGAGATCCGTACGCGCGCCACCGACAGCCGGGCTCGCACCGGCACGTTGCATCTGGCCCACGGTACGGTCCAGACGCCGGCATTCGTGCCGCTCGCCACGCGCGGGGCGGTGAAGACGCTCGAGCCCCGTGACGTCGAGGCCCTGGGTTACGAGATGGTCCTCGGCAATACGTTCCACCTGTTGCTGTCGCCCGGCCCGGAGCGGGTGGCCGCGTTCGGCGGCCTGGGGGAGATGATGCGCTGGGGTCGCCCGATCATCACCGACTCCGGCGGTTTCCAGGTGTTCAGCATGGGCCATGGCGGCGTCGCTGACGAGATCAAGGGCCGCAACCGCTCAGGGACGGCCGGTGGCGAGAGCGGTGGAGCGATCATCGCGATCGAAGAGGAGGGGGTGCGCTTCCGCTCCTACGTCGATGGCGCTGAGCGGTTCCTCGGCCCCGAGACATCGATGGCCACTCAGGCGGCCCTGCACTCCGACATCGCGCTCGTGCTCGACGAGTGCACGCCATTCCACGCCGGTCGCGAATACTGGGCGCGATCGATGGAGCGCACCCACCGCTGGCTCGAGCGCTGCCTGGACTGGCACGAGCAGCACGGGCCGGACGACCAGCTTGTCTACGGGATCATCCAGGGCGGCACCGATCCGGATCTGCGGACGATCTCGGTCCAGACGATCGCAGGCAGCCGCTCCGGCGGCGTGGCGATCGGCGGCTCGCTCGGCCAGGACAAGGCCGAGATGCACTCGGTCGTCGGCCACGCCACCGCCGAGCTCGAGCGGCTCGCTCCCGAGCGCCCTCGCCATCTGCTGGGTATCGGCGACATCGACGACCTGCTGGCAGGCGTGCAGCAGGGGATCGACACGTTTGACTGCGCGATGCCGACCCGGCTCGGCCGTCACGGCGTCGCGGTCGTCCCTGATCCGGGTCGCCGCTGGCGCATGGACCTGTTCAAGGGCCGCTTCCGCGACTCTCACGAGCCGATCCTGGAGGGCTGCCCGTGCCCGGCGTGTGCACAGGGCTTCACGCGCGGCTACCTGCACTACCTGTTGCGCGCACACGAGGTCACCGGGCTGCGGCTCATCACCCAGCACAACCTGTCGTTCATCGCTCGTCTGATGGCCGACCTGCGCGGTGCGATCGACGCCGGCACGCTCAACGCGACGGTCGCGGCGGTCCTCGACGGCGGCGCCCCCTCCGGCCTCGCGCTCGCGGCCTGAGCCGCGGCCCCGTGCCGGGCGGCTCAGCGCGTGTTGTCGTGTACCAGCGCGTGCATTTCGCTGATCACCTGCTGGGCGTCGTGCCCGGCGATCGACCGCAGATGCAGGCCCTCGCTCGAGTTCGAGCTGCCGATCACGAACGCGACCACGACGAGCACCGCGATGATCGCGACCAGCACCAGCGCGACCATCAACCGCCGCAGCCCGCTGTGCGAGCGCTGTACCGCGGTCCCCTGCTCGACGCGGCGCGCCTGCGCCGATTGACGCGGCGCGCGGCCGGCGGGAACCTGTCGTGGCGGCTGCACGCGGCTTGGCCCGCGCCCCTGGTCGGCGGTGCGGGGCGGCTCGGGGCGGGCGAGCCGTGTGGCCGAGGTGGCCGGCCGAGCGAGGCGGGTCGCGCTCGTCGCCGGCGACTGCACGTTGGGCGGGGCGATTCCCTTGGCGCCGTCGCGGAGCTCCGCGGCGAACTCCATCGCCTCCTCGGGCCGGTCGCGCTGGTCGATCGCGAGCGCGCCCTGGACCGCCTCGGCGAGCGCCCGCGGCGCCGCGGGCACCAGCTCGTCAAGCGGCACCGGGCTCTCGCGCTGCTGTTTGAGTGCCAGCTCCGACAGTGAACTCGCCTCGTAGGGGAGGCGGCCGGTGATCAGCTGGTAGGTGACGACTCCGAGTGAGTACAGGTCCGCACGCGGTCCCGCCTCGTCGCCGCGCGCCTGCTCGGGTGAGAGATAGGCGGCGGTGCCGAGCACCGATCCGACCTGGGTGATCGACGACTGATCAGCCGCGCGCGCGATACCGAAGTCGGCGAGCTTGACGACGTCCTGGTCGGAGAGCAGCAGGTTTCCCGGCTTGACGTCGCGGTGGACGACGCCGTTGCGGTGGGCGTAGTCAAGACCGCGGCAGGCCTGGATGATGATGTCGACTGTCTGCTGCACGCCGAGGTGGCCGTGGTCGCGAAGCAGCTCGGCGCATGAGTTACCCGCGACGTGCTCCATCACGATGAAGTGCCGGTGGCTGCCCGAGTCGAAGCCGAAATCGAACACCTGCACGATGTTGGGATGCACGAGCCGCGCGGCGGCGAGCGCCTCGCGCCGGAACCGGGAAACGAACGTCGGGTCGTCGGCGAGGTGCTCGGCGAGCAGCTTGATCGCGACGTAACGCTCGAGCCGGCTGTCGAACGCCAGATGCACGGTCGACATCCCGCCGACACCCAGCCTGCCCTCGATCCTGTACCGGCCGGCGATCGTCTGCTCGTCGGCCATCACTGCGATCCCTGCCCGGTCAGGCCCGCCCCGCCCCCGCCGCCGCCCCCGTTGCCGTTGCCGTTGCCATTTCCGTTCCCGTTGCCGCCGCCGTTGCCCGGCGTGGGGGTCGACGGCGTCGTGGCCGGGGTGGTCGCGGGGGTGGTGCCCGTCGTCGGGGTGCTCTGCGTGGTCGAGACGCTCTGAGTCGTGCTCGTCGTCGGCGTGCTCGTGGTCGTCGCGACCGTGCTGGAGGTCGTCGTCGTGGTCGAACTGGTCGTGGTCGTCGTGACCTGGCGATGGCACTGGGTCAGCGCGACCTGGCTCACCGTCGACGCGCCGTGACCGAGGTTGTGGACCAGCCTCGAGTTCGTGGTTCCGGTCGACAGGTTCTGGAGCGAGTCGTCGAGCGCCGTCAGCGCGGTCTTCGTGCGGGCGCAGGAGTGGGCGCGGACGGCGCTTGAGACGGCATCGAGCGCGCTGGAGATCGTGCGGCTCTCATCCGCCGAGAGCAGCCCCTTGCCGCTGCCGCTGGATCCACAGGCGACCACGAACGCGGCGGCGAAGCCGAGCACGGCGGCGAGCAGCGCGCGGGTGAGCAGTCGTCGGGACCGGGCAGGCACTGCGGGCTGACTCTAGAACCTCGACCGCGGGGCCGAGCCGTTGGCAAGCGCACTCTCATTGGCCGTATTGCAGGCGTTCCGCGAGCGAGTCGGGAAGCCGCGCAGCCCGGATCGCGGCGGCCGCACCGGCGATGTCGTAGTCCACTCTGCGATGGGTCGCGGTCCACTCGGACAGGTCGAGCTCGAGCCACGCCGCCCGCGGGTCACCGTCACGGGGCTGTCCGACGCTGCCGGGGTTCAGCAGCCACTCGCCGTCGCCGATGTCGAGGCCCTCACCGTCGGTGCGCGTGCCGCCGGTCGCGGCGACGCCCGGGAAGCGTGCGAAGTACAGCGCGACGTGCGAATGGCCGATCAGCGAGACCCGGCGCGCCTGCGCATCGAGGCAGAGCTCGGCCTGCAGCGGGGAGAGCACGTACTCCCAGACCGGATCGCGTGGGCTCGCGTGATAGAGCGCGACGTCCTCCAGGACCGAGGAGGAGTCCAGGCCCCGCAGGTATTCGAGCGTGTCGGGGCGAATCGTCTCGCGCGTCCAGGTGGCGGCGAGTGCCGCGCCCCGGGAGAACTGCTCGAGCGGGATCTCCCCGGCCACGCCGAGATCGTGGTTGCCCGCCAGCGACAACGCCGCGTGTTCGCGCGCGAGGTCGACGCAGGCGTCAGGCTCGGCGCCGTAGCCGACCAGATCGCCCAGCGACCAGATGCGATCGCACCCGCGCGTGAAGATCGACTCCAGCACCGCTTCGAAGGCGTGCCGGTTGCCGTGGACGTCGGACACGATCGCGATGCGCACCACTACAGTCTCGCGGGTGAGCGGACGGCACGGCATCCAGGTCCTCCGGGCGCTCCTGCTCACGAGCGCGGCAGCCGAGGCCGGGCGGCGGATCCTGACGCCACGCGCGCCCGTCACGACGCCGGTCCCGGTCGACATCCGCGACCACTTCTCAGAGCCCGAGATCGCCCGTGGACGCTCGTTCTCACGACCGCAGCGCCGGATCGGGCTCGTGCGATCGGCGCTTGCGACCGCGCTGCTCGTGTCGTTGGTGCGCCGTCCGCCGACGGCGCTCACCCGCGGCGGCGAGAACCCGGTGGCCGAGACCGCGCTCGCCGCCGCGACTCTGTCGCTCGGCTTCGCGATCCCAGGGCTGCCACTGCGCGCGCTGGCCCGGCAGCGCGCCATCTCCGTCGGCCTCGACACCCAGGCGTGGGGTGGCTGGGTGGCCGATCTCGGCAAGGCGTCGGTGATCGAGACTGCGTTCAGCGCGGCGCTCGGCGGCGGCGTGGCGCTGCTCTCGACGCGTTACCGCGAACACTGGTGGCGGGCCGCAGCGCTCGCCACGGTCGCAATCGGTGCGCTCGCCGGCGGTCTCGCGCCGGTGCTGCTCGACCCGATCTTCAACGACTTCGACCCGCTGCCCGAGGGTGAGACGCGGTCCGACGTGCTCGCGCTGGCACAGGACGCCGGGGTTGACGTCGGCGAGGTCTACGCGGTCGACGCGAGCCGCCGCACGACCGCCGCCAACGCCTACGTCACCGGTCTTGGACCGACCAAGCGCGTCGTGCTCTACGACACGCTGCTCGACCGGTACAGCCGCGACGAGGTGCGGCTCGTGGTCGCGCACGAGCTCGGCCACATGCGCCATCGCGACGTCATGCGGGGCGTCGCCTACGCGGCGATCCTCGCCGGACCGCTGTGCTGGTCAACGCAGCAACTCACCGCGGCGCTCGCCGGAACCGAGCCGGGTGCCCCCGTCGATGCGGCGGCGCTGCCCGCGCTCGGCCTGGCGGCGGCGATCGTCAGCGCCCCGCTGTCGCCGATCGCGGCCGCTCTCTCCCGCGCGATGGAGCGCCGGGCGGACGATTTCTCACTCCGGGTCGCGGGCGCGCCCGAGGCGTTCATCTCATTCGAGCGCCGCGCATCACTGCAGAACCTGTCCGACCTTGAGCCGGGACGGGTGGCGCGGGCGCTCGCCAGTCACCCGCCTGCCGACGAGCGGATCGGCGCCGCGCTCGCCTTCCCGGCCTCGGACTAGTCGATCGCGCGGAGCACGACGACGCAGTTCTGGCCGCCGAAGCCGAACGCGTTGGCGGCGGCGTTGCGCACCGTCCTCTCGCGGGCGACGTTCGGCACGTAGTCAAGATCGCAGTCGGGATCGGGTGTCTCGAGGTTGATCGTCGGAGGCAGCACGCCGTCGCGGATCGCATACAGGCAGGCCATCACCGACAGTGCGCCGGCGGCGCCGATCAGATGGCCGACCATCGACTTCGGTGAGCTCGTCGGCACCCCGTCGGCGGCCGCGCCGAGCGCCATCCGGATCGCCTTGGTCTCAGCGACGTCGTTGGCTCGCGTCGCGGTGCCGTGGGCACACATGTAGTCGAGGTCCGCGGGATCCAGACGCGCGTTGCGCAGCGCCTGCGAGATCGCCCGGGCGGCGTAGGTGCCGGTCGGCTCTGGGGCGGCCATGTGGAACGCGTCGGAGGTGAGCGAGCCGCCCGCAATCGTCCCGTAGGGTTTGGCGCCACGGGCCGCGGCGTGCTCGGCGGACTCAACGACGAACACCACTGCCGCCTCGCCGAACACGAAGCCGGTGCGCTCGAGGTCGAAGGGGCGGCTCACCGTCTCCGGTGCGGCATCGGACTCCGACAGCGGGCCCATGAGCGAGAGCGTGGCGAACATCGAGCGGCTGATCCCCGCATCGGTGCCGCCACAGATGACCACATCCGCCTCGCCGGTCTGGATCAGCCTGCGCGCCTCGAGCAGCGCGTAGGTGCCGCTCGCGCAGGCGAGCGCGCTCGCGTTCACCGGGCCGTGAACCCCGAGGTCGATCGCGACCTCGCACGCCGGCATGTTCGGAATCGCGGTCGAGATCAGGAAGGGGGAGAGCTCGCGCGGGCCGTGCTCGCGCATACGCAGGATGTTGGACTCGATCTCCGGCCATCCACACACCGCCGAGTTGATCACGACACCGGTGGTCTCGGCCTCGGCGCGCGGATCGAATCCGGCGTCCGCGACCGCCTCGCGGGCCGCGACGATCGCCAGCTGGGAGAAGCGGGCGGTGCGCCGGAACTTCTTTGGCCCGAGGTGCGCCTCGGCGTCAAAGCCGTGAATCTGGCCGGCGACATGGACCGGCACGCCGTCCATGTCGATTCCCTCGATCCGGGTGATCCCCGAGCGGCCGGCGACAAGCCCCGCCCAGCTGTCGGGGGCGTTATGGGCCAGCGGCGTGAGCGCGCCGATGCCGGTGACGACCGGGTCGCTCACGGCGCCAGCAGGAGCCCCTCAGCGGAGTCCCGCTGAGCCAGCTCACGGACTTGATAGTGGACCTTCTTACCCGTCGCGGTCATCGGGAGCTCGTCGACGAACCGGTACAGGCGCGGGCGCTTGAAGGTGGCGAGCATCGGGTGATCCTTGCAGTGGGCTTCGAGTGCCGCGGCGTCGAGCGACGGATCGGAGGCGACCACGTAGGCGACGACGATCTCGCCCCAGCGCTCGTCAGGCAGTCCGACGACCGCTGCGTCACGCACGCCAGGGTGCTCGGCGAGCACCGCCTCGACCTGCGTGGGATGGACGTTCTCCCCGCCGGAGATGATCATGTCGTCCTTGCGGCCGACGATCGTCACGTACTCGTCCTCGTCCCAGGTGGCGAGGTCGCCGATGTACAGCCAGCCGTCATGGAACCGCTCCGCCTGCTCGGTCGCGTTGTTCACGTACGCGTAGCCGGACTTCACCGAGCGGACCGCCACCTCGCCGACCTCCGAGCCGTCCTTGGCGACCGTGTCGCTCGGATCGGCCAGCCGGTCCTCGTAGATGCGCACCACCGCGACATCGTCGTCGGTGCACGCGCGGCCCGCCGAGCCCGCATGCTCGGGCAGGTCGCCCGGGCGCAGGAACGTGTTCCAGAACGCCTCGGTCGTGCCATAGCCGTTGAAGATCCGCGCGGTGAGCGTGTCCTGATAGCGCAGGCAGGCGTCGCGGTCGAGCGGAGCGCCCATCGTGACGATCCCCTTGAGGCTCGTCAGGTCACGTGGTGAGCGCTGCTGCTCAGCGGTCAGCATCGCGAGGTTCGTCGGCGCCCCGATCAGGAACGTCAGTCCGTGCGCCTGGACCCAGTCGAGCACGGTCGCCGGGTCGAACTGACGGATGGAGACCGACTCGGCGCCGACGTAGAGGACCGGATTCGGCCCTCCGGAGTAGAGCCCGCCGCGGTGAAACCACGGCGTCATGTTGAGCGTCCGGTCCTGCGGCTCGAGCGGGAAATGCATGATCACGTCGTGCGCCGACAGGGTCTCGGTGAGGCTGCACAGCGAGACGCCCTTCGGCATCCCGGTCGTTCCCGACGTATACAGGCGCGTGGTCTCGTCGTAGATCGTCGTGCCCTCCGGCGGACGGACCTCAGCGGCCGGATCGCCGGTGGCGAGCAGTTCCTCGAAGGAGAACGCCGGGGCGGTCGCCTCGCCGACGGCCGCGAGCAGCGATGGCTGGTGCTCGGCGCGGGTCAGCGCGTCGGCGGCGGTGCGCTCGAGCGTCTCGTCAAATACGAACGCGTGCGGACGTGAGTCGTCGAGCACGTGGGCGATCTCCCCTGCGGAGAGGCGGAAGTTGATCGGCGTGGCGACCGCGCCGAGGCGCAGGCAGGCGACCCACAGCAGGGCGAACTCCGGGCCGTTGAAGAGCGCAGAGACGACGCTCTGGCCGGGTGCGACCCCCTGCGAGCGCAACGCGTCGGCCAGCCGGCCGGCCTCGCGCCACAGCTCCGCGTAGGTCCAGCTGCGACCCGAGGCCGGATCGAGCAATGCGCGGTGCCCCGCGAAGCGGTGACTGTTGCGCTCGATGCCCGCCACATAGGTGAAGCGGTGCTCGAACACCTCGCGCAGTGCCGAGGCGTCGTAGCGGTAGGCGGAATCGGTGCTCACGAGCTGCTGAGCCGGGCGTTGACCTCGGCGAGTGACTCGTACTGGTCCAGCGGATCGGGTCCGAGCGTGAGCATGAGGATCTCCGAGACCCCCACCGCCCGGTATTCGCTCAGTCTCTCCACGGCGCCGTCGATGCTATCCAGCACCGTCCAGTGCTCGACCTTGTCGAGGCCCATCCGGTACTGCCCCTGCAGGTGGGCGTCGGCGACCGCCCGGGCGCCGGCGCGGTCGTCATCGATGCGGATGAGCACGAGCAGCGCGGTGCGCGGGGCGGGGCGGTCGTGCTCCAGCGCGACCTCCGCCAGCTGCGCCGAGCGCTCCGCCAGCTTGGCGGGCGAGAGCCACATCGGCAGCCACACGTCGCCGACGCGGGCGGCGCGACGCACCGCCGGCTCGCCCCGGCCTCCGATGTAGACCGGGGGCAACGAGGCGACCGCTGGCCCGAGGGCGGGGGAGCGGACGTTGACCGCGCGCCCGGCGTAGTCGACCGGCCGGCCGCACAGCAGGTCGGGGAGCACGTCGAGTGCATCGTCGAGCCGGGCGCCGCGCTCACGAACATCGACCCCGGCGGCCTCGAACTCCTCAGGGAACTCTCCGCCGACGCCGACGCCGAGCCTCAGGCGGCCCGCGCCGGCGAGATGGTCGATCGTCTGCAGCTGCTTGGCCGCCCAGGCGGGGGCCCGGAGTCCGAGCAGCATGACGCTGAACCCAAGTCCGATCCGGTCGGTGACCGCAGCGGCAGCGGCGAGTGCTGCGGGGGCATCGAGCCCGGGGGCCGGGCAGGCGAGATGGTCGCCGGCCCACGCAGCCGCAAAGCCCAGCTCCTCGGCCAGCCGCGCCGCTTCGGTGATCGGCAGACGAGCGCCGGTACGAGTCGGGTCGAACGTGGGGAGCAGGACGCCGCAGACGGCATCCTGCCCGGGGCGCTCAGGCAGTGCTCAGGCCTCGTCGTCGGTGTAGTCGCCCGCCGCGCCGCCCGTGCCGGTGATCCCGCCGCCGCCGAACTCGGGCAGGTTCTTGATGCCCTCGCGGGTCTGCCACTTCGCGAAGTTGTCCTCCATCGCATCGATCAGCTCGCGCATGAACTTCGGCGACAGGTTCAGGCGGCTGACGACCACGCCCGGGATCTCCGCGTCCTCCACCTCGTGGTCCACGCGCGCGAAGGTGATCGTGAACTCGTAGTCGGAGTGGCTGACGTTCGCGAAGTTCGAGTAGTGGCCGGCCATGACCTCCGGCGCGAAATGGATGTTGATGTGGCGCTCAGGCTGATTCGGATCGCTCATATCGCCGTAGTATGCCCCCACCGTGCGGATCACCGTCGTCGCCGTGGGAAAGCTGCGTCCGCCCTTTGCCGATGACGTCCAGCACTACCAGAAGCTGCTGGCCGGCCACACCCGTCTGGAGCTGATCGAGGTCCGAGACGACGACGCGGTCCCGCGCCGGATTCCCGAGCGAGCGTTCACCTCGATGCTCGACGCCGGCGGGGAAGGGTTTGTCTCCGAGCGGTTCGCCGAATGGGTCCAGGAGCGTCGCGTGAGCGGCCGCGACCTCTGCTTCGTGATCGGCGGCCCGTTCGGCGGCCTCCAGATCGACCGCGCCGATCACTCGCTGTCGCTCGGCTCGATGACGCTGCCCCATCAGCTGGCGCGGGTGGTGCTGCTCGAGCAGCTGTACCGGGCACACAAGATCATCGCCGGGGAGCCGTACCACTACTGATGGCGGACCGGGACCGGACGCGCACGCATGATGAGAATGTCGAGCGACGGCGCCACGCCCTCGCGCAGCGCGATCGCTCCCGGCGCGAACTGCATATGTTCACCCGCCGGCTCGTCGCGCTGCTGATCGCGCTGGCCGTGCTCGTGGTTGCCGGATCGATCGCATTCACCCTCACCGACGGGGTGTCGATCGGATACGGGTTCGTGTGGACGCTCGACACGGTGACGACGCTCGGGTCGATCCAGGACCCCCATGCCACGTCTGGGCGCGTGGTCGTCGTCCTGCTCGAGATATTCGGCATAGGTACGCTGTTCTACGGGCTGGCGACGGTCGCGGAGTTCTTCGTGACCGGCCAGCTCGACGGCCTGCTCGAGCAACGACGCACCCAGCGCATGATCGATTCCTTCAACCACCACGTCATCGTCTGCGGATTCGGTCGCGTGGGGCGCCAGGTGTCGCGGGACCTCCTGGCGGCGGGGGTGGCCCACGTCGCGATCGACTCCGAGCCGGGCAACCGCGAGACTGCGGAGTCGCTGGGCGTGAGCTTCATCGAGAGCTACGCCGCCGACGATGACGTGCTGCTCGAGGCCGGCATCGAACGGGCGCGCGCCGTGATCGCCTGCGTGGACTCCGACGCCGACAACATCTTCATCGCGCTCACCGCGCGCGAGCTCGCTCCCGGCGTGTTCATCGTCGCCCGGGCCTCGGCCGACGACTCCGAGAAGAAGCTGCTGCGCGCCGGCGCGGACCGCGTGATCTCGCCGTACAAGACATCGGGCTCGGAGATGGCGCGGACCGCGCTGCACCCGCAGGTCGGCGGCGCCGTCCAGGTCGCTGACTACCGGATGGAGGAAATCGAGGTTCCGCACGCATGCCGAGGGGTCGGACAGTCGATCGAGGCGGTGCGCGGCGAGACCCTGATCGTCGCGCTGCGGCGCACCGACGGGGGCCTGGAGCCCCAGCCGGCGCCCGATCGCGTGCTCGAGGCCGGGGACATGCTCGTGGCGATCGGTCGCCCGGACGCGCTCGGTGCGCTCGAGGCCCAGTTCCAACCCGCGGTCGCCGGGGCGACGTCATGAGTATCGCCGCGGGCGGCTCGGGCGGCGGTGACGCCGTGGACCCCCTCGCGCGGCTACGCGAGGTCGTCACCCGCGTCGCGGTCACCGCCCGCAGCGGCGACGCCAATCCGGAGGGGGCGGCCGCGCCGGCCGGTCTGCAGGTCGAGCGTTCGAAGCGGGCAGGCCAGGGCGACTACTCGACGAACGTGGCGATGCTGCTGGCGCCGGCGCTCGGCGCGAAGCCGCGTGAGATCGCGGAGACCGTCGGGGCGACGCTCTCGGCGGAGATGGGCGCCGATCTCAGGTCGTTTGAAGTCGCAGGACCAGGGTTCGTCAACCTGACGATGAGCGACGGCTGGTACCGCCGAGCGCTTGCCACCGTGCTCGAGGCCGGTCAGGCGTTCGGGGGCGGCGGCGCGGTGCGGGCAGGCGGCGCCGAGCGGGTGCTGCTGGAGTTCGTCTCCGCGAACCCGACCGGTCCGATGGTGGCCGCAAACGGCCAGTCAGCCGCCTACGGCGACGCACTCGGGCGGATCCTCGCCCACCACGGCCACGACGTCTCCCGTGAGTACTACTTCAATGACGCCGGCGGGCAGATCACCCGGCTGGGCCAGTCGGTGGTCGCGCGGGCGCGCGGTGAGGACCCGCCCGAGGACGGCTACCAGGGCGAGTATGTGATCGAGCTCGCCGGCCAGATCGACGGCGCCGCCGAGATGTCGGCGGCGGACGCCGGAACCGCTGCGGCCACGCTGCTGATCGAGGAGATCAAGCAGACGCTCGAGCGCTACGGCGTGCATTACGACCGGTTCTTCTCGGAGCGGACCGTCCACGAGGGTTCGCCGTCCTACGTCGAGCGCGCCCTGGAGATCGTCTCGGGCGGCGGGCAGTCCTACGAGTCCGACGGCGCGCTGTGGCTGCGCTCGACCGCCTTCGGTGACGACGCCGACCGGGTGCTGCGCCGCACCGGAGGCGAGCCGACGTATCTGGCGGGTGACCTCGGCTACCTACTGGAGAAGATCGAGCGCGGCTACGACCGCCAGATCATTCCGGTGGGGTCCGACCATCACGGATACGTGCCCCGGATGAAGGCGGCGCTGGCGGCGCTCGGCGCCGACCCGGACCGGCTCGAGATGCCGATCCTGCAGTTCGTGCACCTCGTCGAGGGAAGCGAGCGGGCAGCGTTCTCCAAACGCCGCGGCGACTTCATCACGCTGGACGAACTGACCAGCGAGATCGGCGTCGACGCGACCCGCTTCTTCATGCTGCAGCGCTCCCACGACCGCACCGTCGACCTCGACCTCGACCTGGCGCGCAAGCAGTCCAGCGAGAACCCCGTCTACTACGTCCAGTACGCCCACGCCCGCATCGTCACCATGCTCGGTCGCCTGGAGGCGGAGCGGGTCGCCGCCGCGCTCGAAGGAGACGGCTGGCGGTCAGCTGCGGATGGGGGGGAGGCGGCGGCGCTCGAGGACGCCGAGCGGACGCTCGTGCGCGCGCTCGCGCAGTTCCCGGACGAGATCGCCGAGGCCGCCGATCGACGCGCCCCGCACCGGATCGCGGTCTACGCGCTCGAGCTCGCCCAGCACTTCACGGCGTTCTACCGCGACTGCAAGGTGATCGGGGCAGAGCCCGAGAGCGTGGAGTCCTTCAGGGTCGCGCTCTCGCAGGCGGCCCGGCAGGTGATCGCGCAGTCGCTGTTCCTGCTCGGGGTCAGCGCGCCCGACTCGATGTAGGCCGGCTCAGTCCCGGCTGGCGAGGTCGGCGGCGAGCCGCTGCTGGTCGGCGTCGCTGACCGCAGGCGCCGCCGTCGGCGGCTGTCGCTCCTGCTCGGCCGCCCGCCGGCGCCAACGGGGAATCGTGTACGCGAGGATCACCAGCCCGAGCAGGATCACCGCGACCGGAACGATGACGATCAGTGCGGCGAACCCGCGCTTGGGAGGGTTGGCGAGCACCGCCACCCCGTAATTGACGACCATCGTGTGCCGGATCTGGGCCATCGTGTCGCCGTGCGCGATCAGCGTCCGCAGCAGCGCGTTCTCCTGGTAGGCCTCAGCGGATTTCGCCTCGTTCAGCGGCTCATGGCAGATCGTGCAGTTGAACTGCTGCTGGGCCTGGGTGAACGAGACCCTGCCGTGAGCGGTGGTGGCCGCGCGCGCGGGCATGGAGGCCGCGGCGCCCAGCGATGCGAGCGCGAGCAGGACGCAGACGGCCCGCGCTGACAGCCGGCGCCGGAGGCTCATGCGCGTCCCGAGATCAGCGGCAGCACCGTCTGCGTCAGCCACTTGGTCGAGACTCCGAGGCGCATCAGCGCCATGATCTTCCCCTGGGGGCTGACGACGAACGACTCGGGGACCGCGTACGTCCCGAGGTTGTGGACGAAGCTGCCGCTGAGGTCGCGCAGCACGGGCTCGTGCAGGCCGTAATGGCGGTTGAACGCCTCAGTTGCGGAGACGCCGTCCTGGTAGGTGAGGCCGACCAGCAGCGCGTGATGATCCGCGAGCACCCGCTGCTCCTTTGCCAGCAGTGGCGCCTCGGCGTGGCACGGGATGCACCAGGAGGCATAGACGTTGAGCAGCACCCAATGACCGTGGAACGAGGCCAGCGACGAGTTCCGGTCGGTGCCCAGCAGAGGCAGCTTGCTGCGATAGCCCGGAACCAGCGGATAGTCGTGCCGGGCGACGCGCGAGTCGATCGACGCCGTGTCCGCGTGCGTCGACACCCCCCAGGTGAGGAGCGCGAGCAGGGCCACGGCTGCGACCACCACCGCGGACGGGATCACGAACTTCTTCATGGGCGATCCGATGGTAGAGCTCCGGCGGTGGGGGAAGGGGCGCTTCTCCGTCCCTCACCCGAGGTCCGTCCGCGCCCGGACCGGCGGGCCGACCGGCGTTCCCGCGAAGAGAAACCGTTTGATCAGCGCGCTGAGCCGAGCAGCGTGCGCACGTGCTCGGCGGCGTCGCGTACCGGGTCGCGCAGGCGCTCCTGCGCCGCGAGCTCGACCTCGGTCAGAAACGCCTGCACCACGTCTGGATCGAACTGCGTTCCGGCGCCCGCCCGCAGCTCAGCGCACGCGTCCTCGTGACTGAGGGCGGGCCGGTAGGGCCGCTCGGAGCACATTGCCCCGTACGCGTCACACACCGCAATGATGCGGGATCCGAGCGGGATGCTCTCGCCGCAGCTGCCGTCGGGGTAGCCGCGTCCATCCCAGCGCTCGTGGCGTGCGCGGACGAGGACCGCAACCGGACGCAGCGAGGACGACACGCTCAGCATGCGCTCGCCGACGAGCGTGTGCTGGCGCACGAACTCCCATTCCGGCCGGGTGAGGGGACCCGGCTTATTGAGAATCGTGTCCGGAATGCCAACCTTGCCGACGCAGTGCAGCTGCGCCGCCCGGGCCACCAGCTCGAGCTGCTCACCCTCCAGCCCGAAACGCCGGGATACCCGCATGGCAAGTCCGGACACGAGCTCCGCCTCGGCATCGAGCGCGGGCTCCATCGCCTGAAGCGTCTCCAGCAGGACGCTCTTGGTCCGGCTGTGCGGGCTCCGGGGCCGCCCGCGCTTGGCGGCATACATCCGCTCGTCGGCGAGCTGGATCGCGGCCTCGGGGGTGTCGGCCTCATCGGGCAGCAGGACGACCCCGAGCGATCCGCGCACCGAGAACTGGGCGCCGCTCTCGCACATGGCGGCAGAGGCCTGAGCGATGAGCTCGTCCGGAACGCCGCCGTCGAGATCGATGCGGGCGCAGAACTCGTCGCCGCCGAGCCGGTAGGCAGCACCGGATGGGGAGACGGCCTGCTTGAGCTTGGCGCCCAGCCGGGTCAGCAGCGCGTCGCCGGCAAGGTGACCGAAGGTGTCGTTGTAGTTCTTGAAGCCGTCCAGGTCGAACAGCAGCAGCAGCGAACGATGGCCGGCCGCGGCGCGCTCGAAGGCTTCACTGAGATCTGTCGTGAGCCGGCGGCGATTCCCGAGTCCGGTGAGAGCATCGGTGAGCACCTGCTCGCGCAACTCGTGGTGACCGAGGATCTCGCTGGCCGCCAGCTGCGCCTTGGCGACGAGTTCGGCGACGGTGGCGACATCCTCGGTGGCGAACGGACGGGTGCGGCGGGCAAAACCGAGCGCACCGAAGACCGGACTGGATGCCGAGATCTCGATCGGGACGGCGATCGTCCACAGCTCCGTCTCGCCGAGCATCGCGCGTCCGCCCGGTGCCGCGGTGGCGCTGGGTGCCGTCTCGAGGATGTGCGCGCTCTCGGCGTCTCCGGCCCACAGGTCGCTCCAGCCGGTGAGTCCCGTCAACGTCAGCCGTCCGGCGTCGGCATCGACCGCCTCCAGCGAACCGTGCAGCAAGGTGCCAAGCAGGGCGTGGAGCTCGAGCTTGGCCGCAAATGCGTCGCCGAGCCGCCCGACGGCGGCCCGCAGCCGGCCCCGCTCGTGCTCGACGAGCTTGAGGCGGGCGTAGGCCTGATCGATGCGCTTGCTGCGATCCTTCGCCAGCAGCCACAGGAGCAGGGCCAGCGGCAGCACGTCCAGCACCGCAACCGGGTGGTGGCGCGCACTGAGCGCGGCCAGGAAACCGAGCGGCGCCAGGCACGCATCGACGACCCAGACGGTGGCGATGACCCGCAGTTGCACTCGCCACTCGAGGACGATTCCGGCCAGCCACAGCCGCGTCAGCGAGCTGCCGAGATCGACCATGCCGCTGGCCGCGAGCGCGACGACCATCAGCGGGATCTGCCCGGTACCGATCCGCGGCGATCCGGCGGCGATCAGCACGACGGCCGGGCCGACGGCGTGCCAGGCGTCGGGCACCGCGCTCAGCATTCGCCGCCCGGCGACGCGCCCGCGCACCCAATCAGGGAGGGTGGCGAGCGCAAGGCCGGCGGCGACCGCGGGCGGCACCACCGCGGGCGGCAGGATCACCAGCATCGGCACGAGGACCAACTGCGTCGGAATGACGTGCCCGGCGCCGACCGGAAACTCGACTCGCGCCACCACCGCGTAGGTGCCGATCAGCACGCCGACGGTGATGGGGTGGATCGCGCTCTCGGCACCGCTGAGCAGCAGGAGAGCCGCCGCCAGACTCCCAAACAGGACCGCGGCGGCGGCCTCCACGCTCAGCTCCCGCCGGGAGCCACGGCGCTCCCGTGACTCCCAGCTCGCCTCCAGCAGCCGATCGACGACCGCATCCGGCCGGATGGCGGTGTCGTGATCGCGATCCATGCCGGACATGGTTCGACGCCCAGGACAGGCGACTTAGCCCATCCGGTAGGGGTCGACGTAGACGTCGTCGATCTGCCAGCTGCCAGGTCCGGCGACGTCGAACACCAGTCGCGCCTGCTCTCCCTGCCCGACGGCCGCAGCCGCACCGCTGGTCAGAGGTAGCTGGCCGGTCGGCGCCCAGGTCCCCATCGAGGCGGCCGGCAGATCGGCGACGCGATCGAACGGAAAGCTGACTGGACCGTTCGCGGTCAGCACGGCGAGACGCACCTGCAGAGTTCCCGCCGTCCCGAGAGCATGGGCGAAGAACCGGACGTAGGGCATCGAGTCGTCGAAGCAGAATGCCGGGGAGACGGCGACGCCGCCACCGCCGATCGTCAGCGAGTACGAATCGCTGCTGCCGCCGACGTGGAACGGCTCGTTGCCGAGCGTGCGCCCGGCGTTGGCGACGATCCATCCGCTCGACCACAGCGGAGCCTCGAAGTTGCCGCCGGGCGTGACGAAATAGCTCCCCGCATCCCCCCACCGCGTGAAAGGGGTCGTCGTCGGTTGCGGCGGACACGATGCGGCTGAAGCGACAGCGGGCACGCCGAGGACCGCCGCGGCCAAAATCGCCGTCAGGCGACCGAGTCGCCGCACCCCGCGTGGGCGTAGGACAAACCGCACGGTTAAACCTCCTCGTTCGGCTGCGTCACAGACGCAGACTGTGATTGACACGGGTGGCTGGGCTGTCTGCGAGAGACCCCTGGCTTTGCGCCCTCGCCTCGCGACGAGTTCGCCCTTCCCGAACGAGATGAGCTTCGGCCGCTGCGGTTGCGCCGAGAAGCCGAAGACGCACGAGTGGACGTTTGATCCAGCGGGGCGTCCAGGGATTTCTGGACGCCCGGCGTCCGGCATCGCGGTCCCTCTGGCCCGATCGGCTGCCGGACGACGAACCCGGGACCGGACCTGGAAACCGCCGTGATTGATAGCTTCGTTTGTCACCCGTCGGTCGCCGGACCAGAGACGCGCTGGGGAAGACCGTCAAATCCCACGGCGTCGATCGGACCAGGAACCGCCAGGTGGCAGGCAAAAGCAGTGCGTCGCGAACGTAGCTCAGTTGGTAGAGCGTCGGCTTCCCAAGCCGAAGGTCGCGGGTTCGAGGCCCGTCGTTCGCTCTTCGGAGGCCCCTGCTAGCGGGGACTTTCTCGTTTGTAGCTATCTGTTACGAGCCGAGCGGGCAACGTTCGCGGGGAACGGTCGGACCGTCGCGAGGCCGCGATCTGCGGGCTCGATGCCGGAGGTTCCGCCCCAGGAATCCAGCTCGGAGAGGGGGAGGGTCGCGCGCTCCAGCAGCGAGCGGCGGAAGACCCAGCGGCGGCCGATCTGGCGCGCGGGGAGCTCGTTGCGGAGAGCCAGGGCGTAGAGGACGCTCCGCGGGATCCGGAGCAGTCGGCTCGCTGGCAAAGATCGTTCGGCAAGTGGTACCACGGTGGTACCATCTCGCCTCATGGCGATGAATCTGCGTCTGACCGAGGCGGAGACTGAAGCGCTGCGGCGTAAGGCGGCGGAGGAGGGACGCTCCATGCAGGACGTCGCGCGCGCAGCGATCGCGGACTACGTCTCGGACCGTCCGGGTCGGCTCCGTGCCGTGATCGAGCGGGTCCGCGCCGAGGATGCGGAGCTGCTCGACCGGCTGAGCCGGTGAGCGACGAGCAGCTGGATTACCTCAGCGTCGATGACCTGCTCGACATCGCCGCCGGCGTGCTCGGCGACTTCGACGCCCGGGATTGGGGGTTGCTCACAGTCGCGGCCGCGCGACCGAGGACGAGTGCCTTCGGCGACGTCGCCTACCCGACGTTCGCCGGCAAGGCGGCGGCGCTCATGCACTCGATCGCGCACAACCATGCGCTGGTCGACGGGAACAAGCGGCTGGCGTGGTCGGCGACGCGGACCTTCTGTCTGCTGAACGGTCGAGACCTGGTCTTCACGGTCGACGACGCCGAGGAGCTCGTCCAGTCGGTCGCTCGCGGGGAGCTCGAAGCCAGCGAGATCGAGAGCGTCCTGGCGGACTACATTCGAGCTGTCTGAGGCACACGCAGGTACATCACAAAGCGCAACAGAAAGTACGGCCGGTGTTGTTGTAGCTGTGATGTACCAGAGCGTGCCCGCGCCCAGGTTGATCGGGGGTTCGGGAGCCTTGGTCTGCACGACTACCCGCCCCCCACGTAGCTCGAGAAGGAGGGAGTGCGGGTAGTCGTGCAGAGCCCGCTCCCTCAGGACGACCGCAGGCGGGCGACCCAGGTGGCATGAGCACGAAGCTCTGAACATCTGTCCAGCCGGGGGCTGTGATTCAGCTCGACGTGATTTGCGTGTGGTCGACGTTGTGTCGGGGATGGGGGCCTGGGCAGTGTCGATTGGCCGAGCGTAGGCACGTGTTGCAAAACGAGGTCGGTGGCTGAGGCATGCTGATCCTCCCGGTTGATCCGCGCAGTACGCAGTGGATCGCTCTGAGCTTGCCGCGGCGGATCGTGGGGATCGTCTGAGTACCTGCGGCACAGTCGGTGGTCGTGGACATCTGTTCGAGGGGCCTAAAGGCGTTGGCGGCCGGTGCCGACTAGACGAAGGTAAACCCAACTGAAAAATGGCAAACCCGGCGCGAGCCGGGGACGCAAAACCAGAGGTCTCACCCCCCGGCGAGATAGCTCGGCTGCCAGTGCACCACCACGGAAGGTGAAAAATGAGGTTCACGCTCCTCAGCCGCGCCCGCGTCCTGTGCGGGTGCGCTGTCGGCGGGCTCGCGATCGCGGGTCTAGCCGCATCCCCTGCCCTCGCATCGACGACCGTCACCCCGCCGGCGCCGTCGTCGCTGGACGGAGCGCCCTGTGCGGCACTCACGTTCAGCCAAGCGCTCTCTGCGGTACGGGACAGCGCCTGGTACACGATGCTCCCCGGAGAGTCCCCAGACAACCTCGATGGAACCGGCTGGACGCTTGCGGGCGGCGCATCCATCGAGACAACGACCCTCGCCGACGGTTCGACAGGCCACGTGCTCAACCTGCCGAGCGGCGCCACCGCCTACACCCCGCCCGTCTGCATCGATAAGGGGTTCCAGGAGGCGCGCGCCGAGGTCGACGACATCAACGGTTCTGAAGGGGTCTTCTTCTCCATCCAGCCGTGGGGGTCGAACGGATGGGCGAACGCGCAGAACACCGGCCAGATCCACAGCACCGGATGGGGGCTGTCCGGCGAGATGAATCTCAACAACAACGTCAACAGCTGGGAGCTGGTCCGCTTCGCGTTTCGAGCGGGAGGCAACGTCGCAAACCCGAGCGACTTCCAGATGTACAACTTCTGGCTTGACCCGAGGATGATGAAGTAACGATGCCTGCGGTCCGTCTACGACGCTCATCGAGGAGTGTCCGACGGGCGGCAGAGAGCGGGGCCGTTCGCGCCGGACGCGGACGCCCCCTCCCGGGCGTCCACGATCTGCCGAGACCCTGCAGCCCGGGTGCGAAGCGACCGATCAAAGCAGCGATGTCCCTGGAGCCGACGATCGAGGATCAGCGAGTCCTCGCCGAGACGTTTGACCGTGACCGCAGTCGCCTGAGCGCCCGCGAGCGCGCGGCGGAGTCGCTGGCCGGCGCGGGCCTTTTGGCGACAACCGCGTGGCTGTGGACGCTGGACCCTCCCCATACCGTCGAGTTGGTGCCAGCCGCGCTGTGCCTGTTCGTCTTCGTTGCAGCGAGCCGTGTCCACTTCGACACGCCACTCGGCTACACGGTCGCGACCCAGGTCGCCTTCGTGCCGCTGCTGTTCGCGCTGCCTCTTACGGTGGTTCCGCTGGCGGCGATTCTCGGCGTCGCTCTCAGCCAGCTACCTGACGTCCTCCGCGGGGAGACCGCCCCGGCTCGCCTCCTCAGAGCGGTGCCCAACTCATGGTTTGCGATCGGCCCCGTTGCGGTGCTCGTCATCGCGCACGTCCCCGTCGATCACGCCGATACCGGATGGCTCATGCTCGCGTTGGGGGCCCAGTTCGTCCTCGACTTCGCCACCTACTACGCCCGCTCATGGTTAACACGCGCTGCGGGGCTGATGGCGCAGGTTCGCGAGTCCTGGAGTTATGGGGTTGACGCTGCGCTGTCGGTGATCGGGCTGCTGGTTGCGAAGGACCTGCATGCGCACCCGGTCGTGGCGCTGGCGCCGCTGCCGCTGCTGGGGCTGCTGGCAGTATTCGCCCGCGAGCGCCACCACCGGATGAAGGGGATGCTCGAGCTCCAGGACGCCTACCGCGGCACTGCGTTGGTGCTCGGAGACGTTGTCGAGGCCGACGACGGCTACACCGGCGAACACTGCCGGATGGTCGTCGGTCTGGCGGTCGCCGTCGCCACGAAGCTCGGCCTTGGCGCCGATCACATACGAGACCTCGAGTTCGGCGCGCTGCTTCATGACGTCGGCAAGGTCGCGGTGCCAAAGGAGATCATCAACAAGCCCGGAAAGCTTGACGATGCGGAGTGGAAGATCATGAAGACTCACACCATCGAGGGCCAGAAAATGCTCAACCAGGTTGGTGGCTTCATGCGTCAGGTGGGCTCGATCGTGCGTTCTCACCATGAGCGGTGGGATGGTGGCGGCTACCCGGACGGACTCGTCGGCGAGCAGATACCGCTGGCAGCCAGAATCATCGCCTGCTGCGACTCGTGGAACGCGATGCGCACCGACCGCTCCTACCGCCGCGCGCTGTCATGGGAGACGGCTCGTTGCGAGCTGATCGCAAACTCCGGGACCCAGTTCGACCCTCAGGTCGTCGAAGCTTTCCTGGCGGCGATCGGCTCGTCGGAGGACGAGGAAGCGGCGATGGCGGCGGTTGCGCCACTTGAGCCTCCGGCCGGAACGCCTCTCGCAGCCGAGCTCGTCGCGCTCGCCTGACGGGCCGGCTGCTGACGCTGGATGGTTCGAACCCCGAGCTGCACACCGCCGTCGCGATGGCGAACGCGCTTGACGCGGACATCCGACGTGCCGCGGAGCGCCATCCTCCACGACCGTAAGGCTCGGCCCACGCCCGCCCAAGGAGCGCACCACGGGACGACCGCCGCGAAACCACTTCGCGTACCAGGACACCCGGCTCGAACGCTGTCGGAGGTAGGCCGAGAGCCGGGATTGGAGCCGCCGCGGACACCGCCAGAACGCGACACGACCGACGGCCCCAGACCCCGGGCAACGGGCAACGGTCCTCCGGGCAACGGTCTGAACGGAAAGCCCCGGTAACGGCCGCTCCGGCGCGCGTTTCCCCTGTACAAACGGGCGATTGTGATCTTTGCCGTTGTCTGCCGTTGAGTCTCCTAGGGCTTGCCTACGGCGCCCGCAGGGCGAAGGTGAACCGGTTCAGTGCAGCGATCCGGCGAGCCACGCTCGGGTCTTCGATTGCGCGGCTGCGGGAGCTTGACGCAGGACGATGGTGGAGATGTCAGCGACGGTGACAGCGGCCAGTTCGGCGCGCCAGGCATCCTCGGCGCGGGCCATGGCAGCCGCGATCCCGCACCGCGGCGGGTAGAGCCGCTTCGCAACGCGGTTGGGTCCGCGCTGGCGAATCTCCGTGCAGACGAACGCAGGTCGATCGCCTTCGACGGCCAGGACGACGTCGAGGAGGCTGATCTGCTCCGGGGCTCGAGCGAGAAAATAGCCACCGCGTCGGCCCGCGCGAGAGCCGATCAGTTCGGCGCTGCTGAGCGCCTGCAGTGTCTTGGCCAGGTAGGGCCGCGGGACGCCGTGCTGCTCGGCGAGCCGATCGGCGGAGAGCGCAGCGCCAGCGGGCAGGTTGGCGAGGAACACCACGCAGTGTGCGGCCCACTCGACGCCCTCGGTCAAACGCATACTTGGAGTTTACGCCTCCGAGTTTCGGGAAACTCAGATAGAAATCATCCGAGTTGTAAGGAGGTTTGATTGTGCGGATCGCAATCGCTGGAGCCACCGGAGTCGTCGGGCGCCATGTCGTGCAGGTGGCGCGGGAGCACGGGCATGAGCCGATCTCACTCAGTCGCGGAGATGGCGTGGACATCGTGTCCGGAGACGGGCTGCAGGCCGCGCTGGACGGCACCGAGGTGATCGTCGACGTCGCCAATGCGGGAACGACCGATGAGGCCGGGGCGACAGAGTTCTTCACCCGGGCGGCCGGCAACCTGCAGAAGGCGGTGGCCGCGCAGGGCGTGGGGCGCGTGGTCACGCTTTCGATCCTCGGGATCGACCGCGCCCCGTACGGGTACTACGCGGCCAAGCTGGCTCACGAGCGGGCCGCCGCAACCGGCTCGGTGCCTTCCACGATCCTGCGGGCAACGCAGTTTCATGAGTTCGCCGCGCAGCTGATCGCAGCGACCCGGCAGGACGGACACGCCAGGGTGCTTGACCTGCGGGTTCAGACGGTCGCCGCGCGCACGGTGGCCGAGGGGCTCATCGACGCCTGCGAGGCGGACTGGCAGCCGCGCGCCCAGGACCTCGCAGGCCCGGAGCCCGCCGACCTCGTCGACCTGGCCCGCGCATTCGTCGCCAGCCGGGGGGCCTCGATTGAGGTCAGTCCCGATCGGGACAGCGTCGCCGGGTTGCCCGCCGACGCGCTGCTGCCGAGTGCGGACACGCGGATCGCCGGGCCGGCATTCGCGCAGTGGCTCGACGGCGACGACGCGGCCGCCATGACGCTGTAGCGCGGGCGCGGTCCCGATCAATCTCGCATGACCCGGATGGATCCGCGGACATGCTCGGTCACAACCTCGAATTCCTCACCCACCCCATCACGACCTAGCAAGCTGAGGCAGGCCGGGCGTCGCTCCCTATGGGTCGCGTGGTCTTGTGGTCCGACGCTCTCTTCCATCGGCCGCCGGTCGTCCATCAGGGGGGCTCGCTCGACGACGTCAGCGAGTCTTCTGACCCCAGGTGGCCGCAGAGAGTCTTCGTCGCTTCGCCATGCTCCCAAGCGCGACGATGCATCAAGCGCTTGCGCTCACGTCAAGGAAAACGCGGCTGGTTATATGGGGGCTGTCGCCCGCGAGCCGGCGTGACTCCATCGATCAGATCCGAGGTGCCCGTGACGAAGGTGATCGCTTTTGATGTCAACGAGACGCTGCTCGATCTGCGTGCTCTGGACCCTCACTTCGAGGGGCTGTTCGGCTCAAGCGCGCTACGCGCTCAATGGTTCGCGCAGATGCTGCAACTGTCGTTCGTTGGCGGGCTCACCGGTCATTACGTCGACTTCACCACGGCCCAGCGGGCGGCGCTGCGGATGCTCGGCGAGCGCGAGGGGGTCGCGCTCGAGGACGCGACCGTCGCTGAGATCGTCGACCGGATGCGCACGCTGCCGCCTCATCCGGAGGTCGCTGAGGCGCTGGGCACGCTCGCCGATACCTCGCTGCGGCTCGTCGCGCTCACGAATTCGACTGCCGAGGTTGCCCGCGCCCAGCTCGCTCATGCCGGCCTGCACGACATCTTCGAAACCGCGCTGTCGGCCGATACCGTGCGGGCGCTCAAGCCGGCTCCGGCTGCCTACCGGCACGTTGCCGAGCAGTGCGGCGTGACGATTTCCGAAGTACGGCTCGTCGCCGCGCACGCATGGGACGTGTCGGGCGCGCTCGCCGTCGGCGCCCGTGCCGCGTTCGTCGCTCGGCCCGGGATGGTTCTCTCTCCGCTCGGTGCCGCGCCTGACATCGTCGGTGCCACTCTCGCCGAGGTGGCAGAGCTCATCATCGAGCACGACCTCGACTGACAGCGGGTCAGCGATGAGATTCATGATGCCCCGCTCGCCGCCGACTCCGAGCCTCTTCAGGTCAGACCGCGACCTCGGACGATCGCTCCGGGACGCCGCCGGGCGCCGGCGGGTGCTGCTTCCCGTCGATTGCAGCATTCTCGGCGAAACGGCGGGCTCGCCAATGCGGCGGTCACGGCGTCTGGACGCGCTCAAGGATCTCCGCGCCGCGCTCGACGCCATCGCACGATCAGCGTGGGGACGGCGGCACTGTGGGCGCTGGTCATTGCGTCATCCGAGCGCTCTGACTGGCGGGTTCACAAAAGCGCGGCACCTTCACCCACGCCCGCGCGGCGTCGCTCGGTTCTGATCTCCGTTTCTGGAAGCGCCTCTGCGCACGTTGGCTACGCGACGAACGCAGCTGAGTGTGCAGTTCCCGAGTGATGGCATGAGCGTCCAGAATGCGCGGCGCGGCTCACAATCGGTGGCGGTGGACCGATGGAGACCCAGCGTGCGCCTGCTTGACCCCCGCCACCAAGTCGCCGGATTGCGCCTGCTGTTCATCTTCGGTCTTCTGCTGGCCACGACTGGCTGTGGTGCCGCAAGCGGGAGCCACGGCGGGGCCGCAAGCCCGAAACCCTCGGCGACCGCCACGAGGAGCGAGGTGAGTGCGACTGATCCACCGGACCGAGCCGCCACCACGACCCCCGGGCGCTACCTCGATTGTTCCACCGTCGGAACCCCGCAGACCATTGCGGACAAGGCGGGAGATGTCCCCGACAGGCTGCACGGTGGCTATGACGGCGGCTACGAGGCAGCCGACATCACACGAGTCATTGTCGCGCGCGGCGACGTCTCTCTGTGCGTCGATGTGCAGACGGCGGCGCCACCAGTTCACGCCGAGTTCTTCGAGCTCACTTTGCGCAGCATGACGGGTCAGGAGAACGGCGAGGGGAACACGGCGCCGCTCGTCGAGGTCGCGTTTGGCCGAGACCCCCATCCGGTCCACCGCCATGCCTATCCACGCGGAGCTTTCAGTGGAGCCTGACGAGCATCGTTACCGAGTTTCTCGCCCGCACGACCCGTCAGGTCGGTGACTGCGCCCCGGACGGGAACGACGTAACGTACCCGCCCGGCACCGCCGTGCCCACGCCCCCCGCTACCTGCGCGCCCTAGGCGTGGGGCGGCGCGGCCTCGACGCTCCCCAAGATCCGACTTCGCCGCGGTGGCAGCGCCCGGCCTCGGTCTCACGCGTAGTGCGGACGCGCGCGCGGCGACGACACCGGGTGCGGAACCGCCAGCGCCCGCCGCAGGCGGCCCGCCTGGGACAGTCCGACACAGCTCGGCCCGGACCCGCGGTGATGTGTTGCTTCGTCCCGGCCCCCGGGAGAGTCCGACACAGCGAGGCGCGGGACGGCTCTGGTGTGTCGGATCCTCCCCCGGCCCCGGCCCGGCCAGGCCCGGCCCCGGCCCCGGCCCTGAGCCCGGCCCCGCGCCCGCCCCGCCGGCCCCGGCCCCGGCCCTGCGCCCGGCTCCGGCCCTGCGCCCTGCGCCCGGCCCCGGCCCCGACCCTGCGCCCGGCTCCGGCCCTGCGCCCTGCGCCCGGCCCCGGCCCCGACCCCGACCGGGGCCGCACGCGTTCGTCCGCCGACCGACTCGCCGCCGGCTGACCGGCCGTGCTGCCCGGCCGCCGCGCGAGATTCAGCGGCCGGAGATCAACCCGGCAGGCGCCGAGGCAAATGGCGGCCGGCGCGGGTGGGCGATCTTCAGACCACCCGTCTGAAGATCGTCCACATTGCCGGTCGTGCGGAGGCGGGGAGGCGGGGAGCCGGGGAGGCGGGGAGCCGGGGAGCCGGGGAGCCGGGGAGGCTGGAAGATCTCCGATTTCTTGACGCGGGCCTCTGTGGCGGAGACTGTCTCGTCCATGTCACCGGCCACCCACGCGTCAGAGTCCGCTCCGTCACTCGTCGACAGCCTCGAGGAGTACCTGCGTGGGCTGCCCCGTGAAGACCGCCCGGACGCGCTGCACCAGGTCTTCTACGGTTTCTACACCCGCATTGCGGTCATCGATCGCACGACCTACGAGCTGGCCGCGTGGGCCAAGGATGAGGCCGCGGCGGTCGCGGGCACCACCGGGACGCTCGCGGAAGCACTCCGCGACAACGCGCTGTTCGTCGGGCAGGACCTGTTCGCCGGCAGGATGCGAGCGATGAGCGCGATGGGCTACATCTCGAAGCGGCTGGTGTCCGCGCTCAACGGAGCGCCACCTCCGGCGTTCACGCTCACCCACGCGATCGCCTTCGATCAGGATGCCGGCGCGCTGCGCCGTTACGACCTGACCAAGCCGGGTGAGCACCCCGACCTGCCCTACGACCCGCTGACCTACGAGCTCGGCGCCGAGGGCAACGACCTCTGACTCGCCGGAGCCACGGGTTCTCCGAGCTCCGAACCTGGTGTGATCAGCTGCTCCTGCGCGTCCAGGCGGGGCGGCGGCGCGGGCGCTTCTTGGACTTGTGACTCATCAGCCGCTGAAGGTCGCGGGCGTGGGCGTTGGCTGTGATTCGTGCGATTGAGGGATGCATTTTCGGACCTCTGGTTGTGTTCTGCCTCTCAACATAGCGTCAAAATTTCGTTCAAACCATGACGGTTTGACGCCTTAGTGATCGATCCATCCGATCGTAATTTCATAGTCTGTAGGCCGGCCTTGGGCGCCCGACCGCCGCCCGGGGCAGCATCCGTTCCGGCTGAGCTCGATCCTCTGGACGGGCTGCTCGTTTGGATTTCGGGGCGGCTCCGCCATCTCCGGATACGCTCGCGCGCATGCGTCTCATTCCGCAGCCCCGCCGCATCTTGACCGTGATGGTCGCGGCCACGGCGATTCCCGCGACCGCCCCGGCCGCGGCCGCGGCCGTCGGCACCCTCCCGTCGTCTCCTGACTCATGACCGGGTCTCGCTACGACGTGCTGTTCGAGCCGGTCAAGATCGGCCCGGTCGTGGCGCCGAACCGGTTCTTTCAGGTTCCGCATTGCAACGGCATGGGCTACGCGCGGCCCGCGGCGCTCGCCGAGATGCGCGGCGTGAAGGCCGAGGGGGGCTGGGGGGTCGTCTGCACCGAGGAGGTCGAGTTTCACTGGGCAAACGACATCGCCCCGTTCGTCGAAGGCCGGCTCGTCGACGACGCTGACATCCCGGCGCACGCGCTCATGGTCGAGCGCGTGCATGCGCATGGAGCGCTGGCCGGTTGCGAGCTCGTCCACACACACGCCTCCGAGAACCTCGAGGTGCGAAATGCGCCGATGGCGGTTGTCGGGCTGCCCGTTCCCGGCACCGCGCCGGTGCAGGCGCGTGAGATGACTCAGCGCGACATCGACCAGCTGCGGCGGTGGCATCGCCAGGGGGTCGATCGCGCCATCCGTGCCGGCTACGACCTCGTCTATGTGTACGCCGGCCATGCGCTGACCACGCTGCAGGCATTCCTGTCCAGGCGCTTCAACACCCGCCAGGACGCGTACGGAGGCTCGCTTGAGAACCGGGCACGACTCCTGCGCGAGGTGTTGGAGGACACGATGGAGGTGGTCGATGGCCGCGTCGCGGTCGCGTGCAGGCTCTGTGTGGACGAGCTCCAGGGCCACGACGGTCTTGAACGGGGTGAGATCGAGGAGTTGCTGGGCATGGTCGGTGAGATTCCGGACCTCTGGGACTTTCACGTCGGAGACTGGGATTTCGATTCGCTGTCCTCGCGCTTCGGCGACGAAGGGAGCCAGGAGCCCTACGTGCGCGGGCTCAAGGCGCTGACGACGAAGCCGGTCGTGGGCGTCGGGCGGTTCACCTCGGCCGACACGATGGTGAGGATGGTCCGTCAAGGGGTCCTGGATCTGATCGGCGCGGCGCGACCGTCGATCGCCGATCCGTTCCTGCCCAACAAGATCAAGGCCGGGCGGTGGCAGGACATCCGCGAGTGCATCGGGTGCAATATCTGCGTGACCGCCGACTACACAGCCACCTCGTTGCGTTGCACGCAGAATCCGACGATCGGCGAGGAGTGGCGCCGAGGCTGGCATCCGGAGCGTATTCGCCCCAAACGCAGCGAGAGGAAGGTGCTGGTGGTCGGCGCGGGTCCGGCGGGACTCGAGGCGGCGACCGCGCTTGGGCAGAGGGGCTATCAGGTCGTGCTCGCCGAGCAGGCCCCCCGACAGCTCGGAGGACGCGTTGCGCTTGAGGCCCGGCTGCCGGGCCTCGCGGCCTGGATCAGGGTGGTCGACTACCGCCTTGCGCAGCTCCGGCGTCTGCGCACAGTCGAAATTGCGCGGGGCAGCACGGTCAGTGCGGAGGAGATCCTCGGTTACGACTTCGACCACGTCGCCATAGCGACCGGTGCGCGGTGGCGGGCCGACCTGGTCGGGCGTGAGTCGGCGAGACCGCTGCCGCTCGATGAGCGACTCGAGGTCCTCACTCCGGACGACCTGATGCGCGGCAGGCTGCCGCGAGGCGATCGCGTGGTCGTGTACGACGACGATCACTTCTACATGGGCGGCGTGCTCGCGGAACTGCTCTCGCAGAGTGGGCGAAGCGTGACCTTCGTGACCCCCGCCGCGGCCGTGTCCGCCTGGACGGAGAACACGATGGAGCAACCGCGGATCCATCGCCGGCTCGTCGAGGCTGGGGTGGAGATCATCCTCTCGCACCGCATCCTCCGCGCCGCCGAAGCCGAGCTCGAATTGCAGTGCGTCCTCACCGAGCGTGTCCGGACGATCGCGGTCGATGCACTGGTCCCGGTCACCGCCCGGCTTTCGAACGACGCGCTTCTCGCCGAGCTCGCCGTACACACGGGTGGGCCCGTGGCAGAGGCGGTCGGCGACGCCTCAGCGCCGGGGACGATCGCCAGCGCCGTCTGGGACGGACATCGCTACGCGGAGGAACTGGAAGATCCGCCGGCGGCGCAAGCCGATCTGCCTCCGTTCAGACGTGAGCTGGTTGCGCTGCCGGCGAAGGCGCTCGCGCCCGGTGGCTGACCCCCGGGGTCACGAGCCCGGGCGGTTCCCGAGATGCGCGGCTGGGAGAACCGTCCGCGTCAGTCCGGTGGTGACGTCGTACACGTGCCCCGATACGCCGATGCGCTTGGGGATCGCGGGTGCGTTGCGAAGCAGTTCGACGTCGTGTGTGACGGTCGCGGTCGGGTCGAGGACCGCATGCCCCACCAGGCTCTGCTCGTCCACGCCGGTACGCCGGGCATACGTGCGGCGAAAGGCGTCGTCTACCAGTGCGCCGGAGCCACATTGGTTGTGGTGGATCACCGCCACCTCGAATTGGGCGCCGTCGCGCAGCATGGTCTCGGCCAGTTGACCGATGAAAGCGACGTCGCGGATGACCTCTGGGGTCACGCGACCGCCGACGTTGCGGACGACCATGGCATCGCCGAGATCGAGGCCGAGAAAGTGCGCGGGATCGACCCTCGGGTCGAGACAGGTGATCACGAACAGGCCCAGCGTGGGGAACACGACGGCGCCCTCGTGGCCACCGGCCCCCGCGAACGCGCGGTTGCGCTCCAGGGCGGTGCGCAGACCAGCCGCGGTCGGCTGACCTGGATCCTCCAGGCGAAACCCCGTGGCGCGCCCAGCACGATCCTCGCCGGGTGCTCTCGCTGGGTGTCGAGTCATCATCGTGCTCCTTCTTTCGGCCGGCGGTGGACACTGGGCGCTCGTTCCCACTGCGGTCGAACGCACGCGGCGTGCGTGACAACTTGCGTCACGCAAGGCAAGCTATCGACCGAGCACCGCTTTTGTCAAGCAAGTCGGCTACGATTCCCGATGTGCTTCAGCGTGACTATCCAGGCCAGGTCTGCTCGATCGCCCGCTCATTGGAGGTGATCGGCGAGCGCTGGACACTGCTGATCCTGCGCGACGCGATGATCGGCGCCGAGCGCTTCGAGGACTTCCAGCAGAGCCTCGGCATCGCGTCCAACGTGCTGACCAACCGACTCAAGCTGCTCTGCGATGAGAACGTGATGGTCCGGGTGCCGGACGAGACCCGGCCCGGCCGTCCGAGATACGCGCTCACCGACAAGGGCCGAGAGCTTGCACCGATCCTGATCGTTCTGATCAAGTGGGGCGACCGCCACTACCCCTCGGCCGGTGGCCCACCGCGGCTCACGCTTCACGCGGGGTGCGGCGGCAACATCGGCGCCGACTTCCGCTGCGACCGATGCGGCCAGGCTGCTGCTCGCGGCGAGATCGAGCTCCCGGCCGGGCCTGGCGCCTCTGCGGCGATCGCTGCGAAAAGCAACTGGCAGCACCGATGAGGACCGCTCCGGTCCCCAAACGGCCGATCGAACCCCGCGGCTCTATCTCGTGAGGCGGAGGTTTCGTCTCAGAAAGGGATCGCCGCCAAACGGCATCCCGCGCTCGTCACGGCTGATGGTGACGAGATAGGCGCCCGCCTGCGCGGTTCTGTACCCCTCGACCGGGCCGGCCCCGCTGCTGCAGGCGAGACGTGTCGGCAGCACGCCCGTGATCCGTACCCGGCCGGCGACGGATCGTGCCGGCCGACCGATCCGGGCCACGCAGCCGATCCCGTCCAGAACACGATCCGGAGTGACAACCTTGACCAGGCGCAGGGTGTACACCCCGGCCCGCATGCTCGACGCCGAGAAGGTCACGCGGGATCCGACGCGCGCGCGTGACGGACCGGCGAGGCGCGGCACTGCTGCGACCATCGACGTGACCGGTCCCATCGGGTCGCCGGCGCCGCCGGCGGCGGCGAGCGCGACCGGCGCCACCACGGCGCTGAGCGCGAGCATCGTGAGTGTGCTCACGATGCGCCACCGGTAGCGCCGTTCGCGCCGGCCGAACATGGATCCGGTCCCCATGATGTTGGGTAAGTCGGCAGAACCCGTCCGATCTGGAGCCGGCCCCGCGCCGGCGCTCCCTGGCCACGGATCCGGCGCCGTTGCCGACCCCCGCCGGTACTCTTCCAAAGGTCGATTTGGTTCGTTGTGACCTCACCGCCCATGGTCGAGGAGCTCGCCCGAGTGACACGGTGTCGCTGTGCATCGCACATGCTGGCAAGGCGGATCAAGCGGGAGACCGTGCCCAGCTACCTGCAGTGGATCCCGGACGCATGCTTCCCGCACATCAGCGCGGCGGTCTCACAGGCCGAGAGTGGAGATGGCTGCAGCGGTTGTGATCACCACCGCCGTCGCTCGAGGTCCAACTGGTCGTTCATCATGCCGTTCGATCTGGAGCACTACATCGAGGATCATTCGTGCAGCGGGGAGCACAAGCCGTACTGAGCGCGGCGGGTTCGGCGAGCTGAATGGCCCGCCCAGGCGCGGCGCCCTTGCGAGGGGTCAGCTCCTGGCTCGGCACCAGTCTCGCCCACGGCGCTCGCGGCTTATGATCGTCGGAGGACCGTGCAGGACGAGAGGAGGCCTGATGCCCGGACTTCGAGGACGGTTGAGCAGCGTGGTGAAGGCGAAGACCTCGGCGGCTCTGGATCGCGCCGAGGACCCGTCGCAGACGCTGGACTACAGCTACGAGAAGCAGCTCGAGTTGATGGCGGGCGTCAAGAACGGGATCACCGAGGTGGCGACATCTCGCAAGCGCCTGGAGAATCAGCGGGAGACCGCCCGCCAACACGCCGAGAAGCTCGACGAACAGGCCCGACAGGCGCTGGCTGCGGGCAACGAAGATCTCGCGCGCGCGGCGCTGGAGCGCAAGCGGACCGCCCAGGGCGAGGTCGACTCGTTCGATGCGCAGGTCGCGGAGCTGGAGCGCCAGCGGGACCAGCTGATCGACAGCCAGCGCGCGCTGCAGACGAAGCTCGACGCCTTCCGGACGCAGAAGGAGGTCGTCAAGGCCCAGTATTCGGCGGCCCAGGCCCAGGTCCAGCTGTCGGAGGCGACGACGGGCGTCGGCGGCCAGATGGCCGATGTCGGTCAGGCAGCGCAGCGTGCGATCGACAAGACCGAGGACATGAAGGCCCGCGCCGGCGCAATGGACGAGCTCGAACAGGCGGGCACGTTCGGAGACCTCACGCAACTCGGCGAGGGCGACGAGGTCGATCGCCAGCTCGCGCAGCTCGGCGATGCCGGAGGCGTCGATGCCGAGCTGGCGGCGATGAAGGCGCAGCTCGCCGCGTCAAAGGCCCCGGAGCAGCTGCCGGAGGGCGACGAACCTCCGGCGGAGTCCTGAGCCGTCTTACACAAGCTCGCTGACCGAGGCACGCACCAGGCGCGCTCGCCGGCGCAGCAAGCCGCGGCGCGGCCCATAGAGCACGATCTCGGTCCGACCGGCCACCAGTTCGGCACCGTCCGGATACTCGATCTGCAGGGAGTCGAGGTCGTAGTAGCTGAATGAACGGGCGGCGACCCGCGCTCGCTCGAGCGGTGCCGGGAGCCCGACCGGTCCGGTCAACGGCGAGCGCAAGGTGAGCATCTCGGCGTCGCCGCCCCAGTGCTCCAGCACGACCTCCGCACTGGACTCGGCGCCGCGGCGTTTGCCCCGGAGGAGACCCAACCCAGGCTCGGTCACCGCGACGCGGTACTGATCGGCCGATGCGGAGCACTGCCCTCGCCCGGCGCGGACGGTCACCGCCCCGGAGAGCCGGCCACACGCGACCGCCGCGAGCGCGACGACCGCGCGGTCCTGCTGCGCCCGCGCCGACACGACCGGCTCCTCACGCAGTCCCTACAGAGGCAACTGGCCGGGGCGCTTCGCTTCCAGCTTGCGGCGCTCACGCCGCGCCCCATGGATCTGGCCCACCGCGTACCCCCCGGCCAGCGCGATGAAGGCCGGGATGAACGCCAGGACGAGCGCGCTGACCGTCGCGACGATCTTCAGCACGAGGATCGCGGCGATCACGATCACGACAACGGAGAGAGCTGCCTTCATGGCGCTGACTATAAGCCCCCGGCGGTCGGGGGGAGCCGGCTGGCCCCAGATTCGCCGACGGCGCGCCGCCGACGTGGGAGACTCATCGCACCGACCACCGACCGAGGACGAGAGAACCGCGATGCCTTCCATTCCGTTTGCAGCATTCACCTTCGGCGACGGGTTGCTCACGGTTGTGGAGCTCGCGTTCATGTTCCTGTGGATCTGGATCGCGATCGGCGTGGTGTTCGACATCTTCCGCAGCCACGATCTGTCGAACTGGAGCAAGGCGCTCTGGGTGCTCGTGATCTTCATCTTCCCGCTGCTCGGTGTGCTCGCCTACCTGATCATCCGAGGCCACGTCATGCACGAGCATCAGGCGATGGATGCCCAGCGGCTGCATTCCTTTCAGCAGTTCGAGCGCCAGGGTCCTCAGCGCACCCACGTCGACGATCTCCAGGCGCTGGCCGACCTTCACGACCGCGGTCTGCTGACCGACGAGCAGTTCGAGCAGGCGAAGACCAAAGCGCTTGCGCACCCTGGCGGATGACGTCAGCCGGGAGTCTGTCCCGGCTCGGCCGCGATCCTCCGCCGGCGCGCTCGCAGCCACCATGGCGCAACCACGATGGCGGTCATGGCGAGGCCGCTCAGCGCGAGCAGTTCCGGATAGTCGGCGTAGCCCACGAAGCGGAACACCACACGGCTGGTGCCCGCGGGGAGATCGACGGCGAGGAGCGCGGGGGCGACCATGCGAGTCCGCGCTCGCCGGCCATTGACGGTCGCGGTCCAGCCGGGGTCGTACGACGCACTGAGCACCGCGACCCCGGGGCGCCGCATCCGCACGGTCGCCGAGGCCTCGCCCTCGGTGAGGTCGGCGCGCGCCCGGAGCACGACGCCCGGATCGGACTGCGACGGGGCCGCCGGGACCCGGGAGTCGCTGCCACCGGCAGCGCCGTACCGGACGGCGAGATAGGCGCCGTGGCCGGCGAGGTCCGAACGGAGCAGCGGGAGGCTGCGGGCGCCGAGGTCGGTGCGGTCGGCGGTGATCTGACCGACGACCGTGCCCGTCTGGATGTAGCCGCCCGCGAGGATCGTCCACAGCACGTAGCGCCCCGCTCGCTCCACTCGCTGCGCTGCAACCGGCGGCGTGCGGTCGGCGGGGAGGATCAGGTAGCGGATTCCGAACAGCCGGTAGTCGGAGGGGTCGTGCTCGTCGAAGTCGTTCTCGGGGTTGGTCATCAGCGAGGCGGTGCGCAGCGTGTAGCCGACCTCGTCGACGTCCCGGCTCTCCAGGTACTTGAACACCGGGACGGCCCCGACGGTGAAGCTCGAGCCCCAATTGCCCGGCATCCCGGCATATGTACGCCCGCCACCCTCGCGCGTGATCACCCCGATCAGGCGATCGAGCTGGGCGCCTTCGCTGCTGTCGGCGCGGCGCTGCGCCGCGACCGCGGCGCTGTCGCGGCGGTCGAAGCCGCCAAGCTGCAGCCACGCAGGCGCCAGCACGAGGACCGCGGCGGCAAGCAGGAGCACGGGGGAGAGGCGAGCCGGCCACCGGGCCACCCGGGCCTCGAGCAGCCCGATGCAGCGGGTGGCGAGCCATGCCGCGCCGCGCCCGGCGAGTAGCAGCGCGGCCAGCTGCACCCCCATCATGAAGCGGCGGAAGAACAGGTCGGCGCTGCCGGGGATCACGTCGACCAGTGACCCGAACGTGGTGCGGCCGAACGCAAGCAGCAGGCACACCGCGAGCGCAATCAGCAGCGCGCGCGCGTTCGCGTCCGAGGGCCAGGTCAGCCACGCCACCCCAAGCCCGACCGCGGCGAGCACGGTGACGACCGGGAGCCGGCCGTCGTCGAGCAGCTGACCGGAGACGAGCCAGACGAGCACCTGGTGGGCGCCGTAGCCGTTGACGAGCCCCGTGCCCTGCAGCGCCTCGTTGACCGACGCCCAGTTGCGCTGTGCCAGCAATGGCACGATCACCCACGCGGCCGCCAGTAGGGAGCCCGCCACCAGCAGCGCGGCTCTCCGGACCCGAGCGAGCACCGGTCTGCCCGCCACCGCCGGCCAGAAGACCAGGACCGAGAGCGCGAGATACCCGGTCTCGAAGTGCAGCGCCAGCGTGAGCGCGGTTGCGAGCACCGCCCGGCCGTAGCCGCGTCCGTCGCGGATCGCGCGCCAGCCCCACCCCCACGCGAGCGGCAAGGTCCACATCGCCCACAGCTGTGTCCACACCCCGTATCCGGTCCACAGGTAGGCGTGCTGCTCGTACCCGACGCCGGTGGCGCTGTACAGGAACGGGGCGATCGCCGCCGACGCAGCGGCCGCCCCCCGCCCGCCCCCGAACGCGCGCGCCGACAGGTAGACGCTGACCGGCCACAGCGACCAGAGCAGGTAGAACGACCAGCGGAAGGCGGCATCGGGGCCGGTCAGCAGACCGACGGCGCCGGTCAGGATCGCGGGCAGGCTCTGGTAGTGCAGGAACTGCGGCGATCCCTCGCCCAGGAACGGGAACCAGCTCGTCAAGGGCAGATGGCCGGTCCGTAGCTGCGCGGTGGCGAAGCGGACCATCTGCTCGTGCATCGAGGCGTCGTCCAGGTACGCCACCCCGCGGGTCAGCGCTCGCACGCTGACGAGATTCCACACCACCGCCGCGGCGACCAACAGCAGTGGCCACCGCACGGAAGCGGCCCGGCCCTCTGCGCCACGCGAGGACCGGGCCGCCAGGCGCGCCACCATCGGCGCCCGCTCACGGCGGGCACCGACGGCGGTCATGGGATCAGCTGCCGGTGTTGCCCGAGCTGCTGTCACTCGAGACCACGCAGTGGTCGAGGTGGAACGAGCCCTCGGCGGTGTTGCCCGCCGATTGCCCCGGGGCGATCGTCTCCGTGCCGTCGGCGCCGACGAGCACCTTGACCGGCGTGTTCGCGCCCGCGCCCAGCGAGCAGGTCACCGGGCCGTCGGTGGATGCCGCACCGGCCGCCATGTAGATCGTGACCGCCTCGCCCACCCCCAGCGAAGCGAGCTTGGCGTTCGCCTGGGGGAGGTTCTGGTTGGCGTTGTAGTTGAGGTGCAACAGGACCGAGCCGTCGTGTGCCCGCGTGACCGCGAACGCCGGTGCGGCCGTGGACCCACCGAGCGCCAGCACGAGCGCCGCTCCCACGCCGGCCAGGCCGAGCGAGCTGCCCGCGAGGATCCGCGGACGACGCAGGACGCGCGATCGGCCCGGCTCGGGTCGATCGGCCTCTGCCAGGGTGGCGCCATGCTCGTGGACGAGATCACGCCAGAGATTGTCGGTGAACTTAGTCATTGGAGTGCTGCTCCTTTCGCAACCGGGACCGCGCCCGGCTCAAACGCTTTCGAAATGCGACACGGGACACCCCGAGGGCGACTGCTGCCTCCTTGGGGGTGAGGTCCTCCAGATCGACGAGCTCGATCGCCGCCCGCTCGACTGCGGGCAGCTGCGCGCACCTGCGCATGAGCTCGGCGCCCTTGCGCTCGGCGTCGATCCGCTCGGCGATCTCCTCGATCTCGTCGCCGTCGAGCGGCCGGTGACCGCCCAGCCGCACGGCCGCATCACGACCGTTCGCGGACTGGTCGCAGTGATGGGCGAACACACGCGAGGCGATGCCGAACAGCCATGCCCGGTCCGAGCCCCGCCTGGGGTCGAAGCCGGCGAACCCGCCCACCGCTCGGACGAACGTCTCGGAGGTGAGATCGGCGACCGTCTGAGGCTCCCGGCACCTGCGCGCGAAGTAGCCCATCAGCACGTCGACGTTGCGCAGATACACCTGCTCGAACTCCTCGATCGGAGAACCCGGCCGTTGTCCGGGCGACCGGACCCGGGGCGCGACCGGCCGCGCCCGCGTCGCCCTCGCCAGTGTTCGTGTCTGAGTGGTCATGCCCCTAGTTGTCGTCGTCCGCGACGGCTGTGACATCGGCCGCCGTGATCCCGCGTGCCGGGCGGGAGCCGGTGACCCCGCGCCGGGCGGGAGCCGTCGGGATCAGACGTCCGTGGGCTCGAGGGCCTGCATCGCGGCGGCGACGGCGGCGGCCCCGGCCGACGGCTCCTGGGAGAGACCTTCGATCACCCCGTGCCGGTCGGCGTCGGATCGGTTCTGGCTGAGTTTGGCCTTGGCGTCGACCTGTGCGATCTGGATCTCGAGGCCGACGATGCCTCGCAGCTGGCTGTCCACGAATCGCTCGGGTGCGTCGGTGACCTGCCACGGGTGCGTACGACCGTGCTCGTGGCGTTCGGTGAGCGAGCTCACCTGCCCGCGCACCCAGGCGGGATCGTCATGGACGCCGGCGGTGCCGCGCAGGTGGACGCTCGAGTAGTTCCAGGTGGGGACGACCTTGCCGTGCTCTCGCTTGCTGGCATACCAGCTGGGGGAGACGTAGGCCTGGGCCCCGGCGCAGATGAGCAGGGCCGGGGCGCCGTCGGCGATCTCGGTCCAGTGGGGGTTGGCGCGCGCCATGTGCGCCAGCACGACGTCGCCGGTCCAGAGGATCGGCAGGAGCGTCGCCTGGGGATAGCCGTCCGGGCCGGTGGTGATGAGCTCGGCGGCGCCGAGCTCGGCGACCATCCGGCGGATCTCGTCGATGTCGGAGACGCGGTTGAAGGCGGTGGCGTACATGGGTCGCTCCTGCGTCTGGACGCTAGCCGATGGTCTCGCGTCCCAGTTCGGAGAGGAGATCCTGCACCCGGTCGGCGATCTCGTCACGGATCTCGCGGACCCGGCTCTCCGGCTGGCCGTGCGGATCCGGGAGCTCCCAGTCGATGTAGCGCTTGCCGGGAATGAACGGGCACTCGTCGCCGCAGCCCATCGTCACGACGACGTCCGCCTGCTGCGCGAGCTCCTCGGTGAGGATCTGTGGGGCCCGACCGGCGAGATCGATCCCCAGCTCGTCCATGACCGCGATCACCTCGGGATGGACGTGCTCGGCTGGAGTCGTGCCGGCGGACAGGGCGCGGTGCGTGTGGCCGGCTGCCCGGGCGAACAGCGCCTCGCTCATCTGCGAGCGGCCGGCGTTCTGGCGGCAGACGAACAGGACGGTGGACATCACGCACGCGGGAGCACGATGCTCCCCGCCTCATCGACGGAGATGCGGGGATAGAGCACCCGGATCGTGCCGAGGGCGAGGAGCCCTCCCGCTGCCTGTGCGAGGATGAAGCCGGGAACCGAGGCGGGCGCGATTCCCGCGAAGCTGTTGGAGAGCATCCGGCCGATCGTGATCGCGGGATTGGCGAAGCTGCTCGAGCTCGTGAACCAGTAGGCGGCGCCGATGTAGGCGCCGACGGCAGCCGGCGCCTGCGATGTGCGGTGGCTGCGGGCGAGCGCGAAGATCACGAGCATGAGGCCGAGCGTCGCAATCGCCTCGGAGATGAGGTGTGCGGGAGTCGCTCGATGGTGAGCGGCGATGCTGAGCGCCGCGCGCGCGAACATCGTGTTTGCGGCAAGCGCTCCCAGTACACAGCCGAGCACCTGTGCCGGCGCGTAGGCGAGCGCGTTTCGCCAGGAGAGGCCGCCGAAGCTCGCGTCGAGGAGCGAGACGATCGGGTTGAAATGCCCACCTGACACGGTGCCGAAGGTGAGGATGATCGTGTAGAGACCTGCAGCTGTCGCGGCGGCGTTTTCGAGCAGCTCGAGCCCGACGTCGTGTGGCGAGAGGCTCTCGGCCGCGATCCCCGAGCCGATGACCAGCGCCGCCAGGAAGGCGGAGCCGAGCAGCTCGGCGAGAAGCCGGCGGGGGAGTGGATGGCGCGAGTCGGGCATACGGCCCGGCAGTCTAAGCATTGACAAACGCCACTTCAATCGATATTCATGAATCGATGATTGTCGATCTGGAGCTCGCTCCCAAGACAAAGCGCGCGCCCGGCGAGCGGTGCTGCGAGCCGGTTGTCTATCCCGACGTTGAGCGCGGTCAGGCGATCCGGATGGCCGAGGTCGCCAAGGCGCTCGGGGACCCGATTCGCCTGCAGCTCGTCGATGTGCTCAGAAAGCACGCCGGGAAGGTCTGCGTGTGCGAGCTCGTGCCGCTGTTCGACATCTCCCAGCCGACCCTCTCCCATCACCTGAAGAAGCTGCGCACCGCGGGACTCGTCGATTGCGAGCGCCGCGGGCTGTGGGCGTACTACTACGTCATTCCCGAGGCCCTCGCCGAGCTCTCGGCCTGGCTTACCTGACCGCGCCGATCATCGCTCGAGGAGGTTCTGATGGCGATCCCCACCGACCCCGACGCGCTTCAGGATCGCGTGCGCGCCCGTTACGCGGCGGCAGCGAGCCGGGACTGCTCGCGCCGCGACGCCGGCACCTGCTGCGCTCCCGCGGTGATCACCGAGGAACAGAGCGCCTCCTTCGGTCACTCGCTGTACGGCGCGGACGACCGCGCCGCGCTCCCCCACGGCGCGGTCCTCGCATCTCTCGGCTGCGGTAATCCGCTGGCGATCGCGGAGTTGCACGAGGGCGAGTCGGTGCTCGATCTGGGGTCCGGCGGTGGGCTCGACGTGCTCCTCTCGGCCCGCCGCGTGGGACCGTCCGGGATCGCATACGGGCTCGACATGACCGACGAGATGCTCGCCCTCGCTCGCAGTAACCAGGCGCAGGCCGGGATCACGAACGTGCAGTGGTTGCGGGGCCGGATCGAGGAGATCCCACTGGCTGCCGAGAGCGTGGACGTGGTCATCTCGAACTGCGTCATCAACCTCTCTGGCGACAAACCTCGCGTCCTGCGTGAGGCGGCCCGGGTGTTGAAGGGGGGCGGCCGGTTGGCCGTCTGCGACGTGATCGCGGACCCGGACATGGATGCGGCAACCCGTGCCGATATGTCGCAGTACACCGGCTGCATCGCGGGCGCGCTCACGAGCGAGCAGTTCGCCGATGCGCTCGCAGCGGCCGGACTGGTGGACATCGAGATCCAGGAGACCCACCGCGTCCACGACGCGGCGGCCGCGGCGATCGTGCGCGCCCGCAAGCCCGGGGGCGGCTGCTGCGACGCCGCTGATCAGGCCCGATGCTGCGAGCCGGCGGAGAAGGCGGGCTGTTGCGGCAGCGCGCAGACGAGTGCCGGCGGGTGCGGCTGCCGCTGATCGCTCAGGAGCGCGTGGTCGGACTCGACGGGATCCGAGCCGAGTAGGGGCGCGGAGCCGCGCGGTAGCCGGGCAGATCCAGTTCCAGGCGGGCGCCGCCTCCGCGGCGCGCCGTGGCACGCACCCGGCCGCCGTGGGACTGGGCGATGGCGCGGACGATCGAGAGGCCGAGACCGGCGCCGCCCGAGACCCGGTCGCGCGCCTGGTCGGTGCGGTGGAAGCGCTCGAATACGCGCTCGCGCTGATCCTCGGGGATCCCGGGGCCGTCGTCCTCGACGACCAGTCGTATGCGACCGCCGGCGAGCGGCTCGACGGCGAGCCTGACCAGCCCGTCCGGCTCGGCGGTGTGGACGATCGCGTTCTCAATCAGGTTGCGCAGTGCCTGGGCCAGGCGGTCGGGATCGGCGTCCAGGCGGCCGCCCGGCACCGGCGAGAGCTCGAAGCGGCGGTCCCTTCCTGCCGTCGTGGTCGCCCACAGGTCGTTGACGAACGGTGCGAGTTCGAAATGCGACCGGCGCAGGAAGTCGGTCTGCTCGGAGCGGGTGAGCAGGAGCATGTCGTCGATCAGGCGCGAGATGCGGGAGATCTCGGCGGCGATCAGGCGCTCGGTGCGCTTGATCTCCTGGAGCGTCGGGTGCGGATCCGCGGCGAGGACCTCGAACTGCCCGGCGATCACCGTCAGGGGCGTGCGCAGCTCATGCGAGGCATCTGCCACGAAGGCACGCTCGTTGGCGAACGCGGACGCGAGGCGGTCGAGCATGTGGTTGAACGAGTGGCCGAGCACACGGATCTCGCGACTCGTCATCGAGGACACCGTCATCCGTGGACCGAAGTCCCCGTCGTCGACCTGTGCGGCGACGCGCGCCATCCGCCGCAGCGGGCGTGAGATCAGCGCGCCGGCGAGATACGCGCCGATCAGCACCAGTGCGAGCCCGACGCCGCCCGCGAGCAGGAACGTCTGTGCGAGCGCTCGCTCCGCGCGCGAGACGGCCTGGAGCGACTCTCCCGCCCCGAGCCGCACCCGAACTCCGGAGACGGTGACGGTCCTCTCGTCGATACGGGTGAGACCGAGATCAGGGACGGTCGCCGTGCGCTGGCCGGTCGGGCCCGTGCGCAGGGCCCGGCTCTCGGCGCTCTCGTGATCCTGCTCGGCGACGCTCTCGCTCTGGTCGGGGCTGGCGCTGATGCTCAGCAGCTCGGGGTGGTTGCTGATCGCCTGGCGCCCGGCGACGATTGCGAACAGCAGCGAGGAGGTGGAGGAGTAGGGCTGGGCGCGGACGTATCCCTCCAGTCGCCGGGCGAGCAGCGCCGCAGAGCCTGCCCGCAATGCGCGCGCCGCCTCCGCAAGCTGGGTGACGTCGCCGCGCACGTCGCTGTCGGTCTGCGCGCGCAGCTGGCTGCCGGTCTGCTCGTACACGAGGACGAACACGACCGCGAGGACAACCAGCATGGTCGCCACGAACCCCGCCACCAGCCGCCAGCGCAGGCTCGAGTGGCGGATCATCGCGGTTCGTCGAGCCGATACCCGCGGGAGCGGAGCGTCGAGATCGTCACCGAGGGCCCTTCCTCGCGCGTGAGCTTGCGGCGGAGATAACCCACGTAGACATCGACCCCGTTGGTCGACGGGTCGTGGTCGTAGCCCCAGACGGCCCGCAGGATCTCGGAGCGGGAGAGAACATGACCGGCGTTGCGCATGAAGTACTTGAGGAGGTCGAACTCGGTGTTCGAGAGGCGGATCTGGTCGCCTCCGAGCATCACCCGATGCTCGAGCAGGTCCAGGACGAGCGGGCCGACCCGGAGCTCGGTGGCGGGGTTCTGGCGGGCCATCCGCAGGTGCGTCTGGACACGCGCCTCGAGTTCGGCGAACGCGAACGGCTTGACCAGGTAATCGACCGCGCCCGCCTTCAGGCCGCCGACGCGGTCCTCGACTTCGCCGAGCGCGGTGAGCACGATCACCGGCAGCCCGGGGCGCTGGCGGACGAGCTCGTCGAGGATCTCACGGCCGTCCCTCAGCGGGAGCATCAGATCGAGAATGACGAGCTCGACCTCATCGCTGAGCGCGAGCGCCAGCCCCTGGTCACCGTCGAGCGCGGTTCGCACGTCCAGGCCGCGCGCGCTCAGCCCGCGGCTGACGAAGTCGACGATCCCGGGCTCGTCCTCTATCAGTGCGATTGTGCTCACCAGCCGATCTTACGGGTGAAAAGTTCCCTGCAAACCACCGGAGAAGAACCTTCTCATCATGCTCTCAACGGCCGTTTAGGGAGGCCTACGAGTCTGGTGGCATGACACGACACGTGCGTGACCGGGCCGTGCGGCGCCGCGACGCCGCGGTACGCCGCCTGCGCCGAGCCAAGCAGGCACTCACCGTGCTGTCGCTTCTGCTTGCGGGGATCGTCGGGACCGCGGCCGCGCGGGCGTTCCCGGGCCGGTCCTCGCATCACACCGCGACGGTCACCGACCCCGTGAGATATGCCACCGCCCGGCACGGCCATCCCGCGAGCCGGCAGGTGGCCGGTATCCGCACGCACCCACGCCACCACCGCGCCAGATCCGTGCGTACCGGACGCGCCGCGAACCCCGGAACGACCACGGCCCCCGGAACGACGACGACGACCACCACGACGACTCAGTCCTCGACGACGCCGGCGCCCACGCCGCAGACCACGAGCTCGCCCGCGCCTCCGGCGACGACGCCCGCTCCGGCGCCGAGCACGTCCGCCGCGGTCACCTCGGGCGGCTCCTGAACATCACGAGTGCACCCGTGAGCGGGGCGATGGCGAACATCAGCTGGGCGGCGCTCGGCACCACCGCGCTGGTGCGCGCCCCACGGGCGAGTCTTCAGCCGGCCCAGCGTGCCGCATCACGCGCGGTCGAGCAGGTCGACCGGCTCGCCAGCCGCTTCCGCGCGGACTCCGAGCTCAGCCGCATCAATGGGGCGGCCGGCGACTGGACCGCCATCTCGCCCGAACTGGCGGAGCTCGTCGGGCTCGGCCTGTCCGCCGCCGAGCAGACGGACGGGGCGGTCGATCCGACTCTGGCGCGGGAGCTGGCCGGGCTTGGCTATGACCGCGACTGGGGGGAGATGCAGGCGGTCGACGCCGCCTCTCCGCTGGTCGCGGGATCGCCCGCCGCGACCGAGCGCCGCGGTCACCCATGGCGGTCGATCGAGCTGCGGGCCGACCGCGGCATGATCCGCCTGCCCGCCACCGTCGGGTTGGATCTCGGCGCGACCGCAAAGGGACGAGCCGCGGATCTGGCCTGCCAGGCCGCGCATCGCGCCACCGGTGCTGCGGTCCTCGTCTCGCTCGGCGGTGACGTGGCCGTTGCCGGTTCCGCCCCCGACGGCGAGTGGTCGATCGGGATCGCCGACGACCACCGTGTGCGTGCCCAGGACTGCGAGGAGGCGGTGACGATCCGCAGCGGCGGGCTGGCGACCTCGAGCCTCCTCGTCCGGCGCTGGTGGCGCGGCGGCGAGGCGATCCACCACGTGCTCGATCCTCGCACCGGCCTCCCGGTGGTGCCGCATTGGAGGACGGTGAGCGTCACCGCCGGATCCTGCGCGGACGCCAACGTCGCGGCGACCGCTGCGCTGGTCCTCGGCGCGCGGGCGCCCGCATGGCTCGAGCGCCGCGGGCTACCGTCGCGTCTGGCCGGGGTCGACGGCGCAATCGTTCGGGTCGCCGGGTGGCCGGCGTGACCTGGCTGTGGTACTCCACGCGGGCGAGCGGCACGCTGGCGCTCGTGCTGTTGACGCTCACCACCGCGCTCGGAGTCGCTCAGGTCAGCCGAGTGCGCAGTGACCGAGTGCCGCGGTTCGTGCTCGACGGATTGCACCGGTACACCTCGCTGCTCGCCGGGGTGTTCCTCACCGTCCACATCCTCACGGCGGTCCTGGACACGTTCGCTCCGATCACGCTGATCGACGCGTTCGTCCCGTTCGCCGGCGTCTACCGTCCGATCTGGCTGGGGCTCGGCGCCACCGCGCTGGACCTGCTGATCGCGGTCGCGATCACGAGCCTCGTGCGGGAGCGGCTGGGGCATAGGAGCTGGCGCGCTGTGCACTGGCTCGCCTACGCGGTGTGGCCGGTCGCGTTCGTCCACGCGCTCGGAACCGGCAGTGACATCCGCGAGGGCTGGATGGGGCTGATCGCGATCGGGTGCGCGGCGACCGTGTTCGTCGCCGGGTTGTTCCGGGTCGCGATCGGCTGGCCTGCCCACCGCGGCCGGCGCCTCGCGGCCGGTGCCGCGGCGCTCGCCTACGTGGGAGCGGTGCTGATCTGGCTGCCGTCCGGCCCGCTCGGGCACGGCTGGGCGCGTCGCGCCGGAACCCCGTCACGGCTGTTGGCCCCGACCCACCGGTCATGAGCACCCCGCGCCTGCTCGCCGGCGTGAGCGCCGCTCAGATGACGTATTCGGAGCACCGTGAGGTCCACGGCTCCTCGCTGCGGTTCCACGGCGCTGAGCTCCGCGCCCAGTTGGCCGCATCGGGCCTGCGCGGGCGCGGCGGCGGCGCGTTCCCACTGTCGGTCAAGATCGATGCCGTCACCCGGCGGCGCCGGCGCCCGGTGCTCCTGGTCAACGGCTGTGAGGGCGAGCCGATGAGCGGCAAGGACCGGGTCCTGCTCCAGTCCGTCCCGCACCTCGTCATCGACGGCGCGCTCGCCGTCGGCGACGCGGTCGGCGCGGAGCGGATCGTGTTCGCGGTCGACGAGTTCGACGACCTGTCCGCCGGTGCCCTCGGCCATGCGCTGGCGGAGCGCTCGCGCGGAGCCGCCAGACGCCGGCCGGAGCTGGTGCGCGTCCCGGCGGGGTATGTGAGCGGCCAGGAGAGCGCGCTGGTCAACTGGGTCGGCGCCCGCCGCGCCAAGCCGTCGGTGGTCCCGCCGCGTGTGACCGAGCGCGGGGTCGACGGTCGCCCCACGCTCGTGAGCAACGCCGAGACGCTCGCCCACGCGGCGCTGATCGCCCGCCACGGGGCTCGGTGGTTTGCCGAGGCCGGCATCCCAGAGGATCCGGGCACCGCGCTCGTCACGCTCGGTGGCGCGGTCACCGCCCCTGGTGTCTACGAGATCGATCTCGGCGTGCCACTTGCGTCGCTGCTGCGTGAAGCCGGCGGGCCGTCCGCGCGGCTCGCCGGGGTCCTGATCGGCGGGTATGCGGGCGGCTGGATCGGCGCCGAGCAGGTCGCGGTGCAACGGCTCGACCGGGTGTCGGCACAGGAGGCGGGATCGCGCCTCGGCTCCGGGATCATCGTCGTCCTGCCTGAGAGCGCGTGCCCCGTCGCGGAGACCGCCCGAGCCGCCGAGTGGATGGCACTCGAGTCGGCCGGCCAGTGCGGACCGTGCGTGCACGGCCTGGCCGCCATCGGACGCGCGCTCGAGGACGTGCGTCGTGGGCAACGGGGCCGTGAGTCGCTCGCAGATGTGGTCCGGTGGGTGACCCAGATCCCGGGCCGCGGCGCCTGTGCGCATCCCGACGGGGCGGTCGCCTTCGTGGCCAGCGCGGTGCGCGTTTTTCGCGAGGCGTTCCTCGACCACGCCGAGTATGGGCCGTGCGATGGGTGCGACCGCCCTCCGGTGCTGGAGACCCCCGGCCTGCGATTCAGTCCGACGGCGGGATGAGACTCGTCGTCGACCCGATCGCCTGCGAAGCCCACGGGCTCTGCGTCGAGATGCTCCCTGAGTTGATCGTGCTCGACGACTGGGGCTATCCGATCCTCAGCGTCCCCGATGTTCCGGAGCAGCTCGAGCGCCTCGCCCGTGCGGCGGTGTCGGCCTGCCCGACGCTCGCCCTTCAGCTCATCGGCTGACCGTTAGATCACCCGGGTGAGGATCGCAACCCCGACGCACATGAGGACGAGCCCTCCGATCAGCTCTCCGGAGCGCTCGATGCGTTCGCCCAGCCGCGCGCCGAGCTCCAGCCCCAGCAGCGACAGGCCGACGCTGACGACGCCGATCGCGACGACGCTCGTGACCAGCGCCGCGTGGTCGGTGCCGAGCGCGAACCCGACGACGAGGTTGTCGATGCTGAGCGCCGCACCGAGCAGCAGCAGCCGGCTGAGCCTGCTGGTGGTGAGCACGGCGCTGAGCTCGTGGTCTTCGGTGGAGCGAACCGCCGCGTAGATGCCGTGGGCGCCGGTGGCGATGAGCAGGGCGCCACCGATGAGGTGGGCTGAATCGCCGAGGCTGTGGGCGATGCCGTTGCCGACGACCACGCCGATCAGGGGCATGCCGGCCTCGAACAGGCCGAACACGACGGCGATGCGAAGACGGACCCGGCGGTCGACCCCGGCCAGCCCGATCGCGATCGAGGCGGCGAAGTTGTCGAGGCCGACCGAGACCGCGATCAGCAGGATCGTGACCACCCGACGCAGCCTACGGGCCGCGTCTCACAACTTTTTTACGCCATTCTGGCGGAGTTCACGAAAGGCGTGCCGACACTCATCGCATGCCGCTCTCCCTCGATACCCCGCAGTCGCCGGGCCGCTCGCTCCCGATGTCCGCCGACCGCGACGAGGCGGCGCTCCGGGGACCGGCCGCGCGCCGGCCGCGGGTCCGTCATCGCCGCGCCGCGCGGCCTGTGCCGTTCGCGGTCGACGGGTTCGCAGCCGTGCTGGGCGTCGGCCTCGGCGCGGTCGTCGGGCTCGGCATCAGCGCCGAGTCCTTCAGCGCGCTCGGCGCCCCTGGCGGCTGGCTCACCGCGGCCGGTCGGATGGCGGGGCTGGTCGGCGCCTACCTGATGCTGATGGTCGTGCTGCTCGCCGGACGGATCCCGTTCGTCGAGCGCACGCTCGGCCAGGATCGGCTGACGCGCTGGCATCGCAAGCTCGCCCCGTGGTCGTTGGTCATCATCGCGCTGCACGGAACACTGATCACGCTCGGCTACGCGGCGGCCGCACGGACCGGTGCCCTGCATCAGCTCTGGGTGCTGCTCACCACGTATCCGGGCATCCTCACCGCGACCACGGCGTTCGTGCTGCTGATCGCCGCCGGAGTGACCTCGGTGCGGATCGCCCGCCGCCGCATGCGGTACGAGACGTGGTGGATCGTCCATCTCTACACCTACCTGGCTCTCGGCCTGTCGTTCTCGCATCAGATCGCGACCGGCGCCTCGTTCGTCGGGCACCCAGCGGCGCGGGCGTTCTGGACGGCGCTGTGGGTGATGACCGCCGGGACGGTCGCCGCCTACCGGATCCTCCTGCCGCTCTGGCGGACGCTCCTGCACGGCCTGCGTGTCGCGTCGGTCGAGACGGTCGCGCCGGGCGTGGTGTCGGTGACGGTTCGCGGCCGCTTCCTGCGGCGGCTGCCGGCCTCCGGCGGTCAATTTCTGCAGTGGCGGATCCTCACCCGGGATCTGTGGTGGCAGGCCCATCCGTACTCGCTCTCGGCGCTCCCGGATCCCCCGTTTCTACGGTTCACGGTCAAGGAGCTCGGCGACCACAGTCGCCTGCTCGCCGGCCTGCGACCCGGCACCCGGATCGCGATCGAGGGGCCCTACGGCGCGTTCACGCGCGACGCTCGTGTGACCGAGCGGATCGCCCTGATCGGTGCTGGGGTCGGGGTGACGCCGCTGCGCGCGCTGCTGGAGGACATGCCGCGCCACGTCGACGCGACGATGATCGTGCGGGCGCGCCACGAGTGGGAGTTGATCCTCGCCGACGAGCTGAGGCTTCTGATGGCGGCCCGTCGCGGTCGCCTGCATGAGCTGCTCGGGACGCGCGAGCAGGTCCGCCTCGATCCGGCGAGCCTCCTGCGCTTCATCCCCGACCTCAGGCGACGGGACGTCTACGTCTGCGGTCCGGACGGCTTCACGCAGGAGGTCATCTGGGCGCTTGGTGCGCTCGGCGTGCCCGACCGGCGTATCCACCACGAGAGCTTCGCCTTCTAGGCGCGGGAGTCCATTCCATGAAACGTTCATTCCTCGTCGCCGCCGGGACCGCGGTCGGCGTGACCGCAGTGGTCTCCTATCACGCGGCCAGCCCGTCGACCGGGGCCAGTCTGGCGGCGTCGGCCTCCGCTTCCAACTCCGGGTCGGCTCCCGCCGCGTCGGGGTCGGGCGCGAGCTCGCACTCGACCTCTCGGTCGACGGCAACCACCGGTTCGACGACGAGCAGCTCGACGACGACGAGCTCGAGCGCATCGCGCAGCTCGGGGACGACATCCGCCGTTGGTGAGGCGGTGAGCTTCCAGTACGGCGAGCTGCAGGTGAAGGTGAGCGAGCACGCCGGGCGGATCACGAACGTCTCGATCGCCCGCTTCGACATCTCGGATCCCCACTCCCAGAGCATCGACGAGTACGCCGTGCCGCGGCTGCGACAGGAGGTGCTCTCGGCGCAGAGTGCCCACATCGACGGCGTCTCCGGTGCCTCCTACACCTCACAGGCCTACGAGCAGTCGGTGCAATCGGCGCTGGACAAGCTCGCATGATCGCGGCCGCCGCCGCCGAAGGGCGAGTCTCGTTCCGGCGGGCCGAGCCGGTGATGGGGACGATCGTCTCGTTCGACCTGCGACCGCAGGGACTGGCCGGCGAGCAGACTCGTTGGGCCCTCCGTGAAGGCTGTGCTGTGCTGCACGGCGCAGATGCCTGCTTCAGCCTCTATCGAGACGACAGTCCGCTGAGCCGGATCCGCGCGGGCGTGCTCGCCGTCGATGACGCCCCTGCCGAGATCGGCGAGGTGCTCGAGGCATGCCGGCGCGTCCGTGATCTCTCGGACGGCTGGTTCGACCCATGGGCGCTGGGCGGCGGGGTCGATCCGACCGGGCTGGTCAAGGGATGGGCGGCGGTCCGGGCCCTCCGGGTCCTGGAGCGGGCAGGGGTCGGCGCCGCGATGATCAACGCCGCCGGTGACGTCGCCATGTACGGTCGCCCGGCGCTCGATCGGCTCTGGCAGATCGGCGTCCGGACGCCGGAGTCCGCTCATGTTCTCAGCTGCGTCGTGGCGGCCGGGGGCGCGGTGGCGACGTCTGGCCAGTACGAGCGCGGTCCGCACGTTCTGGATCCGCGGACCGGGCTGGCAGCGAGCGCCGCGCGGTCGGCGACGGTGTGTGGCCCTGACCTGACGGTCGCCGACGGCCTGGCGACCGGGCTGCTTGCGGCCGGGCGGCGTGGCCTCCAGGCGATCGTCGCCGCCGGGTACGAGGCGATGTTCATCGACCCCGATGGCCGGCTCGTGCACACCAGCGGCTTTCCGTTCGTGAGCTGACCGGCCGCCCGGCCCGCGACAATGTCGCTCATGCGCGTACTCGTCATCGAGGACGACGATTCCCTGCGCACCGCGCTGCGGCGGGCGCTCGTGCTGGGCGGGTTCGAGGTGGAGGTCGCCGCGGACGGGGAGGAGGGGCTGGCGAAGGCGCAGAGCGGGATCGGCGACGTGATCGTGCTTGATCTCGGGCTGCCGCTGCTTGACGGCACCGAGATCTGCCGCCGGCTGCGAGAAGCGGGCGATCGAACGCCGATCCTGATGCTCACTGCGCGTGACGCGATCGAGGATCGTGTGGCGGGCCTCGAGGCCGGCGCCGATGACTACCTGGTCAAGCCCTACGACGTCCGTGAGCTCCGGGCCCGGCTGAAGGCGATCGCCCGCCGCCACCTGGATGGGGCCGATCCGGGGGTGCTCCAGTTCGAGGGGATCGAGCTCGATCCCGACTCGCATGGCGTCCGTGTGGAGGATCGTGTCATCCAGTTGACGCGCACCGAGTATCAGCTGCTCGAGCTGTTCATGATCAACCCCCGTCGGGTGCTCACGGCGGACCTGATCTACGACCGGGTCTGGGGGTATGACGCGAGCCTCGCCACGAACTCGCTGCGCGTCTACATCGGATACCTCCGGCGCAAGCTCGAGGCCGGCGGTGCGCCGCGCCTGATCCAGACCGTGCATGGCGTCGGCTACGTGCTGCGCCCGGACCCATGAGCCTGCGCAGCCGCATCGCGCTGGCCACCGCCGTCTCCGTCGCCGCGATCTCGCTCGTGCTCGGGGCGATCGGCTACCTGGGGACGCGCGCGCGGCTGTTCTCCGAGGTGCGCCAGGAGCTCGCCACGCGGGCCGCCCCATATCTCACCAGTCACGGTGGGCCGGCCGATCCGGACGACAACGGACGGCGCCCGCCGACGGGTGGCGGACAGGTCTGCGCTCAACCGGGGGACGTGCACGTCCGCGCTTCCCCGTTCGGCGGGCCGACCGGCTATCTCCAGTCGGTCTGCCCGGATGGGCGGGTCGTCGCCGACGAGGGAGGGACCCCGAAGCTGCCTGTCACGCCGCGCGTGCACGCCATCGCCCGCGCCGCCTCCGGTCGCACGTACTTCAGCGCGGTCGTCGACCGCACCCGGGTGGAGATCCTCGCGATCGGCGACAGGCCCGATCACAAGGCGATCGAGGTCGCGCTCCCGCTGACCGCGACCGACCACACGCTCGACGGCCTGCTGATCACCTATCTGTTACTGGTCGGGGTCGGGATCGTGCTGGCCGGCATTGTCGGTCTTGCCATCGGCCGGGCCGCGGTCGCCCCGATCCTGCGGTTCGCCGCGCGCAGCGAACAGGCAACGAGCTCACTGACCCGGCCGGGGCGGCTCGAGCTCGGCTCGACGAGCGAGATGCGACGGTTGGCGACGAGCTTCAACCGCACGCTCGACGCGCTCGAGGAGTCGGTTCAGGCCCAGCGCCACCTGATAGCGGACGCGTCGCATGAGCTGCGCACGCCCTTGGCGGCGCTGCGCAGCAACATCCAGATCTTCCTCGACGCCGGGCAGCTTCCCGTCGAGGAGCGGGTCGAGCTCCAGGCGGCGATCGTCGCCGAGCTCGACGAGCTCACCGGGGTCGTCTCCGACGTCGTCGAGCTGGCTCGCGGCTCGCGCACCGACGACCGGGTCGAGCCGATCGAGCTCGACGTGGTCGTGCGGGAGGCAGTGGAGCGAGCGCGGCGACGCGCCCCGGAGATGCAGTTCTCGCTCGAGCTCGAACCGACCGTCATCGACGGGTCGCCCGACCTCGTCGCGAGGGCCGTCGGCAACCTGATCGACAACGCGCGCAAGTGGAGCAGTCCCGACGGTCTCATCGAGGTCTCGCTCGCCAGAGGAACCGTCACCGTCCGTGACCACGGGCCGGGGATCGCAGAGTCGGACCTTCCGCACGTCTTCGACCGGTTCTACCGCTCCGACCGGGCGCGGGGGATGCCCGGCTCAGGCCTGGGACTGGCGATCGTCAAGCAGGCCGCAGAGGCGTACGGCGGCGGCGCGTCGGCGGCGAACGCGCCGGGAGGGGGAGCGTTGATGCGCGTGTCGTTCACCGGAGCGCCGCATCCGGCGCCTCCGGGTCTCCCCGCGCCCGCCGCCGGCAGCTGAGCCGATCCATGTATCAGCACGCAGCCGGGCGCCTCTGTACCTACAGGCGGGGCCCAGGGCTTCCGCCGGCGGGGGCAGCGCGCCACCGCTCCGGTCAAACAGCACGTCGAGGGGGTTCAGCATGCGGGTCAGCACCAGGCGGCAGCGAGCGCTGCCGGTCGGTCTCAGGCGGACGGTCGCCGCCGGCGTCTGCGCGGTGAGCGCGGCCGCCGCGGTGGGGGTCGGCTCTCCGAGTGCGGCCGATGCCGGCGTCCTTTCCTACAGCCAGCCACACCGGGTGGTGCCATCGACGGGCAATCTGTACTGGACGGCGGGGCCCGGGAACGACGCGATCGGTCAGGTGTGGCGCGCGTCCAAGCAGAACCAGCCCGGTCAGGAGACGCTGCTCTACGAGGAGCAGCATACGTACCCGACCGATTTCGAGGCGATCACGTGGGCTGAGGTGGGCGGGCAGTACTACGGCTATTTCGTGGCCAACTACCCGACGCTCAACCGGTCGGTGATCAAGCGAGTCCCGCTGTCCGGGGGACCGGCGGTGACGGTCGCGCACTCGCCCGCGTACGTCGGCGGCCGGGATCTGGTCAACGATGGGACCTATCTGTACTGGGCGGATGCGAAGGGCGTCCGCCGGGTGAAGATCGGGGGCGGGACGATCAAGACGCTCGTATCCGGAACCAGCTTCTCGCACGTGGGCCTGGACGCGACCCGCGTGTTCTACACCTCCGGCCCGGACATCGACACGATCCCCAAGGGCGGCGGCGCTCCGTCGCTGTGGATCGCCGACAGCGCGACGATCACCGCGATGTCGGTCGACGCCACCGACGAGGTCGTGCGCTACGGCGACGCGAGCGGCGCGGTCATGCAGTACCCGTGGGTCTACCCGGGCGTCTTCTACTACCAGAACCCAGGTTCGGGCGAGACGATCACCAGCGTCGCGCTGGGCTACAACACCGTCTACTGGGGCGAATGCGCCTCGGGCGGATGCCGCATCGGCTGGTACCAGAACAACGGTCAGGGCTCATGGGCGACGAACGGCGCGCCGGTCGACATCAGCGGCGACGCGAACGGCGCCTACTACGGCGACGACGAGCTCGAGTCCTATCCGATCGGGTGATCACGACCGAGTACTGAGCGCCCCCGGCGCCGGGGCGTCTACCGGGGCAGGCCGCCACCGGCCAGGACCACGACAGCCCCGATGACCCCGGCGCCGACGAGCGTCTCGACCACGCCGCGGCGCAACAGGAGCAGCACCACAGACGCGGCGGCGAGCAGGGCGAACTGCCACCCCCGGAGCACGATGGCCAGCAGGATCGCGGCCCCGAAGATCGCTCCGATGGCCGCGGGACCGGCGCCGTCGAGGAACGCCTGCGCGGTGCGATTGCCGCGCAGTTGCTCGAACCGGGGCCCGCCGAGCAGGATGAAGGAGAACGACGGGGCGAACGCCACCAGCGCGGCGAGCACCGCACCGGCGATCCCGTGCGCCGCGTATCCGACCGCGGCGACCGTCGCGACGACCGGCCCCGGCGTCACCTGACCGAGCGCGACCGCGTTGAGGAACTGTGCGTTCGTCATCCAGTGGTGGACATGCACGGCGTCCCCCTGCATCAGCGGGATGATCACGAACCCGCCGCCGAACGACAGCGCCCCGACCTTGAAGGCGGTCCATGCGAGTGCCCCGAGCCCGCCGGTCCTGATCGAGCCCGGCAGCAGCAGCAGCAGCCCGGCCGCGGGGCGGGCGTGACCCGCCAGCATCACCTCGACGGCGCCGCAGGCCAGCAGCGCCAGCACGAGGTAGGGGCCGACGAGGACCGCGGCGGCGATCCCGACCGCGACGTACGCCGCCCAGCGCGCCCTCCTGACGCGATCCCCGTTCAGCCGGGCGAGGCTGGGTGCGACGAACCCGCGGCCGGCGTGGACCGCCACCGCCGCCACCGCGGCGCCCGCCCCGGCGCCGGCGCCGCGGATCCACAGCGGCGGGCTGTGGCTGAGGAACAGGAGCGAGAGCGCGATGATCAGCAGGACGGCGGGAGCGATGAACCCGACGCCGCCGACAAGCACCCCGGGGACGCCGGCGACGCGATACGCGCAGAACAGCGCCATCTGCGTCGAGGCCGGCCCGGGCAACAGCCCGCAGGCGGCGTTGGCGTCCTGGAACTCCGCCGGCGCCATCCACGCCGTCCGGTCGACCATCAGCTCCCGCAGCAGCGCGATGTGGGCGGGCGGCCCACCGAAGCCCGTGACGCCGATCCGCGTCCACTGCCGGGCAACCGTGCCCAGCGACACCCGCGGAGTCGCCGCGCCTGTCTGGTCCGGGCGAGCGCTCACCTGCGCCGGAACGCTACCCGATGGCGCCGGACGCGGATCGGTCGCCCGGCTGGACGCGTGCTGAGATCAGCCGCCCGGGGTCTGCGCGGCCTGCGCGGCCTGCAGGCGACCCTGCCAGACCGCCTTGGCGCCGAGATCCCCGACCCGGAAGACCATCACCGCCGAGCCGAGTGCGAGCAGCACGAGCAGCACCCGCAGCGCGGTGAAGATCGCGCGTGGCGCCAGCAGCCGGTCGACGACCGCAAGGCCCGTGTCCATCCCACCGGAGATCCGCTGAGAAGCGAAGGTGACGATCAGGATCGCGGTGAACCCGACGTAGACGAACGCGAGGATGTGCGCCGCCTGCGAATGCTGGGAGATGAGGTGCGCCGCCCGGCCGCTGAGATGCAGCGCGGCCACGAGCGCAGAGCCGGCCTGCATCGTGATGAAGATCGAGCTCATCGCGGCGATCGAGACCAGGGCCAGCGCGATCCCGTAGCGCGAGAACCAGTCGGTCCTCACCATGCAGACGATCGCGGCGAGGATCGTCACCGGGATCAGCACCACGGGCACGTGGACGAACAGCGGGTGGGCGGGCAGGCCGCCGTAGATCGTCGTGATCCGGATCGGCAGCGTCAGAAACCCGAGGAACGCGAGCCCCGTGAGCACGAACTCCGCGCGGCGCCAGTCGACCTTCGACCGGCGTGGGTTGAGGCTTCCGGTCGTCATACCCCGCCCTTCAGTCGTGGCGCGTCGGTGCGCCGGTTTATCGAAGCGGCCGTCTCCCAGCCTGCTCCAGACCCTACGGACGCGCGACCAGGCCCACAACGCCCTCAAGGACGATCTTCGAACATCGCCAGGTAGGTCTCAGGGATGACCCCGAACCCGTCGTGCGCCGTAGGTGGGTCAGGCGCGCAAGGCCTCGGTGGGGCTCAGTCGCGCCGCCTTCATCGCAGGGTAGAGCCCTGCGATGGCGCCGATCAGGAAGCCGCCGAGCGGGGCGACGATGAGCGCGTAGGTGGGGACCACGAACGGTTCGTGCTGGCCGACGGCGTAGACGGCGGTGGCGCCGGCACCGAGTCCCAGACCGGCAATGGCGCCGAGCGCGGCGAGCAGCGCGGATTCGGTGAGGAACTGGGCGCTGACGTGGAGGCGGCGTGCGCCGAGCGCGCGGCGCAGGCCGATCTCGCCGCGGCGTTCGAGCACCGAGATGACCATGATGTTGGCGATGCCGATCGCGCCGACGAGCAGCGCGACCGCCCCCAATCCGAGCAGCAGCGTGGTGAACTGGCCCTTCGCCGCGGCGCGGGCCTTCAGCGCGTCGGACGGCCGGGTGATCAGGACGCTCGAGGGATCTTCGGGGTCGGCGGTGGCACCGAGGAGGTTGGAGACCCCGAGCACGTCGTTCTGGTCGGCGCGGACGTAGACCTCGGAGGCGTGGGGCGTCCGGCGGAACAGCCGCTCGGCGACCGGGAGCGAGATGAATGCCGTGTCGTCGAGCGCGGTGTCCAGCGCGGCGGAGCGCATCACGCCGATCACGGTGAACCAGGTGCCGTCCAGGTCGATCATCAGGTGATGGCCCACCTGCTCAAGCTCGAGCGTCCGGGCCGCCTGCGCGCCGAGCACGACCTCGGGATAGCGGTTGCTCACCCGGTCCAGGAAGCGGCCGCTGGCCATGAGCGGGTGGGTGGGATCCAGCACCTCGGGGAGGTCGTCCTGCGCGGCGTCGACCCCGATCCCGCCGGTCTCCTCCGAGGGCACGTAGGGCGTGCGGAGCACGACGCCGGTCGAGAGCTGGTAGACCGCGGCGGCCCGCTGCACGTGAGACATGCCGCCGATCATCGCGGTGGCCGTCGCGGGGAGAATCTCGGTGTTTCCGGTGAAGCTCGTGCCCGGGGCGACGGTGAGCAGGTTGGTGCCGAGCCGGTCGATCTCGGCGAGCAGGTTCGCCTGGGCCGAGGACGAGACGCCGACCACGGCGACCATCGCCCCGATTCCGATCGCGATCCCCAGCGCCGATAGCGCGGCGCGCAGCTTGCGGGACCGCAGGCCCTGCAGCGAGGTCCGGGCGAGCTCGGCGAGCGGGAGGCGAGCGAGGTCCCGGGCGGATCCCCGGTCCGGGTGGGCGAGCCTCGTCATGGCCCATCGTCCGTGATCTCGCCGTCACGCATCTGGATCCGGCGTGGGAAGGTGCCGGCGATCGCCGGGTCGTGGGTGATCAGCACGAGCGTCGCCCCGTCGGCCGCGAGCTCGTGCAGCAGCTCGATCACCTGCGTCCCCGCATGCGAGTCGAGATTGCCGGTCGGCTCGTCGGCGAGGATGATCTCCGGTCGCTTGGCGATCGCCCGCGCGATCGCGACGCGCTGGCGTTCTCCGCCGGAGAGCTGGGTTGGACGGTGGGAGAGCCGCTGCGTGAGCCCGACGCGATCCAGCGCCTCGCGAGCTGCGGCGTGGCGGTCGCGCAGGTGCCGGCCGGTGTAGAGCATCCCCGTCGCGACGTTGTCGAGCGCGGTGAGCGCCTCCTGGAGGTGGAACGACTGGAACACGAAGCCGATCCGGTGCGCGCGCAATCCGGCCAGGCTGCGGTCCGAGGCGCCGGTCAGCCGGCGGCCGGCGACGGTCACCGTCCCGGCCGTCGGGCGCTCAAGCGTGCCGAGGATCGTCAGCAGCGTCGTCTTGCCCGAGCCCGACGCGCCGGTGACGGCGACCTGGTCGCCGATCGGGATGGTGACGCTCACCTCTCGCAACGCGCTGACGCCGCCCGCGTACTCCTTGCTGACGCCTTCCAGGGCGAGTGCCTGCGCGTCGTTCATCCCTGTGAATCGGTGACGGCGAGTCCGGAGTGGACGCCCCGGCCGGAGACCTGGACGTAGCCGGCGGCGAACAGCCCAACGGTGACCGGGATCAGCGTGTGGGGCACGCCCGTCTGCTGCAGGGCGTACCGGCTGCCCGACGTCGCCACCAGCGCCGTCACCGGCACCGACAGGACGTGACGTGCACGCTGCGAGACGAACGCGACGCTCACCGCTGCCTGGTCGAGCCCGGCGGTTCGATGGCGTCCGATGAGGGCGATCGTCACCGGCACCGTCGAGGACGCCCCGCCGCCCGAGCCGCCACCCTGCGTGCCGCCCGAGCCGAAGCTCGAACTCTGCGCGATGCGGCTGACCCCAATGATCCTCGCTCTCACGTGGTTGCCGGCCGGCATCTCGACGCTGACCTGCTCGCCGACACGCGCTTCGGCCTGAGAGCTCGCCGAGAGGTCGACCGTCACCACCAGGCGCGTCGAGGTCGTCTGGAGGATCGCCTGGGCGCCGGCGCCGCTGCTCGCGCTGCTCCCGCGGCTTCCGCCGCTGAAGTGATGGGAGCTCGAGCCTGAACGGTGCGAGCTCTCGGCAGCCGACTTGAGCGCCGTGGTCGCGGCCTTCAACTGCGCCGTCTCGGCCTTGAGCTCCTTGGCGAGCGCGGACAGCGCCTTCGCGGCGCCGTCGGAGGGGGCGGAGGTCGTCGATGTTGTGGCGGTGGACTTCGAGGAGACGAACTCGGGCGACCCGGCGAGCGGCACGATGGAGCTGGCCTGCGCGGTGCCGGAGGATCCCCCGCCCGAACCGGTGGACCCAACCGTCGTGTCGAGTGCGGAGACCAGTTGCGGCCCGGGAAGGAACACCACCTGGCCGAGCGCCAGACTGCCGGTCGGCGCTTCGCCCAGCGACTCCTGCAGCTCCTCGACGCCGAGCGAGGTCGCCGACTGCCAGATGTCGTCGGCGGTGAGCTCCGTCGCGTCGAAGCCGAGCCGCTTGAGGTTCCGGTTGAGCTCGAGCACGTCCTGACCGTCCACATCGGCGGCGCTCAGCGTCCGGTAGGCCGGCGAGGAGCCGCTCATCAGAATGACCGGCTCTCCGTCGACGCGGTACAGCACACCACCCGGCTCGATCGTGCGCCCGACGCGCGGGAGCCACGTGACCGTCCCGCCGAGCCGGTTGTAGACCGTCTGCGCGCCCGCGTAGCTGAGGGTGCCGGACTCCGTGTCCGTGGCGACGAGAGTGCGTCGACGGACGGTCGCCGAGCCCCCGTCGGTGCGCGCCGACCGGTCAGAGCCCGAGGCGGCCTGCGGGCTCGAGCGGACGACGAGCACGACGACCACCGCGGCCGCGATCAACAGGGCCAGCGAGGCGATCACGCCCGTCCGGCCACTGCCTCGGAGTCGATGCATCAACCGCCTCCCGGGATCCCCATGCCCGCGCCCCTGCAGGCCTTGGCGGCGGCCCGGAACGCGGGCGCATCGCGGTTGATCCGGCCCGCGTCCGCGAGGCTCACGCCTGCACCCCGGGGGAAGGTCGGGTCGGGAGGTGCGGCGTCCCGTCGGCGCGGATGCACCGTGACATCGCGAACAGCTTGTTCGACCCGCCGGCGGTGGTCGTGCCTGCGCCGACTCCGCCACCGCCCCCGCGCGAGGCTCCGGCACCCGGCGAGCGCGAGCGCGAGCGCGGCGAGGATGGTGAGTGCCCTTGAGCGGCACGTGGGGGTGAGGAGCTGGAGCCTGAGCATCTGGAGTCCGGCGGGGTCGGCTTGACCACGGCGGTTCTACGGAGCTGCCGCTCACACCCCCGTCACGCTGTTACATCGCTGTGACATGAGCTGCGCGATCGCTTCCCGGTGCCGGCCGCACCCGCGCCGGGCGCCGAGGGTCCGGAGGTGGGCGTGTCGGTCCCCGTCCGCAGCGGAGCCGTCTCAGCCCGCGGCAGGCCGGGTGAGGAACTGGGTGATCGCACTCGCGACCGCCGCCGCGGCGCGCTCCTGCCAGCGCGAGGAGGTGAGCAGCGCCGCGTCGGCCCCGTTGCGCATGTTCCCGCATTCGATCAGCGCATACGGCTCTCTCACCAGATTCTCGCCGGCGAGATCATCGCGGGGCTGGAGCCCGTCGACTCCGTCGTAGGTGGAAATCGGCATCGAGGTACCCGCTCGGAACCGCGAACGCAGGATGCGCGCGAATCGGTACGAAGGACGCGGGTCGTTGATCCCGTCGGCGACCGGCTCGAGGATCGCGAAGCCGCGGCCGTCCGGCGGGCCGCCGTCCGCGTGAATCGAGATCTCGACCGCGACGCGCGCGCGGTTCATGATCTGCGCGCGCCGGGTGACGCACGGGCCGACGCCGTCGTTGCTGTGGCGGGTGAGGACGACACGCGCGCCCTCGCGGTGCAGGTCGGCGACGAGGTAGCCGGCGACGTTCCAGTTGAAGCGCGCCTCGGTGTAGCCGCCGTCGGTCTCGGTGCCGGTCGTGTCACAGTCCTCGTGCTCACGCCCGTTCCAGATCTGCCGGTCGATGTACCCGGGGTCGGTGTAGTTGCGTCCGTTGTGCCCGGGATCGACGCCGACGACGCGGCCGGCGAGCGGCAGGACGGACCTCGCCTGCACGCGGGGGCGGGGCTTCGTCCGGGGACGGGCCTTCGGGTGGGAGCGCGCGTGCGCGTGAGGGCGGGGCGGTGCGTGGACGGCGTCGGCGACCCGTACGGTGACGGTCCGGTGCAGGTCGGTCGGACGGCGGCTCGGCGCCGCGTTGCCGCACGAGCACAGGCCGGCCGCGACTGCCAGCGCGGCGGCCGTGACGACCAGGTACCGACCGCGAGAGATGTGCCTGCCGAGCACCGCCTGACCCATTGTCACAGGTCATAGGATTCCGGAGCCTGCCTGGCATATGCCCGTGCGGAACACGGAGGAGGAGCGGCGATGGCGTCAGGACCGGGGTCGGCGTTGGAGCGGATCAGGATCGCGCAGGAGGCGCTGCGTCGCGCAGCTGACACGCGCCGGAGAACGGAGGGCGCAGCAGGCGACCTCACGCGGCGAACCCTGCTGCAGAAAGCCGGCGGCACGGCGCTCGCGCTCGGCCTCGGGGGTTCATGGCCGGCCGTGGCGCCGGCGCGGAGCGATCCCGACACCAGGGTCGTCATCGTCGGTGCCGGCATCGCCGGCCTCGGGTGTGCCCACCGGCTGTGGCACGGGCACGGGATTCGCGCCGACGTGTACGAGTGGTCGGACCGGGCCGGCGGGCGGATCCAGACACTGCGCGGTTACTTCGACGACGGGCAGCTGGTGGAGGAGCACGCGGAGTTCGTCAACCCCGAGCACACCGCGACGCTTCACCTGGCGCGCGATCTGCACCTCACACTCGACAACACCGAGCGGTATCCGCCGGGAGTCGATCCCGACCAGGAGTCGTTCTGGTTCGACGGCCGGCTCGTCACCCAGGATTCGGTCAACAGCGACTGGAGGAACTTCGGGTACGCGCTGTTCAAGGATGCGGCGGCGAAGGCCGGCTGGCCGACGACGTACCGCCGTGGCACGTCGTGGGCCAAGAAGTGGGATCAGATGTCGGTGATCGAGTGGCTGGACGCGCACCTCCCGGGCGGCTCGCAGGGAGAGTTCGGCCGGCTGTGCGTCTCGGCGATCCTGGACGAGTACGGCGGGCCTGCGGAGAACACGTCGTCGCTGAACCTCATCGATCTGCTCGGCGCGGACTCGAGCACACGTACCGGCCTTCAGGTCCGGTCCGCGCCAGAGCTCGACGGTGGCAACGAGAAGTGGCATCTGCACGGCGGTAACGATCTGCTGACCTCCGGCATCGTCGACCGGCTGCCCGGCGGCAGCGTGCACCTCGGTCAGCAGCTCGTCGCGTTGAGCTCCCGCTCGGGCGGGCAGGTCGTCTGCAGCTTCGCCTCAGGGCAGGGCACGGCGGACGTGATCGCCGACCAGGTCGTGCTGGCGATCCCGTTCACGACGCTGCGCCAGGTCGACACCAGCGGGGTAACGATCCACCCCCTCCATCGCCGGGCGATCGAGGAGCAGCCGATGGGCAGCAACGCCAAGTTCTTCCTGCAGTACTCCTCGCGCATCTGGGATGACGACGGCCAGACGGGCAACGCCTACACGGACACGATCGTCCAGGGCGCATGGGACGCCACCGACTACCAGCCCGGCACCGCCGGTGTTCTCGCCGCGCTGCCGGGCGGCGCGGTGGGACAGAACTGGGGTCCGCGCTACGGGCTGACCACCTATCGCGGAGCGCCGCCCGCACAGATGGCGAGCGACTACCTGGCGAGCTTCGAGCAGCTGTTTCCGGGCAGCAGCGCGCTCTACAACGGCAAGGCGTTCTTCGTCTGGTCCTCGGGCGACCCCTACATCCTCGGTGCTTACTCCTACCTGGCCGTCGGCCAGTTCACTGCCTTCAACGGCATTCAGGGCCGGCGCGAGGGACGCCTGCACTTCGCCGGCGAGCAGACGTCGATGAACTTCCAGGGCTACATCGAGGGCGGGCTGCGCAGCGGCTACCGGTGCGCCGCCGAGGTCGCCGCATCGCGCCGCCCGTGAGCGGCCGGTGACGCGTGAGCGGCCGGCTCAGCTCTCGCGCGGCGGGCGAACCGCGAGCAGCTTGCGGGCGAGCTCGCGTGAGAGCGAGGGCGCCAGCCGGACCGCCTCGGGGTTCGTCGCCGCGTCGGCGTAGCCCAGGACGTCCCCGGTGAGCAGGTGAGCCGCGTGACGACGTGAGGCGAGCAGCAGCGCCGCCGAGGTCCCCTTCGGCGTCAGCTCCAGCCGGTCGGGCTCGACCAGTCCCATCCGCCTCAGGCGTCGCACCATCTCAAGCGCCGTCGGGGCGGAGACGCCCATCGACTCGGCAAGGCCCTTCTGCGTCGGCGGCTTGGTGGCGGACGCGAGCTGATGGAGGGCGAGGAGGTAGCCCGCCTCGCGACCGCTGACGTCGGCGCATGGAGGATCCAGCTCGGCGGCGGGGCGACGTCGGTGCCCCGAGCGATACTCCGGTGCGGTGTGGGACGGCTCGGCCAATGTGCTCCTCCTCGACGGCTGTCGCATCGGAACGGATCCTGCGCCGTGTCCCGGACGCGACAGCTATCGCAAGATCAGTAAGATAGCATTCCTCTCAAGAGAACGACCCTGCTGTGGTACCGTCAACCTCACCCATGGACGCCACCGAAACCGCACTCTCCGACGCGCTGCGTGCGCGCGGAGGCAGGGTCACCCCACAGCGGCTCGCGATCGCGAAAGTCGTCCGGGAGACCGGTGGCCACGTCACCGCGGAGGCCGTGTTCGGCCAGGTGAGCCGGCGCATGCCGGGCGTCTCGCTGCCGACCGTGTACGCGACCCTCGAGCTCCTCGAGGAGCTCGGACAGGTACGTCGCGTTCCCGGAGCCACCGGCGCCGTGATGTTCGACGCGCGCATCGATGCCCACGACCATTTCGTGTGCCGTCGTTGCGGTGCGGTCGCCGACCTTGACTGCGGCACCGACCATGCCTCTTTGCTCCGCGTGGCCACGGCGCAGGGCTTCCGCCCCGACGACGCCCAGGTCGTCGTCTGCGGACTGTGCGCCGACTGCGCCGCAGCCATCTGATCCGTCCGTGAGCGCCACGGAGCCAGAGCCCCTGCCCGACGGCGTCGTGCTCGGGCAGGATGGCGTCGCTCGCTGCGCCTGGGCGGGCTCCTCGCCGGACTACGTCGCCTACCACGACACCGAATGGGGCTTTCCGAGCGACGACGACATCCGGCTGTTCGAGAAGCTCTCACTCGAGGGGTTCCAAGCGGGCCTCTCCTGGCTGACCATCCTGCGCAAGCGCGAGGCGTTCCGAGCGGCGTTCGCCGGGTTCGACTTCCGTGTCGTCGCCGGCTACGGCCCGGACGATGCCGCGCGGCTGCTGCAGGACGCGGGGATCGTCCGACACCGCGGCAAGATCGAGGCGGTCATCAACAACGCCGCCCGCGCCGTCGAGCTCGTCGATTCCGAGGGCTCGCTCGCCCACCACATCTGGAGCTTCGCCCCCGAGCGGGCCGGGGACGCGACCGACCGGGCCGCACGCCAGCTGCAGACCTTCAGCGAGGAGTCGACGCGGCTCTCCAAGGACCTCAAGCGGCGCGGCTGGCGGTTCACCGGCCCGACGACGGCCTACGCGTTCATGCAGTCGATGGGCCTCGTCAACGACCACCTCGGCGGCTGCGCAACCCACGCGCACGTCGAGGCGGCGCTCGACGCGTTCACCATTCCCTAGCCGCGCTTGTGCCTCAGGTGAACGCGGAGATCCCGGTCAGCGCGCGGCCGAGGATCAGCGACTGCATCGAGTCGGTCCCCTCGTAGGTGTCGACGATCTCCATGTCCGTCATGTGCCGGGCGACATGATTCTCCAGCAGCAGTCCGTTGCCGGCGAGGATGTCCCGGGCCTCGGAGCAGATCAGCTTCGCCTTCCGGACGTTGTGGAGCTTGGCCAGCGATGCCATCTCGGCGGTTGCCTCGTCCGCCTGCTGGAGCTCGGCGAGGCGGAAGCAGACGAGTTGCATCGCCGTGAGCTCGGAGGAGATCGTCGCGAGCTTGGCCTGGACGAGCTGGAAGGCGCCGATCGGCCGGCCGAACTGCTCGCGCTCGCCGGCGTAGCGGACGGCCGCCTCGACGCAGGCCATCGCATGACCGACGCATTCCCAGGCGGCGCCGCCGCGCGTGAGGGCGAGCACTCGTGAGGTGTCGCGGAAGGTCCGCGCATGCTCGAGCCGGTTCTCGGCCGGGATGCGGACTGCGTCGAGTGTGATCTCGGCCTGCCAGACGGCGCGCTTGCCGATCTTGCCCTCGATCACGAGCGAGGGGTCGAATCCGTCGGTGCCCTTCTCCACCAGGAAGCCGCCGACGTCGCCATCGTCGTCGCGCGCCCACACGACGACGACGTCGGCGATCGAGGCGTTGCCGATCCAGCGCTTGTGGCCTTCGAGCACCCAGTGCTCGCCGTCGCGCCGCGCCCGCGTTTCGAGCGACACCGAGTCAGAGCCATGCTCGGGCTCGGTGAGCGCAAACGCGCCGATCGCCTCCAGGCGCGCCATCGGGGGCAGCCACCGCTGCTTCTGCGCCTCGGAGCCGAGCAGGGCGATCGCGCCCATCGCCAGGCCCGAGTGGACGCCGAAGAACGTGTTGAGCGAGCCGTCTGCGCGGGCCAGTTCCCGCGCGACGATCCCGGACGCCCGGCGCGAGAGCCCCGGACAGCCGTAGCCGTCGATGGTGCCGCCCACGACGCCGAGCTCCGCAAGCGGGGCGATCAGCTCAAATGGGAATTCGGCTCGTTCCCAGTAGTCGTTGATGACGGGCAGGACATGCTCGTTGCCGTAGGCGCGGACGCGGTCGCGCAGCGCCCGCTCCGCGTCGGTCAGCGTGTCATCGAGCAGGAAGACGTCCTGCGCCCGGGCGGTGGCGCACCGGGAGGGCTTGGCGGCCGGCGAGGAGCTCATCGGCGGGTACGCTACCCGCCGGCGGCGGCCAGCAGTCGGACCGTGGCAGGGTCTTCGGCGCCGTCGTAGAAGCGGGCGAGCACCGCGGTGGCGCCGTCGGCGCCGGCCCGCGCGAACAACGTCGCGCACGAGCGCAGCTTCATTGCGTCGACCGAGCCGAGCACCTGCTCGGCTCCGACTGACTCGGGCAGGTCGAGCAGGGCCTGGAAGCAGTCACGCAGACGTGCCCCGAGCACCGGGTCCGCTGCGTAGCCGCGCGCGTGCTCAAGCGAATGAATCGCGTAGCGGCGCGCGGTCGGGCTGCGTCCGAGCCCGTCGAGCTGGGGGAAGACGAACCACATCCAGTGGCCGCGCTTGTGCCCGGCTCGCAGCTCGGCAAGCGCGCCCTCGTAGGTGCCGCCCGCCTGGGCGTCTCGGAACCGCTGCAGGTCCGGGTGCTCGCGCTGCAGGTCCGGGTGCTCGCTCAGGCGGCCGCCGCCACCGGCTCGGTCGGCCCGCACGCCCGCAGATCGCGGTCGAGGCGTTCGGCGGTCACGCTCTCCCAGCGACCACTGTCGACGAGCGCGGCGCACAGCTCGTCGATGTCGCGCAGCGCGTCGAGCGCGGGCTCGTCGGTGGCAAGGTCGGAGCTGAAGATCAGGTTGTCAGCGGCGTGACGGATGCGGTCCTGCTCGGAGCTCAGCAGCTTGCTCGGGCCGAGCTCGTCGATCGTGCGCATGACGCGCCGGTATGCCTGGGTTCGTTCGGGACTCATCGGTTTTCCCTCCTTGCAAGGGTGGTGAAGACGGGCATGATGTCCATCGAGTCGGCGGAGTGTGCTGGCCAGGTGTCCAAGGTTTGCCCACCTTCAGTTGTACAAACCCTGGAGATCTCCCTGCACGATTCCATCCACGATGCGCATTTCGGTCTCAACGAATCGGCCGGATGCGTCGCGGTGGCGGATGACCGGCGTGTCAGGGCTCTGGGAGCTGACATTGGCCACGACGCCGACGGAACCGTCGGGGAGAGTGACCTCCGAGCCGATCGGATACGGCATCGCGACGTGGAGGAAGTGGTCGACGACGCTCGGGTCAAACTGCGTCCCGGCGCCTTCCTGGACCGCCCGCACTCCGACGTGGGCCGGATTGGCGGCCTTGTAGGGGCGATCGGCGGTGATCGCGTCATAGACATCTGCGACCGAGGCGATCCGCGCGAACGGGTGGATCTCGTCGGCGACGCGGCCGGCCTCGTAGCCGTCCCCGTCCCAACGCTCGTGATGATCGCGCACGATCGCGATGCTGAGCGCCGACACGCGGTCGGCGGGGAGCAGCGAGGCGCCGGCGCTCGGGTGCGTGCGGATCAGCTCCCACTCTTCGCTGGTGAGCGCCCCGGGCTTGTTGAGGACCGCCTCGGGCACCGCGATCTTGCCGATGTCGTGGATCAGAAGGCCCATCGCCATCTCCGACATCCGTGCCGCGACGCTGTCATAGCGGCGCTGCCCCCGCCAGTCGAGCCATCCGTCGAGCCGGGTGATGCGATGGCCGAGCACGAGTCCGAGCGTCGTCACGCGGATCGAGTGGCTGTAGGTGTAGCTGTCGGCGCTGGCGAGATCGTCGAGTGCGAGCGCGGCCTCGGGGCAGTCCTCCATGGCGTCCATCACGCCGCGGGCCGCGTGCTCGAGGTGAGAGAGCGCCTCGGCGGTGACGCCGCCGCCGGTCTCACGGGCGCCGTCGAGACAGGTGACAACGGCCCGCTCGGCGGAGCGCCGGACCTCGTCGGACAGGGGCTGTACCGGGACGATCCCGTCGCCGAGATCGTCCTCGATCCACACCGCACGCACTCCGCGACGTTCCAACGAGGCGCCGACGCCACCGGACAGCCGCACGCCGCGTCGCAGCAGCGGGGCCGAGCCGAGGGTTGACGCGGGGACATCCCGCGCGAGTTCCATCCCGTCGGCGATGCGGTCGACGCGGACGAGTCTCACGGGAGCTCTCGGCGGGTGCGAATGCGGACGGTCGGTGCCATACGGCCTCGTTTATCGGCAGGCCGGTCCCGTTCCTGACCCGAAAATGGTGGGGATCTTCCACGCCGCCCGCCCGGCGGCGCGCCGGCCGCACCGTAATAAGCTCGCCGCGGATGCCGGTTTCACGGAAATGAGCCCCGTCGTCCCCTTCGATCGCTCCACCGCCGGCCCACGGCACCTCGCCCGTGTGGCAGAAGAGGGCCTGCAGCGACGAGGGGATCATCCGGCGCTGCTGTTCGAGGGTCGGCTGCACAGTTCGGCAGCGCTCGCCGAACGGGCCGCGCGGATGGCCGGCGGCTTCGCGGCGCTCGGCCTCTCGCCCGGCGACCGCGTCGCGGTGTGCATGGCCAACTGCCCCGAGGTGTCGATCGCCTACCACGCCTTGTGGCGGGCTGGACTGGTCGTCACGCCGGTGACGTTCCTGCTCGGCGAGCCCGAACTGCGCCACGTGCTCACGGACTCCGGCGCGCGAGCCGTCGTCACGACGCCCGAGTTCCTCGACAAGGTCCGCACCGCCTCGGAGGGCCTGCCGGAGCTGCGGCATGTGCTGTGCACCGACGCGGTTGATGCCGGCGACGCCGGGCCGGTGACGACGCTCGGCGAGCTCGAGCAGGCGCCTGCCGCCGGGATCGCCGATCGCGACGAGGACGACCTGGCTGCTCTGCTCTACACGGGCGGCACCACGGGCCGAGCCAAGGGCGTCATGCTCTCGCACGCCAGCCTGCACTACACCGGCCAGGCGGCGTACCGCTCTGCCCACCAGCCCGGCGTCACCCGCGCGCTGGTCACGCTCCCGCTCTCCCATGCCTACGGGCTGCTCGTCACGGTCGCCGGCCTCCACGCCGAGGAGCCGACGTTCACGGTGCTGCTGCGCTGGTTTCAGCCAACCGAGTTCCTGGAGATGGTGCAGGACCACGAGCTGCAGCAGAGCTCCGTCGTGCCGACGATGCTCCAGCTGCTGCTCGGCTGCCCGCTCGAGGACTACGACCTCTCCTCGTTGCGCTACCTCACCTCGGGCGGCGCGCCGCTGCCCGAGGAGACCGAGCGAGCGTTCCTGGCGCGGGTCCCCGGGACCCTGATCCGCCAGGGGTACGGCATGACCGAGACCGCGGCGCTCATCTCCTCGACGCCCGTCGGGCGAGAGCGATCGGGCTCGGTGGGCATCCCCGTCCCGGGGACCGAGCTCGAGATCCGCGACGACGAGGGCCGGCCGCTGCCGCCGGGTGAGATCGGCGAGATCTGCGTGCGCTCGCCGGGCGTCATGCGCGGCTATTGGCGCGCACCGGAGACGACGGCCTCCGCGATCCACGACGGCTGGCTGCACACCGGAGACGTCGGCTACCAGGACGCGCGCGGCTACCTGTTCGTCGTCGACCGCAAGAAGGACCTGATCATCCGGGGCGGGTTCAACGTCTATCCGCGCGACGTCGAGGACCTGCTCACCGAGCACCCGGAGGTCGCGATGGCCGGCGTGGTGGGAGGGCCGAGCGAGCGCCACGGGGAGGAGGTCGTCGCATTCGTCGCGCTCACCCCGGGCTCCACGCTCACCCAGGAGGCGCTGATCAGCTGGGCGAAGGAGAGGATCGGCGGCTACAAGTACCCCCGCGAGGTCCACATCGTTCCGGCGGTGCCGCTCACCGCGGTCGGCAAGATCGACCGCAAGGCGCTGCGCGCCCGTCTGCACTGAGAGCGCCGTCGGCCCGCGGCCCTCGCCGCCCGAGCGCCGAGCCTCGGGCTCAGATCGTCCACAGGTACTGCATCGCGTAGGAGCGCACCGGCCGCCAACGCTCGGCGAGCGCCGCCGCGGATCGCGGGTCCGCGGCCAGGCCGGCTCGCTCGAGCGCCCGGCGCACGCCGAGATCGCCGGCGAGGAACACGTCGTGGTCGCCGAGCACGCGCATGACGATGTAATCCGCGCTCCACGGTCCGATGCCCGGCAGCGCGAGCATCCGGTCGCGGGCCTGTCCCGGCTCGTCTCCGCGGCGGAGCACAAGCTCTCCATCGGCGAGCGCCGCGGCGAGGCCGACGAGTGAGCGTGCCCGCGCCCGCGGCATCGCGAGCGTCTCCGGGTCGGCGGCAGCGAGCGACGCAGCCGTCGGGAAGCGATGGGTCACGTCCCCGTCGGCGAGCGGCCCGAGCTGCAGCCCGAGCCGGGCGACGAGCCGGCCCGCAGCGGTCGCCGCACCCGCAAGCGAGATCTGCTGGCCGAGCACCGTGCGCACGCACAGCTCGGTCGCCTCGGCTGCGCCCGGGACCCGCCGGCCGGGGGAGGCGGCGACTGCCGGCCCAAGCAGCGCGTCCGCGCCGAGCTGGGCGCGCACCGGCTCTGGGTCGTGGTCGAGATCGAGCAGCGCACGGCAGAGCGTCTCGGCAGGCGCGCGGTCACGCGCGTCGGCGAGCGTCAACGAGCCGGTCAGCGGCGGCCCACCGCGGACCTGGCCGAGCCGCAGCGTGACCACCGCCGGTCCATGGGGGAGGGCGAGGCTGCGCACGTACGTGCCGTTCCCGTCGATCCGCTCGATCCCTGGGACCGCTCGATTGGCAAAGTGGTCAAGCAGCGCGGCGCCGTCGAGCGGTGCGGTGAAGGGGAGCTGGAGCGCGACGCGGGTGACGGCCATCGGTGACAGCCTGCCAGGCGACCTGAATAGAGTGCGGGCGCGTGGAGGTGACGAGCGACATCGCGGTGCTGGAGCGCCTCGTCGAGGTGGCCGGCACCCGCAGCGTCGATGTCGGCTGCGGGGACGGCTGGCTGGCCCGCGCGCTCTCGGCCGCGGGCTCGCGCGTGACCGCCCTGGAGATCTCCGGCGACCTGCTCGCCGCCGCGCGGTCCGCGGGTGAGGACCAGGCTGGGATCGACTACGCGATCGGGCGCGCCGAGGCGTTGCCGCTCGGCGATGCAAGTCAGGATCTCGTCGTGTTCATGCGCTCTCTGCATCACGTCGCGATCGACCAGATGGACACGGCGCTCGCCCATGCGCGCCGGGTGCTGCGCAGCGACGGTGCGGTCTATGTCTCCGAGCCGCTGCCCGAGGGCGACTGGTACGAGCTGCAGTCGCTGATCGAGATCGAGACGGAGACGCGAGCCGCCGCGCTCGGCGCGATCGAGCGCTGCGAGGCGCACGGACTGCGGCGTGAGCACACCGAGCGCTACCGCACCGAAACCCGGCTGGAGAGCGCCGATGCGTTCCGGGCCCGGATGCTCGCGGTCGACCCCGCGCGCGAGGCCGTGCTCGAGGAGCGCCGGGACGCGCTTGAGCAGGCGTTCGCCACGCTCGGCACGCCGGCGCCCGACGGCGGCGGCAGGGTGTTCACCCACGCGCACCGGGCCGATGTGCTGCGCCCGCACTAGCGTGAGACGCGACCTGCCCTCGCGATCTCAGGAGCTGACGCCATGGACCATGTGAACCTTGGAGCGACCGGCCTGCGCGTCTCGCGCGTATGCCTGGGGATGATGAGCTATGGCGCGCACGAGAGTCGTGAGTGGGCGCTCGGCGAGGCGGAAGCAGAGCCGCTGATCCGTGAGGCGGTCGAAGGCGGGATCACGTTCTTCGACACCGCCGACGTCTACAACGGCGGCCAGAGCGAGGTCGTCACGGGCCGTGTGCTGTCCAGGCTGTTCGAGATGCGCGAGGAGTACGTCGTGGCCACCAAGGTGCACGGCCGCACGATGCCCGGCGAGAACGGCCAGGGGCTTTCGCGCAAGCACATCATGGCGTCGATCGACGCCTCGCTGCAACGGCTGCAGATGGACTACGTCGACCTCTACCAGATCCACCGCTTCGATCCATCGACTCCGGTCGAGGAGACGATGGAGGCGCTGCACGACGTGGTGAAGGCCGGCAAGGCGCGTTACATCGGGGCCAGTTCCATGTACGCCTGGCAGTTCGCCAAGCTCCAGGCCGCCGCCAGGACCCCCTTCGTCTCGATGCAGAATCACTACAACCTCCTCTACCGCGAGGAGGAGCGGGAGATGATCCCGCAGTGCGTCGACCAGGGTGTCGGCGTGATCCCGTGGAGTCCGCTCGCACGCGGAATGCTCGCCGGCAACCGCGGGCGCGGCGGCGAGCGGAGCACGACGCGAGCGCGGACGGACGGGTTCGCCGACACGCTGTACGCCGATGCGGACTTCGACGTCGTCGATCGCCTTCAGGAGGTCGCCGACGGACGCGGGGTGGCCGCCGCTCAGGTGGCTCTCGCCTGGTTGCTCGCCAAGGACGGGGTGACGGCTCCGATCATCGGCGCGACGAAGCCCGGCCATCTCGCCGACGCGATCGCCGCCGAGCAGCTCGAGCTCTCCTCAGCAGAGATAGAGGCGCTCGAGGAGCCCTACGTCCCGCACGCGATTGCGGGGCATTCGTGAGCTTCGAGCGACTCGGGTAGCAACGCGCCATGCCATCACGCGACACCGACACCGTGCAGCGCCGCCCGTCCAACCGCGTCCTCGTCCTCTTCGGGGCGACCGGCGACCTGGCCAAGCGCAAGCTGTTCCCCGGCTTCTACCACCTGTTCAAGGCCGGCCTGATGCCTGAGGAGTTCCGGATCATCGGCTCCGGACGGCATTCGCCCGGGTCCGACGACGAGTTCCGGGAGCTCGTCCACGAGGCGCTCGGCGAGTTCGGGCGCATGGAGCTCGACGACAGTTGGCGTGACTTCGCGCGGCGGCTGAGCTTCGTCGTCTCCGACGCCGACGACGGCGCCGATCTCGCCGGGGCGGTCACGGAGGCCGAGCAGGAGATCGACGCTCAGGGAGAGCGTCTCGTCTACCTCTCGGTCCCGCCGGGGGCGATGGAGGCGATGGTGCGGATGCTCGGCGCCACCGGGATCGCCGAGAACGCGTCGCTCGTCGTCGAGAAGCCGTTCGGGCACGACGTGAAGAGCGCGCGAGCGCTCAACGCCGCCCTTCACGAGGTGCTGGAGGAGGAGTCGATCTACCGGATCGATCACTTCCTGGGCAAGGAGGCGGCGCAGAACATCCTCGCGCTGCGCTTCGCCAACGGCATCCTCGAGCCGGTGTGGAACCGCGACCACGTTGCCTACGTGCAGATCGACGTGCCGGAGAAGATCGATATCCAGGGACGGGCGGGCTTCTATGAGGAGACCGGGGCGTTCCGGGACATGGTCGTCACCCATCTCATGCAGATCCTCGGGATCGTGGCGCTCGAGCCGCCGTCGCGTATCGATGCCGAATCGCTGCACACCGAGCGCACGAAGGTCTTTCATGCGATGCGCCCGCTCGATCCCAACCGCGTGATCTTCGGGCAGTACGACGGATACCGCGACGTCGACGGGGTCGCCGACGACTCGAAGGTCGAGACGTTCGCCGCGCTCGAGGTGTGGGTCGACACGTGGCGCTGGTCCGGCATTCCGTTCTACCTGCGGACCGGCAAGGCGATGACCGAGGGCCGCCGGACGGTGACGATCGGCTTCACCGAGGCACCGCTGCGGATCTTTCCCGGCGAAGGTGGGAGCGGCACGCGTCCCTCGGAGCTGGTGTTCGAGCTCTCCGACGACCCGCAGGTCCGCATCGAGGTGCAGGCCAAGATCCCCGGCCCGACGATGTCGCTCGGCCGGGCGGCGCTCAAGCTCGATGTCGACGAGGCGTTCGACGGTCACGACGGCCTGGAGGCCTACGAGCGGCTGCTGCACGACGTGATGCTGCGCGAGCGGCTGCTGTTCACGCGCGCGGAGCAGATCGAGCGGCTGTGGGAGGTCGTCGATCCCGTCCTGAAGCAGCCTCCCGCCGCCGAGTCCTATGCCCCGGGCTCGTGGGGGCCGCAGGACGCGCTCGCCCTGCCGGGCGAGAACGGATGGAGGCTGCAGGCCGCGGCGGACGGCAGTTAGCGCAGGGCGGCCTGGCGCCGGGACGCGCCCCGGCCCGGCGTCGGCCACCCGGGCCCGGGGCGGCCGAGGTAGAAGCCCTGGATGAGCGTGACTCCGAGCCCGCGCAGCGTCTCGAGCTCGGCCTCGGTCTCGACGCCCTCGGCGACGAGCCGTCCGCCGGTGTGCTCGGCGTAGCCGAGCATTGCGGCGACGAGCGCGGCGCGATCGGGATCGGCGTCGATCCCGCTGATCAGCCCGCGGTCGAGCTTCAGGTAGTCAGGGCGCACGGTCATCATCTGGGTGAGTCCGGAATAGCCCGCGCCCATGTCATCGAGCGCGATCTGTGCCCCCCGCCGGCTCAGCTCGCCGATGTGGACCGTCAGCCCCGAGGTGTCATCGACGACGCTGTTCTCGGTGAGCTCGATGATCAGGCCGTGCAGGTCGTCGTGCTCGGCGAGGATCGCGTGGGTTCGCGGATCGGCGAGCAACGAGCCGGAGATGTTGACGCTCAGCGAGGTCCCAGCGGGTCGCTCGCCGAAGCGCTCGAGCGCCGCGCGCAGGCAGGCGAGCTCCAACAGGTCGCGCGAGTCCAGTTCGTCGGCGAGCGCGAACCAGTGCAGCGGGCTCGAGGTCGAGCCGGCGTCGAAGCGCGCCAGGGCCTCGTAGGCGTGGGCCTGGCCGCGCGAGATGTCGACGATCGGCTGAACGACGATCGACAGGCCGTCCCCGTTGATCAGCCGCTCGAGGCTGCGGCGGGCACCGCCCGGCCCGTCGTCTGAGAGCGACTCGCCGGAGTAGGACTCCACGCGGCCGGCGCCGCCGCGCTTGGCCACGCGGAGCGCCACGTCGCCCGCGCGCAACAGTGACTCGGCCTCGTATCCGTCCTGACCGACGCGCGCGATCCCGATCGAGAGCGGCACCGTCGCCGCAAGCTCGTCGATGAGCGCCCGCGCCGCGGCCTCGGGATCGGTGGAGCGCACGACGACCGCGAACTCGTCGCCGCCCAGTCGGCCGAGCAGGCCGCGCTCCCCCGAGAGCTCGCCCAGGCGGTCGGCCACCATCACGAGTATCGCGTCGCCCGCGGAATGGCCCCGCGCCTTGTTGATCGAGCGGAAGTGGTCGAGGTCGATCATGAACAGCGCGGCGTCCGAGCCCTCGCGCTCGGCCCTGGCGAGCGTCTCGAGCGCCGACCGGAACGCCGGGCGGGAAAAGGCGCCGGTGAGCCCGTCGTGGTCGGCCTCCCAGCGAGCCTGCTCGGCGATCGCGCGCAACTCGCGGGTGACTCGGCCGCAGGTGAGCAGCAGAGCGATCGCGGCCACGCACAGGTCGGCGAACGGTTGGTGCAGTCCGGGATGCATGATCAGCGGCAGCGCGAGCGAGAGCAGCAGCAGCGCCCGGCCGACCCAGTGCTGGCGCCCGCCGCGGGCGAGGACCCCGCACGCGACCGCGGCCAGCCACAGCAGCGAGACGATCGTCGCCCGGGCCGGGCCGTCGCCGATGATGAGCAGCGCCGAGACCGGGGCGAGCGACTCCTCGACCGCCAGGAGACCGCGGCGGGGGATCAGCAGCTGGACCGCGGCGGTGGCGAGGATGATCCCGAAGCCGGCGAGCGCCCAGTGGCCCGAGCTGCCGACTCCGGCCTCCCACGGCTCGGTGATGATCGCGACGATCGCCGCGATCGCCATCACCGCACGGGCGCAGGCCGCCGTGCGTCGGGCACGGCGGATCCCGTCGGACAGCTGAATGCCATCTGAGATCTGCGCGCGTGAAGCCACAAGCGCTCTCATCGGCCGAACCGTCACCGTCCATGACCGGGTGTGGACGGACGGTCGGGGCGGGACGCGCCGGAGTTCTCAGCCGGTTGTGGCGGTGACGCCGCCCGGATCTTCCGGGAGCCAGGCGGAGTCGAACGCGACCGTCAGGTCCGGCTCCGCTGTGGCGTAGGCGACCCCTGGGTCGTCGGTCTCACGCATGACCCCCGCGCCGTGTCGCTGTGCCAGAGGCGAGACGGGGTAGCGCACCGAGAGATCGCTTCGAGCGCGGTTGCCGACGCCGAGCAGCAGGCAGGGCCGCTCGCCGGCGCCGACGAAGATGTGCCGGGTGTGCGGCGGGCAGTGCACGAAATCCCAGCGCCGCAGATGCCGCTCCTGCTCTTCGACGATCAGCAGACATTCACCGTCCAGGACGAGGAAGTCCTCCTCGACGTTCTCAGCGTGGTAGTAGGCGTTCGGCTGCCCGGGCCGGAGCACGGCGACGTTGATGCCGAGCTCGGCGAACCGCTGCTCGGTGTTCTCGAACGGCGTATAGGCGCCGAATGGGCCGTCCTGCCACTCGGCGTCGCGTGCGTTGAGCACGAACCAGCCGGGACCTGCCGGTTTCATCCCGTGGAGCCCCCGCTCGAGCTTGGCCTCCGAGACCATGGGGTTCATGTTGTCCGGTACCTGACAGCCGCAAACCTGATGAGTGACCGGCCGCATTGGACACGATTGCGTGTGTGACTAGCCTCGCCCCCATGACGCTTGCCAGCCAGCTGTTCGCCCGCCGCATGCAGCTCGTGCGCCCGCTGACGACCGAGCTGGTGCATGAGCGGGATCTGCCGGTGACGATGAACGACGGGACGGTGCTGCTGGCGGATCGCTGGGTCGCCGCGGCCGCCGCCTCGCACCCGCAGCCGACGGTGCTCGTGCGCTCACCCTATGGCCGACGGCAGGTCGTCGGACTCCTGTTCGGTCGCCTGCTCGCCGAGCGCGGGTTCCAGGTCGTGCTGCAGAGCGTGCGTGGAACGTTCGGCTCGGGCGGGACGTTCACGCCCTTCGACGAGCGCGCCGACGGCGCCGCGACGCTGCGCTGGCTGCGCACCCAGCCGTGGCACGAGGGGCGGGTGGCGACGTTCGGTCCGAGCTACCTCGGCCTCGTGCAGTGGGCGCTCGCGGCCGAGGAGCCGGAGGACCTGGCGGCGATGGCGATCCAGGTGAGCGCGTCGGAGTTCCACAGCCAGACGTACGCGGGGGGATCGATCTCGCTGGAGACGATCGCCTCGTGGATGGCGATCGTCGCCGTCCAGGAGCGGCGCCTGGCGCCGTTGTGGATCAACCGCGCGCTGCGGTCGCTCGGGGGGATGTTCGGCGATCACGCGCTCATCGGGCTCGACGAGGTGGCCACGGGCGCGCCGGTCGCCTGGTTGCGGGAGAGCTTTGAGCAGCCCGGCCGCGACGGCGACTACTGGATGCGGCGGGACTTCTCGGCCGCCGTTCCCCGGGTGAGTGCGCCGGTCTCGTTCGTCGGAGGCTGGCACGACATCCTGCTGCCCTGGATGCTCGACGATGTCCGCGCCCTGCAGGACGCCGGGCGCCAGCCGCGGTTGACGATCGGTCCGTGGACGCATACCTCGCCGGAGCTGGCCGCGGTCGGCCACCGCGAAGCGATCGCGTTCCTGCGCGCTGAGCTGCTCGGAGACGATCGGCTGTTGAAGGCCCGCGGCGGGACTCTGCCCGTCCAGCTGCGGCTCAGCGGCGAGGGGTCGGTGCGACGCGAGTTCGCATCCTGGCCGCCGTCCGGGTCCGAGCCGCGGCGCTGGTTCCTGCGCGCCGGGGGCGCGCTCTCGCCCGAGGCGCCGCCGGCCGGCGCGCCGGGCGCCGAGCGCTACCGCTATGACCCGGCGGATCCGACCCCGTCGTTCGGTGGGCCGGTGCTCATGTCACGCGAGGCGGTTCTCGACAACGGTCCGCTCGAGGCGCGCCGCGACGTGCTCACGTTCACCGCGGGGCGGCTGGAGGCGACACTCGAGGCGATCGGCCGTCCGGTGGTCGAGGTGTGGGCGCGTTGCGCGGCGCCGTCGTTCGACGTCTTCGCCCGGATCTGCGACGTCGATCCGGCGGGGGTGTCGCGCAACGTCTGCGACGCGCTCGCCTCGGTCCATCCGGAGCGAGACGAGCGTGGGGAGGACGGCAGCGTGCGGGTGCGCTTCGAGCTATGGCCGCTCGGGCACAGGTTCGCGGCCGGGCACCGGATCCGGCTTCAGGTCTCCTCCGGTGCCCACCCGCGCTACGCCCGCAACCCCGGTACCGGCGAGGATCCCGCGACCGCCGCGCCGACGAGCATGCGGGCGGTCGAGATCGAGATCCTCCGGGACGGGGAGCACCCGTCCTCGGTCACGCTGCCCGTGATGGACCGGCTGGCCGGTTCGCCGGACGGCGCCGGCGTCGGCGCTGCTGCGGGCTGACCGGCCCGCCGCGTCCGGCCTGCGCGCCCGGCCGCGGCTCGTGACGGCGGCCGCCGCCCGCATGCGCGGGCTTTGCCGCCGCGGGGCGGCTTCCGTGATGCAGCCCGTGCTCGAGGCCGAGCCGGTCCGCGAGGGCGGCGATCTCCCGGCGCTGGTCTTCGCCGACGAGGGTCACCGCGACTCCGGTGCGACCGGCGCGGCCGGTGCGTCCGACGCGGTGGACGTAGGTCTCGTGATCGGCGGGTGCGTCGAAGTTGATGACGTGCGAGATGCCCGTCACATCGATCCCGCGGGCGGCCACATCGGTGGCGACGAGCACGTCGACCTGTCCGGCCTCGAAGCGGCGCAGTGCCGACTCACGCTGGCGCTGGGACTTGTTGCCGTGCATCGCGACCGCGTCGATCCCCTCGCGGGAGAGGCGCTTGACGAGCCGGTCGGCGCCGTGCTTGGTGCGCACGAACACGAGCGTCAGCTCGCGCTCCGCAGAGAGCTGCTCGACGAGCGCATCCAGGCGGTCGACGCCGTGGAGCGGGTGGAAGCGGTGCTCGACGTCTTCGGCGGCGCGCCGCGCGGTCGGCCCATGCTCGTGGACCACCGGGTCGGTGGTGTAGCTGCGTGCCACGCGACCGGCCTCGCCGTCGAGCGTGGCGGAGAAGAACAGCGTCTGGCGCTCAGCCGGGCAGGCGCGGACGATCCGGTCGACGGCGGGCTTGAAGCCCATGTCGAGCATCCGGTCGGCCTCGTCGAGCACCAGCATGCGGACGGCGTCGAGCGTGAACGCCTTGCGGGCGAGCAGGTCCTCCAGCCGGCCGGGGGTGGCGACGAGGATGTGGGAGCGGGCCGCGTTCTTGGCCTGCGCGGTGAGGCCGACGCCGCCGTAGACGGCGGTCACGCGAAGCGCACGGGCGTGGGCGATGAGGCGCAGGTCCTCGGTGATCTGCGTGGCGAGCTCGCGGGTGGGGGCGAGCACCAGCGCGGCCGGACGGCGAGCGTCGGCGGCGGTGCGGTCGGCGAGCGGCACGCCGAAGGCGAGCGTCTTGCCCGAGCCCGTCGGGGACCGGACGAGTGCGTCGCGGCCGGCGAGGATGTCACCGATCGCGAGCTTCTGAACGGCGAAGGGACTGGTCATGCCGGAAGCGCTCAGGGCGCTCACGACAGCCTCGGACACGCCGAGGTCGGCAAAGGACTGCATGAAACTGATCAACTCCTTGGGCGGCGCGACGCGTGGGCGTCGTTCACCGCACTGGTTCGGGAGGCGACGGCTGACCCGAACCGCTGTATGCGGGACCCAAGCAAGCTGCCTCGCGGCCGAGGTACGACCGCGACGCGCACACTAGCAGGGGTTTTTTGCCTGAGCCCGGCCCGTGACCGCTCGAGCTCGGCCCGTGACCCGCGCAGGCTCGGCCCGTGACCCGCCCGACGCTGCGCGGCGGTGCCCGGCCGCCAGGCCGGCGGCCGGGCACCGCGCCGTCGTCGTCATCGGTCAGCCGGCCTGTGCGGGCCGGCTGACCGCGACTGTGTCGGTTCCTGGATCGGGAGCCATGTCGCGTGGCTGTCCGCGCGACATGGGCTCAAAACGCGGCCGGCCGCGAGAACTTGCGAAAACGGCTCGCGGTGCGGAGGTTCTGGGAACAACCGACACCGAAGGTTCTGGGAACAACCGACACATCTGAGCCCGCGACCGCGCTGCTGTGTCGATCGTTCCCGGCCCCCGGGGGAGATCGACACAGCAGCGCGACTTCGAGCTCACATGAGTCGATTGATCCCGCGCCGAACCCGCGCCGAACCCGCGCCGACCCGCGCCGACCCCGCGGCGACCCCGCGCGCCCGCGGCGACCCGCGGCGAACCCGCGGCGACCCGCGGCGACCCGCGGCGACGCCCGCGGCGACGCCAACCGCATCGGCACAGCAGCAGGCCGCAGCGCCGTCGCAGCGCGGCGGCGAAGAGGTTCAGCGTGGTGGGGTGCTACCAGGCCTGCGAGTCGCCGCAGTGAGGGCAGCCGACCGACGTCGAGACCGCGGCCTCGAACACGTAGCCGCAGCGGCACGCGTACGTGGCCTGGTCCTGAGGCAGGTCGAGCCGGCGGGAGGCCCGCGCGGTGCCATGAGCCTCGTGCGGCTCCGCGACCCGCCCCGGTCGCCCATCACGACGGCGCCGCAGCAACAGGGCGCCGGTTGTGCTTCGTGTCATCACAGTCATATCTAGAACGCTCTCTTATCGGTTTGGTTTCCCGAGGCCTGCCGCGTATTCGCGACCGCTAACACAGCGCTAACAATCGGAAGGTCAGGGCGGGAACCGGCGAGTGCGTCGATGCGGCGGGCGGGCGTGCGACAATCACGAGTCGTATGGACCCCAGCCGCAAGCGCGCGATTCGCCTGACGGTCGCGCTGACGTGCGCCGTCGTGCTGGCCGTGGCGCTCATCTACACGAGCTTCTCGGCCGGCCGCGACGAGGTGACCGCCTCCCAGCTGATCACCCGGGCCAAGCCGGGCACGACGTACATCCTGGCGGGCACGGTCGTCGACGGATCGGTGCACCGGACGTCCTCGGCGCTGGACTTCAGGATCCGCGACCCAAAGAGTGACATCACCGCCGCCGTGCACTACACCGGCGAGGTGCCCGATCCGTTCGCCCAGGGGCGCGCGGTGCTCGTCGACGTCAAGGAGGGCGGCTCGCCGACGGCGACCTACACCGGGGTCGCCAACTCGCTGACGACCAAGTGCCCGTCGAAGTACAAGGCTGCCTCCGGCGCCATCCCGACAGCCAGTTCCTCCGGCTCCGGTTCGGAGTGACCCGGGCCTCGCCCGAGTGAACGCATGGCTCCCGTCGGCCGACTGCTGCTGATCCTCGGCTTCATCACCGTGCTCTACGGGTTCGGCGCGTCGCTGTACGGCGGGCGCACCCGGGACGAGGCGTGGATCCACTCGGGGCGCCGTGCGATGTACGCGCTCTGGCTGATCGCGATCGTCGCCTTCGTCATTCTCGACGCCGCGTTCATCCGCAACGACTTCTCCTACAACATCGTCGCCGACGGGTCGTCCTCGACGACGCCGTTCTTCTACCGCGTCGCCGCGATCTGGGCGACCCAGCAGGGGTCGCTGCTGCTCTGGGTGACGCTGTTCAGTGGGTGGGCGAGCCTCGCGCTGTTCCTCACCCGCAGGAAGATGCGCGAGGTCGTGCCCTGGGCGCAGGCGACGCTGTTCGTGCTCGTCGGCTTCTTCCTGGCGCTCAACACGTTCTTCGCCAACCCGTTCGAGACGACGTCCGGGCCGGACACGCCGACGCAGGGCGCGGGCCTTGACCCGCTGCTGCGCCACACGACGATGATGATCCACCCCCCGATGCTCTACTCGGGATACACGCTGATGCTGATCCCGTTCTGCTTCGCGATCGGGGCGCTCGTCTCAGGCCGGGTGAACAGCGAGTGGGTCTCGGTGACACGCAAGTTCGCGCTCGGGGCCTGGCTGTTCCTCGGGCTCGGGATCATGCTGGGGGCGCGCTGGTCCTACACCGAGCTCGGGTGGGGTGGCTTCTGGGGCTGGGACCCGGTGGAGAACGCGGCGCTGATGCCGTGGCTCGTGGCCACCGCCTACATCCACTCGATCATGATCCAGGAGAAGCGCGGCATGCTGCGCGTCTGGAACGTCTCGCTCGTGCTGCTGGCGGGCGTGATGGCGATGGTGGGTGACTTCCTCGTGCGCTCGGGGATCCTGTCCTCGATTCACGCCTTCGTCCCCGACCCGGCGCTCGACATCGCGTTCGTGTCGATCGTGTCGATCATGACGCTCGGCTCGATCGGCCTCGTCCTCTGGCGCTACGAGAGCCTCAAGTCCGAGGCGAGCATCGCGTCGATCTTCTCCCGGGAGGCGATGTTCGTCGCGCAGAACATGCTGCTCGTCGCGCTCACGCTGGTGATCTTCTGGGTGACGTTCTTCCCGCTCATCTCCCAGGCGATCACGGGCAACGAGATCAATGTCGGGCAGGCGGCGTTCCTGCCGTTCGTCGACCCGCTCGCGGTCGCGATCGTCGCCCTGGCCGGAATCGCCCCGATCATTCCGTGGCGACGGATGTCGATCGACAAGCTGCGCTCGAACTTCGCCTTCCCGGTCGCCGTCGGGCTGATCACGCTCGTCGTGCTGCTGTTCGTCCCCGGCGTCAGCGCCCACACCGCGTCACTGGCGACGTTCTGCGCCGCCGCATTCGTCACCGCGACCGTCGTCCAGGAGTTCGTCCGCGGCACCCGGGTGCGGGCGCGCGGAGCGGGCGAGGCCCCGCCGGTGGCGCTCACCAGGCTCGTCTCGCGCAACCGCCGTCGCTACGGCGGCTACATCGTCCACCTCGGCGTGGTGATCGCGCTCGTCGGCATCGCCGCCTCAACGTCGTTCCAGCACCAGCGCCGCGCCACTCTGGCGCCCGGCCAGAGCGTGCGCAGCGACGGCTACACGTTCACCTACGTCAAGCCGATCGCCGCCGCCACCGCGCAGAAGCTCGAGTTCGGCGCGATCATGCGCGTCAGCCGCGGCGGCCACCGGGTGACGACGCTGCGCACCGTCTACGGCGTCTATCCGTCGGCGACCTCCAATGCGCCGCTCGGCCGCTTCTTCGAGACGAACCTCGGCGCCTCCGATGAGTCGAGCGTCGGCCTCGACGCCGGACTCACGCATGACATCTGGGTCGTCATCTCCGCCAACACCCAGCCGCTGGACCCGATCATCAACCGGGGCGACCAGGCGTTCTCGCGAGCGATGAGCGCGATCGCCAAGCTGCCGCGCCGGGACCAGGCGCAGAAGCTCACCGACCTCTTCCAGCTCCGCGACCGTGCCGTGCAGGAGCTCACCGACCGCTGGGTGACCCGGCCGTGGGCGACGCAGTTCCTGATCGAGGTCTCGCCGCTGGTCACCTGGCTCTGGCTCGGAGGGATCATCGCCGGCATCGGCGGGCTGATCTCGCTGTGGCCGGTGGGGCCGCGCCGCCGGCGAGGCGACCCCGACGAGGACTCCGGCGACGGCGCCCGCCGCCGCCTGCACGAGCGAGGCCGCGGGGTCAGCGTCCCGCCCGCACGCGAGCGCGAGCTCGTCACGCGACTCAGCCCACCCGATCCTGCTGCCTGATCGCGGTGGTCTTCGGCTACCTGATCATTCTCGCCGTGCTCGCGATCGTGTTCTCGCTGATCACCGGCCCGTTGCGCGGCGCGCGCCACCGTCGCTCGGACCTCGGCGTCACCGCAGCCGACCTCGAGGCCGCGCGCGATGCCAAGTACCGCGAGATCCGCGACGCCGAGATGGACCTGCAGACGGGCAAGCTGTCCGACGAGGACCATCGCGAGATCGACGGCGCGCTGCGAGCCGAGGCGATCGAGATCCTGCACCGGCTCGATGAGGCGCAGGCTGAGGAGGCCGCCGCGGTCGAGGATGATGACGAGGACTCGGCTGCCCCTCTCCGGACCGACTCCGAGCTACCATCCGCGCCGTGACCGCGGTCCTCGACTTCGTCCAGATCGTCCTCTGCGTGGGGCTGATCTTTCTGATCCTGATGCACTCGGGCAAGGACTCGGGCCTGTCCGGCGCATTCGGCGTCGGCACCGGCCAGGGGCCGCTCGGCGGCGGTTCGCTCGTGGAGAAGAACCTCAACCGCTGGACGGTCCTGTTCGCCGTTCTGTTCGTGATCAACACGGTCGTGTTGATCAAGATCTCCTGACGGCGCTGCGCCGCCGCGTTCGCTCTGCGAACGCGATGACCGCTGTGCGCCCAGGACGAAACGTTTACCCTGTCCGCACACATGGGCGCGGAGCGGACACAGGTCGCGATCATCGGCGCGGGCCCGGCCGGGTTGCTGCTCGGCCGACTGCTTGCTCGTGCGGGGATCGAGGCGGTCATCCTCGAGGCCCGGAGCCGGGAGTACGTCGAGGCCAGGATCCGTGCCGGCGTGCTCGAGCAGGGGACCGTCGACGTCCTGCATGCGGCCGGTGTCGCTGACCGCCTCGATCGCGAGGGCCTGCGCCACGGCGGCATCTACCTGAGCTTCGACGCCGCGCGCCACCACGTGCCGATGGAGGAGCTCACCGGCGGGCGCGCGGTCACCGTGTACGGCCAGACCGAGGTGGTCAAGGATCTGATCGCCGCTCGCCTCGCCGAGAGCCTGCCGCTGCGGTTCGATGCCGCCGATGTCCGAATCGAGGACTTCGACGGTGAGAGCCCGGTCGTGCGCTACCGCCACGAGGGGGGCGAGCACGAGCTGCGCGCGGACGTGATCGCCGGCTGCGACGGCTTCCATGGCGTGTGCCGCGAGACGGTGGCCGCGCGGGTCCAGACCTGGGACCGGACCTATCCGTTCGCGTGGCTCGGCATCCTCGTCGACGCCGCGCCGGCAACCGACGAGCTGATCTACGCCCGCCACCCGGAGGGGTTCTCGCTCTACAGCATGCGCTCGCCGCTGGTGAGCCGGCTCTACCTTCAGGTGGCGCCCGAGGAGTCGATGGAGAACTGGTCCGAGGATCGCATCTGGTCCCATCTGCACGCCCGCCAGGACGCTGACGGCTTCTCCGTGAACGAGGGCCCGATCACCGAGGCGTCGATCACCCCGATGCGGAGCTTCGTGGCCGCGCCGATGCGCCACGGCAACCTGTTTCTCGCCGGCGACGCCGCACACATCGTCCCGCCGACCGGCGCCAAAGGGCTCAACCTCGCCGTCGCAGACGTGACCGTGCTCGCCCAGGCGCTCGCTGCCCGCTTCAACGACGGCGACGAGGGCCCGCTCGATACCTACTCGGACCGATGTCTGGCCCGGGTATGGCGCGCCCAGCACTTCTCGTGGTGGATGACCACGATGCTCCACAAGGACCCCGACGAGGACGCCTACGGGGCCGAGCTCGCGCTCTCGCAGCTGCGCTATGTCGTGTCCTCCCGCGCGCAGGCGACGGCGCTGGCCGAGAACTACGTCGGTCTGCCGCTCGAGCGCACGATGGCCGCGGAGGTCGTCGGTGGCTGAGATCACGACGCTGTCCGAGGCGATCACGGAGCTCGTCCACGACGGCGATTCACTCGCGCTTGAGGGCTTCACCCACCTGATCCCGTTCGCGGCGGGACACGAGGTGCTGCGCCAGGGCCGCACCGACCTGGAGCTGATCCGGATGACGCCCGACATCCTGTACGACCAGATGATCGGAATGGCGGCGGCGCGCCGGCTCGTGTTCTCCTACGGCGGCAACCCGGGGGTCGGCTCGCTGCACCGCTTCCGCGACGCGATCGAGCACGACTGGCCACGGCCGATCGAACTCGAGGAGCACAGTCACGCAGGCATGGCCAACCGCTACGCGGCCGGCGCCGCTCGGATGCCGTTCGCGGTGATGCGCGGGTACGCCGGCACCGATCTGCGGGAGCTGACCAACGTCCGGGAGATCGTCTGCCCGTTCACCGGCGAGAAGCTCGCCGCCGTGCCCGCGCTGCGTCCCGACGTCTCGATCGTCCACGCCCAGGAGGCCGACCGCGACGGCAACGTGCAGCTGTGGGGGATCCCCGGCGTGCAGAAGGAGGCCGTGCTCTGCGCCGACCGCTCGCTCGTCACCGTGGAGCGCATCGTCCAGACGCTCGAGCCGCGGCCCGGCGGCGTGGTGATCCCCGGCTGGGTGATCGATGCCGTCGCCGAGGCACCGGGCGGCTCGCTGCCGTCGTATACGGCTGGGATGACCACCCGAGACAACGATTTCTACCGGTCCTGGGACAAGCTGAGCCGGGACCGCGACGAGTTCACCGCCTGGATGAACGATCACATCCTCGACGCGGCTTGAGCGATGATGATGGAGGTAGCGACGCGATGAGCGAGACACGCGACACGACGCAGGCGAGCACCGGCGAGCTGCAGACGATCGTGGCCGCCCGGCTGCTCACCGGCGCGCGCTCGGTCTTCATCGGGGTCGGCCGGCCGAGCACGGCGGCGCTGCTGGCGCGGATGGTCCACAACCCCGATCTGGTGCTCGTCTACGAGTCGGGCACGATCGGGGCGAAGCCGTACCACGTCCCCCTGTCGATCGGTGACGGTGAACTCGCCGAGACCGCCGACACCGTCGTCTCGGTGCCGGAGATGTTCAACTACTGGATCGGGACCGGACGCGTGCAGGTGGCGTTCCTGGGCGCCGCGCAGGTCGACCGCCACGGGAACCTGAACTCGACCGTGATCGGCGACTACGGCCACCCCCGGACGCGACTGCCGGGTGCGGGCGGTGCACCGGAGATCGCCTCCTTCTGCCAGGAGGTGGTGGTGATCGCCCCGCACTCACCGCGGACGTTCGTCGAGCGTCTCGACTTTCGCACCACGGTCGGTTTCGGCGACGCCGCGGGTGACCGAGAGCGCCTTGGCTTCACCGGCCGAGGCCCGACCGCGGTCGTCACCGACCTCGGCGTGCTCACCCCCGAGGCGGGTGGAGGGGCCGACCCCACCCAGGCCCCGGAGCTGACGCTCACCCAACTCCATCCGGGAGTCGAGGTCGACCAGGTGCGCCAGGCGACCGGCTGGGATCTCAGGGTGGCCGAGGACCCGCTGCGCACCCCGCCCGCCACCGACGAGGAGCTGAGCGCGCTGCGCGAGCTCGTCAACCGCTGAAGGAGTCACACGATGACCGTCGAGCAGGAAGAGCCACGCCAGATCTACACCCCGATCGCCGACACGCCGCTTGTCTACCGGCGCGAGCCCGAGGGTGCCCATCCACCGCTCGACTACGAGCCGTACAAGTCGACCGCGCTGCGCCATCCGAACGAGCCGCTCGTCTACCTTCCGCACACGCTCGGTGAGGTCACCGGCCCGGCGCTCTCCGAGCGCCTGCGCGTGACCGAACTCGACGCCGATCTGACCCGCCAGCACGACGGCGAGCCGATCGGCGAGCGGATCATCGTCACCGGGCACGTGTACGACACCGAGGGCAAGCCGCTGCGCGACACGCTGGTCGAGGTCTGGCAGGCGAACGCGTGCGGCCGCTATCGCCACAAGTGGGATCGCTACCCGGCGCCGCTTGACCCCAATTTCTCAGGCGCGGGGCGATGCCTGACCGACGCGGAGGGGCGCTACACGTTCACGACGATCAAGCCGGGCCCCTATCCATGGGGCAATCACTACAACGCCTGGCGGCCGGCCCACATCCATTTCTCGCTGATGGGCCGGGCGTTCGCGCAGCGGCTGGTCACCCAGATGTACTTCCCGGGCGATCCGTTCTTCCCGTATGACCCGATCTTCAACTCCGTGCCCGACGCCCATGCCCGCGATGCGATGATCTCGACGTTCTCGATTCACGGGACCCAGCCGGACTGGGCGCAGTGCTTCGAGTGGGACATCTACCTGCGCGGCCCCGCGGCGACGTTCTTCGAGGAGGAGCGGTGAACTTCACCCTCACGCCGTCGCAGACGGTCGGCCCCTACTTCGCGATCGGGCTTCCCTGGGCCGCCGGCCCCTGGGCGGTGGAGGCCGGAACGGCGGGCGCGTTCACGATCCGCGGCTCGATCCTCGACGGGCACGGGGATCCGATCCCCGACCATCTGCTCGAGACCTGGCAGGCCGATCCGGACGGGCGTTTCGCGGACATGCACGGACAGGGCGGTGCCTCCGAGCTGCCGGGCTTTCACGGCTTCGCGCGCTGCGGGACCGAGGACGGCGATGGGAGCTACGAGATCCTCACCGTCAAGCCCGGCCGGGTGCCGGACCCGCGCGGGCGCCTGCAGGCACCGCACCTGGCGGTCACGCTGATGGCGCGCGGCATGCTGAACCGGGTCGTGACCCGGATCTACTTCGCCGACGAACCGGAGGCCAACGCGAGCGACCCGACACTCGCCCGCGTGCCGGTCGAACGGCGCGAGACGCTGCTGGCGCAGCCAGACGGCGAGGGCGGGTATCGGTTCGACATTCGCGTGCAGGGTCCCGGCGAGACCGTCTTCTTCGCAGTCTGACGGTCGACCGCCGATGTTCGACGCGATCTATGCGCGCGGGGCAGTCGGCGAGCAGCTGACCGATCGGGCCTGGGTGCGGGCAATGTGCGACGTCGAAGCGGCGCTCGCGCGGGCGCTCGCCGAGCTGGGCGAGATCCCCGAGGAGGGCGCCGCCGCGGTCGTCGCCGCGGCCCGGGAGATCGATCACATCGATGTCGCCCAGCTGCGCAGTTCGCTCGCCGAGAACGCAACTCCGGTGGTCGGCCTGGTCGCTGCGTTGCGGGACATGGCGGGCGCGGCGGGCGCCGAGTACGTGCACGCCGGGGCGACCAGCCAGGACATCGTCGACACCGCGCTGATGCTGGTCGTCCGCCGCGCGCTGGACCCGTTGCTCGCGGACCTCGACGAGGCCGCGGACGCGGCAGCGGTCCTGGCCGTGACTCACCGCGGGACCTCGGTGATCGCCCGCACGTTGCTGCAGCAGGCGCTGCCGACGACGTTCGGCCTCGTCGCCGCGGGGTGGCTCGACGGCCTCACGCAGGCGCGAATGCATCTCGATCACATCCGTGACGCCGAGCTCGCGGTCCAGATGGGGGGCCCGGTCGGGGGCCGCCCTCCGGCCGTCGCGGCCCGGGTGGCGGCCGACCTCGGTCTCGCCGAGCCGGCGATCGGGTGGGCGACGATCCGGGTGCGCGTGGCGCTCACAGCGTCCGTGCTCGGCGTGTGCGCGGGCGTGCTCGGCAAGATCGCGCGCGACGTCACGCTGCTGTCCCAGACCGAGGTCGCGGAGGTGGCTGAGAGCCGTGCGGGCGGCTCGAGCGCGATGGCGCACAAGCACAACCCCGTCGCCTCGGTGGCGACGCTGGCCTGTGTCACCCGGGTGCCGGGTGCCGTGGCAACGATGCTCGCCGCGATGGTGCAGGAGCATCAGCGCGCGGCCGGGAGCTGGCAGGCGGAGTGGGGGACCCTCCCGGAGCTCGTGGGGCTCGTCGGCTCAGCTGCAGCGTGGACCCGCGAGCTGCTCGCGGGCCTGAGCGTTGACGCGGAGCGCATGGCCGCCAACCTGGCCGCCGCACCGACCGCCGGCCGGCCGCTGCCCGATGGCACGGAGGCGCTGATCGACCGCGCGCTCGCCGCCCACGAGGCACGAGCGCGATGAGCACGGTCGCGCTGCATCAGCGCAGCCACGGTCCCCCGGACGCCCCGGTACTGATGCTCGGAGGCTCGCTCGGCACCACGCTGGCGATGTGGGATCCCCAGGTGCCTTCGCTGGGCACCGCCCACCGCCTGGTCCGCTTCGACCACCGCGGTCACGGCTCATCTCCGGTTCCGGATGGTCCGTACACGATCGCCGAGCTCGGAGCCGACGTGATCGCGCTGATGGACCGACTCGGGATCGACGGCGCCGACTACGCCGGGGTGTCGATCGGAGGAATGGTCGGCCAGTGGCTGGCGATCCACGCCCCCGAGCGGATCCGCCGTCTGGTCGTCATCTGCAGCGCCCCGGACACACTCAACCCAGCCGCCTTCCTGGAACGCGCCCGCACGGTCCGCGAGGCGGGCGCCACCGAGCCGATTGCCTCTGCGGTCGTGGGCAACTGGTTCACCGATGGCTTCGCGATCGCGCATCCCGACGTCGTGGCCGCTCACCGGCAGATGATCGTGGAGACCCCGACGGAGGGCTATGCCGCGTGCTGCGAGGCGGTCGCAGCCCACGACGTCGCCGCCGAGCTTGGAGCGATCCGCGCCCCAACGCTCGTCATCGCGGGTGCCCAGGACCACGCGATCCCCGCCTCCCAGGGCGAGCGGATCGCCACCGCCGTCCCGGGTGCGCGCTTTGAGCTGCTCGACCCCGCTTCGCACCTGGCGAGCGTCGAGCGTGCCGACGAGGTCAGCCGGATGATCACCGACCACCTGGAGGACCACGATGGATGATGCAGAGCACCACGAGGCAGGAATGCAGGTCCGCAGGGCGGTGCTCGGCGATGAGCATGTGGACCGTGCGGTCGCCCACACGACCGTATTCACCGAGCCGTTTCAGGACTTCATCACGCGCACCGCGTGGGGCGATGTCTGGCAGCGCGACGGGCTCGACCGCCGCTCGCGCTCGATGATCACCCTCACCGCGCTGACCGCGCTCGGTCGCGAGAACGAGATCGAGATGCACGTGCGCGGCGCGCTGCGGAACGGACTCACCGCGGAGGAGATCGGCGAGGTGCTGCTGCACACCGCGATCTATGCGGGCGTCCCCGCGGCCAATGCCGCGTTCGCGATCGCCCAGCGGGTGATCGACGGCGAACGAGAGGCCTGAAACCGCGAACGGGCGGGGATCGCTCCCCGCCCGTCCGCATTGCCTTACCTGGACGGCAGCTGCCGCCCGTTCCCATCCCTAGGACTTGATGAAGTGAGTCCCCGCCACGGCGCTGAGCACCTTGGAGGCGGTCCAGCCCGTGTCGGTCGCCGTCGGCGCGATCTCCTTGCCGAGATACAGGCCGATGGCGCCCGAGTGGCGCGCCTCGACGGTCACGATCGATGCCGCGACCAACAGATACTGCGGGTTGGAGATGTTGCCGGCCTGCCCGAGGTAGGCGTGGACGCCGGTGTTCTCCAGCACATAGGCCGTCGCGGCGAACGTGCTCTTGCTGGTCACGGCCTTGCCGAAGTCGAACTTCGGCTCCTTGGCGGCCTTCGAGCCGAGCGCGCCCTTGAGCAGCTTGACGTGCGCGTTCTCGTCACGCCGAGCGGTGTTCAGGAACGCGGTGAGCTGCTTGTCGCCCTTGGCGACGCCGTTCTTGGCCGCGGCGTTGTAGAACGAGGACTCGAGGTACTCGAGCGTCAACGCGTAGTTGAGGATGCCGATGTCGCCCTTGCCGAACGTTCCGGCGGGCGGAGCGCCAACCTCCTTGGCCAGGGCGGTGCCCGGCACGAGCGCGCTGAGGATCGCGCCGCCGCTCAGCGCGGCCCCGCCGGCGAGAGCGCCCTTCCTCAGAAAGCTCAGGCGGGTGTCGCCCGAGACTGCGTCCGCGGTCTCGCGGACGGCACCGTCGACGTCGACATGTTCAAGATCGAATGGCATGGGATGAGACTCCTTTAAGTCGATGATCGCTCCGCGCCCGGTCACGGACGCTGATCAGTAAGCGGGGTCCGTCCCGCCGCGGGTCAGCGGCGGGTCAGATATCGGACCTTCGCCTGCCAACACCTACCATCCGAGCCATATGGCTACCGCGGGTTGATCCAGATTCGCCGCGGGCGCGTATCACAGCGTGGAGTCCGGGCTCCGTTTTCGTTTAACCGCTCAAAGGAGCATTGATGACCGAAGTGACCGGAGTCAGCCGCAGCCAGTTCATCCGCAACGCGGCCAAGGGCAGCGTCGCGCTGGTCGGGGCAGGCGGCGTGCTCGCGACGATGGACGGCGTCGCATTCGCCAAGACCACGAAGAGCGACATCACGGTTCTGCAGACCGGCTACATCGCCGAGACGCTCGCCGTGACGGTCTACAGCGCGATTCTCAAGACGTACTTCACCAAGCTGAAGCTCGATCCGGGGAACCGCAACTACTTCGAGGCAGCCCTCAAGGACGAGAAGATCCACCAGGCCGCCTGGAAGAAGGCACTCGGCTCCAAGTACACCCCGACCGGGTTCACGCTGACCGTTCCGGCCAAGTACGTCGCGAGCAAGTCTGCGCTCGTCGACACCGCCTGCATCCTCGAGGAGGCGTTCGTCGCCACCTACATGGGCGCGGTCAGGGAGTTCAATTCCGAGGACCTGAAGGTCGTTGCCGCCGGCGTGGCGGCCAACGAGGCGACCCACTTCTCGTTCTTCGACGCGCTGAAGCCGAACGGCACCGCCGTTCTGCCCCCGTTCGGGCCGAAGGCGATTACGGCCTCGCAGGCCGCCAAGGCACTGAAGACGTTCGGCTTCCTGTCGTAACGGACCACGACGGCAAGCGTGAGCGGCCGGGCCTTCGGGCTCGGCCGTTCATCGTTGTGGCACCGGGTCGGCTCTAGGCGGTGGCGGCGACTGCCGCGGCGCCCAGCGCAGCGGCCCCAGCCCGCTGGTCGACCCAGCGCGGCTTGGCGAGCAGCAGCTGGACGTCGGAGATGCGACGTTCGGCGAAACCGGCCTCGCAGTAGGAGAGGTAGAGCGTCCACAGGCGCCGGAACGAGTCGTCATAGCCGAGCTCGTCGAGCTCCGCTGCATGGGCGCGGAAGCGCTCGCGCCAGCGTCGGAGCGTCGTCACGTAGCTCGCGGTGAGGTCGTGCAGATCGACGGTCTGCATATCGGTGCGGCGGGCGACATTGCGCTGGATGACCTCCAGCGAGGGCAGACAGCCGCCCGGGAAGACGTAGTCCTTGATGAACGACCGAGAGGCCTTCTCGACCTCGTAGGCGCGGTCGTCGATGGTGATCGCCTGCAGGAGCATCGCGCCGTGCGGATGCAGCAGTCGCGAACACCGCGCGAAGAACGTTCCGATCTGCTGCCAGCCGACCGCCTCGATCATCTCGATCGAGACGAGCTTGTCGTAGCGGCCGCGCAGGTCGCGGTAGTCGCTGCGCAGCACGGTGACGAGATCCTCGAGGCCGGCGTCACGCACGCGCGCGACCGCATAGGCGTGCTGCTCGGCCGAGATCGTCGTCGTCGTCACCCGGCAGCCTCGAGTCGCCGCGGCGTGCACCGCGAATCCGCCCCAGCCGGTCCCGATCTCGATCACCTGGTCCTCGGGGCGCAGGTCGAGCTGCTCGCAGACCCGCTCGAGCTTGGCGACGGATGCCTGCTCCAGGCTCATTCCGTCCCGCTCGAACAGCGCGCAGGAGTACGACATCGTCGGGTCGAGCATGCGGCTGAACAGCTCGTTGCCGAGGTCGTAGTGCGCCGCGATGTCCCGCCGGTTGCGCCGGCGGCTGTTCGGCTTGAGGATCGCGCGCAGTCGCTGGTGCGGGGTCCAGAACGGAGCGGTATAGCGGCGCACCTGGTCGATGACGACTGCGTTGCGCGCCGCCAGCCGGATCACCGCGACGAGGTCGGGCGTGTCCCACAGCCCGGCGGAGTAGGAATCCGCGAGGCCGCGGCTGCCGTGCAGCAGCGCCGGCCAGAACCCGGCGTCGTGCACCTCGAGCGTGGCGGTCGGCGCGCCCCGGCCAAAGCTGAGCCGCTCCCCGGTGGTCTCGTCGGCGACGGTGAGCGAACCGACCCGGATCTGGCGCAGCAGCGCAGTGGCTGCGGCCCGCCAGGCACGTGACTCGCGGCTTCTCATCGCGCCGCTGCCGGGTGGGGGTGCAGGCGCGCGCCCTTCAGCTTCAGCGCGACCGCATGGCCGTAGATGAGCGCGAGCACCTGCATGCTCGCCGCCGGGTGCATCGCGGCCAGGCGTGCCGCCGAGGCCGGGGTGAGCTCGTGCCGGTGCAGCCGGAGGGTCGCGTCGAACACGGTCGTCCCCAGGCGCTCGTTCTCGATGTGCACCGACAGCGTCGCCCCGGGGGTCGAGGCGCGGGCGTGGTAACGGTGGTCCATGCCGAAGAACGGTGAGACGTGCAGCTGCTTGTCGAAGGCGCCGCGCACCACCCGGGAGTCGTCATCACGGTCGCTGAGCACATAGGCCCGGCGCTCGCCCCACGGTGTGTTCGTCACTTCGGCGAGCACATGTTCGAGGTGCTCGTCACGCTGGTCGAAGCAGTAATAGAAGCTCACCGGGTTGAAGCAGACCCCGCACGAGCGCAGCTGGGTGAGCAGGCGGATCGGGCCGGTGGGTCGCTCGCCGGCGAGTGCCCGGACGCGGTCGCTGACGGCCTCGCGCAGGGGAGTTGCCGCGTCGCCCAGATAGTCGGCGCGGCGAAAACGCAGCACGCCTGGCCGCGGGCGGACAAGCCGCCCGCCGAGCAGCCGCGGAAGCTCGTCGAGATCGATGTAGGCCAGCCTGATCCGATGGCGGAACTCCGTATCCGGAGCGCGCCGGCGGTGGCGGATCGTGCCCTCGTACAGGCAGCTCTCGGTCGCCGGCACGCTCACGACGTCGCTCCCAGACGCGCGGCGACGCGTTCGGCGGAGACGACGCCGTCCTCGTGAAAGCCCCATCCCCAGTAGGCGCCGCAGAAGTGCGTCCGGTGGTGGCCGCTGATCTCCGCCACCCGCGTCTGCGCGGCGACGCCGGATGGTGTGTACACGGGGTGGGCGTAGGCGATCCTGCGGATGATCCGCGACGGGTCGATCGCTTCGGTGCGGTTGAGCGTCACACAGAACTCTCGCTCGGCGCGCAGCGACTGCAGGCGGTTCATGTGGTAGGTGACCGTGGCGCGCCGGCCCGGATCGGCGAGCAGGTGGTAATTCCAGCTCGCCCAGGCCCTCCGGCGCCGTGGCAGCATCGCGGCATCGGTGTGCAGGACCGCTTCGTTGTCCTGATAGGGGAGCGAGGAGAGCAGCTGGCGCTCGGTGTCGGTCGGATCGCCGAGCAGTGCGAGCGCCTGATCGGAGTGCGTGGCGAGCACGACCTCGTCGAACCGCTCCGGCTCGCCGCCGCGGGGGGTGACCAGGACGTGGTCATGAGCGCGGGCGATCGTCTGGACGGGCGTGTCGAGCCGGACGCGCCCTCGCAGCCGGGCCATGAGCGCCTCGACGTATCGCGCCGAGCCGCCGCTCACCGTCTTCCATCGCGGCCGGTCGCTCAGGCCGAGCATCCCGTGGTTGTCGAAGAACTCGGCCAGAAAGCGTGCCGGGAACGTCCACATCTGCGAGGGATCGGCCGACCATACCGCCGCGGCCTGGGGGACGATCAGCCGTTCGATGAACGGTCGTGAGAAGCGCTGGCGCTCGAGCCACTGCCCGAGTGAGATCTCGGCTGCCTGCGGCCGTGTCTCGCCCGCCAGTGCGCGGGCGGCACGATTGAACCGCACGAGGTCGGCGATCATCCGCTGGAACCACGGTGTGACGAGGTGCGCCCGCTTGGCGTAGAGGCCGTTGGGCGACGAGCCGTTGTATTCGAAATCGCCATGCCCGTCGGACACGCTGAAGCTCATCGTCGATGGTTGGGAGGGAACCCCGAGCCGGTGCAGCAGTCGCTCGAAGCGCGGATAGTTACGGTCGTTGAACACGATGAAACCGGTGTCGACCTGGTGCGTCTCGTGCGGGGTGTCGACGCGTACGGTGTTCGTATGGCCGCCGGGGTACCCGGCGGCCTCGAACACCGTGACGTCGTGCACCGGGTCGATCAGGTGCGCCACGGTGAGGCCGGAGATCCCGGCCCCGACGATCGCAATCCTCACGTGCTCACCCCCGCTGCGGGATCGCGTCCTGGCGAGGTCCGCGTCCGCCGTCAGGCGACCGGCTCAGGCGCGCGCTCCTCGGTGTTGCTCGACGTGGTCGCGCTCGACGTGGTCGCCGGCTCGGCGGGAGCGGCGGTCAGATGCTCGACGTGCAGCTCGGGCTGGTGATGTGACTCGCCGGTCAGGGCCGACTTGAAGCCGCGCATGCCCTCACCGAGGCCCTTGCCCATCTCGGGCAGGCGCTTGGCGCCGAACACCATCAGTACGACGATGAGGACGATTGCGATATGAAGGGGATTCTCAAGACCCACGGTGGCCTCCGTTTGATTGCTGGACGCTGACTCAGAGATGTATACGCGTTCCGGCACGCGATGGATCAGCAATTCGGTGATCGGCCGCTCAGGACAGCGAGGCGCTGATGACCGGGTTGGCGGTCGGCGTGCTCGTGCCGCGAGGGGCGGGCTCCGCGGTCACCATCACATGGCTGACGCCGTAGAGCGACCCGGTCACGGCGACGGATGCGTCGCCATTGCGGTTGACGCCGAACAGCGCGTTCGGGCGCGGCGCGCTCTTGCCGTGCTGGACCCATACCTCATAGATCTTGCCCGGTGCGGGTGGCGAGACGTTTCGCAGCACGAGCTCGGTGTGGTTGGCGGCAATGTGCAGAGCCGCGGTGCCGCCGACGGTGGTGTCGGCATGGACCGTACGGCCGTTCTGGCGACCGGGGAAGGCGATGATGACGACGACCACCGCGGCGAGCGCGAACGCGACACCGGCTCCGAGTGCGAGGGTCGGCCCACGCAGCCACGTGCTCGCCCGCAGCGCGGCCTCTCGCCGGCGCGCCCGTGGGCTGACCGATCGACGGCCGGACGAGCCCGCAACCAGGTGCGACTCCTGCTCGATTGCGCTCATCACCCGCCGTTTGAGCTCCGGAGGTGCGTTGACGGTCGGGACGGCGATCGCGAGGTCGTCGGCGACCTGCTGGAAGGAGCGCAGCTCGACCGGGCAGACGGCGCACGTCTGAAGGTGCCGTTGGAACTTCGCCGCCTCGGCGGGCTCGAGCGCGCCGAGCGCATATGCGGCGACATCGGCGCTGCAGGAGTCTGCGCCGTGGCCGGAGGACAGCTCGTCCTGGCTCATCGTTCGACCACCTCCCTGGGGTCGGTCAGCGCGACGCGCAGCTTGGTGAGACCGAGACGCATTCGGCCCTTCACGGTGCCTGCGGGCACGTCGAGCATCGTCGAGATCTCGGTGTGGCTGAAGCCGCCGTAATATGCGAGCTCGATCACCTGCCGCTGCTCGGCGGGGAGCTCGGAGAGTGCCTCGCGGACCTGGACTGCGTCGTCGAGGCGTTGGACCTCCCCCTCAGTGGAGGCCCCGGACACCAGGCGCGCGACCGCCTCGTCATCGGAGACGTCCTTGCCGGCGCGGACCGACTCACGGCGGAAGAAGTCGATCCCGCGGTTGTGGACGACGCTGAGAACCCAGGAGCGCACACTGCCGCGGCTGCGGTCATAGCGCGCCCCCGACCGCCACAGCGACAGGAAGGCGTCCTGGACGACGTCCTCGGCAACCGCCCGACGGCCGCACATGCGATAGGCCAGCGAGAAGGCGACATCCGCGTGACGGTCGAAGATCACCTCGAACGCGCGGGCGTCACCGCCCTGCACGAGGCCCATCAGGTCCTCGTCGGCGAGGCCGTTGATGTCGGGGCGCTGGTGGCGGAAGGGGAGGATCGGCTTCATCGTGGTGGAGCGCTGTCGGTGGCCGGCTCGGAAAGCCCGCTGTCACCCCATACGTGACCGACCGGAATCCGGATCACCATCGAGATGAATTTGCTCAGACGCGCTATGCCGCGGCCACGCCGCCGCGCCCGGCGACGTCCGGAACCGCGAGCTCCTCGAGTTCGCCGGGCCGTTCGCCGCGCAGCAGCCAGCCTCCCTCGACGGGGCGCACAAGGTCCATCCGCGCGAGCTCCGAGAGCGCGCTGGTCACGGTCGGCCGCCGTGCGGCGACCATGTCGGCGAGCACCGAGTGGGTGATCGAAAGCGGCAGCACCACGCCCTCGCTGCGCACCCGGCCCCATCGGTCGGCCAGATGCCACAGCAGCATGTGCACACGCACGTTGACGCGGGCGTGGTGGACGATCGCCATCAGGATCTGCAGATTGCGGGTCCGGTTGATCGCGCGGTCGACGAACGCGCCGGTCAGCTCGGGGAACTCCGCAAAGCGACGGGCCGCCTCCAGGTCGAGCACCGCGAGGCGGGCCGGTGCGAGGACGCGCCAGCCGGCCGTCACCGACAGGGTCGTCGTCGGCGGGACGTCATAGCGGGGACGCATCAGATCCCCCTCGCCGAGGATCTCCGCGCCGAAGCGACCGTCGACGCCGACGCGGCGCAGCAGCAGGCCCTCCAGCAACAGCAGGCCGATGCCGTCGTAGAGGTGCATCGAGCTCGGGACAGCCCAGCGTCCGCGGGGCACGCGCACCGTGCTCGCCGTGCAGCGTTCGACTGCCACGGCGCGCCGGGCGCCGGGGATGGTTTCTGCGAGTTCTGGTTCCTCCTCGAGCAACCTGACGTCAGGCGCCGGGGAGATTGTGGACGGCATCAGAACACCATCTTAGAATCGTGCGGGACATCGAGGGGAGATCCGATGACTGAGGCGTACGCCAGAGGGGCCGAAAGCGCCCCGTTGCTGGAGGAGACGATCGGCGCGAACCTCGACCGGGCGGTCGCGCGATGGCCCGACCGTGACGCGCTCGTGTCGTGTGCGGAGGACGTGCGGCTGAGCTGGGGGGAGTTCGGTGCGGCGGTCGAGCGAGTCGCCCGCGCGCTCCTCGGCGCCGGCGTGCGGACGGCCGATCGGGTGGGGATCTGGAGCCCGAACCGGCACGAGTGGACGCTCGTTCAGTACGCGGCGGCCAAGCTCGGGGTGATCCTCGTCAACCTCAACCCCGCCTATCGGACCTCCGAGCTCGAGTATGCGCTCAGGCAGTCCGGATGCCGGATGCTGATCGCGGCGGAGTCGTTCAAGAGCTCGGACTACCGGGCGATGGTCGGCGAGGTCCGTGGCGGGCTTGACGCGCTCGAACGCGTCGTGTTCCTGGGCGGAGACGAGTGGACGGGCTTCCTGGCCGAGGGCGAGGGGGTCGATCCGGAGCGGGTCGACCGCATCGCCGCCGGCCTTGACCCGATGGACCCGGTCAACATCCAGTACACGAGCGGAACGACCGGCTTCCCCAAAGGAGCGACGCTCAGCCACCGCAACATTCTCAACAACGGGTACTTCGTGGGCGAGTACTGCCGTTTCTCCGAGCAGGACCGGCTCTGTATCCCCGTGCCGTTCTACCACTGCTTCGGGATGGTGATGGGCAACCTCGGCTGCACCTCGCACGGCACGACGATGGTGATCCCGGCACCGGGCTTCGATCCCGCGGCGACGCTCGCCGCGTGTGCTCAGGAGCGCTGTACGGGCCTGTACGGCGTGCCGACGATGTTCATCGCGATGCTCGACGACCCCGGGTTCGGCGACTACGACCTGTCGTCGCTGCGGACCGGGATCATGGCCGGCTCGCCATGCCCGGTCGAGGTGATGAAACGCGTGATGGAGGTGATGCACATGCGCGAGGTCTCGATCGCCTACGGCATGACCGAGACCTCGCCCGTCTCGACGCAGACGGCGCCCGACGACCCGGTCGAGAAGCGCGTGGGCTCGGTCGGGCGCGTCCATCCGTGGGTCGAGGTCAAGGTGATCGACCCGGGGACGGGGGAGACGGTCCAGCGGGGGGAGACCGCGGGCGAGCTCTGCACGCGCGGCTACAGCGTGATGCGCGGGTACTGGGAGGATCCCGAGCGCACCGCCGAGGCGATCGACTCAGAGCGCTGGATGCACACCGGCGACCTGGCCACGATGGACGAGGACGGCTACGTGGCGATCGTCGGCCGGATCAAGGACCTCGTCATCCGCGGTGGCGAGAACGTCTATCCCCGCGAGGTCGAGGAGTTCCTGTACGGACACCCGGAGATCGCCGACGTGCAGGTGATCGGCGTCCCGGACGAGCGCTACGGCGAGGAGCTGATGGCGTGCATCATCCTGCGGGAGGGTGCGGATGTCGACCAGGAGGGTGTCCGTGAGTTCTGCCGCGGCCGGATTGCGCACTTCAAGGTGCCTCGTTACGTGCGATTCGTCGACTCCTTCCCGATGACGGTCACCGGGAAGGTCCAGAAGTTCAAGATGCGCGAGGAGGCGATGAAAATGCTCGCGGAGGGGGCCGGGGCCGCCTGACGCCGCCGGGCCGGGATCGATCAGCGGGCCGCCAGCGTGCGGTTGCGCCCGGACTGCTTGGCCTCGTAGAGCGCGGCGTCGGCGCGGCCGAACAGCTCCTCGCCGGACTCCCGGCCGTCCCAGCTGGCGACGCCCGCCGAGGCGGTGAGACCTCCTGCCGTGGCGAGCCGCAGGCGCTCGACGACCTCGACGGCGATCTCCAACGGCCATGCCGGGATCAGCGCGGCGAACTCCTCGCCGCCGTACCGGGCGAGGACATCGGAGCCGCGCAGCTGCGACTGCCATGCACGCGCCGAGTCGGCGAGCACGCGGTCGCCCGCCTGGTGTCCATGCTCGTCGTTGAAGCGCTTGAACCCGTCGAGGTCGAGCACCGCGATGCAGACCGGATGGCGATCCCGCACCGCGCGAGCGAGTTCCCGCCGGACCGCCTCCTCCCACGCGCGCCGGTTCGGCAGACCCGTCAGTTCGTCGGTGAGCGCGAGGCGACGCAGTGAGTCGACCGCGTCGCCGCGCTCCTGCAGCATGCCGAGCAGCTCGCCGACCTGGCTACCGGCGAGCGAGAGCGCTGTGAGCACGCCGGGATCGGGCGGGTGCACGCTGGAGGAGAGGAAGCCGATCACACCCGTCGCCGCGCCCATCCGTGTCGTCGGCACCGCGACCGCGCCGCGGAGCCCTGTCTGACCGGTCGCCGCCGTTCGCAGCAGCGTGTCGGCGGTGAGATCGGTCGCCCACTGCGCCGCGCCGGCGCGGATTGCACGCTCACCGAGGCTGCCCGCCAGCTCGTAGCGCTCCGGCGTCACCGCGCGGGCGTCGATGGCGGCTGCGCTCCAGGCGAGCGTGCGCTCGAGCGTGGCGCCGTCGGCCGCGAGCTTCCAGTAACCACCGACCTCCCAGCCCATCGAGGCGCCCAGGGACGCCACGAGCGACTCGAGTGCCTGCTCGGGCGCCTGCTCGCGGGCCATGGCTCCGATCACAGCCTGGGTGGCGGCGAGCGCCTGCTCCGCCGAGCGCTGATCCGAGATTGCATGCAGGAAGGCGGTGACGCCCGGCGGCCCCGCCGGATCGGCGGTCGCGACGGCGATGATCTCCGTCTGCACCACGCGATCGTCGGCGCGGCGCAGCCTGAAACCCGCCCGGAAGGCCGGCTTCCCCGGGAGCGCCGCCGCGAGCAGGGCGCGGAGCGCGGGACGATCGCGCTCGACGGCGAGGTCGGCGAGCGGTCGTCCGATCGCCGCCCGGTTCCCGAGCAGTGCCTCGGCGGCATCGTCGACCGTCAACACGACGCCGTTCTCGTCCAGCGCGACTGTCGCCTCGGCCTCGCGTGCGTCGCGGGTGCGGCTATCGGGCGTCATACGCGCGGGCGGCACGATGAGCGATGATTACCACGCGGGGGCGACGGCATGCCAGGCGTCGGCGGATGGTCGGGCGTCGAGACCGAGCCTCGGCCCGTCGTCGTGAGAGTAAGGTGTGAGGTCGACGGTCGGCGTTCAGCCGGATCGTGATTGAAGGTTGGAGTCGTCGTGGTGCGGTCCGCACCACCGGGGTTCATGCCGACGAGCACGGGACCGGAGTCAGGATGCGCGGTCTCGTCGTTTCTTGTGGCGCTGATGGGTCCCTTCAGGGCTCCAGTCGCTCTCGATCCTCCCGGCCGCGCCGACCAAAGGACGGAACCTCATACTGCTCAGACAGGACAGCCAACCGTGGCATCGAGACGGCGAGCCATGTTGCTGACCGACATGCGGGAGTTCGATGAGGTCCGGGATCTGATCCTCCGCGGCCAGCGGGCCGGGGTGCTCACGCGCGTCGAGGTGGCGGGCGCGGTCGCCGAGCTGGGATTCGACCAGACGGACGTCGAGGATCTGCACGGGCTGCTCGAGCGGTCCGAGATCGAGTTGATCGAGGAGCCTGATCCGGTCGCCGCCGGCCCGGTGGTCATCCAGCGCGCTTCCGAGGCGGGAGGGCATCGCAAGGCCGAGGCCCATCTGCAGCCGGAGATGACGACCGACTCGCTGCAGCTGTTCCTCAAGCAGATCGGCAAGGTGCGGCTTCTGACCGCGCGGGAGGAGATCAGCCTCGCCAAGCAGATCGAACGCGGCTCCGTCGAGGCCAAGCAGCACATGGTCGAAGCGAACCTGCGTCTGGTGGTGTCGATCGCCAAGAAGTACCGCAACCAGGGCCTCCCATTCCTGGATCTCATCCAGGAGGGCACGATCGGACTCGTGCGCGCGGTGGAGAAGTTCGATTACCGTCGCGGCTTCAAATTCTCGACCTACGCGACCTGGTGGATCCGTCAGGCGGTCGCTCGCTCACTCGCCGAGAAGTCCCGGACGATCCGCCTGCCGGTGCACATCGTCGAGCGACTGAACAAGATCACCCGGGCCCAGCGAAGCCTGGCGACGTCCCTGGGCCGGGAGCCGACGACGGAGGAGATCGCGGAGCTCGTCACCGGTGTCGACCCTGACGAGGTCGACTCGATCACACGCTCCGCGCGCGTGCCGATCTCCCTGGAGAAGCCGGTCGGAGACCAGGAGGGGGTGGAGTTCGGTCAACTGCTCGCCGACGAGCATGCCGAGTCTCCCTACGACTGCGCCGTGGACACCCTTGCCAAGGAAGCGCTCAGCTCCGTCATGGAGACGCTCGGAGACCGAGAGCGTCGCGTGCTGGAGCTGCGCTTCGGACTGTGCGGGGCGACGCCCCAGACCCTGGATGAGGTCGGGCGAACCTTCAGTATCACGCGCGAGCGCGTCCGGCAGATCGAGCACACCTCGCTCCGTAAACTCCAGCAGCTTCCCGAGAGCCAGCAGTTGCGGAACGGTGAGGGGCGTCCGTGGGCAGTGCGTGGCGCCGGCGTTCCGCTCGCGGGCAGCCGTACCAGCTGATCCGGAGTCGTCTCGAGGCATGAAAAAACCCCGCTATGCGGGGCTTTTCCAGTGCGCCCGAGAGGACTCGAACCTCCACGGACCATTCAGTCCACAAGGCCCTCAACCTTGCGCGTCTACCAATTCCGCCACAGGCGCGTGGGCGGGCCAGTATAGCCCCGATGCCCCACGCGGCCCGCGTTCGGAGCGGGCTGTGAGGCATCCGTCCGTCGGCCTCGCTAGATTCACGAACACATGTTCGACCGCGGCCATCGTGGCCTTCATTCCAAGGAGTTGATGGCATGGATCTGACGAAACGACAGCAGGAAATCTTCGACTTCATCAAGCGCTACACGGCCGAGTTCGGCTATCCGCCGACCGTGCGTGACATCGGCAAGGCAGTCGGCCTTGCGTCGTCGTCGACCGTGCATGCGCACCTGGCGAACCTCGAGCGCATCGGGATGCTGCGGCGCGACCCCACGAAGCCGCGGGCGATCGAGCTGCTCGACCGGGCCGCTGCTGGAGTGCGGGCGATCATCAGCCCGGGGCTGCCGCTCGTCGGCCAGGTCGCCGCCGGCGCCCCGATCGTCGCCGAGGAGAACATCGAGGAGTACATCCAGACCCCGGAGTTCGCAGGTGGCGATGCGGGTTCGTACCTGCTGCGTGTCCGCGGTGAGTCGATGAAGGACGTCGGGATCCTCGAGGGCGACCTCGTCGTCGTCAAGCCGCAGGACACCGCCGAGGACGGCGAGATCGTCGTCGCCCTCGTCGGCGAGGAGGCGACCGTGAAGCGCTTCTTCCGCGAGAGCGACCACATCCGGCTGCAGCCCGAGAACAGCGAGATGGAGCCGATCATCGCCACCGACGTCCAGGTCCTCGGCCGGGTGGTCGGGCTGATGAGGAACATCTCATGACCCCGACCGGAGTGCAGCCTCGGCGCCTGGCGCGGCCGGCCGGTCGTCGCCGCGCCGGTGGGCCTGGGCGATTCGCCGGTGAGGCGCCGCCGCGGCTGTTCCCCGACGGCGTTGACGCGCCGATGGGAGCCGACGTATCCGTGGACGCACCTGAGGCGGCCGAGCCGCGGGTGCGGGAAGCGGGAACGGCGGGCGGCCGCGGCGACGGGATGACGCTCGAGGAGCTCATCAGCGGCGTGTGGGACGAGGTCGTCACCGCGGGGCGCGCCGCCTGTCCGCTGTGCGGCGGCGAGCTCGAGGGCCGCGCCAGCGCCCACTCGCGCCCGACCGAGGGCCGGTGCCACGACTGTGGGACGACAATCGGCTGACGCTTCGTGCGCGGCTGGCGTGGGGTGGACGCGGCCGCTACGCTGCGCTCCCGCAGGCTGAGCAGTCGCGGAGGTGCTTCACCTTCGAGGAAAGTCCGGACATCACAGGGCAGGGTGGTCGGTAACGCCGACCCGGGGAAACCCGCGGGAAAGTGCCACAGAAAAGACACCGCCCAAGACCGGCGCCCCCGGGCGCCGGGACGGTAAGGGTGAAATGGTGCGGTAAGAGCGCACCGGCGTCGCGGCGACGCGGCGGCCAGGTAAACCCCACCCGATGCTAGGCCAAGCAGGACCGTTCGCAGGTGACCCGCCAAGGTCCGGGTAGGCCGCGCAGATGGATGACTGCTCTCGACAAGATCCGGCTTACAGGCCTGCTACGGAAGAGCCCCGCCCAGTGCGGGGCTCTTCTATTTCCGGACCGTGGCAATGCGCCGCCGGCTGTCGCGACGATGCCGGTCAGGCGCCGTCGGGCGGCTCGATCTCGCGCTTGAGGATCTTGCCGGTCGGGCCTTTGGGCAGTTCGTCGACGATCCATACCGAGCGGGGGTACTTGTAGGCCGCCACGCGCTCCCGGACGAACTCGCGTAGCTCCTCGGGCGTCGCCTCGGCGTCGTCGGCGAGCGATACCGCGGCGCCGACCTCCTCGCCGTACTCGTCGTGCGGGATGCCGAGGACCGCCGCCTCGCGCACCGCGGGATGCTCGTAGAGCACCTCCTCGACCTCGCGCGGGTAGACGTTGTAGCCGCCGCGGATGATCAGCTCCTTCTTGCGGTCGACGATGAAGAAGTACCCGTCCTCGTCGATGCGGCCCATGTCACCGGTGTGCAGCCAGCCGTCGATGATCGTCTCGGCGGTCGCCTCGGCCCGTTGCCAGTAGCCGCGCATCACATTCGGCCCCTTGATCACGATCTCGCCGACCTCGCCGTCGGGCACCGCGGCGCCGTCGTCGTCGACGACCTTCATCTCCGTGCCCTCGATCGGCGTACCGATCGAGCCCGGCTTGCGCTCGCGGTCGGGATGATTGAACGACGCGACCGGGGAGCTCTCCGACAGCCCGTAGCCCTCGAGGATCTTGCAGCCGAACGCGTCCTCGAAGGAGCGCATCAGCTCGACGGGCATCGCCGAGCCCCCGGAGCCGCACAGCTCGAGCGATCCCACGTCGTAGTCGCCGCGCTCGGGCAGGTGCAGCATCGCGCCGTACATGGTCGGCACCCCGAGGAAGACGTTGACGCGATCGCGCTGGATGACCTCGAGCGCCTTGGCGGGCTCGAACCGGGGCACCAGCGTGAGCGTCCCGCCTCCGCCGAGCGTCGCGTTCATCCCGCAGGTCTGCCCGAACGAGTGGAAGAGCGGCAGCGCGCCCAGGCAGATCGCCTCAGCGCCCTTGGTGAACAGCTTGCGCGACGCGTTCGCGTTGCTCGTGAGGTTGTCGTGGGTGAGCTCGGCGCCCTTCGGCTGGCCGGTCGTGCCGCTCGTGTAGAGAAGCACCGCCGTGTCCTCGCCGTCGACCTCGGCGATCGCCGGCTCCGGCGAGGCGGCCCCAACCAGCTGGGCAAAGCCCTCGAGCGTCACCACGACGCACTCCGCGCCGGCCTCGTCTGCGCCTGCCTGCGCATCCTCGGCAAACCCCTCCCACGCGAACAGCAGCTTGGCGCCGGAATCCGACAGGTAATAGGCGACCTCGCGCCGCTTGAGCAGCACGTTCATCGGGACCACGACGGCGCCGCGGCGCAGCGCGCCGTAGTAGCAGACGGGGAAGTGGGGGAGGTTCGGGAGCATGATCCCGACCCGGTCGCCGCGCACGATTCCGTGTTCGGCGAGCAGCCCTGCCAGGTGGGCGCTGGCGATGTCGACCGCCGCATAGCTGAGGGCGATGTCGTCGAGCCGCACCGCGACGTGGTCAGGATCGTGCCCGGTCCCCGGGCCGACGACGGTCGAGGCAAGGTTCATAGGTGGCTCTCCTCCGGAAACGGCGACAGGGGTACGACTCCGTACCGCACCGATGCTACTCGCCGGTGAACGACGGAGCGCGCTTCTGTGCGAACGCCATGACCGCCTCCCGGAAGTCCCGGGACCCGGCGCGCTGCTGCTGCAGGACCGCCTCCAGGTCGAGCAGCTCGGCGAACCCGCCGAATGCCCGGGCGTTGATCGTGCGCTTGATCGTGGCGTAGGAGCCCGGCGCGCCGGCCGCCAGCCGCGTGGCCAGTTCGCCGACCGCCGACTCGAGCGCCTCATCCTCGACGACGCGGTTGATCATTCCCCACTCGAGCGCCTGCTCGGCGCCGATCCGCTCGCCGAGGTACGCCATCTCGAACGCCCGGGCAGCTCCGACCCGTGCGGTGAGGCTCTGGGAGGCGCCGCCGTCGAGGCCGAGCCCGATGTTGACGAACGCGAGCAGGAAGTACGCGGAGCGCGCGGCGACGATCAGATCGCAGGCGAGTGCCAGCGAACAGCCGATCCCCGCGGCCGGGCCGTTGACCGCCGCGATCACGGGCTTATCGACGGTCCGGATCCGCATCAGGACCGGGTTGTAGGACTCGCGCAGCGGGGTGAGCACGTCGACCGTCCCATCGGGCCGGATCGACTCGGAGTCCTTGAGATCGGCCCCCGAGGAGAACGCCCGGCCGGCGCCGGTCACCACGATCGCCCGGACCGCGGGGTCGGACGCGAACCCGTCCAGCGCCTCGAGCATGTCGTCGCCGAGCCGGCGGATCCACGCGTTCAGCTGCGGCGGGCGGTTGAGCCTCATCACTCCGACGCCGTCGGCGACCCGGCACTGGACGGTCTGCAGATCGAGCACACTCACGGCGGGCGGAACCATACCGCTCGACCGCCCGCGGCCACCGGCAGGCGCCAGCCCGTCAGAATGGCGCCATGGACCTCACGCCCCGCGCCATCCTGCGACCGGCGAGCCGCCTGGGCGCGGCCGCGCAGAATGCGTTCGAGGTCGCGCGCTTCGGCGGATTGGACGGCGGCGAGCAGCGCTCGCCGTTCGTCGTCGCGGGCGAGGACCGAATCCATCGCCTGCGCCACTACGGGACCGAGCCGGAGGCGGGCTCGGAGGGCGGCGGCGGCGGGCCGGAGGCGGGCTCGGAGGGCGGCGGCCGGCCGGCCCCGCCATCGGCCCCGATGCTGCTGATCCCGCCGATGATGCTTGCCGCAGACATCTACGACGTCTCGCCAAGCACGAGCGCGGTCGCGCTGCTGCAGGCGCGGGGGATCGATCCATGGGTCATCGACTTCGGGGCCCCCGAGCACGAGCCCGGCGGGCTGGAGCGCACGCTCGCCGATCACGTGCAGGCGATCTCCGGCGCCGTGGACCGTGTCCGTGAGCTGTCCGGGCGGGAGGTCCACCTCGGCGGCTATTCGCAGGGCGGGATGTTCGCCTATCAGGTGGCTGCCTACCGCGAGGGCAGGGGGATCAGTTCGCTGATCACCTTCGGCAGCTCCGTCGACACGCGGCAGGGCATGCCGTTCGGCCTGCCCGAGCAGTTCGCCTCGAACGTCGGCGGGATGCTCGCCGATCGGCTGTTCAGCGCCCGGCCGTTCCCTGCGTGGGCGAGCCGCTCGATCTTCCAGCTGCTCGATCCGGTCAAGTCGGCGCGCAACCGCGTCGAGTTCCTCATGCAGCTGCACGATCGCGAGGCCCTGCTCGAGCGCGAGGGCCAGCGCCGCTTCCTGGAGGCCGATGGCTGGGTGGCATGGCCCGGTCCCGCGCTCGGGGACTTCGTTCACCAGTTCATCTCCCACAACCGCCTGCTCGAGGGGGGCTTCGTCGTCGACGGCCGGCTCCTCACGCTCGCCGATCTGGAGCTGCCGATCCTCGCCGTCGTGGGCACCGTCGACGCGATCGCGCCCGCCGCCGGAGTGGAGGCGATCCGGGAGGCGGCGTCCCGCGCGCGCGTCTACGAGTTGAGCCTCGGCAGCGGGCACTTCGGTCTCGTCGTCGGCGCCGCGGCCCGGGATCGCACCTGGCCGGCCGTCGCCGACTGGGTTCGATGGTGCGACGCCGGGGCGCGGGGCGAGCCGCCCGAACCGGTCGCCACGATCCCGGACCTCGCCGACCGCGCCGCGGAGCCGGCCGACGTGCGTGACCGCGTCGGCTATCCGCTCGAGCTCGCCGGCGGCGTCGGCGCCGGAATCGCGCGCTCGGCCGTCGGAACGGTGCGGCGCACCGCGCGCGGCGCGCGCGACCTCGGTCGCGCGGCCGGCCAGCTGCCGCGGCTCGCGCGCCTGGAGGGCCTCGGCGCCGACACCCGCATCTCGCTCGGCTCAATGCTCGAGGAGCGTCGCCGTCAGAACCCCGAGGAGGTGCTGTTCCTGTTCGGGGAGCGCGCCCACACCGCCGGCTCGGTCAACCGGCGGATCGACGACGCCGTGCGCGGCCTGATCGCGGTCGGTGTCCGCCAGGGCGAGCACGTCGGCGTGCTGATGGGCTCGCACCCGGGCGCGCTCGCGGTCCTCGCCGCGATCAGCCGGATCGGTGCCGTGGCGGTGATGTTGCGACCGGATGGCGACACCCACCGCGAAGCGGCGCTCGCGCGGGTGCGCCGGATCGTGGCCGACCCTTCGCGCGCCGCGCAGGCGGCGAGCGCACGCGTGACCGTCCACACCTTCGAGCTGCACGAGCGCTCGGGGACCGGCGGCGCGACCTCGCCCGGGGACCCGGGCCTGACGGTGACGATCGGGTCTGAGCCGGTCGACGTCGCCACCGTGCGACTGCCGCGCTGGTACAGCCCCGATCCCGGTCGCGTCTCCGAGCTGGCGTTCATCCTGTTCACGGCCGAGGGCGAGGCGATCCGGATGAGCCGGATCACGAACGGCCGGTGGGTGACCGCCGCGCTCGGCACCGCCTCCTCCGCAGCGCTCTCATCCGCGGACACCGTCTACTGCGTGACCCCGGCATGGCACCCGTCGACGCTCTTCATGTCGGTCGGCGGCGCGATCGCGGGAGGGGCACGTGTCGCGCTCGCGGCCAGGGAGCCGCAAAATGCGGGAGCCTTCTGGGACGAGGTGCGGCGTTGCGGCGCGACCGTCGCCTCCTATACCTGGGCGATGCTCGATGGGCTCGTCAACGCGGCGCCCCAGGCCGGCGAGCGCCACCACCCGCTGCGCCTGTTCATCGGGTCCGGGATGCCGCGGGGGCTGTGGCGCAGGGTGCAGGAGCGCTTTGCGCCCGCGCGCGTGCTCGAGTTCTACGCCTCGACCGAGACCGGGGCGATCCTCGTCAACCTGTCCGGAGCCAAAGCCGGCGCGATGGGGCGCCGGCTTCCCGGGGCGCCCGAGGTCCGGCTCGCGGCCTATGACCCGGTCGCCGACCAGCTCGAGCTCGGTCACGGCGGATTCGTGCGTGCGAGCCGGACGGACGAGCCGGGAATGCTGCTCACCCGCGCACGCCGGCGCGACTCGGTTGCCACCACCCCGCTGCGCGGCGTGTTCGGCGCCGACGACGCCTGGCTCTCGACGGGCGACCTGTTCCGCCGCGACTCCGACGGCGACTACTGGCGGCTGGACAGCGCCCGGGAGCTGATCCTCACCCCGCGCGGACCGGTCTACGCGGGCACCGTGCGCGACGCACTCGGCGATCTGGCGGAGGTCGACCTCGTTGCCGTGTTCGGCCTGCGCATCGGCCGCCGGCGCGAGGAGCTGGCGGTCGCCGCGGTCAGCCTCCGCGAGGACCGGGCACCGGAGGCCCGCTCGGTGACCACCGCGCTCGGCGCGTTGCCGGCGGGCGCTCGGCCCGATGTCGTACGCGTCGTCGAGTCGATTCCGGTGACGACCTGGTTCAGGCCGATGACCGGGCCGTTGCGCGAGCAGGGTCTGCCCGACCCGGCTGCGCCCGGAGCGTTGCCGTCCTGGTATCTGGACCGTGGCGGCGAGCGTTACCGGCCACTCACCAGCTCGGCTCGGCGCAGGCTGGCCTCGGTCGCCTAGGTCCAGGACGCGCGGTCAGCCGGCGAGCGCGAGCACCCGCCGCGCGGTGGCGACGTGCAGGTTCTCGATCATCCGCCCGTCGACTGTCACCACGCCTGAGCCTGCGCGCTCGGCCTCCTCGAACGCCTCGATCACGCGATGCGCCTGCTCGACCTCCTCGGCAGAGGGGGAGAACGCCTCGTTGCACGGCTCGACCTGCGAGGGGTGGATGAGCGTCTTGCCGTCGAACCCGTAGGCGCGGCCCTGGCGGCACTCGGCCGCGAATCCCTCCCCGTCCCGCACGTCGTTGTAGACGCCGTCGAGGATCGTGCGACCGGTCGCGCGGGCGGCGAGCACGCACGCGGAGAGCGCCGCGAGCAGCGGGCCGCGCGGCGGGTCGGCGGCGACGACGTCCGCGTACAGCTCCGCGGCGAGGTCGTTGGTGCCCATCACGAGCACCTCCAGGCGCTCGGAGGCCGCGGCGATCTCGGCGGCGCGCAGGATCGCCGCGGGCGTCTCGAGCATCGCCCAGATCCGTGTGTGATCGGGCGCGCCGGACGCGCCGAGCAGTTTCTCGACGCCGTGCACGTCGGCCGCGTCGCCGACCTTCGGCACGACGATGGCGTGCGGACCGGCCTGCGCGGCGGCGAGCACGTCGTCCCGGTGCCACTCGGTCGCGATCCCGTTGACGCGGATCGTCACGATCCGGCTGCCGTAGGCGCCGGAGGAGGCTGCCGCGCACACCCGCGCGCGGGCGTCGGCCTTGGCGGAGGGCGCGACCGCGTCCTCGAGGTCGAGGATCAGGGCGTCGGCGGGGATGTCGTGTGCCTTGACGAGCGCCCGCTCATTGGCGCCGGGCATGTACAGCGCGGAGCGCAGCCGCCGCGCCGGATTCGGGGTGGGGGACGACATGCGGCGCTGGAGCCTACCGCTCGCGGCCCCCCGGGTCGGTGTCCAGAGGAACACGAAAGGTTGTCAGAACGCACACACGAGTCGTCGAGTCGGCGGTCTATATTCCCTACATCTTCGATAGGGAATACCTTTCAGCTTGACTAGATCGAACTGACCGGAATAATGCGGATCTACGTCAGGCAGCCCTCTGACACACGTCTCTCGAGAGGACTCATGACTCCACGACTTCACCCGCCGCGATTGAGATCAATGCCTGCGATCGGGCTCGCCCTCGTCTCGATGGTCGGGGTCGCCGCCTGCGGTGGCTCCTCGGATTCGACCACGAACACGGGCGGGAGCTCCTCGGGCGCGACCAACGCCTCCGTGAAGCTCAACCTCGTCGGCTACTCGACACCCGAGAAGGCCTACGACGCGCTCACCGCCGCGTTCGCCAAGACCTCGGCCGGCAAGGGCGTCGGCTTTGCGGACTCGTTCGGCTCCTCCGGCTCGCAGAGCCGCGCGGTCGACTCCGGCCAGGCCGCAGACGTCGTCGCGTTCTCCACCACGCCCGATATGACGCGCCTGGTCGGCGACAAGATCGTCGCTCCCAACTGGGCGGCCAACTCCGAGAAGGGGTTCTCCAGCGACTCGGTCGTCGTCTTCGTCGTGCGCAAGGGCAACCCCAAGCACATCAGCACGTGGAGCGACCTCACCAAGCCCGGCATCAGCGTCGTGACGCCGAACCCGGCGACGTCGGGAAGCGCCCGCTGGAACGTCCTGGCCGGATACGGCGCGATGCTCAAGCAGGGCAAGTCGCCGGCCGACGCGCTCGCGTACCTGAAGACGCTGATCACCAAGAACGTCTCCGATGAACCCTCGAGCGCCAGCGACGCGCTGGCGGCGTTCACGAGCGGCAAGGGCGACGTCCTGCTCGACTACGAGTCCGACGCGATCGCCGCCGAGAAGGCGGGCGACAAGGTCTCCTATGTCATTCCGAAGCAGACGATCCTGATTCAGACGCCGATCGCGGTGACCGCGAAGTCCAAGCACCCTGCCCAGGCCAAGGCGTTCCTGCAGTATCAGTGGTCGAAGGCCGGCCAGACGATCTGGGCGCAGCAGGGCTACCGCCCGGTCGACCCCGCGGTTGCCAAGCAGTTCGCCTCCAAGTTCCCGACGCCGCCGCAGCTGTTCACGATCGGCTACCTCGGCGGCTGGACGAAGGTCTCCGATGAGTTCTTCGATCCGAGCAAGGGCTCGGTGACGAAGCTCGAGCAGGAAGGTGGGTTCCCCACTGCCTCCAGCTAGCGCATACGCCGAGTCGGCTACCGGCTCATCTCCCGCTCCTGCGGCGCCCGCTCCCTCGCGGGGGCGCCGCGGCGCGGGCGCGCGCACGTTCGGCAGCGGCGCGAGCAGCGGCCTGGGGATGGGCGTGGCGACGCTCTATCTGAGCGTCATCGTTCTCATCCCACTGGCCGCGGTCGTGGCCAAGGCGTTCTCACAGAGCCCCTCGGCGCTGTGGCAGTCGATCTCGAACACCGAGTCGGTCCGGGCGCTGGTGACGACGTTGCTGGCCGCAGTGATCACGGCCGTGGTCGCCTCGGTGATGGGCACGCTCGTCGCCTGGGTGCTCGTGCGCGACGACTTCCCGGGCAAGTCGCTGCTCAACGCGATCATCGACCTGCCGTTCGCGCTGCCGACGATCGTCGCCGGCCTGGCGCTGCTCGTGCTGTACGGCCCGAGCAGCCCGCTGCACCTGCACCTCGCCTTCACCCGCACGATCGTCGTGGTGGCGCTGTTGTTCATCACGCTCCCGTTTGTGGTGCGCGCCGTGCAGCCGGTGCTGCTCGAGCTCAACCGGGAGGTCGAGGAGGCGGCGGCGTCGCTGGGCGCCTCCAACCTGACCATCTTCCGCCGGATCGTCCTGCCCGCGCTGCGCCCGGCGATCATGTCCGGGGCGGCGCTCTCCTTCGCCCGCGCGGTGGGGGAGATCGGCTCGCTGGTGCTCATCACCGCCAAGGTCCCGATCGCCTCGATCGTCATCTACAACGACGTCGAGCAGGATGCCCCGCACGCCGCGGCATCGCTCTCGCTCGTGCTGATGGTCGTTTCGCTGATCGTGCTGGCGCTCATCCGCCGAGTGGGAGGCCGCGTTGCTCATTAGCCGCAAGACGAAGTGGGGGCTGCGCGCGGTCGCGCTGCTCTACCTGCTGCTGTTGCTCATCCTGCCCGTGGTCGTCGTCTTCATCAAGACGTTCGAGCACGGCTTCGGCACCGCCTGGGCCTACATGACCACACCGGCCGCGATCAGTGCGCTGTGGCTGTCGATCCTGATGGCGATCGTCGCGGTGCCGCTCAACACGATCTTCGGCGTCGGCGCGGCGCTGATCGTGGTCCGCGGCCGCCATCGCCGCTTCGCCGCGGCACTCGACGCATTCATCGACCTGCCGTTCCTCGTCTCGCCCGTCATCGTCGGCCTCGCGCTGACGTTGGTGTACGGCATCCACGGGTGGTTCGGCAACTGGTTCGCCGCCCGTGGCCTCCAGATCATCTTCGCCCCCACCGGCATGATCCTCGCCACCGTGTTCGTCTCGCTCCCGTTCGTGGTGCGCGAGGTCGCGCCCGTCCTCGCGGAGGTGGGCGAGGAGCAGGAGCAGGCCGCGGCGACGCTCGGCGCCTCCGGCTGGCAGACGTTCCGGCGGGTCACCCTGCCCTCGATCCGCTGGGGAGTTCTCTACGGCGTGATCCTCTCGACCGCGCGGGCGCTCGGCGAGATCGGCGCGGTGCTCGTCGTCTCCTCGTTGGTGGCGGGATCGACGCTCACCCTGCCGCTGCTGGTCGACGAGCGCACCCAGAACCCGGGCGCCGGTGGGGTCACCGGGGCCTACGCCGCTGCCACCGAGCTCGCCGTCATCTCGCTCGTCGTCCTGTTGGCGATGACCCTTCTCTCGTCCCGGAGGACTGAGCCCAAATGAGCATTCAGGTAACCGACATCTCCAAACAGTTCGGCGACTTCACGGCCCTGGAGGGGGTCTCGCTCGAGATCCCGGAGGGCTCGCTGACCGCGCTGCTCGGCCCGAGCGGCTCGGGCAAGTCGACGCTGCTGCGGATCATCGCCGGCCTTGAGGTCGCCGACTCAGGGGCCGTGGTGATCGAGGGGCGCGACGTGTCGGGCGTGCGTCCGCAGAAGCGCGGGATCGGGTTCGTGTTCCAGCACTACGCCGCGTTCAACCACATGACCGTGCGCAACAACGTCGCGTTCGGGCTGCAGATCCGCAAGCGCCCGAAGGCCGAGATCCGGACGCAGGTCGATGAGCTGCTGGAGCTGGTCGGCCTGACGAAATGGGCCGAGCAGCGCCCGTCGCAGCTCTCCGGCGGTCAGCGCCAGCGGATGGCGCTCGCCCGCGCGCTCGCGGTGGCGCCGAAGGTGCTGCTGCTCGACGAGCCGTTCGGCGCGCTCGACGCGATCGTCCGCGCGGAGTTGCGTGCCTGGCTGCGCCGGCTGCACGACGAGCAGGGCACGACGACCGTGCTCGTCACGCACGATCAGGAGGAGGCGATGGAGATCTCCGACCGGATCGCGGTGATGAGCCAGGGAACGATCGAGCAGGTCGGCTCGCCGCGGGAGATCTACGACTCGCCGGCCAGCGAGTTCGTGATGAAGTTCGTCGGACCGGTCAGCCGCCTCGACGGGCAGCTCGTGCGCCCGCACGACGTCACGATCTCACCGACTCCGGTCGAAGGCGGGACCGAGGCGATGGTGCGGCGGGTGGTGCATCTCGGCTTCGAGGTCCGCGTCGAGCTGGAGACGGTCGACGGCACGCAGGCGCGTGCCCAGCTGACCCGCCAGCAGGTCGCGGAGCTCGAGCTCTCAGACGGCGACATCGTCTATGCGCGGGCGCCCGAGTCGGCGCAGACACTCACGCCCGAGACGGCCGCGCAGGCCTGAGCCGCCACGGGCGGTCCTCGGTGCGCGGCGGCCGGCTTGCAGCCCCGTCCGCGGACGGCCGCGGGCAACAGCCGCAGGCGCCGCTCAGCGGGTGAGCCAGGCGCCAGGGTCCTTGGCGAGCGCCTGCACATCGTCGGGCAGCTCGCCCTGGGAGAGCTCGGCGATCGTCACCCGCTCGACGACGCGACGCAGGTTGGCGCGCACCGCGATCCACACGGTCGGCAGCTCGGAGGCCGCACCGCCGTACTCGGCGTCCTCGGGCGGGCCTCCACGCACCGAGGCGAGCGGGCCCTCGACCGCGCGGATCACGTCCGCGACGGTCACGTCCTCGGCCGGCCTGGCCAGACGGAAGCCGCCCTCGGCACCGCGCTGGCTGCGGACGATGCCGGCGTGCCGGAGCTCGCCGAGGATGTTCTCCAGGAAGTTGAGTGGAATGCCCTGAGCGCTTGCGACGCGCTCGGCCTTGACGGGTTTGTCCCCGTCCGCGGCAGCCAGCTCGGCCACGGCGCGTACGGCGTAATCAGCTTTGGCCGAGATCCTCATGTACTGAAGGACATTATCCGTTCGCGCGGGGGAATTCGTACGCCGAGGCCAGCTCGGGGTCGCGGGCGGCGAGCATCTCGGCCAGGTCGACCATCACCTTGGCCTGCTTCCAGGTCGCGTCGTCCTGCATCTTGCCGTCGAGCATGTGGACGCCGGCGCCGTCGGGAATCGCCTCCAGGACGCGCTTGGCGAATGCGACCTCGCCGGGGTCGGGGCTGAACACGCGTTTGGCGATCTCGATCTGGGAGGGGTGCAGCGACCAGGCGCCGACGCAGCCGAGGATGAATGCGGCGCGGAACTGGGCCTCGCAGCCGACGGTGTCCCGGATGTCGCCGAACGGGCCATAGAAGGGGAGGATCCCCATCGCCGTGCAGGCGTCGACCATGCGTGCGATCGAGTAGTGCCACGGATCCTGCTGGGCGCCCGCCCGCGGCGCGTCGGGGTTCTCCGGATCCGGATCCTCGATCGAGCGGTATCCGGGGTGCCCGCCACCGACCCTCGTCGTCTTCATCCGCCGCGACGCCGCCAGATCGGCAGGGCCAAAGCTCATCCCCTGCATCCGCGGGCTTGCCGCCGCGATCTCCTCGACGTTGATCACCCCGAGGCCGGTCTCCAGCAGCGCGTGGATGAGGATCGGCCGGACGACCCCCGCTCGGGCCTCGAGCTGCGCGAGCAGGCGGTCGACGTAGTGGATGTCCCAGGGCCCCTCGACCTTCGGGATCATGATCACGTCGAGCCGGTCGCCGATCTCGGAGACGAGCGTCGTCAGGTCGTCGAGGATCCACGGCGACTCGAGGCTGTTGACGCGGGTCCACAGCTGCGTCCGCCCGAGATCGATCTCGGATCCGACCTTGACCAGGCCCGCCCGGGCGGCCTCCTTGCGCTCCACCGGAACCGCGTCCTCGAGGTTGCCGAGCATGATGTCGACGGTCGGGGCGATGTCAGGGACCTTGGCCACCATCTTCTCGTTGGAGAAGTCGACGAAGTGGATCATCCGGCTGGGCAGCAGCGGCACCTCGAGGCTGGGGGCGGGGGCGCCGATCGCCAGCGGCTTGCCGAAATCACGGGGGTTTCGCACGTCGTGTGTCTCCTGGTCGGGGCGCTGGTCGGGCGGCGAACGCTACCGCCCGTCACGCTGCCGGCAGCGTGACGTATTTCAGGCTCGGCGGCACTGCGCGCGCGAGTGCTCGCTGCCATGCTCCACGCCCACCGGCACCACAGGAGGAGATTCGATGGCGACAGTCGATACCGATCAGCGCACCCGCGAGGCGAGCGGCGCGCACCCCTACGGCCGCTACCTCGAGGAGTTCGAGGTCGGCGACATCTACAAGCACTGGCCGGCCAAGACGGTGACCGAGGCCGACGATCACCTGTTCTGCCTGATCACGATGAACCACCACCCGCTGCACCTCAACGATGTGTACGCGGCCGGCTCCCAGCAGGGCCGCAACGTCGTGGTGGGGCCCTACGTCTACTCGTTGGCGCTCGGCATGTCGGTCTCCGACGTGAGCGGCAAGGCGATCGCCAACCTCGCCACCGAGGAGCTCAGCCATCCCAATCCGGTGTTCCACGGCGACACCCTGTTCGCCGAGACCGAGGTGCTGGAGAAGCGCGAGTCACGCTCCAAGCCCGACCGGGGAACGGTGAAGGTGCACACGCGCGTGCTCAACCAGGACGGCGTACTGGTCGCTGAGTTCAAGCGCCTCGTGCTGGTCCCGAAGGGTGGCACCCAGCGCGATTCGTGATGGTTGTCACGAGTTGCGCGCGCGTGTGAGCGCTCACAGTGTTTGCATGCTGACTGTGTGGGATATTGGTGCGGCACACGCAAATTTCGCCTTTATGCTGCCGCATCCCTTTTTCACTCGGCAAGGAGTTTTAGCGAAAATGGACAATATCGCCGCGAAGCGTCAAGCGACGACAAATCACGCTGGACTTCTGTCGTGGGTCAACGAAATCGCCGCTCTCACTCAGCCGAGTGACATCCACTGGTGTGACGGGTCCACCGAGGAATACGACCAGCTCGCACAGGTGCTCGTTGACGCCGGAACGTTCCAGCGGCTCTCCGAGACCAAACGACCGAACTCCTACCTGGCGCTCTCCGATCCGGGTGACGTCGCCCGGGTGGAGGACCGCACCTTCATCTGCTCAGAGGATGAAGCCGATGCAGGTCCCACGAACAACTGGCGTGAGCCGGCCGAGATGCGCACGATGCTCACGGAGCTGTTCGAGGGCTCGATGCGCGGGCGCACCATGTACGTCGTCCCGTTCTCGATGGGTCCGCTCGGCTCTCCGATCGCCGAACTCGGAGTCCAGATCACCGATTCGGCCTATGTCGCCGTCTCGATGCGGATCATGACCCGGATGGGCCAGCCGGCGCTCGACGTGCTCGGCGACGACGGTGATTTCGTGCCCTGCCTGCATTCGGTCGGCGCGCCGCTGGCCGAGGGTGAGGCCGACGTCTCCTGGCCCTGCAACGCGGAGAACAAGTACATCGTGCACTTCCCCGAGACCCGGGAGATCTGGTCCTACGGCTCCGGGTACGGCGGCAACGCGCTGCTCGGCAAGAAGTGCCTCGCGCTGCGCATCGCCTCGGCGATGGCGCGCGACGACGGCTGGATGGCCGAGCACATGCTGATCCTCAAGCTCACCTCGCCCGAGGACGTCGTCAAATACATCGCCGGGGCATTCCCGAGCGCCTGCGGCAAGACGAACCTCGCGATGCTGATCCCGACGCTGCCCGGCTGGAAGGTCGAGACCGTCGGCGACGACATCGCGTGGATGAAGTTCGGCGCCGACGGCCAGTTGTACGCCGTCAACCCCGAGGCCGGGTTCTTCGGCGTCGCTCCCGGCACCGGCGCGCGCACGAACCCCAACGCGATCGACTCGATCGGCCGGGACACGATCTTCACCAACTGCGCGCTCACCGATGACGGCGACGTGTGGTGGGAGGGGATGACCGGCGAGCCGCCGGCGCACGCCATCGACTGGCGCGGCAACGACTGGACGCCGGAGTCAGAGACGCCCGCGGCGCACCCCAACGCGCGGTTCACCGTGCCCGCCGCCAACTGCCCGTCGATCGCGGCCGAGTGGGAGGACCCCGCGGGGGTACCGATCTCGGCGATCATGTTCGGTGGCCGGCGCGGTTCCGTGGTCCCGCTCGTGCACGAAGCGCGTGACTGGGAGCACGGCGTGTTCATGGGCTCGATCATGTCGTCGGAGACGACCGCCGCCCAAGCCGGGCAGGTCGGCAAGCTGCGCTTCGACCCGATGGCGATGCTGCCGTTCTGCGGCTATCACATGGGCGACTATTTCGCCCACTGGCTCACCGTCGGCGAGCGGAAGGACGCGAAGCTGCCACGGATCTTCTATGTCAACTGGTTCCGCAAGGGCGAGGACGGCAAGTTCCTGTGGCCCGGATACGGCGAGAACTCGCGCGTGCTGGCCTGGATCTTCGGCCGCGTCAACGGAGACTCCGAGGCCGTCGAGACATCGATCGGGTTCGTGCCGCCGGCCGACGAGCGGGGCATCGACCGGACCGACCTCGACGTGAGCGAGGACACGATGGCGCGGCTGCTCGAGGTCGACACCGAGGGCTGGCTGGCGCAGTTGCCGCAGATGAAGGAGCATTACGCAGAGTTCGGCAAGAAGCTCCCGGCTGCGCTTCACGGGCAGCTCGAAGCACTCGAGCAGCGGTTGAAGAACTCCCGATGAAGTGGCCGCCTGAGGGTGCGCCGCTGCGTACCCTCAGGGGGTGTCCCTAGGCTTCATCCCGTCCGACGCCTGCGTGCTCGTCGTGCAGGCGGGGATGGTCGTCGCGCCCCGGCGCGTGGGGGCTGAGGAGCGGCTCGGGCGGCTCGCCGCGCGTCTGCAGAGCCGCTGGTGGGCGCTCGTGCCGCTTGGCTCGATCGTCGTCGTGATCTTCGCAATCCAGCAGGCGTCGGCGACCGCCAACGGGTTGACCTGGCTGGCGCTGATCGCCGTCCCGATCCTGGCCGCGTGCTCGTTCGGCTGGGCGAACCGAGGCGCGCGCTGGTGGATGGCAGCGATCGTCGGGCCATTGCTGGCTCTCGCCTGGCTCTCGCCCTCGACGCTCTGGGGGCAGGGCGCGGCCACCCTGCTCACCGCGTTCAGCTGCGTGACGCTCGGCGTGCTGCTGGCGAGCGTGTGCCCGCCGCGGTGGCTGAAGATCGGGATCATCCTGATGGCGGCGGGCGACAGCTACCTCGTTCTCACCGACATCCTGCAGGCGCCCAACGACGTTCTGGTGGGCGCCGCTCCCGGGCCGGGACTGCCTCAGCTCCAGGGGATCACCTTCGGCGACATCCTGCTCGGCTACGGCGACGTGTTCGTCGCCGCAGTGCTCGGTGGGGTGCTCGCCCGCGAGGGCCGCAGCGGCGTCATGCAGGTCGGGATGGGGCTGCTCACGCTGCTTCTCGCCGGGCTCTTCGATCTGCTGTTCTTTGCGGTCTCAGAGCTGCCCGCGACGGTGCCGGTGGCGCTTGCGGTGATCGTCTCCGAGGGGTGGCGGCTGTGGCGCCGGCGCCGGTCGCGCGCGGAGGACCGAAGACGTCAGTGGGGTTCTTCGCCGGTCGAGGCGGGGGGCCTCGACTCCTCGGCCAGTGAGGTGATGGCGAGCGTGCCGCGCGCGGCCTCCTCCAGCACCTCGGTCGCCTCCTCGGCAGAGCGCGAGTAGAGCTCGACCAGCAGATGCACGACGATCCGGTCCTCGTCGTGCTTGTGGAAGCGGACGTGGGTGAAGAACTCGCGGGTGCCGTGGTCGCCGAAAGCGGCATAGGAGAGGGCATCGCCGGCCTCGGGACCTGAGCAGGTCTCGACGTCGTCCGCGTCGACGGTGACCGTGCACGATGCCACCCAGGGGGTCCCGGCGATCATCCGCTCCCAGCGGTCCTCGATCGGCTCGACGCGCCCGTTGTGGAAGCCGAGATGCGGCTGGTCGTGCATGCACTCCAGGCACTGCACGACCGCCTCCTGCATCTCGTCGACGACCTCGCCGCGCTCCCCGCTCTCGGGGTCGATGCGGTGGATCCCCTCGTAGTGCACCTGCACCTCGAGGTTCTGGGACCAGCAGCGATAGCAACGAAGCCAGCTGCCGACCTCGGTCGAGCCCTCCATGCAGATTGAGTGTAGGAAGCGGCCGGCCACCGCCCCCACAGCGTGGGTACGAAGGTGTACCATCCGACCATGGCGGTCACCGACCTCGCGCGCGCGTCTCGCGAGCCCCAGCCCGGAGCACCGGCGAGCCCGGAGCCTCCGCCCGGTGCACGGTTGCCCCGCGCGCTGTCGGTGGCGTTGTTCCTGCTCGCGCCGCAACCGACGATGCGGTTGCTGCAGCGGCGCCACGGCGACCTCTTCACGGTCTGGACTCCGGTGTTCGGCGAGGTCGCCGTCGCCGCCAGCCCGGAGCTCGTCAAGCGGGTGTTCCAGGCATCCCCGGAGGTCCTGTCGTTCGGGGAGACGAGTCCGCTCGGCGAAATCCTCGGCCGGGGGTCGCTGTTTGCGATGGACGATGCGCGCCACCTGCGCGAGCGGCGTGTGATCCTGCCCGCGTTCCACGGCGAGCGGATGCGCGGCTACGAGAGCGTGATCGAGCAGGAGGCACGCCGGGAGATGGCCGGCTGGCCAGAGGGCGAGGAGTTCCCGACGATGCCCTCCTTCATGCGGATCACGCTCGCGGCGATCCTGCGCACCGTGTTCGGTGCCCAGGGCGAGGACGCCTCCGAGCTCGCGTCGGTGCTGCCGCCGCTGGTGACGATCGGCTCGCGGCTCGCGCTGCTGCGACCGCTGCGCCGTGACCTCGGCCCCCGCAGTCCGGGCGGGCGCTTCCGGCAGCTGCGCGCCCGCTATGACGCGATCGTCGACCGGCTGATCGACGCCGGGCGTACCGACCCTGAACTCGAGTCGCGCGAGGACGTGATGGCGATGCTGATGCGCGCCCATTACGACGACGGCGAGCGCATGTCCCGCACCGCGATCGCCGACGAGCTGCTCACGCTGCTCGCGGCCGGGCATGAGACGACCGCGACCACGCTCGCCTGGGGCGTCGAGCGGCTGCGCCGCCACCCCGGCGTGCTCTCGCGGCTCGCGGAAGAGGCGCGGACCGGGGAGGGGCGCGAGCTGCGGATGGCGACGATCCATGAGCTGCAACGGTCGCGCCCGGTGATTCCGGCCACCAGCCGCTGCGCGCGCGTCGACTTTCCGTTGGGGGAGTGGACGGTCCCGCGGGGGCGCCAGATCATCGTCTCCGCCTCACTCATCCACAGCGACCCACGGTTCTTCCCCAACCCCGAGCGGTTCGATCCCGGCCGCTTCCTGCGGCGGGGGCAGGACACCTATACCTGGATCCCCTTCGGCGGCGGCACCCGCCGTTGTCCGGGCGCCGCGTTCGCGCACATGGAGATGGACATCGTGCTGCGGACGCTGCTGCGCGAGTTCACGCTGCAGCCGACCCGGCGCCGCGCTGAGCGGCTGCGCGACCGGGGCATCGCCAACGCGCCGGCGCGTGGCGGGCTGGCGGTCGTGCACCGGCGCCCCGCGGGCTGACCCGGCGTTCAGAGGAAGGCGAGCGCGTTCGCGGTCGATCCGACTCCACCGGGGATGTTGAGCGGCGCCGCGGTGAAGAAGACCTCGTAACGCCCGCCGGCTCGGCACGCCCTGGCAAGCTCGCCGAGCGCGAGAAACTCGCCGATGGCGAGACCGAAGCGCCCGATCAGGCAGCGGTGCAGGCAGTCGAACTCCCCGTCCCCGGGCGGCCATGCCTCGAGCGCTGGGTTGTCGGACGCGATCGCCGACACGTGCGCATCCCAGAGGTAGCGGACCATCTCCTCGCCGTGAGCCAGCCCGACCGTACGCGGCTCCGCCGACGCGATCCCGGCCCGTACACCCTCGTCCTGGCGTAGGTACCACTCCAGGTAGCCGGTGTGCAAGAGCATCACGTCGCCCGGCTGCCAGCGGACGCCGGCCCGCTCGCGCGCCGCCTCGAGCTCGGCGACGGTGATCGGACGGGTACTCGCCGGATCAAAGCCCGCCCCCGCGCCGCCGAGCAGCTCGTCGATGTCGAGCACGACGCCCCGGCCGGCGATCCCGCGCTCCGCCCACGCCTCGATCGTCGCCGCCCGCCCCGCGCGGACGTCGGCGACCCCCACGCCGCCGAAGAAGATGCCGCGGCGATACGCGAAGTGTGCGAGCGAGTCCCACTGCGAGGATGCCTGTGGGTAGAAGTTGTCGAGGTGGTCGTCGATCGCGGCGCCTCCGTCCTCGATGAGCAACTCGAGGCGCGGTGCGCCGCGCTCGTACATCGGAGGGTCGATCGCGTCGATCGGCGCGTTGAGGCTGAACATCCGCCCGCTTCTGACCAGTCGCGCCGCGGCCGCGATGCGCTCGGGCGTCTGCAGGTTGAGGAGGCCGATCCGATCGTGCTCACCGAACAGGGTCCATGCGGACGGGCATGCGCCGGGGGTGGCAGGCAGCGCGTCGTAGGCCGGGGGCGCCTGGACCGGGTCCGTCCGGTGTGCGCCGCCATCGGCGAGCAGCGCGGAGATTCGGTCGGCGGTCTCCCCGGGGTCGGACTCGAGGATGACCTGGGCGGTCCGACCCAGATCGACGATGCCGGCGTCAGAGCCGAGCCCGCCGGCGACCAGCGATGCGGCGGCCAGCCCGAGACGGGCCGCGTCCAGGAGCGGCCATCCGTGCATCAGGCCGGCGATCACCCCGGCGCTCACCGCATCGCCGCAGCCGGTCGTGTCGACGACCTGGACCGGATACGCGGGCAGTTCGGTGACGGAATCGGCGGTGACGACGCCGGCTCCGTCCGCGCCACGGCTGACGATCACCGCCTCCACGCCGAGCGCGATGATCCGCCGTGCGGCCTGCGTCAGGTCGGATTCGCCCGTGAAGCTGCACAGCTGCTCCTCGTTGGGCATGAAGTACCGGACGTGCGCAAGCGCGGGGGTGAGGCGGCCCAGCGCTCCGTCCTCGCCTGAGCTCAGCACATCCATCGTGACCGTCGCCCCCTGCGCGCGGGCTGTGGAGGCGAGCTCGGCGAGATCCTCGGCGGACAGACCCAGCAGGACATCCGGAGCGCCGAGATGGACGACCGCGGCGCCCTGCAGCAGCGAGCGGTCCACGTCGGCGATGCTGAACCGGGCGTTCGCGCCGCGCACCGTGAGCGCGGGACGCTCGCCGCTCGGCCGGATCGGCAGGATGCTCGCCCCGGTCTGGACCCCGGTGAGCCGGACCAGTCCGCGGGTATCGACGCCGTGGCGGCGGAGCTCCTCGATGAGGAACGTGCCGAGCGAGTCGGTGCCAAGCGCGCCGATCGAGCGCACCGCGACGCCGAGCTTGGCGAGGTCGACGCTCGTGCCGGCGGCGGTGCCTGCGGCGGTGATCCGGATCTCCCGGAGGATCCGGCGGCCCTGACCGGCGGGGATGTCGGTGACGGGGTGGCCGAGGGCGTCGACGATGTGCGCCCCGAGGGTGACCGCGTGGCCGGAGGGCGCCGGGGTCATGACTGCGCGATCAGGGCGCGGTGACGCTGTGCCTGTGCGCGGACGCCCGCCAGCTCCTCGGCGCTCAGCGCGTTCGGCTCGACTCCGGCCGAGCGAGCGCGGAGGTAGACCTTCGCGAGCCACTCGAGCAGCGTCGCGCGCTCGTAGGCCTCCTCGAGCGTCGGCCCGTAGGAGATGGCGCCATGGTTCTGCAGCAGCGCCGTGTTGCGATCGGCGAGCGCGTCGGCGACGGTGTCGGCGAGCTCCTGGGACCCGAACGGACGAAACGGCGCAACCCGAACGCTGTCACCGCCGAGCCGCAGGATGTAGTAATGGATCGCGGGCAGCGCGTCGACGATCGCCGACAAGGCGGTCGCGTTGAACGAGTGCGTGTGGACGATCGCCTCCGCGTCGCTGGAGCGGTAGATCGCCCGGTGCATCGGCCATTCCGAGGAACGCACATGCGGGCCGTCCAGCTGGTGGTCCTCGCCGAGCGACATGAGGCAGATGTCGCCGGGCTCGATCGTGTCGTACGCGATCGAGGTGGGGGTGATCGCGATCGTGTCCGGGCCGGTGCGCAGGCTGAGGTTGCCGGCGGTTCCGGTGACCAGCCCGCTCTCGACCATCCTGCGCCCGGTGGCCGCCAGCATCGCGCGCGCCGTCGCCTCGTCGATGCGTGTGTCACGGCTGGCTTGACTCATGCGCCTGCTCTCGATCGGGTGGCGGGCAGCTGCGGCGGAGATCTATATCGGACGTCCGAAAAAGAAGCAAGTCGAGGTGTGGACGGACGCCCGGCGGTCGTGTATGAATCCCGGCCCCGATGGCCGAGACGACGACACCCGAAGCGACGCGCGAGGTGGAGCAGTGGCTCCAGAGCTTCAACGCCGGGCTCCGCGACCGGGACGCGGCGGCGGTCGCCGCCCTGTTCGGTCCGGGCTGCTTCTGGCGCGATCTCGTCGCGCTGACCTGGAACATCGTCACGGTCGAGGGACGCGAAGGGGTGCGCGCGATGCTCGAGGCGACGCTCGAGGCGACCCAGCTGCGCGACGTCGTGCTCGCCGAGCCTGCGGCCTCGGGAGCGGACGGGACGGTGGAGGCGTGGCTCGAGTTCCGGACCCGAGCGGGACGCGGCCGCGGTCATCTGCGGCTGCGTGGCGGCGCCGCCATCACGATGCTGACCGCGCTGCGCGTGCTCGACGGGCACGAGGAGCACCGGGGCCCGCGGCGGCCGCTCGGGGTCGAGCACGGCGCGATCCGCGCGCGCCGCTCATGGCTCGAGCGGCGCGAGGAGGAGTCGGCTGCACTCGGGCGCGACGTGCAGCCCGAGGTGCTCGTGATCGGCGGCGGCCAGGCGGGGATCGTGCTGGGAGCGCGCCTGCGGCAGTTGGGCGTCGCCACGATCATCGTCGATCGCCACCCGCGTCCGGGCGATCAGTGGCGCCATCGCTACAAGTCGCTGTGCCTCCACGATCCCGTGTGGATGGATCACCTGCCCTATCTGCCGTTCCCGGACACATGGCCGGTGTTCGCGCCCAAGGACCGGATCGCGGATTGGCTCGAGCTCTACGTCCAGGTCATGGAGATCGACTACTGGGGCTCGACGATCGCCCGCGCGGCCCGCTTCGACGAGGCGGCCGGACGCTGGGAGGTGATCGTCGAGCGCGACGGAGAGGAGGTCGGCCTCGCGCCGCGCCAGCTCGTCCTCGCGACCGGCCTCTCGGGTCGACCCAACGTCCCGGTCCTCCCGGGCCAGGAGCGATTCGCCGGCGAGCAGCATCATTCCTCGGCCCACCCGGGTGCCGACGGCTACGCGGGACGAAGGGCGGTGGTGATCGGCTCAAACAACTCAGCCTTCGACATCTGCGCCGCTCTGTGGGAGGCCGGGGCGGAGGTGACGATGGTGCAGCGCTCCTCCACTCACGTCGTCCGATCCGACACCGCGCGCGACATCATCTTCAAGCGCCTCTACAGCGAGGAGGCGATCGCCGCCGGGATCGACGCCGAGCGCGCCGATCTGATCTCCGCGTCGCTGCCCTACCGCCTCGCCGCCGACGTCCACCGGGGGATCTACGACCGGGTCAGGGAGCACGATCGCGACTTCTACGAGCGGTTGGAGGCGGCCGGGTTCCTGCACGACTTCGGCCCCGACGACACCGGGATGTCGATGAAGTTCCTGCGCCGCGCCTCGGGCTACTACATCGACGTCGGCGCGGCGGAGCTGCTGATCGACGGTCGGATCCACCTCGTCCAGGGTCAGGTGCAGCGGCTCACCGAGGATGCCGTCGTCATGCGGGACGGAACCGCGCTGCCCGCCGATCTCGTCGTCTACGCGACCGGCTATGGCCCGATGAGCGACTGGATCGCAGAGCTCATCTCGCCGGAGGTCGCCGCCGCGGTCGGTCCCGTCTGGGGTCTCGGGTCCGGCACCGAGCGCGATCCGGGTCCGTGGGAGGGGGAGCTGCGCGGCGTCTGGAAGCCGACCGCCCAGCCCGGGCTGTGGATCCACGCCGGCAACCTCGCGCTCGTGCGCCACTACTCGCTGTATCTCGCCCTGCAGCTCACGGCGCGCGCCGCCGGGATCCCCACGCCGGTCTACGCGCCAGGCGTGAAGACCGGGCTTGATTTTAATTCAAACGTCTGACATAACACGCCGCATTCCGCCGACCGGAACGACCGATCGGAGGGGTGGAGAGAGGAACGAAAAAGGGATGCGGACGATGCGCTTCGGCGTGGAGATGATGGCGCCCTTCGAGGGGCGGACCTGGGCCGAGTCGGCTCAGGAGCTCGAGGACCTCGGCTACTCGACGCTGTTCGTCCCGGACCACTTCGACGAGGGCTACGGCCCGATCACCGCCATGGCGACCGCGGCAGCGGCGACGACAACGCTGCGGGTCGCGAGCGCGGTGTTCGCGGTCGACTTCCGTCACCCGGCCGTGCTCGCTCGTGAGCTCGCCTCGATCGACGCGCTCTCCGAAGGCAGGCTCGAGGTCGGCCTCGGCGCGGGCTACCAGGTTGCCGACTACCGCGCGTCGGGGATCGCGATGGACGCCCCAGGGGTGCGGGTCTCGCGCCTGATGGAGTACGTGACGGTGCTCCGCGGCCTGTTCGCCGACGGTGCGCTCGACTTCGCCGGCGGGCAGTACACGATCACCGGGCTCGACGGGTCCCCGCGGCCCCACACCGCCACCGGGCCACCCATCTTCATCGCGGGCGGCGGGCGCCGGATGCTCAGCTTCGCGGCTCGGCACGCGGATATCGTCGGCGTCAATCCATCGCTGCCCACGAGCGAGCGCGCGCACGAGGCGGTACGCGATGCGGCTCCGGAGCGCATCGACGAGAAGTTCCGCTGGGTGCGTGACGCGGCGGGGACCCGGTTCGAGGATCTCGAGTTCCACGCATGGCTGCGTCAGGCCGAGGTGACCGACGACGCCTCCGCGGCGATCGCTCCGCTCGCGGCCGCGATGGGGGTGACGGCGGACGTGGCCCTCGACTCACCGATCGCGCTCGTCGGTTCGGTGCAGGAGATCGTCGAGCGTCTCCATCTCCGCCGCGAGCGCTGGGGCTACACGTATTACACCGTCCAGCAGCCGGTCGCACACGCCTTCTCGGCCGTGATCGAGGAGCTCCGGCGATGAGGTGTTATCCGCAGGGCCCTACGGGACTGGTCATCCGGCCACTGTTTTCAAGTCGGATGTCTGAGTTGAAGCCATGTGCCGCCGTTTCCGTGCGGCGAGATCAGGAGCCAGTGTGACCACCACCCCAGTCAGCCCGAGCCGGGCAATCGATACGGAGCTGCGCGAGCGGGCGAGCCGGGTCATCCCCGGCGGCATGTACGGACACCTCAATACGCGCCGCCTCGGCCCCGACTACCCGCAGTTCATGGCGCGGGGCGAGGGAGCACGCGCCTGGGATGTCGACGGCCGGGAGTTCATCGACCTGATGTGCGCGTTCGGGCCGATCCTGCTCGGCCACGCCCACCCCGAGGTCGATGCCGCGGCCGCCGCCACCTCCGCCCGCGGCGACGTGCTGAGCACCCCCGGGCCGGAGATGGTCGAGCTCGCCGAGCTCTTCACCACCGAGGTGGACCACGCCGACTGGGCGATGTTCGCCAAGAACGGGACGGACACCAACGACCTCGCGGTGGTCGTCGCCCGCGCCCACACCGGCCGGGCGAAGGTGCTGATGGCACATGACTCCTATCACGGCATCGGCGGCTGGGCGCTCCCGCCGGAGTCGCCCGGAACCACGGCCGAGGATCACGCGAACACCGTCTTCTTCACCTACAACGATCTCGATTCGGTGGAGGCCGCGGTCGCCGCCGCCGGCGAGGAGCAGGTCGCGGCGATCGTCTGCACCCCGCACCGCCACCACGTGTTCGTCGATCAGCAGCTCTGCGACCCGGAGTTCGCCCGCGGAGTCCGGGAGATCTGCGACCGGATCGGAGCCATGCTGGTGATCGACGACGTCCGCTGTGGGGCGCGGATCGACCTGCGCGGGGGATGGGCGGCGCACGGCGTCCGCCCGGATCTGAGCGCCTGGAGCAAATCGCTGGCCAACGGTTATCCACTGGCCGCCCTGTTCGGCACCGAGCCGCTCGCCGAGGCCGCCTCACGGATCACCGCCACCGGGTCGTTCTGGTATGCCGCGGCGCCGATGGCGGCGGCGCTGGTCACGATCCGCGTGCTGAAGGAGACCGACGGCATCGCGCGGATGCGGACCTCGGGGCTGCGCCTGCAGGAGGGTCTGCGCGCGCAGGCCGAGCGCCACGGGTTCTCGGTGCGGGTGACCGGCCCCCCGCAGATGCCCCTGCTCCTGTTCGACGAGGATCGGGAGCACCGGACGGTTCTCGCCTGGGCGCGGGCGTGCGCCCGCAACGGTGTCTACCTGCACCCCGTCCACAACTGGTTCGTGTCCACCGCGCACGACGAGGCGATCATCGACGAGGCGCTGGAGCGGACCGACCGCGCGTTCGCCGAACTGGAGTCCGACGGCGGAGGGGCGGCTGGATGACCTGGGCGATCGGGTCCGACGTCGACGCGCTGCGGGCCTCCCACCCGGCCGTCGTCGCGGCGGGGACCTACATCATGGATGTGCTCGGGCGGCCCGTCGTCGACCTGCCAAGCGGTCAGACGAGCCGGCTGCTGGATGAGATCCGCGCCACCCCCGCCGGTACCGCGGGCGGCACCGCGGTCGACCTCGCGCGCCTCGGGGCGCGTGTGCGCGCCTGCGGGGCGATCGGAGAGGATCTCGCCGGCGACTTCGTGGTCGCGTCGCTGCGCCGCGCCGGCGTCGACGCCGACGGCCTGCGCCGCGTCAGCGAGGTGCAGACCTCATCCACGATCCTCCCGATCCATCCCGATGGCAGCCGGCCGGCATGGCATGTGCCGGGCGCCAACAGCGTCTTCGGCAGCGACCATGTCGACTGGCAGGCGATCGACGACGCCGACGCGGTCCACCTCGGCGGGCTCACCGCGCTGCCGGCGCTCGACGGGGAGCCCGCCGCCGCTGTTCTGGCCCGGGCCCGCGCCCATGGAGCGCTGACCACGATCGACTTCCTCGGGGTCCACGGCGATGCGGTCGCCGCGCTCACCCCGGTGATGGGACACGTGGACATCGCGATGCCCAACGAGGCCGAGGCGCTGGCGATCGGCTCCGATCCCGACTGCGTGATCGCGGCGCGGCGCCTGCGGGATCTCGGCGCGCGCTGCGTGATCGTCAAGCGGGGGGAGGACGGCTGCCTGATCGTCGATGACGCGGGCGAGCGGACCCTGCCGGGGCTGCAGGCGACGGTCGTCGACACGACCGGGTGCGGCGACGCGTTCTGCGCCGGGGTGATTGTCGCGCGGCTCGCGGGGTGGACGATCGACGACGCGGCCGCGCTCGGATGCGCAACCGGCGCGCTCAACCTTCGCGGGCTCGGCTCCGACGCCGGGGCGCGCACGGTCGACGAGGCGCTCGAGTTCCTGCGCGACACGCCGCGGCGCGAGACGAGGCCGCTCGAGCACGAGATGGCGGAGACCGGCTGATGCCCAAGACCGTCGACCACGAGCTGCGCCGCGAGGAGCTGCTGGAGGCGGTATGGCGGGTCGTGGCCCGCGACGGGCTGGAGGGGGCGACGATCCGCGGGATGGCCCAGGAGACCGGATGGTCCGTGGGCGTCCTCGCTCACTACTTCAAGGACAAGGACGACATCCTCGTCTCGGCGGTCGACCTTGCGCTGCAGCGGATCGAGGCGCGCTGGGAGTCTCAGCTCGCCGGGCTCGGGGGGATGGCCGCACTGCGGTCGCTCGTTCTCGACAACCTCCCGCTCGACGCCGAGCGCGAGCTCGAGACGAAGTTCCTCATGAACTACTGGAGCCGCGCCATTCGCGACCGCGAGCGTGTGCCGCGGCCGGCCCGGCGGGGCCCCGAGCTCATCGACCGTTTGATCGAGCTCATTCGGGAGGCACAGCAGGACGGCGAGATCGATGCGGGTCGCTCGCCCGAGGACATCGCAGAGATGCTGCTCGGACTCATCGACGGCTTCAGTCTGCATTCGCTGCTCGATCCCGGGCGGCTGACACGCGAGCGGCAGGCTCGGTTGATCGAGGCGGAACTTGACCGCCTCACCAGTGAAGCGAAAGGCGTCGCCGCGGGGCGCGACGCGAGCACCCAACGCGTGAGGAGACACTGATGCGCAGACATGGACCGTTCGCGGCCGCGGCACTCATATCCACCCTGCTGCTTGCCGCCTGTGGGAGCAGCGGCGGGGGCGGTGGCTCATCCCAGAAGCTGTCACTGCAGTCGAGCCTGTATGGCGCGTCCAAGGCGAAGGTGTGCCAGGGGCCACCGGTGCGCGGGGGCACGCTCGTCTATTCCCGCCAGGCAGCCACGACCGGCCTGAACCCGATCGACCCCAAGAACGGCAACGGCGACATCTTCGCCGACAACCTCATCTACAGCGGTCTGGTGCGGTCCAATCCCGACGGCTCGACGAACCTCGAGCCGTCGCTCGCCAAGAGCTGGACGATCTCCAAGAACGGGCTCGTCTACACCTTCCACCTGCGCCCCGGACTGAAGTTCTCCAACGGCCAGCCGGTGACCGCCGAGGACGTCAAATGGAGCCTTGACCGCTTCGGCAACCCGAAGATCAACACCGCGATGAGTTCGGTGGCGGTGGGGTATGGCACCTCAAAGGTCATCAACAGCACGACGATCCAGTTCCACCTCGCCCAGCGTGAGACCTCGTTCCTCTACGACATCAGCATCTTCCCGGCGTTCATCCTGCCCAAGGACCTGGTGCTCAAGGAGGGCGCCGCGTTCTACAACCACCCGGTCGGAACCGGGCCGTTCGTCGTCAAGAGCTTCGCCCGCGGCTCGCACATCACGTTCGTGCGCAACCCGTACTACTGGGAGAAGGGCAAGCCGTACCTGGACTCGGTCCGCTTCAACTTCGTCACCAACAGCGACAGCCGGATCCTCGCCCTGCGCAGCGGCGCGGCTCAGATCATGGACGGCGTGCCGTTCTCGGCGATCGCCTCGCTGCGCAAGGACACGAACATCAGCGTGCAGGCGGCGAAGGTGCCGCTCTTCCTCGGCCTGTGGCTGAACCATCAGGACAAGCCGCTGCAGAACCTCGACGTGCGCAAGGCGATGCAGTACGCCCTCAACCGCCAGGAGATGAACCACGACATCTTCCACGGCCTGGGACAGATTCCCAACAGCGTGCTGATGGGTCTGCGTTACAACGCCCCGGACAGTGTCGTTCACCCCTACCCCTACAACGTCAAGATGGCCAAGGCTCTGATGGCCAAGTCGCCGTATCCGCACGGGTTCTCGGTCACGCTGAAGTACCCCGCCGGCTACGACTACTACACGCAGCTCGTGCTGCTGATGCAGCAGGAGTACGCCGCGATCGGGATCAAGGTGAAGCTGCTCCAGGAGGACCCGGCCACGAACACCACCCAGTGGAATCAGGGTGCCTATCAGCTGATCTTCCCGTTCGCATCGTTCACCAGCGACGTCGTCGTCCCCGACGAGTACGCCGACTTCCTCACCGACTGGAACAACGGGCTGAAGGGGTTCTTCTCCTACTGGCGTGACCCGGCGATCCAGGCGATGGTGCTCAAGTTCAAGAGCACGATCAGTGAATCCGCGCGGGCGCAGGAGTGGCCGAAGATCCAGCAGGCGCTGATGAACCAGACGCCGGTGATCAACGTGATGGATCTCCCGTTCGTCAACGCCCACTCGGCGACGACGTGCGGGACGGACATCGACGCGCTCGGCTCCGACCATCTGGAGGACACGTGGATCGCCAAGGGCAAGAGCTGACGGGCGGCCCACAGATCGGCGCAGGTCCGGAGGACCGCCGGTGCTGATCTATCTGGTCCGGAGGGTGGCGCTCGCGGTGGTCGTGCTGTTCGGCCTCATGATCGCCACCTTCCTGATCATCCATCTCGTCCCGGGGGATCCCGTCCGAGCGGTGCTCGGCGGGAACGCCCCGCCGGCGGCGATCAATCGCATCCGCGATCAACTCGGACTGAACAGGCCCCTGCTCACGCAGTTCGGCTCCTACATCTCGCACACCCTCCAGGGGCACTTCGGTCAGTCGTACTCCCTCGGCATTCCGGTCGGGCAGGCGGTCGACGGTCGCATCGGCCCGAGTGCGGCGCTGATCATCTATGCGCTGTTGCTGGCGGTGCTGATCGGGTTCCCCCTGGCGATCTACGCCGCGCTTCACCCCAACGGCGTGCTCGACAACGTCATCCGCCTCGGGACGACGTTCATGTTCGCGATGCCGGCGTTCTGGCTGGGGCTGCTGCTCGCTCTCGTGTTCGGGCTGGAGCTGAGGTGGCTGCCGGTCTCCGGCTACTCCGGCGGGGTCGGCGGGATCCTGCGCACGCTGTTGTTGCCGGCGCTGACGCTCGGGCTGCCACTGGCCACGGTCGTTGTGCGCACCCTGCGCTCGAGCCTGCTCGAGGTGCTCGGCAGCGACTACATCGATGCCGCCCGCTCGCGCGGGCTGTCGATGGGCCGGATCGTCACCCGGCACGCGCTGCGCAACGCGGTCATGAACACGCTCACGGTGCTGTCGGTGAACATCGGCTTTCTCATCGGCGGCACGCTTGTCGTCGAGCAGGTGTTCCAGATCCCGGGTATGGGGTCGCTGCTGTTCGGCGCCGTCGAGAAGCGCGACTATCAGCTCGTGCAGGCGATCTCGCTGCTCGCCGGATCCGCGGTGGTGCTGGCGAGCCTCGCGGCCGACCTGCTGCAGGCCGCGTTGGATCCCCGCGTCAGGCTCGGTGGAAGATGAGCGCCGTCGATCTCGTCCCGGGTGCCGGCGCGCCGATCGTCCCCGCGCCCTCACCCACGCCGAGCACCGGCAGCCGGCCGCGGCGGGTCGCCCGCGCCCTCTGGGGGATGCCGCTGCAGGCGAAGGTCGGGGCCTCGATCCTGCTGTTCCTCGTGCTGCTCGCGGTGCTCGCGCCGCTGATCGCGCCGTACGGCCAGAACCAGCTGGACTTCGCCAACCTGCTGGCCGGACCGTCGGGCAAGCACTGGTTCGGCACCGATGCCGAGGGGCGCGACGTGTTCAGCCGCACCCTGTACGCCCTGCGGCTGGACCTGGGGATCATCCTGGTCGTCACCTATGTCCCGCTGCCGGTCGGGGTGCTCGTGGGAGCGGCTGCCGGCTGGTACGGCGGCGTCGTCGACGCGATCGTGTCCCGCATCGCCGACGTGATGATCGCGTTCCCGTTCATGGTGCTCGTCATCGCGGTGATCGCGATCGTGGGTCCCGGGGTCGAGGGGGTCCTGATCGGTGTGCCGATCGTCGCCTGGGCGCTGTACGCGCGGCTGGCTCGCTCCGAGATGCTGGTGATGCGCGAGCAGCCGTTCATGCTTGCCACCAAGGCGCTCGGCTACAGCGACCGCCGGGCGATCCTGCGTCACGCGATCCCGAACCTGATGCGTGCGGCGCTCATCTACTCGACGCTCGACATGGTCGTCAACCTGCTCCTGCTCGCCAGCCTCGCGTATCTCGGGCTCGGCGCCCAGCCGCCGAACGCGGAGCTCGGATCGATCATCGCCGACGGGCAGAACACCCTGCTGAGCGCCTGGTGGGTCGCCACGCTCCCGGGGCTGGTCGTCGTGCTGTTCGGGATCGGCGCGGGGTTGCTCGGCGACGGACTGTCGGACGGCCGACGGCACGGAGGGAGCGCGTGAGCAGCCTGCTGGAGATCGAGAACCTCCGGGTCGACTTCGGAACGGCGTCCGAACCGCTCACCGCGGTCAAGGACGTGAGCCTGTCCGTCGCCGCCGGCGAGATCGTCGGTCTCGTCGGTGAGTCGGGCTCGGGCAAGTCGCTCACCTGTCGCGCGGTGATGCGCCTGATCGATCAGCCCGGCCGCATCGCCGGCGGCACGATTGCGTTCGAGGGCCGCGACGTGCTGGCGATGAGCGAGAAGCAGCTGCGCGGTTTCCGCGCCCATCAGGCCGGGATGATCTACCAGGACCCGTTCCGCTCGCTGAACCCGGTCCACCGGATCGGACGCCAGCTGGCCGAGACGCTGAGCGTCAACCTCGGACTCGGGCGGACCCAGGCGCGCGAGCGCGCGATCGAGCTGCTGGACGGCGTGGGAATCCCCGACCCCAGGCGCAGGGCGCTCAGCTATCCGCACGAGCTCAGCGGCGGGATGCGCCAGCGCGTGATGATCGCGCTGGCGACGGCGTCGGAGCCGCGCCTGCTGCTCGCCGACGAGCCGACCACGGCACTGGACGTGACGACGCAGGCCCAGATCCTCGACTTGCTGGAGCGCCTGCGCGCCGAGCGCGGGATGGCGGTGCTGCTCGTGTCCCACGACTTCGGCGTGATCGCCCGCACGTGTGATCGAGTGGCCGTCATGTACGGGGGTCACATCGTGGAGACGGCCGACATCGCGACCATCTACACCGCTCCCGAGCATCCCTACACCAAGGCGTTGCTGCAGTCCGTCCCGGAGCTCGCCTCGGCCGGGCACCCGCGGCGGCGCGGCGGCATCGCCGGCCGGCCGCCCGAGCTCGGCGAGGAGCTGAGCGGATGCGTGTTCGCGCCGCGCTGCGTCTACGCCGAGTCCGATTGCACCGAGATCGAGATGGCGCTTCGGACGGTGGGACCGGCGCACCAGAGCGCCTGCCCCAAGCGTCCCCTCGCCTCCGCCGGTGCCGGCGCTTCCGCGAAGGCAGGGCCGGAGACGGCAGCTCCGGAGGCGGTGCCATGAGCGCCGACGCGCAGGTGCTGGCGGTGCGGAACCTCACCAAGGAGTTTCCGCTTCAGCGCTCCGTACGCGAGACGGTGACGCGCCAGGGCCAGGTTCACCGCGCCGTGGACGACGTCTCGTTCTCATTGACCCGCGGCGAGATCCTCGGCCTCGCCGGCGGCTCCGGCAGTGGCAAGACGACCCTGGCACGCTGCATCATCAGGCTGGTCGAACCCGACTCGGGCGAGATCGAGCTCGACGGCGTCGACGTCCGGGCCGCCCGCAGACGAGACCTGCGCGAGCTTCGGCGGCGCATGCAGATGGTCTTCCAGGATCCGTACTCGTCACTCAATCCGCGAATGAGCGTCGGGGCGATGCTGTTGGAGGCCGGACGGGTGCACCACCGCCCCGGCAGCGAGAACGGCGAGCTGTTCGTCAGAACGGTCCTCGAGCGCGTGCACCTCAGTGGAGCGATGGCCGCGCGCAAGCCGCGGGAGCTGTCGGGCGGTCAACGCCAGCGCGTGGCGGTGGCTCGCGCGCTCGCCGTCGATCCGGAACTGCTCATCGCCGATGAGGCGGTGAGCGCGCTCGACGTGTCGGTGCAGGCACAGCTGTTGTCGCTGTTCCTCGACCTGCGCGACGAACTCGGAGTGGCGATCCTGTTCGTCGCTCACCAGTTGGCCGTGATCGCCGAGGTCGCGGATCGCGTCGCGGTGATGAACCAGGGGCGGATCGTCGAGATCGGCGACACCGCCACCGTCTTCCACGCGCCGCAGGACGAATACACGAAGGCGCTCCTTGCGGCGCATCCGCACCCCGACCTCGAAGGACGCAAGGCCCAGCAGGCGTGAGCGTGAGGGGTCTCAGGCCGCGTGGCGGCTGAGGATCAGGCGGGTGAGGCGCGCCGCCTCCTCGCGGTTGAGGTCATCGCCGGTCAGCCGGACCGTCTCGTAGCCGTGGTCGCGGTTCGTGCGGTCGCGGCGGCGGTCGGCTCGGAAGCTCACGGGGTCGCTGTGGGTCGCCGGGTGATCGAGCTCCACGATGATCTTCTCCGCGGGCCACAGCGCATCGACCTCGTGGCCGTCGAGCGGCATGTTGGTCAGCGGCTGAGGGATCCGGTGGCGCGTGATCCAGCGCTGGAACGCGTCCTCAAGGCCGCTGCGGGTGGGGTTGCGGCCGTGACCGAGGCGCGCGCCGGCCTCCTCGGCGCTGATCAGGCGCCGCAGCCGGGCGTCGTTGACCAGCCGCACGTACTGGCGCTCGGAGAGCCGCGGGCGGATGTCGTCGATCGCCCGGGCCGGTCGGGTGACCGGGACCCGCAGCTGCCTGGTCGTGTCGGCCGGAGTGAGCGTCCGGGAGCGGTGGGCGGTGATTCCGGCGCGCCGGACGCAGCGAGGGGCGATCACCTCGGCCTCGCGCGGCCAGCGCCGCAGTCCCCAGAGCGCGAGCGCCGAGTCATGACTGAGGACCGCGTCAGGGCCCGCGGCCAGGACCGCCGCCATGGCCCGCGCGATCGGGTCGACGCGGCGGTATCCGAGGGCGTAGACGCCCTGGTGAACCCGCACGAGCTTGCCGCAGGCAAGCCACGCGCTGATGGTGGCGGCCGGGACTCCGAGGTCGAGGAGCTGCCAGCGGGTGACGTGGCCCTGCTGTCGTTCGGCAAGTTGAGCGATTTCGTTGTGCCGCACATCGAAAACGCTCAACCGGTCCTGGGGGCGATCGGGTGGCTCCACATACCTTCAGAGCCTCCGAGACGCCGCGAATCACCCCCCTACCCGAAGGTGAAGTCGTAGGCCGAGACGCCGCGGGGCACCTCGACCGTCACCGTGCCCATCTCGTCGGTGGGCAGTGAGAGCAGCGAATACAACCGCTGACCGCGGACCACGACGGTCGACCCGTGGACGTCGGCGCCCTGCTCGTGCGTGGTCAGCGGCCGGCCGTCGAGCAGCAGCTTGACCCGGCGCGGCCGGTCGCCGGCCGAGGTGAGCACCAGATAGACGTGCTGGGCCTGGAAGTCGCCGCGGATCGTCGCCCCGGAGGCCGCGGGGGTGATCGACTGCTTGGTCGCCGTCCAGGTGCCGTTCAGCGCGAACTGGTTGAGCGTCAGACCCTTGTCGTAGACGTAGTCGGCGGTGCCGAGCTGCAGCTTCTGGAGCAGGCTGGCGCGCTCGGGGTTGAGGTAGGTCTCCGGGGTGTCCAGCCCACGTGAGGGCATCATCGCGGTCGCGGTCATCGGCGGCGGCAGGTGGTGGTGGCCGGCGTCGTAGAGCAGTTCGCGCACGAGCGCCTCGTCCTGCGTGTAGTCGCCCTCGCCGAACTGGGTGTGAACCACGTCGCCGTGCGCGTTGATGAAGTAGTCGGCCGGCCAGTACTGGTTGTCGTAGGCGTTCCAGGTTCCGTAGCGGTTGTCCTGGACGACCGGGTAGCGGATGCCGTCGCTGTGGACAGCGTCGCGCACGTTCGAGGCGTCCTGCTCGAAGGTGAACTCGGGCGTCTCGACACCGACGATCTCCAGCCCGTCCCGGTGATACGTGGCGTACAACCCCTTCAGGTACGGCAGCGTGCGGATGCAGTTGATGCACGTGTAGGTCCAGAAGTCGACGATCACCACGTGGCCGCGCAGCGCGCGCAGGGTCAGCGGCCGGCCGCCGGGCGTGTTGAACCAATCCTCGGTCTGCCGGAAGTCGGGCGCCGCGCCGAGGTCGGAGATCGAGGGTGTCCTGACCCCGCTGATCGCCCAGCCGACGTTCTCCGACGACGAGCCGCCTGCACCCGATCCGGAAGCCGCCGCCGCCTGCCGCGCTGCGAACTTCGACGCCGGGCGAAGCGAGGCGAGCCGGCTCTGCACCGCATGCGAGCCCTCCAACCCCTTGGTCGGGTCGGTGAAGATCGCGGGCAGGCTGCCGGCGTTGCGGGCGAGCAGATTCTCGAACTGGACGTCGAGGTTGAAGGCCATCGCGACGCCGGTCGCGAGCAGGACCGCGCCGAGCACCCGCTCGACCACATGCCCGCGCAGTCGCCGGCGCAGGCGGTCGAGCACCGCGCGCCCCGCGAACCCATACACCAGCAGCACCGCGGAGAGGCCAACCGCGAACGCGATCGCGACGAGCACGACCCGCGCCGTCGGGCCACCCGTGGAGGCGCTCACGGAGATGACGGCGGCGAGGATCGGCCCGGCGCACGGGGCGCACACGAACCCGAGCGCGGCCCCGACCCCCATCCCGGACCAGAACCCCGAGCCCCGTGTGCGCGGCCCGAACCGGGCCAGTCGCGAGAGCGGAGCCTCGAGGCGCGCCGAGACCGCCGGCACCAACATCACCGCACCGGCCGCGATGAGCACGACGATCGCCACCGTCCGCGCCGTGCTCGCCCCGACCCCGACGCCCGACACGAGCCGCGCGAGCGCGACGATCGTCACCGTGAACGTGATCGCCAGGCCGAGCACGATCCCGAGCGGCCGACGACGCCCGCCGAGTGCGCTCGCCGACAGGATCGCGGGAAGGACCGGCAGGACGCACGGCGTGATCGCGGTCCCCGCGCCCGCGACCAACGCGAACGCCATCAGCAGGATCATCGGGCGGGTCCGAGTCGCATGGCCGCGGGAATCATCCGCGACAGATATTGCGCCCAGGTGAACTCTGGGTTGCGGACGGCGGGCTCAGCCGCCGGACTCAGCCGCCGATCGCCGACATCGAGCGCGCCGGCTGGATGAACCCCGGCTCGCCGACATGGTGCTTGAGCTCCTTGCGCCACACGGCGTCACGGATGATCCGCGCGAGCTCCCCGTCGCTCGCGCCCTCTCGCACCGGCCCGCGGAGATCGGTCTCATTCAGGGAGAACAGGCACGTCCGCAGCCGGCCGTCGGCGGTGAGGCGGACGCGGTTGCAGTCGGCGCAGAACGGCTCGGAGACGGGATTGATGAAGCCGATCCGGCCATCACTGTCGGCGAAGCGGTAGACGCGGGCGGTGGCGTTCGGCTCGCGGGGCTCGGCGACGAGCGGGTAGACCGCGTCGATCGCGGCGCGGATCTCCTCGCCGGTGAGCACCTGCGAGCGCGTCCAGGCCCGATCCGCGTCGAGCGGCATGAACTCGATGAACCGCACCTCGTAGGAGGTCGAGCGCGCCAGGCGTGCGAAGGGGAGGACCTCCTCCTCGGTGAACCCCCGCATCGCGACGGCGTTGACCTTGATCGGATGCGCCTCGGGGAAGGTGGCGAGCAGCTCGAGCCCCTCCAGCACCTGGGCGAGGGCATCTCGACGGGTGAGCTGGTAGAAGCGATCGCGTTGCAGCGAGTCGACCGACACGTTGAACCGGTCGACTCCGGCGGCGACGAGCGCCGCGGCGTCGCGGCCGAGCAGGAAGCCGTTCGTGGTCAGCGACAGCTCCTTCACCGCGCTCACCTCCCGGAGCATCGACACCAGCCGCGGGAAGCCGCGCCGCACGAGCGGCTCGCCGCCGGTCAGCCGCACGTCGCCGACGCCCATCGCGGCGAACACCGACACGATCCTGGCGATCTCCTCGAAGGTGAGGATCTCCGTGCGCTCGAGCCAGGGCAGACCCTCAGCGGGCATGCAGTACTGGCATCGGAAGTTGCAGCGGTCGGTGACCGAGACGCGCAGATCGCCGATCAGACGGCCATGCCCGTCTCGCAGAAGCTCCGTCTCCATTGACTAGAGGCTACCTGCGCGTGGGCCGTTCACGGCAGCGTCAGCGGCCACCTAGGCGCTACTCGGGTACCCGCACGACTTTCGCCAGACTGGCCCATGCATGCCGGTGCGTCCTGGGATGAACCGGCCGGCGGTCGGCTCGGACATCCACCGATGGCGAGCCGCTCAACTCAAGTCGCCAGAGTGGAATGCCGAATTTGCTCATAGACTCATGAGCAACGCATACGTGGCCCGCCAACCGATCTTCGATCGCGACCTGGAAGTTGTCGGCTACGAGCTGTTGTTCCGCGACCCGCCGGTGACGGTCGCGAACGTCTCCGATCACCAGGCGGCGACCACCCGGGTGGTGCTCGACACGCTCACCGAGCTCGGGCTCGACCAGGTCGTGGGCAGCAAGCTCGCCTGGATCAACGTCTCGCGCAGCTTCCTGCTCAACGGGCTCGTCAGCGCGCTGCCACCGGACCGCGTCGGACTGGAGATCCTCGAGGATCAGATGATCGATGACGCGTTCGTCGCGGCGGTGGTGGAGGCGCGGGATCAGGGGTTCTGCTTCGCCCTCGACGATTTCGAGCTCGGCACCGACAGCGATCGCCTGCTCGAGCTCGTCGACGTCATCAAGCTCGACATGATGGCGCTCGGGCGCGATGGGCTGACCGATCACGTCGCGCGGTTGCGCCACCTGGACGCCGAGCTGCTCGTCGAGAAGGTCGAGACCCACGAGGACCACGCGTTCGCCCTGGCGCTCGGCTGCCACCGCTTCCAGGGGTTCTTCTACCGGCGCCCGGAGCTGCTCTCCCGCCGCCGGATCGATGTCGGCCGCGTGTCGCTGATGCGGCTGCTGGGCCGCCTGCAGGATCCGAGCACCCCGCTTGAGGACATCCAGAACGACGTCAGCATCGATGTCGGTCTCAGCCTGCGACTGCTCCGCTACATCAACTCCGCCTCGGTCGGAATGCCGCACGTCGTCAGCTCCGTCGCCCAGGCCGTGACCCTCCTCGGGCCTGATCATCTCCGGCGGTGGGCGTCATTGACCGCGTTCGCGGGCCTGGCCAACGAGCGCTCTGAGCTCACCCGCACGGCGCTCGTCCGGGCGCACTTCTGCGAGCTCGCCGACCACGGGCAGAGCTCTGGCGCACCACAGCGGTTCACGCTCGGGCTGTTCTCCGTGATGGATGCCCTCACCGACATGACGCTCCAGGACGCGCTGGCTGCGGTGCCGTTCCCGACCGACATGCGCGAGGCGCTCGTCGACCACACCGGACCGCTCGGGCGCCTGCTCGGGGCTGTGATCGCGCTCGAGGAGGGCGCGTTCGAGCTCGCCGAGGCGCTCTACGAGCACAGTGGCGAGCTCTACATGGATGCGCTCGCCTGGGCCGACGCGACCGTCGCGGCGCTCGACGCGGCCACCGCACCCGCTCAGGTCTGAAGCCCTCTCATTCCGGCGGCGGATCACCCGCCAGCAGGCCGAAGCAGACCATGTCGATGCGCGTGCCCGGCTCGGCCCCCGGGCTGTAGTCGCGCAGCAGGGCCTCGCGCGTGAACCCGGCGCGCTGCGCGACAGCCTGAGAGCGCGTGTTGGCCGCGGCGGCGAACAGCTCGATGCGTTCCAGGCCGAGCTCCCGCAGCCCCCAACCGCAGATCAGGCGGGTCGCCCGCGTCGCGTGCCCGTGGCCGCGGGCCGCCGCGCCCAGCCAGTAGCCGACCTCGCCGCGGCGCTGTGGCCAGGCGAACCGCATCAGCGAGATCGAGCCGAGCAGTGGGCCGCCGCCGGGCTCGGCGATCGCGAGGTCGAGGCTGCGCCCGGTGTGCAGCGACCTCTCGGTGGCCTCGATGTAGGCACGGGCGTCGTCGCGCTCGTAGACGGCCGGCACGCTCGTCCAGCGGGAGATCTCCGGGTCCTGACAGAGCTCGAGGACCGCATCGATGTCGTCCTCGCGCCAGGCTCGCAGCGCGGTCGCGCCGTCGACGAGCTCGCCGCGGAGCCGGGCAATCCGGATCCCGCTCCAGGTGTCGCTCATCCGAGCGCTCGCTCCCGGAGCATCCGGGCCAGCGTCGCGGCGTCGAGCATCGGGTCCCAGCTGCGGAGCGTCGCGAGCGCGGCGCGCCGGCCGCCGAGCGCGCGCAGGCCGCGGTCGCCGAGCTCCGCCTGGAGATCCGCGACGGCGGCGTGACGACGGCTCTCCAGACGCCGGGCCGCGACGTCGATCGAGCTGCGGTGGGCGTCGAGCGCGGAGATGAGCTCCTCGATCCCGCTCGGCGGCGCGGCGCTCGAGACCGCGACGACGGGCGTGTCGCGGCTGCCCAGCGAGCGCAGCGCGGCGCTCAGGTCGGCGCGCGTGCGAAGAGCAGGCCGGCCGAGGTCGGCCTTGGTGACGACGAGCACGTCGGGGATCTCCATGATCCCGGACTTCAGGAACTGCAGCACATCGCCCGACCCGGGCTGGACGATGACCGCGACGGTGTCGGCGAGATCCGCGACGTCGGTCTCGGACTGGCCCACCCCGACCGTCTCGACCACCACGATGTCGAAGGCGACGGCCAGCACGCAGGCCGCGGCGCGTGTGGCGGGCGCGAGGCCGCCGAGGCGGTCGCCGGCGGCCGTCGACCGGATGAACAGCCCCCCATCGCCCGCATCGCGCTCGATCCGAGCCCGATCGCCGAGCAACGCGCCACCCGAGCGTCGAGAGCTCGGGTCGACGGCCAGCACCGCGACCGTCCGGCCGTCCGCGCGCCAGGCAGCCGCCAGCCTTGAGAGCAGGCTCGACTTCCCGACCCCCGGTGGGCCCGTGACCCCGATGATCGCCCCCGGCGCCTCCCGGCCGAGCTCGGCGGGGGAGAGCGCCGCCTGGAGCGTGTCCGAGCGCGCGCGGTCGGCCTCGCCGCGGCCCTCCAGCAGGTTGAGGACGGCGGGAGCGGCGGCGAGATCGCGGCCGCGCAGCCGTTCGGCAAGCGTCGCCGCGTCGGTGCGGTCGGCCCCTGCCCCGAACGGGGTACTCACACCGCCGCGGCGGCGTCGATGCCGTACCGCTCGGCGACGAGCGCGACGATGCTGCGCATCATCCGGTTGAGGTCCCAGTCCTTGGGGGTGTAGACGGCCGCGACCCCCTGCTCGCGCAGCGTCGCCGCATCGGCGTCCGGGATGATGCCGCCGACGACGACCGGGGTGCCGCCGACCCCCTCCTGGCGCAGCGCGGCGAGCACCGATGGGATCAGCTCGGCGTGCGAGCCGGAGAGGATCGAGAGCCCGATCACGTGGACGCCCTCCTGTGCCGCGGAGGAGGCGATCTGGGCGGGGGTCAGCCGGATCCCCTCGTAGACGACGTCCATGCCCGCGTCCCGGGCACGGACGGCGATCTGCTCGGCGCCGTTGGAATGGCCGTCGAGCCCCGGCTTGCCGACCAGGAACTTCAGCCTGCGCCCGAGCTGCTCGCTGACCCGCTCGACCTCGTCACGCAACTCGGACAGGTCCCCGCCGGAGATGGCGCTCGCCTCGCCGACCCCGGTCGGCGCGCGGTACTCGCCGAACACCTCGCGCAGCGTCTGTGCCCACTCGCCGGTCGTCACCCCGGCGCGCGCAGCTGCGATCGATGGCTCCATGATGTTGATCTCAGGATCGGCTGCCGCGGCGGCGAGGGCGCCGAGCGCCTGGCGGACCGCCGTCTCGTCACGTTCCGAGCGCCAGCGCTCAAGCGCCGCCCGCTGCTGGGCCTCGACGGCCGGATCGACGACCATGATCCCGCCGTCGGCGTCCGCGGTGAGCGGCGAGGGCTCGGTCGAATCGAAGCGGTTCATGCCGACGACGGTGAGCTCGCCCGACTCGATCCGCCGCCAGCGCTCGCGGTGGGACTCGACCAGCGAGGACTTCATGTAGTCGACGGCGAGTACCGCGCCGCCGAGCTCCGCGACCCGCTCCATCTCGGCGCGCGCACCGTCGGCGAGCTCTGAGACGAGTCCCTCCATCACGTGCGAGCCCTCGAAGATGTCGGGGTACTCCAGCAGGTCGGTCTCGTAGGCGAGGATCTGCTGCAGGCGCAGCGACCACTGCTGGTCCCACGGGCGGGGCAGGCCGAGCGCCTCGTTCCAGGCGGGCAGCTGCAGCGCGCGGGCGCGGGCCGAGCGCCCGAGCGTGACCGCCAGTGCCTCCAGCGCGATCCGGTAGACGTTGTTCTCCGGCTGCGCCTCGGTGAGCCCGAGCGAGTTGACCTGCACGCCGTAGCGGAAGCGGCGCTGACGCGGGTCCTCCACGCCGTACCGGTCACGTCCCAGCTCATCCCACAGCTCGGACATCGCACGCAGCTTGGCGTGCTCCTCGACAAAGCGCACGCCGGCGTTGACGAAGAACGAGATCCGGCCGAACACCTGGTCCATCAGACCCTCGGGCACACGCCGGCGCACCGCGTCGAGCACGGCGATCGCGTTCGACATCGCGTAGGCGATCTCCTGGACGGGGGTGGCCCCCGCCTCCTGGAGGTGGTAGGAGCAGATGTTGATCGGGTTCCACCGGGGCACGTGCACGACGGTGTAGGCGATCATGTCGGCGATCAGCCGCATGCTCGGGCCGGGCGGGAAGGCGTAGGTGCCGCGGCTGAGGTACTCCTTGAGGATGTCGTTCTGAGTGGTTCCCTGCAGCGCTTCCGCGGCGACTCCGTGCTCCTCGGCGGCGACGATGTACAGCGACAGCAGCCACGCCGCGGTCGCGTTGATCGTCATCGAGGTGTTCATCTCCTCGAGCGGGATCCCATCGAGCAGCGTCCGCATGTCGCCTCTGTGGGCGATCGAGACGCCGACCTTGCCGACCTCGCCGCGGGCGAGCTCGTGGTCGGGGTCGTAACCGGTCTGGGTGGGCAGGTCGAAGGCCACCGACAGGCCGGTCTGGCCCTTGGCCAGGTTGCGGCGGTACAGCTCGTTGGAGCGCGCCGCGTCCGAGTGCCCAGCGTAGGTGCGCATCACCCACGGCCGGTCGCGTTCGGGCAGGCGCGGGCTCTCCCACTCGCTCATCGGCACATCGTACGGGAGCTCCGTTCGCCCGACGTGCGAGAATCGACACACGTCGGCCGCCCACCGCCTCGGACGCGGCCGTTCCCCAGAGATGCCCGATCAGAGCTCAGCAGCCAGCGAGCACGCCCTTCTCCAGGAGATCACGGCGCCGCTCGAGACGCTCCCCGACGACCCGTTGGCGCTCGTCGAAGCCGAGTTCCCGACGGCGATGCGCGGGTACGACCGGCATGCCGTCGACGACTACGTCGAGCAGATCACGCGGCTGGTCGGGGAATTGCACGCCACGCGGTCGCCCGAGGCGGCGGTCCGCCGAGCGCTGGAGCGGGTCGGCGACCAGATCACCGGGGTGCTGCAGCGCGCGCACGAGACGGCTGAGAAGATCACCGCGCAATCGCGGATGGAGGCCGAGGATCGGCTCGAGCGCGCCCGTCGCGAGGGGCTGACGATGATCGAGGCCGCCGAGCGGCGGGTCCGTGAGCTCGACGCCGACGCCGACCGGGTGTGGGCAGAGCGGGCGCGGATCGTCGCCGACGCCGAGGCGCTGTCGGGGCAGCTGCTGGCGGTGGCGCGCGACGCGGCCGCCCGCTTCCCGGATGAGGAGAACAGGCCGGCGCCGATCACCGACCATGCGGGCGAGCCGGCGGAGCGCGAGGCGCCGGAGGAGTCCGTGGCCGTCGAGCAGCACGACGTGCCCGCGGAGCGCGACGATGCGATCGCCGAGGCGCCTGCAGCCGAGGACGCGGTGGCCGAGGACGCGGTGGCCGAGGACGCGGTGGCCGACGAGCCCGAGGCCGGCGGGGATCCCCCCGCCGAGGACGACGCCGCGGACATCGACGACTCCCAGAGCGGCGATGCCGGTGGCGCGCTCGAGGTCGAGGATCCGACCGTGCCGATCGATCCGACCGAGCGGATGACGTTGTCCCAGGACGACTCGACGCGGGTCATCCCGCCGTCGTCCGACGCGGCCCGGCGCCGCGACAGCTGACTCGGCACCGGCAGCGTGCGGATCATCGACCTCATGCATCTCGGCCGACCGCGTGTGATCGGCGCCTGGGTCGACGGCGACGTGGTCGTCGACTGTGGCCCGACCTCGACCCTCGACACGCTGCTGGAAGGTCTCGGCGACACCCGCCCGTCGGCGCTGCTGCTCACCCACATCCATTTCGATCATGCCGGCGCCGCCGGCTCGCTCGTGCAGCGCTGGCCAGAGCTGCCGGTGTATGTCCACGAGCGCGGCGCCCGGCACCTCGCCGATCCCGAGCGGCTCTACAGCAGTGCCACGCGGCTGTACGGGGACGATATGGAGCGGCTGTGGGGCGAGATGCTGCCCGTGCCCGAGCAGAACCTGCGGGTGCTCACCGGGGGTGAGACGGTGCTCGACCGCTACGAGGTCGCCTACACGCCGGGCCACGCCTCCCATCACGTCAGCTTCCGCCGTGATCGGGTTGCGTTCGTCGGCGACGTGGGCGGCGTGCGGATCACGCCGGACGCGATCGCGATCCCGCCGACGCCGCCGCCGGACATCGACGTGGAGCTCTGGCACGATTCGATCGACACCGTTCGTCGCTGGGCGCCCGAGCGCCTGGCGATGACCCACTTCGGCGAGGCGACCGACGTCGCGGCTCAGCTCGACGAGGTCGACGCGCGCCTCGACGCCTGGTCGGAGCTCGCCCGCGAGGGCGACCGAGACCGCTTCATCGCCGTGGTCCGCGAGGAGATCGCGCGGCAGGGGACAGCGGAGCAGGCTGCCAAGTACCAGCAGGCGGCGCCCGCCGAGCAGCTCTACGCGGGCTACGAGCGCTACTGGTCAAAGCGCGCCGCACAGGCCGATTGAAGGCCTCGGACCGATCTGTATCCTCGCTTGCGCATGTCTGTGACGGTTGAACTGCCTCGTACAGGCGGTCCCGGCTCAGGGGTCGGAGGTCCCTGGCGCGTTGTGGTTCTCAACGACAACCACAACACCTTCGACCATGTCGCCGAGACCCTGGCGAGGGTCCTGCCTGGAATGAGCCTTGCCGACGGGTACCGCAGCGCCGACAAGATCCACAACACGGGTCTGGCGGTCGTGTGGAGCGGCCCGAAAGAGGACGCCGAGGACTACTGGAACCAGCTCGACGACGCCGGTCTCACGATGGCGCCGTTGGAGTGCGGTTAGCTGCCGAGCTCGAGCGCTGGGCCGAGGCCCAGCGCTGGGCCGAGCTCGAGCGCTAGGCCGGGACGTTGCGGCGGCCCGGCGCGGCGGCGGCTGCCGACTTGGCGCCGGCGAGCAGCTTGGCGGCCTGACGCTCGGGGCTGATGCGCACGACGTTCCAGATCACGCCGAGCTTCTCCAGCAGGGCGATGATCCAGCCGGTCGGGTCGGCGAGCTTCTCTGACCAGGTCAGGCCGTGGAAGGCGGAGGTGGGGAAGGTGTGGTGGTTGTGGTGCCACGCCTCGCCCATCGAGAACGGCGCGAGCCAGAAGACGTTGCGCGACTCGTCCTCGACGTCGAAGCGCTTGCGCCCGAAGAAGTGGCAGACCGAGTTGATCGACCAGGTGACGTGGTGCAGCAGGAAGATGCGCACGAAACCGCCCCAGAGCAGGCCGATGATCGCGGCCCACAGGGTGCCGCCGACCAGCCAGCCGACGACGAATGGGATCACGAGGCCGAGCAACGCAAACCAGGTGAACATCCTGTCCATCGCCTGGAGCGTGCGGTCCTTGAGCAGGTCGGGCACGAAGCGCTGGCGATCGGCAAGGCCGACCGTCTCGAACAGCCAGCCGACGTGGGCGTGCCACAGTCCCTGAACGGCACCCTTGACGCCCGGGCCGAAGCCGTGGGGGCTGTGCGGGTCGCCCTCCTGATCGGTGAACGCGTGGTGCTTGCGGTGATCGGCCACCCAGGTGAGGACGGATCCCTGCACCGCCATCGACCCGAACGCCGCGATGATCCCGCGGAAGACGGGGGAGCTCTCGAAAGAGCGGTGGGTGAACATCCGGTGGTAGCCGAGCGTGATCCCAAGGGCGGTGACCACGTAGAGGCAGCCCATCACGATCAGGTCGACGGGGCCGACCGCCTTGTGCCAGAGCAGCACGACGGCGACGGCAAGAGCGATCAACGGGGCGGGCACGGCGATCAGGTTGGTGATCTTGTGACCGCGGCTCATCTGCATCTCGGGTTCCATGACAGGCAAGGTTACGTCGGTCACGTGCAATTTTCTCCTATGCTTGGCACGACATGCCCGCGGAAAGTTATACCGATCGAACAAAGATCGACGACTATCCGTGGCGCCAGCTCGATCCAGCCACCGTCGAGGTGCTTCGTCCGGTGCTCGACGACACCGCCGAGGAGATGATCCAGGCGGTCGTGTCCAGCGTTCCCGCCTACGCGCGCCCGATCGAGGGCGAGTTCGGCGTCGGCATCGTCGCCGGGGTGCAGGCCGCGCTCAGCCACCTGATGGCGGAGATCGAGGAGAGCGGGCCGGTCGGCCGGCCGGACGTCTACCGCGCGCTCGGGCAGGGGGAGATGCGCGCCGGTCGCTCGATGGACTCGCTGCTCACCGCGTACCGCATCGGTGCCCGCGTCGCCTGGCGGCGGTTTGCGGCGGCGGGGGTCGAAGCGGGGCTGGACCCCGACACGCTCTACTTCCTCGCCGAGGGGATCTTCGCCTACATCGATGTGCTCTCCAGCGAATCGGCCGAGGGTCACGCCGCCGAGCAGTCGGCCGCTGCAGGCGAGGCCGAGCTGCGCCGCCGCCGGCTCGTGCGCGTGCTCGTGCGTGAGCCGCCTGCGGACGCTGCCGCGGTCCGCGCTGCCGCGACGTCCGCCGAATGGGCGTTGCCGCGGTCGCTGGCCGTGCTCGCGATCGCCGGCGACGCCCGCGCCCGTGCTGCCTCTCGGCTGCCGGTCGGATCGATCAGCGAGGACCTCGGCGAGATCACCTGCGCGGTGGTGACCGACCCGGACGGGCCGGGGCGCCGTGCGGAGATCGAGCGCGCGGTCGACGACGCCGGCGCGACCGCGGGGCTCGGCACGACGGTCGAGTGGGGCCGCGCCGCGCTCAGCTTCCAGCGCGCCCGTGCCGCGCTCGCGCTCGCGCTCGCGGGATCGCAGCCGGGGTTGCTGTCCGCGCGGGAGAACGCCGGCCGCCTGCTGCTCGGCGCCGACCCGGGGCTCGCCGCGGAGTTGGCCGCCACGATGCTCGCCCCGTTCGATGAGCTCGCACCGGGCTCGCGGGCGCGTCTGCGATCGACGCTGCGCGCGTGGCTGGCGGAGCAGGGACGTCTCGCACAGGTCGCCGAGCGGTTGGGCGTGCACCCGCAGACAGCGCGCTACCGGCTCGGTCGGCTGCGTGAGCTGTTCGGCGAGGACCTCGCCGACCCCGACCGGCGTTTCTGGCTCGAGCTCGCCCTGCGCGCGGCGCCCGAGGACGAGGACTAGCTGCCCACCACACCTGAGCAGAGCCGGAGCCGCGCGCGGGTCGCCTGCTCGACGCCGGCGACGTCCAGCTCGCGGCTGAGGTGAGCGAGCGTCTGCGCGAGCGCCGCGGCGGCTGCCAGGAGCGACTCGGGGCGCAAGTCGCTCGGGAGTGAACGCTCGAGCCCGGGCGGGGGCGCCAGGCCGGCGCTCTCGACGCTCACCGGGCCGAACCCCGGATAGCCGACGCCGAGCTCGGCAGCGATCAGCTTCCAGGTCTCCGCGCGCGCTTCCTGCAGCGCGGTCACCGCCCGCCAACGGCGGCCGCGCACGAGCTGCCGGGCGCAGTCTCCGAGCGAGACCCACGCCAGGAACGCCCACTCGCGCCGCGCCGCCGCGTCAGCGTCGTAGACCGCCGGGCGCCATGGACGCGCGAGCGTCCCGTCCCGGTCCAGCACCGCGCGGGCCTCGGGTGGCAGGCCGGGCCGCGCGCGGGCGTCCATCACCACCAGGCTGAGCTGACGGCCGTCGGCGTACTGCACGATCAGGTGGTCGCGCGGCTCGGATTCGGTGCCGAGCGCCTGGATCAGCTCGTCGCTGACCGGCGCGAACCTCCGCGCCGCCGCGAGCGCCGCCGATCGCGCCCGGTCATAGGTGAGCGCCGCGAGGTCGATGCCGATTCCCGCGTCGATGTCGGACAGCTCATCGCCCGCCCCGCGCGCGAGTGAGCCCGCGAGCTCCAGCCAGCGGCACCACTCGGTTGCACCGGCCCAGCGCTCGAGGGAGCCGAGCAGCTCCGAGACGGACGCGCTCGGCTCGACGCTCAGAAGCCGGTTGAGTCCGACATCGTCGGCTGGTTTTCGAGCTCCGGCGCGACATCCTCGTATTCACGGGAGGTCTCGGCGTCACGCCCACCGACCGCGATCTCCGTCTGCCACGCGTAGTTGACCGGAACCTGATACTTACCCATCCAGCGAGCGCGGAACTCGATCATCTCCGGGCCTTCCCAGAACGCGTACCAGTTCTTGTGGTCGGGCACCCAGGTCATCTGGTTGATCTTGTAGCGGTCGTCGTTGTCGACGTGCACGCGGTACTGGGTCGCGCCGTAGTGCAGGGCCACCGGGGCGATCTCCGCCACCAGTTCGGCGAACATGTTCTGGCGCAGCACCGTCGCGTACCACCTGACCACCATCAGATCTTCCATGGGACAGAGGCTACAAGAATCGGTTGACGGCAGGCCCGGTCCGGACGGTCCGGCCGCGGACGGTCAGGCGCCGACCTCGGCGCGGATCGCGGGCAGTCCCTCCGCGGTCTTGCCCTGGCCCTCCTCACTCGCGCCGACGAGGATCGCGATCTTGCCGAGGTGCTGGTTGTCGCGCATCAGCTGGTGGGCCTCGGCGACCCCCTCGAAGCCCATCGTGCGCCACAGCACCGGCCGGATCTTCGAGGCCTCGATCAGCGCGTTGGCCTGGTTGGCCTCCCACGCATTGGCGAAGTGCGAGCCGATGATCTCCTTCTGGCGCATCCACAGGTAGCGCACGTCGAAGTCGAGCTGATAGCCGGACGTCGCTCCGCAGATGACGACCTTGCCGAGCGGCTTGACACAGAGCACGGAGGTCGGAAACGACGCCCGGCCGACGTGCTCGAAGACGATGTCCGGGGGACCGCCGAGCATCTCCTCCACCGCTTTGCAGAACCGGCGGGATTCCCTGAAGCGCGCCTTCTCGGCGGCCGGGTCCTCATCGCCATGGCGCATCATCCCGTCGAAGTCACGCCGGTTCAGGAAGCCGACGGCGCCGAGCTGTTCGATCAGCGCGCCCTTCTCATCGCTGGAGACGACGCCGACGGCATCGGCGCCGGTCAGGCGGCACAGCTGGGTGGCGAACACGCCGAGCCCGCCGGCCGCGCCCCAGATCAGCACCTTGTTACCGGCCTGCAGGCGGCAGCGGTCGAGCAGCATCCGGTAGGCGGTGAAGTAGGTGAGTCCGTAGGAGGCGGCCTCTTCCCAGGCCAGGTGCTTGGGCTTGGGCAACAGCTGCTGCGCCTGGACCTTGCAGAACTGCGCGAACGAGCCCCACGTCGTCTCATAGCCCCAGATCTGCTGGCTCGGGGCGGCAAGCGGGTCAAGGCCATGGACCTCGGGGTCCTCGTAGGAGGCCTGGTTGCAATGGATCACGACCTCATCGCCCGGCGCCCATCGGGTGACGCCCTCGCCAACCTTCCACACCACCCCCGAGGCGTCCGAACCACCGATGTGATGACCCCACTGCGGGTGATCGCCGTAGCGCCACACGCCGACCGGCTCGCCGAGCGCCGCCCACACGTTGTTGAAGTTCACACCCGCCGCCATCACGCGCACGATCACCTCAAACGCGGCCGGCTCGGGAACCTCGATCTCCTCCAGCTGGAAGGCGTCCATCGGCTCGCCCTCACGCTCGCGCCGGATGACCCACGCCGCCATCGTCTTGGGAAGCTCACCCGGCTCGGTGTCCACTGATGCGATGCGGCTGACGTCGACGGCCACGACTCTCAACATCCTTCCTTCGGAGGTGTAGGAACGGGATCGTACCTGCTGCCAGACCCCGCATCCAAGCGGTTCTGTGAGGCTCGGCACATCCCGTGCCGGGCGCCCCGCGGACCGGCGGACTACGGCTGGAGCAGGCTTCCGCCGCTGCTCGGACGCGGTCGCCCGACCCGGAGCCGCGCCGCGACGGCGCGTGAGGGCAGCGTCTTCTGCGCGTCGGTACGCCGACCGGCCGCAGCGACGGCGAGCGAGTAGCTGCCGCGGCCGAGATCGACCTTGAGCTGCGTCACGCCCTGCGGGTTGATCGGTGCCGTGCGGGCGATGGCGCGGCCTCGGCGGAGCACCCGGAGCGCGACCGCGCGGTGACTCTGGTTGGTGATCGTGAGCAGCACGGGGCCGGCGCCGAAGTGCGACGGAGAAACCCGGATCTGGCTGGAGCTCACGTAGGCGGAGACGACGATCGGCGGCGGCGGCGCCGGTCGGGAGGCCGCCGGGGAGCCCGCGCTGCCACACCCGCTCAGACCGAGCACCGCGGCGATCGAGACCAGGCCCATCCGGAGGCGCATCGCCGGAGTGTCGCGCATCGCGCGAGTGTCGCGCATGGCGGCGACGCGGCCGCGCGCGACGGGAACGCCGGAGCGTTGGGGAACGGCCGCGCCCGGCGTCGCCGGCCGGCTCCTCGTACGCGGGACGGGCTACTCGAAGGCGGCTGTGGAGTCGGCGAGCTGCGCGCGCCGCTCGTCCACGCGGCGCAGTTCGTTCTGCAGCTCCTCCCACGAGTCCGACTCGACGCGCTCGTACTCCTCGCCGCTCAGCTCGCGCAGACGCTCGCTGTAGAGAAGCCACGCCTGGCGCGTGTCCTCCTCGAGCTCGCGGAGAGTGTGCAGTGGGGCGATCGAGGTCATCGGATGGCTCCTTCCCAGTCGGGTGAGCCGATGCTACCCCCCGGTGAGGTCGCTACAACCGGCACGGACCGGATTCCGGATATCTCGCACGGCGCGGTGCACGCCGTCCGGGCGAGGGCGTATCACCGCCGGATGGCCCTGACCGCCCCGCACGAGCTGCTGAGCGCCCCGCTGGTGACCGCGGAGTTCCTCGTGGTCGACACCGAGACCAACGGCCTGGCCGGCGAGGACTGTGAGATGACCGAGCTGGGGGCCGTGCTCGTCGGCGGCGGTGAGCTGCACGACCGCTGGAGCTCGCTGTGCCGCACCAGCGCGCCGTTGCGGCGCGGGATCCAGCGCTTCACCGGGATCACGCAGGCGATGGTGGACACCGCACCGTCGCTGGAGGATGTCATCCCCCGGTTCGCCGAGCTGTTGGAGGGCCGGGTGCTGGTCGCACATAACGCGCCGTTCGACCGCCGGGTACTCCGTCAGGCCTTCTCACGCATCGGTCACGACTGGCCGAACCCGCCGGTCATCTGCACCGCCGCGCTGGCCCGCACGATGCTGCCGCTGCAGCGCAAGCGCGGGCTCGGGGTACTCGCCGACGCGCTCGGGATCGAGGTCGATCTCGCGCATCGCGCGCTGGCCGACGCCGAGACCTGCGCGCGCGTCCTGTGCGCGCTGTTCCCGCGTTTGTGCGCGCACGCGCCGACGGTTGCCGACGCCCTCACCGTGCTCGGACCGCGCCGGCGGACCAAGACCCCGCGCCGCCGTGACACGCGCCTGGGCCGCGCCGGCCACGGGACCGCCGGGCCGCTGATCGAGCCGACGGGCACGCCCCCGTTCGAGGAGCGGCCGCGCTCGCCCGATTTCGGAGAGCTCCCCACCGATCCCGGCGTCTACATCTTCCGGGACCGCCGCGGGGAGGTTCTCTACGTCGGCAAGTCGGTGTCGATCCGCTCGCGGGCGCGCGCTCATTTCGCGCCCTCCTCGCCGCCGGCCGCGTGGACCGCCCACGCCGAGGTCGTCGACTACCGCACGACGACCTCCGAGCTCGGCGCACTCGTGCTGGAGAACCGGCTGATCAAGCAGCACCGCCCGCCCGGCAACACGCGGCTCGTGCGCGACGACGACCGGCTCGTCTACATCCGCTGCCGGCTCGACATCGCGTTCCCGATCCTCGAGGTGTCCTGCGACCCGGCCGCCGGTCACGCCGTGACGATCGGGCCGGTGCATGGTCGCCGGCTCGCCGCCGAGCTCGTCGAGCAGCTCGATTCGCTGTTCGGCCTGCGCCATTGCGGACGGCGCCTGCCCCGCCGCGACCATCCGTCTGCCTATGGGCAGATGGGACGCTGCCTGTCGCCGTGCCTCGGGGACCTCGACCCGAACCTCTACCGGCGCCGCCTGGATGAGGTGCTCGCACTGTTCGCCTCCGGCGCTGCCGGCGGGCCGCTGCTCGAGCACCTCGATCGTCAGATGCGCAGCGCCGCCGCCGAGCGTCGCTACGAGCGCGCCGCCGCACTGCGCCGCCGCCGGGGGCGCCTGGCGACGATCCTCGGGCGGCTGGGGCCGCTGCTCGAGGCCACGCACGCCCGCCCGCGTGTGCTGCTCGTCGCCCACCCGTCCGATCCGCGGCGCCGGGAGGCGTTCTGGCTCGCCGGCGGGCGACTGGTCGAGGTCGGGCCGGAGCCCGCCGGTCCGGCGGAGCTCGCCGAGCGCACGGCCGCGGCGCTCGCCAGAGCCGGTCGCGTCGGCGAGCTCGGGACGCACGTGCCGCCCGACGAGGTCGCCGAGGTCCGGATCGTCACCACGTACCTCGCCTCGCACCCCGAGGTCGAGCAGCGACCGCTGCGGCCCGTCAGCGGAACGGGACGCTGACCGGGCCGGGCAGCCGTCGGTAGATGGCCATGAAGTCGCGGTCGTCGGGCACCAGGTAGCGGCTCACCGGCTGCATCGGCTGGGGCTCGACGTGCCGCGGGTCGAGACCGTGCTGATGGCTGTAGGTGATCAGCGTGTGCCACTCCGGGTTGATGTCGAACTCCATCGCCCGCACCGCGCCCGCGTGCTGCAGGATCCTCGCGAGGGTGATGACCGTCTGGTCGTCAGCGACGGCGTAGATCAGGTTGCCGTGCCGGTCGACGCCGACGCCGCTGCGCCAGACCCGCACCACGCCGCCGAGCGTGTACCCCCACTGCGGGCTGTTCGGGTCGGTGTCGAGCTCCGGGTTGAGGCGCCCGTTCCAGACGATCGGCGCCAGGCTCTGGCGTGCCCACGCGACGTCGCGGCCGACATCCGGGCCCCCGTGCCAGTCCAGGATCGCGATGCGACCGCTGCGATAACCGATGAGGGTCGCGTTCCCGTCCTTCAGCGGCTCGTTGGTGCGCCCGTTGTCCGCCGAACCGTTGTCGCCATCGGCGTAGATGAAACCGCCGTTGAACGTCGCCAGCAGCCGGTGGCGCTGGTCCTCCGGCACCATCATCGGACCGCGCACCGCCGCGTGCGGAGGCTCATAGCGACCGGGGTAGTACGCGGCGGCGGTCCGCGTGTGATCGAACCAGGCGACGTAGGCGACGATGCGCGGATAGGCGAGCTCCGATCGGAAGGTGGTCACGAGCACCGGCGGGCCGCCATGGAACGTGGGACCGGTCGGTCGCCACACGCCCTCACCGGGCAGTGGATGAGGGAAGATCGACTTGATCCGGGGCGGGCGGTACGAGCGTCGATGCCTTCTCGGCCGCGGGCGGGACGGCGCGGTGGCGACGACCGCCTGCACGTGGGGCAGCGCCTTCAGCTGCGGTCCGCCCTTCCGGGGAGCGTTGAGCGTGTAGTAGATGTGCTCGCCCTCGTCGACCATCCAGTTGCCGAACGGCACGTCGGCCCGCACCCACTCGGCACTGCGCTCCGACCAGGTCATGCTCGTCGGCATCGTCATGTAGACCGTGTAGGAGATCGCCGCCCAGAGCAGGACCGCGACCAGCGGCAGCGCGAGCAACAGGCGACGTCGCCGCCGGCCGCGCCCTGGTCGTGGACGGCCGCCGGCGAGTGGGGAGAGGCGCGCGGCGGCAGGTCGCCTGCGAGCCCGCCGCCGAGGGCCGGAGTCCATCGTCACCGTTCTCGAGCGTCAACCATGGGAGGGCCGCCGGGCGAGCCTACGACTCGCCAGGCGGACGCGGGGCCAATCGCCGGCCCGGTCTCAGCTTCCTCTCAGGCGACGAACGGCAGCTCGACGACGACCGCCGGCACCTCGTCAGGTCCGACGTGGACCTGCGAGCCGGGCGGCGCCTCGCGCCGGACGAGCGCCAGCGCGACCGGGCCGAGCGACGGCGAGTGCGCCACCGAGCCGAGGCGGCCGACGACGCGGTCGCCGAACGTGATCTCCGACCCGGAGTCGACCGGAGTGGTGAGCCGCAGCCCGCGCAGATGCCGGTTCGGCTTGCCGCGGTAATAGAGGCGGGCGACGGTCTCCTGGCCGACGTAACAGCCCTTGGTGAACGACACCGCGCGGCCGTTGAGGTCGGCCTCCTGCGGGATCACGGTGTCGTCGAGATCGACGCCATAGCGGGGTCGGCCGCGCTCGATCCGCACGGTGTCCGCCGTCGCATCCGAGATCGCAACCGCGCCGGCGTGCACCAGCGCAGCCATCAGCGCCTCGGTCTGCGCGGCGTCGCACAGCAGGTCGACCCCGATCTCGGTGCGGATCGCCCGCACGTCGATCGATTCGACTTCGATCACCGCGTGCGCATGCTCCTCGGCGCCGAGTGACTCGGCCCCTGCGAGGCGCGCGGATTGGGGCCCGAGCAGCGAGATGAGACCGCATTCGAGTGTGCGCTTGTGCAGCGTGACGTCATAGCCGAGGCTGAAGCGCCGGATCACGTTGAAGAGCTCCTGCAGCGCGACGCGCTCGGTATCCAGCAGCAGCTCGTCCTCCGCGTCGAGGATCCGCAGGTCGGCGAGCATCTTGCCCTTCGGCGTCAGCAGCGTCGCGTAGCAGCCGGTCCCGGGGGACAACGCGAGGACGTCGTTGGACACCTGGCCCTGGAGGAACTCCTTCGCACCCGCCCCACCGAGGGCGAGCTTGCCCCGCTGCGATCGGTCGAGCAGGCCACACGATGTCGTGGCCGCGAGGTATTCGGTCTCTACGGCGGCGTCCGGGGTCACTTCAGGAAGTGTAGGAACGCACAATGGGCTGATGGATACCACCTCTCGACACGACCTCGTCCGCGCGTTGCTGAGCGCACGAATGACCTTCCTTGCCGACCTGGACCGGGGGGCCGGGGCACCCGAGCGGCTGCTCGTGCGCTCCGACGCAACCGGCAGCTTCCAGCTGTCCGAGCTCCGTGAGGACGGCGAGCTCGTCACGTTGACCGAGCTGCCCGAGCCCGTCGCCTCCGCGCAGTACGTCCCCGGCACCCGGCACGCCGTGATCGAGGCCGACGCGGGTGGCAACGAGCGGATCCAGCTGTTCCTGCTCGATCTCGAGCGTGGCGCTCCGGTGCGCTCCTTCGAGGAACTCGATCCGCTCACCGACGATCCCGCCCACGGGCATCACAACGCCGGGATCTCACCCGACGGCCGACTGCTCGCGTACACGTCCAACCGCGACGGCGGGATCGACTTCGACGTCTACCTCTGCGATCTGCAGACGCGCGAGCATCGCCGGCTGTGGAAGTCGGGCAGCTGGGCGCATCCCGCGTCTGGATTCTCGCCGGACGGGCGGTATCTGTCGGTGATCGTCCCCGGCTCCCTGCCGCTCGACGAACGTCTCGTGCTGATCGGGTTGGACGAGAGTGATGGCGTGAGCATCACCGGGACGCCAGGCCGGGCATCGGAGTCCGGGCCGCCCGCGTGGCTCGGCCCGGACGAGTTCCTGTACTCGACGAACGCGGACGGCGATCTGCGGGCGATCGAGCGCCGGCGGCCGCGGGGCCCGGAGGGCCGCGTCCGGATCGCGGGCAGCGGTGAGCGCCACGACACGGGCGTCATCTCGAGCCGCGACGGGACGGCGGCGATCGCGGTCGAGAATCGTGACGGCGCGTTCGCGATGCGCCGGGTCGATCTTGAGGCTGGGGCGCTCGGCGAGGAGATCCCTACGCCGGAGCCCGGCGTGACCGCGCCCACGCTCTCGGCCGACGGGTCGCACCTCTACTACACGCTCACCGCGCCGCGCATTCCGGGTGACGTGTTCGCGCACGACCTGCGGACCGGCGACACGCGCCGACTGACCACGAGCGCCCTGGAGATCCCCTCCGCGGAGCTCGCCGCACCCGAGGTCGGGTCGGTCGAGAGCTTCGACGGCGAGACCGTTCCGTACTACATCTACCGGCCGCGCGGCGGCGGGAGTCCGCCGGTCGTGGTCCACGTGCACGGCGGCCCCGAATCCCAGGCGCATCAGCTGTTCAGCCCGGTGATCCAGGCGCTCGTCGCCTCTGGCTACGGCGTCGTGGTCCCGAACGTCCGCGGCTCGACGGGGTACGGCAAGCGCTACGCCGCGCTCGACGACACGACCCGCCGTCTGGACTCGGTGCGCGACCTCGCCGCGATCCATGGCACGCTCGGGGACCTCGGCTTTGACCCGCAGCGCGCCGCCCTGTGGGGCGGATCCTACGGCGGCTACATGGTGCTCGCCGGGCTCGCCTTCCAGCCTCAGCTGTGGGCGGCCGGCATCGACATCGTGGGCATCGCGAGCCTCGTCACCTTCCTGGAGAACACATCCGCCTATCGCCGCGCTCACCGCGAGCGTGAGTATGGATCGCTCGCGGAGGACCGCGAGTTCCTCGTCGAGGCCTCACCGATGACCCACATCGCGTCGATGCGGGCACCGTTGTTCGTGATCCACGGCCGCAACGACCCCAGAGTGCCGGTGAGCGAGGCCGAGCAGATCGTCGCCTCGCTGCGGGAGCGCGGCGTCCGCTGCGAGCTGTGCATCTACGAGGACGAGGGGCACGGTCTCGCGCGCCTGGCCAACCGGCTCGACGCCTACCCCCGTGCGATCGCGTTTCTTGACGAGGTGGTGGGCGGCGACGCCTGACCAGCGGCGAGCCGGGTTGTCACATCCCAAACCACAAATAAGCCAAAGTCGAGGTTTTGGCATGCCATAATCTCCGTATGGCCACCCAGTCCGACAGCCTTCGCTCCTCCGCGGTCGAGGACTACGCAAAGGCGATCTACGGGCTGCAGGCGCGCAGCGAGGGAGCGCCGGTGTCAACCAACGCGGTCGCCGAGCGGCTCGGGCTCACGCCCGGGTCGGTGTCGGCGATGGTCAAGCGCCTGGGGGAGCTCGGGCTGGTCGAGCACGCGCCGTACCGGGGCGTCGCGCTCACCGAGGCCGGACGCCGCGTCGCGCTGGAGGTGATCCGCCACCATCGCCTGCTCGAGCTCTACCTGGTGAAGAGTCTCGGACTGCCCTGGGACCGAGTGCACGAGGAGGCCGAGGTGCTGGAGCACGTGCTCTCCGAGCAGCTCGAGGAGGTGATCGCGGCTCAGCTCGGATATCCGACGCTCGACCCGCACGGCGATCCGATCCCGGGACCCGATCTGGTGCTCCATGAGCCGGCGACGCTGTCCCTGGAGACGCTTGAGCCCGGCGACCGCGGTCGCTTCGTGCGGGTCTCCGACTCCGACCCGGCGATGCTGCGCTACCTCGCCGAACAGGGAATCGCCCCCGGCGCGCGCTTCGAGGTGATCGAGCGCCAGCCGTTCGGCGGGCCGTTGTTCGTGCGCTTCCTGTGTGAGGGCGCCGACGCGAAGGGCGAGGTCCAGCCGCTCGGGGGCGAGCTCGCCCGGGCGATGCGGGTCGAGCTCGAGGAGCAGCCGCGCCGATGACCCCGCCACCAGCTGACACGACCGTTGAGCGGGTCACCGGTGCCGGTCCCGGCGATGGGCTGCCCACGCCCATTCACACGGGGCCGACGCTCGAGCAGGTGATGGCCCGCGGGCGGGTGCGGGCGACGCTCTGGATGCTCGGGCCGGCGTTCGTCGCCGCGGTCGCGTACATCGACCCGGGGAACTTCGCCACCAACTTCCAGGGCGGCGCCCAGTTCGGCTACGAGCTGGTGTGGGTCGTGCTCGCGGCGAACATCATCGCGATGCTCGTGCAGTACCTCTCGGCGAAGCTGGGCCTCGTCACCGGCCGCTCGCTGCCCGAGCAGTGCCGTGACCGATTTCCGCGGTGGGGCTCGGTCGCCATGTGGGTTCAGGCCGAGCTGATGGCAATGGCGACCGACGTCGCGGAGTTCCTCGGCGCGGCCATCGGCCTCAACCTCCTGTTCGGGGTGCCGCTGTTCGTCTCCGGGCTGATCACCGGGGTGATCGCGTTCGGGATCCTCGAACTGCAGCGGCGCGGATTTCGCCCGTTCGAGCTCGGGATCGTGGCGCTGCTCGGCATCGTGCTGCTGGGTTTCCTGTACGAGACGCTCCGCATCGGGCCATCCGCCAGTGGCGTGCTGCGCGGCCTCGTCCCCTCACTGCACGGAGGTTCGAGCGCGGCCTATCTCGCGGTCGGGATCATCGGCGCGACGGTCATGCCCCACGTCATCTATCTCCACTCGGCGCTCACCCAGAACCGCGTCGGAGCCCAGAACGGGGGCGAGCGCCGGAGACTGCTGCGGTTCGAGCGGCTCGACGTGCTCATCGCCCTGTCGCTCGCCGGTCTCATCAACCTCGCGATGCTCGCCATCGCCGCCAAGCTGCTCCACGTGCCCGGGCTGACCGGCGTCTCGACGATCGAGGGCGCTCACCACGCGCTCGCCGTGAAGGTCGGCGGCGGCGCGGCGATCGCCTTCGCCGTCGCGCTGCTTGCCTCCGGCGCCTCGTCCTCGAGCGTCGGGACCTACGCGGGGCAGATCGTGATGGCGGGCTTCCTCGGGCTGCGGATCCCGCTCACGCTGCGGCGGCTGCTCACGATGATTCCGGCGCTCGTGATCCTCGCGCTCGGCGTTTCCCCGACCGGCGCGCTCGTGCTCAGTCAGGTGGTGCTCTCGTTCGGGATCCCGTTCGCGCTGATCCCGCTGGTGATCTTCACCGCACGTCCTGAGGTGATGGGTGACGAGGTCAACGGGCCGCTGCTGCGCGTCGTGAGCTTCGGCGTGGCCGGACTCATCACCGCGATGAACGTTCTGCTTCTCATCCAGCAGTTGTAGCCTTCGCCGCGCATGTCACTCGCCGACGACTTCACCGAGATGGTCTCGCTGCTCCCCGACGACTGGACCGATCTGGAGATCGACGTCCGGATCTTCGACGAGAGCCGCTACGTCGACGCGGCAGTGATCATGACCACCTGCAACGGGCAGCCGTACTCCCATCACGACTGGCACTGGCGCGTGCTCGTCGCCCATCGCTTCGGCCATGCCGCCGCGGTGCCGGCGGTCCATCTCGCGCTCAAGCTGCTCGACGACGGCGGCTACGCCGGTGAGATCGCCCAGCGCGAGGTGCGCACCGGGCGCGCCGAGATCATGCAGGGATGGGGGCGCACCGAGTCGGTGCGCCAGGAGTTCAAGAAGCTCCGCGCGCAGTAGACGCTCGCCCTCGCCCTCAACTCCGGCGCGGGCCGGTCGATTAGTGAGATATCGCCCGTCAATCGAGCGGGCGGGGCGGCGTGCCGCGCCCCCGCTCCTCGCCCCCGGCTTGCCCGGTGGCCGTCCCGGAGGTCCCGTTGTCAGCGCTGAGCACCCCACGCCTGTCGATTCGCAGCCAATTGCTCGCTGCGTTCGGCGTCGTCGTCGTCCTTCTCCTGGCAGTCGGCGGCCTCGCGATCAGCCAGCTCAGCAATGAGAGCAATCACGTCACGAGGCTCGCCACACGCGTCGTGCCCGCGACGAACATCGTCGGCGAGATGGCCGCGACGATGAACAAGTACCGCAAGGACCAGCTGCACTACATCCTCTCTACGCCGGCGCAGCGCCGTGGCGCCGCCGGCGTCTCGGGCGATCTCGCCGGCGATCTGAGGCTCATGCACCAGCTGTTGGCCCAGTACCGCTCGCACAAGCTGATCGCCGACGCCCACGACGCGAAGCTGATGGACACCTTCAACGCGCAGTTCTTCTCCTACGTGGCCAAGACCGCCAGCTTCCGCCACCTCGCGGACGAGGGCCTGACCTCGGCGGCGTCCAACGTCGTCGGCAGCGGACCGGGCGACGCCGAGTACACGACCCTCAAGGGCACCGAGGTCGCCTGGGAGAACTACAAGGGCACGATTGCCGCGCGCTCGGCCCACTCGGCCCGCGCCGCCTACCACAACGGCCGGGTTCTCATCCTGCTGATCCTCGCGCTCGCGGTGCTGCTGGCCGCCGGGCTCGCGGTGCTGCTTGCCACTCGCCTCTCGCGGGGGATCCGGGCGGTCGGCCGCGCCGCCGCGGCGATCGCGCGGGGTGAGATCGATCAGCGCGTGAGCGTCTCAAGCCGCGATGAGCTCGGCGAGATGGCCGCGGACTTCAACGAGATGTCGGACTACCTGTCCGCCAATGCCGAGGCGGCGACGGCAATCGCCGAGGGCGACCTCAGCGTCGACATCCCCGTTCGCTCCGAGCGCGACGTGCTCGGCACCGCGCTCGCCCGTATGACCGACGGCCTGCGCGAGCTGGTGGGCTCGATCGGCCGGGCGACCGGCTCGATGAACACCTCCTCCCAGGAGATCGCGCGCAACTCCGAGAACACCGGGCGCACCGTGCACGAAGTCTCAAGCGCGATCGAGGACGTCGCGCGGGGCTCCGAGGAGCAGGCACGCTCGATCGACGAGGCTCGCCTGGTCGCCGAGCGCCTGGCCACCGCGGCCGACGCAGGCACCACGATCGCCCGCGCCACCGCACAGGCGGCCGAGCATGCCCGTGCCACCGCCGGCGAGGGCGCCGAGGCGGTGCAGCGGGCAGCCGAGGCGATGGCCGCCGTCCGGGCCGCATCGGAGTCTGCGACCGCCGCGATCACCCAGCTCGGTCACAAATCCGAGGAGATCGGCGGGATCACGCAGACGATCACCTCGATCGCCGAGCAGACGAACCTGCTCGCGCTCAACGCCGCCATCGAGGCCGCGCGCGCCGGCGAGAGCGGTCGCGGCTTCGCGGTGGTCGCCGAGGAGGTCCGCAAGCTCGCCGAGGAGTCCCAGGAGGCCGCCTCCACGATCTCGGGCCTGATCGCCGAGATCCAGGCCGAAACCGCCTCGACGGTCAGCATCGTTCAGCAGGGCACCGATCGCTCGACCCAGAGCGGCGAGGTTGTCGAGGAGGCGCGTCTGGCGTTCCATGCGCTGCGCGACAGCGTGGGCGAGATGAGCAACCGCGTGGCGGAGATCGCCGGCGTCGTCGACGAGATCGCCGAGGGCGCTCAGCTCGTCCACTCTCAGATGATCGGCGCCGCGGGCGTCGCCGAGTCCTCCTCGGCAGCGGCCGAGCAGGTGTCGGCCTCCGCCCAGGAGACGGCGGCCACCGCCCAGGTGTTCGCAGGCTCCGCGGCTGACCTCAGCGACGCCGCCGACCGGCTCTCCGAGCTCGTCGGCCGCTTCCGCCTGGATGCTGATGAGCTGACCATCTAGTTCCGGTCGGCATACGCGGTGTCGAACATCGCGTGCACGTCCGGCGGCTGCTTGACGATCCCGAAGCGCGCCTCCCAGCGCGCCCAGCGAGCGAGCAGCGACATGTCGAGCACGCCGAACCGGTGCTCGGGGCCGGTGAACGCCTTCTCGAGGCCGGGGAGCTCTGCGGAGACCAGCGCGGGGTCGAGGCCGCTCACCCGCGACTCGAGGTCGTGCGCGCCGGACGCCGGGTGCGCGAGCGCCGCGTCGTAGCCCTCGGTGAGCGTCTTCACCAGCGCCCGGGCGCGCGCCGGGTCGGCTCTCAGGCCCGCGCGGGTTGCGCAGACGACGAGCTCGGGGTAGGACGGCGCGCCGTAGTCGTCGACGCGGAAGATGTGAAAGCCGGGCTTGCGCCGCTGCAGCGTGACGCCCTCGTCGTTCCAGAAGGCGGTCGCGGCCTGGACGCGCCCGGAGAGCAGGTCGGCGACCGCGTTGAAGCCGATGTTGACGGTGTGCACCGTGGCGGGATCCCCGCCGCTCCCCGCGACGACCGAGTGGAGCACCGCAAGGTCGCTGGGATCCCCGGTGACGCCCACCGTCCGGCCGGCGAGCTCACGCGGGCTGCTGATCCGTGGCCCGGCGATCACGGCCGCGAGCGGGCGCTGGACGATCGGCAGGATGCCGACGATCGGGGGGTGGGTGGGATCCGATTGATCGGCGAGCGCGAGGTCGTGGATGTCGAGGATCCCGAAGTTCACCCGCCCGGCCTCCAGTTCGGAGATCGCGTCGGTCGAGGCGCCCGGGACCTCGATATGCAGGTCGAGGTCGTTGCGGCGGTCGAGATGGCGGGCGAGCGCGGTGTAGATCCCCACGTGCACGGCGTTCGGCGTGAAATCGAGCACCAGCGAGGCCGACTGCACCCGGCGACCGCCGGGCCCCGACCCGCGCTGCCCGTGAGAGGAGCCGCACGCGCAGAGCACGACCGACGCCGCCACCGCGGCGAGGACCGCTGCCATGTGGCGTCGCATCGCGGCGCAATATAGGCGGTGAGAGACGCGCCTAGAATGGCTCGAAGTGCGACGCCGGGTCACCTTCAGCCGCAATCTCACACTGTCGCTGTCCCGGACCTGTCGCTGCTACTGCAAGTACTGCGCGTTCGCGACCCATCAGGCGCATCTGCACTCGCCCGAGGAGGTCATTGCGATCCTCGACGGGCCTGCGCGCAAGCATCGGATCAAGGAGCTGCTGGTGCTCACCGGCGAGCTGCCCGAGCACAACCACAAGGTCGCGGCGCAGTTGACGGAGTACGGCTTCGATGACTTCACCGGGTACGTCATCTGGGCATGCGAGCAGGCGCTCGAGCGGGGCATCCTGCCCCATACGAATCTGGGGGTGCTCGAGCGCGAGGACCTGGCGCGCCTGCGTGAGGTGACCGCCTCTCAGGGGTTGATGCTCGAGTCGGTCTCCGAGCGGTTGATGGAGACCGTGCACGCCGGTTCGCCGACCAAGCATCCACGCCGGCGGATCGCGACGATCGCCGCCGCCGGCGCCCTGAGGATCCCGTTCACGAGCGGGATCCTGGTCGGGATCGGCGAGACCGAGGAGGAGCGGATCGCCTCACTGGAGAAGCTGGCCGAGCTGCACGCGGTCCACGGCCACCTGCAGGAGGTGATCCTTCAGAACTTCGTCCCGCACCAGAGCTACTACGGCCGGGAACCCGCCGAGATCGCGGAGGGCGCGGCAGCGGAGTATTGGCGCACCGGGCTTGACTCGAACCCCGCCCGCCCGGAGCGCGAGATGCCGAGCTGGTCATGCCCGGTGACGCTTGATGACATGAAGCGGTTGATCGGCGAGACCCGGCGGCTGATGCCCGACATCGGGATCCAGGTGCCTCCGAACCTCTCGGACTGGTGGCCGGAACTCGTGGCCGCGGGGGCGACCGACCTCGGCGGCCTGTCGGCCAACGGCGATCACATCTCGCCCGAGCATCCCTTCCCGTCGCCCGCACAGGTGCGGGGGCGGTTGGCAGAGGATGGCTACGCGCTGTCGGAGCGGCTGTGCGTCTATCCCGAGTTCATCGATCAGGAGTGGATCGCCCCGCCGGTGCTCGACGTGATCACCAGCCGCTTTTGGTCGTTCATCCCGCGCCGGGGCTCCGGACGCCGCGTCGTGCACGACATCGATGAGGCCCTCGCGCCACGGGCGATCGAGCGCGCCCGGGATGGGCATGCTCTGGGTGCCGAGGAGCTCACCGCGCTGTTCGCCGAGCGCCGTCCCGAGGTGATCCAGGACCTGCGCGCGGCGGCCGACGAGCTGCGGGAGCGGGTGGCGGGGGAGACCGTGACGTTCGTCGTCAACCGCAACATCAACGTCTCGAACGTCTGCATCGTCGGCTGTGCGTTCTGCGGCTTCGGGCAGTCCAAGCGCTCTCCGGACGCCTACGAGCACTCGCGCGATGACTTCGCCCAGCGCGTGCACGACGCCCTCGAGGCGGGCGCGACCGAGCTGTGCATCCAGTCGGGCATCCACCCGGACTGGGGGCTCGAGGACTATCTGGGATGGCTGCGGTTCGCCAAGGAACTCGCGCCGGATATCCATCTCCACGCGTACTCGCCGATGGAGGTCGCGCACATGTGCGACGTGAGCGAGCTCTCGCCCGCGGAGGTGTTCGCGCGGCTGCGCGACGCCGGTCTCGGCTCCACGCCCGGCACCGCTGCCGAGGTGCTCGTCGACGGGGTGCGGGAGCGGATCTCGCCCAACAAGCTGCCGGTGGCCCGCTGGGTCGAGATCATCGAGGCCTCACACCGGGCCGGGATCCGCTCGACGGCGACCGTCATGTTCGGCCACATCGAGGAGCCCCACGAGCTGGCCGAGCACATGCGGGTCGTGCGTGAGCTGCAGGAGCGCACCGGCGGCTTCACCGAGTTCGTCCCGCTGTCGTTCATCCCCTTCCAGACGCTGCTCGGCCGCGCCCACGGCGTCCAGGAGATCACCCGCGAGGAGAACCTCAAGCACACCGCGGTGTTCCGCCTGGCGCTCGGCGACACCGTGCGCAGCGTCCAGGCGTCCTGGGTGAAGATGGGCCTCGACGCCGCCACCGAGGCGCTCAGCTGGGGCGTCAACGACCTCGGCGGCACGCTCATGGAGGAGTCGATCAGCCGCATGGCCGGCAGTTACCACGGGGTCCGTCTCGAGCCCGAGGATCTGGTCGGCGCCGCCCACGCAGCCGGCCGGCCGGCCGCCGAGCGCACCACGCTCTACGCGATCCGCCGGCGGTTCGAGCCCGAGCCGCTCGCCGCCTGACGTGAGCACCGACCCGCCGATCCCCGCGGACCCGGCCGAGCACCCGTCCGCGCTGTTCGCCGGCGTCGAGCCGCTGGAGGTGTTCGTCGAGCTGCTGGCCGAGCTGGACACCGATACGACCTCCACCGACTTCTACGACCGCATCTGCGAGGCGATCTGCCGCCTGACGACGATGGAGCGCGCCGCGATCTTCATGGCCGACGTCGGCCGGCGCCGCGCCGTGGTCACCGGGTCACACGGCGGTTCGTTCCGTGACCTCACGCTGCCCTCGTCGCTGATCGCCACCCCGATCGTCTCCGATGCACTGCGCAGCGACGCCGTTGTGGTCGCCGACGACATGGACCGGCAGGTGCCGCTCAAGTACCTCGAGCGCTACGGGATCACAACGCTGACCTGTACGCCGCTGTCGGCCGCCGGCCACGCCTACGGCGTGATCCTCACCGACCGAGGCGGCGGACGGTTCGAGATCGAGGACGGCGAGCGCCATCTGCTGTGGACGCTCGGCAAGACCGCCGCGCTCGTCGCCACGGCGCGCAACGCGACCCGCTCGCAGGAGCGCACGCGGCGGCTCACCGACCGAATCGAGCTCGCGCGTGAGATCCACGAACGGGTCGTCCAGCGGCTGTTCGGGGTGACACTGGCGCTCAGCACCGAGTCGCCGCTCGACGCCGAGCAGCGCGAGCGCTGCCGTATGGAGGTGCAGGAGGCGCTCGTCGATCTGCGCGAGGCGCTCGAGCGTCCGCTCGCCCCGGTCCCCCAGCACACGGGCACGACGCTCGCCGACGAGCTGGCACGAGCGGTCGAGGCAGAGCCGCCGGCGCCGCCGGTGACGGTGCATTGGGATCCCGACGTCTCCGTCCCGCCGGCGGTCGAGCCGCTCGCCCAATCGGTGCTGACCGAGGCGCTGCGCAACGTCGCCAAGCACGCACACGCCACATCGGTCCAGGTACAGGTCGGCGCGGACGCGGACACGTTCACGCTGGAGATCCGCAACGACGGCGTCGGGTCGGGCGCCCGCGGCGCCGGCATGGGGCTGCGTCTGGCCTCGTTCGAGGCGCTGCAGCAGGGCGGCGTCGTCGACTTCGGCGCGCCCGGCGACGGCGAATGGCGGGTGCGACTCGTCGTCCCGGTGACCACGACCCCGCCCTCGGACCGTTGACCGGCCCCGAGACGGGGCTCCGGGTGCTCGTGGTCGACGACCATGATGTCGTGCACTGGGGCTTCCGCGTCCTGCTCGGCGAGCAGCCCTGGGTCGCGCGCTGCCTGTCGGCGCGCTCGGGCGCCGAGGCGCTCGCGCTCCTGCCCACGCTCCGTCCCCACGTCGCGCTGGTCGACCTGTTCCTCGCCGGTGAGTCGGGGGCCGACGTGTGCGCTTCGATTCGCCGCGCCTCGCCGGAGACTCGTGTGCTCCTGATCTCGGGCTCGGGCCGCATGTCGCCGGCGGCGGCACGGGCGGCGGGGGCCTCGGGTTTCGTCTCCAAGGACTGGGAGGCCAAGGACGTCGCGCGGGCCGTGCGCGCGGTCGGCACCGGCCAGACGGTGTTCGCGCCGACCTCGGAGCAGCCGGCGCCGCTGCTCTCCGAGCGCGAGCGGGAGGTCCTCGACCTGATCGCCGCCGGCTCGACCAACCGCGAGATCGCCGCCTCGCTCTACCTCTCCCCGCATACCGTCAAGGAACACACGAGCGCGCTCTACCGCAAGCTCGGGGCCCGCAACCGCGCTGAAGCGGTCCAGCGGGCACAGCGAGTGGGGCTGCTCTCGTGAGCGTTGCGAGCGCAACGTCGGCGTTGGCGAGCACGCCGGTACTCAGCTCGTTCTGGGCCGGCACCGCCGACTCGGCGAGATAGGCCCCGACCGGCGGTTGGTGCTCATCGGCGCCGCATCGCCCACTCGATCACCGGCAGCTTCAACGCATGGGGCACGTGCTGACTGGCGAGCATCGCGGCGCGCATCGGCAGGCCCGGGACGACCACCCGGTGACCGGCCTCAAGGCCCTTGACGCCCGCCTCGGCGGCCTGTTGGGGCGAGACCCAGGCGGGCCGTGGCACCGCGCTCTCGAACGTCTGGCCCGAACCCACCTCCCAGCCTGCGACGTCCCAGAACTCGGTCGAGACCGGGCCGGGCGCGAGCGCGGTGACCGTCACCCCCGAGCCCCTGAGCTCGTGGTGCAGCGCCTCGGAGAAGGTGAGGATGTAGGCCTTGGCGGCCGAGTAGCCGGCGGAGTAGGGCAGCGGCTGCATTCCGGCGGTCGAGGCGACGTTCAGCACCGCGCCCGAGCCGCGGCGCACCATGCCGGGCAGGAACTCCGAGCAGAGCGCCAGCGGCGCCTCGACGAGCACCCGCAGCTGATCGAGCTCGCGTGCGGGATCGGACTGATGGAACGCACCGCCGGTTGCGAACCCGGCGTTGTTGACGAGCACGTTGATCTCCAGCCCGAGCGACGCGATCCGACCGGGCAGCCGCGAGCGCGACGCTGCCTTGGACAGATCGCAGCCAAGCGTCTCGGCCCGCACCGAATGCTCGGCGGCCAGCTCGGCGGCGACCTGTTCCAGGCGGTCCTTGCGCCGTGCGACGAGCACGACCGAGTGGCCGCGGCGGGCGAGCTGGCGCGCTATCTCCGCTCCGATCCCGGCGGAGGCGCCGGTCACGAGCGCGGCGGTCGTGGGGGACGGGGCGGGCAGGGACACGGGCGGGTCGAAGGGTACCGGCGCAGGTGGACCGGGGCTCGTGTGCGCGGCCTCGGCCCCACACAGGCCCTCCCGTAGGGCGTGGGTGGCTCCGGGCGATCGTGGTGCTCCGCGGGTGGGCCCTGATTCCGCACCCCCGCCCGTGGCCGCCGCGCGACCCGTCGCCCAGACCCTCCCGGCGGCAATGAGACACGTCTGAAAAGGCCCGCCCCCCGAACGGGGGGAAATGCCCGACTTGCCTGTATCGGGGTCGTAGGGTCAGCGTAGGTTCGCCTGGAATGACCGTGGAAACCGACACCTCGAGCGCGATCCTGTTCCCCGGGCAGGGGAGTCAGACGCCAGAGATGCGCGACCTTGTGGAGCGCGTCCGTCCCGACCTGCTCGCGCTCGCCCAGGAGGTTGTCGGAGAGGACCCGTTTCCCCGCGCCGACGAGGGCACCAACTTCGCCCAGCCGGCGATCTTCTGCGCCTCGCTGGCAGGCTGGGCGGCGCTCGGATCGCCGCTCGGGGCGATGATGGCAGGACACTCGCTCGGGGAGCTCGGCGCACTCGTCGCGGCCGGTTCGCTCGGAGAACGGGACGGGCTGGAGCTCGTCGCGCTGCGCGGCCGGCTCATGCACGAGTCGGGGCTCGCGGCCGGCGACGGCTCGATGGTCGCCGTGATCGGCGCCGGCGCCTCGGAGCATGCGGGCGAGATCGCGGCGGTGGCCGACCTCACCGTCGCCAACGACAACTCGCCGCTGCAGATCGTCCTGTCGGGCGCCAGGGACCACATCCCGGCCGCGATCGACCGCGCCAAGGAGCTCGGGCTGCGCGCGATGGAGCTCGATGTGACCGGCGCCTTCCACTCGCCGATGATGGCCGGCGCCGTGCCGGAGTTCACGGCCGCGCTGGGCAAGGTGGAGTTCGCATCCCCGCGCACGACCGTGATCAGCGCGGTCACCGCACAGCCGTTCACCGATCCGCGCGGCGAGCTCGCCGATGCCCTCACCAAGCCCGTCCGCTGGCGCGAGGTGATGCTCACGATGCACTCGCTGGGCGCCGAGCGGTTCGTCGACGTCGGTCCCGGCCGGGTGCTCACCGGACTTGCCAAGCGCACCCTCACCGGGGTGGAGCTCGTCAATGCCTGACCTGCCATCCGAGGGGTGCGCGCTGGTGACCGGCGCCTCGCGCGGGATCGGTGCCGCCACGGCCAAGGCGCTGGCCGCCGACGGCTGGGCGGTCGGCGTGGGCTACCGCTCCGGTGCCGATGTGGCGCAGGCGGTTGTCTCCGAGATCGAGTCCGCCGGCGGCACCGCGGTCGCGCTGCAGGGCGACATCACCGATCCGCAGACGCCCGACGCGCTGTTCGGGGCGCTCGAGGGGGCCTACGGACGTCCGGTGCTCTGCCTGGTCAACAACGCCGGCGTCACCGACGACGACCTCACCCCGTCGCTCTCCGACGAGGCGTGGCAGACCGTGATCGACACCGACCTCACCGCGGCCTTCCGCCTCACCCGTCGCGCGCTGCGCCCGATGATGCGTGCGCGAGCCGGACGGATCGTCAACGTCGCCTCGGTCGTCGGGCTGCGGGCCAACCCCGGCCAGCCCAACTACGCGGCCGCCAAGGCCGGGCTGATCGCGCTCACGCGCAACGCCGCCGTCGAGGTGGCGCGGCGCGGGATCACGATCAACGCGGTCGCCCCAGGTTGGATCGACACCGAGATGACCGAGGGCGTCGACAAGGCGCTGCTCGAACGGGTGCCGGCGCGCCGCGCCGGGACCGCCGAGGAAGTCGCTGCATGCGTGCGATTCCTGACGTCCGACCAGGCCGGTTATGTGACCGGTGCGGTGCTATCCGTGGACGGCGGCCTGGCCGCCTGAATGACCTTTCCCCTCAACAGCGAACTTTTACAGAAGGAGCACAACATGTCCGTGACGACCGAACAGGTGGAGACCCGGGTGATCGAGACGCTTGCGTCCTTCGGCCCCGACCAGAGCCAGATCACGCGATCTGCGACCTTCGAGGAGCTCGATATCGACTCGCTCGATCTCGTCGAGCTCGCCCAGGTGGTCGAGGAGGAGTACGGCGTCGTGCTCAAGGGTGAGGACATGAAGGACCTGAAGACCGTCGGCGACGCCGTCGACCTGATCGTCGAGCGCGCCGGCTAAGGACGTCTCGTTGTCCGCATCCGCAGACAAGCGCAGGGTTCTCGTCACCGGTCTCGGTGCCGTCAGCCCGCTCGGCCTCGGCGCCGCGCGGCTGCATGAGCGCTGGGCGGGCGGCGTGGTCGGGATCACCGACGGCCTGGGCCGCGCGGACGAGTTCGACCCGACCGAGCACCTCTCGGTGAAGGAGGCGCGCCGACTCGACCGCTTCGCGCAGTTCGCCCTGGTCGCGGCCGGCGAGGCGATCGCCCAGGCCGGCTGGGTCGGCGGCGTGTCCGGCAGCGGCATCGACCCGTATCGGGTCGCGTGCGTCATGGCCACCGGCATCGGCGGGCAGGGCACGATCGAGAGCCAGCTCGAGGTGATGCGCGAGCGCGGCGCTCGTCAGGTCTCACCGCTCGGCATCCCGCAATACATGCCGAACGCCGCCGCGGCCGCGATCACCATGAAGCACGGGATCCGCGGACAGAGCTTCCAGGTCGGGTCCGCCTGCGCCAGCGGCGCGCACGCCGTCGGGCTGGCGATGCGGATGATTCAGTACGGCGAGGCCGACGCTGTGGTCTGCGGCGGTACCGAGGCGACCCTCACCGAGTTCGCGGAGGCATCGTTCGCGAACATGCAGGCGCTCTCTCCGACGGGCATCTCGCGCCCGTTCGATCTGCGCCGCGACGGCTTCGTGATGGGCGAGGGTGCGGGCGTGCTGGTGCTCGAGGCCGAGGACTCCGCGCGGGAGCGCGGCGTCGAGGTGCTCGGCGAGATCGCCGGTTATGGCTCGACCACCGATGCCCACCACCTCACCGCGCCGGATCCGAGCGGGGCGCCTGCCTCACGCGCGATCGAGCTCGCGCTCGCCGACGCCGGAGCGGCCGCGTCCGATGTCGACTACATCAACGCTCACGGAACCTCGACCCAGCTCAATGATGCGGCCGAGACGCGGGCGATCAAGTCCGCGCTCGGAGACGTCGCACGCACGCTGCCGGTCTCCTCGACGAAGTCCTCGATCGGCCACCTGCTCGGCGCCGCGGGGGCAATCGAGGCGGTCGCCACAGTTCGCACCCTTCTGACCGGAGTGATCGCTCCGACGCTCGGCTATGAGGTCCCCGACCCCGAGCTTGATCTCGACTACGTCCCCGGCGAGTCCCGGCCGCTGATCGCATCCAACGGTCATCCGCCACTCGCCCTGTCCAACTCGTTCGCGTTCGGCGGCCACAACGTCACGCTTGCGATCCGAGGAGCACAGTCATGAGCGCCACCGCCACGCCGCTTGAAGACCTCGTCCGCCCCCAGCGTCTGACGCCGATGGAGCGCCTGGAGGCGCTCTGCGACACCGGCTCGCTGCGCGTGCTGCGCTCGGGCGTGATCTCGCCACGACTCGGCGAGCGGGCCGCGGCCGGTGATGGCGTGGTCGGCGCCACGGGTCTGGTCAACGGCCGGCCGATCGCCTGCTACGCACAGGACGGCCGCTTCTTCGGCGGCGCGCTCGGCGAACTGCACGCGCAGACGATCGTGCGCGTGCTGCAGACCGCCGAGCGGGCGCGGATCCCCGTCGTCGGGTTCGTCGAGTCCGGCGGCGCCCGCATCCAGGAGGGCACCGCGGCGCTGGCCGGTTACGGGCAGATCTTCCGCGAGACCGTGCGCCTCACCGGCGTGGTCCCGCAGATCTCGATCGTCTCCGGCGCGTCCGCCGGTGGAGGCGCCTATTCACCGGCGCTCACCGACCTGATCGTGATGACCGAGGACGCCGCGATGTTCCTCACCGGGCCGGGCGTGGTCCGCGACGCCCTCGGCGAGGAGATCGATGCCGCCAGCCTCGGCGGCCCGCGGGTCCACGACCGCAACGGCGTCTGCCACCTCGTGGAGACCGACGAGGCAAGCGCCGCTGCGCGCGTGCGTGACATCCTCGACTACCTGCCCTCGGTTGCGGGCGGCACCGTGCCGCGCTCCTCGGTGCGGATGGCCACCGGCGAGAACCCCGGCGACTTCGTGCCCGCCGAACCGCGGCGCAGCTACGACGTGCGCCTCGCCCTGCGCGCGTTCGTCGACCGGGATTCGATTCTCGAGCTGCACCCACGCTGGGCGCGCAACGTCGTCACCGCACTCGCGCGCATCGACGGCCGTCCGGTCGCGATCATCGCCAACCAGCCGCGTTACCTCGGAGGAGTCCTGGACGCCGAGAGTTCCGAGAAGGCGGCGCGCTTCATCGGCTTCTGTGAGTCGTTCGGGCTGCCGCTCGTCGCGGTCGTCGACACCCCGGGCTTCATGCCGGGCTCCAAGCAGGAGGCGGCGGGCGTCATCCGCCACGGCGCCTCGCTCGTGCGGGCGTTCGCGGCGGCGCGGGTGCCGAAGTTCACCGTTGTGCTGCGCAAGTCCTACGGCGGCGCCTACATCACGATGAACTCGCGTGACCTCGGTGCCGACCTGGTGATGGCCTGGCCGGATGCCGAGCTCGGGATCATGAGCGCCAAGGCGGCCGTCGGGATCGTCAACCGCCGGCAGCTGCGTGTCGCCCCGGACCCGGAGGCCGAGCGCGATCGCCTGGCCGAGATCTATGCCGAGGAGCACCTGCGCGCCGACAGCGCCGCGGCCGCCGGGTTCATCGACGAGATCATCGAACCCTGGGAGACCCGGGACCGGCTGATCCGCGCGCTCGAGACGTTCAGTGGCGAGCTCGACGGTGCCGGGTGGACGATGACCGACGCGCTGCTCGGCCCGTCCGCTCCTCCGCGGCGATGATCCTCTCGGGCAAGCGCCTACTCATCACCGGCGTCATCACCAAGGACTCGATCGCCTTCCACGCCGCCGAGCAGGCCCAGCGCGAGGGTGCGGAGGTGCTGCTGACGAGCTTCGGGCGGGTCAAACGCATGACCGAGCGCGCGGCGCAGCGGCTGCCGGAGCCGGTCGACGTGCTCGAGCTCGACGTCAACCGGACGGAGGATCTCGAGGCGCTCACCGAGACCCTGCGCGAGCGCTGGGGAACCGTCGACGGCGCGCTGCACGCGATCGCCTTCGCGCCCCAGGACGCGCTCGGCGGGAAGTTCATGACCGCCCCGGCCGACAGTGCCGCGCAGGCGTTCACCACCAGCGCGTACTCGTTCAAGGCGCTCGCCGCGGCGCTGCAGCCGCTGATGGAGTCCGGGGGATCGCTGGTCGGATTGGACTTCGATGCGACCGTCGCGTGGCCGATCTATGACTGGATGGGCGTTGCCAAGGCGGCGCTCGAGTCGGTCAACCGCTACCTTGCGCGCGACCTCGGCCCCAGCGGCGTCCGCTGCAACCTGGTCTCTGCCGGTCCGATCGGCACCGTTGCCGCGCAGGGGATCCCCGGGTTCGAGACGCTCGCTGATCTCTGGCGACGCCAGGCACCGCTCGGCTGGGACGTCTCGGACGCCACGCCCGTCGCGCGCTCGGTGTGTTGGCTGTTGTCGGACTACTCGCAGGGGATCAGCGGCGAGATCGTCCACGTCGACGGCGGCTTCCATGCCGTCGGCGCACCTGCCCAGGACTGACGCCTAGCGGAACAGGTCGGTGTCGCGACCGCGCAGCAGCGGCCCGATCCCGGGGCCGTCCGGCGCGCAGGTGACCCGCTCCATGCCGCTGACGAGCACCGCGGGCTGACCGCCGTCCTTGGTGCGGACGAGGTCAGCGGCGGCCGCGAGCTCGTCGGCGATGGCGATCGCGGTCGCCTTCAGCTCGCGCCCTCGGCGATCGCTGCGCCCGCGCCAGTCCTCGAGTGGCTGCAGGCCGGCACAGCCGATCGCGATGTCGCACTGGCCGTGACGCCACGCGCGGCCAAAGGAGTCGGCGACGATCACGGCGGGCGCCGCGCCGGTCCGCTGGGCAAGACCCGCCCGCAGCCGTCGTGCCGAGGCGTCGGGGTCGAGCGGGAGCATGATCACGCTCTCCTCCTCGGCGGCATTGGAGGCGTCGACGCCGGCGTTCGCGCACACGAACCCGTGGTGCGTCTCGCTGATCAGGACGCCGTGCTCGGCGCGCCGGACCTCGCGACTCTCGTCGAGCACCACCTGGACCTGACGCGGGTCCTTGCCGCCCAACCGCTCGGCGAGCTCGAGCGCGCGAGGGGAGGGGGTCACGTCGGTGAGCCGGCGGGTGCGCCCCTCGGCCTTGGAGATGATCTTGTGGGCGACGACGAGCACCGCTCCCTCCCGGAGCGCCGGGGCTCCGGGCCGGGCCAGCGCGTCGGCGACGAGCGCGGCCGGTTCATCGCCCGCGTGAACCTCCGGAATCCCGGGAAGGGCGGCGGCGCTGATCACCCGCGGCTGCGGACGAGTTGACGGAGCATTCCGCGCGTGAGCGCGGCGCCGCCGCGTGAGCGCTCGAGCGCGTCGGTGAGCACGGCGAGGTCCTCGGGGGTATCGACGTCCAGGGCGAGCGAGGGGAGCGAGACCGACTCCGCCGTCAGCCCGGCCGCACGCGCCTGCTCCAGATGGCGGTCGTGGCTGCCCTCCCCGAAGCTCGGAGCGAACGCATCGGGCGGCGTGATGAGCAGCGCGTTGGTCCCGGTGCCGTGGCGGTCCGGAACGACGAGCACCGAGCCGGCGCGCGTCCGGCGGCCACCGAGCGAGTCGAGCTCGTCGGGGTCGAGCAGGGGACAGTCGCCGGGTACCAGCAGCGCGCGCTCGGCGCCGAGCTTGATCGCGTGCTCGATCCCCCGCTGTGCGGCATCGTTGTGCCCCGCGTCGGAGTCCTCGACCACGTCCGCGCCGTAGCCGGCCCCGATCCGCTGGGCGACATGATCGGGGGTGACGACGATCACCGCATCGATCGTGGCCGCGCGCCGGAGAGCGATCAGCGCATCGGAGAACATCGCCTCCACGAGCGAGCGGCGCGGCGTGGGATCGAGCTCCGTGGCGAGGCGCTGCTTGGCACGGTCGAGGGTCTTGATGGGAAGGATGGCGATCGTCGTCATGTGGGGCACCACGCTACCGGCGCGGGGTCAGGATCCGGTACTCGGTGCCCTGGTGAGTCCGAGCGCGAACGAGAGCGTCGCCTCCGCGACCTCCTGGCGGCGCTGCGGCGTGTCGAGCAGGACGTCGCGCTCGAGGGTGAGGACATCATGCGAGCGCTCGTCGGCGACGAGGCCGTCGATCAGCGGCGCGTAGGCGCCCGCGATGCCGTCACTGTCGAGCGTTCGGCCGGCCCACGCCAAACAGGCCGCGGTCGGGCCCTTGAGCACCGCTCCGCGGACGAGCGGGCTGACCGCGACAACGGGCGCGGCGCTCTCCCGGATCGCGTCGGCCAGGCCGGGGACCGCCAGCATCGGGCCGATCGAGATGACCGGGTTCGAGGGGCCGATGATGATCGCCCGCGCAGCCCCGATCGCGTCGAGCGCCTCGGGAGACGGCCGCGACGCGGGTGCGTGGCGGTACTCCACTCCGTCGATCGGCCCCTCACCGCGCCGGCGGATCATGAACTCCTGCAGGGGCCACCATCGGCCCCCCGCGTTGATCCGGGTCCGCACCGGGCGATCGCTCATCGGCAGCACACGCGCGCGCAGGCCCAGGGCGGCGCCGATCTCGGCCTGCGCGGCGGTCTGCGTACGCCCCGCGGTGAGCGCCTGGGCGCGGTGCAGGGCGATCGCAAGGTCGCGGTCGCCCAGGTTGAACCAGATGTCGTGACCGAGCGCGCGCAGGCCGTCCATGACCGCGAAGGTGTCGTCCTCGAGGCCCCAGCCGCGCTCGTCGATCAGGTCCGCGAGCCAGAACGTGACGAGGTCCGGGTCGGGGGAGACGTGACCGCCGTAGATCTCGATGTCGTCGCCGGTGTTGGCGATCACGACCAGCTGCTCGCCCACGGCGTCGAGCATCCCACGAGCCAGACGCGCCCCGCCCGTGCCGCCCGCGAGCACCACGACCGGCCCAGGGACGGGTGGAGGAGACCCGGGGGGCGCGTCGTCGCTCGTCATCGGGCCGCCGGACCGGCGTCAGCCGTCGAGGCCCGTGATACGGATGCCGGCGCGCGACTTGTTACGGACGTTGATCGAGATGATCAGCGGGGTGAGGCCCTCGACGATCCGCGACATCTCGAGCGCGCCGGCGTTGACCGCCCGCAGGCCGTCGATCCGGGAGACGAGCTCCATCACGCGGTCCTTGTCGGCCTTGCGGTCGCCGCAGACGAGCACGTCCTCGTCAAGCGTGTGCTCCAGGTCGGTGAGCAGCACCGCGCTCACGGTGTGGAACGCGGAGACGACCCGCACGCCGTCGGGCACCATCTCCTGGGCCTGCTCGGCGGCGGAGCCCTGCCAGACACCGAGCAGGCGCGTCGCCTTGCCGCTCACCGCCGCCGCGAGCGGCACCGTGGCGTCGATCACGAGCTGATCGGGCGTCAGGACGTTCTTCAGATTGGTGAGTGTCTCCGAGTGTGAGCGGAACGGGACGCTGAGCAGGACGAGCTCGCTGCCGGTGACCGCCTCGGCGTTCTCGGCGCCGCTGAAGCTGCCGTTCGGGACCTCTGCGGCGGCGCGCTCGGCGGCCTGGAGGGCGCGATCGGCGTCCCGGGAGCCGATCATCACGGGCGTTCCGGCCAGGCCGAGGCGCAGCGCGAGCCCGAACCCGAGTGCGCCGGTTCCGCCGACGATGCACACCGGGGAGGCCATCGATGCGTCAGTGTATTCAGGGGTCTGCGCGAGCGCCGCGCGGTGCCGGAGGTTCGATCGCGGACGGGTCGGCGGCGCGTGGTGTGTTAGAACGCGAGGAGATGAGCGCCGGCGAGGACGAGCTGCTGCAGATCGCGCTGGACGCGGCCCGGGCCGGCGCCGCGGAGCTCGTCGACCGCTTCGGCCGGCGCCAGCGGCAGGTTCGCTCGAAGTCCTCGCCGACCGATCTCGTCTCCGAGGCGGACGTCTCGGCCGAGACCGCGATCCGCGCCGTCCTCGGCGATCGCCGCCCCGAGGACGCGATTCTCGGCGAGGAGGGCGGTGCCACCGGCGACGGGGCCCTGCGATGGGTGATCGACCCGCTCGACGGCACCACCAACTTCCTGTTCGGCGTCCCGCAGTGGGCCGTGAGCGTCGCCTGCGAGGACGCACACGGCTCGCTCGTCGGCGTCGTGCTCGATCCCAATCACGATGAGTGCTTCGCCGCCACCCGCAGCGGACCGGCGACGTTGAACGGCGATCCCTTCGAGGCCGGCGAGCCGGACACGCTGGCGACGGCGCTGGTGGCGACCGGCTTCGGCTACGACAGCGACGTTCGCGCCCGCCAGGCGGCCGTGTTGACTCGCGTTCTCCCCCGGGTGCGCGACATCCGCCGCGCGGGAGCGGCCGCGCTCGACCTCGCCTGGTGCGCCTGCGGGCGCCTCGACCTCTACTGGGAGCGCGGCGTCAAGGCCTGGGATATCGCGGCGGGCTCGCTGCTCGCCGAGCGGGCCGGCCTGGCCGTCGAGCGCCTGGAGGAGAATGAGGACGGCCCCGAGGGCATCCTCGTCGGCCCCGAGCAGCTGCTCGGCGAGTTGCGGGCCCTCGTGCTCGACGGCTGACGCGGTTGCGCCGGGGCCGACGGGACCGCCGCCGTCACGTCCCATGGCCCGCCACGCCGGGTACGGGTGGGGGCGGGTGTCCCCCGAGGCCGCGGATTACACTCGGGGACCCCTCCGCGGCGGTGGTGGAACGGTAGACACGACGGACTCAAAATCCGTTGTCCGCAAGGACGTGAGGGTTCGAATCCCTCTCGCCGCACTCCGGGGTCATTCCGGCTATTTAGTCGGAAGTTTCGACCCGAGAAAAGATGACTCTGAGCAGGGCTTTTAGCTGCCGCTTCAGGAGTCGGAAGTTTCGACCCGCCCACCAGCCCGGCTGCCCCGTCCGGGGCGGCAGCGAGTCGGAAGTTTCTCGCTGGTTAGAGTGCCCGGACAGTACTGAAATGTCGTAGGGACCTGGGCCAGCACCGGTGTGCACCGTGGTCTAAACGACCGAAGCCCCGCGTTGGCGGGGCTTCGGTCGGTTGGCTGTGATTGAGAGGGGGCGGTGGGCGGTGGGCGGCTATTGCGACGGGGCGGCGAGTGCATCGATGGTGGCTCCCGCCCCGCGCCACTGCTCTGCCCAGACCACCGCCGAGCCGCTGAGTGGTTCGATGAGGCCACCGCACTCGCGCACCCAGGACTCGGGCGGTGCGGGAGCGCCGAGGGCAGAGGCACGGTCGGCGGCGACTTGGGCGCGTTCTTGGCCGCTGATGGTCGGCGAGGGGCTTGTCCATCCGGAGTTGGCGAGTAGCTGGAGTCGCTCGCATTCAGCGATGGCCCGCTCGTAGAGCCCGTTTTCGAAAACGAGCCGGCGAGCGGTCAGGAACGTTGAGCCGAGCGCAAGCATCCAGTAGGCCTCCACGTCGTTGGCCCATTGCGGGCGCTCGACTCCACGACCCTGCATGCCGAGCCGCTGCAGTGCCGCGTAGTGGCATTCGACGACGTTGCGTTGGCGCAGCAGGACGCGTCGCAGCGAGGCGTGGTAGCCCTCACCGGCGTGCGGGAGCATCGTGTGGATGCGGGGGTCGTCCCAGGGCCGGGTGGTCTTGTTCTTGCAGGTGCCTGATGGGCAGACGTACTCGTAGCGGATGCCGAGGTCTTCGCCGGGCGTCCACTCGCCGCGCTTGAGCCCGGCTTCTTGGCGCTGGGCGGGACCCCACCATTTGCCTTTGCGCTGCTTGAACGTCATTGGCCGCGGGGTGCCGGTGCAGGTGCAGACGGGGACACCTTTGATGCGGCTGTCGTTGTCGGTGGGGTAGTCGGCGCGCCAGGGGAAGACAGGGTCGATGCCGAAGCGGAAGAGGACCTCGCGTAGGAAGTCCAGACCGTGGCCGTAGAGCTTGTCTCCGACGAGAAACTGCGTCGGGCACTCGGGCCAGAGCGCGAACAGGCGTTCTAGCAAATAGATGGCGGCGTCGGGCTCGTGGGCGTCGGCCGGGACGAGGGTGGAGATGGCGCAGCGTCCGGTGACAGCGCAGACGAGCGAAACGAGCTTGTAGCCAACGACATGGCGTGAGAACCGCCCGTTGCTGCCGTAGACACGCAGGCGGATGCCATCGCGGTCGGCTCGGTGTCGGATGCGGATTTGCCGGTGCTCCTCGTCGACGTATGGCGTCTGCTGCGCCTGTCCTTCGGTGAACGAGCCGTCGGCGACCAGCGCGAGCGCCGCTTTCGGATGCCGCAGGACGGGACGTCCCTTGCGGTCGGTTCGAGGCTGTCCGTGCTTGTCGAGGACGACCTGGGTTGCGAACTGCTTGAAGGTCTCGACCTGAAGATGCTCGGCGAGGCGCGGGTCGAGGTTCTCAGGGCTGAGGGCTTCGTGAACGCCCTCGTAGAAGGTCTCGCGCTCGGGGCTCTTCTCGATGGCGGCGTCGGTGGGGTAGCCGTACGCCCAGCCCAGGAACGGTTGGGCTCCGTTGAACTCCTTTGCCGTGTCCCACACTTCCGGGCGTCCGCGGCTGAATGCCATTTGCAGGATGGTCGCCGCGACGTGTCGTCGGCGCGGGTGAGGCCCGCGAGTGCCGGTCCGGCACGCGAGCCGCAGCAGCATCCAAGAGAGGTGCCTCAGCATGAACACCGCGCCCAGCACGGGTATCTCGGACTCGCGGTCGGGCTCTACATCGACGGTGGATGTCGGCGCCCACTTTGTGAGCACCTTGAGGTCTGCCTCCGACAGTTCGTCATCGGAGCTGACGTCGCGGGCGGCCTGGGCCCGGAGCTGCTCGTAGGTGGTCTCGCTCAGCGCCCCGCGGCCTACCCCGGCTTCGCGTTCGGCTTCGCGAGCGAGGGCGTGGAAGTGCAGGTAGGTGTAGTCCGCACGGCGCGCTGGCGACGGATTGCGTCCAACGCTGCGCGGTCGGGGGTCATGGCCTTCCTCGTAGGACCGCTTGACCTGCTCGGCCGTCAACGTCTCGATGTCGGGCAGGAGGGTGGGCTGTGGGTCGCGGCCGTCACGCCTGCCGGCGGGCTTCCCGGGCTTCGGGTCGTGCGGGTTCTGGGGGCTACCGTCCATGTCAGCCATGGATTTGGTTCTCCTTCAGAGTCGGTCTCACGGCAATCCGTGCCGCGAAGTGCGTTGGCTTTTCGGTAAGCGCCCGGGGCCCCGGAGCGGTTCGAGTTGCACGGTAGGCGCGCCAGATTCGCTAACCGGACTGCGGTGAGAAAGCCGTGTGCGGCGCCCGTCAGGCGCCGGAAAGCCGGCTACTCGGGCGGTCGGCGGGTAGGCGGCCAAGAAACGCTTGACGCCGCCGCAGCGGCTGATGAACGTCGCTAGGCGCGGATCCCCGTTCGACCGGAGCGCGGTCACATTGGGCAGGCGGCCCTGCTCGGCGATAACCCGCTGAGCCTCGGCGATTGCTTCCGCGGTCCCGTACGGGGTTCGGTCCTGGCCGTTGCGCAGCGTCAATCCGAGGCGTTGCGCCCACAGCACCGTTCCACCGTAGTTCTTCACCGCGTCGCGGAGGTCAGTGCGGCCGGCGGCGACGAACTCCTGCATCGTCGGGAAGGCGGCGCGACCCGAAACGAACGCTTGCAACTCGGTCTCAAGTGTCGCGTCGGTCCAGCGCGAACGCCTCTCGTCAGGGAGGCGCATGCGATGCCCGTACTGCCTGCCACGTTTAGGTGCCGGCGGCAAATCGCTCACCAGGGCCATCCATTGCGCTCGGGTGCCGTGCGTTTTGATGGCGCCAAGCAGGTCGCCGCGGTCGGCGTTGTAGAAGTCGTTGAGCGTCGGCTGATGCCCAGGGCCTCGGCGAACGCGATGAGCTCCTGGGCGATGCGCTCGTCTGTCCACGCGACGGCGCGTCCTCGACGCGACACGGCCTGCGGGCGTGACGCCGTGCGCTGCCGTCTGCCAGCCGCTGCGGTCGGTCCTCCCCGTGCTCGTCCCATGGACTGAGCATCCGTCTGGGGGAACAGGCGTTCCGGAATTTCGCGTCACCCCAGGCGGCCGGCCCTGTGGTGCTTACGAGTCGTCGGCGACCTTCTCGGCGACTATGGACGCGGCCGACCCGGCGCGAAGCGTCTGCTCAAACGCATGCCCGTCACTCCAGCGCCACCGACACCGGACGACCGGAGTGCCGGAGCCCACGGCGACGCCGTTCAGCCAACAGCGCGCGCATGAGCGGCGTGTCCGCCAGCCAGGAGCGCGAAGTTGAGTAAGCGACCACCGGGCACGGCGCAGAGCGCGCCTGTAGGACCAGCTCGTCGTGATATAGGGTTGGGGCTCGTTCGCGCAGGGACGCGATGACCCGGGCGAGGTTCTCATCGGTGAGTTCTCCGAGCGCGCAGCGCTTGGAGTCCTGGTCCCACCACCACGAGTCCTGGCGCAGCACGAACCAGATGATTGGCGCCGGCGGACTGTCCAGGACGACCGTCGCCTCGCGATGTCCGGGTGGTCGCCGCGCGCCCAACGCCGGCTGTCTCCCGGCCGCTCACCCACGAGCGCTCCCCGGCGCGCGCCGCAAAGCACCGGCCCGTGCGGGGGTGATAGGCGTGCTCGCCCGGCAGGTAGGGCCGGCCCGGAGTCCACACGCCGAAGGGGAACTCCTCGGCGACCGGGTTCAAGCGGTCTCGTCTGCCGGCGCGTAGGAGCGCATAGCGGAGGCGCACGAGGTCGTGTTCGGCGGTGACGACACGGCCGCGCAAGCGAGTGAGCGCGAACGCTTGGCGGCGAGCCTTACCCTCGGCGTCCGCGAGGGCTTCCCGGCGTTCTGTCAGCGTGGATTTGGCCTCTTCGAGGTCGGCGCGCAGTCCATCAAGCTCGGCCTCCTGGCCGGCAACCACTGCGCACAGCGCGTCGATGTTCGTGGGTCCCCGTCGGCTGCCGAGCACCGCCTCGAACTGGTCGTCACCTGCCGCAGCGCCCGCGCTCACCGGCCGCCACCGTCTGTTTCGCCGCCTTCGGTCGGCTGGGACTCGTAGAGGGTGCTGAGCACGTCGGCGACCACGGCGCGGACGAGCTCTGCGATGGGGTGCATAGGCCCGGGTGGCGCACCCTCGCGCGTCGGGGAGGCGTAGTGCAGCTCATCGGGTTCGGCGCGGAACATGGCGTGGGCGAAGCCCTCAGGGACATCGCCGTTCGCGAACGAGCACGCCGAGCCGGGCGTGTAGAGCTTGGAGAGCAGGATGATGAGGTTGCGCTCTGAGAGCGCGACATCGAGAGCTGGGCGATGGCCGTCAGCGCCAGGGCAAAGCAGAACACGGGCCAAGTGAGAGACCTTTCGGTAATGGAGAGCGGAGCTCCGAAGGTGGGATGCGGCGGGGCTACAGAGCTCGTCGAGAACCGCGGTTCTGGGCGAGCGCGGCGCGCATTGCCGTGAGGGTGTCGATGAGCGCGTCGACCTTGTGCAGCGAGTTGCGCCGGTTCTCCGGAGTGCTGACGTAGAAGTCGAGGGTGATGAGGCGGCGGCAGTCCGCGATGGTCAGATAGCCGCAGCTGCCCTCCACGGTCGCGAGCACGTAGGCGCCCGCGTGGTAGCCGGGGCGGTCGAGGAACCTGCGTTGGTAGTAGCTGTAGCCGTCCGGCGTCATGCAGCCGCCTCCAGTACGATGCCGGCCTCTTTCGTGGTCTTCGTGAGAACGAGCTCCGTCTCGGGGTCGTCCGCGGGACGAACCGCGACCGTCGTCAACCGAGCGCCTGGGAGTGCACGCGGGGTTTTTCATGCCGCCAACGCCCACGCGGCCACATCTGCGCTCGGCGCATACCGGTGAAAGCGCCCGTGCAGCCGGTCGTCATCGACGTCGACGAGGACGGGTCGCATCCCCTGAACCGCCCAGTACAGCTGCACCAGCTGCTCGACCTCGGTCCCCTCGCCGACATCGAGCCCGGCCTCGACGATGTACGGTCGGGGCGAGCCGTCGAGCGCGACGAGCCGCGGTCCGCGCTCGCTGGCCAGCGACACTGATTCAGAAGACGAGCTCATCATCTGTGACCTCCAGGTCGGTGAGTTCGACGCGCCCGGCCTCGGGGCAGACGAACGCGAATGGGCAGTGGGCGCAGTGCGCGCCGGGTCGGACTTCGAAGACCTGGTCGGCGAGCATCTCCTCGGTCTGGTCCAGCAGACGCTGGCGGGCCGCGTGGACGTCCTCGCGCTCGGGTTCCCAGCGGGCATCGACACCGTGGGCGAGGTAGAGGTATCGCACGCGGCTGACCTCTCGCTGGTACAGGTCCTCGACCGCCAGCAGATAGATGAGGGCGGCGGGCTCCTCGCCGACCTCTTCATCGTCGAGCATCTGTTGGCCCGTCTTGTAGTCGATGACCTCAAGCGTGCCCTTTCGGTTGGCATGAATTTCTCCGTCGATGCGGTCGGCCTTGCCGCGCAGGAGCACGCCGTTGGCCAGCCGGAGGTTCAGCCACCGTTCTCGGGACACCGGCTCGACGTCGCAGCCGAACCGTCGCGCGAACGCGCTTAGCAGCTCCTTGCCCTTCTCGCCGCACGCCCGCTCCTCCTCACGGTTGGCGAACAGGTCACGGGTGCGATGCTGGCGCCAGACCGACCGCAGACACTGATGCAGTCGCTCTTCAACGGGGTCGCGGGCTTCGGGCTTGAGCCCGAAGAAGAGATAGAGCGCGGCGTGGACGGCGTTGCCGAGCATCAGCGTGTGGTTGGGCGGCTCGTCGAGCTGAACGTTCGCCACGCGCCGGTACCAGACCCGCCGCGGGCAGATGCGGTAGTCGAGGATGTCGCGGGGGGAAAGGCGACGAGGAAGCAGCGGGCCTAGAGCTGAGGCGGTCGGCGATGTCTGAGGCGGTGGAGGTGGAGGCAGGGGAGACAGGAAGGGCTCTCCTTTCGGGCTTGGCTACCGGACATGAGGCCCTGTCGGAGAGGGCCGGTGGAAACGCATCGCAGGCGGTGGTCTGCGGCCGCGATGGTGTGACGGGGTGGGAGGGGCAGTGGTTACGCTGCGAGGTCAGGCGGGACGCCAAAGCGGCGACACAGCTCCGCCATCCCGTCAGCGAGAAGCCGGCTCACCGACGTCTGCGAGACGCCGACGTGCTCAGCGACCTCCGCCTGCGAATGCGAACCGGAGCCTCCGACGCCCCAATAGAGGCGAACAACCTTGCTCTGCAGCGGCGGCAGCTCCGACAGGAAGCGAAGCAGCTGAGCGACGCGGATATCCATGACGACCTCCTGGGTGTCGCGCTCCGGCGCTGCGACCTCAGGCAGAGCGTCTCCAGCCAGGTCTGCGACGGGCAAGCCGCTCCTCATCAACTGCCTGTCGAGCAAGGTCAGCTCGTCTTCGACGACGGCGAGCGCTCGCTCCTCCTCCTCATCCCGAAGGACGCTCGCCACGAACTCGTCGTAGTCGGGGGCGGAATCGACGGTGGCCAACCGAAGGTGGTGCGGGCGGTCGATGAGCTGACGGGGCTGCGTGACAGCGGGGGTGTGCCTATCCATGGTTTGCCTCCGGGAGACGGAACTTTGGCTCTACATATATTATAGCAGAAACTGCTATATTTCATTCATACCACCCTCTTAGGACCGGCGACGAGGAGCGAACTTCATGGACGAACACGAGCACCTTCGGACCCTCATCGACGCACCAACGCAGACCCGGCGCTTGTACCCTCGCGGCGGCTTCGACGGCTTGGAGGCCAATACTCTGCAAGTCCTCATCGCCGTGAAACTCCTCGACCATCCGACGGTCGGAGAGCTGATGGCTGAATTGGTCCTGGCCCAGGGGACCGTCTCAACCGCGCTGGGACATCTGCGCGCACGTGGACTTGTCACGTCGGTCAGCGACGGGGCAGATGCGCGGCGCCAACGCCAGCACGCAACGCGTACTGGAGAGGAGCTGCTGACGGGCTTTCTCGCGCAGACGGCCTCGCTCCTGGCAGAGTGCAGGCGGGCGTGGGAGAAGTGCTGAACCCCGGTGGAGTACGGTTCGTGCAGACCGCTCTGCGATGCCCGGCGGCGGCTGACCGGCCCTCACCATCGTCCGGACGGCATGGCCCACCGTGCCAGGAAGGACAACCTTGCGAACCGTCTTCTTGACTGGAGAAGCGGCTGAAACTCCGCCCCGGTGAGGCCGACCGCCGCGAGGGCCAAAAGAAGGCCTTGCTCACAAGAGCAGAGGGAGGCAAGTGCCACGTCTGCCGCCGTGCGGCGGGGACCACCCGCGTCGCGGTTGCGCCAACGCCGCGGTGAAGGGACACGAGCGGCCTTTCCCCGACTTGCCTCGTGGCGGCGGCTGTGTCGGTCCGGGTGTGAGGCCGGCGGGCTTACCGCTCCGACGTGCTCGTGCCGCCAGTAAAGCTGCCTGGGTCCGGTGTTAGGAGCTGGGCCGTCCCGCTCAGCGGGACAACCTCGGGCGGAGCGCCCTCTTGGTCTTGGCCAAGCATCCGGGCACGAAGCCAGCGACTAACGGGGTGGTTCGGCGTGCCGGTCGCGTAAAGAAGTGGGGATTGCGCCTGCCGCGGGCGACCGCTCTACGCCCCATCCGCGTCGTCGAGGTCAAGCGGCCCGCCGGCGCGTTGGGGGTTCCAGGCGCGGAAGGCCTCGACATCTGCGTCTGCGGCCTCCTCAGCGCGCCGGGCTCGCTCGCGCTGCCGTTCACGCTCTCGTGCCCAGCGCTGGCGGTCGGCGTCGAACTGGGCGTTGCCGGCCACGCGCTTTTGCCCCTCATCGAAGTTGAACTGCGCAACCCCGCCCGGGTGGCGCTTCGCGCGTTCGTGCAGCTGGCGTTGAGACTCCGCTTGCCTGCGAGCCCATGCCTTGCGCTGTTCGCGTCGTCCGCGCCACGTCATGAGCGCACGACTGTCCTTCCGCGCCTTGAGTAGCTCTGCGGACAGCTCCTCGACGGTCTGGTGCTGCTGCATCCACTCTTCAAGCGTCGGTGAGCGCTCGTCGAACTCATAGAGCTCGGCGCCGTGGCGGACCGCCTCATCGTGCGGGGCGCACAGGCGTACAACCTCGCCGAACGCCGCCGGGCGCAGCTCCTCCGCAGTGCCGTTGGAGAAGACCAGTACACCGATGACTGTGGTCGGGTCGCAGGCGACGGGCAGCTTGCCGAGCGTGTTCTGCTCAGCTCCGCCATCCTCGCTTCCCCAGACAACGACGGCCGCGCCAATCTCGTTATGTATGACCCGGCGCGTCATGGTCTCGATGATATGTCTGCGGCTGCAATCGCGACGGGACATGGGCAGCGTCTGATGGGCGGCCCGCCCCGAGGCGGTTTGGCGCTCGGAGCCGGTCATGTCCGCTGTTGGCTGAGCATCCGCATGAGGAGGGCTGGCCCCTGGGCCGGCGTGCTCCGGGTCTGACGTCGGGTGCTGTTCAGCGCCGGTCGGTGAAGCCCATCCGGTGGATGAGCTGCGCGAGGTCTGAGAGGAGCAGGAACCCGCCGCTTGGCGCCCGAATGCCGACGAACACCTTGGCCAGGGACTGCACTGCGCCCTTGTCGTCCGCGCGTTGAAGCGCGAGGAGCGCGAGGCTGAGATGCGTGGCGATGAGGCGCCCGTCCGCGTCGCGGATGAGCCCTGCGCATTGGCGCGCCCATGCCTCGGCTGCGTCGAGGTCCTCGGGGGCGCGACCGTCGCGCTGGAGCTTGGCGCCTTCTTCGTACGCGGATGCGAACGCGGGGTCGTTCTCTGCCAGGCGCTTGATGTTGGAGAGCTGCGCCTCGAAGCTCCAGCCCGCCGCTGCCTCCGCGCTGAAACGCTCGTCGAGGTTCATGAACGGCACTGGCGTCGGCAGAGCGGCGACCGCGGGTCGGATGGGGTCGTCTGCGCTCAGCTCTTGCTGGACGGCGGCCAGAAACTCGTCGACGAACACCCCAGGAGAGTAGGTGAGCGTCGTCAGTCGATGCCATCTCACCGCAGCAGGCGTGATGCGCGTATCCCAGGAGCTCATACGCAACCAATCTGCTTGGTCCCAGAGCACGCACGGCGCCTTTTCTTGTCCGCCCCGCCTCGGCCTTTGAGTTGACGGCGGCTGGAGCATCTCGGTGGCCGGCTCGACGAGCGCTTCTTGCCCCTCCATTGCTCAAGGTTCTTGACAACGTCCGCCGTCGGCCGTAACTTGCCGGGGCGCAGGAGCTGGGACCCCCGGCTCGGCAGGGGATAAGCACCGCAGGGAAGCGGCCGACGACAAGGGGCGTAAATGCTGAGAAGACGGCTGGCTGCCGCCGGGTGCGCGGTACTGACGTGCCTGGCGTGCGTGACGCTGACAGGCAGCGCTCGCGGGGAGCTTCGTATGGCCGTCAAGACGGCAGCCCACGCTCCGGCGCCGACGTTCGCGCACCGCCGCTACCGGGTCCGGGCCGGCCGGTATGTGACCGTCCTGGTCCACACCCACCTGCAGGTCAACAGTGAGCCGGAGAGCTGCACGGTCACGGTCGCCGGCCCGCGTTCGCGGACGCGGGCGATGCGACATCACGACCTGGCGGGCGACTTTGAGATGACCTTCCCGACCCGGCATGTCCGGCCTGGCAGGTGGAGGCTGTCGGCCTCCTGCCGAGGCGGGAAGGGCGCCGCCAGCTCCCGGGCACGGACGGTTATCCGAGTCCATGGCGGGCATGGTCGCGGACGTCTGACCTCCCGGCCGGTCTTCAACGCGCTGCAGCCGCCAGCGTCCGTCGGCAACGGCGGCGTCGGCATTCCACGCAACCCGTTCCCACCCGGGCAATGCACGTACTTCGCCTACCAGATGCGGTCAGACATCTACCTCCAGTCGCTCGCCGGCGGGGCGCTTGCCACCGGCAACAAGAAAGCCGACGGCAGCGACTGGTGGGACGCCAAGAACTGGGCATACAACGCGCGGGTGTACGGGCACTTCGCCGAAGGGACCACACCGGTCGCCGGCGCCCTGATGGTCGAGCCCGCAACAAGGCTGAACCCCTACGGGCACGTCGCCTACGTCACGTCGGTGACGAACTCCTCGCATTTTGTGACTCAGGAGATGAACACCGATGAGCGCGGCACGATGCAGGTGTTCACCGTCTCTGACGACACCAACCCGAACCCGAACCCCACCAGCAACCCGTCCGGGACCACGCACAGTGAAGGTTCCTACCGGCGCGACATCGAGCCAGGCACCGTGTTCGTCTACGGCTACAAGGCGGTGACCCCGGTGCAGTACCAGGGGGAGCTCGGGCACATCGTTCAATGGTCCGGGGACACCAAAGCGCAGAAGACCGCCTGGCTGGTCGTCGATGAAGGCGGGGCGCTGCACCGCCACTGGATACCGAGCATCGCCGTGTACTGGTGTCTGAAGAACTCCGGGGACGCCGGACCTGACGTCCTCTCCTCCCAGGAGCTCAACGCCATGCCCGACGACAACGGCGTGTGGGCGACCTGCACGGGGAACAGCAGCCCGCCGGGCAGCACCCCGGGGCAGGGCAGCGACGGAGGCACCTACTCGGAGACCGAGGGTCACAACGGCGTCAACACGTTCACTGACCCCACGACCGCCAGCGGGGAAGGTCCGCGGGTCGCGCCCGCTCAGCAGGTGCAGGTGTCCTGCAAGGTGTACGCGCCGCAGATTGCCAGCGTCAACCCGGACGGCTACTGGTATCTCATCGCCTCAGCGCCGTGGAACGGCAGCTACTACGCGCCGGCGAACACGTTCATGAACGGCGACCCGTGGGACGGGCCGTACACCCACAACACCGACATGAACGTCCCCGACTGCTCCCCCGGAACATCCCCGCCGCCGCCTCCGCCCCCTCCGCCGCCGCCGGCGCAGACCTATCCCGAGACGGTCGGCGGCCCGACGAACACCTGGACTGACTACACCGACGCCGGCGGGACCCAAGGCCCGACAGTTCCGGCGTACACGACCGTGCAAATCGCGTGCAGGCTGACCGGGTTCACGGTCGCGGACGGCAACACCTGGTGGTATCGCATCGCCAGCTCGCCGTGGAGCAGCACCTACTACGCGTCTGCGGACGCGTTCTACAACAACGGCCAGACGAGCGGCTCCCTGCACGGCACCCCGTTCGTGGACCCGACGGTCCCCGCCTGCTGACCCATCCCCATGAGGAGACCCATGCATCATCCCCGTGTGAAGTTCCTGCCGCGGCTGGCAGCTGGCGGCGGCGCCGCCGGGCTCGGCGTCGTCGCGGCGCTGGCTGCCTCAGGTGGCCTGAGCACAGCCGCGCCCGCAGCAACCGCCGCGTCGGTCGCGCACGCCGCCCACGGCCGGACCGCGCTGCCGGCGCTGGACCAGACCAGCTACCGGGTCAAAGCGGGGCATCGCCTCAACGTCGAGGTGCTCGCCCACGCCGTGTGGAAGCATCCGCGGGTCTGCGAGCTCATCATCAGCCGCCACGGGCACTCCGATTCCTACAAGGTCCGCGGCGTGGTGTCGAACTTCAAGGTCGCGATGACGACCGCCCGGACCGCGAAAGGCGGCCAGTGGCGGCTGTCGGTCAGCTGCACCGCCCACGGGCAGCGCCCCAGCGGCCGGGCGTCCGCGGTCGTGCTCGTCTCCTCCGGCCGCCACGCCCACGGCACGCAACTCCTGCGCAAGCACGCTCACCCGCAGATTCAGGCGTTGCAGGCTCCCTCGCCGGTGCAGAAGGGGAAGGTGGGTCTCGGTGGGGCGCCGCCGAACCCCGGGTTCCCGAACGGACAGTGCACCTACTACGCCTATGAGATGCGCCCCGACATCTACTGGACGTCGGTCAACAACGGCGCGCCCCGGACCAACTGGAACGCGGACAACTGGTCGGGGTTCGCCGCCAAGTACGGGCACTTCGCCGAAGGAACCATCCCGCAGGTCGGCGCCGTCATGGTCGAGCCCGCCAGCATCCACAGTTCCGTCGGGCACGTCGCCTACGTCACCTCGGTCAGCGACAACTCAGACTGGGTGACCCAGGAGATGAACACCGACGGTCGCGGCACCCCCAACAAGGTGTTCACCGTGCATGACAACTGGGCCGGCGGCGGCTAACGACTACTTCGTCAACGGTCAGCAGTACCGCCACGTCCTGCCCGGCACCGTGTTCATCTACCGGGGTGCGGCGCCGACGAGCACCACCCCGCAGCCGCCGACGACGACCACCCCGCCGGTGGGCCCCAACCCCAACCCGCCGACCGGGACGGGAACGGGCACGACGACCACGACTCCGCCGACGACGACCACCAGCCCTGGTTCCCCACCTCCGCCGCAGACGTGGAATGAAACGGTCGGCGGGGTGACGAACACGTGGACGAACTACACCAACGCCGGCGGCTACGAAGGCCCGCAGATTCAGGGCGGCTGGACCGTCCAGGTCGCGTGCAAGTTGACTGGGTTCGCGGTCGCTGACGGCAACACGTGGTGGTATCGCATCGCCACCTCCCCGTGGAACGGCAGCTACTACGCGTCCGCGGACGCGTTCTACAACAACGGCCAGACCTCCGGGTCGCTGCACGGCACCCCGTTCGTGGACGGCAACGTCGCCGACTGCTGAACGCAGACACCCCCAGCGGCTTGCAGGAGCGCCGGTTCCTGCAAGCCCCCAAGGGGCTCCCGGAGCTTGATTGACGCACCATCTCCGGACTGATAGGCAAGCGTCGCAATCCAGGACCACTGGGAGATGAAGATGCTCAGACGAGCGGTTGTCGCGGCGGTAGTCGGTGTCGTTGGTTGGTTGTGCGCCCCCGCGTTGGCAAGCGCGGTCGTGTGGGGAGGGGCCGGCGGCGTCGTCAGCCTGCATCGGGTGGGGCCCCTGTGGATGAACCTGTCGAGTCCGAGCGCGGTCATGCGCTGGGCCGGTAAGCCGTCGAGCGTCAACTACCTCGGCTCCGAGGGTGAGCCATCCAGGCCGGCTAGAGCAACCTGGGCGCAGGCCTACTACAACGGCGCCGGCCCCCGCACCTACAAGGGGACTATCTACACGTTCGCGCGGTCGTCGAGAGGCTGGCGGCTACAACAGTTCTCCACCACCCTGCAGCGCTTCCACACTCCTGGCGGCACGCGGGTGGGCATGACCTTCGCGCAGGCGGCCAGGCGTGAGCGCGTTCGTGCCACCGGCGGCTGCGTCACCTCTGGTTTCTGGCACTCCACCACTCCGGGCCACCAGCCCTATTTCGCCTACGTGGCGTCGCTGACGACCATTCGGGGCCGTTTTGACCACAGCCACGTCAATATGCTCATGGCCTTCGGCCCTCACCCGGTCCTGTGCTGACGGCGGCGCGGAAGAGCGCGGACGGCCGAACTTCGACCAGCATCGTGCTCTTACAATGTCCGCGGACTGATGTTGCATCCCTGGCAGCCCGTATTGAGGTGATTGACGCGGCAGCAGCTGTGTCGCGTCGCGTTGCGTCGCGCGGCTCTTTGCCGGAGCGTTGGCTGTTTAGGGGCCCGTGGTCTGAACTGATTGGCGCGCTGCTCCGCGGGAAGACTCGCCTTCAACTCGCGCCAAACCCCGGCCCGGACGGCAACCAACAAGGGGGCGGATGCAGCTGGAATGGCGTGCGGCGCGACGAGTCCTGCTGCTCGCAGCGGTTATCGGAGCGGCGGTCCCTTGCGGGACTGCGGCCGCCGCGGGACTGCCGGCCTTGCCTTCGTACAGCAGCGCGAGTGCGCGTGGCGGCCTTCAAGTCCGGCCCGCCCACATCACCTACACGGGCGATGGAACCGGCACGCTGCGCGGGGCAGGCCCGACGGTCCGGCGCTCAGGCGGCTTGCGCTGGGCGACCTACACAAGCCAGTCGGCGACCGCAAACCGGCAAAGACTGGCGCAACGATTGCCTACCGAACGGTTGTGCCAGGGGAACGTTCGTCGGCTACGCGGTGAGCATCCGAGCGTTTCGACCGAGAACCCTCGGTGGGCGTCTGATGTTCACACGTCTGGCGGTCCACTACACCCGCCAGACGCCGCCCAGCAGCGTGTACACCGTCCTGCACACGTTGACTGTCAGTTTCGCTCACGGCTACTACAACTGGAATTTCTGAGTCAACCAGCAGACCTGTGGAGGGTGGGTCAGTCGGCGGCACGATGCGGTCGTCGGCGCGACGCCTGGTCTCGTCCGGGCCCGGACGAGAGCGCAAGCCCAGGGCTCGTAGCAATGCCCACAGCGGGTTGCGATTCACAGACCGCCAGTCCGAACCAAAGCAGCTCCGCGGTCAGCGCGCAATGCGGGACAACGACGATTCCGCACGGGAAGAGGACCACTCGTGTGCTCGTCGCCGTCGTGTCGGCCGCGGGCGACCTTGACGTCGACGTCATTGGTAAGTCCGGCGGTTAGGCTCGAAGCGATTTCGGGACCTCGGCCGGTGGTCGGGTCCCGGTAGGCTTCGGCCATGACAACGGAGTTCTGCAACTGCGGACGGGTGATTGTCGGCAGGTGCGCCAGCTGCGCGGAACTGGTCTGCGCTCAGCACGCGTGGAACGGACCGAGGGCCTCCGGAGAGGCGTCTCTCAGTCAGGGTGATTCGGGTCGGGTGTACGCCACGCCTGTGGGCGGCGTGGGACCAGCGCTGCCGGAGGGGCCGTGGCGCGAGGCGCAGGTGCAGGCGATGCGCGACGCGTTGACAGCATCGCGCCCGACGGGCAGCTGCTGTGCTGGGAGTGCGCGCGGCCGAGGTTGGTCGCGGCCGCAGAAGGCGTGCCCGTCCCGCAGCTCCCCGCGCCTGCCCGCGCGCGCAGCGCAGGACGTCGTCCCATGAGACGCCAAGCGCCTGGGTGATGGCGTCGGCCGTGACCAGCGGCAGGACGTCCGCGTGCTCGGCGACCGTCGCTGCGTCGTGCTCCTGGGCGTAGCCGTTGTAGTCGTGGCGGGTGGTGCTGGCCGGCGGCGGGACTTGGTCTTGCCATTGGCGTACGCCCGCCAGATACGTCCCGTGACCTCGTGCCTTGCCGGCGCGGCGGCGGCGAAGACTTCGCTGTGCGCTGGTCTCCGGGGCGCGCTCGCCGAGGTACGCCTTGGTCGCGTTGCGCCAGCGCCCCCGCTCCTTCACCACGGTTGTACTGGTCCATCCAAGGCCGAGCTTGCGACTGGCCGTGTTGAACTGCTGTGCGGTCGGAGCCTGGTTATCTGGGAGCGCGAGGTGCTCGGCTACTTGGGCGATGGCGTCTAGGGATTCTCGGCGGCGTTGGAGTTGTTGCACGAACGGGTTCTCGGCCCCCAGTTCGGAGCCGAGGTATTCGCTGAGCGCGACGTAGATGTCCAGCTGCTCGCGGGTCGACATCTGAAAGATGCGCTGCAGCTCGCCGAGCGTTTCGATGCGCCGAAGGCGAGTTCGTGGCTCGGCGGTCTGTGTTGGCGACGAACCGGATGTGGACCTCCTTGGCGCGATGCGTACAGGCTTCGAGGCGTTGGCCGTGACTCCTGTTGGCTGACGGAGACCTGCCTCGGCGCGACGGCGACCCGTTCCCCAGGCGTGCAACTGCGCGGAAGCTCAGCCAGACGGACCGAGCGCCACCGCGCTCGGTCCCTTCTTCTGAAGGCTCTGCGTCTACTTGCGGTGGTGTTTCTTGTGGGTGGTGAGCACCCGGACCTTCCCGGTGAATCGCGCCGGCCGCTGCCTGGAGAGGGTTGCCGTCACCACTGTCTTTGTCCCGTGGCGCAGCAGCAGCGCGTCGCGTGAGCGCAGCGCGACCTTGACCGTCCGGGTGTGTCCGGCGCGAACCGCGACGCGTGCGGTCTTGATGGTCCGGACCTTGTGGCCGTGGTGCTTCTTGACCCAGCGTCCGACCGTCATCCGACCCGCGCATCGAGCGCCAGCACGGCAGCGCAGCGTGACCAGCAGCCGTCCATGCGTGTCCAGGCGGGGTCGCCCGATGATGCGCCATGATGGCTTGGGGGACGGTTCGATGTGCGTGATTCCGGTGGACGCGGGCGCCGTGGTGAATGTCTCGTCGGCGCCGAACTCCTGGTCGGTGTTGGTGGTGATGACGGCCCGATAGTGGTAGGTCGTGCTGGGCGCAAGCCCGGTGAGGCTGACGGTGGCTGGCGCTAGCCCGGAACCTGAGCCGATGTCGACCTGGTCGCTGTCGGCGGCTTGCGTGTAGTCGCTGCTGGTGCCGTACTGGAAGCTGGCCTGTGCGTCGCTGCCGTCGGGATTGCCGGACGCTGCCAGGGTCGCGGTGGTGGCCGTGACGTTCGACGCCGCGCCGGTGGTCACGCTCGGAGGCGGGGCGATGGCGTTGGCGACCGCTTGCAGTTGGTCGGAGGTGGGGTCCTCATCGACCGTGGTGGAGGCAGGCAGCAGACTGTCCAGGCCCTGCCCGCCGATGGCTCCGCCCTTGTAGGTGAGGTTTGACCAGTCGTCGTACGGGACCATAACGTCGGTGCTGTTGTCATCGCCGCCGCCGGCCTCCGGGTTGAGGTTGGCCGCCACGCCGGTTTCGGTGGCGTTGCCGTCGCAGTTGAAGTCCACCGGCCCGGACATCATCACCCCGGCGTAGTTGCAGACCGGCACATAGGTGAAGACATTGGCGAACGGGGAGGCCAGCGGCGCTCCGATGCCGACGTTCTCATCCAGGTTGCTCTCATCGAGTATGGGCATGTCCGGCGTGCCGATACGCGAGTAGTCCAGGCCGCGCGGTCCGGGAACCAAGCTGTACTGGAACAGGTAGTTCATGACCGACGGATAGTTGGGCTTGTAGTTGATGTTGTCCTGCCCGCCGTGATGCAGCCCGAGGTTGTGGCCGAGCTCGTGCATGAACGTGCCGGCGACCCTGCCCTGCGGGCAGACGTTGGTGTGGTTGCGCTGGCACAGCAGCCCCATGGAGACCATGTAGTCGCTGGAGGCCATTACCGAATCGGTGCTGCGAGACAGGCCTGTGTGCCCATATTGACCGGCGGAGCCGTCGAACTGGCTGATGGCGAATGCGAGATGGAAGATGGGTTCTCGGCCGGTGTTGGTGAACGTCGCCTGTTTGACCGGGTCAAACGCTGTGGTCCATGGGAACGCGCCGGTCTGCGGGTCCGCCGGCCCGAACATGCTCTGATACGGGAAGTCGGCAGCTTCAGACAGCGACCCCCAGGTCTGCCCGGTCGCGGGGTTCATCTCCGAGCTGGGTCCGTTGTCGATGTGTAGGTGGATGCCGGTGGTGCTGTCCGGGTTATCGACGGGCGCGTTGTTGAACGCGGCTTGAATGGCGCGCATCGCGCCGTTGGAGGGCCGCAGGCCGTCCATGGCGTTGACCTGCACGAACACGTCCTTGTGGGTGGGGCTGGCGCCCATGGCGGGCAGGTTGATGTAGTGCCCGTCGATGGTGACGCCGTTGTCCTCCCAGGCGTCCGGGATGCCGTCGCCGTCGGTGTCGGCGACCGCGGCGCCGGCGGCGCAGTTAGAGCTTGCGTACGTCCTCAGGTTGTCAAGGAACATTGCGCTGTCGTAGATGTGGTCGCCAGCATCGAAGATGGAGAAGAACAGCTTGTGCGCGCCCGCCGTGATGGGCGTGCTCATGGTCAACAGCTTGGTGGAGCCGTCATACTGCAGGCCGGTGTCGGTCTGGTCTGAGGCGAAGTCCACGCTGTTGACGGTGATGAGATGCCCTTGGTCGTCGAACGCGAAGTTGTTTGGGGCGGAGTACTGGTTGGTGGAGGGGTCATAGCTCCAGGTGCTCTGGTCGAGCTCGGCGATGAACCCGTCGTTGTACTCAGAGCCGACGAACTCGGGGTACTCCTCGGAGTAGAACGCTCCGTCCAACGCCAGGCAGTTGTCGCCGGCGGGGACGTTGACGTCGACCTCCAGCTGGCTGGGGTCGTTGACGCCCCGCCAGCTTGTACCGTTGTCCGCGCCGGCGCCGGTGTTGTCGTTGGGCGGGTCGGCGAGACGGACATCGCCGTTGGTCAGCACGGCGAAGCTGTTGCCGTCGGTCGGCAGCAACTTACCCACTCCCGGGCCGGTTGCCACGCCGACCGCGTACTGGGACGAAGGGTTCGCGGCGCCGTCCAGGTCTGGCCAGGACGCTCCGGTGACCAGGCCGGGCTGGGCGTTCATCGCCTGCGCGAGCGCGTTAGCGTCGGTGTTGGGGGTGATGAGCGAGGTGCCGTCATCCGCCGGCGCGGCGGCTGCGGCCGCGGACCGGCTGTGCTGCTGGCGGGCCTGTTCAACATGCGTGCGCGAGCCTACGGCGGCGGCCGACGCAGCCGATGGCGCGACGATGCACGCCAGCGCGACGGTGCTCGCGGCCGCCGCCGAGCGGAGATTTGTCTTCAACCCCATGAACTGCCCCCAGGTCCGGCGAGGATGCGGTTGCCCCCGATTGGCGCGGGAATATACAGAATGGTTAGCAATTGGCAACCAGCGGCCGGGGGCCTTCCCGCGCCGGGCCACCGAGCGAACGCTTGGAGACCCTGAAGTCCGGTCCCGTCGCCAGCATCCGCACCACGGGGGTCGTCTGTGGTCGGCCAATGAGCCGAACCGTCGGCGCCGAGGGACGGTGGCATGCCTAGCGGAGTCTGAGAGGGAAGGTTTCTAGGGCACGCTTGACGGTGCGGACTGCTAGGTGAAGATGCCGCACGCCGGTCCGTTGTCGGTGAAGTAGCTTCAGACTGCGCCTGCTGAATATCCACCAGCTGGAAGAGTGGGGGGAGCGGCTCCGCATTGACCCCGCGGTCTGCGGCACCGGTGTGGAGAAGAGGACAGCCCCAACCGGGAGACCGCGTCGTCAAATCCAGGCAGGTCGTTCCCTCCGTCCTGGCTGCGCACGCATCCGCCCGGCGCGCCCTCCCCACGCGCGCGAACGAGTCAGCCCCGCGTGGAAGGGGCGCCGTTTCTCGTTATGGCCAGTGCGCTCTCCTGCCTGGCCGACACCCACGCGGGGCCCGCGGCGGGCGCGGAACGGCGTCGAAGCCTGTCCGCCGGATGCGCTTGCATCGCGCGTATGGACACGCCGCCCCCGACGAGCTTGGAGCTGCTGGACCAGCTCATCACCGCGACGAGCGAGGCGTTCGCCAAGCTACTGGACCACGTACAGCTCAGCTACTCCGACCCCAACGCCGGCCCAAGCGACGTGTTCTTCGTCGGGTTCAACCGGCATCGCTGGGGAGAGCTGATAGACGGCGGCCAGCGCTACGTCGGCGACGCCAGCAAGGTCTTGAACTCGCTCGAAGAGCTCGCCGCCCAAGCGGTCCGCGTCAGTGCGCCCGAACGGGCGTCACGGCTCGACGACCCCGTCGCGCTGCTGCGCAGAGTGGTCGAGCAGGACGACACGTTCGGCGCTCCTGCCTCAACCGTCGAGCAGATTCGCGGCCAGGTCGAGGAGACGCTCACCGACATTCACGACCTGCTGCACGAGCTCCCATCCGCGCACAACGACGGCGGCCGGCTGCTGGTCCCCGACACCAACGCACTGCTGTTCAAGCCGGAGCTGGCCGACTGGAAGCCGCCGGCGGGCAAATGGACGGTGGTACTTGTACCGCAGGTTCTCCGGGAGCTGGACGACATCAAGATGCGTCCGGGCGACCTGGGCAAAAAAGCTGACGGCGTCATCCGCCGGGTCAAGGAGTACGCACGGCGCGGCGACAGCTTCGTCGGCGTGCCGATTGCCGGCCCGCTGTCCATGCGCGAGGTCGCCATCGACCCTGACATGGCCGATACCCTGCCGTGGCTTCAGGCCGGGCATGGCGATGACGAGCTTCTCGCCAGCGCTCTACAGCTGCGCTGCGCGGACCTCAACGCAGTCGTGGCGATGGCGACCCGGGACCGCAACCTTCAGAACAAGGCTCGCCTGGCGCGCATGGCTTACCTCGACGTCGAGGACGACCTCTGACCGACGGACTTACTCTGCAGGCTTTGGCTTCGGCCGCTGGCTTGCGCCGCGGCGAGGCGAGGCGACTGACGTTCGTGTCCTTGTGCTTGTTGACTTTGGTCACAGATTTTTCCTGGGGGCGATGTGTTCCGGGTCATCGACGACGCCGCCGCGACGTGAGGGTGCTCAGCCCTAGCGGTCCTTCGGTGACGAACTCGACGTCGCGGGCGACGCCGATGATGCGCGCGACCACCTCCGCGTTTCAGCGTCTCTGAGCTGAGCGCGAGCCGGCCTTGCCGATTGAGGGAGTGCAGCTGGCCGAGCGCGTAGAGCAGGCGCTCGCCGCGTCGGTCGACCTCCTCCTCGTATACCCAGGACACCCGGGCACAGTAGGGGCAACCGTGGCGCGAAACCGGAGCGGGGACGCTGACCACGCGCCGCTAGGACGTCGCCGGGCGACGCGCCGCGGGGTTCCGTTTGGTGCCCCTCCCAGAAGTCCTCCGCGGTGAACGCGGCGGCGGTGCGGCGGGGTGTCGGCGCGGCGCCGCTGTAGTTGGCGGAAGTCCGAACGGCGGACCTCAATCTGTGAGACGCCGCTCGTACGGCCAGCATCGTCCGCGTCGGTCGCGAGCATTCCGGGGGTGCCGCTCACGCCGCGCTTTCAGATACGCGCCACTCGCGCCCATCCTCCGGCGTTCGCTTCGCAGCGGGAGCGGCGCGAGACCTACGGCGCTGCGCTCGCTCAGTTCGACGAGCTGATGGAGGCGGCCTCGACCAACTCGCCGGCGGCCAGACCGCTGCCGCTGTTCTACGCCCTCAGCCAGGCGGGTCGCGCCATCGCAGCCGCCCGGGCCGAGAAGCAATGGCGGCTGCGGAGTCACGGACTCGTTGCTCCTGACCTCGACGGCCCGCTGCTGTCCCTTGCGCTCAAGCGAACGGCGCGGACCAAGGAGGACAGCGTTGACTCATTCACCGGGGTCGCGCAGGCGACCCGCTCGCCTGTCTTCAGCAAACGCGCTGACGTCGAGTCCCTGTGGAGCTCGCTGCCCGAAGTTGTCGACCTGCTGCCCTCGCCGCCCGAGGTGGTCCCGCTGCTGCTCGTCCCTGAGGACATCAACGCGCCCGTCAGGCCCCGGGGATGGCTCAGCGGCGCCCTCGTCGGCTACGCCGGACCCCCGGAAGAGCTGACCGGCTACGTGCAGGAGCACTATCCAACCCCGCTGGAGTCGTCTTGGTGCGACCGCCGGGTCTGCCTTCCGTCCCCGAGCATCACACCGACTACGGCCGTGGATACGCGGTCCGGTGGCCAGCCGACGCGCCCAACCTGCCAGGGCACCTCAGAACCCTGCAGCGCGTCGCACCCGGCGCCGAGGATTTCGGCCCGCAGTGGCTGCGGCCCGCGGTGTCCGGCGTGGCCTTGTCGGCACTGATGACCTGGTGGGCGCTTCTCTTCACGCTGTCGATGGTCGCCCGGTACGAGCCCGCAGGCTGGATGGCCGCGCTCGACTACGACCACAGCGACATCGCCGCCCCCTTGGAGCAGCTCCTCGACACGGGCCTTGCCCGCGTCCCGGGGCTCGTATACGACGCCCTCACCGCCCGTGCCGTCACAGAAGACGCCGAGGGGGACGGCGGATGCAGTTCCGTACCCGACGGCTGGCTCGTCCCCGGCCCACCGCAACGGCTCGAAGGCGACGACCGGTTCACCGGGACCAACGGGACCGTCCTTGACCTTTGGCGCTGGGCGTTCTCTGACCTGCGCGACAACTACCTCCGCGGCATCCTCGCCGAGTTCCTGGTCGCTCTTGCCGTCGACAGGACCCACACCCGCCGGGTGTCCTGGGACAACTACGACCTCACCACCGGCTCCGGCGCGCGCATCGAGGTCAAGGCCAGCGGCTACCTGCAGGGCTGGGCGCAGGCGCGACTCTCGCAGCTCAGCTTCGGGCGCGTGGCGGCGCGCTCCTGGGACCCGAACACCGGCCAGTTCGGCGCCGCGCCCGAGGTCCGAGCCGACATCTTCGTCTTCGCCGTCCAGACCTGCACCGACCACGCCGCCTACGACACCCTCGACACCGACCAGTGGAAGTTCTACGTCGTCTCCGGCGACGCGGTACGCGCCTGCGGGTACAAGACACTCGGCATCGGCTGGGTCCGCAAGCAGACCGAGTCGGTCTCGTTCGAGCGCCTCGCGGCCACCATTGAGGAGCTGTGGCAGGCGGTCAGCTCTACCGGCTGACCAACAATCCTCTGGGCCTTGGCCCAGGGCTCAGCTGCCCGAGGCGTCGTAGCTTCGGCGCGTCGGCTTGCCGACCGGTCTTGCGCATACGCTCCGCGGCCATGAGTCGCGGAGCTCGCAACCGCAACAACTACGGCCCGATGGGAATGGAGAAGTCGCCGGCGCGCAAGCTCCGCGAGGCAGCGAGCCGGCGCCGGCAGGACAAGCGGTGGGCAGCCAAGAGCGGCGAGGTCCTCACCCGATACGTCTGCCCGCTCTGCGCCGGCGCGCACGCTCGTAGCGACTGCCCACAAGCCGACTTCGCGGAGTAGCCGTTCCCCGGCTGCCACTGCGGCTCGCCACCCGGCGAAGAAGCCGCTAGGTCAGGCGCCGCTCCACTGTCCGCAGTCTCCGGGCAGGCGGAAGAAGCCGTCGGAAATCCACTGCCCGTGCGCGGGGTAGTCGAGCGCGGGGTAGCGCCAGCTCGCCTTTGTGTACCGCACCCCGCCGCACATCCGCTTCGGGTCAGACAGCTTCACGATGGCGGTTCCACGATGAGTTGCTCCGCCCGGGTATCCGGTGATGCCTTGCGCGGTCGCGACTGCGGTGTTGCCCCAGGAGCGCCAGTGCGCGTGGGTGAAGCAGGAGTGGTTGGACGGGCAGAACCGCGACGGCTTGTACATCGCCTCGCGTCCGTCTCCCAGCAGTGGCGGTACGGTCGTGGCGGTGGCGGACGGGCCGGCGGTCCTCGATGCGGCGAGCGGCCCCATCGAGAACGACCATCCATCCCGGGAGTTGACCGAGCCGTCCACTCGCGTTGGGCCCAGGTAGCACATGACCTCAGTCGAGGCCAGACCGACGAAACAGTCCCAGCTGCCCACGCGCCAGTAGATGCCCAGCTCGGGCGACGTTCCGTTCCAGTGACGAGAGGACACCGCCCCGAAGGCACGCGCGACGACCTGACGAGCGGCGGCGCATCTCTCGGGTCCGCGGCGGACGAGCACCTTCGCCGACGCCTTGCCGTGGTCGACGCTGACGTGACCGCACCGGTGTCGCGTGACGGACGCCTGACTCTGGCCCGAATAGCCGAGGCCGATGAGCAGGCACGCCGCCACCACGCCCATCGCGACCCGCATCCGGCGCGCGCCCGTGTACCGCCAGACCTGTTGCACCAGAAGACCTCTCCGCTTGGCTTGAGTATCCCCACCGGCGCACCCGCTGAGGCCGCGAGGAGAATAGGCAACCGCTCAGCGGTCGTCAAGCATCCCTTCAGTCCGCCGCCACCGGCCCGTACACTCCACGCGGGGCCGGCAAGTCAATCCAGGGGGTCGAAATGTTGAACACGTGGTGTCGGGCGCGCCGAGGGCTGACGCTCGCCGCAGTTGTTATGGTCGCGGGTCCCTGCGCGAGCGCCGCAGCGGCTGGCCTGCCCTCCGTGGTGCCGGCCAGCGGAGCAACTGCCCGGTATTTGAAGCTTCGCCCGGCGGCCATCATCTACACGGGCGACGGCTCCGGAGAGATAGCCGGTTCAGGCCCGACCATCCGACACGCCGGCGGGCTGCGCTGGCAGACCGACACCAGCCAGTCGGCGACCGCGACCGGGAAGAACTGGCTGGATAACTGCCGGCCCGACTGCGCCGGCGGAACGTTCACCGGTTATCCAGTCAGCCTTCGCGCCTATCGGCCGCGAACCGTCGGCGGCCATCTCGTGTTCACCCGCCTGGCTCTCCGCTACACCGGCCGGACACCATCGCGCAACCTTGCCTACCGCAACATGACGCTGTTCTTCAACCGCGGCGAGTACGGCTGGTCGTTCTAACCGATGGGGTGCGCGGCCGGCAAGCCCCTCCGTTAGCGACTGGACGCGGACCGCGGGGTTACGTCGGCTGCGATGGTCGACTGCAGACGGTTCCCCCGGGTCCGCTTGTCAGCGCCGGGCAACCCGGAAGCGGTGAGCTGCGGCTGGCACCTTCGGGAAGTGGTAGCAACCCGCATCGTCCCAGGACCTTGTGCTGCGAACCTCCCCGAAGACGTCCGCGAGCTCGCCGGAGGTGAGCGCCAGCGAGAAGTCCCCGCCGCCGGTAGGGCGGACCTGCATGACGAGGACGCCGTCGCCCGGGAGCATTTCCCACCCGTCGCGGTCGAGGTACACGCGCGGGCGCCGATACGCGACCACCGACAGCTCGCCGTGCCGACGCAACTGCGGATGGACACCGACGCCATCGCGCCAGGCCTCCGCCATGACGGCCGGGTGACCGACCATCCGCCCGACCGCGCCTCCGGCTTCAGACCACCGGCGGTGAGCCGGGCTCACAGCCCGCCTCGGTTCCGAGAGCTGGATTGAACCGGCCCGAGCACCCGATATCCATATCGCATTCCGCCGACCACCGCCCGAGCGTCGCTTCCCCGTGAGATACGGTCTGCGGATGGCGCCGACGCTCGGCCCTCTGCAGGACGACCACGACGGCCGTGTTCCCCCAGGAACCCAACCGGGGTGGGGCGTGAGTTGGTGGCTCACTGAGCGCGGCGTTCATCCGGTCCGAGACGTCGCCGCACTGAGCCCTGAGCACCGGCTGCAGCTCTTGCAGGAGTTCTATGAGGCGGGAGCACACGGATGGCGACCGCCGGTGGCCGAGGACGACTAGCTGGCGCCGCGCTACTACTTCTGCGAACCTCAGGACTGACCGAAGCCGAGCGTGGAGGTCCGGCCTGTCACGCCGAAGCGACGCCTAGGTACCGCTACCGGGAAGCGCGGCGTGCTCACGCCTCCCGACCCGAAGCTCAGAACACGATGCGCATGACGAGACCGGCGCTGTCGGTCTCGCCGCCGAGCTCCTCGAAGTCGCCGGCGCGGACGTGCGATGCGGAGGAGAGCGCGGCGTAGGCGTCGAGCACGTCGGCGAGCTCGGCATCCTTCGCGCGGAACCGCGACCCGGAGATGACTGTCGGCGCGTCGGGGAACTCCTCGCTGACGTGGCGAAGCCGGTCGACCTGGCCGTGCGGTGAGCGCTTGTTCGCCAGGACCCCGGACGCCATCGCATAGAACGACAGCTCTGGATGGCACTCATACAGCCACGCCTGCGCGCCAGGGTTCTCACGTAGCCACTGGTCGACCTCGCGGACCTTGGGCACGATGCCGAACGCCTGGGCGCTCAACCCCGCCGCCGCAGGGTCGTGCTTGCGCAGCTCCTCGATGTACGAGCGGGCGTCCGCGTAGGTCTCCGCATTCAGGAGCGGGCGGGACGGCGGCGCGAACACCGTGCTCGCCCGCCCCTTCAGGAGCCTGCGGGCGGCAGCATCGCACGGTCTCGGCGCCATCGCACCGAGCAGACCCATCGGCACGTCAACCGCCATCACCGCGTCGGTTCCCGTTCGCAACGCGACCAGCGACTCGAACGACGGATGAAGCGACAGCGTCGTCGTTCGCGCCGCCTCGGAGTTGTCGCTGTCAGCCTGGTAAGAGCAGGCGGTCAGCCACCCGCCCCGGGCCCCATCCGCGCCGATGCTGACAAGCCGCGCCATCGCGTCGGAAGGCTACGTGACAGCCAGGCCGCCTCTGGAGCGCGACCACTTCCGGCTGACCCTGCTCCGCCGAGAGTCCTCTTGGTCTCGTCAGTCCTCTCGGTCCTCGTCTTCGAGGAGCCTCTTGACCTCGTAGTCGTTAGACCCGAGTCCTCTTCCCTGTTGTGGGGTCATTTTCTGACCCCTCCCCCGAACGGGTGAGGTTTAAATCGGACCGGTGTGATGCCAAGGCTGCGGCGTGGCGGGTGTTTGACCTCTGACGCAGCGTCATTCGCGCCAGGTTCGGTCAGTCGGCAATGGCAAGGTCCTGCTGAGCGGTCGTGATGCACCGCTCAGGGGTTGACGAGCTAAAGAAGTTGACGGTCCAGGCGCGCGTCTATGACCCGGCAACCCATTCGTCATTCGTGGGACGTGCAGGACGCCTCTCTTGTCGGATTGCTTGACAGACGTTGACGCATTCGCGTACGCTCCGCCCGGCTCGGAGGGGGCGGTTCTCCAGGGCGCAGAACACATTCGTTTCCTGGGGGTTCCGTGAGGCTCACGCATACGCATTTCCGGCTGCGCGCGGGCGCGCTCAGACTTCTTGTCGTCGCCGTCAGCGCCGGCATTCTGCTCAGCGGCGCGGGTCTGGCCCACGCCGCGGACATCGTCTCCATCGGTCCGCTGACGGACATCGGGGCCGGCACGGACTTGAGCTGCTCGGTCAACTACACGGGCGACGTGGACGGCGAGTTCTACGACAACACCGCCTGCGGCACGTTTCTGGACGTCGGCGGCGCGGTCGCTGACGGCGGCACCGTGTACGGAGCGCCCGACCTACCCGCGGAGTCCGAAATCGACTCCACCGCGTTCACCGAGGACGGCCAGACCCCGGTGAGCGGCACCGGGTCGGGAGCGAACCCCTACAAGGTCTCCACGCAGGTGGACGCCGGCAGCACCGGGCTGAGCCTGACGCAGACCGACACCTACGTCACCGGCTCTGACTCCTACGCCTCCACGGTCCTTTTGACCAACAACAGCCCCAACGCGCAGACCGTGGTGCTCTACCACGCCGCCGACTGCTACCTGGGCAACGCCGACACCGGCTACGGGGAGTACGACAACACCAACGGCGGGGTGTTCTGCACCAAGAACGCCGACAACAGCCCCGCCGGCCGTGTCGAGGGATTTATCCCCACCGTCGGCGGCAGCAACTACCTGGAGGCCGGCTACTACAACAACTGGCTCGCCGTCGGAACCGGTCAGCCGCTTACGGACACCTGCGACTGCGACACGTTCGAGGACAACGGCATGGCCATCAGCTGGACGGTCACCGTCCCCGCCGGCGGCGCCGCGACCCGAAGCTGGGAGACCGACTTCTCCCCGGTCGGCAACATCCAAGCCTCCAACTACGTCGCGCTGGGCGACTCGGTCGCCGCCGGCGAGGGCATCGGCTACGACCTGTCTTGGGACGGCAACGCGTGGCAGGGCGGCAGCGGCTCAGACTGGGACACCACCTCAGGCGTCAGCGACCCCAACTGCCACCAGACCCTGGAGGGCTACCCGCACGACCTCGCCGCTGCGCTGAACTCGCAGCTGCTTGACCTCGCCTGCACCGGCGCGGGCACCCTGGACGGCGTCCTGAACCCGCAGAGCGGCAAGAGCGTGCCCGCGCAGATAAGCGACGCCTACGACGAAGCGGCGCCCGACATCGTGACGCTGAGTGTCGGCGCGGACGACATCGACTTCACCGACAAGGTCATCGACTGTTACGCGCCGTTCTGGGACCCGTCCGACCTCGGGCAGGGCGCGTGCGGGACCAGCAGCGACCGGTCCACCCTCCTGTCGGAGGTGTCCTCGCTGCAGCACAACCTGACCAACGTCCTCAACCAAATCAAGGACCAGGGCGAGGCAGCCGGCAAGGTTCCGGTCGTCGGACTGACGCAGTACTACTCGCCGTTTCCCAACAGCTACCCGGCGCCGCACAGCTGCACCGACATCAGCCCCCGGTCAGCCATCGGCATCACGCTGACCGACCCCGAGATGCAGTACTTGGAATGGGGCGAGCAGCAGCTCAACAACGCCATTGCGACCGTCGGCCACCAGTTCGCGAACGTCGTCGTGGTCCCGCCGCCGGCCGGATTCGCGCAGCATCGCTGGTGCTCAGCGGACCCGTGGGTGTACGGACCGTCGATAGCCGCCCCGACGTTCAGCCATCCGAAGGGCAACGGCAGCCAGGCGCCGTTCCACCCCACCCCCGAAGGCCAGCAGGCCATCGCCGACAACATCGCCAGCTACCTGCAGGATGAACGGCACGTCGTCCCCGGCCCCCAAGTTCCGCTGACCTTCGGCGACATCAGCATCATCCTCAACGAGGTCGATACCGCCGGCACCGCGTTCCTGAACGCCCTCGGCGCCCTCGACGACTCGACCAACGGCCAAACGCACGCCGAAGGCGCCCACCGGGTGATGACCGCCGCCGCGCTGCACGCCGCGACCATCAACCCGTCCGAGGACGTCGATACCGACGCCGGGCTTCCGCCCGCAACCGACTTCGACCCCGTCCAGTACTACTCCGCCGGGACCTCTGCGGAGTACACCGGAGGCATCGACCATCACCCTGCCGTCGCTCGGCGCCACGGCGCTGTATGAGGACATCAACGACTCCTGGCAGCAGATACCGACCAGCACCGACGGCGACGGGAACCTCATCGCCACCCTGACCACCCTCGCGCCGCTCGCGCTCGGGAACCCGGCGCCGGCGGTCTCCGCGGCGTTTACGACCTCCGGCGACGGCGGGCAGGCCCCCGACACCGTGAGCTTCGACGCGTCCGGCTCCACGGTCCAGTCGGGGTCCATCGCCTCCTACGACTGGGACTTCGGTGACGGGACCACCGGCAGCGGCCAGACCGCCAGCCACAGCTACCAGGCCGCCGGCACCTACACGGTCACGCTGACCACAACCTCTGACCAGGGCGCCAGCGACATCACCAGCCAGACCATCACCGTCAACGACGCCGACCCGACCGCGGTCGTGTCCCTGCCGAACGCCGCCGCGGTCGGGCAGACCGTCACCGGGGACGCATCCGGGAGCGCCGCGGCGGACGGCAACCCCATCAGCGACACCTACTGGGACTTCGGCGACGGCTCAGACCCCAGGACTCCGCGACCGCCACGCACACCTACACCGCCCCAGGGACCTACACCGTCACCACCGCCGTCCAAGACGACGAGGGGCAGACCACCACGACGACCAGCACCGTCGTCGTCACCGCCAGCGGCGGAGGAGGGTCGGTCGTCATCACCAAGGTCGAACCGGGCAGCCACCTGCGCACCAAGCTGACCGTCGCGCGCCGCGTCCGCTACCGGAACGGCCGGCTGCTGGTCACGGTCTCCTGCGCCAAGCCCGGCAAGCCGTGCTCAGGCCAGCTCCGGCTCGCGGTCAAGCACGGCCACAAGACCATCACCGTCGCCACCGGCCGACTGCGACTGCGGGCTGGGCAGCACCGTACGCTGCGACTGGAGCCGCGCAAGTCGGTGAGGGCTTCGGTCGCCGCTGCCAAATCCATCTCGGTCAAGCGCCTGACGATGAAGCGCACAACGTTTACGGCGACGTTGAGACTTGTCACGCATCGCCGTTGAGTCGCTGGGGGGCGTCAGCGCCGCCTCCCACCGCCAACGCCACGACTGCCTCTTGAGCGACGGCTTGCGTGGCTACGCGAGTTCCGGTCCGCTCGCCGGTGCTGGCGGCACCATTGGCTGCATGGGCAGACAGGCTCGACTGAAGCGGGAGCGTCGTCAGGCGCGAGAGGCGGAGCGGGAAGCGACGCGCGTGCAGGCGGCAAGGAGAAGGGAGGAGGCGGCGCTTGGAGCCGCTGCCGGCAGGCGACGCGGATGCTTGTTTTGCCGGCAGTCTGACGGAGGCTTCACCAGTGTCGAGCACGTGTTCCCCGAGAGTCTCGGCAACAAGGACATCATCTTGCCGGTCGGCGTGGTGTGCGACCGCTGCAACCACGAGCAGCTTTCAGGTCTTGACGCGGCACTGTGCGACTTCGGACCAGTCGCGATGATGCGCACAATCTACGGCGTCGAGAGCAAGCCCCGGAAAAAGGCCAGTGTTCAAATTTGACAATGGCAGCATCGCCTCAGACCGGCCAGGCAACGTCCAACTCCAGCTCGATAGCGCGAAATGGCATCGCACTGGGTCGGCACCGCCCGGGCGACAGTCGTTCTCCTTTACCGGCAAGCGCCATGACATGACGGCCAAGCGCCTGGCCAAGCTGCATCGAGCGCTCACAAAGATTGCTCTGGAGTGCGCGTGGCTGGACTTTGGCGAGGAGCGGCTGCTCAGCCGAGAGTTCGACCGTGAGCGAGCAATCGTCCTCGACGGCGGCCACCGCGGCTACATCATCCTGCCCAAACAAGGCGTGCCGCAGGAGCGCACGGTCAGCCTCAGCATCGTCCACGCCCGCCGCGGTGACGACCTGGAGCCCTACATGGGCATCCTCGCGAACATCCTGGGCGTCTATCTCCTGACGGACACGCTAAAGACCGCCCCGGCCGAAGCCGTTCCCGAAGACGTCGCGTCCGTGCATCAGTTCTAGGTGACGTGCCGGCGGCTGCGCATGATGGCCGTTGGTTCAGCGCATGGTCGCCCGTCTCAAACGAACGCGTCAAGCGCACGGACTTCCTCAAGGATGTGTTCGAGCCGCCACCGGGCTATGAGCGTCGTGCAGGGTCTCGTCGGCTGACTTGCACCCACACCAAGACGCTCCTGTTATCGCCGCGGGTGACGATGACTCTGAGCTCGTGTTCGCCGGCGAGTCGCTTCGCTCGGCTCGGCGATTCGACGACCAGACACGAGCGCGGGAAGGCTGCCTTGCCGCCGGGGGCCGCGGCATCCTCACTGCATGGCCTTGAGCATTGACCTTGCCGCCGCAGCCCGACGGCTCTCGGACGATGAGTTCCGCGCGTGGGCGTCGGCTCAGACCGTGTTCCTGTCCAGCGTGATGGCCGAGTTCGAGGATGAGCGGCGCGCGCTGGCGACCGCGTTGGAGGGGCTCGGAGTGACGTTTCGTTGGTTCGAGGATTTCGGTGGCCGAGATGACGGAGCCGCGGAGGCCTATCTGGGTGAGGTTCGGTCAGCGACCATCTATCTCGGGCTGCTCGGCGACGCCTACGGGACGATGCTGACCAGCGGGGAGTACCAGGGCTACTCGGCGACCCACGCCGAATACTTGGAGGCGCGTGCTCGCGGCAAGCGCATCTCTTTCTGGGAGCGTCGCCCCGCCGACGGTCGCGAGGGCCACGCCCGAAAGTTCCTCGATGAGGTATGGGTGTTCCAGGTGACTGGACGCTTTACGGGTGCTGGAGACCTCGTTGCAGGAGTCGAGAAGCGCCTGCGCGAGATGGCGGCCGAGGACCTCGCTCCTTGGGTCAAGGTCGGCGACGTCATCATCAGAGCGGCTCAGGTCCAGATGTCTGGAGAGAAGCTGACGTTCCAGGCGCGTGTCTATGACCCGGCCGTCCTGCGTGCGCTGACCGAGCTTGCCGGCACCGGACGGGGATGGCAGGGTGAGGAGGTGGCCCTGACGGCAGGTAACCGCTCGGGTGTCGGTCGCGTGGGGAGCGTTGAGGAGTCGAGCACCTCGGGCGCGTTCAGCGATGTGGAGCTGACCGCGAACGTGAACTGGGCTGACCGTGCTGATTCAGGGGCGGCCGGCACCACCGGGTACTCGGCCGATGACCTGACCGAGGTCGCGGTGCGGGTTGGCCTGCTCGGCGAGGTGATGCCTGACAAGTTGCAGCAGATGAGCTTCCTGGTCAAAGCCGAAGACCCACTCGCAGCGCTCCAGGCGATGAACGTGCCCGAGGGCACGGTTCAGGGCCTCTGTCGGCTTCTTGTGGTCGAGAGCCTCGTCGGCTCCCGGCGCGCGAGTGCGGTGGAGCAGTTCGTCATCGGCCCGCCGCGCAACCACGAGCGCCACATCGAGATTGCGTGGTGGGAGCCCAGGCGCTATTCGAATGTCGAGCCGCAACTCCGCCGCTTGAGCGGGAATCGGCACTGGGATCGACCCCGGAGTCGAGCTCCGTTTGGGGGCTTCTGTCGGCCCTGCCTGCCGTTTCCCCGCGTCATGAACGGTGCCTATCTGCAGGCAGCGCGCGGAAGACGGGAATCCGTTGATGCTCCAGACTGCAGGCTCAGGTCGTGTCCGGTCGAGAGAAGCTCGAGTCCTCCAAAGCCTGGCCTGCCGATGCCAGACCCTTCAGCCCGAGGCCGTCGCTGCCGAAAATGGCGGCATGAGACCTGAGGTCCGCTGGCCAGCAGGTCGGTGCTCAGTGGGGTCGGTCGTGAACGACCCGAAGAGCAGCCAGATGATGAGCGCCATCCAGGTGATGAAGGCGCCGCAGGCGACGTTGTAAGCGACGACATGGTTGCCACCAACCAGGCGAGTGACCCAGTAGGCGGCTGCCGGAATGAGCACGATGCTCAAGCCGAGCAAGGTTTGAAGGGTCCATGCCGCAGACGGGCGCGGAGTTGACGACCAACGTTGACCATGAAAACAAACGGACGGTCGAGACGTCACAAGCAGCCGAAATTTCGCCTCCTTCGTTCCTTCGGACGTTCACTGTGGTCTGGGCAGTTGCTGTCGTACTTGCGACAGTCGGCGCAATCGTGGGCGGAACAATGCCCGACCTGGTCACCGCGGGGTGCGTGATAGTCGGAACGGGGCTTGGCTTCGCCCAAGTCCCGAACAAGAAGAGCCAGAAACTGGCTGACAGTGACCTTGCCGTCTTTTCGCTGGCGTTCCTCGCCATCGCTGCCCTGGTACCCAGCTTGACACCCTCATCAGCCATGCCGGCTACGGCATCGCTGCGCTTGTAGTAGTCGGACTGACTCTCGGCTTTGTCACCGGGTGGGACATCTGGTTGAAGTGCATGGGGTAGCTCGGGCCAAATTAGGGTTCCCGCGATGCTGCCCCGACCATCCCGTGGCCGGGACCGCTACCTGTGCAACTGCTCCCGAAGAGCTTCAGCCTCAGAGCTCGGCACTGAGCCGGGTCTGGCACTTCTCAACTCAGCAGTGCGTTCACGAACCTAAATAGCTCTGCAGCGCGCTCGACCGTCGCCGGCTCCAGTGCGCCCAGAAGCGTCGCCTGCTCCCGAACCAAGTACGAGGAGGGCCGGTAGTGGTTGAACTTGCCGCTGGTGATGTTCTCCGCCTTGAAGTACGCCCCAACGCGACGGATGATGCGCGGGTTGTGGTCGGTGAGGTCTTTGAGCGCGAGTTCTTCGGCAGCTCGGTAGCGAACGCGCCGTTGACGAGCTTGAGATAGAACGCTGGCGTGAAGAGGTCCTCGGTGTCGGCGTCGTCCTTGCCGAGGAACTGGCCGACCTGCACGAGGGCGTTCTTCTTGAGGTAGCCGCTCTTGCGCAGGTTGTCGATGCGCTGCTGCTCGCTCCTGCTGACGTCCATCAGGACGGCGACGTTGAGCTGGTTGGCGCCGATGAGCGAGACGAACGTCGAGAGCTTGTCCGCTCCGCCGACGGGGACGACCACCCAGCGCGGGTCGAGCGGCTCGCCGCCCGCCGCTCATACCGCCTCCCCGAGCACCTGCAGGTAGATGAGGTCCGACGGCCCCTCGACTAGGAGGCACTCTGGCCCGAGGAACAGCGTCTGCGCAAGGTCGTAGCCGAGGGCGGCCTGTAGTGGGAAGACGGTGTCGCGGTCGTTGCGCAGGATGTCGGCGGAAATGACCGTTCCCTCGTCGTCTTTGTCCTCGGCGGTCCGCGTGCGGTCCAAGCGGGCAGGGTCAATCAGGAACGGCGAGTGCGTGGTGTAAACGACCTGGAAGTCCTGCGACAGGCGGTCCTCGATGAACGCGAGGAAGTCGCCCTGGGCTTTGGCGTGAAGGCTCAGGCCGGGCTTGTCAGCAGAAGGACGAGGCGGCCGGGCTTTGCTTGTAGCTCGGAGAAGTACGCAAAAAACGAGAGGAACCAGACGAAGCCACGCGACCGCTCATCGAACGGCACGGTCACGCCGTGACGGTCGTTGCGGATACGAACGTTCAGGATGGTGCCGTCGTTGAGTGGCGGCTCATCCGCAGGATTGGCCTTCGAGACCTGGACGTTGACGCCCAGCTGCTTGTTCTGAGTCCAGTAGGCGAACACCTCCTCGCTGATGCCGTTCGCCGTCGCTTCGAGCGTACGTGTGAGGCGCTCGAAGTTGGACTCATCCTCGAACTCTGATAGCTCAGCGCCACCGAGCGCCAGGAACGCGAGAAACGTCTTCTCGCCCTCGGTCAAGTCCGGGCTCGCGGCCCGGCCCTTCAGACGCGGAACAGAGATGCGGCCAGGCATCACGGAGTAGTCATCGAAGTAGAAGAACCTCGGCGCCCAGGCGTCTAACGTGCTCACCAGGGACTGGCGGAAATCGTCGTTCCAGCGGGCGATGCGCTGCGCGACCTCTTGTGAGGCGGTCGTCGGTTCCGGCAAAGCCTCCAGCTTCGCGCGCAGTTCTGCCAGCGATGTGGCCTGCGCGACTTGCGTCTTCACCGCATCTGTGAGCCCGGCTCCTTCCAGCAACTGCGCCACGACGACGGCCTCGTCCGTGTCGAACGTCCACGTCCTCTGGTTCGCGTAGTCCTGGCTTAAGAGATGGTCTCGCTGGACAGGGCTCCGGCGCCGAACGTGTTCTCGATGCCTTTTTCCTCGGCAGCGGACAGCGAGTATTCGGCCTGAACGACCACGGCCGGTTTCTCCGCGTGCTTGCGTCTGTAGGCGCCGTACTCCTTGCTCGGGTAGTCGAAGACTGGGTCGAACCCACCGGGTTGCCCCGGCACCGGGCGCAGTCGTCCGAGCGCCTCCAGGAAGGCGGTCTTGCCGGATTCGTTCTTGCCAACCATGCAAGTCACGTCGCAGAAGTCGACCCAACCGGAGTCGTCGATGCCGCGGAACTTTGTAACCCTGGCCCGGTTCAACCTCATTGCGACCTCCCGCCCCTTCGACGACGCGCACGCCGCCGCTGCACCTAGTTACGAAGCAACGCTAGCCGCGTAAGCGGACGGAAGGTCGGAGGCGCGGCTCCAGCGTTCTTCGGCTTGTACGACGCACACGGAGCGCGCCGTGAGCCTGACCCGGCACGGCCACCGCTGGTCGGTGGAGCGCTGCGGTGCGGGCGACTGGCGCCAAGGAAGGGGTGGGGACTTGAGTTGTGATGTGACGACAATAAGACGCGGTCCCCGCGCGAGCGCGGGATTATGGTGGGGTTCATGACGTTCGACGCGAACCCTGCCAGCTTCTACGACGAGCTGGCAGACGACTACCACCTCATCTTCGCCGACTGGGACGCGTCGATTGCTCGTCAGGCGGGCGTCATCGCCGCACTGTTGCGCGACCACGGTATGACATCCGGCGCGGTGCTCGACGCCTCGTGCGGCATCGGCACGCAGGCCCTTGGCCTGGCCGGCGCTGGGTTCACCGTGACGGCCACCGACATCAGCCCGGCGTCAGTGAAGCGGTGTGCGCAGGAGGCTGCAGCGCGCGACCTGGCCATCACGACCGCCGTGGCGGACCTTCGTGTGCTTGACGTCCCTGGCGCCGGGGCATTCGATGCGGCGCTGTCATTCGACAACGCGCTGCCGCACCTGCTGTCGAACGACGGCCTTGACGCGGCCTGCGGCTCGCTACGACGAGTCCTGCGACCCGGCGGGACGTTGCTTGCGTCCATCCGCGACTACGACACGGTGCTGCGGAAGCCCGTCTGGAGACCTGCCGCGCCGCTTCGCCACGGACACCGGCGAGCGCATCGTCTTCCAGGTCTGGAGTGGGAGTCCGAGGATGTCTACACCGTGCGCCACTTCATCATGGACAGCCGCGCCCACGACTGGGCGGTGACCGAGCGCCGCACGACCTACCGCGCGCTGTCGCGGACCGTCCTGTCGGAGGCTCTGACCGCCGCCGGCTTCCAGGACGTCACATGGCGGATGCCCGAGCAGACCGGTTTCTACCAGCCTGTCGTGTCCGCTCGCGTCATGCCGTGAGCGTCGCTACTTCGTGCTGAGCGCCGGGTCGTCGACCACATCAATCGTGCCGTCATGCCCGTCAGTCACGACGCGGGTCGGCTGGTCGGTCAAAGCGCCGCCCGTCAGCAACCGCACCCAATTCTCCGGTGATGCATCCGCTTCTAGCCGGATGAACACCGGCTTCTCGGCAGTCCGTCATCCTTCCACGCCTTCACTCGGAAGGTCATGTGGTCAAGCAGGATGCTGCCGGTACCCGGCCACGCGGACGGACGGAACCGCCCGAATACGACCGGCGCGCACACCTCAACCCAAGCGTCTAGCGACGGACGGACCTCAACGCTGCCTGCCAACTCTTGAATCGCCGACACGCTGCGGCACTGCTCGGCAGTCGGCGGCCGTGCGACTGGTGCAGGTCGGCTTCGCGGCGCCACAGCTCGTACTCGCCGCGCGTGGGCGCGTGTCCGATATCGGCGATGCACACTTGGATGGCCGCGGTGACCTCGGCGTTGCTAACGGCCTGGAAGCGGAGGCCCGAGGACGAGACCCCGGACTCCTGCCGGCTCAGCGGCTGAGAACCTTGCTCCTCTGAGTCAGCCCGAGCCTGCCCTCGTCCCTCACCGAAGAGCTCGGCAAACGGGTCCTGAGCCGACATCATGTGCGGTCCTCGGGGCCAGCGACGCCACGGGCGCCCACCTCATAGAGACGCCGTGTCGTCTCCCGCGCTTCGCTGTAGCTGCCGAAGCATTTTCGAATCGACTTGGGGCCAGGCAGACGAGGGTCTTCGCGGCTGATGCGGCGCTTGATGGCGGCCCACTCGTGGTATTCCCACTCGCTCGGCCAACTGCCAATGTCGGCGCGTCCGCGCAGCAGCGCGTCCTGTACCTCCTGCATGCCGTACGGCACCCGGCCGAGCCGGCAATGGTGATAGCTCGACGCGACGCGGGTCCCGCCCCCGGGGCGGGCGAGGCGGGCGGCGGCTCGAACTGCGCAGACCCATCTGCCGTAGGCGCGACGCAGCACGGCTTCGTCCGGGTAGTCCTCGCCGAGGGAACCACGTCGTTCGACCTCCGCCATGTATTCCGCCTGTGACACCCAAGCGTTACAGCCATCGTCGTCTCGCAGCATTTCGATGAGAAGGCGAAGGTGGCCGACACGCAGACGAGCCGAGTCGCGTCGTGCGAGGTGGTGCGAGAGCAGCCGTCTTAGGTCCGCGACGGCCTCTTCCGGCATCGCGGCATGCTGGGTGACGAGGTCGGCGATGACCTCGGCCACCTCGGACTCGCCCGCGTCACAGCCGGCAGGCATGGGGAAGACCGCATCACTCATCGTCGCTGAATGCCTTCCTGACGGCGACGGCCCACAGGCCTTCCGGGCCGCCAAGCTTTTTGCGAACCACGTCAATGTCGGGAACACGGACCCTTCGGCCCGCAGTCCGGCCTCTGGCCATTTCGGCCGCACGCCACGCGAGATACTGACCGGGACGCAGCTCTCCACGAGCGGCGGAGGATGGAGCTGCATGGTCCGCGGCGGCCCGCACCGCAGTGAGGATTTCCTCGTTGCTGTACTGCCGGGCCTTGGTCTGCCGACCCTTGGCGGCGTACTCCTCTGCCCCTGGAACACGTGAGCGTATCTTGACGTCAAACCACGACCCGCCAACGTGGTACTGGAGCTTGCTGTACGAGGGGATGGCCTCATGCCGGCCGCTTCGCGCGGCGTCTTCAAGGCGCTCGCGGCGCCAGTCGGCGTACTCCGGACGGCTCATCTCGGCCCCAAGGCCCGACGACGCTGCTTCACGCACCCACTGAGCAAGCGTCTCCCAGTCGTCCGTCGTGACTCGCGGCATCGAGTGTTCGACGTCCGGACGTTCAGAGCGAGGTCCCCGGCCTCGCCCCACGCGCTCCGACAGGCCCGCGCTTCTGAGAACCTGGTCCCATCCGCCCAGCACGCGCCGCACCAACCCATCTGGCGCCCCGAGTTCATACAGCGGATGCTCGACGTCCAACAGAGTCAGATGGCTGATGAAGTCCGAACGGAACAGCAGCCCGGGCTGGTCGGCAGCCCACTCCCGCAGGTCGTCCAGCAGACTTGCGCGCAACTCCTGAGGAGCTATCCACCTCTCCGTGGCTCTACGCGGCCGGCGTCCAAGCTCAGCGACGCTGCGGTCACCCAGGCCCGCAGCCTCAAGCATCACTTCGAACGACCGATAGCCGCGCATCAGGGTCTGCACCTCCCTCGGCGCCCGACTGATGCCAGCCTCTGCCGGTCCGTCAGCCTTGAGCCACGCCAGAAGGCCCTCCCACCGCAGTGGGCCTTCCGTTGCGGCCGCCCACGCGGCGAGAACAGCGGCGTGTTCATCTGCGGTAAAGGACGGGCCACGCGCCGTGAGCCGCGTCGAGAGCACGTCCACCTCAGGGACGGTCTCGAAGCTCGCCCTCAGACCCGCCCAGCCCCCAAACGCATTCCTGATGAAGCTCGCTGACGGGAGGCCCCTTCGCTCAGTCGACCCCACGCGCCACGCGTCCCACTCCGTGGCATGCGGCACGTGGCCGACATCGGCGACGAACAGCGCGACGGCATTGTAAGCCTGCTCCTGCTTCTCACTAGTGCTGCCGCGGCCAAGCCGTCGGTCGCACGCGTTGAGCACGAGCATCTTGTCGGCGACGCTCCGGTCGCGCAGCACGGCCCACGCCCAGGCAGCGAGCGGATGTGCGGCGCCCAGCCTGCCGCTTGCCGGCACGGCCGTGTCGTCGACGGGTATGAACGGGGTCGAAGGCGACTCGCTTGACATGCCCCGACGGTAGGCGTCTTTACAGACCCAACTGGCTCCAGCGACAGGGCTCCTGGGGAAACCGTCCTCAGCACGCGCCTGAGGCGGTTGGGGAAACGGAATCGGCGATTAGCAGGGATTTCGGACGCCGACAGAGCGTCCGCTGGGGAACATGCGCGACTGGCCTGGGGAAAATCAGGACGGGCGCGGCCGGCCCAACCTGCAACGGCGTCCACCCCGTGGGAGGGGGCGAAACTTCCGACCGGCCCCTCCGGGAGCCGGCTCCCGGGTCAGGTGGCGGCGGCCCGTCCGCCGCCGAAGCCCGTCCCAGTTCGCCCGCGCCCGCCGGCTCGCCGCGCGGCGGCCTCAGCGTCCGGAACCTCGAGCTCGACGTTCCAGCCCTGGGCGAACCCGAGGATCGCGACCAGGATGAGCACGATCTCGACCGGGACGAGCAGCAGTACGAGCGTGCCGATCGTGCTCGAGCTGAGGCCCTGGCCGCCGCCCAGGGCGTGAGCGGCGCCGTAACTGGAGTTCGAGCGGTCAAACCAGCTCGTCCCGCCAAAGCCGACGCTCGCGATCAGGGCGATCGCCAGGAGCAGCAGACCGAGTACTCCGGCGATCGGCAGCAGGCCGCGCGCCCAGCGCGCGATGAAGATCGCCATCACCACATAGATCGCGCACCATATGAAGTTCACCGGTTTCATGCCCTCGAGCTTGCTCCAGGCTCCGACGGTCACAGCGAGCATCAGCGCGACCGAGATGAGCAGCACGATCACCACGAAGATCCGGGTCAGTTTGCAGATCGCCCGGTCGCGATTGGGGTGGATGACCGTGTAGCCGGGGCGGACGTCTCGGTGTTGCGCCACGGCGGGACCATACCTCGGCAGGCCCGATGTGCGTACCGGCGGGCGGCCGTACAATCGAGCGGGTCATCCGCGGGCGTGGCGGAACTGGTCTACGCGCCGGCTTTAGGTGCCGGTGGGCTATGCCCTTGGGGGTTCGAGTCCCTCCGCCCGCATCACGTCTGAGACACGCCCGCAGGGCACGGCTCGCTACCATCGCCAAGCCCTCAGGGGGACTGGTGTAACGGCAACATAGGGGTCTCCAAAACCCTTGCTCGAGGTTCGATTCCTCGGTCCCCCGTCGTCTTCAGGAGCCGTCGCGCGGCGGCCCGGTCGGTGGCGGATCGCCGACCACGGCCGGCGCCGCTGTCCGGGTCGTGAGCGCCGCAGCCCGACGCGGTACGCTCACCGTTCCCGCGGGCGAAGTGTTGTGGTTGCACAGGAGCCTTCCAAGCTCTTAGGGCGGGTTCGATTCCCGTCGCCCGCTTGACGGAGCCCCCACGCCCACGTGCCCGGGTCCGCCGGCCCAGCCGACGGCGCGCCGCGGGGCGGTTATGATCGGCAGGTCACGGGGAGTGGCGCAGTCTGGTAGCGCACCCGGCTGGGGGCCGGGCGGTCGCAGGTTCAAATCCTGTCTCCCCGATCGCTGGAACCTCACGGGCAGGGACAACCAGAGGGGGAATCGATGCCTGGGTCCATGTCCGAACCGCTCGTCGGCGCAGGCCGTGTCGCGCGCAGATGAGTTCGGCGTAGGTCTGGCTCAAGGGGGAAATCAAGAGAGATGGCTGACGTAGCGACCGTGATCGTCCTCGACGACCATGCCCTGTTCCGAGCTCGGCTGGTCAGCGAGTTGCGGGAACGGGGCCTGACCGTGCTCGCGGACGACGCCCTGCATTCCGGTGCCGTACGGCGGGCGGAGGAGCTCGGTCCTGATGTGGTGATCGTGGATCCCACCTCGCCCGGGATGGCGGGAGCCGAAGCGACGCATCGCCTCGCCACCGCGGCGCCGAGGACCCGCGTGCTCATCCTCACCGATTCCGATGACGACCGTGATGTGATGGAAGCGCTGCTGGCCGGCGCGAGCGGCTATCTGCTCAAGGATTCCTCGGTCGACCAGATCGTCGAGGGGATCACGGCCGCCGCGCAGGGAGAGTCGATGATCACCCCCCGGCTCACCAGCCGGCTCGTCAGCCGGCTGCGGGAGCCCGACCAGGAGACGCCGGTTCCCGGGGCGGTGGCATTGACCACGCGTGAGCAGCAGGTGCTCGAGCTGATCGTTCAGGGGGTCGAGAATGCGGAGATCGCGGAGCGGTTGCAGATCAGCCAGCACACGGTGAAGAACCACGTCTCGAGCATCCTCGACAAGCTGGGCGTGGAGAACCGCATCCAGGCCGCCGTGCGGGCAGTGCGAGGCCGGCTCCTGTGAGGTCTGATCAGCCGCCCGCGAGAGTCCAGCACGGCCGGTAGACCGAGCCGTTGAGCGCATTGTTGAATAGCGCTCCCATGATCCCGTCGGCGGCATCGGCGTTGCAGAACCCAGGGAACAGGGACGATTTGTACTCCGCATCCAGAACCGGCTTCCCCGCCGCCAGATACGGCTGGAGCTCGGCGCATTGGTCGTACTGCGCACACTGCTCATCCAGCGCGCCGTCGAAGGACGGCTCGAGCGTCGCGGCCTGCTCGGGATCGTTCTTCTGAAAGACGGCCAGTCCGAGTTGATGGGCGGTGCGCGCGATCCATGTGTTGTAGGTCACCTGCTCGGCGCCGGTGATGGGAAAGCCGGTGGTGTTCTCCCAGCCGTCGATGTTGTCCGGCTCCAGCGCGTCGAAGCCCTTGCTCCGGCACATCTCGAAGCGCTTGATCATGATCGGCTCGAGCACACTCAACTGCCGGATGTCGAGCCACCGTTCGCCGGGCCAGCCGTTCGGGCGCCCGAGGACCTGGGCCGGGAAGCGGCCTGCGTCCGGGCGCCATTTCTCCCACGTGCCGGCGTCGATGTAGCAGATGACCCGCTTGCCCTGAGCGTGCAATCGCGTGACGGTGGCCTTGCTCGTGTCGAACCCGTCGATGTCGTAGGCCTGCGCGGGCTCGGTGCGCGGCGACCCCTGCAGTTGCCAATACCAGGTGAGGCGCGCCGGCGGATGCCAGATGCTCGCGCCGGCGACGCCGCAGAAGACCAGCACGGCAAGGCCTGCTCCGAGGACCACGCTCATGATCGGGTTTCGCATGCTCATGCCAGCGCCACCTCGTGCGGTTGATTGAGTCCAGACCTCGAGCGCGCCTCGCAGGCAGCATGAACCAGCTCCTGGAGGGCCGAGCGGAGCCGCGTGGGATCGTGCGCTCCCTGCCTGTCGTCGGCGGCCAGGGTTGCTTCGTGCACCTCGACAGCGGCGCGGGTGATCTCGTGCGGCGTGAGGTGAACGGCGGCCTGCGGGTCCTGCAGGACCGCATCGACGCGCACGCCCGCGCGCCGGAGCGCTCCGAGGTGGCCCGCCCCCGACAGCGAGCGGGTCTCACCCGGCTGGTGGGAGAGGCTGCAGACCCACACGATCTGCGCCGGTGTCACCGCCAGCGCCGCCTTCAGCGCAGGGAGTGCGGCGACGGCGAGCACGCTCGTGAACAGGGACCCAGGTCCGAGGAGGACGACGTCCGCGCCAGAGACGGCCTCGACCGCGGCCGGCGACACGGCCGGCCGCCGGGGGCTGAAGCGAATCCTGTCGATGGGCGCGCCGCAAGCACCGATCGCCGACTCGCCGAAGAGCAACTCACCTCTGGCCACTCCGATCAGCGACACCTCCCCGACTGTCGCACAGATGACCCGCCCTCGGACTCCAAGCCGGTTTGCCAGGCGGTCGATCGCCGTCTGCAGGTCTCCACCTGAGGATTTCACCAGACTCCGGATGAGCAGGTTTCCCACGGGATGACGGCCCAGCGAGCCGAGCGGGATCCGCTCGGCCAGCTGAGCCGCGAGCCAGCGGTCGTCGCTCAACGCGATCAGGGCGCGCCGCAGGTCACCGACCGCGCCGCCGCCCTCGCGACGCCTCAGATCCCCTGATGACCCTCCGTCGTCTGCGGTGGTGACCACGGCGGCCAGTTCGTGTCCCTGATCGCGCAGGGCCTGGAGCGCGGCGGCGACCCCGTGGCCGCCGCCGAGAACGGTGACGCTGGCCATGGTCCCTACTCGACCGTGACGGTCTTCGCGAGGTTCCGCGGCTGGTCGACGTTCAGGGCCCGGGCTCGCGCCACGTGATACGCGAACAGCTGCAGGGGGATCGTCGCCAGCACCACCTGCAGCTGCGGATCGGTCTGGGGGATGTAGACGATCTCCTCGGCGTGCTCGGCGATCTCCTTGCAGCCCTCGGTGGCGATCGCGAGCACCCGGGCCCCGCGAGCACGCACCTCAGAGAGGTTCGAGAGCAGCTTGGGCAGGACCTTGTTGTCAGTGGCCACGCACACGACCCGCGCCTCCGGACTCAGCAGGGCGATCGGCCCGTGCTTCATCTCGCCGGCTGCGTACGCATCGGTGGGAACGTAGGAGACCTCCTTGAGTTTCAGCGCGCCCTCCATGGCCACCGGCACGCCGCTGAGCCGGCCGAGGTACAGGAAGAACGGGCTTGAGGCCAGGCGACCGGCGAGCTCCCGCACCGTGCAGTCGGCTGAGCCGATGACCGACTCAGCCCGCTCGGGCAGCAGGTCGAGCTCCGCATTGAGCTCGGCGGCCGCCGCCGGCGTCAGCGCGCCGCGCAGTTCGGCGATCCGCAGCGCCAGGGTCTGCAGCGCGACGACCTGGGTGACGAAGGTCTTCGTCGCCGCCACTCCCATCTCGGTCCCGGCGCGAGTGAGCAGGACAGCGTCCGAGTCCCGAGTCGCCTGGCTTCCGGGTGCGTTGGTCAGTGCCACGACCGTGGCACCCTGCGCTCGCGCCAGCCGCATCGCGGCAAGCGTGTCGGCGGTCTCGCCCGACTGTGTGATCCCGATGACGATGCTGCCCGGCTCGATGATCGGCTCGCGGTAGCGAAACTCCGACGCGACGTCGATTTCCACCGGCACACGCGCCCAGCGTTCGATCGCCATTCGGCCGGCGAGACCGGCGTGATAGGAGCTCCCGCACCCCACGATGAGGATCCGGGGTGCCGTGCGCAGGCTGTCAATCAGCCCGTCAGCGTCATCAGCGGAGAGCCGCATCCGGCAGTGCGTGAGCGTGTCGGCGATCGCGCGCGGCTGCTCGTGGATCTCCTTGAGCATGAACGTCTCGTAGCCCTGCTTGTCGGCGTGATCATCGTCCCAGTCGACCTCGGTCGGCTGGGGTGCGTGAGGGAGTCCGTAGGGGTCCAGGATCGTCACCTCATCAGCTCGGAGCACGGCGATCTCGCCATCCTGCAGGATCGTCACCTGGCGGGTGTGCTCCAGAAACGCCGGGATCGCCGACGCGATGAACTGCTCGCCATCGCCAAGGCCCAGGACGAGCGGGCACTCCCGTCGGACGCCGACAAGCGTGTCCGGCTCCTCGTCACACATGGCCACGATGGCGTAGTGGCCGGAGAGCATGCTCGTCGTGCGGCGGACGGCCGTCGCGAGATCCCCCTCGTAATACCGCGAGATCAGATGTGCGACGACCTCCGCGTCGGTATCCGACGCGCACTCGATGAGCTCCTCGGCCAGGAGGCCGCGCAGCTCGAGGTAGTTCTCGATGATCCCGTTGAGCACGATCCGGATGCGTCCGGTCGTGTCGACATGGGGGTGGGCGTTGTCCTCGGTGACCCCCCCGTGGGTGGCCCACCGGGTGTGTCCGATCCCGATCGAACGCGTTGCGACCATGACCGGCGCCTCATCGGTGCCGAACTCTGGATCACGCGCCGCGAGCGCGATGTGAAGTGCGTCGAGGTTGCCAACCGAACGCACACATTCGGTGCGGTCGTTGTCATGCCAGGCGAGGCCCGCCGAGTCGTACCCCCGGTACTCCAATCGCTTGAGGCCGGCATAGAGGACCTCTTGCGAGCGCCGGTACCCGACGTACCCGATGATTCCGCACATCACGATTCCTTTCGTGTTCTCCTGAGAGCTCGGATGCATTACACGGTTCCGGCGGGTGACAAGCCAGGGGAATGGTGGGTGATCTGGCGTTCATGACGTGATCGAATCCGGTCCTCGCTCAAGTTCCGCCCACGCCCCGCCGAAGAGGGATTGATGAGCTCCCTGCAGCGCCTCCGGATCGTCGTCGTCGATGACCACGAGATGCTGCGCAGAGGGCTGTCCTCGATGCTGCCGGAGCGCGGCATCGACGTCGTCGCCGAGTACTCGACGGGCGCCAGCGCGATCGACCACGTGCTCGAGCACGACCCACACGTCGTCGTGTTGGAACTGAGCATCCCCGGCATGTCCGGGATCGAACTGATGCGCCGGTTGAACGGCATGGACCCCGGTCTGCCGGTCGTCGTGCTCACCATCGTCGAGGACAACGAGCACGTTGTCGACGCGCTGCTGGCCGGGGCGCGCGGTTACCTGCTCAAGGATTCGTCGATCGACCACATCGTCGAGGGAATACGATCGGCGGCCGCCGGTGATGTCCCGCTGTCGCCGCGGATCGCCGCTCGTCTCATCCAGCGACTGCGCAAGCCCGGCGGCGCCGTTGATCAGCCGGCTCCGGAACTGACCGACCAGCAGGTCGAGATCCTGCGGCTGATCGCCCGGGGAATCGACAATCAGATGATCGCCGACGCGCTGTTCCTGAGCGAGCACACGGTCAAGAACCACGTCTCGGGCATCCTGGAGAAGCTCAAGGTGCAGAACCGCGTGCAGGCGGCGGTGCGTGCCGTGCAGGTCGGGCTGGTTCCCTGAGGACCAAGCTCAGGCCGCGTCGCGCGCGGCGAAGTGGTCATCGCCGTCGTCCAGGAGAGCCAGCTGCGCTCCGTCGAGTTGATCGAGCCGCTCCCGGAGCGTGGTGATCGCCATGGTGACCTCGAGTTGCGCCTGTCGCAACTGCTCCTCCACCCTGTGGCACTCAGCCAGGAGGGTCCAGCCCTCATCGGGATCCTCGACCTCGAGCTCGTAGGCGGCCGCGAGCCGAAGCTGCCCGATCAGCACACCGAGATCGGCAGGCCGGTGACATTCACCCTTCAACCTCAGATTCTCCTCTCGCAGCAGGGCCATCTCGAGCAGGGCGTCAACTGCGGCGTCTGGAGCCGCTCCAGTGGCGGTGGTAGCGCGGAGATGGCGCCGGAAGCGCGGCTTTGACAGCCGGCGTCGAGCGGTGCGAGGCTCGAGTGCGGGCCCGGGCTCGCGCGCGGAACCGTCCTCGGTTGACGGGCGAGTCACTCCCTCGGCGCCGCCGATGACCGTGACGGCCGTGCCGCTGTCAGTGACCGCGGCCGAGCGGAACTCGAAGCGGCGGTCGTCCGGTGTCAGTTGGTCTCCAGCGATCTCCATCGTCATCTCCGGTCGGTCTGGTTTCGATCACTCGCGGCGCCTTGACCGGGCGCGCGTTTGAAGGATGGTCTCGGCGGCCCGTCGGAGCCATCGGCCACCTCAGGCGAATCCGTTCACGCGATGAACGCAGAGCCGGTCCGCTCACTGGATCCACAGGGCGGTGGCGAGCACGCGTCCGGCCCGGGACAGCAGCGTGATCAGCGGCGGCAGCGTGAGCAGGATCCCGACGATCGCCCCCGCCGCCAACGCGCCCCCTGAGATTCCCGATCCGGCCAGGTGGGGCCATGCCAGCTCGACCGCGAGCGCCGCCGCGATTGCCATCAGTGCGACCCGCTGGCGCCCCAGTGCCTCCAGCAGGCTCACCTGCAGGCTGACCAGCGCGACACAGCCGAACGCGATGAACACGCTCAGCCGATCGGTGCCGTGCGTCCAGCGGCCGAGCCAGATGACCACGGCCGAGAGAACCACCGCGGCCACGATGAGCCGCGCCGCGGCGCCCAGGAACAGCGCGATCGCGGGGCCGCGCATCGTGCGACGACTGGCCCGGAGCGGGGCGATGCCGCTGAGACCCTGTGGCACCGCCTCGTAGAGGTGCCACAGCCGGTACCCGCCCCACAGGCTGCCGACCATCGACGGGACCAACGAGATCGCGGGGTGCAGGCCACGGACGCCCCACCCGAGGCTCGGATCTGCCATCAGGAGCACGCCGACGCACGCTCCGAGCAGTGCTGCGAGCGTCGCGCGTGAGATCGAGCCGGCGCGTTCGTCCGTCTCTGAACGGCTGGTGATCACCGCGATCAGCGTCCCTGCAAGCACTCCAACCGTGAGGAGCAGCAGGACGAGAACCGCACCCACCCCCCGGTCGAGCGCCACCGCGGCGCCGGCCAGCGCCAGGGAATAGAGCAGCCCCCACCCGCGACGCGTGATCACTGCTCCTCCGACCCAGATCGCGATGAGGATCGCCGCGATGGCGCCGCATCCCGGGACCAGCAGGACGGGTGCGGCGAGGCCGGCGCAGACGAGCGCCGTGACCGCGACCCCGTCGCCCGCCAGCAGCGCCATCCCCGAGCTGAGGCTCAGGTACCGGCTGCGCAGTGCCCATTGGATCGCCACCGCCACCGGCAGCGCGATGCGGATCGCCTCCGCGAGGGTATGCGCACCGAACGCGTGGCTCAGCGGGGTCGCCCACGCGGCGACGGACAGGATGGACAGGATGAGCGCGAACCCCTCCAGCGCGACGCTCTGCCGCTGGGCCGGATCAACGCTGTCGATGCGGCCGGGTACCGCCGCGGAGGCGGCATCGTTCTCGATCAACGTCCGCGCCGCTGCCATCGCCTTTGCGGCCGGCAGCCCTGCCCACGCCTCGAGCACGACCGTGGCCTCGATGACGTCGCGCGGGGCACGTCCAAGCCTCGCCTCGATGACTCCCGCCGCCTGGCTCTGGGCCTCGCTCATGCCGCCATCCCGGCGAGCTCGCCGATCAGTTGCCCGTAGGCGGCCGTGCAGTGGTCAAGCGTGTAGCGACGATGGAGACGTTCATGGCCGCGACGGCCGAGCTCGCCGGCCAGCCGGGGGTTGCGCAGCAGTGTGACCACCGCCGACGCCAGCCCGTGCACGTCCCCCGGCGGAACGACGATCCCGCATCCCCGGAGGACGTCGGGCACGCCGCCGACCGATGTCGAGATGGACGGCCGAGCCTGGGCCATGGCCTCGAGCAACGTCATCGGCATCGCCTCGGAGATGCTCGTCATCAGCACCAGGTCGCCTCCACGGATCATGCCGTGGGGATCGGTGGTCCGGCCCATGAAGCGAAACTGGTCGCCGAGCCCGAGCTGGGCATGCATGCGCCGACACGCCGCGGCGTACAGCTCCTCGCCCGGCGTCGCCGGGCCCCAGTGCTCGAAGCGAGCCTCGGGCATCCGCCGTCCCACCTCTTGCGCCACGAGCAGCAGCGTCTGCACGTCCTTGAGCGGATCGATGCGCCCCATCACGATGACCTTGTTGGCGTTGGGGGCCGGAGTCGGCTCATGCTGGGGCCGGATGCCGTTGGGAATGACGCGGATCTTCTCGGGTGCGACCCCGAGCTCGCGCTCCCACGCGGCGTTTGCCTCGGTCACCGGCGAGATCACGTCCGCGGCCGCGTACGCCGCCCGGGCCAACCCGAGTCCGATGCGCGTGGACGTGTGCTTCTCGCTCGGCGAGGCCGCTGTGTCGCGAATCGACGCGAGATACGCCTCGCGGACGTACACGCCGTGCTCGGTGAGGAGCACGGGTGTCCCGTGCAGCGCCTTGTGGACGATTGCCGGTATCGCTGCCCATCCTGCGGCGGTGACGTGCACGAGATCGCAGGGCGGTGTCGGCACCGCCGCCGTGCGCGCGATCCAGTACAGCAGCTGGTAGAGCCGCGCGGCGTCGAGCGCGTCGTAGGCCGGCGCCGGGGTGGCGTCGTGGTGGCGCAGGGCGGCCACCTGCTCGAACGCGCGGACGAATGAGTCCCACGCGGCGCGGCTTCGAAATTCACGGCGGATCTCCTCCGGCCGCTGGCGGCAGCGGACGAGCGCCGTCGTCAGCTGCCCCAGATCCCCCTCCCACGGAAACAGCCCGCGCAGCAGCTGGGCGGCGATCGTCACGCCAGCGTCACGGCGCCGCGGCTGCATCCGCCCGGGCGGCAGCTCCTGGGACCACAGTTCGATCGGTCGCAGGAGACGGGCGTTCGGGGGCATGACGAAGTTCTGGCGCCAGCGCTTGCCGCCACCCACGATGGGCAGGATGTCCCAGTCGGTCTGTCCCAGGGCGCCGATGACCACATCGCACCACGAGCTGACGCCGCCGACCGCGTACGGATAGGTCCCCTCGGTGATCATCAGCACGCGTGGCCGGCGCGACCCGCTGGACGGCCGGTCTCGGGAGCGGGAGCGGGCGGAACTGGTGCGCAGTGTGGGCATGTGAGAGTCCGGGTTCAGGGTGCGATTCGCCGGGGCCCCGGCGGGGAGATCCGGATCACATGCTGCGCGGTGGGACGGGCTGTCCCCATGGGGCACCGGCGCGATCTTCGTTCACTGCCATGAACGAAGAAGGCCCCCATTCGCCGACGCCGTCACGCGCGTCCGGTGCCAGGATCGACGATGCGCGTGAGACTCACAATCCGACCCAAGCAGCGGGAACCGCTGGGCATGATGCTCGCTCTCCTCAGCGCCGACGGAGGGGAGCCGGCTCTCCACGCCTGGACGCTCGGATTGCAGCATGCCGGTATTCCGTTCACCCTCGTGCTGATGGACGACCGTGAACAGCGGTCCTCGTTTCTCTCCGCCTTCGCCTCCGGCGCGTTTCAGGGCCTGATCGTGGCCGACGGCGAGATCCTCGATCGGCTGGAGGGCAGCGCTGACGGCGCGATGCTGCGCGCCGCGGAGCGGAGGTTCGGGACCCGTCGGCTGATCGCATACGCATCGCCCACGGCGGCGCGAGGGCTCCGTCCTACCGGAAGCGGGCTGCTTGACGGCGTGAGCGCGAGTTTGACCCAGAGCGGTCGCCGGATCTTCCCGTACCTCCAGGGCGAGGTTGAGATGGATCCCGGCAGCTGGGTCCAGCGCGCGCTGCCATGCCGGGGCCATCTGTTCGAGTCAGTGCTCGTGGAGTCGGACGGGACCGTCCTGCTCGGGGTTCACCGTCTCCGGGACGGGCGGGAGGAGATGGTCCAGACATTCGCCGCAAACGGCCATCAGGCTCACGCGCAGCTCTTGCGACCGGGGCAGATCCGGTGGCTGACGCGCGGGATGTATCTGGGCTGTGAGCGTGTCTACCTCCCGCTTCATGTCGATGACGTGCTCCTCGCCAACCATGCCTGGGATCTCACACGGCATCTCACCGACACCTCGCCGGCGGCGGCTCGGAGGATGACCGCCGCGGACGCTTCGCGCGTCGCGGAGTGGGTCCGCTCGCGCGGGCTCCGGCTGGACCTCGTCTTCAACGGCCAGGGGAGCGTCTGCCACACCGCGGCGTCCGAGGATCGTGCAGACGCTCTGCTCGACGTCCTGCGCGCGGAGCGCGGAGCGTTCCGCTGGGTCAATCACACCTACAGTCACCCCAACCTGGACGACGCGGGAGCGGCTGCCGTTGACGAGCAGATCGCCCTCAACATCAACTGGGCGCGCGCGGCGGGGATCGACCCCGAACCAGACGCGCTCGTCACCGGCGCCCACAGCGGCCTCGGGGACCTCAGCGTCACTCCTGCGCGACCGGTCAACGCGGCTCTGGCCGCCACGATCGAGGCTCGTGGAATCCGCTTTGTCGGATGCGATGCGTCGCGTCCCTACCCGACCAACGAGGCCGGCGGCGAAGCGCTCGCCGGCGAGCCCTTCCGGATCGGCGGCGCGCTCGCCGTTCCCAGGTATCCGCTGACCCTGCCCTACGACACCGTGACCCCGGATGAGGCGCTCGATCGTCTGCGCCGGCGCGGTGACATCGAGGACGGTGCGAGCTGGGAAGCGGTCGTCGCCCGTGAGGCAACGCGCGTGCTGTCTTCGATGCTCCGCAACGACCCACGCCCCCACTACTGCCACCAGAGCAACCTCATCGGGGGGCACGGGGACGGCGGTGAGCAGACGCTGCTCGCCGGGGTGCTCGACGCCGTCTGCGAACGCTATCGCCGGTCCGTGGCGCCGAACATGCCGATCCTGCAGCCGACCATGAGTGAAAGCGGACGGATCCTCGAGCGAGACCGCGCCTGGCGGATCTCGGTTGCCGAGGGATCGATCGCCGCGTGGACCGACGGCTCACAGGTGAGGATCGAGAACCGCACCGACGGCGAGGCGCACATACCGCTCACCGGGACGACTCTGGGGGAGGAATACGCAGGCACCCGATCGGCGTGGCTGGCGGTTCCGCCGGGCACGACCGTCGTGCCCGGCGGTGAGCACGACTAGCAGGCGACTTCGCTGAGCTGCGTCTGCTCGGGCTGCGTGTTCTCGAGCTGCGCCAGAAGCTGGATCGCAGCACGGCGGTCACGCACGCCCAGCTTGCGGACGATCGCCGAGATGTGCCGGCGTACCGTGACGTCCGAGATCCCGAGGCGGTGGCCGATCGCGGCAGTTCCCTCGCCGCGGCGCAGGTACCCCAGCAGCTCGCCCTCGCGGAGCGTCAATTCGACCGTGGTATGGCCGAGGTCGATCACGGTGCGCTGGTTGCTCTCGGTGTTGCTGAACTCCGAGATCACGCGCGCGATCAGGCTGCGCGGGACCGCCGCCTCACCGCCCGCAACCCCGCGGATTGCGTGAGGCAGCCGAGCCGCCGACATCGTCTCCGGGAGGTAGCCGACAGCCCCGGCTCGCAGCGCGGCGAACAGGTCCTCGGCGCGATCGGAGCGGGTCAGCATGATGAGCTTCGTCGCGGGCGCGTGCTCACGGATCTGCTCGGCCGCGATGATCGCGTTCCCGCGGATCCGCGCGGCCAGCACGCAGACGTCGGGGTGATGCCGCACGCACGCCGAGACGGCCGCATCCGCATTCACTGCTTCATCCACCACGCGCAAGCCGGGGACGGCAAGCGCGCGACGCAGGCCCGCGCGGGTCAGGCCCTGGTCGTCGGCGATGATGATCGTCAGGTCGAGAGGCGATCCGGCCTCCGCCGTGGATGTCCCCATAGTGCCCCCATCCGTAGGTAGCTTTGCTCACGATTGAGTGAGTAGCGGCACGTTAACACGTATCGGGCCGATGCTCAAGCGGGGTCGAGCGTGCATACGTCCAGCCGCACCGTTCAGGTATGAACGGAGACAGGTCCGGATAGTCGGTTCTGCATGGGGGAGGGGCGCAAGACACTGCGCCGATCATGCGAACCGTTCTCTCTCGCCGCCACGGTTGGACGCTCGCCGTCCTGCTCGTCGCCGCCATCGCCGTCCTGACCACCGTCCGACTGAGCGCGTCGGCCGCCCAAGCTCCCGCGAACGTCACTGCGCACCGGACCGCACATCGATCAGCACCCGCGGCCGCTCACCGGTCGGCCCGTCCGGCCGTCCACCGGACAGCGCGCCGGGCCGCTCACCGGTCGGCCCGTCCGGCCGTCCACCGGACAGCGCCCGCCGCCGCACACCGGTCAGCTGCGGCGGCCGCGCACAGCGTGAGCACCGGCACGGTCGCCCGGCATCCGCGGCACGCCCGGCGGCCCGCGACGCTGCACGCCCCGCGCCCCGGTCAGCTCATCCGCACGTTGAGCGGAACCGGCCCGCGAGCGATCGGCTCCCTGCGCGAGCGGAGGGCCGTCGTCCTGCAGTGGCAGGCCAGTCGCGGCCCGTTCCAGATCTACACCAGCCGGGGTGTGATTCTCGTCACCAGCCGGGCGCACACAGGGACGATCGGTCTGGCTCGCGGCATCTACACCAGTCTTCGGGTCTCCGCGCCGGCGGCCTGGACGATCCGCCTGAGCAGGCGGCGCTGATCATGCGCCGGCGACTCATTCCCTCGTTCACGAATGAACGACAAACCGGAGACGCCACCCATGGCCGCCTCCGCCGCCGTCGCACAGAGTTGCGCCATGCCGGCGTTCCCGAGTGGACGCGTACCGCTGTCGTTCCAACCCAGACCGCACTGTCAAAGATGGAGGATGTCGTGAGAGGATCGTTCACACTTCGCCGCCGGGAGCACCGGCCGGCGGCCCAGGCTCGAGGAGGGATCAGACGGCTGGGCCTGCTGGCCGTGAGCCTGCTGACCGCCGGCGTGGCCGGCGCGGCGGCGATGCCGGCCGCGGCATCCGCCGCGACGCCGCGGATCGACATGAAGGTGCTGTTGCTCGGCACCTCATCGACCGAACCGGACTTCACGTCCTGGGAGGCGGCACTGAACCGCGAGGGTGTCCGCTACGACACGATCGTGGGCGCATCCCACACCCCGATCACGAGCTCCACTCTCGAGACGACGCTCGCCGATGGCACGCTCGAAGCCAAGTATGACGCGGTCATCGTGTCGGTCGGTGACCTGACCGACTGCTCGACCGGTACGTGTGTATCGGATCTGTCGAGCGCCGAGTGGACGACGCTCGGGCAGTACGAGCACCAGTTCAACATCCGCCAGATCAGCAGCGACGTCTATCCGAGCGCCAGCTACGGGATGAACACTCCCGCATCTGTCTTCTCGACCGACGGCACCGCTGCGACCGCGGTGTCGGGCTCGTTGACCACGGACGGGCAGAAGCTCTTCCCGTATCTGAAGTCGACGGCATCGATCGCGATGGACACCGGAACATACGGCTACGAGGCCAGTCCGGTCAGCACGACAAACTTCGACTCCCTCGTCAGCGGCCCGGGCGGGTCATCGCTCGTCGGCATCTACACCCACCCGAACGGTGTCGAGGAGATGGTGGAGACCTTCAATCAGAACGCGAACCAGACGCAGTCGTTCCTGCTGCGCCACGGCGCGATCGACTGGGTCACTCGCGGGGTCTACTTCGGCGACCAGCGCAACTATCTGGAGGCCAACGTCGACGACAACTTCCTCAGCGACGACTCATGGAGCATCGCGGGGAACGCGACGACGGCACCGCATTCCACCGACTATGACCCCGCTGATGCACTGCGCGAGGTGCCGGCGGATGTCGTCACCGCGGCGAACTGGTCCAAGGCCAACAACTTCCGCATCGACATGCTGTTCAACGGCGGGGGTAGCGCCGCGGTATCCGGCGGCGGCTCACTCGTGGGGTCGGGCGACGGAGGCAGCGGCACGACCGGGAGCACCGGGACGAGCGGAGGCGGAAGCACCGGATCCGATCCGCTGCTGACTCAGTTCACGTCCACGGACCCGGCGAGCGGCAAGCCCTACACCGATGACTTCGGGTGGATCAGCCACACCTGGGATCACCCGAACATCGACGAGGGCTGCGCCACGCAGAACTACATCGAGGCGGAACTCAACGAGAACACCACCTGGGGTACGACGGCTGCGAGCAGCGGCGGCCTCGGGCTGACCGAGACCACCGATCCGACCGCGGCACTCGGTAGCGACAACCCGCAGGTGGTCATCACCGGCGAGCATTCAGGGCTGGCCAACCTGCTGCCGGGCAATCCCGGGCAGGTGGACCCGCCGTCGCTCGACGACGCGTCGGTCGGGACGACGGCCGGGACCTTCGGCTCCTCCGGTCCCGCCGCCGGCCAGTACGTGTACGCGATCACCGATCAGTTCAACACCGCCGCTCCCGGCGCCACTCCGGTGGCGGGCACGGGCGAGTCCGCGGCGTCTGTCTCCACGCCGGTGACCATCGCCGCCGGCAAGTCCGTCTCCCTCAGCTGGGGAGCGGTCTGCCACGCGGCCGACTACCAGATCTACCGTGCGCCCTGGACCGCGGCTTCGCCGGGAGCGAGCACCGGGACGATCGGCGCCTGGTCGAGGATCGGGACCGTTCAGGCCAATACCGCGACTGACTTCGCCAATCCGACGTCGACCAGCAACGTGACCGGTGGCGGAGCCGTGACCAAGACGTTCACGGATGCGGGGGTCGCCGGGACGGCGACCGGCAGCAGTGGCAACCCGACCGCCACGAGCGTGCCGGCCAGCGAGGGCAGCGCCGTGGAGAGCCCATACGAGCAGAATCCGGTGCTCGATGCCGCGTTCGCGGCAACCGCCGACGGAGGTATCAAGGTCTTCGGCGCCGACGCCTCCAAGCCGTACCCGACCCCGTCCGACGCATCGTTCGCCACCGGCGCCTACACCGGTGCCGAGGCGACCGCCGGGGCGTCGTTCACGGACGCTGGGGCGACTGGAGTCCCCCGGTACCCGACCAACATCTACTACAACGTGTCCACCAACGCCCAGGAGATCGACGAGTACGAGACGCTGTATGACTCAGCACCCTCCGGTGACTGCCAGCCGATCGCCGGAGTGACCACCTGCAATCCCAGCGGGACGGTGTTCACGATCGCTCAGATCGTCGCCAGTGTCGACCAGGGGATGTTCCAGCACATGATGGGCAACGATCCGCGCCCGGACTACTTCCATCAGACCAATCTGATGGCGCAGACGAGCGGCCCGACGACCGGCCAGGGCGACGGGCTGTTCTATGAAACCCTCAACCCGCTGCTGGCCGAGTACAACCAGCAGTTTGCCGCGTCGGCTCCGATCGAGCAGCCGACGATGGCTCAGATCGCCCAGCTGCTGAGTGAGCAGTCGGCATGGGCGGCGAACACCACGGTGACCGGTTACATCCAGGGCAACCAGGTGACGATCACCAATTCGGGCACGAGCTCGGTCACGCTGCCGTTGAGCGGGATCCCGAGCGTCGGCTCGTCCTACGGCGGGAACCAGTCGGGCTGGACGAGCGTGCCGACCGGCTCCACGACATACACCGCCTCGTCCACCTGGCCGGTGGACAGCCTGACCGTCGCGCTCTCACCGACCTCGGTGACGGCGAACGGCACGGCGACCACGCAGGCGACCGCGACGGTGACCGCGGACGGCAATCCGGTGGCCGGCGACCCGATCACCTTCACCTCGAGTGACACCGGGGAGAAGATCGGGGCGGTCACCGACAACAACAACGGGACCTATACGGCGACGATCACCAGCTCGACCGCCGTCGGGTCCCCGACGATCACCGCAACGGACGCCGTGGTGGCGCCCAGCGCGGTGGGCACGGCAGCACTCACCCAGACCGCGGGGGCCGCGGCATCCGAGAAGGTGTCGCTGTCTCCCGCCACGATCACAGCCGATGGCAAGTCGACGACGGTCGTCACCGCGACCCTCGCCGACGCGCAGGGCCATCCGCTGAGCGGTCAGCAGGTCGGCTTCACCTCGAGTGACACCGGGGAGAAGATCGGGACGGTCACCGACCACAACAACGGGACCTACACGGCGACGATCACGGGCTCGACGAAGGCCGGTCAGGCCACGGTCACCGCCACCGACAGCTCGAGCAGTCCGGTGACGACTGCTCAGGCGACGCTGACCCAGACCGCGGTGGCGACCACGCCGCCGACCGGAACCACGCCGCCGACCGGGACCACGCCGCCGCGTGCGAGCGCTCCGGTGAGTGTGATCGCCCCGGCGATCAGCGGTCGCGCCCAGGTCGGGAGCACGCTGACGGTGCAGCCGGGCACGTGGTCGGGCACTCAGCCGATCACGTATGCCTACCAGTGGCAGCGCTGCAGCTCGACGTGCACGGCGATCGCGGGTGCGACCGGTAGCAGCCTGGCCCTCAGCCAGACCACACGCGGCGCCCACCTGCGGGTCCTCGTGACCGCCAGGAACGCGGCCGGGTCGGTGCAGCGCGCCTCGGCTGAGGTCGGCCCCGTGGCGGCCTCCGTCAGGCCGCGGACGCTGCTGATGAGCCTGATCGTTCCGGCAGGTCGGACGGTCAGCGGATCATCGCTGCTGGAGCACAGCGGGTACACCCGAGTCGTGGCCACGCCCGGGAGCGGCCGGCTGAGCATCACCTGGTCGGCCACCGGTACCCACGCTCGACGTGTGGTGGTCGCCCGGGCCTCCACCCGGCTGCGCGGCGGGCGATCCAAGATCGCCATCCGGCTGACGACGGCCGGCCGGACCGTGCTGCGCACGAGCCGGCACGTCACGCTCCTCGCCAGCGGGAAGCTCGTGCTCCCGGGGCAGGCGCCGGCCAACGGCAGTCGCACCTTCGTGGTGCAGCAGTGATCGGTGGGCGGCGCCGGAGGGTGCCGCCCACCATTCGATCTTGGTAGAGCTCGCCCCGGGTCGACCGACCCGGGGCGAGGCCCGTTCTGGCGGTGCATCGTCGCGATGAGGTCAATCGCAGCGGTGCGGGAAGTAGGGTGGAGACGACCGACCGACCAGGAGAGCCCATGAGCACCGAGACGACGATCCCGCCGCTGCGCGACCGCCCCGCCTGGACGCAGCTCGCCGAGCATCACGCACAGATCGCCTCCACGACGCTGCGCGAGCTGTTTGACCGCGATCCGAGCCGTGGGGACCCCGCGTTCACGGTCGAGGGAGCCGGCCTCTTCCTGGACTATTCGAAGAACCGCATCACCGCCGAGACGATCGAGCTGCTGCTGAAGCTGGCCCGGGAATCGGACCTGGAGGGCCGGCGCGACGCGATGTTCGCCGGTGAGCGGATCAACGTCTCCGAGAACCGCTCGGTGCTCCACGTCGCACTGCGGATGCCGAAGGGGTCGACGCTCGTGGTCGAGGGCACCGACGTCGTCGCGCAGGTGCACGAGACGCTCGACCGGATGACCGCATTCGCCGACCAGGTCCGCGCTCGCACGTGGCGAGGGCACACCGGCGAGCCGATCACGAACGTCGTCAACATCGGCATCGGCGGCTCGGACCTCGGGCCGGTGATGGCCTACGAGGCGCTCAAGCACTACTCCGACCGCGGTCTCACGCTGCGCTTCGTCTCCAACGTCGACTCGACCGACTTCGCGGAGAAGACGCGCGACCTCGATCCCGCCACGACGCTGTTCATCATCTCCTCCAAGACGTTCACGACGCTTGAGACGATGACGAACGCGCACACCGCGCGCGCCTGGGCACTCGATGCTCTCAAGGATGACGCCGCGATCGCCAAGCACTTCGTCGCCGTCTCCACGAATGCCGAGAAGGTGTCGGAGTTCGGCATCGACACCGACAACATGTTCGGCTTCTGGGACTGGGTCGGCGGCCGTTACTCGATGGACTCCGCGATCGGCCTCTCGACGATGATCGCGATCGGTCCGCAGCGGTTCGGTGAGATGCTCGCCGGAATGCATGAGCTCGACGAGCACTTCCGCACCACGCCGATCGAGCAGAATCTGCCGGCGCTGATGGGGCTGCTCAACGTCTGGTACAGCGACTTCTTCGACGCCCAGACCGTCGGTGTCATGCCCTACGAGCAGTACCTGAGCCGCTTCCCGGCCTACCTGCAGCAGCTCACGATGGAGTCCAACGGCAAACACGTGACGCTCGACGGCCGCCATGTCGACTACCAGACCGGTGCGATCTTCTGGGGCGAGCCCGGGACCAACGGCCAGCACAGCTTCTACCAGCTGATCCACCAGGGCACGAAGCTGGTGCCGGTCGACCTGATCGGCTTCGGTCGCTCGCTCAACCCGATCGGCGAGCACCACGACTTCCTCATGTCCAACGTCTTCGCCCAGGCGGAGGCGCTGGCGTTCGGCAAGACCGAGCAGCAGGTGCGGGACGAGGGCACCGCCGAGGCGGTCGTGCCGCATCGGGTGATGGAGGGCAACCGCCCGACGAACACGATCCTCGCCGAGGAACTCACGCCACGCATTCTGGGAGCGTTGATCGCGCTCTACGAGCACAGCGTGTTCACGCAGGGCGTGATCTGGTCGATCGACTCCTTCGATCAGTGGGGCGTGGAGCTCGGCAAGGCGCTCGCCCAGCGGATCATTCCCGAACTCGAGTCCGCCGCCGAGCCCGATCTGGGCCACGACAGCTCGACGAACGCGCTGATCCGCCGTTACCGGGCGATGAAGTAGGCGCTCGTCGCAACGGATGCCGGCTCACTCCGTCGCGACGCGCTCCTCGGCTTCCCGCGCCCACTCGGCCGCCCACCGGTTGAAACCGAGTGCGTACTCGGTGGTCATGCGGTCATAGAGGTCATCGAACTCGTTCTCCTCCAGGCGCTCCTCGAGCGCCCGTACCCGCTGCTCATGCAGTTCGCGCAGCCGGTGGACGAGCGCGACCCGGTCGGCGGGCGTGAGCACCGCGGCGAAGCGCAGCCGCAGCAACGCCTCGTTGCGCATCTCGAACACCGGCTCGGAGTCGTCGCTGAGCCAGCCGTGGAGCGCCGTGCGACCCTCGTCGGTGACCGAGTAGGAGTGGCGCCGGGTCTCTCCGCGTGGGTCGTCACGGACTGCGACGAGCCCCGCGGCGGCGAGCCTGCGCAGCTCCGGGTAGATGCCGCCGACGCTCGCGCCCCAGAACAGCCGTGTCGAGCGCTCGATCTCGGCCTTGATGGAGTATCCCGTCGAATGGCCCTCGGCGACCATCGCGAGCACGATGCGCGCGGTCTGGTTGAGCTCGTCGGTGGAGGGAGCGGATGCCATGACGCCGAGTATCGCCGCTGGGACCGAGAAAGGCAACAGAGTGACGCATCGGAATGAACCCTCGGACCGAGCGCTCAGTCTGAGCTATAGTGATACGCATGACGAGCGCCGAGACCATCACCTCACACGGAGCGGATGGGGCGTTCGCAGCCGCGGCCAAGGGGACCGCGGCGGACCCAACGGAGGTTTCAATGAACTCTCGCTTTCTCACCAACTCCGGGCTGTCGCTGTTCGGCGCATTCACGGTCGTCGCCTCGATGGTGTGGGCACCCCCGACCTTCATGTGGCTGATGTTCGCGGCGGGCGTCCTGGCGGTCGCGCTGGCCACGGCGGCCGCGATTCCCGGTCGGGGGCGCGCGCAGCGCGCGCTCGACGGCGTGATCGGGGTCCTCGGTGCGTGGACGATCGTGGCGAGTCTCGTGTTCAGCGCGGGCGTCGTCACCTGGCTCGGCTTCGCCTCCGGCGTCGCATTCGTGGGACTCGCGTTCGCCGGTCTGGCGCTGCACGAACTCCACACCGAGCGGGTCGTGCACGCATTCGAGCTCCGCACCCCGGCCGAGGAGCCGAGCTACGCGCCGGCACGGGGCTGACGGTCCCGACCGGCGGGCGGCCGATCTGATCTGACCGCCTCCGGGTCAACCGCCTCTGTGGCCGGTGTGAGCGGATTCTCCGCCCACGCCGGTCACATGCGGTTCAGCCCGCAGCCTGGGCCAGACCGGACGCCTGAGCTTTTGAGACAGTGTGCGCATGCAGGCCACATCCACTTCTCACCGGCCGCGGAGGCGTCGATGACCGTCGTCGCGATCTCCGCCGCCTATGGCGCGCGCGGAAGCCTGATCGGCCCTGAGCTCGCCCGCCGGCTCGACGTGCCGTTCGTCGATCGCGTGCTCACCCACAAGGTCGCCGGCGCCCTCGAGGTGTCCGTCGAGGAGGCTCATCAGCACTGGGAGCCACCCAGCCAGAGTTTCCTGGAGCGGATCCTCTCCTCGTTTCATGGCGTCGACACCGGCGCGCCGGTCGGGCCTCCGCCCGAGACGAACTCGCCTGAAGACTTCCGTCGCGCCGCCGAGGCGGCCGTCCTGGAGCAGGCCGCCACCGGCGAGGGCGTGATCCTCGGTCGCGGCTCGATCGCGGCGCTCCGCCAGTACCCCCACGTGCTCCGGGTCCGTCTGACCGGCCCGAGAGATCGCAGGCTCGCGATCGCGATGGAGCTCAGCGGGCTAGGCGAGCAGCAGGCCGGCGCCGCGATGCGGCGCCTCGACCGGTATCACGCCGACTATCTGCGCGAGTTCTATGACGTCGACATCGACGACCCGGCGCTCTACCACCTCACGATCGACGCCACCGCCCTGGACGTGGAGGCCTGCGTCGCCCTGATCGTGACCGCCGCCGGGGCAATCCGCTGAGCGAGGCCGGCCGTCCACCGGCGGACTCCGCGGCTGACCTGTTCGGTGGCGTGGAGACCGGCGGCAGCTGGTGCGCCTGCGCGCTCGGGCGTGGACCGGATGAGCTGGTCGCGACCGAGAGGTTCCCCACCGAGCGGCCGGAGGCGACGCTCGAGCGCATCCTCGCGTTCTTCGCAGCGCCGGGGCGTCCGCGCCCCCGGGCCGTCGGGGTCGGCGCGTTCGGTCCGCTCGAGCTCGACGAGCGCTCGCCACGCTGGGGTCAGGTGCTCGCCACGACTCCGAAGGCGGGCTGGGGGGAGCCGCGATCGGTCCCGCGCTGCGCGAGGGTCTGGGAGTGCCGATCGCGCTGGAGACCGACGTCGGCGCAGCCGCGTTCGGCGAACTGCGCTGGGGCGCCGGACGCGGCGCGGACAGCCTCTGCTACCTCACGGTCGGTACCGGAATCGGCGCGGGCATTGTGCGCCGCGGGCGGCCGGTCCACGGGCTGCTGCACCCAGAGGCCGGGCATTTGCGGATCCCGCACGACTCAGCGCTCGATCCCTACCCCGGCGCCTGCCCGTTCCACGGTGATTGCTGGGAGGGGCTCGCGTCGGGGGGCGCGCTGCGCGAGCGGTGGGGAGGCGAGCCGGAGACGCTCCCGGATGATCACGCCGCCTGGCCACTGGAGGCCGCGTACCTGGCGGCGGGCATCGTGGCGATCGTGATGATCGCCTCTCCGCACCGTGTGGTCGTCGGCGGTGGCGTCGGTCAGCGCAGCGGATTGCTCGCGCGGACCCGCATCGAGCTCACGCGCCTGCTCGGCGGCTATCCCGCCCGGCCGGAGCTGGCCGGCGACCTCAGCGAGTACCTCGTCGCGCCCGCGCTCGGCGATCGAGCGGGCGTCCTCGGCGGTCTGGCGCTCGCCGAGGCGCTGTTCGCCGCCCGAGCCTGACCGGCGCCCGAGCCTGACCGGCGCCCGGGCGACCTCGGCGGCGCCGGCAGCCCCGCCGGCCCTCAGGCGGTCATCTCGGCCGGCGCCGAGGCGAGCGCCGCCTCGATCGCGCTCACCAGCTCGCGGGCGGAGGCGGCCGTGAGCTCGACCGCGACGCGTGCGCCAGGCCCGCGCGACGGGTCGGCGAAGTCGATGTTGAGCGTGTGATCGGCCATCGCGTGCACGGGATGGTCGAAGTACACGGTGCCGTCGGTGACGTGGAACCACTTTGAGTCAGGGCCCTTGGCGCTGCCCTGGAGCGGCGTGGTCACGGTGGCGTAGGTACACATCAGCTGCCTCCCAGGTATGTGGAGAAGAACGCTTCGATTCGCTCCCATCCGTCGAGCGCAGCCGCGACCCGGTAGGAGGGACGATCGACGGAGAAGAACGCGTGGCCGGCGTCGTCGTACCGGTGGAACTCGTAGGTCTTGCCGGATTCCTTGAGCAGGCGCTCGAGTTCGTCCACATCCTCCGGGCTCGGGTGGGCATCGTCGTTGCCGAACAGACCGAGCAACGGGCAGCGCAACGACGGGATCTGCTCCGGGAAGCCCGAGATCGGAAGGGGAAAACCCTCCGGCGGGGTGCCGACGACGAACGCGCCGTAGCAGTCCACCGCCGCGTCGAGGTCGACGTTGCAGGCGGCGAGCACCGATTGGCGACCGCCCGAGCAGTAGCCGATCACGCCGACCTTCCCGTTGCTGTGCGCGAGTGAGCGCAGGTGAGCGGCTGCGCCCCTGACGTCACCGATCAGCCGCTCATCCGGGACCCCGCCCTGCGCACGGGCGGTCGCCGCGGCGTCGTCGGGGGCGGCACCGGGTGCCTCGCGGTGATACAGGTTCGGGCAGATTGCGTCGTAGCCGAGCTCGGCGAACCGGCGCGTGATCTCCTTGGTCGCGCGGTCGTAGCCCGGCAGGTGATGGATCACGACCACCCCGCCGCGCGCGGAGTCGGTCGAGGGGGATGCGGTGTATGCCTCGATCTGGTCCTCGCCGTTGCCGGCGATGAAGATCGTCTCGGCGATCATGGAATCACTCATCGGGACTCATCTTTGCACGCCCGGGCCGCCTGGCGGACTGGTCATTCCGCTCCGGCCGTCGGCAACGATCGCCACGAGCGCCCGGCGGGGCCGGAATGGGACTCCCGGTCCAGTCCGACCGCGAATCGGAAGCGGCGCCTGCGCAGGGATGGTGCGGGTTGAGAGGACTGGGGTCCGCCCGGGGCGACGGTAGCCTTCGAGCGCGTGGATCAGGAGCTCGACATCCAGGGAGTCAGCGCCCGCTGCCGTACCGTCGGCACCGGTCCTGAGGTGCTCGTCCTGCACGGCTGGGGGGCGAGCATCGAGGCCGTCGGATCGATTGTGAGCGCGCTTGAGCCGAGCTGCACGGTGCACGCGGTCGACCTGCCCGGCTTCGGGCGCAGCGGCATGCCGCCGGGCCCCTGGGGGGTGCAGGAGTACTCCGACTGGACCTGTGCGCTGCTCGCCGCGCTCGGTCTGGAGCGTGTGTCGATCGTCGGGCACTCGCATGGGGGGCGGATCGCGATCCACCTCGCCGCGCATCACCCGGAGCTCGTCGACAAACTCGTGCTCGTCGACTCCGCAGGCATCCGTGCCCCGCGGACGTTCCGGTGGTATCGGCGGGTGGCGATCGCCAAGCTCGCCAAGCACGTGCTCAACCGGCTCGGGTCGCCCGGGCGGACGCTGAGCAGTCGGTTGGTCGGTCGCACCGCTTCGGGCGACTACTCCGCCACCGCGCAGGCACTGCGGCCGACGTTCAATCGCCTGGTGAGCGCCGATCTGACGCCGCTGCTCCCGCGGGTGCGGGCATCGACTCTGCTCATCTGGGGCGAGAACGACGAGGACACCCCGCTGCGCGACGGCGAGACGATGCAGCGCCTGATCCCGGACGCCGGTCTCGTCGTGTTCGAGGGCGCCGGGCACTTCGCCTACGCCGACCAGCCCCAGCGGTTCGCGCGGGTCGCGCGCCACTTTCTCGGCGGAGCGGGACACGATCCCAGCCACCCGGCTGCCGCCGCCGCCCGATGAGCGTCGGCTCGATCGGCGCGCTGCTCGCGTGCCTGGCGGCGGGCTGGCGCTACCGCACGCGCTCGCGCCGGGCGCTGCACCTGCTCCAGCTCGAGCACTACGAGAACGCGCGGCTGCTGCTGTGGCTGCGGCGGCGGGGCGAGATCGCGCCGGTCGCCGACCTGGTGGTGGCGCTCGTCGCGATCGTGACGGCGGCATTCTCGGCCGGCCACGGCCGCCATTGGATCGAGCTCATCGGTTACGCGCTCGTCACCGCGGCGCTGGTGGGGCTTCAGCTCACGCGGGCTCAGCGTGCCGAGGTCAAGCCACTGGTCATGACCGAGCGCGCCCGCAGGCTGTGGGCGCTGGCGCTCGCCGTGCCGGCCGTCGTCGCGGCGGCGGGGGCGGCGCTCAGTCTCGCGCTCGGCTCCGACATCCCGTTCGCCGTCGCGACGCTGCTGGTCGTGGCCAGCGTGCCGGGCGCGCCGTGGCTCGTGTGCGCCGCCAACCGCGCGCTCGCGCCGGTGCAGCGCCGGATCAATGGGCGTTTCGAGTCCGCTGCCCGCGCGAAGCTCGCGCGGATCGCGCCGCGGGTGATCGGCATCACCGGCAGCTACGGCAAGACGACGACGAAGGTCTGCATCGGTGCGGTGCTCGAGGAGGCGTTCTCCACACTGATCACACCGGCCAGCTTCAACTCCCAGCTCGGCGTGATCCGCACGATCAACGAGCATCTCACCGAGCGCCATCGGGGATTTGTCGTGGAGATGGGCATGTACCGCGCCGGCGACATCGCCGAGCTCTGCGAGCTCGTCCACCCGGAGATCGGGGTGCTCACCGCGATCGGCCCGGCGCACCTCGAGCGGATGGGCACGATCGAGGCGATCGCCGACGCGAAGGCCGAGCTCGCGCTCGCGCTGCCGGCCGACGGCCACCTCGTGACCAACGCCGACGATCCGCTCTGTCTCGAGGTCGCCGGTCGCGTCACCGTCGACACCGTCCTGTTCGGCGTGAAGAACCCCGACGCCCTCGTGCGGGCGGAGGCCGTGGAGATGGCCCAGGGGGAGACCCGCTTCGAGCTGGTCATCGGCGAGCAGCGGATTGCGGCTCGGGCCGGGCTGCTCGGCCGCCACAACCTCTCCAACCTGCTCGCCGCGGCCGCGGTCGGGCACCTGTGCGGAATGACGATCGAGCAGATCGCCCGGGGCTTGAGGCGGATCCGCCCCCCCGAGCACCGGTTGCAGCCGATCCCGAACCCCGGCGCCGGGATCGTCGTCATCGACGACGCCTATAACTCGAATCCGGCCGGCGCCCAGGCCGCGCTCGAGGTGCTGCGCGCCCATCCGGCGCAGCGCCGGATCCTGGTCACGCCGGGAATGGTCGAGCTCGGCGCGCAGGAGGAAGACCTCAACGAGCGCTTCGGTCGCCAGGCGGCGGCGGCGTGCGACCGGGTGATCCTCGTCGGCCCCGAGCGCACACGGCCGATCGCGGCGGGACTGGCGGATGAGGGCTTTGACCCGGACGCGATCACCGTGGTGCGCGACATCGGCGCCGCGACCGAGGTGCTGCGCGGGCTGACGCGGGCGGGCGACGTGATCCTGTTCGAGAACGATCTGCCGGACATGTACGCCGAGGATCAGACCTGACGGCGCCATCGCGAGCTCCGGGGCGGGTCCGGCGAGGCGAATACACTCCCGCGCCGTGCCCCCCCGTGGACTTCGCGTCGGGGTCGTGTTCGGCGGCCGCTCCGTCGAGCATGACGTCTCGATCATCACCGGACTGCAGGCCTGCGAAGCGCTCCAGGAGCGCCATCAGCCGGTCCCGCTCTACATCGACCGCGACGGTCGCTGGTTCACCGGCGCGAGCCTGCGCGACATCGCGGCCTACCGTGCCGACACGCTCGCCGCGACGCCGGTGTCACTTGACCTCTCCACCGGCACGTTGCGCGCGGGCGGGCAGGGGACCGACGCGCCGCCCGAGGAGCGCCGGCGCGGGATCTTCGGCGGCGGACGCGAACGCCCGAGCGCCGCCGTCGAACCGGTGGCGCCCCGGCTCGACGTCGTGATCCCCGCCACGCACGGCACCCAGGGTGAGGACGGATGCCTGCAGGGTGCGCTGGAGCTCGCCGACATCCCGTATGCGGGACCGACGCTCGAAGCGGCGGTGCTCGCGATGAACAAGGCGACGACGAAGTCGATGCTGCGGGCCGCCGGGATCCCGGTGCTCGAGGACATCACGCTCCGGCGCGAGGAATACGAGCGCACGGGGCCCGGCGCCGTGATCGAACGCGTGCGCGCTCGCTTCGGTCTGCCCGTCTACGCCAAGCCGGCGTCGCTGGGCTCGAGCGTTGGGGTGCAGCGCTGCACGGACGAGGCGACCCTCGCCGAGGCACTCGAGCTCTGCTTCGAGCTCGACCGGGTGGCGATCATCGAGCCGGCCGTCGAGGGTGGCCGTGAGATCAACTGCGCGGTGCTCGGGCGCCCGGGCGTCGAGCCGCGCGTGTCGCTCTGCGAGCAGCCGGTGGCGGGCGACGAGGGCTTCCTCTCCTTCGAGCACAAGTACATGCGCGGCGGCGCCAAGGCCGGAGAGGACAAGACCGGCGCGGACAAGACCGGCGAGCCGGAGGCCGGTGCCAAGGGGGCCGGGATGAGCTCGGCGCAGCGGTTGATCCCCGCGCCGATCGGGGACGAGCTCACCGCGAGCGTCCAGGATCTCGCCCGGCGCACGTTCGCGGCGATCGGCGGCGCCGGCGTCACCCGCGTCGACCTGCTGCTCGACGATCAGGAGCGGCTGTTCGTCAATGAACCGAACACGATCCCCGGCTCGTTCGCCTTCTACCTGTTCCAGCCGGCCGGCCTGCCGTTCCCCGACCTGATGGACGCGCTGATCGAGCTCGCGATCGACGAGCACGCTGAGCGGCGGCGCACGACGCGGACGTTTGAGAGCAACCTGCTCGCGATGCGGGGTGAGGGCGCCAAGCGGTGACCGGCAGGCCGATCGCGATCGCGCGGGGCGGGACCTCGATCGAGCGGGAGGTGAGCCTGCGGGGGGCCCGGCGGGTGATGGCCGCGCTGCGTGGTTCCGAGCAGGAGATCGTCGAGATCGAGATCGATCACACGGTGGTCGAACGCGTGCGGGAGCTCGCCCCCGAGTTCGTGTTCATCGTCGCCCACGGGCAGAGCGGGGAGGACGGGTCGCTGCAGGCGCTGCTCGAGCTCCTGGACGTGCCATACACGGGCTCTGACAGCCTCGCGAGTCAGCTCTGCCTGGACAAGATCGTCACCAAGCAGCTGCTGCGCCGGGCTGGGCTGACCACCCCCGCGTTCCACGCCTTCAGCCGCCACGCGTTCCAGGATCTCGGCGCCGCCTCGCTGTTCGACAAGGTGATGGAACGGCTCGGCGCCCCGGTGCTGGTCAAGCCCTCACGGCAGGGATCCTCATTCGGGATCAAGTATGTGGAGCGGCCGGAGCAGCTGCGCACCGCGGTACTCGGCGCAGTCGCCTACGACGACGAGATCCTCGTCGAGCGCCATGTGAGCGGTCGGGAGCTCGCGGTCACCGTGCTCGGCGGTCCGGAGGAGAGCACTGGGAGGGCGGGCTCCGCTCCGTATGAGGCGCTGCCGATCGTCGAGATCCTCGGCACCGGCGAGGTCTACGACTACGAGGCGCACTACGACTTCGATGCGGTGCGGCTCGACGCCCCCGCGGACCTGGCGGAGCCTCAGCGCGAGGCGGTGGAGCACGCGGCGCTCGCCGCCTGCCGGACGCTCGGCACGCGTGACCTGGCGCGCGTCGACCTCATCCTGGAGCCATCCGGGACGGTGCAGATCCTCGAGCTCAACACGATCCCTGGCCTCACCGAGACCGGGCCGACGCCGCTGGCGGCCGAGGCGGCGGGCATCGGGTTCACTGGCCTCGTCGAGCGGCTTGCCGAGGCGGCGCGCGCGCGGGCCACACCGGCCACGGACTGAGCACGGGCAGCACGACCGCTTCGTTTGCAACGAATCGGCAGGTTTTTCGTTGCGGCACCCGGTTTCGGGGTAGATCTCCGTTAGCCCGGACGCTGCTTCACGGCGATGACGGGTGGCAGAGGGATGACGACGGCGGTGGCCGCACGCAGCGGTCTCTGACGGGATCTCGCAGGTAGGCGACCCCAACGCAGGAGACCCACACGATGCCGGAGACCACCATGAGGGCCGCGCCAGCAGGCGCGGATCGAGCGAACGTACTGGCGTTGCGCTGGCAGGACGACGGCGACCGCTCCGCCCGCGAGGAGCTGTTCCAGCAGTTTCAACCCCTTGCCAGACGGTTGGCGGGCCGCTACACGAACCCTCACGAGCCGCTGGAAGACCTCGTACAGGTCGCCTATGTCGGCCTGCTCGGCGCGGTGGATCGGTTTGATCCCCGGCGCGGCGCTCGGTTCTCGTCATTCGCGATCCCCACGATCCTCGGTGAGCTCAAGCGTTACTTCCGCAACACGGGCTGGTCGGCGCACGTGCCGCGCGGCGCACAGGAGATGGCGCTGCGGGTCGACCGCGCCTCCGCACACCTCGCCTCCAACACCGGTCGCACGCCGCGCGTCGCCGAGCTTGCGGAATACCTCGAGGTTCCGCTCGAGGACGTGATCGCAGGCCTGGAGGCCGGCAGCGCGCACTACTCGGTGTCACTGGACGCTCCGGCCCCCGGGAGCGCCAATGAGGAGGAGCAGACGCTCGGCGACGGCCTCGGCGACGGCGACGACGGGTACGCACTCGTCGAGGCCAAACTCTCGCTGTCGGCCGCGATGACGCGCCTGCCGCACCTCGAGCACCGTGCGCTGCAGCTGCGGATCGACGGCGACCTGAAGCAGAGCGAGATCGCCGAGCGGATGGGCTGCTCGCAGATGCAGGTCTCGCGACTGCTGCGTCGGGCGCAGGCGAACCTGCGTGAGCTCACGGATCCGTCGTCGGCGCAGCCGGGCGAGCAGAGCCCGCTGTGATCTCCAGCAGCGCTCGCAGCAGGCTGTCCATGCCCGCGATCTCGTAGATCGCGCGCTGGCGTCCGGCGCCGCCGCCGTCGGCGACGAGTGCCCCCAGCGTCTCCAGCTCGGCCTCGCAGCCCAGCTCGGAGGCGCTGGCGGCGCACAACTCACGCGTCGCCTCGAGCACCTCCGACAGCGGGTGCAGCTCGCCGCCGGCGTCGGGAAGCTCTGCCCGGACGCCATAACGGGCGGCGCGGAACAGTCCCTCCTCGATCACCTCCGGCGGCGAGGGAGCAGGCAGATCGCACTCGGCGTGATGATGCGCCAGGCAGTGGACGAGCGCGGCGAGAGCCGCCGTGTCCTCGGTCCGCGTCTGTGCATCCAGGGAGCGGACCTCGACCGTGCCGAGGCGAGGATGCGGCCGCAGCTTCCACCAGAACCAGGTGTAGTCCGGCACGCCCGCCGCTCGCGTCACCAGGCCGGCCAGCGCGCGGAAATCGTCGAAGCTCTCCAGCGCGCGCGGCACACCTGAGCGCGGCCAGCCGCGGAGGGTCAGCTCGCGCACCGACGCCATGAACGTGTCCCGGCCATGACGGAACGGCGAGTTGGCCGACAGAGCCTGAAGCAGTGGCAGATGCTCGCGCAGCCCGTTGTAGGCCCGCACCGCAGCCTGCGCGCTGGGCATGCCCACGTGGACGTGCAGGCCGCCGACCGGCGTGAGCACCGCATCTCCGAGCAGCTCCCGGATCCGTTCGTAGCGCTCCTTGTCGGTGATCTCCGCGGTCCTCTCGGAGGCGCTGGGGTGCGTGCCGGCGCCGAGCAGGCCGGTCCCCGTCTGAAGCACGGTGCGGCGCGTCTGCGCCAGGGTCGCGCTCGCCTCTGCCGCCGTCCGGCTCACCGGGCTGATGAGCTCGATCTGACAGGCGTGGAGCTCGCGCTCGATCGCGCCGGCGCTCTCGCCGACGCGTTCAACCACCGCCGCGGAGGAGTTGGTGAGGGCTCCGCTCAGCGGGTCGACGAGGAACAGCTCCTCCTCGATGCCGATCGAGAACGGGCGCTCGTTGCCGAAGGCCGGATTCGCGAGGCCGGCATCTGTGTCGAAGGCGGGCACGGGTGTACCGCCTACCCGAGCAGGGCGAGTCGGAAAAACCGGCGGGTCAGCCGACGGCGTCGCCCAGGCGCGGTACCGGGGCCTCGCGCCGGCAGCCGCGGTGCAGCAGTACCACCGTCCCCGCGAAGATCAGCAGATCGCCGATCGACAGCACGTTGTGCAGCGGCCCGGGCCACGGAATGATGTCCCCGAGCCAGGCGAGGTGGGCGTGGTGGACCGGGGCGGAATTGTCGAAGCCCGCCCGCAGCGAGAGCCCGGCGAGCCGCTCGGCGGACCGGGACGCCGGCATCACGCCGAGGTTGGCGATGATCGCGGCCGCGTTGCAGGCGGCACCGAGCGTGAGCAGGCGGATACCCGCCAGCCGGCGATTCGCCCACAGGAACCCGCCGATCATGATGTAGGTGGCGATGTGCAGGCCGCGGTGAAGCGCCATGCTGCCGGTCGGCGCCACCACCGTGATGATCACCTGGACGGCGAGCGCCAGCAGTGGAATCCACAGGCCGCGCAGCCGGAGGTCGGCGAGCCGCGCGAGGTTGCCGCCGGTGAGCGGGACCGTCGCCACACAGAGCAGGGCGAGTGCGATCAGGACCATGGGCCGAGGTTCCGCTTCGGAGTCGCGCTGGTCACGATCAGGCTCCCGTCCGCAATCTCGGGAACGGTGGCGACCGAGGGGGGAGGGACGTCGGAGTCGAACCCGGCGCTGAGCAGGAGTTGGGTCGCCTCCGGAGCACGCACGGGGCGGGCGATCGCGTACCCCTGGGCGACGTCACATCCCAGCGTCTCGAGCCGGCGGATCTGAGCGCGGTCCTCCACGCCCTCGGCGACGGCGCACAGCCCGAGGTGGTGGGCGAGATCGATCGTGGAGCTCACGATGATGTTCTCCTTGGCGTGGCCGTCCATCTTCATGACGAACGAGCGGTCGATCTTGACCTCGGAGACCGGAAGGTCGGCGAGGTAGGCGAGCGAGGAGTATCCGGTTCCGAAATCGTCGATCGAGATCTTGACGCCGAGCTCGTCGAGTTCGTGCAGCACGGTGTGAGAGGTGACGGGATCGGCCATCAGCGCGCTCTCGGTCACCTCGAGCCGCAGGGAACATGGCGGGACGTTGGCCTCGCTCAGCGCGGCCATCACCTGCGCGGTGAAGTCTCGGTCGACGAGCGAGCGGGTGGAGACATTGACGGCAACCGTCGGATCCAGGCCGAGCCGCCGCCAGGCCGCGGCCTGGGCGAGCGCGGTGCGCAGCACGTGATCGGTGAGCGGCTTGATCAGGCTCGTCTGCTCGGCCATTCGCAGGAACGCGTCGGGGGCCAGCAGGCCACGGCCGGGATGCTCCCAGCGGACCAGCGCCTCGACGTCGGTGAGCTGGCCGGTGTGCAGGTCGAGCTGCGGCTGATACCAGACGACGAGCTGGGGGCCCGAAACCGCGGCGCGCAGCTCGCCCGTGAGCGCAAGCTTGCTCGGGCTGTGGTGATCGTGGCGCTCGTCGTAGAACTCGATGTCGGCGCTCGACTCCTTGGCGCGGTACATCGCCACGTCGGCCTTCTGCAGCAGCGTCTCGATGTCGGTGCCGTGGTCGGGGAAGAGCGCGATCCCGACGCTCGCCTGCACGTCCACGACCAGCTCCTCGAGCTGGAAGGAGTCACGCAGCGAGTCGGCGACCGCCTGAGCCAGGCCGCGCGCCTCATCCTTGGAGCGACCGGAGGCGATCAGCGCGAACTCGTCGCCGCCGAGCCGCGCGACGTCGCCGCGGTTGCCGACGACCTCCCGGAAGCGCACCGCCACGCGCGAGAGCAGCAGGTCGCCGACGCGGTGACCGAGCGTGTCGTTGACGTCCTTGAAGCGGTCCAGATCGAGCAGCAGCACGCAGCCGGCGTCCGCGCCGCCCTCGAGGATCGACTCGGCCGTCTGCTGGAAGAACATCCGGTTGGGCAACCCGGTGAGCGAGTCGTGACGCGCGAGGTGCTCGGAGCGCGCCGACTGCGTCACCGAGTTGTACATGGCGACGATCGGCGCCAGGCAGAGCGGCACGATCGCCACCCAGTAGCTGGCCGCGGCGAGCACGATCGGCGCGGTGAGCAGGACGACCGACCCGGTGACCAGCCCGAACACGCCGTTCTCACGGAAGTGCGCGCGGATCGTGACCCCCTGGTACAGGGAGACGGCCACGCCGACGACGATCCGGTTGACGAGCGCGAAGACGACCGAGCCCACGAGCATCGCGGGCAACTGCCGGCTGGAGATCGGATGCAGGATGTCGAGCCGGGGATCCACGTGGAACCAGCGCACCACCATCCATGCGGCGAGCAGCGCGACGAAGTACTGGCCGAGGTTGAAGCGCACGCGCCAGCCGGGCTTATGCGAGTGGACGTCCTGGACGACCGAGGCGATCCCCTGGGCGACGAGCGCAGGCCCGAGGCCGCCGGTGATCAGCAGCACCAGCGCGAACGCGCCAGACAGGGTCAGCTCCTCATAGTCGCCGCCGCCGCGCCTCGGGATGCGGATCGTCAGCATCTCGCCCAGCAGCACGCCCGCAGAGAGCAGCACGAAGCTGAGTGGCATATGCACGATCCAGCCCATCCGCGCGTCGGGCAGTGCGAGCACGGAGAGGCCGATTCCCGCCAGGAAGACGGCGGCGCAGTAGAGGCGGACAGGATGGCGTGGGGACATGAGACCTGAGGAGGTGTGCGGGCGCCGCAGCAGAGGCGTATCGGCGCCCGCGACCTCGAACTAGAACTTCCAGCCGGCTCCGGACGCGATGGCGACCGTGGCGATGGCCGCAAGAGCAGACGCCGCCTGGTAGAGACGCAGCTTGTTCATGAGTACCTCCTAGGTGTTGTGTCCCAGCCCCTTCCGTGGGGGCCCTGGCACTCATGTCGTCACGCCCACGGACCCTTCATGAGGGAGTTTTGAGCGGTCTGGACGATTGGATGAGACTGTGGGCCGGTCGGTCCGCCATCGGGCCGCGGCACCGGTGTCAGGCGCGTCAGCCGGGACGGCTCTCGAGTGTCTCGGAGAGCTTGGCGATCGCGAAGCCCCAGGTTTCGCCGGGGGTCACCTTCGGCGGCAGCGCGACCTCTTCGGGATTGGTCACGACATCGATGAGGGCCGGTCCGTCGTGGGCCAGCGTGTCGCGGACCGCGTCGGTGAGCGCCTCGCCCTCGGTCACGCGGACCGCGTGCATTCCGCAGGCGCGCGCGACCGCGGCGAGGTCGACATCGCCGAGCTCGGTGCCGAACTCGGGCAGCCCGGCCTGCTCCTGCTCGAGCTTGACCATCCCCAGCCGCCCGTTGTTGAAGACCACGAGCTTGACCGGGAGTCGGTGGTGGGCGGCGGTGATGAGCTCGCCGAGCAGCATCGTCAGCCCGCCGTCGCCGCAGAAGGCGATCACCTGGCGACCGCGGTCCAGTGCCTGAGCGCCGAGCGCCTGGGGCGTCGCGTTTGCCATCGACCCAAGGTTGTAGGAGCCGAGCATCCGCCGGCGCGATCGCATCGTCACGAACCGTGCCAGCCATACGGTCGACATCCCGGTGTCGCTGGTGAAGATCGCGTCGTCGGCGGCGAGCCGGTCGACCGCCGTGGCGACGGCCTCGGGCCGGATACGGTCATCCGGGTTGTCGAACGCCGAGCGGACCTTCTCCACGATCCCGCGGGAGTCGTGCTCTGGGTCGGCGAGCGTCTGCTGCCGCGTGCGCCAGCTCGCATAGCGGTCCGTGCAGTCCTCCAGGTGGGCGCGGTCCTCACGCGGGGAGACGCGCCCGATCAGCCCGGCCGCCACCAGTCCGGTGTCGCCGACCACGCCGAGCTCGACGTGCGTGCGCCGGCCGATATGGGCCTGGCGCACATCCACCTGGATGACTCGCTTGTCCTTCGGATACCAGTCGGTGTACGGGAAGTCGGTGCCGAGCATCACCAGCAGCTCGCAGCGCTCGAAGGCGCGCTGCGCCGCCGGATTGCCGATGAGCCCGCTCTGCCCGACCGCAAACGGATTCTCGCGCTCGAGGTCCTCCTTGGCCTTGATCGTGAGCACCATCGGGGCGCACAGCCGCTCGGCGAGGGCGAGCACCTCCGCGCGCGCGTGGCGGGCGCCGCTGCCGACCAGCAGCGTGACCGGCCCGCATTCGTCGATCACCTGCGCGGCCCGGTCGAGCGCCGCCGGATCCGGAACAACCGGGCGGCCCTGGCTGACGAACCGTGCGGCGCCGGGCGCCTTGGCCCCACCGACGTCGCCGGGAAGCGTCAACACCGAGACCCCCGGCGCGGCGAGCGCGCTATGGACCGCCTGCTCGAGCAGCCCCGGCATCTGCGCCGGGCTCGTCACGGTCGCGCAGAACTCGGCGACATCCGCGAATACCGCGTCGTTGTTGACCTCCTGGAAGAAATCCGATCCGATCTCGGGGAGCGGCACCTGTCCGCACAGGGCGAGCACCGGCGCGTGCGATTTGCGCGCGTCATAGAGCCCGTTGAGCAGATGCAGCGAGCCGGGCCCGACCGTGCCCATGCACACGCCGAGCCTGCCGGTCAGCTGGGCCTGGGCGCCGGCCGCGAAAGCGGCGGCCTCCTCGTGGCGCACCCCGATCCATTCGATGCGCTCCTCACGACGGATCGCGTCGGTGACCGGGTTGAGCGCGTCGCCGACGACGCCCCAGACGTGCGTGACGCCGAGTTCGGCGAGGGCGTCGATGATCGATTCGGCGACGGTTGCCATGGGACCTCGATGTCAGACGATTTTCGGGGCGAAGTTGTCAGGGTCGGCTCGATCCCAATCCACGCGCCAGTTGTCAGGCGGCTCGTCGAGCAGTGCCCCGGGCTCGAGCCAGTCGTAGAGCTCCGCGTAGCTCATCGCCTCGGCGTGATTGACCCGGCGAACCAGGTGGTGGGGGGAGACCTCCGCGGGGGAGGAGAGGCCCATCGAGGCGATGATCCGCTGCGCTTCCTTCACCGTCGCCCCCTGATAGCGATGGACTCGTCCGGTCTTGTCCTCGACATCGAGCGCGCGGGCGCGGCGCGGATCCTGCGTGGCGACCCCGACCGGGCACTGGTTCGTGTTGCAGCGCTGGGATTGGATGCAGCCGGTCGCCTGCATCATCGCGCGGGCGGCGTTGGTGTAGTCCGCGCCCTGCGCCAGGCGCTTGACGATGTCCGAGCCGGTGGCCACCTTGCCGCTCGCCCCGATCCGGATCTGGTCACGGAGTCCGAAACCGACGAGCGTGTTGTGGACGGTCATCAACCCCTCGGTGAGCGGCACGCCGACGTGGTCGGAGTATTCGGCGGGTGCCGCGCCGGTGCCGCCCTCCGACCCGTCGACGATGATGAAGTCCGGCGCTGTGCCCTCCTCGACGATCGCCTTGCAGATCGCGATGAACTCGTGGCGCAGCCCAACGCAGAGCTTGAACCCGGCAGGCTTGCCTCCGGCGAGCTCGCGCATCCGCGCGATGAACCGGACCAGCTCGCGGGGCGTGTCGAACACCTTGTGACCGGGCGGGCTGACGCAGGTCTGACCCTTCGGCACCGCGCGTGCCTTGGCGATCTCCTCGGTCACCTTGCCGCCGGGCAGGACGCCTCCGATCCCTGGTTTGGCCCCCTGGCTGAGCTTCAGCGAGACGAGCTTGACCTGTGGATGCGAGGCCTTCTTCTTGAACTCCTCGGCATCGAAACCGCCGTCCTTGGTCCGCGCGCCGAAGTAGCCGGTGCCGAGCTCCCAGACGACGTCGGCCCCCTTCAGGTGGTAGTCGGTGAGGCCGCCTTCGCCCGTGTCGTGGGCGAAGCCGCCCTGCGCCGCGCCCTGGTTCAGGGCGGTGAGCGCCTGCGCCGACAGCGCCCCGAACGACATCCCGCTCACGTTGAGCAGTGCCATCTCGTACGGCTGCGTGCACTCCGGGCCGCCGATCAGGACCCGTGGCACCTCATCGGGCGGATCGGCGGAGTGGATCGACTGCAGCAGCCACTCGTAGCCCGGCTCGGCGACGTCACGTTCGGTCCCGTAGGCCTGCTCGTCCTGGATCCCCTTGGCCCGCTCGTAGATCCCGCTCCGGGTGTCACGGTCGTAGGGGCGCCCGTCGTAGTTGCGCTCGATGAAGTACTGCTGCATTTCGGGGCGGATCTTCTCCAGCGCAAACCGCATGTGCCCGAGGATCGGGTAGTTGCGCAGGATCGAATGGCGGGTCTGCGCGACGTCGCGCAGGCCGACCAGCGCGAGTGCGCCGAAGATGGCCGCGACGACGATGAAGCCGACGCCGCCGAGCAGCACGGCGCCGAGCACGGCGAGGACGCAGATGAGCACTGCGCCGATGAGTCCGGAGAAACGCATCACCTGGCACTACCCAAGGTGCCGCGGCGCGACGCAAATCGTGATCATGCCCTCCGTGCACGAATACGTGTTCGGCTATGGCTCGCTGGTGGCGGGCGAGTTCATCCCCAGCCGTGAACGGCACGCGCAGGGATTCGTCGCCGATCTGCGGGGGATGCGGCGCGGGTGGGGGGTTGCGATGGACAACCGCGTCGATCTCCCGGGCTACAAGTGCTATCTGGATCGCGACGGGGGGCGGCCGGCCGTCTCGGTGTGCTTTCTCGACATCGACCTCGACGACTCCTCGGGCGCGTGCGTCAACGGGGTGTGTCTGCCGGTCGGGACGGCCGAGCTCGCGGCGCTTGACCGCCGCGAGCGCAACTACGACCGCATCGACGTGAGCGATCGGCTCCCGGGCGCCCGCGGGGCGCGCGTGTGGACCTACCGCGGTTCGGCCGAGGGGCGGGCGCGCTTCGACGACGGGGTGCGGGCGGGCACCGCGGTCATCGACGCCGGCTATCTGGCGGCCGTACGCGCCGGCTTCGCGGGGCTCGGCGTGGCGGAATGGGAGACGTGCGCGCCGTCGCTCGATCCCGGAGGACTGCCGGTACTGGAGCTCATGCGCCGCGAGCTGCCCTAGTCGCCGCCCGCCTCGACGTCACGCGTGGTCACCTCGTAGACCCCCTCGATCTCGTCGACCGCGGCGGCCAGGTCCTCGGCATGACGGCGGCTCGGATGCCTGCCCACCTCCATCGTCACCGCGACGGCGGGGCGGTTGGCGATGGTCCCGTCGAGCGATTGTGTGGCGACCCGGGTGATCGTGAACCCCTGTTCGGTGCAGGTGGCCAGCACGTCGCGCAGGATCCCGCGACCGTCCTCGTAGACGATCCGCAGCGCGAACACGGCATCGGGCGCGCGTGGAAGCCAGGCGGCGAGCCTCACGTAGACCAGGGCGGTGACGAAGTACGCGAGCGTGGCCGCGAGCGCGAGGATCGCAAGCCCGGCGCCGCACGCCATACCGACGGCGGCGGTGAGCCACACCGTCGCCGCGGTCGTCAGCCCGCGCACCGCGTCACGCCGCACGAAGATCAGGCCGCCCCCGATGAAGCCGAGGCCGGAGACGACCTGGGCGGCGATCCGCGACGGGTCGAGGATCACACCGGTTCCGTTCACGACGTCACTGAACCCGTACTTGCTGACGAGCACGAACAGCGCCGAGCCGAAGCCGACGAGGGTGTGTGTGCGCAGCCCCGCCGACTTCTGGCGCCACTCCCGCTCCAGTCCGATCAGCGAGGCCAGCGCGAACGCGAGCCCGAGCTCGCCGATCTGCGTGAGACCCTGACCGTCGGGGATCGCCCGTGATGCGGCGAGCAGCGTGGGCACGCGCATATCTTGGGACCCGGCTCGGACGGCGAGCGCGCGCGCACTAGCCTCCGAGCAAGACCGGTCCAGACAGAGGAATGGTGGGAATGGATCGCAAGTGGTGGACGTTGATTGCGGTGTGCACGGGCACGTTCATGCTGCTGCTCGACGTCACGATCGTCAACGTCGCGCTGCCGGACATCCAGTCCTCGCTGCACGCCGACTTCTCGGATCTGCAGTGGGTGATCGACGCCTACTCGCTGGTGCTCGCCGCCCTGCTGCTCACGACCGGCTCGCTGGCTGACCTGTACGGCCGGCGGAGGATGTTCACGATCGGCCTCGTCATCTTCACCGTCAGCTCACTCGGGTCGGGGCTGGCGCAGTCGCCGATCATGCTCAATCTGTTCCGCGGAGCCCAGGGTGTCGGCGGCGCGGCGATGTTCTCCACGTCGCTGGCTCTGCTCGGCAGCGCCTTCCAGGGCCGTGAGCGGGGCACCGCGTTCGGTATCTGGGGAGCGATCACCGGACTGGCGGTGGCGATCGGCCCGGTCGTCGGCGGCGCGCTCACCAGCGGCCTGAGCTGGCGCTGGATCTTCCTCGTCAACGTCCCGATCGGCATCGTCGCGCTGTTCCTCACCCAGATGCGCGTCGAGGAGTCCCGCCAGCCCGGTCATCATCGCGTCGACCCGATTGGGGTGCTCACCTTCAGCGGAGCGCTCGGAGCGCTCGTGCTGGCGCTCATCAAGGCCAACCAGAAGGGCTGGGGCTCGACCTACATCCTCGTCCTGCTCGCGGTCGCCGCGGCCGGCATGGTGCTCTTCCTGCTCGCCGAGCTGCTGCAGCCGGACCGGGCGATGTTCGATCTCAGCCTGTTCCGCAAGCCGACGTTCACGGGGGGTGCGATCGCGGCGTTCGCCCTCTCGGGCGGATTCTTCGCGCTGTTCCTGTACCTCACGCTGTATCTGCAGGACATTCTCGGCTATTCGGCCTTCCAGACCGGTCTGCGCTTCCTCACGCTCTCCGGTGGGATCCTGCTCACCTCGACGATCGCCGGGCGACTCACCGCACGGGTGCCGATCCGCCTTCTGATCGCACCGGGGCTCGTGCTCACCGGAGTCGGCCTGATGCTGATGCGCGGGCTCACCAGCGGAAGTGGCTGGGAGCACCTGATCCCCGGCTTCATCATCGGCGGAGCCGGGGTCGGGATGATCAATCCACCGCTCGCCTCGACGGCGATCGGCGTCGTGACGCCGGACCGCGCGGGGATGGCGTCGGGGATCAACTCGACGTTCCGCCAGGTCGGTATCGCGACCGGGATCGCGGGGCTGGGCGCCCTGTTCACCCATACGGTCACCACCCACATCGTCTCGCTGCTGCGCGCCGCCCACGGGGTGAGTCCGGGGCTCGCCCGTTCGCTTGCGCACGCCGTGTCCCAGGGAGGCGGTGCCTCGAGCGGGTTCGGCCACGTGCCTGCCGCCGCTCGGGCGGCAGCGGTGCACGCGGTGCACGCCGGTTTCACAGCCGGTCTGAACCAGGTATTCCTCGTCGGCGCGCTCGTCTCGTTCGCCGCGGCGGCGTTGACGCTGGTGCTCATCCGCGGCAAGGACTTCGAGGCCTCCGCGGCGCGATCCGGGGGCGGAGCTCCGGCCGGGGATGGCGCGGGGGCGGCGACCGAGGGCGCCGGGGCCTAGCCCGGCCGGCTCGCCTGCGCCGGCCACCGGAGCGCTACATGCGGAAGACGCCGTAGCGGACGTCCTCGAGCGGCGCGTTCGCGGCCGCCGACAGCGCCAGCCCGAGCACGTCGCGCGTGTCACGTGGGTCGATGACCCCGTCGTCCCACAGCCGCGCGGTCGCGTAGTAGGGACGGCCCTGCTCCTCGTAGAGATCGCGCAGGCGCGCGCCCGTCTCCTCCTGGCCGACCTCACGCATCACGGTTGCCGCCTGTTCGCCGCCCATCACCGAGATCCGCGCGCCCGGCCACATCCACAGCATCCGCGGCGAGAAGGCGCGGCCGCACATCCCGTAGTTGCCGGCGCCGAACGAGCCGCCGAGGATCACGGTGAGCTTCGGCACGCGCGCGGTCGCGACCGCGGTGACGAGCTTGGCGCCGTGCTTGGCGATCCCGCCGGCCTCGTAGTCGCGCCCGACCATGAAGCCGGTGATGTTCTGCAGGAAGACGAGCGGGATCCGGCGCTGGTCGCAGAGCTCGATGAAGTGCGCGCCCTTCAGCGCGGACTCGGAGAACAGGATGCCGTTGTTGGCGAGGATCCCGACCGGGTGGCCGTGGATGTGCGCCATCCCGGTGACGAGCGTCGATCCGTACAGCTCCTTGAACTCGTGCAGCCGGGAGCCGTCGACGATCCGCGCGATCACCTCGCGCACGTCGTACGGGCGGCGCAGGTCGGAGGAGACGACGCCGAGCAGCTGCTCGGGATCGACCGCCGGTCTCTCGGTCGCGATCCGCTCCCAGGGACACGATTCCCGGCCGCCCCTGGAACCCCGCCCACCGCCGAGCGTGGCGACGATCTCCCGGACGATCTCCAGCGCGTGGGCGTCATCGTCGGCGAGATGGTCGACGACGCCCGAGCGCCGGGCGTGCAGGTCGCCGCCGCCGAGCTCCTCGGCGGTCACGGACTCGCCGGTGGCCGCCTTCACCAGTGGCGGCCCACCGAGGAAGATCGTGCCCTGCTCGCGCACGATCACCGTCTCGTCGCTCATCGCCGGGACGTACGCCCCGCCGGCCGTGCAGGAGCCGAGCACGGCCGCGATCTGGGGGATTCCGCGGGCGGACATCGTCGCCTGGTTGAAGAAGATGCGCCCGAAGTGCTCACGGTCGGGGAAGACGTCGGCCTGCTCGGGCAGGAACGCCCCGCCGGAGTCGACGAGGTAGATGCACGGAAGCCGGTTGTGCAGCGCGACCTCCTGCGCCCGCAGGTGCTTCTTGACCGTCATCGGGTAGTACGTCCCGCCCTTCACGGTCGCGTCGTTGGCGACGATCACACATTCGCGTCCGGACACCTGGCCGATCCCGGTGATGATGCCCGCGCCGGGGGCCGCGTCGTCGTAGAGGCCGAGCGCGGCGAGCGGCGAGAGCTCGAGGAACGGCGCGCCCGGATCGAGCAGGCGGTCGACCCGCTCGCGCGGCAGGAGCTTGCCGCGCGCGACGTGCCGCTCGCGGGCACGCTCGCCGCCGCCGAGCGCGAGCCGGGCCTGGGTGGCGCGGAGATCGTCGACGAGCGCCTGGTTGGCCATCAGGTTGGCCCGGTACTCATCGGAGCCGGGGTGTGCGGAGGTGCGCAGGATGGTCATGTCGCGGGCGGCGCGTCGCTCTCCACGCGAGCGAGCGGTTGATCTGAGAGGACCGCGTCGCCAACGACGACGGTGAGCTCGGCGAGCGTCCCGTCGGCCGGCGCGGCGAGCGTCAGCTCCATCTTCATCGATTCGATCACGACGATCGGGTCGCCGCTGGAGACCGCGTCGCCGACCGCGGCATTCACCTGCAGGACGTGGCCGGGCATCGGTGCGCGCAGCTGACCGTCAACCGCACCGCCTGCGCTGCGCGCGGCGGTGACCTCCTCCACCGGCCAGGCCCAGCCTCCGTGACCGATCCACCAGCCCTCCCCGTCGCGGATGAGGTGCCATTCACCGCGGCCGTCGACGGCGAAGCGCCCGGGGGCGACCCGGTGGGCCATCGCGGCCCATTCCGCCGGGACCTCGACGTCCAGCGGCTCGCCGCCGGTCCCGACGGCGAGCCGCCAATGCGACCCGGCGCGCCGCCCGCCCAGGCGCCACCCGTCCCGCCGGCCGAACGGGTCGCCGTCGAGCGCCGCATCGGCCACCGCGTCGGCCACCAGCAGCATTCCGGCGGTGGTGGCCACCGCGGCACCGTCCATCGGTCCGGCAAGCGGCCCCAGCCGTTCGACGAGTCCCGTGTCGAGCTCGCCGGCGAGCACCTCGGGCCGTGTGATCAGCCGGCGCAGGTAGCCGACCGAGGTCGTCACCCCGAGGATCGTGGTGTGGGAGAGCGCCCGCTCCAGGCTGCGCAGGGCCGCGGCACGGTCTTCCCCGTGCGCGATCACCTTGGCCAGCAGCGAGTCGTAGCTGGTGCCGATCACGGTTCCGGTCTCGATCGCGTCGTCGACTCGAATCTCGGGAAAGCGCGGCCCGTCGGGACGCTCATACGCGAGCACCCGCCCGGCGGTCGGCAGGAACCCGCGCTCGGGATCCTCGGCGGTGACCCGCGCCTCAACCGCGTGGCCGCGCAGCTCGATGTCGTGTTGAGCGAGCCCCAGCGGCTGCCCGGCAGCGACCCGGAGCTGGAGCTCGACGAGGTCCAGGCCGGTGACGAGCTCGGTGACGGGGTGCTCGACCTGGAGCCGGGCGTTCATCTCCAGAAACCAGTGGCGCTCGGGTTCGACTGCGTCGGCGATGAACTCGACCGTGCCCGCGCCGACATACCCGGCGGCGGCCGCCAGCGATGCCGCCTCGGCGCCGAGCCGGGCGCGCAGGGACGGTGAGACGACAGGGGAGGGGGCCTCCTCGACCACCTTCTGGTGCCGGCGCTGCAGCGAGCATTCGCGCTCGCCGAGGTGGAGCACGCTGCCGTGTGTGTCGGCGATCACCTGGACCTCGAGATGCCGGGCCCGGGGGACGAAGCGCTCGATGAAGACGCGTTCGTCGCCGAAGCCGGCGAGCGCCTCGCGCCGTGCGGACTCGAGTGCGGCGTCAAGTCCGCCGGGATCGTCCACCACGCGCATCCCCCGCCCACCGCCACCCGCGGCGGCCTTGACGAGCAGCGGGTAGGCGTCGGCGCCGGCCTCGCGCGCCTCCTGCTCGGAGAACGTCTCGACCGTGGGCACCCCGGCCTGGAGCGCTGCCTGCTTGGCGGCGAGCTTGTCGCCCATCAGCGCGACCGCGTCGGCGGGTGGGCCGACGAACGCGATCCCGGCTCGCGCGCACGCCCGGCTCAGCTCCGGGTTCTCTGACAGGAAGCCGTAGCCCGGGTGCAGCGCCTGCGCGGGGTGCGGGCCGGAGGTGGCGGCCGCGATGATCGCCTCGAGGTCGAGGTAGCTCGGCACCCTGGTCGCGACGGTGGCCTCGGTCACGTGCGGGGAGGCGCTGTCGACGTCGGTGTAGACGGCGACCGAGGCGATGCCGAGCCGGTCGAGCGTCCGGATCACGCGGCGGGCGATCTCGCCGCGGTTGGCGATCAGGACGGCGTCGAACATACGACCGGTCAGGCTCCGAGCGCCCGCGCGATCACCATCTGCTGGACCTCGTCGGTCCCTTCGCCGATGGTGAGGATCTTCGCGTCGCGGTAGAAGCGGCACACCGGGTACTCCTCGATGAAGCCGTAGCCGCCGTGGATCTGGACTGCCTCCTCGGTGGCACGGACCGCCAGCCGGCCGGTCTTGAGCTTCGCCTGGGCGGCGGTCAGCCCGAACGGCTTGCCCTGATCCTTCAGCCAGGCGGCTCGGTAGGTGAGCAGCCGAGCGGCCTCGATTTCGGTCGCGATGTCGGCGAGCTTGGTCTGGATCGCCTGGAACTGCGAGATCGGGCGTCCGAACGCGCGGCGCTCCTTCGCGTAGGCGAGCGCCTCGTCAAGCGCGCCCTGGGCGAGTCCGACGCCCATCGCGGCGACGCCGATGCGGCCGATGTCGAGCACCTGGAGAAACTGCTTGAAGCCCGCCCCCCGCGGACCGAGCAGGTTCTCCTCGGGCACGCGGCAGTCGGTGAACGACAGCGGGCGGGTGTCCGACGCGTTCCACCCCATCTTGCGGTAGGGCTCGCCGGGCTCGTAGCCGGGGGTGCCGGAGGCGACGATCAGGTTGGAGACCTCATCCTCGGCGGTGCGGGCCGTGATGCAGACGACGCCGGAGATATCGGTGCCGGCGTTGGTGATGAACTGCTTGGCGCCGTCGATCACCCACTCCGATCCGTCGAGGCGTGCGCGGGTGCGGACGTTGCCGGCGTCGGAGCCCGCTTCGGGCTCGGTGAGCCCGAACGCCCCGAGGATCTCGCCGGCGCACAGGCGCGGCAGCCACTGCTCCCGCTGCTCGGGGGTGCCGAACAGGTAGATCGGCTGAGTACCGAGTGAGGTGTGGGCGCACAGCGTGATCGCCACCGACGAATCGGCGCGAGTGAGCTCCTCGACCGCGACGGCGTAGTGCAGCGAGGTGCCGCCCGCGCCGCCGACCTCCTCGGGGAAGGGGATCCCCATCCAGCCGAGCTCGGCCATCTGGGCGACGATCTCGTAGGGAAAGGAGTGGGTGCGGTCCAGTTCCCCGGCGGCGGGGGCGACCACCTCACGCGCGAACTGGCGCACGGTGCGCTGCAGCAGCGTGGTCTCGTCGTCGAAATCGAAGTCCATGGCGCGGCAGCTTACCGAATCTCCGTTCGAAGTCCGAATCTCGATTCGGTACAGTGGCGCCACCCATGCCCGCCACCCGACCGATCCGCCCGGCGCTGCGCGAGCGCTACGACCGCCGCCAGGACGAGCTGGTCGGCGCCGCCGCCCGTGAGTTCGCCGGCCGCGGCTACGACCAGACGACAATGGCGCAGCTCGCCGAGGCGACGGGCCTTGCCACCGGTGCTCTCTATCACTACTTCGGAGCCAAGGAACAGCTGCTGCGGGCGATCTGCGACCAGCTGATGGAGCCGCTGCTGGCACAGGCCCGAGAGCTCGGGGACGGGGATGCGGCGGCCGATCCGCCGGAGCGCCTGCGCGCGCTCGTCCGCCTGTGGGTCGCCCACGTCTGCGCCCATCGCGACCACATGCTCGTCTTCCAGCAGGAGCGCCACCAGATCGAGTCCGGGGAGCGCTGGCGGGGGGTGCGTGCCTCACGCAAGCAGTTCGAGCGACTGGTGGCCTCGGTGCTCGAGGAGACCGGGCCTGCGGGACCGCTACCGCTGCTCGCACTGCTCGGGATGGTCAACCACACCGCGCAGTGGTACCGCCCGCGGGGCGCGCTCACCCCCGAGCAGATCGCCGACGGCTACGTCGCGCTCCTGCTGGGTTGACCGGCGGCGGGCGGCGTGAGGTCGGTTTCATTGTGGGGTTCGATGCAACCGACCACAGCCGTCCTCCGTCACCCGCCCTCGATCGGCAGCACCGGCGGTGTGTCTACGCCGCGGAGACGGTCTTGCCCGGGTTGAAGATCCCGTCGGGATCGAGTGCGTGCTTGATCGCCTGCATCATCTCGACGGCCGCGTCGCCGTGCTCGGCGCGCAGGAAGCGCGCTTTGCCGTAGCCCACGCCGTGCTCGCCGGTGCAGGTCCCGCCGACCGCGAGCGCGCGCCGCACGAGCCGCGCGTGGAACTCCTCGGCGCGCTCCACCTCGGCCGAATCGCTCGGGTCGAGGATCAGGGAGGTGTGGAAGTTGCCATCGCCGACGTGGCCGACGATCGGCGCGAGCAGCCCCTCGCGCACGATGTCCTCCTGGGTGACGACGATGCATTCGGCGAGCGCGGAGAGCGGGACGCAGACGTCCGTGGTGAGCACGGCGGCCCCCGGCCGCATCGCTCGCGCCGCCTCCATCGCCCCGTGCCGGGCGTGCCACAGCCGCCGTCGCTCGGACTCATCGGCGGCCCAGGCAAACTCGCCGCCACCATGCTCGGCGACCAGCTCGGCCACCTCGCGCGCCTGGACGGCGACGTCCTCCTCGCTGCCGCCCTGGAACTCGAGGAACAGCGTGGGCGCGACGGTGAACGAGGTCTCGAAGTGGCGATTGATCGCCTCGATCTGCGGCTGGTCGGCCAGCTCGATCCGCACCACCGGGATTGCGTACTGGCTCACCGCCATCACGCAGTGGACCGCGTCCTCGATCGACGGGAACGTGCACTGGGCGGCCGCCGTCGCCTCCGGGATGGGATGCAGTCGCAGCGTCGCCTCGCAGATCAGCGCGAGCGTCCCCTCCGAGCCGATCATCAGCCGCGTGAGGTCGTAACCGGCCGAGGACTTACGGGCCCGGGAGTGCGTGCGCACGATCTGGCCGCGGGCGTCGATCACGGTGAGCGCGAGCACGTTCTCTCGCATCGCGCCGTACCTGACCGTGGTCGTGCCCGATGCGCCGGTGGCGATCATCCCGCCGATCGTCGCGTCGGCACCTGGGTCGACGGAGAAGAAGACGCCCTCCGGCCGCAACCGCGCGTCGAGCGCGCGGCGGGTGGCGCCGGCTCCGACGACGACGTCGAGGTTCTCCAGCGACGGCCGTCCGATCCAGGCCATCTCGCGCATGTCGACAGACACCCCGCCGGCGAGAGCGGCGACGTGACCCTCCAGCGAGGTTCCCGCGCCGAAGGGAACGATCGGCACCCGCTGCGCGGCGCACGCCTTCACGATCTGGGCGGCTTCCTCGATCGAGCGTGGCAGCACCACGGCGTCGGGCGCGGCTGCCGGGTGAAACGACTCGTCGTGGGCGTGCTGGGCGAGCACGTCCGAGCCGGTGAGCACGCGGTCGGAGCCAAGGCGGTCGCGCAGAGCGCCGAGTGCCGCCGACAGCGCGTCCTGCGAAGGCCGCGCGGGGATCCGGGTCGCGCTCATCGCCTCAGGGACGTCGTCGGCTTGAAGCGGGCGAGCGCCGGATAGAGCGCCGCATAGCGCTCGCGCTGCTCCGCGTAGGTCTCCACCAGGGCGGGGTCCGGGGCGACCTCCCCGGTGACGCGCACGGTGGCCTTCGCCGCAGCGGCGGCGTCGCTGAACACACCACCCGCGACCCCGCCGAGCAGCGCCGCGCCGTAGGCGGCGCCGGCCGATGCCGAGGCGGTGTGCTCGAGCGGCAGGTCGAGCACCGCGGCGAGGATCTCGCACCAGAGCTCGGAGCGGGCGCCGCCGCCGGAAACGCGGGCGCTCGCCGGCCGGGCGCCGGTGTTGTGGATGAGGTCGAGGCCGTCCCGGAGCGCGTGGGCGACCCCCTCCAGCACCGCGCGGACCATCGCCCCGCGGTCGTGGCGCAGGCCCAGACCGACGAAGCCGCCGCGCACCTCGGAATCGGGGTGGGGGGTGCGCTCGCCCGAGAGGTAGGGCGCGAACAGCAGGCCCTCGCAGCCGGGCGGCCAGGCGGCCGCCTCCTGCAGCAGCGCCGGAATGCCGTCGCCGTGCCCGACCGCGGAGTCCAGCCACGCGAGCGCCCCCGCAGCAGCGAGGATCACGCCCATCACGTGCCAGCGACCCTCGAGTGCATGGCAGAACTCGTGCAGTCGGCCCTCGGGATCCGCCGCGTACGCGTCCTGGGCGGCGAAGATCACGCCCGAGGTCCCGAGCACGAGCGACGCCGGTCCCGTGGCGTCGATCACGCCGACGCCGAGGGCGCCGGCCGCCTGGTCACCCGCTCCCGCCGCCACCGGGACGCCCGCTCCGGTGCGCCCGACAACGGCCGCCGACTCGTGGACGGGCGGCAGCCACGCGGGGTCGACCCCGAACACCTCGCACAGCTCCTCGCTCCAGCGGCGGTGCCCGACATCGAGCAGCAGCGTTCCGGACGCATCGGTGACCTCGCACGCCGCCTCGCCCGTGAGCCGCAGGCGCACGTAGTCCTTGGGCAGCATGATCCCGCGGATCCGCTCGTGCAGCTCGGGCTCGTGCTCGGCCAGCCACAGCAGCTTGGGCGCGGTGAACCCGGCGAGCGGGCGGTTACCGGACAGCGCGACCAGCCGCTCCACGCCGACCTCGTTCAGCAGCTCGTCGACCTGCGGCTGGCTGCGCCCGTCGTTCCACAGGATCGCGGGGCGCAGCGGCCGGTCCTCGGAGTCGAGTGCGACCAGGCCATGCATCTGACCAGACAGACCGATCCCGTCGCAGCGGTCAGCGCCGAGCTCACCGAGGACGGACTCGCAGGCATCCCACCACAGCGCCGGGTCCTGCTCGGACCAGCCGGGGTGCTCCATCGCGACCGGGTAGGAGCGCTCGGCGCTGCCCACGAGGGCGCCCGCCCCGTCGACGGCGATCGCCTTCAGCGACGAGGTGCCGACGTCCACCCCGATGACCCTGCCGTCACTCACGACCTACATTGTGTGTCATGGCGAATTCGAATGCACGCTTCACCTTCGGACTGTGGACGGTCGGCAACCCCGGGCGCGATCCCTTCGGCGAGCCGGTCCGCTCGCCGGTCGACCCCGTGGACAGCGTCCACCGCCTCGCCGAGATCGGCGCCTGGGGCGTCTCGCTGCACGACGACGACCTCATCCCCTGGGGCAGCTCCGCCGCCGAGCGCGACCGGATCGTCGCCCGCTTCAAGCAGGCCCTGGAGCAGACCGGCCTCGGGGTCGGCATGGCGACGACGAACCTGTTCACCCACCCGGCGTTCAAGGACGGGGCGTTCACGTCAGGCGACCGGCGGGTGCGGCGCGCCGCGATCGGCAAGGCGATGCGCTCGATCGATCTCGGCGCTGAGCTCGGGGCCGAGGTGTACGTGTTCTGGGGTGGGCGCGAGGGCACCGAGGTGCAGACCGCCAAGGACCCGCGCGACGCGCTGGAGCGCTACCGCGAGGCGATCGACCTGCTCGGCGACTACGTCCACGACCAGGGGTACGACCTGCGCTTCGCGATCGAGCCCAAGCCCAACGAGCCGCGTGGCGACATCTTCCTCCCGACGGTCGGCCACGCCCTGCACTTCATCTCGATGCTGCAGCGCCCGGAGATGGTCGGCGTCAACCCGGAGTTCGCGCACGAGAACATGGCCGGGCTCTCCTTCCACATGGGCGTCGGTCAGGCGCTGTGGGCGGGCAAGCTCTTCCACATCGACCTCAATGCGCAGCGGATCGGCCGCTACGACCAGGACTACCGCTTCGGCGCCGAGGACCTGAAGGAGGCGTTCCACCTCGTGCGGCTGCTCGAGCGCTCCGGCTACGAGGGGCCGCGTCACTTCGACGCGCACGCCTACCGGACCGAGGATGCCGAGGGCGTCTGGGACTTCGCGCGCGGATGCATCAGCACCTATCAGGCGCTTGCCGAGAAGGCCGCGCACTTCGACTCGCTGCCCGAGGTGCAGGAGGCGCTCGCGCAGGCCGGCGCGACCGCCCTCTCCGAGCCGTCGACCGGCACCGGCGACAGCGCCGATGCGCTGAAGGCCGAGGGCGCCGAGCTCGACGCGCTGGCGACCCGCGGCTACGGCAACGAACGACTCGACCAGCTCGTGGTCGACGTGCTGCTCGGCCTGCGCTGAGCTCTCACGCAGCGGCAGCGCCGGCGATCGCATCGGCGACCGCCGCGGCTCCGTCCCGGCCCATCGCGATCGTGTAGTGGTTGCAGTCCGGGACGGCGACCGCGCGGCGGAGCTCGGGGGCGCCTGCGATCCAGTCGGCGACGATCTCCGGCGGCTGCATGGGCGGCGGCTCGCCGTTCAGCCCGCGCGGCGCATGCAACTCGACGGCTGCGCAGTGCAGCTCGGCCGCGTCGCGCGCGGTGAGCACCTCGGCGCCGTCGACCGGGACGACCTCGGGGCGGACGGAGGACCGCAGCCGCGGCGGCTCGCCACAGAGGTCGTAGTCGGCGTATTCGTGCAGCAGGGCCGGCTCGACGTCGCCGTCGGCGAACGCGGGATGCGACAGCCACCAATCGCGGTAGGCCTCGCGGTCGGGAAACTCGGTGCGCAGCCGCTCGACGACGGGCCCGAGCAACGTCGCCGGATCGGCGCCCGGAGGCAGCCCCGGGATCGGCAGGCCGCCGTCGACGAGCACCAGTGACGCAACGCGTTCGGGGTGGCGCGCCGCCAGGCGGCAGGCGATGTAGGCGCCGAGCGAGTGGCCCGCGACGACGGGCCGCCGCAGACCGAGCCGATCGAGCAGCGCGAGCGCGTCGTCGGCGTGAGTCCCGATTCCGAACGGCGGCCCCACGGGGGAGCTCGCGCCGCGGCCGCGCAGATCGAGCGCGATCAGGGTGACACGGTCCCCGAGCGCCCGGGCGACCGCCAGCCAGGCACGGCTCGTCGAAGTGATGCCGTGGATCGCGACGACCTCCGGGGCATCATCAGGCGCGTCGCCGAGTCGCCAGGCGGCGAGTTTCCCGTCCGCGACGGGGACCTCGATCCCCTCGATCCTCACCGGCGCGACCGTATCACCCGCCGAGCTCGTCGACCCCGATCACCGGTGGGTCCCCAACCGCAGGCTCGGGCTCGTTCGCGTCCGCGGCCCGCTCGTCGGCAGGCAGCCGCTGCCACGGCCGTGCGAACCCGAGCCATGCGCAACCGCCTGCCAGCAACGTGGCACAGAGCACCCAGCCCAGGGTCTGCGTCGGCACCTGGACGTACTTCAGCCCCGAGGCGAAGATCGCGAAGGCGATGACCGGGCGCACGTACTTGTCCGGCACGCTGGAGGACAGCAGCGAGCCGAGGAACACCGCGGGGACCGAGCCGATGATCAACGAGCCCGTGATCCCGAACTCCACGTGCCCGAAGATGAGTGCGCCGCAGGCAGCCGCGAGTGTGAGCGGAACCGCCTGCGTGAGGTCGGTGCCCACGAGCTGGTTGGCGCCGATCATCGGGTACAGGAACAGGAGCGCCACCACCATCAGCGAGCCGGAGCCGACCGAGGTCATCCCGACGATCACGCCGCCGATGATCCCGACGAGGAGCGTCGGGATCGGCCGCGGCTCGATCTCGGTGATCGACGCGTAGCGACGGCCGCCGCGGCGGTCGATCACGAAGCGCAGTGCCATCGCCGCCGCGCCGATCAGCAGCGCGCCCCCGAGGAAGTACTCGATGTTCGTCTGCGTGTTCGACGAGTTGTGCATGAGATGCAGCAGGTAGGCGCCGAGGAACGCGGCGGGTACCGAGCCGGTGACCAGCCAGCGCACCAGCTTGAAGTTGACGGTGCCGGCACGCATGTGGACGATCGCGCCGAGTGGGCGCATCAGCACCGCGGCCACGAGATCAGACGAGATCGCGCTCGAGGGGGTGACGTTGAACAGCAGGATCAGCATCGGCGTCATCAGAGCTCCGCCGCCGGCGCCGGTCATGCCGACGAGCAACCCGACGACGGCGCTGCCGAGGATGATGTACGGGTTCAGATGCATGCCGGCATGATGAGCGATTCGCTCAGCCGGCGGAAGCTCCGTTGCGCTCGAGCTCACCCGGAGGCTCGCCGGAGAGCAGCCAGCCCTCGTGGATCGATTGCACGAGGCCCTCGCGCCCGAGCTCGGTCAGCGCGCTCGTCACGGTCGGCCGTCGCGCGGCCACCAGGTCGGCGAGGATCGCGTGGGTCAGCCGCAGGGGAACGAGGACGCCGTCGGAGCGCACGCGCCCCCACCGGCCCGCGAGGTGCCAGAGCAGCATGTGCAACCGCACGTCGACGCGCGCCTGGTGGACGATCGCCATGTTGACCGCCAGCTGGCGCGAGCGCAGCACCGAGCGGCCGAACAGCCTGCCCGCGAGACGCGGGAAGGCGGCGAGCTGGCGCACGAACCGCTCGTCGAGCACCGCCAGGCGGGTCGATTCGAGGATCAGCCAGGCGCTCGACATGGGCAGCGGAGAGAGCGCCTCCTCGCCCACGTTGCGCAGGATGTCGCCTTCGCCGAGCAGCTCTGCGCTGAAGCGGCCGCCGATCCCGATCCGCCGGAGGAGCACCCCCTCGAGCACGAGCAGCCCGACGCCACCGTCGATCACGAGCGGGTCGCCCGTCCAGACGCCCGGTGGGACGTCGAGCTCGCGCGCTGCGAGCGCGCCGACCGCAGCCGCGCGATGCCCGGGGTCGATTGCTTCCGCGAGCTCTGAGTCCTCCTGCAGTGGGTAGCAGACGCTGGCCGGGCTTCCGGCCATCAGCCGGCCACCTCGGTCGGTGCGGGAGCGGGCGCGGGTGCGCCGCGCGACTTCCGCATTCCCGCGAGCAGCGTGCGCAGCGCGCTCGCGAGCTCGTCGGGGCGCTCGAGCGGAGACATGTGGCCGGTGCGATCCAGGACGGTCAACCCTGCAGGCGAGGGTAGTGCGCTCGCGATCCGCTCGGCGTGGGCTGCCGGAGTGAGCCGGTCGGAGTCGCCCGCGATGACGATCGTCGGCACAGTGATGCGCGCGGCGGCCTGGAGCACATCGAGACCGGAAAGGGTGATCCCGACCGCGCCGCGGACGCCGGCATCGGTGCTCATCAGCATCTGCTCGTAGAACGCGATCATCCCCGCGCTCGCGTCCGGGCCGAACGCGACATGGCGGGCGATGGCGAGCGACACCGGCGTGGACACCGGCAGCAGCGGGCGACCGGACCCGAGCACCGCGCGGGTCGCCCACTCCGGCGCCAGGCGCGATCCGATCTCCCCGAGCACGAGCGCGCCGCCGAGCAGGTTCGACAATCCGGTGTTGATCATCGCCGCGGCGCCGATCCTGGTCGCGACATCGTGGTTCTCCGCCCACGCGGCGATCGACATCGCCCCCAGCGAGTGACCTGCGACCGCGGTGCGGGCGGGATCGCCGCCGAGAGCGGCCAGCACCGCCTCCAGATCCTCTCCGAACCGTTCCAGCGCGTAGTCGCCGTCCTGCGCGAGATCACTCTGCCCGTGACCGCGCAGGTCGTAGGCGACCAGCGCGAGGTCCGCGGAGGCGAGCCGGCGCACGACGGGCCCCCAGTACGGGATCGCCTCGGTCCAGCCGTGGGCGAGCACGAGCGTCGCGTCGGCCTCGGCCGGGCCGAAGCGCTCGGCGTGGAGCACGGTGCCGTCGGCGGAGCCGATCGACAGCACCGCGTGCTCGGCGACCGCGTCCGCGAGCGGCTCGCTCAGCGCTCGGAAGTCGTCGTCGGAGGCGAGCGCCCTCAGGTGGCGGCGCTGGGCAAGCGCGGTCGCCGCCACGCCTCCCGCCAGCGTCGTCGCGAGCAGCGCCGGGCGGATGATCCGGCGGGTGGGGGAGGGTCGGGGTGCGGACATCGAGGAACGAAACCGTACCGCTCGTCGGGCGCGCCGTGCAGACGGGCGCCGGTGCTCGACGCCGCACGCCTTCGTAGGATGGCCCCGATGCGACTGGGTCTGCTCACCGGCGGCGGCGACTGCCCCGGGTTGAACGCCGTCATCCGTGGCGTCATCCGCAAGGGCATCGACGGCTACGGCGACTCATTCGTCGGCTTCCGCGACGGATGGCGCGGGGTGCTCGACGACATCGGCGAGGAGCTCACGATCGAGTCGACCCGCGGCATCCTGCCGCGTGGCGGGACGATCCTCGGAAGCTCCCGCACCAATCCGGACAAGCGGGAGGACGGCGTCGGTGCCGTGCGCGCGACGCTCGAGCGCCGCAGCCTCGACGGCCTGATCGTGATCGGCGGAGAGGACACGCTGGGGGCCGCCCACAAGCTCAACCAGGCGGGCGTGCGGGTGATCGGCGTACCGAAGACGATCGACAACGACCTCGGCGCCACCGACCAGACGTTCGGCTTCGACACCGCGCTGCAGATCGCCACCGAGGCGATCGACCGGCTGCACACGACCGCCGAGAGCCACCATCGGATTCTCGTGGTCGAGGTGATGGGCCGGCACGCCGGCTGGATCGCGCTGCACTCCGGCCTGGCGGGCGGCGCCGACGTGATCCTGATCCCGGAGATCCCGTTCGACATCGAAGAGGTGTGCCGGCTGATCACCCGCCGGCACAGCCGCGGCCGGTATTTCTCGATCGTCGTCGCCGCCGAGGGAGCCCTCCCTCGCGAGGGCACGATGTCGATCGCCACCGGCCAGCTCGACGAGTTCGGACATCCGAGGCTCGGAGGAATCGGCAGCGCCCTGGAGCGGGAGATCGAGCAGCGCACCGGTTATGAGACCCGTGCCACCGTGCTCGGCCACATCCAGCGTGGCGGGACGCCGACCGCGTTCGACCGCGTGCTCGCGACGCGGCTCGGGCTCGCCGCGATCGACGCGGCGCACGCGGAGGCGTGGGGCTCGATGACCGCGCTGCACGGGACCGAGGTCGAACTCGTGCGGCTGGCCGACGCCGTCGCCCAGTTGCGCGTGGTGCCGCTCGAGGAATATGAGCGCTACGGGGTGCTGTTCGGGTAACAACTGGCCGAAGGCCCCTGACTATGCTCCAAGGCAGACGGGGAATCCCGAAATACGGAGGCATAAGCCACGATGAGCACGACTGAAGTCACCAACGTGAACCCCAACCTCCGCTCGCTGGCAGATGCGGGGACGAGCCCCTGGCTCGATCTGCTCGGACGCTCGCTCGTGCAATCCGGCGAGCTCGCCCGTCTGATCGCCGAGGACTCACTGCGGGGCGTCACCTCGAATCCATCGATTTTCGAGAAGTCGATTCTCGAGTCCGAGGACTACGACGAGCAGCTCAAGGAGCTCCTCGACAGCGGCGAGGACCTGTCCGCGCAGGACCTCTACGAGCACCTCGCGATCCGCGACGTCCAGGACGCCTGCGACGTGATGCGCCCGGTCTGGGAGGAGCACCATCACCAGGACGGCTTCGTCTCGCTGGAGGTCTCCGCTGACCTCGCTCACGACACCGAGAAGTCGATCAACGGAGCCCGCGACTTCTGGAAGCGCGTCAACCGCCCCAACGTGATGATCAAGATCCCCGGGACTCCCGAGGGACTGCCCGCGATCGAGCAGGCGATCTACGAGGGCATCAACGTCAACATCACGCTGCTGTTCGCCGTCGAGGCCTACGAGGCCGTCGCGGAGGCGTACCTGAAGGGCCTTGAGCGCCGACAGGCCGAGAGTCTCTCGCTCGACGTCGCATCGGTGGCGAGCTTCTTCGTCTCCCGCATCGACTCCAACGTCGACAAGCGCCTCGACGGTACCGATCACGAGGAACTCAAGGGCACGGCGGCGATCGCCAACGCGCGCCACGCCTACCGCAGTTTCGAGCGGATCTTCTCCGGGCCTCGCTGGGAGGCGCTGCACCATGCCGGGGCGCACTACCAGCGACCGCTGTGGGCCTCCACCAGCGTGAAGAACCCTGACTACAAGGACACGATGTACGTCGAGGATCTCGTCGGCGCCCACTGCGTCAACACGATGCCGCGGGCGACGCTCGACGCGACGGCGGACCACGGGCGGATCTCCGGTCCCACGGTGCAGCACGATCCCGAGCCGGCGCTCGCCGCGCTTGAGAAGGCCGGCATCGATCTGAATGCGGTGACGGACGAGTTGCTCGCGGACGGTGTGGCGCAGTTCGAGGACGCGATGACTCGGCTGCTCGAAGGGATCGAGAAGAAGCGCGGCGCGTGAGCGCCGCGGAGCCGGTGATCCTGCCCGGCGCCGAGCCGGGCGAGAACCCGCTGGTCGAGGGTCTGGAGCGCACGCCGGTTCACCCCACGTCGCTGGTCATCTTCGGGGCGACCGGCGACCTGGCGCACCGCAAGCTGCTGCCTGCGGTGTACAACCTCGCGCACGAGGGACAGCTGCCCGAGCGATTCGAGGTGATCGGCGTCGGCCGGCGCGATCAGGAGCACGAGGACTTCCGTGACACCCTGATCGAGTCGGTCGGGCGCTACTCCCGGCGGCGGCCGGACGCCGCGGTGCTCGAGGAGCTCGTCAAGGACAGCCGCTACATCCAGGGCTCGTTCGACGACGACTCGATCTATGAGGATCTCGCTCGCACGATGCGGGAGTTCGACGAGCTCGCGGGGTATCCGCTGGATCGCGTCTTCTACCTCTCGACCGCGCCGGAGTTCTTTCCGCTGATCGCCGGCAAGCTCGGCGCCGCCGGTCTCAACAAGGTCGAGGGCGCCCAGACGCGGATCGTGATCGAGAAGCCGTTCGGCTATGACCTGGCGTCCGCGCGCCAGCTCAACGCGGAGCTGCTCGAGGTGTTCGACGAGACCCAGATCTTCCGGATCGACCACTACCTCGGCAAGGAGACGGTGCAGAACCTGATGGCGGCGCGCTTCGCCAACGTGCTGTTTGAGCCCGTGTGGAACCGCAACTACATCGACTGTGTGCAGATCACCGCGGCGGAGGAGATCGGGATCGGCTCGCGCGCGGGGTATTACGAGCATTCCGGCGCGCTGCGCGATCTCGTCCAGAACCACATGCTCCAGCTGCTCGCGCTGCTGGCGATGGAGCCGCCGACAGCGTTCACCGCCGACCGCGTGCGCGACGAGAAGCTGAAGGTGCTGGAGGCGATCGTGCCCGAGCCGGTCGGCGCGGTGCCGTCGATGGCCGTACGTGCCCAGTACGCCCCCGGTGTGGTCGGCGGCGTCCGGGTCCCCGGATACATCGAGGAGTCCGGGGTCGCCGCGGACTCACGCACCGAGACCTACGCCGCGCTGCGGCTCAACATCTCCAACTGGCGCTGGTCCGGGGTGCCGTTCTATCTGCGCACCGGCAAGCGGCTCGCGCGCAAGCTGACCGAGATCGCGGTGATCCTCAAGCCGGTGCCGCACGTCGCGTTCCAGAGCTCAGGATCGGTCGGGGTGCAGGCCAACCAGATCATCTTCACGCTGCAGCCCGACGAGGGCGTGTCGGTCTCGATCGGCGCCAAGATCCCCGGTTCGCGGATGCGCATCCGGCCGGTGAACATGGAGTTCCGCTACGGGACCTCGTTCGTCTCGGAGTCGCCGGAGGCCTACGAACGGTTGATCCTCGATGCGATGCGCGGCGATCCACTGCTGTTCACCCGCAACGACGAGATCGAGGCGCTGTGGGGGATCATCGATCCGATCCTCGAGTCCTGGCGGCTTGACACGTCGACCCCGATGGCGCGCTACGAGTCCGGCTCCACCGGTCCCGCCGAGGCCGACGGACTGCTCGTCCCCGGGCACCGCTGGCGGCGGCTGTGACCGAGGACACCTGGGCGGCCCGCGACACGACGCCCGAGGCGGTCGAGGCGGCGCTGCGGGTGATGCTCCGCGAGCAGCACGCGGCGAACACGACGCTCGCGCCCGCCCGGGTGCTCAACCTGATCGTGATCGTCGACCGGGAATGGAAGGGCGAGGTGGCCAACCGCCTGGAGCGCGTCGGCCGCTACCACGCCTCTCGCACCGTCGTGTGCGCCGTCGAGGCCGGACGCACCACGCTGGATGCCCGGGCGACGATCAGCCACGAGGATCCGCACGACGGCCTGTCCGTCGTCCGCGAGACCGTCGAGCTGGACATCGGCCCTGACCATCTGATCGCGCTGACGACGCTCGTCGATCCGGTGCTCGTGTCCGAGATACCCACCGTCTGCTGGTCGCCTCACGGTCACACCGACGTGATCAGGGCTCTGCTGCCGGTGATCGACGTGATCATGCTCGACTCCGACGCCGAGGGCGACCCCGGGGTGGCGTTCGAACGCGCCGAGCGCGTGCGCGAGGACGCCTACGTCGTCGATCTCGCGTGGCTGCGCACCACGCCCTGGCGCGAGCGCCTGGCGGCTTCGTTCCACCTCGGCGCGCGCCGTGACCAGCTCCAGCACCTGCTGTCGGTCGAGATCCGCCACCGTGAGGGCTCGACGGCCAGCGCGCTGCTGCTCGCGGGGTGGCTCGCCTCGCGCCTGGGCTGGGAGCGCTCACCGCTCACCGTCGGGCGCAGCGAGATCGACATGGAGGGCGCACAGCGCCGAGCCGGCGGTCAGGTCGCGGTCACGCTGCGCCGCTCCGCCCAGGAGGCGCCGGGCCTGGCGGGCGTGACCGTCTCCTCCGAGCACGGTCACTCGCTGTCGCTGCAGCGCAGCCTCGGTGGCCTGGACGCGACCGAGGACCTTGCCGGCGGTGCGCGCAAGGCATGGAAGATCCTCGGTGCCTCCCGCGGCGAGGCCGGGATCCTCGGCGAGGGGATTCGCCAGGCACTGCTGCGTGAGCCGACCTATGGTCCGTCGCTGCACGCCGCGCGCGATATGTGCCCGCGGTGACGCGGACGCGACGGCAGTGACATCGACACGCGACACAGGAGGAGCGGGAAGCGATGAGCGTGAGCTTTGAGGTGGTGCAGGACCCGGCGCACGCCTGCGCGGCGATGATGGTGGGAGCCGCCAGCGGCGGCGGCGACATCGTGCTGGCGGGCGGCTCGACGCCGAAGGCGGCCTACGAGCACTTCGTGCAGGCCGTTCAACAGGTCGGTCTCGCACTCGATGGCACCACCCTGTGGGTCGGTGATGAGCGCTGCGTCGATCCCGCAGACGAGCGCTCCAACTACAAGATGATCCGGGAATCGCTGCTCGATCCGCTCGGCGATCGCCCGGACCTGCCGGTGATCCACCCGATGCACGGCGAGCTCGGTCCCGAGGTGGGCGCGGCGGACTATGCCCGCCTGCTGGAGGAGTCAAGCCCACTGGAGTTCGAGCTGCTGCTGCTCGGAATCGGGCCGGACGCGCACACGTTGTCGCTGTTCCCGGGGCAGGCGACGGTCGGCGAGCGAGAGAAGCTCGTGGTCGGGGTCCCGGAAGCCGGTCACGACCCGTTCGTGCCGCGCATCTCGATGACGTTCGCCGCGGTCGCGCTCGCCAGGACGGTGGTGCTCCTCGCCTCGGGCGAGTCCAAGGCCGAGGCGATCGCCAGGTCCTTCGGGCCCGGGGTGACGCCCGATCCGGCGGTGCCGTGCTCGCTGATCGCCGGCGCCGCCAAGGAGCTCGTGGTGCTGCTCGATCCGGCAGCCGCGTCGCAGCTGCCCGACCAGGGCGCCTCCGCGTGAGCGCCTCCGGAGGCCGGGAGGTCATCGGCGTCGACGTCGGCGGCACCAAGATCGCCGCGGCGTGCCTGTCGGGGAGCACGCTTGGTGAGTCGGTGATGGTCCCGACCGACCTCTCCAGTGCCGATCAGATCATCGAACAGCTCGTGGAGGCGGTCTCGAAGTGCCGCGGCGAGCAGCTGGATGGCGTCGGGCTCGGGTTGCCGTCGGTCGTCGACTTCGAATCCGGTCGGGTCGTCTCCTCGGCGAACATCCCGCTCGTCGACGTGCCGCTGCGCGAGGTGCTCGGCTCACGGCTCGGGGTGCCCGTGTTCGTCGACAACGACGCAACCGTGGCGGCGCTCGCCGAGGCGCACGACGAGGAGCTCGTGATGGTTGCCCGCGACCTCGTGATGCTCACGATCGGCACCGGGGTCGGCGGGGGACTCGTGCTCGGAGGGCGGATCTACCGCGGCGCCTCGGGCGGGGCGGGTGAGCTCGGGCACACGATCGTCGGTATGGACATGAGCTCCGCGGTGCCCAAGGCCGGCCACTTCCCGCAGCCGGCCTCGCTGGAGGGCGTGGCCGCCGGGCACGCGCTCGACCAGCTGGCGCGGATCTGCGCGCGCGAGAATCCCGACACACCGCTCGGCCGCCGGTTCGCCGATGGCAGGACGGTGACCGGCGCCGACCTCGTGCAGGAGGCGCAGGACGGCGACCGCGAGGCGGCCCGGGTGGTCGAGCTGTGGGGGGAGCGGCTCGGCATCGGGATCGCCAACGCGATCAACACCTTCGACCCGGAGGAGGTCGTGATCGGTGGCGGCGCCGCGCGCGCCGGCGAGCTGCTGCTGGAGCCCGCGCGGCGCACCGCCGGCGCCTACGTGCTGCCGGGCCTCGGCCGGCGCACGACGATCCGCGCAGCCCGTCACGGCGTGCGTGCCGGCGTACTCGGCGCGGCGCTGCTGGCGGTGCACGAGCTCGCCGAGCGACCCGGGCCCTCGCCGACCGAGCGCGGGGGGTCGGCGGCGCTGTCGGCGGAGGGGCGCGGGTGATCGTCGCCTGTGGGTTCGACCATGCCGGCTACCTGCTGCGCGAACGGCTGCTCGGCGTGATCGCCGCCGCCGGGCACGAGGTGCTGGACTTCGGCACCGATCGCCCGGATCCGGTCGACTATCCCGACACGGCGCTCGAGGTCGGCCGCGCCGTCGCCGAGGGCCGCGCCGAGCGAGGGGTCATCGTGTGCGGCTCCGGGGCCGGGGTCTCGGTCGCCGCCGGCAAGATCCGCGGCGTCTACGCCGCGACGATCCACGATGCCTATACGGCGCGCCAGGGGGTCGAGCACGACGCGGTGAACGTGCTCTGCCTCGGGGCGCGGGTGATCGGATCCGAGGTCGCCGCCCAGATCGTGGTGGAGTTCCTCTCGGCTGAGGTGTCCGGCGAGGAGCGTCATGTCCGGCGCCGGGCCAAGGTGGAGGAGATCGAGCGCACGATGGGGCAGGCGGGCTGATGGCCTCCGAGCTCTGGATCATGCGCCACGGCGAGACGGAATGGTCGCGGGTGGGCAAGCACACCGGGCGCACCGACATCCCGCTCACCGAGCACGGCCGCGAGCAGGCCCGCCGGGCCGCAGGCGCCCTCGCTGGGGTGGGTTTCTCACTGGTGCTCTGCAGCCCGATGCTGCGCGCCCGGGAGACGTGCCGTCTCGTCGGCTTCGAGCGGGCGGCCGAGTTCGACGACGATCTGTGCGAGTGGGACTACGGAGACTACGAGGGGATCACCACGGCCGAGATCCAGGTCGAGCGCCCGGATTGGGACCTGTGGAGCGACGGGTGCCCGGGCGGTGAGTCGCCCGAGCAGGTCGGCGCCCGCGTCGACCGCGTCCTCGCCCGCGTGGCCGAGGCCCCGGGCGAGGTGCTGTGCGTCGCCCACGGCCACGTGCTGCGGGCGCTCACCGCTCGCTGGCTCGGGATGGACGTGACGGCGGGCGCGCACTTCGCGCTCGCCACCGCGGGCGTCGGGGTGCTCGGGCACGAGCACGAGACGACGCCCGTGCTGTCGCGCTGGTCGATCTGAGCCGGGGGCCGAGGCGGCCTCGCGGCCGTGCTGTGATGGTGCGCGCTCCCAAAACGTGCCACCCGCACCCGCCGCGGTGCCCGTTGTCGGAAATCAGGCGCCCATCGCAGAATTCGTGACACCCGTCCCCTCCGCGAAGGTGCGTGGCACGAATTCGCGCGCCACGGCCGACCCCTGACAACTGTCACCTGTGATTCCGGCCGCGCGCCACTTACCCCGCGCGAACCCCGTCCGTAGGCTGGCCGCATGATCCAGTCAAAGGAGTTCGAGCGAGGCGGCGCGGCGGGACACGAGCTCGCGCCCGTCGTGATCGAGGCCCGCGGCCTGCGCAAGGCCTACGGCCAGCTGCAGGCGGTCCGCGGCGTCAACCTCACGGTCCGGCGCGGGGAGGTGTTCTGCCTGCTCGGCCCCAACGGCGCGGGCAAGACGAGCGTGGTGGAGATCCTCGAGGGATATCGCGCCGCGAGCGGCGGGCAGGCCAGGGTGCTCGGGATTCCGGTCGGCGGCTCGACGACGGCCAGTCGTGAGCTGCGCGAGCGGGTCGGCATCGTGCTGCAGTCCTGCGGGGTGCAGCCGGACCTGACGGTCGCGGAGCTGGTCGAGATGTACGGCCGCTACCACCGCCATCCGCGCCCGGTCGAGGAGGTGCTGCAGCTGGTCGAGCTCGAGGCCAAGCGCGACGAGCGCGCCGGCAGGCTCTCGGGCGGCCAGCGCCGGCGGCTGGACCTGGCGCTCGCGCTCGTCGGCGATCCGGAGCTGATCTTCCTCGACGAACCGACGACCGGATTCGACCCGGCCGCCCGCCGCCAGGCCTGGTCGGCGATCCGGTCGCTGTGCGAGCTCGGCAAGACGATCTTCCTCACCACGCACTTCATGGACGAGGCCCAGCACCTGGGCGACCGCGTGGCGGTGATGCGCGCGGGTGAGATCATCGCCGAGGGCGCGCCCGATGAGCTCGGCGGCCGTGACCGCCGGCCGGCCGAGATCCGATTCACCCTGCCCGACGCCGTCACGCTCGACGAGATCCCCGACGTGCCCAGCGAGCAGCGCACGCTCGACTGCGGTCACGCGCTCGTGCTCACCCGCGCGCCGGTCCAGGCCGCGCATCTGATCACTGGCTGGGCGCTCGAGCGCGGGATCGCACTCGGGTCCTTCCAGATCGCCCAGCCGACGCTCGAGGACATCTACCTCGAGCTCACGCGCGGCGACGGCGCCGAGCGCTCGTCACAATCACATCCGGAACACGAGGAGATTCCCGCATGAGCGTCCACACCGAGACCCGCTCCGGGCTGGCCCGTGACCTCGGTCTGGTCGGCTGGCAGATTCGCTACGAGCAGCGCTCCTACTGGCGCAACCGCGGGCGCGGGCTGTTCACGTTCGCGTTCCCGCTGATGTTCCTGGTGATCTTCGCCAGCCTCGACAGCTCGGCCCACATCAAGAGCCTGGGCGGGATCTCCTACGACGACTTCCTCGTGCCTGGGATCCTCGCCTACTCGGTGATCACCACGACCTTCGTCAACCTCGCGATCTCGACCGCGATCCTGCGCGACGAGGGCGTCCTGAAGCGGATGCAGGGCACGCCACTGCCGCGCTGGGCCTACGTTGCGGCGAGGGTCGGATCGTGCGCGCTGGTGATGGCGGCGATCGCTGTCGTCGTCGTGCTTGCGGGGGTGATCTTCTGGGGCCTGTCGCTGCGCCTCGAGGCGCTGCCCGCGATCGTGCTCACGCTGCTGCTCGGCACCGCGGCGTTCACGACGCTCGGGATCGGCATCCTGCGGTTCGTCAAGAACGCCGACACCGCGCCGGTGATCGTCAACCTGTTCGTGCTCCCGCTGACCTTCATCTCCAACATCTGGTTCCCGACCAACACCCTGCCGAAGACCCTGCGCTCGATCGCCTCCGCGTTCCCCATCAAGCCGCTGGCGAGCTCGCTGCAGTATGCGTTCGACCCGCGCCACCATGGCGCCGCCTTCGATTGGGGCTCGCTGCGCACGCTGCTCATCTGGGCCGCGGTCGGGACCTTCCTGATGGTCCGCTTCCTGCGCCGGCCGCTGGGAGACGACGTCCCGTGAGCCGGCGCCTGAGGCTCCCCTACGAGCGACACTTCCGCCTCCAGCGGACAGGTCAGACGCGCTGGGCGCTGTTCGTCGTGTGGCTGGCGTTCGTCGCGTTTCCTCCGGTCAACGCGATCACGAGCACCGACAACGGCGCCCGCTACTGGCTTGCGATTGCGGGTGCATCCGTGTTCAGCGCGCTGTACGTGTGGCTTGTGCTCATCTGGGCCGACCTGCGGGAGGGCTCGCGTGAGCTCGGGATCTCGGCGGCGCTCGCGCTCATCGCGCTCGGGCTCACGCTCGGGGTCGACTCCAACTGGGGCTATCTGTTCACCTACGTGGTCGCCTGCGCGGCGCTTGCCACCCCGTCCAGGTTCGGGTTCCCGATGGTGGTCGCCTGTGCGCTGATCGGCACCGCCGCGGCTCTCATCGCGGGCGCAGGAGGGGGCGCGATCGGCATCGGCGCGAGCACGCTCGGGGTCGGGTTGCTGCTCACGCTGATGCGCGATCTGCGGGTCCGCAACGTCGAACTCAATCGTGCGCGCGCCGAGCTCGCCCGCACCGCGGTGGCCGCGGAGCGCGAGCGTTTCGCGCGTGACCTGCACGACCTGCTCGGCCACAGCCTGTCGGTGATCGCGATCAAGGCCGAGCTCGCCGGGCGGCTGCTGCCCGACGCGCCGCAGCGCGCCGCCTCGGAGGTCGCCGATCTCGAGTCGGTGGCTCGCTGCGCCCTAAGAGAGGTGCGGGACGCGGTGAGCGGCTACCGGCGGCCGACGCTCGAGGGCGAGCTGGAGGGCGCGCGGATGGCACTCGCCGCCGCCGGCATCATCGCCGAGATCGAGCTTGCGACCGAGCGGCCCTCGCCCGAGGTCAACGCGCTCTCGCCCGAGGTCGAGGCCGTGCTCGCCTGGGCGGTGCGCGAGGGCGCCACGAACGTCATCCGCCACAGCGGCGCGCGCCGCTGCGAGGTTCGGGTCCACGGTGGCGTCGCCGAGGTCGAGGTCGAGATCCTCGACGACGGGCGCGGGGCGGGGGAGACGAGCGCGGCCGGCAACGGCCTGGAGGGGCTCCGCGAGCGGGCGGCGGCGGTCCGGGGCCGACTCGAGGCCGGCGCCGCGGCGACCGGCGGCTTCCGCCTCGCGGTCGCGGTGCCGCTTGCACACGGGGAGCTCGCGCCGTGATCCGCGTGCTGATGGCAGAGGATCAGGGCATGGTCAGGGGGGCACTGGCGACGCTGCTCTCACTCGAGCCCGACATCGAGGTGGTCGCCCAGGTCGCCCGCGGTGATGAGGTCGTCGCCGCCGCGTTGCGCGCGCACCCGGACATCGCGTTGCTCGACATCGAGATGCCCGGGGCGACCGGCCTGGAGGCGGCCGAGTCGCTCGCGGCCGAGCTTCCCGAATGCCGCATCCTGATCCTCACCACCTTCGGCCGACCGGGCTATCTGCGGCGGGCGATGGAAGGCGGTGCGGCCGGATTCCTGCTGAAGGATGCACCGGCATCCGAGCTCGCCGCGGCGATCAGGCGGGCGCTCGCCGGCGATCGGATCGTCGATCCGGGGCTCGCGGCCGCCGCGCTCTCGCAGGGCGAGTGTCCGCTGACCCCACGCGAGCACGAGGTGCTGTCGGCCTCGCGCGAGTATGCGACCGTTGCCGAGCTCGCGCAGGCGCTCTACCTCTCGCACGGCACCGTCCGCAACCATCTCTCCTCGGTGATGCAGAAGCTCGACGCGCGCAACCGCGCCGAGGCGGTGAAGATCGCCGAGGAGAACGGCTGGTTCTGACCCACCTGAACGCGAAAGCCCCGCTCGCCGGCGGGGCTCTCGATCACGATGCGGCTGAGAGGACTCGAACCTCCACGGGCGCAAGCCCACACGGACCTGAACCGTGCGCGTCTACCAATTCCGCCACAGCCGCCTGTGGACCCGGTGAGGCTAGCAACTGGCGGCGCTCCCGACACGTTTCTCCCGCCACCGTCAGACTCTGCCGAGATGGTGCGCTTCACGCAGATCGGCGTTCGCGCCTCCGCGGCCGCGCTGGTCATGGTCCTGGGGCTGCTGGCCGGCACGGCGGCCGCCGCCGGCCAGGGCACGAGCGCTCCGCTTCCCGGCCGCACCGTGACCGTGAGTGCCGCTCAGGCCCGGAGCCTGCCCGGCGAGTCGGTGGACGTCGGCCGCTCGCCGCACGGCCGGCGCCGGCCGGCGGGCTTCCTGTCGATGTCGCTGCAGTACCGGACCGTGGGCCAGTGGGGCGCCTCGGTCAGCCCGCTGCTGGTGGAGCTCGTCGATCAGCTCGACCCGGCGGGAGGCGAGGTGCTGCGGCTCGGCGGCCAGGGCGGCGACCGGGTGTGGTGGCCGATTCCGCACGTCCGCCGTCCCGGCGGGGTCAGCGACACGCTCTCGCCGCGCTGGATCGGCGCGGCGCGGCGGCTGGCGAAGGCGCTGCGTGCCCGCTACGAGCTGCAGATCAACCTCGAGGCCGACAGCGTGCGCATCGCGCAGGTCGAGGCCGACCACCTCTATCGCGGCATCGGCCGCTCGCTGATCGCGGAGTGGGAGATCGGCAACGAGCCTGAGCTCTACAAGTCCATCCCGTGGTACTGGGAGACCGGCGGCAGGCCCCTGCCGTGGTACGCCGACCGCGGGACGCCGCTGTACGCGCGGACCTACGCCTACGGGCCTGAGCAGTTCCTCGCGCAGTGGCGGCGATGGGAGCGGGTGCTGCCCGGCCCGATCCCGGTGGCGGGGCCTGACCTCGTCGAGACGGGCTGGCTCGCGAGCTTCGCGGCGATGCTGAGCCCGCACTCGCGCCTGCGCGCGATCGACGTGCATGCCTACCCGGTGATCAAGTGCGTCACCAATCCCGCTTCGCTCAAGTACCCCTCGATCCCGCACCTGCTGACCCTTCCGGCGTCGCGTGATCTGCTGGGCGGCACCGCCTCCTACATCGGCCGCGCGCACGCGGACGGCGCGCGCTTCGTCCTCGACGAGGTCGGTCCCGACAGCTGCGGCGGCAACGCCGGGATCAGCAATTCGATGGCCTCCGCCCTGTGGGCGATCGACATGTTGTTCGCGATGGACCACGCCGGCGTCGACGCGGTCGACCTCCACAGCCTGCCGGGCACCGTCAATGCGCTGTTCGACATCGCCCGGCACCGCGGCCGCTGGCGCGCCCGGGTATACCCGTTCTACCTGGGGGCGCTGCTGTTCGCCCAGGGCGCACCGGCCGGCTCCCGGTTGCTCCCGGCCACCGACGCGGACCAGACCACGCTGCGCTCCTGGGCGACCGTCGGCGCCGATCACACCGTCCGGGTGACGCTCGTCAACGACGGCGGCCCCCGTGTCGTCACCGTTCATCCGCCCGCCGGCGGGACCCCGCGCCTCGCGCAGCTCGAGGTGCTGCGCGGTCGCGGCGCGGCGTCCACCAGCGGCTTTGTGCTCGCCGGCCGGCCGGAGGGCGTCACCGAGACCGGCGCGGTGGGGCCGAGGCGAGACGAGCTGGTCGCCCGCCACGGCGGTACCTACCGGTTCGTGATGCGGGGCGCGAGCGCGGCCGTGCTCACGCTGAGCGCACCGCCTGCCACCGCGACGCGCTGAATCCTGCCGTGCGCAGAGAGTTCACAAGGCTCTCACCGGCGCTTCATCCTCACCTGGGAGGTTCGCTGCCATGCGCCGATTTCTCCCGATCTCCATCTCCGTCCTCCTGCTTGCCGCCGGAGCGGTGACCGCAACCGCCGCGGGTGCGGCCCACCGGCCCGCGCGCCCGCCGGCCACGCCGAGGGCCGCCTCCGGCTTCACCAGCCGCGTCTTCGCCTCGGGGGCGCAGATCATGCACAAGACCGCAAGGGGCCGAGTCGCGATCACCCAGCCTGACGACATCACCAAGCTCGCCACGCACATCTTCGTCGCGTTCCAGAACGGGGTGGGTCCCCAGGGACAGCCCAGCCCCGCGGGCAACGGTGCCAGCACGGTCGTCGAGTTCGACCACGCCGGGCAGGTGGTCGGCAAGTGGGACATCACCGGCAAATGCGACGGCCTCACCGCTGATCCCGCCATGCACGGCGTCATCGCCACCGTCGACGAGGACGCTCACTCGAGCCTGTACGTGATCGGGAACCCGGACACGCCACCCGTCCACTACTCCTACAGCCGGCCACTGCCCTCCAAGGGCGGCAGCGACGCGATCTCGATCTACCACGGGATGGTGCTCATCTCCGCCTCGGCGCCGGGCACCACCGGTGCCGCCGCGCCGCGCGCGTCCTACCCGGCCGTGTACCGGGCGACGTTCCACGCAGCAGCGCACATGGTGACGATGCACGAGCTCTTCGGCGACGAGTCCTCGGCCACCGTGGCCAACACCGGCGCCTCCCGGGGCGCGACCACGCACCTCGCGCTCACCGACCCGGATTCCAACGAGGTCGTCCCGGCGTTCGCGCCGCGGTTCGCGGGGGACTTCATGCTCACCAGCCAGGGCGACGAGGAGCAGATCTTCCGGAGTCCGACGGGCGCACTGTCAGTGCTGAAGCTGACCGCTTCGGTCGACGACACCGCCTGGCCGTCGGCGAAGACCGGGACCCTGTACGCCGTCGACAACGGTGCGGACAGGATCGACGCGGTGACCGGTCCGTTCGTCCGCGGATCAGTGATCGCCGCGGTCACCCCGTGCGACGAGGACGGCGCGCCGAGCACATGCCCGGGCCCTGGGTTCCCGGCCAACTACCTCGGGTCGATCGATCCGCAGACCGGTCAGATCACCCCGCTGTCGGTCACGGGCCGCGTGCCGCAGCCGCAGGGTCTGCTGTTCCTGCGCTGACGCTCGACGGTGATGTCGCGAGCGCGCGATGATCCGGACCGTGCTCCGGTCCGCGTCCGGTTCTCGCCGAGGATCGTCTGGACCGTCCCGCTCGCTCCCGGGCGAGCGGCGCGTCCCTGCGCCGAGCCGGTGACGCTCATTTCCGGAGGCATTGGCTCGGGTTCGCCCGCGCGGATCCACAGGTCGACGCGCTAGTCTCTGCCCCCGCGCTCGCGCGATCCCCGCCGCTATCGTCTAGGGGACTAGGACGCCGCCCTCTCACGGCGGAAACCCGGGTTCGAATCCCGGTAGCGGTATCGAGCCACACCCCGCCCACCGCGGGGTTTCTTCTTTCCGGTCGGAGCGCTGGGGCGAGGCTCGTGGTCGGCCGCCGCAGGGGTGCATGCGAGCCGGTGGGGGCAGTGACGCCGCCGCAGGTCTCGATGGTGACGCCGCGCAGCTGCGAAGGCAGAGTGGGTCCGCGCGCGACGATCCCGCTCGCGGCGGCGAAGCGAACCTGCCGCCGATCGTGTCCCCCGAAGAGTGGAAGACCGCCCGCGAGCAGCTGCTCGTGAAGGAGAAGGAGCTCACACGCGCGCGCGACGCGCTGGCCGCCGAGCGCCGCCGGATGCCGAGGATGCTGGTCGAGAAAAAGTACCGCTTCGACGGGCCGAACGGACCGGTGAGCCTGCTGGACCTGTTCGTGGGACGCCGGCAACTGATCGTCTACCGCGCCTTCTACGAGCCCGGGATCACCACCACCGCGGCGGGCACATCGTACCCCGCGCGCGCCTGCACGGGCTGCTCTTTCGGAGCCGATCAGGTCGCCCACCCCGCGCACCTCAACGCGCGCGACACGACGCTCGCGTACGCGTCACGCGGACCTCAGCCAGAGATCCAGAGCCTGAAGGAGCGGATGGGCTGGCAGCTCATCCCCTGGTACACCATCACCGACGACTTCGACGCCGACTTCGACGCCGACTTCGGCGTCGACGAGTGGCACGGACACAACGCGTTCTACCGCGACGAAGGCGACCGCGTGTACCGCACCTACTTCATCAACAGCCGTGGCGCCGGGGCGATCGGCACCACCTGGTCCCCACTGGACATGACCGCACTCGGGCGCCAGGAGCACTGGGAGGACTCACCGGAGGGCTATCCGCAGACGCCGCCGTATCAGTGGTGGAACTACCACGACCATTACGGCGGGACCGGCTGAGCCGTGGCTCCTCTGGGGCGCTCGTGTCCTACAGTCGCCGGCGATGGTGGCCATCCGGGCTGACGTGGTGCGGCGTCCTCGCCTGAGGAACGTGCGGCCGCCTTCAACCAAAGCGCGCGGCGCATCGGGCCGGCCGCTGTGACCCCGGTCTCGGGTATCGCGCTGAGGCCCGGCTCGGGTGATGCTCAGAGGGCCGGCGGAGGTCTGAAGGCCGGGCAGCTCGGGACGCGTGACCTGACGGTCTCCACGGTCGCGAACATTGGGCCGGGGATCGACTTCTACTTTGCGTTCGGGGTCATTGCGGTGACCGCCGGGGTCGCGGCGCCGTTGACGATTGCGGCGGCCGGGATCGCGGTCGTGTTCCTGGCTGCGACGGTCGCCGAGTTCACCCGGGCGGAGCCGTCGGCCGGAAGCTTCATCACGTACGTGGAGTCCGGTCTGGGGCCGCGGGCGGGTGTCGTCACAGCGCTTCTGGTCACGGTCGGCTACACGGTCGCGATCGCCGGCGTATTCACGATGGCGGGCGGGATGGTGACCATGACGCTTGACCACTACACCTCGCTTCGCATCCCCTGGATACCGCTCTCGGTGGTGCTGACGGTCGCCGCGATCTGGGTGACCGCGAAAGGCGTCAAGCTCTCCACCGCCGCGGTCGGCATCGCCTTGGTCGCACAGATCGCGGTGATGCTGGCGGTGTGCGTGACCGCGCTCGTGGACCAGGGCAGTCAGCTCTCCGGCGTCCCATTCTCCTGGGCGCACCTCACGGGAGGGCTGACCGGCCTCTCACGGGGCTTCCCGCTGGCGCTCTATATGTTCATCGGTTGGGAGAACGGTCCGGCACTCGCCGAGGAATGCCGCGACCCCAAGCGGACGGTCCCCAGGGCTCTGTACATCTCGATCGCGATCGCGACCGCGCTCTTCCTGCTCTTCGCGTACGCCACCATCACCGGCTTTCACTACGACGTCTCGTCCATCGGCCGGACCTCGGTCCCGTTTCTCACCGTCGCCGACCACGACCTCGGAGGCGTGGCGGTCCTGGCATGGATCGCTGGGATCGTGTCTGTCCTTGCCGCTCTGATGGCCGGGGCCAGCTCTCAAGCACGAATGCTGTTTGACGGGGGACGTACCGGCCTGCTGCCCGCGCCGCTCGGACGCCTGCGCCGGCAGACCGACACGCCGGTCAACGCGCTGGTCGCCATGGGAGCAGTGGGTCTCGGGATCATCGTCGTCTGGTGGCTCACACACGTCATCACCGGCGATACGCGATCGATGAACCCCGTCAGCCTCTACGCGGAGAGCTCGACGATGGGCACCATCGTGATCCTCGTGGTCTACCTGTTGACCAACCTCTCGCTGCCGGTGTTCATGTGGCGCCGTCACCGCGCGACGTTCTCCCCGCTCCGGCACGTCGCCCTGCCCGTCGTCGGGTCAGCCGTGCTGATCGTGCCGCTCATCGAGCTGTGCGCCCCGGGCCAGCCATCGCCCTACAACGTCTTCCCGTTCCTCGCCCTCGCGCTCGTCGTGCTCGCGGCGACGACCGGGTGGGTGGTGGTGCGCCGCAACCCCTCCGCCGGGGCACCCCCATCCGCGCCACCGACCAGCGACTGACGAGCTCGCCCCGACAGCGATGAGTCTCGCGGCACCCCACGGTCCTCAGGACCAGCACACGAGGAGAGGAGACGCCGTGCCCGCAACCGTTCTCTACATGTCCGTATCCCTGGACGGATTCATCGCCGGCCCCAATGCGGGACCCGGCAACGGGCTCGGCGACGGCGGGGAACGCCTGCACGAATGGCTGCAGCTGGGGCGCGCCGGCCTGGGCTCGGGAGTTCCCGGTCGTCCGGCTGGCGTCAACGGCCAGCTTTTCGACGAGTTCATGGCCACCGGCGCGGTCGTCGCCGGCCGGGGGACCTTCGAGCCCGCCGGCGGCTGGGCCGGCGATCACCACGACGGCGTGCCGATCTGGGTCCTCAGCCGCCAACCGCCCGGCATCGACGTGAGTCAATGGCCGCTGGTCACCTATACGAACGACGTCAAGCGCGCGATGACCGACGCCAAGCGCGCCGCAGGCGAGAAGAACGTGCTGGTCCACGGCGCCGCGACGGCGCAGCGCGCGCTCGCTGCCGGTCTCCTCGACGAGCTCGAGCTCCATGTCATCCCAGTGCTCCTTGGGCAGGGGCGCCGCATGTTCGACAACCTCGGGCCTGCGCACATCGCGCTGCAGCGCACCCGCATCATCGAGGGTGAGGACGGAGTGACCCACATGCACTACCGCGTCGCGCGCTGAACACAGCATGGCCCCGGCACCCCTCCGGGTGCGACCCAGGCGGTGCCAACTCGCTCGTGGCTCCGTGCGGCCGAGTCACCGACCACGGGCGCGCGAGGTGTTGGCTACGTCAGGGCGTACGCGTCGTAGATGACCTGGTCGACGCGTCGAACCGCGGACGCGACGGCGACGATCCGGTTGAGCCACCGGTAGGCCGCAGCACCCGTCTCGTATTGGATCGAGACACGGAAGTAGTACTCGGCGGGATCGACCGGCTGTCCGTCGGCCAACCGCCGAAGGACGTCGGGCGGGCCATGGCGCACCCCCCGGGTCGCGACGGAGATCAGCGCCTCGTCGCGCGTTTGAAGCGTGTAGCGCGTGTCGATCGCCGCCATGCCGTCCTCATGGATCACCTGCCAGTCGGCGCCTCCGGGCAGGATCCTTGCCGACAGGCGAGGTCCGTCAAACCCACCTCCCACGATCGGGATGACCCGCCGCCGGCCCCAGGGCGTCTGCCCCAGCTCGAGAGCCTCGCCCAGATCCGCCTGGCAGCGGCCGATCAACTCAAGCAGCGGCTCGACGGGCTCGATCGCCTCCACGCCCCACAACCTACCGCTCCCGCAGCACCTGCCTGACGCTGACAGTCCCCGACGAGCTCTCTTCGTACCGCGGGTGCCTGCCCGCGCGGTATGTCACGCCACCTGAGGCCCGACGGGCAGCCCCACCAGCAGATCCCGCAGGGTGCGGGCACTGGGCGAGAGCCAGCGATCCGGCCGAGAGACGAGTCCGACGGTCCGGGTCAGCGGCGGAGAGAGAGGCAGGGCCCGGACACCTGCCGGGACGCGGCGAGCGGTCGAATCGGGCAGCAGCGACACCCCGAGGCCCTCGTTGACGAGCGCGACGAGGCGATCGAGGTTGCCGGTCTCCAGTGCGACGTTGGGGGAGAAGCCGGCCTCATGAGCGGCGCGCTCGGTGATCGCGCGCAACCCGGTCCCAGCGCGGAACAGCACGAAGGGATCGTCGCAGAGCAACCCGAGCTCGATCGCCGTCCCGGCGGCGAGCGGATGGACTCGCGGCAGCGCCACGAGCACGGGCTCGGTGACGAGCACGCGCGCGCTCAGATCATCGGAGAGGGCGAGGTCGAGAGAGGCGATTGCGAGGTCGAGCCGGCCGTCGAGCACAAGCTCCTGCATGCGGGAGCTCGAGTCCTCGCTCAGCGCGATCTCGATCGCCGGATGGTCGCGGTGAAACCGCGCGATCGCGCCCGGCAGGTCGAGCGGACCGAGCGCCTGCATCGCCCCGAGCCGCACGCGTCCGGTCTCCAGGCCGGTGATGGCGGCCAGCTCCTCGCGTCCGGCGGCCAGCTCCGACATCGCGCGTCGAATCCGGGGGAGGAGGATCTCGCCCGCCTCGGTGAGGCTCACCCCAGCCCGGGAGCGATGGAACAGAGCCACGCCGAGCTCCTGCTCCAGGCGCTTGATCTGATGCGAGAGCGCGGGCTGAGCAATGCCGACCGCAGCGGCGGCGCGGGTGAAATGACGATGGGACGCGACCGCGTCGACGCAGATGAGCTGCCGCAGTTCGATAAGGATTCGCGATTGAAGCAGGTCAAACATGTCTTGGACAGATGGAGGCCGGTGCGCCAGGCTATGGCAACCCGTCGACTCCGAGGAGAGCCTGCATGCCCCACATCAGCTACGTCGACCCGGACAGCGTGACCGACCCCGAACTGCGCGCGATCATCGAGCGTGCCCGGACCCACGGCACCCCCCGCCCGGAGAGCCAGGCGATCCGTCTGCACCACCCAGAGGTGATGAAGGCCTTCAATCAGGCGTGGGAGGTGTTCTTCCGCCAAGGCGTGACCGACCACGCGATCAAGGAGCTGTGCCGGCTGTACATCTCCAAGTCGGTGCAGTGCGAATACTGCGGCGGGCAGCGCTCGGTGCTTGCGCGCCAGCAGGGCGCGACCGAGGCCCAGGTGGATGAGATCCTCGAGTTCGAGGCCTCAGACCGCTTCGATGAGCGTGAGCGCGCCGCGCTTGAGTGGGCGATGGCGATCGCCTGGGATCCGACCCTGGCCGCCGACGATCTGTGGGAGCGGCTGCATCGGTACTTCAGCGAGGCGCAGCTGGTCGAGCTCGGGCACTTCATCGCCCTGACCCTCGGCCAGCAGCGGTTTCTGAAGACGCTCGACATCCGCCACGGCGAGGTGCTCGCCGACACGGACGCCGGCCTCGCTCCCGATGAGGCGGAGCGGGTCCGCGCCGCCGCCGGGCGGTGAACGGGCCGGCCTGAGTCAGGTGGCGACGCCGAGCCTCTGAGTCAGGCGGCGACGCCGAGCCTCGAGCGCACGCTCTCTGCGATCGCCTCCGCCTCGGGCAGGAACGCGTCCTCCAGGGTCGGGCTGTAGGGAATCGGCGTCTCGGCAGTCGTCAGCAGCCAGGCGTCGTCGAGATCGTGCAGGCCCTCGGCGGCGACCGCGCCGAGCAGCCCGGCGGCCCAGCCGCCGGTCTGCGGACCCTCCTCCACGGCGAGGATCCGGTGGGTGCGGGCGACCGACTCGAGCACGGTGGCGACGTCGAGCGGCCGCAGCGTCCGCAGATCGACCACCTCCGCCGCGATGCCCTCGGCGGCCAGCGCGTCGGCCGCCGCGAGCGCGTCCGGGACGCCCTTGCCGACCGAGACGATCGTCAGGTCCTCGCCGGAGCGGGCGATCCCGGCCTGCCCGAGCGGCAGCGTCTCCAGATCGTCGGGCGGTGGCGCTCCCTTGACCGAGTACAGGCGCTTGTGCTCGAGGAAGATGACCGGATTGTCGTCCCGAATGGCGCTCTTGAGCAGGAGCTTGGCCTCCGCCGGCGAGGACGGGAAGGCGATCTTCAGTCCGGGCACGCCCTGGAACCAGGTGGCGTGGATCTGGGAGTGAATAGCGCCGAAGCGGCCGCCGGCGCCGACCGCCGAGCGAACGACGAGTGGCACCGTGCCCTGCTCGTGGCTGATGTACCAGAACTTCGCCGCCTGGTTGACGAGGCTGTCCATCGGCAGTGCCATGAAGTCGCCGAACATCACCTCGAAGACCGGGCGCAGGCCCGTCACAGCAGCGCCGTAGGCGGCGCCGGCGAGCGCCAGTTCCGAGATCGGTGTGTCGAACACACGGTCGGGCCCGAACCGCTTGTACAGGTCAGGCGTCGCCTTGAATACGCCGCCCGCCGCGGCGATGTCCTCGCCGAAGAAGATGACCGAGGGATCTCGCTCGATCTCCTCGGCGAGGGCGTCGCGGATCGCGACCCGGAACTCGAGGGTGCTCATACCGCGTACTCCGTGGCGGCGTCGGCGGCCGGGTCGGGATAGGGCGCGGCCAGCGCGCTCTCAACCGTCCGTTCGATGAGCGCTTCGACCTCCTCCTCGACCGCGGCGATCTCCCCCTCCGCCGCACCGGCCTCCGTCAGCCGGGCCCGGGCGATCTTCAGCGGGTCGCGGGCGAGCCACTGCTCGACCTCGTCCTTGGTCCGGTAGGGCGCCGGATCGCTCTTGGAGTGACCGAAGTGGCGGTAGGTCCGACATTCGAGCAGCGTCGGCCCCTCGCCGGAGCGGGCACGCCGGACCGCCGTCGAGGCCGCCTCCTGCACCGCCCAGAGATCGTTGCCGTCGACGACCTCCGCGGGCACACCGTAGGCCGCGCCGCGGCCGGCGATGTCGGCTCCGGCGGTGACGTCGCCCATCGGTGTGAACTCGCCGTAGAGATTGTTCTCGCACACGAAGATCACCGGCAGTCGCTGGACCGCCGCCATGTTCAGGCACTCGTGGAAGTAGGCCTGGTTGCTCGCCCCGTCGCCGAAGAAGCACACCGATACCCGGCCCTGGCGCTTGGCCGATAGACCGGCACCGAGCGCAGCGGCAATCGAGCCTCCGACGATCCCGTAGCAGCCGACGAGCCCGTGCTCGAGGTCGATCACGTTCATCGATCCAGCCCGCCCGCCGCACACACCGGTCGCGCGGCCGAGCATCTCGGCCATCAGCGGCTCGGGCTCGGTCCCCTTGGCGAGCGCGTGACCATGGCCGCGGTAGGTACCGGCGACATAGTCGTCGGGCTCCAGTGCCATGCAGACGCCGACCGCAACGGCCTCCTGCCCGGCGTAGAGGTGAGTGGTCCCGTGGACCTCTCCCTTGAGGAAGAGCCGGTGCATCGCAGCCTCGAACTGCCGGATGAGCTGCATGCGCGCGTACGCGTCCACGTATGCGCCGAGGGCCTGGTCCTGCTCCTGAACCTTCGCCATTCAGTCTCCCTCCACGTCGGCCTTCGGGTGCGTTACGATGCTACCGCAATCGTTTGCAAAATGCATTCGCCGGAGGAGGTCCTGTGGCCGTCGACATCGTTATGCCCCGCCTGTCGGACTCGATGGAGGAGGGGACCGTGCTGCAGTGGTTCGTCGCCGAGGGAGCGCCGGTCGCCGAGGGCGAGCCACTTGTCGAGGTCGAGACCGACAAGGCGAGCGTCACCTACGAATCCGAGCATGACGGGGCCCTGCTCAAGATCATCACCGGGCCGGGAGAGAGCGCCGCGGTCGGTGCGGTGATCGCCGTCGTCGGCGACGCCGGCGAAGCGTTGGCCGAGGATGGCGAGGCGCCTCAGGCAGCGACCGGCGCAACGGTGGGGGAGCGAGCACCGGCCGGAGTGGGGGAGCGAGCACCGGCCGGAGTGAGCGACCGAGCAACTGCCGAGCCGGGGCCGCCCGCCCCTGCGGCGCGATCCGGCGCACGGGTCAAGGCGTCTCCGCTTGCGCGGCGCATCGCCGGCCGCCTGGGCGTCGATCTGGCCTCGCTTGTGGGCTCCGGCCCGCAGGGCCGGATCATCCGCGCGGACGTCGAGCGCTCAGTCGCCGATGGTCACACCGGCGCGGCCGAGGACGTGGCGGCACCCGAGGGGGTCGAGGGCTCCGCCAAGGGGCAGGTCCGCCGCGAGCGGCTGTCGCGCTCCCAGCAGACGATCGCCCGCCGGATGGCCGAGTCCCGGGCGACCGTGCCGGATTTCGAGCTCCGGGCCGAGGTCGATATGAGCGCGGCGGTGGAGCTGCGGGCACAGCTGCGCGAGGTGTCCGATCCAGTGCCCTCCTACAACGACCTGCTGGTCAAGGCGGCCGCGCTCGCCCTGCGCGAGTTCCCTCGGGTCAACGGTGCCTACCGCGACGGCGAGTTCGAGCGCTACTCCCGCATCAACATCGGGATCGCGGTCGCCGGGGAGGATGCCCTGGTCGTCCCGACGATCTTCGACGCCGACCAGCGCCCGCTGCGCGACATCGCCGTCGCGGCCCGAGACCTGGCCGCCAAGGTCCGCGACGGTTCGATCAGCCCCGCCGAGCTCGCCGGCAGCACCTTCTCGGTCTCCAACCTCGGCATGTTCGGGATCGACAGCTTCTCGGCGGTCGTCAACCCTCCGCAGGCCGCGATCCTCGCGGTCGGCGCGCTGAAGCCGCGGCCGATCGTCGACGACGCGGGCGCGATCGTCGCGCGCCCGACGGTCCGGCTGACGCTCGCCTGCGACCACCGGATCCTGTACGGCGCTGACGGCGCGCGCTTCCTCGTCCGGGTACGAGACCTGCTTGAGGCGCCCGTCTCGCTGCTGCTCGGCTGAGCGGCGGCATGCCTGCGCCGAGGCGCGCCGGCGACCGCCCCGTGGCTAGTGCGCCAGCGCCCTGCGACCCATGACTTGCGCTGGATCGTGGCCGAGGTCGGTCAGCATGACGATTGCGGCGTTGCGGCCCGGGCCGCCGGTGACCGAGCCTCCGGGGTGCGTCGTCCCGCCGGTCTGGTACAGCCCCGGTATCGGCATGCGGTGTGCCGCCCAGCCGGGCGCCGGGCGCAGCGCGCCGGAGTAGGCAGCCGACCGGTCCCCACCGTGGAAGGTCCCATGCCACATATGGGGGTTGGACTGCTCCAGATCGACCGGCGAGACGATGAGCTGCGCCAGGATGGCGTCATCGGTGAAGTTGGGAGCCGCCCGTCGCAGGTGCGCCAGATGCTCGGCGGCGATCTGCTCGCGCAGCTGTGCCCACCGCTCAGGCCCGCCGCCGGGGTCGTAGGGCTGCATGCCGAGGATCTTGACCGTATGCTGCCCGGCCGGCGCCCGGCTCGGATCCGCCGCGGTCGGCGTTGGGAACAGCAGCCAGGCCCCATCGTGGATCAGGCGGCCCTCACGGACGTCGCGTCCCATCCGCAGGATGTCCTCGGGCCAGCCGCTGACGCCGGCCGAGACGACCTCCAGCTCATCGCCGGAGTGAGAGGCGTACCGTGGCGCCCGCGCGGCGGCATAGTGGACCGCGAAGGCGGGGAGTCCCTCGTCGTAGGTGTCGATCGCGTAGCGGAAATCCTCGCCCCAGGCGTCGGCGGGCGCCATCGGCACAAGGTCCTTGACGTGAATCGTGGAGAGGACGGCCGTCCCGGCGCGGTGCTCCTCGCCATCCTCGGTGACCACGCCGACGCATCTGCCGGACTCAACGATCAGCTCCACCACCCGGCGGTCGCAGAGGACCTCGCCCCCGCCATCGGTCACGACGTTGGTCAGGGCGCGGGCAAGCTCGCCGGAGCCGCCGCGGGGAATCGCCCAGCTGCGCCGCTGCCGGCCGAAGACGAGCGAGTACGCGAGCGGCCCGGATCCCGCCGAGCCCACCGCCTGACCGGTCTGGAAGGCCATCCACAGCATGAAGGCGCGTACGTGTCGTGACTCGAACTCGTGCGTCACGACGTCCCACGCACTCATCAGGACGCGCCGGTGCCATCGCGCCGCCCCCGGACGCCCCTCCAGCATCTCCGCGAGACTGGGACCGAAGCCGACCGGAGTGAAGCGCTGGCGACCGAAGGCGTCCTTGACGGCGTCGTACTCGTCGAGCATCCGCCGGTAGGCGCGGGCGTCGGGCGCCGAGAAGCGAGCGATCTCATCACAGGTGCGTTCCAGGTCGAGCCACATCGTCAACGACTCACCGTCGGGGAAGACGACGTGGGCCACCGGGTCAGGCTCGATGTAGGTCAGCCCCTGCTCGGCGATCAGCCCCAGCTCGTCGTTGACGATCAGCGGATTGGTGAGCAGGATCGTGTGGCCGGTCGAGCAGGAGTCCAGCCGAAAGCCGTCCAGCAGCAACTCCTCGGATGCGACTCCGCCACCGGGAACGCTGCGGGCATCGAGCACGCGGCACCGATAGCCGGCGCGCGTCAGGTAGGCGGCCGTGATCAGGCTGTTGTGGCCGGCGCCGGCGACGACGATGTCGGCGACGGCGCTCACACCGCTGAGGACTCGGTGGACACGTCACCACCGAGATACAGAGCGCCGATCTCAGGATGGCCGAGGACCTCGCTTCCGGTTCCGGTCAACCGGACCATCCCGTTCTCGAGCACGACCCCATGGGAACTGAGCCGCAGCCCCGCACGCGCGTTCTGCTCGACGAGCAGGATCGTCTTGCCCTGCTGGGTGTTCATCAGCGCGATCATGTCGAACACCATCTGCCGGGTCTGCGGATCCAGGCCCATCGACGGTTCGTCGAGCATGATCAACGTCGGGTCGAGCATCAGGCAGCGGGCGAACTCCACCAGCCGCTGCTGGCCGCCGGAGAGCGACCCGGCCTTCTCGTCCGCCCGGTCACGGACGATCGGGTAGAGCTCCTGCACAGCCGCCAGGCGCTTGGCGACGACGGCGCGGTCGGAGACGGTAAAGGCTCCCATCTCGACGTTCTCATGCACGGTCATGTCGGGGAACAGACTGTGCGCCTGCGGGATCTGAGCCACGCCGCGGCCGAGGATCTCCCGGGGGGAGCGGCCGGAGATGACCTCGCCCATGAAGCTCACCTCCCCGAGGCGCGGCCGTAGAAGGCCACTGACCGTGGCCATCAGCGTCGATTTGCCCGCTCCGTTCGGACCGACGATGCAGGTGATCCCGCCCCGGACGACCTGCAGGGTCACCTCCTTCAGGATGTCGCCGCCGCCATAGCCCGCGGTCACCCCGGAGAGGGTCAGCAGGGGCGAGCTCTCGACCGGCTGCGGCGCCGCTGGTTCCGCGCTCACCGACACGCGCCCGCGGTGGTGGCTCAGCGCCTCCTCGGCCAGCTCGCGCTGGGTGGCGGGATCGTCCTCGCCGCCGAGATAGGCATCGAGCACCGCAGGATCGGAACGGACCTCCGCGGGGCTGCCGGCGAGCAGCGCCGTGCCCTGGGAGAGGACGGTGATGCGGGAGCACAAGCCCATCACGAACTCCATGTTGTGCTCGACGATGAGGATCGTCTTGCCCGTGCGGTTGAGCTCCTTGATTCGATCGCCCAGGTGGCCGATCAGGGTCGGGTTGACCCCGCCGGCGGGCTCGTCGAGCAACAGAATGGCCGGATCGGCGACGAGCAACGAGGCGAGCTCCAGCAGCTTGCGCTGGCCGTAGGAGAGATTGCCGGCGGGCTCGTGGGCCAACCGGGTGATCCCGACGAAGTCGAGCAGCTCCATGGCGCGGCGCTTCTCCCCGACCGATGCAGCGCGGCGCATCACCCCGCGCAGCCAGCTCTCCTGACGCTGCGTGGCGACGAGCATGTTCTCCAGCACGGTCAGCCGGGTGAACAGCCGCGTGAGCTGGAAGGTCCGCCCGACGCCGAGCTTGAACACGCGATCGGGCGGGGCGTTGGTGATGTCGTTGCCCTGGAAGCGGACCTGGCCGCGCTGGATGCGCTCGTAGCCGGTGATCACGTTGAAGAGCGTCGTCTTGCCCGACCCGTTGGGGCCGATCAGCCCGTTGATCTCTCCTTCACGGACCTCCAGGTCGCAGAGGTCGAGCGCCTGAACACCGCCGTAGGACTTACAGACGCCGGTGACCTCGATCAGATTGCCCATCACGCCGCCCCCGCCACGCCGCCGGGCATCGGGGTGTCGCGGCCGTCGGCGTCTCGTTCCCCGGTGTACGCATGGACCGCGCGGGTGCGCCGCCGCTCGAGCCGCTCGCTGATCCCCGGAACAACCCCTCGCGGCAACACGAGGATGACAACGAGGAAGAGGACGCCGTAGGCGATCAGGTAGGTCGCGTCGCTGGAGAACGTCTGCGTGAGGTACTGCTGCAGCGATTCGAGCACGAGCGCTCCGAGCAGCGGCCCGACGATCGTCCCCAGGCCACCGAGGAAGCTCATCAACGCGATCGACAGATCGAACAGCGGATCGAAGGCGAAGTTCGGGTAGATCTGTCCGAGGAAGTAGAAGTAGAGCCCTCCGACCATTCCGACCGGCACCGCTGAGATGGCGAACGCCGTCAGCTTGATCCGGCGGGTCTGCACGCCGAGGCCCAGTGCACGGTCCTCGTCGTCCCGGATCGCCAGCAACTGCAGCCCGAACCGTGAGCGCCTCACGCCCCACGACACGAATATGGTCAGGACGAGGATCGCGAGGGCGACGTAGTAGAAGGGCTGGTTGTAGTTGGCGGCGGAGAAGGGCGCGAACGGGAGCGTCAGCCCCGAGGTGCCGCCGGTGAAGCCGAGGTTGTAGGCGGCCAGCTGGAAGATGAAGAAGATCGCGATCGTCACCACCACGAACGTGTGGCGCCGGGTGCGCAGCGCGACGAGGCCGACCGGGATCGCGACGAGCCCCGCGATCAAGCCACCGAATGGGAGCAGCGCGAACACCGGCCACCCGCCGGCGACGTGCCAGCTGCGAGCGGCCATGGCGACGGCGTACCCGCCGGTCCCGAAGAACACGGCGTGGCCGAGCGCCAGATAGCCCGAGTAGCCGCTGAAGATGTTCCACGAGGAGGCGGCGACCATGAAGACGAGCGCGAACACCGCGATCGAGGTCGTGCTGGGGTCGGTGACCAGGAGCGGAAAACCGAGGAAGATCAACGCCACGACGGCGATCGCCCCGACCTTGACCCGGCGGCCCACCGCAGCACCGGCCGTCTGCGCCGCCGCCTCGGCTCCGGCCGCGCCCGTCGGCTCGCCGCTCATTGGGCGCGCACCGCCGATCGGCCGAACAGACCCTGTGGCCGGATCGACAGGACGAGCACGAGCGCCGCGAAGTAGACGAGCGGCGCCCAGGTCGGCGACCAGGCGACCGCGACGACGTCGTTGATGACGAGCAGGAAGATCGCGGCCGCCATCGCCCCGCCGATACTCCCCATGCCGCCGAGGATGACGATCGCCAGCAGCCGCGAGATCAGGTCATAGCCGGTGTTCGGATTGAACGAGTTCGTGGCTCCGAACACCATGCCTCCCACGGAGGTGACGGCGACTCCGATCCCGACCGAGATCGTCCGCACGCGGTTGACCTCGATGCCGATCAGGTCCGCGGCGGTCCGGTTCTGCAATGAGGCCCGGACCGCGCGGCCGAACTTCGTGCGGTACAGCAGGTAGTAGAGCGCCGCCATCAGCAGCACCGCCAGGGCGAACCCGATCAGGTAGATGTCCGGGAGGTAGAAGCCGAGGAAGTGCACCGAGGAGGTGACGTAGGAGGCCGACAGCTGCTGGTAGTTGACGCCGAAGATCGCCGTCAGCACTCCCTCGATGACGATCGCCACCGCGTAGGTGACGAGGATCGACATCTGCGTCCGGTCCTGATCACGCAGCCGTCGCATGAAGAAGTACTCGATCGCGATCCCGACCAGGAACATCGCCGGCGCGGTGATCAAGAGGCCGGGGAGGAGCCCGATCCCGACGTGCACCGACAGCTCGAAGCTGAGGTAGGCACCGAGGATCACCATCACGCCCTGGGCGATGTTGATGATGTCCATCACGCCGAAGATCAAGGTCAGGCCGGCCGCCATCAGGGCGTACACCCCTCCGGTCAGGATCCCGTCGACGATGGCTTCGATCAGAGCGGTGGATGACAACGGTCAGGACCCCCATCCGGGCTTGGGGAACAGCGGCGCCACGGATCCGGCTGCGGACTTGGGCAGAGTCTGCACGAGACTCCCCTTCTGCCACTGGAACACCAGCGAGCTTCCAATCGTGTTCTCACCCTTGGCGTTGAACTTCGCGGCTCCGATGACCGTGTTGAAGGTCGCTCCGCTGTGCAGGTAGGTGATCAGCTTGGAGTTGCTGAGACTGTGGGTCGCCTGCACCGCCTGGGCCATGACCTGTCCGACGGAGTACGCCTCGGCGACGTCAGCGTTCACGTCCGATGCCGAGCCGCCGTACTTGGCGATGTACTCCTTGACCATCTTCCGGCTGGTCGCCTGGTGGTAGCCGCCGTACCAGAGCCCGGGCACGAAGATGCCGTTCTCGTTGCCGCTCCCGACCGCCTTGACGAACTGGGAGCCCTGGTCAGGGCCGGCCGTTGCGATGAACGCCCTTGGGCTGTAGTGCTGCTGGATGAAGACATGGGTGAAGGCGGAGACCGTCGGCACGTCGACCGAGCCGAGGATCACGAGATCCGCTTTGGAGGAGGCGACCTGGCCGGCGATCGCCGTGTAGTCGGTGACCTCCTCGGGGAAGACCTTGTTGACGACCGTCTTGACCCCGGCCGCCTGGAGGATCTTCTGAGCCACTGGCAGCTGGGGCTGGGTGAACGGGTCGTTGACGGTCACGTAGGCCGCGGTCTTCGGCCGCTGGGAGGCCGGCAGCGCCGCGATCCATCTGGCGAAGCTGACGAGCTCGTTGACGACTGGGATCTGAACGGAGAAGACGTTGTGCAGCCCGGTGCCGAACACCGCCGGCCCGGCGCCCGCCCCCTCGACGAACGCATAGCCGTACCGCGCCGCGACACGCGCGGAGGGCACGGTCAGGAGCGTGGAGAACGGCCCGAATACGAGCTGATCATGGTTGGAGCCGATCAACTTCTGGTAGTTGCTGACGACCTGCGCCGGGCTGGAGGAGTCAGACAGGACGCTCAGCTTGATCTTGTGACCGAGCAGCCCGCCCTTCGCGTTCTGGTCGGCCGCCCAGAGCTCGTAGCCGCGCTGGAATGCCTGACCGTCGGCCGCGAAATCGCCAGACAGGGACAGTGAAGCCCCGATCGTGATCGGCCCCTTGGCCGAACGGCCGGATCCCCCGGACCCGCCACCGTTCGACGACCCCGAACCGCCGCAGGCCGCAAGCGCCACCGATGCGCCTCCGGCGAGCCCCGCAACGACGCACCTTCGAAGGACCCTCATCCTCTCGCTCCCTCCTCGTTCTCTCCTCGAACCGGCAGCCAGCGCACAGTCACTTCAATCGTTTGCAGAACGTACATCCACGTTCCGACGGTGTCAACCGCAATCGTGTGCAGGGCGTGTTAGGAATCGACCGGCGACGGGTCCAGATCGAGCCCCGCGGCCGCGGCCTGGACGGCGAGCATCGAGGCGAAGTCATCGTCGGCGTGGCCGGCATCGATCGCCGCCTGCACCTGCTCGCGCACCGCCGCGGTGACCGGCAGCGCGAGCTCGACCTCGGCGGCCGCCGTGAGGCCAAGATCGAGATCCTTGCGCAGCAGCGCCGTGGTGAAGGTCGCCGTCCAATCGAGCTCGAGCAGCGCCGGCGTCTTGTAGCCGGAGAACGCCGAGCCCATCGGACTGTCGTTGATGAAGTCAAGGTACGCCCGGCGGCTGACGCCCGACCCCTCCATCAGCAGCGAGGTTTCGATCAGCGACTGGATGACCGCTCCGAGGAACAGGTTGTGGGCGATCTTGACCAACCGGGCGGTGTCCTGTTCGCCGATGTAATGCGCCCCGCGTCCCAGGATGTCGAGGTAGGGGCGCACCATCTCCACCGCTTGCTCGGGGCCCGAAACGGCGAACAGCGCCCCCCCGGAGGCGACATGCCTGCCGTTGCCGCTGACCGGTGCCGCCAGCAGGATGGTCCCGCGCGCGTCGGCCGCCGCTCGGACCGCGGACGAGGCCTCAACGGAGATGGTGGAGCAATCGACGATCACGCCGGGCGCATGCGCGGCGTCGCCGAGCAGCGCGCCCGGCCCGTCGAACATCACCGCCGTGAAGTCGGCTGGTCCCGCGACGGTGGAGAAGACGATGTCGCGGTCGGCGAGGCCGGATGGCTCGTCGACGATCTCGGCGCCGAGCTCACCCAGGGACTCGGCGCTGGCCCGGGTCCGGTTGTAGACGCCGACGTCGCAGCCTGCCTCAAGCAGCCGGGTGACGAGCGGACGGCCCATCCGCCCGACTCCGATCCAGCCGATGCGGTGGCCGTGTGTGGTCTCGGGCACGCGCCTCTCCTCTGGCTCCGGGACACACCCTGCGCCCCAGCGTTGACAATTGGTGGAGGCGCTCATACTGTCACGCGGGTGCGAACGATTGCAAGATCGCGACCAACGGCGCCGACGCGCGCGGCGGCGCCGAGATCGCCGCTGCCACGGGCATACTGGAGGCGGTGAAGGTCCAAGGAGTGTCGCCCTCGGTGACCCTGCGGGAGGTCGCCAGACATGCCGGCGTCCATCCGGCGACGGTGTCGCGCGCGCTGAACCCGGAGACCCAGCAGATGGTCAACGCCGACACGCTCGAGCGCGTGCTCGAGGCGGCCCGGGAGCTCAACTACCGCACCAACACGATCGCCCGCAGCCTGCGCACCCAGCGGTCGCTGGCGGTGGGCGTGGTGATCCCCGACATCACCAACCCGCTCTTCCCGCGCATGCTGCGCGGCATCGACGACGCGCTGGAGAAGGTGCAATACACCTCGCTGGTCGCCTATACCGACGGCCGCGACGAGCGTCTGCTCGATCGCTTCGAGCTCCTGCGCCAGCGAGGCGTCGACGGCCTGATCGTCGCCACTGCCAGCCACGACGATCCCACCCTCGACAGCCTGCAGGCAAGCGGCGTTCCCGTCGTGCAGATCAACCGTCGCTCCCGGAACACGGCGATCCCCGCGGTGACCGCGGACGATCGTGGCGGGGTACGGACCGCGGTCGAGCATCTCGTGTCACTCGGGCACCGTCACATCGCGCATGTCGGCGCCCCCCAGACTCACAGCACCGGATGGTCGCGGCTGGCCGGCTTCCAGGCGGCGATGCGTCGCGCACGCCTGGAGATGCCGTCGGGCTATGTGCGGCTCGGTCAGGCGGTGACGCTCGAGGAGGGGGCCCGTGTCGCCGCCGGGCTGCTGGCCGAGCATCCCGAGGTCACCGCAATCGTCGCGGGCAACGACCTGATGGCGCTCGGGTGCTACGACGCCGTCCGCGCCGCCGGCCTCTCGTGTCCGCGGGACGTGTCGGTGATCGGGTTCAACGACATGTCGTTCGCCGATCGGTTCGATCCGCCGCTGACGACGATCCATTTCGATCATTACGAGATGGGCGCCGTCGCGGCGCGTGCACTGCTCGAGCGCCTCAACTCGGCGCCGGGCGCCCCGGCCGCCCAACTCGAGCTTGAGACCACGTTGGTCGTGCGGGCGTCCACCGCTCCTCCACCCTGATCGGAGGAGCCGGACGCTGCGATCGCCGTTGGGCAGGAGTCATCGCGTCGCTCTTGCAATCGTTCGCAGCGGGGTGCACAATGAGCGGCGACGGCCTCGCGCGCCGGCGGCGGCGCCACGGCAGGCGATGCCACGGCTGCCGACGTGAGGGTTCAACAGGAGGCATCGATGGGCGTGAGGACCGGTCCTGTGACGACGAGCATCGACCCGGCGACCGCGGAGGTGCTGGCCGAGTATCCGATCAGCACCGATGGCGAGATCGACGACGCGCTCGGTCGCGCACACGAAGCTCACCGTGCGCTGCGAGCCTCGGACTTCGCCGAGCGTGCGGAGCTGCTGCGAGCGATCGCGCGCGAGCTCGTGGCCTCGCGTGAGACCTTGGCGCAGCTGATCACGGCCGAGATGGGCAAGGTGATCGGCGAGTCACGTGCCGAGATCGACAAGTGCGCGTGGGTGTGTGAGTACTACGCCGATCATGGCGCCGGGCAGCTCGCCAGCGAGCCGGTGGCGACCGACTGGACGGAGTCGTTCGTCGAGTTCGTCCCGCTCGGCGTGGTGCTGGCGGTGATGCCGTGGAACTACCCGATCTGGCAGGTGGTCCGCGCGGCTGCGCCCGCCTGGATGGCCGGCAACGCGGTTCTCCTCAAGCACGCCTCCAACGTGACAGGCTGTGCACTGGAGCTCGGCCGGGTCGTCGCCGCGGCGGCCGGGCGACCGAGTCCGCTGGAGGTCGTGGTGGTGCCGGGCGGCCGGGTCGCCGAGATCATCGCCGACCCGCGCGTGGCGGCGGTGACCCTCACCGGGTCGGAGGCGGTCGGCGTGCAGGTGGCGAGCGCCTGCGCCCGGCACCTGAAGAAGTCGGTTCTCGAGCTCGGCGGCAGCGACGCATTCATCGTGCTCGGAGATGCCGACGTGGAGGCGGCCGCGCAGGGCGCCGTGTCCGCACGCTTTCTCAACGCCGGCCAGAGCTGCATCGCCGGCAAGCGATTCATCGCCGAGGAGTCGATCGCCGACGCGTTCGCCGAGGCGTTCGCGGCAGCTGTGCTGCGACTGCGAATGGGCGATCCGCGGCGGGAGACCTCCGACCTGGGGCCGATGGCCCGCATCGACCTGCGCGACGAGCTGATCGACCAGGTGCGGCGGGGCGTCGCGGACGGGGGGCGGGTGCTCGCCGGCGGGACGCATCCCGACGGGCCAGGGGCGTACTTCGCGCCGACGATCGTCGACGGCGTCGAGCCCGGGAACACCCTGGCCCGCGAGGAGACGTTCGGACCGGCGGCTGCACTGCTGCGAGCGCGGGATACGGCCACCGCGATCCAGATCGCCAACGCGTCCCCGTACGGCCTCAGCTCGAGCCTGTGGACCACCGATATCGACCGCGCCCGTCGACTGGCTCCTGAGATCGAGGCCGGGGCGGTGTTCGTCAACACCCATTCGGCGTCCGATCCACGCATGCCGTTCGGTGGTGTCAAGCGCTCGGGCTGGGGGCGTGAGCTGGGTGCGTTCGGGATCCGCGAGTTCGTCAACGTCCAGGCCGTCAGCATCGCCCCACGCGTCGGCTGACCGTCCGACCCACCGATCAGCAGAGGAGAGCATGTCCGAGAGAGCGTTCGTCCCCACGCCGGCGCTGGAGGAGTACGCCGAGCGCTTCCGGGACTACTTCACGTTCGAGCGTCGCGCCGACGGCGTGCTCCTGGTTCGCGGTCACACGCGCGGCGGCTCGATCCGGCTGAGCGTCGAGGATCACCGAGCGCTCGGGCAGATGCTGAAGACGGTCGGCGCCGACCCCGAGAACGAGCTCCTCATCCTGAGCGGCACCGGTGAGGAGTTCATGATGGAGGCCGACGAGGACGGCTTCGCGCTGGAAGAGCAGGACCTCCCGTACTGGGCGTACGAATACGCATTCAAGGACGGGCGGATCAACGTCAGCGCCCTCGTCAACGATCTGGAGATCCCGACGATCGGCGTGCTCAACGGCCCCGGGTTCCACACCGAGATCTGCCTGATGTGCGACCTGTCGATCTGCAGCGACGACGCGGTCATCTTCGACCTCCACTACGACATCGGCTCGGTGCCGGGCGACGGAATCCACAGCTGCTTTCAGGAGCTGCTCGGGGTCAAGCGCGCCGCCTACGCGCTGCTGACCGGCGAGGCCATCGATGCGCGCAAGGCCCTGGAGTACGGGATGGTCAACGAGATCGTGCCCCGGGAAGAGCTGCTCGGCCGTGCCTGGCAACTGGCCGACCACATCATGAGTCAGCCGCGGACGATCCGACGTCTCACCACGCAGATCGTCCGTCGCCCGTGGCGCCAGCGGATCACCGACAACCTCGACGGTGGTTTCGGGATTCAGATGTTCGGCCATGTCGCCGAGAAGGCGAACGTCCACGGGGAGAGCCACATCAAGGGCACGGTGGACTACGTGCGCGAGGGCCGGCGCAACGGCTTCGACCGATGAACGAACGATCGCTCGTCGAGCTGGCGCGCCGCATCAAGCTCGATGCGCTTGAGATGATTGCCATCCGGGGCTTTGGCTATCTCGGTCAGGCCCTGTCGGCCGGCGAGCAGTTCGCGGTCCTGTTCGGATCAGCGATGCGCCACGGCCGGGATCGGTTCGTGCTCTCGCCGGGCCACTACGCCGTCGTGTACTACGCGGCGGCGGTCGAGCTCGGGCTGCTCGACCGCAAGGCGCTCGCCGACTACGGCGGCGACGGCGCGCTGCTGGAGGCGATCTCGACCGAGCGCACGCCCGGTCTGGATCTCACCTGCGGCTCGCTCGGGCAGGGGCTGTCCGGTGCGATCGGCCTCGCGCTCGCCGACCGCCTGTCCGCCGAGGACCGCCGCACGTTCGCGTTCCTCAGCGACGGCGAGCTCGAGGAGGGACAGGTATGGGAGGCGGCGATGTTTGCCGCCCACCACCGACTGGGTGCGCTCACGGTGGTGCTCGATGCCAACGGCTCGCAGGTCGACGGGCCGATCTCCGGCGTGACCACCGTCGAGCCGATCGTGGACAAATGGAGCGCGTTCTCGTGGCACGTCCAGGAGGTCGACGGCCATGACGTCGACGCCCTCAGCGATGCCTTCGCGGCCGCCGGCCACTCGGATCGCCCGTCGGTGATCGTCGCCCGGACCGACATCCTCGGCCGGTTGACGTCGATTCCGGCGACCGCCGACGGCCACTTCCTGAAGCTCGACGACGAGCTCGTGCGGGCGATCCGATCCGAGCTCGAGCGACCTCTGGAGGTCCCCGGATGATCCATCAGCCACCGTACGCGACGGTCCTCAAGCCGTTTGGGGAGGCGCTCGTCGACCTGGCGCGCAGTCGCCGCGACGTCGTCTGCCTCGGGGCCGACCTCACCCGTCAGACCGAGACCGACCTGTTCCGCGACGCGTTTCCCGAGCGGTTCTTCAACGTGGGAATGGCGGAGGCGAACGCGATCGGCATCGCCGGCGGCCTCGCCCGCGCCGGGCACACCGTGTTCTTCGCCAGCTTCGGCGTGTTCGCCACCCGGCGTTGCTTCGACCAGCTTTCGATGGCGATCGCATACCCGGGCTGTCGGGTCACGATCGCCGGCTTCATGCCCGGGCTATCCAGCCCCGGCGGTCCGAGTCACCAGGCGATCGAGGACGTCGCCCTGATGCGCGCGCTGCCGAACATGACCGTCGTCGACGTCGCCGATGCCACCGAGACGCGTCAGGCCGTCGCGGCGGTCGCTGAGCATCGCGGCCCGGTGTATCTCCGTCTGGGCCGGGGTGAGATCCCGGTGATGTTCGGCGACGAGCACCGGTTCTCGCTGACCCGCGCCCAGGTGCTCGAGCCCGGGCGCGAGCTCGTCCTGATCGGCTCCGGGATGATGCTGGGCGCCACTCTGGCGGCCGCGGCGAGGCTCCGCGAGCATGGTGTCGACGTCGGCGTCGTGAACGTTCCCGTGATCAAGCCGCTGGACGCTGAGACGATCCTCGGCGCGTGCGAGGGCGCGCGGGCCGTCATCACGGCGGAGAACCATTCGGTGATCGGCGGCCTGGGCTCGGCCGTCGCCGAGGCGCTGGCCGAGGCGGGCGCCGGCGTGCGGCTCACCCGAGTCGGGATCGAGGACCGGTTCGCGGAGTCCGGCAGCAGGCCGTATCTGTTCTCCCGCTACGGACTCTCGGTGCGGCGGATCGTCGCCGAGGCATGGCGCATGCTCGCCCGCGCCGATCCTCCGCCGGAGGTGAGCGAGATCACCGCGGCGCAGGGCACCTACGCTCCGGTGTGACGGCGGCGGCGCTCGGGCGCGTCAGCTCCCAGCGGAGGACGGAACGACCGTGGCTGCGCCGTTCGCGCCCGGCGCCAGTGGGGAGAGCCCATCGTCGACCTCCACGTTCTCCGGCTGCAGCTCCAGACGCGCCGCGGCGGCGGAGAGCTCGAGCAGGGCCGCAAAGTCCACCTCGTTGCCCTTGATCCCCTCGAGGCTCTGCACGATCTGCTCGGTGGCGGCCGCAAGCGGCATCGGGACATCGAGCGACCGGGCGGCCTCGAACCCCAGATGGAAGTCCTTGAGCAGCAGTTCCGGGGTGAAGGTGGGGGAGAAGTCCAGGTTCACGTACGCCGGGCTCTTGTAGCGGGTGAAGGTGGAGCCCATCACGCTGTCGTTGAGGAACCCGAGGAAGTCCGCGCGCGAGACGCCCCCCTTCTCGGCGAGCACGGTGATCTCGGCGAGGCACTGCGCGACGACGCCCAGCATCAGGTTGTGGCAGATCTTGACCAGCCGCGCACGCTCGCCCTCGCCGCAATAGGTGACCCCGCGACACAGGAGCTCCAGGTACGGGCGAGCACGCTCCCAGGCCTCGGGTGGCCCGGAGGTGACGATCGTCAACCGGCCGGCAGCGGCGACCTTGGGGTTACCGCTGACCGGAGCGGCGAGCATCGAGGTCCCTCGCTGCAACGCCTGCTCGCGGATGAGTTCGGCCGCCGACGGCGAGATCGTGGTCGAATCGACGATCAGCCCCGGGCGCGCGTCCTGGCGGGACAGGATCCCCTGCGGTCCGAGGATCACCTCCTCGACGTCAGCGGATCCGGCCACCATCGTGAAGACGATGTCGCGTGTCGCCAGGTCGGCGGGCGAGTCGACGATCGTCGCTCCCGCGCCCTCGAGATCGAGGACCTTCTCCCGGGTCCGGTTGTACACGGCGACGTCGTGGCCCGCGTCCAGCAGGCGCATGACCAGCGCACGGCCCATGCGCCCGACGCCAACCCAACCAAGACTCGTCGTTTCCGGGGCGTCCATGGCTCTAGCCGATCCTCCTGGTGCAAACGATTGCGATTCCGGAATCGTATTCCGGCGCCGCCAGCCCGTCAAGTACCGTAAGCTGGCTGCAATCGGTTGCAAACGTGACGGGAGGCGAAGCGGTGGGCCTGCACAGCTACGGAACCATGGGCGTCGACTGGGAGGAGCGGGTTCGCTACGACCGTCTGCGCGAGGAGCGGTTGGCTCGGGTCAACGAACGCCTGGCGAACTCAGAGCTCGGAGCCCTGCTGTGCTTCGACATGAGCAACATCCGGTACATCACCGCCACGCACATCGGCACCTGGGCGGCCGACAAGCTCAATCGCTTCTGCCTGTTGCCGCAGGGCGACGAGCCGATCATGTGGGACTTCGGCTCGGCGGCGCGCCATCACCAGCTGTACAACCCGTGGCTCTCCGACGGCCGGTCCCGGGCCGGGATCTCCACGATGCGCGGGGCGATGTCCCCGCAGGCCGGCCGGGCCGAGGACGTCGCCGCCAAGATCCGAGTCGAGCTCGAGCAGCGCGGACTGCTGGGCGAGCCCGTCGGAGTCGACGCGATCGAGCCCCCGGTGCTGTTCGCGCTGCAGCGGGAGGGCATCCAGGTCGTCGACGGCCAGCAGCTGATGCAGGAGGCGCGGATGATCAAGACCCAGGACGAGATCACCCTGCTGAACATGGCCTGCGGGATGGTCGACGCCGCCTACGAGGAGCTCTACCGAGCGATGCGCCCGGGCTTCCGGGAGAACGACTGCGTCGCGCTCGTCAACCGGGTCCTCTACGAGATGGGCTCGGAGTTCGTCGAGGGCGTCAACGCCATCTCGGGCGAGCGCTGCAGCCCACACCCACACGTCTACACCGACCGCGCTCTGCGCCCCGGGGACCCGGCGTATTTCGACATCCTCCACAGCTACATGGGATACCGGACGTGCTACTACCGCACGTTCGCGGTCGCGAGCGCGTCGAGGCCGCTGCTCGACGCCTACAAGCGCTGCCGCTACTACCTGGACGCCGCCATCAGCCTCATCCGTCCCGGCGTGAGCACCGGCGAGGTCGTTTCGTTGTGGCCAAAGGCCCAGGAGTTCGGATTCCCGGACGAGGAGGCGGCGTTTGCGCTCCAGTTCGGCCACGGCGTCGGTCTGACCATCTGGGAGAAACCGATCTTCAGCCGCCTGGTGTCACTCGATCACCCCGAGGAGATCCAGGAGGGGATGGTGTTCGCCCTGGAGACGTTCTGGCCGGCAAGCGACGGTTGGTCGGCGGCCCGGATCGAGGAGCAGCTGATCGTCACCGCTGACGGATGCGAGGTCATCACGCGTTTCCCCGCGGAGGATCTCGTGATCGCCGGCAAGCCGTATTACACGGTCGGCGGAACGTTGTCGCTCGAGCGCGATCGTCAGTCCAATCTGAACACCGAGATCGACACCGACGCTCGTCAGGCCGTCCCGCGCGTCGCCAGCACGGCAGCGACGATGGGCTCATAGCCCGTGCACCGGCAGAGGTTGCCGGAGAGCTCGGTGCGGATCTCCCGCTCCGAGACCTCGGGCTGACGGCGGAGGAGTGCGTCGGCGGTCATCAGGAACCCGGCGGTGCAGAATCCGCATTGCAGCGCGTGGTGGTCGGTGAACGCCTGCTGCAGCGGTGAAAGCGCCCCACCTGGCTGCGCGAGGCCCTCGACGGTGCGCAGCGCGCGACCGTCGGCCTGGATGGCGAGCATCAGACAGGACCGGACCGCCTCGCCGTCGAGCTGGACGGTGCAGGCACCGCACACGCCGTGCTCGCAGCCGACATGGGTGCCGGTCAATCGCGCCTGGTGCCGGATGAAATCCGACAGCAGCGTGCGGGGCTCGACCTCGTCCTCGTACCTCGTGCCGTTGATCTCGATCGCGACCTTCACGCCCGGACGCGCCCACCGGTGTCGCCCAGAGCCTGTTGCAGCGCGCGGCGGGTGAGCGCCCTCAGCAGCGCGCGACGGTACGGATCGGTGACCGCTTCCGCGGCGCAACCGGCAGCCTCCGCCGAGTTCGCGCCCTGCCGGAGCGCCTGCTCGGCGCCCGCGTCCCTGAGCGGGACCGGCCCGGCTCCGAGCAGTACGACCGACGCGTGGTCTCGAGCTCCGAGCACCACCGCCGCCCCCGCGAGCGCAAAGTCTCCCTGCGTGCGGGCGTGTTCGGCGAACGCCATTCGGGCGCCGGCCGGCGGAGCGGGCAGCTCAATCGAGACCAGCAGTTCGCCGGGCTCGAGCGCGGTGGTCAGGGTCCCGGTGAAGAACTCATCGGGGGTGAGGGTCCGGTCGCCGGAGGCCGCGCGAACGTGGAAGCGGGCCTGAAGCGCGGTCAGCGCGACCGGCAGCTCCGCGGCAGGATCCGCGTGCGCCACCGAGCCGCCGACGGTTCCCCGGTTGCGGGTCGCCGTGTGCCCGACGTGGACGATCGCATCGGTCAGGATCGGCCAGCCGCGCGCGACCGGCGCCGAGCGCTCCAGCGCTGTCTGGCGCGTCATCGCACCGATGCGCAGGCCGCCGTCGAGCTCCTCGATACCCGCCAGCTCGGCGACGGGGTTCAGATCGACGAGCCGCTCGGGGAAGGCGAGGCGGAAGTTCATCATCGGGATCAGGCTCTGGCCGCCTGCGAGGGGGCGCGCAGACTCGTCCCGGAGCGCGTCCAGCGCCGCATCGACGCTCCGCACCGCCTGATACTCGAACGGGGCGGGCTTCACCCGGACGGGTCCCGGTCCTCGTCGTGCAGGGCGTGCCAGAGCCGCTCGGCGGTGAACGGGAGGGAGGCCCGCCGACCGTCCAGGGCGTCGGCGACCGCATTGGCGACCGCCGGGACGGTTCCCACGGCGCCGCCCTCCCCGGCGCCCTTGGCCCCCAGCGGGTTGAGCGGGGACGGACTCACGATCTCACCGGTGGCGATCGGCGGGACCTCGGCGGCGGTCAGCAGGTTGTAGTCGAGAAAGGAGCCGCTGCGCGGCTGGCCCGCGTCGTCGTAGACGGCCTCCTCGGTGAGGCACTCGCCGAGCCCTTGGACGACCCCGCCGATCACCTGGCCGCGGGCGAGCAGCGGGTTGATGAGCGTTCCCGCGTCGTCGACCGCCACCAGCCGGCGGACGGTCAGCGTGCCGGTCTCGGAGTCGATTGCGACGTCGGCGGCGTGCGCGCCGGAGGAGAAGACGTTGGCGGACTGGAACCGAGCGTCGGCTCGCAGCGGCGGCGAGCCGTCCGCCGAGAGCTCGGACCACGTCACGGTGCGACTGTCATCGCCCCGCGGCGCGAAGCCCGACGCGGTCGGCCGCACCGCGCAAGGTTCGACCCCGAGTCGATGCGCCGCACGCTCGGTCGCCCGTCGCACGAGTTCGTCGGCGGCCAGCGCGACCGCCGAGCCGGCCTGCGAGACCGAGCGGCTCCCGAACGTGCCGACGCCGGGGGGTGAGGTGGCACTGTCGCCGAACGAGAGCTCAACGGCGTCGAGGGGCACGAGCAACCGGTCGGCGGCTATCTGGGCGAAGGTCGTGTCGTGGCCCTGGCCGTGCGGGCTCGAGCTCGAGGCGACCTCGAAGCGCCCGCCGGGCGCAAGGACGATCCTGGCCGTCTCCCATCCGCCGCCGGCGCGCTCCACGTAGAGCGCCACGCCGGTCCCGACGACGGCGAGAGCCTCCGATGGGTCTGCGTGGCGCGCGTCTCCCAGCAGCTCGAGCGCGAGGTCGAGGCACCCCTCGAAGTTCCCGGAGTCGTATTCAAGGCCGGTGACCGTGAGGTGGGGGAACGTGCGGATGATGTTGCGCCGGCGCAGCGAGATCCGGTCGATTCCCGTCTGGCGCGCCGCGTCGTCGATGAGCGTCTCGATCATGTATGCGGCGTCGGGCCGGCCCGCCCCTCGGTAGGGCCCGGTCGGCACCTTGTTCGTCCGGGACCCGGTGATCTCGACCGAGGCAGCCGGGATGTCGTAGCAGCCGGGGATCAGGGTCGCCGCCGTGTGCGGCGGCACCGGCGTCGTCGTCAGCAGGTACGCGCCGAGATCGGCCCACAAGCGCGCCCGGAGCCCGAGGATCCGGCCCTCCCCGTCGAGCGCCAGCTCCAGGTCCCCCTCGATCCCGCGGCCCTGGTAGGTGCCGACCAGGTTCTCGAGCCGATCCTCGGCCCATTTCACCGGGGTCCCGAGCCGGACGGCGGCAGCGGCGACGGCCGCCACCTCGGGGGCGATCACACCCTTGCTCCCGAACGCCCCGCCGACGTCCGGGACGATCAGGTGGATCGAGTCCGGTGAGCGGTCGAGGATGTGCGAGAGCTGTGCCAGCGGGCGGTGGATGTCCTGGGCCGAACACCAGACGGTCAGCCGGTCGGTGACGGGGTCGTGCTCGGCGATCACACCGCGCGTCTCCATCGGCGCCGCGACCAGGCGGGGAAGCGCGTAGTGACCACTCACCACGTGGTGCGCGGCCGTGAACGCGGCGGTCACGTCGCCGCCGCTGCAGGCCCAGCGCATCATCGTCATCCGAGAGGTGCGCGGATCGAGCTCGACCGGACGCTGCTCGTACTCGACCTCGACCGCCTCGGCGATGTCCTCGGCACGCGCCCGGCTCGGGGCCACCACGAGCGCGACGGGCTGCCCCGCATATCGGACCTCGGCGCCGGCGAGCACCGGGTGGGCCTGCGTCTCCGCGATCTCGCAGCCGTCGGGGCGCATCACCGGGAAGGCGCGCAGATCGCCGAGATCGCTCGACCTGAATACCGCGACGCCCGGCGTGGACTCGGGGGTCTCGATCTGGGTGATCACGGCGTGCGCGTGGGGGCTGCGGACGAATGCGGCGTGAACCATTCCCGGGCGTTCGATGTCGTCCAGATACCGCGTCTGCCCGCGCAGAGAGCGGGCATCCTCGCGCCGGGTCAGTGACGCGCCGATCACCTGAGCCGGCTCCGCATCCAGTCGGAGACGAGCGGGCGGTAGAGGAACGGGATGTTGTTGCACACATGAGTGCCCTCGTCGAAGAGCGCCCATTCCGCGCCGGGTACGGCATCGGCGATCCGCTTCGTGTCCTGCCACGGGATCACCCGGTCCAAGCGGCCGGTGAGAACGAGGCACGGCTGTCGCACGCGCTGGGCGACGCCGTCGAGGTCGAGCGCCTCGGCGCGTCGGCGGGCCTCCTCGGCGGTCTGCGCGCCGGTGTGATGCGCCACCGTCTCGCGGGTCAGCTCGGGCATGGCCTCCCAGTTGGCGCCGAACTGGAACGGCCCGCTCACCCCCGCCAGGGCACGGATGCGTGGCTCGAACGCCGCCGCGCGGACGACGTAGTGGCCCCCGAGGCTCACGCCGACAGCCCCGACGCGCGCCATGTCGAGCTCCGGATGGCCCGCGACGGCGTCGAGCGCCGCGGCGACCGCGACCTCGTAGTCGGGACGGATGTGCATCTGCCAGCCCGTCTCGCCCTGTCCCGGGCCGTCGAGCGAGAGTGTGGCCATCCCCCGCCCCAGGAACACTCCCTCCCAGATGAAGAACTCCTCCTTGGTCGAATCGAGGCCGGGGATGAGCACCACGAGCGGCATTCGGCCCCCTGCGTTGGGCGGGCGGCGCAGGTTGCCCGCGATCGGGGCACCGTCGACCACGGCCTCGATTCGCTCCGCCGTCGGATCCAGGCGGTCGTGGGCGGCGTACAGGCAGGAGACCGCGTCCTGCGTGTTGCGACGGTTCAGCTGGGGATCGAGCACCCACACGAACTTGGAGAAGTGAAAGGCGATCGCAGCCAGTAGGTATGCCTCGCCGGCGCTGCGCCGGTGCCCGGCGGCGGCCGCCTGCTCGGCCCGCTCGCGATGGCGCTCGGCGACCTCTGTCCATGCGGGCAGCCATTGCGCCCAGGTCTCGATCGCCCCCGTGGTGCGGACGAAGTCGTTGTAGTCGACGCCGTTGGCGATGAACCGCCCGGCCCAGTTGCGGATCGCCGCCTCCACCCGCTCGTCTGGCATGGGTGTGGGCCTTTCTCTCTCGTCGTCAGCGGGGAGCAGATCGGCACACTAGCGGGATCGCCGAATATCTGCAATCGTGTGCAGTCCCCTGACCGACGGCCTGGGTGCCGCGGCTGGGGCCGTGGGCGCAATCATGCAGGTTCGTGCGAGGTGTGGAGCATTCTGCACGGGCTTACCGGGGCCATCTTGCGCACTCACGCCGCACAAACATCCCAAATACCGCATTTTGCTTCGCTCCCACTTGGCTCGCCGACGCGTCTGTCGGGGTAACGGGTCTTGTCGTGCGGGCGCAGCAAAAGCGGGCCCGCGACCGAGCTTCCAAGTTGCTGGTCGCGGGCCCTTGCGCGCGTCGTGGGGGCGCAGGACGCGCGCGCAAGCTGTAGATACCCCGAAGAGGCTCGGATACCTGCACCGATATGTCGATCGGTTGCCGAACCGCTGGTTCGGTCCGTTTCAGGACGCTGCCCAGATGCCGCCGTCGACCGGGATGACCGCCCCGGTGACGTATGCGCCCGCCCGGCTCGAGAGATAGACGGCCGCGCCCGCCATGTCGTCGGGGCGGCCGATCCGGCGCAGTGGCGCGGCGGCAGCGATCATCTCGCCGAACTGCTCGAGCGTGGCGGCCATCATCTTGGACTCGAATGGCCCGGGCGCGATCGCGTTGACGGTGATCCAGCGCGGCCCCAGCTCGGCCGCGAGGATCTTGGTGAGCTGGTGGACTCCCGCCTTGCTGGCCGAGTAGGAGTATGTCGGCAGGCCGGCGACGCGCAGGCCGTCGATCGAGCCGATGTTGATGATCCGGCTCGGATCGTCCTGCTCGGCGCGTCGCTCCAGCAGCTCCAGGAATGCCCGGCTGCAGAAGAACGGCGCTTTGAGGTTGAGCGCGAGCACCTTGTCCCATGCGCTCTCCGGGAATGTGGCCAGCGGCTCGCCCCAAGCGGCGCCTGCGTTGTTGACGAGAATGTCCACGTGGTCGTGAAGTGCGGCGACCTCCGCCGCGAGCCGCTCGCATTCGGCCTCGGAGGACAGATCGGCCGGAATCGAGACCACCTCGCCGTCAGACGCGAGCTCGGCCGCTGCGCGCTGCCCCGCATCGGCTTTGCGGGAACTGATCACGACGGTCGCTCCTGCCTGCAGCAACCCGCGGGCGATCATCAGGCCGATTCCCCGTGTCCCTCCGGTCACCACGGCGACCTTGCCTTCGAGCGAGAAGAGCTCCATCGAGACGCGCAGCGTACCGACCGACGGGGGAGGGCCGCGGCTGGCAGTAAATTCTCCTCGCGCATGGCTGACCACACCGCCCCGACGGACCCGCTCGGGATCATCGACGATGTCCGAGCCCGCGCCGCCGAGACCCTGGCCCTTGCGTCACAGCACCTCGACCCGTCGCTCGTCGACGTGCTGTCGATCATCGGCTACGACTACGACTACACGACTGCACGCGGCAGCCTGATCTACGACCTGCACGGCCGCGAGTTCCTTGATTTCCACAGCGGCGAGGGGTTCGCCACGCTGGGGCACAACCACCCGGACATCCGGGCGGTGATCAAGGCCACGCTTGACGAGGAGCTGCTGGACGGCGTGCAGATCCAGTATTCGCCGCTCGCCGGCATGCTCGCGGAGGCGATCACAGCGCGGCTACCGCGGTCCCTGGACGCGGTTTTCTTCGGCTCCACCGGGGCCGAGATGGTGGACTCCGCGATGAAGTTCGCGCGGGCGGCGACCGGCCGCAAGGAGATCGTCTCGACGCTCGGCGGCTATCACGGCGTCACCTACGGCCCGCTCTCGATCGTCGGCGAGGATTTCTTCAAGGAGGGCTTCGGGCCACTGCTGCCCGGCTGTCGGCGGGTCCCGCACGGCGACCTCGACGCGCTCGAGAAGGTGCTCAAGAAACGCCGCGTCGCGGCGTTCATCGTCGAGCCGATCCAGGGGGTGGGGGTCAACCCGCCGCCGCCGGGCTACCTGGAGGGCGTCCAGGAGCTCTGCCGCCGATACGGGACACTGTTCGTGCTCGACGAGGTGCAGACCGGCCTGGCTCGCACCGGCCGCTGGTTCGCGCTCGAGCACTGGAACCTCGAGCCGGACATCGTCACGCTCGCCAAGGCGCTGTCGGGCGGCTACATGCCGACCGGCGCGATGATCACTCGCCGCGAGATCTTCCAGAAGGCGGTGGGCACACTCGAGCGCTGCTACGTCCAGCAGTCGACCTACGGCCGCAACCGGCTGTCGATGGCGGCGGGGCTTGCCGCGATCCGTGTGATCGAGCGCGATGGGCTCGTCGAGCATGCCGCGCGGATGGGGGATCGCCTCCGCGACGGTCTCTACACCCTGCGCGATCGCTACGAGATGCTCGACGACGTGCGCGGCATGGGGCTGATGTGGGGAATCGAGCTCGCTGCGCCGTCGGGCCGCATGGCGAAGGTCAACTGGCATCTGATCCATGCCGCCAGCGGCGGCCTCTTCCCGCAGCTGGTGGTGATCCCGTTGCACCGGGACCACGGCGTGATCACGATGGCCTCGGGCAAGAACGACGTGGTCAAACTGCTGCCGCCAATCACGGTGAGTGCTGAGGAGATCGATCGATTCCTCAACGCGCTCGACTCGGTGCTCGCCGACCTGCACGGCTCCTCGAGCCGCAACTGGGGGGTGGTGCGCGAGATCGCCACCACGACCCTGCGCAGGCACCTGTCCCGCCGCGACCCTCATGCGACCGGCCTGGCGCCGTTCCGTGGGACGCCGGTTGACACGACGCGTGACGACGTCCATCTCGTGACCGGTGCGACCGGATTCATCGGCGGCCATCTGGTTGAGCGGCTCGTCGCCGACCGCAAGCAGGTCCGGTGCCTGGTCCGGGCCGGCAGCGACACGACGCGACTGGAGGCGCTCGGCGTCGAGCTCGCGCCCGGCGCTCTGGAGGACGCTGCTTCAGTGCAGCGCGCGGTCGAGGGCTGCGACTACGTCGTGCATTGCGGCGCGATGGTGAGCGACTGGGGTACGGTCGAGGAGATCGAGCGCACCAACGTCACCGGCACCCGCAATCTGGTGCAGGCGGCCGCCATCGCGTCGGTCCGCCGGCTGGTTCATGTGAGCACGACGGATGTCTACGGCTACCCGGGCGTTGCGGGGGTCCGGGAGAGCGCGACGCCCAACGGTTTCCGCAACTGGTACGCGCAGACCAAGCTGGACGGTGAGCAGGAGGTCCTGCGCGCCGGCGAGGAGCGCGGCCTGGAAACGGTGGTACTCCGCCCGGCGACCGTCTGGGGCCCCCGTTCGGTCTCGGTCGTCGGGGAGATCGGCGGCGCGATCAAGGGCGGCTACATGCTGCTCGTCGACCATGGACGCGCCAACGCCGGCCTCGTCTACATCGACAACCTGATCGACGCGATCGTGCTCGCGCTCGAGCACGGCGCGGCCGCCGGTGAGGCATTCAACGTCACCGACGGGCTGGACGTCACCTGGCGCCAGTTCACCGATGGTCTCGCCGACGGGCTCGGTGCGCGTCGCGCCCGCCTGTCGATGCCCTATCGCCTCGCCAGCCCCCTGGGGAGCGCGCTCGAGCAGGGATATCGGGCGGTGCGCCGCGCCACCCACGTGCAGACGCCCGCGCTGCTCTCCCGCCAGGCGGTCCAGATCATGGGCATCGACCAGGACTTCTCCAACCAGAAGGCGCGAGAGCTGCTCGGCTGGGAGCCCCGCGTGACCTACGCCGACGGCATGCAGACCACCGTCGCCTGGTTGCGCGACGAGCACCTGGTCGGGCGATGAGCGGCAGGTCGGCAACGCGCCGGATCGTCCAGCTGTCCGCGGCGCTGCTCGCGCTGCTCGGATGCGCGGCTGCGGTCGCCTCGGCCGCCCCAGCGGCTCCGGTCCGGGTCGGCGTCGACCGGGCGCCGCTGACGGCACCGTTGCCGAACGGCTTCCTCGGCGTGGCCCTCGAGATCTCGACGATCCCGCAGTGGGTCGGCGACGCGACCACGCCGGCCCAGGTCAACCCGGTGCTCGTCCAGCTGCTGCGCAACCTCAATCCGGTCGGGCCGCCGTCGATCCGGATCGGCGGCCAGAGCACCGACCGGTCATGGTGGCCGGTGCCGAACCTCAGCGACCCGGCCGGCGTCACCTACGCAATCGGGACCTCATGGGCGAAGGCCGCGCTGCTGCTCGCCGAGCGGCTCGACGCGCAGTACATCATGAGCCTGAACCTGGAGGCCGACTCGACTCGGATCACCCAGTACGAGGCCTACCAACTGCTCGACGTCATCGGCGCCAAGTACATCAAGGACTTCGAGATCGGCAACGAGCCCGACCTCTACACGCACACGCCGTGGTACCGCGTGCACAAGGGCAAGCGGGTGCCGTGGTACGTCCGCATCGGCACGCCGTACTTCGCGCGGCCGGCTCATTTCGACGAGGCCGACTTCCTCGCCGAGTGGCAGCAGTCGCTCGCGGCGCTCCCGCCGGGCGTGCCGGTGGCCGGTCCCGACACCGCGAGCGCGCAGTGGATCGGGCCGTTCAGCGCGCTCATCGGCCAGACCAGCCGGATCGGGATGCTCGATTCCCATGCCTACGCACTGTTCAACTGCGTCACCGACCCGTCGAATGCGAAGTACCCGTCGATTCCGCACCTGCTCGCCCAGTCCGCCGCCACCCGGATCGTGCGCGGGGCAACCGAGTTCGCCCCGACCGCCGAGCATGCGGGGATCCCGTTCCGCATCGATGAGATGGGCTCGGTGAGCTGTGACGGCCACGCCGGGGTCAGCGACGCGTTTGCGTCGGCCCTGTGGGCCACCGACGCGCTGTTCGAGGCGGCGCGCGCGGGCGTGTCGGGCGTCAACCTGCACAGCTTCCCGGGCTCGAGTAACGGCCTGTTCGACCTTGCCGACACCGCGAGCGGCTGGGTGGCGGACGTCCATCCGATCTACTACGGCGCGCTGATGTTCGCGCAGGCCGATCCGGAGGGGGCACGGCTGCTCACGATCGCCTCAGGCTCACCGTCGACGTTGCGGATCTGGGCGACGATCGGCGCGGACCACCGTGTCCGCGTCCTGCTCATCAATACCGGACCGCACCGCCTGGTGACGATCCACGCACCGAAGGGCTTCGGTCAGCGCGACGGCGTCGTGGAGCGGCTGCTCGCGCCTTCGATCTCCGCCCAGACCGGCGAGACGATCGGTGGTCAGACCCTCGCGGGCACGACGACGGGCGACGTTCCCGCGCCGACCGTGCAGACCGCCAGGCCGCGGTCGACCGGGTACACGATTGCCGCCCCAGCGGGCTCCGAGACGCTGCTCACGCTGCGCTACAAGCTCCCGTCCAAGACCACGTCCAAGACCACGTCCAAGACGACGAAGAAGGCCGGATCGGGCAGCAGCACGACCGGGACGACCACCAAGGGCACGACGTCGACCACGGCTACGGCGACGACTGCGACGACGACGACGCCGTAGACGGCCGCGGGCGCGAGCCGAGCACGATCCAGCGCTCGCCGAGAAAGCGCGCGCCACAGGTCAGGTCACGGACGATCATGAGCACGATGAACCCCGACCAGACGCCGACCAGTCCCCAGTGCAGCAGCAGCGCGGCGACGGCGACCGCGACGTAGGCAGCCCCGGAGAGGATCATGCTGCCGGCCAGGAACGTCGTCTCGCCGGCGCCGAGCAGGATCCCATCCAGCGCGTAGGCGACCGCTCCGACGACCTGGAGCAGGCAGAGCAGCGGCCACAGCACCGCGGCGCGTCCGAGCACCCGGGGATCGCCGGTGAAGGCCCGCGGGAGCACGTCGCGCAACGCGTACAGGATCCCGCCGAGCACGATGCCGCCAAGCAGCGAGAGCTCGATCATCCGGCGGGCGATCGCCCTGGCACCCGGGCCGTCGCCCGCGCCGAGTCTCCGGCCGACGATCACCTGACCGGCGATGGCGATCGCGTCGAGCAGCAGCGCGAGAAACCCGAACAGCTGCATCCCGATCTGATGGGCGCCGAGCGAGGCCGCTCCGACGCGCGCGACGACCGCCGAGGCGACGATGAACGCTCCGTACAGCGACGCGGTGCGTAGCACAAGCGCGCCCCCCATCTGCAGCAGCGGGCGCATCCGCGCCCAGTGCGGACGCCGCTCTGCGCCGGAGCCCGCGGCACGCCACAGGGCGGCGGCGAACGCGATCCCCATCGCCGCCTGGGCGATCACCGTGCCCCACGCCGAGCCGGGGAGGCCGAGCCGCAGGCCGTAGACGAACCACAGCTCGAGCGCGACGTTGAGCAGGTTTGCGGCGACGACCACGATCAACGGCGAGCGCAGGTCGCCGGTGCCACGCTGATATCCCTGCCCGGCGAGTGCGATCAGCGCGAACGGGAGCCCGAGTGCGCCGATCCGCAGAAAGTGCGTGGCAAGCGCGGCGACGTGCCCGCGACCGCCGAGCAGCGCGATCAGCGCGGGTGCCGCCCCCGCCGCGACTGCCGCAACCGCCAGGCCGACCGCGAGCGCGACCCACAGTGCCTGGACGGCGAGCTCTCCGGCGCGCTCGTGCTCGCCCGCGCCATGCAGCCGGGCGACGTGGGCCGTGACCCCGTAGGTGAGGAAGTTGCAGAACGTCGCCAGTGCGTCGAGCAGCGTCGAGGCGAGCGCGAGCGCCGCCAGCTGGGCGGTGCCGAGATGGCCCACGATTGCCGTGTCGGCGAGCAGGTAGAGCGGCTCGGCGGCCAGCGCGCCGAGGGCCGGAAGCGCCAGCGTGAGGATCTCCCGGTCATACGGGCCCGGCTTCCAGCGAGAGCGCATCGGGGTGGCGTCGCGGCCGTGTCCTGCCGGGACGCGCGCTCAGCTTGAGGTGCTGGGCGCGTGCTCCTCGTGCGCCTGCGCGGAATTGTCGGCACAGAGCCCGCCGTCATCGGTGGTGAGCCGCGGTGCGTCGACCCCGGTGAGCGTGTGGCGCAGACCGACGAACGCGACCGAGCCGAGGATCGCGGGCACCGCGACCTGGAAGACGCGGTAGGCGAGGACCGCCGCGGTCGCAGTCGCCAGGGGACTGCCGTAGAGCACCAGCGCGCCGATCAGCCCGCCATCGGTCCCGCCGACGCCGCCGGGCAGCGGAATCAGTCCGCCGAGCTGGCCGATGATGTAGCCGAAGATGATCGGCCCGAGCGCCCGGTGGGAGCCGAACGCCGCGAACGCGACAAGCAGCGCGCCGATGTCGAAGCACAGATACCCCAGCGCGCCGAGGATCGCCTTCCAGCGGCGCTCTTGGATCAGCGTGCCGACGTCGCGGATCCCGCCGGCAAGCGAGACGATGACGATCCGCAGCTTGCCGGTGAGGCGCCCCTGCAGGCGATTGTGCGCCAAGCGTCGCAGGATGAGGGGGAGCAGAGCGGTGAGAGCGCTCGTGACGACGGCAAGTGCGGTGAACACGACCGTCCACACCACCGGGTCGGTGCCGGTGAGCAGATGGATCAGCAGCAGCGGCCCGAGCACCACCGTGAGGGCGAAGTTGGGCAGCGAGGTGAGCACGAAGAAGGCGACGCTGCGGCGACCGATCGCCTCGCTGTCCATCCCGCCCTGATGCAGCGCCCACGCGCCGAGCGCGAGACCGCCGGCGCCGCCGGTCGGCAGCAGCACGTTGGTCGCCTGTTCGGCCATCCCCAGCTGGTAGCTGAAGCGCCAGCTCATGCGCGGGCAGAAGACATCCCGGAAGGCGACGATGTTGGCCAGGCAGGAAGCGAGCTTGAGCGCCGCTATCGCGATCAACAGCCGCCAGTCGACCACGCTGAAGCGGTGGCGGAGGCTGCCCAGGCCGGGGAGCGAGATGACGGCGATCGCCACCACCGCGAACAGGATCGCGAAGCCGATCAGGCGACGGACGATGTGACGCGAGTCGAGCTCGTCAGGGATGTCGTCGCGCGACTGATCCGGTCTCGACGTTGCCGCCATCCTTCAAACTTATCTCGCTCTTAGGCGTTTGTTCATCGAAATCTCACATCGGCGTCCGAATTTCGGCCGATGTGAGCCGCCCGCAGCGGTGTTCAGCTGCGGCTGCGGCGCCCGCGCATGAGGTGGAGCGTCACGCCTGCCATCACGCAGGCGGCGATCGGCACCGCCAGTGAATGGTCGCGCAGCAGCGCCCGCGTGCCCGTCTGCGGGGCGATCTCCGGCACGGCCGGCTCGGCGCGCATCGATGCGCGCAACCGCTCGGGGTCGAACGCTGCGCCGAGCACCGCCGCGGGGGAGAGGGTCGAGAGCAGGTCGGGGGCCGCTGTCGGCGCCGGACGCAGCGGGGTGACGGTCCCGACCGACGGGAGATCGGCGACGGCGATGGCCGAGCGCTCCTCGGCGGCGCTGACGACCGGCTCGTCGGCGACGGGCTCCTCGGTGACCGGCGCGGTGAGCGGCTCGCCTTCGGGCTCGGGCTGCTCGGCGCGCGACCGGCTCGGGCTGCTCGGCGCCAACCGGCTCGGGCTGCTCGGCAGCAACCGGCTCCGGCTCGGCGACGATCGGCTCGGGCACAACCTCGACCGGCTCGGGCACCGGCGCCGACTGGGGAGCGGATGGCTCGAACCGGGCGCTCGGCAACGGGCCTGGAATGAACGGGCGGCCGGCTGGCTGGGCCTGGACGCGGGCGGTTCCTGGACTGCCGCAGGCGGTTCCTGGACTGCCGCAGGCGGCTCTTCGACTGCTGTGGGCGGTTCTTGGACTGCCGCGGGCGGTTCGTGGACGACCACGGGGTGCTCTCCGACCGCTGTGGGCTGCTCTTCGACTGCCGCGGGCGGTTCTTGGACCACCACGGGCTGCTCTTCGACTGCTGTGGGCTGCTCCGGCACCATCGCCGGCTGCTCCTGGACTGCGACCGGCTGCTCCGGCACCATCGCCGGCTGCTCCTCGGCACTGCGGACCGGCGTGGGCTCGGTGTCGTCGCTCGTCACGGGGGCGGCCGCCGTCGTCGGCAGCTGGAACTCCGTGGTTTCAACATCCGGGAGGCGCATCGGGCGCGCCCGGAAGACACTGACCGAAGGCGCCACGCCGCTCGGCGCCGGCGATCCGCCGCCGCGGCGCGCCGCGGGCACCGCGACCATGATCAGCATGATCACCAGCGCACCCCCGCCGGCGATCACCAGTGCTGTCACGAAGTCACTGCCTCCCGCGGAGGCGACCGGTGTGGCGGCAGAGGCGACCGTCGGAAACAGCGCTCCGAGCAGGGTCAGAAAGGCGAATGAGGCGGCGATCCGCACGTGCCCATGCATAGCACTCCGTCTACCCAAAGGCGAGTAATCCTTCACAAAAGTTATGAACGCACGCGGATGCAACACCACATGCAAAGAACGCGGTCAACTGCCCCAAACGTCCGCGGCGACATTGACGATCAGTTCGAGCTTCGCGCGCTCCTGGTCGATCGTCAGCTTGTTGCCCTCCTCGGTGGAGGAGAAGCCGCACTGGCCCGAGAGGCACAGCTGGTCGATGTCGACGTAGCGCGATGCCTCCTCGATCCTGCGTTTGAGCATGTCGGCGTCCTCCAGCTCCGGCCGCTTGGTGGTGACCAGTCCGAGCACCACCTGCTTGCCGGGCGGGACGTAACGCAGCGGTTCGAACGACCCGGAGCGCTCGTCGTCGAACTCCAGGAAGTAGCCGTTGACCCCCAGATCGCCGAACAGCGCCTCTGCCACGAAGTCGTAGCCACCCTCCGCGGCCCACATCGACTGGTTGTTGCCCCGGCAGAGATGCGTGGTGACGACGAGGTCCTCGGGCTTGTCGGCGAGGACGCGGTTGAGGTTGGCGATGTACTGCTCGTGCAGGTGGTCAGGATCGCCGCCGATCTGCTCGATGTGCGCGCGCTGGGCCGGGTCGTTGATGTAGGCGAGGCTCGTGTCGTCCAGCTGCAGGTACCGGCAGCCGAGCTCGTAGACCCCGTGCATCTGAGCCCGGTAGGCGGCCGACAGGTCCTCCCAGAACTGCGCGGGGTCCGGGTAGGCCGACGGGTCCAGGGCGGAGTTTCCGCCCCGGTAGTGGACCATGCTCGGCGAGGGGATCGTCAGCTTCGGCGTCTGCCCCTCGTGCGCGTTCTCGCGCAGGAACTCGAACGCCTCGGCGAAGATCGTGCGCGGCAGCGTCACCTGCGAGGTGATCGCCATCGCCGGCGGTGCGTAGTCGTACTCGCCCTGCTCGTCGCGGAACTGGACGTGGAGGGACTCGCCGGCGACCTGCTCGACGCCGCCGAGCTCGTAGATGAAGTCCATGTGCCACGAGGTCCGGCGGAACTCACCGTCGGTGACCGTCTGCAGCCCGGTTTGGCGCTGGAGCTCGATGACCTCGAGCACCGCGGCGTCCTCGGCCGCGCGCAGCGCCTCTGCATCGACGGTGCCGGCCCTGAACGCCGCCCGAGCTTTCGTCAGCTCGGGCGGACGGAGGAGGCTGCCGACGTGGTCGGCGCGGAATGGTGGGAGTGAGCGGCGAGACATCTGGCTAGAACAGCTCGAGGCCGACTTTGGTCACGAGCTTCGGAGACGCGTGAGCCGAGTACCTGCGCCGTGAGTCGATCTGGAGCTTGTACTCACGATGGTGCGGAGTGTCCGGGTAGAGGCGAGCGTGGGCGGTGAGCAATCCGCACGCACCCTGCGCCTTGCCGAAGCTCTGGCGGGCGACCGTGTTCTTGCCGTAGATGTAGTGGGCGTAGATCGGCTTGCCCTCAGGGAAGCCGGAGAACGTCCACTTCGTCTTGAACGTGAGCGCCGTGAGGCCGTGCGCGCGCCGGGTCTTGTTGGCGCTCGCGCCGAGGAACGAGAGCTCGGTGCGCGCGCTGCCGACGTACTCGTTCCCGTTCTGGCTGTAGTCGGTGGCGCTGATCACATCGGCCTTCTCGCCCGGCTTGCTGAAGAACGTGATGGGCGCCGCCCCCGTGGCCGAGATCGCGCCGGTTGCGTCGGCGGTCACGTTCTGATCGAAGGAGCCGGTCGCGTCGCTGACGTTGACCGGATCGCCCGGGATGTACCCGGCGCCGGTGACGACCATCGTCGGTCGGACCTTGCCGACCGTGATGTAGCAGGCCTGGTTCACGGCCAGGGTGGCCGGAACGGTCGCCGCGGCAGCGGTCCCCACGAGGCCCAACGACGCCCCTGCGGCGACGATCGCGACAACAGCCGCGCGCTTGCCCTTGTCAGACATCGGCATACAACCCTTCCCCTTGCTCTTGTGATTGACCGCGCGCCCAGTCTACGGGCTGCCACTGGTCGACGATCTCCGATCTGCCGCGTTGTGGCCGAACGGAGGACCGTCCGCTCAGGCGGTCGGCCAGGCCGAATCCAGCCGCTGCACCTGATACCCGGCGGCATGGAGCTCGGCGACGATCGCCGACCCGTGCTCCCGGCCCCGGGTCTCGAGCGTGATCTCGACGGCGGTCTCACGCACGTGGAGCGCCGCAGCCTCGCGGACATGATCGGCGTGCACGACGTTGCCTCCGCTGTGCGCGATCGAGGTGAGCAGCGCCGCGAGCGCCCCGGGGCGGTCCGAGATGCGCGTGAGCAGCCGCAGCCGGCGTCCCTCCGTCGCCTCGTGCCGCTGGGCGATCTGCGCGAGCAACCCCGCGTCGACGTTCCCGCCGGACAGGATCACGCACGTCGCTCCGTGGGCGGCGGGCGAGACGGCGCCGAGCAGCAGGGCCGCGACCCCGACTGCACCTCCACCCTCGACGACGAGCTTCGAGCGCTCCAGCAGCCACACCATCGCGTCGGCGGTCTCGTCCTCGTCGACGACGACGATCTCGTCGACCCAGCGGCCCACGAGCGCGAGCGTCGTCTCGCCGGGCCGCTTGACCGCGATGCCGTCGGCGATCGTGGCCGCTCTCGGCGTGATCGTCTCCGGTTGCCCGTGGGCGAGCGACGGCGGGAACGCAGCGCAGGCAGCCGCCTGGACTCCGACCACCCGCGTCTGCGGGCGCGTCTCCTTGATCGCTCCGGCGACTCCCGAGACGAGGCCTCCACCGCCGACGGGGACGATCACCGTGTCGAGGTCCGGCACGTCCTCCAGCAGCTCGAGCCCCAGTGTCGCCTGGCCCAGGATCACGTCCGGGTCGTCGAACGGGTGCACGAACGCCGCCCCGGTCTGCTCGGCCCGCGCGATCGCTCTCGCCACCGCCTCGTCGACCGAGTCCGCGCCGAGATCGACGATCCCGCCGAACGCCTGGACCGCCGCCACCTTCGCCACGGGGGCCTCTCGCGGCATGAACACCTCGCACGGGATGCCGCGCGCCCGAGCCGCGTAGGCGAGCGACTGTCCGTGGTTGCCGGCGCTACCCGCGACGACCCCGTTGGGGTGTTCGAGACGATCGATCCGGTGCGCGGCACCGCGCAGCTTGAACGAGCCGGTGCGCTGAAGGTTCTCGGCCTTCAGGACGACCTGGCCGCCACACGCGTCGGAGAGCCCGCGTGAGGTGAGGATGGGTGTCCGCCGCGTGAGCTCGGCGATCCGCGCCGCCGCCTCGTGCACCTCGCCGGCGTGGATCCGGCGTACGACCTCTTCCGCCCGTTGTTCACCCACGCCCGCGCACCGTGGCGCAGACAGTAGAGCTCTCAGACCGCCGCTGCTGCCGCGAACACGGTGGTGCGGTCGCGGCCGGCGCGCTTGGCGTCATAGAGCGCGAGGTCGGCCTCGGCGAGCAGCGAGGTGACCTCGCTGGACGGCTCGCCGACCCTGATGCCGGCGCTCAACCGCACGGCCGGCAGTCCACCGGTGCGTCGCACGAGCGACTCGCGGACGCGGTCGGCGAACCCCTGGGCCCCCTCGAGGTCGGCGTTCGGCAGCAGCGCGACGAACTCCTCGCCGCCGAAGCGGGCCAGGATGTCACCTTCCCGTGCCTGCTCGCGCAGCAGATCGCCGACATGGCGCAGGACCCGGTCGCCCACGTCATGGCCCCACCGGTCGTTGACGAGCTTGAAATGGTCGATGTCGAGGCTTACGAGCGCGAAGGGGCGGGAACCTCGCACCGCCGGGCTGAGCTCGGCCGCGGCCTGCTCGTCGAAGCCGCGGCGGTTGAGCAGGCCGGTGAGCGGATCGACCCGCGCCTCCATCGAGAGCGTGGCCAGCAGACGCTCGTTGCGGCCCTCCAGCGCGGTGACCACCACTGCGATTGCGGTCGTGGAGACCATCACGTCGACCCAGCGCTCCGGATAGCCATAGCGGCCGAGCATAAGCAGCGCCAGCGCCTCGCCTCCCGCGACGAGCAGCAGGATCGCGATCGCGCCGCGCCGACCGAAGAACAAGCACTGCCAGAGCACCGGCAGCGCGAACAGCACCGCCGAGTCCGACGCGGTGACCTTGGTCGTCGCCAGCGCGTAGGAGACGAGCGCGACGCCGAGCGGCCCGTTGAACATGATCACGCGACGAGGCAGGCGCGGTCCGACGAAGAACATGAACCCCGTCATCGCCGCGACGACGTAGATCGGAAGCAGCGAGAAGCTCGGCACCTTGGGCAGGACCATCTCGATCGCGCCGTCGAGTGCCGCCGCCCCGTACATCGCGGCTGCGCAATAGGCCATGATCCGGTGGTTATGACGGATGCTCTGGTCGTACACGGGGAATACATCGGCCGTGGGTCAGCCCGTCATGACGTTTGCGGGAGCCCGCGTGGACGCTTCCGGTCCTGGTGGGGCCGTGTCCAGGCGGGGATGTGCGCGGGAGCCCGGAGGCGGGGGCGGTTCGACCCGGAGCGCGCCGCTCAGTTGAGCGCGCCGCGCGCGACCGCCAGGCACGCCTCACAACGCGGCCAGGGCGGATTCCACGGGTAGCCCGTCACGTCGACGCCGCACAGCGCGGTGTCGGGGTCCGTCTCGGTGACGAGGTGGCAGAGCTCCTCAAAGCCCTCGCGGCTGCGGCCCGGGACGTTGATGCAATCCGGATGGATGTTGGGCGTGCGGGTCGGTGTGGGCGCCGGGGGCACGGCGCGAGCATACCCCCGCGCCGACGGGGTGTCAGCCGCTTTCCACGCGGCCGCCCATCACGGCGCGCAAGTGGGTGAACGGGCGGCCGTCCCGGAGCTCGCGGATGACCGCGTCGACCAGCCCGTCGGACTCGATCATTCGTCCATCGGTGACCGCCGTGACGGTCGCTCGCTTGGCCTGGATGAGGCGCGACATCGTCTCGTCGATCGTGTCGGCGGCGAGCAGATACCAGGCGGTGACGGCGTCCCGCTGGCCGATCCGATGGCAGCGGTCCTCGGCCTGGTCGTGGATCGCGGGCGTCCATTCGAGCTCGAGGAAGGCGACGTTCGAGGCGCGGGTGAGCGTGATGCCCTGGGCGGCCGTGCGGGTCGCGCACACGATCAGCGGCGGCCCCGCGGGATCCTGGAACGAGGCGATCGCGCGCTCGCGCGACTGCAGGGAATCCTCGCCGAGTAGGTGCAGCGCATCCGGGAAGCGGGCGACGACGGCCTTCTGAACCTCGATGTGACGCGCGAACACCACGAGCGCCTCGCCCGACGCCAGGAAGTCCTCGATCCAGGCCATCGCCGCGGCGAGCTTGCCGCGTGCCGCGAGCCGCTGCAGCGTCCCGAGCTGGGCCAGCCGTTCCGCACGCAGCGTCGCCGAGATCTTCGCGTTGAGTTCGGAGAGGTCGAGCGGCTGGGTGCGCAGCCATTCGATCACGTCGCGCTGGGCGAGGCGGTATTCGGATTCGTTGGTGAGGGCGATCGGCACCACGACCTGGCGCTTGGCCGGCAGCTGGGGGAGCACCTCGGACTTGAGGCGGCGCACGAAGCAGTGCCGACGCAGGTGCCAGTGCAGCCGCTCCTCGGACACGCCGCCGGCCTTCCCGCGGAACTGGTGGGAGAAGCGCGCCCCGGAGCCGAAGTCCTTCAACCGGTCGATCACCCGCAACTGTGCGATCAGCTCGTCGGGGTGATTGAGCACCGGCGTGCCGGTGAGCGCGAGCTTCAGCCCGCGCGGCGGCAGCGTCCCAGCGAGTGACCGCACCGCGTGGGTCCGCTTGGCGCTCGGGTTCTTGCAGTAGTGCGCCTCGTCGACCACGAGCGCCCGCAGGCGCCGGCGGGCGAGCGCGTCGCGGTGGGCAGCGACGATCTCGTAGTTGAGGATCGTGATGTCGCCGCTCGGCGGCACCGCGACGCGGCCGTGGACCACGGCGACCGACCGATGGGGCAGCCACCGCTCGGTCTCCCGCTGCCAGGTGAGCTTCATCGCCGCGGGACAGACCACGACCGCGGGGAAAGCGCCGTCGGCCTCGAGCGCAGCCAGCGCCTCGACGGTCTTGCCGAGCCCCTGCTCGTCGGCGACGAACGTCGCGCGGGCCTCCAGCGCGTAGCGGACGCCGGCCCACTGGAACGGCGCGAGCTCGCCGCCGAGCCGGGCCGCGACATCCTCGATCGGCTCCGCCGCGGTCGCGCGGCTGCGCGCCACCGCATCGGCAGCCCGGCGGTTCTCGGCGCGGAGCTCCTCGAGCACCTCGAGGGCGGCGGCGGTGACCGCCACCCGGTGCTCGGTCAGGAACGCGTCGAGCTGCTCGACGACCCACGGGTCGACGGCGACCGCGCGGGTCCCGCCGGCGCCGGGCAGCTGCTCGAAGGCCGCGCCGATCCCCGGGTCCCAACCGACCTCCAGGCGCAGCTCCTCGCCCTCGACTCCGCGGCGGAAGGCCAGCCGGGCCGCCGGCGGCTCCTCGCCATGCTCGATCGCCTGCAGCACGCGCTCAGCCGGGGCGTCCAGGCGGGCCGAGCGCTCCCCGCGGAGCGCCGCGGCGACGTCCGGGCTGAGCGGCGCGAGCGTCCGGCCGTCCGGCGCGGTCTGGGCGCGCGCGGCGATCGGCTCCGGCAGCGGGCCGGCGAGCGTCTGGAGCACGAGCCAACCGAGCCCGTCATAGCGAGTGGTGGTGACGTTGCCGATCCAGCGCCGGCGCACCCCGCGCAGCCATTCCTCGACGTCGCCCGCGGCCTGGAGCTCGGGATAGCGCGCGAGCATCTCCTCGACCTTCAGCGCCGCCCAATCCGATGCGGGCGCCGACCACTCCCGCGAGTCCCAATCGAAGCGACGGTGGGGGATCGAACGCGCCATCTCGACGAGCGTCCGCTCGTAGGGGAAGGAGAGGACGACCGTCTCCTGTCCGTCGGGCTCTCGGCGCAACTCGACGTTCGGCCGGCGATCGACCAGTTCCATGGCCTCGACCTTAGAGTGGGCCGAGGCGGCCGTTCAGTGCGCGACGAGCTGCGGGTCGGCGCTCGGAGGCGGCGCGGAGGTCTCCTCCTCGATCACCTCGGCAGCGCGCTCCGCGGTGCGGCGGGCCCATGGGGTCGTGGTCGCGAAGCCGACCACGAACAGCGTCGCACCGATCCCGACCGCGACCCACCACGCCGGATGGGTGGCCGCGGCAAACCCGCTGGACACGCCGGCGATGCTCTGGCTGCCGGCCAGCACGCCGAACACCGCGACGCCGAGCGTCGAGCCGCCCTGTCTGGCGGTGGAGGCGACCGCCGCGGCCACGCCGGCCATCGACGGCGGCATGCCCGACACCGCGGTGTTGGTGATCGGCGGGTTGAACAGCCCCATGCCGAGGCCGATCAGCACGTAGGCGCCGAACAGGTAGATCATCGACGTGGTCGGAGTCAACCGGGTGAGCATCAGGGCGCCCGCCGAGGTCGCCACGGCGCCCGCCAGCAGCGGCACTCGAGCCCCATGGGTGCCGACGAAGCGGCCGGTGATCGGCGCCATCACGAGCAGCGGGAGTGCCATCGGGAGCGTGTCCAGGCCGGCGTGCAGTGGGCTGAAGCCACGCGACTGCTGCAGATAGAGCGTGTTGAGGAACAGGAAGCCGCCCTGGATGGTGAACACGCCGACCGCGAGTGCCGTCGCGCCGGAGAACGGCGCGCTGTGGAAGAAGCGCATCTCGATCAGCGGCTCAGGGACCCGTCGCTCGTAGCGGATCAGCGCCGCCAGCGCGAGCACGCACACGCCCCCCAGTGACAGGGTCTGCGCCGACAGCCAACCGGCGGACGGCGCCTCGATGATCGCGTACACCACGCTGGCGAGAGCGATGATCACCAGCAGCTGTCCGACTGGATCGACACGCCGAGGACGGTCTGCGCGGGATTCGGGCACGAACAACGCGGTCAGCACGATCGCCAGGATCCCGATCGGCACGTTGACCAGGAAGACCGCCCGCCAGGAGAACGTGTCGACGAGCAGGCCGCCGACCACGGGGCCGAGGGCGATCGAGATGCCGATCATGCCGCCCCACACGCCGATCGCCTGGGCGCGCTCACGCGGATCGGTGAACACGTTGCGGATGATCGACATCGCCACCGGGTTGAGCATCGAGCCGCCGATCGCCTGCAGCGCCCGCGCTCCGATGAGCAGGCCGAGGTTCGGAGCCAGCGCGCACAGCAGCGAGCCGATCGAGAACAGCGTCAAGCCGATCTGGAAGACGCGACGGCGCCCGATGCGGTCGGCCGTCGATCCCGACAGCATCAGCAGCGTGGCGATCACGAGCGTGTAGGCGTCGATCGTCCATTGCAGCCCGGAGACGCCGGCATGCAGCGAGCGGTGGATCGCCGGCAGCGCGACGTTCACGATCGTCACGTCGAGACCCACGATGAGCAGGCTCATCGAGCAGATCAGGAGCACGAGCAGCCGCCGGCGGCGGTCGGGGACGGGGGACGGATGACTCACTGGCGGAATGGGCATTCCGGTGTGAGGTTAGCCCGCTGCGCGCGGGTTCAGGGCAGCTCGACCGCCCAGGCTTCGATCAGCCTGCGGGCGTTCTCGACGTCCGGCGACAGCGGCCGGTCGGCGAGCTCGGGATCGAGCACCGCCGTCGCGGCGTCCCACAGGGATCGGTCGCCGCGGGGCTCCAGATCCGCCAGCCGCAGTCCGCGCACCGCCACCACCAGTTCGCAGGCGACGACGACCCGGAGCGCGTCGACCGCCTCTCGCGCCCGGCGGACGGCGGTCGGCGCGAGGCTCGAGTGCGACTCCACGCCGCGCGACACCGACACCGTCTGGGCCGCCACCGGCGTGACCAGCGAGCGGACCTCGGCGACCGCGGCGTGGGCGGTGTACTCGAGCACCAGGGCGCCTGATTCGGCCCCCGCCCGCCCGGGGCGGGTCAGGAACGGCGGGAGCCCGGTGAGCCCCGAGTCGAGCAGCGTCGAGACGCGGGCGGCGATCAGCGCCGCCGATGACGCCAGCGCGGTGCGCAGCCCGTCGATCGCGCTGGCGAGGGGGGCGGCGTGCGGGTTGCCGTTGGGCAGCGCGACACCGTCGATGACCAATGCGTTCTCCCCGGCGAAGTTGAGCTCGTGGCCGACGGTGACCTCGAGGGCCGCCAGGGCATCGTGGACGGCCCCGTCGACCTGCGGCTGGGCGCGAAAGGGATATGGGTCCTGGACGGGAACCGGTCCGTCGGCGTGCATCCGAGCCGTGTCCGCCGAGTCGCGGCGGCGCCGCTCGGTGATTCCGCCGAGCAGCTCCCGCATGCGCGCGGCGACCGCCGACTGGCCCGGGCGATGACGGGGCGGATGGATCCGCGGGTCGAGCACGATCGGGTCGGCCCCGGCGGCCTCGAACGACAGCGCCGCGACCGACAGCCAGGCGTCGAGCAGCCGCCGCGTATCGACGACGAGCAGTGCCGCGGAGCCGACGGCGACCGCGTTCGAGCTCATGAACGCCAGCCCGTCGCGGGGCCCGAGCACCGCGGGCTCGATGCCGGCGTCGCGGAGCGCCACCTCCGCGCCGACGAGCTCGTCCCCACGCCACACCGCACCCTCGCCGAGCAGGCAGAGCCCGATGTCGGCGAGATTCGTGAGGTCGCCCGTGCCGAGCGAGCCGAGTTCTCGCGTGAACGGGGAAAGTCCGGCGTTGAGTACTGCGACGAGCGTGTCGAGCAGTTCAGCGCTGACCCCCGCGCCGCCGGCAGCCAGCTGGTTGGCGCGCGTCGTCAGCGCGGCGCGCACCAGCGTCGCCGGCAGCGGCCGCCCGGCTCCACCGGCATGGCTGCGCAGCAGGGCCAGCCCGGTACCGGCCTGATCGCCGGGGTCGACGGGGTGCTCGCGCAGCGCGCCCACCCCGGTCGAGACCCCATAGAGCTCCGCTCCGGAGGCCAGCAGCGCAGCCAGCGACTCGCGCGCGACGTCGTTGCGGGCACGTGCCTCCGGCGCGAGCAGGGCCTCGGCGCCCTCACGGGCGATGAGCGCCACGCGCCGTGGGGTGAGCGTGTCGCCGTCGAGCACGACGGGATCGGGCTGGACGACGGCCTCGGGCGGATCGGTGGGGGGTGCCACGGCCGCAGTATCGTCGCTCGCCTCGCCTTGCCGTCCTGAGGGCTGCGGCAGCCCGGCGAGGAGACTGAGCCATGGCCGAGCCCGTTCTGATCACCGGTACCGATCTCGATCCCGCCACGCTCGAGGCGATCGCTCGTGGCGGGGCCCCGGTGGAGATCGACGCCGGCGCGCGGGCACGCATGGCCGAGACGGCGGCGATCCTCGAGCGCGCGGCGGCCTCCGGACGTCCGATCTACGGTGTGACCACCGGGCTGGGCTCCCGCGTGACCGACGTCGTGCCGCCAGGTGAGAGCTCCGGCTATCCGCTGCGCACGATCCGTGGCCGCGCGACGGGCGTCGGCGAACCGCTTGCGCGCGAGCTCGTGCGTGCTGCCATCGCGGTGCGCGTGAACGGGCTGTGCACGGGCGGCTCCGGGGCGCGGCCGACCCTTGCCGAGGGTCTCGCCGGGCTGCTCAACGCGGGAGTCCACCCGGCGATTCCGCGCAGCGGGTCAATCGGCGCCTCGGACCTCTGCCTGATGGCCCACGTCGGCCTCGCATTGATCGGTGAGGGGCGCGCGGAGCTGGCCGGGGAGTGGATGGACACCGGCGACGCGCTCGCGCGCAGCGGGCTCGGCGCGATTCCGCTCGGACCCCGGGACGGTCTGGCGATCTGCTCGAGCTCGGCGATCGCGATTGGCGCCGCGACGCTCGTCCTGCAGGACGCACGGGCCTGCCTGGAGGGTGCACAGGTGTCGGCCGCGCTGTCGATGGAGGGGTTCCGGGCGAGCCCCACCCCGCTCGATCCGCGCGTTGTCGCCGCACGACCCGCTCCCGGTCAGGCGTGGGCGGCGGCGGGCCTGCGGACCCTGCTGGAGGGCAGCCCGATCACCGAGGTCAACCTCGCTCGCAGGCTCCAGGATCCGCTCAGCTTCCGGTGCGCGAGCCAGATCCACGGTGCTCTGCGTACGGCCCTCGACGGGCTTGCCGCCGCACTCGAACCGGAGCTGGCCGGCGCGGCGGACAATCCGCTTGTGCTGCCCGGGGGGGACGCCGAACCGGCTCGGGGTCTCGAGCCGGAGATCCTGTCGACCGGGAACTTCTCCTCGCCCGCGCTCGCACTTGCTCTCGACGGGGTGGCGATCGCGTGTGCCCAGGTCGCCCATGCGATCGCCGAGCGCCAGGCGCGGTTGAAGGAGACCCGCCTGAGCGGCCTGCCGTCCAATCTGGTCGAGGTCGATCCCGCCCGTGCGGCCAGTCACTCCGGCGTCGCGCCGTTGTCCAAGACGGCGGCCGCGCTCGTGCTGGAGATCCGCCATCTGGCGGCTCCGGTCGCGATCCTGCAGGCGGTCACCGCCGATGGGGTGGAGGACGACACGACCGGAGCGCTTCAGGGCGCGCTGCGCCTGCGCGAGCAGCTGACGCGGCTGCGGCTGCTCGTCGCGCTGGAGCTGCTCGTCGCCGCGCAGGCGGTCGATGTGGCGCAGCCGTCTCGGGCGGCCAACGGAGCGGACGGCGCGCCGCTCGGCGCCGGCACCGGTGCCGCCCATCGGGCCGTCCGTGAGCTCATCCCGCCGCTGCGCGAGGACCGAGCGCTCGGGCCCGAGGTCGAGCGCCTGGAGCGCAACCTGCTCGCGAATGGCCTGCTCACCGATCGCGTGCGCGCGGCGGGAGGCGTCGCGTGAGCCTCGAGCTGACGTATCTGGACGGCCCCACGGTCGCCACGCTGGCCCTCTCCGACGAGGAGATCCTGGCCGCCGTGCGCGCGGTGCTCGCTGCGCAGGGTCGCGGCGAGACGGTCGCCGAGCCGCGCACGCACCTGTTTCCCCACGGCGCGGCGGGCCACTTCAACGTGCTGCGCGGCGCGACTCCGCGGTTCGCCGGGATCAAGGTCGTCGGCGACTTCGTCGAGAACCATCGCCGCGGTCTGCCGTCGGAGCTCGGGATGCTGCTGCTGATGGACCCGATGACCGGAGTGCCGCAGGCGGTGATCGACGCGACCGCGATCACTGAGATGCGCACCGGCGCCGTGACGGCGCTCGGCGCGGAGGCGCTCGCCCGGCGAGACGCGCGGGTACTCGGTCACATCGGGGCGCGCGGGACCGCCTACTGGAACGTGCGCCTGTGCCGCGCGGTGCTCCCGGATCTCACCGAGGTGCGCGTCCACTCCCGCCGGGCCGAGAGCCGCGAGACCTTCGCGCAGCGGCTACGGCGCGATCTCGATGTCGAGGTCGTCGTCTGCGAGGACTGGGAGTCATGCGTGCGGGGCGCCGACGTCGTCGTGGAGGCCAGCCGTCTGACCGAGCCGCGACCGCTGCTGCGCACCGAATGGATCTCGCCCGGCGCGCTGGTCGTGCCCTACGGGACAGTGAGCGCGGTCGAGCTCTCGCTCACCGAGATCATGGACAAGGTCGTCGTCGACGACTGGGTGCAGGCGCAGGCGGGCCCGCTCGGAGCGCTGCGGCTCCATGTCGACTCCGGCCGGGTGACCGCCGAGTCGCTGCACGCGGAGCTCGGTCAGATCGTCGCCGGTCTGCGCCCGGGGCGGGAGCGTGATGAGGAGACGATCCTCTTCTGGCACCGCGGGCTCTCGATCACCGACGTCGCCCTCGGCGAGGCGCTCCTGGACAAAGCGGCGGCGTCGGGTCTGGGCGCGACGCTGCCCTACCGCGACTGAGCCTCCGGAGCAACCGGTCATCCGTCCGGACTGCGGCGCGCCGGGGTCATGCCTCCTCCGGCGGGCGCCGACATCCCGGGAGATGGCTCGCGTTCGCACGTTCCTGATCGCCGCGTTCGCGATGGTGCCGGCACTGGGGATCCCCGCGTCGGCGCTCGCCCGACCGGTGTCGTCACTGCCCGCGGCGGGCGTCGTCCGTGGAGCCGTCGTCTCAGTCGACTGGTCCGAGCTCACCGTTCAGCGCATGGGGGCCCGGATGTCGGTGATCGGAGCGCTCACGCACGCCGGGAACGTGATCGCGGCAGGTGACTATCCGTACGTCTGGGGTGGCGGCCATGCGTTCGCGGGGACCGCGAGCGGCGGCACGCGCGGCGGCCCGGGGTACAACGGGCGGCGGACCGGCTTCGACTGCTCGGGATCGGTGGCCGCGGTGCTCGCCGGCGCCGGCCTGTGGGCGCCCGGGACCGGTGTCCCGGGTGACTGGGGCGTGATCGCCGAGCTCCGCCAGGAGCGCCTGATCGCCCGCGGCGCGGGCAGCGGCCCGCAGGCGGTGACGCTCTGGGACGACCGCGGCGTCCACATCTTCATCCAGATCGGTGACCGGTTCTTCGGCACCTCCGACGGCGGTCCTCCGAGCCCCACCAACCCGCGCGGCGGCCCATCCTGGCTGGACGACGGCGCACCGGACACGCTCGATCGTCGCTACCGGCCATGGCATCTGCTGCCCACGGCGCTGCACGGCCGGGTGAACACCGGCCCCGCGATCACCGTCGCCCTCGGTGGCGCCCTGGCGGACACGGTCGACCAGCTCTCCGTGGGCGACCGCGTCGGGGTCCGCTACGCCACCCGCAGGCGGGCGCTCGTGGCGGTCGCGGTCGACCCGCTCGGACCCCCGCCTACCGTCCAGTGAAAGCAATGCCATCAGGTGATACGCTGCCGCGGTGCCTCGAGGAACCGATCGCCCGGCTGACGCCGCGGCCCCCGCGACGCGGACCGTCGAGCGCGCGCTCGAGCTGCTCGAGGCGGCGGCATCAGCGGCCGACGGCCTGACGCTCACCGAGCTCGCCCAGCAGACCGACCTGTCGGCGAGTACCGCGTCACGGCTGCTCTCGACCCTTCAGCTGCACCGGTTCCTCGCCCGCACGCCCGACGGCCGCTTCGGGGCCGGGCCGCGGCTGCGTCAGCTCGCCGTCTCGGCGATGCGCGAGGACCCGCTGTATGAGCTGGCCGGGCCTCATCTCGCGGCGCTCGCCCGTGAGACCCAGGAGACGGCGAACGTGGGGATCGCGCTCGACGACAGCCGCGTCCTCTACCTGCGCCAGCATTCAAGCCCGCAGTTCGTGCGTGTCGCCGGCTGGACCGGTCGCACGATCCCCCGCCGGGGCACGGCGCTCGGCGCCGCGCTCGACGGTGAGACCGGACCGGACGGGTTCGTGGTGCGACGCAGCTCGGTCGAGCCCGACGTGACCTCGATCGCCGCGCCGATCCACGGAGACCGCGGGGCGATCGTCGGGGCGCTCAGCGTGCTCGCGCCGCGGTACCGGACGACCGAGGAGCAGGAGGATGCCCATGGCCGGTGCGTCGTCGCGCACGCCCGGGATCTGTCCGAGCGCGTACGCCTGGAAAGCGCCGCGGAATTCAACGACGAGATCGAGGAGGTGGCGTGATGAGCGCCAGTGCGCTTGACCTGGAATGTCGCGGCTGGCAGCAGGAGGCGGCGCTGCGGATGCTGCGCAACAACCTGCACCCGGACGTCGCCGAGAACCCGTCCGAGCTCGTCGTCTACGGCGGGATCGGCAAGGCGGCGCGCAACTGGGAGAGCTACCGCACGATCGAGCGCGAGCTGAGGCAGCTCGGCGACGAGCAGACACTGCTCGTCCAGTCGGGCAAGCCGGTCGCCGTCTTCGACACCCACGATCGCGCCCCGCGGGTGCTGATCGCCAATTCGAACCTGGTCCCGAACTGGGCCAACTGGGAGACGTTTCGCGAGCTCGACGCCGCCGGGCTGATGATGTACGGCCAGATGACGGCCGGCTCCTGGATCTACATCGGGTCACAGGGGATCCTGCAGGGCACGTACGAGACATTCGCGGCGGCCGCGCGCAAGCGATTCGGCGGCACGCTCGCCGGCCGGCTGGTCGTCACCGCCGGGCTGGGCGGGATGGGCGGCGCCCAGCCGCTCGCGATCACGATGCTCGACGGCGCGGCGCTGTGCATCGAGGTCGACATCTCCCGGATCGAGAAGCGCATCCAGACCGGCTACCTGGATGAGCGCGCCGGCGACCTCGACGACGCACTCGCCCGTCTGGACAGGGCGCGGGCGGAGAAGCGCGGGCTGTCGATCGGGCTGGCCGGCAACGCCGCCGAGATCCTGCCCGAGCTGGTGCGTCGTGGCATCGAGGTCGACGTGGTCACCGATCAGACCTCTGCGCACGACCCGCTCAACGGCTACGTCCCGGCCGGCTTGACGCTCGAGCAGGCGGTCGCGCTGCGCCGCTCTGACCCCGACGAATACCTCAAGCGGGTCGGGGAGTCGGCGGTCACCCACGTCTCCGCCATCCGCGCTCTGCAGCAGGCGGGCTCGGAGGCGTTCGACTACGGCAACGCGCTGCGCGGGCTGGCCAGGGAGCATGGCGACCAGGACGCGTTCTCCTACCCGGGGTTCGTTCCCGCCTACATCCGCCCGCTGTTCTGCGAGGGCAAGGGCCCGTTCCGCTGGGTGGCGCTGTCCGGCGACCCGGCCGACATCCACGCGACCGACCGAGCGATCCTCGATCTGTTCGGTGATCAGGAGCACATCGCGCGGTGGATCGAGCTCGCCTCCGAGCGCGTTCGCTTCCAGGGCTTGCCGGCACGGATCTGCTGGCTGGGCTACGGCGAGCGCGAGCGCGCGGGTACCCGCTTCAACGAGATGGTCGCCTCGGGTGAGCTGAAGGGCCCGATCGTGATCGGCCGCGACCACCTGGACTGCGGCTCGGTCGCCTCACCCGAGCGGGAGACCGAGGCGATGCAGGACGGCTCGGACGCGGTCGCCGACTGGCCGCTGCTCAACGCGATGCTGATGACCGCCTGCGGCGCCAGCTGGGTGTCGATCCACCACGGGGGCGGCGTGGGGATGGGCAAGTCGATCCATGCCGGGCAGGTTGTCGTCGCCGACGGCACCGAGCTCGGAGCCGAGCGGGTGCACCGCACCCTCACCGCCGACCCCGGGCTCGGGGTCGTGCGCCACGCTGACGCCGGCTACGACCTGGCCCTGGACACCGCTCGCCAGAGCGGGATCGCGATGCCGATGCTCGATCCGGCCGGTGAGTGAGGCCACAATCCAAGGAGGCGGGCTGCGGTCCGTCGCGCTGCGGGACGCGGCGCAGGTGCTGCTCCCGCCCGAGCCCGGCCTCGCGCACCTGCGCGGGGCGCAGCTGAACGCGCAGACGCTCGATCCAGGCTCGCTGTCGGTCCGCGACGGCCGGATCGCGGGACTCCAGGACGACCCGCTGGCGGAGATCGTCGTCGACTGCGCAGGGTGCGCGGTGCTTCCGGGCTTCGTCGACTGCCACACGCACCTGCCCTTTGCCGGCTGGCGCGAGCGCGAGTACGAGCAGAAGCTCACCGGCGTGCCCTACGAGGAGATCGCCCGGTCCGGCGGGGGGATCCGGTCCTCCTCCCTGGCGCTGCGGGAGTCGAGCGACGAGCAGGTCCTCGCCCAGGCGACCGAGCTCGCCGCCGAGATGCTCGCGCATGGCACGACGACCTTCGAATGCAAGTCGGGATACGGGTTGTCCCGGGAGGCGGAGATGCGCGCGCTCACGCTCGCTCGCGAGCTCGAGATCGCAGTTCCGCAGACGACGACCTCGACCGCGCTGCTGGCCCACGCCGTCCCCGACGGCTACACGGCCGATGAGTGGATGGGGGTGGTCGCCGAGATGATGGGCGAGGTGCTGTCGGCGGGCAGCGTCACCGCGCTTGACATCTTCGTCGAGTCGATCGCGTTCGACCTCGACCATCTCACGCGCATGGGGGAGCTCGCCGCCGCCGCGGGCCTGATCCTGCGAACCCATCTGGAGCAGCTCTCCTGCATGCGTGCGATCCCGGTCGCACTGGCAGCCGGGGCGCGCTCGGCAGACCATCTCTCCCAGATCCACCTCGACGACATCCCGCGGCTCGCCGCCGCCCCGTGCGCCGCGGTCCTGCTGCCCGCTGCGGAGTTCCTCGGCGCCGAGCAGCGCGCACCCGGACGGGAGATCCTCGACGCGGGCGCAATCGTGGTGCTCGCCACCGACGCCAATCCCGGGACCGCGCCGGTCGTCTCGATGCCCGTCGTGCTCGGCCTCGGGGCGCGCATGTACGGCTTCTCGGTGCGAGAGCTGCTCGGCGTCTCGACGCTCAACGCCGCCTGGACACTCGACCTGCATCACGATCGCGGCTCGATCGAGGTCGGCAAGCGGGCCGATCTGCTCGTGCTCGACGGCCCCGCCGAGCGCATCCCGTACCGCTTCGGGCACAATCCGGTGCAGATCGCGCTGATCGGCGGCGAGGTCGTATACGTGCGGGACGAGGCGGCCGCGGAAAGGCTCTCCGGTGACTGAACGGCGACGGCGGATCTCCGCGATGGTCAACGCGCATTCGCATGCGTTCCAGCTCGACCTGCGGGGCGTGGGCGAGCGCGTCACCCGGGGCGGGGGTGACGATTTCTGGAGCTGGCGCACCGAGATGTATCGCCTGGCCTCGATGCATGATCCGGACTCGATGCGCGGCGTCGGCGCACGGGTGTACGAGGAAATGGCCCGGTCGGGCTACGGCGCGGTCGGCGAGTTCCACTACGTCCACCATCGACCCGACGGCACGCCGTACCCCGACCCGAACGCGATGGCGATGGCGCTCGCAGAGGCGGCGCTGGAGGCGGGTCTGCAGATCACACTGCTGCCGGCCGCCTATCACCGCGCGGGGTGGGCCGAGGGGGCCGACATCCCTGCGAGCGAGAGGCAGCGGAGGTTCTGTGACCCGAGTGTCGAGAGCTATCTGGAGCGCGTGGACCGGCTCCGCGACTGGGCCTCGCGGCGGAGCGGCGTCACCGTCGGGGTGGCGGCGCACTCCGTCCGGGCCGTCGACGCGGCATGGCTTCAGGCGATCGCGGCGTACGCCGACCGTCATGGGCTCGTGCGCCACGTCCACGCGGCCGAGCAGCGCCGCGAGCTGGCCGAGTGCGAGGCCGAGCACGGCTGCTCGCCGATCGAGCTGCTGCACCGCACCGGCTTCCTCGGCCCTCGCACCTCGGTCGTCCATGCGATCCACGTGAGTGACGCGGACGTCGCGCGCCTCGCCGACAGCAACTCGATCGTCCTCACCTGCCCCACCACCGAGGGAAACCTCGGCGACGGGATCCTGCCCGGGCTGCGCTACCGCGACGCGGGGGTCCGCCTGGCGATCGGAACCGACGAGCAGACGCGGATCGACCCGTTCGAGGAGCTTCGCGAGATGGAGACGCTCGCGCGCCGGGAGGGCGAGACCCGCGACGCGCTGCTGGCCGCCGCCGGGGGCGAGCTGTGGGAGGCGACCGTCACCGCCGGTCGTGCCTCGCTCGGGCTCGACGAGGTCGCGGAGATCGAGATCGACCTCGAGCACCCTGAGCTCGCCTCGGTCGCGGAGGAGAACCTCGGCTGGGCGCTCGCCACATGCGCGTCCGCGGCGGTGCTCAGCGCCGATGTCCGCACCCTGCGGGCGCGCCGCATACACCCTGGGGAGTAGCCAAGGACACATCCCCGGGGCGATTGTGGCGCCGTCGCGAGGCGACCAGACTTCCCGCCATGCTCTCGACGCTCGCGCATCGCCTCAGCCACCATCCCCGCCGCACCCTCCTCGCCGTCCTCATGTTCGTGATTCTCGCCGGGGTGTTCGGCGGGCCGGTCGCCGGCTCACTGCGGAGCTCGGGCGGCTTCCAGCCCGCGGGGGCGGGCTCGCAGAAGGCGATCCGCCAGATCGAACGGGCCACCGGCGCCGAACCCGCCGCCGGCGTGGTGCTGCTCGTGCGTACGCCGCGGGGTGCTCACAGCCTCGCCGGCCGAACCGCGCTCGCTGCTGCCAGGACACGGCTCGCGCGAGTCGACGGGATCGCACGCACGACGATCGCGGGAATCGCGCCGAGCGGGCGGGAGGGTTTCGTCGCGGGCACGATCCGCTCCTCCGCGTCAGACTCCGACGTCGCCGGCGCAGCCGTGAGCGCGTTCTCCGGCGACCGATCGGTGGCGGTGGGAGGCAGCGCCGTCGCGTCCAAGCAGGTCGGGTCGACGATCACCAAGGACCTCGGGCTCGCCGAGGCGCTTGCCGCGCCCCTGCTGATCCTGCTCTCGATCCTGTTGTTCCGCGGGCGCGCGGCGCTCATGCCGGCCGTGGTCGGGGTCACCACCGTGCTCGGCACGTTCCTCGCGATGCGCGGGGTCAACGAGCTCTACGGGCTTTCGATCTACGCCCTGAACCTGGTGATCGGCCTCGGGCTGGGACTCGCGGTCGACTACACCCTGTTCATCGTCACCCGCTTCAGGGAGGAGCTGGACGCGGGGCGTGAGACGGCCGAGGCGATCACGGAGACGATGCGCCACGCGGGGCGCACGGTGCTGTTCAGTGCGCTCACCGTCGCCGCGGCCCTCGCCACCCTGACCCTGTTCCCGCTCGAGTTCCTGAAGTCGATGGGGATGGCGGGCGCCATCTGTGCGCTCGTGGCGGCCGCGTGTGCGGTCTGCATCTCGCCGGCCCTGCTCGGCCTGTGGGGCCGCAAGCTCGCCCGCGCCGACGGCGCCCGGACCGCCCGTGGCGACGGTCGCTGGTACCGCCTTGCCCACGCCGTGATGCGCCGACCCGGCCCGGTCGCGCTGCTCACCGCCGCGGTGATGGCGGCCGCCGCCGTGCCGGCGCTGTCAGTCGCGTGGTCGCCGTCCAACGATCCGTCCGTCGTGCCGACCGGTCAGAGCGCCCGCGTCGTGTCCGACGCGCTGACCCGCGACTTCGGGGCGACCACCGACGCGCCGGTGACGGTGGCGATCTCGGCGCCGAGCTCCGCCTCAGGGCCGGTCCGCGCGTTCGCACGGCGGGTCGGTCAGATCGCCGACGTCGAGGGACGCCCGTCGGTGCACAACCTCGGGCGCTCGACCTGGGAGCTCGTCGCGCAGGTGCACGGCGACCCGAGCGGGCCGCGCGCCCAGCGGGTCGTGCGGGAGATCCGCGCCCTGCCGCGGCCGTTCACCGCGCGGGTGAGCGGCGACGCCGCCGAGTTCATCGACCAGCAGCAGGCGATCGGCTCCCAGCTACCGCTCACCCTCGGGCTGCTCGGCGCGCTCACGTTCCTCATCCTGTGGCTGATGACGGGCTCGGTGGTGCTTCCGCTCAAGGCGATCGTGATGAACCTGCTCACGGTCGGCGCCGCGCTCTCGGCGATCGTCGTCGTCTACCAGCATGGCCGGTTGACCGGCCTTCTGCATTACTCGCCCGACGGTGGCGTCGAGCCAACCGACTTCGTCGTCTCGGCAACGGTGGTGTTCGCACTCTCGACCGACTACGGCGTGTTCCTGCTCGCTCGCATCCGCGAAGCGCGGGAGCGGCTGCTGGCGGCCCGTCCCACAGACCAGCCGCTCAGCTCCGCCCAGGAGCGGGAGGCCGTCGCCGCCGGCCTGGGAGCCACCGGCCGCGTCGTCACGGGGGCTGCGATCCTTCTCGCCGTGGCGATCGGCGCATTCTCGACCAGCGAGATCTCATTCATCCAGCAGATCGGTGTGGCGGTCGCCGTGGGCGTCCTGCTCGACGCATTCGTGGTGCGCTCGCTGCTCGTCCCGTCGCTGATGGCGTTGCTCGGGCGGCTGAACTGGTGGGCGCCGGTGAGGCGCCGGCGCCCGCGGGGCAGGCCTGTCACCGCATGAGCCGGGGGTGGCGAGCCCCGCCGCAGTGGGCGATCGACTGGGCGCCGGTGGTTGTGCTGCCGCCGGTGTTCGTGCTCGACGCCACCCTCTCCCGCTCGGGAGATCCGCTGACCCCGCTCAATGTCCTGTGCGGGGTCGTCGTATGCCTGCCGCTCGGCGTGCGCCGCCGCCTCACGATCGCTCCGCTGGTCGCGCTCGTCATCGCCGGAGTGCTGCTCGTGATGTGGCAGCTGCACCCTGGCAACACGGTCGTGCTGCTGCCGATGGTCGCGGTGTTCGAGCTCGCCCGCCGCTACGACCGCCGCCGCGCACTGCAGATCGCCGCGATCTGCGTCCCCGGGGTGCTGGCCGGCGTGCTGCCGTTCACGACCGGCCTCTCGCACACCGCGGACCTCGTCGGGCGCAACCTCGTGCTCTGCCTCGGAGCGGTCGCCGCGGGTGACTCGGTGAGAGCGCGGCGAGAGGCGAGCAAGCGGGCCGCCGATCTGCGCGAGCAGGAGGCGCTTCGCCGGTTCGCCGATGAGCGGCTGCGGCTTGCGCACGAGATCCACGATGTCGTCGCCCATGGGATGACCGCGATCAACGTCCAGGCCGGGGTCGCTGCCCACCTGCTGGAGCGCGATCCGGATCAGGCACACCGGGCATTGCGCGACATCAAGCGCGTCAGCGGGGAATCGCTCACGGAGCTGCGGTCGACCCTCGCCGCATTGCGCAATCCCTCCGACTCGGCGCCGCTGGCCCCGACGGGCGGCCTGCGCGACCTCGACCGCCTGCTCGACGGCGTCCGCGCCGCCGGCGTTGCCATCGAGCTCGACGTGCAGGATGTCGCGACGGTGCCCGCGGCCGTCGACCACGCCTCCTACCGCATCGTCCAGGAGGCGGTGACGAACATCGCCCGCCACAGCGGAGCGACCCACGCCCGCGTGTCGGTCGCGCGCCACGACGGAGCGCTGCTCGTCGAGATCGCCGACGACGGCCGGGGAGCCGGCCCCGTCGGCGCCGAGGTGCCCGGCAACGGCCTGCAGGGCATGCGCGAACGCGCCCGGGCACTCGGAGGGACCCTGGAGGCCGGTGATGGACCCGCCGGCGGGTTCACCGTGCGGGCGCGGATGCCCGTCCCGGACCCGGCGGTGAGCTGACGTGATCAGCGTCGCGATCGCCGACGACCAGACGCTCGTGCGGGCCGGGTTCCGGGCGCTGCTGGACTCCGAGCCCGACATCACGGTGGTGGCCGAGGCCGCCGATGGCGAGGCCGCGCTCGCGCTCGTCCGCGAGCGTCGGCCCCAGGTGGTGCTGATGGACATCCGCATGCCGGGACTCGACGGGCTGGAGGCGACCGCCCGGATCACCGCCGACCCGGAACTGTCGTGCACGCGCGTCGTCGTGCTCACGACGTTCGAGCTCGACGAGTACGTGTTCGGGGCGCTGCGGGCGGGCGCGTCCGGATTCCTGCTCAAGGACCTCGAGCCCGCCGACCTGCTCTCGGCGGTGCGCGTGGTCGCCGCAGGCGAGGCGCTGCTCGCCCCGCGGCTCACCCGGCGGCTGATCGAGGCGTTCGTGGCAGGGGGCGGCGCGGGGCCACTGGCCGGCGGTGAGGCGGCCGGACAGGTTGCGACGCTCACCCCGCGCGAGCGGGAGGTGCTGGCCCTCGTGGGGCGCGGAGCGTCCAACGCCGAGATCGCCCAGACCCTCGTCGTCTCACCGCTCACCGCCAAGACACACGTCGCCCGGCTGTTCGCCAAGCTCGGCGCGCGCGACCGGGCCCAACTGGTGGTGACCGCGTACGAGTCGGGGATCGTCGTGCCCGGTATCTCCGGACCGTCTCCGATGGCCGAGATGCCCAACGACGCCGGCTGATTCGCTCCGTTGGCGGACTGGATCTGATCGTAGGCTCGCCGCATGGACTACGAGGCGAGCCTCGAGCCACGGCGCGTGGACCGTGACTGGGTCTGGCGGATGCTGTCCGTCGAGGCCTATTGGCTGCGCTGGCGAACGCGGCAGGACGTCGAGGCTCAGATCGACCGGGCGTGGCGGCTCGCCGGGGTCTACGAGACGGCGTCGGGTGTCCAGGTCGGGTTCGCGCGAGCCATCTCGGACGGCGTGGCCCACGCGTACCTCTCGGATGTGATCGTCGATCCCGGCCATCGCGGCGAGGGGGTCGGAAAAATGCTCATCGAGGCGATGATCGGCGACAGAACCGGCTCACAGCTGCAGTGGATGCTCCATACCACCGATGCGCATGGGCTCTACGCCCAGTTCGGATTCCAGGAGCCCGATGAGAGGCTGATGGTGCGCCCGGCGCCGCCGCGCTGACCTCGCGCCTAGGGACGCAGGCGCAGCGGCGCCTGCGCCACGTCCTCGTAGAGCCGCACCGCGCTCATCTCACCGGCGGCGTCGCCGTAGACGAGCCGCGCCCTCCGGTGGATCTGCTCGACGAGCCCCGCCAGCTCGACCGGCACCCCGGAGTCCCGGGCCAGCTCGACGGCGAGCCCGAGATCCTTGGTGACGAGCTTCATCGTGAAGCCCTCGTCGTAGTCGCCGTCGTCGAGCACCGTGCGGAGGTCGCGCTCGAGGAAAACGGAGTTGGCGGGCGAGCTGACGAGCGCCGTGTGCAGGCGATCGAGCGGGACCCCGGCCTTGACGCCCACGGTGAGCGTCTCGGCGGTGGCGACGGCGTGCATGAACCACAGCTGGTTGAGCAGCAGCTTCACCGCGTACCCGGTGCCGCTCGGGCCCATATGCAGGATGCGCTGCGGGTCGCCCATCGCCTCCAGCAGCGGCAGCGCTCGCCGGAAGGCGCGCCGCGTGCCACCGGCGTAGATCGCGAGCGTCCCCGCCTCGGCGCCGATCGTCTGCCCGGCGACCGGCGCATCGACGAACTCGGCGCCGTGGGCGCGAGCGGCGCTGAGCACCGCGCGTCCGACCTCCCGGGAGCTCGTGCTCATGTCGATCACGAGCCCACCGGGGTCCATCCCGGCGATCGCGCCCTCCGCGCCGCACAGCACCGACTGGACCTCGGGCGGCCCGGGCAGGCTGGTGATCAGCACCTCGGCGTTCGCCACGCAGTCCGCGATCGAACGCGCCGGGCGGGCACCGTCGCGCCGTGCGGTCCGCAGCGCGGTGGGGCTGAGGTCGAACGCCGACACCTCGTGGCCGGCCATGCAGACGTGCCGGCACATGTGGCTGCCCATGTGGCCGAGGCCGATGAAGGCCACGCGTCGTCCACCGACGCTCATCGCGCCACCTCCCGTGCGGCGAGGGCCGCTTCATCGAGAACGATTCCCAGCCCGGGCCGATCCGGGATGACGAGCATCCCGTCGCGATCGATCGTCACCGGCTCGGCGAGCATGAAGTCACGGCGGGCCGGAGTCCACCCCGGTGGGTCGTACGGGAACTCGACGAACGGCCCGCCCCCGACTCCGCACACGACATGCAGGTTGGCGAGCAGTCCGATCCCGTTGGTCCAGGTATGCGGGGTGAACCAGCGGTTGGACCGCAGGACGAGGTCGCCGAGCGTCCGCGTCGCGCTGATCCCGAGCGCGAGCACGACATCGGGCTGGAACACGTCGAACGCGTCGGCGTCAAGCGCCCGTCGCAGCTCGCCGAAGGAGGCGGCCATCTCGCCCCCGGCGATGCGCCGCCCGGTCGCCTGGCGGAGCATCCGCAGCCCGTCGAGATCCTCAGCGGCGAGTGGCTCCTCGACCCACAGCACGTCGAGCTCGGCCAGCTCGGCGACCACCGCGCGCGCTGCCTGCGGACCGAGCCCGGGCACGATGTCGCCCGCCATCCGCCAGCCCTGATTGAGATCGACCATGATCTCCAGCGCATCCCCGACCGCCTCCCGCATCGCCCGCACGACCGCGATCCCCTCGGGGATCCGATCCCGGGCGATCCGCACCTTGACGGCCCGGAAGCCGCTCTCCAGCAACGCCCGCGCGTCCTCGCTGCGCGCCGCGGGGGAGCGCAGCTCGCCGAGCGATGCGTACGCCGGCAGGCGGTCGCACGCGCCTCCGAGCAGGGTCGCGACGGGCGTCCCGAGCGCCTGGCCCGCGATGTCCCACAGCGCTGCCTCCAGCGGCCAGCAGCGGCCGGCGTGAAAGGCGATCGTCTCGAGCGTGCGGGCGTGAGCGGCAAGCGCGAGCGGATCGCGGCCGAGGAACAGGTGCTCGTAGCCCGCAAGGCCGGCCATCGCATCCCCGCTGGCGATCCCGGTGATCCCCTCGTCGGTCTCGACGCGCACGATCGCGGCGTCGAAGCTCGTGCGCGGGGAGGGGTCCCATGCGGCGAGGAACGGAGGGTCGAGCTCCAGGCTCAGGTGCCGCACCGAGATCCGGGTGATCTTCACGGCTCACCGCCGTAGAACGGGCTCGTCACCGAGTCCCGCCGCTCCACCAGCGCACGGGCGGCCTGCTCGTCACGGCCGCGGCGCGCCACCCGCACCGCCTTGAGCGTCGCCGCGCGTGCGGCCCGCCGCACCGCGGTCTCGTCGTCGGCCGCCGGGTCGATGTAGATGGCGACGAACACCAGCACGCTGTCGCTGCAGGGGATCAGATCCTCGGCGACGGCGTCCAGCACACCCTGGGCGATGCCGAGCTGGCCGGCGCCCCAGGTGATCGTCTGGTGGCGCTCCTCCAGAGCCGTCGCCTTGTTCATCATGATCGTCGGCGGCCACACCGGCTCGTAGTGATCCTTGTCCTCGCCGACGACGACCAGGATCGGGGTGTGGCCCGGGGTGGGGGTGGTGAGCGTTCCGAGCAGCGTGGCGTGGGTGGGCGATCCCCGCTCGGCGAGCACCAGGTTGACGTGCGCACCGTCGGGGTCGGTGCCGCTCCAGCCCTCGCCGATCCGCCCGTCGAATGTCGCGTTGATGGTCATCGTGCCTCCTCGTGCTGCGAAATCTCGCCGACCGCGTCGATTCCGGCGATCTCGGGGTCCAGGACGATCACCGAGCGGCCTCCCTCGCCGGTGCGCAGCCGTTCGAGCGCGCTGGGGAGATCGGCCAGCTCGATCAGGTGTGAGACGACGCCCGCGAGCTCGAGCCGGCCGGCGCGGACGAGCTCGACCAGCCCGGGCAGCGTCTCGGCTGGATCGGCGGAGCCGTAGTAGCTGCCGACCAGTTTCTTCTCGGACAGCAGCTCGATCGCCGGCAGCGAGACCTCGACGCCGGTGGGCGCCAGTCCGACCACGACCGCGGTTCCGCCCGGGGCGAGCGTGTCCCAGGCCAGCCGGATCGTCGCAGGGGTGCCGACGACCTCGAAGGCGTGCTCGACGCCACCGGTGATCGCAATCACCTCACGGGCCGCATCGCCGTCACCGGCGTCGACCGCGTGGGTCGCGCCGCGGGCGAGGGCCCGCTCGAGCTTGTCCGGACGCCGGTCGACGGCGACGATCGTGCCCGCGCCGGCGAGCCGGGCGGCCGCGATCACCTGCAGACCCACGCCGCCGCAGCCCACCACGCAGACCGGCTCGCCGATCTTGAGCCGGGCGGCATGGGTGACCGCTCCGAAGCCGGTGAGCACGCCGCAGCCGAGCAGCGCCGCCTGCCAGAGCGGCACGTCGGAGGGGATCGCGATCGCCCCGGCGGCGTTGACCACCGCGCGCTCGGCGAAGCAGGCGACCGTGAACCCGTGCTGGAGCGTCGTGCCGTCCTCTGCGGTGAGCCGCGAGGTGCCGTCGCCGAGCACCCCGGCGACCCCGAGGCTGCCCGCCGGGCCGCACAGGGTGCGCCTGCCGGCGCGGCATGCCGGGCACGAGCCGCACGGCGAGACGAGGCTGAACACGACGTGGTCGCCGGGCGCGAGCTGGGTGACGCCATCGCCGACCGCCTCGACCACGCCCGCGCCTTCGTGCCCGGGTACCAGCGGCCAGCGTCCATCGCCGAGGGCGCCCTCGATCAGGTGCAGGTCCGAATGGCAGACCCCGGCCGCCGCGATCCGCACGCGCACCTCCCCCGACCGGGGCGGGGCAAGCGACACCGTCTCTATCCCGAGACGTCCGGGCTCGCGCAGGACGCTCGCGCGCATCGTCAGGGTCGCGTCGGCGGCGGGTGCGGGGGAGAGAGCGGTCATGTGCTCGTGCTTTCAGGCGGCGTATTGGGTGCGGACGGAGTCCATCAGGCTCACGGCGACCAGGGAGAGATCGCGGTGACGCGGAACGCACAGCGCGATCGTGCGCGGCACCAGGATCTCCCGCGGCTCCAGCCAGGTGAGTGACGGCTCGACCAGGCCGCTGGCACCCAGCCGGTCGAGGAAGGCGTGGCCGTAGCCGGAGGCGACGAGCCGCTGGAGCGCGAGGTTGTCATCGGTGCGGTAGACGACGCGCGGGCGGATCGCGCGGCGGCGCCACGCCTCCTCGAGCTCGATCTGCGTGCGCCAGCGCCGGTTCCAGGCCACGATGTCGACGCCGTCGAGCAGGTCGAAGGTCGGATCCTCCGCGGAGGCGAGCTCGCTGTCGCGCCGGGTGAGGATCACCCACGGGTCGTCGAGCAGCGGGATCGAGCGGATCCGCTCGTCCGGCACCGGGTTGATGAGAAATGCGATGTCGAGCTCACCCGCCGCGAGATCGTCGTAGGCGCGGGCGTTGGTCTGGATCTCGGAGAGGATCACCTCGACGTCGGGCCAGTGGCCGCGCAGATCGCGCAGCGCGGGGGGCAGCAGCTCGGTCGTCGCGGTCTGGAAGGTGCCGATCTGCAGCACCTGCCGCTCGCCGGTCTGGAGCGAGGCGACGTCGGCGCCGAGGGTCTCGACCTCGCCCAGCACGCGCAGCGCGCGGCGGTAGACGACCTCGCCGGCCGGCGTCAGCGCGATCGCGCCGCGGCCGCCGGGCCGGGTGAAGAGCGCCGCGGCCAGGCCCCGCTCGAGCGTCGCGATCTGGTGGGAGACGGCGGACTGGGTGTACCCCAGGGTGCGCGCGGCACCACGGAACGAACTCTCATCGGCGACCGCGACGAGCGCACGAAGGCTCTTGAGGTCAATCGCGCTTTGATCCATTGGTTCGATCGTAACTGCTCAGAACCGTCATGTAACACCGACGATTCGTGATCGTATCTCCTTTGCCCGCCGCCGTCCACCCACGGTCCCGATCACGAGCCGGCTCGTCGTCGCGCCTGTGCGAGCGCGGCGAGATGCCGGCAGGTCGCCCGGACCGGACGCGATGGTCAGGGGTGGGGTCGCGCCGAGGGGGCGTCCGGCGAGGCAGGCCCGTCCGAAGCCGCCGCGCCGCTCGAGCTCGCCGACCCGTTCCCGTCGGCGCTCTGAAGCCGGCGCAGCTCCTCGAGCGGGATGTGGCAGCGGATCCCGTGTCCGGGCTCCTCTTCGACGAGCTCCGGCTCAGTCGTCTCACAGATCTCGCCGACCTTGCGCGGGCAGCGCGTCTGGAACGGGCAGCCCGATGGCGGATGCGCCGCGCTCGGGATCTCACCCTCCAGCCGGATGCGGAGCCGGTCGAGGTCGTCGATGCTCGGCACCGCCGAGAGCAGTGCCTCGGTGTAGGGATTATTGGGACCGGCGAACACCTTCTCGGCGGGGCCGACTTCCATCACCCGTCCCAGGTACAGCACCACAATGCGGTCGGCGAGGTAGCGCACGACGCCGAGGTCGTGACTGATGAACAGGTACGCCACGCGCTGGGAGCGCTGCAGCTCCGTGAGCAGGTTGAGGATCGCGGCCTGGACGGAGACATCGAGCGCCGACGTCGGCTCGTCACAGACGACCACGCGCGGCTCACCGGCGAACGCCCGTGCGATCGCGACGCGCTGCTTGAGGCCGCCCGAGAGCTGGGAGGGGCGCATCGGCAGATATCGCTCCGGCAGGCGCACCGCCGCGACGAGCTCACGCAGCCGGGTCTCGAGCGCGTCGCCGCTCAGACCCGCCAGCTTGGACAGCGAACGGCCGATCAGTCCGCGGACCGAGTGCCGGCGGTTGAGCGCGGAGTCGGGGTTCTGGAAGACGAGCTGCAGCGCCTTCTGGTCCGCGGAGGATCGCTTGGTCGCCAGCGGCGCCAGCGGGCGCCCGTCCAGGGTGATCTCGGCGCCCTCGTCCGGACCGGTGAGGCCCATGAGCACCCGGGCGAGGGTCGTCTTGCCGCTGCCGGACTCGCCGACCAGGCCGACCGTCTCACCCGCGGAGATGTCAACGTCCACGTTCGCCAGACCGCGGATCGACTCGCCATCCTGACGGAAGGTCTTCGAGGCGCCGCGGATGCGGATGACGGGTCCGTCGTCGTCCGTCGTCACCGCGGGCTGGGGCGCCTCGAGCTGCTCGACATCGGCCTCGCTGGTCTGCGCGGGCACTGTCTGGGCGCGCTCGTGGAAGTGGCAGCGCGACCCGCGACCGCCGCCGATGTCGTACATGGGCGGCGGCTCGTCGTGGCAGCGCTGCTCGGCCAGCCCGCAGCGCTCCGCGAAGATACAGCCGGTGATCGCCGCGCCCGGGGAGGGGAGCGAGCCGGGGATCGTGGCCAGCGCCGGGCGCTTGGCCGTGGTCGCCGCGCCGTCGACCGGCTCCCGCCGTGGGATCGAGCGCAGCAGGCCGACCGTGTAGGGGTGGCGCGGCGAGCGGAAGACCTCGTGCGCCTCGCCCTCCTCGACGAGCTGACCGGCGTACAGGACGCCGACGCGGTCGCACATCCGTGCGATCACGCCGAGGTTATGGCTGATGAAGAGCAGCGAGGTGCCGGTCTCGCTGCGAAGGGTGCGGATGAGATCGAGCACCTCGGCCTCGACCGTCGCATCGAGGGCGGTCGTCGGCTCGTCGAGGATCAGCAGCGAGGGCTCTGCGGCGAGCGCCATCGCGATCACGACCCGCTGGAGCATCCCGCCCGAGAGCTGGTGCGGGTAGCGCCCCATGACCGAGGTCGCGTCGGCGATCCGCACCCGCTGGAGCATCTCGAGCGCCCGCGCCTTCGCATCGTCACGGCCCGCACCGGCGATCTCGTACACCTCCGCCACCTGGCGGCCGATGACGATCGACGGATTGAGGGCGCGGCCGGGCTCCTGGTAGACCATCGAGACCGAACGCGCGCGTAACCGTCGGAGCTCCTCGCTGCGGAGCGAGAGCACGTCACGGCCGTCGATCTCGATCCGGCCGCCGGTGACGCGGCCGTTGCGTGCGAGATAGCGGACGATCGCCAGCGCGATCGTCGACTTGCCGCAGCCGGACTCGCCGACCAGGCCGACCGACTCGCCCTGCGCAACATGCAGGGAGACGCCGCGGACGATCGTCTGGAGCTTTCCGCGCACGCTGTACCCGATCTGCAGGTCGTCGAGCGTGAGCGTGTGCGGCGCGTCCGCGGTCGCCGTGCCGGCGGAGCCGGTCTGGCTGGGACCGCGCTCGGGATCCGTATCGACGGAATCACTCATGAGGCTTCGAGTGCGGACTCGACCGAGGTGGCGAACATGTTGATCCCGATCACCAGCGTCGCGATGGCGAGCGCGTCGAACAGCGACTCCCACCAGTAGCCGGTGGTGATCAGCTGGTAGTTGTTCGAGATGTCCGCTCCCCAGTTGGCCGAGGGCGGCTGCAGGCCGAAGCCGAGGAACGACAGGGTGACGATCGTGAACACCGCATAGCCGACGCGAACGGTGAACTCGACCATGATCGGAGCGAGCACGTTCGGCAGGATCTCGGCGAACATGATGTACAGCGAGCTCTCGCCGCGCAGCCGTGCGGCCGCGATGTAGTCGAGGTCGCGCTCGCCGAGCACGGCGGCACGGACCGTGCGGGCGATCAGCGGGGTGAACACGATCCCGATGACGATGATCAGGGTGAGGTTCGAGCCCCCGAGCGCGATCACGCCGAGGATCCCGGTGACGACGAGCGGCAGCGCGAGGAACGCCTCCACGACGCGCCCGACGACGTCGTCGAACAGGCCACGGAAGTAGCCCATGAACAGACCGAGGATCGTGCCGAGGACGGTGCCCACGAGCGTCGCGAGCGGCGCGATGATGAGGATGTCGCGTGAGCCGGCGATGACGCGCGCGAACATGTCCCGCCCAAGTCCGTCGGTCCCGAACCAGTGTGCGCCCGAAGGCCCTTTGTTGATCGACAGCAGGTTCTGCGAATAGGGGCTGCCGGCGAAGTCCGAGCCGAAGATCGCGGAGACGATCCAGAAGAGGATGATCGCGGAGCCGATCATGAACGCGGGCTGGCGCACCAGCGAGCGCAGGAACTCGCGCCGCAGATCCGGCGCGCCCTGCGCGGCGTTGAGCGCGCCCGCGGACTCGACGGGAACCGAGGTGAGGCTCATTCGGCGCCCGCCACCCGAATCCGCGGGTTGAGCAGCGAGTAGAGGATGTCGGCCAGCAGCGTGACGATCATGTAGGCCGCGCCGATGACGATCACGCCCGCTTCGAGCATCGAGAAGTCCTTGTGGGTCGCGGCGTTGAAGAGCAGCGAGCCGATGCCGTTCCAGCGGAAGAGCACCTCGACCAGCACCAGGCCGCCGATCAGATAGCCGGTCTGGCTCGCGATCACCGTGATCGTCGGCAGCAACGAGTTGCGCAGGATGTGGCGGCGGATCAACGTCCGCCGCGGCAGCCCCTTGAGCGTCGCGGTTCGGGCGTAGTCGGAGTTGAGCGCCTCGATCGTCCCGGCTCGAGCCATCTGCTGGATGTAGCCGAACAGGACCAGGACGAGTGGGATCGCAGGCAGGATCAGGTGATAGATCGTGCCGCCGAAGCCGACCCCGCCGGTGGCCTCCACCGGGAGGATGTTCAGCCACAGGCCGAACACCGAGATCAGGATGATCCCGGAGACGACCTCCGGGATCACCGTGGCCGACAGCCCGAACACGCTGATCAAGCGGTCGGTCCGGGTCCCGTAGCGCAGTGCGGAGACCACCCCGCCGAAGATCCCGAGCGGCACCACGATCACGAAGCCGAGAGCTGCCAGCTTGAGTGAGTTGACGATCGCCTTCCCGAGGATCGGGCCGATCGCCGCCTGGTACTGGGTCGATGTCCCGAAGTTGCCACTGAGGACGTGGCCGAGCCATGTTCCGTACTGGTCGATCACCGGACGATTGGTCCCAAGCTGGGCATCGAGCGCGCGCACCGCCGACTGGGCGGCGAGCGGCCCGAGCACCTCCCGGCCGGGGTCACCCGGGAGCACCTGCGCCGCGAAGAACACGATCAGGCTGAGGATGAACAGCGTGACGATCGCGAGCGCGATTCGCTTGAGGACGAAGCCCAGCACGTTCGGTCCTGGTCTTGGCTGCTAGGCCGAGATCGACGCCTTGTGGAGGAAGACCTGGGAGATCGAGGTGGGATTGACCCCGCTCACCTTCTTGGTCGTCGCGCACAGCCCGTCGATGAAGTACGGGATGACCAGCGGCGTCTGAGCGAGCAGCAGCTGCTCGATCTTCCCCGCGATCGCCTTCTGCGAGGAGAGGTCGACCGAGGCGACGTACTGCTTGACCAGGGCGTCGTACTGCTTGTTGTTGAAGTGGGCGGCGTTCCACGGGCCGCCCGTCGCGAGTGGTGCCTCCAGGAACACGTTGGGCACGCCGCGGTCGCCGTAGTCGACGAGGCTCATCGTGCCGTCGAGCCAATCGGAGTTGCCGAACGTCGCCTTGCCGTAGTAGGCCGACTGCGTCTCGACCTTCAGCTTGATGTCGACGCCGATCTTCGAGGCCGACTGCTGGATCACCTGGGCCAGCGCGGGGATCTCCTCGTACTGCTCGGTGAACAACGTGGCGGAGACGTGCGAGTGGCCGGCGGCGGACAGCAGCTGCTTGGCCTTGGCGAGGTTCTGCGTCCGCTGCGGCACGCTCGTATCGGTCGACGGGAACTTCGGCGCGAACGGGCTGTCGTTGCCGACCTGTCCGAGGCCCTGCAGCAGCGCGCTCACCATCGCCGGGCGGTCGAGGCTGAGCGCGACCGCCTCGCGCACCCGCGGGTCGTTGAACGGAGCCTGATCGCAGCGCATCGACAGCTCGCGGTGGTTGGAGGACTTGAGCTTGATGATGTTGTAGTTCGAGCTCTTGGTGAGCGCCTGGGCGCCCTGTGCGACGAACTGGACGATCACGTCGACGTTGCCGCCGGAGAGAGCCGTGATCTGCGGCGCCTGGCTGGCGTAGAAGCTGAACTGGGCGGTGTCGAGGTTCGGTTTGCCGCCCCAGTAGTCCGGGTTGGCGGTGAACGTCGCGCCCTGGTTCTGCGTGTAGCTGCCGAGCTTGAACGGACCGGTGCCGACGAACGTCTTCTGCCACTTGCCCCAATCGGTGCCCTTGGGCACGATGATCGCGTTGTAGTTGTCGGAGGAGACGAGGTAGGGGAAGTTGCCGTTCGCCGCCTCGAGATGGAATTCGACGGTGTGGCTGTCGACCTTCCGCACGCCCGCGGGAGTGAGCACGCCACTGAAGGTCGAGAGCGCGTTGGAGGCGTTCTTCTTGTCGGCCAGCTGCTGAATCGTCCACACGACGTCGTCGGCGGTGAGCGGGCTGCCGTCGTGGAACTTGACGCCCGTCCGGATCTTGAACGTCCACACCTTGCCGCCGGAGCTCGCCTTCCAGCTGGTCGCGAGCATCGGCTGCAGCTGGAGGGCCTGGTTGTTGTCGAGCGTGAGGAACTCGCCCGTCATCGCGAGCATGCAGAGCCCGCCGGCGTCGGACACCGTCAGCGGGTTGACCGCACCCGACGGCACCTGGCTGGCGAGCCTCATCGTCCCGCCCTTGGTCGCGGCGGTCGTGCTGGCGCCGGACGCGGTCGAACTGGTCGCCGCTCCGCCGGTCTTGTTCGCGCCGCCGCAGGCGGCGAGGACGGCGCCCATGACGCCGGCCGACATGCCGAGCGCGGCTCCGCGCCGCAGGAACTCACGCCTGCCGAGACGGCCGGCGACGAGCTCGTCGATGTAGTGGTTCTCGAGCTCCGAGCGGCCCTCTCGGGCCGCGTCGAGACGACGGGAATCGGTACGCATCCTCATTTCACCTCTCGGACGGGGCAACCTCGACCGGCCCCCGCGTGATCAGGACCCGACTCCCCAGTCGAGGCCGTTGGTCGAATGGCGGGCACTCCTCCCTCACCGCAAGTCGCAACAAGGTCTGCATCATGACAGGAACAGCGGCGTTTGGTGAGGTTCGTCCCCAGTCAGTTGATCAGTTTAGTTCTGATTACGTCCGCGACCACGTCTGCGGCGGCGAGGATGTCACTCATGTGCGCGCCCTCCTGCGGCGTGTGGCTCTGCCCGCCGCGCAGGGGGACGAAGATGAGCATCGCGGGTGCGTAGGCGGCGATGTGCTGCACGTCGTGACCCGCGCCCGACCACGTCTCGGCTGCCGCGATCCCGCGGGCCGACGCGGCCGCGAGCGCCTGACCGGCGAGCTCGGGGTCGAGCGCGACCGGCGCACCACCGCGGGTGAGCGTGGTGCGCGTCCGGAGAGATCGCCGCTCGCCGCTCGCCTGGACGGCCTCGCGGATCGCCGCTTCGAGCCGGTCGAGCGGTTCGGTCTCGACCGCGCGCATGTCGACCCCGAGCCGCACCTCGCCCGGGATCACGCTCACCGCGCCGGGCGAGACCGTGAGCGTGCCGGCGGTGGCGACTGTCGGGCGGGGCGCGGCGCGGGCCGCCCGCTCGACCTCGAGCACGATCTCGGCCGCGCCGGCGAGCGCGTCACGGCGCTCGTCCATCCCGATCTCCCCGGCGTGGCCCGCCTCGCCGCCGATCACGATCTCCAACCGGCGCGGGGAGGCGACCCGGGTGACGATCCCGAGCTCGTCGGGGCCCGCGCGAAGGGCGACGTGCACCTCGGCGTGCGCGCGGATGCGGTCCAGGGGAGGGCGGTCGAGGCGGGGGAGACCGTCCAGCGCGGCGAGGTAGTCGACGCGCGCCTGGACGGCGCTGATCCCGTCGGCGTCGTGCAGCTCGGCGAGCTCGGACTCGGAGAGTGAGCCGGCGAGCAGCCGGCTGCCGACGGTGCCCGCGCCGAAGCGAGGCGCCTCCTCGGCGGCACAGACGAGCAGCGCCGGCCGGGCGTCGGTCCCGGACGGAGCGTCCGTCAGCTCCGCTGCGAGCTCGAGCGCGAGCACGGTGCCGAGCGCGCCGTCATACCGCCCGCCGTCAGGGACCGTGTCGACGTGCGAGCCGGAGGTGACGAGCGCGCCACCATGGTTATGCGGCAGCGCCCACAGGTTGCCGTGGGGATCGATCGCCGCCTCCAGGCCCAGCTCCCCCGCCCAGCCGGCGACGAGCCGCATCGCCTGGGCCTCCGCCTCGGAGTACGCCGGCCGGTCGGCTCCGCCGCCCGGGCCGCGGGCGATCTGCCAGAGCTGCTCCAGACGACCGGCGATGCGCTCCGCGTCGGCCACGCCTCCGCTCAGACCGCCGCCGCGCTCAACGCGCGCACGTCACGGGAGATCGACTCCCGCGGCGGCACCAGGAGCGCCTCGGTCGGCAGCATCCGGTCGAGCAGCTCGATCGAGGAATCGGCGAGTGACTGGAGCGTCGGACCGAGCGCGGTGCGCAGCGCATCCTGGCCGGCGAGGCTGCCGCACACGTCGTCGTCGCGCAGCCGGCGCACGGCGATCGCGGCCGCGTCTCCGGCGAGCGCCCGCGCGCCCGCTCGGGCACGGTCACCATCCTGATCGCCGACTCCGAGCCGCGCGGCGGCCCACACCGCCGCGCCGGCGCAGGCCCAGGCGGCCTCGCGTCCGGTTCGGCCGAGCGTCACCTGCGCCGCCCAGCTCGTGATCGGGTTGCCGGCGGTCGCGAACGTGCTGGCGCGGGAGCGCCGCGCCGCGGCGCGCGCCCGCTCGAGCGGCTCCATCGCGGATCGCAGCGGACCCGAGCCGTCGATCGCTGGACCGTCGGCCAGCCGCGCCGCCTCGGCGTCGAGGGACACGAGCGACAGCCAGCGCGGTGCATAGGTCCGGATCAGCCAGTCCATCGCCTGCCAGGCTCGGTGCTCGTCCAGACCGTCCCCGGCGGTCCCGATCGTCCGCGTCAGATAGGGGCGCAGCCGCTGCCGCGGCCCGTCGGGCAGGCCGTCGTTGAGCGAGATGCACAGGGCCCGCAGCACCGGGCTCACGCACACCGGGGAGTCCGTGTGCCCCTCGCCGGCCAGATAGCTGACCCACTCCATCGCACAGCGGCCCTCGTCCGGGTTCGCGTGCGTCCCATAGGAGAGCGTGTAGTCCGCCGTCATGTCCGGTGCCTCCTCGTCGGCTGCCGATCAGGTCCCCTTGTCCTCCGCATTGTCGCGGGTGGGTGGGGCGGGTGTCGAGCCGGGTCCCAGCCCGCGGGCGGGTGGGGCCCCTGGGCCGGCCTCGTGAGCTACAGCGCGATCTGCGACCCGCTCAGCACGGTCCGGTTCCCCGGCAGCCCGAAGTGATCGATCGGGCTCGACGAGTTCCGCGCCATCAGCACGAACAGCTTCTTGCGCCAGCGCGGCATGCCCGGATCGTTCTCGGGCTTGATCGTCATGCGCGAGATGAAGTACGAGGCGTGCTCCAGGTCGAGGTTGCGGTCGAGCAGGCCGCGCTTGCGGGCGAGCGCCAGCTGGTCGGGGATGTTCTGACGATCCCGGTAGCCGACGTGGATCGTGATGTGGGCGATCTTGAACAGCCCCTTGCCGACACGCTCGACGCTGAAGCGGTCGTCGGGATCGACGTGGGGGATGGCGACGGTGTCGAGCGAGACGATCACCACCTTCTCCTGGAAGGCGTGGTAGTGATCCACCTGTGCGCGGAGCGCGAGCGGAGTGGTCGCCTTGCTGGGAGCGAGGAAGATCGCCGTCCCGGGCAACCGCACGATCCCGGGCGGCGCGGCCTCGCAGAGACCCTCGAGGAACTCCTGCAACGAGCCCTCGGCCTGGTTTCGCCGCCGGGTGATGAGCTCGCGGCCCATCTGCCACGTGTACATGACCTGGGCGACGCACAGGCCGACGATCAGCGGGATCCAGGCGCCGTGCGGGATCTTGGTGAGGTTCGAGGTGAAGAACGACAGCTCGACGATCCAGAACAGCGCTGCGAGGCAGGCCAGCTGCCAGACCTTGATCTTCCACAGGCTGCGGGCGACCGCGACGAACAGGGTCGTGTCGAGCACGAACGTGCCGGTCACCGCCATTCCGTAGAGGTCGGTGAGGCGGGTCGAGGAGCGGAACACGAGCACGAGCACGATGACGCCGATCATCAGCGCCCAGTTGACCATCGGGACGAAGATCTGGCCCTCGGTCTCGGAGGTGTGCACGACGCGCACGCGGGGCAGGAAGCCGAGCTGGACCGCCTGACGGCAGACCGAGAAGGCGCCGCTGATCACCGACTGGGAGGCGATCACGGACGCGAGCGTGGCCAGGACGACGAGCGGCAGCTGGGCCCAGGCCGGCGCGAGCAGGAAGAACGGGTTGCGGGCGTCGCCGTGGTGTTCGAGGATCAGCGCGCCCTGGCCGAGGTAGTTGAGCATCACACCGGGGAGCACGACCGCGAACCAGGCGATGCGGATCGGCCCCGCGCCGAAGTGGCCGCGATCGGCGTAGAGCGCCTCCGCGCCGGTGACGCACAGGACGACGGCGCCGAGCGTGAGCCACGCGTGCACCCCGTGGTCGAGGATGAACTTCGCCCCCCAGGTCGGGGACAGTGCCTGAAGCACCGCCGGGTGGGCGATGACCATGCCGCCGCCGAGCACCCCGAGCACCAGGAACCACAGCAGGAGCACCGGTCCGAACAGCCAGCCGACGGCGCCGGTTCCGAACTTCTGCACGAGGAACAGGCCGATGAGGATGACCAGCGCGATCGGGATGACGAGCGGGGCGATGCCGGGCGTGGCGACCTTGAGGCCCTCGACCGCCGAGGTGACCGTGATCGCGGGCGTGATCATGCCGTCGCCGAGGAACAGCCCGGCGCCGAGCAGACCGAGGCCGACCAGCAGCGTCGCGCGCGGGATCCGCTTGCGGCGGATCAGCGCGGCAAGCGCCATGACGCCACCGTCGCCGCGGTTGTGCGCGCGCATGATGACACCGGCGTACTTGATCGACGCGATCACGACCAGCGCCCAGAACACGAGCGAGGTGACGCCGTAGACCCCGACGGGCGTCGCGTGAACGGTGTCCCGGTACTGGTGGCTGAACAGCGTCTGAACCGTGTACAGAGGGCTGGTGCCGAGGTCGCCGTAGACGACACCGAGCGCACCGAGCGAGAGCACGAGCCTGCCCGCATGGGCGACGACGTCGCGGTCGTCGTCGGTGGCGGCGCGGAACGCGTCGGAGGGCGCGTGCTCCTTGCGGCGCGGGGCGGGACCGACCGCGATATGCCCGAGCTTGTGCGCGGCCTCGTTGAAGCTGCGCTTGCCCGATCGCGTTGTCCCGGAGTCAATCGGCGGTTGCGGCTTCACGGTATCCGGCGGCGACGATACAGCGTTCCTGAGGCGAATCCGCCGACGGACCGGATCCGGACCGGTCATGCGGCGAACCGGTAGCCGACGCCGGCGTCGGTACGGATGTAGCCGCCGGTGCGAGACACATCCCCATCCGCCCGATCGCCACCCGCCAGTTTGCGCCGCAGGTTGGCGATGTGGGCCCGCAGCACCTGCGTGTCGTCGCCGTAGCCCGCGCCCCACACCGAGACGAGCAGGTCCCGGTGGGTCATCAGTCGTCCCCGGTTGCGCGCCAGGAGGGCCAGCAGGCTGAACTCGGTCGGCGTCAGCCGCACCTCGTCACCGGCGACCGTCACCGTGCGCGAGGCGAGATCGATCGACAAGTCGCCGGTGGTGATCACCGGCGGGTCGCGATCGGGCTCGATCCGGCGCATGTTGGCCTGCAGGCGGGCGATCAGCTCGCGCGGGCCGAACGGCTTGGTGACGTAGTCGTCGGCGCCGACGGCCAGTGCGCGGACCTTGGCGTCCTCGTCGTCGACCGCAGAGAGCACGAGCAGCGGGATCTCGGTCCACTCGCGCAGCCGGCGGCAGAGCTCGATCCCGTCCATGTCGGGCAGGACGAGGTCGATGATGCCCGCCTCGGGGCGCGACACGGCCGCCACGTCGAGTGCCTCCTCGCCGGTCGAGGCGGGCAGCGCCTCGAACCCGGCGTCGCGCAGGATCACGCGCAGCGCGCGCAGGATCTGGGTCTCGTCGTCGCAGACGAGGACCCGGGGGCGGTGCGCGGGGGTGTGTCCGTCGGCTCTGTGCGGGTCGGTCATCGGGTGGCTCCGGGCTCGGCGGGCTCGCCGGTCGTCTCCTCGCCGGTCGTCTCCTCGGCGATCGGCAGCGCAATCGTGAAGCTCGTCCCCTGGCCCGGGAGCGAGGCAACCGAGATAGTGCCACCGTTGGCCTCGACGAAACCCTTGACGATCGCCAGCCCGAGCCCCGATCCGACCCCCGGGGCGGGCGCGGAGCTGCGGCCGCCGGCGCTCGATACCGGTACGCGGTAGAACGGCTCGAAGATGCGCGGCTGCTCGGCGGCGGGGATGCCGGGCCCCTGGTCGACGACCGAGATCAGCACCCGCTCGCCCCGGCTCTCGCCGGTCGCCCGCGCGGTCCGGACATGGACGTGCACCGGCTCGCCGCCGCTGTAGCGCCGCGCGTTCTCCAGCAGGTTGGCGACAGCGCGCTCGAGTTGCGCCGCGTCGGCGCGGATCTCCGGGACGCCCGGGTCGACGGTGAGCGTGTAGTTGAGGGGATCCCGCAGTCCCGTCTCCGCCGCCGCGGTGATGAGCTCCTCGACCGAGACCCAGTCGGTGCGGGGCGGCGCTGCGCCCGCCTGCAGGCGCGAGAGGTCGAGCAGCTTGTCGACGAGCCCGGCCAGGCGCGTGGCCTCGGAGACGACGGACTCGGACAGCTCGGCGCGCTCGCCGGGCTCCAGCGAGGAGGAGCCGAGCGCATGACCGGCCGCCACGACCGACGTGAGCGGGGTGCGCAGATCGTGCGAGACGGCGCGCAGCAGCGCCGTCTTGATGTCGTCGGAGCGCCGGAGCGCCTCGGTTTGCACCCGCTGGGCCTGGAGCGCGTCGCGACGGCGGGCGATGCCGACCAGCGCGGCGAGCGTCGGGGCGACCTGGTCGGTGAGCCGCAGCACCGTGTCCGGGCTGACGTCGAGCGGCACGAGCAGCGCGCCGGCGGTCTCGCCGTCGGCCAGGCGCAGCGGGATCACCAGCCGTCGCGCCAGCTCACTCGGGTCGACCTCGGCAAGCGGGGTGGTGATGATCGCCGCCGCGCTGAGGCCGAGCGCCTCAGCGACGCGCCGCGCGGTCGAGCCGAGTGCGCGCTGGGTGTCCTCGCCGAGCAGCAGCTCGCGTGCCATCGCCGCGGCGAGATCGGCCTCGCGCCTGCGCCGCTCTGCCTCCATCGCGCGTGAGCGCGCCAGCTCGGCGACCGCGGAGACGGCGAGCGCGACCACGACGAACGCGACCAGCGCCACCCAGTTGCTGCCCCGCGCGATCGTGAAGCGACCGGTCGGCGGCACGTGGAAGTAGTTGAACGCGGCCGCGCTCAACAGCGAGCACAGCAATCCGAGCGAGATCCCCCAGTAGATGGAGACGAGCAGCACGGCGGGCAGGTAGACGACACCGAGCGAGACCACCGGGGCGATCTGCTTCAGCAGCGAGATGGCGGCGGTCGCGACCGCGACCACGAGCAGCGAGACGACGATGCCGGCTGCCGCCTTGGGCCGGCGGACGAGCAGCGCCCGCTCGCCGAACGCGTTGGTTCGAGACCAGGACCGCTCAGGCGGGTGGGTGACGCTCATCGACAGGCGCCCGCGATCAGTTCGTCTCGTAGGCGCCCGGAGGGGCCGAGGCGCCGCGGGCCGCCGCGATCTGCGACAGCAGTGCAGCCCCGGTCGTGCCGCCGAGCACTCGCAAGCGCGGCAGTGCGTACGGGTCGTCGTCGCGGCCGGCCCACCCGGGCACGACCGTCGTCGAGCCGACGAACCCGGCAGCGCGGACGGCGTCGATCACCGTCGAGTCGTACTGCCCGGACGGGTAGCAGAACCAGTGGACCGGTACGTGGTAGCGATGCTGCAGCGTCGTGCGGGCGTGATCGATCTGGTAGCGCAGCCCGGCGGCGTCCTCGGTGACGAGGTCCGCGTGGCTGATCCCCTGCGTATCGAGCTCCCAGCCGGCGGCCAGCAGGCCGCGGAACTGCGCGGTGGTGAGACCGCCCTGGGATGGCGGCAGGCCGCTCAGCTGGGTGTTGAGAACCGCCGTCCAGTGCAGGTTGCGCAGGATCGGCCGCGCGTTCGTGAACTGCGAGCGGTAGCCGTTGTCGAACGTGATCACGATCGGCTTGCGCGGCAGGCGGTCGCCGTGGCGCCAGTTGGCCCACAGGTCGTCGAGCGTCACCGGGTGGTACCCGGCGCGCTTGAGCGCGAGCATCTGCTGCAGGAACTCACCGCGCGGGACGTAGAGACCCGGGTAGGGAGCGCCCGGCGGCGGCGGGTTGATCACGTGGTACATGAGGATCGGGGCCACCGCAGCGCCGGGATGGCCGGTCGCCGGGCCGATGCGCGCGCCGGTCCGGACGGCGTGCGTGACGTGGGCTGCGCGCCTGGCATGACCGCGACCGGCGGCGAGCCGCGAGCTCCCGCTGCGCTTTTCCCTGGCGTGTCCGTGGTGCGCGCCGCCGGGCGATGCCAGCGCGACGACCACCACGATCGCACCCGCGATCACGGCGAGCGATGCAGACGCAGCAATGCGGCGGCGCCGCTGACGGCGGCGGCGCTCCCGCGCGCGCTCGGCGCGTCGCCGCGTGAGGGCCTCGTGATCCATGCGTTCGCTCGCCGAGCGAGCGTACAAGGTGGGGCGGGCATCCCGGTTCGGGGCGCGGGCAGGAACCGCGTGCGCAAGCGCGAAACCTGACCGCATGCTTCTGCGCCACCGCTCACCGGAGATCGACACCGCTCCGGCCACACCCGCCGCCGGACTCGAGCACCTCCAGCCGGGATGGATCACCGTCCTGCGCTGGCTCAACACCTCGCGGATCGACTACGTCCTTGTCGGTACGGTCGCCCGCGCGATCCACGGCGAGCACTCGGGGCAGGGCGCGGTGGGCATCGTGCCCGCGCCCTACCTGCGCAACTACGAGCGGCTCGCCGCCGCACTCACCGAGCAGGGCGCGACGCTGCGCTCGGAGCGCGAGGTCCGGGGTGCCGATCCGCGCGCCGAGGTGCGCCTCGACGCCGGCAAGCTCGCGCGCGGTCGCCGCTGGCTGCTGCACTTCTCCGGCTACGACCTGGACGTGGAGAGCTCCAACCTCGATGCGCCCGCGCGCTCCGTGCACGGGCCGCACGAGCCGAGCGGGCCGGCCGGTGACGGCGCTCGCTACCAGGAGCTGCTGTACGAGGCGACGCGCGTCGCGGTGGCGACCGGCGTCACGGTCGAGGTCGCCTCACCCGAGGATCTCGAGCTGTACTCGCACATCCGGCGCACGGGCGTAGCCCCGGAGTTCCGGATCACGCGCGCGCAGGCCGCGTCGCCGCGCAGCGACTCATAGAGTTCTTCAGCTCCCGCAATACGCTCAGGGGATGGGAATCCCACGGCGCGCACGGACGGCGTTCACCGGGGCCGGTCTCGGCATGGCCGCGCTCGCGCTCACCTGGTACGCCGCCCACGAGATCGCATGGCTGCGGCGCGTCGACGTCAACATCCTGCTCGGCTTCCTGCAGCTGAACCGGCCGCGCGTGGATTGGATCGCGCGGTCGTTCGTCTGGCTGTGCGATCCGTCGCATTACGTCGTGCTGGCGGCGGTACCGGTCGTGATTGCGCTGGTGCGGGGCCGCAGGCGACTCGCCGCCACCGCGCTCGCCGTGCTGATCGGCGCGAACGGCACCACCGAACTGCTCAAGCCGCTGACCGCCGGTCCGCGCGACCATGTGACCGTCCCCGGTGTGGTGCTCACCAACGCCACCTGGCCGAGCGGCCACACGACGGCCGCGGTGGCGCTCGCGCTCACGCTCATCATCTGCGTGCCCGCGCGGCTGCGTCCGGCGGTGTCGGGCCTCATGGCCCTGTTCGTCATCGGCGTCGTGTACTCGCTGCTGGCGCTCGGCGCGCACTATCCCTCCGACATCGTCGGTGGGTTCGAGGTGGCCGGCACATGGACGCTGCTTGCGCTCGGCACGCTCTGGACCTACGAGGCGCATCGGCCGGCGCTGGCCACTCGGCTGTCGGAAGCGGGCGCTCGGGTCTCCCTCCGCGGTGCGGTGCTGCCTCCGCTCGCGGCGCTGCTCGCCGCAGTCGCGGTCGGCATCGCGGTGGCGGCCACCCGAGCGCAGGCGGCGATCGGCTTCGTGGGCTCGCACATCGCGTTCATCGCCGCCGCATCCGCACTCGTGGTGCTGAGCTTCGGCTGCGCGACCGGCCTCAGCCTGCTGCTCCGCCGCCCCCGCCCTCCGGCTCCCGGTAGCGGCCCGGCTCCCACAGCGGCTCGGCGCCCCCCGCATGGGCGTTCGCTCCTCGGCTGAGGATGAACAGCAGGTCCGACAGCCGGTTGAGGTAGCGGACCACCTCTGGCGAGCAGTCCTCGCCGCAGGCGATCGCGGTCCGCTCGGCGCGCCGACAGACGGTGCGGCAGATGTGCAATGCAGCCGCTGCGGCCGTCCCTCCGGGCAGCACGAACGAGCGCAGGGGCTCGAGCGTCGCGTTGACCTCGTCGCAGCGGGCCTCGAGCCACGCGGTCTGCTCGGGAATCACCCGCAGCCGCTCTCGGGAGGGGTCCGCGGGCGCGGCGATGTCAGCGCCGACGTCGAACAGGTCGTTCTGGATGCGGGCGAGCCACGGCTCGTACGCGCTCGGCATGGCGGCCACCGTACGGGCCGCCCCGACGTGTGCGTTCAACTCATCGACGGTGCCGTACGCCTCGATCCGATGGTGGGTCTTCGGAACCCTGCTCATGTCCCCGAGGTGCGTGTCGCCGCCGTCGCCGTGACGGGTGTAGATGCGCGTGAGGTTGACCGCCATCACCCGCCAGTCTCGCAGAGAGCGCACGCTGCTCGACCGGGTCGCCTCCCCGCGGCAAGCGGCTACGATCGTTCGCCGTTCAGGGTCGGTGGTCATGGGAAGCCGGTGAGAGACCGGCGCGGACCCGCCACTGTGACCGGGGACGTCGGTCGCATATCGCCACTGGTCCGCCATCCGCCGACCGGGAAGGCGCGTCCGATAGGCCCGGAAGCCAGGAGACCAGCCTCCGACCATCCCGCCGAAACCCTCGTGGAAAGGGGTGGCTCTCCATGCAGCTCCGACGTTCTCTCCTGTTGTCCGGCGTGCCGTTGGCCGCCGGCCTCACGCTCGCCTCCACCGCGCTCGCCGCCGGATCCGGACCCGCCGTCTCCGTGCGCGTCGAAGGCGCGACCAGGACGCTTCTGCAGACCAGGACCGTGAGCACGCCGAGCACCGGCTCGGTCACCAAGGGCGGCACCCCGGCGGGCACGTGCCCGGCGGATTCCGCCGCGGGCGCCCTGAATGTCGCCACTCACGGGCAGTGGAGCGGGTCCTACTACAAGGGCCTGGGGATCGATGTCTCCACGATCCTCGGTACCAGGCTCACCTTCTCAAAGGGCTCCTACTGGGGGTTCTACGTCAACGATCGCCTGGCGCCGAAGGGCATCTGCAGCACGAAGGTCGCACCGGGCGAGTCGCTGCTGTTCGCGCCGGTCCCCGCGAAGGGCACGGCGCCCAAGCCGATCGTCGTCACGGCGCCGAAGTCCGTCAGGACCGGCACGTCGTTCGGCCTGCATGCGTTCGTCTACACGGGCAGGGGGAGCGCGACCGCCCCGCTGCGTTCGTGGCACGTTCACTGGACCTCCGCGAAGATGCACGGCGCCAAGCCCAAGGTGACCCAATTGAAAACCGCGCCGCGGGGCGATCTGCGGTTCAGCGTCTCGGGCGTGAGATCGGCAACGCTCACGTTCGTCGTGTCGGCCAAGGGCGAGATCCGCTCGGCCGCGACCACCGTCAAGGTCGTCAGCTAGAAGATGCGCCGGTCCCGGGCCCTGGCCGCAGTCCCGATCGCGCTCGCCACATCGCTGGCCTGCGCGGGCTGCGGCTTCGGCCTGGGCCTCAAGCCCGGCGCCGTGCGCCTCCGGGTCACGCAGGATTTCGGCGCCCGGCAACTGGGATTCATCTCACGATCCACGCCGGCCGGCGGGGAGACCGACCTGTCGCTGCTGCGGCGCCGGTTCCCCAAGATCACGACCGAGCCGGTGCCGCTCGGGAGCGCGAGCAGCGGCATCGTCTCCGTCGCCGGGCTCACAGCCGGAGCCCCCAAACGCTGGACGCTGTTCGTCAACGGCGTCCATGCCAGCAAGTCCGCCGCGGAGACCAAGGTGCACAAGGGCGATCAGGTGTGGTTCGACCTGCATGACCAGAGTGCGGCAGCCACGATCCCGGCGGTCGTCGGCTCCTTCCCCGAGCCGTTCACGAGCGGCATCAACGGCCAGCGCTACCCGACCACGCTCGAGTGCAGCCCGCGGTTCAAGGCCGAGTGCGCGTCGGTCACGCGTGAGCTTCGGCGCGACGGGGTCGTCGCGTCTCCGGGAGGCCCCGGATACGGATCAGGCCCGGACACCCTGTCGATCAACATCGGCACCTGGCACCAGCTCTACGGCGAGGTCGCCGCCCAGCTGGTCAAGTACGGGCCCGGGGCGAGCGGCGTCTACGCCCGCTTCACCGCGGGCGGCAGGCAGATCGCGCTCGAGGACGCGGCGGGTCAGGTCGTCAAGACACTCGGGCCCGACTCGGGTTTGATCGCCGCCACGGCCAACTCCGACGATCCCGCGCCGACATGGCTGGTCACGGGCACCGATGATGCCGGCGTTCGCGCCGCGGTGCGCGCGCTCACCGCCCGGTCGCTGTCCGGGCACTTCGCGCTCGCGGTGCATGGCCCCACCCGCTATCCGGTGCCGCTGACGGGGAGTGGGTCGTGATCCCCATCGCCGCCGTCACGCGGCGGTCCGTCGCCGCCGTCCTCGTCGGCCTCGTGCTGGCGCTGCTCGTCGTTCCCGCCGCGGTCCGCGCGGTCGTCCTCCCGGCCGGCCGCGGATCGCCCGCCGCCTCCTCGGTCGCTGCCGCGGCGCACCGCGCCGCCGGCTACCTGGAGCGCACCGAGAACCGTGACGGCGGGTTGGGCGGGGCGCCGGGCGAGCGTTCCTCGCCGCTCTTTTCAGCCTGGGCGGCGCTCGGCCTGGCGGCCGACGGCGTGCGGGTCACCGCGGTGCGGCGGTCAGCCCCGGACCCGACGCTCCTCGATTATCTGCAGCAGCACGCAGGCGCGACGGACAGCGGATCGCTCGAGCGGATGATTCTCGCGCTGCGCGCCGGCGGTGCCTCGGTGACGAACGTCGGCGGCCGGGACCTCGCCGGGGAACTCGCGCGCCGTTTCTCCCGGCAGGGGTCCGTTGGAAAGCTCGTCAACCTCACCGCCTTCGGGGCGCTTGCGCTGTGCGCGGCCGACGAGCATTCGTCCTCGGGGCTGGAGGACCGCGCCGCGGCGTGGCTCGCCGGGCAGTCGGATCGCGACGGCGGCTACGGATTCGCCGGGCGTGGCGCGCAGAGCGACGCTGATGACACCGGCGCGGTCCTGGAGGCGCTGCACTGCGTGGCGGACGGGACCGGCATCTCCACGCCGGCGATCGACCGCGCGCGCACCCGGGCGGTGGCGTACCTGCGCGATGACCAGGACCGCGACGGCGGGTTCCCCGCGGCCCCCCGGGCGGGCTCCAACGCGCAGTCGACGGCGTGGGCGATCCAGGGCCTGATCGCCGCCGGGACCAGTCCGTCCACGCTGCGACGTCACGGGCACACCCCGCTCGGCTATCTCGCCGGCCTGGTCACGCGCGGCGGAGCGGTGAGCTACGCACGCGGGCAGTCGGTGACGCCCGTGTGGGTCACGGGTGAGGCGCTGATGGCGCTCACCGGAACGCCGCTGCCGCTCGTCGCACCGACGATGGTGGTGCCGGCGTTCACGAGCCGTGGCTGAGCCACAGCTGCACCGCGAACCCCAGGCCGATCGCCGCCACGACGATTCGCAGAGCGCGCTCCGGCAGCCGGCGGGCCACGTGTGGACCGATCGTCGCGCCCGCGAACGCGCCGATCCCCAGCGGCACGACCGCGCCCCAGCGGACCGAGGCCCAGCACGCGAGTCCGACCGCGGCGACGACGGTCCCCGTCCCGACCAGCATGTTCTTCAGCGCGTTGGCGATCGGCAGGCGGTCGTCTGAGGCGATCAGCAGCAGCGCGAGGGTCATCACGCCGGACCCCGCGCCGAAGTACCCGTTGTAGATGGAGATGGCCAGCAGCGCGATCGCCATCCATCCGGGGTCCCGGTGCTCCGCCCCGGATCCCCTGATTCGGGCCAGGTGCCGCAGCCGCGGGGTGAACAGCAGCGTGAGCGCCCCGCCCGCAACCAGGAAGGGGACGATCTGGGTGAACGCGCCGCTCGGGGTGGCGAGCAGCAGCGCGGTCCCCGCCGCCCCTCCGATCGCTGCGACCGTTCCGTAGCGCCAGAGCCAGGAGGCGCGACCGGTGAGCTCGGGCCGCGAGCTGAGCGCCGACCCCGGCCACGTGGCGGTGATCGCGACGATGTTCGCGATGTTCGCGCCGAAGGTCGGCACGCCGGCGAGGAGCAGCGCCGGAAACGACACGAGCGAGGTGATCGCGCCGGCTGTCCCGACGATGCCGGCGAGCACCCCGGCCGCGACCAGCAGGATCGTGTCATCGAGCGAGAGCACCGCGCCATTCTGCCGCGGGTACGCGGGCGCGACCGTGCTGCGTTTGAGATGACAGACGCTTGTGAGTTACGACACAGCGCGGCCCAGCGCTGACCGGTAGTCTGCCCGCCCCATGAGAATCGGCGTCCCGAGAGAGACGGCCGACGGTGAACGGCGCGTCGCGCTGGTGCCGGAGGTCGTGCGCAAGCTGAGCTCCGTGGACTCCACCGAGGTTCTCGTGGAGCGTGGCGCGGGCGTGGGAGCGGTGATTCCGGACGAGGCGTTTGCCGATGCGGGCGCGCAGTTGGTCGACGCGGCGGCTGCCCTGGGCGCCGATGTGGTGCTGAAGGTGGCACCGCCGAGCGAGGAGGAGATCGCGGCGCTCGGCTCCGAGACCACCTACCTGGGCTTTCTCGCCCCGTTGACCAACGGGGCGGGAGTGGCCGCACTGGCGCGCGCGGGCGTGACGAGCTTCGCGATGGAGGCGGTGCCGCGGATCAGCCGCGCGCAGTCGATGGATGCGCTGTCCAGCCAGGCGAACATCGCGGGCTATCGCGCGGCGCTGATCGGCGCCCAGGAGCTCGGCCGCTATTACCCGATGCTGATGACCGCGGCGGGGACGATCCGCCCGGCGACGGTGCTGGTGCTGGGCGCCGGCGTCGCCGGCCTGCAGGCGATCGCCACCGCGCGCCGACTGGGCGCGGTCGTGCAGGGGTTCGACGTGCGGGCCGCGGTCAAGGAGCAGGTGCAGTCGCTCGGCGCGACCTTCCTCGAGTTCGAGCTCGGCGGTGATCTGGAGGGCCAGGGCGGCTACGCCCGCGAGCTCACGCCCGAGCAGCAGGCCCGTCAGCAGGAGCTGATGGCCGAGGCGATCGGCAAGGTCGACGTCGTCATCACAACCGCACTGGTGCCGGGTCGCCGCGCCCCCATTCTGGTCACCGAGGACGCGGTGAAGCTGATGAAGCCCGGGTCGGTGATCGTCGATCTGGCGGGGGAGCAGGGCGGCAACTGCGCGCTGTCGGTGCCGGGGGAGACGGTGCTGCGCCACGACGTGAAGATCTGCGCGCCGCTGAACGTGCCCTCGAGCATGGCCGAGCACGCCTCCCAGCTGTACGCGCGCAACCTGCAGGAGCTGTTGAAGCTGATGACCGGGGAGGACGGCGAGCTGTCGCTGGACTTCGAGGACGAGGTGATCGCCGGCGCGTGCATCACCCGCGGTGGCGAGATCGTGCACCAGGGCGCCAAGCAGGCCGCGGGCGCGGCCTGACGAAAAGGGAGGGGTCTTCCAGATGGACAGTCTCGTCATCGATCTAGCGGTGCTCGTGCTTGCGGGGTTCGTCGGCTACGCGGTGATCTCCAAGGTGCCGAACACGCTGCACACGCCGCTGATGTCCGGCACGAACGCGATCCACGGGATCGTGGTGCTGGGCGGTCTTCTGCTGATGGCTGAGTCCCATGGCGTGCTGGAGAAGATCCTGCTGGTGATCGCGGTTGCGTTCGGCACGATCAATGTCGTCGGCGGTTTTCTGGTCACCGACCGGATGCTCGGGATGTTCAAGCAGAAGGACCCGCCGAAGGACGAGGAGGCGGGCACGTGAGCCTGCCGCTGGCCACGGTGTTCCTGCAGACGACGAACTTCATCGATGCCTGTTACATCGTCGCCTTCGGGCTGATGATCTACGGCATGAGCGGGCTCACCGGCCCGCGGACCGCGGTGCGCGGCAACCAGATCGCGGCGGCCGGCATGGCGGTCGCGGTGGTGGCCACGCTGCTGCGCCGGGGTGAGTTCCACGGCTCGAGCACGGTGTGGTTGATCATCGTCGGCGTGGTGATCGGCACGGCGGTGGGGGTGCCGGCGGCGCGCAACGTGAAGATGACCGCGATGCCGCAGATGGTGGCGTTGTTCAACGGGGTGGGCGGCGGCGCGGTGGCGCTGATCGCGTGGGTTGAGTACCGCCACGGCTTCGCGCACGGCGGCCTGCGCGGCTGGCCGCTGCGGGTGGAGATCTTCGAGCTGTTCGGCGCGATCGTCGGGTCGATCTCGTTCTGGGGCTCGGGCATCGCGTTCGGCAAGCTGCAGGAGGTCCTGCCCGGGCGGCCGATCAAGCTGCCCGGCTCGGCGCAGTCGCTGCTCAACCTGGTGCTGCTCCTGGTCGCGGTCGGCTCGGCGGTCGTGCTGTGTGCGGGCACCCACTCCCAGCTTTTGTTCATCGTCGGCATCCTGGTGTGCTCGGCGGCGCTCGGCAACCTGCTGGTGCTGCCGATCGGTGGCGCGGACATGCCGGTGGTGATCTCGCTGCTCAACGCGTTCACCGGCCTGTCCGCCGCCGCAACCGGCGTCGCGCTCTCCAACCCGGTGATGATCGTCGCGGGCATGATCGTCGGCGCCTCGGGCACGATCCTCACTGATCAGATGGCCAAGGCGATGAACCGCTCGGTGCCGAGCATCATCGCCGGCGGCTTCGGCGGGACCGTCGAGGCCCCCGCCGCGGGCGCCTCGAGCACGGGCGGAACGGTCCGGGCCACCAGTGCCGCCGACGTGGCGATCCAGCTCTCCTACGCCCGCCAGGTCGTCGTCGCCCCCGGCTACGGGATGGCGGTCGCTCAGGCCCAGCACGCCGTGCGCGAGCTCGAGCGCGCGCTCGAGGCCAAAGGCGTGACGGTCAAGTACGCGATCCACCCGGTCGCGGGCCGCATGCCCGGCCACATGAACGTGCTGCTCGCCGAGGCCGACGTCCCCTACGACCTGCTCAGGGAGATGGACGACATCAACCCCGAGTTCAGCCGCACCGACGTCACCCTGATCATCGGCGCCAACGACGTCACCAACCCGGCCGCCAAGAACGAGCCCGGCAGCCCGATCTACGGCATGCCGATCCTCGAGGTCGACCGCTCCGCCGCCGTGATCGTGCTCAAACGCTCGATGGCCTCCGGCTTCGCAGGCATCGACAACCCACTGTTCTACGACCCCAAGACCTCGATGCTGTTCGGTGACGCCAAGGCTTCGGTGAGTGACATCACAGCCGAAGTCCAGGCCCTCTGAACTCCGGTAGGGTCCACCGCCGTGGACGTCGCCCGTCTCACCGCGATCCCATTGTTCTCGCAGTTGTCCGCCGAGGAGGCGCGACGCCTGTCGACGTTTGCCACCGAGACGAGCGCCGCCTCTGGACAGGTGCTGATGCGCCAGGGCGACTACTCGACCGAGCTGATGGCGATCGAGGAGGGGACGGCCGACGTGGTGCGCGACGGGACGGTCGTCGCGAGTCTCGGGGCGGGTGACGTGATCGGCGAGATGGGCCTGCTCGAGCACAAGCCGCGCAGCGCGGATGTCCTCGCCACCGCGCCGATGCGTCTGCTCAAGCTCAGCCACTGGGAGATCCGGCGGATGTCGGACGAGACAGTCGAGCGGATCAAATCGCTGGTGCTCGCCCGCTCGGGCGCCAGCCCCGATGGCTGACGCCCCCGTCGTGGGCGCACCGGCGCGCCGCCTCGCGACGAGTGATGGGCCGCTCGCGCTCGGCGGCGAGACCCCGCCCCTGATCATGGGGATCGTCAACGCCACCCCCGACTCGTTCTCGGATGGGGGGCTGCATCAGACCCTGAACGAGCGCGTCACGCTCGCTGCCGCTCAGCTCGCCGACGGCGCGGCGCTGATCGACATCGGCGGCGAATCCGGGACGACCGACCGACCGCCGGTGAGCGCCGAGGAGGAGATCGCCCGGGTCGTGCCGGTGATCGAGGCCGTCTGCTCACAGCTCGGCGCGCGCGTCTCGGTCGACACCTACAAGCCGGCCGTTGCCCGCGCCGCGATCGCCGCGGGGGCATCGATCGTCAACGACGTCAGCGGACTGCGCGACCCGGAGCTCGCCGATGTGTGCGCGCAGACCGGTGCCGGGCTGGTGGTCATGCACACGATCGCGCCTCCCAAGCAGCGGCTGCACGACCGCGGGCTGGACGGTCACATCGTCGGGGAGGTGCGGCGCTTCCTGGACGAGCGCATCGAATTGGCCAGCGCCCGCGGGATGGCTCCGGAGCAGATCATGATCGACCCGGGCCCGGACTTCTCCAAGACGCCGGCACAGACGATCGATGTCCTGCGCTCGCTGAGATCGCTGCACGAGCTCGGCTTTCCGCTGCTGCTGGCGGCCTCCCGCAAGGATTTCGTCGGCGCGCTCACCGGGCGTCCTCCGCGCGAGCGGCTCGGCGGGACCCTCGGCGCGGTCGCGCACGGCGTGCGCTCCGGGGCCCACATGCTGCGGCTGCACGACGTGGCGGCCGCGCGCGACTTCCTGCTGGTGCTGGCGGCGCTCGAGGGCACCGCCGCGGTCGACCCGGCACTGCAGGTCGAGGACCGCTTGCGCTGGGCGCGCGGCGACGCCTCCGCAGCACCGACGCGTTCCGCCTGACCGCGTACTAGTGTGATGCCCGCACGTTCGCCGGCCGCTGTCCCTACGCGCCCGGAGCCCACCGATCATCTCAAGGAGTCCCATATGTCCGTGCTTGACCGCAGTGCCCTGGTCGACAGCCCTCTCGCCGACCTCCACGCGATTGCCTCCGAGCTCTCGATCGACGGTTTTCGCCGTCTCCGTCGCGACGAACTGATCGACGCGATCATCGAGAAGCAGGGCGGCGATCCGTCCGATGGCACGACCGAGCAGGCGGAGGAGGAGGCGACGAGCACCCCGCGCCGGCGGCGCAGCCGCCGCGGTGGTCGTGCCGCCGCCGACGCCGATGCGGAGCCCGAGCAGGCGACCGAGACGAGTGTCGATGGCGAGCAGGCCGAGGCCGAGGCCGAAGAGGCTCCGAAGCCGCGCCGCTCACGATCGCGCTCTCGCAAGCCCGAGCCCGAGCCCGAGGCCGAGCAGACGCCGAAGGATGAGGAGAAGGGCCAGCCCGCCGAGCAGGAAGAGGAGAGGCCCGCGCGCAGCCGCCGTGGCCGCGCCAAGGCGGGCGAGGACCGCGCGGAGCGCACCGACAGCGCCGAGGCGGATGAGGAGACCGTCGAGGGAACGGTCGAGGTGCTCGCCAACGGCTCCGGCTTCGTCCGGGTCGGCGGCTCACCCGACAACGACGTCTACATCTCCTCGGCCCAGGTCAAGCGCTGCGAGCTCGTCTCCGGAGACACCGTGACCGGCCCCAAGCGCGCGCCCCGTCGCTCGGAGCGCTACGCCTCGCTGATCCGAATCGAGACGATCAACGGGCGCCCGGCCTCCGAGCAGGCCGACACCGTCCGGTTCGACGATCTGCCGGCTGCGTTGCCCTCGGAGCTGATCGATCTGGCCGGTGCCGACGCGGCGCTCAAGACGGTCCAGGCGCTCGCGCCGTTCGGCCGGGGCTCCCGGGTGACGATCACCGGTGCCTCGCGCACCGGCAAGTCCGAGTTGCTGCGTACGATCGCCGCCGCGCTCGCCGGCCACAGCGAGCTGACCGTGTCGGTCGCCCTGGCCGGCGTTCGTCCTGAGGAGATCGGTGCGTGGTCCGCCGACAGCGACCCGGCGCTGCCCGCGCCGACCGGAGCGGTGAGCCTGGCCGCCTCCGAGGACGCTCGCGCCGGTGCGCTCGAGCCGGTCGTCGACCAGGCCCGGCGGCTCGCCGCCCGAGGCTCCCACACCGTGGTGCTGATCGACACCCTCGACGGACTGAGCGCGTACGCCGCGCGCAAGCTGATGGCATCCGCGCGCAACATCACCGACGGCGGCTCGGTGACGATCATCGCCACGGCCGCCCAGCCGGTGGGCGGGGAGACGACGGTGATCGCGCTTGACCTCGCGGCCGCCAGCACCGGCCGCTTCCCATCGCTTGACGCGCTGGCCAGTGGCACGCTTCGGCCCGAGCGCCTCGTCGGCGACACCGCCGCCCGCAAGATCGTTCGCGAGCGGGCCAAGACGGTCAAGGAAACGCTGAAGGACTGACCCGGACCTGCCCCGCGCGCTCGCCCGAGCGCGCGGGGTCAGCGGGTCACCGGCTCGCCGGTCACCGCCACGCGCTCGATCAGCTCGGCGGCTCGCACCGTCCCCGGATGGGCTCGCAGCCGCTCGCCGGCCGCGGCTGCGCGGGCGCGCAGCGCCCCGTCGGCGAGCACGCGCTCCAGCGCGCCGCTCAGCGCCTCAGCGGTGAGCGCGTAGGTCGGAAGCCGGATCCCGTATCCGCATTCGTCGACGCGCTGGGCGTTGTCATGCTGGTCCCAGAAGATCGGCAGCACAACCATCGGCAGCCCGAACCACATCGACTCGGTGACCGTGTTGTTGCCGCCGTGCGTGATCACGCCGTCGACGTGGGGGAGGACCGAGGTCTGGGGCAGGAACTCGGCGCCGATCATGTTCTCGGCGAGCGTGTACTCGTCATGGCGCGGGCCCGCGCTGACGATGTAGCGGTGCGGAGTGTCGGCGAGCAGCGATACGAGCCGCTGCATCAGTTCGAGGTCGGCCGAGCCCAGTGAGCCGAGGCTGAGGTAGATGAGGGCGCGTCCCGCACGCTCCGGCGGTGTCCAGTCGGCGTCGGTCGCGCGCACGCAGGTCTGCAAGGTGTGCCAGGTCCGCGCGGGCGGGTCGGAGCGCTCATAGCCGAGCTCGTCGGGGTACAGCGCGAGGTTGAGCCACGGCGACTCGTGGATCATGTCGATGCCCGGAAGCGGAGGCGCGCCGCGCTCGACGCACCACGCGCTGAACTCCCGCTGCAGCGGCGCGACCCGTCTGCCGTACTCCGCCTCGAAGGCGGACCACTGGGAGCGCTCGCCGGTCGGCAACCCTGAGAAGACCGGCGGGAGCGCCGGGTCGCGCAGCTCGAGCGGGTTGCAGGACATGATCCGCGCCCAGGGCCGACCGCAGGCGAGCAGTGCCGGGAACGCGCAGACGTTGTCCTCGACCACGACGTCCGGGGCCAACTCATCGATGATCTCGGCGAGGCGATCGTCGACGTAGCGGGCGCCGTCGACGAGGGCCTGCCAGGTCGGCGCGATGAAGCCCTCCAGCTGGTCCTGTGGGCTGCCGCGGAAGACGGGCGCCGTGTCGCGCACGAAGTCCTTCCAGAACTGCCCGGGCGCCTCTGGCACCTCGGGAGCCGGCCCGAGCCGGACCAATCTCTCCTCGAACCCCTTGGCCTCGAGCGTCCCCGCGAACGACTCCTCGACGATGAACACGACGCGATGGCCGCGGCGGCGCAGGACGTCGCCGATCCCGACGCAGTTGTTCGTCGGTCCAAACGCTCCCTCGGGGAAGAAGACGATCGTCGTGGAGTCGGGGGCGGCGGTCGTGATCGCGGCAGCCTACCGACACCTCGCGCCGGCGGACGCGGCGCACTCGGGCCGGCCGGTGCGCCGGCTGATCTCAATACGCCGTGCAGCGGCTGCGGTGACGCGGCCGGGCCTTGTAGGCGGGCTCCTGTCCCCGGTGCCAGAGGAACTGATCGAGCTCGGTGGCGGTCACGCCGCCGCCGCGCGCGGCGACCATGAGCTCGACGGCGTGCACCGCGCACGCGCGGATCTCGACCTCCTCGGACGCGCCGTGCTCGATCAGCTCTCCGCCGTCGATCCGCTCCAGGAGCGCGGGGTCGAACCGCAGCACCCCGTCGAGCCGCAGGACGTGAGGCACGAGGTTGTCGGCGAACATCGTGAGCCGCGCGGTGTCCCGCCAGGCGGCGACACCGGCTCGCCCCAGATCGGCGGCCGCGATCTGAGCGCGCTTGAGGAACGGCACCGAGATCTCCTCGTAACGCGAGCGATCGGCAAAGCAGGGCCATCCGCCGAGCCGCGAGGCGAACGCCACGGCTGAGCCGCCCGCGTCGTCGACCAGTCCGAGCAGGTCGCCCCCGCACTCCGTCACCAGCCGCCTACCGAGGTCGTTGAGCGACAGCGCGAACAGCTCCATCAGCTCGTGGTCGGGGTCCTGATCCAGGATCTCGGCGACAGCGGCGGGCTCGATCGCGGCGAGCTCGCCGGCGCTGGGCGGGCCTGACCGCTCACAGTGAGCTCGCCACGCCGCCGACACCGTTCCGAAGCCGGAGCGGCCGGGTGGCTTGCGCAGCGTCGGAAACCAGCCCGATCCGAAGTTGATCGCGTCGAGCGTCAGCCAGTAGGCGGCGCGCTCGGCGCGAGTCGAGCCGTCGCCGCCGATCGGGAACTCGTCCTCGACGGCCGGGAGCGCGCCGAGCTCGAGCGTGTTGACGTATGGCTCGACCGCCGCGTGGTCGATGCGCACGCTGCGAGCCCGCCGTGCGACCTCGGCGGCGGCGGCGCGCAGCTCGTCGGTCGTCCCGTCGGCGCTCACCCGCGCGCTCGGACCTCGAAGCGCGTCAGTCGAGACAAGCGGCCCTCCGGCTTGGTCACCCTCTCATCATGCCTGGATGCGGCCTCAGGCGACGCGGCGATCACCAGGGTGACCACCGCCGGGTCGCTCGCTAACGTCGTCGGCGCCGCCATGACCGAGCTGACACACGAGCTGGAGGCGCTGCTCTCAGGCCTCAACGAGCCCCAGCGCGAGGCGGTGACGCACGGCCCGGGCCCACAGCTGATCCTCGCCGGCGCGGGATCCGGCAAGACGCGCGTGCTCACCCACCGGATCGCGTATCTGATCGCGACCGGCGCCGCCAAGCCGAACGAGATCCTCGCGATCACGTTCACCAACAAGGCGGCCTCGGAGATGCGCGACCGAGCGGAGCTGCTCGTCGGCCGCCGGGTGCGGGCGATGTGGGTGATGACGTTCCACTCCGCCTGCGCGCGGATGCTGCGCGCCGAGGCGGCACGGCTCGGCTACACGCGCCAGTTCACGATCTACGACACGGCCGACCAGCGCCGCCTGATCAAGCGGATCCTCGACGAGCACGGGATCGACCCCAAGCGCTTCACCCCGGCGGCGATCGGCTCTCAGATCTCGGACGCGAAGAACAAGCTGCGCGACGCCGAGGCGTACGGGCAGATGGTCGGCTCGTTCTTCGAGCAGACGGTCTCCGACGTGTACCGCTCCTACGAGCGGGAGCTGCATCGCGCCAACGCGATGGACTTCGACGACCTGCTCGTCCGAGCCGTCAACGTGCTCGAGCTCTTCCCCGAGGTCCGGGAGCGCTACGCGACCGGCTTTCGCAACGTCCTCGTCGACGAGTACCAGGACACCAACCACGCCCAGTACCGCTGGCTGCAGCTGCTCTCAGAGGAGCACCGCAATCTGATGGTGGTGGGAGACGATGCGCAGTCGATCTACGGGTTCCGCGGGGCTGACATCTCGAACATTCTGGAGTTCGAGGACTCCTATCCCGACGCGCAGGTGGTCAAGCTGGAGCAGAACTACCGCTCGACGCAGACGATCCTCGACGCGGCCAATGCGGTGATCTCCAACAATCGCGGGCAGAAGCCGAAGTCGCTGTGGACCGAGATCGGCCGCGGCGACCCGATCAAGGTGCGCGAGCTCGACGACGAGCACGCGGAGGCGCGATACGTGACCGGGGAGATCCAGCGGCTCGTCGACGAGGGGACCTCACGCGCCGAGGTCGCGGTCTTCTACCGCACGAACGCGCAGTCGCGCGTGCTCGAGGAGACACTGGGGCGGGCGGAGGTCGCCTATCAGGTGATCGGCGGTACGAAGTTCTACGACCGCGCCGAGGTCAAGGATGCGATCGCCTATCTGACCGTGCTCGTCAACCACCAGGACGCGGGCTCGTTCACCCGGATCGTCAACTCGCCGCGACGCGGGATCGGCAACACCACGATCAGCCGGCTGCTCAGTCACGCCAACACGACGGGCGAGACGGTCTGGGAGCTCGCCGCGGCGCCCGAGGACGTGCCGGGACTCGGTTCCGCCGCGGTCAAGTCGCTGCGACGGTTCATGGCGACGATGGAGGTGCTCGCCGAACGGGTCGACTCCGACCCCGCCCACCCCGTCCCGATCTCGACGCTGCTGAAGGAGGTCCTCACCGAGACCGGCTACCTCGAGGCGCTGGAGAACGAGCGTACGATCGAGGCCCAGGGACGGCTCGAGAATCTGGAGGCGCTGGTGAGCGGCGCCGCCGAGTACGACGCAGACGCAACGGCTGCCGCCGAGGGCAACGAGCACGGCCTCGCCGACTTCCTGCAGCAGGTGGCGCTCGTCGCCGACGCCGACGCGCGGACCGACGACGACGGCCTCGTCACGCTGATGACGTTGCACAACGCCAAGGGCCTGGAGTACCCGATCGTGTTCCTGATCGGATGCGAGGAGGGCGTGTTCCCGCACTCCCGCGCGCTCGACGAAGGCGGACTGGAGGAGGAGCGTCGCCTGGCCTACGTCGGCATCACCCGCGCCGAGCGTGACCTGTACGTGACCTCCGCGCGTAGCCGGACCGTGTTCGGCGCACGGAGTTTCGGGACGCCGAGCCGGTTCATCGCCGAGATCCCGGCCGAGCTCACCGACCGCGACAGCCAGCCCGCACGCTCTTCACGCGGGCGCATGACCAGCTGGGAGCGCTCGCCGCAGAGCTCATGGGGAGCCGGCTCGGACCGCGCCTCGGGTGGGAGCGGCGATCTGTGGGATGAGAGCAGCCCGGCGCCGACTGCGTTCCGTCTCGGCGATGACGTCGTCCACGCGGCGCTCGGGGACGGCGTGGTCACCGGGCTCGAACCGGGTGGGATCGTGGTGATCCGCTTCGCCAAGGACCGTGCGGAGCGCAAGTTGATCGCCGACGCCGCCCCCATCACGCGGCGGTGATCCTGTCCAGGCTGCGGCTCGGGGAGTACCTCGCGGCGCTCGGGTCGGTGGGGCTGCTGGTCGCGCTGTTCGCGCTCAACTGGTACTGCCACCCGACGATCGGGAGCTGGCGCGCGATTCCAACGCTGCGGTGGTTCCTGCTCGTCTCGGCGGTGCTCGGCCTGGCGCTGGTGCTCACCCAGGCCGTGATGCGCGGGCCCGCGCTGGCGGCGACGCTCGACACGCTCGGGATGCTCGTCGCGGGGCTGACGACGATCCTGATCGCGATCCGGATGATCACCACCGGCGCGACGGTGTGGACCGGGGCATGGGTCGGGGTGGGCGCGGCGGCGCTCACGGCGCTTGGGGCCTTCCGCGCGCTGCGGACGGAACAGGGCTGGACCCCCGGTCGCGATCGCGAGATCGAGCGAATCAAGCTGCCCGAAGACGGCGGGGGAGGAGGCGGCGATGCCTAGCGCCGAGCCACGCGGTGGCGGGTACGGGATGCGGCCCGCGGCGGGCGCCCCCGCGATCCGGGGGGCCGGGATCAGACGTCTGGCACCCGTCCGCCCGCCTACACTCAGCCGACATGCTCGAACGCGCACAGGTCGTCCACGTCGCCCGCCTGGCCCGCCTGGAGCTCGATGAGTCAGAGCTCGAGCGGATGGCCGGAGAGCTCTCCTCGGTGCTCGAGCACATCGACCGGATCCGCGAGCTCGATCTGACCGGCGTGCAGCCGACCGCGAGCACCGCAGCATCGCCCGACGCCGGGGCATCGGCGGTCGCGGTCATGCGACCCGATGAGCCCGTTCCGGGCCTCACGCAGGAGCAGGCGCTCGCGTCCGCTCCCGAGCCGGTCGACGGGTCGTTCGGCGTACCGAGTCCTGGACCGGCCGAATGACGACGACCCCGGATCGCGCGGCTCGATGAGCGAGCTCACCGAGCTCAGCGCGGCCAAGGCGGCCGCGGAGATCCGCGCGGGCGGGATCTCCTCACGCGAGCTGTTCGAGGCGTATCGCGAGCGGGCGGCGGACGATGAGCTCAACGCCTACACCTGGGTTGCCGAGGGACCGCCGGCCGAGATGCCCGCCGCGGGCACGCCGCTTGCCGGGGTGCCGGTCGCCGTCAAGGATCTGTTCTGCACCGAGGGCATCCCGAGCCAGTCGGGCTCGCGGATCCTCGAGGGCTACCGCCCCCCGTACACGGCGACGGTCGTCTCACGTCTGCAGGACGCCGGCGCCACCCTGCTGGGCAAGACCAACCAGGACGAGTTCGCGATGGGCTCCTCCAACGAGAACTCGGCGTTCGGCCCGGTCCGTAACCCGTGGGACCGCACGCGCGTGCCGGGCGGCTCCTCGGGGGGAGCGCCGCCGCCGTCGCGGGCGGCAGCGCGCCGTGGGCGATCGGCACCGACACCGGCGGGTCGATCCGCCAGCCGGCCGCGCTGTGTGGGATCGTCGGCCTGAAGCCCACGTACGGCGCCTGCTCGCGCTACGGGATGATCGCGTTCGCGTCGTCGCTGGACCAGGCAGGCCCGTTTGCCCGCGACGTGACCGACGCGGCGCTCCTGTTCGCCCAGATGACCGGACGCGACGCTCTGGACAGCACCAGCACCGGGCTGCCTGCGCCGATCCAGCTGCCAACCGCGGAGGACCTGCGCGGCATCCGCCTCGGCGTCCCCGCCGACCTGCTGGGCGACTCCGGCGAGGGCGAGATCGGCATCGAACCGGGCGTGCGCGCGTCGTTCGAGGCGGCGCTGGCGCTCGCCGAGGGCCTCGGCGCGACGATCGAACCCTGCTCGCTCCCGCACGCGGCACACGCGCTGTCGGCCTACTACCTGATCGCCCCCGCGGAGGCCTCAGCCAACCTCGCGCGCTATGACGGCGTGCGCTACGGCTTGCGCGTCGCCGGGGACAAGTCGCTGGAGACGATGTACAGCCGCACCCGCGGGCAGGGTTTCGGGGCAGAGGTCAAACGCCGGATCATGCTCGGCACCTACGCCCTGGCCAGCGGCTACTACGACGCCTACTACGGCACGGCGCTGAAGGTCCGCACGAGGATTGCCGAGGACTTCCGGACGGCGTTCGCCACGGTCGACTTCATCGTGACGCCGACGGCTCCGACGACCGCATTCGAGCTCGGCTCCAAGACCTCGGATCCGCTCGCGATGTACCTCAGCGACTACTGCACGATTCCGATGTCGCTGGCGGGTACCCCGGCGATCTCCATCCCGAGCGGGCTCAGTGACGGGCTGCCGGTCGGCTTCCAGCTGGCCGGCCCGGCGTTCAGCGAAGGCCGGCTGCTCGACGCGGCGCACGCCCTGGAGCGCGCGATCGGATTCGACGGGCGCGCGGCGCGCGCGGGCAGCGGGGTGGAGAGTGGCTGAGGCGACCTCCGCGTTCGAGCCCGTCATCGGGCTGGAGATCCACGTGCAGCTGAAGACGCGCACGAAGATGTTCTGCGGGTGCGAGCTCTCGTTCGGCGATCCGCCGAACACGCACGTCTGCCCGACCTGTCTCGGCCTGCCCGGGGCACTGCCCGTCGTCAACGCCCGGGCGATCGACTACGCGATCCGGATCGGCCTGGCGCTGGACTCGAAGATCGCGCCCCGCTCGATCTTCCACCGCAAGAACTACTTCTATCCCGACTCGCCGAAGGCCTACCAGATCTCGCAGTACGACGTGCCGCTGTGCTCGGGCGGGGCACTCGGCGGCGTGCGCATCCACCGGGTCCATGTCGAGGAGGATGCAGCCAAGCTCAGCCACATCGGTGAGAGCGGGCGCATCCACGGCTCCGACCGCTCGGTGGTCGACTTCAACCGCTGTGGCACGCCGCTGGTCGAGATCGTCACCGAGCCCGACATCCACTCCGCCGCTCAGGCGCACGAGTTCCTCCGGCTGCTGCGGGTCACGATGCGCCAGCTCGGGGTCTCGGACGTGAACATGGACGAGGGGTCGCTGCGGGCCGATGCGAACGTTTCCATCCGTCCGGCGGGCTCCGACCAGCTCGGAACGAAGACCGAGCTCAAGAACATGAACTCGTTCCGCTTCCTGGAGCGCGGGGTCGATGCCGAGATCGCGCGCCAGACCGAGCTGGTCGAGGCCGGCGGACAGGTCGTCCAGGAGACGCTCCACTTCGATCCGGCCTCGGGACGGCTCACCTCGCTGCGCTCCAAGGAGGAGGCGCACGACTACCGCTACTTCCCCGAGCCCGACCTGCTGCCGCTGGTCGCCACCGAGGACATGCTGGCCGCCGCCCTGGTTGCGATCCCCGAGCTCCCGGCGGCGCGAGCGGAGCGGTTCCAGCTCGACCTCGGGCTGCACCCCGACCGCGCGCGGGACCTCGCGTTCCGCAGGGAGCTCGCCGACTACTACGAGGCGGGGCTCGCCGCCGGCAACGGCGGCACGGGCGCCGATCCCGTCGAGCTCGCCAACTGGATTCCGCAGCTGGTCGAGCGCATCGGCTCAGACACCGATCCGTCGACGACCAAGGTGAGTCCGGAGGCGCTGGCCGAGCTCGCAGCGATGGTCGGAGCCAAGGCGGTCAGCCGCGACGCCGCTCGCGAGGTGCTGGGGTTGCTCGTCGCCGAGGGTGGCAGCGCGTCGGCGATCGTCGAGCGCGAGGGGCTGGGGGCGCTCGGTGCCGACGAGGGCGACGGGCTGGCCGCGGCCATCGACGCGGCGATTGCAAGCGATCCGGATGCTGCGGCCAAGGTGGCCGCTGGCAACATGAAGGCGATCGGGCCGCTCGTGGGGGCCGTCATGCGCGAGGTCAAGGGGCGCGCGGAGGGTGGCGAGGTGACGCGGTTGATCCGGGAGAAGCTCGGGCTCTGAGGCCGGGGGCGGTTGTGAGGGCGGGGCGGGATGCCCACCCGGCGCCCCGTGCGCTTTGGTGGATGGTGCCGGGCGGGGCGATGGTGCGTACGCGAGGGACTTGGTGGGCAATTCCGCCCCCCACGGCGCTACCGCGTCGCCGACGGCCTCGGCGCGCAGAGAGAGCGGGGCCCCTGGTGGGGCCCCGCTCGCAAGGCAGCTGAAGTTTGAGACGAAAGCGCTGGTCGCGCAGTCGGACTCTGGATCAGGTCCGGCTGGTTGCCGAGGCTCGGCGAAGCATGACGCCGGCGCCCAGCAGGAGAACGGCGCCTGCGCCCAGCGCGCCGAGATCAAGGCCGGTGAAGGGCAGCGAGCTCACCTGCGTGGTCTCGGTGTCCGAGACGCAGGAGCCAGATCCACTGGACGAGCCCGATGAGCTCGACGAGCTCCCGGAGCCGCTCGTGCAGTTATTTCGTGATGCGGTGACGTTCTTCACGGACGAGTGTCCGTAGTTCGAAGTCGTCGAATTCGCGGATGCCACGGCTGCCCCCGGGATCATCAGCGCCAAGCACGTCAGCAGCGCAACGGTCCTTTTCATTGCTCTTCGGTCCTTTCGCTTGTCAGAGCCGTCGGAAGCCTCCTGCTTCCGACGTTCACATAAGTATAGGATGAAGTTCGGATAGCGCAAGAAAGCATTACACCGCTTTCTGCCGCTTTCCGTCTACGGTACATAATTGATCTCGTCGAACGCCTCCGCGGGTGTGAGGGGATGTTGAGTACCGACACGTTTCCACGCGTCACGGACGGCAAGCTGGTCGTGGTCCAGGCGCATCGCGATCCGGTAGGCGGCGCGCGCCTGGGAGACCTGTCCCTGCACCGAGGCGGCCAGCCCGCGACCCAGCCAGGCGATCCAGTCCCCGGGCTCCCGTGAGGTCGCCTGCCGGTAGAACGCGGCCGCTTCGCTGTCGCGCCCGTTGACGAGCGCGACCGAGCCGCCGAGTGTGCCGGGGTCGGACATCAGAGGGTCGAGTTGATGCGACGAGCGGAAGTCCGCCAGCGATGCGCCGACGCTGGAGTGGCTCTGGACGATGCCGATGTTGAGCTCTCGGACGGCGAGGTAGGGGAAGCCCAGCACCACCGTGGCGGCACCCAGAGCGATGGCGCCCGCGACCGCGGTCACCGGCCGGGGGATTCGACGGCGCGGACGCGCGATGGCGTCGTCGGGGACGGCAGCGGTGTGACCGGCGCGGTTTCCCGCCGCCAACGCCAGGAAGCCAAGTGCCGGCCCGCTGAGCGCGGGAAACTCCCAGAACCAGTCGATCGAGCCGTGGATCAGCCACACCCCGAGCGGGAGCAGAGCGGTGCCCACGAGCATGCGGTCGAGGCCGATGCCCCGGCGTCCGGCGGCAACCGCCGAAGCGAACGCCGCTATCAGGAATCCGGCGAACATGAGGAAGCCGACGATCCCGGTGCTGGCCAGCAGCCGCAGCTCGAGACTGTGGGTCCACAGCGGCTCCTCGATCGTGTGCCGGTGGGTCAGATACCAGTCGCCGAAATTGTCCTGGCCCAGCCCGCCCAGCGGGTGGGCGCTGAACGCCTCGACGGCGGAGCGCCAGATGTCGTAGCGCCCACTGCCCACTTCGAGGAAGTGGTTCGTGGTCGCGGTGTCGGTCGGCTCGCTGGTGAAACCGTGCCACTGGCGTGAGATGAACGAGCCTGGATGATGCTGGGAGACGACCCACAGCCCGGCGGCCATGGCTCCGAGCGCGACGACGACCGCGCCGACGCCGAGGATCCTGCGCACCGCCGGACGAAGCGGGTCTCGCCCACGGACGGACTCGATCATCGCCACGAGGGTGACGAGCCCGAAGACACCGGCGCAGCTGAGCAGCCCGATCTTGCCGGCGTGAACCGCGAGCTCGGTGAGCCGGTGCGGCGAGGCGACCTGGAACAGGCGCAGCAGCGGGCGGAGGTCGACGAGCAGAGCGGCCGCGGCGACGATCGCGATGGCGGTGCAGCGCAGACGCCCACCGGCCACCAGCACCGAGAAGAGCCCGACCACCGGTAGCGTGAACAACCAGCCACGGCTCTGTGGCGTGAAGGCGAGCATCAGATCAGCCGCGGCGAATGCGGCATACAGGCCGCGTATCCCGGAGGGCATCCCGCGCCGTGCCGCGAGACCGACCGCAACCAGGCCGCCGATCATGAACAGTGCCGCGTCCGAGTTGAAGTAGCCCGTCGGCGAATCGAGCCGTCCGTCGAGGAAGAGCCCGGGGACGTTGTCGCCGATCGCGAAGCGGAACAGGAAGGCGATCGCGATCACCCCGACGCCCGCGCCATACGCGCCAAGCACGATAAGCGCCGTCAGTCGGCGCCAGGGCGCGGCGGCCAGCAGCGTGAATACGAGCAGGTAGAGCAGCGCCCGGTTGGCACCCTGAAGCGCGAGGCCGGCGTACGCCGCCCAGGTCATCGACAGGTAGGACCAGGCCACGTACAGCCCAAAGCACACGAGCGCGATCTTGGTCGCGCGGGGCAGACGCGCGAGCGCCCCGCGGGTGGCCACGAGCAAGCCCGCGACCCCCGCGAGTGACAGGAGCGCGCCCCAGTACCAGATCCCTGCATCGGTCCCGCCGTCGTCGACGGCCCAGAACAGCATCAGGAACACCGCCAGCGCTCCCGCCAGAATCGCCCGCAGATCGTCGGGCAGCACGGAGTCGTCGAATGCCGGGAGAGAGGCGCGACGCCGGAGGGCGATGCCGGGGCCGTCCGAAACCGTCACGGGATCACCCGCCTTCGCGGAAGCGAAGGATCTCGGCGACGGTCATCGCGAGGATCCGGAAATCGAGTCGAAGCGACCAGTTGAGGATGTAGTAGTTATCCCACTCGACGCGGTCGGCGATCGAGGTCTGGCCGCGCAGCCCGTGAACCTGCGCCCAGCCGGTGATTCCCGAACGGACACGGTGGCGGTTCTCGTAGCCGACGACCTCGAGGGTGAAGCGCGCGACGTACTCGGGGCGTTCCGGCCGCGGGCCGACGAGGCTCATGTCGCCGCGCAGCACGTTGAGGAGCTGGGGCAGCTCGTCGAGTGAGAGATCGCGCATGATGCGGCCGATCCAGGTCCGGCGGTCGAGCCCCTCAACCCCACCCGGAGCGTGCCCGGCAGCGAGCACGAACGTCGTCTGCGCAGCCTCGGCAGGCGCCCCCCGCATCGAGCGGAACTTGAGCAGGTCGAACTCGTGGCCGTCACGTCCGACCCGTCGCTGACGAAACAGGATCGGACCGGGAGAGGAGAGCTTGATCAGCGTGGCGAGCAGCAGCAGCAGGGGGGAGGCGAACAGAAGCCCGATCGCGGCTCCCGTCCGGTCGAGCGCGTGCTTGACGGCGAACTGCCAGCCGTGGGGATCGACCGTATGGAGGGTGAGCAGGGGCAACCCACCGACGTGGTCGAGCGTCGTGCGCTCGTTGATCGACTCGTACATTCGCGGAATCAGTGAGACCTCGACGCCGAGGTCCTGGCACTCCCGGACACGGGGCGCGAGCACGTGGTCGGGTTCGGAGGAGAAGGCGAGGATGACGTGACGAGCGCGGGTGACGCGCACAGCCTCGGCGAGCCCGTCCAGCCCGCCGAGCACGGGCACAGGGGCGCCCTCGACCTCTCCCGGGCTCGAGAGCGGATCGGGGTCGAGCAGCCCGACCGGTCGCAGGCCGTAACTGCGGTCGCTGAGCAGGCGGCGAGCCAGGTGGCTGCCGATCACCCCGGCGCCGATGATGATCGTCGGAGTGGCGTAGATCTCGCCCGAGACCGCACGGCGGCGGACGATCAGCAGCATGTAGCGGGCGACGCTCAGGTAGACCGAGGCATAGAGCCAGAGGCGCACCGAGAGGGTCAGCGGGCGGGCCACGTGGAAAATCGATGCCGCCGCGATCACGAGCATCGTTGCCAGCGACACACCGGCGACGACCGTGCTGATCGTGTCGACGAACGTCGGCTTCAGCCGTTCGCTTGCCCAGCCTCGAGCGCGGAGGACGAGGAGGTTCACGAGGGGGTACAGCGCGGCGAGAATCAGGTCACCACGCGTATAGAACCGACCATCGACGACCAGTGCGGCGGCGGCGGCGATGTAGAGGACCAGCAGATCGATGCTGAGCCGCAGGCGACCCCAGGCGCGCGCGTCGAGCCGCACACGCGAAGTCCTCACCCGCGCCCGCGCATCCTCGAGCGGCGCAGCCGCGCGGGTGACGTCTTCAGGGACGGCGGACTCTCGAGAAATAGGTTGCGCTCCCGGCGCCCCAGACCGGGGCGCCACCGGTCGATTCAATCCGGACGCCTCGCTCCCGTGCCTATCCTTCACGGGGTTGGCTTCCGGAGCAAGCGAGTCTATCTCCGCCAGCGACATGTCCGAGCCGTCGCCGGCAATCCGATGGGTACGGTTTGCGGGGGGCACGTGTGTCCCATCGACTGCGCGCATGCGTGCCTTGAGCGCAGAGACGCGGTGCTCGACGTGGAGTCGACCGCGCGTTCGGCCCGGGCTGGAGGACCGGCTGAGACGCTACGATCCTCGTCGTGGGTGCGCGTGGGACCTGTCGCCGTGCCGTGGGCGTTGAGCGCCATCCTCTGAGCGGTGCCGGATCATGAGCGGCGGGAGCTACGGCCTGCTCGTCATCCTGTTCTTCTTCGGGCTGGCCGGCGGGATCGTCGGACGCATGAAGGGCAGCTCGTTCGTGCTCTGGTTTCTCGTCTCGTTCTGCGTGCCGTTCATCGGGCTCGCCTGCGCGCTGCTCTACCGCTACGAGAGCCGTGAGCTGCGCCGCCAGTGCCCGCGCTGCGGCCGGGTCACCAAGCTCTACGACGCGGTCTGCGTCGTCTGCGGGGAGGAGCTCGAGTTCCCCGGGGAGGCGATCGCGTCAGAAGAGCACATGCGACGGGTGGCGCGCGCTCGGTAGAGCCTCGGCGGGCCCGTCCGGAGGGCCGGGAGGGGTCGGGTAGACTCGAGCGCTCGTTCGGGCGGGGCCCGCGTGAGTCCTGCGAGCGCCCGCCTCGGAGCCATTTCTCGAAAGGAGGGTCGTATGCGCGCGGTCGACGCACTGATGGAATGCCTGAAGGCAGAGGGTGTCGAGGTCGTATTCGGCCTTCCCGGCGGCGCCAACCTCCCGACCTACGACGCCTTCTACGACGCGGGGATCCGCCACATTCTCGTGCGCCATGAGGCGGGCGGCGGCCACGCGGCCGAGGGGTACGCCAAGGCCACCGGCCGCGTGGGCGTCTCGATGGGCACCAGCGGCCCCGGAGCGACCAACCTGGTGACGCCGATCTGCGACGCGATGATGGACTCGGTCCCGGTCGTGTTCATCACCGGACAGGTCCAGACGCACCTGCTCGGCACCGACGGCTTCCAGGAGGCCGACACGATCGGCATCACGATGCCGATCGTCAAGCACAGCTTCATGATCCAACACCCGATGGAGCTGCCGCGGACGATCCACGAGGCGTTCCACGTCGCCCGCAGCGGGCGCCCCGGGCCGGTGGTCGTCGATATCCCGTCTGATCTCAGCCGGGCGGACATTCCCTACGAGCCGGTCGAGGACGTGCACCTTCCCGGCTATCAGCCCACCACCAACGGCAACCAGAAGCAGATCCGGCTCGCGGCCAAGGCACTGGCCGGCGCCCGGCGTCCGGTGATCTACGCGGGCGGCGGGGTCGTCTCGGCCGGCGCGTCGGCCGAGTTGGTCGAGCTGGCGACGGTGGACCGGCTGCCGGTGACCACCACGCTCAACGGTCTGGGAGCGTTCCCCGCCCCGCACGAGCAGTGGCTCGGAATGCTCGGCATGCACGGGACCCGCACCGCCAACTACGCGATGGACGAGGCCGACCTGATCGTCGCGATCGGCGCCCGCTTCGACGATCGCATCACCGGCAAGCTCTCCGAGTTCGCGCCGCGGGCGAAGTTCGTCCACATCGACGTCGACCCCGCCGAGATCTCCAAGAACGTCCCGGCTCACATCCCGATCGTCGGTGACGCGGCCAACATCCTGCCGCGGCTGACCGCGGAGTACCGCGCGCTGGAGCCCGATCCGGCGCGTCTGGAGGAGTGGTGGTCGCGTATCAATCTCTGGCGCGAGCGTCATCCGCTGCGCTACGAGGACAGCTCCGACGCCGAGATCAAGCCCCAGTACATGGTCCAGGCGCTGTGCGAGGCGACCGGTGGCGAGGCGATCGTCTGCTCAGACGTCGGCCAGCATCAGATGTGGGCCGCCCAGTACTACGACTTCCCGGCGCCACGGCGGTGGATCAACTCGGGCGGTCTCGGGACGATGGGATTCGGGCTGCCGGCTGCGATGGGCGCCAAGATCGGATGCCCGGATCAGACGGTCGTCTGCATCTCGGGGGACGGCTCGATCCAGATGAACATGCAGGAGCTCGCGACGTGCTCCCAGGAGGGAATCGACGTCAAGACGTTCATCATGAACAACAACTATCTCGGCATGGTCCGCCAGTGGCAGGAGCTGTTCTGGGATGGGCGCTACAGCCAGGTCGACACCGGGCAGTTCCCGGACTTCGTCAAGGTCGCCGACGCATACGGGGCGACCGGAGTGCGGCTCACCGACAAGCGGACGCTCGTCGAGGACATGCGCGAGGCGATCGCCACGCCAGGTCCGGTGCTTGTCGACGTGCGCGTCGGCCGCGAGGAGAACGTGTATCCGATGATCGTCCCGGGCCAGGCGGCGCGGGACATGAGGGGGTGAGCGCCATGGGCGAGCCCGCCACCAAGGAACTGCTCTCGCTCGACGAGCTCGAGGCCGCCGTCGGTCTGCGGACCGGGCGCAAGCACATCCTCTCGATCCTCGTCGAGAACAAGCCAGGTGTCCTGACCAGGATCACCGGGCTGTTCGCACGGCGCGGATTCAATATCGACACGCTGGCGGTCGGGCCGACCGACGACGAGACGGTCTCGCGGATCACGATCACGCTCGACGGTGCGGTCCAGCCGATCGATCAGGTCACCAAGCAGCTGCACAAGCTCGTCAACGTGCTGAAGATCCGCGATCTCGAGCCCTCTGAGACGCTCGCGCGCGAGCTCGCGGTGTTCAAGGTCTCGACGGCCGATGGCGGCAGCCGGGCCGAGGTGATGCAGATCTGCGAGATCTTCCGGGCGAAGGTCGTCGACGTCACCAAGCGCTCGATGATCGTCGAGGTCACCGGCGACTGCGACAAGGTCGACCATCTCGAAGGACTGCTGCGGCCGTTCGGACTGATCGAGATGGCTCGAACCGGCGAGATCGCGATCTCGCGCGGGCGCAGCGAGACCTGAGACTGAGGACGGTGGGCTAACCGCCGGCGACCGGCCTCGAGGAGCGCTCGGTCCCGGCGGTGTCGCCGGCCGCTTCCAGCGCAGCGTACGGATCGACTGCCGGGTCGATCGCCAGCATCGGCGCCCGCGCCTTGAGCACGGTCTCGCGATACTCCTCCTCGGGATCGGACTGCATCACGATCGCGCCGCCCACGCCAAGGCTGGTGCGCCGCGCGTCGATCACGATCGTGCGGATGACGATGTTCAGGTCGCAACCCCCGCTGAGCCCCAGGTAACCGATCGCGCCGGAGTAAACGCCGCGGGCCTCACCCTCGAGTTCATCGATGATCTCCATCGTGCGCTTTTTCGGGGCTCCGGTCATCGACCCTCCGGGGAAGCAGGCGCGGATGCAGTCGGGCGGCTCGATGTCGTCGCGCAGAAGGCCCCGCACAGTGGAGACGAGCTGGTGGACCGTCTCGTAGCTCTCGATGTGCATCAGCGAGGGCACGTGCACGGTGCCGACCTCGCACACGCGTCCGAGATCGTTGCGCAGCAGGTCGGCGATCATCAGGTTCTCGGCGCGGCTCTTGACATCGGTGCGCAGCTCCTCCGCGAGGCGAACGTCCTCGGCGGGCGTCTCGCCACGGGGACAGGTGCCCTTGATCGGCTTGGCCTCGGCCCACCGGTCGCGGCCGATGCTCAGAAAGCGCTCAGGCGAGGAGGAGAGGACGCTGACATCGCGGTAGCGCAGGAACGCCGAGAACGGAGCCGGATTGACGCGGCGCAAAGTCCGGTAGAGGCTCAGCGGCTCCGGGCGCACGTCGGCCGTCACCTTGTTCGTGAGACAGATCTCGTAGGACTCGCCGTCGACCAGGCATTGGTGGCAATGGGCGATGTCCTGCAGGTACCGCTGATGCGAGCGGCTCAGCGTGAACTGCGTCGGACCGATCTCGCCCGCATCGGCGCGCGCCGAGTCGGGCTCTGGCGGGGAGGGCAGCGACACAATCCGCAGCGTCGTCTCCCGGATCCAGCGCTCGGCCGCCTGGTCGTCCCCCGGTGTGTGCACGCAGAGCACATAGGTGCAGCGCTCGACGTGGTCGAAGGCGATCAGCCGGTCGGCGAAGAGGAACATCGCGTCCGGACTGTCGGCGTGGTGGCGGTCGCTGCCGCCACAGTCGGCCTTCAGCTCGTAGCCGAAGTAGCCGACGAATCCGCCGTTGAAGTCGAAGGGCAGTTCATCGGAGCGGAGCCGCAGCCGCCGCATCTCGCCGCTGAGATAGTCGAAGATCGACCCCGGAACGAGCTCGGTCTCCTCGCCACGCTGCACGCGGACCGCCTGCTCGGCGACGTCGTAGCTGATCATTGCCGACAGCGGCCCGCCACCGGCCCCGATGAACGAGAACCGCGAGCGAGCGTCGTGCCGGGAGCTGTCAAGCCAGAACGCATCCTCACGGTCGCCATACAGGTGCGAGAAGGCGCGTTCGGCGTCGACCAGAGCGTCCAGCCGCTTGACCGCCACTCGCAGCGGGGTCGTCTGGCCGGTGCGCGGGCCGCGCCCGTGGCCGGTGGGCCACCGGACCTCGGACCGTCGCTCCGTACGCGGCGGCCCGCTGTCCGACCGCTCACTCGCGAGCCGGGCGAAGTTGGCCAGCAGCCGCCGGCCGTATGAGGTGGAGATCGACTCGGGGTGGAACTGAACGCCCCACTGCGGTCGGGTGCGATGCGCCACGGCCATCAGGACGCCGTCGTGCGTCCAGGCGATCGGCTCGAGTTCGTCCGGGAGCGGCTGAGAGACGCACAGAGAGTGGTAGCGAACGACGCTGAACTCCCGAGGGATCCCGTCGAACAGTGGCGACTCCTCGTGGATGACCGCGCTCAGCCGCCCGTGCATGACCTCGGGCGCATGGACCACCTGCCCACCGGCGAGCCAGCCGAGACCCTGGTGCCCGAGGCACACCCCGAGCAGCGGCGCGGTCGCCTCGGAGATCGCCCTGGCGCACACCCCGAAGTCGGCTACTCGATCGGGCCGGCCCGGGCCAGGGGAGATGACGATGCTCTCGTAGGGCAGGTCGACGAGCTCTTCCCATGTGGCCTCGTCGTTGCGCACAACCAGCGGCTCCTCGCCGTTCGCCTCGGCGATCAGCTGGAACAGGTTGTAGGTGAACGAGTCGTAGTTGTCGATCAGAAGCGTCTTCATGGCCGGCTACACGAGGTACTTGCGGAGTACTTTGCCGAGTGGGCTCTCGGGGATCTCGTCACGAAACTCGATGGTTTGCGGAACCTTGTAGTTGGCCAGGCGCTCGCGGCAGAAAGCGATCATCGTCCGCTGGTCGATGTCGCCATCCGCGACCACCACCGCCTTGACGAGCTCTTCGCCGGCCACCCTCCCGGGGACGCCGACAACGATTGCGCGCCTGACGTTCGGATGGGCCTCGACGACGTCCTGCACCTCCACCGGATCGACCTTGTAGCCGCCGACCTGGATCAGCAGCTTCGCCCGGCCGGTGATGGTGAGGTTCCCAGCCTGGTCCAGGAACCCGAGGTCGCCGGTGCGGTAGCGACCATCGGCGAATACGAGGCGATTGAGGTCTGGGAGGTTGGAATATCCGTCGGTCTTCGCGGGGCTGCGGACCCAGACCTCGCCGATCTCTCCGGTCGCCACGGGGGTGCCTTCCTCATCGTGCACGGTGATCTCGACCTCACCCATTCCGCGCCCGACCGACTCGAACGTGGCGACCGCGTCCTCGTTCAGGTTCGCGCACATCGGCCCGGTCTCGGTCGAGCCGTAGAGCTGGCGCACCAGCACGCCGAACCGCTCGGCGAAGGCGTCGAACGCCGCGCGCGGAAGCGCAACGCCGGCAGACAGACACAGCCGCAGCGAAGAGAGGTCGGCATCGCCGGGCGCCTCGGCCATCAGCTGGAAGTTGAAGGGGACCCCCGGGAAGAAGGTGATCTGCTCGCGCTCGATCAGTTGCATCGCCTGGTGGCGCGTGAGCAGGAACGGATGGGGCTCGGGCAGGATCACCACCGCCGCGCCCCAGTCGACCGGCGCGATCACGCACGCCCCCATACCCCAGGTATGGAAGAAGGGAATCGCGGCGAGGATCCGGTCCTCAGGACCGATCTCAAGTGCCTGGTAGATCGTCGACTCCGCGGCGATCTGCGCGTGCGTGCGCATGACCCGCTTGGGCCGGCCGGTCGATCCGGAGGAGAACTGATAGAGGAACGGATCCTCGGGCGCACGTGGCGCCAGCCGCGCCGGCGTCGCCTCCTCGACCAACTCCTGGAGAGTGACCGTCTGACCGTGTCCCGAGGTCGTGGTGAGCACCTCCACCGACGACCCAAGACCAGCCGCGATGCTCTCGCAGACGCCGGCCGACCGCTCGTCGCTGATCACCGCGCGGACTTCGGTCTCACGGAACACAAACTCGATCTCGGGTCGTTTGAACGCCGGGTTGACCGGGACCACGATCGCGCCGATCGCGCTCAGCGCGTGGCAGCTGGCGATGAACCACGGGTCGTCGCGCAGGACGAGCGCGACCGGGTCGCCCGGGCCCAACCCACGGGCGGCGAGACCAGCCGCGAGTCGCTCCACCCGCTCGATCAACTCCGCCCACGTGAACCGCTCCTCGCCGTAGACGACCGCGTCCGCATCCGGGCGCTGCTCGCCCTGGCGATACAGCCGTTCCATCAGCAGCGGGGTCATCGCTCGGCCTGCTTTGACACGAACGTGTCGATGCTGCGCAGCGACCGGAAGTCGGCGCTGGTGAGGTGCGCCGGGTCAATCGTGATGCGGTAGCGGTCCTGCAGAAAGGTGATCAGTTGCTCCAGTCCGAAGGAGTCGATGATCCCGCTGGCGAGCAGGTCCTCATCGAGGTCGATCCCATCGATCTCACCTGCGTCCAGCTCATCGATGATGAACTCGCGAACGTCATCGGTCACGCTCATACTGTCCCCCTCGCTCTGATGGTCGTCCCGACGTATGCGCGTGCGGCAACCAATGACTATTCCTCTCGCAAAATTATCAAGACCGGCGGGGCCCCGTTGACGGCGGGACACGCGGTGGACGCGGACGGGCAGCCCGATCCCGCACGTGGGATCTTCTCGACCGCGCTCGTCGTCGAGGGTGAGATCGTTGCGCTGGAGGACCACCTGCGGCGCCTCGGCGCGAGCGCACGCTCGCTCTACGGTACGCCGCCTCCTGAGGGGATCGCACACGCCGCCCGCCAGGCGGCGGTCGAGCAGGCGTTGGCGCGGCTGCGGATCACCCTGACACCCGAGACGGGCGACCTGGCCACCGACATCACGGTGACCGCGATCCCGCGAGAGATCGTGCTGCCGGGCTGGGACCGCGCGGCGCGGCTGCGCAGCGTCGAAGTCGCGGGCTGGGCCGGGGCCCACAAGCTCGCCGACCGTCGCCTGCTCGAGGATCTCGATGCGCGTTGTGCCCCCGAGTCCGCGCTCCTGGTCGACGCCGGCGGCAACGTGCTCGAGACGGCGCGCGCGAACATATTCCTGGTTGACGCGGGGGGCGTTCTGAGCACGCCTCCAGCCGACGGCCGGGTGTTGCCGGGCATCGCGCGTGAGACGACGCTTGCGCTGGCACGCGATGAAGGAGTCGCGGTGCGCGAGCGCCCGGTCTCGCTGGACGAACTGGCCGCGGCCCAGGAGCTGTTCATCACTGGGTCGGTCCGGGGGGTCGAGCCGGTGTGCGCCGTGGACGCAACGACGTTCCATGCCCCAGGCCCAGTGACCCTCGCGCTCGCGGAATTGCTCGGTGCGCGCTGGTTCGGTCACCGCCGCTGAACGGACCCTGCCTGCGCGCGGGAGCCGGCGATGCCTCGTCACCGGCTCGCGAACTGAGCCTCCTCGTGCACGACCGACCACGCCGGCTTGTGCGCGCCGCCGACATCGGTGAGACCGTAGTGGTCCTCGCGATCACCCGGCGCGGTCGCGAAGTCGTCCATGTGGTAGACGAACAGGGCGCGCACGAAGCGGGCGTAGCGGGTCCGGACGAGCGTGAACGCGTCCGCCAGCCATTGCGCCTGATCATGCTGCGAGGTGCACGACGGCCGCGCGTCACATGTGCTCCAGCCCAGTTCGGTCAGCCACATCTGCTTGTCACCCGCGCCGTGCCGTCGGAGGATGTCCTCGATCGCACCGATCCTGGCGAAGCGGTCCTCGAGCGGGCCGGCGCGCGGCCCCGCCTCAGGAGGCAGGTACGAATACGGGTGGACCGCGACGCCGTCGAAATAGCGGTTGAGGTCAGGCTCGGCGGCATAGAGCGCGTCCAGCCAGTTGTCCGACCCTCCACTGGTCCCGTCGTACAGAAGGTCGGCCGCGATCAGCCAGCGGGTGCGTGGGTTGGCGGATCGCGCGGCACGGGTCGTCGCAACGACCAGTCGTGCATATGCGCCCGGATCCACGCCGCCGGTCGAGTAGGTCGTCGTGTAGGGCTCGTTCCACAGCTCGAACCATCGCGGGGCGTACGCGGAGTCGAGGTGCGGGTGCGAGGCCCAGAACGTTCCACCGGGGCCGTAGCGCGCCGCCAGCGCCGCGGCGAAGCCGGCGAACAGATCGGGGTCACGCGGGATCTCCAAGGACTCGGCGCCCGCCCAGCGCGGGACCCCGAGCAGCATCGGGAGCACGTGCAGGTGGTGCTCGGCGGCGTGGGCGAACAGGAGATCGAACAGTCCCCACTGGTAATGCCCGCGCGTTGGCTCGGCGGCCGGCCAGTCGAGCTCTTCGCGGATCCAGTGCACGCCGAGCTCGTCCACCTTGTGTTGCGCCGCGTTCATCGAGCCGATGGCACCGTCGCCGAGCGTGTTTGCGATGACCCCCACGATCAGGCCGGGCCTATGGTGCGCGGTGGGCTTGGGAACGGGGACCGTGACCGGCGATGGCGCGGGCGACCGCGCTCCGCACGCCGAGATCACAAGTGCCAGCGCGATCGCGGCGACCAGAATACGGTTCACGCGCGGCAGTGTAGGTTCGCTTTGTCTGAGGATCCGAAGGATCAGCGAAGCATCTGCTCGTACACGCTGATGACCTGAGCGGCCACCACCTCGGGCGAGTGGTGGGCCTGGAACTGCGCGATCGCCGCCTCGCCCATGCGACGACGTGCCGCCGCGTCGTCGAGCAGTGTGCACGCCGCTCGGGCGATCGATCGATCGTCGTGTTCGATGACCACGCCTCCGGTCCCGGCGATCCCCTCTGCGCCCGACGGCGTCGTGACGACGGGTAACCCGAGCAGGATCGACTCGAGCACCTTGATCTTCGTGCCGCTTCCACGTTCGAGTGGATACAGCAGGACGCCGAGCGACTGCAGAAACGCCTCCGCGGACTCGACCGGCCCGACCCACTCCACGCCCGCCGGGGAGGGGCAATCGGCGAACCGTCTCCGTTCCATCCCGCGGCCGGCGAGCAACAGCCGCGCCGTGGGTCGTCGCTCGATCACCAGCGGCCAGACCCGAGTGAGGAGGCGGCGGACGGCGTCGGCCGTGGGTGGCCACGCGGCTGTCCCGATCAGCCCGGCCACCGGTTCCGCGAGGCTGGCGCGCTCCGGGTAGTAGGCGGGATCCAGGCACAGCGGCGCGGAGCGGATCTGGGCGTGGCTCGATTCTCGCTGCAGTGCGGCGGCCACCTGGTCGGAGTTGGCCAGAATCCACCGCGCGCGCCGCCGCGTCCGCCGCTCGCCGAGCAGCATCTCCAGGTCATCACGGCCCTGCCGCGTCCACGGCGCCGCGAGATCCTGGTCCACGCGGGTGAGGTTGTCGAGCTGGACGATCGCGGGACTGCGGATCTGGGGCAGGAGGGCGCCCCCGGCGATTCCGCTGATGTGCGCGACGTCCGCCTCCGCGGACAGCTCGTTCAGCCGCCGGCCGAACTCGCCGCGACTGAAATGCTCGAACGGCTTGGACAGGCGTTCACGCCGCGCCAGCCAACCCGACGGATAATCTACGTACGCGCTCTCGGCTCGAACCTCAGAGGGTGGCTGGGGAACCTTCTGGCCCCGGGCGTTCACCGTGAGGGCCAGAGGCTCGGCGCCCTGCAGCTCAAGGCCTCGCAACAGCCCCAGCAGGTACCGCGCCGCCGCCGAGCCCTCCGGAAACAACGCAAACGGCACAACGACGAGCACGCGCACTCACTTGAGTATCCCAGACATAACGCCGATCTCTCTCTGGTGATCGTCGTGTCGTTGCGCAGCAGGGTGCGTCGGATGCTCTCCGGCGGATCGGCGGGTGACGCGCGCACCGCCCAGGGGCGAGAGATCGCGTCCAACATCGCGGTCCAGCTCGTGGGTCGTGCCGTGATGATGTTGATCAGCCTGGTCACGGTGTCGCTCACCGCGCGGACACTCGACCCGGGTGGATTCGGCGTCTTCAACGCGATGTCGGCGTATGTGGGGCTCTTCACGGTGGTGACCGACCTGGGGTTCACGACTGCGTCGCTGCAGCGGATGACCGCCGATCCGGACCGCGAGTCCGAGTGGCTGGGGGCGATGGCGGGCATTCGCGGTGTGCTGTCGATCGGCTGCGCGATCGCGTGTGCGCTCTCGATCCCGCTGCTGCTCACCAACTCGCACGACGGCCACCTCGTCGGTCTGATCACGACCACGGCCCTCGTCGTCACCGTCCCCAACGCCCTGATGACGGTGTTCCAGGCCCGGATGCGCTCGGGACTCGCCCTCGCCTTCAGCCTGCTGTCGAGCGTGCTGTGGCTCGGGGAGACGGTCGTACTGGCGCTCATGCACGGCTCTGTGGTCGCGTTCACCGCCGCCAACAGCGCGAACCTGGTGTTGATCGCCGTCCTCGAGGTGAGGATCACCGGGCGATACGCGCAGATCGACTGGCGCGCGGGGCGTGCCCACTGGCGCACGCTCGCCAAGGTCGCGTTGCCGCTCGGGATCGCGAGCCTGCTGATCACCGTCTACTACCAGATCGACTCGGTGCTCCTCCTGCAGATCGCGGGCCCGCACGAGACCGGCATCTACAGCGCCGCGTACCGGTTCCTCGCGCCGCTGCTGTTCGTGCCCACGGCGATCATGTCCTCGTTCTTCCCGGTCCTCTCCGCGATTCACGTGGACGATATGGCGCGGGTGCGCCGCCTGGTCCAGGTGTGCGCGGAGACGATGGCGGTGATCGGCGTCCCGTTCCTTGCCGGCGCGGTCGCGCTGTCCGGGCCGCTCGTGTCCCTGCTCTACGGCGCCGGGTACGCGCGCTCCGCCGCGGTGCTGCCGATCCTGATGATCGCGTTCGTCTCGATCTGCTTCGGATCGCTCGCCGGTTACATGGCACCCATCCTGCACCTGCAGTGGCGACTCGCTGCGTACTCCGGCGCCGGCGCGGTCGCCAACGTCATTCTCAACCTGTTGCTGATCCCCAGGTACGGCGCGTTCGGGTCGGCTTGGGCGACCGTGGCCACAGAGGTCCTGACGATGACCCTGATGCTGAGCACCAGCTTGCGCGCCCTCCGACTGCGGATCGGCCTCAGCAAGCTGTTGCGTACCGTGATCGTCGGCGCGGCGATGACCGGCGTGATGATCTCCACCAAGCCGCTCGGGCTGTTCGGCGCCGGGCTGCTCGGAGTCCTGGTCTACGGCTCTGGTCTGTTCGCGCTGCGGGTGTTCAGCTGGGCGGAGCTCCGGGCGCTGCGATCGGATTGAGCAAAATGCGGTCGAACCACAAGCTTTAGGCAACGTTATGTAAGTCTTCCATCAGAATCGGGTAACGCTGCGGTAGGCGTTCTACGGATCGAGTTCGTGCTGGCGGCACGAACGGGGGGAGGCGTATGACACTCGACGGCGAGCTGATCGAAGACACGGCGGCGCTCACAGGGCTGCTCCCGAGCTGGGAGGCACTGGCGGAAGCCGGACGCTCGCCGATGTCGCTGCCCGGATGGACGGTCGCGTGGCTGCACCACCTCTCGCCGGATGGGACCCGCCCGCGCGTGGTGGTGGTTCGCGATCGAGGTGAGGTCGTCGGCATCGCGCCGATGTTCGTCGAGGACGGGGCCCCGGGGCGTGTGGACTACCGAGTCGCCGGCGCGCCGCTGCCGCGTGTCTCCCCGCTGTCGGTCCCCGATCGAGAGTGGGACGTGGCCCGAGTCGTCGCAGAGGTGCTCAGCTCCGCCCAGCCGCGCGCCGACGCGCTCGCGCTGGAAAGCCATGGGCTTCGCTCACCCTGGCCGCAGGCGCTCACGAGCCAATGGCCGACCAAGCTGGCGCCGGTGGTCAGCCGCTACCTGGTCCAGCCCTCGCCGGTGATCTCGCTGCGGTCGGGATGCATGGAGGGCTGGATGGCGGGCAAGAGCTCGCGGCTGCGCTCCGAGCTGCGCCGCCGATGGCGTCGTTTCCAGGAAGCGGGCGGGACGGTCCGGGCGGCCACCTACGACACCCTGCGCGCCGATGTCGACTCGTTCCTGAGGTTGCATCGGGGTCGTTGGGAGGGCCGCGGCGATTCGTCGATCGTCGCCCAGGAGGACCGGGCGCGCGCCTTCTTCATCGAGGCGGGGGAGGCCTACGTGCGTGATGGGCGATTCCGCCTGTTCATACTCGAGCTCGACGGTCTGCCCATCGCCGCGCAGATGTACGCCGCCGCCGGAGATGAGGTGCTCGCGCTGAACACCGGCTGGGACGAAAGCTACGCCAAGCTCTCCCCGACCACCATGTGCTTCCTCGGGGTGCTGGAGGACGCATTCGCCCGAGGAGACAGGCGGATCGACCTGGCGCCCGGGGCGTTGCCGCACAAGACGAGCCTGGCCGACGGGGACGATCCCGTTGCGTGGACCCTGCTCATGCTGCCCGGCGCGCGACTGCCGTTCACCGTCGCGCGGACCGCGCCGATGATCGGGAAACGATGGGCGGTCCGGTGTGCAAAGCGCGCCCTCGAGGACGAGCAGATCGATCAGATGCGGGCGTTGCGCGCCCGGCTCCAGCGAGCCCCGATGCTCGGCCAGGCCGCGCCCGCCTACCGTGGAGCGCTCAGCCCGAGTGCGCGCTCCACATCTCTCAGGATCCGCTCCGGATCGTGCATCTCCACCGTGGCCGCGCGGGCGACCGCACCCTCCCTCGAGCGCCGCTCGGGATCGTCGCGGTAGTCAGCGAGCGCCCGTCCGAGCGCCGCCGGGTCGTGCGAGGGTGAGACGATTGTGCCGCCTCCGGGCGGGATCAACCCCGCCGCGCCCTCGCCGTCGGTCGCAATGACCGGAACTCCGACGAGCTGGGCCATCACGATCACCCGCGGCGCCCCTTCGGTGGGACTGGGTGCGAACACGAGCACGTCACAGGCCGAGATGAAGCGCTCGACGTCGCCGCGCACGCTGCCGACGAATCGCACACGGTCGCCGTACGGCGAGGCGCGACGGCGCAGTTCGTCCTCCTCCTCGCCCTCGCCCGCCAGGGCGAGCGTCACGTCGTCGCCGGCGTGGGCGAGCGCGTCGATCACAACGTCGTTGCGCTTGCGGCGCTGGAAGCGCGAGATGCAGCCCACGACGAAAGCGTCCTCGCCAAGTCCCCACTGAGCACGAAGCTCCTGCCGCCCGGCCTCATCGTAGGCAACCGCGTCGAGGTCGACGAGGTTGGGCATCACCGACACCTTCCGAGCGGGGACGCCGGCGGCGATCACCGTCTGCCGCGTCCCCTCCGAGACCGCGAGGATGCTCTGGGCGCGCCGTCCCGCGAGCGCGTAGAGAAACCGAGGCACCCCCTGACGCATCGGCGGGGGGACGGGGCCCCACTCGGCCCACACGATCCTGCCGGTGAGGCGCCGCGGAAGCAATGCCGTAAGCAGCTGTTCCTTCTTGAAATGCAAGAACGTCGCCGATACCGGACGCTCCTTCGCCAGGGCCCGGCCAAGCCTCCAGACCACTCGCAACGCGTCGGTGGCGAGAGAGCGGGCGGTGCGGCGCGACAGCTTGGGGCCGAGCTCGATCGACCGGACCGGGACCCCCGTCCCGTCGGCGAGATCGGGCAGGTTGGTCAGAAGCCTCACGTCGTGGCCCCGGCGTCGCAACGCCTCGAGCAGATCGACGTTCGCGTACTCCGCGCCTCCGCGTTCGCCCGTCGTCTGAATCGACACGATGCGGGGGGCGGGCACGCCGATCAGCTTAGACGTCGAGCGGGTCGAGCGCCGTTCAGCCGCACACCGTGCACGGCTGCTGACCGGCGGCCTCGGCCAGCGCGGTCCAGGCGGGTTTCTTCACGCCGCTTGACGTCTCCAGGCCGTACCACATGTTCGTTCCGTAGTCGCGATAGTTGAACTCGACCGCGGCGGCGACGTAGCCGGTGGAGCGCAGCCAGTTGACGAAGTTGTAGGTGTTGTCAGCCTGCTGGGTGAACGACCACTGCAGTGAGTCGCCCGTTGCCGGCTGGCCCAGCGCGGTCGGCCAGCCGAACTCGGTCACCCAGATCGGCTCGCCGGTGGTCTGGTGCGCGTCGATGACCAGGCCGGGGTCCCCGAGCGCGGAGACGGACGCGCTGCCGGTCCCGCCGTAGCAGTGGACGGTGACGCCGTCGATGTAGGAGTCGATGTTGGGGACGGCCGCGGTGATCCCGGCCCACCAGCTGTCGGACCCGAACGCGGCCAGGATCTTCGGGCCGGCGGCACCGTACTGAGCACGGAACAGCGTCGAGGTCGTCACCAGCAGGTGGGCGTAGGCCGCCTCATTGGTGGGACTGTCGGCGTTCGGCCCCCAGAACCACGAGCCGTACGGCTCGTTGAGGACTTCCACCGAGGGGCAGTTCGCCGTCGAGCCGCCGCACTGGGTCTGGAATGTGCGCAGCGCCTGCTGGGCCCATTGGGAGGCATTGATCGAGCTGACGCCACCGCTGCTGTACGGACCGCTGAACAGCATGTCCACTCGCACCCCGCGGCTGGTGAAATCGGATGCGCTCTCGTCGCCCTCGACGTCCATCCGATCAAAGCTGAACGTACTCGCGATATCTGATGCGCCGGGGGTGCCCCAGCCCTGCTCGTCGACGCCGACCGCCATCGCGGAGCCGCCGCCGGCAGTGCTGCCGCTGCCGGTCGGCGACGTCCCGCTGCCCGTCGGGCTGCCGCTGCTGCCGGTACTCGTCGGGCTGCCGGTACTCGTCGGGCTGCCGGTACTCGTCGTGCCGCCGGTCCCCGCGCTGCCACCGGTTCCGCGGGAGCCTGCGGGCCAGGAGATCTCGACCTCGTTCGAGCTCCACCGGCCGTCGATTTCGACGCCGTAGTACAACGTGCTGCCAGGCTGAGCCGCCGGCGACCAGGACGTGCCGGCCGGAAGCTGAACGTAGGTCGTCTGACGTCCCGTGGCACCGCGAGGAGCGGTGGAGACCGCGCCCAGCTCACCGTTGCCGGCGCTCCAGAGGATCGTCCGGCCGTTGAGCGCGACGCTGGAGGGAGCACCGGTCGTGCCCTTCGCCGGAGCCGGAAAATGGATCGTCACCGGATTCGTCCAGCGCGACCCCCGCCGCTGGGCGCGGACGCGGTAGATGACGCTGTCACCTGCCGGCGCGCTCACGCGCAGGCGGGTCCGAACGACGACGCGGCGATGGCTCTGGACGATGTGCTGCCCGTCGCCGGACCTGGTCGTTGCCGAGAGCACGTACCGCGACGCGTTCCGCGTGGCTCGCCACACCAGCGTGTCGCCGTTCGCGTGCAGCACGCTCGCCGTCGGGCCGCCACTGTGCCGGGGCAAGGGCGACGCGGCGGCACTAGCTGCCACGAGGCTCGAGGCCAGTCCGACGCATGCGATCGACGAGCCCACACGACGCGCCCGGGAGGGCTGGGCGCCGCGCGGCCACAGTGTGACGAGCCGTCGCAGCCAGACGGGCACAGCGTTCATCCAGGCCTCACTTCCGGGGGGTCGTGAGTCAGATGGCCCTCAGTCCAGCGCCCTTCGGCAACCCGGCTGACTCCGAGAGTCCCGTGGCTTTGCGAAATCCCGCCTCGCGACGGGGGTGCCATTTCGTGCGATGCTGACTCGGTGGTGGTGCTCGATGTGGGAGATCGGCAGCTCGGGTCGGTCACTTGATCGACGCTGGACAGATGTCCGACGCGCTCCGGAGGAGACCCGCGCGTATCCTCTGGCGAGCGTTCCCCTCCGACGGGCGCGCTCAGGGGAACTGAACGCTGATGCTCCACTCACTCGATGCCTCCATGCGGGCGATACGTCGCCGCTACCGTTCGGACGGCGCCCGTGGCGTACGCGACCACGTGGTGGAGCGGCTGCGCGCCCAGGTGTACGAGACCGAGCGCCACATCGTGTGCGTCAAGGAGCTGGACGAGATTCCGGTGCCCAGGCGGCTCGGACGACTGGTGCTGGAGGATGTCGCGCCGCAGCATCTGACGGCGCTCAGCGAGCTCAATCGTGAGCGCGAGGACCTGACCGGAGACCGGCGGATGGCGGGCGACCTCGCCGACGGCTACCACGCATTCGCGGCGTTCAGCAACGACGAGCTCGTCGGGTTCTACTGGTGGATGGACGCGACCGTCAAGCCACACCGCGAGTGGTCCGCGGTCGCCCTCGGCGTGCGACTGGTCCCCGGCGAGGTCTACGGCACCGACTTCTACCTATCGACGCGCAGCCGCGGTCGGGGAACTGCCGCGGAGTTTCTCTATCTGGTGGAGTCCGCGTTTCGCGACCGCGGCTACCGGCGGCTGTGGGGGACTGTCGCCGAGGACAACCAGAGGGCCCGCTGGGTGTATGACGCGCGCGGATACCGTCTCATGTGGGCGGTGGACGGGTACCGGGTGCTGCGCCGGTGGAAGTTCCGAATGTCGCCATACCGGCCCTGACCGTCGGCTGGACTGGACGCTCGTGCACGGGGGAACGGCTGACCTCGCACCGGTCGTGGTGGAGGAACCGGCGGGCCTTCAGCCCCACCTTGCGGCGTGGGACCGTCTTGCCGTCGAGTGCGGCCGGCCGTTCTGCTCGCCTGGCTGGATGCTGTCCTGGTGGTCACACGGACGAACCGGTGACGCCCGGCTGCGCGTCGTGCTCGCCTTGAACGACGATGGCGAGCTGGTCGGTATCGGCCCGTTCTTCGCGCAGGTGACCTCGAGCGGCCCGGTCGCCCTCGCCGAGTACCGCCTGCTGGCGGCCGGGTTCAGCCACCGCATCGGCCTGCTCGCGCGGCCGGGACGGGAGGCAGAGGTCGGGAGCGCGGTCGCGAGAGGTCTGGCCAACGCCGACCCGCCACCCGCGAGCATCGTGCTGGAGGGGATCGACGCCGCCGATCGCTGGGGCGAGCTGCTCGTGTCGGGCTGGCCGGGCCGCGCCGCGCTCCGGACCGACCTGATCATGGACGCTCCGACGATCGACCTCGCGGACGGCTACGAGGCGTGGCTGGGGCGGCGGGAGCGAAAGTTCCGCAAGGAGGCTCGGCGGACCGCCCGGCGTCTGGAGGAACTCGAGGTCACGACGCACCTGGGAGACGAGGCGGCTGCACTCGACGCGCTGGTCGATCTGCACGAGGCGCGCTGGCGAGATCGAGGAGGATCCAACCTGGACGATCGGGCGCGCAGCGTGATCGGCGAGGCGGCTCGCCGCCTGTCCGGCGACCCAGGGCGACTGACCGTCGTCGCCCTCAACGGGCCCGAGGGAACGATCGCCGCTGAGCTGGTGCTCCGCGGAGGGGAGACGATGGCGTTCTGGGCCGGCGGATTCGACCCGGAGTGGTCCCAGCACGCACCGGGCACCCAGGCGATGCTGAACGCGCTCGCGGCGGCGCCCGCAGCGGTGCGGGTGGCGGATCTCGGTGGGGGAGCCCACGAATACAAGCGGCGGATGGCCGATGGGTCCGCGCCGCTGGCGTGGCGTACGGTCTTTCCTCTCGGGATGCGCTATCCGCTCATCCGGCTGCTCCTCGCGCCCAAGCACGTCCGCCAGCTGGCGCGCGCGAGGTTCCGGCGTCTGCCGGCCGGAGTTCAGCAGCGAACGCTCCGGCTGCTCGGAAGGAACCGGTGACCGGTCGGTCGGTCCTGCTGGTGGAGGAGGGGGGGGTTGGCGGCGTCGCCGACTACACCGCGGAGCTCGCAGCCGCGCTCGCCTCCATCGGGTGGCGGGTCGAGATCGCCACCGCCACCGACCATCGTTATCCGGATGACGCAGGCGTGCGCGTCCACCGCTTGTTTCCGTACGTCCGTGGCGGCGGCCGCCTGAGCGCTCTGCTGCGGTGGGCACGCCTGTCGCGAATCATCAACGGGCTGACCCACCTCGCGGCTCAGCTCCCGATGCTGCGCATTGCTCGCCGCTGCGATCTCGTGCATGTCCAGGGGGGCGAATGGCCGCCACTCGGCCTCGTCCAGGCGCTGCTGCTGCGGATGGTCCGCGTTCCGTTCGTATGGACGCCGCACAACACGTTCGACCGCGGCGGTGTGTCGCACGGTCGCGTGCGGGAGGCCATCGCGCGGTACGCATCCGCGATCGTGCTCCACGCCGACAGCGACCTGCAGGCGGTCTCGGACGAAGTCCGCCGGCGGACGACGATCATCCCGCATGGTGGGTACGGTGGCCTGGGGCGGCGGGACAGCGAGGCTCGCGGGCGGCAACTGCCGGCGCTTGACGGCTCCGGGGAGATGCGCATTCTGCTGTTCGGTCAGCTGCGGGAGGACAAGGGAGTCGGCGATCTGCTGGAGGCGGCCGCCGAGGTGGACGGCGTCAGCGTCGCGCTCGTCGGCGAGGAGAAGGGCGGGCTGGCAAGCGCCGCGGAGCTGCTCGCCGATCGCCGACTGTCCGGGAGGGTGACGGTTCGAGAGGGCTTCCTCCCCATCGAGCAGGCCCCAGACGTGTTCGCTGCAGCTGACGTGGTGGCACTGCCCTATCGTCAGGCCAGCGCCAGCGGCGTCCTCATGCTCGCCTACGGCTACGGGCGTCCGGTCATCGTCTACCCGGTCGGAGGCCTGCCGGAATACGTGACCGATGGCGAGACCGGCTGGTTGTGCGCGCGTGCCGATCCCGGCGCTCTGGCGCAGGCGCTCGAGGCCGCGCGCAACGCGGGACCATCCGAATGGCGCCGCCGCGGCAAGAACGCGCTGCGCCTCGCCGAGGAGCGGTATTCATTTGATGCGGTCGGCCGGCAGACCGCGGCTCTGTACCTGCGGCTGCTCGCCGAGCCGCCGCTCGAACGCTAGGGCGCCGGCGCCTGCGCGGCCTGTCACCGATTCGGGATAACATCGACGAGGGTTGAGGGGGGTTCCCGTCACGTATGCGGATCGTGGCGGCTCAAGTGCCGGTGACCCGCTGCCGAAGAACACGATGCCCGACCGCCCGACCATGGCCTCCGAATTCTGCTCATCACCCCCGCCGTTCGCCCCGACCATCATGCCCGGGCTGATCCGCGCGCGCCCGGAACGCAGCCGACGATGACCACTCCCGGAGGGGCGGCGATGGGCTCAGCTCAGGAATCCAACACACTCGGCGGAGGCCTCGCCGCCATTCGACGACGCTGGAAGCTGGTGCTGGCCGTCGTCATCATCTGCGTCGGCGCGATCACCTACCACCAGGTGAAGAAGCCCAAGGTGTACAAGGCGACCAGCAACGTGACGTTCGACGCCTCGTCGCTGTCGCAGGCAACGCTCGCGGCGGCCGCGCAGACGCCTGATCCCACTCGCGACGGCCCAACCGATGTGCTCGTCGCCACGTCGATCGCGGTCGCCCGCCTGGTGCAGGCGCAGCTGCACACGAATGTGCCGGCGGCGGAACTCGCCAGCGAGGTGAGCGCTCAGGTCGCACCCAACGCGAACGTCCTGCAGATCACCGCGACCGCCGGCGATCCCGCCCAGGCCGCGCAACTCGCCAATGCCTTCGCCACGCAGTACATCAATTTCCAGACGTCCTCCCAGCTGGCCGCGATCGACAAGGCGCAGAGCGAGCTCGAGAAGCAGCTGGCCTCACTTCCGGCAGGATCCTCGCAGCGCGCCACGATCGAGGACTCGATCCAGCGCCTCGCGCCGGAGCGCGCGATCGCCAACGACGGTTCGCAGGTCATCGGTCCGGCAACGGCTCCGGCGTCGCCGGCTGGGACCTCCACGCCGATCGTCATCGTGCTTGCGTTCATCATCGGGATCGCGATCGCCTTCATCCTCGTCTTCCTGCTGGAGTCCTTCGATCGGCGAATGGCTTCCGCCGATCAGATCGAAGGCGAATACGGGCTCCCGCTGCTGTCGACGATCCCGCAGGGGATCGCCGGAAGCACCGCGGAGAGTCGAGTCGGTCAGCTCGAGCCGTTCCGGATCCTGCGCACCACGATCGACCTCTCGAGCAAGCGTCCGATCCGTAGCCTCCTCGTGACGAGCGCGGTCGCGGGCGAGGGCAAGACAACAGTCGCGGTCGACCTCGCCCACGCCGCCGCACTGACGGGCCGCCAAGTCACGCTCGTCGAGCTGGACCTGCGGCGCCCGACGTTCGGACGACACTTCTCGATCGATCCTCGCCGTGGCTTCACGTCGGTGCTGGGCGGCGAGCCGCTCGAGAAGATGCTCGTCCACCCGATCCCGAGCCTTCCCAACCTCCGCGTGCTCCCCTCGGGACCGCTCCCGCCCAACCCCGCCGATCTTCTGGAGTCGCATGCGGCGACCCAGCTTCTGCGGGAGCTGAGCGGTGACGGCGGACTCCTGATCATCGACAGCCCGCCTCTGAACCCGGTCGCCGACACCCAGGTGCTGCTGACGAGCCCGGCGATCGATGCGGCGATCGTGGTGGCACGGCGTGGTGTCTCGACCCGCGACGGCGTTCGGCGTGCTCGCAGGGCACTTGAACGCCATCTCATGCAGCCGCTCGGGGTTGTGGTCACCGGCACCACCGATGCGAGCCAGTATGGCTACGGGTACGCGACGGAGAATCCCAAGGACGACGCAGGCGCATCGCTCGCCGGCGGCCCGTTCCCGCCCGTCAGTGCCCCGTTCCCGCCCGCCGACCCGGCCGCGCGCATGGGTCGTCACGGAGAGTCCGGTGGGTCGGGCTCGCGAGGCAACGGGGACCGCGACGACTCAGCTCAGCGCCGCGCCGAGCGGGCGCGCAGCGGGCGGGCGAGCACCGCGCGCTCGCAGTCTGAAGCGCGCAAGCGCGCCGACTGACGGCGCGTATGGCGGTCGGTGCCACGAGCCGTGGGCGGTCGCGGTTGAGGCTCCCGGACCTTCGCCCAGCGGCAGCCATGCTCGCCGGAGCAGGGTTGTTGCTGATCCTGATCCTGCTCGGCGAGCGCAAGCTGGGGACGCTCGCCCTGGTCGTCCCACTCGTGGTGGTGGTGCTGCCACTGGTGATGAGCCGGCCGTTCTTCATGGTGTCCCTGACGCTCGGGCTGACTCTGTTCTGCGAAGGGCCCACGTTCAACGTGCCGCTCATGCATGTGCTGTACAACAACGTATACGGCGGCCTCGAGCCGATCGACCTGCTCGTCACCGTCACCTCGTTCTCGGTCGCCGCCGACCTCCTGCGCCGCGGCCAGCAGCCGCGTCTGCCGGTCATTCCGGCGCTCTCGGTGATGCTGATCGTGTTCGCGATGGTCGACGGGATCCTGGTCGGCCACGGAGCCGGGGTGGGCATCAAGCCGGTGGTGCTGGCGGTCAACCCGATCGTCGAGATCGTCGTGATGACGTGGGTCGTCTTCAATCTCGACCTGTCCGATGAGCGCGCGGCGAACGTGATCAAGTGGTGCCTGGCCATGGCCGGGATCAAGGCGGTGCTGGGGCTCGTCGTCATGTCGCTCGGACGAAGCGCCGACGTCGAGACGAATACGACCATCACCTACTACGAGCCCACCGCAAACTGGCTCGGGATGATGGCCGTGTTCGGCCTGCTCGCCGCGGGCCTCGGGAGCGACTCCATCCGCGCCCGGTTCGCCGAAGGGCTCGAACTCGGGCGGCAGAGGATCCGGGCACGTGGTGCGGCCGATCGTCTGAACCGGCAGGCGCTCATCGACACTCGCGCCTCGAGGAGGGAGCGCCGGCGGTGGGCCAGCGAGCCATCCACGCCGGTGCTCGACCGTCGACCACCGTGGGTTGCGCCCGTCCGAGCCGGCAGCCGGCTCGCCGCGCGGTTGCGGTCGCGGTGGGGCGTGGTCCTCTTCGCGCTCGTCTTCGCCTGCCTGCTCCTCTCCTACCGACGTTCGTTCTGGATCGGCTCGGCGCTCGGGCTGGTCATCCTGATCCCGCTCGCAAGCACTGCACGCAAGCGGGTCATGATCCTGCCGGTACTGATCCTGCTCGGGGGGGCGGTCTGGACCCTGCAGGCGGTCGACCACCAGGCGGTCGCGCCGATCATCCAACGTGCGACGTCGCTGCAGCCCAGTCAGCTGCAGGCGAACGCCGAGGACCGCTATCGCCTGGACGAGCGGGCGAACGTCATCGCCGAGGTCAAACGCAACCCGTTGACGGGGATCGGAGTCGACGTCCCCTGGGTGGCCACCGTCCGCTCAATGGGGATCGAGCACCCCGACGGACGGCTGTACGTCGATTTCGGGATCCTGTTCTGGTGGCTGAAGATGGGAGTGCTCGGCGCGGCCGCCTACATCGGCCTGCTGATCGCGATGGCGACGCTTGCCATCCAGGTCTGGCGACGACACCCCGATCCATGGTGCCGCCACTTCGGGCTGGCCTCGCTGTGCGCGGTGATCGCATTGGCGGCAATCGAGTCAACTGCGTGCTTTACGGGAGAGGACCCGCGCTTCTGCGTGCTGATCGGGGCACAGTTCGGTCTTCTGGCGGCGCTCGCCGATCGCGCGCGGGGCCGGACCCCGATCGGTGGTGGCGCGAGCAGCTCGGTGACCGACCCCGCCGTGTGAGCCTGCTCAGCGCGACTCCCGCGCACCGTCGGCGGCGCCGAGCGCGATCGCTGCCATCCTGTCGCGAAAGCGCTCACGACTGAACCGCCGGGCGTTGGCGCGGATCGCCTCGGGGTCCAGATCAAGCGCTTCGAAGCGCCGGATCGCGGCGGCCAGGCCCTCCGCCGTCTGCTCCTCGAACAGGACCCCGCTCACTCCGTCGGCGACCGTCTCGACCGCACCGCCTCGGCCGTAGGCGATCACGGGCACCCCCGCCGCCTGCGCCTCGACCGGAACGATGCCGAAGTCCTCCTCGCCGGGGAAGAGAAGCGCCCGCGCTCCGCTGAGAAGCTCGCGCAATCGCTCGTCTGACACCCGTCCGAGCAGCGTCGCTCCCGGAGCCTCGAGGGCGCGGACGTCCTCCAGCGCGCGGCCCCCTCCGGCGACGATCACCGGGCGCCCGGCGAGCGCCGCCCCCTGGACCGCGATGTCAACCCGCTTGTACGGCACGACCCGACCGAGCACGAGATAGTGGTCGCCCTGCCGGCGCGGAAGTGAAAGGAAGCTGTCCAGATCGACCGGCGGATAGACGATCTCGCTGTCCCGGCCATAGAACCTCTCGATGCGCGTCGCCACGTGCCGGGAGTTGGCCACGAACACGTCCGGCCGCGCGGCCCCCCGCAGGTCACGACGCCGGAGCCAGGCGAGCAACGGCGGCAGCAGTCTGCGGACCGCCGGCGGGATACGCTCGCCGGCGAGGAACGCCGGATCCCACGCGTAGCGCATCGGAGTGTGGCAGTAGCAGACGTGCAGGGTTCCGGGGGGCGTGTGAACGTTCTTGGCGTTGGCATGGCTGCTGGAGATGACGAGGTCATAGGCGGACAGGTCGAAGGACTCGAACGCCGGGCCCATGATCGGAGCGAGGAACGGGTAGATCCGCCGCGCAGACGGCAACCGATTCAGCCAGGTCGTGTGGACCGGGCGGCTGGTGATCGCGGGCGGCCACGGCGCCGGGTCATAGATCGACGTGAACAGGTCGGCATCAGGAAAGATCTCGAGCAGCTCGAGGACGACGTTCTCCGAGCCCCCCGGGATCGTCAGCCAGTCGTGCACGATCGCGACCCGGCGGAAGCGCTTGCGGACGGCCTCCAGGACTGAGAGCTCGTTCATCGGCTTCGGTCCACCGCCGCCAGGAAGTCCGACCACGTGACCGCATGCGGCGCCAGGACGGCGGCCAGTCGCTTGAGGTCGTGCCACCCGGCGTCCGCCTCCCACCCCCAATGCAGGACGATCGGCGTCCACAACCCAGCCGCGCGGGCGACGCTGCGCTGCGCTGCCGGCATGACCTCTCGAGCGTGCCCGTAGTGAGGGGCGTAGGCCGGCAGGAAGACCGCGTCCCCGCGCCATTGCGGCGTCGACTGGATCCCGAAGGTCCGGATCGACTCGGGGCCGCCACCCACCACCGCGAAGCGTGCGGACAGGGCCGGCCATTGGGCGAGGTCGAACCGGTTGTAGGGGGCGATGAACACCCGCGCTTGTTCGCCGGACGCGCGCTGGAGCTCGTCGCCGGCCAAGTCGAGCAGCGCACCCGTGGCCTGCGCGTCGAGCCCGGACAGCTCGGAGTGGCGGCGCGAGGAGCGCGCGCGTGTGCGGTGATCGTGTCCGTGCAGGGCGATGGTCACCTGCTCGGAGGGCAACCGGGCGAGCAGCGCACGTTCTGCGTCGTCGAGCGGGCGCCAGGCGCGCTCGTCGGGATCGAGTGGGTTGCGGCTGACGCGCGGCAGGCCGGCGATCAGATAGGGGACCCCGGCCTCGCGCATGATCTCGTGGAATCGCCGGAACCGCTCGATGCCGAACCGGGCCGGGTCATCCCATGCCCGGAAGTGTGGGAACTCATCGACTCGGATGAGGAAGCGGGGGGGACCCTCGGCGGCCGGTCCGAGCAACTGGCGTCGAACCTCGGCGGCGGCCTCGACGTCGCGCTCGAGCTCGGGAGGAGGCCGCCGGTTCTTCAGCGCGGCCTGCAACGCGCGCAGCGGCGCGGGCGGAATCTCGCGAGCCCCGATCGACCTGAGCAGGCTCCGGTCCAGTGATGCGTCACCGTCGATCCTCCCGGAGACGATCCCGTCGTCGACCAGTAGGCGTGCGGTCCGTTCGGCGTCGCCCCGCTCCGGTCGACTGTGGCGAGAGCCGAGAGTCGACACGTGCTCCACTCGGCCAGCGTACACGGGCGGCCCGCGGATCCGGTTCACGCCGCCGCCGTCGATCGGCGCGATGCCGTCCTCGCCGGGTGTGCTGCGATGATGGGCGCGTGATGGCCGAACCCGAGCACCCCGTCGCGGGGTCGCACCTGAGCGGCCGGAGCATCGTGTGCGTGGGGTTCAACGACTGGGAGACCCCGCTGTGGACCAACCAGCACCATCTCATGTCCCGGCTCGCGCGTGAGAACCGCGTGCTGTTCGTGGAGTCGCTGGGGCTGCGCCAGCCCACGTTCGCCCGCCGCGATGTGTTGCGAATCGCTCGGAGGGTCAGGCGCGGTCTCGCTCCGGCGCGCGAGATCGATGGGGTGGCGGTGCTCTCGCCGCTTGTCATCCCGCTTCATCGCTACGCGCCGGTGCGCTCGCTCAATCGCCGGCTCCTCCCGTTTCTCGTCGCGCGCGCGGCCCGTCGCCTGTCGATGCAGCGGCCGATCCTGTGGGCGTACGTCCCGCAGGCCGAGGCGCTGCTCGGCGCCCTCCAACCGTCCTTCGTCGTCTATCACTGCGTCGACGACATCGCCACGCAGGAGCGCATCGACACCGCGAGCTTCGTCGCTGCCGAACGGCGATTCGCCGCCCGCGCCGACCTCGTGCTCACGAGCGCGCCCTCGTTGGCCGAGCGCCTGTCGGCGGTCTCCTCGAATGTGCTGTACGTGCCCAATGTCGCCGACACCGCCAGCTTTGCGTCGGCACTGGAGCCGGGCGAGATCGACCCCGCTCTCGCACGGCTTCCCGGGCCGCGGATCGTATTCACCGGCGCCATCAGTGACAACAAGATCGACATGTCCCTCCTGGTGCAACTGGCCCGGCTCCGGCGCGACTGGACGCTCGTACTCGTCGGGCCGGTCGGGCTCGGGGCCCCGCACACCCGCATCGAGATGCTCGAACAGGAGGCCAACATCCATCTGCTGGGCGCGCGCGCGTACGCCGACCTGCCGGGCCTGCTCCGCGGCGCGGACGCCGCGATCATCCCCTACCTGCGTACCCCGCTCACGGACGGGATCTTTCCGATGAAGGTGTACGAGTACCTCGCCGCCGGGCTCCCGGTCATCGCGACCGATCTCCCGTCGCTGCGGGACGTCCCTGAGATCGTGAAGGCCTCGGATGCGGCTGGCTTCGCGCGCGCGCTCGAGGCTGCGCTCGCGGCCGACGACCCGGACGCCCGCCGCGCGCGTTCGCGGGACGCGCGCCGTCACTCCTGGGAGACGCGGATCGAGGAGCTCGCGGAGGCGATCGCCGCTCGCGAGAGATCGGGTGGCTGATGTCATGGTCAGCGCCCACGCCCCGGTCCTCAGGTCGGGCCGGGCGATGCGCACCTACGGGATCGCCAGAGCGCTGGCGCGAGGTGGCGGCGAGCTCGACTTCGTCTACATCCGCTTCGGTGGAGATGGACCTGACGCGAGCTTCTCCGCGATTCCGGGCGTCCGGTACCACGAGGTGGTCCCCGGCCGAGGGCTGGGGAGACTGCGCGCGTACGCGGGGGCACGTCTGCGCGGCGTCCCGGACGTGTGGGCACGGGGCGCCTCACGGGAGCTCGCCTCCGCAGCCGAGCGGGTATCTCGTGGCCGCGAGGGGCGGGTGATCGCCGACGGGCCAACCGAGGCGGCGGCACTCGCCGGCCTCGCCTCGCGCCGCCGGGTCATCTACAACGCCCACAACGTCGAGTCTGCGTTCCGGGGCAGGTTCGATGCCTCGCTGGGAGATCCCGAGCGTGTCCGCAGGTTCGAGCGGGATGTGCTCGCGCGCAGCGCCGAGTCATGGGTGGTCAGCGATGCCGACGCGACGGCAGCGCGTGAGCTCTGCCCCGGTGCGGCTCTGCTCGTCGTGCCCAACGTCGTCGACGTGCAGGCGGTTGAGCCTTCGCCGGTCGACCTCGGAGCCCGCCGCGCGCTGTTCATCGGCAGCTTCAGCTACGAGCCCAACCGGATCGGCCTGCGGTTCCTGATCGACGAGGTGGCGCCGCGTCTGTGGAGGATCGAGCCGGATGCGCGGCTGAGGATCGTCGGCGGCGGTCTGGACGCCTCGCCCTCCGAGGATCCCCGGATCGAATGGGCCGGCTTCGTGGACCGGATCGAGTCCGCCTACGCCGGTGTCTCCTGCGTGGCCGTCCCGCTGCTGGTGGGGGGCGGATCTCCGATCAAGTTCGTCGAGGCGATGGCCCACGCCATGCCGATCGTCGCAACTGCTCGGGCATGCGCCGGCCTCTCCGTGCGCGCCGGGGAGCACTGCCTGATCGCAGACGACGCAGACGCGTTCGCGACCGCTCTCGCCGCGCTGATGCGGGGCGAGCAGCCGGACCTCGGCGCACGGGCCCGTCGACTGGCTGCCGAGGAGTACTCGATCGAGGCGATCACCGAACGCCTGCGGGCGTAGTGCCGGACAGCACACTGTTGTAGATCGCTTCGTAGCCCCGGGCCATCGTCGCGACGGTGAACCGCTCCGAGGCGATGCGGCGAGCCGCGGCGCCCATGCGTTCGGCGCCTTCCGGGTCCGCCTGCAGCCGGCGCAGGCGGTCGACGAGGGCGACGTTGTCCCCGGGCGCGACGACGTAGCCGGTGATCCCGTCGGACACGGCTTCGCAGACGCTGCCGACATCGCTGGCGACGACCGGCAGACCGGCGTGCATCGCCTCGAGGATCGCCAACGGCATCCCCTCCCACAGTGACGGGAGCGCGAGCACGTCGAAGCGGGAGAGCCAGGCGCGTCCCCCCGGCACCCAGCCGGTGATCGTCAGCCGCTCGCTCGCGCCGAGCTCCGCGGCACGCGCCTCCAGCGCGGAGCGCTCCGGTCCGTCGCCGACGAGCGTCAGCCTCATCTGCGGGATCTCGGCAAGCGCGCGCACCAGGCCTTCGAGCCCCTTCTGATCGGCGAGCCGTCCGAGCGCGCCGACCGACAGCTCCGCCAGGGAGCGGCGGGGCTCGTGTGCGACGGGGGCGAAGGGCACGCCGTTGGGGACCGCGTGGATGGCTCCGGCGGGCAGCCGCAGGTAGCGCTCGATGATCCGGGCGACCCGCTCCCCGACTGCGACATGACCGTCGAGTCGACGGGCGATTGCAGCGCCGGATCGCAGCCTCAGGCGAGGTACCGCGCTCTCCAGGGGAAGATGGTGGACCCCGAGCACCCGGACGCCTGGCACCGTCAGCGCCGCGATCTCGGCACAGCCACAACCCAGCGGCCAGGTTTTGTTGACGTGCACGAGATCGGGCGCAAAGGCGCGGATCGCACCGGCGTGGCGGCGAACGGCGGCCACGTCGCGGACCCCGCGTGGTGCGGCGACGACCCCGTACACCGTGCCGGGGCGCTCCGAAGCGATCGTCTCGGCGACGGTGCGGTTGAGTGCGAGCACCGCGACCTCGAGCGCGGGATCAAGACCGCTCAGCAGGTACCCCAGGGCGACCTCCGCGCCGCCGATGGTCGGAGAGTCGCTGTAGACGAGGATCCGCATCGGCATCACCTGGGCGCCGGTCACTCAGCGCGCCGGAGGCGACACTTCGGCGATCGCCGCCAGCATCGAGGTCAACCACTGGTCCAGACCATGGGCGTCCACGACGCGCTCTCGCGCCTGCGCCCCGAGCCGTGCGGCGAGCGCGGGGTCCTCCCAGAGTCGCAGGATCGCCGCCCGCAACGCCTCGGCGTCGCGCGGCGGTACGAGCAGGCAGTTGACCTCGTGCTCCAGGATGTCCGCGCGGCCCTCGGTCGCGGTGCTGATCACAGGCCGGCCCATCGCCATCGCCTCGATGATCGTCGAGATGCCGTTGTCCGAGTGCGACGGGAGGATCGGCACGACAACCATGCGCGAGCGCGCGTAGAGCTCCCGCAACTCGGAGAGGGACTTCTCGCCCACAGTGACGGTTTCGGGCAGTTGACGGCGCCCTGCGTTCTCGGCGTTTGGGTCCTCGGTTCCGAAACCGCCGTAGTTGATCGCGGTGCCGGCCGCTATGTGGCAGGAGATCGGCAGCGTGCGCAACGCCTCGATCAGGGTGGCGTAGTCACGCATCTCCCGGCCCACGGCGCAGATCATGTCGCCGGCACCCTCGATCGGCCGCCAGAACGAGGTGTCGACAGGCCACTGAGCGTCCACGATGCGCCGCTTCGGCACGCGCCACCGCTCACGCGTCCAGCGACGCTGCAGCGGCGCGGGGACGTTGACTCGATCCATCCCGCCGAGCACCACGATTGGAACCAGGACATGTTTCAGCCAGCGCTTCACCGGTGAGCGGGTGCCCTCGTGAAACGGGACCATCAGAATGGCGATGTGGCCCGGACGCGTGAGACGGAGCAGACGCATCAGGCAGATCAACGCCGCCACCGGGAACGCGATGTTCTCGCCCCAGCTGAGCACCGCTGCGACCTCGCGCCGGCGCACCCAGGTCTCCGCGACCGCGGGCGGAAGCGCGGCCAGGAGCCTCCCGCGCCAGCCTGACGGCCGCGGCGCCGGCTCACTCAGGTCGACCGCGTTCAGCTCGACTCCGATCCGCAGGATGTCGGGCATCTGATCGGAGTCGATGCGGGCGCGTATCTGCTCGCGAGACGGCTGTCCCGCGGCGACGCCGGCGGCGATGAGGGTCGGTCGTGTCGGAGTGCGGGCGTCGGCCACCGGTTGCGGGAGCGTACCCTGCGCAGTCGTGCGACCGCTGCGTGAGATCTGGGACCGCCGACGCCTGCTGCTGCTGTTCCCACTCCGCGCGGCGCTGCCGATCGCGGGTCCTGCGGCGATGCGCGACCTCCGCCGCCAGGTGCAGCCGCGCCTGGACCTTCCGCTCCCGGAGGCGGTGACCGCCGCGCAGATCTGCTCGGTGCTCGCACACCGCCCGTTCCGGAGCATCCTCTACCACCGGTTGCGTGACGCCGGCCTCACCGGCCGGGTGACCGCGAAGCTGCTCGCGCTCGTCTACCGGGGTGAGCCGGCGTTCTACATCACCTGCGCAGACATCGGCCCCGGGCTGATGCTCATGCATGGATTTGCGACGATCATCGTGGCCCAGAGAATCGGCACCGACTGCCAGATTTCCCAGCAGGTGACGATCGGCTATGACGATCGCGGTGCCCCGCCGACGATCGGCGATCGCGTCCGGATCGGGGCCGGTGCGGTCGTCATCGGACCGATCACGGTCGGCGACGACGCGGTCGTGGGAGCCGGCGCGGTGGTCGTGCACGACGTGCCTCCGGGCGCCGTCGTCGGTGGCGTGCCGGCGAAGGTGATCCCCGGCGCCGCCGACCGTTTCAGCGCACGGCGCCGGGACTCCAGCGCGCGGACGTAGCGCCCCGGCCGACACCGTGTGGTCCAGTCCACGCGGGTAGACGGACGTTCGAGCTGAATCGGGGCTCAAGTCGACGGATGGTCGTGCCGATGACCCTGGCAAGCGCTGTGGTCCCACCAGCGTCTGGCCGTCCCCCGTCTTTGACCGATTCATCGCGTCTTCAGGAGCTGAGTCATGTCGCACATCCGCCAGCAGATCCGCTACGTCGTGTGCCTCGCCTCCTTCCTGCTGGCGCTGATCGCGACCACCGGCATCGCAGTGGCGCACCCCACCCGCTCGCGCAGCCACAAGCGGCCGCACACGCATCATCGTCACCCCGGCGACCACCATCGCCGTCGCCCGCATCGCCACCATCATGGTGCGCGCCACCGGCTCCACCGACACCGGCTCCACGGACATCACCGCTCCGGCGGCCACAACCGCAGCCGTGCGCATGCCACCTGGGGCGGGAGCGACGTCCCGCAGATCCAGGTCAGCGGCGATGAGCTCTCCTGGAACGCGATTCCGAACGCGGGCGGGTACGTGTTCGTCGAGAAGGTCCCCGGTCAGCCGGACAGCTATACACACCTCAGCGGTACTTCGATGAGCCCGGCGCCCGTTCCCGGGAAAATGGTGTGGTTCAGCGTGCGGCCGGCCTCCTCCGAGAACGCGTGGGCGACCGAAGTCGCGATCAGTTACCCGGCCAACGGAGGCGGCGGTCAGGGCGCGCAGGCAGCCGAGAGCATCGGATCGCTGCCTTTCCAGGTCGGACTCGTGGCGGGCTCGCAGATCGACACCCAGTTGCCGTTCATGACCGCGCTCGGCGCGCGAACGGCGCGCCTTGAGTTCAGCATCGACACACCGGTCGCGCAGATCGTCCAGGCGTGCCAGGAGTACGCGCGCGCCGGTGTCCGCCCGTTGCTGCTCGCCAGCTTCGAGGGGCGCCTGCCGAGCACGGCCGAGGCTGCAGCGCTCGGGACATGGGCGAGCGCGGTCGGTCCGGGCGGCACGGCATGGAACGGTGGGCAGGCGCCCAACGGAGATGCGGTGACCGACATCGAGTTCGGCAACGAGACGAACTTCGGCTATCAGTTCAGCGACCAATCGACCGCCGCGTTCGCGTTCCGTGCTCACACCTACGCACTGCGCGCGCGGACAGCGGCGCTCGCGATCAGGCACGCGAATCAGAACGTCGGACTGCTGGCGATCGCGGACACCAGCGAACAGGGGTCGACCTGGATCTCGGGCATGTTCAACGCCGTCCCGGACCTCGGGTCGCTGGTGGCGGGCTGGACCGTGCATCCATATGGACCCAACTGGGCAGCCAGCGTGCAGGCGACGATCTCGATGACCCATGCTGCCGGTGCACCCGCCAACGTGCCGATCTGGATCACCGAGTGGGGGCTGTCCACCGACGGCGGGTCCTGCGTCAATGGCGGCAACTACGGATTCAGCGCCTGCCTGACCTATGGCCAGGCCGCTTCCACACTTCAGTCGACCCTGAGCCAGATGCGAGCGCGCTTCGGGGCGAGGATCGCGGCCTTCTACCTGTTCCAGGCCTCCGATCAGCAGCCGCTTGGAGTGACCGACGACAACCAGGCATACTTCGGCGCGCTGCAGTCCAACGGTGCCCAGAAGGGCAACTACACCGCCGCCGTCGAGGCTGACCTGGGTTCCTGACCCCGGCCTCCACTAGCCTCAGCTCCGGTGAGCCTCACCGGAATCCGTCCGCCCAGATGGCTGCAGGACCCCGCGCTCGCACGCCTGCGCGGCCGTGTGGAACACGGCCTGCAGCGAGCGCGAGCCGATCGCGTCCCGGTGCTCGTGAGTGTGACCGCCGCCCTCGACGCAGCAGTCGATCCGAGTGCGGTGGTGATGACCTCGCGAGAGAGGGGCGAGTCGTGGTTCTGCTTCGAGCAGCCCGAACGCGACTCGATCGCGCTCGCCGGACTCGGGTGTGCGCGGGCTCTGGAAGCCGATGGGCCGGATCGTTTCACCGCCGTCGCCCGCGCCTGGAACGCGGCCACGGCGCATGCCTGGCACGACGAGTCACCGGGCGCGCCCGGCGCCGGCCTCGTCGTGGTCGGAGGTTTCGCCTTCGCACCTGAGGGTGGACATGCGCCGTCGTGGGCCGGTTTTGCGCCGGCCTCGATGGTGATACCCGAGATTTCGCTGGCGCGTCGCGGTCGGCGCACCTGGATCACGGTCGCCGCCCAGTTGCTCCCAGACGACCGTGCCGATGACGTGATGGAGCGGGTTATCCGGCGACTGCAGCGGCTGCATGGGCGGTCGCTGCCGCTGCTGGATCCGGCCCCCGTCGGCGCATACGAGGTGTTCAGTCCGATGCCGCCGGCGCATTACGAACAGGCCGTTCAACGGGCGACCGAACGGATCGCCGCCAGCGAGTTCGACAAGGTGGTCCTGGCGCGAGAGGTTGATGTCCATGCGCCCACCGACCACGATCCCGCGGCCATCTTCGGACTCCTGCGAGAGGCGTTCGGGAGCTCATTCGTGTACGCGGTGGGCCGTGGGGACGCGACCTTCATTGGTGCCACCCCCGAGTTGCTGGTACGCCGGCAGGGCCAGCGTGCGTCAACGGTCGCGCTCGCCGGCTCGACCCGCCGCAGCGCGGATCCGGCGGTCGATGACCATCTCGCCGAGCAATTGCTGCGCTCCGACAAGGATCGCGCGGAGAACGCGATCGTCGCGCGGCGGATCGCGCGGACGCTCGCGCCGGTGTCGGTGTGGGTCGCAGCGGCCGAGGAGCCGATGGTGGTCAAGGTCGCCAACATCCAGCATCTCGCCGCCCCGATCCGGGCGCAGCTCACGGAGCCAATCGATGCGGTGACCCTGGCCGGCCTGCTGCATCCGACGCCCGCCGTCGGTGCCGAGCCGCCCGGAGCCCTCGGCGCGATCCCCGCACTCGAGGGGTTTGACCGGGGCTGGTACGCAGGTGCGGTCGGTTGGGCGGACGCGGCGGGCGACGGCGAGTTCTGCGTCGCGCTGCGATGCGCACTGCTGCGAGGACGACACGGCCGCTGCTATGCGGGGTGCGGCATCGTGCGCGACTCCGACCCAGCGTCGGAGCTCGCCGAGACGGAGATCAAACTCGGAGTGATGCTCCCGGCGCTCGCCGGCTGAGCCCAGAGAACGGAGAAACAGATCGTGAACTGCGTGGTCACCGGCGGTGCCGGCTTCATCGGCTCGAACATCGTTGACGCGCTCGTCGCCCGCGGCGACGGCGTCACGGTCATCGACAACCTCTCGACCGGGAAGCGCGAGAACCTCGAGAGCGCGCTGGCAGCCGGCGCTGAGCTGGTCGTCGCCGACGTCCGGGACGCCGATCGCGTCGAGGAGGTGTTCGCCTCGCGCTCGCCCGAGCTCGTGTTCCATCTCGCCGCGCAGATCGACGTCCGCTCGTCGGTGACCGATCCGGTGGGCGACGCGCGCACGAACGTGCTCGGCGCGATCAACGTCCTGGAGGCCGCCCGGCGGCATGGGGCGCGCCGCCTGGTGAACACCTCGACCGGCGGCGGCCTGTACGGCGATGCCGACGTCCTGCCGACGCCCGAGGATCATCCGATCCACGCACTCGCTCCATACGGCACGAGCAAGCACGCCGCCGAGGGCTACGTCGAGCTCTATGACCGGCTCCACGGCCTCTCGACGGTGTCGTTGCGATACGGCAACGTCTACGGCCCCCGGCAGGACGTGCACGGCGAAGCGGGCGTGGTCGCGATCTTCTGCGGCCTGGCGATCAGCGGCGGGGTCCCGACGGTGTTCGGCAGCGGGCGGCAGACGCGCGACTGGGTCGAGGTCTCCGACGTCGTTGCCGCCAACCTGCTCGCCGCCGCCGGCGATGTCACCGGTCCGGTGAACATCGGGCACGGACAGGAGACCTCGGTGCTGGCGCTCATCGAGGCACTCAACGACGTCGCGATCCCGGGCCTTGGCGAGCCCGTGTTCGCCGAGGCCCGCGCCGGCGAGGTCGACCGCAGCTGCCTCGACGTCAGCCGGGCGCGCGAGGTACTCGGCTGGGAGGCACAGGTGACGCTTCGTCAGGGCCTCGTGCGGATCTTCGAGTGGCTCGGAGCCGAGTTCCGCGACCCGGCCGCCACCTGAGGCGCTCAGCCGCGGCCGAGGGCGGCCTCGGCGAGGCGGCGGTGGAGAGCCAGATTCTCCGCCCGGTCGGTTCGCACCTCGATCAGCGTCACCCGGCCCGAGCCGGTCGCCCCTTCCAGCGCAGCGTGCAGTGCGTCCTCGTCGGCCGACCGGGTGTAGTCGGCCTCGAACAGCGCCGCGACGCGCTCGAGTGACAGTCCGTGGGGTGTCGCGACGTGCTCCTCGAACGCCGCACCCTCGCCGCTCACGGGCAGGAAGTGGAAGATCCCGCCCCCGTCGTTGTTGAGCGCAACGATCGTCAACTCGAGACCGAGGCGGCGGGCGGCGAGGAGGCCGCCGAGGTCATGCAGCAGCGCGACGTCTCCGATCAGCAGCACGACCGGATGTTCGGGCCGTGCGGCCGCCGCTCCGAACGCCGCCGAGATCGTGCCGTCGATCCCGTTGGCGCCGCGGTTGGAGAGCACGCGGGGAAGGGGCACGCGCGCCGGCAGATGCAGCTCGACGTCACGGATCGGCATCGACGAGGCGACGAACAGCGTCGTCTCCGGGTCGAGCCACTCCCCGAGGCGGCGCGCGACGAGCGGCTCGGACAGACCGCGCTCGCCGGCGAGGGTCGCGACGAGCGCCGCGACGGCCGTGTCGTCGGCGTCGCGCCAGGCGGCGAACCACGCCGGGTCCGGCGCACCCTCGAGCGCGCGCAGCAGATTCGCGGGCTGCCCGGAGACGATCCGATCCACCACCCCGGCCGGATCCTGCCAGCTCGAGCCCGGGTCGACGAGCGTCTGCTCGACGGTCGCGGGAAGGGAGGCAAGCCATCCGCGCAGCGGCTTGGACGTGGGCAGATCGCCAATCCGGAGCACGTGTTCAGGAGCGAGGCGCTGGGCGAGGGCGGGGTCACGCAGCAGCAGGTCGTAGGCGGCGATCGCGTTCGCGCCCTCGCGGGCCCGGGTCTGCGGATCGGCGAGCACCGGCACCCCCAGGCGCTCGGCGAACGCGGCGATCTCGGGGGCGAGGGACTCGTCGTCCTGGCTGCGGCCGGCGACGAGCACGGTCCGCGGCGGGAGGGGGAAGGCCCGCGCGGCGGCGGTGCCCTCCTCGCGGGCGGCGACGCGGGCGACCCAGGGCCGCCCGGCCGCGCGGCCGGCGAGCGCCGGCGGCTCCGGTGCGGGTGTCGCGCCGAGGACGAGCGGCTCGCGCAGCGGCACGTTGAGATGGACCGGGCCGGGCCGGCCTTCGAGCGCCGTCCAGTAGGCGCGGCAGGCGAGCTGGCGGATCCAGCCCATTGCCCCGGCGTCGAGCACCGGTGGGAGCTCGAGCTCGCAGAACCACTTGGCGTGGTCGCCGTAGAGCTTGACCTGATCGATCGCCTGGCCGGCGCCGACGTCGCGCAGATCGGCCGGCCGGTCGGCAGTGAGCACGAGCAGCGGGACACGGCCCCAGTGCGCCTCCACGACCGCGGGCATCAGCTCCGCGGCGGCCGTCCCTGACGTGCAGGTGACCGCGACCGGCCGCCCGCTCGCCCGCGCCGCGCCGATGGCGAAGAACCCGGCGCAACGCTCGTCGATGTGCGAGAAGCAGCGCAGCCGCGCGTCACGGACGAGCGCGAGCACGATCGGCGTGTTGCGCGATCCCGGCGAGGTACACGCCTCGCGCATGCCGCAGCGCGCCAACTCGTCGACGAGCGCGCGCAGCATTCGCTGCTGGTCGACGGAGTAACTCGGGTCCGGCACGGCGGCGATGCTAGTCATGGCGTATCGCCGTGTCGCCATGCACCGACGGCCGCGCCTATCGTCCAGGCCATGACGGAGCTGGTCCTGTTGCACGGCTTCACGAACACCGGGGCGAGCTGGGAGGGTGTCACCCAGGCGCTCCCGCACAGCTATCGCGTCCAGGCGCCGGACATCCGCGGCCACGGCTCCGCCTCGGGCGCTCGCCCGGTGACGCTCGACAGCGTGCTCGCCGAGGTCGACGCGCTTGCGCCGGGGCGCTTCACGCTCGGCGGCTACTCCCAGGGCGGCCGGATCGCGCTGCACGCGGCGCTCTCCATGCCCGGCCGGATCGAGCGCCTCGTCCTGATCGGGGCGAGCCCCGGCCTCGCGGAGCCGACCGAGCGCGAGCAGCGCCACCGCGCCGACGAGGCGCTCGCCGCGTGGGCCGAAACGGTCACGATCGACCAGTTCGTCAGTCGCTGGTCGCAGACACCGGTGCTCTCCGACCAGCCGCCCGAGATCCGCGCCGCGGTGATGGCCGACCGCCTGCGCAACACGACCGCGGGGCTGGCCGCCGCGCTGCGCGGCCTGGGCACCGGCACGCTCCCCTCGCTGTGGCACCGCCTGGACGAGATCGTCATCCCGGTCGAGCTGATCGTCGGGGAGCGGGACCGCAAGTTCCGGCGGACGGCCGAGCGCATGGTGGAGACGCTGCCCGACGCGCGGTTGCACGTGGTGCCGGGGGCGGGGCATGCGGTGCACCTGGAGCAGCCCTGGGCGGTGGCGGGGTTGATCGTGGCCACCGGGGGGTGAGCTGTGGGGTGGGTGCGACGCCACGGCGCGCTCCCCCGGCGCAACACGGTCAGTACCACTCCACCAACCCCGCCCCGAGCCCTGCCCCGATCGGCAACGCGACCACGCCGTCCCGCGCCGGCAACGGATCGGCCCGCCCTTCGAAGAGCGCCAGGGTCGCCAGCCCGCACGCCCGTCCCGGTCGCAGCGCAGCCGCCGCGTGCAGCGCCGCCGCGATCCCGAGCGGCCCGTCGAGCGTCGAGGCGAGGAAGACCTCATAGCCGGCCGCGCGGGCGTCCGCCGCTGCGGCGAGCAGGCCGCTGATGCCGCCGCAGCGAGCGATCTTCAGGCAGGCGAGCTCCGCGGACGCCGGGGCGGTGAGCGCGAGCGGGTCGGCCGCGGACTCGTCGAGCGCGAGCGGAATCCCGTTGCCGCGCAACGCGGCGATCTCTGCGAGGCCGTGGACTGGCTCCTCGCAGAGCTCGATCCCGACCGGCTCGAGCGCTCGCAGGGTGGCGGCCGCCTGCTCGGGCGCCCAGGCGCCGTTGGCGTCGATGCGGATCGCCATCTGCGGCCCCGCGAAGGCGCGGACGGCGGCGAGGCGGCCGGCGTCGTCGCCGAGTCCGACCTTCACCTTCACCGTCCGGAAGCCGGCGGCGCGGGCCTCGGCGGCCTCGCTGGCAGCGCCCGACCGGTCCGGCGCGTCGATCGTCCAGTTGACCGGGACCGGTCCGCCGTCGGCCGCCCCCAGCAGGCGCCAGACCGGTTCGGAGACACGCTGACCCGCGAGGTCCCAGAGCGCGAGGTCGATCGCGGCCAGCGCCTGGGCGACGATCGTCTGCTCGCCGCAACGGGCGATGACGTCGGCGATCGGCGCGTGCCCCGGGTAGTCCTCCAGCACCGGTCGGCAGGCCTGGAGCGCCTCGGTCACCTCGTCGACGCCAACCCCGTCATAGGAGCGCAGCGGGGCCGCCTCGCCATGGCCGGTCAGGCCGTCACCCGCCTCGAGCGAGACGAATACGAGCTCGCGCTCGCTCACCGCTCCGTGCGCCGCCCGGTGCCCGCGACCGCGGAGCGACCTGCAGACGGTGCGGAAGCTGAGCTTCACCGGCTGAGGAGCACGCCCGCGGACAGCAGCACGCAGAACACGAGCTGCAGCATGCCCGAGCGGGCGAGTGCGCCGTTGAGCGTTGGCCCGTCCGTGTGGGTGGCCACCGTGCGGACGAGCGTGACCGCCAGTGGCGCCGCCAGCCAGCAGAGCGCCACCCACGGGCCGAGCGGACCGAACACCCAGGTCACGAGCGCGAGCACGAACGCCAGACCGAGCATCCCCCCGAACATCACGCGCGTGCGCTCGCGCCCCAGCCGGACGGCAAGCGTGCGCTTGCCGGCCCGGCGATCGGAGTCGATGTCACGAACGTTGTTGACGACGAGAATCGCCGAGGCGAGCAGACCGACGGGAACCGAGAGCGCGAACGCCTCCCAGTCCAGATGGCGGACCTGCACGAAGTAGGAGCCGGCCACCGCGACCACTCCGAAGAACAGAAACACGAACACCTCACCGAGCCCCTCGTAGCCGTAGGGGCGCGGGCCGCCGGTGTAGAGCACGCCGGCGACGATCGAGGCGACGCCGATGACGAGCAGCAGCCATCCGGCGACGACGATCAGGTAGATCCCGGCGAGAACGGCAAGCCCGAACGAGACGTAGGTGGCGATCAGCACCTGGCGAGGGGGGACCAGGCCGCCGGCGGTCACCCGCACCGGCCCGAGCCGGTCCTCGGCGTCGGCGCCACGGCGCGCGTCGGAGTAGTCGTTGGAGAGATTGGTGCCGACCTGGATGAAGATCGCTCCGAGCAGTGCAGCGAGCAGCCGCAGCGGGTGGTCGACGTGCTGGAAGCCCGCCAGTGCGGTGCCGACGAGCACCGGGGCGATGGCGGCCGGCAGCGTCCGCAGCCGCGCGGCCATCAGCCAGATCCGCACTCCGCTCATCTCCGTACGCCGCGGCGGTCGCTACGCGCGGCGGGGGAAGCGGTCAAAGTCGGTCGGCCGCTTCTCCAGGAACGCGTTGCGGCCCTCCTGCGCCTCCTCGCTCATGTAGAAGAGGTAGTTGGCGTCATGGGCGAGCTGCTGCAGCCCGGCCATCCCGTCCTCGTCGGCGTGGAAGCTCGCCTTCATCATCCGCAGCGCGAACGGCGAGAGCGCGAGCATCTCGCGGCACCAGCGCACCGTCTCCGCCTCGAGATCGGCGAGCGGCACGACCGTGTTGACGAGCCCCATCTCGAGTGCCTGCTGCGCGTCGTACTGACGGCACAGGAACCAGATCTCCTTGGCCTTCTTGGGCCCGACGAGACGCGCGAGCTCTGAGGCGCCGAAGCCGCCGTCGAAGGAGCCGACCTTCGGGCCGACCTGGCCGAAGCGGGCGTTGTCGGCGGCGATCGTGAGGTCGCACACGACGTGCAGGACGTGGCCGCCGCCGATCGCCCAGCCGGCAACCATCGCCACGATCGGCTTGGGCAACCGTCGCATCTGCACGTGCAGGTCGGTGACGTGAAAACGCCCGACCGCCTGCTGCGCGCCCGCGTTCGCCGGGTCGGCATCAGTCACGTAGCCGCCGCGGTTGCCCCGCACTCGCTGGTCCCCGCCCGAGCAGAACGCGCGATCGCCCTCGCCGGTGAGGATGATCGCGCCGACTCGCGGATCCTCACGCGCACGGTCGAACGCGTCAGAGAGCTCGACGATCGTCTCGGGTCGGAACGCGTTGTGAACCTCAGGCCGGTTGATCGTCAGCTTGGCGATGCACGGGCTCGTCGGTTCTGCTTCCTCGGAGAGCTCGTACCGGATGTCGGTGTACTCGCCGGACGGCGTCCACTGAAAGCTCACGCGTTCACTCCTATCTTCCATGCCACTGGCCGGGGCACTCTAGTTGACTGCTCGGTGTCGGGATGAGAGGGCCGCGAGCCGCCGTTCCCGCCCAGCGGCGCGGCGATCGGGAAGCGGCCGCCGACCGCGATGCGGGGAGGACACCATCGACGAGGATGAGCGTCACCGAGACCAGCTCCACTGGATCGCGTGAGCCCGCGTGCGGGCGGCATAAGCTCGTCTCATGGAGCCGTGGCTCAGCCGTGCCGCCCGTGTGCATCCCGGCCGGGCAGCGCTCGTCACGCCCGGGCGCACCTGGAGCTATCGCGAGCTGCACGCCGCCGCGGGCAGCGTCGCCGGCGCCCTGCACGAGTGGGGCATCGGCCACGGTGACCGGGTCGCGCTCGCGCTGCCGAGCGACGAGCTGATCGTCGCGCTGCACGCCTGCCTCGCGATCGGCGTCGCGGCGGTCCCGATCGACCTGCGACTCACCGATTCCGAACGGATGCCGCGTGTGAACGGCGTTGCCCGCACGCTCACCGAGCTCCCGTCCGGCCCGCCGGTCGCCGAACGGCCGCTCGAGCTCTCCGACATCGCGACCGTGATGTTCACCTCGGGCACGACCGCCGGTCCCAAGCGGGTCGAGCTGTCGCTCTCCAACTGGCTGTGGAACGCGATCGGCTCGGCGGTCGCGCTGGGTCTCGACCCGGCGGAGCGGTGGCTGTGCCCGATGCCGCTCGCCCACGTCGGCGGGCTGTCGATCGCCATGCGCTCGGCGATCTACGGCACCACCGTCGTCCTGCATGAACGCTTCGACACCGAGCAGGTCCGCGACGCGCTGCTCGATCCCGAGGAGCCCGTCACCCTGGTGTCGCTCGTGCCCACGATGCTCTCCCGGCTGCTCGACGGCGGGCTGCGTGAGCCGCCCGCGCTGCGGCGGGTGCTGCTCGGTGGCGGCCCGATCGCGCCGGCGCTGCTCGAGCGGGCCCGCCAGGCCTCGATCGTCGTTGCGCCGTCATTCGGGATGACCGAGACGTGCTCGCAGATCGCGACCGACGGCATCGCGCTGCTCGGAGCCGAGCTGACGCTCTCGGACGCGGGCGAGCTGCTCGTGCGAGGCCCGAGCGTGGCGCGGGCCGCGATCTCAGGCGACGGATGGCTGCATACGGGGGACCTCGCGCGGTTCGACGAGTCCGGGCGCCTGGAGATCGTCGGGCGGACCGCCGACACGATCGTCTCCGGGGGCGAGAACATCGCGCCCACCGAGGTCGAGGCGGTGCTGCTGGAGCACGATGCGATCTCTGACGCGGCCGTGGTCGGGCGACCGGACCCGGAGTGGGGGGAGGCGCTGGTCGCACTCGTGGTGCCCCGGCTCGGCTGGGTTCCGGCACACGCGGACGGTGTGGCGGTCGACGCCGCGATGGCGGACGACCTGCGGGCGTTCTGCGGCGCGCGCCTGGCCGGGTTCAAGGTGCCCAAGCGCTTCGAGCTCGTCGACGCGCTGCCCCGCAACGCAGCCGGCAAGCTCCAGCGACGCGAGCTGCGCTGACTGGCCGATGTCACATCGGCCGATGTCACATCGGCCACCGGTACCATCTGAGCGCGTGTCCGCCGAGCTCACGATCGAGCAGCTCGCTGCCGCCTCCGGCATGTCGGTGCGCAACATCCGCGCGCACCAGGCGCGCGGCCTGCTCGAGCCGCCGGAGGTCCGCGTGCGCGTCGGGTACTACGGAGATGAGCACGTCGCTCAGCTGAAGCTGATCCGCGACCTGCAGGCCGACGGATTCAATCTGGCTGGGATCAAGCGGCTGCTCGAGGACGGGCGCGGCACCGCCGAGCGGCTGGCCCGGGTGCGCGAGGTGCTCTCCGCCGGCAGCGGCACGGAGACGCCCGAGACGCTCACGCGCTCCGAGCTCGGGCTCCGCTTCGAAGTCGAGGCCGACCGCGCGCCGGAGGTGCTCGCCCGCGCCGAGCGGCTCGGGATCCTGCTGCCGGCGGGCCCCGATCGCTTCCTGGTCCCGAGCCCGGCGCTGCTCGCCGTCGCGGAGAGCGTCGTTGCGCGCGGCGTCTCGCTCGACGGCGCGCTCGCGGTGTTCGAGCAGGTCGAGCGCCACTGCGACGCCGTGTCGGCCGCCTTCGTGCGACTGTTCATGGAGCAGGTGTGGCGCCCGTTCGAGGAGGCCGGCATGCCGGAGGAGCGCTGGGCGGAGATGGACGCCTCGGTCAAGGCGCTGCGGCCGCTCGCCGCCGAGGCACTGCACGCGATCCTCGAACAGCGGATGAGCGCGCAGATCGAGGCGGCCTTCGGCGAGCTCACTCGACGCCTCAGCGATGGCGCGGAATAGGCTGTTCGTTCGTGAGTCCGCTCGATCCCGACCTGTATCGCGTCGAAAGCCGTGAAGGCTGGGAGCGCGCAGCCGAGGGCTGGGGGAATGTCGCCGATCGCGTTCGTGACTGGGCGATCGACGTATCGGTCACGATGGTCGACGCGCTCGCTCCTCAGCCTGGAGACCGGGTGCTCGAGCTCGCCGCCGGCCCGGGGGACACCGGCTTCATGGCCGCCGAGCTGATCGCGCCGGGCGGCACGCTCATCTGCAGCGACGGCGCAGAGGCGATGCTTGAGGTTGCTCGCGCGCGTGCCGCCGCCCAGCACGTCTCGAATGTCGAGTTCCGCCAGCTCGAACTCGAGTGGATCGACATGGACACGGCGTCCGTCGATGGCGTGCTGTGCCGCTACGGGATCATGCTGATCGCCGATCCGGAATCGGCCGCGCGGGAGATCCGCCGGGTGCTGAAGCCCGGTGGCCGCACCTCGCTCGCGGTCTGGGACACGCCCGAGAGCAACCCATGGGCGACGATCCCACGCCGGGCACTGATCGATCTGGGTCACATGGAACCGCCGGATCCGGATATCCCGAACCAGTTCTCCCTCGCCGCCGACGGCGCGCTTGACGACCTGCTCGGGAACGCGGGGTTCCTCGAGGTGAAGGTGGCGCCGGTGGCGATGCAGCGGTCGTTTGCATCGCTGGAGGAGTACTTCGCCGAGATGGCCGAGATGTCCCCGTCGTTCGGCGCCGCGAGCGCGGAGCTGAGCGACTCCGACCGGGCCGCGGTGCGGGAGCGTGTCGGGGAGCTGGCGCACCCCTTCCGCGACGACGACGGCTCGGTCGTGCTGCCGGGCAGCACGCTCGTCTGCAGCGCAAGCGCCTGACCGATCGCCCACGGCCCTCGTGAAAGTGCGGTTGCACCGGTTGCCGCGGCGAGCCTCGGCCGCGAGCCTGAACGACGATGCGATATTCGATCCGCCTTCTCCTGCTCGTGGCCGCCGCCGGGTTTGCTCTCCCGGCCGCCGCCCTAGCCGATGTCACCCACACCGTGCGCCGCGGGGAGACGCTCACCTCGATCGCCACTGCCGACGGGCTCTCGGTGGCGCGTCTGGCTGCGGCCAACGGCCTCTCGATCGAGGCGCAGCTCACCGCGGGTTCGCAGATCCAGATCCCGCCGCAGGGTGGGCCTGTCGACGCGACGAGCCCCGCGACCGAGTCCAGTCCGGTGAGCACCGAGACCGCGCCCAGTTCGTCCGGCACGGGCGAGTACACGGTGCGGCCCGGCGACACGCTGAGCGGGATCGCGGCGCGCTACGGCACCAGCCCGGCGGCCCTCGCGGCCGCCAACGGGATGTCGGTGCGCGGCGTGCTGCTGGCCGGCCGGACGATCACCGTCTCCGGCGCGAGCGCGTCGAGTGGCGTGAGCTCAGAGGATGCCTCCGCCACGGCGAGCCCCTCCGGCGGATACCTCGTGCGCTCGGGCGACACGCTGAGCGCAATCGCGGCGCGCTACGGCACCAGCCCGGCCGCGCTGGCGGCCGCGAACGGAATATCGGTCGACGGCGTGCTGCTCGCCGGCCGAACCCTCACCGTCCCCGGTGGCAGCTCCGCCCCCGCGCCGGCCGCCCCCGGCCCGGCAGGAGCGCGGCCGGTCGCCGAGTACGTCTCTCCGGGCGACGTGGGCGCGATCGCCGCCGCCGACGGGGTCCCCGCTCCGCTTGCCGAGGCGATCGCCGAAGAGGAGAGCGGTTTCAACGACGCCGAGGTCTCCTCCAGCGGCGCAGTGGGCGTGATGCAGCTCGAGCCCGCGACCTGGAACGACCTCACACGCGTCGACGGCCTCCAGCTCTCGCCCGATTCGGCCCTCGACAACGTCCGCGGAGGGGTGGCACTGCTGCGATCGCTGCTGCTCGCCACCGGCGAGGACCAGCACGAGACGATTGCGGCGTATTACCAGGGACTCGATTCGGTACGTGCGCGCGGCATGCTGCCCTCGACGCGCCACTACGTCGGCGACGTGCTGGCGCTCGAGAGCCGCTACGGGGGCTAGTTCGCCCGCTCGGGCACACCCGGCGATCGGCCCGGTCAACCGCGGCTGCGCGCCTTGTAGGCTCGGGCCATGTTCTACGACGACGACGCTGATCTCTCAAAGCTCGACGGCAAGACCGTCGCCATCATCGGCTACGGCTCCCAGGGCCACGCCCACGCGCTCAACCTGAAGGACTCCGGCGTCGACGTCGTCGTAGGGCTGCGCGAGGGGTCCTCGAGCCGCGCCAAGGCCGAGAGCCACGGGCTGCGGGTGCTCGAGCCGGCGGACGCCGCCAGCGAGGGCGACATCGTGATGCTGCTCGCCCCTGACGAGCTGCACGGCCAGATCTGGGAGGGCGGTCTGAAGGACGGGATCGCCCCCGGCAACATGCTCCTGTTCGGGCATGGCTTCTCGATCCACTACGGCGAGATCGTGCCGCCGCCGGACGTCGACGTCGCGCTGGTCGCGCCCAAGGGCCCAGGCCATCTCGTCCGCCGGCAGTACACCGAGGGCTCCGGAGTGCCGTGCCTGGTGGCCATCCAGCAGGACGCCTCAGGGGACGCGCTCGGCATCGCGCTGGCCTACGCCAAGGGCATCGGCGGCACCCGCGGCGGCGTGATCGAGACCACCTTCAAGGACGAGACCGAGACCGACCTGTTCGGAGAGCAGGCGGTGCTCTGCGGCGGCGTCACCGAGCTCGTGCGCGCCGGCTACGAGACCCTCACCGACGCGGGCTACGACGAGCGCCTGGCGTACTTCGAGGTCCTCCACGAGCTGAAGCTGATCGTCGACCTGATGTACGAGAAGGGCATCTCAGGGATGCGGTACTCGATCTCCAACACCGCCGAGTACGGCGACCTGACGCGTGGCAGCCGGATCATCGGCGAGGAGACCCGCGCCGCGATGAAGCAGGTGCTCTCAGAGATCCAGTCCGGCGACTTCGCCCGCGAGTGGATCGCGGAGAACCGCGCCGGCCAGGAGAACTTCCTGCGGATGCGCGACGAGCAGGCGGGCCATCAGGTGGAGACCGTCGGCAAGGAGCTGCGCAAGCAGATGGCCTGGATCGACGACACCGACTGGCAGGAGTAGCCGGCAGCGTCGCCGCCGCTGCGTTGTGACCGCGCCGTGACCGGCACGGTGGCTGGGTATGATCGAGAGGCCGTCGTGACTGGCGCGACAAGGTGGAGGCGACCACCGGGGAGCGACGGCCTCACCTCGCCGCGCGCCTGGGCACGCCCACCATCCGACCCCTACGCACGTGGAGCGCCCATGACCGAGATGACCTCCGTCGAGATCCCTGACGACCTCAAGCCGGCCGACGGCCGCTTCGGCTCCGGCCCGTCGCGCGTCCGCCAGGCCCAGCTCGACCACCTGAGGGGGGCCGGCGCCGCCGTGATGGGCACCTCGCATCGCCAGAAGCCGGTCAAGTCGCTGGTCGGCCAGGTTCGATCGGGTGTCTCGACTCTGTTCTCGACGCCCGACGGCTACGAGGTGGTGCTCGGTAACGGCGGGACGACGGCACTGTGGGACGCCCTCACCTGCGGTGTGGTGCGCGAGCGCGCGCTGCACCTGACCTACGGAGAGTTCTCCTCGAAGTTCGCGGCATGCACCACGGGCGCACCGTTCCTCGCCGATCCGATCGTCGTCGAAGCGCCCGGAGGCGACGCACCCGAGCCGCGCGCCGAGGCGTCGGCGGACGTCATCACCTGGGCGCACAACGAGACCTCGACCGGCGTGATGGTCCCGGTCGCACGGCCCGCCGGCTCGGACGGCTCGCTCGTGCTGATCGATGCCACGTCGGGCGCCGCCGGGCTGCCTGTCGACATCAACCAGGCGGACGTGTACTACTTCGCCCCGCAGAAGGGTTTCGCCTCCGACGGTGGCCTGTGGCTGGCGGTGTGCAGCCCCGCGGCGATCGAGCGGATCGAGCAGATCGAGCGCGACCGCCCGACGACCGGCGCCCCTCGCTGGATCCCGGACTTCCTGTCGCTTTCCACCGCGCTCGAGAACTCGCGCAAGGACCAGACCTACAACACCCCCGCGATCGCGACGCTGCTGCTGCTCGCCGACCAGCTGGACTGGATGCTCGAGCAGGGCGGCCTGCCCGCCATGGTCGCCCGCACCTCCGCCGCGAGCTCGCACCTGTACCAGTGGGCGGAGGCGCATCCGCACGCCACGCCGTTCGTCACCGACCCGGCCAAGCGCTCGCTCGTCGTGGGCACGATCGATTTCGATGACGAGATCGACGCGGCCGCGGCCGCGGCGACGCTGCGCGCCAACGGCATCGTCGACGTCGAGCCCTACCGCAAGCTCGGCCGCAACCAGCTTCGTGTCGCCATGTTCCCGGCGACCGACCTCGCTGACGTCACGGCACTCACCGCATGCATCGACTACGTCCTGGAGCAGCAGTCATGACCAAGGTTCTCGTCGCCGAGAAGATCGGCCAGTCCGGCATCTCACTCCTGCAGGAGCACTTCGACGTCGACGTCGAGACCGGGCTCTCGCGCGATGAGCTCGCCGAGCGCCTCGGGGGCTACGAGGGCATCCTGATCCGCTCGGCGACCAAGCTCGACGCCGAACTGCTCTCACACGCAGGTGCACTGCGGGCGGTCGGCCGCGCCGGCGTCGGTGTCGACAACGTCGACGTGGGGGAGGCGACCAAGCGCGGGATCGTCGTCGCCAACGCACCTGAATCGAACGTCGTCACGGCCGCCGAGCACACGATGGCGCTGCTGCTGGCGCTCGCGCGCAACGTGCCGCAGGCGCATGCCTCGCTGATCGCCGGTCGCTGGGACCGCTCCAAGTACTCCGGCACCGAGCTGTTCGAGAAGACGCTCGGCGTGCTCGGCTTCGGGCGCATCGGTCAGCTCGTCGCCCAGCGTGCGCGCGGCTTCGGGATGCGCGTGGTCGGATACGACCCGTACGTCTCGGCCGACCGCTACCGCGAGCTCGGGGCAGAGCGCGCGGAGACGCCGGATGAGGTCTACGCCGAGGCCGACTTCCTCACCATCCACCTGCCCAAGACGCCCGAGACCGAGGGCTGGCTCGATGCCGAGGTGTTCGCCAAGTGCAAGGACGGCGTGCGCGTGCTCAACGTCGCGCGTGGTCCGCTCGTCGTCGACGAGGATCTCCAGGCGGCGCTCGACTCCGGCAAGGTCGGCGGCGCGGCGCTTGACGTCTTCCGCTCCGAGCCGGTCACCGAGCACCCGCTGTTCGGCTACCCGAACGTGATCGTCACCCCGCACCTCGGGGCATCGACCGCCGAGGCGACCGACCGCGCCGGCTACCAGGCCGCCGAGCAGGTGGTCGCGGCGCTCACCGGCGGGGTGGTCACCAGCGCGGTCAACGTCCCCGCGGTTCCCCCCGAGGACTTCGAGGTGATGGGCCCGTTCCTGCCGCTCTGCCGGTCGCTCGGACGGATCGCCACCGAGCTCGCGGTGGCCGGCGGCGGCTCGCTCGACGAGATCCAGATCGACCTGCTCGGCCGGCTCGCCGACCGCGACACCCGGCTGCTCGCGATCGAGGTCCTGCTCGGAGCGCTGCGCGGGCGCACCGAGGAGGAGGTCAACGCGGTCAACGCGCCGGCGATCGCGGAGGAGCGCGGCATCGACGTCGTCGAGGCCAAGCACACCACCGCTCACGACTACACCGACCTGGTCCGGGTTGCGGTGAGCTCCGGCGAGAACGCGGTCCGGGTCGCCGGCACGCTGATCGGCCGTCAGAACCGGCCGCACCTGCTCGAGGCGTGGGGCCAGCGCTTCGACGTCCAGCTCGAGGAGCACGTCACGCTGTTCCGCTACCGGGATCTCCCAGGGATGCTCGGCCGCGTCGGGACCGCGTTCGGCGTTGCCGGCGTGAACATCAGCTCCGCGGCTGTCGGGCGCCTGCCCGAGGGCGTGGAGAACGCCGAGGGTCTCGCCGCGATGGCGATCACCACGAGCGAGCCGGTCCCGCAGGCGGTCGTGGATGAGATCGCCTCAAGCGAGGACTTCGTGCTCGGCGTGACCGTCGCGCTGGTCTAGCCGGCCGGGCCTGAGCCGCGCGCCCTCTCGGGCGGGTGGCTCGGAGCCCTGGCCTGGATGATCTCCTCGTACTCGCGCCGCACCGAGAACGAGTACACGGCCCCGGCCACCCAACCGAACAGGATCAGCCCTCCGCCGGTGCCGCCGGTGTCCGAGCTCGACAGCACGAAGCCGGCGATCACCGCGATCGTCCAGACGGCGCCGAACGCCACCCAGCGCGGGCGGCCGGCCCGCCGGCCTGCATAGATCGGCGCCCAGGCACCCAGCCCGAGCGGGATGAGCGACAGGAACGGCCAGCGGCTGCGCCGCGGGGCCGGCGTGCGGGCGGATCGCATCAGGCGGCCATCATGACGGACGGGCGGGCGACGGCTGGTACTCTGTGCGGCGAGATGGCCTTCCGCCTCGATCTCGCACTGCTTCTCCTCCTCCCCCTTCGGGGGGAATAGCGCGCCGGCGGCCGCACGTAGCCGCGAACCACCTGGAAGCAGACCGAGGATCGAGACCGACACGAAAGGCGCCCCGATGAGCACCGAGCCCGACCCCATGCGGGTCATCCTGTTCGACACGACGTTGCGCGACGGCGAGCAATCGCCGGGCATCTCGCTGAACCCATCCGAGAAGCTGGAGATCGCCCAGCAGCTCGCGCGGCTCGGAGTCGACGTGATCGAAGCCGGATTCCCGATCGCCTCGCCCGGTGACTTCGAGGCCGTCGAGACGATCGCCCGCACCGTCGACGGTCCGGTGATCGCCGCGCTGGCCCGTGCCCAGGCCCCGGACATCGACGCCGCCTGGAAGGCGATCAAGGACGCTCCCCGGCCGCGGATCCACACGTTCATCTCGACCTCCGACATCCACATCGTCCACCAGTTCAACTCGACGCGTGAGGACGTCAAGGGGCAGGCCCGCGCCGCGGTCGCCCAGGCCAGAGCGCTCTGCGAGGACGTCGAGTTCTCCCCGATGGACGCGACGCGCGCAGACGTCGAATACACGGCCGAGGTGCTGCAGGTCGCGATCGACGAGGGCGCGAGCACGATCAACATCCCGGACACCGTCGGCTACGCGATCCCGCACGAATATGCCGCGTTCCTCACGCGCCTGTACGAACTGGTGCCGGACCTCAGCAACGTCGTGCTCTCGGTCCACTGCCACGACGACCTGGGCCTGGCCGTCGCCAACTCGCTGGCCGGGATCCGCGCCGGGGCGCGCCAGGTGGAATGCGCGGTCAACGGAATCGGCGAGCGCGCCGGCAACACCTCGCTGGAGGAGATCATCATGCTGCTGCGCACGCGCGAGGCCGACCTCGGCTTCAGCACCGGCGCGGTGCCCAAGGAGATCGCCCGCACCTCGCGGATGGTCTCGCGCCTGTCCGGCTACGTGGTCCAGCCCAACAAGGCGATCGTCGGGCGCAACGCGTTCGCGCACGAGGCGGGGATCCACCAGGACGGCGTGCTCAAGGAGCGCTCGACCTACGAGATCATGGATGCGCGCGAGGTCGGGCTCGACGGCTCGGGCTCGCTGGTGCTGGGCAAGCACTCCGGACGCCACGCGCTCGCGCAGGCGATGTCGGAGCTCGGCTTCGAGCTCAAGGGCCAGGCGCTCAACGTCGCCTTCCGCCGCTTCAAGGAGATCGCCGACAAGAAGAAGCAGGTGACCGCGATGGACCTCGAGGCGCTCGTCGCCGACGAGCTGCGCGAGGAGATCGCCGGCTACACGCTGCAGTGGTTCGAGGTCGAGGCCTCCTCCCGCCGCCCGCCGCACGCGACGGTCGCGGTGACCGGACCGGACGGCGACGAGCTCACCGGCTCGTTCACCGGCGACGGCCCGATCGACGCCGTGTTCCACGCGGTGAACGCCGCCACCTCGGTCGACGCCAAGCTGCGCGACTTCCGGATCGAGGCGGTGACCGGCGGGCAGGACGCGCTCGGCGAGACCTCGGTCGTCGTCGAGGTCGGAGGGGTCGCCGGCTCCGGGCAGGGCGTCTCCACCGACATCCTCGAGGCGGCCGCGCAGGCGTACGTCCGCGCGCTGTCGAACGCGGTGCGGCGCCGGGCCCTCGCCGACGGCAGCCTGGAACCCCAGCGCGAGGTCGTCCGAGCGCCGTAGGCGCGGTCAATCGGCTGCGGAGATCCGCAGGCCCTGCCGGTATGCAGCGGAGATGACGCGCGTGCGCGGCTCGGTGGCCATGAAGTTCTCACCCATCGCAGCCGCGCACTCGGCGTTGGGCGCGATCGTCCGCACGCGTGCCCCGCGGCCGCGCAGCGCGAGAGCCTCGACCGAGGCGGCCGAGCGCGCGACGGTGCGCATCATCGTCAGCAGCGGATGGCTCGCGGCCAGCGACGCCGTCGGGTTCAGGCACAGCACGTGTGTGTCACGTCCGACGGGTGCGGCGTCGAGGTTCGTCGGGCTCCAGACGCCGCCGTCGACGTAATCACGACCGCCGATCGTGACCGGAGCGAACAGCCACGGAACCGCGCAGGAGGCCTCGACCGCCTCCGCGACCTCCGCGCGCGGCGCACCGGGACCGCCGAACATGACCCGCCGCCCTGACTGACGGTCCACCGCGGAGACTCGCAGCCGGCCGTCGAAGCGGGCGCCGCTTGCGGCGATGGACTCTCTCAGCGAGCCGAGGGTGTCGGCGGGCTGTCGGACGCCGCGCAGCATGAGCCCGCGCACGACCGCGCCGCCGGGCGCCGCGAATCCGAGCGCGAGCGGCGCGAACGCGGCACTCGCTGCGATCGCCGTCGCGCCCGCACGCCGAGCGGCACCGACCGCCACCGTCGCCAGCCCGGCGACCGCCCCGGGCGCCCCCGGCCGGCCGACGGCGCTCGCCGCAGAGACCTCGGTCGAGAGCGAGGAGGGCCGGCGCGGCGGGTTGCCCGCAGCGAGATGGGCGGCGACGATCGCCCCGGCCGAGGTCCCGACGAACGCATCGCATTCGCGCAGGTCGGTCCCCGCGCCGTCCTCGATCCCCGCGAGCACCCCCATGAGCCACGCCTCGCCGAGCACGCCACCGCCGCCGAGCACGAGAACGTCGGGGCGGGGGTGCATCGCTCCAGCGTATTGGGCAACCGCTCCCGCCCTCACAGCAAAGCGACAGACAGTTGTACGTGATAGCGTACAAGCGCGATGGCGGTGACCGACAGCCACCTGACCTCACCGGTCGCGCTCGGGGCGCGAGTCCGTTCGCTGCGCGAGGCGATGAACCTGTCGCTGCGGGAGCTCGCCGAGCGTTCCGGAGTGAGCGCGCCGATGCTCTCCCAGGTCGAGCGCGGCGAGACGAGCCCCACCCTGCACACGGCGCACCGGATCGCCCATGGGCTGGAGCTGCGACTCTCCCAGCTGTTGCGGCTCGACGAGGAGGGTGCGGTCTCGATCGTGCGCGCCGGAGAGCGGCGCAGCGGCCCGGTCCTGCGGGGTGGCGGGGGACACGCCTACGAGATCCTCACCCCGCCGCTGCCCGGCCAGCGCGCCGAGCTCTCCCGCCACACCCTCGCCCCGGGCGCGGTCACCGGCGGCCCCGGCGACCCGCCGATGCACGAGCCCGGCAGCCGCGAGTCCGCGCTCGTGCATGCCGGGACGGTCGTGCTCCACTGCGACGGTGCCGCCCACGCGCTGCACGCGGGCGACTGCGTGACGTTCGACGCCGACCTGCCCCACCACTTCGAGAACCCGTCAGCGGACGACGAGGCCGTGCTGCTCGCCGTCGTGAGCGCCGGCCTGCGGCGAAGCTGACCCGCGTCCGAGAGGAGACCCAGCACGATGCCCACCAGCCTGTTCGACAAGATCTGGGACGCCCACGAGGTGGCTCCAGGTCTGCTGTTCATCGACCTGCATCTCGTCCACGAGGTGACGAGCCCGCAGGCGTTCGACGGCCTGCGCCTGGCCGGCCGCAAGGTGCGGCGCCCGGACCGCACGCTTGCCACCGCCGACCACAACACGCCGACCGACGGAACCCCGACGGCCGACCGGATCAGGGACCAGCTCAGCCGCGTACAGGTCCAGACGCTCGAGCGCAACTGCGCCGAGTTCGGTGTCCCGATCTACTCGCTCGGGTCCGAGCGCCAGGGGATCGTGCACGTGATCGGCCCGGAGCTCGGCGTGACCCAGCCGGCGATGACGATCGTGTGCGGCGATTCGCACACCGCCACCCACGGCGCGTTCGGCGCGCTCGCGTTCGGTATCGGCACCAGCGAGGTGGAGCACGTGCTCGCCACCCAGTGCCTCGTCCAGGCCAAGCCGAAGTCGATGCGGATCTCCTACGAGGGCGAGCTCGGGTTCGGCGTCACCGCCAAGGACCTGATCCTTGCCACGATCGGTCAGATCGGCGTCGCCGGGGCGACCGGCCACGTGGTCGAGTACGCCGGCCCCGTCATCGAAAGCCTCTCGATGGAGGGCCGGATGACGATCTGCAACATGACGATCGAGGGCGGTGGCCGCGCGGGGATGATCGCACCCGATGAGACGACCTTTCAGTACGTGATCGGCCGTGGCGCGGCGCCGGCGGAGGTCCCGGATTCCTGGCGCGAGCTGCGCACCGATCCGGGTGCCCGGTTCGACAGCGAGATCACCGTCGACGCCTCGGCGGTCAGCCCGATGGTCACCTGGGGCACCACCCCGGGAATGGTCGTTCCCGTCGGCGCCGATGTCCCGCACCCCGCCTCCGAGCAGGACGAGCGCGCGCTGCACTACATGGGCCTCGCGGGCGGCACGCCGGTCCAGGACATCTCGCTGGACCGTGTGTTCATCGGCTCGTGCACGAACTCGCGGATCGGCGACCTGCGAGCGGCCGCATCGATGATCAAGGGCCGCAAGGTCGCCGGCAGCGTCTACGCGATGGTCGTCCCCGGCTCCCAGCAGGTGAAGGCGCAGGCCGAGGCCGAGGGGCTGGACGAGGTGTTCCGCGCGGCCGGCTTCGACTGGCGGGTGGCCGGATGCTCGATGTGCCTGGGCATGAATCCCGACATCGCGGCGCCCGGCGAGCGGGTGGCCTCGACCTCGAACCGCAACTTCGAGGGGCGTCAGGGCGCCGGTGCGCGCTCGCACCTCGTCTCGCCCGAGATGGCCGCCGCGGCTGCCATCGAGGGTCACTTCGTCGACATCCGCGACTGGGAGAGGGCATGAGGGCCATCGAGACGATCACCGGCAAGGTCACGGTGCTGAATCGCGACGACGTCGACACCGACCAGATCATGCCCAAGCAGTTCCTCAAGCGGGTCGAGCGCAGCGGCTTCGGCGAGTTCCTGTTCTACGACTGGGCCAAGGAGCCCGACTGGAGCCTGCCGAAGAACCCGATCCTCGTCACCGGGCGTAACTTCGGCTGCGGCTCCAGCCGCGAGCACGCCCCGTGGGGCCTTGAGGACTATGGCTTTCAGGCGATCATCGCCCCGAGCTTCGCCGACATCTTCCGCAACAACTGCACGAAGATCGGTCTCCTTCCCGTGGTCCTCGACGAGGCGTCGGTCGCCGCGATCCGCGAGGCGGGCGAGGCGCAGGTCGACCTCGCCGCCCAGGAGGTCCGCTGGCCGGGGGGCTCGGCATCGTTCGAGATCGATCCGCAGATCAAGCACCGGTTGCTGAACGGCCTTGACGACATCGCGCTCACGCTGCAGCAGGACGACGCGATCGCCGCCTACGAGGCCGGCCGCGAGCGGCACGGTCCGGTGACGAGCGCGCTATGAGCGCCGGCGAGGCGATGTCCGAGGCACCCGTACGGGACTGGGACGCGGCCACCTACGACCGGATCTCGGTCCCGCAGCAGCGGTGGGCCGCCGAACAGCTCGACCGCCTGGAGCTCGCCGGCGACGAGGCGGTGCTCGACGCGGGCTGCGGTTCGGGCCGGGTGACGCTCGAGCTCTGCGCGCGGGTCCCGCGCGGAACGGTCTACGCGGTCGACGCCGCCCCGTCGATGGTGACCCACGCCCGCAGCACGCTCGGTGACCGAGCCACCGCGCTGTGCCAGGACATCACCGAGCTTGCGCTGCCCGAGCCGGTCGATCTGATCTTCTCCAACGCGACGTTCCACTGGGTGCCCGACCACGACGTCCTGTTCGCGGCGCTGGCCCGCAACCTCAAACCCGGCGGGCGGCTCGTCGCCCAGTGCGGCGGGCTCGGCAACATCGAATCGGTTCGGGTCGCCGCCGAGCGCACGATGGCACGGGCGCCGTTTGCGCCGTCCTTCGAGGGCTGGCCGCGGCCGTGGACCTATGCCGGCGATCAGGAGACCGCCGCGCGGCTGATGCGAGCGGGGTTCACGGAGATCGAGACGTGGCTCGAGGACCGCCCCACGCCGATGGAGGACGGACGCCGTTTCATGGAGACGGTCTGCCTGGTTCGCCACCTCGACCCGCTCCCGGCACAGCTGCGCGGCGCGTTCGTCGATGACGTGATCGGACAGCTCGCCGAGCCGCTCGTGCTCGACTACGTCCGCCTCAATATGCGCGCCCGGCGCGCCTGACGCTACGGTTCCGCGACCATGACTCAGCGCGTCATCCTGCTGCCCGGCGACGGCATCGGCCCGGAGATCATCGCTCCCGCACTCGAGGTGCTGCGCGCGGTCGGCGCGGATTTCGACTACGAGGAGCACCTGTTCGGCGGTGCCGCGATCGATGCCCACGGCACCGCGCTCACCGACGAGACACTCGCCGCCTGCCGCGGAGCCGACGCGGTGCTGCTGGCCGCCGTCGGCGGCCCGAAGTGGGACACCACCGACCCCACGGCACCGCGTCCGGAGCAGGGGCTGCTCGGCCTGCGCAAGGGCCTCGGCCTGTTCGCCAACCTGCGGCCGGTCACGCCGCTGCCCTCCCTCTATGACGCGAGCCCGCTGCGACGCGAGGTGATCGAGGGCACCGACCTGCTCGTCGTGCGCGAGCTGACGGGCGGGATCTACTTCGGCGAGAAGACCAGGACCGCGGACAGCGCCACCGACGTCTGCACGTACACGCGTGAGGAGATCGAGCGCATCGCGCGGGTCGCCTTCGCGGCCGCCCGGCGACGGGTGACGAGCGTCGACAAGGCCAACGTGCTCGAGACCAGCCGGCTGTGGCGCGAGGTCGTGCGCGAGCTGCACGTCCGGGAGTTCGGCGAGATCGAGCTGGAGCACGTGCTTGTCGACAACGCCGCGATGCAGCTCGTCTCCAACCCGGCCCGCTTCGACGTGATCGTGACCGAGAACATGTTCGGCGACATCCTCTCCGACGAGGCGGCGATGCTCACCGGCTCGCTGGGCATGCTGCCGAGCGCCTCGCTCGGCGGCGCCGGCGGTGACCACACGCCCGGCGTGTTCGAGCCGGTGCACGGCTCGGCGCCCGACATCGCGGGGCGCGGTGTGGCCAATCCGCTGGCGATGTTCCTCTCCGCGGCGCTCATGCTGCGTCATGGATTCGGGATGGAGAGCGAGGCGTCGGCGGTAGAATCGGCGGTCGATTCGGCGCTCGCCGACGGGCTTCGGACGCCCGATCTGGGCGGCGAGGCGACCACCGCACAGGCCACCCAGGCCGTGCTGCATCACCTCTAGCGACACAAGGAGCCGACGTGGAACAAGCGGACCTCATCTGGCACAACGGAGAGCTCGTTGCCTGGGAGGACGCGAAGATCCACGTACTCACGCACGGGCTGCACTACGGGACGAGCGTGTTCGAGGGGGAGCGCGCCTACGACACGCGGCACGGCACCGCGATCTTCCGCCACCTCGACCACCTGCGGCGCCTGCATGCCTCGGCGAAGCTCTACTACATGGAGCTGCCCTACACCGTCGAGGAGCTGCGTGCGGCCACCCACGAGCTGATCGCCGCCAACGGGCTGCGCGAGTGCTACGTCCGCCCCGTCGCGTTCCGTGGCTATGGCCAGATGGGGATCAACCCGCTCGACTGTGAGGTGTCGGTGTCGATCGCGGTGTGGCCCTGGGGCGCCTACCTGGGCGAGGCGGCCAAGCTCCAGGGCGTGCGCGCCAAGGTCTCGAGCTGGCGCCGGATCGACGGCGGCTCGCTGATCCCGCACGCCAAGGCCGGCGGGCAGTACCTCAACAGCGTGCTTGCCAAGATCGAGTCGCTGAAGGCCGGCTACCAGGAGGCGATCCTGCTCGACTCTCGCGGCTTCGTCTGCGAGGGCACCGGGGAGAACATCTACGTCGTCCGCGAGGGCGAGATCATCACACCGCCGCAGACCGCGGCGATCCTCGACGGCATCAGCCGCCGCTCGATCATCACGATCGCCCGGGATCTCGGCTACACCGTCGTCGAGCGCGATCTGGCGCGCGCTGAGCTCACGCTCGCCGACGAGGTGTTCCTGTCCGGCACCGCGGCCGAGCTCGTCGCCGTCGCCGAGGTCGACGACCAGACGATCGGCGCCGGGGGGACGGGGCCGGTCACCGCCGAGATCCAGCGCGTCTACGAGGACGCGCTGCACGGGCGCGACGATCGCTATCTGGAGTGGCTCGACATCGTCCCCGCGCCGACGCAGGCACCCGCGAGCACGGGCTAGGCGATGTCTCGAATCGAGCTGTACGACACGACCCTGCGCGACGGCATGCAGGGGGAGGGGATGTCGCTCTCCGCGGGCGAGAAGCTCCGCGTCGCCCATCGCCTCGACGAGCTCGGCATCGACCTGATCGAGGCGGGCTTCCCGAGCTCCAACCCCAAGGAGCTCGAGCTGTTCGGCCTGCTCGCGCACGAGACGTTCGCCCACGCCCAGCTGGCCGCGTTCGGGATGACCCGGCGCCGGGGGGCGCGGGCCGAGGAGGACCAAGCGCTGCGGGTGATCGCCGACTGCGTCGCTCCGGTCTGCACGATCGTGGGCAAGACCTGGTCTCTGCATCTGGAGAAGGTCGTCAAGGTCTCGCGCGAGGAGAACCTCGCGATGATCGCCGAGTCGGTCGAGTTCCTGCGCCGGGAGGGCAAGCGCGTGATCTACGACGCCGAGCATTTCTTCGACGGCTACGCAGATGACCCCGCCTACGCCCTCGACTGCCTGCGCGCGGCGGCCGGCGCAGGCGCCGAGACGGTCGTCTGCTGCGACACGAACGGCGGCACGCTGCCGCACGTGCTCGGCGCGGCGATGTCCGACGTGGTGGCAGCGCTTGCCGCTCGCGACGGCGTGCAGGTCGGGATCCACACGCACGACGATGCCGGCTGCGGCGTCGCCTGCGCGCTGGCCGGCGTGCTGGCGGGCGCGACACACGTGCAGGGCACCATGAACGGGTACGGCGAGCGGTGCGGCAACGCGAACCTGATCTCGATCATCCCCAACCTGCAGCTGAAGCTCGGGCATGAGTGCATCACCGCCGAGCAGCTCGCCTCACTGCACTCGGCATCCGCGTACGTGGCGGAGCTGCTCAACCTGCCCCCCGATCCTGACGCCCCGTACGTCGGACGCAACGCGTTCGCGCACAAGGGCGGGTTGCACGTCGCCGGGGTGAGCGCCGACCCGGCGACGTTCGAGCACATTGCGCCCGAGCTCGTCGGCAACCGGCGTGAGGTTCTGGTCTCCGAGCTCTCCGGGCGCGGCACGATCCAATCCCGCGCGCTCGAGGCGGGGATCGAGCTCGACGACGAGGCGGCCGCGCGCCTGATCGAGCGCGTCAAGGACCTCGAGCATCAGGGCTACCACTTCGAGGCCGCCGACGGCTCCTTCGAGCTGCTGATGCGGCGTGAGACCGGTGCGCTGCAGGAGCTGTTCACGCTCGAGTCCTGGCGGGTGATCGTCGAACGGCGGCCCGACGGACAGCTCGTCACCGAGGCGACGATCAAGATCTGGATCGAGGGTGAGCGCTTCGTGCGCACCGCCGAGGGCAACGGGCCCGTCAACGCCCTGGACCGCGCGCTGCGCGAGGCGCTGTCGGCGATCCATCCGCACCTGGCCGACATCGACCTGGTCAACTTCAAGGTCCGGATCCTCGACGAGACCAAGGGAACCGACGCGGTCACGCGGGTGCTGCTCGACGCCTCCGACGGCGACCGCGAGTGGGGGTCGATCGGCGTCTCGGAGAACGTGATCGAGTCCTCGTGGGAAGCGCTCGTCGACTCGCTGCAGTATGGAATGGAGCTGAGCCGCGCGCCGCGGCCCGAGGCGGCCCGGGACTCCTCGGTGGGGCTTCCCGAGCGCCCATGACGGTGACCGGCTCCGAGGAGATCCCGCTCGCTCAGCCCGTGCTCGGCCCCGAGGAGGAGGCCCGGGTACTCGACGTGCTGCGCTCCGGCCGGCTGTCGCTCGGCCCGGTCGGCCCGGAGTTCGAGCGCGCGTTCGCGCACACGGTGGGGGCGCGCTGCGCCTCGGCGGTGTCGAGCGGCACCGCGGGCCTGCACCTCGCGCTCCGCGCGGTCGGCGTCAGTGACGGCGACGAGGTCGTCACCAGCCCGTTCTCGTTCGTGGCCTCCGCCAATGTGGCGCTGTTCGAGCGCGCCCGGCCCGTCTTCGCCGACATCGACGAGCGCACCCTCAATCTCGATCCATCCGCCGCCGCAGCGGCGATCACCGACCGCACCTCGGCGCTGCTCCCGGTGCACGTGTTCGGCTACCCGGCCGACATCGAGGCGCTCGAAGCGCTCGACGTACCGATCGTCGAGGACGCGTGCGAGGCGCTCGGCGCGACCTATTCGGACGGCCGCCCGGTCGGCTCGCGCGGCCACCCCGCGGTGTTCGGGTTCTACGCCAACAAGCAGATCACGACGGGCGAAGGCGGGATCGTCGTCTGCGCTGATGAGCAGATGAAGGCGCAGATGGACTCCGAGCGCAACCAGGGCCGCGCGCCCGACATGGGATGGCTCGACCATGACCGGCTCGGCTTCAACTATCGCCTCTCCGACGTGGGCGCCGCCATCGGCGTCGCCCAGCTCGAGCGCCTGGAGGAGCTGCTGGCGGGCCGCTCGCGGGTCGCCGCCCTGTACGCGGAGGCGCTCGCCGACGTGGAAGGGGTCCGGCTGCCGTGCGAGGATCGTGGGCTTGAGCGCCGTGGCTGGTTCGTCTACGTCGTCCAGTTGCCCCGCGGCATCGACCGCGACGACACCGTGCGCGCCCTCGGCGAACGCGGCGTGCCCGCCAAGCCGTACTTCCCGGCGATCCATCTCATGACCTTCTACCGCGAGCGATTCGGCCACCGCGAGGGCGAGTTCCCGGTATGCGAGGACATCGCCGCGCGATCGATCGCGCTGCCCTTCTTCCCGGCGATGAGCGAGGGGCAGGTCGGCCGCGTGGCCGCCGAGCTGGCCGCCGTGCTCGGCCGAGGCGGTGGGGCAGGGGGCGAACGGTGAGCGTCGCCCGCAGCGCGGGCCGGTTCGCCGAGCCGTCCGCCGACGCGTTCCGGCAGCTCAACGACTCAATCGGCTACGACTGGCGGCTCTCGCCCTACGACGTCGACCAGTCGGTCGCCCACGCGGCGATGCTCGCCGAGCGTGGGATCATCACCGCCGAGGACCGCGACGCGCTCCACGGCGGCCTCGAGCAGGTACGTGCCGAGCTGGCCGACGGCTCCTTCCCGTTCGACGCGTCTGACGAGGACATCCACATGGCGGTCGAGCGGCGACTCACCGAGATCGTCGGGCCGGTCGGCGGCAAGCTGCACACCGCGCGCTCACGCAACGACCAGGTCGCCACCGACGTCGCGATGTTCGTGCGTGCACACGCGCACGAGGCGCGCCGCAGGATCGAGCAGCTCGCGGCGGCGCTCATCGAGCAGGCCGAGGCTCACCTCGACTGGCCGATGCCCGGCTACACGCACCTGCAGCGCGCGCAGCCGATCTACCTCAGCCATCACCTGCTCGCCTATGTGTGGATGCTGATCCGCGATCGCGAACGGTTCGCCGGGGTGCTGGCCGCATGCGCGCGGCTTCCGCTCGGGGCCGGTGCGCTCGCCGGGGTCAACTTCGACACCGACCGCCGCGCGGTCGCCGAGGCACTCGGGTTCTCGGGCGTGGCGGAGAACTCGGTCGACGCCGTCTCCAACCGCGATTTCGTGCTGGACTATCTGGCGGCCGCCGCGACCTGCGCCACCCACCTCTCGCGCCTGGGCGCGGAGATCGTGCTCTGGTCCTCGGAGGAGTTCGGGTTCTGCGAGGTCTCCGACGCCTGGGCGTCGGGCTCGTCGATCATGCCCCAGAAGAAGAACCCCGACGCCGCCGAGTTGCTGCGCGCCAAGGCGCCGCGGCTGGTGGCCAACCTGTCGGCGCTGCACGGCGTGATGCACGGGTTGCCTCTCACCTACAACAAGGACATGCAGGAGGACAAGGAGCGGCTGTTCGACTCCTGCGACACACTCGAGCTCTGCCTGCAGGCGGCCGCGGGGATGATCTCGACGATGCGCTTCGACCGGGAGGCGCTCGCGGGCGCCGCCTCCGACGAGATGCTCGCCGCCACCGATGTGGCCGACCTGCTCGTCCGGCGCGGGATGCCGTTCCGCGAGGCCCACGGCGTGGTCGCGGCGATTGTGCGCACGGCGCTCGAGCGCGGCAAGGTGCTCTCCGAGCTCACGCCCGTCGAGCTCGCCGAGCTCTCGCCGCTGCTCGACGAGGAATTCCATCGGCTGCTGAGGAGCGGTGCGTGGCTGGAGACGAAGGTCTCCGAGGGCGGCACGAGCCTCGTACGTGTCCGTGAGCAGCTCGGCCGCGCCCGCGCCGAGCTGGCCTGAGCCGTCGGTGAGCGCAGAGGTGGCCACGCCGCTGCCCGCGGCGTTCTATGACCGCCCCGTGCTCGAGGTGGCCCGGGCGCTGGTCGGATGCGTGCTCTCCCACGGCGAGACGTCCGGCGTGATCGTCGAGACCGAGGCCTACCACGAGTCGGAGGCCGCGTGCCACGCCTACGTGGGGGTGACGCGCCGCACGGCCACGCTGTTCGGGCCGCCCGGCGTCGCCTACGTGTACCGCTCCTACGGGATCCACGCCATGATCAACGCGGTCTGCGAGCCCGAGGGGGTGGGCGCGGCGGTGCTGATCCGCGCACTCGAGCCGCTCACGGGCATTGAGCTGATGCGTGCGCGCCGCGGCACGATGCCCGATCGGCAACTGTGCTCAGGCCCGGGCAAGCTGACGATTGCGCTTGGGATCGAGCTCGATCTCAACCAGTCGAGCCTGGTCGAGGGGCCGGTGCGGATCCATGCCCGCCCGCCGGAGTGGGAGGAGGTCGAGGTGGACACCGATCGCCGGATCGGGATCACCAAGGCCGCCGAGCTGCCGTGGCGCTTCACCGTGCGCGGGAGCCCCTGGCTCTCCCGGCCGCTGGCGCGCGACTGAGGGCCGGGTCAGCCGCCGGGCAGGCCGGCGCCGCCGGTACCGCCGGTCGTGTTGCCCGGGGTGGTCGAGCCGCCGGTGGCCGGCGTGGTGGCGCCCCCACCGCCGGTGGCGGGCGTCGTGGCCCCGCCGCCGGTCGTGCCGGTGCCCGTCGGCGCGGGCGTCGTCGCCGGGGTGGTCGGAGTGGGACTCGTGGTGGTCGCGCCCGTGGTCGCCGTCGTCGCCGGGGCGGTCGCGGTCGTCACCGGGGTGGTGTCGATCGGGGTGGTGAGCGTGGAGGTGGTGGTCGTCTTCCTGCCGCGCTCATGGGCGGCCTTCTCCGTGGTCTCGATCTGGATCGCCTGCTCGGTGAACGACTTCCAGATCTCGGCCGGGAAGGTGCCGCCGGTGACCGGGTTGCCGTTGTACTGCGTGAGCATCGGGACCAGCTTGTCCGGGAACCCGACCCACACCGCGGTGGTGATCTGCGGAGTCCAGCCGACGAACCACGCGTCACCCTCGTTGTTCGTCGTCCCGGTCTTGCCGACCATGTCGACGCCCGGGATGTTCGCGGACATCCCGGTGCCGTTGTGCACGACTCCCTCGAGCAGGTCGTGCACCTCGGTGGCGACCGCGGCCGGCATCACGCGCTTGTAGTGGGGCGTGGCGACGAGCTTCCTCTTGCCGCGGCACTTGACCAGCGGACAGTAGATCTCGCTGATCCCGATCGGCCCCCTACCCGGCGAGCCGAGCACCGGGTCATAGACACGGCGGCCGTCCTCGGCGAACGTCTCGTACGCGTGGGCCATCTCCAGCGGTGAGACCCCGGTCTTCAGTCCCCCGATGATCATCGAGCAGTTCCTGGACACAGGGGTCTGGATCCCCGCGGCGCGCGCCATCTTCGCGATCCGCGTGGTGCCGACGTTGGGGGACATGCCGAGCTGGGTGAACACCGAGTTGTCGGACTGGGCGGTCGCGGTCGCCAGCGACACGACGCCCTCGTACTCGTTGTCATAGTTGCGCGGCGAGTAGTTGGCCTGGCCGCAGACCTTCGGGTCCTTGAAGTCGACCGGCTTCGAGTCGAACAGCGAGTCGGCGCCGTAGCCGTGCTCGAGCGCGACCGCCAGGGTGAACGGCTTGAACGCCGAGCCCGGTTGGCGGCGCGCCTCGGTGGCGAGGTTGAACGGATACTTCTCGTAATCCTCGTGGCCATTGACCAGAGGCCCGCCGACCATCGCGCGGATCTGGCCGGTGCGGTTATCGATGGCCACCAGCGAGGCGTTCGGCTCATCGGTGCCGGTCGGGAGCATCTCGGTGATCGCGCGCTCGGCCGCCTGCTGCATCTGCAGGTCGATCGTTGTGTGAATTCTCAGCCCGCCGTAGTAGGCGCGGAACTCGGCGACCTTCGCCGACACGCCGTGGCCGAGCCCCATCGCGGACAGGATCTGGGGCGCGAGCCAGCTCGTGAAATAGGGCGCGCCGCTCGGCTCGGTCGGGGTCTGGATGTCGGCCGAGGTCGGCAGCGGCCAGTTGACGAACTTCTCGTACTGGGTCTCGGTGATCCTGCCCTGGTGGAGCATGTCCTGGAGCACGAGGTCGCGGCGCTCCTTGGCGGCCGCCGGGTGATAGATCGGGTTGAACGCGGTCGGGTTGGCGACCATCCCCGCCAGCAGCGCCGCCTGAGCCGGGTTGAGCCGGATCGCGCAGGTGTGCAGCTGCGAGGTGTTCGCCTTGTTCCCGCACCTGCCGTTCGCCGGGTTGGCGGCGTCGTAGCCGAGCTGCGTGCCGAAGTAGACGCGCGCGGCCGACTCCACCCCGTAGGCGCCGTTGCCGAAGTAGATCGAGTTCAGATACTCGGTGAGGATCTTCTGGCGCGGCCATTCGTGGACGAGGTGGAAGGCGAGCGTCGCCTCCCGCAGCTTCTCGAAGATCGTGCGGTTGTCCTCCTCGGCGAGCGCGTTCTTGATGAACTGCTGCGCGATCGTGGAGGCACCCTCGGTCGAGCGCCCGGTCGCGTCGGCGACCAGCGCGCGCAGCGTGGAGCGCAGGTCGATTCCCTGGTCGGTCCAGAAGTTCTTGTCCTCGACCGAGACGATCGCCCCGCGCATGTTCCTCCCGAGGCCCTGGAAGCTGTCGATCACCTCCGGGTTCGGCGGCGAGAAGAGCCCGATCAGGTGGCCCTGGTCGTCGTACAGGTATGAGTTGGCCTCCGGCCCGTACTGGCGCTTGTTCTCCAGCTGGGGCAGGTTGGAGGCGACGGCCATCATCATCCCGAACACGAGCGATGCGACCGCGATCGTTCCCAGGCCGAAGACCACCGACAGCAGGCGCAGCTTCCTGATCTTCGGGCGCGTCGCGCGCCCGTCCGGGCCGGTGCGCCGAAGTCGTCGCCGCTTCGGCGGGGCGAAGGGGATCGGCGCCGGGGGCTCGGGGCGGGGTGGGGATTGAACGTCGTCGTCGCTCATGCGATCGCTTGGGGACGGCCTGCAAGAGGTCGTCGACCGCGGCTCTCGGTCCGCGGCGGGCGGTCTGCCTCACGTCCTTGAAGGGTGCGGGCGAGGCGTCCCGGCGGCGGCGTCAGTCTAGTACAGGAGCCCGGTCCTCACGCCGAGCTTTGGTGAGCATTTCTCCAGCTGCGCAGGCCGTCCGCCCCGGCGCGGTGTCGGGGCGCGGGCCTGCCCGTCCCAGCCCCGCGTTCGTCCAAAACTGTCCGTGAGGAACAGTTATCGCATGACCGGCCCGGGGCTCGCCCCGACCCGCCGCCATTTCGTCCAAAACTGTCCGTGAGGAACAGTTATCGCATGACCGCCCAGCTCGAGCGAGGCGACCCGGGGCGCCGCGCTCGGCACACGCCCGGCGGGGCGGGTCGTGCTCGCAGCCCGACACCGGCGCCGTCTACGATGGCCGAGTGCCCCGCTCCGCCTCCACGATCGTCCGCGCGCGACCGTGACGGCGGGCGGCGGCGAGGGACCCACCGCGCAGGCGCGAGAGCAGGCGGCCTGGCTGGCGCGCAATGCGGTGGACTGCCTGCCCGAGGGCGCGCTCGCGGCCAAGCTGTCGCTCGGGCGGCCGTTGCGGGTCAAGCTCGGCATCGACCCAACGGCACCGGACATCCACCTCGGCTTCACGGTGGTGCTCCAGAAGCTGCGGGAGTTCCAGGACCTCGGTCACCGAGTGGTGCTGATCGTCGGCGACTACACCGCTCGGGTCGGTGATCCGAGCGGCCGCTCGAGTACCCGGCCGGTGCTGCCGCCCGAGCAGATCGACGCGAACGCGAAGACGTTCGAGGAGCAGGCGATGACGGTGCTCGATCCCGATCCGGAGCGGCTCGAGGTCCGCTTCAACGGGGAGTGGCTCGACATGCGGATGGACGCGATGTTCGCGCTGATGCGCACCGCGACCGTCGGCCAGATCCTGGAACGCGACGACTTCGCCAAGCGCTACGCCGCGCATGAGCCGATCTCGATGCTCGAGCTGCTCTATCCGTTGTTGCAGGGCTATGACTCGGTCGCGGTGCGGGCCGACGTTGAACTCGGCGGCTCCGACCAGAAGTTCAACCTTCTGCTCGGCCGTGACATTCAGCGCGCCTACGGGCAGCCGGAGCAGGTGATCCTGACGCTGCCGCTGCTGACGGGCACCGACGGCGAGCGCAAGATGTCCAAGTCCTACGGCAACTACATCGGCGTGACCGACTCGCCGGACGAGATGTACGGCAAGACGCTCTCGATCCCCGACACGTCGCTGGAGGCGTGGTACGACCTGCTGCTCGGGGAGCGTCCGGGCGAGAGCCTCGCCCCGCGCGACGCCAAGCGTGCGCTGGCGCGTGCGCTGGTCGCCCGCTTCCACGACGAGCGCGCCGCCCGCGCTGCCGAGGAGCACTTCGACGCGGTCCACGTGCGCCACGAGGTGCCCGACAACGTGCCCGAGGTCGGTTTCACGCTCGAGGGCGGCAACGGGGGTCCGGCGCGCGTCCATCTGCCGGCGCTGCTGCGGGCCGCGTTCGGCGTCTCGACCTCAGAGGCGCGGCGGGCGCTGGCCCAGGGCGCGGTCCGGATCGACGGCGAGCCGGTCCAGGACGGGATCCTCGACGTCGAGGCCGCGGCGGTCGACGGGCGTGTGCTGCAACTCGGCAAGCGCCGGTTCGCGCGCATCAGACTTCGGCGCTGAGCCGGGGGCGGTGAAAGCCCGCACCCAGCGGGGTTTCATCGGGTCGGGGCGGGCTCGGGAGCACTGCCGGCGACGCGAGGCTCGCTGGGCGGCTATATTGGTCCGCCCCTGAGAGGTTCGGCTGGCCGGCCCGCAGAATATGCGGACGGCGTCCAGTCCGAGCGCTATACTCTCCGGCCCGGTCTGGAGCCGGTTTACGGCCCCAGACGCATCTCTGAAGAGGAAACCCCTCCAGAAGCGGTGCGGCGGTCTTTGAAAACTCAACAGCATGCACACTCTTCGATCGATTCCTCGATCGAGATTGTGTGTCCAGGTTCGACGCCGTCGCCCGGAAGGATCCTTTGGGATCCCGACAGACGACGGTGCCAAGATTGACCCCGTCTTGCGCCGGCCGCTCCCCGTGTACTTGGAGCGACCATGTAGTAGGCGCAAGGGTCCGCATCCCACCAGGGACGGACCCGGGACCTGATCGTCGCCGGCGGCGGGCTTAGTCCCGTCTTCGACTACGGCGATCACATTCCTGACGACTCTTTGTGAAGTTCTTCACGGAGAGTTTGATCCTGGCTCAGGACGAACGCTGGCGGCGTGCCTAACACATGCAAGTGGAGCGACGAACCGGGCTTCGGCCCGGGGCAAAGCCGCGAACGGGTGAGTAACACGTGGGTAACCTGCCCCGATGACCGGGACAACCCGAGGAAACTCGGGCTAATACCGGATGTGCCCTCCGACCATAAGGTCGCTGGGGAAAGGAAGCTTCGGCCTCCGTATCGGGATGGGCCCGCGGCGCATTAGCTTGTTGGTGAGGTAACGGCTCACCAAGGCGACGATGCGTAGCTGGTCTGAGAGGACGATCAGCCACACTGGGACTGAGACACGGCCCAGACTCCTACGGGAGGCAGCAGTGGGGAATCTTGCGCAATGCGCGAAAGCGTGACGCAGCAACGCCGCGTGGGGGAAGACGGCCTTCGGGTTGTAAACCCCTTTCAGTTGGGACGAAGCTCAGGCGGTGAATAGCCGTGCGGAGTGACGGTACCTTCAGAAGAAGCCCCGGCTAACTACGTGCCAGCAGCCGCGGTAATACGTAGGGGGCAAGCGTTGTCCGGAATCATTGGGCGTAAAGAGCGTGTAGGCGGCTCGGTAAGTCCGCTGTGAAAGTCCAGGGCTCAACCCTGGAATGCCGGTGGAAACTGTCGAGCTAGAGTCCGGAAGAGGCGAGTGGAATTCCTGGTGTAGCGGTGAAATGCGCAGATATCAGGAGGAACACCAATGGCGAAGGCAGCTCGCTGGGACGGTACTGACGCTGAGACGCGAAAGCGTGGGGAGCAAACAGGATTAGATACCCTGGTAGTCCACGCTGTAAACGATGGGCACTAGGTGTGGGGGGTGTCGACTCCCTCCGTGCCGACGCTAACGCATTAAGTGCCCCGCCTGGGGAGTACGGCCGCAAGGCTAAAACTCAAAGGAATTGACGGGGGCCCGCACAAGCAGCGGAGCATGTGGTTTAATTCGACGCAACGCGAAGAACCTTACCTGGGCTTGACATGTTCCTGACCGCCGTGGAAACACGGCTTCCCTTCGGGGCAGGATCACAGGTGGTGCATGGCTGTCGTCAGCTCGTGTCGTGAGATGTTGGGTTAAGTCCCGCAACGAGCGCAACCCCCGTCGCATGTTGCCAGCATTTAGTTGGGGACTCATGCGAGACTGCCGGTGACAAACCGGAGGAAGGTGGGGATGAGGTCAAGTCATCATGCCCCTTATGTCCAGGGCTACACACGTGCTACATTGGCGCATACAGAGGGTTGCGATACCGCGAGGTGGAGCGGATCCCTTAAAGTGCGTCTCGGTTCGGATTGCAGGCTGAAACCCGCCTGCATGAAGGCGGAGTTGCTAGTAATCGCGGATCAGCATTGCCGCGGTGAATACGTTCCCGGGCCTTGTACACACCGCCCGTCACACCATGGGAGTGAGCAACACCCGAAGCCGGTGGCCTAACCCTTTTGGGAGGGAGCCGTCGAAGGTGGGGCTCGTGACTGGGGTGAAGTCGTAACAAGGTAGCCGTAGCGGAAGCTGCGGCTGGATCACCTCCTTTCTAGGGAGCCCTCCTCGGAGGGCGCCGGATGCCGGAGTCGGCCGTGCGGGCTCGCAAGAGCTCGCGTCTAGTCGGCCATCCACTCTGAGAGCATCCGGTCTCTAGCATGTCGACCGAACCTGGCAGGTCATGGCGCTGCACCCTCGGGTGCGATGACCATGACCGCATGCTGTTGAGTTTTGAGAGACCGGCATCCGCCGGCTTGCCAGAGCATCCTTCGGGGCCTGGTGAGTGCGGCGGCGCCGCTTTGCTCTTCACGGACCTTGAAAACTGCACAGTAGCCAATGTAAACGGGTATCACCGGGCGCAGCTCTTCGGAGCTGTACCCATTGAAGATCACCGTCAAGATAGTAAGGGCACACGGTGGATGCCTTGGCACCAAGAGTCGATGAAGGACGTGAACGGCTGCGATAAGCCGCGGTGAGGCGCTGAATAGCCATTGACCCGCGGATTTCCGAATGGGAGAACCCAGCACCGGTAATGCGGTGTTACCTCTCGCTGAACACATAGGCGAGTAGGAGACAAGCGGGGGAAGTGAAACATCTCAGTACCCCGAGGAAAGTAAATCAAACGAGAGTCCCCGAGTAGTGGCGAGCGAAAGGGGAATAGCCCAAACCGATGCGTCTTTGGCGTATCGGGGTTGTAGGGCGGCTCATTGTGGAGTTACAAAGTTGTGTGGTAGACGAAGCGAGTGGAACCTCGCACCAAAGAGGGCAATCGTCCCGTAGTCGAAACTGCACAGCCTCCCGAGCCGTACCTGAGTAAGTCCGTGCTCGTGAAACGCGGACTGAATCTAGGGGGACCACCCTCTAAGGCTAAGTACTCCTTGGTGACCGATAGCGGACCAGTACCGTGAGGGAAAGGTGAAAAGTACCCCGGAAGGGGAGTGAAATAGTACCTGAAACCGCGTGCCTACAAGCGGTGGGAGCGTCCTCGTGGCGTGACCGCGTGCTTTTTGCATAACGAGCCGGCGAGTTACTCGTCTGCGGCAAGGTTAAGCGATGAGCGGAGCCGTAGCGAAAGCGAGTCCGAATAGGGCGATTTAGTCGTAGGCGGTAGACCCGAAGCTGAGCGAGCTACCCATGGGCAGGTTGAAGCGGGGGTAAGACCTCGTGGAGGACCGAACCGACCTAGGTTAAAAACTGGGCGGATGACCTGTGGGTCGGAGTGAAAGGCTAATCAAGCTCAGTGATATCTGGTTCTCTCCGAAATATATTTAGGTATAGCCTCGGATCAATTCCGTGGCGGCCGTAGAGCACTGTTTGGACTAGGGGCCCTACCAGGTTACCGAATTCAGGCAAACTCCGAAGACCGTCACGGCTACTCCGGGAGTCAGTTGCTGGGGGATAAACTTCAGCGTCAAGAGGGAAACAGCCCAGACCGCCAGCTAAGGTCCCCAAGTACTAGCTAAGTGGTAAACGATGTTCGAGTGCACAGACAACCAGGAGGTTGGCTTAGAGGCAGCCATCCTTTAAAGAATGCGTAACAGCTCACTGGTCAAGTGTTCGAGCGCGGACAATGTAACGGGGCTCAAGCTAGTCACCGAAGCTGCGGGTGTCACGTAAGTGGCGCGGTAGGAGAGCGTTCCGCCGCCAGTGAAGCAGCGCTGTAAGGTAGCTGTGGAGGCGACGGAAGTGAGAATGCCGGCATGAGTAACGAAAGAGGGGTGAGAATCCCCTCCACCGATTGCCTAAGGGTTCCTGAGTAAAGTTCGTCTGCTCAGGGTTAGTCAGGACCTAAGGCGAGGCCGAAAGGCGTAGTCGATGGCCAACGGGTTGATATTCCCGTACCACGTCGCGACCGTTTGACCGAAGGGGGGACGGAGAAGGCTATGGGATCCCAGGCGATGGTCGTCCTGGGGTAAGCGTGTAGGGGCAGCTCTAGGTAAATCCGGAGCCGCATAACCTGAGGCGCGATGCCAGCTGGCTCTAAGCCGGCGAGTCCCGGATGCCATGCTTCCAAGAAAAGCCTCTAGGGAGGTCGCGCGTGCCTGTACCAAAACCGACACAGGTGGGCAAGTGGAGTACACTAAGGTGATCGAGATAACCCTCGTTAAGGAACTCGGCAAAATCGCCCCGTAACTTCGGGATAAGGGGCGCCCCAGTAGGGTGAAACTCCTCGCGAGTGGAGCCTGAGAGGGCCGCAGTGAATAGGTTCAAGCGACTGTTTACCAAAAACACAGGTCTCTGCTAAGTCGCAAGACGACGTATAGGGGCTGACGCCTGCCCGGTGCCGGAAGGTTACGTGGAGGTGTTAGGGGTAACCCAAAGCACCGAAACTAAGCCCCGGTAAACGGCGGCCGTAACTATAACGGTCCTAAGGTAGCGAAATTCCTTGTCGGGTAAGTTCCGACCTGCACGAATGGCGTAACGACTTGAACGCTGTCTCAACGAGGGGCTCGGTGAAATTGCAGTCTCGGTGAAGATGCCGAGTACCCGCGGCTAGACGGAAAGACCCCGTGAACCTTTACTACAGCCTGGTATTGGGGTTCGGTCCATTTCGCTCAGGATAGGTGGGAGACTGGGAAGCACCGGCTGCGGCTGGTGTGGAGTCATCCTTGAGATACCACCCTTGGTGTATTGGATCTCTAACAGCGCGCCGTGAAACCGGGCGCTGGACAGTGACAGGTGGGTAGTTTGACTGGGGCGGTCGCCTCCCAAAATGTAACGGAGGCGCGCAAAGGTTCCCTCAGCACGGTCGGAAATCGTGCGTAGAGTGTAAAGGCAGTAAGGGAGCTTGACTGCGAGATCGACGGATCGAGCAGGTACGAAAGTAGGCCTTAGTGATCCGGCGGTAGCAAGTGGAAGCGCCGTCGCTCAACGGACAAAAGGTACTCCGGGGATAACAGGCTTATCGGGCCCAAGAGTCCACATCGACGGCCCGGTTTGGCACCTCGATGTCGGCTCGTCGCATCCTGGGGCTGAAGTAGGTCCCAAGGGTTGGGCTGTTCGCCCATTAAAGCGGTACGCGAGCTGGGTTCAGAACGTCGTGAGACAGTTCGGTCCCTATCTGCCGTGGGCGTTGGAGAGTTGAGAGGATTCGTCCCTAGTACGAGAGGACCGGGATGAACGCACCTCTGGTGTATCTGTTGTCCTGCCAAGGGCATCGCAGGTTAGCTACGTGCGGATCGGATAACCGCTGAAAGCATCTAAGCGGGAAGCCGGCCTCAAGATGAGCTCTCCCATCCCCTAGAGGGAGTAAGACTCCTGGTAGACCACCAGGTTGATAGGCCAGATCTGGAAGAGTGGTGACACTCGTAGGAGACTGGTACTAATGAGTCGAGGGCTTGACGGATATTTTTATCTTCTCGATGCCTGTTTCATTGGCTGTTGTGTGGTTTTGAAGGCCCGTGAAGAGCGGTCTCCACCTTCGTTGGAGCGCTCGCGGGGTGCCGCTTCCGGCATCCATCGGGCAGACGCTTCTGACAAGTTTCCGGTGGCTATAGCGAGGGGGAAACACCTCTTCCCTTTCCGAACAGAGCCGTTAAGCCCCTCTGCGCCGATGGTACTTGGCCCGTAAGGGCCTGGGAGAGTAGGTCGCCGCCGGTTTTTCTGTAACACGAGCCCCGTCAGCCTCGGCTGGCGGGGCTCGTTGTCGTTCCGGGCCGCTCTCAGCGTGGCGGGGCCTGTCGGGTCTTCCGCGGCGCGCGGACGGCGTCCGTTCGGCCGGTGAGGTGTGACCGCGTCCTAACCCGTGAGGTGGGACAATCTGATGATGAGTACTTCGAATGACGCAGGGGAGCCAATCACCGAGGAGGGGTTGGTGGCCCTGAAGGCCGAGATCTCGGAGCTCGAGACGGTGGCGCGGCGCGACATCGCGGCGCGGATCCTCGAGGCACGCGGGCATGGGGACCTCAGCGAGAACGCCGAGTACCACGCGGCCAAGGAGGATCAGGGTCACCTGGAGACTCGGATCCAGAGGTTGCGCCAGCGGCTGCGTAATGCGGTGGTCGTCGAGTCGGTGGGAGGCGGCGGGAACGCGATGGCGTTCGCCGTCGAGGCGGAGGTCCGTGACCTCGGGACCGATGAGGTGCATCGCTGGACCATCGTCGGTCCTGCGGAGGCCGACCGCGGCGCCGGGAAGCTCTCTGCCGAGTCGCCGGTGGCCAAGGCGCTGCTCGGCCACGCCGTCGGGGAGACGGTGGAGCTGAACACCCCCCGCGGCGTTCGCAAGCTGAAGATCGAACGCCTCGTCTGACGTCGACGGCGTCAGTCGGCCCGGCCGCCTGCACCGGGCGGCACGAAGGCGTCCGCTCGCAGGCGGTAGAGGACATGGCGCTCGACCGGACTGCCCGGCAGGTTCGGGTGGTCGAAGTCGTCGACAGGATCGTGGCTCATCGAGAGCCGTTCCATCACGCGCCGTGACCGGTCGTTGCCCACCGCGGTGAAGGAGACGACCGAATCGAGCTCCAGCTGGACGAACGCGTAGACGAGAGCCGCGCGGGCGCCCTCGGTCGCGTAGCCGTAACCCCAGAACTGCTCGGCCAGGCGCCAGCCCACCTCCACCGCCGGCGTGAAATGGGCCTGGAACGACACCTCCAAAAGGCCGATGAAGCCGGCGAACGCGGTCCCGGCGGACCGCGCCGGCTCAGCGGGCGACACACCCCCGCGGTCTGGTGCCTCGACCGCCCACAGCCCCCAGCCATGCTCGGCGATATGCGCCTCGGCGCGCGCAGCCAGCGCGTCGCTGCCGGCGCGGTCAAGCGCGGCCGGAAAGTGACGCATCACCTCGGGGTCGGCGTTCATCGCGGCGAACGGCTCGCGGTCCTCAGGCCGCCACTGGCGCAGAAGGAGACGGTCGGTGCGCAGCTCGGTCACCGCCTCATTGTGCTCACTTTCGACCGGTGGCCCAGCGGAGGTTCGCCGCGACCCGAGGAGATGCTCTGATCACTTGACAAACGCCGCGCATCGGAGCACGCTCAGCGCACTGCCGGAACCTCAGAAGGAGCGTGAGCAATGTCTCGCGATTCAGGACGTTCGCCGGGCCCGGGCCGGGGTCTCGAAGGTCTGCCGCCGGAGGTGGCGCATTGTGCGCAGGTGGGGGAGCGCCTCAGCCGAACGCCACGAGCCGGACGGGATCTCACCTGGTATGTGATGGCGCACCAGGTCGGCGACCTGACCGCGCTCGTCTCGGCCCGTCTCAGAGCGCCTGGCGGCGCCGCTCCAGGCCACTGACCCGGGCCTGCTGAACCCGGGCGCGCGGCCGAGCCTCCGCTGCCCCGGACCACGTGAGCGGGGCGGGCAGCCTAGCCCGCGCCGCTGGGGTCAGCGGACCGCTTCGCGGCTGCGCGGGGCAGCCGAGGTCCGGATCGGGGAGAGGCAGTGCGCGGCCCGCGGGGCCACGCTGCCGGCGCGACGCTCGATCCGCAGCTGGACCGTTCGCGCATGGGGGTGGGGAGCGGCGATCTCCATGTCCTCATCGGGCGCCCCGACGAGCATGTCGTCAACGACGTCGAGAAGGAGCTGCAGCCGCTTCTTCGTTGCCTGGAACATATGTTCGAGGCTACGCTGGGGCTCGGACGGAACGTATGTTCTGAGAGGGATCTTGCATCGCGCCTCGAAGCGTCGCAGATCCCGGCCCTGGGAACGGCCGGCGCGCTCAGGAGCCGAGCGAGGACCAGACGTCGAGCTTGGTGGCGATCCGCTCGACCACGGCTCCGGTGAACTCGGTCGTCCCGGCGTGCCCTCCGAGATCGGGCGTCTTGACGCCGCCGGCGATCGTCTCGAGCGTCCCCTCATAGATCGCGCGGGACGCTCGCTCACAGTCCGGGCCGTGGCGATCGGCCGCGTGGCGCAGCAGCGCGCCGCAGGCGAGGATCATCGCCAGCGGGTTGGCCAGGTCCTTGCCCAGCAGCGCCGGAGCGGTGCCGTGCGGCGCCTCGGCCATCGCGACCGTCGTCTCGTCGCCCTCGAAGGCGAGCAGCACGGACTCCGCGCCGGCGATCGAGCCGAACATCGGCAGCACCAGGTCCGACAGGCAGTCGCCGTCGCGGTTGAGCGCGGGGATGACCAGCGGTACGTCGGTGGCCCCGGAGAGCAGTCCTGCGTAGGTGGCGTCGATCAGCACCGGCTGGTACGGCACGTCTGGGTGGCGTGCGGCCGCGGCGTCGAGTTCCTCCTTGAGCATCCCCTCGTAGGTCGGCGAGACCGTCCACTTCGGGCCGCCGTAGACACGGGCGCCCATCCTGGCCGCCGCCTGGAACGAATACTCGGCCACCGCGTGGCAGGTCGAGCGCGAGATCTTCTCGGTCCGGAACGCCATCTCCTCGGGCGCGCCCGCCTCTCCCGAGCGGCGCTCCTCGGCGCCGTAGGCGTCGTCGACGGCCATCCGGACGACCGAGATCGGGTGGTGGACGCCGGCGATCGGCGCCACGCCGGGCAACCGGCGGCCGGTGCGGACGATCACCTTGCCGTCGACCTTCTCGCGCAGGATCGCGTTCGGCGAGCCGACGTCACCGCGTCCTTCGGGGGTGATCGTCGCCGCCTTGAGCCCGAGTCCCGCCTCGCGCATCGCCGCGGCGGCCTCGTCGACGATCCCGTTCGAGGTCTCGCGCCGTGTCTCCAACGAGAGGTCGAACCGCTCGAGCTCGAGTTCGGGGATCCCCAGCAGATCGCCATCGAGCACGCGCAGCGACTGCTCGAGCAGCTCCTGACCGGTCTCGTCGCCCTCCAGGACGACGATCCGCACCGCCGTGGGGTCGGCCATCAGTCCGCGGATCCCGTCGTGGCCGGCATCAGCTCGTCACGGCGCTCGCCGAGCGCGGCGATCACGAATGCGACGTGCTCGTCGAACTCGACGCCGAGCTCGGCGGCCCCGGTCGTGAGGTCCTCGCGGCTCACCGCCGCGGCGAATGCCGGCGACTTCATCTTCTTCTTGACCGACTTGGGCGTCATACCGACCAGACCCTCGGGACGGACGTAGGCACAGGCGAGCAGGAAGCCCGAGAGCTCGTCCACCGCGAACAGAGCCTTCTCCATCGGGCTCTCGCGGCTGACTCCGAGAAACGACGCGTGCGAGGCGACCGCCCGCACGAGCTCCGGCGGATAGCCGCGCTCCTCCAGCTCCCGCAGCGCGGTCCGTGGGTGGCCGTCATCGGTGTCCATGTCCGGGAACCGCTCGTAGTCGAGGTCGTGGAGCAGGCCGGTGAGGCCCCAGAGCTCGACGTCGCCCTCGAACCGTGGTGCATAGGCGCGCATCGCGGTCTCCACAGCCAGCGCATGGCGGCGCAGCGAGTCGCTCTGCGTCCACTCGCAAAGAAGGGTCCAGGCATGCTCACGCGAATCCTCCACCACGATGCCCGGTACCCTAGCTCACGCCCCCGTCCACGGATCGAGGTCGATTCCCCTGGAGAAGTTCGTCATTGAAGGCGGCGTGCCGCTGTCCGGCACGTTCACGCCCGCAGGTAACAAGAACAGCGCACTGCCCATCCTCGCCGCGACGCTGCTCACCGAGGATCCAGTCGTGCTCCGCAACGTGCCGCGGATCGCCGACGTCGAGGCGATGGTGCAATTGCTCGAGATGCTCGGCGCAAGCGTCGAGTGGGTCACCGACAGCGAGCTGTCGATCGATGCCTCCGGCGTCGACTCGACGTACGTCGATCCGGCGATGGCCGAGCGGATCCGCGCGTCCTTCCTGCTGGCGGGACCACTGCTGGCGCGCTTCGGATCCGCGCACATGCCGCCGCCCGGTGGCGACGTGATCGGACGTCGGCGCTTGGACCCGCATCTCGACGCGTTCCGCGCGCTCGGCGCCGAGGTCGACGACCGCTGGAACGAGGTCGACCTGACCGCGCCCGCGCTCGGCCTGCGTCCCTGTGACTTCCTGATGGACGAGGCCTCGGTGATGGCCACCGAGAACGCATTGATGGCGGCGGCGCTCACGCGCGGCACCACCGTCATCCGCAATGCCGCCTCCGAGCCCCACGTCCAGGATCTCGCCCGCATGATCGCCGCGATGGGGGCTCCGATCGACGGGATCGGCTCCAACGTGATGACGGTCCACGGTCAGGCGACCCTGCGCGGGTGCACGCACGAGATCGCTCCGGACCACATCGAGATCGGCTCGTTCATGGCGCTGGCCGGCGTGACCGGCGGAGAGCTGCGGATCAAGGACACGCGCCCCGCCGACCTCCGGATGATCCGGCTGGTGTTCGAGCGCCTCGGCCTGCGCTCTGAGGAGCAGGACCGTGATCTGATCGTCCCCGGCAATCAGGATCTGGTCATCCGCAACGACCGTGGCGACCACATGCCGACGCTCCAGGACGGGATCTGGCCGGCGTTCCCGGCCGACCTCACCTCGATCGCGGTCGCGCTCGCCACCCAGTGCCGTGGGTCGGTGATCATCCATGAGTGGATGTTCGAGAACCGCCTGTTCTTCACCGACAAACTGGTGGCGATGGGCGCCGAGATCATCATCTGCGATCCGCACCGTGTGATCGTCAATGGCGCGCGCGGCCTGCGTGGCGGCCGGGTGGAGTCCCCGGACATCCGCGCCGGCATGGCGATGCTGGTGGCGGCGCTGTGCGCGGAGGGCCGGACCGAGATCGGCAACATCCGCCAGATCGACCGCGGCTACGAGCGAATCGACGAGCGCCTGCGCGGGCTCGGCGCTCATATCACCCGTCTGGAAGACGCACCCGTCACCGCGTGACCGCGGGGAGCCGTTCTCCAGATCGGGACGACGGCTCCAGACGGGCCGGCGGCACGGGCGGGGTGCGTATCGACCGCATCCCGAGCGGGACCCGCGACGTGCTGCCCGACGAGATGCGCGAACTGCGGACGATGACCGACCGGATCCGCGACGTCTTCGCGGCGGCCGGCTACGGCGAGGTCTCGACGCCCGCGCTCGAGCACGAGCAGACGTTCGCGCGCGCGAACCTGCCCGTCTCCGCCTCCGCCTACCGGGTGTTCGACGGCCAGGGCGACGTGCTCGTGCTGCGGCCGGACATGACGGTCCCGATCGCCCGGCTGGCGGCCACGCGCTACGCCCACAGCGAGGGACCGCTGCGGTTCTGTTACATCGCGTCGGCGTGGCGGGGCGTCGCCGCGGGCCGTGGCCAGTCGCGCGAGGTGCTCCAGGCCGGCGTCGAACTGCTGGGGGTGGGCGGCGCGGCGGGGACCGCGGAGGTGCTCACCGTGCTCTGCGCTGCGCTCGACGCGGCGGGCCTCGACAGCTACCGGATCGGCCTCGGCGACGCGTCGCTGTTCCCGTCGCTGCTGGAGGCGGTCGGCGTCGATGCCCAGGAGCAGGAGCTGATCCTGTCCGAGCTCGCGCGCGGGGACTTCGTCGGGGTTGAGCGGGAGATCCGCTCGCTCTCGCTGCCCCCGGCGCAGACCGAGTTGATGCTGCGCCTCGCCCGGGCCCGCGGAGGACCAGAGGTGCTCGAGGGACTCGAGGGGGCGCTTCACGATGCCCTGGCGCCGCTGCGCGAGGTCCACGCGCTGCTCGCCGCCGACGTCGCCGAGCGCGTGATCTTCGACCTCGGCCTGGTGCGGAGCCTCGGGTATTACACGGGCGCGGTCTTCCAGATCTACGACCCGGCGTTCGGGATGCCGATCGGCCGCGGCGGTCGCTACGACGATCTGCTGGCGACGTTCGGGCATCCGCTGCCCGCGGTCGGCTTCGCGCTCAACGTCGAGCGGCTGCACATCGCGCTCACCGGCGAGGAGCAGCTGACCCGGAGCTGGACGACTGACGCCGCCGACTCACCGGCGAGGCCGGATGCCGAGCGGAGGCGATCAGCGTGAGGCGGCTGCGGATCGCTGTCCCGCGCGGGGCACTGCTCGGCGAGACGCTCGACGTGCTCGACCGGCTCGGGATCGACACCGGCGAGGTCCGCTCCAACGACCGCCGGTTGCTGTTCTCCGATGTCGGCATCATCACGATGCGCCCGACAGACGTGCCGATCTATGTCGAGGCCGGTGCCGCGGACATCGGGATCACCGGCAAGGACGTGCTGCTGGAGCAGTCCGAGCGGGAGGTCTACGAGCTCATGGACCTCGGCTACGGCCGCTGTGAGATGGTGCTCGCCTCCGAGGCTGGCGACGACCGCGCCGCCGAGGCGCTGCGCCGGCTCGGGGTGGTGCGGATCGCGACCAAGTATCCGCGGACGGCGACCCGGTACTTCGCGGCGACCGGCCGCCAGGCAGAGATCGTCGAGGTGAAGGGCTCCGTGGAGCTGGCTCCACTCACCGGACTGGTGGAGGCGATCGTCGACCTCACCGCGACCGGGACGACGCTTCGGGAGAATGGTCTGGTGATCCGTGAGCAGATTGCCGTCACCACCGCCCGGCTGATCGCCAATCCGGTCGCGCACAAGCTGAGAGCCGCCGAGATCGATGCGCTGACGGAGCAGATCCGTGCGATGTGAGCGCCAGACGCTGTCGGGCGATGCCGCCACGCTCGCACGGGAGCTGCGTGAGCTCGTCCCAGCGCCCCAGTCGGTGTCCGAGACCGTGGCCGAAATCATCGCGCGCGTGCGCGCCTCCGGCGATGACGCCCTGCGCTACTACACGCGGGAGTTCGACACCCACGGCGCGACGCCCGCTTCGCTCATGGTGCCCGATGCCGAGCTCGACACCGCGCTCGAGCGCCTGGACGACGGCATCCGCGCGGGCCTCGAGCTCGCGATCACGAACGTCACGCGGGTCGCGGAGGCCCAGCTGGCCGTCGACCGGAGCGTCGAGTTCGACGGCCACGAGGTCCGTGTGCGAGAGGTCCCGCTGGCCCGTGGCGCCGTGTACGTGCCGGCCGGGCGGACGCCGTATCCGAGCACCGTCGTGATGGGGGTGGTGGTCGCACGGGTGGCCGGCGTGGCGGAGATCGCCGTGTGCTCGCCGCCCGGGGAGAGCGGCGACGTCGATCCGGTGCTGCTCGCCGCCTGGCGCCTGGCCGGGGCGACGGTCGCCTACCGCATGGGCGGAGCCCAGGCGATCGCGGCGCTCGCCTATGGCACCGAGTCGGTGACGCCGGTCGACGTGATCGTCGGGCCCGGCAACCTGTACGTGCAGGAGGCCAAGCGCCAGGTGTTCGGTCAGGTCTCGATCGACGGGTTCGCGGGGCCGAGCGACCTCGTGGTGATCGCCGACGGCCAGGACGCCTCCGTCGAGCCCGAGCCGCTGGCGCTCGACGTGCTGGCCCAGGCCGAGCACGGGCCTGGCTCGATCGTGATCCTGCTGTCGGACTCCGATGCGCTGCTCGACGCGGTCCAGGAGCGCATCGAGGCGGCCGAGGATGGCGAGGCGATCGTCCGGCTGATCGCCGTCGCCGAGCTACACCAGGCGCTCGTCGTCGCCGAGACCTTCGCCCCTGAGCATCTGCAGCTGATGGGCAGGAGCGCCGAGGCGTTCTCTGCCGATATCCGCCGCGCCGGCTGTGTGCTGGTCGGCCCGCGCTCAGGCACGGCGTTCTCGGACTACGTCGCGGGCTCCACGCACGTGCTGCCGACCAACGGCGCGGCGCGCTTCGCCTCCGGCCTGTCTCCGGCGCACTTCCGCCGGCACTTCTCCGAGGTGCGGATCGGCTCGGGCGCGAGTGCGCTGGCCGGCGCCGCGGCGCCGGTCGCACGGGCCGAGGGGTTCGAGCTGCACGCCCGCTCGATGGAGGCGCGCGCGGATGACTGACCCACGCCGTGCCGAGCTGCAGCGGCGCACGGGCGAGACCGATATCTCGCTGTCGCTCAGCCTCGAGGGCACCGGGGCCGGCGAGCGGGCGACCGGGATCGGGTTCTTTGATCACATGCTCGACCTGCTCGCCCGCCATGGGCACCTCGACCTGACGGTCCGCGCCTCGGGAGACCTGCACACCGGCGGTCACCACACCGTGGAGGACGTCGGCATCTGCCTCGGGGAGGCGCTGCACGTCGCGCTCGGGGACCGCCGCGGGATCGCACGCTACGGGCAGGCCACGGTCCCGATGGACGAGGCACGCGCCGCCTGCGCGATCGACATCTCCGGACGCGGGCTGTGCGCATTCCAGGCATCGCTGCCCCACGGCGCGATCGGGGAGTTCGACTACGAGCTCTGTGAGGAGTTCATGCGCGCGCTCGCCATGCACGCGCGGATCACGTTGCATCTCACGATCGAGGCCGGTACGAACGTGCATCACATGATCGAAGCGGCATTCAAGGCGACCGCGCGGGCGTTGCGTGCGGCGGTGGCAATCGATCCGAGCGAGACCGGGATCCCATCCACGAAGGGATCGCTCGTGTGACCGAGCGGACGACGCGCAGCCGGCCGACGGTCACGGTCGCGGTCGTCGACTACGGGATGGGCAATCGCCGCTCGGTCCAGAAGGCGCTCGAGCACGTCGGTGCGCGCGTGGAGATCACCCGTGATGGGCGCCGGCTCGCGGCCGCCGACGCGCTCGTGGTCCCGGGGGTGGGAGCCTTCGGCGCGGCGATGTCCTCGCTGTCGGACCTCGGTCTGATCTCCCCGATCCGGGACGCGGCTGCCCGCGGGCAGCCGGTGCTCGGGATCTGCCTCGGAATGCAGCTGCTGTTCGAGCGCTCCTCCGAGCTCGGTGATACAGCGGGCCTCGGACTGCTGGCCGGCGAGGTCACCAGGCTGCGCACCGGGGCGTCGAAGTTGCGGATCCCGCACATCGGCTGGAACGAGGTGCGTTCGGTGCGGCCCTCACCACTCACGGCGGGGCTGCCGGAGGCAGGTGCCGCGTTCTACCACGTCCACTCCTACGCGGTCCGCCCAGCCGATCCTGGCGACGTCGTGGCGACGACGACGTACGGCGAGACGTTTGCGACGATCGTCGCGCGCGGGTCGGTGATGGGTACCCAGTTCCATCCCGAGAAGTCATCCGCGCATGGGCTGGGGCTACTCGCCGCGTTCTGCGCGCTCGTCTCGGACGCCCCGCACCCCGTCCACGCATGACTCCGCCGATCCTGCTCTGGCCCGCGGTCGACATCCGCGGAGGGCGGGCGGTGCGCCTGGCCCGCGGCGACTTTGACCACGAGACCGTCTACGACGCCGATCCGCTCGACGCGGCGCTGCGCTGGGTGGCCGACGGCGCCCGGGCACTGCACGTGGTTGACCTCGACGGCGCGCGCGCGGGCCGACCCGCCAACCTCGAACACATCGCACGGATCGCCGCGGCGGTCGAGGTCCCACTCGAGGTGGGCGGCGGGCTGCGCGATCCGGCGGCCGTCGAGCGAGTCCTCGCAGCCGGCGCGGACCGCGCGATCCTCGGCACCGCCGCGCTGCGCGATCCCGCTTTCGCGCAGGCGATGGTGTCCGCGCACGGCACCGAGCGGATCGTCGTTTCGGTCGACGTGCGCGACGGGCTGGTCGCAGCCGCCGGTTGGACCGAGCGGACCGAGATGAGCGGCACCGCCGCGCTGGCCGCGCTCGGCGAGCGGGGGGTGACGCGGTTCGTGTTCTCCTGCATCGAACGCGACGGCATGCTCGCCGGACCGGATCTGGTGGCGCTGCGCGCTGCCTGCGAGGTGGTCGGTCCCGGACAGGAGATCGTCTACTCGGGCGGCGTGGGCGGCATCGAGGATCTCGCGGCGTTGCGGGCAGCCTCTCTGGCGCCGCTTCGCGGCGTGATCGTCGGCACCGCACTGTTCGAGGCGCGGTTCACCGTCGGGGCAGGGCAGGCCGCGCTTGAGGGCGCACGCGCCGGATAGCCTGGCTCACGGTGCACTACAAGCGGATCATCCCGTGCCTCGACGTCGACGGAGGGCGTGTCGTCAAGGGCACGGGGTTCATCGATCTGCGCGACGCGGGCGATCCGGTCGAGCTCGCCGCCCGGTACGACGCCGCGGGCGCCGACGAGCTCGTGCTGCTCGACATCACGGCGACCTCGGACACGCGCGACACGGTCGTCGAGCTCGCCCGCAGGGTGGCCGACGAGCTGTTCATCCCGTTCACGATCGGCGGCGGCATCCGCTCGGTGGCTGACGCGCAGGCGGTGCTCGACGCCGGCGCCGACAAGGTGTCGGTCAACTCGGCGGCGCTGCGCCGCCCGGAGCTGCTCGACGAGCTCGCGGCCCGCTTCGGGGCGCAATGCGTCGTCCTCGCCATCGATGCCAAGGCCGACCGGGCGGACGGGGCCGATTCAGGCTGGCGGGCGTTTCTCGCGGGTGGCCGGACTGCCACCGGCCATGACGCCGTCGCCTGGGCCGCCGAGGGCGCCGCACGCGGTGCGGGAGAGATCCTGCTCACCTCGATGGACCGGGACGGGACGAACGCCGGCTATGACCTGGCGCTCACCGCGGCCGTCGCCGAGGCGGTCGAGGTCCCGGTGATCGCCTCAGGCGGGGCCGGTGCGGTCGGGGACCTCCGCGCGGCACTCGAGGCGGGGGCCGACGCTGTGCTGTGCGCGTCGATCCTGCACTACGGCGCGACCACGGTCGGCGAGATCAAGCGGTCTCTCGCCGATGCGGGCCTTCCCATACGCGCCCAGGGGTGACGCGGCGCGCTCGCCGCAGCGAAGGGATGTCTGAAGGATGGGTGGGGGTTCGGGAGCTGGCGAGCCGGCCGCGCTACGCGGCTTCTTCCACGTACCCGGCCGCAGCGCATGCATCGCAGTACGCGGCGGGCGGGACGCGCGGCTCGTAGCAACCGGGACGGCAGCAGGTGGACGACCGCTTGGGCCGGCCACGTCCGATGCGGGCGGCCGCGGCATCCTTGAGCTCCTCGCGCATGCGATCGAGCTCCGCCGCGTGCTCCGCGCAGAACCGGCGTCCATTTTCGGCCGGCTGCTGACAGTGACTACCACTACGACAACGCATAGACCAACCAGTGTAGCACCGGTGTCGATTCCCCCGCTGGACGGGGGGTTTCCGAGCCTAGCGGGTGCCGATCATGAGCGCCGCCTGCGGTGGTGGGAGACGTGATCGCGCGTGGCGTGCCGGCGCTGGTGATGAGCGGTGTGGTGCTTGGCGGTCGACGTGCGATGACGCCTGCGGTGAGTGGGGAGCATCTCGTAGATCGAGCCGTGCCCGATCAGATAGATCGCGTGCTCGTCGGCGATGACCGGCGTGAACGCGCCGTCGTTGAACGTGAACACGCGGGACCCCGTGGTCGCGTTCAGTCCGGTGCTCGTGTGCGATGCGAGGTCTGAGTAATAGACGTTGTTGCCGATCAGCGTCGCCGAGCCGGAGATCTTGCCGCCGGCCCAGTGGCGCCAGCGCACACGGCCCGACTGGGCGTTGAAGGCGTAGAAGTACCCGTCGTAGGAGCCGGCGTACACCGTCGGACCGAGGTGCTTGGGGTCTGCGACGGCCGCCGAGGAATAGACGTAGCCGCCGGTGGTCGTCGCCCAGGCGAGCGCTCCGTTGCGCGCCCCGAACGAATACATGCGACCGTCGGTGTTGCCCATGTACACGCGGCCATAGGCCACCGCAGGGGTCGTGTAGAACTGCCCGGAGCCGAGGCCGAAGTGCGCTCCCTCGGTCGACACGGCCCACACCTGGTGGCCGTCGGAGGCCCGGACCGCGTAGGCACGGCCGGCGTAGTCGCCGAAGAACAGATCGCCGTGCCACAGGGCCGGCCCGCCCTTGATCGCGCCGGACGCCTTGTAGGTCCAGCGGATGCGGCCGTTGGCGACGTTCAGCGCGTACAGGGTGCCGCCGCTGTCGCCGAAGTACACGCTGCGCCCCTGGACGATCGCCGAGGACTCGCTGCCGGCCCGCAGCGGCGTGGACCATCTCACGCGTCCGGTGGCCATCGAGAGCGCGACGAAGCGGCCGTCACCGGGCGTCAGGGTGTGATCGGAGAGCACGGGCATGAGCACGATGCCCGCCCTGGCGTCGATCGCAGGCGTGGCCGCCGCCAGCCTGCCGACCTGACGGGTCCAGCCGACCTTGCCGGTCCGCGTGTTGATCTCCCGCGCGACGCCGCTGTCGTCCAGGAAGAACATCTGATCGCCGTGGATCGAAGGTGGGAACTCCAGCAGCGCACCGGAGTGATACGCCCAGCCGACGTGCAGCGGCGGGTGCAGATCGGCGGGCGCCGCGAAGTCGCGGGTCCGGGCAGCGCTGTAGCCGTACCACGGCCACGAGAAGGGCCGGGGCGCGCGGGCGTGCCGCGTGGTCGTCGTCGACGTCGTGGTGGTCTGCGGCGCGGTGAACTGCACGTTCGGATGCGAGACGTTGCCGGGCCGGCTGAGCACGACCACCAGTCCGGCGACGACGACGCCGAGAACGACGACCGCGAGCCCCAGGACCGCTCGCCACAGCGGACGCCGCGGTAGGAACCTCATGGCGGGCCATCCTAGAAAGGCGCCCTGAGGCCGGGCGAAGGATCGTCCGCGCAGCGACCGTCGGGCCCGCAGCCTCGGGCATCGCCCCGGCGCGCGATCATGGGCGGATGGTCATGCCAGACGCCCACGAGCTCGCCGAGCGGATCCCCGCACTGCCCGGCGGTTCTCACGCGCTCGCGGCGATCCAGGGGGGCGCCGAGCACGTGTACCTGGTCGGAGGGGCCGTCCGCGATCTCGCCCTCGGCGCCACGCCGGCCGACCTCGATCTCGTCGTCGACGGCGACGCAGGCCCGCTCGCGGGCCGTCTGGCGGTCGGGGAGGGGCCGATCCGCGCGCACGGGCGCTTCGGCACTGCGACGGTCCAGGGGCCGGGAGGCGTGCGCTACGACCTCGCCTCGACCCGCGCCGAGAGCTATCCGCGGCCCGGAGCGCTCCCAGTGGTGACGCCCGCCTCCATCCGCGAGGATCTCACCCGCCGTGACTTCACGGTCAACGCGCTCGCGCTCGGCCTCAGCGGACCGGACGCCGGCCGTCTGCTCGCCGTCCGGGACGGGATCGAGGACCTGGAGGAGGGGCGGTTGCGCGTCCTGCACGCGGCGAGCTTTCTCGATGACCCGACCCGGCTGGTGCGGCTGGCGCGCTACGCCGGGCGGCTCGGTTTCGCGGTCGAGTCATCAACCGCAGGGCTCGCCCGGGAGGCCGGGGTCGCCGGCGCTCCGGCGACTGTGAGCGGCGTCCGGCTCGGTACCGAACTGCAGCTGCTCGCCGCGGAGGCCGACCCGGTCGCGGGCTTCGAGGTGATGCGCTCGCTCGGGGTCGACACGGCGATCGCCCCGGGCTTCGGCATCGACGATCCGGACGCGGTACGACGGGCGCTTGCGGTGAATCCGTGGGCGGGACCGCCCATCGATGGGGCGCAGGTGGTGCTCGCCGCCGCACTGCTCGGGGTCCCCGAGCCGCAGCGACGGCCGCTGCTGGACCGCCTGGGGTTCGACGGCTACACCCGACGGGAGGTGCTGACCGCGGCGGCGGACGCCCCGGCCCTCGCCCGAGAGGCGCCCATCGACGGCCCGCCCTCGCGGCTGCTGCAGGCGCTCCCGTCCGACCAGCCGGCCACGATTGCGCTGGCGGCCGGTCTCGGCTCGCCTCCAGTGGCAGCGGCGCTGGCGCGATGGTTGTCGGAGTACTCGCCGGTGCGCCTGGAGATCAACGGGAGCGACCTGATCACGGCGGGAGTGCCCGCAGGCCCGGCGATCTCGGTGGGGCTGCGAGCCGCGCACTCGGCGCGTCTGGACGGAGCGGCGCTGACCCGGGAGCAGCAGCTCGCCGTCGCCGTCGCTGCCGCCCGAGACGGCGGATAGCCTCGGGCGAGATGACCGTGCCCGATCCCTTCCGCGAGCAGAACGGACAGTTCACGATCGAGCTTCCCGGCGCCCGCGCGGCGTTCACCACGCGCCGAAACGGCGTCTCGGAGGGCCCGTTCGCCTCACTCAACCTCGGCTTCGCGACCGCCGATCAGCCAGGCCGGCAGGACACCAACCGCGCCCGCCTGAGCGAGCTGCTCGGCGCTCCCCCGGCGGGGTGGATGTACCAGGTGCACGGCGATCGGGTCGATGTGCTCGACGATCGGGCCGCGCTGGGCCAGCGGCCTGAGATCGACGGCCGGGCGACCCGGCTGACCGGCGTCGCGCTCGGCGCCCTCGGCGCGGACTGCCTGACGGTCGCGGTCGCGGGCGGCGGCGCGGTGGCGATCGCTCACGCCGGGTGGCGCGGGCTCGCCGCCGGAGTACTCGGACGGGCCGTCGACCGGGTCCGTGAGCTCGCCGATCACGGCGCGGAGCTGCACGCCGCGATCGGCCCCGGCGCGGGACCATGCTGTTACGAGGTCGGCCCCGAGGTGCACGCCGCGTTCGCGGAACGCCCGCAGGCCCGGCACGGCGACAACCTCGACCTGAGCGCGATCGCCGCTGCCCAGCTCGCCGAGGCGGGGGCGGACCGAGTGCATGCGATCGGGCTGTGCACGATCTGCCACCCGGAGCTGTTCTTCTCCCACCGCCGTGACCGAGGCATCACTGGGCGCCAGGCAGGGCTCGCATGGTTGAACTGATCGACCGCCTGGCACCGGAGACGGTCGCGGCGAACCTCGGCCGCGTGCGGGAGACGATCGCGTCCGGGGGTCGTGATCCGGACAGCGTGCAGATCCTCGCCGCGATCAAGTACCTGCCCGCCGAGTGCCTGGCCGCGCTCGCCGAGGGCGGGGTCACGCTGGTCGGGGAGAACCGCGCACAGCAACTCGTCGCCAAGCAGGAAACGGCGGGCGAGCGCTTCACGTGGGACTTCATCGGCGCGCTCCAGAGCCGCAAGGTCCGAGACCTTGTCGGGCGGGTGCGCTGGATCCATTCCGTCGCAAGTGACTCTGCGCTCGCCCAGCTCGGCCGCCACGCCCCGCCCGGCTGCGAGGTGCTCGTCGAGGTCAACGTGGCCGGCGAGGACGGCAAGAGCGGCGTCGCGGTCACTGACCTGACCGGGTTCCTGGAGCGCTGCCCGGTGCGCGTGGTCGGGCTGATGACGATGCCACCCCAGGCCGCCTCCCCCGAGGACAGCCGGCGTCACTTCGCCGCGCTCGCGGAGCTGGCGGCCGCCCACGGGCTGCGTGAGCTGTCGATGGGGACAAGCCAGGATTACGCCGTGGCGGCGCAGGAGGGGGCGACGATCGTGCGCCTCGGCACGATCTTGTATGAGAGCGCGGCATAATCCGGTGCAGGGTTTCCCGCTTCGCAGGCGAACCTGATTCATCGCATATGCCGATTCGCGACACATGGCACCGCACGCTCGTCTACTTCGGCCTCGCCGAGGATGACGACTACGACGAATACGACGACGAGCCGTATCCCGAGCCCGAGGAGGAGATCCGCGAGAGCTACGCGGAGCGGCCCAACGTGCGCCGGATGCCCTCGGCGCGGCGGCGCCGGGACGAGATCGACGACATCTTCGCCGACGACCCCGTCGCGTCACGCACCACGTCGCTGCGCCCGGTGGCGACGCCACGACAGAGCGGCAACGGCCGCAGCGGGGGGGATGTCCGCGTGCACTTCGTCGCGCCGAAGTCGTTCAACGATGTCCAGGACGTCGCCGACAAGTTCAAGGACTCGATCCCCGTCATCATCAATCTCCAGGGGACCGACACCGATCTCGCCAAGCGCCTGATCGATTTCTCCAGCGGGCTCACGTACGCGCTCGACGGCGGCATGCAACGGATCGCCGACAAGGTGTTCCTGCTCACGCCGCACAATGTCGAGGTCTCCGCCGAGGAGCGTGCGCGCCTGGTGGAGAAGGGTTTCTTCAACCAGTCCTGAGCTGGCCCGTCCCATCGGCAGCGCCGATACATTCGTGCCCATGAAGGTCGGACTGATCGGTGCCGGGAACATGGCGCGGGCGCTCGCCCGCGGCTGGGGCGATCCGGTGCTGTGCTCGGACTCGGGATCCGGTCGGGCGCAGGCGCTCGCCGATGAGCTCGGCGGACGGGCGGCGAGCAACCTCGAGGTGGCACGCGAGGCCGATCTGGTCGTGCTCTGTCACAAGCCCTACCAGCTGAAGGCGGTCGCCCGTGAGATCGCGGGCGAGGCCACGGCGGTCGTCTCGATCCTCGGCGCGACCACACTGCGCGACCTCGGGCGTGCGTATCCCGGGCTCCCCGTGTTCCGGATCGAGCCCAACACGCCGGTGGAGGTCCGCCGCGGGGTGCTGCTGTGGGCCGTTCCCACGGCTGACCCGGCGGATGGCCCGCCGATCGACCCGGGCGAGGCGGAGACGGCCCTGCGCGACCAGATCCGGGCCGAGGAGGTGCTCGAGCTGTTCGAGAGGATCGGCTGGGTCGCCCGCGTGCCGGAGAGCCTGCTGGGCGCGGCGGCTGCGGTGAGCGCCGTCGGCCCCGCATACCTGGCGCTGCTCGCCGAGGCGTGGGCCGACGCGGCGATCCGCCACGGACTTTCCCCCGAGGTCGCCTCCGGGCTCACGATCGCGACGATGGCCGGAACCGCCGACCTGCTCGCGGTCCGCGACGGCGACACGCTCGCGGTGCGCCGTGAGGTGACCTCGCCGGGCGGCTCCACCGCCCGCGGGCTCGACGCGCTGGAGCGCGCCGGTCTGCGGACCGCGTTCTCGGATGCGATGGACGCGGTCGATCGGGCGCAACGATGACGGTGATGGCGGCGGTCACGCGCGATGACATCGCGAACTACGTGAGCGCGCTGATCTTCGTCTACATCGTCCTGATCTTCATCCACATCCTGCTCTCGATGCTGTTCTCGTTCGGGCTGCGGATGCCGTACGCCCGCTGGACGGACGCGATCCTCAACTTCCTGCGCGACGTCTGCGAGCCGTACCTGCGCCTGTTCAGGCGGTTCATCCCGCAGATCGGCGCGTTCGATCTCTCCCCGATGGTGGCGATCATCGTGCTCTACGTCATTCGCATCGTGCTCAGCTCGCTGATCACGGGCTGAGCGGCGGACCGGAGCTCGAGAGCGTGAAGCAGGTTCTCAAGGCCGCGCTGCTCGCCGCCGTCGTGATCGCCGTCGACCGGATCACCAAGCACCTCATCCGCGGCCACATCGGCTACACCCAGTCGCACACGGTGATCCCGGGGGTCCTGCGGCTCGTCCACTACCGGAACACCGGGGTGGCTTTCGACTTCCTCTCGGGAGCGGGACCCGTCGTGATCATCGTCGAGGGGCTCGCGCTGCTGGCGCTGCTCGTCTACTTCACCCGGCACCCGACCAAGCGCGGCCTCTGGATCCCAACCGGGCTGCTCGTCGGCGGTGCGCTCGGCAACCTGTTCGACCGCCTGATCGACGGGTCGGTGACCGACTTCATCAAGTTCCCCGATTGGCCGGCGTTCAACGTTGCGGACATCTCGATCACCGTCGGCGTGATCACGCTGTTGATCGTGATCGAGCTGAGCGGGCGTTCCGAGCGGCGGTGAGCGAGCTCACGCTCACAGTCGACGCCGGGCAGGCCGGCGCTCGGCTCGACCGCTTCCTCGCCGAACCGCTCGGGTCCCGCGCTCGCGCCCAGGCGCTGATCGAGGCGGGCGCGGTGAGCGTCGACGGGCGCGCGGTCGCCAAACGCCACGTGCTCACGGTGGGCCAGACCGTGCTCGTCGCGCTCCCCGACGAGCCGTCGGTGTCGGTCGACCCGGTCCAGGGCGAGGGGGAGGGGGAGGGGACCCTGTTCACCGTGGCATTCGAGGATGAGCACCTTCTCGTCGTGGACAAGCCCGCCGGGGTCGTCGTCCACCCGGCACGAGGGCACTCCACCGGGACGTTGTCGCAGGCGCTCGCCGCGCGCGGCGCGGGCGGGGGCGATGATCCGAGCCGCGCGGGGATCGTCCATCGGCTGGACCGCGACACCTCGGGGCTGCTGGTCGTCGCCCGCTCTGATGCCGTCCACCGGGCGCTCAAGGAGCAACTCGCCCAGCGCGAGCTGAGACGCGAGTACCTCGCGCTCGTCGAGGGGACGCCGCAGGCCCGTACGGGCACGATCGAGGCGCCGATCGGGCGGGACCGCCGCGACCGCCTGCTGATGTCGATCGACACCGACGCCGGCCGCGATGCGCGTACCCACTACGAGATCGAGCAGCGGCTCGCCGAGGCGGTGCTGCTCCGCGTCGTGCTCGACACCGGCCGCACCCACCAGATCCGCGTCCACCTCGCCGCGATCGGCCTGCCGGTCGCCGGTGACCCCCAGTATGGGCGGATCGGCGCCTTCGGCCTGCAGCGCCAGTTCCTGCACGCGTCGCGGCTGGCCTTCGCCCATCCGGTCACCGGCGAGCCGGTGGACGTGGTCTCCGAACTTCCCGCCGACCTGCGCGACGCCCTGCGGCGCGCGGGCGGCGGCGCGGGCGGCTGAACTCGGCGCGTGTCGAGAAAAGGCACCGGTGCGGGGCAAAATGCTGCACCCCCCGGTCAGGACTGCGAGGGCCCCGCCGGGGGTCGCTGCCCCGGGCAGGGGGTGCCGATGCCGATCCGGATGCGTCGGCGCCGGCCCCCGGAGGCGACGATGAGCGTGCCGCACAGCGGGTGCGCCACCCAGTACCCGCCCACGTAGTTCACCCAGGGCGAATCGCTCCCACGGCAGCCCGGATCGATCATCTCCGTCCCGTGGTTGCCCTCACCGGCGTCGCCCCAGGTCATCGTCAGCCGGCCGCGGAACTCCATCGGCACGATCAGCTCGAAGCGTGACCCGGCCCGCACCCACAGGCCCGACTTGGCGAACAGCCGCGCGCCGTCGCGGCCGGTCTGCAGCGCGCGGGACTCGACCGGTCTGCCCGGGAGCGCCACGACACCCAGCACGAGGCGCATCCCGCGCGGCGGTGCCGTGTGGCCGACGAACTCCGAGCAGGGCAGCCGCCACTGGCCGCGGCCGTGTCCGGTGACCGGGGGCGAGGTCGGCGGGGCCCCGCCGGCTCGCGCGGGGTGGCGAGCACCCGTTCCGGTGACCACCACGACGGTGAGGACCGCGGCGACGACCGCCGTGGTGACCAGTGGCAGCAGCAGGCGGGGCGCCCGGTGCGGGCGACGGGCTCCGGCCGTCCGTCGCCGCTCGGCGCTGTGCAGCTCACCGGCCAGCTGGTCGAATCCGCGTGTCATCGTGGCTCCTTGTCGAGTTGCCGGCGCAGCGCGGCGAGGCCACGGCTGACGCGCTTTCTCACCGTCTGCTGCGAGACGCCTGCGGCCCGGGCGATCTCCCCGTACCCGAGCTCGTCGACCACATGCGCTTGGACCGCGATCCGCTGGGGCTCTGGGAGCTCGGCGAGCACGTGGTCCAGCGATCCCGGCTCGATGCTCGTGACGTAGTCCAGGTCGTCCTCGGACCAGGCGATCTCCGTCATGCCGAGCTGGCGCTGTGCCCGACGCTCCACGTGGCCGCGGCGAAGCGCGTCGCTCGTCTTGTGCGCCGCGATCCCCAGCAGCCACTGACGCACCGATCCCCGCGCCGGCGCGTACCCGTCACGCGCGATGAGCGCAGCCGCGAAGGTCTCGGCGGCCAGGTCCGCGGCCAGCTCCGGATCACGGGTCCGCGCCACGCAGAACGCCAGCACCACGTTCAGGTTGGCGCGGTAGAAGCGCTCGAAGTCCTCGCGCAGCTGACGCTCGGCGTCCATCCGGCAAGTATTCGCTCAGGCCGCGCTCGGTGTGACCGGCATGCCGCAGGACTGGCGTAGACTGAAAGCGTCAATCACCCCGACCCCGCCTCGACGGGTCGGAGACGCGGACCCTGCCTCGGCGAACAGCGCCGAGGTCCGCGTCTTCGGCAGAGGCGGGCATCCGACGTACCGACAACCACAAGGGAGCAGGACCATGCCCGAGATCGGGATCAAAGAGCTGCTGGAGGCCGGCGTGCACTTCGGCCACCAGACTCGACGCTGGAACCCCAAGATGCGGCGTTTCATCTTCGGTGAGCGCGACGGGATCTACATCATCGACCTGCTGCAGACCGACGCGCTGCTGCAGGAGGCCCGCGAGTTCGCCGACGCCATCGCCCGCCGCGGCGGCACGGTGCTGTTCGTCGGCACCAAGAAGCAGGCCCGCGACGCGATCAAGGACACCGCGACCGCGGCCGGGATGCCGTACGTCAACCACCGCTGGCTCGGCGGGCTGCTCACGAACTATCAGACGATCTCGCTTCGCATCAAGCGCCTGCACGACCTCGAGCGCTACGAGGCGGAGGGTCAGCTTCAGCTGCTGCCGACCCGCGAGCGGATGTCCGCTCAGGCCGACATGGAGAAGCTGCGCGCCAACCTCGGCGGCGTCAAGAACATGCAGCGTGTCCCTGATGCGATGTTCGTGATCGACCTGAAGACCGAGGCGATCGCGGTCCGCGAGGCCCAGCGGCTGCGGATCCCGATCATCGGACTGGTTGACACGAACTGCGATCCGGAGGGGATCGACTACGTGATCCCCGGTAACGACGACGCGATCCGCTCCTGCGCCGCCATCACGAGCGCGATCGGCGACATCGTCGCCAAGGGCCACAACCTCTTCCGTGAGCAGGAGGAGCGGGCGCGGCTGGAGCGCGAGCGTCAGGAGGCCGAGGAACGCGCCCGGCGCGAGGCCGAGGAGCAGGCGCGGCGCGAGGCCGAGGAGAAGGCCCGCCTGGAGGCCGAGGAGAAGGCCCGCGTGGAAGCCGAGGAGAAGGCCCGTCTCGAAGCCGAGGAACGCGCCCGCCAGGAGGCCGCGGCGGCCGCCGCCGCAGCCGCGCAACCGGCAACGCCGACGGCCCAGCCCGCGGCGGCCGAGCCTGCCGCTCCAGCTCCAGCTCCGGCGGCTGAGGCCGCTGCCGCTGAGCCCGCGGCGCCGGCGGCCCAGACCGCTGCACCGGCGGCGGAGCCCGAGCCCACCACGCCTGAGCCCGAGCCCAAGGCCGAGGCCGAGGCCGAGGCGCCCGCCGCCGAGCCCGAGGCCGCGCAGCCGGAACCCGGGGCCGAGGCCGAGGCCGCGCCGGCCGCGGAGGATCCCGAGCCGCAGACGCCCGCCGCCAGCGCCGGCGAGCCGGAGGCACCGGTGACCCCCGCGACGACGGCCGCCCCCGAGGACAAGGACGCGGACGCCAAGACCCCTGACACCGACACCACCGCAGACCAGGAGAACGCATCGTGAGCGCCATCGCCGCCAAGGACGTCAAGGAGCTCCGTGACCGCACCGGGGCGGGCATGATGGCCTGCCGCGACGCGCTCGCGGAGACCGACGGGGATCTCGACAAGGCCGTCGAGTTGCTCCGCGCCAAGGGTGAGGCGTCGGCCGCCAAGCGGGCCGGGGCTGAAACCGCGGAGGGCGCGGTCCAGAGCTACATCCACGCCAACAACAAGATCGGCGCGATCGTCGAGGTCGACTGCCAGACCGACTTCGTCGCCCGCAACGACAAGTTCGTCGAGTTCGCGCGGGACGTCGCCCTGCACATCGCCGCCGCGCCGTCGATCCTGGCGATCACCGAGGAGGAGGTCCCCTCCGAGGATCGCGACCGGGAGATCCGGATCGCCACCGAGCAGGCAGCCGACCGGCCCGAGAACGTCCGCGAACGGATCGTCCAGGGCAAGCTCGACAAGTGGCTCGACGAGGTCGTGCTGCTGCGTCAGAAGCACGTCAACGAGGCCAAGTACGAGGGTCAGACGATCGAGCAGATGCGCCAGGCACTGATCGCGGAGACGCGTGAGAACATCGTCATCCGCCGCTACGCGCGCTTCTCGGTCGGCGGCTGACGCCTCGCGAGGAGAAGAGGCGATGAGTGATTCGGAGATGATCGACGAGCTGCTGGCCGACGCTCGCGACCGGATGGCCAAGTCGGTCGAGTCCACCCGCGATCAGTTCGGCTCGGTCCGAACCGGTCGCGCCTCACCCGCCCTGCTGGATCGCATCAGCGTCGACTACTACGGCGCGGTCACACCGCTGCGGCAGCTCGCCCAGATCACCGCTCCGGAGGCACGCATGCTCACCGTCCAGCCGTTCGACAAGAGCTCGATCAAGGCGATCGAGAAGGCGATCATCGAGTCCGACATCGGCCTGACCCCAGGCAACGACGGCAACCTCATCCGCCTGTCGGTCCCCGAGCTGACCGAGGAGCGCCGCCGCGAGCTCGTGAAAGTCGTTCGCCATATCGCCGAGGAGGGTCGCGTCGCGATCCGCAACATCCGGCGCGACGTGATGCACGACCTGCGCGAGCTGCGCGACGAGGGCGAGGTCGGCTCAGACGACGAGCACCGTGCCGAGACGGAGCTGCAGAAGGTGACCGACGCGCGCGTGTCGGAGCTCGACGACGCGCTGAAGCACAAGGAAGACGACATCCTCGAGGTCTAGATGACCGCGCTGCACCCCACCCCGTTCGGCGCCGACCGCAGAGAGGGGTGGCCGCGGTACGTCGCCATCATCACCGACGGCAACGGCCGCTGGGCGCAGCGCCGCGGGCTGCCGACGCTCGCCGGCCACGAGGCGGGCACCGACACGGTGAAGGCCACGCTCCGCAGCGCCGCCGACTTCGGCATCGAGCAGCTCACCGTCTACTCGTTCTCGACCGAGAACTGGTCGCGTTCGGACGAGGAGGTCTCCGGGCTGATGGCGTTGTTCGAGCGGCGCATCACCTATGAGGCCCAGGAGATGCACGAGGAGGGAGTCCGGATCCGCTTCATCGGCCGCCGCAGCGATCCGGTACCGCCGAGCCTCGTGGAGCGGATCGAGTGGGCCGAGCAGCTCACCGCGCAGAACACGCGGATCACCCTGTTCATCGCATTCAACTACGGCGGCAGGGCGGAGATCATCGACGCGGCGCGAACCTTCAATGGGACGACCGAAGCCGAGTTCGCAGCCCACCTGTACGCCCCTGACATGCACGATCCCGATCTCCTGATCCGCACCAGCGGAGAGCAGCGGGTCTCCAACTACCTGATCTGGCAGACCGCGTACGCCGAGCTCGTGTTCTGCGACGAGCTGTGGCCGGACTTCTCCCGCGAGGTATTCGCTCGCGCCCTCGACCAGTTCGCCGAGCGCCGGCGCCGGTTCGGAGGCCGCTGATGTCGGCCGAGCGAGCTGACCGCATGCGCTCCGACGAGCGGCGTGAGCGAGCCGAGCGCCGCGCCCGGAACGAGGCGGAGGAGGCGGAGGTCCAGGAGCCCCGCGCTGAGCGGCCGTCACGGCGCGGGCGGGAGCCCGAGCGACCCAAGCAGCGCTCGCAGGGGTCCGACCTCTTCGCCCGCGTTCTGGTCGCGGTGCCACTCGCGTTCATCGCGATCGTGTTCGTCGACATCGGCGGCGCTGCCTGGATGGGGCTGATGGCGGTGGTGTCGGTGCTCTGCCTGCTCGAGCTGTACCGGATGCTCGACCGCTGGCGGCCCGCCGCGCTCGTTGGTTATGCGGCAGCCGTCGCGCTGGTGATCGCCGCGCGCTACGGGAGCGACCGGACGGTGCTCGAGGTGGCGATGGCGAGCCTGCCCGTGACGTTCCTCGCGGTCGTGCTCGAGGGACGCCAGAACATGCCGACCGTCTCGATCGCCGGCACCGTCCTCGGCATCTTCTGGGTGGGACTCGGGTTCGCCCACGCCGAACTGCTGCGCCAGCTCCCCCACGGGAACTCGATTGTCATCGACGTGATGCTGGGCACCTTCCTGGCCGACACGGGCGCGTACGTCGGTGGGCGGATGTTCGGACATCGCCCGCTCGCCCCCGCGATCTCGCCGAACAAGACCGTGGAGGGGCTGTTCCTGGGCATGTTCACCGCGGTCCTGACCGTGTTCATCGCCGGCCGCTTCCAGCAGACCTGGCTGACCGAGGGCGACTCGCTGCTGCTCGGCCTGACCGTGGCGGTGCTCGGGCCGATCGGCGATCTGTTCGAGTCGGTCGTCAAGCGCGACGCGGGGGCGAAGGACGCCGGCTCCCTGTTCGGGGCACACGGCGGCGCGCTGGACCGGCTCGATGCCGTGATCTTCACGGCGATCGGCGGCTACTACGTCTGGATCGGGCTGCTGCACTGATGGCACGGCGGGTGGTGATCCTCGGTTCGACGGGATCGATCGGCGTCCAGGCGCTTGACGTTGTCTCGCGCGCCCCGGACGAGATCGAGGTCGTCGGGCTGTCGGCGGGCAGCAGCTGGGAGGCGCTGGTCGCGCAGGCGCGCGCCCATGGCGTCGACCGGATCGCGCTCTCCGACCCCGATGCCGCTGCGCAGGCGGCCGAGGCCTGGACCGACGGTGAGGTGCTGTCCGGGCCGGAGGGGCTCGTGCGGCTGATCGTCGAGGAGCCCTGCGACCTGGTCCTCAACGGGATCGTCGGCTCCGCCGGGCTGGTGCCGACGGTCGCGACGCTCACCGAGGGGATCGATCTCGCGCTGGCCAACAAGGAATCGCTGGTCGTCGGCGGCGAGCTCGTCACCCAGCTCGCGGAGGCGACCGGTGCGTCGATCATCCCGGTCGACTCCGAGCACTCGGCGCTGCATCAACTGCTCGCCGAGCAGCCTGCCGGGACCGTCGAGCGGCTGATCGTCACCGCCTCGGGCGGCCCGTTCCGCGGCCGCACCGCGAAAGATCTGGAGCACGTGACCGTGGAGCAGGCGCTTGCCCATCCCACCTGGGCGATGGGCGGCAAGATCACGATCGATTCCGCGACGCTGATGAACAAGGGCCTTGAGGTGATCGAGGCTCATCACCTGTTCTCGATGCCCTACGAGCGGATCGACGTGATCGTGCACCCGCAGTCGATCGTGCACAGCCTCGTGCAGCTGTGCGACGGGGCGACGCTCGCTCACCTCGGCTACCCCGACATGCGGGTCCCGATCGCCTACGGGCTGCACTATCCAGAGCGCGTCGAGGTTCCCGTGCGCGCACTCGACCTCGCAGAGCTCGGCGCGCTCACCTTCGAGCCCGTCGACATCGAGACGTTCCGCTGCCTGCGAATCGCGCGGCAGGCGGGAATCGCCGGGGGGACTGCGCCGTGCACGCTCAACGCCGCCAACGAGGTCGCGGTCCATGCGTTCCTGCAGGGGCGGTTGGCGTTCGCCGCGATCCCGCAGGTGATCGAGGAGACCCTCGAGCGCACGCCGCAGCCGCCGGTGCACTCCTTCGACACGTTGGCGCGAGCCGACGGAGAGGCGCGCCGCGTCGCCGCCGAGCTCGTCGAGGCGCTCGCCTCCGCGTAGCGCGCGGCGCTTACGGGCCTCATAACCTCCGCTGCGAGACTCCTTCCGCTGGCCATGGACTTCGTCTACGCGTTCCTCGGGTTCGTCGCCCTCATCGTCCTGCACGAGGCCGGCCACTTCACGGCCGCCAAGGCCGTCGGCATGCGCGTCGAGCGCTTCTGCCTGTTCTTCCCGCCGCTGATCGTCAAGGTCAAGCGCGGGGACACCGAGTATGGGATCGGCGCGATCCCGCTCGGCGGCTACGTGAAGATCACCGGGATGTCCCCGAACGAGGACATCCCGCCCGAGCTGCTGCCGCGCGCGTACTACAACCAGCCGGTCTGGAAGCGGATCGTGGTGATCCTCGCGGGGCCGGTGGTCAACATCGTGATCGCGATCGTGATCGTGTGGGTGCTGCTGCTGAGCAGCGGCGAGGTGACCCAGGTCGTCACCAAGCGAGTCGGCCAGGTGGACAAGGGCAGTCCGGCCGCGCACGTGCTCAAGCGCGGGGATCAGATCGTCTCCGTCGACGGCGTCCGTGGATCAGAGGCGAAGATCCATCAACTGATCTCCAGCCACCGCTGCGCCGGCACTCCAAGGAACGGGTGCCTGGCCAGGACGCCGGTGAAGCTCGTGGTGCTGCGCAGCGGCCGGCTCGTCCACCTGTCGCTGCGTCCGCGGTACGAGACGGTGAGCGTCGGTGGAGGGCAGACGGAGACGGCGATGCTCATCGGGATCGAGTTCGAGGCTCAAAACCACCTGACTCACCCTCCGGTATTCCAGGCGGGATCGGACTCGGTCACCAAGCTGTGGGGGGTCAGCAAGCAGACGGTGTCCACTGTCGTTCGGATCTTCGAGCCGAAGGAGCGCAAGCAGCTGCACGGGGTGGTCGGCACCTACGACGCGACCGCCAACTACTTCGCCGCCAGCACCACCGAGGCGTTCGAGGTGCTCGCATTGATCTCGCTCTCGCTCGGGATCATCAACCTGTTCCCGTTCCTGCCGCTCGACGGCGGCCACATCTTCTGGGCACTCGCTGAGAAGGTCCGCGGCAAGCGGATCCCGTTCAGCGTGATGGAGCGGGCCGGCGTCGTCGGGTTCGTGCTCATCCTCGTGCTGTTCGTGATCGGCCTGTCGAACGACATCACCGGCCTGTCCAACGGCGCGTTCACCATCAAGCACTAGCCATCGAGGCGTCCGGTCGCGGGCACGCGAGCGGCCGAGCGGTCAGGCTGCGTTGATCGAGCGGCCCAGCAGCTCGATCGGGTGGGACACCGGCAGCGGCTGCCCGAGCCGGCGCAGGTGAAGGTCGAACTGGGCATCGGCGGGGAGCACCGCGACCAACGGCCGCTGGCGGTAGTGCAGCAGCCCATCCGACTGGTAGGTCGCCAGCTCGCCACTGTCGGTCAGAACGAACTCACGGCCGCAGATCGCTCGCAGCTGAGCGATCAGCTCCGCCGAGCCTGTCTCCATCCACTCAGTATCACCGATCGCGGCGGGTGCCGCGATCGGTGAACTGGATTTCGGGGCTACTTGACGGTGATCGGCTGCGCGCGGCTGATGATCGTGGTGCCGGCCGTGCCCAGCGGCAGCAGCGAGTCCGCGGACGCCGACGGGTAGGTGTACTGCAGGCGGACGTCGCCGCTCTCACGGAACGTGGGGCGCACCAGGAAGTAGCCGTTGCTCTTCACGGTGTCGATCGTCTTCCACGCGCCCTTGCCGTGGGCCTGGAACTGGATCTGGACCGATTGCGTCTGCTTGGTCGCCTTGCCCGCCCAGAACGCGGGCCGGGCCTCACCCCAGACCTTGTCGCGGCCGGGACCGCGCAGCGTCGCGCTCGGGAGCCAGAGCGGCAGCCGGAAGGCGTCGAGCGTCGCCTTCGGCTTGCCGTCGGAGCCGTACAGGCCGGTGGCGAAGCCGCCGTTGTTGTTGTTGTTGGCGTTGGGGGCGCCGTCCTGGAGCAGGTACTGGTCGTAGCTGGCCACCCGTGGCTCGTTGTAGGTGATGTACTCGGCCCAGTTGATGTATTTCGCCGCAACCGCCACCGGCACCGAGTGGGCTCTGCTGGTCTGCGGCGGGTCGGTGATGTAGCCGTACTCGTCGTTGTAGATCGAGTACCGACGCCCCGACCCCCAGGCGTGCGTCGCGCGATCCAGCGCGGACTCGAGCTTCGGGAGGTTCGGCAGCGTCGACCAGTCGGGATTCCCCTTCCCGTCGCTGCGCGGAGTCGCGTTGTTGGCGTATGGGTGATCGCCGACGCCGGAGGCTTTGAACAGACCGGGATTGTCCTTGACGAAGCTCGCGCGGCCCGCGGCAGTCGTCGGGCAGCCCACCTGCCGAGCGGCGGTCCCGCTGAGCTTGCCGCCGCTCTGGTTCAGGCAATAGAGCGTGCGGACGAATGGGATCGGCTGGGTCTGGCCGGCGTTGCCGGGCAGCCCCTGCGGCCAGGTGCGACCGTGGCGGCCCTGGCTGAGGGACGAGCCGTGTGCGGCGAACTCGCCGATCAGGATCGTGTCGTGGCGATGGCCGGTCCTGGCGAGCGCGTTGTAGCCGGCGCGCACGAGGTTGCGGTAGAGCATCGGGGCGTAGGAGATCCGCGACGTGTCGGTCGCCTGCGGACCGAGATCCTCACCGAAGTTCGGCTCGTTCCAGAGGGTCCAGAAGTGGACCCGCGGAAGCGTTGCGCCACCGGTCGGCGTGAACTTGCCGCCGTAGCGGGTCGCCATCGCCTGCAGGAACTCGCCGTAGTCCTTCGCGTTGGGCTTCCAGGCGAAGTACTTGGCGCTCGGGTTGTGTCCGACGACGTAGTTGGACGGGATCCCCGACCCCTCGGCCCAGCGCGGGGCGCCCTGGGCGACGACGAGGTCGATCGTCATCCCGTCGGCGGCCGCGGCGCGCACGACCGCGTCGTACGGAGCCCATCCGGACGCCGGGTACGCGTTCGGGTCGGCGGCGTTGAAGCTCGGCTGCTTGGTGCTCGCGGGCCGGGGCGCGATGTCGTTCCAGTAGACCTCCAGCCGCACCGTCCTGGCGCCGAGCGCCTGCATCTGCGCGAGCGTGCCGGACGGGTTGGCCAGCAGTTGGCCGTCGTCCTGGATCATCGCGATCTGCGAGTGCGAAGCGGCTGCGGTGCCGGGTAGTGCGAGGCCGAGCGCGGCCACGGCGCCGGCCGTGAGAGCTCCCGCGGCGGCGAACCGGTGGGTCATGGCGGAACGGATTCGAGTCGGTGTGAGCATGGTCTCCAGAACAGGATGTGGCGGACAGAAGTTGCGGATTCCTCGTGTTTTCTGCCTCCGGACGGGTCCGGGGGCGGATCAGCCGACGGTGATTGCGGTGCTGCGGCTGACGATCGCGGCGCCGGAGGGCGGGGTCCAGCGAATGCGGACCGAGCCAGAGGCCGGGAACGTGACCGGGATGTCGAAGTAGCCCTCGGCGGTCCTGGTCGAGACCGTCTTCAGGGTCTTCCACGCGCCCCCGGAGGGCGGCTTGAACTGGACCTCGGCGGGTGCGCGCCTGGACATGGCGAACGTCTTGGCCGGTCCGACCTGGCCCCACACCTCGACCGGCCGGCCCTTTGCCTGGTGGGCGGCGGGCAACCAGATCGGCATGCGCGTGGCGTACCAGGCGGGCTTGCGCCTGCCCTTATAGGTGACGATCCCCGACGCGAAGCGGCTGTAGAGCTTCTTGCCGGGGAGGGGCGGCGGATCCTGGAGCTCGTACTGGTCGTAGGAGACCAGCCGGGGGAGCCGCCAGGAGATGTACTGCGACCAGTTGAGCCAGCCCGCGGCCTTGGCGGGGCTGACGGTCCCGCTCTGGGTCGCAGGCGGCGAGGTCTGGTAGCCGAACTCGGTGTCGTAGACATCGAAGTGCTTGGAGGAGCCGTATGCCGCCTGGAGGCGGTCGAGGGTCGTGAACAGCCCTGGGAGCTGGGCGAGGACGGCGTTGTCGGCGCCGTGCGGCCCCGGCGTCGTCTGGTCAGGTGCGAACGCGTACGGGTAGGGATGGGTGGCGAAGGCCGTTGCGCGGAACAGGACCGGATTGGCGGCGGCGAAGCGCTTGTCGGCGGCCGCCGTCGCCGGGCAGTGACGCAGCGTGGCGGCGGTGCCCCGCAGCGGCCGGTCATCGGAGCCGACGCAGTACAGGGCGCGCAGGAACGTGATCGGCGCCATCTGCGAGAAGTTGCCGGGCTGCCCGTGACCGTAGGCGCCGATCGGCGCGAGCTCGCCGATGAGCGTCGTGTCACTGCCGTGGCCGGTCGCGCGCAGCGCGGCCCAGGCCGCGTCCGCGAGCATCCGGTAGTGGTAGGGCGCCGACTCCACCGTGTTGTGGTCGATCGTCTGCGGCGAGATTCCGAGCGCTCCCTCGTTCGGCTCGTTCCAGATCGACCAGAAGTCGACCCGGGGCAGCGGGCTCTTCTGTCCCTTGGGGGTGTAGTGACCGCTGTAGCGGGTGCCGACCGCGGCCGCGAACTTCTCGAACATCGCCGCGTTGGGGTTCCAGTCGGCGGGGCTGGCGCTGGGCGTGGGCTCGCCCGCGCCCTCCGCCCACCATGGGACCGGCGGGGCGAGGGCCAGGTCGACCTTGAGGTGATACTGCTTGCAGAGGCGCATGACCTCGTCGTAGATCGCCCAGTTGGCGGCTGGATAGGCGGCGGGGTCGGCGGCGTCGAAGTGCGGCTCGTGGCGCGAGAGCGGGTCCGGGGCCACCGAGGACCAGGCGACGTTCACCTTGATGCGGTCGAACCCGAGCGCATGAGCCTCCTTGACCTGCCCGAGGGGGTCGGTGGTGAGATCACTTGGCGTGTAGATCGTCTCGAGGTTCTGACGGCGTGAATCCGCGGCCGGCAGCGCGATCTTGCCGATCTTCAGCTGCGGGATGCTCCCGCCGCCCGGGTTCGCCTTGCCGCCGGAGGCCACGAGCACGACCACGATCGCCACCGCGACGAGCACCAGCAGGCCGGCGCCCGCGGCAAGCGCGCGGGGCGAACGTGACAGGCGAGTGAGGAGCGGCTCGGGTCGGGGGTCTGATCCGGGCAAGCGGATGAGAATAACGTCGCCTCCGCGTGGAAGTTTCGGGTTCGCGAACGATCGTGTTGGCGCTCGATTGGCGTCGCGTTGGCGCAGCGAGCGCGCCCGGGGCCCTGTGGAAGGCGCCGATATGCTGCGGCCGATGAGGCGCTTTCGCCCGCTCGCGCTGGTCTGTGCGCTGCTCTGCCTGCTCCTCGGGACGGGCACGGCGGTGGCTGCCGACAGCCACCATCACCACGCGCACCACACCGCCACGAGCACGCCGAGGACGAGCAGCGGTTCGAGCACGAGCACCAGCTCGACGACGAGCTCGGCGGCGGCGACCGGCGGCAAGGCGACCACCAAGGACGGGCTGACGGTTCTCAACGACTGCCAGGACCACGGCCAGCTGACGCGCACCTATCCCGTCGCGTGGCTGCGCAAGGCGAAGTCGATGATGTCCTCCGGCACGGCCGAGTACTCCAACTGCTCGAGCGTCATCGACTCGGCGATCCTGCATACCGCCCATGGAGGCTCGGGCGGCTCGAGCAGCTCCGGCACGACGACGATCGTGATCATCGTGGTGGTCGTGCTCATCATCCTCGCGGCGCTGCTCGGCGTGCTCGCGCTGCGGCGCAGACGCGGCGGCGGTCCGCCGCCGTCGGCCTAGACGGCCTCGCCGTCCGGGCGGGCGCGACCAGACCGCTAACTAGACTGGGGCGCATGCCCTCCGAGCGCCAGATTCAGGTCGGCTCCGTGCCGATCGGCGGCGGTGCGCCCGTCGCCGTCCAGACGATGACCAAGACCGAGACCGCGGACCTGTCCGCGACGATGGCCCAGATCCGCCGCGTCGCCGAGGCCGGAGCCGACATCGTGCGCGTCGCCGTGCCGCGTGAGAAGGACGCCGAAGCGCTCAAGACGATCGTCGCCGAGTCGCCGATCCCGATCATCGCCGACATCCACTTCAACCACACGCTCGCGATCAAGGCGTTGCGGGCGGGCGCGCACTGCGTGCGGCTCAACCCCGGCAATATCGGCGGACCGGAGAAGGTCGCCGAGGTGATCGCGGTCGCGCGGGAGCTCGGGACGCCGCTGCGGGTCGGCGTCAACTCCGGATCGCTCCCGGAGCACCTGCGCTCGCTCGAGTACGAGAACCCCGTCGAGGCGCTCGTCACCGCGGCAACCGAGACGGTCGCGCTGATGGAGCGGCTGGGCTTTGAGAACTTCAAGGTCTCGATGAAGTCGACCTCGGTCCCGAACACGATCGCCTCCAACCGGCTCCTGGCCGAGCGGATCCCGTACCCGCTGCACCTCGGCGTCACCGAGGCGGGGACGAAGTGGTCAGGCTCGCTCAAGTCCGCGGTCGGGCTGGGCACCCTGCTGGCCGACGGCATCGGCGACACGATCCGCATCTCGCTCTCGACGTTCCACGCCGAGGAGGAGGTCAAGGTCGCCTGGGAGATCCTCAAGGCGCTCAAGCTCCGCGAGCGTGGCCCGGTGCTGATCGCCTGCCCCACCTGCGGGCGCCTTCAGTTCGACATGGACTCGGTCGTCGCTGAGGTGGAGCGCCGCCTCGAGGCCTACGACGACCCGATCGAGGTCTCGGTGCTCGGCTGCGCGGTGAACGGCATCGGCGAGGCCCGCCACGCCGACTTCGGCATCACCGGAGCCAAGGACGCCGGGATGATCTACTCCAAGGGCCAGCCGCTCGTGAAGGTCCCCACCGACGAGCTCGTCGACCGCCTGTTCGAGCAGATCGACAAGTACTACGAGCGCGGCAAGGTGCTCGAGGTCGACGAGGCCGCCGCCGCCGAAGCGGCCGAGTGGCTCGCCGAGAACGAGGACGCGACCGCGATGACGCCCGAGCGCCTGGCGGCGCTGGAGAAGGCCGCCGCCCAGGAAGGTCCCGACATCACCGCGCCGGCGCCTCTGGATGAGGCCGAATCGCCGGTTGCCGGCCGGCGGTTCACTCGCGCCTGAGGCCGTACTGCGAAGTCATGTGCTCGATTTCCCCCGGAGAGGGTGAAACTCGAGCCCCTCAGATGCGCGTCGTCCAACGCCCGGAAACGCAACGAGCGGCCCCACCACGGGGCCGCTCGCACAACCACACGCCGGACCGGAAGCTCAGCCGGCCGCGTCGAACAGCTCGGCGACCTTCGCCCAGTTGACGACATTCCAGAAGGCGTCGATGTAATCCGGACGCTTGTTCTGGTACTTGAGGTAGTAGGCGTGCTCCCAGACGTCGACACCGAGCAGCGGGGTCTTGCCGTCGCTGATCGGGTTGTTCTGGTTGGGGTAGCCGGCGACCTCGAGACCTGAGCCGGTGTGGATCAGGAACGACCAGCCGGAGCCGAACTGATTGACGCCCGCGTCCTTGAACTTCGTCTTGAAGTCGGCGAAGGAGCCGAAGGCGGAGTTGATCGCGTCCGCGAGGGCGCCTGAGGGCTCGCCGCCCCCGTCGGGTGACATCCACTGCCAGAACAGGGAGTGGTTGTAGTGGCCGCCGCCGTTGTTGCGGACGGCATTCTGCTTGTCGGCGGGAAGCGCGTCGAGGTTCTTCAGAACCTCCTCGATCCCCTTGCCGTCGAACTCGGTGCCCTCCAGCGCCGCATTGACCTTGTCGACGTAGGCCTGATGGTGCTTGTCGTGGTGCACCTTCATCGTCGCCTCGTCGATGTGGGGCTCGAGAGCGGCGTAGTCGTAGGGCAGATCCGGAACTGAGTAGGCCATCGGAGGGGCTCCTTTGTCACAGGATGTATGGCTCGTCGTCTGCAACATACCCCGCGGCGGAGGGGTTATACGGACCGCCGGTGGTCACGACCGGTGCGTGGGTAGTCTGTGGCGCCATGACCCGCCTGTCCGGCTACTTCCTGCCGACCGAGCGCGAGCCCCCGGCGGACGCCGAGGCGGTCTCGCACAAGCTGATGGTGCGCGCCGGTCTGGTGCGCCAGGTCGGCTCCGGCCTGTGGTCGTGGCTGCCCGCCGGGTGGCGCATCCATCAGCGCATCGTGCAGATCGTGCGCGAGGAGATGGACGCGGCCGGCGCCCAGGAGATGCTGATGCCGGTGCTCCATCCCGCCGAGCCCTGGCGGAGGACCGGTCGCTACGAGATCGACGAGCTGTTCAAGCTCACCGATCGCCGGGGCGCGGACATGGTGCTCGCGATGACTCACGAGGAGATCGTCACCGGCCACGTCGCCCAGACGGTCCGCTCCTACCGCGACCTCCCGCTGATCCTCTACCACTTCCAGGTCAAGGAGCGCGACGAGCCGCGGCCTCGCGCCGGAGTGCTGCGGACCCGCGAATTCGTGATGAAGGACGCCTACACCTTCGATCGCGACGCGGCCGGCCTCGACGCTCAGTACGACCTGCTGGCCGGCGCGTATGACCGGATCTGCGACCGCTGCGGCCTCGAGTGGTACCGGGTGGCCTCCGACGTCGGGATGATGGGCGGCCACGGCGCCGACGAGTACATGGCTCCATGCGCAGCCGGCGAGAACGACGTCGCGCTCGCGCCCGGTTACGCCGCCAACGTCGAGGTCGCCTCCGCCGATCCCCAGCCGGTGGAGCTGCCCGCGCCGCGCGAGGCCCCCGAGGAGGTCCACACACCGGGTGCGACGACGATCGAGGCGCTCGTCTCTCAGCTGGGGGTCTCGGCGGGCGCAACGCTCAAGGCGTTCCCGGTCGTGCTCGGCTCCGACGAGATGCGCCTCGTGGTCGTCCGCGGCGATCACCGTGTCAACGAGACCAAGCTCCAGAACACGCTCGGCGAGCCGTTCCGCGCCGCCCGCGCCGACGAGATCGAGGCCCGGCTCGGCCCGCCCGGCTACATCGGGCCGGTCGGTGCGCAGATGGAGATCCTGCTCGACGCGGCGGTCACGTTTGCCGGCGACGTCGGCGGGGTCTACGTCGCCGGCGCCAACCGGCCCGACGCCCATCTGCAGGGCGTGGCGCCCGGGCGTGACTTCCCGTACACGACCGTCGACGTGCGCGAGGTGCTCGCCGGGGACACCGTCGGCGGCGCGCCGCTGCGCATCGAGCCGGCGATCGAGATCGGCAACATCTTCAAGCTCGGCACCCGCTACTCGGAGCCGCTCGGAGCCACCTACCTCGACGAGTCCGGGAAGGCCCAGCTCGTGTGGATGGGCTCCTACGGATTCGGGCCGGCGCGCGCCGCCGCCGCGGCGGTCGAGCAGTACGCCGACGAGAAGGGCATCTCCTGGCCGAGGGCGGTCGCTCCATTCGACATCGAGCTGGTGACGCTCGGCAAGCCGGGCAGCGATGAGCGGACGTTCTCCGACGACCTCTACGACCAGCTGCGTCAGACCGGCCTTCAGATCCTCTACGACGATCGCGACGCCGGACCGGGGGAGAAGTTCGCCGACGCCGAGCTGGTGGGCTGCCCGCTGCGGCTCACCGTCGGTCGGCGGACCCTCGGCTCCGGGGAGATCGAGGTTCAGGTGCGCCGCGGCCGCGAGCAACGCAGCGTGCCGGTCGCCGGAGCGGCGGAGGCGGTCGCCGCGCTCTGGCGCGAGCTGCCCTGAGGACCGGGCGGATGAGGTCCCACCCGCCCAGGCGCGCGTGAGCCCGCGGATCTCGCGCAAGCGCCTGTTCGGGATCGACCGATCAGGACCCAGCCCGGAGCAGACCCGCTCCGACCAGCCGCTCAACCCATGGACGATCCCGAACGCGATCGGCTTCCTGCGGCTGCTGGGAATCCCGGTGTTCCTGATCCTCCAGCTCTCCAGCCGTCATGGCCAGGACACGGTGGCGACCGTCCTCTACGCGGTGATCGGATGGGCGGACTACCTCGACGGCTTCGCGGCCCGGCTGACCGGTCAGTACAGCCGGCTGGGCGCGCTGCTCGACCCGGTGATCGACCGGTTGCTGATCATCTCGGGCGTGGTTGTCGCCTTCGACTTCTCGCTGCTGCCCCGTTGGGCGCTCGTGGTGGCGGTCGCTCGCGAGCTGTTCATGCTCGCGCTCAGCCGCTACGGTCTGTCACGCGGGGTGGAGATCGAGATCAACTGGTTCGGCCGCATCGGGGTCGCGCCAATGATGGGAGCGCCGTTCTTCGCGATGGCGGGCGTCCACTGGCTCGCGCTGATCATGCTCTATGTGGGACTCGCCCTGGCGCTGATCGCGACCGCGCTCTACGTGCGCCGCGGGCTTGCACAGACACTCTCAAGCTCAGCTTGACCCTACGGGCGGGACGGATATACTCGCCTCGCCCAGTCAACCACCCATCCTGGGCCCGGAGGAAGACACGAATGGACGAGACGTTTCCCGATCTTGGTTCGCTGGCCGACCAGGAGCTGAAGGATCTCATCAAGCAGCTCACCGAGGAGGAGATGGAAGTCTCCTACCAGCGACGCATCCTCCACGGCCGAATCGACATCCTTCGCGCGGAGCTCGTCAATCGCCTGCGCAAGAAGGACGAGACCGGCGAGCTGGTCATCACCGGCGCCGACGTGCAGCAGTTGACGGACATCCTGTCTGGGCGCGTGGCGCTCGAGGACGAGCCGAAGTAGGGCCTCGGTCCGCCGACCGGGCACCAACGCCCATGGCTCAGCACTGTCCCGAGTGCGGTTTCGCCAACGACGACGGTGCGAGCTACTGCCAGCGCTGTGGAGCGTTCCTGGCCTCCAGTGAGCAGCCGCCGGGGGTGAGCACCGCCACCTACCGGATCGGCGAGACCGGTGAGGTGGAGGCCGTCGAGCTCCCGGGCGTCGTCGCCCGGGGCGCCGCGCTCGTGATCCGTTCCGGCGGCGGGCGCGCGGGGGAGAGCTTCCCGCTGACGGGCGACCGGATCACCGTGGGCAGGCGGCCGGAGTCCGACGTCTTCCTCGATGACGTCACCGTGTCCCGGGACCACGCGCTGATCGTGCACCGCGGCAGCGACTACTACCTCGACGACTGCGGCTCGCTGAACGGCACCTATGTGAATCGTCACCGCATCGATTCGCACCGGCTCGCCGACGGCGACGAGCTCCAGATCGGCAAATACAAGCTCGCGTTCCTGTCGCGATGACAGGAACCACGTCGCACCACACGCGGGCGGACCGCCTTCGGACCGAAGGAAACGAGGACTGATGGCCTCCACCGACACCACCCACACGCACATCGACGCCCTGGAGCCGGACGCGCCCGATCTCGCGCTCCCGGGCGCGGACGCGATCGAGGAGGTGGCGGAGGCCGACGCGCGCCCCGCGCCCAAGGCGGTGACGATCGGCGCGGTCTGCAAGGCGCTTGTTCAGGAGTTCCCCGACATCTCGATCTCCAAGATCCGCTACCTCGAGGATCAGAAGCTGCTCCAGCCCCGCCGCACCCAGGGCGGGTACCGGCTCTACACGCAGAACGACATCACGCGGCTGCGCACGATCCTGCGGTTGCAGCGCGACGAGTTCCTGCCGCTGCGCGTGATCCGCCAGGAGCTCGCAGGCGGGCGCAGCGAGCGCGATGTCACACCGGGCACGTTGGGCTCCAACCAGGCCGCGGAGCGGATCGGCGTGCGCCGCTCCGCCGTGGCCGTCCGCGATCAGGGCGCTCAGTACGCGCTCCAGGACGTGGCCGAGGAGACCGGCGCCGACCCCGACCTGATCCGTGAGCTCGTCGACTTCGGGGTGATCAAGGGCGAGTCACGCGCCGGGACGCGGTTCTTCGACGAGACCGAGCGAGAGATCATCCGGGCCGTCTCCGAGCTTGCCCGCTACGGCGTCGGCGGGCGCAATCTGCGCGTGTTCCGCAGCTCGGCCGATCGTGAGGCCCAGCTGCTGCAGTCGATCCTCGCTCCCGCTCTGCGCTCGCGCAACCCCGAGCGCCGCAAGGAGGCGATTGAGGCGCTCGAGAACCTGGCGTCGGTCACGACCCACCTCAAGCATCTGCTGCTGATCCGGGACCTGCGCCGGATCGCGAGCTGAGCGTGCCCGAGTCGACGGTCGACCTGCGAGCCCTGATCCGGGAGATCCCGGACTTCCCGCGACCCGGGATCCTGTTTCGCGACATCACGCCGCTGCTGCTCGATCCCGACGGCCTGGAACAGGCGATCACGCGGCTGGCCGACTGCGTCGGCGCACAGCCGGTCGACTACGTCGTCGCGGCCGAAGCCCGCGGCTTCATCCTCGGGGCCGCGCTCGCACGCCAGCTGCACGCCGGTTTCGTGCCCGCTCGCAAGCCCGGCAAGCTGCCGGCCGACACGGTGAGCGCGGAGTACGCGCTGGAGTACGGCCTGGACGCGCTCGAGGTCCACGCCGACGCGCTGGCAGACGGCGCCCGGGTGCTGGTGCACGACGACCTTCTGGCGACCGGCGGGACGGCCCGCGCGCTATGCGAGCTCGTCGCCTCCCTGGGCGGCCGCATCGTCGGCTGCTCGTTCCTGATCGAGCTGGAGGCGCTCGGCGGCCGGGCGCGCCTGGATCCGCTTCCGGTGAGCTCATTGATCCGGTACTCGGAGTAGGGTTCTCGCGCCGTGCCGGTCGGCGTGACGGTCGTCGAGCGCTCACGCCTGGTCACCGCCGCTCCCGCCGCCGTGTGGGCGATCGTCGGCGATCCCCACCATCAGCCGCGGTGGTGGCCGGGTGTGGAGCGCATGGAGGGCGTGGAGGCGGATCGCTTCACGCAGGTCCTGCGAACCCGGCGGGGGCGTCCGGTGCGCGTCGACTACGTGATCGCGCAGTCCGAGCCGAACGAGCTCGCCGTGTGGCGCCAGGAGCTCGAGGACAGCCCGTTCGCCCGGGTGCTGAGCGCCGCCGAGGTGCGGATCGAGATGTCCGCTGCCGAGAACGGGTCCCGGGTGACGATCACCCACGCCCAGCGGCTGCGCGGCTCCAACCGCACCGGCGGCTGGATGCTCGCGCGCGCCACGCGCACGCGCCTGGACGAGGCGCTCGCCGGGCTGGCGAGCATCGCCTGAGCGCGACCGGCGCCGGTCAGGACAGGCCCGTGATCGTGCCTCTCAGCAGCACCGGACCCGGGTGCGACGGCTGCCGCGCCGTCTCGGTGGTGACGATCAGCTCGTGGTAGCTGCCGGCGTTCTTCGGGAGGGCGTTCACCACGGAGAAACGGCCGTTCCTGCCGACCGCCGGACTCACGAACCCGAGCTTCTTGAACCGCGAGGGGGAGCTGTAGAGCCAGACCTCGTAGGAGTTCTGCTTGGTGTTCGGAGGGATGTGCTGCCCGAGCATCTCGATCCCGGTCGTCGTGCCCTCGCGGAAGACGATCACGGCGCCGACCGCCTTGCTGCCGGCCGCGGTCGGACTGAGGTTGATCTGCGCGAGGGTCTTGACCGAGCTCGTCGTCGTGCTCGACGTCGTCGAGCTCGTGGTCGTGCCCGTGGCATGGGTGTCCGCGGCCAGCCCGCTGGTCCTCGGATGATGGTGATGCGTGACGAGCAGCACGACGATCGCCGCCACGATCACGGCCAGCGCGAGCCCGATCACGACGAACCCGCCCCGGCGCGAGCTCGGCGGCCGCTCGTCGCCGAGCTCGTCCTCCGGCGCCGCGACGGCGGCCGGCGGGAGCCGCGGCAGCGGATCGACCGCGACCGGCTCAAGCGCCGGGGTCAGCGCCACCGCCCACTCATGCGCCGCGGGGGAGCTGGCCAGCAGCTCCCTGGCCTCGTCCTGCCCGGCAGCCGGAAGCTGAGAGAGCAGGTAGTCACAGATCAGCTGCCGCTCGTCCGCCCGGAGCTCGGTCGGCGGTCCGAGCGCGTCGAGCGCGCCGAGGGCACGCCCGCGCACGGCGTCCGGGGCGATCGAGAGCATGCGGGCGATCTCCTCATAGCCCCTGCGGCGGCCGAGGACCAGCTGAAGTACCGCCCGCTGATCGCCGGCCAGGGAGTCATACGTCGCCATCCGGCCCAAGCGTAGTGGTCGGCCGTAAGAGCGGTCCCCGCTGGGCGGGGACTATCCTCCGCCGCCGCAATGGACGTGAGGACCCCCTTCCGCTTCCCGGGCGGCCTCGACGAACTGCTCGGCCTGATGATCACCGAAGTCGCCGACGGCCTCGTGCGTGCCGAGGTGCCGATCCGCGCCGAGCTGATGCAACCGGCCGGCCTCGTGCACGGGGGTGTCTATGCGGCGGTCGCCGAGACGGTGGCCTCGACCGGCACGTACCTCGGGGTCGGGGACGAGCAGACGATGGTCATGGGGCTGTCCAACCTGACGAGCTTCATGCGACCGATGACCGCGGGCACGATCCATGCCGTCGCCCGCGCCCGGCACCGCGGGCGGACGACCTGGGTGTGGGAGGTCGATCTGCTCGACGACGCCGAGCGCCTGTGCGCCGCCTCGCGGGTGACGATCGCCGTGCGCCGGGCCGCCGGCGGCTGAGCGCCGCTACTGGTTGCCGACGACCGTGCTCGTACGGCTGGTGGCGCCGCGTCCGAGCCAGTGCGTGGCGAAGGTCCGCAGGTCCTCGGCGCTGTTGGAGCGCAACATGTGCGCCCAGGCGACCGCTGTGATCGTCGAGAGATTGGCCCGGCGGGCGAGAATCACCGTCTGACCGTCGGCCGCGAGCGCGGGCGTGAAGCGCGGCGCGACCTGGTCGGCGATCGCCTGCAGTCCTCCGGGCGGCGCGCTCGAGCTGTACAGGAAGACGATGTCGCCCAGCGACAGCGCTTGCAGAAGCTGGTCGTCGGAGATCTCGGCCCCGTTGCTGGTCACCGGCCGTGGCACGTGCGCGCCACTCGTCGGAGGGTTGGAGTCGTAGCTCGGGCGCGGGTCGCCGGCGGTGAGGTGACGATCACCCTGATCCGGATATGCCGTGCCGGGAACGCTGCCGCCGCTCACCGAGATCCCCGGGTTGTCGCGCCCGCCGGCCAGCCCGCCGGAGAGCAGTGCGATCACTCCGACGCTCACGGCGAGTGAGGCGAGAACGATCGCGCCTCGCTCCAGCCAGCGGCCCATACGAGGTCTCACCGGGTGCGCGCGGAAGAAGCGCGGCGACGGGGACGGGGCGCCGAGCGAGGGCTCGGGCCTGCCGCGGCCACGAGTTCGGCGATCGCGGCGCTGAGGTCTCCGGCGAGATCCTCCAGGTCCGGCAGCGCGTCGTAGTCGGCGGCGAGTCCGAAGTTCAGCCGTCCGTCATAGCTGATGATCGCGATCCCGAGCGCCTGACCGCCGGCGAGCGGGACCATCGGGTACATCGCCTCCAGCCGGCGCCCGAGCATGTAGAGCGGGTACTGCGGCCCGGGGACGTTGGTGACGACCAGGTTGAACATCCGCTGGCGAGTCTGCAGGCGCGCGGCCTGAGCGACGATCGTCGGGGGCGCGAAGCCGGTCAGCTCGGTGAGCACCTGGGCTCCGACCGCCTGCCCGGAGCGCTTGACGCCCTCCATCTCCCGGCTGATCGTGCGCAGCCGCTCGACGGGATCCTTCTGCGCGACGGGAAGCGCGGCCCACATCGCGGCCACGCGGTTGCCGAGCGCGCCGCGCTCGAGGTCCGCTCTGATCGACACCGGCACCATCGCGCGCAGCGTCAGATCCTCCGCCAGCTCGCCACGCCGCGCCAGGTAGCGGCCGAGCGCACCGGCGACCACCGCAAGCACGACGTCGTTGACCGTGCCGCCCAGCGTCCGCTTGACCTGCTTGAGGTCCTTCAGATCGGCCGCCACCCAGCTGAAGCGACGGTGGGGGCCGATCCGCACGTTGAGCGGGCTCGGCGGGGCGGACTGGACGACGCGGGCGAGCGCACCGACCCCGACGGCGGCACGGCCCAGGCGCACCGCTACCTGACGCGGCCCGCGGAAGGTGTGGCGGATCCCGCGCGCGATCTCGCCGGGAACAGTGGCGCGCTCCAGCAGGGCGTCGGCGAGCAACTGCGCATCGGACGGGAGGGGCCGGGGCACCCACTCGGGCACCGATCCGACCGGCGTCGGGGTGGGGGAGGTGTCGAACAGGACCGTCGCGATGTCGACTCCCGAGACTCCGTCCACGAGCGCGTGGTGGGTCTTGGAGAGCAGCGCGAAGCGGTCGTCGGCGAAACCTTCGACGAGCCACAGCTCCCACAGCGGTCGCGAGCGGTCCATCTCCTGGGAGAAGACGCGGCCGCACAGCCGCCGCAGCTCGGCCTCGCCTCCGGGCGCGGGCAACGCCGTATGACGAACGTGGAAGCCGATGTTGAAGTGCGGATCGTCGACCCACACCGGCCTGCCCTGACCAAAGGGCACGAACGCGAGGCGCTGGCGGTAGCGGGGGACGAGGTGCAGGCGCGAGACGATCTGATCGACGAGCTCGTCATACGCGGGGGGATCGCCCTCCAGCACCATCGCGCCCGCGACGTGCATGTGCACGCGGTCGCGTTCGAGGTGCAGGAAGGAGGTGTCGAGCCCCGAGAGTCGGTCTGGGTTGCCCATCTCGGCAGCCATTGTGTCAGCCACAGGCCCCCGGTTCGCCCGCCGACCAGCGGGCTCTGACTGTGCGGAGCGTCACATAAAGCTCCTCAAACCGCTGCAACCCTGCGGGCGTTCATAAAACCGACCTGCCGAGTCGCTCGCGCTCCGCGCGCGGGCGAGCGGGGGACCCATTGCCGGGCACCGTCCACTGAGGATGCGCCCGGCCGGGGCGAATCGGCCGCCTGCCTGTCAGCCGCGGCCGTAGCGATCTCTTCGATGTGGTGACGCAATGCGCACCTGTCGCCTGCTCGCGAGCCCGACAGCTAACCACGTAGGCGTCCGGTCGATGACTCAGGAGGTCCTCACCTTGAGGTCCAGATTCCGGCCGCGCGCCCTGCGTGCGGCTCAGTTCACGATTGCATTCACGATGCTGGCGGTGCCCGCGGAGGCGTTCGCGCTGTCAGGCGCGACCGGCTCCTCCGACGCCGAATCCACTTCATCCACGGCGCTTCCGGTCCGCATCGCCCCGCGTCATGTGCGCCTCGGCGCGCCGGTGGATGTCACCGGGCGACTGCCGTCCTCCGACGCCGGCGCCACCGTCGAATTGCAGGCGGCGCCCTCCCCGCACGGTCCCTGGAGTCGCCTGACGACGGCTCACGTCGGCTCGCGCGGGGGCTACATCCTGCGGGCTCGGCCGCGGCACTCCGCGGTGCTGCGGGCCGTCTCGCTCACGGGCGCGACGGCGACCAGCGCGCTCGCCCCGGCGAGTGGTCGCGCGCACACCCGCCGTCCGGCGGTCTCACGCGTGGCCGCGGTCCAGGTCAAGGCGGCGATGCGCGTCGCACATCCCGCCCGCGGCGTGATCGCGGGGCACAACGTGTCGGTCGCGGGCCGGCTGCTGCCGGGCCGCGGCGGCCGGACGATCGCGATCCAGCGGCTGCGTGGCCACTCGTGGCGGACCGTTGCCCACGGGAGCACCGGCAGGCGCGGCGGCTTCGCCGTCCGCTTCCGCCCGGCCACGGACGCCCATGGGGCGCTCCGCGCGGTCTTCCCGGGGGATCGCGACAACGGACGCGCGACCGCCGCCGCCGGCATGCTCGCGGTCTATCAGCCGGTGACCGTCTCCTGGTACGAGGACGGTGGGACGACCGCCTGCGGCTTTCACGCCACCTACGGCGTCGCCAACCTCTCGCTGCCGTGCGGCACGCGGGTGCGCCTGCGCCGCGGCGGCCGCACGGTGACCGCCACCGTCGACGACCGCGGACCATACGTGTCCGGGCGCGAGTACGACCTCAGCCAGACGACCGCCGGCGCGCTCGGGTTTGCGGGGGTGGGGACGGTCGACGCGAGCGTGCAGTAGCCCGCAGCGTCGCTGACCGGGAGCGGACGACGTCGATACCCCGGTCGCCGCGTCCGTGAGGGCGCGTAGCCTGGGGCCATGTCCGACGTGTGCACCGGGTCCGAGTGGCCCCGCGTGGTAGCGCACGCGGACATGGATGCCTTCTACGTCTCCGTCGAGCTCCGCCGCCGGCCCGAGCTCCGCGGCCGCCCCGTGATCGTCGCCGGCACCGGCCCGCGAGCCGTCGTCACCACCGCCTCCTACGAGGCGCGGCGATACGGCGTCGGCTCCGCGATCCCGGCCTCCCGGGCGCGGCGCCTGTGCCCCGACGGCGTGTACCTACCGCCCGACTTTCCGTATTACCGCGCGGCCTCGCGCGAGGTGATGGACCTCGTCCGCGCCGCCGCGCCCGCGATCGAGCTGATCGGGCTCGACGAGGCATACCTCGACCTCACCGGAGTCGAGGCACCGCAGGCGCGGATGCGCGAGCTCGCGCAGGAGATCGAGCGCAGCACGCAGCTTGTCTGCTCGATCGGGATCGGACCGAACAAGCTCGTCGCGAAGGTCGCCTCCGATGCGGAGAAGCCGCGCGGGTTCGTGGTGCTCTCGTGTGCGCAGGCGCGTGAGCGCTTCCGCGATGCGCCCCCCGGGCTGATCCCGGGGATCGGCCCCAAGACGGCCGAGCGGCTGCGTGCGGCCGGGCTGACCACGCTGGGAGCCCTCGCGGCCGCCGATCCGGGGGTGCTCGCGCAGCGGTTCGGCCCGCGGCTCGGCCAGGCGCTGATCGGGCGAGCTCGCTTTGACGACGATGCGCCCGTCACCCAGCAGCGCAAGGTCGTCTCCGAGTCCCGGGAGACGACGTTCGACCGCGACATCGCCGATCAGGCCGAGCTCGAGGCCGTGCTCGCCTCGCTGGTGGAGAAGCTGTGCGGTGATCTGTCGGCCGCCGGACGACGAGGACGCACGATCGGCATCAAGGTCCGGCTCGATGACTTCTCGACCCACACCCGCGCCCGGACTCTCGCCGTCCCGGTCGCGAGCGCCGAACGGGTCGGCCCCGTCGCACTCGAGCTGCTACGCCGCTTCGCCGCGCCGCGGCCGGTACGCCTGCTCGGGGTCCGCGTCGCGGGACTCGAGCATGGCGCCGAGACGGCGCGCTTGCAGGAGCAACTGGCGCTCGCGGTCTGACGGGCGCCGGGGACGAGCTCAGTACAGCGCGGCGGCGAGGCGCCGGCGGGACTCACGGGCGAGGTCGGAGTCGGCTCCGAGCTCGTCGAGGATGCCGACCACGACGCGGCGAACGTCGTCCTTGACGCCGTTGGCGCCCGGCAGGGCGGCGATCAGCAGGTCCAGGGCCTGTTCGGTCCGGCCGGCATCGAGCGCCGCGAAGGCATCGGAGAGATCGGGATCCGTCAGCCCGGCGAGCCGGATGCGCGCAGCAAGGCCATCGGCGGTGAAGGAGCCCGGGACCTCGCGCAGCAGCACGAGCGCGCCGTCCTGATCGCCGCGGGCGAGCAACAGCTTGGCGAGCGGCACGACCGCGTCCGCGCGCGAGGGCTCGAGCGCGACCGCCTCACGCAGCGACGCCTCGTCGCCGAGCGCGACCAGCTCATCGGCGCGGGAGGGCAATAGCTCATCCAGGAATTTCTCGACCGCCGCCGGGGGCTGGGCCCCGATGAACTCCGCGACGACCTGACCGCCCTTGAACCCCTTGACCGCGGGGATCGACTGGATCCCGTAGGTGCGCGACAGGTTCGGGTTGGCGTCGACGTCGAGCTTGGCCAGCTCGATCCTGCCCTCCCGAGCGGCGACCGCCTTCTCGATCACCGGACCGAGCTGACGGCAGGGACCGCACCATTCCGCCCAGAAGTCGACGACGACCGGGACGGTCTGGGAGCGCTCCACGACTGCGGTCTGGAACGTGGCCTCGGTGACGTCCATACCCCGCGATGGTAGTCGGCCCGGGGTCGCTGCCCGGTCCGCGTCCGGACCCGGGAACTACGATCGAGCGGTGCCCGACCAGGTGATCCAGCGAGACGGCGTCGAGCTGTCGGTGAGCGACGACGGGGATGGCCCGGCGGTCGTGCTCCTGCACGGACTGACCGCCACTCGCCGCTACGTCGTCATGGGCTCGACCGCGTTGCAACGCGCCGGGCACCGCGTGCTCGCCTACGACGCGCGGGGCCACGGCCACTCGAGCCCGGCGCCGGATGCAGGGGCCTACACATATGAGGAGCTGGCCGCTGACCTCGCGGCGGTGCTCGACCGGACTGACGTCGAGCGCGCCGTCCTGGCGGGCGCCTCGATGGGCGCCCACACCCTGCTGCGATTCGCGCTGGACCGGCCCGAGCGGGTCGCCGGGATCGTCGTCATCACCCCGGCCTACGACGGACCTTCGCAGGCTGAGGACCCGGCGCGCCTGCGGCGCTGGGACGCGCTCTCCGCCGGGCTGCGCGAGGGAGGGGTCGATGGGTTCCTGGCGGCGCAGGACCTCGACGCGATCCCGGAACGGTGGCGCGAGACCGCCGTCAAGGTGATGACGCAGCGGCTCTCCCAGCACGATCATCCGACCGCGGTGGCCGACGCGTTGCAGGCGGTCCCGCGCTCACACCCGTTCGGCGAACTGGAGGAGCTGCGCGCGCTGTCGATGCCCGCCGCCGTGGTGGCCTCCGAGGACGAGGCCGACCCCGACCACCCGCGGGCCGTCGGAGAGGCATACGCGGCGGAGATCCCCGGCGCCCGCCTGGTCACCGACGAGCCGGGGCGCTCACCGGTCGCCTGGCAGGGCAGCCAGCTCTCGCGGATCATCGCCGAGGTCGCGGCGCGGGCCGGCTGATCGCCGTTGCTCAGGGCCCGCGGAGCACGTAGACGCGCGCGCAGCCGAACCGGTGGATCTCCGCGAGCAGTGGGCGGAGAGTTCGTGTGAGCCGCGAGTCGCCGGCCGCGTGGTCGCAGTCGGCGACGAGCAGGCGTGCCCCGGTCGCCCGCACGAACGCGCGAGCGGCGGTGAGATCGCGCAGGTGGCCGGCGAACAGCCGGTCGGCATGGCGCGCGCGGATGGTGTAGTCCGGGCTCCAGTCTCCGTGACCGACCCACACCGCACGACCGGTCTGGGACGGGACGACGGCCGCAAACGGGGTGGGCGCAAGGATGCCGCCGGCCGGGGCGCGCTCGGCGACCCAGCGCAGCGCCGCGGCATCCGGCCGCGGCAACGCGTACTGGACAAGGCCGCTGCGGCTCGTGCGCACGAACTTGCGGGCGTCGTAGCCGAGCCCTGGAACCGTGAGCGCGACCACGCACAGCCAGGCGAGCGCCGCCGGGAGCCGCACGCGGGAGGCCCCGCGCACGAGCAGCACCGCCAGTGGCACCGTCAGCCCCTCGAACGCGTGGGTGGCGAACGCGCCGTTGAGCCAGTAGGTCGCCAGGCCGGCGGGCACCCACAGCAGGAGCGCCTGCTCGGCCGGCGGGTCATCGGCGCGCAGTCGGCCGAGGCCCGTCAGCGCGAGGGCCACGAGCGGACCGAGACAGGCGAGCAGCACGCCCACCGGCAGGCGAGGCCCCTGCTCGTTGTGCGCGGCCATTCGCCAGGCCGCATCGCCGTGCTCCAGCAGGCCGTAGTAGGCCAGCGGGAGAGCGAGGGCGATCAGGACGAACAGCAGCGCGGGCAGCTCGCGCCGCCGGCGGCGGAGGAGCCCGAGTCCGGCGACGAGCAGACCGAGCGTGATCCCCTGCCATGGGTGCAGCCACGCGCAGAGCAGCGCTGCTGCCGCCGAGGCCGCGAGCGTCCGGCGGCGACCGCCGCTGAGGGCACGCTCGAGTCCGAGCACCGTGAGGCACATCAGCCCGATCGAGAGCGCCGCCGGGACGTAGCCCCAGAGTTTGGTCGCGGCCAGCAGCTCGTCCCCCGCCAGGTAGACGTCGAAGCGAAAGCGGGCGGAACCGAGCTGCAGCCAGTTGACCAGCGTGGTGGCCGGGGTGACCGTGAACAGGGCGAGCGCGGCGGCAGCCAGCTGCGCGCCCGGACGCCCCGGCAGCAGCCGCCGACACCATGCCGCCACTCCAGCCGCGAGGATGAGTACCGCAAGCGCCTTGACCACCAGGTAGCCGGTGATCACGCCGGCACCGATCGCCGCCAACCCACCGGCGATCCCCGACGCCGGCTCCAGGTAGACGTGGCCGGATCGCCCGAGCGTGAACAGATCCGCCGCCAGGCCGTGGCCGGCGACGCTTCGGGCCCACGCCAGATACTGCAGCTGATCCGCGCCCAGCACCCCGTCGGCCCCGATCAGGCCGTCGGCCCCGGTCCAGCGGGCATGGATCACGCTCGCGTGGGCGGCGAGCAGGACAACGGGGAAGAACGCCCACGCGGCGAGCGAGAGCACGGCCGCCGCGGCGACGGCTGACGGGACGCGCCGCGCCATGGCCGCGCAGCCTACGGCGCGGGACGGTCAGCCCGTCCCGCGCCGCATGCCCTCAGGGCCTCAGCGACCGACCGTCACGTGGTCGGTCGTGGTGCCGCCGGCCAGGTAGCCGTTGCCCGCGTAGGCGACGACGACCCGCACCGCGACGCGTCCGGAACCGCGGCTGTGGCGGAAGCGCGTCCTGACGCTGAAGCTGCAGTTGGCGCCGACGTTGGCGACGCTTGAGCCCAGCTTGTGACGCCCGTTGTAGAAGCGGACGTCGACGGTGCCGGTGCAGCGGTCGGCAGCGGGGATGAAACGCCCCCCACCGAGCGAGCCGCGGGTGGTGAACGCGTAGGGCGAGCGTGCGTCACCGCGCGGCGTGGTCCGGGCGCGCAGTCCCGCCGGCGCCGCTTTCAGCGGCCGGGTGAAGAACGTCCCGTCCGCCCCGTAGCTGGCGATGGCCCCGTGGAACGCGACGATCCGGTAGTGGAACAGGGTCGCCGGGGCAAGCCCGGTGAGCGTCGTGGCGACCGGAACCGCCACGCTGCCGGCAACGATCGACTGCAGATCGGTCTGCACTCCGTACGCGGTGGTCAGTCCGTACTGGACGTACCAGCTGGTCGCGGCGCCGTTCGGGTTGATCGCACCCGTGACGCCCGCCTTCTCCGCGCCGACGCCGGTCGCCGGACCGGTGAAGACCGCCGATGGCGGGCTGCCGGCGGTGGTGAACGCGACGTCGGCCCCGGTGGCCGAGCCTCCGGCGCTCACGCCCGCGATCCGGAAGTGGTAGGTCGTGCCGGGCTGCAGGCCGGTGATCTTCTCGGCGACGGCGACCTTCTTGCTGCCGCTCCCGGCGCTGCGCGCGGCGGTTGCGCTGGTGTAGCTCGCCGTCAGCCCGTAGCTGAACGTGTAGTCGGTGTCGACGCCACCCGGATTGACGGTCCCGTGCAGAACTGCGCTGGTGCCCGTGATCTGGGTGGCATGGCCGGTGACGACGGCCGGCGTTGCGGCCTCAGCGACCCCCGTCACCGACAGGGCGAGCGCCGCCCCGGCGATGAGCACCCCGATGATGCGTGTCCTCACTGCAACCTCCTCGATTGGTCTCTGGACTTGATACCGCGCGACCCGGCGGAGTTTCGGTGTGCGGCCGGGAATCGGCGCGCACGCGGGCGCGGGCGGGGATAAGGTTCTGGGCCGTGATCGCCGCCGAGCACATCGAGGATTGGCGCGGTGCGGACGTCCGTGACCCCGCAGACCAGTCGCTTGGCAAGCTGCAGGAGGTGTTCCTCGACGCCCCGACGGGGACCCCGATCCTGTTCGCGATCAAGAGCGGCCTGCTCGGTCGCCACGTCAAGCTGATTCCCGCGGACGGCGCGATGGTGGGCCCTGGGTACGTGCGCGTCAACCACGACAAGGCTTCGATCGACGAATCGCCCGACGCCGATCGCGAGCAGACCCCCGACGCGGAGGCGCTCGACGAGATCGGCAAGGCCTACGGGCTGCGGTTCTCAGAGAAGGTGCGCCTCGAGAGCGCGACCGCGGCCGACACGCGACGTGCGGAAGCCGCCGAGGCCCGCCGCCGCGCCGAGCAGCTCGAGGCCGACGCCGCGGAGAAGGCGGCCGCACATGAGCAGGCGCGGACCCGTTACGAGGGCGCCAGCGCCGAGGCCGAGCGCGCCGCGCAGGAGGCGAAGCAGGCGCAGGAGGCCGCCGCGAAGGCCCGCGCCGAGGCCGAGCGACACGACGGGTCCTGAGCCGAGCCCTGTGAGCGCCGGGCCGTCCCTTCCGTGAGCGTCTCGGTCCCATCGCGAATGCGCGGCGCCGCCGCGCTGGTCCTCGACCGGGTCCCCGCGCCGGGGCCGCGGCCGCTCGCCGCGCCGCCGCCGGGCAGCGGCCTGCAACCGGTGATGGGGGAGCCGGGGCTCCCGTTCCTCGGGCAGACCCTGCCGATGTTCGTCGACAGCCTGCGCTTCTGCCGTCGCGCTCACCGCCGCTACGGATCGGTTTCCTGGACCAATGTGATCGGCACCCAGGTCGCGGTCGTGCTCGGCGGGGAGGGGATCTCGACCGTCCTGGCCAACCGCGACGGGACCTTCTCGAGCACTCGGGGATGGGACTACTTCATCGGGCCGTTCTTCGAGCGCGGGGTGATGTTGATGGACGCGCCCGAGCACCGCCATCACCGCCTGATCATGCAGCAGGCGTTCAAGCGTGAGCGGCTGCGCGGCTACCTGAATCGGATGCATCCGGCGATCGAGCGCGGTATCGCGAGCTGGCCGACGGAGGGGGAGCTGCGCGTCTATGCGGCGTTGAAGGCGCTCACGCTCGACATCGCCACCGAGGTGTTCGTCGGCGGCGAACTCGGCGCCGAAGCCGACGCCATCAACCGGGCGTTCGTCGACGTCGTCGTCGCCGGACAGGCGCTGATCCGGGCCGACGTCCCGATCCCGGGCGCGAAGTGGCACCGCGGGATCGCGAGCCGCCGCCGGCTGGAGGCCCACTTCCGCGCACAGATCCCATCGCATCGATCCGGGCAGGGCGAGGACCTGTTCAGCGTCCTGTGCCGCGCGGAGTCCGAGACCGGCGACCGGTTCTCGGACGCGGACATCGTCAACCACATGATCTTCGTGCTGATGGCCGCTCATGACACGAGCACGATCACGCTGGCGATGATGATCTACTTCCTGGCCCGCGAGCCGGAGTGGCAGGAGCGGTTGCGCGCGGAGTCCGACCTCCTGGGCACCGACACACCCTCCGACGAACAGCTCGATGCGCTCACCTCGTTCGATCTGGTGTTCCGCGAGACGCTGCGAATGAACGCGCCGGTCGGCATGGTCGCCCGCCGCGCCGTCCGCGACACGGCACTGGACGGCTACTTCGTGCCCGCGGGCACGCTGCTGATGCTGCAGATCTATCCCACCCATCGCATGGAGCCGTGGTGGCGTGACCCGGACCGGTTCGATCCGACGCGGTTCGAGGCCGGGAGCACCGAGGAGAGCGGAACCCGACCGCCCTCGCGTGAATCCTGGCTTCCGTTCGGCAGCCACGCGCACAAGTGCATCGGAATGCATTTCGGCGCGATGGAGGTCAAAGCGATCCTGCACCGGCTGCTGCAGACGCGCCGCTTCCGGGTCGCGCCCGGCTACGAGCCCCCACTCGCCGCCGGGACCGGGCCGTACCCGGCCGATGGGCTGCCGGTGAGGATCACCCCTCGCTAGGGTCGAACGCATGGAACGACGACGACTGGGCGACAGCGACCTGCAGATATCCGAAATCGGCCTCGGTGCCTGGCTCACCTATGCCGGCGGCATCGAGCGCGAGCAGACCGAGGCCTGTACGCGGGCCGCATTCGACGCTGGAATCAACTTCTTCGACACCGCGAACGCCTACGGCCGCGGCGCAGCGGAGACCGCTTGGGGGGAGATCCTGTCGGACTATCCCCGTGACAGCTACGTGCTGGCGACGAAGGTCTTCTTCCCGATGTCGGACGCCGATGAGGACCGGGGCCTGTCGGCCGCGCAGATCGCCAAACAGCTCGATGCCTCGCTGGCGCGACTGCAGACCGACTACGTGGATCTCTACCAATGCCACCGGTTCGACTCCGAGACGCCGATCGAGGAGACGATGGAGGCGCTCAGCGAGGCCGTCCGCTCGGGCAAGGTGCGCTACCTCGGCTTCAGCGAGTGGACCGTCGAGCAGATCGACGCGGGGCTCGCGGTCCCGAACACGATCAAGTTCGTCTCCTCCCAGCCTCAGTACTCGATGCTGTGGCAGGCGCCGGAGGCCGAACTGCTCGACGTCTGCGAGCGCAACGGCATCTCGCAGGTGGTCTGGTCGCCGCTCGCCCAGGGAGTGCTCACCGGCAAGTACACGCCCGGCGAGCCGCCGCCCGCCGATTCACGCGCGGCCAGCGAGGAGATGGGCGCGTTCATCCGTGGCCGTTTCGACAGCGACGAGACGCTTGAGGCGGTCCAGCGGCTGAAGCCGATCGCGGAGCAGGCCGGGGTCTCGATGGCGCAGCTGGCGCTCGCCTGGGTGCTGCGCCAGCCGAACGTCGCCTCGGCGATCATCGGCGCGTCACGGCCCGCTCAGGTGCACGACAACGCCGCCGCGTCCGGCGTCACGCTCTCGCCCGAGACGCTGGCGGCGATCGACGAGGCGCTCGGCTCGGTACCGGTCACCGGACCGCAGCTCGCCCCGGGCGCGAGCGCCGGCATCACCCACCGCACCTGAGCACCCCGCACCGGCGCGACGGGTCCGGGCGCCGGGGGCTGGTCGGTACTCTGAGGGGATGCCCGCCCTCAGATCTCGCACCGTCACCCACGGCCGCAACATGGCCGGCGCCCGAGCCCTGTTGCGCGCCGCCGGCGTCGCCCGGGAGGACTTCGGAAAGCCGATCGTCGCGATCGCCAACTCCTACACCCAGTTCGTCCCCGGCCATACGCATCTGAAGCCGGTCGGGGAGGTCGTCGCCCAGGCGGTCGCGTCCGCCGGCGGGATCCCGCGGGAGTTCAACACGATCGCCGTCGACGACGGCATCGCGATGGGCCACGGTGGAATGCTCTACTCGCTGCCGTCCCGGGATCTGATCGCCGACTCGGTCGAGTACATGGTGAACGCCCATTGCGCCGACGCGCTCGTGTGCATCTCCAACTGCGACAAGATCACGCCGGGGATGCTCAACGCGGCGCTGCGGCTGAACATCCCGACGGTGTTCGTCTCCGGCGGCCCGATGGAGGGCGGGACCGCGACGCTCGTCGACGGCACCGTCCGCAAGCGCCTGAACCTGATCACCGCGATGGCCGAGGCCGTCGACGAGGCGGTCTCCGACGAGGACATCGCCCGGATCGAGGAGGCCGCCTGCCCGACCTGCGGTTCCTGCTCCGGGATGTTCACCGCCAACTCGATGAACTGCCTCACCGAGGCGCTCGGCCTCTCACTGCCGGGCAACGGCTCGACCCTCGCCACCCACACCGCCCGCCGCGAGCTGTTCGAGTCCGCCGGACGGACGATCGTCGAGCTCTGCACGCGCCACTACGACGACGATGACGCGACGGTGCTTCCGCGAGCGGTGGCCAACCGCGAGGCGTTCGAGAACGCGATGACGCTCGACGTCGCGATGGGCGGCTCCACCAACACGGTCCTGCACATCCTCGCCGCGGCCCAGGAGGCGGAGCTCGACTTCACCATGTCCGACATCGACGCGCTCTCACGCCGGGTGCCGTGCCTGTGCAAGGTCGCGCCCAGCTCGAGCTTCCTGATGGAGGACGTCCACCGTGCCGGCGGCATCCCCGCGATCCTCGGCGAGCTCCGGCGGGCCGGGCTCCTGCACGAGGAGGTGCACACCGTGCACTCCCGGTCGGTCGACGAATGGCTCGGCACATGGGACATCCGCAGCGGATCCGCCTCGCCGCAGGCGATCGAGCTGTTCCACGCGGCGCCGGGCTGCGTGCGCTCCGCCGAGGCGTTCTCGCAGTCAGAGCGCTGGGAGTCGCTCGATACCGACCCAGCGGAGGGCTGCATCCACGATCTGGCACACGCGTACTCCGCCGACGGCGGCCTGGCGATCCTGTACGGGAACATCGCGGTCCGCGGCGCGGTCGTGAAGACCGCCGGCGTCGACGAGTCGATTCTGCGCTTCAGCGGTCCGGCGGTCGTCGTCGAGTCCCAGGAGGAGGCGGTCGAGGTGATCCTCGGCGGCGGCGTGCAGGAGGGCGACGTGGTGGTCATCCGCTACGAGGGCCCGCGCGGCGGCCCCGGGATGCAGGAGATGCTGTACCCGACCTCCTACCTGAAGGGACGGGGCCTGGGCAAAGCCTGCGCGCTGGTCACCGACGGGCGCTTCTCAGGAGGCACGTCCGGACTGTCGATCGGGCACGTCTCGCCCGAGGCCGCGTCCGGGGGCGCGATCGCGCTCATCCAGAGCGGCGACACGATCGTGATCGACATTCCAGAGCGTCGACTCGAGCTTCAGGTCTCCGAGGAGGAGCTCGCCGAGCGCCGCGAGGCGCTGGAATCCTCGAGCGGCTACGTGCCCGCGGTCCGCGACCGCGCCGTGTCGCCGGCGCTGCGCGCCTACGCGACCATGGCCACCTCCGCTGACACCGGCGCGGTGCGCGACGTCAACGCGGTCGAGCGCGCCGTCGCGGCGGCCGCGGAGGCGCGCTCGACGAGCGCGCTGTAGCTCCGCCTGCTCCGTGTCGCGGGCCTGCGGGGCGGGGAGCCCGGCAAACGGGTTTGCGGGCTGGTGTACGCTCGGCGCACGTCGGTGAAGCGCTGTGAGCCGCAGGGGCTCGCTGCCGGGGCCTTCCCGAGATTCAAAGCAAAGGACATGTGCTGATGAGACGACTGGGGCTGCGTGGTGTCATGACGACTGCGTTGGCGGCACTCGTGATCCCGCTCGCGTTCGCTGGTGGGGCGACGGCTGCCAGTACATCGGTGTGGCCCTCCGCGAGTGCGCTCGGGCTGCCGGCCGGCGCCTCGGCGTCCCAGGCCGCGACGAGCCTGCCATCGGTCAGCTGCGGCAGCTCGAGCCAGTGCATCGCCGTCGGGTCCTACAGCGGGGCGAGCGCAACCGAGCCGATGGTGGCGACCGCCGCCAGCGGCGTTTGGGGCGCCGCGGCCGCGATCGGCCTGCCGTCGGGAGCGAGCTCCGGGTCGCTGGCATCGGTGAGCTGCATCGCCGCCGGCTCCTGCACCGCGGTCGGAAACGACGACGCGGGGGGGCACCCGATCGTCGCCACCGACACGAGCGGCACGTGGTCGGCTGCCACCGAGCTCACCGGCACCGGATCCCTCGCTGGGATCTCCTGCCTGGCCGGCGACGTCTGCTCGGCGGTCGGCAGCGACAGCGGGCAGCCGATCGCGATGAACGGGACCGGGGGCGCCCTCACGCGCGTCAGCGCACCGACGCTGCCCACCGGTGCGACCAGCGGCACACTGACCTCGGTCGCGTGCACGACGCCCGGCAACTGCGTGGCCGGCGGCAACGACGTCGACGCAGGCGGCCACACCCAGGCGATGATCGCCACCGAGACCGGCGGGATCTGGGGCCAGGGCGCCCAGGTGGCCCTGCCGGCCGGAGCCGCCGCTTCCCCCGGCGCGACGCTGAATGCGATCTCCTGCCCGACGAGCGGCCACTGCGTCGCGGTCGGCAGCTACGTCAACGATTCGGGACAGACCGCCGCGCTGATCGACACCCAGGGCGGCACTCAGGCGGCCGCGCTCGCGCTGCCGGCTGGCGCGACCGCATCGACGCTCGATTCGATCTCATGCAGGAGCTCGACCAGTTGCACCGCGACGGGCTCCGTCGTCGTGGCGGGGGCCGTCGCGCCGCTCGGGGCGACCGCCTCCGGTGGCACCTGGTCGGCGGGCACCGCGCTGCCGACTCCCTCCGGAGCGGTCTCCAGCGGTACCCTGTCCGCGATCGCTCTCGCGCTGGGCTGCACCGCCGCCGAGCAGTGCGAGGCGGCCGGTACCTACCCCGTCGCCGCCGGCGTCGGCGCGATGGGGCTCGGCTCGCATCCGAGCCTTGTGATCACGAGTCACTCGCTCCCGGCCGGCGCAATCGCCTCGCGCTACTCAGCGCGGATCGCCACCTCTGGCGGAACCGGCGGAAACGTGTGGACGCTGACCGGCGGATCGCTCCCGGCCGGGCTCACGTTCAACTCGGCAACCGGAACCGTCTCGGGCACGCCCACGACCGATCAGACGACGAGCTTCTCGGTCTCGGTGCATGACAACGCGACGCCCGCGGATACCGCCGCGGCCACGTTGTCGATCACGATCGGCCCCCAGACCAAGCCGACGAAGCCGACCACCAAGAAGGGCGGTTCCTCGGGGAAGGGCAGCACGAAGAAGTCCAAGAAGCCGCGGGGCGCCAAGGTGGGCTCGGTGAAGGTCCTGCACGGATCCGAGGTGCGCTTCACGGTCAAGTGCCTGCGGCAGAAACGCTGCAACGGCCGCGTGGCGGTCCTCGTCGTCGAGCACCTGCGCGGCAAGAAGGTGATCGCGATCAACGCGACCACCCACCGCGCCCGCGGCACGCGCACCCGCACGATCTGGCTCGGCTCCTACCGCTACATGCTGCGCGATGGCAAGAAGGTGACCCGCACGATCCGCCTCAACCGGGCCGGCACCCGACTGCTCAGGGCCAAGCACAAGCTCAAGGCCGGGGTCGCGCTGCGTCCCGCCTCGTTCAAGCACGCGACGATCGAGCACACGGTCAAGCTCCACGAGCTCAAGGCCAAGAAGCATGCGCACCACAAGAAGACGGGTACGCACAAGAAGAAGACGAAGAAGAGCACGCACTCCACCTGAGGCCGGCGGCTGAGCGGCGAGCGCGGGCCGTCCTCGCGGCGGCTCGCCGTTCGCACCCCGTGACGGCGCGGCCGCGCTCAGGCGGCGACGGGCTCGTCGAGCGCGGGGAGGACGAGCTCGAGCGGGCCGGGACGGCCCAGGTGGTAGCCCTGTCCGTAGTCGATCCCGAGCGAGCGCAGCAGTTCGACCGTGGGGTCGTCGCCGACGAACTCGGCGACGGTCTTGGTGTCGAGGCCCCGGGCGATGTCGACCACGGCGCGGACGACCAGCTGGTCGGTCGGCGTGCGCGAGAGCTGCCGGATGAACTCGCCGTCGATCTTCAGATAGTCGAAGTCGAGGTGCTTGAGGTAGGTGAAGGACGCGAACCCCGAGCCGAAGTCGTCCAGCGCGAACCGGCAGCCGAGCCGGCGCAGTTCCGAGGCGAGCGCACGGGCGCGAGCGATGTTGACGATCGCCGCCGTCTCGGTCACCTCGAGGATCAGCCGGCCGGGGGCGACCGGATGCTCGGCGAGCAGCACGGCCAGCTCGTCGGCGAAGTCGAGGTCGTTCATCGTGCGGCCCGAGAGGTTGACGGACAGGCTGATGTCGTTGCCGGCACGCTCGTGCGCCTCGATCAGCCGTACCGCGCGGCCAAGCACCCAGCGATCGATCTCGCCCATCAGGTTGAAGCGCTCCGCGTTCTGCAGGAACGCGCCCGGCCCGATCAGGGCCCCGTCCTCGCCGCGCAGGCGCAGCAGCAGCTCGTAGCGCTCCGTCTCCTGCGCACAGATCCCGCGGATCGGCTGTGCGTACAGGAGGAAGCGGTCCTCCTCGACGCCGGCCCGCAGGCGTTCGGTCCACGACTGGCCGCGGGAGACCGGCAGGTGGCCGGGCCTGGTGCGGTCGTAGAGCACCCGGCAGTCGCGGCCCTGCGCCTTGGCCTCGTAGAGGGCCACATCGGCCTCGGCGACGAGCTCGGCGCCGGTGAGCCCGGTATCGCCGTCGAAGCTGGTCAGGCCGACCGACGCGGTGACCTGCACGTGCTGATCGCCGACGGTGATCTGCCCACAGGCCCGGACCGCGTCGAGGATCCGCGTGGCCAGCCGCTTGGCGTCCGCGGGGCCGGCCTCGGGCAGGATCACGATGAACTCGTCGCCGCCCAGGCGGGCGACGATGTCGGTGGTGCGCACGGTGTCGCGCAGGAGCGCCCCGATGCGGATGATCAGTTCGTCGCCGACGGGGTGGCCGAAGCGGTCGTTGACCTCCTTGAAGCCGTCAAGATCGAGCTCGAGCAGCGAGGCCCGGCGGCGGTAGCGACGGACCTCGGCGGTCACGCGCGTCAGCTCGGACTCGAACCGGTGGCGGTTGAGCAACCCGGTGAGCGCGTCGTGGTCGGCGAGATGACGAAGGTGGCTCTCGAACCGCTTGCGCTCGGAGATGTCGAGGATCTGGGTGATCGCGCAGCGCAGTGAGGTGTGGGCCGGATCCGGAAGGGGGGTGGAGGAGAGCAGCACCCAGACCTCGCGGCCGTCATGGTGGGCGAGGCGGAGCTCGACCGAGATCGCACTGCCGACGCTCAGCTCCTGCAGCGCACGGACGGTGGCGTCGCGGTCCTCCGCAAAGGTGATCGAGGTGAGCGTTCGGCCGGTGAGCTCATCGGGCCCGTACCCCAGCATCCGCGTCAGCGCGGGGTTGGCCTCGACCAGGCGGCCGTAGGCGGCCCCTTCAAGGCCGGTGATCGCGATCCCAACCGGAGCATGGGTGAAGGCCGCGCGGAACCGGTCCTCGGCGGCGCGACGGGCCATCTCGACGGCGTGGCGCTCGGTGAGGTCGCGCGTCACCTTGCCGTAGCCGCGCAGCTCGCCCCGCTCGTCGCGGATCGCGGTGATGACGACGCTCGCCCAGAACAGGCTGCCGTCCTTGCGCACCCGCCAGCCCTCCTGCTCGACGCGGCCCTCCGCGCGAGCGGTCGCCAGCAGCATCTCGGGGGTCCCGTCGGCGATCGCCTGGGCGGGGTAGAAGACGGAGAAGTGGCGGCCGATGATCTCGTCGGCCTCGTATCCCTTGAAGCGCCGGGCTCCGGCGTTCCAGGTCGCGACGCGCCCGTCAAGGTCGAGCATCAGGATCGCGTAGTCCTGCACCTCCGCAACGAGCAGGGACGTCATCTCCTGCGCATCCATTGCAGGATCGCGAAGTCGTCCGTCACGGAGCGGCCCAGGCATGGGCTGATATATCGGCGCGCGCAGCCTGACCTTGAGCGCTCAGCGCCCAGTGCGGCGAGAACCGCCCGGCGTCGATCCGCGCTCGACCAGGCGACAGGGAAGCGTGTGCCGTCCCGCCCGCGGATCCCCGTCGATCGCCTCGCGCAGCAGCTCGGCCGCCGTCCGGCCGAGCGTCCCGAGCTCCATGTCGACGGTGGTGAGCGGCGGGCGGCTGGACTGCGCCATCACCTCCCAGTTGTCGAAGCCGACGACCGCGACGTCGTCGGGCACCGTCCGTCCGAGCTCGCGCAGGCCGTCGACGGCGCCGCGCGCGATCTGATCGGATCCACACACCAGTCCGTCGAGGTCGGGCGCGCGCTCGAGCATCTCCGCGGCGGCCTCACGGCCGAAGGCCTCCTCCCAGCGCCCGAAGCGCGGAGGGGCGAGCAACGGCGCGCCCGCCGCCCGAGCCGCCCGCTGCGCCGCGCTCGCCCGCACGCGGGCAGAGCGATGGGAGCGGGGGCCGGTGATCACCGCCAGCCGGCGGCGGCCGCGCTCGATCAGGTGGTTGACCGCGAGCCGAGTGCCACCCGCCTCGTCGACGAGAACCGAGCAGTCCTCGGCTCGAGAGGAGAGGGTGAACGCGTACACGACCGGACAGCCCGGATCAGGCGCGAGCGGTGGGCGCGGCGCCGCGCGACGGCCGGTGACGATGATCCCGTCGACATCGCGTGCGGCGAGCATCTCGACGTACCTCGCCTCCCGCTCAGGGTCGTCGCGGGTGTCGCACAGCAGGACGGCGAGGTCACCGGCGCCCAGCGCGTCCTCCGCCCCGAGCATGATCGGGATGGTGAACCGGCCGAAGCTGTCCGTGGTGACGAGCCCGACGGTGAAGCTGCGCCCGCTCGGCAGCCCGCGGGCCATCGCGTTGGGGCGGAATCCGAGCTCCTCGGCCGCCGCGCGAACGCGGCTGCGGGTGATCTCGCTCGCACCCGCACGGCCATTGAGCGCCTTGGATGCGGTCCCCACCGATACTCCGGCGAGGTGGGCAACGTCCTGGATGCGCGGCACCTGCCGGGCGCGGGGGGTCATGTGGGTGGCCTCCTCGTGCGATGACGCACCCCGCGTCGGCGGGGACGTCCAGAGTCATCCGATCGTACCCAGTGCGAGGTCGGACCCGTCAGCCGCCGATCCGGCGCCCGTCCTCGGCGTCGAACAGGTGGATCGCCTCATCATCGGGCGCGAGCCGCACCGTCTCGCCGCGCGCCGGTGGTGAGTCGCCGTCGTGAACACGAGCCACCAGCGTGTGAGCTTCCTTGTCCAACTCGGTGGAGACGTGCAGGTAGGAGTCTGAGCCGAGCTCCTCGACGAGCGTCACCCGCCCGGCGATCCCGTCCCGGTCGCCGGTCAGCGTGAGCGCCTCCGGGCGGACCCCGGCGAGCACCGCGCCGCTGCGATCCCCGGCACCGTCCGCACGGCCGACCCGCAGCTCGCCGATGCACAGCGTGCCGGATTCGATCCTGGCCGGGAGCATGTTCATCGCCGGGCTGCCGATGAAACCCGCCACGAACGCGTTGACGGGGCGCTCGTACAGCGCCTTGGGCTGGTCGACCTGCTGCAGGCGGCCATCCTTGAGCACCGCGACGCGATCGCCCATCGTCATTGCCTCAACCTGGTCATGGGTGACGTAGACGGTCGTGATGCTCAGGCGATCCTGGAGCTCTGAGATCTGCGCGCGGGTGCTCACCCGGAGCTGAGCGTCGAGGTTGGAGAGCGGCTCGTCCATCAGGAACACCGCCGGCTGACGCACGATCGCGCGACCCATCGCCACCCGCTGGCGCTGGCCGCCCGACAGGTGGCCGGGCTTGCGATCGACCATCTCCTCGAGCCCGAGCAGCTCGGCGGCCTCGGCCGCCCGGGCGCGGCGCTCGCTTCGCGACACGCCGGCGATGCGCAGCGGAAAGGCGATGTTGTCCAGCACGGTCAGATGTGGGTAGAGCGCGTAGTTCTGAAAGACCATCGCGATGTCGCGTCGCTTGGGCGGGACCTCGGTGACGTCGCTGTCACCGATCCGGATCGTGCCCGCGCTGACCGGCTCAAGGCCCGCGAGGGTCCGCAGCGAGGTCGTCTTCCCGCAGCCGGACGGGCCGACGAGCACCATCAACTCGCCGTCGCCGATCTCGAGGCTGAGGTCCTGGACGGCGGCCTGCTCTGCGCCCGCGTAGCGACACGTCACGTGGTCGTAGCTGACCTGGCTCACCAACTCGCTCCTTTCCTTCGCGTGCTCATCCCTTCAGCGCCCCTGAGGTGAGCCCGCGTACGTAGTAGCGCTGAAGCGCGACGAACAGCACGACGCACGGGATCATCGACACGACCGCGCCCGCCATCAGATATCCGTAGTTGAGCTGACCGAAGTTGCCGGCCTCCAGGTTGTAGAGCCCGACCGGCAACGTCAGCAGGTTCGTCCGGGTGAGGAACGTGAGCGCGCCGAGGAAGTCCGTCCACGAGGCGAGGAATGCGTAGAGCATCGTCGTGGCCGCCCCGGGCAGGAACAGCGGACGCAGCACGAGCGCGAGGATCCGCAGCGTCCCGGCGCCGTCCATGCGAGCTGAGTCCTCGAGCTCGACCGGCACGGACATGAACGTGTTGCGCATCACGAACACGCCGAACGGCAGGTTGAACGTCGTGTAGAAGAGGATCAGCCCGAGGCGGCTGTCGGTCAGCCCGACGGTGCCGAGCTCGAGGAACAGCGGCGTGAGCACCGCCTGGAACGGCACCATGAACGTGACCAGGATGATCGCGAACACGACGTTCGAGCCACGGAAGCGAAAGCGCGCCAGGCCATAGCCGGCGAGCGTTGAGACGGCGGTGACGAGCAGCGCGGTGCCGAACGCGACGATCAGGCTGTTGGCGACGTAGCGCCAGAGATCGATCGAGCCGCCGAAGATCCCGGAGTAGTTGGAGAACGTGAGGTGGCTGAAGTCGGCCGAGCTCGGATAGGTGGTGACGAGGCTCTCGGGTTGGAAGGAACGGAACACCGCCCACAGCAGCGGGACCGCGAACACGACGACCCCCAGCACTCCGGCGGTCACGTACAGGATCGTCCCCCGCGAACGGCGGCCGCGGCGCTGCGCGCGCGCCACGGCGGCGGGGGCCACGGACACGCTCATGGCTCGTCCCGCCGCAGCGCGAGAAACTGGACGGCGCTGATGATCCCGATGACGACCACGAGCACGATCGACAGCGTCGTGGCCTCGCCGAGGTGCAGGTTGGTGAACGCCTGCTCGTAGATCCACAGCACGACCGTCGCCGTGCTCGTCCCCGGACCGCCCTGGGTGAGGATGAAGAACTGGTTGAACGCCAGCAGCGAGCCGATCACCGAGATGATCAGGCTGAGCGCGATCGTGCGCCGCAGCAGCGGGACCGTGATCAGCAGCTCCTGCTTGACGCGCGAGGCTCCGTCGAGCTCAGCCGACTCATACACGTCCGGGGGGATCGCCTGCATCCCGGCGAGCAGCAGCAGCATCGTCAACCCGGAGACGCCCCACACCACCAGCACGCAGATGAAGCCGGTCGCAGGGACGACGCTGATCAGCCACGCCGTCTGCCCGTTGGTGATCCCGAGCGTCTGCAGCAGCCAGTTGACCGCTCCGGTTCCGGGCTGCAGCTCGACCAGCGCGAAGAAGCTCAGCGTGGTCAGCCCGATCACGTAGGGGAGGAAGAACACGGTCCGCAGCAGGCCGGCTCCGCGGCGGTTCGAGCGCACCAGGAGCGCCATCAGGTAGCCGATGACGAGGATCGGCCCGGTGACGATCCCGGTGTAGACGAGCGTGTAGATGATCGAGTGGGTGAAGACCGTGTCCTGGCCCAGGTGCGTGTAGTTGCGCAGCCCGATGAAGTGGTAGGACCCGATCAGCGGCCAGTTGGTGAGCGAGATGTACACCGCGAAGCCGAGCGGCACCACGACGAGCAGAACGACGAGCACCAGCGCGGGGGAGACGAGCAGCACTCCGGTCCGAGCGGGATGGGTCAGGGAGCGGCGCGGGCGCTCCGGGACACCGCCGGGTGCCGCCTGCGCATGCGACCGGACAGCGGGGCGAGTGTCGGCGTGAGCGGTCATGAGCGGGTCACTAGCTCTGCGCCTCGGCCATCGCGGTGTTGAACTGCGATTGGGCTCGCCGGAGCACCTCCCGGACCGGCGTGGAGCCGAACACCGCGGACATGCACATCGCCTGGAATGGCCCGGACTCCTCGTTGATCACGGTCTCGTAGGCGATCGTGTTGGGCGCGTAGGCGTTGCGGCGCAGCGCCCGCATGCCCTCGAGCACCGCCGGGTACTTCGCGAGCTTCGGGCTGTGCAGGAGGTCGGTCCGCACCGGCGTGTACCCGGCCTTGGGCAGCAACTCCTGCTGGGCGGGCGCCAGCGCGAACTTGATGTACTCCCATGCGCCGGAGGGGTTCCTGGCCCCGCGCGGAATGGCGACGCTGTCGCCGCCGGCGAACGCGCTCGCGCCGTGCGTCGGGCCGGGCAGCTCGGTGACTCCGAACGGGAACGTGGGCTGGTGCAGCTGGACCGTCACCCAGTTGCCGGGCCAGATGCCGACCGTGCCCGCGTCGAAGTCGGCGCCCCAGGTGGCGCCCGTCTGGGTGCGATCGCTCTGTGGCGCCGAGCCGTCGCGCCACATCGTGCGCAGCGCCTGCAGGGTCCCGGCGAGCGGCCGGTTGTCGGCGATGTCGGCTCGCTGATGCCCGCTGCGTCCGGTGAACGTGTAGCCCTTCTCAGCCCAGGCGCTCGGAGCGATCGTGAATCCCCACAGCCCGGCGCTGTCGCCACCGAAGGAGTAGCCCTTGATCCCATGGCCGAGCTTGGTGATCCTGCGGGCGTCGGAGACGACCTGCGCCATCGTGCGCGGTGGGTCGGCGGGGTTGAGACCCGCCCGCTTGAACAGCGCCTTGTTGTAGTAGAGGAGGCTGATGTCGGCCGCGAACGGCAGGCTGTAGTAGCGGCCTTCATGCCTACCCAGCGAGAGCATCGGCCCCGCGAGCTTGTCGCGGAACGGCAACGTGTCGAGCAGCGGGGTGAGGTTGTCGAAGGCGTCGTGGTAGATGAACAGCTGTGCGTTGATGTCATCGCCGTCGACGACGTCGGGGACGTAGCCGCCACGGATCGCGGTCGCCAGCTTGGTCTCGTATTCGGTGTCGGGGATCGGGACGACCTTCACGTGCAGGTGTGGGTGGGTCGCGTTGAAGCGGGCGGCGATCTCGTCCTCGGCAGTCTGGGTATCGCCCCGGCACCACACGATCACCGTCCCGTAGGCGTCGCGGCCGAAGCCGGGGACGCGGACGTCGGCGGCCTTCAGGGTGCCGTTCGCACATCCGCTGAGCGCGGCCGCGACGAGCGCGATGGCCGCGGCGGCAAGCGCCGGACGCACACGGCGGCCGGTCACGGGGTCGCGCCCTCCGCCAGCGGCACCCACACGCGCATCGCACGCACGCCGCGGTTGGCCCACGCGTGGTACGGGATGGCCGTGAGCCGGATGGGTGCGTGCGGGCGCGCCGTCGTGCGAGCGTCGCCGTACGGAGGCGACGCCGTCCCTCCGGTGAGGGTGCCCCCGTCGACCTCGACGACGGCGACGCCGCCGAGCAGCTCCGGACGCCAGCTGACCGCCGCGCGCTCGCCGCTGAGCACGATCTCATCGACGCTCACGCCCTCGGCCTGGTCGTGGTCCTCGAAGCAGTAGACCAGCGGGCCGACCTCGACCGCCGCGCAGCCGCGGATTGCATCGATGCGCTCATCCGGCCGCGTGATCCGGACCGCCATCGGCAGCTCGAGCACGACGCGGTCACCGGCGGCCCATCGGCGGCGCAATCGCAGATAGCTGCCCGCCTCACCGCTCATCCGCTCGCGGCCGCCGTTCCCGCCGGCGTGCACGGTGGCGCTCGCGCTCTCACACCACCCGGGGACGCGCAGGTCGAGTGACCACTCATCGCCGGGGGCGGCGCCGATCTCGATCTCGACGCGGCCGTCCCACGGGTAGTCGGTCCTCACCTCCAGCGAGACATCTCCGGCCGGCAGGGCGGCCGCGAGTGCGCCGCCGGCGTACTGCTGCAGCTGCACGCCCCCGTCATCATGCGTGGCCAGGTAGCCGCTCAGCTGGGCGATCGTGCGCATCACATTGGGTGGGCAGCACGCGACCGTGTACCAGCCATGCCGTCCCGCCGCGGGGTTGCGGTGGTCGTCGGGGACGGCGCCGGCGCGGACGCGCAGCGCGTTGACGTAGAAGAACTCGTCGGCCCCCAGCGAGCTGCCCGACGCGAAGCCGTTGAACAGGATGCGCTCGATCAGGTCCGCGTGGCGCGGCTCCCCGGTGGCCAGCAGGCGCCGCCAGCTCCATTGCACGGCGGCGATCGCCGCGCACGTCTCACAGTAGGCCCGGTCGGGCGGCAGCTCGAACGCGTCGCCGAACGCCTCTCCGTCCCAGCGCGAGCCGAGCCCACCCGTGAGGTAGGTGCGGCTGGCGACCATGTCCTCCCACTGGCGCTCCTGGGAGCTCGCCAGACGCGTGGCTTCATCGTCGGCCTCGCGCAGCTCGAGCGCGACGTCGGCGACCCCGGAGGCGAGGTACAGCGCACGCACCGCGTGGCCCTCCACATGGGTGGCCTCCTGGACCGGGACGCGATCGGAGTAGTAGATCGGCAGCCGGCCGTGGCCTTCGACCGTGCCCCGGCCGCGGCTGAGCACGAAGTGGCGCGCCAGGCGCAGGTACTGCTGCTCGCCCGTCTCCCGGGCGAGCTCTGCCAGCGCCATCTCGATCACCGGGTGCCCGTCGAGGTCCGGGTTGGCGTCGGGGCCGAAGGTCGCCACCAGGTGGTCCGCGGCGCGCCGCGCCACCGCGAGCAGCCCCTCGTCGCCCGCGGCCCGGTGGGCCGCGACGGCCGCCTGCAGCAGATGGCCCATGCAGTAGAGCTCATGGCTCATCGACAGGTCCTGGTAGCGGCGCGAGCGGTCGCCGGAGGCCTGCACCCATGAGTTGATGTAGCCGTCCTCGTCCTGAGCATCCGCGATCGCGCTCGTCCACTCGCGCAACTGCGCGCGGAGCTCGGGATCCTCAGCGCGGCCGAGCTCCCAGGCGACCGCCTCCAGCCACTTGTAGATGTCGGAGTCCATGAACCGCGGACCGCGGTAGGCAGCACGATGGTCACCGGGCTTCCCGGCGAGCCGCAGGTCGTCGAGGTTGCCCGCCTCGCGCAGCCGCCGGGCCCCGATCGGCAGCGAGACCTCGCGATTGAGCTGCTGTCGCCGGCCCCAGAAGCCGTCGCGGATCACCGCATCACCGGCACCGACGGGCCGCACGCGCGCGCGGGCGCTCGCGCTCGGCTCGACGGGGCCGGCATGTCCGGCGCCTGCCTGAGGCGCGCGGTGTCGTTCGGCGCGCGTCGCGCCGATCGTCTCTCGTGACATCGAAGGGTCCTCCCAAACCCGGCAGAGAAACCGTTTTCCTCTCTGCTGCGCCGACCATAACCCGGGACACTCAGCCTGTCAAGTGGCAATCGTCGCGGGAAGCCGGAAACCGGTCCCAGAACGCCGAAGGCCCGCTATCGCGGGCCTCGGGCATCAGAAGTCGGGCGTTTGTCTATTGCTCGGGGGGCGTTCTCTGGGAAGGGCTCATCCCGCTGGGTGCCGTCGCTGTCTGACGGCCCATGTATCGGCACGTCCCGGCCGAACCTGAAGCGGCGTCGATATCGCTGCGCTCGCCACCCCTCGTCGGCGGGGATGCCGAGCGCCCAGGTCCTGCTGTCGATCGTGGTCCTAGCGAGCGTTCGGGAGGGATGTCAATGCGAACCGCAGTCCGGGCCTTCCGGCCACGACGCAGTCGCCCTGGACCGCGAATCCGGCTTTCTCGAGCACCCGCTGCGACGCGACGTTCGCTCGCGCCGCCTCCGCGTTCAGCCGGTTCAGGCCATGCAGGTCGGCGGCGCGCCGGCAGAGGTCGCGCAGCGCCTCGGTGGCGACTCCGCGTCCTGCGACCTGCTCGGCGATGCGGTAACCCACGGTGGCGGCGCCATCCTCGAGGTTGTAGAGGTTGAACCGTCCGAGCACCGCTCCGGTCCGGTCCTCGGCGAGAACGTAGAACGCGCACACACCGGCGGCCTGTTCGGCCAGGAGCCTGTCGAGATGCTCGGAGAACGCCGCGTAGAACTCATCGCCGCGGTCGCTGATGAACTGTGCGAAGTAGGCGCGGTTCTCGATCTCGAAGGAACGGAGCGCCTCGAGATGGTCACGGGAGAGGGGCTGGAGTTCCAGCACGCGCCGAGGCTATCTCGCTTCCCTCCTCGCTCGGGTTTGAATGCTCGATAATCGGCCTTATGTAGACCGCCATCGGTGGAGGTGGCCCGGAACGACGTTCGGCATCAGGTCGACCGGGTGCCGTCACCGTCCAGCCGCGCGAGCATCTCGTCGCTCAGCCCGAGCTCGGCCGCGGCGACGTTCTCGGCGAGGTGCTCTGGACTGCGCGTACCGGGGATCAGCAGCACGTTCGGCGCGCGGCGCAGCAGCCACGCGAGCCCGACCTGGGCCGCGGTCGCGCCGAGCTCCTCCGCGACCGCCTGAACGACGGGGTCGTCGGTCACCCTCGGCCAGCCGGCGAACGCCGAACCGAGCGGGCAGTACGGCACCCAGGCGATCGCGTGCGACCGGCACAGCTCAAGTGCCTCGTCGCCGCCGCGGTCGAGCAGGTTGGACGCGTTCTGCACACAGGCGATCCCGATCGGGATGGCCCGCTCGATCTGCTCGGCGGTGACGTTGCTGAGGCCGATCGCCTCGATCAGACCCTCGTCGCGCAGCGACGCGAGCTCGTCGAGCTGGGCGTCGATGTCGACGCGCTGCTCACCCTCGGCGAGGATGCCCGGCGGGGCGTCCAGGCGGCGCAGGTTGACGACCGCGATCCGGTCGGCGCCGAGCGTCCGGAGGTTCTCCTCCACCTGCGCGCGCAGCTCGGCGGGTCGCTGGGCCGCGACCAGACCACCGTCCGCGGCGCGAGCCCCGACCTTGGTGACCAGCACGAGGTCCGACCGATACGGGTGCAGCGCGGCGCGGATGAGCGCGTTGGCGCGCCCCGCCCCGTAGAACTGCGCGGTGTCGATGTGATCGACACCGAGCTCGATGGCGCGGCGCAGCATCCCGATGCCGAGCTCATCGGCAATCGGCGGCGCGCCGTGCGGTGTGAGCTGCATCGCGCCGTAGCCGATCCGCGCGACCTCGTGTCCGCCGAGCCGATGGACGCCGCCGGGGCGTGAGCCGGTCGTGGTGGGCATCTGGACCTCCGTTCGTATCGGGAGCCGTCCACCCTATCACCTAAACGGAGGCTGGCTCCGTTTAGCCCTCGACTACAGCGGCGGCACCTGCGCGTCGACCTGAGGTCCCTTGTACAGGTTGCTCTGATACCAGCAGCCGGAGTCGAAGAAGAACTGGATGCTGTCGCTGCGCACTCCGTTGTAGCTCCCGTACATGGTCACGCGCCCGTTCGTGCCGACCGGGCACCTGGGGTCCGTGCTGGCGACCACCTTCACGGTCACCTTGATGATGTTGCCCGCATATCCCCACATCTGCCCGTCGTGCGTGTGGTACACGATGTGCCGCTGAAGCTGGACCGCAACCGCGCGCGTTCCGGCGCCGGGCTGGGACACGTACTGGCAGATCTTCCCCGAGATCGTGCTCGCGTTCAGGTCGATGTTCCCCCAGCCGTGCGAGTAGCCGTGCCGGTGCCCGGAGAGCGACTGGGTCGCGTGAAAGCCCCAGGGCGGAATCCCGCTGCCCGGCGGGATCCCACTGCCCGAGTAGTGGGAGCAGTACGGCTCCGCGCTGGCGGCCGCCGGCGCGAGCCGCACGGCTCCCGCGCTCAGCCCCGCGGCCGCGAGCGCGACCGCGACCATCCACCGGCGACGCAACATTGCTGATCCCATCCGGTCCTCCCGTTCGCCTGCTCGACGTGCCCTCTGATCTGATCACTCACGTAGACCAGACCAATCTACTCAGAGGATCCCCCCGAGGACAAGTGCGCCGATGGTGACGAGCACGAGCGCCGTGAAGGCGTTGCCCCAGCGCTCCAGCCACGCGCCCGTGATCTGATAGCCGCCGCGGGTCGCGGCGAGGGTGAGACCGACGATCGTCGCGATCGTCACCGCGGCGAACACGACCACCGACCCGATCGCCGCGCCGACCCCCGAGGCGCAGGCGGCCAGGAACACCGGCAGGATCGTGAGGTCGGGGGACGCGGCGGCGCCGAAGGGGACCATGATGCCCGCCAGGCCGCCGAATCGGCCGCGTTCCACCGGATGGGGATGATCGTGATCGTGGTCGTGGGTGTGCCCGCCCGGACCGTGGTGGTGGCCGCGACCGGTCAGCTCGATCGCTGCGAACGCGACCCCGGTGAGCACCAGGATCAAGCCCACCACGGTGTCCTGGGCGCTCTGCACCGCATGGCGGAACTGCAGGCCGACGAGCACGATGAGCGCACCGAGGACGACCGACACGAGCACGTGAGCGATCCCGGCCAGCAGCGAAACACGTGCCACCCGCCGCAGTGGGTAGCGCTGCGTCCGGCCGACGACCGCGAGCGGCATCCAGTGGTCGGGCAGGATCGCGTGGCCGAACCCGACCCCGGCGGCGGCGAGCAGCAGGGCCGGGGCGCCGAGGCTCATGCGGGCACGGCGTCGCCGGCGGGAGCGACGGCGAGCTCGAGACGAACGTGGTCGAGGTGCGCGAGCGCCTCGCCGAGCAGTACCTGAACGTGCTCGTCGTGCAGCGCATAGATGACCTGCCGGCCACGGCGCTCGCCGACGACCAGTCCCAGATGACGAAGCACGCGCAGCTGCTGGGAGACGGCCGATTGCTCCATCTCGACCGCGGCCGTGATCTCCCCGACCGAGCACGGCCGCAGAGCGAGCGCGCCGAGGATCCTCACCCGGCTCGGCGTCGCGAGCGCCTGCATCGTGTCGGCGACGACGCGCGAGGTCTCGCGTTGCAGCAACAGCCCGAGGTCGGGCTCGGTACCGTGACTCATGCATACATCATTGCATGAATTGCTGTTCATGCACCTCGGCGGCCATATCGGGCGCCTGCGATGTGCCCAGCACGCCCGCCCGCCATGCCTAGGCTGAGAGGCATGATCGCCCGCTACCGAGCCGTTCTCGCCACGCCGGGCAGTCTTCGTCTCTATGTCACGGGAGTGTTCGCCCGCCTGCCGCAGGGCATGTCGGGGTTCGCAACGCTGCTGCTTGTCCGTGAGGCCACGCATTCCTACGCGCTGGCCGGCTTCGCGGTCGGCATCCAGGCAGTCGCCATCGCCCTGACGGGACCGTTGCAGGGGCGGCTCGTCGACCGGCACGGCCGCGGACAGGTGCTCGTGCCATGGGCCACTGCGCAAGCGGTGCTGTTCGTGGCGCTGGTGGTGTGCGCGCACGCGCACACGCCGGGTGTGGTGCTGGTGCTGATCTCGGCCGCGATCGGGGCCGCGTTGCCGGCGATCGCGCCCGCCGTCCGCGCGCTGCTGCGAGCGGTGATCGTCGACGACGCCGCGCAGGAGGCCGCCTACGCGCTCGAATCGGTGATCCAGGAGCTGATCTGGATCGCCGGTCCGCTCGTCGTCGGAGTCGTGATCGTCGTCGGCTCGCCGTCGGTCGCGCTGCTCCTCTGCGCCGGGGTGTCCTTTGCCGGAACCGTGTTCTTCGTCAGCATGCCCGCCTCGCGGGTGCGCCCGCCCGCACCCGCTTCCGCGCACACGAGGTCGAAGGGGTTGCGTGACCTGCCGGAGCTTCGCGCGCTGCTGTTGCCGATCGGGCTGATGGGCTTCGCGATCGGCTCCACCGAGGTCGGATTGCCCTCACTGGCTCTCCACGCCGGCTCCCGCGCGTCAACCGGGTTGCTGCTCGCGATGTGGAGTCTCGGATCGATGGCCGGTGGCCTGGCGCACGGGTCGCGCGACTGGAGTCTCGGGCTCTCCGAGCGCTACCAGCGACTGCTCGCCGGAGCGGTGCTGTGCGCGGCCCCACTGATGTTCGCCCACTCGATCGCGTTCGGGCTCGTCGGCGCGTTCCTCACCGGGCTGACGATCGCGCCGGTCTTCTCCTGCCAGTACGCGCTGGTTGGCCGCGTCGTACCGGACGGCGCCGAGACCGAGGCGTTCACCTGGATGTCCTCGGCGCTCGTCGGCGGAATCGCCGGCGGCTCGGCGCTCGCCGGCGCGCTGATCGGCCCCGGTGGGGTGAGCGCGCCGTTCATCGTCAGCTGCGGCGTGCTCGCCGTCGCCGCCCTCACGTCGGTCCGCGCGCGCAAGCTCACCATGGTCGCGTGAGCAACCCGCTTCCCCTCCCCCGGCCTCCGGCCGTCCCGGACCCCCTGGAGGAGATCGCGACCGCCGAGCTCGAGGGCGAGACCGCGCTGGAGCAGGTCGCGCTCGGCGACAGCGACCTCTCGGGAGTGCACGCACCCGGCGTGGCGATCCGCGAGGCGCGGCTGCACTCCACGCGCCTGGCCGGCGCCCAGCTCGACGGCCTCGAGCTCACCGACGTGGAACTGCGCGGCTGCGACCTGGCGAACCTGCGGGCCGGTCCGCGCGCCGGCTGGATCCGGGTGCGGGCGACCAACTGCCGGATGACGGGTCTCACCTTCGCCGACGGCGTGTTGCGCGACGTCTGGCTGGAGGGATGCCGCATCGACCTCGCCTCGTTCGGGGGCACCCGGCTGCAGCGCGTCACCTTCGAGGAATGCGACCTCTCGCAGACGGATTTCCTGGAAGCCGAGCTGGACGGGGTGCGCTTCACCGGCTGCGAGATGATCGCCACCGACCTGCGCGGCGCCAGGCTCCACCGCTGCGAATTGCGCTCCAACCGCCTGGAGGAGCTGCGCGGCGTCGAACGTCTGCGCGGGGCGGCGATGCCATGGGTCGACATCGTCGGGGGCGCCGGTCTGTGGGCGCAGGCACTCGGCATCTCAGCGCTCGAGGACGAGGAGAAATGAGGCCCCGGCTCGGAGGGTGCGAGCACTAGACTCACCGCCATGCCCAAGCAGCAGCGCGTCGTGCGGATGGAGCAGAAGGGCCAGCTCGCCGCCATGCAGCAGATGGAGAGCAAGAGCGACGAGGAGCTCGAGGCCGAGACACGCTACAAGTCCGCGGCCCAGGCGATCCTCGGCGCCCGCGCGGCGGAGCGCTATGACGCCAAAAAGGCGCGTGCGCACTTCCAGCGCGCGATCGCGGCCGCTCGGCCCCAGGAGCGGATGCAGATCCGCCGCATGGCCGACGCCTCACTTGCGCTCGCGGAGCGCCGGCCGGAGGACCTTCGCAAGGCGACCGAACGCCTCGGCGTCGAGGGTCCGACCAATCGCCAGCTCTGGGGCCTGCGGATCATGGGAGTCGTCGCGCCGCCATCGAGCGCCGGCATTCTCGCCCGCCTGCGCGGAATCCTGATCGTGCTGGTCGCGCTCGCAGCCGTGCTGTTTGCGGGCTTCGGCATCGTCTCCGGGATTGCGCTGGCGGCCGGCGGCCTGTCGCTCGACCTGCGGATCTTCTGGGGCGTCGTGCTCGTGGTCGTGGTCTTCGTCGTGCTGATCGTGCTGGGAAGACGACGGCAGAAGCGCGCGCAGGCCGAGCGCTCCGAGCGTCTGGCGGCGCGCACGCGCTGAGCGCGCCCGTGTGCGGTCGCTACAGCCTCGCCGCCCCTGATCCCTCGCAGGTCCGCGCGCGGTTCCCCGTCGGCGAGTCGGTCGAGATCCGCCGCCGGTACAACGTCGCGCCGACCGACGAGGTGCTGACGGTGACGACCGACCGCGAGGGCAACCGGCGCGGTGAGCTGCTGCGCTGGGGCCTGGTCCCGGGGTGGGCCGATTCACCGAAGATCGGCGCGCGCATGATCAACGCCCGCGTGGAGAGCGTCGCCGAGAAGTCGGCGTTCCGGACGGCGTTTCAGCGGTACCGCTGCCTGATCGTCGCCGACGGCTTCTACGAATGGCAGCGCGCCGACGGCCACACGCGCCCCTTTCACATCACGCGCGACGACGGCGCGCCGTTCGCGTTCGCCGGCCTGTGGTCGATCTGGCACGGCGCCGAGGAGGAGACGGTGCGCTCGTGCACGATCATCACCCGCCCGGCCAACGAGCGGATCGCCTCACTCCACGACCGGATGCCGGTGATCCTCGATCCTGCGCACGAGGCCGACTGGTTGGACACCGCGACCCCGCCGGGCGCACTCGAGCAGATCCTCGCCGGCCTGCCCGCGGAGCACACCGCGCTCACCGAGGTCGGATCCGCCGTCAACGACGCCCGGCACGACGAGCCCGACTGCCTGGATCCGCCGGCGCCCGAGCCGCAGACCTCGTTGTTCTGAGCGCCCTCCGGCGCGGTCGGAGCTACCTGACGTCGGGCGAGGCGACGACGAGGCCGGAGGCCGTCGTCGGCCAGCTGCCGCGCGTCGCGCCGGCGGCGGCCGTGCTGCGCGGAAGCGAACCGGTGCCGGGTTGGCGCGGGGTGTCCGCCAGCCAGCGCCCGAACGCGTCCGCGGCGAGCGGACGGCTCAGGTGGTAGCCCTGGGCGAGGTCGCAGCCGAGCGATGCCAGGTGCTCGAGCGTCGCCGAGTCCTCCACACCCTCGGCGATGATGCGCAGGCCGAGGTCGTGCCCGAGGTTGATCGTCGAGCGCACGATGATCAGATCGCTCTCGTCCTCGAGCATCGGCGAGACGAACGAGCGATCGATCTTCAGGTCGTTGATCGGGAGCCGGCGCAGATTGGCCAGCGAGGAGTATCCGGTGCCGAAGTCATCGACCGAGAGCCGCACGCCGAGCGCGGACAGGCGGCCGACCGTCGCCAGTGCGCGCTCGGGGTCGGTCATGATCATCGACTCGGTGATCTCGAGGTGCAGTGACGCCGGCGGCACCTGGTAGGTCGCGAGCAGTCGCGCGATCTCGCGCGGCAAATCGCGGTCAAGGAGGTTGCGAACCGAGAGGTTGACCGCGACCGACATCTCACGCCCTTCGCTCCTCCACTGCGCACACTGCGCGATCGAGTGCTCGAGCACGTGGCGTGTGAGCGGCCCGATCAGCCCGCTCTGCTCGACCGACTGCACGAACGCCCCCGGCGGGATCAACCCGTGCTCGGGATGCTCCCAGCGGACCAGGCCCTCGGCGCCGCTCACCAGCCGGTCCTCGAGGTCGACGATCGGCTGATAGTGGACGACGATCTCATCGCGCGTGAGCGCGCGCCGGATGTCGGAGAGCACGCTCAGCCGCCGCTTGGTGTGCTGGTTCTGTTCGGCGGTGTAGAACTTCACGCCGGACTGCGCCTCCTTGGCGGCGTACATGGCGACGTCGGCGCAGCGCAGCAGCGCGGTCGCGTCCTCGCCGTCGTTCGGGAAGCGCGAGACGCCGACGGAGGCTCCGATCTCGATCGTCAGATCATCGATCGCGAACGGCTCGCCGGCCGTGTGCAGCAACCGCTCGGCGATCGGCGTCACGTCGGCGCGCGCATCACAGCCGCGCGGCAGGAGGATCCCGAACTCGTCGCCGCCCAGCCGGGCCACGACGACGGAGTCACCGGCGGCCTGGACGAGCCGCGGTCCGAGGTCGCGCAGCAACCGGTCGCCGTAGGTGTGCCCGAGCGTGTCGTTGACCTCCTTGAATCGGTCGAGGTCCATGAGCAGCACGGCAAACTGCAGACCCGGCTCCGGGTCGGCGATCCGGTGCTCGATGCGCTCGTGGAACTGCTGGCGATTGGCCAGGCCGGTCAGCTCGTCGGTGGTGGCCATCGTGTGAAGTCGCTCGTGGCGATGGCGTGAGGTGATGAGCTCGGCGAGCAGGTATTGGAGGATCGCGAGGAACACCCCGAGGACGATGAGTCCGAGCAGGCGCAGCTTGATCGTGACGAGCACGGCGATGACCGTCAGAACCGCGCTGAAGAGTTCGGCGGCGAGCACCGGCCCGATGATTGCCAGGAAGGTCCGCGCGACCGGGCGCCCGAAGAGCAGGCGGTGTCCCAGCGCGACTGCGAACACGTTGAGCCCGAGTGCGAGCAGCGCCGCGGGGAATGCCAGCACGAGGAACGTCGGGCTTCCGATCCTGACGCCCCCGATGTCGATCGCGGCGCGGAACGCGAGGCCGGTGAGCATCGGGTACCACACCGCGGTCACGAGGTTGTGGCGGAACTCCGACCCGCGCTCACGCGAGCGCAGCCAGCCAACGCAGAAGAGCAGCACGCAGATCGACGCAGCAGGCGGTCCCCCGTAGACGATCGCGACCAGCACGATCGCCACCGAGCCGCCGGACACCAGCACGTCGGAGACCGTCGACTTCATCACCACGAACTCGGACGCGAGCGCGCAGCTGGCGATGACGATCAGCGGCGCGGCATCCCAGCGGGAGAGCCCCGGCTCGAGCACCGCCAGCGCAGGCCCCGCAGCCAGCAGCACACACTGAATCGCGAGCAGCAGACGCGACGATCGGGTCGTTCGGTCCATGCCCGTCGCATCGACGCCGCAGCCTGAGACCTGAACACTTGTCGAGTTGAGCTGGACGATTCACGCATCAGCTGCCATACACCGATGCGAAAGAACGAAGGGCCGGCCGAAGCCGACCCCTCGTCGGTTTAGCGGATTACTCTCCGCCGCCGATCTTGTAAGGCATTGGCGAGCTCACTCTCGTCTATGTGTTTTGCAGGGAACTGAACCGAAGGGAGAGCGCCGGGTTGCAGCCCGGCGCTCGTCTTCGCGCCCATTTGTACTCCAGAACCTTCAAGAAGTGAAATCTGGCTGGTGAATACCCTCAGTTCGGGGGGCGCTCGCGGTCGAGATAATCGGTCGTCAGCCTGCCCAGCCTGCCGAACGATCATGGCCCTCTCGACCTTCATTCGCTCCTACGAGCACGTACTGCTCGATCTCGACGGGTGCGTCTGGGTCTCGGATGAGCTCACGCCCGGCGCCCGCGAGGCACTCGCGGGGCTGCGCGCGGGCGGCCTGACGCTCAGCTTCGTGACCAACGATGCCGCGCACGCGCCCGAGGAATATGTGCGCAAGCTGTGGGCGCTCGGCCTGCAGGCGTCGTTGGAGGAGATCGTGACCGTCGGCGCCGCGATCCAGTTCCTGCTCGCCACCGAGAATGGCGGCGGGCAGACACGCCGCTCGGCGTTCGTGATCGGCTCCCCCGCGATCCACCGGCACGTCGCCGACGCCGGGATGCGAATCCTCAACGGTTCCGAGCACGCCGCGAGCGCCGAGGTGGTCGTCGTCGCAGCCCACGACGGACTCTCCTACTCCGAGCTGCGGATCGCCACGCAGGCGCTGCTCTCCGGGGCGGAGCTGGTCTCGGCCGGCCGGGATGCCACATACCCAACCGCGGGCGGACCGTCGCCGGGCACCGGCATGCTCGTCGTCGGATTGCAGTTCGCGACCGGGTGCACGGTGCGCAACGCCGGCAAGCCGGATCCGCTCATCTTCCGCGCCGCGCTCGACCGGCTCGGACCCGGGCGCGCGGTGATGGTCGGCGACCGGCTCGACTCCGATCTTGCGGGTGCGGCCGCGGCCGGGCTCGACGGCGCGATCGTGCTCACCGGGGTGACGACCCGCGCGGAGGCCGAGGCGGCGAGCGATCCCGCGCCGGTCGAGATCGCGGCCACGCTCCACGACCTCGTCATCGCCGCCGGATGAGCGCACGGTTCTGCCTGATCGTCAACGCACTCGCGGGCGGAGGCCGCGCCGGCCGGGCGCTCGAACCGGTGCACCGAGAGCTGACTCGCCTCCAGCTGCCCCATCGGGTGGCCGAGACGCGAGATCTCCCGCATGCGCGCGCGCTCGCGTGCGAGGCGGCGGCCGCCGGCGAGATCTCGGTGGCGTTCGGCGGCGATGGGCTGATCGGCGCCGTCGCCGACGCGCTGCGCCGCACCGAGGGCGTGATGGCCGTGCTGCCCGGCGGCCGCGGCAACGACTTCGTCCGTGCGCTCGGGATCCCACTCGACCCGGTGGCCGCCTGCGCGGTGCTCGCCTCCGGACAGCCCCGCGCTCTCGACCTCGGCGAGGTCGACGGCCGCGCGTTCATCGGTATCGCCTCCTGCGGGTTCGACTCCGATGCCAATCGGATCGCCAACCAGGCCCGGCTGATCCGAGGCAGCCTCGTCTACGCCTACGGAGCGCTGCGCGCGCTCATGCACTGGCGCACGGCGACCTTCACGGTCACCATCGACGGCGGACGGCCGCGAACCGTGAGCGGCTACACGGTCGCGGCGGCGAATGCACGGTCCTACGGTGGTGGGATGCAGCTCGCACCCGCCGCCGATCTCGATGACGGCCAACTCGACGTGGTGATCATCCATGAACTGGCACGCGCGCGGTTCCTGACGCTCATGCCAACCGTCTTCACCGGAACCCATGTCAACCAGGCGGTCGTCGAGACCGTTCGCGCGCGGACGATCGAGATCGCCGCCTCGCGCCCGTTCCAGGTCTACGCCGACGGCGATCCGATCACCGACCTGCCGGCGCGGATCTCGGTTCTCCCCGGCGCCATGCGCGTGGTCGTCCCCGCCGCGGCGCCCGAGCCCGCACCATGGACCGGACCGGCTTCGGCCCACGCAACCGCAACGGACCCCCGATGACGACGCTGGACGTGAAGGTGGAGGCCGCTCGCGCGGCCGGGCGCCTCGCCCGCTTCGCCGGACGCGGGGGCGGGACCAGCCTGCCCGGCAAGCTGCTCATGCGGATGGAGCCGGACGCGATCTCCCGGTTGGCGGCCCGGCTGCCGCAGGGAAGCGTGGCGATCTCGGCCACCAACGGGAAGACGACGAGCGCCGCGATGACGGCCGCGATCCTCGAGCACACGGGCCTGCGGCTCGTGCACAACCGCGCCGGCGCCAACATGGACTCCGGCGTCGCCTCGACGCTGGCCGCCGCCGCCGGGCGAGGCGGGCGGATCGACGGCGAGCTCGGGCTGTTCGAGGTCGACGAGTTCTGGCTGGACCGCGTCGTGCCGGCGCTCGCACCGCGGTCGCTGCTGCTCGGCAACCTGTTCCGCGACCAGCTCGACCGCTACGGGGAGCTTGAGACGATCGCCGATCGCTGGGCGGTGATGGTCGCCGGAATGGACCGCGGCGCTCGGCTCGCGCTCAACGCCGACGATCCGCTGATCGCCGACCTCGGCCGCGACCGGGCGGAGATCGTCTATTTCGGCGTGGAGGACCGCTCGCTCGCGCTCGGCGAGATGCAGCACGCCGCGGACTCCAAGCACTGCCGACGGTGCGGCACGGCATACGAGTACGACGCGATCTACCTCGGCCATCTCGGGATCTACCGCTGCCCCGGATGCGGCGCGACCCGCCCGGAGCCGACGGTGAGCGCGGCGAACGTCCGGCTGTTCCGCACCGACGCCGCGTCATTCGAGCTGCGCACGCCGGCCGGGACCGTCGATGTCTCGCTGCCGCTCCCGGGCCTGTACAACGTCTACAACGCGCTCGGGGCCGCGGCGCTGTGCACGACGCTCGGGATCGCGCCGGAGGCGATCGCGGAGGGGCTCGGGGCGGTCAGTGCCGCGTTCGGGCGAGCCGAGCGGGTCGTCATCGGCGAGCGGACCCTGTCGCTGCTGCTGATCAAGAACCCGGCAGGCGCCAACGAGGTGCTGCGCACGCTGCGACTCGAGGAGGAGGAGCTCGACCTGCTCGGGGTGCTCAACGACCGCACCGCGGACGGCCGCGACATCTCCTGGGTGTGGGATGCGGACTTCGAGTTGCTCGCGGACCGGACACGGCGGGTCACCTGTGCCGGTACCCGCGCGGCCGAACTGGCGCTGCGCTTCAAGTACGCGGGGATCGACCCCGACCGGTTGCACGTCGTCCCGGCACTGCCGGCGGCACTCGACGACGCGCTCACCAGCGCGAGCGGCGGACGCGTCTTCGCTCTGCCGACCTACACGGCGCTGCTCGAACTGCGCGCGGAGCTCGCCCGTCGCGGCCACGTCGAGGAGTTCTGGTCCCGGCAGCCGGTATGAGTCCCGCCGCCCACGTCATCTGGCACGACCTGGAGTGCGGGTCCTATCACGAGGACCTCGCGCTCTGGCGCGCCCTCGCCGCTCGCCACGGCGGCCCGGTGCTCGATGTCGGCGCGGGCACCGGCCGCGTGTCGCTCGATCTCGCGCGCGCCGGCCACGAGGTGATCGCGCTCGACCGTGACCCGGTGCTGCTCGACGCGCTGGCGGAGCGGGCCCGCGCCGCAGAGCTGACGGGCGTGCGCACGATCTGCGCCGATGCGTGCGAGCTGACGCTCCCGGACCCCGTGGCGCTCTGCATCGTGCCGATGCAGACGATCCAGCTCCTCGACGGACCGGACGCCCGAGCGCGCTTCTTCGCTCGGGCGCGCGCGGCCGTGCGGCCCGGCGGCGTGCTCGCGCTGGCGATCGCCGACGCCCTGGAGCCCTTCGAGGTCGCGGCCGGATCGCCCGAGCCGCTGCCCGACGTCGGCGAGTTCGATGGGATCGTGTATTCGAGCCGCCCGCTCGCGGTCCGAGCGGACAACGGCCATTTCGTGCTCGAGCGCCGCCGTGAGACCGTGACCCTGACGGGTGAGCTTGGCGCGCAGACCGATCTCGTGCGCCTGGAGGCGCTCGACGCTGCCGCGCTCGAGGCCGAGGGCCGGGCGGCGGGGTTCACGCCGGCGCCGCGGCAGGCGGTGGCGACGACCCCGGACTATGTCGGCTCGACGGTGGTGATGCTCGGTGGGTGACCGGGCGGGAGCTCTCCGGGTGTGCGCGCTGTACCCGGACCTCATGAACATCTACGCCGACCGCGGCAACCTGCTGCTGCTCGAGCGCCGCTGCGCCTGGCGCGGACTCGGGTTCGAGCTCTCCGCATCACATCTGGGCCAGGAGCTCGACCCCGATTCGGCGGATCTCTTCTACATCGGCGGCGGCCAGGACCGCGACCAGTCGCTGTGCGCCCGCGATCTCGCCTCGATCAAGCGCGACGCGCTGCACGCCGCCGCGGCGCGCGGCGCGGTGATCCTGGGCGTCTGCGGCGGCTACCAGCTGCTCGGGCACTCCTACCAGCTCGACCGCGAGACCCTGCCCGGCGTCGGCCTCGTCGACCTGGAGACCGTCCGCTCCGACGGCCCACGCCTGATCGGCAATGTGGCGATCGAGGTGGAGCTCGCGCCGGGAGAGCGCCGCGTGCTGGCGGGCTTTGAGAACCACGCCGGACGCACCGTGCTCGCATCCGGCACCGCGCCGCTCGGACGGGTCCTGCGCGGTCACGGCAACAACGGCCGCGACGGCCACGAGGGGGTCCGGGCCGGCTCGGTGATCGGGACCTATCTGCACGGGCCGCTGCTGCCCAAGAACGCATGGTTCGCCGACTGGCTGATCCGGACAGCGCTCGGTCTCTCCGAGCTCGCCCCGCTCGAGGACCGGCTGGAGGACGCTGCTCATACGGAGGCGCGGCGTGCCGCGGGCGTCTGATCTTCGCGAATTCTCTGCTTGGCCACCTATCATCGGCCAGCCGTCGATGGATCCTCCGCCCCACCAGTCTCGCCCGCGGCATCGCCTGCCCGGTCTCGTCTCGCTGCTCGCCGTCGCCGCGCTCGCCCCGGCGATCGCAGGCTGCGGCGGAGGCGCCACCCAAACGGTCACCACGACGACGTCACGCACCGTGACGTCCACCTCCACGAGCACGGCGACCGAGCAGGGAACCACCACGACGACGACCACCACGACGGTGTCACTGCCGGGAACCGGACGGCCGGCGGTGACGATCGGGGACAAGAACTACGCCGAGCAGTTCGTGCTCGGCCAGCTGTACCTGAGGGCGCTGGAGGCCCAGGGGTTCAAGGTCAACATCACCCAGAACATCGGCCCGACCAGCGTCGTGCTGGGCTCGCTGAAGGATCACACGCTCGCGATGTACCCGGAATACCTCAACGTCGTCGACAGCACGCTCGCGCACGACCGGCACCCGTTCAGGACGCTGAAGACGGCGGACGCCGCGGGCGAGGCGTGGGCCGAGCGCCATGGGCTCCGGCTGCTCACGCCGACGCCGTTCAGCGACACGACGGGCGTCGCGGTCACCGACGCATACGCGGTCAACAACCATCTGCACAGCCTCGGCGACCTGCTCAACGTGGCCAACACGCTCACGATCGGGGGCGCGGTGCAATTCAAGACGAACCACTCGGGGGTCCACGCGCTGGAGCACGGCTACGGGGTTGAGCCGGCGACGTTCACTCCCCTGGCGGTCGGCGACGAGTACACCTCGCTGGACACGAATGCGGTCCAGGCTGCGTTCATCAACACGACCGACGGAGAGCTCGCGACCGGCGACTACAAGGTGCTCGACGATCCCCAGAACATCTTCGGCTACGGCAACGTCGTCCCGGTGATCACCCAGCAGGCGTACAACCAGGAAGGCCCGGCGTTCGCGGCGACGATCGAACGGGTCGACCGTACGCTCACGCTGGCGGCGATGCGCGAGCTCAACAACGCCGTCAGCGTGGCCAAGCTGCCGCCGGCGACCGTCGCGCTGCAGTATCTGCAGACCCACGGTCTGCTCTCGCCGCTCACGCCGTCGGACTTCTGAGCCGGGGGTCAGGGCGCGGGCAGCGTGAGCGCGGTGGCGCCGACCCGCGCCCGCGCGCGCTGTGAGCGTGCGTCCCAGGCCACCGAGACGACGACCGGCGCCAGATGCGCCGCGCGGACGGTGAGGGTGCCTGCGGTGGCGCCGTCCGAGGCGCGGTAGCTCCCGGAACCGGTGACGCTCGAGTCGGTGGTGAAGCGGATCGCGTCCAGCGCGTAGCGGCTGCCCCCGGTGCTCCTCCAGGTCCCGCCGTAGAGGCCGACGCCGTGGTTGGGTAGGAACACCTGGAAGCGAATGGTCGCGTCGGCCAGCGCGCCCGCGGCGACCGTCACCGCGCGCCGTACGGCCAGACTGAGCGCCGGGCCGGAGACGATCGACGCCGCGCGGGCACCGGCCAGCGTCCGTGGGTACGCACCGGGGGTCTGCAGCGGCGGGATCCGTGCGGCGCAGCGCGTGCTCATCCTCTGCAGCGCTGCCGGGTCGAGCACGAAGCGGTCGATGATCGACCGCGCGCAGCGGGCGCCCAGGTCCAGGAAGGTGTCGCCCTCCGAGGTGACGTGCACCGTGTTGTGGAGGTCGACGACCCGAACGTCACGGCCGAGCGTGGGTCCGAAGCGCTGGGCGTCGTGCAGCGGGGTGAGGTCGTCGAGGTCGCCGCCCACGATCAGCAGCGGCACCGACGCGGGCAGGCGACGCACCCCGACCGGGGCGATCATCGGCTGGGAGTGAACCGGCACCGGCCAGTCGAGACACGCGTCGTATGTCTCTGAGTAGCCGGACATCCTCACCCATTCGGCTGCCGTGAACGGGCGGAAGGCGCCGGGCGGCGCGGTGGCGAGCGACGTGGCGTACTGGCTCTGGCGCGCGGCGCTCGGAACATCCAGGCTGAACAGCTGCGGGTAATCGGTGCAGCTCACCGCCATGTAGTCGCCGTCGCCGAAATCAAGCGGGTTGGCAACGCCGCCGTTGCTGTCGTCGTCGACGATCGAGCGCAGCATCGGCGTCGGGTCGCCGGCCAGCGCGGCGCGCACCGAGGCGTCGAACACCCGCCACGGATACGGGTCCGAGCCACCGTCCTGGAACAGGTTGACGAGCGCCGTGGGCGTGATCGCGGTGCGGACCCGGCCGTGGTTGGTGAGCACGGTGCCGCGGGTCGGGTGGCGCCGGACCCGGGCCAGGAGCCTGGCCAGCCGGCTCACCGGCGTCCCGTCGTGCCGAGAGTCAAGGCGGCAGGCGAGGCTGCGCTCGCAGACCCGGTTCATCGCCGCGCGCCCGGAGAGGCCCGAGGAGGCGTACCAGGGGTCGAGAGCGTGGATGGCGTAGGTCGAGTCGAGGATCACCGCGCGCAGCTGGCCCGGGTAGCGGGCCATGAACGCCTGCGCGAACCACGAGCCGTAGGAATCCCCGTAGAGCGTGACCTTGCCGGTGTGGAGCCGATCGAGCGCCACGTGCAGGTCGGTGACCGCGTACTCGGTGGCGAACAGGTCCGCGGCGTGGATCGGCTGCCCACTCGCCGTGTGGTACTCGTGATCGAGATGGGCGGCGCAGTCGCCGACGAGGCGGTCGAACACCGGGCCGTGGGCGGGGCTCCGCTTGTGGAACCGCTGCAGCTGGCGGCAGCGGATCACCGCCGAGCGCCCGGTGCCGCGGTTGTCGACCATCAGCAGGTTGTGATGGGCCATCGCGCCGCGGAACGTGCCCAGGTACTCGTTGTAGCTTCCGCTCGACGGATAGCCCGGGCCACCCTCCACGGCGACGATCGTCGGGTCATGCGGGTTGTGGTCCCGGGCCGGGATCTCGTCGATCTCGATCGGGATGTGCGGCGTGCCCTTCAGCCCAGGGTCGAGCGGGCGCTCGATGTGCCCGCAGTACCCCGGGAATCCGCCGGTGCAGGGGCGCAGGGTGACGGTGCCGAGGCGCAGCGTCGCCGCTCTGTCGGCATGAGCGATCGGACCGCGGTCGGCGTGGGCGATCGGCCCACGGTCGGCGTGGGCGATCGGCCCACGGTCGGCGTGGGCGATCGGCCCACGGTCCCGGTGGGCGATCGGGCCGGCGGCGGCGCTCGCCGCCCCGCCCCCGCTCAGCAGGGCGATGACGGCGACGAGGGCAGGACGGACGCCCGGGCGAGTCACGGGGCGGCATCCTTCCAGATCCGCCGGACGGGGAATGTCTGGATTTTCACCCGTACGGGGTGGAAATCGAGACCGGGCGCCCGCAGCTCAGCCTGCGCCTGCGCCTGCGCCTGCGCCGATCAGGCGACCGCAGCCGATACCACGCGTCATCGCCGAGCGACCCGGGAGCCCGCGGCGGGTGAAGCGGCGGTGACCGACCGCCAGCAGCCTCGCGCCGTCCCACGCGTAGGTCGTCACCGCCCAGCGCCACCGGCCATACACCGGCTGTGAGTTGCCCAGCACCATGGTGCGTGAGATGACCCGTGCGGGAGGCCCGGGGCGGCAGGCGAATCCCTCGCGGTAGACGCTGTCCCCGCCCGCGGACAACAGCGGGTGCACGAGCGCGAGGCGGCCGGCGTGGTAGGTGACCAGCCCGTAGGTATCCCCGCTCGAGATGAGGTCGAGCAGGAGGGTCAGCTCGTCCCCGGCGACGTCGTTGACGTTGCCGACGCGGACGAACCCGGGCGGCGCGTCGGTGGCGGGCAGGCGGGTGCGGCTGATCCTGCCGGAGGGCCGGACCAGCTCGAGCGCGTAGCGCCCCGGCGGGTAGCCGCCGGCGGTGCGGTGGGCGAGTCGGGCATAGAGGATCACGAGGTCGGTGGGATCACCGGGGACGACCGGGATCCTCAGCACGGTCACGCACCCGACGCGCTGCGGCAGGTAGCGGTTGCGCTCCGGCCGGCACCGGTACCCGTCACGGCCGATGTCGGTCCGCTGAGTGCGCGGCGCGCCGGGAAACGGCCCGCGGGTCGCGGGCGGCGCAGGGGTCGCCGGAGCGCCGCCGCGTGCCCCCGCGCCATGCAGCCCGATCAGGAACCCGGCTCCGATCATCAGCGCCACCACCGACACCGTGACGGCGAGCGCCGCACCGGAGATCCGCGGACGCCATGACGGTCCGCCCCGCCGCTCCCGCCCGGCCACCCCCGCGGCGGGCGCGCGCGCAACCCGCATCAGCTCCTGCTCGACGCTCGGCAACAGGCTCACCTCTCGCCTCCCATCGCGGCGCGCAACTGCGCCAGGCCGCGGCTGACTCGTTTGCGGACGACCTGCTCGGACAAGCCCAGCGCCGCGGCCAGCTCATCGTAGCCCCGCTCCTCGATCACCCGGCCGGTGACCGCCACACGCTGCTCCGCGGGAAGCGCCGCCACGAGCTCCAGCGCGGGCGTCTCGGTGGTGAGCGTCGCAATTGCCCGCAGCGACTCGTCGTCGATCATCGTCGGGCGCATCCCGAGCTTCACCCTCGCCTCGTCCTCCACTCGCCCCCGGCGATAGCTGTCGATGAGCTTATGTTGCGCGATCCCAAAGAGCCACGCCCGCTCATGGGCGGCCGGCTCGCACCGGTCACGGAACGCGATCAGCGCCGCCGCAAACACCTCGGAGGTGAGATCGGCCGCGAGCTCGGGGCGGCCGGTGCGGCGCATCAGGAACGTCGCCACCGCGCGCTCGTGGCGGCGGTAGAACGCGGCGAACTGCTCGGGATCCCCGTTCTCGGTACCGCGGTGGGCGCGCATCTCATCCAGTGAGTCGAGCGGGCCCCGCCGATTGTGACCGGCCGATCGCCGGTCAGGCTCCGCTCGAGCCGAAGCCGCCCGCGCCGCGCACCGAGTCCTGAAGCTCGCCGACCTCGATCACGTCGCCGAGGCCGACCTCGACGAGCACCAGCTGCGCGATCCGGTCGCCGGCCGACCAGGTGAATGACGCGGCAGGATCGGTGTTGAGCAGCAGCACCCGGAGCTCGCCGCGGTACCCCGCGTCGATCAGCCCCGGGGCGTTGACCAGCGCGATTCCGTGCCGCGCGGCCAGCCCGGAGCGCGCAAGCACGAGTCCGGCCTGGCCAGGGGGGATCTCGACCGCGATCCCGGTGCCGACGCCTGCCCGCTCACCAGGCGCCAGCGTGCCGCCCTCGAGCGCGCGCAGATCGAGCCCGGCGTCGCCGGGGTGGGCGCGCGTCGGCAGCACGGCCCGCGGATCGAGCCGCTGCACCCGCAGCGGCGCCGGCGTCGCCGACATGGGCGTCACGCCTTGGAGGCGCCGGTGAGGACGAACGGCGCGAACCGGGCCGCGACCCCCGCGGGCAGCCGCGCCGAGATCCGCACCCCCTCGGGGGTGTCCTCGCGCTCCAGGTCACCGGCGAGCTCGTGCAACTCCGCGAGCCGGCCGCCCTCGCGATACGGGACGAGCAGCTCAACCGGCGCCAGGCGGCGGCGGAACTCGGTCTCGATGCGGGTGACGAGCTCCGGCAGGCCCTCGCCGGTCTGCGCCGAGACGAGCATCGCGTCCGGATGACGGTGGGCGAGCTCGGTGCGCCGCTCGGCGTCGATCTGATCCGCCTTGGAGAGCACGAGGACGCTCGCCGCGTCACCGGCCTGGATCTCCTCCAGCACGTCCTCGACGGCGCGCGTCATCGACTGCAGCTCATCCTCCTCGGCGGACGCGTCCGCGACGTGCAGGATGAGATCGGCGCGGATCGTCTCCTCGAGCGTCGCCCCGAACGCGTCGACGAGCTGATGGGGCAGCTTGCGGATGAACCCGACGGTGTCGGTGATCAGATAGTCGCGTCCCCCGGAGCGCATCACTCTCGTCGTCGGATCGAGCGTGTGGAACAGCCGGTCACGGACCGGCACGTCGGCGCCGGTGAGCGCATTCAGCAGCGTGGACTTGCCCGCGTTCGTGTAGCCGGCGAGCGCGATCTGTGGCAGATGCGCCCGCTCTCGCTCAGCCCGCATCACGCCCCGGGTCGAGCGGACCTGCGCGAGGCGTCGCTTGAGCGCCGAGATCCGGTCGCGCGCCAGTCGTCGGTCGGTCTCGATCTGCGACTCGCCCGGACCGCGGGTGCCGATTCCGCCGCCGAGCCGCTCCAGGTGGGTCCACAGCCCGCGCATGCGAGCGAGGTTGTACTCGAGCTGGGCGAGCTCGACCTGGAGCTTGCCCTCGGCGGTGTGGGCATGGTCGGCGAAGATGTCGAGGATCACCGCCGTACGGTCGACGACCGGTGTCTCAAGTGCCTTCTCGAGATTGCGCTCCTGACGCGGGGTCAACTCGTCGTCGCAGGCGACGAGGTTGGCGTCCGTCGCCTTCAGCTCCGCCTTGAGCTCCTCGAGCTTGCCCGGGCCGAGATACGAGTTCGGATGCGGCTTGTCCCGGTGCTGGATCGCCCGTCCGACGGCCGCGACGCCCGCGGTGCGCAGCAGCTCCTCGAGCTCGTCGAGCTGATCCTGCTCGCCCGCGGGGAGCGCGGCGATCATATAGGCGCGCTGGCGGGCCCGGCCGGGTGGGCGGGCGGCTTCGGGACGGCGCGAGGGCCGGCTCCCGTTCATGGAGGTCTCAGACGGAGCCAAGCGCCATAAATGGTAGCCGCCCGGGCAGGTCAGTCGCTCAGGCGGCCGAGGCGATCGACCGCCTCCAGCAGGCGCTCCTCCGGGCAGGTGAGCGAGATCCGGAAGAACCCCTCCCCGTTCGGCCCGTAGGCGCCGCCCGGTGAGATCACGACCGCGGCCTCCTCGAGCACGTGCTCGCAGTACGCCGCGGCGTTCTCGTAGCCCGCAGGAATCGGCGCCCACACGTAGATCGTGCCCTTCGGCCTGCTCACCTCGACTCCCGCCGCGGCGAGGGCATCGCACACCAGATCCCTGCGGCGGGCGTAGATCTCGTTCATCGCGCGCACCGAGGCGTCGACCTCGGGAGCCAGCGCGGCGGCACCGGCGAGCTGCACCGCCTCGAACAGGCCCGAATCGACGTTCGACTTCAGCCGCCAGAACTGGGCGATCGCCTCGGCGTTGCCGAGAATCGCGGCGCACCGCCATCCGGTCATGTTGTAGCCCTTGGACAACGAGAAGACCTCCACGCCGACCTCCTTGGCCCCGGGCGTGGCCAGGAACGAGGGCGCGACGTAGCCGTCGAATGTCGTCTCGGAGTAGGCGTTGTCATGGACGACGAGGAAGTCGTGCGCGCGGGCGAGCTCGATCGCACGCTCGAACAGCCCGTCGGGCACGATCGCCCCCGTGGGGTTGTTCGGGTAGTTGAGGAACATCAGCCGCGCTCGGTCGAGCACCTCGGTGGGGATCGCGCCGAGATCGGGCGCGAAGCCGAGCTTCGGCACGAGACCCATGAGGTACGACTCCGCGCCGGCCATCAGCGGACCGCCGGTGTACACCGGATAGCCGGGGTCGGAGGCGAGCGCGACGTCCCCGGGGTCGAGGAACGCGAGCGACAGGTTGAAGATGCACTCCTTGGCGCCGATCGCGGGCATCACCTCGGTGGCGGGGTCGATCGCGACGCCGAACCGCCGGTCGTAGAAGGCGGCGAGCGCGTCGCGGAACTCCTGTCGACCGCGGTTGGTGGGGTAGCGGTGGGTTCCCGGGTCGGCGATCGCCTGCTGGGCGGCCGCCACCACCGGCGGATAGGTCGGCGTGTCGGGGTCGCCGATGCCGAGCGAGATCACGTCGACGCCGGCCGCCTGCTTGTCGGCGATCTTGCGTTCGAGCTCGGCGAACAGGTACGGCGGGATCTGCTGCAGGCGCCTACTCGGTTGCATGGAGCTCCTCGACGAATTCATCGGACAGGCGCCCGGAGAACACCGGGACCGCCCAGCCGCTCAGCGTGACGTGCAGATCCTCCCCCACCTCGACGACCAGCTCGCCGCCGTCGAGCACGACCGTCACCGGCGAATCGCCTCCGGCCAGCACGTGGGCGATCGCCGCGCCGCTCGCTCCGGTTCCCGAGGCGCTCGTCTCACCCACGCCTCGCTCGAAGATGCGCGCGCGGATCCGGTCGGCGGCCAGCGGCACGTACCAGGAGACGTTGGTCCGGTTGGGGAACAGCTCGTGTGACTCGATGCCCGGCCCAAGATGTGAGAGCTTGAGCGCGGCAAGGTCCGCCTCGCTGCTGACGCGGATGGAGCACTGCGGGTTACCGATCACCACGTGCTGGAAGGACCAGGTGTGCAGGTGGCCGCCGTGATCGTCGGTGAGCTCGCCGCGGCCGTCGGGCGCACCGCTCGGGTAGTCGGCGGTCTGCAGCCGGGCCCGTCCGAGGTCGACCGCCGCGGTCGTCGGCGAGGTGATCGTCGGACGGACCTCGCCGGCCTCGGTCTGAATCGAGAATTGATCCGCGCTGGCCCAGCCTCTGCGACGCAGGTAGAGCACGGCCTCACGCGAGCCGTTGCCCGACATCTCCGCCTCGGATCCGTCGGGGTTGAAGATCCGCAGCCGCGCCACGAAACCCGGCTCGTCAGGGGCGGACAGCACCAGGATCCCGTCGGAGAACACGCCGGTGTGGCCGGCGCAGATCGCGCGGATGCGACCCGGCGTCAACTCGAACGGCAGCGCATCCTGCTCCACGATCAGATAGTCGTTACCGAGGGCGTGCCACTTCTCAAACTCCACGCGGCGGCAGTCTAGGCGTCCTCATGACGACGATCATTCCGGCACCCCTCCGGGCGCTGCTGCACTCCCGCGCGGCTCCGTTCGTCGTGCTCGCCCTCGTCTCGCTGCTGTCGCTCGGGGCGCGCACCTACCAGCTCGGTGAGCCCTGCAACCTGCCGTGCAGGACGGCCAGCGACCACGCGCTCATCTTCGACGAGGCCTACTACGTCAACGCGGCACGGGTGATCGCCGGCATCCACCCGTCGTCGGGCTCCCACTACGACCAGTCGCCGCTGGGCACCGATCCGAACGCCGAGCACCCCCAGGGCGCAAAGCTGCTGATGGCGGGCGCGATCGAACTGTTCGGCGACGGCCCGTTCGCGTGGCGGATCTGGTCGGTGATCTTCGGCTCACTGGCGATCCTCGGCATGTACGCGCTCGTGCGCGCCGCCGGCGGCGGGCGGTGGTCGGCGGTGTTTGCGGCCTCGCTGATGGCAGCCGACAACCTGATGATCGTCTCAGGCCGGATCGGGACGCTCGACATCTACGCGCTCGCGCCGATGCTGTTCGGCGCCGCCTTCTATTTACGCGGACGGCTGGTACCGGCGATCCTGCTTCTCGCGCTCGCCGATTGCATGAAGGAGGTCGCGCCCTACGCGTGGGTCGTCCTGGGTCTGCTGGAGCTCGGGCGCGTGCTGCTGGCCCGGCGCGACCCGAGCCTGCCCCCGGAGTGGAGGCTGTGGCCGGCGCTGGTGCGCTTCGTCCTGCTGGTGGTGGGGAGTTTTGCGGGCTTCATCGTCGGCCTGTGGGTCATGGGGCTGATCGCCACCCCCTATGCCGACAGCGCACACCAGCTCATCACCGGCGGCCCGTTCGCCCATCTGTCGCACATCATCACCTACGCCGAGGCGCTCACCGACCCGCACGGCGCGAGCGGGATCGCCTCCTATCCATGGCAGTGGCTGCTCGGCGAGGGCGGGATCACGTACCTGGGCGTCGGCCCCCCGAACCCCGGCCAGGCGGCGGGGATCCTGCCCGTCTGCCGGTTCCTCGGCGAGATCAGCCCGGCGATCCTCGCGCTGACGATCCCGGCGCTGGCGCTGTGCCTGGTCCGCGTCGTGGGAGTCCCCGGCCGGATCGCCGCGCGCGGGGCCGACCAGCTCCAGCTGGCGCTGCTCGCTCTCGCCTGGTTTGTGGGCACCTGGGGCCCCTACCAGGTGCAGAGCGCCGTCGAGCACCGCATCAGCTACCTGTACTACATGCTGTCGGTGATGCCGGGCATCTACCTGGCGGTGACCGTGCTCGCCTCGCTGCTGTGGCGCACCCGGCGCCACTGGGCGCGCGGGCTGACGGCCACGTTTGCGGTGTCGGTCGTCGTCTTCGCGGTGATCATGTATCCGTTCGTCGCCGCGTACTCCTGAGCCTCACGGCGTGGCGGTGGCCGGAACGCCGTTGAGCGCGTCGACCGCCTGCGTCAGCCCGCCCGTGCGGAAGAAGTTGACCGCGACGAGATTCGGGAGGTGGCTGCGCCGGCGCTCGCAGGTCCGCAGCCGCCGGAGCAGCGGCGCCTTGGCGTTGACCTTCGCCGCGTTGGAGGCGAGCGGGACGGGGTCGGTCGACACCCAGTTGTTGACGAGCAGCAGCGGCGCCCCCGACCTCGGGCCACGACCGGGACGGCAGCTGTCGCTCACCTGGGCGGGGTCGGTCAGTTGGGAGGGTTTCGAGAAGGCGTACGGCGTCTCTTCGAGGATCCGCTGGTAGGCGAGGTGGTACCACGGCGCCGCGCCGGCATGGTGCTCGGCGAGGAACACGACGCGCCCGCCGGTGGCGATCATCCTCCGGAGCGTCGGCCAGCGCCCGGTGGTAGGCCCACGGTAGGCGAGCGCCCCGAGGCCGGAGGCATCGACCGCCTTGACGAACGCGCTCGGCGCCACGTAGTCCTCGTTGATGATCACAAGCACCTGCTGGGGATGGGCGACCAGGTAGTCGTCGATCTGGGAGAGGACCGTGGCCAGCGGGGTGCCGCCAAGCTCGCAGAACCCGTGGCACAGGTAGAGCGAGCGCGGACCGCCGCCCCTGAAGCCGACCTTCTCACGCAACCGCTCGGCCGATCGGCGTGTCTGGGCGGAGACGTCGCCGAGCGGCCCACCGGCGTACGGCCCGCCGAGCACGGTGCGCAGGCGGCCGTTCTTCAGGCGCACCGCCTGGTGGGTGTCGATCAGCAGCCCGCGGATCCCGGCCTGGAGCTGCCCGGGGATGCCGACCTCCTGCTCGGCGGCGTACCAGCCCGGCAGCGGCGCCGACATCGCGTTGTGCGTGGCGGCAAGCGCGACCTGGGGCAGTGGCCGGTCGCACAGCAGGCGACTGCCGTCGCAGGGCGCGGGGGGCGGACCGATCGCCTGCAGCGCGTCGGAGCCGACCAGCGCGCCAATGGCGCCGGCCAGGCAGATTGCGACCGCCACGACGGCGAGCGCGGTGCGCCGGGCGGGAATCCGCTCGGACAGAAGCGCCACCGGAGACTGCGGGGGCGCCTCGGGCAGCATGGCCGGTGCGCGCGGTCCGAGGAGCTCATTGACGAGCGCCAGCAGCGTCGCCGCCCCGTGATAGACGAGCGCGATGCCCAGACCGGTGACGAGCAGCGTCACCACTGCGCCCCCGTCGAGCAGGCAGAGCGCCCCGAGCCCGATCAGGATCACACCGCGCGCCGCCCGTTGCCAGCGCCGTCGCGGCTCGCCGAGGATGACGTGGGCGAGGCGGCGCAGCCGCTGCTCGACGGCCGCCGGGCGCACCACGGAGACCGCCGCGGCCGCGAGGACCGCCCCGAGAGACGCGACCACCCACGCCTCGACGCGCAGGTCACCGAAGAACGCCCGGTAGACCGCCTCGGCCGCGGCGCGGTTCTCACCGGCGCCGACCGCGTGGACGACGAGGACCGATCCGACCTGCCAGGCGACCACCAGCAGCAGCCCCGCGACCGCGACCGCGAGCCCGAGGCCGCTGAACGCCCGCCGGCGGTCGGTGGCGAGCAGTACCGAGCCGATCGCGGCGAGCAGCGCGACCGCGCCGAGCACGATCGTCGTCAGACGGGCGCGGGCGGCGATCCGCACGAGCACGGCCCCCAGCCCGGCCACGTGGCGTCGGAACAGCTGGACGCGGTCCTGCACCCGGAGCTTTGCTGCGAGCGAGGGGCGCACGAGGTCAAGCCCCGAGGCAGCGAGCGTGCCGGCGTCGGCGAGCGTGAGGGTCACCGTGTTCTGGTCGCCGCTCACCGCCGCACGGTGGAGGTCGCGGACACCGGCCCGGAACAGATCTGCGAACGCCCGGCCTCCGATCGCCGCCGCGACGGCGCTCTGGATCAGCGGTCGAGCCGCGAGCAGCTGACCTGCGTTGGAAATCACCAGGTCGTCGGTGACCCGCCGCGCGAGCACCGCCCGGACCGCGGGCGCCCGCAGGGCGCTCGTCGCGCGATCGGCGAACTGGTCGGAGCTCGCGGCGACGTCGTGGACGTATCCGGCGGCGAGCGCCAACACGAGCGCGAGCCCGGCGATCACACCGAGCGCCCCGGCGCAACGGGTCCGTGCGGCATGCGCCGAGCCCGGCACCGGCGATCGGCCCGCGGCCGTGCTCATCGCTCGCCGTCCACGTCGAGCCGGCGTTCGATCTCGGTGGCCACCGCATCCGGCTCGAGCCCGCTGACATCGATGACGACCACCCCCGCGAGCTTGCGCATCCAGGTGAGCTGCCGCCGGGCATAGTTGCGCGTGCGGCGCTTCATCGACTCGACGTCGCCGGCGAGCAGATCATCAAACCCGAGTGCCTTGCGGGCGGTCGCCGACGCCCCGGCAGCCGCGGCCCGTCGCACCTCCTCGGCGGCGCCGGCGGCGACCATCGCCTCGACGCGCGCGTCGATCTGCGCGTACAGCGCGGCGCGGTCCATGATGAGCCCGGCCAGCACGGTCGGGTGGCGCGTGTCGGCGGTCCACAGCTCGGACTCGGATCGGCCGGGCCCGGCGGCCGGCGGATGCAGCGTGCCACTGTCGAGCAGCTCGAGCGCGCGCACGATGCGACGACCGTCGGTGACGGGGAGCGGCTCGGCCGCCCACGGCGCGCGCGCGGCGAGGCGCGCGTGCAGCTCGGCAGGCCCGACCCGCTCGAGCTCGGCCACCCAGCGCTCGCGGACACCATCGGCCGGCGGGGGCAGGAGGCTCAGCTCGGTGAGCGCCGCCCGCAGATAGAGCCCGGTGCCGCCAACGACGATCGGCCGCTGTCCCGCGTCGAGCAGCGCGTCGATCTCGGCGTGCGAGAGCTCCGCATACCGGCCGGCGCTGAACTCCTCGGTGATCGGGACGAACGAGAGCAGCCGGTGCTCGAGCTCCGCCCGTTCTGAAGGCCCGGCGGCGCCGGTCAGCGTCTCCAGTCCCGCGTAGACCTGCAGCGCGTCCGCGGAGACCGCCACCGGCTCCTCGCCGCGGGCGCGCAGCCGGCGGGCGAGCGCGATGGCGACCGCGGTCTTGCCGACGCCGGTCGGCCCGAAGAGCGCAATGACCTGCTGCGGCGGCACAAACGGAGTATCACCCTCCGCGACTGGGCATAGTGTCCCGGTAATGGCTTCTGCACGCGTGCAACTCGACGGAGCGACCGCGCTCGTCACCGGCGCCACCGGCGGCTTGGGTCAGGCGATCGCGATCGCGCTCGCCGAACGCGGAGCCCAGGTGATCGCGAGCGGCCGTCGCGAGGCCGACCTGAAGCTGCTCGCGGATGAGATCGGCGGTCGCGCCGTGGTGGCCGACCTGGCGGCACGGCACGACGTCGACAACCTGATCGCGGAGGCCGCGGAGGCGAACGTCGTGGTGGCCAACGCAGGCGTGCCGGCCACCGGTCTGCTCGCCGACCTGTCGCGCGCAGACATCGACCGGATGCTGGAGATCAACCTGCGCGTCCCCATCATCCTCGCCAAGGAGCTCGCGCCGGGCATGGCGGCCCGCGGCGGCGGCCACCTGGTGTTCATCTCCTCACTGGCCGGCAAGGCCGCGTCTCCGGCGTCCTCGATGTACTCCGCGACGAAGTTCGGCCTGCGCGGCTTCGCGCTTGCGCTGCGCCAGGACCTTGCCCGGCAGGGGGTCGGGGTGTCGGTCCTCACGCCGGGCTTCATTCGCGATGCCGGGATGCATCACGCGAGCGGCGCGCGGCTGCCCCCGGGTGCGGGGACGAAGACTCCCGCCGACGTCGCGGGCGCGGTCATCCGGGCGATCGAGGAGAACCGCGCCGAACTCGACGTTGCGCCGACCCAGATGCGCGTCGGCGCAGCATTCGCGTCGCTCGCCCCCGGCCTTGCGGCGCGGGCGGCGCGGCGGCTGGGCTCCCAGCGCGTCGCCTCGGAGTACCTCGAGGCGCGCGCCGAGCGCGACTGAGCCGCTAGCGCGCCTCGACGGCCTCGTGCTCGCCGGTGACCGAGGCAAGCGCGGCGATGATCTCGTCCGCCAGCCGCGGACCGTCATCGGCCAGCTGCGGCGTCGCCTGGACGCGGATCACCACATCGTCGCCGTCGACCTCCTCCAGCACGACGCCCTTGGAGCTCGTCGGCGTCCCGATCTCCTGGTCGAGGATCGCTTGGACCTGGCTCGGACGGACGCCGTGGGTGAGACGCACCTTCACGTCGACCGAATCGGGCTCCTTGAGCGGGACGACGACCGCCGCGAGCACCACATTGTTCGGGATCATCCACTTCTCGGGGCCCTGGGTGAGGGTCGTGTACAGCAGGCCGAGCGAGCTGACCACGCCGTCGATCTGCCCGCCGGTCGCGCCGGCCTGGAGCCGCACCCGCTCACCGACCCGGAACGGCCGGGCGCTCAGCAGCACGATCCCCGCGAACGCGTTGCCGAGCGTCTGCTGGGCCGCGAGACCGACGACCACCGCGGTGAAGCCACCGCCGACCGCGAGGGTCTTGATGCTCGTCCCCGCCACCGACAGCAGCGCGACCAGGATGATGATCACGACGACGATCCGTACGACGAAGCCGACCGTCCCCGCGGTCGCGGGATCCATGCGTCGCAGGAACGTCGGGCCGGCGAGCTTCCCGAGATCGCCGGCGAGCTTCCAGCCCACGATCACCAGCGCGAGGAGCGTCGCGATCAGCAGCACCGTCTGCCACGCCGTGTGGTACCTCAGGTGCTTGTAGTGATGGTGGACGTAGGAGATGTCGCGGAGGATCTCCCAGTGGTGGCTCCAGAAGACGAGGATCGCGATGAACAGCGGCAGCAGTACCGCCGCCTCCCGGCGAGCCCGTCTGACGACGCGTGCGTTGAAGCCGACCGAGAGGCCCGCGGCCTCCCACGCGTCGCTTCGCGTCTCGAACATCCGGTCGAGGTTGAGGTCCCTAGGGCTTTTGAACTGTCGTGGCATCGCTTCTCAGGGTTGCATGCGCTGTCGTCGGAAATCGTCGCGGACGTCCTTCGCTGACTTCTCAGAGCATCGCCAGCTGCGATTTCGGAGGGTTTCAGCAGAGATCGAACAGCCGCTCCTGACCGCCCGCGGGCGCATTCGCCGGCGGCGAGGTGCGCAGTGGCGACTCCAGCTCCCTTCCGCGTTCCCACTCTCCCGCTACGGGGCCTTGTGAGCGGTCGAGCAGAGCTGCGAGTCTCCGGCGCTCGCCGGCCGGCGCGTACGCCCCGCGCCGGTACAGCTCACGATAGCGATCGACCAGCTCCGGCCGCTCCTCGCGCAGCCATTCCATGAACACCTGCCTCACCCCGCTGCGCAGGTGCAACGCGATCCCGGTGACGTACGCGGCGCCCGCCTCCGAGCACAACCGCAGGATCTCCCGGACCTGCTCGGGATCGTCGTTGATCCCCGGCATCAGCGGCGCGACCAGCACCCCCGTCCGGATCCCCGCGGCGGTGAGCTTCGCCACCGCCTCCAGCCGGGCCCGCGGGTTCGGCGTGTGCGGCTCGGTCGCTCGCCAGGCCTGCTCCTCGATCGTCGGGATCGACAGCGCAGCACTGAAGTCCGCCCGCCGCTTGAGCTCGAGCATCAGGTCCAGGTCGCGCAGCAGCAGCGGCGACTTGGTCAGCACCGACCCCGGGTTGCGGGCGTCGATCATCGCCTGCCAGATGCCGCGCATCAGCTTGTACCGGCCTTCGACCCACTGGTACGGGTCGGTGTTCGTCCCGAGCGCGACGTGCTCCCCCTTCCACGAGGGCCGCCCCAGCTCGACCTTCAGGCGCTCTGGAGCGTTGACCTTGACGACGATCTCGCGCTCGAAGTCGCGGCCGGCGTCGAGATCGAGATATGTGTGCGTGGGCCGGGCGAAGCAGTAGGCGCAGGCGTGGGTGCATCCGCGATACGGGTTGATCGTCCACCGGAACGGCATCCGCGAGGCCTCGGGCACGCGGTTGAGGATCGACTTGGCGCGGACCTCGTAGAACCGGGTCGGGACCGAGTCCGGCGCCTCGAAATGACGCACCACCGCCTCGTCGCGATACCCGGGCAGGGAAGCGTGATCCTCGGCCTCGATCGTCTGCTGACTCCAACGCACGAACGTATGTTCGCACAGTGTCCGGACGGACGTCTCCCGCCCTGCCGAGCGGCGGACCCGACCGGCGGACGTGACGGCGATCGTCAGCGGGCCGCGCGGGAGAGCAGCGAGGCCGCGCCGGTGAGCGTCTGGCTCGTCGCTCCGGCGATCTGCACCTCGACGTACTCCCCCGGTACGCCGAGACCCTCGAAGTTCACGACCTTGTTATGGCGCGAGCGGCCGCGCAGGCGCGTCGGATCGGTCCGCGAGGGACCCTCGATCAGCACCTCGACGGTTCGGCCGACGAACCGCTGGGCGCGCTCACGGGCGCGCCGCTGGACGACCTCGACGAGGCGCTCCATGCGCTCCACCTTCACTTCGTGCGGCACCTGATCGTCCATCTCGGCGGCCTCGGTCTCCCGACGCGGCGAGTACACGAACGTGAACGCACCGTCGTAGCCGACCTGCTCACAGACCTCGAGCGTGTGCGCGAAGTCCTCGTCGGTCTCACCCGGAAAGCCGACGATGATGTCGGTGGTGAGCGCGCAGTCCGGCACGTGCTCGCGGATCAGCGCCACCCGGTCGAGATAGCGCTCCCGGGTGTAGGTCCGGCGCATCCGCTTGAGCACCGGGCTCGAGCCCGACTGCAGCGGCAGGTGGATGTGCTCGCACAGCGATCCGAGCTCCGCGTGGGCGAGGATCACGTCCTCGCGCATGTCCTTGGGATGCGGGCTGGTGTAGCGGATCCGGCGAATGCCGTCGATCCCATCGAGCTCGCGCAGCAGCTCCGAGAAGCTGACGCGCGAGTCCCGCGGCAGGTCGCGCCCGTAGGAGTTGACGTTCTGGCCGAGCAACGTGATCTCGCTCACGCCGTCGGCGGCGAGCGCCCGCACCTCCTCCACGAGCTCGTCGGCGGGCCGGCTCACCTCGCGGCCGCGGGTCGAGGGCACGATGCAGTACGAGCACACCGAGTTGCAGCCGACCGAGATCTGCACCCAGCCCTGGAACTCCCGCGCGCGCTTGGCCGGCAGGTGGCCGGTGAACCCCTCGAACTCGAAGAATCCCTGCGCGGTGAGCGAATCGCTGGTGAGGAACTCGGCAAGCCGGTGCACCTGCCCGGGGCCGAACGCCACGTCGACGAACGGGAACTGCCGGAACACCTCGTCCTTCACCGACTGCGCCCAGCAGCCGCCGACACCGACGATCCGCCCCGGATCCTCGCGCTTCAGACGCTTGGCCTCGCCGAGGTGGGCGACGAACTTGCTGTCGGCCGCCTCGCGGATCGAGCAGGTGTTGAAGAGGATCAGGTCCGCGCCCTGGCGATCGCGCGACTCGCCGTAGCCGAGCGACTCGAGCATTCCCTTCATCCGCTCGGAGTCGTGCGCGTTCATCTGGCAACCGAACGTCGTGAGGTGATACGTCTTGGCCATCGAGCTGAGGCTATCCGAGCGCACCCGCCCACTCACCGGGCGTACTGCACCGCCCGTGACTCGCGGATCACCGTGACCTTGATCTGGCCGGGATATTCGAGCTCCTTCTCGATCTCCCGCGCGATCTCGTAGGACAGAGCGCTCGCTGCGTCATCGTCGATCGCGCCCGGGGCGACCATCACCCGGATCTCGCGGCCGGCCTGCATGGCGTAGACCTTGTCGACTCCGGGGTGCCGGGTCGCGATCTGCTCGAGGTCGCGCAGGCGCTTGACGTACTGCTCCAGCGACTCGCCGCGGGCACCGGGGCGGGCGCCGGAGAGCGCATCCGCGGCCTGGACGATGACGGCCTCGATCGTCTGCGGCTCCACCTCGTTGTGATGGGCCTCCATCGCGTGGGCGACGGCCTCGTCCTCGCCGTAGCGGCGTGCCAGCTCGCCGCCGACGAGCGCGTGGGGCCCCTCGACCTCGTGCGTGACGGCCTTGCCGATGTCATGCAGCAGCGCGGCGCGGCGCGCGGTCTTGGGGCTCGCGCCGAGCTCGTCGGCCATCATCGCCGCCAGGTGGGCGACCTCGATCGAGTGGGCGAGCACGTTCTGGCCGTAGCTCGTCCGGAAGCGCAGACGCCCGAGGGTCTTGACCAGCTCCGGGTGCAGGCTCTGCACGCCCGCATCGAACGCTCCCTGCTCCCCGAGCTCGATGATGTGCGCCTCGAGCTCTGACTTCGTCTGGTAGTAGGTCTCCTCGATCCGGGCGGGGTGGATACGCCCGTCCTGAAGCAGCTTCTCGAGCGTCAGCCGCGCGAGCTCGCGCCTCACCCCGTCAAAGCCGGAGAGCACGACCGCGCCCGGGGTGTCGTCGATGATGAAGTCGACGCCGGTGATGTTCTCCAGGGCGCGGATGTTCCGGCCCTCGCGGCCGATGATCCGGCCCTTCATGTCATCGGAGGAGAGCTGAACGACAGAGACGGTCGTCTCGGCAGCGTGACTGGCGGCGAGCCGCTGCATCACGACCGACAGGATGTTCCGCACCCGGCGCTCGGCCTCGCGCTTGGTCTCCTCCTCGATCTGGCGGATCCGGCGCGCAGACTCCTGCTTGGCCTGGTCCTCGATCTCCTTCAGCAGCACCTGCTTGGCGCGCGCGCCCGACATGCCGGCGAGCTGCTCCAGTCGCCGCTCGGCCTCACCACGCTGGCCCGAGAGCGACTCACGCTCGAGCTCGAGCTCCGCCTCGGCGTTGGCGATCGCTCGCTCGCGACGTTCGAGCAGCTCGCCGCGCTCCGCGAGCGCCGCCTGAAGCGCACTGGCGGTGGCAACGGCCGCCGACGGCTCGGCCGGCGCTGCGGTTGATGAGGACGCGGCAGGCGCGGCGGACGAGGCATGTGCTCCGGGGCGGGTGCGTCCGTACACAACCGCGGCGAGGACGATGCCCAACGCGATCACGGCGGCCCCTACGATCACTTCCATTGTCGTTCCTCTCACGTGGCCGCGCAGGCGACCACGTCCCTTCAGTCATTTGCGATATGAGAGCGAACGACCGGTCCGTGCGTCGCACGAACTGATCCGGCACCGGCGCCCTACCGCCAGACAGGCGGGCGCCGAACGCTGTGAGACACCGCGAGGTGGCCCTCAGACCTCCCTTTCAGGCCGCCGGCACTGCTCGTCGATTGTGGACGCGAGAGGTTTCATCGTTTCTGGATCACTGGCTTTTGCTGGAATTTCATGGGTCGCGAGGACCGTCGTTCACTGCGGCCCATCGTAGTACCGGAACGATGCCTCCGCAATGGCCGCACGCGCTCGGCCGGAGCGGCTCAGGCGGCTCAGGCAGCACGAGCGTGCGCAGCGAGCGCGTCGACTGCGAGCTCGGACTCGTAGCCCTTGCGCAGCAGCATCGAGAAGGCCCGATCGCGATCGCGCCGCTCGCGCGGAGGCTCTGGGAAGCGCCGGCGCAGGAGCTCGAGCGCGCGGTCGAGCTCGGTCTGCGGCTCGTCACCTTCGAGGCCGTCGGCGACGGCGAGCGCCCGCTCGGCGAGCTCGCGGTCGACTCCGTGCTCGGCCAGGCCGCGGCGGATCCGCTCGCTCCCCCACTGCTCGAGCGTGCGCTTGTCGGCAACGAACATCTCTGCGAAGCGCGCATCATCGACCAGCCGCTGGGTCACGAGCTCCTCGACGACGCTCTCAGCGGTGGCGTCCGACACTCCCTTGCGAGCGAGGTACGCGCGCACCTCCGTCGTCGTGCGCTCGCGCCGGTTGACGTGCGACAGCGCCCAGGCGAGCGCCTGGGCCTGTCGCGCCTCGTCGGTCTGCGGCGTGCGCTCTGCGGCGCCCATCGGCCTTCAGCGGCGGCGTGTCGCGACGGCGGCTGTGATCAGGCCGCCGTCTCCACCGCGGCCAGCGCGGCGGACTCCTGCTCCTCGTCGTGGTCGATCTCCTTGACGAGATCGCGGCTGAGCCCAAGCGCGGCGTAGACCTTGTTCTGGATCTCGTCAGCCATCTCGGGATGCTCGTCGAGGAATGCCTTGGCGTTGCCACGGCCCTGGCCGAGCCGCTCGTCGCCATAGGAGAAGAACGAGCCGGACTTGGTGACGATGTTGTGCTCGATCCCGTAGTCGAGCAGGCAGCCGGACGTTGAGATGCCCTTGCCGAACTCGATGTCGAACTCAGCCTGCTTGAACGGCGCCGCCACCTTGTTCTTGACGACCTTGACCCGCACCCGGTTGCCGACCGCCTCGGTGCCGTCCTTGAGCGTCTCGATACGCCGGATGTCCAGGCGCTGGGACGCGTAAAACTTCAGCGCGCGACCGCCCGGCTGGGTCTCCGGTGAGCCGAACATGACGCCGACCTTCTCGCGGATCTGGTTGGTGAACACGCACAGCGTCTGGGCGCGGTTGAGGTTGCCGGCGAGCTTGCGCATCGCCTGGGACATCATCCGCGCCTGGGCGCCGACGGTCTGATCGCCCATCTGACCCTCGAGCTCGGCGCGTGGGGTCAGCGCGGCGACGGAGTCGACGGCGACGAGATCGACCGCCCCCGAGCGGATCAGCATGTCGACGATCTCAAGGGCCTGCTCGCCGTAGTCGGGCTGGGAGACGAGCAGATTGTCGATGTCGACCCCGATCGTCTGCGCATAGAGCGGATCCATGGCGTGCTCGGCGTCGACGAACGCACACACCCCTCCGAGCCTCTGAGCCTCGGCGATGATGTGGTAGACGAGCGTCGTCTTGCCCGAGGACTCCGGGCCGAAGATCTCGATGATCCGGCCTCGCGGCACGCCACCGATTCCGAGTGCGATGTCGAGCGAGAGCGCGCCGGTGGGGATCGCGTCGCAGTTGACGCGTGCACCGGGGTCGCCCATCCGCATCACCGTCCCCTTGCCGAACTGACGCTCGATCTGGGTCAGCGCGCCCTGGAGGGCAGCCTGCCGCTTGGCGTCGGCCTTGGGATCGGACGCGCCGACGTTTGCGCCTCTGTCGTTCACGCTCATTCTCTGGCTCCTGTGATCATCGCGCGTTGGAACGGTCAAGGTAGGCGGAGGGTCGGACGGAACCGAATCGAACGCCCGTTCCGTTCACCGCTTGCTCGGATTGCGCAGAATCTATGTCCGGCGCCTGTCACCGAACAAGACATGGAGGTCACGCTTCTGTGCCGATTTCCTGAGCCGGGTCCGCCGTCGGCGGCTGTGGGGAAGGTTGTTCGACCTCAGGGCGAAGAAGGTTCCCCGCACGGGGCGGTCGGAGCCGGCGATCAGGCTCAGCGGGCCCGGGGCGGCAGTCGCGACGACCACCGGGGACGATTTGCCGGCCGACGGAGGACACAGCTTCCCCCGGCGCGAACCAGGGACTCAGAGGCCGAACCGGGCGAGCGCCTCATAGCGCGACCCCGGCCAGGAGCGCATCAACGCGACCGCCGTCGCGCCAAACGGCTCGAGCGTCGGCGGCGCCGGGTTCGCGGCCGAGCCGGCGCGCGGCGCCCCGAGAGGAGATCCGCGCGACGGTCACATGCGCCAGCCAGCCCCGCCGTTCGGGCTCGTACCACCCGCCGGCGACGAGCCGCGCGCTCAGCGCCGCCTGCAGCGCGCTCGCACGCCCGTCCCGGTCGCGCAGCGAGACCGCGCACACCCGAGGCCGGCGCGGTGGGAGCCACCGGAGCTCAAGGGGCTCGAACTCGAGCGGACCTGGCCCGACATCCCCCGACGGCCCGACATCCCCCGACGGGCCGACATCCCCCGACGGCCCGACATCCCCCGACAGCGCCGCGGCCAGCGCCGACGAGATCCCGGAGACCTCGCTCAGCGCACGCTCGCCGAGGAAGCACAGCGTGAGATGCAGCGCCTCCCGATCGAGCAGCCGCATTCCGGGCTCCCCGCCGAGCGTCGTCCGGGCCCAGTCGACGAGGACCGCACGCACCTCCGCCGGCAGCTCGAGCGCGACGAACAGCCGCGCGCGGCCGGCGACCCCGCCGGCCACCCCGCCGGCGACCCGGCCGGCCACCCGGCCGGCCGCCGGGCCCTTCACACCGCGCGCTCGTCGGCCCGCAGCGTGTCCTCGTCGGCATCAGCATCGCCCAGCAGCAGCCGCCGCAGCAGGTGCATCGCGACGGTCACCGAGCGATCGCGGACATCGGCGCGGCTGCCGGGCATCTGCGGCGCGCGGGTGATCCGCCTCCCGTCGTCACTCCAGACCGAGATGCAGACCAGACCGACGGGCTTGTCCGGCGTGCCGCCGCCGGGGCCGGCGATCCCGGTGATTCCGACCCCGATCGTGGCGCCCAGGCGCGCGGCGATCCCCGAGGCGAGCTCGCGTGCGACCGCCACCGACACGGCGCCGTCGCGCGCGATCAGCTCAGCCGGCACTCCTGCGAGCAGCGTCTTGGCCTCGTTGGAGTACACGACGCCGCCACCGAGGACATAGGCGGAGGAACCGGGCCGCTCGGTGAGGCGCGCGGCGAGCAGTCCGGCGGTGCACGACTCCGCGGCCGCCACCGTCCCGCCCCTCGACAGCAGCAGCTCGGCCACCTGGTCGTCGACCGTCGACCCGTCCTCGGAGAACAGCATCCGGCCGTGACGCGTGCGGATGAAGTCGAGCAACGCGTCGTAGTCCTGCTGGGCGGCCGGCTCATAGCGCGTGGCGATCTCGATCTCACCGCGTCGCAGGCAGGTCGTGATCTCCAACCCGCCGAGCTCGAGACCGTCGGCGGCCGCGGCCTCCAGCGTGGCCGCGATCTCGGACTCGGGCAGACCGTAGAGCCGCACGATCTCCCGGCGATAATGCGTCGCCCCGGCGGTCGCGGCCCGGAACGCCTCGGTGCCCACCGCGCTCTCCCACATCGGCCGCAGCTCGCCCGGCGGCCCGGGCAGCACGACGACGGTCGGGCCTGGTCTGCCCGTGCCGTTCGGCTGAGAGGGCACGACGAGCCCGGGTGCGGTACCGACGGGGTCAAGGACCGTCGACCCCGCCGGGATGACCGCCTGCTTGCGGTTCGCGCGGCGCACGGCCTCCTGGTCGAGGTTGGCCCAGCGGCGCATCAGCGGGCGGAGGATCTCGGCGATCCGCTCCTCGAGCGAGTTGTCGAGCACCATCTCGCGGCCGCAGAAGCGACCGACGATCTCAGCGGTGAGGTCATCGGCGGTCGGCCCCAGCCCGCCGCTGGTCACGATCAGTGACATGCCGGCGTCGCGCATCCCCTCCAGCGCGACGAGCAGGTCCTCGGGACGATCGCCGACGATCTCGATCATCGCCGGATCGACCCCGAGCTCGCGCAGTCGCTCCGAGAGCCACGGTCCGTTGCGGTCGGAGATGATCCCGGTGAGCACCTCGGTGCCGGTGACGAGGATCCCCGCTCGGGGCACCGGGCGGCCCGCTCGGCCGCCAGAAGCCGCGTCTGGGGGGTCCGCGCTCACGTACCGCAGGTCATGTTCGGCGTGGTCGCGGAGATCGTGCTGTGGCCCGTGGGCAGGATCCGGTAGGTGACCGGGGCGCTCGTCACCGTGTTCGCGATCGTCTTGCCGTTGGCCTTGATCGTCACCGACGGGCTCGAGACCGTGAGCAGCAGCTTCTTCGCGGTCCCGGACGGGATCGGCTGACCCGCCGCATAGGTGCCGTCCACGAGATGCACGCCGTGGGCGTTCTCCAGGCAGACGAACGTGCTCGCCGTGCCGGTGGCGGTCAGCGACACGGTCACCGTGCTCGGCACCCGCGGAGGCTTGGTCACCACATGGTGATGGCGGGCGCGGTGGTGGTGGCGGTGGGTGGTCTGCGTGGTCGTCGTCGTGGTGCGGGTACCGGCGGAGTTGCTCGGGCCCGCGCCGTTGTGCTTGCCGACGATGTAGAGGACCCCGGCGACGATCACGAGCACCACGAGCACGAGCACCCACGGTGGGATGCCGAGGCCGCCGCCGGACTGGCGACGGCGCTCGCGGTGACGGTCACGGCCGGGGGGCGCGATCGGCGGCGGCTCGTGATCGGATGGTTTCTCGTAGCGGCGGCGGAACTCGTCCAGCAGCGCTCGCGAGTCGAGCCCGAGGAAGTCCGCATAGGTCCGCAGGAAGCTGCGGACGTACACCTCGCCGGGGAGCAGATCCCACTCCTCGTTCTCCATCGCCCGCAGATACTTGGCGCGGATCTTCGTGCGCAGCTCGACCTCGCCCGTGTCGATGCGCATGCGCATGCGCGCCTCGCGCAGCTGGCTTCCGATCTCGTCCATTCCGATGATCAAGGCTAGTGGCGCGTCCGCCGCTGGGGCGGTGGCTCGCGCGCTGCTAGGCCTCGTCGGTCGGGGTTGCAGACGGCCCGCCGGGCGCCGGCGCGTCCAACCGCTGGACCGCGGTCTGCTCGGGGTCGGCCGGCGCCGCCGGGATCGGCTCGGCGCCGCTCGAAGCGCGCGCGCCGGCGGAAGCCGGGGAGCCACGCTCGGCCTCGGCGAGATTGGTGAGGATGCGTGGGACGTCGGCCTCGCCGATCAGCACCTGACGCGGCTTTGAGCCCTCGTAGCCGGAGATGATCCCGCGGCGCTCGAGCATGTCGATCAGCCGCCCGGCGCGCGTGTAGCCGAGCCGCAGCCTCCGCTGCAGCATCGAGGTTGACGCGGTGCCCATCTGCGCGACGAGCGAGATCGCCTCCTCGAGCAGCGGATCGGAGTCGGCGTTGTTCGGATCCTCGGCGGCTGCACCGTCGCCCTCATCAGCGGACTCGACCTCCTGCAGGAGCTCCTCGTGGAGGTCGGGCTCGCCCTGCTTGCGCCACGCCTCGGTGATCTCGAGGATCTGGGGTTCGTCGATGAAGGCGCCCTGGATGCGCTGCAAGCGCGAGGAGCCGACCGGGGAGAACAGCATGTCGCCCTGGCCGAGCAGCGACTCGGCGCCGTTCTGGTCGAGGATCACGCGGGAGTCCGTCTGGCTGGAGACCGCGAACGCGATCCGCGACGGGACGTTGGCCTTGATCATCCCGGTGATCACGTCGACGCGCGGCGACTGGGTGGCGAGCACGAGGTGCATGCCGACCGCGCGCGCCTTCTGGGCCAGCCGGATGATCGAGTCCTCCACGTCGGCCGGCGCGACCATCATCAGGTCGGCGAGCTCGTCGATCACGCACAGGATGTAGGGCAGCGGCGGCTCCCCGCGGGATTCCCGCACGCGGTTGAGCTCCGGCAGGCTGCGGGTCCGCGCCAGCGACATGATCGAGTAGCGCTGCTCCATCTCGCGCACGAGGTTCTGGAGCGCGTTGGCGGCCTGGCGCGGGCTGGTGATCACCGGGGTGAGCAGATGCGGGATCGACTCGTAGTGGTTGAGCTCCACCTGCTTGGGGTCGACGAGCACCAGACGGACCTCGTGGGGCGTCGCGCGCAGCAGGATCGAGGAGAGCATCGCGTTGACGCACGCGGACTTTCCGGCACCGGTGGTACCGGCGACCAACAGGTGCGGCATCTTCGCCAGATCGGCGCCGATCGCCTTGCCGGCGATGTCCTTTCCGAGCCACACCGTGAGCGGCGACCAGTCCTCGGGGGCCGGGCTGAGCACGTCGCCGAGATGGACGATCCGGCGGCGCGCGTTCGGCACCTCGATACCGACCGCCTGCTTGCCGGGGATCGGGGCGAGGATGCGGATGTCGGTCGCCGCCAGCGCGTAGGCGAGGTCGTCCTTGAGGTTGGCGACCTTGCTCATCTTCACGCCCGGTGCGAGCCGGATCTCGTAGCGCGTGATGTGCGGGCCCGAGACCTTCCCCACGACCTGCGCGTCGATCCCGAAATGGCCGAGCGCCTCGACGAGCGAGCGGGCGGTCTGCGCCTGCCCGGCGGTATCCGGCCGGGATTCGGCCCCGGTCGAGCGAGTGAGGTTGCGGGCGCTCGGCACCCGCCAGACGAAGTCCGGGTCCTCGGTCACCGATGCCCGGTAGCGCCCCTGCGGGGTGAGGTCGCCCTCGTCGACCTCACGTCCGGGACCGCCGTGACCGGCGCCGACGTCCTCGTCGAGCTCCAGCTGGGCAGGCTCCTCCTCCATGCCGAGCTCTGGGAGCGAGTCAAGATCGTCGGTGCCGGGGGCCGCCGCGTCCTCCCCGGGCGCCGGCACGTCCTCCAGCCCGGGCTCCACCGTCCGCACGACGATCTCGTCCGAGCCGGCGGAGTCCGCGGTCGCGAGCGGATCGAAGTCCTCCTCCGGATCTGCGAGAACCGAGCGGCGTCCGCGGATGCGCTCGCCGTCCCCGCTCGTGGCGACGGCGGTCGCCGGTCTGCGGGCGGTGATCCGGTCCCCGCCCACCCCGCTCACCTCGCGCAGCGCACGCCCGGTGTTCGCGACGTGCGCGCCGGTCATCCGCAATGCGCCGGCGAGACCGGCGCCACTGACCAGGATGCCCCCCGCGACGAGCAGGAACACGGCGAGGATGTCCGCGCCGGCGTGTGAGATCAGATGCGAGCAGACCCAGTACTCGGCAGCGCCGAGGATGCCGCCGCGCCGCTCCAGGGCGGCCGCCCGCCACAGCTCGCCCGCCGGCGCCGCCCCCGGGCCGATCCCGAAGGTCCCGGCCGCGAGCCCGAGCGTGAGCGCGACGGTGAGGCAGATCGTGCCCGTCCGCAGCGGGCGCGTCGGCGGACGCAGCTCGCGCAGCAGGACGAGCGCGCCCGCGGCGATGAACGCGGCGGGCACGACGTAGCCGAGTGCCCCGAACAGGAAGCGCAGCACCGTGACGGCTCCGCCGCCGAGCGCGCCGCCCGACCAGCCCGCGTAGGCGACGCCGGAGATGAAGATGCCGACGGCGATCAGGGCGAGCGCGGCGATATCGACGTGATGGCTCTCCAGCACCGGCGCCCCGCGTCCCATCGAGGGACCGCGGGAGGCGAGCAGCGAGCGGCGGGCGCGGGTGTTCGGTCCACGTCCATTCCCGCGCGCGGCGGTGTGCGCAGCCTTGCGCGTGGCCGCCTGGCCACGGCCCTTCGCGGGTGAGCGAGTCTTGGACGTGGAGTTGGCGGCCCGCTTGCGGTTGGCGGCGGTGCGAGGCTTCGTCGAGGCGGGCATCGTGCGGGTTCACTGCTTCGACGCGCGCGCCCGCGCTCCTCCCCGGGCGCTAAAGCGCCGGTAAGAACACCGCGCCCCAAGCGACCACGCCCCGTACCATCCTGCGTCAGCATGGCCGATTTCGACCGCCCCCCACGCGTGCTCGTCGTCGAGGACGATGACGCGATCGCGCAGGTGCTCCAACGCTCGCTGCGGATGGAGGGATACGAGGTGCGCGTCGCCGAGGACGGGCGCTCGGGCCTGGATGCCGTCCACGGCTTCCTGCCTGACCTGGTGATCCTCGACCTCGGCCTGCCGGGCGACATGGACGGGCTCGATGTCGCCCGCACGCTGCGCGAGTCCGACGACGACGTACCGATCCTCGTGCTCACCGCGCGTGACGCGGTCGAGTCGCGGGTGGAGGGGCTGGACACCGGCGCCGACGACTACCTGGTCAAGCCGTTCGAGCGTCAGGAGCTGCTCGCTCGGCTGCGCGCGCTGCTGCGCCGCCGGCCGCCACGTGGACAGGCGAACCTCGCGGTCGGTGACCTGAAGCTCAACCCCGACACCCATGAGGTGGCGCGCGGCGATCGCCTGGTCGAGCTCACCCAGCGCGAGTTCGAGCTGTTGGAGTATCTGATGCGCAACGAGCGGATCGTGATCTCGCGCCAGCGCCTGCTCGACGAGGTCTGGGGATACGACCCGTTCTCGATGACGAACACGATCGAAGTCTTCGTGTCCAACCTGCGACGAAAGCTGGAAGCCGGTGGCGAGCCTCGGCTCCTACACACGATCCGCGGCGCGGGGTACGTACTCCGCGTATAGGTCCGTCCCGATCCGCTGGCGATTGGCCGGCGGCTCGGCGGCGCTCACGTTCGTGATCCTGGCGAGCTTCGCCGTGATCGTCGGCGTCCTCACCAACCGGCAGGTCCGCAGCCAGTTCGACACCCAGCTGATCACCGCCAGCGAGCGGCTGAGCTCGCAGCTCAGCCGGCAGGTGGTGATCAAGAACGAGACCACCGACTGCGGGCCGCTGAACCTCGGCTCGTTCGCCGCCGCCGAACACGCGCTCATCCGAGTGTTCGACTCATACACCCGCAACCTGCTCTGCGCGCAGCGGCCCCTGCCGCGCAAGAGCCGGCTCGGCGACCTTCCGTTCGACATGATCCCGACGCGCTCGGGCCGGTTCGACGCAGGGGGCTACCGGGTGATCGTGCACACGTTGCTTCCGGTGCGTCCAAAGAGTTTCAAGGTCACGCTCCTGTACGCCCAGCCGCTGTCGGACATCGACCAGACGATCGCCCGAGTCCAGGCGTTCCTGCTCCTCGGCATCCTCGGCGGCACGGTGCTCGCCCTGCTCGCCGGGCTGTTTGTCTCCGATCGGGCGATGTCGCCGATCAAGGAGCTGACGAGTGCCGCACGTGAGATCGGGCGTACCGAGGACACCCGGCGGCGGATCCCGCATCCCGAGGCCGAGGATGAGATCGCCGAGCTCGCCCGCACCCTGGAGGGGATGCTCGGCGCGCTCGATGCGTCGCGGACCCGGACCCAGACGATGCTCGAGCGCCAGCGCGAGTTCGTCGCCGACGCCTCACACGAGCTCCGCACCCCGCTCACCAGCGTACTCGCGAACCTCGAGATCCTCACCGAGGAGCTGGAGGGGGAGCAGTCGGAGACCGCCGAGGCCGCGTTGCGCTCGACGCGCCGGATGCGGCGGCTGGTCGGCGACCTGCTGTTGCTGGCGCGCGCCGACGCCCGGCGCTCACAGCCCCATCGCCCCACCGACCTCGGCCAGGTCCTGATCGAGGCAGCGGCCGAGCTCGGGCCGATGGCCGATCGTCACGAGCTGCTCATCCATGCCGAGCCGGCGCCGGTGGTCGGCGCACGCGACGAGCTGCATCGCCTGATCCTCAACCTGCTCGAGAACGCGGTCCGCCACACGCCGCCGGGGACGCGGGTGCGCGCGCAGACCTCGACGATCGGCGCCGACTCGGAGTTGATCGTGGAGGATGAGGGGCCTGGCATCCCCGCCGAGCTCTCGGACCGCGTGTTCGAGCGTTTCGTCCGCGGCGGACGCGACGGCGGTCGCGGCTCGGGACTCGGACTGGCGATCGTGCGCTCGGTCGTCGAGTCGCACGGCGGGACGGTGGGGCTCGAGCCGACCGCCCCGCACGCGGAGATGAAGGGGACGCGCTTCGTCATCCGGCTCCCGCAGGACCATGCGGACGCCCGCTCCCCGTCAGGCGAGATCGTGCTCGAGGAGGGCTCCGACGCGGCCAGGGAGCCGGGCCAGTCGCCGGAGGGTCAGACCTCGACGACGACCGGCAGGACCATCGGGCGCCGGCGCAACCGGTCGTAGACGAACGTCGCGAGGTCGTCGTGCAGCTCCTCCTGGAGCAGATCGATCTCGCGAATCCCCTCACGCGCCGCCTCGGACAGCGATTCCTCGACCGCACGGCGGATGTCGGCGACAAGCTCGTCACCCTGCTCGACGAACGGCACACCGCGGAAGATCACCTCGGGGGGCACGACCGATTCCCCGGTCTGCTCGGAGATCGTCGCCACCACGATGAAGATGCCGTCGTCGGAGAGCATCCTGCGGTCGCGCAGGGCCACGTCGGCGGGATCGCCGATGTTGACGCCGTCGACGAAGATCATTCCCGAGTGCACGGGGGTGGCGAACGACGCGCCGCTTTCGGTGATGTCGAGCGGCAGCCCGTTCTCTGACTCGAAGATCCGATCGGGCTCGATGCCGACCGACTCGGCGAGCTCCGCGTGCAGGCGGATCCGCTTGTGGTCGCCATGGATCGGCATGACGTAGCGCGGCCGCACCAGGTTGAGCATCAGCTTCAGCTCCTCGGCGTAGCCATGGCCGGAGGCGTGGATCGGCGCCTCACGGGGTGTGATCACATCGCAGCCGATGTGGTACAGGCGATCGATCGTCTCGTTGACCGCGCGCTCGTTGCCCGGGATCGGCGTTGCCGAGAAGACGACGGTGTCGCCTTCGTGCAGGGAGACCTGGCGATGGTCGTCGTAGGCCATGCGCCGCAGGGCCGACAACGGCTCGCCCTGGGAGCCGGTGGAGATGACGACGATCCGGTGGTCGGGGAACTGCTCGATCTCATGCGGCTGGATCAGCATCCCCTCCGGGACCTCGATGTGCCCGAGCGAGCGCCCGATGTTCACGTTCTTGCGCATCGAGCGGCCGACGAGCGCAACCTTGCGCCCGAGCGCGGCGGCGGCATCGACGACCTGCTGAACGCGGTGGATGTTCGAGGCGAAGCTGGTGACGATGATCCGGCCGTCGGCGCGGGCGAACACCTCCTCCAGGTGCGGTCCCACACCGCGTTCGGAGGGTGAGAACCCGGGGCGGTCGGCGTTGGTGGAGTCGCCGCACAGCAGCAGCACACCGTCGGCGCCGAGCTCCGCCAGTCGCGCGATGTCGGCGGGCCCGCCGTCGACCGGGGTCTGGTCGAACTTGTAGTCGCCGGTCAGCAGGACGGTCCCCAGCTCGGTTGTCACGGCGACCGCGCACGAGTCCGGGATCGAGTGGGTCATATGGATGAGTTCGAGCGTGAACGGGCCGGCCTCGACTTCGTCGCCGGTGGCGAGGTCGTGGAGCTCGACGTCCCGCAGGTGGTGCTCGTCGAGTTTGGAGCGCGCCATCGCGACCGTGAGCGGGCCGCCGTAGATGGGCGGGCCCCCCTCGCCGCCGAGGTCGCGGCGCAGCTCGCGGATGACCCACGGCAGCGCCCCCAGGTGATCCTCGTGGCCGTGGGTGATGACGATCGCCTCGATCTGGTCGGCCCGCTCGCGCAGATAGGCGAAGTCGGGGAGCACCAGGTCGATCCCGAGCATGTCGGCGGTCGGGAAACGCAGGCCGGTGTCGACCACGACGATCCGCTCCTGGTACTCGAGCACCGTCATGTTCTTGCCGATCTCGCCCAGGCCGCCGAGCGGCAGGACGCGCAACGTGCCGCTCACGCCGCGTGCGCCAGCAGACCGCGGCGCTCCAGCAGACCGCGGACCACCGAGAGCTCGGATTCGTCGAGCTCGACGTAGGGAAGCCGGGGCGTGCCCACGGGCACGCCGATCATGTTGAGCGCCGCCTTGATCGAGCAGGCGGCGGGCGCGACCGCGAGGTCGCGGTACACATCGGCCAGCGAGTCATGGATCTCGCGGCGTTGCCCGGGCTCGTCGACCATCCGCCGCATCTCATGGGCGAACAGATGGCTGCCGGTGAGGATCCCGCCGGGCTCGCCGAGCTCGAGCACGTCGGCGAGCATGTCGTCGTTGCCCGCATACACCGACAGGCCGTCGATCCGGGCGAGGTTCGCGTGGTTGGCCTGTTTGACCGCCTCGATGTGGTCGAGCTGGGCGAGCTCGGCGAGCAGCTCGTTGGGCAGGTCCGAGCCCGTCCGCTGCGGGATGTTGTAGAGCACGATCGGCAGCTCGGTCGCGCGGACGACCTCGCGGTAGTGGGCGACGATTCCACGCGGGCTCGGGCGGTTGTAGTACGGGTTGACCGACAGCAGCGCGTCCGGGCCGATCGCGGTGGCGCGCTCGGTGAGCTTGACCGCGTGGCGCGTGTCGTTGGAGCCGACCCCGGCGATCACCGGGCAGATGCCCTTCATCTCGCCGACGGCGATCTCGACGACCCGCAGGTGCTCCTCGTCCTCCAACGTGGCCGCCTCGCCGGTGGTGCCGCACACGACCAGCGCCTCGGTGCCGTGGTCGACGAGGTGGTGCATGAGCTGCACGGTCGCGTCCTCGTCGACGCGGCCGCGCGCGTCGAAGGGCGTCACCATCGCGGTGATGATCCTGCCGAGATCCAAGGGCACATCTCGCATTATCGCAGGGGGCCGGGACATGACCCGCTCCGCCGTCGAGCGGACGCTCAGCCGAGCGTCCGCTCGTAGATGCGCCAGCGTTTGACGATCGTCCCGCCCATCGCCTCGAGCGCGCGGTTCATCGAGTGGTTCGTCTCGAGGATGAAGCCGGCCTCCCCGCGCTTCTCGCGCGAGCGCTCCGCGACGTCGAAATGCTCCATGTAGAGCGCAGCGGCGACGCCGGTGTGCTCGAAATCGGGCATCACGCCGAGGAATCCGACGCGCAGCCGGTTGATGATCCGGCCGCGCAGCGCATAGAAGATCCAGCCGACGGGGAAAAAGTGGCCTCGCATCAGCTTGTAGATCTGGGCGACGTCGGGGATCGTGATCGCGATCCCGACGGTCTCCCCGTCGATCTCGGCGACCATGTACCACTCGCGTGAGTAGATGAGCTGCTGGTCGAACCAGTACATGTCGAGATCGGCCTTGGAGTAGGGCACGAACCCCCAGTTGTGCGACCACGCCGCGTTGTAGACCCGGGCGAACTCGTCCAGGTCGCGCCGCAGCCCGCGGCGGCTCATCTTGCGGATCGTCACGCCGTACTTGGTCCGCGCACGGTCGGCGATGCGCGGCAGTCGCGGGTCGAGTCCATCGCGGTTGGAGACGTCCAGGCTCCAGCTGAAGTTGTCCATCGCCTTGACCAGACCCGCCTGCTCCAGGCGCTCGCGGTAGTACGGCGGATGCCAGGGGTGGCGGACCTGCGGCTCCAGCTCGTACCCCTCGATCAGGATCCCGCCCTCGTCGTTGATCGTGAAATCCATCGGCCCGAGCATCTGGTCGATCGATCGCTCGCGCAGCCACCCCTCGGCCGCGCCCAGCAGCGCGTCGACGATCTCCTGGTCATCCTCGAATTCGATGAAGCCGAACATGCCCGTCCGGCTGGTGTGGAAGTCGTTGTAGGCGTAGTCGACGTGCGCCGTGATGCGCCCGACGACGCGCCCCTCCCGGCGCGCCAGGAAGTACTCCGCATCGCCATGGCTGAAGAACGCGTTGAAGCGCCGCATCATGAACAGGTAGCGCTCCTCCTTCAGCGGGGGGATCCACCTGGTGTGCTTGTGGAGCCGGTACGGAAGGTCGACGAATGCCTTGAGCTCACGTAACCCACGGACAGCTTGAACCTCGACGGGCATGGCCGCGAAACGCTATCTCAAGAGGCCGGGCGACCGGTTCACGCCGCTCTGCGGAGCCGGCGGGCGCTCAGTCGGCAGGCAGCGCGACGCCCGGGTTGAGGATCCCGGCGGGGTCCAGGGCACGCTTGATCGCCCGCATCGCGTCGAGCTCGCCGCGGGTCCGGTTCAGCGCCAGGTGCCGGACCTTGTGCACGCCGATTCCGTGCTCGGCGCTCACCGTCCCACCGCAGTCGGCGATGAGCTCGAGGACGGCGTCCTCGAGCGCCTCGACCTCCGGCCCCCCCACCCCGATCACGTTGACATGCAGGTTGCCGTCGCCCAGGTGGCCGAAGATCACCGTCCGCGCCTGCGGTGAGTGCGTCCGTACCACGTCGCCCACGCGGCCCCAGAAGCCTCCGAGGGCGTCGAGCGGAACGCCGACATCGAACTTGACCGGCACGCCCTGCGCGTTGATCGCCTCGGCGTGGGACTCGCGGATCGCCAGCAGCCGCTCGCGCCCGGCGGCGTCCGCGGCGGTCACGGTGCGGTCGGCGACCCCTGCCCCGTCGAGGGCCTCGGCAAGCGCCTCGAGCGGGTCCCCGTCCGGCGCCGCGCACTCCAGCAGCACACTGATCGGCGCAGGCGCCGCCTGGGTGGGGCCGGGTATCCCGAGATGTGCGCAGGCGAGCTCGATCCCGGCGCGCTCCATCACCTCACAGACCTCCAGGTCGGGCAGGGTCGGGCGAAGCGCACGCACCAATCCGACCGCCTGCTCGACCTGGTCGAGTCCGACGAGAGCGACGGCGCGCGCGTCCCGCCGCGGCGCGAGCGACCAGCGGACGGCGGTGATCACCCCCAGAGTGCCCTCCGAGCCGACCAGGAGCGCGCCGAGGTCATACCCGGCCGTGTCCTTGACCAGCCCACCCATCCGGCTGCGCACGGTGGTGCCGTCGGCGAGCACCGCCTCCAGACCCGCAAGCTGGCGTCGCGCGGTCCCGTGGCGCAGCGCACGCAGGCCTCCGGCGTCGCAGGCGAGCAGACCGCCGAGGGTCGCGGAGTCCCGCGCAGCGAGGTCCAGGGCGAGGTCGAGCCCTGCCTCCCGCGCGGCGCGTCGAGCATCGGCGAGGGTGACTCCCGCTCCCGCCGCGAGCTGTGCGGTGCCGGTGTCAACGCCTGCGATCGCGCTCAGGCGGGCGGTCGAGAGCACCACCTGCTCGACCCCGTGCCCGTCGCGCGCCGGGCGCGGCACGCCGCCGCCCACCAATCCGGTGTTGCCACCCTGGGTGACGATCGCCGTCCGCTCCCGCCCGCACGCGCGCACGACCGCCGCGACCTCGGCGGCGTCCGCCGGCCGGACGACCGCCAGTGCGTCGCCGCGCCAGCGGCCCGTCCAGTCGCGCTCGTAGCCGGCGCGCAGCGATGGGTCGCTCAGCACGTGTGCCGAGCCGACGATCCCGGTGAGCGTGTCGATCAGCGTTTCGGCCATCGGGCTGCAGTGTGCCGTGCCGGAAGATCCGTCACCATGTCCGCAGTGGCGCACCGCGAGATCCACGCCTGGCTGACCGACATGGACGGCGTGCTCGTCCACGAGGACCGCGCCATTCCGGGCGCCGCCGAATTCATCGATCAACTCCGCGAGCGCGACCTGCCGTTCCTGGTGCTCACCAACAACTCGATCTACACGCCGCGGGACCTCGCCGCGCGGCTGCGCACGAGCGGCATCGAGGTGCCCGAGGCACGGATCTGGACCTCGGCGCTCGCCACCGCGCGCTTCCTCGACGACCAGCGGCCCGGCGGTTCGGCGTTCGTGATCGGGGAGGCCGGCCTCACCACGGCGCTGCACAACGCGGGCTACACCCTCACCGAGCGGGACCCTGACTACGTCGTGCTGGGCGAGACGCGCACCTATAGCTTCGAGCGGATCACCCAGGCGATCCGGCTCCTCGACTCCGGAGCGCGGTTCATCGCGACGAACCCCGATCCGACCGGACCCTCTGTCGATGGCCCGCTGCCGGCAACCGGTTCGGTGGCCGCGCTCATCTCTCGCGCGACCGGGATCGAGCCGTACTACGTCGGCAAGCCCAACCCGCTGATGATGCGCTCGGCCCTCAACGCGATCGATGCCCACTCCGAGTCGGCGGCGATGATCGGCGACCGGATGGACACCGACGTGATCAGCGGCATGGAGGCCGGCATGCACACCGTGCTCGTGCTCACCGGATCGACAACCCGAGAGGAGGCCGACCGCCACCCCTACCGGGCCAGCCGCGTGCTCGAATCGGTCGCCGATCTCATCCCCGAGCTGACGACCGTGGAGCGGAGCGCGTGAGCGACGAGGCGCGCATCGAGAGGACCGAGACCGGGCAACGGCCCGCCGACGGGGGCTGGTACATCCTCAACCTCGCTGAGATGTGCTGGCGCGGGTTCCCGGGCGGCGGCGCGTACACGTCGTTCGAGTCCGGCCCCGAGCCCTCCGACAGGCTCGGGATCGGCGTGCACATCCTGTGGCCCGGCGACAGTCCCGGCTACTACCACGCCGAGGAGGACCTTGAGGGGTTCCTGGTCCTGAGCGGGGAGTGCGTGGCCATCGTCGAGGGAGAGGAGCACCGGTTGGGTCCCTGGGACTACCTCCACAGCCCTCCCGGCACCGCCCACATCACCGTCGGGGCAGGAGCCGGGCCCTGCGCGATCCTCATGTACGGCACTCGTACCGCGGGCGCCGCGATCCGCTACCTCCCGGACCCGGTCGCCGCCCGCTACGGCCACGCGGTCGAGCGCGAGTCCGGCTCGCCCGCCGAGGTCTACGCGGACCGCCCGCCGATCCAGGACGTGCCGTCCTGCTGGCCGCCTCCCGGCCGGCCGCCCGAGCCGCGCGCCTGACGCGCCGGCTCAGCCGCGGGCCGAACGCTCGGACCACTCGTCCTCGAGCAGCGCAAAGTCGACCTCGTCGCTCCACTCACCCTTGAACCACTCGTTGGCCACGAGCGTCGCCTCGCGGCGCATGCCGAGCCGCTCGCACAGTCGCAGCGACGGTCCGTTGCGCGCGTCGACGCGGGCGACCACCCGGTGCAGCCCCGCGGCGAACATGAGCCCGAGCCCCGCCCGCGCGGCCTCCGTCGCATAGCCATGGCCGCCATGGCCGGGGTTGAGCACCCAGCCGATCTCGCCGCCGCGGTGCTCGTCACTGACCAACATCAGCGCAAGGTCGCCGACGAGCTCGCCGGTGTCGACGCGCTCAAAGCCGACGACGATCCCCTCGCCCTCTCCGTTGGCCCGGGTGCGCGCCCAGAACCCCTGCAGGCGCTCGGCGATCAGCTCAGGGCTCATCGGCTCAAACGGCACGTAGCGCGCCACCTCGGGCAGGGAGCGGTACGCGTGGATCGCGTCCGCGTCGCCGGGCCGAAGTGTTCGCAGCAGCAGGCGCTCCGTCCGGACCGGCTGCTCGAGGCCGAGCTGCGGTGGCGGGTCACTCATCGAACAGCAGCTGTTCCAGGCCGACCGTCGGCGACCGCTCCAGCGAACCCACCCGCCGCACGGCCAGCAGCACCCCGGGCATGAACGACTGCCGGTCGATCGAGTCGTGCCGGATCGTGAGCGTCTGCCCGACGTCGCCGAGGATGACCTCCTGGTGGGCGACGAGCCCCGGAAGCCGGACCGAGTGCACCGGCACCGGGTGACCGGAGGCCTCCTGCATGAGCGCCGCTGTACGCGCAGCGGTCCCGCTCGGCGCGTCGAGCTTGCGGTCGTGGTGCAGCTCGACGATCTCGGCGCCGGCCATGTGCCGCGCCGCCTCGGTGGCGAAGCGCATCATGAGGACCGCGCCGATTGCGAAGTTCGGGGCGACGAATACGTTTGCGCCCGCGCCGCTCAGATCGTCGAGCTCGTCGATCGCGAAGCCGGTCGCGCCGATCACGACGTGGACACCGGCGGCCACGGCCTGCTGGGCGTTGCCCACGACCGCGTCCGGCACGGTGAAGTCGACCATCACATCGGCCCCGGCGGCGAGCGCCTCCCGCACCGACACGCCGAGTGACGGGTCGGCTCGGGCGACCAGCTCCATGTCCTCGGCGGACTGCACCGCCCCGCAGGCGGCGGCTCCCATCCGCCCCGCGGCCCCGGCGACCGCCACCCGCAGCCGGCGCTCGGCCACCGGCTCAGCCCCCTTGGACGCCGGCGCCTGCGAGCTCGGGCACGGCGTGGGCGAGTGCCGCGTCGAAGTGTGCGCGCTCCGGCCCGATCCCGGCGACGCAGATCCGCTCGGGAGCCCACAGCTCAGCGGTCAGCTCCGCGAGATCCTCGATCGTCACGGCGTCGATGCGCTCGGTGACCTCGTCGAGCGTGAGCAGCGGCTCACCGGCGAGGATCTCGGAGCCGAGCCGGTTCATACGCGCACCCGTCGACTCCAGTGCGAGCACCACCCGGCCTTTGAGGTTCTCCTTGGCGCGCCGCAGCTCGTCCGGGCTGGCCGGCGACTCGCGCAGGCGGGCGAGCTCGGTGCCGACCACCGCCATCGCCGGCGCGAGGTTGTCCGCGCGGGTGCCGACGTACAGGCCGACCTGCCCCGTGTCCCGGTAGCCGCTGGTGAAGGAGTACACCGCGTAGGCGAGGCCGCGCTCCTCACGCACCTCCTGGAACAGACGGCTCGACGAGGTGCCGCCGAAGATCGTGTCGAGCACCCGCAGCGCGAACCGGCGGTCGTCGTGGCGCGAGAGTCCGACCGCGCCCAGGCACACGTGGTACTGCTCGGTGTCCTTGCGCTCGAAATGGGCCGCGGGCGGGCTCAGGCTCGCCGGGCGCAGCTCCTCGCGCGGACGGGCTCCGGTGAGGCCCGACAGCCGCTCGGCGGCGAGCGTGACGAACGCGTCGTGCTCGACCGCACCCGCGGCCGCGATCACGACGTTGCGCGGTTGGTAGCGCTCGGCGTGAAAGGCGGCGATCTCGGAGGCGGGAGTTCCGGAGATGACCTCGGCGCGGCCGATGATCGCCCGGCCGAGCGGGTCGGACCCGAACATCGCCTCGCCGAGGATGTCGAACACCTTCTCCTGGGGATCGTCCTCGTACATCGCGATCTCCTCCAGGATCACCTCGCGCTCCGCGTCGATCTCCGACAGCGTCGGGTGGAACACCATGTCGGCCATCACGTCGAACGCGTCGGCGAGGTGCTCATCGATCACGCGCGCGTAGACCGACGTGGTCTCCTTGCCCGTACCGGCGTTCAGCTCCGCGCCCATCGCGTCGAAGATCTGATCGATCTCCAGCGAGGCGTAGCGCGCGGTCCCCTTGAACAGCAGGTGCTCGAGCAGGTGAGAGAGCCCCGCCTGCGCGGTCGACTCATACCGGGATCCGGTGCCGATCCACAAGCCGAGCGAAACGGACCGGACGGAGGGCATTGCCTCCGTCACGATCCGCACGCCCGACTCGAGGGTCGTCAGGCGGTGACTGTTGTCCACGTCCGGGTCGATCCGTCGATCCGGCAGGCGGCCGTCAGGCGCGCTCGGGGTCGCGGTCGCGCACCCGGTCGCGCTCGCCGTCGCCGTCGCCGTTTCCGCCGCCGTTGCGCTCGCCACGGCCGCCACGGTCGCGGTCGCGGTCGCGGCCGCCGCGTCCGCCACGGTCTCCCCGACCGCCACGGTCACCGCCGCCACCGCCGCCACGCGGACGGCTGGCCTCGGCGGCTGCGACCGCACGCAGCTCATCGGGGTTCTTGCCCTGGATCTCGGGGTCCTCGGCGAGACGCAGCCCGATCCGGCCGCGCTCACGGTCGACCTCGACCACCTTGACCGCGATCTCGTCGCCCTTGTTCAGGACCTCCTCGACGGTCGCGATCCGCTTGCCCGGGGCGACGTTGGAGATATGCAGCAGACCGTCGGTGCCCTTCATCAGCTCCACGAAGGCGCCGAAGGTCGTCGTCTTGACGACCTTGCCGGTGAACTCGTCGCCGACCTCGACCTCCTTGGTCATCGAGCTGATCCGGGCCACGAGCGCGTCGCCGAGCTCGCGGTTGGAGGCGTAGACGAGCACCTGGCCCTCGTCGTTGACGTCGATCTGGGACTCGAACTCCTCCTGCAGGGCCCGGATGGTCTCGCCACCCTTGCCGATCAGCAGTCCGATCTTCTCCGGGTCGATCTTGACCGAGGAGATACCCGGGGCGTACTTGGAGAGCTCCGAGCGCGGTGCGTCGATCACCTTGGCCATCTCGCCGAGGATGAACTCGCGTGCCACCTTCGCCTGGGCGAGCGCGTCACGCATGATCTCGAACGTCACACCCGTGATCTTGATGTCCATCTGCAGGGCGGTGATCCCGTTCCGCGTGCCGGCGACCTTGAAGTCCATGTCGCCGAGGTGGTCCTCGACGCCGGCGATGTCGGTGAGGATGACGTAGTCGTCACCCTCCTTGATCAGACCCATCGCGATGCCGGCCACCGGCGCCTTGATCGGCACGCCGGCGCTCATCAGCGACAAGGTCGAACCACACACCGAGGCCATCGACGATGAGCCGTTGGACTCGAAGATGTCCGATACGACACGAATCGTGTAGGGGAACTCCTCCAGCGACGGGATCATCGGCACGAGTGCCCGCTCGGCGAGCGCGCCGTGGCCGATGTCACGGCGCTTGGGGCCGCGCATGAACCCGGCCTCCCCGACCGAGAAGGGCGGGAAGTTGTAGTGGTGGAAGTAGAACTTGCTCGTCTCCAGCCCGAGCGTGTCCAGCCGCATCTCCTCGCGCGTGGTGCCGAGCGTGGCGACCGAGAACGCCTGCGTCTGGCCGCGGGTGAAGAACGCGGATCCGTGCGTGCGCGGGGCGACGTCGATCTCGATCGAGATCGGACGGATCTCCTCGGTGCCGCGCCCGTCCGGGCGCTTCTTCTGGACGGCGATCCGCTCACGGACGTAGGTCGACTCGAGCTTCTCGAACGCGCGCAGCGCGTTGGAGCGGAACTCCGAGTAGGTGTCGGCGCTCGGGTCGCCCGAGTACTGCTCGAGCACTGCCTCCTCGACCGCCTTGGTGGCGTCCTGGCGCGCGAGCTTGTCGACCACCTGAGTGGCGGCATCCAGAGCGGCGCCGTGCGAGCCCTTGATCTGCTCGTACAGGTCGGCGTGGACGGACGGGATGTCGACCTCGTCCTTGTCCTTGCCCGCCTTCTCCTGCAGCTCCCACTGGGCGGCGCAGAGCTTCTTGATCGCCTCGTGGGCGATGTCGAGCGCGTCGAGGATCTCCGCCTCGGGGATCTCGTTGGCGCCGGCCTCGACCATCAGGATCGCCTCTTCGGTACCGGCCACGATCAGGTCGAGGTCGGTGTTCTCCAGCAGGTCCTCCTCGTCGGGGTTGACGACGAAGTTCCCATCGATCTTGCCGATGCGGACCGCGCCGACCGGGCCGGGGAACGGGACGTTGGAGATCATCAGCGCCGCGGAGGCGCCGTTCATCGCAAGCATGTCGTACGGGTTGACGTGGTCAACCGACATCGGCAGCGCGACGAGCTGGGTCTCACGGCGCCATCCCTTGGGGAACAGCGGCCGGATCGGCCGATCGATCAGGCGCGCGGTGAGCGTCGCCTTCTCTCCCGCGCGGCCCTCGCGCTTGAAGAATGAGCCGGGGATCTTCCCGGCGGCGTACATCCGCTCCTCGACATCAACGGTGAGCGGGAGGAAGTCAACATCGCGGAGATTGCCCGCGGTGGCGGTACACAGGACCATCGTCTCGCCCGCCTGGACGACGACGGCACCGGAGGCCTGCTTGGCCAGTTTGCCGGTCTCGAAGGAAATCTCCTTGCCCTCGATCTCGACAGAGACGCGCGTAACAGCGGCGTCGGACATATTCATTTGTCCCTTCTGCTCCGCCCTTCGGTCGGCGGAGTGCATCGTTTCTTCGTTTCGTTCCGAACCCCCGAGATGGTAGCGGCGCGCGCTCCGGCGGCGTTCCATGCAGTTCACGAGAATTAAACGGACCTGACGGTCCGTTTAGTGCTACGGTAAGCGGACCTCAGGGTCCATTTATAGCCGAACCGCTTTCTCGTCCAAAGGAGATCGCCCGTGAGCATCACAGCCGCCTCGCCACCATCTTCAAGCCGCGCCTCCAGTCCGTGGCTGATCCTGGTCATCGCCTGCCTCGCCCAGTTCATGGTCGTGCTCGACATCACGATCGTGAACATCGCGCTGCCCTCCGTGCAGCGCGGCCTGCACTTCTCCGCCTCCAACCTGCAATGGGTCGTCAACGGCTACACGCTCGTGTTCGGAGGCTTCCTGCTGCTCGGCGGCCGCGCCGCAGACCTGCTCGGCCGGCGAAGGCTGTTCGTGGCGGGCGTGATCCTGTTCACCGCCGCCTCGCTGCTCAACGGTTTCGCGCAGACCTCGGGCATGCTGATCGCCGGACGCGCCCTGCAGGGTCTCGGCGGCGCGCTCGTCTCCCCCGCCGCGCTGTCGATCGTCACCACCACGTTCCCCGAAGGCCGCGAGCGCACCCGCGCACTCGCGATCTGGTCGGCGATCGCCGCCGGCGGCTCGGCCGTCGGACTGCTGCTCGGCGGCGTGCTCACCGACGTCGCCTCCTGGCGCTGGGTGTTCTTCGTCAACGTGCCGGTCGGCGCGATCGCGATCGCACTCGCGCTGCGCTTCATCGCGGAGTCGCGCCTGGAGAGCGCGCGCCGCTCCTACGACCTCGGCGGGGCGGTGACCGTCACCGGAGGTCTGGTCGTGCTCGTCTTCGGGATCGTCAAGGCCCAGACCTGGGGTTGGGGCTCGGGACGCGCGATCATCGACTTCGCGGTCGCGGTCGCGCTGCTCGCGGCGTTCATCGTCATCGAGAGTCGCTCCGAGACGCCGCTCATGCGGCTCGGGATCTTCCGCATCCGCTCGCTGGCCGTCGGCGACGGGGCGCTGCTGTTCGTCGCCTCGGGCATGTTCGGGATGTTCTTCTTCGCCTCGCTCTACGTCCAGGAGATCCTCGGCTACAGCCCGCTGAAGGCCGGGCTCGCGTTCCTGCCGGTGACCGGCGGGATCATGCTCGGCTCGGGGCTCGCGCAGGCGCTGATCGGACGAGTCGGTGTGCGGACGGTCGCCACCGTCGGAGTCACGATCGGAGGTCTCGGCCTGCTCGTGCTCACCGGGCTGCCGGTCCACGGCCACTACGCCTCGAACCTGCTCACCGGCCTCGTGCCGCTCGCATTCGGGCTGGGTGTCGCCTTCGTCCCGATCACGATCCTGGCCACGAGCGGGATCCCGGCCGAGGACTCCGGGCTCTCCTCGGGGCTGTTCAACGTCGCCCAGCAGGTCGGCGGCTCGCTCGGTCTGGCGATCCTCTCGACCCTCGCTGCCAGCCGCACCAGCCACCTGCTTCACGGCGCGGCGGCGACAGGGCCGTTGACCGCGCGGGTGGACGGCTATCACGTCGCCTTCCTGGCGGCCGCGATCATGTTGTTCATCGGAGCCGGGCTGCTCGCGTTCACGCTGCGCCGGTCGCACCTGGCCGAGGTCGAGGCCGAGGTCCGCTCCGGCAACGCCGTCACCGTCGCCGCGTGAGGATCATCCGATGAAGCTCGCACGCCGGCCGCGTGAGACGCGGCCCCTCCCGCCCCCGCGGCCGGCGTGCCACAATCGTTACGCAATGGACGATCACCCCAAGCGACTGCGCGCCGATGCCGAACGCAACCGGCGTCGGCTCATCGACGCCGCCACCGACCTGTTCCGCGAGCGCGGACTGGAGGTTGGCGTGGGCGAGATCGCCGAGTGCGCAGGCGTGGGGCGCGGCACGCTGTTCCGCAACTTCCCCTCCAAGGACGCGCTGGTCATCGCCGTGGTGGTGGAGCGCATCCACGAGTCGATCGAGCGCGGTCGCGCGCTGGTGAGCGATGAGGACCCGTCAACGGCGGTGTTCACGCTCATCGACGAGGCGATCGAGCGCCAGGCCGCCGACCGGGTGCTCTTCGAGGCACTCGCCGGCGACTGGATCGCGCACCCGGAGATCCGCGCCGCCCACGACGAGATGCTCACGATGCTCGAGGAGATCCTCGTCCGTGCGCAGGCGGTCGGGGCGATCCGCGCCGATGTGAGTGCCGTCGACGTGATGCTCGCGATCAAGGGCGTCTGCGAGGTGCAGCGCCTGTTCCCGGGCCTGCCACAGGACATCGGCCGCCGCCAGCTCGAGCTCATCAAGGCCGGGCTCAGCCCTCATGCAAGCGCCGTGCCGCTGTCCGGACAGGCGCCGCAGTGCGCCGATCTCGACTGCGCGATCGCCCGCTGCTCGGGCGTGGAGCTGCCGCTCGCCGAGGCCGAGCGCGCGACCGCCTGATCACGACCCGGGCGCTCACCACCCCGTCGGGTCCGCTCAGCCGTCGGCGAGGGCGACGAGCGAGGCAGAGTCGATCGGCGCCAACCGGCCGTCCGCGGAGGCGAGGAACGCCGTCGGCGTCGTCACCACCCCGGCCCGGACGCCGGCGTGGAAATCGAGCTTCACCCGTGCCACCACCTCATCGCGCCGGCGGTCATGGTCGAAGCGCTCGAGATCAAGCCCGAGCCTGCGGGCGCGATCCCACAGGTGCGGATCCTCGAGCCGCGCCGGATCGGCGAACAATGCGTCGTGCATCTCCCAGAAGCGCCCCTGACGCGCGGCGGCCTCGGCAGCCTGCGCCGCGGGCCAGGCTCGCGGATGACTCGAGCGCACCGGGAAGTGGCGAAAGCAGATGCGCAGCGCGAGCGCATCCAGACGCGCGTGGAGAGCTGCGCAGTGGGGGCACTCGAAGTCGGCGTAGAGCACGAGCAACGGCGTGCCGGCGATGTCCGGCCCGCGGACATGGTCGGCGGCGGGATCGACCGGCGGCAGCGGCGCCGAGCCGAGGTCGGCCATGTGCGCCGCTCAGGCTGGGCTCGAGGCGAGCGCGTCGAAGATCAGATTCGCCCCGGGCAGCACACCTGGGTTCTCTCCGACCCAACTCCACTGCACGACCCGGTCGGGCCCGATGAGGACCAGCGCGCGCTCCGCCATGCCGGCCGCGTGATAGACCCCGAACGCCCGGCACACCGCACCCTTGGGCTCGAAGTCCGACAGCTGCTCGATCGAGACGCCGAGCTTCTCGCGGAAGGCGATCTGAGACGGGCTCGCGTCACACGAGACCGCGCGCAGCGTCGCCCCCTGCGCGGCGAACTCCTCCAGGACGTCCTGGTAGAGATTCAGCTGATCGGTGCAGACCGGGCTGAACGCGAACGGGTAGAAGATCAGGACCGTGCGTTGCCCGTCGAGATCGGCAGCGGTGAACTCGCTCCCGTCCTCGCGCCGCAGGGTGAAGTCCGGAACCGCGGTTCCGGGCGCGATCACCGGCGCAGGCCAAGCTCGCGGATCACTGTGCGGTAGCGCTCCAGGTCCTCATGCTGCAGATAATTGAGGAACCGGCGGCGGCGACCGACGAGCATCAGCAGACCCCGGCGGGAGGAATGGTCCTTGCCATGGCTGCGCAGGTGCTCGGTCAGCTCGTTGATCCGCTCGGTGAGCATGGCGACCTGGACCTCGGTCTTGCCGGTGTCGGTCGCGCTGTCGCCGAACTTGGCGATCAGCTCCTGCTTGCGCTCCTGGGTCAGTGGCATGCGGCCGGTGAATGTAGCAGGGTCACCGTCGCGCGGGCCCACGGATCAACTTCCGTGTGACGCCCACCAGGCGCGCGTGTCGGCGATGTCGCCGTTCATCTGGGCGATCAGCTCCTCGGCGCTGTCGAAGCGACGCTCCCCGCGCAGCCGGGTGAGGAACTCCAGCCGCAGCTCGGTGCCGTAGAGGTCGGCCGTGGTGTCGAGCAGGTAGGCCTCGACGAGCAGCGCCAGCCCCATGCCGAACGTCGGTCGCACGCCGACGTTGACAGCGGCGCACGCCTCTCCGGCCCGTGCCACGTAGACGCCGTGCCCCGGGCACACGAGCGCCTCGTCGGGCACCAGGTTGGCAGTCGGAAACCCGAGCTCCCGGCCGCGCTTGTCGCCGTGGACGACCTCTCCGCGCAGCTGGAACGGCGCGCCCAGGAAGCGCGCGGCGACGTCAACCTCGCCGGCCTCGATGAGCGCGCGGATATGGCTCGAGGAGACAATCTCGCCCGCGACCTCGACGAGTCGCACCACGCGCGTCTGAAAGCGCTCGTCGGCGCTCAACATGTGGGTGTCCCCGAGCTGGTCGTGGCCGAAGCGGAAGTTCTCGCCGACCGAGACGTGCGTGGCCTGGAGGCGCTGCACGAGGATGTCCTCGATGAACGCCCGCGGCGAGCGTGCGGCGAACCGCTCGTCGAAGGTGATCACGACCAGCTCGGAGACACCCAGCGACTCGACGAGCTCCGCCTTGACCTCGAGCGGGGTGATCAGCCGCGGCGCCCGCGTGGGCGCGACGATGCTCAGCGGGTGAGGCTCGAAGGTGAGCACGGTGTCCGCGCCGGCGATCACCTCGCGGTGCCCGAGATGGACCCCATCGAACTCCCCCACGGCCACCCGCCGCGGGCGCGGCGTGACATCTGCGAGCTGGGTGACCTGCATCGCTGCGAGAGCCTAGCCTCGGAGTCCGACCGTCGGCGCGAGGAGCGCGATGTCCTGGGTCTCCGTGGCCTGCAGCTCGCCGAGCGCGACGAGCCCGTCGGGGTCGAGGATCCGCACCGCCGGCGCGGGCTGGGCGGTCAGCTCCAGGCGCTGGCCCTGGCCCACGCGCCGGCCCTGCTCGGCGTCCAGGCGGACCTCGGGCAGGAACGAGAGCGCTTCGGCGAGCGCCACCGGCCGTTCGGAGTCGGCGGCCGCAACCTCGAACGGCCCCACGCCGGTGCGGCGCAACTCCAGGCAGTACGCATCGCCGAGATCGGCGATCAGCGAGCGCACGTAGGTGCCACTGGAGCACTCGACAGCGAACGCGCGGCGGTCTCCCTCGCGCCACAGCTCCTCAAAGCGGGTGAGGGTCACCTCCCGTTCGGGCAGCTCAACCGCCTCGCCGGCGCGCGCGAGGGCGTAGGCGCGCCGTCCGCCCACCTTCACCGCGGAGTAGGCGGGCGGGCGCTGGCGGATGGTGCCGGTCGGCAGGGTCAGCTCACCGTCGGGGACCACCCCGGTCTCGGTGATCTCGCCCTCCGGGTCGCCGGTGGTTGACGTGGCCCCGAACCGGGCGATCGTCTCGTAGCGTTTGGGCAGCGCCATCAGGAACCGCTGCGCGCGGGTCGCCCGGCCGACGAGCACCAGCAGCAGCCCGGTGGCGAACGGATCGAGCGTGCCCGCGTGCCCGACCTTCGTGCGGCGTGGAAGCTCGCGGCGCACCGCCGCGACGACGTCGTGCGAGGTGACCCCAGCGGGCTTGTCGCAGACGAGCACGTAGTCGCCCGCCGGGCGGGTCGCTCGGTCCCTCCCCAAAGCGCGCCGCTAGAGCTGGGCCGCGAGCTGGTCGCGCAGGAACTGCACCAGCTCGTCGTGGGAGAGCTCGGTCGAGAAGCCGGCGGCCTGCTTGTGGCCGCCACCACCCTGCGCGCGGGCGATCACCGACACGTCGACGCCCTCGCTCCCGGATCGGAGCGACACCTTGCGCATGTGAGCGACATCCGGGTTGCCGATGCGATCGCGCACGAGCGCCGCGACCTGGGTCCCCTCGACCGCCCGCAGGTGATCGATCACCCCCTCGGAGAAGCTCTCCTCCGCCTCGGAGTCCGAGAAGTCAGACGCGCTGAGCGCGCTCATCGTCAGCCGCCCCCCGTCGTAGCGCTCGACGTTCGCCAAGCCGCGGGCGAGCAGCGCCAGCTTGCCGTACGGCATGTCCTCGTAGACGCGGCGATAGATCGCGTGGACGTCGACGCCCGCGTCGATCAGGTCTGCCGCCATCAGATGGGCGGTGCGCCCCGTGTTCTCGTACATGAAGCGCCCGGTGTCGGTGATCAGCCCAACGTAGAGCGCCTCCGCGACGGTCGAGGTCGGGGTGACCTTCAGCTCGCGCATGAGCTCCCAGACGATCTCGGCGGTGCAGGAGGCATCGTCCACGACCAGGTTGACGGTCCCGAACCGCGTGTTGTCGTGGTGGTGGTCGATGTTGAGGATGTGAAACCCCTCCTCGCGGAATGCCTCGGCGGGATTGCGCTCGAGGTTGCCGCAATCCAGGAACACCAAGGTGCGCTCGGAGAGGTCGGCGGGCGGCTCGGTGACGAGGTTCTGCAGCGGCAGGAACGTGTACTCCTGGGGCAGCGGAAGGTCGGACTGCGCGATGAACATGACGCAGTCCTTGCCGATCGCCGACAGGATTCCCTGCATCGCCACCAGCGACCCGAGCGCATCGCCATCCGGGTTCTCATGCGTGGCGACCACGAGCTTCTCGCCCTCCTGGAGCTCGCGGAGCACCTCAGCGCGCTCGGCGCGCCCACGATCGGCGACCACCTCGCTCACGACGGCTCCTCGGGCGGGACCGGGCCGATCTCGTTGAGCAGCTCGGTGATCCGCATTCCATGGTCGATCGATCCGTCGTATGCGAAGGTGAGGGACGGCGTGTGCTTGAGCGTCAGTTCGCTCGCGAGGCGGCGCTGCAGATAGCCGTGCGCGGAGCGCAATCCCTCGATCGACGCCTCCCGCTGAGCCTCGTCGCCGAGCACGCTCACGTACACGCGTGCGTGCCTGAGGTCGGGACTGGTCTTGACGGAGGTGACGGTCACGAATCCGACGCGGGGGTCTTTCAGATCGGTGGCGATCGCATCCGACAGGACCATTCGCATGGCCTCGTCGACGCGGCGCATCCTGCCTCCGCGCATCCTATCCCTCGCAGCCTTTCCCGCGGATGCCCGTCATCCCCGCAGGTCCTGCACCGACACGACGAAGCGCTCGAAGCGGGCGCCCTCCGGGCACCGCGAGAGCACGAAGCGCTCGGCCTCGTCGGCGGCCGCGCCGAGCCTGCGCAGGTCCGGCCCGACGAGCGCGGCGGTGAGCGTGGAGCGTTGCCAGATGTCCTGGTGCTCGGTCTCCGCAGCAGCGACGCCCAGCCGCGTTCGCAGCTGCGCCTTGAGCGAGGCGAGCTGCTGGCGCTTGGCCTTGAGCGACCCGGCGTCGGGAAAGTGCAGGTGAATGACCATCACGGCGACGTATCCGCCGCTGCTCATCGGGCGGCGTGACGCGCTCTGCGTCAGGCGAGCTCGCGCTCGACCTGGCGGGTCGTGTACGTCTCGAGCACGTCGCCCTCCTTGACGTCCGCGTAGTCACGGAGCACGATGCCGCACTCGTAGCCGGTGGCCACCTCGCGTGCGTCCTCGTTGAAGCGGCGCAGCGACAGGATCTCACCGTCCCAGATGACCGTGCCGTCGCGGACCAGGCGCACCTTCGAGCCGCGGGTGATCGTCCCGTCGGTGACGTAGGAGCCGGCGATCGTTCCCACGCGCGAGGCGCGGAACGTCTGCCGGACCTCGGCGGTGCCGAGCGCCTCCTCGACCTCCTCGGGCACGAGCATGCCCTGCATCGCCTGGCGCAGCTCGTCGATCGCCCGGTAGATCACCGAGTAGGCCCGGATCTCCACGCCCTCGCGCTCGGCGACGGCGCGCGCGTCCCCGACCGGGCGGACGTTGAAGGCGAGGATGATCGCCTCCGAGGCGGCGGCGAGCATCACGTCGGACTCGGTGACGGCGCCGACCGCGCGGCGGATGACGTTGACCGACACCTCATCCTGCGGCAGCTTCGCGATCTCGTCCTCGATCGCCTCCAGCGAACCGGCGACGTCGGCCTTGAGCACGAGGTTGAGCTCCTGCAGGTCGGAACCGAAGATGTTCTCCAGCGAGACGCGCTTGCCGCTGCGCGCGCGTGCCAGCGACTCCGTCTTCAGGCGCGTGGCGCGCTCGGCGGCGAGCTGACGGGCGCGGCGGTCATGCTCGACCGCGCGGACGTGCTCCCCGGCCTCCGGGACCTCGTTGAAGCCCAGTACCTCGACCGGCTCGCCCGGCCGGGCCGCGGCGATGCGCTTGCCGGTGTAGTCGGTGAGCGCGCGCACCTTGCCCCAGGCGGCGCCCGCGACCAGCGCGTCGCCCACCTCGAGCGTGCCGCGGCTGACGAGGATCGTCACCACCGGCCCGCGTCCGGGATCGAGCTTGGACTCGATGACGGTGCCGGAGGCGGCGGCGTCCGGGTTGGCTCTCAGCTCCTCGACCTCGGCCATCACGATGATCGTGTCGAGCAGGTCGGAGAGGCCCTCGTGGGTCTTGGCCGAGACGTTGACGAACTCGGTGTCGCCGCCCCATTCGACCGGCTGCAGGCCGAGCTGGGTCATCTCGGTGCGCACGCGATCGGGCTGCGCGCCCTCCTTGTCGACCTTGTTGACGGCGACGAGCATCGGCACGCCGGCTTCCTTGGCGTGATCGACGGCCTCCTGGGTCTGCGGCTTCACGCCGTCGTCGGCCGCGACCACGATGACCGCGATGTCGGTGACCTTCGCGCCGCGGGCGCGCATCGCCGTGAACGCCTCGTGGCCGGGCGTATCGAGGAACGTGACCATGTGGCCGTCGTGCGCCACCTGGTAGGCGCCGATGTGCTGGGTGATGCCGCCGGCCTCGCCGGCCGCCACCTGCGTCTCACGCACGGCGTCGAGCAGCGAGGTCTTGCCGTGGTCGACGTGTCCCATGATCGTGACCACGGGAGCGCGCTCGACCAGGTCCTCGGCGGCGTCGTTGAACACCGGGTCGCTGACCGTCTCGTCCTCGGTGTGGACGATCTCCACTTCCTTGCCGAGCTCGGCGGCGAGCACCTCGATCGTCTCGTCGGGCAGCGTCGCCGTGAGCGTCAGGAACTCCCCGAGCCCCATCAGCTTCTTGATGACCTCGGGCGGCGGGACGTTCAGGTACTCGGCGACGTCCTTGACCGTCGAGCCCGAGTTGATCTGGATCGCGCTGTTGTCGACCTTGACCTCGGTCGGACGCGATTCGGCCTCTTCGTCATAGACGCCGCGACGGCGCCGTCCACGACGCTGGCGGCGGGGCGGCTGGTTGGAGCCGCCACCCGGACCACCCTGGGCGCGGCGCGAGGCCTGGGAATCGATCACGACGCGGCGACGGCCACCCGAGTTGGCGGGGGCGCGCTCGCCCTGCAGCGAGTCGCGCGTCGGCCGCTGCTGCTTGCCGTCGCCGCCGGCCCCCTGGGTCTGGGTGGCGGTGCCGCCGCGGGCGGAGCCTCCGTTGCCGTTCGCGGCCTGCGCGGCCTCCGCGGCGGCGAGCTCCTTCGCCTTGGCTGCCTCGACGGCCGCCTGGCGAGCCGCCGCCTCACGTGCAGCGGCGGCGCGAGCTGCGGCCTCCGCGCGGGCCACGGCCTGGCGCTCGGCAGCGATGTTGGCCGGCTGCTCGACCGCGGTGCCGCCGGCGCCGGACGGGGTGTCCCCGGCGAGCACGCGTGCGGCGACCTGCTCGTCGACCGACGAGGAGGCAGCCTTGACGTTGACGCCCGCGGCCTGCAGCTTGGCCAGCAGGTCCTTGGGCGGCATGTCGTTCTGCTTTGCGATCTCGTGTACGCGCTTTGCCATCGGATTACCCAGTCTAGGAGGGTTGGTCAGGCCTCGTTCAGGCCGCCTGGACCCGGTCGGAGTCGGTTCCCTCGAGCGCCTGGTGGGCGTCAAGGCCGCAATACCGCGAGCCGGGCAGGGAGGCGTTCGGGCACCGGCGTCCGTTGGTGAGGATCGCGGCGCAGCGGCCGGAGGTCTCCTCCTCCTCGTAGCCGTGCTCGGCCTCCTCGGCGGCGAACTCGGTCTCGGACCGGATGTCGATCCGCCAGCCGGTCAGGCGCGCCGCCAGGCGGGCGTTCTGGCCCTCGCGGCCGATCGCCAGCGAGAGCTGATCATCGGGCACGATCACCGTCGCCTGCTTGCCGGCGTCGTCGACGAGCACCTCACGCACGCGCGCGGGCGACAGCGCCTTGGCGACGAAGCGGGCGGGCTCCTCGTTGTAGGGGATGATGTCGATCTTCTCGCCACGCAGCTCGGAGACGACCATCCGCACCCGCGAGCCCCGCGGGCCGACGCAGGCGCCGACCGGGTCGACACCGTCGACATGGGAGACGACCGCGATCTTCGAGCGGTAGCCCGGCTCGCGCGCGACGCCGGTGATCTCCACCAGGCCGTCGGCGATCTCCGGGACCTCGAGCTCGAACAGCGACTTGATCAGCTCCGGATCACGCCGGGAGACGATGATCGACGGGCCCTTGGTCGAGTTGGAGACGTCCTTGATGACGGCCTTGATGCGCTGCGAGTGGTCGTAGCGCTCGCCGTCGACCTGCTCGGACTTGGGCAGCAGCGCCTCAACGCGCTCACGCAGCTGGACGAGCGTGTAGCGGGAGTCGGACTGCTGCACGATGCCGGTGATCAGCTCGCCCACGCGGTCGCGGTACTCCTCGAACATCATGTCGCGCTCGGCCTCGCGGATCCGCTGCAGGATCACCTGCTTGGCGGTCTGAGCCGCGATCCGGCCGAAATCCGACGGGGTGACGTCCTCGGTCTCGATCTGGTCCTCGTACTCGCGCAGCTTCTCCATGTCGATCTCGGGCTCGGGCGCCTCGCGCATCTCGCCCGTCTCCGGGTCGACCGTCGGCTGGGCGTCCTCGGTCGCCTCGACGAGCAGCTGCTCCTCGAGCTCCGGCGGGATCTTCAGCTCCCACACGATGAAGTCGCCGCTGTCGCGGTCCATCTCGACCTTGGCGTAAGGCGCCGACCCGGGCGTCTTCTTATAGGCCGAGAGCAGGGCGTCTTCGAGCGCCTCCATGAGCTTGTCGGCTGAGATGTTCTTTTCCGCTGCGAGGCCTCGTACGGCCTCGACGATCTCCTTGGACATGGTTCAGTCTCCGGGTACGAGGTTCGAGCGAACGATCTGGTCATAGGGAATCGTGACGACGCCCTCACCCGCGGCGAGCGTGACGTCACTCTCGGTGGCACCGACGAGCTCGCCGACGACCGTCTTCGACGAGGGCGTCTGATCCGCGCCCGTCGAAGACGTTCCCGCGGCGACCGCGGCCGGCTCGCGCAACCGCACCTTCACACGCTGGCCGACGAACCGGCTGTAGTGCTGGGGCCTGGTGAGCGGACGGTCCCGGCCGGGCGACGACACCTCGACCGAATACCGCTCGCGATAGTCAGTCAGATGGCTGGAGACCCGCTCGCACAGCTCGAGCGTGACTCCTTCCGGATGGTCGATGAACAGCCGCAATCTCGGACCGGAGGCCTCCGCGAGCAGCACCTCGACCTCGGGCTCCACACCGGCAAGCCGGGCTTCGATCTCGGTCTGTAGGGCGGTCACGTTCTCCTCCGTTATCTCAATAAAAAAAGCGGGCGGGCGCCCACTTTCGGTACTGCGCCGGGTCGGTCCGGCCGGGAAAGCTGTGCAGATGAGCCTAGCACCGGGCGGTCGCGCACGGGCGCGCTGGGCGGCCTGCTTCACCGCCCACGGGAGGCGTCAGTCGCGCTGAGCCTGGGCGGCCCGGGCGCGCGCCCGGTCACGATACTCACGGTAGTCCCGGCGCCCGGGCTGCAGGCACGCAGCCAGGGCCAGCGGCCGCCGCGCCTCGGCGTGGCGGCCGAGCAGCTGCAGGCTCCGGCCGAGGCAGAACAACGCGAAATCGTTGGTCGGCGCCCGGTCCACCACCGCCTGGAACTCCGCGGCCGCCTGCTCGTATCGCTGCGCCCCGAACAGCGCCCGGCCCAGCGCCTCACGAATCGACGTCTTGTCGGGCTCCAGGTCGCGCGCCCGCGTGAGCGGGACCACCGCCTGGTGGTTGTGCCCCTCGTTGAGGAGCTCGGTTCCGCGCTGGAACAGGTCGTAGACGTCGTCGGTCGGCACGTCGTACTTATGGTAAGTGGGCGCGGGGCGTTGGTGGAGCGCCCTGCGTGTGCGCTTCCGTCGCACTCTCCCGGCCGACCCGCGCCGCCCCTCGGGCCTCAGGGCCTCACGGCCTCAGGCTCAGGGCCTCACGGCCGCGGCGGCAACGCCCACAGCGCCCGCAGCCGTCCCGCCACCCCGAGCCCCGAGGCGAGCTCGGACCGCACCGCCCGTCGTCCCGACGAGGTCGGCGCCCCCGCCGGCCTCCCGTAGCGCTCCAGCCGCAGCGCTCGCACGTATGCGGCGGCGTCAGGCGAGCCGTGGAACCGGGTCTCGAGCGAGACGAGCGTGGCGCCGCCCGGCAGCGGGCGCCCGGTCCGGGCCAGTGCGCGCTCGAGCTCGCCGAGCCGGTCGAGGGGACCGCGGCGGGTACGGGTCCACAGACCGGCGCCGAGGATCAGCGCGACCACGATGCCGCCGGCGATCCAGGGCCAGCCGCCGCTGCCCGAGCCGCCGCCCGACGAGCTGCCGCCGGCACCTGCGACATGCGCGGTGTGGCTGCTGGTGGTCGTCGCGGTGCGCTTGCGGGTGATCGGCTGCGTGGCGTGGCCGAGGCCGAACGCCTTGTTGATCTCGCCCGGGCGGGGCTCGTCGGAGAGCGCCGAGTTGCGCAGCGCGGGCGCGTTGGACGGGGTCGGATCGAAGCGCACCCACCCGTAGGTCGGAAACCATGCCTCGACCCAGGCGTGCGCGTCGGTATCGCTCACCGTCCACTCGTGGCGCTTCCTGTTGAGACTGCCCGGCGTGAAGCCGGCCGCCACGCGGGCCGGGACGCCGCCCATCCGCAGCAGCATCGCCATCGCGCCTGAGAACTGCTGGCAGTAGCCGACCCGCGACTTGAAGAGGAAGTCGAGCAGCGGGTAGTGCGCGGTCTGGGGCCGCTGGTCGTAGAGGTAGCGCCCGCTGTCGAGGTAGCGCTGCACCGCGCGCACGAACGCGTACGGGCTCGAGGACTGGGCGGCCAGGCGTTGGGCGAGCGTCACCGCCGGTGCGTAGGGCGAGAACCGCAGAGCGCTTGAACGCTGGGTGCCGAGCGGTTGGTGGAACCCGGGGAAGGCGATCTGGGCGCTCGAGCCCGCTCTCTCGGGCAGCCTCAGCGACAGGTCGGAGCTGAGCGCGCTCCATGGGTATGTCTGCTCGCTCGCGCTCTGCAGCTGCGCGGCGGACGGCGTCGGCGAATAGGTCGTCACCGAGTAGGTGTCCCCGGGGCCGAGCGGACGGAACGCCCTCCAGGTGCCGAGTGCTGAGCTCTCGGCCACACCGCCCGCGATCTGCGGTCGCAGGGTGACGCCGGACCCGCCGATCACATCGAACGTGCTCATGCTGCCGATCGTCACCTGAGCCCGGTGGCTGTAGCGGCGGACCGCGGCGGGGCTCGGCGAGGGCAGCTGGGGCGTCGCGGACGATGTGATCGTGGAAGCGGTGAGCACAACGTTGGACTCCGCCAGCAGACCGCCCTGACCCGATCCACTGGCGACCGGCCCCTGCACCCAGGCGGTGCCGGTGAACGTGGTGAGATCCTCCGCCTTCCAGTAGTCGCCGGTCTGTGCGCGGACGGTGAACATGACCCGGCCATGCTGGGGCCAGCTGAGCGGGCCGTAGGTCTGGTTCCAGTTGAAGCTCTCAGGTCCACCCCCGGTGCTGACGTCGCCCCATGCCTGGTAGTTGATCCATGGGCTCGAGGAGGACAGCGCGGGCACGGCGATCAGCCCGACGAGCCCGGCGGCACATGCCAGGCCGACCGCGGCGCCGCGGCGCCCGATGACGACGCGTTCGCCCCAGACGAAGAGCGCCAGCAGACCGAACAGGATGAGGCCCTGGATCGCGGGAGCGCGGGCGGGGACGAGCGTCGAGGGCACGATCGCGAGCGCGACCAGTGGCAACGCCGCCGCCGCGCGACGCCCGTCGCCGAGCTCGCCGTCCGCGCTCCCGGCGAAGGCGAGCGCGGCCCCGGCGTCGAGGAGCAGGATCGCCGCGCCCAGCGTCATCACGAGCCGTATCGGATACGCGTGGCCCAGGTACGGGACGAGGATCGTGCCCATCGCGTTCAGGCCGTGCCCGACCGCGCGGATGCTCACAGCGATGCGGACGTGCCAGATCCACGCCACGCGCAGGCCGGCGATGGCGAACGCCGCGACGATCATCGCCGCCGTCAGCGCCGCGGCGGCCAGCCGTCCCCACAGCCGGCCGTGCTCGCCGAGGCCGGAGGCGAACCGGCGGGCAAGCGGGACGAGCTCCGCGAAGCCGACCGCGAGTGCCGCCAGGCCGTACAGCCGCCACCACGACGGATGGGCCAGCAGCCCACCCCACCGCTCGACGCCGTAGGCGCACAACCCTGCGAACGCGAGCGTGCGCAGCCACCGGCGCGGGCGGGCGCGCGCGGCGGCCCGCATCGCGGGGAGATCGGCCGGCGTGACGACCGGGATCGAGCTCACGCCCTCGCCCTCCGCATCCCCGCCGCCATCCGGCGCTCCTCCCGGGCGGCGCTGAGCGCGAACCCGTCGCACCCGCTCACCGACAGCACCCGCGCGGTCGTCCCCACGACGCCGCGCGGGCGGCCGTCGACGAGTTCGGACTCCGGGACGACGAGCACGACGGAGCCTCGGCCGGCGGCCCCGAGCATCAGCCCGAGTCGCTCGTGCGGGGCGGCGGTCACATAGACGAGCGGGACGCGCCCGGCGATCCGGTCGAGCGCCGGCGGTCGCCCGCGATGTGGATCGGCGTCGGTGCCGGCCACCGCCAGCCGTGCGTGGGTACCGGCCCACACCGAGAGCTCGGGGTCGATCACCGTCGGCCGCGACTGACCGGGCAGCAGCAATGCGCACCCGCCTCGCCGCGCCAGTTCGAGCACGAGCGAGGCGGTTGCGCGCACGGCGGCGTCGAGCGGCTCCTCCGGGCGGGTGGGGTCCGGTCGGCTCGTCAGCGTCCGGGTGTCGAGCACCACGAGCGGCCGCTCGTCGCCGTCGGCGCGGAGCCGTCGCTCGATCAGACCCTGCCCGCGCGCGAGCGCGGTCCAGTGGATCCGGCTGGCGGGGGTGCCGGGACGGTAGGGCCGCAGCCCGTCGAGGTCGCTGGCGGCCATCGCCTCGGCGCCGAGCCGGCCGTCCTCCCCGTCCGAGCGCCTGATGCGGTTTCCGCCGGTCCACCGCACCGGTTCGGTCCGTGGCAGGACGAGCACCACCTGCGGCGCCCCACGACCCGGAGACTCCGCGCGCGCGAGATCGAATGGGTCACGCGCGGTGATCGTCGGCGGCGCGAGCACATGCTCGCCACGGCGTCCCATCGGCGCGGAGATCTGCACGAACGCGTCGCGCACGCTGCGCAGCGGGGACTGCGCGCCGCCGAGCGCGAGTCGCTGCCCGGACAGCTCGTCATTGATCTCCAGCCGGCCCCAGCCGCCGGCTGCGAACGAGCGATGGACCTCGATCGCGGCGTGCAGTTCGGCACCCTCGGTCACGCGGTCGGCGACCAGGATCCGCCGCGCCCGCGCCCCGCCTGCGCTCGCGAGCACCCACAACGGGGTCACCACGCCGATCGCGCAGAGCGCGACCCCGGCGACGAGCAGGGGCTCGGCGGCGAACAGGAGGGAGACGAGCACGAACGCCAGGCCGGCGAAGCCGACCGTGATGGCGCGCCGGCAATGCAGCGTGAGCCCACCCCTCCCTCCCGGCGCGGATCGCTGGGGAACGCGCGCGGCCATCGCGCGCCTACAGCGCGCGGACCGCGTGGATCGCGTCGAGAATCACCTCGCGCGCGGCCGCGCGCGGTGTCTCGGGTGTGAGCACCAGTCGGTGGGTGAGCACCGGCGGGGCGAGCGCCTGAACGTCGTCGGGAAGCGCGTGGTCACGGCCGTTCATCATCGCATGCGCCTTCGCGGCGCGGAGCAGCATGAGGCCCGCCCGCGGGCTGGCGCCGAGCTCGACCCGCGGGTCCTCACGCGTCCGCCAGAGCAGGTTGACGATGTACTCGCGCAGCGGCGCGGAGGCCCGGATCCGCGCGGCGGCGTCCTGGGCGGCGAGCAGCTCGGCGGCGGTCGCGACCGGGGTGAGCGCAAGCACCTGGTCGCCGTTCTGGTGAGCCTCCAGCATCCCCGCCTCCGCCGCCGGATCGGGGTAGCCAAGCGAGATTCGGATCATGAAACGGTCGACCTGGGCCTCGGGCAGCGGATAGGTGCCCTCGTACTCGATCGGGTTCTGGGTGGCGAGCACGAGGAACGGCCGCGCGAGTTCGTGGGTCTGCCCGTCGACCGTGACGCGCCGCTCCTGCATGCACTCGAGCAGTCCCGACTGGGTCTTCGGTGAGGCGCGGTTGATCTCGTCGACGAGCACGATGTTGGCGAACACGGGCCCGGGTCGAAAGCGGAACTCCTGCTCGCGCTGGTCATAGATGTTGGCGCCGACGACGTCGGCGGGGAGCAGGTCAGAGGTTCCCTGCACGCGCGCGAACTGACAGTCGACCGACCGTGCGAGCGCGCGCGCCAGCGCCGTCTTGCCGACCCCGGGATAGTCCTCGACGAGGACATGTCCCTCCGCGAGCAGCGCGACGATCAGGTGCTGCAGGCTCTCCGCAGGGATCTGCACCGCACGGGTGACGTTGGCCGCGAGCGCCCGCGCGGTCGCGGCGAACGCCTCACACTCGTGCGGCGCGATCGGTGCCGGCTCCGCGGACATCCTCTTCCCCTCCTGTGGCCAGGTCCTCGATGAGGTCGAGGATTCCGTCGGCGATCCTATCCTTGCCGGCCCGCGCCAGTCGCGTCTCGCGACCGCTGCCGGTGAGGACCGTGACCTCATTGTCGGTGGCATCGAAGCCGATGCCGGTCTGCGACACGTCATTGACGACGACCGCGTCAAGGCCCTTGCGGGCGAGCTTGTCCCGCCCGTAGTCCAGCGCCTGCGCCCCATGCTCGGCGGCGAAGCCGACGATGATCTGGCCGGGTCGCCGGCGCGCTGCCAGGCCGGTGATGATGTCAGCGGTCGGCTCGACCTCGACGGAGAGGGGTGGCCCCTCGGTCTTCTTCAGCTTGTGGTCGGCGGGCTCGCGCGGGCGGAAGTCCGCGACGGCGGCGGCCATCAGCAGGACGTCGCAGTCGGCGAAGGCGTTCTCGCACGCCGCCTGCATCTCCGCGGCGCTGCTCACCTCGATCACGCTCACCCCCGCGGGCGGGGCGAGTGAGACATTGGCGGCGACCAGCGTCACCTGCGCGCCGCGCGCGGCGACGCGACCCGCCAGCGCGTAGCCCATGCGGCCGCTCGAGCGGTTGCCGATGTAGCGCACGGCGTCGATCGGCTCGCGCGTGCCCCCGGCAGTCACCAGCACGCGACGGCCGAGCCACGCGGGCACCCCATGTTCGGAGGGTCGCGCGGCGAGCGCCGTCTCGACCGCGGCCAGCAGCTCCGCCGGCTCGGACATCCGGCCGGTGCCGTACTCGCCGTGGGAGGCGAGCTCGCCGGTGCCGGGGCCGACGATGCTCACGCCGCGCTCGGCCAGCAGCGCGAGGTTCGCCTGCGTGGCGGGGTGGCGGTACATCCGATCGTTCATCGCGGGCGCGACGAGCACCGGCACGCCGTCCGGCCCCCCGGCGGCGAGCGCCGCGGTCGTGAGCAGCGAGTCCGCAGCGCCGGCGGCCAGCCGCGCGATCGTGTTGGCGCTCGCGGGCGCGATCAGGTATGCCTCGGCGCGCTGCACGATCGCGAGATGCGTGATCGGCGTCCGTGACGCCGCCGGGGTCACCTCGCCCGGGTAGGCGCCGCGCATCGGGTCGGGCTCGAACTCGTCGGTGAGCACCGGCGCGCCGGTGATCCCCTCGAAGGTCGCTCGCCCGACGAACGCGGTCGAGCGATCGGTCTGGATCACGCGCACCGCATGGCCGGCACGGATCGCCAGGCGCGCGGTCTCCACCGCCTTGTACGCGGCGATGCCCCCACTGACCCCGATCAGCAGCCGCGCCATCTCAGTCGGTACCGCGCGTGTACCGCTCCGCCGTCTAGCGGTAGTGGTACTTGAGCTTGCCCTGGGCGACTTCCTCCAGGGCGATCGTCAGGTAGTTCTTGGAGCGCGTATCGACCATCGGCGGCGGGAACTCATCGAACGTCCCCTCGCCGAGGTTGTGGTAGTAGCTGTTGATCTGGCGAGCGCGCTTGGCGGCGACGAGCACGCTGGCGTAGTCGGAGTCGACATGGTCCAGGAGCTTGTCGATGCGGGGGGAGATCACGGAGCGTTCATCCTCTGCGTTTGGAAGGCGAGGGCCGTCTCGGCCGGAACAGTCAAGGGTAGCCGACCGTCCGGCGACGGCCGCATCCCGGTTCAGCCCGCGGGCAGCGCGCTGCGCACGATCGCCACGAGCTCGTCGGTCGCCTGCTCAAGGCGGTCGTTGACGACCACATGCGCGAACTCCGGCCGGGCGGCGAGCTCGCGCTCGGCGGTCTGCATCCGCTGCTCGACCTGTTCGGGATCGTCGGTGCCGCGACCGACCAGCCGTGCGCGCAGGGCGTCGAGCGATGGCGGAGCGATGAACACCTGCAGGGCGTCGGCCATCGCCTCCCGGACCTGGCGTGCACCCTGCACCTCGATCTCGAGCACGACCGGTGCGCCCCGGTCCGTGCGACGCTCCAGCTCGGAGCGCAACGTTCCGTATCTCCGCCCCGAGTAGGTCGCGTGCTCGACGAACTCACCAGCGCGCACCCGGCGCTCGAACTCCTCCGGGGAGAGGAAGTGGTAGTGGCTCCCGTCCTGTTCGCCGGGTCGCGGCGGACGGGTGGTCGCGGAGACCGACAGCTCGAGCTCGGGGATCCGCTCGAGCAGTCCGCGGATGAGCGTCCCCTTGCCCACCCCCGACGGGCCGGTGATGACGAACACTCGGGACACGCGCGTGAGGGGGCGCCCGCAGCGCCGGCGTCAGCGCCGGCGCAGAAGCGCGACGAGCTCGCCGCGCTGGCGCTCGGACAGCCCGCCGAGCGTCTTGCTCGGCGAGATCCGGCACTGGGACAGGACCTTGTTGACCTTCACGCGCCCGTACTTCGGGACCGCCAGCAGCAGGTCGAAGACCTTGGCGGTCAGCACATACTCGGGCGGCTGGAGCAGCAGCTCGTGGATCGGCTGGCGGCCCGACTTGAGGTCACGCTTGAGCTGGGCGCGGCGACTGCGGATGTCGTTCGCGCGCTGGAGTGCCTCCATGCGCTGAACGAGCGAGCGCTCTGGAGCGGCGACGGGCTTTTGGAACGATTCACTGACCGGCGGCATGGGCGGCGACTATACATCGTGGCCACGGCCGATCAAGGGCTCACGCCGCAATTCGGCTCGACCTGAAGTTGAGCTTGAGGTTACTCGAGTGCGTTTGCGGCGATAGTGAGGTTTTGCAGGGCCTTTTGATCAGCAAGGGTCAACGTTGCTCATTCTCGATGATTCTGTGATCGAGGCTCCGTCCGACGACCCCGGATGGCCTCCTCATCCGCCGCTCGGAAGCTCCGTCGCAGGGCCCCGCGGACCGCTCAGACGGCGGTGCCGTGGAGCTCCTGGAGCGAGATGACGCGCGGCTCGGCGCGGCGCCCGGAGGCGATCGCCCGGGCGGCGGCCATCCCACCGCTGATCGTCGTGATGCAGGGGATGCCACGAGCCACCGCGGCGGCCCGGATCTCGTAGCCGTCCGAGCGCGCCCGGGTTCCCGTCGGGGTGTTGATGACGAGGTCGACCTCGCCGCGCACGATCCGCTCCACGACGTTGTCGGGGCCCTCCCCGATCTTGTTGATCGCCGTGGCGCGGATGCCCATCCGCCGCAGCGCCTGGGCCGTCCCGCGAGTCGCGATCACCTCGAAGCCGAGCTCCTGCAGCGCACTCGCGATCCCGGTCGCGGCCGGCTTGTCGCCATCCGCGACGGTGATGAACACGGTGCCCGATGGCGGTAGCCGGGCACCGGCCGCGGCCTGAGCCTTGGCGAAGGCGGTCGGGAAATCCTCGGCGATGCCCATCACCTCACCGGTCGAGCGCATCTCCGGTCCGAGCAGCGAGTCGGCTCCCGCGAAGCGGCTGAAGGGAAGCACCGCCTCCTTGACGCAGACGTGACTGGGCCCCTCCCCGGGCGGGCGCGTCCATGTCTCGGGCAGGCCAAGGGCCGCGACCGATTCGCCCAGCATCACCCGGCAGGCGAGCTTGGCCAGGGGAAGGCCGATCGCCTTGGAGACGAACGGCACCGTCCGGGACGCGCGCGGATTCGCCTCGATCACGAACAGCTGCTCGTCGCCGTGGATGGCGAACTGGACATTGAGCAGACCGACGACCCCGAGCGCCCGGGCGATGCCGATCGTCTGTGCCGTGATCCGCTCGAGCATCTCCTCGCCGAGCGTGTGCGGGGGCAGGACGCAGGCCGAGTCGCCGGAGTGGATGCCGGCCTCCTCGACATGCTGCATGATGCCCGCGATCCACACATCCTCCCCGTCGCAGAGCGCGTCGACGTCGACCTCGATCGAGTCTTCGAGGAAGCGGTCGAGATAGATCGCCGAGCCGGCCTCCGCGGGGTCAGATCCGGGGCGGGTCCCCGTGTGGACGCGGCGCAGGTAGTCCTCGAGCCCCTCCAGGTCGTAGACGATCTCCATCGCCCGGCCGCCGAGCACGTAGCTCGGGCGCACGAGCAGCGGGAAGCCGACCGCCGGCGCACGATCGAGCGCGTCCCGGGCGCAGCGCGCCGTCGCGAACGGGGGCGCGCTGTAGCCGAGCGTCTGCAGCAGCCCCCCGAAACGGCTTCGGTCCTCGGCGAGGTCGATCGCGTCGATCGAGGTGCCGAGGATCGGGATCCCGGCTGCGTGCAGCCCGGCCGCGAGCTTCAGCGGCGTCTGACCGCCGAACTGGACGACGACGCCCTCGGGTCGCTCGAGCTCGCACACCGCGACGACGTCCTCGAGCGTGAGCGGCTCGAAGTACAGCCGGTCGGAGGTGTCGTAGTCGGTCGAGACCGTCTCTGGATTGCAGTTGACCATCACGGCGTCCCGGCCGGACTCGCGCACCGTTTCGGCCGCATGCACGCAGCAGTAGTCGAACTCGATCCCCTGCCCGATGCGATTCGGCCCTGAGCCGAGGATGATCACCGACGGCCGTCCGCCGCGCTCGACCTCGTGGGTGGGCGCGCCGTCCGCGCCCGGCCGCTCACGGGAGGAGTAGTAGTACGGCGTGCGCGCTGCGAACTCCGCCGCGCAGGTGTCGACCGACTTGAAGGTGCGAACGCCCGCCGCGGACACCGGCCCGCTCGCCGTCACCGGCTCGCGCACGAACCCGGCGAGCTCCGCCAGGAACCATGGGTTGATCGACGTCCGCTCGTGGAGCACGCCCGTCGAGATGCCTCGCCGGAGCGCCTCGAGCAGGTAGTCGAAGCGCGCGGCGCCCGGACGCGCGGTGAGTTCCAGCAGCTGCTCGTCGCTCTCGGGCGCGTCAGGCGTCGTATCGAGCTCACGCGAGCGCAGCGCCTTGCCGAACGCCTCCTTGAACGTCCGTCCGAGCGACATCGCCTCCCCCACCGACTTCATGTGGGTCGTCAGCTCATCCTCGGCGCCGGGGAACTTCTCGAACGCGAACCGAGGCCACTTGACGACGCAGTAGTCGAGCGCCGGCTCGAAGCTTGCCGGCGTCGCCTGGGTGATGTCGTTCGGGATCTCCTGCAGCGTGTATCCGACCGCGAGCCGGGCGGCGATCTTGGCGATCGGGAAGCCGGTCGCCTTGGAGGCCAGCGCGCTCGAGCGCGAGACGCGCGGGTTCATCTCGATCACGACGATCTCCTCGGTCTCCGCGTTGACCGCGAACTGGACGTTGGAGCCGCCGGTCTCCACGCCGACGGCGCGGATCACCGCGATCGCCTGGTCACGCAGCTGCTGGTAGAGGTGATCGGGGAGCGTCTGCTGGGGGGCGACGGTGACGCTGTCACCGGTGTGCACCCCCATCGGATCGAGGTTCTCGATCGAGCAGACGATCACCACGTTGTCGGAGTGATCGCGCATCACCTCCAGCTCGAACTCGCCCCAGCCGAGCACGGACTCCTCGATCAGCACCTGGCCGATCGGGGAGGCGGCGAGGCCCCCGCCGACGACCCGTTCGATGTCCTGCTCGCCGTGCACCACGCCACCGCCGGTGCCCCCGAGCGTGAACGCCGGGCGCACGATGAACGGCAGGCCGAGCGCGGGCAGCGCGTCGTAGGCGTCCTGAAGGCTGGTGGCGATGAACGACTTCGGCACGCGCAGGCCGGCCCCCGCCATCGTGTCACGAAACCGCTCGCGGTCCTCGGCGCGATCGATCGCCTCGTAGTCGGCGCCGATCAGCTCGACCCCGTACCTCTGCAGCGTGCCGTCCTCATGCAGTGCCTTGGCGAGGTTGAGCGCCGTCTGGCCCCCGAGTGTCGGCAGCAGCGCGTCGGGCCGCTCGCGCTCGATCACCTGGGTGACCGGGCCGGTCAGCAGCGGCTCGATGTAGGTCGTGGTGGCGACCTCCGGGTCGGTCATGATCGTCGCCGGGTTGGAGTTGACGAGCACGACCTCGTACCCCTCCTGGCGCAGCACCCGGCAGGCCTGGGTGCCGGAGTAGTCGAACTCGGCGGCCTGTCCGATCACGATCGGACCGGAACCGAGCAACAGGATCTTGTGGATGTCGTCGCGGCGTGGCATCTCAGGGGTGGGTGGGCTCCGGAATCATTGATTGGTCGCGGCGGCCGCGATCTCGTCGACGAAGCGGTCGAACAGGTAGAGCGCGTCGTTCGGTCCGGGACCGGCTTCGGGGTGGTACTGGACCGTCGCGCCCTGGACACCGCGCAGCCGCAGGCCCTCGACGGTCCGGTCGTAGAGGTTGATGTGAGTGAGCTCGGCGGCGCCGAACTCGGTCTCCCAGCGCACCGGCTCGTCGTTCTCGATGGTCCGCGCGCCGCCCGGGCCGAGCACCGCAAACCCGTGATTCTGGCTGGTGATCTCAGTCCGGCCGGTCGTCAGATCCTTGACCGGGTGATTGGCGCCGTGGTGGCCGAACGGCAGCTTGTAGGTGTCGAGCCCGACTGCCCGGCAGAGCAGCTGATGGCCGAGACAGATGCCGTACACCGGCAGCGTGCCGACGAGCGAGCGGACCGTCCCGACCACATGGTCAAGCGCCGCGGGATCGCCTGGACCGTTGGCGAGGAAGATCGCATCCGGATTCGATGCCGTGAGCGCCGCGGCGTCATCACGGCACGGATGCAGCTCGACGATCGCTCCCCGCGCCCGCAGGTTGTCGACGATCGAGCGCTTGACCCCGGTGTCGATCATCGCGATCCGCACCACGTCGCGTTGATCGGCCCCTGCCGGGCCACCGGTGGGCTCGAGGACGATCGTCTCCGCCGGGGTCACATCGCCGGTGAGGTCCCGGCCGCTCATCGCGGGCTCGGCCTCGATCAGCGCCCGGGCCTCTGCCTCGGGCACCGAGCCGGGGAACACGCCCCCGCGCATCGAGCCGGCGTCGCGCAGGTGACGCACGAGCGCGCGCGTGTCGACGTCGGTGATCGCGGGGATCCCCTGCGCGGTCAACCACTCACACCACCCCGCCACCGCGCCGGGGGCGTCGGCCCGGTCGACGGCCGCGCGCATGACGACCGCCCGCGCGTGCACACGATCGGACTCCATCGTGTCGGCGCGAGCACCGTAGTTGCCGATCTGCGGGAAGCTGAACACGATCAGCTGACCGGCGTAGCTCGGGTCGGTCACCGTCTCCTGGTAGCCGGCCATCGAGGTCGTGAACACGACCTCCCCGACCGACGGTCGATCGGCACCGACCGCGAACCCGTCGAACCGCGCACCGTCGTCCAGCAGCACGTAGGCGTCACGCGAGCTCATCGGGCCACCTCGCGTGCCGAGGCGGCAACGAGCATCGGCCGCTGATGCACGATCGAGCCGGCGGCGACGGTGAGCAGCACCCGTCCCCGCAGCCGTCGACCGTCGAAGCTGCAGTTGGACGAGCGGCTCGCGTAGCCGTCCTCCCCCGCCACCCAGCTCGCTTCCAGATCGACGAGCGTGAGGTTGGCCGTCTCGTCGACGGCGATCCGCGGGGTGAGCAGGCCGTAGAGGCCCCCGCCCGCGGTCATCCGCTCGACGAGCAGATCGAGTCCGAGCACACCGGGCAGCACGAGCTCGGTGTAGAGGGCGCCGAACGCGGTCTCAAGACCCGTGGTTCCCATCGGTGCCTCTTCGAACGGGACTTCCTTCTCGTGAGCCGCGTGCGGAGCGTGATCGGTCGCGACACATTCGATGACGCCGCTGCGAAGCCCTTCGATCAGCGCCTGGCGGTCGGCCTCGGAGCGCAGCGGCGGGTTCATCTTGAACCGGCTGTCGAGGCTCTCGACCTCCGCGTCGGTGAGCGTCAGGTGGTGAGGGCTCGCCTCGCCCGAGACGCGAAACCCGTCCTTCGCGGCTTGGGCCTGCGCGCTGCGCAGCGCCTCCACGGATTCCACGCAGGAGAGGTGCTGGAAGTGCACACGCGCGCCCTCGTAGCGGGCGAGTGCCGCGTCGCGAGCGACCATCGTCGACTCCGACACCGAGGGTATGCCCGTCATACCGAGCCGAGCCGACACCGCGCCCTCGTGCATGACCCCGCTCCCCGAGAGCGCCGGATCCTCCTCGTGCAGGGCGATGATCCCGCCGGCGAGCCGCTGGTACTGCAGGGCCTTGCGCAGCATTCCGGCTGAGACGACCGGCTTGCCGTCGTCGGTGAAGCCGATCGCGCCGGCGTCGCGCAGGTCGGCCATCTCGGTGAGCTCCTCGCCGGCGAGGCCCCGCGTGATCGCCGCCAGGAATCCGGTGGGTACGCGCGCCTCGGCACGGGCGCGCGCGACCAGCGAGCTGACCACCGATGCCGTGTCGACCGTCGGGCTGGTGTTCGGCATCGCGACGACCGCGCAGTAGCCGCCGGCGGCGGCCGCGGCGGTGCCGGTGGCGATGTCCTCCTTGTACTCCTGGCCGGGCGTGCGCAGGTGGACGTGCGGGTCGACGAACGCCGGCAGCAGATGCCGGCCGCGACCCTCGACGGTGCTCGCGCCGTCGGGGGCACGCAGCCCACCGCCCTCGCCGAGCTCGGCGATCCGCCCCTCGCGGATGAGCACGTCATGGACCTCGTCAAGCCCGGTGCGGGGATCGAGCACGTGCGCCTGGCGGATGAGGACGTCGGCGGCGGGCCGCGGCGCCACGTAGAGCTGAGCGGCGGGATCAGGCCCCGTGGGGCTCGTATGCACGCTCACGCGACCGCCGCCGCCAGAAGGTTCGGCGAGCCGACGAGCAGCTCATAGAGCACCGCCATGCGGACGGCGACGCCGGCCTTGACCTGGTCGCCGATCAACGCCTGGGGCGAGTCGATCGTCGCCGAGGAGAGCTCGACCCCGCGATTGACCGGGCCTGGGTGCATGACCAGCTGACCGGGCCGCAGCCTGCGGTCGTTGACCTGGTAGCGGGCGGCATACTCGCGCAGCGACGGAACGAACGACTCGGTCATGCGCTCCTGCTGCATGCGCAGCACGTAGACGACATCGGCCTCGTGGATGCGCTCGAGCGTCGGCTCGGCATCGCACCCCAGGGTCTCGATCTCGCGCGGCAGCAAGGTCGGCGGACCGGCCACCGTCACCTCCGCGCCCATGCGCCGAAAGGCGAGGATGTCCGAGCGCGCCACCCGCGAGTGCATCACGTCGCCCACGATCCAGATCTTCAGTCCCTCGAGCGAGCCGAGTCGCCGGCGCAGCGTGAACACGTCGAGCAGCGCCTGCGTGGGGTGCTCGTGCTTGCCGTCGCCCGCGTTGACGACCGCGGCGTCGGTCCAGCGCGCGACGAGCTGCGCGGCGCCGACATGTGGAGAGCGGATGACGATCGCCGCGGGGTCGTAGGCCGACAGCGTCTGGATCGTGTCCTTGAGCGACTCGCCCTTGGTCACGCTCGACGCGGCGGCGCGGATCGAGACGACATCGGCCGACAGCCGCTTGGCGGCGAGCTCGAAGCTCGAACTGGTGCGGGTCGAGGCCTCGTAGAACAGGTTGACGATCGTCCGGCCGCGCAGCGCCGGGACCTTCTTGATCTCCCGGCCGGCGACCTCCGCGAAGGAGTCGGCACGATCGAGGATGCGCTCGATCCCCGGGCGGTCGAGGTCGTCGATCGAGATCAGGTGGCGGCTCACTGATCCGCCCCCGGCGAGGAAGCCGATCCGCTCTCCGCGGTCTCGCCGCCCTCGCTGAGGACGATCGCCACCTCGTCGCGCCCGTCGACCTCGTCCACCCGCACCGAGATCACCTCCTGACGCGAGGTCGGGATGTTCTTGCCGACATAGTCGGCGCGGAACGGCAGCTCACGGTGCCCGCGGTCCACCATCACCGCCAGCTGGATCCGGCCGGGCCGGCCGTAGTCGAAGATCTCGTCGATCGCGGCGCGCACGGTGCGTCCGGTGTACAGCACGTCGTCGACGATCACGAGCGTGCGTCCGGCAAGCGGGAACTCGAGCTGGGTCGCGTTGACGACCGGGAACTCGGTCCGGGTCGTCAGGTCGTCGCGGTACAGCGTGATGTCGACCGAGCCGAGCGGAACCTCGGTGTCGATCAGCTCCGCGACGATCTCGTGCAGCCGGCGGGCGAGGTGGGCGCCGCGGCGGTGGATCCCGACGAGTGCGACCTGGCCATCGGGATTCTTCTCGACGATCTCGTGGGCGATCCGCACGAGCGTGCGCCGCATGTCGTCGCGGTCGAGGACGACCGTTTCCTGCGCGTCCATCTATGGCTCCTTCCTGGCCTCACGGGACCGGGTTAAAAGTGCGCTCGGGAACATAACACGGCGTGCGGCTGGGCTGGCGGGGGCGCCCGTCCTCGCCGCCCCGCTGGCCGTCCTCGGTGCGTGGGTGGCCGATGAGAGGTTCGCAAGGGCGGCGAGACCGGACGCCCCACCGCCGGCAACCGGCCCGGTGGGCGTCCCTCACTGTGCTGCTGGTTCTTCGTGCGCCGTCGGTTCGACGCGGTCCTCCCAGCGGACGAGGCGCGGGGCGCCGCGCTCGGGATAGGGGATCTCGATCGTGTCGAAGTCGCGCGGCAGCACGGTGTCGGCGAATACCGCGCGCGCCTCGTCGCGCAGCAGGCCGAGCGGGTGGCGCGTGGACACGTGGGTGAGCGCGAGCATCCTGACGTCCGCGTCGCGGGCGACCTCGGCGGCCTGGCGAGCGGTCGAGTGACCGTTCTGCCGCGCCCGCTGGCGCTCCTCATCGGCGAACGTCGCCTCGTGCACGAGCAGGTCGGCGCCATGAGCGGCGACCCGCATCGTGTCCGTCGGGCGGGTGTCTCCGGAGACGACGAGCTTGCGCCCCGGGCGCGGTGGCCCCATCACGTCCGCGGGCGAGACTCCTCCGACCGTCTCACCCCGCTGGACGCGGCCGAAGTCGGGGCCGTCCTGGAGCCCCGCGGCCCGGGCGGCGTCCGGATCGAACACGCCCGGGCGTTCGTCTTCGAAGAGCACATAGCCGAGCTCGGGGCCGCGGTGGTCTCCGGCGATCGCCGCGATCCGGAAGCCGTCGCGCTCGAGCACGTCGCCCGGCTCGAGCTCGGTGACGCGCAGCTCGAAGCCGGGCCGACCGCTCATCCGCCGCACGAGCTCGATCAGCCGCTCGGCCCCCACCGGGCCGTGGATCGAGAGCGGCCGGTCGCGGCCGCGCAGGTTGAAGGTGTTGAGCAGGCCCGGAAGTCCCAGCCAGTGGTCGGTGTGGAAATGGGTGAGGAAGATCTCGGTCAGGTCGGCCAACCCCACCGAGGCGACCAGCTGGCGCTGGGTCCCCTCCCCGCAGTCGATCAGGATCCGGTCGGCGCCGCGGCGGACCAGCAGCGCGGGCAGGCCGCGCCGAGCCGTCGGCACCGACCCGGCGGTTCCGGCAAAGAAGGCTGAGAGCTCGACGCCGTGGGTGCTCATCGCCGTGCGAGTCTGCCAGTCACGCCCCGCGTCGGCCCCGTGGCGGGTGCGCGATCTCTCCAGCCGAGTCGGAAAGCTCCCGCCCGCCGCGCTCAGTCGAGCGTGACGAGCTCGAAGCGCAGCCCGCCGCGCGTGTCGAGCTCGGCGAGCGCCATCGTGTGGGCGGGCGCGCGCCGGCGCTCGGTCGGACTGCCGGGATTGACAATCGCGAACGAGCCGTCGGCCGCCCTCTCGATCAGCGGGAGGTGCGAATGGCCGAAGATGACCGCGTCGGCGCCGGGGAATCGCCGGCGCATGCGGGCCAGGCGCCCCGTCGCGGCCCCGGCGTCATGCACCACTGCGATCGTCCGAGCGCCGAGCGAGACGGTCGCCGCCGCGGGCAGCGTCATCCGCACCGCTGCGTCGTCGACATTGCCGTGCACCGCGGTGACCGGCGGCCCGATCGCCCGCAGTTCGTCGAGCACGGCGAGCGTGCACAGGTCTCCCGCGTGCACGATCGCCTCGGCGCCCGCCAGCCGCTCGCGGCAGGAGTCCGGCAGTCGCCGGCCGCCCTTCGGCATGTGGGTGTCGGAGATGATCGCGATCATGGCGGTAAGCTCCCTCCCCCCGGTCTACCCGACCGCGCGCGCCCGTAGCTCAGTGGATAGAGCGTCCGCCTCCGGAGCGGAAGGTCGCAGGTTCAAATCCTGCCGGGCGTATGAATGAAATACCTGCAAGTGGGCTGTTTCGTAGTTGACGCCGGGGCGTTCCGTCGCCTCGGCGTCGTGCGTTGCGGCAGTCGTCTGCCGATATCTGCCATTTCAATTAGATGATCTGCCCTCACTGCAGCATCGGAACCTCCCCCAATTGGCAGACAAGGCCGATCATCGTCGAGCGCGGGGTGCAGATCTACACCGACGCCGGAACCTGCACCGAGTGCAAGCAGGCAATCGTGGTCGGCGAGTGGCGCGACGCCTCTGGCGCGACCCTCAAGAGCGAGTCGTTCTACCCGCACGAGCAGTCCGCGCGTCCCGTTGCACCGGAAGTGACCGAGCCCTACTGCTCTGACTTCCAAGAGGCCGCCACTGCGCTCCGCTACAGCCCGAAAGCCAGCGCGGCGCTCAGCCGCAGGCTCCTCCAACACGTGCTCCGCGAGAAGGGCCACGTCAAGCCCGGCAACCTCTACGACGAGATTCAGCGGGTGATCGAGGCAGGCGAGGTGTCATCCGGGCTCGCCGACGATCTCGACACGGTTCGCGTGGTGGGCAACTTCGCGGCCCATCCGATCAAAAGCACAAACACGGGCGAGATCGTCGACGTCGAGCCGGGAGAGGCCGAGTGGCTACTGGACGTCCTAGAGGAGCTGCTCGACCACTACTTCGTCAAGCCGGCGCGTCGCGCGGAGCAACGCGAGCAGATCAATGCGAAGCTGCGGGAGGCGGGAAAGAAAGAACTCAAGCCGGTCCCGAAACCGACTGCCGAGCTTCCTGAGTCGGCTGCGCAGGCACCGGCTCAGTAGAGCCCTCAATGAGCAGCCGGAGCCGGCCCTTCTCGCCATCGTCGCGACGCATCGACTGCCGGTAAACGCGCAGCGCGAGTGCAGGGTCCGTGTGCCCCATCTCGTCCATCACTATCCCCGGATCCTCGCCCAGTGCGTAGAGCACCGACGCGAACGTCCGGCGCAGCGAGTGCGGAGTGATCCGGTCCGATAGCGGCGGCAGCCCGCGCTCGGCGAGCCGTTCGCTGGCGAGCCTCACTGTCGGTGTGAGCACCCGGTTGCGGATGTTGTCCGCGCCGGGGCGACGGCCGGTGCTGGTGGCGAACACGAACTCGTCGGGGCCGCGCACCCGGTCGGCGCGGAGGCCGAGGAGCTCGTCGCGGAGTGCGCCGCGGATCTGCACCTTGCGTACCCCGGCGTCCGTCTTCGCGTCGGTGACGGACAGCCACCCAGTCGCGAGGTCGACGTGACGCCAGCGAAGCGCACAGAGCTCGTTGATCCGCAGGCCCGCGAACATCAGCGTCGACACGAGCGCGCGGCGGTGCACGTGCTGCCGGTCCTCTCGCGCGCCGCGGTCCAGCTCTCCGGCCGCGGCAAGGAGCGCGTCGATCTGCTCAGCCGTGTCGAGATAAGTCCGGCGCGGCTCGTGCTCGCGAACGCGACGGCTCTTGCCCTTCGCCGGGTTCCTGTCGATGAGGCCGCGCTCGACCGCGCCCTCGAGAATCGCTCCGAGCAGGATGACGGTCATGTTGATCGTTCGGGCACCCGCCGGACGGTCCGGCCGTTCGCGGCGGATCGCACGCCGGCGGGCTGGTTCCTGCTCTGCCTCGAGGCGATCGCGCCAGGTCTCGAGCTCCTGAGCGAGCCGCTGAGACTCGCCGAGCTTGGCCGCGAGGTACTGCTCGACGACATCGAACGTGATCCTGTCGACGGGGTAGTCGGCGAAGAACGGCAGCAGGTGGCGTTGCAGCCGAGTCCGGTAGTCGACGCACGTGTTCGGGCGGAGCTGCGGCTCGTTGCGCAGCCACCACTGTTCGGCGAGTTGATGGAACGTCGGAACGGGATCGGGCTCCGGTGGGGGCTCGACCGCCCGCCGCTCTGTCCAAGTGCCACGTTCGACGTCGGCCATGACGTGCCGAAGCTCGCGCGCGGCCTCGGCGGCGCTCACCGCACCAAGCGAGACGTATCGGCGCTTGCCGTAGGCCGTAAAGCGCAGCGCTCGGTAAGTGCGGCCGTCGCGTGCGATGTGCTCGACGACGGCTCCTGTGGGCTTGCGGGCCATCAGACCGGCTCGGTTTCGAGCTCGATACGGGCCGGGAAGAGGTCTGTGCGACCAGTGGCCTGCAGCCCGTCCGTGATTGACCTGACGAGCACAGCGATGGCTTTAGCGCGATCTGTCGCCCGATCCGTGGAGACCGTGATCGTCGCCGTGCGCCGCCGGGACCGGGGCCGCTCAGGACCGGTCCGGTGTCGGTGTACTCGGACAACCAGGCGAGCAGCTCGACGCCCTGGTTGTGCGTGAGCCCGGGGACAGCGATGTCGGCGCGGTACTCCTTGCTGGTCGGGGTCGTTGTCATCTGCTGGGTCCCTCCTCGTTGGTCTCGGCTCGAATCTGGGCGGCGAGCTCAGCCACGTAATCGCCGCGGGCCCGCTGGACGCGGTCCATCCGCCCGCTCGCGACTACCTCGGCCGCGAGCGCTTCGCGCGTCTCCTGGTCATCCTCCTCGCGGAGCATCAGTGCCCACCGGTCGAGCCACAATTGGCCGTCGGGGTAAGCGTCGTGCTCGGCGAGCAACCGGTCGACCCGGGCACGATCGCGGCTCATACAACCACCGCCTCGCGCCCGGGCGCGTACTCCCAGAGACCGAGTTTGCCGCGACACGGCGTGAACTCGACCAGCTGGACACTCTCGAGCAGCCAGTGGTAGGCGCTGGCCTCAGCCCACTCGCTCGGGCTGTCGCGGACCACATCGACGAGCTCGCACCGAGCGATGATCCCGCCGCGGGGCAGTTCGTCGAGCTTCAGAGAGTGACGCCACCACCGCATCGCGGCGCGGTCGACACCCATGCCCGCGTGGATGAGCAGCGGGCCGCGGTATGACGTCGTCCACGACCGGTTCTCGACGCGCTTGCCGTGTTCGAGCACCAGCGTTGCCCACGGCTGCTGGAGAGTTATCGCCTTCATGACGCCGACTCCCCAGAGCGACGCTTGCGCCCGAATCCCGCGACGTCCCCGGCCAAGGTGGTGGGGACCTGCTCGAACGATGGCGCGGCTTCGAGGAGCAGCGAGAGCATGCCGCGAACGCGCGGGTAGCACTCGCGGCCCTCGCCCGAGTGGTAGTGCGCGACATCCTCGGCGATGACGAGCGCGCGCTCGTCCAGATCGTCGGGGACATGCCGTCTCCCACGCCACTTGAGCTCCATTTTGCGATCACCGTCGAGGATCTCCTCGCCGCACCAGTCGCATCGGATGTAGGCGGTCAGCGTCATCGCGCGGCCCCCACGGTAAGCGCGGCGAGCACCGGGCCGTCGATAGTCGCTCGCTGAGAGCGAGATGTTGTGGCGGTAGAGGCAGGAACGCCGGCGGTGGAACGACTCCTTGGACGGCTGGCAGACCGCGCAGTGAGTCGAGAGAGCAGCGCGTCGAACTCGTCGGGGTCGATGCCGGATGCGCGCAGCTCGACGTCCTGATTGCGACGACGGATACCTTCAGGTTGCATTTCGCACCTCCGTTGTGCGTTGTGCATGGGAGTCGCGTCGGTGCAAACGGCGCGGCTCCCGCTTGTTGTTGACGACGTCGAACATACACGACCGCGCGCGGGCGATCAAACAGTTTTTTGCCTGCAAATCGCGCTGATATCACCCGTGACATCAGGGCTCGCTCTCCTTCGCGCCAGGGGCCGCGCGGTCGATTCGCTGACACGGCGCCTACCGGGGACTGGGCAGCGATCTCTACGATCCGGCGGCCGTATGCTCAGGATTTACGCATCGCGCGTCACAACGCCTGCGCTCGCGGCCTTGGTCGTGCTCGCGGCGACGGGCTGTGCGAGCGACAACTCAACGTCAAGCACGTCGACCGCGCCCAAGTCTCCGAAGCACCGGTCGCCGCCCGGCAGCACCCAGGCGGTCACCGACTATTGGCGCCAGCAAGTCCAAGGCCAGTACGACGGGCCAGTCGCGCTCGGCGACGGCCGAGGCTGCGCAAAAGCCTCGAAGACGCGCTGGGTATGCACCGCCCACATCCAGAACCCGAACAAGGACATCGACATCTACGGCACCGTGACAGTGCACGGCCGCGTGATCAACGTCGAGGCGCATCTCAACCACGGAAATCAGATCACGAAGTGGTTCTCGCAAACCCGCGGCGGCTGTCAGACCAACTCCTGTAAGGGCACGCGGTTCAACACCGGCTTGTGACGTTGACCGGTGACACCGACTACCTCGTCGCTCGATCAGCGACGCTCGAGCTGACGACCAGCGAGGTCGCAGCCTCGAATGACGGGCCAGTCCTGATCGGCGTCGACGATGGCCCCCGAAAGCGCGTCGACACGTTCGCGTCCGGCCTCGTCTCGGTGCGAGGCGTCCGTCAGCGCCGAAAGGCCTTCGTGCTGATCGGCGGCGACGAGCACCGAGACGCGACGGACGACGAACTCATCATGCTCGCGAAACCGCTGCTCGACGAAGCGCTGGCTTAGCCGCTTGTCGTCCGAACCCCGGACCGGCAGCGACTCGTTCCGCCAAGCGCTCGCCCCGCTCGTCGACCGGATGCGGGCGCTCGTGACCGCGGTCGACGACACCCGCACCCGACACGGCGACGTCGCATCGGTTGAGTCGCCCGCGATGCGCGAGATCGCCGACGAGGAGCGCTACGCCACCGTGACCGGATGGGCGACGCCGATCCGCGACGCCCACACGTTTGGCGGCATGACCCTCTTCGCCGCGGCCGACTACGTTTGCACGTTCGCGGACACCTTCACCGTCGACAAGCCGCCCGTCTATGGGCATCTCGTGCTCGCCCGCGCCGCGCTCGAATCCGCTGCAGTCTCCTGGTGGCTCAGCCAAGACGGCATTGAGCGCGACGAGAGAGTGAAGCGCGGCCTGAGCGAGCACCTGTACAGCGACGTGGAGAAGGAACGCGCTGGCATTCCCGACGCCGCCGACCACGTCGACGAGTGGATCGACCGGGCCGGCCGGCTCGGGTGGCGGGTCACCGAGCGCGGCGGCCGCCGTTGGCGACACGGCAGCCACGGCGAGCCGCGCGTCGATGGCGTGAGTAGACCGTCGCCCTCAGCGACCATCACGCGACTTCTTGTGCGCGACGAGACCGCACAGATCGGCCGGTTGCAGTGGAGTCGTCTGTCAGCCGTCATGCACGTCACATGGTTCGGCATCGAGTGGGCCCTGCACGGCGAGGATGCTCTGCCAGGCACGACTGGCGACACAGCAACCGTGCCGATCGGCACGAACTCTCGAAGCGTCGGCATCCAAGCTCTTTGCATCCTTCGTTGTTTACGCGAAGCCGCGAGCGCCAGGTTCGCACTCATGGGCTGGCGGGACAACGCCTGGCGCGCAGTCGCGACCGCGACCGAGCTCTACAAACTCGAGATGATGCGCGCCCTCAGCGAAGCGCACGCAGACGACGTCACAGATGGTGGGCCGTGACCACCCAGTCTACCCCGGGCCATATAACGCTCACACCGAGCGCCTCACCACAGCGCGTCGGGGCATTGATCCAGACCGTTCCTGAACTGCCGTGCGCGCCTGTGCGCGCTTCCAAGTGGGAGATCGAGGGGAGATCGTCAGACGATCGTCGCCGCCCGTGCATGGCGGGAGCGCGCGGGAGGTCGGGCGCGAATCGACACCCTGCCTGCAACACTTCAAACCGATGATCGAGAGCACCCACGCACGCCACCGCGAATTTGCCCACGGGCGCGAGTCTGCAGCGCGTACGTCGACCGTGGATAACGCCCACGCGTGTCTGATTGTCCCTGCCCAACCGCCTCGCGCCGATCATGGTGCAGCACAACGCTGAGCTGCGAAGGCTCATCGAGCTGGCGATCGCGCGACCGTTCACAAACGCGGTTGACCGCAGCTACGAGGAGGGTGTTGTCGACCACTCCTGGTTGGCGAAGCGACGCAGGGTGCGACACGCAGCGGAGCCAGCTGTGCCGCTCGGCCTCATGTATTGGCGCTGGACCGTTCGCCCGACCCGAAGGAAGGTGGATTCGACAGCCCGGGGGCGGCCACCGTCCGACGGGATTCACCGCTGCCGGAGAGTTCGTGCTGATGGATGCGAGGCCGTCCGCCTGGCGTCTCAAGCCGCAGTTGGCGGAAGGATCAGAACGACTGAAGCACGAGTTGAAGCGGGTCTTTGGCGTCGAATGATCCCCTCGATGCCGCGGCCGTGCTCAGCTCCGGTCGATGGACACGACGCCGAGCCGCTGGCGGATGATGCGCTCCGCCAGTTTCGTCGCTGGACCGCGCATCGCCTCCTCAATCTCATCGCTCGAAGAGTCCGGCGACAGGCCCGGCGTCCGGGGGCGTCCAACACGATGCCAGCGGTCGGGTCGTCGGCGAATGCCAGCACCCAACCCGCCTCGGTCCTGGAGAGCGCCTCGGCGCCCGGCGCAGGCCGGCCCACTCCTCGGCCCAGTAGAGAACGGCGTAGAGGGTGTCGTCGACGACGGCGCCGGCGGTGAACCGCCCGAGATCAACCCAGCCGGTCAGTTGCGGAGTCATCAGATCCTTTCCAGGTAGCACGGCCGGTAGAACGCCTGGACGGTGAAGTCAGCAAGCGCGGCGGGCTCGGTCCCGTCGCTCTCAGTGTCAAACTCGCCGATCGACGGCCGGACGAGCAGCTCGCACGGACGCTCCTCGGTCCCAGACGGCGCCAGGCGCGGCAGATCGCCAGCCACTGTGCTGACCGGACCGTAGACGCTGCCGTCATAGGTGCGGTACATCCCCTCGGTCCGGAGTTCCGCGGTCCGGTTGGCGTACAGGACGGCGTCGTCGGGGATGGCGAACCCGGTTTCGATCTGGTAGTAAACGCTGATCGACAGGCCGCTGAGCACCAGGTCGACGCTGCCGCTTCCGATGGCGTATGAGATCTGGACGCCGAAGTCGCTCGAATTGATGTCAGCCGGCGTCCATGTGGCGCCCCACAGGTCCGTGGAGCTGCCGTAGACGTACTGGTTGACCTGCCCCTCCGGTGGCTGCACGGGCGGGTAGATGCCGTGGTCGGTGCCTACGGCGGCGCCGGCCTGCATCAGCAGCACACTGTTGCTGTCGATCGGGCCGGCCTCCCAGTTCACGCCGACGGTGACGACGATCCCCAGGACGGTCGCGTCTGAGGGGAGGTCAAAGCCGAGATCGGAGACCTGCAGCGGGTAGGACGGCTCCCCGTCCCCTTCGCCGTCAAGCGAGGCAAACGCCCCGGAGGTCGACTGGCTGTCGATCGTCCAACGAGGCCCGACGGTCGGCGGGCCGTTGACGACGACGCTGCCGCCGTTGGTGGTGGTGTTGACCTGCGGCGCGGGCTGCGCCAGCGGCACATAGGTCAGATGGCCGGCGCTGTCGTCAAGCGGCTCGAGGATGATCTGGTCAATGGCCACCGTGGCGCTCTCGGCGCCGTACACCTGCACGACGCCATACCAGGCGTTCGCCCCGACCGGCTGCGGGTCGAGGCGCACCACACCGAGATCCATGAGCCACCACGGGCCGTCGACCACGACCACGGGATCGTTCGTGACAGGGACCGCGAGCGTGCCGACGCTCCACGCCAGCCTGATGTTGAGATCCGCGTTCGACTTGGTCCGCGCGACCACTCGATACGTGCCCTGATGAGTCAGGGGCGCGCCGTCCGCGAGGCTGGTGAGCAGCATCGGCGTCCACACGTCCGTCTCGGGAATGTCGAAGGTGATCTCCGAATCGCCGCTCGCGGCCTCGTCCTCGCCGTTGATGGTCGCACCGTTGATCGGCGAAAGATCCTCGGCCTCATAGACGATCGCGGCGGTGCTCGCCGAGTCGTAGTGACGCGACCGCAGCCCGTAGATCAGACCGTGGCGGTCCACGCCGGCTGTCTCTGTCACGACGATGCGGCACCGCCCCGGATAGTCGCCCTTGATGACGGCCGTCTCACCGTCCTGCTTGAGAACCGTGCTCAGGATGCCGTTCGTGGAACTCGCGACGTCGAGCTCGACCTCGTCGCCGTAGAAGTCTGGCAGGCACGTGAGCACCAGGTTGACGTTCGGCTCCACGCCGGCGCCCTCGCCCCAGATGTCCGGGACCGCGAGGGTGGCGTCGACGACGTCGGCATACATCGCCGGGCCGTCGACGCTCTGGCGCAGGAACTGGCCGCCCTCGAGCTGCAGCCGGGCGACCTTGCTGGACAGGTTCGAGCGGGCCGTATCGACGTCGACGCTGCCGACTCCGAGGGTGAGCGGAATCGTGATCGTCCGGTTCGGTGCCACGTAGCCGGCCGAGGCGTTCCCCCACTGGCCCTGCTGACTCATGTATTGGGTGACCTGGGCGGTGCCCCAGTCGATGCCGGCGCCGGCGCCGTTGGTGGCGATCATGATGCCGGTGTCGGGGTTGTTGATGTCCAGCATCGCCCGGTCCGGCGCAACCGCCGGCGGGTCTAGCTGCACGATCCAGCCTGCGTAGGCGGCGGTCGTCATGCTTCAGAAGCTCCATTCATGCGGATCGAGCGCCGGGCGGCGCCGGGTATGTCTCCAACCCGGCGCCGCCGCAAGCGAATGGCTCGAGAAGACGCCCGCGAAAGCGCCCCCTCAAGCCGGTTCGACTCTCGTGCTCTGGCCGGCTCGCCCCACAGGAGGGGAAGGACAAGCCCGCACCCGAGAGCCATCTGCGGCCGTCAGCTCCCCGCGCACGGGATGCCGCCCGCAGGGTTCGTCTTGGCTGACATGGCCGCAAGATCGTGAGATCAGAGCTCACCCCGAGCAGCGCGATCCCGCGCACTCTGGTACGCGGCATGACCGCCCGGCGAGACCTCGGCGAGATAGCGCTCCTGGTCGGCCCGGGTCGCCTTCGCCAGCGCTGCCCGATCCGACAGGCTCATCGGGCCGTTCTCGCGGATCTCCTCGGCCTGGGCCTTCGCGACCTTCGCGAGCTCAGCGGCCACACCCTGCGCCGGCGCGGCGGCGCGCCTTTCGTCGGCGAGGTTCGCGATCTGGCCGACGCGCGCCGCGATATCCGGCGACGCCTCATCGGGATGGTTGGAGAGTGCGCCCCGCAGGGCATCTCCGAGATTCGCTGCCATGTGTCAGTCCTCCTGAGTGTTCGGGGTGGCCGGCTCGACGAGGCGGCTGTTCGTGGTGGCTAGCGGCAGACGCTTCAGGCCGATCGTCGCGGGCAGATCGATCACGCCATGCACGTTGGCCTGCCCCATCGCGTAGCCGAGCGCGGCCGCGACCTTGCTGCCATTCAGCCGCGCGGCCGTGCGCCGATGCGAGCCCCAGCCGGCGTCCCGGAGTGCCTGCTCCTGCTCCTTACAGGCCGCGGCGTAGGCAGCGACCGAGGCTGCGAGCTTGCGTGCCGCAGCGTCGAACGCCTTCGCTGCATGGTCGCGCTCGGCCTGGACTTCCTGTGCGCGTCGCATCGCAGCGGCAATCCGTTCCGCTTCTGCCTGCTCGGCGGCGGCATGCTCCCGAGCCTCGCGCTCCTCGTCGGCGAGCCGCTGACGCTCGGCGTCACGGTCTCGGCTGGCGAGCTCACGCTCGACCTGCTCGAGCTCAGGCTCGAGACTGGGGTCCGCGAGCGCATCGCACGCGAGCGCGCGTCGACGCGCTCGGAGTTCTTCGGCCGTCATCTCGACCGTGGGTGTCATCGGCCCTCCTGTGGGTCGGTTAGTGACGCCTCGCTCGACGTCGGTTGACTGGCGTCGCGGTCGGCTCGTCGCCGGCGTGACGCCCCGGCGCGACACGCGCCGCTGCAGTACTGGGCGTGAGCACGCCGGTTCACCAGCGGCACGTGGCAGGCGCCGCACGCTCGGCGCGTCGTGTGCGCTTTTGTGCGGTTTCTCAGGTCTGCTACGAGCGTGGACTCATCCGCCACTCCGGCCACGCCAGAACGGCTCCCATTGCCTCGGCTCGTCACGCCCGCCCCCCGGGGTCGGGATGAACTGCCGCGCCGACGTCGGGCCACAGACGCGCGTACAACTCGCGGCGTCCCACGCTCGGAAACCTCAGCCGAAAGCGGTTCGGAACGTGCTCCGCCACGGACCGCTCGAGTTCGATCACGCCGGCATTGACAAGACGACGGACGTACTGGCGCCCCCCGTGCCGCACCCCTTCCACCATCGCGAGCTCGTCCACCTCGCGGCGCGTCGCGGCGAACCACCCATCTTCACCGGCGCGCTCTCGGTCGAAGATCGCGAACGCCAAGTACACCCTGCTGGCACGGACGAGATCGCGACGGTCAGTGAACTCGGCGCGGAGGCTGCTCGCTAGTCGATCAGCTTGCGCTCCTCGAGTCGCGCGGAGCTCTCGAGTACCGGCCGCCCCTCGGCCAGGGGCGAGCAACTCGTCGAACTGGTCGACGCCGCTCATCGCAACCCCGGATGGTTGAAGCGGTTGCCGTCGAGCCGGTGGGCAGACGGGCGCCACGGCGCAGCGACCGCTGTGTGATCGCGGTAGCGCCTCGCGCGATCGGTCCACCACCGCTTGAACTCGTGCTCCGCGAGAGCGGGCTGCACGCGATGCCGCTCCCGCAACGACTCCCAGGCCCGCTCAGCCTCGGGGTCGAGGTTGTCCGGGTCGATCTGCTCGTAGGGCACCGTGAAGTCGTGGACGACCTCGCCGTCGACGACCTCCTCACCAGCGCCGGCCGTGGCGTGGTTTGCGCGCGTCTGCATGGCACCGGTTGCGCCTCCGCGCACGGGGTGGTCGTGGCTGGTGTCGAACCGCTCAGCGCGCTCGCCGTCGGGATGCCGCGGCGGTAGCGGAGGGCCGGGCTCGAGCTGGCGCGGTGCGCGCTCGGTCTCGGCGCGCAGACGGTCGCGGAGTTCGGCTTCGATCTGGGCAGCGAACACCTGTCGGACGGCGGCACGCGCCCGCTCCGCCTCATCGGCTGTCGGCTCATCACCGACCAAGACCGCACGCATGACGGCCTTCACCTCTGAGTCCTCGTGTGGCACGCCTATCACTGCCACAAACCGACGGAAGCGCTCGGCGAGCACCGCGGCCTGCCCCTGGGAGATCAGTGCGCGGGCCGCCTTCGCTGCCTGGATCCTGGCCTCGAGCATGCCGCACTTGTCGAGGTAGATGCCGTAGTCGGTGGCGTGGCGCCCTGTCGACTTACCGGCCTGAAGTTGACGGCTCCAAGCTGAGCTCGCGATGCGGGCGAGCTTGCGGGTCCGCCCGAGTTCTTCCTCGAGCCACTCAATGTCCTCAGTCACGGGTGGCGGCGACACCGCGCTCTGCTCTGGCTTCGCGGCCTTCTCCGCTGGCGGCTTCGCGCGCGCCTTCCAAGCCCTGATCGTTGAGGCGGGGATGCCAAGCTCGCGACTCGCGGCTGCGGCGCCAACCTCAGCCTCGCGCTGCAACGCACGTACGCGCTGCGCCTCCGTTGCAGTGCGCTGCGACGGGGACCGACGAGGCATCACCGATCACCTCCCTCGCGCGGCTGTGCGCGCCCCTGTGGGGCTTGCGCGCCCGCGGACGGCCGGATGCTCAGGACCGAGCCCGGTTCCGGCAGACCAATCGGCAGGCGACGGCCTCGAGATCGACGCTGCGCGCCGGATCGCCCGTGTTCATTGACGTTCTCGGCCTGCGAACGTCCGCTTGACGAGCGGGTCATCGCTTCACAGGCCGCCTCGAGGTCGAAACGCTTCCGTGCCTTCGGGCCGCTACCCAGGCTGATCACGCCGAGCTCGTCCGCGTGGTCGTAGACCCACCGACGAGCGACGCCGAGGGCCTCGGCCACCGTCGCCGCATCGACCAGGCCGCCCGCGGCTTTTTGCCGCAGCAGTCCTCCAGTGTGCGCGCGTGGGGTTTTGTCCTGGAGTTGTGCGGCGACGAGGTCGGCGAGCTGCTGGAGTTGGTCGGGCGCGAGGCGGATCTCGACGGCGCTCATGCTGCGACTGCCTTCTGGGCTTGGACGGCGCGGCTGGCTCTCATGAAGTCGACCCGTGGGTGGTCGCTCACGTAGGCGCGGATCTGTTCGATCAGCTCGGGCCTGTCTTCGCCTTGATCCCCTGAGGTCAGATCGCGCGGCTGCGCGCCGGCCTGGGCGGTGGCGGCGGCCTGGGCGCTGTTGTGGCGCGCGGCCGTCCCCCCTCCCCGGACCCCACCCCCAGCGTTCTCGGAGATGGAACTGTTGGCTCGGCTGTTGCCTCTCTGTTGATTCGTGCCCGGATCTCGGGTACCGGTTGTCCCGTCTTCCGGGTACCGCCCTACCCGGTTTCTGGGTACGGGTTCCTCGCTGGACAGGCCTGTGCGCGGCGCTACCCGAATCTCGGGTACCCGGTTTTCGGATAGCGCCCGGCCGATCAACTTGCCGTGCTCTGGATGGTTGGTCGGCTCGAGCATCTCGCCGCGATCGCCGGTCGGCGCGAGCACGATCACCGAACTGGTGAGCCCCACCCCCTTGCGGACGCGACGGGCCTTCGTGATCAAGCCCATCCGACGGAGTCCGGCGAGATGTGCACTCATCGTGGAGTGGCTGCACTCGAGCATCTCGGCGAGGGATCTCTCGCTGTGCCAAAGCACGCCGTGCTCGTCAGCCTTGACGCAGAGCAGCAGCAGCGTCGCCTTGTGACGTCCGGCCGTCTGGCTTTCACACCAACTAAGGGCCTCGCGGCTCATCGCGCGCGCCCCGAGCTGATCGAGACCGGCGGCGGCGGCACGGGGCGCCCGTACTGCTCCAGAGACCAGATGAGCTGCGCCAGACGGCCCGACGCGAGCTCGGCAACACGTGCCGCCGGCAGAAGCAGCCAGAGGTCCTGCTCGCCGAGATCGGCCCGCTCGAGGCGGTCAACCAGCGCATCGAGCGCGAGGCCAGCTCGTGCGAGACCAAGAGAGAGGGCAGCGGCGCTCATCGGCAGGCCCCGACGGTAAGCGCGCTCTCTGGTCCACGCGCGATATCAGTTCGCTCTGAGCGAGCGGGGTTGCTTGAGTCGCCCCGCTTGGCGGCGTAGGCGGCATCGAGCTCGGCCGTCGGCGCCTTGACCCGGTCGGGGATCGCACCGTCGATGGGCCGAAGCAGACGCTCCGTCCAGAGAAGTTGACGCTCACGGGCGAGCCGCTCGGTGTCCCTCGCATCTGTCGTCCGGCGCCGCGGCGACCGCGACGGCGCGGGATCGGCTGCTTTTCGGCGCCGGGTGTCTGGACCTGGCCGTCGCCTACGCGACGGTGGCCGGAAGGGTGAGGATGCAACGCATCTGGCCTCCTGTACGACAGGCCCCTATCTCGGCGATCCGGAGTCGACGACTGCGCCTGAGCGCCGGGGCGTCGCGACTCTTCATATGTGCGGGGATCGCGGTTGTCACGTTAGCGATCCCGGCAGACGACTTCTCGCTCCCCACGACGAGATCGGCCCCGACCGTCATCACTGAGTGAGACGGCCGGGGCCTAAGCGTGTGGCGGGGCCAGTCCGGCGCACGCAGGGTCCTGTCGAGACGTGTCAAGGTAGCGTGGGCATCGGCGGGAAACCGAGCGCCGGGCGCCGCGATGCAATCCGCGCTAACCCGCGCGTTCCTGGGCACATTCGGGCTCCCACTCCGCCACGGAGCGCCTCACTTCGAGCGGATCGCCGGGTTCCATCGAACGCCTGGGCGGCGCTCAGGCGATCTCACCGCAGGCCGAGGTGGGCTAGTTCGCGCGCGACGATCTGGTCGATGTGTTGCTCGCGCAACTGGAAGTAGCTCGAGTGCGTGCGGTGCAGCGTGTCAATCGAGTCCGAGCCGAGAAGCACTACCTCGACGTTCGGATCCTCGCGGTGCTCTTGCTCGAGCGCGTTGTACGCCTCGACAGCGGCCTCGTAGTCCTCGCCAAAGGGCTGTACGGCTGCGTGACCGCCGAGGATGTCGTAGACGACGAGGAAGTTCTTGACGTTGCGCTCGCTCATGTGCTTTCACCCTCAGAGTAGTACTGGCGGGTTGCATCAAACAGCTTCGACAGCTCGGCCATCAGTTCCTGCGGGGCATCCCGGTGCTGCTCGCGGGTCTCCAGATACTCCGCGATCGCCCGGAAGTACTCTCGCAGATCGGCTGGCCCACTGCCAAACTTGAGCCCCGCGCGCAGCCGGCGCGTGTCCTGCTCGACCAACTGCGCCCACGTGTCCTGCCAGGGAGTGCGGAGCTGGATCTCGATGTAGCAGCCGTTCTTCTCGACGGTGACGTCGACGGCCCGGTAGCCGTCAGACTTCGGACCCGGTCACGGCCCGACACGTACTCCCGGACTCGGGTGACGTTCCATCGGGCCTGGCGCCTCAGCTCCTGCACCACGAAATCGACCTGATCCTGCGTCATCAGGACGGCTCGGACGCCGCCGATGTCCTCCATGTTGGTGAGCTTCATCGTTGGATGGCGCTCGAGCTTGTTGACGATCGTCAGGAACCGCTTGAGCCGCTGCGTGACGTTCACCTGGGCGTGTGGCGCGGCCTTGTCAACGTAGTAGCGCAGGCCGGCATTGGTCCGCGCCAACGGCCTGGCGTGACGTGCCCGCCACCAGTCGACCGCGTGGATCGCGGCCCAGAGCTCGGAATCCTCGGCGTCGGTGAGCCTGCCGGCGCGGACCTCCCTGAGCAACTGCCCGGCGCGCTGGACCTGCTTCTTCGAGTAGGGAGCGGTCATGCTCATGACGGGGCCGGACGGTACCCGCCGACCGGCGGCCTCACAACACCGAAGAGGCCGATCAGCCGATTACCTGCATCTCGTCCTGCTCGGCGCCGTTATTGCTCGGCGCCCTTCTCGATCTCGCGGGCGACTTCCTCCGGCGAACTCCGGGCCGCGGCGCTTCTGGCGTTGCTGCAGCGGAATCGACCAGGCTCAGCATCGGTTGTCGTGCTCGCTCCGTCGTCGAACCGCTCATCCGACACGTCCCCCAATTGGCAGACGCGGCCGTTCGTCTGCCGTAATCGCCTCGAATCATGGCGAATCTAAGGCAATCGGCGTCCGACCGCGAGGCGGCGCAACCGCTGATCTCCCAGCATTCGCGGGCGACTTGGCCCCTTCACGGCTGTGCTGTGGACGCGCCTCCGGAGCGGAAGGTCGCAGGTTCAAATCCTGCCGGGCGTACTTCACAGGGAAGGGCAGGCGTTCGCCGGCGGCGCGCGTCATTGAGACACAGAGCCGTTCCGTCAGTGTGCCGAACATGGGACACTGCACCCGGTGCGGCCGGACGGCCGGGCCGGGTGAGAGAGGAAACGCATGACCGACACGAGCTCCCGTCCGCGGACGGATGTCCACACGATCGCCCGCATGTCGGCGCGCGCCGCCGAGCGCTACGGCGAACGGTCCGCCTCGCGGTATCTGGTCGACGGCACGTGGGAGCAGGCGACCTACGCCGAGACCGGGGCCGAGATCGACGAGATCGCGCGCGGGCTGATCGCGCTGGGGCTGGCACCGGGCGACCGGGTCGGGGTGCTCGCCGACACGCGACGGGAGTGGACGCTCGTCAGCTTCGCCATCGGCGCCGCCGGTGGCGTGATCGTCCCCGTCTATCCGACCAACTCCGCGCGTGAGTGCGAATGGGTGCTCGGCGACTCCGGAGCGCGCGCCGTCATCTGCGAGAACCCCGCCCAGGTGGCGAAGATCGCCTCCGTCCGCGCGCGGCTGCCGGAGCTCGCGCACGTGATCACGATCGACGGCGACACCGGCGCGGACGCCGAGCTCACGCTCGCGCAACTGCGCCAGGGCGGCGCCTCGATCGACCAGGAGACGCTCGACGGCCGCCGCGCCGCGGTCGCTCCCGAGGACATCTACACGATCATCTACACGTCCGGCACCACCGGCCCGCCCAAGGGCGTCGTGCTCACGCAGGCCAACGCGATGGCGGCCTGCGAGATGATCCGCGAGGTCGCCGTGCTGCGGGAGGACGAGATCTCGTACCTGTTCCTGCCGCTCGCCCACATCTTCGCCCAGTCCACGATGCTCGCCTCGTTCGAGCTGGGGACCTCGATCGTCTACTACGGCGGCGACACCAAGCAGATCCTCCCGGAGCTGATGGCGACCGAGCCGACCTACCTGCCCTCGGTGCCACGGATCTTCGAGAAGCTCTACGGCGCGGCGATGAAGATGCGCGACGCGGGCTCCGAGGAGGACCAGGCACGGTTCGACGCGGCGGTCCGCGTCGGGGTCCAGGTACGTCAGATGCGGGAGCGGGACGAGCCGGTCCCGGAGGCGCTCGCCGAGGGGTTCGAGCGCGCGGAGGAGAACCTCTACTCGCGGGTGCGGGCGTTGTTCGGCGGCCATATCAACCAGGCGCTCTCGGCGGCCGCCCCGATCGCGAAGGAGATCCTCGAGTTCTTCTATGCCTGCGGCGTGCTCGTCGTGGAGGCGTGGGGCATGACCGAGACCACGGCACTCGGCACCCTGTGCACGCCCGATCACTACAAGTTCGGGACGGTCGGGCGACCCGCCCCGGGCGTCGATATCCGCATCGCAGAGGACGGCGAGATCCTGGTCCACGGACCCAACGTGTTCCGCGAGTACTGGAACAACCCCGAGGCGACGGCCGAGACGATCGTCGACGGCTGGCTGCACACCGGCGACCTCGGCGAGCTCGACGAGGACGGCTTCCTCTCGATCACCGGGCGCAAGAAGGACATCATCATCACCGCCGGCGGCAAGAACCTCACGCCGGCGAACCTGGAGAACGACCTCAAGCAGTCGCCGTTCATCTCACAGGCGGTGATGCACGGCGATCGGCGTCCCTACCCGGTCGCTTTGATCACGCTCGACACCGAGGAGATCGTGCCGTGGGCGCGTGAGCGCGGCCTCTCCGAGGACCTCGCCGAGCTCGCGCGTGAGCAGCAGGTCGTGGAGCTCGTCCAGGGCGTGCTCGACGAGGCCAACGCCCATTACGCCCAGGTCGAGCAGATCAAGCGGTTCGTGATCCTGGAGCGCGATCTCACGATCGATGACGGAGAGCTCACCCCCACGCTCAAGGTCAAGCGCTCGGTTGTCGGCGAGCGCTACGCCGAGATGTTCCAGTCGCTCTACGGCTAGGCCGCGCCGGCGAGCGAGCCCGCCGGCCCGACATGCAACCGCCGGCTCAACGAGCCGGCATTGGCAGGGGCGTAGCCGCACCAGTCGTTGTTGAAGTAGGCGTAGACGTCACCGTGGCGGCGCCACTGCGCGCACCGGCGCGCCCAGGTGCCGAGCTCGGCTTCGGAGTAGTTGCCCCCATGCCCCCGCGCGCCATAGTGCAGTCGCACGTAGCGCCAGCCGGCGGTTGCCGCGTGTGATTGAAACGGCCGCTCGGGATGGTCGCCGATCGTCAGCGCGACATCGTGGTCGCGGAGCGCGCGCAGCACCGGTTCGGCAGACCAGCTTGGATGCCGGAACTCGATCGTATGCCTGACGGGCCAGCCATCGAGGGCCGCCAGCAGGCCATCCAGCCGCGCGTCGTCGCGCGGGAAGTTCTCCGGCAGCTGCCACAGGATCGGCCCGAGGCGGCCGCCGCTCATCATCGGCGCGAGTCGCTCCTGGAGCCGCCGCATTCCGTCCGCGACGTCCTTCAGCCGGCGGACGTGTGTGAGGTAGCGGCTCGCCTTGATCGCAAACCGGAAGTCGTCAGGAACCTCCTCGGTCCAGGACCTGACGGTGTCCTTCGTCGGCAGCCGATAGAAGGTGGCGTTCACCTCAACCGTGTCGAAGTGCTCGGCGTAGATCTCCAGCCAGCGGCGCTGCGGTTCGCCGCGTGGGTACAGGCCTCCGCGCCAGTCGCGGTAGTTCCACCCCGAGCAGCCGATGCGTACGCGCGTCACGCGCTGGGTACCCCGCGCCGGTGAGCCTGTTCGACGAACAACCTCTCCCTCCAATACCCGATCCGCCATCGCTGACAAATCTGCGGGAGGCGATCGGCGGCTGCCGCGCCTGCGAGCTGTACGAGCACGCCACCCAGCCGGTGATGGGAGAGGGACGTGCCGGGGCGCGGCTGATGCTCGTCGGCGAGCAGCCGGGCGACCGCGAGGATCTCGAGGGACACCCGTTCGTCGGGCCTGCCGGCAAAGTGCTCGACGAGGCACTCGAACGGGCCGGCATCGACCGTCGCGACGCGTACGTCAGCAACGTCGTCAAGCATTTCCGGTTCCGGCAGCGCGGCCGGCGGCGGATCCATCAGACCCCGGAGCGGGTCCATGTCGCCGCCTGCCGGCCGTGGCTCGACGCCGAGCTGTCGGTCGTGGCGCCACAGGCACTCGTGCTCCTCGGCGCCACCGCGGCTCAGGCGATCCTGGGCGCGCACATCCGGATCGGTGAGGACCGCGGCGTCCCCCAGCAGTCCGAGCTCGCAGATCTGGTCACCCTCACCGCGCACCCGTCATCGATCCTGCGCGCGCAGGACGGGGACCGCCAGGCAGCGATGGACCAGCTCGTCGGTGACCTCGCGGCGGTCGGGGCGTGGATGGACGAGCACCGCAATCGCTGAACAACGTGGCTGGCGGCGAATAAGCTTGTGAGCGGATCCCAATACGGTCCTCCCGCCATGCTCCAGGATGACGCTTCCACCCAGATGTCCGACGTCTCGATCGAGATCGCGCCGCCGGCGCCTGCGCTTGAGATCGCCAATGCGATCGCTCGGCTCCACAAGGAGTTCGTCGGCCGGGGACCTGCGAACAGCCGCGCCACGATCGACGGCGAGCTGGTGGTCGTCCTGCTCGAGGGCGGGTTCACACGTGCGGAGCGGACGCTCGACAACAGCGAGCGCCGTGACCTCGTCGTCGCCGGTCGCCTCGGTCTTCAGGACGCCATGCGCAGCGCGATGATCGAGATCGTCGAGAGCGTGCTCGGCCGGCGCGTTCGCTCGTTCATGAGCGCCAATGACCTGGAGCGCAACCTCCAGAGCGAGATCTTCGTGCTCGAGGGACCGAGCACGCCAGACGTCGTCGACGATCCCCCGGCCTCGCGCTGACGGATTCCGCAACCCGCGCACGTATCATCCCGCCGGACCGAGGGCGGATCACCGCTCGCGGAGCGTGGCAGGAGCGGACGGGAGGCAGCGGGCGTCGCAGCGCACCGCGCAGACCGTCACACCGCAAAGACGATGCAGGGAGAGCGGCGTGTCGGATCCGCTGAGCGCGCTGTCGGTCGATGAGCTGTTCGCACGGCATAGCAGGACCGGTGACCCGGCGATCGTCGAGGAGCTGGTCCTCCGCTTCGCACCGCTCGTCCGGTCCGTCGCCCGCCGCTACCACGCCCGCGGAGAGCCGCTCGACGATCTCGTCCAGGTCGCCAATGTCGGGCTGCTGAAGGCAATCCAGCGCTTCGATCCGGCGCGCGGCTTCGCGTTCACGAGCTACGCCACCCCGACGATGCTCGGCGAGCTCAAGCGGTACTTCCGCGACAGCGGCTGGGCGGTCCATGTCCCCCGGGGCGTCAAGGAACGCGCGCTCGAGCTGGCCAACGCAACCGACAAGCTCTCCGCGCGGCTCGGCCGCTCGCCCTCGATCGCCGAGCTCGCCGAGGAGCTCGGGGTCACCCAGGAGCAGACACTCGATGCACTGGAGGCCTACCACGGCCGTCATGCCGCACCGCTCGAGCGCCCGGGCGACGACGAGGAGGACGGCGCGCCGTCGCCGGCGACGACGATCGGAGTCGAGGACGAGGGCCTTGAACGCGCGGAGTACCTGACCGTGATCGCCCGCGGGGTCGACGCGCTCTCCGACGATGACCGCCGCCTGCTCCATCTGCGCTTCGACGAGGATCTCACGCAGTCGGAGATCGCCAAGCGGATCGGGACCTCGCAGATGCAGGTCTCACGACTGCTGCGCGCCGCGATCGAGAAGATCCGGCGGGTGAGCGGTGAACTGGAGCCGCCGTCGGCCGACGATCCGCACTGAGCGTCCCGGCGGCCGGCCGGTCAGGACTTGCTGCCGTCGACCGCCTTCTGCAGCTGCGATTTGTTCATCTTCGAGCGACCGGCGATGTTCAGATTGCGGGCCTCGCTGTAGAGCTGATCGCGGGTGCGGCCCTTCGCTCGATCGGTGCCCGACCGCAGGCCGCCGCGCCGACCGGAGGAGAGGTCGTCGGTCGAGGTGCGCGAGCGCGTACGGGACTCACCGCTGCGGGCCTTCTCCTTGTTGACGACCCGCGCGGCGATCTCCTCAGCTCGGCTCTCGCTGCGGCCCTGGCGCCGCTCACTCTTGCGGACCTCCTCATACTGGCGGGCGCGCTTGGTGCCCGGCTTGACGCCACGGGGTGGCATGTCGCCTCCTTCATCGGTTCGGCTCGGGTCGATAGCTCGGTACCCCGGCCCGAGTCCCGGAAAACTAGGCGGAGGAGACGCGGACCGGAGTGGCGAGCGGGATGTGACGGATGAGCCATTGGCCGTCTGCCAGGCTCAGCCGCATGCAACCGTGGCTCACCGAGTACCCGATCGAGTCGGTCTCGGGCGTGGAGTGGATCGCGATGCGGTTGCCTCCGTCCCAGTCGCTGATCTTGTGCGGCGCCTTGGCCGACAGCGCGAGGATGCAGCAGCCGTACGGGCCTTCCGGATCTCCGGTGGTGAGCCGGTCGGTGACGGCGAACAGTCCGGTGGGCGTCGGCGCGGTCGGTTTGCCGGTGGCGATCGGGAAGCGCTCGACGAGCTTTCCGTCGTGATAGACGTCAAGCTGATGACGGGAGAGGTGGGCATGGATCGACCACCCGTCGCGAGCCAGTGAGATCCCCGTGGCGCGGATCCAGCCGATGTGGTTGTTGCCCGCAGCGGTGTTGACGATCCCGAGCCAGTGGCCCTTGATGTGCCGCACGAGCACGTAGGTGGGCGAGCCGAACCCGGTCTTGGTCTGCAGCACCGCGGTCGCGGGGCCGCCGGGACGCGACCGCATGGTCGTGCGATGCGCGATGTAGGCGATCAGCGCACCGTGGCCGCCGGGCAGCGTGAGCGTGGAACGCACCGGGGGCGGCGTGGCGGCGGTGTGCGTGGCACCGCGCGCTGTGTGGCCCGCCACCGGCGTGTAGGCGGCCCGCTGCGTCGTCTGCACGGTCGGGGCGGGCGATCCCCCATGGAGGAGGAGCCCGGCGACCAACGGGATACCGGGAACGAGAATCGCCACCACGGCGGCGATCGCGATCCACGGGACGGGGCGGCGCCTGGCGCTCTGATCGGTGGGCTCGGGGGTCGGCATCGGTGGTGGGGACAGATTGTCCCATCCCGCATCGACGGAGTCACCGGTTCCCATGATCGCCACCCGTCGGAGCGGACCGATCGACGAGATCCGGTCCTGCGCGGTGAACGCCCTCGGGTACCGGGGCTTCAGCCGCCCGCGACGGCGGGGAGGATCGTCACCTCGTCGCCGTCGCTCACCTGGGTGTCGAGCCCGTCGAGGAAGCGGATGTCCTCGCCGTCCACGTAGACGTTGACGAAGCGCCGCAGCCCGCCGTCCTCGGCGATGCGGCTGCGCAACTCGCCAAAGCGCGCGTACAGCGCGTCGAGGACCTCGCCCACGGTCGCGCCCTCGACGGAGGCGGTCGCCTCCCCGTCGGTCGCGGCGCGCAGCTGGGTCGGAATCTTCACTCGGACGGCCATGACGGCATCCTATGCGAAGGCGGCGACGGGCTCGTCCGCCGCTTCGAACGCCTCGATCGTCGGGTCGATCTCACGCACGCTGAACGTCCCGCGCACCGCATCGAGCGTCTTGAGTCCCTCGCCGGTGATGTAGGCCACGACCCGCTCGTCGCGATCGATGTCCCCGCGGCGCGCGAGCTTGGCGAGCACGGCCGTCGTCACCCCGCCGGCGGTCTCGGTGAAGATGCCCGTCGTCTGGGCGAGCAGCCGGATCCCCTCGCGGATCTCGTCGTCGGAGACCGAGTCGATCGAGCCGCCGCTGGACCGTGCCAGATCAAGCGCATACGGCCCGTCGGCCGGGTTACCGATCGCCAGCGATTTGGCGATCGTGTCGGGCTTGACGGGCTGGCAGAAGTCCCGGCCCTCGGCCCACGCCGTCGCGACCGGGGAGCAGCCGTCCGCCTGCGCGCCGTTGAACGTCGGTGGCGTGCCCTCCAGCAGCCCGGCTTCGATCCACTCCTCGAAGCCCCGGGCGATCTTGGTGAACAGCGAGCCGGAGGCGATTGGGGCGACGACCCGGTCGGGCATCTCGTAGCCGAGCTGCTCGGCGGTCTCGAACGCGAGCGTCTTGGATCCCTCGGCGTAGTAGGGCCGCATGTTGATGTTGACGAAGGCCCACTCGTGCTCGCCCGAGAGCTCGGTGCACAGACGGTTGACGTCGTCATAGTTGCCGCGGATTCCGACGATGTTGGTGCCGTACACGCCGGTGGCCAGCACCTTCTGCTCCTCGAGGTTGGACGGGATGAACACGTAGGACTCGAGGCCCGCCGCCGCCGCGTGGGCGGCGACCGCGTTCGCGAGGTTGCCGGTCGACGCGCAGGCGATCGTCTCGTAGCCGAGCTCCCGCGCCCGCGCCATCGCGATCGACACGACCCGGTCCTTGAACGAGTGCGTCGGGTTGGCCGCGTCGTTCTTGATCCACACCTCCCGCAGGCCGAGCCGCTCGGCCAGCCGGTCGGCCTTCAGCAACGGCGTCCAGCCCGCGGGCAGCACCCCCACGGGCGCGGTGTCGACGGGCAGGAAGTCCGTGTAGCGCCACAGCGAGTAGGGACCGGCCTCGATCCGGCGCTTGAGCACCTCCGGGTCGGCCCCCGTCCGCTGGGCGTACGCGACCTCGAGCGGGCCGAAGCAGCGCTCGCAGACGTACCGCGCGTCAAGCGGGTAGGTGGTGTGACATTCCTTGCAGCGAAGAGACTCTGGCGGCATATAGAAAAACCTCCGCCGGGGTCAGTGGTCGGAGGTGAACGAAACCGCCTTGCCACATCTCCCAGGCTGTTGTAGGCCTGATGGAATTGGCACCGTTCCCTTGCGGGAGGTTGCCGGGGTTTCGTCGGGCCAAATCCCTCCACCCCTCTGGATGCGTACTGCTATGTGGGCGGAAGTATAACCCTCGGCGCGGCCGGGACGCCGACCCGTCCGCACGCGGACGGTCGCGCGTTCGCGCGTAACGACCGCGCACCGGTGGTGTTGGAAGATCGCGAATGTCGACGACGAGCCGCGACCCACTTGCCCGGCTGGAGGCGATCGTGAGCCTCGAGGAGCCGGCCGCCCCCAGCCGGCGGATGCTCATCATCGTCAATCCGTACGCGTCGACCGTCTCCGACCGGCTGCGCAACCTCGTCGTGTACGCGCTGCGCGGCCGCTACCAGGTCCACGCGGTCGATACCGAGGCGCGGGACCACGCCACCGAGATCTGCCGGCAGGCAGCCGCCGAGGGCTACGACGTCGTCGTCGCGTTCGGCGGCGACGGGACCTTCAACGAGGCCGCCAACGGCCTCGCCGGCACCGACACCCCGCTGTGCTGCCTGCCCGGCGGGCGCACCAACGTGTGGTGCCGGATCACCGGGATCCCGGTCGACATCGTCGACGCCACCGAGCACCTGCTCGGGATGGCCCACGACTGGCGGCCGCGCCGAGTCGACCTCGGCCGGGTCAACGACCGCTACTTCCTGTTCTCCGCGGGAGTCGGTCTCGACGCGAGCGTCGTCGAGCAGGTCGACGCCCACCCGCGGCTCAAGCGCCGGCTCGGGGAGTGGTACTACACCTGGACGGGAATCCGCACCTTCAACCGCCGCTATCTGCTGGGGCCGCCGCGGTTCGCCGCGGAGGTCGGCGGCGAGCGCATCGAGGGCGTCACCGCGATCGTGCAGAACGCCGAGCCGTACACCTACTTCGGCGACCGCCAGGTGCACATGGCGGACGGCGCCTCGCTGTCCAGCGGCGATCTGTCGGGGATCATCCTGCGCCGCGCCAGCCTGATCGACATGCCGACGATCATCCTGCGCGCGTTCGCCTCCGGGCTGCGGGTGACGGCGCACCGGCGCGTGACCGCGGTGCGCTCGAGCGAGGAGATCCTGATCCGCTCGCTGGACGAGCGGCCGCTGCCGCTGCAGGTCGACGGCGACTACATCGGCGAGACCCCCGAGGCGAGCTTCCGGGTCGTCCCCGACGGCCTGATGATCGTCTCCTGAGCTTTCCCTCCGCGGGCGGGTGGAGCGGGCCTCTCTCACACCCAGGGGGGTGAAAACCGGGTGGCCGCAGGCTCTACCGAGGAGTGGCGTCCTCCTCCCCTCCCCCGGCCCCGCTGCGGCTCACGGCTCGTGACCGGGAGATGCTGGAGTTCTTGGCCGAGCACCGGTTCGCGCTCGCGGTGCAGCTCGGACGGGTCGTGGGGATCTCGGCGAGGACGGCCGGCCGGCGGCTCGGCGCGCTGGCCGCAGCCGGGCTGGTGCGGGCCGCACGCCCGCTGCGCCACGATCCGACTGCCTGGGCGGTGACCCGCCGCGGGCTTGCGGCCTGCGAGAGCACGCTCGGCGTCCCGCGGGCGGTCGACCTCGGCCTCTACCGCCACGACGCCGGAGTCGCCTGGCTTGCCGCCGGTGCGCGACGCGGGATCTTCGGCGAGCTCTCGGCGGTCGTGACCGAGCGGACGATGCGCTCCGAGGACCGGCGCGCGGACCGGCCGCCCGATTCTCCGATGCACGGCGTCCGGGTCGGCCACGGCTCCTCGGCGCGGCTGCACTATCCGGACCTGATGGTGGTGACGGCCGGTGGCCACCGGGTCGCGTTCGAGCTCGAGCTGTCGACGAAGTCACCGCGCCGTCGCGAGCGGATCCTCGCCGCCTACGCCGACGATCGTCGGATCGACGCCGTCGTCTACCTCGTCCAGACGCGCGCCGCCGGTCAGGCGATCGCCCGCTCGGCCGCTCGCGTCGGCGCAACCGACACGGTCCGCGTGCAGCGGTTCGGCTGGGCCGGCGGCCGTGCGCCCGGTGAGCCGGCGAGCGTCGCGGCGGCTCATCATGCGCGCGCGTCGCCCCGCGCCGGGGCGCTGCCCGGTGCCGCCAGGCCTCGCCGCGACGTGGCGGCCGGCCGGTGAGCGCTCGAGTCGCGCGCCGGCTTGCCGGCTCGGCGTGCCTGCTCGGGCTGCTCGCGCTGCCCACGCCATGGGCGACCGGCGCCGCGCTCGCGTTGCTGGGCCTGTCGGTGACGCGGCGCGCGCTCCTGCCGCTCGCCCATCGCCTGCACGCCCGGCTGGCCCCGGTCGAGCCCGGTTCGGTGCGACTCGGCCGCGACGTGAAGGGCCGCGCGGTCGGCCTCTCCGATCTCCAGCTCGGCGCACACGCGCTCGTCGTCGGCGCGAGCGGCGCGGGGAAGTCGACGACGCTCCAGACGATCCTCGCCGACCGGATCGCCAGAGGCCATCCGGTGGTCGCCATCGACATGAAGGGATCGCCCTCGTTCGTCCGGGCGCTGGCAATCGCCTGCAGCGACGCCCAGCGGCCCCTGCGGGTCTGGACCCCCGAGGGCCCGAGTCACTGGAACCCGCTCGCCCACGGTGGGCCGACCGCCCTGAAGGACCGTCTGATCTCGGCCGAGCGATTCTCCGAGCCGCACTATCAGCGGGCCGCCGAGCGCTTCCTGCAGACGGCGCTGCAGGTCCTCGCCGCCGTGCACCCCGGACGACCGCCGCTGCTGGACGAGGTCGTCGGGGCGCTCGACCCCGGAGCGCTTCGAGCGCTCGCCCGCCGGGCGCCGGCTCCGCTGACCGAGCGGGTGTCCGCCTACCTCGAGAGCCTCGCGCCCGACCAGCTCAGCGCGGCGCGCGGGCTGGCGACGAGGCTGGCGCTGCTCAGCGAGTCCGATGCGGGGCGCTGGCTGGCGGCGCCCGGGGGCGGGGGCGGGCCGGCGGTCGATCTCGGCCAGGCACTGGCCGGCGGTGATGAGGTCGTACTGCTGTCGATCAACTCGAGCATCTACGGCACGCTCGGCGCACAGCTGGGCGCGCTTGCCGTTCAAGATCTCACCAGCGCCGCGGGCCGCCGGCTGGGCGACAGCGGCGCCGCGCGTGGCCCGCGGCCGGCCACCGTCGCCATCGACGAGTTCTCCGCACTCGGAGCCGACAACGTGCTCTCGCTGCTCGCGCGGGGACGCGAGGCGGGCGTCGGCGTTCTGCTCGCCACGCAGGAGCTCGCCGATCTCGAGCGCGCCGGGCGCGGCTTCCGCGATCAGGTACTCGGGATCACCGCGGTGACGCTCGCCCATCGCCAGGAGGTCCACGAGTCGGCGCTCGCGATCAGTCGCATGGCGGGCACGCGGATCGTCTGGCGCGAGACGCGGCCCAACCCCAGCCCGCTGCGCCCGGTCGGCAGACTCGCCCCGCACTCAGGCACCCGTCGTGAGCACGAGGAGCCGATCGTCCACCCGAACGCGATCAAGCGGCTGCGGACCGGCCAGATCGTGCTCCTCAGCGGGGTGCCGCGGCCGATCGCCGCCCGGGTGCAGGTCGAGCCGGCGGCGGGCCGTGCGAAGCCGGTCGGCCCGTCCGGGCTGATCGCGCTGACCCGGCGCATCCGCTCCGCCGGGCGCGACCGGGATCAGCCGGCGCCTGGAGTGACGCGGTAGACGTCGAACACCGCGTCGATGTTGCGCAGTCGGCTGATCGCCTGGTCGAGCGTCCGGGTGTCGCCGACTTCGACGACGAACCGGTCCTTGACCATCGGGTGGCTCACCGTGCAGTGGGCATCGAGGATGTTGATGCCGGCCTCCGCGAAGGTCCGGATGATGTCCTCGAGCAGACGATGCCGGTCCCAGCCGTCGACCTGGATCTCGACTCTGAACGCCGTCTCGGCATCGCCGTCCCAGAACACCGGAGTGAAGCGCTCCGGATCCTTCTTGAGCACCGCGACGTTCGGACAGTCCTCGCGGTGGATCGTGATTCCACGGCCGAGCGAGATATAGCCGACGATCTCGTCCCCGGGCACCGGGCGGCAGCACTTCGCCAACCGCAGCATCACCTCGTCGATGCCGTCGACCGAGATGCCGAACTTGCTCGAGGAGGTCGTCGGGCGCGACCGGCGGCGGCCGGTGCGCAGCAGATCGTCAGCGGCCGTCGGCTCGGTCTCGGTGGTCTCGCCCTGCTTGAGGCGCTGCATGACCTTGTTGACGACGACCTTGGGCGAGATCTTCGCCCCGCCGAGCGCGATGTAGAAGTCGTCGCCCTTTCGGAAGCCCATCTCGCGGATCACATCGGTGAGCAGCGGCGAGCCGACGACCTTCTGGGCCGGGAGGCCCGCCTTCTTGAGGTGGTCCTGGAGCAGTTCGCGGCCGGCGTGCTCGTCATCACGACGCGACTCCGCCTTGAACCACGCCTTGATCTTGTTGCGTGCCCGCGTCGTCTTGACCAGCGCCAGCCAGTCGCGCGAGGGGCCACGCTCGCGCTTTGAGGTGAGCACCTCGACGATGTCGCCCGAGCGCAGGACGTAGGAGAGGGGCACGATCTTGCCGTTGACCTTCGCGCCGACGCAGCGATGCCCGACGTCGGTGTGGATCTCGTAGGCGAAGTCCAGCGGGGTCGCTCCGGCCGCCAGCGACTTCACCTCGCCCTTGGGCGTGAACACGAAGACCTCATCCTCGAACAGGTCGACCTTGAGGTTCTCCATGAACTCGCGCGGGTCGGCCATGTCCTGCTGCCAGTCCAGGAGCGAGCGCAGCCACTTGAGCTTGCCGTCGGGGCCGCTGGCCGCTCGCCCGTCCGCGACCGACCCCTCCTTGTACATCCAGTGCGCCGCGATCCCGAACTCGGCCAGGTCGTGCATCTCACGGGTGCGGATCTGGATCTCCAACGGCCGTCCTTCGGGCCCGATCACCGTCGTGTGCAGCGACTGGTACATGTTGAACTTGGGCATCGCGATGAAGTCCTTGAACCGCCCGGGGAGCGGCTTCCACAGCGAGTGGATCACGCCGACCGCCCCGTAGGTGTCCTTCACCGAGTTGACGATGACCCGCATCGCCGTGAGGTCGTAGATCTCGTTGAACTCCCGGCCCTTCTTGGTCATCTTCGAGTAGATCGAGTAGAAGTGCTTGGCGCGCCCGGAGATGTCCGCCTCGATGCCGAGTCGCGTGAGCTCGCTGGCGACTGTCGCCCCGGCCTCGTCGACGTAGCGCTCCCGCTCGTCGCGCTGCTGGGCGACGAGCGCCTTGATCTCGTTGTACTTGCGTGGATGCAGCGTCTGGAAGGCGAGATCCTCGAGCTCCCACTTGATCGCGTGGATGCCGAGCCGATGCGCGATCGGGGCGTAGATGTCAAGCGTCTCCCGCGACTTCTCGAGCTGCTTCTGCTTCGACATCGCCGAGATCGTGCGCATGTTGTGCAGCCGGTCGGCGAGCTTGATCAGGATGACCCGGATGTCGGAGGCCATCGCCACCATCATCTTGCGGTAGTTCTCGGCCTGCGCCTCGTCGCGCGACTGGAAGGTGAGGCCGGTGAGCTTGGTGACCCCGTCGACGAGGCCGGCGATCTCCTCACCGAACGCCTCTCTCACCTCGTCGAGCGATGCGCTCGTGTCCTCGACGGTGTCGTGCAGCAGCGCCGCGCACAGCGTCTCGGTGTCGAGCCGCATCCCGGCGCAGATCTTCGCCACGCCGATCGGGTGGGTGATGAAGTCCTCCCCCGACATGCGCCGCTGGTCGCCGTGATGGACGCACGCGTAGACGAACGCCTCCTGGACGCGATCGCGGTCGATCAGGGCCGCGGCATGATCGGCGTGCTCCTCCACGATCGCGAACAGGTCCCCGAGCAGCAGCTGCTGGGCCTCGGTGAGCTCGGCGACCGGCGGAAGCGGGCCGTTGCCGTCGGCTCCGGACGGTGGGTGGACGGCGTCGACCGGGTCGCGACGCTCGTCGATGACCGCGGAGGACCCGGTGGCCGCGCCGCTGTCCCGCACCGGCTCGGTGGCCGGCGAGCCGCCGTTCTGATTGCGGGCACGGCCGTTCGACGGGGTGGATTCACCCCTTCCGATCGCTCGGCTCAGCCGGTTGGCGGGTGGTTTGCGCTGCTCAGGAATCGCTTGCCGTCCTCGTATCTCTCAGCGTAGACCCTGAACGAGGGAGAGCGGTCGAGCGCCGTGGCTGCCGGCCGCCCCGCGATCGCCAGGGCCGGCAGGTCCCGATCGAGGCTGACGAGCTCCAGCTCCACGAGGACCCGGATGAGCCGGCCGGCCAGAGAGGCCGAGCGGCCGTGCGGACCGTCGCCGCGGAGCAGACGCTCGAGCTCCTCGCCGGTCGCCCGCTCCCGGTCCCGGAGGGCGCGGTAGAGGGCGACGAGCGACGGACGCAGTCCGTACTCACGCTCGTGTACCTGCTCTGCAAATCGTAGCTCAGCGGGGCCCCAGGCCAGATGGGTCACGCCCCCGCCCGCGCTGATCGACGCGCGCTCGAGCGGGCTGGCGGGCGGGTCGAGAGCGACGATCTGATCAAACCGCGAACTCACCGCGTGGGCCGGTTCGGCGATCTCTCCGTAGGCGGCAAGCGTGAACCCCCCGATCCGGGCGCCCAGCCCCTCCATCCGCCGCGGCACGTCGGCGCAGACCGCCAGCACCTCGTGCCCGCAGGCGATCGCGTCGGTGAGCACCGCCAGCGGGCTCTCGCCGCGGCGGTCGAGCACGGTCCGCGACGCCCCGACCCGCTCTCGCCCCCCGCCGTGGGGGCCGGCGTCGGATCCACCGCCCGGCAGGCCGTTCTCGAGCTCGGCGAGCACCGCGGCGAGGTAACCGCCGTCCTCGCGCAGACACGCGATCGGCGCGGGCTCACAGCGCTGGGCGTGGCGGAGCACCAGGCGGGGCTCGACCGCCCCGTTCCAGGCGTTGCGCTCGAGCCGGAACGTTGCGTCGTGCGGGGCGTCGGGGTCGGCCACCACCCGACCGTCGCATCCGAACGCGACCGCCTTGGCGCGCACCCCGCCCGAGATCACGTTGAATCGCGCGTGGCGCCCTTCGCCCATGGGGCGTACATCGCCGAAGCGGCCGCCTGGGACGAGCAGCCGCGGCGCCGGGTTGCCGATCCCGCAGGGCTCGAGCACCTCGAGCTCCTCCGCGAGTGCGAGCCCGAGCTCGCCACCGGACACCACGGCGTCGGCGCGCTCGATTGGCGCGAGCATCTCCGGGGTGAGCATCTCGGAGGCGTAGGCCTCGAACGATGCCCGGAAGTCCTCGAGCGAGCACAGCTCGAGTGACAGGCCCGCCGCGGCCCGGTGACCGCCGTAACGGCCGAGGTGCGCCGCCGCGGCGTGCAGCCCTCCGAGCAGGTCGAATCCGGGGATCGAGCGCGCCGAGCCGGTCCCCGTCCCGGCCTCGGGATCGAGCGCGATCAGGACCGCCGGGCGATGATGAGCCTCGACGATCCGCGAGGCGACGATCCCGACGACGCCCGGGTGCCACCCCTCGCCCGCCAGCACATAGGCGCTCGGCGGGTGAGCACCCTCGCGCTCGGGCAGCTCTCGGATCTGGGTCTCGGCCTCCCACAGGATGCGCTGCTCGACGGCCCGCCGCTCGGCATTGACAGCGTCGAGTTCGGCCGCGACCTGTCCGGCCCGCGCCGGGTCCTCGCAGAGCAACAACTCCAGCCCGGCGTCGGCGCGGGTCAGGCGACCGGCAGCGTTGATCCGCGGCGCGAGACGGAAGCCGAGCGTCGAGGCGTCGAGCGCGCTCGGATCGACCTTGGCGACCGACATCAGCGCGCGCAGGCCGGGGCGCGCGGTGATCGCGAGCGCCCGGAGGCCCTCGCGTACCAGACGGCGGTTCTCGCCGACCAGCGGCACGAGGTCCGCGACCGTCGCGAGCGCGACCAGCTCGGCCTCGTCCGTGACCGTCCGTGCCTCGAGCGCCACCGCGAGCTTGTACGCGACCGCGGCGCCGCAGAGCGCCGGACATGGGTAGCCGCCCACTGCCGGGTGGACGATCGGACAGTCGGGGAGCTGCCCGTCGGCGCGCGGGGCGTGATGATCGGAGACCACCACATCGAGCCCGGCGGCCCTGGCGAGCGCGACCTCCTCGACGGCGGTGATCGCGCAATCGACCGTGAGGATCAGCCCGGTGCCGCGGGCGGCGAGCCGGCGGACCGTCGCCTCCGAGAGTCCGTAGCCGTCCTGCAGGCGGCCGGGGATGAACCAATCGACGTCCGCGCCGAGGCTGCGCAGGGCCCGCACCATGATCGCGGTCGCACAGACGCCGTCCACGTCATAGTCACCGTGAACGGTGATGCGCCGGCCACCCGCGATCGCGGCACGGATCGAGTCGACCGCCGCGCCCATCCCCGCGAACGCCATCGCGTCGTGCCGCTCGTCGGCGGCGAGGTAGGCCCGCGCGGCCTCCGGGTCACTGAGGCCACGACGCACGAGCACCTGGCTGAGCACGTGGCCGATCCCGAGCTCGCGCTCCAGCGCGAGCGCGTCGCCGAGCTCGTAGTGCGCGAGCAGCAGCTCCCGCTCGGGCGCGGCGGGTGGGGTGTCGAGCAGAGCCACGCGGTCACGGTAGGCGCGCCTGCGGACAGACTGGACCCTTGAGATGATGCGGCGATGCCCACCACCGTCCGCACCCCAGGCCTCGTCCTCACCGAGCACACGCTCACCGTCCCGCTGGACCACGACAACGCCGGCGACGGCCGCACGATCGAGGTGTTCGGCCGGATCGTCGCCGATCCGGAGGGCACCGACAAGCCGTTGCTCGTCTTCCTGCAGGGCGGTCCCGGGTTCGAGGCACCGCGGCCGACGGGCAATCCGCGCGGCCCGGGGTGGCTGGAGCGGGCGCTGACGGACTTCCGCGTCCTGATGCTCGACCAACGCGGCACCGGCCGCTCGACGCCGGTCGGCCCGGCGACACTGGAGGGCCTCACGGCGGAGGCGCAGGCGGAGTACCTCACCCATTTCCGCGCCGACTCGATCGTGCGCGATGCGGAGCTGCTGCGCCAGGCGCTCGAGGTCGACCGCTGGAGCGTGCTCGGCCAGAGCTTCGGCGGGTTCTGCGTGGTCACCTACCTCTCGATCGCGCCTGACGGTCTGCGCGAGGCGCTGATCACCGGCGGCGTGCCGCCGCTGCGCACTCCGATCGACGAGGTCTACCGCGACACCTACGCCCGGGTGATCGAGCGCACCCGTCGCTACTTCGCTCGCTATCCGGGCGATCGCGAGCGCATGCACGCGCTGCGCGAGGCGGTCGCCGCGGAGTCGGTGCGGCTGCCCTCCGGCGACGCGCTGAGCTGGCGGCGGGTCCGCCAGTTCGGCCAGCGGCTCGGGATGAGCGACGGGGCGGACTCGCTGCATTACCTGCTCGAGCAGCCGTTCGACTCACCGGGCTTTCGCCACGACGTCGCCGCGCCGATGGGGGTCGAGCGCAATCCGCTGTACGCGACCGTGCACGAGGCCTGCTATGCGGACGGCGGCGTGACCGGGTGGTCGGCCGAGCGGATGCTGCCGGCCGAGTACGCCGATGATCCCGACCTGCTCACCGGCGAGCACATCTACCCCTGGATGTTCGAGGAGTACGGCGAGCTGCGACCGTTCGCGCAAGCGGCAGAGCTGCTCGCCCATCACGAGTGGCCCGCGCTGTATGACCCGGATGCGCTGGCCGCCTGCGAGGTGCCGTCGGCCGCGGCCATCTATCACGAGGATCTGTACGTCGAGCGGGCGCACTCCGAGCGCACCGCCGCGGCGATCCGCGGTATGCGTCCATGGGTGACCAGCGAGTACGACCACGACGGGATCCGCGCCGACGGCAACCGGGTGCTGGGGCGCCTGCTCGACCTCGCCCGCGGGCGCGCCTGAGCGCCCGTCGCGGCTCAGATCACATCGATCACGGGCATTCCCGTGAAGCGCCCGTCGAGGCACATCCGCAGGAAGAGCGCCGCGCCGGGAGCACCGGTCCACAGGGAGTGGCGGGGCGCGGACGCCTCCACCTGGGCGAGTGCGTGCATCCCGAACGCGCGGGCGCGCTCCAGCCAGACCTTCTCCCCCGTCCGGTCATGCAGCGCGAGCAGCGCGCAGCCGTTGCCCGCGGTCCCGTGGCAGAGCCCCGCGCCCTTGCGCAGCGGCCCGGCGTGCCAGATGAGCTCGCCCGCCCCCGTGAACAGCATGTCGAGCTCCGGGTCGCGCGGCAGCCGGGTGAGGCTGGTGAGGAAGCCGGGCGCCCCGTGGCACCACTGCAGGCGAAGTCACCCTGCTGCCCGTAGTCGTCGCCCGGATGCCGAGGCCAGCTCCCGTCGGCGCGGCGCGCGGCGAGCGCCTGGCGGGCGATCCGGTCGATCGCCGTGCGCACGCGCTCGGGATCCCAGGGGCCGGCGATCAACGGCTCGTGCTCGCCTGCGTCATACAGCCGCGATCGCGCTGGGCTCATCTGTTCGGCCGGTCCCCGCGGGGACGAAGCGCTCGGCCGCCGCTCAGCGAGCGGGCGCGGGCCTGCGGCCGCCGGTGGGCGGCGGACCAGCGGCGGAGGAGCGCTCGCGGCGGATGCCCTCGGCGTAGACCAGGCCCATGCCGATCAGCGCGCCGGGGATCCCCTCGATGGCGGTGATCAGGTGCGTGGCGCGGGTGCCGGGCATCGAGAACCCGTGGATGATCAGCCCGAACAGGATCGCGCCGACGATCGCGCCGATGAACGCACCGACGATCCCACCCCAGAAGCGGTCCGGCACCCAGATCGTGAAGTGCCAGACGGCGAGGCCCATGATCACCCAGGCGAGCAGTCCCATCAGCGCCGTCCGTGTCCGCGTCCGCGCCGGCGGTTGTTGCGGGCGCCGCGCTGGTTGCGGGGAGGTCGTGACTCGTTGGGCAGCATCCCCTCGTTCTCCACCTCGTCGGGCGCGTGCTCAAAGCCCTCGCCGCCGTCGGTCGTGCTCTCGCCGGCGGGCGGCTCCTGATCGGCGGCGGGGGGCACCTCTTCGGGCGCGGGCTGCTGGCGAGCGGGCCGCTGGCGCCGCGCGCGCCGGGAGGCACGCTCCTCGCCCAGCTCATCCTCGTCGGTGTGGGCCGCACGCCGGGTCAGGATCGAGGTCCGCCCGCCGGGCTCGGTCTCCTCCTCGGCGATGTCGCGCTTCATCTGCTCGAACTCGGCCGCGGAGACGTTGCCGGCATCCGCGCTCGCCAGCCCGGCGTTGCGCCGCAGCCGAGCGCGTTCGCGCGGCGCGACGTCCGAACCGGTCGGCGCGTACGCCGGCACGAGGCCCTGATCGGCCAGGATGCGGGCGCGGCGGGCCCGGTACACCGGCTCGCGCTCCTTCCAGTGCGTGAGCACCGGCGAGGCGATGAAGATCGAGGAGTACGCGCCGGAGGCGACGCCGATCAGCAGCGCGAACGCGAAGTCCTTCAGCTGCGAGCCGCCGAAGAACAACAGCGCCAGGATCGGCAACAGCGTGCACGTCGTGGTCGCCAGCGAACGGGTGATCACCTCGGACATCGAGCGGTTGACGATCTGCGAGAACGCCGCCCGCGGCATCCGCGGGATGTTCTCTCGTATTCGGTCGAACACGATGATCGTGTCGTAGAGCGAGTAGCCCAAGATGGTCAAGAGCGCCGCGACCGTGTCGACCGTCACCTGCCTTCCGGTCAACGCGTAGACGCCGGCGGTGATCAGGATGTCGTGCGCCAGCGCGATCAGCACCGGAACCGCGAACTTCCACTGGAACCGCAACGCCACGTACGCCGAGATCACCAGCAGCGACGCGATGATCGCGATGATCGCCGAGTGCGTCACCGACGCCCCGAACGTCGGCCCGACCGAGGTGACGTTCGCGTTGTTCGGGCTGCCGCCGAAGTGCTGCGCGACCGCGGTGCGCACCAGGCTCGCCTGGTGCGGGTCGCCCTTGAAGGAGATCTGGAACGTCTTGGACGCGCCCTTGCCGACCTTCTCGACGGTCGCGTTGGTCACACCCTTGACGGAGTCGGCGACGTTTCTGACCTGGTTGATCGTCGCCGAGCGGGTCACCTTCTGGGTGATCTGCGACCCGGAGGTGAAGTCGATCCCGAGCTTCAGCCCGCGCCCGCCGACCGCGAGCGCGCCGACCAGCAGGATCACGCCGGACATCGTGAAGAAGTACCGCGAGGCGCCCATGAAGTCGAAGCGGATCTGCCGCTTGGGCTTCCCGGCGCCGAGCGCCGACGGCCGCGCGAGCGTGCGGCTGTCCCCGGCGGTGGTGAGGATCGCCTGGGTGGCGAGCACCGCGGTGAACAGCGACACGATCGTGCCGATCCCGAGCGTGAACGCGAACCCCTGCACCTCCTGGGTGGAGAGCACGAACAGGATGAACGCGGTGATGATCGTCACCACGTTCGCGTCGATGATCGCCGACAACCCCTTCTTGTAGCCGGTCGCGATCCCCGCCCGCACCGATCTGCCCGCGCGGATCTCCTCCTTGACGCGCTCGAAGATCACGATGTTCGCGTCCGCCGCCACCCCGATGGTGAGGATCAGACCCGCGATCCCGGCCAGCGTCAGCACGATCGGGATCAGCTTGATCATCGCGTAGAAGTAGACGGCGTAGATCAGCAGCGTCCCGGTCGCGATCAACCCCAGCACCCGGTAGTAGACCATCAGGAACAGGATCACGATGATCAGCCCGACGCCGCCCGCGAGCACGCCATCATGCAGCGCCTGGCTACCGAGCGTCGCCGACACCTGGTTCTCGGAGATCAGGTGGAGGTTGATCGGCAGCGCGCCCAGCCGTAGCTGGGTGGCCAGGTCGGATGCGGTCTGCTCGGTGAAGCTGCCGTCGATCTCCGCACCACCGCTGCCGCCGGTGTTGACGATCCCGTCCGGGTACTGGGTGTAGTCGATCTGCGGGACGGTGAGCAGCTGCGTGTCGAGCGCGGTGGCGAAGTGCTGGAAGTTGGCGTTCTTGCCGAGCCGCAGGTTCTGTCCGCGATGGGCGATCGTCCCCGTGACCCTCTGGAACGCCCGTGACCCCTTCGAGGTGAAGCCGAACGTCACGTCGGGCTGACCGCCCTGGGCGGTCGAGGCCTGCGGGTTGGTGATCTCCGAACCCTTGAGCGCGTAATGGTCGTGCAGCACGTAGAACTGAGCGGTCGGATCGGAGAACTTCACCTGGTCCTTGGCGTTCGTCGAGGTCTGAACCGCCTGCAGCACCACCCAGCCCTGCGGAACGGCCAGCAGCTCGTTGCCCGCGATCGGGATCCCGTGCGTCAGGCTGGTGCCGCTGAGGTCCTGCTGGAGCTGCGCACGGGTACCAATGTCCGCGCCGCCGGCGATGAAGCAGTGCTGCCCCGCAGTCGGCTTGGTGTGCTGGCGCGCGGCGAGCGTCTTGCAGGCCGCGCTCCCCGGCGCTCCGAACAGGAAGTACTCCGGACCGAGGCGGGAGAGGTACTGGCGAGAGGCGGTCGTCGTCGGCGCCGCAGGCTGCTTGGAGGCGAGCTTGACCGCCTGGTACAGGCCCAGCGAGCCCGCGCCCGGAGCACCGGCATCACCGCCGGAGCCCTGGCTGATCTCATTTGCGGTTGGGTCCTGAGCGAGCAGCTGGGAGGCGACCGTCTTGCCGTTCGGCGTGATCGCGTTCGCCTCCCAGTCATAGAAGTACAGCTGCGAGGTGCTCCCGACGATCTGCTCGGCCCGCCCGACGTCGTGCACCGCCGGGAGCGCGACCTGGATCTGGTTACCGCCGGAGGTCTCGATCTGCGGCTGATTGACCCCGATCGAGTTGACCCGCGAATCCATGATCGTCACGGCCTTGTTCAGGTCCGCCTGGTCGACCTTCGGATGCGCCGGGGTCCCGGTCGCTTGATACACGAGCTGGACGCCGCCGCGCAGGTCAAGACCGAGCTCTGTCTTGGCCGTGAACAGGGCGACGATCGACGCGGCCAACAGGCCGGCGACGATGAGCAGGACAAAGCCGTGGCGCTTGCGGTCAGACATCAGCGAAGGAGGTGGGTCCCCACGAGGGCAAGAGTAGAGGGTCGCGCTCGGTGAGGAGCGGGGTCAGATCGTGCGTCGATGCCCGCGGTCAGGAATCGTTTGTCTTGGTCGGCGTGAGCACGACGAGCACGCCTCCCTCGTCGTCATCGTACGCGGGAAAGATGTCGGCGACGGCGCGAGCGGGCAGATCGTGCTCGGCGTTGACGCGCACCGGTTTGCTCTTGACGCGGACCTCCCACTCGAGCGCGGTCGAGATGTGGTCGGACCCGTCGTCGAACTGCAGGCCGAGCACCTCGTTGACGGCACGGCCGATCGCCTGCTCGGTCTTGATCCCGGTCAGCTCGAATGAGCCCCGACCGCAGTCGACGATCCGGGCGTCGTTGTCGAGCGAGAAGAAGGCGGCGTTCGGCGCCGGGTAGTAGTCGTCGAGCAGCTCGAACAGGTACGCGAAGCCGCAGCGATCGCAACCGCGCGCATCGCGGCGAAAGCCGGCGGTTCGATCGGTGCCCATCGATCGGTTGCCGCAATGCGGGCAGATGAAGTAGTGCTCACGACTCATCAGTGTGTGCAGGATAGACAGGGCAACCCGTGCTCCGACGCCACTCTTAGGGACTTCCTCTAGAGCAGGCGGCCCTGATCCTCGGCGGGCGGCTCCAGGCCGAGGTGGTGGAACGCCCGCCGGGTCGCGGTGCGTCCGCGCGGCGTGCGCTCGATCAGACCCTGCTGGAGCAGATACGGCTCGTAGACGTCCTCGATCGTGTCCTGCTCCTCTCCCACCGAGACGGCGAGCGTCGAGAGACCCACCGGACCGCCGCCGAACTTCTCGCAGATCGCCCGCAGGATCTCGCGGTCGAGCCGGTCCAGCCCGGCGCCGTCGACCTCGAGCGTGTCGAGCGCCTCGGTGGCCACGTGCTCGCTCACGGCGCCGCCGTGGCGGACCTGCGCGAAGTCACGGACCCAGCGCAGCAGGCGGTTGGCGACCCGGGGGGTTCCGCGGCTGCGGCGGGCGATCGCCTCCGCCCCGCCATCGCGCAGCTCGACCTCCAGCAGCCGTGCGGAGCGGCAGACGATCAGCGCCAGGTCGTCGGTGCCGTAGTGCTCAAGGCGATGCTGGATGCCGAAGCGGTCGCGCAGCGGCGCGGTGAGCAGTCCGGTGCGGGTCGTCGCGCCGATCAGCGTGAACGGCTGCAGCGGCAGCGTGACGATCCGGGCGCCGGCGCCCTGGCCGACGGTGATCGGCAGCACCTGGTCCTCCATCGCGGGATAGAACGTCTCCTCCAGCGCGCGGGGCAGGCGGTGGATCTCGTCCACGAACAGGACCGAGCGCGGCTCGAGCGCGGTCAGATATGCCGCGATGTCGCCCTTACGCTCGAGCGCGGGGCCGGCGGTCTGGATGAAGGGCACGTCAAGCTCGGCGGCGAGAATCTGCGCCAGCGAGGTCTTGCCGAGGCCCGGCGGGCCCGCAAGCAGCACGTGATCAAGCGCCTCGCCGCGTTCTGAGGCGGCGATGATCGACACCGCCAGCTGATTGCGGATCGACTCCTGGCCGATGAAGTCCTCCAGCCGCCGCGGACGCAGCGCGCGATCGAACTCGACGTCCTCGCCTGGTAGCTCGCTTGGATCCTGCACGCGCGCCTCCTGGTTGATCGCGCTCATCGCCGGACGCTCCGCAGCGCGTGCGCGATGAGCTGCTCGGCGCTGTCCTCGCCCGAGGCGCCCCTGAGCAGCGAGTCGATTTCATCGGGCGCGTACCCGAGGCCGGTGAGCGCCTCGCGGGCGACCGTTTCCGGCTCGTCGGGGGCACCGTCACCGGCCGGGCTCGCACCGTCGATCCCGGGTTCGTCCTCCGCGCCGGGGACCAGCGCGTCCGTCACCTTCTCGCGCAGCTCGACGATGATCCGCTCGGCGGTGCGCTTGCCGACGCCGGGGGCGCGCAGCCGCGCCGCCTCACCGGAGGCGACGGCCGCCATCAGCCGACGCGGCGGCGCGGTCGAGAGCACCGCCAGCGCGACCTTGGGTCCGACCGTCTGGACCCCGAGCAGCATCAGGAACAGGTCGCGCTCCTCCTCGGTGGCGAACCCGTACAGCTGCAGAGCGTCGTCGCGTACCACGAGGTGGGTGTGGAGCATCACCTCCTGGTCGACTGCCGGCACGTGCTTGAGCGTCTCGGAGGAGACCGACAGCCGGTAGCCGACGCCGCCGGTGTCGACCACGACGTGATCGGCGCGGCGAACCGCGACCCTGCCGGAGATGAGCGCGATCACCGGGACGACCCTCCGGATCGGCGCGCCCGGGCGAGCGTCGCGGCGGACACGCCGCGCCCGGAGCCTGCGGGACGCGCCGGGCGGCGCGCGGCAGCGGCCGGTCGCGTGGCGGCCGTGCGGGATTGCGCCGCCGCGCCGACGAGCCCGGTGAGCGGCGCGCGGTTGAGCTCAGCGATCGCGACCGCGAGCGCATCGGCCGCGTGATCGGGCGTCGGGACCGCGTCGAGACCGAGCAGCCGGGCGACCATCCGCCCGACCTGGTCCTTGGCCGCACGGCCCGAGCCGCAGACCGCCGACTTCACCTGCTGCGGCGTGTAGGAGCGGGCCGGCACGCCGCGCTGGCCCGCCGCCAGCAGCACGACTCCGCGCGCCTGGCCGACCGCGAACGCCGTCTGCACGTTGGCGCCGAAATACAGCTCCTCGATCGCGAGCACCTCCGGCCGGTGATGGTCGATCAGCTGCGCCACCCGCGCATGGATCTGGGCGAGCCGGAGCTCCGGCGCAACACCCGCCCGGGTCTCGATCACACCGTGTTCGACGGCGCGCAGACGCGCCCCCTTGGAGGCGACGACGCCGTATCCCGTGGACGCGGTGCCCGGGTCGATGCCGAGGACGAGCATGGTGAGACATTCTGCGGCGGGTCGCGGACGCCTCCCTCCCGCCCGCCTAGCGCCCGACACACGACCCCCCACCCCCCGCTCGCCTCAACGCCACCGCCGTCCACGCCCCACTCCGCGCCACCACCCGGTCCCGCACCAACTCCGGGTCGATCGCCGCCGGAATCCCGGTCGCGATGTCCGCCGGCCCGATGAAGTCCACCCCCGGCCGGGTCATCGCCGATCCGACACGCTGGAGCGTCACCCGGAGATCCCAGGCGAGGGCGGGCTGGGCGGAGTGGTTGACGGCCGTGAAGCTGCTCGGACAGGGCAGGACCGCCTCGCGCCCGCCCGCAGCGGCGACCGAGCCGCTGAGGCCGTTCAGGGTGCGCTGGGCGAGCGCCGCCTGCCCCTCGGCGCCGAGCAGCAGGTCGACCGCGCCGCGGCTCACCAGCACCGAGCCGGCCACGATCGCCGCCACGAGCACGCCGCCGATGGCCGTGGCGAGGCCGCCCGCACGCGAGCGGCCGCGAGCCCAACCGGCGACAGCTCGCCCCAGGCGGGCCACCCCTGCCCCGCCGAGCACGCAGACGACTGCCGCCGCGGGCAGGAAGAAGCGCTCCAGGCCGGGATAGCCCAGCCAGATCGTCATCACGATCACCTCGACCCACCACACGCACACGAAGGCGCCGAGTGACCCCACCACCCACCCGCCCGGGGAGACGGTGCGCCGGCGGACGTCCCGCACCACGACCCAGGCGACGAACATGAACGCGGCGGCCAGCAGCGGCCAGATCTGGATGTCGACCGCGCGGCCGACGACCGCGCGGAGGGGATCGGACCCGAGCTGTCCGTCGTAGAGCGCCGCATTATGGGCGGCGAGCAGTGGATCGTCACCACCCAGCCACGGCGGGCCGAACCAGCCGAGCGGAATCAGCAGCAGGCCGGCGAGCACGGTCGCCCGCCCGCGCCAGGACCGCCACGTCGCACCGCCGCGCATCGCCAGCCAGGCGCCGAACGCGACGGTGTACGGCCACCACTCGGGCCGGATCAGTGAGGCGGCGATCAGCAGCCAGAACGCCGAGCCGCGGCGGCCGTCGAGCAGCCGGTCGACCGCCCACAGGGTGCAGGCGACGAGGCCCGGCTCCGAGGCGCCGCGCATGAAGTAGTAGCCGTAGTCCTGGGTCGTGAGCAGACCGCCGATCGCAATCGCACCCGCCGCCCAGCTCCAGCGCCCGGGGCACAGCCGCGCCGCCAGGCGCCACGCCGCCGCCCAGCCGAGCAGCCCGCCGATCCGCGCGGTGATCACCCACAGCGCCGGTGCCGCGCTCCCGAACAGGGCGTAGACGACGGTGAACCCGAACGGGAGCGGCTTCCACGACGGACCGCCGCCGACGTAGAACGCCAGGTGCGGCACGACGACCTCCCGGCCCCAGACGATCCAGGAGAACGGGTCATAGCTCGGGACGGTCGGCAGCGTCGCCCAGGAGAGCACGGCGAGCGCGACGCAGATCGCGATCCACACCCGTGCGGATCGCATCACCGCGGAACCGTGAGAATGGTGGCATGGACGAGCGCGCCCCGATTCCGGACGAGTGGCTCGAGGGGCTCAGTGCAGGGCCGCGCGAGGAGCGGCGCGCGCTGCTCGAGCGGCTCCTCGCCCAGGGGTTCTCCGCGGAGGAGGTGGACCGCGCGATCACCGAGGACCGGCTCGTGCTGCTCGGGATCGAGCGGGTGTTCGGCGCGGTTCACAGCGCCGAGGAGATCGAACGGCGCACCGGCGTGCCGGCGGCTCGTCTGCGGCGCGCCCGCCGGATGCTCGGCCTGCCCGAACCGCAGCCGGGCGAGCGCGTGTTCACGGAGGAGGACATCGCTGCGGCGGAGGCGATCAGGTTGTTCACGGAGGCGGGCATCGAGCAGGACGCGATCGACGAGACGACGGCGGTGCTCGGCGAGGGTATGGCCCGGCTCGCCGCGACGATCGACGCGCAGTTCCTGCACACCTTCCTGCGCGCCGGTGAATCCGAGCAGGACGCCGCCGAGCGGCTGGCGCTCATCGCGCAGGAGCTCACCCCGGCGTTCGGACCCGTGCTGATGTCGGCGTTCACCGCGCAGCTGCGGGCGAGCGTGGCACGTGGCGTGCTCGGCAGCGAGCAGCTCTCGAGCGGTCAGCCCGCCGCCGAGCAGGTGGTCGCCGTGTGCTTCGTCGACATGGTGGGGTTCACCCGGCTGGGCGTCGAGCTCGAGGTGCTGGAGCTGGGGGCGATCGCGCGTCAACTCGCGCGACTGGCGACGACGGTTGTCACGCCCCCGGCGCGGCTGATCAAGACGATCGGGGACGCCGCGATGTTCGTCTCCCCCGATCCCGCCACCCTGGTGGAGGTGGCGCTCAACCTGCTCGACGGCGCCGCCGCGGACGATCTGCCCGTGCTGCGGGCGGGGATCGCATACGGACCGGCGGTCGAGCGCGCCGGTGACTTCTACGGCAACACGGTGAATCTCGCCAGCCGCGTGACCGGGATCGCGCGGCCGGGGAGCGTGCTCTGCACCGCGGAGGTCCACGACGCATCGGCTGCGGCCTTCGAGTGGTCGTTCGCCGGCCGGCATCGCCTCAAGGGCGTCAGCCGGCCGGCGCCGCTGCACCGGGCGCGGCGCGCGGCTACTTCGAGACCTTGAGCAGGTCGACGTCGAAGATGAGCGTCGAGTTCGCCGGGATCGCCGATTGCTTCTGGTTGCCGTAGGCGAGCTTGGGCGGAATGATCAGCTGGCGCCGACCGCCGACCTTCATGCCGGCCAGGCCCTTGACCCAGCCCTCGATCACGCCACCGCCACTCGCCGAGGACGAGGCCAGCTGCGTGGTGAAGGTGGAGCCGTCCTTCCAGGAGGCGTCGAACACCTTGCCCGTCTTGTACAGCGCGCCGACGTAGTTGACGACGATCGTGTCACCGGGTTCGGCGGTCGCGCCGGTGCCCTTGACCAGGTCCTTGATCACCAGCTTGGTCGGTGCGGCCCCGGTCGGCTTGGCGATCGTCGGTTCCTTGGAGAGCGGGCCGGAGGTCGGCGTCGACGTGGTCGCGGTGGTCGATGCGGCCGTCGCACCCTGGCTCGGGGCGGGCACGATGCCGGCCACGCGGGCGGTTCCGCAGCCGGCGACCGCGGTGCCGAGTGCGCCCGCGGCGATGAGGAGAGTCAGTTTCTTAGGCATAGAACGTCGCCGAGACTAGCGAGCGCCGCGCCCGAGACGCGCGCCCGGCCACCAACTCTTCACCGGGTCTTCGGTTCGCGGGTCCGCCCCTGGCTATCCGGCGATCCGCTCCAGCACGTCCGCGTCGACGTCGAAGTTCGCGTGGACCGCGCCCACGTCGTCGGACTCCTCGAGCGTGTCGATCAGGCGGATCAGCTTGGCGGCCTCGGCCTCCTGAACCGGGACACGGACCTTCGGCCGCTGCGTGACGTCGGCGGATTCGATCTCGATCCCGGCGTCGGCCAGCGCGTCACGGACCGCGACCAGGTCGCCCGGCGCGGAGATGATCTCGAACACGTCGTCGTCGAGCGAGATGTCCTCGGCTCCGGCGTCGATCGCGATGATCAGGTCGTCCTCGTCGTAGCGGCTCGAGTCGACGACGATCACGCCGGTCTTGTCGAACAGGTAGGAGACCGAGCCGGGCTCGCCGAGGCTGCCGCCGTGCTTGGAGAGCGCGTGGCGCACGTCGGCGCCGGTCCGGTTGCGGTTGTCGGTGAGCGCCTCGATGAGGATCGCGACCCCACCGGGCCCGTATCCCTCGTAGAGCACGGTCTCGATCTGGTCCGCGTCGATCCCCTCGCCGGTGCCCTTGGCGATTGCGCGCTCGATGTTGTCCTTGGGCATCGAGGCGTCGCGCGCCTTCTGCACGGCGAGTGCAAGCGACGGGTTGCCCTCGATGTCGCCTCCCCCCTCCTTGGCGGCGACGGTGATCGCCCGGGAGAGCTTGGTGAAGTGCTGGCCCCGGCGCTGGTCGACGACCGCCTTCTTGTGCTTGATCGAGGCCCATTTCGAGTGTCCGGACATGACCTTCACTATAGGCTGCGGGCCTATGAGCGCTCTTGGAAACTCCTCCATCTACAAGGCCTATGACATCCGCGGCGTCTATGGCGAGGACATCGACGCGTCCGTCGCCTACGACATCGGCCGCGCGTTCGCCCGGGTGATCTCCGGGATGTCCGAGCGCCCGGTGACCGAGCTCAGGCTCGGGCTGGGCCGGGACATGCGTCTCCAGGCGCCCGAACTGGCCGAGGCCTACCGCGACGGCATGGTCGCCGAGGGCGCGGCTGTGCTCGATGCCGGGCAGGTCGGCACCGAGATGCTCTACTTCCTCGTCGGCTCGCGGGAGCTCGACGGGGGGCTGATGTGCACCGCCTCGCACAACCCCAAGCGCTACACCGGCGTCAAGCTGGTCCGCCGCGGGGCACTCGCGCTCTCGGGCGATGAGGGCATCGGGGACATCCGCGACATGATCGAGGCCGGTCTCGGGGACCCGGCCGCACGCGCCGGCGACGTCGAGGAGGTCGACATCTACGACGAGTTCCACGAGACGGCGCTGAAGGTGATCGATCCCGACAGGATCTCGCCGCTGAAGGTCGTCGTCGACGGCGGGAATGGCATGGCCGGGCCGATGGTCGGACCGCTGCTGGAGCGCCTCGGACTCGATCTGGAGACCGCGTATTGGACCCCCGATGGCAATTTCCCCGATCACGAGCCCAATCCGCTGCTGCCCGAGAACCGCGAGTTCATCATGGGCGAGGTCAAGGCCCGCGGAGCGAATCTGGGGATCGCGTGGGACGGGGATGCCGATCGCTGCTTCTTCATCGACGAGACCGGCGCGTTCGTCGACGGCGACTTCCTCACCGCGCTGCTCGCGGGGTCGATGATCGACAAGAGCCCGGCGCCGCCCGGGGGCCGTGTCACGGTCCTCTACGACGTGCGCGCCAGCCGCGCGGTCGCCGACACGGCGTCCGCCCACGGCGGAACCGCACTCGTCAATCGCGTTGGTCATGCCTTCTTCAAGGCCCGGATGCGCGAGGTTCCCGAGGCGGTATTCGGCGGCGAGGTTTCCGGGCACTACTACTTCCGTGACTTCTACTGCGCCGATTCCGGAACGCTGCCGGCACTGCTCATCCTGGAGCTGCTCTCCGATCGCGGGATGACGATGTCCGAGCTGCTCGAGCCCTACCGCTCGCGGTACTTCATCTCCGGCGAGATCAATTCCGAGGTCCCTGACGCGATGGCGAGGATCGAGGAGATCGCCGAGCGCTACTCCGATGCGGAGATCACCCGCCTGGACGGGATCTCGATCGACTACGAGGACTGGCATTTCAACGTCCGCGCCTCGAACACCGAGCCGCTGCTGCGCCTGTGCCTGGAGTCGCTGCGCTCCCGCGAGCACATGGAGGAGAAGCGCGATGAGGTCCTCTCCATCATCCGCGCATGACGCCCACTGGGTAGTTCCCCGCATGCTGAGCCGGAATCGCCCCGGATCGAGGTCCGCAGATATCGGCCGATACCCGAGAACGATGTCTGCTGAGCGCGCCACCGGTGAAGGCGGCGCGGGCACCCACCCGCAGGTCGCCTTCGCCACCAGCCCCACCGATGACGCCGGCGTCATGCAGCGCGTGCGAGCGGTGCTCTACTCGGCGAGCTTTGGACCGGATGGGCGGTGGTACTACGTCAGCCCGCAGATCGAGGCGATTCTGGGCTACACCCCGCAGGAGTGGTGCTCGGACCCGTCGATGTGGCGGCTTCGCCTTCATCCCGATGACGCCGAGCGCGTCCTCGCCGGCGAGGAGAACCCCGACCTCGACGACGAGGGCGGTGGCTACAACGAATATCGACTGCTGCATCGCGACGGCCACCCGGTGTGGATCCGGGACGACGCGCTGCTGGTGCGGACCGCCGACGGCGATCTGCGCTGGCACGGCGTGCTGTCGGACATCACCCAGCGCAAGCGCACGGAGGCGGATCTGGTGCGTGCGGCGGCACAGCACGCCGCCCTGGCCGCGCTCGGCGAGCACGCGCTGGAGGGCGCCTCGGCGACCGAGCTCGCGCAGGAGGCCGCGACCGCGGCCGTCGAGCTGCTCGGGCTCGACCGCGGCGGCGTGATCGCACTCGACGCGGAGCGCCGGCTGTTCACCTTCCTCGCCTCCCATGGGATGCCGCCCGAGGCACTCCTGCCGGTGCCGTTCGACCCCGATACCCAGCCCGGCTACGCGATCGGGCACGGCACGGTCATCGTCTCGGATTGGGAGGCGGAGACCCGCTTCCGACCGACGGTGCCGCTCCAGCTCACGGCGACGCGGAGCGGGATGTCGATCGTCATCGAGGGCCGCCGGGGGGCGTTCGGCGTGCTCGGCGTGCACGCGGACACCGCCCGCGAGTTCTCCGCGATGGAGGTCGACTTCGTCCAGGCGCTCGCCAACGTCCTCGCCGACGCGTTCGAGCGCCAGAAGACCGAGGACGACATCCGCCATCGCGCGCTGCACGATCCGCTGACCGGGCTGCCGAACCGCGCGCTGTTCATGGACCGCCTCTCCCATGCGCTGCAGCACCTCAGCCGCCGCGGATCGAGTGCCGCGGTGCTGCTGCTCGACCTGGACCGCTTCAAGCTCATCAACGACTCGCTCGGGCACGCCGTCGGTGACGACCTGCTCGCGGCCGCGGCGCCCCGTCTGAAGCAGATGCTGCGGGCCTCGGACACGATCGCGCGCTTCGGCGCCGATGAGTTCGGGATCCTGCTCGAGGACATCGCCGGCGAGCAGGACGCGGTCGACATGGCGCAGCGCATCGCCGGAGCGTTCAACCGGCCGTTCGTGCTGGACGGCAACGAGCACTTCGTGAGCGTCTCGATCGGGATCACGCTCGCCGCCGGCGGTGAACGTGCCGACGACCTCGTCCGCGACGCGGACGCCGCCATGCACCGCGCCAAGGAGCGCGGCCGCGCGCGCTACGAACTGTTCGACGAGGCGATCCGGGGCCGCGCGATCAGCCGGCTGCGGGTCGAGAACGATCTGCGCCGCGCGCTGGAGCGCGACGAGCTCACGCTCGAGTACCAGCCCATCATCGGGCTCGCCGCCAACGCGGTCATCGGAGTCGAGGCGCTCGTGCGCTGGGATCACCCGGAGCGCGGCCGCGTCCCACCGCTCGAGTTCATCCCCATCGCCGAGGAGAACGGGCTGATCGAGCCGATCGGGCGCTGGGTGCTGGAGCACGCCTGCCGCCAGGCAGCCGAGTGGTACGACAGCCGGCCCGACGCGCTGCCGATCTCCGTGGCCGTCAACCTCTCGGCTGCTCAATTCGAGAGCCCGGCGCTCGTCGAGAACGTCGCCGCGGCGCTGCGCGGGGCCCGGCTCGAACCTGGTCTGCTGGCGCTCGAGCTCACCGAGAGCATCGTCATGGGGCAGAGCCAGGAGCTGTTCCAGACGCTCGCGGACCTCAAGGCGCTGGGTGTGAGCCTGGTCCTTGACGACTTCGGAACCGGCTATTCATCGCTTTCCTACCTCACGCGCCTGCCGCTCGACGTGCTGAAGGTCGACCGCTCGTTCATCGACGGGCTCGGAACCGAGACCCGCGACACCGGCATCACCGAGGCGATCGTCGGCATGTCGAACGCGCTGACGCTGCTCGTCACCGGAGAGGGCGTCGAGAACGAGCTCCAGCTCTCCGAGCTCCAGCGGCTCGGCTGCCACTCCGTCCAGGGATTCTTCTTCTCACGTCCGGTGCCCGCCGCGCAGATCACCGAGATCCTCGACGGGGGCGCTGCGTGGCTCGCGCGGCGGCTGCCCTCCTCCGAGGACCTCTAGCCGGGATCGGGGTTGGCGCCGGCCTGGACCGGCGAGACGGTCACCTTCCCCTCGCATTCGAACGCACCGGCGTGGAGCCCCACCCGCATCGTCGCGGTGTCGTTGGGAGCGATCACCTGCAGCGCGGCCGCGCGCACACAGCCGGCGCTCCCCCCTCCGGAGCCGATGTCGCTGGTGCCGAGCCGGAACGACACCGAGGCCCCCGGAGCGACGGTGAGCTCACGCAGGGTGGTGTGACCGGCGATGTCGGTGGTGGTGTGGTCGGGGTGGGTCGGCAGCGCGTGTCCGGACCCGTCGAGGAACAGGACGCCCGGGTACCCGCCGGTGCGGCAGCTGTGAGAGGAGGCGTTGCGCATCGCGAAGCTGAGCAGCACATGGCCGGTGGCGCCGTTGCCGCCGAGGAACGAGAGCGAGAGATCGGCGGCCACGCATTGAGAGACCGCCGCCTGAGACTGGGTGCTCGTCGTCGCCGGGGAGCTCGCCGCCGGGGAGCTCGTCGCCGGGGAGCTCGTCGCGCTGCTCGACGTCCTCGTGACCGTCCGCGTGACGGTCGTCCGCCCTGCCGCGTCGGCCGTCGGATGGGCGCTCGATCCGCATGCGGCGAGCAGGCACGCCGGCGCAAGGACACACAGCATTGTCCGTGCACGCATCAGCCCGAAGGTTCGCCGTCGCATGCACCTCATCCTGCCACGGCTCCGCGATAGCGTTGTCGACTGCGATGGCCACCGTCCCGGAGACCGACGACCCGCGACCGCCCGCGGAGCCCGACCCCGTCGAGCGTGAGCTGCGCGTGGTCGGGGAGTCGCTGGCGGCCGCCTTCCCGCAGGGATCCCGGCTCGGGCTGCGGGCGCTCGACACCCGCGCGATGGAGCTCGCGACCGGGGACCAGGAGCTGCGTGCGGCCCTCTTCCGGTTCGTCGACGTGGTTCCCGCCTGCCGCTCGCTCGACGATCTCGCGCGCCACCTGACCGGCTTCCTGGGTGAGCTCCCGGACGGTCCTCCCCCGCCGATCTCGGCGGCGATGAAGGTCTCCGGCAGCCGCGCCGGGCGTGCCGCCCTCGGCGCCGCCGCGGCGGGTGGCGTGCGGCACCTCGCTCATCGCTTCATCGTCGGCGAGTCGCCCCACGGGGCGTTGCCGACGTTCCGCCGGCTGTGGGACTCAGGCGTCGCGAGCTCGGTCGATCTGCTCGGCGAGGCGACGGTCACCCAGGCGGAGGCCGACCGCTATGCCGAGCGCTGCCTCGACGCGGTGCAGGTGCTCGCCGCCGCGACGCCCGCCTGGCCTGAGCAGACACTGCTCGAGTCCGACTCTGCGGGCGTGCTGCCACGCGCGAACGTGTGCGTGAAGATCTCCGCGCTGACGCCGCTGCTGCGCCCCGACGCGCCCGCCCGCGGCCAGCAGGACGCCGCCGCGCGCCTGCGTCCGCTGCTGCGCGAGGCCCGCGACCGGGGCGCGCACCTGCACATCGACATGGAGTCGCTCGACTCACGCGAGGCGGTGCTGGAGCTCGTGCTCGACCTGCTCGGCGAGGAGGAGTTCCGCGAGGGCCCCTCCTCGGGCCTCGTGCTGCAGGCCTACCTGCGCGACTCCCCGGCCACGCTCGACCAGGTGCTCGCCTGGACGCGGTCGGTGCAGCGCGGCTCGCCGCTCACCGTGCGGCTGGTCAAGGGCGCCTACTGGGATCACGAGCTGGTCCAGGCCCGCCAGCACGGCTGGGAGGTGCCGGTGTTCGAGGACAAGGCGGCATGCGACCGCAACTACGAGGCTCTCACCCGCACGCTGCTCGACGCGCGCTCGGGCGGCGTCCCCGTGCGGGTGGCGATCGCATCGCACAATCTGCGCTCGGTCGCCCATGCGATCGCCTATGACCGGGTGTCCACGCCCGGCCGCCGGGAATCCGATCTCGAGCTGCAGATCCTGCGCGGCCTCGGCGACGACCTCGCGACCGCGCTTGCCGCCCGCGGGTTCCGCGTGCGGGCCTACTGCCCGGTCGGCGACCTCGTCGCCGGGATGGCATATCTCGTGCGCCGGCTGCTGGAGAACACGAGCAACGACTCGTTCCTGTCCGCCCAGGCGAGCGGGGTTCCGCTCGACGAGCTGCTCGCCGCGCCGTAGCCAGGGCCTTCAGTGAACCTCTCCGCATTTGCCAACGAACCGATCCTCGAGCTGCGCCGCCCCGCGGTGCGCGCCGGGCTCGACGACGCGCTGGCGGCCGTCGACCGCGAGCTGCCGCTGCCGGTCCCGGTGCGGATCGGCGGCGAAACCCGTCGGGCCACGGACTTCACCTCGAACGATCCTGGCACACCCGCGCGCGTGGTCGCCGAGTGTGCCGCCGCAACCGTCGACGAGGTCCACACCGCCGTCTCGGTGGCTGAGCGCGCCGCGCCAGGGTGGCGCGATCTGCCCGCCGAGGAGCGCGCTGCCTGTCTGCTGCGCGCGGCCGCCTGGATGCGTGAGCGCCGCCTCGAGCTCGCCGCGCTGGAGGTGCGCGAGTGTGCCAAGCCGTGGCCGGAGGCCGACGGCGACGTGTGCGAGGCGATCGACTTCCTCGAGTACTACGCACGAGGTGCGATCGAGCTCGCACGTGGGAGGCCGCTGCTGCAGGTCCCGGGCGAGCGCAACGAGATGGCGTACGTCGGCCGCGGAGTGGCGGCCGTGATCTCTCCCTGGAACTTCCCGCTGGCGATCCCCTGCGGGATGACCTCGGCGGCGCTCGCCGCGGGTAACGCGGTCGTGCTCAAGCCGGCGGAGCAGTCGCCGCTGATGGCGTCCCGGCTCGTCGACGCGCTGCGCGCCGGCGGCGTCCCGGACGCGGTGCTCTCGATCCTGCCGGGAGCCGGCGAGGTCGGCGAGGCGCTCGTGCGCGACCCGCGCGTGCATGTGATCGCGTTCACCGGATCGCTCCCGGTCGGGCGCTCGATCGTGCGCGCCGCCGCCGAGACGAACGAGCGCCACTTCAAGGCGGTCGTCGCCGAGCTCGGCGGCAAGAACTGCGTGATCGTCGATGGCGACGCGGATCTCGACGAGGTCGTGCCCGCGGTCATCGGCTCGGCGTTCAACTACGCCGGCCAGAAGTGCTCGGCCGCCTCCCGGCTGCTCGTCCACGAGGCGATCGCCGATCAGCTGCTGGAGCGGCTGGCCGGGGCGGTCCGCTCACTGCTCGTCGACCAGGCGCAGACCCTGGGCGTCGACGTGCCGCCGGTGATCGAGCGCGAGGCTGCCGAACGGGTGGCCCGCTACGTCGGGATCGCGAGCGACAGCGGCGGGGTGGTGGCCCAGGCGGAGACCGGCGGCTTCGGAGACGACGAGGGCTGGTTCGCCACGCCGACGCTCGCCGCCGACCTCCCCGATGACTCGCCGGTGCTGGGCGAGGAGATCTTCGGGCCGGTGCTCGCCGTCCAGCGGGTGCGCGATGTCGAGCACGCGTGCGACGTGGTCGACTCGCTCACGTTCGCACTCACCGGTGGGCTCTTCACCCGAGACCCGTCGGTCGTGCGGCGGGTGCGCGCGCGGACGCCGGTCGGCAACCTGTACGTCAACCGCGGCATCACCGGCGCGATGGTCGGCCGCCAGCCGTTCGGCGGCAACCGCCTGTCAGGGACCGGGCTGAAGGCCGGCGGACCGGACTACCTGCTGCAGTTCGTCTCCCAGCACGCCGTGAGCGAGAACACGATGCGCCACGGCCTGGTGGTCTGAACCGCGCCTCAGCCCACCAGGCTGAGGACCAGCTCGTGCAGGCGCGGCTCGCCGCTCAGCTCCGGGTGGAACGAGATCGCGACGATCTTGCCCTGACGCACCGCCACCGGGTGGCCGTCGACCTCGGCGAGCACCTCGACCTCAGGGCCCGTCTCGGCGGCCCACGGCGCGCGGATGAACACCGCGTGAACGGGATCTCCGCTCACCCCGGTGATCTGAAGGTCGGCCTCGAACGAGCGCACCTGCCGGCCGAACGCGTTGCGCTGCGCGAGGATGTCGAGGATCCCAAGGTGCTCACGGTCGAGGATGATCATCCCCGCGCACGTACCGAGGATCGGGGTGCCGGTCGCCGCCAGCGCCCGCAGCGGATCGGCCAGGCCCTCCCGCTCGATCCCGAGCGTCATCGTCGTCGATTCGCCCCCGGGCAGCACGAGCGCGTCAAGCCCCTCGAGGTCGGCCGGCACGCGCACCTCACGTGCGCGTGCGCCGAGGCCCGCCAGCAGCCGGGCATGGGCCTCGAAGTCGCCCTGCAGCGCGAGCACCCCGACGCACGGGACGCCCTGCGACGGTGTCTCCGTCACTACCAGCCGCGGGAGGCGAGCAGCTGCTCGGACTCGAGCTTCGAGGTCTCGATGCTCGTCATCGCCTGACCGAGACCGGTCGAGGCAGCGGCGACGCGCGCCGGATCGCGGAAGTGGGTCGTCGCCTCGACGATCGCCTTCGCGCGGGCGGCCGGATCCGAGGATTTGAAGATGCCGGACCCGACGAACACGCCCTCGGCGCCGAGCTGCATGACGAGCGAGGCGTCGGCGGGGGTGGCGATCCCGCCCGCGCAGAAGAGCACGACCGGGAGCCGGCCCTCGGCCGCGATCTGGCGCACCAGCGGCAGCGGGGAGGCAAGCTCCTTGGCGGCGCTCGGAAGCTCCTCGGGGTCCATCAGGGTGAGCGCGCGCATCTCTGAGCGGATGCGGCGCAGATGGCGGACGGCCTCGACGATGTCGCCGGTACCGGCCTCGCCCTTGGAGCGGATCATCGCCGCGCCCTCGCCGATTCGCCGCAGCGCCTCGCCGAGGTTGGTCGCGCCGCAGACGAACGGGACCTTGTAGGACCACTTGTCGATGTGGTTGGCCTCGTCGGCAGGGGTGAGGACCTCGGATTCGTCGATGTAGTCGACCTCGAGCGCCTCCAGCACCTGGGCCTCGGCGAAGTGGCCGATCCGTGCCTTGGCCATCACCGGGATGGTGACCGCCTCCTGGATGCCCTTGATCATCTCCGGATCGGACATGCGGGCCACGCCGCCGTCTCGGCGGATGTCGGCGGGCACGCGCTCGAGCGCCATCACCGCGCAGGCTCCGGCATCCTCGGCGATCTTCGCCTCCTCCGGGGTGACGACGTCCATGATGACGCCGCCCTTGAGCATTTCGGCGAGACCGCTCTTGACGGTGAATGTCGCCTCGTCGCGGGAGTTGTGACCGTTCGTGCTCATGCAGGCGAGTCTATCCGCACGCTAGGTTCCGGGCCGATGAACGACCCGGCGCTGTTTGTCCGTGATGGCGACGGCTACGTGGCGGACCCGGTGTGCGATGGCCCATGGGCCGAGGGAGCACTGCACGGCGGGGCCCCCGCGGCGCTGCTCGCACATCTTCTGTCGGCGGAGCTCGACGGCACGGCCCTGCGGCTGGCCCGGCTCACCTGTGAGTTCGTCCGCCCGGTCCCGCGCGGGCCGCTGCGCCCGCGCATCGAACTCGTGCGGCCGGGCCGCCGGGTGACGCTGCTCGACGGCGCGCTGCTCGGCCCCGACGGCCAGGAGGTCACCCGAGCGCGGGCGTTGTTCCTGGCGTCGAGCGAAATCGACGGCTCGCCGGATGAGGGCCTGCCGTTCCCCGGCCCTGACGAGGCTGGGCCCACCGACTGGAAGCCGGTTCAGCGGCCGCTGTTCCCGTCCGACGGGGTGGAGATCAGGTTCGTCGAGGGCCGCTTCTTCGAGCCGGGCCCGGCGACAGCCTGGTTCCGTCTGCGCCACGAGCTGCTCGCGGGCGAGGCGACCCGTCCGGTGGACCGGGTCGCGGCCGCGGGCGACTTCGGGAACGGGATCAGCTCGGTGCTGAGCTGGGAGCGGCACACGTTCATCAACCCGGACCTCACGATCTACCTCGAACGCCCGCCGGTTGACGAATGGGTCGCGCTGCGCTCGCAGATGCGGGTGCACTCGGGCAGCGTCGCGAGTGCGGAGAGCGTGCTGTACGACCGCCGCGGCCGGATCGGCCACGCCACGCAGTCGCTGCTCGTCGCGCCGGCCGGGGGAGCTACTTGAGGCGGAACGCTTTGATGCGCACGTCGTACTGCTGGGCGTCGCGCGCATAGACGCCGTAGGCAAGCGCCTGGATGATCGACAACAGCGCGGTGTGCGAGCGCACGAACGCCGGCGTGTTCGACGAGTAGTACAGCCGGATCCGCGCCAGGCGGGCGACCTCGGAGAGCGTCGCGTCGGTGATGGCGAGCGTCGTCGCCCTGCGGTGGCGCGCGAGCTTCATCGTGCGGGTGATGAGCGGATGCGGCCGCCCGGCCGAGAGGCCGATCACGAGCGTGTCCCCGTCGATCCGGGAGAGCCGGCCCAGCGCCTCCTGGGAGGGGCTGGCCACCACCTCGGCGCGGAGGTCGAGCAGCATCAGCAGGTGGCGCAGGTAGCTGGCGAAGAACGCCATCTGGTCGGTCCCGGCGATCAGCACCCGGTCAGCGGACACGATCGCGTCCACCGCCGCCTCGACGTCGGCGCGCGAGAGCTTGTGCGCCGTGTCCTCGAGGTTGACGTGGTCGGCGGCCAGCGCCGCCTCGAACTCGGTGTGGTCCAGCGAGAACAGCGGCGTCGCTCCGTGGGCCTCGCCCGCCAGTGCGGCGCCGGTGCCGATCCCGCCGACGAGGCGGCGGTACTCGTCACGCGCCGCCTGCTGCAGCTCGGGGAAGCCTTCGAACCCGAGCGCCTGGGAGAAGCGCACGACGGTGCTCGAGGACGTGTTCGCCCGGCGAGCCAGCTCCTCGGCGGTCTGGAAGGCGGCCTCGTCGAGATGGTCGACGATGTACTGCGCGACGTCCTTCTGGGAGCGCGAGAACTCATCGAACCTGGTCTTGATGTAGCCGGAGAGCGCCTGATGGCCGTTGGCAGCCTCAGCGCCGGCGATGGGAGTGGTTGCGTGCTTCATGGGCAGGCGTCTCATTCGACGCCGCCCGACGACGTTCCTTCAGAGACGTTTCATGACTCTGCGCCGCGCGGGCGGTTCCGAGGCCCGGAAAGCGAGTGCCGACGGGGCGCTCAGGGCTGGCGCTCGCCGCGGTCATACGCGGCGATGCGCTCCTGGTTCTGCCTGCGCTCGGCCATCGCGGCGAACACCGCATACCCGATGAGCAGGTTGGCGACGAGGCCGATGCCCAGGAACGTGATGATCAGCGCGAGCGTCTCACCGAACGAGCTCTGCGAGTGGCCGAGGCCGAGAAGGTCCGCCAGAACGAGCATTGCGCCGCAGATCATACCGGTGAGCCTGACGGGAGCGCGGCACGGCCCGGCCATCATGCTGACCGTTCTCGGGGAGGCCGCTGGCCCGAAACGTGCCAACCGCCGCCGGCCGGTCGGCCGATGGCGGAAAGCCGCCGCCATCCGACGAAATCGTGACTTGCACCCCTGTGGGTCGGCTGCGTGGCACGTTTTCGGCGAGAGCGCGTGCCACGGCGATCCGGCATCCGGGCGAGGAGGCCGACGGCGATCCGGCATCCGGGCGAGGAGGCCGGTAGCGTCACGCCCCAACGGCCCGGTAGCTCAGTTGGTCAGAGCAGCGGACTCATAATCCGTCGGTCCTGGGTTCAAGTCCCAGCCGGGCCACTCGTTTGCAGGGATTCCTTGGTTTCATGCTCAGGGCGTGTCCCCAATGTGTCCCCAGTCGCTCGGGACACCAGCTCCGAGAGGCGATCCGCAGCGGCCGTCTTCGGCTGGTGGTGGACGTAGATCATCGTCGTCTGGATGTCCGCGTGCCCCATGTACGCCTGCACGTCATGCAGCGGCCACGCCTCCACCGCGAGCGTCCCGAACGTGTGCCGCAGATCGTGGAAGACGATCGGGTCCGCACCCTCGCGTCGGTCGCCCAGGCCGGCGCGCTTGAGCGCGGCGTAGAACCCGTCGCGCATCGCGTCGTCGGTGAGGTGCTCCCCAAGGTCGGTACAGAACACGAGGTCGTCGGGTGCGGTGAACGCGCCTCGGCGGCTGAGCGCGTCGAGCGCCTGCGCGGCCTGATCGATCAGCGGCACGGAGCGGATGAGCCCGGACTTCGGTGGGCCGATCCGCCCGTGCGTGTAGCTGTTGCGAACGAACACGGTCTGCTTGGCGAAGTCGACATCTCGCCAGCGCATCGCTCTCAGCTCGCCCTGCCGTAGGCCGGTGAAGGCAGCGGCGATGTACAGCGCGGCGTCCTCGGGGGCTCTGAGCAGCTCTGGCGACTGCCTGCACCTCGACAGGGCTCAGGACGTTGAAGTCGCCCGAGCGCTTGATCGACACCCGCTCGACGTCCTCAGACGGGTTGCTCTGAATCCACCCGCGGCGCTTGGCGCGCTTCATCACGCCGAACAACAGCACGAGCTGCTTCTGAATCGTCCGCCGCGACAGCTCACCCTCGTCCAGCAGCCGCTCGCGGAACTCATTGATCCGCTCGGTCGTGATCTTCTCGAGAGGCGTGTCACGCCCGAACTCCGGCAGCAGTGCCGCGTTGACCGTGTTCGTGTAGTCCTGCACCGTCGACGGCGCGCGCTGCTTCTCGTGCTCTATGTACCTAAGCCACTCAGAGCAGGCCTCCCCGAACGTCCGACCGGATCGTCTCGAGCCCGGCAGCGACCCGCGGCGCGCGTCAGCAAGGATCTCCTGCAGCGCCTCCTCAGCGGTCTTGCGCGTGTAGTAGCCAGCGGGGGGACGGCTGCGCTCAGTCCACGCCGGCCCGAGGAGCTTCTGCACCTGGCGTCCATCCTCGAGCCGGTACTTGAGGTAGAAGACCGCGCCGCGCTTGCGGGCCTTGAGGCTGACGTGTCCCGTTACGCGCGACATCGCGTCGCCACCTTTGTGTCGTCGGGTTGAGTGATTCGGTGTCCGCGCTCGCAGATCCACATCGTCCGCGGCACGTAAGGCTCACGCGCCGCGGGGTTGTCCTCACGGCGCGTGATCGGCGCTAGGCACATCGGGCAGCGACCGAGACTCACCATCAGGCGTCTCCCCCGTACCGCTGCGCCCAAAGGTCAGGCGCGGGATCGACACGCAATTCCGGGCTCAGTTGGACGATGTCTGCGTCTGGATCGTCGGCGAGCTTCGCCTGCTCCGCTGCGTTGAAGTCGTGGGCGAGCAGCGCGACGCCTCGCAGGATCCCGTTCCAGGCAGCCTTCGCGATCGCGGTGTTCACCGCGTCCCGATCCGCCTGACTCCACTCGGCGTAGCCCTCCAGACGCTGCTGCATCTCGGAGTTCACGTCCGTGAAGATCTCCGTCGCGAAGGCCCCGATGTCGGTGGGCTCTTGCGCCATCACGCATCCGCCTCGTCGAGCAGGAAACCGCCGCCGTGGCGCAATGTCGCGGCCCACGCGCGAAGCATCTGAGCATGGTCCTCGTCCTCCCGCGCGCTCTCGCGGCACCGCTCCGCCGAACTTTCTGCACGCGCTGCTTGTTCGTCGGCCAGGTCAGCGAGGCAACTGCGACAGAGGTCGGTCCACGTGTCGTGAAGTCCACGCTCAATTTCCCTGCCACACCTGCATACGCCGTACGCGTATTCGCAGAGGCCTGCGCCTTCTACGGTCAGCGTCCACCGCCGTCGGCCATCGTGTTCGCGGCTCGTGACGAGACCCTTTGACTCGAGCTCTCGCAGGTGCGCAGCCGCGCGATGCACACTGCCGTCGTACAGGTGCTTGATTTCCTGACTGCGCACCTCGCCGCGAAGCGAGAAGATCCGTGAGGTGGGGATGGTTGCGCAGACGACTGCGTCTGCCGGACGTGCAGTCGCCATCACGCACCCTCGAGCGCGTCGGCGAACCCGGCCGGTCGCAACGCGAGTCTGCGGACCTCGTGCGGGTCTGGCATGCACGTGCCCTGCGCGATGCCGATGAGATCGTGTCCGGCCTCCTCGAGCGGGTCGCGCAGAAGCTCTGCCACGGCGTACTCGTCGACATACTTGACGCTGCCGAGCGCGGCGACGGCCGACTCAGGGACCTCGATGCTGACCAATGCCATTGCGGTTCCTTTCGCGGAGAGCCGACGGTGGCGAGCAGGGCGACGCCACAGACCTGTGGCGTGCTTTGCCGGCTGGAGATGACTCTCCGGTCTGGCCTCGATGGACGTTCGCAGCGTCCGTCGAGTCCGTTGATGTTGTTGACGAAGCAGAGCATTTCACCGCCGCCGCGCTCTGTCAAGTTGACCCTACAGAATCTGTCGTCTAGACTCGACACATGGCAACGTTGCGATCCGTGTCGCCCCGACGCTTGACCGGAGCTGAAGAATCCGAACTGGTCGCCGCCTCTGATCGGCTCAAAGCGGCCGAGGCCGAGGTCGGGCGTCTCATGCGGGACCGTGATCGGTTGATCTCCGAGATTGTCCATGCCGGCGCCCGGATCACCGACGTCGCCGACGTGCTCGGCCTCACCCGCAGCGCCGTGTACGGCGCGGTTGAGCGCGCCCTCGGCGACTAGGACCGCTTGTAGGACGCGCAGGTGCCGCCCCTCGGTAACCGGTCGTACGCAGGCCCTTGATTCGCCGCGGCAAATATGGTCGACTGCGCTCCACCATTCAAGGAGAGGAGCGTCGTGAAGGTCAACCCGTACTACACGAAGAACCTCGAGGACGGAGCCGGGCACCGCAACGTCTACCACGACAACAACCAGTGCTCAGATGGGAAACGGATCAAGCCTGAGAACCGGGAGTCAGGCACCGGCGGCCGATCCAAGTGTGACGAGTGCAAGGGTCTGTCTTAGGGATCGCCTACGCGTCAGGCAGACCACCGGAAGGACGGTCATCGCCAAACCTTTCCTCCAAGTACGACTCGAGCGTGACCGGCTGACCCTGTTCGTCAACCAGCCACGCACAGCCAGGAGCATTTCCTCCGCCGCCAGAACCTCCGCCGCCAGAACCTCCGCGGCTGACTAGCTGAGCGATACTGGAGTCGACCTGTGGATCCAGCGGCCCAAAATACGGATGGTCGAACAAGCCCATTATTTGGCCTCTTTCCTCTTGTTGAACGTAAACCCGTACTGCACGTCTGACGGCAGCCAAGTCTTCTTTTGGAACCGTTCCGCTACGTACCTTGCGACCAGAGAATTGAGGGCGAACGGGTCGTGCAGAATCTCTCTCCGGCACATCACGAGGCAATGACTCATAAACGGCCCAGCGGTGACGCGACGAGGAGGCGGAACGACCCCGATCCACCGCTTGCGATTCCAAGGGGGGGCGTCGTGGCGTGTCATGCGCAGCCCTCGCTGCTCACACCACCTCGTCAGCGTGATCTCTGTTACCTGCGTAACCGACGATGGCTGCCAGCCAGCACGAAGCTTGGCGTTGAGATGCGGGTCCGGCACCTCGTCGATGGCAACCTGCAGCACCGTCGCGATCGCAGCGCGTAAACAGTCGTCAAAGCGCTGCATCCTCCAGCCCGTCGTGCCGTCTGAAAGACGAACCGGTGTCGGCTCCAATGCCAGATTCGGGTCCTTCGAGACCAACAGCTCGACCTTGCACGCATCTGTGACCTCGGAGGCCATCGCCGATAGAGCCGCCAACGTATAGCTGTCGATCCTGCCCTCCGAGGCAAGCTGCACAGCGAGCGAGAGATCCGCAGTCATCGCGATGCCGGCAATCGCGGACGGAGAGCCGCCACGCGAAACGAAGTCTTCTGGCCGACGCCCCGCCATAGGAACGAGTCGCCGGCCAGGGTCGACGAGCCATGGGGCCCCGTGCCAGAGGCCATGAGCAGCGTCGACGGTCTGTCCCCGGGACGAGAGCGCCATGAACCCAAACGCTCTTTCGGGGGACAAGAACCCTCGGGAAGGAGTGGTAAAACCCGGGCCCACGCGCGCACGACACCGCCACGGCCGCGGAAACCACGCGACAGCGGCTTGAAGGAGTGTCGTAGCGCGCATGCTTTGAAGTCCGATCAGCCGGCCTGCGCGCCCCACACCTGACGCGCGAGATCCGGGTTGTCGCGGATCACACGCTCAGCGGCCTGATACTCGCTCAACGACGGGTCATCCCGTCGAGCCGCGGCGACCGCGTCCTGGAACGCGGTGCTGGCCTTCTTCACCGCAACCGGCCGGTCATTACGGTGCTGCCACTCATGACGGTCCACGAATGCCTGCGCGGCACGCGGGTTGGTCTCCGCGAAGTACGTTGTTTCAAGATCGGCCGCCGCGTTCTGAACGCCGGCGCGATCCCGCATGCTCAGCGGGCCAGCCTCGGCCTCCGCCTTCCGGAGCATCGTGAGCCGCTCGGTCAACTCCTCGGCGCTCATTGCCGCGAGCCGATCGGCCTTCTCCAGCGGCGGCGCAGTCGCAAGCACTTGCAGCTTCGTGATCGCACCCGCGATCAAGTCCTGATCAACGTACGGCTTCAGCTCCGCGATGGCGCGGGCAACCGCGCCCCTCGCGGCATTCGTCAGATCAGCCGTCTTCTGGATAGTGGTCATCTCATCGGTCCTTTCGGTCTTCCAAATCACGTATTCAGACATCGGTCACCCTCCGAAGCGCGGCGCCGGATCGCCGTCCGCGAATGGCATGACCTCACGAATCTGCAGCAGCGGCAGATCAATCAAAGACCTCACCTCTTCATCACCAAAGACCAGAGCGAGGGAATGCTCAAACGCGCGCTGCACCATCCGATAGTGGTTGTCGATCACTCGCCGCCCCGCTGCCTCGAGCTGCACGTTCTGCTTGCCGACCAGGTCGCGGTGAACCGCAAGCGCCTTCGCGAGCGCCACGGCCGCAGCGTCGACCTCACAGGCCGCACGGTGCCGCTCCTCTCCAAGCTGTTGAGCGACCTCAAGCGCCTCAGCGCGCGCCTGCGCCGCCTCAGCCGCCCGAATCTCCTCAGCGCGACGCTCACGCTCCACGCGGATGATGGACGTCCGCTCTAGGACCCGCTCGCAAGCACGAATCTCTTCCTCCGCCTCGGCGACCTCCGCCAACGTCCTGCGAGCGACATCAGGATCATCGGTATCGGCTGTATCCACGAGCAAACCGCGACGCTTCTGCTCGAGCTCCTCGATCGCGCGCGAGCGTCCCGCTCGCTCTCAGCAAACTCATCCTCGATCACAGGCTCGGGTGCGGCGGCTGATGCCGGCGACTGGTGTCCACCGTCCCCATCGCACGATCGACCGTGTCCTGCCATGACCCCGTACGCATGATTCGCTGCGTCTCCGCGTCCATCTCCTCGACAGACCCCGACCTAGTAGCCATCACTGCTCCTCCTCGTTGGAATCTCGTTTCAACCGGTAAAGCGCTACCTCGAGCGCAGCGGCAGACATGCCATTGGCGGCCGCGACCTTGTGAAGCGCCGCGCGGCCGCTGTAACCCTGCTCGCGTGCCGCCTCGAACTGCACTCGCAGCGCCGGCTCGTCAAATCCATCATCATCACCAAGTGTCGACAACTGCCGTCGAGCCGGTGTACACCATCTCGTACACGTTCAAGACACCTGCCTGCGTGTCCGCGAGCGTCGTGTACGGCGACCCGTCCGGCGAGCTCGACAGCGTCAATGAACGGCCCCCGGTCGCGTCCTGCGTCACGATCAGCAACGCCCTACACCCAGTGACCGCGTTCTGGATCGTCAACACGCAGTTCGCGTTCAACGTCCCGAAACGTGAATCTCTCGCTGCGCGTTCCCGAAATCCACCGTGTACGCACTGCCGAAGTTGCCAGCATCAACAGCGGTCACGGTGGGACCCGCGCCAGCGAATGAGATGCTCACAGCGTCAGCCCGCCCTTCAACACATGCAACGTCTGGTAGCCTGGCCAGCGGCGACCACGCCGAAGAGCACCTCGCCCTCCTGCAACTCGATGTCCAGCGGCGGATCACTGACCTGCCACTCAAAGCCATTACTCGCCGACACTGCACCAGCCGTGTTGCCAGTCTCCAAGAACACGCTCGTCGTCGCAGTCCGGTTCTTGATCAAGAATGCCGCGGAGCCTTCTGCGATCACCACCAAACTCGTAGACACGTTCATTTGCATCGCTCATCCCTCCATCGCTGATTCACATCCACCCCCGTGGGCTCTCATTCACAGCACCCCACGTCGACGACGCAGCCCCCACAAAGAAGTCCGGCTCCGTAGCGGCGTTCGTCTCACGCTCATGCAAAGCCCTCACCCCTGCCACTCCATCCGCGCAAGACGCTCGTTGCCGTGATACGCCTCGAGATACTGCGACGGGACCGGCTCATCCGGCACGACCTCCGCGTCCACAATCTCCAGCGGCTCCGCCTCTAACCTGCGCGGCGCAGGCATCATCTCCGGCTCCCGATCCTCGGTCTCACCAGCCGCCGGCAACCCCAACGGCGAGCCGGTCGACGGACTGGACGTCTGCTCCCGCAACTCCGCCTCGATCTCAGATCGGATCCCGGGTACAACTCCTTCCGGATCGGTCGCGGATAGCCGCTCGGCAGCCTCCGTCTGTCCGGAGGCGCAGCGACGAGCTCAAAGTTCTCGCCGCTTAGCGCAGCATGAGCGAGCACTCCGCGATCAGTCCGCCGTCTCGAGAGCAGCCACCGCAGCGAAGAACGCTTAGAACAGAGCGACGATCGCCTTGGAGTCGCGCTGGTTCAGCGCACTCGACGCTCGTCGAGCGCGAGGACAGGTCCGCGAGCATCTGTGCCTGTCGATCTATAAAAAAAAAAAAAAAAAAAAAAAAAAAAAAAAAAAAAAAAAAAAAAAAAAAAAAAAAAAAAAAAAAAAAAAAAAAAAAAAAAAAAAAAAAAAAAAAAAAAAAAAAAAAAAAAAAAAAAAATAGTAACGCATCCATCTTATCTATCTTATTAACTCCGTTACGACACTTACAACACTTACAACAGAGCCATAGAAAACGAGAACTTGCTAGCAGCCCGTCTTGAGCAGCCAGCCGAGTATGCACCGTCCTTCGCTTCGATGCCGATCGCTGCAGCAACATCCTTGACCGCTCGCATCAGATATCTAGTTAACTAGCAGCATTATCACCGTAAACCGTCGCCGAGTAGTTCTCTGGCGAGACACCACCGCTCTATCTACAGCAGCAGTCGACGCAGCAGACGCAGAGACACCAGCAGATGTCTATTGACCTAGATCTCGAACCAGCCTTCAGCGACATCACAGCCAGTCAGATGCAGCTGGCAAATTAGTTTCAGTAGCAATGATGACCAAGAACATCAGCAGCGCCAGTCACGCCAGCGCTGCCGACACCTCCGCGAAGAGTCCTCAGCAGCAGCCTTCCAGAGAGCATCACCAGCAGACCGTGATCCCCACACATCTCCAGCAGCAGCGCGAGCGCAGCATAGTCCTCGTCATAGACGGATCGCTCCCCGTTCGTCTTCGGCTTGATCTTCGCGAAGACATCGACGACGACCAAGCGCGCGTCGTCGAAATGCTCGTCCAGCCACACGATGATGTACGCGATCGCTTCGGCGTAGGTCGCAGTACCAGTCACCAGCGTCAGCAGATCCGCGCACGCACGGTTCCCGGAGATGGGGTTCAGACGACCTAGCAGACACTGCTGTCCATCTTCGAGCGAGATACAGCACATCGCGCACATCGACATCGATGCCGCCTAGGAGGGCCGCCGGTAGACACTGGTGCCGATGTCGAGCATCAGCCATCACTTCCCGATCTTCGGTGATCCAGCGAACTCGGTGAGACCCTCCGGATCAGTCCGGGAACAGCCCATCGCATCAGCGGAAAGTCCTTGGCGAGTAGGTCAGTGCCCGTGATGCACGTGAGCGGACTCATGCCGCTACCCCCGGACCCCGAAGGCTGGACAGAGGCAGGAGCTCTGTCGGCGGGACTGGATGTCCGTAGGTTTTCAGGCAGTAGCGGAGCTGCTCAAACCGCGAGGCTCCTGATCGGAACAGCGCCTCGGCGCCATCGAGCAGATAGTCCATCCGCTCGATGTTGTTGTCCTCTTCGAGGCGATCGAGTGCCACGTGGACGGCGAAGATCGCGTCATGTAGATCATGACGCGCGCTGATGCCTGCCCCCCGTCCAGGCGAATCCGCCACGCAAACGCAGGCGCCGGCCGCGGATAGGCGGGCGGGTCGGGTCAGCCTCGACAGACGCGGCGTGGAGGTAAGTCGGTGCCGTACACCACAGCAAATCGAACCCGTGCGGGACATGGCCGCACTTGGCGCAGTGCCCGTCAACACGGTCGACAATCCGGCGGTCTCCGCAGCGACAGGCGGCAGTCGCGCCTCGCTCAGCTCGCGGCGCTCATCCCGCTTCTCGTCCCGGACGAAGAGGTAGTAGGCGTCGTTCGGGGGGACCTTGAGAGCACGGACAAAGTCATCCTCGTCCAGTCGCGCGCGCTGAACAGCCTTCTTACAAGCCGCTGAGCAGGTGCGCTTGTCTGAGCGGCCGGTGACGGGGTTGGTACACCCGCCTGCCTCGCAAGTCCGAGAGATAGTCGCGAGGGCGGTCATGCCGCTGCCCTCGCAGTGGGCGCCGCGATGAACTGCTCGCGGTCGCCCTTGGTAGAACCGGGTTCGTCACCGCCAGGGTCGTCGGGACCAGTGCGGCTGACATTGCGTCGACTGCCGCGGACACGACCGGGAGCGCGCCGGCGAGACGACCGGCAGTGAGCACCGCGGGGTCCGACCGGCCGTCGCGCCCTCTGCACAGTCGCGGGACGAGGCGCCGACATACCCAGGTTGTCGGCGCGCCAGACGAGCGCGAGGTTCTGGTCGAGAGCGTCCTCTGCGGCTGATGTCAGCCGGTAGAACGCGTTCTCGCCGTCGTCGGACTCTGCGACGAACGGATGATCCATGGTCGCCAGCAGCTCGATCGAGGTCTCTTCGAGATGCTCGCGAATCGGGCCGTGCGACGGATGGTCATAGAGGTGGTCGAAGACGAGCTGTTTCGCTTCGTCGTAGAACCACTGATCGGAAAAATCTCCGTAGGGGTCGTCCAAGTAGGACACTGGCACTTGTCCTTTGAGAAGGGAATCGGCGGGCGCGAGGCTCTAACGATGGCACCCGTCCCGGCCGGTTTCCGTGTGTCGGCCGGCTCCCGAAGGGGCCGACCGACCACCAAATCAATGCGCCACGGAACCCAAGTGCCAGTTGCATCCTCTAACAAATTCTACGTCCACGGTTGTCCCCTTTAGCATTCGCGCACTTGCCTCCCTGGTCTTCTCAATCTCGGCTGCCGTTATGTCTCGCCCAGGTTGCGCCGACAGATCGGGCACTTGTCAACGATCGGTATTGTCTCGGTGACTTTCCAGAGACGGATCGCATGGAACGTGGGCGAGATGAGCTCGGTGAGCGCGTCCTGCGTCTTGGCAATCAACTCGACCTGCGGGAGCACCCGTGCGCGCGGCACAGTCGAACCAGCGGCGGAAGGAGTTCCTGAAGCTCGCTTTCCCGCCGAGGTCGCTGCCCATAGATCTCGTCCTCGATAGGTGCGACGTTGATTACGCGTCCGGCAACGACGACCTGGCCGGCAGCCCCGCTCTCCACCGGAGGATCTTCCGCCCACTCCTCAAGCGTCAGGTGAAGAGCGGTCAGCGTGCGGCCTTCGAGCGCTTCCAGGATGGTCGCGCGGTCGTAGGTGTCCCCTCCGATCTGTTCTTCGTCAGCAATCTCCGCGATCGCCACAGCGAACTGTTGACGAGCGTCAGCAGCGGCTTCCGCCGCTCGATCCCAATTCGTGAAGACAGCCGGAAGATCGGGAAAGTGGGCGAAGAACGCGTCGCGGTATATCGGCGGTCGATCGGGAGCGTCACCGAAGTTCATGGGCCGCTGGCCTCCGACCGCCATCTGGCAGCCGTCGAGCAAATTACGCAGCTGCAATACATGCCCCTCCGGAACCGGCACCAGCCGCGATAGATCGACCTGGACCACGAATAGCTGGTAGAGGGCGACCGGCAAACCGAACAGTGCAGCCAGAAGCGCGGCGGCCGTGAACGTCCCTGCAAGCGCCGTCCACCGCAGGATCGCGCCGTGCAATGTCACGAGAATCACTACGACTGCGGCGATCACGAGCGCCGCCAGCACCGCTGGCGCGATCACAAGGGCTGCTTTGCGCCGGCGGGTGAGCATTACCGACGGGAACTGCTCCTAGCGGCTCTCAACTGTCTCGATCGCCTCGCCCAGACGTCCCCGAGCGGGTCGAGTCGTCTCTCGACGTTCAGTTCGTGCCGGGTCCGCGCACGCTGAGACCAGGGATCTCAGTTGGGCCTCGGCGGCTGGCAGGCCGCGACAGAAGCTGCCTTGCCTCGTTTGCGACCTCGTCCACCGCACCGATCTCGAAGGTGCTCGCATGGATCTCTTCAAGCACGGCACGGGCATCGACAAGCGCAGTAGCACCCTCATCCGCGGCCGGAATGATGACCACGCCGAGGTTGACCCCGATCGGCACATCAAACCTGCGCCCGTCAGCGACCTCGATTGAACCCCCATGCTCTCGGAGCATGTTCACGGTCCAGCCCCAAGCACGCACGCTCTCAGCGAGCGCGTCTTGGTCCGCCACCCGAAATGACCACGTCTGAGTAAGCTGCACGACGCGACCGTTGGTCACCGCAAAGTCGACACGTCCGCGGTGCTCGCCAGCCACCATCAGCGACCGTTCGTGGACGTCCCGGTTCTTCTCAAGGCCGGCGTCGTGATAAGCGCGCCGCACTGCGGCCAGCGCCGGGTGTTTGTTCTCGCCGCCGGCGTGACGTTCAGGATCGACGACGAGCTCTTCGAAGATTGTGTCGAGAGCCTCAGCCGCGTTGTCTGCGACGATTGGCATCGGCGCCGAGACCTGAACGATGTTTGTGTGCCTCCGGTGGAGATCCTCAAGCCAGCCCTCCGAGAGCAGCCGGTCCTCGCCGTCAAGCCGAGGCGCTTCGATTGCTTCTTCGTGGGCGTCGACGGACCGGCCTATCCGGTCGATGAACGACCAGACCGCCGGTAGGCTTCCCCTCTCGTCGAGGCGTCGGGCGCGAGTCGGGTTCTCGACCTGGCGCACCAACCACTCGGACGACTCGTCTGAGCCCACGACGGCTCCCACGTTGATGAACTCGCCCCTGATTGGGTCCGGGACGTAGCGGATCACGGAGTAAACGTGTCTCACGGGCTCTCCAGTCTCGCACGTAGCTGATCAACTCTTTGCGCCACCTCCGGCGCTCGCTGGCAGAGATAGGAAGATACGCTCGTCAGCTCGTCATCGGTGACGGGCCACGCCGCGGGCACGCTGCCGACGACTCCGGCGATCTGCTCCGTCGTGACGGCTCTGAGCGCCTCAGCGAGGCGCTCAAGCTCGGCGACATCGAGGCCCTCGGATGGCGTCCCCAGGGGATGAGCTTCCCCGACGTTCGCCTCCAGCGTCGCGACGCTCCAGTCTTGCCCGCCGGGCGGAAGGTAGAAGCCGTGGTCGTGGCTATGGAGCTCGTTGTCCCTCGTCGTGACGACCAACCACTGCGGATCGTCGCCCCAGCACCAGTCGTAGAACGCGACGACGCCAGCATGCCTTCGAGCGTTGTCGTCCTTGTCTCGGTACTCGAGTGCTCCCCGCATCTCCGTCACATCCGCGACATCCCGCGATGCACTGGCGATGCCCTTAGCCAATTTTGGCCCGTTGACGACTTGAAAGTCCGCGAACTCCTCCGTGATCGCGATCGGGCTGACCTCGCAAACCGGAGCGCCGATCAGTTGACCCACTCGAGACATCAGGTACTCGGTCACGAGCACTCGGCTCCCCTGCGGATTGTTGGGGGCCTTGACGTGCCATCTGCCCCCGTCCGTGGCGAGGACCGGAAATGCCTGCGATCCGGAGGCCGCAGAGGGTCCGAGGACAGCTTTGATGGCAAGCTCGACCTCCTCGGGGCGACCTTCCGGCTCCCGTCCCTCGTCCGTCTCATCAGCACTTTCCTCCTCCGCCATGCGCGGCATCTTCGCCGATCGGTCCAGCGGTCCTGCTCTCGACCGGCGCAAACCGCACATGAACGCGTGATCGGGACACGCTCCGAGAGCGTGTCCCGGATCGTGTCCCGAACTGCCGAGAACCGAGCGCAACTGAGAGCATCTAGGATGCCTGAATAGCCCGGAAACACTGGGTGCGCAGCTCCTTTCGCGTCACTCATAATCCGTCGGTCCTGGGTTCAAGTCCCAGCCGGGCCACTTCGAGCCAGCGATGGGCGACCACCACGACAACAAGCACGGCAAGAAGCGTCAGCGGATCCTCGGGGCGGGCGCGCCGCTGCGCGTCGAGCCCGGAACGACCGTCGCGCTCCCAGGCGACTTCGACCCCGACCAGACCGTCGGGGTCCATCGCAAGCGCCGGGGGCACAAGCTGCTCAAGACGGCCGTCTCGGAGATCAGCGACGGCCAGCAACGGCTCGCGGCCGAGAATCGGCGCTCGCTGCTGGTCGTGCTGCAGGCGATCGATGCCGGCGGCAAGGACAGCACGATCCGCCACGTCTTCAGCGGCGTCAACCCGGCGGGCGTGAGGGTCCACAGCTTCAAGGAGCCGACCGAGGAGGAACTCGCCCACGACTACCTGTGGCGCTATCGCCGGAACCTGCCCGCGCCCGGGGAGATCGCGGTGTTCAACCGCTCTCACTACGAGGAGGTGCTCGTCGTCCGCGTTCATCCGCAGCTGCTGCGGGCGCGAGGCCTCTCCGCGGAGGGCGACCTGGACGCGGTGTGGCGCGAGCGCTATCGGGAGATCAATGCCTGGGAGCGTCAGCTCAGCGAGAGCGGCACCAGGATCGTCAAGCTGCTGCTGAACATCTCCAAGGAGGAGCAGCGGATCCGCTTCCTGCGCCGCCTCGACCTGCCGGAGAAGAACTGGAAGTTCACGGCCTCCGACGTGCACGAGCGCGCGTATTGGGACGACTACCAGCGAGCGTTCTCCGAGATGGTCTCGGCGACGAGCACCGTGTGGGCGCCGTGGTACGTGATCCCCGCCAACCACAAGTGGTTCGGGCGATTGGCGACCGCATCGATCGTGCTCGACGCGCTCGGGCGGATCGACCCGCAGATCCCCCGGCTCGACGTGCACCAACGGAAGGAGCTCGACGCCGCGCGGGCCGAGCTGGTGGCCGAGGCGCCCCCGGGCCGGCCCGGCGACCCGATCGCCGCCAAGGCCGGCGATTAGGGCTGCGCGGAGAGCGCCCGCGCGATCGCGGTGAGCCCCCGCTCGCCGGTCACGCCCGGGTCAGCCTGGCGCAGGGTGACGAGCGCCCGGATCCGGATCCAGGTCGCCAACCGTCCTGCGTCCAGGCCCGACGCCCGGGCGTAGGCATCGATCAGCCCGTGCAGGTAGGCCCTCGCGGGCTCCGCGCCGTCCGGGATCTCGTCGCGAGGAGGCCCGTCGAAAAACGCCCACACGTCGGCGCAGGGATCGCCCAGGCACGGCTTGGGATCGATCGCGAGCCACCCGTGCGGCCCCTCGAGCGCGTTGAGCCAGTGCAGGTCGAGGTGCAGCAGCCGGTCCTCCGGGCGGGGGGTCGTCAGCCGCGCGAGCAGATCGTGCTCCGGGATGCCGGCGAGCGCCGTGAACCAGCCGTCCGCGCGTGCATGATCGGCGAGGCTCGGACAGCGCGACGGCGGCCGCGCGCCGTGCAGGGATCGGCACAGGCTCCCGATCGTCTCGACGATCTCCCTCCCGCCCGCGCCGCTGTCCCGCAGCGAGCGACCCGGGCGGACTCGCTCGAGCAGCAGCGTGTGGCCGTCGTCGCGCGTCCCGAGCACGCGTGGTGCGGCGCCCTGTTCGCACCACACCGACAGCGCATCGCCCTCGAGTGATGGCCGCGCATCCGCGGGGCGGGGGCTCACCTTGAGCACCGCCTCGCCGGACGCGCCGCGGGCGGCGAGCACGAGCGCGACCGCGCCGCCCGGCAGCGGCTGCAACCACGTCAATCTCCACGTGCGCATCGCCTCCTCGCATCGCACCAGCACGTCCGCGGCGAGCGCGTCGACGTCGCCGAGCCCCCAGTCCGCCCAGTTGGCGAGCACGTCAGGCGGGATCTCGATCGCGGGCTGCCTCAGCGGTCCGTCCCCAGCTCGGCCAGCCGGCGGGTCAGGAACCGCCGCTCGGGCTCGGAGCCGGCGAGCTCGAGCGCGCGTCCGTAGACCTCCCGGGCCGCCTCGCGATCGCCCCGCCGGCGCAGCAGATCCGCGCGCGTGGCGTACAGCAGGTGGTACTGCGAGAGCTCGCCGCCGCGATCCAGTCGCTCGACGATCTCCAGACCCCCGTCGAGGTCGCCGGCCATCGCGACCGCGACCGCGCGGTTGAGGTGGACGATCGGGGTGTCCATGACGGTCACGAGCAGTCCGTAGAGCGCAGCGATCTGCTCCCAGTCGGTCGCCTCGGCAGCGGGGGCCTCGGCGTGGCAAGCGGCGATCGCGGCCTGCAGCTGGTAGGGACCGGCGGATCGGCGGCGCAACGCGGCCCCCAGCACGGCGAGCCCCTCTGCGATCTCCTCCGCGTCCCAGCGGGCGCGGTCCTGCTCCTCGAGGGTCACCAGGTCCCCGCGGCGATCGACCCTGGCGCGCCGTCGCGAGTGCTGGAGCAGCATCAACGCGAGCAGGCCCGATGCCTCCGGCTCGTCGGGCATCAGCGTCACCAGAGCCCGGGCGAGCCGGATCGCCTCCTCGCACAGCTGGGAGCGGATCAGCTCCTGCCCGGAGCTGGCCGCGTAGCCCTCGTTGAAGAGCAGCCACAGCACTGCCAGGACTCCCGCGGTCCGCTCGGGCAACAGGTGCGCCGGTGGCACCCGGTACGGAATCCCGGCCTGCGCGATCTTCGACTTCGCACGGGTCAGCCGCCGCGCCATCGTCGATTCCGAGACCAGGAACGCGTGGGCGATCTCGGCCGTGGTCAGGCCCGCGAGCGAGCGGAGGGTGAGCGCCACCCGTGCCTCGAGCGCGAGCGCCGGGTGACAGCAGGTGAAGATCAGGCGCAGCCGGTCGTCGCCGATCTCATCGGGTTCCCGCAGGAGCTCCTGCATCGCCCCGTCCTCCTCCTCGTCGTGCAGCGGCCCGAGCGGATCGCGTCCGATCGCCTCAAGCAGCTCGCCGCCGCGCCGGGCGCGGCGCAGTCTGTCCAGAGCTCGATGCGAGGCGACCGTGGTCAGCCAGGCCCCGGGCCGCGCCGGCGCGCCATCGCGCGGCCAGGTGTCGAGCGCCTGCGCGAATGCCTCGGACGCGCACTCCTCGGCCAGATCCCAGTCACCGGTGCGCCGGATCAGCGCGGCGACGATCCGGCCCCACTCCTCCCGGAAGGCGGTGTCGGCGACCGCACGAGCGGCCGCCGATCGACCCGAACCCTGGACACCCGGACCGCTCATGCGTCCTCGAACGCCCTCACCTCGACGCGGTGGTACGCGGCCAGTGGATGCTCGGCCGCGAACCCGATCGCCTCCTGGCGGGTGATGCCCTGGAGGATCGCGAAACCGCCGATGAACTCCTTGGCCTCGACGAACGGACCATCGGTGAGCAACGTCTCGCCGCCGCTCACCCGCACGCAGGTGGCGGTGTCCGCGTGGGCGAGCGGCTGCCCGACGACCATCGTTCCCCGCTCGGTCAGCCGCTCACCCCACGCGACCGACTCGGCGCGGATCGCCGTCTCCTCCTCGTCGGTGGCCGGAATGCCGTCGACGCACATGAACAGCGCCCAGCTGTCGCTCGGCTCGGACCTCGCCCACTCCGCCGCGGTTTCGGGGAAGCTGAACTCGGCGAAGAACGGGCGCACCTCGACCGCCCCGAACGCTGCCACCGGATGATTGGCGGCGAGCTCGATCGCCTCGTCGAGATCCGCGCAGTCGACGATGTCGAAGCCGGCGACGAACTCCTTGGCCTCGGCGAACGGGCCATCGCTCAGCAGCGTCTCCCCGCCGCGCACGCGGACGGTCGCCGCCGTGTCGGGTCGGTCCAGCGGCCGGCCGAGCAGCCGCGTCCCGGAGCGATCGGATTCCTCCACCCACTGCTCGATCCCCATGCGCGGCGTGCTCGGCTCGCGGTCCTCACCAGCGCAGATCATCAACAGGTACTTCATCCTCAGTCCTCCTCGGCTCGTGGTCGGTCCATCCAGACGACGAATGGGACCGGCCACAGAGGACAGTCCATCGAGCTCACCCCGGAAGCACGAACTGGCGGGCGCGGGCCGCACTCGCGTGCAGCAGCCCGAGGAACCGATCGAGCAGCTCGGCGTCGAGTGCGGCGACCGGGATCTCGCCGCAGACGATCACCTCGCCCGCGCGGTTCTCGGCGAAGCAGACAAGTGGCGCCTGGCCGTTCCAGAACAGCAGCTGGCGCGGCTCGATCGTCCGCGGCGGAAGCACCGCCGCCTCAGCGCGCACCAGGGACCCGCGCAACGCGAGCTCGATCGCCAGCGGGTACCCGGCGCACTCGATGACGAGTCCCCAGCGCTCCGGCGCGATCCGCTCGGCACCGGCCGCGAGCGCACTCAGGTGGTGTTCGATCGACTCCGCGGCGTCCACGCCGCGAGCTTAGAGCCCGGCCGGCCGCGCACACGCGACGAGCGCGCGATACTTCGCCGGTGCCCGACCGCAACGTCCTCGGAACCGATCTTGAGCCGTGCGGCAGCGATCCCGTGACCGGATTCTTCCGCGACGGGTGCTGCCACACCGGGCCCGAGGACGTCGGCAGCCACACGATCTGCGCCGTGGTGACCGCCGAGTTCCTGGAGCACCAGCGCGGGATCGGCAACGACCTGCAGACGCCGATGCCGGCCTACGGGTTCCCGGGGCTGGAGCCCGGAGACCGCTGGTGCGTCACCGCCGCCAACTGGCTGCGTGCGCACATGGACGGGGCCGCGGCCTACGTGGTGCTCGCCTCCACGCACGAGCGGGCGCTGGAGATCGTGCCGCTGCAGGCACTGCAGGAGCACGCGGTCGACGTCCCCGCCGACCCGGGCGCCCTCGAGGACTGACGGGACCGGGAGGTGGCCCGCCGGCGTGCGAAGGACGCGGTTCTCGCACGCGACGGCGAGCTGGTCGTCGAGCGCGATCCGGCGCGCGCGTCCGGCCGGTTGCTCATCCAGTCGGACATGGAGAGCTCATATGTCGATCTCGCCGACCCGACTCACCTGGAGTTCGACTACATGCGCTGGATGCGGATCGTTCTCCGTGCGAGCCACGCCCGGCGGGTCGTGCACGTGGGCGGGGGCGCCTGCGCGCTCCCTCGGGCGCTCGCGACCGAGTGGCCGGACGGTCGCCAGGAGGTGTGCGAGCTCGACTCCGGGGTACTGGCGCTCGCTCGCGACCACATGGGTCTGCGGCGCGCGCCCGGGCTGCGGGTCCGCCATGCCGACGGCCGGGAATGGCTCGCCTCACAGCCCGACGACAGCCATGATGCGGTCGTGATCGATGCCTTTCTGGGCGCCCGGATCCCGTTGCGCCTGATCACCCTGGAGGCGTTGCGCGACGTGGCGCGGGTCGCGCCGCTGGCGCTCGTCAACGTCGTCGACGACCGCTCGCGGCGAGTCGTCGACCGCATCGCGGCCGGCCTCGCCGAGTCGTTCGCGCATCCGTTCACGGTCGGCGGCCGTTCGGGCAACACGATCGTGGCGGGAGCGGCAGGGCCATCGCCTCCCCTGGACCGGATCGCCGCCGCGACCGCGGCCGACCGCTCTCCCGCGACCGTGACCGGCCCGGCTGCGCTCGCGCGGCGTCTGGCCGCCGCCACGCCTGCCCGCGACCCGGCCCCGTCACAACGAGCGTCCGCCTCCGAGACGCACCGTTGACCACCACTCCGAGGCGGCGGATACTGTGACCACGATGCTCCGGCGGACGCTCATCGCGGGCTCGCTGATTCTGTTCGGCATCGCACTGCCCGCGGCCGCGGACCCGCCGGGTCACACCCCGGCTCCGAGCCCGCCGTCGACCCGCGCCGCCAACCGCGCGGCGGCGCAGGCGTGGGCATCGAAGCTGCTCTCCGAGCTGCGCCTGCCGGCGCGCGCGGTCCGCTCCCCGGGCAAGCCCGCCGGCCTCGGCACGGCGCTCGCCTCCCCCGGGTTCTCGCTCACCACGCCCGAGCTCGTCGACGACACGTCCTGGTGGACGATCGACGAGTCGCCGTCGGCGGTCATCGCGTTCGTCCGTGCCCACCTGCCCCGCGCGCCGCGGATCGTCGGCCACGGGGTGGGCGGCGAGCGGGGGCGGGTGAACGACAGCTTCTGGTCCTACTCGCCGCCCGCCGGGCTCTCGCAGCTCTCCGTCGCGATCCAGACCGACGCGCTGGCCGGCGGACAGACCGCCGTCCGGCTCGACGGGGAGGCGACGTGGCTCGTGCCGCGCCCGGCCTGGGACCTGATCCCGGCCTCGGTGCGGTCGCTGACCTACACCGCGCGCGCCACCGTCGCCGGTTTCGGCGGTGGCCACGCATCGCACGGGCGACGCTCCACTCCTCGCACGGTCGGCCCACGCGTCGCCCGCCGCCTCGCAGCGGCCATCGACGGGCTCCAGCGCATGCAGCCGGGCCTCGAGTTCTCCTGCCCGTTCGACGCGGTGCAGCCACGGATCACCCTTCGGTTCCGCGGCCGCGGCGGGCGGCCGCTCGCGGTCGCCGTCGACTCGCCCTCGGGCTGCGCGTCACTCTCGCTGTCCGTCCACGGGCGCCGCGGGCCGCGGCTCGACGACATGGTCGTCCCCCGGCTGTCGATCGATCGGCGGATGGTCGCACTCGGCGCGATCGGCCCCTGCCGGTCCGACCAGCTCGTCGCCGGCCCTGCCTCGCTCGCGCTCGCCGCCCATCGCCCGACGCTCACGCTCAGCATCCGTGATCGCTCCGCTGCGGTCTGCACCGTGCACGGGTTCCCGCGGGTCGGGCTCGTCGGCTCCCGCGGTCACCTGCTCGCCGATCGCCACCGGGACACCGGGGCGGCCGCGCTCCGGCGAGCGGGAGTGGCGGGCGCGGTCATCCTCTACCCCGGGACCTCCGCCCAGTTCACCGCGCGCTATGACACCTGCCCCGGGCGTCCACCCGCGGTGATCGCGCGGATCCGGGTCCCCGGCACAGGCGACGATCTCCGTGGGCGACTGGCCAGCACCGGCCGCCGGGTGACTCCGTGCCGGGGCACCGTGCTGCGCCTGGATCCCCTCTCACCGGCGCTGTAGACACCTCCCGCCCCCGCCCCCGCGACGGTATCGTCGCTGCGATGGCGGGCAGAGGTGAGGTGAGAAGCGGCGCGAAGGCCCGGGCGGCGGGCGTCGGGGTCTGCTCCAACAGCGCTCTGATCGCGCTCAAGCTGGCCGCGGGACTGATCACCGGCTCGGTGGGGATCCTCTCCGACGCGATCCACTCGCTGATGGACCTGATCGCGTCCGTGATCGCGTTCGCGTCGGTGCGCAAGTCCGACGAGCCCGCCGATGCGAGCCACCGCTACGGGCATGAGAAGCTCGAGGATCTCGCCGCCGGGGCCCAGGCACTGCTGCTGCTGCTCGGCGCGGCGTTCATCGCGGTGGAGGCGATCCGCAGGCTGACCGACGGTGGAGGCGTCCAGAGGATCGGGGTCGGCATGATCGTCGCCGGCGCCGCCGCCCTCATCAACCTCGTCGTCTCCACCTACATGCGACGCGCCGGCCGCACCACCGGATCGGCGGCTCTGCACGCGAACTCCGCCGATCTGCGCACGGACGCGTTCGTCTCGATCGGGGTGCTCGTGTCGCTGGCGCTCGTCAAGCTCACCGGCAAGGAGTGGATCGACCCCGCGGTCGGCCTGCTCGTCGCCGTGGCGATCTCGACCACCGGGGTGCGGATCCTCAACGAGGCCACGCGCCGGCTGGTCGACGAGGCGCTGCCGCCCGACGAACTGGCGGCGCTCGTGGAGGTCGTCAACGGGTTCATCTCGCCCGAGGTGGTCGGGGTCCACGATCTGCGCGCCCGCCATGTCGGCTCCAACCACCAGGTCGACCTGCACATGCAGTTCGCCGACGGGACGAGTCTGCAGCGAGCGCACTACCTCTCCCATCGGCTGCAGGATGCGGTCGCCCAGCGCCTGCCGGGCACGACGGTGCTCGTCCACCTCGAGCCCGAGGATCGAGTGCGGCCCGACCGTTTCTCCGACGAGCATCCGGCGCCGACGAACGCCTGAGGCGTCGCTCGCCGTCCGGCGGTCAGCCGGTTGCGGACGAGGGGTCCGGACGCACGACCACCGTGTCGATCAGCGGAATGATCTCGTCGACCGGAAGATCGGCCCGCGTGGCGTGCTCGCGGATCGCCTCGGGGCTCGAGGCCTCGTACACGCAGAACGTGCCGACGGCTCCGTCGCCCTCGTCGAGCACGTAGCTGCGGATCCAGCGGATGTCGGTGGACATCTCCTCGTCGCCGACCTTCGTCGAGCGGGCGGCGGCCGCCTCGAGATCCGCCCCCGTGCGCCAGCCGTCGCGGCGCAGGATTCCGTAGAGCTGCATTCTGGTCCCTCCGGGTTGTCGTTGCCGGTCCGCCGACCCTACCCCGCCCGCCGCGAGGCGTCCACTCTGCGCCGCCCAGCGATGCGGGCGAGCACCTCCCGCCGCTGCTCCGCGCTCGAGGAGCCCCAGATGGCGATCTCGTCGAGCGTGCGCAGGCACCCCTCGCACAGACCGCTCGCCTCGTCGATCACGCACACCCCGATGCAGGGGGACTCGACGCGCCGGCGGTCCTGCTCGCTCTCGCGGGTCACCTCAGCACCGGCCCGCGGGCGTATTGGTCGAGGTAGCGCAGACCGGCGATCGCGCGACTGCCGTACCAGGAGGTCATCTCGCCGTCGATCAGCGTCACCTCCGCGCCGGGGACGAGCCCGGCCACCTCGGCGACGTGCGCCTGCTTGAAGTGGAACGGCTCTGAGGAGAGCAGCACCCGGTCGACCGCGCCGGCGAAGGCGGCGATGTCGACCTCCGGGTAGCGCGCCTCGCTCTCGCGCGGGAGCGTCCGCCAGCCGACGAGCTCGAGCGTCCGGGCGATGTAGGTGTCCGGCGCAATCGTCATCCACGGGTCGCGCCACACGAGATAGAGCACGTCCGCGGGGTCGGGCGCTCGATGGCCGAGATCGGAGAGCACGCGCTCGAACTCCGTACACAGCACCTCGGCGGCCTCGGCGACGCCGAACACCGCCCCGATCAGGCGGTACAGCGACAGGTTGTCGCGCGGGCGCAGCGGGTGGGTGACGATCACGTGCTCGACGAACTCCGACAGCGCGTCGGCGGTCTCCCGCCGGTTCTCGTCGACGTTGAGCAGCACGTGCGTGGGCGCCAGTGCGCGCACCTTGTCGAGGTCGACGTCCTTGGTGCCACCGACCTTTGGGATCTGCCTGACCACCTCCCACGGGTGGATGCAGAAGCCGGTGCGCCCGACGAGCCTCTCGGCGAGCCCGAGGTCGCACATGAGCTCGGTGAGCGAGGGGACGAGCGAGACGATCCGCGGCTCGGCGCCCGCGGCGGAATGCACGGTCCCGGCCGCGTCGCGGGTATCCACTGGCGCGTTGCTCACATGTTGCGACGGTACTCACCACCGACGCCGTACAGGGCGCCGGAGATCTCGCCGAGCGAGGCGACCTTGACCGTCTCCATCAGTTCCTCGAACACGTTGCGGCGCGCCCGGGCGACCTCCTGGAGCCGGCGCAGCGCCTCCGGGCGGCGGTCGGCGGCGCGGTCGTTGAACGCCCGCACCGCCTCGATCTGCGCCTGCTTCTCCGCCTCCGTCGAGCGGGCGAGCACGATCTCGGTGTCGACCTCCCCCGCGTGCTCGCGCGGCAGGAAAGTGTTGACGCCGATCAGCGGCAGCGTGCCGTCGTGCTTGAGGCGCTCGTAGTGCAGCGATTCCTCCTGGATCCGCGAGCGCTGGTACATGGTGTCCATCGCGCCGAGCACGCCGCCGCGCTCGGAGATCCGCTCGAACTCGGCGTAGACCGCCTCCTCGACCAGATCGGTGAGTTCCTCGATCACGAACGAGCCCTGCCAGGGGTTCTCGCACATGTTGAGGCCGAGCTCGCGGTTGATGATCAGCTGGATCGCCACCGCGCGGCGCACCGACTCCTCGGTGGGGGTGGTGATCGCCTCGTCGTAGGCGTTGGTGTGCAGCGAGTTGGTGTTGTCGAAGATCGCGTACAGCGCCTGCAGCGTGGTGCGGATGTCGTTGAAGGAGATCTCCTGCGCGTGCAGCGACCGCCCCGAGGTCTGGATGTGGTACTTGAGCATCTGACTGCGCTCGCTCGCGCCGTAGCGCTCACGCATCGCCCGCGCCCAGATCCGGCGGGCGACGCGGCCGATGACCGCGTACTCGGGGTCCATCCCGTTGGAGAAGAAGAACGACAGATTGGGCGCGAAGCGGTCGATCTCCATCCCCCGCGCGAGGTAGTACTCGACGATCGTGAAGCCGTTGGCGAGCGTGAACGCGAGCTGCGAGATCGGGTTCGCTCCGGCCTCGGCGATGTGGTAGCCGCTGATCGAGACGCTGTAGAAGTTGCGCACCTGGTGCTCGGTGAAGTGCTGCTGGACATCGCCCATCATCTTCAGCGCGAACTCGGTCGAGAAGATGCACGTGTTCTGGGCCTGGTCCTCCTTGAGGATGTCGGCCTGCACGGTGCCCCGGACCGTCTTCAGGGTGTCGGCGCGGATCCGCTCGTAGACCTCGCGCTCGAGCACCATGTCGCCGCTCGCGCCGAGCAGCCCGAGCCCGATCCCGTCGTGGGTCTCGGGCAGCTCGCCGTCGTAGGCCGGCCGGCCGCCATGCTCGGCGAAATAGGCCTCGAGCCGGCGTTCCGCGTCCTCCCAGCCACCGGTCCGGCGCAGATGGCGCTCGACCTGCTGGTCGATCGCGGCGTTCATGAAGAACGCGAGCACGATCGGCGCGGGGCCGTTGATCGTCATCGACACCGACGTCGAGGGCGCACACAGATCGAAGCCCGAGTAGAGCTTCTTGGCGTCGTCGAGCGACGCGATCGAGACGCCGGAGTTGCCGACCTTGCCGTAGATGTCGGGCCGCTCCGCCGGATCCTCTCCGTACAGCGTCACCGAGTCGAACGCCGTCGACAACCGTGCGGCGGGCTGGCCCGCGGACAGGTAGTGAAAGCGCCGGTTGGTGCGCTCCGGCGTGCCCTCCCCGGCGAACATCCGGGTCGGGTCCTCGCCGATCCGCCGGTAGGGGAACACGCCGCCCGTGTACGGGTAGCCGCCGGGCAGGTTCTCCTTGGATGCGAAGCGCAGCCGATCCCCCCAGCCCTCCAGGCGCGGGGCGGCGATCTTCGGGATCTTCAGACCGCTCAGGGACGTGCGGTGACTCTCGCCGGTGAGCTCGTGCCCGCGGACCGTGTAGCTGTAGGTGTCGGCGGTGATGCGCGCGGTCATCGGATCCCAGCTGCGGAGGATCTCGATCGCCTCCGCGCTCAGCCGCTCGAGCGCCTCGTTGTGCTGGGCGCGCAGCGCGGTGAGCGGGTCGTCGGTCCGGGACGCGGCGCCGGGGTAGGGCTCGAGCGGCTGAGGGAGCTCGGGGTCCTGCAGAGCCGCGAGCGCGGCATGGAGGTGCTGGAGGGTCGCGGCGGCCTCTGCCTGGCGCTCGATCTCGGCCCCGATCGCCCGGCCCTGCTCGGCGATCTCGGCCAGGTAGCGCACCCGAGCGGCCGGGATCAGCACGTTGGGGACGGGCTCGTGCTCGGCGGGCGCTTCGAGCTTGGGGTCGAAGCGAGCGCCCTCGAGCTCCGGCCTGGTCCGCAGCGCCTCGCAGAGCTTGACGAACATCCAGGTGAGGCCCGGGTCGTCGAACTGGCTGGCGATCGTCGGGTAGACCGGGATGTCCTCCTCGGGCCGGTCGAAGGAGACATGGTTGCGCCGCCACTGCTTGCGGACGTCGCGCAGCGCGTCCTGGGAGCCGCCCTTGTCGAACTTGTTGATCACCACGATCTCGGCAAGATCGAGCATGTCGATCTTCTCCAGCTGACTGGCGGCGCCGAACTCGCTCGTCATCACGTAGAGCGGCAGATCGACGAGGTCGACGATCTCCGAGTCGGACTGACCGATGCCGGCGGTCTCGACGACCACCAGGTCGACGCCCGTCGTCCGCGTGAATGCGATCGCGTCGGCGAGCACGGCCGCCGTCGAGGCGTGGTGGCGCCGCGTGGCCATCGAGCGCATGTAGAGCCGCTCGTCGCGCAGGCTGTTCATCCGGATCCGATCGCCGAGCAGCGCGCCGCCGGTCCGCCGGCGCGTCGGGTCGACGGCGAGCACGGCGATCCGGAGTGACTCGAAATGCTGGATGAAGCGGGACAGCAGCTCGTCGGTGACGGTCGACTTGCCGGCCCCGCCGGTGCCGGTGATCCCGACCACCGGGGTACGTGCCGCGCGCGGGTCATCGCGCCATCTCGCCCGCAGCTGGTCGAGCTGCGCGCTGTCGACCACGCCGTCCTCGATCGCGGAGAGCATCTCAGCGATCTGCAGGTCGTCCGGGTCGCCGTCGAGCGTGGGGGTCCTCGAGGTCCGGCGCTCGGCCCGGGTGCGCTCCACGAGGTCGTCGATCATCCCGGTGAGGCCGAGGTGCGCGCCATCGTTCGGGTGGTAGATGCGGGCGACGCCATCCTGCTCCAGGGCGGCGATCTCACGCGGGGTGATCGTGCCGCCACCGCCGCCGAATACCCGGATGTGGCCGGCTCCGTGCTCGCGCAGCATCTCGACGGCGTAGCGGAAGTACTCGGTGTGCCCGCCCTGATAGGAGGAGACGGCGATCGCGTCTGCGTCCTCCTGGATCGCGGCGCGGACGACGTCGCGGACGCTGCGGTTGTGCCCGAGGTGCACGACCTCGGCGCCGGTGTCCTGGATCAGCCGGCGCATCACGTTGATCGCGGCGTCGTGGCCGTCGAACAGCGAGGCGGCGGTGACGAACCGCAGCGGCGGCTCGTCCTCGGCCGGGCGGGAGGGCTGGGGTGTGGTGTCGGTCTGGACGGCCATCTGAGTTACTCCTGGTGGTCCTGGTTGGGCGCGAGCGCCTCGGTCATCTGGCGCTTCAGGTGTGCGTGCTGCTCGGTCACACGGCCGTGGTCGGGCGTGTCGGGGTCGGCGACGAGCCAGGCGTAGACGATCCCGACGATCTGAGAGACGAACTGCTCGGCGACGCCGCGGACGTCCGCGTCGCGGCGCACGGTGCCGGCCTGCATGCCGCCCGTGATCCAGCGCTCGACGTCGTGGCGGCGGCGTTCGTGGATGCGCGCGATCTGGTCGCGCAGCGCGGGATCGGGCCCCACCGAGTCGAACCACAGCGTGTAGAACGCGCGAAACCGATCGGGCGACTCGATCAGGATCGCGCAATGGGCGTCGAGCGCCGCGTGCAGGGTCTGCAGACCGGTGGTGCCGGCGGCGGCGCGGCGCAGCTCGGCCAGCCACTCCTCGCCGATCGTGTGCACGAGGAACGCCCACAGCCCCGCCTTGGTGCCGAACCGGTATCCGGCCAGGCCGCGGCTGTAGCCGGCGCGCACCCCGACCTCCTTGAGCGTCGTCGCGGCCGCGCCGCGCTCGCAGATGAGCGCGACCGCGGCGGCGGCCATCGCGGCATCCGAGACCGCCTGGCGCTCTGGCTGGGTACGGGTCGCCGTGGCCATCCTGAACCCGATCGTACCCCGTCGGCTTGCTTTGAACAAGCAAGTTGCTCGGACCCGGGTCGGGTGTGTGCGTGTGTCACCTGAGGCCGGATAATCAGGCGTCAGGTGACACACGTCTGCCGCGACCCCGGCAGAGGGCGACCGCCGCTAGGGTGCGCAGCGATGAGCGACCCCGTTCTCACCGGCGGTTGCGGCTGTGGCGCCGTGCGCTTCTCCGTGTCCGAGCCGCCCCGGAGCGCGGCCTACTGCCACTGCACCCGCTGCCAGGCGCGGACCGGTACGGCGACGCAGGCGTCCGCGCGCGTGGCGCCCGGCAGCGTGACGATCACGCAGGGCGGCGAGCACATCCGCGACTGGACGCTCGAGGACGGGCTCTCCAAGGCGTTCTGCGAGCTGTGCGGCTCGCACCTGTTCGCCCGATGCCCGGAGACCGGCGAGGTCGCCGCGGTCCGGATGGCGGCGTTCGACGGCGAGCCGGGCGTGCGCCCGAGCGCTCACCAGTTCGTCGCCGACGCCGCGCCGTGGGAGCCGATCCCCGACGACGGGCTGCCCCGCTACCCCGCGCGCGCCCCCAGCGACTGACCGCCGCCCGCGCACTCGGCGCAGGTGCCGTGGAGCACGATCTCATGCTCGGAGACCTCGAGCGCGACGCGCTCGGCGACCCGCTCCACCGCCTGCTCGAGCGCCTCGTCGGTGAACGGCTCGAGGTTGCCGCAGCGATCGCAGACGAGGTGATGGTGGTGATGGTGGTCGCGGCCGAGCGGCTCGTACCGGGTGATCCCACCGCCGACATCGACGCGCTGCACGGCGCCGACCTCCTCGAGCTCCTCGAGGATCCGGTAGATGGAGGCGCGGGAGACGCGCCTCGGCCCGGCGGCCAGTTCGGCCTCGATCTCGAACGCCGACAGGGCGCAGCGCTGGCCCGCCATCAGCTCGAGCAGCTCGCGCCGCGCCCCGCCGCGGCGGTGGCCCGCGTCGGCGAGCAGATCGGTGACCCGCTCAGCCCAGCCGGAGGTGTCGTGACTCATGTCGGCCATCTCTCCTGAGGTTATGCCGCCACCGGCTCCGCGGCATGGTGGTCGGGACGGCCGCGGCGGGCGCCCGCGAGCCTGCCGACGACGTAGCAGGCGGCGCTCACCGTGCCGACGAAGAACCCAACCGGGTAGTCGGTCTCATAGGACCCCGCGATCGCCACCGACACCGCGAGCAGCGCGATCGCCACCGACAGCGCGAGCGCGCGGCCGGGCCGGTCGCAGACGGCGCGCGCAGCTGCCGGCGCCCCGATCATCAGGCTGAACACGAGCAGGGTGCCGACGACGGGCACGGTCAGGGCGGTGGCCAGCGCCACCACCAGCAGGAAGCAGAGCTCGACCCGGCCGGCGTCGATCCCGCGCGCCTGCGCCGACTCCGGCACGACCGAGGAGAGCAGCAGCGGCCGGTAGAGCAGGGCGATCGCCACCAGACAGACCGCAGTGATCGCCGCGGTGGGAACGAGCTCCGCGGAGCTGATCCCGAGCACCTCGCCGAACAGCAGCGCGTAGACGGCGGACTCGTAGTCCGAGCTCAAGGAGAGGAACAGAGCACCGAGCGCGAGCATCAGCACCAGCACGAGCGCGGTGACCGCATCGTGGCGTCCGCGCCGCCCGAGCCCGGCAATCGAGAGCGCGCCCAGCACCGCGAACACCGCCAGGCCGACCAGCGTGCTCACGCCCACCAGCGCGGCACCCGCCGCTCCGGCAAATGAGCCGTTGGGCAGCGCGTGGGCGACGAACGAGGAGCCTCGGAGCACCACGAAGAACCCCACGGACCCGGCGAGCAGCGCGACCAGGATCGCTGCCAGCCAGGTGTCGACCATGAAGCCGGAGAACATCGCGCCCGCTACCCCCCGAGCGCTGCCGGAGGCGCGGCGTCGAGCATCGGCGGACGGGCGCCCCGCCGGCCGGCGATGAGCCCGCAGAGCAGATACTCCACGAACACGAGGGCGACCACGAAGAAGCTCACCGGCCACGGCGTGTGGCCGGCCGACCAGTCGTAGCTGTCGTAGGCGAGCAGCACCCCGACCCAGGTGGCGGCGATGCCGAGCCCGGCCGCCAGGAGCATCGCTCGGCCCGGGCGCCGGGCGACCCGCAGCGAGGCCGCCGCCGGCCCGATCAACAGCGCGGTGGAGAGGATCGAACCGATCGTGATCGCGCACAGGGCGACCGAGAGCGAGAGCGAGAGCAGATAGGCAAAGCCGACAAGACCGACCGGTATCCCTCGGGCGGAGGCGAGCTCCGGGCTCGTGGAGGCGAGCAGCAGCGGCCGCGCGAGCAGCGTGAGCACGGCAAGCACGATCACCGCGAACGCCACGATCACCGGAAGCGTCGAGCTCTGCACGGTGAACAGCGAGCCGAACAGGATCGTCACCGCCGCGCCGGTCGTGTCACGCACGAGAGACAGAAAGAGCGCCGCCAGGCCAAGCCCCGCACCGAGCACGACGCCGGTGGCGAGGTCTCGCCCGCGACGCCGCTGCACGCCGATCAGCTCCATCAACGCGGCCGCGGCGACGTTGATGACCAGGAAACCCCACAGCGGGCCGACCCCGACCAGGTACGCGCCGGAGCCGCCGGTGGTGCCGATATCGCCGAGCGCCTCCCCGGCGAACGACTGCCCTCGGATCACGGTGAACACCCCGAGCGGCGCGGACACGAGCGCGACCGCGGCGCCGACCACAAGCGCAGTGCGCACCGGCGAGCTCGAGAAGAAGCCGGAGGCGACGATCGCGGCCAGGCTCGTCACGAGACGACCTTCATACCCGAGGGCACGGTGCTCGGATCGGCGGGCGCCCCACCACCGACCTCGGCGACCACCAGCACGCGTCCGTGCACATGGAGCACGTCGACCGGATGCCCGTAGAGACCGGTGAGCACGTCGGCGCGGACGACCTCATCGACCGTCCCGTGCACGGCGCGACCGCCGGCGAGGTAGAGGATCCGGTCCATGGCCGGCAGCAGCGGGTTGATCTCGTGGGCCGAGATGAGCACCGCCAGCTGTTGCTCGGAGGCGATCCGGGCGATGAGCGCGACGACCTCGCCGACACTGCGCAGGTCGAGGTTGGCCAGCGGCTCGTCGAGCAGCAGCAGTCGTGGCCGGCCCATGAGCGCGTGTGCCAGCAGCACGCGCTGCTGCTCGCCGCCCGAGAGCTCGCCCACCCGGGCGTCGGCGAACTCGTGCGCCCCGACGGACTCGAGCATCTCGTCCACCTGGGCGCGCCGGCGCGCGGAGGGCAGCGCGAACCCGAGCCGATGGCCGTCGAGGCCGAGTGCGACGAGGTCGCGGGCGCGCAGCGGGACGTCGGGGTCGAGCAGCACCTTCTGGGGCACGTAGCCGATCAGCGGATTGCGATGTGCGCGCGGCGCGCCGCCGACCAGTACCTCTCCCGAGCTCGTGACCGCGCGGCCTCGCAGTCCGAGGATCGCTCGTAACAGCGTCGTCTTTCCGGCGCCGTTCGACCCGATCAAGCCGGTGAACTCGCCGGGCTCGATCGTGAACGAGATCTCGCGCAGTACGGGTCGGCCGGCGAGCGCGACGCTCAGCCGCCGCACCGCGAGCACGGGCGCGCTCATCGCTCGAGGCTCCGTGTCGAGGTCCCCTGCCCCACCGCTCGCTCCAGCGCCGTCAGCTCCGCCATCATCCACGATTGATAGTCATAGCCGTGGGGCATCGTTTCGTAGACACCGACCACCGGCACATGGGCGTGAGCCGCGGCGGCGAGAAACCCCCGCGTGATCGAGTCGGTCACCTGCTGGTTGTAGACGAACGCCCTCACGCGGTGACCGGAGAACAGCCGATCCTGGAGGCTCACCGCCTGGGGTGCCGGGTCGGTGCCATTCATGATGTCCGCCTGCAGCGAGAACGGGGTGAGGTTGCGGATCCCCGCGGCCGCGAGCATGTCGTCGCCGACCGGCTCGGTCGTGGCCACGGACGTCCCGGGATAGCGTCTGGGGAACTGGGCGAGGGCCCGCCGCCACGGCGCGAGCGACGCGACGAACCGAGTCGCATGGGCGCGGAAGTACGCGGCGTGGGCCGGCCGCAACGCGCTCAGGTCGGCAGCGACCGCGCGGGCGACCGCCGGCATCGTGCGCGGGCTGTACCAGAGGTGTGGATTCGGGGTCGAGCTGGGCAGGTGGCGCAGCTGCTGGACCTCGATGACCCGGCGAGCGCCAGTGTGCGTGGCGGCCTCGATCTTGTTCATGAAGCCGTCGTAGCCGAGCCCGTTCTGAACCACCAGGCGTGCCCGCGCCACCGTCTGCGCGACCGAGGCGCTCGCCTCGAAGGTGTGGGGGTCCGTGTTGGGGTCGCTCATGATCGCGATCGCCTCGACGTACCGGCCACCCACCTGGGAGATGACGTTCGCGTACTCGTTCTCGGCACCGACCGCCAGGATCCGGCCATGAAGCGATGCCGGCGAGCCCGCAGCGCCGCAGCCGCTGAGCACAGGGGCCGCGCACACCAGCGCGACCAGCATGCGGCGAGGCCGGCGTAGAAGGCCGCGGACGCTCATGGCCGCAGCCTAGCAACTAAATGAGACTGATTCTCATTCTTGCTCCGAGCTGCTCGCCCGGATGCGTCTGCTCAGGCGGCCTGTGAGGCGGTCTGGCGGCCTTCCAGCGGCGGCCGGGGCCGGTCGGTCTCATACATCGGCACGACCAGATTGGCGCGACCGCGGCAGCGCGGGCAGCTCATCTCAGGCACCTCGCCGGCGTGGGTCTCCACGCTGAGCCCGCAGCGTGGGCAGTTCAGGTAGGACATCGTCATCGCTTCCCCTCGTGTTACGAGGACTCGGTACCCGGACCCTTCCACTGCACGCAAAGAATCGGGTAAGAACCGCCGGGAGCCGCCGTCACGCGGCCGGCGCGAGCAGCGCGCGCAGCCGCGGATCGGCGAGGCTCGCGAGCGTGCGTTCGGCGCCGAGGTCGGCACCGGCGAGCGTCGGAACGGCGATCGTCCGCATGCCGGCCGCGCGGGCTGCCTGCACCCCGGTCGCCGAGTCCTCCAGCGCGAGCGCGTCTGCCGGCGCGACGTGCAGGCGCGAGCACGCCGTGAGGTACAGATCGGGGGCCGGCTTGGGGTTCGTCACCTCGTCCGCGGCAACGGTGACCGCGGGCAGCCGCGCGAACCCCCCGACGGCGAGTGCCTGATCGAGCAGCCGGCGCGGCGAGTTGGAGGCGACCGCGGTCGGCAGCCGCTCGAGCGCGAGCGCCATCAGCTCGACCGCCCCCTCCATCGGGCGCCCCTCGCGGCCGACCACGTCATGGACCCGGACGACGAGCTCGCGCTGGACCTCCTCTGCGCTCGTCCCGTCGGCGAACAGGTCGGCAAGGAGCGCGCACGCGGCCGGAACCGAGATCCCGATCATCGCCTCCTTGTCGGTGGTCGAGTAGGTGAGGCCCCGCACCCGGAAGAGCTCGCTCTCGGCGACCGTCCAGCAGCCCTCGGTGTCGACGAGCAGACCGTCGCAATCGAACACGATCGCCCGCGGGCGCCAGTCGCCGAACACGGGCCGTGAGACTAGTCACCTCAGTGCGTGACCGGGCGCGGCCGCACCGCGGCGCCGACACCGTCAGGCTCAGCCGGGTGAGGGGTGACCGAGTCCCCGGCCGCTCCCTCACCGTGCTCGATCGCCTCGCGTTCTGAGGCCTCCACCGGCCCGAGCGACCGCCGGTAGAACACGAGCAGCCCGACCGAGATCGCGGTCATCGCGGCACCGAGATAGAACGGCGCCTGCACCGAGACGTGCTCGCCGAGCTTGCCGGCGACGAACGGTGCGATCGCTCCTCCGCAGAAGCGCACGAAGCTGTAGGAGGAGGAGGCGATCGGCCGCGGCACATGCGCGGACTGCATGACGACCTGCGTCATCAGCGTGTTCGTCACCCCGAGGAACGTGCCGGAGACGACGACGCACACGATCAGCGCCGCCTGTGAGGTGTGCAGCAGCGCCATCACCAGCAGAATCCCGGCGAGGCCGCCGAGCGCGGCGCCGAGGGACCGCACGTCGCCGAAGCGACGCCCGACGCGAGGCGCGACGAACACGGCGAAGATCGCGAGCATCAGCCCCCAGCCGGTGAACGTGTAGCCGAGCTGATGCACGCCGAGATCCAGCGGGAACGGCGTGTAGGCGAGCAGCGTGAAGAAGCCGAAGTTGTAGAAGATCGCGGTCAGCCCCGATCCGCGCGTCGAGCGGTGGCGCAGCGCGCGCAGCGGCTCGGTGATGCCGACCCGCTCGTGGGCCGGCGGCGGGTCGGTGCGCGGCAGGAAGAAGCGAATCGCGATGAACCCGATCGTCATCAGCACGGCCACGCCGAAGAACGGACCGCGCCAGCTGATGCCGCCGAGCTCACCGCCGACCAGGGGGCCGAGCGAGATCCCCAGCCCGAGCGCCGCCTCGTAGAGCATGACAGCGCCCGCGACGCCGCCGGTCGCCGAGCCGACGATGACCGACAGGGCGGTGGCGATGAACAGCGCGTTACCGAGTCCCCAGCCGGCGCGGAGTCCGACGATCGCGCCAACGCTTCCCGACGCCCCCGCCAGGGCGCTGAACACGATGATCAGGATCAGGCCGCCGAGCAGCGTGCGCTTGGCGCCGATGCGGCTCGCGACGACGCTCGAGGCGAGCATCGAGATGCCGGTGAAGGCGAAGTAGCTCGTGAACAGCAGCTCGACGTCGGACGGCGAGGCGTGCAGATCCTTGGCGATCGCCGGCAGGATCGGGTCGACGAGGCCGAGCCCCATGAACGACACGACCGCGGCGAACCCGACCGCCCACACCGCGCGCGGCTGGCGGAAGAACGAACTGGAGCCTGAGCCGTGACTCTCACTCATCGCCCGCCTCCTCCCTGCAGCTCGCCGACGAGACGCCCGAGGACGCGCGAGGCGCGATCAAGCTCGGCGAGCTCCTCGTCGTTCATCGCGTGCAGACGCTCAGCCAGCGCGCCTCGGTAGCGGCGGCGGAATTCGTCGAGTGCCGCGGCGCCGTCGGGGGTCAGCGAGATGAGCGCGACGCGGCCGTCGCTACCGTCGCGCCCCCGGCTGACGAGGCCCTGCTCCTCCAGGCGTTTGACCAGGGCGGTCGTGGTCGGCTGCGCGAGCCCCTCGAGCTCGGCGAGCTCGGTGATCCTGTGCTCGCCCTCGCTCAGGGTGCGGAGGATTCCGCCCTCGGTGCGTGCGAGACCGCCTCCGGTCGCGGTGGCGCGGCGCACGACCAGGCGGGTCAGCTGGGATGCGCGTGGAAGCAGGTCGGCGGCGATCCGCTCGATCCGCTCCTCACGCTCACTGTCGATGGCCGGCTCTCGGGTATCCACATCGGAGAACTATATAGTTTCGCGATGTAATTTGGCTGACGGCTCAGACGCGGTAGCGGTCGAGCGCCTCCCGGCGCGCCTGCGCGTGGTCGACGATCGGCTCCGGATAGTCCGTACCGATCCGGCAGCCACACCGCTCCTGGGTCGCCGTGTCCATCGTCCACGGCTCGGCGAGGTGCTCGTCCGGGACCGTGCGCAACTCCGGCACGTACTCCCGCACGTAGGCGCCGCCGGGATCGAACCGCTGCAGCTGACGGGTCGGGTTGAACATCCGCTGAAAGGCGGGGGCCGGGTCGACACCGACGGAGGCGATCCACTGCCAGTTGCCGTTGTTCGACGCCTCATCACCGTCGATCAGCATCCGCATGAACCAGCGCTCGCCCCAGCGCCAGTCGATCCCGAGGTCCTTGGTGAGGAACGATCCGACGATCAGCCGCGCGCGGTTGTGCAGCCATCCCTCGCGGCGCAGCTGCCGCATGCCGGCATCGACCGCCGGGTATCCGGTCTGGCCCTCGCACCACGCCTCGAAGCGCTTCTCCGCGTGACTCCAGTTGAGCGTGCCGCGGTATCGCTCCTGAAATTCCCGGACCGCGTTCTGGGGGTAGTGGCCGAGCACGTGCGCGTAGAAGTCCCGCCAGCAGATCTGCCGGCGAAACGCCTGCGCTCCTGCGGAGTCGCCGAGGCGCTCCTCGATCTCACGCGGGGAGAGGCAGCCGAAGTGCAGGTAGGGCGACAGTCGGGAGGCCGCGCCGCCGGTGAGCGTGTTGTGCTCCTCCGCGTAGTCGTCGACCGGGCCACCGAGAAAACGGGTGAGCGCTTGTCGACCTGCACGCTCTCCGCCCGGCATCGGATCGGAGACCTCCTGCGTCAGACCGAGAGACCCGAGCGTGGGCAGCGGCCCGCCAACCGCCCCGCGGCCCGTCGGCGGCAGCGTGCGCGGCGCACCGATCGTCGCCCGCCGCGGACGCCCGAGCCACGACTTGTAGAACGGCGTGAACACCGTGTAGGGCTTGCCCTGGCCGGTCCGTACCGGCTCCAGTGCATCGAGCGCGAACATGCCGGGGTGCGAGATGAAGTCGATCCCGTCCTCCCCCAGCGCGTGTCGGACCGCGGCGTCACGACGGTGGGAGAACGGGGAGACGTCGGCGCTCACGTGGACCGACTCTGCACCGGACTCCCGGGCCAGCTGCGCGATCTCGCGTGACGGGCTGCCATGGCGCACGAACAGCCGACTGCCCCGGGTGCGCAGTGCGTCGCCGACTTCAGCCAGGCACTCGAGCAGGAACTGAGTCCGCGGGCCGGACGCGTGGCGTCCGCCCAGCAGCCCATCGTCGAAGCAGAAGACCGGGATCATCCGGTCGGCGCGGCGGGCGGCGGCGAGGGCCGGATGGTCGTGCATCCGCAGGTCCCGCCGCAACCACAGGATCGAGGTCGTCACCCTGCGCTGCCCTCGAGGAGCTCGGCGACCGCGTGGCGCCGGTGGGCGAAGATGCGATCGAGGTCACGTGCGATGACCAGCGCGTCGGCGATCTCGCCCAGGGCACCCAGGGGCGGCGCGTAGTGGACCTCGTCACTCACGATCGTGCCATCGCCGGACGCTGAGAAGCGGTGGCGGTGATGCCAGAGCGAGAACGGCCCGCGGACGGAGCGATCGACGAATTGAGGGGTGGGTGGGTCCGGGTTCCAGACCTCGATCTGCGAGGTCCAGCCGAGCGGGATGCCGTGCAGGCGCAGCCGGTAGTCGATCAGCGTGCCGGTCGCCATCTGGACCGGGGCGGCGGTGAGGACGCGGAACGAGAGCCACGGCGGCGTGATCCGCTCGAGGTTCCCTGCCTCCGCGAAGAACGCGAACACCTCATCCAGGGGTCTGGCGACGAACTGACGCTGCTCGAGGCGATGGACCGCCATCAGCGCGCGCCCGCGCGACGTCGAGGCGCGCGGCCACCGCGCCGATCAGCGCAGGACATCGGCGAGCGCGTCCTCGATGCGCGTGTGCGAGAACCCGTAGTCGAGCTCCTGAAGGCGCGCCGGCACGGCCCGCTGACCACCGGTGACCAGCTCGGCCATCTCCCCATAGAGCAGCGAGACCGCGAAGCCCGGGACCGGGAGCATCGCCGGACGGCTCAGCACGCGGCCGAGCGCCTGTGAGAGTTCCTTGTTCGTCACCGGCGCGGGCGCGGTGAGGTTCGCGGCGCCGCTCGCCCCGGGCTGGTCGAGGCAGTAGAGCAACCCCGCGGCGACGTCGTCGAGATGGATCCATGGGACGTACTGGTCGCCGCCCGCGACCGGGCCGCCGATCCCGAGCTTGAAGAACGGGAGCATCTTTGCGAGTGCCCCGCCGTCAGGTGAGAGCACGACCCCGGTGCGGGTGCACACCACTCGAACGCCGGTGGGCGCCCGGTGCGCCGCCTGCTCCCAGGCGACGACGACCTCCGCGAGCCACCCGGTGCCGGCCCGGGCATCCTCGGTCAGAAGCTCCTCACCACGGTCGCCGTAGTAGCCGACAGCCGACTGGGAGACGAGCGTGCGCGGCCGCTCGGCCTCGGGGAGCTGCTCGAGGCCGGCGACGAGCTGCTCGGTCGACCTCACCCTCGAGTCGTGAATCCGGCGCCGCGCCTCGTCAGTCCAGCGCTGGTCGATCGGCTCGCCCAGCAGGTGAATGATCCCGTCGACGCGGAGGGCGCCGGGCGGCGGCGGCGCCGCCGCCGGATCGGGCCAGGCGTGGACCTCGGCGTCGGGGCCGAGCGCGCGGCCGGCCCGCTCGGGATCGCGCGAGGTGGCGACGAGCTGGTCGCCGCGGGTGCGAACGCGCTCGGCGACCGCCTGGCCGATCGTGCCCGTCGCACCCGTGATCAGTATTCGCATGCTTGCTCCTCTTTCCGCTCATGTTCGGGGCAAAACTTAACTGGATGTCACGGGAAGCGTAACAGTGTGTAGAGTTATTCCCGTGGCCGCCGTCACCGCCTCCTCCGACCTCAGCACCGCGCAGCTCGCCGCCCGGACCGGTCTGCCCGCGGGCACGCTGCGGATGTGGGAGAGCCGTCATGGGTTCCCCGCGCCGGCGCGGCTGCCCGGCGGACACCGCCGCTACTCCGAGCAGGACGTCGAGGCCGTCCTCGAGGTGCTGCGACTCCGGCAACAGGGTCTGTCGCTTCCCGCCGCGATCGACCGCGTGAGCCGCCAGGACCGGGCTGGGGAAAGCTCGGTGTTCGCGGAGCTGCGCCGGCGCCGGCCGGAGATCATCCCCTCGATCCTCTCCAAGGCGGCGGTCCTGCAGATCTCCCATGCGATCGAGGACGAGTACCTCGCGCGCGCCTCGAGCGGATTCGTGTTCGGCGCGTTCCAGCGTGAGCGCTTCTACCGGGGCGCGGAGCGTCGCTGGCGCGAGCTCGCGCGCACCGCCGAGCTGGCGGTCGCCGTCGCGGACTTCAGCTCGATCCGCCGCCCTGAGGATGCTCCCTCCGAGGTGCCGCTCGAGCTCCGCCAGCCGCTGGCCCGCGAGTGGACCCTGATCGTCGACGCGCCCGGGACGCGTGCGTGCCTGGCCGCCTGGGAGCAGCCGAGCCAGACGGCGCTGCCCGACGGCGAGCGGCAGTTTGAGACCCTCTGGTCGTTTGAACCAGAGGTCGTACGGACCGCCACCGAGGTGTGCGCCGATCTGCTGTGGAAGCTCGCGCCTGAGATCGCGCGCCGGCTGCCCGAGCCCGAAGCCGACGCGGCGCTCGGCGCCGACGAGCTGCGGTTTGCCAGTGCACTCGCCCAGCGCATCGTCGGGTACCTCGGCGCGCGCGTGGCGTAGTCTTGCGCCGCACATGCGGCTCGGGCTCAACGTCGGCTACTGGGGGATGGGGATCGGGCGTGAGGACCAGCTCGCCGTCGTCCAGGAGGCCGAGCGACTGGGGTTTGACTCCGTATGGGCCGCCGAGGCCTACGGCTCAGATGCGGCGACCGTGTTGGCATGGCTGGCCGCCCAGACCGAGACGATCCGCATCGGCTCCGCGATCTTCCAGATGCCGGCGCGCAGCCCGGCGATGACCGCGATGACCGCCGCGACGCTCGACGAGCTCTCCGGAGGGCGGGTGCTGCTCGGCATCGGCACCTCCGGGCCGCAGGTGGCCGAGGGGTGGCACGGCCAGCGGTTCGGCCGCCAGCTGCAGCGCACGCGCGAATACGTCGAGGTCCTGCGCCTCGCGCTCGCGCGTGAGCGCCTCGTCTATGAGGGCGAGACGCTCACCCTGCCGCTGCCCGACGGGCCGGGCCGGCCGCTGAAGCTGATGATCGCGCCCGTCCAGGAGCGGATCCCGATCTATCTGGCCGCGATCGGACCGAAGAACACCGCGCTCGCCGGCGAGATCGCCGACGGCTGGCTACCCACGTTCTTCTCGCCCGAACATGTCGGCGGCCTCCGCTCGCTGCTCCAGGAGGGAGCTGACCGGGCCGGGCGCTCGCTCGAGGATTTCCAGATCGTCCCCTCGGTCGGGCTCGCCGTCTCCGCCGATCACGCCGGCGCGCGCGATCTGATGCGGCCGATGCTCGCGCTCTACGTCGGCGGGATGGGCTCGCGCACGCAGAACTTCTACAACCAGCTCGTTCAGCGCTACGGCTTCGAGGATGCTGCGCGCGAGGTCCAGGACCTCTACCTGGCGGGGCACAAGGACGAGGCGGCGGCCGCGCTGCCCGACGCGCTCATCGACATGGTCTCCCTGTGCGGCCCGGAGGGCGCCGTCCGCGAGCGCCTGAGTGCGTTCCGGGAGGCCGGCGTCGGGACGTTGGCGGTCATTCCGATGGCGTTCGATCGCGCCTCGCGGATCGCCCAGCTGCGCGCCGTCGCCGAGCTCGCCGCCTGAGCGCAGGTGCGCGCGTTCCTGGGGGCGTTCGGCGATCCCGGCCACGCGTTCCCGATGCTCGCGCTCGGCACGGAGCTCGCCTCCCGCGGCCATGACGTGACCTACGAGACGTGGTCGCGCTGGCGCGAGCCGGTCGAGGCGGCGGGGATGCGATTCGCCGCGGCGCCCGAGTACCCCGTGTTCCCGTCTCGCGAGCAGCCGATGAGCCCGTACGAAGCCGTCGTCGCGGCCGTCACCGACTCACGCGCGGGGGTCGTCGCCGCCGCTCCGGACATCGTCGTCCACGATGTGCTCACGCTCGCGCCCGCGCTCATCGCCGAGCTCGAGGGCGTTCCGAGCGCGACGCTCATCCCCCATCTCTACCCCGTCGGCGAGCCCGGGCTGCCGCCGTTCGGGCTCGGCGCGCGTGCCCCTCGGACCGCGGTCGGCGCGCGCCTGTGGCGCGGGTTCGATCCGCTGGTGGCCCGCGGCCTGGAGCGCGGGCGCCGGGAGCTCAACGACGCCCGCGAGCGGCTCGGGCTGGCGCCGGTGTGGCGGACGTTCGGCGGCCAGAGCACGGAGCTCGTGATCGTCGGGGCGTTCCCGCAGCTCGAGTACCCGCGCGCCTGGCCCGAGCACGTCCACGTCGTCGGCCCCTTGCTGTGGGAACCAGGTGGCCCGGTCGTCGAGCCGCCGGCCGGCGACGATCCGCTCGTGCTGGTCGCGACGTCAACCGCCCAGGATCCCGGCAACCGGATGCTGCGCGCCGCGCTGACCGGACTTGCCGGCGAGCGGCTGCGAATGCTCGCGGTGTGGAACGGCCGAGAGATGTCTCCGGCGGTCCGGATCCCGCCCAACGCCCGCGTCGTCTCCTGGCTGTCGTATGCACGCAGCATGCGAGATTGTCTGCTGGTGGTCAGCCACGGCGGCAGCGGCACGCTCGGGCGGGCGCTCGCCTCCGGCACGCCGGTGCTGGCGGTTCCCCACGGCGGCGACATGCCCGAGAACGCGGCGCGCCTGGCCTGGAGTGGCGCCGGCCGACGACTGCCCTGGCCGCTGCTCTCGCCGTTGACCCTGCGGCGAGCGGTCCGCGGAGCGCTCGCCGATCGGCGGCTGGCCGCACGGGCGGAGGAGCTGGCGGCGTGGGCCGCGGCGCACAATGGCGCTGCGCGGGCGGCGGACCTGGTCGAGCAGCTCGCCGCCCGGCGGGGGTGACGTGCCCCGTGTGGACCGACGCACCGTCGTCTGTCAGTGACGCGCGGCCTGGGGCGCGTGACTCTGGGGCGCGCAGGCGGACCGGAGAGAAGCTGCGGGGGTGGGACTCGAACCCACAACCTAACGGTTAACAGCCGTTCGCTCTGCCATTGAGCTACCCCGCATCTGGGCTACCCGGGACGCCAGAGATATCGGCACGGGCCGCCACCCACTTTACCGGCAGCGCGGTCGCCCCGCTTTCGACCTCCGCGTGGCAGTTCGAGCACAACGGAATGCACTTCGCGATCTCGCCCCTGAGCCTTTCGAGCGAGTGGCTCAGCCCGCCCGCGGCGATGCCGAGGCGTTTGGTGGCCGGATCGAGATGATGGAACTCCAAGGCCGAGACGCATCGGTCGTAGCCACATAGACAGCAACACCCGCCGGCCTCGGCGACAAGCATCGCCTTGAGTGCTCGTCGTCGCCCCGCGACATGCTCGGATCTGCAGCGCTTACAGCGGTAGCAACCCCTGCCCTCGATGGCGAAATCGGTCAGCCCATGCCGACCGCACTCTCGCTCGACCTCCAGGAGCCCGGTCTCGCCTTGGCCGCTCGCGCGCCCGCTCGTCGCGCAGTCTCGGTGCTGAGCCCGTGCCTGCGCAACCAGTACCGAACGGTGCTCTTTCCCCGGTCGAGCGTCTCCGCGATCTCCGCGATCGATCTGCCGTCATCGACGAGCTGCGCGAGCCGTTCTCGATCGATTCCGCCCTTCGCCGCGCACGTCTCCCGGTCAGGCGCTTCAAGTCCGTACTTACGCATCCAGTACGCGACCGTTGAGGCGTTCCGCTCATAGCGCCGACCGATCTGCTCGACGCTCAGCCCCCGGGCCAACAACACCTTCAACGAGTCCTCATCCATCCGATCCTCCGGTTCCCTTGCCTGAGAACATATGTTCGCATCGGAGTCGGACGGAACCGGTGACGGTCGGACCGTTCTAGAGCGTGCCCTCCAGTCGCGAGACGACCTCGTGCAGCTGGGCGCGCACGAGCTCCCGCTCCTGCGCGATCTCGTTCGTCCCCTCCCCCTCGGCTCGGGCACGCAGCAGCGCGCGCTCCAGGCGGTCGAGGTCAAGCACCAGGCGGGCGTGCTCCAGCCGGTCGGGCGATGGGTCGGGGACCCGGCCGGCGAGCTCGACCAGACTCGACATGACGCGCGCGAACTCCTCGTCGTCGGGGGGAAGCTCCGACAGCGGGGCGCGGGTTCGGGTGCGCAGGTGGGCGGCGGCCTGCCGCAGCGTGTGGGAGGTGAAGAGCGCCTCGACGCGCTCGCTGCCGAGCGCGGCCGTCCCCGCGTCAGGAACCGCGATGCTGAGCGCGAGGAACAGCCGTTCGGCCTGACTCCCGGGGGCGGTCCCGCGCGTGGCACCGGGCCTCGTGCGGTCCCCCATTCCGCCCGTCGCACCACGCCCGTTGGAACCCGGCCCGTGCCGCCCGTTGCCCGGCCGCGCAGGCGGGCTGTCGAGCAGCGCCTGCAAGCGGGCGTCGGAGAGCTCCAGCGCGCCGGAGACCCGGCGCACCAGCTGATCGCGCAGCACGCTCGGGGGCAGCGAGGCGAACGCGGGCGCGAGCTCGGCGAGCGCGCGGTCGCGGCCCTCGGCGGTATCGGTGTCGGTCTGCGTGAGGATCCGGTCGACATCGAAGGAGACGAACGGAATCGACTTCGAGACGCGGTCGCGGAGTGCCTCCCCGCCCTCGCTGAGCGCGAGGTCGGCGGGATCCGCGCCCTCGGGCAGGACGACGACGCGCAGCTCGATGCCGCGGCCGGTCGCCATACGAGCGGCCCGCAGCATCGCGTCCTGGCCGGCGCTGTCGGCATCGAGGCACAGCTCGAGCACGGTGACGACGCGCATCAGCTCCAGCAGCTGCTCCTCGGTGAACGAGGTGCCCATGATCCCGACCACGTTCTCGATGCCCGCCTGGTGCAGCGCGAGCACGTCCGTATAGCCCTCGACGAGGATCATCCGACCGGCCTTGGCCGCAGGCCCACGCGCCCGGTCGATGCCGAACACCACCTCCCGCTTGTGATAGAGGCGCCCGTCCGGCGTATTGACGTACTTCGCGACATTCTGGTCCTCGCGCATCCGCCGCGCACCGAAGCCGTGGACGCGGCCGCGCGCGTCGGCAGCGGGGAACGTGATCTGCTCGCGGAAGAAGTCGTAGGCGCCGGCCCGGGAGCGATCCGAGCGGCGGATCAGCCCCACCTCGGTGAGCTCGGCGTCGGTGAAGCCGGCCTTGCGGGAGACGTTGAGGATGCGGTCCCAGGCGCTCGGGGCGTAGCCGACGCGGAATGCGCGCAGCGTCTCCTCGGCCAGCCCGCGGCCGGCCAGATAGTCGCGGGCCTCCGCCGCCTCCTTCGACTCCCACAGGCAGCGCGCGTAGTAGGCGGCCGTGCGGCCCATCAACTCGTACAGGCGCTCGTCCTGGCGGCGACGCTCGGCGTACCGCGGATCCTCGTCGACCGCCTCCAGCCCGACTCCGAACCGGGCGGCCAGCGACTCGAGCGCCCCCTTGAAGTCCAGGCCCTCCGTCTCCTGCACGAACGTGAACGCGTCACCGCTCGCCTGGCAGCCGAAGCAGTGATACAGCTTCTCGTCGGGACTGACGTGGAACGACCCGGTGCGCTCGTCGTGGAACGGGCAGTTGCCGAAATAGCTGTTGACGCCCGCCCGGCGCAGCTCCGTCCGGGCGGAGACGAGCGCCACCATGTCGACGGCGTCGAACACCCGGTCGCGTGAATCGGTCGCGTAACGGGTCACGGGGCGATGAACGCGTCGGGCACGGTGAGGCCCTCGTAGACGCGGATGCAGAAGCGGTCGGTCATGCCGGCGATGTAGTCGGTGACCCGCGTCGGGAGGTCGTCGGCGGGGATCGTCGCCGGGATCTGGTCGGGGTGTGCGCAGTAGTGGTCGAACAGGGTGGTGATCACGCCCTCGATCTTGGCGTGCTCGTGGGTCGCCACCGGGCCGAGGTACACCCGGTCGAACATGAACTGGCGCAGGTCCGCCATCGCCCCGCCGATCGCCTCGCCCTGGACGATGTCACCGTCCTCGGCCGACGCCTCGACGAGGTCGTGGACGAGCGTGTCGATCCGCCGGGGGCCGGTATGGCCGAGCAGTGCGATCGGTTCGGCCGGCAGGTCGCCGGGCGCGAGCACACCGGCGCGGATCGCGTCGTCGATGTCGTGGTTGATGTACGCGACCCGGTCCATGATGCGCACGATCCTGCCCTCGAGCGTGGCCGGCGCCGCAGCGCGACCGGAATGCGCCACGATCCCGTCCCTCACGCTCTCGTTGAGGTTGAGTCCACGCCCGTCGCGCTCGAGGTGCTCAACGACGCGCAGCGACTGCTCGTTGTGGTGAAAGTGCCCGCCGAACCGCTTGCGCAGACACGCGTCGAGCGCCGCCTCGCCGACATGCCCGAACGGCGAGTGGCCAAGATCGTGCCCGAGCCCGATCGCCTCGGTGAGATCCTCGTTGAGCGCCAGCGCGCGCGCCACCGTGCGCGAGATCTGCGCCACCTCCAGCGTGTGGGTCAGCCGCGTGCGGTAGTGATCGCCGACCGGGGCGACGAACACCTGCGTCTTGTACTTGAGCCGCCGGAACGCCTTGCAGTGGACGATCCGGTCGCGGTCGCGCTGGAACGGGGTGCGCAGACCGCAGTCGGGCTCGGGGACGGCACGGTGAGCCGGATAGGAGCGAACGGCCAGTGGCGAGAGCCAGGCGTCCTCTCGCTCCGCGACCTGCTGTCGAAACGCCTCGGCGACCGGCCCGGACGGGTGCGGATCTGCGTGCGTGCTCTGCGAATGGTCCACGCCTCGATTCTGACAGCGCTGCGCGGATCCCAGCCATCGGGAGGCAAATCTGTGACCCCACAATTATTCGGTCCGTGGTTTGTACGGCTTGACGGACACCCGCCACCGGCCGATCAGTTCTCAAGGGCTGCTGCCCTCCCTCCGTATGCGCTTGCGCGACTGCATAACTGGGCTTTCGCCCCGCGGACTCGCGGCGATGGTGCTCATCGCCACCGCCACCGCACTCGCGGGCGCGGCCCCCGCCGCGGCGAGCGCCGCCCCCTGTACCGACAGCTGGAACGGGGCCGCCGCCGACGGCCTGTGGTCGGACGGCGGCAACTGGAGCACGGGCAGCGCCCCCACCGGCGCCGATGTCGCCTGCATCGGCCAGGGCGCGAGCGTCGAACTCGACCCAGGCACGACGAACTTCACGATCGCCGGCCTGGAGCTCGACGGTGCCACGCTCACCGCCGGCGGCCCGCAGAGCCTGACGGTCAGCGGCGAGCTCGATCTGCAGAACGCGACTCCCGGCAGTCCCGGCGTCCCGGACGTCGTCGGATCCGGCCTGTCGCTCACCAGCCAGGGCGCGACGACCGTCGACCCCGATCTCGACGTCTGCCTGGCGGCCGGCGACGCGCTCGAGAACTCCGGCACGCTCACACTCGGCGACGGCGCCGATCTCGGCGGCGGGAACCGGACCGACTGCACGGGCGCGAGTGGCGGCGGGGTCACGAACACCGGCACGATCGCCTCGCAGGCGACCGACTCGCCGGCGACGATCGACAACCTCACCTCCGCCACGGGAAGCACGCTGGACGGACCGGGCACCCTCGACGTCGGCTCGACCCTCTCGCTCCCCGCCGGCGCGAGCGGGCAGGTCGATCTCGCCGACCAGCTCACGCTCGACGACGACGCCCCCACGACGGTCGGGGCCAACGTCCAGGTCTGCGAGGACCCCTCGGCCACCGTGATCATCGGCTCGCCGGCGACGGTCACGCTCGGCGAGTACGCGGATCTCGGCGCGGGGGACACCGTCGCCTGCGAGGGCGGACACGGCGGCGGGCAGGTCACCGACCAGGGCACGATCACGGTCCCGAACTCGGCCACGATCGGGGCCGCGGATTTCGACAACGAGGGCGCGGTCGATCTGACGGGAACGAGCGGCACGCTGCTCATCGCCGCCGCCAGCAGCACGAACGGCGACGGCGACACAGGCACGTATGCCATCGCCCAGGGCACGACGCTCGACCTCGGCAACAGCCGGGTGATCGACTTCGGCGGCACCTCGGGGACGACGTTCTCCGGTGGCGGCACGCTCGATGTTTCCAGCGGCACGACAGACTTTGAGACCGGCGCCGATCTCGGAACGCTCAGCCACTTCGAGGTGGACTCCGGTGCCTCCGCCGAGGTCGACGACACCCTCGAGGCACCCGCCGGCGGGACGGTGACGCTCCAGGGCGATCTCGACGGCTACGGGTTCGTGACGATCCCCGCCGGGACCTCGACGACGCTCAGTCAACCGACGCCCGGTCAGCCCACTGCGCAGCTCGGGCAGGGCATCGACGTGGTCAATGACGGGTCGATGACGATCGCCGGGTCGACGAAGGCGTGTATCGATGAGGACGCGACGCTTGAGAACGCCGGAACGCTGTTCCTCGGCTCGAGCGCGAACCTCGGTCAGAGCCCGGCCAATCCCAGCTGTGATCCCTCGGGCACGCTGCTCAACGATCAGGGCGCGACGATCACCTCGACCGGCGCCACAGTCATCGGAACCTCCCTGTTCGACAACTCCGGGGCGGTGACGGTGGGCACGGGCAGCACGCTGGCCGTCGATGCCAACAGCCAGACCACCGACACCGGCAGCTACGCGGTCACCCCCTCGAACGCCACGCTCTCGATTCAGGCCGGCGCCTCCCGCGTACTCGAGGGCACCATCTCCGGCGCCGGCAAGCTCTCAGTCACCGGCTCCAACACGAGCCTCGAGGTCATGCCCGACGCGAGCGGCTCGATCGGAACGCTGAACGTCGGTGGCGGAGCGACGCTGCAGTTCGACGCGGGAAACGCGACTCCGCGGTCCGGATCCCCGGCGGATCTCACCGTCGCGGGCGCGGCGACGTTCGCCCCCAACAGCACCGTCTCGTTCAACGGCGACGCACTCACCGCGCCGAACGCCACCGAGACGCTCGCGCTGCTCAGCTTCGCCTCGCACAACGGCACGCCCTCGTTCCCGCAGGACGACAACGGCTGGTCCGCGTCCCTCGGAACGGTCGGGGCGGGGTCGGGACTCGTCGCCACGGTGACCCCCGTGCCGCCCCAGGACCAGACGCCGCCGACGATCGCCGGATCGGCCGTCGCCGGCGGCGCGCTCTCGGTCACCCAGGGGTCCTGGACCGGCTCGCCGACGCATGTCGGCGACGAGTGGGAGGACTGCGATCCCTACGGGGACCCGTGCACGGTGGTCGCGACCGGGCCGACCTTCAGCCCGACCGAGGGCGACGTCGGCGACCAGATCGAGGTCGTGGAGACCGCGACGAACGCGGGCGGATCCACGAGCGTCGACTCCGCGCCGACCACCGCGGTGGTGACGCTCGCTCCGGTCAACCTCAACCCTCCGGAGGTCAACGGCGACGAGGGGACCGTCGGCGAGGTCCTCACCGAGGCCCCCGGCCAGTGGCAGAACAACCCGAGCATCGCCGTGCAGTGGGAGGACTGCGACATCACGGGTACGGTCTGCACCCCGATCCCGGGCGCGGTCGGCGGGTCCTACAAGACGACCGAGAAGGACGTGAACGACTCGATCGTGGTCGTGGAGACCGCGAGCAACGCTTACGGCTCAGCGCAGGCCGAGTCGGATCCGACCGAGCCGCTGATGGACCTCGGGGCCGGCGACCCCACCGACCCCACGGACCCGAGCGGCGGCGGGAACGGGACCGGCGGGCGCTCGAGCGGCACCGCGACGGTGTCGATCCCCGCCCACACCGTCTCGGGGACCGACCTGTCGATCGCGCTGCGCTGCCCGAAACAGTCGAGCTGCCCGGTGACGCTCACGCTCACCGCGAGCGAGCCCACCTCGCCGTCCCACGCGCACGCCAGCGCCCACCGCTCTCACAGCCGCCCGGTGCTCGTCGGCTCTGAGTCGGTGCGGATCGCGGCCGGCGACCGGCGCACGGTCATCGTCTCGCTCAACCGGACCGGGACCAAATTGCTCGCCAGCGCACACACCCTGCGAACGGTGCTCGTCGCCTCGAGCATCCACAGCACTCTGGAGCGGACCTCCGTGACCTTCACCGCGGTCGCGCACCGCTCCTCCAAGCCCTCGAAGACCACGCGCTCGGGCTCGACGCACCGCACCTCTCACAAGCACCGCCCGAGCACGCATCACGCCACCAGGCACACGCCGAGTACGAGCACCCGTCACACGCACCACTGAGCGGCGGACGGCTCAGGCCGCGAGCAGCGGCCGCAGCCGCACGTGCGCGTGGTGCTCGGTGGTCTCACCGATCGCACGCTCGACCTGGCGCAGCACTCGCTCGCTGCCGTCGGGAGCCTCGGCGAGCGGGCTGCCGAGCGCGGCCACGAGGAAACGGTAGGCGTCCTCGGAGAGAGCGAACGATCCGGCCTCGCAGGACTCGCACACGACACCACCGGCCGCCCCCGAGAAGCCACGCAGGTGTTCGGTCTCACCGCAGACCGCGCAGGCGGAGAGCTGGGGCACGATCCCGGCCGCCAGCAGCAGCTTCATCCGGAACGCGAGCCCGTTCCCGGCGCAGCCGTGTGCCGAGTCGGTGGCGAGCAGCGCAAGCTCGTTGGCGAGCAGGTGGAAGACCTCCGGGTGGGGCTCGCGCGTCTCGAACAGCCGCGCGACTGCGTCGCAGGCGCGCGCCGCGACGTCAAGCGTGGCGGCGTACTCGCGCAGCCCGGCGTGGGTGGCCACGGTGTCGACCGCGGTGACCGTGAGCAGGTCGCTGCGCCCCTCATGCAGCTGTGCGCGCACCCGCATGAACGGCTCCAGTCGAGCGCCGAACCGGCTCCGCGCCCGGCGCGCGCCCTTGGCGATCGCGGCCAGGCGCCCGTGCTCCAGCGTGTACAGGTGGAGGATCCGATCCGCCTCCCCGTAGCGGATCGACCGCAGCACGATCGCCTCGCTTCTCAGCGGCCCAGCCACCATTGCCTACTTGCTATACTAAATGAAGTCATGAAGCCAGTTACCTTGTACACAACCGAGCATTGTCCGTTCTGCACGAGCGCCAAGAAGCTGCTGTCCAAGCGTCAGATCGAGTACACCGAGATCAATCTCGCACGCGACCCGGACGGTCGTGACGAACTGATCGCGAAGACCGGCATGTACACCTTCCCCCAGATCGTGATCGACGGCGAGTCGATCGGCGGCTTCCAGGAGCTCCTCGCGGCTGACCGCGACGGGCGACTGCCCAGCCTCCTCGCCGCCTAGTGCCTCACCCCGCGGCCCGCGCCGGTCGGCGCGGCCGCGGCTGGCAGCGCTCGCACACGTAGGTCCCGCGCCCGCCGACAACCAGCTTGCGGACCGGGGTTGCGCAGCGGACGCACGGCCGGCCCTCGCGCAGGTGCACGAGGAACTGGTCCTGGAAGGAACCGTAGGCACCGTCGAGATGGCGGAAGTCGTCGATCGTCGCGCCCTTGGCCTCGATCCCGGCTGCCAGCGCCTCCTCGATTCCCTCGCGCAGCGCCTCGAGCTGGGCGTGCCTCAGCGAGCCTGCCGCCCGCAGCGGATGAATCCGCGCGCGAAACAGCGCCTCGTCGGCGTAGATGTTGCCGACGCCCGCGATTCGCCGCTGATCGAGCACAAATGCCTTGACCGGAGCAGTGCGCCCGCGTGCGGCGTGGCGCAGGTACGCGGTCGTGAACTCCGGGGTGAGCGGCTCGGGGCCGAGACGGCTACCGAGATACGCCGCCCGCGCCTGCGAGCTGTCGAGCAGGTGGCCGGTTCCGAAGCGGCGCGGATCGATGTAGACCAGTCGGTGGCCGTCGGAGAGCGCGACCCGGACGCGGGTGTGGGGCGGGTCGGCCGGGGGATCGAACAGCAGCGTTCCGGTCATCCGCAGATGCATCAGCAGGTGCAGGTCGTCCGACAGCTCCCAGATCAGGTACTTCCCGGCGCGGGTGAGGCGCACAACGGTGCGACCGGTGAGCGCCGAGGCGACCTCTCCGGGTGGCCGCGGAGCCGTCCAGCGCGGATCGAGCACCTCGACCGCGGTGAGCCCGCGACCCTCGAGATGCGGGGCGAGCTGGCGGCGGATCGTCTCGACCTCGGGCAGCTCGGGCATGCCGCCTATCTATAGCCGCCCGCTCCCGCTGCGGGCGAGCGCGGATGCACCGCTCAGACGAACGATCGACCGGGCAGCGACGCGTCCTCGGCGCCCGCGAGCCATGCGAGCACGCTCGCGCCCACATCCGCCATCGGACCATCGTGGCGGCGACCGCCGTGGCCGGCGAAGGCGGCGAGCAGCGGAACGTGCTCGCGCGTGTGGTCGGTGCGCCGCGAGGTCGGATCGCAGCCGTGATCGGCGGTGAGCACGAGCAGGTCCTGGTCGCGCAGCGCCGCGAGCCAATGACCGGCGGCCCGGTCGATCCGTTGCAGCGCGCCCGCGAAACCCTCCATGTCGTGCCGGTGGCCGTACACCTGATCGGTGTCGATCAGGTTCGTGAACACGAACCCGTGCTCGAGCCGGTCGATCAGGATCGAGGTCTGCTCGATCGCGATCGCATTCGTCGCCCCGGGATGCTCGACGTCGATGCTCTGCCCGGCGAAGAGCTGACCGACCTTGCCAACCGTATGGACGGGCACGCCGTGCGCGCCGAGCACATCGAGATAGCTCGGCCCCGGCGCGAGCGCGTAATCGCGGCGCCCGTCGGTGCGCGCATAGTGGCCCTCTCGGCCCGTGAAGGGGCGCGCGATCACCCGGTCGACGGCGTGCGTGGCGGGCAGCGCCCTCCGCACGCGCGCGCAGATCCCGTACAGCTCGTCGGGCGCGATCACGTCGATATGCGCCGCGATCTGCAGGACCGAGTCCTGGCTCGTGTAGACGATCAGATCGCCGCTGCGGGCATGCTCGGCCCCGAACGCCTCGATCGCGTCGATCCCGTTGTCGGCGCGGTTGCAGATCACACGACGGCCGCCCGCCGCGTGGGAGACGACCGCGAGCACCTCGGGCGGGAACCCCCGCGGGTAGGTCGGCGAGCGGTGGGCGGCGATGAGGCCCATCAGCTCACGGTGGCCGGCGGTGGAGTCCTTGCCGGCCCCGAGCGCGTGCAGGCGGCCGTGAAGCACCGGTCGCGCGGCGCGCGGCACCCCGTGCAGCGGGTGGGCGGAGCCGAGCCCGAGCGCCTGGAGTGTCGGTAGCCGCAGCCCATCGAGCGCGGCGGCGAGATGACCGAGCGTGTCCGTGCCCGCGTCCCCGTAGTCGCTCGCGTCTGCCAGAGCACCGACGCCGCAGGCATCCAGCACGATCACGAAGGCGCGTCGCACGGCGTCCCGGGCCGGGCCGAGCCCTACCCGTGTCCGTCGGAGCGGTCGATCTGCGCGCGCGGATGAGCGTCGAAGTAGACGTCGCGCAGTCGTTCGGTCGACAGATGGGTGTAGATCTGCGTGGTGCCGATGTCGGCGTGGCCGAGCATCTCCTGCAGGGAGCGCAGATCGCAGCCGCCGGCCAGCAGGTGGGTGGCGAAGGTATGGCGCAGCGTGTGCGGGCTCATGCGGTGCTCCAGCCCCGCGGTCTGCGCGTGACCCTGGACGATCTTGTAGAGCCCCTGGCGCGACAGACCCTGACCTCGGAGGTTGAGGAACACGCGGGGCTCGTCGCGCAGGCCCACCAGCCGCGGGCGGCCCTGCTCCAGATACACGCTCAGGCTCTCGACCGCCTTCGATCCGATCGGAACCAGTCGCTCCTTGGAGCCCTTGCCGTGAGCGCGGAGGATCGCCGCCTCAAGGTCGAGCTCGGCGAGCTCGAGCGAGATCGCCTCGGTCGCGCGCAGACCGCACGCGTACATCGTCTCCAGCAGCGCGCGGTCGCGCAGCGCACCCGGACCGTTGCCGCGCGGCTGGGCGAGCAGGCGCATCACCTCGTCGCGGGAGAGAACGCGCGGCAGCCGGCCGCGCGAGCGGGGCGGGCGCAGCTCGGAGGTCGGGTCGTGGTCGAGCAGTTGCTCGCGGCGCAGGTGGCGATAGAACGAGCGCAGGCACGCGATCTTGCGCTGCAGCGTCGCGGGAGCGACGGGCGGCCGACCCTCGCGCCCCTCGGCCAGCTCGGACACGAACGCGGCGAGGTCGGCGGGCGTCACCTCGAGCGGATCGCGCTCGCGCGGGCCGAGGAACGCGCCGAACTGCTGCAGATCGGAGCGGTAGGCCTCCAGCGTGTTGCGCGACAGCCCGCGCTCGAGCTCGAGGCTCGCCAGGAAGTCGAGCGTCAGATCGGTGAGCCGACGCTGGGCGGCGGTGGCCTCGACGGTTGCCATCGTGGTCTCGGTGGTTCGCCGCCGCCACCGCGCTCTCCTTCCGCGGTGGGTGGGGGCGGGAGAATTCGTTCAGCCTGGGAGGCCGGTCAGAGCCGGCCGGCGGCGCGCTCGAGCGCGAGCCACTGCAGCGCGATCAGCGTCTTGGCGTCCTCGCTCTGCGCGATCGCCTCGTCGAGCTCTCCGAGCGGCCAGGGGACGATCTCGATGCGCTCATCCTCGTCCGGCGCGGTATCCCCGTCGCTCTGACGCAGGCCCCGGGCGAGGAACAGCCAGATGTGCTCATCGGAGAACCCGACGCTCGTGTAGAAGCCGCGCAGCTCGCGCCAGTCCGCGGCGTTCATCGCGATCTCCTCGGCGAGCTCGCGCTGCGCGCAGGCCAGCGGACTCTCGCCGGGGACGTCGAGCTTGCCGGCGGGAATCTCGAGCGAGGCGATGAGTCCGGCGACCTCCCTCGGCTGTCGCGTGAGCCACACGTACTCGTCGTCGAGCGCGACGATCCCGACGGCGCCGGGGTGCCAGACCGTGTCGCGGGACACGACGGCGCCGTCGGCGTGTCGGTAGCGGCTCTGCCCCGCACCGATCACCGCCCCACGCCAGCGCTCCTCCGATCCGATCAGATCAAAGCCTCGCAGCGGACTCATGATGCGCGCTCGCCGTCGCGCTCGGACAGATCCCGCGCGGACTGCTCGACGATCCCGAGCGCGACATCGAGCATGTCCTCGAGAGCCTGAGCCGTCACCCGCTCGCCGGAGGTGTGGTTGGCCTGGACGCCATCGGCGAGGCACACCGACGGCAGGCGGTCGACCATGAACGAGTTCACGTCCGAGGCGCCACCGGAGACGATCCGCTCCGGGGTGTAGCCGGCGGCGGCGAGCGCCCGCTCGGCGATCGCCACCTGCGGGGCACCGGCGGGGTGGCGGTAGCCCTGGAACATCTGCTCGACGTTGAGGTCCAGATCGCACTCTCCGGCGTCGGCCGCATCCTGGAGATGATCGATCAACTCGGTGGTCACCGCCGCGGCGCGTGCGTCGTCGATGCTGCGGACCTCGGCGACCACCTCGCAGTGCTCGGGCACGACATTGATCGCGGAGCCGCCATGGATCATGCCGACGTTGGCGGTGGTCTGCTCGTCGAGCCGGCCGAGATCCATCGCCGCGATCCCGCGCGCCGCGGCGTGGATCGCCGAGCGGCCCGCCTCCGGGCGAACGCCGGCGTGGGCGGCGCGGCCGTGGAGCCGGGCGATGATGCGGTAGTGGGTGGGCGAGGCGACGATCACGCCCCCGATCGGTGTGGCCTGGTCAAAGACGAAGCCGTAGCTGGAGCGCAGGCGCGAGCTGTCGAAGGCGGCGCTCCCGCCGAGCGACGTCTCCTCGCTGATCGTGAACACGAACTCAAGCCCGACCGGCGGCACGGTGGCGCCGGAGTAGCGCCGGGCGAGCTCGGTGAAGATCGCGACCGCGGACTTGTTGTCGGCACCGAGGATCCCCTCGTTCACGTTCTCCCAGGCCCCGTCGACGAGCGCCGGCTCCACCGGCGCGGCCAGCGGCACCGTATCCATATGGGCGCAGAACAGGATGTGCGCACCCTCCCGGTCGCCGGATCGCTCCGCAGCGCCCGGGATCCGCGCATACAGATTGCCCGCGTCGGCACCGATCTCGGCTCCCGAGCCGTCCTCGTCGACGTCGAGGCCCATGCCTGCGAGCTCCCGGGTCAGCCAGTCCGCGCAGCCACGCTCGTGGCCTGACGGGCTCTCGATCCGGCAGAGCGCCGCGAACGTCTCGTGCAGGCGTGCTCGTTCGGTCGCGCCGGCGCGGGTCACGAACGGCTTGCGGCGATGTCCCCGGTCGCCGCATCCGAGGCGGCATAGTCCAGTGCGGCGCCGACGAACTCGCGGAACAACGGCGCGGGGCGCTCGGGCCTGGACTTGAACTCCGGGTGGTACTGCGAAGCCACGTAGAAGGGGTGCGTCTCGGTGGGCAGCTCCACGGCCTCGACCAGGCGTTCGTCCGGTGAGGTGCCGCTGCTGACCAGCCCGGCCGCCTCCAGCCTGCGCCGCAGGTGGTTGTTGACCTCGTAGCGGTGGCGGTGGCGCTCGTAGACGACGGGCTCGTCGTAGATCGCGCGGATCTGCGTGTCGTCGTGGAGCTTCACCGGATCGGCGCCCAGCCGCATCGTCCCACCCATGTCGGCGATCTCCTTCTGCTCGGGCAGCAGGTCGATCACCGGGAACGGCGTCTCGAGGTCCATCTCGGTGGAGTTCGCGCCCTCCATCCCGCACACGTGACGGGCGAACTCGCTGACGGCGACGTGCATGCCGAGGCAGATCCCGAGATACGGGATCTTCCGCTCACGCGCGATCCGGGCGGCCTCGATCTTGCCCTCCCAGCCGCGGCCGCCGAATCCGCCGGGAACGAGAATGCCGTCGACGTCGTGCAGAAGCCGGTTGACATCGGGGTCGGTGACCGTCTCGGAGTCGATCCACTCGATCTTCACCTTGGCGCCGTGGTGAACACCGGAGTGGCGCAGCGCCTCCGCGACCGACAGGTAGGCGTCCTCGAGCTGGACGTACTTACCCACGAGCGCGATGCGCGTCTCCCGGTCGGCCTCGGCGGCGCGGCGAACGATCGCGTCCCAGCCGGAGAGGTCGGGCGGTCCGGCGTGGATACCGAAGTACTCGGAGAGGATGAACTCGTCGACGCCCTGGTCGTTGAACGCGAGCGGCACCTTGTAGACGTCGTCGACGTCGTAGGCGGAGACGACCGCATCGACCGGCAGCGATGCGAACAGCGCGATCTTCGAACGAATCTCGGTCGACAGCTCCGACGCCGAGCGGCACATGACCATGTCGGGATTGATGCCGATCCGCCGCAGCTCATTGACCGAATGCTGCGTCGGCTTGGTCTTCAACTCCCCGGCATGACCGATCCACGGCACGAGCGTGAGGTGGATGAACATGCAGCGGCGCCGACCGACGTCGACCGGGAACTGCCGGATCGCCTCCAGGAACGGCAGCGACTCGATGTCGCCGACCGTGCCGCCGATCTCGGTGATGACGAAGTCGACCTCGGAGGAGTCGGCCATCAGCTTGACGCGATGCTTGATCTCGTTGGTGATGTGGGGCACCACCTGCACGGTCGCGCCGAGATAGTCGCCACGGCGCTCACGCCGGATCACCGTGTTGTAGATGCCGCCGGCCGTCACGTTGGAGGCGCGGCTGGTGTTCGCGTCGGTGTAGCGCTCGTAGTGCCCGAGGTCCAGGTCGGTTTCGGCACCGTCCTCGGTGACGAACACCTCACCGTGCTGGTAGGGCGACATCGTGCCGGGGTCGACGTTGATGTACGGGTCGAACTTCTGCAGCTGCACCGACAGGCCGCGCGCGACGAGCAGTCGACCGATCGACGCTGCGGCGATGCCCTTGCCCAGCGAGGAAACCACCCCGCCGGTGATGAAGATGAAGCGCGTGTCGCCGTGAGCCATCAGCTGGTCCTGGACTCTAGCCAGCCTTCCGGCGGACTCCCGACGCGGTTCCCGGAAAGTGCAGCCTCGGGCCACGAGCGCCCTGCTGACGACCAGACCGGCGCTCGGCGCGCTTCAATCCTCGGCAGTGAGCGACCTCGACACCCAGATGGACCAGATCTTCGCCGCGCGCGACCGCGACCGGATGCAACCGACGATCGACGCCTTCGAGCGTCTCCTGGCCGAGCATCCCGACAATCCGCGGCTCGTCTACGAGGTCGGCGGCTCCTATGACACCGCCGGAGCGGAGGAGACGGCGCTCGGCTTCTACACCCGCGCGCTGGACCTCGGCCTCGCCGGCGACCTGCGCCGCCGCTGCCTGCTCCAGTACGCCAGCACCTTCCGCCAGCTCGGCCGGTTCGAGGAGTCGCTCGATGTCCTGGACCGGGCGATCGCCGAGTTCCCGGACTCCCCCTCCCTGCGCGTCTGGAAGGCGTTCACGCTGCACGCCTCCGGCCACCCAAACGAGGCCTTCGCCCTCCTGGTGGACACGATCGCCGACCACCTCCACTCCCCCGAGCTCGCCCGCTACGAAACCGCCCTCCGCGGCAACGCCGACTCCATCCGCGACCTCGGCGACGACTGACCGACCCACCGCCCCGCCGAGCCCCCCGCCCAGCTCAACGCTGGAGGGCGCAGCCACCGATCTCCTGCGATCCAAAGGTGGCGTGAGGGCTCTCCCGGACTGCGCTCGCGTACGTCCCACGGTTCTGAGCCGCCGCGTCGCCCCCAAGCACGCGCAGCCCGGGAGAGCCCTCACGGCGCCACCTTCAAAAGCTCACGCGCATGATCGGCGGCACCCGTGTCCTCCTCAGCCGCCCCCATCATCCGCACCAGCTCGGTGACGACGGCGTCGCCCTCGAGCGCGGTGACCGTCGTACGCGCCGGTCGCGCCGCGGTGTCCTTGACGATCGTGAAGTGACGCTCGCCGAGCGCCGCCACCTGCGGCAGGTGCGTGATGCAGAGCACCTGCCGGCCGTCGGCGAGCGCCCGCAGGTGCTCGCCGACGGCCCGCGCGGTGTGGCCCCCGATCCCGGCGTCGATCTCGTCGAACACGAGCATCCCCCGGGCGGCAGGATCGCTTCCCTGCGCACTGCCATGGGCGACGCTCAGCAGCGCGAGCATCACCCGTGAGAGCTCGCCCCCGGAGGCAGCCTCGCGCAGCGGCGCGAGCGGGTGGGTGGGGTCCGGGTCATTGGGGGCGAGCTGCATCTCGATCGCGTCCGCGCCACGCGGCCCGCAGCCGCCCTCCCGTGGCGCGATCGCGATCTCGAACCGCGCGTCGCCCATCGCGAGCTCCGCCAACCGCTCGCGCACCGCGCGCGCGAGCCGTGGAGCCGCCTTGGTGCGAGCGCGGGTCAGCCGCTCGGCGAGCGCGTCGCGCTCGTCGATGGCAGCCGACAGTTCGGCCTGGACCGCCTCGAGGTCGCTCTCGGCCCCGATGAGCTCCTCGTAGCGCCGCCGGCACCGTTCCGCGTGTGCGAGGACGTCCGCGATCGATCCGCCGTGCTTGCGCTCCAGGCGCGCCAGCAGCGCCAGTCGCTCCTCGACCTCCTGCAGCCGCGCTCCGGGCGCGGTCTCGCCGCCGTCCCCGGCAAGCCCCTCGACATAGGCGCGCAGCTCGGCGCCGAGGTCGGCGGCTTCGTACTGGAGCGCCATCAGGCGGTCGGCGAGCTCACGCAGCCCGGGATCGAGCTCCGCGGCGGCGGCAACCCGAGATCCCGCGCCCGCGATCGCCTCGGCCACGCCCCCGCTCTCCCCGGCGAGCGTCTCGGCGCTGAACGCCCCGGCCTCGATCAGGTCCTCCTGGTGGCGAAGCCGGTCGCGCTCGGTGGCGAGCTCCGCGCCCTCCAGCTCGTGCGGATCAGCCGCCTCGATCTCGTCGAGCTCGAAGCGGAGCAGGTCCAGCTCACGATCGCGGCTCCCGGCCAGCTCGGTGAGGTCAGCGACCCGGCCGCCGAGCGCGCGGACGCGCTCGTGCGCCCCCGCCAGTCGCCCGCGCACCGAGGCAAGCGTCGAGCCGGCGTAGGCGTCGAGCAGTTCGAGCTGCTCGACCGACAGCATGAGACGGCGGTGCTCGTGCTGGCCGTAGAACGCGAGCAGCCTCCCGCCCAGCTCCTGCAGATCGGCCTGGGTGGCCGCCCGCCCGCAGATGTACGCGCGGGTGCGCCCGTCGGGCCACACCCGCCGCGCGAGCACGAGCTCCTCGGCGCCCGTCGGGACTCGCTCGTCCTCCACGAGCGCGGGATCGAGGTCGAACACGCCCTCGACGTATGCCTCGGCGGCGCCGGGGCGCACGATGCCACGCCGCGCCCGCCCGCCGAGCAGCAGGTCGAGGGCATGGGCGAGCAGCGTCTTGCCGGCGCCGGTCTCGCCGGTGAGGACGTTCAGCCCGGCGCCGAGCCGCAGCTCGGCCCGTTCCATCAACAGCAGGTTCTCCACGCGCAGTTCCTGAAGCATGCGAACACTTGTACGCCCCACCCCGGACGGAACGCATGTTCGATCCCGCGCGGACCTCTACATCGGAGTCGCCAACCGCCCGAACTTCTCTCGCAGGCGGCCGTAGAACGTCGTGCCCGGGATCTGGGCGAGCGTGCCCTGGTCGGTGACGAACCGCGTGCGAAGACGTTCCCCGGCCCCCAGCGTGCACACGGGACGCCCGTCGATCGTCACGTCGACCGGCTCCTCCTGCGAACGGTTGCCGACCGAGACCTCGTCATCGGGAGCGACCACGAGCGTGCGGGCCGTGAACGAGTGAGGCGCGATGAACGAGACGACGTATCCGGCGACCCCCCACGCCATGACCGGGCCGCCGTTGGCGAGGTTGTAGCCGGTGGAGCCGGCGGGCGTGGCGACGACGAGCCCGTCGCAGCGCACGCGGCCGACGTCCTGAGGGCCGACGCAGTACTGGAGGTCGGCGACGCGCATTCCCTGCTGGCGGTGCATCGAGACGTCGTTGAACGCGAGCCATCGCCCACGGTCGCCGGTCGCCTCGATCGCCGGCAGGGAGAGCACCTCGAAGTCACCCGCGAGCGCTCGGCGGAAGCCCTCCCCCATCTCCTCGCGGTCGACGGTGGTGAGAAAGCCCATCACCCCGAAGTTGATGCCGAACACCGGAACGCTCGTGCCCGCGTAGTCCCGCAGCGCGGAGAGGACCGTCCCGTCGCCGCCCAGCGTGATGCAGAGATCGGCATGAGGCGCGACCGGATGATCGGCGAGCTCGACACCGGCTTCCGCGACCAGCGCAGGATGCTTGCGGGCCTCCTCGGGACCGACGCGGAGGGTGACCCGTGCGTCACGCGCCTGGCGGACGAGCTCGCCGATCGCATCGGCGGTCTCCGCCGAGCGGCGGTGGGTGATGACGTCCGCGACGCGGATCGTGTGCGACAGAGGGCTTCTCATGGCTCGACCTCGAGCACGGCCTGCTCCAGGTCCTCCACCCCGCCGCGATCGCCCTCAGCCAACCAGACGAACGTCTCACGGTTGCCCTTCGGCCCGGGCAGCCCGGAGGACGCAAACCCCCGTACCGAGGCGCCGAGCGCCTCGCCGCAGCGCGCCACGGAGGCGAGCACCTCGCGCCGCAGCGCCGCATCGCGCACCACCCCGCCCTTGGGAACCCGCCCGCGTCCGACCTCGAACTGGGGCTTGACCATCGCCAGGCAGTCGAACCGGTCACCCGTGCAGGCGAGCACCGCCGGGAGCACCTTCTCCAGCGAGATGAACGACACGTCGATCACGATCAGCCCGGGCGTGAACGGCAGGCTCCCGGGTTCGAGCGCCCGCGCGTTGACACGCTCGATCACGCTCACCCGGGGATCCGAGCGCAGGCGCCAGTCGATCTGGCCATAGGCGACGTCGAGGGCCGCCACCCGCCCCGCTCCGCGCTGCAGCAGGCAGTCCGTGAACCCGCCGGTCGATGCGCCGACATCGAGCGCGTCGGCGCCGCTCACGTCGATCCCGAACCGCTCGAGCGCGTTCGCGAGCTTGATACCGCCCCTCGAGACGTACGCGGGCGCCTCGTCGAGCGACAGCGGCACGTCCTCGGCGACGAGCTGGCCGGGCTTCTCCGCGCGTCGTCCGTCCCCGCCGATCCGCACCTCTCCGGCGAGCACCGACGCCGCCGCGCGAGAGCGCGACTGAAACAAACCGCGCTCGGCCAGCAGTGCATCGAGACGGAGCCGCCGCGTGCTCACGGCGCACACGGTACGCAACCCGCCGGTTCCCCGTCAGCCCGTGTGAGCGATAGGGCTGCGCTCGGCGACGGCAGCCTCGACGCGTTCGGCGATGCGCCGGCCGGTGTATCCGACCTCTTCGTGCAGCAGGCCGGGGGCGCCGTGGGTGACGAACGCGTCCGGAAGCCCGACCCGCAGGATCGGCACCCCACCCACCCCCATCCCCTGGTCAGAGAGCGTCTCCCACACAGCCGAGCCGAAGCCGCCGGCGAGCACACCCTCCTCGACGGTGACGAGCAGATCGTGCTCGGCAGCCAACTGCGCGGCGAGCGCCACGTCGATCGGTTTGGCGAAGCGCGCGTCGGCGACGGTGACCGCGATTCCGTGCTCGGAGAGGATGTCGGCGGCCTCCAGCGCCTTCTGCACCCCCGATCCGTAGCCGAGCAGCGCGACCCGGGGGGCCGATCCGCCCTCACCGGAGGACTCGCGCAGGATCTCTCCGCGACCGATCTCGATCGCCTCAGGGGTCCGCGGCAGCTCGACGCCGATCCCGGCGCCGCGCGGGTAGCGCAGCGCGATCGGCCCGTCATCGTAGGTGAGCGCCGTATGGAGCATGTGCACGAGCATCGCCTCGTCGCGCGGGGCCATCAGCACGATGTTGGGCAGCGGCCGCAGGTAGGCGATGTCGAACGCACCGTGGTGGGTGGGACCGTCGTCTCCGACCAGGCCGGCGCGGTCCATCGCGAAGACCACGTTCAGCTTCTGCAGGCAGACGTCATGGACGATCTGGTCGAACGCCCGCTGCAGGAACGTCGAGTAGATCGCGGCGACCGGCTTGGCGCCCTGCAGGGCCAGGCCGGAGGCGAACAGGATCGCCTGCTGTTCGGCGATGCCGACGTCGAAGTACCGCTCCGGGAGCTCGCGCTGCAGGATGTTCAGCCCGGTGCCCGAGTTCATCGCCGCGGTGATTCCGACCACCCGCTCGTCGCGCCGGGCCTCGGCGACGAGCGCCTCGCCGAACACCTGCTGGTACTGGGGCGGCGCGGGTCGGGCGCTGGACGGCGCGGCCTTGGCCGCCGCCGGAACGCCGCCCGAGATCGACTTCGGCTTGGCCGCGTGCCACTTCTCCATGCCCTCCAGGCCGCCATCCTCGGCCGGCGCGAAGCCCTTGCCCTTGACGGTCGCGCAATGCACGACCACCGGGCGCTCGGCGGCGAGCGCCTCGCGCAGCGCGCGACGCAGCGCGCGGACGTCGTGGCCGTCGATCACGCCCATGTAGGCGAAATCGAGCTCCTCCCACCACATGCCGGGTGCCCAGAACGCCTTGATCGACTCCTTGAAGTGCGGGCCGAACCGTTCGAACGCGTTGCCGATCGGCGCCGGCAGTTTGATCAGGCCGTCCTCGACCTCCTCGCGGGCGTGCCACAGCTTCGGCGAGAGCCGCACCCGGTTGAAGTAGCGTGACATCGCGCCGACGTTGGGCGAGATCGACATTCCGTTGTCGTTGAGCACGACGACGATCGGCGTGCCGAGACCGCCCGCCTGGTGGACCGCCTCGAACGCGACGCCGCCGGTGAGAGCACCGTCGCCGGCGACGGCGACGACATGGCCGTCGGGGCCGTGTCCGTGGCGCATCGCCTCCTTGAGGCCGACCGCGTAGCCGATCGAGGTCGAAGCATGACCGGCGCCCATGATGTCGTGCTCGGACTCGGGGATCGAGCAGAACGGCGCAAGGCCGCCGTACTTGCGGATCGTCGACAGCGCGTCCCGCCGGCCGGTGAGGATCTTGTGCGGGTAGGCCTGATGGCCGACGTCCCACAGGATCTTGTCGCGGGGTGAGTCGAGCAGCGAGTGCAGAGCGACCGCGATCTCGCAGGCGCCGAGATTGGCGCCGAAGTGCCCGCCGATCTCACCGACGGTGTCGATGATGTGCTCACGCACCTCCTGCGCAACCTGGACGAGCTCGTCCTCGGAGAGGCCCTTGAGATCCGCAGGCCCGTCGATGCTCGAGAGCAGTTTCGCTTGGCTCATAGAAGTCAGTAGCTCCGATTCGCGATGAAGTCCGTGATCTGCTCCAGCGCCGCCGCGCCGCCGGGCGACGCCTGCGCCAGCGCGGCAGCCGCCCGCGCGCGCGACTCCTCGGCGAGTGAGCGCGCGCCGTCCAGGCCGAACTCCGTGACGTAGGTGCGCTTGCCGAGTCGCACGTCGGCGCCCTGCTGCTTGCCGAGTGTCTCCTCGGACCCGGTGACGTCGAGAATGTCGTCGATGATCTGAAAGAGAAGTCCGATCTCACCGGCGAACGCACGGAACGCATCCACCGTCTGAGAAGGCTGCCCGGGGTCGAGCAGCAACACACATTCGATCGAAGCGGAGATCAGTTGTCCGGTCTTGAGCTCGTGCAGCCGGCGCAGCTCGACGCTGCCGCGTCCCGCGCTCTCGGTGACGTCGATGTACTGGCCGCCGACCATCCCCTGAACCCCGGTGGCGCCGGCCAGCCTCGCCGCGGCGGCCAGGACGCACCGCGGGTCGCCGGACTGATGCGAGAGCAGCAGCTTGAACGCCTCCGCATAGAGCGCGTCGCCGGCGAGAATCGCGACGTCGTCCCCGAACATCTTGTGACAGGTGAGCCGTCCACGGCGCAGATCGTCGTCGTCCATCGCGGGCAGATCGTCGTGGATCAGCGAGTAGGTGTGGATGAGCTCGAGCGCGGCCGCGAGCGGCAGGACCGAGTCGCGGGGGCGACCGGCCGCCTCCGCGGTCGCGAGCGCCAGCACCGGCCGGATCCGCTTGCCACCGGCGAGCAGCGAATAGCGCATCGCCTCCTCGAGGCCCGCGGTGGCGAACTCCTCGGAGAAGCGCACCTCCTCCAGGTACGCCTCGATCTCGGCGCGGAGGTGCTCCGGGTACACCGGAGGAGAGGTCGCGGAAGCCGACAAACTCAGGAGGCCGGAAGGGGGAGCTGTCCGGGGAGGTCGGGCAGCGGCTCGAGTGCCGCGCGAACCTGCTGGTCGACCTGCGCACTGGCCTCCGAGGCCAGATGCGCACACTCCTCGATCGCCTGCAGTGTCGCCTCGGGCTCCAGTTGTCCCTGGCGCAGGAGTTCGACGGTCTGCTGCAGCCGGGCACTGAGCTCGATCAGTGGATTGCTCACCCGGACAAGCCTATCGACCGGCAAGGTCGCTATGAGCTCCTCGGCGCAGAACCCGGGCGCTCGGGCCTCGATTCTTAGCCGGATTTCATCGGAGGCCGTCGAGCGCAGCGTTGACGAGCGCATCGGCCTCTGCGTTCTGGGCGCGGGGAACGCTGCGGATCGACCAGCGCTCAAATGTCCCGAACCGCTCGATCGCCTCCTCGAACAGCGGGCGCATCGCGGGATGCTTGACCTTGTACACCCGAGTGACCTGCTTGGCGACGAGCTCTGAGTCGTTGAGGACCTCCAGCTCGCGCGCACCGAGCTCCGCCGCGCGCTCCAGCCCCCGGAGCAGCGCGCGATACTCGGCGACGTTGTTCGTGGCCACGCCGATCCGCTCGGCGAGGTCGTCGATGCGATTGCCGTCGCCGTCGTCGATCACCACACCGATCGCCGCCGGCCCCGGGTTCCCCCGGGCGCCGCCGTCGACGTGGAGGACGAGCCGCCGGGCCGCGGGCGCCGGCCCCTCGCTCAATCGCCTGTGCTCGCCAGTTCGGGAATCTCGCCGGGGATCGTTCGCCGCCGGCGGTCACGAAGCTCGCGCTTGCCGCCGCCCCGGAGGCTCTGGTCGCGCCGCGAGCCCCGCCGTCGGTCGACGATCACCGAGACGTTGGGGTCCTCGGCGTAGTACTCGGTCAGCTTCGGAAGCAGCTCATCGGCAAGCGCCTCGGGAACCACGCAATAGATCACACGGACAGGGTAGTGAACGGCGAGGACGGCCGCACATCGAACGTTCGTCCAGCCGGAAGGGCGGCTCAGGCGGTCAGCCGGCCGTCGCCGTCCGCGGCAACGTTCGTCTGGCGCTCGATCTCGGAGAGCTCGGAGAGCTCGTAGCCCTGGCCGGCGGCCCGCACGACGGGCTTCTCCTCGGAGAGATCGACCTCGTAGCGGTACCAGCACAGCTCCCAGCAGACGACGACGTAGACGATCGCGCCGGCGGGACTGGTGGGGTGCACCGCGACGTCGGGCAGGCCGAGCGAACGCCCGATCCCGGCGACGGTGCGCGGGTGCTCTGAGCGGTTGAAGAGCTCGACCGCGGCATCGATCCGGTGCTCGACCGAGGTCGGCACCGCATGCACGTGGCGCGGCTCGCGGGAGGCGCCCTCGCGAGTCCCGGCGTCCGAGCGGGAACTCTGCCCGTCCTGGCGGGGCGCGTAGGGCGCGGGGCGGCGCATGCGGCCTCCACGTCCTCGGCGCCCGCCTCGGGTCGGCGGATCGGGCCATTCGGGGGCGGCGGCCCGCTCGCCGCCGGGCTCCGGCGCCGCAAACGGGTCAGGGCCGTCCGTCAGCGCGGGCGACGTCGCGTCCCATGCAGCCGGCTCCGGCTCGATCTCGGCGAACGGCGGCGGCGCGTCGATCGGCTCGGCTTCGGTACGCCGACCGCGGCGCCGGAGGCCGAGCAGCGAGCGACGGCGCTCGCTGCGATCACTGGGCTCCCCGTAATCGGGAACCGTGCCCTCGCGCACCCAGCCCCCGTGCAGCGCGCGAGAGGTGCACAACTCGCACACCGAGCGGCGCGAGCCGCCGGTGAGATAGATCTCCGCCCGTTCGCCGCGCAACAGCGTGCGGCCGCACACATCACAGGCGACCTGCTGCGTCGAGGTGCGGATGGACCGGGTGCTGCTCACGGACGCACGAGAGTACTACGCATTTACCGCCTCGCGCTCGGCCTGGGCAGCGGAGACGACCTTGCCCGCAAGGTGTGCGGGCACCTCCTCGTAGCGTTCGAACTCCATCGTGAACTCACCCTGACCGCCGGTGAGCGAGCGCAGATCAGGGGCGTAGGTGAGCATCTCGGCCATCGGCACCTCGGCCTTGATCTCGGTCAGCCCGGCGCCCACCGGCTCCATCCCGAGCGGCCTGCCGCGACGGGAGTTGAGGTCGCCGATCACGTCTCCCACCGAGTCTTCGGGCACGTTGATCGTCGCGATCATCACCGGCTCGAGCAGCACCGGCGTGGCCGCCTCGAGCGCTTGACGCATCGCCATCAGCCCGGCGAGCTTGAACGCCATCTCCGAGGAGTCGACCGAGTGGTAGGAGCCGTCGAAGACGCGCACGCGCACGTCCTTGACCGGGAACCCCGCGACCGCCCCCTCCTGCATGGCTTCTTGCACACCCTTCTCGACCGCGGGGATGAACGAGGTCGGGATCACCCCGCCCTTGATCTCGTTGACGAACTCAAATCCGGCGCCAGTGTCCAGGGGCTCGATCGCGATGTGGCAGTCGCCGAACTGCCCGCGGCCGCCCGACTGCTTCTTGTGCCGGCCGTGGGCCTTGGCCGAGCCGCGGATCGTCTCCTGGTAGGGGACGCGCGGTGGCTTGAGCGACACCTCGACGCCGAAGCGCTCGTGCAGGCGCCCGATGATCACCTCGACGTGGACCTGGGAGAGCCCGGCCACGATCTGCTCGCCGGTCTGCGCGTCGCGATGCAGGTCGATCGTCGGATCCTCCTCCTGCAGCCGCCGCAGCGCGGTGAAGACCTTGTCCTCGTCGCCGGCCGAACCGCCACCGATGCCCGCGATCGCGAACGCCATCACCGGTGCCGGCAACGTGATCGACGGCATCGAGATCGGCTCGTCGCGGGCTGCGAGCCAGTCGCCGGCCCGGGTCTCCTTGAGCTTGGCCACGGCCCCGATGTCGCCGGGGCCGAACTCGTCGGCGTGAACGGTGTCGGCACCCGAGAAGGTGACGAGCTGCCCGATCCGCTCCTTGTTGTGGGTGCGCGTGTTGAGCACCTGGGCGTCCGGGGTCATCGTCCCCTGGTAGACGCGGAAGAGGTTGATGCGCCCGGCGAACGGATCGGCGCGGGTCTTGAATACGTAGGCGAACAGCTCCGCGTCCTCCTCGGCGTGCAACGTCATCTCGCCGGCCTCCAGCCCGCCGTGCTTGACGGGCGAGGGCAGGTCCTCGACGATCGCGTCGAGCAGCCGGTTGGTGGCGAGGTTGCGCGTGGCGACACCGCAGGTGACGGGGTGAAGCGAGCCGTGGTTGGTGCCGTCCTTGAGCGCGGAGACGATCTCGTCGTGGGAGATCGCCTCGCCCTCGAGGTAGCGCTCCATCAGCGCGTCGGAGGTCTCGGACACCTCGTCCATCAGCTTCTCCCGGTACTCCTGGGCGCGCTCGGCCTCGGAGTCGGGGATCGGGATCTCGGCGCAGTTCTCGCGAGAGCTTCCGGTGTACTCGTAGGCCTTCATATCGACGAGGTCGATCACGCCCCGCACCTCGTGCTCGGAGCCGATCGGGATCTCGGTGGCGACGACGTGAGGACCGAACGAGGTCTTGAGCGATTCGAGCGTGCGGAAGAAGTCGGCGCGTTCCCGGTCGAGCATGTTGACGAACACGAGACGGGCGAGGTCGAGCTCGGCGGCGCGCTGCCACAACCGGTTGGCGTGGATCTCCACGCCCATCACCGCGTTGATCACGAACACGGCCGATTCGCAGACGCGCAGCGCGCCGAGCGCGTCGGCGATGAAGCTGGGGTCACCCGGAGTGTCGAGCAGATTGACCTTGCGCTGCTGCCATTCGAACGAGCTCAGCGCCAGCGAGATCGACATCTGCCGGGCCTTCTCGTCGGGATCGGCGTCCGAGACGGTGGTGCCCTCGGTCACGCTTCCGAGCCGCTTGACCACTCCCGCCTCGAACAGCAGCGCCTCGTGCAACGACGTTTTGCCTGCGCCGCGGTGGCCCACCAGGGCCACATTGCGGATGCGGTCCGCGGCCTTGTGCATGGCTGACTCCTCTCGCTCGCCTAACGGGAGCGCCAACCCTACTCCTGTGACGGTCCGCACATGCACCCGCCGGACGGACGGGCGGCGCGGGCGGCCGCGTCTTCAGTCCAGCTCGCCGGCGAGCTTTGAGCGCAACCGCAGCACCGCTTTGGTGTGCAGCTGCGAGACGCGTGACTCGGTCACTCCGAGCACCTCGCCGATCTCACGGAGCGTCAGGTTCTCGTAGTAGTAGAGCGCGACGACGAGCTTCTCGCGCTCGGGCAGGGCCGCGATCGCATCGGCGATCCGCTCCCGCAGCTCCGACTCGTCGACCAGCGACTGCGGGTCCGGTGCGCCGGAGTCCGGCAGCGTGTCCAGCAGCGACACCGAGTCGCCGCTGGCGTCCGAGACGTTCCACATCTCGTCGAGCGCGACGATCGTCGAGTTGGAGATCTGGACCAGTTGTTCCTGGAAGTCCTCGATCGAGATCTCGAGCTCGGTCGCCATCTCCTCATCGGTCGGGGCGCGCTGCAGCTGCGCCTCGAGCTTCATGTTGGTCCGCTCGAACTGCCGAGCGCGGGCGCGCACCGAGCGCGGCACCCAGTCAAGCGTCCTCAGCTCATCGATGATCGCGCCGCGGATGCGCGTGATGGCGTAGGTCTCGAACTTGATCTCGCGGGTCAGGTCGAAGCGTTCGATCGCCGAGATCAACCCGCCGAGCCCGTAGGAGATGAGATCCGCTTCCTCGACGTGCGCGGGGAGGCCGGAACTCATCCGGCCGGCGACGTACTTCACCAGCGGTGAGTAGGCGACGACCAGCCGCTCGCGAGCCCGCTCGTCGCCTGTCGCCTTATATCGCTTCCAGAGCTCTTGGAGCTCGATCCCTTTGACGTTGGTTTCCATCCTGAATCCAGTTGCGCGTGTTATGCCCGCGGATGCGACGCGCGGTAGGCGTGGCGCAGGCGCTCGGACTCTACTCGAGTGTAAACCTGGGTCGTGGAGATGCTCGCATGGCCGAGCAACTCCTGAATCGCGCGCAGATCGGCTCCGCCCTCGAGGAGATGGGTGGCGAACGAGTGGCGCAGCGCATGGGGATGGGCCTGGGAGAGCGCCGGGGCGTGCCGCGCCGCCTCGCGCGACCACACCCGCAGCCGCCGCCGCACGTCCGATGTCGACAGCCGCCGGCCGGTCTTGGAGACGAACAGCGCGCCGGCGGTCCGTGACGCGAGAGCGGGGCGCCCGGTGGACAGCCAGCGCTCGATCGCCTGCGCCGCGTGTTCGCCGACCGGGACCAGCCGGGTCTTCTCCCCCTTGCCCTCGACCCGAACGTTCTCGGCATCGAAATCGATGTCTCCGACGTCAAGCGTGACGAGCTCCTCGGCGCGCAGCCCGGCTGCATAGGCGAGTTCGAACAGCGCCCGGTCGCGCGCAGCGAGCGGTCCGGCGGCGGGGATGCGGTCGAGCAGCAGCGCCACCTCGGAGGGCTTGAGCACGCGCGGCAGCGTCTGTGGGCGCTTGGGGGCGCTCAGCAGGTCGGCGGGGTTCTCGGCGCGCTCGCCGAGAGTCAACAGCACGCCGAACAGCCCGCGGAGCGACGCGAGCTTGCGCGCCACGGTGCTCGGCGCGCGGCCGGCCTGCGTCAGCGAGGCGACATAGCGGCGCAACGCACGCACATCGACCTCGCCGGGGTCCAGGCCCCGCCCGGCCGCCCAGCCGGCGAACTGCTCGCAGTCCTGTGCGTAGGCAACCCGCGTCCGAGCCGCGACGGCGCGGCGCGCGAGGTCGGCATCGAAGGCATGGAGCGCGGCGTGCCACGCGGGGGTGAGCGACTTGGACACGGGCGTCATGTCAATTCGCCACCGGCGCGCCCAACCCCTGCGCGGGAAGGCGAGAACTCAGGCGTTGACCTGGACGATCGTGCCGACCGGCGTGTACTGGTACACGTTCTCGGCGTCGGACTGGTCCATCTCGACGCAGCCGTTGCTCTGCGGATAGCCGTAACCGCCCCGCGGGTAGTAGTGCAGCGCGTCGCCGCCATTGAAGTAGCTGACCCAGTGCACCGTCACGTCGTAGTGGGTGCCGTCCACGTCGGTGCCGATCATCTGCGTCACCGGCGTGTGCCAGAACACCGCGAACGTGCCGGTCGCAGTCGCCGCGCCGGGAACGCCCGTGTTGACCGCGACGTTGGAGACGACCGTCTTTCCGTTGTGCCACACGAAGAGGCTCTCCGGCGAGCCCTCGCTCACCGACACGAACGTGTAGCCGAACGTGTTGCGCTGCCCGGCGATCTCCGCCTTGATCAGCGCCTTCCAGACGGTCGGGCCGGCGACGCCGTCAGGTTGCATCCCCTGAGAGTTCTCAAAGGCCATGATCGCGCCCTTGGTCAGCTCGCCGGCGGAGCTGGGTCCGCCCCACTGGCTCTGCAGGCCCGATGGGACACCGCCGTACGCCCAGGACAGCGTCGCGTGGGGCGGGCTCTCGGCGGCCGTCTCCTGCGCAGCCACGGTGTTGGCCGGTGCGGCGCCGGAGTACGAGACGTGCATCGGGAGATATCCGAGCTCGGCCAGGAGCTGGTTGAGGCGGGTGGTCGATCCGCCCGGCACGTGCCAGACGCCGGCCGTGGCGCTCCCGTCCTGGGTGGCTCCGGTGAGCCGGACCCCCGCGGGCAGAGCGATCTTGACGGTCTGCGCCAGGCCATAGCCGTAGCCGCCCGGCACGTAGCGGATCTCGTGGCTGGAGATCGTGTGCCACGCGCCGGTGCCGGCGGGGCTGACGGCCGGCATGTGGGAGCCGAGGACCTTGGAGACGGGCTTGGAGAAGCTGAGGGTGATCGGCGTGTCGGAGTTGATCGTCTTGCCGGGCGCGGGGCTGGCGAGCGCGGTCGCCTTCGTCCCCGCCGGGAACCAGTTGACCGCCGAGGTGGTGGATCTCTCCCACTTCTGCGCCGCCGCCGACAGGTAGAGCGTCCCAGCGCTGCCGTGGTGAGCCAGCGTGACCGTGCTCTGGGCGTGCGTCAGGGGATGAGCGGTGAGGTGGCGAGCGGAGGAGCCGTAGGAGATCGTCCGGACCGGGGCGGAGAAGCGCACGCGGAGCGCTCCGCTCTTGGTCAGCGTGACGTAGCGGGTCCGCAGCCGGCTGGTCGGCGTGGTGATCGTCTTGGTCAGCCGCTGGCTCTTGCCGGTCAGCCAGGAGATCCATCCCGGGCGGTGGACGACGACGCTGACCGTCACCTTCTCCCCGGCGGCGACCTTCTGATCGGGTACCACGATCGGGTCACCGCTGACGTGGACCTTGACGAACTTCTCGTGCTGCTGGGGCCCGGTCGTCGCCGAGACATTCGAGATCGTGCCCCCGCCGAGCGGAAGGCTGACCTTCGCGAGTGCGCCGGAGAACCCGGAGAGGGTCGGCTTCGAGGAGGCCACGACGAACGCCCCCGCGGCGAGCGCGACGAGCACAGCGATCAGGATTCCGCCGATCACCCACGGCGTGCGGCGCCGCCGGCGGGCCGTCCCCGTCCCGCCTGACGGATAGCTTCGACTTCGTGCTCCGCCGGGCGTGCGTAGGTAGGAGACGTTGGCCACGGCCGCGAATGGTACAGAGAGCCTTGACCATCACGCATAAGATCCTGTGAAGAGGAGGGGTGGAGAACCCTCCAATTGCTGGTTATTCCGATCAATAGGGGATCCGCGCGAGCAGGGGTGCAACGCAGGTTGCATGGGCAGGCGTCGCGTCCCCGGCGGCAGTCGACGCCGGACCGGATCGGACTACTGGCCTGCGGTGTCCAGCGGGCTCTCGCTCGGGCCCTGGGTCGGGTCGGCCGGGCCCTCCCCGCGGCGCGCGGTGGCGCGCATCCGACCACGCTCCCACTGTGCCAGGCGCCACAGGTCGCGCTTGACGCGCGCGGGGTCGAGCTGGCGACCCGGCAGATGCATGTTCGCGGTGGAGATCAGCCGGGTCTCGTCGCCGGTCAGCGCCATCCACTTGGCGAGCACATCGTCGGAGTCGGGCAGCCGCGAGGATCCGTAGGGACGGGTTTCGTCCGGGAAGGTGACGCAGTACTCACTGAGCAGCCGGTGGGTCTGCGCCAGATAGGCGATGATCGCCCGGTGGGGGTAGATCAGGTACCCGTACGCCGCGCCGCCGGTGCCGCCCTCCCGCCCGGGGCCGTCGGCCTGGGTCCCCCATACTCGGATGAATCCGAGGTCTCGGTACATCTCCCACTCCTCGTCGCCGACGCACGAGCGCAGCAGCGTGCGAGCCCGCTGCTCGGCGCGCCGCTCCCGGCCGGGGTCGTAGCCGAGTGTCTCCGTCGGGCGGCGCCGCGCGCGAAACCGCGACCACAGCTCGTCGATGCGGGGCAGGAGCTCCTCGGAGAGCAGCGCGACGGCGACGATTGCCGTCGCGACGAGCGCCAGGATCATCAGTGGCCTAACGGCCGCCGGCGGCGCGCGGGAAGAAGATCACACGCTCGGCATCCCGCGGCACGTCCTGGAAACGCTTGACCATCTGCGCCTGGCGCCGGCCGTCCTCGATGGTCGGCACGGCCGCCCACAGGCCTTCCTCGAGCTGCAGGCGAAACTCCTCGATCAAGCGCAGCTCGTCCGCGGCCAGTTCGACGTCGCCCTCCGCGATCAGAACCTCACCGTGACCCGGTCTCATCCGCAGAAACTGCACCGTGGGATTATGTCACGCCTCACCGCCGGAGGCGAAGGGCTCTGGTTGCCCTCCGGCCGGCCGGGGAGCGGATCGTCCGATCCCGAGGATGTCGACCGGCCCGGCGCCGGCTCCGATCGACCTCAGGCCGTCCCGCACGGCCTCACCGGCGCGGCGCCTGGCCGCGCGTGCGGCCTGAAGCGGCGTGTCCCCGCGCGCCAGACGGGCCGCCAGCACCGAGGAGTGCGTGCAGCCGGACCCGTGTGCGGCACCCGACGGGAAGCGCTCCCCGGCGATCTCGACGATCTCTGACCCGTCGTAGAAGACGTCGATCGCCTCGGTGCGGTGGCCGCCCGTCACGATGACGATTCGCGGGCCGAGGGCGTGGATCGCCCGGGCGAGCCCGGCGACGTTCTGCGCCTCGCCGGCGCCGGCGAGCACACGCGCCTCGGGCAGGTTCGGCGTGAGCACCGTCACGCGCGGCAGCAGCAGCTCCACGAGCGCGTGGCGGGCGTCGGGCTGGAGCAACTGAGCTCCCGATTCGGACACCATCACCGGATCGAGTACGACCGGCGGCGTGCCGCGGGTGATCTCGGAGATCTCGTCGAGCGCCTGCGCGACCGCGGCGATCGTGTCCGCCGTCCCGAGCATCCCGATCTTCACCGCGTCGATTCCGATGTCCCGCGCGACCGCCCGCACCTGCGCGCGGACCATCTCCGGCGACACGGGCTCGATCGCGTCCACGCCCACGGTGCTCTGGGCGGTGATCGCGGTGAGGGCCGTCATCCCATGCACCCCGCAGGCGGCAAACGCCTTGAGGTCGGCCTGGATGCCCGCGCCCCCGCCGGAGTCCGAACCGGCGATCGTCAGCGCGCGGCGGATGGGAGTCTCGGGATCGCTCATGTCCTCCTCAGGGTGACATCACCGCGCCAGGTACCTCCCTCCCGGCCCGCGCCACACCAGACCGGCGAGCTCGAGCTGCGCGAGCGCCGCCATCCCCGACTCGCCGGCCAGCCCGGCTCGGGCGAACGCGGCCCGGCCCTCCTCCCCCTCGGCGATCGCCTCCATCAGCGCCGCCAGCGATGGCTCGAGCCGCTCGGTACGCCGCTGCGGGGCGAGCACCGCACCCACGCCGTAGACCGCATCGAGCACGTCCTGCGCAGAGGCGATGAGCCTCGCCCCTTCGCGCAGCAGCCGGTGCGGCGCGGCCGAGAGCGGCGCTGCCGCCTGACCGGGGACCGCCCCGATCCCGCGCCCGAGCCGGACCGCCCAGTCGGCGGTGAGCAGCGCGCCCGAGCGCTCCCGCCCCTGTATGAGCACGGTGACCTCCGCCAGCGCCGCGATGAGCCGGTTGCGCGCGGGGAACATCCAGCGCCGCGGTGCGACGCCGGGCCCGAGCTCGGACACCGCGATCCCAGCCTCCCTGATCCGTGCGAGCAGGCGCCGGTGACGAGCGGGGTAGGCGACATCGGCGCCCCCGGGCAACACGGCGAGAGTCATTCCGCGCGCGTCGAGCGCACCCTGATGAGCGGCCGCATCGACGCCGAGCGCCAACCCGCTCACCACGGTCAGCCCCGCTCCGGCAAGGTCACCGGCGAGTCTGCGCGTCGTCTCCAGCCCATAGCTCGAGGGCCGGCGGCTGCCAACCAGGGCCACCGACGGCTCCTCGAGCGACCGGGCGAGCCGGTCGACGCCACCCGCGACGTGAAGGACCGCCGGGGGCGAGGCCAGCTCGCGCAACGCGGCGGGATACGACGGATCACAGCGGCAGGCGGCCTCGATGCCCGCCCGCTCGGCGCGAGCATCGAGACCGGCTCCGTTCCAGCGCTGGAGGTCGTCCTCGATCGCTTCGCGGTGCGCGCCCCCGACGGCTGCCACCAGTGCCCCGTCGTCGAGCTCGAGCAGCTCGGCGATCCGGTCCCGCACCGGGTCGAGGTGTCCCGCGAGCCGCTCGAGCAGCCACGTCCGGCGCGCGCAGTCCGGGCACACGCGCGCGCTCATCCGAGCCCCACCGCGTCCTGGGCGACCCGCTGGCGCAGGCTGAGCGCGAGCAGCACATCGGGCCGTCGAATCCGCTCGCTCTCCGCCAGGTCGGCGATCGTGCGAGCCACCCTCACGACTCGCAACCGCCCGCGTGCGCTGAGCAGCCCCTCGGTGTACGCGCGGCCGAGCTCGGACTCGGCCGCGCCGTCGAGCGCCGCACAGCCGCGCGCCGCGCGCGCGTCCATCTCGCCGTTGCAGCGGGCCCCGGTCCCCTCCAGCCGGGCGTGCTGGCGCTCGCGCGCCGCCGCGACGCGCTCACCCACCTGCGCGGAGGTCACGCGCGGCGGTCCACGCAGCTCGGCGTCGGCGGGACGACGGACATCGACGAGCAGGTCAAGGCGGTCGAGCAGCGGACCGCTCAGCCGGCGCCGATGGCGGCGCAGGTCGGCCTCGCCGCACGTGCAACGGTCCTCGACGCCGGCGAACCCGCACGGGCACGGGTTCGTCGCCGCGACGAGCATGAAGCGCGTCGGGAACGACAGCGATCGCTGGCCGCGGACGATCGTCACCTCCCCGTCCTCGAGCGGCTGGCGCAGCGCCTCGAGCGCCGGGCGGCCGAACTCGGACAGCTCGTCGAGGAACAGCACGCCGTGATTGGCGAGCGTCGCCTCCCCCGGCCGCGGCGGCGACGCCCCGCCGGCGAGCCCGGCCGCGGAGATCGAGTGGTGCGGCGCCCGGAACGGTCGGATCCGGATCAGCCCGCGTGAGTGCAGGCCGGCCACGCTGTGGATCCGCGTGACCTCGATCGCCTCCTCGCGGGAGAGCGGCGGCAGGATCGAGGGCAGCCGCCGCGCGAGCATCGTCTTGCCGGTTCCCGGCGCGCCCTCCATCAGCAGGTTGTGGCCGCCTGCCGCGGCGATCTGGAGCGCGAGCAGCGGCACCTCGTGGCCGCGCACGTCGGCGAGGTCCGGCGCGCGCTCGGCCGGGCCCGGCTCCGGCTCGACCTGCGGCAGCGCCGGCGCCGGCGCACCCGCGAGCACGGCCGCGGCCTCGCGCAGCGTGCCGACCGCGATGATCTCAAGGCCCTCGACGAGCGCCGCCTCCCGCGCGCGCTGGCGCGGAACGATCAGCCGCGAGCATCCGGCGCGGCTCGCTCCCTCGGCGACGGCGAGCACCCCGGGCGAGTCGCGCAGCTCGCCGCCGAGCGAGAGCTCCCCGAACACCGCGCACCCCTCGAGGCTGGCGGCGGGCAGCTGGTCGCTGGCAGCGAGCAGGCCGAGCGCGAGCCCGGCGTCGAAGCCCGGACCGGCCTTGCGCAGCGAGGCCGGCGCCAGGTTGGCCGTGATCCGCCGGTCGGGGAAGCGGAAGCGTGAGTTGAGGATCGCCGAGCGGATCCGGTCCCGCGACTCCCGCACGGCGGTGTCGCCGAGCCCGACGATGGTGAAGGCGGGCAGGCCCGCGCGGATGTCGACCTCGAGCCACACCTGCCGCGGCTGCACCCCGTCGATGGCGAACGTCGTGACCTGCGCGAGCATCGGCGGAACGCTACGCCCGATCGCGTCACAGGTGAGTGTCGCTTCGTCACAATATTGTGTCGATTTCCAGGGATGATTGGCACACAATCGGTGCCGTTCGACACCCACGTGTGACGGTTTCCTCCGTAGCCTCCCCGGGGTCATGAGCACCGCACCGGACCGCCGCCCGATCGTCGACACCGACCCCCGCCGCACCCTCGGAGCCCTCGGCGAGCAGCTTGCGGCCGACCACCTGAGCCGGCTCGGCTACACGATGGTGGACCGCAACCACCGCACGCGCTGGGGCGAGATCGACATCATCGCGCACGCGCTCGGAACGCTCGTGTTCGTCGAGGTCAAGACGCGGCGCGCGAGCGCTCGCGCCGGCTCACCGTTCGACGCGGTCGACGCGCGCAAGCAGGCGCAGGTGCGGCGGATCGCGGCGGCGTGGCTGGCGCAGGTCAGCGATCGCCCGCGGGCGCGGGATCTGCGCTTCGACGTGATCGGCGTGACCGTCGACCCCGTCGGCCGGCTGCTCGAGCTCGAGCATCGGCAGGGGGTGTTCTGATGGTCTGAGAGTGACGTGAACCGTCAACCGAGCGCGAGCTGCGTGTACGCGGTCGACTGGAACGACATGCGGTGCAGCGGCGAGACACCGAGCCGCTCGATCGCCTCGCGGTGCTCGGGCGTCGAGTAGCCGACGTGCTGGGCGAACTGCCAGCCGGGGTGGAATGCGTCGACGCGGCGCATGTAGCGGTCGCGGGTCTCCTTGGCGAGCACCGAGGCGGCAGCGATCGCCGCGCTCTTGGCGTCTCCGCCGATCACTGCGCGCTGCTCGTGGCCCAGCCCGGAGACGGGGAAGCCGTCGCTCAGGCAGATGCAGCCGTCGACCGCCACCCCCGCCAGCGCGTCGCGCAGCGCGGCGAGGTTCGTCTTGTGCAGCCCGCGGGCGTCGATCCCCGGCGCGCAGCGGCTGACGATGCAGACGCGCGCGGCAAGGCCCAGGATGACGGGGTACAGCGCGGCGCGACCCTCGGGACTCTGCTGCTTGGAGTCGTTGAGCGTGCCGAGTGCGCGTGCCTGCGCCGGGCCGATGCGCTCGAGGTCGAGGAGCACTCCGGCAGCGACGAGCGGTCCGGCGAGACAACCACGGCCGGCTTCGTCAGCACCCGCGACGAAGCGGACGCCGAGGCCTCGGTCGTGACTCAGCAGCCGTCGCCCGGGGCGGGCGGGGCGGCGTGGGCGCCGCGATGCCTCAGAGGGTGCCGATCCGGTCAATCGGCCAGTAGGTGAAGAAGGCGACACCGATGATCCATTTCTGTGGGACCGGTCCCCAGAAGCGGCTGTCGTCGGAGAGGCCACGGTTGTCACCCATCATGTAGTACATCCCGGCCGGAACCGTGATCGTCTTGGAGAACGTGCACTGGCCGAAGCCCTGGGTGCAGGACTGGATGTAGGAGCCGCGCTCCTCCTTGCCGTTGCGCCACACGTGCCCGCCGGAGATCCGCAGCGTGTCGCCGGGAAGCCCGACGACGCGCTTGACGAACGTCTGCGAGGACTCCCCGTTCGTCGGCGTGGCGCACGGCTGGGACTTGCCGTAGCCCTCCGAGGCGTCGCCGCAGACCGCCTGGACCTGCGGGTCGGTCGGGGTGGCGCCCGCCGGCGGGTGGAAGACGACGACGTCCCCCAGCTTCGGGTGGGTCGAGAGCCGGTTGACCAGGATCCGCTGCCCGACCTTGAGCGTCGGCACCATCGAGACGCTCGGGATCCGGTAGGGCTTGACGACGAATGCCTGGATCAGGAAGGCGAGCGCGATCGCGATCGCCACGGTCACGATCAGTTCGACGAAGCCGCCGAACGCGGACCTGCGCTTTTTCTTGGTGGTGCTGGCCATCGTCAAGGGGACGGGCTCAAGTGGTCAGCCGCCCCGGCGCCCTGAGCTCGGACGATGCCGAGCGCGCGCCACCGGCTACTCGTCGGCGGCCGCCGGCTCCTCGTCAGCCTCAGGAGCGGCCGGCTCGTCGTCGGTGACCGGCAGCTCGGCGGGGGTATCGGCGGACTCGGCCGACCCTTCCGCAAGCGCGCCCTCGCTGAGCGGCTCGACGGCTCCGTCCTGCTCGACGGCCTGCTCGGCGGTGGTGCCGCCCGCGTCGGTCGCCTCTAGCCGGCTCCTCGGTGTAGAGCAGCTCGCGCTCGACAGCGACCTCCGGTCCGGTGGAGCGGCGCTCGCGGACACGGGCGCGCTTGCCGATCCGGCCGCGCAGGTAGTAGAGCTTGGCGCGCCGCACGTCGCCGCGCGCCGCGACCTCGATGCGCTCGATCTTGGGCGAGTGCAGGGGGAACGTGCGCTCGACGCCGACGCCGAACGACTGCTTGCGCACGGTGAAGGTTTCACGCGCTCCGTGTCCCTGGCGCTTGATGACGACGCCCTCGAAGACCTGGGTACGGCGGCGGGTTCCCTCGATCACCTGGAAGTGGACGCGCAGGCGGTCCCCGGCGTCGAATTCCGGGACGCGGCGCAGCTGAGTGCGCTCGAGGCTTTCGATGACAGTGCTCATAGTGAAAGGGTGTGGGTTCGAGTGGCTGGTGTGGCCCCTCGGGATGAACCGTCCGAATCGCCGGCCAGCGGGCTCGATCCGTGACGGCGGTCCATGCTAGCGGCTCCGTGAGGGACTGCATATTGGCGCCCGGTGAAGCCCGCCGGAGCCCACCCGACGCCGTCTGGTCCGCGAGCGAGCGGCAGCTAGCCGGGCGGAGGAGCGTCTCCCGGTTGACCTCGTCCCCGGGCGCGGCTCTGCTCCAGACGCCACTCGGCGATCCGCGCGTGATGACCGGAGAGCAGGATCTCCGGCACCGGCCATCCGCGCCAGACCGCCGGCCGGGTGTAGTGCGGGTACTCCGGACCGCCCTCCAGCGCCGCGCTGAAGGACTCCTCCAGCGCGCTGTCGGCATGTCCGAGCGCCCCGGGAAGCTTGCGCAGCACCGCGTCGCACACGACCATCGCGGCCAACTCGCCCCCGGCGAGCACGTATCGCCCGATCGAGAGCCGGTCGGTGGCGAAATGCTCGACGATCCGCTCGTCGAAGCCCTCGTAGCGGCCGCACAGCAGCGTCAGATCCGGTTCGGCCGCGAGCTCGTCCACGAGCGCGTCGTCGAGCACCCTGCCGCTCGGCTCCAGCGCGATCACGCGGCGGCGCTGGCGCACCGCGAGCGGATCGTCTCCGTAGCGTGCGCGCAGCGCCGCCTCCACCACGTCGACCCGGAGCACCATGCCGGCCCCGCCGCCGAACGGCGTGTCGTCCACCTGGCCGGCGCTCAGCGGCGTGTGGGCGCGGTAGTCGATGAACTCGAGCCGGTTGCCCGCGGCGAGCGCGTTGGCGACGTGGCGCTGCCCGCAGAACCAACCGAACCAATCCGGGAACAGCGTGAAGACATCGATGCGGATGGCTACTCCTCGCCCAGGAACGCGAGGTCGACCTCGATCACGCGGGCGTCCGGATCGACCTCCCGGACGGCGTCGCGGATCAGCGGGACGAGCAGCGGCGGCCGGTCCTCCTGGCCCTCGCGCCGGACCTCGAGCACCTCGCAGGACGGGAGCCCGAGCAGGGCGGTGACGACTCCGACCGTCCGGGCGCCGTCGCGGACGGTGCACCCCTCGAGATCCTCGGCCCACCACTCGTCCTCCTCCAGGGGCGGGGCCGCCGAGCGGGGCAGCTCCAAATCGAGCCCGCGCAGCGCCTCGGCGTCCTCCCGGCTGTCGGAGCCCTCCACGCGGACGATCAGGCGCGCGGCGTGACCGGCGAGCCGCACCACCCGCCGCGGACTGCCGGCGATGAGCACCTCTGAGCCGACCTCGAGCAGCGCGATCACGCTCTCGACGACGGCGCCGACGTGGAAGCTCCCGTCGAGACCGTGAGCACGACCGACGGTGCCCGCGCGCAGGGCGGGCGGCGGCGGCGCCTGAGCCGGCGGATCGTCGCGACCAGGGTCGCTCACGGTCTGCCTCTCAGTCGTCGACGATGTCGACGAACACGCGGCGGCCCTCGCGCGTGCCGGCGGCCTTGACCACGGCGCGCAGCGCCTGCGCGGTCCGGCCGCCACGGCCGATCACGCTGCCGTAGTCCTCGTCGCCGACCGACAGCTCGAGCACGAGCGAGCCGTCATCCTCGTCGAGCTCTGAGACGCGCACCTCGTCCGGGTGCTCGACGAGCCCTCGGGCGAGGTACTCGAGAAGCTCCCGCACAGCGGGCTGCTCGCTCATCGGCCCCGCCTCAGGAGATGCCCTGAGTGCGGAGCAGCTTGCGGACGGTGTCCGAGGGCTGCGCCCCGCGCCCGAGCCAGTCTCGGATGCGCTCTTCGTTGAGCACGATCGTCGAGGGCTCGGTCTGAGCGTTGTAGTGCCCGACGGTCTCGATCACGCGACCGTCGCGCTTGGAGCGCTGGTCGGCGACGACGACGCGCCAGATGGGGTTCTTGCGTCCGCCGATGCGGGTGAGTCGAAGTCTGACTGCCATGAGCGAGCGTCGAGGATAGCGTGCGCGCGTCAAGACGTTCGTCAATCGCCGCCCCGTGGGGCCTCGCGCCGCGCCGGTGCGCGCTAGGTCGTGCTCGCCAGCAGACAGATCACGACGACGAACACGATGCACGCGATGACGGCGATCGCGGGTCCCGACTGACGCCAGAAGCGACGCACCGCCACCTCCGGCTACCGGCCCCCGGCCTGCCGCATGAGGGCGCCGAGATCCGGCATCCGGCCCTGCGAGACCTGCCGCATGACCTTGCGCATCTGCTCGAACTGCTTGATCAGCGCCTTGACCGCCTGGACATTGGTCCCCGAGCCCTTGGCGATTCGCAGCCGTTGGGAGCCCTTGATCAGCTCCGGCCGTCGGCGCTCCTCCGGGGTCATCGACAGGATGATCGCCTGCAGGCGGTCGAACTCACGTTCATCGAGCTTGATCCCGCGCAGCTCCTTGCCGAGCCCGGGGATCATCCCGAGCAGGTTCTGCAGGGGACCCATCCGGCGGATCTGGCGCATCTGATCCAGGAAGTCGTCGAGGCCGAACTCCTGCTTGCGCAGCTTGCGCTCCAGATCGGCGGCCTGCTGCTCGTCGAAGTTCGCCTCCGCGCGCTCGATCAGCGACATCACGTCGCCCATCCCGAGGATGCGCTGCGACATCCGGTCGGGGTGGAAGCGCTCGAACTGGTCGAGCTTCTCGCCGGTGGAGGCGAACAGGATCGGCTTGCCGGTGATCGCCTTCACCGAAAGCGCCGCGCCGCCGCGGGCGTCGCCGTCGAGCTTGGACATGATCACGCCGTCGAAGTCGACCGCGCGGCCGAACTCCTCGGCGACGTTGACCGCGTCCTGACCGGTCATCGCGTCGACGACGAGCAGGACATCGGTCGGCTTGATCGCCTTCTTGATGTCGACGAGCTCGGACATCAGCTCCTGATCGACGTGGAGGCGGCCGCTGGTGTCGACGATCAGCACGTCCTTGCCCTCGGCGCGGGCGCGGTCGGCGGCCCACGAGGCGATCTTCACCGGCGAGACGCCCGTGCCCTGCTCATAGACGTCGACGCCGACCTGGGCGGCCAGCTTGACGAGCTGGTCGACGGCGGCCGGCCGGTAGACATCGCAGGCCGCGACGGCGACCGACGATCCCTGCTGCTTGAGCAGCCGGGCGAGCTTGCCGGTCGCGGTCGTCTTGCCCGAGCCCTGCAGGCCGGCCATCACGATGATCGTCGGCGGGCTGGGCGCGAAGGCGAGATCTCGCGCAGCGCCGCCCATCAGCTCGGTGAGCTCGTCGGAGACGATCTTGACGACCTGCTGGCCGGGGTTGAGCTGACCGATGATGTCGGCGCCGAGCGCCTTCTCCTTCACCGTCGCGGTGAAGCTGCGCACGACCTTGAAGTTGACGTCGGCCTCCAGCAGCGCGAGCCGGATCTCCCGCATCGCCGCGTTGATGTCGTCCTCGGTGAGCGTCCCGCGACCACGTACGTCGGCCAGCGTCGCCTGCAGCTTCTCTCCGAGGTTGTCGAACACGCTTCCCAGTCTACGTCCGTCGGCGGGCCTGTCGCGGCGGCTCAGAGGGCCGGTGGATCAGCCCGCGCCGACGAGCGCCCGGGCGAACTCGTCGGCATCGAACGGGCGCAGATCCTCGAGCTGCTCGCCCACGCCGATCAGCTTCACCGGGATGCCGAGCTCCGAGGCGATCGCCAGCGCGATGCCTCCCTTCGCGGTCCCGTCGAGCTTGGTGAGCACGATGCCGGACACGTCGACCGCCTCAGAGAACAGCTTGGCCTGGCGCAGCCCGTTCTGGCCGGTCGTGGCGTCGACGGTGAGCAGGGTCTCATGCGGCGCGCCGGGGATCTGCTTGTCGATCACCCGCCGGACCTTTGACAGCTCGGCCATCAGGTTGTCCTGCGTGTGCAGGCGCCCGGCGGTGTCGATGAGCACGACGTCGGCCCGCTCGCGTCGCGCTGCGGCAACCGCCTCGAATGCGACCGCGGCGGAGTCGGCGCCGAGATCGCCCTTGACGAAGTCGACCTCGGCGCGCTGGGCCCAGACCTCGAGCTGCTCGACGGCCGCGGCCCGGAAGGTGTCGCCGGCGGCGAGCATCACCCGCCGGTTCATCTCACGCGACAGGTGCCACGCGAGCTTGCCGAGAGTCGTCGTCTTGCCGGTGCCGTTGACCCCCGCCACGAGGATCACCGTCGGCTCGGGGCGCAGGTCGATCGTGTCCTCGCCGGTCCTCGCGATCTCCGCCAGCAGCTCGACGAGCCGGTCCGACAGCTCCTGACCACCGGTGAGCTTGTTCTCGGCGGCCTCCTGCTCGAGCTGGGCGACGACCTTGGCGGTGGTGGAAGCGCCGACGTCCGCGTAGATCAGCGCCTCCTCGAGTCGTTCCCAGGTCTCCTCGGAGAGATCCTCGAACAGCGTGGCCTGGATCTCGGTCTGCAGCGCCTGGCGGGTCTTGCGCAGGCTCTCCCGCAGGCGGCGGAAGCGACCGACCCGCTGCTCGGGCGCTGCCTCTGCGGCGGGCGGCGCCTCGCCGTCGATGATGAAGATGTCCCGCCAATCGCGCGCCATGTCCGGCGCGAGGTTATCCACGCCGGGAGGGTGGCCGCACGCGACGGGCGCCAGCCGGGACCCGGGTCAGCCTGGCCTCGGGTCAGCCGGGCTCGGCGCCCGGCGCTGACCGGTGGCAGGCGCCCACCCGTCAGCGCCGAGCGTCGGCCGGCAGCACGGCGGCCAGATGCCGCCTGCGCATCGCCGCATCCGAACGCAGCGCGCGACGCCGGCGCTCGAGCCGCGCCACCTCGACGGAGAGCCCCTCCCAGCGGCCCTCCGTGGCCGGGCGGTGCGGCTGACCGTGCGCTCGTGGCGGAGTCGGCGCCTGCGAGCGCGAACTGGTGCGGCAGGTGAGGAACAGCGCGGTCATCGCCGCCACGGGAGCGGCGCTAATCAGGATCAGGAGCACGCGGCCAATCTAGGTTTCGGGGAGCGCCAAGGGCTCTCCAATGGAGAATTTGCAGATGTTCACCGTGGCCTTGCGCCAGGGTTGAGGCGCAACCCTACGCCCTCATGGGAGGTGAGGTGCCAAAAAGGTTCAGAGGCGGCGCTCAGACGGCGGCGGCGACCGCGCTCGGGAGGCGGCGCGAGATCACCTTGGAGATGCCGTCGGAGGCCATCGAGACGCCGTAGAGCGAGTCCGCTGCCTCCATCGTGCGCTTCTGGTGGGTCACGACGATGAACTGCGCCCGCGACGAGTACTCACCGAGCAGTGCCAGGAAGCGGCTGATGTTCAGATCGTCCAACGCTGCCTCGACCTCGTCCAGGATGTAGAACGGGCACGGTCGTGCGAGGAAGACCGCGAACAGGAAGGCGAGCGCGGTCATTGACTTCTCACCGCCGGAGAGCAGGGAGAGGCGCTTGGGATCCTTGCCGGCGGGCGTGATCTCGATCTCGACGCCGAGCAGATCCTCGCGATCGCCCTCCTCGTCATCCCGGCCACCGTCGGCCTCGCCCCCGGGCGCCTGGTCCTCGTCGTCGTGCTCAGGCCCATCGTCCTCGCCGACGGACTGCCCGCCGATGACGCGCGCCGGACCGTCGCGTTCGGAGACGAGCCGCAGCCGCCCACTGCCGCCCGGGAACAGCTGTGCCGCCAGATCCTCGAACGCCGCGGCGGTGGCGGCGAAGGTCTGCTCGAACGTCGTGCGGATCTGCTTGTCGGTGTCGGCGATCAGCGAGGTGAGCTCACGCATCGCGGTCTCCAGGTCCGTCCGCTGGGTCTCGAGTTCCTCGACGTGCGCCAGCGCCTCGGCGTATTCCTCCTGAGCGAGCGGATTGACCGGACCGAGCTGCTCGCGCCGACGAGCGACGCGTTCCAGCCGTGTCCTCAGCGTGGCGCGGCTCTCCTCGTCGAGCGGCTCCTGCGCCGGCGCCGCCTCGAGCTCGAGGCGATCGGCAAGCGCTCCGAGCTCGGCCTCGGCGTCGGCGGCCTGATCGCGGCTGCGCTGCAGGGTCACCTCCGCGGCGGTGAGGGCGTCGTTCTCGCGTCCCATCCGCTGATGCAGTTCGGCCTCACGCTGGGCGCACTCGCGCAGTTGCGCGGCCGCGGTCTCGCCCGCCTCGCGATCGGCGGCCAGCGCGGCGTCGAAGGTCGCGAGCCGGCCGGCGACGACCTCGCCCGCCGTACGGACCTCGGAGAGCACGGTCTGGATCACGGGAATGAGCTCCGCGTCATGCTCAGCGGAGGCGCGGGTGCGGGCCAGACGGCGGGTTCGCTGCTCCCGTTCGGCGGCGACCCGCTCGAGCGCCGCCCGATCGGCACGGATCTGGGCGGTCAGCTGCGCTCGCCGCCCGGCATTCTCGCCCTCGTCGGGGGCCGACCGGCGACGTTCGATCTGCGCCGTGAGGCGGCGCACCGCCTCGCGCGCCTCGTCGAGCGCGTGCGTGGCGGCCCGATGCGCCGCGGTGAGGCGCTCACGCTCGGCGTCGGCGCCCTGGGCGCCGGCGGCCGCCCGCTGCACCGCCGCCTTTGCGGCCACCTCGGCCTGGACGGCACGCTCGCTCTCGGCCACGAGCGTGTCGCGCCGGTTGCGCTCGGCGAGCACGCGCTCCTCACCGACGGCCGGCGCCTGACGCAGCTCCCGCGTCCGCGCCGACCACACCCGCCCCACTCGCGTCACCGCCACGCCAGTGAAGTCCTCCGGGCAGCTGCCGAGATCCTCGACAACCCATGTGTCCCGCAGAAGCGCCGCGATCAGCCGCGCGGTCGGAGCCTCGCTGCAGCGGACGTGAGTGGCCAGCGGTTCGGCGTCACCGGCTCCCGTCCAGCCGGTCCCATCCTCCGCAGCACCGCCTGCGTCCTCGTCGGGCACGAGCGCACGGCCCCCGTCCGCGCCCGTGCGGTCGAGCAACCCGGAGGCCGCGTCGCGACCGTCGACGACCGCCGCGGCAAGCCGGCCGTCGAGCGCCGCGGCGACCGCCAGCTCGTATCCGGGATCGACCTCGAGCGCATCGGCGAGCGCGCTGGCTCCCTGAGGCGTGCGGGCGTGGCCCAGCAGGAACTGGTTGACCGCAGCGAGCTCGGCTCCGACACGGGCCGCCTCGCGACGGGCAGCCTCGGCACCTCGCTCGGCCTCCCGGATCGACTGCCGGGCACCGTCGGCCACCTGCTCGGCCTCGCGCCGGGCGGCGAGCGCGGTCTCGAGCTCGTCGCCGCGGACCTGAACCGAGCGCGTGGCCTGCTCGCGCTGCTGCTCGAGCTCGGCGAGCTGGCGCGCGAGCTCGGCCTCGCGATCCCGCTGCAGCGCCTCGAGCTCCCGCTCCATCGACTCGATCCGGGTGACCGCCTCGGGATCCTCGTGCGCGGTCGCCAGCTCGGCCTGGAGCCCGGCGGCGATCTGCTCTGAGCGAATCCGCCGGCCCTCGACCGAGGTGAGCGAGGCCGCGATCGAATCCGCGCGGTAGCCGATCCGCTCGCCGGCGCTGCGCGCCGCATAGGCACGGCGCGAGAGCTCCTCGCGGTGGGCGCTGCGCGCCGCAAGCGCCTCCTCGGCCTGCTCGCGCCGCTGGGCGGTCTCGGTGAGCTCGGCGGTCAGGCTCTGGCGGCGCCCGCGGATCTCACCGGCGGCCTGTTCGGCGGCGGCCAGCGAGTGCCGGCGGGCGCGTACGTCGTCCCGGACGAGCTCCCAGCGGATCTCGAGCGACTGGCGCTCCAGCCGCTCGTGCAGCTCCGCGGCCTCGGCCTGGCGCTTGAGCGGTCGCAAGCGCGCTCGCGCCTCGCGCTCGACGTCCAGGGCGCGGTCGAGGTTGTCCTCCGTGCGAGCGAGCTTCAGCTGTGCACGCCGGCGGCGCTTGCGATGCTTGCCGAGACCGGCCGCCTCCTCGATCAGCATCCGCCGCTCGCGCGGCTTGGACGTGACGAGTGACTCAACCCGGCCCTGGGAGATGACCGAGTGCATCTCCTTGCCCAGACCGGTGTCGGAGAGGAGCTCCTGGACCTCGGCGAGCCGGCAGCGCGCCCCGGAGAGCCGGTACTCGCCCTCGCCGCTGCGGTCCAGGCGGCGGTAGATCGAGATCTCCGGGACGCCGAGCCCGAGCGTCCCGTCGGAGTCGTCGAGGACGAGCTCGACCTCCGCGCTGGTCGCGGCCTTGCGCCCGGGCGCCCCGCCGAAGATGACGTCCTGCATCGACTGCCCGCGCACGGCCACCGGCGACTGCTCGCCGAGCGCCCACAGCACCGCATCGGTGACGTTCGACTTGCCCGAGCCGTTCGGGCCGACGATCACGCTGGTGCCCGGGCCGAACTCCAGGCGGGTGCGGTCCGGGAACGACTTGAACCCCTTGACTGTGATCGCCTTCAGATACACGTCGTGCCTCTCATCATCCGTCGATCGTCTCCACGTCGATCGTGTCGAGCGCCAGCTGCGCGGCCTCCTGCTCGGCGTCCTTCTTCGATCGCCCGACTCCGCGCGCCAGCTCGCTCCCGTCGACCGCCGCGCTCACCGTGAACGTCCGGTCGTGCGGCGGACCCTGCTCCCCCACGACGGTGTATCCGACGATCTCGCCCCGGCGTGCGAGGCGCTCCTGCAGCGCGGACTTGAAGTCGACCGGATGCTCCAGCGCCTCGGCGATCTGCGGCGCGAACGCCTCCACCACGGCCTCGGCGGTCACCTCGTAGCCGAACTGCAGATAGATCGCACCGATGACGGCCTCGATCACGGAGGCGAGCACTCGCTCGGTGCGGACAAGGGCCGCGACGCCGGCCGACGCACTGCCCGGGGCGGACTCGATCAGCCGCTCCGGGACCCCGAGCCGCTCGGCGACCACCCGGCACGAACGCCCCGAGACCGCCTGAGCGCGGATCTTGGTCAGCCGCCCGGGCCCGTAGCGCTCGGCATCCAGGCGCGGAAACAGGTGCGTGCTGACGGCAAGTGAGAGCACGCTGTCGCCCAGGAACGCGAGGCGTTCGTAGGACTCCGAGCGCCTGGCGGTCCAGGAGGAGTGGCGGAACACCGGTGCCGCGCTCTCGGGATCCAGTCGCTCCAGCAGGTCGCGAAGCGCCGCCGCCGAATCCTCGGGGGTCGACTCGGCGCTCGACGTCGGGACGGGTGGCTTGCTCACTCAGGGTCGGGACCCGCGCTCGTGGTCGGCACAACCGCGCCGCTGGCGAGCACGAAGTCGACGGCCTGACCGACCGTGAGGATGTGGGCGGCCTGCTCGTCGGAGATCGTGACGCCGTAGTTGTCCTCGAGTTCCTGCACGAGCGTGTACAGGTCGAGCGAGTCGGCGTCGAGGTCCTCCTTGAAACGGGTCGCCTCGCTCAGCGAGTCGGGGTCGAGCTCCAACTCATCGGCGAGATGGGCTCGGATCAGGGCGAGGACGTGCTCTCGATTCATCGGGCGGACACCGTAGAGGTCGGGTCGGACACCCCGTGACACTACTACCGGTCAATCCCCGTCCTTGGGGCGTTGTCGCAGCGCGCCGGCGGCCGTGAGCGCGGCGCGCGTCACGCTGACGACATCCTCGTCGACGCCTCGCGCCGCCACCTGGATCGCGCGGGCGAAGCCGTTGCGCGAGAAGCGGCCGTGGGCCACGACGCCGAGCCGCCGCAGCCCGAGCAGGTAGGCGCCGCCGGGAGCCTCGGGATCGATGTCGGCGCGCAGCCTGCGCATCGCGGGCTCGACCATCCATGCACCCAGCCGCGACCGCGGGGAGCTCATCGAGGCGTCGTGCACCCCGCGCAGCATGCGCCCCGACACCCCTTCGATCACCTTCAGCGTCACGTTGCCGATGAATCCGTCCATGACCACGACGTCGGCGACGCCGTCGGTGATGTGCGTCCCCTCGATGTTGCCGATGAAGTTCAGCCCGGTCCCGCCCTCGCCGGCCAGACGCTCGTACACCTCGATCAGATCGGGGGTGCCCTTGACGGCCTCCTCGCCGTTGGACAGGAGCGCCACGCGCGGACGTTCGCGCCCGAGCACCGCGTGAGAGAAGGCGGAGCCCATGTGGGCGAACTGGACCAGATGCTCGGGCCGGCAGCTGACGTTGGCCCCGACGTCGAGCAGCAGCACCGGTGGTCCGGCGAGCATCGGCAGCGGGAGCGCGAGCGCGGGCCGGTAGATCCCGCGGTCTCGCTTGATGTTGAACAACCCGGCGGCGAGCGCGGAGCCGGTGGAGCCGCCGGAGACGAGCGCCTGCGCCTGCCCGTCCGCGACCGCCCGGGCGGCCTGGACGATCGACGCCTCGGGCGTGGAGCGAACGGCGTACGCCGGGTCCTTGGCCTTGGCGATCGATATCGGGGCGTCGATGACCTGCACCCCGTCCCCGACCTCGCCGATCTCCCGTGCCGGGCCGTAGAGCAGCACGGAGATTCCCGCGGCCGCGGCCTCACTGGCGCCGGCCGCCACCTCGGCGGGCCCTAGGTCGGCCCCGCCCGCGTCGACGGCCACCGTGACCATGCGCGCGGCGCGGTCTAGGCCGACTGGGAGCCGGACTCGGCGATGATCTCGCGCCCCTTGTAGTACCCGCACTCGGGACAGACCCGGTGAGGACGACGGGGGCTGTGGCACTGCGGACACTCGTTGTAGGTCGGCGCGCTGAGCTTGTGCTGCGAGCGGCGCTGCGAGGTCCGGGCGTGAGACTGCTTTTGCTTGGGGACGGCCATCGGTGCGTGCAGGCTAGCAGCCGGGCGCCGTCAAGCCCGGGGCGGTCACCGGGTTCCGAGTACGGTGCCAGAGGTGACGCCTGCCGCCCGACGCTCCGCCGCCTCAGACGCATCGCGCGCCGTGCGCGCGCGCCTGGAGCCGGACCCGGCGGACGACGGCCTGGCGAGCGGGGTCCGAGATGACGCGCTCGGCCTGCAGGTCCTCGGCTGGGTCCGCGGCGACGCGCCGCGCGAGGGACCGGTGGAGATTCACGCCGAGGCCGCGCCCGACGCGCTCGCCGCGTTTCTGACCGCCCTCGAGCGCCGGGGGTCGGTGCAGAGCGAGCAGACCCGCGTGGAGGGGCATGAGCAGTTCGCCATCCGCGGGGTCCCGGCGGGTGTGTTCGTCGTGCAGGAGCACCAGGCGACCTCCCATCACTACGACCTGCGGCTCGAGGTGGATGGGCAGATGCGTTCGTGGGCGGTGCCGAAGGGCCCCTCACTCGACCCCGCCGCCAAGCGGCTCGCCGTTCAGGTTGAGGACCATGCGCTCTCCCACAACGACTTCGAGGGGCCTGCGGGCTCCGGCGGAGTGATCGTCTGGGATCGCGGCAGCTATGAGCAGGGCGGCCGGGTCCCGTGGCCGGAGGCGCTGGACCGCGGCCATGCGGTGTTCGTGCTCCACGGCGAGAAGCTCCGCGGCGGCTTCGCGCTGCAGCGCACGCGCCCCACCGAGCCGCCGCAGTGGCTGCTGGTCAAGCGCCGGGACGACGAGGCCCGTTCCGGATCGGATGTCACCACCGAGCGGCCGGAATCGGTGCTGAGCGGCCGCACGCTGCCGCAGTTGCTCGGTGACGGCTGACCCGACCCGGGCTATTCGAGGTTCAGCTCGGAGAGCTTCGCCCACCGCGGGTCGGGCGCCGGCTCGTGGTGGTGGTCGGCCCCGGCGTCGTTGAGGTTGACGCCGCAGACCGGGCACAGGCCGGCACAGTCGGGCCGGCACAGGATCTGCGCGGGCAGCGCGAGCGCCAGCGCGTCATGAGCCCAACCGCGGAGGTCCAGCGCTCCCCCATCGTCGACGTAAGGCGACTCGAGCTCATCGCCGCCGCCCGGTTGGGAGATCTCCCGGGCATCGATTGCGAACTCGGGCGTGGAGGTCGTCAGGCAGCGCATGCACGGACCGTCGAGCCGCGCGGTGAAGCGCAGCCGCAGCGAGTAGCCCTGACCGGTCGTGCGAGAGACGTCGAGCCGCACCGGGACGGTGGCGGGGCTCGGCTCATACCGCTCTCCCCCGAGATCCAGGCCGTCGAGCGTGACCTCGAGGTCAAGGCGACGGCCCTCGCCCGAGCTGAGTCGCAGGCCGCTGAGCTCGAAGCTGTCAGAACGCGGCGACATCTCCCGGAGGCTATCGTCGGGCTTCTGACCCCAGGCGACCCGCCCAGGGGCGTGCCCGCGATGTCGACCTGGTTTCGCAGCTATGGATACGGCGAAGTCCACCCCGGACTGATCGTCGGCGCATACCCGCTCGACCGGGGCGATGTCGGCCAGCTCGGGCTGATGCACGTCGAGCGTGTCCTCAACCTCGTCGAGGACAGCGAGTACCAGCCCGGCGACCGCGAGGCAATCGAGGCGGCCTATGTCTCGTGCGGCATCGAGGAGACACGCCTGAACCTGATCGACTTCGGCCACCTGCCGGCCGAGCAACTGGAAGCGGCGGTCTCGACGCTGGTCGAATGGCTCGAGGACGGCCGCCGCGTCTACGTGCACTGTCGCGCCGGGTGGCAGCGCTCGGCCGCGGTCGCCTCCGGGGCGGTGGCGGTCGTGCGGAAGATCTCCATCGAGGAGGCGCTCCGGTCGGTCCGGGAGCAGAAGCCGACCGCCGATCCGCTGCCCCATCAGCGCGCCGATCTGCACGCCTGGTGGGAGGCGCGCTCGATGGCCGACGAGAGCTGAGGGCTCAGCCGGTCGGACGGAGCCGGCGGGGCGGGGCAACCGCCTCGTCATCCACGCGCCCGGTACCGACATCGAGCCGGAGCTCCGCGGTCTGCACGCTGCGCGCCCGGCTCCCGACCTCCTCCAGCGACGCGAGCTCCGCGCCCTCAGCGACCGCTCCGTGATCTGCGAAGCGCCGCGCGCTGGGCAGCACGCGGGCCTCGTAGGAGCCGATCGCCTCGTTGTAGGCCTTGACCGTGCTGTTCAGGCGCGTGCCGACCGCGGACAGGTGGCCCGAGAGCTTGGCCAGCCGCGCGTGCAGCTCCCGGCCGAGCTCGGAGATCGCCTGGGCGGACTCGGCGACCCGCTCCTGCTGCCAGCCGTAGGCGACGGAGTGCAGCAGCGCCAGCAGCGTCGTCGGGGTCGCAATCAGCACGTGCCGGGCCATCGCGTCGCCGAGCAGGTCGGGATCGGCGTCGAGCGCCGGCCCGAGCAGCGACTCGCCGGGCAGGAACATGACGACCAGGTCCGGCGTCGACTCGAGGCTCGCGTAGTAGGCCTTGTCGCCGAGCTGCTTGATGTGGGTGCGCAGCAGCCTCGCGTGGTCACGCAACCGCGCCTCACGTTCGGTCTCGTCACGCGCCTCGTAGGCGTCGAGCAATCCCTGAAGCGGCGCCTTGGAGTCGACGACGACCGTCTTGCCGCCCGGCAGCTTGACGATCATGTCGGGCCGCAGCGTGCGCTCGTCGCCCTGGTATGAGGCCTGCTCGATGAAGTCGCAGTGGCGGACCATCCCCGCCTGCTCGACGACGTTGCGCAGCTGCATCTGGCCCCACTGGCCTCGGGTGTTGGGCTTGCGCAGTGCGGTGACGAGCGCGCTGGTCTCGACGCGCAGTCGCTCCCCGTGCTCGCCGAGCGACTTCAGCTGGGCATCGAGTCGCCCCTGTGAGGAGCGGCGCTCCGCGTCGAGCTTCGTGAGCTGGGAGTCGACCCGGGTGAGCTGCTCGCGAATCGGCGCGACGAGTTGCTCGACCTGGTCGCGGCGCTTGTCAAGGTCGCCTCGAGCCTCGATCTGCGAGGCGCGCAGCTGAGCCTTGGCGAGCTCGGCCAGTTGCGCCATGTTCGAATGCAGCGCCTCGGCGCTCAGCGCCTTGAACGATGTGGACAGCCGCTCCTGGGCGTCGGTGATGGCGGTCAGTCGCTCGGCGGCGAGCTCCCGCTCGTGGCCGAGGTCGGAGCGGGCCTGGAGCAGCGCCCGGTCGAGTTCGCCGGCGCGGGTGGCCTCGGCGGCAAGCGAGCGCAGACGGCCGCGCAGCGCACACAGGACGATCGCGGCTCCGAGGAGGACTCCGATGGCAAGCCAGACTGCGGGCATCAGGCCGACCACCATGGCGCGCGGGGCGGACAGAACCGGGGTTTCTACTGCAAGAATCGGTGCATGCCGAACGATGTCGTGCGCCGGCGGGTGATCCTGACAGGACACGTGCAGGGCGTCTTCTTCCGTGCCTCGGTCCAGGAGGCCGCGGAGAACGAGGGGGTCGCCGGCTGGGCGGCCAACCGCCCGGACGGCTCGGTCGAGGTGGTGCTCGAGGGTCCCGCCGAAGCGGTCGAGTCGGTTCTCGGCTACTGCCGGACCGGGCCGGTCAACGCACGCGTGGAGTCCGCCGAGGTCCGCGGGGAGGACCCTGAGGGACTCAGCGGGTTCGAGACGCGCTGAGCCCGGAGCGGACGGTCCTGACCCGGCGGGTCAGGAGATCTCGACGGGCTCGTCCTTGCCCGCCAGGCGATCGCGGCCGCGCTGCACCGCGGCGATGAACTTCGAGAGGTTGACCTCGAGCGTGCCGAGGATCTCGTCGGCATAGTCCTCGGCGCCGAGCCGGATCTCGCGCTCACGCGCTCGCGCGTCCTCGATGATGTCCTCGGCGGCGCGCTCGGCCTGCTTGGTGATCTCCTCCTCGGAGACCAGTCGCTCCTGCCGATCGCGCGCCTCCTTGACGATCCGCTCGGCCTCGCGCTTTGCCTCGGCGAGCATCTCCTGACGCTCCTTGACGATCCAGCGAGCCTGCTTGATCTCCTCGGGGATCGTGGCCCGCATCTGATCAAGGATGTCGTAGATCTCCTCCTTGTCCACGCGCACCTGATCGGTCAGCGGGACCGGTTTGGCGTTGTGGACGAGGTCGTCCAGCTTGTCGATCAGTACCAGGACATCCATCTCGCGCACCTCTGTTTCGTCATCGGCCGAGACGTTCCTTCAACTGCTCGGCCACCTCATCTGGTACCAGATCGCCGATCTCACCTCCGAAGGTGGCCAGCTCCTTGACGCCGCTTGAGCTGATGAAACTGTACTTAGGTGAGGACATCAGGTAAACGGATTCGATCTCCGGGGCCTGTCTGCGGTTGAGCTGATGCATCTCCAGCTCGTACTCGAAATCCGAGATCGCCCGCAATCCCTTGACCACGGCGATCGCCCCCTGCTCCCGTGCGAACTCCACCAGCAGGTTGCTGAACGTCGCGATCCGGACGTTGCCGAACTCCTCGGTGGCGTGCTCGATGAACCCGACGCGCTCCTCGGCGCTGAACAGCGTCTTGCCCTTGCGCCACGGCAGGTTGACCACCGCGACGATCACCTCGTCGAACATCACCGAGGCACGGCGGATCACGTCGAGGTGCCCGTAGGTGACGGGGTCGAAGGTGCCCGGGCAGAGGGCGATGCGGTCAGTGCGTTCCATAGATGCGGATCAGGGTGTCGCCGTAGCGGCGATCGTCGAGCAGGGGCAGGTCGAGTTCCAGCGGAGTTCGCCGGTCGCTCTCGGTGACGGCCCGGCCCTCCGGGCTGAGCAACGGCGACAGCGCCGCCGTCAACTCGTCTCCGAGATCGTCCCCGTGGCGATATGGGGGGTCGAGAAAGATCAGATCGTATTGTCGCCCGGATCGAAACGCCCGCACGCAGAAGTGCAGCGCGTCCTCGCCGGCCACCTCAGCCTCGATCCCGAGTGCGGAGAGATTGCGACGGATCGCCTCCAGGGCGGGGCGACCGGAGTCGACCATAGTCGCCTCCGCGGCACCGCGTGACAGCGCCTCGATCCCGAGCGCCCCCGTCCCGGCGTACAGATCGAGCACCCGCGCGCCCGTGATCTCCCCGAGGATCGAGAACAGGGCCTCCCGAACGCGGTCAGAGGTGGGCCGCGTCCCGCGTCCGCGGGGCGCGTGGAGGGCCCTGCCGCCGTATCTGCCCGCGATCACCCGCATCGGGCGAGAGTGGCACGGGCGGCGGTCGGGGCTTGGCTTCCCGGCGGTTGAGGGCGGTTGTGGGCATGCGGTCAGGCCCGGATCGGGGCGCCCGCCTCGGCGCCGAAGCGCTCGGTGAGCGCATCGCCGAGCAGAACGTGCTCGGGGTCGGTCAGCTCGGGGTCGGCGGCGACGATCGCCTCGGCGCGCAGCCGCGCCCGCTCCTGCAGCTCGCGGTCGCGAGGCAGCTCGGCGACCCGGAACTGGGCGAGGCCGCTCTGGCGCACGCCCACCAGCTCGCCCTCGCCGCGAAGCTCGAGGTCGATCTCGGCCAGCGCGAAGCCGTCGCTGTGCTCGGCGAGCGCGCGCAGCCGGGCCGAGCCCTTGGGCCCGAACAGCAGGCACAGCGAGCGGTGCTCACCGCGGCCGATCCGCCCGCGCAGCTGGTGCAGCTGGGAGATGCCGTAGCGCTCGGCGTCCTCGACGAGCATCACGGTCGCGTTCGGGACGTCGATCCCGACCTCGATCACGGTGGTGGCCACGAGCACGTCGGCCTCCCCGCCGGCGAAGCGCTGCATCACCGCGAGCTTCTCCGCGGAGGGAAGCTGGCCGTGCATGAGCACGACCCGGAAGTCACGCAGCTCGCCCGCCGACAGGCGCTCGTACTCAGCGGTCGCCGCTCGCGCGGCGAGCGCCTCGGACTCCGAGACCAGCGGGCAGACGACGAACGCCTGACGTCCGGCGCGAAGCTCCTCGCGGATCCGTTCGTAGGCGCGGGCCCGCTCGGCGTCGGTCGCGCAGACGTGGGTGTCGATCGGCTGGCGGCCGCGTGGCAGCTCCGCGAGCACCGTGAAGTCGAGGTCGCCGTAGTGCGAGAGCGCGAGCGTTCGCGGGATCGGCGTGGCGGTCATGTGCAGCGCGTGCAGGCCGCCGGCGCCCCGTCCGTGCCCGGCCTTCGCCTCGAGCGCCGCCCGCTGCCGGACCCCGAAGCGATGCTGCTCGTCGATGACCGCCACGGCGAGCGAATCGAAGCGCACCGGCTCCTCGATCAGCGCGTGGGTGCCGACGAGCAGCGAGAGCTCGCCGGTGGCGAGCTTGCCGAGCAGATCGGTCCGCCGTCGCGCCGGCGTGGATCCGGTGAGCAGGCCGATCCGGACCGCCTCGCCGCCCATCAGCGTCTGGATGGTCGCGAAGTGCTGCTCGGCGAGCGGTTCGGTCGGGGCCATCAGCGCCCCCTGGTGGCCGTGCTCGATCGCTCGCAACAGGGTGTAGAGGGCGACGACCGTCTTGCCCGAGCCGACCTCCCCCATCAACAGCCGCTGCATCGGCCGCGCGAGCGCAAGGTCACCGTCGATCTCCGCCATCGCCCTCCGCTGATCCCCGGTCGGCTCGAATGGCAGCAGCTCGGACAGCCACCGCGCGCTGAGCGAAGGGGGATCGGCGAGCACGGCCGCGAGCGTCCCGGCGGTCCGCAGCCGGCGCCGGCGCAGCAGGGCGAGCTGCACCAGCAGCAGCTCCTCGAACGCCAGGCGCCGGAGCGCCCCCATCGTGGAGCCCTCATCCTCGCCGAAGTGCATCGTCGCGAGCGACTCGCCCCGTCCCGCGAGCCGCTCGAGCGCTCGCAGCCGCGCCGGAAGCGGCTCCCCGATGTCGGCCAGCGCGTCCGCGTGCGCGCGCACCAGCGCGAGGATCTGCGTCGAGGACAGCCCGTCGGTCGCCGGGTAGTGCGCGACGGCCTCCTCGCCGACACCGTCGCTCCCCCCCACCCCCGCGCTCCGTGTCACCGCATGGCCCTGCACGCGGAAGCGATTGCGCGCCTCATACTTGCCGTGGAGCATGAGCCGCGTGCCGGGCACGTAGCGCTGCGCGAGCCAGGGCTGGTTGAAGAACGTCGCCTTCATCACGCCGCTCGTGTCGGCGACCGTCGCCTCGACGAGCGGCCGCATCCCCCGGCGCCGCACCGGGCGCGAGGAGATCGCCCGCACCTCGACGGCGACGGTCGCGACCTCGCCGGCCACGAGCTGGGCGACCGCCCGGGCCTCGCGGCGATCGCGCGGCAGGTGCTCCAGCAGATCGCCGACGGTGGCGAGCCCGAGCGAGAGCGCCGCGGCGGCCCCCTTCGCCCCTTCGACCTTCAGCTCACGCGAGAGCACCGACGGCCGCGGGTACCGCACCGGTGCGGCACGGAGCTCCGTCGAGTCCAAGCGGCGTCCGTCCGCGAACGCGGTCACGCCCCCCAGCGGGGTCACGGGGTCGGCGGCGGAACCCACCCACTCATGATGACGACGGTGGCGGTCGGTGCCTCCGGGTAGCGGACGGCAGGTGATCGCGGCTCAGCGCGCCGGCGATGCCCGCGACGAGCACGAGGATGCCGTAACCGCCTGCATCGACGCGTTCGGCCGCATCGCGGCGGGATTCGAGCGCGAACTGGATCACCTCCGCGATCGCCAGGTCCTGCTCGAGCGGGGACGCGTCGGGCGCGAGCCGCGCCTCGCCCCGGGAGGCGAGCTCGGAGGTGACGCGGTCGGCCATCTCCCACACCGTCGTGAGCATCGACCCCTCCGCGGGGGCGCGGACCGAGCCGTAGGCCTGATCCGCGGCCCGGGACAGGGCGGCGCCGATCACCACCGGGTCGACCAGCTCGCCGGGCCGGCTGGCCAGCTCCTCCGCGGCGCCACGGACCAGCTGGCTGAGGATCACCCCGGCGCGCCCGCGCGCGCCCAGCAGCGCGGCCCGGGCCACCGAGCCGACGATCTCCGCCCGGCCGATCTCGTCGATGGTGCGACCGGCGGAGTCATCCGCGAGGCGGTCGAGCTCCTCCAGCACCGCGCGGAGCGTCAGCACCATGTTCTCGCCCGTGTCGCCGTCACCGTCGCCCGCTGCGTCGAGCGCGTCGATCTGCGCACGGTGCGCACGGCGCGCCTCGAGCGCTTCCAGACCGGCGGCGATCGCGGTTCGCAACCGGATGAGGCTCGCGTCACCGATGCGGCCACGCTCTCGCGTGGCTCGCTCAGGAGCGCTCACCGCACCTCCACCGACCGCCGGAGCGGTCAGCGGGCCTTGGTGACCTTGCCCGCCTTGAGGCAGCGCGTGCACACGTACACGCGGCGGGGAGTTCCTGCATCATCGATGCGGACGCGCTGGAGATTGGGCTCGAAGCGGCGGCGGGTGGCGACCATCGAGCGGCTACGGCTGTTGCCGTAGGCGGGCCCCTTCGCGCAGACGTGACAGATCTTGGCCATCGCGGGCAGTATAGGAGCCCCGACGAGGTGGTCACGAGTCCGGCGGTCCGAATAGGATTCCCGTTGGTCGTGGTGAGCAAGCACCTCACATGGGTACGTCCTGAGCCCGATGAGTCCTGACACCAACCAGTCCCTCGAGCGGCCGGTCGGCTTGCCTGACCGGTATCGGGTCAAGCGCCACATCGCGAGCGGCGGCATGGCCTCGGTCTGGTGCGCGGAGGATCTCGTCCTCAGCCGCAACGTGGCGGTCAAGGTGCTCTCCGAGCGCTTTGCGAACGATCACGTGGCGGTGCTGCGCTTCAAGCGCGAGGCCCGCGCCGCCGCCCGCGTCTCCAACCACCAGCACGTGGTCACCGTCTACGACGTCGGTGAGCTCGAGCCGTCCCCGGGCGCCGACGCCACGCGAGAGACCGGCGGCGCGTTCATCGTCATGGAGTTCCTCGCCGGCGGCACGGTCGCCGACGCGATCCGTTACGACTCGGTGCGCCGGCAGGAGGCGATGCGATGGCTGGCGGAAGCCGCCTCGGCGCTCGATCACGCGCACGCCCGGGGAATCGTGCATCGCGACATCAAACCGGCCAACTTCCTGCTCGACCGCGGTCGCACGCTGCACGTCGCCGACTTCGGCATCGCGCATCTGTCGACCGAGGACACGATCACCACCTCCGACCAGCTGTTCGGAACCGCCGCCTACCTGTCCCCCGAGCAGGCGCTCGGCCGTGAGGCGACCGGTGCCTCTGACCGCTACGCGCTCGCTGTCGCCGCGTTCGAACTGCTCGCCGGAGAGCGGCCGTTCTCCGCGCCGCACTTCTCCGCCCAGGCACGCCAGCACATCGAGGAGCCACCGCCGGCCGCCTCGGAGATCGACCACACCCTTCCACCCGCCGTCGACGAGGTCCTGTTCGACGGGCTTGCGAAGGATGCCGCCGATCGGCCGGAGACCGCGGGCGCGTTCGTGGCCGCGCTCGACGACGCGCTCCGCGGCAACTGGCCCGCCGACCGCGCCGCCCGCCGGAGGCGGATGCGGATGCCCGATCCGGCCGCGCCGGCGGCATCGACGGCAGCGGCTCGCCTGCGCGAGCGCACCGCCCCCTCCACCCGACCGCCGACGAGCCGCATGTCGGCGGAGCCCAGGCCGGCCCGTGGGCGGCGCGCGATCGCGTTCGGCGCGCTCGTGCTGGCGGTGCTCGTCGTCACCGGAATCGCGCTGGCCACCATGCACGGCGGGAAGGCGCGCTCACACGGCGGCTCGCGGCTGGCCGACCGGGCGACCACGACGGTCACGCACCACACGCGTCCCGCGCACCCGGTGGCGACGCCGGCCGCGCCCACCAGGACGACGACCACGAGCGCCTCAACGACGACGCAGACGCAGACACCGGCCGATCTTGAGACCACCGGCCACGAGGACATCGCGGCCGGCGACTACACGACGGCGATCCCGATCCTCAAGCAGGCGGTCGCCGCGGCCCCGCACGACAGCACCACCTACGCCTACGCGCTCTACGACCTCGGTAACGCCGAGGTGCTCAGCGGGGATCCGCAGGCCGCGATCCCGGTGCTGCGCGAGCGGCTCCAGATCGACAACCAGCGCGGTGCGGTGCGCTCACTGCTCGACCGGGCGCTGCAGCAGACCGGCCAGACCCAGACAGCGAGCGGGTCCGGAGGCGCCGCAGCGGGGATGACGACCCCAACCACCTCCACAACCCCCACCACGCCGTCGCCAGGCGCGGCACCGGGCCCGGGGACGGGCTCCGGCGGCGCGGGACTGCCGGGCGCAGGCGACGGTGGCGCGGGCAACGGGGACACCCTGCCGGCTCAGACCAAGCAGGACATCCCGTCGGCCCCGCACGCGCGTCACCTCGCGCGCCAGCAGCAGCACGCCCGGCGGTGGCGGCGCCACCATCGCCACCATCACGGGGGATTCTCGCTGCTCGTCGCCGCGATCGGCTGAGCGTGCGCCTCGCCGTTGCGAGGTGAACTGCGCCGCGGGTCAGGCCGGGCGCAGCGCGTCACGGACCGACAGGCATGCGAGCACCGCCTCGACCGCGTGGCGGCCGCTGTCACGCTTCTCGCCGCCGGCGACGCGCGCGAGCGCCTGGTCCATCGTGTCGACGGTCAGCACGCCGAAGCCGCAGGGGACGCCCGTGTCCAGCGCGACGCGCAGGATGCCGTCACTGGCCGCCGAGCACACGTAGTCGTAGTGGTCCGTCTCGCCGCGGATCACCGCTCCGAGGCAGACGACGGCGTCGAATCGTCCGGACTCCGCGGCGAGCTTGGCGATGAGCGGCAGCTCGAACGCGCCCGGCACGTCGAAGCATGCGACCTCGGCGATGCCCTCCTCCGCGAGCTGCGCTCGAGCGCCCCGCTCGAGGCGCTCGGCCAACTCGGTGTAGAAGCGGGCCACGCACAGCGCGACCCGCCACGGTGCGCCCGTCGAGGCCGCCTCAGGCGCCATCGGCCGACTCTCGCCGCTCGCGGTCGGTCTCGACCTCGCGCTCGAGCATCTCCTCGTCGAGCGCAAGGCCCTGGTGGTGGAGCGTGTGGCCGAGCCGCAGCGCCTTGGCGCGGAGGTAGCCCTCATTGTGCTGATTGGGCGCGTGCTCGATCGGCACCTGGTCGGTGACCGACAGCCCATACCCCATCAGTCCCGAGATCTTCTTCGGGTTGTTGGTGAGGATCCGCATCGAGGAGAGGCCCAGGTCGACCAGGATCTGGGCCCCGATCCCGTAGTCGCGCAGGTCGACCGGCAAACCGAGCCGGAGGTTCGCGTCGACCGTGTCGAGCCCTTCCTCCTGTTGGAGCTTGTAGGCCTTGAGCTTGTTGAGCAGCCCGATCCCGCGACCCTCCTGACTGAGATACAGCAGCACCCCTCTGCCCTCGCGCTCGATCATCGCCAGTGCCGATTCGAGCTGCTCGCCGCAATCGCAGCGCAGCGAGTGGAAGACGTCGCCGGTCAGACATTCCGAATGGACCCGCACGAGCACGTCGCTCTGGCCGGAGACATCACCCTTCACGAGCGCGACGTGGTGCTTGTTGTCCACGAGCGAGCGATACCCGACGGCGACGAAGTCACCGAACGCGGTGGGGAGCGTCGTGTCGACGACGCGCTCGACGAGCTTGTCGTGCATGCGGCGATACGCGATCAGGTCGGCGATCGAGACCATCTTGAGCCCGTGCTTGAAGCAGTAGACGGCGAGGTCCTCGCCGCGGGCCATCGACCCGTCCTCGTTCTGGATCTCGCAGATCACGCCGGCCGGATTCAGCCCGGCGAGACGGGCGAGGTCGACCGACGCCTCGGTGTGCCCGGTGCGCTCGAGCACGCCCCCGGCCTTGGCCTTGAGCGGGCGCACATGACCGGGCTTGACGATGTCGCCGGCGTCCTTCGTGGGGTCGACCGCGACCTGCATCGTGTGCGCCTGGTCGTGGACGCTGATCCCGGTGGTCACGCCCTCCCGGGCCTCGATCGTCACCGTGAAGGGGGTCTCGTGGGCGCTCTCGTTCTTGAGCGTCATCAGCTCCAAGCCGAGCTCATCGCAGCGTTCAGGGGTGAGCGCGAGGCAGATCCAGCCGCCGGCCTGGCGCGTCATGAAGTTGATCGCATCGGGGGTGACGAACTGTGCGGCCATCACCAGGTCGCCCTCGTTCTCACGGTCCTCGTCGTCGACGACGACGACCATCCGCCCGGCGGCGAGCTCCTCGAGCGCCTCGTCGATGCTCGACATCTCGATCTTCGTCGTACTCGTCACGCTGATCGCCTCCGCTCGGCATCCGACCTCGCTGGTGAGTCGGCGGCCTGAATCGTCCGGCTATTGACCAGCCTCTCTACGTACTTGGCGAGCACATCGACCTCCAGGTTGACGACCGTGCCGACCCCAGCAGTGCCGAGGTTGGTGCGCTCGAGCGTCTCGGGGATGAGGGACACCGTGAACGTCTGCGCACCGAGCTCCGCGACGGTGAGCGAGATCCCGTCGATCGTGATCGAGCCCTTCTCGACCACGTAGCGCAGCACCTCGGCGGGCGCGCGCAGCTCGACGCGGCGCGAGAACCCGTCGTCGCGCACCGACACGATCTCGCCGGTGGCGTCGACGTGACCCTGCACGACATGCCCCCCGAGCCGGTCCGCCGCGCGCAGCGGAAGCTCCAGGTTGACCGGCGGTCCGCCCACCCTGACCTCGGCGAGCGAGCTGCGCCGCAGCGTCTCGTGCATGACGTCCGCGTCGAACACGCCGGCATCGGCGTCGATCGCGGTCGCCGTCAGGCACACACCGTTGACGGCGATCGAGTCGCCCTCGGAGAGCTCGCCCGTCAGCCGGCTGGCGACGGTCAGCCGCACCCCGTCGCCGGAGTGCTCGGCGCCGATGATCTCTCCGAGATCCGCGATCAATCCCGTGAACATGCGCAGGGCCTCACCATGTTCTGACCGTCGCCGAGACGAGCAGGTCCTCGCCGATGCGCTCGCAGTGCAGCGACTGCGCGCGCACCGCGTCGGCGATCTGTTCGACCCCCTCGCCCTCGAGCGGGTCGCGCGCGGTCCGCCCACCGAGGATCACCGGAGCCAGGAAGAACCGGACCTCGTCGATCTCGCCTGCGTCCAGAAACGCCCCTGCCAGCCGTGGGCCGCCCTCGAGCATGATCGAAGCGATCTCGCTCGCGCCGAGCAGGTCGAGCGCGGAGACGACGCGCGCGGGCTCGTTCTCACCCGGGGCCACGATCACGTCGGCGCCGTGTGCCTCCAGGGCGTCGGTCGCCGATCGCGGCGCCGCCCGCGAGACGATGACGGTGAGCGGAATCTCCCGGGCATGCCGGACCAGACGGCTGTCGAGCGGCAGGCGCCCGAGCGCGTCGAACACCACGCGCCGCGGTTGGCGCTCCACCCCGTCGATCCGAGCGGTCAGCTGCGGATCGTCGGCGAGCGCGGTACCGATCCCGACCACGACCGCGTCGCACTCGGCTCGCCAGCGATGGGCGAGCGCCCGGCTCTCGGTGCCCGAGATCCACTTCGAATCGCCCGAGCGGGTCGCGACCTTGCCGTCGAGTGTCATCGCCGACTTGAACAGGACCCACGGCCGGCCGGTGCGCACGTGCTTGCGGAACGGCTGGTTGAGCATGCGGGCACGGTCGGCGAGGTCCGCGCCGGCGATCACCACCTCCACCCCGTCGTCGCGCAGAATCCCCAGGCCGCGCCCGTTTGCATGCGCTGAGGGGTCGTCGGAGCCGACGACGACACGGCCGATGCCCGCGGCGCGGATCGCGTCGGTGCACGGGGGCGTTCGACCCTGATGGCAGCAGGGCTCGAGCGACACGTACATCGTCGCCCCCTGCAGGTCGGCGTCGCCGGCGGCGGTGATCGCCGCGATCTCGGCGTGGGGGCCGCCGAGCATGCCGTGGAATCCCTCGCCGATCACCCCGGACGGACCGGCGATCACCGCTCCCACCAGTGGATTGGGCGACACGCGACCCCGGCCCTGCTCGGCGATCTCGATCGCCCGCGCGAGGTGGCGGCGATCGGTGTCGGTATCGAACGTCATCGGTGCGAATTGAGGATAGAGACGCGTTGCATCGGTACCGTCCCGGGGCGATGAAGCTGATCATCCAGATCCCGTGCTTCAACGAGCAGGCGCAGCTCGGCCAGACGCTCGCCGACCTGCCGACCGAGGTCGACGGCTTCGACAGCGTCGAGCGGCTCGTCATCGACGACGGCTCGACCGACGGGACCCTGCAGATCGCCCGTCAGCACGGTGTCGAGCATCTCGTCCGCCTCACCGGCCACCGCGGGCTGGCGGCCGCCTTTCAGGCCGGCCTCGACGCCGGCCTGAAGCTCGGCGCCGACGTGATCGTCAACACCGACGGGGACGGGCAGTACCGCGGTGCGGACATCCCGCGCCTCGTGGCGCCGATTCTCGCCGGCACGGCCGACCTGGTGGTCGGCGACCGCCAGGTCGGCTCCAACGAGCACTTTTCCCACAGCAAGCGCGGGCTGTCGCGGCTGGGCTCCTGGGTGGTGCGCCAGGCCTCCTCCACCGAGGTGCCCGACACCACCTCGGGCTTTCGCGCGTACAACCGGGAGGCGGCGCTGCAGGTCCACGTCGTCTCGAAGTTGACCTACACGCTGGAGACGATCATCCAGGCGGGCAAGCAGCTTGTCGCGGTGCAGACGGTCCCGATCGCCACCAATCCGCCGACGCGGCCCTCGCGGTTGTTCCCGTCAGTGCCGGCCTACATCCGTCGCAACGGCCTGTCGATCTTCCGCATCTACTCCCAATACGAGCCGCTGCGCGTGTTCTGGAGCGCGGCGATCCTGATGGGCCTGCTCGCGCTCGCGGTGTTCGTGCGCTTCCTCGTGTTCTTCGTCGAGAGCCCGGCGGACGCCGGTCGCGGCCACATCCAGTCGCTGATCGCCGGTGCGGTGCTGTTCAACGCGGCGATGCTGCTCGGGGCGATCGGCGTGATCGGCGACCTGCTCGCCGCCCAGCGCACGCTCTCCCAGCAGACGTTCGAGCGGGTCCGCCGCATCGAGCTCGAGCTGGGGATCGACCCCTCCCACTACGAGCCCGGACGCGAGCCGGTCGAGCTATGAGCGAAGCGGCCGGTCCGCCGGCCGGCGCGCAGGAGGCTCTCCGAACCGGCCCGCTGGCGGTGCCGACCGGCAACACGTTCGACAAGTACGGCTCAGCCAGCCCGGTGGTGCGCCGCCTGATGACGCGGTTCGAGCGGACGGCGGACGAGCTGCTCGGGAGGGCGGCTCCCCGTTCCCTGCTCGACGTCGGCTGCGGCGAGGGCGTGCTCACCGACCGTTGGGCGGTGCGCAACCCAGGCTGTGAGATCGTCGGCGTCGACCTCGAGGACCCCGCGCTCGCGTCCCACTGGGCCTCCCGCGCCCAGCGGCCGAACCTCCGCTTCGCCGCGATGCAAGCCGAGGCGCTGGCCTTCGCGGACGGGTCGTTCGAGCTGGTGGCCGCGATCGAGGTCCTTGAGCACGTCGCTGACCCGCCCGCCGCGCTCGCCGAGATGGCGCGCGTGGCCGCCCGGTGGCTGCTCGTCTCGGTACCGCGCGAGCCGCTGTGGCGGATGCTCAACCTCGCGCGCGGCGCCTACGTCGGCGAGCTCGGCAACACCCCTGGGCACCTGCACCATTGGACGCCGGGCTCGTTCAGGCGGCTGCTTGCCGGTCACGGCGAGATCGTGAGTGCCCGCGCGCCGCTGCCGTGGACGATGCTGCTCGTCAGAGTCGGCCCCTGATGCCCGATCAGGCGCTCGCCGAGCCGGACGCGGAGCGGCCCCGCTCACTGGCCGCCGGCACCCGCGTGCTGACGATCGGGATCGCCTCCACGGGGATCTTCACCTTCGCCTATCTGGCGACCGCCAGCCACGTCCTGTCGCCGCGCGCCTACAGCCGCATCTCCCTGTGCTGGGCGGTCATGTTCGTGATCCTGTCGGTGATCTACCGGCCGATCGAGCAGCTGCTGTCCCGCACGATCGCCGAGCGGCGGGCACGCGGGATCCTCGGCCACCCGCTGCGTGTGCCGGCGGCGCTCCAGGCCGGCTTCGCGTTCGCCTTCCTGCTCGCCGCCCTGATCGCCCGACATCCGGTCGAGCACGGAATGTTCGGCGGCTCGACCACGCTCTACTGGGTGCTGGTCGTCGGCGTGCTCGCCTACGCCGGCAGCTATTTCGCCCGTGGGTGGCTGGCCGGGCACGAGGCATTCGCGCTCTACGGCGCGCTCGTGTTCCTGGAGTCGGTCTCACGGTTCTGCTTCGCGCTCGCGGTCGCGGTGGGGATCGACCACGGGCTCGGCGGGGTCGCGCTCGGAATGGCGGTCGCGCCATTCATCTCACTCACGGTGATCCCGTTCGCACTGCCGCTGATCCGCGGGCACCTCGCCGGCGAGCCGTCCGCCGTGACCGAGAGCGGGCCGTCGCTCACGCTGCGCCACGGCGGGGGCTTCGCGGCGAGTGTGGTGGCGATCATGCTCTCCGAGCAGACGCTGATGAACGCCGGGGTGCTCGTCGTCGCCGCCAGCGTCGGCTCGACCGACCTGAACGGCGGGCTGGTCGGCTACGTGTTCAACGTGATGCTGATCGTGCGCGCCCCGTTGCAGCTCTTTCAGGCGGTGCAGACATCGATCCTTCCTCACCTGACCGGCATGGAGACGCGCCGCGACGAGGCCGGCGTGCGCCGCGCGGTGAGCACCACCGTCGCGGTGACCGCCGGGTTCGGGCTGGCGGTCGCACTCGGGCTGCTGGCGATCGGGCCGCCGGTGATGGGAATCGTGCTCGGCCACAAGGGTTTCCACTACGGCCGGCTCGGGCTGGCGGCGGTCGGCCTCGGCATGGGTCTGCACCTGATCGCCGGCACCTTCAATCAGGCGGCGCTCGCGCGGGGTCAGGCGGGCCGCGCGGCGGCGTGCTGGCTCTTCAGCGCGGCGCTGTTCCTCGCCTTCCAGATCGCGCCGGTGATCGGCTCGCGGGTGACGCGCGTCGAGATCGGATACTGCGGCGCGGCGGCGCTGCTGGCGGTGCTGCTGCAGGGCGTCTACGCGACCGGCTCAGGCCGCGCCCGCGGCCTGTACGAGCGCGGTGTAGGTGGCGCCCGGATCGGGGGAGCCGAACACGGCTGAGCCCGCGACGAGCAGGTTCGCGCCCGCCCGGACGACGCGCGGGCCGGTCTCCTCGTTGACGCCGCCGTCGACCTCGACCCCGACCTCGTCGGGCAGCATCCTCCGCAGCCGGTGCAGCTTGTCGAGCGAATTCTCGATGAAGCTCTGGCCGCCCCACCCGGGGTTGACCGACATGCAGAGCACCATGTCGAGCACCTCCCCCGCGACGTCCGCAACCGTCTCGACCCCTGTCGCAGGGCAGAGCGCGGCGCCGGCCGTGCAACCGGCCTCGCGGATCGCCTGCAGTGAATAGTGCACGTGCGGAGTGGCCTCGACGTGGATCGTGATCGAGTCCGCGCCGGCGCTCGCGATGTCGGCGATGTGCCGCTCTGGCCGCTCGACCATCAGATGGACGTCGATGATTCCGGCCGCGTCGTGCACGAGGTCGGCGATGGCCTGTACGGCGACCGCACCGAACGTGATCGGCGGGACGAAATGACCGTCCATCACGTCGACGTGGATGACGCGGGCGCCCGCCTCGAGCACCTCGCGCACCTGCGAGCGCAGCCGGCCGAAGTCGGCGGAGAGGATCGAGGGCGCGATGCGGCGCTCGGTGAGCGTGACCGGGCGGAAGTCGTGGGGCGCCATCGCGCTCAGCAGGATATGCGGGCCGTCGAGCCTCTGCTCAGACGGCGACGAGCATCGAGGCGCGGCAGTGATTGCACTCCACGAGCGCCGTGCTCGACATGCGCACGATGGTCGAGTGCTCACCGCAATTGGGGCAGACCGAGACGAGCTCGTAGCGCTGCAGGCAGTAGACGCACCGGTAGCGGCCGGGGACCGTCGTCGGTCGCAGCCACGGCTCGTGGCAGTGGGGACACTCGGGACCGAGGTTGACCGCGCGCTCACTCATGGCCGTCCACCTAGCGTAACTGGTCATCTCGGCGGCTCCGCGCCGGTGCGACGCAGGCGCGCGATGAAGAAGCCGTCGGTGGCGTCCCGGTGCGGGAGCAGGCGCTGGAACGGCCCGGCGTCCGGCCGGTCGGCGATCGGCACGAGCTCGAACCCCGGCTCGGCCGCGAGAAAGCGCTCGATCACGCCCTCCGACTCCCCCTTGGAGATCGTGCAGACCGAGTAGACGAGCGTGCCGCCGGACCGCAGCAGGCGCGCGCCGGCGCGGAGGATCCGCACCTGCACGTCGGGGAGCGCCGCCACGCTCTCCGGGGTGACGCGCCAGCGGATGTCGGGGCGCGACTGCAAGGTGCCCAGACCGCTGCACGGCGGGTCGACGAGCACGCGGTCGAAGCGCTCCTCGGCCTCCAGCGCGCCGGCGTCGGCGACGCGGACCTCGGCGCACCGGACGCGCAGGCGGGCGAGCGTGCGCTGCAGCGCCGCGGCCCGGCCGGGGTGGCGCTCGACCGCCAGCAGCCGCCCGTCGTCGCCCATCATCGCCGCGAGCTGGCCCGTCTTCGCCCCCGGCGCGGCGCACAGATCGAGCACACGCTCGCCCGCCTGGGGGCCGAGGACGTGCGCCGGTGTCATCGATCCGCGCGACTGGCCCATGATCGCCCCGTCCCGCCACAGCTGCGAGCCCTCGAGGTCGAAGGGTGCATCGAGCACGAGCGCCTCGGCCGGCTCCGAGGGATGGCTCGCCACCGGCAGCGCCGCCATCACCTCGGCGCGGGTGGCGAGCAGCGCGTTGACGCGCAGCGCCGACTCCGGGGCTCGGTTGACCGCGGCCAGCAGCGCGCGCGCCTGCACCGGCCCGAGCTCGGCGAACCACATGTCGGCCAGCCACTCCGGCACGGAATGCAGCACGGCGGCGTGGGCCGGCGTGGCGTCGTCGAGCCCGGCGAGCAGCGCCGGGCCTTCCCGGGTGGCGCGGCGAAGGACCGCGTTGACGAACGATGCGGCGCCGCGGGAGGAGCGTTTGGCGAGCTCGACCGACTCGTGCACGGCGGCGTGATCGGCGATCCCGTCGAGCAGCAGCAGCTGTGCGAGGCCGAGCCGCAGCGAGGCGAGCACCGTCGGGTCCAGACGAGCGAGCGGCCGGCTGGCCAGCGCCGACAGCACGTGGTCGAGCGTGGCCCGCCGTTGCACGGTGGTGTACGTGAGGGCCATCGCGAGCGCGCGGTCGCGCGGACCCAGATCGCGCGCCTCGGCGGTCAGCGCCCGGTCGGCGTACGCGCCCTGTTCGAACACGCGCCGCACCACCGTGAACGCGCACTCTCGCGCCGGGGAGATCCCATCCACGGGCGCGCCGGACGCCGGGCGACGGGCCGCCGGGCCGCTCACCGGCGCGTGTGGCCGCGGGCCCAGGCCGCGGCGTCCATCCGCCGTCCTCCGGCGGGTTGGACCTGGTCGAGCACGAGCATTCCGCCGCCCGCGCAGCCGAGCACCGGGTCGGGCTGCGTGAGGTCGAGGGCGCCGGGGGCGGGATCGCCCTCGCCGCCGGGGCGGGCGTGGGCCTCCCACACTCCGAGCCGGTCCTCGCCGGGGAGCGTGAGCGCCGCGCCGATGTGCGGGCTGAGCGCACGCACCCGCCGCTCGAGCACGTCGGCGGGGGCGGCGGTCGCGTCGAGGATGCGGTCCTCGGCGGTGATCTTCTCGGCGTACGTGACCCCGCTCTCCGGCTGCTCCTCGAATCGCAGCCCGCCCGGCCCGGCGTCGAGCGCTTCGATCAGCAGGCGGCTGCTGACCGCCTGCAGCCGCTCGGAGAGCGTGCCGTAGGTGTCGCCGGGCTGGATCGGCTCCTCGGCGCGCAGCGCGACCGGGCCGGTGTCGAGGCCGGCGGTGAGGCGCATGATGCACACCCCGGTGCTGAGGTCACCGGCCATGATCGCCCGTTCGATCGGCGCCGCGCCGCGCCAGCGCGGCAGCAGCGAGGGGTGGACGTTGAGGACCTCGTGGTCGGAGAGCAGCGGCTCCTTGATCAGCGCGCCGAACGCGCATACGACGAGCGCGTCGGGCGTGGCAGCCGCGATCCGCGCGCGCGCCTGTTCATCGTTGACCGATGCCGGCTGGTCGAGCTCGAGACCGAGCTCCCGGGCGGCGCCGGCGACCGGTGGGGCGGCGAGCCGGCGCCCGCGGCCGCGTGGCCGGTCGGGACGGGTGACGACGAGCGCGGGCGCGTGCGCGCTGCCGGCCAGCGCGCGGAGCACGGCAGCGGCGAACGACGAGGTGCCGAGGTAGACGATTCGCATGGCGAGCGACCGGCCGGGAGGGCTAGCCGTCGCCGAGCGCGGCGCGGAGAGCCTTCATGGCCTCCTTGCGCTCCGAACGCGAGATCCGGTCGAGCACGAGCACCCCGTCGAGGTGGTCCATCTCGTGCTGGATGACCCGCGCCTCCAGCCCGGAGGCCTCGACGAGAATCGGCTCGCCGTGCTCGTCGCGCGCACGGACGCGCACGAACACCGGCCGCTCGACCTGGACATGAACGCCGGGCAGCGAGAGGCAGCCCTCCTCGAGCGTCTCCACCTCGCGCCCGGCCCATTCGAGCTCGGGATTGACGAGCGCGGCAACCGGCGCCTGGGGGTGGACGCGGTAGACGAGCAGGCGGTGCAGGACCCCGAGCTGGGTCGCGGCCAAGCCGACGCCGATCGCGTCGTTCATCAGCTCTCCCATGCGCGCGACTTCCCGCTCGAGCTCCTCGTCGAACCGGTCGACCGGCCGCGCCCGGGTCCGCAGCACCGGGTCCCCGAACTTCCGCACGTGAGCGAGCGCATAGTCGCGTCGCGCGCGGGTCTCCGGGTCGAGCTCGACCGGCTCGTCCTCCTCGGGTTCGACCTCGACCGGGTCGAGCTCGGCGTCTGTCACGTGTTCGGCCATCACACCCAGTTTACGGAGGGACGATTACTGGGGGTCGACGTCGACACTGACGTTCACGCCGGCGCGGGCGACCGCCGGGCCGATCTCGTCGACGGCGGCGCCGACCGCGTCGATCGCGGGTTGGCGCTCGCGCGCCTTGACGACGATCTGAGTCCGGTAGCGCCCCCGCAGCCGGAACAGCGGCGCCGGGCCGAGCAGCAGCGCCTCGCCGTGCACCAGCCGCGCGTGGATCCTGCTCGCGGCGTCCTGCGCGGGCGGCTCCTCCTCGGAGGAGCAGATGATCCGGATGAGCGACGCGAACGGCGGGTAGGAGAGCGCGCGGCGCCGCGTCAGCTCGTCGGCGACGAACCCGTCGGAGTCGTGCTCGGCGGCGAAGCGCAGTGGCCGCGCGTCGGGCGCGAGCGTCTGCACGAGCACGCGGCCGTCGCTCGCCACCGGTCCCCCTCCCCCGCCTCCGCGCCCGATCCGGCCCGCGAGCTGGGTGACCAGCGAGAACGTGCGCTCCTCGGCGCGAAAGTCCGGGAAGCGCAGCGTCTGGTCGGCGTCGAGCACCACTCCGAGCGAGACGTCGGGGAAGTCGTGGCCTTTGGAAACCATCTGGGTTCCGACGAGGACCCCGGCCGGCGCCCGCTCGAACGCCTGCAGCGTCCGGGCGCGGGCCTCGAGGGTCGCCGCGCCGGCGTCCAGGCGGAACACCGGGAAGCGATCGGTGCCGATCGCCTCGCGCAGCTCGTGCTCGACCCGCTCGGTGCCGGCGCCGTGCCGCGCGACCGAGACCGACGCGCACTCGGTGCACCGCTCTGGGACGGGCTCGTGATGACCGCAGTGATGGCAGGCGACGTGCCCACGATGCGCGCGGGTTCGATTCCCGGCATGGAGGACGAGTGCGACCTCGCAGTTCGGGCATAGCCAGACGTGCCCGCAGGAGCGGCAGGACAGGAAGTTCGACCAGCCGCGGCGGTTGAGCAGCATGATCGCCTTGCCGCCACCGTGGCGAAGGTCGGCGAGCGCCATCCGCGTCTCGGGGTGCAGCGGCTGGTGGGAGTCGCGCATGTCGAGCAGCTCGACCGGAGGCATGGGGCGGCCGTCCACGCGGCGCGGTAACGACAGCCGGCGCATCTCCTGCACCGACTCCGGCCGCGGCGTCGCCGAGCCGAACACGAGCAGCGCGCCGTGGTGGCGCGCCCGCCAGCGGGCGACGCCGCGCGCGTCGTAGCGCGGATCGCCCTCGTGCTTGTAGGAGCTCTCGTGCTCCTCGTCGACGACGATCAGCCCGACGTCCCGCAACGGCGCGAACACGGCGGACCGCGGTCCGACGCACACCCGCGCCTCACCGACGCGCAGCCGCATCCATTCGTCGTGGCGCTCGCCGTCGGAGAGCGCGGAGTGCAGCACGGCGACCACATCCCCGAAGCGGGCCTGGAAGCGGCCGAGCGCCTGCGGCGTGAGCGCGATCTCCGGCACGAGCACGATCGCCGTGCGACCGGCATCGAGCGCTGCCTGCACCGCCGCCAGGTAGACCTCCGTCTTGCCCGAGCCGGTGACGCCCTGCAGCAGCAGTTCGTCGCGCGTGGCGCCCCCAGGCGCGCCGAGCGCGGCCAGCAGCGCGTCGGCTGCGGTGCGCTGGTCGGCGGTGAGCGGCGGCGGGACGATGTCGGCCCGGCCGACGGTGAGATTGGCGGGCCGCCGCGGGACGATCCGCGAGGCGATCGACACCAGCCCGCGGCGCTCCAGGCGCCGCAATGCCTCGGTGCCGAGCTCGGCCGCGAGCGCGGTCCCGCCGCACGCGCGCAGCTGCTCCAGGAGCGCCCGCTGCCCGTCGGTGAGCCGAGGCCCGGCCGGGTGCCCCGGTGAGCCCAGCGCGGCGGCACCCTCGGCGGTGAGCGTGGCCGCCAGCGAGCGCTTGGCGCCGCGGCCGGCCGCGGCGCCCGCGGGCAGCATCAACGACAGCGCCCGCGCCGTCGTCGAGCAGTACTCACGCGCCATCCACTCCGCGAGCGCGACGAGCTCGGGGGTCAGCCCTGCCCCGATCACGCGTTCGGGCTCGGCGAGCCGGTCGGGCTCCAGCTCGGAGCGATCGGCCAGTTCGACGACCACCCCGAGCGCGCTGCGCCGCGCGAACGGCACGCGCAGCAGCGACCCGACCGCGAGCTCGCCGGCCATCGCCTCAGGGACGGTGTAGTCGAACGACCCGCGCACCGCACGCGTGCGGGTGAGCGGCTGCACGCGGGCGATCATCGGCGCGAGGGGTCTCAGACCGGCGTCCGCCGCCGGGGCCGGCCGTCGACACGGTCCCCACCCGCCCCGCCCTGACCCTGCTCACCGCGCTCGACGAAGTCGATGATCGTGGGGACGCCCTCCAGCCGGTAGCGCTCGCGCAGGCGGTTCTCCAGGAAATAGGCGTAGTCGCGGGTCACGCGGGCGCGGGAGTTGACCTGGATGGAGAAGCGCGGCGGGCGCTCAGCGGTCTGGGTCATGAACAGCAGGCGCAGCCGGTGGCCGGACCGCGCGCCCTTGCCGCTGTTGCCGACCGGCGGCTGGCGCGCGGCCACGCATTCGGACAGGAAGCGGTTCAGCTGCGGGGTGGGGATCCGAGTGCGCGAGCGATCGGCGAGCGCGATCGCCTCGACGAGCAGCCGGTCGACGTGGCGGCCGGTCTTCGCCGATGCGGTGAGCACGCGCGGGCGCAGCCGCAGCTTCCGCAGGACGCGGGCGCGCTCGTGGTCGAGGTCGACGTCCTGGGAGATGTCCCACTTGTTGAGCACGAGCGCGGTCGCGCAACCGGACTTCATCGCCAGCTCGGCGATGCGCAGGTCCTGGGTGGTCACTCCGTCGTTCGCATCGCACACGACGAGCGCCACGTCGGCGCGCTTTGCGGCGCGTTCGGAGCGCAGCGACGTGTAGTACTCCACCGAGTCGCCGACCTTCGCCTGCCGGCGGATCCCGGCCGTGTCGACGAGCACGATGTCGCGCTCGCCGAACCGGATCGGCAGGTCGATCGCGTCGCGGGTGGTGCCGGCCACCTCGGAGACGATCACCCGCTCGGAACCGGCGAAGCGGTTGAGCATCGAGGACTTGCCGACGTTCGGGCGCCCGATCAGCGCCAGGCGGATGGCGCCGTCCTCGCCGCCGTCCTCGTCGACCGCCTCCGGCGCGAGCGCGGCGATCCGGTCGAGCAGGTCGCCGGTACCGAGCCCCTGTGCCGCGGACACGGCGATCGGCTCTCCGAACCCGAGCCCGTAGAAGTCGGCCGCGAGCGGCAGGTCCTTCACCGAGTCGATCTTGTTGGCCGCGACCAGCACCGGCAGCGAGCCGCGGCGCAGCATCTCGGCGAGCTCCTGGTCGCCCGGGCGCATGCCGGCGCGGGCGTCGACGACGAGCACCGCGACGTCGGCCTCGGCGAGCGCCGCGCGCGACTGGGCCTGGATCTGCGCGGCCATCGCGTCCACGTCCTCCAGGTCGACGCCGCCGGTGTCGATCAGCGTGAGCTGGCGACCGTTCCAGTCGGTCCGCAGCTCCTTGCGGTCGCGGGTGATGCCCGCGCGCTCGTGCACGACCGCCTCGCGTGACTCGGTCAGGCGGTTGACGAGCGAGGACTTGCCGACGTTGGGATATCCGACGATTGCGACCTTCATCACCACTGAGTATGCCCGGGGCCGAGATCGCTCCAGCAGCGCCGGTCCCACGCTTCGCCTTGGCCAGCGGATTGTGGGGCGATTCGGTCAGCGCGCCGGCTCTCACCCGACCTCAGCGGAATGGCCTGGACGAGCACCGCATCCTCGACCGGCGCACCGTGCTGGTGCTCATGGTGACAAATCCAATAGCAACGGTGATCAATTAGCAGTTCTTGCGAATATTCACGAGATTTTGTACATTAGCCGCGACGGGCGCTTCTGGACGGATGTACGGGCCTTCGGATGGGCTTACCGGAGTGCCGAGGGCACACTCGACAAGGGGAGACAATCGATGTCAATGAGGACTCGCGGCGCTTCTGCGACGGCGCGGAGCGAATCGAGTACGGTCGACAGGAGGGGTGGCGGGGCGTCGATCGACACGGACCGAGACGTTCATGGAAAAGACGTTCTTCGCGCGGCCCGCGTCAGTGTGATCATTCCGGCACTAAATGAGGCCGCGAATCTGCCGCACGTCCTACCGCTGATCCCGGCGGGTGTCCATGAGGTGCTGCTCGTCGACGGTCACTCCACCGATGACACGATCGAGGTCGCGCGAAGCCTGCGACCCGATGTGCGGGTGATCCTCCAGGATCGACGAGGGAAAGGCAACGCACTCGCGTGTGGTTTCGCGGCCGCCAGAGGCGAGATCATCGTCATGCTGGATGCAGACGGTTCGACAGACCCGCGCGAGATCCCCGTCTACCTCCGTCCACTGATTGAGGGCGCGGACTTCGTCAAGGGCTCGCGTCGGATGCACGGCGGCGGGAGCACAGACATCTCAGCCGTCCGTGGCCTGGGGAACCAGGTGCTGACAGGGCTCGTCAATCTGCTGCACGGGTCGAGCTATACGGACCTGTGTTACGGCTACAACGCGTTCTGGAGACACTGCCTTCCACACATGCACGTCGACTGCGACGGCTTCGAGGTCGAAACGCAGATCAACATACGGATCATTCGGGCGGGACTTGACGTGCGGGAGGTTCCTAGTCACGAGTTCGAGCGACTGACCGGCAAGAGCAATCTCCACACAGTGCGGGACGGGCGACGAGTCTTGCGGATGATCATCTCAGAGTGGTTGCATCCGACGTCCGCCGTTGAGCCGGAGTGGACCGCCTCCTTCGAGGAGGTTCGCGGCACGTTCGACGAAGTCGTCTCGCAGCTCGCGTGATCGGCGCCGACCCGGCCGCGCTCAAGCGGCGGCACCCTCTCGCCGCCGGCAGTCGGCGGTCGGGTGTCGTGAAGCCGACGACCGGCGCCGAGACCACCTTCTCACCCGTCCACACGCTTGATATCGAGATCACAGCTCCGCTGCCCCGCATCGAAGCCGACGATTCCGCCACGAACGTGCGCTATGGCTCGGCACTTGTCTTCGTCCGACGCCAGGGCGACCCACTGGGTATTACCGAGGTGGCAGTCCCGAGCGGAGGCCTGGATCCCGACCGACTCGCTGTACAATTGTGGGAGCAGCTGAAGTTGGAGATCCGAGCGATTGACGCGTCGATCTCCGGGATGAGCAGCGGCGGCCTTCCCGCGCTCGACGATCCGACACGGCGGGCCGCGCGTGCCGCCCGCTTGGACCGACTTGCGCCGATCACCGCGATTGTCTGCACCCGCGGGCGGCCCGAGCGCCTTCGCGAGTGTCTACTGGCGCTCGTCGCGCAGGACCACCCGCGGTTCGAGGTGATCGTTGTCGACAACGCTCCCCCCGACCAGGCCAACGCGGCTGTCGTCGACGAGCTAACCGATCAGCTTGCGGTTAGGCGGGTGGTCGAACCGATCCCGGGACTCGCGCGCGCCCGTAACACCGGCGTACGGGCGGCGGCAACGGACGTCGTTGCGTTTCTCGATGATGACGAGATCGTCGACGGTCGCTGGCTGTCGGAACTCGCATTCGGCTTCGCCGCCGACCCGCGAATCGGCGCAGTGAACGGCATGATCCTGCCGGTCTCTCTTCGTACACAAGCACAGTCGTGGTTCGAGGAGTACGGAGGACATAGCAAGAACCGCGGTCTCGACACGCTGATCTTCGATCCCTCTCGCCCAGGCGACCAGCACCCGTTGTATCCCTTGCCGCCGTTTGGCGCGGGAGGCAACATGGCGTTTCGCCGGGACGCTCTGATCGAAATCGGCGGCTTTGATCCGGCGCTGGAGCTGGTACGGCGACACGCGCCGCGGAGGACACTGCCGCATTTGCCGACCTGATGCTCCTCGACTACAAAGTCATGTATCGGCCTGCAGCGTTCCTATGGCATAACCACTATGCGGACTTCGATGATCTTTGCCGCCAGCTCGGCGGGTATGGCTCGGGCCTGACGACATACTTCGTCCGCCTCATACTGCGCCGGCCTCGCCTAGTCAAGCAGGTGCTGTCGCTCCTCCCTCGCGACTCCAGGATCTCACCCACCGCGACTCGCAGCGCTTCGCATCCATCAGCTCCCAGTTCCCGGCCGAGCTCACGAAGGCTCACCGCCGGGGCATGGCCTGGGGCTTGATTGCGTATCCGCTGTCCGTCTGGCGCCAACGTTCGGATCCATCCCGGGCGCTGCGTGACATGTCATGAGGCCGGTAGCGATCCTCACATATCACAGCGTCAGTCAGGAGTCCACGCGGGAACTCGCTCCCTACACGCTGACCCCCAAGTTGTTCGCCGAACACATGAGAATGCTGAGCGACTCGTCATACACCGTCTGGCCGATCGAACGAATCGGCGACGCGCTGCGCCACGGACGGCCTCTACCCGACCGCGTCGTCGGACTGACGTTCGACGACGCGTTCGAGGACTTTGAGACCGAGGTCCTCCCAGTCCTCGCGGAGTTCGGCTTTGGCGGGACTCTTTACGTCCCGACGGCACATCTTGGAGATTGCAGTGGCTGGATGACTCGGTTCGCCGAGGACCGCCGGCCGGTCCTCGGTGTCGATGCGATTGCCTCGCTTCCCGCACGCGGAATTACATGCGGCAGCCACAGCCACACCCACCCTGAACTCGACCGCGTCCCGCCAGCAACGCTCGAGTCCGAGATCACAAGGTCAAGAGCCATCCTCGAGGAGATCACGGCTCGACCCGTGAGATCCTTCGCCTACCCCTACGGCTATTACAGCCGGCGAGTTCGGTCCGCGGTGATCCGCGCTGGATACCGGTACGCGTGCGGAACCGGCAATGAGGCAGCGTGGTCCGGGGCTGATCTGTTCGCGCTCCCGCGTTTCATCGTGTACGCCGGGAGTGGCGCGGACGCGGTGGAGGCTCTACTGACCCAGCCAGCCTCCCCCCCGCGTCATTGGATAGAACGAGCGAAGCAGATGGCCTGGCGTGTAAGTCGGACCGTTGGCCAGTCCGACGGCGGGCGCACCGCGGCGGATGCGTCCGCCAAGGCGCTGCTGCCCTCACCCGGACCGAGATCTCGCGCCGACAGCGACGCCACGCCGGCGACGTCATGACCACAAGGTCTTCGATGCAAGAAGCCACCCTGGCCAAGGTCGGTGTGGTGTGAGCGCCGTGGAGCAGCCGCAAGCCGTCGAGCCGACGACGCGGCGCATCGCCCGCCCGCCTGGGGTCGCGTGGGCGGTCCGACGCGGCTTTCATCCGGCGAGTGTGGTGGGTAATGCGCTCTCCCTGTTCGGGACGACCATCGTCACCTCCGCGCTCGGATTCGCGTTCTGGGTGGTGGCGGCGCACTTGTTTACGCCGGCTGCGATCGGGGCGGTCGGCGCGGCCATCTCGGCAATGCAACTGCTCGCCATGGCAAGCATGCTCGGGCTAGGAACGCTCCTTATCGGCGAGCTCTCAAGCGGCGTTGCAGGAGGGCCCGCACTCATCACCACTGCGCTCGTCACCTCAACAGTTGTCGGCGTCGCCTCCGAGTTCGGTTTCGCACTTGTTCTACATGCCGTCTCGAGGTCTGAGGAGATCGGCGGGGAGATTGCCGACATCGCGCTCTTCGCGATCACGACAGGACTATCCGCTGCGCTGCTCGTGTTCGACGATGCAACCCTTGAGCTTTCGCGCGCAAGCTGGCAGTTCTGGAGGAATCTCCTCTTTTCAGCACTCAAGCTCCTAGCGCTGCCAGTCGCAGCCGTCGCGTTCAGCTTGAAAAGCTCCAGCGAGTTGATCGGAACTTAGCTGGCGGGAGCGCTGCTGTCGCTCATCGTAGTCGTAGTCCTCGCCAGGCGAGCCAAGATGCGCATCCTCGTACGCCGCGACGTGAGTTGTTCTCTCGGTATAGCGGTACAGCACTGACCCATCATTGTCTGAACGTCTCTTCGGAGGCCCCTCAGCTGCTCATGCCAGTCCTAGTCGTGAGCTTTCTCTCCCCGAGCGTCAACGCACGCTTCTACACCGCGCTGCTGCTAGTCAGCTTCGCGTACATCGTTCCTGCGCATCTGTCGACTGCGCTGTTCGGAGTGAGCACGCGCAATCACGCGTTGCTCTCGCGCGAGCTCCAGCGAATCGTCACGATCTCAGCGTCGTCGGCATCGCATCGCTGGTGGTGTTCGGACTCGTGGACGTTGTTGCTAGCGATGTTCGAGCCCCAGTACAGCGAGCGCGCTCCCTCGCGATCCTGAGCAGCGCAACATTTCTTCGCGCGTCCGACGCACTACATCGCCGTCTGTCTGTCAACGAGACCTAAGCCGCAGTGCGCTCATTAGCTGCGTAGCAGCGTGCTAGAGATCAGCGTCGTCCTCCTAGCGCTGATCCTGCACAGTAGCCTCGTCGTGTTTCGTCAGCGTGTCGTCGTCATGATGTCGAGAGCGTCCTCTAACCCATCGTCGTCGTCGTCGGAGAGCTGCCAGGATCTCTTCCCGAGCGACTCCGAGGCACGGTGAGATGGATGGCGCCTCGGACGTTCGCCAACGACGTCCCGGAGCCGCGGTGGAGCCGTCATGAGCCGTTCGCGTCCACCGAGCCGACCGAAACCGCGTCACGCGTGACCACAAATAGTGCCGTAGCGACTCGAGCGACGCAGCTACCTTCTCACTTCCGTGACGAGCGAGCTTTCTTCCCGTTCTCTACCGCGCCGTCAATCGCGCTGCTGAGCGGTCTACTGTTCTACTGCCTGCCACACGACATCCGCCGGAGGATCGTAGCCGGCTTCGCCCCACAGATGTTCCGCGACCTCGAACAGTTCAGAGCGAGCACGCGAGCCGGCCCATACTCGCTTCAGCCGTTCGACAGGCTGCGCTGCATCTTCGTCCACATCCCGAAGGCCGCGAGCGTCTCCGTCTGCCGTGGCCTCTTCGGCGAGCTGGCTGGCGGCCACGCGCACATCGGCGTCTACCAGCTCGCCTTTTCGCATCTTGAATTCTCCAGCTACTTCAAGTTCGCGTTCGTGCGCAACCCCTGGGACAGACTCTTCTCGGCCTACGCCTTCCTACGGGACGGCGGCATGGATGAATCCGATCGGCGATGAGCCGACCGCAATTCCGAGCATCTCGACACATTCGAGGACTTCGTCCTGAACTGGTGAACGAAGCATCGGTCCTCACCCACATCCATTTCGTTCCGCAGTACAAACTCGTGTGCAACCCTTTCACAACACGTGTCGCAGTTGACTTCGTCGGACGCTACGAGAGCCTCGCCCATAACTTTGAGCACATCCGTGATCGCCTCGGGCTCGCCAGAATGGTGTCGCTGCCGCATCACAATCCGGGACCCGCAGGGCAGCTCTCCCGCGACTTCAGAGACCACTACACAGATACGATGCGTCAGTCGTCGCGCGCGTCTACCGTCGAGACATTGAGCTGTTCGGCTACTCCTTCAGCGGCCCAGACCACTGATTGTCACGCTCATCCTGCCTACCGCGCGCCCCCAGCGGCGACGGTCCGCGTTGTCAGCGGAAGGCGCGACCAGAGGCGCGCGTACTCTCCCGATGCCCGCGGCATCATCACAGGGTGAGTCAGGCTGTTGTCGCTGGGAGGCCCGGTCTGGTTGAAGTAATCTTCGAACGCGAGGTTCTCTGAGTTCGCCGCGAAAAACCGAAACATGCCGCGAATGAAGCGCGGGTCGTCGCCGCCTTCGCGTGTGAGACCCCACTCGGGGACGGAGAACGACGCCTGTGCGCACGAGCAAACCGTGCCCAGTCCGCAAGTCCGAATGGCTGCCGCAGCCAGTGCCCGAACCCCTAGCTTTCGATCGCTCAATCTTGGTCCTCGTATTCGTCTACGCCGACAATGTCCACGACGTCGTTACCCAGATAATCGGCGCGGAAGGGGTCGTGCCCGGCCTGGTTGTCGATCGCGTTGCCGCACCAGTCAATCTGAAAGCCCGGGCTGACCGCCTTCAAGAGCCTCGCGACATACCGAAACGCCGCGACGAATACCTTCGGCTGGAAGGCCGAATAGCTCTGCCAGTCGCCGTTGAACTCTGAGCCGAGCACCAGTACCGAGTTCCCGCGCCCGAGACGGACTAGCGTGCGTGCCATCACCCGAAAGTACCGATCGTCGTTCCCGGCCGCGACCTGACGCAGCGTCCCGCCCCCAGTCTCAGGCAAGAGGGGCACGTCAATGACCAGCAGCCGCCGAAAGCCCCTGTACTGCCGTACCTCCCACGACTCATAACCGATCGTTTTCCAAGAACGGACTCGAGGTAGACGTGCACGTTGTCGAGTCTCCAGTCGCGATAGTGGGCGAACGCCATCGCCGCCCGTAGGTCGATGGTCCCCCCCTGGTAGACCCCACTGTTCCAGCCGCGCGACACGGCTAAGCTCCTCGCGGCGCCCACAGCGATCCCTCGCAGGCCAGCCGCGCCGACGACGAGCGCGACAACGACCACCACCACCACCACCACCACCCGTATCACCCAGAAGGCCACCACGCGCGCAGCTACCGTATGGTCACAGAGCGTAGACCTTGCCAGGCTCAACTGTGCGGATCAGCTGCACCGTGACAGGTCGGCGAGGAGCCCAATGAGCCCGCCGCACGACGAGCGTCCTTGACTGGCCTGCGCGAAGCGCCACCCGGATTTCGATACGCGACTTTACCCCTTTGATCAACACACGATACCGCGCTGCGGCCACCTCGCTGTTTCCGATCAGGATCTGCAGTGATTGAGGGTTCTCAGGGTCGACCGTCGCAGAGAGCTCGGTGGTCGATTGCCGCGTGTCTCGCGCATGCTCGCTGGCGTACGCCACCACCGCAGCGGCTGTCAACAGCGCAATGATCGCCAGGCCCAGCACCGCTGTCGACGCGATTGGCGCAACCGCTCTCTCTTGGGGCTGAGTGGTTTCACTGCGTCTGATCCCGACGTATCCAGCAGCGATTGTGATGATGAACATCGCAGTGGCCCAGGATCAGGCGTTGAGACTGACCCCGATCGCATTGAGCACCAGGCCGCCAAGCGCCGCGCTGGCGAAGCTCACAGCGACAATACGAACAGCTACCTCCAGACTGTCTGTGCGGCCCGCGGTGCGCAGAGCGCGTTCAGCGCGTACCCGGGACAGACTAGGAGCAACCAGGCAGCGAGCGATCCTCCATATCACCCGGCCGCAACGACCACACGAGCACTCTTGCAATCCAGCTGTACAGGACGACCACCCTAAGTTCCGTCGCGGCTCAGCCACGATATACCCGTCTCACGCGGTAGATCACGATGTCGCCGTTGTCGAAGACCCGGTCAAGGCCGACCGCACCGTTGAACTTCTCAAGTGGTCCTAGTCGGAACGGTGTGGCCGCCAGTTCGCCCGTCGTCTCGTACTCGAAGTCATACCTCGTCACCGTCCGCTGAGCTCTTCGTCGCATTCGACTACCACGTAGTCGACCCCGGCCAGTGAAATCTCGCGCCACGTCCTCGCGTCCATGCGTGTCGCGTAATAAAGGGCGTGCCAATTTCAAGAGCGCGCTGAGGCCCGTAACCGCCCACCAGCGAACACATCGTGTGATCGCACGCAACGGTCGCACGCGGTGGGACATGCTTCCCGATCCATCGCGCTGCCTGTACGCCAGCCGGAGTACCCCGCTCTCGAACGCGTCGACCTTGAACGGCCCTGGCACAAACTCGTATGGCGCTGGCCACCCGCTCGTCGAATTGCCCACAAAGATTAGTGCGACGGCTACGAGACCTAGGGTCGCGGTGAGTCGTGGCCTGCGTCCGCGTAGCTGCGTGAGCGAAAGCGCGGCGGCGACGCATACGAACAGGTACTCATAGGTCAGCAGGCGTCCGAGCAACTCTGCCCCGTCGCGGAGAGAAAGCGAACTCCTAGGAGACCGAAGAAAGCGAGACCGAGAACCGCGAAGGTCCGAGTCAGCGCATCCACGCCTCGGCGGCAGGCGACACGCACGCCCGCGAGCACCAGAATCGCCATTGCGCCGGTACCGACAGCGTCGCGCCGAGGGTAAGGGCGCTCTCCCCAACACCCCCGACTGGAGCTTTACCGCTGACCCAGCCCGCGTTGAGGAAGCCAGCGATCACATTGCCTACCGGCCCACCGAGATACTGATAGGTGATCGGCGCTACAAAGATGAGCCAGGTCGCTGCGAATACTGCACCAATGGCGCCTAGAGCGAGTAGTCGGAGTCCATCGGCTCGCTCGACCGAACGGTCGGCGCGCGGCCCACCCTGCAGAACCATACCCGCCCCGAGCGCGAGAAGGGTAAGCGCGGTGATTGCCGCCGTGACGTGGTGAGTGACGGTCACGGCGGCCAGGCCAAGGATCGCAGTCAGCGTTGATGCAACCGATCCCCGCCGCGTCGCGCCAATGAGCGCGAGGGCCATCAGCGTGAGGCGGGAACCTCATAGATCCATAGTGCGTTGAAGAACTCGTCCTGGGGGCTGATCGCAAAGATCAGCGCCGCGACAGCGGCCACCCAGTCGTCGCGAGCGACCCGACGCATCAGGATCAGGATGCCCGCCACCAGCGTGATGTGGGCAAGGCCCGCCACGATCTGACCGGCCGTGAACAGATTGAGGCGAGTCAGCGCCATCAGGCACGTTGTGATTTCCTCGAGGCCCGGGAAGCGCGGGCTGACTGGGAGTGCCAGGTTCGCGCGAAACAGAGAGTGATACTGCACGATGTCCAGGGCCGTCCGCTGATGCTGCAGTTCGTCTGGGAACTTGAACATCAGCGGGCTGTACATCCAGGTGGTCAGCGACTGAGAGAGCGCAACACCAACGATTGCCACCCACTTGCTCGGTGTCTTCGGTGAGAGAACATAGGAGGCCAGCGGAATGAAGGTGAGCAGATGGCCGACCCAGTAGGCCACCGGCGCCCACGCTTGGCCGGAGCGAGCAGCTGCGTAGGCCAACGACACGATCAGCACGCCGTCTGCTGACAGCAGCAGAGTGAGCATCAGGAACGTCCGCGACGAGGCCGACGTCGCAGGGTCGCCGACTTCCTCTTGCCGGGTCCTGGTGTCCGTCCGCGGCATCGACCGGCCGCGCAACGAGCCTCGAAGCGCTACGTCCACCATCGCCGCCGCCTGCGGCCGCCGCCCCCGGTTTCCGCTATGCGGCGGCGGCAAAGCCCACCGCTCCCGCTCGTGTGTCCAACAAATCACGCATAGCGTCCATCGCCTACGTCTGAGCCGGTTGCGAAGGATTCCGGCGGGCGCTCGGTCGCAGGAGCTTCAGCTGTCCCCAGAGGTGCCCCGAGCCGGCCAGTCCGATTCCGGCGAGCATGGCGCCAAGCGACCTGAGTGCACCGGGGCGCCGGCGAAGGACGCCCATGACCTCCCGAACGGCGCCCCGGCCGGCGTGCCGCACGAACTCAGTTTCTGCCCGCAGGTTCGCTGCGTCGCCCATATCGCGAAACGCGAGAACTTTCTCGCTGTTGACGAAGAAGCAGCGGCGGCAGAAGTAGCGCCAGGTCACACGCTCGGCGGGGACGAAGTGATGGATGATCGCCCGCGGCTCGTAATACAGGCTGCGGTCGCCGTACCTGGCGGCAAGGCGCATGCACATATCCAGATCATCGAAGTCGAACGATTGGAAGCCACCGAGATCGAGGAAGGCCTCGCGTCGCACCGAAAGATTGCCACCAAACAGTCGCCGAGATGGAGCCGCTGTGGCAGGCAGGCCGTCATAACTGCATCCGAACACCCAGTCGAAGTTCGTCGGAAACCAGATTGGTCGAGATGTCTGATAGTCGGGCAAGGACGCGCCTCCCACGGCCACGACATCGCGGGCCTCATGGAGAGCGAGCAGGCGCTCGATCCAGTCCGGTTCGGCCCAGGCGTCGTCGTCGAAGAAGACAAGAATGTCTGCGGATGACTCCTCGGCCGCCGAATTTCTCGCCGAGCCGCCACCGAACCGCCGTCGCGATCCGTGGGCGCGCAGATGACCGCTGACGTCGACCAAGTGGTTGTACCGATTCGGCGCGACTCGAATCACTGGGTCGCCTGCCCACTCCTCCGTCGCGCGTTCTAGGAGGGCCTCGTTGTTATCGACGCAGAGCACTACCTCGCTGAGCGGCACCGACTGGTCCGCCGCAGAACGCACCGACTTACGGATGAGCTCCCATCGATCCAGGGTGTAGGCGGGATGATGATGCTGACAGTCGTCATCTGCGAATGCCTCGCAGTCTCGAGCGCGGTGCGACGGACCGCGATTCAAGGCGGCGCGGTTGGAGCGCTGGAACTGTAGTGCTCACCGTGATTGCATCGTTCGCGGACCGATCGCCAGACGCGGCCATCAAAATGCCGCGGCTCACGTGAAAGGGCGCAGATCGGTGAGCAGGTCTGGAAACGCGACTGAGCTCGGCACCACCTCTGCGGGCCGCACGAGGCCAAGCACTGAGTCCGACCGCAGCGGAAGAGAAAGGCGTGCGGCCTCCGCGAGACGCAGCGACCAGTAGATCATCCACCAGGGCACTGGGACGAGCATGGGTCGCCGGCTGCGGCTCGCCGCGAGCCCCTCGAGGAGCTCACGAAAGCTCACGCTGCAGCGCTGCGCGATCCCGAAGACCTCGGGTACCCAGTCCTCGCCCTCGAGAATGAGGCGTATCGCATGCGCGAGGTCGGAATCGCGGACGGGAAACTGTCGTGCCGTCTCAGCGGCGATGAACGGCACGATCGGCAGACGGGAGATCTTCACGAGAGCACCGACCATGCCGGCAGGGCTGTCGCCGTACACCAAACCGGGCCGGATGCTCACGCCACCCAGTACGGCGACGAGCTGTTCAATGGCCAGCTTGATCTGCCCGTAGTCTTGTCTGGTCCCTTCATAGGCCGACATCGATGACACGAAGAGCAAACGCTCGATGCCAGCGACTTTCGCCGCCCGAAGCAATCGACTGCTGCCGTCGACGTTAACCTCCCAGGCGCGGCGCGCTGACCGCGGGCCGAAGTCATAGGCGCAATGAACCAGTGCATCCATGCCCTCGAGGACCCCGCTGTCGGGCGACTGGCCGAGTTCCCAGGCATGTGCCCGATCGTTGGCATGCGGCCGCCTGACGAGTGCAGTGGTCGTCCAGCCATTCGCATCCAGACAGGCCCGAATCAGCCCGCCCAAGTATCCATAGGCGCCGGTGATGGCCGCTGACTTCACGGGAGCGCCAGTGCCTGGGTCAAGATTCGGTGAGCGTTGGCCATAATCGTCAGAGTGAACGTGGTTGCAGGCACATTCGGAAACACCGACGCATCAACAGCGTGGATGCGCGACCAGGGCGCGATCCGCCCGAGGACGTCACTGCTCATACGATTCGTGGCCGAGATGCCATGAGGGAACGTTGCACCCCAGTGGTAGCTCTTGCCACCGGCCGACATCCGCAACATTGGGAGGACTGGCCATAGATCCAATGCTGGCGCCGCGGCCACGATCCGCCGAACGGTCTGGCGGAGCATCGAGTTGTGGCGGTACACGGGACTCTCGCCGCTGATCTCCAGTGGTGGCAGCTGCCCCCTCTGACCTGGCCGCACCCGTATCTTGAACCCAGGGGATCCCCATGACGGCAAATAGCCGAGCGCGACCGAGAGCCGCCGCAGCAGCTCACGCCTCGGGCGCCGAGCCCACTTCCCGTGCAGGAACTTCGGGAGCGCCTGCTCAAAGGCGGGGTCAAATGTGTAGAAGTGCAACTGTGAGATGTCATGGCCCTGTCCGTCCAGGTCTAGAGCGATGTTGAACTGATTCAGGGTGAAATCGTCGGTCGCCCGCGGATCGGTCACCCCTTCTAATGAGAAGAAGGGGAGCATGAACTGGACGGCCTCTGAGAGCTCGACGGACTTGTCGTACATGTTCAATGACCCGAGAACGAGCCGAGAAGTTCCAATCGCGCCACAGGCGAGGACGACACGGTCGGCGTGAAACTCGTGCAGCTGCCCAGTCCGTAACTCACGAGCCACGACCGTAGCTCCGTGGTCGCTCTCACTCACATGAACCGCCAGCAGACCACTGTGGTACTCGACCGCGCTTCGACGGCGAAGCGCGTCCATTGTCTGCGCAGCTGAGTAGATCAGCTCGTACGGACATCCGGTCATGCACAGACCGCATCTCACGCACGCGGGCGCCTCCATCGCCAGACGGGCTCGGCCAGCGATGATTCCGTAGGCACGCAGACGGCGCCGGGACCGGGCGTAGCGGCCCAGGACCGACGCAGTTCGCAACGAGGCCGGCGGCAGCGGGTTGCTCTTGCCGAGAATCGGAAACAGATCCGCGAGATCGTCCTCTTCCGCGGCCTGCGGAACCGTGTCGAGAATAGCGGAGTAATGCTGGTACATGACCTTTGCCGAAACGGGCCAGGTTCGGAATGTCGCCTCTGTGAACGGCGTGATCTGCGCGCCCCAAACGTTGCTGAATCCGCCGTAGGCTCCGGAGACAACGGCTTCGTTGAATCCTCCCGACGCCGAAATCCCGCCTCGCTGACCGAAGTCTCGAAATGGGAAGTCCGAGCCGAAGGTCCGCTTCTCAGGAAGGCCTTTGACCCCGGAGTCGACGGGGAGCTGCGAGATCGTTACCCGGTCATCGTCCTGCCACATTGCCGGCTCGATCGCCGCCATCCGCGCGCGGGACCGGAGGTGACGCTCCTCGAGCTGTCCCCCGACGTCGACCACGGTGACTCGTACATCCGGGTGCTTCGTCGCGGCCAGCGCCGCGCCGACACCTGCAGGGCCCGCGCCGACTATCAACACGTGGCGACTCATGGCGCGGGTATCCGCCAGGCGGGGCCAACGTCAGCCCGCGGCTCGCACCCGACGCTCGTGCGAATCACCAACCCCGCGTGATGAATCGCCCCCGACTCAGTCAGGGGCTCCCAAACTTCGTACGTCAATGTCATGACCTCGTCGAGAACCCAAGGACAGCCTGATTCGCCGGGCCCTCGATAGACCACGGTGCCGACCTGTCCCCGACCTCTGTGCTGATGGCGCCCCGCGGACGGGCCTCCCTGCCACGACGAGAATACACAACGTTTGCTTTCTTGTCACTCGCGGCATCAGATCTGACCAGATTTGATGCGCGGACGCGGCGGCAGCGGAAGGGTAAACCGGAGTCAGCGGTCGCGCATTTTGTCTCGGGCGAAGCGAATCGACCACGAGATAGACCGCCCGTAGTCACGTGCGTGCCAATACCAGCCGTAGAACTCTCGCATACGTCGCAATCGTTCTCGCACGGCCCTCATTCTCCTTCAGCCTCAGAGCGAATGAGTCGGATGGTAGGTCGCCGTTTGCAGCGCACCGTGACCCGGACCGGGCCTGTCCCGCCCCAAGTCAGGAGCCGCGGCCCGCGACGAGCCCGGCGACGCGCTCGACGACCTGCTCGAGCGACATGCCGGTCGTGTCGAGCGTCACCGCGTCATCGGCGGCGCGCAGCGGCGAATGGGCGCGCGTGCTGTCCCGCGCGTCTCGCTCCTGCACCTGGGCGAGCACCTGTGCGATCGGCAGCCCGAGTTCGGCGGCGCGCCGCTCCGCTCGGGCCTCGGGCGAGGCGGTGAGGAACACCTTCACCTCGGCCTGCGGCCACACCACCGTGCCGATGTCCCTGCCCTCGGCGACCCAGTCACCGCCGGAGGCGAGCAGCGCACGCTGCTGCCCGACCATCGCCTCGCGCACCTCCGGGACGGCCGCCGCCACCGAGGCGGCGTCGCTGACGGCAGGCGCGCGGATCAGCGCGGTCACCTCCTCGCCGTCGAGGATCACGATCCCCGGCTCGAGCTCGATCGAGACGATGGCGGCGAGCTCGCCGGCCGAGCCCGGAGCGATCCCCCGCCGCATCGCCGCGAGCGCCACCGCCCGGTACATCGCGCCGGAGTCGAGGTAGACGCCGCCGATCCGCTCGGCGACCGCCCGGGCGACCGTTGACTTGCCGGCCCCCGCCGGGCCGTCGATCGCGACGACGGTCACCGGACAGCCTCGACCACGGCGCCCGTGCGCGGCCACAGCGAGAAGAACGCGGGGCAGGTCTTGGCCACGACCCCGGGATCCTCCAGCTCGATCGCGACGCGGGTGCCGATCAGCGAGAACGCCATCGCGATCCGGTGGTCCTCGAACGTCGGCAGCCGCACCGGGGCTGGGGTCCCGGGCATCACGCGCAGCCAGTCCCGGCCCTCCTCGACCTCGATCCCGAGCGCACGCAGGTTCCGCGCCGTGGCATCGACGCGGTCGGATTCCTTGACGCGGGCGTGACCGATCCCGGTGATCGTGGTCGGTCCGTCGGCGAACGGCGCGATGCAGGCCAGCGTCATGAACACGTCCGAGCTGGAGTTCATGTCGGCCTGCACGCCGTGCAGCCGCTGCGGGCCGGTGAGCGACAGCGGCGCGCGCGCCGTCACCTCGCAGCCCATCGCCTCCAGGTGTCCGACGAGCTCGATGTCGCCCTGCCCGGTGGCGTCGAGATCCAGGCCGGGGAGCGTCACGGTCGTGGCGGTGACGGCGGCGCTGGCCAGAAAGTAGGACGCGGTCGAGACGTCGGGCTCGATCTCCAGCGCTTGGACCGCGCGGTAGCCACCCTCCCCGATCCTCAGCTCGCCGTCCGCGCGGGTCACCGAGGCCCCGAACGTGTCCATCGCGTTCAGCGTGAGATCGAGGTAGGGCGCACTCACCAGGGCGCCGAAGCGCAGCGTCGTCGCCGCCCGCGCGAGCGGCGCCGCGATCGCCAGCCCCGACAGGAACTGGCTGGAGACCGAGGCGTCGACGTCGACGACTCCGCCGGCGAGCCCGTCCGCGGTCACGGTGAGCGGCAATGACTCGCCGTCGATCAGGGCGCCCTGGGCGCGCAGCGCCGCGAGCACGGGCCCGAGCGGCCGGCGGCGCAACTGCGGATGGCCGTCGACCGCGAAGCGACCACTGCCCGCGGCGAGCACCGGCACCAGGAACCGCCCGACGGTCCCCGCCATCCCGCAGTCGACTGCGGTCCCTCCCTCCGCCGCGGCGGGCGGACCGCCGAGGCCCTGCACGATGACGTCGTCACCGTCAGCGCCCTCCACCCGGCGCACCCGCGCGCCGAGCTCCTGCAGCGCGGCCATCATCACCTCGGTGTCGTCGGCGATCAGCGGCGCGATCAGGCGCGTCGTCCCGGTCGCGACCCCCGCCAGCAGCAGCGCACGGTTCGTGAGCGACTTCGACCCGGGGACCCGCAGGGACCAGCGCGCGGGCGGCGAGCCGGGAGCGACCCGCACGGCGAGCTCCCCTCCCGACGACGCGCTCACGGTCCGGCCACCGCAAAGCCGAGCGCCTCGATCAGCGAGGCGGCGCGCCCCGCGGCCTCAGCTCCGGCAATCCACAGCGCGATCACGCCCTCGCTCATGTCCGGCGCGGGCGAGAGCGCCATGTCGGTGATGTTCACGCCGGCACGGCCGAGCTCCAGCGCGATCCGGGCAACGACGCCGGGCTGGTTGGGCACCGATGCGCGCAGCTGGAAGACCTGGTCACCCGCAAGGTGAGCCTCGAGCAGCGTGCGGCGGTCCTCGGCCGCAGCGTCGTTCCACGCGGTGATGGCCCTCGCGTCGCCGGCGTCCAGCGCCGCGCGGACCTCCTGCAGCCGCGCGAGCGCGCCGTCGAGCTCCCGCAGCAGGGCGTCGCGGTTGGCCAGGTAGATGTCGGTCCAGATCGCGCTCGGCGCTCCGGCGACCCGCGTCGCGTCCCGGAAGCTCGGACCGGTCGCCGGCAACCGCTCACCACCCGCGTGCAGTGTGGCCGCGGCCTGGGCGACCAGGACGTTGGCGAGGACATGCGGCAGGTGCGAGACGGCGGCGAGCACGCGGTCGTGGGTATCGGCGTCGATCGCGGCGGGCTGGGCGCCGATCCCCCGCAGCAGCCGGTGCAGCCGCTCGTAGAGCACCCCCGAGGTCGATTCGCGGGGCGTGAGGTACCAGACGGCGGCGTCGAACAGGTCCGCACGCGCGTGGGCCACTCCGGCGGTCTCGGCGCCGGCGAGCGGATGCCCGCCGACGAACCGCGGGTCGGCGAAGGCCGCCGTCACCGTGCGTTTGGTCGAGCCGACATCGGTGACCACGCACGCCTCGCCCGCCCCCTCGAGAGTGGCCGCGACAAGCGCCTGCATCCGCGCGACAGGAGCCGCGCAGAAGACCGCGTCGGCGCCGTCGACGGCATCTGCGACCGAGCCGGCCGCGCGATGCAGGGCGCCACGCTCAAGACCGGTCCGGAGCGCCTGCGCCGCCGGGTCCCAGCCGACCACCTCGGCGTCCAGACGCTCACGCGCGGCCAGCGCGATCGAGCCGCCGATCAGCCCTACGCCGAGCACCGCGATGCGCACCTGTCCGGCTCAGTGCTCTCGTCGCGCTCGGACGGCCCGGGCCAGCCCGTCGAGCACCTCGACCGTCTGCTCCCAGCCGATGCATCCGTCGGTGATCGACTGGCCGTAGACAAGCGGCAGTTGCGGATTCGCCAGATCGTGGTCCTGCCGCCCCTCGACCAGGAACGACTCGAGCATGACGCCGACGATGCGTCGTTCGCCTGCCGCGATCTGCGCGCCGACCGCTTCGGCCACCTGAGGCTGGCACTCCGGCCGCTTGCCGGAATTGTCATGCGAGAGATCGATCATCACGCGTTCGGGAAGTCCGACGGCGTGGAGTCGCTGGCAGGTCTCGAGGACCGACTCGGCGTCGTAGTTGGTCACACCACGACCGCCGCGCAGGATGACATGGCAGTCGGGATTGCCGCTGGTGTAGTAGATCGCCGGGGTCCCGAAATCGTCGATGCCCGCAAACGCATGGCGAACGCCGGCGGCGCGGACGGCATCGATCGCGACCTGAACGTCTCCGTCGGTTCGGTTTTTGAAGCCAATCGGCATCGACAGCCCCGACCCGAGCTGGCGATGGATCTGGCTCTCGACGGTGCGCGCGCCAATCGCTCCCCAGCACACCGCATCCGAGATGTACTGAGGGGTGATCGGGTCGAGAAATTCGCAACCGACAGGCAACCCGACGCCGAGTACCTGGACAAGCAGCTTGCGCGCCATCCGGAGGCCGGCGTTCACGTCGCTGGAACCGTCGAGGTGGGGATCGTTGATCAGGCCCTTCCAGCCAATCGTGGTGCGTGGCTTTTCGAAGTAGACCCGCATGGCCAGGCAGAGATCGTCATCGAACTCGGAGATCTCCTCCGAAAGCCGCTCGGCGTACTCACGGGTGGCGTCCACATCGTGCACGCTGCAAGGGCCGACCACGACCAGCAGACGGTCATCCCTGCCGTGCAAAACGCGTTGCACGTCCGCGCGACCGCGTATGAGGACCTCGGAGTGCGCGTCCGAGAGCGGAATCTCCTCCATCAGCTCCCGGGGTGCCGACAGCGGAACATGGCGCACGATCCGCTGGTCGCGGATCCGGCCAGGACGTGTGGACGGCTCTTTCATGGTCAGCAATACCCCCTGATCGCTGAGTGGTTCCTCTTCGGCGGTCGGCGCCACGGCGCCCGTCGAGTGCATTTCACGTCATCCTTTCTACAACGCCTCTGTCGATCCATCCCAGCCGCGAGCGGGAGCGGGTCCCCAGAGCGGACCCGCGCGGAGCGGTATCGGCGCCCGACCTCCGGAGTGGCCGCGCGGCTCGCGGCGTCTGGGAGTGGGCCGAGCGCCTAGCTAAATCGCCAGGCGTAATAGCGCGAATAGGCGTAGAACCGGGACCCGCCGAGGGCTTGGCTGCCGTACGAGGTGTGGGTCCGGGCGAACACGCGCGCTCCGAGTTCTACCAGACCGGACCGATCAGGACGATGGAACGCCCAGGTCCATCGCGCGGTCGCAGCGTGCCGCGATCGATGGGGGCATGTTGTACGCCCGCACGACCCAGCCATTCACGGGGGTCTGCGTGAACAGGACCATGCGCGTGTGGTGGCGAATGAGGAACGAGGGGTTGAACAGAACCTGATTGCCGTTCAGGCCCATCGTCCAGGCCAGCTGCGTCTGGAACTGGTTCTTGGCCGCCGGCGGACCACAGGCGAGCACGGCCGCCGGCCCGCCCGCACGCGCGACCGCCTCGGTGAGATGGTGCTTGACCGTGCCGTAGTTGCGAACCGCCGGGACCATGGCGCGAACCCGCGACTGCCGGATGTGCAGGAAGTACCCGAGACCGGCCAGGAGCCCGACCGCGACGAGCGGCGCCGCCAGCCTCAGCGTCCAGCGCTCGAAGCGGCGCTCACGCCCCTCCCACGGTCCGGCGAGCGCCTGGGCGATCCCGTAGCCGCCCACGGCGACCATCAGGTCCGCGGGTTCGATCATGTACCGGGCCACCGACGAGAAGCCGTGCAGCGCGAACAGCATCTCGACCGCGAGCCACACCGCGCACGCGCCGATGATCAGCAGCACCCCGCGATCCCGGCGCAGCAGGCCGAACACCACCCCGAGCAGAGCGGCCACCTGCATCGGCCACTCGTAGAACGTGGCCCATCGATGGAGCACCGGGAACACCGGCTCGCCGGTGATCGTGCTGGCCTTGCCCTGGTCGAGCTTGCTCGCCTGGAAGATCGACTTGGCCGCGACAGCCGTCGGCAGATACCAGGCGACCGCCGTGAGCACCCAGCTGCCGAGGACCAGCGCGCGCGTCCCGGGGACCTTCCACATCAGATAGAGCCCGTAGAGCCCGACGATCGCCCAGGCCTCGGGCCGGTTGAGGCCGGCGAAGAACAGCAGCACGTAGGCGAGCTTGGGGCGACGGGCAAGGTGGGCGTCGACGGCGGCGAGCACGATCGCCGCGCACAGTGGATCGGAGTCGGCGATGAAGGTGAGCCGCCACAGGCTCTGCGGAGGCCCGCCGGCCGGAATCGGATAGCCCTGCAGACCGAGCACCCCGACAGCGGCGACCAGTCCACCGATCCAGGCCGCGATCCGCACCCGCCGCGTGAGCGCCGGCCCTCGGTCGGTCACGAGCAGCCGATAGGCGATCCGCGCCGCGAACGGCGCCGTTGCGAGCGTCCCGGCGGTGGTCACGATCGCCAGCAGCCGCGGTGGCACGTCCCCGGTACCGAGCAGCGCCATCGGCAGGGTGAAGATGATCATCAGCGGCTTCCACGACGGCGCCGCGTTGAGGTTGAGGTTCCCATACAGGAGCTGATGGCCCCACACCAGCCAGCCGTAGGCGTCGAACGACGGGGTCATCCCGGTGCCGAGGACGACCGCCACCGCCGCGCCGAGGACGGCGGCAGCCACGAGCACCCACACCCACCACCGCCACAGCCGGCGGGCGTGGGCGTGGGCGTCGGCCGCCGGGCCCCCGCCGGCGTCGGCGGGGACCCCGGGCGCGGACGCCGCCGGCACGGCGTTAGAGAAGCTCACCCATCGCCCCGAGGAACCGGTCGTTCTCGGCCTCGGTCCCGATCGTCACCCGCAGCGCACCGGCCCGCCCCAGCGAGGAGCCGGCCCGGACGAGCACCCCGCGCTCGCGCAGACCGCTGACGATCTCGGCCTCGACATCCGGGTCCGGGAGGTGCGTCCAGACGAAGTTGGCATCGGACTGCGCCACCCAGCAACCCAGGCCGCGCAGCCCGTCGCTCAGCTCGATGCGCGCGCCGACGGTGTGGGAGACCCGGCGCTCGACCTCGTCCTGGTGCCCGAGCGCCTGGACGGCCGCCGCCTGCGCCGGAGCGTTCAGGTAGAACGGCTGGCGGACCTGGTCGACCGCCGCCCGCAGGTCCTCCGAGCCGCAGAGCCCGTAGCCGACGCGCAGGCCGGCCAGGCCGTACGCCTTGGAGAACGTGCGCAGCAACATCAGATTGGGGTGGCGGCGCAGCAGCTCGACGGAGGCATAGGTGTCACCGAGGACGAGCGCGAACTCGCAGTAGGCCTCGTCGAGGATGACCGCGCAGTGAGGCGGCACCCGCTGCAGGAACGCCTCGATCGCGTCGAGTCCCAGCGAGGTCGACGTCGGATTGTTCGGGTTGCAGATGAGCACGAGCCGCGTCGCGACGGTGATCTCGGCGGCCATCGCATCCAGGTCGTGGCGGTCCTCGGAATCGAGCGGGACTTCGATCGCTCGCGCCCCGGAGGCCGCTCCAAGGTGCGGGTAGACCGAGAACGCCGGCCACGCGTAGACGATCTCGGCCCCGGGCTCGAGCAGCGCCTCGCCGGCGCAGAGCAGGATGTCGCACGAGCCGTTGCCGAGCACGACGCGCTGCCGTGGGACCCCGTAGCGATCGGCGAGCGCCTGGCGCAGCGGCTCGTAGGAGGGATCCGGATAGCGGTGGACGCCGGCGAGCGCCTCGTGGGCGGCCGCGATCGCGTCGGGGTGTGGCTCGAAGCACGACTCGTTGGAGGCGAGCATCGCCACGTCCTGACCCAGGTTGTAGCCCGCGGCCAGCGGATAGGCGGGAATCCTGCGAATGCGCTCTCCGAACTCGATCGGCATGACCCGGTCAGGTTATTGAGCGGACTATTGGGCCGAGGTGAGATCTTGCCGCAGCGCCTGCGACGCCCCCAGGTACACGTGCTGGGGCTCGTGCCCGGGATCGGCGTAGTAGTGGGCAAGGACGCGGATGACCGACTGCAGCGCTCCGGGCACCGGGATCTCCCGCGCGCAGAGCAACGGCACGCGGTCGAAGCCCAGGCGCCGCGCGGCGACCGCCGGGAACTCCGCGTCGAGATCCGGCGTGAGGGTGAAGATGCAGCTGACGAATGCGTCGACCGAGAGCGCGTTGCGGCTCATCAGCTCGCGGATGAGCACGTCGGTGGCATCGAGGATCGCGTCCTCCTCGTTGGCCGCGACGCTATTGGCGCCTCGGAGCGCGAACAGACGCATACAGCGCCCATATTGACATGAACGTCAGCTGTTCCTCGCGCCGGTTGCCCGCAGCTGCCAGACCGTGGCGCAGCCGAACCGGCGCGTGGCGGCCAGCAGCGGCGCGAGCTGATCGGCGACCCGACCGCGGTCCGCCCCGCACCCCCCGAGGACGAAGCGGGCCCCGCTCGAGGCGACGAAGCTGCGCGCCCGGGTGGTGCTCATCCGTCCCGCGAGGAGCGCGGCGGTCGCGCGCTTGCGCACGTCGCAGCGCGGCTCTGACCACAGGCAGTCGCCGAGGTAGGTGGCACGCCCCGTGACCCCCGGCACGGTCTGACCGAGCCGGAGCACGGTCAGCACTCCCCCGGGCACCCGGCTGCCGGCGAGATACCCGAGCGCGGCGCTCTCGCCGGGCGCGATGTAGTCGCCGCTGTCGGACGCGGGCTCGATGAACGTGTGCGCGTACTCCATGGTGTACGCGGTCGCCGGGACGGTCACCACGACGATGGCCAGCCACGCGAGCAGGCGGGCGCGCGGCAGCCGGTCAAGACCGGCGCGGTGCACTCCGCGCACGGCCAGCACCGCCATCGGCAGCGGCAGGCCCCCGACCGCATGCAGCGGCGTGGCCCCGAGCGGGGTGAGCGCGAACAGCCAGATCACGACCGCCGCGGGGACCCAGGCGCGCAGCAGCAGCTCGAGCGTGTCCTTCGGCGCGCCCCGGTAGCCGAGGAGCGCGAATAGGAGCAGCGGCGCCGCGGCGATCACCGTCGCGGTCGTCGAGAACGAGTGGCGGGCGCGCTGCTGGCCGGCGCGCCACACCTCGTCGAGGTGGCCGAGGCCGAAGTAGTAGAGCAGCGGCAGTGCGACGAGCACGAGCGTGACCACGATCAGGCGGATCAGGGGCTTGGCCTCGCCGCGGCGCACCGCCTCGAGCGTGCTGCGCGCCCGGCAGAGTTCGGCGATCACCACGATCAGGAACATCAGCTCGCCCTGCCAGGGGTGCAACGCGCCCGCGAGCGCGCCGAGCAGACCGGGGACGATCGTCGTCGAGCTGGACAGCGTCGAATCCCGGGCGTCCGCGTATCGGATCAGGCCGGCCGTGATCAGCGCCGCGGCGATCAGGCCGAACGGGTATCCCCAGGACTGCCACATCGACATCATGTCCCCGATCACCCCGAGCGAGTGATTGACGTCGCTCAGCGACGCGTAGAACAGCGCGAGCACGAGCGCCGCCCGCCGGTCGAAGGTCCGCTCGAAGCACCGCCGGCTGAGCGCGACGGCGGCCAAGGCGATCGCAAGCACCGCAACCGGCTTCCACAGCATGAGCGCGAGCCAGGAGGCGACCCCGGCCCGGGTGAGCAGGCCCGAGAGCAGGATGGCCGGCTGCAGGTAGTCGGCCGGTGTCGGACGCAGCACGAACTCATCGCCGATCAGCCAGTGGTGCGCGGAGGACTGGATCCAGGCCAGGTACTGCAGCTGGTCGACGGCGAAGAAGCCATCGGTGCGCGTCCAGACGAGCCCGTGGGCATGGGCGATCACCAGGTTGGAGGCGACGTCCCACATCGACAGCGCGGCCAGCAGCACGAGCGCCCCCAGCTCGAAGCGATCGAGACGACGACGGGATCGCACGGCGGGTGCTCAGTACGCGAGCCGGTGCTGCAGCGAGAGCGCCGCCCGGCCCGCCTTGGTGATCGTCAGCAGGCTGAGATCGTGGTCGTTCATGAACTGGGTGGTCGACGGCGCGAACGTCAACAGCAGCCAGACGGTCATCAGCACCGACGCCCACCGCAGTCCCTTCGAGCGGCCGAGCACCGCGAACGGCATCACCCAGACCACGTACCAGGGCACGACCCACGACAGGCTGAGGATCAGCGCCACCGTCGACCAGCCCGCGCCCTCCAGCCAGCGGTCACGGCGGCGCACCAGCTGATAGGCGATCGCCACGATGAACAGGCCGGTCGCGATGTGCAGGACGGGCTTTGATCCGCCGACGCCGAAGATCAGCCCGACCAGGTTCGGGCCGCTGAAGTTCGTGAGCAGCGTGCTCTGCTGGGAGAGGTTGGGCAACGAGGTCCCGAACAGAGCGAGGCTCACCGCGGCGATCGGGATGAGCGCGATCAGCCCGCCCTCCACGAACCTGCGCCGCCGCGGCCACGTGGCGAGCGGGATGAGCAGAAACGGCCCGAGCAGCACCGCGGTGAACTTGACCGCGATCGCGGCCATCAGGCAGGCCCCGGCGGCTCGCTCGTGGCCGGAGAGCACGAGCGCCAGCGCGCCCATCATCGGCACGAGCATGAAGAAGTCGTTGTGGAAGCCCCCGACGGCGTACACGATGAAGATCGGGTTCAGCGCGACGAACGCGACCGCCCGCCGCGGATCGACGTCGAGCCGGACCGCGCAGCGCTCGATCAGCGACAGGAAGCACAGGCTGAGCGCCACGGTCACGACCTTCACGATCCAGTACGCCGCCGCGAGCGAGATCAGCCCGAGCGGATAGCTGAGAATCGTGAACAGCTCGCCATACGGGCTCTTCAGGTCATGCCAGCTGCTCAGCAGGAAGGCCGGGTCGTAGGTCTCCGAGGAGATCGGATGGGTGTACGGGTTGAGATGGTGCAGCCCGCCCAGCCGGGCGTAGCCGAGATAGTTGAACATGTCGGTGAGCTGCGTCGGCGGGCCGAGCAGCAGGATCACGTGCAGCGCGATCACGACGATCCAGATCGTGCGGCGGCTGAGCGAGGGCAGCGCCCCGAGCACCACGAGCCAGGCGAGGAACAGCACGGCGAGGGCGGCGCTGAGCAGGTCCTGCACGACGATGCGGTTGCTCAGCACCTCCGGGACCAGGTGGCCGAGCGGACCGGCCTCCCAGCCCGGGTAGGCGAAGCCGCTGCGCGGGACGAGGATCGACGGACCGGCGGTCGCGTCGAGCACCATCAGCAGGGTGATCACCGTGATCACGGCGAGCCCGGCCAGCCCCGCACGCGGCCCGAGCCGGCGCTGCAGCCTGGCGCGGGCCTCGCGGGCGCGCAGGCCCGTCCGTGCGGGCTGCGCCGTCACGGAGGAGGCGGGAGTGGAGGTCGACATCTCGATGGGAGGGGCCTCAGGATTGTGACGCGCGCCGCAGCGCATCCACCTCGGCGGGACTGAGACGGCGCGATCCCCCGACCGGGATCTGGCCGAGCTCGAGCGTTCCGAAGGCCACCCGCGAGAGCGTGCGCACGCGGTGCCCGACGGCCTCGCACATCCTCCGGACCTGGCGGTTGCGGCCCTCGTGGATGATCAGCTCGATCGTGTTCTCCGGGCGCGCGCCGATCCGCCGCACCCGGGCCGGAGCGGTGCGTCCGTCCTCGAGCATCACCCCGCTGCGCAGGGCGCGGATCTGCATGTCGGTGATCGGCGACCCATCGAGCCGGGCCCGGTAGGTCTTGGGCACCTCGAAGCTCGGGTGGGTGAGGCGGTGGGCGAGCTCGCCGTCGTTGGTGAGCAGGATCAGCCCGGTCGTGTCGGCGTCCAGGCGCCCGACCGGATACAACCGCGCGGCGACGCGGACGAGCGACACCACGGTCGTCCGGCCCTGCGGGTCGTGTGCGGTCGAGACGACGCCCGCGGGCTTGTTGACCGCGTAGACCACCTTCGCGCCCCCGTCGGGGGCGCCGATCGGGCGACCGTCGACCCGGACCTGATCCTCGTCGGTGACGTTGCGGGCGGGGTCGGTGACCGTCTCGCCGTTGACCGTGACCCGGCCGGCGGCGATCACCGTCTCGCTGGCGCGGCGTGAGGCCACGCCGGCGGTGGCCATGAACTTCTGCAGACGCATCCACCGAGGATTGCAGGCGCGGCTGCTTCCATAGTGGACGCGATGGACCTCGAACTGCTGGATCGCACACTCACCGAGCTCGACGAGCCGCGCTACCGAGCGGGGCAGATCTGGCGCTGGGCCGCGTCGGGCGCGGACGGGTTTGAGTCGATGACCGACCTGCCGCTCGGTTTGCGGGCGGCGCTCGCCGAGCGGGTGCCGTTCTCCTCGCTGCAGGTGGTGCAGGAGGCGCACGCCCGCGACGGGACGGTGAAAGCGCTGATGCACACCGCCGACGGACGACCGCTCGAGGCGGTGTTGATGCGCTACCGCGACGGGCGGCGCTCGCTGTGCCTCTCCTCGCAGTCGGGCTGCCCGCTCACCTGCACGTTCTGCGCGACCGGCACGATGAAGTTCGGGCGCAATCTCACCGCCTCTGAGATCGTCGACCAGGCGCTTCACTTTCGCCGGATGGGCGACGTCGACCACGCGGTGTTCATGGGGATGGGCGAGCCGATGATGAACCTCGACAACGTGCTCGCCGCCTGCGAGCGGTTGCCGGAGATCGGGATCGGCCACCGGCGCACGGCGATCTCGACGGTCGGCTGGATCCCCGGGATCGACCGGCTCACCGAGCACCCCGCCCCGATCCGCCTCGCGCTGTCGCTGCACGCCGCCGACGAGGCGCTGCGCTCCGAGCTGATGCCGGTCAACGACCGCTACCCGCTGTCGGACGTGCTGGACGCATGCCGGCGCTGGTACGAGCGCAAACGACGGATGGTGTTCGTCGAGTACGTGATGCTGGCCGGGGTCAACGACTCCCACGTCCAGGCACAGCAGCTGGCCGAGGCGCTCGACCCGCGCATGTTCAAGGTCAACCTGATCCCGTTCAACCCGACCGACTCTCCGTACGAGGGGTCCTCACCGAAGGCGATCCAGGCGTTCGCGGCGGAGCTCGAGCATCACGGGATCGGCGCGACGATTCGCCTCACCCGTGGGCGCGACATCGCCGCCGCGTGCGGCCAGCTCGCGGCGCGCGGTGGCGGCTGAGCGGCGCCCGATCGCCGCTCGGCGGCAGGCCTCGGCGCTGCTGCGACGGCGACTGGTCGCCCAGGGACTCGCCGGGCCGCCGCTGGGGACCGGCGCCGAGGGGCCGATCGCCGTCGCGCGCCGCCTGCTCGCCACGCAGGGACAGGATCCGCGGGCGTTCCGGCTCGCCGTGCGAGCCCGGACCCGCGGGACGACCGGCGCCGATGTCGACCGGGCGCTCAGCCAGGAGCGGTCGCTGCTGGTCACCTGGCTGAATCGCGGCACCCTGCACCTCGTCACCCGCGAGGACTATCCGCTGCTGCAGGCACTCGTCGCTCCCTGGCAGCGGACCGGGGCGATGACGAGGCTCGCCCAGCTGGGGATCGACGAGCCGCTCGGCGACCGGGCGGTGGCACTCGTCGATCGCTGGCTGGCGGACGAGGGGCCGCTGTCGCGGGCCGCGCTGCGCGCGCGGCTGCTCGCCGCCGGGATTCCCGCCGAGGGCCAGGGCCTCGTCCACGTCCTGTTCCGCGCCTCGCTCGACGGGGTGCTCGTGCGGGGGCCGGTCGCGGCACGCAGCGGCGGGGCCGCGTCCGGCGTCGAGCAGCTCTACGCGCGGGTCGCCGACTGGCTGCCGGAGGCGTCGGAGGCGGTCGCTGCGGTCCGGCGCGAGCCCGAGCGCGGGTACGCGGAGATCGCGCGGCGCTATCTGGCCGGGCACGGGCCGGCCGACCCGCGTGACCTCGCGAAGTGGCTGGCGATGCCGCTGGGGCGCGTGCGCTCGGCGCTCGGCGCGCTTGGCTCGCGGGTGGTGGAGACCGACGGCGGGCTGGTGGAGCTTTCGACGGGGCCCGCGGCGGGCGCGCCGGCGCGCCTTCCCCCTCCCCGCCTGCTCGGGGCGTTCGAGCCCCTGCTGCTCGGGTGGCGCTCGCGGGAGGCGGTGCTCGGCGGCCATGAGGGCACGGTCATCAGCGGCGGCATATTCCGCGGGATCGGGCTTGCCGGAGGCCGTGCGGTGGGTGCCTGGCGGTTCGGCGGCGCGGGCGTCGAGTTCACGCCGTTCGGCCCGCTGAGCGAGTCGGTGGAGCGGGCGCTGGGGCGGGACGCCGAGGCGCTGCTGCGGTTCCTCGGGCGTTGAGCGCCGCGCCTGAGGGCGGCTCGCCGGAGGCCGGCTCCAGCGCCGGTCCTTGCCGGCCCGGGCGTCAGTCCTCGCCGACTGGGTCGTCCTCGTCCGCCGGTCCGGCGAGCGCTCGGGCCGCCGCCTCGTCGGCGGCCTCGTGGTGACCTTCGAAATCGGGCACCGCGCTCGCCTCCAGGTCCGGCACCGGTGTCGGCCCGGTGGCGGTGATCCCCGCCACCCCGGCACGGACCTCGCCGGCGCGCAGCAGACGGTCACGCAGCTCCTGCTCGAACTCGGGCGAGGGATCGAAGCCCTCGATCTCCGGCAGGGACCCGGTGCCCTCCAGCCCGAACAACTTCAGGAACAGGTCGGTCGTGCGGTACATGACCGCGCCGAACTGCGAGCGGCCGGCCTCCTCGACCATGCCGCGCTCGAGCAGGGTCGTCGCCGCGGACTCGGCGCTGACGCCGCGGATGCGGGCGATCTCCGGGCGGGAGACCGGCTGCAGGTAGGCGATGATCGCGAGCGTCTCCGCCTGGGCGCCGGTGAGTGGCGGGGTACGCGGCTTGGCGAACAGGCGGCGCGCCGCGACCTCGGCGTCGGGATGGCTGGAGAGGGCGTAGCCGCCCGCGAGCTCGCGCAGCACGAGCCCGTGGCCATCGCGCTCGTAGTGCGCGCGCAGCGCGCGCAGCGCATCCTCCACCTCGTTCCCCTCGACGTCGGCGGCCTCCGCAAGCGCGTCCACGCTCACCGGTTCGGGGGTGAGGAACAGCAGCGACTCGAGGATCCGCGGCAGCTCGCCGAGGCGCTCGGCGTCGGTCATCTCCTCCACCCCGGTGGCGCTCACGCGGTCAGCCTCCGCTCCGCGAGCCCCGCCTCTGGCGCGGGTGCACGCGTCGGGACCGAGGCGCTGATCGTGATCTCCGAAAACGGCTCGGGCTGCTCCCAGGTCGCCTCCCCCTGCTTGTAGAGCTCGAGCAGCGCGTACAGGGTGACCGCGACCGTCACCCGGTCGCTGTCGCCGATGGCCTCCGAGAACGTGAAGCGCCCGCGTGAGAGCAGCCGGCGAAGGAGCGCCAGCCGCTCGGCGACGGTGACGCGGACCACGGTGATGTGGCGGACATCCACGGGCGGCGGGACTTCGAGCAGTGAGTGGACCGCCCGCGACAGCTGCGCCGGGTCGTAGACCGCCCGGGCATCGGCGAGTGGAGCGGTGCGCAGCTCGGAGGGCAGCGGCGCGGAGCGGAAGCGATAGCCCTGCTCGCGCTCGAGCCGCGAGCCGAGGTAGTCGGCCGCGGTCCGGTAGCGCTGAGCGGCCACAAGCCGGGCCACGAGCTCCTCGGCGGCCTCGCCGGGGTCGAGCTCGAGGTCCTCGATCTCCTCGCCGGGCAGCAGCAGGCGTGACTTGAGCTCCAGCAGCGCCGCGATCAGCACCAGGAATTCGGTGGCCGCCTCGAGATCGAGCTCGCCACGGCGCTCGAGATGGTCGATGTAGGCGATCACGATCTCGGCCAGGTCCACCTCCATGAGGTCGACCTCTTCACGCAGGATCAGTGTGAGCAGCAGGTCGAACGGCCCCGCGAAGACGTCGAGGTCGAGATCGAGGTAGGTGAGCGTCACCCGGTCAAGGCTAACCGGGTGCCCGGACCGCTTCCGGGCGCCGCCGTGCGGACGGCGGCCGGCTCAGCTGCGGCCGGCGGCGTCGACGGCGGGCACGCGCGGGCCCACCCCCATGACCGCGCGAACGTCGGCGAGCGTCTGGGCGGCGAGCACCTGCGCCTTGGCGGCTCCGACGGCGAGCGCGCGCTCGAGGCCCGCTTCGTCGGCGCGCAGCGCGTCATAGCGCTCGCGCACGGGCGCCAGGAAGTCGATCACCGCCTCGGCCACGGCGGTCTTGAACTGGCCGTACTGGGAGCCGGCGAACTCGCTCTCGATCGTCTCAGGGCTCACGCCGCGGACCGCCGCGAGCACGTCGATCAGGTTGGAGATCCCGGCCTTGTCCGGCGCGCGTCGCACCTCGGAACCGGTATCGGTGACGGCCGAGCGGAACTTCTTGGCGATCGCATCGGGCTCGTCGGTGACGTAGACGGTCCCGGCGGGGTTTCCCGAGGTCGTCGACATCTTGCGCTCGGGGAACTTCAGGTCCATGATCCGCGCCCCGACCTCGGGGATCCGCGCCTCGGGCACCACCAGTGTCGGGCCGAAGCGACCGTTGAAGCGCTGCGCGACGTCGCGCATCAGCTCCACATGCTGGCGCTGATCCTCGCCGACCGGGACCTCGTGCGCGCGGTAGGCGAGCACGTCGGCGGCCATCAGCACCGGATAGTTGAACAGACCCGCGGTCGCCAGGTCACGCGCACGGGCATCCCGCGTCTTGTCCTTGAACTGGGTCATGCGGGTGAGATCGCCGTAGGAGGTGACGCTCATCAGCAGCCAGGTGAGCTCCGGATGCTCGACGACGTCGGACTGACGGAAGAAGATGCAGCGCTCCGGGTCGAGCCCCGCCGCGAGCAAGGTCGCGGCGGTGTCGTAGACGGCGTCGCGCAACTGGGCAGGCTCGTAGGCGACGGTCAGGGCGTGCAGGTCGACGACGCAGTAGATCGCCTCCCCGCGGTCCTGGCCGGCGACGTACTGCGTGATCGCGCCGATGTAGTTGCCGAGGTGCTTGCGGCCGGTCGGCTGGATGCCCGAGAAGATGCGCACGGTCGGACGAGCCTACCGGGCGCCGCGGGCTCACCCTCCCGCGCCGGCCCCCACCGGCGCCCGTCGCTCCGTCTGCTCCCCATCGGGCCACTGCCGGTCGTGGGTCCAGTAGACCTCCACCTCCTCCAGCGTGTGCCCCTTCGTCTCCGGGACATACCGCCAGACGAACACCAGTCCCACCGCAGCGAACGCGGCGTAGATCCAGAACACGACGTCCTTGCCGAGCGCGCTGATCGCCGTGAGGAAGGTCAGCGAGACGAGCAGGTTCGCCGACCAGTTGGCGACGGTGGCGGCGCTGGCGCCGACGCCGCGCAGCCGGTTCGGGAAGAGCTCGGCGGTCATCAGCCAGAACAGCGGCGAGATCGACAGCGAGTAGGCGCCGATGTAGACGAGCAGGATGACGAGCACCCCGACGCCCCAGCTCTGCACGCCGGTGGCGAACGCCAGACCGAGCAGCACGAGCATCGAGCCCATCCCGGCCAGGCCGAGGTAGAAGAGTCGCTTTCGGCCGATCACGTCGACGAGCACGATCGTCGGCAGCACGCAGATGAACAGCACGGCCCCGACGAGCATCTCCGGGATGAGCCCGTCCGAGCCGGCCGAGATCCCGACGTATCCGAAGATCGTCGGACCGTAGAAGAGCACCGTGTTGGGACCGACGAACTGCTGCAGGACGGCGAGGCCGAGGCCGGCGATGAGCGCCCCGCGCACCCCCGGTGCGAGCAACTCCTTCAGCTTCGCGCCCTTGGTGTGCTCGAGGTCGTCGCGGAGCTGCTGCATCTCCTCCTCGCGGTGGTCCGGGTTGACGCGTCCCATGACCTCCTCCGCCTCGTCCCAGCGGTCGTGCATCGCCAGCCAGCGCGGCGAGTAGGACATGAAGCACATGCCGGCGCCGAGCACGACGCCCGGAACCACCGCGGCGGCGAACATCGGCCGCCAGCCCCAGCCGAGCTTGAAGAACACGTAGTCGGCGATGTACGACAGGAAGATCCCGCCGGAGATCGCCAGCTGCTGGAGGATCACGAGTCCGCCGCGGATCTGCACCGGCGCCATCTCGGCGATGTACGTCGGGACGATCATCGAGGACGCCCCGACCGCGAAGCCGACGACCATCCGGAACACGTCGAACAGGACGAGTCCGGGCGACAGCGCGGTCGCGACGGCGCCGACCGAGTAGACCACGGCGAGCGCGACGAGGCCGAACCGGCGGCTCACGCGATCTGCGAGCCGGCCGGCGAACACGCCGCCGATGATCGAGCCGATGAGCACCGCCGAGACGGCGAGCTCCTCTGCCCCGGAGCTCAGATGCCACTGCTTGGTCAGCAGCTTCTCGGCACCGGAGATGACGCCGATGTCGTAGCCGAACAGCATCCCGCCGATCGCCGCCACCGCGGCGACGAGGTAGGCGTATCTCGGCGTCGAGCGGATCACGTCCCACTTGAAGGAGTCACGAAACCCCTGGTCCGAGGTGTCTCCCGAGTGGCCGTCGGTGCTCGAGGCGTGTTCCGCCATGGTCCTCTCCTTCCCGCTGATCCGACCCGGGCCGGATCGGAAACCGGTTGCTCAACGGACCTCGACCTACCCCGCGAGAAGCAGCTCACACATCAATGCATACGATTGCCCTCGTCGACGGCCGCTGCCGGCAGCCGGCCGCGCGGCGCCGCCGCCGCCGGGCTCAGTGCCCGAGGACGCGATCGAGCGCGGCGTGCAGCTCACGCCCGCCGACCGGCTGAGCGGGCGCTCGTCCGCTCTCGGACCCTGGCGCGCGCCGGCCGCCGGACCCGGTTCCGCTGTGCGCCCGGCCGCGCGGCGCGGAGAGCAGCCACGCGGCGATCACGCCGCCGACCGCGCCGCACACATGGTCCTGCCAGGAGACTCCGGCGTGCGGCACGACGCTGGCCACGAGCACGCCGCCCCAGATCACGCCGACGACGAGCCCGACTCCGATCTCGAGCAGGCTGCGGTTGAAGATCCCCCGCGCGAGCAGGTAGGTCGCGTAGCCGAAGACCAGGCCGCTGGCGCCGAACGTGTCGGTGCCCGACGGCGAGATCAGCCACGTACCGAGGCCGCTGATCAGGATCACGATCAGGGTGATGGCGGCGAGCCGGCGGGCGCCGCGCAGCGCGATGATGACGCCCATGAACGCGAGCGGGATCGTGTTGTCGAAGAGGTGCGGATAGAAGTTCTCGTGCAGGAACGGCGCGGTGAGGATCGCCCACAGGTGGTCGACATTGCGCGGCCAGATGCCTGCATCCTGGGAGAGACCGCGGTGGTCAAGCGCGTTGACCGCCTCGAGCACCCACATCAGCGCGACGATGCCGAGCAGCAGCATCAGCCCGGAGCGGGCATCGCGACTCGGGGTGAGGCGTTCGCGCATGCGACAGAGGATCGCACGCGCGCGGCGCCCTGCCCACCGATTCTTACCCGGTGCTTCGCCTGGCCCTGCTCAGCCGGCGGCGTCCAGCGCCGCGCCGGCGAGCGAGAGCGCGACCTCGGCGCGGCTGCGCAGCGCATCTCGCAGCACGAACTCCTGCGGCGTGTGGGCGCCGCCACCGCGCGGGCCGAGACCGTCGACGGTCATCGGGATCGCCTGCGCGAAGTGGCTGGCGTCCGAGGCGCCGCCGCGCGGCACTCCCACGATCGAACGGCCGATCCGCGCCGCTGCGTCCTGCAGCAGCCCCGCGGTTGCGGCCTCCGCGTTCATCCCGGGCCAGGCGCGCCCCATCCGCGTGGTCAGCGCCACCTCGTCGCGTTCGGCGGGAACCGCCGCGAGCACTGGCTCGAACGCCTCCAGGCCTCGGGCACGCATGTCGCAGATCAGCTCGGCGCGGGCCGGAACCACGTTGAACGCCTCGCCTGAGCGCATCACCGTCGGCACGACCGAGAGCTGGTCCGGACCGTCGGGGTCGTGGAAGCCGGCGACGTGGTCGGCGACCCGGGCGAGCGCCAGCAGCGCGTTGCGGCCCTGGTCGGGCGCCGAGCCCGAATGCGCGGCGCGGCCGTGCGCATCCACGAGCAGCGTACCCGCGGCCTTGCGTCGCACCACCACCCCCTCCTCGCCATCGGGCGTGACGTACCCGCCCTCGAAGCACAGACAGGCATCGAAGCCCGCAAACTCCTCCACGCGCCGGAACGGGTCCACGCGCCACTCCTCGTCGCACACCATCACGACGGCGAGCTCCGCGAAGCGCGACGGGTCGGAGGCCAGCGCACGGGCGACGCCGAGCGCCAGGATGTCGCCGCCCTTCATGTCGATCGTGCCCGAGCCGTACAGACGATCGCCCTCCTCGCGCAGCGGCGCGTGATCAGCGTGAGCGAACACCGTGTCGACATGGCCGAGCAGGATCAGCCGCCCGGAGCCGCGGCCCTGCAGGCGGGCCACCAGATCGGGCGCGCACCCGGGAGTCGAGCATTCCGGGCGCGTGACCGTGGCACCCTCGGGCAGCAGCGAGATGCAGACCTCGACAGCGGCCTGCGCACCGTCGACGTCACCGGAGGGCGAGGAGATGTCGACCAACGCCGCCAGTTCCGAGTCGACCGCGCGCTCGGCGATCTCCCTCGCCTGGGCGGCGATCACCGCGTCTGTCGCGACGCGGCCGGTTCGTCCGTCGATGCTCATCCGACCTCCTGAAGGAACGTGTCAAGTACGAGCTCGCCGGGGGCGCCCCCGCGGCGAGCGTGGGCATCGGCGAGGCGGCAGAGCGCGTCGTTGAGCGGGGTCGGGACCCCGTGGAGCCGGCCGAGCAGCGAGATCTCGCCGTTGAGATAGTCCGTCTCGATCGCGCCGGTCCCCCGCCTGAGGCTCTGCCAGGTGGAGGAGCCGCCACGGATCCGCCCCTCGACGGCGGCGACGCCGAGGTCCCTCCAGCGCGTCTGCCGGTCGCTGGCGTGAGGATCGTCGTGCGGGATGGCGGCCGCGGCGAGCACCGCCTCGCCCTCGGCGCGCACGCGCGCCTCCAGATCCGACATCTCCGGCGCGTCCGCAAACAGCGCACCGACGATGTTGGCCAGGTTGATCAGCAGCTTGGCGTGCTTGAGACGCATGACGTCATCGACGGCGCGAGAGGAGAAGCGCGAGCCCGACAGCGCCTCCGCGAGCTCCTCACAGCGCCTGTCGCTCCCGGACGGATAGCGGCCGAAGTAGAGGAACCCGGAGAGCTTGGCCCCCGTCGCCTCGACCACGCCGGGCTCAAGGTGGTTGGTGGGCGCGAGCACGTACGCCCCGTAGACATCGGAGAATCGCCGCTGGGCGACCCGCTCGTTCTCCACCCCGTTCTGGACGCACACGACCGGGAGCTCGCCGGCGCCCGCGGCGCGCAGCTGGTCAAGCGCGCCGAGCGTGTCCTGGCTCTTGACCGTGAGCAGGACCACATCGCCCGCGCGCCCCACGTCCAGCTCGGCGGGATCGGCGGCGGCGGGGATCTGGAGCGTCACGTCCTCCACCGGGGTGAGCAGCCGCAGGCCCCGGGAGCGGATCGCCTCCAGGTGGGCGCCGCGGGCGATCAGCGCGACCTCATGGCCGGCCTGGGAGAGCCGGGCGCCGATGACGCCGCCGACCGCGCCGGCGCCGAACACGACGTAGCGGGTGCTCACAGTGGCTGGCGGATGACGGGACGCCGTGCCGCGGCGGCTTCGTCGAGGCGGCGGACGGGGGTGGTGTACGGCGCGCCGCGGGCGATCGCGGGATCCTGGCGGGCCTCGGCGAGGACATGCGCGACGATCTCGGCGAAGCGGTCCAGGGTCTCCTTGGTCTCGGTCTCGGTCGGCTCTATCAACAGCGCCTCGTCGACGAGCAACGGGAAGTAGACCGTCGGCGGATGCACGCCGTGATCGAGAAGCCGCTTGGCGAGATCGAGCGTGCGGATCTCCAGATCGCGCTTCATCGGGCCGCCCGAGAGCACGAACTCGTGCATGCACAGCCGCTCATACGCGGCCGGCAACGCCTCCAGGACTCCAAGCGCGCGGAGCCGCGCCAGCAGGTAGTTGGCGTTGAGCACCGCGGTCTCGGAGACGTCCTTCAGCCCCGCGGCCCCGAGTGAGCGGATGTAGGCGTAGGAGCGCACGAACACCCCGTAGTTGCCCTGGAAGCCACGCAGCCGCCCGATCGACTTCGGCCGGTCGAAATCGAGGTCGAACACCGGCCCGTGCGAGCCGTTGCCGTTGCCGGCGTGCGCGCGGCGGATGACCTGAGGCCGGGGCAGATACGGCTCGATCCGGTCGGAGACCGCGATCGGGCCCGCGCCCGGACCGCCGCCGCCGTGTGGCTGGGTGAAGGACTTGTGCAGGTTGAAGTGCACGATGTCGAACCCCATGTCGCCCGGGCGGCAGATCCCCATGATCGCGTTCAGATTCGCGCCGTCGTAATAGAGCGTCGCGCCGACGTCGTGGACGATCTGGGCGATCTCCCGGATCTGGGGCTCGAACAGCCCCAGCGTCGACGGGTTGGTGAGCATCAGGCACGCCACGTCCTCGGTGGCCTTCTCGCGCAGATCGTCGATATCGACATTCCCGTCGCGGTCGGTGCCGACCTTGACCACCTCGTAGCCGGCCATCGTGACGGTCGCCGGATTGGTGCCGTGCGCGGTGTCCGGGGTCAGCACCTTGGTGCGATGCTCTCCGCGGTCCTCGTGGTACGCGCGCGTGAGCAGCACCCCCGCCAGCTCGCCATGCGATCCCGCCGAGGGCTGCAGCGAGACATGGGGCAGGCCCGAGATCTCCGACAGCGCGTCCTGCAACCGCCACATCAGCTCCAACGCTCCCTGTGCACGGGCCGGATGCTGCAGCGGATGCAGCCGTGAGTGCCCGGGCAGCGCCGCCAGCCGCTCATGCAGCTTGGGGTTGTGCTTCATCGTGCAGGACCCGAGCGGGTAGAAGCCGGTGTCCAGATCGAAGTTGCGCTTGGACAACCGGTTGTAGTGGCGCACGATCTCCGGCTCTGAGACCTCCGGCAGCTGCGGCCCCTCCGCGCGGCGCAGGGCCGGCGGCAGGAGCTCGTCCAGCGGACGCTCGGGCACCCCGCTCGCCGGCGGGGTGAACGCGCGCCGCCCGGGACGTGAGCGCTCATAGATCGTCAACTGATCGTCCGCCGCGGCGTTCGAGCTCACTGCGCCTTCCACCGCACTCACCTCGACGCTCATGCGCTCGCCCCGGCATGCGCCCGGTCCGCCCCGCGCTCGGCGGCCAGCGCGCCGCCGAGCACCTGGACGAGCCGATCGATATCCGCACGGGAGCGCTGCTCGGTGATCGCGACCAGCAGCCCGTTCTCGACGCCCTCACTGTCCAGCGGATGCCCGGGGTTCACCCCGGCCGCCACGCACCGCTCGATCACCGCGTCCACGGGCGCGTCGAGCGAGACCGCGAACTCACGCACCACCGGCTGCCGATGCACCGCATGCACCCCGTCCAGCGCGAGCAGGCTGCGTCGCGCGTAATCGGTGCGCTGCACCAGCAACTCGGCGAGCTCGACCACCCCGCGTCTGCCCAGCCAGCTCAGGTAGATCACCCCCGCCAGCGCATTGAGCGCCTGCGCGGTGCAGATGTTCGACGTCGCCTTCTCACGACGGATGTGCTGCTCGCGCGTCTGCAGCGTGAGCACGAACCCGCGCCGGCCGTCGAGATCGACGGTCTCTCCCGCGATCCGCCCGGGGATCCGGCGAATGAGCTCCTGCGTGGTGGCGAAGAACCCGAACGACGGACCGCCGTAATCCAATCGGTTACCGAGCGTCTGGCCCTCGCCCACCGCGATATCCACCCCACACTCCCCCGGCGTGCGCAGCAACGCCAGCGGCAGCGGGTCACAGGCCGCGATGCACACGGCGCCCGCCCCATGCGCGGCGTCGGCCAGCGCCTGGAGATCCTCCACCGCGCCCAGGAAGTTCGGCTGGGCGACGATCACCGCGCTCACCGTCTCATCGAGCTCCGGCAGCACGGTCACCCCGTCCACCAGCGGCGCCTCGAGCACCTCCATCTCCCACGCGTGTGCCAGCGTCGACAGCGCCTCGCGCGCATGCGGATGCACCCCGCGCGAGACGACGAACCGCCGCCGGCCGTTGACGTGCTTCGCGATGTACCCGGCCGCCGCAACCGCGCTCGGCCCCTCGTACACCGACGCGTTGGACACCGGCAACCCGGTCAGCTCGCAGATCGCCGTCTGATACTCGAACATCGCCTGCAGACCGCCCTGGGAGACCTCTGGCTGGTACGGCGTATAGGGCGTCAAGAACTCCGAACGCGACAGGATCGAATCGATCAACGCCGGGACGTAGTGGTCGTACATCCCAGCGCCGAGGAAGGAGATCTCGTCCTCGGTCGACACGTTGCGCGCGGCGAGCGCGCGCAGTTCCGCGTACACCTCCTGCTCCGAGAGCCCGGGATCGAGAGCCAACCCGTCCGGCAGCCGGAGCGACGCCGGCACATCGGCGAACAGCTCCCCGATCGACCCGACGCCGATCGCCGCGAGCATCTCCTCGCGATCGGCGTCGGTGGCAGACGTGTACCGCGTCACGACAGGGTCGCCTGATAGGCGGCCGCGTCCAGCAGCGCCTCCTGCTCAGACGGGTCCGACAGCTTCACCCGCACCAGCCAGCCCTCGCCGTACGGGTCCTCGTTGATCTTCTCCGGCGACTCCGACAGTTCGTCGTTCACCGCCACGATCTCACCCGAGAGCGGGCAGATCACATCCGAGACCGCCTTCACCGACTCCACCTCGGTGTACGGCGAATCCTTGCTCACCCGCGCTCCCACCTTCGGCGGGTCGAAGAACACCACCTCACCCATCGAGTCCTGCGCGTACCAGGTGATCCCGAAGACGGCCTCGTCACCGTCTATCCGCGCCCAGTCGTGCTCGGAGTGATAGAGCAGATCGTCGGGGTAGCTCGCGTCGGCCACGTGTCAGCGCTCCTTGAGGTAGATCGGCTTCTTCACCACGGTCGCCGGGCGCACGCTGCCGCGCACGTCGATCTCGATCCGGGTGCCGGGCTCGGCGCTCGCGGCGGGCAGGTACGCCATGCCGATGCCACGCTCGAGTGACGGGGAGAAGGTGCCCGAGGTGACAACGCCGCCACCGGACACCTCGTTGCCCTGACGCGCGATCCCGGCGCCGTCGATGACGAACGCGCACAGCTTCTCGGCGGGACCCTCGGCGCGCGTGCGGGCAACGGCCTCGGCTCCGATGAATCCGGTCCGCTCGGCACAGGCCCACCCCAGGCCGGCCTCGATCGGCCCGCGCTCGACCATCAGGTCGTTGCCGTAGAGGGGGTAACAGACCTCCAGACGCAGCGTGTCGCGCGCCCCGAGACCGGCCGGCTCGACGCCCGCGCCCAGCAGTGCGTCCCACACCTGGGGGGCCTGCTCGGGATCCAGCAGCAACTCGCAGCCATCCTCGCCGGTATACCCCGTACCGCACACGAGCATCGGCGCTCCCGCGACCGTCCGCTCGCAGCAGTGAAAGCGCGACGGCAGCGAGCCGTCGGCGAGCTCGGTGAGGATCGAACGGGCGTCCGGCCCCTGGACCGCGAGCATCGCGAACGAGTCGATCCGGTCGATCACGTCGACGTCGAAGCCCTCGGCGCGGGCACGGAACCATTCGAGGTCGCGGGCGTGATTGGCGGCGTTGGTCACCGTCAGGAAGACGCATTCGGCCAGGCGGTAGGTGAAGAGGTCGTCGAGCACGCCGCCGTCCTCACGGCAGAGCAGGCTGTACTGGGCGCCGCCCTCCGCGAGCTTGCGCACCTCGTTGGAGAGCAGGTGCTGCAGGAACTCCGGCGCCTGCGGGCCGCAGGTCTCGATCTCACCCATGTGGGAGACGTCGAAGACGCCCGCGTGAGTGCGCACGGCCTGATGCTCGGCGCGGATCCCCGCGTACTGGACCGGCATCTCCCAGCCGGCGAACGCGGTCAGCTTGGCGCCCGCCGCGAGGTGGCGCCCGTGCAGCGGACTGCGGCGGAGCGTCTCGGCGAACTGAGCCATGGACGGCAGGCTAGACGGTCGTCTGGAGGTTGCTCCGCGAGCCGGCGACAGGCCCGTGGATCAGGGCTTGAGCACCGAGTGGCGGATCGTCGGCGCGTGGGCGCCGAGGAAGTAGATGCCTGGAAGGCCGGCGGTCTCGAACCCCCGGCTGGGGTTCCCGATGAGCCGGCTCCCGGCGATCGAGAGGGTCCCGGTGCGGTTGTCACTGACGAAGAAGATCGCCCCACCACCCTCGTTGGCGGTGTTGCGCTCCAGGGTGCTGTCGACGAGCGACAGATGCATCTGGTTGCCGTCGTTGTAGATGGCGCCGCCGCTGCCCCCGCCCGGCGTCCCCTGGGCGGGCGGGTTGGCCCCGGTGCCGATCGCCTGATTGCCCGTGAACGTGCTGTGCGCGACCGTCCAGGAGGCGGCGATCGAGCTGAGCGCACCGCCGTTGGAGCAGACGTTGCCGCTGAACGTCGACCCTGTGACGAGCACCGGGTCCTGCATGACATAGGCGCGGACGGCGCCACCGCCGACGTCGGGTCCGGTCGGGGCGCAGCCGTTGGAGTCGAAGGTCGAGCCGCTGATCGCGAGGCGGTTCTGGGTCGAGAACAGGGCGCCGCCGCCACCACCGGCCCCCGGGTTGTCGCACACGTTGGCACTGAAGCGGCTGCCGGAGATCGTGACCGCGGCGCTGTGGTCCTGCCACAGCGCGGCGACCGCTCCCCCGCCGACGTCCGGGCCGCTGGCCGGCGCACAGCGATTGTCGACGAAGGTCGCGTTCTGGATCCCCAGTTGGCCGCCGAACGCGTACACCGCGCCGCCGCCGGTCTGACCGTCGCCGCTCGAGTCCCCGTCCCGGAGCGTGATGTTCTCGACCACGAGCTTGGGCGTCGACTGCTGCTGGCAGTGCGAGGTCGTCCACCCCTGCGCGCGATCGCAGGTGTCCATGTAGAGGATCCGCCGTGCGCCCTGGCCGCTGAGCGTGACCTTGCCACCGCCGTTGAGCACGACGCTCGGGCTGGCGTTGAGAACCTTGGCGGTCTGCGCCATATCGATCGTCACCGCCCCGGGGCCGCAGTCGAACGAGATCGTCCCGCCCTGAGCGACCGCGGCCACGACGGCCGCGGAGGTGCAGCCCGCGGGCGTTCCGGTGCCGACGACGGTCGCGGAGGCCGACGTCGCGCAGATCCCCGAGCCGAGGCCGATCGTGAGCAACGAGGCGAGCGCCGCCGCGGCGCGCCTCACGCGGACAGCTCCGCGACGTCCGCATCGACCATCCGCGCGACAAGCTGTTCGAAGCCGATCGTGGGCGCCCAACCGAGCGCCTCACGAGCGCGCCGAGGATCGCCGACCGGGTCGACCGTCTCGGGGGCGCGCACCAGCGAGGAGTCGACCTCGACGTGATCAGCCGGGTCGAGGCCGAGATGTGCGAAAGCGGCGTGCACGAACTGCTCGACAGTGTGTCCGACGCCGCTGGCGAAGATGTAGTCCTGGGGTGTTTCGTGGCGCAGGGCGAGCACAAGCCCGTGCATTACATCGCCGGCGAACGACCAATCCCGTACGGCCGACAGATCTCCCAGCGCGAGCGTCCCGCGCCGCCCGAGTGCGATCTCCGCGGCCGCGCGGGTGATCTTGCGGGTGACGAACCGATCGGACCGGCGCTCGGATTCGTGGTTGTAGAGGATCCCCGAGACGGCGAACAGCCCGTCTCGCTCGCGCAGCTGACCGACGAGCTGGTGGGCGGCGAGCTTGGCCGTCGCGTACGGCGTGCGCGGCCGGCAGGGCGTGTCCTCCTGCTGGGGGCTGATGGGAGCGTCGCCGAAGATCTCGCTGGAGGCCGCGAGGAACACGCGCGTCTCGGGCAGCGATTCGGCGACGAGCCCGAGCAGCGCGGCCGCGGAGCCATGGATGGCCGTCATCGTCGCCGCGGGGTCCCGCCACGAGTCCGGCACGAACGTCGGGGCGGCGAGATGGTAGATCTCGGTGGGGGCAAGCTCCGCGATGCGCTTCCGGGTCGCCGGATCGAGGAGGTCGCCCTGGACGAGCGACAGGCGGTCGCGCAGCGCCTCGCTGCAGCCGAGCTCGTCGGCCGGGCCGCGCCGGGTCAGGCCGACGACATCGACGCCGTCGGCGAGCAACTGCTCGGCCAGGAACGACCCATCCTGGCCGGTGACGCCGGTGACGAGAGCTCGCCCACCCCGCGCGGGCGGGACGGGCGGGCTCGCGGTCACGAGTGCGGGCGAGCCACTACCGCACGCGCCCGGAGAGCAGCTCGTAGTCGGCGTCGACCATCAACCGGATGAGCTCCTCGAAGCTCGTCTCCGGGGCCCAGCCGAGGATGCGCTCGGCCTTGGAGCGGTCGCCGATCAGCTGATCGACCTCCGCGGGCCGCCGGAGCGAGTCGTCGATCTGCACGTGATCTCCGATCTCGATACCCGCCTGATCGAACGCGACCTCCAGGCAGCGGCGCACGGTGTGCGTCTCCCCGGTGGCGATCACGAAATCCTGTGGGTCGTCCTGCTGGAGCATCAGCCACATCGCCTTGACGTAGTCCTTGGCATAGCCCCAGTCGCGCTCGGCGTCGAGGTTGCCGAGCTTCAGTTTGTCGGTGAGCCCGAGCTTGATCGCGGCCGCGTGCCAGGTGATCTTGCGGGTGACGAACTCCAGCCCACGGCGGGGCGATTCGTGGTTGAAGAGGATCCCGCTCGTCGCGTGCAGGTCGTAGGACTCGCGGTAGTTGACGGTGATGAAGTGGCCGTAGGCCTTGGCCACCCCGTAGGGCGAGCGCGGGTAGAACGGCGTCGCCTCGTTCTGAGGGACCTCCTGGACCTTGCCGAACATCTCGCTGGAGGAGGCCTGGTAGAAGCGGGCCTCGGGACAGACCTCGCGCATCGCCTCGAGGATCCGCGTGACGCCGACGCCGGTGAACTCGGCGGTGAGCGTCGGCTGGATCCAGGAGACCGCGACGAACGACATCGCCGCGAGGTTGTAGATCTCGTCCGGCCGGGAGGCCTTCAGTGCATCGCTGAGCGAGCGTTGGTCGAGCAGGTCGGCCTGGTGCAGGGTGATCTTCTCCCGCAGGTGCTCGATGCGATCGAACTTCTCGGTGGAGGACCGGCGGACCATGCCGTGGACCTCGTAGCCCTCGTCGAGCAGCAGCTCAGCGAGATACGAGCCGTCCTGGCCGGTGACGCCGGTGATAAGCGCAGTTTTTGACACGGCGGGCAGCTAAGCACATGCCGCCGCGCGCCCTACCGGTCCTTCAGGAACGACGGGATGTCAATGTCGTCATCGGAGATCTCCAGCGACGAGCGCTGGCGATCGTCCATCCGCACGTCGCGCCGCCGGGGCGAGCTGGGCTCGGCCGGACGCAGATCCTCGATGGCGCCGGCGCCCCCGCTGCCCGACTTGTCGAAGCCGGTTGCGATCACCGTCACGCGCACCTCGTCGCCGAGGGTGTCGTCGATGACGGCGCCGAAGATGATGTTCGAATTCGAGTCCGAGGCGCTCTGCACGATCTCGGCAGCCTCGTTGACCTCGAACAGGCCGAGGTCATTGCCACCGGTGATGTTGAGCAGGATCCCGGTCGCGCCCTCGACGGACTCCTCGAGCAACGGCGAGGAGATCGCGATCTTGGCCGCTTCGGAGGCCCGGTTCTCGCCCGCGGCGGTGCCGATGCCCATCAGCGCGCTGCCGGCCTCGTGCATGATCGTGCGGACGTCGGCGAAGTCGAGGTTGATCAGGCCGGGGATCGTGATCAGGTCGGTGATGCCCTGGACGCCCTGGCGAAGCACGTTGTCGGCTTCCCGGAACGCCTCCAGCACCGTCGTCCGCCGCTCGACGATGGACAGCAGCTTCTCGTTCGGGATGACGATCAGCGTGTCGACGTTCTCGCGGAGGCGCGCGATCCCCTCCGAAGCCTGGCGGGAGCGCTGCGTCCCCTCGAACGAGAACGGGCGGGTGACGACGCCGACGGTGAGCGCGCCGATCTCGTTCTTGGCGATCTCGGCGATGACCGGTGCCGCACCGGTGCCGGTGCCGCCGCCCTCGCCCGCGGTGACGAAGACCATGTCCGCGCCCTTGAGCGCCTCCTTGATCTCGTCGCGCGACTCGGCCGCCGCACCGTGGCCGGTGTCGGGATTGGCGCCCGCACCGAGCCCCTTGGTGAGCTGGTGACCGATGTTGAGCTTGATGTCGGCGTCGCACATCGCAAGCGCCTGGGCGTCGGTGTTGCACGCGACGAACTCGACGCCTCGCAGCCCGGCGTCGACCATCCGGTTGACGGCATTGGTGCCGCCGCCGCCGACGCCGACGACCTTGATGACTGCCAAATAGCTTCCGCTTTCCATGTGTCTTCGACCGACCCTCTAGATGGGGTTGAGTGTTGTGGGTGCGCAGACCTGATGCGCAGCGTGATGCACGGTATGCCCTGAGCGCACGGGGTGTCAACGGCAAGGAGCCGTACGCAACGATCTTTGCAGATCGGGGAAGTCTCGATTATGACCCAAGGCTGCCTGAGAGTGCAACCTCAACCTCTACTTGAGGTTTAGTTCGTGGTCGTAACAGCCGCCGTGGTGGTCGTTTGCGCGGTCGTCGCGGTGAGGGCCGAAGCGCTCGTCGCCGGCTGCGTGGCGTGCGTGTCCGAACCGGTGCCGGCGGCCGGCCGGTTGGGGTCGGTGACGTCGATGTAGCTCGCGCCGGTGGAGCTCGGGTCGGCGAGGACGCGGATCACCGACCGCCATTTCGCCGCCAGCTGGGTGTCGTCACCGAAGTAGACGACGGGCCCGTTGCGGAGCGTGACCGCCAGCCCGCGGCCGGGCTGCCACCCCGCGGTCGCCAGCTTGGCGATGATCGGATACGGCGCGGCTGCGAGCAGGTACACGTCCGCGCGCGCGGTTCCGCCGACCGCGTTCGGGCTCGCCGCGCTCGTCGACCGGGAGCTCGACGTGGTGATCCGGGGCAGCGTCTGGCTCGAGGGGCTGACGCCGCGCAGCAGGTCGCCGTGCGCCGAGACCGTGGTGCCGTCCAGCACTCCCACCGGGACCTGCTCGAAGACCGCGATCGTCGCTGAGTGAGGCAAGCGGACGCTCACCCGCAGCGAGCGCACGAACGAGTACCGGGCGACCGCCGCCCGCAGCCTGCGGCTGTCCATGTCCATCGTCGTCATCCGCTCGGCGGTCTGCACGAGCGTCTGCCGGATGGCGCCGGCGGCCGGTCCGCTCACGCCGGTGACGGTCACGCGCTGGACGGCGACCAGCGAGGACTGCCGGACCCAGAAGAAGGCGCCCGTGAGCGCGGCCGCCAGCACGAGTACCCCGATCAGCAGGCGCAGCAGCCAACGGCGCCCGCCGGGGCGCGGCAGCCGCAGCCGCGGCAGCGACCGATGGCGGGTGGCGGTGCTCACGAGTGCCGCCACTCCTCGGGCAGCCCCACCGGCCCGAGCGTCTGCACCTCCGGCTCGAGCGCGACTCCGAAGCGGTCGCGCACCCGGTCGCGTGCCGCCGTCATGACCGCAACCACCTCGGCGGTGCTCGCCGCGCCGTCGTTGACGACGAAGTTGGCGTGCTTGTCGGAGATCGAGGCGCCGCCGATTCGCAAACCGCGGCAGCCGGCGGCGTCGAGCAGCATGCCGGCGCTGCGTCCCTGCGCACGAGGGTCGTCGGGGTTCTTGAACGTCGAGCCGAAGGTCTTGATCCCCGAGGGTTGGGCCGCGCGCCGGCGCTCCCGCATGTCGGCGAGCGTCGCCTTGACCGTCTCCGGAGGCGTGGGCGTGAGCGCGAACCGCGCGCGGGCCACGATCTCTCCCGGAGCGATCGACGAGCGCCGGTAGGCGAATCCGAGATCGGCCGGGACGCGGCGCTGCACGCCCGTGGCGCTGACCAGGTCGACCCACTCCAGCGTGCGTGCCAGCTCGCCGCCGTAGGCGTTGGCGTTCATCCTCACGGCGCCGCCGACCGTGCCCGGGATGTTGACCCCGAACTCGATCCCCGACAGCCCAACCCGTGATGCGTGCGCCGACACCGCAGGCAGGCGCGCACCGCCGCCGCACTCCAGGCGGTCGCCGTGCTGCTCGATGTGGGACAGATCGCGATCAAGCTTGAGCACCAGCCCGCGGACGCCCTCGTCCGCTATCAGCAGGTTCGACCCCGAGCCGACGACCCCTACCTCGACGTCCTCCCCGGCCGCCCAGGCGAGCAGCGCGTGCAGTTCCTCGACGGTGCCCGGACGGGCGAAGTACTCGGCGCGGCCGCCGGTGCGAATCGTGGTCAGCCGGGCGAGCGGATGATCGCGGCGGACGCCGTCGGGAAGGTCGGGCATGCCGACTGCGAGCGTAGAGCGGCGACCGGCGGGATCGGCGCTGGCGGCCGTCGGGTTTGCGGCTATGCGGTGTCGGAGGAGGCGGTGTCGGAGGACGCGGAGCCCGGTCCCGGCTCGCCCACTGGAGTCGCGGTCTGAGACTGCCCGGCCGCAGCGGTCAGGTCGGCACGGAGCAGCGATTCGGCCGGAGGCGAGATCGCCGTGCTCAGGGTGACGTCCCCGGTCAGGGCCCGCCGCTCGATCACCCGCGCCGGGTTGCCGACCGCGATCCATCCCGCGGGCACGTCCTGCAGCACCACGGCGCCGGCGCCGGTCTCCGACCCTGCTCCGATTCGGATCGCGCCCACAATGTGCGAAGCGGCACCCAGCACGACGCCGTCCTCCAACACCGGGGAGCCCTCTCCCGAGCGGCGCACCCCGATCGTGCAGCCATGCTTGATGTCACAGCGCGCGCCGATGACGGCCTCGTGGTTGATGACGGTGCCGATGGAGTGGTTCAGCCGAAGGCCCGGGCCCACACGCGTCCCGGGCGGTAGCTCGATGCCGAATCCCCAGGCCACGACGACGGTGTAGAAGACGCCGATCGGTCCGCGGACGATGCGCGGAAAGGACGGCTCTGACGAGAGGCGGAACAGCGCCATCGCGATCTTGCCCCGGGCGTCGGAATTCGCGGCCAGGTCAAGACGGATCGTCTGCAGAAGCTCACGCAACGCGCGAAGGATGCCATCGCACCGGCCAGACTCGTCCCCCTATGCGCAAATCCGGCGGGTTTCGCGGGATTTCCGAACGATCTGCTCAGACGAACCAGGCCGCTCGACCGGAGAACTCGTAGCGCAGGCCGCGCGGGCGCTCCCCCACCTGGGCAGCCGGGAGCCCCGCCATCACCGCATACGGCGGCACGTCCTTCGCCACGACGGCACCGGCGGCGATGACGGCGCCCTCGCCGATCGTCACCCCCGGCAACACCGTGCAGCGGAAGCTGAGCCACGCGCGATCGCCGACGACCACGGGACGGCTGATCACGCCGAAGTCCGGATCTCGAAGGTCGTGCTGCATCGTCCAGATGGCGACCTCGCTCGAGAGGTTGACGTTGCGGCCGAGCTCGAGCCGCCCCCTCCCGTCCAGGATGCAATCGAACCCGACGATCGTGCCGTCGCCGATCGTGATCTCGTCCGGCTTGCGGAACTCGAGTCCGCGGTGGATGACGACGCGGTCGCCCGTTCTGATCCCGGACCATCGGTAGTAGGCCATCCTCAGCTGTCGCGACGGGAGCCGGCCGACGATCTGGGCGGTCTGGAGAGCCAACCCGCTGCGCGCGCTCCAGGGCACGGCCTCCCACAACCGCCTTGAGACGGCAGGCGTGCTCCGGTTCGAGGTCATGGCCCGCACGTTAACGGCCCGGCCGCAGGCGGCCGGCTGCGCGTCAGCGGGGCCGGCTGCCTGGATGTCCGCTGTGGCGGTCGTGCCGCCGGGAGCGCGAATGCGAGCGCGCCCGGGCGTGTAGCCGTTTCTCACGCCGCCGTCCGGAGCGGGGGCCGACCTTCGCCGGGCGCTTCGCCGCCGCCTTCGTCACCCGTCCCGGGCTCGTTGGGGCCGTGCCCGCCGAGGATGCCGTGGACGGCGCCGACGCCGGAGTCACCGAGCTGGCCGGCGCGGAGGCTGCGGCCGTCGGTGCAGAGGTCGTGGTCGACGGGGCCGTGGCGGTGGTTCCCGACTGACCCCCATTCGACCCGGGCGGCGATGCCTCGTCGTAGGTCGGTGTCGGGGTCACGTTCTCCCCGTCATCGGCTCCCACCGCCCAGCCACCGTCTCCGAACGCCGCCTGGTAGGCCGCGAGACTTGCCGGGCCCTGCTGCAGCTCGGTCCCCCACTCGTGGTTGAAGAAGTAGCTCTGGAACGCGACGTCGTTGTTCGCGATGACGTTCGCAAAGCCGTCGAGGTAGCCCGGATCGTCGCCGCCGGCGAGGTTGCCGGCGTTGCGGACCCCGACGCCCCACTCCGGGAACGCGATCGGCTTGCCGTGCGATTGCGCGAATGCGATCAGGGCATCGACCCCGTCGACGCTGCCCGACACCTCGCCCCAGTCGTTGGCCTCGTCGGTCACGCCTGAGTCGTATGCATCGTCCCCGATGATGTCGACGACATCGTCGCCGGGGTAGTAGCTGGCGAACGGCGTCGCCGGGACGCGGTTGTTGACCGTCCACACGAACCGGAAGTTCGCCCCGGGGACGGAGCGCATCGCGATCACGGTGTTACGCCAGGTCTGAATCCAGTCGGCGATCTGAGTCGCGCCCGAGCCGATGGAGTCGTATTCCCAGTTGCCGTTGGCCTCGGGGGCCAGCACGATGATCGCGTTCGACAGACCGGCGCCGATCAGGTTCTGCGCGAGCGTCTGATCGTAGGCATTGAAATCACCGGCTGCGCCTTCGGCGCGCCAGTCGGCCGACGCCAGGCTCGACGGGATCAACGTGGTGTTCACGATCAGTTGCCGCGGGTCGTTGGCCGGGCTGTTGCGGACCCACGTCGCCCAGTTGTAGTTGGGATCGGAGTAGTGCAGGAACCAGGGGCTGTCCCAACCCGCCCAGTCGGGGCTGCTGACGTAGACCATCCCGCAGTCGACCGTGGCCCGGCCGACGAGCGCCGCGAACGTCGGCAGCATCGCGGTCTCGTTCTGTGAGTAGGCGCAGACCTGCTTCTTGCCGGGCCCGAGCGCGCCGGCGCGGGCACTCGGGCAGAGCGCGAGACATGTGCCGCCGGCTGCGGCCCAGAGGACCAGACGGGAGAACAGCGGGCGTAGCGACATTCGAGGGCTCCTGGGAACGGCGCCCGGCAGGCGGAAGAGCATGCAGAAGGGCGGGTGACGGCTCTGGGTTCATCGCCCTCAACGCCCGTCGTAGACAGCCCAGGGCCCCACCCTGGACGAACATCCGACCAGCGCGCCGCCGGCCGCGCGCGCATGGAGGCGGAGCTATGCCTTGACCGCGGCGCGGTGCGCCCGCACGTGGCTCGGCTCCGCGACGTGGACCCCGGCGAAGCGATCCTTGATCCTGAGGAACGGCTGCTCCCAGAACGTGTAGGAGAGCGAGCACAGCAGAAGTGTCAGCACGAACCCGAGAACGCCGGCCTCGACGGGATCGACGCTGCGGAGCAGAAGCTCGACGATGGCGTAGTGCCAGAGGTAGAAGCCGTAGGAGCGGCGCCCGAGCCATACCAGCTCCCGCCGGGCGAACAGCTTGGCGATTGCGCCCTCGTCGTGGACCACCAGATGACCGACGACCGGCCAGGCCGCGGCGGTCGCCAGCGGCCAAGCCCACCATCGCGCCGGGACGAGGACCTCGAAGGCAACCAGTCCGGCGAGCCCCGCGACCGCTGCGGTCTCCCCGGTCAGGGGACGCAGAGCGGCGGGCAGCCGGTGCTTGCCGTCCAGAGCAAGGGCCAGCAGGACCCCCGACACCAGTTCGGCGACGTGCGCGTTCGGGAGGAACTGGGTCAACGGCACGTTCGTACGCGCCGTCAGGTACGTGACGAGGATCCCGACCGCAACGACCGCGAGGAGCGCGCCGTTCAGCCGCCGGCCGCGCCAACCACGGCGCAGCGCGATCACCAGAAGCGCGGGCCACACCAGATAGAACTGCTCCTCGACCGCCAGCGACCACGTGTGGAGCATCAGGCTGAAGTGCTCACTGACGTTCGCCCAGAAGTCGGTGACATAGAAGAGCGCCGCCAGACCATCCGGAATCGGGTGACCGATCCGGTCGTGGACAGCGATCGGTGTGACGGCCACCACAAACAGCAGCAGCGCCGGCCAGAGCCGCAGCATGCGCCGTATGTAGAAATGACGGAGCCTGATGGTGCCGCTGTGTGCATTTTCGCGCAGCAGCAGACTCGTGATCAGGTAGCCCGAGATGATGAAGAACACCTCGACGCCGATGTAACCCCCGGGAAGCTTGCGCTGGTCGACGTGCCCGACGAATACGAGCACGACCGCAAGCGCGCGCAGCCCGTCCAAGCTGTCGATCCGCCGCATACGCGGTCAGCCTAGTCCGGGCCGTCCGTGCGCCATCCGCCATTGCCCTGGCGTCACGGATGCACACGGGTCGAACCGGACAGTGGTCGTGCGGGGACACCGCCGACCGTCGTGCGCGGTTGCACATCGCGGGTCACAACCGCGCCTGCGCCGACCGCCGCCTCGTCTCCGATCGTGATCTCGCCGATGATCGTCGCCCCAGTGCCGATGTACACCCGATCACCGAGCACCGGCGCCTGGTCGGCCGGTCCGCTGTTACCGAGTGTGACCCGGTGATAGAGCGTCACATCCTCACCCAGCCTCGCGGTCGGGTGCAGGATCACGCCACGGCCGGCGTGCGGCAGCCGCAGACCCGGACCGGCCTCGACGCCGGGCGGCAGTTCGGCACCGATCAACAGTCGCAGGTACACCAGGTCGATCATCCACCAGACGAAGCGCAGCAGGATTCCACGAGTACGGACCTGCTGACCAAATCGGAACACGAGAAGTGTCGCTCGATCCAACGGCCACGGATTGCGGGCGAAGTCCCTGGGGAGAGCCCGCACACCCATCGGGACGGTTGAACTGATGCGCCTCATCGACTCACAAAGCTCTCGCGATAGACCGTCTTCAGTGCGGCACTTGCTGTGATCGCGGTCTCGTACTGGCGCGCGAAGAAGTAGCACTCGTAGGCGCTGCGCTGATGGCGCAGGACATCGGCGAGGCCGCGTATGTACGGAGCACCGAGTTCCGGAGTGCTTGAGACCGCTCCCCACTCCGGAACGCTCAGTGGCTTGCCGTGCGCCCTGGCGAAGCGTGCCACGCTGTCAACGCCGTCAGCACCCTTGGCCAGATGGGACCAGCCCCCGCGATAGGTCACCGGCTCGTAGGCGTCGATGCCGATGATGTTCACCACGTCGTCTCCGGGATAGAAGGAGCTCAGCGGCGTCGGTCGGACGAGCGCGTTGACGTCCCACTCGAAGGCGAAGTGCGCCCCCGGGACCGAGCGCATCGCCTCAACGGTTCGACGCCAGAACTCGCGCCACTGCTCCAGGCCTGCCGCGCTCGACGGAAGCGAATAGGGCTCCCAGGTGCCGTTGGCCTCAGGCGCGAGCCGGATGATGATGTGGGTCAGCCCAGCACCGATCAGGTCGTGCGCCAGCGCGACCGCGTCACGGACGTACGCCCCCTGGCTGCCGAGTGACAGCCACGGCTTGCCCTGCATGCCCAGGGGGATCAGCGACTGGCTCAAGATGAGCTGGCGCCGCGGGTCGGCGTGCACCCATGCCGCCCAGTTCATGTTCGTCTGTGTGCCGGCGATCGGGAACGGATGGGACCACTGCTGCCAGTTTGTCGCCGACGCGTTGAACATCTGCGTGCATTCGATGCCCGGGTCATCGGTCATCCGCTCGAACGCCCGCAACCCGGTGATGCCCCCTTCGGTGTACACGCAGTGGCGCGTCCGGTAATGAGGCGGACGGAGGAGCAGGAGGGCGCCGGCCGCGCAGCACAGCGCGACCAGTCCGATCAGCGACAGCCAACGACGCCACGACCTCTGGGGACGTCGGCCGTCAGGCGCCCGACGGGTCTCTGTGCGTGGAGGGACTCGCAACGAGGGAGAGGATCGTAGCGGCGGGTCGGCGACCATCTGACGAGTCACGCGGTCACCCGTCGGCGCCGCCCCGAGCCGGCGGCGACGGCCGAGTGAGGACGTAGACCAGGAATGCGAGAAACGACGCGGCGAAGCTGGCCGCACCGAACGTGTCCGTTCTCGGCCATCGAGCGAGATGGGTGAGCGGAAGGTGCAATGCCCATGGGGTGACCAGGGCATTCGCCGCGACATATGCCCAGGCGGCAAATCCGTATGCCGCGACCGCGAGCGCGCATGCGTTCACGACCCGTCTCATATCGGCCCTCTTTAGGAAATTCGTCATCTTGTGGTCGCTACCCTCGATTCGGCGGTCCGGTGGAGGCCTCGGCTGCGGCTGCGGCGACGCGAGTGTCGATGCGTCGCCTGTGCCTCGGATGTGGTCTCGCTCCAGTGTCTATAGAGGACGACCGCCTGTCTGACCGGTTGAAGCGACCAGAACGCCTTCGGGCGGTTCCCCATGCCATGAGTGCCGACGCCCCAAAGAGCCGAATGCCACGAACAGCCCTTACCCGCGCGCTCGCGGTCACCGTCCTGCTCGGCCTCATCGCCGCGGCGGTCGTCTGGGCTCAGGGCTCGAGCGGCCGGGCGTTTCTGCGCAGCTCGCACATCTCCGAACCACCGACCGGGTATGTGCAGTTGTACTTCCACGATCCGCGATCGCTTCCCGATTACGTGGTCTCGGCCCGTGCCCATCAACACCTTTCATTCGTCCTTGTGAACAATGAGCAGAGTTCCAGGACCTTGCACTGGACGATCTCGACGCAGGGTTACCCGCCCGCCGCGCGCGGAGAGGTCCGCCTCGCGCCAGGTCACTCCCGCGTCGTTCGCCGGACGATCACGGTTCGTTGCACCCGCCACAGAGTCCATGAAACGGTCGACCTCCAGGCGCCCAGCGAGTCGGTCGGCTACTGGATCGCGTGTCCCTCCTCCACCACCACGAGGCACTGACATGCGGCGCAAGGTGGCACGCGCCGACGGGCTCGCGGTGGCTCCCGCCACGGCGAGGCCCCTCGTCGCATTCGTCACAGACGCCATCGCGCCATTCAACCGCGGCGGGAAAGAGGAGCGCTACCGGCAGATCGCTCCGCGGATCGCCGCCAGCGCCGACGTCAGGGTCTACACGATGCGCTGGTGGCAGAGCGACGCGGACGAGGTCGAGCTCGACGGGGTCCGCTACCGAGCCATCTGCCCGTACCTGCCGCTCTACTCGGGCGAGCGCCGATCGATCCGCCAGGCGATCGGATTTGCGGTCTCCTGTCTGCGCCTGATGCGTGGGCGCGTCGACGCGATCGAAGCCGACCACATGCCCTACATGCAGCTGTTCGTGCTCCGAATCGTCGCCTGGAGCCGGGGCGTGCCGCTCGTCGTCACCTGGCATGAGGCGTGGGACCACGCCCAGTGGCGCAGATACCTCGGCCCGGCGGGCTCCATCGCATGGGCGATCGAACGCATCGCCATGCTCCTCCCCGACCGGATCGTCGCCGCCTCCCCGGAGACCGGTGAGCGGGTCCGTCGCGCGGTCTCGGGGCGCGTTCCCGTCGTCGTCGCCCCCAACGGGATCGACGCGGAGTCGATCCGTGCGGTCGCGCCCAGCGAGGAGCGGGTCGACATCGTGAGCGTCGGCCGGATGCTCGCGCACAAGCGGTTGGACCGGCTGATCGATGCCGTCGCGCTGCTCGCGGCCGACGGGCACGACCACCGCTGCCTGATCATCGGCGACGGGCCCGAGCGCGAGCGCCTCTCGGCGCAGATCCGGGAGCTGGGACTCGAGTCCCGCGTCGAGCTGCGCAGCGACCTCGGCGAGCACTCCGAGGTGATCGCCCGGATCAAGGCGGCAAGATGCTTCGCCTTCCCCTCCGAGCGCGAGGGGTTCGGGATCGCGGCGCTGGAGGCGATCGCGTGCGGCACCCCGGTCATCACGACTTCGGCACCCGACAACCTCGCCCGCTCGCTCGTCGAGCGCTCGAGCGCCGGCACGGTGTGCGAGCCGTCCGCCGCGGCGCTCGCGGACGCGATCGACCGCCTTCTCGCCGCTCCTGCGAGCCCCCCGCGGCCCGTCGACTCCTGGGTCGACCAGTACGACTGGGACACGACTGCCGAATCGGTGCTGCACGCGCTCGGCGTCGCCTCGGCGACCGGAGGCCCCGCATGATCGAGACCAGCTTCGTGATCATCGCGTTCAACGAGCAGGAACGACTGGAGCGCGCGCTGCGCTCGATCAGCGCGCAGCGCATGACCGACAGCTACGAGATCCTGGTCGTCGACGACTGCTCGTCAGACGCGACCGTGGCAATCGCCGAGCGCTACCGGGAGACCGACCCCGCCACACGGGTGGTCCGCCATGAGACCAATCTCGGGCGGGGCGCAGCGCGCGCGTCCGGGGTTCGTGCTGCCGCCGGCCGGTTCGTGGCGATGGTCGACGCCGATATCGAGCTGCCGCCCGACTGGTACTCGCGATGCGTTGCCGCGCTCGATTCGTGTGACGCGGTCTCCGGAATCCCGATCCCCGACGGGGACGCGATGTTCATCTACCGGACCTTTGGGTTTGAGCCCAGGCCCGCGCACAGCACCAAGTCGATCACCGGCAACAACGCGCTGTTCCGTTCCGAGGTGTTCGAACAGGTCAGCTTCGACTGGTCGCTGCGCAACGGCGAGGACATCGCACTGTCACACGCGCTGGAGCACGCCGGCCTGGCCGCCAAGACGATCGACGATCTGATGGTGCGCCACGAGGAGGGCAAGGGTTTCTGGAAGTCGCTGTCGTGGATGTTCGAGAGCGGTCACGGCGCCAATCGCCAGTTGCTCCGCTACCGGGTGGTCCGGGCCCCCGACCTGGCGTTCCTCGTATGGCTGGCCTCGATCCTCGCCGCTCTGCGCGCGCGGCGACTCCGAGCCGCGGCGCTGCCGGTGGCGGTCAGCGCTGCGGTGAGCGCCGCACATCTGCAGCGCAAGTTCCGTCTCGAGGGCGAGCCGCCGTCCCGCGTCCTCGCAGCGATCGGAGCCGGAACGCTGATGATGTCGGCGTACCTCGGAGGCCGGCTGTCCGCCGGCGTGGCGAGCATGGTGGGCAGCGGCCTGCGCGCCGCGCAGAGCGACGGCGACGGCGACGGCGACGGCGAGCCGACGTGAGCGCGTCAACCTCCATCTCCGGGCCGAGCGCGGCGCGGACCGCACAGCTGCCGGCAGGCGCGCCGCGTCAGATGAGCGGCCGACGGCCGTGGTTTGTCGGCGATCTGGCCGCGCTCCTCGCGCTCGGCGCCACCGTCGGGCTGGCCTGGGTGCACTCGCTGTGGCTCATCAACGGCATCGACCTGCTGCTGCTCCTCTGGCTGCCCGGAGTGCTGCTGCTGCGGGCCGTCGGCCTGCGGCCCGAGCTCGTCCGGGCCAACCCGGCGTATGGAGCCGCCGCGTCACTCGCGGTCCTGATCACGGCCGCGCTGCTGATCAACTCGGTCGGCCCTGGCTGGGGGATCACCCGTCCGCTGGAGCGACTGCCGCTCGCCTGCGGTCTCGCCGCCATCAGCCTGGCGCTGATCGTCGTCGCCCGCCTGCGCTCGCGCCCGGACTTCCTGCTCTACGTGCCGCGGCTCGATCGGCTGCGCGCCCTCACCTGCGTACTGCCGGCGCTGCCGGGGCTCGCGGCGCTCGGTGCCCTGTGGCTGACCAACAGCCACGGTGGCGAGGCCGCCACCGCGGCCGTCGCGCTTGCCGGCGCGACGCTGCTGATGGGGGCCTTCACCGCCGACCGGCTCGATGCGGGGAGGTGCCGGGCGATCCTCTACTTCGTCTCCGTCGCGCTGATGTTCTCCTTCTCGCTGCGCGGGCGATTCGTCTATGGCTCGGACATCCTCGCCGAGTACCACGACTACGTGAGCGTGCTCGGGGCTCACCGCTGGGCGATCCACCCGCACAACCCCGCGTACTACTCGATGATGAGCCTGACCACGCTCCCGACGATGCTGTCGGTCCTGAGCGGAGCGGCGCCGCTGTTCGTGTTCAAGTTCGTCTACCCGGCGCTGCTCGGCTTCTTTCCCGTCGGCATATTCGCGATCGGGTCGCGCCTGGTGTCACGTCGCTCGGCGTTCGTGGCGGCGATGCTGCTCTCGGTCCAGAGCTACCTGTTCGCGGAGATGCCGGCGATCGCGCGCCAGATCATCGCGCTCCTCTTCCTCGTCGCGCTGCTCGCGGCACTCACCGACCCTGGCATCAGTCCCGGTCAGCGACGTGCCGCGATCGTGGTGTTCGCCCTCGGAATGGTGGTCTCCCACTACGGAACGACCTACTTCATGATCCTGATGCTCGTCGTCGCCCTCGCCGTCGGGCTGGCGCTGCGCGTCCTCCTGCACCGATCCGGCCTCCCACTCGGCGACCTCGCGCTCGGTGTCGTCGTGCTCGGGGTCGGGGCGTTCGTGTGGTACGTGCTCGTGACGCACTCGACCGCCAACGTGTCCGCGGTCTTCACCGCGCTGCGCAGTCAGGGCTTCTCGCTGCTGCCGGGCAGCAAGACGCACAGTGGGATCGGGTCCTACATCTCCGGCAACGTTCCGAGCGCGGTGAGCCCCAACCGCTTCCAGCAGCTCGTCGTCTCCCAGTACCGCCACCACGACGACTTCATCCACCCGCTCAAGGCGGCAGCCGATCCACGCTGGCGGCTACATGGCGTCGCGCCCCAGACCCCGGCCGTCCGCGCGCCGCACATCGCCCACGGGATCACGCTGCTGAACACGATCGTCACGCAGCTGATCAACCTGCTGGGGGTCCTCAGCTGTGTCTGGCTCGCCTTCCGCCGCACGGAGAATCCCCGGCTCAGGACGCTGGCGCTGATCGGGATCGGGACGCTCGGAGGCCTTGTCGTGATCCGTGTGAGCGGCACCATCGCCAACCAGTACAACCAGGAGCGCGCGTTCCTGCAGGCGTTCGCGCCGCTCTCGATCTGCATCGCGTGGTTGCTCGACTGGTGCCGGACCCGCGTCCGGCCGCTGCGGGTGCTCGCCTGGTTGGCACCGCTTGCCTTGATCGTCACCTTCTTCGTCACCTCCGGACTCAGCGCGCGTGTGTTCGGCGGCAGCCTGACCGCCAACCTGAGCAACAGCGGGCCGGAGAGCGACCAGTTCATCGTCACGGTGCCGGAGATTGCGGGCGCTCGCTGGGTCGATCACGCCGCCGGCAAGGCGCTGCTGTACACCGATCGATACGGCCAGCTGCGCATCACCGCCGCCACCGGACGCGTCGGCGGAATGTTCATCAACATCATGCCCAAGGCACTGGACAAGTACGGATGGATCTACGCCGATGAGCGCAACGTCCGGGCCGGGGTCGTCAGCGCACAGCTCGACTCGACGACCACGACGTACCGCTGGCCCGCGTACGTGCCGCATTTCTACAACCGGGTGTACACCGACGGCTACTCGGCCGGCTACGCGAGACGGTAGATGAGCGCTGCGAGACAGCCGGCGGAGATCCTGGTGTTCCCGCGGGACGCCAACCCGTATCAGTCACGGCTCTACGACGCCCTGCAGCGCGCCGGCGTCCGCTCTCGATACATCGGCGACCTCGGTCCGTCCCACACGGTCAACCTGCTGCTGATGCCGGCGGAGCTGATCTGGTGGCGACTGCGCGGGGCCCGCATCCTGCACCTGCACTGGGTGTTCGGCTTTGCGTTCACCGGCTCCGAACGCAACGGCCTGGTCCGCCGCGCGAGCTACGCCTGGTACCTCCTGGTGCTCGCGTGCGCTCGCTTGGCGGGGGTCCGGATCGTCTGGACGCTGCACAACGTCCTGCCCCACCAGCAGGTGTTCCCCGACGACCGGATGGCCAGGCGCAGGCTGCTGCGGGCCGCCTCCCTCGTGATCGCGCACTCCGAGCGAGCGCTGACCGAGCTCCGCGACGCCGTTGGCCGGCCCCGGCACGCCGTCGTGGTGGCGCACCCCGGGTTCGACGCGGGAGCCGTCATCGGGCGGCGCAACGCGTTTCCGCGTCGGCTGCTCATGTTCGGACGCATCGCGGCGTACAAGGGCGTGGAGGAGACGATCGAGGCGTTCGCCGGCGTTGCCGCGACGACGACCGTCGAGCTCACGCTCGCCGGCGACTGCCCGGACCCACGCCTGCGGGCCCGGCTCGAGGACTTCTCGCGGCGCCATCCCGACCGGGTGCATCTGCAGCTCGGACACGTGCCCGAGGACCAGCTGCCGGCGCTGTTCGCGGCGCACGACGTTCAGTGGCTCCCATACCGCCGCGCGACGACGAGCGGCGCGGCCATTCTCGGCGCCCAGATGGGGATCCCGCTCGCCGTTCCGGACCTGCCCGCGTTCGACGACGTGCCAGGTCTGCGGCTCGGCCAGGCCCCCGGCGCACTTGCCGACGCGCTGCGCACGATCGACGCCATCGATGAGCACCGACTGGCCGAGCTGTCGGCGCTGAGCCTTCAGTGGTCCGCCGGCCTGGGCACATGGGACGACATGGCGCGGGTGACCAGGGCAGCGATCCTCACCATGACCGAGAGCAGCGCCCCGATAACGTCCACTCACGGTCCACAGGAATCAGTGAACTGAGAATGTCAATTTCCGAACAGTTTCCGTCAGTATCGATCGTCACCATCACCAAGGACGACCCTGAGGTCGCGGTGACAGTCGAGAACCTCCTCGAGGAGTCCCGGCGATATCCGGGCGACAGCGAGGTGCTCGTCGTCGATGCCACACCCGGCACCCCCCACCGCATCGAGGACAGTCAGGTGCGCTGGATCGCCTTCGAGCCACGCGGGACCAAAGCGACGATTCCCGAGCAACGCAACGTCGGAGTCGCCCAGTCCGCCGGCGACGTCATCGTGTTCATCGACTCCGGCTGCGTGCCCGGACCGGAGTGGCTGTCGCGCCTGACCTCGCCGATTCGCGACGAGGGCGAGCAGATCGTCGCCGGCGCCCATACCGCATCGGGACGCGCGAGCATTCGCGACCATGATCTGGGATTTCGCGGCGCGAGCGAATACCTGCGCGAAGCACCGACGATCAACCTCGCGATCGTGAAGAGCGTGTTCGAAGCGGTCGGTGGCTTCGATGAGTCATTCGGCTACGGCTCCGACGTCGACTTCACCTGGCGGTCGGTGGCGTCCGGTTACCGAATCCGGCATCAGCCCGCCGCTGTCGTCAGCCACGATTGGGGCGCGACGGGCGACGACCTGCGCCGCAGCTGGGTGTATGGCCAGGCCCGCTTCAAGCTGTACGCAAAGCACCGCGCGCATCGCTCGAGAGTGCTGAAGGACGATCCGATCGCCGTGCTGTACCCGGCATTCCTGCTCGCGGTGCTGCTCTCGCGAGGCGACCGCCGGATTCTGGCGGCAGCGGCAGTCCCGATCGTGAAGAACCTGCGGCGGCGTCCCCTGCTCACCTTCGCCCACAATGTCGCGTTCGGGGCGGGAGTGCTGAGAGGCGCCTGGCGCACGCTCACGCCCAAGGTCTCCTGACCACCGGCCCTCCGGCGAGGAACCGATCATGCCCTCCATATCGGTGGTCAACGACTCGACGCCGGCGCTGCATCTCGGCGCCGGCAGCCCGTCACGCAGCCGTCGCCGCCTGAGCCTCAAGCAGAACTCCGCCCTCAACCTCGCGGGCACAGCCCTCGGTCTCGGGCTCGGGCTTGTCGTCACCCCCTACGTGGTGATCCGGTTGGGTCTGCACGCATTCGGCTTCGTCGCGCTCATCTCGGCGTTCAGCCAATACGCGGCGGTGTTCGACTTCGGCGTCGGTACCACCGTCATGCGAGCCATCAGCCACGACGACGAGCGAGCCGACGTCGACGCGATTCGCCGCAAGGCCGCCTCCGCGCTCTGGAGCTCGACCGCGTTCGCGGTGGTGCTCGTCGCCGCGGTCGCCGTCGTGCTGGCGGTGCTGCCGACCCACGCGTTCGGATCTCTCGCCGACTGGAAGCCCGCTGTGCTCGCCGTCGCGGTCTCGGTCGGGTGCACCTCGCTGGCTTCGGTGTTCCAGGCCTTTCCGTCGGGCATGGGTCGGTGGGACCTCACGAACGCCTCGTCGGTCACCAACCAGGTCGCCTACAGCGTGATCGTCGTCGTCGCGCTCTCGTTCACCCGGAGCATCGAGGCGGTCGCGGTCGCCACCGCTGCCTCGGGGCTCGCCGGACTGCTCGTGGCCTATGTGATCTACCGCCGGCGCTGGCATCTGCGGCTCACGCCACGGGCGGCGCGTCGCGGCGAGCTCTGGGGCCTGTGGTCCTACGGGCTGTCGATGCAGAGCGTCCAGATGGTCTCCGTCATCAACGCCCAGGCGGACAAGCCCGTCCTGCTCGCATTCGCCTCCTTGAAGTTCGTCGGGCTCTACGAGATCGGCTCGCGTATCACGCTCGCCATCCGCGCGCTCGCGGTGACCGCGTTCGGGCCACTGAGTGCGGAGGCGGCGCGGACCTTCGCCCGCGGGGGCCGCAAGGCCGTCGCCGAGATGTACGCGAGCTCGTACCGCTCGACGCTGCTCCTGGGCCTCGTCCCGCTCACCGCGCTGTTCGCGCTCTCCTATGTGTTCGTCCTCGTCTGGGTCGGCGCCGACTACCGCACGAGCGGGGTGATCGCCCTGATCCTGGGCTGCGGCTACGCCGTCAACCTCGCGACCGGGGCAGGCACCTCGGTCGCGATGGGCGCCGGAAGGGCGGACCTTGACCGCAACTATTCGATCCTCGGCTTCCTGCTGAACATCGCACTGACGATCGCGCTCGGACTGCTCGTGGGCGGCTGGGGCGTGATCGCGGCGACCGCCCTCGGTCAGATCATCTCGAGCTTCTGGCTGCTGTACACCGTGGACCGGTGGCTGGGGACGTCGATCCTGCGCTGGCGCAACATCACCGGTGATCGCCTCTGCACCTGGCTGCTCGCCCTTGCGGTGGCTCTCGGCGCGGTGGCGACGGCGCTCGCCGGCACCGTCCCGATCGACGATCGGGTCACCGCGGCCCTGCTCCTGCTCGGGACGGGCGCGCTGTTCTTCGTCGCCTGGGTGTTCGCGCTCGTGCGCCGCGGCGTGGTCTCCCCCGCTGCGATCCTCCGCCGCAGGCGGGTGGGATCCGCGGGCGCGGCGACGGCGGATCCTCCGCCGATCGAGACGGCGGCGCTCGCCACCGCGCAGGCGGCGACGGACCTGCCGACGAGCATCGCGGTGGCGTCGGTCAGGCCACCCACCCCGGACTCCGCGCCGCCCCGCGCCGAGCAGCCGGCGACCCCGTCCGTGGCGAGCGTGATCGTCATCTCCCACAACGGCGCCGACCACATCGGCGAGACGCTCGATCGTCTGGGCCGGCAGACGATCGCCTCCGAACGCTATGACCTGATCGTGGTCGACGACGGCTCAACCGATTCGACCGCGGAGATCGCGCGGGCCGCGGGCGCGCGCGTCGTGCGGCTGGCCTCCAATCAGGGTCCGGGTGCGGCACGCGCCGCCGGCGTCGCGGCGGCGAGCACCGACATCGTCGCCTTCACCGACGACGATTGCCTGCCAGAGCCCGACTGGCTCCAGGAGATCCTCGCGCCGTTCGCGGAGCAGGCGACTGACGGCGTCGGTGGCCACATCGAGCCTCTCACCGAGCCGGGCGTGATCGCTCGGTTCTTCGCCATCCGCAACCCGTGGAGCCCGCTCTCGGAGGACTTGATGCGGTCGACGAACCGCTGGTTCCGGCTGTGGCTGTACCTGCGCTCGATCGCCTATGCCGACACCGACCCGCGCGGCAGTGGGCTGTTCAGCGTCGCCGGCGGCAACATGGCCTTCCGCCGCTCCGCGCTGGAGTCGGTCGGCGGGTTCGCCACCAGTCATCGCGTGTCGGAGGAAACCGAGCTCTGCCGCCGGCTGCACAACCGTCCGGGCGGAGCCCGCATCGTCTATCGCCGCTCGGCGGTCGTCGCGCACCGGTTCGATGCAGGGCTGTTGAGCGTGCTTCGCCGAGCCCATCGCTACGGCGGCGGAACGGCTCGGATGGCGCGGACCCACGACGACATCGGCCTGATCGCGTTTCCGTTCCCGCTCATCTGCGGGGCTGCACTGCTCGCCGCGGTGCTCAGCCGTCGCCGAGCGGCGCTGCTGTGCGCGCTCGCCTCCCCGCTCGCGCTCTATTTCGGGTGGACGCGCCGAGCCGTCAGGGATCGTGACCCCGGCACGCTTGCGTTCCCGTACGTGCAGCTCGCGATGGAGAGCGCCACGATGCTCGGCGAACTCGGCGAGCTGCGCCGCCTCGGCCCCGACCGTGGCGCAGGCTCGTGAGCGCGGACCGCACCGAGCTCGGCGTCGTCATTCTCAGCTACGGGCATGACGAGGAGTTCGCGCCGCTCGTCGACGACCTGCTCACGCGCCACCGGCTGCGACCTGAGCAGATCACGATCGTCCATAACCCGTTCGGCCCCGAGGACCACTGGACGCCGACCGTGCCGGACGGGGTCCACCTGCTGGCGCTCGAGGACAATCGCGGCTACGCCGGTGGTCTGAACGCAGCGCTGCGGTCACCGGGCGGCGCTCGGTGGCGGCTGCTGCTCACGCACGACGCGCGGCTGGGCGACGGCGCGGTGGCTGCGATGCTCAGGGGCGCGGGCCAGGATCCGCACGTCGGCATCGTCGGACCTCGGCTCACGCTCGAGGACGGGACGACTTGGAGTACCGGCGTCAGGGTCGCCTCCGGGACGGCACGGCACGTCAGCACCGCGCGAGGCGAAACGGAGGTGTCCGAGCGCGATGCGATCGACGGCACGATCATGCTCGTCAGCACCGAGATGGTGCGCGCCATCGGCGGCTTCGACGAGCGGTTCTTCATGTACTGGGAGGAGACCGACTTCTGCCTTCGAGCCCGGCGCGCAGGCTGGCGGGTCGTCGTCGCCGAGGACGCCGTCGCCGTCACGCGGCCAGGCTCCTCCCGGCGTCACGCGGTCCACGCGTACCTGCTCACCCGCAACGGATTGGCGTTCGGATGGTCTGACGCTCGTGGCATCGGGGTCGCGAGCCAGCTGATCGAGGCGGGACGCCGCTGCTTCAACAGCCTTCCGCACCCGATCCGTGCTCACTGGCGCGACCGGGCGTTGTGGCGGATCACCACCGATCGGGTCATCGGGACCGCACTCGGTGTGCTCGACTTCCTGCGGCGGCGATGGGGCAAGCCGCCCGAGCGGCTGCGCCGCCGCAGTGACATCGCCTGAGCGCCTCCCCGGCGCGAGCTGGGCCTCAGCCGGTGCCGAACAGCGTTCGGTACAGCCGCAGGCTCCGCCGGTCGCGAGCGAGCTCGGTGGCGAACCCGTGGTTGAAGAAGTAGGACTGGTATGCGACGTCATCACCGCGGACGATGTGCGCGATCCCGCGCACGTAGGCCGGGTCGTCTCCCCCGCCGTCGCCGTCCCGGGCGCCCGCCAGCCCCCACTCCGGGATGCTCAACGGTTTGTGATGGGCCCTGGCGAACGCCAGCACGTCGCGGATCCCGTCGGGCCGGTCATAGATCGATTGCCACCGGTTCTCACCCGGCGTGATCCCCTGGTCGTAGGCGTCGATCCCGATGATGTCGACGGTCCGGTCCCCCGGATAGAACGCGCGGAGCGCCAGTGGCCGGACGGCCGCGTTGATCGAGAAGTCGATGGTGAACGTCGCGCCCGGCACGTGACGCATCGCGAGCACCGTCCGGCGCCAGCACTCTGCCCACTCTCGCATCTGGCCCGGGTTCTTGCCGACGTTGTCGATGTTCCACGTCCCGTTCATCTCGCCGGCCAGGCGGATGATGCTGTGTGACAGGCCCGCGGCGACGAGGTTGCGGGCCAGTGCCCGGGCGTCGGAGACGAACGCCCCGCGGGCGCATTCCGCGCGCCACGCCGTGTGCGCGAGGCTCGTCGGAATGAGGCTCTGATCGAAGATCAGCTGACGGTCGGACCCGGGCGCAGTCGCCCAGCGCGACCACGCGTAGCCGGGCTGATCGTTGAGAAACCACGGGTGGGCCCATTCGGCCCAGGTCTGCGACTCGTTGTCGTACACCTCGACGCAGTTGATGCGGCGATGCACGAGCGTCTCGAACCGCGCCAGCACGCTCTCAGAGTTCGCCGAGTAGACGCAGTCGCGTTTGCTGTCGCTCGCCGCCGACGCGCGGATGCGCGCCCGGACGGCAGCCGCGACCGGCCTGGCGACCGGCGCGGCGGCGGCAGGCGGCGCCCACGAGACTCCGGGGAGCAGGAGACCCGCGAGGGCGGAGAGGGTGATCGCCAGTCGGGAGCGCATGATCGTAGATTGCCGCGCACTCACAGTGTGCGCCGCAACGTTCAGATCGAGCGCTGCTCCTCAGTCCACCAGCCACGGTCGCCGCAGTGGCCGGATGTCTGAAAGCGGGAAGCCCTAGCCCTCAGCCACCCGCCGGCGCTCGGCGTCCTCGTCGGTCTCGAGCTCGGAGAGGATCAGCGTCGACACCGCAAGCGCCTCGAGCGGATCCTCGACGCGCTGCGGCGACCGGGCCTGCCTGGGGGCCGACCTGACACGAGCGAGCACCTGGAGGCACTCCACCCCGTCTCGCCAGGTGATCTTCTTGCCGTGGGCGACCGAGCGGCTGTGGTAACTCACCGGAATCTCGAACGGCCTCACTCCGCGGTGCAGCAGCTTCGCCGTGATCTCCGTGTCGAGCCCGAAGCCGTCCTCCTTGAGGTTCATCTCGCGGAAGAGATCGAGTGGCAGGAGCTTGAGGCAGGTGTGGATGTCACTCAGCGACGCGTTGTACATCAGGCTCGCCGCCAGGGTCAGCGCGCGGTTACCTAGCGCGTGCTTATAGGACTGATAACGAGTGTTCGTCCCGAACAGCCGCACGCCGTACACCACCTCGCACCGGCCCTGCATGATCGGTTCCAGCAGACGCGCGAGGTCGCCGGGCTCGTATTCGAGGTCGGCATCGAAGGGCACGAAGTGGCTTCCACGGGCGACCTCCGCTCCGGTCTGCAGCGCTGCACCCTTACCGAGGTTGCGGGGGTGGTTGATCACCCGTGCACGAGGGTGATTGAGTGCCTGCAAGATCTCGGTCGTCCCGTCCGTGCTGCCGTCGTTGACGACGATCAGCTCGAATGGGCACGGCAGCTCCGCACTCATCACCTCGGCGATCGCGCGGGCGATGGTCCGGCGTTCGTTGTAGGCCGGCATCACGATCGACAGCATGGTCTGTCGGGTCGTGGCGGCTGGTTCTTCAGCTGCGACGAGGCGCGGCCGATTGGTGGCATAAACGTTCATGGATGCACCCGGATCATTGGTTTCGCGTTATCGACACCTTTGGTTCGCACTGGCTTGGTCCAGCGAGAGACGTACGCCGGCGTCATCACATACCTGGCACCGCGCCGGCGCCGCCACCTGCAGACGCGCCTGGGCGCGTCACCTACATACTGCAACAGCAAACCTCGCCAGATGTTTCGAACTCCAGAGAGTTCTTAGAACTACAACGGACACTCCAGGAGGTCCGCAGGGAACACTCAGTCGAACATAACTCGTGTGGCACACGGTTATTGGGAACGTGTCCCGGCCTGTCGCGAATACATCTTCGTCCGCGTCTGCGACCACCCTACCAAGCGCAGAATGCAGTCACGAGCATCCGGTCAGACCTCATGGTTGTGTGCAGCTTCTCACGGTGCACTGGCCCCACGGCGAGAGAGCCGGCCTCACGTCCCGCCATACGGCCGTATGCGCAAAATACACCTTTCTTGATCGACTTGCTTGACTTTAGATGCTACCAGCCGACCCGACGTCCAAGTGACGGTTCACACAAGTGCGTCGGGCAGTGTCCATCCTCTGACCTCGAGGATGGACTGCGTGCCTCCGTCTCCGATGAGAGCGAGACGAGATGGCCGCACACCCATGATGACGCGAGAAGTGCCGGGACCGCGAACATCGCAGCTTTGAGTCACGTTCAGCGCCCATTCGCTCGCCAAATCCCCATGAAGCTCCCGTCGACGTGCGATCTCTCGCCATCGCCATCTCAGCGGGAGTGGCGCGGGCGCCCGATACGGTTGCGGTGTGTTCCTCCTCATCCGGCTGATCAAGCCGCTCGTCAAGGTTGTGCTGCTGCTCGCGCTTGCGTTTGTGGCACTTGTCGCATGGGGCAATTTCTGGCCGGCCCCCAGCCATGCGCCCCGCATCACGTGCCCGCCGCATCTGTCCGACCCCTGCCACGTCGTGAGCGGCCGTGTGCTGTATCACACGGCGTTCGGCGTCAACCACCGCGCACACGTGGTGCTGATGAGCCGCTCGTCGGTCACGTTGCCCGGGATCACCTCGATCGAGCTCCCACGGTTGCGCACCGAACCCCCCGGGTTCGGGTTCGGCGACTGGATCACGGTGATCGGCAAGCGGGCGCGCGGGGGGCACGGAGAGCGTGATTTCCATGTCCGCGGGTTCGCGACGGGGAAGGTCGCGATGCGCTGCGGATCGCCGTTCGAACGTTTTCCCTGCAAGCGGGTGAAGCTGGGCGACCCGACCGCGCTCGCGCGCTGAGGCGGGCTACCCGATCCCGGCGCGCGCCAGCAGGCGCTGATAGGCCTCGCCCGCATGCTCAGGCGCGGCGAGCAGCAGCGGCCGCAGCCGCCGCAGTACCGCGAAGGCGCCTCGGAACGACTCCCGGTGGTATGCGGACCACAGGCCGCCGACCCCGTAGAGCAGGCAGCGGTAGGCGCCGTAGGTGACCACTCGGCGACGGTTCACCGAGCCGCGCTCGGAGTGGCAGGTGACGACATAGGCGCGGTTGGCGATGTTCGTGGCGCCGCGCAGCCGCCCAGACCCGCGGCCCCCCGGGAACTGCATGTGGAAGACCATCGCGTCCATCGCCTGGGCGATGATCTTCGTGCGTCCGATCGAGAACCCGAGGTGGATGTCCTCGAACGTCGCGTAGTTGCGCAGGTGCTCGTCGAACCCCTCCGCGCCGCGGATGACGTCGGTGCGGAACGTCATTCGGCAGCCGCGGACCCAGCAGTTCGGCTGCCCGCCGACTTCCCGCAGCCAGTCGGGAACCGTCCAGCGCTTGCGGGTCTGCCACGCGATCGAGACGAGCGGGTCGAGCACGAGCTTGCGCTCGAGCCGTCCGCGGGCCGGGCTGATCAGCTGGCGCAGCCTCGGTCCGAGCCCCATCCGCGCCGCTCCGGCGGCGTCGTCCTCGCTGCCGCGCATGCGCGCGCGATGCGTGCCGGTGACGCCCCCGATCACGCGATCCGCGTCCCGCTCGTAGATCCGCATCACGTGTTCGGCGAAGTCCGGGTCGCAGAGCGAGTCGTCGTCGGGGAAGAACACGACATCGGACTCGACCAGCTTGAGGCCCTCGTTGCGCTGCACGCTCGATCCCCGAGGCGAGCTCAGCACCACCACCTCGCACGGAGCGTCCGTGCTGAGCTCGGCGACCACCCTGCGAATCTCCTCGTGGTCGTCAGAGGAGTCCGCAACGATCACGCGCCGCGGCGGCCGGGTCTGGGCGAGCAGCAGCGGTACCGACATCCGAAGCGCCTGAGGCCGGTTGCGAGTGCAGATCACGCACTCGTACTCGAGCTGCTCGGCCGGCACGCCCGGGATCCTACCCGTGGGCTCTGGCCGGCTCCGGACGCCAGCCGCAGAGCACGAGCGTTCCGCCGCCGGCCGCGGTTCGGCGCGTCACCCGGAAGCCCGCTTCGGAGAGCAGGCGCTCGCCGCAGGCAACCGGATCCTGCTCGGGGCAGCCGCGGCGGTGGGGCTCCAGGAACACGACCCGGGCAGCGCTGCGGCCGAGCTGCCCGCCGCCGAGCACCCCCCACTCCCCGCCCTGCATGTTCAACGCCAGCAGATCCGCCTCGAGCAGCATCGCCGAGACGTCCAGCGGCTCGGCGCGCGCCCGCCGTCGCTCCTCGGTCATCCTGGGGCCGAAGCGCCCATACCCCGGACCTCGCAGATAGGCGCCATCGCCCGCGGCCGCAAGGATCTCGCGCCAACCGGCGAACCTCGGGTTGGCGCGCATCGTGCGCCGGAGGACGATCCCGTTGATCGGGTCCGGCTCGACGGAGGTGACCCGCGCGTCCGGAAGCTGGCCGAGCATTGCGAGCGCCCTCAGTCCGGACCCGGCGCCGAGATCGAGCACCGCCGGCCGCTCGAGCGCGTCGAGCTGTCCCCGCGCCGGTGAGGGAATCATGAACGCGCGACGGCCGAAAGCGGTGATCAGACGGTCGATGTCGCGGGAGCCGTGGCGGATGACGGCGGAGACCCCACGGCCTCGGATGTCATAGGTGACCGCTCGAGGCCCCGCGAGGCTGATGGTCTCGTAGCGCAGGAACTGCAGTGGCCGGTCGGTGAGCGAGGCTGCGGCAGTAGACCGAGCCACGTCGCGCCAGGTCATGGAGGGGTGGATGACGCGCATGACCGACGGCGGCGCGATGGTAGCATCGGCCCGCGTGGGCGAGGGCACCCCGTGGCAGGCGCACCGCTTCATCTTCATCGGCGGCGTGCACCGCAGCGGCACCAGCTTCACCGCCCGGTCGGTCGCGACCAATCCCGCGGTGAGCGGCTTTCATCACACCGGGGTGCAGGAGGACGAGGGCGAGCACCTGCAGTCTGTCTATCCGCACAGCTGGGACTTCGGCGGCATGGGCCGCTTCGCCTTCCGCCCGGAGATGCACCTCACCGAGGACTCGCCCCTCGTCAACCACCGGTCGCGGACCATCCTGTGGGAGGAGTGGGGCCGGCATTGGGATCTCGACCGCCCGATACTGCTCGAGAAGTCGCCGCCAAACCTGCTCAAGATGCGCTTTCTGCAGGCGCTGTTCCCGAACTCCGGACAGATCCTCGTCATCCGCCATCCGGTCTCCGTGGTGCTGTCCTCACTGAAGTGGCGCACTTCGCTGAACGGACTGTTCACCGCGCACCGCATCATCGACCACTGGCTGGCCGCCAACGAGATCGCGATGGCGGACGCCGCCAGGATCCAGCGGCTGCACGTGCTGCGGTACGAGGATCTGATCGCCGATTCTGAGCGCGAGATGGCGCGTCTGGCCGCGGTGCTCGAGCTCCGCGACGAGTTTCCCTCCGAGGCGCTCGACGCCACTCGCAACGACCGCAATTTCGACGACTGGCGGGTGCTGACCGGCGACTCGCGGCGCGGGGCGTACTTCCGTTGGATCGAGCGGCGCTACGAGCCGCGGATCGCGCGGTTCGGCTACTCGTTCAGCGCGACGACGCCCTGAGGGCGTCGGGCGGGCGCTCGTTGCCGTCATCCAGCCGGCCGGCGTAGCCGTACCGGTCGAGCAGACCGCCCCAGCGCTCGAGGAACACCTGTTCGACCTGGGGCGTGAACACGGCGCGCCACTGTCCCGAGCTCGGGTTGCGCACATGCTTGCTCTTCTCGGCGAGCGCGTGCTTGGCATCGAAGCGGACGGCGTTGCGCTGGATCCGGGCGCGCAGAGGCCAGGCCAACTCGTAATGCGAGGCGACCTCTCCCATGACGCGCCGTTCCTCGCCGAGGATGTCCTCGTAGCGCCAGACACGGATACGCGGATCGTCGGTTGGCCACTCCCCCATCGAGTCGAAGTGACGGGCCCGGAGCTCGATCTCCGCCAGGAGTCCCTGCTCCTGGTCAAGGCGGTTGAGCGCCATCTCCAGCGACTCACCGCTGCGCACCGCGCTCGGGACCGGCCGGTTGCGCTTGGCCAGCCACTCCTCGGGGTCGGGGTCGACCTCCTTGCACCACGGCTCCGCGCCCTTGCGGTGGTAGAAGTAGCCCGACACGACCAGATCCCGCGGGTCACGGACGAAGCGGCTGATCCGGTAGTCGCCGAGCGCCACGAGGTCAAGCGCCGTGTTGTTGACAGAGGCAACGCGGAAGTTGTGCCGGTCGCGCTCGAACGCCGTCAGATCGCTGTTGAAATGGCGGTAGCCCCCGAACGAGGACATCGATGGCGTCATCGTCCGGCGGAAGAAGACGGTCAGGCACTTGTGATACGCGCAGTGAACGAGTGCAGTCACTCAGGGCCCCACGATCTCCCGCTCCGGGGATCTGCGGTGACGATACGTGAGGCGGGAACGGTTGGCAATCGGGCGGTCACGAGGTGGTCACGAGGCGACCAGCGCCCGTCCGAGCGCGTCGATGTTGCCCGCCCCGATCACCAGGCACAGGTCGCCCTCACGCAGCCGCGCGCGCAGATCGACCTCGGCATCGGAGAGCTCCGGGAACCAGGCCACCGCGCGCCGGCCGTCGGCGTCTGCCGCGGCGGCAGCGACCGCCCGGCCGCTCACGCCCGGAAAGTCCTCGGCACGCTCACGCGCCGGGTAGATCCCGACGACGACGACGATGTCGGCCGCGGCAAGCGCCCGCCCGAAGCCGTCCGCGAGCGCGCGCGTGCGTGAGAACAGGTGAGGCTGGAAGACCGCGACCACCCGCCGCGGGCCCATCGAGCGCGCAGCGGCGATCACCGCTGCAACCTCGGTGGGGTGGTGGGCATAGTCGTCGTACACGACGGCGCCCGATCGCGTGCGGCCCAGGCGCTCCATCCGCCTGCGGGCCCCGGCGAAGTCCACGAGCGACTCCGCGGCCCGGGCCGGGTCGGCGCCGGTCAGCGCCACCGCGGTGAGTGCCCCCGCGGCATTGCGGGCGTTGTGAGCGCCGGGGACCCCGACGCGCACCTCGATTCCGCGCCAGCCAAAGCGCGACCCGTCGGCCCCGAGCTGTGGGTTGGGGGCGTCGAAGACCTCGGTGCCGGGCGGGCACAGCGCACGGAGCTCAGGCCGGTCCCAGACGACACCGTGATCAGCGCCCGCCATGAACTGGGCGAACGTCGCCTCGAGGTCGGCGAGCGATGCGTACGTCGCGTGGTGGTCGAGCTCGGCGTTGGTGAGCACCGCGATCTCGGCCGAGAGCTTCAGCAGCGAGCGATCGGACTCATCGGCCTCCACGACCAGCCACTCACCGGCCCCCCAGCCCGCATTGGACCCGGTCGCGCGCAGCTCGCCGCCGATCACGTAGGAGGGGTCCATGCCCGCGCCGCGGAGCGCGTGCACGACCATCGACGAGGTCGTCGTCTTCCCGTGAGTGCCGGTGACCGCGATGCAGCGCCGCAGACGCGTGATCTCGGCCAGCAGATCGGCGCGGTGCATCTCCGGCGCCCCGCCCGCGCGCTCCGGGTTCTCCGCGCCGACCGCGCTCGAGTAGACCAGCTCGGCACCTGCCGGCACGTTCTCAGCGCGGTATCCGATCGCGGGCTCGATCGAGAGCTCGCGCAGCGCGGTCATGTACGGGGTCTGCACCCGGTCTGAGCCGGTGACGGTGGCGCCGAGCCGGTGAGCGATGAGCGCCAGGCCGCTCATCCCGACCCCGCCGATGCCGACGAAGTGCAGCCTGCGGCCGCTCCAGGGCGTGTCGGCGAGCTCCGAGGTGTCCACGGGGCGCAGCGTAGTCAGGCGGCCCGCGCCACCGACAGCACCTCGCCCGCGATCGCCTGCGCGGCGTCGGGGCGCGCCATCGCCTCTGACGCATTGGCCATCGCCGCCAGCCGACCGGGATCTCCGAGCAGCCGGCCGACCTCCTGCGCGAGGCGCGGGCCGGTGAGCTCCGCGTCCGGGATCACGACCGCCGCGCCCGCCCGCTCGAAATAGCCGGCGTTGGCAGCCTGGTGGTCGGCGGTGGCATGTGGGTACGGGATCAGCACCATCGGCCGCCCGTGAGCGGCGATCTCGAACACCGAACCGCCGGATCGCGCGACCACGAGGTCGGCGGCCAGCAGCGCCTCGCTGAAGTCCTCGATGTAGCCGCGCAGGTCGTAGTGCGGGCCTGGCGAAACGAGATCCGGCAGATCACGTGTGCCGGCGGCGTGCAGCACCCGGAAGCGTGCGCCCGCGAACGCATCAATCGCGGCCCGGTTGATCGAGCGCGCCCCCTGCGAGCCGCCGAACACGAGCACGCACTGCTCGTCGTCCTGGATGGAGAATCGCGCCCTCGCGGCGGCGCGGTCGGTGGCCGGCGAAGGGACCGGGCGCCCGGTGAGCACGTAGCGCTCGCCGTCGCGTCCCGCGATCGGGAAGCCGAGGCAGACCCGGCGGGCCAGCGGTGCGAGCGCCCGGTTGGTGAGGCCCAGGTGGCTGTCGGCCTCCATCAGCACCAGCGGGACCCGCCGCAGCGAGCTCGCCAATCCCACCGGTCCGGCGACGTAGCCACCGGCGCCGAGCACCGCCGACGGGCGCAACCGCCGTAGCAGCCGAACGGCGGCGCGCAGGGCGCCCGCGTCGACGGCGGCGGCCCGCGCGGCGCCGACCGGGCTGCGGCGCGGCAGCGGGAGGACGCGCAGCGCGTGCAATTCGTAGCCGGCCGCGGGCACGAGCTCACGCTCGGCGCGCTCGCCACCCGCAAACGCCACCCGGGCGCCGCGCGCACGCAGCGCGTCGGCGACCGCGATCGCAGGCACGACGTGGCCGGCGGTCCCGCCGGCGCCGATCACGACAAGCGGCCCGCTCACTGCCTGCGCACCCGCTGCCGCGACACGGGGATCGTGGGCATCGTCAGCCGGCGGACCGCCGGGGAGGCGCGCCGCGCCGTTGCTGGCGCTCGGACCGGCGTCGTTCACGCTCTCCATCCGCGCGTCTTGAGACCGTCACGCCGTCGACCGGGTCGACCACCTTCAGCCGCCGAGCCGCCGGACGCGAGATGTTGAGCAGCAGACCGACCGCGGCGAGCATCACACACAGATTCGTCGGCGCATAGGAGATGAACGGCAGCGGCACGCCGGTGAGCGGCGCCAGCCCGAGCACGACGAAGATGTTGAGAACGCCCTGGCACAGGATCAGCGAGGTCAGCCCGGTCGCGAGCAGCTTCGCATACCGGGTGGCCGCTCGACGGGCGGTGCGCATGCCGGCGTAGGCGATCATCCCGTACAGGAACACCAGGCCGAAGATCCCGGCGACGCCGAGCTGCTCGCCGACGACCGCCAGGATGAAGTCGGTCTGGGCCTCGGGCAGGGAGAGGATGTTCTGCACCGACTTGCCCAGGCCGACGCCGAACAGCCCGCCCGAGCCGAGCACCACCTGCCCCTGGTAGCCCTGATACTCAGGCCCCTGGATCGAGGCGGCGGACGCCGGATGCAGGAACGAGGTGAGCCGCTCGCGCTGATAGCGGCTCTGCATCACGATCACCAGCAGCATCACCGCCGCACAGCCGATGATGATCAGCAGATGGCGGCCCGGCAGCCCGGCGGCGAGCAACAGCACGAGCACGCTGGAGGCGACAACGAGCGTCGTCCCGAGGTCCGGCTCGATCGCTATCAGGACACACGCCGGGAGCACGACGACCCCGATCGGCTTCAGCGCATTCCCAAATCCGGCGCTCATGCGGCGCGGGTTGTTGGCCAGATAGCGCGAGACGTGCAGCACCAGCGCGAGCTTCATCAGCTCCGAAGGCTGGAACTGGAACCCGCCGACCGAGATCCATCGCCGCGCCCCGCCGATGTCGACGCCGCCCAGCTTCACGCCGACGAGCAGCACGAACGAGGCGAGCAGCAGCACCGTCGTGAATCGCTCGTCGATCAGCTGCAGCCCCTTGCGCTCCAGCACATACATCGCCACCACGCCCAGGCTCCCGTACATCACGTAGTGCACGAACGTGCCGGTCCCGTTGCCGCCGCCGGTCAGCGCGCTGCCCGGGCGAGGTCGCGCAGTAGACCATCACCGCACCGAAGGCGAGCAGGCACAGCGTCGCCGTCATCAGGATCCGGTGTTCGAGCGGCGGGGCGACTCGCCGGGCCGCGGGCCGGCGCAGGCGTCGCGAGGCAGGGGTTGGGGCGCGCGGGGAGCGCGCAGATGTGGCGGCGGCCATCTGCACCGAGATCTTCGACGTGCCTGCCGGCGTTCCTGCCGAGAGCGAGTCGACTCAGCGCAGCCCGGTCACGAGGGTCCGGAAGGCGTCGCCACGGGCCTCGAAGTCGCTGAACTGGTCAAAGCTCGCACAGGCAGGCGAGAGCAGCACCGTCTCCCCCGCCGAGGCGGCGCGTGCGGCCCGCTCGACCGCCGACTCGAGCGTCCCGGCGCGCACCAGTTCCACGCCGCCGGCGGCGAGCGCCCGCTCGATCTCCTCGGCCGCCTCTCCGATCAGATAGACCGCGCGGCAGCGCTCGGCGACCGGCGCGGCGAGCGGCGTGAAGTCCTGCGCCTTCCCACGGCCGCCGAGGATGAGGTGGACCCCGCCGCTGAACGCCGCCAGCGCGACGAGCGTCGAGTCGACGTTGGTCGCCTTGGAGTCGTTGACGTAGCGCACCCCATCGATCGAGCCGAGGTCTTCGAGCCGGTGGGCGACGCCGGCGAACGTCCGCAGTCCCTCGGCGACCGCATCCCGGTCGACGCCGCCCGCCAGACACGCGGCGGCCGCGGCCATCGCGTTGGACCGGTTGTGGGCGCCGGGCAGCGAGATCTCGGCTGCGGCCAACAGCGGCCGCTCGTCCCACCACAGCTGTCCCGCCGCAAACGACAGCTCGGCTCCCGGCCCCTCCCCCACGCACACCCGGCGCCCGCACCCGCCGAGGTCCTCGACTCCGAGCCCGAGTGGCGCGACCGCGACGTCGTCGTTGCCCTGCCGGGCGAAGATCTGCAGCTTGGCCGCGGTGTAGCGCTCGAACGTGCCATGGCGGTCGAGGTGGTCGGCCGTGAGGTTGAGCAACACCGCGGTCTCCGGAGCGAAGGCAAGCGTGTCCTCGAGCTGGAAGGAGGAGCACTCGCACACGATCGTCGCCTCCTGCGCCACCTCGCCGACGAGCGAGGAGAGCGCGGTCCCGACATTGCCGGCGACGGCGACGGGTTGGCCGGCGACACGCAGGATGTGGCCGATCCACTCTGTGGTCGTCGTCTTGCCGTTGGTTCCGGTGACCGCGATGAACCGGTTGGGGAGCAGCCGCCAGGCGAGCTCCAGCTCGCCGAGGACGGTGAGCCCGGCGCCAAGTGCAGCCCGGACGACCGGGACTTCGCGCGGGACGCCGGGGCTCTTGACCAGCGACCGCGCGCGGCGCGGAAGCGGCGCATCTCCGAGCAGAACCTCGGCACCGGCAGCCCGCAGGCGAGCCGCAGCCTCTTCGGGCGAGCCGGAGTCGAGCGCGTACACCTCCTCGCCCCGGGCCAGCAGGAGCAGCGCAGCCGCCACCCCCGAGCGGGCGAGGCCCACCACCGCATACGGCCCGGGCGGGAGCTCAGGCCGGGCGGTGCTCACCACCCGCGCAGGCTCTGCTGGTAGACGACGAACCCGATCGCACCGCAGGCGACGGCGACGATCCAGAAGCGCAGGATGATCTTCGTCTCCGACCAGGCCTTCAGCTCGAAGTGGTGATGGATCGGGGCCATCAGGAACACTCGCTTGCGGAACAGCTGGAACGAGATCACCTGGATCACGACGGCAAGGACCTCGATCACGAAGATGCCGCCGAGCACGATCAGCAGGAACTCGGTCTGGGTCATCACGGCCAATCCGGCGATCGCGCCGCCCAGCCCGAGCGAGCCGGTGTCGCCCATGAAGATCGAGGCGGGGAAGCTGTTGAACCACAGGAATCCGATGCACGAGCCGACCAGGCAGGAGGCCAGCAGCGTCAGTCCGTGCTCGCCGACGGAGATGAAGGTGATCCCGATGTAGGCCAACAGCGTGATCGCGGTGCACCCGGCGGCCAGACCGTCGAGCCCGTCGGTGAAATTGACCGCTGTCGTCGTTCCGGCCACGACGAGATAGATGAACACGGGGAAGAACGGCCCGAAGTCGATCGATGCGTCGACGAACCGCAGCGGGACCGAGGAACTGATGTTCGCCAGGCGGGTGGCGATCAGCCACAGGCCGATTGAGATCAGCACGGTGATGATCAGCTTGGAGCGGGCCCGCAGGCCGAGCGATCGCTTCTTGATGATCTTCGTGTAATCGTCGGCGAACCCGAGCACCGCGCAGGCCAGCGCGACGAGGAACACCCCGAGCGAGCTCCAGTCGCGCCCTGAGAGAGCCAGGTAGGGGACGATGATCGCGGCGAAGATGATGATGCCGCCCATCGTCGGCGTGCCCGCCTTGGCCTTGTGACCCTGAGGCCCCTCCTCGCGGATGTTCTGCCCGAACTCGCGCCGGCGGATCGTCTCGATGAAGCGCGGGCTGAGGAACAGGCACATCGCCATCGAGGCGGTGCCGGCGATCAGGATGACCCCGGAGGTCGAGCCGCTGGTCATGAGCGCTCGGCGACCCGGCGCAGGCTCTCGCGCGCCACCGACACGTCGTCGAACGGGATCTTGTGACCCCCGGCGAACTCCTGACCCTGCTCGTGCCCCTTGCCGGCGATGACGACGACATCGCCGGGCCCCGCGTCACCGATCGCGCGGGCGATCGCCGCCTCGCGGTCGGCATCGTGAACGACGCCCGGGCCAGTGCCCTCGAGGATCTCGGCGATGATCGCCTCGGGATCCTCGGACCGGGGGTTGTCAGAGGTGACGATCACCTCGTCGGCGAGCCGCCGGGCGATCTCCCCCATCTGCGGGCGCTTGCCGCGATCGCGATCCCCGCCGCAGCCGAACACGACACGCAGACGGGCGGCGGCCAGCGGCCGCGCGGCCGACAGGACGTTCTCCAGCGAGTCCGGGGTGTGCGCGTAGTCGACGATCACCGCAAACGGCTGGCCCTCATCGACGGTCTCGAAGCGGCCCGGGACCTGACCCGCGGTCGCGATCGCCTCCGCGCACACCTCAGCTGGCACCCCGAGCGCGCGCGCCGCGGCGAGCGCGCCGAGCACGTTGTAGACGTTGAACTCGCCCCGTAGGGGCGAGCGCAGGCTCAGCGGGCCGTCGGGAGTGTGGACGGTGAAGCTCGACCCATCCAGCCCGGTCCGAACCCGCTCGGCCCGATAGTCGGCCTCACCGCGCAGCGCGAAGGTCGTCACGCCCGCACCGAGCTCCCGCGCCAGGCGGGCTCCGTACGGGATCGTCGACGTTGACGATCCGAGCGGTCGCCTCTGACGCCACCCCACCGCCGCCGGCGGTGAACAGCAGCCGCTTGGCCTCGAAGTAGTCCTCCATCGTCGGATGGAAGTCGAGGTGGTCCTGGGTCAGGTTGGTGAAGACCGCGGCCGCGAAGTGGATGGCGTCGGCGCGATGCAGAGCGAGCGCATGGGAGGAGACCTCCATCACGCACGCTCGTATCACCGCCGTCGACCATCTCCCGGAACGTTCGCTGCAGGTCCAGCGCCTCGGGAGTCGTCCTATTGACCTCGGCCTCGGCCCCGGCGACGACGCTCTTGACGGTGCCGAGCAGCCCGGTCTGCCGCCCGCCGGCCTCCAGCAGCGCGCGCAGCAGGAAGACGGTCGTTGTCTTCCCGTTGGTGCCGGTGACGCCGACGACCTCCAGCGACGCGGTTGGATCGCCGTAGAAGGCGGCTGCGGCGGGCGCCATCGCGGCGCGGACGTCGTCGACGACGACCTGCGGGATCGCGACCGCGAGCTCGCGCTGCACCACCAGCGCGGCCGCCCCTTGGGCTACCGCGTCAGGCGCGAACTCGTGTCCGTCATGTGTAAAGCCCGGAACGCAGAAGAACAGCGACCCGTGCGTCACGAGCCGGTTGTCGTAGGCGAGCCCGGTGATCTCCGGATCGCCCGCGCTGATCTTCCGAGCGTCCGGGAGAACCTGGTCCAGCCGCATCGCCGCCACAGAGTAGCGGTGGGCTCAGCTGCCACCCCACCCAGGGCGCTTCGCTAGCCTCCCCAGCGACAACGGGACCGCTGATCGTCAACGCCTCTACGGGGGCGGAGGAGCAACGCGGTGCTGTACGTCGTCACGGTCCACTTCAGGTCGCCCGCTTGGATTGACGTCCAGCGGCGGTATCTCGAGCGCCATCTCCCCCGCCCGTTCGAGGTGTGGGGGTCGCTGCAGGGAATCGACGGCCAGTACGGGTCGCGCTTTGACCGCGTCATCGAGCAGATGGGCGAGCGCAACCACCCCGCCAAGCTCAATCACCTTGCCGCCGAGATCTGCGACGTCGCCGATCCCGAGGACGTCATGCTGTTCCTCGACGGCGACGCGTTCCCGATCGCGGATCTGGGCCCGATGCTGGAGCAGCGCCTGCCACCGGTCTCGCTGATCGCCGCACAGCGCACCGAGAACCTCGGGGATCACCAGCCGCATCCGCTGTTCTGCGCGGTGACGGTCGGCGAGTGGGTGCGGCTGCGCGGCGACTGGGGCGCGGCGGCGACCTGGCAGCGCCACACCGACAACAAGACGGTCACCGACACGGGAGGCAACCTTCTGCGCCGGCTGGAGGCGACCGGGTCCGATTGGGAGCCGCTGCGGCGCTCCAACGGCCACGACCTGCATCCGCTGTTCTTCGGCATCTACGGCGACCTCGTCTATCACCACGGAGCCGCGTTCCGTCCGGGGCTCTCGCGCCTGGACCGGCGGCTCTCACGCAGCCACCGTGTCCAGCTGCCGGGCCGGCGCCTCTCACGGGCGGTCAACAACCGGCTGGCGGGACGGCGCTATCGCGCGCAGGTCGCCGTCTTTCGCAGGCGCTCGGCGGCGCTCTACGAACGGATCGCGCGGGACGACCCGCAGTGGCTCGCCGAGCTGCGCGGGACCACGCCCTGCACGATCCGGTAGCGCGGCGGCGGTTACCCGGAGAACCCTCGCCGGCCGTTTGACTGCGGCCGCCGATCGATGACCCGGTCCACGAGCCCGTAGGCGAGGGCCTCCTCGGCGGTGAAGAACCGGTCGCGATCCATGTCGGCGTGCACCCGCTCGGTCGCCTGGCCGGTGTGCTTGGCGTAGATCTCATCGACGCGGGCCCGCAGGGCGAGGATCTCCCGGGCGTGGATCTCGATGTCGGTCGACTGGCCCTGGAAGCCGCCGGAGGGCTGGTGGATGAGGATCCGGCTGTCGGGCAGAGCGAAGCGCTTGCCGGCCGCGCCGCCCGCCAGCAGCAGCGACCCCATCGACATCGCGACCCCGTAACAGATCGTCTGGACATCGCAGCCGATGAACTGCATCGCGTCGTAGATCGCCATCCCGGCGTAGATCGAGCCGCCGGGCGAGTTGATGTAGAGATGGATGTCCTTGTCCGGATCGTCGGACTCGAGATGGACGAGCTGGGCAACGATCAGGTTGGCGCTCTCCTCGTTGACCTCGCCGCCGAGGAACACGACGCGGTCGTTGAGCAGGCGCGAGTAGATGTCGAACGAGCGCTCGCCGCGTGCGGTCTGCTCGACGACCATCGGAACGAGTGTCATGGAATCCTCCTGGGGTGCGGTGCGATAACCTGCAACCGAAAGGTTGCGAACTGCGCCGCACCGTAGCAGACGCGCAACCCATCAGTTGCACATACCTGAGAGGAGCGTCCTCGGTGACCGATCGAATCGAACGAATCTGCGAGCTCGACGCGGCGCCGGCTGCCGTCTGGCGGGCGCTCACCGACCCGGAGTGGCTGTGCGACTGGCTCGCCGACGAGGCCGAGCTGGAGCTCGTCCCCGGCGGCGAGGCGCGCTTCGTCGTCGAGGGACGCGAGCGCGCCGGCTGGGTCGAGGAGGTCATCCCCCCTGCCGACGGCCGCGCCGGGCGGCTGTCGTTCTGGTGGCAGCAGGAGGACGAGCCCGCCTCCCGGGTCACGTTCGAGGTCGCGGCGACGCAGGACGGCACGCGGCTGCGGATCGACGAGACCAGGCCACTCGAGGTGCTTGACCTCGTCGGGATCCCGCTGCGCAGCGCGGGCGGCGCCGGCGGCACGTCATTCGGCCCGGCGCTTGTCGCCGCCTGAGCGAGCGCAGCAGGCGCCCATGGACCGAACCGATCCGGCAGGACCCGTGTTCGAGGCGCTCGCCGACCCGGTGCGCCGGCGGCTGCTCTCCCAGCTGTCGGCGGCCCCCGCGACCGCGACCGAGCTCGCGGCAGGCCTGCCGATCAGCCGCCAGGCGGTCGCCAAGCATCTCGCCTCGCTGTCGCAGGCGGGCCTGCTCGAGCGCGAGCGAGCCGGTCGCGACGTGCGGTACCGGGTGACCCCCGAGCCGCTCAACGAGGCGGTGAGCTGGATGGCGGAGGTCGCAGGACAGTGGGACGACCGCCTGTCGCGCCTCACCACCACGCTCAGGCGAACCGGCGCCGGTCAGTAGCCCCAGAGGCCGACCAGGTCCCGGTTGAGGTGCTCACCGAGGGCGACCACCTCGGGCCGCAGCCGCGCGCGCAGATCCGCGACCACCCGTGGATCGACCTCGCGCGGAGCCGACTCGCGCAGCCGGTTTCGCGCGAACGCGGTCGCGCGGGCACGCGCCGCCTCGGGGATCGCCCCCACGACCGTGTCGACCACCCCTCGGGTCGCCTTCGACCGCTGCAGCGCCGTGAGCGCGTAGATCGCGCGCTGCGCGTTCTGCGAACGCACGTGCACGCTGGGGTTCGCCTGGCTCGGAGTGATCCTCACGTCGTCGCTGACCCCGAGAAACGCGAAGATCGTCGCGAGCGTGCCCCGGTTGTCCGCACGGAAGTCCTCATAGATCAACGGCAGGATCTGCTCCGCGGGGAACTCCTTCTCGTAGCGGGCGAGCTGCTCGCTGTAGCGCGCCAGGCGCGTGTACAACAACCCCGTCCGGCGCGGTGCGAGCTTCGGTACGCGACGTCCGAGCGCGCGCTCCTCTTCCAGAGCGAGCGCCCGGCCGAGGTCGGCCTCCGGTTCGTAGCGATTCTGCACCTGCTGGCGGTGCATCGAGATCACGAACGCCACCGGGTCCCGGAACAGCACGATGATCCGCGCGTCCGGCCGCACGGCCGCGATCTTGCCCGCCGCCTCCTCGGAGGAGATGTACTGGGTCGAGGCGTCCGCCGCGAGCTGGTCCTCCCGGGCATCGGCGAACAGCTTGTGGTAGCGCCGCTCGCTCATCGCCCGGCCCTGGTGCTCGGGACCGAGCAGCTCGTTGGCGAAGAACGAGGGCTCCTTGATCCTCGGGATGAAGATCTGATCGTGCTGGGCGAGCATCTCGGCAAGCGCGGTCGTCCCGCTCTTGGCCTGACCGACGACGAAGAAGTCCGGCCACCGTCCCGGGACGGGCTCGGGACCCACGCCGCCGGAGGAGCCCGTGCTCAAGAAGCGGTGCCGGCCGACAGGATCGCCGACGGCCGGGAGTACGAGGGGCCGGCGAACCGGCCGGAGCCGGCGCACAGCTCGAGGAACACATAGTCCCGGGCGTACCAGCGCTCGAGGTTCTCACGCGCGAGCACGCTCAGGGATCGATCGACGTTGTCGGGACTGCGATGGGCCCGGATGTCGTCGCTCGGCAGCACGACCGTCTCAGGGAGGCCCAGCGCCTCGCGCAACTGCGGGAACGTCGCGGTGAGATCGGGAACCCAGTGGATCAGCAGCAGGTCACCCATGCGCCGCTCGAAGTACTCGCGGTTGCGGAACCAATCCCAGTAGGAGTCTCTGACGTGCTGCAACGACATCATCGCGGCGGCGGCGTGGCCGCGCTCCAGGGGATCGTCGGCCGACAACGCGCAGCCGAGGCTGTCCACCGACGGATAGCGCTCGAAGACGACCTTCTCGAGCGGGGTCCAGGGAAGGTGGTAGCGCGGCCGGCCCTCGCGCAGGCGGCTGTTGAAGCCGCTGACGAACCGGTCGACCGGATCTCGGATCACGAAGAACACGGGCTCGCCGTGCGGGATGTCGTTGAAGCGCACGCCATGGTTGTGCAGCAGCAGCTCGTAGCGCCCGGCCGACTTGACCGGCGTCAGCGCCTCCTTCATCGCGGTCCCGCCGGTCTTGCCGATGTGCAGCAGGTGCGCGGGCTCGGCCTCGCGCGTCGCCGTGCGCCGAGCGCGGCGCACCGCCGGGCGGACCGTGCGCTGCACCCAGCGCCGCGCGTCCCGGCGCCCGAACGGCACGCGGCCGCGGAGCTTGTCCGCCAGTGCCATCGCTATTCGACCGCGACCGGGTCGGACTGGGCGCCGGTCGCGGGAGGGGTGAGAACGTCCACCGACGTGCGCGACGGCGCGACGAAGCAGTCCAGGCTCCCGCACAGGTCGATGAACGCGAAATCGCGCCCGTACCAGCGCTCGAGGTTGGACCGGGCGAGATCGCTGAGGGTCCGGTCGACGGTCGCCGGACTGCGGTGCGAGCGGATCTCGTCGGTGGGCAACTCGATGTGGTCGGGAAGCCCAAGCCGTTCTCGCAGGATCGGGAAGGTCGCCGTCAGGTCGGGACACCACTGGATGAGCAGGAGGTCCTTCTTGCGGCTCTCCAGGTACTCCCAGGAGCGAAACCAGTCCCAGTAGGAATCACGCACGTGGCGGATCGAGATCATCGCGGTATATGCGTGGGCGCGCTCCTCGACGTCCTCGGAGGACAGCGCCCGACCGAGGCTGTCGGCGGTCTGGAACCACCCGAACGCGGTCTCCTCGGCCGGCGTCCAGGCGGTGAAGTAGCGGGGCCTGCCCTGGCGCAGCCGGCTGTTGAAGCCGCTCACGAAGCGCTCGACGGGGTCCCGGACGACGAAGAACACCTTCTCCCCGCGCGGGATTCCGGTGAGCCTCTTCATGTGGCGGTGGGTCACGATCTGAAAGCGCCCCGCTTCGGGGTCCAGCGACTTGAACACGTCCTTCATCGCGGTCCCGCCGGTCTTGCCGATGTGGAGCATGTGCGCAATCGGCCGCGGGTGCATGACCCCGCGCTCCAGGCGCCCCACCCCCCGCTCCAGCGGAACGACCAGGCGCCGCTCCACGCGCCTGGCGACGGCGCGCTCGACGCGCCTGACCGGTCTGTCGGGCATCTCCGGTGCTCGCCTCCCTAGCCCTCGCGCTGCGGGACGCGGCTCACGGCATGATCCCGCGGTGGCGCAGCTCCTTGATCAGGGCATCAACCGCCATCGGAGCGTCGGAGGGGCGCAGCGTGACCTCGGCGCTCTGGGGCGCCTCATAGGCGTCGTCGACGCCGGTCATCCCCACGATCTCCCCGGCTCGCGCCTTCGCGTAGAGACCCTTCGGATCACGGCGCTCGCACTCGTCCAGGGGCGTGTCGACGAACACCTCGATGAACGTCACGCCGTCGTTCTCGTGGATCTCACGCGCGACCTGCCGACTCGCGGCGTACGGGCTGACGACGGTCACGATCGCGACCGTGCCCGCCTCGGCCAGCAGCTTGGCGGCATGCGCGGCCCGCCGGATGTTCTCGGCGCGGTCCGCCGGATCGAAGCCGAGGTTGCCGTTCAGCCCGTGACGGAGGTTGTCGCCATCCAGTCGCATCGCGGCGATCCCCGAGGTGATGAGCCGTTCCTCGAGTGCGTCGCCGATCGTCGACTTGCCGGCGGCGGGCAGGCCCGTCACCCACAGGGTCGCCCCCACGCGGCCGAGCGCCGCCCACCGCTGCTCGCGCGTCATCCGGCTCGGCTGCCAGACGACGTTCGCGGACTGCTGATGCGCGCCGTCCCCGCTCGCCGGCGGCGCGTCGGCGACGCCGAGGATCATCCCCGCGGCGACGGTCGCGTTGGTGGCCTCGTCGATCAGGATGAACGCGCCGGTACGGCGGTTGCGGTCGTAGGGGTCGAACACAAGCGGCGCGCCGGTGCGCAGCCGCACCCGGCCGATCTCGTTAAGCGCGAGCGAGTCGGCACCCTCGTCGCGGTGCAGCGTGTCGACGTCGATCCGGTGCACGATCTCGGAGATCACGCCACGCGTCGTGTTGGCGGTGTGCTTGACCAGATATCGCCCGTGCGGACGGCTCGACTCCTCGGCCATCCAGCAGACGATCGCGTCGACGTCACGCGAGACCGTGGGATGGTTGCGCGGACGGCAGATGAGGTTCCCGCGCGAGATGTCGAGGTCATCGGTGAGCTCGACGGCGACCGACAGCGGCGGGAACGCCTCCTCGAGCTGCTGATCGTGGTTGGCGATCGACTTGATGTGCGAAGTCTCACCTGAGGGCAGGATCCGGACCTCGTCGCCGACCCGCAGCACGCCGCTGGCCATCTTGCCCGCATAACCGCGGTAGTCCTTATGCTGCTCCTCGCCCGGCCCGGGGCGGATCACCCACTGCACCGGCAGGCGCACGTCGATCAGGTTGCGGTCGGAGGTGACCTGCACGTGCTCCAGCTGGTAGAGCAGCGGCGCGCCGCCGTACCAGAGCATGTGCTCGGAGGGCTCGACGACGTTGTCGCCGACCAGCGCCGAGATCGGGATGTAGGACAGGTCGCCGATCTCCAGACGCGACGCGAATGCGGAGATCTCGGAACAGATGGAGTCGTACACCGATTCGTCGTAGTCGACGAGATCCATCTTGTTGATGCAGACGATCACGTGCGGGATCCGCAGCAGCGAGGCGATGAACAGATGCCGCCGGGACTGCTGGACGAAGCCGTTGCGAGCGTCCACCAGCACCAGGGCCAGATCCGCGGTCGAGGCCCCGGTGACCATGTTGCGCGTGTAGCGGATATGGCCCGGCGTGTCGGCCAGGATGAACGCGCGGCGCGGGGTGGCGAAGTGCCGGTAGGCGACGTCGATCGTGATCCCCTGCTCGCGCTCGGCGCGCAGGCCGTCGGTGATCAGCGAGAGGTCGAACTCCGTGCCACGGCCCTCGCTGGCCTCGGTGATCGCCTCGATCGTGTCCTCGAAGATCTGCTTGGAGTCGTAGAGGAGGCGCCCGATCAGGGTGCTCTTGCCGTCGTCGACCGAGCCGGCGGTCGCGATCCGCAGCAGACTGCCGTTGATGGCGGCCCGGTCGTCCAGAGTCGTCATCAGAAGTAGCCCTCCCGTTTGCGGTCCTCCATCGATGAGGCGGAGACCCTGTCGTCGGCACGGGTCTGACCGCGCTCGGTGATCCGCGTGGCGGCGATCTCCCTGACGACCTCCTCAAGCGTCGAGGCGTGCGACTCGACGGCTCCGGTGCAGGTCATGTCGCCGACCGTCCGGTAGCGGACGACCGCCTCAAAGGGGGTCTCCCCTTCGTCTCGCGGCGCGTAGTTCGAGGTCGCGTAGAGCATGCCGTCGCGCTCGAACACCTCCCGCGTGTGGGCGAAGTAGATCGAGGGCAGCTCGAGCTCCTCCTCGGCGATGTACTGCCAGACGTCGAGCTCGGTCCAGTTGGAGATCGGGAACACCCGCACCTGCTCGCCGCGGGCGATCCGGCCGTTGTAGAGGTCCCATACCTCCGGACGCTGGTTCTTGGGATCCCAGCCGCCGAAGTCGTCGCGGAAGGAGAAGATCCGCTCCTTGGCACGCGCCCGCTCCTCGTCGCGACGGGCGCCGCCGATCACCGCGTCGAAGCGGTTCTCCTTGATCGCGTCCAGCAGCGTCACGGTCTGGAGCCGGTTGCGCGAGGCGCGGGGCCCGACCTCCTCCTGGACGCGGCCGAGGTCGATCGATTGCTGCACGCTGGCGACGATCAGCCGCTCGCCCAGCTGCTCGGCACGGCGGTCGCGGTACTCGATGACCTCATCGAAGTTGTGGCCCGTGTCCACGTGCATGAGCGGGAACGGGAAGCGCGCGGGGCGGAACGCCTTCTCGGCCAGGCGCAGCAGCACGATCGAGTCCTTGCCGCCCGAGAACATGAGCACCGGGCGCTCGAACTCGGCGGCGACCTCGCGCATGATGTGGATCGCCTCGGCCTCGAGCTCACGGAGGTGGCTGACCTCGTATCCGCCGCTGGGACTCATCTCATGTCCGTCCTGTACCGAAGGTACGCGTTCGGCCTGCGCAGTGTTCAGTCGCATCTTGCGATCACCAGTCATGGTCCGTTCCCCTGTTGTCCCGCGGCGCCGACTGCGCCCGGCTGAATGCCGCTGCGTTCACGCGGGGCAGTCGATGTCCCTATCCGCGCCCGTCTGACGCCTGAACCTCAGAAACGCCTCGTTTGTACCACAGGACTAACCCGATGCAAAGGATTGGGATCCCGGTGATGACACGCTCGTTACATCGGCGACATCACCGGATCTCGGGGCAACGCGGAGACCGAAAAGGTTGGTGAACTTTGATCGGATAAGCAGCGGATAGGGCGGGCTGAACACTCACGGGCCCTAGTTTGCACCGCGGCGAATATCGTCTACCTTGCGGGACGCAGGGGCAGGGCGGTGCGCCGTACGGCGCCGGGCAACCGCTGCGCCCCGGACCATCGCGCCACCGACCACTCGGAGATGCCGGATGGCTGAGAACGCCGAGAAGACGATCGAGAGCCGCCCCAAGCCCGCGCCGACGCACGGGCAGCGCCGGATGCATCACCGGGAGCAGGCGCTCCAGAAGACCCAGCGCGACCGGGTGGCGATGCTCGTCGGCGATCGCAAGGGGCTCATCATCGGCGTGGTCGCCTGCTCGATGACCGCGGCGATCTGCGAGGCCGGCATCCTCGCGATCGCGGCCCAGACTGCCGCCGCGCTCGTCAACGGGGCCCACCACGTCCACCGCAGTTTCGGTCCGATCCACGTGTCGACCTCGGTCCGCACGCTGCTCTACGTCGGCATCGCCTGTGCGACCGTGCGCCTGCTGCTGCAGTTCCCCGCCTCCTACCTGCCGTCGGTGATCGCCGGGGACGTCCAGGCCGCGATGCGCCGGCGTCTGGTCCGCGCCTACATGTTCGGCTCCTGGGAGATGCAGTCCCAGGACCGCGAGGGCCACTTCCAGGAGCTGATGACCAACCAGATCCAGCAGGCCAGCCAGGGCGCCATCCAGTTCACCCAGATGCTCTCCAACCTGTTCACCTTCGTGATCCTGGTCGGGTCGGCATTCGCGCTGAACACGATCGCCGCGATCGCGGTGTTCGCGGCGGCGATCGTGCTGTTCTTCCTGCTGCGCCCCGCGCGCGCAATCGCCACGCGGCTCTCCAAGCGCCTGTCGGCAGCGCAGATGGAATACGCCGGGTCGGTCGGCGAGGCCAACCGGGTGACCGAGGAGACGAATGTGTTCGGCACCGCCGACCGGCAGATCATGCGGGTCGACACCTTCGTGTCCAACGCCCGGGCCCTCTACACGAAGGCGCAGGTGCTCAACCGCCTGGTCCCGAACGTCTACCAGAGCATGATCTACCTGGTCCTGGTGATCGGACTGCTCGCCGCCAGCCTGGCGAACGTGAAGGGGTTCGAATCGCTCGGCGCCGTCGTGCTGCTGCTGATCCGCGCCGGAACCTACGGGCAGCAGGTCCAGGGCGCCCAGGTGTCGCTGCGCCAGACGCTGCCGTTCGTCGAGCGGGTTCAGAACGCGATGGACTCCTATTCCTCGAGCACCCCTCGGCGCGGAACCGCCTCGCTGCGCGAGATCGAGACGGTCAGCTTCGACGCGGTCGAGTACTACTACGCGCGGGATCGTCCGGTCCTCAGGAACGTCTCCTACGAGGTCCGCGGCGGCGAGACGATCGGCGTCATCGGCCCATCGGGTGCCGGCAAGTCGACGATGGTGCAGATCCTGCTGCGGCTGCGAGAGCCGCGGTCCGGCACCTACCGGGTCAACGGGACCAACGCCTTCGACATCGACTTCGACGACTGGCACGCCCGGGTGGCATACGTGCCGCAGGCGCCCAAGCTGCTGCACGCGACGGTCGCCGACAACGTCCGCTTCTTCCGCGACTACGACGACGCGGCGGTCGAGCGGGCGTGCCGCCTGGCGCGGATCCACGACGAGATCATGGAGTGGCCGAAGGGCTACCAGACGATGGTCGGCCCGCGCGCCGACGCGGTGTCGGGCGGCCAGCAGCAGCGCATCTGCCTCGCCCGCGCGCTCATCGCCAACCCGAGCCTGCTCGTGCTCGACGAGCCGACCAGCGCGCTCGACCCCCGCTCCGAAGCGCTCATCCAGGAGTCCCTGGAATCGATGCGCAGCCAGCTGACGCTGTTCATCATCGCCCACCGGATGTCGACGCTCACCATCTGCGACCGCGTGATGGTCGTGCTCAACGGCACGCTCGACGCGTTCGACACCTTGCAGGAGCTCACCGCCTCCAACGAGTACTACCGCTTCGCCTCGGGCGTCGCGACCTCGCTGTCGGCGTCGCCGCTGGATCTGGCGTCCGGGGAGCGGCCGCCGACTTGAAGAGCTGAGGACGCGAGCACCGTGCCACCCAGCCTGTCCGATACCGCCGACCGGCTCGCCCAGGCGAGCGGTCTGGAGCCGATCGTCGGCCGGCCGTCCACGATCTGGCGCCACCAGAAGCTGCAGCGACGGCTGCCCGATCTCGCGACCGCCGTCACCGCGCTCGGCAATCGCATGGGCGACGAGGACGAGCCGGCGACCGACGAGCCGCTCTTCATCTTCTCGGCCGGCTGGCGCAGCGGCTCGACGCTGCTGCAGCGCCTCGTCGTCTCGACCGATTCCTATTTCATCTGGGGAGAGCCCTATCACCAGACCGATGTCGTCAGGCGCCTGGCCGAGTCACTGATCCCGTTCGGCACCGGCTGGCCGCCGCCTGAGTACGTGTACAAGGGCACCGAGAACGGCAACGGCTCCGGCGCGGATCTCTCGGGGCAATGGATCGCGAACTTCTACCCGCCGGTCGACCGGCTCGTCGACGCCCACCGTGAGTTCCTGCGACGGCTGCTCGCGCCTCCGCCCGAGCAGGCGCGCCCGCACTGGGGCCTGAAGGAGGTGCGGCTCTCGGCGGAGTACGCGCTCTATCTCCGGCTGCTCTTCCCGCGCGCGCGCTTCGTGTTCCTCGTGCGCGACCCCCGGGCGGCCTACCGCTCCTATCGCGAGCGGCCGACCTGGTTCGAGCGCTGGCCGCGCTCCCAGGTGCGCACGCCATACGCCTACGGCCAGGTCTGGCGCCGCCTCGCCGAGAGCTTCCTCGACTATCACGAGCCGCTGGGCGCGGTGCTCATGCGCTATGAGGACCTCATCGCCGGCGGGGAGACCGTCGACGAGCTGGAGCGTCTGCTCGGCGCCCGGGTCGACCGTTCGGTGCTCGTCGAGCGGGTCGGCAGCACCAGTGGCGAGGACCGGTCCGGGCCCTCGGCGCTTGAGCTGAGGATGCTCGACCGGGCCACGCAGCCGGTCGCCGCGCGGCTCGGCTACCAGAGCGTCGGCACCCGGGCTTCGTGACTGGACCCCGTACCCGCGCGCCGATCCGCACGTTCCTGATCGGCTGTCCGCGGTCGGGCACGACGCTCCTGCAGAGCCTGCTGTTCGCCCACCCGGACGTCGTCTCGTTCCCGGAGACCTGCTTCTTCGCCAAGGTGGTCCCGAGCCCGCGCGAGCGGGTCCGGCGACGGTTGCGGGTCGCCTCGGCCGAGGCTCCCGGCGCGCTGCGTGACCTCGATTCCTTCGGCGTGCCCGCCGATCCGAGTCCCCCACGCCTGGCGTCGATCACGGTCCACGGGTATGCCCAGCGATTCCTGCGCCGGATGGACCGCGCGGTGGACGAGGCGAGCGGCGCGATGTGGCTTGAGAAGACGCCGCGTCACGCCCGCTTCGTCGACCGGATCGAGTCCGAGATCCCCGGAGCGCGCTTCATCCATCTCATCCGCGCCGGCGAGGCGGTTGCAGCGTCGCTGCGCGACGCCAGCCTCAACGATCCCGCGGTGTGGCCATCCTCGACGCCGCCGCAGCTCGTCGAGGTGTGGACGCGGTACCTGCGCGTCTCCCTGCGCTGCATCGGCCGGCCGAACCACTGCTTCGTCTCCTACGAGCGACTGGTGCAGGACCCGGGTCCGGTGATCGGCGCCCTGTGCGAGTTCCTCGGCCTGCGCGCCGACGCCGCCCTGTTGGAGCAGATGCTCGCGGACTATGCGGAGAGCTCCGAGAAGGTCATCGGGCGCCTCGTCCGCGGCGCGGGCGAGGTCACGCTCGCCTCCGAACCATGGAAGGCGGGCACCGACGGTGCGATCGCCAATCGCAACCAGGCCAAGCTCCAGCGTCTGTTCACCGAGTCCGAGCGCGCCGTGATCGTGGCGGCGGTCGCCGAGCAGGACGGGGCGCTCGCCACCATCCCGTTCCTGTAGCGCTCGCCGCGGGGTCCCGCGTCAGGCGCGGCGCGCCACCGCCAGCAGCCGCTCGCGGTAGCGGCGGGCGGTCTCGGCCAGCGACCGGGACCGCAGCAGCGCATCGAACGCCGCGGGCGCCGCCCCGGACTCCGCCGCGGAGGCGATCGCCTCCGCGAGCGCCTGCGGCTCGAGCGCGCCGAGCAGGTGCACCGCCGCCGGAGCCAGCGACTTCAGCTCCTGGGCGAATGCGACGTCGGTGACGACGACGGGGCGACGCGCACCGAGCAGGGTCGAAACCGAGCCGGACGCCGAGATTCGCTGGTAGGGGCACAGGCCGATGTCGAGCGCCGACAGCCGCCGCTCGAGGTCGGCCTCCGACAGCGCGCCGGTGATGAGCACCCTGCCGTCGAGCCCCCGCTCGGCGATGCGCGCCTCGAGCTGCTCCACGTACCAGTCGAGCCCGAGCCCCGCCCCGCCGACGAGCCACAGCACGAACCGCGAGGGCAGCAGCGCGAGCGTGTCGATCGCAAGCTCGTAGTTCTTGCGCGGGTTCATCCAGCCGATCATCGCCAGAACGATCGTCTGCGGTCCGGCGCCGAGCTGTTCGCGCACCGCGCCGGGCTCGGGGAGATGCTCGCGCTCGAGCACGAAATGCGGCACCACCTCGGCGCGGCGGCTGCCCGGGACGGCGGACAGCTGGGAGCGCTCGTGGTCGGTGTGCAGCACGACCCGGCCGGACAGCAACAGGACGGCGGTGAGCACCCACCACTCGACTCGGTTGGGGCCCCCCGGGGCGTAGATGTCATGCAGAACGGTGACGGTCCGGCGTCGCAGCGCCAGATGCACGATCACGATCTGCAGCAGACGGACGATGCTCGGCGCCCAGACGTTGGAGCGCGTGTAGGGGATGACGGCGGCGTCGGCGTGGCGGCAGCGCCGGACCACCGTGACCGCATCACGCACGCCCCGCCAGCCCCGCCGCTTGGGGGTGAAGGCGACCTCCGCGGCGGAGATATCGCCGAGTCCCACGAGTCCGTCGCAGACGATCTCGCTGTAACGGCGGATCCCGCTGTTCTCCCGTCCGGGCGCCAGAACCGCGACGGTCAGACGGTCGGTTCGGGGCTGAGCTCGGCGGGCCATTGCGGATGACGGCGCGATGGGACCGGGGCCGCGCGCCGGTACCATATCGGCATGGACACGGCGGCCGAGGACACGGCGTCCCCGGCCTCGGACCCGGTGAGGGTGGCATTCCTGCCGCCACCCAACGAGAAGGATCCGGCCGGGTTCCTCGCGCTCCTGAGCGACGCCGTCGAAGCCGCCGGCGCGCGGCGCGTCCCGACCGCCGGCCGAGGGCTGCGCTGGAGCCTCACCGAGTCCGGCGTCGACGTCGTGCACCTGCACTGGCTCGAGTACGTCGCCACGCCGGACCCCGCCCCCCTCACCGGCTGGGCGCGTACCTGGCTGCGCCTGCTGCGTCTGATCGCGGTGCTGCTGATCCTGCGCGCGCGACGGATCGGGATCGTCTGGACCGTTCACAACCTGGCCCCCCACGAAACCGCTCGACCGCGCCCGGAGGCGGTCCTCTATCAGGCGGTGTACCTGCTCGCCGATCAGATGATCGTGCACTCCGAGTACGCCCGCGCCCGCGTCCGCGCGCGGTTCCGCGGCCGAGGCCGACCGATCACCGTGATCCCACACGCCAACTACGAGGGGGCGTTCGCGGCGGAGCCGCGCACCCGCGACGAGGTCCGCGCCGCGCTCGGTCTGCCGGGCGACGCGTTCGTCTACCTCGCGTTCGGCATCATTCGCAGCTACAAGCGCCTTCCCCTGGTGGCCGAGCAGTTCCGGCGCCTGGAGGGCGAGAATCTGCGCCTGCTGATCGCCGGCACCCCGAGCCCGCCGGCCGAGGCGGACGCGCTGCGCGCCCACGTGGCGGCGGATCCGCGCATCGTCCTGCGCGCCGAATACGTTCCTGACGAGCTGGTCAGCGGGCTGCACCTGGCGGCGGACGCAGCCGTGATCGCGTATGCGGACGTGTTCTCGAGCGGCGCGCTGCTGCTCGCGCTCACCCATGGGCGCCCGGTGGTGGCTCCCGGGGACGGCACTGCACGGGAGCTGTTCGCCCCACCCGCCGTTGAGTTCTTCGCTGCCGACGATGAGCTCGCCGCCGCGCTCTCCCGGGTGCGGAGCGGTGAGCGCAGCGGCGCCGCGCGCCGCAGCGCACAGCGGTTTCCGTGGTCGCAGGCAGCGGTGGCGACGGTGGAGGTGTACCGTGCCGCGATCCGTGCGCGCTGAAGCCTTGATAGACCGGAAATCAGAAGCTGCACAGACTTTGCAACCGGTCGGTGGGCCGTTTGTCCATGTCTTGACACCCGCCTTTAGGGAGTGACGGACAGGGGCGATTACGACAACGTGGCCTGTGTGCCGCACCTTCCCGCCCCCACCCGCCCCGTCGCCCCCTTTTCTCATTTATGAATTCACGCATTGCCGTTCTGGCCGCGCCTACGCTTGCGGCCCTCTCGTTTCTCGGCGCCGCGCCGTCCGCGCAGGCCGCTCCCCATGGTCACCGCCACGAGGCCATGCCGCCGTCGGTCAGCGGCTCCGCCCCCGGTATCCAGGCAGTCCCGCTGCAGCTCCCCGCGCCCAGCTACACCGTCAGGAACCAGACCCAGCTGTTGGCGGCGCTGCAGAGCGCCCAGCCCGGCCAGGTGGTCCAACTGGCAAGCGGCGCAGTGTTCCCCGACCTGTGGGACCTCCGGGCTCGCAGCGGCTGGGTCACCGTGAGCGGTGCCGGTGACGCCGTCGAGCCGATCATCGAGGGCGCGAACCTCGAGGGGTCGCAGAATCTCCGTTTCACGAACGTCGAGTTCACCCAGCGCGTCCTGATCGCACGCAACCCCACCCGGGGCGGGGCGCAGCCGGCGTCCAACGTGCAGATCCTCAACAGTGACGTGAACTGCGGCTCCACGCAGACCAATCCGAAGACCACCGGCATCGTGGTCAGGCAGGCGTCGAACAACGTCACGCTCGCCGGCGATTGGGTCCATAACTGCACGCTCGGCCTCTCGACCGTCGCCCAGGACAACCCGACCGACAGCCTGACCATCACGCACGACCTGTTCCAGAACTTCTACGGCGACGCGATCGACCTCGGCGGCCTCTCCAACACGACGATCGCCGACAACGTCGTGGAGAACATCCACCACAGCCCGGGCACGATCTACCACGACGACGGGATCCAGTTCCTCGGCAACACGACCAACACGTTGATCCAGAACAACGTGCTCGCCAACTCCGGCGACCAGCTGCTGTTCATCCAGGCGGCGATCGCGGGTCAGTTCAACGGCGTTCAGACGAACTCCAACATCGTCGTCGATCACAACCTGATCTACGGCGCGGGTGCCGCCGCGGTGCAGGATCAGGGTGCCGCGAACCTCCACTTCGTCGACAACACCGTCTGGGACAGCAGCAACGGCGCCTTCATCATCCGCAGGGGCACGCAGGGGACCACGGGGGCGACCACCACGCTCCAGGGCAACATCATCCAGAGCTACATCCAGATGAGCGCCCCCGGCTCTGAGAGCCACAACATGATCCTGTCCGTCTCGCGTCCGACGGCGAACACATTGAGCCCGACTGACATCATCGGCGTCACTCCGAGCTTCGTGAACCCGGGACAGGGCGATTTCGCGCTGGTCCCCGGTTCACCGGGTTCCGGCACGTCGAACACGACGCCGACGGTGACCACGTCGACGAACGGTGTGGCGGTCACCGGCTCGGCGCAGAGCAACGCCACGACGCTCCTGGGCGCGAACCCGGCCAACTTCCCGTATGGCGCGCCGATCTACGGCGTCGCCTCCTGACCGGCCGGACATCACCTCAGCTCGCACACGGGCCCGCTCTCGGAGCGGGCCCGTCCGCGTTCCGGCTCAGGACGGCGAGGGGAAGATCCGATCGGGCGTTCCGAACCCCTGCGGCGCGGTGGCCGCGATCGATGCGCCGCGGTCCGAGGTGCGGTAGGCCGAGATGATCTTCAGCGCGGCAGTGTTCGCTCCGGCGCGTCGCGCCATCGCGACGAGCGCGGCGGCGGGTGCCGCCGACCCGCGGGCGGGCGAGTGGGCGGTCAGCGAGAACTGGCCGGCGCCCGGGCCCACGAAGCCGGGGCGCATCGTCACTTTGTCGGTGTGGGAGTGCGTCTGCTTGGTCTTGCCGAACACGTTGTAACCCTCGACGACGCTCGGCACGTGCTCGAGCCCGAATGTCTCGACGATGTTGTCGGCCACCAGCGTGTGCGTGGGCACGATGTGCGAGTACGGGCTGCGGCGCACGAGCAGCGCGCCGTCGTGGGTGTCCCAGATCGTGTTGCCGATGAACTGCACGTTGACACCGCCCTGATCCTGGACGGCGAGCGCGCCGGCGCCGTAGACCAGGTTGCCGAGGACGAGGATGTCCTGGTTGATCCTCACGCCGCTGTACTTGTTCTTGATCGCGTCCTGGATGAAGATCAGCTGGTCGGTCGAGTTCTCCTCGACGTTGTAGGCGATGACGATGTTCGCGGTGTTCCCGAAGAACTGGATGCCGTCGTCGTGGTAGTGGTGATGACCCTTGGAGCGGTGCACACCGCTGATCAGGTTGTTGGCGATCTCCATGCCATCGATGCCGCCGAGGTCGATCGCGTCGCCGTAGAGGTTCTTGAAGCTGCAATGGATGATCGAGATGTTCTTGGAGTAGTTGTCGGCAGCAGCGGAGGTGAAGCCGACGACACAGTTCTCGATCGTGTCTCCGGCGAAGGTCACGTTCTGGGCCGCGCCGCGGACGGAGACGCCGACCCGGCCCTTGCCGGTCGCGGTCGCGCCGCAGTCGATCGTGCTGTTGAGGATCTGGATGTCACGCGCATGGAGCCCGCCCTCAGTCGCGTGCACGACCTTCACCTTCCCGGCGAAGCGGACATCGACGAACCGCACATGCTCAGCGCCGACGAACCTGACTCCCGCGATCACCGGCTGAGTGGCGTCGCCGGCGCCGCTCACCGTCACCCAGCTGCTTCTGCGAGCGGTGGCGTGGATCGCCGGGTAGCTGCCCGACGCGAGGTGAATGACGGCGTTCGCGTGTGCTGAGGCGATGCGCTTGGACAGCTCGTGGCTCCCGGACTGCCCGGCGGTCTGCGTCGGAGTGAGCGCAGAGGTGACGCTCGGCAGTGCGACTGGGACGGTCTGCGCGCCCGGCTGACCGGGTGCGACCGCCGCCAGTGAGGGCGCGCCCACGATCTCCTTCGGGACGTCGCCCGAGGCCGCCGCCTTCTGATGGTGCATGTGATGATGGTGACCGTGATGCTTGTGATGACCGCCGTGGGCGTGGCGGTGACCGGACCCGCCGCATCCGGCGAGCGCGAGCGCCGTCAGTGAGGCCGTGGCCGTCGATATCACCTGGGAGAGGCGCATCAGCCGGCGTCTCTGGCCCCGTCGACGCGCGTCAGGCGCGACGTGAGGATCGACTCAAGCTGGCGCCCGCGTGCGTCCCAGGTGTTGGCGAGTGCGAACGCGCGACGCTCCTCAACGCCGGTCGAGTCACGCACCGCGCGGGTGACGGAGGCGACGAACTCGTCATCGTCGTTGGCGAAATGCACGAACGACGGGTAATCCGAGAGGATCGTATACCCCGAGCCGACAATGGGCGGTCCGGCGTAGAGGTAGTCCCACAACTTCAACGGTGAGCCGTGGTGAGACCACACGGTGTCGCGGTAGGGGATCAGCAGACAATCGGCGTGCACGAGATAAGGGGGTAGCAGACCGCGGTCCCGCGCGCCAAGCAGATAGATGTTCGGCTCGCCGGTGAGAATGGCCAGATCGTCGGCCGGCATCCGCGGGCTGGTCGGTCCGATGATCACCACCGACCCCTGAGGGAACGCGCGCGCCACCGCGCGCAGCTTGCCGACGTCAAGCCGGGCGTCGACGCGCCCGGCGAACACGATCCGCGGGCCGGGGAACGCCATCAGCTCGACCGGCGCGTCACCGTCATACGCGTGGGCAAGGTCGGCGTGGAAGCCGTGGCGCAGAACCTGGGAGGCGATACCGACCCCGGCGAGCGACTCCTGGATGGATGGTGAAATCGCAAGCACGACGTCGACGGCAGCGCAGATCGCGTCGCGCTCGGCGACCAGGTCCGCGGCCGGCCGGCCGAGCAGTCCCGCGTCGTCGTAGACCCAGTCCTTGACGATGTAGCTCGACAACCGCTCGCCGGCGCCGCCGACCGTCCCCGGGCGGGAGTCCCCCACCATCACGACCCCACCCACCATGCCGAGGCGCTGCACGACACCGCGCAGTTGCGCCTGGTAGAGCGGCGCGGTGGCGCGCGCCGAGAGCGCCCGGGATCGCAGCGGCAGCACGACCGGGCGAAAGACGACGAGTTCGCGCCCGTGCAACCGCACGCGCCTGAGGCGAAACGTCCCATCCTCACCGCGCCGAAAGGGCACGATCTGCGGCGGCTCCACATACAGCACAGGGTGACGCTCCGCCAGCGCGAACGCCAGGTTCTGCTCGGTCAGCCACGGGGCGGTCCACCGCGCCGTCCCCACCACGATGACTGGCGTTCGCTGCAGGGACTCCTCGGTGTCTGCCATTGTCGCGGCCCAGCGTACCAACCGTCATTTCGGGGCTCTCCAGGCCGCAAACTGCGACTGATGCATCTTCACAAGGCCCTCATCTAGAGCTTGATAGAGTCGCGCCAGTCGCGCCCATCACGGACGGCTGGGGCGGCTGAGGCACCTCTCGCGCCCCCGTATACCGGAGGACTTCAACGATATGGAAATAGGTGCGCGCCTGCGCAAACGGTGGTATCTCGTCATCCTCGCGGTGATCATCGCGCTACTGGTGGGGGCGACGGCCGTCGTGAAGGTCGGTCACAAGGGGCTGAAGGTGAAACGGTCTGTGTACCGCGTGGGCGTCGGCCAGCTGCTGGTCGATACCAACCCTTCGACACTGACGAACATCACGAGCGGCGCGGGTGCGCTGGGTGGGCGCGCGGCGCTGATCGCCCAGTACTCGACGGGGCCCCAGGTCGTCGACCAGGTCGCCAAGATCGCCGGCGTCTCACCCTCGAGCCTCACCCTTCAGGCTCAGACCACCAGCGCCACCAAGACCGGCGGCTCCGCATCCAAGAGCCTGGCCAGCGTCGGCAAGGGCACCGAGTCGGTGCTGCTGCGCACAGCCGGTCAGAGCCAGACCATCACCATCACCAGTCAGGCTCACACCGACGCGCTGGCCAAGTCGCTGGTGTCGGCGACGATGCGGGCGATGATCCACTCGCTGCGCCGGCTGCAGAACGCACAACCGTTCAACCACCAGACCGTCGCCAGCACCACCAGCACGACCACGACCACGACCACGAGTTCGACGACCACGACTCCGGCGTCGGGCGGGACGGGCAAGGCGGGTGGCAAGTCCGGCAAGGGCGCGGCTGCCACCACCACGTCCAACCAGTCTGCTGCCAGAGCCGCTCAGCGCCAGAAGGCGCTCGCCAGCCAGAAGGCGCGCCAGATCCAGCAGTCCAAACTTGTGCTGCGCCCGCTCGGTGCCGTCCGCGTCACCAAGGTGGTCGTCGGCGCCAGCAAGTCGAAGGCGATCGGCTATGCAGTCGGGGCGTTCATCGTGTTGTTGCTGCTGATCCTCGGCCTCGACGGGCTGCTGCGCGGTTCGGGTGGTTCGCGCAAGGAGCCCATCTCGCCCGAGCCGGGCGCGCCGGAGCCCATCGCCGCAGCGCCCGTCGCACCGGAGCGGGTCGCCCCGGAACACACCGCCCCGGAGCACGCCGCCCCGGAGCACGCCGCCGCGGAGCACGCCGCCGCGGAGCACGCCGCCGCGGAGCCGGGGCAGGCCACCGTGGAGGCCCCGGCCTTCAGGCCGATCGCCGAGCCCGGGCAGCCCTCCGGCGCCGAGGCGCCCACGCCGGAGCCCTCGGCACGGGACTAGGGCGCTCGTGACCGGCCCGGACCTCGCATGAACCTCAACGCCGTCGCGGTACGCCTCTGGGAGGAGCGCCTCGCGGGCCTGATCTGCGCCGTGCTGGCGATCATCGCGGCGATCCTGCTCACATTCCAGATCTCGCTGTCACCGTTGTCCCTGCGTCCCAAGGCGCTCCAGCTGGGGGTCGCCGGGACGTCGGTGCTCGTCGACGGCGCCTCATCATCGCTCGGGACGGTGCACGGTGACTCCAAGCGGTTCGACACCCTCGCCGCCGACTACGCGGAGCTGATGAACAGCCAGCCGCTCATCGCTCCGATTGCGAACGCCATCCACGTCAATCCCGACGAGGTCGGCGTCCAGGTGCAGATCACGAGCCGCGTGCCGCTCTCGCAGTCCCAGCCGCTGGAGCCGCAGGTGGGGACCGAGATCCTCGCCACGCGCCGTCGCTACTACCTCGTGGCCCGGGTCCAGTCCGGCACCCAGATCATCCAGTTCTACGCGCAGGCGCACTCCGGCGCGACGGCGGTCACCATGGTCCACGCCGCGGTGTCATCCCTGCAGAGCTATGTCAGCGCGGCTGAGCACAGCAGCCATACCTCCCGGTCCGAGCGAGTCGTGATTCGGCCGCTCGGCCATGTCACCGGGCGGACGCTGAACACGCACGTCAGTGAGGAGGCCGCCGTCCTGATCGTGGTGGTCGGCTGGATCCTCGCGATGATCGCGGTGATCACGCTCCGCGGCGAGGCCCGGCGCGCCAGGCCCCGGCGGTCGGCGACCCAACCCGCTCAGGTCTAGGCGCGGATCCGTGGCCACCCTTGCTCGTGACCCGGCACGCGCGCCGATTCAGCCGTCCCAGCCCACCATCCAACTCGAGCGCCTGGATGCCTGGCCTCGCACGACGCGGCCGATGCCATGGCTGATCGCGGTGTTCATGGTGATGGTCTACATGATCCCGTTCGACTCCACGACGCTGCCGCTCAAGCTGCCGTTCAACGCCGGCCTGGACCGGCTTGTGCTGGTCGTGATCTCGATCGTGTGGCTGTTCGTGTCGCTCGCGGGAAGGCGCCCGCCGCGGTTCAGCCACACCGCGATCAACGTCGCCATATGGGTGTTCGTGACGCTCACCGCGTTCAGCGTCATCCACAACCTGCACGACCTCAGCTGGGACAAGGAGCTCTCGCTCTCCTTCAAGCAGCTGCTGCTCGCCTACACCTACCTGCTGTTCTTCTTCGTCGCGGCGAGCTCACTCACCCGGCAGGACGTCATCGGCTTCTGCAAGTTCCTGGTGCTGCTGGGGGCGGTGTCGGCGGTCGGCACGATCCTCGAGTACCGCACCCACGTCGTCATCTTCACCGACCTGGCGAAGCTCATCCCGGGCGCAAAGGTCCGCTTCCGGGGAGTCGTCGGCGGCGGCTCGCCCTTCGCACGCCATTCCTTCGGCGGCCCGGCCAAGCACGGGCTCGCCGACGCGACGATGCTCGTCGCCGCCATCCCGTTCGCGATGGCGCTCGTGTCCCGCGCGCGGACCTGGCCCGCGAGGCTCCTCTGGGCGGTCACGCTGGCGCTGCTCGTCATCGGCTGCGTCGCCACCGAGGAGAAGACCGCGTTCATCCTGCTCATCGCGAGCGTCGTGGTGATGGTCATCTCCAAGCCGCGGCGCTACCTCAAATGGTGGCCACTGCTGATCATCATCATCCCCGTGATCAGAATCGTCGCGCCCCACTCGATCTCCGCGCTGCTCTACCAGTTCAAGACGCTCGGCCGCTCGAATTCGACCTCTGGCCGCACCACCGACTATCCGGCCGTCGCCCCGTTCGTCGACACCCATCTGCTGTTCGGGCGCGGCCTGGGCAGCTACGACCCGCACAAGTACCGGATCCTCGATGACCAGATGCTCCTGTTCCTGATCGAGACCGGGGTCTTCGGCGCGATCGCCTACACGGCCCTGATCTTCTCGCCGCTGATCGCCGTCTTCCGCCGCGCGTGGCGGTCGATCACCCTGGAGGACGAGCTGCTCGCCGGGATCGCCGCCGGATGTGTCGCGTTCTTCCTCTCGAACTTCCTGTACGACTCGTTCTCCTTCCGCCAGGGGCCGTACGTGTTCTTCTTCATCGCGGCGCTCGCCGCCGCGGCCGTCGGGCGCCGGAGCGTGCTGCCCGGCGACGGGACGCCCGAGCCGACGGTCGACCGCCCGCCGGATCACGCGCTCGAGGCGCGCGCCCCGGCCGCCGCTGCGTGAGCGCCTGATGGCCATCCGGGACCTGGCCGTCGTCGTCACCGCGATGAACGAGGCACGATGGCTGCACGCATTGCTGCCCACCATCGCGGCCGGCCACGGCGCGCTCGACTTCGAGGTCGTCGTCGCCGACATCGAGTCGACCGATGACACGCTGGAGGTGGTCGCCCGGTTCCCGTTCGCGCGCGCGGTCCCGGTCATCAACCGCGGCTTCTCACACGCCAACAACGTCGCCGCGGCCACCACCGACGCCCGGTACGTGCTGTATCTCAACGCCGATACCGAACTGGCCGAGGGGACCCTTGCCGAAATGGTCGCCGCGATGGACGAGCGGCCGGCGGTCGGCCTGGCCGGAGTCCGGCAGCGACGCCCGACCGGTGAGCTGCTGCCGACGATGCGGCGGTTCGCCTCCCCGGGCCGGCGGCTGGCCACGGCGCTGGGCAGCGAGCGGCTGGCCCCACGGCTTGGAAAGCGGGTCCTCGACCTGGATCTCTACTCCAGCGAGCGCTCCTGCGACTGGACCGTCGGCTCGTTCATGCTCGTGCGGCGCGAGGCGCTCGAGAGCGCGGGTGCGCTCGACGAGCGGTTCTTCTTCACCGCCGAGGAGGAGGACTTCTGCCTGCGGATCCGGCGGGCCGGCTGGGACGTGCGGCACCTGCCGCAGTTCACGATCGTCCACCACGCCGGCAGGCGTGGGATCGACGAGCGCTTCGCCAGGCAGCTCGCGTTCGCCGAGATGCAGTTCGCGGCCAAGCATTTCGGCCCGGTCCGCCTGCGCGCGTTCCAGGCGGCGCTCGCGCTCAACCACTCGCTCCGGCTCCTCTCCCCCTCCGCCGCCCGGCGCCGGGCATCCCGGGCGGCACTCGACGCCACCCTGGGGCGGGTCGGCTCGCCGTTTCAGGCACCCCCCGCGACCGCGATGCCTGCCGGGCAGTTCGCCCGCGCGCGGTCGGGCGAAGCGACCTGAAGCGGCGACCGGCTCCCTCGCGGCTCAGAGTGCCGCCAGGGCCTCGGCGAGCGCGTCGCGCATCGACGGGCCGGGAAGCGGCAGCTCGCCCTCCCGGACGTCGGTGCGCCCGAGCTCCACGCTCTGCTCGGTGACACCATGCTCGAGCGGCGCCACCAGGCCGAGCGAGGAGAGCTTGGAGACGATCTCCTGCTGGTGGTCGTCGATGTGTTCGCCGTCGCGCTCGCGGCGCGCGAGCGCGAGCGGCCGGCGGCCGGCCCGGATCGCGGTGGCGATGATGCCCGCACCGCCATGGCAGATCACGATCTCGGAAGTCCGCATCAACTCGGCGAGCTCGTCCGGCGGCAGGCTGGTGACCGTCGTGATCCGCTGGCTCGGATAGGAGAAATCACCGACCTGCGCGGTGACCGGCTCGGGAAGCAGACCGGCCGCGACCGCCTCCTCGACCATCGCCATCAGCCGCGTGAACGGCTGCCAGTGGGTGCCGAGCGCGACGAACGTCCCGCGCCGGTGCGGGACGGCCTCCGTTTCTCCCTGCTCCAGCAGCGGCGGCGAGCAGCGCCGGGCGCCTGGATACACCTCCAGGCTCTCCGGCCACTGGACGAGCGTGCTGTCGGCGATCCGCGACAGGACGCGGCCCGCCCGGCTCCCGCTGGTGACGCGGGCCATCGTCTCCATGTAGATGATGCGCGCGCCGAGGGCGCGTGCGATCACGCAGTACGGGACCACCACCCCGGCGCCGGAGGTGACCACCACCTCCGGGCGGACGCGCCGCAGCGTCCGGCCCACATCCCGCAGGTTGCCGAGCAGCGCCCGCGGACTGGAGCCGAAGATGCGCACCGGCGCGGTGCGCTCCCCATCGGCGGCGAGCGCATCGCGCCGCGCGCCCTCGGGAAGCACCCACAGGCGCTCCGCCTCCCGAACCGCGCCGGCGAGCGCGATCAGCAGATCGATGTGGCCACCGGGCGAGGCCGCGAGAGCGACCCGCCGGCCGCGGCCGTCATCCCAGCCCGCAGTCACGCACCACCTGCTCGGTGAGCTTGCGCTGGAACGCCTCCGTCGAGAACGTCCACGCGTGCGCTCGGATCGCGGCCGAATCCCAGCTGCGTTCGCCGGCCGCTCGCATGGCGTCAGCGAACCCGTCGGGCGTCGCCGGATCGACGAGGAAGCCCGTGACTCCGTCGACCACCGTCTCGAGCGCGCCACCGCGCGCGGTGGCGATCACCGGCCGGCCGGCCGCCTGCGCCTCGACAGCCGCGATCCCGAACTCCTCCACGTTGGGGGCCACGAGCGCCCGGGCGCGCGAGACCAGGGAGGCCAGGTCGTCGTCGTCGATGCGACCGAGGAACTCCGCGCTGTCACCGAACTCCGCGTGCAGACGCGCCGCGTCCTTGCCGGATCCGACGACCTTGATCGGAGCTCCGATCCGGCGCGCTGCCTCCAGCGCAGTGTCCAGACACTTGTGACCGATCAACTCACACACCGTCAGGAAGAAGTCCTCCGGTTCGCCGACCGAGAACCGCTCGACCTCGACCGGAGGATGAATCACCGTCGATTCACGCCCGTAGCATTCCTCGATGCGAGCCTGAGTGATCCGTGAGTTGGCGATGTAATGGGTGACGCGTGAGGATGCGCGGCGGTCCCACTCGCGCTGGTGATCAAGATACCGGCGCGCGAATGGACGCGCCTGTGGCGGAAATTCGCCGACTGCCCGGTTTCGTTCGAACCACGCATAGCGGAACGGGGAATGGCAGTAGCAGACATGCGCCGCGCCGGCCTTCGGGCGCACTCCGTGGGCAAACGCGCTGCTGCTGGAGACCACGACGTCGTAGCTGCTGACGTCAAGCCGTTCGATCGCCGGCGGGTAGAGCGGGAGCAGCCGCCGGAAGCCCGTCTGCCGGACGCCCAGACGATTGAGCGGCGAGACGCGTACCGATCGTCCGACCATGTCGGAGCCGAACACCGCCTCGTCGAACAGCAGCGTGGAGACAGGCGCGCCGGGCCAGCAGTCGGTCATCGCCAGGAACGTCCGCTCCGCTCCGCGGCGGACGAGCAGGTAGTCGTGGACGAGCCCGATGTCAGGCACGGGTCGCCACCCGGGGCTGCTCGAGCTTCAGCGCGCGACGCCCCGCGGCCCGTATGCGGGCGAGATCCTCGCGCCGCGCGAACGCCCGCGTCTCGGGCTCGAGCCGCGGATAGCCGCGCAACGCCGCGCCACTCCAGCCGATGAGGTAGGAGAGCGCTCCCAGCACGACCGGGCGTTGCCGGGCGCGCCGCAGCGCGCCGGCCACCACCCCGAGCGGATGGGCGCCGTACGCCCAGGCACAGACCCCCCACCGCCGGTAGCCCCGCAGCAGTCCGTCGAAGCTGCCGGTGGGGCGCAGGTGGATGACGTCGCCGTCGGTCGCCGCGAACGTCTCGGTCCTCCACCCGGCCGCGCGGGCGCGCAGCTCGTCGAAGCTGTCCCAGCCGAGCTGGGCCGGGATCGGCGAGATCTGCTCCCAGCACGCGCGGCGATAGAACTTGTTGGCGCCGCGCACATGAGTGGCGGGATGGGCGTTACGCACCTGGCGGCCATCCGCGGTCGCCTCGCTGAACCAGACGCCGGTCAGCCCCAGGCGCGGGTCGCCCGTCAGCCGCGCGCGCACGTCGGCGAACAGCGAGGCCGGGAGCCTCAGGTCGCCGTCGAGCTTGACCAGCACGTCCCAGGGTGCGCCGAGGGCCTGGACCCCCGCCTCGAAGGCACGCCACTCCGGTGCGTCGGCGAGCCGGTCGCGCGCCTCATGACGGCGCTCGCGGGTGAGCACGGTCGCCTGCGGCCGCGTGCCCGCATACGCCGCGACGATCTCCGGAGAGCCGTCGGTGGAGCCGTCGTCGACGAGCATCACCTGATCGGCCGGCTCGCTCTGCGCGTCGATCGACTCGAGCAGCGTCGGCAGATGCTCGGCCTCGTTCTGGAAGCAGACGACGACGGCCAGCCGAAGCCACCCGTCAGCCGAGGCGCGCTCGGCCGGTCCTGCCTGTGCGCCGCGATGCCCCATCTGGCAAGGCAATGTACCGATCCGGCGGGCTCGGACAAGACGCCCGCCGATGAGGATCTATGGAGTGGTCAGGACCCGGTGGCGACGTGGTCGGGGTTCGGGTTGATCCCGAAGTAGGGCACCGCCCAGCCGACGATCTTCTGGAACGCCGGCGCGGCGACCGAACCGCCGTAGATGTTGCCCTGCGGGTCATCCACGACGACCGCGACGACGAGCTTCGGATCGTTGGCCGGCACCATCCCGATGAACGATGCGACGAACTGGGTCTTTGAGTATTTGCCGTTGACCGCGACCTCCGCGGTGCCGGTCTTGCCCGCGAGGTCGTACCCGGGGATCGCCGCGCCCGACGCGGTGCCTCCGTCCGCGAGCACGCCGCGGAGCATGTCCCGCACCTGGGCGGCGGTGCCGGCGGAGAGGATGCGGTGCGCGCGCGGCAGCGACTGCGCCTGGCCGCCGACCGCCTTGACGATGTGCGGTGCACGCAGGACGCCGCCGTCGGCGATCGCCGCGTAGGCGTTGGCCATCTGCAGCGGGGTCACCGCCTCGCCCTGGCCGAACGGCAGGTTGAGCATCGACACCCCGTTGTACTGGCTCGGGTTCAGGATGTAACCGGCCGCCTCACCGGAGAGATCCGAACCCGTCGTGCGGCCGAGGCCGAAGCGGTGCACCCAGTGGTTGAAGCGGTCCGGGCCGAGCTTCGCGCCGATCAGGTCCGCGCCGATGTTGCTGGAGTACTTGAGGATCTGCGAGGTCGTGTAGTCGACGTAGCCGTGGGATTCGGCATCGGTCACGATCTTCCCGTAGGCCTCCAGCTGCGGCGGCACGGTGAACTCGGTGTCCGGCGTGATCAGGTGATCCTGCAGCGCGCCCGCGACGGTGATCGCCTTGAACGTCGAGCCGGGCTCGTAGGTGAACGACACCGCGTGATCCTGGATCGCGTTGTCGATCGTCGAGACCGGGGCGCCCGCGTACGGATCGTTGTCGTCGACGCGCGGCCAGTTCCCGTCCGCGAGGATCGCTCCGGTCTTCGGCTGCATGACGATCGCGGTCGCGAACTTCGGCTGCCACTCCCGCCCGACGCCGGCCAGCACCTGTTCGACCTCGGACTGCAGCGGTGAGGACACGGTCAGCTGGAGCGACTTGCCCTGCTTGACGCGGCGGACCGTCCGGATCGAGATCGGCTCGCCGGTGGAGGGGTTGTCGACCACCTGGCGCTTGCCGTTGACCCCGGACAGGACATGGTTGAAGCGGTACTCCAGGCCCGAGACGCCGGTCCCCGCGTCGTTCAGGTAACCGAGCACCTGCGAGAGCTCCCAGGGGCGGGGGTACACGCGCTTGGTGTCCGGCTCGATCGAGAGCCCGTTGATCGGCTTGCCGTCGACGGTCAGCTTCATCGCGCGCTGCGCCACGTCGGGTGCGAGCTTCATCGCGACCGGGGAATAGCCGCCGGCCTTGACGTCGTCGAGCGTCGCGAGGATCGCGCCCGCCTTCATCCCGAGCACGGGCGCGAGCGCGTCGGCCATCGCCCGGGCGTCGTGGTCGCGCTGGATCAGGTACGGATCCGCGATGACGTCGTCGACCGACTCCGAGATGGCGAGCGGAGTGCCGCTCGCGTCGGTGATCTCACCTCGCTGGGCCGGGACGTTCTCGCTCTGGACCTGCTCGTTGAAGGCCGCCTGCTTGAGGTGGCCGGACTGGATGCCGCCGAGCCAGAGCGCCCGTACCAGCGCAATCGACAGCAGAGCGATGAAGACGACGAACAGCCAGCCGACGCGGCGATCGATGACCTTCATGCGGTGGTGCTCTCCGTCCTCGCGGGAGAGGCCACCCTATGCCCCGGAGCTCGACTGGACCTCGGCGGCGCGGTGGTTAGCGAGCGCCCCCGCCCGGGCCTCGAACGCCGTCGGATCCGGCCTGTGGATGTTGGCGAGCGCGCGGCGCAGGTCGCCGTGCCCGCCGGGCAGGAACACCGGGGTGTACGCGGCGGGCATCGACAGGCCCATCTGCGCCGCCCTGGACTCGATCCGCTGCACATCGGACATCTGCGACACCGTGTTGGCGAGGCGCTGGTCCTCGCTCTGCAGCTGCGCGGCGCGCACCACGCCGTGCCCGAGCGAGGCGTTCAGCTTGAGGATCTCCACCTGCGAGGCGACGATCCCGACGAGCAGGACCCCGAGCAGCGGGATCCAGATCCGGCTGCGGATCAGCCGGTCGAGCAGCGAATGGTCCGGAAGCGATCGCGCGAACGCGAGCGCGCGGGCCTGCAGCGGCAGGCTCGGCGCGGACTGGCGCGCGGTGGCCGCCCGCGCTGCTCTGCGCTTCGGCGCGGCGGTGCGCGGGGCCGTCCGGGTGGAGGGCCGGGCGGTCCGCGTGGAGCGCGGCTGGCGGGCAGGGGTCGCTGTGCGGAGTCGCGCCGCAGGGGTCGCTGTGCGGCCGGGAGTCCCCGGACGGACCGGACCCGAGACCCGCCGCGGCGCGGCCGGCGCGGTCGTGCCGGCGCGCGGGGCGCGGTGTGCGGGCCGGGGCGTCGAGGGGTGCGGCGAGCTCGGGCGCTTGGAGTCCGAGCCGCCGGACGGGCGGGTTCGCTTCCGGGCGGCGGGCGTCACGGCCGTGGGCGTCATGGCGAGGGGACCTCCAGCTTGCGGGCGGCGCGCAGGTGAGCGGACCGGGAACGTGGGTTGTCGGCGATCTCTCCGGGCGTCGGTGCGATCGACCGGCGGGTGAGCAGCTCAGCCTCCGGCTCACGGCCGCAGACGCAGATGGGCAACTCGGGCGGGCAGATGCAGCCGCGCGCCCGGTCCACCAGGAAACGCTTGACGATCCGGTCCTCCAGCGAGTGGAAGGAGATCGCGGCCAGGCGCCCGCCCGGCGCGAGCAGCTCCCACGCGCGCGGCAGCGCCTCGGTGAGCTGCCCGAGCTCGTCGTTGACGGCGATCCGCAGCGCCTGGAAGGTCCGCTTGGCCGGGTGACCGCCGGCGAAGCGCGCGGGCGTGGGCACCGCGGAGCTGATCACGTCGACGAGCTCCTGCGTGCTCGTCAGCTCTCCGCGTCCGCGCTGCCGGACGATCGCGCGCCCGATCTGACGGGCGAAGCGCTCCTCTCCGTACTGGCGCAGCAGCCTGACCAGTCGGCTCTCGTCCCAGCTGTTGACGATCTCCTGGGCCGTCAGCTCCTGGCGCGGATCCATCCGCATGTCGAGCGGCGCGTCGTAGGCGTAGGAGAAGCCGCGCTCCCAGGTGTCGACCTGCATCGACGACATGCCCAGGTCGAGGTACACGATGTCGGCCCGGAGCCGTTCCTCGCGCAGGAGGTCAAGCGCCGCGGCGAAGTCGGCCCGGATGAAGCGGGTGGCGCAGTCGACCTCCGCCGCGAGCTCCGCAAAGCGCTCCTCGGCCGTCGGATCGCGATCGATCCCGATCAGCGTGCCGGCCGGGCCGATCCGGTCGGCGAGCAGTCGCGCATGGCCGGCGCCGCCGACGGTGCAGTCGATCGCTGTCTCACCGGGACGCGGATCGACAACCTCGATCAGCTCGCCGGCGAGAACCGGGACGTGCTCTCTGGTCATGTCAAGCAGTGTGGCCAAGGCTCGCGAGGAGGTCGGGGAGACGGTCGAGACTCGCCTGGAGGCTGTGGGCGTGAGCGCCACGGTCGAGCACCTCGAGATACTCGCCGGAACCGAGCACCGTGACCTCCTTGGAGAGGCCGGCGTAGCTGCGCAGAAACTCCGGGATCATCACGCGATGGGCTGAGTCCAGTTCGGTCTCGAACGAGTTCGCGTTGAGGAAGCGCTTGAGCTCACGCGCCCTTGGTGTGGCCGGATTCATGCCCTCAAGCACCGATCGCGAGTACGTGTCGTACTCGGCCGGGGTCCAGATCGCGACCGCCCGCGGCGCGTTCGCCTCCACGATCTCGGGCGAGACCGCGAGCAGCACCCCACCGGCCAGCGACGCGCGGAAGCGCGACGGGATCGTGAGCCGGTATTTCGCATCGAGCGAGTGTTCGTAGGTGCCGCGGAAGGTCAAGCGCGTTCATGGGACGAGGGAAGTTTTGGCTCCAGATCGCTGGGCGGTCGGGTGGGAGGAACCCTCCGCCCAGACCTGAAGCGGGGCTCACAGTAACCCACTATCTCCCACAATGCAACCCATCGCCCATCTTCTGTCCCACCACTCGACCGCCTGATTCCCTCGGGCGCTCATTCGCCCGTCCGCACTGGGGATTCGGCACCCCGCCGACGGCCTCCTGCTTCCTGCCCACGGCGCATGAAGCCGTGCACTTCCCCGATCCGGGCGCTGAATTGCATTCCCGGGTCGGTTCCGTCCGCTCGGTGTGCGTCGTGGTGGGAGACCGTGGGAGGATTCGGCCGTGCGCGCCGGGGCGACCCGTCAGCGGCCGCCCGCCGACCCGGCCGCGCCGGTCTCGCGCGCCGGGAGCGTCAGCACGATCCGGCCTCCGCGGGCCGCCGGTGCCGCTGCCAGCGACCCCGCGTGGGCCTCGGCGATCGAGACAGCGATCGCCAGCCCTCGGCCGCGGGCCCCCCGTCCGGCGCGCGGGCGCCGGGCCAGTTCGGCGACCGGCGCGGGCAGGCCGGGACCGTCGTCGTCGACCGTGACGCGCGCCCGCCCGCCACGCAGCTCTCCAGAGACGCGCACCTGCCCGCCGCCGTGCTCGACCGCGTTGGACACCAGGTTCCCGAGCACCTGGGCGAGCCTCAGCCGGTCCCCCCATACGACCGCGCCGGCGCCGTGCCATCCACCGCAGACAGTCGCCCCCGCCGCCTCGGCACGCCCCGCGGCCGCGTTGATCGCCTCATCGAGCAGTGGCCCGAGCGCGACCCGCTCGAGCGCGTCGGGACGAACCGGGGCGCGGCGTCGCTGCACCGTGCCCGCCGAGCCGGCGCGCGTGAGATCGTCGAGCACGAGTGCCGCCCGCCCGAGCTCAGCCTCCAATGCCGCCAGGCGCCGCGGGTCCACCTCGCCGGAGCGCTCGAACAGCGTCAGCCCGAGCCGGACCGCGGTGATCGGCGCGCGCAGTTCGTGGCAGGCCCGCGCGACCGCCTCCCCGCGCACCCTCCGCTCACGCCAGAGCAGCACGGCCACCCCGCCGGCCGACCCAGCCAGCGCGGCGAGAGCCGCGGGCCCGGCGAGCACCCAGCCGGCGACCGTCATTCCGCCGCCGGACGCTCGTGCCCGGCACCCTCCGGCCCGTCGCAGAGCCGGTAGCCGACGCCCCACACGTTGATCACGAACGCCCGCCGCCCCGAGGAGAGCTTGCGCCGCAGGCGGTGGGCGTGGGTATCCAGCGTGCGGGTGGCGACCGGGCTGCGGTAGCCCCAGACCTCGCGGAGCAGTTCGTCGCGGGTGAACGTCCTGGTCGGCGCGGACGCGAGCATCCGCGCGAGGCCGAACTCCTTGCCCGAGAGGTGGATGAGATCGCCCTCCAGCCATACCTGCCGGCTCTGCGGGTCGATCTCCAGGGTGCCCACGCGCATGCGCCCGATGCCCGGCCGCAGGGTGCTTCGACGCAACAGCGCCGCGATCCGCGCGCGCAGCTCGTGATATCCGAACGGTTTTGGCAGATAGTCGTCCGCGCCGCGTGACAGCCCGCGGACCCGCTCGATCTCCGAGCCGCGGGCTGAGAGCACGAGCACGGGCAGATGCGGATCCAGTCCCGGAACGGCGCCGTCCAGGCCGCGGAGCTCGGCGAGCAGATCGAGCCCGTCGCCGTCGGGAAGGTGCAGGTCGAGCACCGCGACCGCGAGCTCTCCGCCGCGGATCTGGCGGCGTGCGTCGGCGAGGGTCGGCGCCTCGCGCGGCGTGTAGCCGTCGGCGGCCAGATTGTCGGCGAGGAACCGGCGGGTGAGCAGATGGTCCTCTACGATGAGGACCGTCGGGGAGTCGATGGAGGCCATGTTCGGTAGAGCCTCCGAAGCGCTCGGATTCACCCCCTGCAAATTCGCATTCAGGGGATCGGGCGAGCAGGAGTTGGCCATATGATGCCGACGCGCCATGCACCGACGCGGCAACTACAGCTCGGGTGACGACTTCGTCCTCGAGTACGGCGAACTGCGGTTCACGTTCAACGAACGTGACTTCGCCGAACGCTGCGAACAGGCGGCCCGCAAGCTCGGGTTCCTGGCGGACACGGTCGAGGAGGACGAGGCCGAGGATCTGATCAACCTGGTCGTCAACGGCGAGGTCACCGATCCCGCGTCGGCACTCGGCGAGCATGTCAACGAGTGCTGGGCGGAGCTCGTCGGGCCCTCGGAGCGCTCGCTCGTGCACTGGCTGCGGCGGCTCATCTTCCGGGGCGCGTGGCTGGACCAGCGCGTGAAGGAGGGCGAGCTCGACATCGCCTTCGACGAGGACTCCCAGGGCTTCATCTACGTCCAGCCCGACCGCGGCGGCGAGCCGATCGAGCTCGCCCCCGAGCCGAGCTGGAACCGCGTCGCGTACGTACGGCGCTGACGCCGCCGACCCGCGGCTGACGCCGGCTGCAACGCTCAGCTCCACCGGGCAACACGGTCATCCACGCGGCGGACGGGTCGCTCCGTATGCGCGCCACGCGGCCATTTCGCGCGGTTGCGCGTTTCGATGGGATTGTTATTCTGCAAATTGCAAACGCATTTCTGATGCGGCACGAGCCAGTGCAGAATGCGAAAGACTTCCACCTCGGGGAGCGGGGTGTGGTCGAATTGGGTGGAAGAGTGGGTGCCGACGGCGCCGGAAAGGACGTGGCCTGAAGGGAGCAGCGGTGAGTCCATTGGAAACGTCTGGTTTCCAGGATGGACACACCAGGATCCGCAACTCGATCCAAGCTCATGGCCGCGGCCGCTGGAGCCGCAGGTAAAGAGACAGCGACGGGAGCAACTGAATGCAGACCGCGTGGCGAACCAGGGATGAGACCGACCAGCGTGATTCGCGCGGGTCCGTGTCGCCCCAGGGCTCGGTCGGGGACATCTCGCCGGTCTGGGAGATCTTGCCGCAGGGCCACACGGAGATCGGCCCTCGTCACGCAGTTCTCGTCCGCGACGCGCGCCTTCGGCGGGCCCTCGCGTGTGCGGACGTCGTCGCGGCGTTCGTCGCGCTGTACGTGGTCATCCACCTGATCGACCCCAACCGGGTCCATCTGCGCCCCACCGTGCTGCTCACGGTCCTGTTCGTGCTGCTGACCAGCAAGGTGCTCGGTCTCTACGACCGGGACCAGAACCTGATGCGCAAGACGACGATCGACGAAGCACCGTCGATCTTCTACCTCGCGGTTCTCTACGCGCTGGGCGTGTGGCTGTGCGAGGTCTTCCTGTTCAGGAACTTCCTGTTCCGCCCGCAGGTCCTCGCGCTCGTCATGCTCACCTTCCTGCTCGTCACGCTCGGCCGGTTGATCGTCCGCCGCCTCGCGGTGATGGTCGCTCCGTGCGAGCGCTGCATCGTCATCGGCAGCGCGGTCGAGGCCGGGCGCCTGGCGGCCAAGCTCAACGCGTCCTCCTCGGTGAACTCGTGCGTGATCGGCCGGATCTCGCTGCTCCAGGACCCCGATCCGTCGCGGCAGCTCGCGCCCGGCGAGGTCCCGGTGCTCGGCGACTACGCCCAGCTGAGCCGGATCGTCTCCGAGAACGAGATCGAGCGGGTGATCATCGCGCCGCGCAACGACGGCCAGGAGCAGATCCTCGACGCGATCCGGCTCGTCAAGGCGCTCGGCGTCAAGGTCTCGGTCGTCCCCCGGCTGCTGGAGGTCGTCGGTTCGGCCTCGACCGTCGACGAGATCGACGGCGTATGGATCCTGGGAGTCCGCCAGTTCGGGCTGCAGCGCTCCTCAGTGCTGCTCAAGCGTGCCGTCGATCTGTTCATCACCGGCGCCGCGCTGATCCTGCTCGGGCCGCTGTTCCTGCTGCTTATGATCGCGATCAAGCTCGACTCGCGTGGACCGGTGTTCTTCAAGCAGCCGCGGATCGGCCAGCGCGGCGAGACGTTCTGGATGCTCAAGTTCCGCTCGATGGTCAAGGACGCCGAGTCACGCAAGGCAGAGCTGCTGGCGATGAACGAGGCACAGGGCGGTCTGTTCAAGATCGAGCAGGACCCGCGGATCACGCGCGTCGGCCGCCTCATCCGCAAGACCTCGCTGGATGAGCTTCCGCAGCTGCTCAACGTGCTCAGGGGCAACATGGCCCTGGTCGGTCCGCGACCGCTCGTCCCCGACGAGGACGCGCTGATCGAGGGCTGGCAGCGCCGGCGGCTGGCGGTCAAGCCCGGGATGACCGGGCTGTGGCAGATCTTCGGCTCGGCCCGGATCCCGATGCACGAGATGGTGAAGATCGACTACATCTACGGCGCCAACTGGTCGCTGTGGCTCGATCTGCGGATCCTGCTCCGCACCGTGCCCTACGTCCTGAGCCGCCGAGGTCAGTAACCGGCGCCGACCGGGGGCGCCTCGGATGCGGGCGCGTCCGGCGAGCCGGGCGTCCGGCGAATCGGCGTCGAGGCGAGCGGGCCGGTGATCGACTCGGGCGTCACCGCGGGGATCTCGGGCTCGAGCGTCTGCTCGTCCGAGAACAGGTCCTCATAGGCGCCGAGCGCCGAGCGACGGCGGCCGAGCACGGTTGAGCCGACGTAGAGGCCGACGACGACGATCGCGGGCAGCAGGACGATCCATCCGATGAGGAGCATGAGCAGCATCGCTGTCAGTCTTCCCTGTTTGGGTTGCCCGCTGTTGAAACCATCGTTACGTGGGTGTTCGGCTCTCGGAAAGCTTTTCTTTACCCTCGGGGCGACGGATCGTACGAACGTCCATGTCTCCGCCTACCCGCCCTGACCCCTGACCGATCCCACGTCCTGGTCGCGCGGAGGCGGATTATCCAGCAGCAGCCGCGGCACGGTGACGAGCCGGTAGCCGCGCCGGCGCAACTCGCGAATGATCGCCGGCAGCGCCGCCACGGTCTCGCTGCGGTCACCGCCGCCGTCGTGCAGCAGGATGATCGCGCCTGGCCGGGCGCCCGACAGGGCGTTGTGGACGATGCGCGTGGACCCTGGCTTCTCCCAATCGTCGGTGTCGACCGACCAGAGCACCATCAGCATGTCGTCCTGGCGCAGCAGTTGCAGGGTGCTCTCATCCCACCGGCCGAATGGCGGCCGGTACATCTCCGGGAACCGGGCGCCCTCGTTGCCGATCACCGCGGCCTCCCTCAGGAGCTGGCGCTGCTGCCGGCGCCGCGACAGGTGCGCCATATCCGGATGGCTCCAGGTGTGGTCGCCGATCGGGTCGCCGAGCCGGACGATCTCGGCGGTCGAGCTGCCGAAGTAGCGCAGCTCCTCACCGACCTCGAAGAACGTGGCCGGTGTCTGAGTGCGCGCCAGGACCCGCAGGATCGCGGGAGTGTAGGGGCCGGGGCCGTCATCAAAGGTGAGAGCGACCTCCCGGTGCTGGCTGCCCGCCGTCCGTACGATCGGCACGGTCAACCGCGTGCGCTGCAGCGCTTCTGACTCCTGCGTCCCAAGACTCGCGTTCTGGACCGGGACCGGGCGCAGCAGGCTGCCCGGCGTGGTGGACTGCCCTCCCGTGGCCGGCAGCCTCCGATGATGCGCGTTGCCGCGCGCGACCGCGCCGACCACGATCCCGAGCACGAGCGCGGCCACCGCCACCGCCAACAGCGCTCCGGCCCGCCGGCGGCGACGGCGGATGACCCGGGCGCGCTCAACCGATGCCGGCCCTCTCCGCCGGCGACCCGCGCCTCCCCCTCCCCGGGAACCGGGGCTCGGCCTGGTCGCTGTCGCCGGCGAGTCGTCCATCGCGAACCTCTCCCTGTTCGCCCATCATGACGACCCCCCTGCCCGGGTGTCACGTGCGGCGGCACAGGCCCGGTCCAGCGATCAACGGATACGCTTGCGAGCCCATGGCCGCTGACGTCTGGCTGATCATCCCCACATACAACGAGGCGGCCAACGTGGAGCGCATCGTTTGTGCTGCCCGGGCCGAGCTCGAGCGGGCGCTGCCCGCCGGCTTCCGGATCCTGATCGTCGATGACAACTCCCCGGACGGCACCGGGGAGATCGCGGATCGACTCGCCGCGGGGGACGAGGCGGTCGAGGTGCTGCACCGCCCCGCAAAGGCCGGGCTCGGCCGCGCCTACCTCGCCGGCTTCACCCACGCGATGGCGTCCGGCGCGGAGACGCTGATCGAGATGGACGCGGACTTCTCGCACGACCCCGCGTATCTCCCGGCGCTGATAGAGGCCTCGCGCACAGCCGACCTCGTGCTCGGCTCCCGCTACGTCCCGGGCGGCGGCGTCCGCGATTGGGGGGTGGTGCGCCAGTTCATCAGCCGCGGCGGGGGGCTCTACGCGCGATGGGTGCTGGGCGTCTCGGTGCGCGATCTCACCGGCGGGTTCAAATGCATCAACCGCGCGGTGCTCGAGGCGATCGACCTTCCGAGCGTCCGCGCCGAGGGCTACGTCTTCCAGATCGAGGTCACCTACCGCGCGATCCAGGCCGGCTTCACGGTCCGGGAGATCCCGATCGTGTTCGCCGACCGCGTCGCCGGCACCTCGAAGATGTCCGCGCGGATCGCGTTTGAGGCGATGGTGCGCGTCCCCGGCATCAAGCGCGAGTCGGCCCGCGCACTGGCTCGGCTCGAGCGCGCCGCCGACCACAAGCACCCGGTCGCCTGACCGCCGCCTGGCCGCCTCCGGCGCGCGAAAGGCGCCACTAACACGATCCTCACGGTTGCCGTGCACACTCAGGGCGCGTCGCGGATGGCCGCTCGTCCGCAGACGCGTTCGATCATGAGCGTACGTGGATCGTGGACGGACCCCCCTGCTGCCGGGCTGCCCGCACCCGGAGCGCCCGCCGGCGCCCGTGCGGCCGCTCCGAGCGCCGGCGCGTGGCTCGGGCTCACCGGCGTGCTTGCCACCGGCGCGCTGGTCGCGGTCGGCGCCGCGCATACCGCCTCGCTGCTGCCCGAGTCGATCCGCCCGGCGCCCCCCTGGCTCCAGGGCGCGTTCGCCCTGATCCATCTCGACCTGCACGTCGGCGGCACGATCACGGTGCTCGCACTCATGTTCGCCGCCTACGCGCTGGTCGTGCACCGCGCCGGCCAGATCGACGCGCGGGTGCTGGTCGGCGCGATCGTCGTCCTGCACGTGTTCATCCTGCTGGCCCCGCCGCTCGTCTCGACGGATCTCTTCAGCTACCAGGCCTATGCGCGGATGGGTGCGCACTACGGCGTCAACCCGTATCTGCACGGGCCCGACGCGATCCGGCTGGACAGTGTCTTTCCCTACGTGGGCGCCAAATGGTCCTCGATTCCGAGCGCCTACGGCCCCGTGTTCACCCTGGGCAGCTATCTGCTGGCGCCGCTGAGCGTCGCCTCGAGCGCCGTCGCCTACAAGTCGATCGCGGCGGCCGCGAGCCTGGGGCTCGTCTCGCTGGTCTGGCGCGGCGCGCGGCTGAGGGGGATCGATCCGGTCCGCGCGATCGCCCTCGTCGGCCTCAACCCGCTGCTCGTCGTGTACGGCGTCGGCGGCGGGCATAACGACCTGCTCATGCTGCTCGCGCTCGCCGGCGCCCTGACGATGCTGCTCGCCGGCCGCGAGGCGACCGGCGGAGCGCTCTCGATCCTGGCGGTCGGGATCAAGCTGACCGGCGGTCTCCTGCTGCCATTCGCACTCGCCGACGGCGGCGCCGGAGGCGCCGTCGGCCGGCGGAAGCTCGTGCTCGGGGGCGTGATCGGACTCGCCATGCTCACGGCGCTGAGCGCCGCTGTCTTCGGATCCGGCTCGCTGCATCTGTTCTCGACCGTCGGTCAGGCCCAGCGCGAGGGCGACTGGCTGTCGATCTCCGGCGCGATCCGGCAGAAGCTCGGCCTTCAGACGCTCGGCCTGGTCGTGGGTGACGTCCTGATCGCCGGCTTCCTGCTCACCTGCGCGTGGCTGCTCGCACGTGTCTGGCGCGGGGCGATCGACTGGGTCGCCGCCGCGGGCTGGGCGACGGTCGCGATGCTCGTGGCGTCGAACTCGCTGCTGCCCTGGTACGTGGGCTGGACGCTTCCGCTCGCCGCGCTCGGCCGGGACAGGCGCCTGCGGACGGCCGTGCTCGGGGTGACGGGGCTCGTCCTCGGGATCGAGCTGCTCGGCTCGATCCCGCACGGGTGAGCTGAGACGGACCATGCACAGGACCGGAAACGACGACCTCGGCCGTGCGGCTCGCGGGTGCCGCGGCCGGCCGTAGCATGAACATGGTGAACGAGCCCGCCCAGGACATGTTCGAGCACCGGACGCTGACGCTGCTCAGCGTCGTGGCGCCGGTCTTCAACGAGGACGAGCTCGTTGATGCATTCCACGCGCGTGTGACCGCGGCGCTCGAGGATGTGCCATTTGAGCTCGTGCTCGTCGACGACGGTTCGACCGACGGCACCGCCCTGGCTCTGGATCGGCTCGCGGACTCCGATCCGAGGGTGCGGATCGTCTCGCTGTCACGCAACTTCGGACACCAGACGGCGCTGACGGCCGGCCTCGATCACGCGACCGGGGACGCCGTGGTGATGCTCGACGCCGACCTCCAGGACCCCCCGGAGCTGATCACGACGATGCTCGACCACTGGCGGGCGGGGTGCGACGTCGTCTACGCGGTGCGGCGTGCCCGGGCGGGCGAGTCGCGCTTCAAGCTGGCGACGGCCCGCTGGTTCTATGCGATCTTCGACCATCTCGCCCAGATCGACCTGCGGCGGGACTCGGGCGACTTCCGGCTGCTCGACCGGCGCGCGCTCGATGCGCTGCTGGCGATGCGCGAGCGCAACCGCTTCCTGCGCGGCATGACCGTGTGGGTCGGCTTCACGCAGGCCGCCGTCCCGTACTCCCGCGACGCCCGGTACGCCGGCACGACCAAGTACACGCTGACACGCATGCTGCGGTTCTCCGCCGACGCGATCCTGTCGTTCTCCGACCGTCCGCTGCAGCTCGCCACGTTGCTCGGCCTGATCATCTCGACGCTCGCGTTCGTGGCGATCCCGGTCGTCATCGTGCTGCGGATACTCGGCCAGTACCTGCCCGGGTTCGGCACGCTCACGATCGCTGTCCTGCTGCTCGGCGGCATCCAGCTGATCTCGATCGGGATCATCGGCGAGTACGTCGGGCGGATCTACGACGAGGTCAAGGGCAGGCCCCTGTATCTGGTCAAGGCAAGGCGTAATCTCGCCGGACCCGGGGTAACGGACGGACGCGGGCCTGCCGATACTGCACAGGCCGGGGATCGCGGACCATCTGAGTCGACATGACCACCCCATCGACAGCCCACGTCGCAACGCTCGGGAGCGTTGCCGCGGCGGAACCGTCGCTGTGGGCGGGCGTGGATGCGGTCATCGACCGGACGAGCAGCCTGCGCGACCTGCGCGCACACCGCCTGCAGCTGCTCGCCGCGCGGCGCTGGCGCGAGCTCGGTCGGGAGATCCCCGGGGAGATCGTCGAGGAGGAGTTCCGCTCGGCCTGGCAGTTCGCCGCATCCAAGGCCCTGCTTCGCGACGCGGTCGCCGCCTACGACGGGCCGCTGCTCGTGCTCAAGGGGCCGCACACCGCATCGTTCTACCCCGCCCCCCAGCTTCGGCCGTTCAGTGACGTCGACGTTCTGGCGGCGGACCCGGAGCAGGCTCACGCAGCGATGCGCGCCGCCGGGTTTGAGCCGATCGGGTTCGATGATGACTACTACCGTGGCCTGCACCACCTGCGGCCGCTGCTCGATCGTGAGCGCGGGCTGGCGGTGGAGATCCACCGCTATCCCAACTGGTTCAGCTGGAGCGATCCGCCGGACCGCCACGAGCTGCTGGCGACCGGCGAGAGTGACGCCCTGGGCATTCCAGGCCTGCTGGGCCTCGCGCCGGAGTACCACGCGCTGGTGCTCGCCGCGCATGGCTGGGTCGAACTGCCGTTCCGCCGCGTCTCGGACCTGCTCGACGTCGCGGCGGTTGCGGCCGTCGCCGACGCGAACGCGACCGAGTTGCTCGCCGGGCGCTGGCAGATGCAGCGCGTGTGGCACACGACGATCGCCGCCGCCGACGCGATGTTCCGCGGCGGCGAGGTCCCCGCGGCGATGCGGGTCTGCGCCGGGAACTTCCTGCCCGTCCGCGACCGCACGGTCCAGGAGACCCATGTCCGCCGTCTGGTGGCGAGCTTCTGGGCGTTGCCGCTGCGCCGCGCCGCCGCCGAGTTCGCCCACGCCGTCGCGCTGACCGCCCTCCCGAGCCCGTCCGACACCTGGTCGACCAAGCTCGCTCGCGGCCGTCTCGCGCTGCGCCACCGCTCGCAGCCATCCTCCGAGCACGCCGAACTACTCGGCACCGACGCCCAGCGGGCGCCGCGGCTGCACCGGCGCTGAGCCGGGAACCCGCGAGCTACAGCACGAGCAGGCGCTCGTGCCCGTCACCCGGTGGCAACAGCGCGCGGCCCTCGAGCTCGACCCAGGCATGGGCGTCGAGCACCGCCGGACCCGGCTGGACGGCGATGATCAGCTCACACTCCAGCGCCCCGCGGCGCGCGAGCAGCCTCAACAGCACCAGCGAGCGCATCAGGCACTTCGTCCCACCAGGCGTGAGCACGAGCGCGCGCATCACCGCGCGCCCGAGCCGGATCCCGTCCACGTTCGGTGCCGGGAGCGGGAGATCGGCGGCCGCCGGCGTCTGGCGCAGCGCGAGGACGACCTCCGGCAGTTTGCGACGCGAGCTGAGGCGGCGCACGGCCAGGTAGGCGCGGACGATCTCCGCGGCGAGGGCGAGCCGCTGACGCGGGCGCAGCCGCGGCGATGGAGCGCTGAGCTCAGCGGTGGCCATGGACCGTCCCGCTCGTCGCGGCGACCTCCGCGGGGGCCGCGCGGTCGTGCATGGCGAGCCACGCGGACTGAAGGAGCGCGGCGGACAGCCCATGCGGATGCTCGGAGAGCCACATCGCCCGCAGCGCCTCGCCGTCGACCATCTCGGGGTCGATGCCGCTGCGGCCGTCCCATTCCCGTGCGAACCGTCGCGTGTGAGGACCGAAATACGACTCACTGAACTCGGCCTTCGTCTCCCGGTCGACGAGCGCCGCCGGAAGCAGATCGCCGGCGAGGAGCGCGGTCACGGCGGTCCGGTCGCCGATCCCGAGCCGGCCGCCCAAGGCCCCGAGCGCGGCGAGGAAGGAGCGGTCCAGCAGCGGCGCGTGGGTCCGTACGTCGTGCTCGGCCGCGTACAGGTCCATCGCCCGCTGGGAGATCGGCCACATGCGGCGCCGCGCGAGCCACCCCATGCGGGCCTCCCAGGTGCGCGGAGACCCCGCCATGTCGCCGGCGATCGCCCGCGCGGCCAGTCGGTCATGTGGGGGTCGCAGCCACGGCAGCTGCACCCACCGGCGCCCGGCGGCGTAGCGATCGGCGCGCAGCCGCGCCGGCGCCAGCCAGCGCGCGAGCCGCTTGGGATCCCCCGCGCGGGGCCTGCGGCGCCGCGCCACCATCGCCGCGATTCCCTCGAACGGCCATTCGCCGAGCACGTCGTCACCGGCGAACCCGGTGACCACGCTGCCCCCACGGCCCGCGGCGGCGAGCGGCGCGACCATGTGCGCGTTGCCGGGGTACAGCAGGCCATGGCGGATGAGTCCGTCGGCGGCCACGGGGCCGACGAGATCCAGGTCGGAGCCCTGCGGCAGCCGCACCCAGTCCTCGAGTCCGAGATGGGTCAGCACGAGCTCCTGCCACTCGCGCTCCCGGCTGTTCTCACCGTCGAACTCGAGCGTGGCCGCGATCGGCAGCGCGAGCCCGTGGCGCCGAGCCTCGCGGACGGCGAGCGCCAGCAGGAGCGAGGAGTCCCGCCCGCCCGAGAAGCCGATCACGCAGGGGGCATGCTCGAGCGCCGGGCGCAGCGCCGCTCCCAGGGCGTCCGCGGGGTGGCCGACGACCCGCGGCCGATCGGTCTCGGGCAGCACGCCGGCGACGAACCCATAGGCGACATCGGTCGCGCTCAGCACGGCGGCTGGATCGACCGCGTCCATCGCGCTCCTCATAGCAGACCCACCGTTCCCCACGGTCCCCGATTCTCCCCTTAAACAGCGAACGGCGGCGCGATGTCGCGCCGCCGTTCGTGACACTCAGAAGTGCCGCTCGCTCAGGAGCCGCCGCCAAAGCCGGCGCCGTCCGTGTAGGAGCCGCTGGTGTGCAGCGTCAGCTCGGCAAGCGAGCCGTGGTCGACGACCGTCGGGGCCTCATAGCCCTCGCGGGTGGCCTCTTCGGTTCGTTCGTCCTTCTCCGCTCGATTGTCCATGATTCTTTCCTTTCTAGACGATCGGCGTCAGATGGCGACGGGAACGATGCAGGTCTCGTCGAACTGGCCGTTCGGGTACACGATGCTCTCGGCGTCACCGATGAAGTCAACGCCCTTGTAGGTGATGTTGCACGCCTCGTTATAGGTTGCGTACGTACCCGGGAACGGGATCATTCCCTTACCGCCCGGCTTGTCGCCCGCCGTGGCCTTCGTCTGCGGGTTGTTCAGATCCGCCGAGCAGTTGCCGACAAGCACCAGGCCGTCGAACTCGAGGTAGTTGGTCGTGTCCTTCGTGAAGAAGTTCACGTAGTTCCCGCCACCCTGCGGGACCGTGCACTCAGCGAGCTTGCCGTGGTTGAGCACGACCGCGCTCCCGGCGGCCGGAGAGGTGCTCACCGCGGTGTGCATACGGGTGGTCACGAGTGCGTGCTGCGCCTTGGTGAGCTTGAGGCCATTGGACAGCGACGGCCCCTGCGTCTTGGCCAGCGCAGGCCCGGCAGCGACGCCGAAGGTGGCCGCCGCGATCGCGGCCGATGTCAGAAACTTGCGCCCCATCGCTTCCTCCTTGGTTTCAGTGAGACCCGGCGACCTCCGGCCCCCGGATCAGGGTGTGAAAGACAGTAGACGAAGTCTCACCGGTCGGAAGGTGGAAAAAAGTTGGAGTCAGGCGGGCGACGCGCGCCGCCCCGCGATCGCCTCCAGGAGCCGCTGCACCGCCTCCTCCGCGGACCCCCAGCCGTGCGGCCGCGTGACGCGCAGGATCGGCCGATCGACCAGTTCCAGCAGCTGAGCGAACTCGGCGCCGAGCCCGTGGACGCGGCGATGCCGGGCGAGTGCTGCGAGTCCCGCGGCCGGCTCGAGCCGCTGCACCGTGACGCCGTCGCCCCACGCGAGCTCGACGAACCCCGCGATCGGCCACATCGCCTGGCACGGAGCGAGCGGCAGCCGCCGGCGACTGATCGAACGGACGGCCTCGGTGGCCCGATCGCCGAGACCGAGCTGCTCGACGACCTCCGGGCGCAGGTCGAGCGACCGCGGCCCCGCCACGCACTCGCCGGCCCCCTCCACGACGAGCAGGTCGTCGGTGAGGACCTCCGCGCCGGCGAGCGCGAGCATCGCCAGAAACGACGTCTTGCCTCCGCGGCTGTCCGCCATCACCGCCCAGGCGCCCTCGTCACCCGGCTGGGCGAACGCGCCGGCATGCAGCGTCTCGGCGCCTCGCCACCGTGCAAAGACCGCGCCGACCGGCCACAGGCAGGGATGGACGAGGTCGGGGTCGGGCACGGGCACGGCCGACAGCACCCGAACGGCCGCGCGTTCGCGGTCGACGAGCAGCGTCGCCGCCGGGTTGACGATCGTCGCGCCGTCCTCGCGCACCTCGCTCCGGTGTGGAAGCGCGTCACCGGTCAGCTCGCGCGCGAAGTGCACCGTCGGCCACGCCTCGGCTCCGCGCAGCGCCAGACCCGGTAGCGCATCCAGTCCGTCGACGCGAATGCCGTAGGCGGCCGCGAGGAGGGCCGGGGCGCCGGTCGTCACCGGATCATCTCCCCTGCTCTCGCCGCCGGGACCGAGCCGCGTGCGCGGCTAGGACTCGTCCGGGACGATCTCGATCAGTCCGCGTTCGAGCAGCTGCGTGCACAGCCCGAGCACGTGAGCCCGGACCTCGTCCTCGCTGCGATCGAAGTGGCGCGCGACGGCGACGGCCGCCTCCGACACGGTCCCGTTGCGTCCGAGCTCGGCGAGCATCGCGCCCGCGGTCGGGTTCAGCCCGTGGTACTGCTCGGTCTGCAGGTTCAGGACGACGGTCTCCGCCGGAAACTCGCGGAACACGACGTGTTGCGGCACCCGCACACGCGCTGCCAACAGATCCCCGTCCACTTTCGTGCGACCCGATGAGTCGCTCACGATTCACATCCCTCCGACGAAGTCGTGCCCTGGATCATGCCCCAGCCAGACGTCCCGCCCGGCCTCCGAATCGCAAAAATTGTACTGCGCGGGCCCGCATACTACACAAATCCTGCTCATTACTCGCTGGAGTCCGAGCGACCGCCGCCGGGCAGCGGCTCGGAGTCGATCGGCGCGGCGCCGAGCGACATGATTCCGATCGAGAGCCCGAATGCGGGGTTGACGATCAGATCGACGGCTTCGTGGCGCGAGCGGACCCCGAGCTTGCCGAACGCGGACGAGAGATGGCTCTTGATCGTACTCTCCGCGACGAACAGCCGGGAGGCGATCTCCCCGTTGGAGAACCCGAGCGCGACCAGCCCCATGACCTGCTTCTCACGCGTCGAGAGCCCCGGCTGCACGCCGCTGAGCGCCCGCCGCGACGGGACGGCGATCTGACCGGCTCGGACCGCCTCGATCGTCGGCACGAGCGAGCGCGCGGCGCGTTCCTGCTGCACCAGGCCGGCCGCCCCGGCCGCGAGCAGCAGCCGCGACGCAGAGCTGCCGAAGCGCTCGCAGACGACGACCACGTGGGCGCTCCGGCGCGCGGTCTCGGCAACCAGGTCGACGAGCCCCTTGTTGGAGCGCACCGCTGCGACGACCGTCATCTCCGGCTGTTCGCCGGGCGGCGGCTCACCGACCTCATAGCCGGCGAGCGCCAGTGCCCGTTCGAGCGGCTCCATGTCGGATCCGCGATCGAGCAGGGAGACGCGGACCGGCTCCTGGACGACGGCCACCCCAGCCATCAGCCGCCCGCGGGACTCGGTCCCAGCGGCGGGTTGCTGCGGCCGTCGCTCTGGCGCGCCGCCGCGGCGCGGACGCGCTCCACGGCATCGGTGGCATCCTGATCGGAGTCGGCGAGCGCCTCCAATACCTCGACGCGTCCGGCCAGCCCGCGGATCGCCTCGGCGACGGGGTCAGGCAGATGCACCCAGTCGGCGTCAGGTCCCTCCGGCCGGCGGCCCTCGACCCGAACCGGGTGCCCCGGGTTGCCGACCACGGTTGTGTTCGGCGGCACGTCGTGGATCACGACCGAGTTCGCGCCGACCTTCGCTCCGTGACCGATCGTGATCGGCCCGAGCAGCTTGGCCCCGGAGCCGACGGTGACGTTGTCCTGGAGGGTCGGATGGCGCTTGCCCGTGACAAACCCGGTGCCGCCGAGCGTCACCCCCTGGTAGAGCGTGACGCCGTCACCGATCTCGGCCGTCTCGCCGATCACCACGCCCATCCCGTGGTCGATGAAGAACCGGCGCCCGATGCGCGCCGCCGGGTGGATCTCGATCCCCGTGGTCGCCCGTGAGATCGCCGCGATCAACCGCGGCAGCACCGGCACCCGCGCGCCCTGCAGCGCGTGCGCGGTGCGGTGTGCGAGCAGGGCGTGCACGCCCGGCCACAGCGCGAGGATCTGCAGCGCGGCCACGTTCGCAGCCGCCGGGTCCCGCGTGCGCACGACCGTGACGTTCTCACGCAGCTCCGCGGCGATCCGAACGAGCGTGCCCGCGCGACCCATCGCTCAAGCGTACCGGCGCGATGGGGCGCTCACGGGGCGAAGAACGGGGTCGACACGTAGCGCTCGCCCGAGTCGGGGAGCACGGTTGCGATCCGCAGACCCCGGGCCTCCGGGCGCCGCGCGATCTGGAGAGCCGCCCACACCGCCGCGCCGCATGACAGCCCGGCGAGCACCCCCTCGCGCCGCGCCAGCCGTCGCGCGGTCTCGATGGCGTCCTCGTCGTCGACCGCGATCACCTCGTCGAGGATGTCGCGGTTGAGCACCTCGGGCACGAAACCGGCGCCGATCCCCTGGATCTTGTGGGGCCCCGGCGGCCCGCCCGAGAGGACGGCGGAGCTGCGCGGCTCCACCGCGACGATCCGGCAGCCCGGGCTGCGCTCCCTGAGCACCTCCCCCACACCGGTGATCGTGCCGCCGGTCCCCACGCCGGCCACGAACACGTCGATCTGACCGTCGAGTGCCTCCCACAGCTCGGGCCCGGTCGCGCGCCGGTGGGCGTCGGGGTTGGCGGGGTTGGAGAACTGGTCGGGCAGGAACACGTCGTCGCGGACCGCGAGCGCGCGCGCCGCGTCCACGGCCTCGTTCATGCCGCCCATCGACTCGGTGACCTCGACCGTCGCACCGTAGAGCCGCAGCAGCGCCTCACGCTCGCGGCTCATGCCCTCCGGCAGGGTGAGGATGAGCTCGTACCCCTTGGCGGCGCACACGAACGCCAGCGCGATCCCGGTATTGCCGCTCGTCGCCTCCACGATCGTCGTGCGGCCCGGCTCGATCCGGCCCTCGCGCTCGGCGGCCTCGATCATTGCCACTCCGATCCGGTCCTTGACGCTGCCACCGGGGTTGAACATCTCGAGCTTGGCGAACAGCCGCGCCTCCAGGCCCTCGGTCATGCGCGTCAGCTCCACGATCGGCGTGCGCCCGACCAGCGAGGAGACGTTGCTCGGGATCGCGGGCTTCACCCGTCTGGAATCTACCGCCCGGACGCGAGTGATCGCCTGCGCGCGGCGTGCTCAGACGTCGCCGAGCCGGCGGTTGAGCGCCGCCGCGATCCGTCGTGCACCGGCCGTCATCAAGGACCCGCGGGGGTCCCGGCTCTCCCCGAGCCGAGAACGGCACAAAAGCTCGCCTAACTTCACAGAACGTCAACATAACACCGCGCTAGATTGCGACGGGAGACGTCCGCTCACGGCGGTAACGTCACATCCCACGCGGGGGCACCGCGGGAGCGCAGACAGGGCAGGGCAAAACGGATCCGGACGGCCGGAGGCCCGCCCGGGGGCACATACGGAAAGGATTCACAGACTGAGACGCGCCTCGGTAGCCGGATAGTCGGTTCTGAGGCGGAATTCTTCAGCAACGAGCGCATTTCCCCGAAGAGCTGTCGAAGAGACGGCGAACTTCGCGCCAGTTTCTGCGTTATCGCTCGTTAGAGATAACCGAGCCTCAGTAATCCTCATCAGCCTCAGTAATCCTCATGTTCGACCTCACCACCACCACGATCCTCACCCTGATCGGTCCGACGATCGTCGGACCGCTCGCCTGCCTGGCCATCGTGCGTGCGATCGGACGCGCCGAGGCGGCGCGCCAGGTCGTTCGCAGGCCGATGCCGGCCGCCCGGATCGTGCTGGACCCCGCCGCCGCCCCGGTGAGCGCGGACCCCGTGCGCGAGCGCAGCGTCGCCTGAGCGACGCGCCCGGGCCGACGCGCCCAGGCCGGCCGCTCGCTCAGATGTAGTACATCGGCGCCGGTGCCGCCCGGACCTCGTCCTCGGCGATCGAGGCGACCGTCGCCTCGGCGAGCACGGCGCCCGCCGCACCGGCGGCCAGCGCGAACACGCCATCGGCGCCCGCGCCCAGCGGTCCGTCGAGCAGCTCGACGAGCTCGAGCACAGTGATCTCATCGGCTGGCCGGGCGAGGGTGTAGCCGCCCTTGACCCCGCGTTGGGAGCGCAGGATGCCGGCGCGGCGCAGAGTGGCGAACAGCTGCTCCAGGAACTGGACCGGGATCGCGCGGCGGCGGGCGAGCTCGGCGATCGGGACCGGACCGGCCCCGCCCTGGCGGTGGAGTTCGACGAGCGCGCTCAGCGCGTACGGCGACTTCGTGGTGATCGACAGCATCGGGTCAGACGATGCTAACCGGGCCGCGGGTCACGCACGCGACTCCGCACCGGGCGGCTTAGATCCAGCCGCGCTCGGTGGCGATGAGCACGGCCTGGGCGCGGTCCATCGCGCCGAGCTTGCCGTACACGTTGTGCAGGTGGGTGCGGATCGTGCTGGTCGAGAGGCCGAGCTCGGAGGCGATCTGCTTGTAGACCATGCCCTTGGCCAGGCGCTTGAGCACGTCAAGCTCGCGGGCGGACATCGGGCAGGGCTCGACCTGGCGCGGACGCTCACCCGAGGAGGGGAGCGGCAGCTCGTACATGACGGTGCGCAGGTTCGCCGGGTTCAGGCCGACCGTGCGGGAGGCCTCGAGCATCGCCGAAGGCGAGATCGTGCCGCCGAGCACGTAGTGGGCGAGCATGTCCGCCAGACGGACGATCGCCGCCTCGTCGGAGGCGTCGGGCGCGTGATGGCGCTCGATCACGCTGGCAAGCGCGCGCGGCAGCGCCCAGCGGCGGGCGAGCACTCCGCCGACGAGAGCGTGGTCGACGCCGAGCTCTCGGCGCTCCTTCTGCAGCCGCTCCTCGGGGGTGCGGGCGTCGCCATGGACCTGGCCGGGGTAGCCGGGATACGCGTGGACGAGGACGAGCTTGCCGATGTCGTGCAGCAGCGAGCTGACCATCAAGCGGTCGCGGTGCTCGTAGCCGATCTCCCGCGCGAGGCGGTCGGCGGCACGCTGAGTGGCGGTCGCGTGGAGGCGGAAGCGCTCGGGAATCCCCTGCCAGACGGCGGTGCGCTCGAAGAAGTCAAAGGTCCGGGCACGGGAGGCGATCGCGTGCACGGTGTGGGGCGAGAGCACCTCGACGCCGGAGACGACGCTCTCCACCCGGCCGCGGGTGGCGCCGTCGACCTGGTTGGCCAGGCGCACGACGGTCACCGTCAGCGCGACGTCGGCTTCGACAGCGCCGACGATGTCGGCGGTCGAAGGCTCGGTGCCTCCCTCGAACAGACGGAGGATGCGGTTGCGGGATTCGACGAGGACCGGGTAGGCCTCGAGCGCCTCAAAGGCGGTCGTGAGCCGTCGCCCATGTCCCTCGTTGTGTCGCCGGTCGCGACCCGCGTAGGGGTCAGTGGGGCCCGCGGGACCGACCGTCGGTCGGTCGAGGCGTGCTGTGTTGGTAGCCGTGGCCATCGCCCCAGGTCATCGGCACATGTAGGACCGATGTTGAGGGCTCGACGACGAAATTTCTCATGCGCCGTCAGCGCGCGCCAGCGCAGCGTCGATCCGCGCGAGCGATTGCTCGCGACCGAGCAGCTCCAACGACTCGAAGATGCCGGGTGAGATCGTGGTCCCGGCAATCGCCACGCGCACCGGCTGAAACACCTTGCCGGGCTTGACCTCGCGGTGCTCGACCACCGCGCGCAGCGCCTGCTCGATGGCCGCCGCGTCGAACGGTTCGACGGCCGCCAGCGCCTCGCGCGCCGCGCGCAGCGACTCGACACCGCCCTCCGATCCGATCGTCCGCGCAACCGCCGCCGGATCCTCGACGGGTCCGTCGAACAGGAACGCGACCAGCGGCCAGAACTCGGCGAGCGTCTGGATCTTCTCGCGCGAGATTGCGACCGCGCCATCCAACCCGGAGCGACCGGTGCGCTCCTCGAGTCGGCGCGTGAGCTCCTCCGGGGCCAACTCGCGGATGTAGACGCCGTTCATGTGACGCAGCTTCTTCTCGTCGAAGACGGCGGGGTTCTTGGAGACGCGATCGAGCCGGAACCGGGCGGCGAGCTCCTGCAGGCTGAAGAACTCCTCGTCGGAGGCGAAGCCCGCGCCGAGCAGCGCGATGTAGTTGTCCACCGCCTCCGGCAGGTAGCCGGCGTCGCGCAGCTCCTGCACCGAGGCCGCCCCGTGGCGCTTGGAGAGCTTCTTGCCGTCCGGGCCGTGAAGCAGCGGCAGGTGGGCGTACACGGGCGGCTCCGCACCCAGCGCCTCGTAGACGAGCAGCTGCTTGGGCGTGTTGGAGATGTGGTCCTCGCCGCGCACGACGTGCGAGATGCGCGCATCGAGATCGTCGACCGCGACCGCGAAGTTGTAGAGCACCGAGCCGTCGGCGCGGGCGATCACCGGGTCGTCCATGTTGCGGTAGGGGAACCGCGTCTCGCCGCGGATGACGTCGGCGACGATTGCCTCTCCGTCATCGGGCACATGCAGGCGCACCGCGCCGGACCCCTCGTCGCTGCCACGGAACCCGCGGTCGGCCCCCTCGCGAGCCTTGAACGCGCGGACGTCGTCGGCGGTCGCGGTGGAGTGATAGGCGTGGCCGGAGTCGAGCAGCCGCTGCAGCGCCTCCGCGTGGCGAGCCCCGTTCTCGGTCTGCAGGATCGGCCCCTCGTCCCAGTCGAGGTTGAGCCAGCGCAGCGCGTCGAGGATCTGCTCCACGTTCTCGGGCGTGGAGCGCTCACGGTCGGTATCTTCGATCCGCAGCACGAACGTCCCGGCACGAGCGGCGGGGTGAGTGGGGTCGTCTCCCTGCCTGTGCGCCAGCAGCCAGTTGTACAGCGCAGCCCGTGCGCCGCCGATATGCAGTGCCCCGGTCGGGGAAGGAGCGAAGCGAACCCTCATGGACATGGTGATCTGATGCTAATCGGCGCGCACGTCTCACAGTCGGGCGGTCTGGAGAAAGCGGTCGGTCGCGGGGTCGACCTCGGCTGCGAGGCGATCCAGATCTTCAACCAATCACCGCGGATGTGGAAGCCGACCGCATACACGGAGGATGACTTCGCCGCCTTTCGCGAGGCGATGGACGACTCGCCGGTCGACGCGGTGATCATCCACGCGGTCTACCTGATCAACTGCGGCTCAGACGACCCGGAGATCCGGCAGAAGTCGCTCGCCTCGCTGACCCAGTCGCTGCGGGTCGGCGCGGGAATCGGGGCGGCCGGCGTCGTCCTGCACCCCGGCTCGGCGAAGACCGGCGACGTCGGCGAGGCGATCGCTCGCGCCGGCGAGGTGATCGCCGAGGCGCTGTCCGAGACCGAGTCATGCGAGCTGCACCTGGAGGACACCGCGGGAACCGGCGGCACGCTCGGGCGCTCCTTCGAGGAGCTCAGCACCCTGATCGAGGCGGCGGGCGGAGAGCCGCGGCTCGGTGTCTGCCTGGACTCCTGCCACCTGCTCGCGTCCGGATACGACATCCGTACCGCCCAGGGGCTCGCCGAGACGATCGATCGCTTCGACGAGGTGATCGGCCTGGAGCGACTCGGCTCGCTGCATCTCAACGACTCCGTCAACCCGCTCGGTTCCAACCGCGACCGTCACGCCGATATCGGCGCCGGCGAGCTGGGCGAGACGGGCTGCGCGGCGTTCCTCTCAGAACCGCGGTTCGACAACCTGCCGTGCGTGCTGGAGACCCCGGGACCCGACAAGCAGGGGCCGACCAAGGAGGAGATCGAGCATTGCCACGCGCTGCGCTCCAAAAAGTCGGATCCCGCCCACCCAACCCCCGGCCGACCTCGCAGGGGCGGCCGAAAGGCGACCCGATGAGTCCTCGCAATCCGTCGAAGGCGAACCTCCCGCACGGACTGAGCGCCACCGGCGACGCACTCGTCGTCTTCGGGATCACCGGAGATCTCGCCAAGCAGATGACGCTGCGCTCGCTCTACCGCCTGGACCGGCGCGGCCTGCTCGACGTCCCGGTGATCGGCGTCGCGGTGAACGACTGGACCGACGAGCAACTGCGTAGCCACGCGCTCGACGTCGTGCGTGAATCCGGTGAGGACATCGACGAGAGGGTGTGGCGGCGATTCTCCCGGCGGCTGTCGTACGTGAGCGGCGACTTCGACGACAACGCCACCTACGAGCGAGTCGGCGCCGCGCTCGGCAAGGCGAAGAACCCGGTCTTCTATCTGGAGATCCCGCCGTCGCTGTTCTCGATGGTCGTCGGACACCTCGCCGAGGCGGGGCTCACCCGTGATGACCGCCGGGTCGTCATCGAGAAGCCGTTCGGGCACGACCTGCAATCCGCCCGGGCACTCGCCGCCGACCTGCACACCCACATCTCCGAGTCGCAGATCTACCGGATCGACCACTTCCTCGGCAAGATGGGCCTCGAGGAGATCCTCTACCTGCGCTTCGCCAACGCGATGCTCGAGCCGGTGTGGAACCGCCGGTACGTCGACTCGGTCCAGATCACGATGGCGGAGTCGCTCGGCGTCCAGGATCGGGGATCGTTCTACGATCCGGTCGGCGCGCTGCGCGACGTGGTGGTCAACCATCTGATGCAGATCGTCGCGGCGGTCGCGATGGACCCACCGGCCAGCGCCAACCCGGAGAGCCAGAAGGACGCCAAGATGGCGGTGTTCGAGGCGGTGCTCGACGCGGATCCGGCGCACTGCGTGCGCGGCCAGTATCAGGGATACCGGAAGGTCGACGGCGTCAAGGCCCGCTCGGACACGGAGACCTTCATGGCGATCCGGCTGCAGATCGACAGCTGGCAGTGGGCCGGGGTGCCGTTCTTCATCCGCACCGGGAAGCGCCTGCCGGTCCGCGCGACCGAGATCCGCTTGGTCTTCCGTCATCCGCCGCGCCTGCCGTTCCTGCCCTCGGGCCGCCGGCGGCCGATTCCCGATCAGCTGATCGTGCGCGTCGACCCGCAGACCGGCATCCGCATCTCGCTGGATGCCCAGCGCGCCGACCGCCCGGGCGCGTCGGAGATCGACCTGGACATGGACTTCGCGTCGGAGGGCGGCGAGGGCGCAACCCCCTACGAGGTTCTGCTGCGCGCGGCACTCGACGGCGACTCAAGCCGCTTCACGCGCCAGGACGGCGTCGAGGAGTGCTGGCGGATCGTGCAGCCGATCCTCGATGCGCCTCCGAAGGCGCTCGCCTACACGCAGGGCTCATGGGGCCCCAAGGAGGCCCAGCGGATCACCTCCGGCCACCTGGGCTGGCAGTCACCCTGGCTGCCGAGCTGATGCTCGACTCTCTGAAGCGACGGATTGCGGCTCCCGGAGGGACGGGCGCCGAGGTACTCGAGGCCCTGCCCGTGCGGCGGATGGCGCGCGCCCTTCCGGGCCGCCTGTGGCTCAGCCTCGTCGTGCTCTCGCTCGGGGCCAAGCCGCACGTCTCTTTCCTCGCACGGCTGCGGCTCCCCGTCCGCATTCCGGGCGGGCGAACGATGTGGCTCGTCGATATCTCGGAGCTCCGTGTGCTCTCCGAGGTGTTCGTGAGCAGAATCTACGACCTTCCCGCGCTCCCGACGAGCGCAGCTCGAATCCTCGATCTCGGCGCCAACATCGGCGCCGCGAGCGCGTTCCTCTCGAGTCGATTTCCGGATGCCGAAATCGTCGCCTACGAGGCTGACCCGCTCGTCGCCGAGCGCGCGCGCTCGCACCTGCGGGGGCTACGAGTGGAGGTTCACGCTGCGGCGATCTCCGAGCACCACGGACAGCTCGAGCTTCGACGCAGCCCCGGGGCCAGCTGGGCGACCGGGGAGTACATCAGGGATGGCGAGCCATTCACCACTCCCGCGGTCACGCTCGACGAGGTCATCGGTGACCAGCCCGTGGACATCCTCAAGCTCGACATCGAGGGCTCCGAATACGCGGCGATCAAAGCGTGCAGCCGTCTGTCCCTTGCCCGTGTACTGCTCGGCGAGTTCCATCCGGTCGGTGACGTGACCGCCGTGGACTTCTATGACCTGCTCGAAGGCTTCGACGTCGTCTACGGTGCCGATCAACCGAAGGGGACCTTCGTGGCTGTGCGCCGCGCTGAGAGCGCCTGAGCGGCGGACCGCGCCCGGTCGAACGGATGAGCCGGGTTGTGGGGCCCCTTCAGGCGGTGGCGGCCGCTCAGGCGGCGGAGGCCGCCGCTCAGGCGGCGGAGGCGGCCGCTCAGGCGGCGGAGGCGGCCGCCGGCGAGCCCGTCGGCTCATCGGCGAGCAGCGCCGCGCCGAGCAACGAGTCGAGCTCGGCGTGAAGCGCCGCGCCGCGCGTGACACGATAGGCGGGGCCGAGCTTCAGCCTGCGCCGGCCGCCGGGGTGGGCGGAACCGTTTCCGGTGACGGTCGCAAGCTCGATCACGACCTCGGTCTCGCCGGGGAAGCCGGTGAGCAGGTCACGCAACTCGCCCAGAGCGCTGGCCGGCAGCGCCGCGGCATCGAGCCGCAGGCGGAGCGCCTGACGGGCGCGGGCAGCCGCACCGGCGGTGGCCGCCGTCGGCCCACCGAGTGACGCCTCCTTGACCTTCGCCTTCTCGACCTCGTCGGCCGTCGGCTCAAAGCGCTCGATCTGCTGAGCGACGAGCGATGTGGCGTCGCGCTCCTTGTGCTCGACCTTGCCGCGGATGAGCACGATCGAGTCCAGCTCCAGTGCGTTGCCGGCGGACTCCATCACCTTGCCGAACACGATGCACTCGACCGAGTCCTCGGTGTCGGAGAGCGTGATGAAGCTCATCATGTCGCCCTTGCGCGTCTTGATCTTCTTCAACTGCGTGATCATGCCCCCGACGGTCACCCAGTCGCCGTCACGCCGGTCGGCGAGCTCCCCGACCGTGAAGTCGGCCTTGGCTCTGAGCGCGGGGCCGATCTCCTTGAGCGGGTGCGTGGAGACGTACAGCCCGAGCGACTCCTTCTCGGCGGCCAGCAGCTCGGTCTGGTCGAACTCCTCGGTCGGGATCGGAGCGTGACTGGGACCGGCGAACGCGACCGCCCCGGGCGCGGGACCGGCTCCACCGCCCAGGTCCATCGAGAGATCGAAGATCGAGCCCTGGCCGATGAGCGCATCCTGCTGTGACTTCGAGCCGGCGGCCTGGGCCTGTTCGAGCACCGCGAGCATCCCCTTGCGGCTGTCGCCGGTCGAGCCGAACGCGCCGCACTTGATGAGCGCCTCGATCGCCTTCTTGTTCACCGCGCGGTTGTCGACCCGCTCGCAGAACTCGAACAGGTTGGTGAAGGGCTGCTCAGGCTGTGTGCCCCCGGGCTCGATCGGACCGCGGGCGTTCTTGATCGCCTCAACCGCGGCGTAGCCGACCCCCTTGACCGCGTCGAGCCCGAAGCGGATGTTGCCGTCCACGACGACGAACTCGTGGTCGGAGAGGTTGACGTCCGGAGGCAGGATCTCGATCCCCATCGCCTCCGCCTGGCCGACGAAGAACGGAACCTTGTCCTTCGTCGACATCACCGAGGAGATGAGCGCCGCCATGTACTCGGCGGGATAGTTCGCCTTCAGCCACGCGGTGCGATACGCGATCAGCGCGTAACAGGCGGCGTGGGACTTGTTGAACGAGTAGTCGGCCGACTTCTCGTTGGTCGCCCACAGCGACTCGATCACCGACTCGGCGGTGCCCGAGGCCCGGCACCCCTCGAAGAACTCGGGCTTCAGCGCGGCCATCGCCTCGCGGTTCTTCTTCCCGATCGCCTTCCGGAGGTCGTCCGCCCGGGCACCGGAGAAGCCGGCGAGCTCCTTGGAGATGAGCATCGCCTGCTCCTGGTAGAGGATCACCCCCTTGGTGTCCTCGATGATCGTCCGCAGCCGCTCGTCCGGATAGGTGATCGTCTCGGGGTCCCGCTTGCCGCGCGCATAGGTCGGGATCTGGTCCATCGCCCCGGGCCGGTAGAGCGCGACAAGCGCGATCAGGTCCGCGAACTCGGTCACGCCGACGCGGCGCAGCGCCTCACGCATCCCCTCCGACTCGAACTGGAACACCCCGATCGAGTCGCCGCGGGCGAGCATCTCGTATGTCGTCTCGTCGTCGAGCGGCAGCCGATCCATGTCGGGCCGCTCGCCCGTCGAGCGTTCGATGATGTCGAGCGCGTCCTCGATCACGTCGAGGTTGCGCAGCCCGAGGAAGTCCATCTTCAGCAGTCCGAGCTGCTCGACCGGTTTCATCGAGAACTGGGTGACGGTGCGGTAGATCTTGTCGCCGTGCTCGTCGGTCGTGCCCGTGTCGGCGATCTGCAGCGGCAGGATGTCGGTGAGGTCGCGGTCGGAGATGACGACCGCGGCGGCGTGGATCGACGCGTTGCGGATGATCCCCTCGAGGCCCTGGGCGACGTCGATGATCTGGCGCGCGGTCCCGTCCCGGTCGACCTCGGCGCGCAGCGCCTCGCCGGGCGCCAGGCACTTCTCGAAGCTCGGCGCGCGCCCCTGCTCGGGGTCGGGGATCATCTTGGAGAGCCGGTCTCCGGTCGCGTAATCGTGGCCGAGGACACGGGCCGCGTCGCGCGTGGCCGCGCGGGGGAACATCTTGCCGAAGGTGACGATCTGGGCGACGGCCTCCTTGCCGTACTTCTCGGTGACGTAGCGGATCACCTGTTCACGGCCGCGCACCGAGAAGTCCATGTCGATATCGGGCATCGACACGCGCTCGGGGTTGAGGAACCGCTCGAACAGGAGGTCGTACTTGAGCGGGTCCAGATCGGTGATCGCCAGCGAGTAGGCGATGATCGATCCCGCGGCCGAGCCGCGGCCGGGGCCGACGGCGATCCCGGCGCTCTTGGCGTAGCGGACGAAGTCCCAGACGATCAGGAAGTAGGCGTTGAAGCCCATCGAGTCGATCACGCCGAGCTCGTAGTCGGCGCGTTCGCGGGCCGCCGCCGGGATCGGGTCGCCGTAGCGGCGGCGCAGCCCTTCGTCGACCAGCGCACGCAGGTAGGTGCGCTCATCGGCGCCGTCGGGGGTCGGGAAACTCGGGATCAGCTGACCGCCGAGCTCGATCTCGACGTTGCAGCGCTCGGCGATCTCCATCGTCGTCGGAATCGCCTCGGGCCACTCGGCGAACGACTGCACCATCTCCTCGTTCGACCGCAGGTAGAACTCGTTCGTGTCGAACGTGATCTTCGGCGCAGCGAGCGTCGACTTCGTCTGCACGCACAGCAACGCGGCGTGATGGTGGTAGTCCTCGCGGCGCAGGTAGTGGACGTCGCCGGTGCCGACGACCGGGCGACCGACCTCCCGGGCGATCTTGACGATCCCCTCGTTGCACTTGTCCTGGAGGTCGATGCCGTTCTTCTGAACCTCGAAGTACACGTTGTCGGACCCGACGGCCTCCATCAGCTCACGCGCGTGGACACGAGCATCGTCGACCCGGTCGTCGCCGAGCAGCCGGCAGAAGCGTGAGGCCAGGCATCCCGTGAGCGCGATCACGCCCTGGCCGTGCTCTGCCAGCTGGGCCATGTCGATGCCGGGCTTGCCGCGGTGGTAGCCCTCCAGGAAGCCGCGCGAGGACAGCTTCACCAGGTTCTGGTATCCGGCCTGGTCGGCGGCGAGCAACGTGAGGTGGTAGCGCTCCATCCGCCCCGGCGCGCGGTCGGCGTGATCGTCGACCATGTAGACCTCGCAGCCGAGGATCGGCTTGATGTCGTGCTTACGACACGCCTGGAAGAGCTCGACCGAGCCGTTCATCACACCGTGGTCGGTGAGGCCGAGCGCCGGCTGCCCGAACTCGGCGGCGCGTGCGGCGAGCTTCTCGATCTTGCACGCCCCGTCGAGCAGTGAGTACTCGGAGTGGACGTGGAGATGGGCGCAGGTCGAGGTCATCGGCAGCTCAGTCGCCGCTCAGATGCTGACGCGCACGCTGTGCTGTGCGCGCGACGTGCGTGAGCGGCCACTGCACCCCAGATTAGGCAACGGTCCGGACGGTCCGGTGCTCATCGCACGCCGTGGCCGCTCTGTGCGCGATTTGCCCATGTGCGCACGAGCGTCAACGGCCCCTGGTCGCCCCGGAGAACCGGCCCGGCGCCCGCGCGCGGCTGTGACGTCCCGTCGGCGAGCGCCTGCCACATCGCCTCGGCCGGCCCGCTGAGCTCGGTCGCGATCCGCCCGGCCGGCGGCTCGAGCGACACGACCGGCGGAAGGCCGTCGCGGATCTGGAGAAAGACGGCATGACCGCGCTCGTCGGTGTGCGAGATCGCGAAGCGTTCGCCCTGCGTCCACGCCGGCTCGATCATCGCCGCCAGCAGCGTGAACAGCGTCTCAGCGTCGACGGTGACCCCCGCTTCCCTCAACGCCCCGAGGTCGAGCGGCAGCGCGAGCAGCGAGCGCACCGCGGCCACACCCTCCCGCCGCCCCCGGACACGCGCGACGCCGACGCGCAGCAGACGGCGCAGCGGCCCTGCGGTGAGCAGCCGCGCCAGCCGGGCGGGCCCGCCGACGATCTGGAAGACGACCTGCTCCCGCGTCCGGGCGGCGCCCGCGCGCTCGACCGACACGCCGCGCTCGCCGACCGTGACCTGAACGGTCCCGTATCCCGGCCCGAGCACGAGGTCATAGGCGACGGCGTGCGGCCAGGCGGCGCGCTGAGCGCCGAGCAGACCGATCAGCAGGCGCCCGGCGCGCTCCGCGTCGCGTCGCGCGAGCCGCCGGAACGGCTGCTCGACGGTCGGGCCGCCCACGCCGACGCTCAGCGCCACCAGCGCAGCGGACCGTCCCGGCGGAGCCTCGCCCGCCTCCTCGCCCCTCTCCTCGCCCGTCTCCGCTGCCGGCGGCTGGTCTCGTGGCTCGGCGTTCTGGCGCAGGCGCGCGAGCGCGTCGGTCAGCCGGTCGGGCGTCACCTCCTCGGCGGCGGGCGGCGCCGGCGCCGCCTCTGGTGCGGGCGGGCGCAGCAGCTCGATCGCCGAACGCAGATCCTGGATCGCCGCGTGCGCGTCCTGGGAGCGCTCCCGCTGACCGCCGAGCTCCGCGCGCAGCCGCGCCACGGTTGTCTCGGCCGCGTGACGCGCGGTCCGCTCGCGCTCCAGCGCGTCGCGCAGCCGCTCAAGCTCGGCGCGCAGCTCCGCCAGGGCGGAGGTGGTCCGCTGCTCGAGCAGCACGCGGGCGGCCAGGCGCGTCTCCGCCTGGACCGTGCGTGCGCGCAATGCCGCCTCGGCCGCGACCCGTGCTCCGAGCTCCCTGCGCAGTGCGGAGATCATGTCGATCTCTCCCAGCCGCGCCTGACCGCTGCCCAGCTCAGCTCGCGTCGCCACCGCCGAGTCGGGCAAGGAGGGTGCCGGCTCCGGTTCGGCCGGCCGCGGCATGCTCGGTGCCGGCGGCGGGACCGGGTCCGCCGGAGGCGGAGGCGGCTCGGCGGGGACCCGCGCGCCGGCTCCGCGTCGCGCGACGCGGAGCGCGTCCTCGACCCGCAGGCGCTCCCGTTCCGCAGCGGCCGCATCGGTTGGCTGCTCGTGGCCAACAGCATCGGACGGCGGCGCGTGCCCGGCCGACGCGGCACGGTCTGCGCGCTCACGCTCCAGCGCGCGCTCGAGAGCGCTCACGCGCTCGCCCAGTTCGCCCGCGGTTCGCTCCGCGACGTCCGCCCGGCGCCAGGCGCGCTCGATCTCCAGCCGGCCGGCGTCGCGCTCGGAGGAGACGTCGATCGACCGTGCGTCGCCAGGCCCCGGCTCGGGCGCCGCCTCAGCCGGCGCGCCGGGAGCCGGCGCCGGCCCGGCCGCCGACTCCGGAACCGGCAGCGGCACGGTGACGGTGCCGAGCGCCAGCCAGACATGACCGCCGAGGCCGTGCGTGAGCTCGACGGGCAACGTGAAGCTCAGACGCCAGGTCCCGGGGGCCGCGCCTCCAAGACTCGGTGGCTCCGGCGTCGCCGGAACGCGGTGGCGCCTTCCCTCGGCCTCGATCACGAGCATCGTCGGACCACGCGACTCCACCCATCCACGGCGCCGCCGCCACCGTCCGGTGACGCGCACCGTGAGCTGTCCGGCACCGGCGTCGAGCCATTCGACGCTCTCGATGCCGACCGCCGCGCTGGACCCGAGTTCGCTCATGCCGCTCCGTGAAGCTACGTCGGGGTCCGGACGGACGGGCGGGCGGGCACAGGCCTCATTTCCGGAATCTGCGGCGTTTGGTGGAGATGGCCGGGTGGATGGTCCCGGATTCGGTCAGGCCGAGGACTCGCCCCTGAGCCGTTCGGTGAGTGCCCGGGCATCGGCAAGCAGCTGCTGGGCCTCGCTCAGCTCGTTTCCGGCGCTGCCGCCCTGCTCGCGCGCCACCGCGAGCTCGCCGCCGAGGCGCTCGAGCTCGGCGCGCAGCCCTCCGACTTCTCCGAGCGCGGCGTCGCGGGCGACGTGGGCCGCGGCCAGCTGCTCCCGCAGGACCGCGGCCTCCTCGGCGCGTCGGCGCTCGCCGGCGGTGCGCTCACGCAGCCGGGCCCCGAGCTCGCGCGCCTCGGCTTCGGCCGCCTGAGCGCGGGTGTCGGACTCGCCCCGCACCGCGGCGAGCATCGTGTCGGTCTCCTGGCGCGCCGCGTCGGTGAGCGCCTCCGCCTCGCGCCGAGCGGCCGCGAGCAGGGTCTCCCCCTCCGCCCGGGCCGCGGCAAGCTGCTGATCGAACTCGGCCCGTGCCGTCGCCAGCCGGCTCTCGACCTCGTTGCGCGCCTGGTCCCGGTCGCCGCGAGCCTGCTCGAGCTCCGCGCGCGCGCCCTCGAGCTCGGCACGCACATCGGCAAGCTCGGAACGCGCATCGGCAAGCTCGGAACGCACCTGCTCGAGCTCGCCGCGCACCGGGTCAAGCTCTGTCCGGGCCCGATCGAGTTCCTCGCGTGCGCGGTCACGCTCACCGTGGGCACGATCACGCTCATCCTGGGCGGTGTCGCGCTCGCCGCGGACGGCCGCGAGCTGCTCGTCGAACTCGCGGCGCTGCTCGCCGACCGCCTCCATCAGCCGGCGCAGCTCCGCGCGCAGCTCGGCGTGCGCGCTCTCCAGCCCCGACTCGGCACCGCTGCGACTCTCGGACTCCCGCTGGGCCTCCGCCAGGCGCGCCCGCAGCTGGGCCGCCTCGGTGGTGCGCTGCTCGAGCTCGGAGCGCAGGGCGGTGACCGTCTCCTTGAACAGCAACTCCGCGAGCGGGCCGGATCGACCGGCGCCGGGCTCACCGGAGTGCTGATGGCTCTCGCTCGGCTCACGATCGGCGAGCACCGGCTCGGGCTCGCGCGCGTCGCCCTCCATGCCGGAATGCTCGCCCGCGGACGCCGCAGGCTCGGCCGGGCGGACAGTGGCGCCGGGTGGCGGAACGGCGACGACATCGTCCCCCACCCACAGCACCGCCTGGCCGGGCTGCTCGGGCACCGCCCAGTCCGGGATCGTGAAGCTGGCGGTGAACTCGACGCCTGGCTCGGCCTGAGGGTCCTCGTGAGTCGCCGGGAAGCGATGGCGGCGCCCGTGCATCTGCACGACGAGCAGCGCCTCCGAGCTCCCCGCCTCCCCTCCGGGTGCGCCGCTCAGCCAGTGTCCGGTGAGACGCAGTCGGACCTGGTCCCGCTTGGCACGTGAACGCTCGACGCGATCGATCGCGAGGGGCAGCGGCGGCGGAGCGGTCACGGGCATTGTCTGTCGGCGCAGACCACCGCTCGAGATGAGCGGCGGACGCGTGCTGGCCCTTTCGCTGTCGCCCCCGGCAATCCCTGCCTAAACCTTTGTGAAGAGCGCGGCGTTCACGTGTCGCTCACGCCCTGCCGGCCCGCAGCGATGACCGCCGCGACGATCGCGGCGGCCAGACCGGCGACCGCGAGTTTGGAGCTGGCTCCGCTCAGCCGACGCCGCGCGTACCACTTGCCGCCCTGCCAAACGATGAAACCAAGTGCCTTATAACCCATGTCTCGTCCTTACCCGTTCATTCTGTCAGCCGAACGTTTCGGCGATCTGCGCCCGCCACTCCTCGGTGGCGAGCGTCCGGAAACGATCGGGGAACTCACGGCGAGCGGCATGCTCGTCCGCCGAGAGCCGGTCGACGAGCACCCCCATCGCCATGCAGGCGGACCCCCCGCCGGGCAGCGCCGCCACCTCGTCGGCGAGCGAGCGCACCAGCGTCACCTGCACCTCGCGGTCCTGGTGGCGGCCGAGCAGGTCCTGGAGCCCCTTGAGCACGCGCACGAGCGGGGCGACCACATCGTGGTCGAACAGGGGCATCCCGAACAGCTCCAGCAGGTAGCGAAGGTCCTTGCCCTTCTTACGCAGCTCGTGGTAGCTCTCCGCCGGGCTGCCCTCGCCGATCGCCTCCCCCATCCGCAGGATCCGGCCGTAGGCGGCGCTCACCCGCTCACCGGTGAGCGAGCCGATCGAGCGCTCGGCCGACGGACGGTCGTCGACGGGAAGCTCGACCAGTGATTCGAGCAGCCGCTCCCAGTCGGAGAGCAGCTCATGCAGCCGCTGGGAACGCAGCGTGCGCGCCAGATCCACCCTGGCGCGGAGGCGATGCTCGGCGAGCGTCATGCGCAGCGGCTCCAGCGCCCCGCGCATCGTCTCCGGCACGAGCTCTGAGAGCTTCTCGAACTCCTCGACGTGAACGTCGAGGTCGCGGGTCAGGCCCGTGGCCCGTTGCAGCCATCGGAAATCCGACCGCAGCCCTGGCAGCTCGAGTGCCGGGAACGCCCCTTTGAACTGCCGTTGCACGGTCCGCGAGCGCCGCACGGCGATTCGCAGCTGATGCAGATACTCCACGTCGTCGCCCACGATCGCACCATCGATGTTGAACACGACGACGTCGACCAGCGAGCGCAGGACCGCGGCGGCCGCGGCATCCGCGCGCTGCTCGTAGCCAATCGCGACGTCGACCTTCGCGTGTCTGACCTCGGTGGCGCTCACCCCAGCAAGGTACCGAGCCGTCCGACGGCCTCGTCGATCTCGGCCTCGGTGACGATCAGCGGCGGCTCGAAGCGGATCGTCGAGGGACCGGTCGCGTTGAGCACCAGGCGCTGCTCGAGCAGTGCCCGGCGCACGACCTGCGGCGCATCGAGGCCCGCGGCGAGATCGATGCCGACCATCAGCCCGCGCCCGCGGACGGCGATGACCGGTGCGAGCTCCGCCAGCGCGTGGCGCAGCCGCTCGCCGAGCCCACGCACCCGCTCAAGCAGCGCGGGGTCGCGGCAGATCTCGACGGCGGCCAGCGACGCGGCGCAGATCGCCAGGCCGCCGGCGAACGTCGAACCGTGGTCGCCGGGCTGCAGGACGTCCGCCAGCCTCGGACCGGTGATCAGCGCGCCGATCGGCAGCCCTCCGCCCAGCGCCTTGGCGCTGGTGAGCGCGTCGGGGACGACCGGAGTCTGCTCGTAGGCCCACATCGTGCCGGTACGCCCCATGCCGGTCTGGATCTCGTCGAAGATGAGCGCCGCACCGGACCGGTCGCACGCCGCGCGTGCGGCGATCAGGAGCGCGTCGTCGAGCGGATGGATCCCGCTCTCGCCCTGGATCGGCTCGAGCAGCACCGCGGCGGTGGAGTCGGTGACCGCGTCCTGAATCGCCTCTGGCGTCTTGGCGACGGCGGTGAAGCCGGGGACAAGCGGAGCGAACGGCGCCTGCTTGGACTCCTGGGGCGTCGCCGAGAGCGCGCCGTAGGTCCGGCCGTGGAAGCCGTCGCGGAGCACGACGATCCCACCGCCGGGCCGCGCGCGACGGGCGAGCTTGATCGCCGCCTCGTTGGCTTCGGCGCCGGAGTTGCAGAGAAAGACCTTGCCGCGGAGCGAGCCCTCGGCGAGCGCGGCGGACAGCTCCATCGCCGGCGCGGTGTAGAACAGGTTGGAGACGTGGCTGAGCTCGGCCGCCTGGGCGGTGAGCGCCGCCACCACCCTCGGGTGGCAATGGCCGACGTTGAGCACCGAGATCCCCGCGAGGAAGTCGAGGTACTCGTTGCCGTGCTCGTCCCACAGCCGCACGCCGGAGCCACGCACGAACTGCACCGGCAGCCGCACGAACGTGCCGACCGCGTGCGCGCGTTCGAGCTCCTGCAGCTCGGAAAGCGTCGCGGCCACTAGAGCACGTCCCCGCCCGAGATCTTCGTCCCCGAGCCCGCATCGGTGAACAGCTCGAGCAGCAGCGAATGCGGCACGCGCCCGTCGACGATGTGGGCATAGCCCACGCCGCCATGGATCGCGTCCAGGCAGGCGGCGAGCTTGGGGCGCATCCCGCCGCCGACCGATGGCAGTGCCGACTCGAGCTCGGCCGCCGAGACCTCCGAGATGGTCGAGTTGGGATCACCGGGGTCGCGCAGCCACCCGGCCACGTCGGTGAGGAACATCACCTTGTAGGCACCGAGCGCGCGCGCAACCGCCCCCGCGGCGTCATCGGCGTTGATGTTGTAGGAGTTGCCCTCGCGGTCGGCCCCGATCGACGCGATCACCGGGATGTAGTCGGCCGCCACGTGGATCAGCACGCCGGTGTCGACGTGCTCGATCCGCCCGACGAAGCCGATGTCCTGCCCGCTCGGCGCGGACTGACGTGCGGCACGGAACAGCAGTCCGTCGTCGCCGCACAGCCCGATCGCCGGCGAGCCGTGGCGGTTGAGCAGTCCGACGATGTCCTTGTTGACCTTGCCGACGAGGACCATCTTGGCGACCTCGACCGTCTCGGCACTCGACACCCGCAGCCCGTCGACGAACTCGATCGGCAGGTCCAACCGGCGCATCCAGCCTGAGATCTCGGGCCCACCGCCGTGGATCACGATCGGATTCATGCCGACGTACTTGAGCAGGACCACGTCGCGAGCGAATTCCTCCTTGAGCGCGGGATCGACCATCGCGGCGCCGCCGTATTTGATGACGATCGTGCGGCCGTGGAACTCGCGGATGTAGGGCAGCGCCTCCAGCAGCGTCGTGATGTCCCGGGGCGGACGCTCGGAACCGGCGCTCATGTCGTGTACTCCGCGTTGATCGTCACGTATTCGTGGCCGAGATCGGAGAAATAGCACTCGGCCTCGGCGCCGTCGCCCGGGAGCGTGATCTCGTACTCGACCTCGGAGCGCGCGACGGCGGCGGCGAGTGCCTGCGCGTCGTGATCGACGCCGGCTGAGGCCGAGCACACCGGCACCCCCTCGATCGCGATGTCGATCGGAATCGGGGTGGAGGCGGCCGGCTCTCCGGCGGGCAGCGCCTGACCGACGGCCTGGATGATCCTCCCCCAGTTCGGGTCCCCGCCGTAGAGCGCCGTCTTCACCAGGGGCGAGTCGGCAACCGCGCGCGCCACGCGGGCGACCCCGACCGGGTCGCCGCCCCGGACGACGACCCGCCCGACCCGGCGAGCGCCCTCGCCGTCGCGCACGCAGCGCAGCGCTAGCTCGCGCATGACGGCGTCGATCGCCTCGCCAAGCCGCAGCTCGTCCTCGGTCTCGGGCTCGACAACCACACCGGAGGAGCCCGAGGCCTGGAGCACCACCGTGTCGTTGGTCGACAGTTGGCCGTCGACCGAGACCCGCTGGAAGGAGCGCTTCACGCACGTGCCGAGCAGCAGCGCGCAGGTCTGCGCGGACATGGCGGCGTCGGTCTGCACGAAGCAGAGCAGCGTCGCGAAGTTCGGCGAGATCATCCCGGCGCCCTTGCACTGAGCGGCGACCGTCACTGTTCCCGACGGCAGCGAGGCCTCGACGCACACCTGCTTGTCAATGGCGTCGGTCGTTCGGATCGCCCGGGCGAACGACTGTCCGCCGTCTGCGGACAGCGCATGGGCGCAGCCGAGGATCCCGCGATTCACCTCGTCCATCGGAAGCGGGACCCCGATCACGCCGGTCGAGCAGACCGCGATTCGGCCCTCGGGCACACCACTCACCATCGCGGCCGCGCCCTGCATCTTGGCGGCGTTCTCAAACCCGGCGCGGCCGGTCGCCGCATTCGCGTTGCCCGCGTTGACGAGGACTGCTCGGATCGCGCCGAGCTCGCAGTGCTCCCGGGTCAGCGACACCGGTGCCGCCGGCGCGCCCGACGCGGTGAAGCGTGCGTCGCTCGTGCAGTCGGCCTCGTCGCAGACGAGCAACCCGACGTCGAGGTCGCCGCTCGGTTTGATCCCGGCGGCCACGCCGGCGGCACGGAAGCCGCGCGCCAGCTCGGTGTGCGGGCGCTCGGCGACGTGCGCCGGCCGCTCTACCCAGCGGCTCTGGAAGAAGCTCTCGGGCTCGGCGCCCATCAGACCGCGATCCCCTCCGTCTCGGGGCGGCCGAACATCAGGTTGAGATTCTGGACCGCCTGGGAGGCGGTCCCCTTCCACAGGTTGTCGATCACGGCGAACACGAGCACCCGGCCGGTGCGAGCGTCTCCGTGCACCGAGATCCGGCACATGTTCGTCTCCCGCACGTCCTTGACGCCGGGCAGCCGATCGACGACCTCGACGAACGGCTCGGCGGCGTAGGCCTCCGCGTAGAGCGCGCGGGCGTCGTCCTCGGCGAGGCTCCCGGCGGGAGTGACGTAGCAGGAGAGCAGCTCGCCCTGGTCCAACGGAATCAGGTGCGCGGTGAAGGTGATCGGCTCACTGGCCCCCAGCGCCGACAGCTCCTGCTCGATCTCCGGCGTGTGCCGGTGGCGAGGCACGCTGTACGGGTTCATGTTCTCGTCGATGGTGACGAAGTGGGTCTTGTCGCTCGCGCCGCGGCCCGCCCCGGAGACACCCGACTTCGCGTCGATCACGACATCCGCGATGACGCCGGCCCGCGCGAGCGGCGCGAGGCCGAGGATGGCGGCCGTGGGAAAGCAGCCGGGGTTGGCGACGAGGTCCGCGTCCGGGATCTGCCCGCGGTAGAGCTCGGGCAGCCCGTAGACGGCGTCGCCGATCAGCTCGGGCGCGGGATGGTCGCGGTACCACTCGGCGTAGACGCTCGCGTCGCGCAGCCGGAAGTCCGCGCTGAGGTCGATCACCCGCACGCCTCGCTGGCGCAGCGCAGCGACGAGCTCGGCTGCGGCCCCGTGCGGGTAGGCGACGACGGCCGCCTGGACATCACCCTGGCGATCGAGGTCGAGCTCCTCGAGCACGCGCGTCACGCGGTGCTGCGGGTACACGTCGTCGAGCGAGCGCCCGACATCCGAGCGCGCCGTCACCGGCCCGAGCTCGAATGTGGGATGGCGCTCGATCAGGCGGGCGCACAGCGCGCCGGCGTAGCCACCGGCCCCGAACACCGCGACGCGGGTGTGGGCGGCCCGATCAGGCGTCACGGACGCGACCCTCGAGCCGCTCGCCGAGCGCACGGGCGATCCGCCGGCGCCGGCCGGAGACCTCCTCGTCGGTGAGCGTGCGGTCCGCGGCGGCGAAGCGCAGCCGCAGCGCGAGTGAGACCTTGTCCTTGCCGACCCGCTCAGGATCGCGGTAGACGTCGAAGATCTCCACGTCGCGCAGCAGCGCTCCGCCGGCCTCCCGGACGACGGCGAGCAGGTCGGCGGAGGGCACCGCGTCGGCGATCACCACCGCAAGGTCCTCCCGCACCTCGGGAAAGCTCGTCACGTCGGTGAACACCGGCGCGGAGCTGTGCTCGGCCGCACGATCGAGGTCGAGCTCGAAGCACGCGACCGGCTCCTCGATCCCGAAGCGCGCGGCGACCGACGGGTGCAGCTCGCCGACCCATCCGGCCGGTTCCTCGCCGATCACGATCTCGGCGCTGCGACCAGGGTGGACGAACGGCGGCGGGTCCTCGAACCGCCGCGCCGTCCAGTCGACACGGACCGTGCTCAGCATCCCGCCGAGGGCGCCCTTGATCGAGAAGAAGTCCGCATGCGGTGGCTCGGGGTCGCGCCAGGTCCCCGGACGGACCGCGCCACAGGTGAGGGCGGCGAGGTAGTGGGGCTCGTCGGGCGGCCCGCCATCGCGCGGGTGATAGACCGCGCCGCTCTCGAACAGTGCGAGCGCGCCCGCGCCTCGTGAGCGGTTGCGGGCCGCGACCTCCAGCAGCGAGCCGAGCAGCGTCGTCCGCAGCCGCGACTGGTCGATCGACATCGGGTTGCGCAGCGTGACCGCGGACCGCGCCTCGAGCCCGAGACGGGCCGCCAGATCCGGGCCTTCGAATGACCAGCCGACGATCTCCGAGAGCCCGGCGCCGCAGAGTGCGTCGACCGCCGTCCTGCGCATCCGCTGGCGTTCGGTGAGCCGCCCGGACGCGCCATGCCGCGGCGGCAACGTCGCCGGCAAGTCCTCGAGCGCGCCGATCCGGGAGACCTCCTCGATCAGGTCGACCTCGCGGGTGACGTCGGCTCTCCGGAACGAGGGGACGACCGCGTCCAGACCGTCATCGGTCTCGCTGCACTCGAAGCCGAGCGCCGTGAGGATCTCGGCCTGGCGGGGTCGCGCGACGGCAACTCCGAGCAGGCCGGTGACGCGTTGCTCGCGCAGATGGATCGTGTGGGACGGCGGCGCGATCCAGCGATGGCCGTCCTTCGGGTCGGAATGCGTCGGACCGCCGATGTCGATCGTGCCGTCGAGCACGCGGGCGCCGCAGACCTCGATCATCAGGCGCGTGGCGAGGATCTGCGCCTCGAGCGCCGACTCGGGGGCAAGGCCCTTCTCGTTGCGGCCGGACGCCTCGCTGCGCAGGCCGAGCGAGAGCGACGTGCGGTGGACGTTCGCGCCGCTCCAGGTGGCCGCCTCCATCAGCACGCGCGTCGTCTCGCCCGACACCTCGGAGCGGGCGCCGCCCATCACTCCGGCGAGCGAGGTCGGGCCGTCGGCGTCCTCGATGAGCACGACCTCGGGATCGACCGTCCGCGTCTGCCCGTCGAGCGTCTCGACGCGCTCGCCGGGCCGGGCACGCCGCACGGTGAGCTCTGCTCCGGCGACGCGGTCCAGGTCGAAGGCGTGCAGCGGCTGGCCGGTGAGCAGCATCACGTAGTTGGTGATGTCCACCACGTTGGAGATCGGTCGCTGCCCGGCCGCCATCAACCTGGCCTTCAGCCACGCGGGCGACGGACCGATCGTCACGTTCTCGAAGGCGCGAGCGGTGAAGCGGCGGCAGAGGTCGGTCTCGACCCTCACGGATGCCGCCGACAGGGGGCCTGCGCTGCCGAGGTCCTCGGTCCATGGCGGCGGGGCGAGCGAGGCCCCGGTGGCGGCGTGCACCTCGCGGGCGATGCCGTAGACGGCGAGGCAGTCGGGCCGGTTGGGCGTGACCTCGAGGACCAGCACCTCGTCGGAGATCGGGAGCACCTCGGCGAGCGGCGTGCCGGCCGGCAGCGCCTCGTCGAGCACCATGATCCCGTCGTGATCGGTGCCGATCGCGACCTCGTCCTCGGCGAGGATCATCCCGTGCGAGGGCTCGCCGCGGAGCTTGGCGGTCTTCAGGCGGGTGCCGTCCGGCATCACCGAACCGGGCTTGCCGACCGCGACCGTCTGCCCGGCCGCGACGTTCGGCGCGCCGCAGACGATCTGGCTCGGCTCGCCGTCGCCGGTGTCGACCTGGCACACCGTGAGGCGGTCGGCATCGGGGTGGCGATGCGCCTGGAGCACCTTGCCCACGACGAAGTGCTCGAGCGCCGAGACGCCGTGCGTCTCCACGCGCTCGACCTCGGTGCCGGTCATCGCCAGGCGCTCGGCGAGCGCGAACGTGTCGAGCTCGGGCGAGCAGTATTCCCGCAGCCAGGACAGGGGGACGCGCATCAGAACTGCTCCAGGAAGCGGACGTCGTTGTCGAACATCAGCCGCAGGTCGGAGACGCCGTGCTTGAGCATCGCGATCCGGTCGATCCCCATCCCGAACGCGAATCCCGAGACGCGCTCGGGGTCGTAGGCCGGGTCGCCGACGGCGGTGAGCACGTTCGGGTCGATCATGCCGGCGCCGAGGATCTCGATCCAGGCGGTGCCCTTGCACAGCGGGCAGCGTCCCCCGTCCGGCAGGATGCCGCGCACGCAGTTGAAGCAGGAGACGTCGACCTCCACGCTCGGCTCGGTGAACGGGAAGAAGTGCGGGCGCATCCGCACCTCACGCTCGGCTCCGAACACCGCACGCGCGAACTCGAGCAGCGTGCCCTGCAGGTCCGCGAGGGTCACGCCCTCGTCGACCGCCAGTCCCTCGACCTGGTGGAACTGCGGGACGTGGGTGGCGTCGGAATCCGGCCGGTAGACACGGCCGGGGGCGATCACGTACAGCGGCGGCGGCGAGGCGCGCATCGCCCGCACCTGGACCGGGGATGTCTGGGTGCGCAGCAGCAGTGTCTCGGGATCGAGCAGGTCGAACCGGTGGCCGGCGGTCGTCTCGAGGTAGAAGGTGTCGGTCTCCAGCCGCGATGGGTGCGTGGGCTCGGCGTTGAGCGCGTCGAAGTTGAGGTACACGGTCTCCACCTCCGGCCCCTCCGCCACGTTGAATCCCAGGCCGACGAACACGTCCTCGATCTCCCGCCAGGTCTGGGTGAGCAGGTGCAGGCGGCCGAGGAGGGCGGCCGGGTCGGCCGGCAGGGTGACGTCGATGCGGTCGGCGGCGAGGCGCTCGGTGAGCTCGGCCGCGGCGAGCTGTGCGCCGCGCTGCTCGATTCCCGCCTCGAGCGACTGGCGCGCCTGATTGGCGGTCTTGCCGGTCGCGGCCCGCTCGCCCGGATCGAGCTCGGCGACGCCGCGCAGGATGTTCGGGAGCTCGGCCTTGCGGCCGAGGAACTGGACCCGCACCTCCTCCAGCGCCGCGCTGTCGGCAGCACCGGCGATCGCCGCCTCGGCCTCCCGGCGGATCTCCTCGATGCGGTCGAGCGCGCTCACTGCGGGGCCATCCTACGAGACACCTCGTACAACGCGACGGTGGCCGCCATCGCCGCATTGAGCGAGTGGTTGAGGATCGGGATCCGGGCCGTCTGGTCGGACGCGCTCACCAGCTCGGGTGCGAGCCCCTCCCGCTCGGCGCCGATCATGAGCGTGACCTGCGGTGGAGACCCATCCGCTGCACCGAGCGCGAGCTCAGGCAGAGGCTCGCCGCCGTCGCTGACGAGCGCGACGGTCGAGCCCGGGAGATCGTCGATCTGCTCGACCCGCGCCAGCGCCACCTCGAACACCGCCCCCATCGACGCACGCACCGCCTTCGGACCGTAGGGATCAGCGGTGCCCGCGCCGATCGCGACGCTCGCCGCGCCGAACGCGGCGGCGCTGCGCAGGATCGTGCCGACGTTGCCGGGATCGGAGACACCGTGCAGGGACACGCACAACGGACCGACGGGCCGGGGCACCCAGCGGGTCTCGTAGACCGCAAGCGCCCGCGTACCCGATCCGAGCTCGGAGACCGCCGCGAGCACCTCCGGCTCCACCTCGGTCCCCTGCAGGCCGCTGCCGGCGGTGCAGTACCGCTCAACCGCGGTCCAGCCGGCAATGTCGGCGGCGGCCAGCAGGTCCTCCCCCTCGGCGACGAACCGACCCGCCAGATCACGCGCGCGGCGGCGGTGGATCAGCTTGCGGACTTCCTTGAGGTGGCTGTTGTGGGTTGAGGTGATGGTCATCGCGGGGTCTGGTTCGGGCAACAAAAAGGGCGCCGTCCCGGTGGGAAGCGGCGCCCGATGAGAGCGGTGCTGGTGTCGGCGTCTCGAACGTCAGCCGGCAGCCAGCGCCTCACGGGCGCGCTCGGCAAAACGTCGGAAGGTGTCGGCGTCGTTGACCGCCATGTCGGCCAGGATCTTGCGATCGAGCTCGACCCCGGCCTCCTGCAGGCCGTGGATGAACTGCGAGTACGACAGGCCGTTGAGACGGGCCGCGGCGTTGATCCGCGTGATCCACAGCTTGCGGAAGTCCCGCTTGCGGTTACGGCGGTCGCGGTAGCGGTACTGGTCGGCCTTGAGCACCGCCTCTTTGGCGGTCCGGTAATGCCGACTGGCATCGCCCCGGTAGCCCTTTGCAAGCTTTAGGGTCGCGCGCCGCTTCTTGCGCGCGTGCACGGAGCGCTTGACGCGGGTCACTTGGTCTTCGCTCCCAGAAGTCGCTTGATCTGCTTCTCGTTGTCCTTCGACATGATCGCCGGCTGCCCATGATGGCGCTTGCGCTTGGGCGACTTCTTCTCGAGGATGTGGCTCGTGAAGGAGTGACGGCCGCGGACCTTGCCCTTGGCGGTCAGCTTGAAGCGCTTCTTGGCGCCCGAATGAGTCTTCATCTTCGGCATTGCGACGGCAGAGTAAAGCAGACGCTCTGTCAGCCGCCCCCGCCGCGCTCCGCGTCCTGGACCATCAGCGCAACCTGGACCCGGTTCTCGAAACCGAGCTCGGCGAGCATCGAGGAGACGTGGCTCTTGATTGTGGCGACGCTCAGGTGCAGCTCCTCTGCGATCGCCGCGTTCGGCTTGCCGGCGCCGATCCCGTGGGCGATCTCACGATCGCGCTCGGACAGCGACGCGAGCCGGCGCACCGCCTCGCGCTGCTGGGCGTCGGAGTCGGCCTCGCCCGCAAGGCGCTCGATCAGCCGGCGCGTCACGGTCGGCGAGAGCATGCTCTCCCCCGCCGCCACGAGCTCGATCGCGCGCACGATGTCGGCGGGGGGCGTGTCCTTGACCAGGAAGCCCGCGGCGCCACCGCGCAACGCCCGGAGCACCTGGTCGTCGGTGTCGAACGTCGTCAGCACCAGGATCCGCGGGGGCGAGGGCTGGGTGCGCAGCAGTGCCATCGCCGCCAGCCCATCGACCTTCGGCATCCGCAGGTCGAGCAGGACGACGTCGGGCCGGTGGTGGTCGACCGCGGAGAGGACCTCGGAGCCGTCGCTCGCCTCGCCCGCGACCTCCACCTGGTCGGTGCCGCCCAGCATCATCACCAGGCCGGCGCGCACGAGCGGATCGTCGTCCACGATCAGGACCCGGATCGGCCGCATCACGGCGCCTCGCTCTGCCAGGGCAGCGTCGCCCCTAACCGGAAGCCGCCGCCGGGCTCCGGGCCGTACTCGAGCGTTCCGCCGAGCAGCGCGACGCGCTCACCGAGCCCGACCAGGCCGGTGCCCGAGCCGATGTGCTCGGGCGCGGGGCATTCGTCGGCCCGGCCGACCGCAGGCTGGTTGGTGACACTCACCCGCACCCCGCCATGGTGACCACCGACGACGGCGATCGTCACCACGTGCTCGGGAGCGTGCTTGCGGATGTTGGTCAGACCCTCCTGGACGACCCGGTAGACCGTGCGCCCGAGTATCGGCGGCAACGCGACCGGATCGAGTGCGGTCGCCAGGCGCACCTGCATCCCGGCGGCCCGCGACTCCTCGATCAGCGGCGCCAGATCCTCGAGCGTCGGCTGTGGCCGCTCGAGCGGCTCGGTCTCGCTGCTCGCCGGCGCCGCGGGATCGGTGCGAAGCACGCCGATCACCTCGCGCAGCTCCTCCTGGGCGGCGCGCGCGCTCTCGCGGATGACCGCCGCGGCCCGAGCGATCTCCTCCGGCGAAGCATCCGGGTTGAACTCGAGTGCTCCCGCGTGAACGGCGAGCAGCGAGATCCGGTGCGCGAGCACGTCGTGCATCTCCCGTGCGATGCGGGTGCGCTCGGCCTGTCGCGCCTCCGACACCCGCAGCGCCTGTTCCTCCTGCAGCGTCCGCGCCCGTTCTCGCAGCGACAGCACGAGATCCCGGCGCACGCGCACGAACGCACCGAACACCGTCGCAATGATCGTCCCGAGAACGCCGAGCACCAGGTTGTGGGTCGCATAGGAGCTGTGCTGGCCCGGATAGAGCGCCGGCGTGATCGCCGCCGAGATCAGCGACAGGCCGAACAGCGTCACCACGCGTCGCTGGCGGCAGTAGATGGCGGCACTGAACATCGCCGCCAGCGCGGCACCGCTTGCGCCGTTGCTCACCGCGGCGCCGCCGATCGCGATCAGCGCGACCGCCCACGGGTACCGGCGGCGCACCCACAGCGCGCCGACCGTCGGCACGGTCATCGCCGCGTCGAGCACGAGCAGCGGCGTCGAGGTGGCGGTGCGGTCGGCCCAGACCCCGCCCACGCCGATCCCGAGCGCGCCCAGGAACAGAACGATGTCGACGATCCAGTCGCGCAGCGAGCGCTTCAGGTCAACACCCTCGCTCTCACCCCGCTCGGCGTGATCGGCGCCGAGCATGGCGGGCAGCAGCGAGCGCTGCCAGCGCGAAAGGTCCCCGTGCGCACGTGAGCGTGCGGGCGATGGCTCCTCATGCTGGAGCAGGCGTTCGGCGCGGCTGCTGGCCATCGTGCAAACCGTAGGCCCTCCCGGGCGGCGGCGCCATCGACTTAAGTCGATCCACCGGCAGACCGACGGCCCATCAGATCGCGACCGTCGGCCCTGGCAGGAGCCCCGGCACGACGCGATGCTGCTCCCATGATCGAAGCCAACTCACTCACCAAGCGCTACGGCTCCCGTGCAGCCGTGCAGAACGTGTCCTTCTCCTGCGCACCCGGCACGGTGACCGGCTTCCTCGGCCCGAACGGGGCCGGGAAGTCCACCACTCTGAAGATGCTCTGCGGCTTGGCGCACCCGACATCCGGGACCTCCACGCTGCTCGGGCTCCCGTTCACCCAGATCCCGAACCCCGGCCGCCACATCGGCGTGCTGATCGACGCCTCGGCCGCGCACTCCGGACGCCGTGGCCGCGAGTCCCTCGGGACCTCCGCGGAGCTGCTCGGCGTGAGCGACTCGCGCATCGACGAGATGCTCGAGCTCGTCGGTCTGGACAGGTCGGCCGCCCACAAGCGCGTCGGCCAGTACTCGCTCGGCATGCGTCAGCGGCTGGGAATCGCGCATGCCCTGCTCGGCGATCCGGAGGTGCTGATCCTCGACGAGCCGGCCAACGGACTCGACCCCGAGGGGATGCGCTGGATGCGCGGACTGCTGCGCGACTTCGCCGGCCGCGGCGGCACCGTGCTGCTCTCCTCCCACCTGCTGCACGAGGTGGAGGCGATCGCCGACCGGCTGGTGATCATCGCCGACGGCAAGATCGCCGCCGAGGGCACCCGCGACGAACTGGTGGGAGACAAGGCGATGGCCCGGGTGCGCTCCGCCGACGATCACGCCCTGCGCAGTGCCCTGCGCAGCTTCGCGATCGATGTCTCGGTCGCCGACGACGGCGCGCTGCTGGCCGAGGCGAGCACCGAGCAGGTCGGCGACGTCGCCCTGTCGGCCGGGGTCGCGCTGCGCGAGCTCGGTTCGAGCCGCGACGGTGGTCTCGAGCGCCTGTTCTTCGAGCTCACCCAGGCGGCCGCCACCGACCTGCCGCCGTCCACAGACCACGGAGCCTCCGTCTCCCAGATGGACGCCTCCCCCTCGACCCTTCAGGAGACAGTTCGATGAGCGCTCTTGCCACGCATACCATCCCGATGGAGGAGCGCCCGCCTGCGTTCGCCCGGCTCGTCAAGGTCGAGCTGCGCAAGATGGTGGACACCCGCTCCGGTTTCTGGCTGCCGATCGGAGTTGCCGCGATCACGTTGATCACGGTGATCATCTCGGCACTCGTCCACCATGGCCACGAGGCGACGCTCGCGCATCTGTTCCGCAACTCGCTGATGCCGGGATCGTTCCTGTTGCCGGTGCTCGGGATCCTGTTGGTGTGCGGCGAGTGGACCCAGCGCACCACGCTGGCGACGTTCACGCTCGTCCCGAACCGTGGCCGGGTCCTGTCGGCGAAGATGGCCGCGAGCCTCGTGTTCTCGGTGGCGGCGTTCGTCATCTGCCTCGCCTGCAGCGCTCTGTTCGCCGAGCTCGTCGGCAGCGCTCCGGGCGGCGCGGGCGGGATCGGGATCGCCGTTCTGGGCCAGGGACTGCTGTTCCTGATGACCGCGATGCTGATCGGCGTCGCGTTCGGCGCGGCGATCCTCATCTCGGCCCCCGGCATCGTCCTGTACCTGCTGCTGCCGACGGTCTGGAACGCGCTCGCCGGCGCGATCCACGCCCTGCAGTCGGTGGGCGACTGGCTCGCGCTGGGTCAGACCTGGTCCAACCTTCCTCAGCAGACACTGAGCGGGACGCAGTGGGCGCAGGTCGGCACCACGCTCGCGCTGTGGCTCGGCGTGCCGCTTGCGATCGGCTGGTACCGGTTCCGTACGCGAGACGTGAACTGAGGTTCCCGACGTGACCTGAGGTTCCTGACGTGAACTGGGTTTCTCGACGGGCGGCCCCGGCATTGCGTGTGCCGGGGCCGCTTTTTTGTTGCAGAGTTGGTGCTTTCCGTGACCCACCTGTGACCTGATCGCTGAGATCGTGGTTGGGTGTGTCACCTCAGGCCGGATAATCAATCCTCAGGTGACACACGTCTCCCCGAGCTCTCCTTCGTACAGCACGCAGTTCTCTCCCGAGAGCAGTTCCTGGGGCTCGGCCTCACCAGACAACGGCTGCAGACCTACATCGGCAACGGGATCCTGCACCGCAGGTTCCCGCGCGTGTACTCCGTCGGACACACCCGCCTCACCCAGAAGGGACTGTGGATGGCGGCAGTCCTCGCCTGCGGTGAGGGCGCGCTCCTCAGCCATCGCGACGCAGGCCGTCTGCACGGGCTGCTGCGGGGCACGGGATCTGGACCGATCCACGTGACCGCACCGCGAGCCCATCGCCTGGAGGGGATCCGCTGCCACCGCACGCGCACCCTCGACCCCCGGGACGCCACCGTCGTCGATGCGATCCCGGTCACCTCATGGACGCGGACCGCACTCGACCTCGCCACCGACCTCCCGGCCGCGCGGGTGCGTGACGCCCTCGAGCTCGCCGAGCGCCAGGAGCACGATTTCGCCGAGCTGCGGGAGCTCATCGAACGCAGCCGTGGGCACCACGGACTGCGGACGCTCAAGGCCGCGCTCGCCCAGCTCGGAGACACGATCCCGGACCTGCGCTCTGAAGGCGAGGTCGACCTGCTCGCGCTGATCCGCGAAGCCGGACTGCCCGAGCCGCAGGTCAACGTCGTCGTTGCCGGCGAGCTCGTTGACTTCCACTGGCCGGAGCATCGACTCGTCGTCGAGGTCGATGGCCGTCAGTGGCACGGGTTGCAGCGCGACATGGAGTCCGACCGCCGCAAGGACGTCCGGCTGACGCTTGCCGGTCAGCGCCCGGTTCGTTACACGAAGCGCCGGATCACGAATGAGCCGGCGGCCATCATCGCGGAGCTCCGGGGGCTGCTCGCCCCCGGCGCGTAGCGACTGCTCAGGCGGTGGCGTCGGCCCGGGCCGACTTCGCATCGGATGACGCGCCGTCAGCCGAGTCATCGTCATCAGACCCGTCATCGTCGGCAGACGTCTCGGCCTTGGCCGAGGACTCCTCGTCCGCGGGCTGCTCAGGCGCGGCCGCTGCCTTGGCCTTGGGCTTCGGCTTGGCCGCTGCCCTGGGCTTGGCCGCTGGCTTGGTCTCGGCCGCTGCCTTCGGCTCTGCCGCTGCCGCCTCGGGCTCAGCCGCTGGCTCGGGCTCAGCCGCCGCCTCGGGCTCGGCCGCTGCCTCGGGCTCGGCCGCCGCCTCGGGCTCCGCCGCTGCCTTGGGCTCCGCCGCTGCCTTGGGCTCGCTGCGCGTGCCGGGGTCGGCCGCTGCCGACTCGGGCTTGGCCTCGTCGGGCTTGGCCTCGTCGGGCTTCGCGTCGCCGCCGAGTTCATTGGCCAGAACAGCCTTCGACGGCGCGAGCATCATCGTCATGTTGCGCCCGTCCTGGATCGGCCGCTGCTCGACGACGCCGATCTCGGACAGCTCCTCCGCGAGCTTCTCCAGCAGCGCGGTGCCGCGCTCGGGGTGGGTGACCTCGCGTCCGCGGAACATGATCGTCACCTTGACGCGGTCCTTGCCGCGCAGGAAGCGCGACACGTGACCCTTCTTGGTGTCGTAATCGTTCTGCGCGATCTTCGGGCGGAACTTGATCTCGCGGATCGTGATCTGCTGCTGGTGCTTGCGCGCCTGCTTCAGCTTCTGCGCCTGCTCGTACTTGTACTTGGAGTAGTCGAGCACGCGGCAGACGGGCGGGCGGGCGTCAGGGGCGACCTCGACGAGGTCGAGATCCCGCTCCTGCGCGTAGGCCAGAGCATCGGAGGTCTTGATGACTCCGATCTGCTTTCCGTCTTCGCCGACAAGGCGGACCTCAGGGACACGGATCCGGTCATTGATCCGCGTCTGGTCCCGCTCGGGCGGTCGCCGGTCAAACCTGCGAGGTACCGGCACTTAGTTGCGAGGCGCGGCGGGGTGGGTCAAGCGAAGCCGCGCCGGGTGTGGTGAAGGACGATCAACGACGCCGAGTATAGCGGCGCAGGCCGCGGGTCAAGCTCGGTCGCTCGCCTCGCGCACGACGCGCGCAGCGAACGCCGCGATCGGCTCTGAACCGGTATCGCCGCCTCCGTGGACACGGACGCTCACCTCGCGCGACTCCACCTCGCGGTCACCGACGACGAGCATGAAGGGAATCTTCCTGAGCTCCGCGTCGCGGATCTTGCGTCCCACGGACTCGGTGCGCTCGTCGAGCTCGGCTCGGACGCCGGCGGTGGTGAGCTCGGCGAGAACCTCGCGGCAGAACTCGGCGTGCCGGTCGGCGATCGGCAACAGGATCGCCTGCACCGGCGCCAGCCACAGCGGGAACTCCCCCGCGTAGTGCTCGATCAGGATCCCGATGAAGCGCTCGAACGAGCCGAGCAGGGCGCGGTGGATCATGACCGGCCGATGCTCGGAGTTGTCGGCGCCGATGTAGTTCGCGTCAAGGCGCTCGGCCATCATGTAGTCGAGCTGGACGGTGCCGAGCTGCCAGGAGCGGCCGAGCGAGTCGCGCATGTGCAGATCGATCTTCGGCCCGTAGAAGGCGCCGTCGCCGGCGTTGACCTCGTAGTCCAGCCCGGCCCGCTTGAGCGCGTTCTCCAGCGCGTCCTCGGCGCGGTCCCACATCTCATCGGTCCCGATCCGCTTCTCAGGCCGGGTCGAGAGCTCCAGCCGCGGCTCGAACCCGAAGATCGTGTAGAGCGCAAAACCGAAATCGAGACAGCCGAGCACCTCATCCTCCACCTGCTCCTGGGTGCAGAAGATGTGGGCGTCGTCCTGGGTGATCGAGCGGACCCGGAGCAGGCCGTGGAGCGTCCCGCTCGGCTCGTGGCGGTGGACGAGGCCCTGCTCGGAGAACCGCACCGGCAGCTCGCGGTAGGACCGCTGGGCGTCCTTGAACAGCTGCACGTGCGCCGGGCAGTTCATCGGCTTCAGGCCCATCGGCCTGTCCTCGATGTCGGTGAAGTACATGTTCTCGCGGTAGTTGTCCCAGTGGCCCGAAGCCTTGAACAGCTCCACGTCGTAGAGGATCGGGGTCTTCACCTCCCGGTAGCCGCGCACGCGGTTCTCCCGTCGCCACAGCTCGGTCAGCTCGTTCCAGATGACCATCCCCGGCGGCTGCCACAGCGGCATCCCGGGTGCGAGCTCGGAGAACGTGAACAGCCCGAGCTCGCGACCGAGCCTGCGGTGGTCGCGCGCCCGCGCCTGCTCGAGCATCTCCAGGTACGCCGCGAGATCCTTGGAGCTGAAGAACGCCGTCCCGTACACGCGGGTGAGCATCTGGCGCGACGCGTCACCGCGCCAGTAGGAGCCCGCGACGGACTGCAGCTTGAACGCCTTGATCCGTTTGGTCGACGGCGCGTGCGGCCCGCGGCAGAGATCGGTGAACGGGCCATTGGTGTAGAGCGAGACGGTCTCGGCGGACTCGTTCGCGATCAGGTCTTCGATCAGCTCGACCTTGTAGGGCTGATCCTCCTCGCGGAAGCGCTCGAGCGCCTGCGCGACGGTCACGTCCTCACGCGTGAATGTCTCGTCCGCGTCGATGTGGCGCTGCATGGCTTCCTCGATCGCCGGCAGGTCCGACTCTCCGACGGCAACGCCCTCAGGGAACTCGAAGTCGTAGTAGAAGCCATTCTCGATCGCGGGCCCGATCGAGATCTTGACCCCGGGATACAGCTCAAGCATCGCTGCCGCGAGCACGTGGGCGGCGTCGTGGCGGACGAGCGCAAGCGCCTCCTCTCCGCTGCGTTCGGTGAGGATCTCCAGCCGCGGCCGGTGGCCGTTCGGTCCGTCGTCCAGCAGCGGGCGCCCCAGATCTCGCAACTGCCCGTCGACCTTGACGGCCAGCGCCGCCCGCGCGAGGCCGGGCCCGATCGCCGCAGCGGCGTCGGCACCGGTCGCGCCGTCGTCAAGGGGCAGCAGCGTGCCGTCGGGGAGCAGAGCCTCCATCGCGCGTGATCCTACGAGGAATGCGCGCGGGGCTCAGCGAGCCGTCACGCGAAAGTGGAACGTGGCCAGCGTGCGCGGCGCCATGATGAACATCGGGCACGCGATCACCTTGGTCTTCACCGGACCCGGGTCGGTGCAGTCAGGTTCCACCTGGTAGGTCACGCGCCCCTCATAGGTACCTGTGCACCAGCTGCCACCGAGCCAGCGTGGCCGAAGCATGTGGCGGATCGTCGTCCCTGCAGGGGCGGCGGCCAGCACCACCCGACGCGAGCCGATGCATTGCGCACGCGAGGGGCCGGCGACCTCGAGCGTCTCCCACGAGCGCTCGTCGCCGTTCTCGCCGGTCGTCATCGGCTGGCGGAATCGGACGAGCACGTCGGTGTGCGTGCCGATCGCGCTCGGGCCGACCTGCACATGGGTGACCGGCGTGAACACACCCTGAGCAGTCGCGCCAACCGGCAGCGCCAGCGCTGCGCCGACTGCCACCAAACCACTGAACACCCGCTTCCTCATACGTCCCGATCATAAAGCCATCGCAGGGTCGACGCGAACGCTACGATTGGCGATCCCGGACGATTAGCTCAGCTGGGAGAGCGCCGCCTCGACAAGGCGGAGGTCGCTGGTTCGAGCCCAGCATCGTCCACTCCCGAGGCCCGCGAGCAATCGCGGGCCTCGCGCTTTCATGGGACCGATCTTGCGGCGGGGGCGCCTGCACGCCCGGTGCGAGACGATCAGCTTTTGACCGGTTTCCGTCGCTTTCGGTAGGCTGCCCGCAGGCGCCGGGTGGGCGCTACCACGGATCGGGCGAAGGAGGAGCAGCATGCGGAAGGGCCTGTGGCTGATCGCGACCACGATCGCGGCCGGTGGGGCGATCACGGCGCCCGCATGGGCGGGAGCGTCGCCGACTGCGACCACCGCGCCTCCCCCTCCCCACGCCGGCGCCTACAACGGGCGGACCAGCCAGGGATTGCGGTTCTCGGTGAGCGTCGCGAAGTCCCGCACCTTGCTCGCGACCGCCAGGTTCGGCTTCCGCGTGCACTGCACAGACCGCCGCACACTCCAGTTCTCGGTCTCGCCGATCGTCTCCTCCCAACCGTGGAGGCTGAATGCCTCGGACGGGATCGGCTTCACCCGGAGCTTCCACGACACCACCGGCGAGCAGTACTGGATCCGCGGGCGCTTCACGGGCAGCGGAACGGTGACCGGCACGCTCTCGACGTCATGGCACTCGCCGCACGATGGCGTGTGCCGCAGCGGCCGGCTCGCCTGGCACGCCACCCTCCGCCACTGAGTGCGGGTCATCCGCGGCGGACCGTGAACGCCGCGCGGCCGATGATGCCGACGACGCGCACGTACTGCGGACAGGGCGCCGAGCCCGTGCAGTGGGCGCTGCTCAGCTCGAGCAACCGCGCCTCGTACATGCCGGTGCACCAGTGCTCCTGCAGTTCGGTGGGGCCGAGTGTGATCTGCCCCTGTGCCCCGCGGGCGACCGCCGGCGAGCCCGCCTCATGGGCGTTGACGCAGCCGCCGCGGTCCGGGCCGACCACGCTCAGGCTGTAGCTGATCTCGTGCGCGCCGTGCACGCCGGTGGCGACCGGCGCGGTGAACGAGAAGGTGATCTCCGATCCGGTGGTCGGAGCCGCCGGGCTGACGGTGAGCGAACCCGAGTGCGGAGGCGACGATGTGGTCGCGGTCGTGGTCGCCGCGGTCGCCGCGGAGCTGGACCCGCCGGACCCCGAACCTCCCGCGCCGGCGCCTGAACCGGATCCCCCGGAGCCCGAGCCGCCACAGCCTGCAATCACGCCGACCGCGAGCACCACTGCCGCCCCGGCCGCCGGGACGCGCATTCCGACGCGGCGTGCGAGCTCCACCATCCCCTCTCGAGAGTAGACCCGGCGGCGCCCCGGGGAGGCCGTTGATCAGTCAACTACAATCGAGGACGATGGCAACCACGTCCGAGAGTCGGCTGGACGGAGCCGCGCTTGAGGCGTGGCGGAGCTTCCTGCAGAGCCATTCGGCGATCGTGCGTGCGCTCGACGCCGACCTCGCGGCCGCCCACGGCCTCACCACGCGCGACTACGAGGTGCTGCTCTATCTCGCCCAGGCCGAGGACCGGCGCCTGCCGATGTCCGCGCTCGCGGAGCGCACGATGCTCACGCGCTCGGGCATCACGCGGCTGATCGACGGCCTGGTGGCGGCCGATCTGATCCGGCGAGTCGCCTGTCCGAGCGACGCCCGCATCTCCTACGCGCAGCTCACCGACACCGGCCACCAGAAGCTGCGCCGGGCGGGCTGCTCCCACGTGGCGAGCATCAACGAGCAGTTCGTCGAGCGCTTCAGCTGCGAGGAGCTCGCGACCCTCGCCGAGCTGCTCGGACGGCTCCCGGGCGCGAGCCCCGACGGGGTCTGCTCGATCTCCTGACCGACCGCGGCGACGGGCGGTGGGCGGGAGCGGGGTCTACCGCTACTCTTGACCGTCGCGGCGACGTGGCGGAGTGGCTACGCAGCGGCCTGCAAAGCCGTCTACACCGGTTCGATTCCGGTCGTCGCCTTTCCGCTCCGCTCGCGCGCGAGCACCTCATTCACGAGTTGAGCGAAGGGCGGCCTCTCCGCGTCGCCAAATCCCGTGCCGACGTCGTGCACTGCGTGAAGCGCCTGTGCGACGTGGGCGGCGTACCTGCCGGAGATCACGTCGTCGGCCCCAGCGACCCGTCCCGCCTCGAGCGCGGCCACGATGGGCGCTGCCCGTACCTCATCCCCTGAACGAGCCGCGACACACGCGAGGTATGCGAGCCCGAGGAGGGTCCGCCGCTGGTCGCCGATCCGGTTCGCAAGCTCGAGCAGCCGTGTCGTGCGCTCGGCCGCCCCGGCCAGATCGCCGACCTCGAGCGCGACCTCCGACGCCTCGGCCAGCATCAGCGCCTGCCACCAGGGCCGCCCGATCTGCTCGCACATCGAGGCGCTCCGCTCGAACAGACGGGCCGCGGCCGTCTTGTCATCGCGTGCCCGGGCGACGGTGCCGAGCGCACCGATCGTCTGGGCCTCGCCGCGAGGGGAGCCGATCATCCGGAATCTCTCGAGGCTCTCCTCCAGCAGCCGAGCACCCTCCACGATCTCGCCGCGGTCAACGGCCGTCAGCGCCAGCCGGTAGCCGAGGATCGCGATGCCCTTCTCGTCGGCGAGGTCCTCAAGGATGGCTCGGCTCTCCCGGTAGTAACCCTCCGCCGGCTCGAGCTCACCCATCGTCTGGTGGGCCCCGCCGAGCGCCCGCAGGGCTCGGGCGCGCAGCCGGGGATCGAGCTGCCGGTCGGGACCTGACAGCTCAGCGAGCAGCAGCGCGCCCTCACGCGGATCGTGGGTCACCCAGAAGTTCTCGAGCGTGACAGCCAGCTGCAGCGCATCGGCGGGGCGCCCGCTCGCCCGTGCCCAGCCAATCGCGGCGCGCAGGTTCTCCTGCTCGCGGTTGGCAGTGTCGAAGTCCTGGGGGAGCTCGGCTTCGGCATACAGATTGCAGCCCTCGGCCAGATCGAGGAAGTAGCCAAAGTGACGCGCCTGTGTCGCGTCGAGCTCTCCGGCTTTTCGGAGCTCCTCAGCTGCGTACTCCCGGACGGTCTCGAGCATCGAGTACCGGGATCCGCCGTCGGTCACCGAGCGCTCCAGGAGGTTGTCATCGACGAGCGTGGATATCTGATCGATGCCGACGCCGCAGATCTGTCGAGCCGCTTCGGCTGTGCACCCGGCGGCGAAGACAGCGAGGCTGCGGAAGGCACCGCGGGCGCGTTCATCGAGCAGGTCGTGGCTCCAGGCGATCGCGGCGACCATCGTCTGCTGACGGGCGGGCAGGTCACGGGGACCGCCGGCAAGCAGCTGCAGCCGGGGCTCCAGACCGGCGAGGAGCTCCTGCGGCGACACGACCCGCGCGTGGCCGGCAGCCAGTTCGATGGCGAGGGGGAGGCGATCCAGGCGCTCGCAGATCCTGCCGATCGTCTCCCCGTCGGCGTCGGCGTCGATGTCCGACCCCGCGGAACGGGCGCGCTGCCAGAACAGCGTTGTCGCGTCGCGCGCGGCGAGCGGCTGGATCGGGTACACGTGCTCGCGGGAGAGGTGCAGGACCGAGCGACTGGTCGCGATGATGGTGATGCGCGGAGCGCGCTCGAGGATCGCGACGAGCACCGGCGCCGCGTCCTGCAGGTGCTCCACATTGTCGACGACGAGCAGCAGCTCGAGCCCGGACAGGAACTCGATCAGGGTGCCGAGCTCAGAGCTCGGACGATCCTCGAGTCCGACGGCAGCCGCGATCGCGCCCGGGACGCGCCGCGAATCTCGCAGCGGGGCGAGGGCGACGAACGCCGCGCCGTTGGCAAATCGCGCAGCGGCACATCGCGCCGCCTCCACCGCGAGCCGGGTCTTGCCGGACCCGCCTGATCCGGTGAGGACGATCAGCCGGACGGCGTCGTCGTCGAGCAGGGCGTCGAGCTCCTTGAGCTCGCGCTCGCGCCCGATCAGCACACTCGACGGCGCTGGTAGACCACCAGCCGCGCCGGTGAGCGGAGGCAGGGAGAGCGACGGGTCATGGTTGAGGATCCGGCGCTGAAGCTCAGTGGCCTCGGGTCCGGGCGTGAGACCCAGCTCCTCGTCGAGGACCGCACGCAGCCTGGCGTAGCGCTCGAGCGCCTCGACGTGACGGCCGGCGCGGTACAAGCAGAGCATCGCCTGGGTCTGCAGTCGCTCCCGAAGCGGGTGACCGTCGGCGAGCGCGCACACCTCCGCGATCAGCTCATGGTGGCGACCGACGGCGAGGTCGGCGTCGATACGGTCCTCCACCGCCGCCGAGCGCAGCTGCTCGAGCCGCCCGGCCTCCAGGGCCGCGAACGGGAGGTCGGCGAGCTCGCCGAATGCGCGACCGCGCCACAGCGACAGCGCTCGGGTCAGCAACGACCCCGCCAGCAGCGGATTGCCGGCCGTCAACGCGTAACGCGCTTCTTCGACGAGGCGTTCGAAGCGAGTCGCGTCGAGCGCGTCGTCCTCCAGCTCTAGCCGGTAACCGGAACCACTGGTGATCACGCTGAGTCCGGGAGGGAGGCGCTTGCGTAGCCGCGAGACATAGACCTGCAGGAGCTTCTCGGCCGAGGCCGGCGGGGTTGGTCCCCACAGCGCGTCGGCGAGCCAGTCCGCCGACCTGGCCTGCCCCCCGGCCACCAGAAGCGCGCCGAGCAACTGGCGGAGCTTGAGCGCGCGAATCGGAACCGGGCCTTCGGCCCCGGTCACCTCGAGCTCACCGAGAACACTGACCTCCGTCACAAGGCACCGGATTCTCGCATCACGGTGGCCGAGCGCGAGTGCGCGTCAGGCTACTCCCGGGATACCGGCGGTATACCGCCGACGGCGACGCTGCCGCACATGTCCACGTCACCCGAAGCGACGCAACCGGTCGAGATGACCTTCGCGTCGATCGACGACATCGCGGTCAGCTGGGATGTGTACGAACGGTTCCTTGCCCGGCTGTCCGCGTCGCCACCCCGCGGGTCGGTCCTGCAGCTCGCCGGTCCGACCGAGGAAGGGGTGCGCGTCATCGGCGTGTGGCAGACGGAGCAGGACTTCGAGAGCTTTCGACTCGACCGGCTCGCACCGGCGCTCGAAGCGGTCGAAGGCCCGGTTGCACCCGTCTGGGCCACCCGCCGACTCCACGTCATCCGCGTCGCCATCGGAATGGCATCACCCGACGTCAGTCAAAGGAGCACACTCCATGTTGAGCCTTAGCCGCCTCACCACCGCCGCCTGCATCGCCGCGGCCGCCGGTCTCTCCGCGATCCCGATCGCCGCCGCCAGCGGCGCCTCAGGCACGCGCCCGTTCCATGCCGATCTCAAGGTGCTCGGCCAGGCCAAGCCGTCCTGTGACGGAGGCGTCTGCGTCATCCGCAACCACGGCACCGGGACGCTGGCGGGGTTCGGGAAAGTCACCTTCACCACCTCGATCACCGACGACACGCGTACCAGCCCGTGCCCAGGGGGCTCGTGGGTGCCGCGCCTGCGCCGGGTGATCCACACAGGCCGGGGCAACCTCGTGCTCAACGAGGCTGGGCTGGTCTGCGTCCATCCGGGGACCGGCCCGCGCGTCGACCTCGTGTGGGCCGCCGACGGGGCCACCAGCACCGGCATCTTCGCCCACGCGAGTGGGACCGGGGTCGATCACGCCTATCTGAAACGGGGGACGGCGGTTCAGAGCGGTCAGATCACCCTCGCGGGGTAGGAGCGCGGCGCGCGCCGCGGGCCTGCACGGCCCGCGGCGTGTACCGCCGCGGATATACTCGGCCGCCTCGCGGCTGTAGCTCAGTTGGCTAGAGCGTCTGCTTGCCATGCAGAAGGTCGAGGGTTCGAGTCCCTTCAGCCGCTTGTCACGAAAGCCCCGCTCCGGCGGGGCTTTCCTGCGTTTTGGAGCTCGATCGTGGGCGCGACAATGCTTCCGAGATCCTCAGCGATCGGACGCTCCGAGCCGTCGCAGACCGAACCCATTGCGATCGGCGGCGTGTCGACGCTCGCGTTCAGAGAGCGACCGTCGTCGGGCCTTGACGAGACCAGGGTCAGCGGCGTCGTCTGGGGAGACTCAAGGCCGATAGACCGAGTCGGCTGCCGGCTGGTCTTGAGGCACGTGGCCGATGATGTACTGCTCGCTGCTGACGAACAATGTGTGCGGCCGGGGGGTGCGCGCAGCGCCGATGCACACCGCTGTTGCGCGTCGCGCCCGATGCAAGGAGGTCGCCTGAGCGGGAGGATCGTCTGCGGTCTGCGTTGCCGGTTGAGTGGTGAAGACCGAGCAGCCCTGCAGCGAACACGAGGAGCCTGAGCTGACCAGACACGTCTGGCCATACGGGATGGCCGGCCGGGTAGCGTCAGCGCGGGTCGCGATGAACGCGATCGGCAGACCTCCCCGATGGCTGCTTTCCCCACGCAGTGCGACGCCTGTAGCGATCAGCGCCGCCAGGAGGAGCACGCCGCTGCCGAGGATGAGCCCTCGTTGACGAGCCGAGCGCACGAGAAACGCTCCGGCGATCGCATCGCGAATCAGGCGAATGGTCGAGATCTCGCCTTGGTTTCGGAGCTCGTCTTGGAGCTCGAGAAGCTCATCGCCGTAGCGACGACGGATGCGCGATGGATACAGCTTCAGGAGGGCGCGCCGCCGGCGTTGACTCATGCCGGCTGGGCTCCGACGCGCGCCAGGCCGACGCGGGCGATCGTCTGGTCACGTCGCAGTTGCGCGGTCAGCAGCGCCGTCCCTTGGTCCGTGATCTCGTAGGGATGACGACGTTCCTGCGCCGGGAGGGCCGTGACCAACCCACCGTCCTCAAGTCGAGCCAGCACGCCATAGAGCGTCCCCGGCCCCAGCGTCACGCCCGCAAACTGCTCGATGTCCTTCAGCAGGGCATACCCGTGCTTCGGACCCCCCGCCAGGCTGGCCAAGATCAACACCGCACGCTGAGAGAGATCTGCACCCACTACTACCGCAGAGAATATATCGGCAGCGGTAGTACTTCAAGTCTCACACCATCTCTCTCAGCTTGACGCCTCCCGCTCCACCGTGCGCCCGCCGATGGCCCCACGCGCTCGCCTTCCTCGCCCACCCCTCCGAGCACACCGGGACCTTCACTGCGGCCTCCAGCCCGCCACCACTACCGGTCCCCTGAACCTCTCATGCCCTCCCGACCAGTGCACCCGGAATCGGGCCGGACACTCGCACGGAGAGCAATCACCGCTCAGCCACAACATCGTGAGGTGCACGTCACCAGACGCTCTCGTTCGTCGCGCTTCGCGACCAGCTGAGTCTCGGAACCGGTGATCGTTGACCGGCCTGGCGGGCGGTGCGTAGGATGCCTTGCCGTGCCAGTCGCCCGGCTGCTCACACGCTCGTTGATCGGCATCACGGTGGCCTCACTTGTCGGGGTGATCCTCGGCGACTCGAGCTTCGCCTCGACCGGGCCGCCACGCGTCATCCCGAGTTGCGCTGGTCTCACTCAATCGCCCGTGGTCTACCGGGCCGGAAGGGTCGTGGTGTACCGCAACGCGGTCCAAGGCGACGGAGGACCACATGACTGGGCCTGCTCATCGCACCCGCCGTCTCGGATGACCTCGGCGTCCGGGCTTGGGACCGCGGCGGGCGGTGGATTCGCCCCCGGTGCGGTGGTCGGCGATTTTGCGTCCGACGGCCCGTGGCTGGTTGACCTTGCCTCTTCGAAGAAAGGCTGGAGCGCGTGTGATCCCGCGACCTCCAGGCGGCCGTGCCGACGCGATCACCACGAAGTGGAGCTCACCGACGTTGCCGGCGGCGGCCAGACGACTGCGACCAGCGCAGCGCACATCGAGATTCACCTCAGCGCACTGCCCGCCCGCGGCGGCCACCGGATCGCCGCCGTCGTCTGGACCCAGCCCGCTGAAGGCGCGCTGATCACACTCAGGGCCATCACGGCCCGTGACAGCAAAGGCTCTGAAGCGTTCGGGCTCAACCCGCCCGTGACCGGAAAGATCGACCCGCACTCAGTCCAACTGCACGGCCTCAAGGTCAGCTTCACCGAGAACGGCCAGCGCCGGACCATCAAGCTGGGCGTCTAGGAAAGCTCACTTCGGCCGCCTGGTGGACGGCTATCACTGTGTTGCCAAAGCGGCGCTGCACGATCTCTGCTGTGCGGCTGCCTGCCTCTCGGCGCGGGGGTCCTTCGGCGCGGCTCGCCGTTCTTCGACGGTTCGAGGAGGCGGGCGCCAGGCCTAGACAGTCTCGGCCTGCATCGCGGGCCAGTCCGCGTAGCCGGTCGCATCGCCTCCATACCAGTACTCCTGAGGGGCCTCGGCGAGCGGGGCTCCGGTGCGGATGCGCTCCACCAGATCGGGGTTGGCGATGTAGGCCCGCGCGAACGAGATGAGATCGGCGTCGCCGTCGCTGAGCATCCGAGCCGCCTCCTCGATGCTCAGCTCGTTGTTGCCGATGTAAGCGCCGGGACTGCGGCGCCGCAGCTCGGCGAAGTTGATCTCGTCTGGCCACTCGTGCGTCGTGTAGGTGATCCCCTCGATGAAGTGGGTGTACGCCAGCCCGATCTCGCTGAGGCGATCGAGGTAGGTGCCATAGGTCTCCATGACTGACGAGTCGAGCTCGGTGGCGCCCGGCTGGGTCGTCGCCGGGGAGACGCGGATGCCGACGCGCCCGGCGCCCCACACGTCAACGACCGCCTGCACGACTTCCAGCGGGAAGCGCAGGCGGTTCTCGATGCTGCCGCCGTACTCGTCCTCTCGATGGTTGGAGGTGTCGCGGATGAACTGCTCGAGCAGGTAGTTGTTGGCCGAGTGCACCTCGACGCCGTCGAACCCCGCCGACTTCGCGTTCACGGCTGCGTGACGGTAGTCCTCGACGATGCCGGGGATCTCGTCGGTGTCCAGGGCCCGGGGCTCGACGTGATCCTTCATCCCGTCCTTGGTGAACGCCTGGCCCTCCGGCCGGATCGCGGAGGGTGCAACCGGCTTCTCGCCGTTGTGCAGATCCGGATGGGAGATGCGGCCGGTGTGCCAGAGCTGCAGCAGCATCCGTCCGCCGCGCTGGCGGACGGCCTCGGTGACCGGCTTCCACGCCTCGACCTGCGCGTCGGACCAGATCCCAGGCGTGAGCGCGTAGCCGACGGCCTGCGATGAGATGTTGGTCGCCTCGCTGATGACGAGGGCGGCATCGGCGCGCTGGGCGTAGTAGTCGGCGGCGTAGGACGGAACGCACCCGTCGTCGTCGGACCGGCTGCGGGTCATCGGCGCCATGACGATGCGGTTGGGGAGATCGAAGTCGCCGACGGTGATGGGCGAGAAGAAGGGAGAAGTCATGAGCTCCCGCTACCCGTTGTTGCGCGGCCGGACGCGGGTCATCTGTCTCATGCCGCCGCGAACTGGATCACCGACGCGCGTCGGCCCGAGTACCGCCGCGCCGCGGGAGGCGACGCTCGCTCGTCAAAGTGCGCCTCGGCTAGGCGCCCTCTCGGGTGCTCGGGAAGCGCTGCCAAGCGATCGTCCGAGGGTGCTGGGGGCGAAACGCAACGCAGCAGCCCCTCGGGCCGGACCGCCGGTCTTGGGGTTTTCAACGCCTGCATCGGTCGTCGCCAGTTCCTCACTCTTGCGATGGCCCGGTCCGGCAGCAAGGTGCTGGAGGTGATTGACGACCGAGCGCGAGGCGCGAAGGTGGGTGAGGTCACCTCAGGGCGCGACGCCGGAACCCTAGGCGGAGCTGCCGCAGGTAAGGGCCGGTTCACGATGTCAACGGCAACGCCGGTGGGCCGAGACGCCAGCGCGGTTCAGCGCTGCTGGGACCGGTACTCGCCGATCGCCCCGGACTCGTGATCGTCGCTATTCAGGCGTCCGTCGGGTTTGATCCCGCCGATGGAAGCGCGCGTCGCGCCAGCAAACGGGTCTCCACGTGGCGGGACTGGCCTTCATCGCTGCTCACGCAAAGACCGGTGCGCGGGGACGCCCGAAGGTGTCCGCGTCGAAGCCACGCACTTCTCTGTTACGGCATGACTCGGCTGAGCTGACGGTCACTGGCAGCGGCGGCGCTGGCGTTTGCCTCCCAGAGAGCACCAGTGATCTGAGCGGTGATCTGCAGACGCTGGCGCAGCTCGATGGGCTGGAAGTGTTCCCCGTCAACGCGCTCTCGGTAGTCAGTCAGGTCCAGTAAGCAAGCGCGGAGCTCTTCCTCGGTGAGCTGGACAACCGCATGCGCACGGGAGCTCGCCACCGGCGCGAATCGCTCCACGAGCTCTGCCTGCAGGCGCAGCGCCAGCACGCCATCAGTGCTCGTGATCACATCCCGACGACGGCGGTCAAGTTGCTCTGAGAGCGCGATGAAGATCGCCTGGCCCGCGTCGGCTGTGACCGCAGCGGTGACCGTCACCGGATGCTGCGCTCCGTTGGCGCGCACTTCAAGGATCTGGATTGGATCGTCTGGCATGGGTTCGTATCGGCGTTTCGGTTTCTCTGACGCTTCCCTGAACCTAGTCGGCAGCAACGCCACCAGCCGTGAGCTCGGTCACCAAAGCAACGGCCCGCGAACGAGCAAACTAACGCGACCGTCGCAACGCGAGCGTCTCGGATCGGATCGCGGTCGATGGAAGCGGTCGTCCGCTCGTCTCTCGCCGGGTCAGGCGCCTTTGATGAATACGGGGAACTCGAGCTCGGCTGCGGCCGGCAGATCTCCTGGACCGTCCAGGATGACGGTGCGCGGGGTGAGCTCGGCGAGGCGGCTGTGCCAGCGTTCGATGCGGGTGGCCTGCTCTGAGGCGGCAGCGGTGTTCACCAGCCCCGCGCCGCGCTCGGTCAGCGCGCGTTCGAGGTTCGCATAGTGCTCAGGCCACGGCGGGATCGGGCCGCAGTACACCGCGAGATCACCGGGCAGCTGGTCGGGCAGCACGTCGGCGGGCTCCGGGAATGGCCACGGCAACGGCACCACTCGCAGATCGCTCTGCCGCGCCGCCTGCACGGCGACACGCAACTGCCGGGCCTGCGGCGAGCGGTCATCCGGCGCCGGCTCATGCGCCACGACAAACAGTCCCGGGCGGGCACGGAGACGCGCGAAGCTCTCCACACTCAAATCATCAGCACAGAGAGCCAGAGGATCAAGCACGCGGTGCCGGTCGCCGATCTCAACGCCGTGCTTCCGCTGTCAAGCGCAAGTCAGGAGTGATCCGGCTGGAGCGGCGAAGCGAGCGTCTGTGCGTACCGTTGCGACGTGGTGGGTGGCGCTATTCGCGGCCGAGGACGAGGTCGATGCCCGCGAGGACCCGGTTGAGGTAGCCATCGGGCAGCCGGGCGGTGCGCTCGGTGATCAGTTCGCGATCGATCGCGACGATCAGCGAGACATTGGCGACTGAGTCCTTGGGCAGGCCGGTGCTGGTGGCCGGCAGGAGCACGTTGCCCGGTGCACCCGCCAGGCGCTGGTTGCTGGTCAGCGGCACCACGACCGCTGTCGAGATCCGACTCGCGTTGAACGCCTCGCCCTGGACGATGAGAACCGGGCGGCGAAACCCAGCCCTCGCACCGATCGGGTCTGCCAGCGAAGCCCAGCAGACATCGCCTTGACCGATCACCATTCGGTGCGTTCAAGCGCCCGGCGCGCGGCGTGATCAACCAGGCCGGCTTGCTCGGCGGCTAGATCGTCTGCGATCTCATTCAGCGCGCTGGTCACCGCGGCGATGTCACGACGCTCCACGTAGTCGGCCAGCGCCTCGCGGTAAACCTCGCTGCGGCTCTTGCCCAACCGCTCAGCGAGCTCATCAGCACGTCGAAAGAGGTCATCGGGGATCGACACCGCAGTCTTCATACCAAAAGTATAACTCTCTTGGATCGCTGAACCGCGCGACGCCGGACCAGCTGCCGCACGCTCCAAACCGGCGTCGAGCATGCACCGTCAGCCAGCGGCTTGGGCGCCCCTGGTTTCCGCGCGACGAACGCTCGGTGCCGAAGCCCGATCGACTCGCACGCCACTTCCGCCGACGAAGCCTCGGGGAGCCGCTCCTGCAGTTACGAAGCGCGTCGATGCGCCGCCAGGGTTACCACTGTACTCAAGCGGGCACACTGGATACAGAATGGGAGAGGTGAACGACAATCGGTCTGGCGAAGGCACACCGTCCGAGCCCGCTCGGGACGAGGTTGGCAATGAGATCAGACTGCGGCTCGGCGCGGCGACGGTGCTGCTCGCGGCAGTGATGGCGCTGCCGGTGATCACATCGTTTACCTCGCTGCTCGACGGGCTCGTCGGCGGCATCGGCGCCGGCTACGTCGCCGGATTCGGTGAGTTCGTGCTCGCGATGGCCGGTGCGGTTGCCTACTGCCGCTGGGCCGACCGGAGAGGCATCCGACGGTGAGCGGCCGCGGCCTCGCGATCGTGGTGGCGAGTGTGCTCGTCGTGGTGACCGTGCTGATCGCGCTCTACGCCTCGCGGCGGCTGGCCTCCACCGAGGACCATTATGTCGCCGGCGGTCGGCTGCGAGGCTGGCAGAACGGGCTCGCGCTCGCGGGCGATCAGATCTCGGCGGGGTCGTTTCTCGGGATTACCGGCGCGGTCGCGCTCACCGGCTTCGCGGGGCTCTATCTCACCGTCGGACTGCCCGCCGCCTACCTGCTCATCCTGCTGCTCGTCGCCGAGCCCCTCCGCCGGCTCGGACGGTTCACGCTCGCCGACGCGGTCTGCGCGCGGTTCGAGGGACGGCTGCTGCGTGGCGCGATCGCAGTGGCGACACTCGTCATCAGCATCGTCTACATGGTCATCCAGTTCGTCGGCGCCGGGCTCGTCGCCCAGCTGCTGTTCGGGATCGATTACTGGGTCGTGGTGCTCGCGCTCGGCGTCATCACCACGCTCTACACGGTCCTCGGCGGGATGATCGCGACCACCTACATCCAGATGTTCAAGGCGACGGTGCTGCTCGCGGTCGTCGCCGCGCTCGTGCTCGTGTCGATCTCCCGGACCGGCTGGAACCCAGTGGGGCCCCTTCAGCACGCGCGTCGGATGTTCGGCAACAAGGTGATCATCCCGCAGCGCGCTGGCACTGATGCTGGACTGGAGAACGTGTCGCTCAGCCTGGGCCTGGTGCTCGGGTTCATGGGCCTGCCGCACGTCGTGCTGCGCTTCCTCACCGTCCGCAACGATAAGGCTGCGCGCGACTCGACCCGCTTCGCTCTGTGGATCTTCTGCGTGTTCTTCCTGGTACTCATCATCCTCGGGTACGCCGCCGCCAACGAGGTCGGCGTCGCCGCGATCACCAAGGCAAACCCGGCGGGCAACCTCGCCGCGCCGCAGCTCGCGCGCGCCGTTGGGGGCGAGTTGCTGTTCGCGCTCGTCTCCGGTCTGGTGATCGCGACTGTGCTCGCGGTGCTCGCCTCGCTGGCGATTGCGAGCTCCGGCGCGATCGCCCACGACCTCTACACCCAGGTGCTTCGCCGCGGCGAGGTCTCCCCCCGCCGCCAGCTGCAGGTGAGCCGCGTCGCCGGCGCGGCCGTGGCGGCGGTGGCGATCGTGATCGCGCTGCTCGCGAAGGACAAGAACGTTGCGATCCTCTCAAACGTCGCGTTCGCGATCGCCGCAAGCTCGACGACCCCGGTACTGCTACTGACGCTCTACTGGCCGCGCTTCACCCGCCCCGGAGCGACCGCGGCACTGATCGGCGGGCTCGTGGTCTCCTGCGGACTCACGATTCTCGGTCCCGACGTCACCGGTCTGTGGAGCCCCTTCGGGCTCGCAATCCCGGCGCTCATTTCGGTGCCGGCGGCGCTGCTGCTCGCGCTCGCCGGGACGTTCCTGGGCCGCGGACCGGCCGGCGCGGACACGCCGTACGCCGAGATCCGCGCGCGCGCATTCGGCATTCAGGGAACTGACCCCGCTGCCGGGTGAACGACGGCGCGCGTCCAGCCAACGAACATCCTCTGCGCATCTGGCAACAAGCGCGTCGGAACTCCGAGATCGACTTGAACCCCTCGGAACTGATCCGCTCTATACGACCGCCTCCGCGGAATGCAGGACCGACCTCCGCCACCGGCCGAGGTGCCTGCTTTTGTCACGACCGTCGGAGAATCCAAACGGTGCGACAACTTCTTGTACACCAGTGACCAAGGAGTCGACTCTGCGCTGGGTCATTTCGACTTTCGCGAGGTCCGCCTGGGCCGCCTGCTGCGCTCCCATGCGGTGGCCCCAAACGCCGTTGTCACTTTCGTTCGGAAGGCCCCTGGCTCGGGACGGGACTCCCAGGGTCACGCTGAAGGCTCGCAACGGCCCATCGGCAACCGCAGCGATTCGCGACAACGTCTACCGAGCCAGACTGGTTGGCCTTTCGCGAAAGGTCGCTTCGCGGGTCAGCAGGAGAGGTCGCAATCGCCACTCAGCGTCGACATACACCGGCTCCCTCATCGCGATAACCAGCCAGCGACGCCCCGCCACCCCGCGCGCAATTGGCGGCGCACAACCCGGATCGTCGCCGAACCATCGTCAGGCATGGGACGGGCGGAACCCAAAAGATGGCATGAGCAGGTTGACTCGCAGCGGCTTGGTGGTCCGGCTTGCAGGTGGCCGGTCCTCCGTGTCGAACGACCGTTGTTGAAGGCGCGCGCGGTTGCAGCCCGCGCCCGCCGGATCATTCGAGCTGGAGGTACCGACCGTGGCTGACGGTATGGCATCGCTCGGGCGTGACAGCGCGCAGACGGTGGTGTGCGCCCCGTTCGTGCTGGGGGTGGCTCCGGGTGCGATCGTCGCGGGGTTTGATGTGCATCGCCGGCAGATCACCGTCGACGGGTTGGACACGCTGTCGGGGGAGTTGTGGCGCGGTCAGCTGGACTCAACTGCTGCGGCGGTCCAGGAGTGGGCTGCCAGGTTTGCGGGTCGTGAGATCCATGTGGCGGTGGAGGCGTGCACCGGCTGGCTGTTCGTGTGCCGCGCCCTGGAGGCGGCGGGTGCGGTGGCACATCTGGCTGAGCCGGTGGAAACCAGCGCGCTGCGGGGCCGCAAGCGCCGCGCCAAGACCGACCGGGCGGACGCGAAGTGGCTGCGTCAGCTGCTGTGCGAGGGGCGGCTGCCGGAATCCTGGATCCCGCCCGAGCACCTGCGCCAGTGGCGATCACGCGCCAGGCTGCGCAACACGCTGCTGGCCGAGCGCACCAGCTGGATCCAGCGGATCCGCGCGACCCTTTATCACCACGGAGTCGCCGGCGCCCCGGATGACCTGCGCACGCTCGCCGGCCGTCAGTTCCTCGCCGAGCTCGAGCTTCCCATCGACGCGCGCGAGCGAGTCCGGGTGGCGCTGGAGATCATCGACATGCTCGAGATCCAGCTCACCGCCATCGAACGCGACCTGCGGAGCCTCGCGCGCCACCAGCCCGGCTGCCGAGCGCTGATGACCCAATACGGAATGGGCGAGCTATCGGCGCTGGTCACCCTGGTCGAACTTGGTGATGTGACGCGCATGCACGCTTCGCGCCAGGCAGTCAGGATGGCCGGCCTGGACATCGGGGTGCACCGCTCAGACCGCCACGCCCAACTCGGGAAGCTCACCCGCCAGGGCTCCGCGCCGTTGCGCTGGGCGCTGTTTGAAGCCGCGCAATCGGCCTGCAAGCCCGCCAGTCCTGATTACGCGGACTACCACGCACTGAAGGCGCGCGGGCTGTCACACAACCGCGCGTCGATGACCATCGCTCGCAAGCTCGCACGCCGCTCCTATCACCTCCTCCGAGCGCTCGGCCCCGCCGCGCTCGACCCACCCGATCCTCCCCCCTCCAACCGCTCCGACCAAGCCCACACGTCACCGATGCGTCCCAAGCATGCGGCCAGCTCCAGGAGCGCCCGAGGCACCCACGCCCAGCGTGGCGGCCCACGAAAGACAGAGCGGCCGCAGTCGCTCCAGCAGAACGACCGATCAACCATCTCGTCGCCGACCGCCACGACCGGCAGTCGCGCACCCAGATAAGGCAGGGCGTCCAGGAGCACGACCCCCTGGGAGGTACTTGACAACCCCAACGAGCTCAGATAAGCAGGCGTCTCCGCAGTGATGCGGGAGGCATAGTGGACGAACTCGACCGTTGCGACGGCCAACTCCTCTGAGGAGGGCAGGTTGGCGCGGATCCAAGGGTTGGGCCGGTCCTGGACTGCTTGTCGGATCAGATCGTGCCACTGCTCCTCGAGCGAAGTGAGCGCCCATTCGGCCGCTGCACGCTTGGGGACAACGGTGCCGTAGGTGAGGGTGTGAAGCATTCGGCACACCGACACCACGAGGTAGGTTTGCGCCCAGTGAGTAAACGCCAACGCGTTTCCCGCTCGCCGCTGGCTCTCGATGGTCTCCGCCCAGTGCTTCGTCTCGGCCATGGTTGCGCCGACCTCGCCCCGAAGGTCATCGGGCTCGACAACGTCGACGATCTCGCGCGGGTCCGGCCCGGCGAGGGGCCGGCCGTGTTCGCGTAGTACCCAGCGAGAGACGGCAGAATTGCAATGCTCGTCCCAGCTCAACTCGCTGGCGCCGTTGTCGAGGTAAAGCCATTTCGTCCGCAGGCGATCGAGATGTTGGAGCGATGCGTGCGGGGCGTAGGAGCCTTCAAGGTGGTGAGCCCACGGGTTGGGCCGGTCATACAGCTGCTTGTGCAACTCCGCGATGGTCTCTTGCTCGGCGGAGTCGAGGGGTTGTGAGATGACGACGAGAAAGTCGACATCACTGTCGCGGTCCGCATCGCCGAGGGCGAAGGAACCAACCAGGTAGACGCCGATCAGGACAGAGCCAAGAGCCTTGATGACTCCGTCTGTGAAGTCGCGCAGCAGCGTATTGAGATTGGCGGACTCAAGCTCTGGAGCGGCACTGGCTAGCGCCAGGGGTGACAACGACGAGTGCCGTCGACTACCAGGCTGGTGGGACTGAGACATCGTGCTCCTATGGGTCGGGATGCCGGCGGCCACCGAGCACACACACGCGCGGGACCGCCGAAGTGACTCGCCGGCGAAAGGCGGAGCGAACGGCGCCGCAAAGACGTCGACGAGGGTCTCGGTTACCGGAGACGAAGCCGCACCGCCGTTAGGCGGTGCGCAGGCGCTCACTGGGAAATCCCATGAGCCCAAATCCTAACGCGCACAACGCGGGGGTCATCGCGATCAAGCTCGGGCGCCTCGAAGCCAGTCAGAGCACGGCGTGGCCGTGGCCGGAGCAACGCCCTCGGGAGGCGACCCGCCCGCGTGCCGCCTCGTCTCTTCTCGATCGGCCAGTGGCCACGTAAGACCTGCCCAGAGACGTCACCCGGCTGCGGCTGGACTGCAGCCGACCGAGCACCTGGCCGGCGGGACCCTGTTCTTCGGGAAGGAGACGTTCGAGCGCACGACGCTCACGATGTTTGATGGCAACGACTACTTCATCATCACCATCACAACGCGGCTGGTCGTTCACGCGTTCTGCTCGCCGGAATGGCAGCGATCCCCTGAGGCCGCCTGCTAATCATCACGGCGAGAGCGGCCGGTCAGCGAGTCGCGCTGATATCGATCTTGGGAGGGGCGTTATGCCGAATGTGTTGAGAGCGACCGTGGCGGGAGCAGCAGCGTTGGCAGGGGCGCAGGTGCTCGACATGCGCCTTTCGCACCGCCCACCGAGCGATGCCCCGGAGAGGCTTATCGCGCAGATCATCAGGCGACCCCTTCCGGGCTGGGCGCGGACCGGGGCCAGTTACCTGAGCCAGTCCACGATCCCGCTCACCATCGCCCTCGTTGCCGATCTCGCCCAGCTGCAGAGCTTCTCGACTCGATTGAGATGGGCCGCCGCGGTCTCGCTTGGCGCGGGCACTGTCGTAGACCCGGTCCTTGGGGTATGCGACGTGCCGTGGCACTGGTCGAGGAGCGACTGGGCGAGAGAAGTCGCACTCAAAAGCTCCCTGGCGATCACGACCGCAGCGGCTCTCTGAGCGCGCTCGTCAGGTCATCCCGCTCTGCGAGGTCACCGCGCGCTTTCATCTTCTAGCGGCGGGCGCTCACCCGTATCTGCCCAGCGCTGCACGGCGGCCTTTGCCGCAGCCAGCGAGTCGTGGGCAACTCCAAGGCCGTAGTTCGGGCCGGTCAGTGACGTCGCGAAGCGAGTGTCCTGATGGTCCGGGTTAGGCGAGCGAAAGCGGGTCTCGGCCTGGTGAGCGGGTTGGGGCGCGCTGACGTGGCGTGGCGCGTCGGGTCGGGTCGGGTCCGGGGCGGCGGGCTCGCTTAATGGCAGTCGTCTACGGTGTGCGCTCTCGTGCCAGATGATCAACCTCTGGACTTGCCCGCGGACCCGTCCCCGGGCCGAGCAGGCTCTCGGTTGCGGGCCTCTGATGCCGAGCGCGCGGCGGTAATGGACGCATTACAGGCGCATTGCGCCGTTGGTCGCTTGACCGTCCAGGAGCTCGAGCAACGGCTGGCGTTGACGTCGTCGGCGATGACAGTTGCCGAGCTTGACCGCTTGACCCAGGATCTGCCCAGCGCGCCTCCTGGTGGCTCGGCACCGCCGGCGCGTACGTCCGGCAGCGTCAAGGTCGGGCCGCCGGGGCTGCGCAGCTTCCGACAAGAGCACCGGCTGCCAGCTGGTCGTGCTGTGTCCTTTCGCCAGGCGCTTGAGGACATCCTGCCGGCGATGGTTGCCTCCGGGTACGACGTGGTCGGTCGCACCGAGAACGAGCTACTGGTGTTCGAGCACCGCGGTGAGCGCGTCGTCGTCGCCTTCAACGAGGACCGCGACGGAGGCACGCGCCTGATCGTGCAGGGCACCGCTCGACGAGCCGTCCGCAAGGCGTTCTCGAACCTCGCGGCCGCGTGAACTGCTGCTCGCCAAGATCAAGGGCAATCGCACTATCCAGATCGGAGAGCGTTCGCGCGAGCGCGGAGCCGTCGCAATGCAGGTGTCCGAACTGGTCGCGCCGAGAATCGAAAAGCGGGGGCCCAGCAGGCTTACCATTGGCCTGTGACAGCCGTCCGAGCGGTTCGCCTGGAGTTGGGCACCGAGGTCGCCAAACCAGGCGAAATCGTGCAGTACGTCTTGGTCAACACCGGGGTCCGGCGGCTGCGGTACGGGGCGAAGGTTGCACTCGAGCGGCGAAGTGGCGCCGGCTGGGAGCCTGTGAATATCACTCAGGGAAGTCGCGCCTGGGCCTCGCACTTGTCCCCTGGTGAGCGGTCAGATCGAAAGGCTCGGAGTGCAGATCTGGTGGTTCGACTCCCTCCAGAGCGACCGCCGGGTCGCTACCGGCTACGCAAACGACTCGAGGTGCTGGTGGGAAACGCGCCGGATGAGACCGAGCCGGCCCGCTTCGGGTCAACAATGGTCAGACGCCTGTTCGTCGTTCAGATCTAAGCGCTCAGATGTGGTTGCTCGTGCCGCACGCGTCGGCGTGGGACGACGCTCAGGCCTGGTGGACGATCATGTCGAGGAGCAGGTCGTGGAGGGTGACGCGCCGGGAGGGTGCTTCGGGGTTGCCGTAGCCGAGACGGAGCGATGAGTTGAAACGCTGGGGGATGAGCTGGGCATAGGGTGGCGCGTGCTGTCCGTCCTCGCCGGCGGGCCATGGCTGCCCGGTCACCTTCGAGACGGCCGTTTGGAGTTGCTCAAGCGTCCACAGGGACACGCGCTGTAGGCGTTGGCTGCCGGAGCCCAGCTGTGAGGTGATCCACCCGGGTCGAATCTGGAAGTCCGACTCTGACCGCGATGCCGGAACTTGGAGGTGGATGTCGCTGCGCGCCGATCCGCGGATCGTCCAGCCGGCCGGCAGGATCCGTCGGAAGTCGATCACGAGGCTGCGCATCAGCAAATCGAACGCGATCCAGTCCAGCTCGCCGTCGGGCTCGCTGTCGTGCTCCGTCCCGGGCAGCCCGCCGGCCAGCGAGCGTCCCACGCGTTGAGTGTGCGGCCAGGTCATTCTGCTGGTGGTGGGATCGCGGCTGTCAAAGACGGCGAGCAGCAGATGGCCGGTGGTGATCTGGGGATGCCCGTGCCGGTAGGCGATCGCCAGCGCGTCCTCTGCCACCACACGGCGAGCCAGCTCAGAGAACCGTCCGGTCGCCTGATGGAACGGATGCGGCCCCATCCGCTTGGCCAGGTCCACGGCCTCGCCGATGGCGCCGAGCTCCCCGTCGACCCACAGGTCTGACAGCAGCCGAGCAGCCAAGCTCTCGGGGACCTGCAGACACCCGATCAACAGATGAAAGGGCTCCACCTCACGGTGCTCAAGCCGGGCTGCGGTCTCCGCCGCCGCTCCAACGGCGCGGCGTGCCTCCCTGGTAAAGCGCTCACCCGCGGGCACCGGGACGTGCAGTGCCCGCGAGCCCTCGCTCATCGCTGCCGAGAGCAGCTCGCGCCTGAGCACCGCCTCTTCCAAGGGGGCTTGCTGCTCGGGATGCTCCTGCCCGATCAGCCCCACGAGATCTGGGATGCCCGCCTCGGTGAGCACCCGGCCGGCGCGCTCGTCCTCGGCCAGGGCGAGCAGTATCTCCACACCGCCAGGGCGAGCCATGCCTCGCTGAGCGCCAATCGTCACCGCCCGATCAAGCACCGCCTGGCTGCGCTCGGAGCGAGGGATCCTCCCCAACAACAACTCGTCGCCGAGCCCCTCGCTCCGCGCGATCGCCGCGTGAAGAGCACTCGGACGAACCGACCGCAGCGCGATCAGTTCCCGACCACGGCCGCGGCGGCACAACGCCAACAGCATGTGCTCAGGCTCCACCCCACTGCGACCCAACATCCGCGCCTCATCCTCGGCCAACCGCAACAGATCCTCCGCATCACCCGAGAAGAAGCCCACCGCTGAATGATCCCTGATCGACCCAAGCCGCAATGCTCATCGGCGCGCAGCGAGAGCCTGCCGCGACCGGATCTAGCCAACGGAAGCGAGCGTCCGAGGGCTCAGGCGCGCCGGCAGCTGCAGCTGAGCTCGCACTCGAGCGGTGGTTCCCAGAGGTAGGTTTCTGTGCTGTGGAGCGGTGCTCGACGGTTCGATGGCATCCCGCGGCCAAGGTGGCATTCGCCATCGCCGCAGTCGTCATCGTGCTCGACCAGCTGAGCAAGGCGCTGGCCGTCGCCCTGCTCGCCGGACGCGGCGTGGTGAGCGGCCCTGATGGCCTGGTCCACCTGTCCCTCTATCGCAACTTCGCCGGCTCGGGCAACCGGCTGGCGGGTCACACCCTGCTCGTCTCGCTGCTTGCCCTCCTGGCAGTCGCCGCCCTGGCCGTGGGCGCGACCCGGGTGCGCTCACGGATCATGACCGCGGCGATTGGACTGATGCTCGGCGGCGGAGTCGGCAACCTACTTGACCGGGTGCTGAGAGCGCCCGGACCGCTACGTGGCGGGGTCGTCGACTGGCTGCAGCCGGCAGGCACCGCGGGCTGGATGAACCTCGCCGACCTCGCGATCAGCGTCGGCGTCGTGCTCGTAATCATCGCCACGCTCCTCGGTGCGTGGCGCAGCCGCGCGAAGCCCACCGTGCCGTCCAAGACCTGAGCGACGTCCTCGTCGCAATGCGGTCGTCCGAGACCGACGCTCGGTCTGACCAAAGCGAGCGCGCCGCCATGTCGTAACGTCCTCGGCATGCCCCGGCGCGGTTCGGACGGCGAGATCCTGAGCGACGGCGAACCGTCGGTCGATTCGGACGGCGTGCATTGCTCCTTCTGCGGCAAGCCGCGGGGGCAGGTTGACGCCATGATTTGCGGACCTACGCCGGCGGTCGCGATCTGCAGTGAATGCGTCGAGCTCTGCACGGAGATAGTGGCGGAGAAGGGTCGGCCCCCGTTCGATGCGCCCTGACGCTTCTCTCCGTCGCCGAGCGAGCGTCAGGGAGACCCGGAGCGGACAAGCGGAAGCGAGCGTCGCCCCAGTTCGCGCCGGACCGTCGCTTGAGCTGCGTGATCGATCGGCAGTCTGGATGCCGCCCCTCGGCGGGTCTCAGCCCGTGATGCTGAACTCGCAGGAGAGCTTGATCGTGATCGGCCCGTCCGGTCCGCGCATCGGGGTGCTGTCGGCGTGCAACACGATCACACTTGTGACGAGGCGGTAATGCCCTGACGCCTGATTGCTCGGCACGCGCGACCATCGCTCCGCTGTCCTCGTCCGGCACGATCCTGGCGCCCCAGGCAGGAAATGCCAAGGTAATCGGCACGGACTCCCAGCCGTTCGCGGTGCGACGCTCAAAGTGATAGCCGGCTCCGTAGAGAAGTGGCGTCTCACCGTCGTTCGCGATCCGATAGCCCAGCTCTGCGCCGGGAGCCACGGCGGCGGCGCCAAGCTGAAGCCGCGCTTTCGCCTGTGCCAGACCTCCACTGATCTCGGATTCCATATGCCAAGCGCCTCAGAGCTCATTGTTTCGAAGTGGAGATCGGCGAGCGATCCCGCCCAGCGATCGCGAACGGCGGTCGCGCTGCCAGAGCATGCCCCATGAGACGTGCGATCGTCGCCAAGCACGCGCCCGACGGTGACCAGATCCGCTGAGCAAGCAGCAGTCCGCGGAGCCGGATCCGTGGCGGCGAGACGCCCGCAGATCGGCGGGAGCGGAGCGTTCCAGGGTCGTGCTTTGCGGCGGCGCGGACGGTCCACGAGAATTGCTGGAGGTGACTGCCCGAGATCCGCACTCGATGACGCAGGAGTTGAACCTACTGTTGGCGCAGCTGACGGAGCGCGAGCAGGCGGTGTCTGACGAGCGGCGGGCCATGCATGCGCTGATTGATGCTCTGCGGAAGGAGTCGGTGGATCGCATGCGAGATGACGGCATCACGGTTAGTGCTGGAGAGGACTCCGACGACCCTGGCTCGACCGGTGTCCGCGAGCCGCGCGACCCTGGTCCGAAGGCGCGCTCGGACCAGTCGCGCTACCTGAGCCTCGTAGTCCGGACTCCGATAGCCCGCCATCCCCCGGCGGGCTTTCCTCTGACGTGCCGATGAGCGAATCTGCGGTGGAGCATGTCGTCCGGGACCTGTCAAGTCGCGCTGAGCTCCGACCCGACTCCCGGCCGCGGCATCACCCGGGGCCGCCGATACTTCGCAGGCCGGACCCGACCTCACTCCGAGTTCTCAGCGAGCGGCGCACATCTGACCGGTGCGCGGTTGCCATCACGGTCAACGACATGGACGGCGAGCGCTGTTTCGTGATCGCGGTGTTCACCGACGACGGTGACCGCCTTCGGCGCGCGGGTGGCAGCGAAGGCCCCGACCGAGACGTGCCAGGGAGGCGTGGTCCTTTCCTTGGTCTGTACGCCTACGTCAGCAACGGAGTCTTCTTCGCAGGCGGTCGCGTGCAGAGCGACGGGCTGGATATCGCTCGCGTTCGGTTGGTCTGGGAGGACGGCTATGAGCTTGAGGACGTCGTTCAGAACAGGGTTGTCATGTTCTTCGGCGCTCGCGAGTCGTGGGAGGCCGCGATCGTCGAGTTTCTCGATCCGGCTGGGCAGGTGATCGGGATCCACCAGGTCTTCGGCCCCGACGAGCGGTAGCGCAGACGAGACCAGCAACACGAGCCGGACGCCATCGATGGTCCGGCCGCGCCTGCTGCTCTCGGCGAGCACCAGGGAGTCCGGAGAATCCTGTCGTCGCGAACGACGCGGCAGAACGGAAGCGGTCGAGTCGCAGAAAGCACAAGCGCGGGATGTGGATGGGCTGCGGCGGGTAACACGCGAAGGTGAAGCGCTTCTGGCGAGCAGCGACCAAGGACTACGGCGTTCAGGTTCCGTCCGGCTGGCCGGTGCGCGGGTGGACGTTCTGGGCGATCGGCTTCGTCCTGGTGCTGATCGGGATTGGAAGCTTGATCAGCGGCCAAGCCGTACTCGGAGGCGCGCTCGTCGTGGGCAGCGCGCTGCTTGCGCTCCAGACGTTCGTCGGGAGGAGCCCCATTGAGCCCTGATCGGGCGCCCTCCAGGGCGCCACTCGTCGTGTACGCGGCTTTGGGTGGCGCTCCAGTTCGTCGCGGAGCGACCGCCGCGCTGACTCCGATCGAAGAGAGAAAGGCAGCAGTCACGAGAGGCCGCGATCGGCCCGCCGCCAGGCTCCTGGGTTGTGGTGAGAGCGAGGCTCTCGCACCGACCGAACTGCCAGGGCGAGGTCCGATGAGCGGCCGGTCCTGACAGGGGTGGTCGCGCTCGTGCGCTCGGCGCTCGTCAGGCCGGGCGCCAGCGGGGCTGCGAGGATCTGTCGCCGATGGGACAGTTTGAGGAGCTGATTGCGTGTGGGGAGGACGCTGATGTCACGGGCTGGGATTTCTCCTGGCTGGAAGGACGTGCCACCGAGGAGCGTCCTCCTTGGGGTTACGCGCGACGGCTCGCGGAGCGCCTCGCGCAAGCGGAGGCCTCACTCGATATCCAGACCGGCGGAGGTGAGGTTCTTGCTGAGGCTTCGTCATTTCCGCCCACCGCCGTCGCCACCGAGTCATGGCCACCAAATCTCCGTCAGGCCACCCGGCGGCTGCATCCCCGTGGCGTCGTCGTGGTCCTCGACCCAGAGGAGGCGCCCTTGCCATTTGCCGACATGGCGTTCGACCTGGTCAGCAGCCGGCATCCGGCGACGATCTGGTGGGAGGAGATCGCCCGAGTGCTCCGGCCCGGCGGGACCTATTTCGCGCAACACGTCGGGCCCGCAAGCGCGTTTGAGCTGATCGAGTTCCTGCTCGGCCCACAACCGCAGGCCCGGCGCGGGCGCCACCCCGATGACGAAGCAGCGTCCGCACGCGCGGCGGGACTGCAGATCATCGACGTCAAGACAGCCAGAACGCGACTTGTGATCTACGACGTCGCGGCGGTCGTGTATCTGCTGCGCAAACTCATCTGGTGGGTGCCGGATTTCACCGTCGAGGCCTACCGCGACCAGCTTCACGATCTCCACCACCTGATCGAGCGCGAGGGCCAGTTCGTCGCGCATTCAACGCGGCACCTCATCGAAGCCCGGCGTCCATAGCCCAGCACACGCAGACGCGGCGACCTCGCGTCCGTGGTGCACGATCAGTCTGCTCTGTCGCCTCAGCGACGCCCTCGCGACACCGCCGCTGTCGAACGGGCGGGGCGAGCGCTCGCGCTGCAGCGAGCGTCCGTCGGCTGCACTCGTATCCATCAAAAGCGATACCAGGAGGCAGCCAGGTTTCGCCCGCCGTTGGCGACGCGCTGCTCTGGCGTGGTGAACGCCCCGCACAGGGGATGGCCGACTCCGCAGGCTCGTGATCAGCCTGGCTGGGGTGATCGAGTTCCTGGTTCACCAACCGGTCGTGCCCGGCGGCCCTTTGAACGGGCCCGCGAGATCCGCGGTGATCCAGCCCCCGTAGAAGTCGCCACCCTGAACGAGCACCTGCTCCTCGTCGAGCAAAGCGCGGTCGACTCGGCCGGGATAGAAGGCAAGATGGTCGGTGAGCTGCTCGTAGCCAGCCGACGGTTGTGGGTATGTCCACGCCACGGCGGGATGGCGTCGGTTCTCGGTAACGAGGTCGAGGTATTGCGCGGCGCCTTTGAACTCGCACCACGTCGGACGGGTCCGGCTGGGAACGAGAAGCTCCAGGCGCACGTCGTCCGGGGGGATGTAGATCGTCGGCGGGTGGCTGGTCTCCAGCACTCGGAGCGCGTGATCAGAGTCGGCGAGGATCTGCCCGGCGAGCTCGACGCGGACGTGACGTCGACAGGGCGCGACGGCCGGCGGCCGTGGGTAGTCCCATACGTTCTCCACTAGCTCACCGTCCTCGGCAATCTCGGCAGCGGCTCGGAACGGGCCTCCGCGGCGGCCGCAGGCGCGGTATCGAAGCGGCCAGGGTGAGCGGCAACCGAACATCTTGTTGCGCCTTCTTCCACAATGCGCTGAGCTTAGCTACCCACCCGGTGTCGTCGCGGAGCGAGCGCTAGAAGTGCGCCGGCTGTGCTGAGCAAAGCACGCGTCCGTCGTTCACCTTCGTCCGGTAATGGTCATCGGTCTGGATGTGTCCAGGGTCCGACACCGCCGAGCTTTTCCGGGGTGATCCTGGTGATGAAGCCCGGCGCCTGGAACTGCGGGGGTGGGAACACCGCGTCAGGCCCCATGTAGACGCGCGCCAGGTCTTGCAGCAGAGCACGCGCTCCACCCTCCTGAACACGAGCCAGCCCGTGGACGACGAGGTACTCGCGCAACCCTCGGTCGTTGAGGGTGCTGGACTCGATGGACAGCACGACTCGCGGGTCGCGCTCGACATTGCGGACCTTCAGCCGGCGCTGCTGATGCCCGGTCACGATGTCGTCCCCGTCGAGCCCGACCCAGACACAGCTGACCTGGGGACTACCGTCGGGATTGAGAGTCACGAGATGGGCAAGCGCGTCCGATTCCAACAGGGCCCGCGCCTGAGATGTCAATACCGCCATTGGTCTGCGGCCTCCGGTCTTCAGTGGTGTTCGTCGTCGGTGAACGACGCAGGACTTCCGCCAGCCTAAGCCCAGCGCAGCACCGCGCCACATCTCCGTCACGGTGCCGGCGTCCGATACCTATCCCAGCCAAGCAGGCGCCCTCTCTGCAGAGAATCCGCGCAACCCTCGAGTACCGATCCGTTCGTCGCAGGCCAGGCGCGCGCAGCCAGCGTCCGCGTTGGTGAAAGCGGAGGTTCCGATCGCTGCACGGAGCCAGGGACCAAACGCTGATACTTCGCCCGCATCCCGATTGTCGTGTCAGAGTCCGGACGGTGTGCGCAGAGCGGTGCAACACCCGGACGGCTCGCGACATTGATCTATTGACGCAATCAGACCGTGCATGGGCAGCTGCTTCTCAACGGTTGCCGTCTGTGCTCACGGCGCGTGTTTGTCTCAGCCCAACTTCAGATCAAGGAGTCCCGATGCCCGTCCCCCTACGCCGCTTCGCTACGGCGTCGATCACCGTTCTTGCGATCGGCGCCGCCGCTACCCCGGCGCTCGCTGCAGGGTCCACTCCGCTCAAGCAGGCCGTAGAGCAGATGCAACCCAGCACCGATTTGAATTTCAACGAGAGCCTGGACAGTCCCACCCAGGATCGGCAGGCGCTCAAGGTGCTCATCGGCAACGCGGAGGCCCGCGAGCAGGCCATCACCCGCGTGTCTCGCATTTCGGCGATCCCCAGCCAGCGGGCGGCGAAAGCCGAATATCTCAGCGCGATGCGCGAGGGCATCCGCTTCGACGTCATGTGCGCCGGAGCGGTCTACACCATCCTGGACGGTCATTCCGCTGCTGGGCAGGGGAAGCTGAGGTCCAAGGCGTTCTCAGACGTTCAGTTTCGTCTCAACAAGCTGACCTCGCAAGCCGAGCACGCGCTTGGCATCTAACGCGTCGAGCGCGGGCGCGATCGGCATCTCAAGCGTACGGAGGTCGGCGGATTTTCACGCTCGATAGGACGCCCAGCAGGCTGTGTTCGCTCCCCACGTTCGCGTGCCCGAGCGAAAGGAAGCGTCCGAACAAAGAGGGGTTTGACGCCTCCTTTTCGTGCGGGCGCCGACGCTCGCTATCGCCGTTGGGCGGTCTTCCGACCAGCCGTCTGAGAATTGACCACATCCCACACGGGGCTCGCTTCCCGCGCCGATCCGGACGCTCGCAATCAACGTGTGCAGCAGCGCGACGCCGGATTGGCGAATGGCGAGGGCGTGACCTGATCGCGGGGGGATGCGTCCCGGGAGCGGCCGAGGGCCAGGTGAAGTGGGGAACGCAGCGGCCTCTCTCCGCGACCGAGCGAGTCCTGTGGTCACGGTGCGCATCAGCATCCGTGTTCGCCGCCGCTCGGCTCCGTTCTGCAGATGGCGGCCACTTGACGGCTCTGACGGCTGCTCCGGCGTCGGCTGTCGCGCCGCCTGGTGCTTCTAGGACCGAGACAGATGTCCGCGCCGCGCCGACGCGGGCCTCAGCCCCGCCCGGCCGCGACGGTGCCTCGCTGGGCGGGGGAGGTTTCCCATCCCCCGGTGGCTCGCGACGGGATGGACTCCCCTCCCGGCGCGCGCGCAACGGTAGAACCCCGGCGTCAGGATGAGGGTGGACCCCAGGCGGTGGCGACGCGAGATCGTCGAGGCTCTGCGGGTGAGCACTCCGCGTTCCCGGTCGCGTCAGATTCCCATTCGCGGAAGGACGGGGGTCCGCTGGATCGCCCTCCTCGCCGCGTTCGCGCTCGCCGGCTGTGGCGGTGGGTCGTCGCCACATCCGCGGCGCACCTCATCGACGAATGCGCGCACCACCCAAGATGAGTCGGTGACGTCAACCTCCCCGCCGGTGACGCAGAAGCCTCCTGCGCCTGGCCAGGGGATCCCCTCCCCTCACGTGCGCCAGCCACAGGCGCGGGTCCACGACACCCGCCCGAACATCGTCTTCGTGCTCACCGACGATCTCTCCTGGGACCTGGTGCGGTACATGAGTCGGGTGAGAGCTCTTCAGCGACAAGGCCTCACCTTCCGGGACTATTTCGTGTCAGATTCACTGTGCTGTCCGTCGCGCGCGTCGATTTTCACCGGCGACTTCCCCCACGACACCGGCGTCTTCACGAACACCAACGGAGGCGGCGGGATCAATGCGTTCTGGTCTCATCACGACGAGCGCAAGGTATTCAACCTCGCGCTGTACAAAGCGGGTTATCGGACCGCGATGATGGGAAAGTACCTCAACGGCTACCTCGAGGGAGGTGGACGCTCGCCAGTACCGGCCACCTACGTCCCGGCCGGCTGGAACGAGTGGGACGTCGCAGGCTGGGGTTACCCGGAATACAACTACACCCTCAACCAGGACGGGACGCTTCATCGGTATGGATCGGCGCCCGGCGACTACCTCACGAACGTCCTCACCCGATTGGGCGTGCGCTTCGTCAACCACGCGGCAAGCGGTCGCCGGCCGTTCTTCCTGGAGTTATCAACCTTCACCCCTCACTTCCCCTACACGCCCGCACCGCGAGATGCTCACCGCTTCTCTGGGCTGACTGCGCCACACCCGCCCAACTGGAACCGGCTGCCGACGAATCCGCCGAAATGGCTACAGGGCCATAAGCCGCTCTCGCCGAGCAAGATCAGCCGCATCGGCCGCGCTTTCCGCCGGCGCGTGCAGGATGTCCAGTCGATCGACCGACTGATCGCAGCGATCGAGCACGCGGTCGCCGCCGATCACCTCGCCCGCCGCACCTACATCGTGTTCAGCTCCGACAACGGGTACCACACCGGCGAGTACAGACTGCTGCCAGGGAAGCTCACCGCGTTCGACACCGATATCCACGTGCCCCTCATCGTCGCCGGCCCCGGCATTCATCAGGGCTCGACGACCCGCGGGATGGCCGAGAACGTCGACCTCGCCAAGACGTTCACCGGGCTCGCCCACACGCGCTACAGCTGTGACGGGCATAGCCTGATCCCGTTGCTCACGGGAGGCACCGTGCCGCGCGGCTGGCGTGACGCCATCCTCGTCGAGCACCGCGGCCCGACCTTCGACCGAGACGACCCTGACCACCAGAACTACAACAGCGGCAACCCGACGACCTATGAGGCGTTGCGCACCCAGGACTTCCTCTACGTCGAGTATCAGGACGGGGAGCGCGAGTTCTACGACCTGCGCGATGACCCCTACGAACTGCGCAACGACGCCCCACATCTGCCGCCGGCAGGCCTGGCCCGGCTCCACACCGCCCTCCTCCGGCTGCGAAACTGTCACACCGGTCCGAGCTGCTGGCGCGCCGAACACCTACCCCAGCAGTTCATCACGACGGTGACCGCGCAGGCCGACCGTTCCGTTGGGACGCGAGGCGGCTAGGACGCGGTAGGCGAATCCGAAGGCGATCGGCGCCGTCAAGCCGGTGAGGGTCGCCACCATCCACGGCGCGCCAGCGTCGGTGCCGGCGCCCAGGGCATGCCCAAGCGCGAGGAAGTAGGCGACGATGGTGAAGCGGTGCAGCCGGCGCCAGTTGCGGGCGCCGATCCGGCGACGGACGTAGAAGCTTGCGGCAAACAGGACGCAGAGCCAGCCGGCGATGATGCCCACGCCGGTGAACACAGTGCGGTAGGCGAGCACGAACGGGATGGTGATCCCGGCCAGCCCCGGTTTGAGGTAGGAGTCGAGGAGGAGCAGGCCGGCGTGGGTGGCGATCAGGCCGATGGTGACCAGGGCCGCCGCCTCGTGAAAATGCTTCAGGCGCGCGTTCATTCCCGGGCGGCGCAGCAGCTTGCCGGACATCGTCAGGCCGACGCCGACGGTGATGCCGAGCAGGACGATCGCAACCGTCCCGAACGCGCGGCTCGCGATCCAGAACGTCTGATGGATGGCCATCGCAGTGCCTCGGGCGCCCGCGCTCAGGAGGAGCGGCTCGCCAGCGGAGCGACCGCCGAGACGGTCGCCGGGCGAGCGCCGGCACTCGCCGCGGGCACCGTCTGGGTGATGGTCCTGCCGGAGGCGGTCGTCACCAGGCGGGTCGTGGTGTGTCCGCCGGTGGCCGCCGGGACGGACGCGACGTAGGCCGGGCGGCTCTGAATGGCCATGCCGTCGATCGCCGCGAATGGGATCGATGCGGCGACGATCGCCGCCACGGCAAGGCTGAGCATGGTTCGGTACAGGGACGGACGCGCTGCGCGCGGCCGAGGAGATGGGGTGGTGGCGGAGGGCATGCGGTTTCTCACTTGTGAGGGCCTGACGGCCCGATGTCTGATGGCAGAGACGATGAGAAGCTCCGCCAAGACCGGGGTAAGACCCGGATCAGAATCGGGATCAGCCCTGATTCGCCGTCCTCCAGGGGCGCTTAGCGTGCGGTGATGCGCATCCTCGTGATCGAAGATGACCGTGCGCTCGCGGGATTCGTCGAGCAGGCACTGCGTGCCGAGGGCCAGGCCGTGAGCGTGTGCCGCGACGGCCCCTCAGGTGAGGCGGCCGCGCTCACCGGCGATTACGCGCTGGTCATCCTCGACCTGACCCTTCCCGGTCGCGACGGGCTCGATGTCCTGAAGGGGATCCGTGCGCGGATGCCCGAGCTGCCAGTGATCGTGCTGACCGCGCGCTCCGAGGTTCAGGCGAGGGTGGCGGGGCTCGACCTCGGGGCGACCGACTACGTCACCAAGCCGTTCTCCCTGGAGGAGCTCTCGGCACGCGTGCGCGCGCACCTGCGCACCCCCGGCCAGCGCGCCGCCTCCGTGCTCGAGGTCGACGGGCTGCGGATGGATCTGCGCACCCGGCGCGTCCATGCGGGCGACCGTGAGGTGCCGCTCACCGCGCGCGAGTTCGAGCTTCTTGCCTACCTGATGCGCCACCCCGACCAGGTGCTCTCCCGCGAGCAGATCCTCAACGCGGTGTGGGGATTCGACTTCGACCCCGGCACGAAGGTGCTCGAGGTCTACGTCGGATATCTGCGCCGCAAGCTGCGATCGGGCTCATCGACGGATCCGATCGAGACGGTCCGCAACGTCGGGTATCGCCTGCGCGTCGCATGAGACGCCCGTCGCTGCCGCACGGCCTGCGGCCTCAGCTGACGCTTGCGATCGCCGGAGTGACGGCGATCGCGGTGGGGGCGAGCTTCCTCGCCGTCTATGCGGACACCGGTTCGCGGCTGCGAGCCCAGATCGACGTTCAGCTGCGCACCCAGGCAGCGGAGTGGCGCCAGTCCGCCGCGCGGCGGGCCCCGGCCGGATCTCGGCGGCTACCGGCGGTCGCGCACCGATTCCTGGCGACCCAGGGCTACCACGCGGAGGCCCTGATCATCGTCATCCAGCTGCCCGGCGGCGCCATTCTCAGCAACGACCCGGAGGTGGTGACCCACGATCGGACCGAGAGCGGCGGCGGTGGCCTGCTCGGCTCGCCGCCGGGTCTGGCCGACCGCCGGGTCGCCGAGGCGGGGCGGATGCGCGTGCTCACCCTGCCGGTCCGGTTCGCCGGACGGCGCGCCGGGACAATCCGCTTCGCCGACCCGCTCCGGCCCGTGTTCGACGCGCAGTCGAGCCTCGCCCGGACGTTCGCGCTCGTCGGGGCCGGCGTGCTCGTGCTCGCGGTGGCCGCGGGACTGGGTCTGGCCACGATGATCGCGGCACCGCTGCGCAGGCTCACCCGGCTTGCGGCGGCGGTGGCGAGCGGCGACCTGAGCGCGCGGGCAGGCCCAGTCGCCACCGGCGGCGAGATCGCGGTGCTCGCGGGCGGGTTCGACATGATGCTCGGGCGGCTGCAGCGTGCGTTCTCACGCCAGCGGGAGTTCGTCTCCGATGCCTCGCACGAGCTGCGGACCCCGTTGGCGGTCCTCCGCGCGCAGGTCGAGCTGCTCGATCGGGAGACCAGCGAAGCTCGTCGTCACGCGGCCACCGCGACCCTCCTGCGGCGACTCGACGAGCTCGACCGGCTGGTCTCCGACCTGCTCACGCTCGCCAGCGCCGAGGGCGGCCGGCTCATCATCGCCGAGGAGATCGATCTCGATGCGTTCTTTGAGGACATCCGCCGGGACCTGCCGCTGTTCGGGGAACGGGACTTCGAGCTCACCGCCGTGAGCGGCACGTTGACCGGAGATCCAGCCCGGCTCACCCAGGTGGTGCGCAACCTCATCCGCAACGCGGTGACCCACACCCATCCGGGCGACCGCATCCAGCTGACCGCCACCACCTCCGGCGGGCGTCTGCAGATCGCGGTCGCCGACGCGGGACCGGGGATCCCGGAGGACGAGCTCGAGCGAATCTTCGAGCGCTTCCACCGGGTGCCGGGCGCCGGCGAGCCCGACCGCGAGCGCGGCGGGACCGGTCTCGGACTGGCGATCGCCCGCGCGATCGTCGAGGCCCACGACGGCTGGATTCGCGCCGAGCCCTCACCCGGAGGCGGCGCCACCTTCCGGCTCGAGCTCCCGCGATACCGGCCGCCGCGCCACGCCGTGCCGGCCGCCGCGCGCGGTGCCGAGCGGCCGTCCGACGGCCGGGACGGCGTGTGGGCGCGGGGCGAGGGCCCGCAGAACCAGGAGATAGACGACGCCTGGTAGCGGGAGCAACGCCACCACGCGCAGCCAGATCGCCGCCCCGTCGGTCCCGGTGCCGAGGGCGTGTACCACCCCGAGCACCCAGATCGCGACGGTGAGCCGATGCATCTGGCGCCACCGCCGCGCGCCGATCCGCTTGCGCAGGTAGAAGCTTGGGCCGAGCAGGAACGCCAGGTAAGCGGCGATCACCCCGAGGCCACTGAACAGAGACCGATAGTGAAGGGCGAACGGGACCGCGATGCCGCGCCACCCGGGGGCCAGCCAGCCATCGCCGAGCAGGGCGAGCGCGTGGGCGGTGATCGCCGTCAGGGCGAGCAGCGCCAGCTGCTCGTGCAGCCCGGCCGCCGACCGCCGCCGGCTTGACGGCAGCGCCTTGGCCGCCAACGCGAGTCCAAGCAGGACCGACAGCGACACCGCCCCGAGCGCGACGACGCCCGAGGCCCGGCTCACCAGCCACCAGATGTGATCGAGCGGAGAGCCCGCGCTCATCGGCCGCCGACCACGATCGGATCGGCCTGGATGGTCGCTGCGATCGGACCGATCGACTCGACCTCGCCGCTGTCGTGGATGATCACGCCGCCGCGGTCCCGCAGGACCTCGCGGGCACCGGCGGGGCCGAGTAGCAGCGCCATCTTGGAGAGCGTCTCAGCCTCCAGTGCGCTGCGGCCGACGGCGGTCGCCCCGATCAGGCCGCTCCAGACCGGGTCGCCGGTCCGCGGATCGAGCAGGTGATGAGCGAAGGAGCCATCCTCGCGCCGCCAGATCCGGACGTTGAGCCCCGAGGTGGCGATCCCCCCGATCTCGACCGCCACCGAGCCGACCGACCTGCCGGTGAGCGGGTGCTCGACCTCGACCACGTAGGGGGTGAGCTGAGCGCCGATTCCACCGACCGCGATGTCGCCGCCACAGTCCGCCGCGCAGCGGGTATAGCGCGAGAGCCGGCGCACGATCCAGTCCGCGCACAGCCCCTTTCCGGTCCCCCCGGTGTCGATCGCGACCCCCGGCGGGCGGATGATCTCGCTCGCCTCGTCGTCGACCACCACCTCGCGCCAGCGCCCGCGCGGGTCCACCCCGGCCGGATGGCGGGCCGGCGCACTCCGGAGCGCCTCGACGAGCGAGGCGGGATGGGCACCGTCGAGCGAGCGGTCGTAACCATTGCGCTCCAGCGCGTGCACCAGCGTCGGGTCCACCAGTCCGTCGCTGCGCTCCGCGGCCCAGAGCGCAGCCTTGACGGCCTCGCGCAGCAGCGAACCGGCCGGCACCCGCTCTCTCCGATCACGATTGAGCGCGGTCAACTCGCTGTCGGCGCGGAAGCGCGAGAGCCGATCGCTGTAGTCGAGCACGAAGGCGCGCTCGCGATCGGCCGCCTGCAGCGGAGGCAGGGCGCTTTGCAGCAGGCGGTCGCCGATCAGCAGCCGGATCGGGCTGCCCATGGCATTGAAGGTGTAGTCAACGGCGTCGGGCATGAGTTCTCGCTTTCAGGAGCTGCGGGTGATCGGAGCGGGCGCGGACGCGGACGTGCCCGAGCTCGACACCGACTGGGAGACGGAGGGCGCGGTCGTGCGACCTGGGCCGATCCGGGTCTCGACCAGGGTGGTCCGGTAGACGCGCCGCAGGAGCAGGACGTGGGCGGTGCGAGGCCGTGGTGCCGCGCGCAGCTCGGTGGCGAGCAGCGTGAGCACGATCAGGAAGGCGGCCAGACCGAACAGGGCCAGGCTGAGTCGATCGGGGCCGCGCCGTGGGGCGCGGCTGTGTGACCGGGGCGGCCTTGCGGTGATGCCGCGATCAGTCGCCACCGTGCTCACCGCCGTCGTCGCCGCCGTGCCCTGCGCTGGTCCTCGTTCGCACCGTCGTGCCAGATCCCGATCCGCCGCCGGCGTGAGCGCTCGCGCGCGTGGTCACGGGCCGTGAGCCGGTGGCCCCGCTGGAGGTGGGGGCACTCGCGTGCACGCTGGTGCGGGTGGTGACCGGCGCAGAGCCGGCGGCAGCCGAGGTGCTCTGCGCGCTGCCGTGGTGACTGGCCGATGTGGTGACCGGCTGCGCCCGCCCGGCGGCGGCTCCAGCGGCGCTCGGGGGAACGGAACCACTCGCGGTGGCGAGCGCATGCCCGCCCCGGCTGTGGGGATGCTCGTGACGGACGATGTGGATGGTGCGGTGAATGACTCTCGTGCGCACCTCCACGGCGGGAGTGCGCGCCGCCGGAGCGGCCGAGGGTCGATGCGCCGGGCGCAGCGAGAAGCCGGCGACGCCCGCGGCGAGCAGTGCGGTCGTCGCGCCGGCGATTCGGGTGTGCGTGCGTTGCATCGATAGGCCTCCGGGTCAGGTCGGGTCGGGCCACTGTGCGAGCCGCCAGGCCAGCCGACCGCAAACCGCGGGCAAAGCTTCGGCAAAGCTCACCGTCTCCTTACCGGGGGCCGCCCATCGCCTTACCGATCGGCTGGAGGCTGACGCCATGACCCACTCCACACGTTCCGCCCACGCCACCGACGGCATCGTGATCGTCGGTGGCGGGCTGGCCGGCCAGCGCTGCGCCGAGACGCTTCGGCGCGAAGGCTGCGAGCGGCCGGTTCGCATCCTCTGCGAGGAAACCCACCGTCCCTACGACCGCCCCCCGCTCTCCAAGGAGCTGCTCACCGGCAACCCGTCCCCACGAGGGTTCTCGTTCCGGGACGCCGAGTGGTACGAGCGCAGCCAGGTCGAGCTTCTCCCTGGCGTGGCGGCCACCCGACTGGTGCCCGCGGAGCAGCGCGTCGAGCTCTCCGACGGCGGGCAGCTGCGCTACGAGAAGCTGCTCGTCGCCACCGGCGGACGCCCGCGCACGCTCGAGCTGCTCAGCGGCTACGACAACGTGTCGCTGCTGCGCACGGTCGATGACGCGACGGCGCTACGCGAACGACTGCTCGCCGGCGAACCGCTGGTCCTCGTCGGGGCCGGCTTCATCGGACTGGAGATCGCCGCCTCCGCGCGGTCGCTCGGATGTGAGGTCACGGTCGTCGAGGCGCTGCCCGTGCCGCTCGGCCGCGTCGTCGGCGCCGACCTCGGCCGCTGGTTCATGCGCTTGCACGAGCGCCACGGCGTCCGGATGCTGACGGGCCGAACGGTCCGGAGCGTCGATGGCGAGCTCAACCGGATCCGCAGGCTGCGGCTGGACGACGGCACCGTGCTCGAGTGCGGCCACCTGGTCATCGGAGTCGGGAGCGAACCCGCCTGTGACTGGCTGGCAGGTAGCGGGCTGAGCACCGCAGGCGGCGTCGCCGTCGATGCGGCCGGCCGGACCGCGAGCCCCGAGGTGTTCGCCGCCGGCGACGCCGCCGCCACGTATGACCCCTATCTCGGACGGCACGTGCCCGGCTCGCACTGGGAGCAGGCCGCACGCCAGGGTGCCCAGGCCGCACGCGCGATGCTCGGCCGGGAACCGGCGGCACGACGGCCCACGAGCTTCTGGACCGATCAGTACGGGGTCCGGATCCAGTACCTGGGCCGCTACGCCTCCGGGGACCGCCTGCAGATCGACGGCGATCCCGCGGAGCCTCGGTTCACCGCGACCTTCCTCAGAGATGAGCGGCCCGTCGCCGCGCTGCTTGTCAACCGTCCTGGATCCCTCCCCGCGGCTCGCCGCATGATCGAACACGGAGTGCTGTCATGACCTATCTCGCCGAGATCGACGAATCCGCCTGCGCCGCGCACGGTGACTGCGTCGACATCGCCCCGGAGGCCTTTGCCCTGGACGACGTCGCCCAGGTGATCGGCACCGCCCCCGGCGACCGGCTGATCGAGGCCGCCGAGCTGTGTCCCAGCACGGCCATCCGGGTCGTCGACCGCGACACCGGAGAGCAGGTGTACCCGTAGCTCAGTCGTCGCGACCGGAGCCGCCGGGGCGATCGCCTGAGTCATCGCCCCGGCCTCCGGCGTGGCCTGGGGCGGCCGCGGGCGTGGTGGACAGCGCCGAGGGCGCGGTGGACAGCGCCGAGGGCAGGCCCGAGCCACCGGACACCGTCGCCGTTCCCGCCCCCGCGGCGGACGGCCTCGGCGCCCCGGTGGAGGAGGATGAGCCACGATCGCTCGGCTGTCGCGAGTGCGAGGGCCGGGGGCGGGCGGGAGCCAGGCCCCGGATCACGGTCGGCGGGGTGGAGCTCAGTCCGATTCGCACCCCCGTCAGCCGCTGCACCGACCAGGTCAGGGCGGCGGTCACCACGATTCCGGCGAACGCCGCGACCACCCTGAGCACCACCCGAGCGCTCATCGGGATGGGGGCCGGCGATCGTTCATGGTGCAACGGGAGGCGGCGCATGACTAAGCGCGGGCAAAGGGACGGCCGGCGCGCTCGTGCCCGGGCAGCGTAATCATCGCCGTCGTGCCGCCGCTCCGCCGTTGATGTAGCCGCACCTCCCCGCCCCACGCACGCGCGAGCTCCCGGGCGATCGGCAGTCCGAGGCCGTGGCCGGAGGGTCCGGCGCGACCGGCGGAACCACGCCGCGCGCGCTCGAAGACGAGATCCTGCTCGCCCGGCGCGACACCCCGGCCGCGGTCGCGGATCTCGATCGTGCATGGTGAGGCCGCGATCACGACCTCGGTGCCCGCCGCGGAGTAACGCAGCGCGTTCTCGATCAGCGCATCGAGCGCCCGCTCGATGTCGGACCGCGCCGCCCACACCGTCCCCGGGTCGCGGGTCCGCCGCACCGACAGCGCGATGTCTCGCTCTGCGGCCTGGGCGGCCCATCTGACCCCCGCGTCGTCGGCGAGGTCGCCGAGTGCGAGGGTGGTACCGGCGAGGCGCCGCTCCCCGGCGCGGCTGCGCACGAGCAGCTCGTCGACCGTCGCGGCGAGCCGGTCGACTTCCTGCAGCGCCCGGTCGAGCTCGGCGCGCGCCTCCGCGCTCTCGGACGCGGCGCGGGCGGTCTCCAAACGGAGCCGCAGGCCGGTGAGTGGCGTGCGCAGCTGGTGGGAGGCGTCGGCCACGAAGGCGAGCTGTGCTCCGAGCAGGCGAGAGGTTCGCTCCGTCATCTCGTTGAAGGAGCGCGCGAGCGAGCGTTGCTCTCGGCTGCCCTCCTCCGAGGCCCGCGCCCCGAGGTCCCCCTGGGCCACACGGCGTGCCACCGCCTCCAGCCGCGCCAGCGGACGAACCAGCCCCGAGGCGAGCACCCAGGCGGCGAACAGGCCGACGAGCAGGACGACGAGGCCCGCCAGGACCAGCCCGGCCTCGACCCGGAGCACGGCCCGGTGCACCGCGGCCACGCTCTGCGTCACCCGCACCGCGCCGGCGGTCCGACCGTCGTGGACGATCGGCACGGCGGTGGCGAGGATGCTCTCGCCGAGCGTGCGCGAGCGGCGCTGCAACTGGTCGGGCCGGCCGCTGAGCGCACGAGCCAGCTCCGGCCGGCTCTCGTAGCTGGCGCCGATCTCCGCCGGGCCAGCGCTGTCCACGAGCACACGGCCGTCGCGACCGACGATGATCACTCGCCCGCGGAGCGTGGCGGACGACGTCCGGGCGAGCGCCCACAGCTGCCGGCGGCTGCTCGGCGCCAGCAGATCGGACGCCGTGGCCGCGACGAGGTCGGCCTGCTGCTGTGCCTGGGTGCGCACCTCGGCATTGACCCGCGCGCTCAGGCTGAGGCCGAGTGGGACGCCGAAGGCGAGGGTCGCCAGGATCAGGATGTAGGCGATCGCCCCGAGGACGCGCGCACGGAGGCCCATGGCGATCACCCGCGCCCGGTGATCAGCAGGAAGCCGACGCCTCGCACCGTCCGGATGTAGTGGGGGTCCTCGGGATCGTCGCCGAGCTTGCGGCGAAGCCAGCCGACGTGCACGTCGAGCGTCTTGGTGGACCCGAACCAGTTCTCGTCCCATACGTCGGACATGAGCGTCTCGCGGGTGACCACCGAGCCTGCGTCCGCGGCGAGCCGCACCAGGAGGTCGAACTCCTTGCGCGTCAGTTCGACCTCGGACTGCCCGCGCCACGCCCGGCGCGTGCGGGGATCGATCCGCAGGTCCTGCACCTCGATCGGCCGTCCTCCGGCCCGGCGGTGGGTGCGCCGCATCACCGCACGGATGCGCGCCACCACCTCGTGAACCACGAAGGGCTTGACCACGTAGTCGTCGGCGCCCAGCTCGAGTCCGACGACGCGATCGGTCACCGCCCCGCTCGCGGTGACCATGATGATCGGCACGTCGGATTCCGCGCGGATCCTGCGGCAGACATCGCGCCCGTCGATGTCGGGCAACCCGAGGTCGAGCAGCACCACGTCCGGATGTTGCTCGGCCTCGAAGGCGATCGCATCCGTGCCGGTGGCGGCGAGCGCGGTGCGAAAGCCCGACCGCGCGAGCATCGCCGCAAACGGCTCGGCGATCGAGGCCTCGTCCTCCACCAGCAGAACGAGCGGCCACTCTGCACGTTCGGGTTCCTGAAGGCTGCGTGCGGACATTTCTGGTCGGCTCCGGGTGGGATGCTCTGAGTCTGGGCCGGCCAGGTAAGAGCGTGGTGCGTGGCGGGTCAGAACCATCGGCAGGCAGCGAGTGTCCGCATAGGTGAACGGGTGGTGGAACAGCTTGAGCTTGCTCAACCGACGCCCGGCTCGGATCTCCGGCCGGCTGAGGATCCAGCGCTGCGGCCGTCCCTGCGCAGCGACGCGCCTCCGCATGCCAGTCGCTGAGCGGTCGGGGGCGGGCCGCGCGGTTGACGGGCCCGCACGCCCGGTCACGGTGTGCCGGCCGGCAACCGACGCACGGGGTTCGCCGCACATGCTTCAGAACACATAAAGTGCGACGAGTGGGTCGACGACTTCGGGTTCCCGGCGTTGGCCGGGTTGCGCTCATGCCACCGGCCGCGTTCGCGGTGCACCAGTTTCGCTACGAGCTCGCCTATGGTTCGCAGGCGGGCGTCGTCCTGCGCGAGACGGGTCACTCGTATCTGCACTCAGTGGTGCCATGGCTCGTGGCGCTCGTCGGGGTCGCCGTCGGAGGGTTTCTCGTCCGAGTGGGCCGCGCCTTCGCTGCGCGCACGTCCCCGCGTGATTTCTCGTACTCGTTCGGCGCCCTGTGGGCCCTGTCCGCGGTCTCGCTCGTCGCGATTTTCGCCTGCCAGGAGACGCTCGAGGGGATCTTCTCCACCGGCCACCCGAGCGGGTGGACCGGAGTATTCGGCGACGGCGGCTATTGGGCGCTCCCGGTCGCCGCATGCGTCGGGTTCGTCCTGGCGGCGGTCTTTCACGGCGCGCGATGGGTGGTCAGGCACACCGCGATCTGGCGCCGGCGTCCGTCACATGCTCACCGGACCGCTCCAGCCGCACAGTGGCCGACGACGGTTACGCGGGCGGCGCCCGCGCCGGTGCTGGCTGGCTGGTCAAGCCGCGGTCCCCCTTCTGCAGAGGCCTGAACTGCGGCGCGGCCGACCCCCGGGTCGGCGCGTCCTCTGACGTCCGGATCCTCGGTTCTCGCGAGAGATGGTGCGCCACGCGCGTGCCGGTCGCGACCGCCTGGGCACGGCGTCAGTCCTGTGACCTCAAAAGGGAGAACACCCAACAATGACCTCTGGTGTGGTCGGCTCGCTGGCCGACAGACACACGCAGCCCTCGCTTGGCGCGCGGCTGCACGAGTACTTCTGGTCGGACGCCACGCGTCGCGTCCAGACGGTGCTCGGTCTTCTCTGGCTGCTTGATGGTGGCCTGCAGTTCCAGTCGTTCATGTACTCGCGCGGTTTCGTGCGGATGATCGCCGGCGGCGCCGCGGGCCAGCCCGGCTGGCTGCATGACTCGATCATGTGGGGCGCCCGGTTCGCCAACGGCGACATCGGCGCGTGGAACACGCTGTTCGCGCTCACCCAGGTCGCGCTCGGCTTCGGGATCCTCTACCGGCCGACGACCAAGCTTGCGCTCGGTGGCTCGCTGCTGTGGTCATTGAATGTCTGGTGGATGGGCGAGGCGTTCGGGATGCTGTTCATGAACATGGCGCAGCCGCTCACCGGAGCACCGGGCGCGGTCCTCATCTACGCGCTGATCGCCCTGCTCGCGTGGCCGAGCGGGCGCCCGGGAGGGGTCTTCGGCGTGCGAGGGGCCAAGACGATGTGGTGCGCCCTGTGGCTTGTGATGGCGTGGTTGTGGCTGCTGGCCCCCAACTCCAGCGCCCACGCCACGCAGTCCGCGCTCACGACGTTCCCCACCGGCATCCACCCGCTCAACTCGCTGCAGAGCACCCTCGCCACCGCCGCGGGCGGCCACGGGTTGCTCATCGCACTCGTGTTCGCCGCGCTCTCGGCGGCGATCGCAATCGGAGTCGCAGCCGGCTGGCACGCGCGCGGCTTCCTCTGGGCCGCGATCGTGATGAACCTCGTGTTCTGGGTGATCCCGCAGGGACTCGGCGGCATCTTCGCCGGAGGCGCGACCGACCTCAACTCCGGTCCGCTGTTCGCCCTGCTCGCCGCCGCGATGCTCCCGCTGGTCGGAGAGCACGCAGAGCGGGCTGTCGCCGCCCGCGACCCTCTCCCGCGCCAGAGCACCGCGGATCCCCTCGTCGGCGGGGCGACGACACCTGCCGTCTCATGAGCCAGTCGAGGGTGGCCGCGTCGTGGATGCGCCCGCCATCGTCACCATGCATCAGAAGGAGCCACCAGTGAGAATCGAACACCAGTTGTCTCGTCGAGCCGGCGCGATCGCCCTCGCCGGCTTGTGTGCGACGCTCGTCGCGGCGTGCGGCAGCTCAAAGGGTCTCGCCACGACCCAGGCAGCCGGAAGCGGCATGTCGGGGATGAGCACCACGTCGCAGACGGCGTCGACGAGCGCCGTGTCCGGCATGTCCGGCATGTCCGGCAGCAACCCAGGCCGCACGCCGGAGCATCTGCTGAAGGTCGATGGGATCACCCCGATCCCGACGCAGATGCTCGTCACCGCCGACTGGCAGCACATGAAGATCCAGGCGATGGCGATGACCGCGGTGCCGTTCGTCGTCTTCAACGGGCAGCGCGAGCAGACCGAGAAGGTGCCGAAGCACGTGAGCTTCCACCTGATGGTGACGCTCAACGACGACCGCAGCCACGAGCCGATTCCCTATGCCTCGGTATGGGCGACGATCACCCGTGGCGGCAAAGTCGTCTACGACGAGCGCCAGTGGCCGATGCTGTCCGAGTACCTCGGCCCCCACTACGGCAACAACGTCGCGCTGCCGGGCCCCGGAACCTACAAGGTCAGCCTGCTGATCAGCCCGCCCGTCGCCGCCCGCCATCTGGAGTACGAGAACATCTGGCTGAAACCCCATCGGGTGACCGCCACGTTCAAATGGCACCCCTAGAGCGAGAACCTGACGGGCTGTGTCGGGACCCCTGGACGCCCCGGCGCGCCGATCAGAGCGCTCCAGGCCGCGGCCCGCCCGATCGGACGTCGACCGCGGCCCGACGAGCGCGCTACACCTTTCCCCGACCCCCTGACCATGAACGCGCTCATCCGCTCAGATCCACGCTGCGCCCCACGGGTCTCCCGTTCGCTGGTGGTCACGATGCTCCTTGTGCTGCTCCTCGGCGCCGTGAGCGCCGGGACCGCGAGCGCCGACGGTGACCCGGCCAGCGACATGCTGATCGCGCAAAACGTCTTCTATCCCTACAGATCACAGGTGCCGCGGCCGCTGCAGCAGCGGCTCGATGAGGCGGTCGCGGCCGTCCACCGCGCCCACTTTCCCCTCAAGGTTGCGCTGATCGCGCACCGCGTCGATCTCGGGTCGATCACCCCGCTCTACGGCCTCCCCCAACGGTATGCGCGGTTCCTGGGCATCGAGCTCAGCTACTACCGCAAGGTTCCGCTTCTGGTCGTCATGAGCGACGGCTTCGGGAGCGTCGGCCTGCCCTCAAAGCTCGAGCGCTTGGTGCAGGAGGCCGGCCCGCCGAGCAGCACCACCGGAGCCGGACTCGCGGCCGCCGCGCTGTCGCTCGTCACCCAGCTCGAGTCCGAACTCCGCGTCGGTCACCTCAGTCGCGTGGGCACCGGCTCGAACTCCACCCCCCGGACGCGCACCATCCTGCTGCTGGCGCTCATCCTCGCCGCCCTGCTCGTCGGTGGCCTGCTGATCATCGCGCGGGTCTTCTTCCCCCCGAGCGCCAAGCTGAGGGACCGCTGATCCGCCGGCTCGGCGGTGAGCGTGGCCCCGGATGTGTCCCGAGCGTCCGGCTCACCTCGGATCCGGACGACGTCCCGATTGGCCGTCCGTACGACGCGCGCATCCACGTGTCGCGGGTCAGGCCCTGCCCTTGCCGGTTGCTCCGAACAGGTCGATGTGCTGCTCGACAACGTCCTGCACCGCGCGAATCACGGGGTCGATCAGTTTGACGATCGCGTACTCGTCCGGATGGGTCTGGAGTTCGCGCTCGAGTGTGGTGCGGTAGGCGTAGCGCAGATCGGAGTTGATGTTGACCTTGCTGACGCCGATCCCTGCCGCACGCTGGAAGTAGTGCCCCGGGGTGCCGCTGCCGCCGTGCAGGCTGATGTTGATGTCGATCGCGGCCCGGATCTGCGCCAGCAGCTCGAGATCGAGCTGTTTCGGTCCCGGGTAGCGGCCGTGGAGATTTCCCACGGCCGCCGCGAAGGTATCGATGCCGGTCGCGTCAACGAACGCGCGTGCCCCTTCGGGGGTGGAGAACGTCTTGCGGATCTCGGCGTAGTCGATCTCCTCGCTGTGCACGTTCGAGCTACCGCCGAAGTAGTGCGGCTCGCTTTCCACCAATGCGCCCGTGGTGTCGGCGGCGTACTCGACGACCGCGCGCGTCGCTTCGATGATCTCGTCGTCGCTCGCGTCCTTCTTGGCCTGGCTGTAGTCGATGTGGATGAACTCGAAGCCCGCATCGATGCCCGCCTTCGCGGCCTGGACGCTGGGTGAGTGGTCGAGGTTGATGTACATCTCGATCCCGAGCTCGGCTCGGTAGTTGTCGACCAGCGAGCGCATGTTCCGCAGGCCGATGACCTCGACCTCGCCCTGACTGACCTCGACCAGGACTGGCGCGTTCTTTGCCTGAGCAGCGCGTGCGACTGCCAGGAGCGTCTCCTGGTTGTCGACGTTGAACGCGCCGACGGCGAAACCCTCGCGGCGGGAGCGGTGCATCAGATCTCTGGCCCGGGCGACGTCGCCTGGCATGGGTGTCTCCTTTGATCGTGCCCCGCCGCGTCGCGGGTGAGGTTCGTGGTCGCCTGCTCGACGAGATGAGGCCCGATCCCGCGGTCGGTTCCGCTCACGTCAGCTGCGGTCACTTGATTTCGACGGTCATTGCAGCACGTTTCGCCTCGACGCCGCCGACGTCAGGCAACCGAGACGCACGCGGGCGGCAGCAGCAGGTGGGTGCACGCACCTGGCCCGGGTAGACATTCGGTCATGGCCGATTCCCGAGACATCGCCGAGCTCCTGAGAGGACACCGCCTGCGGGTGACTCCGCAGCGGCGGGCGATCCTCGAGGCATTCCAGGGGACGGCGGATGAACATCTGTCGGCGGAGGAGGTGCTCTCCCGCGCGAGCCTGGCCGTTCCCGAGATCAGCCGGGGGACGGTGTACGCAGCGCTCGCGGAGTTGACCGAGCTGGAGCTTCTCTCGTCGGTCGGCGACGTCGGGGCGGTTCGCTACGAGACCAATCTCGAGCCTCACGATCACTTTCAGTGCCGACTGTGCATGCGCATGTTCGATCTCGACCTCCGCGTGGGCGAACTGCTGCCTCGGGCGCCGGAGGGTGACAGCGTCGAGTCAGTCGCCGTTCGGGCCGAGGGAATCTGTGCTGCATGCCACGAGTACCAGCGTGGGCTGACCGACGGGGTCCGGTCGATCAGAGCACGGCCGACGCTCGATGCGGAAATGGTGGGCGAACTCTCCTGCGCCGTGGTCGACAGCCCTGTGGGTGGGCTGGCGTTCGCCGCGTCCGATGACGGGATCGTTCGGGTGGCCTTCGCTGACCACGCGGATTTCGACGCGCTGGCCCAGCGTGCCGCTCAGCCGAGTCGCGGCGCCCCCCAGTCACGGCTGCAGATGCTCGGCAACGCCGTGCAGGCCTACTTCGCGGGCTCACAGACTCCGCTGAGCGAGGCGATCGACTGGCGCCTGGGGGTGACGGCCGCCTCCGACACGCTGCGGCGCGTCGGGAACATCCCCTTCGGCGAGTCCGCGTCCTACCAGGATGTCTGCGCACACATCAACGCCTACGAGTGTGGCGCGGCGATGGGCAACAACCCAGTCCCGCTGCTGGTCCCCTGCCACCGCGTCAGCTGCGGCACGCACCGACCTGACAGCTACGTCGGCGGAACGAAGCGCCTGCGGTTCCTGCATCACCTCGAAGAGCGCCCGGTTGAGTAGGTGGCACTCCTCCGACCAGGATTCCGTGGCCTCCGGGAGCTAGGCCTCGAGGACGAGGGCTCGATCCTCGATGGGTGGCGCCGTGACGCGTGACCGCCGCGTGGTGGTCGTGGGCGCGGGCAGCACCGGCCTGGTGTGCGCGATCCACCTCGCTCGCGCGGGTCTCTCGGTGACGGTCGTCGAACATGCTGCCGCGCCCGGCGGAGCCGCCACCAGTGCGGAGTTGACGCTCCCTGGATTCGTGCATGATCACTGCGCCGGGTTCAATCCGATGACCGTCGCCTCGCCGGCCATGCGCGAGCTGGATCTCGAGGCCGAGGGCGTGCGTTGGATCAGCCCGAGCGCGATCATGGCCCACCCGTTCGAGGACGGGACAGCGATCGCGCTGCACCGTGACCTTGAGCCGACCGTCCGGTCATTGGAGGCGGTCCACCCGGGAGCCGGAGGACCGTGGCAGGCGCTGATTGAGCAGTATCGCCCGCTCGCGCAGCGACTGGTGCAGACCATTCTCGGGCCGCTCCCCCCCGTGCGGCTTCCCATCGCTCTTGGCGTGGCGCTGCGCCGTGACGCGCTTCTGCTGGCCCGGCGTATGACCGGATCGATAGAGGCGTTCGGCCTCGATGTCTTTGACGGCGCGACGCGTCCGACGGCATGGCTGTCAGGGTCGGCTCAGCATTCCGGTCTGGCACCCTCGACAGCCGGAAGCGGCGCCTTCGGCTTTCTCCTGCAGTTGCTTGCTCATTCCCACGGGTGGCCTTTCCCCGCCGGCGGGCAGGGCAGGATCACCGACGCGCTGGCGGCGATCGCGATGCGGGAAGGAGCCGCGATCCGCTGCAACGCCCCGGTCGACCGCATCCTGGTGCGCGGCGGCCGCACGGCCGGCGTGCGGCTGCGCGACGGCGAGGAGCTCGCCGCCCGCGACGTGGTGACCACGATCAGCGCCCGGCCACTGGCTGAGATGCTGCCCGACGACGCGCTGCCCGAGCGGCTGTTGCGGCGTCTGCGCCTCTGGAGATACTCGACCGCGGCGTTCAAGGTCGACTACGCACTCGAGCGCCCAGTTCCGTGGATGGCCCCGGAGGCACGCCAGGCGGCGGTCGTACACGTCGGCGGAGAGCTGTCTGACCTCGCGGCCGCGGCCGATGCCGGCCAGCGAGGCGTCATGCCAGATCGACCGGCGCTGGTGGTCGGTCAACACACACAGCTGGATGGCTCGCGGGCCCCCCAGGGCAAGCACACCTTGTACTGCTACGGACATGTCCCGTCCCGCTATGGCCGCACCGACGAGGACGTCGCCGAACTGATCGAAGCGCAGCTTGAGCGTTTCGCTCCTGGGTTCTCCGGGGCGGTGCTCGCCCGCGCGATTCGGGGCCCGCGGCTGACCGAGGCCGAGAACCCGAGTCTCGTCGGCGGCGATCTGGGCGGTGGAACCTACGAGCTTGATCAGCAACTCATCTTCCGCCCGGCACCGGAGCTGTGCCGGCATCGGACGCCCCTGCCCGGCCTCTATGTCACCGGGGCGTCGGTCCACCCCGGCGGGTCGGTTCAGGGGATGGGAGGCCGATCAGCGGCTCGCGCGCTGCTGAGCGACCGGCGCGTGCGACCCTGGCGGGCGTGAGCCGCGTCAGGAGTTGGCGTGACCGGTCTCCACGATCCGCCTCAGGCGACGGAGAGCCTCGGCGTTTCGGATGCGGATCAGCGGGTCGGTGACCCGGTTGAGCGCGAGCCGTGACAGACGGTCGCCGGCAACCTCGATCATCGTCACATGCGTTCCCCCGTCGCGCTCGGCGAGCAGCATCGTGACCTTCGCGGTGCCCAACGGCCGAGCTCGGGCGTGCATGACCAGGCGATGCGGCGCGCTGACCTCGAGCACCTCCGTGTGGTCATTGACCTTGAGCAGCCCGAAACCGACTCGGTGATGAAAACGAGAGCCGACCTTCGGCCAGGTCGGATCGGCATCGCGGATGGTGTCTGATCCCACGACCCAGTCGCCGTAGTTCTGGGCGTTGGCCAGGACGGCAAAGACCTCATCGGGTGACGCCGCGATCTGCGCGTGAGTCGTCGCCATGGTCGATGGTCAGATCGATCGATTGGGCGTATGCACGCTGGCCTACGCTGCTTCGCCCGGGTCCTCGCCGGCCGCCAGGCGCAGCGAATGCTCACGGACGGCGACGACGTGGGTCTGCTGGAGCGGGAGGGCGAATTTGACGAGGCCTGCGATGGATCGGTCCTTCGCAGTCTCGTTGAGCGTGGCGAGGATCTCCCAATGAGCCATCTCGCCGGCCTCGGCCATGCTCAGGAATTCCAACCCGTCGAGCGCCTCAGCGTCCTCGAGGTAGGTCTTCATGAAGCCGACCACCTCAGCTTTGGTCTCCCTGGCCAGGTTGGTGATGGCGGTCCGCACTCCGTCCCTGGACCCGGCGACCACATCGCAGCGCTGCTCGACCTTGGCCGCCTGGTCGCGCATGAGCTGCATCACCTCCACGAGCTCGCCCTCCTTCTCCTTCCTCGCGAGCGTGGCGACCTTCTTGGTCGCGGCCTGCGCGGCCTGCGCAAGGCCGAGCACCTCCGCGAGTTTCTCGTCCAGAACAGTGAGTTGTGCCATATGTCCTCCGATTGGGGGATGGATCCCGGTGTCGGCCTGGCATCCCCTCGAGCGGGGGACGCCAGATGCCGAGCGTTCAGCTGGCGGCGTCCTTGACCTTCTTGGCGGCACGCTTGCTCTTGCCGTTGCCGTTGCCGCCGCCGTTCGCGACGGTGCCCGTCGGCTTTGCCGGCAGGTCGGCCGCCTTGCGCAGCTTGGCCGATACCTCCGCGAGCATCTCCGGGTCCGGTCCAGGCGCGAACACCGCGGGCTGGGAGGGCAGATCGAACGCCGGTGCGCCTTCGGGGTGCGCCTCCTCGGCGACGAAGAGCTCTTCGCCGGTCTCCGGGTGCGGGCCGTTGAAGACCGCCTTGATCTCCTGGAAGTCACTCGGAGAGAAGCGGTAGAGCTTGAGGTGCTCTCCGCGCTTGATGTGCGGCTTGCACTCCGGGATCTTGTCGGTCGGGATCCGCGGCGACGGGAACAGCTTCATCATGTCCACGCCGGTCAGGTTCTCAAGCGCTCGTGCATAGGCGACCTGGTGGACCCCGCCGCGGACGAGCAGATATCCGGTGAGCGCGCGCGCTGCCGGATGATCGACCATCTCGTAGACCTTGAGCTTGTTGTTACGCGCCCCGGTCTCCAGGAAGAAGTTGTGCGTCAGGTCCTGAACCAGGTCACCTGAGGCGGAGACGTAGTCACCGCTCCACGGCTTGCCCATCGAGTCCTGGACCATGGTTGCGGCGCCGCCGCCGATGAACTGCTGGGTGTTGCGGGCGGTCTTGGCATCGGTCAGGTCGCCCAGTTCGCCCGGTTTCCCGTCACCCGCGCCGGTGAGCATCGTGTTGATCGCGGTGGAGACGAGCTCGATGTGGCCGAACTCCTCCGCCGCGATGCTCGCCACCAGGTCGTAGAACGGACGCGCGCCCTGGCGGTTACGGAAGTTGAACGACTGGTACGTGTAGTTCATGAACGTCGACATCTCGCCGTACTTGCCACCGAGCAGCTCCTGCACGACGCTTGCGCCGGCCGGATCGGGATCGGAGGGGGGCGGCATGTCGGTCTGCAGCCGATCGATGCGCACAATCACGGAATTTCTCCTTGATAAGACTTTGTCTGAATAGCGTTTGCCCTCTCGAGAGCACCCCAAACAGTGCGACGGACGCATTCCGAGCGGACGGCCGTGGCGAGCGCCGTGGCGAGCTGGCCCCGTCCAAGGCCTGAGTCACAGCGTTCGCTGCGGGAGGGATCAACGACAACGTGTTGAGGAAATCTGCACGCCGCGTTATAACCGCAACTGGTCGGGTAGGAGAACCTCGCAGTTGTCCTGTGACATGCGAACGCGGAGTGACAAAATGATCAAGGGAATCTCGGCCATCTGGCTACCGGTGTCTGACATGGAGCGAGCCGTCGCGTTCTACCGCGACGACCTCGGGCTGGAGGTCATCGACCACGACGGCGACTGGAGCGAGGTCACGGCCGGCGATCAGCGCATCGGACTCAACGCATCTGAGTCTCCGGCGGGCGATGGCGGCGCTGTGGTTGCGTTCGAGGTGGATGACGTTGACGCCACCGTGGAGGCTCTGAAGGCCAATGGCGTGGAGTTCTCAGGGGAGGCTTCCGAGCACCCGTGGGGAACGATCGCCCCGTTCAAGGATCCGGACGGCAACGATCTGCAGGTCTACGCACCGCCCACCGGGCAGTAGCGTTCGGACCCGGTGGAACGGAAGAGCGGGGCCGCGCCCACGGTTGGCACCGCCGCACGCGCCTGCGCCGAGATCTCTCGCCGGCGGCCGTGAGCGGGCCGCAAGGCCGGTGCTGGTGACGAGGCGGCGTGGTCGGCGTAGTGTGAGCATGGAGAGCGAGATGAGGAGTGGTGATGAGACGCCGGCGTGTCGTGGCAGGGGCCGTGCTCGCGGCTGGCTTGGGGTTGGCCGGTGGGCACGTCGCTGCGGCCACCCGTGATGCGTCGGCTGCGGTTGCGCGGGAGGTCTCAGGAGACGCGGCGCGCGACGCGACTGCGGGCACCGGGGCCAACCGGCGTGCCGCGGTCAGGGACGCGCACGCTCTGCTGGGAGGCGTCGTGCCCCCCGCGGGAGCGCTTCCAGGCGCCAGCGGCGCGATGACCGGAGCGCATGCGCCCCTGCTCACGAGCGTGACCGCCAGCGCCGTCGCCTACCGCTCCTGGACCGTGCAGGAGTCTCCTCGGACGGTGCTGGCGTTCGCGGAGGCCCACCTGCCGCCGGGGTCGAAGGTGGTCAGCACGGGCTCCGGAGGACCGACGTTCTCGGAGTCGGTCACCCGCGCCTGGCCGCCGGTCAGTGGGGTCCTGGGAGTCCGCTGGCTCGAGCTTCAGGTCATCGCGCTGCCAGGCGGTACGCGGCTGTACGCCGAATCTCAGTCTCAGTGGGAGGTCGTGCGCCCGCGCAACGACCGGATCCCCGGAACGGTGCGCCAAATCGACATCAGCGAGACCCGGCCAGGCAAGACGCCGTTTCTTGTCCGTCGCGTGCACTCTCCCGGGGACCTCCGCGCCATGGTCAGGCTGTTCAACTCGCTCGGAGTCGTCCAACCCGGCACCATCAACTGTCCCGCCGAGACGGTCAGCCCGATCGTGACCCTACGATTCCGCGCCAGCCCGACCAGCACCCCGGTCGCACAGGCGAGCGTCAGCTCCACCGCGGTCTATCACTGGCCCGCGAGCCTGCCCGGCGCGGCGTGCTACCCGATCAAACTGGCCATCGAGGGACAGCGAGCGGAGCCTCAACTGGTCGGCAACGTGATCACCCCGATCGACCGCCTGCTCCACCTCCATCTCGCTCGATCACCCCACGCCTCGGGTCCCGGGCCGCGACCGAACAGTCACCGGATCTTCGGGTGAGAGGACGGCAATGGGAACGGCACGTCGTCTTCGAGCGGCTCGCCGCGAGCCTCCCGAACGTCGGTCCATGCCCTCTGGATACGCCGCTGATTGACCTCAGACGGGTCGGCGCGATAGGCCTGCTCGGCATCACACAGCGCTCGCTCCGCCGCCTGGACCAGATCGTCGCGTTCCACATGACGAAGCGTAGGAGCTACTCCAGACCGGTGGCGCGGACGTCAATCGGCGTCGTCCGCACGGTCCGCTGACGCCTCCTCTTGGGCGTACGCCTCCTGGTTGTGCGCCTCGGCCTCTTGCGCGAGCTTGCCGGCACGGCGTTCATCGTCGGTCGCCTCGGCCAGGCTCGCGCTGCGCCGCATCTCCTCGCGCTCCTCAGCGGCTCGATCAGCATGCTCGGCGGCCTCTTCGATCGCCGCACGACTGTCTTGATCTTCGTGGTTGGGTTCATTCATGGCACGTGTATTACCCCCGCGCGCCACGCCAACCCTCGACGGCGCATGACCACGCGGCGAGATCAGGGCGCAGGGCCGCTGCGCGACGTGGGACCGGCTCTGCCGGCGTCTGGCGCCCGCCCGGACGGGTAGAACCCGGTGGGTCATGCTCGGCTGGGTCAACCATCGCCTGCGGGACCCGATCAGCTGGTCGAACGCCTCGCAGCTGGCCAAGACCGTGGGGGCGGCTGTGGTCGCGTGGGTTGTCGCAGTTGACCTGCTGCACCTCTCGCAGGCGTTCATGGCGCCGTGGGCAGCCCTGCTGACCGTGCAGGCGACGGTGTTCGGGACCGCCCGCGGCGGCAGCCAGCAGGCCGCCGCCAGCGTGCTCGGCGTGCTCATCGCCTATGGGGCGTGGCGTCTGTTGGGCCTGGGGTTCGCGTCACTCGGGGTCGCGGTGCTGGTCGGGCTCATCGCCGGCTCGGTGCGGGGTGTCCGCGCGGAGACGACCACAGCGGCCACAGCGGTGGTGGTGCTGACGACCGGCTACCTGAGCAACGGAGGGATGCTCGCCGCCCGGCTCGAGGACACGGGAATCGGCATTGCCGTGGGTCTGCTCGTCAACCTCCTCGTCTGGCCGCCGCTGCGCGACCGCGGTGCTGCTCGGCGGATCGATCTCATCGCTGACCGTGTCGGAGCGCTGCTCGTCGACATGGCCGAGCAGCTGGGCGATTCGCGCGATTGCGACAACTGGATCGCTCGGACCGGCGAGCTTCGCAACGACGTCGACCACGCCTGGCATGTCCTGGCCGAGGCGAGGGAGAGCGGGCGGTTCAACCCACGGCGCGCGACTCCCGAGCGGATGAGCGCCGCCGACGGCCTCGCGCCGATCCTCAGCCAGCTCGATCAGGCGATCGCCGAGACGCGCAGCATCGCCTGGACGGCCCAGCTCGCCGGCGTCGCCCCCGAGCAATGGGATCACAGGTTCCGCGAGCCATGGCTTCACCTGTTGCATCGTTGCGGCGCGGCGGTCCTCACCCCTGATATCGCCGAGCTCAGGGGCGCGCGGAGTGAGCTCGCCACGTTCGCCGAGTCCCTGGAGGTCGAGGATCTCCGCGATCGATGGCTGGTCTACGGGGCGCTGTTGATCAGCCTGCGCAATGCCATGGCCGCGCTCGACGCAGTCGTCGAGGCGCAGCCCCTGCAGGTTCCATCACCGTCGTGGTCACCAGGTGTCCGCCGCGAGCCCATCGCCTGAGCTCCGCAGCAGGCGATCAGGGGTCAAGAACAGGTACGTGGCCGAGCGTGACCGCCGTACCGCGGCGCAGCGAATGAGGGATCTCGGCAATCGCGTCGAGGTGCGCGACCAGGGCGCACCCTGACCCGTCAAGCCCGCGCCGGAGCGCCCACCTAGGATGCATCAGCGTGACCTTGCTCCAACCCGCTCGCCCGAGGACCCGGCGCGTCCCGTCGACGCCTGGCGACCCATCATCCGCGCGGGCGTAATGGGCGATCACCTCATCGTTCTCCACTCGTCGGTGCGGGCCTGCCCGGGCTACAGCCGCCACGACGCTCCCTCGATCCTGTTGGACGGCTCATCGATGGCGCGCGACACGGAGCACGGTCGCGCGGTCACCGCGCAGCTCACGCGTCGCCACGGGACCCTTGAGGAAGCGATCGACGCGGCGGTGTTTGCGCTCGGCGCCGCGGGGTTGTCAAAGAGCATCCGCCGCCAGGCGCGCGCGGCGTGCGAGGACTACTTCTACGGTCGTCTGGGTCTGACGGCGAGCCGCGAGTTGGGCCGTCACGAACAGCCCGGGGACACGCTCGAACCGATGCCCGAGGCGATGTACCGGGCGGTGGAGAACGTCGTCGGCCTCGTGGTGGACGGTGACTACGAGGAGCTCCGCAGCCTCTCCGGCGATCGGCTCGAGGTCGAGGACCTGCGCCGTCGCGTCGAGGAGGACTGCCCCGAGTCGCTGGTGCTGCCGCCGCGCGAGATCTACCGGGTCGAGGCGATCACGAAATCGGATGATCCCGATCGGCCTGGCTGGGCCTACTTCTTGGACCTGTGGACCGAGGACGGGCCGGCGCGCCTTCACATCGAGGGCGAGCTTGAGGAGTCGGGCGAGGGGTTCACGACGACCCTGACCGACATCATGCCCTGACCCCCACCCAGCTCCGGCCGCGAGCCTTAACGCGGAAAGCCCACCCGTGGGTGGACTCTCGGCCATCAGAAGATCAGGCTGCTTTCGCGGGAAGGGGACGTTTACTGAAGGTCTCGCCCTCTGGTTGCCCTCGCTATCTGACCCTTTCAGCCTAGCGCGCCCGGCCGAGCCTCGGCATGGATCGATCGACTGTGGTCGCGTGGGTCGAAGACGCGGACGGCCACCCGCTGCACATCGCTCAGGAGTTGCCGCCGTGATGCTCCTGCCCGCTTCTCCGCCGTAGCCGAATCGCTCCCCGCGCCTGCGCGAGGTCGACGACCTCTCCGCGCTGGGTGATCTCGATTTCGCCCTCGGCGACAAGCTCGGCCGCGGCGGCGCGGACCGTGTCCATGAGCGGGCGGAAGCGTGACCCGGCCAACGCCCGGGCCGCGTCCGATGGACAGATCGTCCTGCCGGCGTCTCGGTGTTCGAGAAGCTCGAGGATGATCGAGCGCAGTTGGGCTTGTTGGCTGGGGATCGAAGACATGGACTGGGCAACCGCCATCGGTATTCACGGCCGGCGTCGTCGCCGAGTCCGACACACTGCTCTACTACCCGCTGAGCCGGCAGACAGTCCTCCTCGCAGACTGCACCTCCCAGCCGCCCGGAGGCAGTCCCGGTGTCCCCAGGCGGTTTGTGCGAGTCAGGTGCGTGGGTAGCCTCTCGCCGCTATTTGCGTCGGGAGGAGGCGGATGTCGGTGTCGAGGATCATGCCCGGAAGCGTTTCGCGTTGGCTTGTCGGTGTGGGAGCCATCGCTGCTGTGCTGCTCCTTACGGCTTGGCGTGCGGCACCGGCCCCGGCGTCGCGGCCCGTGGCTGCTCCTGGAGGGGCGGCGCCGGGCGCACCGGGGGCCACCTCCTACTTGGATGCGGCCCGCAAGGACTGCTTCGGGACGGCGCGCAACACGACCTCGAAGGTGTGGTTCACAGTGGCCGACGGCGTGCTATCGGACGTGTTCAGCCCCACGATCGAGAACACGAACCTGCACACCCTTCAGTACATCGTGACCGACGGGCACACGTTCACCGCTCTGCAGCAGCGCGACATGACCTATCGGGTGAGCTCTCCAGATCCCGGCGGGATGGTCTGCCAGGTGACGAGCAGCGATCGCGCGCACGGCTTTCGCCTGATCAGCGACTACATCACCGATCCGGCACGGGACAGCGTCCTCGTGCACACGAGGTTGGTCCCGATTGGCGGGAACGCGCGTGCGATCCGGCATCTCAAGGTCTACGTCCGCTACGACGCGACCATCGACAACACCGGTGGCGGCGGGAAGAAGAACGGCGGTCCGAACAACGCGATCGTCGATCCGGCGACGACGGCGCTGGTCTCCTCCGACACCACACCGCCGAAGGGTCCGTTTTCGGCGCGGGTCGTCGGCGCGCTCGCGGCCAACCGCGCCTTTCTGAATGAGTCCAGCGGGTTCGTCGGCACCTCCAGCGACGGGCTGAGCCAACTCGACGCACACCACCGGCTCATCAATGAGTACCGCTCAGCGACCGATGGCAACGTCGTGCAGACCGCCCAGGTCGACATGACCCCGGGCCGGCCGTTCACGCTGGCGCTCGGCTTCGGGCGAAACGACCGCCAGGCGATCACCGCCGCTCAAGCCAGCGCCACCGAGCCCTTCACGCGGACGCTGCGCCGGTACGTCGCCGGATGGCGGCGCTACGACGCCTCGCTGCGCCACCCGCCGCGGCACCTCGCCGGTCTCACCAGCAGCCAGGATGCCTCAATGGACCGCACCTACTGGGTATCGGCGAACGTCATCAAGGCCGCCGAGGACAAGACGCACCTCGGGGCGTTCGTGGCCTCGCCGACGGACCCGTGGGGGCAGTCGGTCCCGGCCGCCACCACCCACGCCGGCTGGACCTACCGGGAGGTGTTCGCGCGCGACGGCTACGAGACATTCACGGGGCTGCTCGCCGACGGCGATGTCGCCGACGCGCGGGACATGACGCGTTTCCTGTTCGACCACGCCCAACAGCCAGACGGGAGCTTCCCCCGCGACTCCGAACTGAACGGCGCGGTTGCCCCTGACACGTTCGGGCTCTCGGAGATCGACGAGGCCGCCTACCCGCTCCTCATGGCCTGGGAGGCAGGACTGGCCGGAGAGAAGTCCTTCTACCGGCAGCACATTCGCCCGGCGGCGGACTACATCGTCGATCACGGGCCGAGCACGGGCGCGGAGCGCTGGGAGGAGCATCCCGGATACTCGCCCTCGACGATCGCCGCCGAGATCGCGGGGCTCGTGGCGGCAGGCAAGCTGGCGACGGCGGTCGGTGACACTGCGCGCGCCCATCTCTATGACGCCACCGCCGATGACTACCAGCGCAATGTCAAGCGTTGGACCGTCACCACGACGGGGCCCGACGCACCGCGGTACTTCATCCGTGAGTCGGTCGATGGCAACCCCAACACCGCCCAGACCTACGACCTGGGCAACGGGAGCCGCAGCCATGTGGATCAGCGCTCCATCATCGACGCCGGCTTCCTGGAATTGACACGGCTGGGCGAGCTCTCCGCGCGCGACCCCGACGTCCAGGCGTCGCTGCGCGTCGTCGATTCCGTGCTGGAACGCCAGACCGCGTCCGGTCCCGGGTGGCACCGCTATGGGATCAAATCCCACGGCGCCACCGACGGCTACGGCGACTGCTACGCGCCGGATCCGACACGTTGCTCGCCGACCGGCAAGCCGTGGTTCACGCATGCGGACGGCTCGGGCCACCTGTGGCCGCTGCTGAGCGGCGAGCGCGCCGAGCAGGACCTCCAATCGGGCGACAGAGCCGCCGCCTCGCGTCTTGCAGTCAGCCTGCAGCGGATGACCTGGGGCCTGGGGTACGTCCCCGAGCAGGTCTGGGAGGACCCCGATGCACCGGCCTCCCCATATGGCGCGAACCCGGCCACCGCCTCCATCGGCTTCCAGAACGGCAAGGCGGCCGGTTCCGCCACGCCGCTGATCTGGGGGCAGGCGCAGTACGTGCGGCTGGTGCTCGACCTCAAGGCCGGCGCCCTGCTCGATCAGCCGAGGATCACCCGCGCGCGATACCTCGATCCCCAGGCGCCGACGGTGGTACCGGTGACGATCGCCACGCCCGCCGACGGAGCGAGCGTGACCGCCGCGCAGACGACCGTCACCGGGACGACGACGCCGGGAGCCCTGGTGCAGGTCAGCGCTGGTCAGCCCCGATCCGCATCCAACACGACGGCCGTGGTGGCGAGTACCGCCAACTCACACGGCAGTTACTCGGCCACGATCCCGACCCCGGCCGCACACAAGAGAATCGTGATCACCGTCGCGGCCACCGCCGGCTCGCATGCGACGGGCTGGACTCAGGAATCGATCAGAGTCTGAACGGACGCGGCGGCTGCGCGGTCCGCGCCGGGCCGCCCCCGACGAGCGGCAACATCGCACCGGCGAGCAGGACGAACAGAGGCCCGGCGTTCGGGTCGGTGGCGCCACCGGCGAACATCCCTCCGAGTGACTGACAGAGCACCCAGTAGACGAGGTTCAGCAGGATCGACACCCACAACCACGTCCGCGGGTGCCATTCGGCGGCGACCGCGATCGCGATCACGAGGCTGAGCGCGCCGAGCAGGAGCGCGATGACGAGGCCATGGCCGGTGCTCGCCCGCGCGAGGCTGTTCTGCAGGCTGGTGAGCCCGGAGATCCCCGACGGCACCGAGGTCAGCGCGTCGTGGGTCGCGTTCGGGCTGCTGCTGGGCGCCAGCAGCCAGAGGTAGGCCATCACGGACCAGAGCCCGCACCAGAGCACCTTCGCACCACGCACCCCCAGCAGCCCGGCCGGCCGTCCATTCGGCCACGCGAGCAGGCCGATGAGCCCGTAGAGCAGGACCGCGCCGGGCGCGCCGGTGAGCGGCTGGGCCATGTTCATGAACAGCATGCCGAAGGCCTCGCCGAATCCCCACACGAAGAGCGACCAGGCGAACGAGACGGCGAGCGCCGGCTTGACCAGCGGGCGATACAGGAGGCCGATGCCGATCGCGACCTGGGTGAGGGCGAACAGCGTGTTCCAGACGGTGAGGTCCCCGTTGGCCATCCTCACCCCCCAGTGCAGGAGGCCGGCCAGCCATGCGGGCTGTCCGACTGCGCCGGAATCGATCATCCGCAGGAAGCCACGCGAGTACATGAACGATTGGAACTGCAGGCCTCCATCGAGCAGCCAGATGACCCCGAGCGCCGTCTGCAGCCGTCGGATCGGGTCCGACCAGAAATAGGCACCGAGACGGCCGCCGAGCCTCTCGGCGCCGGTGGTCCCGCGGATCAGGGGGCGGGCCGTATTTGCCGTCATGAGGATGCGACCTCCCGCGCGAGAGCAGAGATGCGGCACGGGTCTACCGAGCCAGGGCCGCCGCCCGAGTTCTCGGCAGGCGCGCTCAACTCTGTAGGCCGGGTACGCGTCATTACCTCGGCAGATCGAGGATCAGCCGCCACCCTCGGCGTATGTGGCGATGTCGGAATCAAGGGTCCCCTGCGCCTCGTAAGGCCCGGTGTGCACCTCGGTGATCTTGCCGGAACGGTTGATGAAGACCGTCGTCGGTGTCCCCTCGAGCCCCCCGGGAACGATCTGTGCGATGTTCCTGGAGGTCGTGGTGTAGCTCGGGTAGCTCACCTGGTGGGTGCGTAGGAAGGCCGCCGCATCGCCCGAGGAGTCGTCGCTGTCGGCGCCGAGGAAGGCGACCTGCCGTCCGTACTGCGCAGAGGCGCTGGCGAACAACCCGAACTCGGCGCGGCACGGCGGGCACCAGGACGCCCACACGTTGAGGACGATCGGGTAGCCGCGCAGCGAGCGGATACGCGCCTTCAGTCCTTGCTCGGCGCCGATCAGCCGGCTCGCCTGCTCGTGCAGGGCGGCCAGCGGCTTCGGCGAGCCGATCAGGTCCGGCGCGCCTGCACCCCGGTGCGTGCGGGAGAGCGCCGCACGCACCTGCGCGCGCAGTTCTGCGACGGTCGGCCATTTGCCGAGGTTGACCGCGTCGTACCACGCGATCCGGCCGCTTGCGGAGATGAGCACGAGCCACGGGGCGCCCTCGACCTCGTAGCCATCCCCGACCTCGCCGGTGCTGTCGATCGCCACCGGATAGCGCAGCGGCGCGGACAGGTCGTGAAGGAAGGCCGGCAGCGCTGCGGGCGATGGCTCGACCGAGCCCTCGTCGACGGCGGTCAGGGCCGGCAGACCCTGGCGCGCGGCGGTGGCGGCGTACCGGTTGAGTCCGTCGAGCTCCCCGCCGATGCCCATCACCTCCCGATCCCAGGTGTCGAAGAACACGTACAGATGGGCGCGCCCCGGCCCGAGCGCAACTCGCCCGCCACCGGCTTGCGGCAGCGTGGCGGCCCGGCTGGGCGGGATCGACGGCGCGGGGCTGTAGGACAGGTGAGAGTCGACCTTCGGGTGACCGGGCAGCAGGCTCGCGGCCTTCGCAGCCAGGATCTGACCGAGCTGACCGACCGAGGCGTAGCTCTGCTGGGTCATGTACAGGGCCTGCATCCGCCCGCGCGGGTCGATCACATACAGCGCGGGGGTGTGGGAGATCAGCCCGCGCTGCACGTCAGCCTGGATCCCATACGCATGCCACACGCGCTTCAGCTGGGGCAGCGACCCGGTGAGGAACTGCCATTTGCCGACGAGTCCGTGCAGCTGGGTGTAGCTGAGCACATCCTCAATCGCGGTCGCCTTCGGGTCGGCGTCGACGCCGAGCAGCTGGACGTGTGCGCCCGCCCGTCCGAGCATCCGCTTGGCGTCGAGCATCGCGGTCGTGGTGAGCGGACAGATGGTGGTGCACTCGGAGTCGTTGAAATCGAGAATCGTCACCTTGCCTCGGAAGGAGCGCAGCGACACCTGATGCCCGGACTGGTCGGTCAGCGTGAACTCAGGCGCGACGCGATCGTCCAGCGCAGTCCCGTAGTCCAGGTACGGGTTGGTCGCAAGCGCGCTCGCCGTCGACCCCGAGGGACGCAGCCGGATGACCAGGGCCGCCACCGCAACGGCCACGACGATGCCGGCCACCAGCGCGATCCGGCCGACCGGCAGCCCGGCATCGGTCCTCGCCGGGCTGGGACGCGGCTCGCCGCCCGAGAGGCGCGCGCGGATCGACCCGCGCCGACGCCAGAGCACGACCGCGAGTCCACCGAGCACCAGCACCGCGACGGTGCCGATCGCGACATTGCGGTCGGTGGCTCCGCCGGGTGCGGCCGAGGTGGGATTCGTGGCCGCGGCGGGGCCGGTGATCGTGGGGATCGTCGCGCCGCCCGCCGTCGCGGTGGACTGCGCCGAGCCGGAACCGGAGGACGCCGCGGAAGACGGCTTGAGGTGGACCCCGGCAGTCGCCGCCAGCCGCACGGTCGCCGCCTCGACGGCAGCGGCGAGCCCGGCGCCGCCCGGCCGGATCGCGACTGAGCCGAGTGCGCGCGCGGCGGCGGCGGTCGAATGGCCTGGCCAGTTGAACCCGAAGCCGTTCGGCATGACGACGAGCAGCTCGCCCTTGTAGGCCAGCGACAGCTCGTAACCGAGAAAGTGGGCGTAGGCCTGAGGGCGATGCCACAGACCGGTGATCGCGCCGAGGTCGCTGCGGTGCGAGATGATCGCAACGCGGATCGGGACTCCGGAGTGCGCGCTCGAGCGCAGCAGGTTGCCGAGCTTGATCTGCTCGGGCAGCGAGACGCCGGCGTCGGAGGCGACGAACAGCGGCTGGTAGACGAGAACGTCGGATCCCGGGTCCCCGTCCGCGCGCGCAGCCGCCGGCATCCAGGCCACGGCGAGCAGCCCCGCCAGCAGCATGGTCATCGCGAGGCGGCGAGCGCCACGGGGACACAGCGTCACAGCGACCTCAGCGATGGGAACGAGCGATGTGCACGGCTGGGGACGATGTAATTGGCGCGTCGCAGCACGAAGATGAATTCGTTGATGCCGTTGTTGACGGTGTCGCTGATCGCCGGGTTGCGCAGCTGCGCCGAGCCTGCGTTCATCGCCGTGCGCGTACGCACGAAGTCCTCGATGTCGCGCTGCAGGCTGACGAAGTGCAGCCCCGCCTGGCCGCCGTCGACGGTGTCGAAGTCGCGGCGCAGGATGATCGGCTTGCCGTGCCGCCGCGCCCGGGCCGAGGTCTGGGCATGCCCGACCACGCCGTAGCGCGAGATCGCCTCGTCGAGCTTGCCGGGGTCAGACTCGGCGTCGGTGGTGAATCGGGCGGCTTGGGCGGGTGAGACCTGAGGGGCGTACATACGCGCCACCCGCTCGCGCGGGGAGAGATCCTGATACCAGCTGTCCAGGCGCAGACGCATGTAGCTGACCGCCATCGTGGTGCCGTTCTCAAACGGTCCTGACGCGATCGTAACCGAGTCCTCACTGGCCTGATTGCGTTTCAGATTCGACCTGAACCCCATGAACAGCGGGGCACCCTCCGGCACCGGCCGGCCCGCCGGGATCCCGCCGGTCTGCTGGTGGGCCGCCGGAAGCCCGGCACCGGTGAAGCCGGTTCGCGTCTCGCGCCAGGCGAGTGCGGCCGAGAGATCGAGGGGGCCGTCAGCGCCGGGCAGCCGCGACCCGTGCAGCAATGCGGCCTCGACCTCGGCCAGCCGCGATTGGTCGTCGCTGGCGAGATGCAGACACAGCTCGTAGTCATCGATCGTCGGCAGCTCGAAATCCGACAGCGGCTTCGCCTCCGGAACCGGCGACGGCGCTCCGATCCGTGTGAAGTAGCGCGGGCCCCACGCGGCGGTGAACAACAGCCCGTCCGGGCTCCAGCGGTAGCGACGCTCGAGCGTGCGCAGCGCCGCTTCCAGCATGCGGGCGTGGCGTGACGAGGCCTGACCGCGCACATCGAAGAACAGCAGCCGGTCGAAGCGAGGCGCGATCGGGTTGCCGTAGCGGTCGCGGGTCTCGCTGGCCTGCCAGGCGTGCTGGCGAGCGGGCAACCCCGCAGGCTGGCCGCCGACCGCGACGAGCGGCACCGACACCGGCGGATGTCCCTCCCCCCCGGCGTGGCGATCGCGTCCATCCCCGGTCTCGTCGACGACGATCCCAGCGGCGACGCCGCCCGCCGCCAGCGTCGCCCCGCCGATCAGGAAGCGCCGGCGCGACAGGCGCTCACCACGGGAGGGGCGAGATGGGCTCACGAAACAGGCTTCCAGCGGAACGTGTAGCTGACCCGGTGGGGCCTGAGCCAGACGTTCTTGTACTCGACGTGGCGCGCGGCGACGGGCGGGCTGATCAGCAGAGTCAGCTGATAGACGCCCGCACCCGGCAGAGCGACGTTGTTGCCGTAGTGCGGTCCCATGTACTCGGAGAGCATCGGCCACTGGCGCTCGTCGAAGACCACCTTGCCCGCCCTGCGGATCGTCGCCCACACGCTCGCGTACGGAATCGGATAGTTCGTGTGTGCGTCATCGAGCTTCACCATGAGGTGAAAGCTCACGTCTCTGGGCGGCTTGACCGTCCGCTCGTGGGTGCCGTTGAAGATCACGAACGGGACCGCGGTCATCGCCATCGCCGAGATCTTCATGCCCTGCCAATCGGAGCTTCCGAGCATCTGGGTGGGGATCGCCTTGATCCCGTCCACCTTGTCCGCCGCCGCCTCCTGCGAGCCCATCTTCATCGACCCCATCCCGCTCGTCCCGGTGGCGGCCGCGTTCGTCCTCGCCGCCGAGCCGCCGGTACTCAAGCCTGCCGAGCTGCCGCACGCCGACAGCAGGAGGCACACCAATCCCGCCACACCCGCCGACGTGAGAGATCGCGACATCACAGTTCTCCTGATGGATCGGGGCATGGACAGGAAAGCGATATCACGACCGGCCCGATCAGAGCGCCGCATCGCCCGCACCGCGTCTGAGCTCAGACCGCTCGTGGGGCAGTGGACACATCGCCCCTGCGACGCCACGGGCGCGCTCGAAGCGAGGCGACCCAGGCCGCCAGGATCAGCAGCGCGCCGGCGCCCAGGGCGGCCCACGCAACCGAGCCGACGCCGCTCGATCCACGCCCGGGCGACGCACGCCCGATCCGCGGGTTGGGCAACGGGTCCCCGGCGGCGGCGGCGACCCGGCGCACCGCGACGACGGCCGCCGCCGCGGTCGCCCGTCCAGACCGGGGCAGCGGCGCCCCGATCAGGGAGGAGCCCGCGCGCCGCAACGCCGCGTTCGAGGCATGCCGACCGACGATCCAGACTCCGTACCCGTTGGGCATCACGACGATCAGCGTCCCTGAGAACACGTCGGTGAGCTCGGTCCCCAGAAAGCGCGCGTACTGGGCCGGCTGACGCCAGAGCTCGGTGACGGCGCCCAGATCACTCCGCGCGGCGATCAGCGCCACACGAACCTGAAGGCCACGGCGCGACGCCGAGCGGATGACCGTCTCCAGGCGAGCCTGGTCGCTTGCGGGGATCCCCCGGCCGGCTGGAATGAAGGCGCTCTGCTCGGCCAATACGTCCGAGGCCGGGTCGCCGTCGGCGCGTGCGACGGGGGCCAGCAGGACCGTGCAGAGCGCGAGCACCGCGGTCACCACCGCCAGTGCCCGCCCGATATGCCACAGCCGCTGGGCGGTCCGAGGAGGCGTAGAGTCTGCCAACGGTGTCCCAGTCTGCCAGATCGCGCCTCTGCGTCAGGTGTGTGAGCTGGCTGTTGAGCGTCGTCGCAGTGTGTCTCATGCTCCCGGCAGCGGCGGCCGCCCACGGCCCGACGAACCCGGTGGCCTCGCGCTGGCAGGCACGGGTCACGCATGTTCCCGCCGGCCTGCACGCGGAGGCGATCGACGGCGACCTACGGCTATGGCTGCGCGCCGACCCGGCGGTGACCGTCGAGGTGATCGACTACCGGGGTGCCCCCTATCTGCGCTTCTCGCCCGCGGGGGTGTTCGTGAACCGCAACAGCGCGATGTGGTACGTCAACCAGGTTCCGAGGCTGACTCCGCCGATCTCGCTCGGGCCACGCACCCCGCCGCACTGGCAGCACATCAGCTCCGGACACTCCTACCTGTGGCAGGACGGTCGCCTGCAGGCGCTCTCCCGGACGGTGCTCCCCGCCGGTTCGAATGACGCCGGACGCTGGTCGATCCCGCTCACGCTGGGCGGGCACCCGGCACGAATCACCGGCCGCCTGTATCGCTGGCCCGACCCCTCCCCGGTCTGGTTCTGGCCGGTCGTGGTGGCACTGGCATGCACGCTTGCGGGACTGCGTGTGCGTCGACCGTCGCTCGACCGGCGGATGGCGAAGACCCTCGGCTTTGTGGCGATCGCCGGAGTCGCGCTGTGTGCGGCCGGTCGCCAACTGCACGGCCGCCCGACGGTGTCGATCTGGCAGCTGATCGTCCTCGCCGCCGAGATCGTCTACTGCGCTTGGGCGCTCGCATGGCTGGTGCGGGGACGGCCCGGATGGCTGACCTTCCTGCTCCTCGCGATGGTGGCGCTGTGGCAGGGCATCTCGCTCGTCACGACCCTGGTTGAGGGTGACGCGCTCGTTGCGACCAGCCCGCTGCTGGCGCGCCTGGGCGACGTCTCCTGCCTGGCGACGGGGCTGGCGATCCTGCCCATCGCGATCGTCATGGCCGACCGCAGCCAGCCGCGAGGCAGGCGGGCGGACCGCGACCGTTCAGACGCGGACGACTCAGGGGCACCCGCGTTGGCGACGCCGGCTTCGTGGGATTCGAGCACCTGAGCTCCCGCTGCGTCGTCCCCGCCTGTGTCGTGATCGTCGCCGCGACCACGCTGGCGGCCGCCGGCTGCGGCAACTCGGGACACCGCGCAGGCTCGCTGACCGGTTCCCGCACCGCACTGCCCCGGACCCTGGTGCAGCAGGCACGGCCCATCGGGCGCGGCCGCGCCTTTCATCCAGCCGTGCGCGGAGAACCGATCGGTCGGTGCCGGCCTCGGCTGGGTCCGCGGGTCGGGGTCCACGTCGAGCTGTTCGCCGCCAACCGGGTCGTGCTCATCGCTGCCGGGATCGGCCTCCGCCCCCCCGTCCGGCGCGTCGACGGACGCATCGTCTCGGCCCGTTGCTTCGGTGCTCTGGTGACGCGTGACCCCACCGGCATCGTTCTGGTGCGCCCGGACACGCGATTGACGGTCGGCGACCTGATGCGGTCCTGGGGCCAGCGGTTGGCCGCGGATCAGCTGCTCTCGTTTCATGGGACGGTCACCGCGTACGTCGACGGACGGCGGTGGACCGCGAGCCCCCCGGCTCAGATCCCGCTGACGTCCCATGCCGAGATCGTGCTCGAGGTCGGACCATTCGTCCCGCCCCACAGGTCCTTCTCCTTCCCGCCCGGAAGCTGACGAACCCGGACCGCGTCCGGTCACTCGCTGCCCTGCTCCTCCACCCAGTCGTCGAGCCGCTTCCACCAGTCGTAGAGCCAGGCGATCTGCGCATCGCGTTCGGTGGGCCGCCCGGCCGCGGGCGCGAGCCACATCACCGAGTCGAACGTCCGCTTGAGCGGAGTCTGCCGCCAGACATCGCGCGGAAACGCCGCCAGCCCAAGACCCGAATGCGCACCGAAGACGACCCCGGCGTTCGGGTTGCCGCGCAGCGCCGCGAGCGCTCCCCCCGGGCGGGGCGGCAGGACGTGCTCCATCCGATCGGCAGCCGCAGCCTCCCGACGGCGCCCGCCGCGACGGAGCTTGCGAATCGCACCGCGCCGTCGGGCCGCGGTGAAGTTGCCGCCCTCCGGGAAGAGCAGGAGCACCCCGCGCTCGCCGAGCCCGGCGGTCACTTCCTCGATCCTGGCCTCGCATGCCTGCGGATCGGCGGTGTCCAGCACCGCATGGGGCAGGCGGTGGCCGATCAGATCCACGCAGGGATCGATCGCGACGCTCTCCTTGAAGACGACGCTCGGTGCACGCTCGTACCGCGTGAGCAGACGATCGATGAGCAGGATCGTGTCGCCGGGGCCGGCGTGCCGGCTGAAGAACAGCAGCGGGCCGTCCGCGTGCAGTGCCCGGCTCGCCTCCGATGGCTGCTCGTCTGGGACCTCGATCTCCAGCAGGGCAATCCACCGCAGCGTGAACGCATGGACGAACCAGCGCAACAGCGCCAGATGCAGCCGCTGGAACAGCTTCGTGTGCATGAGCAGCCCTCCGCAGGCAGCGAGCCAGAGCGCGCCGCAGGCGATCAGCACCGTGAGCTCGAGTGCGAAGTAGACGATCGCCAGGCGGGTGAAGATGAGCACCTGGGGGCGCCCCGTCACCGTGGAGGCGAGCGCGGCGAGCCCCAGCAGCAGCGGCGAGAGCACGAGCACCGCGGCCGAGGCCAGCAGCCAGACGGTGACCGTCACAGGCCGCCGGAGCGCCGCCGGACCCATCACAGCTCCTGCAGATATTGCAGCGACGCGCGGTAGGAGGTGTCGATCTGCTGGGCGACTCCGCGGGCGATACGCCGGACCCGCAGCTGACCGGCCACGTCGTTGTAGGCGGGCGCGGCGGACCCGCCGGTCGGCAGCACGTGCAGCTCGACGTGCGAGGGAAGCGAGACCAGGTCGCTCGCGAACCGGTGGCGGCGCGCCACCTCGAAGGCCACGAGGCCGACCTCCCACGGCCAGCGCGGAGGCTCGAGCGGCCGTTCGAGGCGCCCGACCTGGAGCACGTAGATCGTCTTCGCGCCGAGCGCCACCGCACGGTCGACCGGGATCGAGTTCACGATCCCCCCGTCGATGAAATGCTCATCCCCGATCGGCACCGGCGGCAGGATGCCCGGGACCGCGCACGATGCGAGCACGACATCGACCAGGCTCCCCTCGGTGAACCAGTGCTCGGCGGCCCGTTCGATCGACGCGGCGACGCACTGGAACGGCACCCTGAGATCCTCGACCCGCGCCACCGGCAGCGCATCGACCAGCCGCAGGCGCAGGTCATCAAGCGGCTGAAGATGGGTCCCGGTGCGCGCCAAGGTCGAGACCCGCCGCCACAGATCGCCGGCCGAGACGCCACCGAGGTTGGCCTCGGTCCACAGCCGCCCGAGCCGCTCGACCCCGGCCTCGGTGGGATCGGCCGCGAACATCGCGCCGTTGACCGCGCCGATCGAGGTGCCGAGGATGACATCGGGCGTGATCGAGCATCGAGCCAGCGCCTTGAGCATCCCCACCTCGTGCGCACCGAGAACGCCACCGCCCCCGAGCACGAAGGCGACCTCGTGAGGGCTGCCGAGGTGAGCGCGTGGCTGATCGATGGCGCTGGCGACGATAGGCGATCCGTCTCCCCAACCTCGCTGGGAAGGATCCGGCGGCACCGGCGTCCTGGCGAGAAAGCGCACCTCTTCGTGAAACACTGCCCGCCGTGCCCCACTCCCCCACCGTCCCCGCGTCGCCCGCAGCTCTCGCCCGGCTGCTGCTCGCGCCGGCCAATCCGGCGCGGGTCATCTGGGCGATCCTCGGCCTGGCCGCAGTCGCGGTCGGCGTCGCCGGATTCCTCCACGGTCGCCTGTTCCACGAGGGCTACAGCCAGGTCACGGTCATCGGCCCCCTGTTCCTGCTCAACGAGATCAGCTCCGGGGTGGTGATCGCGCTGCTGCTCCTGCGCCGGCCGTGGCTGTTCGCGCTCGGCGCGCTCGGGATCAGCGTGGGCGCGGTCGTCTCGATCGTGATCTCGCACAGCACCAGCCTGTTCGGCTTCGCCGAGCACGCCTATTCCACGGCCGCGACCACGATCGTCGTCGCCGAGTGCGTGGCCACCGTGCTCGTGCTGATCGCGCTGGGATTGGCGGCGCGCCTCGGGCTCGGCGCCGAGGAGCCTGGACGATGACCCGTCGCCTCAGCGTGCTGGCGGCGGGGGTGGTCCTCGTGGTCACGGTTCTCGTTGCCGCCGGCGTCGGTCAGGGTTCGCCGCCTCCCGCCTTCCCGCTCTCGCAGCGAGCGGTCCGCAGCGAGCTTGCAGCCGTCGCGCACGGAAGCGCGCTCGCCCGCCACGGCGAGCAGCTGTTCGACGAGCACGGCTGCGGCGACTGCCACACGATGGCCGCGGGTGGCTTCGGCGGCCGGCTCGGGCCGCGGCTGGACGCGATCCTCCAGGGCACCGGGGTGAGCCAGATCGAGGCGGACATCATCCACCCGCCCCAGGGCATCCCCGGGTTCGAGGCCGGGTTGATGCCCGAGAACTTCGGCTCGCGGCTGCCTCGCGGCGACATCCATGCGCTCGCGGTGTTCCTGCAGACCGCCGCGCAGGGCGCCGGCGGGCACTGAGCCGGGCCGGAGGGTGCGAGCGGCCTCGGAGCCGGCCGCCGGGTCGAGCCCGGCGGGGTCCGAAGCGTCAGGGCGCCGGAATGCGCCGGATCCGCCGCGACGCACATCGATCCGCGTTGCGACAGTGAGGCGGTGTCCCGCAGCCGTCCGGGCCGCGGGACACCGCGTGAGTCGCTACTGCGGAGAGTCGGCCGCCAGCGTCGCCGCGAGCGCCGAGAGATCCGGGATGCCGAGCCCGGCGCCGGGATCGAACACCGCCCCGGCGGTCCCGGTGTAGTACAGGTTGTCGTTCTCAGGACCCGACTCGTCCAGCGGGGTGAACGGCGAATTCGAAGAACTCGCGGCCGCATACATCGCCGGGTTCCAGAACCCGACCCGGTGACCGGCATAGGAGTCGATCACCGCCGCCGAGCCATTGAGCTGCGGGGCGTCGAAGCTCGTTCCGCCCCACCCGTTCTCGAGCGCCGGCTTGGCGGTCGGCTGATAGAGCCAGTAGCCGGTGTCGGGATCGCCGTCGGTGGCCAGGTCGGGCGTCGCCCGCCCGCTCGCGGTGCCGGTGGTGACCGGCGGGGATGGGTTGAACGCCCATTTGTGCGGCCACACGAGTCCGCTGGCGCCCTTGCGGTACTCGGTCGGCGTCAGGTAGGGAACCGCGCTGTAGGAGGTCGTCCCCGAGACGCCCTGCTGGTAGCTGGGCTCCGGGTACAGGACGCTGACGCCCCCACCGCCGCCCCACACGTTCTGCTTGACCGCGGCGAACAGGTTGTGCCCGGGGGTCACCGCCGCGACCGGCGCCCACAGGTAGTCCCAGCCCCACATGCGCTCCGCCGGCACGTCGACCGTGACCGACTTGCGCCGGTTCGCGTTCTGGAACGTCTGCTCGCCCGCCAGCGTGGTGCCACCCGCCGAGGTGACGTACGGACTGTCCCCGTTTGAGTCGATCGACAGGTTCGTGGTGGTCGTGTCATCGGACGCGTCGTAGGCGCCGTTGTCGCCGGCGGCGATGAACGTCGACTGGCCCTGGGCGGCGAGCTCCAGGAACGCCTCGTCGAACGCAGCCAGGTACGCCGAGGGCTCGGTGTTCTTGGCGATCTGGTTCTGGTAGAAGGTCTCCGAGTCCCCCCAGCTGGTGGAGACGCTGTCGGCGGTGTCGTCGCTGGCGGCCTGGAAGAACGCGCCGGCGAAGCCCGCGTCGGTGTTCGCCGCCTGGTAGACGACGACGTTGGCACCGGGCGCCACGCCGCCCGACTGCTCGACGTCGAGGTCGGTCTCGCCGCTGCCGCCGAGGTTCGGCTTCCCAGGTCCGCCCTGCACGTTGACAGTGGTCAGCGTCCGCCCGGTGGGCGCGATATGGGCGACGTTCTGCCAGAAGTACTGCGCGGCGCCCGGATCGAGCGCGGCGAGCGTGACGATCCCGACGGTCTGTCCCTGCCCGTTGTCGCCGTCGTCATACAGCGGATCAAGGCCGTAGCGGGAGGCGAAGTCCTGGGGCAGGTTGCAGGAGTTCGGCAGCTGCTTCTCACATGAGGTCGGCGTGCTCTTCGCCCCCCCATGCAGTGCGGCGTCGGCGTGCTTGGCGCTGCTGGTGAACGCCGCGTAGTCGGTGAGTCCGAGCACCGCGAGCACGTCGGAGGCGAAGCCGGCGGGCAGCTGCGGCGTCTGCGCGGTCCCGTGGACGGTCTGGGCGGGCACGCCTGCCTGTGCGCCGGTGCCGGCCTGGGCCGGAACGTGGTACTGGTCCTGCTGGACGTCGAGCGCCTGGTCGAACTCCCCGGCGGTGCCCGTGGCCACGACGTTGACCTGGTCAGCGTCGACCGTCGTGCTGATCCTGAAGCCCGCCAGGTAGGACTGCAGCTGATGGATCGCCGTGGGGTCCCCGCCGTACGCGGCGGCGAACTCCGGAACGGTGAGATCGGAGGTCACCCCGTGCGTGACCGAGGCCTCGAGCTGCGCCAGGTTGCGCTCGCGCATGATGAACGAGACCGTCTCGGGCGTGTTCGGCGGCGTCTTGCCGAACACCGTCGAACCCGGAAGCGCGGCGGGGTTGACTCCCTGCGCGACCCTGGCGCGCGCGCCGCTCGCCGCGGACGCGGCCGACGCGCCCGCCAACACCACCGCAGTCGAGGCGGCCATCGCCGCCAGCCGCATCACTGCAGAACGTCTGTCAACCATTCCCACTCCATGCGTTCGAGGAAATCACGCCCCTGCGAGCCCCGGAGCGGCTGCCGTGCACGCTCCAACCGCCTCGATCCTACCGTGAACCGGTCATCGCTCCGACCAGATCGGGCAAATCGCTGCGTCCCCGCAACTCTCGTGCCGATGACGCGTTCTGAGGACGAATCATCGATAACCAGCCGAGTCGCCGGACCCACGGGTGCGGCGAGCGGGGGACCCAACCGGGACGACCACCACCACAGGCCGTCTCATGGGGCGAATCACCGGCACTGTGCCGGAGTAGCGCGACTCTTTCCGCGCGAGCCCGTCAGCTCACCCCGTAGGCGCCCGAAAGAGAAGGGTCTGCTGCCGTGCTCACCAATTTCATACGTGCCTGTCTGCGCGCTGCGCTTCCGTGTCTCGCGTTCGCCGCCGTGCTGTCTCCGGCGACCGCTCTCGCTGCCCCAGGGGGCGGGGCGACGATCACCGCCCCGGCGACGACAGCTACCACGCCCACCACGACGCAGACTGCACCGGTGGCAACGAGCCTGCTCGGCCGCCGGGTGCTCCGCCTCGGGATGCACGGTGCGGACGTCAAGCAGATGCAGCGCGCGCTGACCGCCGCGGGCTACCCGACGACCGCCGACGGTCAGTTCGGACCGGATACGCGGGCGAGCGTCAAGCGCTACCAGCGCGCGACCGGACTGCGAGCCACCGGGATCCTCAGCCGCTCAGAGGCCCGCACCCTGCAGACCGCGACCCAGACCAGGAGCCGGACGGCGACGGCCACGACCTCGGCGACCACCGCTGACGGGACCGCGGCGATCGCCTCAGACGGCGAGCTCGAGCTCCCCGCGGGCGCGCCGGCGGCGGTCCAGCAGATCGTCGCGGCCGCCAACTCGATCATCGACACCAACTATGAGTGGGGCGGCGGGCACGCGAGCTTCCAGAGCAGCGGCTATGACTGCTCCGGAGCGGTGAGCTTCGCCCTGCACGGCGGGGGTCTGCTCTCCTCCCCGGAGGACTCCACCGGGCTCGAGACCTACGGCCAGCCCGGCAAGGGCGCCTGGGTCACCGTGTACAGCGACCCGTCGCACGCCTTCCTGGTCGTCGACGGCCGCGCGTTCGACACCGCTGACTACGGCGGCCCGAACATCCCGAGCGGCTCTGGTCCGCGCTGGCGGCTGAACCCGACCGGCAACCTCCAGGACGGCGGCAGCTACGTCGCCCGGCACCCCTCCGGGCTCTGAGAGCGGAACGGATGGCGCTCAGCCGGCGAGCAGCTCGCCGGCGAGCGCCTGCGTGGGTCCGAAGCCGACGGTCATGAGCGCTCCGCCACCCGGGGCGTTTGCGGCGCTCGCCGTGCCCCCATGGGCCTCGGCCGCCTGACGGACGATCGCCAGCCCGAGACCGGATCCCGGCTTGGCGCGTGCGGTGCGTGCCCGGTGGAAGCGATCGAACACGAACGGCAGGTCCTCGTCCTCGAAGCCGGGGCCGTGGTCACGAACCGAGAGCGTGCCGTCACGCAGCCGCACCTCGATCTCGCCGCCCTCCGGACTCCACTTCATCGCGTTGTCGAGCAGATTGGCCACCGCGCGGGCGATCCGGTCGCCCTCCCCGCGCACGAGCGTCGGCGCGAGATCGGCGGTCACGGTCAGCGCGGGGGCCCGCCGGCGGGTGCGCTCAGCGGCCGCCGCGACGACCTCGTCGAGGCGCACGTCGCCCGCGTTGGCACTCGGTTTCGTCCCGCGGGCGAGCTCGACGACGTCGGAGACGAGCGCCGTGAGCTCGTCGAGCTCGTCGATCACGTCGCGGCGCAGCGCCTCCCGCTCGCCCGGCGGCAGCCGCTCCTCATCGCGCATCAGCTGCAGGTTGGCCCGGATCGTCGCGATCGGCGTGCGCAGCTCGTGGGAGGCGTCGGCGACGAGGTTGCGCTGGGATTGGACCGAGCGCTCCAGGGCGTCGAGCGTCTCGTTGAACGTCCGCGCCAGGCGGGCGAGCTCGTCGCGGCCGTGGACCTCGAGGCGATCGGTCTCCAGGCGCTCGGGTGAGGCCGCGATCGATTCGGTCTGACGGGTGAAGCGCGCGATCGGAGCGAGCGCCGCGCGTGCCACCAGCAGCGCGAGCAGCGCCGCGAGCGCGATGCCCGCGGCGGCGATGACGACGAGCAGCAGCAGCTGGTGTGACAGCGCATGGTTGACCGCGGTGAGCGGCAGCGCGGCGAGGAACGCGCCCGAGGAGCCGGCGCCGACGACGTAGAGCCGCAGGTCGATCCCGCGGACCGTCGCATTGGTGAAGTAGCGTCCGTGGCCGCTGCGCGCGAGCGCCCGCATCCGGTCATCGGCCGGGATCTGATCTCGCGGGTCGATCGCATGGACGGTCCCGTCCGGCGAGACCTGCTCCAGATCCCCCTCGGCGCCACCGAATGGCGCGCGCCGGCGGTGCTCGAAGGCGAGACGTCCGCCGCGCCCCGCAGGACCGGGGGCGTTTCCTCCCGGGGGCGGCGCGCCTCCCGCCCCCTCCGCGAAGTGCTGAGCCCGGTCGGCGAGGTTGCGCAGCTGGGTGTCGACCTGGCCACGCAGCTCGGAGCTGGTCCCGGCATAGCTGGAGACGGTGACGGCGATCACCGCGATTGCCACCGCCAGACCGGCGGCGAGCCCGAGACGGACCCGCAGGCTCACGCCTGAGCCTCGCCCTCCCGCAGGGCGTACCCGACCCCGCGCACGGTGTGGATCACCACCTGCGTGCCGGCCTCCTCGAGCTTGCGGCGCAGGTAGCCGACGTAGACGCGAAGCGCATTGGAGCTCGGGCCGAAGTCGTACCCCCACACCCGGTCGTAGATGAGGCTGTGCGGGAGCACCCGGCGCGGGTTGTGCATCAGCAGCTCGAGCAGCTGGTACTCGGTGCGGGTGAGCTCGACGAATCGCTCGCTCACGGCGACGCCGTGACGACCGGGGTCCAGGCGCAGGTCGACGAACACCGGCGCGCTGTCCTCGTCCTCCTGCGCGGGGTCGAACGTCGCCCGCCGCAGCAGCGCGCGCAGCCGCGCTCGCAGCTCGTCCACGTCGAACGGCTTGACCAGGTAGTCGTCTGCTCCCGCGTCGAGCCCGTCGATGCGATCGGACACCGCGTCACGCGCGGTCAGCATCAGCACCGGGACGCGGTTGCCCTCGCGGCGCAGCAGCCGGCAGACCTCCAGGCCGTCGATGTCGGGCAGCCCGATGTCGAGCACGACCGCGTCCGGCGGGGCGGCGGCGATCTCCGCCAGCGCGCCCGAGCCCGTCTCGGCCAGGCGGACCCCGTATCCGGACAGGCCGAGGGCGCGTCTGAGCACGTCCCGGAGCCCGCGGTCATCGTCGACGACAAGCAGCTGCATCTCGTCGATTGTGCCGCGGGTGGAGCCGGAGGGTCCAGACTCCTACGCGCCGCTTACACGCTCGCGCAGGACGGCCCCGAGGATCCCGTTGATGAAACCGGGTGCGGCGGAGCCGCAGAACGTCTTGGCGGTCTCGACGGCCTCGTTGATGGCGCCTTCCGGTGGAATCGGCGCGTCGCCCGGCATCAGGTCGGGATGGAGCATCTCCAGCAGCGCGACCCGGATGATCGACCGTTCCAGTGGCGCGATTCGCTCCAGCGGCCAGTCGGATGCGTGTCGCCGGATGAGATCGTCGAGCTCGTCCTGGTGCTCACGGACCTGCTCGGCGAGCGCGAGCGTGAACATGTGCACGTCGCGCGGCAGCGTCTCGCCGAGGTCGCGCCCGAGCAGGTCGCTCTGGTAGAGCGCCCACACGGCAGCACGGCGTTGCTCGGTTCGACGGGCCATCAGCGGTCAGCGTCAGCCGACGACGACGAGCTCTTTGGGGATCTGGGTGAGCACCTCGCGTCCGGAAGGCGTGACGACGCACAGATCCTCGATCCGCACCCCGAGCTCGCCCGGCACGTAGATGCCGGGCTCGCAGCTGACGACGTTCCCGGCCTGGAGCACGTCCTGTGAGCGGCCCGAGAGCGTCGGCTTTTCGTGCACTTCGAGGCCGACCCCGTGGCCGAGGCTGTGCCCGAAGTGCTCGGCGTGGCCGGCGGCATCGATGATCCGGCGGGCGGCCCCGTCGGCGTCGCGGCCGCCGACCCCGGGACGGACCTGCTCAAGTCCCGCCAGCTGCGCCTCGAGCACGAGGTCATAGACGATCCTCGCCTGCTCGCCGACCTCGCCCGAGGCGACGGTTCGCGTGCAGTCCGAGCAGTACCCGTCGAGCACCGCCCCCCAGTCGATCACGACCAGCTGGTCGTCGCCGATCTCGATGTCGCGCGGGCTGGCATGCGGCAGTGCGCCGTGCGGCCCGGAGGCGACGATGGTGTCGAATGACGCCCCGGAGGCGCCGCGATGGCGCATCGCGTCCTCGAGCGCAAGCGCGACCTCGGATTCGGTCCGTCCCGCGATCCCTCGCTCGAGGATCTCGCGCAGAGCGGCGTCCGCCAGCTCACAGGCGGCGCGCGCGCGCTGAACCTCCTCGGCGTCCTTGACCGCGCGCAGCGCCTCGACCGGCGTGCCGGCGGCCACGAGCTCGACGCTGCCAGCCAGTTTCTCGCGCAGCGTGGCGTGCTGGTACACGGTGACGTGGCGGTCCTCGAAGCCCAGCCGCAGCTCCCCGTCCGGCAGCAGGGGGGCCAGATCCTCGAAGAAACCGGTCCCGATGATGTGGCGATCGAAGCTCGGGTCGACCTCGGAGGCGGCCTGCTCGACGTACCGGAAGTCGGTGAGGAACACGCGGCGGTCCGGGCCGATCAGCGCCGCGCCGTTGGAGCCCGTGAAGCCGGTGAGGTAACGGACGTTGACGAGCGAGGTGACGAGCATCAGCTCGACGCCCTCCCCCTCCTCGGACAACGCGGCCATCAGACGGTCCGCTCGATCAATCACGAAATCAGCTCCTCTCTCAGCATCTGCAGCGCGTCACGGTAGCCGTCCGGGCCTCGGCCGGCGACCCGACCGGTGCACAGGCCCTCGAGCACCGAGTGGCGGCGGAACGGCTCGCGCGTGTCGACGTCGGAGAGGTGGACCTCGATCGTGGGCAGGCCGGCGATCTCCAGGGCATCCCGGATCGCGTATGAGTAGTGGGTCCACGCGCCGGGATTGAGCACGACCGCGTCCGCCAGCCCCTGCAGACCGTGCAGATGCTCGACGAACTCGCCCTCGTGGTTGGTCTGGAAGAACCGCGTCGCCAGGCCGAGCTCGGCGGCATGCTCGGAGATCTGCAGCTCGAGCTGGGTCAGCGTGAGCGAGCCGTAGTGGCCAGGGTCACGGCGGCCGAGCTGGTCGAGGTTGACCCCGTGCATGATCTCGATGCGGTTGCGGGTGGAGTCTGCGGGCATGATCTGTCGCGGCAAGACGTTAGTGGTCGCTCCGGGGACCACTAACCGGTGGTCGCCAGCTCTCTCACCGCCGCGATCAGCTCGCCGGAGGCGACCTCGCACCCCGGGCGCGCGGCGCCCGGCTCGGCGAGCAGCACGAATGGAACCGGCCCCTCGCCCACGCGCTTCTTGTCCCGGGCGGTCGCCATCACAACCGCGTCGGGGTCGACCTCGCCGTCGAGCTCGGTCGGCAGGCCCCGCGCGGCAAGCAGGTCGCGGACCTCGGCACGGAGCGCGTCGGCACCCGACAGGCGCAACGCCGCCAGCAGCCCCAGACCGACCGCCTCGCCGTGGCGATAGCGGGCATAGCCGGTGACGGTCTCGATCGCGTGCCCGACCGTGTGGCCGAGGTTGAGCGTCTGGCGCCGTCCGGTGTCTCGCTCGTCCGAGGCGACGACGCGCAGCTTCGTGTGCGCGCAGCCCGCGACGATCGTCGGATCGGTCGGATCGGCGCCGGCGCGAACGGCGTCCCACAGCCAGCCGCCGGCCAGCAGCGCGGTCTTGACGACCTCCGCATAGCCGGCGGCGAGCTCCTCACCGGGAAGCGTGGCCAGCGCGTCGGTGTCGGCGATCACGGCGCGCGGCTGATGGAAGGCGCCGACGTAGTTCTTGGCCTCGGCGAGGTCAACCCCGGTCTTGCCTCCGTATGCGGAGTCGACCTGCGCCACGAGCGTCGTCGGGACCTGGACGACGCGTACGCCCCGTTGATAGGTGGCCGCGCAGAAGCCGGCCAGGTCGCCGACGACCCCGCCGCCGAGCGCAACGACGATGTCGGAGCGGGTCATCGCGCCGCGCGCGAGCTCGGACCACACGATCTCGGCGTGGGCGACGGTCTTCGACTGCTCACCGGGCATGATCGTCACCCGGCCGTCGAGACGCCCGAGCCGCTCGCCGTAGAGCCGTCCGGCGTTGTAGTCGGTCACCAGGAACCGCCGGCCGCTGACGGTCGGCGGCCAGAACGGCACGCGTTGGCCACCCTCGGTCCCCAGCAGCCCGGGGCCCACGTACGCCGGGTAGTCGTCGGCGACGTTCGCGCCGGGCGTGGTCGCCCACAGGGTCCGGACTCCCGCGGGCACGCCCTCGAGCGCCGTCAGCACGCGCGCCAGGCCGGTCGCGCGCGTCTGGGGCACGACGACGTCGGCGGCTGCCGCGTACACCGGCTCGCGCCGGCCGTGCAGTTCCCTGAAGGCGTCGCGGTCGCGCGCCAGCGGCCGCCCGCGACCCGCGGCGCGGGCCCAGGCGGTCTCGGTGTCGATGTCGATCCAGACGACCTGGTGGGAGGTGAGCGCCGCGCGCAGCGCCGCCGAGCCGAGTGCTCCGCCGCCGAGCGCGACGATCCGCGGCTCCCGGGAGCCGAGCACCTCGAGTCCGGTGCGCTCCTCGAGCTCCCGGAACGCCCCTTCGCCCTCGGCGGAGAAGATCGTCTCGATCGGCCGGCCGTCCCGGCGGACGACCTCCTCGTCGACATCGACGACCGGCAGGCCCGAGGTCTGCGCGAGCGAGTGCGCCGCGGTCGTCTTGCCGGCGCCCATGAAGCCGACGAGGACGACGTGGCGAGCCATGGTCACCGCGTCGCGGCGGCGGAGACGTCCGCGCTCCGGCCGATCCGCTCGCGGTAGGCGTCGACGGCGGCGCGCACGTCGTCGATGTGGTCACCGCCGAACTTGCGGCGATAGGCGTCGGCGAGCACGAAGCACACCATCGCCTCCGCGACCACTCCGGCGGCGGGCACCGTGCAGGAGTCGGTGCGCTCGCGGAGTGCCTGGGCAGGCTCGTGGGTGGCGATGTCGACTGAGCGCAACGGCTTGGTGAGCGTCGGGATCGGCTTCATGAACCCGCGCACCACGAGCGGGTCGCCGGTCGTCATGCCGCCCTCCAGCCCGCCCGCGCGGTTCGTCAGCCGGTGGAAGCCGCGCGGCTCGTCCCAGAAGATCTCGTCATGAGCCTGCGAGCCCGGCAGGCCCGCCACCTCGATCGCGTCCCCGACGGCGGCGCCCTTCACCGCCTGGATCGACATGATCGCCTGGCCCAGGCAGCCGTCGAGCCGCTCGCGCCAGGAGACGTGCGAGCCGAGCCCCGGCACCAGGCCGAACGCGCGGACCTCGAACACCCCGCCGAGGGACTCGTTCGCCTTGCGCAGCCGGTTGATCTCCTCAACCATCTCCCGGCTGGCCTCGGGGTCCAGGCAGCGCACCGGCGATTCGTCCACGCCGGCGAAGTCCTCGGCGGTGAGATCGTCGCGACGGGGCGCACTGACTCCCGTGATCTGCAGCACGTGGGAGTGGACGCTGACGCCGAGCGCGGCGAGGAAGGCGCGGGCCAGCGCACCGCCCGCGACCCGGGCGGCGGTTTCCCGGGCGCTTGCGCGCTCGAGGATGTCGCGGACGTCACCGAGCCCGAATTTCTGGGTGCCGACGAGGTCGGCATGGCCCGGCCGGGGCAGATGGACCTCGTCCGGCGGGTTGTCCACCGGCCACGGGTTCATCCGCTCCTCCCAGTTGGCGTAGTCGCGGTTGGGGACCTCCAGCGCGACCGGCCCGCCGAGTGTGCGGCCGTGACGGACTCCGCCGGTCACGACCACGTGATCGGACTCGATCTTCATCCGCCCGCCGCGGCCGTGGCCGAGCTGGCGGCGAGCCATGTCACGGTCGATCGTCGCCCGGTCGAGCACGAGCCCGGCGGGCAGCCCCTGGACGACGCAGGTGAGGCCCGGACCGTGCGACTCGCCGGCGGTGATGAGCTCGAGCTCCATGCTGGCTCGGACTTTAGGGGGTTCGGGTCTCGGCGGGGTGGGCCTGGGCGTCGATACCGGGCACACGTGTGCCGGTGCCCTCGCACCATGGACACGCGACCTCATGCGGCGTGCCGCCGAGGCCGGAGATGAGCCTGCCGGTCCCGCGGCAGGCGAGGCACTCGCCGGGCTCGGTCGCCTCGGCGTCCTTGTTCTCGCTCGGAGTCACCGCCGCCACGATACCCGCACCGGCGAGGTGCGCAGCGCTCCGCGCATCACCGCGCGCGGTGCCGGTCGCCCCGTGAACCGCTCGAACGCGAGCGCGCCCTGGACGACGAGCAGCTCCAGGCCATCGACCGCCGGGACCCCGGCCCGGCGCGCCGCGGCCACCAGCCCGGTCTCGCGGCCGGCGTAGGCGTAGTCGGCCAGCGCGCCACAACCGGCGAGCTGGGCGGGCGTGACCGGCAGCTCGGCGAATGGGTCGCCGCCGTGCAGCTCGACCGCGGTGCAGTTGACCAGCAGCTCCACGGGCTGTGTGGCCTGCGCGCCGGTGACCGGGCGGGCGTCGAACTCCGCGGCGAGCGTCGCGGCGCGCTCCGCGGTGCGGTTCCAGATCGCCAGCTCGGCGACGCCCGCCTCACGCAGCGCCCACAGCGCGGCGCGGGCGCTGCCGCCCGCGCCGAGCACGAGCGCGCTGCGGGGTGCCGTGACCGGCGAGGGCAGGGCGGCGAGGGTCTCGATGAGCGCAGGTCCGTCGGTGTTGTCGGCGCAGATCGTCCCGTCGTCGCCATAGACGAGCGTGTTGGAGGCGCCGATCGCCCGGGCCCGCTCGGTCGCCTCGCTCGCGACGGCCAGCGCGGCCTCCTTGTGTGGGATCGTCACATTGACCCCGGCAAAGCCGGCGCCGGGCAGCGCGCGCAGCACCTGTTCGATGAGCGCGGGCGGGATCGGCAGCAGCTGGTAGCGCCAGCCGGCGAGGCCGACGTGGGCGAGCGCCGCGTTGTGCATCGCCGGCGAGCGGCTGTGGGCGACCGGCCAGCCGACGACGCCGAGCCGCCGCCGTGGTGCGCGGGCCGTCATCGTCGCCCGGGCCCCCTATTTGGGGCAGTGCAGCCGGCGATCACGAATGAGCAGCAGCTCGAACTGGGCGTAGCTTGAGGCGAACACCGTCTGGTGCGTGCACGGCTTGGAGAAGAAGTACAGGTAGCTGCTGCTGGCCGGTGCGGCGGCGGCGCGCAGCGCGGTGAGCCCGGGGCTGTCGATCGGCCCTGGCGGCAGGCCGTAATGCGTGTGGGTGTTGTACGGGCTCTTGGACTCGAGCTGACTGGTGGTGAGGGCCTTGGTGAAGTTGCCGGTGGCGTACCGGGCGGTCGAGTCGAGCTGCAGCATCATGTGATCGCGCAGCCGGTTCTCGATCACCGAGGAAACGAGCCGATCGTCGTGGGGCGAGGCGGACTCCGCCTCGATCAGCGACGCGATCGTGATCACGTCGAAGGCGCTCTGATGGCGGCGGCGCGCGCCCGCCAGGTCGAGCTCCGCAAAGCGCCGCTTGAAATCCTTGAGCTGGTCGGCGACGAGCGCGGTCACCCTGATCGGGTCGCGCAGCTGGAACGTGTCGGGGAACAGGAAGCCCTCGAGGGTGTCAGTCGACCTGGGCGCGCCGTAGTGGGTCGGATCAAGCAGCTTGGAGTGACGGGTGGCGGCCAGGTAACTGCCGGGGATGCGCTGCTTGTGCAGCAGGGCGGCGACGTACTGGCGCGTGTGGCCCTCGGCGATCGTCAGCTGCGAGGTCCTCGCCCGCTTGGGGATCGCGGTGAGCTTGTCGAGCACGGCCTCGTAGCTCATTCCGCGCTGGAGGTGGTAGGTGCCGGCGCGGATGTCGCGGCGACTGCCGTCGAGCGTCGCGCGCAGCTCGAAGAAGAAGCGCGACGCGACGACACCGTCGGCGGCGAGCATCCGCGCCACGGTGGACGAGCTCGTCTGCTCGGGGATCCGAACGGTGACGTGTCCGTGAGGCGAGACGCCGAACGGCTGGAAGAGCTCGATGGCGAACCACACGACCGCTGCGGCGATCACGAGCGCGATCAGCGCCGCGATCCGCCCGATCCAGCGCCGCCGCGGACGGTGCGGGCGGTGGGACCGCGAGCGCCGCGGCGGGCGCGTGGCGCGCCCGCGGCCGCCGGAGGCGACGCGCGAACCGCGGGAGACGCGGCGGGTCCCGGACGGCATCTCGAGCTGGTCATCCGGAACGTAGAAGTCAGGGTCGGGCGGCGAAGGAAACGACTTGATCGGGCGCGGGGCGTCGGCGCGCGGCTCCATCAGAGGGTCGGGGTCGGCCGCGACCGGCTCGGGCTCGGGCTGGCGCTCGTCGTCGGGCTCGGGCGCGGGGTCGGGCTGCTGTGTGGGCGGCTCCTGCTCGGGCTCGGGCTGGGGCTCGGGCGGCTCGGGCTGGGGCTCGAGCGGCTCGGGCTGGGGCTGGGGCGGCTCGGGCTCGGCTGCGCGCACGGGCGGAGCGGGTTCCTGACCGCCCCGGGGGGAGGCCTGCTCCACCTGGTGCTCGTCGACGGCCGGCGCACCAGGATCATCCCCGAGCCCGACCTGAGGGTCGGGGTACGGCTCGACCCGTCCCTCCTGGCGTGCCCGCCGGTTGGCGCGCTCGCGCCTGGCCGCCTCCCGTTCGGCACTGGTCCGGCCCCGTCCCTCAGCCACCGCCGGGGCCCTCCCCGACCTGCGCGGGCTGGGCAGCGAGCCAGCCCTCGAGCAGGTGCGCGGCCGCCCGCGAGTCCTCGCTCGCCCGTCCACCGGTCCGCTCGGCCATCCGAGTGGTGAAGCGCTCATCGAACAGCTCGACCGGCACGGACACGGCCCGCGCCAGGCCCTCGGCGAATGCGCGCGCCTCGGCGGTCTGCGCCGAGTCCTCGCCACTCAGGGACAGCGGGAGGCCGACGAGCACGCGCTCGGCGCCCGTCTCGGCGACCAGCGCCCGCAGCTGCGCGCGTCCGCGGCGCGTGCCCGGGGCGAGCACCGGCTCGAGCGGCGTCGCGAGCACCCCGGTCGGATCCGACACCGCGGTGCCGCAACGAGCGCTGCCGTAGTCAAGCGCGAGCACGCGCACTACCGGTCCCTCACGCGAGTGGGCACGGGCACGACACTACGGGGTCAGTCGGTCAGTACCGCCTCGATCGCCGCGCGAGCGGCGCTCAGCGCCTCGGGAAGCCTGTCGGGATCTCGCCCACCGGCGCGCGCCATCGTGTCCCGGCCCCCGCCCCCGCCGCCGACCTCGGCTGCGGCGAGTTTGATCACCTGACCGGCCTTCACGCCGCGGGCCACGAGCGCGGGCGCGACGGACACGACGAGATCGACCTTGCCGTCGCCGGCGCGGCCGAGCACGATCGCGGCGTCCCCGAGCCGCCCCTTCAGCCGATCGGAGAGCGCGAGCAGCGCGTCGCCGTCCGGGACCTCGGCCGCCGCCGTGAGCACGGGCACGCCGTCGATCTCGACCGCGCCGGCGGCGATTGCGTCGAGGTCGACCGTCCCGCCCCCGTTGCCGGAGCCCCGCTTGAGCTGGCGCTCGAGCTCACGGACGCGCTCGCGCAGCTCGACGGTCGTCTCGGCGACGCGCTCGGCGGGCACCCGGAGCGTGCGCGCCGCGGACTCCAGCTCCTGGTCGCGAGCACGCATGAACGCGACCGCCTCCGGTCCGGTGATCGCCTCGATGCGGCGGACGTTGGCCGCGCTCGATGTCTCGGTGGTGATCCGCAGCAGGCCGATCTCGGCGGTGTTGCGCACGTGCGTGCCGCCGCACAGCTCGCGCGAGAAGGACCCGTCCCCCACCTCGACCATCCGCACGATCTCCCCGTACTTCTCGTTGAACAGCGCCATCGCGCCGAGCGCCTTCGCCTCGTCGAGCGTGGTGGTGAGCGCGCGGACCGGATGGGCCTGCAGGATCCACTCGTTGACCGCGTCCGTGATCACCGCGAGGTCCTCGGTGCTGAGTCCGCTCGAGTGGGTGAAGTCGAAGCGCAGCTTGTCCGGGCCGACGTATGACCCCGCCTGGTGGACGTGGTCGCCCAGGCGCCGGCGCAGCGCCGCGTGCAGCAGGTGGGTGGCGGTGTGGTTGCAGGCGGTCGCGTGCCGCGCGCGACGATCGACGTGTGCGTGGACGGGCTTGCCGGACTCGAACGCGCCGTGCTCGGGCGCAAGTTCCAGGACCTGGTCTGAGCCGAGCCGGAACACGTCGCTGACCCGCGCGCGGCAGCCGCCGCCCTCGCACTCGAGCACACCTCCGTCGGCCACCTGACCGCCGCCCGTGGCGTAGAACGGCGACTCCCGGAGCTTGACGAGCAGCCGGCCGTCCTCGGCAGGCTCGACCGCTCCGATCGTCGTGTGGGCGTCGACGGTCTCGTAGCCGACGAACTCGGTCACGAACCCGGCGGAGCCCGCCAGCGCGACCGCACGCTCGCGGCGCCCGTCGCCGCCCGCGCGGCCACCGGCGCGGCCGCGGGCCCGCTGCTCCTCCATGAGCGACTCGAAGCCGGCCTCGTCGACGCCGAGGTCGTGCTCGGCGACGATCTCGAGCGTCATGTCGATCGGGAAGCCGTAGGTGTCGTGCAGCTGGAACGCGTCGGCCGCGGCGATCCCCTCATCGCCCCGGTCCCGGGCGCGGGCGATCAGCTCATCCAGCCGCTTCAGCCCCAGCTCGAGCGTGTGGCCGAACGACTCCTCCTCCGACGCGATCCAGCGGCTGATCGTGTCCCGCCCGGCGTGCAGCTCCGGATAGCCCGACGCCATCGTCTCGGCGACGACGGCGGCGTAGCGCTCGAGCGTTCCGGGTCCGAGCTCGAGCGAGCGGCCGTGCTGGATCGCGCGTCGCATGATCCGCCGCAGCACGTAGCCGCGGTCCTCGTTGGAGGGCACGACCCCGTCGGCGAGCAGGAAGGAGATCGCACGGCTGTGGTCGGCGAGCACCCGCAGCGCCTTGTCGGTGTGCGGGTCGCTGCCGTAGCGACGGCCCGACAGCTCCTCGCCGAGCGCGATCAGCGGGGTGAACTGGTCGGTCTCGAACACCGTCTCCACGCCCTGCTTGATGCAGGCCATGCGATTCAGACCGAGGCCGGTGTCGATGTTCTTGGCCGGCAGCGGGGTGAGCACACCCTCGGGGTTCTGGTCGAACTGCATGAACACGAGGTTCCAGAACTCGAGGAAGCGATCGTTCTCCCCGCCCGGGAGATCGTCGGCGCTGCCGTACCGGACCCCGCGATCGAGGTAGAGCTCCGAGTCCGGGCCGCAGGGGCCGGTCGGCCCCATCTGCCACCAGTTCTCCTCACGCGGGCACTCGACGATCCGCTCGCGCGGGACGCCGATCTCCAGCCAGTAGCCGATCGACTCCTCGTCAGGGCCGATCCCGAGCTCCTCGTCGCCGGCGAACACCGTCACCCACAGGTCGTCGGGCGAGAGACCGAAGGCCTCGGTCGACAGCCGCCAGGCGAAGGACTGGGCCTCGCGCTTGAAGTAGTCCCCGAACGAGAAGTTGCCCATCATCTCGAAGAAGGTGAGGTGCCGGGCGGTGGTGCCGACGACCTCGATGTCGACCGTGCGGAACACCTTCTGGCAGTCCGTCAGCCGTGAGCGCGGAGGCGTCTCGTGGCCGAGAAAGTACTCCTTGAACGGCACCATGCCGGCGACCGTGAACAGCACCGACGGGTCGTATGCGGCGGGCACCAGCGAGGCTGAGGGCACCCGCAGGTGGCCCTCGGACTCGAAGAAGGACAGGTACGTCTCGCGGATCTCGTCGGTGCTCATCGCCATCGACACCGCAGTCTAAGGGTCGTCGCTCAGCGGGCGATCGTGCCCCAGCCGACGACCAGCTCGCCGTCCATCAGGCACGCCAGCTGACCGGGGGCGGCGCCGTCGACCGGCTCGCCGAGCGACACCTCGAGCCCTCGGTGCGACCCGGCGGCGGCGTCGCCGAGTACGCGCGCGGGCAGCGGCTTTGAGCGGTAGCGGAGCTTCACACGGTCGACGCGCGTCCCCTCGCGCCGGAGCCGCGCGCCGCGAACCCGCACATGGTCGGCTGCCAGGGCGCCGCGCGGCCCGACGGTGACGCGGCGGGTGGCGGCGTCCTTGCTCAGCACGAACAGCGGCTCGGCCGCGCGGGAGGAGACCTCCCCCAGCCCGCGTCGCTGACCGACGGTGAAACGGTGCTGGCCGCGGTGGGCGCCGAGCACCTGCCCCGATCGATCGACGATCTCGCCCGGCGCGTCGCCGATGCCACCATGGCGCTCCAGGAACCGCGGGCGGTCGGTGCCCGCCAGGAAGCAGAGGTCCTGGGAGTCGGCCTTGGAGGCGACCGGCAGCCCGGCGGCGGCGGCGATCTCACGCACGCGGACCTTGGTGAGGTCTCCGAGCGGGAACCGCATCCGCGCGAGCGAGGCCGGGTCGAGCGCCGCGAGCATGTACGTCTGGTCCTTGGCGGGATCTGCGGCGGCGCGCAGCAACGGGCCCTGCGGGTGATCTGACTCCGCCACCCGCGCGTAGTGCCCGGTGGCCAGCCACGCGCAGCCGAGCCGATCCGCGAGGGCGAGCATCGCGTCGAGCCGCACGTGACCGTTGCAGCCGACGCACGGGTTGGGGGTCTCCCCAGCCGCATAGCCGGCGATGAACGGCTCGACGACCCCGGCGCGGAACTCGTCGCGCAGGTCGAGGGTGATGTGCGGCAGGCCCATCGAGTGCGCGAGCGAGCGTGCCTGGGCGACCGCGGTGGCCGAGCAGCAACTGCCCGCTGCGTCGTTCTCGTGGTCCGCCCACAGCTCGAGGGTCACGGCGACGACGCCGTCGGGGCCGAGGGCGCCGTCGGGGGGGCCGAGGGCGCCGTCGGGGCCGAGGGCGCCGTCGGTGCCCGGGTGCGGGGAACCTTTGTCGGCCTCAGGACGACAAACCTTCCCTGCCTCTCCCGGACCCTGCGCGCACAGGTGGGCGGCGACCGCCGAGTCGACGCCTCCACTCATCGCCACCAGAGTCGCCGGGTGGGCGGGGTCGGAGTGCGGCAGCCGGGCGTGCGCCCGGACCGCTCCACCCAGCGCTCGTGCGAGCGCGTCGGCGGCAAGCTCCGCGGCGTGCAGCTTGCCGGGCGAGAGTCCGCCGAGCTCGCCGGCGATCTGGGCCGGGCCGACGCGCGCGGCATCGAGCACCAGCGCGCCGCGCACGAGCTCGACCGCGGCGCTGCCGGCGGCGTGCGCCGAACCGCAGCCGTGCGCCTGGAAGCCGGCATCCCTGACGCGCTCGCCGTCGACCGCCACCGAGAACGTGATCTCGTCGCAGCAGGCGTAACCGCCCGCGGTGGCGGACACGGCGCCGTCCGGGATATGACCGGCGCCCTGCGGGGAGACGAGGTGATGCTCGAACGCGAGTCCGTCCATGGTCCCTGGAAGGTTATGCGGCCGTGCTCGGTGGGGAACCTTATTCGACCTGAGGCCGAAGAAAGCTCCCCGCCCGCGGCCGATCAGGCCAGCTTGATGCCGAGCTCGCGCAGCTGCGTCGCGTCGACCGGGGCGGGCGCACCGGTGAGCGGGTCTCCGCCGCTCGTCGCCTTCGGGAAGGCGATCACCTCGCGGATGTTGTCGCGATCGGCGAGCAGCGCCACGATCCGGTCGATCCCCATCGCGATCCCCCCGTGCGGCGGGGCGCCGTAGCGCAGCGCGTCGAGCAGGAATCCGAAGCGGGCCTCGGCCTCCTCGTCGCTGATCCCGATCAGCTCGAACACGCGCCGCTGAACGTCAAGGCGATGGTTGCGGATCGATCCACCGCCGATCTCGTTGCCGTCGAGCACGAGGTCGTAGGAGCGCGAGAGCAGCGTCGCGGCGTCGTCCAGGTCGGCGACGCCCGCGGGCTCCCCGGCAGCCGTCGCGGGAGCCGTGAACGGATGGTGCTCGGCGTCCCAGCGACCCTCGTCGGGCGAGTAGTGGAACATTGGAAAGCGAACGATCCAGCGCACGTCGTGAACTCCCTCGGGGACCAGCGAGAAGCGGCGGGAGAGCTCCAGGCGCAGCGCACCGAGCGAGGCGGCCGCCACCTCGGCGGTGTCGGCGACGATGAACAGGACGTCGCCCACGGAGGCCGCGAGCCGCTCGTTGATCGCCGCGATCTCGGCGGCGGAGAGGAACTTCGCCACCGGCGAGCGCCAGCTGTCCGCTCCCTCCACGAACGCCCACACCAGTCCCTTGGCCCCGTAGCGCTTGACGTAGTCGGTGAGCACGTCGAGCTCTGAGCGGGCCAGCTCACGGGTCCCTGCGTTGATGCCGCGTACCACCCCACCGGACGCGATCGTGCCGGCGAACACCTTGAACTCGGTGTGCGCCAGCGCGCCGCCGAGGTCGTGCAGCTCCAGACCGAAGCGTGTGTCGGGGCGGTCGGAGCCGAACCGGCTCATCGCCTCCGCGTGGGTCATCTGGGGCCACGGGGCGGCGGGCACCGGGAAGTCGACGGTGGCGAACACGGCGGTCATCACCGCCTCCATCAGCTCGATGACGTCGTCCTCCTCGACGAACCCCATCTCGATGTCGAGCTGGGTGAACTCCGGCAGCCGGTCGGCGCGGGAGTCCTCGTCGCGAAAGCAGCGCGCGATCTGGTAGTAGCGCTCGAGGCCGCCGATCATCAGCAGCTGCTTGAACAGCTGCGGGGACTGCGGCAGCGCGTAGAACGATCCCGGGGCGGTCCGGGCGGGCACGAGGAAGTCCCGAGCGCCCTCGGGCGTCGAGCGCGTGAGGTACGGGGTCTCGACCTCCAGGAAGTTGCGATCCTCGAGCACGCCGCGCATCGAGCGCACGATCCAGTGGCGCAGCACGAGCGCCTCCTGCATCGAGGCGCGGCGCAGGTCCAGTGGGCGGTGGCGCAGGCGCAGCTCCTCGTTGACCTCCCCGCCGGCCCCGTCCTCGTCGACCGGGAACGGCGGCGTCTCGGCGTCGGCGAGGATCTCGAGCGCCGCCACCGCGAGCTCGATCTCGCCGGTCGCGAGGTTCGGGTTGACGTTCTCAGGCGCCCGGCGCCGGACCTCGCCGGTGACGGTGATCACGTCCTCGGAGCGCAGCTTGTGCGCTTCCGCGTGCACCTGGTGCGCGCTCTCAGGATGGAAGACGAGCTGCAGGATCCCGGTGCGGTCCCGCACGTCGATGAAGATGAGCCCGCCGTGGTCACGACGGCGGTGCACCCAGCCCGACACGCGCGCCTCCTGACCGGCGCGGTCGGCGTCGAGCTCGCCTGCCCAGGCGTCGCGGTAGCGGTTGGGACGTGGCGCGCGCATCACGCTGCTCACAGCCGCTCTCCGCGCAGGACCGCGGCGATCACCGCGTTGCGCTCGAGCTCGATCTGCTCGCCGGACTCCATGTTCTTCAGGCTCGCCCGTGGGTCATCGGAGATGATCGCAACGTAGCGCGCGCCGATTCGATCGGCATATTTGAGCTGCCCCTTCAACGAGCGCCCGGCGAGCTCCATGCGCGCCGCAAGCCCTGCGTGACGAGCCTCGTTGGCGAGCTCGAATCCCGCGCGCGCGGCGGCGTCCTCCCGTCCGGCGAGCGCGACGAACAGGTCGGTCGGCCGAGGGGCGGTCGGCACGTCGCCGGCCGCCATGAGGATCCGCTCGACGCCCGAGGCCCAGCCGCAGGCCGGCGTCGCAGGGCCGCCGATCTGTTCCATCAGGCCGTCGTAGCGGCCTCCACCGCCGATTCCGGACTGGGCGCCGAGCGCGTCGGAGGTGAACTCGAACACGGTCCTGGCGTAGTAGTCCAGCCCGCGCACGAGCGTCGCGTCCAGCTCGTAGGCGACGTCGGCGTCATCGAGCAGCTCGCGCACGCGGGCGAAGTGCTCGGCGTCCGCGGGCTCGAGCCGGTCGAGCAGCAGCGGCGCGTCGGCCATCGTCCTCCGCGTGCGTTCGTCGGAGGCGTCGAAGGCGCGCATCGGGTTGAGATCGATACGGGAGACGACCTCGGGCGAGAGCCCGTCCTCGTGCGCACGCAGGAAGGCGGTGAGCTCCTCGCGGTACTCGACGCGGGTCTCCGGGGTGCCGAGGCTCGACAAGCGCAGCCGCGTGTCCCGGGCGCCGATCGCGTCGTAGATGTCGGCCAGCAGGATGATCAGCTCGGCGTCGGTCTCAGGACCTGCGGCGCCGATCACCTCCGCGCCGATCTGCCAAAACTGGCGGTAGCGCCCACGCTGGGGCGCCTCGGCGCGGAAGAACGACTCGAGGTACCAGAGCTTGACCGGCTGTGGGAGCTTGTGCATCCCGTGCTCGAGGTAGGCGCGGCAGACCGGGGCGGTCCCCTCGGGACGGAGCGTCAGCGAGCGCCCACCCCCGTCGTCGAAGGTGTACATCTCCTTCTGGACGATGTCCGTCGCCTGGCCGACCCCGCGGCTGAACAGCTCGGTCGCCTCGAACACAGGCGTCTCGATCCGGCCGTAACCGGCGCCGCCGAGGATCCGGGCGACGTGCTCTTCGAGCACGGTGCGCTGTTCCGCGTCGGCGGGCAGCACATCGAACGTTCCCCGAGGGGCTTGGAGCGAGCTCATCGTGTGATGGCTCGGCTCAGCCGTGGTGCGCGAGCTCGCGCAGAAACGGATTGGTCGCGCGCTCGGTGCCGAGCGTGGTCAGGCCCATGTGGCCCGGATGGACGACCGTCTCGTCCGGATAGGCGTCGAGCAGGCGGCCGATCGACGCCTCGAGCGTCGGCCAGTCGCCTCCGGGCAGGTCAACGCGCCCGACCGAGCCCTCGAACAGGACGTCGCCGCTGAACAGCGCGCCATGGTCGCGCAGCCCGTAGCTCACATGGCCGATCGAGTGGCCCGGGACGAACTGGACGTCGAACGTCATCCCGGCAAGGTCGAGCGTCTCTCCGCCTTCGACGGTGTGGTCGGCCTCGTAGCCCTCGAACGGGCCGAAACCGGGCAGTCGCATGTACGCGTTCGGGTCGCGCAGCATCTCGACCTCGCGCTCCGGGACGTAGACGGGCGCGCCGGTCGCCCGTGCGACCTCGGCGACCGCGCCGATGTGATCGAAGTGTGTGTGGGTGAGCAGGATCGCTTCGAGCTCGGAGATCTCGAGCGCGCGCAGCGCCTCGAGCAACCGCGGCCCCTCATCGCCGGGATCGACCATCACCGCGGAACGGGCGCTCGGCAGGCGCACGATGTATGCGTTCTCCTGCACGGGTCCGACCGTGAACATGCGCGCGTCGACGGTCATGTGATCGGCTTCCCCTGCTTTCTCATCCGACGGCGCCAGACGAACATCTCGAGGTAGAAGCCGGCCGGCACGTAGAGCACGAACGCGAGCAGACCGAACGCGACCGCGTAGAGGATGTTGTGGCCCTTGCCGAGCACGAGCAGCAGAATGAACATCAGCACCGAGGCGAGCGCGGCACGCTGCGCCATCGACTTCCAGGTCGGCCTGCGATTCAGCCGCTCCTGACGGGCCTCCTCCCGCGTCCGCGCCTTGCGTTCCTTCTCGGTCGGCGGACGGCTCGTGCGACCGCGATTGGTGACCGACCCGGCGGCATTGCCGCGGTGCTTGGTCTGTCGCTTGCGCTTGGTCTGAGCCATCGGAGCGTCCAGTTTAAGCGGTCCGGCGCCCGGCGAGCATGTTCTCGATTGTGGCCTGTCCCTGCAGCTCGAACTCGGGGGGCCAATCGGCGAGGGCGTCCGCCGGTGCGAGGCCGACCAATTCGGCCTCCGCCACCGGTGCGTGGCGCCTGACGGCGGCGAGCACCTGCGCGGGCGTCGTGCGCGCCGGGTCCTCGATGTTGGTGGAGACCTGAGCGAGTCCGCGGCGCGCGAGCGCGACCCCGATCGCGCGGACGCCGGCGAGCCCATCGGGACCGCCCTCGCGGATGCGCCCAGCGATCGCCCGGGCCCGCTCGAGGCCGGCGGTCGGCTCGAGCACGAGGTTGAACGCGACAAGCGGCGGCCGGGCGGCGACGAGCACCGCGCCCGCGGTGGGGTGAGGCACGGGAGGCCCGAAGTCGGGCGCCAGTTCGCCGGCACGCATCCGTTCCGCCAGCGTTCGCAGTCCCCCACGTCGCAGCTCGGCGCGGGTCCGACCGCCGCCGAGCGCGCCGTACAGGAAGACCGGGAGCGCGAGCTCCTCGCCGAGCCGGTCGGCGAGCACCAGCGCCTCCGCGCAGGCAGCTCCGCGGTCCTGAGCGGTGAGGTGGACGATCGGCGCGACGTCGAGCGCCCCGACCCGCGGATGGACCCCGTCGTGGCCGTCGAGCGCGACCAGCTCGACCGCGCGCGCGGCGCCGCCCATCACCGCCTCGGCAAGCTCACCCGGCGCACCGGCGAGCGTGTACGCGCTGCGGTGGTGGTCGGGATCAGTGTGCACGTCGAGCAGACCCGGGCCGAACGCGCCGGCGATGGCGGCCACGACGTCTGCATCGCGCCCCTCGGAGACGTTCGGGTAGGCGAGCAGCGTCCTCATCGGCGGCGGGGGCGCTGCCGGGGAGGGCTCAGAGCAGGTAGCGGCCGGCGTCGAGCACCGGGCGCCCGTCGATCTCGAGCGACGCTTCGATCACGACGACATCGAGATGGATCGGAACCGACACCGTGCCGCCGATCCCGGCGCTGGCGCCGAACGCGATGTGCACCGAGCCGAGGATCTTCTCGTCCTCCAGCACGTTGCCGGTGAGCTTGGCCGTCTCGTTCGTGCCGATGCCCAGCTCCGCCAGGTTCGTCCCGAGATCGCCATGGGCACGGAGCTCGGCGAGGAGCTCCGGGCCGCCGCCACGCTCGGCCGCGACCAGCTGGCCATCCTCCATCGTGAGATGCGCCGGGTCCTCGGACACGCCGAACCCCGCGAGGCTCGAGGCGACGATCGTCCCCGTCCCGCTCAACGGCGCGATGAATCCCTCGCCCGCCGGCAGGTTCCCGAATGCGCCGGGCTCACTCAGAACGCCATCGTCGGCGCGCCCCGCGCGACCGGTCAGCTCAAGGGTCACATCGGTCCCGCGCGGACAGGTGACCCGCGCCTGCGCGGCGGAGTCGAGCAGCGCGCCGACGGTCCGTGACCGCTCCACCATGCGCTCGTAGTCGCCGGCCATCACTCGTTCGAGCATCTCCGCGGTCACCCCGGGCATCGTGGCGCCGCGCGCGCCCGAGGCCGTGGCCCGCGATCGGGCCTGCGTGTGGCTGAGCGATTTCGTCGTGGGCGCGATGAACACATCGCACGCAGACATCGCCGCGGCGATCGGCCGTGGAGGTTCGGCGCCATGCGAAGTCCTCTGGTCCATCGCCACGAGCGATACCTCGGCGCCGATCACGCGGGCTCCGTCACGCAGCGCCTGCCCGATCGGGAGCGACTCGGGGTCGACGATGACGAGCACCTCATCGCCTGGCGCGACGGCCAGGCTGCGGGTCAGGATCGTCTCGACGGCGGGTCCGAGGTCGGGCATCCGGGGCCGATCATACGGCGCTGCGGGGTGCGAAGATTCCGGGATGACCGCGCCGGTGCCGGACGCCGAGACGGTGGCTCGCGCATTGGGCGCCAACGGCGAGGCGATCGCCGCGGCGCTGCCCGGGGGCTGGGCGTCAGGCCCGCCGCAGGCCCGGGCGTTCGTCACCGGACTCCCCGTGCCGACGATGAACGGTGTCTGCGCGTTCGACGAGACCGCGGTCCCGGCGGTCATCGAACGCTCGCTCGACCAGGTGCGCGCCGCGGGCGTCCCGTTTGCGCTGCTCGCCCGGCCCGCGGGGCGCGAGAGCGCGACGCGCATCGCGCACGCCTGGGCGCTGGTGGCGGCCGAGGGGTTGATCCCACTGATGGCCACCATGCGGCCCGTCGCCGTCCCGGACGTCCCGGGGCTGCACATCCGGCGCCTGGACGCCTCCGAGCTGACACTGCACGGTCGCGTCGCCGAGCGGGCGTTCGGCGTGCCGGCGGATGTGTTCGACACCGTGAGCGAGGCGGCGCTGCTGCTGCCCGGGACGCAGCTGCATCTCGGCGAGGTCGACGGCGTTCCGGTGACCACCAGCCTCTCGATGACCTCGGGCGGCGCCACCGCCGTGTTCAACGTCGCCACCGCCGCGGAGCACCGCGGCCGCGGCTACGGAGCGGCGATCACCGCCCACGCCGTGGCCACCGGATTCGAGGCCGGCGCACGGTTCGCGTGGTTGCAGTCGAGTCCCGCCGGACACGCCCTCTACGAGCGTCTCGGGTTCCGCACGCTCGAGCGCTGGAGCTGCTGGCTCTCGGGGTAGTGGTCGCGCACGTGGGTAGGTGCGCACCGAGAGGTCCGGCGGGTGGGGTCAGGCAAGGACGCAGGAGCGAAGGTGTGCCTCTGGCACATCGAGTGTCCGAGGACGCGGCCTGACGCCGCCAGACGTGCCTCGAATGCATGCGTATCCGCGTGAGCGGCCACTAGACTGCGCGTCCCCGCCGGAGTAGCTCAGTCGGTTAGAGCAGCGGAATCATAATCCGCGTGTCGGGGGTTCGAGTCCCTCCTCCGGCACTGCAGGATCTGCGGGAAGCTTCACCATTTGCAGGTAATCTACGGGATTCGCGCAGGGGCCACGCGACCGCTACGAACCGCCAGAGACCGCTCGCCGGCTGGCAATCCTGTCCAACGACATGTCCAACGGGCGACTCTCAGTCTTTGAAAAGGCCGGCGTTCACCTGAGGCGCTGCCATGCAGAACGTCGAGGGTTCGAGTCCCTTCAGCCGCTTTCACGAAAGCCCCGCTCCGGCAGGGCTTCTGCGTCTTGACGCTCGATCGTGGGCGGGAAATCCGGTCGGCGCTAGCAGTCAGTCGGGCGGAAACGTCACGACCGAGCAGATGGGACGCGTAACGAGGCGGAATGGACGCCAGGAGCCTGACGCTGTCGGCGCCGAGTTTGGGCCGGCGGTGCGAGACATCTGCCCATCGTCGTCGGGATCCGGACCTTGCAGACAACGCAACCGCCCGGGTGTTCCTCGCGGCCGTACAGCGAGAGCCAGCACGCCAGGCGGAATCTGGTCACGAACCGGAGCCGAGCAGGTCACTAGATGAACCACCGACGCGACGCCCGGGTTGAGGCGTTGCTTGCCCGCACTTTCGTGATCGACGCCATCTCGCGGCGATCGCGGGCTGGAGACCACACCTCGATGAGGACCGCGACAATACTCGACACACTGGCGACGGCGGCAGGGTCGCGCCGGTGACGGGATCGCGCTCGCGGACGGGATGGTCTTCGACAACGATGCCCGGCCCATATATGAGCTTCGCGTTCAGCGGCTGCTTATCGAGGCCGGCGTCAACCCATCACTCAGCTCAGTCGGCGACGATTCCGACAGCGCTCGGCCGAAATCAACTGGTCTCATGAACCCGCGGCGATTCAGAGCGGCTCCTCGCCGACTCACAGGGACGCCCGCACGCGCGGATCGCCAGACAAGCAAACCGTGGAATGCGAGCTTCGCCATTCCGCGCATACCAGGGCCTCTCCACACCATGGAGCGACATGCTCCGGTGCCAATGAGAGCAGGAGGGTCGGTCGGGCCGCTCACCTGAGATGCGTTGCGAGCAGACAGATATCGTCGGCTTCGGCGGGGTTTCGCAACGCTTGTGTAACGCGTCCTGCGAAACCGTCGAAGGGCAGATCAATACCGCCCGTGACCGTCTCCAACAGTCGCGTAAGGCCGTCGTCGGTCCGGTTTCGGTCCTCGATGAGTCCGTCGGTGTACATCAGGAGCGTCCCCCCGCGCTTCAGCAAGAGGCGCGATTCCGGGCGTGGACCGCAGTCCCGGAAGGTGTTGATCGGAACCGAGCGACCCTTCCACGCCAACCTGGGAGTCTCGCCCGGATTCTTCACCATCGGCGGCGGGTGCCCGGCGCAGGCGAAGCACAGCGACCCCGACGCAACGTCGAGCTGCGCGTACACGACGGTCGCGGCGCCACCGACTTGATGCCGGCGCGAGTACTCGTCAAGCGCCGTGAGCACCCCCGCGGGTCCGAGGCCGGTCAAGGCGAAGGCGCGAACGGCGCTGCGCAGCTGCCCCATCGCTGCCGCCGCAGTGATCCCACGGCCAACGACATCACCGACCACAAGCCCGACTGCGACCCCCTGATCCAGCCAGAATGCGTCATACCAGTCGCCACCCACCTCGGTTCCCCGGACCGCTGGGCGATAGACGACATCGATGGCCAGACCAGACGCTTCGGGCAGCGAACCGGAAAGCAGGCTTCGCTGCAGCTGCTCGGCCGTCGCGTGCTCCCGCTGGCGTTCGCGCAGGAGCTCCTGTTCATATCGACGCCGATCGGTGGCGTCAAAGACCGTCGTGCGGATGACGCGAGGGCGGTCGTTCTCGTCGCGCCTGAGGACCGAGTTGATCAAGGCGGGAAGCGACGACCCATCCGCACGCCCGATCTCGACCGCGATCTCCCGCACGGACCCCTGCATCTGCAGCAGTGGCGCGTAGTGCGTCTCGTAGTAGATCCGCCCTCCCGGCGAGAGCAGGTCCTGAAATCGCACACGGCCGACCAGGTCCGCACGTTTGTGGCCCGTCCACGATTCGAACGTCCGGTTGACCTGGATGATCGTTCCATCCACACGCGTGGATACATAGCCACACGGAGCGTCCTCGAAGAGCTCCTCGGCAGTGTCCTCCAGAAGCCCGGACTCACTGTTCACCCCGCTAGATATTCCCGTATCGCCGCGACCGTCTCCTCGGGAGCACTGAGATTCGGACAATGGCCGATCGCCTGAAGCTCCACCAGCCGACTGTCGCGAAGATGGCGCTGAACGTACTCGCCCACCGCGCTTGGAGCGATCACATCTTCGGAGCACTGCAGCACAAGCGACGGGGTACTCACCCGCGCAAGGTCGGCCCGGTTGTCCGACAGGAACGTCACGCGGGCAAACTGAGCCGCGATCTCCGGATCGGCCCGACAAAAGCTGTTGGTCAACTCCTCTCCAAGCTCAGGACGGTCCGCGTTGCCCATGATCACGGGCGCCATCGCGCTCGACCAGCCCAGGTAATTGCTCTCCAACGACGCCAGCAGACCGTCGATGTCCTCGCGAGAGAAGCCGCCCAGATACCCGTCGTCGTTGACGTAGCGCGGTGACGGCCCGATCAGTACGAGCCGAGCGAACCGCTGCGGCTCCTCGATCGCGGCGAGCACGCCGATCATCGCGCTCACCGAATGGCCCACGAACACGACCTCGCTCAGACCAAGCTCGTCGACAGATTCCAAGCACATCGTCCGCGTACCCCTGCAAAGAGGAATATCGGTCTCGGTCGTAGGCACGGGCGTCCGAGCCGCCCGCCCCACGTGATCGAACAACACGATCCGATACTCGTCGGCGAACGCCGGCCAGACGTAGCGCCACATGTTCTGATCACAGCCAAAGCCATGGGCAAACAACATTGGGGGCCGATCCTCTCGCCCCCGCAGCACGACATTGTTCCGCCGAACCAAACCCCCCATCACGTGCGGCCCACGATGCACCCCGTCACCAGAGACGCCATACGCTCAAGCTACCGCAAACACGACCCCGTGGGCAGCGCCTTAATCTCTTTGCGCTCCTCCCTGGTCGGCAGTCCGGGCGCAGACCCTGGTCGGCCTCCACGCCCGGACCGCCTTACCGACGTCTCCCTGGGGATCCCGAGATCGTCTGCGGACGTGCGCGACCGGCCGGCCAGCTTCACCGCGACGCCGCGATCGACCAGCTCGTGCGGAGGACAGATTGATCCGCAGTCTCTTGAAGCCCGAACTCCCTCCCTCCGCGGTGGCCCCGACCTCGGGGCTCGACCAAGGCGCACTGGCGTGCAAATCGAATTCGCAAACGGACTCCCCGATTGGCCACTCACCCGTCTGACGAAAAATCGTGACACTTCGTAAGGGAGCCGGGTTTTGACTAGTCTTTCATCCGCGGGTCGACATAGAGGTTGTAGAGCTTGAGTGGGTCGATCAGGTTGGTGCCGACAAGCAGGAAGCGAGCCTCCTGCCATCCAGTGGCCGGACCGGGGTGGATGTTGATCACCGGTGAGGGTTTCCAGGCCGAGCCCGAGCTCTGCAGGATGCCGGTGGCGAGAGGGTTGCCCCACAGGCCGTTGTACGCGTAGAGGACCGAAATGAGGGCGCCGCCGCCGCTGGCCCCGCTGGTCATCGCGCGCGCGGTGGGGAACTCGCTGGTGACGCACATCGGTGGGCTCAGCGCGACCGCGCCCAGCGGCAGCTCGAGGGCGCTACCCTGCGCACCGTCGGCGGTCGTGGTGGTCACGATCTTGGCGCCGGTCAGCAGGAGCCATCCGTCGCCGTTGAAGTGGTCGTTGGTCTGTCCGGGCGCCAGCGCGTAGTCGTTTGAGTCGCCCCAGGACGCGAACGGCTCAGACAGCGCCGGCGCGGTGCATCCGCTGGCGCTTCCTACGACCGGTAGCAGCGAATCCAGCGCGCTGAGGGTGGAGGCCTGTGCGGCTTGCGCTGGCACGGCGAAGCCCGCAGTTAGTGCGATGATGAGGCCCATCGTCCGCGTCTTGTAGAAGAAGCCCTTGTTCATGTGTACGCACCTTCCGTGGTGTGCACTGGCAGCCGAGCTATCTCGTCTCCTGCGAGACCTCTGGCTTTGCGTCCCCGGCTCACACCGGGTTTGCCGCTTTCAGCGAGTTTTTGTTTGCCGCAAGGATCGGCGCGTTCGCCGGATGGGTCGAATGCGGGCCGAAGCATCTGGACGAGTGTCGTAGCGCGCCGCGTTCACGCGCGGACGATCATTCAGATCCCAAAGGTCAGCGCCGATAGACGTGTGATGGCCACCACGACCGTTCAAGACGAGCGCTTCATCGCCGAGAACCTCTCGCGCGCGCGAGCTCGAATGGACCGGCGTGAGCTGGTCACCGAAGTCTTCTTCGTCGTCGGCTTCTTCGTCGTCGTGGCCGGTCTCTGGGTTCTGTACCCGCCAGGACGCTTCTCGATCTCATCGGAGCTCCCGTGCGTGCTGGTGGTCGCGTTCGCCACCGCGGTGCGCTTCGATACCCCACTGGGATTCACGGTGCCCGTCCAGCTCGGGTTCGTGCCGTTGCTGTTTGTCGCACCAGTCGTCCTGGTCCCGCTGCTCGTCCTGGCGGGGATCGCGTTGTCGGCCACGATCAGGATCACCCGACACCTCACCCGGCCCTCGCGGCTCTTGAGTCTGCCCGGCAACTGCTGGTTCACCCTGGGGCCAGTCGTGGTCTTCCTGGCGGCCGGGATCAATCCCCGCCACGCAACAGCCCTGCTGCTCCTGGCCGCCTTGTGCAGCCAATTCGCCGTCGACCTTACCGTCGCCGTCTGTCGCTTCGGGATCTCGGTCAAAGCCGGCATCCGCGAGCAGCTGCGCGACTCCTGGTGGGTATATGCAGTCGACGCGGCCCTGTCACCCGTGGGCTGGCTGGTCGGACGTGTCGCCCACCAGCACCCGGCTGACGTGTTGGCCATCGTCCCGCTGCTGGCGCTGTTCCTCATCTTCTCCCGCGAGCGCCGGCGACGGCTGGAAGGCGTGCTGGAGCTGGGCAGCGCCTACCGCGGAACTGCCCTGCTTCTCGGCGACGTGATCGAGGCCGACGACGGCTACACCGGCCAGCACTGCAAAAGCGTGGTCGCGCTCGCGCTCGAGGTCGCCGACCACCTTGACCTCGACGCCGACCAACGACGCAACCTGGAGTTCGCGGCACTTCTTCACGACGTGGGCAAGATCGCCATCCCCAAGCACATCATCAACAAGGCCGGGCAGCTCAGCCCCGACGAGTGGACCGTGATCAAGACGCACACCGTCGAAGGCCAGCGAATGCTCGACCGAGTCGGAGGCTTCATGCACGAGGTCGGACGGATCGTCCGCTCCCACCACGAACGCTGGGACGGCAGCGGCTACCCGGACGGCCTCGGCGGCCAGGAGATCCCACTCGAAGCCCGGATCATCGCCTGCTGTGACACCTGGAATGCGATGCGCACCGACCGCTCCTATCGCCGAGCGCTCGAACTCGGCGTCGCCATGGCTGAGCTGCGCAACGCTGCCGGCACCCAACTGGATCCCCACCTCGTGGAGACGCTCGTCAACATGCTCCTCCAACAGGAAGCCGCCGAGCTCCTCCCGTCCGCTGCGATCATGAGCGGGGCCACGGACGTGGCCTGAGCCTAAGACATCGCCCGACCGAAACCAGCAAACCCGACAGACGGCCTCACCGCCGGGACTGCCGCTTTGCGGCACGGTCGCCTATCCGACCACACCGCGCGCCCGTGCTCCCAAAGGAATCCGAGCGCCCGAGCCACTCGCCATGCTCAGGCCCAGTGTCCCCATCCCGACCTATGGGAGCCGCTCGGGACCGGCCGGATAATCGAATGCCTCGCTCCAAGGCCAGGATCGCCGGCGCCTACCAAGCGAGGCCCAGACGCCTGACGACCTGCTCATCAAGACCAAGCTCCGGTGACACCCTCGGCCTTCTCGCTGCATCGCCAGAGTCCTCGGTACAACTCAAGATGCTCTTCCGATTTCGACTCGAATCGGTTCCCAGAGCCGACCCGATGTCCGTCCGCCCGCCCAGCCACACCTGTTCCCAGAGCTGCACGACTGCCCGAACCTCACTCCTTTTCTAACCTTCGTGGGGGGTGGATAGTCGTGCAGCGGCGGGACCCCTGGCCCCAGACAGGGCGGGCGGATGGACGCCCTCAGGTACATCACAGCTACAACAGCACAGTAGGTACTCTTTGATCTACTTCTTGCTGTAGCTGTGATGTAGCTGACCAACCGGGCCGAACGGCCCTCTCAGAGCGACCGATCGGGCTCAGAGTCAGATCCACAACGCCCGGCGCCTGCGGCGTCATCGACACCGATGTCGCAATCAGAGTCAGCGACCTCATCAGCTCAAAGCTGCAGCCGGCCAGTCCGCTGCAGCTCCGGCCTGCCCCCGCCCCGGACTTCCGAGACAGAGCCGACTGTGCCCGACTACCCGCACGCCCCACTCGTCACTGACGTGGAGGGCGGGTAGTCGGGCACACCAAGGCGACCGATTTCCAGCAAACGCCGGGGGGGGCAGGCCCAAGTGCGGACTCCAAGTCTGCACTTCAGTCCGCACCACGAGCCCCACCGCCGGCCTCATCGCCCGCTTCACCATCTGGCTCCGCATCCTCCTCCAGCTCGTCGACGATCGCCTCCGCGATCTCATGCAGAACCAATGACAGAGCCTCGAGGGCAGCCTGCTCAGCCGGCGCGGAGTGCGCCTCCATCGCGTCGTTGAGCTGCCCAACGGTCGCGTCAAAGGTCACCCACAGATCCGACGGCCCCGGGCGATTACCCCCCGGCCGCAGCTCATAGGACAACGCGAGGTTCGGGATCGCGCCCTGGCGCGCCCACCACGGACCGGGCTCCTCGTCCAAACCGGCAAGCGCCGCCGCCTTGCGCGCCGCGGCAATCGCGATCTCCAGCAGCCGACCAACGAACCCATCGTCCGGCGGAGCCATCGCGCTCGCCCGAAGCGCGCTCCGCCACTCAGTCTCAGCGACCCCGTGCCAGGAGCGCGGGCGAACCCCCTGGCGGGCCTCCTCACTCCAGTGCGGCGAGCGCAATGGCGATTCGATCGTGTCCATACTCCGCCACCCACCTTCCGGGGGTGGCGAGTCGTAATTCGTCTCATCCAGCTGGCTCTCGCCCGCCAGCACACGATCAAGCTCCGAGCGCCGGACCAACCACTTGCGCTCCCCCGCACGGGTCGCGCGAAGCGTGCCCTTGGTCACCCACGAACGGATCGTCGCCGGAGCCATCCGCAACTCCTCCGCGATCTCGGCAAGAGTCATCCACGGGTCATCAGGACGTGTTTCTGGATCTTCGCTCATCAGCCCACACTCGCAGTAGCGCGATTAGCGCAATTAAGATACCTTGTTTGGATGCGAAGCGCAGGTTTTGCACACAGCGTGAGAGTTGCTCAGCGCTCCGCGGCGCGCGACCGATTGCGGTGGCCATCCCCGAGGTCGATCCCATGACCGCGCGCCGCCGTCCTGCCCGTCCGGTAGCCGCTGTGGAGCGGATCCTCTACACCCGCGAAGAAGCGGCCACCGCCCTGGAGATGAGCGTCGATACGTTTGAGCGGCGCGTCCAGCCATTCATCCGCGTCGTCCCTTGCGGAGCGCTCGTCCAGGTGCCGCCCGAGGAGCTGCGGCGATGGGCGCGAGAGAACGCCCGGGCGCTCGTGTCTCGGCGGCCCGATGCCGCGTGAGAAGCCCGTACTCTCGGCGGAGGGCGGAGGCCTGGTCGTCATGTCCGAGTACCGCAAAACCAAACACCCCGGCGTCTTCGTTCGCCACCAGAAACGATGCCCCGCGACGGCCGCGTCGGGCGACCACTGTCGGTGCCAGCCATTGTGGCGAGGTCGCCGCTGGGATCGAGACGCGGCGGACCAGTCTGGTCTGAGAGCTTCCGCGCCCGCGCTGATCGCGCCTCAGATCGTCAAGAACCCTGCGCCGCCCGTGCAGGTTCTCAGCAGGGCGTCAGTCCGTCAGGACGGAGATCCGATCTGGCGGGCGTTGGTGAGGGTCCATGGGTACGAGCAGGACGATGCGGTCCCCGTCGCGCAGGACCGTGCCAGTGCCGGGTGTGACGTGCGCGTCGCCCGCGGTGACGGCGACCACGACGCAGTCCGGGGGCCAGGAGATCGCCTCGACCGGCCGTCCGAGCGCAGGGGACGTGGGGCCGACCGTGATCTCGACGAGCTGATAGCCGGCCAGTGGGGTGCTGGGTCGGTGAGCCGCGAGCGCCGGGTCATCGGAGCCGAAGTCGGCGGCGACGGCGCCTTGCTGGATCGACTGGTCGGAGGACCGCACGGTCTGGGCCAGCGCGTCGAGGATGTTGTGCCGGGAGATCCAGCCTTGCACCTGTTCGCGGTCCACAGAGAGCACCGGTAGCCCTGCCGGTCGGTAGAGGATGAGTTGCCGGAGTGCCTGCTCGAGGGTTTCGTCACTGAACAGTTCTTGGGGCTGACGGGTGTCGGTCACCTTCCCGGCGAGCTGCTCCCATTGCTCGCCGGCACAGCCGGCGCGGTCGGACTCCGACTCGTGGAACCCGTTCAACCGGGCGGGGGCGGCAGATCGCGGGAGGGGTTGCATGGCGTCTGCGACAGTCAGGGTCTGCAGCACATTGGTCGCCTTGGGCCGTTCGATGTCGATCCCGCGACGGAGCAGCTTGGTGGTGTACACGCTGCCGTAGGAGACGCGCTTGGAGACCGCGGCGGCGATCCCGCAGGTGAGCATGATCGGGAGGGTGAGCCCGAAGTTGGCGGTCATCTCTGCCACGCTGGCGATCGCGGTGAGAGGGGCTTGGGCGGCGGCCGCGAACACGCCGCCCATCGCGACGACGGCGTAGAGCGCCGGTGGGCCGACCGCAGATCCGAACAGGCTGTGGACAAGGGTGCCGAACGCCATCCCGGCCATCGCGCCGATGAACAGCGATGGCGCGAACACGCCGCCCGAGCCGCCGATCGACAGGGTGAGGCTGGTCGCGAGCACCTTGCTGACCAGGAACAGCACGATCAGCCCGATGACGACATGACCGCCGACCACGTTGTTCATCACCGGATAGCCGACCCCGTACATCTGCGGTACGGCGAGCAGCAGGACCCCGAGCGCGATCCCGCCGACCGCGGGCCGCGCCCATTCAGGCCGGCCCTTCCACAGCTCGTCGACGAAGTCCTCCAGCCAGTACAGGAATGTCTTGAAGCCGATGCCGATCAGCCCCGCGAGAACCGCGAGGACCGCGACCAGCAGGTAGGTGGTGTCGCTGGTGACCGAGAGGCCGTGGGGAATCTGCGCAAAGAACGGCGCGGAGCCGAAGATCGCGCGGCTGATGACATCACCGGTGACCGCCGCCAGGCCGGTGGCCACCAGCGCGTCGAGTGAGAACTCGCGCAGCACGATCTCAAACCCGAAGAACAGACCGGTCAGCGGAGCGTTGAAAGTGGCTGCGATCCCGCCGGCGGCTCCACAGGCCACGATGATCCGCAGCCGGCTCTCGGACATCCGGACGAGCTGACCCAGGGTCGAGGCCAGCGCCGAGCCGATCTGCACGATCGGGCCTTCCCGGCCGACCGAACCGCCGACCCCGATGGTGATGGCCGAGGCCACCGCCTTGACGATCGTCACCGGCGGCCGGATCCGTCCGCCGTTCTCGGCGACGGCGAGCATCACCTCCGGAACGCCGTGGCCCCGGGCCTCCCGGGCGAAGCGATAGATCAGCGGTCCGTAGAGGAGACCACCGAGCACCGGGACCACGGCCACGAACCAGATCCCCAGCCCCGGCAGATGCGGGCTCGCGGCGTGACCCTGCTGACCGAACTGGTCATGGCCGGTCACCAGCCAGGTAGCGCCGAAGACCATCCAGCGAAAGACGGCAGCACCCAGGCCCGCTCCCGCTCCGACCACCAGAGCCATCACCACCAACCCCAACCGGCTCCCACCCAGCCACGCCGAGACCATCTGCACCCCCGAAGGACGCGCCGGGCTTGGCTGGGCGCTGACCGCGCGCTCAGCGGCCATCAGGTGAGGTCCCAGCCGAGCGACCAGTCTTGCTCAGGCACCTCGCCCGCCGCATCGGCAAACGCCCGCAACGCCTGCACGACAGGATCTCGGTCGGCCGCCGGCATCCGCTGGACGATCGCCGCGATCTCCACACGTCGCCGCCGGCTCACCTCGGTGACCAGCTCCGCGCCGGCGCCGGTCAGCGAGACCCGCACCGTCCGACGATCCTCCTGGGCACGGCGGCGAGTGACCAGCCGCTTGCGCACCAGACGGTCACACATTCGCGTCGCCGTCGAGCGATCGACCCCCAGGGCGGTGGCCAGATCTGCCAGGCGCTGCGGCCCGCGCGACGCCAGCACGATCAAGAACCGGTACTGCGCCAGGGTCACATCCTCGGCGAGGTCGGCCAACGAACGAGCCGCGACGGCTACCAGCGCCCGGCTGGCTCCCAACACGGCGTCGACCAGCTCATCCCGAGCCTGACCGGCGTTCTCGCGGCGGGTCGCAGACCGCTCAGATCTTGCTTGCATACGACTATTATTGCATACTGCAAACAGTTGCGCTCAGCGGACACCCTCCACGCGGTCAGCCAGGGTCCCCTGCCCCGACGTCGAGTCCCTCCTCCGGCATCACCGCTCTCCGCCCTTCGCACGCCCGATCCCGACGGTCCCCGCGGCGAGTCGTGGACGCAGGTACAGCAGCCACCACAGAACCCCGAGCATCAGCGCGCCACCGGTGTACTCGGCGGTGATGTGGTTTGCGGTGGGGACGGTTTCGTCGATCACGATGATGACGGCGAACACGACGCCGACGATCGCGAGCGGCTTCAGCCACCGGCCGAGACTGAATCCGCCCGGGTAGGTGTCCGGCAGGCGTCCGCGCCGCGATGCCCAGAGCGTGGCGACGGTGGTCAGCCCGTACGTCGCGTAGTAACACACGGCGGTGATGGAGACCACCCGGTTCTCGATTCCGGTCGAGAAGAAGTTGACCGCGAACGACAGGCCCGCGACCACGACGATCGCGACCATCGGCGTCTGGGTCCGCGGGTTGACCCAGGCCAGCTGGCGGGAGAACGGCAGCATCCCGTCGCGTGCCAGTGAATAGGTCATACGGGTTCCCACTGCCATGTTCGCCAACAGGGCGGAGAACATGGCGATGAAGACGACCACCTTGAGCGCGGTCACGGCGCCGGCACCGACCTGCTGTCCGAAGATGTAGAAGAGGGGGTTCTCCGGCTGGTTGATCATCGCCGGGATCCCTCGAGGAATCGCGATCGCGAAACAGATGATCATCACGATGCTGGTGCCGATCGAGAGCCAGTTGGCCCGCAGCATCGCGTACGGCGTTGAGCGCCGCGGGTCCTCGGTCTCCTCGGCCAGATCGGCCGCGCCCTCCCAGCCGAGCAGCACGAAGACCGGTAGCAGCGCCGCGAGCCCGACAGCGGTGACAGTGATGCCGCCGCCTCCGACCGGACCACTCTGGAACAGGGCGCTCGGACCGGCGGAGTGCTTGAAGAAGAAGATCGCGCCGATGAACAGGATCGCGGCCGCGATCAGCGAGCCGGCGAGCTCGAAGCTCACACCGAAGTTGTTGACGACCGCGGTCGCCTTGATGCTGATCAGATTCAGGACGAGCGCCACCGCCGTCACGATCCCGGCGAGGAGGACGACGTTCGCCTTGCTGGGGTCGTGCCAGAACTCGGGCGCGAACACCACCGAGATGGTGATCGCCACCGATGCGGTACCGGTCACGAACGCCAGGAAGCAGCTCCAGCCGGTGAACCAGCCATAGCTCGAGCCGACGAGGCGGCTGTTCCACTGATAGGCGTACCCGGTCAGGGGGATGCGTGCGCCGACGTGCGAGTAGACCGCACAGATGCACATCAGGCCCGCGGCGACCGGAAGCCACAACCAGATGCCCCATCCGCCGACGGTCGTGAACGGGATCGCGAACAGCGCGAACACGCCGGTCGACACGCTGATCATCGAAAACGCGACTGCCAGCGATGCGAGCGGGCTGATGGCGCGCCGTAGCTCCTGCTGATAACCGAACTGCTCGAGGTCAAGGGCGTCCTGGGCCTGTTCGTCGGCCATACGCTCGACCGGTGCCGTGGGCCGTGGATCGACGGCGGTCATCGCGGCACCCGCCGCACCGTCACATGTGTCACAGGTGCCACAGGTGCCACAGGCGTCACAGGTGTCGCAGATGTCATTGGTGTCACAGGTGCCATCGACCCGAGCCGGGCGCGGCATGGAACGCGGCGATCCTGGATCGCCTGACGGGATCTCATCTCTTCCTCTCCTTCGATTAAGGGTGACGGCTCGGCCGACGGGCGACCAGTCGGTCCGGGCCGGAGCCGGTGCGGTTCGGCCGAGGCGTGCGCCTAGAACGCTCCCTCGGCCTCCAGTTCGCCGATGACCTCATCGAGCACGTCGAGCGCGCGATCGAGTTGCTCGTATGGAATGTCGAGCGGCGGCTTGATCTTGATGATGTCGCCGAGACCCGCGTAGCGGCTCTCACCGAACAGGACGCCACGCCCGATCGATCGGCGGGCGACCTCACGCGCGGCGACCGGGGAGGGTTCCCTGGTCTCCCTGTCTCGGACGAGCTCGATAGCCACCATCAGCCCGGGGCAGCGGACGTCTCCGATGAGCGGGTGGCGTCGCTGCATCTCGAGCAGGCGCGCTGTCGCGTGCGTCCCGCGCTCGTGCGACTCGGTGCAGAGATCATCGTCTTCGATGGCCTGGACGGTGGCGAGCCCCGCCGCCAGCGAGACCGGCCATTCGCCGAACGTCAGTTGGTCGTCTCCGGCCCCGAAGGCCTCGATGTGCTCGGCGACCAGCACGCCGGCCAATGGAAAGCCGCCACCGACCGCTTTGCCGAACACCAGAATGTCAGGCACGACGTCGTAGTACTCCGCGGCCCACATCGCCCCCAGGCGCCCGAAGCCGGTCTGGATCTCGTCGAGGATGAGCAGCACACCCTCCTCGTCGCAGATCCGGCGCACGCCCGAGTACCACGAGCGCGGAAACTCGATGTGGCCGCCGTTGCCCTGGACCGGCTCCATCATCACCGCCGCGACGCCACCGTCGACCCCTTTGCGAATCGTGTCGCGCAGCAACTCCAGGCACAGCTGCGCGTCCCCGTCGGGATCGAGCCCGAGGCGAGGTCGGTAGGGGTTCGGCGCCGGCACCCGCGTGAACCGCGGCTGAAGCGCGCCGAACGGATTGGCCGGATGAGGCCAACTGGCGGCCATCGTCGCCAGGCTGCGGCCGTGGTAGGCGTCCTGGAGGACGAGGATGTTGTGGGCACCCGGCCGGTTGCGCACGGCCAGCTTCATCGCGGTTTCGACCGCGGTGCTGCCGTGAAGCGAGTACGCAACCCGGTCCAGGCCATCCGGGGCGATCTGCGTGAGCTTCGCCGAGAGCCCGAACAGGGGCAGCGATGAGTACACCGGGCGGACGTGCGCGATCTCGCGCAGCTGCTCGATCGCCGCGTCGATCACCCGAGGGTCGTTTGCTCCGAGGTTGTTGGACCAGGCCTGCGAGGTGCAGTCGATGTACTCGCGCCCGGCGGCATCCCAGACGAGCGACCCGCGCGCCCGGGTCAAGACGATGTCCTCCTCGGGACGGCCGCTGTCGCGACGCGCCAGGAGCGCACGACGACCGGCCTCGACGACCGTGGACTCAGGAATCGGTTGCGTTGTCATCTCTCCCCTTCGCGGTAGAACCGCACCGCACGCTAAGGCTCGATCAGCCCGAGGGGAAATGATCTTTTCGGGCCGATTTATTTGCCGCGCTTATCAGTCCTCGGCATGCACCGAGACCTCGGCTGAGGCACCTCGCGTCGCGACGGCGATCTCGGCGAACGCCGCCGCCGCCGGCGTCGGATCCGGCGGGAGCGCCACCGCGACCTCACACGGCGGGATGTCGGCGATCCGGGGGAACCGCAACCCGGGACGGGCGTAGAAGCGGGCCGCCGCGTCGGCGGTGATGCTGATCCCGCGGCCGCTGGCGACGGCCTGGAACTCGGCTTCGAAGGTCGCGGCCTCATCGACCACGGGCGGCGGGTCGCCGTTTCGGTATTCGCAACACAGCCAGTAGTCGCGCCAACTCCCCTCGCCAGGAGCCGCGATGATCGGCTCGTCGAGCAACTCGCGGATGCTCACCTCCCGGCGATCGGCCAGGGCATGGCTCTCCGGCAGGCACGCCACCCGCGGCTCGCGGACCAGCGTCATCAGCTTCGCGCCGGGAAGGTCGACCGGAGGTCGAACGATGGCGACATGGCTGCGGCCGTCGTCGAGGCCCACCGCGGGCTGGGAGAAGTCAAACTCGGTGGTGCGCACGACGACCTCCGGGCACCGCTCGGAATGGACCCGCAGCAGACGGGGGACGATGTCGACGGCCGCCCCGATGATGTAGCCGACGCACAGGCGGCCCCGGGAACCCGAGGCGGTCTCCCGGGCGTGCCCCATCAGCCGATCGAACTGCGCGAGCACCTCGATCGCCTCGTCGCGGACATCCGCTCCTTCGGCGGTCAACTCAACGCGCCGCGTCGTGCGGGCCAGCAGTCGCAAGCCGGTGTCGCGCTCGAACTGCAGGATCGTCTGCGACAGCGCGGGCTGGGACACGTGCAATCGCGCAGCCGCGCGAGCGAAGTGCAGCTCTTCCGCGAGCACCACGAACGCCCGGAGATGCCGCAGTCCGATATTCGTAAGCGTCACAACTCAATCGTGGTGCAATCGGGTTGTCCGGTCAACACCTGCCCCGCAGCGGCGGCGCGGCGGTCTAGGCTGCGCCGATGCCGTGGCAATGGCCGGTCGGTGCGCTGTGCGCGTTCGTGCTGGCGCTGCTCACCACTCCCGCCGGGGTCTCGGGCGCGGTGCTGTTGTTGCCGATCCAGCTCAGCGTCCTGCACGTCCCCAGCCCGGCGATCACTCCCACCAACCTGCTGTTCAACGTCGCGGCCGTTCCGGGGAGCCTGCTGCGCTTCTGGCATGAGCGACGACTCGCCAACCAGCTGACCTGGCTGCTGATCGCAGGCACGCTGCCCGGCGTGATCGCCGGCGCGCTCATCCGCGTGCAGCTGCTCGCCGGCGGGCACGGGTTCCAGCTGGTCGCGGCCGGGGTGCTGCTGCCGCTCGGGCTCTGGCTGGCGGTCGGCAGCAGGCGCCTCCCGCCCGAGCCGCGGACCACCACCCCTCGTGTACGGCACGGCATCTGGCTGCTCTCGCTGCTGGTGGGGACGGTGGGCGGGATCTACGGCATCGGCGGCGGATCGATCCTCGCCCCGATCCTGCTCGCGCTGGGCTACTCGGCCTACGAGGTCGCGCCCGCGACGCTGGCCGCGACATTCCTCACCTCGATCGCCGGGATCGTCACCTACCAGCTGCTGCAGATCGCCCACGGCGGCGCGATCGCTCCCGACTGGGCGCTCGGAGCGTTCCTCGGCGCCGGCGGGTTCGCCGGCAGCTATCTCGGCGCCCGCCTACAGCGCCACTTGCCCGACCGCACGCTTCGGCGCCTGCTCGGATTGATCGCCTGCCTGGTTGCGGTCAGATATGTCCAGACCGGCATCCAGCCGTCGCGGCGCCCAGCGCCCTCCCACGCGATTGCCCGCTGATCCGCTCGTTGCGCCGGCCGGCTCCGGGGAGAGCCGAGCCGTCGCGCCTCAGAGCAGCTTGTCGAGCGTGATCGGGAGATCCCGCACGCGGCGCCCGGTCGCGTTGAAGACGGCGTTGGCGAGCGCTGCGGCAACGCCGGTGATGCCGATCTCGCCGATGCCACGTGCGCCCGCGGGGGCATACGGGTCCGGGATGTCGGTCCACATGATCTCGATCCTCGGTACGTCCATGTGGACGGGGACGTGATATTCGGCGAGGCTCGGGTTCATGATCCGAGCCGTGCGCTCATCGAAGTCGGTGTCCTCCATCAGGGCGAGACCGATACCCATGATGATTCCGCCTCGGAACTGGCTGGTCGCGGTCTTGGGGTTGATGATGCGCCCGCAATCGTAGGAGCCGAGCACGCGGTCGACACGAGTCTCCCCCGTCACCGTGTTCACGCGAACCTGGCAGAAGACCGCGCCGGTCGAGTGCATCGAGTAGGCCTGCATCTCGGCAGGGTCGGAGGCCGACGCGGTGACCGTCAACTCGTCGCGGCCGGCGCGCTGCAACATCGTCTCGTAGCTCTCCCAGCGGCTGGGGTCGGCGAGCTCGCACAGACCCTCATCGCGCGCCCCGACCTCGTCGACGGTCAGGCCGGCAAGGGGCGACTCGTCGCCCGCGAGTGCCAGCAGCTGCTCGACCAGCGCGCGCTGCGCCGCGATGACCGCGCCGATGATCGACGCCGTCTGGCCTGAGCCGCCGGCGAGCATGTTGCCGGGGAACGAGGAGTCGCCGTAGGCGATGGTCACTCGCTCAAGCGGTAGACCAAGCCGCTCGGCGGTGACGGCCGTCTGGGCCGTCGAGGTTCCCATCCCCATGTCGCCCGCGGGAATCTCGACGGTCGCGCGGCCGGTCCGATCGAGCCTGAGGCGCGCCGCACCGCCGGGGAACCGGTGGTATGGGTACGTGGCGGTCGCGCAGCCCATGCCGATCAACCACTCTCCCTCCCGGCGCGCTCCGGGCTGCGCTCGCTGCCGCCAGCCGAAGCGTTCGGCTCCGGATCGCCACGCCTGCACCAGGTGCCGGGCGGAGAACGGCAATCCGGTGCTCGGATCCTCCTCGGGTTCGTTGCGGATGCGCAGTTCGATCGGATCGAGCGCGAGCGCGACGGCGAGTTCGTCAATTGCCGATTCCAGCGCGAACGTGCCCACCGATTCACCAGGCGCCCGCATGAACGAGTTGGAGAGCATGTCCATATCGGCGACCTGCTGATCGGTCTTCAGCGCCCGGGTCGCATACATGTGCCGCGCCGGGAAGGTGAACTGCTCGGCGAGCGCGTTGTACGGGGTCATCGCGGAGATGCCGGTGTGGATGAGCGCGTGAAAATGGCCGTCGGCATCCGCGCCGATGGCCACGCGCTGCTCGGTGTTGGTACGACCGCCGACCAGTCGATACACGCCCTCACGCGAGAGGGTGAGTCGCACGGGACGGCCGGCCAACCTGGCGGCGGCAGCACCGAGCAGGTGATGGGACCACAGGGTCTTGCCGCCGAAGCCGCCGCCGACATACGGCGAGGTGAGGTGGACCTGCTCCTCCTCGAGCCCGAACACCTGCGCCAGCGTCCACGCGTGGCTGGTCACTCCCTGGCTGGCGTCGTGAACGATCAGCTCGTCGTCGTCCCAGCCGAGCGTCACCGCGTGCGGCTCGATCGCGTTGTGATTGTGGCGCGGCGTGCGATAGGTGAGATCGACCGAGTTCGGCGCATCGGCAAGCGCGGCCTCGGCGTCGCCGACCAGCACCTCGACCGGCTGCCCGACGAGGCTGTCAGGAGTGCGGGGGTGCATCCTGGCCTGGTCGAAGGTGCGCGGAGGCGAGGATTCGTAGGCGACCTCGATCAGCGAGGCCCCATGGTCGGCCTGTTCCTGGGACTCGGCCAGGACGACCGCGATCGGCTCGCCGTTCCAATGAATGCTGTCGTCCTGCATCACCGGCAGATCGCTGCCCGCCGCCGCCTTCGGCGCGGTCAGGAACAGCGGCGGCGGCTGCATCCTCGGGGCGTTGCGATACGTCATCACGAGCACGACGCCGTCGGCGGCCTCCGCCGCGCTGGTCTCCAGCGCCGTGATGCGCCCGCGGGCGATCGTGCTGTAGCGCAGGGCGGCGTAGGTGAGTCCCTCCATCACGTACTCGGCGGCGAAACGTGCCTCACCGCGAACCTTGAGCGGTCCGTCCAGACGCGATACCTGGGCGCCGATCAGCCCGTGCCGGGCGCGGATCACCGGGTCGTTGCCCACCGCCGGCGTCCAGTCCGCGCCGGTGGCCGCAACCGCGGCCTGCGGCTCAGCGCTGCTCATCGCGGGTCTCCTCGGTCAGCTGTTGCAGGACGGCGAGAAGGGTGCGGCGGACGAGGTCGACCTTGAACGCGTTTCCGGCCAGCGGCCGGGCATCGACGAGCTCCGCCTCCGCGGCCTGCTCAAAGACCTCGGCGGTCGCCGGGCGGCCGCGCAGCGCCTCTTCCGCACGCCGGGCACGCCACGGCTTGGGCGCCACTCCGCCCAGCGCCAGCCGGACCTCGGCGATCGTGTCGCCCTCGAGTTCGAGCGCAGCCGCCACCGAGACGAGCGCGAACGCGTAACTCGACCGGTCGCGCACCTTGCGGTAGGTCGATCGGGCGCCCGGGTTCGGGGCGGGCAGCTGGACGGCGGTGATCAGCTCGCCGGCCTCCAGCACCGTCTCGACCTCTGGCCGGTCCTCCGGCAGGACGTGCAGGTCGCACAGGGCGACGATGCGCTCGCCTGATGCCGAGCGGAGGTGGACCGCGGCGTCCAGAGCCGCGAGCGCGACGCACATGTCCGACGGATGGGTCGCCACGCACTCGGCTGAAGTGCCCAGGATCGCGTGGTTGCGGTTGAACCCCTCGAGCGCGTCGCAGCCGGCACCTGGGGAGCGCTTGTTGCAGCGGGAGCCGTCGGTGTCATAGAAGTAGGTGCAGCGGGTCCGCTGCAGGAGGTTGCCGCCGACCGTCGCCATGTTGCGGATCTGGGGTGAGGCACCTGCGACGATCGCCCTGGTGAGCATCGGGTATCGAGCGCGCACGGCTGCGTCCTCGGCGACAGCGGTGTTGCGCGCCGCTGCGCCGATCAGCAACCCACCGTCCTCGCTCTCTTCGATCTCCGACGAGAGCCCGGTCACGTCGATGACCGCGGAGGGGCTCTCGACGGTCTCGCGCATGAGGTCGACCAGGTTCGTCCCTCCGCCGAGATACTTCGCGCCTCCATCTTCGGCCCGGCGGATCGCATCCCCGGCGTCGGCAGCGCGGGCGTAGGTGAGCTCGATCATGCGCCCTGTCCCGCGTAGACCTCGGCGATCGCATCCACGATGCCGTTGTGGGCGCCGCACCGACAGAGGTTCCCGCTCATCCGCTCGCGCAACTCGTCGTGGTCGAGCGTGATCTCGGCGGCCGCCAGATCATCGGTGACGTGGCTCGGGACCCCGCGGGCCACCTCGGCGGCCATTCCGACCGCCGAACAGATCTGGCCGGGCGTGCAGTATCCGCACTGGAAGCCGTCGTGTTCGATGAACGCCTGTTGCAGCGGATGCAGCGCGCCGTCTCGCGCGAGCCCCTCGATCGTGGTCACCTCGCGTCCCTCGTACTGGACCGCCAGCGCCAGACACGACAGGATCCGCTCACCGTCGACGAGCACCGTGCAGGCACCACACGCGCCCTGGTTGCATCCCTTCTTCGTCCCGTGGAGCTCGAGCTGCTCCCGGACGAAGTCCAGCAGCGAGATCCTGGCATCGGCGGGCGCCTCTGCTTCGCGGCCGTTGATCGTGATCGGCACGGCACATTCCCTTTCGGCGACGGAGGGCGGGCACCGACGAGCCTAGCCCGGGCAACATCCCAAGCGGCCGTCCGGCGACCCGGTCACCGCAATGGCAGGATGACCGGGCCGAGACACATGCGGCGATGCAGATGACGAGACGAGAGAAGAGAGCGACTTCCACGAGCTCCAGGCGACCGCCACCGCGGTCGTCCGCGCCGGCACGCAGCGATCCGCCCAGCGCCGGCGCGTGATGTTCGACGCCGCGGCGATCATCCTGGCGGGCGGCAGGTCCTCGCGGATGGGCACGCCGAAGGCGGGGCTCGACTGGCACGGCTCGAGCCTGCTGCGCCGCGTCACCGGTCTCGCCGCGCGGACGGTGGACGGCCCGGTGGTCGTGGTCGGCGCACCCGGCCAGGACCTGCCCGATCTGGCCCCATCCGTCCAGGTGGTGGCAGACGCGCGTGAAGGTCGTGGTCCCCTGCAGGGCATCGCGGCGGGGATGGAGGCACTCGAGAAGCGCGCGGCCGTGGCGTTCGTCTCCTCGACGGACGTGCCACTGCTGCACCCGGCCTTCATCCGGCGAGTGGTGGGTGCATTCACGCCCGAGGTCGACGTCGTGCTGCCAGAGGTCGGCGGGTTTCGTCAGCCGCTCTCGGCCGGCTATCGCCTGGCCCTGCTGCCCAAGGTGCGCGCGCTGATCGAGGCCGACAAGCTGAGGCCGGCGTTGCTGCTCGAGCAGTGCGAGGTGCTCCACCTCGATGAGGCGGCGATGCTCAGCGACCGGTGGCTGTCCAAGTGCGATCCGGAGCTCGCTTCGGTCAGCAACCTCAACGAACGCAGTGACTACGAGCGGGCGCTCAGACTGGCCGCTCCGGCGATCAGGGTGCAGCGGTCCGGCACGCTGACCGGCAGCGGGGCCCCGCGCGAACAGGCGGTCGCGGCCTGGACGCTGGGCCAGGTCGCCGAGGCGATCGGGCTGGGCCTCGACGAGCACGTCGCGGCCGCCCTCAACGGTGATCAGATCACGTGCGACCCGCGGCTGCCGCTCGCGGCGGGCGACACCGTCGCCTTCATGGCGACCGACGGGGGCGGATAGACCGGACAGCGGCCCACGGGGGCGCAGGATCCGGTCAATTACGATCCAACGATGCCAAGGCCACCGGGTGGCTACTTCGGGCGGGCGCTGATCGCAGACCTCAGCACCGGCGAGAGCAGCGTTCTCACGATCGAGGAATCCGTCCTGCGCTCATTCATCGGAGGCGCGGGGCTCGGGACCTGGCTGATGCACGAATGCTGCCCGGCCGGGGTGGAGCCACTCGCGCCGGAGGCACCCCTGATGTTCGTGTTCTCGCCGCTGGTGGGCACGCCGCTGACGACGAGCGCGAAGTTCGCGGTGCTCGCCAAGTCACCGCTCACCGGTCGGCTCACCGATGCGCTCGCCTCGAGCCATTTCGCGATCGCCGGCAAGCTGACCGGCCACGACGCGATCGTGGTGAGGGGATCCTGCTCGGGGCCGTCGGTGCTGATGGTCGACGGAAGCTCGGCGTCGGTCGTGCCGGCCGAGGACCTGTGGGGACTGGCCGCGGCCGATGCCGAGGCGCGGCTCCGCGAGCGGATGGGGCCGGCGTGGCGGGTCGCCGCGATCGGACCGGCGGGTGAGCACGTCGTTCGCTACGCCACGATCTCCCACGACGGCCGGCACGCCGGGCGGGGTGGCCTGGGGGCGGTGATGGGATCCAAGTGGCTGAAAGCGGTCATGGTCCGCCCTTCCAGGAAGGTGGCGTCGGCCGATCCGCCCGCCGTTCTGGCCGCGGCGAAGGCACTGCGCGAGCGGTCCTTTGGGCAGGCGACGGCCACATCCCGCGAGCTGGGGACGATGGCCGACCTGCTGGCGTTCAACGCCATCTCGACCCTGCCGACCCGCAACTTCCAGGCGGCGAGCTTCGAGGGTGCGGAGGCGCTGGGTGCCGAAAAGGTGGCCGAACTGCGCCAGGTGGCGCGGAGCTCGTGCGCGTCGTGCTCGATCGGGTGTGAGCATCTCTACAAGGGGCCCAAGGGCAAGAAGACGCGGATGGAGTATGAGAACGTGTTCGCGCTCGGCCCGCTGTGCGGCGTGGGCGATCCGGACCAGGTCATCGCGGCAAGCGCCCTCTGCGACGAACTCGGGCTGGACACGATCTCGGCCGGGGGCACGATCGCGTGGGCGATGGAGTGCGTCGAGCAGGGGCTGATCGACGCGCCATGGCTGCGATTCGGCGACGGCGAGGCACTGTTGCGCGTCCTGCGCGAGATCGGCTCGCGCGAGGGCATCGGGGACCTGCTGGCCGAGGGCTCGCGGTCCGCCTCGCGCCTGGTCGGCCGGGGGTCCGGAGCCTTCGCCGCCCACGTCAAGGGCTTGGAGCTGCCTGGCTACGAACCGCGAACGCTCCAGGCGATGGCGCTCGGCCTGGCGGTCAACGCCCGCGGCGCCGATCACAATCGATCAGGCGCCTACGAGGCCGACCTGTCAGGCGACCACGACCGACTGGCGGGCGGCGAGCCGCACGTGCGCGCCGCGATCGAGACCGAGGATCGCGCGGCGGTGATGGACTCGCTGATCCTGTGCAAATTCCTCCGGCGCGTGTTCCACGACCCTCTACCGGAGTGGGCGCGGCTTCTCAGCGCCGTCACCGGCTGGGACGTCGATGGCGATGAGCTCGAGCAAACGGCGCGGCGGATCGTGATGGCCAAGCGCCTGTTCAATGTCCGCGAGGGCTGGACCCGGGAGGAGGACTGGCTCCCCGACCGTTTCGTGTCGGAATCGCTGGAGCTCGATTCCGGCCGGACGGCGACGCTGAGCCCGGATCGCCTGCGGTCGATGATCGACTCCTACTACCGGGGCCGTGGTCTGCTCGACACTGGACTGCCGTCCCCCGAGACCCTCGGCGAGCTCGATCTGGTCGGCCTTGGCGACGCTGCCGCTCAATTCCGGGTGATGGAGCATTCCTGAGTGGAATACATATGGCGCGATCGGACTGGAACCTGGCGCGGGACACGCCACTGTGTTCGAGGAACCGATCGACCACGTCCAGCATGGGGTGACCGCAGTGGGTGTCATGACCCGATTTGACAAGCGCGACGAACTCATCGTCCATGAACAGGAGCCGTTCAACGCCGAGACCGACCGTGCGTCGCTGATCAGCTCGGTGACCGCCACCGACGCCTTCTATGTCCGCGGTCACGGAGCGGTGCCGGAGATCGACCCCGATACGTGGCGGCTCCGGGTCGACGGGCTCGTTGACCGAAAGCTCGACCTGTCGCTCGAGACCCTGCGGGAGGCATTCGTCGAGCGGACGCTGACGGCGACCCTGCAGTGTGCGGGCAACCGGCGCGCGGGGCTGGTCGCGGTACGTGACATTCCCGGTGAGGCGCCGTGGGGCCCGGGCGCGACCGGGACCGCAACCTGGACAGGCGTCGCCCTGGCCGATGTCCTGGCGCTCGCGGGACCGCGGGCCGATGCCGCGCACGTGGGATTCGAGGGCGCCGACCTGAGCCCCGAGGCACAGCCCGCGCAGCTGTTCGGCGGCTCGGTCCCACTCGATAAGGCCCATCGACCCGAGGTCCTGCTCGCCTGGGCGATGAACGGAGAGCCGCTGACCCCGGTGCATGGCGCCCCGGTTCGCGTCGTCGTGCCCGGGTACATCGGGGCGCGCAGCGTCAAGTGGCTGACCCGCGTCGAACTCCGCTCCACGCCGTGGCCGGGCTACTTCCAGGACGTCGTCTACCGCCTGCTGGCACCCGAGCAGACGGTCGGCCCCGGGATCGGGATGCCGCTCGGTCTCGTCGCACTCAACTCCGACGTGCTCGCGCCTCAGGACGGCGCCGAGGTGTCGGCCGGAGAGGTCGAGGTGCGCGGCTACGCCTTCGCCGGCGGCGATCGCCACATCGCCCGAGTCGACGTCTCAACCGACGACGGCCTCAGCTGGCGGCAGGCCGAACTGCTCGACGACCTCGGACGATGGGCGTGGCGCCACTGGCAGATCACACTCGACCTGCCCCCCGGCACGCATCGGATCGTGGTCCGCGCCTGGGACTCCTCGGCCGCCACCCAACCCGAGGACGAAGCCGCCCTCTGGAACCCCAAGGGGTACGTCAACAACGCTCGCCCCCACCTCTCGGTGACCGCCGTCGCGTGACCCCGTGGTCCGCCGACGGCGCGCCGCTGGCGGTGCGGGACCCGTGCAACCATGCTGGCGTGGCCGCCACAATCGTGTCGCCCACAGCCGATCCACCGCTGCCGGTCGAACTGGGTTGACGGATCGGGCGCGCGGCGGGTCGCGCCGGCCGGCGCAGTGAGCATCGATGCGTGAGCCAGAGCGACACCTTGACCACGAGCTTGATCAAGCCACTGCGGTGAACGTCGCGCAGGCGTCGATCGACCAGGTGCTCGCGTACGTTGACCGCTGGCGTCGTGAGCACGAGGACGAGGTGCTCGTCGTGGCCCTCGACGGACACGGGGCCTCGGGCAAGACAACGATCGCTCGCGGGGTCTGCGCCGCCCGCCCGGCGGCCCTGGTGCACACAGACGACTTCTTCCGCGACCAGCGCCTGTCCGAGTCGGCCGATCAGCTGCCGCTGGCCGGCTACTACGATTGGGACGCGCTGCGCAACCTGGCACTCGCGCCGCTACGGGTGGCCCGGCCGGCGGAGTTCCCGCGCCGGCACTGGGAACAGCCCGAGGCCGCCGGGCGACGAGTCGTGGTCGAGCCGCGCCCCATCGTCGTGGTGGAGGGCGTCACGGCCGCAGGCCCTGCGCTCGCCGACCTCGTCGACCGACGAGTGCTCATCGCCACCCCTGAGCCCGTCAGACTGCGTCGGCTCCACGGCCGCATCCCCGACGCGGAGTGGGACGGGGATTGGCTCGTCGCCGAGCAGGCCTACCTCGACTCCCTTGCACCCGACGCCTTCGATCTCACCGTCCCCGGCATGACGGCACCGGCTCACGCCCGCGAGACCCGGAGGGGCACCGGATCGGGTACCGGCCGACGCCCCGGGGACGGGCGATGGTGAGCACGCTCGCGCGACTGCTCCTCGGTGCGAGCACCAGCGACTACCTTCCGATCGGAGCCGATGTTGCGCGCGTCTAGCCGGACACTCACTCGCCACGCGCAGCTCGGCGCGCTGGCACTCGCGACCGCCGCGCTGCTCGCCGCCTGCGGCGGCTCGTCAAGCCCGTCGACCACCGGCAAGCCGGGCACGCCGGTCAACGGTGGCACCGCCTACTTCGCCGAGCAGCCGCTGACGCCGCCGAACTACATCTTCCCACTCGTCTCCGGCGAGTACTACTCCGAGGCCAACACCGCCGACCTGCAGACGCTGCTCTACCGCCCGCTCTACTGGTTCGGCGATCGGGGCAATCCGACTGCCGACTATGCGCTGTCGCTCGGCGACGCGCCCGTGTACAGCGATCACGATCGGGTGGTCACGATCACACTCAAGCCCAACCGGTGGTCCGACGGCGAGATCGTCGGCGCACGCGACGTCGGCTTCTGGATCAACCTGCTCAAGGCCGACAAGGCCGACTGGGCCTCCTATGTGCCCGGCGGCTTCCCGGACAACGTGACCTCCTGGAAGGCGGTCGGCACCCGCACGATCCGGCTCACGCTCAACGGCAGCTACAACCCGATCTGGTACACGAACAACGAGCTCTCGCAGATCACGCCGTTGCCGATCGCGTGGGACCGGACCTCCGCTTCCTCACCACCGCCCAAGCCGGCCGCCGCCCATCTGCCCGACACCACCACCACCGGAGCCAAGGCGGTCTACAACTTCCTCAACGCCCAGGCCAAGCAGGTCTCGAGCTACGCCTCGAGCCCCGTCTGGTCGGTCGTCGACGGCGCATGGCGGCTGACCCAGCTGACGGCGAGCGGCCAAGCGGCCTTCGTGCCCAACCCGCACTACACCGGACCGAACAAGCCACGCCTGGCCAGGTTCGTCGAGCTGCCGTTCACCAGCAGCACCGCGGAGTTCTCGGTGATCAAGGCCGGTTCGGCCACGGGCGACGGCACCGGCGGGGGCTCGCAGATCTCGGTCGGCTACATCCCGGACAACGACCTGCCCCAGGACCCCGCGCTCAAACAGCAGGGCTACCGGCTGGTCACCGACCAGCCCTACGGGTTCGACTACTTCGAGCCCAACTTCAACAACCCGCAGGTCGGGCCGATCCTCAAGCAGCTCTACTTCCGCCAGGCGTTCCAGCACCTCGTCGACCAGCCGGGCTGGATCCACGCCTTCTACAACGGCCTGGCAGTGCCGACCTACAGCCCGGTTCCGGCGGAACCCAGGAACCCCTACTCCAACGCCCAGGCCAAGGTCGACCCGTACCCGTTCAGCATCTCCGCCGCCAAGTCACTGCTCAGCGCGCACGGGTGGAAGATCGCGCCGGGTGCGGTCACCAGCTGCGCGCGGCCGGGGACCGGCGCCTCGCAGTGCGGTGCGGGCATTCCCGCCGGCAAGCAGCTGGTGTTCACGATGCTCTATCCCAACGGGACCCCGTACACCGATAACGCGATGGCCGATCTGCAATCGAAGGCCAGCGAGGTCGGGATCAAGATCTCGCTCAAGGAGGTCACGACCTCGGCGATCGACAGGACGATCGAGCCATGCCGGTCCTCCTCGCCGGCCTGCAGCTGGCAGTTGGGTAACTACGGCCCGAGCTGGATCTTCGAGCCCGATCACTATCCCAGCGGCGAGGAGATCTTCCAGACCGGAGCTCTGGGCAACGTCAACAACTACTCCGAGCCTGCGATCGACAAGCTCATCAAGGCGACCACGACCACCCCGGCCGCGCATGCGCAGTCGGCCCTCGACGCGTACGCCGACGCGGTCCGAACCCAGCTGCCGGACTTCTGGCAACCGGCTCCGGGCACGATGCTCACGGTGCAATCCAATCTCGAGGGAGTGGTTCCGAACGCCTATGACTTCATCAGCCCGGAGGAGTGGTACTTCACGAGCTGAGACGCCGGCATGAGGACATTTCTGCTCAGGAGGGTCGCCCAGGCGGCCCTCGTGATCCTCGGCGTCACGGTGATCGTGTTCGCGTTGGAACACCTGACGCCGGGCAGCATCGCCCGGGGGATCCTCGGCCCGCGGGCGAGCGCGGCTGCGATCGCCGCCTTCAACAGGCGTAACGGCCTGGACCGCTCGATCCCCGGTCAGTACATCTCATTCCTGGGCCGGTTGATCCGAGGCGATCTGGGCTACTCCTATCGCCTCAACGAGAGCATCGATGCGCTCATCTCCCATCAACTGCCCAACGACCTGATCCTCGTCGGGCTTGGGCTGGCGATCGCGCTGGCGATCGCGATCCCGCTCGGAATGCTGCAGGCGGTCAGGCGCAACCAGGCCGCGGACCACATCGCCACCGGCACCGCGTTCGCGCTGTACTCGATGCCGGCCTACTGGCTGGCGCTGCTGCTCATCGCCGGGTTGGCCATCAGCGCCAAGATCCTGCCGCCGGAAGGGCCGCAGAGCGCTTCGACCGGCGGCATCCTCTCCGATCCCAAGGCACTGGTGCTCCCGGTGCTGACACTGACCCTCGTCAACGTCGCGCTGTTCAGCCGCTACATGCGCTCGGCCGCGATCGACACCCTCGCGCAGGACTACATCCGGATGGCGCGGGCCAAGGGGCTGTCGGAGCGGCAGGTGCTGCGCCGCCACGTGCTGCGCAACTCGCTGCTGTCGATCACAACGCTGGTCGGACTGTCGGTGCCGGCCCTGCTCACCTCCGGCCTGGTGGTGGAGTACGTGTTCAACATCCCGGGCGTCGGGCTCACCTATTACACGGCGGCGGTCAACTCCGACTATCCGGTCGAACTCGGCGTGACCGTCCTCGTCGGTCTGGCCACGGTGCTCGGCAGCCTGATCGCCGACGTCTCCTACGCGCTGCTCGACCCGCGCGTGCGCTATGACTGAACGGCTGCCCGACCCGCCGCCGCCACCGTCGCAGCTGCCCCCGCCCCAGCCAGTCGCCCCGGCCATGTCGGGGCCCAAGGGCCGGCCGCGGGCGCCGTTCCCGCGCGCGTTCGCCGCACATCGACTCGGTGTCGCAGGGCTCCTGCTCGTCGCGCTGCTCATCGCCTTCTGCTTTCTCGGACCGCTCGTCTACCACACCGATCAGGTCCATACCAATCTTGAAGCGACCAACCTGGTGCCCGGTCACGGCCATCCGCTCGGCACCGACGGACGCGGCTACGACATCCTCGGCCGGCTGATGGTGGGTGGCCGCTACTCGCTGGAGATCGGTCTTGCGGTGGCGGTGCTGGCGACGCTGCTCGGCGTGCTGTGGGGCGCGATCGCCGGGTTCACCGGTGGAGCGCTGGACGCGATCATGATGCGGATCGTCGACGTGATGCTCGCGGTGCCGGCGATCTTCATCATGATCTACCTGGCCACGGTGCTGCGCCCGACGGTCCTCCTGCTGATCGTCGTGCTCACGCTGCTGTCGTGGCTGGGCCCGGCACGGCTGATCCGTGGCGAGACCCTGTCGCTGCGCACCCGCGAGTTCGTCCAGGCCGCCCGCTCGATGGGCGCCGGGCGCGCGCGCCTCATCGTGCGGCACGTGATCCCCAACACCGTCGGCACGATGATCGTGAGCGCCACCTTTCAGGTCGCCGACGCGATCATCCTGCTCGCCACGCTCAGCTTCCTCGGTTTCGGGCTCCCGCCTCCCGCCGCCACCTGGGGCGGGATGCTCGCCCAGGGAACCACCTATCTGCTCGATGGCTACTGGTGGCAGGTCTATCCCGCAGGCCTGATGATCATGCTCACCGTGATCGCATTCAACCTTGCCGGCGACGCGCTGCGATCGACCCTGGACGTCCGGCTGCGCCAACGGTGAGGGCGGCGCCGCGTCAGCCGAGGCGCTCCGGGTCCGACCAGCCTGTACCCGTTGGCGCGCGGACGATGCCACCGTCGGGCGACCGAACCGCGAGAGGCCAGCTTCACAACTCGTTCACATTTCAATTGCAACTCGCCCTAGGATGCGTTTCTTCGTCGCCGGGTGGGGCATCGAGCGCCTGAGCACCCCGTCGCGCGCGTCTCTTCATGATCCGAATCTCTTCCATCCTGCGCGGCGAGGACCCCAGCCTGTTCGAGCTGTTCGCGCGGGCGGGCACCAACATCCACGACGCCGCCGGCCTGCTGAGCGAGATGCTCAGCAGCTTTCCCGACAGCACGCATCTGGCGGGCGAGATCCGCGACCGGGAGCATGATGGCGATCAGCTCACCCACGAGCTGATCGCCCGGATGAACAAGACGTTCGTGACGCCGATCGAGCGCGAGGACGTGCTCCAGCTGGCGTCCGCGCTCGACGACATCGTCGACTACACCGAGGAGGTCGCCGACTTCCTCGGGCTCTACGGGATCGAGGCGCCGATGGACCAGGCGCTGGCGCTGGCGGAAATCCTGCACAGCGCGACCGGTGAGCTCGCGGCTGCACTGCCCAGACTGCAGGGGTTCCGGGACATCCGCCCGCAGGTAGTGGAGATCCATCGCCTCGAGAACGAGGGCGATCGGATCGTGCGGGAGGCGATCGCGTCACTGTTCCAGCCGGGAATCGACCCGGTCGCCGTGATCCGCTGGAAGGACATCTTCGAGCGGCTGGAGCAGGCGATCGACTCGGCCGAACGCGCCGCCTACATCCTGGAAGGGATCCTCATCAAGAACGCATGAGTGGCGACATCATTCTCGCCATCGTCATCTTCACGGCGCTGGCGTTCGACATCACCAACGGCTTCCACGACACGGCCAACGTCGTGGCCACCGCGATCTCCACCCGGGCGCTGCCCGCGAGGGCAGCCATCACCGCGGCGTCGCTGCTGAACTTCGCCGGGGCGTTCATCTCGCTCAAGGTCGCCGACACCGTCGGCAAGGGGTTCGTCGACACCCACGCGGTCACGACCACCGTCGTGTTCGCAGGCCTCGTGGGCGCGATCGCCTGGAACCTGATCACCTGGTCCTTCGGTCTGCCATCGAGCAGCTCGCATGCGCTGATCGGCGGACTTGTCGGGTCGACGGCGGTCGCCGCCGGATTTCACTCCGTGGACGGCGGCGGCCTGATCGGGAACCTGATCGTTCCCGCGCTCGCCGCTCCCGTGATCGCGTTCCTCACCGCGGGCCTGTCGATCCTCGTCATCTATCGGATCGTCGGCCGGCTGCGACCGGGGCCGACCAGCCGCGGCTTTCGCCTGGGCCAACTCGCCTCCAGCGGTCTCCTCGCGCTCTCCCACGGCACGAACGACGCGCAGAAGACGATGGGCGTGATCACGCTCGCGCTCGTAGCGCACGGGAGCATCTCCGCGAACGCGTTCCACGTCCCGACCTGGGTGGTGATCGCGTCGGCGACCGCGATCGCGGTGGGCACGTTCGGCGGCGGCTGGCGGATCATCCGCACACTCGGAACCCGGATCGTCAAGATGGACCCGGCCCAGGGATTCGCCGCCCAGGCCGCGGGCGCGGCGGTCATCCTCGCCGCCTCCAGCGTCGGCTACCCGCTGTCCACCACGCACGTCATCTCCGGCGGCATCATGGGTGCGGGCGCCGGCAAGCGAGTCTCAGCGGTGCGCTGGGGCGTGGCCGGCAACATCGTGACCGGTTGGGTGCTCACGCTGCCCGCGGCCGCCCTGTTCGGCGGCGCGGTCGACGCGCTCTGCAGCGTGTTCGGCAACGGCGCCGCCGGGCCGCTGGTGATCACCGTTGTCCTGCTCATCGCGCTGATGGTCATCTTCGGCCGCCGCGCACAGCAGGCGGCCGCCGCCCCGGTGACCTCCTGACGATGGCCACGATCGACGCCCACCTTCTGCTCCGGGTGCTGTACACGGCGCTGACGGCGGGGGTCGGCGTTGCCGTTGTGTTCTCGCTCACCGTCTACGGGATGACGCGGGCAAGCGATATGCGGCGTGAGGAGCGCCCGGTCGCCGCGGTGAGCTACGCGGCGCTCGGCGTCCTCGGACTGGCTCTCACCGCCGGTCTGATCGTCTACGGACTGATCCTGCTGGCGCGCAAGAGCTGACCGGCCGGCCCTCAGGCGGCCAGGTCCAGCTCATAGATCCTGCGCGAACCGCAATGCGGTGGCTCCAGCCCGCGTGTGCTGCTGTCCTGTTCCGATGCCTGAAATCGGTCTCCGATGGGTAACACTCCTGTCCCCGGTCCATCGTCCGCAAAGGAGCCCTCATTGTCCAGACGTTCCGCTGTCGGCGTTGTGACCGCGATCGTGGCGGCGTGCGCGATGATCGCCGGCCCGATCGCCGCCGCCAACGCGAGCGACACCACGATCAAGCTCGCCCTGCTGCACGCCGCGCCGGGGCTGCACCGCAGCGACCTGCGGCTGCGAGCTGCCTTCGCGCGGTATGCGAACACCCACCGGGCGGGGCCCGTGGTCCGCGCCATTCGTGCTCAGGACCGGGACATCTCAAGGTTGCGGACCACGGTGCGCCGGTCCTCGGCCTCGACCGCCGACGGCTCCCGCGCGCGGCGTGACATCGTCTCGGGCCTGGGGTACCTCCTGCGCTCCAACTACGGGATCAACGGCCACCTGCGTCGCCAGGGCGCGGCCGGACTGTCCCCCGCGCAGCTGCGGAGCGCCGAGCGGCTCGCACGGCGCGGTGACGCTCAGTACCGCCGGGGGATCAAACTCCTCCTGCATTCGTGAGGTTCGTCAGCGTCCCGACCGGTCCGGCTCCGACCGGGCCGGCCGAGACGTCCGGACCGGGTCGACTGGTAGTGTTCCGCCGGCTCAGGGACCGCTCCGGGCCGCCGGCCGGGTGAGCGAGACCGAGAAGCCAGACACCGATTCATGCGCCGCAATCCGTTCAACATGCCGTTCGTCGCGCTGCTGCTGACCGTGGCCTTCTCGGTCGTCGCCGGTCTGCTCGTACTGCACGGGTCCGATGACCAGCGCCACCACGTGACGGTCATGGGCAAGCGGCTGGAGCTCACCGCCTCGCAGTCGCTCGGGCACGAGGTGTTCGCCGTTCACTGCGCCTCCTGCCACCAGCTCGCCGCCAGCCACTCCGACGGCAACACGGGTCCGGACCTCGACGCGGTGCAGCCGAGCTACTCCAAGGTTCTGAGCGCCGTCGAGAACGGCCAGAACGGACCCGACGGGGACATGCCCGCGGGTCTGGCAAGCGGGCCGGACCTGTACGCGGTCGCCCAGTACGTCAGCCGCGTGGCCAACCACGCGGCGTACCACCCCTAGGCCGCCCTCACCCCAGCGCCCTCCCGCGGGGCTCGGCGAAGGCCGCCCCTGCAGCGCGCTCAGCGAACGCCGACGAGGTCGACCACGAACACGAGGGTCTCGTCCGGGGCGATCGCGCCGCCACCCGCGCCGCGCTTGCCGTAGCCGAGCATCGGTGGGATCGTGATCCGGCGCCGGCCGCCGACGCGCATGCCGGCGACGCCCTGGTCCCAGCCCGCGATCACCTGGCCCTTGCCAAGGCCGAAGGAGAAGTGCGTGCCACGGTTCCACGAGGCGTCGAATTCGCGCCCGGTGCTCCAGGCGACGCCCACGTAGTGCACATCGACGACCTTGCCCGCGACCGCCTCCTCGCCGTCGCCGACGGTGATGTCCTCGAGCTCCAGCTGGTAGGAGGGCTCGCCCTTGGGGATCTGGACCTCGGGCTTCTCTATCTCTGTCATCTCCCCCACCCTAGCCCCGGCGTGGCGGGCGCGGCAGGCCCTCGAGCGCCTGCAGAACACGCGCGGCATGGACCGGAGTCGCGCGGGCCAGCCAGTCGAAGAGGTAGGCGTCGGGCCCCACGAGCACCCGGCTGCGCCCGGCGGCCACGCCGCGGTGGATGATCTCGGCGGCGCGGTCGGGCGAGGTGAACGCGACCGCGTCGAACTGCGCGACGGCCTCCTCGCGCGACAGGCCGCGGCCGAGCGGATCGCTGTGGTACCGGGCGTTGCGGGCGACGTTCGTGCGCACGCCGCCCGGGTGCACGACGCACGCGCGCACCCCCGAACCGGCGAGTCGCAGCTCCTGGCGAAGCGCGTCGGTGAAGCCGCGGACGGCGAATTTCGAGGCGCAGTAGGCACTCTGGCCAGGGATGCCGACGAGCCCGAAGACGCTCGAGACGTTGACGATCACTCCGGAGTCCTGGCGCTGGAGGATCGGCAGAAACGCGCGCGTGCCGTGCACGACGCCGCCGTAGTTGATGTCGATCACCCACTCGTCGTCCTCGATCGCACCCTCGGCCACGGTCTGCGCGGTCGCGACCCCGGCGTTGTTGAGCACCATCCCGATCGGGCTCGGTGCCCACTCGGCGACCTCGGCAGCGAACGCGAGCTGACCCTGGCGGTCCCGGACGTCGAGCACCCGGGCGAGCACGGGGCCGTCGATCGCCGACGCGGTCTCGTCCAGACCGTCGTCGTCCTGGTCGACGATCGCCACCGGACAGCCGTGGGCCGCCAGCCGCCGCGCGACTGCGCGGCCGATCCCGGACGCGGCGCCGGAGACGAACGCGGTTCGGCCGTCGATCGGAATGGGGCGACGTGGCATCAGGCGAGCGCGGGCGCGGCGTCCGCCGCGGCGGCGGCCTCACGCGCCGGCGCCCACGTGTACTCGCCCGGATCGAAGCGCCGCAAGCGCCGCTCGTAGGCCCGCACGCTCCGCGGCCACAGCGCCGAGTTGCGACCGGTCCGATCCAGGTACCAGCTCATGCAGCCGCCTGCCGTCCAGACGCTGCCCCGGGTGCCCTCGTCGACCGAGGCGACGGACGCGGACTGAGCGCGTGCCGTCGGTTCCACCGCGGCCGCGCCGGTGCTGGCGCGATGCCTCAGCAGGCGCCGCAGATAGCCGATCTGGGCCTCGATCATCAACAGCACCGAGTTGTGACCGAGGCCGGTGTTCGGGCCGAGCAGGAAGAAGAGGTTGGGGAATCCGGCGACGGACATCCCCAGATGGGTCCGGGGGCTGCCGGCCCAGACGTCGGTCAGGGCCCGTCCGTCGCGGCCATGGATGCGATCGGCGATCGGCGGATCGGTGACGTGGAAGCCGGTCGCAAGGATGATCGTGTCGACCGGATGGCGGACGCCGTGCCCGTCGATGATCCCGTCGGGCACCAGCTCGCGGATCCCGCTGCTCACGACCTCGACGTTGTCCTGCGCGAGCGCCGGATACCAGGTGTTGGAGCGCAGGATGCGTTTGCAGCCGAGGCGGAAATCCGGGGTCAGCCGCGCCCGCAGCTCCGGGTCGGCGACATGGCGCCTGATGTTCGCCCGGCCCTGCTGCTCGATCACCCGAGCGAGCCGTGGGTGCTGGAAGGCGACGTGCAGCGCCTCCTGGGCGGAGAAGACCGCCCCGCGGGCAAGCGCCTGTAACCGCGGTCGCCGCGCGAGGTGCTCGCGCCAGGCGAGCGGGACGTCGGGGTTGGTGTGCGGCAGGACCCACGGTGGCGTGCGCTGGAAGACGGTGAGCCGGCCGACGCGCGGCTGGATCTCCGGCACGAACTGGATCGCCGACGCGCCGGTGCCGACGACGGCGACGTTCCGGCCCTCGAGCGGGTGCCCGTGATTCCAGCGCGCGGAATGGAAGACCGTCCCTGCGAAGTCCGAGATCCCGGCAAGCGCCGGGATGACCGGATCGGCAAGCGCGCCGCAGCCCGAGATGAGCACGCTCGCGGTGAGCCGATGAACCTCACCGGCAGGTCCGCGGGCCTCGATCTCCCAGCGGTCGCGGTTCTCGTCGAACGCGGCATTTGTGAGCTCGTGCTCCGAAGCGGACGAAGCGCTCCAGATCGTGGCGGGCGACCACGCCGCGGATGTAGTCCCAGATCTCGGCCTGCGGCGCGTATGCACGCGTCCAGTCCGGCTTGGGCTCGTCGCGATAGCAGTAGAGGACACTCGGGATATCGCATGCGCACCCCGGATAGCTGTTGTCGCGCCAGGTGCCGCCGAGATCGGAAGCCCGCTCGAGCACGACGAAATCCTCGGAGCCGCTCGCGCGCAGCATCTTCGCCATGCCAAGCCCCGACAGCCCCGCGCCGATGATCGCGATCTCCGTGTGGCTCGTCATCCTCTCCTCCTCGCGTGCTGTGGTACAGACCTGTACCACGCGCACACCCTACCACCGGGACGTGGGGGCGCGGCGGAGATAGATCACAGGAGCGTGCCGATCAAGATCGCCTTGATCGTGCGCCCGACGTTCGAGCGCAGCTCACGCAGGTCACGCCCCTGTTGCAGCGAGAGCACGAGCAACTCGCGCATGCCGCCGATGATGATGATCGCGGTGTCCGGATCAAGTGGCCGGGCCACGAGCCCCGGCTGCGCCTCCCGGGCCCGGTCGACGAGTCCGACGAGCATCTCCGCGAACCGCTCGATCGTCGCCTGGCCGCGCACGGCGCCCTGCTCTCCGAGACCGGGCAGCTCACGGACGAAGCTCGAGTACAGCGCGGGGTGTGCGGCAACGTTGGAGATGTAGGCGTCGACGGCGGCGTCGACCTGATCGTCGAGCGGGCGATTGGAGGCGACCGCCGCGTCGATCTCCTCGAGCATCGCCTGGTTGGTGGCGTCGAACAGCGCGAGGAAGCACCCATCGCGATCGTCGAAGTGCTCATAGAAGTTGCGGCGCGAGGTCCGGGCCAGGCGAACGACGTCGGCGACCGTCGTGTCGCGGTAACCGCGCTCCTCGATCGAGGTGGCCATCGCAGCGATCAGACGCTCGCGGTGGCCGAGCGGGGAGCCGTCGGCCTCGCGCTCGTCGAGCGCGTCGCGCGTAGGGCGTGGCTGTGCCGAGGAGGCGGGCACGGTGCAGACGATACGAGCCTTCAGGAGCTCTGGCGAGCGTCGAGCCGCACGCGACACCCATGTGAGGGGATCATCGTGACGTTGCGCATGCGCGGAGCTTCCGGGCGCGGATCGGGAGCGGACAGCTCGGTGCGGTGGATGATCGCCTCGAGCATGACGCGCTGCTCGGCCATCGCCAGGGAGGCCCCGAGGCAGCGGCGGATGCCGCCTCCGAACGGGATCCAGGTGTAGGTGCCCGGCTTGCGCCCCAGGAACCGCTCGGGGCGGAAGACAGCCGGCTCGGGATAGATGTCGGAGCGGTGGTGCAGCCCGAGGATCGAGATCGCAGTGGCGCTGTCGGCACCGATCACGTACTCGCCCAAGCGCCAGGGCCGCTTGACCATGCGCACGATCATCGGGATCACCGGGCGGGCGCGCATGCCCTCGTGGATGGTGGCCTCGATCCAGTCCGCGCGGCGCTGCTCACCGCCATCGCGCACCGCCTCGCGCAGCCCGTCGTAGGCCTCAGGCGTACGCGTCAGCCGTTCGGCGATCCACGCCAGCGAGTTGGCGGTCGTCTCGTGACCGGCGAGCACGAGCGCCATCAGCTCGTCACGCAACTCCTTGTCGCCGAGCGGCCGGCCGTCCTCATCGCGCGCCGCCAGCAGCAGCGAGAGCACGTCGGTGCGCTCCTCGCGGTGAGGATCGGCGCGGCGCTCGCGGATCACGGCGTACATCTGGCGGTCGGAGATCTTCAGCATCCCGGCGAGCAGGTCCTTCGGCTCACGGGCGCCATGGTTGCGCAGCTCGAACAGCATGTAGAGCGGCGTCGTGGACATGTAGAGCAGCCGCCGAATCGTCTCCCGCATGCGCCACATCGCACCGCCCTCCCCCGGGCGCATCCCGAAGATTCCTCGCATGATCACCTCGAGGGTCACCGCCTGCATGCGGGGCGCCAGCGAGAACGTCGAGCCGACTCGCCAGCTGTCGATCTCGGCATGGGCAATCTCGGAGATCATCTCCATGTAGCGCTGAACCGCCTCGCCGTGAAACGGTGGCAGCAGCAGTTTGCGCTGGCGCATGTGGCGATCGCCGACCGCGGTGAGCACCGAGTCCGGGCCGAGGATCGGTCGCAGCGGCGATTCGCCCGTCAACGACGGCGCATCCGCGGGCTTGGCCTTGAGCAGCGACTGCAGATGATCGGGATGGCAGCTGACCGTCATGCCCTCCGGCCGCATCGGCATCCTCAGCGTCCAGACATCGCCGAATCGCCGGTGCGCGCCGATCGCGAAGCTCATCGGCCGCGCGGCGAAGCTGAGACCCTGACGGGCGGGCGAGAGCGAGAGCTCCGGAGGGACGGCGGTGAGCGGCTCCCCGTCGGCGGGGCCGGACGGCGAGGGCGGGTAGGACCAAGCCGGCTCGGCCGGGGCCGCGGGCAGCGGCGTGCTGCCGGCAGAGCTCTCGGGGGAGGTGACGGAAGGCATGGTACGTAACTGTACCAGCGCGGGTGCGCGCTGTCGACCCCCCGACCGGCCCCCTCAGGCGAGCGCGCGCACCAGGTCCCGGATCGCCCCCGGGTAGCGGTAGGAGATGCCGCCGTGGCGGCCGTCGAACAGCTCGAGCGTGTGCTCGACCGAGTGCGCTGCCAGCTCCCGGGAGACCGCCTGGGCACCGAGGTCGAGGTAGTACTCGTCGGACCGGCCCGCCTCGAGGTGGATGTGGCGCATCGAACGCAGCCCGTGCGCGTGCGCGGGGATCATCCGCACCGGGTCCTTCTGGAGCCAGGTCGCCCACACCTCCTCGTCGAGCCGGCCGGTGATGACATCGAACGGGAGCAGCGCCTCCCCCGGGCGTCCGGGGTCCGGCGAATAGGCGCAGGCGTATCCGTACATCTCCATCGGCGGCCCGAACGCCGCGTAGTCGAAGCTCGGCGCCTCGGACAGCTGCTCGTACATGACGGCGATCGAGCCCTCGTAGCGATCGCGCAGCAGGCGTGCCGCGTGTGGGAACTCCGGCAGGTAGGCAACTTCGAACAGCGCGTCACCGGAGTGCGAAGCGAGGCCCCCGAACATCTCCGGGCGGAGCATCGGCACGACCATCGAGCCATAGCCGCCCGACGATTTGCCCGTGATGCCGCGATGATCGCGGTCGGCCGCGGTCGGGTAGCGAGCGTCGATGAACGGGACCACCTCGTCACACAGATAGTCGAGGTAGCGCCCGGTCGAGCTCGAATTGAGGAACTGTGACCCCCCGCGCGAGGTCCACGCATCGACGAGGACGACGATCGCCGGTGGGCACTCCCCCGCGCCGAACATCGCATCGAGACGCTCCACCAGCGTCGACTCGAATGCGGAGCGGCCGAGCCACATGTCGAGCTGTCCGGTGAAGCCCTGGATGACGTAGACCGCGGGCAGTGCGCCGTCGCCGCCCGGCTCCACCCCCGGCGGGCGGTAGACGTACAGCGGACGGCGATCCGGATCCCCGAGCGGGTTGCCCGCGAGCGCCTCCGAGACGACCGTCAGCCGGTCCAGCTCGCCCGCAAGCTCACGGTCCCAGGGCGCACCCGGCGGACCGTCGACCTCGCGCAGCGTCACCGTCCCACCCGGTCGGGGGGGACACGTCCGGGGCGGGTCTGTGTGCTCGAAGTCACGCGGGTATAGTCGCACTTCGTCCGGCATGGCCACCTCTGAGCGCACCGCCAACCCCGCCCGCCAGAGCTCCAACGGGCACGCCTCCAACGGAGACGCGCCGGCTGGAGCCCAGAGCGGCGACCCCGTCGTAGCCGGCCCGGCCGGCGACGGCCGGTCGGTGGCTGACATCGACGGCGTCGAGACCACCGAGTGGCTCGAGGCGATCGACGCGGTCATCGCCGCGGACGGCCCCGAGCGCGCCAAGGAGCTGCTCACCCGGGTGATCGAGCGTGCCCAGCACGCTGGGACCGGGCCGATCGCATCGCTCAGCACCGCCTACGTCAACACGATCCCCGTCGACCGTGAGCCGCAGCTGCCGAGCGACCCGCTGATCGAGCGCCGGCTGCGCTCGATCGTGCGCTGGAACGCGATGGCGATGGTCGTGCGCGCGAACAAGACCTCCTCCGAGCTCGGGGGACACATCGCGTCCTTCCAGTCGCTGGCGACGCTCTACGAGGTCGGCTTCAACCATTTCTGGCACGCGCCGTCGGAAGAGCACGGTGGCGATCTCGTCTACTTCCAGGGCCATTCCTCGCCGGGCAACTACGCCCGCGCCTACCTGGAGGGCCGGCTCACCGAGGCGCAGCTCGACAACTTCCGCCAGGAGGTCGGCGGCGACGGGCTCTCCTCGTATCCGCACCCCTGGCTGATGCCGGACTTCTGGCAGTTCCCGACGGTGTCGCTCGGCATCGGGGCGATCAGCTCGATCTACCAGGCGCGGTTCATGAAGTACCTCGGCCACCGAGGGATCGCCGAGACCGCCGGACGCAAGGTGTGGGCGTTCCTCGGTGACGGCGAGATGGACGAGCCCGAGTCGATGGGCGCAACCGCACTCGCCGGCCGCGAGAAGCTCGACAACCTCATCTGGGTCGTCAACTGCAATCTGCAGCGGCTCGACGGCCCGGTGCGCGGCAACGGCAAGATCATCCAGGAGCTCGAGTCGGACTTCCGCGGCGCCGGCTGGAACGTGATCAAGGTCATCTGGGGCAGCCGCTGGGACCCGCTGCTCGCCGCCGACACCGACGGCGCGCTCGTGAAGGTCATGGAGGATTGCGTCGACGGCGACTACCAGACGTTCAAGTCACGCGACGGCGCCTACGTGCGGGAGCACTTCTTCGGCCGCGACCCGCGTCTGGTCGAACGGGTCAAGGACATGACCGACGATCAGATCTGGTACCTGAACCGCGGCGGTCACGACCAGCAGAAGGTCTATGCCGCCTACCAGGCGGCCGTCGAGCACACCGGCCAGCCGACGGTGATCCTCGCCAAGACGATCAAGGGCTACGGGATGGGCGTCTCGGGCGAAGGCCAGATGATCACCCACCAGGCCAAGAAGATGACCGAGGCGGCACTGTTCGCCTTCCGCGACCGCTTCGAGCTGCCACTCACCGACGATCAGGTCAAGAACGCCGAGTACTACAAGCCGCCCGAGGACTCGCCGGAGATGCAATTCATGCGCGAGCGCCGCGCCGCGCTCGGCGGGTCCCTGCCGGCACGCGCACAACGGGCCGAAGCGCTCGACGCGCCGCCGCTCGAGCTGTTCAAGAGCCAGCTGGAGGGCACCGGCGAGCGGGAGATCTCGACGACGATGGCCTTCGTGCGGATCCTCGCCGCGCTGCTGCGCGACAAGAAGATCGGCTCGCGAGTGGTGCCGATCGTGCCTGACGAATCTCGGACCTTCGGCATGGAGGGCCTGTTCCGCCAGGTCGGGATCTACTCCCCGGTCGGGCAGCTCTACCGCCCACAGGACTCCGAGCAGTTGATGTTCTACAAGGAGGACCAGACCGGCCAGATCCTCGAGGAGGGAATCACCGAGGCCGGCTCGGTGTCCTCCTTCGTCGCCGCGGGAACCTCCTACAGCACGCACGCGACCTCGATGGTCCCGTTCTACATCTACTACTCGATGTTCGGCTACCAGCGGGTCGGCGACCTCATCTGGGCGGCGGGCGACAGCCGCACACGTGGCTTCATGCTCGGCGGCACCGCGGGCCGCACGACGCTCAATGGCGAAGGGCTCCAGCACGAGGACGGCCACAGCCACCTGCTGTTCTCCGTCGTCCCGAACTGCCGCGCCTACGACCCCGCCTACGCCTACGAGGTCGCGGTGATCATTCAGGACGGGCTGCACCACATGCTCGACGAGCAGCAGGACGTCTTCTACTACCTCACCCTGATGAACGAGAACTACGCCCACCCGGCGATGCCGGAAGGCGCCCGGGAGGGGATCCTGCGCGGGATGCACCTGCTCAGCGAGGCTTCGAAGCGCTCACGCAAACCGGTCGTGCAGCTGCTCGGCTCGGGCACGATCCTCCAGGAGGTGAGGGCGGCAGCAGAGCTGCTGGAGTCCGATTGGGGCGTGCTCTCCGACGTGTGGTCGGTCACGTCGTTCTCGGAGCTGCGTCGCGACGGCATCGAGGCCGAGCGCTGGAACATGCTGCACCCGGAGGACAAACCGCGCGCAGCGTTCGTCGCCGATCAACTCGACGGCCGACGCGGCCCGGTGATCGCATCGACCGACTACATCCGCAGCGTCCCGGATCAGATCCGGCAATGGGTGGCCGCCACGGGGCACCGCTACCGCACACTCGGCACCGACGGATATGGGCGCAGTGACTTCCGTGCCGCGCTGCGCCGGTTCTTCGAAGTGGATCGCTGGTACGTGACCGTCGCAGCGCTGCGGGAGCTCGCCGAGGAGGGCACGATCGACCCGTCGATCGTCACCCAGGCGATCGAGAAGTACGGGATCGACGTCGAGGCCCCGATCCCCACCCGGGTGTGAGCCGGTGAGCACCACCTCCTCGAGCAGGGTCGCCGTTCCTGACATCGGCGACTTCGGCGATGTGCCGATCATCGAGATCCTGGTCTCGGTCGGCGACACGGTGAGCGCCGAGGACCCGCTCGTCACGCTCGAGTCCGACAAGGCCACGATGGATGTGCCGGCACCGTTCGGCGGCGTCGTGAAGGAGATCTCGGTCTCGGTCGGCGACAGCGTGTCCGAGGGCACCGATCTGATGGTGATCGAGCAGACCGACGGGGACCCGGGCGCCGGCGAGGCCACCGAGGTCGTGGCGGCCGCCGACCGTGCCTCCAGTCAGACCGCCCAGCCATCCGAGGCCGCGGCCGAACCGGCTGCGCCGCAGCCGTCGGCCAACGGCGGCGCGGGGGCGGACGAGGCCCCGGTCCCGGCCGAGACGATCGAGACCGCACCTCCGGCACCGGGCGAGGCAGCGACGACGCCCGACGGACCGATCTATGCCAGTCCGTCGGTCCGGCGGCTCGCGCGGGAGCTCGGCGTCGACCTGCGCGGGGCGACCGGCACCGGCCGCAAGGGCCGGCTGACCCCCGAGGACGTACGCGGAGTCGCCAGCGGCGCCGCGCCGGCGGCGAACGCGCCCGCTTCCGGACAGGCGGCCGGTGCAGGCACCGCCCCCGCCGGTCTCGACCTGCTGCCGTGGCCCCGTGTGGACTTCGAGAAGTTCGGGCCGGTCGAGCGGATCGCCCGCTCCCGGATCCAGAAGATCTCCGCACCGAACCTGGCGCGCAACTGGGTGATGATCCCCCATGTCACCCACAACGACGAGGCCGACATCACCGACCTCGAGGCGTGGCGCAAGGAGCTCAACGCGGAGTACAAGGGCGCGGTGAAGTTCACGATGGTGTCGTTCCTCGTGAAGGCTGCCGTGGTCGCGCTCAAGGAGTTCCCCGACGTCAACTCCTCACTGGATGGCGATGAGCTCGTGCGCAAGCACTACTACAACATCGGCTTCGCCGCCGACACCCCGAACGGACTCGTCGTCCCGGTGATCAAGGACGCCGAGCGCAAGGGGCTGGCTGAGATCGCCGCCGACCTGACCGAGCTGTCGGGCAAGGCGCGCGAGGGCAAGCTCGGCCCCTCGGACATGAGCGGGGCGACGTTCACGATCTCTTCGCTCGGCGGCATCGGCGGCACCTCCTTCTCCCCCATCATCAACGCCCCCGAGGTCGCAATCCTCGGCGTGACCCGTTCGGCCATGAAGCCCGTATGGGACGGCAGCGAGTTCGTGCCGCGACTGATGGTGCCGCTGTCGCTCTCCTACGACCACCGGGTGATCGACGGGGCTGCGGCGGCGCGGTTCAGCGCGTTCCTGGCGCGCGCTCTGTCCGACCTGCGGCGGGCGCTGCTGTGAGCGAGATCACCGTTCCGGACATCGGGGACTTCGAGGACGTCCCGATCATCGAGATCCTCGTCTCCGTGGGGGACACCGTGAGCGCCGAGGACCCGCTCGTCACGCTCGAGTCCGATAAGGCCACGATGGATGTTCCAGCACCGACGGGCGGCACGATCGAGTCGATCGACGTCTCGATCGGCGACCGGGTCTCGCAGGGGTCGAAGCTGATGACGCTGTCCGGCGAGGAGTCGGCCGGCGCCGGCGAGCCGCGCGAAGCGAGCTCCGCGGCGAGCGAACCGGAGCCGGAGCAGGCGCCCACCCCGCCCGCACAGCCTTCCGCCGGGCCCGCGGTCACCGCTGAGCCGACGCCGGCCTCCGCGGACGGGCCAGAACGTGACTTCCAGGTCGTCGTGCTCGGCTCCGGGCCCGGCGGCTACACCGCGGCATTCCGCGCGGCCGACCTGGGACTGAAGGTGGCGCTCGTCGAGCGCCGTGAGCAACTCGGCGGCGTCTGCCTCAACGTCGGCTGTATCCCCTCCAAGGCGCTGCTGCACGCCGCCCGGGTGATCAGCGAGACCCAGGAGATGGCGGAGCATGGCGTCCGTTTCGGCGAGCCGAAGATCGATCTCGGCGTCCTCGTCGGCTGGAAGCAGTCGGTCGTCGACCGGCTCACCGGTGGGCTCTCGCAGCTGGCCAAGCAGCGCAAGGTCGAGGTGATCCACGGCGAGGCGCGCTTCAGCGGCGCGAACACGCTCCAGATCGGCGATCGCGAGGTGAGCTTCGCGCACTGCATCATCGCCGCCGGCTCGGAAGCCGCGCGGATCCCCGGGCTGCCCGACGACCCGCGCGTGATCGACTCGACCGGAGCGCTCTCCCCCGACGAGATCCCCGGCAAGATGCTCGTGGTCGGCGGCGGGATCATCGGTCTGGAGATGGCGTGCGTGTACGACGCGCTCGGGAGCAAGGTGACGGTTGTCGAGATGATGGACCAGCTGATCCCCGGCGCCGACCCCGACCTCGTCCGCCCGCTGGCCAAGCGGATCGGCGAGCGCTACAGCGACGTGTTGCTCTCACAGCGCGTCGAGACTGTCCGCGCCCAGAAGAACGGACTCCAGGTGACTTTCTCCGACGATGAGAAGGCCAAGCGGTTTGACCGGGTGCTCGTCGCTGTCGGCCGGGTTCCCAACGGCGGCTCGATCGGCGCCGACGCGGCCGGGGTGTCGGTCGACGAGCGCGGCTTCATCCCGGTCGATGCCCAGATGCGCACCAACGTCCCGCACATCCACGCGATCGGCGACATCGTCGGCGGCCCGATGCTCGCCCACAAGGCCACGCACGAGGCGAAGGTCGCAGCCGAGGTCATCGCGGGCCAGAACGTCACCTTCGACGCGCTCACCGTTCCGTCGGTTGCCTACACCGATCCCGAGGTTGCGTGGATGGGGCTCACCGAGACGGTGGCCAGGGCGGACGGGATCGAGTACGAGAAGGCGGTCATGCCGTGGGCGGCCTCCGGACGCGCGCTCGGGCTCGGCCGACCCGAGGGCATGACGAAGATCCTCACCGAGCCGGGGAGCGGACGCGTTCTCGGCTGCGGGATCGTGGGCGTGGGAGCCGGCGACCTCATCTCCGAGGCGGTGCTCGCGCTCGAGATGGGCGCCGGCGCGGAGGACATCGCCCTCACGATCCACCCACACCCGACATTGTCAGAGACGTTCGCGTTCGCGGCCGAGATGATCGATGGGTCGATCACCGATCTGATGCCGCCGCGGCGGCGCGGCCGGTGAGCGCCCCCGAGCCGCTCGACGGACTCGCACGGCTCGCCGCGACGGTGGGAGTCAACGTGACCGAGGGCCAGATCGTCGCGGTGTCGGCGACGCTCGGGCAGGAGGAGATCGCGCGGGCGGTCGCCGCCGCCTGTTATGAGCGCGGAGCGGACTACGTCGAGATCACCTACTCCGACCCGCACCTTCGCAGGATCCGGTTGACCCGTGCGCGCGACGAGGCGCTCGGCACGATCCCACCGTGGACCCGCCGCAAGATGCTCAACCTCGAGGAGGCCGGCGCCGCGAACATCGCGCTCACCGGGCCTGCCGCGCCGCATGTTCTCGACGACGTCGACCCGGGGCGGATCGGACGAGATCACGTCGCGATCCCCGAGGCGATGGAGGTGGTCGCTCGGCGGACGCTGCGCTGGTCGGTCGTTCCCGGACCGAGTCAGGGGTGGGCCGCGCTCGTGTTCGGCGAGGACGAGCCTGAGGCGCTGCCCAAGCTGTGGGAGCAGGTCGCCCGGATCTGCAGGCTCGACGCGGACGACTCCGAACGTGCCTGGCGCGAGCGCTCCGCGGAGCTGCGTGGCATGGCGGGCCGCCTTGGCGAGGCGAAGCTCGATTCGCTGCGCTTCAGCGGGCCGGGCACCGATCTGAGCGTCGGACTGCTGCCCGGAGCGCGCTGGGACGGCGGGGGTGAGACGAGCGCCGATGGCGTCGCCTACCTGCCGAACATCCCCACCGAGGAGGTGTTCACCAGCCCTGACCCCGAGCGGACTCACGGCGTCGTCGCCTCGACCCGGCCGCTGCTCGTCTCCGGCCGCACCGTCAGCGGTCTGCGGATCAGGTTCGAGGCGGGACGTGCCACGCAGATCGACGCAGACGACGGGGCCGAGCTGATCCGCGAGCTGATCGCCCAGGACGAGAACGCCGCCCGCCTCGGGGAGGTGGCGCTCGTCGACGCGGCCAGCCGGGTGGGCGAGAGCGGCCTCGTGTTCCATGACACGCTGCTGGACGAGAACGCCAGCAGCCATATCGCCCTCGGCTTCGGCTTCTCGCACCTGGCCGACGACGCGGACTCCGCGGCGCGGGTGAACGTCTCAGGGATCCACACCGACTTCATGATCGGCGGACCCGAGGTGGATGTCACCGGGACGACTCGCGACGGGCGGGAGATCCCGGTCCTGATGCGCCAGCGCTGGGCGCTGTAGCGCTCGCTCAGCCGCGCCGGCGCCGTCGAACCGCGATCACCAGCGCCGCGGCGCCGAGAAGCCCGGCGAGCCCGCGCGCCCCGACGGTGACCGTGCGCTCGTCCCGCTCGGCCGGGGCCGGTCCGGCGGGGACCGGGAACTCGTCGGCGGCGAGCACATCGTGCGCGCGCGGCCCGGCGCCGGGCTCAAGCGGAACGGTGATCGGCCCGCGGTGCAGCGACGGGTCGGCCGCACCCACCCCGAACTCGTCGGCGGCCAGGACATCGCGCGGCGGCTCCCGGTGGAGCCCCGGATCGGCCTCCCCCACCCCGAACTCCTCGGCGGCGAGGATGTCGTGGACTGTCTCTGGGGTCTCGTCGTGATCGGTCATCGCCCCCATCGTCGCACATTCAGCAGCCGGTGGCAGCGCTCCAGGTGCGCCGACTGCGTACCTATAATCTCAGTCGACTGAACGCAGATCGTAGATCGCCGCGCGGTGCTCCGGTGATATATTCGCCTTATTCTTCGTAAGTCACTACTGAAAGTGAAGACTCGATGAGCCGCCTACTTCTCGTCCCGCTGGATGACGTCGTCGTCTTCCCGGGCATGTCGCTCACGCTGGCGATCGACGCCGGTGACGAGGAGCGCGTGCTGCTCGTGCCCCGTCACGAGCAGGATTTCGCCTCGATCGGCACCGTCGCCGAGGTCACCGACAAGGTCCGCCTGCCCGGCGGGGGGCGCGCGTACGCCCTGCAGGGCCTGCATCGCGGCGTCGCCGGCGCCGCCCAGACGATGCCCGACGGCCGGCTGTTCGTGGAGGTTGAGGAGCACCCCGATCCCGTCCCGGTCGACGGACGCACCCGCAACCTCGACCGGGAGTACCGCGCCACCGTCGAGGAGATCCTCGACATCCGCGACGCGGACGGTCGGGTCGCCGGTTTCCTGCGCTCGATCTCCGAGCCGGGCACGCTGGCGGACACGAGCGGCTATGCGCCCGACCTCACCTACGAGCAGAAGGTCAACCTGCTGCAGACGCTCGACGTCACCGAGCGGCTGGAGCTCGCGCTCGGCTACCAGCGCGAGCGCCTCGCCGAGCTTCAGGTGCGCAAGCGGATCCGCGAGGACGTCGAGTCCGGCGCCGAGAAGCAACAGCGGGAGTACTTCCTGCGCAAGCAGATGGACTCGATCCGCAAGGAGCTCGACGAGGACGACGCCTCGGTCGTCGAGGAGTACCGCACCAAGATCGACGACGCGCACATGCCGCCGTCAGCCGAGGAGCAGGCACTCAAGGAGCTCGGCCGCCTGGAGCGCATGGGCGAGCAGTCGGCGGAGTCGACCGTCATCCGCACCTACCTCGACACGCTGCTGTCGGTCCCATGGAACGAGCGCTCCGAGGAGCGGCTCGACCCGGCCTACGCACGTGAGATCCTCGATCAGGACCACGCGGGCCTCGACGACGTCAAGGACCGGATCACCGAGTACATCGCGGTCAAGAAGCTGCGCACGGAGCGCGCCGCCGAGCGGGCCGTCGAGACCGACGGCGAGGACGAGGGCGAGCAGTCCCGTCCCGCCGAGCACCGGGGCCGGCCGGGCGAGGGCGCGATCCTCACCCTGATCGGACCTCCCGGAACCGGCAAGACGAGCATCGGCGAGTCGATCGCCCGTGCGACCGGCCGCAAGTTCGTCCGGATGAGCCTTGGTGGCGTCCATGACGAGGCCGAGATCCGTGGCCATCGCCGCACCTACATCGGCGCGATGCCGGGCCGGCTCGTGCGCGCGCTGCGCGACGCGGGGACGATGAACCCGGTGATCATGCTCGACGAGGTCGACAAGGTCGGCGCGGACTGGCGCGGCGATCCCAGCGCCGCTCTGCTGGAGGTGCTCGATCCGGCCCAGAACCACTCGTTCCGCGACCACTATCTCGACCTGGAGCTCGACCTCTCCGACGTGCTGTTCATCGCGACGGCGAACGTCGCCGACACGATCCCCGGGCCGCTGCTCGACCGCATGGAGGTCATCCGCTTCGACGGGTACACCACCTCCGAGAAGGTCGCGATCGCGCGCGGATACCTGTGGCCGCGACAGCTCGAGCGCAACGGCCTGCGGGCCGAGGAGGTCGAGATCTCCGACGAGACGCTCGAGCTCGTGACGACCGAATACACGCGGGAGGCGGGCGTCCGCCAGCTCGAGCGTGACCTCGGCACGGTGCTGCGCAAGACCGCAACCAAGATCGCCTCCGGCACCCATCCGGCGCCGATCGCGATCACCACCGACGAGGTCCGGGACGCGCTCGGCCGCCAACGTCACTTCCAGGAGTCCGCTATCCGCACCGCGGTGCCCGGCGTGGCGACCGGACTGGCGGTGACCGGCGCCGGTGGAGACGTGCTGTTCGTCGAGGCGACCGTGATGGACGGCGGCTCGGGCCTCACGCTCACCGGCCAGCTCGGTGACGTGATGAAGGAGTCGGCACAGATCGCGCTCTCCTACGTCAAGGGCCACGCCGGCGAGCTGGGCATCGATCCGGCGACCTTCGAGGAGCGCACGTTCCACGTGCACGTCCCTGCGGGCGCGATCCCCAAGGACGGGCCGAGCGCCGGCGTGACGATGGTGACCGCGCTGACCTCGCTGCTCACCGGCCGCCCGGTCACGCACACCGTCGGGATGACCGGCGAGGTGACGCTGCAGGGGCGGGTCCTGCCGATCGGCGGGCTCAAGCAGAAGGTGCTCGCCGCACATGCGGCCGGGCTCACGGATGTGGTTCTGCCCGAGCGCAACCGCGGCGACCTCGATGACGTCCCTCAGGAGGTCCGCGACGCGATGACGTTCCACTTCGCGATGACGATCGACGAGGTGCTCGCGGCCGCGCTGGAGGGCGCGCCGGTGTCCGCCGCCGCAGCCTGAGCGGGACCCCGCGGGACGGCGCGCGCACTGCGTGCTCCAACCCGTCACACCGCGGACGGGAGCTTGTGACAAGCCCCCGTCCGCGGTGCAGTAGGTTGGCTTCATGAGCACGATCACCGCCTCCCAAGAGCAGTCCGTCGTCGACCGCGTCCCCAAGCAGCTGTTCATCGCCGGCGAATGGCGCGACGGTGAGCTCGGGACCTTCGACGTCGAGGATCCGTCGACCGCCGAGTCGCTCTGCGCCGTGGCCGATGCCTCTCCCGCAGACGCCAGGACGGCACTCGACGCGGCTGTCGAGGCAGGCCCCGCGTTCGCCGCGATGGCTCCCCGCGAGCGCGGCGAGATCTTGAGACGGGCGTTCGAGATGATCATCAAGCGCAGCGACGAGCTTGCGCTGCTGATGACGCTCGAGATGGGCAAGTCGGTCGCCGAATCCAAGGCCGAGGTCACTTACGCCGCGGAGTTCCTGCGCTGGTTCTCCGAGGAGGCGGTCCGGATCGACGGCCGTTTCACCACCGCCGCCAACGGCGCGGGCCGGATCCTGACGATGAAGCAGCCGGTCGGTCCGTGCCTGATGATCACCCCCTGGAACTTCCCGATGGCGATGGGCACGCGCAAGATCGGTCCGGCAGTCGCGGCCGGGTGCACGATGGTCGTCAAGCCGGCCGGCCAGACGCCGCTGTCGATGCTGGCGCTCGCGCAGATCCTCGAGGAGGCCGGGCTTCCGGGCGGGGTGCTCAACGTGTTCACCGCTTCCTCGTCGTCCAAGACGACCGGGCCGCTGATCGCCGATCCACGGCTGCGGAAGATGTCATTCACCGGCTCCACCGAGGTGGGACGCACGCTGATGGGCCAGGCGTCCGAGACGCTGCTGCGGCTCTCGATGGAGCTCGGCGGCAACGCGCCGTTCCTCGTGTTCGACGACGCCGACATCGACGCCGCCGTCCAGGGCGCGATGCTCGCGAAGATGCGCAACGTCGGCGAGGCCTGTACCGCGGCCAACCGCTTCCATGTCTCCGGCAAGGTCGCCGACGAGTTCACCGAGAAGCTCGCCGAGAAGATGAAGGGGCTGAAGGTCGGCCGCGGGGTCGAGGACGGCGTCGACGTCGGACCGCTGATCGACGACACCCAGCGCAGCAAGGTCTCCGAGCTCGTCCAGGACGCGATCGGTAAGGGCGCGACGGCCGTCGTCGGCGGCCAGGCCCGTGACGGAGCCGGCTACTTCTTCGAGCCGACCGTGCTCGCCGACGTCCCCGCCGACGCCGAGCTGCGTCAGGAGGAGATCTTCGGCCCGGTCGCGCCGGTGTTCGGCTTCGCCGAGGAGGACGAGGCGATCGCCGCCGCCAACGACACCGAGTACGGCCTGGTCGCGTACGTCTTCACCCGTGACCTGAAGCGGGCGATCCGCGTCTGCGAGGGGCTGCAGACCGGCATGATCGGCCTCAACCAGGGCGTCGTCTCCAACGCCCAGGCGCCGTTCGGCGGCGTCAAGCAGTCGGGTTTCGGGCGCGAGGGCGGCTACGAGGGCATCGAGGAGTACCTCGACACCAAGTACGTCGCGATCAACGTGTAGCGAGCCGGTGCCGGTGGCGGCCGCCCGGGAGTGCTCAGGCGGCGGCCGCCCCGGGAGTGCTCGGGCGGCCGCCGCCCGTTGGATAGGATTCCTGCGGTTCGGCGGCTCTGGGGAGGACCCGGTCGCTCAGGGAGAGCTTGCGGCCGAGCGCGGTGACACCGACCAGGAAGGAGCCTGCCGTGACCCACTTCGCTTCGAGACCGCTGCGTCGACGAGCCTGCATCGCCGCTGCGACGATGCTCTGCAGCGGCCTCGCCGCCAGCCCGGCCCTCGCGTCTTCGGGCGCAGGACGGACAAGCGTCCCCCAGGGAGTCAACCCGACGTTGATCAAGGGCGCCGCCAGGACCGGCGCGACCGCCACCACCACGAAGATGACGGTCTCGTTCATCCTCAAGGCGCAGAATCTGAGCGCGCTTGAGTCCAAGGTGCAGTCCGGCTGGACCGGCCCGTACCTGACGACCGCGCAGTTCGCCCAGCAGTACGGCCAGAGTCCGCAGGTCGTGAGCGAGCTTCAGTCCTACCTCGCCGGCTACAAGATCACGTCGACCGCCGATGCGGACAACCTCGACGTGACTGCCCGCGGCACCGCGGGCCAGTTCGAGAAGGCTCTGTCGGTGCTGGAGAGCGACTACCAGATCCCGGCGAGCGGTCAGCAGGCGTCGCAGAAGGTGTACGCCTCGGCCGGCAACCCCCAGGTCCCGTCGGATCTCGCTTCGAAGATCCTCTCGATCCTCGGCCTGACCAACTACGCGCCGTTCGACAGCCACGCGATCGCCGCCAAGCGCAGCGCGGCGAACAAGCCGTCGGGCCTGCAGCACATCCCGCTCGGGGAGCGCACCCCACAGGACTTCGAGTCCGAATATGGGCTGTCGGGCCTGGAGTCCGCGGGCGACCTCGGCCAGGGGCAGACACTCGGGATCGTCACCCTGGCGAGCATCAACCCGAACGTCCCGGTGAAGTTCTGGGGCGCGATGGGCGTCAACGCGGACCCCTCACGCCTCACCGTCGACAACATCGACGGTGGAGCCGGCCCGGTGAAGCTCAAGCTCGGCTCCGACGAGACGACGCTCGACGTCGAGCAGTCCGGCACGATCGCGCCCGACGCGAACGTCGTGGTCTACCAGGCACCGAACACCGACTACGGCTTCGTCGATGCGTTCTTCGCTGCGGCATCGGACAACGCCGCGGGCTCGGTCTCGGCCAGCTGGGGCGAGTCCGAGACCTACGCGGCTGCGGCGGTTGCAGCTGGGACGACCTCACCCACCTACGTCGAGACGTTCGACGAGGCGTTCCTGGAGTTCGCCGCGCAGGGTCAGAGCAGCTTCACGGCCAGCGGCGACTTCGGCGCCTACCAGGACACCGCCGACAACGGGACGACCGCGCTGGCGATCAACAGCCCCGCCGACAGCCCATACACGACGGCCACCGGCGGCACGACCAACGCCGGCACCCAGACCTATCCGGTGACGGACTCGGCCGGAACGGTGACCGCGGAGGACCACGTCAACATCCCCGAGCAGATCACCTGGGGCTGGGCGTACCTGCTGCCGCTGTACAAGGCGTTCGGGTACCCGAGCGAGAACGCCGCGGCGACCGATCCGAGCTTCTCGTTCATCGGTGGCAGCAACGGCGGCTACAGCACGGTTGAGCCGAGGCCGAGCTACCAGGACGGCGTGAGCGGAGTCGCTGCGTTCAACGACTACCCGTACTTCACGCCGATCGACCCGACGACCGTCAACGGGATCACCGAGCCGACGGAGTTCTCGTTCACTCCGATCCCCTCGTTGAGCTCCGGAACCGCGCCCAGCGGGCGCGTCATCCCGGATCTCTCCTTCGACGGGGATCCTCAGACCGGCTACGCGGTCTATGACCCGCAGTTCAAGGCGCTCTACGGGGCCAGCGTCGTGCAGTACGGCGGTGTCAGCTTCGTCGCGCCCCAGCTGAACGGGGTGGACGCGGTCTACGCGAGCGCGCTCGGTCATCGGGTCGGCTTCTGGAACCCGGTGATCTACTCGGCCGCCCAGTCGGCGAGCTCGCCGTTCACGCCGCTCGATATCGACCAGCAGTTCCAGGGCTCCGAGTACCTCTCGACGACCAACGCCACGACCGGCGTGACCAAGGCCCTGCCGGGAGCGTTCTCCAGCGACAACCTGTACTACACGGGAACGCCGGGGACCGACTTCAACCCCGGCAGCGGACTCGGCTACGCCAACCTGGGCGCTCTGGAGAGCGATTTCGCATCGCGCTGAGCAGGTCAATCGACCCTCCGGCCTTCGCGGCCGGGGGGTCGATCTGGTGCGCGGGAGGCCGGCACCGCCCGCCGGCGCCGGCCTCCCGGTTCGCACCCTCAGTAGATGAACGCCACCCCTGGCAGCCGGCCATCGGCCGCCGTCAGGTGTCGGTGTGTGACCCGCCACAGCACCGGGGCGTGCATCTCGGAGATGAGAAAGGATCCATCGGGGAACACGCGCTGGACGTAGGCGATGTGACCCGATGAGCCGGCGCCGAGCACGCCGGGCTGAAAGACGATGAGGGCGCGAGCCCGCGGCACGCCGCCGGTGGGGATCCCCGCCTGCCGCGCGTTGGCGGGCCAGAAGCGAGCATCCCAGTCGCCCATGTTCTCGGGCTGACCGGAGGCGATCTCGCCGGCGACGATCGCCTCGACTCCCTGGCGCACGATGTCCGGACGGCGCTCCTGCGCCCACATCGTGCACTGCCCGTTGTGGAACAGGGAGAGGACGGCCGGCCCGTCGACGTGCCAGAACCGCTGCGCGTTGGGCTGCCAGGAGAACTGCATCGTCCGCGCGGACGCCAGACCGGTGGTCGCGGCGAGCGTCGCCGCAAGCGCGAGCAGCCCCGTGAGAGTTGACCTGAGCATCCGTGCCATGTCCCTTCCCATGTCGGCGCGGGATGCCCGCATGTCCTAGCTTCGGGGCGTGGCGCTGGACGTGTGTTGGACCGACCGACTCGATCAAGCGTCCAGACGCCTTTCTCACGCCAAAAGGGCGGGCCCGAGGGCCCGCCCTTGATCCAGCTCCGTCTCCGGTGAGGGGCGGGCCGTGCGGCCCGCCCCTCACCGGACGACGCGGCATCCGCCAGGGCTATTGCCCCGCCAGCGCGTCCACGAAGCCGGTCCCGGGGGTACCGAGGCCGGTCATGTTGTCGTAGCCGGCAGGCGTCGACAGCGTGATCGGGATCAAGCTGCACTTCTGCTTGCCCTTGGGGGTCGTCGTGCAGAACGTCTCCGAGCCCTGGTCGTCGACCGTCCGCGCCGAGTACTCGATGCCGTCGCTGGCATCGACACTGTTGAAGTAGTCCGAGCGGATGATGTCCGTCGGGCTCGTCGGCGAGACGATGTCATTGATCGCACTCGAACCCGACAGCGCGTACAGCTTCGGGTTCAGGAACCCGAGCGACCCGCCGGCGGTCTCGTCGGCACGGGCGATCACGCCCGCCAGCAGCGGCGACGCGAGACTCGTGCCACCCAGCCGGTACTGGTCGTAGTACGTGCCGTCGGGGAACGTCTGGGTCTCACCGATCAGCATGCCGGTGGTCGGGTCCGCGTCCATCGAGAAGTCCGGCAAAACGCGCATCGCGGTCGCGCCGCGCATCTCCGACATCGAGGTGGGCACGAGCCCGGCCTGGTAGTACGGCTGGATGTAGCTGTAGCTCGTGCCGCCACCGGCGCCGTAGTCGTAGTTCGTCGGCAGCCAGGTCCCGATCTGCTTCTTCTTGCAGGCGCCGAGCGCCGCGGCATCGCCGTTGCAGAACAGCGCCCGGCCGGTGGACCAGCCGTACTCGCCGATCCGCTGGTCGGAGGAGCCCACCTCGAGCGAGGTGCCGCCAACTGCCGTCGCCCACGGGCTGGAGGACGGGTAGTTCGGCACCGCCGCGCCGAAGATGATGCCGTTGTCGCCGTCGTCACCGGTCGAGTACATGACGCTCACGCCGGTTGCCGCGGCCATCTGCAGGACGCTGTCGAACGCCGCCCGGGCGCTCGGGGTGATCAACAGGTCGCCCCCGGTCGACGCCCAGGAGTTCGTGATCACGTCGGCGAGATGGCCGTCGATGATCGCCTGATCGTCGTCGTAGAGCGGGTTGCCGCAGTTCTTGGCTCCGGCAAACAGGATGTTGGCGCCGGGCGCCATCGCGTGGACCGCCTCGACGTCGAGCGTCTGCTCGCCGTACCAGCCGCTCTGGCCCTGGCACTGAGAACCGTCGTTGAACTTGTTGGCCAGCATCTCGGAGAACTGCCCTTGCCGCAGCAGATTCGACGGATCGTTCTTCGCCGAGTATTCCTGCGCGTCGGCGAACAGCGTCGGCGACGCGTAGGCGTCGACGACCGCGACGGTCACACCCGCGCCGTTGTCGGCACTGGTCAGGCCGTAGGCCCCACGCAGCTGGGCCGGCGTGTAGCCACAGGGCGCGTACGGGGCATCGGCCTCGAACCCGCCCGGCAGCGGCGGGAAGCTGGCGGCGAGCACCTGACCGAAGTAGGTCCCGCACGGCTGGGCGTTGCGGAAGCCCGCGGGCGGCTTGGCGTTCGGATGGGCCAGCACCTTGGCCTTGGTGGCTCCGTCGGTGACCGTGTTGGTGACCGCCAGCTCCTGTGGAATCCCGCTGATGCCGGTGATCACGTTGGCGACCGAGGTCGGGACCGTCAGCGCGGTGTTGTTGACGAGCACCCTCTTGCCCTGGAGGCGGTGGTAGGTGAGCGTCGTGGAGAACGCCGCGGCCACACGCGCCGCGCTGCCGGTCGCGTGGACCGTCATGCGGTCGGCGGAGATCCCATCGACGTGGAAGCCCTCCGAGCGCAGGTAGCGCTCCACCAGTGAGACCGAGGCGGCCGACGGCGAGAAGCGCGCCTCCCACTGAGAAGGAGTGAGGTACTGGCGATAACTGGCGCTGCTCGGGTCCGAGACCGCCTTGGCCAGCGCCGCCGCTCCTGCCGGATCGGTGAGCGCGAGGTTCAGCTGAAAGGACACCTTGCTGCCGCCGGGCACCGCCCCGGCCGCGGGCGCTGCGGCCGCGTTGGTGGCCGCGGTGCCACCGAGCGTCGTCGACGGCGTCGCCGCGGAGGCGCTCGATACGAGCGCCAGACTGGCTGCAGCAACTGCGCCTGCGGCTGCGAGCCTCCCTGCGAAACGTTCCCTCATGGAACAGTTCCTCCTGTCGTAATGACATGGACCGGTTCCCCCGGTCCCCCAGATCGCTGCTGGCGGCATCCTATGGCGGCAGCTGGTGCGGGGCAAGCGAGCGCGCATGACCAGTCCGCCCGACCCAGCGGTTCGCCATCTGCGAGCATCGCCCCGTGCCCCGGATCGCGACGATCGGCGTCTACGGCTTCGACGGCGAGGGGTTCGTCGAAGCGCTCGAGGACGCCGGGGTGACGATGGTCGTCGACGTCCGCCAGCGACGTGGCGTGCGCGGCAGCCAGTACGCGTGGGCGAATGCCCAGCGGCTGCAGCGCCGTCTCGAGGACAACCAGGTCCGTTACGTCCACCACCCGGAGCTCGCGCCCACCACCGAGATGCGCGAGCTCCAGTACGCCGCCGACGGCCGCGCCGGCGTGGGCAAGCGCTCGCGTGAGGCGCTCTCGCCCGAGTACGTCGCGTACTACACCGCCGAGGTCCTCGATGCGGCGGGAGTCGACGCGCTGCTGCGTGACCTGCCGGTCCACGGCCGCGCGGCGCTGCTGTGCGTCGAGGCCGCGGCGGCCGCCTGCCACCGCTCGCTGATCGCCGCTCGGCTCGCCGAGGCGCACGGATTCGAGGTCGAGCACCTCGGCGAGCAGGACGCGGCGCCGCTGCCCCCGCCGATCTTCTGAACCGGAGCCTGCCGACCCGGAGCCCGGAACCACCGCTCCGGGGTTCCTATCCTTTTTGAAGCATGTCTACTTTCCGGCGTCTCCTCGGCTTCCTCCGCCCCTACCGGAGGGGGACGATCGCGTCGTTTGTGCTCGCCGGAGGGGCGCTCATCGGAACGGTCCTGATTCCGTACCTGACCGGCGTGGCGATCAACGCGGTGCGGCGCGGCGACCGGCGGGAGCTGCTCGAGCTGTGCGGTGCCGTCCTGCTCGCCGGCCTGGCGCGGCTGTGGTTCAGCGTGATGCGACGGCTCGTCGCGGGGCGGGTCTCGCTCGCGGTCGAGGTCGACCTGCGCGAGGCGCTCTACGCGCAGCTGCAGCGACTCGAGCTCGGCTTCTTCGACCGCACCCAGACCGGTCAGCTCATGTCACGGGCGACCGTCGACCTGCAGTCGGTGCGCTTCTTCCTCGGCTACGGACTCCCGTTGATCACCCAGGCGCTGGTGACGATCCTGCTCGCGGCGGTCGCGATGTTCCTGCTCCAGCCCGAGTTGGCGGCGATCTCACTCTCGCCCGTGCCGTTCGTGGTGCTGATCGCCTATCGCTACGGCCATCGCTCCCGGCCCGCGATGCAGGAGGCCCAGCAGCGGATCGCCGAGCTGACCGCCGACACCGAGGAGACGGTCTCGGGCATCCGCGTGATCAAGGCCTTCGCCCAGGAGGAGCGTCAGTACGCGCGGTTTGGCGCGACCGTTCAGCGCGTCTTCGACCAGCAGCTGATCGCCACGCGCATCCAGGCCTTCTACAACCCGCTGATCACGCTCCTGCCGAACCTCGGGCTCGCCGCGATCCTGCTGTTCGGCGGTCGCGAGGTGATCCACGGACAGCTCAGCGTCGGAGCCTTCACCGCCTTCTACGCCTACCTGCTGATGCTGATCGCACCGATGCAGCAGCTCGGGTACCTGCTCGGCGCCGGCCAGCGCGCGACGGCCTCGGGAGCGCGCATCTTCGAGGTACTCGACCGCGCCCCGCGGATCACCTCGCCCGAGCACCCCGCCGAGCTGCCACCCGGCCCGGGCGAGGTCACGCTGCGGGGCGCCGGGCTCACGTTCGAGGGCGCAACCCACCCGGCGCTCGCGGACATCGACCTCGAGGTCCCCGGCGGCCAGATCGTCGCGCTCGTCGGTGCGATGGGGTCCGGCAAGTCAGCGCTCGCCTCACTGTTGCCACGGCTCTACGACACGACCACGGGCTCGGTGCAGATCGACGGCCTGGACGTCCGCTCGGTCGACGTACACGCGCTGCGCCACGAGATCGCGATCGTGGACGATGACCCGTTCCTGTTCTCGGCGAGCGTCCATGACAACATCGCCTACGGCGCGCCGGAGGCCACGCGCGAGCAGGTGCGCCAGGCAGCGGCCGCCGCCCAGGCCGCCGAGTTCATCGAACGACTGCCCGAGGGCTACGAGACGCGGATCGGCGAGCGTGGGCTCACCCTGTCGGGCGGTCAGCGCCAGCGACTGGCGATCGCCCGCGCGATCCTCGCTCGCCCGCGGATCCTCGTCCTCGACGACGCCACCTCCTCGGTCGATGCCTCGACCGAGCAGCAGATCAAGGATGCGCTGATCCAGGTCATGACCGGCCGCACGACGTTCGTGATCGCCCACCGCCTCTCGACGATCTCGCTCGCCGAGCGGATCGTGGTCCTGGAGGACGGGCGGGTTGCCGCCGACGGCACACACGAGGAGCTGCTCGAGATCTCCGAGCTCTACCGCGAGATCGTCGCGGGCGGCCCGGTCCAGCTGCAGGACGACGAGCTGGAGGTCTCACGATGAGCTCGATGCGTGCCTCACGCGGCGAGCTGCGGCGGCGGCTGGCCGAGACGAGCGGCGGTGGCCGCAAGCTGCGCGCGCTCGCCGAGATCCTCGCCCCGTACCGGTGGCGGGTGCTCGGGATGTTCGTGTCGCTCGTGGCCGCCACGGCGGCGGCGCTCGCGCCGGCTCCGCTGGCCAAGATCGCGATCGACAAGGGGATCGAGCAGCACGACATGGGCGCGCTGTACGCCGTCGTGGTGATCTTCCTGGTGTCGGCGGTCGTGTATGGCGTGTGCACATACGTGCAGACCTACCTCGTCGGCTGGGTCGGCCAGCGTGCGCTGCAGGATCTGCGCCTACAGCTGTTCGCCCACCTGCAGCGCCTGTCGATCGGGTTCTACTCCCGCAACATCGCCGGGGTGGTGATCAGCCGTATGACCAATGACGTCGAGGCACTCGACCAGCTCGTCGAGGACGGGCTGGCGACGCTGATCCAGTCCGGGCTGACGCTGATCGGGGTCATCGCCATCCTGCTGTGGCTCGACCTGCACCTCGCGCTGCTCACCTTCATCGCGCTGCCGTTCCTGCTCGCGGGGGCCCTCGCCTTCCGGATCGCCTCGGCCGGCGCCTACCGGCTCACCCGCGAGAAGATCGCGGCGATCACCGGCTACCTCGGGGAGACCCTGTCGGGGATCCGTACGGTCCGTGCGTTTGGACGCGAGCAGCGCCACCTCGACGAGTTCGCCGCGATCAACGAGGAGAACCGCCGGGTGAACATGCGCACCGTCCACCTCAACGCCGCCTACTTCCCCGCGGTCGAGCTCGTGTCCGCGCTGGTCACCGTCGAGATCCTGGTGATCGGCGGCATCGAGGTGATCGATGGTCACACCTCGACCGGCGTCGTATTCGGCTTCATCGCCGCGCTCAACAACTTCTTCAGCCCGATCCAATCGCTCTCGCAGCTGTACACGACCTACCAGTCCGGGATGGCCGCGCTCGACAAGATCCTCGGCCTGCTCGATGAGGAACCGGAACTGCTCGACGCGCCGGACGCCACGACGCTTGAGCCGATTCGCGGCCGCGTCCAGTTCGACGACGTCTCGTTCCGTTACGGAAGCGATGACGACGGGCAGTGGGCGCTGCGCAACGTGGACCTGATGATCGAGCCCGGCCAGACGATTGCGCTCGTCGGTGAGACGGGGGCCGGGAAGTCGACCTTCGCCAAGCTCGCCTCCCGCTTCTACGACCCAACCGCGGGCGCGGTGCTCGTCGACGGTCACGATCTGCGCTCGGTCACCGCGCATTCGCTGCGGTCGCAGATGGGGATCGTGCCCCAGGAGGGGTTCCTGTTCAGTGGAAGCGTCCGTGACAATCTCGCCTTCGGCCGTCCCGAAGCGACCGAGGAACAGATCCGGGACGCCGCGCGAGCAGTCGGCGCCGACGAGTTCATCAGCGGCTTGGAGCACGGCTATGACACCCAGATCGGCGAGCGCGGCGTCCAGCTCTCGGCCGGCCAGCGCCAGCTCGTGGCGTTCGCACGGGCGCTCGTCGCCGATCCGCGGATCCTGGTGCTCGACGAAGCCACTGCGAACGTCGACATCCACACCGAGGGGCTGATCGAACAGGGATTGCGACGGCTGATCGCCGGGCGCACCGCGATCGTGATCGCCCACCGCCTGTCGACGATCCGCGGCGCCGCCCGGATCCTCGTCATGGAGCACGGCCAGATCGTCGAGCAGGGCTCCCACGAGGAGCTGCTGCGCGCCGAGGGCCGCTATTGGCAGCTGTACAGCGACTGGGAACGCCAGCGCGCCGCGTAACAGCGCCGGCGGTTTCCCTAACCTTGCGGGCGATGTCGATCACCGTCACCGCCCTGCACACGACGCCGGTCAAGGCGCTGAGGATCCGCGCCGTGGATTCGATCGAGCTCGGCCCGGCGGGCGCCCAGGGAGACCGTGCGTTCTACGTCGTCGACGAGCAGGGAGCGATGGTCAACGGCAAACGGATCGGAGCGCTGCACACGGTGACGGCGCACTACGAACTCGCGGACGACGTGCTCGCGCTGTGCTTCGCCGACGGCGAGCGCGCGGAGGCGCCCGTGCGCCTCGGCCCCGTGCTCGACACGACCTTCTTCGGCATGGAGCGGCGCGCGCGGCTGCTCGACGGACCGTGGGCCGAGGCCCTCTCCCGCCATGTCGGCCGGGAGCTGCGGTTGGTCGCCGACGGCTCCGCGGTCGACCGCGGCCCGGAGGGCGCAATCTCGCTCGTCTCCCGGGCCTCGCTCGAGCGGCTCGCGGGAGCCGAAGGCCCAGAGCGGCCCGACCCGGACGCACCGGTCGACGCCCGGCGCTTTCGCATGCTGATCGAGATCGACGGAGTCGAGCCCCACGCCGAGGACGGCTGGCTCGGCCGGGAGCTTCAGGTCGGCGACGCGCTCCTGCGCATCCATGGCAACGTCGGCCGCTGCGTGACCACGACCCGTGGACCGGAGTCCGGCGAGGTCGACCTGCCGACGCTCAAGATGCTCGCCACCTACCGCAATGAGCTGGAGACGACCGAGCCGCTGCCGTTCGGCGTGCACGGCGAAGTGCTGCGCGGCGGGACCGTGCGAGTGGGCGACGAGTTGCAGGTCGATCCGGGCCCACGGCGATGAGCGACCGCACCAGGGTTGCCATCGACGACCACGTGGCGACGGTGACCCTCACCCGCCCGGACAAGCACAACGCGCTTGACGTCGAGATGTTCGAGGCGATCCTCGCCGCGACCGCCCGTCTGCGGGACGAGCCCGGCGTGCGGGCGGTCGTGCTCAACGGCGAGGGCCCGAGCTTCTGCTCGGGCCTCGACGTCGTCTCGATCATGCAATCGGACGCCACCCGCCGGGATGAGTCGGACCCCACCCGCCCGCTCACCGACCGCATCCGGGGAGAGGTGCCGAACTGGTTCCAGCGGGCCTCGCACGACTGGCTGACGCTCCCGATGCCGGTCATCGCGGCGCTGCACGGCTCCGTGCTCGGAGGAGGCCTGCAGATCGCACTCGGCGCCGACATCCGGATCGCCTCGCCCGACGCGCGGCTGTCGGTGATGGAGATCAAGTGGGGGCTGATCCCGGACATGGGCATCACCCGTACGCTTCCCCGGCTGGTCTCGATCGACATCGCCAAGGAGCTGACCTACACCGGGCGGACGGTCAGCGGCGAGGAGGCGGCGAGGCTCGGGCTCGTGACCCGGGTCAGCGAGGACCCGCTCGCCGCCGCTCGCGAGCTGGCCGGGCGGATCGCGGCGCGCTCACCGGACGCGGTCAGGCGCGCCAAGCGTCTCTACGAGACCGCCTGGACAGGCGAGAGCACCGAGACACTCGCGCTCGAGGCAGAGCTGCAGCTCGAGCTCCTCGGTTCGCCCAACCAGCTGGCCGCGGTCACCGCGGGCTTCTCAGGCGAGCCTGCGGAATTCACGGACCGCTGACGCCGACGAGCCGGCCGCGCTCGCCACATATACGGGCGGCGCCGTGAGGCGCCGCCGGAGAAGCTGGGGAACAGGGACTCGAACCCCAAATTCGACATCCAGAGTGTCGCGTGTTGCCGATTACACCATTCCCCAGGGTGATCACACCTGTGGTGCAGCGCTGCAGTATAGAACTTCGGCACGGACGGCCATTCACTTGAGCAGAGCGGGCGCGCCCTCCCGACGGTGGATCGTGACCGGGATCCCGTGCAGGGGACGGATCGTGACGGTGGGGTCGAGCACGATCGGAGCGCCGGGGATGACGTCGAAGCGGAAGCGCTGAGCGATCATCGCCGCCAGGATCGTGGCGTTCATCATCGCGAAGCCGTGGCCGACGCAGATCCGCCGGCCGCCGCTGAACGGCAGGTAGGCGAAGCGAGGGCGCTGCCTGGGCGCATCGCCGATGAACCGTCGCGGGTCGAAGCCGGCCGGGTTCTCCCAGACGGTCGGGTCCCGGTGGGTTGACCAGATCGAGACGAAGACGAGGGTTCCGGCCGGAATCCGGTAGCCGCCGACGACGTCGTCGTGGATCGGCACCCGCTGCACGTGCCAGACCGGCGGATACAGGCGCATCGCCTCCTCGAAGCAGGCGCGGGTCCACGGCAGCCGCCCGGTGTCCTCACCGCTCGGCACGCGCCCGCCGAGCACCCCGTCGACTTCAGCCTCCATCTGCTCCCGTGCGGCCGGGTGCTGGGAGAGCAGGTAGTACATCCACGCCAGCCCGTGCGCGGTCGTCTCGTGGCCGGCGGCCGTGAACGTGAGCAGCTCGTCGAGCACCTGCCGGCGATCCATCCGCTCGCCGGTCTCCTCGTCGGTGGCCTCCATCAGCAGCCGCAGCAGGTCGTCGGAGTCCCCGTGCCCGATACGCAGCCGCTCGTCGACGATGTCCGCGCTGATCCGCTGGAGCACCTCGGCGGAGCTCATCGCGCTGCGGTAACGACGGTGCTGGGTGAGCATCGCGGCTCGCATGATCGTCATGTGGGGGAGGTACTGGGTCGCCGTGACGCTCGCCGACCGCCCGATCGCCCCGACCTGATGCAGCGCGTTGCCCAGCGCGGCGCCGAACTCGCTGGCTCGGTCGGTGAAGTCGTGGCCGACGAGCGCGCGGCCGACCGTGTCCAGGCCGATGTGCAGGATCTCCTCGGCCAGCTCGAGCGGATGCCCGTCGGGCCACTGACCCTCCCAGGCATCCAGCGCGGTGCCGGCGGCCTGAGCCATATGGTCGGCGAACACGCCGAGGTGTCGCTTGGCGAACATCGGCTGCACGAGCTTGCGCTGGCGCTGCCACAGCTCGCCCGAGCTCGTCACCAGACCCTGGCCGAGTACCGGCGCCAGCAGCTCATACTGGTTGGACTTGCGGTAGTTGTCCTGGTTGGCGAGCAGCACATGCCGCACCGCATCCGGGCCGCGGACGACCGCGAGGTTCTGCAGGCGGGCGCGGAGCATCGAAACGTCGCCGTAGCGGTGCCCCATGCGATCCAGGAAATCGAGCGGGCCTTCCTGTTCGGCGAGCAGGCGCAGCCAGCGCGCCGTCGATCCCGGGTCGGGACCCGGAGGCAGCGGCGCCCGGTCCGGGCGAGCCGCGGCCGGCGCGGGCCCGGTCGGTCCGGTGGGGCCGGCACGGCTGGCGTCGGTGACCGTCATCGAGATCCTCTCCATTGATCGATCGGGCCACCGTACCTCCGCGCCGGACGCGGTTCTGTGCGGTACGTCAACGTTCCAGCCCCGGGCGGGGCGTCCGCGCTCGCACCCGGCGAGAACGGGGCGCGACGACGCCGGCGGTCAGCCGACCCGCTCGAGATCGCTGGAGAGGTCGCCGAGCTCCCGCACCCGATCACCGAGGTCGGTGGCGGCGGCGATCAGGCGCACGGCGGACTGCAGATCGTCGGAGCGGCCGACGGTGAGCGCGCCCTGCAACACGTTGTCCTGCAGATAGAAGATCGTGAACGCGCCATCGTCGAGCGACCCGCGGACGATCTCGCGATCCCACTCCTCGGCGGGACCGACATACTCGATCGCCGCCCAGTCGGCGAGATCGGAGAAGAAGTACGGCACGACGTCATGGGCGACATCCTGTCCGAGCATGTTGCGCGCGACCGTCCGTCCCTGGCTGAACGCGACGTCCCAGTGCTCGACGCGCTGGCGCCGGCCACCGTTGACCACGGACACGTACTCGGCGACGTCGCCCGCCGCGTAGACGCCCTCGGCTGCGGTGCGCAGTCCGGCGTCGACGACGATCCCGCCCTTGGGACCGAGCTCGAGGCCTGCCTTGCGCGCCAGCGAGACGTCCGGATTGACCCCCACCCCGACGATCACCGCATCCGCTTCCAGGCGCGCGCCCGCGCGCGTGATCACGTGGGTGACGCGGCCGTCCGCACCCTCGAACCCCTCGAGCTCGTCGGAGCGGGAGAAGGCGATGCCGTGGGCGCTGAGCGTGTCGGCGAAGAACCGCCCGGCCTCCGATCCGAAGCCACGTGAGAGCGGCGACGGTTCCTGCATCACCATCGTGCAGGTGCTGCCGAGCGTGGTCAGCGAGGCAGCCACCTCGCAGGCGATGTAGGAGCCGCCGATCAGCACCACCCGCTTGCCGCTCGCATCCTCGCGGATCGCGTCGCTGTTGGCGAACGTCCGCAGATAGTGAATGCCCGCGAGCTCGGCACCCGGCGCAGGCAGCCGCCGTACGTTGGCGCCGGTCGCGATCAGGGCCTGGCCGAAGCGGATCACCTCGCCCCTGGAGAGCGTCGCCGTACGAGCATCGAGGTCAAGAGCGGTCACGGTGACGCCGGTGAGCGCCTCGACCTGGTTGTCCGCATACCAGCCGGCGTCCTCCACGAGCGCAGCGTCGCGCTCCTGTGAGCCCTGTAGGTACTCCTTGGAGAGCGGCGGGCGATCGTAGGGCAGGTCAGCCTCTCGGCCGACGAGCGTGATCGTTCCGTCAGCGCCGCCCCGTCGCAGTTGGCGGGCGCAGTTTCCGGCGGCGATGCCGCCCCCGATCAGCAGGTGGTCGACCTCTCGCTGTGGCATGCGGCTCAGCTACCCGCGAGGTCTCGCGACGCAACCGGGGCGGAAGCGGGCCGGCACTATCTCCGTACCGAGGGCGCTTCCTCGACGGGGGCGAAGTGTGGCGTGATCTGGTCCTCGAGCCCCGGATTGAGGATCAGCAGCACCTGGTCCCCGGCACGGATCACCGAGTCCCCCTTGGGGACGGACCCGTCGCCGTCGCGCAGGACGGAGATGATCAGCGAGCCGTCGGGGAGCGGGACGTCGCGCACCATCGAGCCGGCCGCCGCCGAGCCCTCGCCGACCTCGATCTCGATGATCTCCAGCTGTTCCTCCTCCAGCGCGAGCAGCTGCACCAGACCGTATTCGGGCACCTCATGCTCGATCAGCCGCAGGATGAGATCGGTCGCGGACACCGCAGGCTGGATGTCGAGCAGCTTGAAGTGGTCGAGGTTGCGCGGGTTGTTGACGCGCGCCACGATCCGCTGACAGCCGTACTTCTCCTTGGCCACCTGGCAGATGAGGATGTTGTCCTCGTCGTCGCCGGTGACCGCGATGACGAGATCCGCCCGCTGGATGCCGGCCCGTTCGAGCACCCACATCTCGGTGGCGTCCCCGTACTGGACGGCGTGCTCGAGCTCCTCCTCGACGATCCGGTAGCGACGGTGGTCGGATTCGATCAGCGTCACCTCCTGATCACGGGCGATCAGCTCGCGCGAGAGGTTCCAGCCGACCTTGCCGGCCCCGACGATGATGACGTACATGTGCTCAGTGCCCCTTTCAGTCCGCCAGGACGACCTGCTCGGCCATGTCGATCGCCTTCTGCGTGGGGCAGATGGTGATCAGCCCGCGTTCCGCGTACCAGGCGGCGCGCGCCGGGTCGGCGACGCGGACGACGATCTTCGGAACGTCGAAGCGACGCTTGGCGATCTGGGAGATCACCAGGTTGGTGTTGTCCCCGCTCGTCGCCGCCATGAACACGTCCGCGTTCTCGATCCCCGCCGCGATCAGCCCGTCGATCTCGAGCGCCGTGCTCACCGTGAAGCGGCCGCCGGCATCCTCCCAGGTGGTCGACTGATCCTTGTCGAGGCGCTCGTGGGAGAGCGGATCGGAGTCGAGCACCGAGACGGTGTGGCCGGCCTCGAGCGCCCGACGGGCGACGGCTGAGCCGACGCGTCCGGCTCCGACGATGAGGATGAACATTCGCGGCAGCTTAGAGGCTGCTCGGCGCCACGGTGTCGACGACTCGTATCTGCGCTGACTCAGCTCGGCGCGGGGCCTCTGAGGAGCTTCTTGTCGGTCTTGCCGACATACGGGCGAGCGAGCGCGGTGCCCAGCGCCCGGCGGCGAGCCACGCGCGTGTGCGGCCAGTCCACGATCGTCGCCGCGATCAGGTTGACCCCCTCGGTCGTCATCACCTGGTGCTGGGCCGGGAACCAGTACGCGTCCACGCCCAGGCCGAGGATCAGCTGCGGCGCCGGGGTGAACCGCTTGCCGCCGAAGATCTGCGCCTGCTCCTCGGCCTGGCGCTCGAGCACCGCGTACGCCTCCGGCGCGCCGCTCACCGACACCGACGCGACCACGCGACCCGCCCTGAACACGCACTCCGACGCCCCCGAGCGCGCGTGCGTCCGCCGCTCCTTGACCGCCCCCGGCGCCACTCCCACCCCCTTGGCAAACGCGGCGCGCCCACGTGCCGTGCACACGTTCGTGTTCGCGGACGCCCGCTTCCCGGGCTTCCACGGCTTGACGTGGTGCGCGGCGACCTTCTGGTGCGCTGCGGCATGCCCCCCGCACCCAGAACCGCCGAGCGCCAGCAGCACGCTGATCAGGCCGACAGTCGCAAGGGAGGGCCGGGCGATGACCCGGAGATGCTTGCGAACGTACCGTCGCCCCGCAGACGCCGATAGCCAAGCAAGCGGCATCTCCCGAGGCAACGTCCGGCCCTCCCCCACCCACTACCTCACGTGATCAGCGGAATGATGAGCAGTGCAACGATGTTCGCCACTTTGATCATCGGGTTGATCGCCGGCCCGGCCGTGTCCTTGTAGGGGTCGCCGACCGTATCACCGGTGACCGAGGCGGCGTGCGCCTCCGACCCCTTGCCGCCGAACGCCCCGTCCTCGATCAGCTTCTTGGCGTTGTCCCATGCGCCACCGCCGGCGGTCATCGAGATCGCCATGAACACGCCGACCACGATCACGCCGATCAGCAGACCGCCGAGCGCCTGGACGCTGATGATGCCCACGACAACCGTGAACACGATCGGGATGAGCGCGGGAAGGATCATCTCCCGCTGCGCCGACTTGGTCACGATCGACACGCACTGCCCGTACTCGGGCTGCTCGGAGCCGTCCATGATGCCCGGGTGCTCACGGAACTGGCGGCGGACCTCCTCCACCACCGCCTGGCCGGCACGGCCGACGGACTCCATCGAGAGCGCGGCGAACAGGTAGACCATCAGTCCGCCCACGAGCAGGCCGATGAGCACCGGTGGGTCACCGATCGCAAAGGACACGTGCTTGCCGTGTTGCACCAACTCGCGCTCGAACGCGTCGAACAGCACGAGCGCAGCGAGCGCCGCCGACCCGATCGCGTAGCCCTTGGTGACCGCCTTGGTCGTGTTCCCGACCGCGTCGAGCGGGTCGGTCACGTTGCGCACCTCCTCGGGGAGCTCGGCCATCTCGGCGATGCCGCCGGCGTTGTCGGTGATCGGGCCGAACGCGTCGAGCGCGACGATCAGGCCGGTGAGCGAGAGCTGCGCCATCACCGCTACGCCGATGCCGTAGATGCCGTGACTACCTCCGCCCGCGAGCTTCCAGGACCCGAAGATGCCGAGCGCGATCACGACCGCCGGGAGCGCGGTCGCCTGGTAACCCTGGGCAAGTCCCTGGATGATGTTCGTCGCGTGACCGGTCTGTGAGGCCGCCGCGGTCGACTTCACCGGCGCGAAGCGGGTCGAGGTGTAGTAGTCGGTGATCACGAACAGGCACGCGGTGATCACCAGCCCGATCAGGGCGCACAGGTAGTAGTGCCACCACGGCACCCCTCCGCCGCCCGTGTAATGCAGGTTGTTCATCAGCCAACGGGTGATCGGGATGAACACGATCGCCGCCAGGCCGCCGGAGAGGACGAGGCCCTGGTAGAGCGCGCGCTCGACGTTGCCGCTGCGTGAGCGGACGGCGAAGGTGCCGATGATCGACGCGATGATCGAGATCCCGCCGAGCACCAGCGGGTAGAGCGCGACCGCCTTGTCGTGGCCGTTGAAGGAGAGGATGCCGAGCAGCATCACCGCGACCGCGGTGACCGCGTAGGTCTCGAACAGGTCGGCCGCCATGCCGGCGCAGTCACCGACGTTGTCTCCGACGTTGTCGGCGATCACCGCCGGGTTGCGGGGGTCGTCCTCCGGGATGCCGGCCTCGATCTTGCCGACGATGTCGGCCCCCACGTCCGCGCCCTTGGTGAAGATGCCGCCGCCGAGCCGCGCGAAGACGGAGATCAGCGAGCCGCCGAACGACAGCCCGATGAGCGCGTCGACCGCCTCGCGCGTGGACTCGCCGATGATCCAGGTGAGGATCCCGTAGTAGCCGGCCACGCCGAGCAGCGCCAGCCCGACGACGAGCATCCCGGTGACCGCGCCGCCGCGGAAGGCGACCGAGAGCGCCTTGGACACACCGCCGCGCGCCGCCTCGGCGACGCGCGCGTTCGCCCGCACCGACACGTTCATGCCGACGAAGCCGGCGGCTGCGGACAGGGCGGCGCCGATCAGGAACCCGATCGCCACCCGTATGTTCTGGAGCGGGATCAGGATGATGAAGACGACCACGCCGACCGCGGCGATGATCGTGTACTGGCGGGTCAGGTACGCCGAGGCGCCCTCCTGCACGGCGGCGGAGATCGACTGCATCCGCTCATTGCCCGGCGACAGCGCGAGCAGCGCGCGTGACGTGACGACGCCGTAGCCGATGGCGCACGCCGCGCACACCAGCGCGATCACGTCACCGTGGTGCGACAGAAAACTGGTCACAGATGTCCTCTCCCAAGGAATGGCAACGACCGCGCCGCGGCGCGGTCGATCATGGAATTCTCGTTCAGCCGCCCGTCCTCAGGCGGCCGTCTCACAAGGCGGCCGGAGTGTATCGGGAGTGGGCGGACGCCATCGCCGCGGCACCGGCGTGGCGCGGCCCGCTCAGCGTTGACCGGGAACCCAGAGACGGCCGCTGCGCTGGGCCGGCCCGGCCTGACCGGGGTCCGCGTCCGGCTCTTCCCCGGGCCGCGGTGCGGCGCCCCCGGGCTCGCCGGTGGCGCCCCCGGGCTCGCCGGTGGCGCCCGACGCGGGGCCGCCGGGCCCGCCCTGGGTCGGCGGTCCAGATGCCGGCTCGCCCGCCGGGCTCGGCGCAGCATCGCCCGGCGCGGCCGGGTCCTGGCCGCCGATCCGGACGTAGGCCATCTGCATCTGAGACAGGGCCTGGCGGATCGCGTCGGTCTGCTCGGCGCCGACCCCCTCCTCCACGAGCGGCAGCAGCGCGCGAACGCCCTCAATCGCGACCCGCACCTGGGCCGGATCACGCTCGTCCTCGGTCCCCGGCTGCAGCCCGGTCCGGCGCATCCCGAGGTTGATCAGCGTGACAAGCTGCTCGAGCAGGATCTGCTCGATCCGGATCTTCTTGATCTCCGCCTCATAGGCAGCGCGCAGCTCCTCCTCGGACGGCTGGCCGGTAGCGCTCATGCGATCTCCTTCTCGTGTCCTTGCCTAGCAGCCACGCCCGGCGGACGCCGGATCGGGCATCCCCTGAGAGTATGTCTCACGGGTGTCGGCCTGGATCCGTGCGTAGACCTCGTGCGGTCCGAGCCCCTCGTCGATCATCCGCCGCTGGCGCTGCGCGCCGTTGAGCGACGGCAGCGCGACCTCGATCCCGAGCTCCTCGCGCATCGGAGCGGTCCATGCGAGCAGGCGCTCGCTCGCGGCAGCCGCCGGATAGAGCTCACCGGTGCGCAGATCGATCAGCGTGCCGTCCTGGCCGAAGCGGATCGCGCGCCACATGTTCTCCTCGATCAACCGGCCGGCCGTGAGCTCGGCTGGGATGCCCTCGTCGTGGTCACGAGCCGCCTGCGCCACGCACGCGGTGATCAGCGCCGAAAGCGCATCGGACTCCTGCGCCGTGGGCTGCGCGTCACAGATCCGCACCTCGACCGTGCCGAACGACAGGTGAGGACGGATCGACCACCAGACCTGCGTGTACTCGACGATCGACTCGGTCCGGTAGAGCCAGCCGATGTACCGGGCGAACGCGTTCCAGTCGCCGTATGGATCCGGCACGCCGCAGCGGGGAAAGCTCTTCGTGAACGTCTGGCTGCGCGCGCTGTGCAAGCCAGAGTCTCGCCCGTCGAGGAACGGCGAGTTTCCCGATATCGCGAGCAGGACGGGCAGAACCGGCCGCAGCCGGTCGCACACGGCGATCGCGCGATCGGCGCCCCGGACGCCCACGTGGACGTGCAGCGCGAACGTGTTGTTGCGCCAGGCGACGTACTGCAGTCCCTGCTCGACTCGGCGGTAGTGCTCGGTCTGGATGACGGTCTGGCGCCGATAGTCCGAGAACGCGTGCGTCCCGGTCGATCCGAGTTCCGCGCCGCGCGCCGCCGCATGCGTGAACAGACGTCGCCGGACGTCCTGCTGGGAGGATCTGGCGGCCGCGAGATCCTCCCCGCGGCCCGAGCGGATCTCGATCTCCGAGGCGATCAGCTCGCCTGAGATCGACTCCGACAGGACCGGGTCGGCGACAGCGGCCGAGTCGCGGAGCTCCTCGAACCGTCCGACCATCTCGAGGCTGTCGGGGTCGAGAATCGCAAACTCCTCCTCGAGACCGACGGTGAAGTCGGTCGAGGCCTCGAAGACCGACCGAGCGGCATCGAGATCGCGCTCCACGGTGAGAAGCGAGGGTCCGAAAGGCGGGGTGTGCAAGCCGTCAGGTGAGATAGAAGTACAGCGCGTACAGCAGGTCGACCGCGGGGCTCGACGTGTGAACCGTCACTTCCGGCGGCACTTGCAGCAGCGCGTCGGAGTAGTTGAAGAGGATCTTCACCTTCGCCGCGACGAGCTCGTCGGCCAGCGCCTGCGCTGCCGGGGACGGTACCGCGAGCACGGCCACGACGATGTCCTGGTCTTCGACGACGGTCGCCAGATCCACGTTGTCGCGGACGGTGAGCGACCCGATCTGGTTGCCGACCCGCCCGGGATCGACGTCGAAGATCGCGACGACCCGGAAGCCATGATCGGCGAAGATGTCGGAGGTCGCGATCGCGGTGCCGAGGTGCCCGGCGCCGAAGAGCGCGATGTTGTGCTGGCCCGCCGTCCGCAGGATCTTGCGGATCTGGCTGACGAGCGATTCGACGTTGTAGCCGACGCCGCGCTTGCCGAACTTGCCGAACCCGGACAGGTCTCGCCGGATCTGGGTCGAGTTGACGTGCGTGTAGTCGGCGAGCTCCTGGGAGGAGATCGTCTCCTTGCCGATCTTGCGCGCCTGCGTGAGCACCTGCAGATAGCGCGACAGGCGCGCGGCGACGCCCAGCGACAGCTTCTCTCCCGGTTTCTCGAGGCCTGGAACGACGGGCTCTGAGCCGCGGCGCACGGTGGTGCTCATGATCGACAGGTGACTCTAGTGGGCCGGAGGGCGCTACTGGGAGGGCGCCGGCCGCTCCGCGCCGACCGCGGCCGCGAACCGCCGTTCGTCGACGAACAGCTCGAAGGCCTCCACACCGTCGATGCAGATCACCGGGATCCGCTCCAGATAGGCGCGCAGCAGCTCGTCGGACTCCTCGATGTTACGTTCGAGCAGGCCGAACGGGTGCGTCGCGCGCACACGCCGGATGACCACGAGCGCCTCGTCGCAGAGATGGCAGCCGGGCCGTCCGTAGAGCACGACCTCTGGACCGCCGCTCACGACGGCGCTCCGACACCGAGTGCCCGCTCACCGGTCGCGAACACGTCGAGCGCGAGGTAGTCCGGGTAGGGGATCGCGGGCACGTAGCGAGCCGCCGACGCAATCATCGCGGCGTTGTCGGTGCAGAGCGAGACCGGTGGGACCTCGAGCGTCGCTCCGAGTGCCCTCAGCCGCTCGCGCAGCGGACCGTTGGCCGCGACCCCGCCGCCGATCGCCAGCCGGGTGAGCCCGGTCTGCTCCAGCGCGCGCTCGGCACGCACGGCAAGCGCCTCGACGATCGCTCGCTGATAGGCGGCGGCGAGGTCCGCGCGGCGACGCTCGGTCTCCTCGGGGCCGAGGTCCCGCACCGCGTACAGCAGCGCGGTCTTGAGCCCCGCGAAGGAGAAGTCCAGACCGCGCACCCGTGCGCCGGTGGGGAACGTGAACGTTTCCGGGTCGCCGTCCGCCGCCAGCCGCTGCAGCGCCGGCCCGCCGGGAAAGCCCAGGCCGAGTAGCCGCGCGCCCTTGTCGAACGCCTCCCCGGCAGCGTCGTCGAGCGTCTGACCCAGCACCTCGTAATCCGGACCCCGGTCGCGCACGTGTGCCAGGAACGTGTGCCCGCCGCTGGCGATCAGCGACACGAACGGCGGCTCGAAGGGCTCCGCCCCCAGGAAGCTCGCGGCGACATGCCCGTGAAGGTGATCGACCGGAGCGAGCGGCAGGCCGGTGGCCGCGGCGGTCGCCTTGGCGCTCGCCAAGCCGACGAGCAGCGCGCCCACCAGTCCCGGCCCCTGGGTCACAGCGACCAGCTCGCAGTCCCCGAGCGTCACCCCTGCCCGGCGCAGCGCGTCAGCGACGGCATCCTCGATCAGCGTCAGGTGATGGCGCGAGGCGATCTCCGGCACGACCCCGCCGTAGCGATCGTGGATCCCCTGCGAGGAGATGATGTTCGAGCGGATCTCGCCCTCGGGGGTGATGACCGCGGCGCACGTGTCGTCGCAGCTCGTCTCCAGGGCGAGGATCATGCCGGCGGGAAACTGGGGTTCTGGGCCGGTGAGCGGCTCGGATCGCTGTCCATTGCCACCGTCTCAGCGGTCCGCCACATGATCAGGGCATCCTCGCCGTTGTCGCGGTAGTAGCGCGGGCGTTTTCCGGCGGTCCGGAAGTGCAGCCGCTCGTAGAGCCGGATCGCCGAGGTGTTGGACTCACGGACCTCGAGCGTGTAGGGCTCCTCGGGCCCGGCTCGCTCGATCATCTCGGTGAGCATCCCCCACCCCACGCCGGCCTGTCGGTGCACCGGGTCGACCGCGACGTTCATCAGGTGCCAGATCGTGTCGTAGCGCGCACAGATGAGGTAGCCGAGCAGTGGTCCGTCGCTGCCCTCGACCGCCGCCAGGCAGACGCTCGTCTGCTTGGACAGCTCCAGCACGAACATCGCCAGTGACCAGGGGGTCGTGAACGCGCGGCGTTCGATCGCGATCACCTGCGGCAGGTCCGCGTAGGCCAGCCGCCGCACGCTGAAGGCGGGACGGCTCATCCGGCCTGCACCCGGTCCCGCGTGGGCTTGGCGTCCGGTTCGCGCAGATAGTCCGGCGTCACCCCGCTGGCCGCGCCGGCCTCGGCGGTGAGCGCCAGCCGGCAGATCTCGGCCGCATGCACCCGGTGCAACGGCGAGTCCGCCTCCGGGACACGGACTCCGGCGCGCTCGATCTCCGTCGGATAGGCCAGCACACCGTCGCCGACCGCCAGCCACCGTTCCCCGGCCCCGCTGAGCAGGTCGTCCAGCGCCGCCGGCGCGAGCGCTCGGGCGGCGAGCAGCGGCTCGGAACCCGCCGTCACGACCTCGTCTGGCTGCCAGCCCGCGAGGAAGACCTCTGCGCGGCGCGCGTCGAGGACCGCGAGCAGCCGCTCCTCGCCGCTGACGGCACCCGCTGCGCCGAGGGCGAGGGCCTGGAGCGTGGAGACCCCGGCGATCGGCACCGACCGCGCGCTGGCCAGGGCGCGCGCGGTCGTGACCCCGATGCGGATCCCGGTGAACGTTCCGGGGCCGATCCCGACCGCGATCAGTCCGATCCCCGACCAATCGGCGCCGGCCTCGGCGAGCGCCTGAGCGGCGAGCGGCAGCACGCGGGTGGTGTGCCGGGGCCGGTCGCGTGCGGACGGGTCGTCGCGCAGCTCGTGCACGGTCCCGGTCTCGGTGTCCAGCACGGCCACTGCCGTCGCCCGGGTCGCGGTGTCGAGGCCGAGGACCTTCATGCGATCGTCACCGTGCGCCGGTCGCCGCCCTCGTGCTCGAGCAGCACGCGCGCGACCAGCCGGGCCAGGCCCGCGAGCGCGTCCTGCTCGCCCCGCGGCCACTCGACGAACGCCACGGTGTCCGGGCCGATGTAGTCGGCGAGCAACTCGGGATCCTCGTCGTCGAGGCCCGCCAGCCGGTAGAGGTCGAGGTGCGCAACCGTGCGCCCCGCCGCGGCGGGGTAGCGCTGGCCGATCGTGAACGTGGGGCTCGTGACCGGCACGGCGACCCCGAGCGCCCGGGCGGCGCCGCGCACGAACGTCGTCTTGCCGGCACCCAGTTCCCCCTCGATGAGCACGAGCTCGCCATCCTTCAGCGAGGCCGCGAGCCGCGCGCCGAGAGCCTCGGTTTCCGCGGCGCCGTCGGTGTGGAAGCGACCCTCCATCCCGAGGACTTTATGGAGGCCGGATCAGAACAGCCCGAGCTGTTCGGAGGCGACCGCCTCGTCGGGGCGAAGCTCAGGCTCCACCTCAGGCCGAGACTCATCGTCCTCGGGCTCTCCTACCGGCTCCGCGGCCTCGACGGCGGGCTCGTCGGGGAGGCCGGGCTCATCGAGATCGCCCGACCCGTCGTCCTGCGCGATGTCGGGCTGCGGAAGCGCCGGCGCCGCCAGAAGGGCCGGGATCCGGGAGAAGTCGTCGCGCAGCGTCTGCAGCGATGAGGGCGTGTAGAGCGCCGCGGCGGGGTGGAACAGGGGCAGCAGACGGATCGTGCGCACGCCGATGGTGCGCACCTCGTCCTGCCCGTGCAGCCGGGAGATTCCGGTCGGGTCACCGCGCAGCAGCTTGGTCGAGAAGTTCCCGAGCGTGCAGATCACCTTGGGCTCGATCAGCTCGACCTGCGCCCGCAGGAACGGATGGCAGGATTCGATCTCCTCCGGATGGGGGTCGCGATTGCCCGGCGGCCGGCACTTGACGACGTTGGCGATGAACACCGAGGCGCGCTCCAGCCCGATCTCCTGCAGCAGCGTGTCCAAAAGCTTGCCGGCACGACCCACGAACGGAACCCCCTGCTTGTCCTCGTTCGCCCCCGGGCCCTCGCCGATGAACATCAGGTCTGCATCCGCGTTGCCGGCACCGAACACCACCGTTGTCCGGGTCTGATGCAGCGGGCAGGCGGTGCAGCCGAGCGCGCGCCCGTAGACCTCTTTCAGCTGCTCACGGCGTTCAGTGGCACTTCTCACACCACGGCCCAGGGTATGCTCTGCCATGCGAGCCGCGACCGCCAGAGGCGGGGCGGACTCCGCAAACAGCAGGAATCTCTTCTCCCCCCCACCGACCGGTATCTCACATGCGGGAACTGGAACGGCGCCGCTGCGCCCCCTGTGCGCGCTCTGCAACGTACGTGCGAGCGGATCGATGCTGACCGCACGCACCGTCCCCGAGCTGCGCACGGCCCTCACCCCGTTCCGGCGCGCCGGACAGCGGATCGGGCTCGTTCCGACGATGGGCGCGCTGCATGACGGTCACCTCTCGCTGCTCGACCGCGCGCGCCGGGAATGCGAGGTCGTCGTGATGTCGCTGTTCGTCAACCCGCGCCAGTTCGACCAGGCCTCCGACCTGTCGGCCTACCCGCGGGGCGAGCAGCGCGACCGAGCGCTCGCGCAGCGCGCGGGCGCCGACATCGTGTTCGCGCCCGCGCCGGAGGTCGTCTACCCCGACGGCTTCGTGACCACGATCTCGGTCGGCGGCCCATCGGAGGGCCTGGAGAGCGCCCATCGCGGCGGCGGCCACTTCGACGGCGTCGCCATCGTCGTCGCCAAGCTGCTGAACATGGTCGGCCCCGAGGTCGCCTATTTCGGTGAGAAGGACGCCCAGCAGCTGGCGGTCGTGCGCCGGCTCGTCGCCGATCTCGACCTCCCGTGCACGATCGAGGCCTGCCCGACGGTCCGTGAGCCCGACGGGCTGGCGATGTCGAGCCGCAACGCGTTGCTGACCGCGGAGGACCGGGTCCGCGCCGCCGCGCTGTACCAGGCGCTGGCGAGCGTGCGTGCGTCCGTCGTGAGCGGGGAGCGCGATCCGAGCGCCGCCACGGCGCGGGGCCGAGCGATCCTCGAGGCGGCCGGCGCCGAGCTGGAGTATCTGACGCTCGTTGATCCGCTGACGATGGCGCCGCTCGGAGAGCTCGACCGCGATGCGCTTGCGGTTCTCGCCGCCCGGTTGGGCGCGGTCCGCCTGATCGACAACCTGGCCGTTCCAGTTCCGAGTCACACCCCCGAGCACGCGGTGGCGACCCTTTCGGGGGCGACAACCGCCTAGAGGAGCCACCCGCGCATGTCCGCGACCCCCCGTATCCCCGTTCCCGAGAGCCTCGATCGGCCGCTGCCGATGACGCTGCCGCGGCTGGCCGAGAAGAAGCGCCTCGGCGAGCCGATCGTGATGGTGACCGCCTATGACTTCCCGTCGGCCCAGGTCGCCGAGCAGGCCGGCGTCGACGTGGTGCTGGTCGGCGACTCCGGAGCGATGACCGTGCTCGGCTACCCCTCGACCGTCCCCGTCTCGCTCGAGGAGATGATCATGCTCGCGGCGGCCGCGCGGCGCGGGCTCTCCGCTCCTCTGCTGGTCGCCGACCTGCCGTTCGGCTCCTATGAGCAGAGCGACGCTCAGGCGATCGCCTCCGCGCAGCGCTTCGTCAAGGAGGCGCGTGTCGACGCGGTCAAGCTCGAGCGCGGGGGCACGAGCGTCGAGCGGGCGCGAGCGATCGTGCAGGCCGGCATCCCGGTGATGGGCCACCTCGGCCTCACCCCCCAGACCGCGACCGCGCTCGGGGGCTACCGCGCCCAGGGGCGCACCGCGCAGGCGGCGATCGCGCTCGCGCGCGACGCCGAGCTGCTCCAGGAGGCCGGGTGCTTCGCACTCGTGCTGGAGGCGATTCCCGGCCGCGGTCACCGAGGCGTTGATGGAACGCCTCCGGATCCCGGTGATCGGCATCGGCGCCGGCGACGCGACCGATGGCCAGGTGCTCGTCTTCCACGACCTGCTCGGCATCTACGACGGTCATGTCGCGCGGTTCGCGAAGCGCTATGCCGACGTTCGCGCCCACATGGTGGCCGGTGTCGCGCAGTACGCCGACGAGGTGCGGGGGCACGTCTTCCCCGCTCCTGAGCATTTCTACTCGATCGACGACCACGAACTTCAGACCTTCAGAGAGGTTTTGGCCGCGGAAGATTAGGATTCTGGGGCGAATGGCACGTTTCGCCGGCGACCTCGCCCCCGACGATCGCATCTACTTCGAGCTCTTCGAGGAGGCCGGGCGCAACATGAGCCGGGCGGCGGGGATGCTCCACCAGCTCCTGGCCGGCTGGCCGGACGACGCTCAGCTGGCCGGCGAGATCCTCGACCTCGAGCACGAGGGCGACCGGATCACCCACGACATCATCGACCGGATGAACCACACCGCGGTGACGCCGATCGAGCGCGCCGACATCCTCGCGCTCGCCTCCGCGATCGACGACGTGGTGGACTACGTCGAGGAGGTGGCCGACTACCTCGGCCTGTACAAGATCGAGGCGCCGATGGAGCAGTCGATCCGCCTCGCGCGGGTGCTCGCCGACGCCACGGAGCAGATCTCACGGGCGCTCAGCGAGCTGCGCGGCACGACGGACATCACGCGGCGCACCGTCGAGATCAACCGCCTGGAGAACGAGGGCGACCGGATCACCCGGGAGGCAGTCGCCTCGCTGTTCGACGGCGGCATCGACCCGATGGTGGTGATCCGCTGGAAGGACCTGTTCGAGCGCCTCGAGGCCGGCGTCGACGCCACCGAGAGCGCGGCCAACATCATCGAGGGCATCGTCATCAAGCACTCCTGAGGCCCGTCCGGGAGGGTGTCCCGACGGGTCTGGTACGCTCGCGTACTGCGGCCGACAGTCCACGCGCCGGTTTCCGGCGCATAGTGTTCGTCGCTTGCGGGTAGCACCCGCGAGTACCTGACAGGGAGAAGAAAGCATGTGGCAAGGAATGCGTGGGCGAGCCCTCACCGGCATCGTCGTTCTCGCGGGATCGATCGGATTCGTGCCCGCCGCCTCGGCGTCGGTGACCGCGAGCATGAGCGTCACGTCGCCCACGCCGGTGGCCGCGGGAAGCACCGGGAGCCTCGGGCTGGACCTCAAGTTCACTCCGTCGACGAACGGGGCGGCGTACAACGACGCGCCCCAGAGCGTCACCCTGAACCTGCCGCCCGGCGTGCTCGCCAATGCGTCGATCGACAACGGCCAGTGCCTGAAGACGACCGACATCACCGACTCGACCTGCCAGATCGGCTCGGGCACCGTGACCGCGTACGCGAGCGGCATCGTCCCCCTACAGACGCCGGTCGACTTCTTCCTCGTCCCTCCACCGGCCGCCGGCGACCTCGCAGGGCTTGCGGTCGCGACCTCGCAGGGTGATCAGGTCGGCACGACCAACGCGATCGCGATCCGTCCGTCCGGCAATCCGGACGGCGTCGGGGTGACCCTCGACCTGACCCTGCCCAACTCACTCGACGGCGCGCCGGTCGACGTCACCGAGATCAACTCGACGTTCACCGGGACCCGCTTCCCGGCCACCTGCCCCGCGACGCCGGCGAACGTGACCATGAGCGGAACCTCGTACGGCAACGGAGCCTTCAGCGCCTCGACGCCGCTGCCCGTGTCCGGCTGCGCGTCGCTGCCCTACAACCCGCAGTACAAGCTCACCGCGGTCAAGGACGCGAACGACAAGGCCCTGAAGATCTCGACCACGATCACTCAGACCGCATCGGAGTCGCCGAACGCGACGGTCTCCCTGACCTTCCCTCGATCGAGCATGGCGGGCGCGCTCGGCGGCCTGAACGACCTCTGCGCCTCGCTGACGAGCGGCACCTGCAAGCCGGTCGGCAGCGTGACCGCTTCCTCGCCTGACTATCCGAACCCGCTGACCGGCAGCGCGTACCTCACCGGGACGCTGCACGGGCTCTCGCTCACGATCGTGTTTCCCGCCCCGTTCCCGCTCACGCTGGTCGGAGCCGTCGACCTCACCACGAACACGACGGTGTTCAGCGGACTGCCCGACATCCCGCTGACCAACCTCACGGTGTCGCTCGACGGCGGCTCGGGCGGGCTGTTCGACACGAACTGCGGCACGCCGACGAACGTCTCGACCGCGAAGCTCACCGACCAGAACGGTGACAAGACCGCCACCCCGTCCTCGCACTTCACGATCCAGGGGTGCGGGTCGTCGAGCTCCTCGGGGGGCGGTCCCAACTCCGGATCGTCCTCCAGCGGCTCCGCGCGTGTCTCCGCCGGCAGCATCTCCGGTCTCGCCAAGCGCCGCCCGTCGCTGCGGTTCACAGTGCACGCCGCCAGGCACACGAAGCTGAGCCGGCTCACCGTCGAGCTGCCCAAGGGGCTCTCGTTCCGCAGCCACAAGGTCCACAAGGTCCGGCGCATCCTCGGCGGGCTCACGCTCAAGGGCGCGAAGCTGAAGTCGGAGAGCATCAGCAAGGGCCATCTGGTCCTCACGCTCCGCCGCCCGGCGGGGTCGGTGACCGTCTCGGTCTCCTCCAAGGGCATGCGTGAATCCTCGGCCCTCCGGAAGGCGGCCAAGACGAAGAAGCTGAAGCGGATCCGTCTCACGGTCATCGCCCGTACCTCCGCCGGCAAGAGCCGCAGCCTGCACCTCTCCATCACCCACCTGGGGCTCTGATCGCATGAAAGGAATCCAGATGCGACCCTGGCACCGCGTCCTCGCCGTGGCAGCGGCGATGCTCGCCACCGCCATCGCCGCTCCGGCGGCGATGGCGACCTCGACGGCCTCGATGTCGCTCAACCAGAGCGCCGGCACGAGCGCGGGCGCGAGTCAGAACCTCGGCCTGAATCTGTCCTTCTCCAACACGGGATCGCTGACCGGCGCCGACTCGCCGAAGGACCTCACGATCAACCTCCCGCCGGGGCTGCTCGCCAACGCGGCGGTCGACGGCGGTAAATGCCTGACCACCGCCGCCTCCGACAGCCCGACCGCCGCCTGCCAGGCGGGGAGCGGGACCGTGACCGCACAGCCGGACCTCCTCGTCCTCGGGAGCCTGCCGGTGCCCGTCTCGGTGCCGGTGTCGTTCTACCTCGTCAAACCGCCGGCGGCCGGCGATCTGGCGGGACTCGAGGTCTACACCTCGGAGCTCGGCGAGCAGCTCGGCTCGACCGGCGACGTCCTGATCCGGCCGAGCGGCGACCCGAACGGAGTCGGCGCGACGATCAAGCTCGTCCTGCCGAACACGCTGACGCTCACCCTGCCGATCCTCGGCAAGGTGAATGCGGCGCCGATCTCGATCACCTCGATCGCCAGCACGTTCGACAGCCTCCGCTACCCGACCACCTGCCCGTCATCCCCCGCGCACCTGACCGCGACGGTCAACAGCTATGACGACGCAAGCCTGCAGACCCTGAGCCAACCGCTGTCGGTCTCCGGGTGCGGGTCGCTGTCCTACGCCCCGTCGTTCTCCGCGTCGGTCAAGAAGGACAGCTCGGACAAGGGGGTGGCGCTCACCACGAACGTCACCGAGACGGCGGCGATGGCGCCGAGCCAGTCGGTCGCCCTCACCTTCCCGACCGCGGTGCTGGGACCGAACCTCGCCTCGCTCGCCGACCTCTGCCTGAGCCTGTCGAGCGGCTGTCCGCAGGTCGGCTCGGTGACCGCGCAGTCCTCGCTCTACCCCACCGCGCTCACGGGCAGGGCCTACTTCACGGGTAGCGCGAGCGGGTCCACGCTCACGCTGGTGTTCCCGGCGCCGTTCCCGCTCACGCTCACCGGCACGATCAACCTCGTCTCCAACAGCGCGACGTTCACCGGGTTGCCCGACATCCCCTTGACCAGCCTCGCGGTCACGCTCAACGGCGGGCCCAAGGCGCTGTTCGACACGGACTGCTCGACGCCCTCCGGCACCGCGACGGCCAAGCTCGTCGACCAGAACGGCGACATGGCGCGCACCCTCTCGTCGCACTTCAGCGTCGCCGGCTGCCCCGGCGTGAGCTCCAACCCGGGGAGCAGCAGCGGATCTGGCTCCGCGACCACGAACGGCTCAAGCGCGACGAGCAGCACCGCCACCGCCACCGCGTCCGGAACGCAGCTCTCGGGCCGGAGCGTGTCGGGCCTGGCGAAGGGCCGCCCATCCCTGAGCTTCCGGGTCTCGGCCGCCAAGCACAAGCCGAAGATCCGCCGGGTGACGGTGACGCTGCCGTCCGGCCTGAGCTTCCGCAGTCACCGTTCCCACCAGCGGAAGCTCGTCCGGGGCGTCACGGTCAGGGGCGCGAAGCTCCGCTCCGCGGTGCTGTCCCACGGCCATCTCGTGCTCACGCTGCGAAACACGACGCGGCGCGCGACGGTGACGCTCGGCCCCGGGAGCCTGCGGGAGTCCAAGGCGCTGCGGGCCAAGGCGCGAGCGCACACGCTGAAGCGCCTGCGGCTGCACGTGGCGGTGCTGAACGCCAGGCGGCAGACGCGCTCGCTCACCGTGACGATCGGTAAGGCGCACCTGAGCTGAGGACCGGGTCGGGTCGGGTCGCGGGGTGTCCCGGCCCGCCCGGCCCTGGACTCTGGGCGCCAAAAGCGGCTCCTCGGCGCTTTATGCGCCCAGAGTCACGCGCCCGGACACGCCCCGGACACGCCCCGGCCACCTCCCGGCCCACTGTGGGCGTCAAAAGCGGCTCCACGGCGCTTTCATGCGCCCCAGAGTGGCCGCCGCGCGGGTCGGCAGAGTGGGCCGCGCGCGGGTCGGCCGAGTGGGCCGCACGGGGTCGGCCGCGGGGGGCGCGTGCCGGTCAGTCGTAGGTGATCGTGCGGATCACCCGGGCAGGGGCGCCGACGGCGACCGAGAACGGCGGGATGTCGCGGGTCACGACCGAGTTGGCGCCGATCACGGAGCGCTCGCCGATCGTGACGCCGCTGGTGACGACGACGTTGGCTCCGCACCAGACGTTGTCGCCGATGCGGGTCGGTCCGCGCGTGGTGAAGCCCTGCCAGGTGATCGGCCGGTCGCGATCCTCGACGCGGTGATCGGCGTCGGTGACGAAGCAGCCGTTGGCGAACATGCAGTGATCGCCGATCTCGACGAGCTGCAGCGCGGCGACCATGACGCCGAGGTTGAGGAACGTGCCGGAGCCGATCCGGACCCGGGCCTGGTCGGGCGCGGTGATCCACACCCCGGGTTCGAACAGCGCATCCCGCCCGATGCGGAGACGGTCCTCGCCCAGCGCCTCCAGCAGGTTGCCGTGGATCGGCCAGCGGGCGAATGCGCCGCGGCGCATCAGTTCGTAGTGGATCCGCGCGCGGTTCCAGGGCAGAGCGTTGCGCTCGTACCACCGCCACTTCTGCATCCACAGCTTCAGCTCGGCGATCCCGGGCCGTTCCGCCCCGGGCGCTGGCTCGCCCATCAGCGCTTCGTGGTGGCCTTGGCGCGGGTGCGCGAGCCGTTCGTGGCGGCCGCCCCGTTCTTTGACCCGGCACCGCGCTTGGCGGTGGTCGCACCCTTGGCACTGGAGCCATTGGACTCCGAGCCGTTGCTCGCCGAGGAGCCGCTCTTCGCCAAGGAGCCGCTCTTCGCCAAGGAGCCGTTGCTCGCCGAGGAGCCGTTCGTGGAGCCCGTCCCCGCGCGCCGGCGCGTCGTCGAGGAGCCCTTGCCCGCCGCCGGCAGCAGTTGGGCGAGGAAGTGCCCGGTATGGGAGCCGTCGACCTTCGCCACCTGCTCGGGCGTTCCCGTCGCGATCACCTGGCCGCCCTCGTCGCCGCCCTCGGGACCGAGATCGATCAGCCGGTCGGAGACCTTGATCACATCGAGGTTGTGCTCGATGACGACGACCGAGTTGCCGGCCTCGACCAGCGTGTCGAGGACCTCGAGCAGCCGCTGGATGTCGGCGAAGTGGAGCCCGGTCGTCGGCTCGTCGAGGATGTACATCGTGCGCCCGGTCGCCACCTTGGAGAGCTCGGCCGCGAGCTTGACGCGTTGTGCCTCGCCACCCGACAGGGTCGTGGCGGGCTGGCCGAGCCGCATGTATCCGAGTCCGACATCCATCAGAGCCTGTACGCGGCGCCGGATCTTGGGGATGTGGGCGAAGAACTCGAGCGCCTCCTCGATCGGCATCTCCAGAACGTCGGCGATCGTCTTGCCCTTGAACCGCACTTCGAGCGTCTCGCGGTTGTAGCGCTTGCCGTGACACTGCTCGCACGGCACGTACACGTCGGGCAGGAAGTGCATCTCGATCTTGATCTGGCCGTCACCGCGGCAGACCTCGCAGCGCCCGCCCTTCACATTGAACGAGAACCGACCCGGCTTGTAACCGCGGGCGCGCGCCTCCTGGGTCTTGGAGAACAGCTCGCGTATCTGGTCGAACAGACCGATGTACGTTGCCGGGTTGGAGCGTGGCGTGCGCCCGATCGGCGACTGGTCGACGTTGATGATCTTGTCGAGCTGGTCGAGCCCGGTCACCTTCTTGTGCGCCCCGGCGCGTACGCGCGTGCGATGGAGCGCATTCGAGACCGACTTGAGCAGAACCTCGTTGACGAGCGTCGATTTACCCGAGCCCGAGACGCCGCAGACGCTGCACAGCACGCCGAGCGGGATCTTGACGTCGACCGAGCGCAGGTTGTTCTCTGCGGCGCCCTTGATCTCGACATATCCGCTCGGGGTGCGGCGCTTGGAGGGGACCTCGATCCTGCGGGTGCCGGCGAGGAACTGGCCGGTCGGCGAGCCCTCGACGCGTGCGACCTCCTCGGCGGTGCCCTCGGCGACGACGCGGCCGCCATGCTCGCCGGCCGCCGGGCCGATGTCGACGATGTGGTCGGCGGCGCGCATCGTGCCCTCGTCGTGCTCCACGACGAGCACCGTGTTGCCGAGATTGCGCAGCCGCTCGAGCGTCGCGATCAGCTTCTCGTTGTCCCGCTGATGCAGGCCGATCGACGGTTCGTCGAGGATGTAGAGCACGCCGACCAGCGAGGAGCCGATCTGGGTCGCCAGCCGGATCCGCTGTGCCTCGCCGCCCGACAGTGTCGCCGACGCCCGGTCCATCGAGAGGTAGCCGATCCCGACGTTCTCCAGGAACTGCAGCCGCTCCTCGATCTCGCGCAGCACGAGCCGCGCGATCCGGCGGTCGTGCTCGGAGAACTCCCGCTCACGAATCCAGTCGAGCGCACGCCGCGCCGACAGGTGGCAGAACTCGTGGATCGCGGTGCCGTCGATCAACACCGCCCGCGACTCCGGGCGCAGCCGCGCGCCCTTGCAGTCCGGGCACGGGCGCAGCGTCATGTACTCCTCGATCTTCTCGCGCGAGAGATCGGAGTCGGTCTCCCGGTAGCGGCGCTCCAGGCTGCGCACGATCCCTTCGAACTGGGTCGAGTACGAGCGGCGTCGCCCGAACCGGTTGCGATAGGAGACCTGGATCCGCTCCCCGTTCGTCCCGTAGAGGAAGAACTCCTGGGCGTCCGGCGGCAGATCCTCCCAGGCCGTGTCGAGGTCGACGTCGTAGCGCTCGGAGATCGCCTGGGTGAGCTGGTCGTAGTAGCTGGAGGCGCTCGCCGCCCATGGCGCGATCGCACCCTCACCGATCGACAACGACGGATCCGGCACGACGAGATCGGGATCGATCTCCATCTGCGAGCCGAGTCCGGTGCAGCGCGGGCAGGCCCCGTGCGGGGCGTTGAAGGAGAAGATCCGCGGCTCGAGCTCGACGAGCGAAGGGCCGTGGACCGGGCAGGCGAACTTCTCGGAGAAGGTGAGGATCCGGGGCTTCTCGGAGGTCTCCTCGCCCTGGCGGGGAACCAGCTCGATCTCGACCAGACCGTCGGCGAGCGCCACCGCGGTTTCAATCGAGTCGGCCAGCCGCTTGCGCAGGTCGTGCTTCATCACGAGCCGGTCGACGACCACCGAGATGTCGTGCTTGAACTTCTTGTCAAGCACGATCTCCTCGTCGAGCCGACGGAGCTCGCCGTTGACCTTCACGCGCCCGAATCCCTCGGCGCGCAGCTCCTCGAACTGGCGGGCGTACTCACCCTTACGGCCGCGCACGATCGGAGCGAGCACCATGAAGCGGGTGCCGTCCTCCAGTTGCATCACCTGGTCGATGATCTGCTCTGCGGACTGGCCGGCGATCGGGCGGCCGCAGATGTGGCAGTGCGGGTGGCCGATGCGGGCCCACAACAGCCGCAGGTAGTCGTAGATCTCGGTGACGGTGCCGACCGTCGAGCGCGGGTTGCGCGAGGTCGTCTTCTGGTCGATCGAGATCGCCGGCGACAGGCCCTCGATCGAATCGACGTCGGGCTTGTCCATCTGCCCGAGGAACTGCCGCGCGTACGCCGACAGCGACTCGACGTATCTGCGCTGGCCCTCGGCGTAGATCGTGTCGAACGCCAGGGACGACTTCCCCGAACCCGAGAGCCCGGTGATGACGGTCAGCGAGTCACGTGGAATCGTGACGTCGATGTCCTTGAGATTGTGCTCGCGGGCACCTGAGACGACGATTTGATCCACGTGCGTTCAGTCTACCAAGGGCGAACACGTGTTCGCCGTCAAACCTGCTCGATTCACGTATCTTCTTCGCTATGAGCGAGGACATCGTGCGGCCGGGCGGGTCATCTCCTCGTCAGCCGGAGCTCAGAGCGTCCGATGCCGACCGTGAGCAGCTGGCCAATGAGCTGCGCGCGCACGCCGTCGCCGGGCGGATCGACACCGACGAGTTCGAGGAGCGGGTGCAGTCCGCCTATTCCGCACGCACGCTCGGCGAACTCGATGCGCTGCGACAGGATCTGCCGGTGACGCCCGAGCAGTTGGCGCTCGCCGTGCGTGAGCGGCGCTCGCACCTCGTACGCCGAACGATCCAGGAGACCGGCGGCTCGCTGGGCCTGTTCGCGGTCTGCACCGCTATCTGGATCGGCAGCGGCGCCACCGGCTTCTTCTGGCCGCTGTTCGTGGTGATCGGCGTGATCGGTCTCCTGCTGCGCAACGGCTGGGACCTGTATGGCCCTGCGGCCGATCTCGATGCGGCCGAGGCGCGGCTCGCCGCCAAGCGCAACCAGAAGAGGTCGGAGGACCAGCGCTGGGGCGAGCACCACGTACGCCAGGACGAGCAGCGGGCGGCTTACCACACGCGACAGGACCAACGCCGCGCCGAACGGCACGAGCGGCGCGATCGCCGCCGCGGCCGCTGACTGCGCCGGGCTACCGCTCGGCGCTCGCGTAGACCTCGTCGAGCAGCTGCTGCGCGTCCGCGAGCGAGAAGTTCTCGGCAAGGAACTGCGCGGTCTGCTCGCGGGGCGTGCCCTCAAGCGCCATGTTGAGCGCGATCAGACGCGCGCCTGCGGCCTCGTCCTCGCTCGTGGCGGGCGCCGCCGCCGGCGGGGGCACGGAGGACGCCGGCGCGATCGCCCTCGGCACCACGGGTGGGGCGCCGGCCGGCGGACTGGCGAGCGGGGGCGCGGGCGGCTCGCTGCGCAGCGACGCGATCAGCGCCCCAAGCTCTCCATGCAGCCCCTCGAGCCGCCGGACCGCCGCTTCGATCGACTCCGAGGCCCGCCCGGCGTCCGCGCGAGCCTGGGCACGGATCGCCTCGGCCTCGTCCTGTGCCTCGCCCCGGATCTCCGCGGCGCTCGCCTCCGCTGCCTCGAGAATCGCCTGCACCCGCTGTGAGGCCGACTCCGCCAGCGACGGGCGGCCGGGGCCGGGCTCCGGCACGGTCATCTGCCCGCCGCGACGCCCTTGTCGAGCTGGCGCTTGAGGTCGCGGATCTCGTCGCGCAGCTTGGCGGCGTACTCGAACCGCAGCTCCTCCGCCGCCACGAGCATCTCCTCCTCGAGCTCGACGATCGCCTTCTCGATCTCGGCCGGCTCCATCGTGCTCGCCGCTCGCTGGCGCCGGCGCCGTGATTTTGGCACCTTGGAGTCGGACATCAGGAACTCGGCGATGTCGGAGATGCCCTTGACGATCGTCTCGGCCGTGATGTCGTGCTCGCGGTTGTACGCGAGCTGGATCGCGCGACGGCGGTCGGTCTCGGAGATCGCGGTCTCCATCGCCGCCGTCTGCTTGTCGGCGTACATGAGCACCTTGCCGTCGACGTTGCGGGCCGCCCGGCCGATCGTCTGGATCAGCGAGGTCGCCCCGCGCAGGAACCCCTCCTTGTCGGCATCGAGGATCGCGACCAGCGACACCTCGGGCAGGTCGAGTCCCTCGCGCAGCAGGTTCACACCGACGAGGACGTCGTATTCGCCGAGGCGCAGATCGCGGATGATCTGGATCCGCTCGAGCGTGTCGATCTCGGAGTGCAGGTACCGGACCTTGAAGCCCATCTCGAGCAGATAGTCGGTGAGGTCCTCGGACATCTTCTTGGTGAGCGTCGTCACCAGCGTGCGCTCGTTGCGATCCACGCGGCCACGGATCTCGTTCATCAGATCGTCGATCTGGTTGCGTGTCTCGCGCACCTCGACGTCGGGATCGACGATCCCGGTCGGGCGCACGATCTGCTCGACGATCCGCGGCGAGTGCGTCCGCTCATACTCGCCGGGGGTGGCGGAGACGAACACGATCTGCGGAGTGATCGACAGGAACTCGGCGAAGGTCTGGGGCCGGTTGTCCATGGCACTCGGAAGCCGGAAGCCGAAGTCGACGAGCGTCGATTTGCGAGAACGGTCGCCTTCGTACATGCCGCCGATCTGCGGCACCGTCTGATGGGACTCGTCGATGAAGCAGACGAAGTCCTCGGGGAAATAGTCGAGCAGGCAGTAGGGCCGATCGCCCGGATTGCGGCCGTCGAGGATCCGCGAGTAGTTCTCGATCCCCGAGCAGAATCCGAGCTCGCGCAGCATCTCCATGTCGTACTGCGTGCGCTGGCGGAGCCGGTGGGACTCGAGCTGCTTGCCCTGCGCCTCGAGCTCGGCGCAGCGGGCGTTCAGCTCGGCGCCGATCTGCGCCACCGCGTCCTCGATCATCCCCTCGCGCACGTTGTAGTGGGAGGCCGGCCAGATCGCGACGTGCTCGATGTCGTCCTCGATCAGCTCGCCGGTCACCGGGTCGAAGTGCTGCAGATGCTCGACCTCGTCGCCGAACAGCACGATCCGGTACGCGGTCTCGGCGTAGGCGGGCCAGATCTCGAGCGTCTCGCCGCGCACCCGGAAGGTGCCGCGCGCGAGCGCCGTGTCGTTGCGGGTGTACTGAATCGAGACGAGCTTGCGCAGCAGCCGGTCGCGGTCGATCATCTCGCCCTTGTTGAGGGTCTGGAGGTTCTCGTCGTAGACCTCGGGCGAGCCGAGGCCGTAGATGCAGGACACCGACGCGACGATGATCACATCGCGCCGCGCGAACAGAGCCGCCGTGGCCGCGTGGCGCAGCCGGTCGACCTCCTGGTTGATCGCCGAGTCCTTCTCGATGTAGAGGTCCTTGGAGGGGACGTAGGCTTCGGGCTGGTAGTAGTCGTAGTACGAGACGAAGTACTCGACCGCGTTGTTCGGGAAGAACGTCCGGAACTCGTTGCAGAGCTGGGCGGCGAGCGTCTTGTTATGCGCGATCACCAGCGACGGGCGCTGGATCTCCGCAATCGTGGCCGCCATCGTCATCGTCTTCCCGGTCCCGGTCGCCCCCAGCAGCGTCTGGAATCGCTCTCCCGCGCCCACGCCTTCGGCCAGTGACGAGATCGCCGCAGGCTGGTCGGCGGTCGGCGAGAAGGCGCTGTCGAGCTCGAAGAGGGGCATCTCGGATCCTTAACGGAGGCTAGCGGTCGCCCCGGCGAAGATCGCTAGCCCGTGCGCTCGTTCTCACCCCCTCACCTGGCCGCGCTCGCCGTGCTCCTTGCCGCGTGTCCGGCGAGCGTGATGCTCGTTCGCCGGCACCCCGGCCGCCCGGCCACGCTGCTGTGCCGAGCCCTCGCACTGCTCATCATCGCCGCCTGGGCCGGCGAATACGTCGCCGATCTCCTCACCCACATCTGGACGGTCCGGTACGACCTGCCGCTGCAGCTGACCGACACGATCTCGGTGACCACCGCACTGGCGCTCTGGACCCGCCGCCAACTGCTCGCCGAGCTCGTCTACATGTGGGCCCTGTCGGCGTCGCTGCAGGCGACGATCACGCCCGATCTGGGGTGGACCTTCCCGAGCGTCTTCTACTTCACCTTCTTCGTGTACCACGAGGTCGCGATCGTCGCCGGCCTGGTGCTCGTCCTCGGCCTGCGCCTCTACCCCCGGCCGGGCGCGTGGTGGAGAACGTTCGCGGCGACGTGCGCCGCCGCCGCGTGCGCGGGGACCGCGGATGCGCTCATCCGCGGCGCCGATTACATGTTCCTGGCGGCCAAGCCCACCGACGGCTCACTGCTGAACGTGCTCGGACCGTGGCCCTGGTACCTGGTGTCGGTCGCGGCCGTCGCGCTGGCGATGCTGATCGTGCTGCAGGGGATCGCCGGCGCGGCGCAGCGCCGGGACCCGCTCGGGCGCGCGGTTCCGGCGGGCGCTCAGTCGCCGAGCCGGCGAGGGTAGGTCCGCGCGTAACGCTGCTCGGCGCTCAGCACCTTGGCCACGTACGCGCGGGTCTCCGGGAACGGGATCTCGGCGATCGTCAGTGCATGCCCATGCGTTCTGGCCGCCGCCTCCCAGCGGTCGACGTTCGTCTCGCCGCCGTTGTAGGCGGCGAGCGCGAGCACCTTCGAGCCGTGGTACTCGGTGAGCAGCTGGCGCAGGTAGTAGGTCCCATACGCGATGTTCGTCGTGGGGTGCTGCAGATCGGCGACGGAGAACGAGGTCGCGCCCGAGCGGTGCGCGAGATCCAGCGCCGTCTGGGGTTCGACCTGCATCAACCCCTCCGCCCCGGTCGATGAGGTCCGCGGGTCGAACTTCGTCTCGGCATAGATGACCGCGGCGATCAGCGCCGACGGCACATGCTTCTCGGCAGCCTGCTGGCGGATCGTCGATGCGTACTGGAGCGGCAGGCCGAACTCGCTGACGACGGCACGCTTGGCGAGCGGCATCATCACGATCACCACCAGCGTGATCACACCGAGGGCAACCGCGATCCCGAGCCGGCGCCGAGCCCGCCGAGCCCGCGCCGCGCGGGCGTTCGCCGACCGCCCGCCCCCTCCACGACCCCGCCCGTCCGCCGCCCCGCGACCGGCGGCAGGGCTTCCGCGGCGAGTGCCGCGTGTGGCGGTCGATGAACTCATCGGCAGAGTCTGTCAAGAACGGCCGACAGCTTGGCTTCAAGCTCGGCCTCGGTTCCATCGTTAACCACGGCGCAGGTCGCACGTTGCGCCTTTTCGTCCTGAGATAGCTGACGCGCGGTCCGCTCGGAGAGCGCGCGATGGCCGCGAGCCTCGGCCCGGGCGGCGCGGATCGGCTCGTCGGCGACGATCGCGATCGTCGCGTCATAGCCGCGATCCAGCCCGGCCTCGAACAGCAGCGGCGTCTCCACGACAAGCGCGCGCGGCGGGGGCTCGAGTCGCTGCTGGCGCTCCCGCCAGGCCGTGACGGCCGCCCCGACTCGCGGCCAGAGCAGCTGCTCCAGCCAGTGCCGGTCCTCGTCGGTGGCGAACGCCCGGGTGGCGAGCGCCGACCGGTCGACGTTGCCGTCCGGGACGACCTCGGGGCCGAAACGCTGCGCGACGAGATCGCGCAGCTCGTCGGTCTCGTAGAGCGAGTGGACGACGGCGTCGGTCGACAGAGTCGCCGCCCCGAGCCGCTCCAGTGCGGCGAGCGCCGTCGACTTCCCGGCCCCGATGCCGCCGGTCAACCCGATGAACGGGAGGCGGGCGGCGGCGGGACCGCGATGCGAGTGCTCAGGCGTCGGCCGGAGCGCTCTCGTCGGCGACCGGCTCGTCAGCCGGAGCGCTCTCCTCGGCGGTCGGCTCCTCGGCGGCTGGCTCGTCGACCGCGGCCTCGGCGACCGGCTCCTCGGCGACCGGCTCCTCGGCAACCGGCTCCTCGGTAACCGGCTCCTCGGCGGTCGGCTCCTCCGCGACGGCCGGTGCCTCGTCCTCCACGGCGGGTGCCTCGTCCGCCACGGCCGAAGCCTGCGGCTCGGGGACCTCCTCGGTCGCCTCGATGTCCCCGGCGATGATCTCGTCGGAGAAGACGTCCTCGGACAGCCCCAGCTCGGGCATGTCGTCGGTGGCGGAGCTTCCCTCGCCCTCCTCGCCGATCACCGGCTCGATCGGTCGCACCGGAAGGATCTGGCCCTCGACGCGCTTGATCGACAGCGACAGGCGCCGGCGCTCGGAGTCGATCTCCAGGATCTTCACCTTCACCGGGTCGCCCGGCTGAATGATCTCGCGCGGGTTCTCGACGTGATGCTGGGCGAGCTCTGAGATGTGCACGAGCCCCTCGACACCGTCGAGGATCTCCACGAATGCGCCGAACGTGACGACCTTCGTGACCGTGCCCTCGAGCTCGTCACCGATGTTGTAGGTGTCGACCACCCGTTGCCACGGATCTTCCTGGGTCTGCTTGAGACCGAGCGAGATGCGCTGGCGCTGACGATCGATATCGAGCACCTTGACCGAGACCGTGTCGCCGATGGAGAGGATCTCGGAGGGGTGGTTGACGTGCGACCACGACAGCTCGGAGATGTGGATCAGACCGTCGATGCCGTCGAGATCGACGAACGCGCCGAAGTCGACGATGTTCGAGATCGTGCCCTCGACCACCTGGCCGGGCTGAAGACGATCGAGGATCCGCTCGCGATCCTCCTTGCGCTGCTCCTCAAGCACCGCACGGCGTGAGAGCACGACGTTGTTGCGGCTGCGGTTGAGCTCGATGACCTTGCACTCGATGGTCTGGCTCATGTACTCGTCGAGGTTCGGCACGCGCCGGATGTCCACGAGCGAGGCGGGCAGGAAGCCGCGAACCCCGAGGTCGATGATCAGCCCGCCCTTGACGACCTCGATCACCGCGCCCTCGACCGGTTCGCCGGACTCCGCGGCGGCCTCGATGCGGCGCCACGCCTTTTCGAAGCGGGCGCGCTTCTTGGACAGGATCAGGCGACCGTCCTGGTCCTCCTTGGTGAGGACGAGCGCGTCGACCTCCTCGCCGAGCTGGACCTCGTCGGAGGGGTCGACCGACTTGCGGATCGACAGCTCACTGGAGGGGATGACGCCCTCGGACTTGTAGCCGATGTCAACGAGGACTTCGTCGTTGTCGATCCGGACGACGTGACCGGTCACGACGTCACCCTCGGTGAAGGGGTGCAGCGTCGCGTCGTAATTGGGGACGATCTTCCCGTCGATCTCGAGCAGGAGGCCTCCGGAGCCTTCCACGACCTTCGCGTTCGGGATCTCTGTGGGTGGGATCAGGGTTGCAGTTGAAGACATGAGTCCACCGAGGATAGCCGTCCTCGCCCCGCTGTGGGCGGGTTCCCGCGCGGAATCCGGCCGTGCCCGGCGGCCCGTCCGCGCGCACCTATCATGCTGCGCCGATGCCACGCAGAGCCACCAAGCGCGGAGATGAGCGCACGCCGCTCGATCGCGATTGTGACGTGCTCATCTGTGGCGCGAGCTTCGCGGGACTGGCCGTCGCGCGTGAGCTGGCCGGCAGCGGCGCCGAGGTGCTGATGATCGATCGCTACGAGATCGGCGAACGGCAGACCTCCGCGTGCGGGATCCCGACCGGCTGGCTGGAGGCGCTCGGGCTCACCGGCGCGCTCCAGCAGACGTTCGGGGAGCTCGTCATCCACACGCCGCATGCGACCGTCCGCTACGACCTGCCGTGGACGTTCTCCACGTTCGACTACCGCACGCTGTGCGGCCTGCTCGCCGAGCAGGCCGAGGTCGAGTTCGAGACCGCGACGGTGATCGAACGCCGCGGCGACGTCGTCATCACCGACCGGGGTGAGCTCCGCGCGCCCCTGATCGTCGACGGCCTGGGCTGGCGACGGACGCTGGGCATCGGCGACAACGTCCAGCCGCCCGATGCGCTGCTCTCCCGCGGGCTCGAGGTCCACCCGTTCGGCGGCGGCCGCGAGCTCCAGATCTGGATCGACCGCCGCTATGTCCCCGCCGGCTACGGGTGGTCGTTCCCGGCCGATGGGGAGGTACGGATCGGCGTGGGCTCGTTCGACCCCCGCTTCCACGTCAAGGAGCCGACGGTCCGCCTGGCCACCGACCTGAACGCCGACACGGTCCGCTACCAGGGCAACTGGATTCCCCACGCGCTGCGGCCGGCGACCGAGGACGGGGTCTTCTTCGTCGGCGACTCTGCCGGGCATTGCCTGCCGCTCACCGCCGAGGGGATCCGCACCGCGCTGTACTTCGGCCTCGCCTGCGGTCGGGAGCTACGACGGGTGATCGCCGGCGAGCAGTCGCGAGAGCAGGCACTTGCGCGCTACCACCGCTTCTCCGCTGACCACGCCTCGCCGTTCACCTGGATGCTGCGGGTGCAGCGGCTGATCCCGCGCGTGGCCCCGCGGCTGCTCGCCCCGGCATTGACGGCGATGGGGAGCAAGCGGTTCGTCGACTGGTCCTTCGGCCACTACCTGGACGTCGCACATCCCTCGTTCGTCGGCGGAGCGCCCGCGCGGGCTGTCTCCGTCGCATTCGCCTGAGCCCCGCAGCTCCACCCGCGAGGCGCGGACGAGCGCCGGAGCGTCGAGGAAGAAGATCGACCGGATCAGTCGAGCATTCGATCGCCAGCGCGACAACTTGAGCTCGACCGCCCGGTGAGCGAGGCTCTGCGCTTCTTCGTCACGCACCCACCCAGGAGGCATCATGCCCACCGCCCGTCTTCTCACCCTGTCCGGCCTCGCGGCAGCCGGCACGGTCGCCGCGCTCGCCCTCCCCACCGCTGCGGGCGCGCGCGCCACCAGCCATCATCGCGGCCATGCCCACACGGTCACGGTCGTCGAGCACGCGATCACCGACACCGAGCAGCGCGCGGTGCCGGGCGGCCCCGACGAGCCGGGCGATCCGCTCACGTTCACCAACCCGGTCTTCAACCCCGCGAACACGACGCAGGTGGGGCACGACGAGGGCTTCTGCATGCGCCTGGACGTGAGCACCGGCACCTGGGAGTGTCTGTGGACGACGTTCCTGCCCCACGGGCAGATCACCGTGCAGGGGCCCTATTACGACACCCGCAACTCGGTGCTCTCGATCACCGGCGGGACGGGCGCCTACCGCAACGCCCGCGGCCAGATGAAGCTGGGCGCGCTCGACGGCGGCAAGGAGTACGACTTCATCTTCCATCTGAGCTGACCGTGCGGCAATGACGCGTCGCCCGGGCGCCGCCCGCCTGCGGAGCGGCGCTCGGGCGCCGCCCGCCTGCGGAGCGGCGCTCGGTGGCCGCGCGCCGGCCGGGAGATTGGTGAGGGAGATTCAAGTCGCCGCGCGCGCGTCCGATCACCTGCGCATGGCCGAGCCCACCTCCCCCCGACCCTCCCAGCGCGAGGGCATCCTCGATCGCCTCACCGTTCGCGCCCGCCTGTTCGTGCTGGCGGCCGTGCTGGTCGCGCTCGGCGCGGTGTGCCTCCTGATCGCCACCGCCGGCCTCTCGGGCCAGCAGGGCAAGGTGCACGACAGCAACGTCATCTTCACCACCGCGAGCGCCGAGCGCGCCGCCTACGAGGGCTGGCTGACCGCCGACGATCAGATGAACATGTATGCCGCTCTCGAGGTGCTCAAGGACCCCTCCCAGCATCGGCTGGCGAGCGTCACCTGGGACCAGGTCGTCTCCGGTCACGCCCAGGCGATCAAGGAGCTGAACTGGCTCGAGGCGCACGCCGCCGATCGCGCGATCCGCTCCAAGGCGCGTTCGACGCTCACCGATCTGAACGTCTACTACACGTTCACGACGCGCATGCACGCAGCCGCGCAGGCCGGCCGGTTCACGCGCGCGGTGCATCTCGTCACGGTCGCCAACGCGCCGTCCTCCAACCGCACGCAGGCCGACTTCGATGCGATGACCGCCACCCTGGAGCGCGCATCGGCGAGGATCAAGGCCCAGTCCTCGTCCGCGGCCTCGAGCGCGCTGCTGCTGGTGGCGATCGTCGCCGTGATCGCGGTGCTGCTCGCGCTCGGCGTCACGCTGCTCATGACCCGCTCGATCGTCATCCCGCTGCGCCGGCTCACCCGCGCCGCCGAGCACATCTCCGAGGGCGACATCGCGGTCCGGGCCGCCGTGCCCGCCGGCACCGGGACCGAGATCGGACGGCTGGCCCGCGCCGTCGGCGCGTCGGTCGACTACCTCTCCGAGATGGCCGGCATCGCCGAGCAGGTCGCCGGCGGGAACCTCGCGGTCACGGTCCAGCCGCGCTCCGAGCGTGACGTGCTCGGACAGGCGTTCGCCCGCATGCGCGACCGGCTGGCCTCGACGATCGAGCACATCGCCCGCAGCTCCACCGCGGTCGGCGCCGCCTCGACCGAGATGGCGCAGTCCAGCCAGCAGGCGGGCATGGCGGTCGGCGAGATCGCCGGTGCCGTGGGGCACGTCGCCGAGGGCGCCGAGTCCCAGGTGCGCTCGCTCGGACAGGCGCGAGAGGCGACCGCTGAGGTGACAAGCGCCTGCGAGTCCTCCGCCGCCGAGGCCCGTGAGACGGCGACCGCCGCCGGTCAGACGCGCGAGATCTCCGAGTCCGGTGCCGCCGCCGCCCGCCGTGCGTCGGAGGCGATGCTCGCGGTGCACCGCTCCAGCGGCGAGATCACCGAGCAGATGAAGGAGCTCGGCTCGATGAGCGAGGAGATCGGCGGGATCGTCGACACGATCACCGGGATCGCCGAGCAGACGAACCTGCTCGCGCTCAACGCCGCCATCGAGGCCGCTCGCGCCGGTGAGCAGGGCAAGGGCTTCGCGGTCGTCGCCGAGGAGGTCCGCAAGCTCGCCGAGGAAGCCCAGGCAGCCGCGCGGTCGATCTCCGATCTCATCGCCCAGATCCAGACGGGCACGAGCCGGGCGGTCGACACGGTGAGTGCGGGCAGCCGGCAGACCGAGGATGGCGTCAAGATCGTCGAGGAGGCGTGCGATGCGTTCGAACGCATCGACTCGAGCGTGTCGGACATGGACCAGCGAGTGCAGCGGATCGCCAGCGCGATCGGTCAGATCGCGGCCTCCGCCGATGGGGTGCGCGAGCGTCTGGATCACGCACTCGGCCTCGCCGAGACCTCGTCCGCGTCAGCCGAGCAGGTCTCGGCGACGACCGAGGAGACGAGCGCCTCCGCGCAGCAGGTCGCTGCGTCGGCCGGCGATCTGGCGAACACCGCCGAGAGCCTGCAGGACATCGTCCGTCAGTTCACGCTGACGGCTACCGACTGACCGGCGCGGCGGCTACTTCGCCGACAGCCAGTCGGTCCCGATGCCCGCCTCCACCGCGAGAGGCGGATCGAGCGGGTATGCGGCCGCCATCTCGCTGACCGCGATCTGGCGAACCTGCTCGGCCTCGTGCTCGGGACCTTCGAACAGCAGCTCGTCGTGGATCTGCAGGACGAGCTTGGACTCAAGGCCCGCCTCGGCGAGCGCCCGGTCGGTGCGCACCATCGCCACCTTCATGATGTCTGCAGCCGTGCCCTGGATCACCATGTTCACCGCGAAGCGCTCGCCCTGCTTGCGCATCTCCCAGCGGCGGGCACGCAGCTCGGGCACCTGGCGGCGGCGGCCGAACAGCGTCGAGACGTAGCCGGCCTCGGTCCCCTGCTCGATCGTCTCCTCGATGAACCGTGCGACCGCCGGGAAACCGGCCATGTAGCGCTCGATGAACTCCGCCGCCTCCTCCTGGGGGATGTCGAGCCGGTCGGCCATCCCGTAGGCCGACAGGCCGTAGACGATTCCGTAGTTGATCATCTTCGACTTCGAGCGCATCCCGGGGTCGATCTGACCTGGCTCGACGCTGAACACCCGGCAGGCGGTCGCGGTGTGGACGTCCTCGCCGCGCCGGAAGATCTCCTTGAGGACGTCCTCGCCGGCGATGTGGGCGAGCAGTCGCAGCTCGACCTGCGAGTAGTCGGCGGAGACGAGCAGGTTGCCGGGCGCGGCGACGAAGCAGGCGCGGATCTCCCGGCCGAGCTCGGTCCGGATCGGGATGTTCTGGAGGTTGGGGTTGTTGGAGGACAGCCGTCCGGTCGTCGCGGCGGTCTGGTTGAAGGTCGTGTGCAGCCGCGAGTTCTCGTCGACGAGCAGCGGCAGCGCGTCGAGGTAGGTCTGAGCCAGCTTCGTGAGCTCGCGCCAGCGCTCGATCTTGGGGATGATCGGATGCTCGGAGCGAATCGCCTGGAGCACGCGCGCGTCCGTCGAGTAGCCGGTCTTGCCGCGTCGCTTGCGCGAGAGACCGAGCGTCGTGAACAGCACCTCCTCGAGCTGACGCGGGGAGCCGAGCGTGAACTCGGTGCCGGCGAGCTCGTAGATCTCGCTCTCCAGCCGGTCGGCCTCCTCCTTGACCCGGGTGGAGATCTCCTGCAGCCGCTCGGTATCCAGGCGCACACCGGCGAGCTCCATGTCCCTCAGGATGCGGACGATCGGCAGCTCGACCTCGCTCAGGAGCTCGGTGAGCCCGCGGCCGCGGATCTCCTCGCGCTGCCACTCGGCGAGCGCCTGGGCCAGCCGCGCGTCCGCCCCCGCGCCGTCGGGCACATCGGTGGCGAGGCCGCGCTCCTCGCACAGCTCCCGGAACGGATACGCCCGCCGAGCGGGCTCCAGCAGGTAGGCCGCGACCTCCGTGTCGTGGACGAGGTTCCAGGGCACGAGCCCGAGTGCCTTCGCGTTGTGGGCGATCGCCGGGCGGGTCGCGATCGCGGTGACCAGATCCTCTGGTCGCTCGGCGTGACCGGTGTAGACGGTGTCGGTGACCGCGGCGTACACGCCGGTCTCGAAGCGGGTGTCGGTCTCGTCGAACAGGGCGTCGGCGGGCACCTCCGGCGCGCGGACGGCGAGGGCGATCTCCGCGTCCTCCGGGAGCGTCTTCGGCAGATCGACCGGGTCGGCCTGCCGGGTTCCGGCGCTGAGCGCGTGCTCGGCGACCGGGGCGGGCGCGGCCGCGTCGGCGGACCCGAGCGCCTCCTCGAGGCGGCGCAGCGGCTCGCGCAGCTCGTACTCCCGGAACGTGTCGCGCAGCCGCGAGCGGTCGGGCTCGCGGGAGACGAGATCGGCGATGTCCAGGCCGTCGAGCGGCAGCTCGCGCTGCATCGTCGCCAGCCGCTTGGACAGGCGCGCGTCCTCGGCGTGCTCGGTGAGGTTCTGCTTGCGCTTGGCGCCGGATATCTCGTCGACGGAGTCGAGCACCTTCTCGAGCGAGCCGAACCGCTGGAGCAGATCGGCGGCGGTCTTGTCGCCGATCCCCGGGACGCCCGGGATGTTGTCGGACGTGTCGCCCTTGAGGCCGATGAAATCCGGGACGAGTTCCGGTGGGATCCCGTAGCGGTCGATCACACCGTCGCGGTCGTAGACCTTGGTGTCGGTGATCCCGCGGCTCGTGGTCATGATCGACACGCGGTCGTCGACCAGCTGGTAGGCGTCGCGATCACCGGTCACGACCATCACCTGGATCGGCGGCTCTTCGTGCTTGGCCCGCTCGGCGATCGAGGCGATCACGTCATCGGCCTCGTACCCGTCGATCCCGAGGTTGCGATAGCCGAACGCCTCCACAAGCGGCTCGAGCGCCGGCCACTGCTCCTTGAGCAGATCGGGCCGCGAGCTGCGCTGCGCCTTGTATTCGGCGTACACCTCCTTGCGGCCGCTGTGCCCGCGATCCCACACGACCACCGTGGCCTTCGGGCCGTAGTCGGTGAGGATCTTCACCAGCATCGACGCGAAGCCGAAGATCGCGTTGGTGGGCACTCCGGTCGAGGTGGCGATCGACTCCGGCAGCGCGAAGAACGCACGGTAGGCGAGGCTGTTGCCATCGATCAGGAAGAGCTCGTCGGGCATGCGCGATTGAGCCTATCCGCCGGGTGAGATCATGGCGGTCGCGGCGGGCGGTGCCGATGTGGCGGCGCCGGTGTGACGCCGGCGGCGACTCGCCGCGTCGACGACTTGCAGCATTTTCCCCCAGAGCAGGTGTTTTTCGAGCACATCGCGCGCTGGGCCGGCCGGTGCCTCACCCCGCCTTCGGGGCTCCCTTGGCGGAGACGACGAGCGAGCCGCCGGAGACCTTCGCGAACACGAACGAGTGGATGCTCGTGTCCCCGCTGTGCAGGCTGTAGGCGCCGAGCGCTGAGTCGGCGGCGGTCTGGGTCAGATCACGGAAGTCGGTGACGACGGTCGTGCGCTGATCGGCGTGAGCGCCCGCGGTCTTCAACGCCGAGATCACCGCGCGCATCGCCTCGTAGCCGAATATCGCCTGCGGCGCCGGCTGATGGCCGTAGTGCTGCGTGAAAGTGGTGGTGAAGCTCCGCCCGACCGAGTCCAGCGAGCCGCTCGGCACCCCCGGCGAGGAGACCGTCAGCGCCGCCTGTGTCGTCGAGGAGAGGCCCTTCACGAACGCGTCGTCGTAGAGCGCGGACGGGGCGAACAGCTTCGCCCCGCCGGCGCCCGCGGCGGCGTCGAGCGCATGGGATGCCGCCGCGCCAGGCAATCCCGCATAGAACACCGCCCTGGCACCCGAGCCGCCGGCGCCGCTCGTCACGGTCAGCCCCGCCTTGCGGGCGGCGGCGCTCACCTCCTCCGCGACCGACACGCCATACGTGCTCGTGTCGTGCTCGACGTCAACGGTGGTCAGGTTCTCGGCCTTCATGCGTGCGACGGTCGCGCTCGCCTCGGCGATCGTCGTCGGCACCACACGGCCGAACGTCTGGCCGTAACTGCTGCGAGCCGGGTAGTAGTGGTTCGGCGACCCTGGGGCACCGGGAGTGGCGTGGGTGAGAAACGCCGCGGTGTCGGTCGGGCTCACCTGGAGCATGCCGACCTCGTTGGTGATCTGCACCGACACTCCGGAGGTGCCCGGGGCGATCTCGCCGATGTAGGCGATCGCCTTCGAGTCGGAGACCGCCAGACGCGCGTCGGCGGAGACCTCGGCTCGATGGGCGATCACGAGCCGCAGCTGGTACTGGCCGGCGTGTCCGCCCGACTGCGAGAACGCGAGCCGTTCGGCGTTCAGCACATCGGTTGCGACCTGGCCGCCGGTGCCCTCGGGCGGCAGGGAGGCGACGATGTCAAGCGTCGTGCCGGAGACGGTCGCCGCCGCGCTGCTCGACGAGGAGGTCGTGCCGCAGCCGGCGAGCAGCACGGCGAGGGCCCCGGCGCACAGACCGGCGGCAGCATGGCGTCCCTGCGGACGCCCGATCGCGCGCACGCAGGCGGGCAGGCCTCTGAACACCGGCGTACTGAGGCCGCTAGTCGCGCCGGCCGGGCAGGAACGGGAGAAGATTGCGGACGCCGATCGCAATCAGGACCATGCCGATCGCGAAGAAGATCGCATCGAGGCCGCTGACGTTCAGCGCCCAGACGACGATCCAGATGCAGAATCCGGCGGTGGCGGTGAGGATGAGACCCATTGCGGCGTCGAATCCTACTTCCTCACGCCGTCGTCAGCGCCGCCGAGAGGTCATGGATGAGACCGGCCACCGCCTCGAGGCCTCCGTCATGTGCGCCCGCTGCGCGTACGAGGCGGCTGCCGACGATCACGCCGTCGGCCCCCGCTTCGGCGGCCGCGGCCGCCTGCTCAGGGGTCGAGATGCCGAAGCCGAGCGCCACGGGCACGCTGGTGGAGGCGTGAGCCTGGGCCAGCAGGTCACGGGCGCCGTCGCCCTGCGAGGAACGCTCTCCGGTCGTCCCGGTGACCCCGACGACATACATGAAGCCCCGCGCCGTCGCCCCCACCCCTGCCATGCGCTCAGGGGAGGTCGTCGGCGCGACGAGCGGCACGTACCCCAGCTCGCGGGCGGTGCATGCGGCCGCCAGCTCGCCCGCCTCCTCGAACGGGACGTCCGGCACGATCAGGCCGCAGATACCGGCGTCACGCAGCATGTCGGCGAAACGCTCGACCCCCCGGGCGAGGATCGGGTTGACGTAGCACATGAGGATCACCGGGACCCGCCGGCCGAGCTCGGACCCGAGCGCGACCACGTCGGCGAGCGTGACCCCCGCCGCGAGCGCGGCGGTCGCCGCCGCGTGGATCACGGGGCCGTCGGCGAGCGGGTCCGAGAACGGGACCCCGAGCTCGATCAGGTCAGAGCCGGCCTCGATGTAGGCCTCGCCGATGCGCCGCGAGGTCTCGAGGTCCGGGAATCCACCCATCATGTACGGCATCAGCGCGGCGGTGCGCCCGTCGGCGCGGGCCCCCGCGAAGGCTTCGGCGATCCGCTCGACGCCGGAGCCGCTCACGTGCGGCCGAGCCTCTCGAGCGCCTCGGCGAGGTCCTTGTCGCCGCGTCCCGACAGGCAGATGACGTCGAGCTCTGAAGCGGGTGGACGGGACGCGTTCTCGAGCGTCCAGGCGATTGCGTGTGAGCTCTCGAGCGCGGGGATGATCCCCTCCAGGCGGGCCAGGCGCTCGAACGCCGCCAGCGCCTGGGCGTCTGTGATCGCCTCATATCGGGCACGGCCCGAGTCGCGCAGCCAGGCGTGCTCGGGACCCGAGCCCGGGTAGTCGAGTCCGGCGGAGATGGAGTGGGCCTCGAGAATCTGGCCGTCCTCGTCCTGCATCACGGCCGAGAACGCGCCGTGCAGCACGCCCGCGCGGCCGCCGACGGTGAGGGGGGCGCCGTGGCGGCCGCTGTCGAGCCCCTCGCCCGCGGCCTCGACCCCGATCAGCGCGACCGATGGGTCGTCGACGAACCCCGCGAACATGCCGATCGAGTTCGAGCCGCCGCCGACACAGGCGATCACCCGGTCCGGAAGCCGGCCGGCCGCCTCGAGCACCTGGGCGCGTGCCTCATCGCCGATGACCCGCTGCAGGTCACGCACCAGCGCCGGGTACGGGGCCGGGCCGACGCACGAGCCGATGATGTAGTGGGTGGTCTCGACGTTCGTGACCCAGTCGCGGATCGCCGCCGAGGCAGCCTCCTTGAGCGTCCTCGCCCCGGCCTCCACCGGCTCGACGCTCGCGCCGAGCAGTCCCATCCGCTCCACATTCGGCTTCTGGCGGCGCATGTCCTCGGTGCCCATGAACACGACGCATTCCAGATCGAGCAGCGCACATGCGGTCGCGGTGGCGACGCCGTGCTGGCCGGCGCCGGTCTCGGCGATGATCCGCCGCTTGCCCATCCGCTGGGCGAGCAGCGCCTGACCGAGCGCGTTGTTGATCTTGTGGGCGCCGGTGTGGTTGAGGTCCTCGCGCTTCAGATACACCGCGTGCCCGGCCTCCTGCGAGAGCCGCCGCGCGTGGTACAGCGGGGAGGGCCGGCCCACGTAGTCGCGCAACAGCCCGCCGAGCTCCTCCAGGAACCCCGGGTCGTCGCGGACGGCGAGCCACGCGGCCTCCAGCTCGGCGAGTGCGGGCATCAGGGTCTCGGGCACGTACTGGCCGCCGTAGGGCCCGAAGCGGTGCTCGACTCCGGAGCTCACGCGGCCTCCGGCTCGCCCTGCTCGAGCGCGTCGTGTTCAGGCTCGCCCTGCTCGAGCTCGGCCGGGACGGTCGCCGCCACGGCGTCCACGAACGCCCGCATCGCTGCGTGGTCCTTGATCCCGGGGGCGGACTCGATGCCGCTGGCCACGTCGACGGCGTACGGGTGGGCCACGGAGATCGCCTCGCCGACGTTGGCGGCGGTCAGGCCGCCGGAGAGGATCACGGGCACGGGCGCGCCCCGCGGCCCGGCGCGATCGTGGTCGCGCACGAGCTGCCAGGCGAACGTCTCACCGGTGCCCCCGCGGGCGCCCGGGACGTAGGAGTCGAGCAGGTGGAAGTCGGTGTGAAACGGCGTGAGGGCCTGGATGTCGGCGCCGCTGTGCACGCGCGCGGCCTTGATCACCCGGCAGCCGGTGCGGCGGCTCGCCTCGGCACAGAACGATGGCCCCTCGTCACCGTGGAACTGGAGCATCGTCAGGCCGATCTCATCGGCGGCGCGCACGACATGGTCGAGCGTCGGGTTGACGAACACACCCACGATCTGGACGTGGCGGCGGTGGGCGGCGGCGATCTCGACGGCGGTCCCCACGCGGCAATGGCGCTTGGACCCTCGCCACAGGTTCAGGCCGATCGCCCAGGCGCCCGCGGCGACGGACTCGTCGGCGTCTTCGCGACGGGTGATGCCGCAGAACTTGATCTTGGGCGCGGTGTGGTGCACGGCGTTCACTGTAGGAGCCGGCCCCCTCAGGCGGACGCCAGCAGCATTCGGAGCGCGCCCTCCATGTCCTGCGAGCGCATCAGCGACTCCCCGATGAGCACGGCGTCGATCCCGGCCGCGCTCACGCGGTCGATGTCCGCCCGGGTGCGCAATCCGGACTCGGCAACGACCGTCGTGCCGGGCGGGACGCGGCCGCACAGCTCAAACGTGCGCTCCAGGTCGACCTGGAGGGTCGTCAGATCGCGGTTGTTGATTCCGATGACCGGCGGCCGGAACCGGGCCGCGCGCTCGAGCTCGCCCGCGTCGTGCACCTCGACGAGCACGTCGAGGCCGTAACCGGCGGCGTGGCCGAGCAGTGCGCCGAGCTCGTCGTCCTCGAGCGCCGCCACGATCAGCAGCAGCGCGTCGGCACCCCCGGCCGCGGCCTCCGCCACCTGGTACCCGCTGACGATGAAGTCCTTGCGCAGCAGCGGCAGCGACGTGGTGCGCCGCGCCCGGGCGAGATCCTCGAGCGAGCCGCCGAACCCGACCCGCTCGGTGAGCACCGAGACGGCGCGCGCGCCGCCTCGCTCGTAGGCGCCGACCACGTCCTCCAGCTCCACGCCTTCGCGGATCACACCCGCCGACGGAGAGCGACGCTTGTGCTCGGCGATCACCGACAGGCCCGGCGCCCGCAGCGTTTCGGCGAACCCACGCGGCGGGTCGCCGTCGAGGCGGCGCAGCGCCGCGGCATGCACGACCTCGAGCGGCCGCTCGGCGATCCGTACGGTGAGCTCCTCCCGGGTGCGGGCGACGATTCGCTCGAGCTCGTTCACGCGGCGGATCCCTCGGCAAGGCGCACGGTCTCGGCCACGAAGCGATCCAGGGCAGCGGCCGCGTCGCCCGCATCGATCGCCCGCTGAGCGAGCGCCACCCCGTCGGCGATCGCCTCCGCGCGACCCGCGGCGTAGATAGCGGCGCCCGCGTTGAGCACCGACAGATCGCGGGCGGGACCGCGCTCGCCGCCCAGCACCGCCCGGGCGATCGCCGCATTCTCGGCCGGGTCGCCGCCGGGGATCGACTCGGCCGGCGCGCGCTGCAGGCCGACCGACTCGGGGCTCACCGTCTCCATCCGCGCCGACTCGCCGTTGACCTCCCACACGATCGTCGGTGCCGAGATCGACAGCTCGTCGAGTCCGTCCTCGCTCGAGACGACCAGCGCCCGGCGAGTGCCGAGCCGGCCAAGCGCACGCGCCATCGTCTCCAGGTAGCGAGCGTCCGAGACCCCGATCAGCTGCCGCTCGGCGCCGGCGGGGTTGGTGAGCGGTCCGAGGAAGTTGAAGATCGTGCGTACCGCCAGGTCACGGCGCACGGGGATCACGTAGCGGGTGGCCTGGTGATGAGCGGGGGCGAACATGAAGCCGAAGCCGACCTGCTCGATGCATCGGCTCACCTGCGCAGGGCCGAGGTCGATGCGCGCCCCGAGCGCCTCGAGCAGATCGGCGGAGCCCGACAGTCCGGTCGCCGAGCGGTTGCCATGCTTGGCGACGGTGCAGCCCGCGCCGGCGGCGATCAGCGCCGCGGTGGTCGACACGTTGAAGGTCCTGCGTCCGCCGCCCGTCCCCGCGGTATCGAGCAGCTCCGAGCGGTCGACGGTGACGGGCACCGGAGTGGCCAGCTCACGCATCGTGCTCGCCAGCCCGGCCAGCTCCTCCACGGTCTCGCCCTTCGTGCGCAGCGCGATCAGCAAGCCCGCGATCTGGATCTCGCTCACCTCGCCGGCCATGATCCGGGCCATCACCTCCGCCGCCCGCTCGCGGGTGAGGTCCTCCCCACCCGCGACCGCGTCCAGCGCGGCGGTGATGAACGGATCCGCGGCGCCCACCGCTCAGTCCCGGCGCTCGAGGAAGTTGGAGAGCAACTCGTGCCCGCAGCGCGTGAGCACCGACTCGGGATGGAACTGGACACCCTCGGCGGGCAGCGAGCGATGGCGAACGCCCATCACGATGTCGTCGGCGGCGGCGCTGCGCTCGAGCTCGTCGGGCAGCTCCGGGGCGGCGATCAGTGAGTGATAGCGCCCCACCTCGAGTGCTTCCGGGAGCCCGCGGAAGATCGTGCGACCGTCATGGTCGATGACGGTCGTCTTGCCGTGCACCGGCCGGTGGGTGATCACCTGTCCGCCGAACGCCTGAACGAGCGCCTGGTGGCCCAGACAGACGCCGAGCAGCGGGATGCCGGCCTCGGGGAAGCGCCGGACGACCTCCAGCGAGATCCCGGCCTCGTTGGGGGTGCACGGGCCGGGCGAGACGATCACCCGGTCATAGCCGCCGGCGAGCAGATCGTCGACGGAGGCGCGGTCGTTGCGCACGACGTCGATCGTCGGCGCGAGCCGGTCCTCGCCGAGGTACTGCACGAGGTTGTAGGTGAAGCTGTCGTAGTTGTCGACGACCAGGATCCGCATCGATGCCCTCGCTACGGCCACTCCGGCTGGGACGCCGCCAGCTCGATCGCCTGCATGACCGCGCGCGACTTGGCGACCGACTCGCGGAACTCGTAGGCGGGCTGCGCGTCGGCGACGGTGCCGCCGCCGGCCTGCACGTGGGCGACGCCGTCCTTGACCACGACCGTGCGGATGTGGATGCAGGTGTCGAGCTCGCCGGTGTAGCTGGCGTAGCCGATCGCGCCGCCGTAGCCACCGCGCTTGACTGGCTCGAGTTCGTCGATGATCTGCATCGCGCGCACCTTCGGCGCGCCCGACAGCGTGCCCGCCGGCAGCACGGAGCGAAGGGCGTCGAGCGCGCCGACGCCGTCGCGCAGCCGCCCTGAGACCTGCGAGACGATGTGCATCACGTGGCTGTAGTTCTCGACGGCCATGAAGCTCTCGACCTTCACCGACCCGTACTCGCAGACGCGGCCGAGGTCGTTGCGGCCGAGATCCACGAGCATCACGTGCTCGGCGCGCTCCTTCTCGTCGGCGAGCAATTCCCCCGCGATCCGCTCGTCCTCCTCGACGGTGCCCCCACGCGCGCGGGTGCCGGCGATCGGCCGGGTGGCGACCCGTCGTCCGGCGACGGTGATCAGCGGCTCCGGGCTCGCTCCGGCGATCTCGAAGTCGCCGAAGTCCAGGAAGTACATGTACGGGCTCGGGTTGACCGCTCGCAGCCCGCGGTAGATCGAGAACGCCTCCACCGGCACTTCGCCCGACCAGCGCTGGGAGGGAACCACCTGGAAGGCGTCCCCGGCGTAGATGTACTCGATGATGCGCGCCACCATCGACTCGAACTGCTCCCGGCTCATGTTCGAGGAGAGCTCGGTGAGCTCACGCGGCCCGAGGGCCGGCTCGCCGCGGGGCACGGGGCCTGAGAGCAGCGCCCGGATCTCGGCGATGCGCCCCGCCGCCTCGGCGTAGGACTCCTCCAGACGCTCCCCGGTCTCGACATTGGAGAGCACGGTGACGGTGTGGCGCAGATGGTCGAACACGACGAGCGAGTCGGTGAACATGAGCGCGAGATCCGGAAGCCCGAGCGGATCGGGGTTCGGCGCGCCGAGCGGCTCCACGGTGCGCACGAGGTCATAGGCGAAGAACCCCACGGCGCCGCCGGCGAACGGCAGCTCCAGGCCGGGCACCTGCACCGGGGCGCGGCGCCGGCCGAGCTCTTCCTGGGCGAGGGCGTAGGGGTCGCCGTCGTCACCGAGCGACCAGCGCAGCACCGTCCGCGGGCGCACCCCGATGAACGAGAAGCGCCCCACGCGGCCCTGCTCGGCCGACTCGAGCAGGAACGAGGGCTGAGCGGGATGGGTGGCGTAACCGGCGCGCAGCTTCAGGAACGCCGAGACCGGGGTCTGCGTGTCGTCGACGTACGTCTCGTACAGGGGCACCAGGTCGTGGCCCTGCGCGAGCGCGCGGACCTCGGCGAGCGTCGGCGAGGTCATCTCAGGTCAGCCGCGGCGGGCCTCGAGCACACGCTCGGCATCGGCGAGCGAGAGCCCGCGGCCATGCAGCAGCGCGAGCAGGTGGTAGATCACGTCGGCGGCCTCCTCGGCGACGCGTTCGTCTGACTCCTCGCGCGCGGCGCGGGCGACCTCCTCGGCCTCCTCCTGCACCTTGGCCCCCGCGAACGACAGATCGTCGAGCAGCGTCGTGGTGTAGGAGCCCTCGGGCCGCTGAGCCGCGCGCGCCATGATCGTCCGCTCCAGCCCGGGCAGCGTCTCGTACGGCGCGGCCGGCTCGAGGTCGCCGCGGTGAAAGCACGTCCGTTCGCCCGTGTGGCAGGCGGGGCCGGCCGGGTCCACGAGCGCGACCAGCGCGTCCCCGTCGCAGTCGTAGCGGATCGCGCGCAGCGCCTGGGTGTTGCCGGAGGTCGCGCCCTTGTGCCACAGCTCGCCGCGGCTGCGGCTGAAGAAGTGCAGCTCGCCGGTCGCACGGGTGAGGCGCAGCGCCTCGGCGTTCATGTAGGCGACGGTGAGCACCTCACCGCTGGAGGCATCCTGCACGACGCACGGCACGAGGCCGCGCTCGTCGTATGCGACCTCGGAATCGTCCACGGCGCTGATGATAAGGAACGGCCGCGGCGCAGCCGCGGACCCTGATCGCTCAGGCGTCGTCGCCAGGGCCGTCGGGGAGCTCGACGATCTCGAACCAGTACCGCGTCCAGGTCTTCATCACGTCGACCAGGCCGCCGAACGTGACCGGCTTGGTGATGAACGAGCTGACCCCGAGGTCGTAGGTGGCGAGCACATCGGCCTCGTCCTGGGACATCGTGAGCACCACGATCGGGATGCGCCGCAGTGATTCGTCGGCCTTGATCTCCTTCAGAGCCTCGCGCCCGTCCTTCTTGGGCATGTTGAGATCGAGCAGGATGATCCCGGGTCGAGGCGAGTTCTCCTCCGTCCATCGGCCCTCGTGATGCAGGTAGTCGAGCAGGTCCTGGCCATCGGTGACGCACTGCATGTCGTTGGCCAGGCGCGACCCCTGCAGCGCCTCGCGGGCAAGCTCGCGGTCCTCCTCGTCGTCGTCGGCGAGCAGGATCGTGAACGGCCTGTGCGGCACGTCAAACTGTGACATAGGGCTCCTGTTCGCCCTCGTGCGCGCTCGGTGCCTCGGGCGCGTCCGACACGGGGCCGGTGCGCTGAGTCTGCAGCGTGACGATGAACGTCGCCCCTTCTCCGAGCACGCCCTCGGCGACGACCGTGCCGCCGTGACGCTCGGCGATCTTGCGGCACAGCGCAAGGCCGATCCCGGTTCCGGGGTAGGCGCCGCGGCCGTGCAGGCGCTCGAACACGCGGAAGATACGCGTGCCGTACTGCGGCTCGAAGCCGATCCCGTTGTCGGCGATGGTGAGCGTCAGCCAGCCTGACTCGACGACCGCCGCAACGCGCACCTGCGGCTCGACGCCCTCGCGACGGAACTTGAGCGCGTTGGAGATCAGGTTCTGGATCAGCTGGCGCATCTGGGTCGCATCGCCGTTGATCGTTGGCAGCGGTCCGACCTCGATCCGCGCGCCCGTCCCCTGGACCAGCTCGGACAGGTCGTCGAGCACATCCTCGGTGACCGCGCCGAGATCGACCGGAGCGAACGGGCGGGACTGGGTGGTCACGCGGCTGAACCTGAGCAGGTCCTCGATCAGCGTCTGCATTCGCTCGGCCGCGGCGTTCGCCCGGCGCAGGTAGTCCGAACCACGCTCGGACAGGTTCTCGGCCTCGGTCTCGGTGATCCGCTCGGTGAAGGTCCGCACCTTGCGCAGCGGCTCCTGGAGGTCGTGCGAAGCGACCTGGGCGAACTGATCCAGCTCGGTGTTGGAGCGCGCGAGCTCGCGCGCCTGGCGCTCGAGCTCGGTGTTGTTGCGCGCGAGCGCCGTGTTCGCCTGCTCGAGGCGGCCCTGAGCGGTCTCCAGGTCCGCGTTGGCGGTCGACAGCCGCTCGTTGCTCACCACCAGGCGCCGGGATGCCTCGATCGCACGCCAGACGAGCCACAGCGCGACCAGCGCCACCACCGCGAAGGCGGCGAGAATGATCCAGGGCAGCGAGTGATGAAAGCCATCGACGGAGGCGAAGAAGTCACCCACCGGGATCGAGATGATCAGCCGCCAGGTCGAGTTGGGCAGGCTCACCGAATCGAAGTACCGGACGCCGTACTGCGGGGTTGAGGAGACACCCGAGGCCTGATGCAGCGCCCGCTCCTGCGCGGCGGTGTGGAACGAGTATCCGACCGGCCGGCCCGGGACCGTCGAGCCGACGACGATGCCGTTGCTGTCGACCATGATCTGGTGCTGGCGCTGGACGCCCTGGACCTGGGCGAGCTCGCCCTTGACGAAGATGCCGAGCGTCTTGGTCGGGATCCCGGTGATCAGGAAGCGACGGTGCCGCCCCTTCCCAATCGAGCTGCCGAAGTTGACGACGCCTCCGCCGGCATAGGGAAAGCGGTTGCCGAGTGCCCACCGGTCACCGCGCCGCAGCAGCTTCAACGCCCAACCGTTGAGCACCGCGCGGCGTGCCTGCGCGTTGAAGCCGCTTGAGTGAGCGAGCACGTGGCCCGACCCGTCCACCAGCACCGCGTAGTCGTCGCCCTGAGCCTTGAGCGCCTGCACGGTCCGGTCAGAGACCGAGGGCGCGGACAGCGCGCGCATTTCGCTGTCGGGCTTCCGGCTGGCCTGGCCGAAGATCCCGTCGACCAGGTCCGCGACGAGCTGGGTGCGCTCGTGCGCCTGGCGCTCGAGGCTCCGGCGGCTCTGGGACTGGTTGTGCGAGATCGCAACGGCAAACGCCGCGAGCATCGCGGCCGCGACGAGCGCCCCCGCCACCAGCGCCGCGACGCCCCGTCTCGCGGTCACTCGATCCCCAGCCGGTCGAGCACGCGCTCGTCGGCGCGCCAGTGCCGGCGGACGCGCACCGACAGCTCAAGGTGGACCTGGCTACCGAGTTCACGCTCGATCGTCCGACGCGCGGCGGTGCCGATCGCCTTGATCATCCGGCCGTGAGCGCCGATCAGAATCCCCTTCTGCGACTCCGTCTCCGAGAGCACCACGGCCTCGATCCGCACCAGGCCGTCGTGCGGGTAGGTGATATCCGAGACCTCGACCTCGACGGCATGCGGAACCTCCTCGCGGGTGCGAGCCAGCACCTGCTCACGCACCAGCTCGGCGAGCAGGACCGACGGCGCCTGATCGGAGCGCTGATGCGCGGCGAAGTACATCGGCCCCGCGGGGAGCATCGAGACGAGATGCTCGGTGAGTGTGGGAACGCCCGTGCCGGTGCGCGCGCTGACCGGGAAGATCTCGCCGCCGAGCCCGAGCGCCTCCGCGTCCTGCAGCGTGGCGGTCAGCTTGGCGCGATCCGCGCGGTCGACCTTGTTGACTGCGACAGCCACGGGCACGCCCCGCTCCGCCGCGGGCCGCAGCACCGAGGCGATGAACCGGTCGCCGGGGCCGATTCCCTGCATCGCATTGACGACGAGCAGGCATCCGTCCGCATCGGCGAGCTCGTGCTCCACGCGGTGCTGCATCCGCTCGGTGAGCGCGTCGCGGGGCCGCTGCACGCCGGGCAGGTCGACGAGGACGAGCTGCCAGTCCGGCCCGTTGGCCACGCCCCGGATCGCGCGACGGGTCGTCTGCGGCTTGTCGGAGACGATCGCCACCTTGGCGCCGACAATGCCATTGGCGAGCGTCGACTTGCCGACGTTCGGGCGCCCGGCGAGCGCGACGAACCCCGACCGGGTCACCGCGTGGGCTAACTCACCCATCGCATGAGCTCCGCCTGCAGGGCGAGCATCTCCCCATGGTCGGTCTCGTGATCCATCCCGGTGAGGTGCAACGCACCGTGGATCACGGCCTCCCGCAGGTCCGCTGTGCACGGCGGGCAGATGACGATGTCGCCGAGCTCCCGGGGGCCCGCCGTGGGCGCGTCCTCATCGACGCCGAACGACAGCACGTCGGTCGGCGCGTTGCGTCCCCGGTATTCGCGGTTGAGCTCCTGGATTCGATCCTCGTCGACGAACTCGATCGCGACGTGGCCCTCCTCGATCCCGGCCGAGGAGAGCGCGAGTGCGCACAGTTCCTCGATCTCGACCGCCGTCGGGCTCGGCGGGTCCTCCTCGGCAACGGCGTGGTGTGCCTCCATCCCGATCACCTCGACCTCGAGCATCGCCGACATCCCGACGACCGGCCGGGCCGGTCCTCAACCTGCCTTCCGCGCGCGCAGCTCGGGGGCCATGCGCTGGGAGTGCTCATCGTAGGCGGCGACGATCCGTCGCACCAGCTTGTGGCGCACGACATCCTCGCCTCCGAACCGGACGAAGTCGACGTCGTCGACGCCCTGAAGGATCTCCGCCACCGCGACCAGGCCGGATCCCTGCTCGCGCGGCAGGTCGATCTGTGTGACATCGCCGGTGACGATCATCTTGGAGTTGAAGCCGAGGCGCGTGAGGAACATCTTCATCTGCTCGGGGCTGGTGTTCTGGGCCTCGTCGAGGATGATGAACGAGTCGTTCAGCGTCCGGCCCCGCATGAAGGCCAGCGGCGCGACCTCGATCACGCCGCGCTCGAGGTGCTGGGCGACCTTCTCCGGCTCGAGCATGTCGTGCAACGCGTCGAACAGCGGCCGCAGGTACGGGTCGACCTTCGCCATCAGGTCTCCCGGCAGGAAGCCGAGCCGCTCGCCGGCCTCGACCGCGGGGCGGGTGAGGATGATGCGGTTCACCTCGCGACGGGAGAGCGCGGCGGCCGCGAGCGCCACCGCGAGGAATGTCTTGCCGGTGCCGGCGGGGCCGATCCCGAAGGTGATCGTGTTGTTGCGGATCGAGTCCACGTAGCGCTTCTGGTTGACCGTCTTGGGCGCGACCTTGGTGGCGCGGTGGCGCCACACGACGTCCTCCAGGATGCTGGCCGGAGACTCGTGCTCGGAGAGCGCGCCGACGACCGCCTCGACGGTGCCGGGGGCCACCTCGTGACCCTGGCCGACGAGCTGGGAGAGCTCGCGCACGACCTCGACCCCGGCCTCGACCGCGCTCTCGTCGCCGTCGAGCGTCAGCTGGTTGCCGCGCAGGAAGACGTCGCAGTCCAGATGGGTCTCGAGCGTGCGCAGCACCGCATCCTGCGAGCCGGCAAGCTCGGTGGCGACATCGTTGGAGAGCTCGACGACGCTGCGCATCAGCCGGCGAGCGCCTGTCGGACGCGGGCGGAGGTCCGCTTCCCGTCGGCGCGCCCATCCGACGCGGCCATCACTGCCTTCATCACCTGGCCCAGGTCGCGCGCGCTGCTGGCGCCCGTGTCCGCGATCGCCCGCTCCACGATCACGTCGAGCTCGTCGTCGGAGAGCTCGGCGGGCAGGTAGCCGGCGATCAACGCCGCCTCGGACTCCTCCTGGACGGCGAGCTCCGGTCGGTCGTTGTCACGGAACTGCTCGGCGGCCTCCAGGCGGCGCTTGCGCTCGCGCCGGAGCACGGTGAGCTCATCGTCGGACCCGTCCTTTGCCGCCTTCTGGAGCTCGGACAGCACCAGGCGCAGGGCGCCCACGCGCTCCTTCTCGCCGGCCTTCATGGCGCCGGTCATGTCCGTCCTGAGCTGCTCGGTGATTGTGGTCATAACGCCACTTTCAGGATACTCGCCGGGCAGGCGCGTGAGGGGCTCCCGCCTGAGCGCGGCGCGCTCAGCCCGCGTGGGCCGGCTCGCAGGCGGTCCTGTGTGGCCGGCGGCGAGCAGCGCACCGCGGGCGAGCATCGCGTCCGCCTGAGAGACCTTGCAGCCGAGGAACTCGACCGCGAATCCCGTCACCGCACGCGACGTAACGGACCTGCCCGCCCCGCGGAGCACCGCGACGCATCCCTCGTCCCGGACCCGAGGGGCGGGCAGTCCCGCTCAGCTCCGAGCGCCACCCGTGGCCGACGGCCCGTCGTACTCGGAGACGATGTCTGACTGCCACGGTGTCCTCGAGCTCGCCCGCGCGGAGAGGAGAGAGGACTCCCGCGGAACTGAGGTACGAGGCTTGGGCCGCGGCACAACGACATCGAGGAGCAGGCCACCGATGGTCACGCCGATCGCGAGTGGGTTCGGCAACTGGTTCACCTCCTCTGGCTTGTTGATGGTGCGAACACAAGCGACGCGTCCAAGGATGCGGGAGGCGGGGGCGGACCGGATCGGCCGCGTGGACAAGATTCGGCGGCGCGAGCTTGTACAGCCGCTGGTGAGCTGCTGGCTCAGTCCGCGCGCAGGAGCGCGAGCGCTGCCCACTCGCCGCGGGTTCGCCGCTCGAGCTCGCGCATCCCACGCCGGACGTACGCGTCGCGCACGCGGTCGGCCTCGGTGGCGAGCAGGCCACTGAGGACCAGCCGCGGCGGCAGCACGCGCTGGGACCCCGCCCACCCCAGCAGCGGCCCCGCGAGCACGTTGGCGAGCACCAGGTCGGCCGCGGGCACCTGCTCCGCGCGCAGGTCGAAGCGCCGCACGTCGATTGAGACGTGGGCCCGGGCCGCGTTCTCGGCCGTCGCCTCCACCGCCACCGGGTCATAGTCGAGTGCGAGCACCGGCGCGTAGCCGAGCAGCGCGGCGACGATCGCGAGCACGCCCGAGCCGCAGCCGAGATCGACGCAGAACCCGGGCTCGCCGCGGTCCGCCCGCTCGGCGTCATCGAGCAGCAGCTCCAGGCAGAGCGCGGTCGTGGCGTGGGCACCGGTGCCGAACGCCCGTCCGGGATCGATGACCACGTCCAGACCGGCCACCGCGGGCGCCTCCCAGGGCGGGCGGACGGTGAGCCGCGGACGGGTGGGCTCCGACGTGGTCTCGATCACCAGCGGACGATGGAATGCGCGCCAGCGATCGGCCCAGTCGTCGGCCACCTCGGTCGTGGAGACCGACACGAGGGTCCCGCCGGCGCCGGCGGCGGCCGCGCGCAGATCCGGGAGCTCGGGCAGCTCCCCCTCCGCGCCGTAGACCGCGTACTCGACGGTGTCCGCGTCGACGTCGACCTCCTCGACCCCACCGGGCGCCAGGTCGAGCAGCTCGGCGAGCACCAGCTCGGCGTCGGCGCGGGCGACCCGAACCGCCAGCCTCAGCACGGTCGCATCAAGCGCTGTCCGCTGCGGGCGCTCCTGGGCTCAGGCACCGAACGCGCGCCGGAGCTTGGACAGCATCGACTCGCCGGTGTCGAGGTTGCGCGGGGTGAGGCTCTCGGCGAGTTGCTCGAGCAGTTCGCGCTGCTCGCGGTGCAGATGGCGCGGGATGACCACGTTGACCACGACGCGCAGATCTCCGCGCCGCCCCCCGCGGACGGACGGCATTCCCTGCCGGCGCAGTCGCAGCGTCTCGCCGGGCTGGGTCCCGGCCGGCACCTCGAGCTCGGTCTCGCCCTCGATCGTCGGCACCATGACCATCGTGCCCAGCGCCGCCTGCGGCGCGCCGACGTCGACCACGGTGATCAGGTCGTTCTGGTCGCGCATGAAGCGCGGGTCCTCGCGCACGCGGACCTGGACATAGAGGTCCCCGGCCGGGCCGCCGTGCTCGCCGGCGTGGCCGCGACCTGAGACCCGGATCCGCTGCCCGTCCTCGATCCCCGCGGGGACCTGGACACTCAGGGTGGTGCGCTCCACCCGCCGGCCGCGGCCCGAGCACACGTGGCACGGGTCGCGCGCGATCTTGCCGTCACCGCCGCAGCGCTCGCACGCGCTGGCGCGCACCACCTGTCCGAACGGCGTGCGCGCGATCGAGCGCAGCTGGCCGGTGCCCTGGCAGGTCGGGCAGGTCTCGATCGGTGTGCCGGGCTCGGCGCCATTGCCGCGACAGTGCTCGCAGAGCACGACTGCGTCGTACTCGACGCTGACCTCGGCGCCGCTCGCGGCCTGGGCGAGCGTGATCTCGAGCGAGGCTCCGATGTCGCCGCCCTGAGCCGGTCCTCCGGGGGTTCCGCCACCTCCGAAGATCGACCCGAAGCCGCCCTGGCCGCCGCCGAAGAACGCCTCGAAGATGTCGGCGACCGAACCGAACCCGTCGACCCCCGATGCGTAGCCGCTGGAGCGCAGCCCCTCGTGGCCATAGCGGTCATAGGTCGCCCGCCGGTCGGCATCGGAGAGCACCTCGTAGGCCTCGGCCGCCTCCTTGAAGCGAGGCTCCGCGTCGGGCTCGGAGTTGACGTCGGGGTGCAGCTCACGGGCCAGGCGCCGGAAGGCCTTCTTGATGTCGCCCTCGCTGGCATCCCGGGAGACGCCGAGCACCTCGTAGTAGTCGCGTGGCATCTGGGACGCGCTCATCGTTCGTCGTACACCTCCGCCACGAACGTCGAGAGCTGGGCCGCGGCCTCGCGCACCGCGCCGATCACCGCCCCGTAGTCCATGCGCAGCGGCCCGATCACCGAGACCGCGCCGAGCGGGCGGCGCGGCAGGCCGTAGGCGGCCGCGACCAGCGCCACCGAACGCAGCGCCGGAAGCTCGTTCTCGGCGCCGATCCGCACCGAGACGCCGCGGACCGCGGGCAGCACCTCACGCTCGGCTGCCGCGTCGTCGCTGAGCGCGGTGCGCAGCACCCCGAGCATCGACACGCGGCGCTCGAGCGTCTCCACCAGCAGGTTGAGCTCCGAGACGTCGCTGCGGCGCCCCGCGCTGAGCAGCCTGGCGGTGCCCTCGACGTACATCATCGTCTCGTCGGAGTTCTCGAGCTCGGTGAACACCGGGGCGAGGGTCGCCAGGAACCGCAGCTCGGTCGGGGGCAGGGTCGGGTCCACGAGCCGCTGGTGCAGCATCCGGGCACCGAGACCGAGGCCGACGAGCCGCTCGTCGAGGTAGCTCGCGGCCCACTCGACGAGCCCCCGGTCGACGGGGGCCGGGAAGGTGAAGATGCGCTTGGAGACCCCGCCGGTGGAGGTGATGACGACGACCATCACCACCTGTGGCTGCAGCGGCAGCACCTCGATGTGGCGGATGGTCGAGGTCTCGATCGGCGGGGCGGTGACGATCGCCAGCAGGTCGGTCACCTGTGAGAGCGTCTCGGTGGTCGCCCGCATCGCCTCATCGATCTCGTGGCGCACGAGCGACAGCGACAGCTCGGGGCGTGCGGGCGCCGGGTCGGGCAGCAGCCGGTCGACGAAGTAGCGGTAGCCGGCCTCCGTCGGGACGCGGCCGGCCGAGGTGTGCGGATGCGCGAGCAGCCCGAGCTCCTCGAGGTTGGCGAGCTCACCGCGGATCGTCGACGGACCCCATGCGAACGCCGTCGACAGCGCTTTTGAGCCCACCGGGAGGCCCTCGTCGAGGTACTCCTCGACGAGCGCACGCAATACCAGTTCCTGACGATCTGTCAGCATCGCCGTGGGATTTTAGTTCGGCCCTCGACGCCCGCCGGGGCCGTCAGGACCGCCGGGTGACGACCACAGCGTTCGCATTGCGCACGATCCTGGTGCCGTCCTGGGTCGCCTGGGCGCGCGTCCGACTGAGCTCGCCCACGACCTCTGACACGGTCCCGTCGATCGTCACCTCCCGCTCGGGCACCCCCATCCCGCGGAATTGCACCGACAGCTCCCGCAATGTCTCAGGGCCTCCGAACGCCTCGGTGTGAGCCCGTGCGACCTGGGCCATCGTCCACAGCCCGTGCAGGATCCGGCCCGGAAGGCCGACCGAGCGCGCGAACTCGTCGTCGATGTGGATCGGGTTGAAATCCCCGGACGCGCCCGCGTATCGGACCGTCAGGTAGCGGTCGGGGGTGACCGTCAAACCGAACTCGCCGCCGGTCCCGCTCGCCCCGTCGCCGGCCTCGCTCATCCCTGTTCCTCTTCTCGGGCGCGCACGACGTTGCGCCAGACGCCGGTGGCGACGACCTCGCCGCGCTGATTGACACTGCGGGCCTCGAAGTCGAAGAACTGCATGCCCGCCGCCTCCCGCACCCCGGCGACCGAGACCGTCGTCGTCACCTCGTCACCGGCGATCACGAGCGGCCCCCAGCCGAATTCCTGGCCGGCGTGCAGCAGCCGGGGGAAGTCGATGGCGAGGTCCGGGTCGGCAAATGGCGCCCGCATGCCGGAGGCCTGGTAGACGACCGCGAACATCGGCGGCGCGACGAGGTCCCGATGCCCGGCCTCGCGGGCCGCGTCGAGGTCGAGGTGCAGCGGGTTGGTCTCGCCGGTGGCCAGCGCGTACTCACGGATCTTCTCCCGCCCGACCGCGTAGACGGTCGGCGGGTAGGTTCTGCCGACCACCTCCGCGCCCGGGAACATGGGCTCAGAAGATAGAGGGGACGGCGCCGCCGTCGACCGACCATGCTGCGCCGACGACGTTGGCGGCGAGCTCTGAGCACAGGAACGCGATGACCTCGGCGACCTCCCGCGTCGTCCCGAGCCGTCCCAGCGGCAGACCGGCGCTCATGCGCTCGAGCACCTGCTCGCGGGTGTCTCCGCTGGCGGCCGCGGATTGGTCGAGCAGGCCGCCCGGATCCAGCCACATCTCGCCGGCGAGCGGTCCGGGGTTGACCGCGTTGACGAGCACGCCGCGCGAGGCGTAGTGCTCGGCGTAGCCGCGGGAGAGCGAGAGCTCGGCGGCCTTGGAGGCGCCGTAGGCGACGTTGCTGCGGCCGGGCCGGCGGCCGGCCGAGGAGCCGACGTTGACCACCCTCCCCCATCCGCGCTCGAGCATCAGCGGGATCGCCGCGCGCATCAGCCGCATCGGCGCCATCACGTGCAGCGCGAACTGGCTCTCCCACATCTCGTCGGTGAGATCCTCGAGGCCCACCACGTCCATCGTCCCCGCGTTGTTGACCAGCACGTCGAGGCGGCCGAAGCGCTCCAGGCAGGCGGCGGCGATGCGATCGCCGGCGTCATCGCCGGTGATGTCGACCGCGAGCGAGCCGGCGTTGCGCTCGCCGAGCTCGGCGACCGCATCGCGCAGCGGCTCCGCTCGGCGACCGACCAGCAGCACCGAGCCGCCCTCGCTGACGAGCCGGCGGGCGATCTCGCGGCCGACTCCCTGGGAGCCGCCGGTGATCACGCATGCGCGGCCGCCCAGTCCCAGATCCATCGGCCGATTGTGACCGACCGGGCGGCGGTTGCCAGCGCCCCGCACCGGGCGTACGCTGTTGCCATGCGCCGCGACGGGAGATTGCGAGCCTCCGATGACGACCGCGAGCAAGTCGTGCAGCGGCTGCATGACGCCGCGACCGAGGGGCGGCTCTCCGCCGACGAGCTCGACGAGCGCGTGCATCGCGCGCTCACGGCGCTCACCTACGCCGATCTGGACGACGTCCTGCACGACCTGCCCGGCCCGCGCCATGGCCGCGTGAGCGGGCGGGACCCGATTCGCCGCGGCGAACGGCCGCCCGCCCGGCAGCGCACCGTCGGGGCCTGGGCGCTCGACGCCGTGCGCGCCAACCCGCTGCTGCTGTTCGTGATGATCCCGGTCGTCGCGACGGCCGGCGCGATGCTGCTGGCGGCGGCGATCACCTGGCTGACCCTGATCGCCGTCGTGATGCTGCTCGGCGGAGGTGGACGGGACCGTTTCCGCGCGCTTCGCCATCGCCGCGGACCGTGGGCGCTGATGTGGGATCCCGAGGATCGCGCCTGGGGCGGCGGGCGGGGCCTCAGCCGCTGAGGCGCAGCTTCCAGACCGACGCCTCCAGCTCGTAGGGCGCGCCGGTGATCAGGAAGCGGTGCAGGTAGCGCTCGTGATCGAGCAGCGTGGCCTCGGCACCGACGTGCGTGGCGAAGAACTGCTCGCTGAGTGGGTCGGGATCGCCATGCCGTGGATCGTGGAGTGTGGCCACGAGCGGCTCGCCCGCGAGCAGCCGGCAGGCCGCGGCGATCACCTCGGGCGGGACGGTGCCCGCACGCGTCCCCACCGGCGCCACGCAGGTGAGCGCGCCTGCATCCAGCGAGCGCACGTGCTCGGCCTGCTCGGCGCTCAGCCTCGCCAGATCGAGCGTCAGGTATTCGTCGTAGACGCCGGGACGATCGCGGAGCGCGGCGGCGCGCGCCTCGGGCACGAGGTCGGTGCCGAGCACGACGTCCATCCCGGCCGCGCGCAGCGCCTCGCCGGACACCCCGTTGCCGGCCGCGATGTCGATCACGCGGGTCCGCGCCGGATCGCGGCCGAGTGCCTGCAGCGCACCGGCGAGCATCCCGGCGAGGTGTGCGGGCGAGCGGCAGCCAAGGTCCTCCTGCACGATCTGCTCATAGACGCCGGGCAGTGCGTAGACGCGGGCGTAGTCGTGAAGCGCGACCTCCTCGATCGTGCCGTCCTCGTGGTAGACGGCGATCCGCTCGGTGCCGATCTCCGGCTCGCCCTGCATCGTCGCCAGGCGCGCGCGGACCACCGGCGAAGCCCCCTCGTCCGTCATTCGCCCAGCTCGAGCACCGCCAGGAACGCCTCCTGGGGCACCTCGATCCGCCCGACCTGCTTCATCCGCTGCTTGCCCTTCTTCTGGGCCTCGAGCAGCTTGCGCTTGCGGCTGATGTCGCCGCCGTAGCACTTGGCGATCACGTCCTTGCGGTAGGCCTTGATCGTCTCGCGCGCGACGATCCGGCTGCCGATCGCAGCCTGAATCGGGACGTCGTACTGCTGGCGAGGGATCTTCGCTCGCAGCTTCTCGGTCAGCGTCCGGCCGGCGGCCTGGGCCTTGGAGCGGTGCACGAGCATCGACAGCGCGTCGATCGGGTCGCCGGCAAGCAGGATGTCGAGCTTGACCAGATCGGACTCGCGCAGTCCGATCAGCTCGTAGTCCAGGGAGGCATATCCGCGCGTGCGGGACTTCAGCTGGTCGAAGAAGTCCAGCACGATCTCGGCGAGCGGCAGGTCGTAGGAGATGTTCACACGCTCGGCCGAGAGGTAGTGCATGCCGGCGGGCTGGCCACGGCGGTCGGTGCACAGCTCCATGATCTGCCCGACGTACTCCTTGGGAGTGAGGATCGAGGCTCGGATATACGGTTCGCGCACGGAGGCGATGCGGGCGGGATCGGGCATGTCGTTCGGGCTGTGAATCGGCTCGACGGCGCCGTCGGTCAGCGTCACCTCGTACTCGACGCTCGGCATCGTCGTGAGCAGCTCGAGGTCGTACTCGCGCTCGAGGCGCTCACGCACGATGTCCATGTGCAGCAGGCCGAGGAAGCCGCAGCGGAAGCCGAAGCCGAGCGCCTCCGAGGTCTCGGGCTCCCAGGAGAGCGCGGCATCGTTGAGGGTCAGCTTCTCCAGCGCGTCCCGCAGATCCGGGTAGGCGTCTGAGTCGATCGGGAACAGACCGCAGAACACCATCGGCTTGACCTCGCGGTAGCCGGGTAGCGGCTCGCTCGCCGGACGCGCCTTGCTCGTCAGCGTGTCGCCGACGCGCAGCACCGAGACGTCCTTGATGCCGGTGATCAGGTAGCCGACCTCACCGGGGCCGAGCGCCCTGACGGGGGTCATCGCAGGGGTGAAGAAGCCGATGTCGTCGATCTCGGCGTTCGTGCCCGCCTGCATCGCGCGGATCGCCTCGCCCTTGGTGAAGGTGCCGTCGACGACTCGGATGTAGGCGATCACGCCGCGGTACTGGTCGAACTCGGAGTCGAAGATGAGCGCCCGCGGCGGCGCGTCCGGGTCGCCCGCGGGCGGGGGAACCCGCTCGATCAGCTCGTCGAGCACCTCGGTGACTCCCTGGCCGGTCTTGGCGCTGATCTGGCGCACGTCGTCGGCCGGCTCGCCGATCAGGTCGGCGATCTCCTCGGCGACGCGCCCCGGCTCGGCGCCCGGGAGGTCGACCTTGTTCATGCACGGGATCAGCTCGAGGCCGCCCTCGATCGCCAGGTAGGTGTTCGCGACCGTCTGGGCCTCGACGCCCTGCGAGGCGTCGACGACGAGCAGCGCACCCTCGCACGCGGCGAGCGAACGCGACACCTCGTAGGTGAAGTCGACGTGGCCCGGAGTGTCGATCAGGTGCAGCTGATAGGTCTCCCCGTCACGGGCGCTCGTGTAGGAGACGCGCACCGCCTGGCTCTTGATCGTGATCCCGCGTTCGCGCTCGAGCTCCATCGAGTCGAGCAGCTGGGCGCGCATCGCCCGCGGGTCGACGGTGTGCGTGAGCTCGAGGATGCGGTCGGCGAGCGTCGACTTCCCGTGATCGATGTGGGCGATGATCGAGAAATTGCGGATGTGCGCCTGGTCAGCCATGCGCACTGAAGGCTAGTGGTCCCGTGCGGGGCCAGAGGGCGCTGGAATGCGGCGTTCAGCTGGGCTGCGGGGCGGCCTGCGACGGGCCGCTCGGTTTCGGCAACCCCCGCCGGATGTCCAGTTGCCGGAGCACTCGCGCGAGCGCCGGGTACCGGGCGTCCTCGACGATCTCCGAGACGATCACCGCCATTGACAGCGCGCCCGCGAACAGAACCGCGGCATCGACGGACTTGCGACCCTTCTCGTTCCAGTAGTCGTCGTGCAGATCCAGCCACAGGGCGAACTCATCGAGCGTGAGTGCAGCCGACAGCCCGTACCCGGTCGCGGTGACGCGCGAGCCCCACCGCGGCGCCTCGTCGTGGCCGGTGAAGATCTGCTGGGCCCACACGAAGCCGATGCCGAGCAGTCCGAAGATCCCGAACGTCGAGTGGTGGATATGGGTGCCGCCCTTGGAGCTGAAGTTGTGAAACGGCGGGATGTGGTGGCGGATCGCGTGCGTCACCGCACGGCAGCCGGCGAACCCCCCGGTGAAGCCGGCAGCGGACAGGAATGCCCGCTCCTGCTGCGGGTCGTCCATGAGTCCGTGGAAGATCTGGCCGGTCCGTGACATCGACCCGAGAGTACCCGTGAATCGCCATCCGCGGGGAGCGGCGGCGGCGCTGGATGCGGCCGCAGATCGGGGATACGCTGCCTCGGTGGACGAGCGCTGGACACTCACCTCGCTGCTGCGCAGACATCCGCGCATCGCCGCTGCCTCGACCCTCGTCGTGGCCGCCGCGGTGGCGATCACGATCCTCACCACCGTTGGAAATCCTCGGCCGCAGCCACTCGCAAACTCGGCCTCGTGCTCGCAATGGGCCGCGGCGAGCCGCTCCGAGCAGCTCGCCTATTCGCACCTGTACATCGACGAGTACGGCCGCTTCGCCAACACGGCGCGGCGCGCGGACGAGGTGCGGGCCCAGATCGTCAGCGCATGCACCCATGCCTCCTACCTGGGTGAGGCCGACGACATCACCGTGCTCGCCGCCATGCGGCACTCGTTCTAGCGCCGCGGCCTCAGCGGATCGCGGCGTCGACCGCCACCGCGACGAACAGCAGCGCCAGATACAGCAGCGAGTAATGGAAGAGCACGGCCGCGCGCGCGGCCATGCCATCACGCCACAGCCGCCAGGCGAGCACGCAGAAGACGCCGCCGAGCAACGCGGCACTGATGAGATAGACGACCCCGAACGTCCCGAGGACCCCGGGCACGAGCGTCAGGGCTGCCATCGCGACCGTGTAGCCGAGCATCTGGCGCGCGGTCACCCTCGGGCCGCGGACGACCGGGAGCATCGGCACCTGCGCGGCCTCGTAGTGCGGTGCGAGCAGAAGCGCCAGCGACCAGAAGTGCGGCGGGGTCCACAGCAGGACGATCCCGAACAGGTAGGCGGCCCCGAGGCCGAGCGAGCCGTGGGCTGCGGCCCAGCCGGCCAGCGGCGGGATCGCGCCGGCGGCACCTCCGATCACGATGTTCTGGCTGGTCGAGCGCTTGAGCCACAGCGTGTAGACGACCACGTAGAAGGCACCGCCGCTGAGTGCGAGCACCGCGGTCAGCAGGTTGACGAAGCCGGTGAGAACCCCGAAGGAGATCGCGGACAGCACGAGCCCGAACGCCACCGCCCGCACCGGCGCGATCCGTCCGGCGGCGACCGGCCGGGATGCGGTGCGCGCCCCCATCAGCCGGTCGATATCGCGGTCGAGCACGTGGTTGAGCGCGCTCGCGCCGCCACATGCCAGCGCGCCGCCCACCACCAGTGCCACGAGCGCGGCGGGCCGCGGCGAGCCGCCGGCGGCCGCGATCATGGCGCAGACGGAGGTCAGCACCAGCAGGGACATGATCCGCGGCTTGGTGAGCGTCACGTAGTCGCGCCCGACCGCCGACCAGGTGGGGCTGAGCGCCGCGGGTGCCGCGGCGGCGGGAACGGCGTCCATCAGGCCTCGTCGGCGGGATCGTCGATCGGTGTGACGTCAGCTTCCAGCGTGACGTCAGCGACCACGGCGGGCCCGGCCGCCTCGACAACCTCGTCGGCCGGCAACGCGGGCGAGGAGACCGGGGTGTCGGCCGGCACGCGCCGGACCGCCACCAGGTACCAGATCGCGATCGCGATCAGCAGCCCGAGTGGCAGCGCGATCGTGAGCACCGAGCCGGCCAGGAAGCTGTCGGCGAATGGCAGGGCGAGCATGTGGCCGTTCTCCTCTCCTCAGATGGTGAGCGCCGGACGCCGCGTGGTGCGGCGCTCCGGTTCGAGCCAGCGGTACAGGCCGATGAAGAGCGCGATCGCGTAGGGAACCGAGCCGGGCACCCACATCACACCCGCCGCAAGCTGCTGGTCGGTGAGCGCCGAGATCCCCCCGGGGCGGTGCGCGAGCGCGGCGTATGGCGCGTAGATCGGGTGGGCGACGAGCACCAGGGTGATCGCCAGCACCCAGCCGACGATCATCGCGCCGACCAGATAGCCGAGCCGCGCGGGCCAGCTCAGGCGTGCGCGGATTGGTCCCGGCTCCACCACGTGCGCCCAGAACAGCAGGCCGGTGAAGAAGAACATCGCGTGCTCGAGGTCGTGGATCGGCTGCGAGCGCAGCGTCGCGTCGTAGGCGGCCGGGATGTGCCAGGCCACGAACGCCCCGTTGAACAGCGCCCAGGACGGCCACGGCCGCGCGAGCGCGCGCAGACCGGCGGTCCAGCGTGCCTGGGCGAGCGTCCGGCCGATCGCCGTTCTCGGGCCCGTCGGGATGCCGAGCCACATCCGCGGCCAGGGCCGACCGAGCAGGATGAGCGGCGGGGCGACGAGCAGCAGCAGCACGTGCTGACACATGTGCACCCAGAACAACTGGTCGGCGTAGCCGTCCAGCGGCGACTCGAGCGCCACCACGATCGTGACCAATCCCAGCGCGAAGGCGAGCTCGCGCCGCCGATCCCGGGTCCGGGCGGCGCGGCTGTACCGGGCGCCACCGAGCCAGTACAGCAGTGCGGCGATCACCACATAGCCGAGCGGCGGCTGGATCGACCAGCCGTGCCAGCTCATGCCCGACTCCGCTTTCCGACCACGCTCAGATCACGTAGAGGACGACGAACGTGACCACGCCGATGGCCACGTAGAACGACCAGAAGAACGAGCACGCCTCGACGGCCGCACGGTTGACCCGCTCGCCGGTGAGGACATCCGCGGGCGTCGGCGGCACGTGAGCGCGCCCGCGGCGCCAGGCCGTGGCGACCTGCGTCTCGATCCAGTAGGCGGACATCAACGTGAACACCGAGTAGAAGATCGTCCAGCCGACGTACACGCTCGCGTAGCCGCCGCTGGCCGAGCCGAAACCCAGCGTGCTCCAGGCGATCGCCTGCAGCGCGATCGACACCAGCGCGAGGACGAGCGCGCCCGCGCCCGCCCGGACGGTGAGCTCCGGGCGCTGCGCCGCGACGCGCATCAGCGCCGCGCTGGCCAGGAGCACGATGAGCACCGCCACGCCGAGCCCCACGGGCGGGTCGACGTGGCCGATCTTCCAGTCGCGGTTGAGGTCGAGTGACCGCAGGTAGAAGTAGGCGAACAGGAACGAGATGAAGAAGAAGGCGGCCGCTCCGCACAGCTGGCGCGCACCCACCCACAGAGCCCGCGGCTGCCACTCGGGCGGCTCGAGCTCGATGTCGGGATGGGTGGGGGCTGATGCTGCTCCAGATGCTTCCATGACCGGTCACTCTCCTCCGGCGAGGGCCGGCGCCGGGACACCGCCGGGCTCCACCCCATACGGGTACGCCTCGTCGTCGAACGTCGGGAACTTGTCGAAGTCGTGCAGCGGCACCGGCGTCGGCAGTTGCCATTCCACCGAGCGCGAGTCCCACGGGTTGCCCTGCAGCGGCTCGCGCTTGATCAACATCGACCAGATCAGGTTGACGAGGAACACGAGCATCGACAGGCCGAGCACGTACGCCGAAGCCGACACCCAGTCGTTGAGCGTCTGCAGGTTGACCGGGTAGCTGACCACGCGTCTGGGCATCCCGAGCATGCCGAGCGCGAACAGCGGCCCGAACGTCGTGTTGAACGCGATGAACATCGACCAGAAGTGGATCTTGGCCAACCGCTCGTTGAACACGAACCCGGTGATCTTGGGGGCCCAGTAGTAGATCCCCGCGAACAGCGCGAACACCAGGCCACCCATGATCGTGTAGTGGAAGTGCGCCATCACGAAGAAGCTGCCGTGTGTGGTGACGTCGCTCGGGACATCGGAGAGGAAGACCCCGGAGAGGCCGCCGAACAGGAAGTTGAACGTCCACGCGATGCAGAACCACATCGGCACCGTGAGGCGTATTCGCCCTCGCCACATCGTGCCCATGACACACAGGAAGATGAACCCGGTGGGCAGCGAGATCATCTCGGTCGAGAACATGTAGAACGGCCGCAGATCGGCGTCGATACCGCTCACGAACAGGTGGTGCTGCCACACGAAGAAGCTGAGCAGCGCCACCCCGAGCATCCCCGCCACCGCGAGCCGGTACCCCCACAGCGGCTTGCGCGTGAACACCGGCAGCAACTCGAGTACGACGCCGAAGCCGGGCAGCGCGACGATGTACACCTCCGGGTGCCCGAACACCCAGAACAGGTTCTGCCACAGGTATGAGCTGCCGCCGCTGGAGGCGATGAAGAACGACGTCTGCGCGGTGCGGTCGAGCGTGCCCATCAGGATCGCGGCGAGCAGCATCGGCGGCGCGAGCAGCATCAGGATCGAGGTCGAGAACACCGACCACACGAAGATCGGCATCCGCATCCAGGTCATCCCGGGCGCCCGCATGGTGATGATCGTGACCAGCAGGTTGAACCCGAGCAGCACCATCGAGATCCCGACCAGCGCGAAGAAGCCGAGATACGCGTCGAAACCGACGGTCCCCTGGTCGCCGAGCGGCTGATAGCCCGTCCAGCCCGTCTGAAACCCGCCGAGGAAGATCGTCGTCAGGAACACGACGCCGGCCGCCATCAGGATCCAGAAGCTCAGCGCCTCGATCCGCGGGAACGCCATCCGCCGGCTGCCGATCATGATCGGGACCAGCCAGTTGCCAAGCGGTCCCAGGATCACCGACGTGAGCATCCCCATCATCATCGCCCCGTGCAGGCCGACGAGCGTGACGTACTGGTTGGGGCCGAACACGTGCACGTTGGGCTGCAGGAGCTCGGTGCGGATCATCATCGCGTTGATGCCGCCGATCAGGAAGAAGACCCCGATGCCGACGATGTACTGGATCGCGACCACCTTGTGGTCGGTGCACAGGCGGAAGTAGCGGCCGACCCCCTCGCCCTCGGACTCGTGCTCCGCGAGCGAGGGCGGATGGCCGAGCATCCGGCGGATCGGGTAATTGGCGAAGCCGAGGCCGACGAGGAACCCGATCGTCCCGAACAGATAGGCGAGCAGCACCGCGATGTCGTTCGCTCCCGCCTCGGCGCCGTAGTAGCTGATGCTCGGCGCATGGATCGCCGTGCCGATCAGGTCGCCGACGAGCCCTCCGACGGCCGCCAGCACGATCCCGGTGAACAGGTTGAAGTCGAGCAGCCGGCGCCATGCGGGACGCCCCCCGGACACCGTGTCACGGATCGTGGTTGCGGTCATCCGCCCCTCCTGGTGGGTTCCGGGGAGTACTGGAGCGCGTACTTCGGCAGCAACTTGGTCGCCGGCGCGTTCACCTTCTCCTGGTTTGCGATCCAGCTGGCGAACTGAGCCTGGGGCACCACGGCGCCGCTGTTGTACATGTATCCGTGCCACACCCCGCAGAGCTCCGCGCAGTGCACCTCGAACGTCATCGGCGACTTGGTCGTCACGTAGGCGACGTTGTCGACGCCCGGGTTCGCATCCGCCTTGACGCCGAGCTGGTAGGCCCAGAACGAGTGGATGACGTCGAGCGACGTGACATGGAACTCGATTGTGGTGTGCGCGGGCAGGTCGATCATCGACGTCTCCACGCCGCCGTACGCCGGCCAGCGGTACGTGAACCTCCACTGCTGGGCGATGACCTGCACCTGCAGGACGTGGGTGCCGCTGGCGGGCTTCGCCAGCGGGTTCGGCCCCTGCCCCCCGCCGGCTCCGTTGCCCTCGAGTCCGATCGTGCCGAACACCGCGAGGAAGAGAACCAGGGCACCGGTGACCGCCAGCCACCACGTCTGGACGCGGCTGTCGCCGAGCACCTTGGGGCCTTCGAGCACCGACCCTGAGTCGCGCTCGCGGAACGCGATCACCGCGTAGATCAGGAACACGATCACGAGCGCCGCCACCGGCGTGGAGAGGCCGAGCAGCACGGTGTTGTCGGCCACCTGGCCCGAGGACTCGACCGTGCCGTTGCCGGGCGGCAGCCCGGGCGCCAGCACGAGCACGACGAGCAGCGTGCCGACGATGCTCGTGCCCGCCCACCAGAGCGCGAACCGCCGCCAGTGGTTGACCTCGGGGCTCACCGGCTGCGCCTCATACGACCTTCACGAATCCGTCCATGTAGCCCACGGTCTGCATCGGCCCGCCCCAGCCCGCGATGAACCCGGCGGCGCACGGGACGAAGCACTGCCAGCGGTAGAGCCCCTTGGCGGGGGTGTGGAAGCTGAACGTGATCGTCTCGTGGGACTGATGCAGGGTGCATGGCGCGTTGCCGCAGGGGTTCTTGGCGCTGTCGGGGACGCCCTCGAGCGGGACCGACAGCCCGATCTGCGGGATCGCGAACACGTGCGAGGCGTCGTCGGGGTTGATCGTCCTGGTCGGCTTGCCGTTGAGGCCGAAGTCGTTACCGATCGTCCCCTCCGACTGCGCGAGGAATGGGTTGCGCAGCCCCGAGTCACCGTCGTACTGGTAGACCGTCACCTGCACCGTGCTGTTCGCCGGGAGCACGAAGGTCGTGTCGTGGCGCCAGTTGCTTCCGTCCGGGTTCACCACGTAGTAGGAGACCCACGTCGGGTGCGCGTCGCTGGTCTCCGCCGCCGGCACCGTCGCAAGATAGAGATGGGAGCCGGATGAGGTACGCGTCGCGGCAGCCGACCCCGGCGCAGCGGTGAGGTAGAGCGCGATGTAGAGACCGATGCCCACACAGAGCATCGCGGTCCCGATCACGATGCCGAGAATGCGTTTCGTCTGACCAGTCATCCTTGCCCTTCTCCCTCTGACCCGGCGGAAACCTACCGTTGCCGGCAGGAAAGGCAAGTAGATGACCGCGATGTCATTTTCGGGTCATTTACAAGTCATCTGGATGCGGATATGTTGCCGCTGGAGGAAGGATGCATATGCGCTTACTCGTGGTCGAGGATGAGGCCCGAATCAGGTCGTTCCTGGCCCGTGCCCTGGAAGTCGAGGGGTTCGCGGTCGATGAGGTGGCGGACGGTGAACGGGGCCTGGAGGCCGCGGTCACGCACGACTACGAGCTCGTCATCCTGGATCTCCTGCTTCCCGGCCGGGACGGGCTGGACGTGCTGCGCGAGCTTCACGATCAGCGCCCCGACCTGCCGGTGCTGATCCTGTCGGCACGCAGCGAGCTGCCGACCAGGCTGCGCGGGTTCGAGCTCGGAGCGGCCGACTTCATGGCCAAGCCCTTCTCGCTCGACGAGCTCTTCGCCCGGATCCGCGTGCAGATCCGCGCCCGGCACGGCAGCGACGGCTCCTCGACGCTGCGGCTCGGGCGCCTTGAGCTCGACATCTCCCGCCGCCAGGCCCGGGTCGGTGACCGGGTGACGAACCTCACCGACCGCGAGTTCCGGCTGCTGCACTTTCTGATGCAGCATCCGGGCGAGGTGGTGAGCCGCCAGCGGCTGCTCTCCGCGGTCTGGGGGTTCGACTTCGACCCGCGCTCGAACGTCGTCGACGTCTGCGTGCGCAGGCTGCGACGCCAGCTCGGCCCCGACGCGCCGATCGAGACGGTGCGCAATGCCGGGTATCGCGCTGCCGCCTGAGCGCCCCTGGTGGCGCCGCTATCGGGCGGAGCAGCTGTGGGCCCTGTTCGCGGTCGCGAACTACACCGCGATCATCGCGTGGCCGTCGTGGAAGGTGATCCCCTTCCACTTCGTGTGGATCAGCCTGACCCTGCTCTACGGGTTCCGGGTGTGGTCGATCCGGCCGACGCTGTTCATGCTGGCCGGCGTGATGGCGGCCTCGGGCGCCGTGCTGCTGCTCGGGCCCTTCAGCGGTGCGCTGCTGTGGAGCGAGCTGCTCGCGGTTCCGCTGATGGCGGCGATGTTCCTGGCGATGGTGTGGCACGCCCGTCGTCATGCGCAGGCCCGGCGCGTCGTCGAGCAGCGGGCTGAGGAGCATCGATCGCTGCTCGCGGGCCAGGAGCGCTTCGTGCACGACGCCTCACACGAGCTGCGCACGCCGGTGACGATCGCGCGCGGGCACCTCGAGCTGCTGCGCGGCCGGATCGGTCATACGCCCGAGATCGAGGTCGCGCTCGACGAGCTCTCCCGGATCGACGGGATCACGGCCCGGCTGCTGCTCCTGGCCACGATCGACCAGCCCGATTTCGTGCAACCGGTCGACATCGAGCTGGAGCCGATGCTCGAGGAGGTGTTCATGCGATGGTCGGAGGCCGCTCCGCGGTCGTGGCGCCTGGGGCCGCTCGCCGAAGGCTCGCTGAGGGGCGACCCCGAGCGACTGCGCGTGGCGCTCGATGCGCTCATCGAGAACGCGGTCAAATACAGCGAGCCGTCGGCCACCATCGAGCTGTCGGCACGGCGCAACGGCGCCACCGGGGTCACGATCGAGGTGCACGACGAGGGCCGCGGCGTGCCCGCCGAGTCGATGTCGCGAATCTTCGAGCGCTTCGCCCGCGCCGACGTCGCTCGCACTCGCGCCGCGGGAGGGGCCGGGCTGGGCCTGGCGATCGTCGACGCGATCGTCAAGGCCCACGGCGGCAGCGCCACCGTCACCAACACCCCGCTGGGGCCGACGTTCGCGCTGCACCTGCCGGGCTTCACGCCGTCGGCCGTCCCGGCGCCGATCGCCGGAATTCAGGTGCGATAACTGCGTACAGCCACGGCTCGAACGCCTCGGCTGAACCGACCGCCGCTCGGGCGTGAGCGGATTCTTACACCGATTTGAGAATATCGGCCGACGAGATGGGCACTGTTCTACAGAGCGCTTATACGGCGCGTCTACACCTAAGAGCAGCCAGAAACTGACATTGGAGCCCACCATGACCGCCGCCCTTCTCACCAACGCAATCCTCGGGATCTTCCTCTTCGCCGTCGTCGTGACGCTGCTCGCCGCCGCGATTCGCCGCGGCAACGTCGACCGCCGCGCGACGATCGCCGTGCTGCGTCGTCAGATGCACGAGCACCGTCGCACCGCGCCCGAGCGCACGCGCACCAGCTGGACGGCCAGCCCGGACGCCTCCTAGCCTCTCGGCTCCAGTTTCTCGCGTCGCAATCAGCGGGCCGCCTTCTGGCGGCCCGCGGCCGTTCCGGAGCCGTCGGCCGGTCGCCGGAGGCCGGCGGCCGGAGCCGATCAGGCCGTTGCCGAAGCCGGTCAGGCGCGGCGCAGCCGGCCCGCGATCAGCGTTCGGACCTGGTGGGCCTCCGGAATCCGCATGGCGAGCGTGAGCCGACCGTAGAGGGCGATCGCCACCGGGAACGCGATCCCGAGCTCGACCAGACCGCCGATGAGCGACCCGCCGAGCGCAAGGTAGAGCAGGCGCCAGATCGCCCAGCCCGAAGCGGTGGCGACCGCGGTGGCGAGCAGGATCCGAATCGTGATCATCAGCGTCAGGTCGAGTTCGAGACGGCCGTTGAAGCCGATCCGCAGCCGCCGGATCTGGAGGTAGGTCATGACGATGTTGGCGGCGAGCGTGCCGATGATCAGCCCGGCGAGCCCCAGCGGCCGGTACAGCGCAAAGGACACGATCACGTCGACGATCATGTTCAGGACAGCCAGGCGGGTCGGGATCCACGGGCGCTGCAGCGCGAAGAACGTGCGCGTCAGCAGCAGATTGACCCCGGAGAACGGCAGTGAGATCGCAAACCAGAACAGGGCCGTGGACACGCGGACGGTGGACAACGGCCCGAATGAGCCGTGCTGGTACACGAGCCGCACGATCGGCGTCGCAAGCACCGCCATCAGCGCTGCGGAGGGGATCAGCAGCAGATTGATCTGGCGGATCCCCTGGCCGATCGTGGCGCGCATTCCGCGTGCGTCTCGGGCGTTGGCCATTCGCGCCAGCGAGGGGAAGAGCACCGTCGTCACCGCGACCGAGAACACCCCCTGGGGCAGCATGTACAGCCGGAACGCATCGTTGATCGCGATCGGCGCGTGCGAGTTGACGAGCGTCCCGAGCTCTGCGTTGAGGAACGCGTCAAGGTTGATGATTCCGACCGACATCGTCACCGGGAAGAACAGGAACAGCACCTGGCGCACCCGTGGATCGCGCCAGTTGAACGAGATCCCGAGGCGAAAATCGATCTTGCGCAGCGCGGAGGCGACCAGCAGCATCTGGACGACCGTCGCCACCAGCCACGCGATCGCATATGCGTAGACCTCATCGCGGTGGTGGAACCGCGTGTGCAGCAGAAGCAGCAGCGCGATGATCACGACGTTCCATGCCGCCGGGGCGATCGCGGGCATCGTGAACTCGTCGTAGGCCTGCAGGATCCCCGTGATCAGGCCGGTCAGCGAAAGCAGCAGCACGACCGGGAAGAGCACGCGCGAGAGCCCTGCGGTGAGGGTCGCCGAGATGTGGCTCGATCCCACGAGCGCGGGGGCGAGCAGCCCCGCGACGCCGATGTACAGCACGGTGAACGCGCCGAGGATCACCAGGATCATCCCCAGCAGGTCGGCCGCGAGCCTGCGCGCCTCCTCCTTGCGGCCCTGGGCGAGCAGGTCGGTGAAGATCGGTACGAACGCCGCCCCAAGCGCCGCCTGACTGAACAGGTTGGAGAACAGGTTCGGGATCTGGGAGGCGATCGTGAATGCCGAGCCCTCCGCGCTGGTGCCGAAGATCGCGGCCTGGACGATCTCCCGGGCCATCCCCGCCACGCGCGAGACCGCGGTCGCCCCGGCGAAGATCGCGGTCGAGATGCCAACCCGCGACGAGCGTCCACGCGGCATCTCACGGACGGCTTCCGTGGGCGCGGTGACGAGTTCGGTCGGGGTCGGCTCAGACGGGTCGGTGAATGCCGGATCCCGGGGGTTCGGCGGTTCCCCCGAGCCTCGCCGACTGTCTCTGGAACCGGGCACGGAGGGCGCTATAGTACGCCGCCGTCCCGCGGTCTCACCGGGGGCGCATCGATCCATGGCCAACATTCACTCACAGAAGAAGCGGATCCTTCGCGCCGAGCGCGAGCGTCAGGAGAACCGCCGGTACACCTCGTCGATCAAGACGTACTTCCGCCGTCTCGAGCAGGCGGTTGCCGCCGGCGAGGGCGAGACGGCCGATGCGGAGCATCGCGTTCTCGTGCGGACGATCGACAAGGCCGTCAAGCGCGGCGCGCTGCACCGGAACAATGGCGCGCGTAAGAAGTCCCGCGCCGCCCGCCTGCGCCGCGGCGCCTGAACCGACCCGCGCGTGAGCGCGGCCCCACCGGAGGTCTCACGATCGCCGCCACGCCGACCAGGGGACCTGACGCAGTCGCATTCGAGATCGACCGGCTCGAGGTCGTCGACGGCCAGGCCCGGGTGCACGGACGCTGGTATGGCGTGCGCGGGCACCGTTTCGTCCGACCGGCGCTGATCGTCTCCGACGGCGCCGGCACCGAGCGCCGGCTGCTGGCCGAGCTCGACGACAAGCCCTGGGCGGCCGAGGACGGTGAGAGCTGGCGGGCGGCGTTCGCGGTCGAGTCCGGACAGGAGTTCGACGACGCCGACGGCCTCGAGCTGTCGGTCGCGCCGGACATCAACGTCGCGCTGCGCAGCGGGGGCAAGAACGCCGACGGGCCGATCACCGCCACCGCACGAGTCGCCGAGGAGCCCTCGGCGGCCGCCGCTCCCCCGTCGGAGACGGCGGCCGCTCCCCCGTCGGAGGCGCCCGCCGAACCCGATCTGCCGTTCCCGACCCCGCCGCGCCGCCGGCGCGCCCGCGGGGTCCCGCCCCCGCCGCAGCCGGCCGCCGACAGCACGAACCTTCCCTCGACCCCCACCGCGGATCCGCCCGCGGCGCCGGTGACACCGCGCCGGCGTCCGGTCGCCAGCCGCGCCGCGGATGTCGAGCGGCTCGCCACCCGGCTGAGCGCAGCGGAGGCGACGCTCGAGCGCGAGCAGGCTCGCCGTGAGGAGCTCGAGCAGGCGCTCGAGCGCGAGCGCACCGAGGCCCGGCGCACGGTCGCCGAGCTCGCCCGGGTCAGGGCCGAGCTGGAGCTTGCGCGCACCGCGGAGAGCGAGGCGGCCGACACCGCCTCCCAGCTTGACGCCTCGCGTCGTGACAATCACGAGCTGCGTGCCCGCCACGAGTCGCTGCGGGCCGACCACGACCGCACGCTGCGCGTGCAGGCCGAACTCGAGGAGCAGCTCGAGGCTCGCACGACCGAGCTTCAGGACGCGCGCAAGGAGCTTTCCAGCGAGCGCCGGCAGCGGCGCGACGCCGACTCGCGTGCCGCCACCGCGGCCGAGGCGAGCCATCGTGCGCCCGCCGTCAACACCGCGGTGCACACCCCTCCCCCGCCGCGAACCGACCGGCCGATCAATCCGTCGCTGCGCCGGAGCCCGTGGCTACGGCTGCTGGTGGTGCTGGTGATCGCGGGCGTGCTGCTCGCGGTCTACCTCGTGCTCCATTCCACCGTTCTGCATTGACCCGCGCGCGCTGAGTCCATTTCAAGCCGCCAGGCGCCTGAGCGTCAAGAGGGCCGCGGTGTCCTCGCCGGCCCCGCCCGAGCCGCCCCCGCGGGAGGCCAGCTCGAGGTCGGCGATCTCGCACACCGCCTCGCGCAGCCGCTCGGTGCCGCGGCGTCCCGCGTCGGCAATCAGCGCATCCGCGGCCCGGGAGGGCATCCGCAGGCGGCGCTTGACCTGCGCGGGCGCCTCGCCGGCGTCGAGCGCGGCGGCGACCTCGTGGGCCTGGCGCACCCGCTGGGACATCCAGTAGAGCAGCCCGGGAACGCGCTCGCCCTGCTGGCGGAGCTCGAGGAAGGCGCGGACGGCCGCGACGCCATCCCCCGCGACGACGGCGTCCGCGACGGTCCATGCCCGGCGCTCCGAAGAGGAGGCCGTGAGCGCAGCGATTCGCTCGGCATCCAGCGAGCCGTCCGATCCGTCCACGGTGGCGCCGAGTGCGAGCTTCTCGAGCTCGCGCAGCAGCCGCTGCTGGCGCTCCCCCACATGCGCGATCAGCGCCCGGGCGCCGTCGGAGGTCAGCTCCAGTCCAAGCGCCGACGCCTGCCCGGTGACCCAGCGGGGCAATTCCCAGGGCTTGACGGTCGCCTCGGCGCTGATGTCGCCTCCCGCGGCCTTGACTGCCTTGTGGAGCCGATCCGGCGCCTTCGCACGTCCCTCCTCGCGCGCGAAGAAGGCGATCGTCGTCTCCGGCGCGATGACCCGCAGACCCGCCTCCAGCGCGTCCATCTCGGAGTCCTTCCAGCGCTCGGCTCCGTCGACGATGATGAACCGGCGACTGAGCGTGAGCGTCATCGCCGACAGCGCCGCGGCGGCCGCATCCGGCGTCGAGCTCTCGCCCTCGAGCAGTTCGACCCCCTCGGCGCCGCTGATCGACTCGGCGAGGGTGCGGAGCGTCGCGCGTCGCTCGGCGATCCGCCCGTGGTCGTCGCCGTGGATCAGATAGGCGGATTTGAACGCGGGCACCCGAGCGAGTCTACGTCCGTGGTCAGTCGGCGAATCGGCGCTCAGACCTGCTCGCCGGCCCGCTCGAGCTCGTCGCGGATCCGGTCGTGGAAGCTGCGCTCGGTCAGCGCCGCCTCGATGTCGGCGACCGCGCGGCTGAGCGGGTAGGGGATCTCCTCCTCCAGGCGCGCGATCGCCGCCTCGGTCGCCCGCCACTCGGCGGCCAGCCGGCCCGCGATCTCCCGCGCCCTCGGGGTCAGCGCGACCGTCTTGGAGCGCGCGTCGGCACCCCGCGTGGTCTCCACCAGCCCGGCAGCTCGCATCGCCGCCACCTTCTGGCTGAGAGCCGAATGGGTGCGGTGCACCGACGCGGCGAGCTCGGAGATCGTCATCGGCCCCCGCGCCTGCAGGCGCAGGATCTCCATCACCCAGCTCGTCTTGAAGTCCTCCATGCCCGCGTCTTCATAGATGCGGGCGATGTCGTCCTCCATCGCCTGGCGCAGCAGCCGGAACGGCCTCCACCGGCTCTGCTCGGTCGGATCGTCGGACTGGTCGCGCGGGGCTGGTTCGCCGCTCATGGGTCAATCATATATCAGTACTTATATAAGTGCTGATACATTTCTCGCCGATCGCCGTGCGCCGCCTCTTCCTCGATCTCTCCCCGCTGCGCGGCTCGCCCGCCTACCGCCGGCTGTGGATCGGCTCGCTGCTGTCCGCCGTCGGGACCGCGCTGACGATGTTCGCGCTGCCGCTGCAGCTCTGGGACGTCACGCACTCCTCGTTCGACGTCGGACTGATTTCCGCGGTCCAACTCGTCCCCGCGGTGACGGTCGGACTGCTGGGCGGGGCCCTGGCCGATGCGCGGGACCGCCGCCGGCTCGTGATCGGCGCGACGCTCGGGCTCGTCGTCACGAGTGGGGCACTGGCCGCGACCGCGCACGCGGACCGCGGCACGGTGTGGCTGGTCTACCTGATCGCGGCCGCGCGCTCTGGCCTGGGCGGAGTCAGCGGGCCTGCCCGGCGGACATTCATCCGCGTCCTGCTCGGCTCCGACCAGCTCGCCGCCGGTCTGGCGCTGGACCGGCTGAGCTTTCAGCTGATGCTGACCGCCGGCCCGGCGCTCGCCGGGGTGATCGTCGCGATCCCGTCGCTCGGCCTGCGCGGCTGCTACGCCATCGACGCCGCCACGTTCGCGGGCTCGCTGTACGGCCTCGGCCGGCTCCCCGCCTCGCCGCCGGCCGCGGACGCCGTCCCGGTGCGAACCGTGCGCGCGGTCGGAGAGGGGCTCGCCTTCATCGCTCGCTCTCCCCGCCTGTGCGGCGCGTTCCTCGCCGACCTGTCCGCCACCATCTTCGCGCTGCCGACCTCGCTGTTCCCGGCGATCAACGCCGAGCGGTTCGGCGGCGATCCGCACACGCTCGGGTTGTTCGCGGCCGCGGTCGGGGTCGGCGGCCTGGCGAGCACGTTGCTCTCCGGGCCGATCGTCCGCGTGCGGCGCCAGGGGTTCGCGATGCTTGTCGCCGTGGCCATCTGGGGCGGTGGCTTCGCCGCGTTCGCCGTCGTCCCGGGACTCGCGCTCACACTCATCACGCTCGCGGTTGCGGGGGCGGCGGACACGATCACGGTGGTCATGCGCGGGACGATCGTCCAGACCGGCGTGCACGACGCGATGCGCGGGAGGGTGACCGCTGTCGACTACGTCGTCGGACTCTGCGGCGGTCAGCTCGGCAACCTTGAGGCAGGTGCGGTCGGGTCACTCACCTCGCCCGCCACCAGCGCGTTCGCGGGTGGCCTGGCGGCGATCGCCGCCGCCGTCATGATCGGGCTCGCGATGCCCGGCTTCGTCCGCGACCGGATGCTCAGCCGGACCTCAGCTTGAGCAGCTCGTTCTCGAGCCACTCATCGTGCTCCAGCTCGGCCCGCCGCGCCGCGCGCGGATCCCAGAACCCGGCCATCAGCAGGATGAGCGGGATGAACACGACCTCTCCACCGACGCCGACGAAGAAGAACGTCCGCCATTGCTTCGGGGAGTCCGCGGCCGCCTTGGCCACGGACGGCCCGTCGGCGGCGAGCGTCTTCAGGGCCGCGCCGAGTGCGGGCGTCGGGTGGGTGAGCGCCGTCAGGTTCGCCGGCCCGAGCGTCTTCGCGGCGCCTGCCAGGAAGCGCTGATCCGCCGCCGTCGGCGGCGAGGAGACCTTCTGCAGACGCGCGATGACCGTCGGGTTGGCGGAGACCGCCGCGGCAACCTTTCCGATCGTCGTGTGGCCGACCGGCGCCGGATCGGTGAGCACCGCCTTGACCGCCGGCCCCTGCTGGACGAGCGTCGTGGCGGTGGTGACGACCTTGGGGACGAAGAACACGCTGACCGCGATCACGATCCGGATGACGAGGCCCCAGACCGCGAGCCCCGTCGCGATCAACGCCGGGTTGCGACGCTCCACGGTCTCGGTGAAGCTCGCCATCCACGGCGCGAAGGCGAGCGCCAGCGACACAGCGATGCACGAGAGCAGGACGACGAACGTCGAGTACGAGGTCGCGGGATGGGTCGCCTTCAGGGCGAAGATCGTCGTGGAGACGATCGCGCACACTGCTCCGAGGACCATGAACGGCTTGCGGACACGGATTCGGTCCGACAGCGCACCGACGAGCAGCAGTCCGCCGGCGTCGAAGGCCCAGAACCAGTCACCGAGCGTGTTCGCGCGGGACTGGCTGTACCCGAAGACCGTCTCGAAGAACACCGGGAAGAACCCGACTGCGACGTAATAGATGATCAGGAAGACGCTGATCGCGAACGCCGAGAGCAGGATGTCGGGCCGCAGCATCTGGCGAAACGGGTGGCGCAGCGATTCCTCGATGTCGATCCCCGCGGCCCGCGCCTCGATCAGCTCACGATCCTTCCGGGAGACCATCAGCTGGTCGCGCAGCCGGGGCGAGAGCTCCCGCAGCCCGATCAGCGCGACGACGAACACCGCGAGGCCGATGACTCCGCTGATCCGGTACTGGTCCTGCCAGCTGCGGGTCCCGGCGCCGGAGACGAACGCGGCGACCACGAGCGACCCGAGCACCGGCCCGAGTGTCCAGAAACCCATCGCCGACGCCCGGCCGAGCTGCGGGGAGAAGTCGCGGATCAGAGCCGGCGTCGCCACCAGGATGATCCCCTCGACGAACCCGATCGCGACGTAGATGATCAGAAAGGCGGCCTTGGTATGGGCGTTGGGCAATCCGATCAGGCAGAGCAGACCGACGAGCGCGAGGCCCGCGGTGACGATGTTCGCCCGGCCGTAGCGGTCGGCCAGACCTGCCAGCCACGAGGCGGCCGCCCCGAGCAGGTAGCCGATCACGCTGATGTTCACGTAGTAGGTGAACGACATGTGCAGGCTGCGGAGGATCGCCGTCGCCACCCCGCCGCTGAGGTAGAGCTGGTAATACAGGACGATCGTCGTCGCGACGACGATGCCGAGGCTGAGGTAGCGGCTCGGGTTCGACGGATATCGATTCAGCGAGCGATGCCATAGTCGCTGGATCGGCGTCGGCGCGGCGGTGATCGGTCCCAGCTCTCCGGTCGTCATTGGCGACCCTCCCTTTCTCTCTCCCGGTGCGGCATGCTACAGATGTCGAGCGTGTCACGGTGACAAATGTTTGATGTGTCACATCCGAAGTGGTCTGAGCCTCCCCCCGAGGGGTCGGCCGCGTACCGCGCGTCGCGGAGCCTGGCGCCCGGAGAGACCGCCGCTCCCGCGACCCCCGCCGCCGCGTTCCGCGTCGCCCGGCATCGCTTCCTCGAGGGCGAGCGGCTCGACATGCAAGCGCTCGCCCTCGAGCTCGGGGTCTCTCGCCAGACGCTCTACCGCTGGACCGGCTCACGCGAGGCACTGCTCGCCGACGTCCTGTTCTCGCTCTCGGACGCCAGCTTCGAGCACGCCAAGCGCGAGACCGCCCAGCTCAGCGGGGCGGAGCGCCTGCTCGCGGTGTTCCGGCATCACGTCGCCGCGATCGTGTCCAGCGCTCCGCTCCAGACGTTCGTGCGCCGCGAGACCCAGACAGCACTCCGGATCCTCACCTCCCGCCACGGCTCGGTGAACACCCGCACCATCGACCGGCTCGCCGCGCTCTACCGCTCCGAGCAGGAGGCCGGCCATTTCGCCCCCCGCGCCGACATCGACACGCTTGCGTTTGCGGTGGTGTGCCTCACCGAGAGCTTCATCTACAACGACGCCCGCGCGGCGGTCGAGCCCGAGGTCGACAGAGCGGCCGCGGTCGTGGCGCTGCTGCTGGGAGCCGGCTAACGAGCGACGACGTTGACGAGCTTGTCAGGCACGACGATCACCTTGACCACCTCGTGCCCGTTCAGGTGGGCCTGGACGCCGGCGCTGGCCAGCGCCAGCCGCTCGAGCTCCTCACGCGGGGCTCCGGTCGGCGCGCTGACCCGGTCTCTCACCTTGCCGTTGACCTGACAGACGAGCTCGAACGTGTCAGCCACGAGCATCGCGGCATCGGCCTGCGGCCAGGGCTGTTCCCAGACGCGATCGCCGGTGATCGTCTCGTAGACCTCGGAGCCCAGGTGCGGCGCGAACGGGAAGACGAGCGACGCCGCCGTCGCCACCGCGAAGCGCCGCGCCCGCGGATCGGCGTCCGGATGGCGGTAGAGCTCGTTGACGAGCTCCATGATCGCCGCGATCGCGGTGTTGAAGGCGAACCGCCCGTCAAGGTCGGATGTCACCTTGTCGATCGCCCAGTGCGCCTTGCGCACGACGGTGAGCCCATCGCCCTCGGGCGACCCCGGGGGGCCGGCAGGCCCGCGGGCGCCGCCGGCGGCCACCTCCTCCCCCAGCCGCCACAGGCGTGCGAGGAACCGGTGCACGCCCTCCAGCGAGGTCTCGCTCCAGGCCGCGTCCTGGTCGGGCGGTCCGATGAACAGCACGTAGCAGCGGGCCGCGTCGGCACCGTAGCGCTCCACGATCGGCGTCGGTGAGATCACGTTGCCGCGCGACTTGGACATCTTCTGGCCGTCGGGGCCGAGGATCATCCCCTGCGTGAACAGGGCCGCGAACGGCTCCTGCACCGAGAGCAGCTCCATGTCGGCGAGCGCCTTGACGAAGAAGCGGGCATACAACAGGTGTAGGATCGCGTGCTCGATCCCGCCGATGTACTGGTCGATCGGCGCCCACTGGGCCAGGACCGCGGGATCCCACGGCGCCTGGTCGTTGCGGGCGTCGCAGTAGCGCAGGAAGTACCAGCTCGAGTCGACGAACGTGTCCATCGTGTCCGTCTCGCGGCGAGCCGGGCCGCCACACCCCGGGCAGCTCGTGTGCACCCAGTCCTCGGCGGCGGCCAGCGGCGAGCGCCCACGGGGCTGGTAGTCGTCGACCTCCGGCAGTCGCACGGGAAGATCCTCGTCGGGCACCGGCACCATGCCGCAGGACTCGCAGTACAGGATCGGGATCGGGCAGCCCCAGTAGCGCTGGCGCGAGAGCAGCCAGTCGCGCAACCGGTAGCTGACCGTGCCGCGACCGCGGTCCTCGGCCTGCAGCCATTCGATCATCTGGTCGTATGCGGTGCGGTTGTGCGTGCCGTCGAAGCGTCCGGAGTTGACCATCGGGCCATCCCCGGTGTAGGGCAGCGCATCGTCGGAGCGCTCGCCGTCCGGCCCCTCGATCACCCGGCGGATCGGCAGATCGTAGGCGACGGCAAACGCGTGATCGCGTTCATCGTGGCCGGGCACGGCCATGATCGCGCCCGTTCCGTACTCCATCAGCACATAGTCGGCGACGTACATCGGCAGCTGCTCACCGTTGACCGGGTTGGTGACCGTCCGACCGAGCGCGACCCCGGTCTTCAGCTTGTCGGCGGCACCGCGATCGGCGGCCGTCTCGTTCAGCGCGCGGTTGACGTACGCGCGAACCTCCGCCTCCGCAGCGGTCCCGGCGGCGAGGCGCATCACGTCGGGATGCTCGGGTGCCATCACGAAGAACGTCGCGCCGAACAGCGTGTCGGGACGGGTGGTGAACACCGGATAGTCGATCCCGAGCTGCTCGCAGCGGAACGTCACCTCCGCCCCACTCGAGCGGCCGATCCAGTTGCGCTGCTGGGCCTTGACGCTCTCCGGCCAGCGGATCGTGTCGAGGTCGTCCAGGAGCCGGTCCGCGTAGGCGGTGATCCGGAAGAACCACTGCTCGAGCTGGCGCAGCTCGACCTCGTGGCCGCACCGCTCACAGTGACCGTCGATCACCTGCTCGTTGGCGAGCACGGTCTGATCGTTGGGGCACCAGTTGACCGCGGACTCCTTGCGGTAGGCCAGCCCGCGCTCGAACAGCCGCAGGAAGATCCACTGCGTCCAGCGGTAGTACTCGGGCTCGTGGGAGGCGATCTCGCGCGACCAGTCGATCGACAGCCCCCAGGCGCGGAAGGCGCGCTGGAAGGCGGCGATCGAGTCATCGGTCGCCTGCCGGGGCGCGATCCCGGTCTTGATCGCGTTGTTCTCGGCCGGCAGCCCGAACGCGTCGTAGCCGAGCGGGTGCAGCACCCGGTGGCCGTGGCGCCGGCGGAAATGGGCGACCGCGTCGCCGACCGCGTAGTTCTTGAGATGCCCGATGTGCGGCTCACCGCTCGGGTACGGGAGCATCTCCAGCACGTAGGACTTCGGCGGCGCCGTCGCCGCCTGCTCGGCCGACAGGTTTGGCACCTCCCAGGTCCGCTCGGACTCCCACACCGCCTGCCAGCGCGGCTCGATCTCGGATGGCTCGTAACGGCGCTCGCTCATGTGCGTCGCCGAGGTTACCGGGGGCGCCCGCGGGCGCGGTCCGCCGGGTTACGCCCGCGGCGCGTTCAGTCGGCGCCGGTGAGTGGCGTGAGCGCCGAGGCTCGCATCGTGGCGGGCAGCCCGCCGTCAGGGTCCCGCACACCCGGGACGAGCAGCCCGGCGACGGTGACGATCGCACCGAGCACGCCGGCGCCGATCAGCGTCGTGCGCACGCCGAGCGCGGCGCTCACCGGACCGGTGAGCCCGTAGGAGAGCGGGAGCAGGCCGATCGAGATCAGCCAATCGAGACTCGAGACGCGGCCGAGCAGCCGCGCGGGCACCAACCGCTGCTTGAGCGTGATCCACGCGATCGTGCCCGCGGTCTCCAGCGCGTTGAAGCCGACGCTCGCCACCGCGAGACCCCAGTCCGAACGCGCGACCCCGTAGCCGGCCACCGCGAGCGTCGCGATCGTCCAGGTGACGTAGATGAAGCGGACCGGGCGGCGCGGCAGGCCGCGACCCCCGATCGCCAGTGCGCAGACGAGCGAGCCGGCCCCGCCGGCGGCGTACACGAGGCCGAGGCTGCCTGCATGCTGATGCATCTGCTCCTTGACGATGTAGGGCAGCAGCACCTCGACCGGTCCCATGAACAGCAGATAGGCGATCGCGGCGCCCGCCAGGGTCACCCACAGCCACGGCTGCCCGGAGACGTAGCGAAGGCCGTCGGCGATCTCCGAGCCGAGCGCACCGCTCTGCGACGGCGCGCGCGAGCCCTGACCGCGCGCGAGCGTGGCCACGGCGATGCCGGAGATGGCGAACGACGCGGCGTCGAAGGCGAACGCCCCACCGCTGCCGAGCAGGGCGACGACCAGCCCGCCGATCGCGGGTCCGATGAGTCTCAGTGCGAGCGGGCGGATGAGCTGATCGAGCGCGTTTGCCTGCGCGAGAAGCTCTCCGTCGAGCAATTCAGGGACGATCGCGTCACTTGCGGGGTCGAAGAACGCACTCGACGCCCCCTGCACGACCGCCACCCCGAGCAGCTCGGCGAACGTGAGCGTCCCGCAGAGCGCGAGCGTGGCGAGCGTCGCGGTGGCCAGCGCGCGCACCGCGTCGGCGCAGATCATCACCCAGCGCCGGTCGTAGCGATCGGAGATCGCGCCGCCCAGGAGCAGGCAGGCGATCGTCGGGACCGTCATCGCGATCCCGACCGCGCCGAGCGCCGACGGAGTGCCCTTCAGCGTGTAGACCTGCCAGGCGAGCGCGACCAGGAAGACGCCGTCGCCGAGCAGCGACACCGAGAGGCCGGTCAGCAGTCGCCGGTACTCACGTCGCACCAGCGGAGCGAGCAGCCCGCCGCGAGCGAAACCGCCGGGGCGGTCGAGCCCCTCATAGGAGTGGTTCACGGCGCCGGGGACGTCGCCGGCAAGCTCCCCGCTCCCCGCTCCTCGGGACGGGTGGAGAGGAATTCCAGCAGCGCCGCCGGCGGCATCGGGCGGGCGAAGAAGAACCCCTGGCCGGTCTCGCACCCGAGGTCGCGCAGCGTCGTCGACTGCTCGGGGTACTCGATGCCCTCGGCGACGACCTCGAGCGCGAATGTCTCGCCGAGGCCGAGGACGGCGGACGCGAGCCCGTTCGTGATCGGCGCGGCGCCCGCGGCGAGCAGCGAGCGGTCCATCTTCAGGATGTCGAGCGGGAACTGGCTGAGCGTCGAGAGCGAGGAGTACCCGGTGCCGAAGTCGTCCATCGCCAGGCGGACACCGAGTGCGTGCAGCTCACCCAGCCGTGCGGTGGCGAGCGCCGTGTCGGTCATCATGACCGTCTCGGTGATCTCCAGCGTCAGCGCGCCCGGCTCCAGCTCCGCCGCTTCCAGAGCGGCCGTGACGTCGGCGACGATGTCGTCGTCGAACAGCTGCTTGACCGACAGGTTGATCCCGATCGAGGGCAGCACGTCGCCGCCGAGCTGGGAGCGCAGCGCCTTGGCCTGCCGGCAGCCCTCGCCCAGGACCCAGCGACCGATGGGGACGATCAGGCCGGTCTCCTCGGCGAACGGGATGAACTCGTCGGGCGGGATCAGGCCGCGCTCGGGGTGGCGCCAGCGAAGCAGCGCCTCCACACCGGTCACGGCGCCGTCCTGCAGGCGCACGAGCGGCTGGTAGTGGAGCTCCAGCTCCTGCTTCTCGAGCGCGCGCTCGAGGTCGGCACGCAGCTCCAGGCGGGAGAGCATCCGCTGGTGCATCGCGGGCTCGAACACGCGGTACCCGCCCTTGCCGTCGCTCTTGGCGATGTACATCGCGGAGTCCGCGTTGCGGATCAGCTCGTCGGCGTCGATCGCCACGCCCGCCTCGGCGATCGAGATCCCCACGCTGGCGCGGATCGAGAGCGTCTTGTGAGCGATCTCCAGCGGCGCGGACAGGCTCTCGAGGATGCGCTGCGCGGTGTCGGCGGCCGCCTGTACGTCGTCGACGTCCTCGAGCAGGATCGCGAACTCGTCGCCGCCGAAGCGCGCGGGCGTGTCGCCCGAGCGGACCGCCAGGGTGATGCGCTTGGCCACCTCGAGCAGCACCACGTCGCCCGCCGCGTGGCCGAGGCTGTCGTTGATCGTCTTGAAGTCGTCGAGATCGACGAAGATCGCAGCCAGGCCCATCGGCTCACGGCGCGCGCGGGCAACCGCGTGGCGCACCCGCTCGTTGAACAGGGCGCGGTTGGCCAGGTGCGTGATCGAGTCGTGGAAGGCCTGGTGGGTGAGCTGCTCCTCGAACGCCTTGCGCTCGGAGACGTCACGGCCGTTGAGCACGATGCCGCGGACGTGCTCGTCACCGCGCAGATCGTTGAGCAGGACCTCGAAGTTGCGCGCGCTGCCGTCCGGCGCCGCGAGCAGGCACTCCATCGGCTCGCCCGCAGCCGTCGCCCACGAGCCGTCGGCGAGGCAGATCGGAAGCCGCCCCTGCTCGGAGGGGTGCAGGAGCCGTGAGAACGGCCGGCCCGTCACCTCCTCGGCGCTGTAGCCGAGGACGGCCTCGATCGACGGGCTCTGGTAGATGATCGTGGAGGACTCGTCGATCACCGTGATCAGATCCGAGGAGTGGCGGACGAGTGAGCTCAGCCGCTGCTCGGAAGCGGCCCGGTGGGCCTGCTCGGAGAGCTGCGTGCGCTCGACGGCGAGCTGGATCTGGTGGGCGAGGACGGCGAGACTCGAGCGGGATTCGAAGTCCGGCGCCTGCGCTCCGGTGACCATGAGCCACCCCTGTCCGTCGCTCTGGGTGGAGAGTGCGAGGATGACGTCTCCGCCGGCGCCGTCAAGCTGCAGCTGGTCGGCGACCTCCGCGGGCAGGGGTTCGGGCCGGCCGGTGGTGGCGCCGGCGAGGAAGTCGGCGAGCTCGACCGGGGCGCCCCACACGACCAGCGCGCCGCTGACGTCGAGACGGGCGACCTGCGACTCCGCGCCGTGGAGGCGGCAGACGAATGCCTGAGACTCCTCGCCGGCGAGCGCCTGCACGGCACTCAGTCCGGCGGCCGCGATCTCGGCAAGCGAGGTGGCGGCGACCAGCCGCTCACCGGTCGCGTTCAGCGAGCGCTCGCGTGTCGCGGCGCGCTCGCGCTGGCGGACGAGGCCGGCCATCCGGCCGACGACAAGGGCGAACAGCACCATCGACGAGCCGATGACGAACAGCAGATCGGGATCGTGCTTGGTCCGGGCGTTGATGTACTCGAGCACCGGCGCGATGAGCGTGGCGGTGGCGAGCATCGCCAACCGTCCCGCGCCGAGCCGGGGGGCGCGCTCGATGCCCGCGTCCGAGAGGCTGCCCATCGACGGATGCAGCGCGCCGGCGCCCCAGAACACGTAGAGCAGGATCCAGCCCGAGTCGAGCCAGTACTGATGGTGATAGGCGTTGTGGAAGGTGAGGACGCCGTAGATGTAGTCGGTGATCAGCAGGGTGACGATCGATGCGATCACCAGGTAGAACGACGGGCGGCGCCGGCCCGTGTCGACCGCGAGCCGGATTGCGGCGCCGAGCAGCATGATGTCGCCGACCGGATAGGCGATCGAGACCAGCTTGGGCACCAGCGGCAGCGAATGGTCGTGCAGGTAGGGCGTGAGCAGCTGAGTCGCGAGGATCAGCCCGAGCCCGAGCGAGATGATCAGCGAGTCGATCAGCCCCGGTCCGTCGGCGCCGCGGTTGCGGCTGCGTACGAGCAGCAGCAGCCCGCACATCAGCAGCGGGTAGACGAGCAGATACATCGCGTCGCCGATCGACGGGAAGGGCACCCCCACGTGGGCGAGCTCCCGAACGCTGTAGGTGTAGACGTCGCCGGCCAGCTGCAGCGTCAGACCGAGGGCGAAGCAGAGCCAGGCGGCACGAGCGCGGGGACGGTAGATCCGCATGCCGGCGAGTACGGCGACGACGCCCGAGAAGCCGAGCGCGTTCATCAGGATCGGCTGGCCCTTCAGCGGCGGAACCAGTACGTACGCGCCGATCAGCAGTGTGCACACCGCGAGGTAGAGCCACCACGCGTGCGTGCGATCGATGTGCCGGCGTCCGGTCATGACTGGTCCTCACGGCTCAGCTGGAACTGTTCGGCGACCTCGCCGAGCACCTCGCACAGGTGATCGACCTGCTCGTCGGTGTTGGCGGAGGTGAGCTGCAGCCGGAACCCGACCTCGTTGCGCGGGACGAGCGGGTAGACGGCCATCGTCACGTAGATCCCGCGCTCGAACAGCAGGTCGCCGACGTCGTCGATGCGCTCGGACTCCGCGAGCGGGACCTCGATGATCGGCAGCCCCGAGCGGTTCGGCGTCGCGATGCGAAGCTCGTGGACGCGGTCGAGCACCCGGCCGGTGAGCCGCGCCAGCTCCGCCCGCAGCGCGTCGCCGCGCTCGGCATTGACCCGCAGGCCCTCCAGCACGGTCGCGAGCGAGGCGACCGGCGACGGGCCCGAGTAGAGATACGGCGGGGCGGCGGTCTTCAGCATCTGCTTGATGGCCGTCGGACAGGCGATGAACGCCAGCAGCGACGAGTAGGCCTTGGAGAAGCCGCCGACCAGGATGATGTTGTCGTAGCTCTCGCCGAGGTGGCGGACGACGGAGTTGCCGCGGACTCCGTAGTCGCAGGGCTCGCTCGGCGAACGCTCGCCGATCACGCCGAACCCGTGGGCGTCGTCCACGTAGAGAAGCACGTCGTGCTCACGGGCGAGCTCGGCGTACTCCGCGAGCTCGGGCAGGTTGCCGGTCATCGAGTTGACGCCGTCGATGCAGATCAGTCCGGGTCGGCGCCAGTCGCCGCGCAGGAGCTGCTCGAGCTCGTCGAGGCCGTCGGCGAAGCGCACGATCTCGGCGCCGCGCGCCCTGGCCGTCTGGCAGCCGTCGTAGATCGTCTTGTGCGCGCGACGGTCGAGGAACACGGTCCCGCCGCCGGCGAGCACCGGGATGACGGACATGTGAATGTGGGTGATCGTCGGCAGGACGAGCGTGTCCTCTGCGCCGAGCAGCTCGGTGAGCTGGGTCTCGATCTGCTCATACAGCACGGGACTGCCGAGCAGACGGGACCAGCTCGGATGCGTGCCCCACCGGGCGAGATACTCGGGGACCGCGGCGATGATCTCCTCGTCGAGGTCAAGTCCGAGGTAGTTGCAGGAGGCGTAGTCGGCCAGCCACTGGTCGCCGACGCGAATCATCCGGCCGTCGATCTCGTCGATGACGGCATCCAGCATCCGGTGGGAGTACTGCAGCCGTGCCAGGTCCTCGGTCGAGTTGATCCAGCGCTCCAGCCAACGATCCTCGCGGCGGCGCCCGGTCTCTGACTCGGGACGAGTGTGAGCGTTCCCTTCGTGGTTCCGGACTCGGGCGTGGTGGGACATGCCCAAGCTATCGGCCGCGGCGCGTGCGAGTTAAACGCGAATCATTTAGTCAGGCAGCTTTCTGGACGTTCGGTCGAGAGCGGCGCGGAACGTCGGTTCCGTCCGAGTGATTTGCGAACATATGTTCGTGCTCGATTCCAGTGTGCAAGGCGCCACCGGCCAGCGCCAACTCCACCTTCGGCTGACGCCGCCTCGCAACGGCCAGCGATCATGTATTACCCTTGCTGGCGAGTTCTCTTTCGACGGGGCTATAGCTCAGCTGGGAGAGCGCCTGCATGGCATGCAGGAGGTCGCCGGTTCGAGCCCGGCTAGCTCCACTCCATCACCCGAGCCCGTGACGGTTGGCGTCAATGCCTTCCGTGGCGGGCTCGGCTCGTGGATGGACCGGGTTGCGGCCGGCCAGGAGGTGGTCCTCACGCGGCACGGGCGGCCGAAGATCCGCTTGCTCCCCGCGGCGGCGCCATGACCTACCGATCGCCCACCGCATATCGGCGCACGCCGGCTCGAAGCCCGAACACACCAGTGGCCGGGCGTCGCCGCCCGGCCACTGAGCTGCCTGTGTGAGTGTGCTGCCGCCGATCAGCCGACCACCTTGACCGTGTCGCCGGTGCGGAACGGCATTCCGCGGAAGCTGCCGGTGACCGAGTACGTGCCGGGCTTGGTGCCCGGGGCGATCGTCGCGTTCACCTGGTAGGTGCCCTGCGCGCTCAGCTCCACGCTGACCATGCCGTGGGCGAACGCCGTCGAGGTGAACGTCAGCTGGTCGCCCGAACGCAGGCCGCCCGGAGCCGAGCTCGGGCCGTCGCCGACCAGGATCACCTTGGAGCCGGGGGTCGCGGTGCCGCGGGCGTTGTGGTAGATCACGTGGACGGTGCCGTTCAGGCCCGCGTCGATCCGGAGCGTCGCCTGCTTGGCGAACCCCTGTCCCTGGAAGCTCCCGGTGACCGGCGCGGCGTTGTAGGAGACGATGCCCGGCTTGATCTTCGCCCGGACCGAGTAGGTCCCCTGGGCCGAGACCTGGGTCCGCACCGCCGGCACGCCGTCGACGCGCGTCGAGGAGTCGAACGCGGGCGAGACCAGCGTGATCCACCTGCCGGCGCGGGCGTCAAGCGGCGCGTTGCCGGTGATCGTGATCGTCGACCCCGGAACGGCCCTGCGCTGGGGCAGCTGGATCGAGGCGCCGGCCTGCGAGGACCGGACGTAGAGCGGCGCGGCGACCGGGAACATCGCCCCGTCGTAGCTGCCGGACACCGTGTACATCGTGTTCGGCTCCGCCGTCCGTGCGACGGTTGCCGTCACGTCGTAGGTGCCCTGAGCGCTCACCTGGGTACGCACCGCCGGCATCCGGTCGGCGCGCACCCGGGAGGAGAACGCGGAGGACTCGAGCGTGATCCACGAGCCGGTGCGCGCGTCCAGCGGGGCGTCACCGCTGATCGTGATCTTGTTGCCGGCGAGCGGGCGGGCGTTGGAGACGCTCATCGTCGCGCCCCTGGAGATCGCCGAGCCTGAGATCGGGGCGCTCGACGGCGCCGCCGCCGCGACGCCCGCGGAGGCGAGAAGCGCGACGGCACCGAGGCCGGCGGCGCGACGGGCGGTGCGGGAACGGTGGAGGATGGTGTTGCGAGAGGTCATTGTGGCTCCTTTGAGGTGTCATCCGGCGCTGTTCGGTGTGGCGCCGTGGTGTGTGATGAACACGGTCTCAGCAGAGGACGCCTGCGACGTTCGTAGCCCACTACGACACCTGCGAGGCGCTACTACGACGCCCCCTCCCGCCACGACGTCTGAGATCCACCGGGCGGGCGTACACTGCCGCCGTGGCGCCCCAGACCTCAGCGCCCGCCCACCCGGGGGATACCTGGCCGCTCACCGGTCGTGATGCCGAGCTGCGCCAGATCGAGGCGGCGCGCACGGACCCGCGCTGCACGGGAGTGGTCATCAGCGGCGCGCCCGGCGTCGGCCGCTCGCGCCTGGCCCGTGAGGCGTGCGCGGCCGCCGGGCAGGCCGGCGACCTCGTCTACTGGGTCCAGGGCACCACGAGCTCGGCGGCGATCCCGCTCGGAGCGTTTGCCGCACTGATCCCCGACGACGTCCGCTCCGATGAGCCGCTCGAGCTGATCCGCCGCAGCACCGAGCGCCTGCGCGAGCGCGCCGCCGGGCGCGCGGTCTGCCTCGGGGTCGACGATGCGGACCTGCTCGACGCCGCCTCGGCCACGCTCGTGCTGCACCTGGTCACCGCGGCCTCGGTGTTCGTCATCGCGACCGTCCACCCCGGCGCGGTCGCGCCGGATGCGATCGATTCCCTTTGGCGGGACGCCGGCGCGCTCCGGATCGAGCTGGCGCCGCTGAGCGACGAGGCGATCGAGTCTCTCGTCCAACGCGCACTCGGGGGTCCGGTCGAGCAATCGGTGCTCCGCCGCGCCGCGGACTCGAGCGCCGGCAGCCCGCTGTTCGCGCGTGAGCTCGTGCTCGGTGCGATCGAGGAGGGCCGGCTGACGGTCGACCGCGGGATGTGGCGGTTGCACCGCCGGGCGATCAGCCCGTCGCTGGCCACGATCGTCACCCGGAGGATGGGCTCGCTGAGCGACGGCCAGCGAGCGGCGCTCGAGCTTCTGGCGCTCGGCGAGCCGCTACGGCTCGGCGAGGCCGAGGAGTTGACCGGTCTCGGCGTGCTCGAGGCGCTCGAGCAGCGCGGGATGATCGCCATCGAGGCCGGACGCGAGGAGCCGGTGGTGCGGCTCGCACAGCCGCTCTACGGCGACGTGCTCCGCGGCGAGCTGCCGGTGCTCAGGGCCCGGGCGCTGCAGCTCCAGCTGGCTGAGACGGTTGGCGCGCGCTCGCCGCTCACCGCCGACGATGCTCTGCGGATCGCTCGCTGGCGCCTGGCCGCCGGCGTAGAGGTCCCGGGCGAGCTGCTGCTCGACGCCGCGGGCGCCGCCGTCGGCACCGGCGACTTCCCGCTGGCCGCCCGGCTCGGGCGGACCGCGGCCGACGCCGGGTTCGGTCTGCCGGCGGCGATCGTGCTCGCACGCGCTCTGTCCGGCGCCGGCCGCGACGAGGAGGCCGAGGAGGTGCTCGCCGGCGTCGAGCGCGACGCGCCGGGCGCCCCGGAGGCGCTCGCCTATCTTGCGCAGCGCATCCACATCCTCTACTGGGGCCTGAACCGGGTGCTCCAAGCGCGCGAGCTGCTCGCCGAGGCCGAGCACTGGTCGCCCGAGGCGGATTGGACACACGAGCTCGACTCGTGGCGGCTTGTGCTCTCGGGGTTCGCCGTCGACCCCGAGGATCACGTCCACGCGGACGACGAGGAACACGCCGGCGCCGGCGGGCAGCCACCCAGCGAATCGGAGATGACCGCGATCTTCCGGGCGATGGCGGTCGGTCACGTGGTCGAGGCCCACGCCCGCGCGGTGGCGATCCGCCCGCGCGCGCCGCTGGCCGGCAACCTCGACCGCTATGCGCTGGGACTGATGGTCCTGATCGAGCTCGAGGCCGGGCAGGACTGGCCCGACCTCACGCGCTACGTCGAGGAGGTCCTGCGCGACGGGGTGCGCGGCGGCGACCATCAGGCAGCCGGCCTGGCGGCATTCGCGCTCGCGGTGCTGGCGACCGCCCAGGGCCGGTACCGCGACGCCGAGCGATGGGTCGGCGAGGCCGATGGGCACTTCGCGGTTCAGGATGCGTTCGGGACCGCGTTCAGCCTGCTCGCCCTCCGGGTGGGGATCGCAAGCCTCACGGGCGACCCCGGACAGGCCCGGGAGCTGCTCGCCGAGCTCCATGCCCACCTCGGCGATGGGGAGCCGATGCCCACCCAGGTCGGATACCTCGCCCGGGCGGAGGGGTGGGCCGCGCGCGCCCTGAGCCCGGCGGCGGGCGCCAAGGCCTTTCTGCAGGCCGCGGCGGCGACCGAGCAGCCGCTGCTCAGCGCACGGCTGCTGTACGAAGGGCTGCGGTCGGGCGCGAGCCCGTCGACCGTCGCTCCTGCACTGCGGGAGCGCGCCGAGCGCTGCGACGCGCGCCTCGCGGCCGCCTACGCCGGTCATGCCGACGCGCTCGCGCGGCACGACGGGCGGGCACTTGAGGCGGTCGCGGAGCAGTTCACGGCGATCGGGGCCGTCGCGTACGCGGTGGAGGCAGCCGCCGACGCCGCTCGGGTATCCGTCGCCGACGGCCGGATGGACTCAGCCCGCCGGGCCGCCGCGCGAGCCCGGGAACTGCACGCGCCGGGCCAGGGCACCGATCCGCCGGTGATCGATGGGCTCGATGCGTCCGCTGCCGAGCTCACTCCGCGCGAGGCGCAGATCGCCGCGCTCGCCGCACGCGGCCGGACCAACCAGCAGATCGCCGATGAGCTCTTCCTCTCGGTGCGGACGGTCGAGACCTACGTCTACCGCGCGATGCAGAAGCGAGGAGCCCAGCACCGCCGCGAGCTGTGAGCCCGGCCCGCGGTCAGCCCTGCGTACGCGCGGCCTGCAGCGCCGCCGGCGGGTCCAGCGCCCGCCCGCCCGCGCCGTCCCCGGTCATCAGCGCAAGCGCCCGGTCGGCGAGCTCGGCTGCCTCGGCGCCGCCGAGCGAGTCGTCGCGCAGCGCCAGCGCCAGCAGCACCCCTCGCATCAGCTCGGGATTGCCCAGATCGGGCGGTGAACCGGCGGCCGGCAGGGCCCGCAGCCGCGCCGCCAGCCCGCTCGCGGCCTGGTCCGAACCGCGGGAGAACAGGCCGCCGCGGGGGTGGCGGTCCTCGATCACCGCCACGATCCCGCCCGTTGCGGGATCGACCAGGCGAGCTTTGGAGCGGAGCCCGTGGCGCTCGAGCGCCATCCGGTAGCCGGACAGCCGCCGGTAACCGAGCTCGGCGGCGAGCGAGACGTATCCGGCCACGTCCCCGTCGCCCGCGCGTGTGTGGTGCAGGGCGATCTGCGTCCCCGCGTCGGGCATCGAGGGATCCGGATCAGGGGCGATCAGCAGGAACGCCTGCGGGCCCAGGCGGCCTGCTCCCACACCCCCGATGTCCGCCAGCAGCTGGTAGCCGCCGAGATCGAGCGCTCCCGCGATCCCGGAGGGCAGCGGATGCTCGGTGAGATATCCGGTTGTGAACGCCATCGCTCTCTCGCTCAGTTGCCGAGCAGTCCGCCGATCATGCTCCCAAGCGCGTCTCCGCCGGCCTGGGACTTGCCGCCCGCTCCCTCGACCACCGGCGGGTGGTAGTAGGCGCTCTGCAGACCGACCCGGCCGGGGCCGGTGAAGCGGTTGAACACGAGGTTGCCTCCGCCCCCGCTGAGGAAGCCGGTCTTGAATCCGTAGACCTCCTGGGACATCTGCACCGAGTGGTCGCGATAGACCCAACCGCCCGGCTCGATGTCGATCGACTCCCCCGGCTCGAGGTTCTTCTCGAACACGTTGCCGTAGCCGTGGACCCAGACGACTCCCTCGTGATCCGCGGCGTAGAACTGGTCGACGAAGAAACCGCCGCCGTAGAGCATGTTCGCAAAGCCCTTGATACGGCTGTAGTCGTACTGGACGTTCCCGGTTGCGGCCAGGAACTGATGCTCGCGCACGACGATCCCGTCGCCGGCGGACAGGTGCAGCGCCGCGATGTGACCCGGTGCGTCGCGGCTGAACGCGATCTCCCCCGGCGACTGGGTCTCGATCAGCAGCAGCGGCATGCCGCCGAACGCGCGCCGCTTCAGCCCCTTCTTCAACGGGTGCAGACCGATCTCCAGCTGGGGGTACTTCCACAGCAGGACGTGATGCTCGAAGTAGACGGGGATCTGCCCGTCCAGCGCCATATGCAGGACGGGGACGAGCTCGCCCTCCAGGCGGTAGCGCACCCCGGGCGCGGTCCCCTCGGTGATCGAGGTCGGCAGGATCGTCGGCGCGGTCGGCATCGCTGGCTCCTAGGTGACGGGTCTCGTGCGGCGTCCGGCGCTCGGCGAAAGCCGCGCCCCGGCTCGGCCGGGCCAGCGTACACGGCCGCACCACGCCGGCGATCGGCGGCCAGCAATAATCAGTGGGATATGGGTTCGATCTACGTCACCGGCCACCGCAACCCCGACGCCGATTCGATCGCGGCGGCGATCGGCTATGCGGAGCTCAAGGGCCGCGTCGATCCGAACAATCGGTATGTGCCCGTCCGGCTGGGGGAGTGCAACCATCAGACCCGCTGGCTGCTGCAGCGCAGCGGCGCCGCCGAGCCCCGCCACCTCCCCCACGTGCTGCTGCGGGCCCGCGACGTGATGATCGAGCAGTTCCCGGTCGCGCGCGTGGATGAGCCGGTCCGCGAGGCGGGGCGGGCGCTTGCCCGCGCGGATCTGGAGCTCGTCCCGGTGGTCGACTCCGACGGCGCGCTCGCCGGGGTGCTGACCGAGCGCGCGCTCGCTCGCCGTTACGTCCGAGACTCGCAGCGCACCTCGACGCTCGAGGAGGCGCCGACGCGGATGTCGGTCGTGGTGGAGGTGCTCGAGGGAACTGTGGTGTGCGGCGAGGACCGCATGCTGTCCGGGCGCGTCTGGGTCTACGCGATGGACCCGAGCACCGACAGCGGGATCTCGGAGGGCGACATCGTCGTCGTCGGCAACCGCCCCGACGCGCTGCTGCGGGTGATCGAGCTCGGCGCGGCGCTCGTCGTGCTCTCCAACGGCGCCGAGGTGACCGAGGAGGCACTCGAGGCCGCTGCCAAGCGCGGCACGGCGCTCGTGACCTCGCCGCTGGACAGCTACGTGTGCGGACGGATGGTGACGCTCTCCGCCCCATGCAGCGCGCTGATGGAATCCGACCCGTTGATCGTCCCTCCCGACTTCCTGCTCACCGACATCGCCGAGCAGCTGAAGTGGCGCCATGACGGGGCCGCGGTCGCGGTCGACACCGGGCACCGCCCGGTCGGCCTGGTCACCCGAGAGGATCTGGTGAATCCGCCGCGGCGCAGGGTGGTGCTCGTCGACCACGCGGAGCAGTCGCAGTCGGTCGTCGGCATTGACGAAGCGGAGATCCTGGAGATCCTCGACCACCACCACATCGGCTCGATCGAGACCCGCATCCCGGTGGCGGCGACGTTCGATCCGGTCGGTTCAACGAGCACGCTGGTCGTCGAGCGCTTCCGCCACGCCGGCATGGAGCCGAGCCGTCCCGCGGCGATGATGCTGCTCGGCGCGGTGCTCTCGGACACGGTGATCCTCAACTCGCCGACGACGACGGGTCGCGACCACGCGGTGGTCTCCTACCTGGAGCGGGTGCTCGCGCTCGACGCCGGCGACCTCGGGCGCGAGATGTTCGAGTCGACGGCCGACGTCTCCGACCTCTCCCCCGACGAGATCATCAATCACGACGCCAAGCGCTACCAGATCCGCGGCGACCAGGAGATCTGCATCGCCCAGATCGAGGTGGTCGGCGACGCGCTCACCGAACGCCGTGAGGAGCTGCTGCACGCGCTCGCCTCCAGCCGCGAGTCCCGGGATCTCGCGCTCTATGCGCTGATGATCACCGATGTGGTCGCGAAGGGCACCGAGATGCTCGTCGCCGGCGACATCCAGGCGGTCGCGCGGGCGTTCGGCAAGGAGGCGGACGACTCGACGATCGAGCTGCCGGGCGTGATGAGCCGTAAGAAAGAGGTCGCGCCGAAGCTCATGTCGGCGCTGTAGCGACGCGGCGCCACAACGGCGGCGGGGTTCCAGGTCAGGCGACGAGCTCGGGCAGCTCGACGCGTGGCGCCTCGCCCCACAGCTGCTCGAGCCGGTAGTGCTCGCGCGTCTCGGGCGTGAACACGTGAACGACGACGTCGAGATAGTCGAGCAGGATCCAGCGTCCCTCGGTGAATCCCTCCACGCGCCGAGGGAACAGGCGGTGGCGGTCCTTCAGCCCGGCATGGATCGCATCGTGGATCGCCTTCGCCTGGCGGTCGGAGCGGCCGCTGCAGATGAGCAGATAGTCCGCGTAGCCGACCATCCCGCGCAGGTCGAGCGCGACGATGTCGAGCGCCTTGCGATCGGACGCGAGCTCGACCGCCTCGGCGAGGATCCGCTCGGGATCGAGGGCGCCGTCGACCGTCGGCGTGGCGTCCATGTCAGTGCGTGATGCGTTGGTCATGCTCTCCCTGATGGGTTGTGGGACTCCTCACGGTAGAGCCCGTGAGCGTCGATGTACTCGCGAACCGGCTCGGTGACCAGATACCGGATCGACCGGCCGGCCTGGACGCGGCGACGCAGCATCGTCGACGAGATGCCGATCCGGGGCATCACGAAGAACTCGGCCTGCTCGCCGCCGGTCAGCGACGCGAGCGCTCGCTCGACCTTCCCCCGTGACGTTCCGCGCCGCTTGGCGACGGCGACGGTTGCCAGCGACAACACCCGCTCCGGCATGTGCCAGTCCGGGAGCCCGGCGGCGATGTCGCCACCGAGGATCAGCACCAGCTCGTCGTGGGGAGCGTGCGTGCGCAGCTCCTCAAGGGTATCGACCGTGTAGGACGGGCCATCCCGGCGCAGCTCCAGCTCGCTCACCTCCAAACGCGGGTCCCCCGCGGCCGCCCGGCGGCACAGCTCGAGACGGTGCTGGGCTCCGGGCTCGTGCTCCACCCGCTTGTGCGGCGGGATCCGGGCCGGAACGAGGAGCACCCGTTCGAGCGCGAGCTCGATCATCGCCTCCTGAGCGCAGATCAGGTGTCCGATGTGAGGAGGGTTGAACGTCCCCCCGAGGATTCCGGTCCGGCTCAACCGCGAATCTGGCCGTTTCCCTCGATCAGGTACTTGAACGTGCACAGCTCCCGCACGCCGATCGGACCCCGTGCGTGGAGCTTCTGGGTCGAGTTGCCGATCTCCGCGCCCATGCCGAACTCACCGCCGTCGGTGAAACGCGTGGAGGCGTTCACGTACACGCAGGCCGCATCGACGCCGAGCTGGAAGGCGCGCGCGGCGCCCCCATCCGCGGTGACGATCGCCTCGGAGTGGCCGCTCCCGTGAGCGCCGATGTGCTCGATCGCCTCCTCGACGGAGTCGACGACCGCGACCGCCATCTCGAGCGCCAGATACTCGGTGTCCCAGTCCTCCTCGATCGCCTCGGTGATCTCCGTCTCGGGCGCCGCCGCGATGACCCGCGCGTCGCCGTGGAGCGCGACGCCCGCGTCGTCGAGCTCGGCGAGAACATCCGGGAGGAACCGCTCGGCGACGCTTGCATGCACGAGCAGCGTCTCGGCGGCGTTGCATACCCCCGGGCGCTGGAGCTTGGCGTTGTACACGATCGCCCGCGCCATCTCCAGGTCGGCAGCCGCGTCGACGTAGACATGATTGTTGCCCGAGGCGGCGAACATCACCGGCACGGTGGCCACGCCCTTGAGCGCGGCCTTCAGTCCCTCACCACCGCGCGGGATGATGAGGTCGACCGAGTCGGTCTGCGTGGCCAGCTCGGCGAGCTCGCCACGATCACCGCCCGCCAGGAACGCGAGCGCCCCGGCCGGCAGCCCGGCTTCGGTGGCGACGCGGATCGCGACCGCGGCGAGCGCCGCGTTGGAGTGCAGCGCGGTGCTCGACCCGCGCAGCACCACCGCATTGCCGGACTTCAGGCACAGCGCCGCGGCGTCGATGGTCACGTTCGGCCGCGCCTCATAGACGACCGCGATCACCCCAAGCGGGACGCGAACCCGCCGCATCCACAGGCCGTTGGGAAGGACGTGGCCATCGAGCACCTCGCCCACGGGGTCCGGCAGCGCGGCGATCCGGCACACGCCGCGGGCGATCTCCTCGAGCCGGCGCTCGTCGAGCGCGAGCCGGTCCATCAGCGCGTCCGACAGGCCGCTGTCAGCGCCCGCCTCGAGGTCGCGCGCATTCGCGTCGAGGATCGTGTCGCCGTTCTCGACGATCGCCGCCGCGATCGCCTCCAGCGCGCCGTCGCGAACGGCCGACGGCAGCGCCGCCAACGTGCGCGCCGCGCGACGGGCAGCCGCGCAGACCTCGGCGATCGATGTGGTGGCCGCGGCCATGGCCCGAAAGCGTAGAGGGTGGGCGGGGACGGAACTCAGGTGAGCACGAAGTAGTCCCGGTGGATCGCCTCCTCCGGGCCTGTGGGTACGCGCGTGCGCACGGCCTCGGACTTGAGCCCGCGCACGTCGCGCAGCTCCTGCGCGGAGTAGTTGCAGATCCCCTTGCCCACGTGAATCGGGCCGTTGGTGATGTCCACCGCGTCACCGGCGTCGAACTCACCGGTCACCTGGACGATGCCCACCGGCAGCAACGAGGTGCCGCCGTCTCGGAGAGCGCGCGCCGCGCCGGCATCGATGTCGACCCGCCCGCGCGCCGGCTTTGCGTACTTCAGCCACAGCTTGAAGCTGGAGTACCGGCCGGGGCGCGGCGGGAACCAGGTGCCCAGCGCGCCGCTCTCCGCCTCGCCCGCGGCGACGCGGCCGATCGTGCCGGGCTCGAGCCCGGAGGCGATCACGGTCCCCACGCCGGCGGCGGTCGCCATCTCGGCGGCCACCACCTTGGAGCGCATCCCGCCGGTACCCAGCGGCGAGCTCGCATGACCGATCTGCAGCTCATCGAGCGCCGAGAAGTCCTCGACGCTCGCCACCCGTTCGGCGTCGGGGTCACGCCGCGGGTCGGCGGTGAACACCCCGCCGGAGTCGGTGAGCAGCAGCAGCCGGTCGGCGCCAAGCAGGATCGCGACCTGTGCGGCGAGGAAATCGTTGTTGCCGAACGAGATCTCGTCGGTGGTCGTCGTGTCGTTCTCGTTGATGATCGGCACCACGCGCCAGTCGAGCAGCTTGCGCAGCGTCTGGCGCGCGTTGAGGTAGTGGGTGCGCGCGCTCATGTCGAAGAACGTCAGCAGGACCTGGGCGGTCGGGACCCCCCGGGCGCGCAGCAGCTCGTCGTACACCTGGTAGAGCTTGCCCTGGCCCACGGCACTCGCCGCCTGCAGCTCGTCGATCGCGCGCGGCCGCAGCGGCAGCTGCATGATCCCCATCCCCCGGGCGATGGCTCCGCTGGTGACGATCACGACCGAATGCCCAACGCTCTGCAGCGCGGCCGCCTCGTCGCAGATCCGTGCGAGCACCTCATCCCGGACCTCGCCGTCGTCGCGCGCGACGATCGAGGAGCCGAGCTTGATCACGAAGGTGGCCATCGGGACAGGCGCAGGCGGGCTCACGCCTCGGGATCGAGGTCGAATGCGATCCCGGCGATCTGCACCTCGTCGCCGGCCTGGAATCCCTCGGCCTCCAGCGCGCGGAGCACGCCGATCCCCTTCAGGCGGCGCTCCAGATGGGCGAGCGCCTCCTCGTTGTCGAGGTCGTAGCGGGCGAGCAGCCGCTCGATCCCATCCCCGTCGACGGCATAGACGCCCTCCCCGGCCCGGCGCACCGTGTAACGGCGCGACGGCGCGGGCCGGAACACACGGTGCTCGGCGAGCTCGACCTCCTCGCCCGGTCCCCCCGCCGCGAACGCCGGCGCGCCGGGCGCAGCCTCGGGCACCAGGCGGATCAGCTCGTCGGCGAGCTGCGGCAACCCGGCGTGGGTCGCCGACGAGGTGACGATCACCGGCACCTCGGAGCCAAGCTCCGCGGACCACAGCTCGCGGGCCGCCTCCGCGTCCCCTGCCGAGACGAGGTCCGCCTTGGAGAGCGCGAGGATCCGCGGGAGCGCCGCCAGGCGCGGGTCGTGGCGCTCGAGCTCGCGTTCGACCGTCACGTGGTTCTCGAACGGATCGGAGCCATCGAGCGGCGCCAGGTCCAGCACATGGACGAGCAGCCGCGTGCGCTCGACGTGGGCAAGGAATTCGTGGCCGAGCCCGGCGCCGTCGCTGGCTCCCTCGATCAATCCCGGGATATCGGCGATCACGAGCTGGCGATCATGCGCCTCGAGCGTTCCCAGCACCGGCGAGAGCGTGGTGAACGGGTACCCCGCAACCTTCGGCTGGGCACGGGTGAGCCGGGACAGCAGCGAGGACTTGCCGGCGTTCGGCAGGCCGATCAGGCCGACGTCCGCCAGCAGCTTGAGCCGCAGCGTCAGCCAGGACTCCTCGCCGGGCAGCCCGCGCTCGGCGAACCGCGGCGTCTGGTGGGTCGGCCCGGCGAAGCGCTTGTTGCCGCGGCCGCCAGACCCGCCGCGTGCGATCACCGCGCGCTGGCCGGGGATGGTCAGGTCGTGGCTGATCCCGTCGCGCTCGACCAGGATCTCGGTCCCCGGCGGCACGGTGAGCTCGAGCCCCGGGCCGTCGGCCCCGTGGCGAAGCGCGCCTTCTCCATTACCGCCCTTGCGCGCCTTGTAGTGCGCCTTGCGGCGGAACGTCTCGAGATCGCGCAGCGAATCTGAGCAGATGAGCACGACGTCACCGCCGCGGCCGCCGTCGCCGCCGTCGGGGCCGCCCTTGGGCACGTGGGCCTCGCGACGGAACGACAGGCAGCCGTCACCGCCCGAGCCGGCTTGAACATGGATACGCGCGCGGTCCTGCATGAGCTATCAGTGATCCTATGTCCGATCCTGTCTTCCTCATCACCGGCGCCTCCTCGGGGATCGGCGCCGCCACCGCCCGGGCCGCGGCCCAGGCCGGCTATCGCGTCGTTCTGGCCGCCCGCTCCGCCGACAAGCTCCAGGCGCTCGCCGCCGAGCTCGGGGGCTCAGAGCGCGCGCTGGCCGTCAGCTGCGACGTCACCGAGTGGGCTCAGCAGGAGTCGATGGTCAGCCAGACGCTCGAGCGTTACGGCAGGCTCGACGTCGCGTTCGCAAACGCCGGCTTCGGCGGCGGACGCAGCTTCCTGGCCGGCGAGCCGGAACGGATGCGCGAGATGGTCCTCACCAACGTCTACGGAGCCGGCCTCACCGTCCGGGCGACGCTCCCGGCGTTGACGGACGCCCGTGGTCACCTGCTCCTCACCGGCTCGGTGGCCGGGCACCGGGTGCTCCCGGGATCGATGTACTCCGTCACCAAATGGGCCGTGGGCGCGATGGCCGAGGCCGCGCGGCAGGAGCTGAACGGCAGCGGCGTGCGCGTCACGCTGGTCTCACCCGGCCAGGTCGACACGCCGTTCTTCGACAAGCAGCGATCCGACGGGCGCCTCCAGGCCGACGACGTCGCGCGCGCCGTGCTCTACGCGGTCTCGCAGCCGCCGCATGTGGACGTCAACGAGATCCTGGTACGGCCGACTGCGCAGGATGGATGACCGGACAGGCGCGAGCTGTGCAAATTGGCTCATCGCCGCCTAAGCTTCGCGGCTCACTCATCCGGAGCGAGGAGGCTGGACCGTGCCGATCGTGCAGGAGTTCAAGAAATGGATCATGCGAGGGAACCTCGTGGAGCTGGCGATCGCGTTCATCATCGGCGCGGTATTCGCCAACCTGGTCAAGGCGTTCATCGGCGATCTGATCACGCCGATCATCGCGCTCATCGTCGGCAAGCCGAACTTCGAGGATCTGTCGTTCACGATCAACTCGAGCCACTTTCTGTACGGCGACTTCATCAACTACGCGATCACGTTCCTCACCACCGCGGCGGTGGTGTTCTTCTTCATCTTCAAGCCGTACGACCGGCTGATGCAGCGGCGCGCGAAGGAGGACCCGACGGTCAAGCCCTGCCCGGAGTGCACCTCGGACATTCCGATCAACGCAATCCGCTGCCCGCTGTGCACCGCGCAGATCGGGGGGGCCGCCGCGGCATAGGCAGACGCGAGCGGCCCGGCGATGCCGGGCCGCGCACTGCAGGCTGGCCGAGTCGCCCCGGGGCGGCTCAGGCGGAGGTGGCCTCGGCGGGATCCACCGAGATGACGCGGCCGCGGCGACCGGTGCGAAACTGAACCGTCCCCGCCGACTTGGCGAAGATCGTGTCGTCCTTGCCGATGCCGACGCCGTCGCCGGGCTTGAAGCGGGTGCCGCGCTGCCGGACGATGATCTCGCCGCCGGTGACCGTCTGACCGGCGAACACCTTCACGCCGAGGCGCTTGGCGTTGGAGTCACGGCCGTTGCGGCTGGAGCCGAGGCCCTTCTTATGCGCCACTTTCGACCTCCTCGGTCTTGGCGGCCGAACGGCGTGAACGCGACCGCGAGGGCTTGCCGCCGAGCGAGGTGATCTCGATGCGGCTCAGCTCCTGGCGGTGACCGTTGCGGTTCTTGTAGCCGCGCTTGGGCTTGAACTTGACGACGCGCAGCTTGGGGCCGCGCTCATGGGCGACGATCTTCGCCTGCACCGTCGCGGACGCAAGCGCGTCGCCGTCGGTGAGGGTCTCGCCGTCGACGATCAGCAGCGGTCGCAGATCGACGGTGGCGCCCTCATCGTCGGGCAGCCGCTCGACGAGCAGGGTCTCCCCCTGCTCGACGCGGTACTGCTTGCCGCCTGTCTTGATGATCGCGTACATGTTCACTCCGTGCCCGCGGCCGATCCGGCCCGAGCGCTCGAACGGCGCCGTCCGCCTCTGCGGCCGCGGCGCCGAGGCGATGATTCTAGCTCGTCGGACTCGCCATCCGGCTCCTGCTCGTCAGCCGGCCCGTTGTCGCTCGCTCGGACGGGCGAAGCGTGGTTCGCATCCACGAGGGTGGCGATCGCCTCGGTGCGCCCGACCTGATCGATTCGCACGAGATGCTTCTCCCCCACGAATCGCGTCGCGTCGGCGATCGAGATGATGTAGCCGTCGATCTTGGCCACCCCGGCGCCCGCCGTGTACATGTGGGGCTCGACGATCTCGACGTAGACCTCCTCGCCTTCCCGGAAGGGCAGCGCCCGCTCGAGCACGGCCTCCCGATCGCCCTCCAGCAGCACCGCGAAATGGCCGAGCGGCAGTCCCTCGGAGCCCTCGAAGTGGAACCACTTCCCGGTCTCCTCCTCGACCGCCCTCAGCACGCGGGCGTCGTTGCCGGTGAACTCGGCGGAGACGCGCGGGTTCATCTGCAGCAGGATCGCGTCGGCGGTGACGTCCTTGGCCAGGTCGCGCATCCGCCGCTCGAACTCGATCGCGATCGTCTCCTCGGACTTGATCACGCCCTCGCCGTCACAGGTGGGGCACGGACGGGTCATGATCTCCCGCACGCCCTCGGTGACGTTCTGGCGGGTCATCTCGACCAGCCCGAGCGGGGAGATCTCGACCACGAACGTCTTGGTGCGGTCCTCGTCAAGGGCCTTGCGCAGCGTCTTGAGCACCGCCTCGCGGTTGCGGGCCCGCGCCATGTCGATGAAGTCGATGACGATGATCCCGCCGATGTCGCGCAGCCGCAGCTGGCGCACGACCTCGTCGGCAGCCTCGAGGTTCGTCTTGGTGATCGTGTCCTCCAGGCGGGCGCTCTTGCCCCGGCCGATGAACGACCCCGAGTTGACGTCGATCACGGTCAGTGCCTCGGCGTAGTCGATCACCAGGTAGCCGCCGCTCGGCAGGTCGATCCGGCGCGAGAGCGTCGAGGCCAGCACGTCGTCGACGCCGTAGGCCTGAAGCAGCGGCTCGGGTTCGGTCCACAGCTCGACCTGCTCGACGAGGTCGGGCGCGGTCCGGCTGAAGAACGAGGTGAGCCGGCGGTGCTGCTTCTCGTCATCGACGACGGCGCGCTCGAAGTCGGCGGAGAAGATGTCCCGCACGACGCGGACCGAGAGGTCGGCCTCCTGGAAGACAAGCGAGGGGGCGCCCGACTCCTCCACGCGCTTCTCGAGCACCTCACCGAGCTTGAACAGATAGAGCATCTCCCGCTCCAGGTCGGCGCGCTGCGCGCCCTGGGCCGCGGTGCGGATGATCGCGCCACCGCCCTTGAGGTCGAGCTTCGCCGCCTGCCGGCGCAGCCGCTCGCGCTCCTTGTCATCGAGGCGGCGGCTGACGCCGATCCCCTCGCCGTAGGGCGCGTAGACCATGTATCGCCCGGCGATCGTCAGGTCCATCGACAGCCGCGCGCCCTTCGTCTTCAGCGGATCCTTGACGACCTGGACGACGATCTCCTGGCCTGGCTTGAGCAGGTCGGTGATGTTGCGTCCGTCCTTGCCCTGGCCGCGGCCGCGACGGGGCGCCTCGACGCCCGGCAGGACGATCTCGTCCACGTGCAGGAAGCCGTTCTTCTCCAGGCCGATGTCGACGAACGCGGCCTCCAGACCGGCGAGCACGTTGTCGACCCGGCCCTTGTAGATATTTCCGACGATTGAGCGCGCACCGCGCCGCTCGAGGTACAGCTCCGCGACTCGGTAGTCCTCAGCCGGCTTGGCGCCGCGACGGCGCCGGGGACTCTGCGCGGACCCGGCGGCCTTGCGAGGCGCCGGGGATCCGGTTGTCTCCAGCAGTGCGACCCGGGTCTCCCCACGGTCGACGCTGACCAACACCTGTTTCTTCAATTTTGGTCATTCCTTTGAAAGTCTCTTCGAGCAGCCTCTTCGTTACGGGCGCTCGGTTCCTAAGAAAGTAGCGTGCGGCCCTTCGACGCGATCGCGGCGCGGCCCTGCACGTAGATCGACTGCAGCAGACCGATCCCGATAAAGCTGGTGATGACTGACGATCCGCCGTAGCTGACCAGCGGCAATGGAACGCCGGTGATCGGCGCGATCCCGATCGTGACCCCGACGTTGACGAAGACCTGGAACATGAACATCGCGAGGACTCCCGCGCCGATCAGCGAGCCGAACAGGTTCTTCGAGATCGTGATGATGCGTAAGGCGCGCCACATCAGCAGCGCGTACAGCCCGAGCACGATCGCGCAGCCGACGAAGCCGTAGATCTCGCCGAGCGAGGCGAACACGAAGTCCGACGTGTTGACCGGAAGGAAGCCCTCCTTGGTCTGGGTGGCGTGGATCCCCTGGCCGGTCTTCTGACCGGAGCCGAGCGCGGTGAGAGACTGCTTGATCTGGTAGGAGGGATCCGGAGCGCCCGGGCAGGACCGCGTCGAGTTGGGATGCAGGAACGCCGTGATGCGCTGCACCTGGTAGCACTTCAGCACGTGCACCCCGACCGCGGGCGCGACGACCAGCGCGATCGTGATCGACACCGCGAACAGCGCGACGAGCCCGCCGATCTGGCGGAACGAGGTGCCGGCGAAGAACAGCACCGCGAAGCCGATCGCCACATAGACGAGACCCGTCCCCAGGTCCGGCTGCGGGATGACGATGATCGCCCCGACGAGCGCGAGCAGCATGATCCGCGCCGTCGTGCGCCGCTCATGCATCTGACGCGCCCGGTCGACCATGAAGCCCGACAGCGCGATCACCAACAGCAGCTTGCCGAACTCCGAGGACTGGAAGTTGACGAGCGGGACCGGGATCCAGCGGTGGGCCCCGGCCTGCGCCGGCATCCCGTAGACGACGAGGTTGAGCGCGATCATCAGGACGTAGGCCCCGTACTTGAACTCGCGCAGGCGGGTGTAGTCGACGCGGCTGACCAGCAGGCAGAGGACGAGCCCGATCCCCGCGTAGATCATCTGATGCTCGGCCACCGATCGCCCGGCGGCGCCGCGCAGCGTGAGCGCCGAGGCGGCGACCAGCCCGAGCGCCGCCAGCAGCAGCAGGGGGTCGAGCAGCGGGACCCGCGGCCGGTTCTGGGCGGCGGTCTCCTCGGCGGGGGTGAGGGCCGAGATGCTCATCGGTCGGTGGAGACTCCGGCCTTGTAGCCGCCGGGCTTGCCGAGGAACCACTGATTGAGCATCTCGCGAGCGACCGGAGCGGCGGCGACATCACCAAAGCCGCCGCCCTCGACCCAGACGACGATCTCGATCGGCTTGGAGGTCGCGCTGGCAGGGACGTAGCAGGAGTACCAGGAGTAGTCGCGCTCGACACCATGCTCGAAGTACTGGGCGGTGCCGGTCTTGCCGTACACCGGCTTGGGGAAGCTGCCCATCACGTCGCTCGAGGTGCCTCCGCCCTGAGCCGCCTCGTGCAAGCCGGTCTGGATCGTGCTCAGGTACGAGGGGTTGATGTGAAGGTGGCGCAGCGCCGGGAACGAGAGCTTCTGCAGCACCGTGCCGTCGGGGCTCTGGATGTCCTCGGCGAGGTGCGGGTGGACGATCGTGCCGCCGTTCTCGATCGCCGAGTAGACCATCGCGAGCTGCAGCGGTGAGACCTCGTCGTCGCCCTGGCCGACGGCGGTGTTGATGTTGTCGCCGACCGTCCATACGACGTTGGGCGTGCCCAGGCCACATCCCCCGGAGCTCAGCGGATGCTTCGGAGAGCGGCGGTAGCCCTTCTTCGGGTGGGCGCTCGTCTGCTTGCCGTTCGTGTAGCGGAACGGACCGGTCGCGGTCTCGCACTCCTCCTCGAGGCGACTGCGATGGTCGAACCATGCCGGAGTCGGGAGGTTGCCGTCGCTGACCTGTCCGGAGGGCAGGTCGATGTGCGGGTTGCGGCCGATCCCGAACCGCCGGGCCCAGGTCTGCAGCGGCCCGCCCTGAGGCTTGTCGACATTCAGGATGTCGCCGAGGTGGTAGAAGAACACGTCGTCGGAGACCTTGAGCGCACCGGTGAGGTCGAGCGGGCCGTAGGCGGCGTGACCGGCGTTGGCCAGGCAGGATGCGGGATCGTTCGGCGTCGGGCAGAACTGACCGGTGTCGTCGTAGGTCTCGCCCGCGGTCCAGGCGCCGCTCTGGAGCGCGGCGGTCGCGGTGATGACCTTGAAGGTCGACCCCGTGGGCGCGACCGACTGCGTCGCTCGGTTGTACAACGGCGCATTGGCGCCGGGCGACTGGAGGTAGTTGATCTCCTTCTGGGAGATCTGGTGGGTGAACATGGTGGGGTTGAAGGAGGGGTTCGACCCCATCCCGTAGATCGCCCCGTTCTGGGGGTTCATTGCCACGAACGCGCCGCCGAGCCCGGCGTTGAGGCCGATCGAGTGTGCGAGCGCCTGCTCGCCGACGCGCTGCAGCGGGAGATCGAGCGTCGTCCTCAGGCTGTCGCCGGCGGTCGGCTCCTTCTTGCGTCCCTGGCCGACGGCGATGCCGAACGCGTTGACCTTGACGTTCTGGTAGCCGTAGCTGCCGCGCAGGTACTTGTCGTACTCGTATTCGAGCCCCGACTGCCCGACGATCGCGTTGAGATTGGCGCCCTTGAAGTTCGATTGGGACTTCTCGGCCTGGGAGAGCCGGCCAACGGTGCCGAGCGTCTGTGCCGCCAACGTCCCGTGCGGATACCCGGAGGTCGTCGCCTGCTGGATCTGCACGCCGCGGAACAGGTTCGCCCGCTCGGCGACGTAGTACTGCAGATCGGTTCCGACCGGTTCGGCGATCGTCACGTCGGCGTAGGTGTTCAACGCGATCTGCTGGGCGACGGTGCACGCGATCGGCGACAGGTCGCGCGTCGTGGTATGCGGGCAATTGCCCGTCGCTGTGTTGCAGCTGGGCGGCGGCACCGCGACCACGCACGGCTTCGGCTTGCGGGACTTGTGCAGTTGGCGGGCGAGCCGGTTGTAGACGGCGTCATCCTGGGGGTAGGAATTCAGGATGTTCGTCTGATTGACCTTGACCGGGAGGTCGTCGGGCACGATCACCGCGGCCAGACGTGTGGTCGAGGAGACGAGCACCGTCGTGCCGTTGCGGGCGAGGATCTCGCCGCGCGCCGGCGCGACGGCCACCCGCTGGGTCGTGTTCCTGGCCGCCGCCTCGACGTAGTGCGTCCCGGTCAGCACCTGCAGGAACCACAGGCGGAAGAAGACGATCGCGAACAGTCCCAGGATGATCGAGCCCACGATCCCGACGCGCAGCGCAAGCGCAGGGTTGAGATTGGCCCGGGTCCGGGGGTCCTCGGGCGGTTCTGAGAGGCTCACTGCTGTCCGTCCCGGGGGATCTGACCGGCGAGCCGGCGCGAGGGCTGGGAGAGCGGGGAGAGCCCGCCGGTCGTGTAGGCGCGCCGGCGGCGGCGGCGCGGATCGTCGGGCAGCGCCGGGGTGACGATCCGCCGCACCAGCGCGTACACCGGCAGCGCGATCAGCGTGTTGACGAGCACGGAGATGAAGATCTGCTGCAGCAGCAGCCAGCTCACCGGGGAGTCGACGCCGAGCAGGAACTGGAGGACCGTCATCCCGATCCCGGCGAACGCGGTCGTCGCGGCTCCCGCCACCAGCGGCACGAGACCGTGCGAGGGGTCGCGCAGCTCCCGCAGCCGGCCGCACCAGTAGCCGATCGCGATGTAGAGCAGCGAGGTGATCCCGAGCGTCTGCACGAGCAGCGTGTCGACGAGCAGCCCGGTGAAGAAGCCGACGATCGCCCCGGGCAGCGATCCGGTGAGCAGGCCGATCGACATCACCACGAGCGGCGTCACGTCAGCGGTGACCCCGAAGATCGACACCTGGGAGATGACGGACTCCTGTACGACGACGGCCACGAGCACCAGCAGCGCCACGCGTGCGGTGAGCTTGCCCGACCACATCTCGATCACCGCGTGCTGGCCTCCTCGCCCGTGGCCTGAGGCCTGGTGAGGATCTGGACGGACGTGAAGCGCCGGATGGAGGCCAGCGGCGTCACCGGGACCTGACCGGAGTTGATCAGATCGTTCTGGTTGAAGGAGCCAACGCGTCCGATCGGGATCGCGGCCGGATACAGGGAGCCGGACTTCGTGGTGTTGGCGGGGTCCTTGAAGCCGGCAGTCATCACCAGGTCCCCGGGCTGGACCTGTGAGTTGTGCGGCAGGTCGGCGAGCACCAGGTTGTTGCCGATCGCCGGCTCGAGGATGCCGGTTCCACCGCCGGCCGCGCCCTGGCCCTTCGGAACCACCTGGGCGGCGACCTCCACGGTGTGATCGGTGATCAGCACCACCTCGGCGTAGGAGCCGCCGACCTGCGAGACCTTGCCGACGAGCGCGCCATCGGCGATGACCGGATCACCGACCTGGACCCCGTGGCCAGAGCCGGCGTTCACCTGGACCTGCTGGTACCAGAGGCTCGGGTCGCGGCTGATCACCGAGGCGTCGACCGGGCTGTAGCTCGCGGCGCCGATCGCCTGATCGAGCTTGATCTCGCGGCGTAACTGCGGGAACTCGATCAGCTCGTACTTGTAGATCGCGTTCTGCGCGGTGAGACTCTCGTTGAGCGAGCGCAGCTGCGCGTTCTCGGACTTCGCACGCAGCGTGGTCGAGACCCAGTCCGAGATGTCCCGGAACGGCGAGAGCACCTTGGAGGCGCCGTCCTGGATCGGCGAGACGACGGCGACGATGCCGCGCTGGATCGAATGCAGAGGACTCGAGGAGGACTTGCCGAAGTACGCGGTGAGCAGTACGACCGAGATGACGACGAGCAGGACCAGCACCGCGCGCCTTCGTCTGACCACTTTGTCGTGCACTGAACCTAGGTCTCCGGGATTGTCCGGGTGTCTGTCGGTCGCCCGTGAGCGACGGTACTACCGGCGGCGACGGTTGCGGGAGTTCTTGCTCGAGCGGTGAATCGCCTCGAATTCCTCGAGCGACCGGCCCGAGCCGACCGCCACGCAGGTGAGCGGGGACTCCGCCAGATGGGCCGGCATCTGCGTCTCGTGACGCAGACGCTCCTCGATCCCCTGCAGCAGTGAGCCGCCGCCGGCGAGCATGATCCCGCGATCCATGATGTCCGATGCGAGCTCGGGCGGCGTTCGGTCGAGCGTCTGCTTGACCGCGTCGATGATCTGCGAGACGGGCTCCTCGAGCGCGCCCCGGATCTCCTCGCTGGTGAGGATGACCGTCTTCGGCAGGCCCGAGACCATGTCGCGTCCGCGGATCTCGGCCTGGACCTCCTCGGGCATGACGTGCGCGGAGCCGATCTCGAGCTTGACCTCCTCGGCCGTCTGCTGGCCGATGAGCAGCTTGTACTCGCGCTTGACGTAATTGATGATCGCCTCGTCGAGCTCGTCGCCGCCGACGCGGATCGACTGCGAGACGACGATCCCGCCGAGCGAGATCACCGCGACCTCGCTGGTGCCGCCGCCGATGTCGACGACCATCGAGCCGGTCGGCTCGCCGACGGGGAGCCCGGCGCCGATCGCGGCGGCCATCGGCTCCTCGATCAGGTACGCCTGCCGCGCGCCGGCTGACAGGCACGCCTCCTCGACGGCGCGCTTCTCCACGCCGGTCACGCCGCTCGGGACGCACACGACGACCCGCGGATGCGCAAAGCGGTTCTGGTGGACCTTCTGGATGAAGTGACGGAGCATCTCCTCGGTCACCTCGAAGTCGGCGATCACGCCGTCCTTCAGCGGCCGGATCGCGGAGATCGTGCCCGGGGTGCGCCCGAGCATCCGCTTGGCCTCTATCCCGACGGCGTGGACCTCGCCGTTGCGCGAGTCAACGGCGACCACGCTCGGCTCCGACAGCACGATGCCGCGGCCACGGACGTAGACGAGGGTGTTGGCGGTGCCGAGGTCGACGGCCATGTCGCGGCCACCGAAGCCGGTGAGGTAGGAGAAGAAGCCCATATTGATCCGAGTCGAAGCAGCAGACGATGCGGCGGAGTGCCGTACGCTTCGAGGGCAGCGCGACGCATCCGTCCGCTGGTCGAGTCTATCGAAGCGAAGCCGTCCGACCGGTCCGATACTCGATTCCAAGGGCGCAAAATCGCTGGAAATCTAAAACGTTCTTAATGCTCAGCGCGTGCACGCCGTCGTGCAGGGCCTCTCGGGCGCCCGGCATCGGGTGCCCGCCGCACCGCGGGAGCCGCTCAGAGCAGCCAGGGAGCGAGATCGGCGAGGGTCGCCACGGGCAGGCCGACCACGTTCAGGTAGTCGCCTTCGATCGCGCTCACGAGCAGCGCTCCCCGCTCCTGGATCGCATATCCGCCGGCTCGCCCGCGCCACTCCCCCGTCGCGACGTAGTCGTCGATCTGCTGGGCGCTCAGCCGGCGGAAGCGGACCCTCGTGCGACTCGCCGCGGTCTGGACGCGGTCGCCCTCGATCAGGCACACGCCGCTGAGCACCGCGTGCTCGCGGCCGGAGAGTGCTGCCAGGGTCGACCGGGCGGCGTCCTGGTCGGGCGGCTTGTGGAAGATCTCCCGGCCCAGCGCGACGATTGTGTCGACCCCGAGCACCGGGCGCGCGGCGCCGAGGCGATCGGCGACCGCGCGCGCCTTGCGAAACGCATTTTCCAGCACGAGCTCCTCGGGCGGCCCCTCGGTCAGCTCCTGCGCTGCACTCACCTCGACATCGAACGGGACGCCGATCTGGGTGAGGATCGCCCGGCGCTGCGGCGAGGCCGAGGCGAGGATCAGGCGAGGCCGGGGAAGAACAGCTCGACCTCGCGGGCCGCGGACTCCGGGGCATCGGAGCCGTGCACCATGTTCTGGCCGACCGACGTCGCGTAATCGCCACGGATGGAGCCGGTGGTCGCCTCCAGCGGGTTGGTCGCGCCGATCACCTGACGTGCGGCGAGGATCGCCGACTCGCCCTCCAGCACCATCGCCACCAGCGGCCCGGACGTGATGAACTCGACGAGCTCCTCGTAGAAGCCCTTGCCCTCGTGCTCGGCGTAGTGCTTGGCGGCGAGCTCGCGGCTCATCGTCATCTGCTGCAATGCCGCCAGACGCAGGCCCTTGCGCTCGAAACGGGCGATGATCTCACCGGTGAGATTGCGGGCGAAGGCGTCCGGCTTGACGAGGATGAGCGTGCGCTGCATCGAGGTTGGTCTCCTTGAGGATCTGAGGATGCGGTATCGGGCGCCGGCGCGTGCGCGCAGCGTCGCGGCGGGAGGCTAGCGGGCGAGGGTCCCGACGGTCCTGCGTCTCAGCTCGAGAACGGCTGCTCGGCCGTCTCCTCCGAGCTGACGCGACGCCGGCGCTGGCGGCGCGGCGCAATCGCCTCCCGTCCGACGCCGACCTCGGCCTCGCAGTACGGGCACATCTTCCACATCGGATCGAGCGGGCGAGCGCAGTTGTGGCACGGATCCTTGAGCTTGCGCATGCAGTTGGGACAGCGCAGGAACTCACGCTCGACCTCGTAGTCGCAGTGCGGGCAGAGGTGGTAACCGAGCTCTGCCAACCGCGCCTCGGCGGTCTGCATCTCGAGCTCGCGCTCGCGCACATCGTCGAGGTACTCGGGCGGGCGCACGATCAGATAGACGATCGAGCCGACATACGGCGCGATCGAGGCGATCGTCGCGCACCCGACGAGCAGCGGATCGGCGATCCGGCGTCGGGCGTCCGCGTAGGTCCAGAAGATGAGCGCGAACCAGATGACCACAAGGAACAGGATCACGAGCTCGACCGCCAGGTTGAGCGCGCTGGTGTGAATCCCGAAGATTGCGTAGGAGAGCATTTGGGGGCCGAGTGTAGTGATCGTGCCTTCAACCGGCGTCTGTTAGGTACGCCATCGGCGCGTCAGATCCTCGTTTTGTGATAGCCGGATTCAGACCGGCGGAATCAGAGGAACAGCCGTCCGAACACGTACCCGATACCGAAGAACACGAGGATCACGATCGCGACGGTGAGCGCGACCAGCCCGATCATCTTCAGGAAGCCGGGATCGGGGCGGTGATCCGAATCGTTCACAGGATCGAGATCCGTCGTGGCGTGTCGCCGGCGATCAGATCGCCGACCAGCTTGAGCGCACCGGTGGCGATGACCACGCCGTCAGGTCCCGCGAGCTCCCGCGCGCGCTCGAGCGCGCGCAGCGGGTCCGGCACGATCTCGCCGTCCGGGCCGTGGACCTGGCGGGCGAGCGAGAGCAGCGTGCCCGGCGACAGCGCGCGCGGGTTGCCGGCATGGGTGAGCACGAGTTCGTCGATGCTGGCGCCCAGCGCGGACAGCATCCCCGCGGCGTCCTTGTCGTCGAGGATCGACACGACAGCGACGACCCGGCCGTGCTCCCCGGCGAGGCCGGGCAGCGACTCGATGACCGCACGGATCCCATCGGGGTTGTGGGCCCCGTCGACGAACGTCAGCGGCTCGGTGTCGATCTGCTGCATCCGGCCCGGCACGCGGACGGTGGCGGCCGCGCGGGCCACCGCGGCGGGGTCGAGCTCGCCCAGAAACGCCGCAGCCGCGGCCTGAGCGAGCGCGAAGTTCCGTCGCTGGTAGGTGCCCGGCGCGCCGACCTCGACTCCGGGATCGTCGGGTGCGCGCACGATCCGGGCCTCGCGCTCGGCGGCGACCCGCTCGGCGACCGCGACCGCGTCCGGGTGAACCGACGCCCCGAGCACGAGCGTTGCGGGCGGGTGGGACCGTCGCACGACATCGAGCTTCTCCCCGGCGATGTCGGTGATCGTCGGCCCGAGCCAGCGGGTGTGCTCCAGGCCGACGTTGGTCAGCACCTGCACGCTCGAGGGAATCACGTTGGTCGCGTCGTAGCGCCCGCCGAGCCCGGCTTCGATCACCGCGGTGTCGACCTCCCGGCGCGCCATCTCCGAGTAGGCGGCGGCGGTCAGCGCCTCGAACTGAGTGACGTGATCGTCAGGCGCGGCGTTGCGATCGACCTTCTCGGCCGCGTGCCGCGCCCGGGTGACCGCGGCGCCGAACTCCGCCGGGGTGAGGTCCTCGTCGCCGATCCGGATCCGTTCGCCGAACGAGACGAGATGTGGCGACAGGTAGGCGCCCGTCCGCTGTCCGTGCTCACGCAGGATCGCCGCGATCATCCGGGTCGTCGACGACTTGCCGTTGGTGCCGACGACGTGGATCGAGGAGAACGCGCGCTCGGGATGCTCGAGGGCGGTCATCAGCCGGCGCATGCGCTCCAGGCCGAAGCGCATGCCGAACAGCTCCAGCGACAGCAGGTAGCGCTCGGCCTCGTCCCCGGTCATGGTCCTGATTACAGCGCCTCGAGCTCGCTCTTGATCCGCGCCAGCTTGTCCCGCTCGGCCTGCACGACCGCCGCCGGAGCTTTGCTGACAAACCCCTGGTTGGCGAGCTTCTTCTCGGCGCGGTCGATCTCCGCCTGGAGTCGTGACCGCTGATCCTCCCGCCGCCGCTCGGCTGCGTCGAGATCGAGGTCGCCCCCGGGCAGGATGTCCAGCACCCCGCCGGGGATCACGATGCTCGCGACCGGCTCCGCGTCCGCACTGGGGTTGTCGATCTCGATGCGCGTCAGCCGGGCGAGATCCGCGGCGGTCTCCGCGTAGCCGGAGGCGCGCAGCCGGCCGCTGAGCGTCGCCCCGGGCTTCACGCCCGCCGAGTTGCGCCAGCTGCGCACGGCCTGCACGGCGTCGATCATGTTCCTCAGCGCGGTCTCGACATGCTCGTCCACCTCCCCCACCGGCTCAGGGCCGATGATGCGCGCCGCCAGCAGCCCCTCGGCACCCGGCACGAACGACCAGATCTCCTCGGTGACGAACGGGATGATCGGGTGCGCGATCGTGATCGTCTCGGTGAGCACGTGCAGCAGGGTCCGCTGCAGCGCGGGATCACCCTCGCGCAGCCGGGGCTTGACGATCTCCAGATACCAGTCGCACAGCTCGCCGTAGACGAAGTCGTAGAGCTCGAGCGCCGCGTGGGGCAGGTCGAACTCGGCGATGCGCGCATCCATCGTGGCGCGCATGCGCTGCAGGCGGCTGAGGATCCAGCGGTCCTCGGTGCGCACCGGATCGATGGCGGCGCGCTGATCGCCCGGGATCGACATGAGGATGAGCCGGGACGCGTTCCAGAGCTTGTTGGCGAGCTGCTGGCCCTGGGCGACCTTGTCCTCGGAGAAGCGCACGTCCTGCCCGCTCGACATCGCGACCAGACCCCAGCGCAGCGCGTCCGCTCCATACGCCGGGAACTCGCCCGCGTCGGCGCTCTGGCCGCCGGGGTCGGACTGGGCGAACACCGGCGGCCGGGGGCCGCCTTCGATCAGGTCGATCGGGTCCACCCCGGTCCCGAGCGACTTCGACATCCGGCGGCCATCCGGGGCCTGGATCACGGAGTGCACGTTGACATCGGTGAACGGGACCTCGCCGGTGAACTCGATTCCCATCATGATCATGCGTGCGACCCAGAGGTTGATGATCTCTCGCGCGGTCGAGAGCACGTCCGTCGGGTAGAAGGCGGAGAGCTCGGGGGTCTCGTCGGGCCAGCCGAGCGTCGCGAACGGCCACAGCGCGCTTGAGAACCACGTGTCGAGCACGTCCGGGTCGCGCGTCCAGCCCGCGCCCCGGGGCGGGTCGATCCCCACGTAGGTCTCCAGGTCGCGGTACCACACGGGGAGCTGGTGGCCCCACCACAGCTGGCGGCTGATGCACCAGGGACGGATGTTCTCCATCCAGTCGAGGTAGATCTTCCTCGAGCTGTCGGGGTGGAAGCGCACGGTGCCGTCCTTGACCACCGCGACCGCGGGCGCCGCGAGCTCGTCCATGCGCATGAACCACTGCAACGAGATGAGCGGCTCGATCCGCTCGCCGCTTCGCTGCGAGAACGGGACGTCGTGCTCGTAGGGCTGCTGGCGGGCGATCAGCCCCTGCTCGGTCAGCCGCTGCACGATCAGCGTCTGCGCGTCGGCGACGGTGAGCCCGCGGAACTCCTCGGGCGCCTCCTCGGTGATGCGGCCGTTCTCGCCGATCACCGAGGGCTGCGCGAGGCTGTGGCGGCGGCCGATCTCGAAGTCGTTGGGGTCGTGAGCCGGCGTGATCTTCAACGCGCCGGTACCGAACTCCGGCTTGACGTACTCGTCGGCGATGATCTTCAGCTTGCGCCCGACGAGCGGCAGGATCGCGGTCTCGCCGATCAGCCTGCGGTAGCGCTCGTCCTCGGGATGAACGGCGATCGCGGAATCGGCGAGCATCGTCTCCGGCCGGACGGTTGCCACGGTGATCGCACCCGACCCGCCGGCCAGCGGGTAGTCGACGTAGTAGAGCGTGTCGGTGACCTTCTGCTGCTCGACCTCCAGATCGGAGATCGCGCTGCCGGTGCCGGGGTCCCAGTTGACCATGTAGCGATCGCGGTAGATGTAGCCCTTCTCGTAGAGCGCGACGAACACCTTGAGGACGGCTTTGGCGTAGGCCTCGTCGAGCGTGAACCGCTCGTGGGCGTAGTCGAGCGAGGCGCCGAGCCGCTTGAGCTGGGAGATCATCGTCCCGCCGTACTCCGCCCGCCACTCCCAGGTCCGTTCCACGAACCGCTCACGGCCGAGCGCCTTGCGGCTCGAGCCCTGGCTGATCAGCAGCCTTTCGACCTGCGTCTGCGTGGCGATCCCGGCGTGGTCGGTGCCGAGGATCCACTTGGCGCGGCGGCCGCGGGCGCGCGCGTGGCGGATGAGCAGATCCTGGATCGAGCCGTTGAGCGCATGGCCGAGGTGCAGGACCCCCGTGATGTTCGGCGGAGGGATCGCGATCGAGTAGTTCTCGGCCGCCGTGCCCTCGGGCTCCGGGCTGAACAGCCCGGACTGCAGCCAGCGGTGGGCGATCCGCGGCTCGACCTCAGCGGGCTCGTAACGGGTGCGGTCCTCAAGGTCGGACATGGCCGGGGTGAGTGTAGGAGTCACGCCGTCTGCACCATCGCCTCCAGGTCGCCCAGGATTCCGGGGCGATCGTGGCTGAAGCGGAACTCGGTGACCCGGATGATGCGGTGCTCGTGGCGCTGGAGCCACGCGTCCTTCACCCGGTCCCGCTCCAGTTCCTGCGGCGTGCGGTGGTACTGCTCGCCGTCGGTCTCGACGACGAGTTGCTGAGCCGGCCAGTAGAAGTCGAGCTCCCACGGACCGAGGCGGGCGTTGCGCTGCGGCGGTGGGATCTCAGGATGTTCCGTCAGCCAGGCCGCGAACTCGCGCTCGAGCGCCGACGCGTTCTCGGCCGGGTCGCCGGTGGGCGGGCGGTAGCGGGTCAGCGCCGCGCGCAGTCGCCTGAGGCCCCGCAGGCCGGCGCGCCGCGCGATCGCCGCGTCGATCTGATCGAGGTCGAGCAACCGGCGGCGCGCGAGCTCGGCGACAAGCCGGTCGAGCTCCCGGTCGGTCTCGCGGGCGGCGGCCTCGACGAGCGCGACCGAGGGCGAGGCGACGCGGAGCCCGTTCAGCTCTCGGATCTCATGCTCGTCGGGGGTGATCCGTGTGCGGTGGACGACGAGGCCGTCGTGGCGAGGTGTGTGGTCGGCGAGGACGGTCACCTCGATCTGCTTCAGGTTGACGAGCCGCACCCCGTAGAGCGCGAGCGCGGTCCGGCGGCTCAGGAACGCGGTCTCGCCGAGCGCGAGCAGCGCGGCCAGCAGATGGGAACGCTGCGTGGGTTTCACGAGCGCGTCGAGGTACACGCCACGGTGGCGGCGGATGAACCGCCCCTGTCGCACGCAGCGGCGCAGCTGCGTCTCGCTGAACCCGAGGTCGTACAGCTGCTGGACTCCGAAGACCCCGTCCTGCCGACGCCCGACTATCGCCGCCTGGCCCCAGGGCGGGGAACCTTTTCGGTCGTCAGCACCGACAACCTTCCCCGCATCGGGTGGAGGGGGGCCGTTGGACCGAGGCGGGGAGCTTTTTCGGTCGTCAGCACCGACAACCTTCCCCGCATCGGGTGGAGGGGGGCCGTTGGACCGAGGCGGGGAGCTTTTTCGGTCGTCAGCACCGACAACCTTCCCCGCAGCGTCGGCGGAGGGGGGCGAGATGGGGTCGTCGGCGGGCACACGTCGAGGCTGACACGCCGAAGCGCGCCAAACGTCACAAGTGTGTGCCGGTTCAGGCGGCGGCTTCGGCGTCGCCCGAGTCGTCTTCCGCCGCGGCGGTGACGAGCGTCGGCGAGACGCCCTTCTCGATCACTTCGCGGGTGACGACGCACTTCTGGACGTCACGCCGGGACGGGAGCTCGAACTGGACCTCGAGCAGGGTCTCCTCGATGATCGAGCGCAGACCGCGGGCGCCGGTCTCGCGTTCCAGGGCCTTGTCGGCCACCGAGCTCAGCGCCTCGTCGGCGAACACGAGCTCGATCCCGTCGAACTGGAAGAACCGCTGGAACTGCTTGATAAGCGCGTTGCGGGGCTCGGTGAGGATCTGCATGAGCTCCTCGCGACCGAGCTGGTGGATCGCCGACATCACCGGCAGGCGGCCGATGAACTCGGGGATCAGGCCGTACTGAATGAGGTCCTCGGGCAGGCAGCGCTCGAACACCTCGCCGGTGTCGCGCTGGGCCTTGGACTGGATCTCGGCACCGAAGCCGACGCCCTGATGGCCGATCCGCCGCTCGATCACCTGATCGAGGTTGGCGAACGCGCCACCGCAGATGAACAGGATGTTCGTCGTGTCGATCGACAGGAACTCCTGGTGGGGATGCTTGCGCCCACCCTGGGGCGGCACCGAGGCGGTCGTCCCCTCGAGGATCTTCAGCAGCGCCTGCTGAACGCCCTCGCCGGATACATCGCGGGTGATCGACGGGTTGTCCGCCTTGCGGGCGATCTTGTCGACCTCGTCGATGTAGATGATCCCGGTCTCGGCCTTCTTGACGTCGTAGTCGGCCGCCTGGATCAGCTTGAGCAGGATGTTCTCGACGTCCTCGCCGACGTAGCCGGCCTCCGTCAACGCGGTCGCGTCGGCGATGGCGAACGGAACATTCAGGATCCGGGCGAGCGTCTGGGCCAGCAGCGTCTTGCCACAGCCGGTCGGCCCCAGCAGCAGAATGTTCGACTTCTGCAGTTCGATGTCGTGTTCATCGGACTGCATCATCTGCACGCGCTTGTAGTGGTTGTAGACGGCGACGCTCAACGAGCGCTTCGCCTGCTCCTGCCCGACCACGTACTCACCGAGGACGTCGTAGATCTCCCGGGGCTTCGGGAGATTCTCGATGTCGAACGACGGCGGAGTGGTGAGCTCCTCGTCGATGATCTCGTTGCAGAGATCGATGCACTCGTCGCAGATGTAGACCCCTGGGCCGGCGATCAGCTTCTTGACCTGCCGCTGGGACTTGCCGCAGAAGCTGCAGAGGAGTTGCTCGTTGGAGTCTGTCGGTCGTGCCATGGTGTGTTCGCTCTACGTACGTCTGACCCCGGTTGATCGGCAGCAGACCCGAAAGCCTCAGTGCTCGGTGATCACCCGGTCGATGACGCCGTACGCCTTGGCCTCCTCAGAGCTCATGAAGTAGTCGCGTTCCGTGTCCTTCTTGATGGTCTCGAGGTCCTTGCCGGTGTGCTCGGCGATGATCTCGTCCAGCCGGCGCCGCAGTTCGATGACCTCGCGGGCGTGGATCTCGATGTCGGTCGCCTGCCCCTGGAAGCTCGAACTCACCTGATGGATGAGGATCTTCGCGTTCGGCAGCGCCATGCGCTTCCCCGGCGCGCCGCCTGCGAGCAGCAGCGCCCCCATCGACATCGCGATGCCGACGCAGATCGTCGACACGTCAGGCTTGATGAAGTTCATCGTGTCGTAGATCGCAAGACCCGCGTACACCGAGCCACCCGGCGAGTTGATGTAGATCGAGATGTCCTTGTCGGGATCCTCGGACTCCAGGTGCAGGAGCTGGGCAACGATCAGGTTCGCAATCTGGTCGTCGACGGGGGTCCCAAGGAAGATGATCCGCTCGTTGAGCAGACGGCTGTAGATGTCGAAAGCGCGCTCCCCGCGAGAGGTCTGCTCGACAACCATCGGTACCAGTGGACTCATGTGCTCGCTTCTTTCGCGTCCTGCGCCGGAATCCTGCCGACTGTAGCAATGAGCCCCTCGCCCGCCACCCCCTTCTCGGTGGGTGTCGGAACTGGGCGCCCAGCTCGCTCCGAGGCTGAGAGAAAGCCCTGCAAACGCGCCACTTCGGCGCGGTGGTCAGCTGGACGCCGACGCGCTCAGCTGCCGGGCGTCCAGAGCTTGCCCGAGCCCGCTGCTGAGCCTTCGGCGCCGCTCGAGGCCGCCGATCCGGACTCGTCCGGGTCGCCCTTCTCAGGCGTCCACAGGGCCTCGCGCGCCTCCGCGGCGGAGACACTGATCGGCGTCGCCGACTCCACCAGGCGCTCGAGCGCCTGTCGCGCCGCGACGTCGTCACGCAGCTGGTCAAGGCGGTTGTTCCGGCGCAGCGTCTCCACGACTTCCACCGGATCGGAGCCGTCGCGCTCGGCGGCCGGGCGCAGCGCCTCGATCAGGTCCTCGTCGGTCGGATCGACCTTCTCCGCCTCGACGATCGCGGCGAGGACCGCCTCGCGCCGCAGCGCCTGAGCGGCCTCGGGCTCGGCCTCCTCGGCGAGCTCGTGCTCACTCTTACCCGCGATCTGCAGGTACATCTCGCGCGAGATGCCCTGCCGTGCAAGTGCGGTGAAGGACTGCTCCACCATCTCGTGGGCGCGCGCATGCACGAGCGCGTCGGGCACCTCGACGGTGGCGTTGTCGGCTGCGGCCTGCAGCACCGCCTCCTCGAACTCCCGCTCGATCGTGCTCTGCTCAGCCTCCCGCATCTTGGCCACGACGTCCTCACGCAGCTCGGCGAGCGTGTCGAACTCGGAGGCCTCGGACGCGAAGTCGTCGTCGAGCTCGGGAAGGTTCTTGGCCTTGACCTCGTGGGCGGTGACGTCGAATGTCGCCTCGCGCCCGGCGAGCTCCTCGGCGTACTGCTCCGGGAAGGTGACGGTGATCGTCCGCTCCTCGCCCGCGGAGATGCCCTCGAGCTGCTCCTCGAAGCCCGGGATCAACGATCCGGAGCCGAGCTCGATCAACTGGTCGCGGGCCGAGCCGCCCTCGAAGGGCTCGCCGTCGAGCTTGCCGACGTAGTCGGCGACGATGTGGTCGCCCTTCTGCGCCGGGCGCTCGACGGTGTCAAGCGTCGCCATGCGATCGCGCAGCGCCTCGATCGTCTCGTCGATCTTCGCGTCCTCCACCTCGGGCTCGCGGCGCCCGACCTCCAGGCCCTTGTACTCCCCGAGCTGGGCCTCCGGGCGCACACCGATCTCGATCGAGAACTGCAGCGGCTCGCCCTGGGCGGGCATATCGCCGACGTCGAGATCGGGCTCACCGATGGGCACGATCCCGGATTCGTCGATCGCGTCGACGTACCAGGTGCCAAGCGCGGTGCGCAGCGCCTCGTCGAGCACGTAGTCACGGCCGAGCCGGCGGATGACGACCGGCGGGGGGACCTTGCCCTTGCGGAAACCTGGGATCCGCAGCTGTGAGCCGAGCTTGCGCGCGGCCTGCTGCAGCTGGCGCTCGACCTCATCGGCCGGCACTTCGGCCTGGACGCGGACACGGGACTCGGGCAGCTCGGTGACTGTCGTGGTGACGGTGGTCATGAGCAAGCGAGCTTAGAACGTCTCGCCCGTCGACGGAGCCGTCCCGCCGGGCCGGGCGGCGCTAGGAGAGCGGCGCCGCCTCGGAGGCGAGGTTCTTCAGCTCACGCACGACGACGGGCAGTGTCGTCGTGTCGTAGTGCTCGGACGCGCGGACGTCGGCGAGCACGCTGCGGGCCCGCGCGACCGACTCGGCGTTCTGCTCCAGCCAGGCCTCGGTCGCGGCAAGGCCATCACGGTCGCCCGCCCCCTGGAGGATCTCGCGCGTGAGCATCCGATGCAGCTCGTAGAGGTCGTCGCGCAGCGCCGAGCGCGCGAGTGCCTGCCAGCGGTCCGAGCGCGGGAGTTCGAGCACCCGGTCACGCAGCCAGTCGAGGCTCAGCCGCTCGCCGATTCCGAAGTAGACGCACGACGCGGTGTACTGGTCGGTATCGCAGGCCGCAGCGTCCTCGACGATGTCGAACACCGACAGCAACGCCGGCATCGCCGCCACGCGTCGGGCCAGCTCGGTGGGCACGCCCGCCTCGGTCAGCTCGTCCAGCCGCGAGTCGTATGCCTCGTGGTCGGATGTGGTGAGCATCTCCGGAACCGCGTCGTAGAGCTCGCGCACGCCCGACTCGAAGTGGTGCGCGGTCTGGGTGACGTCGATCTCGGTCCGTGCCCGCGCCCGGCACAGCCAGCGCGTGGCGCGCTCGACGAGCCGGCGACCGTCGAGCAGCATCGACATCTGGGTGCCGGCCTCGATCCGGTTGTCGAGGTCCTCGATCGCATCCCAGAAGTCGCGCATCTCGAACACCTCGCGCGCGACTGCGAACGCGCGGGCGAGCTGCGGCGCGCTCGCTCCGATCTCCTCCCCGAGCCGGAACGCGAACGTCGTCCCGCCGCGGTCGACGAGCTGGTTGGCGACGATCGTGGCCACGAGCTCCCGGCGCAGGCGGTGCTCGCGGATCTCGCGCATGTAACGCTCCGCACCCTCCGTCCCGGCCGGGGCGCGGTCCGCCGATGCCGAGCCGGTGCCGAGCGGGGCGGGAAAGTAGCGCTCGAGGTCGCCGAGCAGGTACGGGTCGTCGGGGAAATCGGATTCGAGCAGCTCCTCGTAGAGCGCGATCTTCACGTAGGCCATGACGACCGCCAGCTCGGGTGAGATGAGGCCTCGGCGTTCGGCGCGCCGGTCGGCGAGCGCCTCCTCGGTGGGGAGCACCTCGATCTCGCGGTCAAGGCCCGCGTGGCTCTCCAGCCAACGCAGCAGTCGCGCGTGGACGTCGCGCATCGTGACCGACTGGCGGACCGCCAGCGACAGCGCCTGGGTCTGGGTGTAGCTGCCGTACAGCACCTCTTCGGCGACCGCATCGGTCATCGTCTCGAGGACCGGGTCGCGCTGGTCCTCCGCGAGCTCGCCGTCGCTGATCAGGTCCCCGAGCAGGATCTTGATGTTGACCTCGTGATCGGAGCAGTTGACGCCCGCGACGTTGTCGATCGCGTCGGTGTTGATCCGTCCGCCGCTTCCATCTGGGCCGCCCCGCAGCGCGTACTCGATGCGACCGCGCTGAGTCAGTCCCAGGTTGCCGCCCTCAGCCACCACTCGGCAGCGCAGCTGCGCGCCCCCGACCCGGAGCGCGTCGTTGGCGCGATCCCCCACCTCCGCCTGGCTCTCACCGGCAGCCTTGACGTAGGTGCCGACGCCGCCGTTGTAGAGCAGGTCGACGGGCGCGCGCAGAATCGCGGAGATGAGCTCGTTCGGTGAGAGCCGCGTGGCCTCGATCCCGAGGGCGGCCTGGACCTGGGAGGTGATCTCGATGGACTTGGCGGTACGGGAGTGGACTCCGCCGCCCTCGCTGATCGCCTCCGGGTCGTAGTCGCTCCACGCCGAGCGGGGAAGGTCGAACAGCCGCCTCCGTTCGACGTAGCCGGCGTCGGGGTCGGGATCGGGGTCGAGGAAGATGTGGGCGTGGTTGAAAGCGGCGATCAGCCGGATGTGGCGCGATCGCAGCATCCCGTTGCCGAATACGTCGCCAGCCATGTCGCCGATGCCCACGACTGTGAAGTCCTGGCTGGCGACGTCGACGCCGAGCTCGCGGAAGTGGCGCTTGACCGATTCCCAGGTCCCCCGCGCGGTGATCCCCATCGCCTTGTGGTCGTAGCCATGCGAGCCGCCGGAGGCGAACGCGTCGCCGAGCCAGAACCCGTACTCCTCCGAGACCGAGTTGGCGATGTCGGAGAATCGCGCGGTCCCCTTGTCGGCGGCGACCACCAGGTAGGGATCGTCGCCGTCGTAGCGCACGACCCGCTCCGGAGCCACGACGCCGTCGTCGGCGTAGTTGTCGGTGAGGTCCAACAGCCCGTGCAGGAACGTGCGGTAGCAGTCGATCCCCTCCTGCAGATACGCCTCGCGATCGGTGATCGGGGGTGAGTGCTTGACCACGAATCCACCTTTGGAGCCGACTGGCACGATCAGCGCGTTCTTCACCATCTGGGCTTTCATCAGCCCGAGCACCTCGGTCCGGAAATCCTCCCGGCGATCCGACCAGCGCAGCCCGCCGCGTGCGACTCGCCCGCCGCGCAGGTGGATCCCCTCGACGCGCGGGGAGTAGACGAAGATCTCGAAGCGGGGCCGAGGGCGCGGCAGCATCTCGAGCTTCATCGGGTCGAGCTTGAACGACAGATAGGCGGGGTGGGGTTCGCCGTCGATGACGCGCCAGTGGTTGGTGCGCAGCATCGCGTCGATCACCGCCATCACCGATCGCAGGATCCGGTCCGCGTCGAGGCTCGCGACCGAGTCGATCGCCTCGACCACCTCCTCACGTATGCCTTCGACGGTTGCCTCGCGCCGATGTTCATCGGCGTCTGGGTCGAAGCGCGCCTCGAACAGCGCAACCAGCCTGGAGGCGATCGACGGATTGTTCAACAGCGTCGAGATCATGTAGGCGTCCGAGAACGGGATCATCGCCTGACGCAGGTAGCGCAGGATCGCCCGCAGCACGGTGATCTGCCTGCCGCTGAGTCCGACGCGCATCACCAGACCGTTGAGCCGGTCATCCTCCAACCGACCCGTCCAGACGCCGAGGAACGTCGATGCGAACTCCTCGCCGGCGCGGTCGAGGTCAGCCGGATCGCAGCTCAGCCCGACGTCATACACCCAGATCGGCTCAGCGCCCCCGGGACGGATCTCGTACGGACGCTCGTCGACGACGCGCGCGCCCATGTGCTCGAACGTCGGGACGACCTCCGAGAGCGTCACCTGACTCGCGCTGAACAACTTGGCGCGCACCATCCGCTCCGGATCGCCCGGGCGGCGGTGCACCGCGAGGATCGCGCGCCCGCCTGAGCGCAGGCGGTCGATGCGCGCGATGTCATCGACCGCGGTGGTCGCGTCGACGAGCGCGCGGTAGGAGCGCGGGAACGCCCCGGCGTAGACCTCGTTCAGCGCGAGGCCCCGCTCCTCGCCGTGGCGCTGGGTGAGCGCCGCGCGCAGGTCGTCACCCCAGTCCCGCGTCGCCTGGGCGATCTGCGACTCCACCTCGGCGACGTCGGCATCGCGGATCCCAGCGCCGCAGTGGACGGTGTAGTCGACCCGCACCACGACCGACTCCGAGAGGTGCAGGCGCCAGTCGACGTGATCACCACCGAACGCCTCGGAGAGGATCGCGCTCGCCCGCCGGCCGTTCTCGGTGTTGAATCGCTCGCGCGGCATGCACAGCGTTGCCGCCACGAAGCGGTCGAGCCGGTCACGGGAGACGAAGAGCCGGACCCGGGGTCGCTCGCCGAGGCCGAGCACGCCCATCGACACCTCGAACAGGTCGTCGGTGCTGATCTGGATCAGCAGGTCGCGCGGCAGCGACTCGAGGATGTCGATCAGGCCCTTGGCGTCGTGGCTGTCGGGCGGGAACGCGGCCGCGTGCATGATCCGCTCGACCTTGTCGCGGAGCATCGGCACCTCGGTCGGCGGCGCGTGATAGGCGCTGGAGGTGTAGAGCCCGAGGAAGCGCCGCTCGCCGAGGACCGAGCCGTCCTCCGCGAAGCGCTTGACGCCGATGTAGTCCAGGTAGGCGGGGCGATGGACGGTCGAGCGCGCGTTGGCCTTGCTGAGCACGAGCGGGTTGGCGCGGTGCGCCTCCGCGCGCGCCCGCTCGGACAAGCTCTTGACCCGCTCGGCACCCTCCTCGCGAAGGATCCCGAGCCCGGTCCCCGGGATCGCGGTCAACGTACCGTCGCCGAGCTCGTATTCGCGGTAGCCCAGGAACGTGAAGTGCCCGTCGCCCAGCCACTCGAGAAACTCCCTGCACTCGGCCAGCAGGTGGCTGTCACACGGTGGCGGCTGGTCCTCGAGCTCGGCCGCCAACGCGGCGGTGCGCTCGCGCATCGGCCGCCAGTCCTCCACCGCGGCCCGGACGTCTGCCAGCACCCGCACAAAGCCGTCACGCAGGCCGGAGAGCCGCGCAGGGTCCGGCTGGCGGGCCAGCTCAACGTGGATGATCGACTCGGCGATCGCCTCCGGGTCGGTCGCCTCCGGCGCGACGACGTCGGCGAGGATCCCCTCAGGGCTGCGCACCACCCGCATCACCGGGTGGATGAGCAGCTCGATCGCATGGCCCTGGCGGCCGAGCTCCATCGTCACCGAGTCGACGAGGAACGGCATGTCGTCGCAGACGACCTCCACGACCGTGTGCGCTGAGCCCCATGCCTCCGGGTTGAACACCCGGACCTTGGCCTCCCCGGGCATCCGGCGCGCCGCCATCTCCCATTCGCCGAGGACGGTCGCGGCGAGGATGTCGACGTCGCGCTCGCGCAGATCCTGGGGCGGCACCCAGTGGAAGAACTGGCGCACGAACTCGGCACACGGCCACGACGGTTCGTGCCCGAGGCGCGCGGTGACCGCCTCGAGCACCGAGTCGATCAGATCGAGCTCAAGATCATCCGTCCTCACCGCCATGTGCGTGTCGCTCCTGACACGAAGCGGAACGGTACCCCTCCGCGAGGATGGCGGGCTCACAGGTTCTGACTCAAGGGATGAGCGCGGCTGCCGATCTATGCATTGATGGCCCGCCTGCCCGCCCCTGCGCTCGCCGCGTTCGCCCTGCTCGCGGCGGTCGCGTGTGCGGCCGCGGCGTTCGCCGCGAGTCATCTCGGCTTCGGGGCGCTTCCAGCCGGGCTCATCGTCGGCGTGATCGCACTCGGCTACGCCGTCGGCGGCCTGGCCGTCGTGCACCATGGGCGCCGGCGAGCCGAGCGCGAGGCCGAAGAGCTCGACGATCTCACCCAGATGCTCGCGCGTTCGACCTCAGAGGCACAGTCACGCCGCCTGCTGCTGCGCTACGTGCAGCGCCTCGCCCCCGATGCGGGCGCCGTTCTGCTCACGCGCGGCGATCCGACCCAGGGCCTCGAGCTCACCTTCGGCGAGCGGATCGTCGACACACCGCTGCTCAGCCTTTCAAGCGCCCGGTTCGCGGCTGAAACCTGCCGCGCAATGGAGCTCGGGCAGCCGCGCGAGGTCGGGACCGCGGCCGGCGCCGCCGCCTCGAGCACCGAGGAGGTCAGCGCCTGCGCGCTCTGCGGCCGGCTCTCCACCGAACTCACCTGCCAGCCGCTGCGAGCCGCGGGACGGCAGGCGAGTGCGCTGCTCGTCGCCGACACGCGGATCGAGACCTCGGTGCGCAATCGGATTCGCGAGGCCGCTCAGCGCGCCGCGCCCGTGCTTGCGATGCACCACAGCCAGACGGCGATCGAACGGCGCGCCGGCTCCGACCCGCTCACTGCACTGCCCAACCGGCCGGCGGCCGAGCAGACGTTGCGACGCCTGTGCGCCCAGGCCGGCCGCACGATCAGCCCGGTGACTGCGGTACTGCTCTCCATCGACCAACCACCGAGGCTCAAGGCCGACCGCGAGCGGGCTCTCTCGCTCGTCAGTCGCCACCTCACCGCGATGGCGCGTGCCAGCGACTACATCGCGCGCTTTGACACCCACACGTTCCTCATCCTCGCGCCCGACACCGATCGCGAGGGCGGTCTGGAGCTCGCAGAGAAGCTGCGCCGCGAGCTCGAGCAGATCCCTCCGGGATCCGAGGGACGGCTCACCGCGAGCCTCGGGGTCGCCGCACTCCCCATGGATGCGCTCGCGCCCGACGACCTGCTGCGGCAGGCAGATCGGGCGCAGGCGGTCGCCAAGGCGCTCGGCGGCAACCGCGTCCAGGCAGCCGAGTCGACCATCGCGCCGTAGCCCGGCGCCCGCCCGGTGTAGGCTCAGCCGAGGTGGAACCCGAACGAGCACGTGAACTGCTGGCCCAGGAGCGCGAGCGCCTGGAGTCCGCCCTGCAACTGCACTCCGGCGCCCCGGCTGAAGGGGACACGGAGATCACACCCGGTGAGCAGGGCAGCGAGGGGCTCTACCAGGACGAGCTCGACGAGGGCCGCCGCCGCGATCTCGAATCGCAGCTGGCCGCGGTACAGCGTGCCGAGGAGCGACTGCGCGATGGCACCTACGGGCTGTCCGTGCAGAGCGGGACGCCGATCCCCGACGCGCGCCTGGAGGCCCGGCCGACCGCCGAGCTGACCGTCGAAGAGCAGCAGGCGCAGGACCACTGAGCGGTCCGATGGATGGGTCCGCAGCGCAGCGGCCGTTCACCGGCGCCGCGCTCAACCGCGCGAGCGTCCAGCGCAAGGACCCCGGATGGATCGCCGCGATGGCCGCGTCGCCGGCCCGCCGGGGGATCGGCGCGGGCCGCGACCAGGTGCTCGTCTCCGGCAGCGGTCCGGCGCTCGCCCTGACCCGCCTGGAGCCGACCGACGACCAGCTCGCGGTGCCGGTTCTGCTCGGCGTCGACGGCGACGTGCCCCTGTTCGCGATCGATCTCGAGCAGGAGGCGGCACGCGACCGGCCCGCCGACGACGGCAGCTGGGACCGCGACGGCGAGGACGGCGGCCCGCATCTGATCTCATTGCGCGAGGCCGGTGTCACCCTCCCCCACGCGGAGGCCGGCCTGGCGGCCTACGCCACCGCGCTGCTCGCCTGGCACCGGCGCCACCGGTTCTGCGCCAACTGCGGGCACGAGACGGGGGTGGTCGAGGGCGGGTTCGAACGGCTCTGTCCGCACTGCGGCGCCCACCATTTCCCGCGCACCGACCCCGTCGTGATCATGACCGTCGAGCACGACGACCGGCTGCTGCTCGGCCGCCGCACGGGCTGGCCGGAGGGGCGGCTGTCGGTTCTGGCCGGTTTCGTCTCCCCAGGCGAGGCCGCCGAGGAGTCCGTTGTCCGCGAGGTCCAGGAGGAATCCGGAATCGTATGCCGCGACCCGGTCTACGTCACCTCGCAGCCGTGGCCGTTCCCGGCCTCTCTGATGCTCGGGTTTCACGCGATCTCCGACGGAGGCGAGGCACGCGCAACCGACGGCGAGCTCGACGAGGTCCACTGGATCCCCAGGGACCTCGTGCGCGCGGCCGTGGCCGGCGAGGACGCGGGATTCGCGCTGCCCGGCGAGGTGTCGATCGCGCGCTACCTGATCGAGCGCTGGGTGGCCGGGCGCCCGGGCTGAAGAATCCGCGCAGCACACGGTGAGGGTCTGCGAAGAAAGGCCCGGATCCCGACACTCGTCTTAGGCGGCGCGTCGACTCTGGCCGCATGACGCTCTCGATCCTCCACCTCCGCTCGACCGCGGCCGAGGGGCCGGCCCTCTCCGTCTCCCCCCCTTCCGAGACGACGGTCCGCCGCCGGCACCGAGCGCCCGGCGCTCCCCGGATCGCGCTCGGCGCGCTCCTCGCACTCACCGCTCTCGCCTACATCTGGAACCTTGGCGCCTCCGGCGACGCGAACAGTTTCTACGCGGCCGCCGTCCAGGCCGGCACCGAGAGCTGGAAGGCGTTCCTCTTCGGCTCCCTGGACAAGGCCAGCTTCATCACGGTCGACAAGCCGCCGGCGTCACTGTGGGTGATGGAGCTCTCCGGGCGCATCTTCGGGTTCTCGAGCTGGTCGATGCTCGTGCCCGAGGCGCTCGAGGGTGTGGCCGCGGTCGCGCTGCTCGCCGCCGCGGTGCGCCGCTGGTTCGGCGAGTGGACCGGGATCGCAGCGGGCGCGGTGTTCGCGCTCACGCCGGTTGCGGCGCTCATGTTCCGCTTCAACAACCCCGATGCGCTGCTCGTGCTGCTGCTCGTGGCAAGCGCCTACAGCCTCACCCGCGCGCTCGAGCGCGGCGCGACTCGATGGATCGTCGCTGCGGGGGCGTTGCTCGGGTTCGCCTTCCTGGCCAAGATGCTGCAGGCGTTCATCGTGCTGCCCGGGTTCGCCCTCGTGTACGTGGTGGCGGCGCCGGTGCCGCTGCGCCGCCGGCTCTGGCAGACGGTCGCAGGGGGCGTCGCGGTTGTCCTGGCGTGCGGCTGGTGGCTCCTGACAGTCGCGCTGTGGCCGGTCGCCGACCGGCCGATGATCGACGGCTCCTCGTCGAACAACATCTTCGACCTGATCTTCGGCTACAACGGCCTCGGTCGGGTGTTCGGTGGCAGCGGCGACGGCGGTGGCGCCGCCGGCGGTGGACACGGGATCACCGGCGGAATCGGGTCGAGCTTCAGCGGCGCGACCGGGCCGCTGCGGCTGTTCAACTCGCTGATGGGCGGTCAGGCGTCGTGGTTGCTGCCGGCCGCGCTGATAGCGCTCGTCGCGGGACTGCTCGCACGGCGCGCCGCGCCGCGCACGGACCGTACCCGTGCCGCGCTGCTTCTGTGGGGAACCTGGCTGGTGGTCACGGCGCTGGTCTTCAGCGAGAGCAGCGGGATCATCCACACCTACTACACGGTCGCGCTCGCCCCGGCGATCGGCGCGCTGGTGGGGATCGGCGCCCGGCAGGCATGGCAGCACCGCACGTCGGGATGGACACAGGCCACGGTTGGGGTGACGGTCGCCGTGACCGCCGCGTGGGCGGAGGTCCTGCTCGAGCGCACCTCCTCCTGGCAGCCATGGCTGGCCACTCTGGTGCTCGTGGCCGCGGTGGCCGCGCTCGGCTTGCTCGCCGTCACCGCGCTGCCGCGGATCTCGGCGCTGGGCGCCGCCTCGACCCGGCGGGTCGCCTCGACGGGCGCCGTGCTCGCGGTCGTCGCCTGCCTCGCCGGTCCGCTCGCCTACACGCTTGACACCGTGCGCACCGCCCATACCGGGTCGGTCCCGACGGCCGGGCCGGCGAGCGCCTCGCGCCCGAGCTCGAGCGGATTCCCGGGAGGCGGTGCTACCGGCAGGTCCGGCTCCACCGGTCTGCCGGCCGGCGGTCGCGGCAGGTTCTCGGCCGCCGGCGGGATCGCGGGCGGCCCCAGCGGCGGGACCTCGACCGTGACCTCAGCGCTGCGCCGCGCGCTCGAGTCGGACGCCGGCCGCTACCGCTGGGTGGCGGCGACCTCTGGCTCGCAGACGGCGGCCTCCTACGAGCTGGCGACCGGCGGCGAGCCGGTCATGGCGATCGGCGGTTTCAGCGGCGGGGGCGGCAACCTCACCCTGGCCCGGTTCCGGGCTGACGTGAAGGCCGGCGAGATCCATTACTACGTCGGGTCCGGCGCCGGCGTGGGTGGAGGACCGGGCCGCAGCGGTTCGGCCTCCTCGATCCTGCGGTGGGTCGAGAGCCATTACACGAAGCAGACGATCGGCGGGACCACCGTCTACAACCTGACGCTGTCCAGAAACATCAGCTGAGCGACACTGCCGGGGGGACGTGCGACGCGCCCCCCGGCCATACTGGCCCGCGATGGCGCCCGACTCGCTGCACGACCTCTTCTTCGCCGCCGCAGGGGTGGCGGGCGCGCTGATCGGCCTGCTGTTCGTCGCGATCTCGGTGGAACACGAGCGGCTGACCGCACGGGACGGCGACCAGGTCCACCGGGTGCGCGCCCGGTCTGCGCTGACGGCCTTCCTCAATGCGCTCGTGGTCTCGCTCTTCGCCCTTGTGCCCGACGACAGCCTCGGCGTTGCCGCCACGTGGGCGGGCTCGCTCGGCATCCTGTTCGTGCTCGGCTCCGTGCTGTCGGTCCGGCGCGCGCAGCGCACGCAGACGTCGAGCACCGGTCACCTCCGCCAGCTCACGTTCCTCATCGTGATGCTCGTCACATTCGCGTTGCAGGCGGTCAACGGGATCAGGCTGATCGCGAACGAGCACAACCGAGGCGCCGCGGACTGGCTCGCGATACTCGTGATCGTCTGCTTCATGCTCGGCATCTACCGCTCGTGGGAGCTGATCGGCGGGCCTGAGATCGGCTTTGGCCACGAGCTCGCCGAGCTCGTCCGCGAGCGCGCCCACGACGACGGGCCGCCCGCGGAGTCACCAGGAGACTGACGCCGCGGCTCAGACGGTCTCGCCGCCGAGGTCAAGCTCGCCGGTGGCGGCGAGGTGACGCACGCAATCGCGCAGCGCATCGAGCGCGCTGTAACGCGGGCGGTAGCCGAGAACCTCGCGGGCACGCTGGATGCTGGCGGCGATGCTCCGACTGACGTGCTCGCGCGTCGTGCCTGCGTGGTCGCTTCCCACTCGGCGCGCGAACTCGGGCCAGTCGACGAGCTCGATGTTCGCGCCGCGCCCGAACCAGCCGGCGACCCCGTCTGCCAGCCCGCGGAGGGTCATCGCCTGCTCGGCCACGACGTGGAAGCTCGCCCCGACCGCCGCCGGGCGGGCGAGCGCCCGCTCGAAGGCCTGGGCGACGTCGTCGCCATGGACGTGGTGAAGGATCCCCAGCCCGAGCTCGGGTAGCGCCACCGGCTCACCGCTCGCGAGGCGACGCCAGACCTCGCCATCGAGGTTGCCGGCCGGCGTGATCGACGGCCACGGCCCGGTGATGTGGCCCGGATGCAGGACGATGCTCGGCACGCCGCCCGCGATCGTCTCGCGGTGGAGCAGCGTCTCGATCGCCGCCTTGCCGGTCCCGTATTCGCCGAACGCGGTACGTGGCTCGTCCTCGGTCACCGGAACCCGCGCAGCCGCGCCGTGAACCCAGATCGTGCCGCAGTGCAGGTGCAGCGGACGGCTCGCCCGCAATGACTCGACGAGCTGCTCGGCGGACGCCCGCGTGAAGCACAGCATGTCGATCACGGCGTCCGCGTCGAGCGCGGCGATGCGATCACCGAACCGTCCGGCCGCGTCCTCCGCCTCGCGGTCGACGGTCACACGCTCGACCGCGCGCCACTCGGGCGCCGCCACGTAGGGCTCACGCTCGCCCCGGCTGAGTGCCACCACCTCGTGTCCGGCGCGCACGAGCCGGGGCACGAGGTAGCTCCCGACGTGTCCGGTCGCGCCGATGACCACGATGCGGCTCATGACCCGGACCCTACCCACACACGCGCCGAGCACGCGCCCACGTCAGGAGGTCGTGCCGCTGGTGTCCGTGTTGCCGGTGGTCACCGTGCCGGTGTTCCCGGTCGTGTCCGTGCCCGGGTTCGTGGCGGTCGTCGACGTGGTGTCCGTCGTGGTGTCGGTCGTGGTGTCCGTCGTCGTGGTGGTGTCCGTGGTGTCCGTCGTGTCCGTGGTGTCGGTCGTGTCGGTGGTCGGATCCGTTGTGGTCTGGGTCGTCGTCGTCGTCGGGTCGGTCGACGCCGGATCCTGGGTGGGCGTGGCCGACGACGGGTCGCTCGTCGGGCTCGGGGTTCCGGCCGGCGCCGCCGGCCCGTTGGCTCCCGGGTCACCGCCCGAGCTGGTCGACCCGCCGGTCGCCGACCCGGACGAGGAGCCCGGACCGCCGCTCGATCCCGGCTGCGCCGGCGCGTTCGCGCCCGATCCGGAACCACCGGAGGCCCCGGAACCCGACGGCTGAGAGGCGGTCGTGGCCGTCGAGGGCGCACCCTGCGACGGCGTCTGCGTGAGCGGAACGGTTGTCGTCACCGGCGTGTGGGCGACGGTGCCTGGTCGGTGCGTCCACGCGGTCCGCGTGATCGGCTGGTGGCTCGGCGGCGGAACGGCCCGATGTTGTGGCGCTGCGACCCCGATCGCAATCGCGGCAGCGGTGATCGCCGTCGCCACCGCGTGCGTGCCCAGGCCACCCAACACGGTCAGGCCCGTCGCCGCCGCGACCGAGCCGCCCGCAACCGCGGCGGTTCCCGCGGCGCCCGCGGCGGCGAGGCCGCCGGCAGCTGCCGCGCCCGTGCTCACCGCGCCCGCGGCGGTCGCCCCGGCGACCGAGCCGGCGGCGCCCACTCCGCCCGCGATCGATCCGGCGGCGGTCGCGCCCCCGCCGACGGCGAGCGCGCCGCCTGCGGTGGCACCCGAACCTGCGAGCGCCGCGCCGGCCGTGCCCGCTCCGGCGGTGGCGGCACCTCCGGCGGTGGCGGCACCTCCGGCCGCGGCGGCTCCACCAGCGGTCACGCCGGCGGCTCCGGCACTCGCACCGCCAGCCCCGGCAGTCGCACCGCCCGCCCCGGCGGTCGCACCGCCCGCGCCGGCCGTGGTCGCGGCGGCGGCCCCGCCGAGGCCTGCGGCGGCGATGCCGTGGTGGGCGGTCAGCCCGAGCACTGCCGCTCGGAGCCCTGCCAACGCCGGCACCGGAAGAATGAGCGCCATCGCGGCACGTTGACGGCGCGTCTCGATCTCGTAGGCCGCGCAACTCGGGCAGCGCTCGATGTGCGTCCGCAGAGTGCTCCGGGATGGGATCCGCCCGGAGACGTTCGCGATCTCCTCCCGCATCTCCACGCAGGAGCGATTCCGCGCATGCCGGAACCGGGTGAGACCCTCGCGCGCCTGGAAGACCAGCGCCTTCACCTTGGGGGCCTGCACTCCCAGGATCTCCGCGATCTCCCGCTGGGAATTGTCGCCGAGCTCGAACAGCACCAGCGCCGCGCGCTGATCGTCGGGCAGGCTGCGAATGTCCTCGAACAGCTCACGCAGCTCCTCACGCCGCCGGACCTGGTCGGTCACGTCCGTGGCGAGTACCAGGTCCGGATCGGCCGGCTCCGCCGGCCGGTACGCGCGCAGCTCCGAGAGGCACCGGTTGCGTGCGATCGCGTACAGCCATGGGCGCAGCGCGATCTCGTAGCTGGTGCCGCGCATCGCGCGGTACGCGGACACGAACGTCTGCTGAACCGCGTCCTCACCGCCCTCTCGGCTGCGGAGCATGTGCGTGCAGAACGACAGCAGCCCGGGCGTGTAGCGGTCATAGATCGTCTCGAACGCACGGTCGTCGCCGGTGCGAACGAGCTCGACGAGGATGTCGTCGGGTTCCCCGGTCAGCCGCGCCGGGCTTGGCGCCAGGTACGGAACCGGTGCTTCGAGTGTCGCGCCCACTCAACGGAGTGTGCACCTCACGGCGGTCGAACGCCACCCCCGCCCCCCGAAACTTTCCCAAGTCGACGCAAACTGCGCTCAAAGTTCGCCAGGACCCAGTGCGCAGGCGAGCTGTCAGCCCACCAGTGCCTGAGGGGAATCGTTCCCCTCAGGCACTGCGCCCCCTTATTCCCCGCGTCATCCGCTCGTCTGCCCCGTGGCGGCGGCGCCGGGCTGTCTGACTCTTCAAACGCGATCGGTCGGCAGAGGTTGGTCGGCGGACCAGAAATTTCGTCGCCGTCACGCGGGCGGCGGTGGCGCCCCGGGCGGACGGCCAGGAGCTGGCGGCCGGGCTCGTGAGCGGCGTCACCGCCGGCGCCCGGGCGAGGCGACGACGGGGCGAGCAGGTCGATCGCCGGTCCTGATATGACCGAGACCGAAAACATCATGTTTGACGAGGCTCCGTCCTGGTTATACAGGGTTTGCTGAGCAATAAACGCCCGGACGCAGGACTGCGTCGGGATGGCCGTCCGAACGGACGAAGGGGTGAAGATGATCAGGCTTCTCGTGTGCGCCGCTGCAAGCGGTCTTGTCGTTGGGGTCGTAGTCGTGGCCGTGGGCCAACTGCTCCTGCACCTGGCCGCTCCGCCCAGATCACCGGAGAGGTCCGACACGATGGAGAAGATCTTGAGCCTCCGTCCTCTGCGGCTCACGCGAGGCCAGCCGGCCCCGGATCGCCACCGCTCGGTCGCCGAGGATGATGCCTCGCTCGTCGGCTAGCGGAACGGCCCGGATGCGCACGCCTGCCCTGCGACGCTTGCATGTCCCCGGTACGGCCGGCCTCGCATGACCGAACAGCCGGCCCGGATGGGCTTCTGCTGCCCGCAAGTGCAGTCCGCACATGCATCGTCGGCGCCACGCGAGCGAGCGCTGGCGATCTGAAGCGATTCAGCTAGCCCGGCTTCGGTCGCGCGCGTGAGCGCTTCGCCGCGAACTAGCTCAGGCCGCTGACTTTGATGATCTGGCCGTCGTGAGCGCCGGAGGCGTGGTTGGTGATGAAGGCGTCCCCGTGCGCGTCGACCGTGAGGCCGGCCGGGTCGATGAGGCCCGGGACCTGGAGGTTGGTTGCGGTGGCCGGAGTGTTGCCGTTGAGGGTGGCGGCGAGCAGTGCCCCACCGGTGCTCGTCGGGGCGAGGCCGCCGCCGGTGTTGCTCTCGAGGATGAGCAGCTGGCCAGTTGGGGAGAAGGCGAGATCGCTGACCCGGGTGAGGCCGGTGACGACCGCCACGGGTGTCTGGCCGGAGACGATCCGGTAGACCGCGGCCGACCCGGGCAGGCTCGGCAGGCCGCGCAGGACGCCGACGTACAGGGCGCCGTCAGGCCCGACGGTGACCGACGAGGGGACCGCCTGCGCAGCGATCGTCTGTGCTGGCGAGTTCGGTCCGAGGGAGTCGGCAGGAGCGAGCTCGTCGGTGGTCGGCAGGCGCACGACGTTCGACACGTGTGACTTCGAGTTGACGATGAGCACGTCGTTGGCGCCGGCGTCGACGACTGCGTAGCCGCCCCGGTAGGGAGCGAAGTCCTGCGGGTCGGAGTCATAGAGCGTTTCGCCGGGCAGGCCTCCGAGCGTCGCTGCCGGCTGGGGATGTGCCGCTGCGAAGGCGCTGAGGTTGACCCCTGGGCCGTTGAGGAACATCTGGCCTGTGCGCCTGTACACCTCGCCCTCGGCCAACCCGCCGAAGCTCCCCGCCGAGCCACCGTTGATCGGGGCCTGGCCGATCGCGTCGGACTGGACGTTGCCCATGAGCACGACCGGGTGGCCGGAGTGGAAGGTGACCGCCTCGGCGCCTGTCACCTGCCCGGTGTCGGTCTCGCGGATCGAGGGCAGCAGCTTGAGCAGCGGGCTGCTGTGTCCCGAGAGGGTGACGCGATCGACCGCCGAGCTCTGGCCCGGGCAGAAGCGGGTCGCGGTGCCGCGGACCCCGGTGCCGAGCAGGCACCCGCGGCGATCCCGACCGCCGACGCCGGCCACGGCGACGTAGAGATCGCCACCCGGCCCGAAGGTGAGGTGCCGGGGAGCGTTGAGGCCCTTGGCGACGACCGACACGGTCGGGGCGGCCGTCGCGGTGCCGGCCCCGATGAGAGCAGCGCAGGAGATGACCGCGGCGGCCAGGCCGGCCGTTGACAGTCGCAGACGTCGTGAATGCATCACGTACCTCGGATCGAGAAGACGAAAGACAGGTGGTCCTACACGGGATATGTCGCGACCCGGCGCGACGTTGCGCTCGGTGTCGGTTCGGCATGGCGCACGGGCGGCGCGGTCCTCAGCCTCAGCCGCGGGGCAGCGTGATGACGGTCGGCGTCCAATGGGTGCCGCCGTCGGTCGTGCGATAGGCGACGAGATCGGTCCGCCGGTCATGGGCGCCGAGGCTGCCCGCGGTCGCGGTGACGACGATCGCCGCGGTCTGCGCGTCCTGCACGACCAGCTGGGGGCCCGACTCATGGGGGACCGCCGCCTGGAGCACGGTGTGCCAGGTCCGTCCGCCGTCGGTCGTGCGCTTCACCGTCCCGCTGAAGCCGATCATCCACGCGTCCTCGTCGCTGACCGGCGTGAGTGTCGGCTGCAGCGGAGTGAGCGTCGCCGTCGTCATCCAGTGGCGTCCGGAGTCGTTCGAGCGCCGGATGATGTCCTGCGGCGTGCCGAGGCGCTCGCGGCCGGCCGGCCGCGCCGGGGCCCGGTTCGCGAGGCAGACCGCCCACAGCGACTGGTCGCTCGTCGGGTAGACGTCGCCCTCGACCGGACTGTCGCACGGGTAGGAGACCTCGCTCCATGAGCGTCCGGCGTCGTGGGAGATAAACGTCTGCAGGTCGGTGGCCGCAAAGCCGCCGGTGACCACGACGGTCGAGCCGTGTGCCTCGACCATCGCCTGAACCCCGTTCACGTGCGGTCGCAGCGCTGGCTGGGACGCGGTCGCAGTGACCCGGTCCCCCCCGACCGGCCCGGAGAGGACGACCGCGTGGCAGATGTGGCCGTCGCAGCGGTTGCCGAGCGCCCAGACGGTGCCGTCGTCGATCGTGAGTTGTGATTGGCTCGCGGGCGTCGCCGCCGTCGTGGCCGCCGCGAAGCGGCGCCCGCCGTCGTGGGAGACGAAGATCGTCGGAGTGTCCCCGAGGTCACCGCTCGTCCAGACCGTGTCGCCGGACTGCACGAGCGCGCCCAGATCGATGTTCTTCGGCGCTGAGACCCGGGCGGTGCGCCAGGTGAGCCCGCTGTCGGTGCTGCGCGAGGTCCACAGCGTGCCTCCGCCGTGCAGACGGTTACGGCACTGCGCGCACTGCTCGAAGATCGCGTTCAGCCGCGACCCCGAACCGAAGGCCGACGGGCTCGACAGCAGTCCCCGCATGCCGCCGTGGGCCGGTAGCAGCGAGGTCGGAGCGGGCGGTGGCGTGCCGGGAACCGCGCGCAACGTCGGGGGTGTCGTGTCGCCGGTGCGCACGCGGGTGCCACCGGCAATGACGACGATCGCGATGACGACGGCGACCGTCGCGGCAAGTCCGAGGCCCGGACCGAGCGCTCCGATCCACCGGCGGCGCGGCCAGCGGCGACGCTCATGCGGACGCGTCGCCGGAGCCGGCGTCGGGCCGGCGAGGACACGCTCCCGGATCGCGCGGGCGCGCCGACCGTACGGGGAAAGGTCGTCCTCGTTGATCCACGGACGCGCCGCGGCGACCTTGCGGATGACGGGATCGTCGTCGATCGGCTCGTCCGCTCTCATCAGGCTCCCTCCTTCGACGACGTCGTTTCCAGCGACGCCGGGACGACCCCGGACGCCGATGCGGTCGAGCCCGCGAGCAGCGCGCTCATCCGCTGACGGGCCCGGTGCAGCCGTGACCGAGCGGTGACGGGCCGCAGCCCGAGCACCTGGCCCGCCTCCGCCACCGACAGCTCGTCCCAGGCGACGAGGAGGACGAGGTCGCGATCGATCGTCTTGAGCTGAGCGAGCGCGGCCATCACCTCGGCACTCGCCGCACGACCCTCGATCGTCATCTCGGTCGAGCCGACCGTCACCGGCGCGAGCCCCTCGACGAACACCGCCTCCCGCTGCGACTTGCGCCGGGCGTTGCGCGAGAGGTTCCGGGCCACCGTGAGCAGCCACGGGACCACCTCGCGCCCCGGCGGGAGCTGGTCGAGTTGGCGCCAGGCAACCTCGAAGGTCCCCGCAATGAGGTCGTCAGCGTCGGCCGCGGCGTGTCCACGCGTACGCAGATACCGCGCGATCGCGTGGTAATGCGCCTCAAAGATCTCCTCGAAGCGCCGCTCACGGGCCTGGCCTGCTTCAGCGCTCACATAGGTCCCATGTCCGCTCGGCGTCAAACGTTGCAACGCAGCCACGAAATTCCGCGGCGGCGTCGCGGCCGGGGCGTTCCGGACACGCCCGTGGGACGTCGTGAGGGTCGGGCTGGGGAAGAACATGCTTCACCAGGGTTATGTCCCGACCCGGGCGCGCGTTGCAGAAAATGGGTCGTCTGCTCATCCGGAAATAGACGACAACCTCAAAGAGCCCTCACCGCACGCCATGCCAGTTCTCGGGCATTGGCCGCTCGACGCCGCTGGGCATCGCGAAAATCGCGTCGAGATCGCTTCGCCGCTCAGTGAGAGGCTCGTCTCGGATCGGTGATGTCCGGCCGGTCGGTTTGGCTCTCGGTCGGTGGCGGGCTGACTCTCTTTGCCGCTGTCGACCCGGTGGGTCTGACCGCAGAATTCGCTGTGTCGCCCGTCACCGACCGAGGACCGCCGGCGTGACCTGACGGGAGCGTGGCAGCGCCCCCACTGAGCGTGTCCACTTCACGCGAAAGAGACGACCAGGTCGTGCGGCGGCCGGCTGCTGCTTCGCAAGCGATGTAGCAGTAGCCGGTAAGTTCCGAAGCGGCGACGGACGGCCGGGTTGGCGTTCACCGCGGTGCTGGTCGGCCCGCCGCCGCGACCCCGGCGAGTCGTGCGGTGGTGGCGTGTCGTGCCGTGGTGGTGTGTCGCCTGGGGAGCGGCGCTACCGCGGTGAGCCGGTGTTCTCCAGGATGAGACGGATCGCTTCAGCAGGCGCGTCCCATTGCGGGAAGTGCCCGCACCGGTCAAACCAGTGAAGCGTCGCGTCGGGAAACGCCGCCGTCGCGCGGCGCGCCTGGCGCGGGAAGGTGACAAGGTCGCGCCGTCCCCAACCGATCGTGACCCGGCCAGGCACCGTGCCGGCCGGCGCACCGCGCTGCTTGGGCCCCTTGGTGAGCGCATCCATCGCAGCGTCCGTCGCCGGGGCATCTGCCAAACCGCGCACATCGGGCAACACTGTCTGCGCAGAGAGCTTCCACGGACGTGGCGAGAACTGCGCGAGCAACACCGACCGCGCCACAGCGTTGCTCAACAGCGCCGGAAGCGCCTCGCGCAGCCCCCGAACCAGCGCGATCGAGGGCCGCAACGTCGCCCCGAAGATCGCGACCTCACGGTCACTCCAAAACCCGCCAGGATCCAGCGCCACCGTGTCCCCGCCCACGCCACGCCGGGCGAGCTCGAGCACGATCCGCCCACCCATCGACTGCCCAGCAGTCGCGACCCCGCCCAAACCCTGATCCTCGATGAACCCCGCAACCGAATCGGTCAGCGTTGCGATCGAGACCTCCCCCGCCAGCGGCGGCGTCTCGCCGAACCCGGGCAAGTCGACCGCGATCACCTCCCGGCGCGCCGCCAGACCGTCGATCACCGGCTCCCAGGACCGCCAGCCCGCGCCGAGGCCGTGCACGAGCACCAACGGACTCCCACTGCCGCGGCGCACATGGTTGAGCTTGACATCCGTTTGGATCGCCGATGAAGACATACGTGCCGGGCTACCCGCAGCCGTCCGCGCATACGACAAAACATCACTCAAGCGTTGCCGCCGCATCGTGACGCATTTCGCCAGCACGCCGCGTTGGCGCCCAGTGCGGCAGACGAGCCGGCGCCTCCACGCGGCCCGCGTTAGCCGAGACCTCAGTTCGTCGCGAGATGCGAGCGCAGGCAACTGGCCGAGCGCATGAATGCGAGCGTCCGCCCCGACCCGCTGGCACCGGGGCTGGTGCGTTGGACGGCGTCGCTGCTTCCACACGCAGGGACTCGTCGGCTCCTACCGCCTCGGACGGCTCAGTTCGTGGCATAGCCGTCGCGCAGTCGGTGCAGACGCTCGCGCGGGCACGTATTTCAGGCTGTTGCGGATCAGATGCACGATGCAGGTCTGCACCGTCGTCTGCGGGAACACCGCCTCGATCGCCTCCGGGAACCCTTTCAGGCCGTCCACGCAGCAGATCAGGATGTCTGAGACGCCGCGATGGCGTCAGTTCGGAGAGGACTTGCATCCAGAACTTCGCGCCCTCCGATTCCTGAAACCACATGCCCAGCACGTCGCGCGATCCGTCCAGGCCGACGCCCATCGCCAGGTAACACGCGCGTCGCTGCACGCTTCCGCCCTCGCGGATCTTCAGCACCAGCGCGTCCAGGAAGACGACTGGGTAGATGTCATCCAGCGGGCGCTGCTGCCACGCGCGAGCGTCGTCCATCACCGCGTCGGTCACCCGGCTGATCAGATCCCGGCCGACGTGCACGCCGTAGATCTCGGCGAGGTGCGCCTCGATATCCCGCGTCGACAGCCCGCGGGAATACAGCGCGAGGATCTTGTCGTCAAAGCTTGCGAGTGCTATGGGCCAGTCCGACACGCTGTGGTGGACCATGCCGGGTAGGGCAGATATGGTCGGTAAAAGATGACGCTAGGGGTTGGCCGTGAGGGTTAGTCGTGAAGTGCTGGCCGGCATGCTCCGCACGCACCGCGAGGATGATTTGGCAGAGCGTGCGCTGTCGTTGTCAGATGACGAGCTGGCTCGGATCGGAACGCTCGCCGACTACTACGCCTTCTCTGAAGATGCGATGAGGCTTGGAGGCAGTATGGGCGGCGCCAGAGCGTTGTCGCTGGCAGCGATCGATGTGCTTGAGCGCACCGGGCGCGATCTGCGCTTGAGTCGCACTGAAGGGGAGCGTGACGGAAGGCTGTTCGATCGGTTTGCTGAGGACGACGTCGTCCGGGACCGTGACCTTCGCCGACATGCCGCTGAGCAGCAGATACCTGCTGACGAGAGCAAGCGAACCCTTGACGCCGTTGATCCTCCTGCATGGGGGCGGCCACCGGCGGACGCGACACCTCTGATCATGCGCTGGCATGAATTGCGGACCAAACCGCTCCGGGACTTCACGGACGAGGACCTACGCATCATGCTCGAGCAGCAGGCCGCGTTGAATCATCTCGTCGGGCGCGCGCTCGACCGGCTGCGATCGGAGTCGCTCGTCGAAGACGATGACTACCCCACCGACCTGCTGGTGAGCGTGCTTCGCGTGGACCCTGCGTACTGGGAGCGATCGCCAGACTCCGACCTACAACTACACCGACTGGCTGAGGGCGCCCGCGATCGAATCAAGCTTGCCCCAGATGTGCGCGAGCTCATCGATAGCTTCAACCGTGACCACTCAGCGCGGCGTATGGCCCTCAGGGCCCGCTTGGCGAGCGGCACACCCGACGACTGGTGGAGCTGGCCCATTCAGCGCCCCTCCTAGCTCGGAGCGACGGACGCGCCAAGTGCGCGACGGTGTGCTTGCCCGCGCAGCGACGGAGCGTGCTCCGCGTCCGGGCGGCCCTCTTCGGTCCAGTCAAGATGTGGAATCTGTTCCACCGGCGAGGGACGTGGGTTCGTCGCGGAGGGAGCGTACGGATCGGTGCGAGCTTGTCATCAAGAGCCGTCGTCCGCGATCGGGAAGCTCTGCGTCTTCGTATGGGTTCGCGACTTTTGACCGACTTGGGAGCGATACTGACGGCGTGCCGAGCGGACCGTTGAACGATCACCAGACGCGTCGGGAGTTTGTGGCTGACCCCGCTGTCCTGGCCCGGTTGGAGATCGGGCTTGACGACCTTGCCGATGAGGATCTGCGCGCGGTGGTGATCCGTGCCGAGCATCCGGAGCTAGAGGACGCCTTGAAGGCGGGCGTCCGTGAGCTGGAAGGACCGAATGGTCCGATCAACCCGCGGCTGCACTTGGTGATGCACGGGATCGTCGCGAACCAGTTGTGGGACGACTCGCCGCCGGAGGTGTGGGAGACAGCGTCGCGCCTGCTGGATTCGGGGTATGAGCGACATGAGATCCTGCACATGCTCGGTCGGCCCGTCGCCGCGCAGGTCTGGGAAGCGTGGATCGACGAGCGTGCCTACGATCGCGACGCGCATGTCGCCGCGCTGCGTGCCCTTCCGGGGACATGGGAGCGAGAGCGAGAAGCGCTGGAGTCCGAGCGCACGCCCGATGGCGCCCGCCGGCGGGAGGCGACTGCCCGCAAGCACGCCCGTCGCCAGGCCAAGTCCTCTCGGCGGCGCAACCGGCGGGGATGACCCGGCGGCGATGCTCGAATGAGTCCAACGTTCTTCCGTGATGGGCCGATCGGTTCTTCTTCCTTTCCCGCGAAGGGGAGCGAGTGCACATCCACGTCCAGTCCGCTGACGGAGAAGCGAAGTTCTGGATCGAGCCACAGATCGAGCTCGCGCGCAACGACCAGCTCAGCCCTCAGGATTTGAGCCGCGCCCTGGAGTTGGTCATCGATCACGAGCAGGAGATCAGGGGATGCCTGGAACCGCCACTTCGGCCGCTGAGGTCACCAACATTTCCCAGCACGGATTCTGGATGCTCATCGACGGCCGTGAGCTCTCTCTTCCGTTTGAGGAGTTCCCGTGGTTCAAGCGGGCGACGGTTGAAGCGATTCTCCGTGTCGAGCAGCCCGCGCCCGGGCATCTGCGTTGGCCGGAGCTTGATGTCGATCTTTCGGTTGACTCGATCGAGGATCCCGAGCGCTACCCGCTCCGCTCCAAGCTGTAGTCGCCCAGACAGGCCGGAATCGAGCGATTACACGCACGTCTCGTCGCCATCACCGGCCTCAGGACGGTGCCTGGCTATCCGCGATCCGTCCTCACGGACCGCTCGAGACCCGGTCTCTCGGGCTATCGGGATCGTCGCAAACCACGCGTCCGATCGGGCTTTCGCGGAGCCGTGAAGCGATCGTCCGGCCGCCGGCGGAAGGAGCGGCAAACCGACTCGCGCCCAAGCGCGGCGCGCGGGATCGCATGAAAGCATTCGTCCGCGAGACTGGAGTCGCGCGAGTCGTGTGCCGGAGGAGCACCAGCGTGGGGCGTGCCGGACGTCCAGTCTCACTGGAGGCGGAAGGCGCGCCTTCGGGATCACGGTTGCTGGGCCGCCATCGGCTCCCACGTTCCCCCCTCGCGCGACATGGGTAGCAGGGCGCACGGCCAGGCTCCCTGCCTGGAGCCTGGCCGTGCGCACGTCGTTCAACCCGAGCAGGTGAGCTGCGGAGCGGCCCAGTCGCCGTGGTCGTTGGCGTTGCCGTCTCCGGCGTCGCCGACGACGAGGTCGAGGATCTGCACGCCGGTGACGTCCGCAGTGATCTGGTGAGCGGGATCGCCTCCCTTGATCGTGGGGGTGGACGCGAGCGTCTTTCCGTCGCCGAGGACGCTGAAGGTGACTGTTCCGCTGCTGCCGACCTCGTCATCCATACCGACGGTGGAGGTGAAGGTCGAGCAGTTGCCGCCCAGGTACAGCTTCACGTCGCTGATCGAATTGGTGCCCAGGCCCTTCGGGTACACGGTGCCGTCAATGGTCAGCGGATTACCGTCGTCGGCGTTTGAGCCTCCGACCGATTCGTTGCGCTCGACTGGGCCCCATCCGTTCGGCAGGCCATTAGTCGACGAGAGGAACGGCAGGGAGCTGACGTCGACTATGCCGGTGGGCGCCGGCGGATTGGTCACCTGCAGCGGACCGGATCCCGTGAGAACGTGGGCCACCTGGTGCTGGGCGAAGGTCGCGGTGGCGGTGATGGAGGCGGTGGATGCTCCGGTGACGGGGGCGCTCAGCACCCAGGTGGCCGAGACGTGCTGACCGGGCTTCACCGCACCGTAGACCTGCGGCGGAGCGGACATCTGAGCCAGCGCCAGCCCGCCCAGCTGATTCTGCCCCTGCCCGTTGGGGTCCAGGTAGAAACCGCTCGGCGCGCTGAGCGACAGGTTGATCCCTTGCGCTGTGCTGGCGTCCTTGGGTACGGAGAAGGTGGCGGTGACCTTGACGTCGGCGCCCATCTGCACCGTCTTCGTCGGCGTGGTCACGGCCAGCGCCGCGGTCGCACCCGTCGGGGACGTCGGGATGATCTGGAGGTTGTCGAACTGGTCGTGTACGTACTGGTTGGGGGCGGCGATGCCGAGACCCACCTGTCCGGCGGTGTAGGAGTCGTCGGTGACCACGACCACGGCCCTGCCATCAACCGACGCCGTGATCGTCGATCCGTCGAACGAGAGGCGAGCTGGTGCCACGTGCCGATCCCGAGGGCGGGCACCGACGCGTTGGCCAACGTGGTCCGGTTACCGTTGTCGTCGCTCTTGAGCAGCGTCCAGGCCCCAGTGTTGCTGATCTGGAAGTAGTAGCCCTGCTGCTCGGACTGCGGACGGTTCTGGGTGCCCGCACGTCCGATCGCTCGACCGTGCCGGTCTTGGCCAGTTCGACGTCGGTCTTCACCGTGTAGTTCGTCCACGCCGGGTCGCCGACGAGCGTGTACGCGTCGCTGTCCTGCTGCCACTCGATCGGCTTGACCGGCGCCATCTGCTGCAGGCACAACCCACTGTGGCCGGTGGCGCATGGCTGGGCCTCGAATGCCCCCTGCATGTCCTCCGTGTAGCGTGCTTCCTGCCCGGGCGCGTAGCTGTCGAAGTTGTCCGTGTAGGGGAGCGCAAGATGGTGCGCGCTGGGCCCTGCGGCGTGGCCGCGACCTGCACCCTTGACGGTGCTGAACGTGTAGATGTAGTCGGGCTGAAGCGTGTAGCTGATCTGCCCGGCGCTGTTCGGCGTGAGGTTCGTGAGGTGCACGAAGTGCTGTGCACCGAGGGTCGAGCCGAGATTCGTGGCCCAGACCTGAACGGGCTTGGTCGCGGCGGAGCCGTCGCTGACGGTGAACGACACCGTGGACGGTGCGGTCGCGGTCGTGGTCTCGGCGATCAGGCTGTAGTCATCCGCGCCCGGGGCCTTCAAGGCCACATAGCTGCCGTTGGTGCGATCGCCGCCCAGGTAGCCGCTTGCGCCGTCGAGGAACTGCCATCCGGGCTGGGTGAACTGGGTCACCTGCGCGATCGCCCAGGTGTTGTCGCCGATGCTGTACGCCCCCGACCACGGCGAGTTGGCTACTGCCAGCCCATCGGTCGGGTACGGCAGGTTGGGCGTCATCGCCGCGATCAGCGGCCAGTTCAGCAGCGCCGTCATCTTCGCGTCGATGTATCCGCGGGTGATCGCCCGGATCAACGGACCCGCGCCGGTGTTGTCGTCCTGCGACCCCTGCTCACTGTCCCACAGCGGCTTGCCGGTGTTCAGCGCGTTCTGCGTCGAGGAACATGAGTCGGCGTTGCCGCCGTCTCCACCCTCGCACGAGTAATGTGCCGCCAGATGTCGACCGAGTTCGCGAACTTCGGATCGGTGGCCATCGCATCGGCCTCGTCCCACCCGGAGTCATCGGCCACGACCTTGGTGTTGGAGTAGCCGTTCGCAGCCAGCGCGGCGTGAAGCTCCTCATACCTCGTCGCGTTGTACCCGCGTTCGTTCCACCCCCCCAGTTAGTCGATGTTCAAGCCATGCTGCTTGGCGCAGCCGAGCCACGACATCAGGTAGTTGATGCTGTCCGGAGACCAGAACGTGGTGCCGTTGCCGATCCACCCTGGCGCGGCCCACGCCAGGCCATACAGCTTGATGTTCGGATTGAGCTTCTTGGCCTGCTCGGCCAGCCAGAACTCGTAGCCGGCATTGCAGTTGATCACGCCCTTGGTGTGCTCGATGCTGGGCTCTGCGCCGTCGGTGGAGTTCGCGTCGCCCCCGATCTCGATCTTGAGCATCTGCAGGTCAGCGCCGTAGCCGGGCTTGAACAGGTAGTCGAGGATCTGCTGGCGCTGCTTCGCCGGATAGTCGATCAGCAGCCGACTGTTTCCGCCTCCGCCGCTGATCGCGCCGATCCCGTCAAACGTCCGGCCCGGTCCGGCGAGGTTCACGGGAATGTCGGTGTGCACCGGGGGTGGGGGCTGGCCGATGAAACTCACTCGATCGACGATGATGTTCGTGCCGCTCGAGGCGGGATCCTTCTGCGCGGTGTCGGTCAGCGTCAGGGTGTGCTGCCCCTCGGGCAGAGTCGGGCTGGTCCACAACGCGGCATTCCCCGTGCGGTTGGCGCTGTAGAAATCAATCGACGTCGACGCGCCGCCGTCGATCGACACTGTTCCGAAGCCGTTAGACGGATCGGTGATGCCATACAAGGTGATGCTGGTACCGACGAACGTGAACGTCACATGATCGCCCGCGTTATCAGTCCAGCTGTTGGTGCCGTCATACGGGTTCGCCGGCGCGCCCTCGCCGCTCGCATGACCCCAGCCTGACCCCACGTAATCAAACGTGTCCAGGCCGGTGCCCTGCTGGGCGTCATCGACAATGATCGTCGAATCCGCCGCCGCTTTCCTTGCCGCTGGGCGGCGGGAATTTGCGTGCGCACCGCTCGCGAGCGGGCCTGCAGAGAAGAGGATGAGCGCCGACGACAGTGCGGCGACGACTCCCATCATCGCTCGGCGACCCCGCGTCGTGCTGAGGCGACGTGCGCTCGGCTCCACCGGCCGAGCATCGCGCCTGCCGCCGAGAACAGCCGACACCCTCAGGCGCCGGCCGGAATTCCCGCCCGACCGACGGGCGCCTGCCTCTTGATCCCTCACGGCTCTCTCCTCCACTGTTTGCCTCTCGTGCGCAACTGCGCTATCCGCAGGAGGTACGGTAACGATCACATATTTTCGGCGCAAGAGCCCATATTCTGAGGTATAGGCGGTTTTGCGTTGATATGGGAACGTAAACAGAGAACGTTTCGGCACGGACGCACTTGTGTCGTAGGCGCGCCGGATCGTCTCCGCGACGGATCCGGCATACGATGCGTCGCGCATGGCGCCATCTGAACGCCCCGCGGGGCCCCACGCCGACCGCCGCCCGTCCAAGGTCCACCGTCAGCCGGTGATGGCCGACGTTGCGAAACTGGCCGGCGTCTCGATCCAGACCGTCTCGCGCGTTCTGAACGACGATGACTACGTCGCCGCGCCGACGCGAGAGCGGGTCGTCAAGGCGATCGCCATGCTGGGTTACCGACCAAACACAGCGGCGCGGACGCTCAAGACGGGACGCTCGCGCATGATCGGGGTCGCCACCTACGACACAACCCTGTACGGACCCGCCTCCACCCTGGCAGCAATCGAGCGCGCCGCACACACCGCCGACTACTTCACCAGCATCACCACACTGCCGTCCCTCGACCGCGAATCACTCGCCTCCGCGCTCGAGCGACTCCAGCAACAACGGGCCGACGGAATCCTTGTCGTCGCCCCCCTCACCGCCGCCGTCAACACACTCCCATACCTCATCACGTCAGTCCCTCTCGTCGCCGTCTAGACCGGACCCGATCAAGGTGTTCCCGTCGTCGCGATCGACCAGCGCGCAGGAGCGATGCTCGCCACCAGCACCTCCTGACCTCGGCCACCGGACCGTCCACCACCTCGCCGGCCCCGACGGCTTTCTCGAAGCCGATCAACGTCAAAGCGGTTGGCGGGAAGCACTCGAAGCCGCCCGCGCACCCATCCCGGCGACTGCGGTCGGCGGGTGGACGGCGCACTCGGGGTTCACCGCCGGACAACGGCTACTCGCGCAGCACACCCCCACCGCGGTCTTCTGCGCCAACGATCAGATGACCCTGGGCCTGCTGCGAGCGCTCAAGGACGCCCGCGACGCGTTCCAGAGGACTCAGATCGTCGGGTTCGACCACAACCCAGAAGAGCGGTACTACGACCCGCCACACACAACCGTCCGACAGGACTTCGTGAAGTCGGCCGCCGCGCTGTCCGTTGCTCCTCAGCCAGCTCAGCGATGCGCCACGCCGAAGCGCACGACTATCGCGCCGGTTCGTCATCCGCACGAGCACCTGCCCGCCAATCGCTCACGATAAAGCCAGAGCGCTTATTGCCAACCGCGACCGCGATCTCGCACGCCACACCGAGCGCGAGGGCTGCAAAGCCACCTCCGATGACCCGCCCTGGCGCCTGTCCCAGGCGTACGACCACCGGCAGGCGGCGCTGTCGCCGACGCCCGTGGATGAGGTGGCGCCGCCACCCGCCGGCGACGCCCCGCCTCAGCGCTGGAGCGTCATCGCATAGATCTCGAGTTGGCTGTCGTGATTCCAGTCCACGCCGCCGAGTCCGGGCGCGACCCAGATCGGGACCGCCTGAGATGGCTGGAGGATCGATCGGACCGTCTTGGTCGCGTCGATCGCGATCGCGCCGTACAACGCCACCGGCGTGGCGGTGTGCTTGCCCTTTGCGGTGATGCCGTAGGGCATGCGAAGCGCCACGCTGTCGCCGGCCCCCGGATGGGCGTCCTCCCAGTCGGTGAAGCGCAGCAGGACGGATGCCGTCGTGCCGTCGGTGTAGGTGACGACGGCCGTCTCGCCCGGGATGCCCGTGCTGCCGCCGGCGGCCGCGCCGACGACGTCGAGCGTCCGGTAGTTGCCGGCGGGCAGCGCCAGAGCCTGTCCGTTGGCGGTGACGAAGTCGCGGCCTCCGTCGGCGCTTGCGGGCGTCTCGAAGGTGACACCAGCCGAGGTTGACTCCGATCCCGCCGCAGGCAACTGGGCGCGTCGTAGCTCGTGCCCTGGCCGTCGAAGCCCCCCTGGTGGGGCTGACCGGGCGTTGCCGCGCCAGCGTGATCGTAGGCGGCGCTCAGGTCAACCGCACGCCGTGTTCGTCACGATCGCCAGCCGGTGGCGGGCCTGCACCGGATGACCACCGTCCAGAGGATGAGAGCGGCGCCGGCCATGAGCGCGGTGACCGCGAGCCGATAGCTGCCAGGCGCAGTCCCCGCGGGCACGGTGACCGTGAGCGGCAGCTTGACCTGGGTGGGCAGCCCGCGTGAGGGGAGGGCCTCCGTCCTCGAGGCCGGGGAGACCGCCCAGCCCGCCGGCGCAGCCGTGCTCACCTAGGCGTGGGCGGTGCCGGGGACGGTGGCCATCAGCGTCAGATTGATCCGCTGAGCGGAGGCGTCGGTGGTCGATGGCGTGAGCGTCGCTCGTGCGGGAGAGACCTGGGCGCTGAGTGTGTGCTCCGGGTCTCTCGCCGAGTCGATGGACGGCGGCGCGTCTGGATGGCCGGTTGCCCACCTCGTCGGGGAAGCGCTCAGCGTGTAATCGATGGTCCCGCCGTGGGCGACAGCGGACTCGCGGACCCAATCGTGTTGAGTGCTGCGTCCGTCAACTCTCTCCGTGGCCACATAGCGGTCCTTCATGCTCGCCCCCGGCGCCGAGATCCGCAGCGTACCGCCCTGGCGGTTGGTCCAGGTGCCGATGTGCACCGACGCGTGGGGGAACTCTGGGGTCGTCTCGACATAGAAGTTCGAACCGGCCATCGTCGGGTAGAGGCCGAGCGCCGACATCACGTACCACGCCGACATCTCGCCCATGTCGTCATTGCCCGTGATCCCGGTGGGACGGGTGGTGTAGAGCGTCTCGGCGGCGCGGACCACGGTGGCGGTCCGCGCGGGCTCGCCGGTCCATGCGTACAGGTAAGGGGCAAGCAGGTCCGGCTCATTGTCGGGGTCGTAGGTCGCCGGTCCGTAGTAGTCGTAGGGGCCACTCACCCAGCTGTGACGGGCGGTGGCGGCGGGGTGCCGCAGCAGGTGCGGGTAGCTGAAGAACCGATCCAGTCGGCGGTTGGTCCCGGCGCGCCCGCCGAGCAGCGAGATCAGGCCGTCCGGGTCCTGGGGCACGAGCCACTGGTACTGCGCCGGGTCGCCCTCGTGGAAAGCGTGGTCGCCGTCCTGGTGGTTGAACGGACTCAGCCAGGTGCCGTCCAGCGTCCGCGGCCGGAAAAGGCCGATCGAGCGGTCAAACAGGTTCCGGTAGGACTGACCGAGCCGCGCGAACATGTCCGCGTCCTTCGTGTGTCCCATGCCCTTGGCCATCAGGGCCAGCGAGGCATCGGCCGCCGAGTACTCCAGCGGCGCCGATGCCCCGTAGTAGCAGTCGTTCTCGTTGCCCTTGTCGGGCAGCATGATCCCTGCGCCCCCTCCTTGGAATTACGCGTCGGTTGTGACGTGGAGGCCGGGCGATGTAGCCGAGGCGGTCGAAGTAGCCAACGCCCGCGCGCCCATTCATCGGCGAGCTCCTGGGTGGCACCTCGGTCGCGTTGCGGCGCACCTCCCGGTAGGCCTCGGTCGCCGCCTTGCCGGTGAGCAGTCCCTTCGACCATCCCTCAACCACGTAGAGCGTGATCGGCTCCCGGTCATATGTGTCTTCCTCGTTGCTAGGAACCCGGGTCAGCCATCTCCGGCCGATCGCAGGATAGGTCGATGTCGTGCGCGTACTCGGCTCGAGCATCTCCGTGAGCTCGTTCTGGGTGCGATAGGTGTCCCACAGCGAGAGGTTGCTGTACGGAGTGAATCCGTCCGCATGACGGATCTTGCCGTCGAAGCCCATGTACCGACCGCCGACGTCGCCGATCACGTTCGGGTCCAGCGAGGCGTGGTAGAGCGCGGTGTAGAAGGCGACCTGCTGGGCGTGCGTGCCGCCGCTCACCGTCATGCGGTGCAGGAGCGCGTTCCAGCGGTGGTTCAGCACCGCGCGGATGGCGTCGAAGTCGAAGCCGCGCGCGCCGGTCTCGGCAGCGAGGTTGCCGCGCGCCCCCGCGATCCCCGTGTCGGACAGGCCGAGCTTGACAACGACCGGCGAGTCATCGGCCTGCGTGTCGAACGTGACCCAACCCCCATTCGACGTCGGGTTGACCGACGACCTCGAGCCCGTGTGAAGGTGAGCGCTCTTCCAGGTGCCATAGCCGGTGAACGGACGGCTGAACCGCGCGTAGAAGTAGGTCCGGTGGGTGTCATCGACCCAGCCCTCGATCATGCGGTTGCCGACGATGCGGATCGCTGACTTCGTCACACCGGCGCCAGTGTTGAAGAGGAGATGCGCCTCGCGGGTCCGCGGAAACGTGTAACGCTCCCAGCCGGTGCGGGTGGTCGCTGTGAGCTCGACGCCGACGTGGTAACGCGTGACCCGCACCCGAGAGTAGCCGGGATGGATCTGCTCGTCGGCGCGAGTGAACGGCGACGCGTAGCGGGTGGGGTCGGTCGAGGTGATCGGACCCGTCGTGGGCATCACCGGGACGTAGTTGAAGCGACACCCATTGATGTCGCTCTGGCTGAACCCCTCGAGCTCGTTTGCGGGGTCGGGATAGCGCCCGTCCCCCGCGACTTGGTATTCGCCCGCCGCGCCCACGGACTCTCCTGGACCATGCCGAACGGCGCTCCGGTGACCGGATGTCGAGACCGGCGTTCTCGGTCCCGATGAACTCGTCGACAAGGAGCTGGATCGGAGACGGCGCGCGGAGCCGAGCCAGTAGGCCTCGGTCGCGGGGCGGCCGTGGCGGACCCCGTGCTCAGCGCGTAGACAACCACGATCGCGACGAACGCCCCACCGAGGCGTGAACCACCCTTCGCGAGCTCGTGACGCGACACATTCATCCCTGTCTCCCTTCTCCTTGCCGTCACTGACAACGTTGTCAGCAACCGTCGCCGATCGTACCGGAACCCGATCGTCTGCGTCGAGCGGATGGGCACCCCCATCGGTCCGTAGCTCAACCCCACCGAGAGGGCGGGAGCGAAGCCGAGGATCAGGATCTTGCCGCGGGACGCCTGCGCGACCCAGGCGCGGGGCAGTTCGGGCCACTCTTGCGGGAAACGCGCGCCCAGGAAGACGCCGGCCATCTGCGGCCGCGTGCCACGCGACAGCCATGCTCAATGCGCCCTATCTGCAGCGCCGTCTCCAGCTGACCCGGCTGGGACCTTTCCTCGGGACCAGCCAGCACGCGATCGTGACCAGCCGACGGGAGGCAGTGATCGCCTGGCGAACCAAGCATGGCCGCATCCAAGCCGCCGTCTACCGCTTCTCGTCCCCGCACCGCCGCTGACGACCAACCGCAAAAACCCCAAAGGCATCCGCCCCAGCGCCCAAACACCACGCACCCCCGCGGAGACCGCTTTTCACGCCCACCCGCGCGCTCGCCATCGACGGAACTCGGCGCTTCAGCCGATTCGACTCCGGCGCCGCGATCAGCACATTCGCGCCGTCGCCCGATTATGCGGCTGCATATGCACCGTCGGCGCCAGGCGAGCGATCGCCGCGATCGCTCCGCCGTGGATCCGACGACGAGGTACCGGCGCCGGATCGTGATCGCGTTGCCGCGCGAGGCAGAGCCCGTTGGCGCCGCACCGGACGAGTACTCCGCCGTGCCAGCGCTCACCGGCGGGTTGTCGCTCTCCTGATCGCGGCAGCTTGACCGAGAGCGCTGGGTGGGACGACCAAGCGGCAGTTTCTGGCGGCGCAACTTCGCGGGCGCGCATGACCTGCCCGCGCCGTCGGGCGCCGGGGGCCTCTCGCCCGACGCCGTCAGACTCCATCTGCCGGTCCAAACGGTCACTGGCAGAAGAGCAACTCAGCGCCACAACGCAAAAGTCCCAGCAAATGCAGCCCCGCGCCTCAGCGCCGAGACCTCGCTACGCGACCCGTCGACCAGGCCCGAAGGTGGGTTATCCCGCATTGCCCCGCAATCATCAGGAGACCCGCCCGCGCGCCGGAGCCTTCAGAACATCGGGATTGCAGGAACTTTGAAAGGGTGAGCGATGGGACTCGAACCCACGACCGCCTGGACCACAACCAGGAGCTCTACCAACTGAGCTACGCCCACCGTGGGATGGATGAATCTACCAGCGACCGGCACTCGCCCGCCCGCGGGCGCGCCGCGCGCTCGGGCGCCGTCTCAATGCGGGGTGTCGGGACCGTGGGCGTCGTGATCGAGATGGAGCGCGTGGCCGACGCGCCGCCACAGACCGGCGAGGTCCCAGTGATCGCTCGAGCCCCAGAGCATGATCAGCGCGGTGCTGAGAACGATGAGCCAGATCACATCGTGTAGATCGACACGATCCTGCGATCGGATCAGAGCCGTAGCGAAACTCGGCAGCTTCGGCTGGGCAAACGCGGCGTTCCCGTGCGCGATCGCGGTGGCGTGACCGCGAGCCTGCCGCGCACCGAGCATCGACTGGGGGCCTGGGGCGCCGGTACTCTGGGCTCTCGCCCGCCCGCGTAGCTCAGCTGGATAGAGCGACGGCCTTCTAAGCCGTGGGTCGCAGGTTCGAGTCCTGCCGCGGGCGCTCATTTGTTACCGGCAAACCGGCCATTTACTCGCCGTTTGAATAAGCGAACCGCTTGCGAGTCATTGGCGGGCAACGGTCGCGGGCAACGGTCCAGTTGTAACCGCGCGGCCGCGAAGGCCCTGGGGTCGAGAGTCTGGTGGCCTCCCCGCGTCCGGCGAACCAGATGGTGGTCAGACCGGCGGCGGGCCGAGGAACGCCTCGACGCGCCAGCGAGGTGGCCGCGTGGGCCGCGGTCTGAGACGGATCAGGCCGCGCCCGGGGTCCCGCTTGACGCTGGCATCCACCCCGACCTTCCGCAGGCGCTCGCACTGGCCGTGTGCGCTCGACATCCGTCCCGCCGTGGTAGGGAGCGTCGATGCCACTGGGTCGGATTTGGCGCTCAACGGGCCCGCGGCATCCCAGGGGCGTGGGCGCGGACACGGCAGGCCGATGCCGCGGCTCGTCGCCGTCCCGGTTGTCGCCCCCATCCCGGGATTCCTTTCCGGACGGAGGCTGCGGGACGCGCCGATCGCTCGCCGGCTTGAAAACCGTCCGAGCTGGCGTGATTCGTCGAGCTCCTCGACCACGAGCGCTCCGGATCGGAGCCTGCGCCCGACCGAGCCTTTCAGGCTCACGGTGTTCGCTGGCGAGAACGCCGTCCGCCGACACTACTCATCGAGTAGATCAGGGCCGTCGTGCTTCCTTGAGATTCGTTCGGGCGGTTCAAACGCGGGTTCATCGATGCAGGGGTGGTCACGCGAAGCGGACGTCACGGGCCGGTGGCGCGTTGAAGGTGACCCCGTCGACGGCAAGGTTGGCAAGAGATGCGTTGTGGTGGGCGATGATCTGCTCGCGGGTCAAGATGCCGTTCTCGGAGGTGGTATGACCGTCGGCGACCAGGTCGACGTCATAGTCAAGCGAAAGCGCCCGACGAGCCGTCGCATCGACGCACAGCTCGGTCTGAGCGCCGACGAGCACCAAGCGCGTGACCTCCGCAGCTCGCAGCAACGCGTCCAGATCGGTGCCGCGAAACGCGTCGGACCATCGCTTCTCCACACGGAGATCCTCAGGATGTGGATCGACCGCGGGGTGAAGCGCCCACCCGGGCTGATCGCGATGCAGAGGATGGGCGGGGCCCGAGCCGCAATGCTGGATCACAACGACCGGCGCTCCAGCCGCACGCGCGCTTGCGCCCAGGACACCGAGGGCCGGGAGCACCTCATGCCAATCCTCCTCGCACCCGTCGATGAGACCCTGTTGGACGTCGATCATTATCAATGCCGGCTTGTCGTTGATCACTGCATCTCCTTTGTCATAGATCCGGATTGTGATCTGGTCATTGATCGCGCCAGCCGGCGCTTGCGCACGGTCGGCCACCAGCCCGACCCGGAGTTGATCGCGTCCAGGCACAGAACGAACACCGCCACCGTCTCCCATCGACGTGGTGCGCGCCGGCGTCAAGTCCAGCACGTCCACTGCGGGGGAGCTCGGCGGCGTACCCGGCAAGTGGATGTTCGAGCAAGACGGTCATCGAGCGCGACGGTAGGCTGTCCGCGGTCTGAGGGACGCTGCGACGGGCCCGCCGCCCGCCACGCTCAGATCATCGACAAGGTCAAGGGCGTCTCCGAGCAACGGAGACCACCATGTCACCCTTCCTGCCCGAGTCGGTCACTTATGCCCCGCCCGCTGCCGCAGACCACGAGCTTCTGCGAACAATGGCGTGCCGATCATTCTCTGACGCGTTCGCACATCACTATGACCCCGAGCCGTTCGCCGCCTTCCTGGCACAGGCGTACGGTCCGGGCGGCAGCATGGCCTTCGACTTGGAAGACCCCACGATCCGCTGGCTGGCGGCGTTCTCTCAGGCGGCGCCGGTCGGTTACGCCAAGCTCACGCCGCTGCGGGCTCCCGCTCCCTCTCCACGGCCAGGCGCGGTGGAGCTCCAGCAGCTCTACGTGCTCTCAGACTGGCATGGCCGGGGTGTCGCCCCTCATCTCATGGAGTGGGCTCTCGCGACCGCGGCTGAGGCCCCGGCTCCCGAGATCTACCTGACCGTCTTTGACCACAACGAGCGCGCGAAGCGCTTCTACCGCCGCTACGGCTTCTCCGAGATCGGACGCTGCACGTTCAGGCTCGGCGACCGCATCGACGACGACCGGATCTGGCGGCGCGAGCTATGACGCCCCGACGGGCCGCCGGGTCTCTCGGCTGAGCGATTCTCCACCGGCCACGGCGGGACGGCGTCGGCCGTCGGAGCGATGACTGGACGTGCGCCGCGGGAGTTTCACTTTGCGGCAACTGCCGCGCGCAGGCGGCACTCGTCTTGCCGTCCCCCTGGCGGACAGGGCGCCGGCCGTCCGCGCTGGGCGGTGGATGGTGGGGGCGACGAGGGACTGTTCTCCCGTTGACGCCTGATTAGTTCGCCCGCTATAGTTCAAGCGAGATAGCTCGTGCCAACTACTCGTTCAGGGTCTCGTCTTTCCGTGCTGGCGCTCGCCGCGTTATGGCTGTTGCACGAACGCCCGATGCACCCATATGAGATGTCGCGGGTGCTGTTTCAGGAGCGGCGCGTGGATCAGACGCTCGGCGTCAAGCGCGGATCGCTGTATCACGCGGTCGAGCGGCTGGAAAGCGACGGGCTGATCGAGGCGATCGAGACGTCGCGGGAGGGGCGCCGACCCGAGCGCACCGTGTACCGGGTGACTGAAGCCGGTACCGACGTGTTCGCCGAGCGGCTACGTGATCTGCTCACCGACGTCGTCCGTGAGCCCACCAGGTTGACGGCGGGACTGCAGTTCTTGACCTCGCTGGCTCCCGAGGAGGCGCGCGAACTGCTCGAGTCACGATTGGTCGGTCTGCGAGCCCTGGTGGCCAGCTTTGATGCCTTGCTGCGCCTTGAGTGGCCCGGGGCCACCCGCATTCAGGCGCTGGAGACCGAGCATGACCGAGCAGTGGTCGACGCCGAGCTTCGCTGGGTGGAGGGTGTGGTCGATGACCTGCGCAGCGGCAGACTGACCTGGAGCCCCAACCAATCAACCGCCCCCGGGCCCACCCTCGAGCTCATCGACGGGAAGGAGACCGGATGAGCTCGCCGCGGGCGGGCCTGCGCGCCAACCCGTGGGTCGCGCTGAGCGTGCTCAGCCTCGGGCTGTTCATGACGCTGCTTGACGTGACGATCGTCAACGTCGCGATTCCGCAGCTGATCGACTCGATCGGCGCATCGTTTGACGAGGCGGTGTGGGTGATCAACGCCTACCTGCTGGTGCTCGGCGTGGCGCTGATCACCGCCGGGCGCCTCGGTGACCTGTACGGGCCACGCAACGTGTTCCTGGCCGGGATCGCCCTGTTCACGCTCGCCTCCGCGGCGTGTGGGCTGGCCTCGAGCCCGGCGCTATTGATCGCCGCTCGCGCGGTGCAGGGGCTCGGCGCGGCGCTCTTGACCCCACAGTCGCTGAGCATCGTCCTGGCCCTGTTCGCGCCCGAGCGCCGCGGCGCGGCGTTCTCGGTCAACGGCATCACCGCCGGGCTCGCCTCCGCCGCCGGTCCCACCCTGGGCGGGGTGATCGTCACCCAATGGGACTGGCGCGGGATCTTCTTCGTCAACCTGCCCGTCGGGATCGTGACGATCGTGCTGACGCTGTGGCTGGTCCCCGACGTGCGCCCCGGACGCCGGCACCGCCTCGACCTCTCCGGCGTGATGGTGGCCACGCTGGGGCTGGTGGCGATCACGTTCGCGCTGATCGAAGGGCAGCGCTACTCCTGGGGGCACATCTGGGCGTTTGTCAGCATCCCGCTGCTGCTCGCCGCCGGCGTCGTCCTGCTGGCCGCGTTCGTCATCATGCAGCGCCGCCGCCAGCACGGCCCCCGCGAGCCGCTCGTGCCCTTCGCCCTGTTCGCCGACCGCAACTACACGCTGATGAACGTGGTCAGCGCGGCGTTGCAACTCGGTCTGGTCGGGCTGTTTTTGCCGTTTACGATCTACCTGCAGTCCGTGCTCGGCCTCAACGCGCTGCAGGCCGGACTGGTCTACGTGCCCTCCTCCGCGGTCTCCCTCCTGCTCACCCCGATTGTGGGGCGCCTGGTTGACCGCATCGGCGGCAAGCTCATTCTGATCACCGGGCTGACCGCGTTCGCAGTCGGACTCGGGCTGCTCGATCTCGCCGCCGGAGTCGGCGCCTCCCGGTGGGCGTTCGTGCCCGGCATCCTGATCATCGGCGCGGGAACCAGCGCCATCTTCGTCCCCCTGTTCACGCTGGCGATGGGCCAGGTCAAGCCCCAGCTGGCCGGCGCCGCCTCCGGGGTCTTGCAGACCACCCGCCAGCTCGGCGGGGTGCTCGGCACCGCCGCCGTCGGCGCGCTGCTGCAAAACCGGCTCGCCGCCAGCCTGCACGACCAAGCCCGACAGCGTGCCCACGAGCTCCCCATCGGCGCACGGCACGACTTCGTCGCGGGCTTCGCGCACGCCGCCCGCGGCGGCCTGGACGTCGGCGCTGGCCAGACCGGCAACCACCTTCACACCCCAACCGGATTGCCGCGGGCCGCCGCCCAGCACCTGCACCAGGTCGGCGTCCAGGTGTTTGACCACGGCTTCGCCGCCGCCCTGCACCCCAGCCTGCTGCTGCCGGTCATCGTCTTGGCTCTGGCCGCGCTGGCCTGCCTGACGATCCGCCCCGTCCGGCCGGCCGCGCCGCCACCCGGCTCAGACCCCCGGCCACACCTCTCTGAGCCCGTTGCCGCCGCAGACCGATGACCAGTCGCGTCCACGCGCTCACCACCGGTTTCGGTCTGCGCCTCTGCAGTGGCGGCGTGCGCCGGCCAGCGGCTGCGACCAAGTAAGGAGACGTCACCACAACCCGCCCGGGAACGGCACCGACCTGCACCGCCACCCCTACGACGAGACCTTCATCGTCCAGGACGGCGAAGCCACGCGACGACCACTTCGCATACAACCTCCTCGGGCCACCGTCCCACTCAGAAACCTCATCTGAGCACCGAGTGAGCCGTCCTGAATCACTTGTACTTGCGTGCACCGGATCCCCTGCGCGCGACGTCTCCGCCGTGGGTCGCAGGTTCGAGTCCCACCGCGGGCGCTCGAGCCTGCCCGTCGCGCGGCCGTTCGTGAACGACGTCGCGTGGGTAGAAGCAACTGCGGCGCGTCAAAGTGCGTGCGCGCGAACCGGAGAGGGAGGCTCTCATGGCAGGCTTTGGTTGGGCACGGCGGGCCGCGGTCATGGCACTGGTGACATGCGCGTCGGCGGGGATCGCGGCAGGGGCGGCGGCGAGCGCCGACGCGGCTGGGGTGCCCGGGGCGGGCACGACGAGCGCCGGCGGCCCGTCGATGGCCGGCGTGCCGCAGGCAGGTGCCACCCCGACGATCTCGGCGAACACGAAGCTGAGCAAGCGGCGGTTCGTCGCCGCCGGCACCCGCGCGTACGTGGTCGGGGTGGAGGACGGCTCCTTCCCGCCGATCGGCTGGCACATCACCGGCCAGATGGGCGGGTTCTGGGCGCCACCCGTGAAGTCGCTCGACGGGCTGTGGTTCCAGCTGGGAAGCGCCTGGCTCGACCACGCCCAGCGGTTCACGAGCGGACCGGGATTCGTCCGGATCTCCTTCCCCCAGACCGATGGCATGCGCCCGACCCTCACCGAGTTCTCCCCCGACGGGAGTCCCGTCGTCCTCGTCGGGCTCACCCTCGTGCCCGTCAACGGCAGGACCCAGAACGTCAGCCTGCTCGCGCAGGCGCACAGCCAGGTGATGGCAGCGTATCCGTGGTCCTCGACCACCCCGACCGCCGACCAGGTGGAGAACCCCGACACCGCGTCGCTTGTGGGCCGTGGGGTCCAGTTCCAGCAGCAGGAGACGAGCTACTACGCCGAGCTCGGCTCCAACGTCCCGCCGGCCCAGGTGACCACCGGCAGCGGCGATTGGGGACCGACGACGGCCGCCGATCAGACCGTGTTCGGCTCCAAGGGCGCGGGGGGCCAGCTCTCCTGGAATCTCCACGTCCCCGCACAGGGCAGGACCCTGTGGGTCGGGGTGTCCGGTTCCCAGCTCGGCTCCTCCCAGGCGCTGGGCGCGCTGCGGAAAGGTCTCGCTGATCCGGCGCGGCTGCTCGCGAGCAAGGTGGCCGCGCGCGACGCGGTGGCCGGGCAGAGCAGCTTCCAGGTCCCGGACGCCTCGGTGAACCAGGCGCTTCTCTGGAGCAAGCTCAACCTCGCCGATCTGCACCGAACGGTCAAGGACCTCCAGATCCGCGACGTCAACGCCGGCACCGCGTATCCGCCGCCGATCAAGACGGTGCCGAGCCTGTCCGGGATCGACGCCGCCTACCCCGACTACGCCGAGTTCTTCGGAACCGACGGGGCCTACAGCACGTACGGACTCGCGGTCGCCGGCCAGTACAAGACGGCGATCCAGCAGCTCGACGCGATTCGCACGGTGTCGAGGATCGTCAACGGCAACACCGGCAAGGTCGTCCACGAGATCAACTCGACCGGCGCGATGTACTACGGCGACAACAGCCAGCCAGGCGACATCAACGAGACCACCCAGTTCGCGATCGCGGCCGGCCTGGTCTGGCAATGGTCCGGCAATCGCTCGGTCCTCAAGGACAACTACGGGTTCATCAAGGACGGCGAGCACTATCTGGCGAGCCTCGATCCGAGCCCCAGCGACCTGTGGCCGGCCGGCGATGGCATCCAGGAAGACACCTCGCTCGGTCAGCAGGTGCTCGACGTCGCCTCCGAGAGCATCCAGGCGCTCGGGACACTGCACGACATGGCCGTCGCGATGCATGACACCGCCACCGCCACCTGGGCGGCGAACCGCCAGTCGGCGATGCTTGCCGCGTTCGGCCAGTGGTGGATCCCCAGCCAGAACCTGTTCGCCGACTCGCTCTGCGATGGCCCGAACGGCGGAACGTGCACGCAGGCGGGTCAGCAGCTCCAGCAGCGTTACTGGATCAGCGTCTCGCCGATGGAGCAGGACGTCGCCCCCGCCGATGAGGCGAATGCTGCGCTCACGACCATGGAAGGGCCCACCTTCACCGGCTCGTGCGGCCTCTACGTCGACGGCGTCGGTGGACCGTCAGGCGCAGGCGGCCAGACCTGCTACCTGGTGAACACGGGCGCCCTGGCGGTTGCCGAGGGCAACTACGGCCGGATGAGCCAGTCCACGGCCGACATGGACAAGGTGGCGAGCCAGCTCACCGTCGAGATGCCCGGCGCCCTGCCGGAGCTCGCCCAGAGCAGCCAGTACAACCCGTACGAGGCGTTCACCAGCCGCGCCAACGTGATGCAGGCCTGGTCCTCCTACGGCCTGCTCTGGACCACCGCGCACGACATCCTCGGCGTCGTGCCCGACGTGCCGGATCATGCGGTGACCGTGGTCCCCGACCTGCCGTCCACGTGGCCCACCGCGTCGGTCCAGCACCTTGACGTCGGCTCCGACCAGCTGGCGGTGCAGGCCGGGCAGGGCAGTGGCAGCTTCACCACCCAGGTGAGCGGGGCCCAGGGGCTCGCGCTCACCATCGGCGCTGTGGTCCCCTCGGGGAGCACAGTGACCTCGGTCACCCTGAACGGCCAGCCCGCGCGTTACAGCACGGAGACCACCCACCGCGGGGCCGAGGTGCTGGTGACGGATCCCGACAGCTCGGGTGCCGCGCAGTCGCTGGTGGTGCAGACCAGCTCGAGCTGACGGCCGGCGGGTCGCCCCACAGGGTTCGGCCCCGAACGCGATAACTGTCCCACCAGGACAGTTATCGCGTTCCCGGCGCGGACGCGGACGCGGCGCCCGGCGTGGACGCGGACGCGGCGTCCGGCGTGGACGCGGACGCGGACGCGGCGCCCCGCGTGGACGCGGGTGCGGGCTCACCCCCTTGCACTTCCGCCAAAAAGTGATATCACTTTGGTATCAGATCAATGTGACTCCCGTCGGCGGGACCACGCCACGCCATTGTCGTCAGGAGGGCCGTCATGAGCTCAGCGTTCGACCGAGATCCCATACCCGAGGCCAGTCCGGTCGGTCATCTCGGGCGACGGGTGCAGATCGCCGAGCGCCCCGCGTGGTCGGTCAACGGGTGGTTCGGGGTCGTGATCATCGCGGTCTGCATCGGCGCCGCCATCGTGCTCGCGAACACCTCGGTCACCGGCCTGATCGCGATTCCGATCGTGATCGCGGTCATCGTCGCCTCCTCGCTGGTGATCGTCCAGCCCGGCCACACCAAGGTGATGCGGTTCTTCGGCAGCTACTACGGCACGGTGCGCCGGACCGGTCTGTGGTGCGTGGTGCCGCTCTCGGATCGCCGCAGCGTGAGCATCCGGGTGAGGAACTTCGAGACCAACCGGCTCAAGGTCAACGATGCCGACGGCAATCCGGTCGACATCGCCGCGATCGTCGTGTGGCAGGTGGCCGACACGGCTCAGGCGGTCTACGCGGTGGAGGATTTCGTCGACTTCGTGCGAGTGCAGGCCGAATCGGCGCTGCGCCACGTCGCCACCACCCGTCCCTATGACGACGGAACGGACGACGGGGTGTCGCTGCGCGGCTCGACCGACCTCGTCGCCGCCGAGCTCGCCCAGGAGACCGCCGAACGCGTTGCGATCGCCGGGGTGGAGATCGTCGAGGCGCGCATCAGCCACCTCGCCTACGCGGCGGAGATCGCCCAGGCGATGCTGCGCCGACAGCAGGCCAACGCCGTCGTGGCCGCCCGGTCTCGGATCGTGGAGGGCGCGGTCGGGATGGTCGACATGGCGCTCGCACGGCTGGACGAGCGCGGGATCGTCGAACTGGATGAGGAGCGCAAGGCCGCGATGGTCAGCAACCTGATGGTGGTGCTCTGCGGCGACCAGCCAGCTTCGCCGATCGTCAACACGGGCTCGCTGTATACGTGAGCCGAGAGCGCAAGCAGGTTCCGCTCCGTCTCGATCCCGCCGTCCACAATGCGCTCGCTCGCTGGGCGGCGGACGATCTGCGCAGCCTCAACGCGCAGATCGAGGTGCTGCTGCGACGCGCGCTCGACGAGGCCGGGCGCCTGCCCCGGCAGGCCGGCCCGGTGCCGCGCCGCGGGCGCCCGCCGACCGAGCGGGCGTGACCCGACCCGGCGCGTAGGAGGTACGGAAAGGGTCACTCGGACCCCGCGCGGCACGGGAGGCTCTCGCTCTCGCCGCCGGCTGCTTCACGCGGTCGCCCTCGCGCCGGTCATCGCCGGGGCGCGGACTGCTCTGAACATCAGGTAGTGCGCCCCGAGGGGCCGGCGGCAGTCCGCCGCCGGCCCTTCTTCATGTCCTGTGACCCCGGCTCAGCGCCTGGCGACCGCGTCCGGCTTTCCCAGGCCGGCGGCGCGGAACGACTTCGGTGGGGCCGTTGGGTCGATGACTGCCTTCTCGCCCTTGGTGGTGAGGATCACGAGCGATTTGCCGGCGAACGCGATCCCCACGACGTCGGTCTCGACCGGAGCGGCGACGAGATGGCGCTTGCTCAGCCGCTGCGGATCGAAGACGAGCACGCCGCTGTTGTTGCCGGCGGCGGCACACAGCGAGGCCGAGGCACAGGTGACGAACTCGAGCGTGCTCGCGGTGACACGAGCCGGGCGGGGCCGGCCGGGATGGCGCGGATCGAAGCTGAGGATCGCCGTGTTGGCACCTCCGTTCGGGCGTGCGCCGAGCGCCACGCACTCACGCGTGGTGGGGCAGTCCACCGAGCCGATCTGGGCGGCGGCACCGTCGGTGCTCACCTTCGGACTGGCCAGAGCGCCGGGCGCGAAGGTGTACAACGTCCCGTCGTTGCCGTTGTCGCCGACACACAGCGTGGCCGACGGGCATGAGACCGTCGGCTGAGCGCCGGTGCCGTTGCCGGTGAACGAGACGACCTTCGGCTGACCGGGGTGCAGCGGGTTGAACGCGGCCGCGGCCTGGTAGCTCACGGCCACGCACGAATGGCCAGAGGAACACGCGACGCTCGTCTGATAGGCGGCGCCGGTGACCGTGAACGCCCCGGCTTTCGCGCCCGAACGAGGATTGAAGACCGCAACCGTGCCGCTCGCCCCCGACTCGACACACGAACCCATCGACGGACACGCGATCGAGATCGCGCCCTGCGTCTCGGACGCGGGAATCGGCTGCGAGCGATGAACCGCGCCACCCCTGGTCGGATCGAACGTCTCCTGCGTGCCGGTTGCGGCGACGGCCGTGCACTGGCTCGGCGAGGAGCAGGCGAGCTGGTCGAGGTAGCCGTTGGCAAAGCTCAACGCCGTCGCCCGCGCCGTGACGCGCGTCGCGCCATCGGCGGTCACCGGCGCCGCGAGCACCGCACATCCGCTGATCAGCGCCGCCAGCGCGAGCGCACGCCGGCCGATCTGGTTCCCGCACCCCATCTGTCAAACCCCCGAGTCGCTGTGAATGAGCCGAGAACCGTAGATCACGTCTCGGCGATCGCCGATAGCGTCGTGGCGATGAAGCGCGATGCCCGCATCGTCTACTCGACCACCGACGGCGACCTGCGCAAGGCGCGGGACCCCGGTCTGAAGCAACGACGGGCCGACGGCGACCGGGTCAAGGTGCGGCGGGAGGTCGCGGGCCGTCGCGGCAAGGCGGTCACCACGATCTCCGGCGTGCCGGTCGACGATGCCGGGCTGAAGGCGCTCGCCGGGCGTCTGAAGAAGCGCTGCGGCGTCGGCGGATCGGTCCGGGATGGCGTGATCGAGATCCAGGGCGACCATCGCGACGTGGTGATGGAGATATTGAAGGCCGAGGGCTACACGCCCGTGCTCAGCGGAGGCTGACCCACATGAACGACGAAGAGACCAAGGACGACGCCGCCGCCCCCAAGCCGGACCACGAGCCACCGGCCGGCGCCGAGCGCAGCGCCAGCTGGAGGGCAGCCGGGATGTCGCTTGACTACACGGTGCGCGCGAACTGGACGGTTCTGCGTAAGGACGAGAAGCCGGTGGCGGAGATCTTCTCGGTCTCCTACGTCGCCGACGGGGACGACGACGGCCGACCGGTGACGTTCGTGTTCAACGGCGGCCCGGGCGCATCGTCGGCCTACCTGCAGATGGGGGTCGTCGGCCCAACCCGGGTCGCCCTGCCCGCGGACGGGACGCTTCCGCCGATGCCACCCCGGCTCGTCGAGAACGAGGACTCGTGGCTGGCGTTCACCGATCTGGTGTTCGTCGATCCGGTCGGGACCGGCTTCAGCCGGGTGATCGACGAGGACGAGGGCAAGGACGCCAAGGACAAGGGCACCGAGAAGGACCGCGCCCGCGAGTTCTTCGGTTACAAGCGCGACCTCGAATCGCTGTGCGAGTTCGCCGGGCGCTGGCTGTCGCGCAACCGCCGATGGGGCTCGCCGGTGTTCGTCGCGGGCGAGAGCTACGGCGGCTACCGCGTCGGGCGGCTGGTGCGGATGCTCCAGGAGACGACCGGGATCGGGCTCAGCGGCGCGATCCTCATCTCCCCCGCGCTCGAGCTCGGGGCGCTTTCCCCCAACGACTACGACGCGCTCGGGTGGATCGACGCGCTGCCCACGATGGCTCTCGCCGCGGTGCATCACGGACGTTCCCGCGCGTTCGGTTCCGGAACGCCGAACGAGGACGTCCAGCGCGAGGTTGAGGCGTTCGCCACCGGCGAATATGCGACCCTGCTCGCCCGTGGCGCGTCGATGGACGCGGGCGAGCGCGAGCGGATTCTCGGACGGCTGGCCGACATCATGGGGCTTCCGGGCGAGCTCGTCACCCGCGCCGAGGGTCGGATCACCATCAACCGCTTCTCACGCGAACTGCTGCGTGACGAGCGGAAAGTGGTCGGCCTCTACGACGCGACGATCACCGCGCTCGACCCGTTCCCCGACCGCGAGCCGTTCGACGGTGCCGATCCGACGCTCGCGGGATTCGCCCCGACATTTGCCGGCGCCGTCAACCGCCAGCTGCGCCGCGAGATCGGAGTCGAGACCGACCGGGAATACATCGTCCTCAACTACGAGGTGTTCCGAGCGTGGAACAACGACGCGCCCGAACACTTCTTCGTGCCTCCGGTCGGTGCAACCGACGACTTCCGTTACGGCATGTCGCTCAACCCGCACATGAAGGCGTTCATCACCCACGGCCGCTACGACCTGGTGACGCCGTACTACGCCAGCGACCGGCTGCGCAACCTGATGCGGCTCGACCCGACGGTGGCGGACCGGTTGACCGTGCGCCACTTCGGGGGCGGTCACATGTTCTATGCGTGGGAGGACAGCCGCCGGGAGTTCACGGCCGCGATCTCCGAGTTCGTCGCCGGCGCGCTGGCGACCGGATGACGGCACCGACGATCGCTCAGCCCGACGCGGCCGACAGCGGCCGCGGCCCGGAGCCGACGTAGAGCGACGACGGGCGGATCAGCCGGCCGGTCCGCCGCTGCTCGAGGATGTGGGCCGACCAGCCGGCGGTCCGTGCGCACACGAACAGGGGCGTGAACAGCTCCTGCGGAACACGTGCGTGGTCGAGGATCACCGCGGACCAGAACTCGACGTTCGTTGCGAGCACGCGATCGGGCTTGTGCGCGGCGAGGGCGGTCAGCGCGGCCCGCTCGACCTCCAGGGCGAGCTGCAGCCGCGGTGAGCCCAGTCGCTCGGCGAGCGCGCGCAGCACGCGGGCGCGCGGATCCTCGGCGCGATAGACGCGGTGGCCGAATCCCATGATCCGCTCCCCACGGCCGAGAGCCAGCCGCATGTAGCGGTCGGCGTCGCCCGTGCGCTCGATCTCGCCGAGCATCTGCTGGACCCGGGCCGGCGCGCCGCCGTGAAGCGGACCTGACAGCGCCCCGACGGCGGCGCTGAGCGCAGCTGCCGCATCCGCGCCGGTCGAGGCGACGACGCGCGCGGTGAACGTCGAGGCGTTCATGCCGTGCTCCGCGGCGGTGATCCAGTACGCGTCGATCGCCGCGACCTCGCCGGGATCGGCCTCTCCGCGCCAGCGCAGCAGGAACCGCTCGGCCAACGTCCGCCCCTCGCCGATCCGCGTCTGAGGCACCGGCGGAGCGCCGGACCCACGTGCCGACTGCGCGACGAACGACAGCGTGGTCGCGGAGATCCGTGCCAGCTGGTCGCGGGCCACCTCGGGGCTGACGTCGACGAGCGGGTCCAGGCCCCACTCGGGCGCGAGCGCCACGATCGCGGATTGGACGTCGACCCGCGTGTCGCCCGTGCGGATGCTCAGCGGGTGCGGATCGGCGGGACCGAGTGGGCGGTCGGGTCGGCCGTCGACAAGCAGCCCCCACACGCCCTCGAACGGAACCGTTCCGACAAGCTCCGCGACATTGACCCCGCGGTAGCGCAGCGCGCCGCCCGCGCGATCGGGCTCGGCGATCTCGGAGGCGAACGCCAGCACCCCCTCCAGGCCGTCCTCGACGTCGTCGATCGTGCTCATGGTCTGCCTCCTGCCCGGGGATCGATATCGCTGGGAATGACAGCGGCCGGGACGCTTGTCTTCAACGTTGATCACGTCAATACTGGAGTGGTGGACGACCTGCTCTCAACCGCTGAGGTGGCGCGCCGCCTCGGGGTGCGTCGCGAGACGGTCTATGCCTACGTGAGCCGCGGCCTGCTGGAGCGACACCCCGCCAGCGCCCACCACCGGTCGCTGTTCGCCGCCGACGCGGTCGCGCGTCTGACGTCGCGCTCCCGGCGGCCCGGCCGCTCGGGCGCGCTTGAGGTCGTCGTCGACACCGAGATCACCCATCTGGATCCCGCCGGCCGCCTGTCGCTGCGCGGACGCGATGCGATCTCCCTGGCCCGGTTCGACACCTTCGAGCAGGTCGCCGGGCTGCTGTGGCAGGGCGATCCGGGCGCTCCCTGGCAGCTCTCGGCCGTTGACGAGAGGCTGGTGCGCGCGCTGATGACGGTGCTCCCGCAGGGCGCGTCGCCGAACGAGCGGATCGTGATCGCACTCACCGCGCTCGCCGGCACCGACCCACGACGCGGGGGCCGCCGGCCGCAGGACGTGCGCGCCGCGGGCGGCCGGATCCTCGCCGGGGCGCTCGCCGCGCTCGCGCCGGGGCAGGCGCCGGATGGGGACTCAACCGCCGCGAGGCTATGGGCACTCTTCCGCGCAGACGGGCGCCCGCCTTCGCCACGCCAGCGCGCCGCGCTCGACGCCGCGCTCGTGCTGCTCGCCGATCACGAGCTGACCGCATCGACGCTCACCGCGAGGATCGCCGCCTCGGCGTGGGCCGACCCCTACCGGGTTGCGACGGCCGCACTCAGCACGCTCTCCGGCGTCCTGCACGGCGGCGCCACCGCGGCGGTCGCCATATTGCTCGCCGAGGCGCGCTCGGCCGACGACGCGTTCACAGTGCTCGAGCGCCGCATCGCCGCCGGAGGTCCGCTTCCCGGCTTCGGTCACCGGGTGTACCGCGACCGCGACCCACGCGCCGATCATCTGCTCGGCAGGCTGGACGGACTCGCCCCCGCGAGCGATCGCGCGGCCGTGGTCGCGGCCGTGGTCGAGGCGGCGGGCGCATTGCGGCTCCCCGCCCCGAACGTCGACTTCGGGCTCGCGGCGCTCGCCGACGTGATGGCGCTCGGCGCCGACGCGGGGACGGCGATCTTCACCATCGCCCGGCTCGCCGGAGTGCTCGCGCACGCGATCGAGGAGTATCCGCACCGGCTGCGGTTCCGGCCACGCGCGCGGTATGTCGGTCCCGGGAGCTAGTCAGTCCGCCGGGACGGCCGTGCCGATGATCCAGGCATGCGTGCCGACCTGCCGGATCCGCTCGAAGCCGGGCGGACCGACAGGCGTCCGAGCTCGCCGGGGGTGTGGTCAGGCATCGGCGATCGCGGCGAGCAGATCGGCCAGTTCGACCGGCTTGGTGAACATCGGCCAGTGGCCGGAGTCGATGTCCACGCAGTCGACGGATTTGGCGCGGGAGAGTTCGGCCACCTGCCCATCGGCGATCCACGCCCGTGCCTCGCCCGGTGAGAACTCAGGGCAGATGAGGGTCACCGGCACGTCGAAGCGCCGCTCGTCACGGAGGTGCACGATGCCCGTTGCGACCCCCTGCGGGACCGGGATCGCGGCCGCGGCGATCGCCTGACGGCGAGCCGGGTCCAGATCAGCGGAGTCGGGTCCCTCGAACGGCTCCCACCCCGGGAAGGGCATCGCTCCGTCGACGAACTCGAAGATCCGCGCATGTTCGGCACCGTCGGGCGACGGGAAGCCGCCGATCATCACCACCCGCGCGACCGCCTCCGGTCGCGCATCACAGGCCATCCAGGCGAGCGTGCATGAGGCGGAGTGACCGACGACCATCGCCGGGCCCGAGGCCGCGTCGAGCGCCGCGAGGATCGCGGCGTTCTGGTCATCGAGCGTCGCCGCCTCGGGCGGGGACCCCTGGCCGGGAAGGGATATGGGTGTTGCGGTGTGGCCGTGGGACTGCAGCGGGTCGACGACCGCATCCCACGCGGACGCGTCGAGCCACAGGCCGGCGATGAGCAGGATCTCCATGAGCGCACCGTAGATCTCCATTAGGACGTTCTCCTTCCGCTTGGCAGGCGGATTCGCATACGCTGGTCCGGTGCGCCCGGACCAGAGCCCGACCGCCCGCGCCCTGCTCGCACTCGAGATCCTCCAGCTGCAGCCGGGGACGACCGGTCGGCAGCTCGGCGAGCGGCTCGGCGTCAGCGCGCGCGCCGCGCGGCGCTACGTCGCGATCCTGCGCGAAGCGGGGATCCCGGTCAATGCGTCGCGCGGGCGCGACGGCGGCTACCGGCTCGGGCGCGGGACGCGGCTGCCGCCGGTCAGCTTCACCGAGCAGGAGGCGGTTGAGCTCGTGATGGCCGTGCTCGCCGCACACCCGACGGCCGCCGGCTCCGACGGGGTGGTCGGCTCAGGGCTCTCCAAGGTGATCCGTGCCCTGCCCGAGCGGGTCGGACGGAGGGCCGCCGTGCTGCGCGAGCACTCCACCACCGCGCCGGATCGGCATGCGGTGCAGCCCGACGCGGCGCTGACGAGCGCACTGGTCGTCGCGATCGAGTCCCATCGCGGGCTCCGGCTGCGCTACCGAAGCGCATCGGGCAACGAGTGGGAGACGGACGTCGACCCGTGGGCGGTGGTCGTCCGGCACGGTCGCTGGTATCTGCTGTGCCATTCCCACCGGGCGCATGCGGTCCGCGGCTACCGCGTCGATCGCATCCTCGCGGTGGAGCAGAGCGGCGGATCGTTCGCCCCGCCAGCCGGTCTCGACCCGGTGGCGGCACTTGAGGAGAACCTCGGAGAGGGCTGGGCGTTTCCCACCCGCGTCGTGTTCGAAGCCCCGGCCGCCGACGTCGGGCGCTGGACTCGGCGGCCGATGGGCAGGCTGCTCGCCCACCCGGACGGATGCGTGCTCGTCGGCAGTACGAACAACCCTGAGATGTACGCCCAGGAGTGGCTCGCCGCCGTCCCGTTCGCCTTCCGGGTCGAGGGGGGTGACGAGCTGCGCGAGGCAGTCGGCGCGCTCGCCGCGCGGTGCGCGGCGGCGGTGGCCGGCTGAGCTCAGCTGATCGGGGCGCCCGGATTTGAACCGGGGATCTCTCGCCCCCAAAGCGAGCGCGATACCAGGCTTCGCTACGCCCCGTGCTGCCCGCAGTCTACAGGCGCCGACGACCGCTACCCTCCGACCGCGATGGCCGAGATCGAACCGCTGCGAGCGCTCCACTACGACCTGTCGGTGACCGGCGGCCTGCAGGACGTGGTCGCTCCGCCCTACGACGTGATCGACGAGGAGATGCGCGCTGAGCTCGTCGCCCGCTCGCCGTACAACGTCGTGACGATCGACCTGCCGGAGGGCGGCGAGGAGCGATACGAGACCGCGGCGCTGACGCTCGACCACTGGCGCGAGAAGGGCGCGATCGTCGCCGATGAGGAGTCCGCGCTGTGGACGCTCTCGCAGGAGTACACAGGCCCGGATGGGCAGCGGCGCACGCGGCGGGGATTCTTCGCACGCGTGCGCGTCGAGGAGTATGGCCCCGGGCGGATCCGGCCGCACGAGCGGACGCACCCGGGCCCCAAGGAGGACCGGCTGCGGCTGACGCGGGCCACGCGCGCCAACCTGTCGCCGATCTTCAGCCTCTACTCCGACCCCACGGGCGAGGCGATGGCGGCACTCGCCGAACGCGCCGGGACCGAGCCGTGGGGACGGACGACCGACCCCGACGGCACCGTGAACACGCTGCACCGGGTGACCGACCCGGGTGCGATTGCGACCGCCCAGCGCGTGCTCGCCTCCAGCGAGCTGCTGATCGCCGACGGACATCACCGCTACGAGACGGCGCGCGTCTACGCCGAGGAGATCGGCGGAGACGGGCCGCACCGGTTCGTCCTGATGTGCCTGGTCGCGCTCCAGGACCCGGGGCTGACGGTGTTCCCGACGCATCGGCTGGTCCGCGGGCTGGATGACGAGCGGCGTTCGGCACTCCAGCGCACGGTGAACTTCGACTTCACGATCGCCCCGCTGGCCCAGATGTCGGAGCTCGCGCCGCCGGCCAACGACGCGTGCGAGATCGGCTACCTGACGGCCGGCGGGCCCGCGGTGATGCTCACGCTGCGCGATCCGGCACTTGCCGACGAGGCGCTGGCCGGTCACGCCGAGCCCTACCGGCGCCTGGACACCGCGGTGCTGGAGGCGCTCGTGCTCAAGGGAGCGCTGCAGATGAGCGACGACGACATCGACCATCTCAACGGCCTCGGCTACGCGCGCGACTTCGATCAGGCGGTCGAGCTCATCCGCGAGAACGCCTACGACGCGGCGTTCTTCATGGCCCCCACTCCGATCGAGCGCGTTCACGAGGTGGCGGCGGCGGGAGAGTCGATGCCGCCCAAGTCCACCTATTTCGTTCCCAAGGTCCCGACCGGCCTGCTGTTCAACCCGCTCACGTGAGCATGCCGGGCGGCGCCGGCCCGGATCCGGCCCGTCCTGCGACCGGGCCGGCGCGCGCGTCGATCGCCGCCCACCTGCGCGAGCGACTGCTGTCCCCTGCCGAGGCGATGACGCTCGACGTACGCGGGCGAACGGACGCCGCGGTGCTCGTGCCGCTGCATCTCGGCGGCGGCGCGCTGCACGCCGTCTTCACCAAACGGCGCGAGGACATGCGCAGGCATCCGGGCGAGATCTCGTTTCCGGGCGGCCGCCGCGATCCCGAGGACGCCGACCTGCTCGTCACGGCGCTGCGCGAAGCCGAGGAGGAGATCGGACTGGCCGCCGGCGACGTCGAGGTGCTCGGCGCGCTGCAGCCGACGCCGACGATCGCCACCGGCTACGCGGTGTACCCGTTCGTCGGCCTGATCGACCCCGGCCGCTCGTGGTCGCTCTCGCCCCGGGAGGTCGCGAGCGTGCTCGAGCTCTCGTTCGACGCACTGCGCGCCGGGTACGACCGGCGGCGGTTGCTGCGCCAGGGCCTGCCGGTACGCACCGAGACCTACGTGGTGGGCGACGACCTCATCTGGGGCGCAACCGCCCGCATGCTCGCCGACCTGTTCGAGCGGCTCGGCGGGCTGACCGGCACTCAGCCCGCTCCGCCCAGCAGCACCTGATCGACCGCATCCGCGGCTGCGGCAGTCCATGCCGCCGGGTCGGCCGGGTCGGCGGCCAGCAGCGCAAACGGCAGGCCCCACTTCGCGCACGAGCGCTCAACCCGCGCCGCGCCCTCGGCGAGCACGTCGCCGCCGACACTGCCCGCGCACTCGTAGACGAGCCCCCGCAGCGTCGTGTCGACCATCTTCTCCAGCAACATCTCAAGGCGCGTGGTGTGCAGCTCGGAGAGCGCCTGCGCCGTGCCGCCCGCCGAGCCCAGGAGCACACACGCGACTCCGACCTGCGCGAACGCCGGCACGAGTGTCGCCACCCGGTCGGGATCGGCCACGACCGGCTCGACGCCGGCCTCCTGGAGCGCCGCTGCGCGGGCCGGATCGCGGGTCGTGCCGCGGACCGCGTGACCGCGCTCGCGCAGAACCGCGGCAAGTGCGGTGCCTCGACAGCCGCAGGCGATGATCAGGCAGCGGGCCACGCTCAGGCCGGCGTGTCCTGCCCGTAGCTGCGCCGGACCTCCTCGCGATCGCGCTCGGGCAGCCCGCGCGCTCGTCGGCGGGCGTTCGTCGCCTCCAGCAGCTGATCGAGCTCGTCCTCGGCGAGCGCCGCCTCACGCCCACGTCGCATCTCACGGGCCTCTCCCGCCACGAGCAGCTCCACGTCCTGCATCGTGCGCTCCGCGCGGCCACGCCGGCGGCGCCAGGCGTTATGGGCCTCGAGCATCTGCGCGAGGTCCTCGGCCTCGAGCGCCTCGCGCTCTTCGGTGATCGCCCGCGCGGAGCGCAGTCCCAGGGGACCGGTCGAGTCTCGCGTCCGCGCGCGTCCAGATCTGCGGGCCGGTCCGCCCGCGCCCTGCGCACCGGCCCGCGGCGCCAGCCACGACCACAGGCCAAGGGCGACAAGTCCTCCCACGAGCAGGATCACCAGGGCGACCACGTCCAGGCGAGTGTAAAGCGATGCGCACCGGGAGCGATCGGCGACTTCATTCCCCCGGAGGCCGGTGCCGAGCGGCGCAACTTCACGCGCGGCGCCGTGTCTGAACGTGTGTCAATCGCCGGCGCGCGACAGAGCCGGGTGTCAGCGGCGGTGACCTCACTCAGGGTTCTCAGAGGAAATGGAGGCTTTATGAGAGTCAGTCGTCCCATGCTCGCATCCGCCGGAGTGGCGGCCGTGTGCGCTGCCACGCCGTCGATCGCCGCGGCGGCGCCGCACGCCACCCGCGGCCTCAGCATCCATGCAACGCCTTCGCACGTGATCGCAGGCGACCCGGTGCTCATCTATGGGCACCTGGCGGGCGCCCACAATGCAAACCGCGAGATCACGCTGTACCACCGGGTGGGGACCGAGAAGACGTTCACCTTCGTCAGCCACACCCGGACGAACGCCAACGGCAAGTTCTTCTTCCCGCGCGCACAGTACGTGGTGAACACGAACCGCAGCTGGTTCGTCCGCGGCCCGGGTCACACGCACTCGGTGACGATTCACGAGACGGTCGCCGCCGAGGTCACGCTCTCCTCGGACACCGCGAGCGCCACCACCCGGAACGCGATCGCCTTCAAGGGCCAGGTCACCCCGGGCAAGGGCGGCCGGGTCGCACTCCAGGTACAGACGGGCGCCGGCAACAACTGGCGCACGGTCGCGCACGGGCGCGTCGGAGGCGGCGGCAACTTCACCATCGACCAGGCCTGGCGCACACCCGGCCCGCGCACCGTCCGAGTCTATTTCCCCGGCAATGCCGTCAACACCGCCGCCGCGTCCAACGCGACGTCGGTCGTCGTCAACCAGCGCCAGGCTCCGTACTTCACGATCCACAGCACGGATGACCTGCTCGCCAGCGGAGCGACGGCGACGATCAGCGGCACGCTGGACAAGCCCCACACCGCCGTGGGACAGGGTGGCGTGCTCATCGGCCTGTACGGCCGCGTGCCGCACTCGGGTGGCACATTCGCCCTGATGCAGAAGACCACCACAGCAGCTGACGGGTCATACAGCTTCCCGGTCGGCGGTGCCACCAACGAGCTGTACCAGGCTCGCGTGATCGGTACGACGCGACGCTCCGCGATCCTGTTCCAGGGCGTGCAGGACGCGGTCACAATCACGCCGAGTGCGACGAGCTCGACGGTCGGCGGACAGGTGACATTCACCGGCAGCGTCGCGCCGGACAACGCGGGCCATGCGGTCATGCTGGAGTACATCGGCCATGACGGCCAGTGGCAGGTCGCGACGACCTCGACAGTCCTGCCGGACTCCACCTACAGCATCCCGTGGACCTTCGGCAACGCAGGCGCCCACCAGTTCCGGGTGCGCGTGGCCGGCGGGCCGGAGAACGTCGGCGGCGCCTCGGCGCCGGTGACGGTCACCGTCGCCCAGCCGACGCTCAGCTCGCTGCCGAGCAACTGAGACGCCGCTGCAGAGATGACGTTCCGCCCCCGTCGCGCCCTGCGCGGCGGGGGCCGCTGCATTGCGTGCCGCTGCGCTAGCGTGCCGCCTCGATGCACGCGCCGCCCTCCGCCTCCGAGTCCGCTCCATCGGTCGTCGGCGTCTGCGGGGCCGGCACGATGGGCGCGGGGATCGCCCAGTTGTCGTGCCAGAGCGGCGCGACCACGCTGTTGCACGACCCCGATCCGGCGGCGCTCGCGCGCGGCGCCGACCGCGTCCGGGCTCAGCTCGCCCGCTCCGCTGAGCGCGGGCGTCTCACCCCCGAGCAGGCCGAGCGTGCCGCCGGTTGCCTGCGGGAGGTGGAGGACGTCGGCGGGCTGGACGGGGCCGAGCTCGTCGTGGAAGCGGCGCCCGAGTCGCTGGCGATCAAGACCGAGCTCTTCAACCGGGTCGCCGAAATCGTCGGCGCGGAGTGCGTGCTGGCGACGAACACCTCGTCGCTGCTCGTCACCGAGATCGCCGCCGCCGTCCCACACCCCGAGCGGGTCGTCGGCATGCACTACTTCAACCCGCCGCCGGTGATGCGCCTGCTGGAAGTGGTGGCGGGGGTCGAATCCTCTCCGCGCGCGCTGGCGATCGCCCGAGCCGCGGGCGAGGCGCAGGGAAAGCACGTGATCGAGGCCGCCGACGGGATCGGATTCCTCGTCAACCGGTGCAACCGCCCGTTCGGCCTGGAGGGATTGAAGCTGCTCGCCGAGCGGATCGCGCCGCTGGAGACGATCGACCGCATCTGCCGCATGGGCGGCGGCTTCCGCATGGGACCGTTCGAGCTCATGGACCTGGTCGGCGTCGACACGGGCCTGGACATCTCCCGCTCGTTCTTCGAGCAGAGCTTCGCCGAGCCGCGGTGGCGACCATCCCCGATCACGGTCCGCACCGTCGCCGCCGGCCGTCATGGACGCAAGACCGGCCGCGGCTACTACGAATACCCGGAAGGCGGTGAGTACCGCCCGGCCGACCCTGACCCCGCCGGCGCGCCGCCGCCCGCCCCCGGCGAGGGCCCGGTGGTCATCGCGGGAGAGACGACGCTCGCATTCGAGTTGGCCGACGCCGCCCTGGAGGCCGGCTGGGAGGTGCTGACGCCCGCTGAGGCCGAGGGCGACCAGAGCCCATTCCTGATCCTCGACCTCACGGGGGACGACGAACCCGAAGCTCCGCTCCAGGGCGGTCCACAGGCGATCTGCTGCGCGGCGGGCTCACTTGCGGCGCAGGACCCGGGAGGCTCGGCGGTGGGCTTCCACGCGCTTCCGCCGTTCGCGGGCTGCCGGCTGGTCGAGCTGACTCGCGGCCCGGACTCCTCAGAGTCCGCCGCAGCGGCGGCAGAGCGGTTCTTCGGCTCGCTCGGTCGCCACGTCGAATGGGTCGGCGACGCCCCGGGGCTCGTGCTCGGGCGGATCGTCTGCCAGGTGATCAATGAGGCCGCGTTCGCGCTTGGCGAGGGGGTCGGCTCAGCGGCAGATATTGACGCCGGCATGATCCATGGGCTCAACTATCCCCGCGGCATCCTCGCCTGGGCCGACGAGATCGGCCTCGACCACGTCGTCGCGATCCTCGACGGGCTCGGGCTCGAGACGGGAGACGACCGGTACCGAGTCGCTCCGGAGCTCCGACGGCTGACGTTCTCCGGTCGCCTCGGGAACGCGACAGAGGGCGGCTTTTTTGCGCACATTGAGGGATCTGGCTGACTTGAACGCGGATCTTTCTCCGCAAGTTGCACAAATTTGATGCGTTCCCGATCATCCGACTGCACGATTGGGTAGGGTCGTCGTGCCCCCTGGACGTCTGTTCGTCGCGTACTGGACATCGCTGCGAACGGACACCGCCCCCGACCCCTGCAAGGATGATGCCCCCAATCACCTCGCCGCGCGTCGGCGCTGCCACCTTGCGCACGACGTGCTTCATGGCCGCGCTTCTCGCCGCGTCAACCGTGCTCTTCTCGGCACCCGCGCTCGCCGCCTCCGGCCGCCGGCGCTCCTCCCTGCCCTCTCGCCGCGCCCAGCCGCAGGTCCGCCGCGTCACCATGCGCCGCCACCGGCCTCGCTGTATCGGCGCCCATGACCGGATCGGCCGCGGGCGCAGCTCCGCAATCGAGCGCGCCACAATCTGCCTGCTCAACCGCGAGCGCACCGAGCGCGGGCTCCCTCGTCTGCGCGGCAGCCGCCTGTTGATCCGCTCGGCACAGCAATGGACCAACACGATGGTCCGCGACCGCGCATTCAGCCACGGCTCCGACTTCTCGGCGCGGATCACCGCGGTCGGCTTCAACTGGTCGCGCGCCGGCGAGAACATCGCCGACGGCTACCGGACCGCCTCAGGGGCCGTCACCGCCTGGATGCGGTCACTCGGTCACTGCCAGAACATCCTGACGCCTGTCTTCCGCGAGGCCGGCGCCGGTTTCGACCGGGGGACGGCGGTGACCGGCGGCGTTGCCGGCACCTGGACGCTGGACCTGGCGCTCAGCATGAGCCAGAACGCACCGTCGGAGAACTGGAAGCCGGCGGAGGGCTGCCCCTACCAGCATTGACTAGGGAGTGCCGGCGCGGCTCACCCCGCCCCACTCGTCAGGCCGCGGCGGCCCGCTCGGCGCTATCGAAAGGGAACGCGGTGTCGCGCAGGTACCACTCGGCGTCGAGCGCGGCCTGGCACCCCGAGCCGGCGGCGGTGATCGCCTGGCGGTAGGTGTGATCGACGAGGTCGCCGGCGGCGAACACCCCGGGCACGTTGGTGAGCGTCGAGCGCCCCTGGGTCATGACGTAGCCCTCGTCGTCGAGGTCGACCTGCCCGGCGACGAGCTGTGACTGGGGATCATGGCCGATCGCGATGAAGGCGCCGGTGATCTCGATCTCCTTCGTCGAGCCGTCCTCGGTGTTGCGCAGTCGCGCTATCTGCAGCGAATTGCCCTCCGGGATGAACTCGTCGATCGTGTAGGGGGTGAGGAACTCGAGGTTCGGCACCGCCCGCGCCCGGTCGAGCATGATCTGCGAGGCGCGGAACTCGTTGCGTCGATGCACGACCCCGACCTTCGAAGCGAACTTCGCGAGGAAGATCGCCTCCTCCATCGCGGAATCTCCGCCACCGACGACGATCGTCGGCGCCTGCTTGAAGAATGCGGCGTCGCAGGTGGCGCAATAGCTCACCCCGCGGCCGGACAGCTCCTGCTCGCCGGTGACGCCGAGCTTGCGGTGCTGGGCGCCCATCGCGAGCACCACGGTGCGCGCGAGGTGCAGCTCGTCGCCGAGCCAGACCTTGTGCGGCTCCGAGCCGTCGGGCGAGAGTTCGAGCGCGGTGACGTCGTCGGTCTCCAGCCGCGCCCCGAAGCGCTCGGCCTGCTCGCGCATCTGCTCCATCAGCGCGGGTCCCATGATCCCGGCCGGGAAGCCGGGGAAGTTCTCCACGTCCGTGGTCTGCTGCAGCAGGCCACCCCACGCGAATCCCTCGACCACGAACGGCTCGAGGTTGGCCCGCGCCATGTAGAGCGCGGCGGTGTAGCCGGCGGGCCCGCTGCCGACGATGATGGCCTTCTCGATGGTCTGATCAGTCACTTCACAAAGTATAGGCTGGCGCCGTCGGGGCCGTCTTGCTCGCCTCCCAGCCGCGCACGGTGCGGCGCAGCTGGAAGTACGCGACCGCGCCCGGCAGCGTCGGCAGCCAAAACGCGAACGCGCGGTAGGCGAGCACGGACACGACCGCGAGCGAGCCCGGCACGCCAAACGCCGACAGCGCGCCGATCATCGCCCCGTCGACGCCGCCGATGCCCCCGGGCAGCGGCAGCAGATTGCCCAGCTGGCCGATGAAGTAGGCGACGACCAGCGGGGCCACCGCGGGGGAGCCGCCAAATGCGTGGAACGACGCCCACAGCACCGCGATGTCGAAGCCCCACCAGCCCGGCGCGCCGAGCAGCTCGGGATCGCGGGTGCGGATCAGCCGCAGACCGGCGCGGATGCCGCCTCCGACCGTCGCGGGCGCGGTCGCCAGCCGGCCCACCAGCCGCCCGAGCGGCCCCGTTCCGGTCCAGCGCCCCACCAGCCGGTCGAGATCCCCGGGCACGAACGACACCGCGAGCGCGAGCGCCACCAGCACCGTCCCGATCAGCGCTGGGATGAGGGTGATCTCGAACGGCGCCGGTCCGGGGATCAGCCCGAGGTAGAGGCCGAAGCCTCCGACGATCAGACTCGCGAGGAACACGACGTAGATGAGCGTCATGAACGTGATCATCCGCTGGGCGACAGCCCGTCGGTGCATACCGGAGCGGCGCAGCGCCCAAGCGGTCAGCGCCACCCCACCGGCTCCGGCGGTGGCGAACAGCCGCGTCGCCGCGAGGCTCGCCATCGTGATCTGGTAACTGACCCGGAAGCCGATCCGCTGTGTCTGCCCTCGGATGAACACGCCCCGGAACAGCAGGACGTAGCTGAGGAACGAGCAGATCTCCAGCACCGCGGCGAGCGCCAGCCACCAGCCGTTGCCGTGCTCGATCCGGTTCCAGGTGTCCTTCAGCCCGAGGACCTTCGGCAGCACGAAGTACAGAAACGCGACGCATGAGGCGACGAACAGCGCGGCGAAGGCGAGGCCGCGGCGGCTGAGCCGCAGCCGCGGCATCTCGTCACGTGAGTCTCCGCTTCGGCGCTCAGCGCCGGTCGATGCAGGGCCCGGGAGATCCGCGGCGGGTCGGGTGACGTCGGGGTGAGGGCGGTCCTCCATCGGTGCCTCTCCCGACACAGGATCAGCCGTCCCCGGTGAGTGACTCGAGCCGCGCAGCCAGGGCTCGGGCGACGGGACCGAGTCGCGGCGCGGACAGCCGCACCGCCTCGGTCAGCAACGCCCCGCCCAGCAGGTCGGCCGCGTAGTGCTCGCCCAGGTAGACGAGCGCGATGCCGAGCGTGACCACGTAGGCGACACCGACGGTTCCTGGGACGGGTCCGACCTCGGAGAGCAGGTGCGCGGCCATCAGCGAGGTGGCGAAGTGCAGAGACGGCATCGCGGCGAGGGGGTTGCCCCCGAGCAGGTCGTACAACGCAGGCCAGCGATCACCCCAGAACTGTTCCCCGTACTCGATCATCATCCTGCGTACCCGCTCATGGTCGGACTCCCGCAGACGACCCGTCTGCGCCGCGTACCACGGTGGCGCAGTGGGGATCGCCCAATAGAACACGGCACCGAGATCGAACACGGCGTACATCCGCGTGGCGGCGGACACGAAGCGCTCGGGGCGCCGCCACCAGACGTAGCCGACCGCGCAGTGCGGCACCGCGAACCAGACCCAGTGAGAGAACACGAGCATTCGCTCATAGCGGCTGAATGAGGTGCGCTGGTTCGCCCACCGGTTCTGCAGGCGGACCGTCGGCGGGACTCCGAGCCCGAGAATGCGATCGACGTCGAGCGGATAGTCGATGTGGACGCGGGCCTCCTGGGCGGCGGCATCGTCGTGAGGCAGCTCGTACGCGGCCACGTAGGCCCACATGTTCAGGCAGACCACGCAGAGGTCACGGGCGCGGGTCCGCGGCATCGCCACCATCAGCGCAGCCGGGGCGCCGGCGGCGGCGGTCATCACCAATGGCCTGGGCAGTCCCAGGCGGCGCCGGAGCGCGGGCGCGGCGGCGCCCCCGATCACCAGGGCCCAGGCCCCCCCGCGGATCGCCCTCGAGAGTCGCAACGGGCCGCCAGTATAAGAGCCCACCTGGTGGCCCACCTGTGGGTCCTCACGCGCGTGCGCGCGCCCGCGCGGGGACGAAGGCGGGCCGGTTCGGGCTCAACGTCTCATGTGTCCGCCCGAAGACCCACCGAAGAGCCGGTGGGGCCATCTGCCGGAGGGGACCTATAGAATCCCGCCCCGCTTTGAGTCCGCACGCCTCCGACCGTCATCCGCAGCGGGGTTCGCGCCGCCGCATCCGAATTCTCCGCTCGATCCCGGCGCTCGCCGCGGTCGCGCCGGGCTCGCTCGCGCTCGCCCCCAGCGCGTTCGCCAACTTCATCACGCCGAAGAGCGGCGGCTCGCCGAACGCCAACTCGATCCACACGCTCTACCTGGTGGTGCTGATCATCGGCGCCGTGGTGTTCGTCGCCGTCGAGGCGGCGCTCGTCTACGCCGTCTTCAAGTTCCGCGCCAAGAAGCACCCGGTCGCCCGCAGATCCACGGCAACACCCGGCTGGAGATCGGCTGGACGGGCGCCGCCGCGCTGATCCTGCTGATCCTCGCGGTCGTGACCTTCATCAAGCTGCCGTCGATCGTCAACCCGCCGAACTCGCAGAAGGACGGCTACGCGCTGTCGGCCTCGGTGACCGAGCCAAATCCGCCCAACGGTGAGAAGCTCCGGGTGTGCGTGCAGGGCCGTCAGTACATCTGGCGCTACACCTACGGGCAGCACTGCCTGCAGAACGCGTTCGCCGCCCACGACCCGTACTCCTACACGACGATGGTCGTGCCCGTGCATACGACCGTGGTGCTGGCGATCCAGTCCCTCGACGTCATCCACTCCTGGTGGATCCCGTCGCTCGGCGGCAAGGTCGACGCCGTGCCCGGTGACACCACCTACACCTGGTTCCAGGCGACCCACATCGGCAAGTACCGCGGCCAATGCGCGCAGTTGTGCGGCTGGAACCACGACGCGATGGACGCCTACGTCGACGTGGTCTCGCCGGCGCAGTACAAGGCATTCCTGGCGGGGCAGACCAGCGTGCTCCGGGACCAGAACCGGCAGGTCTCGCAGCTGCGTTCCATCCTGACCTCTGAAAACCAACTGGGGAGCTAGCAGCAATGGCGACCGTCGCCCCCGAGGAGTACGCAGTCCGGCCGGTTCCCCAGGTGCTGGCTCACGAAGTCCACGCCCCGCGTGAGTCCAAGAAGTGGATGGACTGGGTCCTGACGACCGATCACAAGAAGATCGGGATCATGTACCTGGTCCTCACGTTCGTGTTCTTCTGCATGGGCGGCGTCGAGGCGCTGCTCATGCGCAGCCAGCTTGCGGTGCCGAACAACACGCTGCTCAACCCCGAGCACTACAACCAGCTGCTGACGCTGCATGGCACGACGATGATCTTCCTGTTCGTCGTCCCCGTCTGGGCCGGCTTCGGCAACTACTTCGTGCCGCTGATGATCGGCGCCCGGGACATGGCGTTCCCGCGGCTGAACGCGCTGTCGTTCTGGCTGCTGGCCTGCGGCGGGATCGTGTTCTACGCGACGCTCTTCTGGAAGCCACCGGACGCCGGCTGGTGGAGCTACCCGCCGTTGTCGGAGGCACTGTTCTCGCCGAGTGGCGGCCAGGACGCGTGGATCTTCCTGATCCACATCACCGGCATCTCCTCGCTGGTCGGCGCGATCAACTTCTACGTGACGATCGTCAACATGCGCGCCCCAGGCATGAGCTGGAACCGGCTGCCGCTATTCATCTGGACGATGCTCGTGTACGCGATCCTGCTGATCATCGCGCTGCCCGTCGTCGCCGCCGCGGTGACCATGCTCCTCACCGACCGGCACTTCGGCACCCACTTCTTCGATCCCACCACGCACGGCTCGCCGGTCCTCTGGCAGCACCTGTTCTGGTTCTTCGGTCATCCCGAGGTCTACATCATGATCCTGCCGGGGTTCGGCGTCGTGTCGGAGGTCGTCCCGGTATTCAGCCGCAAGCCGATCTTCGGCTACAAGGCGTTCGCCGCGGCGACGGCGGTGATCGCGTTCCTGGCGACGCTCGTGTGGGCGCACCACATGTTCGCCTCGCCGATCCCGATCGTCGTGCTCGGCTTCTTCATGCTCAGTTCGTTCCTGATCGGGATCCCCACCGGCGTGAAGATCTTCGGCTGGATCGCGACCATGTGGCAGGGATCGCTCGTGATGACGACCGCCATGTGGTACTGCGTCGGCTTCATCGCGATCTTCCTGATCGGCGGCATCACCGGAATCTTCCTGGCGGTCTTCCCGGTCGACTGGCAGCTGAACGACACCTACTTCGTCGTCGCCCACTTCCACTACGTGCTGATGGGCGGGGCGGTCTTCACGGTGTTCGCGGGCGTCTACTACTGGTTCCCGAAGATGACCGGCCGGCTCTGTAACGAGCGATGGGGCAAGGTCTCGTTCTGGATCATGTTCGTGGGCTTCAACGCCACCTTCTTCGTCCAGCACGCGCTCGGCCTCTCGGGCATGCCACGACGGATCTACACCTATCCCCCGGGCGTCGGCTGGTCGACCTACAACCTGATCTCGTCGATCGGGTCCTACATCCTGGCCGTGGGCATCGTCACCAGCATCATCAACTGGGCGATCAGCTACAAGCACGGCAGGATCGCCGGGCCTGACCCGTGGAAGGCGAACACGCTGGAGTGGTTCACCCCCTCCCCGCCGCCGGTCAACAACTTCGATGTCGTCCCCCGGGTGCGCTCGGTGACGCCGATGCTGGATATCCGCCGTGAGATCGAGCGCGGGACCGGCATCACCCAGAAGCGTGCCGGCGCCGAGCAGTTCCTGCGCGAGCCCGAGCAGCTCACCCACTCCTAGGCGGTCGAGTGAGCTCCTCGACCGTCACGGCGGGGCCCGCCCCAGCACGGGCCCGTTCACGCTCGCGGCAACTCGTCGCCGACTACGTCGACCTCACCAAGCCGAAGGTGCAGTCGCTGCTGCTCTTCACGACGGTGACGACGATGGAGATCGCCGGCTCGCCGTCCATCGGGCGGATCGCGCTCACCTGTGCCGGGGGCTACCTGTCCGCCGGCGGCGCCGGTGCCGTGAACCACTACTGGGACCGCGACATCGACCTGCGCATGAAGCGCACCGCGGATCGTCCGATTCCGGCTGGCCGGGTCCGGCCAGGAGCGGCGCTCGCCTTCGGGATCACGCTCGCCGCGCTCTCGTTCGTGCTCATGTCGCTGACGATCAACCTGCTGGCGGCGTCGCTGGCCCTGGCCGGATTCGTCGGCTATGTCGGGGTGTACACGATGTGGCTCAAGCGACGGACCACGCAGAACATCGTGATCGGCGGCGCCGCGGGGGCGATGCCGCCGCTCGTCGCATGGGCGGCGACGCGGGGCTCGCTCTCCTGGACCGCCGTCTACCTGTTCGCGATCGTCTTCTACTGGACTCCCCCGCACTTCTGGGCGCTCAGCCTGCTGATGAAGGACGAATACGCCGAGGTCGGCGTACCGATGCTGCCCGTCGTGCGCGGCGAGCGGGAGACCCGGCGCCAGATCCTGCTCTACTCCGGCCTGCTGTACGCCGTCACGCAGCTGCCATTCTGCGCCGGCGGCTTCGGGATCATCTACCTGATCGGCTCGATCACGCTGGGCCTGGCATTTCTGGCCGGGGCGTGGCTGCTGTATCGCAGGGCGGACCGGCGCTCGGCCCTGCGCCTCTACCTGTTCTCGATGCTCTATCTGGCGATGCTGTTCGCCGTGATGGTGCTCGACGCAAAGCTCTGACCAACTCGGACACATTCCCGGAAACGCATTAGGATTGCCCTTCAATGGATAGAAAGCTCGCCCGCAGGAACCTGCGCGCCGCGTACATCGCCGGCGCGATCTGCTTCTTCATGTTCGGTATCTCGTTCATCGCCGCCGCGATCTACCTGAGCGCATGACCGAGTACGACGAGAACGTCCCGCCCGCGGGCGAGGACATCCATCTCCCCGGGCCGACCGTCCTGCCGCTGCTGGTCGCGATCGCGATCACGTGCATGGTCATCGGACTCACGCTCTCGTGGTGGTTCTCGATCTTCGGTGTCGTCCTGTTCGTCATCTCGACAGGCATCTGGATCCGCGACACCCGGCGTGATATCGACGAGCTCCCCGAGGAGCACCACACCCACTAGACCGCGAGGGCCGCGGACGGCGCAGCCCACTGTGAGGATCAGTCTTTCCATGAGGATTCGTCAGAAGTACCGGATGCGAACCCCCTCGACGGGGCGGGAGGTCATCGTCGAGGCCGACGCCGGCCGGACCTACCTGGATCGGCAGACCGGCGAAGAGCTCGAGACCATCGCGCAGCTGTTACCGCTGGCGCCGACGCCGTCGGAGCTGCCGTGGTCGATCGAGAACCTGCGGTTCTGCAACTGGTGCGACCAGATGTCGCAGAAGGACCTCAACGACTGCCCGTACTGCGGTCGGCGCATGGAGCCGCTGGCTCCGGAAGCCTGATCGGCACGCCGTGGCTGACGGGCCGCCCGACAGGATGCGTGCGCGCCGGGTGGCCCGCGCGATCCTCCTACCCCTCGCCACCATCTGTCTGACTGCCGGTGTGTCGGCGTGCGGCGGCGGCTCCTCGACGGGCAACACCACCGGCGCGCCCGCATTCACGGTCCCGACCGGGACCGCGTCCGCTCCCGCCACCTCGGGGCAGGCCGGCAAGACGACGCGCAGCACCACCAGCTCGACGAGCAGCACCGGTACCTCCGGCGGCTCCACCGTGACCTCGGTGGGCACCATCCCGGCGACCACGCCGGCCACGACGCCCGCCACCACCCCGGCGACGACCCCGCAGACGACCGGTCAGACGACGCCCGCCGGGACCGGGACGAGCGGTGGCGGCAGCGCGGGCACGGGATCGGGCTCAGGCGGTGGCGGATCAAGCACGACGGGCGGCGCCGGGCTCGGCTCCTTCTGCAAGCAGAACCCCGGCGCCTGCTGATTTCAGCGGCGGACGCCGTCGCCGACGAAGCTCTTTGGCACCTTCGTGTCGAGGACCTCGGTCGCGCCGTACTCCAACCGGGTACCGGCGTAGTAGCACCCGAACGCGGCCGCGCCGCCGATATGCGTCTGGGCCGTCTGGGCGGAAGCGGGGTTGTTGCAGTTCGCCCGCCGGCTCTGGCGATAGGAGAACTGGCTGCCCGGCAGGTCAAGCGCCAGCACCGGCGCCCACGTGGGGACGGTGAGTGCCACCACGTCACCTCGGAGCACCGGCAGCGCGGTGAAGCTCGAGAACCGGGGCGGCGCCGACATCGGCTGCTGCAGCAGCTGACCGAGGAACGGCGTGACGTTGTAGACACCGCTCTGCGCAACGAGCTTGTAGGTGTTGCCGGGCTCCGGCTGCATCACGCTGACGGCGATCTCGGGCGCGCCGCCGTAGCGGCTGTCCAGGCCCTTGATGATCCCGGCGCGCTCCTTGGGCTTGGCGACCAGCCGTGAAAGGCCCACGGTGAAGCTGACGATCCACCCCTGCTGGTTGACCCGCATGGGGTTGATGACCGCGTCGCTCATCATCTGCAACGCGGTGGTCCGGGTCAGGACGATGTGGCAATCGGCGAGCGAGCTCTGCTTAGGGCATGCGGGCGCGCTCAGCGGCGTCGCCGTCTGCCCGAGCTGCACCGTCTGTGCGGACGCGGCGGCGGGCAGCAGCACGGCCAGGCCTGCCAGCGCAGCGGTGATCGTGGCGAGAAGGGGCGTGAAGCGTTTCGTCATGTCTTCCATTCAACACGACCGGAACGCCCGTGGTTGCGCCGCCACAGAGATTGCAGAAACGCGCGCGTCGCCGCGCGCGGCGTTCACAGCTTCGAGACTCGTACTGCCTTGGGCCCCTTGGGGCCTTCCTCCTCCTCGTAGTTGACCTTCGCTCCCTCGGCCAATGACCGGTAGCCGTCACCGTCGATGCCTGTGAAGTGGACGAAGAGATCGCGGCCACCGTCATCGGGCGTGATGAACCCGAAGCCTTTGTCGTCGCTGAACCACTTCACCGTTCCGGTTGCCATCGTGCATCCCTCACCTATCGTTCAGCGGACGGGTCGCTCCACCCCGTCCAGAGGCGAAAAACGTACCAAGTCCGCGGCGGTTGCGGGGAAAAACCTCTTCGAACGGGCGACCGACCCGGCGGCGGCCGGACCCGGGTCAGCGACCGTCGAACGCGGCCCGACCCGGGCCGTCGCGCAGGAAGGAGACGACCGCGCCCTTCAGGTCATCGGTGGCGAACAACGCGCCGGCGATCTCGGGCGTGCGCCGGTCGGCGCCGTCGAGTCCCTCGCGTACGTAGGCACGCAGGATCTCCCGCGTCGCCGCATGGGCTCGCGTGGGGCCATCGGCCAGCGACCGCGCATACGCGCGCGCCGCCGAGTCGAACGCATCGTCGGGGAGCACGCGGTTGACGACGTTCCAGCGCTCGAGCTCACGTGCGGAGAAGGGCCGTCCCTCCATCACGAACTCCTTCGCGCGTCCGGTTCCGGCTCGCTCGGCCAGGCGCTGGGTCCCTCCCATGGCAGGCGTCAGACCGATCACCCGCTCGACCAGCCCGAAGCTCGCCGACTCGGCGGCGAGCAGGATGTCGCAGGCGAGCGCGAGCTCGAACGCCCAGGTGAGGCAGAGCGCGTGCGCGGCGAACACGACCGGGCAGGGCAGCGCCTCGACCCGGCCGGAGATCGCGATCAGCCGCGTGAACGTCGCCTCGGCCTCGCGTGGACCGGACATAGCGTCGAACACGGAGACGTCGACGCCTCCGCTCACCACCCGGCCGTCGGCGCGGAAGAGCAGCGCGCGGGCCGGTTCGGCCTCCAGCGCGTCGAGCGCGGCGACGAGCCCCGCCTCGAGCCGAGCGTCGAACAGGTTGAGTGGCGGGGAGTCGAAGCTGATGACGGTGAGCGGCCCATCGCGCTCCAGGCGGACCGGTCCGGCGGGGGGATCGGGGGTCACGCGCGCAGCAGCTCCGCTGCCGCGGCGATCTCGCCGGAGTCGCCCGGCTGCGGAACCCACGGCAGCGTCAGCGGATCGTCCTTGTACCGCGGGATCACGTGGATATGGAGGTGGAAGACGGTCTGCCAGGCGTCGGCGCCGCAGGAATTGATGAGGTTGACGCCGTCGGCGCCGAGTGCGGGCACCGCGCGCCGGGCGAGCCTCTGTGCGGCCAGGATCGTCGCGGCAAGGTCGACCCCGTCGATCTCGAGCAGGTTCGTGGCGTGGCGGCGGGGCACCACGAGCGCGTGGCCTCGCGTCGCCGGGTTGAGGTCCATGAACGCAATCGTCAGCTCGTCCTCGTCGACCCGCTGGGAGGGCAGCTCGCCGGCGACGATCTTGCAGAAGATGCAGTCGGGATCAGCGTCGGCCATTCTGCGCCCGAGCTTACCGGCGCGCGGCCGCGCGCTCATGCCTCGTCGCCGGCGAGCAGCTCCCGTGCGAGCCCGAGCGCGTCCTCGCGTCCGTCGATCTCGCCCGCGTAGGCGGCGGCCTGCAGTTCGGCGAGCAGTTCTCCCAGCCGCGGCCCGGGGGTGATGCCGAGCGCAGCGGCGAGTTCATCGCCCCGCAGCGGCGGCCGTGGCGGATCGGCCTCGAAGGCGAGCGCGGCGGGCATCACCTCGGCAGCAAGCCGCAGATGCGCGTCGATCGCCCGGTCCGCGTTCGCGCCGCGCGTGGCCAGGCGGTCGGCGACGCTGAGCAGCGTGACGTCGACCGCGACCGGCGCGCAGACGGCCAGGTAGTCGTAGAGCTCACGACGGGACAGCGGCATGCTGTGGACGAGGAAGCCGAGCCGCAGGTGAGAGCGCGTGAGCGCCGCAACGTGGGACCGAAGCCGCTCGGAGGCCCGCAACCGCCCCAGGATCTCGCGGGACATCTCGGCTCCGAGCTCGTCGTGGCCCCAGAAGCTCACTCGGCCGTCCTCGTTGACCGCCCGCGTGCGCGACTTGGCGATGTCGTGCAGCAGCGCCCCGAAGCGCAGCGCCTGCCCGCGGGTGAGCTCATTGGCGAGCGGCTCCGACAACGCCGCGGTCAGGGCCCGCGCGGTCCGATCGTCAGGAGCAACCAGCGAAGGGTCCCGCACGAGGGTCATCGTCTCGGCGAGTGTCGCGCGGGTGTGGCCGGCGACATCGAGGTGGTGGTAGCGGCTCTGCTCGACGCCGTGCAGCGCGTCAAGCTCCGGCAGAACCACCCGCATCGCGCCGAGCTCATCCATCAGCTCCAGGCCGGCGAGCGCCCCCGGCGCGCAGACGACGCCGCGCAGCTCGGCGAAGATCCGCTCGCCCGCGATCCCCGACAGCCCATCCGCGCTCTCCCGAGCGCGTGCCAGCGTTCCGGGCTCGGCTGTGAAACCGAGCTGCGCGGCGAACCGTGCAAGCCGCAGCACCCGCAGTGGGTCGTCGGCGAAGGACCGCTCGGAGACCATCCGCAGCCTCCCGGCGCTCACGTCGGCGACCCCGCCGAACGGGTCGATCGCCGGACCCGCCTCGCCGCCGGGCAGCAGCGGCTCCGCGATTGCGTTGATGGTGAGATCACGGCGGGCGAGGTCCTCCTCCAGGCCGGCGCCGCCGAGGCCGAGCAGATCGAGCTGCCACCGACGGTTCCGTGCGCTCACCCGCCAGCCGCCGAACGCCTCGGAGAGCTCGAATGGATGGCCCCCGGCGCGCCGCCCGACCGCTCGGGCGAGTGCGGCCGGATCGCCCGAGACGATGACGTCGGCGTCGAGCGTCGCGCGGCCGAGCAGCCGGTCGCGGACGATGCCGCCAACCAGCCAGGCGTCCGCTCCGGTCTCGGCAGCCGCCGCTGCGAGCGCGGCGAGCGGCTCGTGGAGCCCGGCCGTCACCCGATCACCTCTCCGTCGCGGTGCCAGCAGCGGGTGACCCGGTCCGACAACCGGCAGAGCACCTCATGGTTGATCGTGCCGATCCGCCGCGCCACCTCCTCTGCGGTGATGCGCTGCTCACCCGAGCGCCCGATCAGCACGACCGCCTCCCCCACCGCGAGATCCGAGCGTGGGCCGAGATCGACGGTGATGTTGTCCATCGACACGGTCCCGACGATCGGGTGCCGGCGCCCGGCGATCAGCACCTCACCGTTGTTGGTGTGGGCGCGCGCAACCCCATCGGCATAGCCGATCGGCACGGTCGCTATCCACGTCTCCCGCTCGGCGATGAACCTCCGGCCGTAGCCGACCGACTCCCCGGGCGACAGGCGCTTGACCGCGGCCACGTAGGAGGTGAGCTCGAGCGCCGGCTCGAGGTCCCAGACCTCGGGGCTCTGGTTCATCGGATCGCAGCCGTGCAGCGCGATCCCGCAGCGCACCATGTCGAAGTGGCTGCCCGGCTCAGCGAGCGTCGCCGCACTGTTGGCGGCGTGGGCGATGACCGGCCCGACCCGCCGGATCCGCTCGACGAACGGCGCAAACGCCTCCAGCTGAGCGGCGAGGAACTCAGGGTCGCCGTCGGCCGTCGCGGTGTGGGTCATCGCGCCACGGAGAACGAGTCCATCGGCGGACGCGATCCGCTCGGCGACGGCCAGCGCCCGCGCCTCCTCGCGCGTCCCCAGCCGACCAAGCCCGGTGTCGTACTTCACGTGCAGCGGGACCGGCGCTCCGATGGCGAGCCTCCGCGCCGCCCTCTCGATCGCCTCGACGAACCCTGGATCCCATGCGACCAGCTCACCGCCGGCGCCCAGCGCCGTCGTGAGCTCCTGCTCGCTCAGCGCGCCGAGCACGAGCACCGGGACCTCAGGGGCGATCCCCTGCTCGCGCAGCTCCGCCGCCTCGTTCGCGGTCGCGACCGCCAGCGAGCGGGCGCCACCCGCAAGCGCCGCGCGCGCCACCGGAGCGGCGCCGTGGCCGGACGCGCGCGCCTTGACCACCGCGCACAGTGTCGCGCCGCCACCGAGACGCGCGCACAGTCGCGCCGCGTTGCGCTCGCTCGCCGCGAGGTTGATCCGGGCCAGCGCGCGCAGCACTCGCGGCCGTGGCTAGGAGCGCAGCGCGCTCACACGCGCGTGGGGCAGGAGCTCGATCACGTCCCGCGCGATGACACCCTCCGCCGCCATCGTGTCGGCGGCGAGCACCCCCGCCCGGGCATGGACGAGCACGCCCGCGCAGGCCGCGTCGAACGGGTCCATGCGCTTGGACAGGTACGCCCCGATCACACCGGAGAGGACGTCCCCGGTTCCCGCGGTGGCCAGCGCGCTCGCGCCGCCGCGGCTCACCGCGACACGGCCGCCGGGCTCGGCGACGAGCGTGTCGTCGCCCTTGAGCACCACGACCGCATTCGAGCGGTCCGAGGCCTCCCTGACGGCCGCGAGCCGATGGCTGTCGATCTCCTCGCTCGAGCGCTCCAGCAGGCGTCCGAGCTCGCCCGTGTGCGGGGTCAGCACCGTCGCCGCGGGGCGGTCCGCAAGTGCGTCGAGGCGGCCGGCGACCGCGTGCAGGCCGTCGGCGTCGAGCAGGAGCGGGATCTCGGCACGGCGCGCCAGCCTGCGGACGAGCTTCTGGGTCCCGGCCTGGCGGCCGATGCCGGGACCAAGCACGAGCGCGTCCGCCCGCTCGGTGCGCTCGAGCACCAGCTCCAGGGCCTTGGTGGTGAGCGCGCCGTCCTCGTCGGGGAGCGGCACCGACATCGCCTCCAGCAGCCGCAGCTCGAAGATGAGGTTCAGCGAGCCTGGGACGAGCGCGGTGACGTACCCGGCGCCGGCCCGCTGAGCGGCCTCGCAGGCGAGGCTGGGTGCGCCGGTGAGCCCGGTCGAGCCACCGCACACGAGCACCGCCCCGGCGGCGAACTTCGTCGACTCGCGGCCGCGCCGTGGGATCACATCGACCACCTGCGGCTCGATCAGCCCGATCTGCGGCTCGGGCGGCGCGCCGTTCGGGATCGCAATGTCGACGACCGTCACCTCGCCCGCAAGCGCTTTTCCCGGCGCGATCCACAGCCCCGGCTTGGCCGCGGAGAACGTCACCGTGAGCTGAGCGCGCACGGCGCTCTCGGCCGCTTCGCCCGTCGATGCATCGACGCCGCTCGGCATATCGCAGGCGACCACGAACGGTGACCCCTCACCCGCTGCTGCCCGGTTGATCGACGCGATCGCGTCCGCCGACTGACCGCGCGGCTCGCCCGAGAACCCGGTGCCGAAGATCGCGTCAACGATCACCGCGGCGCCGTTCAGAGCCTCGCTCGTGAACAGCCGCGGCGCTTCGCCGGTCAGGCGCTCCAGGTTGACGCGCGCGTCGCCGGTGAGCTCCTCGCCGGGCCCGAGCAGCAGCACGTCGACCTCGCGGTGGCGACCGCGCAGCCAGCGGGCCGCAACCAACCCGTCGCCGCCGTTGTTGCCCTTGCCGCAGACGATCGCGATCCGGCCGCTGGAGGCTCGCGCGTCGATCAGCTCCGCGAGCGCTCCACCGGCGTTCTCCATCAACTCCAACGATGGGATCCCCTGCTCCTCGATCGCCCAGGCGTCGATCGCCCGCTGCTGGGCGGCGTCGGGCAGCGGCGTCAGCCAGGCCGGCAGCGCCGTCACGGCCGGGACTCCATCAGCTCCGCTCGAGCATCGCCACCGCGCCGGCCTGAACGCGTGTGTGGGTGAGCGATAGCCGCACCGCCGCGACCCCGAGCTCACGCGCCCGGGCGGCGATCGGGCCGTGAAGCACGACCTCGGGCACGCCGCCGCTCGGCGGCGAGACGACCTCCACCTCGCGCCACTCCCAGCTCTGGAGGCCGAGCGCCTTGGCGACCGCCTCCTTGGCGCAGAAGCGGGCGGCAAGGTGCTGGCCCGGGCGCGCGCGGGCCGCCGCGTACGCGCGCTCGCCGTCGGTGAAGATCCGCTGCTCCAACCGGGGGCGCCGCGCGAGCGCCCGTTCCAGCCGCTCGATCTCCAGCAGATCGAGGCCGACGCCGGGGACCGCCGAGGCGTGGGCGGCGCCGGCCGGATGCTCAGGTGAACTCGTCACTCGACGGTGACGGTCTTGGCCAGGTTGCGCGGCTGATCGACGTTGAGGCCGCGCGATCGGGCGATGTGGTACGCGAGCAACTGCAGCGGAATCACCGCGAGCAGCGGCGCGAGCATCCAGTGCGTCGCCGGCACCCAGATGACCTCGTCGGCGTGCTCGGCGATCTCCGCGTCGCCCTCGGTGGCGATCGCGATCACCCGGGCACCGCGCACGCGGACCTCCTGGATGTTGGAGACGAGCTTCTCCCGGACCGGCGAGTCCGTGGCGACGACGACGACCGGCGTGTCCTGGTCGAGCAGGGCGATCGGGCCGTGCTTCATCTCCCCGGCGGCATACGCGTCGGTGGCGATGTAGGAGATCTCCTTGAGCTTGAGCGCGCCCTCGAGCGCGACCGGGAGGCCGATGTGACGACCGAGGTACATGAAGAAGTCCGCCCGGTGGACCGAGGCGGCGACCGTTTCGATCGGCGAAGCGTCGCGCGCCATGAACTCGCTGATCATGTGCGGCAGCCGCTTCAGGTCGGAGATCGGCGGCTTGAGCGCCGCCCGGTCCATCACCCCGCGGACCTCGGCGAGCCGGAGCGCGATCAGGTACATCGCGGTGATCTGGCTGACGAACGTCTTGGTCGCCGCGACGCCGATCTCCAGACCGGCACGCGTGTAGAGCGTGCCGTCGGCCTCGCGCGTGATCTGCGCGCCCATGACGTTGGTGAGGGCCAGCACACGCGCGCCGCGGGCGCGCGCAGTCTGCATCGCGACCAGCGTGTCGAGTGTCTCGCCCGACTGGGAGATGCCGATCACGAGGTCCTCCGGCCCGACGACGGGGTCGCGGTAGCGGTATTCGGAGGCGACCTCGACCTCGACCGGTACGCGCGCCCAGTGCTCGATCGCGTAGCGGCCGATCAGGCCGGCGTGGTAGGCGGTTCCGCAGGCGACCACGACGACCCGCCGCAGGCCTGCGAGGAACTCGTCGTCGATCGGCGTGGCACCGTCGCCGTCGGTTGCGGGATCGGTGACGATGCCGAGGTCGATGCCCCACCCGCGCGCCGCGCGCTCGCCGATCGTCTCCGCGACGGCGTCGGCCTGCTCGTGGATCTCCTTGAGCATGAACGTCTCGTAGCCCTGCTTCTCAGCGGTGTCAGCGTCCCACTGGATCTCGGAGACCTCGCGGTCGACCGGTTCGCCCGCGGCCGTCGAGAACTCCGCGCCATCGGGACGCACGGCGACGATCTCGTCGTCGAGGATGTACTGCACGCTGCGGGTCTCGCGCAGGAAGGCGGGGATCGCGGAGCCGATGAAGCGCTCGCCGTCCCCGACGCCGATGATCAGCGGGCACTCGCGCCGGACCGCGACGAGCAGCCCGGGGTCATGCGCGCTCATCGCCACGAACGCGTAGTGGCCACGCATCTCGGCGTAGGCGGCGCGGACCGCAGCCACCAGATCGCCGTCGTAATGATGGGCGACGAGATGTGCGATGACCTCGGCGTCGGTCTCGGAGGTGAACCGGATCCCCCCCGGGCCGCGATGTGTCTCCAGCAGCCGCGCCTTGAGCGCGATGTAGTTCTCGACGATCCCGTTGACGACGATGTGAATGCTGTCGGTCGTGTCGAAGTGCGGGTGGGCGTTCTCCTCGGTGACGCGACCGTGGGTCGCCCAGCGCGTGTGGCCGATTCCGGTCTCGACCGCCTGCTCGGCCACCGCCACCGCCGCTCCGGGGGCGTCGCGGCGGCGGTTGTCGCGATCGGCGATCGCGACGCGCAGCGCGTTGAGGTTGCCGACCGCGCGAATGGCATCGATCCGGTCCCCATCGAGCACGGAGATCCCGGCGCTGTCGTAACCCCGGTACTCAAGCTTCTCAAGCCCTTCCATCAACAGGGGGCGTGCCTTCCGAGGTCCGACGTAACCGACGATGCCGCACATGTGCGTGTCCTCCTGGGGGTGTGGCTCGCCCCGGGCGAGCAGAGGGCAGTTTGAGGTTACTCTGCGCCGAGCGCCGCTCGAACGGCGTCGCACAGGCGTTCGCACGTCTCGTCGGCCTCGGCCTCGGTCGGCGCCTCGACCATCACACGGATCAGGGGCTCGGTCCCCGAGGTGCGCACGAGCACGCGCCCGCGTCCCTCCAGCCCGTCGGAGGCCCGTGCGACGGCCTCGGTGAGCGACGGAGCGTCAATCGCGGCGGTGAGCGCCTCGCGGCTGTCGGCGCGCACGTTGACCAGGCGCTGGGGCAGCTTCTCCATCGCACCGCGCTCGCGCAGGTCCCGGCCGCCGAGCGCCTCGAGGGTGAGCAGCGCACTGGCGATCCCGTCTCCGGACGGGCTGAAGCCAAGCTCGAGGATATGGCCGGACTGCTCTCCGCCGAGCGCCCAGCCGCGGCGGCGCAGCTCGTCCAGCACGTACCGATCGCCGACGGCGGTGACGGCGACCTCGATTCCGGCCTGGTCCATCGCCGTGTGAAATCCGTAGTTGGTCATCACGGTCACGGCGACGCCACCGCCGGCCAGCCGGTCGAGCCCGTGCAGGTGCAGCGCCGCGAGCGCCACGAGCTCGTCGCCGTCGACCACCTGGCCGTCACCGTCGACAGCCAGGACGCGGTCCCCGTCGCCGTCGAACGCGAAGCCGAGTTCGTGACCTCCGGCGCCGAGGGCCCTCTGCAGGCTCTCCAGATGCGTCGAGCCGCACCCGTCGTTGATGTTGCGCCCGTCGGGCTGGTTGGCCAGGACCTCGACGTCGGCGCCGAGCCGCCGGAAGATCTCCGGCGCCGCCTCGAAGGTCGCGCCGTGGGCGGTGTCGAGCAGGATGCGGCGGCCGGAGAGGTCGAGCGCCTGGAATCGGGTGTGCAGCTCCCGCAGATAATCCTCGAGCGCGCCGTGGAGCTGGTGGACGCGACCGATCTCGGCGGAGCCGTCGGACGGCGGGACCCCGGCGGCCAGCTCGGCCTCGATCGCGTGCTCGGTCTCGTCGTCGAGCTTGAACCCATCGGCGCCGAACAGCTTGATGCCATTGTCCTCGTAGGGGTTGTGCGACGCCGAGATGACGACCGCCATCGAGAGGCCGTGCCGGCGGACGAGCATCGGCGCGGCCGGCGTCGGCAACACGCCGGCCAGCAGCGCGTCGCCCCCGGCGGCCGTGACCCCGGCCGCGATCGCGGCCTCGAGCATCTCGCCGGACTCGCGAGTGTCCCGGACGACGAGCACGCCGGGGCGCTGATCGGGCGTGCGCGGCAATCGTGCGGTCGCGGTGCGCGCGATCGCGAGCGCCAGCTCGGCGGTCAGGAACTCTCCGGCGCGCCCCCGCACGCCGTCGGTGCCGAACATCTGGCGCGCCATCGACTCGGCCCGCGTGGTCGGGCTAGCGCTTGGAGAACTGCGGGCGCTTGCGGGCCTTCTTGAGGCCTGCCTTCTTGCGCTCCTTCACGCGCGGATCGCGCGTGAGGAATCCGCGGCGCTTGAGCTCGCCGCGCAGGTTCGGATCGGCCTCCAGCAGCGCCTTCGAGATCCCGTGGCGCAACGCGCCGGCCTGCGCGGCGACACCGCCGCCATGCATACGGGCGATGACGTCCATGCGCGACTCGTAGCCAACCGTCTCCAGCGGCTGGCGGATGATCCTCTGCAGCGTGGCCCGCGGGAAGAACTCGTCGAGCGTCTTGCCGTTGATCATGTAGGCGCCGGTGCCCGGCTTGAGGATCACGCGCCCGACTGCCGACTTGCGCTTGCCGGTGGCGGTGTAGCGCGCGCCGGAGGCGAGGTCGATCGCGGCGTCGGCGATCGGCTGCGTTTCCTTCTCCTCGTCGTCGCCGTCGCCCAGAGCGGCGGCTTCGGCGTCAGCCTCGGCGGCGGCACGGGCCTCGGCGTCCAGGTACTCATCGCCCTCGTTGACGATGTCCGGGATCAGGTCGGCACCGGGAATCTCGGGACGGACGCGTGGAACGAGCTCCTCGTCGTCGTCGGCGGCGGCCGGCTGCTCGGTGGAGTCGGCGGCGGCCGGCTGCTCGGCCGGGGCGGCGGGCTCGTCGGCGGCGGGCTCCTCGGCGGCGGCGGTGGGCTCCTCGGCGGCGGCGGTGGGCTCCTCGGCGGCGGTGGGCTCCTCGGCGGCGGCGGTGGGCTCCTCGGCGGCGGCGGTGGGCTCCTCGGCGGCGGCGGTCGGCTCCTCGGCGGGAGCCTCACTCGACGCGGTGGTCTCGGCGGGAGTCTCCTCGGGGGTGACCTCGGGCTCCTCGCTGCGCTGGCCGTCGGGGTTGTCCGTCTCGCTCACTGCGAAATCTCCATCGGTTGCGGCTGCTGGGCGGCGTGCGGATGGTCGGGACCGGCGTAGACCTTCAGCTTGGTGAGCTGCTTTCGCGCGAGGCGGTTCTTCGGCAGCATCCCCTTGACGGCGATGCGGATGACCTCCTCGGGCCGGCGATCCAGCATCTCCGACAGCGTGCGGGACTTCAGTCCACCCGGATATCCGGAGTGGCGGTAATACAGCTTGTCGGTGAGCTTCTTGCCGGTGACCGCGATCTTCTCCGCGTTGACGACGATGACGAAGTCACCCGTGTCAATGTGGGGGGTATAGGTCGGCTTGCGCTTGCCGCGCAGCGCCTCGGCGATCTGGGTCGCGAGCCGGCCGAGGGTCTGCCCGGTGGCGTCGACGACGAGCCAGTTGCGCTCGCGATCAGTGGGTTTGGCTACGTAGGTCTTCATGGCACGTGTTCATGCCGCGCAACTGGTGCGCGGCGGCCGCTGACTATAGCCGCCTCGCGCGCGGCCGGTGCGATCGCCGCGCCCTCCCCGGTCGGCCGACTCGCCCTGCCCACCCCTGCCCACTGTGGGCGTCAAAAGCAGCCATATGCCGCATTTGGCGCCCAGAGTGCCATACGCCGCTGGGCCTCCCGTCCACTATGGGCGTCAAAAGCAGCGATACGCCGCATTTGACGCCCATAGTGCCGCTTGTGTGCCCGGTTGCGGCTCGTAGGCTCTCGTTCGATGCGATCGACCGTCCCCCTGAAGCGGCTGGGCTACCGGGTCGCGTTCCGCGGCTTGCAGCTGCGCTGGGCGGTGCAGCGGCCGGTGACCGCCGGGGTCAAGTGCCTGATCATCCACGAGGAGCGCGTGCTGCTCGTACGCCACACCTACGGTCTGCGGGCGTGGGACCTGCCGGGCGGTGGCAGCAAGCACGGCGAGGACCCGCTCACGACCGCGCGGCGGGAGATGGAGGAGGAGCTCGGGCTCGGTGACGCCGACTGGCACGTCCATGGGCAGCTGCGCGGCACGATCTACCGCCGCCGGGACGAGATCCACGTCGTCCGCGCCGAACTCTCCTCGCCGGCCCTCCGCATCGACCCGGTCGAGATCGAAGCGGCCGCATGGTTCGAGCGGGATCGACTGCCTCTGTGGGTCAGCCCCTTCGTCGGGCCTGTGCTCGACGGGGATGCACGCTTTCGGGCCGATGAGGGTGGCGCGGGTGGCGGCCCTCCCCCAACAACGCTCCGCTGAAGCGGAGTGCGTCGCCGGACGACGGTGGGACGCGATTGGGGGATGGCCACCACCCGCGCCATCCCCCGGACCGTCGCCTGACTCCCCCACTCCGGCGGTCCCGCTCGTTGCGTCTGCGACCGGCCCGTCGGCCGCGAACGCTCCGGCACGAGGCCGGTCGCCACGAACCAAGGATTCAGAGAAGCGCCCTCAGGAGGCGCTTCGTCGCCCGGCGCCGGTCGCCGGAGCGGGGGTCGCCGGAGCGGGGGTGTCGATTATTCCCGATCGCGGACGCACCGTCGCCCGGCGACGCGCCGAGGCTCAGCGGAGCGTTATCGGGAGAAAAATCGATGCCCCCGCGGTCATTCCCACTCAATCGTCCCCGGGGGCTTCGAGGTGATGTCCAACACCACACGACCCACCGGGCGAATCTCATTGATCATCCGCAGGGAGATCTGTTCAAGGAGGTCGTAGGGCAGGCGTGCCCAGTCGGCGGTCATCGCGTCGTCGGAGGTGACCGCGCGGATCGCGATCACCGAGCCGTACGTGCGCTCGTCGCCCTGCACGCCGACGGTGCGGATGTCCGGAAGCACGCAGAACGACTGCCAGAGCTCGCGGTACAGGCCGGCGCGCCGGATCTCCTCCTGCAGAATCGAGTCGGCCTCGCGCAGCACGTCCAGGCGCTCGCGGGTGACCTCGCCGCCGACGATCCGGATCGCGAGGCCAGGACCGGGGAACGGCTGGCGCCAGACCAGTCGCTCGGGCAGGCCGAGCTCGGCGCCGACGGCCCGCACCTCGTCCTTGAACAGGGCGCGCAGCGGCTCCACGAGCTCGAACTGCAGGTCGTCGGGCAGACCGCCCACGTTGTGATGGGATTTGATCGTGGCCGCTCCGGTCCCGCCACCGGACTCGATCACGTCGGAGTAGAGCGTCCCCTGTACGAGAAAGCGCGCGTCCTCGAGCTTCGCCGCCTCCTCCTCGAAGACACGGATGAACTCGGCTCCGATGATCTTGCGCTTCGTCTCCGGATCCGAGACGCCCTGCAGCTTGTCGAGGAAGCGATCGCTCGCGTCGACGGCGACGAGCGGGACCTTGAAATAGTCGCGGAAGGCCCTGACCACCTGCTCGCCCTCGTTCTTGCGCATCAGCCCGTGGTCGACGAACACGCACGTGAGCTGGTCGCCGATCGCCCTGTGGACGAGCAGCGCCGCGACGCTCGAGTCCACGCCACCCGACAGGCCGCAGATGGCGTGGCCGTCGCCGACCTGCGCCCTGATCCGGGCGACCTGATCCTCGATCACCGAGGCGGCCGACCAGTCCCGGGCGCAGCCGCAGACATCGCCGAGGAAGTTCTCGAGCACCTGCTGCCCGTACGGCGTGTGGACGACCTCCGGATGGAACTGGATGCCGTACACGCCGCGCTCCACCGACTCGAACGCCGCCACGGGTGACGCGGTCGACGCGGCCAGCGGCTCAAAGCCCGGCGGTGCGGCGAACACCGTGTCGCGGTGCGACATCCAGCAGGTCTGCTCAGGTGGCGTCCCGGCGAGCAGCCGCCCGGTCTCACGCACGGTGAGCTGGGAGCGGCCGAACTCCCCGACCTCGGCTCCCTGCACCGTCCCGCCGAGCGCCAGCGCGAGGAGCTGCATCCCGTAGCAGATGCCGAGCACCGGGACACCGAGCTCGAGCAGCTCGTGGTCGAGCGCCGGAGCCCCGTCGGCGTACACCGACGCGGGGCCGCCGGACAGGATGACGCCCCGCGGGCGCCGGCGTGCGACCTCCGCCGCCCCCACGTGGTGGGGCAGCAGCTCGGAGAAGACCCCGCACTCCCGGACCCGGCGGGCGATCAGCTGGGAGTACTGGCCGCCATAGTCGAGCACGACGACCTCGTCGGTCGTCGCGCGCACGTCATCGAGCCCGTCATCCCGCGGCGCGCCCTCGGTGGGCGCACCGTCGAGAAGCGCCGCTGCCGCCTGGGCATCCGCCTCGGGCGGAACCCCCTCGCCGGCCCGGCTCCCGGAGCTAATCGGTCACTCCCACGGTGGCGCTCGTCCCACGAGCTCCCATGCCGACACCCTGCTCGCGCTGCAGCGACTTGCCCTCGGTCTGGAGCGCCGGGGCGACCATCAGTTCGGCACGGTTGAACTCGGCGATGTCGCGGTAGCCGCAGGTCGCCATCGAGGTCTGGAGCCCGCCCATGAGGTTGAACGTGCCGTCGTTCTCCCGAGCCGGGCCCTTGACGATCTCCTCCATGGTGCCGTTCTGCTTGGTCGCGACGCGGGTGCCACGCGGCAGCGTGGGATGGAACGTCGCCATCCCCCAGTTGTAGCCGCGGCCCGGTGCCTCGTACGCGCGTGCCAGGGCGGAGCCCAGCATCACGGCGTCGGCGCCGCAGGCCACCGCCTTGGCCACGTCACCGCCGTTCTTCATGCCGCCGTCGGCGATCACCTTGACCGTCTCGCCGGTCTCCATCAGGTGCTGCAGCCGTGCCGCTGCCACGTCCGCGATCGCCGTCGCCTGCGGGACGCCGATGCCGAGCACGCCGCGGGTGGTGCAGATCTGACCCGGGCCGACGCCGACGAGCACGCCGGCCGCGCCGGTGCGCATCAGGTGCAGACCCGTGTGGTAGGAGGCGCAGCCGCCGACGACCACGGGGACCTCGACCTCGCGGATGAACTCCTTCAGGTTGAGCGGCGGCCGCGTCTCGTCGCGCGAGACGTGCTCGGCGGAGACGACGGTGCCCTGGATCACGAGGATGTCAAGGCCGGCCTCGAGCGCGACCTCGTAGTAGCGGCGGACCTTCTGTGGAGTCAGCGACGCTGCGGCCACGACCCCGTGGGCCTTGATCTCCTTGACCCGTTGCGCGATCAGCTCGGGCTTGACCGGCTCGCGGTAGATGTCCTGCAGCTCGCGCGTGGCGATGTCGGGCGAGAACGTCGCGACGCGCTCCATGATCTCGTCGGCGTTCTCGTAGCGGCACCAGATGCCCTCGAGGTTGAGCACGGCGAGCCCGCCGAGCTTGCCGAGCAGTCCAGCGGTCTCCGGGGAGACGACGCCGTCGAGCGCGGCGCCGAGGAGCGGCAGATCGAAGCGGTAGGGACCGAGGGTCCAGGAGATGTCGACATCGTCGGGGTCACGCGTGCGCCGCGACGGCACGATTGCGATGTCGTCGAATCCATAGGCCCGACGGGCCTTCTTTCCGCGGCCGATCTCAATTTCCATTGTCTGAGGGTAGCCCTCCGGTCGGACAATTCAGGGAGGAATTCGGCGCCCGGCGCCGACGTTCTCATCCTAGTCCGACGCATCGCACAGAGCGACCGGTCCGCCCCCTGACAACCCGCACCCTGCGGGCGTCCGATCAGCCTCGTCGAAGCCCTGGTCAGTCGACCTCGGCGGCATCGGGAAGCCGCTCGCAACCCACCTCGCCCAGCAGCCGCTCGACGCGCGCCGGGTCGATGATCCCAGCGCCGAAATGCTGCGTTGACTCCGCTCCGCACGCCACCCCGAACCGCAGGCAGTCGACCGGGGCGGAGCCGCCGTAGCGCGCCGAGACATACCCGGCGAGGAACGCATCGCCCGAGCCGACCGCGGAGCGCACCTCCTGCTCGGAGATGGTGACGCGGTAGATGGCCGGGCCGCCGCTGTCCTCGATCCGCGCGAAGCACCCGTCAGGGACCGTCATGATCGCCTCGCGAGCGCCGAGACGGACCATCTCGGCGACGGCACCGGCCTGATCGTCGGCATCGTTGAACTCGTGGCCGACGAGCTCCTCGGCCTCGAGCTCGTTGGGCGATACCAGGTCCGGCTCGGCGCGCATCGACAGACGCAGCGGCTCGCCCTCGGCGTCGATCATCGTCGTCACCCCGAGGCGGTGGACGTCCCGGATCAGCGAGTAGTAGATGTCGGGCGCCACGCCGCGGGGAATCGAACCCGCGAACACGCAGATCGACGCGCCCTGGGCGAGATAGACGAGCTTCTCCCGGAACTGCTCGAGCTCCCCGGCGGACACCGCCGGCCCGCGCTCGTTGATCTCGGTGTGCACGCCCGTCGTCGGATCCAGCACGGCCGTGTTCGTGCGCGACTCGTCGTCGATCCGCACGAAGTCGTTGAGGATCGACTCGCCGTCGAGCGCCTCGATGATGCGGCTTCCGGTGGCGCCGCCCGCGAAGCCGGTGACGATCACCGGCTGGCCCAGACGCTTGATCGCGCGGGCGATGTTGACGCCCTTACCCCCGGGCATCGTCGTCTGGTCGACGGTCCGGTGGCGGCGCCCCGGGGTGAAGCTCGGCACCTCGAGCGTCTTGTCGATCGCGGCGTTGAGCGTGACGGTGATGATCATGCGCTGCCCCAGCTCGACTCGGTCGGTCGCGGCTTCTCCCTGGCACGGCCGCGCCCGCGGCCGCCCGGCCCGCCGCCGCTGAGGACCCGCCACCACATCGCGCCGACGCCGCCGAGGGCGGCGAGCGCGATCAGCGCGATCAGCCATGGACGGTCCGAGAAGAAGCGCCCGACCAGCACCAGTCGGGACACCGCCTTCAGGCGCCGCTCGAGCACGACCGGCACGCGCGTGAGCGTCCGGTCGCCGTCGACCACCAGAACGTGCCCGACGACAGTCCCGGAGGGCAGCGGACCGGCGAGCCGGTGGGGCACCTCGACCCGGAGGCGCACCCGGCTCGAGCGCGCGAGCACGCGGCGAAAACCACGGGTCGCCCGGACGGGCACCCGCAGCCCCGGGCGGTCCTTCACCGGCAGGTGGGCGACCGCCTGCTGGACATGCAGCGGGGTGAACATGCGGAAGTTGGCGTACCCCCACTCGAGCAGTGCGAGCGCCTCGTCATCGCTGCCGTCGTCGGTCGGCGTGCCCATCACGTCGTCGACGAGCCGCAGCCCGTCGCGCTGGCCGGCGGCGACCAGCACCCAGCCCGCGTCGGTGGTGTGCCCGGTCTTGACCCCGATGACCCAGGGGTAGCGGCCGATCAGCAGGTTGAGGTTGGAGACCTCAGGCGACGGCCCGGTCGCCAGGGACGCGTGTGGCGAGCGCACCACCTGCGCGAAGAACGGATAGTGCGAGAGGTCATATTGCGCAAGGCGCACGAGGTCGGCCGCGGTCGAGTAGTTCCCGGCCGTGTCGACCCCGCTCGGCGTCGAGTAGTGGGTTCCGGTCAGCCCGAGCATGCGGGCATCGGCATTCATCCAGCCGATGAAGCGCGCAACCGAGCGGTGGCCGACGTTGTAGGCGAGGTCCTCCGCGGCGTCATCCGCGCTCGGCAGCATCATCGCGTAGAGCAGGTCATGGACCGTCATCCGCTCGCCCGGCCGCAGGCCGATCTGCGAGTCGTCGGCGGCCACGTGGTAGTCGGGATAGGTGAAGACGGTGTTCAGGTTCTTCACGTGCTGGAGCGTCACCAGCGCGGTCATCATCTTCGTCGTGCTGGCGATCGACCGGCGCGCGCCGAGATTTCGCGCGTAGAGCATCTGACCGGTGGCGGGCACGTACAGGGCGCCGGCCTGGAGGGCCAGCGCGGGCGGGGTCGGCCCCGCGCCTGCGGATCCCGTGCCCGCGGCGTGAGCCGCAGCGGGCAGGGCGCCGAGGACGCCGATCGCGCAGGCGAGCACCCACGCCCGCAGCAGGCGGCTCATCGCCGCAGCCTCAGACGCTGCCCGCTCTGCAGGCTGTAGGGCGGGTGCAGCGAGTGGTTGAGCGCCTCCAGGTGCGCCATCGAGACGCCGGTACGCCCCGCGATCGAGCTCAGTGTGTCACCGGCTTTCACGGTGTAGTACTTCGGCTTGGGATGCCTGGGGCGATGGTGGTGGCCATGATGACGGCGATGGGACGTGCCGGCCGAATGTGCCGGTGTGGAGTGGTGCGTGACCAGGTTGCCGTGGACGACCAGATAGATACCGACAGCCACGACGGCGATCGCGAGCGGCGCCATCAAGCGCGCGACGTAACGCGACATGAGAGCGCGATCATACCCGCGCGCCCCCCGGACCGCCGGGGCGTCCGGCGGTGGGGCCCGCCGGCGAGGCGGCCTACGCGTACAGCTTCCAGACCAGTTCGCGCAGCCGCGCGGCCTCGGCGCGCGCAGCGTCAGCGGGATCCCCGCCACCGCGGGCATCGGCCGCGTACACGATCGCCCGCGAGGCGCTCACCAGGCCGCCCGCCGGCCCGGGGGCGAACGCTGCCTCGAGCCCCTCGCCGCTGGCACCCTGGGCCCCGATCCCCGGCAACAGCAGAACCGCGCCCGGCATCGCCTCACGCAGCCGTGCAAGATGCGCGGGCGCCGTCGCACCCGTCACCGCGCCGACATCGGACAGCCCGTGGGCGCCGACGCCGGGGCGACCGAGTTCCGCCACGAGTGCGGCGAGCGCGTCGCTCACCGTGCCGCCGCCGCTCAGCCCCAGATCCTGGACATCGGCCGCGCCGGGGTTGGAGGTGCGCACGAGCACGAACAGGCCCCCGCTGCCGGCGCGGGCCTCCTCGAGCAGCGCCTGCAGCGAGTCGCGCCCCAGCAGCGGGTTGGCGGTCAGCAGGTCGGCGCCGAGCCCGGGCAGCGGCCCGAACGGGCCCTCGCACCCTCCGAAGAACGCCTGGCCGTACGCCCGGGCCGAGATGTCGATGTCGCCCCGCTTGGCGTCGGCGATCACGAGCAGGCCGCGGTCGCGCGCCTCGCGGACAGCGCCGGCGAGTGCCGCCCAGCCGGGCGCGCCCAGACGCTCGAAGCAGGCGACCTGGAACTTGACCGCGACGCACTCGCCGGCCGCGGCGTCGAGCAGCAGCCGGCAGTGGGCCGCGACCGCCCGCCCGGCGCGGACGAGCGGCTCGCCGTCGTCTCCGGCCGCCGTCGCGCGCGGCCGGCCACAGCCGCGCCGGGTCGGGGTCGATGCCGAGCACGATCTGCGATCGCCGCTCGGCCACACGCTCGGCGAGGCGATCGCCGAGCGGTTGCTCGCGAGCAGCCACAGGCGAAAGCGGCGGAGCCGACGCCAGGGTCTCGCCGCTCACCGCGGGCGCGACCCGGCTGGCTCCGCCGAGCTCAAAGGACGCGTAACTACTTGACGGCCTTCTTGAGCGCCGCGCCGGCCGTGAACTTCGGGACCTTCGAAGCCGCGATCTGGATCTTCTCGCCGGTCGCCGGGTTGCGACCCTCGCGAGCGCTGCGCTCGGACACGCTGAACTTGCCAAAGCCCGAGAACGTCACGTCGCTGCCGCGCTTGAGCGCGTCCTCGATCGTCTCCAGCACCGCGTCCACCGCGTCGCCGGCGTCCTTCTTGCTCAACCCGGCGCGGTCAGCGACCTGGTCTACGAATTCAGACTTCGTCACTTGCTCCTCCTTGGGAGGTCGTTGGAATCGTCGAAGCTAACAGGGGACGCGGACACCCGTGGGCGCTCGCACTCCCCGCTCGCCCCATTCTCACCAGACGCCGCGGACGAACGCGACCGATTCGCCCCATTTTCTCGCAAATTGGGAGAATCGCTCCCCGCAATCTCTGGGGCCCCGCACTCCGAACGTCCCCGGCTATGGCCAGAATGTCCCTCATGGACCTCGGACGGATCGCCTGGATCGTCACTGTGCTCGTCTGTCTGGTGACGGCCGCCATCCTGCTCCTCGAGGGGTACTACGGGTACGCCGGCGTCACCATGGCGGTCGCCGTCTCGGCGTTCATCAACCTCTTCTGAGGTCCCCGCCGGGGAGCGCGGGCGAGCTCAGCCCGCGCGTTCGGCGAGCCACTCCAACAGCGCGGCCACCGCGCGGCCACGATGGCTGATCGCGTCCTTCTCCTCGTCGGTGAGCTCCGCCATCGTGCGATCCGCACTCCCGGCGCCGTTCGGCCCGCCGGCCGCGTCCGGATCGGGCAGGAACGCCGGGTCGTAGCCGAAGCCGCCCTTGCCCGCCACCTGAGCGGCAAGCGTCCCCCGGCACTCCCCGAAGACGACCTGCTCCTCCCTGGCCACGGGATCGACCCACGCCAGCGCGCAGACGTAGCGAAGCCCGCTGCCGGCGGGTGCCTCGTCGAGCAGCTTGCGGAGGTTCTCCTCGTCGGTGGCATGCTCGCCGGCGTAGCGCGCCGAGCGCACGCCGGGCCGCCCGTCCAGCGCCTCCGCCTCGATCCCGGAGTCGTCGGCGATCGCCACCCGTCCGGTCGCGGCAGCGGCCGCCCGCGCCTTCGGCAGCGCGTTGTCGGCGAACGTCTCCCCGACCTCGGGTGGCAGCTCGACGTCCTCCGGGAGCGCCTCGACGGCGATCCCAGCCGCGCCGAGCAGCCGTTCGAACTCCCGCAGCTTGTGCGCGTTGCGCGTGGACAGCATCAGCGAGTCCGGAAGCCCGGCGGCGCGCGGGTCCGTCATCCGCCGGTGGCGTCCCGCACCGTCTGCTGCTGCAGCGCGCGCAGTGACCCGATCCCGCGCTCGGCGAGCTCGAGCAGATCGTCGAGGTGAGCACGAGAGAGCGGTGTGCGTTCGGCGGTCGCCTGGACCTCCACCAGCCCGCCGTCGCCGGTCATCACCACGTTGGCGTCGACCTCGGCGCGCGAGTCCTCGGAGTAGTCGAGGTCGAGCAGCGGCGTCGCCCCGACGATTCCGGCGGAGACGGCGGCGACGGTTCCGGTGAGCGGGAACAGCTCGAGCTTCCCTTCCGAGACGAGCCGGCGGCAGGCGAGCTCGAGCGCCACCATCGCGCCGGTGATCGACGCGCACCGCGTGCCGCCGTCGGCGGTGAGCACGTCGCAGTCGATGGTGATCGTCGACTCGCCGAGCGCCTGGAAGTCGACGACCCCGCGCAACGAGCGCCCGATCAGCCGCTGGATCTCGATCGAGCGGCCGTCGGGCCGGCCGCGCGAGATCTCGCGCGGCTTGCGCTCGCCCGTGGAGGCGGGCAGCATCCCGTACTCCGCGGTCACCCACCCGCGGCCGGATCCAGCCATCCAGCGCGGCACGCGGTTCTCGGCCGATGCGGTGCAGATCACCCGCGTCTCGCCGACCGAGATGAGCACCGAGCCGGTCGCGGTCGGCACGAAGCCCGCCTGGATCGTGGTCCGACGCAACTCGTCGCAGGCGCGCCCGCCGCTGCGCTCCGGGGACCCCTCGGACCGTCCGCTCATGCGGCCAGCCCGCCCACGGAAAGCCGCGAGTGCTCCGTGATCCGCGCGAGGTCGACGTGCACGACCTCGCCGAGCGGCATCTGCAGGAAGCGGCTGCCGAGCTTCTCGAAGGACGAGACGGCATCGGTGCAGCGAAAGCGGTAGCTGCCCTCGCCACCGCGCGGGTTGAGCAGGTTCCGGGCGGCGAGCGCCCGCTCGACCGACCGGGTCACCGCAAATCCGGAGGTGATCAGGCTCACCCCGCGCCCGAGCATCCGCTGCAGCATCGGAGCGATCAGCGGGTAATGCGTGCAGCCGAGGATCACGGTGTCGACCTCGGCGTCGCGCAGCGGAGCGCAGTGGTCACGGACGGTGGCCATCAGCGCCTCGTCGAACGGGAATCCGGCCTCGATCACGCTCGCCAGATCCGGACAGGCGACGCTGCGGACGAGCACGTGTGGGTCGGCGGCGCGGATCGTGCGCTCGTAGGCGCCGCTGCCGACCGTCGCCGGGGTGGCCAGCAGGCCGATGCGCCCGGTCCGGGTGGCCGCCACCGCCTGCTGGGCGGCGGGCGCGAGCACCCCGATCACGTCCACCTCGCGTCCGCTGCGGTCGAGATGGTCCTGCAGCGCTCCGAGCGCGGCCGCGCTCAGGGTGTTGCAGGCGACGACGAGCAGCTTGGCGTCGAGCGCGAGCAGGTGCTCGGCGATCTGCACCGCGAATCCCTCGAGCTCCCGGCGGGAGCGACTCCCGTAGGGCATCCGGGCGGTGTCGCCGAGGTAGATGTAGTCCTCGCCGGGCAACGAGACGAGCAGGTCATGCAGCACGGTGAGGCCACCGACACCGGAGTCGAACACCGCCACTGGTTGCTCGGATCGCATGGGTTCATGGTGGCAGAGCGTGCGGCGCCGCCACCCGCCGCCTTCCCCGGCCACCACCGTCCGGCCGGGCGAGCCCGTAACAATTGCGCGCAACGTGATCCGTGCGCTGATCGTCACCAACATGTGGCCGGACGATGCCCGCCCGGCGCTCGGCTCGTTCGTCGCCGATCAGGTCGCGGCGCTCCGCGCCGGCGGCGGCGTGGACGTCGATGTGTTCGCGTTCGGCGGCGGCGCGGGAGATCCGCGCGCCTACCTGAGGGCCGCGCTCCACGCGCGCCGACGATTCCACGCTGCGCACGTCGACGTCGTGCACGCGCATTTCGGGTTGTCGGCCTGGCCGGCGCTCGCGGTGCCCGCCGCGGTGCGCGCGGTGACGCTGCACGGCACCGACCTGGTCCACCCCCGCTCGCGGGCGCTCACGCTTGCCGCGCTCCCGACGCAGGACCTCGTCGCCACCGTTTCGACGACGCTCGCCGAGCGCGTGCCGCGCGCGGTCACACGCGGGCAGGATGTCGCGGTGCTTCCGACCGGCGTCGACCTCGCCCGATTCGCGCCATCCCCGCGTGAGCAGGCGCGCGCCGCACTCGGCCTGCGCCCGGACGGCCGCTATCTGCTGTTCCCGTCCGATCCGGCCCGCCCGGAGAAGCGAGCCGACCGCGCCCGCGCGCTCGCACGGGCGACCGGCGCCGAGCTGATCACGCTCGGCACCACCCCGCCCGCCGAGATGGCGGTCCACATCAACGCCGCCGACGCGGTGCTCGTCACCTCCGAGCGTGAGTCCTTCGGCCTTGCCACGCTCGAGGCGCTCGCCTGCGAGGTGCCGGTGCTCTCCACGCCGGTCGGAGCCGCGCCGGAGCTGCTGCGGGATCTCCCGGGCACGCTGTGCGCGCCGTTCGAACTCGAGCGCTGGCGCGAGGCCCTGGATTCGCTGCCCGGGCGGCTGAGCGGTGGCCGCACCCGCGCCGAGCCTTACGGGACCGCGGCGTGCGCCGCGCGCGTGACCGCGGCCTGGCGCGCCGCGTTGGAGCGCCGTCGCTGATCGGCCGGTTCAGGCGAGCGCCGGCCACCAGCGCGACAGATGCGCGCGGGCGTGGGCCACGAGCGGCTCGCCGTCGATCACCGCGCCGCTCGCCGGCGGCCGCGGACCGGCCGCACTCGGTCCGGCCGCGAGCGCACGGGTCGCCGCCACCACGGCACCTCCGAGCGCCTGCAGTGAATAGCCGCCCTCGAGCACGGCGGCGACCGGAACGCCGAGCTCGTCGCCCGCACCTCTGAGCGCCCCGGTCATCGCGGCGTACCCCCACTCGGTGACCGTGCACTCGGCCAGCGGGTCGGCGACATGGGCATCGAAGCCCGCGGAGACAAGGATCAGCTGAGGCTCGAACGCCTGGGCGAGGGGCAGCGCGACCCCGTCGATGAGTCCGGTGAAGACCCCGTCCCCGGAACCCGGCGGCACCGGCAGATTGACGCTGAATCCCTCCCCCGGGCCCGATCCGACGTCGGTCAGCGGCCCGGTCCCGGGATACAGCGGCGACTGGTGGATCGAGACGAACAGGACGCGCGGATCGGCGCGGAACACCGCGTTCGTGCCGTTGCCGTGGTGGACGTCGTAGTCGACGATCATCACGCGGTCCAGTCCCCGCTCGTCGAGCGCCCAGCGGGCCGCGACGGCGACGCTGTTGAACAGGCAGAATCCCATCGCGCGCTCCGGCTCAGCGTGGTGGCCAGGCGGGCGATGCAGCGAGAACCCGGTCGGCGCGTCGCCGTCGAGCACGCGTCGTGTGAGCTCGAGTGCCCCGCCCGCGGCGTGTCGCGCCGCAGTCCAGGACCCCTCCGAGGCGACGGTGTCGCCGTCGATGTGACCACCGCCCGCCTCGGCGATCTCGCGCACCATCTCGACGTAGCGACCCGGGTGAACGGCGCGGAGGGCCTCCAGCGAGCAGGCGGGCGACTGCGCGCGCTCGTACCCGCACCAGTCCGTCGCGCTGAGCGCTCGCTCGACCACGGTCATGCGCGCGGGCTGCTCGGGATGCTCCCCCGTGTCGTGCTCCAAAGAAGCGGGGTGACTGAGGAGCACGCCGGGCGGGTTCATGGCGGCAGACCGTAGCGGCGCGCGGGCCGCGGTGAATCCGTAGTCTGTCGTGACTAACCGCACGAGCCGTGCGCTCGCGGTCCGAGGGAGAACTCGCACGTGCCCATCCAGCTCCGCGCCGCGGGCACAGCTTGAGTACCCCCATTTCTGGCTTAACGCTGAATTAACACGTCGTCGCTGCCACGCTTCACCTCCCGGCCGGATACTCAGAGGACGCACTGCACCGGTGCCGGCACCGGCGCCACCGACGTCACGGAGAGAACCCCATGTACGTGTTCAGCAGGGCGATCTACCGGGAGATCGCGCACGAGATCCTCGAGGATCCTCACGCGGAGTGCCCGCACGCCAATCATGAGCGGGTGCTCCGATCGTGCGAGGCGGCGGTCGAGCGCCTGGCGACCGACCGTCATTACTTCGCCCACCCCTCCAAGACGCTGTTCAACGACATCCGGGCGTATTTCCCGATGAGCGCCCAGCCGCGCGTCCTGCGCGTCGTCGAGCGGTACATCGCCTTTGCGGATGAGTTCCTGCGCCAGGCACCGCCGACCGGGTTCGACGTCAACGGCAGGCCGCTGCAGTGCCGCGCGAGCACCCGCAAGGGGACGCCATGCCAGCGGGCGCCGCTGGCGCACAATGGGTACTGCCCGTCCCACCAGCACCTCGCCGAGACCGAGGATCTGGAGCTCGCGGCCTGACCCGGAAGCCGAGCGGCGCGCTCCGGGCCGAGTGCGCAATGATCGGCGTATGACCAAGATCGCGTTCCTGGGCCTGGGGATCATGGGATCCCGGATGGCCGCCAACCTCGCCCGCGCCGGCCACGAGCTGACCGTCTGGAACCGCACCGCGGTCACCGCCGACGAATTCGCCGCCGCGCACTCCGTCGCCGCCGCGCCGACGCCCGCGCAGGCGGCGGCCGGACGCGAGCTCGTGTTCACGATGGTCGTCGACGGCCCGCAGGTGCAGGACGTACTGCTCGGCGAGAACGGGGCGGCGCGAGGGGCCGACCCCGGCACCCTGTTCGTCGACTGTTCGACGATCGGGCCCGCGTGGACGCTCGAGCTCGGTGAGTCGCTCGAGCAGAAGGGGTTCCCGCTCCTCGACGCACCGGTGACGGGCTCTTCGCCGAAGGCGGAGGACGGGACGCTCACGTTCATGGTCGGGGGGACCGAGCAGGAGTTCGAGAGGGTGCGCCCGGCCCTGGCGGCGATGGGCTCGCTGATCGTGCGCTGCGGCGCGCGCGGCCAGGGGCAGATGGTCAAGTTGCTCAACAACGCGATCGCGGTCTCCAACGCGGCGACGCTCGCCCAGGCGCTCGTCGTCGCGCGCAAGGCCGGGGCCGACATGGATGCGCTCGTCGAGGTGCTCGCCTCCGGTGCTGCCGGCTCGACGATGGTCGACCTCAAGGCCCGCCCGATGCTCGCTCACGACTTCACCACGCTGTTCAAGCTCGAGCACATGCTCAAGGACGTCGCGCTGTGCTTGGAGGAGGGACGGAGGATGCGGGTCCCGTTCCCCAGCGCCGCCTACGCGCAGGAGCTCTTGATCGCCGGAATGGCACGCGGCCGGGGTTCCGAGGACTTCGCGGCGATCGTCGAGCCCGTCGAGGACCAGGCGGGTCTCAAGCTCTGAGCCGGCACGCGCTAGCTTACGGTTCCGTAGCTTCAGGACCGCAGTTCGCCGCAAAACACGTAAATTTGCAGGGATGTTTTGCGAATCCCCGCAATTTTCGTACAATCTCGCAGGTTCCGGTTGCCCGTCTGCGAAGTGGCCCCGCCCCGGAACGTTTACATCCCCCAAAGTCTCCCTTTTCTCTATGCCGATTGCTTTTAAAGAATGGGCCGTCACTGTGCGAGCGCTGGCCGAGGGCGAACAGCTCCTCACTCTGCGCAAAGGCGGCATCCGCGAGCCGGAGAAGCATTTCAAGCTCGACTACGAGCGCTTCTTCCTGTACCCGACCTTCGATCACCAGCGAACCGACCTCGTCCGCGAGTCGCATCGCCCCGAGCTCTCACGAGCTCTCGAGGAGGGCGTCTGGTCCGAGGGCGAACCGCATCCGCAGGCGCTGTACCGAGGCGAGCCGCTGTCCCAGCCCGACCGGGTGCGGATCCGGGCCTGGGCCGAGGTGGCCGCGCACTTCACCATCTCCGACCGCCGCGCGGTCGATGCCCTGTCGCCGTTCTATGTGTGGACGACCGATTACGCCGAGAAGCGACTGGCGTGGAAGCGACGGCATCCGCTGCACGTGATCCTGCTGCGGACCTACCGGATCCCGCGTCCGGTGACGGTCAAGGTCCGAGACGAGTACGGCGGCTGCCGGTCGTGGCTGGAGCTCACGCGCGACCTCCCGTTCGAGGGCACCCCGGTGCTCTCCGATGAGGAGTTCGAGCGCGCCTCCGAGAAGATCGCGTCGATCGCCTCCGACCGCCAGCCCGCCCTCGTCTGACCGACGTCTGAGCGCCGGCCGGCGCACGCCATGCCCTGGGAGCAGTCGAACTCGGCCTCGTTCGCCGCTCGCCACGGCACCGGCGACACCGCCGACGCTCAGCGCATCCTGCGCTCGCTGGAGCACGTCCGCGTCCAGCTCGAGCAGATCGTCGATCGCCTGCCGCCGGAGATCACAGTCGTCCTCCATCCCGGGATGGCGGCTCTCGCGCTGTCCAACCCGCTCGTCGGCGCGCGGTGGGCCTTGACCGCGCCGTCGGGCCGGCGCTACGTGACCGGCTGGGTGGGACGTCGCGAGATTCACGTCCTCTCCCCTGAGGCGCTGCGCGACCGCGGCAGCGAGATCAGCGGCTCGCGCGAGATGCTCCGCCTGAGCGCGGCGGCGCTCTATGCGGGGCGGACCTTCGCCGAGAGCGCCTGGAATCTCGGTGGCGGCGCGGCGATCGTTCGCACGCTCGCGCAGGGACGCCTGGAGCTGCGCTGGGCGTGGCACCTGGAGGGCTCCGGGCGGTGGTTCGCCGGGCAGACCGCGCACGCGCGACCGGCGATCGCCCGGCGGCTGCGTGAGGGCCGGCGCCCGTCGTTCCCCCCGTCGCCGCGTGACGCACCGCTCCTCGGCGGCACCGTATTCGACCTGCTCACCGAGTACGAGGGCGAGCCCGCGGCCATCGCGCTCGCCACCACGCCCGACGGCCGTGGTCCCGCCGCCGCGATCGAGCGGGCGTTCGGGGCTCGGTTGAACTCGGTCGACGCCGAGTGGCGGCTGCACCTCGGCCGCCTCGCCTCCTCCGATCGCTGAGCGGCCGGTCGTCAGGGTGCGACGACGAGCGACAGCGCCCACATCACGGCGGCGCCGGCGATCAGCGCGACGAGCAGCCCCGCCAGCAACGGCCCGGGACGCACCACCGGGCGTGCCGGACGCTCGCCCGCGCCAAGGTTGAGCCCCGCATCCAGCAGGGTCTCCCGCGCGGTCTCCAGACCCGATGCGGCGACCAGCACGTCGCGCGGGCCGGCGAACAGCATGTCCGGCACGTCGAAGCCCGCCGCGCGGCGAAGCAGGCTGGGGACGCCCTGCTCGAGCAGGAGCGACTGCAGGAACTCCCCTTCGGCCTGGTTGCGCACCCACGCCACCTTGACCAGGGGCCCCTCCGCGAGCTGCGGCTTGACCAGGCGCGCCCGCCGGCGGCGCTCGGAGACGTCGGGCGGCTCGAGGCGCTCGGAGCCGATCGCCTCACTGAGCACCAGGGGCAGGCCGCAATCGGGGCAGAATCGCTCCGTCGCGCCCGCGCGGGTCCCACATCCGGGGCACGTGAGCGTCGGCTCGGCTTCCCGGATCGATCCCATGCCCGCCTCTACTCCACCTGCAGCGAGCGCTCGTCGACCGTTCCGTCGCGGATCTCGTAGATCCGCGAGGTGGGCTCACCGTCTGCGAGGCCGAAGATCAGCCACCACACCCCCGGCCACTTGGCCGCGAAGTTGATGTCGGTCTGCGACGGATAGGGCTCCGAGCGGGTGTGGGAGTGGTAGATCACGCCCGCGTCGCATCCGGCGTCCTCGATCGCGAAGTAGGTGGAGAACAGCTCCTGGGAGTCGATCTCGAAGCGGAGCGGGCTGGCGGCGGTGTTGCGCGTCGGGTGGACGGCGACGGCGTCGCCCTCGCGGGTGGCGACGAAACCACAGCATTCGTTGGGCGCCTCCGCCTGCGCGTGGGCGACCATCTGGTCGTAGAGCCCTCGGGGGATGCGCAACGTATCTCCCTCCATCGCTCAGAGGCCCCGCGGGGCGCGGGTCACCACCAGACGGTGGAGTCGAGGTTCTCGATCTCCTCGACCGGCCGGGTGTAGATCCCCGAGCTCAGGTACTTCCAGCCGTCGTCGCAGACGACGAACACGACGTTGCCCTCGTCGATCTCGCCTGCGATCCGCACCGCCACGCGGGCGATCGCTCCGGTCGACACGCCGGCGAACAGCCGCTCCTCGTCGAGCAGCTTGCGCGTCCAGACGATCGCGTCATGGTTGGTGACGAAGATCTTGCGGTCGAGCAGCGAGAGATCGATGATCGGCGGGATGAAGCCGTCCTCCAGCGAGCGCAGGCCCTGCACCGGCTCGCCCTGCATCGGCTCGGCGGCGACGATCCGGCAGCTGTCCCCCAGCTCCTCCTTGAGACGGCGCCCGTTGCCCATCAGCGTGCCGCCGGTGCCCAGGCCGGCGACGAACGCCGCGACCTCGTCGAGCTCCTCGAGGATCTCCAGCGCCGTCCCGTTGTAGTGCGCCAGCGGGTTGGCCTGATTGCCGTACTGGTAGGGCATGTAGTAGTCGGCGTCCTTCTCGGCCATATCCAGCGCCTTCTCGACCGCGCCGTTGGAGCCCTTGCTCCCCTCGGAGTAGACGATCTCGGCGCCGTACATCCGCAGCAGCTCGGTCCGCTCCGGGGTCACGTTGTCGGGCATGACGACCTTCAGGTCGTAGCCCTTGCGCCCGCAGATCATCGCCAACGAGATGCCGGTGTTGCCCGAGGTCGGCTCGAGGATCGTCTGGCCCGGCCGAATCAGGCCCTTCTCCTCGGCGTCCTCGATCAGCGCGCGTGCCACGCGGTCCTTGACCGAGCCGGTCGGGTTGCGGGACTCGAGCTTGGCCCAGATCCGAACGCCGGGCTTGGGTGACAGCCGTTTGAGCTCGATCAGCGGCGTGTGCCCGATCGACTGGACGATGTCGCCGTAGCGCCCGCCACAAGGGCGGTTCTTCAGGTCCGCGGCGGCCATTGCTTCAGGAAGTGTAGCGGTCGGTCCGCGGCGGGCGAGCGTCACCCGGGCCTGCGGATGAACATCCCATCCGCGTCAGCTCAGCTTGATGCGCGAAGGCGGATAATCGACGGCGTGGCTCCCGCGGAGATCACGGACGAGACGCTCGCGGAGATCGCCGACCCGGCGCAGCTGCTGGCGCTCGCCTGGCAGCTCGAGCCGGAGGGTCGCTGGACCGAGCGCGCCGCGACGCTGGACCGCCTCGAGCAGCTGTTGGGATCCGCGGTCGTCCCACCCCCGCCGCAGGGCCGCTCGTGGCAGCTCGAGCTCGAGGCCGAGCGGGCGATCGACATCGGGCGCGGTCGCGACCTCGAGCGGGCGCAGGCGCTGGTCGAGCGGGTGCTCGACCGCGCCGATCCCTCCCACGAGACGGCGATCGCCCGAGCGCTGCTGGCCCGCGGTCAGGCGCTCGCCTGGGTCGGCACCGACGACTCGGTCCGCGCGGCCCGCCGGGCGTTCACCGAGGCGGCGCGCCGGTTCGGTGAGCTGCCCAACCGCGACTGGCAGGCATCGGCGATGCTGCGCCACGGGTATTCGGGCTGCTACCAGCACGGAGATCTCCTCGCTGCCGAGCAGCTGATCGCGCAGGCGCTGGAGACCTATCCGCCCGAGAGCGTCGCGCGCCGCGCGGGTGCCCTCGGCCCCTACGCGGACGTGCTGACCGACCTCGGCGAGCTCGATCGTGCCGAGCAGGTGCTCCGCGAGGCGCTCGCCCACTTCGCGGTGCATCCCAACCCGCACCGTGCCTCGGAGATCGGCTGGGGGCTCGCCCGGGTGGCGGCAGGCCGCGGAGACGCGCGTGCCACCGAGCGCCTGATCCGTGAGGCCGAGATCGAGGCGATGCGCAGCGACTGGTACGGAACCCACATCGGCCTGTCGAGCCGGCTGGAGGGCGCCGAGCTGCTCGACCGCGTGGGGCTCGACGAGCTCGCTCGCAGCCGCTACGCGGAGGCGGTCGCGCAGGCCGGCGAGGCCGACGAGGAGGTCTTGCAGACGGGGGCGGTGATGTGCGCCCGATCCGGGGACCCCTGGCGGGCGCTCGAGCTCCTCCAGGAGCTCGCGCGCTGCAACTGGATCGAGAAGCGAGCCGTCTGGCGCCACACGCTGCTCACCGCCTGGGCGACATACCGTGCGGGTCGCGGGGACGCGGCGCCGATCGCGGCGCGAGCGTTCGAGCAGGCGGTGGGCTGCGGCACGCTCCGGGTGGCCACGGTCGGAGAGCCCGACATCGCGATCGCGCTGGCGCCGATCGCGCAGTCGGCGGGCTCCTCGATCGCGCGCGAGCTGATGCTCGACGGTCGCCGGCTGATCGTTCGCCTGTTCGGCACGCCGGAGCTCACCTCCGCCGACGGAAGGTCGATCGAGCTCCCGCCCGGCAAGCCCGGCGAACTGGTGCGGATGCTCGCGGTGCACGAGCACGGCCTCGCGGTGGAGGTGGTGCTCGAGGCGTTCTTCCCCGAGGTCGCGCCCGCCACCGGCCGCCACCGGCTGCGCCAGGTGCTCACCCGCCTGCGCGCCGCCTGCGGGGAGCTCGTGGTGCGCGACGGCGACAATCTCCGGCTGGTGCCCGCCTGGGTCGACCTGCGCGAGTTCCGGCGGGCGAGCGAGCGTGTGCGGTCTGCCCGCGGGTCACGCGCGACCCAGCTCGCGTATGCGGCTCTGGCGCTGCGCACCGGGCCTCTGCTGCCCGGGGATCCCTATGCCGGGTGGGCTCAGGAGGCGCGGGATCAGGCCGAGTTCCGCTACCTCGAACTGCTCGACCTCGTCGCGGACGCCGCCTCGGCCCGCGGCTCACACCAGGAGGCGCTCACCGCTCTCGAGGCGGCGTTCGCGGAGGATCCCGAGGACGACGAGCGCCGGACTGCGATGGCTGGGCACCTCGATGCGCTCGGGCGCCATCGCGCCGCCCGGCACCTGCTCGGCGAGATCGACCAGCCCGCCGGCGCCGATTAGCGCCGCGTGGGCGGCGCGCCGCCCGCCATCGCGGGCAGGATGACCAGCGTGTCCGAGTCCGAGACGGCCGTCTCGAGCCCGTCGAGCACGCGCACGTCCTCGTCGTTGAGATAGACGTTGACGTAGCGGTTCAGTGCGCCGTCGGTCGAGAACAGCTGTGTCTGGGTGTCCGGATGCGCCTCGGCGACGGAGCGAAGGATCTCGCCGACGGAAGAGCCCTCGGCGGTCAGCTGACGCTCGCCGCCGACGGACGGGCGGAGCACTGGTGGGATGCGGATCGTGGCCATGGTCGGCAGGGTAGTGGGCGCGCTCGGCGCGCCGTCAGTGGGCCCCGGCGCAGAACGCCTCGTAATCGGGGAAGACGCCCATCTCCTCGTCGGAGATCTCGTCCGGCTCGCGTGAGCAGACCGGGCAGTCCGGGTCGCGGCGCACCTTGACCTCGGTGATGGTTGCCGCCAGGGCGTCATACATGAGCAGGCGGCCGATCGCCGGATCGCCGGCGTCGATGATCAGCTTGATCACCTCGGTGGCCTGCAGCAGGCCCATCGTGCCCGGCAGGACGCCGAGCACTCCGTTGGCGCCGCAGGACGGTGCCAGCTCGGGCGGCGGCGGAGTCGGGAACAGGCAGCGGTAGCACGGCCCGTCGTAGGGCTTGAACACCGAGAGCTGCCCGTCGAAGCCGAGGATCGCCGCCGAGACGACGGGGATCCGCAGCCGGACCGAGGCGTCGTTGAGCAGGTAGCGCGTGGGGAAGTTGTCCAGGCCGTCGACGACGATGTCGTAGTCCGGCAGGATGTCCATGATGTTCTCCGGGCCGAGGCGGACCGGGTACTTCTGGACGTTGACGTCGGGGTTCAGCGCGTTGATCGTCTGCTCGGCGGAGTCGACCTTCGGCACCCCGACGCGGTCGGAGGTGTGGATCACCTGACGCTGCAGGTTGGAGAGGTCGACGGTGTCGTCGTCGACGATCCCGAGCGTCCCCACGCCGGCGGCGGCGAGGTAGAGCGCCGCGGGCGAGCCGAGGCCACCGGCGCCCAGCAGCAGCACCTTCGCGTCCAGCAGCTTCTCCTGGCCCTCCGCCCCGACCTCGGGCAGGAGCAGGTGGCGCGAGTATCGGTCGCGCTGCTCGGCGGTGAGCGCGCGCGGGGTCTCGACGCCGTAGCCACGGTCCTTCCAGAGCGTGATGCCGCCGGTCATCGACTCGACGTTCGTGAAGCCGAGGTCATCGATCATGGTGCGGGCGGCCCACGCGGAACGGTTGCCCGACTGGCAGTAGAGGATCACGTGCTGGCCCCGGTCTGTGACCGCACCCTCGATCCGTGACTCGAGGAACGACTTCGGGACGTGCTTGGCGCCCGGGATGTGGCCGGTCGCCCACTCCTCGGCTTCACGCACGTCGAGCACCAGGGTTCCGTTCTGCAGCTGCTCCCGCACCTCCGAGGGGTCCACCTCAGCGATCCGGCTCTTGATCTGACGGAGGACTTCGGCTCCGGAGGGGGTCATCGCCTAAAACACCTCAAAGCGGGTCGGGATTCCGATACTTCACCGAGTGTAGCGCTGTACCGGTGCGGGCCAGAGCGGCGCCGGCGCGGTCTAGGATCGCCCGCGTGACCCGCCCCCCGACCGACGACATCGAGGCCCCGCGCTTCCCGCGGATGGCGGTCTGGGTGAACGCCACCCGGTTGAGGATGGAGGAGCAGCGCGGCCATCCGGTGCTTGTCGAGTTCTGGGACTTCTGCCGGCCCAACTCGATCCGCACCCTGCCCTATATGACGGCGTGGCACGAGCGCTACCACGAGGCCGGACTGGTCGTGATCGGCGTGCACTCGGCCGGCTTCGCGCCGGGCTCCGCCCCGCGCGCAGTCAAGGATGCGGTGGCGCGGCTCGGCGTGCCCTACCCGGTGTTCGTCGACTCCGCCCTCGAGGTGTGGCACGAGTACGACAACCTCGGCTGGCCCGCGCGCTACCTGTTCGGGCCGGACGGAATGCTCTACGAGTACCACTTCGGCGAGGGCGGCTACGCCGAGACCGAGCGCTCGATCCAGGAGCTGCTCGGGGTCGAGGGCGAGCTGCTCGCGCCGGTCCGGCCCGAGGACGCGCCCGACGCGACGCTGGCGGTGCAGAGCGACGACGTCGCCGGGGAGTACAGCGGTCCGTATGAGGCCGGCGAGGTATGGGCGGTGCTCGAGCCGCGGGACGGCGCTCCGGCCGCCGCGCGGGTGGTGCACGCGAACGGGGTCGAGCTGGCGGTCGAGCACGCCGGGGCCTACCGGCTGATCGCCCACGAGGTCTCCACCGCGGGCTCGCTGTCGCTCGAGGTCGGTGAGGGCGTCGTCTGCCACGCGGTCTGCTTCACCCCGGGCCTCGCGGGCTGAGCGGCCCCGCGGCGCGGGTTGAGCGGCCCCGCGGCGCGGGCTGAGCGGCCTCGCCGGGAACTTCCGCCACATCGAAGGCTCGAAGCGGCGCGCTGTGTCGCATGCTCCCGGGGGCCGGGATGTTCCGACACAGCTACGCGTCCTGGACTCCTGATGTGTAGGAAGTTCCCGGGCGGGGGTGCTCAGTCGAGCAGGTTGACGAGCTCCGGCGGGCGCGCCGGTTCGCCGTCCAGCCACACCGCCCAGCCGGGCCGGTAGGGGCTGCGGGCGCGGTTGCCGGCGATCAGACCGCGCTCGCGCACCCAGCAGCCGGTGTTGATCAGCTGGGCGCCGTTGGGCGTGGTCCACTCCCCCATGTCGTCGCCCGGCAGCGGACCGGCGCGGTGGGTGTGGCCGAACACGACCCGGCGGGCGCCCACCCCGAGCCGGCCGAGCACCTCGCCGAGCGCGACGAGCGGGCCGCGTCGGAGCGCCTCGCGCGAGAGATCGGCGCGCAGCGGACCGAGCCCGGCCCGGTTCAGCGCGGCGATCGCCACCGGGAACGCCGCCCGGGCGGCCCGCCGCCGTAGGCCCCCTCCCCGGTTCGACAACGCGCGCCACGCCGCCTCGGAGCCGCCGGGGCCGCGTCCGGCGCGCGTGTGTTCGGCGAGCGCGTCGGCCCATGCGTAGACGGGCGCGAGCGCCGCCTCGTAGTCCTCGGCGCAGCGCGGATCCCGGATCGCGGCCAGGCGCGCCATCGCTCCGGCGCTCACCCGCTCGAGGATCGGCACCGTGGTGTGGCGGTCGGCGTAGTGGCCGTGCGTCGCCCAGGTCAGGTCATCGAGCCACGCCCCCGGGTAGCGGACGCGGACACGCGGCCCGGCGGGGTCGCCTCCCTCCACCGCGAGCGCGGTCAGGACCGCGGCGAGCGGATCGCCCGCAGCGGCGGTGACCTCGGCCTCCACGCCGAGCCCCACCGATCGATCGCGCCGCCGCAGCCACGGCTCGACGAGCCGGTGATCGTGATTGCCGGCGAGCAGTGCGATCTCCCCCGCCCGCTCATGCCCCGCCAACGCGGAACCGATCGCGCCCAGGACGGGGCGGGCGTCGTCGAGCACGTCACGCAGTGGGCGCTCGCGCAGCTCGAGCACGTCGCCGAGCAGCACCAGCCGGTCGGCGCCGGCGGCCGCATCACACAGCGCACGCAGGCAGCCCGGGTCGCGCAGAACCGACTTCTCACCGCGTGCACCGAGGTGCAGATCGGAGACGACCAGTGTGCGCAGAGCCGGCGGCGCGATGCCTCAGGCGGCCGCCATCGCCTGGCGGATCGCCTTCGGAAGCATGAAGCGCACGTCCTCGGAGACGACCTCGAGCTCGCGGATGTCCGCGGTGCCGCGGGCGCGGAACAGGTCGACGACGCGCTGCACGAGCTCCTCGGGCGCGCTCGCGCCTGAGGTGATCCCCATCGTCCGCACGCCCTCCAGCCAGCTCTCGTCGATCTGGGTCTCGTTGTCGATCAGGTGCGCCGCGGCCCCGAGCTCGCGGGCGACCTCGACCAGGCGGTTGGAGTTGGAGGAGTTGCGCGAGCCGATCACGAGCACCAGGTCGACCTCACGGGCGAGCTCCTTGACCGCGGTCTGGCGGTTGGTGGTCGCGTAGCAGATGTCATCCGTGCGGGGCCCGACGATCGCCGGGAAGCGCTCGCGCAGGCGGGCGATGATCGTGCGTGTCTCGTCGACTGACAGCGTCGTCTGGGAGATGTAGGCGATGCGCTCTGGATCGTCGACCTCCAGCGCGTCGACGCCCGCCTCATCCTCCACGAGCACGATCGCCCCGGGCGCCTCACCCATCGTGCCTTCGACCTCCTCGTGGCCGGCGTGGCCGATCAGCACGATCGTGTACCCCTGCGCAGCGAATTTCTTGGCCTCGACGTGGACCTTGGTGACGAGCGGGCAGGTCGCGTCGATCGTGCGCAGCTGCCGCTCGGCAGCGGCCACATGGACGCCGGGAGCGACGCCGTGCGCGGAGAAGACGACGGTCGCGCCCTCAGGCACCTCGGACTCGGTCTCGACGAAGATCGCGCCCTGCTTGCGCAGCTCGGCGACGACGTGCTTGTTGTGGACGATCTCCTTGCGCACGTAGACCGGCGCTCCATAGAGCTCGAGCGCGCGCTCGACGGTGTGGACGGCGCGGTCGACGCCCGCGCAGTAGCCGCGGGGCGACGCGAGCAGGATCGTCTGAGGATGTGCCGGCTCCATTACCAGCTGAGTCTAGGACCGACTCAGCCGCGCCGAGACGGTTCGCGGGTCAGTCGTTGGCGGTGATCGCCTCGAGCGCGTCCGCGAACTGACGACGCGCAGCCTCACGGCGGGCGGGGATGAACTCGCTCGGTACGCCGTCCGCAGGCGCCTGGTACCCGCGCAGCACCTGACGGGCGACCGACGCCCGGTGCACCTCATCGGGACCGTCGTAGATCCGCGCCGCCCGCGCGAACCGGTACATCGCCTCCAGCGGAAGGTCACACGAGTAACCGAGCCCACCGTGCGCCTGCAGCGCGCGGTCGATCACATCGTGGAGCACTCTGGCGCCGTAGAACTTGATCAGCGCGATGTCCTTACGGGCCGCGGCGACTCCCTCGACGTCCATCCGCCAGGCCGCGTGCAGGGTCATCAATCGCGCCGCCGTCATCTCCGCCTCGGAGTCCGCGATCCAGTTCTGCACCGTTTGGTGCGAGGCGAGCGGGCCTCCGTGCGACTCGCGGTACAGCGAGCGCTCGCACAGCATGTCGAACGCGCGGCGGGCGACGCCGAGCCAGCGCATGCAGTGATGGATGCGCCCGGGACCGAGCCGCTGCTGGGCCAGCAGGAACCCGCCGCCCCGGGCACCGAGCAGCGCCCCGGGACCGACGTGCACGTCGCTGTACAGGATCTCGGCGTGGTTGCCGTAGCGCCCGAAGCTCTCGTACGGGTGCTCCATGGTCGCCACGTCGCGGACGACCTCGACCCCGGGGGTGTCGACGTCGACGATGAACATCGACGCCCGCTGATGGGGACGCGCGTCGGGATCGGTGACCGCCATCACGATCAGGAAGTCCGCAATCGAGCCGTTGCTGGTGAACCACTTGTGCCCGTCGATCACCCACCCGTCACCGTCGGGGACCGCGCGCGTGGCCAGCAGCGTCGGGTCCGATCCCGCGGTTTCGGGCTCGGTCATCGAGAAACCGGACTTCAGGTCGCCGGCGAGCAGCGGGTGCAGGTAGCGCTCCTTCTGCTCCGGGGTCCCGGCGAGCGCGATGATCTCGGAGTTGCCCGAGTCGGGCGCGGCGTTGCCGAACACGAGCGGGGCGATCGGCGAGGAGCCGAGGATCTCGTGCATCAGGCCCAGCTTCACCTGCCCGAACCCCTGCCCGCCGAGCTCGGGATCGAGATGCGCGGCCCACAGGCCCTGCCCGCGGACCTCATCCTGCAGCGGCGCCGCCGCACGCCGCAGGTTCTCCCAGCCGAGCTCGGGATACAGCGTCTCGAGCGGCCAGATCTGCTCGCGGACGAACCCGCGCATCCAATCGAGCTGTGCCTCGAACTCCGGCTCGGTCGAGAAGTCCCACGCCATCTGGTTGCAGGCTATACCTTGTGGCCGGTGGTCACCGAGGGGAGGGGCCACCAGAGTCACCCCGTCGAGGAGAGCCCGTGCAGCAGCATCTGGACCGCCTGACTTCGATCGACGCCTCGTTCCTGCATCAGGAGGGACGCTCCTCGCACATGCACATCGGAGGAGTGCTCATCTTCGACGGTCCGCCGCCGGCGTTCGAGGACTACCTCGATCACGTCCGCGGGCGGCTGCACCTCGTCCCCCGCTACCGCCAGAAGCTCGCCACCCCGCCGCTGCAGACCGGGCGGCCGCTCTGGGTCGACGATCCCGACTTCAACCTCGAGTACCACGTCCGCCACACCGCGCTCCCCGCCCCCGGATCCGAGGAGCAGCTGCTGCTGCTCGTCTCGCGCCTGGCCTCCCAGCGCCTGGACCGCTCCAAGCCGCTGTGGGAGATGTGGCTCGTCGAGGGCCTGTCCGACGATCGCTTCGCGGTCATCTCCAAGACGCACCACGCGCTCGTCGACGGGATCTCGGGAGTCGACCTGGCGACGGTGCTGTTCGACCTCTCCCCGGACGGCCGGGTGCGTGAGGAGTCCCCCGACGAGCTTGAGCCCTGGTCGCCCCATCGCGAGCCCTCCGGCGCTGACCTGGTGGTGGCCGGCGCGCGCGGGATGGTGCGCACCGCGGTCGGCCTCACCGCCCGCACGCTGGGCGCCGCCGCGCGGCCGTCGAGCTCGGCGGCGGTGCTCAAGGACGCTGCCGAAGGTCTCGGCGAGCTCGTGTGGGCGGCCCTCAACCCGGCTCCCGAGACGCCGCTCAACGTCGAGATCGGACCCCACCGGCGCTACGTGGCCGTCCGTCAGCGACTGGCGGACTACAAGGAGATCAAGAACGTGCTGGGCGGCACCGTCAACGACGTCGTGCTCACGGTCGTCAGCGGCGCGCTGGCGGGATGGCTGCGCTCGCGCGGCGTGCAGACGCGGGGTCTGGAGATGCGAGCGCTCGTACCGGTGTCGGTGCGCGGTGACGCGCATCGCGGCGCACTCGGCAACCAGCTCACCGTGATGCGCGGGCCGCTGCCGGTCTACATCGACGACCCGGTCACCCGGCTGCGGTTCGTCCGCCACGCGATGGACGGGCTGAAGGAGTCCAAGCAGGCGGTCGGAGCGGCGACGCTGACCGCGATGAACGATCTCGCGCCGCCGACGATCCTCGCCCAGGCGAGCCGCCTGAACTTCTCGACCCGGCTCTTCAACCTGCTGGTCACGAATGTCCCCGGACCCCAGACGCCGCTCTACGTGCTCGGCCGGCAGCTGCGCGACCTGTTCCCGGTCGCCTTTCTGCCCGAGAACCACGCGCTCGCGATCGCGATCATGTCCTACAACGGCTCACTCGACTTCGGCCTGCTCGCCGACTACGACGCCATGCCCGACGTCGCGCTCGTCGCCGAGGGGATCGATCGCGCCCTCGCCGAGCTGCTCGCGGCCGCGCGCGGCACCGACGTCGAGGAGATCAGCGGCTCGCATTCGACCGGAGACATCACCGTCGGCGCCGATCCCGAGATCTCCCCGATCGTGCCCAGCACTCGGCGGCGCGCCCGCTCCGGGCCCGCGTCGGACATGCGTGCCGCAAAGCGCTCCTCGACCCGGGGCCGGGCGCGGACCACACGGGGCTGAGGCCCGAGTCGGCGCGCGGGCGCCGTCTACTCCTGCCTGTCGTCGTGCCGGCGCATCTCCTCCGCCACGATGTCGATCGAGGGACCGTCCTCATCTCGACCGGCATGGCGTCGACGTAGCAGAGCAGTCGCCCACTCCAGCGGTGTCCCGGGCTCGCTGGTGGGTTTCTCGTTCTCGGCGATGAACCGGCCGACTTCGTCCGGATCGAGTTCCGGGGCGTTCGTCTCGACGTAGTTCCTGACCTCGTCGTCGCTCATCGGGGTGGCCTCTCGGTGCGGTCGGTGTGAATGATGGGGTGGCGACGATCAATGGTTGCGAACTTTCCCGCAAGTTGGACCAACCTGGATCGTTCCAGGGCCATGAGCACATCTGGTCTCCCCACCCGGCAGCCACGGCTGGGCGCAGGTGTCGACCCGCCGTCGCATCGCTGCGAATGCCCCCGATGCGGGGTCCATACGATGGTCCGGTATCGGAACGCGGGCGAGGCGAGCTGCCCCAACTGCGGCGCGGTCGGTCTCAGGCACGTCGGATTCATGCCGCTCTACCGCGAGCTGGGACGCGACGCTGCGCACGCGGGCCGCACTCCCGGCGACGAGGACCGACGACCGGGATGACGGCGGAGTTGCAGCCGCCGGTCAGAAGCCGAGAGCGAACTTGGCGTCGTCGCTCATCAGCTCGGGAGTCCACGGCGGCGCGAACGTCATCTGTGAGTTGACCGACTCGACGCCGTCGAGGTCGGAGACGAATTCCTCGATCTGCTCGGCGACCTGGGGGCCGATCGGGCAGCCGGGGCTCGTCAGGGTGTACGTGACATTGACCGCGCCGCCGTCGACGCTGACCTCGTAGATCAGCCCGAGCTCGACAAAATCGAGCCCGAGCTCCGGGTCGATCACGTCGCGCAGCGCGTCTGTCACCTCATCGACGGTTGCCATCGTCCTGAGTCTAGGACGGTCGCGCACCCGTCGAGACGGCAATCGAATGCATTCGTGCATGTGGCCCTTGCGTGATGTCACCCACTTTGAGTAGGTTTCCCGGATCGTCGATTTCACCGAGACACCGCCCGTCCTGCGCTGCGCCGGCGACGAGGACCGCAGCACCCAGGGAGTCCGGCGTCGCGCGCTCGCCCGCGCGTTGCGCGCGCAGACCGATGTGATCGTCGATCTCTCCGAGCTCGGCTTCGCCGATGTCTCGCTGATGCTCGACCTCGCGCTGCTGGCGCGGCGGCTGCGTCGCGGCGGTCAGGCGATCATGCTGCGCGACGCGCAGCCGCAGATCCGCGCGCTGATCGAGTCCGTCGGGATTCACCGGCTGCCCGGCGTCGTGTTCGACAGCCTCGAAGCACCCAAGCGCGCCGTCGTCTGAGCGCCCGCGCCGTCGCGCGCCGGTCGACAGGTCGGTATGCCAGGTCCCACGCGCGGTCCGTCCGGGCCGGCCCCTACCTTGTGCGCGAATCCGGACCTCTCCCCCGGGAGCCCCGCAATGTCCCTCTGCTTCATCGAACCGCAGAACGCCATCCGAGTCATCGCCGACTCGGTCGGCCGTGAAGCACGCCGGCAGATCCTCGGCGAGGTCGTGCGCGCCTGGGTGGACGAGATCCCCGAGGCCGAACTGGAGTCTCACTATTCCAAAGCCGTGGCGGACCTCGACGAACACGACCTCTCGCTGCTGGCAGCCTGGCACGTCTCGCTCGAGGTGGGCCAGCCGCTGCCGAGCAAGGAATTCCTGGTCAACGTCTTCCCCTCGCTGGGCGAGAACCGCCGCGAGGCGCTGAAGATCGCCGCCGGCTTCCGCGGCGAGGAGGCGTTCGAGGCGGGCGTCGGCGAGGAGCAGGCGTTCGACACCGTGCTGCCCTGGCTCTCCGACGAACGGTGCGCGGCGCTGGCCGAGGAGTGCCTCGAGCTCTACTGCTGGGACCGGCTCGGCGTCGAGAACTGACGGCCGGCGAGCGCCGGCTCGCTGCCGCTGGTCGTGGGGCGCGGCTGACCCCGCCCTCAGCGGCGCCGCAGCGTGACGAGCGCGGCGCTGCCGCCCGGGACCCGCACCACCACGGTGCGCCCGCCGCCCGATGGCGCGCGCGTCGTCCGGGGAGGGCCGAGCCTTCCGGTGGTCGTCACCGCTCCATAGGACCGGTCGCCGAGCCGGACGCCGCTGCGGGCGGCGACCGAGGGGGCGGTCAGCCGCTCGACGGTCACGTCGTTGCCGTCCAGCCCGGCGGGCACCGCGACCCGGACCGTGCGGGCATGACCCGGATCCTTGTCGATCAGCACGAGCCGCTCGGAGCCGTCGCTCGCGCGGGTCGCCCAGGCGCTCAGCGACAGGCTGTGCCCGGCGCCGCGCACGCCGAGCAGTTGCGATCCGGCAGGTGCCGCCTCAGCGAACAGGCGCAGTCCGTAGTACTCGGGCTCGACGCGCGCCCGCCAACGGCCGCCGGTGTGCGTGACCGCGAACGGCTCGTAGAACGCCCCCGGCAATGTGTGGATGTTGACCGCGCCGATCCCCGCTGACGCGAGCGAGAACAGCGCGTCCGTCACCCACAGCGCACTGGCGAACGTGTCGGAGACCCCCGGCTTGCCCCGGCACGCGACCGAGTTGAGCTCGTCGATGCGGACCGTGCGTCGCTGCGCGCGGGCGATCCGGATCCAGACCCGCACGCCGCGGGCGAGCCCGGCGGTGGAGTATTCGGAGAGCAGATGGGGGATCGTCGCGACCTGCGGTGATCCCCGGGCGACGAAGCAGTTCTTCAATGGGTAGCGGTGGACGGTCAGCTGCGTGACGGCCGGCTCGCCATGCAGGAAGCTCGCCATCGCGGTCTTCCAGACGCCGGCGGCGGCGGGGTTCTGGCTGGCGGCGAGCGCCGGGCCGGCCAGCGACCACGCCGGTGTGGCAGGCGGGAGCGCCGCTGCCACCGCCGCGACCTCCTGCCGGTAGCGCGATGGGCCGTATCCGCGGGCGCGGGCCTTGACCTTCGCGCCGTCAGCAAGCGTCCACTCGCGAATCGTCGCGAACAGGTTCGGTTCGTTGCCGATCTCCAGCGCGTCGATGGAGGATCGTCCGAAGGCGGCCACGAACGCCCGCACCTCGGCCGCGTCGAGCGCGGGCTCGTCGGCAGCGAGGTTCAGCCCGAGGATCATCCGCGCCCGCAACGCATGGGCGAACGCCGCGGTGGTGGCGAGCCAGCTCGCGCTCAGCGGATAGCTGTAGCCGCCGAACCGCGGCGGCCTGACTCCGGCCGCGGGCACCCACGAGACGTCGGTGCTGTCCCCGCCGATCCGCAGCACGGGTCGCTGGCCCGGGCTGAGATCGCGGATCAGCCGGACCAGCACCGGATCGACCGCCTGCGGATCTGCGCCCGTGTACTCCCGGACCGCCTGGAACTCCATCGAGAGCCCCAGGAAGCCTGCCGGGATGGCACGGCGGACCGGGCCGAGATGCAGTGTCGGCGTCCCCGGCGCGACGTGCATGACGGGCAGCGGAGGCAGCCCATGGGCGCTCCCGCAGCCCGCGGCCAGCAGGGCCGAGGCCGCCAGCACCACCCCGGCGCGCGCTCTCGCTCCCCGAGCGGCCACTACGCCGGACGGTCGCCGTCGCCGTCCAGGGCGGCTTCGACGTCGGCGATCGCCTGCTCGGTCTCCTGAAACCACACGGCTCGCATGCCAAGCGCAGCCGCCGCCTCGCAGTTGATCTGCGTGTCGTCGATGAACACCGCCGCTTCGGGCGCGACGCCGAGCGCGGCGAGCGTCGCCTGATAGATCCGTGGATCGGGCTTGCGCACGCCGAGCTCGGAGGAGTCGATGACGACATCGAACAGCTCCGCGACGGGGATCATCGCCTGCCAGCGTGCGGACCACTCCCGGACGTTGTTGGTGCAGATCGCCATCGCGTGTCCGCGCCCGCGGAGCACGCGCATGAACGCGATGAAACGGTCGTTGGGCGCCAGGCCCGAGAACAGCGCCTCGCCGAAGCCCGCAAGCGAAACCGACTGCCCGCGAGCGCGGCTGAGCTGATCGCTGAGCGCCTCCATGAACTCCACTTCGGTGATCTCGCCGGTCTCCAGCGTGTACAGGGGGTTCTCCCCACGCGCGACCCCGACCATCGCCATCGCGGTCCCGAGCTCCTCGAGCGTGACGCCGGAGCGTTCGGACAGGTGCTGGAACGCCGCCGCCAGCGACGTCGTGAGCACTCCGCCGAAGTCGCTGATCACCGCCCGCGCACCCGTCATCTCAGAGACCCTCGCTCAGAACGTTGCCAGGACGTAGACGCCGACGCCCTCCTCGCCCCGGCTGTGACAGCGCAGCGGAACCACCTGCAGCGCCACGCCACCGTCGGCGCCCGCCGACGGGCCACCTGAGGCCTCGGCCGCCATGCGTCGCGGATATTCGTGCTCGCCCTCGCCGACCCACAGCTCGAGGTTGACGCGCGCGGGGGTCTCGGAGCCGTCGTAGGTCGTGGACAGCCGCGGCTCGGTGACCGGCAGCCAGCGCTCGCGGTCGAACACCGTCGCGCTCGCCGCATCATGATCGGGCTGGTCGTGGCGGCGCGGACGCGCGGCGATCAGGCCGACGGCGGAGCCGTCGCCGAACCACCCGGCGACGAATCGCGCTGACCCCAGAGCCTCCCTGGCCGACCGCGGCGGGGTCAGCCGCGCCCGGATCCCGCGTCCGTCCACCGCCTGTCCGGCCGCGGTGCCGGTCACCCGGCAGAGCTCGGGTCCCTCGCCCCGCACGAACGCTGCCGGCGGTGCCCCCGGCTCATCGCCGTCCACAGCCGGCGGAGTGGGCGGATCGTCCGCCACGACGAGCAGCGAGAACCTCCCGTCCTCGCTCTCCAGGCGCCACTCTCCGTCCCCGTCCTCGGTGACATCGATTGCCCCGTCAGCCGCCGCAGGCGCAATGCCCGGCCCGGTCACCAGCGACCAGCCATCGCCACCGGAGAGCGCGGCTCCCCATGCCGTGCCATCGGCCATCGCGAACGCGATCGCGCGCAGGTCATCGCCCGCGCCGGGGGGCGATGGGCTCATCCGTTCAGTTGAGGGCGGTCCCCGCGCGGACGCGGGGTCACGTCGTGGGCGGTGGCATCGATGTCGTAGTCACGCCGTGCGCCGCCTGCAAACCCGGCCGCACGGGAGACGAAGCGGCTCTGAGCATGCGCGACCAGCCAGCGTCCCAACCCGCGCCGCGCCGCCGGGACGAGCAGCACGAGCGCCAGCGCGTCGGTGATGAAGCCCGGCACGATGAACAGCGGCCCGGCGAGCAGCGCGAGCGCGCCGTCGAGCAGACCGGGCCCGGGCGGGCGACCCGCCGCCAGCGTGTCACGCAGGCGCGCCAGCGCCGCGCGTCCCTCGGCGCGCATCAGCCATCCGCCGAGCGGCCAGCCCGCGAGCAGCAGCAGCACGCACCAGATGACGCCGATTGCGTGAGCGACCGCGATCGCCGCGGCGATCTCGGCAACGATCCAGACAAGAAAGACGACGAGGAACATGGTGCGAAGGCTAGTGCGGAAACCGAAGCAGCGCCGATGAACCTCGGGGCGCCGGCTCAGTCGACGCCGAGGGCAGACCGAGCCGTCGCCAGCGCTCCGGGGTCGGGGTCGGGCAGCGGATCAAGACCCGCCCCGTAGTGCGAGCGGACCTCCCAGTTGAAGAACCCGAGGTCGAGCGCCTCGAGCGGAAGCTCGCAGGCCTCGGCGAGATCGGCAGCGCGGCGCTCGAGCAGCATCGGGTCGCCGATCCCGAGGATTCGTTTGGCGGCGAGCGTGACGCGATCCGAGCCCCCGACGTGGAGCCGGGCGGCGGTCAGCTCGTAGACGCCGAGGCGGTCGAGGGTGACGAGCAGGTCGTAGCGGGGATCGCGGTTCATCGAGGCCAGCGAGCCGAGCCGCTCGAAGACCCGGTCGAAGCGACGCTCCGGGGTCCAGGACGCCTCGCCCTGAAAGCCCGCCGCCTGCGACCCCAGGCGGGCGGCCCACACGCGGTACGCCTCGACGGTGCGGGCGGCCCGCGTCTGGTCCCCGGCCGCTCGCGGACCGAGCGCCGCGCCGGCGAGCGCTGGAGGCTCGCCCGAGTCCCAGCTCGAGCGCGCGGCGGCGATCCCCGAGAACGGCCCGCCCTCGCTTCCCGTCTCCAGCGGCCCGAGCAGTGCGATCTGGACGGCCAACCACGTCCGCTCCTCGATCGGCCCATCGCCGGCGACCTCGGCGTAGAGGCCCGGCGGATCCGCGGCGAGCGCCTCCAGGCGGGTCGACGCGGAGGCGATCTCCTCGGCGAGCCGAGCGGCGTCGGCTCCGGACCGGATGCCGGGCACGAGCGGTGAGCCGTAGCCGTCGTCGGCCTCGCGGGCGAGACGGCGCACCGTCATCCCGCCCGAGGAGCGCCCGCCGGTGGAGCGAGAGGAAGCTGACCCGGTCTGAGAGCGCCGCGGCGCCGTACCCGCTGAGGAGCGCGCGGGGCGAGGCTCCGGGCGGCCACCCGGTGAGACGACCGGCCGCAGCTCGACGTCCTGCTCGCGGGCGCAGATCGGACAGTTCTGGACGAGTCGGTTGTGTCGGCAGAACGTCGGCATCGCGAGCGCTGCTGACTATAGGTCGGCACACATCATCACCCCGAAGCAGAACCGGGGGGCCCAGATCCATCTGGGCCCCCCGGAGAGCCAGGGAAGTGGGGGCGCAGTTCCCTGACCGACAGGGGCGAGTTTCCCCGTCCCAAGCCTTCGCTAAACCTCCAGCCCCAAAAAGATAGTTGCGAGGACGCTGGTCAAACGCGCGATCGCGCCCGCCAGAAACGGTAGCACCTCGCCCCGCGATGCGGGAAATTCCCGTGCCAGATCAGCCAACCGCCGTAGGCGCGGTCGGTCCTGGTTCAGGAGCGTCGGGTCGCCGGTCCGCTGAAGAATTGATCGCCGGGCCGCAGCGACCCGGCTGCCTCCGCCTGATGGCGCAGCGTCTGGTCGGTCTCCCCGCTCCATGCCCCCACGGCGAGTCGCTCGCGGTCGGCGTCCATCGGTGAGCCGCCGAGGTCGGCGTTCACCACGCGCGCGCACTTGCGGCCCTCGGCGATCGCGGAGACGACAAGCGATTGTCCGATGCGCGCATCGCCGCACGCGTAGACCCGGCCCACCGAGGTGCGGTACGTCTGCTGCGTCGCCAGGTTGCCGAGCCGGTCGAGGTCCACGGCGAGGTCGGCGACCACCCCGTCGGCCTCCGGACCGGTGAAGCCGATCGCCACCAGCACGAGGTCGGCCTCCAGGACGAACTCGGAGCCTGGGACCGGCGTGAGGTCGCGCGAGGATTTGCCGGTCACCTGGCGTGCGTAGACATGGCTGACATGTCCGTCACGGCCGCCGAAGCCGGTCACCTCGGTCCCCCACCGGCGCTTCCCGCCCTCCTCCAGCGCGTAGGTGCTCGCCGTGCGCTTGGGCGGCAGCGGCCACGGTGTGCGCGGATCCTCGCCATCGGGCAACTCGGTGTAGACGTCGAGCATGATCACCCGGGACGCGTGTTCGCGATGGGAGTTGGAGATGCAGTCCATGCCGGTGTCGCCGCCGCCGATCACGATCACCTTCTTGCCGGCCGCGCTGATCTCCGGCAGGCCGGCCTCGGCCGGCGCGCGTGACGGGCGGCCCTGGCTGGCCGCGACCCAGCGGTTGCGCTGGTAGAGGTAGTCCATCGCCGGATGGATTCCGTCGAGATGGGCGCCCTCGACCTCCAGGCGCCGCGAGACACGTGATCCGATCGCCAGCACGACGGCGTCGTGGCGCTGCTGGAGCTCGGCGCCGCTCACGTCGCCTCCGATCTCGCAGTCGTAGACGAACTCGATCCCCTCCTCCTGCAGCAGAGCGACGCGGCGGTCGATGATCCGCTTCTCGAGCTTGGCGTCCGGCACACCGAAGCGGAGCAGGCCGCCCGGCCCCTCGTCGCGTTCGTAGACGGTGACGCTGTGCCCGCTCTTGTTCAGCTCGGCGGCGACCGCGAGCCCCGCGGGCCCGGAGCCAACGACCCCGACCGTGCGACCGGAGCGGCGATCCGGCGGCTCGGGCAGAACCCATCCCTCCTGGAAGGCCCGCTCGATGATCGACAGCTCGATCTGCTCGATGGTCACCGGATCGTCATTGATCTTCAGCACGCACGCTGACTCGCACGGCGCCGGGCAGATCAGTCCGGTGAACTCAGGGAAGTTGTTGGTCGCGTGCAGCTGCTCGGTCGCATCGCGCCACTTGTCGCGGAACACGAGGTCGTTCCAGTCGGGAATGAGGTTGCCCAGCGGGCACGCCTCGTGGCAGAACGGGACGCCGCAGTCCATGCAGCGCGCGCCCTGCCGGCGAAGCTCCTCCTCGGGCTGCAACGCGAAGTACTGGCGATAGTCGCCGACGCGGGTGTCAGGGTCGCGCTTGTCAAAGCCGACCCGGTGGATCTTCAGGAAGGCTCCGAGCTCACCCATGTGCTGCCTCGGTCTTCGCACGGGCCTCCAGGACCCGCCGGTAGTCACGCGGCATCACCTTGACGAAGCGCTCGCGGCGCTGCTCCCAGGAGGCGAGGATGTTGCGCGCGGGCAGCGACCCGGTTCGCGCCGCGTGCTCGGCGATCAGTTCCCGGACCTCCGTCTCATCGGCCTCGGTGAGCTCCTCGAGGTCGACGAGCTCGAGGTTGCAGCGCGAGCGGAATCGCCGATCGGCGTCGTAGACGTAGGCGATCCCGCCACTCATCCCGGCGGCGAAGTTACGCCCGGTGGAGCCGAGCACGACGACGCGGCCGCCGGTCATGTACTCGCAGCCGTGGTCGCCCACGCCCTCAACCACCGCGAACGCGCCGGAGTTGCGGACCGCGAACCGCTCGCCGGCCAGTCCCCGGAAGAAGGCCCGGCCGGACGTCGCGCCGTAGAGCACGGTGTTGCCGACGAGCATGTTCTCCTCGGGACGGAATCGCCCGTTCTCAGGCGGGCGTACCGCGATGATGCCGCCCGAGAGACCCTTCCCGGTGTAGTCGTTGGTCTCGCCACGCAGCGACAGGGTCACCCCGCGGGCCAGCCACGCGCCGAAGCTCTGGCCGGCCGAGCCTGAGAAGGAGATCTCGATCGTCCCCTCGGGCAACCCCCTGGCGCCGCGCCGCCGTGAGATCTCGCCGGAGAGGATGCCGCCCACCGTGCGGTTGACGTTGCGCACCGGGATCGGACCGAGGCTGACCCGCTGGCCCGCCTCGAGCGCCGGCTCGCAGCCGGTCACCAGCTCCCAGTCGAGCGCGTCGTCGAGCACCGGCAGCTGCGCGCGGGTATTGCGCCGCGGGATCTCAGGTGGGAGGTCCGGCGAGCCGAGGACCATCGAGAGATCGACCCCGCGCGCCTTGTAGTGCTCGATCGCCTCGTCGGTCTCGAGCAGGTCGGTGCGCCCGATCAGGTCGTCGAAGCGGCGGATGCCGAGCTCGGCCATCAGCCCGCGCACCTCCTCGGCGATGAACATCAGGTAGGCGGTCACGTGCTCCGGGATGCCCTCGAAGCGGCGGCGCAGCTCCGGGTTCTGGGTGGCGATCCCGACCGGGCAGGTGTTGAGGTGGCAGACCCGCATCATGATGCAGCCCATCGCGATCAGCGGCGCGGTCGAGAAGCCGAACTCGTCGGCGCCGAGCAGCGCGCCGATCACGACGTCCCGCCCGGTCTTCATCTGGCCGTCGACCTCGACCCTGACCCGGGACCGCAGGTCGTTGAGCAGCAGTGTCTGCTGGGTCTCGGCCAGCCCGATCTCCCAGGGGACGCCCGCACCCTGCACCGAGGACTGCGGCGAGGCGCCCGTGCCGCCGTCGTGGCCCGAGATCGTGATGTGGTCGGCGTTGGCCTTGGCGACCCCGGAGGCGACTGTGCCGACCCCGACCTCGGCGACGAGCTTGACCGAAACCGACGCGCTCGGGTTGGCGCAGCGCAGGTCGTAGATCAGCTGCTTGAGGTCCTCGATCGAGTAGATGTCGTGGTGCGGCGGCGGCGAGATCAGGCCGACACCCGGAGTCGAATAGCGGATCCGGGCGATGTAGTCGTCGACCTTGTGCCCCGGCAGCTGACCGCCCTCGCCGGGCTTGGCGCCCTGCGCCATCTTGATCTGCAGCTGGTCGGCGTTGACGAGGTAGTCGACCGTCACACCGAACCGGCCGGAGGCGACCTGCTTGATCGCCGATCGCCGCCGGTCGCCGTTGGCGTCGGGCACGAAGCGCTCGGGATCCTCGCCGCCCTCGCCGGTGTTCGACTTCCCGCCCAGGCGGTTCATCGCCACCGCAAGCGTCTCGTGCGACTCGCGAGAGAGCGAGCCAAGTGACATCGCCCCCGTCGAGAAGCGCTTGACGATCTCGGTCGCCGCCTCGACCTCGTCGAGCGGGATCGGCTCCTCGGCACGTTTGAACGTCATCAGCCCGCGCAGCGCCGCCTTGCGCGTCGATTCGTGGTTCGCCTGGCGGGCGAACTCGTCGTAGATGTCCTGTGGCTCGCGGACCGGCCGGCGGCCCGCGCGTCCGGTCTCGGGCGACGGCGCATCGCCGTTTGCGGCGGCGAGCTCGCGGGTGGCCTGCGCGCGAACGGCGTGCTGGAGCGTGGCGATCGTGTCCGGGTTCCAGATGTGGCGCTCCCCGTCACGCCGCCACTGCAGCACTCCGCCGACGGGCAGCACTTCGCGCGCGGTCCGGGGGTAGGCACGGAAGTGACGGCCGAGCGCCTCGGCGGCGAGCGTCTCGGCGCCGACTCCGCCGATGCGCGAGGCGGTGCCGGTGAAGTGGCGGTCGATCAGCTCCCGCTCCAGACCGACGGCCTCGAAGATCTGCGCGCCGCAGTAGGACTGGATCGTCGAGATCCCCATCTTGGAGATCGTCTTGAGCAGACCCTTGCCGATCGCCTTGACGATCCGCAGCTCGGCCTCCTCGATCTCCAGGTCCTCGGGCAGCAGCGAGCGCTCGGCGAGCTCGTCGAGCGACTCGAACATCAGGTAGGGGTTGATCGCCGAGGCGCCGTAGCCGATCAGCGTCGCCATGTGGTGGATGTCGCGCGGCTCGCCGGACTCGATCACCAGGCCCGTGCGCAGGCGCGTGCCGGCTCGCACCAGGTGGTGGTGAACCGCGGAGACCGCCAGCAGCGAGGGAATCGTGACCCGCTCGGGACCGAGATTGCGGTCGGACAGGATCAGGATGTTGGCGCCGTGGTCGATCTGGGCGTCGGCCTCGCGACAGACGCCGTCGAGGCGGCGCTCCATGCCCTCGGGACCTTCCTCGATCGGCCAGCTGATATCGAGGGTGGCGGCGTCGAAGATCTCATGGGAGACCTGGCGCAGCTTCTCGAGCTGCTGGTTGCGCAGGATCGGCTGGTCCATGACGAGCTGATGGGCCTGCTCGGGACTCTCGGAGAGAAGATTGAGCTCGGCGCCGACACCGGTCTGCAGCGACATCACCACCGACTCGCGAATCGGATCAATCGGAGGGTTGGTCACCTGCGCGAACAGCTGCTTGAAGTAGGCGAACAGCGGGGGCTGCCGGTCGGAGAGCACCGCCAGCGCGGCGTCGTTGCCCATCGACGCGGTCGGCTCCTCGCCGTGCGTCGCCATCGGGGCGATGACCATCCGCAGGTCCTCCTGCGTGTAGCCGAAGGCGAGCTGCCGGGAGCGCAGCGGCTCCACCCGGGGCACGCGCGGCTCGCGTTCGGGCAGGTCGTCGATGTGGACGACCGACTGCGCGTACCACTGCCCATATGGCTTGCGGCGCGAGACGCGACGCTTGACCTCGGAGTCGTCGACGATCCGTCCGTCGTCGAGGTCGAGCAGGAACATCCGGCCGGGCGCCAGCCGTCCTTTGCGCTGCACGTGCTCAGGGGCGACGGTGATCACCCCCGTCTCGGACGCGAGTACGACATAGCCCTCGGTGTCCTGCACCCAGCGGCCCGGGCGCAGGCCATTGCGGTCGAGCACCGCGCCGGCCCAGCGGCCGTCGGTGAACGCGATCGCCGCCGGACCGTCCCACGGCTCGATCAGACACGAGTGAAAGTCGTAGAAGCCACGGACGTCCGGATCGAGATCGGTCTGGGATCGATAGGCCTCGGGCACCATCATCATCAGTGCGTGGGGCAGCGAGCGGCCCCCGAGCACGAGCAGCTCGAGCACGTTGTCGAACGTCGCCGAGTCCGAGCCGCCGGTGCGCACCACCGGCAGCACCTTGGCGAGGTCCTCGCCGAACAGGTCGGAGGCGAGCTGGGACTCCCGCGCCCGCATCCAGTTGATGTTCCCGCGCACCGTGTTGACCTCGCCGTTGTGGGCGATCATCCGGAACGGATGGGCGAGCTCCCAGCTCGGGAACGTGTTGGTGGAGAAGCGCGAGTGCACGAGCGCCAGGCGCGAGGCGACGCGCGGATCGCGCAGATCCGGGAAGTAGCGCGGCAGCTGCGGGGCGGTCAGCATCCCCTTGTAGACGAGCGTCTGGCTGGAGAAGCTCGGCAGCGAGATCTCGCCCCCGCTCTCCCGCTCGATCAGGCGGCGGATCACGTACAGCTTGCGCTCGAACGCGGGCTGATCGGCGACGCCGTCACCGGCCTCGATGATCAGCTGCCGGATGACCGGCGCCGCGGTCCGCGCGATCTCACCGACGAAGCGATCATCGATCGGAACGTCACGCCACCAGACTGGACGCTGGCCTTCGGCGGCGACCGTCTCCTCGATCAGCTGCTCACAGATCGCCCGGCGCTCGGGGTCACGGGGCAGGTAGCACACACCGACGCCGTAGCGCCCGCGGGCGGGCAGCTCGATCCCGGCCACCGCGCCGCGGATGAACGCGTCGGGGATCTGGATGAGGATCCCCGCTCCGTCACCGGTGTTGGGGTCCGCGCCCTCGGCGCCGCGATGCTCCATGTGCTCGAGCGCCTCCAACGCCTTCTCGACGACGGCGTGGTTCGCCTCGCCCCACAGCTTCGCCACCAGGGCGATCCCGCAGGCATCATGCTCATGGGTTGGGTCGTAGAGCCCGGACGGCCCGGGAAACGCCATGCGTGACATACAGCGGTGCCTTTGCTCGCGGACAGGGGACCAGGCACTGCGGAGCAGCGTGACGGATTCTACCGAACGCGCGCTGTCAGCTCTTGGACTTGGCGCGCGGACGCGAGCGCGAGCCCGAGTCGTCGGACTTCGACTTCGATGTCGACTTCCCGGAACCGCTGCGTGACTTGGCGGGCGCGCGCTTCTTGGGCTCCGCCACCTCGTCCGATGAGCCGGAGCGGACCTCGGCGAGGCTTGCCTCGAGGGCGGCCATCAGGTCAGGGGCCGGTTCGGTGTCCTCGGCTTCGGGCTGGACGGCGATCTCCTCACCGGCCGCCTTCTTCTCGATCAGCTCGAGCACCCGCTCGCGGTAGTCGTCCTTGAACTTCGACGGGTCGAACTCGGCCGAGAGCGAATCGATCAGCTGCTGGGCCATCGTGACCTCGCGCTTGCTCGCCTCCGCTTCGCCGAGCGCGTCGAGCTCGTCGATCCGGTCGGGCGAGAGCACTTCGTCGCCGAACAGCATCGTCGAGAGCCCGAGCGCCTCCCCGATCGGCCGCAGCGCGCAGAGCTGCTGCTTGGAGCGGATGACGATCCTCCCGATCGCGATCTTCTGAGACTCGTTCATCGCCTCCAGCAGCAGCCGGTAGGCCTTGGCGCCCCCAGCCGACGGCGCGAGATAGTACGAGTGGTCGTAGTAGATCGGGTCGATCTCGGAGAGCTCGACGAACTCCTCGATGTCGATCGTCTTCGTCGCCTTCGGATCGAGCGCGTCGAGCTCGTTCGGCTCGATCATCACGTAGTGCTCCGGGCTCAGCTCATAACCCTTGACGATGTCCTCGAAGGCGACCTCCTCGCCGGTCGAGGGGTCGACGCGCTTCTGTCGGATCCGCGCACCCGTCTTGGCGGACAGCTGGTGGAAGCGCACCGTCTTGGGAGAGGTCGCGCTGTACAGCTTCACGGGCACGTTGACCAGGCCGAAGCTGATCGCGCCGCTCCAAATCGCTCGTGGCACTTACGTGTTTGTATACCCGTACTCGCGCTCGGGCAAGAGCTGGGAGCGGACTTGCCGTTCCAGCTCACGCCCGGGCGCCTTCCATCTGACATCCGCAGGAGGTCCGACATTGCGCCCGCTCACCACCACCTTCGCCGCCGCCGGTGCCGCCACCGCCGCGACGGGAGCTCTGCTTCTCGCCGGAGCGGGCTCCGGCTCCGCGGCCTCCACCCCGGCCCCCACTCCGGCGAAGACCGTGACGGCGACGGCAATCCGCGTCCAGAACGGGACGCTGACCGTCGGCTCGCAGATCCCCAACAGCCAGATCAACGCGCGCCGCACCTACTTCGGGAACTCGTTCGGCGTCACCCTCGGGCACGACAAGCAGGGTGCGGTCTACCCCGTTCAGACCGGCGATGGGGGCCTGCGCTGGCGGACGGACGGACCGGCCCTGTTCCTACCGACCGCGGACGCGCCGGATGCGGTGGACACCGTGACCGCCGCCACCAAGACCCTGCAGTACGCCTTCGGTGGAGGCGGCCAGGTCGTCGACGTCACCAGCAACGGCGGACCGACCTGGCGTCGCGCGATCTTCAACGGCGTCGTCCTCGGAGTCTCGCCGGGCGTTGCCACCAACGAACTGGTGGCGTTCGTCAACAACGGCTCGGGCACCACCTGGCAGTACGTCACCCGCAACGGCGGGCGGACCTGGACCTACTTCCCGCGCTTCATCGGCTGAACCGGCGCGCCGGAGTCAGCGCCCGATCGGCGTCATGTCCGGGTAACGGTCCCCGGCGGCGGCGCCGATCGGTGCGACCTCGTCGAGGGCGGCAAGGTCCGCAGCCGAGAGTTCGACCTCGGCCGCCTCGGCGTTCTGCTCCAGGTAGGTCCGTCGCTTGGTCCCCGGGATCGGAACGACATCGTCGCCCTGCGCGAGCACCCAGGCGAGCGCCAGCTGCCCGGGGGTGCACTCCTTCTCCCGGGCGATCGCCTCGACCTTGCGCACGAGCGCGAGGTTGGCCTCGAAGTTGGCGCCCTGGAAGCGAGGGTTGGCCCGGCGGAAGTCATCTGGCGCAAGGCTGTCGGTGCTCGTGATCCGGCCGGTGAGGAAGCCGCGACCGAGCGGGCTGTATGCGACCAGCCCGATCCCGAGCTCGGTGAGGACCGGCCGGATCTCCTCCTCGATGTCGCGGCTCCAGAGCGAGTATTCGCTCTGCACCGCAGAGATGGGGTGCACCGCGTGCGCGCGGCGGATCGTCTCCGCTCCCGCCTCGGAGAGGCCGAGGAAGCGCACCTTGCCGGCGTCGACGAGCTCGGCCATCGCCCCGACCGTCTCCTCGATCGGGACGTCGGGATCGACCCGGTGCTGGTAGTACAGGTCGATGTGGTCGATCGCCAGGCGCCGCAGCGACGCATCGCAGGCGTGATGCACGTAGTCGGGGCGGCCATTGATGGAGCGGCTCGCGGGGTTCTCACGTTCCCGGACGATCCCGAACTTGGTGGCGATCACGACCGCGTCGCGGCGGTCGGCGATCGTCTCGCCGATCAACCGCTCGTTGTCGCCGATCCCATACTGATCGGCGGTGTCGAGCAGATCGATGCCGAGCTCGAGTGCGCGCTGGATCGTGGCGCGGGCCTCCCCCTCGTCTGTGGTGCCGTAGAACTCCGACATGCCCATACAGCCGAGGCCTTCCGCGGAGACCTCGAGTCCCTGCGTGCCAAGCGTGCGGCGGTCCATGGGGCCGGAGCCTAGTACGCCCGGGCGGGTCGCCGGCCGCGCGGCGCTTGCACCCACGTGCGGTGGGTAGAAGGCGACCATGGGTGACGCACTGCGGCGATTCGACGCCTTCCAGCAGCGCCGCCCGTGGCTCGCTGTGCCGCTCGCGGTGATCAAGAAAGCCAGCGACGACCAGGGCGGGAACCTCGCCGCCCTCGTCGCCTACTACGGCTTCTTCTCGCTGTTCCCGCTGCTGCTCGTGTTCGCGACGATCGTCGGCTTCGCGCTCTCAGGCCACCCGCACACCCAGGCGACACTCGAGCACTCGATCAGCAGCCAGTTCCCGGCGGTCGGCAGCGCACTGCACTTCAAGGGCATCTCGGGCTCCGTGGCCGCGCTCGTCATCGGCCTGGCGACATCGCTGTACGCCGGCCTGGGCGTGACCAATGCCGCCCAGAATCTCATGGACACCGTGTGGGCGGTCCCGCACAAGGACCGGCCGAACTTCGTGCAGTCGCGGCTGCGGGGGATCGGCCTGCTCGTCTTCCTGGGGGCGATGTTCATCGTCTCCACGGTCGTCACCGGCGCCGTGAGCTCGACGTTCGGCGGGGCCGGGGCGAAGGTGGCGGGCTATGTCGTCTCGCTGATCGTCAACGCCGCGCTGTTCTTCGCGTCGTTCAGGCTGATGACCGCCGGCGAGGTGCGCAGCCGCCAGTTGCGGACGGGGACCATCGTCGCGTCGATCCTGTGGACGTTCCTGCAGTCGATCGCGAGCGTCTACCTGCATCACGCCAGCAGCGGGAGCTACGGCGTGTTCGCCACGGTCATCCCGCTCATCATCTGGCTTCACCTCGGCGGCCAGGTGTTCATGTACAGCGCCGAGGTCAACGTGGTCGTCAGCCGCGGCCTGTGGCCGCGCTCGTTCTTCGGACCACCGTCGGAGCCCGCCGACCAGCAGGCGCGCGCGGCGCTGGCCAAGGTCGAGGAGCGCTCGGAGGAGCAGCACGTCGATGTCGCCTTCTCCGACACGACGTCCGAGCCGGAGTGACCGCGTTCAGAAGAGCGTGTCCGCCGACTCGCGGCGGGTGAGCTCCAGCGGCCACGAGCACAGGCCGCCCTCCGCCGGGCATCCAGCGCACAGACGCCGGTGCGGGTCGGGCGCGACCGGGAAGCGGCGCGCGAGCACCCCGGCGGCCAGCCCGCGCAGCCGGGCCATGAGCGCGTCGCGCTGCGCGGCGCTGTAGGACGCTGTGACCGGCTGCTCAGGCGCCTCCAGGAAGCAGTGCACGACGTCCACCTCGGCGGCGCCGGCGTTCAGCGCCGCGAGCGCATAGATGAGCTGCTGGCCCTCGTAGCCGCGCGCCACGACCTGCGCCGGACTCGCCTGGCCGAGCCGGTCGGTCTTGTAGTCGACCACCAACATCCGCTCACCGGCCTGCCCCGCCGGATCGAGCGCCGCCGCCTCCCGGGCGAGCACGTCCAGCGCCCCGACGACCATCGGTGCCCCCGGCCGGTCATCGAGCGCGAACGCGAACCGCTGCTCCCGGCGCACCCCGCCGGCCCGTCCGAGGCGTGCGCAGAGCTCGCTGGAGGCGAAACGGCGCACCACCGCGGCGAGGCCGTCGAGCTCTTCGGGTCCGGGCGGTGGATCCAGCCCGGCACGCAGGGCCGCGGCGCGCGCGTGCTCAGCCGCCGGGACGACCGGCCGGCGGAAGTCCAGGCGCTCGAGCAGCGCGTGGGCCAGCACCCCGCGCCGACGGCCGCGGTGGGGCGGAGCCGGCGTCCGCGGGTCGTGCGGCTCGCCGTCGGCCTCGACGTCCGCCGTCGCGGGGAGGCCGAGCACGCGCTCGGCATAGAAGCGGTAGCCGCAGCGGGCGTAGTCGGCCAGCGACGAGTAGCTGAGCGTGTCGACGGGCGCTCCGGCCCCGGTGGGGACGACGGTTGCAGTCGCCGCGGCGGGGGGCGGCGCGGGCTCGGGGCCCGGCGCGGCGGTCGCCGCAGGCCCGACCTCGGCGGGCGCCGACCGCTCGACGCCGGCGCGCTCGGAGGCCGTGGCGGCATCGGGCGCCTCATCCTCGCGCGGTTGCAGCAGCCGCACCGCCAGCCGGCCGTCACCCGGCTCGACCACGCCACCGCCCTCGGCCACGACGGTCGCCAGATCGGGCACGAGCGCGGGGGCGATCCACGCGATCGGGCCGCCGCCGACCTTGGAGCCGCCCTCGATCCAGCCGTCCAGCTTGGCCGCGCCGCTCAGCACCAGGCGCTCGCGGGCCCGGGTCATCGCGACGTAGAACAAGCGGCGCTCCTCGGCCTCCTCGGCCGCACGCGCCTCCTCTCCGATCGCGCTGTAGTCGAGCGCGGATTCGCGACCGGCGGCGCCCGCGCGGGCGAGCCGCAGCCCGATCCGGGCCGGCCGCCCGCCCTCGCCGTCCGCGGGATCGCGGCCCGGGTCGACGCGCACGATCGCCGACGGCGGCCGGGGCGAGCGGCCGAGATCGGCCACGCACACGATCTCGAACTCAAGCCCCTTGGACCGGTGGATCGTCATCAGGCGGATCGCGTCGAGCGCCTCGCCCTCGACCGGGGCCTCGCCCTCACGACCGCCGTCCCCGGCACGCTCACGCTCGTCGAGTGCGTCGAGGAACCCGCGCAGGTCCGGCCCGTGCAGCGTCTCGTGCTCCCGACCGAGCCGCATCAGCTTTCGAACGTTGGCCAGCCTCCGGCGCCCGCCGGGCATCTCGAGCATCGAGAGGTCATAACCGGTCGCGGTCAGGGCGCGGTCGATGAGCTCCTCGATCCCCGCCCGCGGCGCCCGAGCCCGCTCCCGCTCGAACCACCGGTGGAAGGTGCCCAGTCGCGTCCCGTCGGCCTCGCCGAGTCCCGCCCGGCGCAGATCCTCGATCGCCGCTTCGCCCTCGGCGAGGGTGCGGTAGGCATCCCGCCCCACGGCGCGCGCGCCCGCGGCCAGGATCACCAGGCCATCCAGCGAGAGGCCCACCAGCGGTGAGGCGAGCACCCCGTAGAGCGCCTCCTCTTCACGCGGGTTGGCCAGTGCGCGCAGGTAGGCGACCATGTCGACGACCTGGGGGTGAGCCCAATATCCGCGGCCGCCGATCACGTACGTCGGCAGCCCGCGCTGCTCCAGCGCGCGCTCGTAGGCCCGCATGTCGGTGCTCGCTCGCATCAGCACGACGATCTCGCCGGGCGAGGCACCGTCGGCAACGATCTCGGCGACGCGATCCGCGAGGCCGCGCGCCTCCGCCAGGCGCCACGGCGAGGCCATCCCCTCGAGGTCCCAGTCCGCGCCCTTGTCGGCGATCAGGAGCTCCACCCGCGGCTCGGCGTCCCCGGCCGGCGCACGGCCGGCGCGCAGCGGGGTGAACTGCTCCCCCATCGCCTCCTCGAACCCGGGGTTCACGACGTCGATGATCTCCGGGCGGGTGCGGAAGTTGGTGCGCAGCGTCTCACGTGCGCCGGTCCGCTCCAGGCGCCGGCCGCGCTCGCGGAACAGCTCGACATCGGCGTGACGGAACCCGTAGATCGACTGCTGAGCGTCGCCGACCGTGAACAGATTCCCGCTCGAGATCGCCTCGATCAGCTCCAGCTGAACCCGATTGGTGTCCTGTAGCTCGTCGACCATGATCGCCTGAAAGCGCTCGGCGTAGCGGGAGCGCAGGGCCGGCTGGGTGGTGAACAGCTGACGCGTGAGGAGCTCAAGATCCTCGAAGTCGACCGCCGAGAGCTCCGTCTTGGCCTCGGCGTAGTGCGCCCCGAAGGACCGCAGCAGCGCGTCCAGCCCATCCCGCACCGGACCGGCCGCGGCCGCGCCGGAGGCGCGTCGGAACGCACCGAGCGCCTCGCCGTATGCCTCGCAGGCGTCGGTGCTGAGCGCGGCGCCGTTGCGCGGGAGCCGCGCCCGCCACAGCTCCGCGGGCCAGACCTCCTCGGGCGCCGGCAGCTCAAGCGCCCACCGAACCCGCTCGAGCGCCTGCACAACGCTCACGCCGGGCTCGGCGACCTGGCCGAGCTCGGCAGCGAGCGCCGAGGCGGCGGCGTGCAGCTGCGAGGCCGGGTCCCCGGCGCCGGTGGGCGGCGACGGCAGCTCGGGCAGGCGCGGCTCGAGCGTGCCGAGCGAGCGCAGCTGGTCGTGCACGCTGAGGACCGCGGCGCGCAGCGTGCCCACCCCGTATGCGGCGATCAGCTCGACCGGATCGATCGCGGCGTCGGCGAGCCCCTCAAGCGACCGCTCAAACGCGGCACCGGCCAGCATCCGCGCACGGTCGGCGTCGAGCACCTCAAACCGGGGATCGAGCCCCGCCGCGAGCGCGTGGGTGCGCAGCACGCGCGCGCAGAAACCGTGGATCGTGGAGATGAACGCGCCCTCGGTGGCGCGCGCCACGTCCGGGGCGCGCAGCTCGATCAACCGCGCCCGGATCCGCTCCCGCAGCTCGGCCGCCGCCTTCTCGGTGAACGTGATCGTGAGGATCGCGCCGACCTCGACGCCGTCCTCCAGCACCGAGCGGACGAAGCGCTCGACGAGCACCGCCGTCTTGCCGCTGCCGGCGGCGGCATCGAGCAGCAGGTCCCCCTGCCGGCGCTCGATCGCCCGGCGCTGTTCCTGCGTCCACTCCCGCTCGGCGGCCTGCGCGACGATGCTCATCGGCTGCGGCAGATCGCGGGATGGGCGCAGCCGTCCCGCGAGCAGGTCTGCGGACAGGGGGTCACCGCGCCGGAGCGCAGCCCACGGGCGAGCTCGACCGCCCGCTCGGCGGCCCCGGCCAGCTCCCTTTCGAGCTCAGCCGCACTGCGCACGTCCTTCGGGTGGATCTCCGCGCCGAGCGCCACCCCGTCGCGGACCGCTCCGCGAGGCCGGAGGTCCTCGCCCCGCAGCGGCTGGTAGACGCCCGCCACCACGTCGAGCGCCGCCAGGTCACGTACGACGAGCATGTAGAGCGCGACCTGGAGCCGGCGGTCGAGGCTCCAGCGGGCGACCGGCCAGTTCGCCTGCGGCGCGCCGCTCTTGTAGTCCCGGACGATCGCGCGGGCACCGACGACCGTCGCTCCCGGGGTGCTGGGCTCGGGCTCCACGTCGACGCGGTCGACGACACCGCGCACGCGGACCTCGTCCTCGCCCGTGCCGAGCACGAGCGGCGGCAGCGAGCTCCCGTCCTCGGACTCGAAGCCGAACCGCCATTCCAGTGCGTGCGGCGTCCAGCCGCTGCCGCGAGCGGCCTCGTGGTCCAGGTAGCGCTCGACGTCGGCCTGGACTCCGCGCAGCGCGCCGGCGCGCACGACCTCCGGGACACCCGAGGCGAACCCGCCGCCCGCCTGCGCCAGCGCCCCGATCTCCCGGGCGAGCACGGCCCTTGCCCGCTCGAGGTTCCCGGCGGTCACGGGGCCACCGAGCTCGGCCACCAGCGCCTCGAGCACCCCATGGATCAATGACCCGCGGGCCAGCGGCTCGGCCTCGGGCTCCAGCGGCGTCGGATCGAGCTCGGCCTCCACGAGCCAGCGGACCGGGCAGTCGGAGTACCGCTCCAGCGCACCCGCGGAGACCACCCGCGTGTGGCGGACGTGCGCGAGCGCCGCGGCGCCCAGCCTGCGCGCGGGCTCGGGCGGATCGCCGGTGAGCGGCGCCCTGGCCGCCGCCGCGGCGCGCTCGGCCTCTCGTTCGGTCGGCGCCCGGGTGGGCGGCCAGGTTACGTCCGCAAGCAACCGACGGCGTCGGCGGGTCCGCCACGCCGGACCGAGCAGCTCCGCCACGTCGGCGATGAATGGGGACGGAAGCGCCAGGTTGCCCTCTTCGTCGGAGCTGCGGTAGGACAGAAACACGCGCTCGGTCGCCCGCGAGAGCGCCGAATAGAACAGGTAACGCTCGCCCTCCAGCGCATCCTCGCGACCACGGAGCGCGAGCCCGGACGCGAGCGCGAGCTCCCGCCGGCGCTCGTCGGACAGGAACGGCTCGGGCCGGCCCGGCGCCGGAAACTCGCCTTCCTGCAGCCCGCAGATGAAGACCGCGCGGAAGCGACGCGCGCGGATCTCGGCGGGCGCGGCGAGCAGGACCGCGGCCGCCAGTGATGCCTCGTCGGCGGCGGAGACCTCGACGGTGAGCCCGCCCACCAGCTCGAGCATCTCGGCACAGGACGGCCGCACCCGCGACCCTCCACTGCCGGCAGCGAGCTCGTCGAGCTCGTCAAGCGCCTGCGCCAACGCGGCGAACGTGCGGGCATCGAGCTCCTCGTCCCCGTCCAGCTGCGCCGCGTCCCCGCGGTGCGGAGCGGCGAGCAGCCGCCGGGCGAGGCGGCGCAGCTCGGACGCCGCCGCGACGCCGAGCGGCAGCCGGGCCACGGGCGCCTCGTCGCTGCCGGACCCGTGGGGCCGGGCGGCGGCGGTGAGCGAGTCGAGCTCACCGAGCTCCCAGCCGAGCGCCTGGCGAGCCGCCTTCACCGTCGTGATCGGGACCCGGCGGATCTCCGCCTCGAGCGCATCGGCGACGTCGCGACGCTGCAGGAGCCCCGGCGCGCGCAGGTAGGCGAGCAGGTCGCCCGGCGTCGCCTCCTCGCCCAGCCATGCGCACCGCGCGGCGCCGAGCAGGGCCCGTCCGAGCGGTGTATGGCGCAGCTCGATGCTGCGCGCGGCGGCGAGCGGGATCCCGTAGCCGCCGAACACGCGGCCGAACAGGCCGGCCGAGGATCCGGGTGACCGGTGCACGACGACGATCTCCGGCAGCTCGATCCCCGCTCTCGCCAGCGCAACGATCTCGCCGGCGACGAGCTCGGCCTCGGCACGCGCGCCGCCGGCCTCCAGCAGCGTCACCACTCCCTCCGCGTCGGTCTCCGGCAGCGCGGCCGCAGCGGCGTGGAGCGGGGCGTCCTGGAACAGCTCACGCTCCAGGCGGTGCAGCACGGCACGGGCACCCGGCGCATAGTGCGCGTCGGAGGCGGGCAGCTCTCGCACCTCGCCGGCGAGCGGGCGCAGCTCCTCCACCGCTTCCGCCCGGGCACGCAGCGCGGTGCGACCGGGCTCGTAGGTGAGCGACACCGTCACCTCGACGCCCGGGATGCGCGCGAGCGTCTCCACGGCGTCGCGCTCCAGCGGCGTCATGTCATCGAAGCCGTAGATGAACACCGCGTCGGGGGTCCGAACCGCCCAGCTCTGCGGATCGGCGCGCAGCGCGTCGAGCGCGCGCCAGGCGAACAGCTCGCGGTCGACCCGGCCGAGCGCATCGAGCTCACGTGCATAGGCGGCGTAGATCCGCCCGAGGTCGTGCGTGAACCCGGCGCGCCGGGGGTCCTGGGCGGCCCACGTGCGCAGCGCCTGGGTGAAGCGCTGCGGGGTGATGAGCGAGCGCTGCAATTCGGCGATCAGGTCGCCGGCGGCGAGCGCGAACCCCGGCCCGCGCGCCGAGGCGTCCAGGGCGTCGAGCCCGTCGCGCCGCAGCCGCGCGACCACCGACACGAGGAGTTGCCGGCGCTGCAGCGCCGACAGCCGGCGGCCTGCGTACCCGGCGCGCTCCGCGATGCGGGCGACGAGCCCGTCGAAGGTGAGCACCGATCCGAGCACCACCGGCGGCCGCTCGCCGCCGGCGGCGGCCAGCTCGCGCTCATAGTGGCGGGCGTCCGCTGCCGTGGGCACGACGAGGACCGCGCCGCGGCGACTCGCCGCGGCATAGGCCGCGAACACCTCCCCTGCCTTGGCGGAGTTGGCCGGCCCGGTGATGAGCGTGAGGGTCACCGTCCCATGGTGGCGCCTGGGTCCGACGGCACGGGACGGGACGTCGCTGAGAGCGGATAATCCTCGCTCAGGCGACACACGTCGCCGGAGCGGATGAATCAGGCGGCTTCGACGGCGGACGCGTCGGCGGCGGCCGGCTCGCCGCCGGCCTCAGCGGCCGCGGGGGCCGCGGCCTCCGCGGGCTCAGCCTCGGGCGGCTTGGCGCCCTCCCGTGCCCACGGCTCGTCGAACTCGACGCGCCAGCGGCCCTCGTCGGTCTGCTGCAGCGCCAGCCTCGCCCGGAACGACTTGCCCGACCGGCCCTTGAAGCCGGTGACCGGCCGTGCGGTACGCCCGGTCCTGATCAGCTCCTTGGCGATCGCCACCGGTAGCTGTTTGCCGGCCTTGCCCTTCCAGATCACAAAGCCACAGCCCGGATCCTCACGCGACCAGCACGAGTAGCCCTTGCGGTTCTCGTTGATGTCGTTGCCGCAGACCGGGCACGGTCCGAGGTTGGCACGCGGGATGCGCACATCCTTGAGCTTGGTGTCGAGCTCGGTGACCGTCGCCTCGGCGAACTTCACGATGTCGCCCATGAACGCCTTGCGCGAGTCCGAGCCCGTTTCGATCTTCGCCAGCCGGCTCTCCCAGTCGCCGGTGAGCGACGGTGAGGTCAGGGGATGCTCTCCGAGCAGGCGGATGACGCTCAGACCCTTCTCGGTGACGACCAGCGCGCGCCCGTCGCGCTCGATGTAGCCGACCTGCAGCAGCCGTTCGATGATCGCCGCGCGGGTCGCGGGGGTGCCGATGCCCGACTCCTTCATCGCCTCGCGCAGTTCCTCGTCGTCGACCAGCTGGCCCGCAGTCTCCATCGCGTCGAGCAGCGAGCCGTCGCTGTAGCGCGGCGGCGGCTTGGTCTCCTTGCGGTCGAAGGTGATCTCCCGGACGTCGGAGGACTCGCCCTCGGCGAGCTTGGGCAGCCGCTGGCTCTTCCCCTCATCCTCGTCCTCGCCGGGGCGCTCGGCGGGCTCGGCGGTGTCGCCGTAGACCCCGCGCCAGCCGGGCACCAGCAGGACGGTGCCGCGCGTGCGGAACATGTGCTCGGCGTCGGCCGCCGCGACGGTCGTCTCGATGCGCGTGTTCTCCTGGAGCGCATCCGGGTGGAACACCGCGAGGAAGCGCCGGACGACCATGTCGTAGATCCGCCAGTCATCGGTGTTCTGGCGCATCTTGTCGATCGGATGGCGCTCGGCGTTGGTGGGGATGATCGCGTGGTGATCGGTGACCTTGGCGTCGTTCACGACGCGCCCGAGCGGCAGCACATCCAGGCCTGTCACGTAGGCGGCCGCCTCGCGGAACTCTGCCTCGCGGCCCACGAGCCCGGCGATCTCCTTGATCTCAGGGACCATGTCGCCGGTGAGGTAGCGGGAGTTGGTGCGCGGATAGGTGAGCGCCTTGTGCTCCTCGTAGAGCCGCTGGGCGGCGCCCAGCGTTCGCCGCGCGGTGAACCCGTAGCGTGAGGATGCGTCGCGCTGCAGCGAGGTCAGGTCGTAGAGCAGCGGCGGCTTGAGCGTCCGCTTCGTCTTGGCGATCTTGGTGATCCGCGCGGTCTGCGCCTCGCAGGCGGCGACGACGGCTGCCGCCTGCTCGGCGCTGGGCACCCGGTGGCCGTTGGAGCCGGTCGCATGCTGGTAGCGACCGGTGTACGAGCGGCCGGACGGCTCCTCGACGACCTCGAAGCGGGCATCGACCACCCAGTAGGGCTCGGGCACGAACGCGCGGATCTCCTCCTCGCGCCGGGCGAGGATGGCAAGGGTCGGCGTCTGCACGCGGCCGAGCGACACCGCTCCGTCGAACGAGGAGCGCAGGCGGATGGTCGCCGCGCGGGTGGCGTTCATCCCGACGATCCAGTCGGCCTCGGAGCGCGAGCGGGCGGCCTCCTCGAGCGGCGCGTACTGCTCGGACGGCCGCAGGTCGCCGAACGCCGCCCGGATCGCGGCCTTGGTCATCGAGTTCAGCCAGAGCCGCTGGACGTGCTTCTTGGAACCGGCCTTCTCGTAGAGGTAGGCGAAGATGAGCTCACCTTCGCGGCCGGCGTCGCAGGCGTTGACGATCTCCTCGACGTCGTCGCGGGCGAGCAGGCGCTTGACGACGTTCATCTGCTTCTTGGAGCGCTCGTCACGCACCACGAGCTTGAAGCGACCGGGCACGATCGGCAGATCCGCCATCCGCCACTTCTTGTACTTCTCGTCGTATTCGTCGGGGTCGGCGAGCTGGACGAGGTGCCCAACCGCCCAGGAGACGACGTGCGTGTCGCTCTCCAGGTACTGCTCACCCTTCGGTCCCTGCTTGGTGAACGCTCCGGGAAGTTCCCGGGCGAGGTCCTGGCCGACCGACGGCTTCTCCGCGATGACGAGAGTCTTCCCCATGGGCGCCGAGGGTAGCGAGAGCTCCAGACCCGGCGAGCCCGCTCAGCCCACGTCGGCGGCCAGCGTCTCGGCCAGGCGGCCCACCCGGACCAGGCCGAGCTCAACCGCGGTGCGCCCCGCCGCGGCGACCAGGTCACGTGCCCGCTCACAGGGACCGAGTGCCCGGGCGAGCTCGAGCTGCGTGGTGGCGACGTGGATTCGCGCACCGAGGGCGGTGTTCGCCCGCAGCGCTCGCTCCAGGTGGGCAAGCGCGTCCTCACGGCGGCCGCAGGCGAGCGCGAGGCGGCCGAGGCAGAGTGACACGGAGCCCCAGCACACCACGCCGACCCCGAACACGAGCACCGTGTCGGCGTAGGGCGCCAGCCGCTCGTAGAGGATCTCCGATCTCACCCGGTCACAGAGACCGGCCGCGACCTCCGCCAGCAACACGGTCGCTCCCAGCCACTCGCCGTCGGCCGGGATCTCCGGCGCGTCCGGTCCGACGAGCGCCTCGAGTTCGGCGCGAGCCCGCGCGGGCTCGCCGAGCTCGAGCAGTCGGAAGGCTGCGCCGGCCCGCCAGGTGATGCGGCCGCCCGTCTCCTGAAGGGTCTGGGACATCGCGCGCTCGAGCTCATGACTGCGGGCCTGCTCCGAGCGGATCGCGAGCATCTGCGTGACGTGGTACTGCGAGGCCGCACGTCCCTCGATCCGGATCCCGGACGCCAGCGCGTCGGAGGACAGCCGCTCGGCGTCGGCCAGGCGGCCGTCGAGCAGCGCGAGCATCGCCCTCCAGGTGAGCACGCTCCAGGTGAGCAGCGGCTGACGCAGCAGATCGGCCTCGAGCGCGAACGCCTCGATCTGGGCCTCGACCGCGCGCCGGTCGCCCGCCTCCATCAGATCCAGCACCAGCCACAGGTGGGCCTGCAGGGTCAGCTCGACGTCGCCGGCGTCCCGGGCGGAGCGCAGCACCATGGTCGAGTCCGCCAGGCGGCGCTCGAGCTGGCCGGGACCCCACCAGGCGCGCCGCCGCGCATTGGCGGCGAGCGCGGCCGCCTCGGCGTCGGCGAGGTGCGCGGCGATCGCCGTCGCCTCCGCCGACAGCCGCCGCATCTCGTCGCGTCGGGCGGTGAAGTAGAGCGCGACGCACAGCCGCGTGAGCAGCCGCACCCGGGTCACCGAGCGTTCACCGGCCGTCTGCTCGAGCGCGAGCTCGAGCAGCTCGATCAGCTCCTGCTCGACCAGCCCGGGCGGCTGGACGAAGCGGCGAGAGGCCTCGATCGCGGCGCGGATGAGTGCCTGGCGGTCGCCGAGCTCGAACGCCAGCCTCGCGGCCTCGCGGAACGCCGGCCACGCCTCGACACGGTCGCCGCTGCGCAGTCGCGCCTCGCCGAGCTCGAGCAGGACACCGAGGCGGCGCTCGCGCGTGGCCGCCGGCGAGCCCGTCCGGTCGATCACGTCCAGGGCCCGGGCGTAGTGCTCGGCGGCCTCCTCGTGCGCGAGCATCGCCGTCGCCTGCTCGCCGGCCGCCAGCGCGTATGTGATCGCCCGCTCGGGGTCGCGACTGTCGCCGGCACGGGTGAAGTGATGCGCGAGCGCGGTGATCTCGCTGTCGGTCGCGCCGCTCACCCCGTCGCGCCGGTCGACGCGGGCCGCCGCTCGGTCCTCGAGCGCGAGCCCCACCCGCTCATGCATCCGTACCCGGCGCGGCGACGAGGTGCCCGCGTAGAGCGTCTCCCGCACCAGCGCATGCGAGAACACATAGCGGCCGTGGACACCTGGCGCCTCGGCGACGAGCTCCGCCTCCAGCGCCTCCTCGAGTGCCTCCAGGAACCGGTCCTCGTCGTACCCCAGCACCGTCTCCAGCAGCGAGACCTCGAACTCGAGGCCGATGACCGCGGCGCCGCGCAGCCACTCGAGCCCGTCCGGGCTGAGGCGCGCCAGGCGCCGGGAGATCAGCGCCCGCACATCGTCGGGCAGCCCGACGCGCCGCAGGTCGCCCATGCCGGCCTCCAGCGGCGGGACACCGGACTCCTGCAGGTGGCGGACGATCTCGGACAGAAACAGCGGGTTGCCCTCGGTCTCCTGATAGAGAGCGCGCTCGAGCGCTGCCGACGGGGTGCCGCCCGCGCGCAGGCGCAGCAGCTCCACGGCGTCCTCGCGCCCCAGCCCGGCGACGTCGAGCCCGCGCAGCAGCCCCTCACGGCGCAGCGGCGCGACGGTCGCGGTGAGCTCTCCCGCGCCGAGCTCTCCGGTCCGGTAAGCACCGAGGATCCGGAGGTTGGCCGCCTGCGGGGAGCGCAGCAGGTGACGGAGCATGAGCAGCGTCGGGCGGTCGGCCCAGTGCAGATCATCGAGCGTGATCAGCAGCGGCCCGGCGGCCGCCACCGAGCCGAGCAGATCGGCCACCGCCTCAAACAGGCGGTATCGATCGGTGTCCGGATCAGCCGCGCGCAACGGCGGCAGATCCGGCACCCGGCGGCGTATCTCCGGGATCAGTCGCGCGAGATCTGCGCCCGCCTCTCCGGTGCGCCTGATCACCGCCCGCAGGTCCTCCAGCGGAGCCCCGAACGCGAACCGGCCGATCGCCTCGATCAGCGGCTGGTAGGGCACCAGCGCCTCGTCGGGCGCGTGGCCGGCCAACACGATCGCGCCCGCTCGGTGGACCTCGGAGGCGAGCTCCGCCTGAAGTCGCGTCTTGCCCATGCCCGCCTCGCCGGCGAGCAGCAGCATGCGCTCACGCCCGTCGGTCCACCAGCCGCGGATCGCGGTGAGCTCGGTCTCGCGCCCGACGAGCGTGTCGTCCGCCAGCACCCTCAGCGCGGCGGGCAACTCGAGCTCGGGCGTGCCCGCTGTTGCATCGCCCGGTTGGTCATCGTGCCGCCGGAAGGGGCGGGCCCCGCCTGTCCCGGTGCCGAGCAGCCCCTCGTGGACGGCGATTGCCTCCCGGGACGGGGCGGTTCCCAGGTCGTCGCGCAGCAGCCGCCTGAGCCGCTCGAACACGCGGACCCCCTCTGCGATGTTGCCCTGGGCGGCAAGCGCCTCCATCAGCAGCACGTAGCCCGACTCACGGAACCGCTCGAGCTCGATCAGCGCGCGCCCGGCCCGCTCGACCGATCCCAGCTGGGTGCCGCCGAGCGCCAGGCCGGCCCGCCCGATCACCTCGAGCGCCTCCAGCCGCATCTCGGCGAGGTCACGCCGGTAGGGCTCCACCCAGTTCGCGGTGACGCCTGGCAGCAGGCCGCGAGCGGCGATGTTGAGCGGCACCTGCGCGAGCGCCCAGGCGGCGCGCGCGTCGTGGCGGTCCAGCGCCTCGTAGGCGCGCGGCAGCTGCGCCGCCGCCGCCTCGATATCGATCCAGGCGGGCTCGGGGAGCTCCAGCGCGACCTCGTCGCGGCCGACGACCGCGTCCGACCCGAGCGCCGAACGCAGCCGCGAGAGCAGCGTTCGCAGCGCGGCATCCTGGGAGCGCGGAGCGGAATCGGGCCACATCGCCTCCGCCAGCTCGTCGCGCGACATCGCCCGGTCGCGGCAGAGCACCATGTAGGCGAACAGCAGCGGCACCTGCCGGCCGCGCAGACGATCCGCCAGCTCGGCCCCGTCGAGCTCGATCGACAGGCGCCCACAGAGCTGGATCCGAGCCCTGGTGCTCCGTACCTCTGGCAACGTTATGGAAACGTACCGCCAACGGGGCCATGGCAGGGTTCCGCCCAGTGACCATGAGTCAGGTCACCACCCGTGGCGTCGCCGTCCAGGGCCCACGCCACACCGATAGCCGTCAGGCATCAGTCAGGAACCATGACCGACACCACTGAAGAGCACAACCGGATCGCGTACTGCGAGTGTGGGGCACAACTCGCGGGCAACAGCCGAGGCGAGCTCTTCGAGGCGGCGCAGTCGCACATCGCGCATCACCACCCTGAGCTCCTGGGGGCAGTTGGGGCAGATGTGGTGAGTCAGATGACGCAGGTGCGACCGGGGGCAGTGAGCGCCTAGCGGCGGGCGGCGTGCAGACCGCCGCCCGCCTTGGCGCTCATCCGCAAGCGCATCGGGGGATGGAGGGAGCGACAGTCGGTTCCGGGTCCGTGGGGGGCCGGGGGCCGGCTGTCCGCCCTCCGCTTTGGTCTGTTCTGGGCGGGGGCCGCCCATCACCGCCCCGTCCCTCACTCCGCGCGTGCCCCGTCCCTCACTCCGCGCAGTGCCCCGTCCCTCACTCCGCGCAGTGCCCCGTCGCCACCGCGCCCACCCGCGGCCGGGCCTGCGCCACCACTGCGGAGACCACCGAGTTGGGGATCGCGAAGCCACCGGGCCGCGGGGTGCCGGTGATCGCCGCGAACACGGTGGCGAGCACCTGTCCCTGGGCGTCGACGAGCGGCCCGCCGGAGTTGCCCGGTTTCACGACGCCCCGTAGTGCGGTGATCTGGCGCATCACGTGGCCCCGGCCGTAGGCGTCCTGGGTGTCGACCTGCTGGGTCTGGCCGAGTCGGCCGGCGCGCGCGCGGAACGGGCCGTCGAGCGGGTAGCCGAGGATCGCGGCCTGCTCGCCGATGCGGGGATCGGAGGCCATCGTGAGCGGCGCGAGGCCGAGCGCGCGCACCCGCAGGACGGCGAGGTCGTCGCGCACGTCGAAGGCGACAACGGTGACCGGGACGGCGGCGCCGTTGCCGTGCAGCTGGATCTCGGTGTCGTGCTCACCGGCCACGACGTGGGCATTGGTGACGATCAGGTCCGGGGCGACGACCCAGCCGCTGCCCTCGATGCCCAGGCCGCAGGCCATGCCGTAGACCTTGACGACGCTGGCGCGCGCGGTGTGCGCACCCGCGGTGGTGAGGATCGCGTCCGACGGGGCCCCGACGTCGGCGGCCGGCCCGTGGACGGTGGGGAGCGGGTCGAAGTGCTGGAGCGCGCCGAGCACGAGCTGCGAGGGCGGCAGCACGCGGTCGAGCGCGCGCAGGATCTGCGAGCGGTCGATATCGGTGCGCAGCGGCCGTGAACTGGAGCTGTCGAGCGCGACCGCCCCGGCGATCCAGGCGATCCCGAGCGCGACGCACCCGGTGAGCAACGCACCGAGCAGCCCGTCGAGCGCGCGGAAGCCCGGCAGTCGCATCCGATCGCGCAGCCGCCCGCCGAACGCCTCAAGGCCGCTCGCGCACACGCCGCCCACCAGGAGCGCGCCGACGAGGGTGAACAGGGGCGCGTAGGTCGAGCGCTCGCCGCCGTGCAACAACAGCGGCGCGATTCGGGTCCCGAGGTACGCCCCGACCGCAAACCCGATCAGCGACAGGGCGCCGACGACGAAGCCCTGCGCATAGCCGTAGAGAGCCAGCAGCCCGGTGAATCCGAGGATGACCCAGTCGAGAACGGACAACGCCGGGAGATTATGAGCGCTCGAACAACCTCAGGGCGATGATCGACGACGCTTCAGGCGCACTGGTTGCGCCATTGACTACCGTTTCGCTCAACATGAACGAGGGTGGGGTGATTGCGGCGCGCAGCCGTCCTGGAGTGCGGCGCCGCAGCTCGCGCCGCCGGCGGTTGCTCACGCGCGCCGGTCCGGTGGCCGTGCTGGCGCTGGCCGCTTTCGCGGCTGGGGCGATCGTGGGCGGGGGCCCCGCGCGCGATGAGAAGCGGCTCGTCACCCGCTACGCGACGCTCTGGACGCGGGGGGATCTCACGCGGATGTACGGGCTGCTCGACTCCGAGTCACGCGCGCGAGTGAGCCCCACCGCGTTCTCCGCGGAGATCGACGCCGCCGAGCGCACCGCCACCGTTCGCTCGTTGCGGATGCTGAACGTCGAGCAGATCGGCTCTGGCCGCGCGCTGATCCGCATGATCGTCGTCACCCATCTGTGGGGCACGCTGCACGAGACACTCGACCTGCCGCTGACCGGATCGGGGTCGGGCGCTCGGATCCACCTGGAGAGCTCGATGCTGTTCCCGGGCCTGCATCCCGGCGAGTCGCTCGCGCGGCGCACGACGCTGCCGACCCGCGCCACGCTGCTGTCGGCCAACGGCGTCGCGCTGGCAGAGGGCGCGGCTCGGACGAGCCCGGACCCGACGACCGCCGACGCGGTGGTCGGGGTGCTCGGCGCCGTCCCGGCCGCCGAACGGATCCATTACGACGCGCTCGGCTATCCGAAGAGCGCCAAGGTCGGCATCGACGGGCTGGAGCGGACGTTCCAGGACCGGCTCGCCGGACGGCCCGGCGGCGTATTGCTGGCCGACGGCGTGGTGGCCGGCGGACGCACGCTCGCCCGCTCGGCGCCCGTCGCCTCTCACCCGGTGCGCACGACGATCAGCACGACGCTCGAGGCCGACGCGATCGATGCGCTGGCCAACCGCTACGCCGGCATGGCGGTCATGAATCCCCGCACCGGGGGCTTGGAGGCACTCGACGGGCTCGCCTACGACGCCCCGCAGCCGCCCGGCTCGACGATGAAGATCATCACCGCCACCGCCGCCCTTCAGGCGGGCCTGGTGAAGCTGTCCACCGAGTTCCCGGAGCAGTCGGGCGCAACGATCGACGGCTACACGCTTCAGAACGCGGGTGGCGAGGTGTGCGGCGGCACGCTCATCTACGCGTTCGCGACCTCGTGCAACTCGGTGTACGCGCCGCTCGGCGTGCGGGTCGGGGCCACGCGGCTGGTCGCCGCGGCGCAGCGCTTCGGCTTCGACCACACACCCTCGATCCTCGGCGCGGACGAGTCGACGATCCCATCGGCCAAGACGATCGGATCGGCGCTCTCGGTCGGCTCCTCGGCGATCGGCCAGGGCCAGGTGCTCGCCACCCCGCTCGAGATGGCCGAGGTGGCGGCGACGATCGCCGACGGCGGCCGGCGGCCGATTCCCACCCTGTCGGCGACGGCCCGGCCGCGCTTCGTCCGCGTGACCACCCCCAAGGTCGCGGGAGAGGTCAAGCAGATGATGGTCGCGGTGATCGAATACGGGACCGGCGTCCCCGCGCAGATCCCCGGGGTCCAGGTTGCGGGCAAGACAGGGACCGCCGAGCTGCGTGACACGTCAAGCAAGTCGGCGTCGAACAATCCGAAGAACACCGACTCGTGGTTTGTCGCGTTCGCGCCGGCGAGCCACCCGAAGGTCGTCGTCTCGGCGCTGTTCCCGGCCGCGGGCTATGGAGCAGCGACGGCCGCCCCGGCGGTGAAGGCGGTGCTCGAGGCCGCGCTCGCCCAGTGAGCGCGCGACCGGTTAGAGGTCGAGCGAGATCTCGCCGATCCGCTTGCCACTCGGCGAGAGGATCCAGAGCGTGAGCGGGCGGTTGGAGTAGATCGAGGTGTTCAGCTTGAAGAGCACGATCTTGCCTCCGCTGCCGAACGACGAGGCGACCGAGTCCTGGCTGGGCTCGGTCTCTCCGTAGACGAGCTTGCGCGAGGTCCACGCGAGCAGGTTGACGTTGGCGTTGAGCTGGACCGGGCGGTAGACGCGTCCGAGGGTGTCGGTGATCTCGAATTTGTCGCTCGTCCAGTGGGCGCTGTGGTGCTGGTTCTTGGCCCACAGGAACACGCCGTACCACAGCTGGTCGGGCTTGATGTGGAACGCCGAGACGCCCTTCGGCAGGCCCTTGAAGTACTGACTGTCCTCGGCACCCCATGGATTGAGCACGCGGGAGATCTCGAGCTGGTAGGTGATCGGGCCGGCCGAGACGTAGGTGCCGTCGTCGTTGTTGTCGGCGACCTCGTGCCCGGTGAGGATGCTGTGCTGGCGCTGATACGAGGTCTGGTGCGCGGTGTCGTAGCTCGAGGTCGCGCACCCCGAGGCCCCGATGGCAAGGGCGAGCGAGGCGGCGAGGATGCGGAGGCGCGGGTGACTCACGGCGGCGGAAGTCTAACGCCGAGGGGTGGACGGACGCGTCATCGAAGGCCCAACCGGCGGTCCGTCCGCTGACGGCAGCTGCGGGTCATTCCTCCGCGTAGCCCGCCCGGGCGCCGCGCTCGCGGTCGTCCTCGAGGATCGCGCGCAGCCGGCGCAGCGCGCGCTGGGACTTGCGCTTCTGCCACGAACGACCGCCCAGGATCTCCAGCAGCTTGTCGGACGGCATCCGCGGCTGGGTCTCGTAGGTGTACTGCACCCGCGTCCCGCCCGGCGCCGGCTGCAACGTGTAGACGGCCAGCATCCGGATGCGGTTGTACTTGCCGCCCCGGCCGTGAGCGAGGATGCGGAACGGCGCCTGCATGTCGGCGATCACCATGTCGCCCCAGGCGAAGCGGTTGCGCGGCATCTTGGACCGGAACGAGGCCCCGGCCCCCACGCCATAGGAGTTCACGCGCGTGAGATGCCAGTCGATCAGGTAGTGATCGGAGAACTCCGCGTGGTTGGCGATATCCGCGAGGTACTCGTAGATCTCCTCGCGCGGGCGGTTGATGGTGGTCGTGACGGTGAACGGCTCCACGGCGCGGGATCTTAGATGGACCGCACGCCGTCCGGCTGCCGGCCCGTGAAGCGGGCCACGCCGGGGTGCCTAGGCAGCGGCCCGGGTGTCGGTGATCCGCATCGTGTGCCCGAACTCCGGCCCGTGCACCACATGTGAGCCCGCGGGAGTGGCCCGCCGTCGCCGCCGGCAGAGCTCGCAGGCCCGCTCGCCGGTCGGGTACTCATAGACCCGCTCTCCGACGAGCGGCGTGCGGTGACAGCTCGTGCAGCGTTCGGAGGCGCCGGCGAGACGTTCGTCGAGCCCGCGTCGAAGCAGCGCCAGCTCGAGCTCCAGCATGTCCTGCGCGGAGGTCGCCATGACGACGTATTCGCAGTCGCCGCCGGTGATCCTGCCCGCGCGGAAGGCGTGGGCGGGCTCGCCCAGGCACTGGACGAAAGGCCCTGAACATTCGCCGAGGCTTCTCACCTCTTTAGTTTGACTTAGCGCCCCGAGGGCTACAATCTGCGGGACCACGCTCGCGGCGCTCGACGGTTTCGCCCCGGAGCCGTCGCCCGCCAGTCCAGTGCTGCCCCAAGGAGTCGGTCGATGAAAGCTTGGACCTCAGGAAGTGTTGCCGGGACAGGGACTTTCCGTTGCACGGAGTGCGATGCGCCGGTGTCGCTGGACGCGGCCCACGAACTGCCCACGTGCCCCAACTGTGGCGGCACCGAGTTCGTCCGGGCGTCACTGTTCACCACCTCGCAGCAGCCGCTGCTGGATCTCGGCGGCTCCACCGTCGAGGACTCCTCCTGGCTCGGCGAGATCCGTGGGGCGCTCACGGATCCCGGGCAGTACATCGTGTATCGCTCCGACGATGACCCCGTTGCGTATGCACTCACGCGCGAGTGGACGCGGATCGGGCGCAGTCTCGCCGCTGACATCCGCTTCGACGATCCGACTGTCTCACGGCGCCATGCGCTGATCGTGCGCCAGCCGGATGGCCTGCGCGTCCTCGACGACCGGAGCCTCAACGGCGTGTTCGTCAATGGAGAGCGCGTCGAATGGTCCACGCTGGCCGACGGCGACGAGGTCGTCATCGGCCGCCATCACCTGCACTTCATCGACGTGCCGGCGGTCAGCGGGATGCGCTACCAGCGCACGCCCGACTCGAGCGCCGACGCCTCGCACGCGTAACCGGCGTCACACACCGGCGCGACGGTGCGCGACTAGAGTCCGCGCGCATGGCCGAGACGATCGCTGTCCTCTCCCAGAAGGGCGGCACCGGTAAGACGACGACGGTGCGCACGTTGACCGACGTGTACAGGCGCGTCGGGCTCTCCGTGCTCGCCGTCGACCTCGATCCGCAAGGCAACCTCTCCGACTATCTCGACGTCGATCCCGACGCGTCGCCGACGATTGGCGACGTGCTCTCGGGCCGGGCCAAGGCGAGCGCCGCGGTCCATGACGGCGTGATCCCGGCCAACCTGAACCTCGCCGAGGCCGAACTGGCACTCGGCGGGAAGATGGGCCGCGAGCTCACCCTCAAGAAGGCGTTGCGTGAGGTCTCGGACGGATACGACCTGGTGCTGATCGATTGCCCGCCGGCGCTTGGCCTGCTCACCGTCAACGCGCTCGTCGCCGCCGACCATGCGCTGCTCTCCGCCGAGGCGCAGTACTTCGCGCTGCAGGGGGTCGAGCAGGCGCTCGAAGTGATCGAGCTCGCCCGGGAGACGCTCAATCCCAACCTCGAATGGCTCGGCGTGATGCTCAACATCACCGACATGCGCACCCGGCACTCGCGTGAGGCGTTCGAGTCGCTGCGCTCCCACTTCGGCGAGAAGCTGCTCGACACCACGATTCGCTCCTCGATCGCCTATGCCGAGTCCGCCGAGCGCGCGCTGTCGATCATCGACTACCGCCCGGACCTCGGCGCCGACTACCTGGCGGTGGCCGACGAGTTGCTGCGCCGTCTGGGGATCCAGCGTGGCCGGCGCGCCCTGCGCGCGCTGCTGCCCCCGGCGGTCACGGCGACGGCTGAAGCCGGCGACTGAATACGCGCTCGGCGTTCGCCGCGTTTCACCTTCGCGGCGTGATCGTGATCGTCTGCAGCTCGGTGAACGACTCCATCACGTGCGCGCCGCCCACGCGTCCGATCCCGCTGTCGGATCCGGCCCGCCCACCGAACGGCAGGTGCGACTCCCAGTAGTTGGAGGACTCGTTGATGTTCACCCAGCCGGTCCGCACCTCGTCCGCGAACCGCAGCCCCGCGGCGAGGTCGGCGGTGAAGATCGCCGCCAGCAGCCCGTAGGGCGATCGGTTGGTGAGCTCGATCGCGTCGTCCAATCCCTCGATCGCGACCACCGGGGCGATCGGCCCGAACGTCTCCTCGACCGCGACCCGCGCATCGGCGTCGACGCCGCTGAGTACGGTCGGCTCCCAGTACAGGCCGGTCGGAAACCCGCCGGCGCGAGTGCCGCCGGACACCGCCCGGGCACCGCGCTCGCGCGCATCCGCGACGTGCGCGTCCATCTTCGCCGCGACCGGCTCGTTGTTGAGCGGCCCCATCGTCGTCGTCTCGGCGAACGGATCGCCGAGCACGATCCGCTCGTCGACCGCGCGGGCGAGCTTCTCGACGAACTCGTCGTAGACCGCGCGCTGGACCAGGATCCGCTCACCGGCGGTGCAGCTCTGCCCGGCACACAGGAAGCACGCGGTCAGCGTCGCCTCGACGGCCGCGTCGAGATCGGCGTCGCCCAACACCACGACAGGTCCGTTGCCACCCATCTCCAGCAGCGCCGCCTTGCCGGCCGCCGCCGCGGCGACCAGGCGCCCGGTCGCGGTTGAGCCGATGAAGCCGACCCCGTCGACGCCCGGATGACGCGCGATCTCGTCGCCCACAAGCGGCCCGGGTCCGGTCACCAGGTTGAACACCCCGGAGGGCAGGTCGGCGTCGGCGACGCACCGGGCGAGCTCGATCGCGCACAGCGCGGTCGTCGGAGCCGGCGTCCAGACGACCGCGTTGCCGCAGGCGAGCGCCGGGGCGATGAGCTCGGCGGGCATCGTGTAGGGCCAGTTCCACGGTGAGATGACCCCCACCACCCCCCGCGCGCGGCGCGCGAGGAGCACCCGCTTTCCGGGCGAGAACGAGTTCGGCAACGTGCCAGAGAGCCGCTTGGCGTCCTCGGCGGCCATCCGCCAGTACTCGGTCAGCTCGTCGATCTCGTCGTAGGCCTCGGCATGCAGCGGCTTGCCCTGGTCGAGCGTCAGGGTGTGCGCGAGCTCGCTGCGCCGCGCCTGGACGATGTCGGCGACCGCGTGCATCTTGGCGGCCCGCTCGAATGCGGTGAGCCTCCCCCACGCCCCGGAGGCGGCGCGCGCCGCGGTGATCGCCTCGCGCGCATCCTGCCGGTCTCCGCTCGGGATCTCGGCAATCGACTCGCCCGTCGCGGGGCTCGTCGAAGTGGTCGTCTCGCCGCTCAGCGACGGGCGCCACTCCCCGGCCACGAACATCGCTTCAGCCGACATCAATGCTCCTCCAGTGCTCACGGCGGGCCGGTCCCTGGCAGTATCGTCGACCATGGACGCGGACGCGACCTCGCACGCACCGGAGCCGGGCCGCCACCACGACCGCGCGCTGACCAGCGCCTTCACCGCTCAGGCGGACGGGTTCAACCGCTCGAGCGCCGCCAACGACGCTGTCCTGCTCGACACGCTGCTCGCCCGGGCCGCCCCGCACGGCTCCGACGTCTGGCTGGAGGCCGCGTGCGGCCCCGGCGTCATCAGCCGCCTGCTCGCGCCCCACGTGCGCAGCGTCCACGGCATTGACCTCACGCCCGCGATGGTGACTCTGGCGGAGCAGAGCGCTGCCGCGGCCGGCGCCCGGAACGCGACCTTCGACGTCGGCGACGCGACCGCCACCGGGCTGGATGACGCGTCATTCGACGGCGCGATCACGCGCTTCTCGCTCCATCACATCCCCGTGCCCGGCCGCGTGATCGAGGAGCTCACCCGGGTCGTGCGGGCCGGCGGCGCGATCGTGGTCGCCGACCACCTCGCCGACGAGGATCCAAGCGCCTTCGCGTGGTCTCAGGAGATTGAGCGGCTGCGGGATCCGTCACACTGGGCCTCGCTCACCCGCGACCGGCTGCATCGGCTCGCCGAGCGTGCCGGCCTGCGGCTCGACCGCGAGACGATCGTGCCGATCGAGCTCGATCTGCGTGACTGGCTGCACCGCGGCGGCGATGACGCCGAGCTGCACCGGCTGGTGGAGCGCCTGCTCGAAGAGGCCCCCGCCGGGACCGCCCGCTTCCGCATCGGCGGCGAGGGCGCCACGCGAACGCTCGGGCTCGATGTCTGGGTCGGGCGCTTCGTCCTCTGAGCGGGCTCAGAGCTCGCGCACGTCGGCGCCGTGCGGCTCGAATGGCGCCCTGAGCACCGCGCCCCAGCCGTCTGCCTGCGCCTGCAACCGCTCCATCACCACGCCCGTCTGCTCGTAGCGACACCACACGAGCACAGTCGGTCCAGCGCCCGAGATCGTCGCGCCCAACGCCCCCAGCTCCCGCGCCCGCCGCACCAGCTCGGCCGATCGCGGGAACAGGTGTGCGCGATGGGGCTGATGGAGGCGATCGCCCAGCCCATCGGCGATGCAATCGTAGTCACCCAGGCTCAGGCCGAGGGTGAGAGTTGCGATCGAGGCGAGGTTTGCGACCGCGTCGACCATCGCAACCTCAGACGGCAGGGCGGCGCGAGCCAGAGCGGTCCGCACTGGCTCGTCGGGGACGACCAGCAGGGCCTCCAGGCCCATCGGAGGATCGAGCCGATGGACCCGATCGCCCTGGCAGATGACGAAACCCCCGTGCAGCGCCGCGGCCACGTTGTCGGCGTGGCCCTCCAGGGCGGTCGCCGCGGCCATCAGATCCGCGTCGAGCTCGAACAGGTGGTCCGCGGCGACGACGCCCGCCACGATCGCGGCGGCACTGGAGCCCAGACCGCCGGTGAGTGGGATCTGGGAGTCGATCCGGAACTGGAAGTCATCGGCGGGATGCAGCGTCTCGAACGCACGGACGATCAGATTGGAGCGGTCCCGCGGCACGTCGAGCTCGGTGTGCACCGCGAACGACCCGGTCTCCACCACCTCGACCTCGAGCGCCAGCGCCAGCGCCGCCGCCATCACGTCGAATCCGGGGCCGAGATTCGCGGTTGAGGCAGGGACGCGGACGACCCGGCGGCGGCCCAGCGTCATCCCAGGACCGCGTGCTCGAGCGCGCCGATCTCGGCGTCGCAGGCCAGCACGCCGCCGGCCTGCTCGAGCGCCGTCTGGGGATCCTTGAGGCCGTTGCCGGTCAGCACACACGCGATCCGCTGCGCTCCCTGGGCGCCGTGGGCGATCAGCCCGGCCACCGACGCCGCCGAGGCCGGCTCGCAGAACACCCCCTCGGTCCTCGCAAGCAGCCGATAGGCGTCGAGGATCTGCTCATCGGTGACCTTGTTGACCGCTCCGCCCGAGCGGGTCATCGCGTTCATCGCATCCTCCCACCGAGCGGGATTGCCGATGCGGATCGCGCTGGCGACGGTCTCGGGGTGGGCGACCGGAGCGCCGTCGACCAGCGGCGCGGCGCCCGCGGCCTGGAAGCCGAACATCTTCGGCGCCATGCCGAGCTCGGTGAAGCCCCGCCAGTACGCGGTGATGTTGCCGGCGTTGCCGACCGGGATGCAGAGGGCGTCAAGCTCACCGCCCAGGTCCTCGGCCAGCTCGAAGGCCCCGGTCTTCTGTCCTTCGATACGGAACTCGTTGACGGAGTTGACGAGTGAGATCGGGTGACTCGCGGCGAGCTCGCGCACGAGCTCGAGCGCGCGATCGAAGTTGCCGCGCAGCGACACCACCTGCGCGCCGAACGCGAGGGCCTGGGCGAGCTTGCCGGTGGCGATCTTGCCCTCCGGGACGATCACGGCGCACCGCAGCCCGGCGCGGGCGGCGTAGGCGGCGGCGCTCGCCGCGGTGTTGCCCGTCGATGCGCAGACGACCGCATGGGACCCCTCGCGCACGGCGGCGGAGACCGCGCAGGTCATCCCCCGGTCCTTGAAGCTGCCGGTCGGGTTCAAGCCCTCCAGCTTCAGCCACACGTCGGCTCCCACCCGCTCGGAGAGCCGCGGCGCGTGGACGAGCGGCGTCGAGCCCTCATGCAGCGAGACGACAGGGTCGCCCTCGGCGAACGGCAACCGCGCCCGGTATCGCTCGATCAGCCCCGGCATCGCCGCTACCCGAACTGCTCCTCGACCACCCGGATCGCCCGCGGACGCGCCCGCACGGCGGCGAGCCCCGCGATCTGCGCCATCGCCTCATAGAACTGGGCCTCCCCCACGCGGTGCACGACCATCACCATTCGCGCCGCGCCTTCGGTCAGGCCCTTCTGGACCACCGACTTCACCGACACCCCGTGCTCGCCGAGCACCGCGGCGACCGCCGACAGGACGCCCGGCTCGTCTGCGACCTCGAGATAGAGGTAGAACGCCGACGAGACATCGGAGGAGATCCGCAGCGACTCGTGGGCGGGCGGAACCGAGGCGGGCGGGATCATCGCGCTGATCACGTCGCCGAGCACGGCGCTGGCCGTCTGCGGCCCGCCGGCGCCCGGTCCCGACATCGTGATCTCGGTGATCGCAGCGGATTCGACCGTGACGGCGTTGAACGGACCGTTGACCGAGGCGAGTGGGTGACCTGGGTACAGGAATGCCGGATGGACGCGAACCGAGAGCGCGTCGGGGCCGACCCGCTCGGCGGTCCCGATCAGCTTCAGCCCGAGCGAGAGGTCCCGTGCGTACTCCAGGTCGTCGGGGGTGATCTCCTCGATCCCCTCGTACATGACCTGATCGATGTGGACCGGGGTCTCGAACGCGAGCCGCGCGATGATCGCCATCTTGGCGGCGGCGTCACGGCCCGTGACGTCGTCGGTCGGATCGGCCTCGGCGTAGCCGAGGCGCTGGGCTTCGGCGAGCACGGTCGAGAAGTCCGACCCGGTTCGGGCCATCTCGGTGAGGATGAAGTTGGTCGTGCCGTTGACGATCCCCGAGACGCGGTCGACCTCGGCGCCGGCCAGCGACTCCTGCAGGACGCGGATGACCGGCACCACGCCCGCCACCGCGCCCTCGAAGCGCAGCTGGACGCCCTGCTCACGCGCGACGTCCCACAGCTCCTCGCCGTGCTGTGAGAGCAGCTGCTTGTTGGCGGTGACGATGTGCTTCCCGGCTCGCATCGCCTCCAGCAGCCAGGTCCGCGCGGGCTCGATCCCGCCCATCAGCTCCACGATCAGATCCGAATCCCGCAGCAACTCCTCGAACGTCCCGCCGCGCGAGCGCGTGATCACCCCGGAGAGCTCCGGTCGCAGGCCGGTGATCTGCTCGATCCGACCGGCGCGCGTGGGCAGCAGCTCGGCAAATGCCGAGCCGACCGTGCCGTGCCCGAGCAGCCCCACGCGGAAGGCGCTCATCAGACGTCCCGGCTCATCAGGTCGGAGTATGTCTCCCGGCGCACGACCACGCGTGCGCGACCGGAGTCGCAGAAGACGATCGGCGGCCGCAGCGCGCCGTTGTAGTTGCTTGCCATCGCGTGGCCGTACGCGCCGGTGGCGAGCACGGCGACGGTGTCGCCCACCCGAGGGTCGGCGAGGAGCGCGTCGCGGACGATCACGTCGCCCGACTCGCAGTGCTTGCCGGCGAGGTGGCAGCGCACGTCCGCGGCGGCGTCGGCGCGGTCGGCGATCAACGCCTCGTAGCCCGCGCCGTAGAGCATCGGCCGCAGGTTGTCTGACATACCGCCGTCGACGGCGACCCAGGTGGAGACGTTGTGCTTGACCGACTCGATGGTGTACAGCGTCACGCCGGCGTTGGCCACCAGCGCACGCCCCGGCTCGAGCAGGAGTCGCACGTCGGTGCCGAGGAACCGGTGCACCGCGTCGACCAGCGACCCCAGGTAGGAGTCGATCGACGGTGGCTCGTCGGAGGCCAGGTAGGCCGCCGCGAGACCGCCGCCCAGGTTGTAGACAGGGAACTGGCCGAGGCCGGCGAGCGCGCGGACCGCCTCGCGGAACGGCTCGACGGCGAACAGCTGCGAGCCGATGTGGGCATGCAGACCGACGAGCCGCAGCGACGGCACGTCCTCGAGCGCCTCGATCGCCGCGCGCGCGCCCTTGAGCGAGAAACCGAACTTGGAGTCGGCCTGGCCGGTGGAGATCGCCGCATGCGTCTCCCCCGCCACGTCGGGCGTGACCCGGACCAGGACGTCCTGAACGACGCCCCGCTCGGAGGCGATCGCAGCCAGCCGCTCGATCTCAGACGCGGCGTCGAGCACGATGTGGCCGACGCCCGCGTCGATCGCCTGGCGCAGCTCGGCGGCCGACTTGGCGTTGCCGTGCAGGTAGATCCGCGCGGCGTCAAAGCCACCGGCCAGGGCGAGCGCCAGCTCGCCGCCGGACGCGACGTCGCAGGCGAGGCCCTCCTGCGCGAGGAGCCGGTAGACCGCCGTGCACGGGAACGCCTTGGACGCGAACAGCACATCCCCATCGCCGTGACGCGCCGCCAGGCCGTCCCGGAACGCCCGGGCCCGATCACGGATGTCCTGCTCGACCACGATGTAGGCGGGGGTGCCGAACTCACGCGCGAGCTCGAGCGCGTCGCAGCCGCCGAGCGTCAGATGCCCTCGGGCGTCGACGCGCGTGCCAGCCGGAGCGACGTGCGAGAGCTCGGAGACCGCGGTGGGCACGGGCGACACGATATGCGGCCGGCCCGGACCCTGCGTCCTGCGTGAGCGCGGCTAGTTCGTGGTCGACGTCGTCGACGTGGTCGACGTCGTGGGCGTCGCACTGGTGACCGTCCACGATCCGGGACGCGGCCTGCCCGGGCTCGTCGACACGGTGGACGTCGTCGGCGTCGTCGTGACCGGCCTGATCGTGGTCGGCACGGTGGGCGTCGTGGTCGGCTCGGGCGTTGCCGTGATCGTGACCGTATGACCATGCCCGACGGACACCTTGACGCCAACCGGGGTGGTGCTCGTCGACGTCGAGGTCGGCGCCGTCGAGACCGCAGTCGTGATCGTCGGCGCGGGCGTCGCCGCGCTGGTGCTCGTTGCGGTGGGAACGCTCGTCGCCGAGGTCGTGTTCACCGGATAGGACTTGGAATGCAGCGGGCCGCCGCGATGGGTGTGCCGGGTCGTGTGCCGCGCCGGATGGGTCGGCTGCGCCGGCTGTGTGGTCGTCCCCGGAGTGGTCGTCCCCGGATGCTGGGTCCCGGCGACGGTCTGCGTGCGGTGATGAGCGCGCGCGGTGGAGGTTGAGCGGTGGGTGGCCGCGCGACGGACGGTCGAGCCCACCTGGTGACGGATCGTCGCCGTCGCGGGCCGCTTCGCGGTGGTCGCGATGTGGGCGACGCGCCGGGCGACGGGGCTCGGCGGCGGGGTGACGGTGAGGACCTGGCGGGCGGGGCCGGTTGAGATGGCCGTGCCCGGCCAGCCGCGGAAGGCGATGATCGCGCTCGCGGCGGCAAATACCAGTGCCGCGCCGAGCGCCAACGCTCCGGCGGTTCCGATACCTGCAAGATATGCCCGGGTCGCACGCACTGCTCTTTCGATCGGCATGCGGGCGGAGAACTTGAGGCCCAGATCCGAAATGTCAGTTTGCGAACATGAACCCGTGCAGAGCCGCACTCCGAAGTCGATCGGCCGAGACCGCGGCCTCAAGGCGCGGATGGCCTTTTCAGCGCTTCTGCTGGTCGGCGGCTACGTCGTGATCATCACCCTGCTGGTCGCCTGCGGCGTTGGCGTCGTGGCGATCGCGGTGATCATCGCGGTGCTGGTGCTCGCCCACTATCTCGGCACCGAACGGATGATCTTCAGCGCGCTCAGAGCGCGGCCGCTGGAGCCTGGACAGATGCCCGAGCTGCATGCGGCGATGGAGCGCGTGTGCGTGCTCGCCGACCGGCCGATGGTCCGCCTCGCGGTGATCGACACCGCGGTCCCGAATGCGTTCACCGTGGCGCGCAGCCCGCTCAACGCGACGGTGTGCGTCACCCGCGGACTGCTTGAGCTGCTCGAGGAGCGCGAGCTCGAGGCGGTGCTCGCCCGCGAGCTCGCGCACATCGCCTCGCGCGATGTCGTGCTGATCACGCTCGGCAGCGTCTGGGCCGCGATCGCGGCGCTGCTCGTCGAGCTCGACCGACGTCTGCCGCATCGGCGAGGCCGCGAGGAGCAGCCATGGACCGCGGTCGTCATCCTCGCCGGCCTGCTGTTCGTCGTCTCCTATGTGACCACGCAGTCTCTCTCGCGCTGTCGCCAGCTGGCCGCCGACCGGGCGGCGTTCCTGTTGCTGAGCGGCTCTGACGGCGTCGCCGCGGCGCTGCGGGCGATCTCCGAGGTCGCCGACCAGTTCGACGAGGACGCGCGCCGCGCGGTGTGCGGCGAGCTCACCGTGCTCTCGGTCCTGCCGGTCGACGCTCCCCGCACCGTCGCGACGATGTTCCCCACCCACCCCCCGCTCGCGCTGCGACTCGACCGGCTCGCCGAGGTCGGCCGGGAGCTGTTCTCGGCCGCCGGCGGTCGGCGTGGAACGATCGAACGGTGACACGCGCGCGCGTTAGGGCCGCATGTGCTCTTGCGAACGGCCGCCGCACCGTGCGCTACCCTTTCGTGCTCGGCTGATCGACGGCCCTCGCGGTCGCGGCCGCACCCTTCGTTCGGCGCCGTACATGGAGCGGATGCCGGCACTACGTTCCGCACCAGGGAGATACCTTGCGCATCCTGATTCTCGGTGGCGACGGCTTCTGTGGATGGCCGACCTCGCTGCATCTCTCCGCCTCCGGCCACGACGTCGCGATCGTCGACAACCTCGCTCGCCGCAACGCTGACATCGAGCTCGAGGCCGACTCGCTGACCCCGATCCGCCCGATCGGAACCCGCCTGGAGGCGTGGCGCGAGCTGACCGGCAACGAGATCCCGTTCTACCGGTTCAACGTCGCCGAGAACTACCGCGTGATGCTGGATCTCATTCGTGACTACCAGCCGGACGCGGTCGTGCACTTCGCCGAGCAGCGCGCCGCCCCCTACTCGATGAAGAGCTCGTGGCACAAGCGCTACACGGTCTTCAACAACGTCAACGCGACGCATAACCTGCTCGCCGCGGTCGTCGAGTCCGGCGTCAACCCGCACGTCGTCCACCTCGGCACGATGGGCGTCTACGGCTACGGCACCGCCGGCATCAAGATCCCCGAGGGGTACCTGGAGATCAAGATCGACACCGACGACGGTGACGAGATCCGCCAGGAGATCCTCTACCCGGCCAACCCGGGCTCGATCTACCACATGACCAAGACGCAGGATCAGCTGCTGTTCGCCTTCTACAACAAGAACGACGGCACCCGCGTCACCGACCTTCACCAGGGCATCGTGTGGGGCACCCAGACCCAGGAGACGCGCCTGGACGAGCGGCTCATCAACCGCTTCGACTACGACGGCGACTACGGGACCGTCCTCAACCGCTTCCTGATGCAGTCGGCGGTCGGCTACCCGCTCACCGTCCATGGCACCGGAGGCCAGACCCGCGCGTTCATCCACATCCAGGACACCGTTCGCTGCATCCAGCTGGCGATCGAGAACCCGCCGGAGACCGGCGAGCGCGTCCAGGTCTTCAACCAGATGACCGAGACCCACCGCGTCCGCGATCTGGCCAAGCTCGTCGCCGAGCTCACCCATGCGGAGATCGATTACGTCGACAACCCGCGCAAGGAGGCCGCCGAGAACGAGCTGTTCGTCTCCAACGACCACCTGCTGGAGCTCGGCCTCAACCCGATCACACTGCGCGACGACCTCCTCACCGAGGTCACCGAGATCGCCAACAAGTACCGCGACCGCTGCGACACCTCGAAGATCCCGTGCGTGTCGAAGTGGGTGCAGGCGCCGGCCGAGCCCGCCGCCACCGCGTAGGCGCCACAGCACACGTCATGACGTCCTGAGCGGCCGGAGCCCGAGAGGGACCCGGCCGCTTGTCGTCGGGCGCCCTCCGCTCAAGTCTGCGCTGCCGCCGTCGAAAAGGGGGCCATGGCCCTTCCCCGGTGGATGCGTGTCGCGCTGGGCGCTCTCGCGCTTGCCGCGGCGTACGCGGCCATCTACCGGCTGGTCGTCCTGGGCACGACATTCGGCACGTCGGCGGGTGCGACGTTCTGGCCGGCCTCCGGCGTCACCGTCTCGGTGCTCATCCTGCGCGAACGCCGGGAGTGGCCGGCCTACCTCGTCGCGATCTGGATCGCAGACTTCCTGATGGACACGCACGGCGGTGGCGGCTACAGCGCGCGGGTGAGCTGCGGGCTGGCGAGCGCCAACTGCGCCGAGCCGCTGCTGGCGGCCACACTGCTGCGACGGACACTGGGCGCGCCGCCGGACCTCGCGAGCATGCGCGATCTCGGCGTCTTCTACCTCGCCGCCGCCTGGTGCGGGCCCCTGCTGAGCGCACTGATCGCCTCAGGCTGGCAGGCGATTCTCGGCACCAGCTCGGTTTGGCCCTATCTGGGGCGCTGGTACATCGGGGACGCGCTCGGCGTGACCGTGGTCGCACCGGCGCTTCTCAGCTGCAGCTGGAACCGGACCCGTCCGAGTCCGCGAGAGGCCGCCGCGCTGCTGTCGCTCGTCCTGCTCACGCTCGTCGCGCTGCTGGTTCCGTCGGCCGCCCATGACGGGCTGCCGTTCCTGGTGATTCCCGCGCTCTCGCTGGTCTCGATCCGGGGCGGCGCGCGACAGGCCGCAGCCGCCGTCGTGCTCGTCGGTCTGAGCGTCGAGGTCCTCACCGCCATCGGCTCAGGCCCATTTGCGGGCGATGACGCGTTCACCGGACTGGTGTCGGCCCAGATGTACGTCGTCGCCTGCTCGGTCTCGGCGCTCACCGCGGCCGCGCTCATGACCGGTCTGCTGACCCGCGACCGAATGGCCCAGCACGACAGCCTCACCGGCCTGGCCAACCGCCGCCTGCTCCTGACCCGGACCTCGGTCTCGCTGCGCGAGCTCGCGCGCCGGCCCGGGGTACTGGCGCTGGTGTTCATCGACCTCGACGGGTTCAAGGCGATCAACGACACCCACGGCCACGGCGTCGGCGACCATGTCCTGGTCGAGGTCGCGCGCCGCCTGCGATCGGTCGTCCGAGACCACGACACGATTGCCCGGCTCGGCGGCGACGAATTCGTGATCCTCGTCGACCGACCGGTTCAGACGGATGCGGTCGTGGCGCTCGTGGACCGCGTCGAGAGCGTGATCGCGCCGCCGATCGAGCACGGCGAGGTCACCGTCAAGGTGTCCGCGAGCGTCGGTTACACCCTGTGCACCGAGCACCACGAGCGGCCCGAGGACGTGCTCAGCCGCGCGGACCACGAGATGTACCGCGTCAAGCGCTCCCGCCGGGTCGCGACCGCCGTCGCGCTCCCGGACTGAACGGTCGCGCCCGGGCGAGCTATCCCGGGATCAGGCCGTCGCCCTGGAACTCCGCCCGCGCCTCCTCCAGCGAGACATCGGGCGGGGGCAAGATGATGTCCGAGCCCTCGAGGGTCTCGTCGCCCAGGCTCTGCCCGCGCGTGCGCACGAGATCGAGCATCCGTGAGAAGGATGCGTGAAATGCGGCCGCGTCACCTGACTCACAGGCGAGTACGGCCTCGTTGTCCAGCTCGTTGAGCGCCTCACCATCGGCCTCGGAGAGCTCATATTGGCCCTCCGTCGAGATCCGGACGATCAACTGGCCTGCTCCTGCGCTCCCGAGCCGGAGCCCTCCGCCGCGGAGGGGTCTCCGGAGCCGAGCGCGCCCTGTGGCGCGCTGCCGGCACCGAGCTCGGCCTTCATCTTGGCCAGCTCGGAGTCGACCTCGCTGGTGCTCGACAGCTGGCGCAGCTGACGGTCGATGTCGTCCTCGCCGGATCCGATCTGAGTGAGGTCTTCAAACGTGCCGGCGGCCTCAAGCTCCTGCACGGCGCTGGCGCGGGCCTTCATGTTCTCGGTCTTGTCCAGCGCACGCTGCATCGCCAGGCCGACATCGGCCATTTCCTCGCCGACGCCAGTCGCCGCCTCGGAGATCTTCACCTGGGCCTCGGCCGCGGAGTACTGGGCCTTGATGACCTCCTTGCGCGAGCGGAACGACTCGATCTTCGCGCGGAGCTTCTGCTCGGAGGCGGTCATCTGCTGCTGCTGGTTCTCCAGCTCGGCCACCTGCGAGTCGAGCGATTGCAGCTCGGTCTGGGCCACGTTCTTGCGCTCGAGCGCGACCCGCGCGAGGTCCTCGTTGCCGGCGGCGAGCGCCTGGCGGGCCTGCGTGTCGAGCTTCACGACCTGCTGCTGGAGCTTCTCGGTCTGCAGCTGAAGCCGCTTCTTCGAGGTGACGACGTCGGCGATGCCCTTCTTGACGTTCTGGAGCAGCTCGATCTGCTTCTGGTAGCTGTATTCCAGCGTCTCGGACGGATCCTCGGCCCGATCGAGCATCTTTGAGATCTTCGCTTTGACGACCGTGGACATGCGCCCGGAAAGGCCCGGCATCGTGTCCTCCCTTGGAGTTGCTGATCTGTCTGGGATCGTAGCGGCAGCTCCACGTAGGATCACCCCATGATCGCCCGCCCCGTCTCCGAATCCGAGTCGCTGCTCGCCCATTGGATGGGTCCGACGGACGCCAACGGCACGGGCAACATCCACGGCGGGACGATCATGCGGCTCGTCGATGAGGCCGCGGGCGTCTCGGCGGTGAAGTTCTGCCGGGGCCGGGTGGTGACCGTCTCGATGGATCGGATGGACTTCCTGGTGCCGGTCCACGTGATGGATGTGGTGACGTTCAAGGCGACGGTCAACGCCTCCTGGAACACGTCGATGGAGATCGGGGTCCGCGTCGAGTCCGAGGACCCCTCCACAGGCGAGGTCCGCCACTCGAATACCGCGTATCTCACGTACGTCGGACTCGACGAGCACGGTCGCCCGCGCCCGATCCCCAAGGCCGTCGCCGAGACGCCCGACCAGCACCGTCGGATGCGCGACGCCCAGGAGCGCCGCGCCAACCGGCTCGCGCTGCGCGAGGCGCTCCTCGCGCACCAGCGCGAGACCGGCGAGCGCTGAGCGTCAGTCGCGGCCCGCCGCGACCGCCCGTGGGCCCCTGCGGGCGGCAGCGAGCAGCCGTGCGCGCGCCGGTCCCGCCGGATCGGCGCCCGGCCCCAGGGTGCCCTGCTCGCCCGCCTCGCGCACCGTGGCCACCAGCATCGGCTCCAACCGCCTCGCCGCGTCGAGGAAGGCGCCGGTCCACGCGATCCGCACCGCGGTGACCGTTGCCGAGCCGTCGGGCGAGCGCAGGTCGCCGTCGATCGTGGCCAGCAGCCGCCGTGCGGCCGCGCCGTCCTGCACCCGCGGCTCCGGCAGACGCGCGGCCCCTGTCGCCAGCGCCTCCCCTCCACCTCCGGCCTCGGCGGCGATCCCGACCAGGCCGGCACCGAGCCGCCCGTACCAGTCCTCGACGTCACGCGCGCGCTCGAGCAGCTCCCGCGCGGCCATGAAGCGACTCGCGGACGGAGTCTCGGCACCCGACCAGAGGGCGATCACCGCGTCGCCCGCGAGCCGCAGCAGCGCGGGGCCGGCCGCGAGCATCGAGGTTCCCGCCAGCCCGATCCGCTTCGGCCCCTGCTCCGCCAGATACGTGCGGTAGGTGTCGTCCAGCCGGCGAGAGGCGGCGGCTGCGGCCGTGGCCTCGCGTGGGGTGGGCGGGATCGGGTTCGACACCATTCCCGGCGCGCAGCAGATGACCGCCTGCGAGATCGCCGTCGTGAGGTAGTGGGTGCTCTCCGCGTAGGCATCGGCGAGTGCCCGGGCGAACGCGGCAGCCGCCCCGCGAGGCCAGAACAGCAGCCCGACCACGAGGCTCGTGGCCCCGCCGAGCGCGACATCCTCGACGCGCACCAGCCCGATCCGCCAGCCCGCCGGCGCGAGGATGTTGAACAGGATGAAGAGCACGACCGTGAACGCCGCCTGTCCGGCCAGAAACGAGATCGCCGCGGGCGCCACACCGGCGATGAGCACCGCGAGTGGCAGCAGTACCCACAGCAGCGTCGTGTTCGTCCCGAGCGCCAGGACGAGCAGCGCGCCAAGCAGGAATCCGAGCACCGTCCCGCCGAGGGCCCGCACGAACGTCTGCCCCGTGCTCAGGGCGTTGGAGCGCAGGATCGAGAGCGTGCCGAACGAGACCCAGAAGGCGTGCTCGACGTCGAGCAGCCGTGAGGCGAGCACCGCGATCGCAAGCGCGACACCCGCGCGGACCGCGTTACGCGTCGCCACCGAGCCGATCCCGAGGTGCGCGCCGGCGCGCTCCCGTACCGACGAGATCGGGCCGCCGATCCCCGGCGGCTGGCGCCCGAGCAGCCGCTGCCACCAGCTACGCGCGTCAGCGGCGACGATGACCCCGACGTTGGCGGCGATCTGGCCGACCATGAAGCTCGCTTCCTGGGCGCGAAACGCCGGATCGAGCGCCGAGGCGAAGGCCGAGACCTCGGCGTCGAGGACCGCAGACTCGTCGGGCCGACTGGCGCAGGCGGCAACGCGCTCGGCATGCGGGAGCGAGACGCGCTCGGGAAGCACACGCGTTGACCGCATCAGCGCGTCCTGTGCTCGGGCCAGCCGCTCGGCGCCGGAGACCGTGTGATCGAGGATCGCAACGACCTCGGCGAGCACGTCGGCGGTCGCGTCCAGGACGGCGGCCGACGCCTCCGCCCCGTCACCGGCGGCTCCGTCCGCCGGCTCGGCCCCACCGAGAACGATCCCGCCGAGCCACTGAAGCTCGTCGACCAGGCGCACGCCGGCGCGGGCCGAGGTGGTGAGTCCCGTCGGCCGGTAGGGCGTGGCCAGGAACGTGCGGCTGAGCGCCGTGAGCGCTGCACGCGCGTCCTCGCGCGGCTGCTCCTCGCCGGGGGCGCGCAGGCAGGCGAGCAGCGCCCGCGCGGCACGCACCACCACCGCGCGCAGCGGATCGGCCGCCGGCGCCGGCCACAGCAGGCAGATCGCAAGCACCGAGATCGCCCCCGACAGGCCCCAGCCGGCGATGCGGTCAGGGATCTCCGACGCCGGCCCGGGCAGTGAGACCGGCAGGATGAACGCGAGCAGCAGCGCGGTCGTCGCGGCCGCGAGCACGGAGCTGACCACCGCCGAGAACACGATCACCGCGCCGAGCACGCCCATGACGAGGATCGCCGCCACGGTCGAGCGCGAGCACAGCGTCCCCAGCGCCACCAGGACCATGCACCCGACCACAAGCGAGATCTGCGAGCGGGCACGGTCCGCGATCGACCCGCGGAAGTCGACGAGCACGAGCGTGGCTATCGCTCCAAAGGCGGCGAACGCCGCCATCGCCGGGTTGCCGATGACCTTCAGGCACAGCGCGAAGGACCCGGGCATGATGATCGCCGCGCGGACCGCACGGCGCAGCGCTCCGAGACCTGGATCATGGGCGGCGAACAGGGCGCCGAAGCGGCGTGCGGGATCCACTGGTCGGTCGGGCTTCGGGTCGAGCGCCGGGCACTATACAGCCGGGCACGCTGCTGCAGATGGCCGCGGGTGCGCACGGTAACGTGGCGGCCGATGCGATTGCGCGCCCTCTCCTCCGCGGTCGGCGCGACACTGCTGGCCGGCCTCGTGCTGAGTGGCTGTGGCGGAACGCGCCTGCTGCGGCAGACCACGACGACGACCACGGCCGGCGTCTCGGCACCGCCGGGCACCGGCGGCCTGGGGATTCCGACGATCGCCACCCGCAACACGACCCGTGTCGACGGGACAGACCCGATCAGCGACGCGGCCGGGGTCGCGCTCGCCGTGTACCCGTCGCAGTCCTCCGGCAGCCACCCCACGGCGGTGACGATCGCGCCGGCCGACGATTGGGAGGCGGCGATCGCGGCCTCGGTGCTGATGGCGGCCCCGATCCACGCGCCGGTGCTCCTGTCCGGCGCCTCGGCGCTGCCCAGGGTGACCTCCCAGGCGCTCTCCACCCTGTCCCCGACCGGTGCCGGCGCGATCGACGGGGCGCAGGTGCTCCGCGTCGGCGACGTTCCCGGAGCCGGCCACTTCAAGACCGCCACCGTTTCCCGCGCGAAGGACCCCTACACGTTGGCGAAGGACATCGCCGCCTACCAGGCCGCGGCCACCGGGCGGCCCAGCCAGGACGTGGTGATCGCCTCCAGCGCATCGCCCGCCTACGCGATGCCGGCCGCGGGCTGGGCGGCCGAGAGCGGCGACCCGGTGCTGTTCGTCAGCTCCACCGGGGTCCCCGCCGCGACGCGTCAGGCACTCGCGGCCGACTCCAACCCCCACATCTACGTGCTCGGCCCCAGGACCGTGATCGCCCCGCAGGTGGTGCGGACCCTGCGCCGCTACGGCAGCGTCGCCCGCGTGGGGCGCGGAGACCCCGCGGCCAACTCAGTCGCCTTTGCCATCTACCGCGACCCCGCGTGCCCGTTCGGCAAGGCGTGTGCGCAGATCCCGGGCTCGTTCGGCTGGGCGATCCGCAGCCCCGGGCACGGCTATACGCTGCTGAACGCCAACCGGCCGCTCGATGCCGCCGCGTCGGCGGCGCTGTCGGGCAGCGGCGACTACGGCCCGCAGCTGCTCGTCCAGGATCCCACTACCCTTCCGAAGCCCGTGCTCGATTACTTCCTCAACTACGCCACCCCGGGCTTCAGCCCGGGCGAACAGACCGCGGCGGTCTACAACCACGGCTGGGTGATCGGCGACTCCTCGGCGATCTCCGTCGCCGTGCAATCCCAGCTCGACACGCTGCTCCAGGCGGTCCCGGTGTCCTCGCGATGAGCTCCGCCGAGCACCCGGACCGGATCGCGCCCGAGCACGAGACGACAGTCGAGGACGTCCGCCAGCTGATGGGCGCCTCCACGCCCCATTTCGCGCTGCAGCTGCGGGAGCGCATCCAGCGGCTGATCAAGGGCCTGCCGGAGGGCCACCCCGCGCGGGTGGAGGGCGAGCGTGAGATCGCGCGGTTGGACCGGATCGCATTCGTCGGTGAGGTCCGCGGCCACCAGGCCGAAGACGGTCTGACGCCGATGCGCAGCCTCGGGCACGATCGTCCAGCCGGCGCCTGAGCAGGGGCCGCGCGTCCGCTCCGGTCGGGAAACTACGGCTGTGCGGGTACGTTAAGGCAGGAGTGACTGTGAACGACGAGCGATTCATCTCGGTGATCGGCCTCGGGCGCGTAGGGCTGCCACTCGCGCTCAGCTTCGCCGACCGCGGCCTCAGGGTGCTCGGGATCGACACCGACCTCGCGAAGCTCGAATCGCTGCGAGCCGGCCGGATGCCGTTCGAGGAACCCGGCTGCCAGGAGATCCTCGACCGAGTCCTCGGCACGGACCGGTTCACCCTCGCCGAGCACGCCGCCGACGCGGCACGCACCCAGGACATCGTCCTGACGCTGGGTACGCCCTCGTTCTCCCACGTCGAATCCGACCTCTCGCAGATCCGCGCGGTCCTCGACGATCTGCTGCCGCTGCTGGCGCCCGACCACGCGCTCATCCTGCGCTCGACGATCGCGCCGGGGACGACCGAGTTCGTGGCCGGCTACCTCGAGAAGCGCCGCGGCCTGCGCAGTGGCGAGGACGTCTTCGTGGCCCATGCGCCCGAGCGGATCGCCGCCGGCAAGTTCCTGGAGGAGATCGTCTCTCTGCCCTGCATCGTGGGCGGCGTCGGCGAGGCGTCGACCGAGCGGGCAGCCGAGCTGTTCGAGGTGTTCGGCGCGCCGATCGTGCGCACCACACCGGTGCAGGCCGAACTGGCGAAGATCTGGACCAACATCCTGCGCTACGCGACGTTCGCGTTGCCGAACCTGCTGATGATGGATTGCGAGAAGTACGGCGCGAACGTGTTCGAGGTGATTGACCTCATCAACCGCCACTACCCACGAGGCGGGATGGCGATGCCCGGCATGACCGCCGGCACCTGCCTGCGCAAGGACTTCGTGTTCTCCGAGGAGCGCTCGACCGCTCCCGGCATGTTGCTCGCCGTCTCACGCGTCAACGAGGGCGTCCCGCTGTTCCTGGTCGAGGGCATCAAGCGGCGGCTCGGTCCGCTCGCGTCGCGCAAGATCGCGGTGCTCGGACTGACCTTCAAGCGGGACACCGACGACGAGCGCGACTCGCTCTCGCCCAAGCTGATCCGGCTGCTCGAGCGCGAACTTGCCGACGTCGCGGTCTGTGACCCGCTGGCACCCACCCCCACCCAGCCGCTCGCCGAGGCCGTCAGTGACGCCGACGTCGTGATCCTCGCCACCAACCACTCCGCGTTCGAGACCGAGGAGGCGCGCGCCACGATCCTCGGGATTACGAGCCCCACCCACCCCGACGCTCTGATCGTCGATCCGTGGAACAGCCTCGGCACCGCGCAGGTCTTCATGTACGCCGCCGAGACTGCGGCGCTCGTGGCCCAACCCGCCGACCGCGGCGCGGGCGGCTAGGTGGCTCGCGTGCTCGTCACCGGCGGCGCCGGCACGATCGGCACCGCCGTCGTCAAGCGGCTGCTCGCAGGCGAGGAGGGATTCGACGTACGGATCGCCGACCACCGCACGCCGCCGGACTGGATGCGCGATGCCTGCGAGTGGACGGACGGGGATCTGCGCGACCTCGACGTCGCCGCGCGCGCGGTGCAGGACTGCAGCCATGTCATCCACCTCGCTGCGATCGTCGGCGGCATCGCCAACTTCCACAAGCTGCCGTTCACGCTGACCGAGATGAACAATGCCGTCACCGGGTCGGTCGTCCACGCCGCGATCGACGAGCGCGTCGACCGGCTCACCTACGTGTCCTCCTCGATGGTGTTCGAGCGGGCGACCGAGTTCCCGACGACCGAGGGGCACGTCGAAGTCTGCCCGCCGCCCCACTCGGCCTATGGGTTCTCCAAGCTCTCGGGCGAGATCTACGTGCGCGCGGCGCGCGAGGAGCACGGCCTGTGCTCGACCGTCTGCCGCCCGTTCAATGCCTATGGCCCGGGTGAGATGCCCGACCCCGACGAGCCCGGAATCGCCCACATGGTTCCGGACGTGATCGCCAAGGTGCTGGCCGGCCAGCGACCGCTTGAGATCTTCGGCTCCGGACGCCAGACGCGCACGCTCACGCACGTCGATGACATCGCCGACGGAATCGTCACCGCGACGGCCTCGCCCGCCGGTGCCGACGATGACTTCAACATCTCGGCCGCCGAGGAGCTCACGGTCGCCCAGATCGCCGAGCGGATCTGGGCCGCGTGCGGCGAGGATCCCGCGGAGTTCGAACTGGAGCACCTGCCCACCTTCGAGGTCGACGTCGTCCGGCGCTGGCCATCGGTGCAGAAGGCCAAGGACGTGCTCGGCTGGGAGGCGCGGATCGGGCTCGACCAGGGGCTCGCCGACACCGTGGCCTGGCTGCGAGAGGTACGGACACCGAGATGAGCCCCTCGGACCGCATCGAGGCCCGCCTGGCGCGTCTGCGCGAATCGATGGCGAGCGCCGGCGTCGGCCTGACCGCGATCGCGCCGACCGACAACCTGCGGTGGCTGCTCGGGTTCGCGCCGCTCTATGACGAGCGCGCCTGCGCACTGCTCGTGTCCTCCGAGACCGTCGCGATGCTGATGCCGTCGCTCAACGCCGAGCAGACCGCCGCCCGCGTTCCGGGGATCGAGCTGATCCGCTGGGCAGACGAGGACGGGCCGCGGACGGCGCTGCGCGACGCGCTGCAGCGCGTCGGGTCCATCGGCGGCGGCACGCTCGCCGCCGACCCGGAGATGCGCGCAGATCATCTGCTGCTGCTCCAGGAGGCGCTCGCGCAGACGCAGACGGTCGACGCGGGCGGCGTCCTGTGGCCGCTGCGCGAGATCAAGGACGCAGACGAGCGTGCGGCGCTGACGCGGTCGGCCGAGGTCGCCGACCGGGCGACCGAGGCCGCGTGGGCGGCGTGCGCGGCCGGAGTGAGCGAGCTGAGCGTCGCCGAGGCGATCAACGCCGTGTTCGCGGCGGCCGGCTGCGAGCCCGAGTTCGCGATCGTCGGCTCGGGACCCAACAGCGCCTTCCCCCATCACGAGACCGGGGCCCGCATCCTGCGTGCGGGCGACGCGGTCGTGATCGACCTCGGCGCCGTACTCGAGGGCTACCACTCGGACATCACCCGAATGGCGTTCATCGGCGAGCCGACCGACCGCTATCGCGAGGTCCACGCCGTCGTGGAGGCGGCGGTCGTCGCCGCGACCGGCGCGACGCGGCCCGGCGCCACCTGCGGCGACGTCGATGCGGCCGCCCGCGGCGTGATCCAGAACGCCGGATACGGCGAGTTCTTCGTGCATCGCACCGGTCACGGGCTGGGCCTGTCCGGCCACGAGCCGCCATACGTGATGGCGGGATCGGACGTCGTGCTGCAGGCGGGCATGGTCCACTCGATCGAGCCCGGGATCTACCTTCCCGGCGAGTTCGGCGTGCGCCTCGAGGAGATCGTCTACGTCACGGAGGACGGATGTGAGCGGTTCAGCGCGCTGGGGCGCGACGTGCACCACGGTTGACCGCTCACCGGGCCAACTTGTACAAAAGGTGTGACCGAGGATGGTCACGTTGGGACAGTTGGGTGTTGCCAGCCAGAGTCAGGTCTGGTTAGGTTCCCGCCCCACGCTGATGAGGAGAGGAACGTAGATGGACGTATCCACGGGAACCGCAAGGGAGCCCGAACGCCCAACCGGCGACGCCCCGCAGCTCAAAAAGGGCGCGATCGGCTACATAAGCAACATCGTCATCGGCGTCGCCTCGACGGCGCCCGCGTACAGCCTGGCGGCGACCGTCGGCTTCTTCGTGCTGATCAGCGGCGTCGGCGTACACAGCCCTGCGATCGTGATCGTCTCGTTCGTCCCGCTGTTCTTCATCGCGACCGCGTACAACTCGATGAACAAGGTCGACCCCGACTGCGGAACGACATTCTCGTGGGTGACCCGGGCAATGAGTCCCAGCCTGGGTCTGTTGATCGGATGGACGGTGATCTTCTCCGACATCGTGGTCAATGCCAACCAGGCACAGATCGCAGGCTCCTACGGCTTCCAGCTGTTCGGGCTCAACAATGCCGCCAGCAACACCCTCGACGTCGTGATCCTCGGCGTCGTCTTCATCGTCGTGCTCACCTGGATCTGCTGGCGGGGCATCGAGCTGTCGGCCAGAACCCAGCAGTTCCTGCTCGGCTTCGAGATGACGCTGCTGGTCATCTTCTCGATCGTCGCGCTGATCAAGGCCTACACCGGCAGCCACGCGGCCTCGGCGCACGTCACGCTCGAGTGGTTCAACCCGTTCGGCATGAGCTTCAGCGCGCTGCTCGACGGGGTGCTGCTCGGAGTGTTCCTGTACTGGGGCTGGGACACCGGCGTATCGGTCAACGAGGAGTCCGAGAACTCGAACGACGGGCCTGGCAAGTCGGCGATCGTCTCGACGTTCGTCCTGATCGGCATCTACCTGCTGGTGACGGTGGCCTCCCAGGCCTACGCCGGCACCAAGTACCTGGCCAACAACCCAAATGACATCTTCGCCGGCGGCCTCTCCAGAGGCGTGCTCGGCCCCCTGCACTTCCTGTTGACGATTTCGGTGCTCACCTCGGCGACCGCCGCGACGCAGACGACGATTCTGCCGGCGGCTCGCCAGGCGCTCTCGATGGGGCGCCGCAATGCGATTCCGAGCCGGTTCGCCGAAATCCATCCGCGGAACCTCGTTCCGGCCCGGGCGACGATCTGGGCCGGTGTGCTGTCGGTCATCTGGTTCGTGGTGATCTCGATTCTCTCGAGCAACGTGCTCGCCGACTGCGTCGCCGGCCTCGGCTTCCTGGTCTGCATCTACTACGGGTTCACCGGCTTTGCGTGCACGGTCTTCTACCGCCACGAGCTCCTCAAGTCGGTGCGCAACTTCGTCACCCTCGCGGTCCTGCCGATGCTCGGCGGACTGGCCCTCATGGGCGTCCTGGGTTATGGCCTCTACTACTACGGCAAGGCAGCGAACGACTCGAGCCCGCCGCTGCTCGGGCTGGGTGTGCCTGACTGGATCGCGATTCTCGGCGTCGGCGGCGGGATCGTGCTCGTGCTCATCCGCCGCGCCCAGGCGCCCGCGTTCTTCCGCGAGCCGCGTCAGGTCTTCGGCGACCAGATCCAGACGGTGACGCCCGAGGTGGAGTTCGCCCCCACCGACTCGATGCTCTGATTCCGCTTGCGGCGGCGCGCGTGGACCGTCGATCTGGCCACGGCGCTCGCCGCGGAGCGGGCGATCGTCCGCCGCGCCGTCACCGGCGCGCGGGAGATCGACGGCGGTTGGGTGGTGCGCCACCCGCCGCTGGCGGACGTCTGGCACCTCAACCGCGTCCACCTGACCGGAGCGCTCGGCCGGGTTGACGCATCGTCGCTGGAGGCGCTCGTCACCCGCGAGTTGTCGGGGGTCCCCCATCGCCGGGTGACCCTCGAGGACTCCGACGCCGCCGAGGAAGTCTGGCCCGCGCTGGAGCACAGGGGCTGGCGGCGCGAGCGCGCCGTCGTCATGGTCCGGACTCGCCAGGGGCCCGAGCCGGCGGAGGAGCAGGCGCCCGCAGCCGGGGCGGTCGCGGTCGGGGCGGTCGGGGCGGTCGGGGCGGTGGGCGCGGTGGGGGCGGTGGGGGCGGCGCAGCTGCGCGCGTTCCAGGTCCTCGCGTTCGCCGACGACGCCCGGGTCAGCGCGGGCGCGGCCGAGCTGCCGGAGCGGCTCGCGGAGACCCAGGCCGTCCTGCGCGCCGGCACGCCGTGGCGCGCGTTCGGCGTGCAGGCGCCGGCCGGCGTGGAGGCGCCGTTCGGTGTGGAGGCGCCGTTCGGTGTGGAGGCGCCGTTCGGTGTGGAGGCGCCGTTCGGTGTGGAGGCGCCTGTCGGTGTGGAGGCGCCTGTCGGCGGCCTGCCGGTGTCGACCGCGACGCTCTATCTCGACCCGGACGTCGGTGGGCGCCGAGTGGCTCTCGTCGATCAGGTGGCGACGCTGCGCGCCCACCGCGAGCGGGGACATGCGCGGGCGGTGATGACCGCGACGCTGCGCGCGGCCGGTGACTGGGGCGCGGGTCTTGTGGCCCTGTCCGCCGACGCGGACGACTGGCCGCAGGTGTTCTACGCCTCGCTGGGATTTTCGGCCGTCGGGCGCCAGACGGTGTTTCACCGGGACGGCGCCGAACGGAGCGCCGCAGTCCCGCAATGCGATAACTGTCCCTGAGGGACAGTTATGGAAGAAGCGGAGCCGAGCCGGTGTGCCGCGACCGGGCGATCCGATGCCGGCGGTAGGCTCGACGGTCCGGTGTCAAGCCTCTCAACCGCCTCGGTTCCTCCCTCCGGCGCACCCGGGCAGTCGCGGCTGCCGGGGCCGTTCCCGGTGGGCGCCTATGCCGCGCAGCTGCGTCGTCGTCTCCGGGAGTTCACCCATGTCCAGCTGACCGGCGAGGTGTGGGGACTGCGCGTCACCCGCGCCCGCGTCTACTTCGAGCTGCGCGACGCGGCCGGCGCGCTTCCCTGCGCGATCTGGCGTGAGGATTACGACACACTCGGCTGCACGCTCGCCGACGGCACGCTGGTCGTCGCGGGCGGCGGCTGCGACTACTACCCGGGCAGCGCGACCTCATCTCCGTCGTTCTCGTTCGCAGTCCGGGAGCTCCGCGTCGCCGGGGAGGGCGACCTGCTCGCCCAGCTCGAGCGACTGCGCCGCCGACTCGACGCCGAGGGGCTGTTCGCCCCGCAGAAGGCGCTCGCGCGGCCGGCGCTCCCGCGCTGCATCGGCGTGGTCTGCGCGCCGACGGGCAAGGCGCGCGACGACGTGCTCGCCGGCCTGCATCGCCGCGGCTGGGCCGGGCGCCTGGTGTGGGCCGACGCGCCCGTCCAGGACCGCCGAGCCGCCCCCGCGATCGCCGCGCGACTGCGCGAACTTGCGGCCGCTCCCGAGGTCGAGGTCGTGATCGTCGCCCGCGGCGGAGGTTCGCTTGCCGACCTGTTCGCGTTCTGCGACGAGACGCTGTGCCGCACGGTCGCGCTGCTGCGGGTCCCGGTGATCGCCTCGGTCGGCCACCACACAGATCGCACCCTGATCGACGATGTCGCCGCCGTCTGCTGCTCGACGCCAACTCACGCGGCCGAGGCGGCGGTGCCCGTTGACGTCGCCGCGGCCCGTCGCGCGCTCGCCGGCCAGGCGGCGCGCCTGCGTGACCACGGCCGACGAGCGGTGATCTCCCGAGCCCGCGCGCTTGCGGCGCTCTCCCGGGCGCCTGCCTCCCACCTCGCTCGCCAGCGCGCCCGCCTGCATCAGCTGCTGCGTGAGCTGCGCGCGGCCGGGCGCCGCTCCACCGCCACCGCCGCGGCCGGCAGCCGGATCCACGCTGTCGCTCTCGAGCGTGCCGCCCGCCGGGGCGCCGGGGCCGAGGCGGTGAGCCGGCGTCGCGAGCTCGAACGACTCGGCCTCGCGCTCAGCGCCCACGACCCCGAGCGCACGCTCGCCCGCGGCTACGCGCTCGTCAGTGACCGCGCGGGGAGGCCGCTGCAGAGCGCCGCGGAGACGCGTGTGGCCGGCGAGCTCAGCCTCCGCTTCCACGACGGCGCCGTGACGGCGATCGCCGAGACCACGACCGAGGACGAGCAATGACCAGCACCGGCGCAGCCACCACCGCCACATCCACGTATGAGACCGCCGTCGCTCGAGTCGAGGAGATCGTGCGCCGCCTGGACTCCGGCGAGGCCGGCCTGCGCGAGACGCTCGAGCTCGTGCGGGAGGGCCGCGGGCTCGTCGAGTACTGCGCCGGTGAGCTGGAGGAGGTCAGCCGCGGCCTGGAGGAGCTGTCGCTCGACGAGCTGGTGGCCCGCCTCGAGGGGCCGGCGGGAGCCCGGCGGTGAGCACCTACGACGCGCTCTCGGGGCTCGCTGTCACCGTCGACGGCTGGGGCCTCGAGGGACTGCGCGCCGACGTCAGCAGCGGATTCGAGCGGCTCTCGACCGTCGTGCACCTGCGTGGTGCCGGGCTCGAGGGGGTCGGCGAGGACGTCGTGTACTCCGCCGACGATCAGCGCGCGTTTCAGGCGGTTGGCGAGGCCGGCAGGCTGCCCGACGTCTCGGGCAAGTGGGCGCTCGGTGAGTTCTGTGACCATGTCGACACGCTCGACCTGTTCTTCGGCTCCGAGCCCGAGCACGGCGATGTCTCGCGCCTGTACCGCCGCTGGACGATGCACAGCGCTGCGCTGGACCTCGCGCTGCGCCAGGCCGAGCAGCCGCTGCACGCCGCCCTCGGCCGTGCTCCCGCGCCGCTGACGTTCGTCGTCTCGCTGCGGCTCGGCGAGCCCGCCACCGCCGCCCCCGTGCAGTCGCGCCTGGAGTCCTATCCGACGCTTCGTTTCAAGCTCGACGCGACGAGCTCGTGGACCGACGAGCTGATCGAAGTGCTCGCGGCGACCGGGGCCGTCGACTCGGTCGACTTCAAGGCCCACTACCACGGGACGGTCGTCGATACGACGCCTGACGGCGCGCTCTATCGACGCGTCGTCGCCGGCTTCCCCGACGCGTGGCTGGAGGATCCCGACGTGGAGTCCGAGGCGACCGCCGCGGCGCTCGCCGACGTCCACGACCGGATCACCTGGGACGCTCCGATCCACGGGATCCCCGACATCGAGGCGCTGCCGTTCCCGCCGCGGATGGTCAACCTCAAACCGTCTCGGCTCGGCGGGCTGGGGAACCTGTGCGCCGCCTACGACTACTGCGAGACACATGGGATCGGGGCTTACGGAGGCGGCCAGTTCGAGCTCGGGCCTGGCCGCGGACAGGCCCAGTACCTCGCCTCGCTGTTTCATCCCGACGCCCCGAACGACCTCGCCCCGGTGCAGTACAACGAGGCTCAGGTCCAGCAGGGCCTGCCCTCCTCCCCGCTGGCGCCCGCGCCCGACGCGGCCGGCTTCCGCTGGGGCAGCGCGTGAGCGGCGGCCGGCTGAGCGAGACCGTCGCGCTCGTCACCGGCGCCTCCAGCGGCATCGGTGAGGCGACTGCGCTCGCGCTTGCCGCGGAGGGTGCGACTGTCGCGCTCGCCGCACGGCGGGCCGACCGGCTCGACGCACTCGCAGCCAGGATCGCCGCCGCCGGCGGCCGGGCGCTCGCCTGCGAGGCGGACCTCACCGGCGAAGCAGCGCCGGCGTCGCTGATCGAGCGTGTGGTCGGCGAGCTCGGGCGACTCGACACGCTTGTCAACAACGCGGGGCTGATGCTGCTCGGGCCCGCCACCGAGGCACCGCTTGAGGAGTGGGAGCGGATGGTGACGCTCAACGTCACGGCGGTGCTGCGCTGCGCCCATGCCGCCCTCCCCCACCTGCTCGCCGCCGCCGAGGACTCCCCGCGCGGCGTCAGCGACATGGTCAACGTGAGCTCGACCGCCGGTCGCCAGGTCAAGCCGGGCAGTGGCGCCTACAACCTCACCAAGCACGGGCTCGGCGCATTCAGCGAATCGCTGCGGATGGAGGTGAGTCGCCGCCACCTTCGGGTGTCGCTGATCGAGCCCGGCGCGACCGACACCGAGCTGCGCAGCCATCTGCGCCCGGAGATCCGCCGGCGCCAGCAGGACCGGATCGGCTCGATGCGGCCGCTCGCGGCCGGCGACGTGGCCGAATCGATCATCCACATCGTCACCCGGCCGCGTCACGTGATGATCAACGAGATCCTCATCCGCCCGACCGAGCAGAACGACTGAGCGATCGATCACACCGCGCCGGGATCTTTCCCGCAGACGGGAACGTTCACGTACCATCCCGCCGGTGTCCCGGCGTGGTGAGCCGGGAGTCGAGGCCCCGACAGGAGAGAAGAGGAGACCCCGTGCAGGAGAGAGTCGCCATCGCCGGATCAGGGACGATCGCCAGCGGGCTCGCCGCCGTCGCCGCCGCCCAGGGAGATGTGCTCGTGTGGGCACGCTCGCAGGCATCGGCAGAACGTGCCGAGCGGTCCGTTGCCAAGCACTGCGAGAAGGTCGTAGAGCTGAACGGCTACGCGAAGCGGGTACGGGTCGTCACCGAGATCGAGGCGCTGGCCGACTCGACCTTCTTCGTCGAGGCGGTCTCCGAGGAGCTCGACTGCAAGGCGGCGTTGCTCGCCCAGCTCGGCGCGATGACCGGGCCGCAGGAGATCCTCGCCACCACGACCTCGTCACTGTCGATCGCCGAGCTGGCGGACGTGAGTGGCCACCCAGACCGGTTCCTGGGACTCCACGTGTTCAACCCGGTGACCCGCATGGAGCTGGTTGAGCTCGCCTTCGCACCCGCGACCCGGCCGGAGCTGCGCGAGCGGGCGCGTGAGCTGTGCGCCGCGCTTGGCAAGACCGCGGTCGAGGTTCCGGACACGCCCGGATTCGTCGTCAACCGGCTGCTCTTCCCCTACCTTTTCGACGCGGTGTCGCTGATGGAGCGGACCGGGATGGCGGCGCAGGAGGTCGACCGCTGCATGACGCTCGGTGCGGGGATGCCGATGGGGCCACTCGCCCTGCTGGACTTCGTCGGCCTCGACGTTTCCCAGGCGATCGGTGAGACGATCGAGGTCACGGTCCCGGAGAGTCTGCGCGAGCTGGTGCGTGCGGGCGCGCTCGGCCGCAAGAGCGGCCGTGGGTTTCATGACTACGGATGAGGCTGCGAGCGCCGGCCGGGCGGCGCCCATAACTTATCGGCGACCGTCCTTGTATTAAGGCTACGTTCAGGTGCAGACACCACCATTCGCATCGCGACGTACCTCATAGCAGCACCTCCTCCCCAGAAGCACGAAACCGGCCCGTCCCCAGCGGGCCGGTTTCTTTTTGTGCAGACGCCGCCCTGAGCCACCGCACGGAGCCTGCCCGCGGGTGCCGGAACGACGGAAGCCGGCCCCGGAAGGCCGGCTTCGTCTCTCCTCTCAACCGCCGGATAAGGCTCTGGCGGGCCGTTGCGGCAAATGTAACGAACCCCGGGGAAGCGTGCGCCATCCCGACGAGCCGCGGAAGCCCTCGCGGGCCGGCCCGGGCAGCAGGACTCGCCCTGCCGCCGCCGGCCCGGCTCAACTCGCGGGTTGCTCGGCTGCCTCGCCCTCCGCGCGCTTCGCGCGACGGCGGATCCGGACCGCCTCGACGCGATTCTGGCGGACCGATTCGACGCGAATCGAGTAGCCGTCGGCGGCAACCTGGTCGCCGCGCTTGGGCAGCCGGCCGAGCTCCGCGAACACAAAGCCGCCGACCGAGTTGAACGCGTCCGTATCGACGGGCAGGTGCAGGCCGTAGTCCTCCAGGTCGGTGAGCGCGACATGGCCGCGCACGAACCAGTCGCCGTTGGCGAGTTGACGAACCGCCCCGCCGGCCGGGTCGGTCTCGTCATAGACCTCGCCGACGACCTCTTCGACGATGTCCTCGGTGGTGACGATCCCGGCGGTGCGACCGTACTCGTCGACGACGATCGACAGCTCGGTCCGCTCTCGCTGAAGGTCTGCGAGCAGATCGTCGAGTGGTTTGGTCTCCGGCACGATCGGCGCCGGTCGTACGAGTGCGTCGAAGTGGGCCTCATAGCCGTCGGACATCATCAGCTTGACGAGCTGGTTGACGTGGACGATCCCCTTGACCCGGTCCTGGTTGCCCTCCTCGGTGACGACGAGCCGCGAGTGCCCGGTCTGCACGCAGCGCCGCAGTGCGTCCCGGACGTTCTCCGACAGGTCGACGGTGACGACTGCGGGGATCGGAGTCATCACCTGGCGTGCCTCCTGCTCGTGCAGGTGGAAGACGCCGGTGAGCATGTTCGCCTCGCCGACGTCGATGCTCCCGCCGCTGCGCGAGTCCGCGATGATCCGCTTGATGTCCGCGGGGGTGCCGTGCTCGGGCTCGGCATCGGGATCGGTGCCGGTCAGGCGCACGAGCCGGTAGGAGGCCGCATTGAGCACGATGATGAAGGGCGCGAACACGCGGCGGGTCAGGTACAGCGGCCGGGCGATGAGACAGGCGACCCGCTCGGCGTGCTGGATCGTGTAGAGCTTCGGCGCGATCTCGCCGACGACGCTCTGCACGACCGTGATCACCAGGTAGGCGATGACCACCGCGATGACGACGGCGACATCGTGGCTGAGCGCTCCGAAGACCGGTTTGATCGCATCGCTGAGCGCCGGCTCGCCTAGGGCGCCGATACCCAGCGATGCCATCGTGATCCCGATCTGGGAGGCGGCGATGTAGTCGCCGATGTCCTCGACCATCGACAACGCCAGCAGCGCCGACCGGCGGCCCTCGTCGGCCATCTCCCGCAGGCGGGTCCTCCGCGCCCGAACGAGCGAGTACTCGCCGACGACGAAGAACGTGTTGACGAGGACGAGGACCCCGGTGAGGATGATCCAGACGGCTGTCACGGAGCCTCGTGCGCCGACCCGCCGGGCATCATCTCTGGCCCGGGCACCGGCGCGCTGCTACTTCGAGGTCGGTCGTCGTCGGTCATTCAGCGACGCGGCGAACGGTAGCAGCCGCCCTCACCGGAATCCGCACGGGCGGCCGGGCGCTCAGAGCGCGTCGAAACGCACCGCCATCTCGAAATCGGTCTCGGTCAGACCTCCGGCGGAGTGGTTCGTGAGCGAGAGCTTCACCTTGTTCCACCCGTGGACGAAGATGTCCGGGTGGTGGTTGGCCTCCTCGGCTGCCTCGGCGACCCGATTGACGAACGCGATCGCCTCGCCGAAGTCCTCGAAGCGCCATTCGCGCACGATCTCGTCCCCCGCCCGCTCCCATGCCAGGCGCTTGAGCCGGTTGTCGACTTCGTCGTCATTGAGCGTTTCAGCCAAGGTCCCTCCGTTCGCTGTTTCAGTGAGGATTGCCGCACCCGGGCCTAGCCGAAACAGCCATCCCGCACGCCGGCCCGCCGCAAGACCACCCCCGGCGGGCGTTACGCTACACCGGCCGATGCGTATCGTCAGCCTCGTACCCGCTGCCACGGAGCTGCTGTTCTCGCTGGATCTCGGCGACGAGGTCGTCGGGGTGACGCATGAGTGCGACTACCCGCCTCAGGTGCGGGACCTGCCGAAGGTGACGCGGGCGGTGCTGCCGCCCGACCTCTCGCCCGCGGAGATCGACGCCGCGGTCAAGGAGCGCACGCTCGCCGGCGAATCGATCTACGAGCTCGACGCTGACGCGCTCAGCGACCTCGAGCCCGAGCTGATCGTCACCCAGGCTCTGTGCCATGTGTGCGCGGTGTCGGCCGACGAGGTGCGGGAGATCGCCGAGGAGCTCGACACCCAGCCGATGGTGATCTCGCTCGATCCCCACACCATCGGTGAGATGCTGGGCGACGCGCGCACGATCGCGCAGGCGACCGGTCGCAAGGACGAGGCCGTGGACCTGATCCGCGAGGCCGCTGGGAGAATCGACCGCGTGCGGATCGCCACCCGCGACGTGCGCCGACCGAAGGTCGTCGCGCTCGAGTGGCTTGACCCGCCGTTCGCGGCCGGGCACTGGACGCCCCAGCTCATCTCCTATGCCGGCGGCGAGGACCTGCTCGGCTTTGCCGGCGAGAGCTCGGAGGAGCAGAGCTGGGAGACGGTCGCCGCGGTCCAGCCTGACATCGTGATCGTGATGCCGTGCGGCTACAGCGCCGAGATCGCCCACCGCGAGGCCGAGATGCATCGTGACGAACTCCTCGCGGTGGGAGCGGGTGAGGTTGTCGCTGTCGACGCCGCTGCCTACTTCTCGCGGCCGGGACCGCGCCTGATCGAGGGGCTCGAGACGCTCGCGCACGTGATCCACCCCGAGATCTTCGAGGTGGCGCCGACGCCGGTGCTCACCGTCGAGCTCTAGCGGGGCTCGCTACAGGGTGATGCCGTTCGGGGTGAGCCCGGCGGCGTTTGCCACCGCGTAGGCGCCGAAGATCGCCGCCACGGCCAGCACCAGACACCCGGCGTAGAAGACGCCCCGCTGGGCGCGGCGCTCGGCGAACTCGGTGTAGAGCCACCCGAGAGCGAAACCGCCGACGAGGCCGCCGGCGTGGCCACCGAGCGAGATGTCCGGGATGGTGACCGAGATCACGATGTTGAGCACGAGCGTCGCGCCGAGACCGCTCTGCCAGATCGAGACACCACGGCGGTAGGCCAACACCATGAGGGCGCCGAACAGGCCGAACAGCGCGCCGGAGGCTCCAACCGTGGGGGCGCGAGGGTCGAACAGGAGCGCGCCGAACGCCCCCGTGAAGATCGAGGCGACGTACATCGTCAGGAACGGACGGCGACCGATGCCCTGCTCGAGCGCCCTGCCGACGACGTAGAGGAACCACATGTTGAACGCGATGTGGATCAGTCCGTCGTGGATGAATGCCGAGGTGATGAGCCGGTAGGGCTCATGGTGGACGCCGTAGTACCCCGGCCCGTAGAGGAAGCCATCGAAGTAGATCGTCCCGACCCGTCCTCCGCTCTCGCCCAGCACCGGCAGCCCGGTCGCCACCTCGACGAGGAACACGAGGACGTTGATCGCGAGGAGGATCTCGGTGACCGAGTAGCGGGCCAATCCCGAGCCTCGCGCCACGCGATTACGCACGTTGGCCGCGGTCCGCACCCGGGTACGATCCCGGGCGCACTCGGGGCAGCGCATCCCGACCGGCGTCGGCGTCATGCAGTCCGGGCAGATCGACCGCCCGCACGAGGAACAGGCCACGCCGGTCTCGCGGTTGGGGTGCCGGTAGCAGGTGGCCATTGCGGAGTGGTGACGGTACCAGCGCGCGGCCGCACCGGAGGGAGGTGGGGCGGCTGACCGCGCTCGGCCGGCTCAGCGCCCGGGCAGCACCCGACGCGCTTCCTCGGCGACGTCGTGGAGCGTGTGCCCGGCAAGTTCGAGCATGTTGGCCGACTGCTGCAGCCGGCTCTTGTGGCGACCGCGCACGCGGAGCACGACGAGCGCGGCTCCGGCGCCTGCGCCGACGACGATCGCGGCCGCCGGCCGTACCCAGTTGCGCGGGTCGCGCATCGCCGACAGCTCCCAGGCCTCGAACTCGTCCTGGGCGGCGACGGCAAGGCTCACGAGCGTCGCCTCGACGCGCACGAGCAGGTCGTCGGGCGGATCGACCGGGCTGAGCGCCTCCCGGAGCAGCGCTTCGAAATCGGTGGATCCGACGCTCATCGCGCCTCCCGGTCCTCGACGATGCCCTTGAGCTGGCGGATCGCCCGGTGCAGCAGCACCTTCGTCGCGCCGTCGGTCTTGCCGAGCGCCCGCGCGATCTCCCGATTGTCCATACCCAGCGCGAAGCGCATGATCAACGCCTCCCGCCGCTCGTCGGGCAGCTTCTGCACGCCGGCGAGAATCGCGCCGAGCTCCTCACGCCCCTCGACCAGTGCCTCGGTGGTGTGCGGTGCCGAGATGAACCCGGCGTCCTCGATTGCGGACTCCGGCCGCCGGGACCGGTCGCGATAGAAGTTCGCCGCGAGGTTGTGGGCGATGCGGATGAGCCACGGCCGCAGCGGGCGCCCGTCGGACTCACGCAGCGCGCGCTCGAAGTGCCGGTAGGCCTGCAGGAACGTCTGCTCGGTGAGGTCCTCCGCGTCGTAGTGGTTGCCGACGCGGTAGTAGCTGTAGGAGTACACGTCGCGCAGATGCGCGCGGTAGAGGTCGGAGAACCGAGCATCAAGCTCGGCTTTGGACTGTGGGCTCTCCTCGGTCGTCGCCACATCGTGAGCCTACCCGCCGCCCGATCAGGCGGCTCGGACGCTCCCGGCCCGTTTGACGCTCGGAGGTTCGGTGACCGTCGCCGCCCACTGGTCGGGCTCGAGGCGCCCGTCGAGCAGAGCGGCCAGACCGTCGAGCGCCGGGCTCTCGATCGCGGCTCGGTGCGCGGCGGTGGCCAGCAGCGGGACCGAGTCGACGGCCTCGGCGGCCTGCCCGATCGCCTTCGGGATCTCGGCGGCCGGCACGCCCTGGGCGAGCAGCTCACCGGCCCGCCGGTTACGTGAGCCGCTGGCGACGACCGTCGCAACGAGATCTCCGGCGCCCGCCAGGCCCGCGAACGTCTCCGGTCGGCTGCCGCGGGCGCGCGCGAGCGCGTCGATCTCCGCGAACACCTTCCCGGCGGCAGCGCCGGCGACATTCGGCCCGGCGATCGAGGCGGCGGCCGCCGCCAGCGCCGCGGCGTTCTTCGCGCATCCCGCCAGCTCGACCCCGGTGACGTCGCCGGTCGTGGTCACGTCGAGCTTGGCCTGGGTGAACATGTCCGAGAGCTGGCTGGCGAACCCGCGGTCCAGCGAGGCGATCACGACCGACGCTCCTCGCTCGAGCATTTCCGCCGCGTGCGCCGGGCCCCCGAGCACGGCGACGGCGTGCGCGCCCGCTCGCTCGGCGGCGAACGCGGCGGGCAGCGTACCGAGCGGGGGGACGAGGCCCTTGGACATCACGAGCACTCCGGCCCGGTGGTTGATCTGACCGCCATGGGCGGCGAGCACCGCGGGCAGCGCCTTGGCCGGCACGGCGAGGCAGATGAGATCGTGACCGTCGAGCGAGAGCTCGGACGCGCGGGTGACGCGGATCGAGTCAGGCAGCGTCACCCCGGGCAGGTAACGCGTGTTCTCACGGCTCTCGGCGAGCATCAGCGCCTGCTCCTGGGTGCGGCAGCCGAGCTCGACCTCGAGCCCGGCGCGCGCAAGGCACACCGCGAGGCTGGTGCCGGACGCCCCCGCGCCGATCACCGCGACTCGCCGCACCGGGGTGAGCCCGCCGAGCCACTCCCACTGGAGCATCACGCACGGCCAGATCCGATCGGTGACCGCGCCCGCCAGCGCGGGTGAGGGGTTCTCGACCACCGGGAAGCGCAGCGGGCGACCTGCGCGGATGCGCACGCGGTGAGGCCGGATCCGCCAGCCGCGACGGATCGCCTCGGTGCCGATCACCGCGACCGGGACGACGGGCGCTCCGGACTCCAGGGCCAGGCGTCCAACCCCGCGTCGCGGGCGGCCGAGCGCGCCGGGTCGGATCCGGGTGCCCTCGGCGAAGATGAGGACGATGTCGCCGCGGGCGAGGATCGCCTCGGCGGTGGCGATCATCTCCGGGTCCGAGGCGCCGCGGGCGACCGGGAAGGCGCCGAGAGCGTTGAGGAGCCAGGCGGTGATGCGATTGGCGAACAACTCCTGCTTGGCCACGTAGTGCATCGGCCGCCGCGCCATGCAGGCGATCACGAACGGGTCGAGGAAGCTGCGGTGATTGGCGGTGATCAGCACCGGTCCCTTTGCGGGAACGTGCTCGCGGCCGATCCGCTGCATCCGGAAGTAGACCAGGAAGAACGCCTGGAACGTGACGCGGACGAAGCCGTAGAGCAACGGGTTGACGCCGTGCGTGCGCGCGCGTTGGTGCAGACGTTCGTGGTCCATGTCGAGCTGTACCCGACAAACGTCGGGTCGTTACAGTCCTTCGAACCGATGTCTGCAGCCCGCGATCACCGTCCGAGGCCGTGAGTTCCGGTCTGGACCCGACGCGCACTCTGCGCGGCGCATTGAGCGGCGCGCTGGCGGCTGCGGTATGGGGCCTCGAGCAGCCGCTCGACAAGCGCATCTTCCGGAGCTCCTTCGACGACGTCGAGCTGCTCGGCAAGCTCGTCACCCGCGACGACGGCTGGTACCCGATCGGCTTCGCGATGCACATGGCCAACGGCGCGGTGTTCGGCGCGGTCTATGCCAACCTGGCGCCGCGGATCGGCTTGCCGGCGCCGCTGCGTGGACCGGCGGCCGCGCTCGCCGAGCATGTCGCCAGTTGGCCGCTGGTGGCGATCACCGACCGCGCTCACCCGGCCCGGAACGAGCTGCCACGCCTGTTCGGTAGCCGGGCGGCGCTCGCCCAGGCCACCTGGCGCCACCTGCTGTTCGGCGTCGTCCTCGGTGAGCTCGAGCGCCGCATCAACCACGAGCCCGAAGAGCCCGAGCCCGAACCGGAGGCCTACTACTCCTCCAACGGTCACGGCTCGCTCGAGCACGCGCTGTCGGCGAACCCCGAAGGCTGAGTCCGCCCGGACGGTCACGCGTGCGCGCGCTGGTCACCGGCGCCTCGGGCTTCGCAGGCGGCTGGCTGTGCCGGGCATGCCTGCAGGAGGGCGACGAGGTCCATGGGATCTCCCGGTCAGGGGCCGCGCCGGAGGGCGCCTCCGCCGCCGCGGTCGATCTGCGCGACACGGACGCGGTCACCGCTTGCGTGCGCGATTTTGCGCCCGACGTCGTCTACCACGTCGCCGCGCTCAGCTCCGTCGGGCGCTCGTGGGCCGAGCCGGCGCAGACGCTCGAGGCGAACGTCGGTGGGGCGGTCGCCCTGCTCGAGGCGCTGCGCCGTCACGCCGCCGACGCGCGCGTGGTGTGGATCAGCTCCAGCGAGGTGTACGGCACCGTCGCGACGATGCCGATCGGCGAGACGACCGAGTGCAGGCCGGAGAGCCCGTATGCGGTTTCCAAGGCCGCGGCCGAGCAACTCGCAGCGGTGTACGCGCACGCTCACGGTCTGCGGCTCGTGATCGCGCGGCCGTTCAGCCACTCCGGACCGGGCCAACGGCCGATCTTCCTGCTCTCCAACATCGCCTGGCAGACCGTCACCGCGCGCCGCGCGGGCGAGCGCGCGCTGCGGGTCCTCACCGGCAACGGCGAGATCCGCCGCGACGTCACCGATGTGCGTGACGTCGTCAGGGCCTACCGCCTGCTCGCCGCCGGCTCGGTCTCCGGCGTCGTCAACGTCTGCACCGGGGTCACCCGCTCGACCGCCGAGCAGGTCGCGGAGCTCGCCCGCCTGGCCCCGGACATCGCGATCGAACACGTGGTCGATCCGCAGCTCGTACGTGCGACCGAGGTGATGGAGCTGCGTGGGGATCCCTCGCGGCTGGGCAACGAGACCGGCTGGCGACCTGAGATCCCGTACGAGCAGACCCTCGCGGACACAATCGACTACTGGGAGCGCGAGCTGACCGCGGGTTGATGAGAATTTTCGACAGCGCGAACGGTTGCGCTCTCGGGCGGGTAGAGAGCCGGTCATGAAGACCTCGCTCGCGTCTCTGACCAGCTCCTTGCCCCTCTCCCTCGGTCGCTCCTCCAGCGGCGAGGAACTGCTGTCGAAGTTTGCCCGCGCGGGACTGGTGGCTCGTGGCGTGCTCTATGGCGTCATCGGAGCGCTGTCGGTCGGCCTCGCCGCCGGCGCCGGCGGGAAGACCACGAGCCAGACCGGAGCGCTGAAGACGATCGCCCATCAGCCCCTTGGCACGGTGGCCCTGATCGCGCTCGTGATTGGTCTCGCCGGCTACGCCGCCTGGCGCCTGTTGGAAGGCGTCTCGGGGTACGGCGGCGGGCAGACCGCAAGCACCGGCCATCGTGTTTCGGCGATCGCCAGCGGCGTCGCGTACGCGGTGCTCTGTGCGGTGGCCGTCGAGATCCTCGTGGGCTCGAGCCCCTCCAGTGGCGGTGCCAAGCAGGCGACCGCCGGCGTACTCGGCTGGCCGGGTGGACCGGTCTACGTCGCGATTGCCGGGGCCTTGCTGCTCGGCGCCGGCGTCTATCAGGGATACAAGGGAATCGGCCGCACGTTCTGCGAGGACTCACAGACCGAGCGCATGAGCGCCGAGGTGCGCCGCACCTTCACCGCGCTCGGTGTCGCGGGCTACTGCGCGCGCGGCGTCACCTTCCTGATGATCGGCTACGGCCTGATCAAGGCCGCCGTCGACTACTCCCCCAAGAGCGCCGTCGGCCTCGACGGCGCGCTCCAGGAGCTCATCCGCGCCTCCTACGGGCCGGTGCTGCTGGGGATCGTCGCCGCCGGTTTCCTCGCGTTCGCCCTGTTCTCGATCGCCGATGCGCGCTACCACCGTGTCTGAGCCGCGCGGCGGTCGACCCCGCCGCGACTGAGCTCGAAGGTCCTCCCCGCGCGATAGCGTTTGGCCCGCATTTTCCTGCGCGACGCAGGCGATGCCCGCCTAGCTCAATTGGTAGAGCACTTGATTTGTAATCAAGGGGTTGGGGGTTCAAGTCCCCCGGCGGGCTCTGGGGAGTACCTGCCAACACGACGTTTTTGATTCGCGGCACGGGCCTCGTTCTCTGGCCGTGTCCCCAATATGTCCCGAGAAGAGCGTGGGCTCGGGACATGGCCGGGAGTTCGATCAAACGCCCGACGGGCACGTCTTGCGCGTCGAGCGGGCGCGTGGCCCGGTCTGGTAGGCGAAGTACCGCCTTCCCGACGCCCGCCAGGTGCAGAAGAAGCTCGGTCCGGCATGGACCGAGCGCGGCCGGCCGGCGAACGGCTACTTCACCAAAACGAACCGCCGAGGACTGGCTGCGCGAGGTGCTCAGCCCGTTGGTTTCGAGCGTCAGCGCCGGCGTCGAAAGCGAGGCCTGCGATGTGGGATCTGGTCGTTTTTCAGAGGCCTCATCGGAAGATCGCCCACGTTGAAGCACGCGCGCGAGTCCGCATTGAAAGCATGCGCCAGTCCCGCCCCGCCGCGGAGACGTGGTCGCCGTTGAAACCGAGCGTTAGCGCCGCCGGCGGAAAGCGGGTCTCCGGAGCCGCGTCGGGTGATCCGCTTGGTTGATTTCGAGCGTCAGGGCCGAGCGATAACGGCGATCGCCCGCGAGGACGATGTTCGACGCTCGCACTGCGTGCAGCGTTATCTTGGGCTTATCGGCGCGGAATCAGCGTTCTCGCCGCTGAGTCGTGCAGTCTCGTCCGTCCGCGCGCGTGGCGCTCGTCTGGGAGAGGTGCGAGGCTTACGGATCGTGTTCGAGAGCTTCACAGAGCGCGCGCGCCAAGTCGTCGTTCTGGCCCACGACGAGGCACGGACTCTCAACCACAACCACATCGCCAACCGAGCACCTCCTGCTCGGGCTCATGCGCGAGGAGCGGGGAATCGCCGCACAGGTGCTGGCGTTGCTGGACGTCACGGTGGACCGGGCCCGCGTCCAGGTGGTGCGGATCGTCGGCTACGGCCAGGAGCTCACCCCTGGTGAGATCCCGTTGACCCCGCAGGCCAAGAAGGTGCTGGAGCGGGCGCAGCGCGAGGCCGCGAGCCTGGGGCACAAATACATCGGCACCGAGCACCTCCTGCTTGGTTTGGTACGCGCGGACGAAGGTGTCGCGGTGCGCGTTCTGTCGGATTTCGCCGCGGGTCCTGAGCAGGTCTTCAACGAGGTCCTCCGGATGCTCTCCAGTCCTGATGGCCGCAGGTTGGCGCCCGGCCACCGACCGCCCAGGGCGGCTGGATGGCCTTAACGGCCTTCGCGACCTGGTTGGTCCTCTCGCTGAAGCAATCAAGCATGACCTCGGGCGCGCACCCGACGAGGGTGAGCTGTTGATCGTGCTCACCGCGGACTCCAGCGCCTTGGTCAGTCGGGCGCTAACGGAGCTCGGAATGGACCGCGACGCGCTGTGGGCCACGGTCGAGCGGCTGCGAAACGAACGCCGCGATGCCGACGTGCACCTCGCCGATCAGATCGCGCAGGTTGGCGTCGCCAAGGAGCAGGCGATCGAGAAAAGCAGTCGAGCTCGCCGCCGGGCTGCGCGATCAAGAACGCCAGCTGACCGAGCAACAACGAGCTTGCGATGTCGTGCCGTTCGACGCAATGGCAGCGGTCCGCCGGCGGCTTGGCATCCCAGCTGCGCCTGAGAGTCATTCAAATCACTGAGCGGCTGAGTCGCCTCGCACTGAGGAAGCTGACGCTTCGCCCGACCCGGGGCCAGTTGCGAGCGGGCAGGTGCAGAGGCTCGGCGTCTGGCCAAACCGAACGAGGCCGCCGGCGACTGCCCGGCGCATCGGATGGGTTCTGCCCGCGGCGATGCGACTATCCCGAGATGGGCATCGATGAACAACCGGTCACCGCGCAACTGGCCGAATTTGAGCGGCTCGTGCGTCTCAACCCAATCATCGAACAGCTGTTGGGTCGCATGAGCGGCGTGGCATTGCCGGACTGCTGGCTGGCGGCGGGTGCGTTGTTTCAGACGGTCTGGAACGTCCTTTCTGACCGCGACCCGCAAGCCGGGATCCTCGACTACGACATCAACTACTTCGACGACTCCGATCTCAGCTGGCAAGCCGAGAACGACGCGATCGCCCACGCCGCGGCCGTCTTCGAAGGGATCCCCGCCGAGATCCAGATCCGCAACGAGGCGCGCGTTCACGTCTGGTACGAAGAGAAGTTCGGGGTGCCCTGCCCGCCCTACCGCAGCACCCGCCACGCCGTTTCCACCTTCCCCAACTGCAGCTCCTGCGTCGCCATCCGACCCGCGGATGAGCGAGTGGAGATCTACGCGCCCTACGGCCTGACTGACGTGTTTCGGATGACCACCCGGCCGAACCCGGTCCTCGCCCCGGCCCGCGTCTACGAAGCGAAGACGTCGCGGTGGGCTGTCCAATGGCCCGGACTGACCGTTTTTCCCTGGCCCGCGACTACCGCAACGGCAGGCAGCCCGAACGCGGACGCGTCGGCGTCTCACGCTCGCATTCGCGCTTAGCGGCGCCGCTTCCGGACGCCCGGATTGCGAACCGAGGTCTCGGCTGACACAGGTCCCGCCGCTGTACTCGTCGACCTCGGCGTCGCGCGCGAGTCCTATTCGCACGTTGCCATCGTGAGGACCGTTGGGGCGGCGTCGCGTAGGACACCTCGTCCGCATGGGCACAGGCCGCGCCGGCTAGCTTTGGCGCGTGCCACTGCTTCTCGCCAGTGCGGTTGACGCGGGTGCGCTGGGCGGGCTGACTTGTGGGTTACTGGAGCTGCTCGGCGAGTCCGATGAGGATCCCCTCGGGGCCGCGCATGAAGCAGAGCCGATGTTGGTCCCGGTACTGCGCGATTTCGTCGAGAAGTTCGGCCTCGTGTCTGCAGAGGCGTGCGACGACGTCGTCGATGTCCTCGACGGCGAACATGATGCGGCGGAGACCGAGCGCGTTCGCTGGGGCGTCTTCGGGCTCGGCTCTGACCGCGGGCGGGGTGTGGAACCTCGACAGTTCGACGCGGCCGTGGCTGTCCGGGGTTCGCATCATGGTGATGTCGGCACGGACGTTGTCCAGGCCGATGACTTTGCCGGCCCAGGATCCCTCGACCGTCGTTCGGCCTTCCACCTCCATCCCGAGTTCGGCGAAGAACGCCTCGGCGGCTTCGAGGTGCTCGACGTTGATCAGGACGTTGTCCATCCGGCGGAGTGTCATCGCTTCCTTTCGTCTGAGAGCAGGATCACCGGTATCTCGCGTGACGTGCGCGCTTGGTAGTCGTTGTAGAAGGGGTATCCGGCAACGAGCCGGGGCCAGTAGCGGCCCTTCTCCTCGGCGGTCGCGATGCGGGCGGACACTGGTCGCTTGGTCCCCTTGATCTCGATGGTCGCGTGTGGGTCGGCCTGGAGGTTGAGCCACCAGGCCGGCGGGGCGTCGGACCCGCCGCGTGATCCGACGATCGCGTAGTTCTCGCCATCCTGGATGTAGAGCAGTGGGGACTGGCGAGGCTTGCCGCTCTTGCGGCCCACGGTGTGGAGGATGAGCACCGGAAGGTCCTCCATCTTGCCGCCGAAGTGCCCCTTGGACCAGCGGTAAACGGCGACGTTGGTCCGGGGAATCAGGTTGACGAGCTTGGCTTTGATCGTTCCGGGCGGCGGAAACGCGGGCGGGGGTTTGGAGGACATCGGCGTGTTGGCTCCTGTCAGTTCGTCGGGAGGCGGTCGGTCGGGCTCAGCGTCCCGTTATCAGTCGTAGTAGCGGCGCACGCTGGATCCGACGCGTGTGACGTCGGTTCCGTAGACGTGAATCGAGATCGCGGTCTCGTGGCCGGTGTTGTGGACCCGGTGGATGTCGCCGGGCGGCGCGAAGCCGTTGACGTCGCCGGCCATGCCGTCGCTCGAGCCGATGAGGTTGAGGTCGGCGTCGTAGACGTCCTCGTGCTCGACACCCTGGATGACACCGAACACACACCAGGTCGTGTGGTCGTGAATGCGCGTGAACTGGTCCGGCCGCCACACCACCGCCGTGATCGAGAACGAACCGTCGGGCTCGACGTGCAGTGTGTGGCCGACGGCGCACTCGGGCGAGCCCGCCCGATGCTCCGGTGTGAGGATGTCGGTGCTCGGCAGGTGGCCGCGGAGGTGATCGGCGACGAGCTTGGCGGTGTCCGACCAGTCGGCGTGCGTGGCGATTGCGGAGCGTATGCCGACCGCGAGCCGGTCGATTTCGGTGCTGCTTGAGGTGAAGGTCGTTGCGGACATGGCCGCATCGTGGCCTACCGCGGCGTATACGTCTAATGCCAGATCTGAGCGCTATCCATAGATAGGATTGATGGGTGCTCGATGTGACCCGTCTGCGTGTCCTCGATGCCGTCGCCCGTCACGGCTCGGTGACGGCCGCCGCGCGCGAGCTCGCCTATTCCCAGCCATCGGTGAGCCATCACCTCGCCCGACTGGAGGCGGAGACCGGAGCTCAGCTACTGCAGAAAGCCGGCCGCGGCATCCGGTTGACGCAGGCCGGATTGCTGCTCGCCGACCGCGCGGCGGAGATCATCGGCCGCCTCGACGCGGCCGACGCTGAGCTCTCCGCCCACGTCGGTCTGACCGCAGGACGCGTGCGCCTCGCCGGGTTCGCCTCGGCCATCGGATCCCTGGTGCCCCGCGCGGCGGCCGCCCTCGCGCGCGAGCATCCCGGCCTTGAGATCGGCTCGACCGACACGCATCCTCCCGAAGCGATCGAGCTCCTGCGGACAGGCAAGGTCGAGGTGGCGATCATCTTCCGATACGACGAGGAGCGCGAGCCGTCCGGCATCCGGCTACGCCACCTGCTCGACGACCCGATGTACCTTCTCTCGCACCATCGCACGCGCGGGCTGGCAAGTCTCAGCGAGGCGACGTGGATCGCCGGCTGCGAGCGCTGTCGCGGGCACCTGTTGGCCCTCTGCGAAGACGCCGGCTTTGAACCGCGCATCGGCTACGAGTCCGATGACATGGTCCTCATCCAGGCTCTGGTCGCCGCAGACCTCTGCGTCGCGGTCCTTCCCGGCCTGGCCTTGCGCGCCCATCACGCGGACGGTGTCGTCGCTCGCAAACTCCGCGGTCTGCCTCGGCGCGTGTACGCCGCGACCTACGGGGACCCGCCCGACCCGCCAGCAGTCGCCGCGCTCATCGACGCCCTGGCCGACGCCGCCTCGAGGGCGTAGTGCCGCCGATCGGCGCCAGCCAGCCTCGCATCCGTTGGCAAATAGGTCGCCCGACCCCGTGTCAACCCGGTGCCCCCTTGCGCGGCAAGGAAGAGGCGGCGGGTGTCGCGCAGTCTCTTCGGTGCCTGCGCACGAGCGATGCATGCAACAGCACGGCGTGGGTTTCGTGACTCCTATCGCGTAAAGCAGGGACCCACTCGCTGCGACGCCATCACGCACGAACCCGCACCGCCGCCCAGAACGGACGCTCGCATTCATGCGCCCGGCTGGCCGTCAGCGGGCGCGTGCTTGGCGACTCGGTGAGAGGCTGCGTTCTCGATCGGTGATGTCCGGCCGGTCGGTTTGGCTCTCGGTCGGTGGCGGGCTGACTCTCTTTGCGACTGCCGACCCGATGGGTCTGGCCGACTTTCGCTGTGTCGCCCGTCACCGGCCGAGGAGCTCCGGCGTGACCTGATAGATGGCATGTGCAGCGGGGCCGTCCGGGTCCGGCGGTAGGCCTGCCTGCGTCCGCGCGCGGCGTTGGGCTGCGCGAGTCTGGCGAGCGAGGAGGCAGCAGCGATGACGATCGTGATGGGTCTTGATCAGCACCGAGCGCAGATCACTGCGGAGTGGCTGGACACCGAGACTGGCGAGATCACGCGGTCGCGGATCACGCCGGCGCACCGGGAGGGCGTGCGGCGGTTCTGTGAGAAGTTCCGCGGCCAGGAGCTCGAGGTCGCGCTTGGAGGCCACGACCGGCTGGCGGTTCGTGGCCGAGGAGCTGGCGCAGGTCGGCGCGATCGTGCATCTCGCTGAGCCGGCGGAGACCGCGGCGCGGCGGGGCAACAAGAAGCGCGCCAAGAGCGATCGCGCGGACGCGCGGCACATCCGCGAGCTGTTGATGATCGGCAGGCTGCCGGAGTCGTGGATCCCGCCTGAGCACCTGCTCGACCTCCGCGCCCAGGTCCGGTTGCGGCACACCCTCTCGCATCAGCGCGGTGAATGGCAGCAGCGCATCCAGGCGGTCCTGTATCACCACGGCTGCCCACAACACGGCGAGCTGCTCACGCTTGCCGGCCGCACCTGGCTGGCCGCGCAGCCGCTGCCCGCCGCCGCGCGTGAGCAGATCACGATCGCGCTGGCGATCATCGACGCGCTCGACGATCCAGCTCGCCCCGCTGGACACGCGGCTGCGCGCGTTCGCACGCCACCAGCCGGGCTGCCAGGCGTTGCTGGCGCAGTTCGGGGTCGGGGAGCTGACCGCGGTCACGATCCTGGCCGAGCTCGGCGACACCCGCCGGTTCTCCTCCTCCAGCGACGCGGTCCGGTTCGCCGGCCTGGACATCACCGTGCACCAGTCCGATCAGCGACGCGCGCCCGGGCATCTCTCGCCGCCAGGGCCCGCCGGCGCTGCGCTGGGCGTTGTTCGAAGCGTCGATGTGCGCCGCCCGCAAGTGCAGCCCGGACTATGACGTATTACTCCCAGGCCGCTGAGCGCATCGGCTCCAACCGCGCGCGGCTGTCGATCGCGCGCAAGATCCTCAAGCGCAGCTATCACCTGCTGCGAGAACTCGGCGACGAAGCGATCGCTCCGATCTGACCTGAGGTCGGTGCGCGTCACGCTCTCTGTCACCCAGATGCACCGCGGCCAGCTCCACGCCCGCTCCTGCCGCCACGACCAGCTCGTGGACGGCCCTTATAGACCGAGCGGCCGCACCGCATACCCCAGCGGGGTCACCCCACCAACCATCATGTCGCCGACCCGCAGCCATGTCGGGCCGAGCACCGAGATAAGGCTGAGCGCCCGCGCGCACCCGACCACCACCCCCGACCGCGCGCACGCACCACCAGTCACCCGCTCACCCGCGGTCACAACACCACCAGTCACCCGCTCACCCGCGGTCACAACACCTCGCCGGTCCTCGGGCCGGTTGACACACACGTTCTGCACAGATAAGGAGCGTGCCAGCGCCCCACCGAGTTGTGTCCGCCGGAGATCCGCTTCTGATGATCAACGAAGGGATCCACGAACATGATCGTGATCGGAGCAGACACCCACAAGCGCAACCACACACTGGTCGCGCTGGACGGGCAGACCGGCGCCGTGCGCGGCCAGATTGAGGTCGCGGCCAGCGATGACGGATCGCTCGACGCGCTGCGTTTCGCCGCCGGTATCGACGCGCAGCGGGTTGTGGGCGATCGAGGACTGCCGACACGTCTCCGCGCGGCTGGAAAGCGCGCTGATCGCAGCCGGCGAGCAGGTGATCCGGGTGCCGGCGGAGGTGACCGGCCAGACACGCAAAACCGTCCGGGTCAAGGGCAAGTCCGATCCGATCGACGCCCGCGCGGTCGCGCTGGCCGTCCTCAGAGACGGTGTTGAGAGTTTCCCGGTCGCGTTCACCGACTCGCAGGCGATGGAGATCCGTGTGCTGTCGGACTATCGCGATCAGATCATCCGCGAACGGGTGCGGATGATCAACCGGCTGCGCTGGCACCTGGTCACGATCGCCCCCGAGCTCGAGGCCGACCTCTCCCAGGCCGCGCTCCGCGGCCCGAGGATCTGCGCGCGACTGACCCGCCAGCTCGCTCGGCTGACCCCGAGCCCGCAGCTCAGAGTCGCGCGCCTGCTGCTCCGGCGGATCAGCGCGATCGTGCGCGAAGAACGCGAGCTGTTCGCGGAGCTGACGCGCCTGGTCGACGCGCACACCCCGCAGCTGCGGGCCGAGCGCGGCTGCGGAACAGTGACCGCAGCGATCATCATCGGTCGCACCGCCGGCGCCAAACGCTTTGCCTCCGACGGGCACTTCGCCAGGCACTGCGGCACCGCGCCGATCCCCGCATCCTCGGGCAAGACCCAACGCCACCGCCTGCATCGCGGCGGTGACCGCCAGCTCAACCGCGCGATCCACATCATCGCCCTCTCACGCGCCAACACCAACCCCGAGACCCGCGCCTGCCTTGACCGCAAGCAGGCCGAGGGCAAGACCAAGCTCGAAGCGATCCGATGCCTCAAACGCCACCTCGCGCGCCGCATCTGGCGCCTGCTCTACGCCACCGAGACCGCCAGCCCCTCCGTGTCAATCAATCTCGCAAATACCGAAATTCACTTGACATAGGAGCAGCTCGGTTGATCGCGGGTCGCGAGGACGTGATGAGATCATGGCGGCGCCGCTGCCGCGGGGAGCGCTGCAGGGCGGCACGCGCGCCGGCAACATCCCCGGGCCTCGCCGCCACGACGGCGACGGTCGACATCCTGGAGGAGCCAATCCGTAGCTGTGTCGAACTGCGCCGGCGGGGCGACGCCGAGCTTGCCGCGCGGTTCTCCACCGCCTGCATCGAGGAGGGTGTGTACTTCCACACCAATTATCACCGTGATGGCGCACACCGGCGAGGTGCTCGCGGAGATCGTGGCGGGTGACGCGGGCTGCCAAAGCTGGTGGCCGGCTGAGATCCTGGCGCGGGCGGGTACTCGTCGCGTGTGACGGGCACCCGCCGTGCGCGGTCACCGGTTCGCGGTTCGCTCAGGAGCGCGTGGCCACGTAGCCATGCGACTGACCTGAGGCGTCCCAGTACTGGCCGGCCGCCTCACTTCCCTGGGCGTTGATCCCGTAAAGGGCGCTGCCCAGGTTCGGACCTGTGGCGGCGAGCGGATCGTTCAGCGGGGAGAACTGCCAGTGCGAGAGCAGCCACCCGGAGACCTCGTTGCTGTCGTTCAGCGTCCAGCCGCTGATCAGACCCTTGCGGGTGATGCCGTAGGGGATCGTCCCCTGGTTCGCTTCGGTCCCCGCTCCGGGGGCGTCGAAGTAGAAGAAGCTCCCGTGCGAGATGACGGCTCCGTGGTAGACGTCGGCGTCGTCGAGGTAGGTGCTGGTGATCACGCCGGAGCTGTTGACGGAGACCAGGACGGTGCCCGCCCCGTTCTTGGTGCCGGCCGCGGGCACATCGAGGGTGGTGAAGCCCGAGGCGGACGTGTACACGAACCCGTGGGCGATGTTCTGGCTGTCGACGTAGAAGCCCACGATCTCCCCCTGGCGGTTGATGCCCTCCGGGAACGTGCCGAAGCCGTCGCCCGTCGCCGCCAGCGGATCATCGAGCATCGTGAACGTGCCCTTGGCGGTGCGGATCCAGCCGTGATACGTCCCGGAGGAATCGACGTAGGTGCCGATCGCGGTGCCGTGGTTGTTCATCCCGTCCAGTGACGTGACGCCGGTCGTGTTCGGATAGTCGAACTCGGTGAACTGGCCGCCGCGGTCGATGAACGCGTGGGTCTCGTCGCCGTTGTCGGTGTAGTAGTTTCCGCCGACGACGCCGCCGTCGGTGACCCCGACTGCCTGGGTGCCCGAGGCACCAGGGACATCGATCGTCTGGAAGAACGGGTTCGGCCACGCCGCCGGGGTTGCGGCCGGCGCTGCCGCTGTGACCGGAGCATGGAGGGCTCTCGCGATCCGCGGCCCGAGTTTGGGCTGGACGGGTGTGGCGGCGTCCGCCCGCGCCACCGTGATCAGCGCGGCGGCGGCCACCATCGCCACCGCCGGGAAACGACGGCCAACACTCATCTACATCCTCCCGCTCGTCGTGGTCGGCGCGCTGGGACGCCGCTGGAGCGACGCTACAGGAGTTGCGTGGACCTCACAGCAATTCGAGGAGAGGGCGGGACGCGTCGCTGCGGGATCGCGCACGAGAACGCTTCTCAGTGAGATTCTGTGTGGGCCGGGGATGTCGTCCGCCTCTTATTTCGGTCAGCCTTCGGGCTGGCGGGCTGACTCTGAGCCCGCTCGCCGGCTGTGGCCGGTGGCGCTCAGGCGGCTGGTGTACCGGCGGCCCGCGTTGTTCCCGAGCGGAGGCCGTCAACCAGTAGCGCGACCATCCGCTGTGGGTGTGCAGGGTCGGTGCCCGGCCTTGGCCCGCACAGGCTTGCGACCGCGGTGAGCAGATCGTCGGGGTCTACTCCAACGCGTACCTCGCCGGCCGCCTCCGCGGCGCTCAGCAGCATGCGCATCACAGGTCGCAACCGGTCGTTGAAATAGTCGGGCAGGGGCTCGTACGCCGCGTGGCCAGAATGCAGCGCCGCGGCAAGCCCGCGCTTGGCCGAGATGAAGTCGACGAAGCGTTGCATCCAGTGAGCGAGCGCCTCGCCCGGGGGGTACTCGGCGGTGAGTGCGGCCGCCGCCTCCGCGCAGGCGTCTACTTCCCGACGGAATACGGCGATGATCAGGTCGGAGCGCTGCGGGAAGTGGCGGTACACCGTGCCGATCCCGACGCCGGCCTCCTCGGCGATCTGCCGGACTCCCGCATCGACTCCATCGCGTGCGAACACCGTCATCGCGGCCTGGAGGAGGGCTTCGGTGTTGCGTTGCGCGTCGGCGCGCTTCTTCGGCAGATCAGGCATCGAATCATAGGTGGAACAACGTTCCGGTTATAGTGCGAGCATGGTCCGCCCTCGCTCAATCTACATCGCGCCGCTGCGGGCTCATCCCATCTCGCCGCGCGGAGGAACCAACAATGAATGACAACCAGATTGCGCTGATCACGGGGGCCAACAAGGGAATCGGACTCACGATCGCCAAGAATCTCGCGAGGCACGGCCTCACCGTCCTGGTCGGCTCGCGCGACCTCGCGAACGGCGAGATGGCCGCACAAGGCATCGACGGCGACGCGCACGCGATTCAGCTCGACGTCACCGACCAGGCCTCGATCACCGCCGCCGCCGCCCGGGTCCACAAGGAATTCGGACGACTCGACGTTCTCATCAACAACGCGGGCATCTCCCACGCGAGACCGTGGGAGGAGATGCCGGGCAACACCTTCGAGGAGAAGGCCCAGTCAGGTCAGCTCAGCAAGGTCTCGCTCAACGAGCTACGCGAGATCTTCGACACGAACGTGTTCGGCGCGCTCGCCGTCACCCAAGCAGCGCTTCCCCTGCTGCGCGAGGCGTCATCTCCCCGGGTCGTCATGGTCTCAAGCGGAGTCGGCTCGCTCGACGCTGCCTCCCAACCCGGGAATCGGTACCGCGCGATGTTCGGCGCCTACTCAGCCTCGAAAACCGCGATGAACGCGATCACCGTCGGCCTCGCGATCGCCCTCGAGCCCGAGGGAATTCGGGTCAACGCGATCTCACCCGGATTCGTCGCCACCGACCTCAACAACCACAGAGGGGTGCTCCCCGTGGAGGAAGGCGGCAAGGACGCGATTCGCCTTGCGCTGCAGGAGGGCGGTCCGACAGGAACGTTCACCGACCAGGACGGCGAAACCATTCCCTGGTAGCGCCGCTGAGATCGGCGCTCAGGCGTGGCGCTCCTGCTCTCCAGCTTGATAGTCCGACCGGACCTTGGGGCAAGCGCCTTCGGGGAAGCTTGCCTACTACGCAAGAACGATTGGAGCCCCACTTCGCGTCGCCCTCCAATATGCGAGAAGCGCGGTCTCTGAGCTGGTCGCCCCGGACGATCGCTTTCGCCTCAGGCGTTCGTCGGAGAGGACGAGTCCCATGCCGCGAACCCGATCCTCGGCCTGCAGCCGGCTCGCGATGGCGGCGCCTCGAAACTCGACGTTCAGGGTGCATTGAAAGGTCCGGCGTGTGCGCCATGCTCGTCCGCATGGATGCCGCGGCGCGAGACGAGCCATGGATAGAGAGCTGATCCCAAGCGCCAAGCTCTTCCGTGGGGTCCCGTACCACTACGCGGCGATCGCCGCTGGCGACGCACTCGTGCTCACCGCGGGCGCATGTCCGCTCGACACCGCAGGACGCGTCGTCGGGCAGCGCAATGTCCGCCGTCAGATGCGGCAGGCCCTCGAGAACCTGACCACGACGCTCCAGGAGGCCGGCTGCGCGATCGACGACGTCGTCAAGACTTCGGTGTTCGTCGCCTCGAGCGCACGCGAGGACCTCTTGGCGGCATGGACCGAGTACGAGCTGCTGTTCGGAGCCGACGGGCCGCCCAGCACGTTGCTCGGCGTCACGGCCCTGGGCTGGCCCGAGCAGCTCGTCGAGGTCGAAGCGATCGCGCTCCGTCGATGCCCCGAGTAGTCGACCGGAAACCGGGCACGTGTCCCGAACCATGTCCCGAACTCGGCAATTCTGACTCGTCCAACCTGCGCTAACTGGAATCAACCGCCTGTGTCTACGGCTTTTTCCTGCAAATGAGCGATGTGTAATCAAGGGTTGGGGGTTCAAGTCCGCTGGCGGGCTCTGGGGAGTCAAGATCTGAACTGCCGCCTGGGCCACAGGTTGGCGACGGGCGGCGAGGTGGTCAGCGCCGCCCACCTCCGAGTGCTACCTAACCCGCGGAACAACCTCCCGGCGGTCCTCATCCCGGATAGCAGCGCTCGTGTGCCCCGTCCGGTGGGGGCGCTTTGGACGGGGCCGATGAGGCGTCCTGCCTCAAGTGGAAGCATCCCGACTCTGCTTGCTGCCAATCGGCTTTGAGGTGGCCGGCCGACCGCCGCGCATCATTTCGCAGAGGGCCGACCGGCGCACCGGTCCCCCACCGGTGGCTCTGAATCCTGAAACGCGTCTGGCGAGAGAAACTTGCGTAAACCTCACCAACTCGTCGACTTCAACGTCGTCGCCGCTGACGGGTCTTGCGGCGGTCCCACAGCCACCTCAGCGTCAAGAACTCGAAGATCCGCTTCAGCATCGGTCCTCCCTCTATCGGTTGGAAGCCCGCTACCCCGTGCGCCGGGAGTGCACCCACGACTCACGGGAGGATGCCGGATCGGGTCACTCGCATCCGAGGTTGAGGGGCCTGCGGCTTTGGTTCCCTCGGCAGGCCCCTCATTTCCCTCGATGGAGGGCTTGCAATGGGTGGAGAACAAGCCCTACACCTGATATCGACGTCGTCGGCGTCGCCTTAAGCGGACGGACCACGCAGCGGGTCATCCGTCCAGGTGAGATGGCCCGACCCGCCGTCACGCGTCCCGCTCGCCGCAGGCCATATGGTCTTGGATATGGCCACGATCGTCTTTGCAGGAGGACACACCCTCAAGGTCCGCGGGGACCCATCCACGCTGGTGCAGCGCATCTCGACAGCCGCCCGGGGCGGAGAGAACTTGAATTTGCAGTTCACGGACGGCAAGCAGGTCATCGTGCAGGACTGGTTCTCGGTGACGCAGGAGGACGGCGAGATGCTGCCGGTCCGTCCCGACACGGTCGCGTACGTACTCCCGTAGACGCGCCCTGTTGCGCAACGCCGCGCGGGTACCTCGCGCCGCTCAAGGCGATGTTCGCAACGGCTCCCGAGGACGGCGACCTTGCCAACCCAACGGCCCGGCGTTCGCGTCAACTCGAAGCGGGACCCCGAGGCTCCAGCGGCGCAGGCAAAGGCGCTTCCCGCCGATCTGGCAAAAGGCGCGCGAGCGGGTGGGCAGGCGCGACGGATCGACGCGAACGCCCGATGTATTTGACAAGCGATTCGGCGCTCTATACGTTCACAAACTGAAGGTGGAAGTTAAGGGCAGATGTGCCTCGGGGGCTCCGGACCGGGAGCTGTGGCACGAAGCGGCGGCACATCGTCGTCGGCACGGGATCGGTTGACACACGTCCGGAGCGATCCGGACCGCGGGTCGGCGATCTCGCACGCCGCGACGGCGTCGGGTCGCGGCGTGTGACCGCGCGCCTGGACGGCGTTGCCGCCGCACCTCGCCGGGACCAACACACAGAGGAGGTTGTCCATGCGACAACTGACCACGAGACGGCGCGGCAGCGCAACAACGACGCCCGCCAATGACGCGACTCGGAGGCGCCGACTGCGGCTTCCCACATCGGGTGCGGCGCTGACCGTATCGATCGTGGCGCTCGTCGTGGCAATGGGCGGCTCGGCCTACGCCGGCGTGACGCTGGCCAAGAACAGCATCGGCACCAGGCAGCTGCAGCGCGGTGCGGTCACGAACGCCAAGATCGCCAAGGGCGCGGTCTCGAACGGCAAGATCGCCAAGGGCGCGATCAGCGCCAGCAAGCTCAAGAAAGGGTTGACCGTTCCGAGCGCGTTGCACGCGAGCACCGCCGGCTCGGCGACCAGCGCCACCACGGCGGCCAACGCGACCAACGCCACGAATGCGACCAACGCGACCAACGCGACGAGCGCCGCAAACGGCTTTGTTGCGATCGGCGACTGGACCGGGGGCATCGCCACGATCCCGGTCACGTCCGGATTCGTGTTCGCGGGGCCAACGACGACGCTGACGACCACGGCCACGCAGTCGATCGTCGCCTCCAGCGAAGCGGCGATGGCAACCCCGGCGGCGACATCGACGACCGCCGAGGTCTCGATCTGCAAGGAGCCGACAACTGGGACGCCGACCGTCTCGCTGCTCAACACCAAGGTCAGCGGAGCGTTCTCGATCGTCACGGTCGCAGACACGCGCATCTCCTATCCGGCCAACGCGACGGGCGTGCCCGGCGTCGGCACCTGGAAGATCGGCGAGTGCGTCAACAACACCGGCGCCACCAATGCGATCAACAACAACGACTTCGCGATGGGCTACGCGTACGTCGTGAACAACGCCGTGGTGACGGGCGCCGTCCCCGGCCCTCCCGCTCCGGTGCACTGATCCGGCGCGACTGACGACCCGTATGCCGGGCCGCGCCCGGCGGTCGCTTCGGCGGCTGCCGGGCGCGCCGGCGTGGGCGAAGCGCCCGGGCTCGGGACTGAAGTTGGAGCGCTCCGGCGTCCCGGACCGTGTCCTTGAGCGTCACTCATCCGGCGGGCTCGGCCCATGCCACGACCTTGCCGCCGTCGGCTGGGAGGCAGGGTCCAGAGCCCACGAACGAGTGCCTCGAGGTGAGGATGTGGTCGATCCTCAGACGCCCTCGTCGGAGAATCGACCATCTCGGACGCACGAGGGCAGCACGGGACGGAAAGCGGTTGTCTGGTCACTGACCGGGGTCGTTTGGTCGGCCGTCGTTGCAGATAGAGCGTGGGGTCGAGGCGGTGGTGGTCACAGAATCTGGCGCTGTGCGCCTAAGTGGGTGATGAAGCCAGCGTCTGACTCTGATGCGTCTTGATTCCGCCGATCTGACCCGCCTGTACGAGCGCAACGCCGCGATGTTGTTGGCGTTCTTCTCGCGGCGGACGTTCGAGCCGGAGGTTGCGGTCGATCTGCTGGCCGAGACCTTTGCCGTGGCGTTTGCGGATCGCCGTCAGTTTCGTGGTGCGGACGACGAGGCGGCGCGCGCGTGGTTGTATGGGATCGCGCGTCGGCGGCTGACTGACTTCTACCGCCGCGGCTATGCCGAGCAGCGCGCCCTCGCCCGGCTGGGCGTCGATCGACGCCCGTTGACCGATGAGGAGTACGACCGCATCGAGGAGCTCGCTGCCAGCCGGCAGCTGCGAGAGGCAGTGGCGGGGGCCTTGGCCGGATTGACCGCACAGGATCGTGAGGTTGTCCAGCTGCGAGTGATCGAGGAGAAGTCCTATCGCGAGATCGCGGCGGGTTTCGGGATCACCGAGCAGACCGCCCGTGCCCGGGTCAGCCGGGCGCTTCGTTCTCTTCGCCAGACCCCTGCGCTAGCCCATGTCATGGAGGAACCTCATGTCTGAACAGACGCTTGACGATCTCCCCATCCTCGACGAGCTCGGTGAGCTGCTCGCTCAGGCGTACACCAGACACGAGAATGACCACGGCGGCTGGAGGCGCCCGGCGTTCCGTCCGCGAGTGGCGTCGCTGGCGATTGCGACCGTCGTCGCTACCGCGGCAGCGGTCGTGGCTGTCGTGATGATCGCCACGCCCGGCTCGGGCTCCCGCGTGGTGAGCGCCCGGGAGGCCCGCATGGTTCTCCGCGGCGCGGCGGCCCGTCTCGCGATCGCTCCAGGCGCCGTACTGCACTCCGTCTACACGATCACGCAGGGCAATGCGCGCAGGATCAGCAGTCGTTCCCATAACGAGCTGTGGGAGCAAACCACGCCGCCTTACAACCAGCGCTACATCTATTCGCAGGACGGTCACGTGTCTGAAACCGCGACGGTCAACGGGCGAACCCAGATGTTCGACCCTCGCCGTAACGAGATCTACGCGGGCGAAGGCCCACCCCCGTATACGGTTCGCCGGCTCAAGGACGACCGCTACCGGCTGACGACCCACTGGTACACGGTGCGCCCCGCCACGATCACCGCAGCGCAGCTGCGCGCACTGCGGGCCAAGCGCGATACGTTCATCGCTTCCGGGCACACCCTCGAGGTGGTCCCGTTCACGGCCTTGCAGAACCGTCCCCCGTTCAATCTGCGGACCGCGGCGCTCACAATCCTGCACTCAGCCCATGCCACCGTCCGCCGAACCAAGTTCGACGGGCACCCGGCGATCGAGGTCTCAGGACGCGGACCCGGGCAACTTCCCAACACCCGTAACGACTACTACATCGCGCCGCACACCTACACCCCACTCGGGCTCGTCATCCAGCTGAGAGGCGGGGTATTCGTGAGAGAGCGCTACACCACCTACGAGCTGCTGCCCGGCGGCCCCCGAACGGTGCGGCGGCTGGTGACACTCACCGGCGCCCATCCACACGCCCATGTCAACACAAGCACCACCGCGTGGAACATCGCCTCCAAGCACCTCATGCCGTGACGGGCCCGGCCACCGCCCACCGCTGATCGGCCAGCACTCCCGCTCACGATTCCCGGAGTCCGGTCCAATGACGTCAGGACGGATGCGCTGCGACGCTGGTCGCTTTCATGATCTCGGCCTCGGTCGCGTCGCCGAGCAGATGGATCGCCAGGCCCCGCGTCATGCAGGACGCCTGGAGAGCGAGCACTGCGACTCTGGGATTGGTCGATCTTCAGACGTGACGGTCTGAGAATCGCCCACCCTGGTTGCGAGCGCCCCGATCGCGAAGGCGGGCGTCCGCCGAGCGCAAAGGCGAGCGGACCCGGGGTGGGATGTGGTCGATCCTCAGAGGCCTCGTCTGGCACGCGCCGCTCCCGGCTGGTGCGGAGGGTGCGCGCTTGGTCGCGCACACCGGCCTCGCCAGCATTCGGCGCAATGATCCCCGGCCGCCGGTGGGGTTGTTGGCGGAGATCGTCCCTCGGTGGGGCGTACCCCGGCTGTGTGGTCCCTGCGGAGTTGCGCGACGATCGCTGGCGCCTGAGTGGGGCGGCTGCCTTCACGAGTGAGGTGCGCCGGTCTGACCGCGTAAGCTCGGGTGATGGTTCAACCCAACGACCTCGTGACAGTTTCCGGCGCCGGCACGGCGCTTGACGGAATCGTGTTCGACACGCCAAGCAGATCCAAGGTCGTCGTCGCGGTCATGGAGTCAAAGCGCGGCCCGGTGTTTCTGACGGTCAACCCGGCCGAACTGACGCCGCGCACCGAAGTCGGCCGCGACGATCCGGCATTGCGCCTGCTGCTACGCCGGACGCCGTCGCCGATCCGCGGCGGAGTACGCGGCGGGTCTCCGTCGGGCCAGTCGCGCTCCGGCTTTCAGCGCGGCACCGCACACCGCTCGACCGGTAGATAGCCCCGGCACACGTTCCCGCGGGGCGGACCGCCGAGTGGTGGCGCCGGCTCAGTCGAACTTCACCAAGTCCTTGAAGATCAGCCGACCCCAGGTATTTCCGCGCGCCTGGACGAGCAGTCCACCTTCCGAAAGCCCGCCAAGCTGGACCGGCGAGAAGCCGAGATTTTCCGCAAGCGCGCCGATCTTCGCAGCGGCGCCGTCGTCGTCACTCGAGAGGAACACGACTCTGCGACCACCGTTCACCATCGGGTCTTGGCCAAGGACGCCGGCGACGAGGTGGTTGAAGCCCTTGACCACTGTTGCACCGGTGAAGGCCCGCTCGATGATCTTGGAGGAAGGCTGGCCTCCAAGGTCCTCAGGGGACACGCCGTAGGCATTGGTCACATCGATGATCGTCTTTCCCTCCCAGCTCGCCAGCGTCCTCGCGACAGTCCCATGGGACTCAAAGCGGATGGCCAGGAAGACGACGTCCGCCTCGACTGCTTCCGCGAGTGTCGTGGGGATGATCTCGGGTCCGATCGCGGCCGCATCGGGTGCGAAGCTCTGCGGGTCGCGCGTGGTCGCAACGGAAACGTCGATGCGGCTTCGGGCGAATGCCTTGGCCAGGGATTGGCCGATGCTTCCGAAGCCGATGATTGAGTAGTTCATCGATTCTCCTTTTCGTGGCGCGTCAGAGTTGCGCCAGGCCGCCGTCGACGGCGACCTCGCTGGCGGTCATGTAGCTGCTGTCCGGTGATGCGAGGAAGGCAGCTGCCGCCGCGATCTCCGACGGCTCGGCCATGCGCTGCAGCGGGGTCATCGAGGCAAAGGCCTTCTGGCCTGCCTCGCCCAACGCTTCCTTCGCGAGCTCCGTCGCCGTCGCCCCGGGCGACAGCACGTTGACCCGGATCCCGGTGCCCTTCAGGTCCTCCGCCCAGGTCTTTGAAAGGTTGCGCACTGCTGCCTTGCTCGCGGCGTAGGCAGTGAATGCCGGGGCGCCCGTGGTGCCGGCGCTTGATCCGGTCAGGATGATCGAGGCGCCCTCGCCCATCAGTGGCAGAGCCTTCTGGACCGTGAAGATCGTCCCCTTCACGTTGGTGTCGAAGACCTCGTCGACGTGCTCGAGGGTGATCTCACCGAGCGGAAGCTGACTCCCCGCCCCGGCATTGGCAAAGACGATGTCAAGGGTTCCGCGCTCGTCTTTCACCGCCGCATACAGCCGGTCGAGGTCGTCCAGATCAGACACCGAGCCCCGTACCCCGCGGGCGTTGGGCCCGAGGTCAGCCACCGCCGCGTCGAGCGCCTCCTGTCGGCGGCCGAAGACGAAGACGAAGGCGCCCTCCTCAACGAAGCGCTCTGCTGCGGCGAGGCCAATGCCGGTTGCGCCGCCGGTGATCACGGCGGTCTTTCCATCGAGCTTTCCCACGAGCACTCCAGTCGCTTGATCGGTTCGATGCTAAGCACACCGACTTGGGTGCTTAACGTAGCAGCCGGTGAGCACTATGCACACCGACCAGTACCGGCCGAGCTAAGCTTGACCTATGACGCAGTTGAAAAACGGGCCGCGCGTGGAAAAAGGGCCGCGAGGCCTGCGCCGCGGCAGGGGCGCGCGAGAGCGCATCCTCAGCGCATCGCGACAGTTGTTCCGCGATCAGGGCATCAACTGCACCGGCGTGAACGAGCTCTGCGCAGTGGCCGAGGTGTCCAAGCGCACGCTCTATCAACACTTCACCGGCGGCAAAGACGAGCTGGTCACCGAGAACCTGCGGCGATTCGATCCCGAGATCCTGCCCGAGGTGTTCGACCGCACCGATCTCACCCCGCGCGAACGCCTCCGCGCCGCGTTCGACGTTGACTCGCCGCTGTGCCCATTCATCGCGGCGGCCGTCGAGATCAACGACCCGGACCACCCCGCACGCATGTACGCCCGCGGCTACAAGCAGGCCCTCGCCGCGCGACTCACCGAAACCGCCCGCGAGGCCGGCGCCACCAACCCCGAACAGCTCGGCGAGCAACTGGCGCTGCTGCTGGACGGCGCCGCCGCCCGCAGCCGCGTCCTCAACACCTCGACCTTCTCCACCGCCGCCGCCATCGCAACGGTCCTCATCGACACGGCCATCCCCACCGCAGCGGTACCGCCCGGCGCGCCCTGAACAGCGTCGTCTTCGAGAGGTCCGTGGTCAACCCGGAGCCCTCCCGACAGCGAGGCTCGACTGCCTCTCGGCGTGGGGCTAGTCGTGGTCTGACGTCACGACGAATTCGGCAATTGTCTCGATGGGGGGAATCCCAGCGGTTGCCAACCACTCGTAACCGGGATGAGGATCGGCATCCACTGTGAGCGGTTTGCGCAGTCGGTAGCGTCCCGCCGGCAGGTCCTTGCGGAGGAGCGCCGTGATTTCGGTTCGGTTGCCGGAGGGAGTCTTCGTCCCCAAGCTGGGAAGCCGACACCGAGGTGCGCAGCGAGATTCGCGGTCGGCGCGTCGGACACACCAGCGATTTTATGGGCCCCCCGAGCGCCGAGATGTTGCCGTTCAGCGGGCTCAACCTGCTGCTGACGCGCGCGTTCTTCGCGCTCCAGCCTCAGCCTCGTGGGCGGCGGCAGGAGAGCCTCGACCCGTTTCTGACGAGATGGCCGACCCGGGGCGGCCCGACCTCACCCTCGGTCCACCCAAATCACGGCCCGGGCTTGGAGCAGCAGCCGCGCAGCTCGACTCGGCGTGCTTTGGATAGCGTGCGGGCGATGGGCGACCCTGTCTCGACGATCTACGACTGGGGCGGCGGACGCGGCGCCTTCGCCCGGTGGCTGAACCGGTTCTACGACCTGGTCGAGGCCGAGGCGCCTGAGATCGCCGCGATGTTCGGCGGCCAGGTCAGCGAGGAGCATCGTGAGCACGTGACCGACTGGTGGGTGGAGGTGATGGGCGGCCCGGCCGTCTACACGGAGCGCCGCGGCGGGTATGAGCGCATGCTGGCCCGCCACCACAATCTTGCGATCACCGGCGAGCAACGGCTTCAGTTCGTGACGTTGCTCAGCCGCGCCGCGGATGACGTCGGACTGCCGGACGATCCCGAGTTTCGTGCGGCGGTCATGGGCTACGCGGAATGGGGCACGCGCCTGGCGGTGCACAATTCCCAGCCGGGAGCGCGAACGGTGCCGCGTGCGCCGGTCCCCCGGTGGGGATGGGGTGTGGCACCGCCCTACGTGCCGACCGACGACGCCACATCCTGAGGCAGGCGCGAGCTCGACGGTCTCAGCCGGCGCCCGCCATCGCACCTCCGCCGCCCGCGCGGCGGCGCATTCGGCGCTATGCGCCGCTGCCGAACGCGAAGCCGTCGGCGTGGACGTCGATCTGCTCCCGGATCTCGGTCACCACGAGCACGACGCCGTCGCAGGCCGGACAGCGCGCCACACTCCCGGGCCCGCCTGCGTAGACCCGGAGCTCGGCAACGGAGCTCGAGTGCCCGCAATGGCGACACATTCCGGCGGCGGTCGTCATCTCCGCCCCGTAGTACGCGGTCAGCGCGCCCGCGACCACGTTGCCATCCAATGGATTCATCTTTCTCAGCCGAACCTTTCGGTCTTGATCCGCGCCGGCGGTTGGCCGAGCGCCACCAGGGACTGCGCCACGAATTCGACGAACCCGTTCGGGCCGCAGACGTAGCTCACCGCGTTCGCGTCCGATGCCCAGCCATGCGTCCTGAGTACGTCCGCATCGATCCGCCCGTGTAGTCCATCCCACCCTGGCGGCCAAGCGCGGGTGAACGCGAGTCGCACATCGATTCCATCCTGTCGGCAAAGCTCGGAGAGCTCCTCGCGGTAGATGACGTCCTCCGGGGATCGAACCGAGTAGAGCAGGCGAGTCTCGACTGTGCTGCGGCTGGCCGCGTGGTGACGGAGCATCGAGCGCAGCGGCACCACGCCTGACCCGCCGCCGATCAGCAGCACGGGCCCGGTCATCCGGTCCTCCCAGGCGAAGTAGCCACCGATTGGACCGCGGACTTCGAGCTCGTCCCCGGGAGCGAGCTCATCGACCAGGTAGGGCGACACCTCGCCATCGTCGACGCGCGCGACGGTCAGCACCAGCTCGGGGTCCTCGGGCGCCGACGCAATCGAATAGCTGCGCTCCGCTTGGTAGCCGTCCTCGGCGGTCAGGCGCAGATCGACGTGCTGACCGGCCAGATAGCCCGGCCAGTCCGGCGGATCGAGAACGATGCTGCGGGCTCGCGGCGTCTCGGTGATCAGCGCGCGGACCGTGGCCGGCTGCCAGCTCAGTCGCCCTGGTATCGCTGTTCCCGCCACGGATCCCCGTGGTTGTTGTAGCCGTAGCCCTCCCAGAAGCCGGGCTCATCCTCAGTCGTCAGGCGCAGCCCGCGCACCCACTTGGCGCTCTTCCAGAAATAGAGGGCCGGAACCAGCAGCCGAGCCGGACCGCCGTGCTCGGGTTCGAGCGCCTCTCCGTCGTACTCGTAGGCGATCCACGCCTTGCCGTCGGCGACGTCCTCGACGGCCAGATTCGTCGTATAGCCGCCATCAGACCAGGCAGTCAGGTAGCGCGCCGAGACAACGGTCTGGTCGAGCAACGACTGCACCGGCACACCGCGCCATTTCGTGTCGAGCTTCGTCCACTTGGTCACGCAGTGGATGTCGACCGTGATCGCTTCGGTGGGCAGAGCGAGAAACTGCTCCCAGTTCCAGGACATCGGGTTCTCGACCGCACCCTCGACCGAGAAGCTCCAGTCGTCCGTCGGAGTGTGCGGAGTAGGCCCTGCCGAGAGCACCGGGAAGTCGAGCGTGAGGTACTGCCCAGGGGGAAGGCGACCAGGATCCGCCCCATGGCGCCGGCCGTGAAATCCGCGTGTGATCGGCGACATCACCCTCCTCCTTTGACGATGACCAACCAGTCCGAGCCCACAGCGACCTCACTTGATGTTGTCCCTGCCCGAACTATCACCGATCGGCGTGCGCGTTGCTAGTTCCGAACGGGCACGCCGGAGGCTTGGCAGCCTCGGGCCTACACTGTCCGTGGTGTCGGCTGCGACGGTCTGCATGGCGTTCCCGGGGACCGCACTTCCGCTGCTGGGCACACGGGAACCTGCGATGTGGCGCGAGTGGTTCGCGCGTCTTGACGGCGGGACGGTCGTGGACGATCTGCAGCAGCAGCCGTGGGAGGCCTGGGATGGCCAGGTGATCGATCGTTTTGGTGTGCACTGGTTGATCGGGTTCGAGGTCCCCGTTCGGGAGACGCAGCGACAGAGAGGAGTTCCATCGTGACCGTTCACTACCTGGAGATCGTGAGCAACGACGTCGACCTCCTGGCGACGCTCTACGAGCGACTGCACGGCTTCTCCTTCGGCGGCCCGGAGCCGGACCTCGGGCTGGCCCGGGTTGCGACCCAAGCGGACGGATCCCTGGTCGGCATCAGGAGCCCGCTGGCGGAGCATGAGCAGCCGATCACGCGGACGTATTTCGCGGTCGAAGACATTCAACACGCAGTGCACGAAGCCGAGGCATCCGGCGCGACGATTGCCTATCCGCCAACCCGTCAAGGCGGCCGGGGCACGTTTGCGATCGTGATCCAGGGCGGTGTGGAACACGGACTCTGGCAACGCTAGGCCACCCTCTCTGCCGGCGGGACGACCCACAGGCGCGACCTCGCCTCGCCGGCTGTGGGATTGGATCGAGGGACGAGCGTCTCAACCTTGCGAGTGCTGTGAGAGGCTGCCTGAGATGAGCGAACGGGACCCGGGGAACGCGCTGATCGGCTACGAGGCCGCCAGCGCCTACTACGACGCCATCTATCTGGCGATGAAGGACTACGCGGCGGAGGCCTCGCGGCTTCGGTCGGTGCTTGAGCATCACGCGCGGCGCCCGGTGTGCGAGGTTCTCGACATGGCCTGCGGCACGGGCCTCCACGCTCAGTACCTGAAGCAGCACTACCGCATCGAGGGCGCCGACCTCTCGCCCTCTCAGCTGGCTATCGCTCGCCGGCGCTGTCCTGATCTGGTCTTTCATCAGGCGGACATGACGAGCTTTGATCTGGGACGCGAATACGACGCGGTGACGTGCCTGTTCTCGGCCATCGGCCATGTGATCAGCGAGGAGCGCCTGCGGGCCGCCGTCCGCGCGATGGCCCGGCACGTCCGCCCGGGCGGGCTGGTCGTGATCGAGCCGTTCATCGATCCCAGCGAGTTTCGCCCCGGGCACCTGAGTGTCGAGCAGGGCGATGAGGGCGAAACGCACGTGGTTCGCGTCTCCTACTCCGAGAATGACGGGCAGGTGATGAAGCTCACCATGCATCACTACATCAGCGACGCCGCCGCGGTGTCCGTCGTCGAGCCGGTGCACATGGACATCGCGATGTTCACCGCCGAGCAGCTGCGCGGTGCGATCGAGTCAGCCGGTCTCGAAGTGTTCCACGACCCCGACGGGCTGATGGGCCGCGGTCTCTACATCGGCCGGGCGTCCGAACCCGGCGGCTGACGCCGCTGCGCATTCCGGCCGAGCTCCAGCGCCGATTCGGGCCGATGGGCGGGATCGGGAGCCTTATCGGACGCGCGCTGGGCAGAGCGAGCGATACCGTCCGCGAGGATGACGGGCCAGCGTATGCACGCAGACGAGCTTGATGTCGTGGACTCGCTGGTTAGGCGTCTGATCACCGATCAATTCCCTCATTGGCGTGATCTACCGATCTCGCGCGTTCACCCCGATGGCACAGTCAATTCGATCTTCCGCCTCGGCAACCACCTGTCTGTGCGGTTGGCGCGCGTCGATGGACGGACAGAGCCGGGTGGCAAGGAGATCGAATGGCTCCCCAGGCTTGTCGACCAGCTCCCAGTCGAGATCCCGGTCCCGGTCGCTCAGGGCCGGCCGACGGCTGAGTATCCGTGGTTCTGGGACGTGGTGAGCTGGGTCGACGGCGAGACGCTCCCTGTTGAAGCGATCGACGCGATCCAGGCGGCACGCGACCTGGCGCATTTCATCGCGGCGCTCCAACGTGTCAACGCTGCCGGTGCTCCCGACGGTCGCGGCGTGCCCCTGGCACACCTCGACGACAGCTTTCGGTATTGGCGAGCACGATTCGACGGTGACCCGACGGTCTCAGCTGAATGGGAGCGCGCGCTTGCGGCGCCCGCGTGGCGTGGCCCACCGGTGTGGCATCACGGAGACCTTGATGCCCGCAACTGGCTCGTGCGCGATCGCCGCATCACCGGCGTGATCGACTGGGGTGCGATGGGACGCGGCGACCCTGCCTGCGACCTCATGGTCGCCTGGAAGCTGCACTCCCCTGAGGCGCGCGATGCCTTCAAAGATGCGCTTCCGGCGGACGAGGCGACCTGGGAGCGAGCTCGCGGCTGGGTTATCTGGCAATCCGTCGCCGCACTCGCCTACTACACGCCCCACAACAATCCCCTCCTCTACCACGAGGCCGAGCACTGGCTGACCCTGGCCCTGTCGTGATGGCGGCGAGTCGCGCACCCATGACCCCCCACGACGCGCGCGTTCCGCGCGTCTGAGGTCGCTGCCGAGGCACGCCGGCGTCCTTGTCGCGCGACGCAGACCTCGATCCAGCGCTGGGCGTGGTGGGTCGGCTACTCGCGGGGGCCGGGGCGCGACGAACCCGGGCGCGGCACCTCGGCGGCTTCGCCCGCATCTGGCTTCTCCGGCGGTCGGGCGGCGGCGGGACGACGAGCCTCGGGAGCCGCCACCTCCGTCTCACCCTCCGCCTCGGCGACCGCCTGCAGGTGCCGGCCCTCGGCCGCCATGGCCTCGTTGCCGAGCAGTTCGCCCGTCTTCTCCTTCGCCTTACCGAATAGATCCTCGAACAGGCCCTCTCGCGTCACTTCAGGTGTGTCCTCGTCGGCCACGGCGCTCCTCGCTGGTCGCTGGATACTGCTCGGCGGCTGGGCGGCCGACGTGAAGTTGACTCTACGGCTGTCCAATGCTCGCCGTCGCGCCGCCGGTCACGCCGCGTTCACGCGGCGGTGCGCACAGAAGCCACACTCGGCCCGCCGACTCATGGATGATGGCGTCCGAAGCATTCGAGGAGAGTGGTTCGACCGGAGGAGGTTCGCGTTGAAACGCGTCATTCTGGGGTCCGTCATCTTGGGGACGGTCGTCGCCATGCTGGCCACACCCAGGGTCTGACGCGATCGGCATGAGATGATCAAACAGCCAAGCATGCTCGATCTCCGAGACCGTGTCGGCCTCACGCCACACGCGCACGATGTCGGCGTAGGTGACCTGCTGCGGGGCGGTCGCGATTCCGAAACTGACACGAGGCATCCGGCTCAGACTATGACGCGGGCGTTGGGGCGAGCAGCTCGAGTCGGTTGCCCCACGGATCGTCGACAAAGAAGCGTTCGACCTCCGGAAGGTCCATGTCCCAGCGAATGGGAACGCCCTCTTGGCCGAGTCGTGTCGCGAGCGCGCGCAACTCAGATGCGGAGAACCGCAGCGCGGGGTGCGCCTTATGAGCCGGGGCGAAAGCATCCTCGATGCCGACATGCAACTGCGCTCCGGCGAGCGCGAACCAGACACCGCCGCGGGTCCGGAGCGCCTCAGGCTTCTCCAGCTCCGGCAAACCGATCAGCGTCCCGTAGAACCGACGCGCCTCCTCCTCGGCGCCCGGCGGCGCCGCGATCTGAACGTGGTCCAGCGCAGGGGACTCCACCGTGACGAGACCGTACCCATCGGCAGCGGTAGCTGCCTCTTCGACGTCCCGGCGGCTGCCAGTTCGGGACGATGTTCAGTTCCCCTGGACCGCTCGTGCGTGCTCAGTCACGCCAGAAGTCGATGATCTCCGCCGCCTCGTCGCTTGCCTGCTGTGCGCCGAGAAGGAGGGCTGCCGGAACCTCGGTCGCATCCATCAGATCGACGTCCGGCGCGAGGCGCGGGTGTCGTACGTCGACGATGCTCCCGGTGGCGCGAAGGGCGCCGATCTCACGTTCGATGCTGTCGGGCCCCATCGTCAATCGCGGTGTCGGCAGGGCCCCCGCGACCGGGATCACCAACGCCCGCTCGCATCCGGCGACCAGATCTGCGTGCAGGCCTGTCCCGGACACGCCTCCATCCATGCAATACCGGTCGAGCACGGGCTGGGGAGCGAACAGCCCCGGCACCGACGCGCTCGCCGCAACCGCTCGCAGGAGCGGAACACCCCCGGCACGGGTCAGCGCGAGCCGTTCACCGCTGTATGCGTCGACCGCGCTGACGATCAGTCGCTCGCCTGGCCACCTCCATGCCTGCGCCAGCAGCAGCACGCCCGCCGGCAGCAGATTGAGTGGCGGGGTCGCCGCCGCCAGGGCAGCCGCGCCGATCCCTCGGATCGTGGCCGGGTCACAATCTCCCGCCCGCTCGAAGAGATCGAGCGCTCGCGCCTGGCTGTGCTTCAGGTCAGCCGCGGGAGCCAGCCGGGAGATCAGCGTCGGGCGCCGCGACAGCCGCCTGATGAGCCATTGGACCCGCCCGAGATGATCCGCGGCCACAATCGTGGCGAGGATCGAGCCGGCTGAGGTACCGACAATGCGGTCGGCGTCCTTGAACGCGATGCCGCGGCGGGCAAGCTCACCGAGATAGGCCGACAGCCAGGCCACGAACACGACCCCGCCGCCCCCGAGCACCAGCGCGCGGCGGTGCCCTGCGCCGTACCGCGCCTCGAACGACTGCCGCACCGCGAGATCGTCGACCATCAATCGATCCTAGGTGGCCCAGCATTGACGCGAGGACGTAGGATGATGCACGCCGTGCTCGTCGCTTGACGCCACCGTCGGCCTGATCCACCATCCAACCGTTCGGTTGCGCGATATCACGACACGCGCCGGTAGGGGCATTCTGCTTGGAACCGTCAGTGTCGCGCTGGTCGTCGCGACCGGACTGGTGCTGCGCCGGCTGACTGAGGGCCTGGGCGCCTGGGACCACCGCGCGCTGGTCGACGTCGTTCGCTGGCGCGGCTCCGCAGCGGTCGAGACCGCGCATGTCGCCTCACTGTTTGGGCGAAGTTGGCTGCTGCTGTTGATCGCAGTCGGCGGTGGCTGGCTTCTTCGCCGGGGCGGAGGCGCCCTGATCGCGCTGACGAGCGTGCTCATCGCAATCATCGCCCAGAACATCATCAAAGTGATCGTCAAGCGGCCGCGGCCACCACTGCGCCATCTCGAACATGTGACGTCTTGGAGTTATCCCTCAGGCCACGCGATGGAGTCCACGGCACTGCTTGGCGCGCTGGTGATCGCGGCGTGGGGCCTGGTGAGATCGCGGTCCGCCCGCGGGATGATTCTGGTGTCCGCGGTGGCCACGGAGTGCGCCATCGCGAGCTCGAGATTGGTCCTGGGTGTCCACTATCCGACCGATGTCATCGCCGGGTGTGTTCTCGGGGTGCTCGCGGCCGCTCTGGCGACCACGGTCGCCGACGCTCGACACCGATGAGCTTCCGGAGTCGGCGGCATGTCGTCCGTACTGGCGGGCCGCTGGAGGATCTCGCCGGATGTTCGCGAAGAGGCGGCGATGTACGCCCTCCGGGTCATGGCCAACTTTGCGGTGGAAGTGCGAAGCGTGCTCGGCGCGGGCACGCCGATCCATCGGCGCCTGCGCGATCGGCTCGTCGCGCTGGGTCTCACGACGATCGCTTTCGATCTCGTGTGCGGCGCTCTTGCGTACCTGTTCGAGCACGGCCAGGCCGACTCTCAGGTCCGGTCGTTCGGCAGCGCGATTTTCTGGACGACGACTCAGCTGCTCACAGTCTCCTCGAACCTGAGCGATCCGATCTCGGCGCCGGCGAGGATCCTCGATGTCGTGATGGAGATGTACGCAATCACCGTCATCGGTACGCTCGCGGCCGCGTTCGGCGCCTTCCTGATCAAGCGCGGCGACCAACTCGACGCCGCGGGCAGCGCCGTGGAGCACGAACCAGGCGTGCAGCGCGACGGCTGACCAGGCAACGCGGTATCTCAGCTACCTGCTTGGCCACGGCGAGGACGTTCCCGGCGGGGAGATTGCTGATCACCGTGAGCTCGCGCTGGCCGACCATGGTCGTCGCCGTCGTCCTGGGAGGGCCGCCCTCAGCGATCTGGGCGACGGGCGCTTCTCGTGCATCGAACGTCCTCAGGTCAGCGGGTCCCCCACGTTCATCATCGGCCCTCGGCGATCGCTGACGGACTATTTCCCTCTCTTCTTCGGCAGCGTGAGCCGCAGCGTGCGCGTGCTGTGAGCCGTGCGCTTCTGCACGGTCTCGGCGAAGAGCCCCTTGATCTCCAGGTGACCCGAATGGGCGGCCACGAATCTCTTGCCCGAGCGCGAGAGCTTGACGCGCAGCTGCTTGGTGCCGTGCTTGACGATCGTGAATCTACCCTTGCCCAGGGTGACGGTTCTGGTCCTCCCCTTCCTGGCGAGCACGGCGGCGGAGTGGCCTTTGATCACGACGGTCTCTGGCGCTGTCAGCGTGACCGTGACCGTGCATGGGAACGAGGCGCAGGTCACGTTCACGGTCACCGTCGACCCGTTGGTGGTGGCGCCGCCGCCGACCGACGCGGGGATGATGGCGTCAGCGGCCTTGAACGACTGGGCGAAAACCGACCCATTGGACAGCCACGCCAGCCACCCCTCGCCGGTCGCGTTGACCGAGCTGTTGATCTCGCTGATCGTCCCGCCGGTGTCGGAGTCCAGCGGCGCCCCGGCCCAGGTCCTACCGCCGTCTGCGCTGTAGGACAGCTCCACCTTGCCCAGCGAGCCGCCCAGCAGGTAGGTCGCATAGACGTCGCCCGAGCCGTCCTGGTTGACCGCCGGAGACAACTCGCCTGCGGTGCCGTTGACAGTCGCCAGCGGGGTGTCGAACTTGTCCGTCGCGGCGTCGAAGCGGTGGTAGACCACGGCCTTGGTGGCCAGGTCGTCCGCGAGGACGCCGAACCCGCTGGGACCGCCGCCGACGGCGGAGTACTCCAGGTTGCAGTCGGCCTGGGTCACCGGGACACGCCATGCCGTGTTGGGCTGGCCGGGCGAGACGTTGTAGTCGTTGGATGGGCTCTGCTCGCCGGACCCGTAGACGAACGCGGTGCCGAAGCTGTCGGCGCATCCGAGCGGGCCGTTGCTCTCGACGCTGTCGAAGACCCCCATCACTCCGACGTTCGATCCTGTCGAGATCGACGCGAAGTGCCCGGGCTCGTTGCTGAGCTGATCCGGGTTGCTGCTCGGCTCGAGCGTTGCGAAGCCGGCAGCACACGTGTTCGTCGAGCACTCGGGCGCGCCGGTCAGTGGGAACGCGTTGAACGTCGGCGGGCCCGAAGCGGTGACCCAGCCGTAGCCGAGCGCGCCGGTACCGGGCAGGATCACCGCATCGACGGGCTCGGTGTCGTCGCCCAGGATGCCGGTGCTCACCGAGAAGCCGCCCGCCTGCTGCGTCCAGCTGGCGCCATCGTCGGTGGACTGCCACTCCTGCTCGGGCTGATAGGACGTCGGAACCTGACCCGAGGCGCCGAAGACGTCAGCGAGCAGAACCAGCGTCCCTCCGTCGGCGAGCACGCGCACGGCGTCGATGTGGACGGCCGAGCCCGCAGCGGCGATGCTGCCGGAATGCGCGCACGCGGAGCCGCCCGCCGGAAGCACGCAGTACTGGACGAGGTCAGGCGCACCGCCGAGGTCCTTGTCGTTCGCCCACGCGATGACAGCGTTGCCGCCAGAGTCCACCGCGACCGACGGGCCTGGCGGCTGGATGTCGAATGGCGTCGCGATGTTGACCGCCTTCCCGGCCGCAAGGGCGTTCGCCGATGCGACCACGGTCAGCACCATGGCCAACCCGCTGACGCGCGCGGCCTGTCTCCCGACGGCCGCACACCGAGCCTTACGCCACATACCCCATCCCCTTCAGTCGATCCCGGTTGACGTGGCGCCGCACCCATGCCCCCGGGAGCTGCGCGGCCCAATCGTACATCCGAGACCGAACGGACGGGCGAGACATCACGGCCGGCTGTCACGACACCGGCTTCTTCACGAGCGAGCAGCATCGGGCTTCCAGTTCATCTCCCGATCTCGGTATCTCAGCGTCCACCTGAGGGTCAGGTGTGTGCCCGATCGTCGCTTTTGGTCAACCTTTGGTTATTGCTCGTAACTTCGGGGCATCAAAGACCTGGAAAAAGGCCCCATGCATCCGGGGGCGGGGTCGGTGCGTACGAGGAGGAGATGGTTCCGCTATTGATCAGCGTCGCAGCGGGTGGTCTGATCGTCGGTCTGCTGGCCAGCGCGATCGGGCTGCTGCTCATCCGCGCCGCCACGCCTCCGCCGGCCGGGAGTCTTCCGGCGCGCCGCCAGATCCGGCGTGTCGAGCAACCCCTCGGCGACCAGCGGGACCGCCGCAGCGCCGCCTGACCGCCGCACACCACCCCACGCCGCTCAGAGGCCGGTGCAGTTCCTGCCGGGCACGATCGAGCCCGGGGCGACGCAGCTGATGTTCACCGAGGGCGCCCGGCGACGACGGACGACGAAGCGGTAGTACTTGCCGATGTCGAGGGGGCGGCTGATCGTGACCGTCACCCGGCTGCCGACGGCGAGGTTGCGGCCACGGAACTCCCACTTCAGGCTCACCTCGCGCGGCGCCCGGCAATGTCCGGCCGGCTTGGCGCGGCACCGCTTCAGCTCCCGGACCTTGATGCGGTGGATCGCGAACGGACAGCCCTTGCCCGCGCAGCGGGTCGCGATCGTCGCGCCCAGCGCCGGCCCTTCGACGGAAAGGGCCGCGATCTGCGTGTAGCTCGGGGCGTAGCGGAAGGTCCAGCGCATCGTCGCGGTCAGCCGGCCGACGGCGCCGGAGGAGGTGTGCAGGCTCGTGACCGGCACGACGGTGGTGGGCGCCGGGTTTGATGTCTGTGAGCTGGAGACCCCGAGCACCTGACCTGTGGGAAAGGACTCGACCGGAGTCCCGACGGCCCCATAGCTCGCTCCGGGATCGATCGCACCGGCGATGAACACAACGAGGGTGTCGCCCACGTCTCCCGTCGGCCCCCCCGTCGGGACGTAGGTCGAATTCGTCGCGCCGCTGATCGGCGTGCACGAGTTGTTAGAGCAGTGGTCCCACTGATAGGTGTAGGTCGTCGGATCGTTGGACCAGTCCGACGGGCGATGCGGTGAGTGTGTCGCCAACCTGGGGCGTCCCGCTCACCGCCTGCGGGCTCGCGCTCGCAGGCGCAAGCGCGGAAACGAGACCGGTCGCCGGCGTCGGCACCGTCAAAGCCATCCCTTCAGCCGAAGTCGCCGACTCGTCAACCTCGATCGTTGACCCGACATCGGCGCGCGTCGCCGTATATGTCGGCCCGGTGACTTGTACTCCCGAGGAGCCGAGGATCCGGGCACACTTCGCTCCGTTGGAGTTGCAGCGGTTCCATGCATCGACCGGCGCGCTCGCCCCGGCGCCCCAAGAGCCCTGGTTGACCGCGACGGTCTGGCCCTGAACGACGGCACCGGCATTCAGGCTGGGCGCCGGACCGACAGGACCAACCGGATCCGAGATCCCGTCCACGAGGCCGCCTACATCGAGCTCGATCGCACAGACGTCGTTGCCGTTGTCTGAGGCGGAGAGGATGTAGCTGCCGCCGCGTGGCGGCCATGGGGGTAGCGATGGGAGTCGCGCACGATCCCCAGGTGAGCTGATCCCCCAAGGGAGCCCCTGAATTCAGCGTCGCGTTCAACGTCGTCCCGATGAATGGCGGGAATGGATTGTCGACCGTGGGCGGAAAAGTCCCGGACGAGGCGGCCGCCGACCCGACGAGCGGGCCACAAAAAAGCGCAAAGAGCGCCAAAGATGTGGAAAAGCCGAATCTCTTCATCAGTACTAAGTCCTACCATTATTGACTACCTTTGGTCATCTCGGAGGAAGCCGAGACGCAAGATCGGGCCAGTCGAGGAATCTGCCGGTGAGCCACACGATTACGAATCAACGTCCGCGGCGGTTTGTCTCGCAGAGCGCACTACGGCTGGGAACGCCGGTCCTCGCATACGACCGGGGTCGGCAGGCATATCTGCTGCGACTGATTGGAGCCCATGTCGGGCCGGTGCTGCGTCCCAACCGTCGCGCCGACAGGATCGGCGACGCTCGGCGCGGACGCCGGTGCACCGATCGTGGGTCGTCCGCTTCTCCGGTGGTCCGCAGCCCGAGCAAGCGGCAGCATCTCGGGGTCATCGCGTGGGTCGCGCTCGTGGGCGTCCTGATTGCCTTTGGCCTGATCGTGCTCCCCCGCAACGACCCAGTTCGAGCAGTAGCCGACTCCACGAGGATCGTCCCCCCTCACCACCGGCACGAAGCCGCGGCCGCGGGGCCGGGAACCGCGGCCGCGACGAGCCGTGCGGTGACCACGCCGGCGCATCGCCACCGTGCCAGGCGCGCCGCGACCCATCCGGCTCGCACCCACCACCACGCGGCCGCGAAGCTCCACCGCCGCACACCCGGGGCCCACCACGCCCGCACCAACCAGCCCCTCGCAGGCACCGGAACGACCGCCCCCACTACGCCGACCACGAGCGGGGCCACGCCGGTCGACACGACGTCCACCCCGGCCACCACCACGCCGGCGCCGGTCCAGACGTCCCCGTCCCCCACCACCCCCACGCCATCGCCCACCACCCCCACGCCGTCGCCCACCACCCCGGCGCCGACGCAGACCGCCCCGGCGCACACGACGCCGGCGGGCTCGAGCGGCACGGGTGGAAGCAGCGGCGCCGGGACGAGCTCGTCGGGCGGCTCGTCGGGCGGAAGCGGGACGGTCAGCGGAGGCGGCTGAGCCGCGGTCAGCGGAGGCGGCTGAGCCGCGGTAGCGCACGCATCACGCCGGCCGCCGGCTGCCCCCTTGGATCAGTCGACGAGCGTCCGCTCCAGGCCCTCGAGAGCCTCGCGAGCGAGCGCGTCCATCCCCACGTCGAGCGCGTACGCGACGAGCGTCCCGCCGAAGTAGAGCGCGAGCACGCGTGCCCGGGCGAGCGTGGCGTCGCTCAACGGACCGTAGGCCTCGCGGAACGCGATCCGCGCACCAGAGTCGAACAGGCTCCAGTAGAGCGACAGGTCGACCGAGCGGGGCGCGCGGCACACATCGCCCCAATCGATGACGCCGGCCAGCCCGCCCCTCTCCGAGACGAGCGCATGCCGCAGGTGCAGGTCGCCGTGGACGATGACGCCCTCCCCGTCCGGTGCCAGCTCCTGGGCTGGGCCGAGCACCGCCTCCACCCGCGCGCCACCGACCCACACCGAGGCGACCTGCTCGAGTGCCTCGCGCGCCCTCGGAACCCGCGCTCGCATGTCGGCGCGTCCCATCGGATCGATCGGCAGCTCTGGCGCGAGCCCTGGTCGCAGACCGTGCAGCCGGCCCAGGAACCGGCCGAGCTCGGAGGCGAGCCTGCCGCGCTCTCGGACGCCAATGCCCGCCGCGGCGACCTCCTTCCCGATGATCAGGCGGCTCCCGAACCACGGCCAGGGGAAGTCGGCACTCGGGGCGCCGAGGAAGGCCGCATCGGGGATCGGGACCGGCAGCTGCGCGGCGAGCTCGGGCAGCACCGCCAGCTCTCGCTCGACGCCGGCCACGGCGATCTGCCGGCGCGGGAAGCGGAACGCGACGCCGTCAGCCGTCGCCCACACGGTGTTGTCCCAGCCCTCCCCGACCGGCCGGAGCGAGCTGACGTCGAGCGACGGGAACCGGGCGGCGATCAGCCGCCGCGCGAGATCCTCGCCGACCACGATCTCCGACTCCCACTCGAGCACCCCGACATACTCCCACCATCCCGGGGGACCCCCGAAGACCGCGGTTCAGGCCACCGAAGACCGCGGTTCAGGCCGTGTTGCCCTCGGCGACCGCGTCCTCGTTGGCCTGGATGTCAAGCCGGGCGACCGCCAGGTACACGACGAGGACGAGCACGATCAGCGAGATCACCAGCGCGGTGGGGCCGTCGCCGAAACCGAGGCCGGTCGTGTGGCGCCCCTTGCTGATCCAGTCGGCGAACGACGCTCCGAGTGGCCGCGTCACCACGTAGGACATCCAGAACGCGGCGATGCTGTTCAGCCCGAATCGCCACCAGGCCAGGCCAGGCAGCAGGAAGATGACCAGGAACAAGATGCCCGACGGCAGGTAGCCCAGCTTGAGCGCGATCGCCGTGAAGTCGCCGAGTGCGGTCCCGAGCGCGAACGTGGCGAACACGGTCGCCCAGTAGAACGCCTCGCGGCGCTGGGTGTGGACGCTGTGGATCGACAACGTCCCCTCGCTGCGGTGCCAGATCCAGAAGATGGCGGCGAGCACGACGGCCCACAGCAGGCTGGTCCCCGCGTACGGGATATGGGCGTCGAGGTGCAGGAAGTCCGAGATACCGGTACCGGCGATCGCGATCGCATACGCGAGGAACCAGTAGGCGACGGCGCGGTAGCGACGCGTCGTGAACTGCAGCACGAGCCCGATCAGGAACAGGCCGACCTCCACGCCGCCGCCGCCGAAGTTGCCGTAGCGCTTCAGGAAGTCCGAGGTCGCCTCCCCGCCGGCGGTGGTGAGGATCTTGACCACCCAGAAGAGCAGGATGATCTCCGGGACCTTTGCCGCGGCCGGCACGGGCAGCAGGCGCCCGATCACCGGGATGTGGTCCGCGGAGCGATGAGTTCCGGAGCGCACAGCCCCGACGATCCCAACCGGGTGTGAGATGGAGATGAGCCTCCAGAACCTCACCGAATCAGTTGCCATTGGGGGACGTGAGCGTCCACAATCCGGGGATGCTCCATTCTCAACTTCCCTGGTACCTCGCCGGTCCGGCGCTCGGCCTGTGCGTCGTCGCCTGCCGGCTGCTGCTCAACGGGCGACTCGGCGTCACCGGCGGCTATTCCGAGCTGATCGGCCGGATCGGGCGGGGCAGCCTGCGGTTCGACTGGCGTGGCTGGATGCTGGTCGGGATCGTGCTCGGCGGCACCGTATTCGCCCTGATCGCCGGCGGTCCGGACTTCCATGGCTACGGCTGGCTGACCGGCACGTTCACCGGCTCCGAGCGCGTGCTCGTCGCGCCGATTCTGATCGTCGCGGGCGTGCTGATCGGCTTTGGCGCCAAGCTCGCAGGCGGCTGCACGTCAGGGAACGGGCTCAGCGGCAACGCGATGCTCTCACGCGCCAGCCTCGCCGCGACGGCGACGTTCTTCGCAACCGCGATCGTGGTGAGCTTCGTCACGCGGGCGCTCACATGAGCCGTCGGCTCGCCGGGCTGTGCATCGGCCTCGTCTTCGGGGTGGTGCTCTCCTGGAGCGGGATGACGAGCCCCGTGGTGATCCGGGGCGCGCTCCTCTTCCAGCACGCCTATCTGTTCCTGTTCTTCGCCTCCGCGGTGCTCACTGCAACCGCCGGCTGCTGGCTGCTGCGCCGGCTCCGAGTCCACGCGTTGATCGGCGGCGAGGCGATCGGGTGGGATGCGCAGCCGCCCGCGCGCCGGCACATCGTCGGGTCCGTCGTGTTCGGCATCGGTTGGGGGATCGCCGACGCCTGCCCCGGCCCGATCGCCACGCAACTCGGACAGGGGGCGTGGTGGGGGATGTGGACGCTCGCGGGCGTCGTGATCGGAGTGGCCGTGTTCCTGCGCGGTCGGCTTGGGGAGACCGAGCCGGCCCGTGAGCCGCGCGCCGCGGCGGCGGTCAGCGGTAGCAGGCGTTCGCCGGACCGTCGTTCCCGGACAGCGCCGGCTGGCCCATGAGGCGGCCGAAGTCCTGGGTCCAGGTCCCCAGCGCCGTCGACGCCCGGGGGATGCGGCGGGCGGAGACGCCGGTCCCGACCTCGCGGTAGGCGGGGTCGAGGATGTTGGCGCAGTGGCCGGGACTGCGCATCCAGGCGCGCACGACCGACGCCGGGGTCTGATAGCCGGTGGCGATGTTCTCACCGACGATCGTCCAGTCAAAGCCCGTGGCGCTGATGCGGTCCGTGAACGCGCTGCCGTGGGTGAATTCGTTGGAGTCGACCATCGAGTCGGTCCAGCCCTGCGCGGAGCGGTCGAGCTTGGTGCTCGGCGTCAGCTGAGGCAGGCCATGCGCTGTTCGCTGCTCGTTGACCAGGCACAGGACGGCGGCGCGCATCTGATCCGGTTGCGCCTGGGTGATGTCGACATGAGCGTCGGGGCAGGCGGACGGGGTGTCATCGGCCAGGGCGCCGGGAGCCGTCGCCATGAGCGCGGCGATCGCCGCCACCGCAGCGACAGCGGTGGCGCGAGCATGACGCACCGGCTTGAGGCAGCGGAGTCGAGTGATGGCGACCGTGCGCACTCCGTGGCGTTGGTCGGCACCCCTGCACGGTGACTTGAGCGGCTGTCCGCCCGATTACGACAAACGTCCACCCCGAGGGCGCGAAATCCGTACCGACTACGGAGCGACGGCGCCCGTCACGGCGGCCGCCTGCGCCCAGCTGAGCGCACCGAGGTAGCCGGCGGCAAGCTCCTCGCGCTGCGGCGCGTCCAGGTGCGGCGCGCCGGCCTCGATCTCTCGCGTGAGCGCGTCCGCGTCCTCCTCTTCACCCTGGCCACCGAGCACGAGCACCCCCCACGCCTTGCCGTTCTCGCCGAATCGCCGCGCGGCCTCGAGGTCGCGCACCAACGCGGTGCGACCCGGATACCACGCCGTGGCGGGCGGCGGGGCGACCCCCTCGTCACGCGCCTGGACGACCAGCACGAGGCGATCGGTCATCAGCAGGCAGTCGACAGTGTGTGCCTCCTCAAAGCGCCACCAGGCCTCGGCGAGCGAGGCACTGCGGCGCAGCAGGTCGTGCGCGCGGTCCTGGGCACGCGCGCGGGCACCGGGAGGATCGTCGTCGAGCAGCGCGCGGCGCAGCAGGGTCGTCTCAGCGCTCTCACGCTCCCACTCGGGACGGCTCAAGCTGCCGGGATGGTCGATGAACCAGGCCAGCAGAGCGCGCGATGGCGACGACGGATACTCGAAAGCGCCCCGTCTGCCTGTCTCGGTGACCACCGCGATCGGCGCCTCGATCCAGCCCGGACGCTCGGCGACCTCGCCCAGGCGGGCCACACCGTTGGGCGCCGCCCGCACCAACGGGCCGAGCCACGAGCCGCCGGCGCCATCGCGCGCCAGCAGTGCGTCGAAGAAGCGCTCGGCGCGCGACGGCAAACTTCCGCGCGGGTCACTGCTCATCGCCTGAACATATCCCGGCCGGATCGACCCGCACCCTGTGTTAGCGTCCGCGATCCCCGTGCGGCGCCCCATCCCTCGTTGTCTGTTGGGCGCGGTCGCCGCGCTCGTGCTGGGACTCGCCTTCGGGGCGACCGGAGGCGCCGCCCATCCGCGGCGCACGACGATCGCGCCCGCCGCCGCCATGTTTCGTGGCGAGCACCGACTCGGCCCGCTCGCGCGCGGCGCCCGGCTGAGCGGCACCGTCGTGCTCCGGCCGCGCGCGCCACGGGCGCTGCGACGGTTCATTGCGACGGTCACCGATGCGCGGTCCGAGCAGTTCGGCGACTATCTGGCACGGGGCCGCTTCGCCGCGCGCTTCGGGCCGAGCGCTGCGGCCAGGACCGCGGTCATCACAGCGCTGCGCGCCGGAGGGCTGCGGGTCGGCGAGGTCTCAGCCGACGGGCTGCTGATCCCGTTCAGCGGGCGCGCCGACGCAGCGGCGCGGACGTTCGACACCACCCTCGACACGGTGCGACTCTCCAGCGGGCGAACCGCCCGCGCAACCGGCGAGCCGGTGTCGCTTCCCAGCAACGTCGCCGGCGACGTCGCCGCGGTCCTCGGACTCGATGACACGGTGCTCCCCCAGCGGATCGGGTCGCCGGTCGCCGCCCGCGCGACGCGCACCCTGGACGCGCGCAGGACGGCTGATGGCGCCACGAACGGCGTTCCCACGGCGACCCCGGCCGCGACCGCGCCGGTGGCCTGCCCTGACGCCGCCGCGGCGGCGACCCATGACGACGGCCTCACCGACACCCAGCTCGCCGACGCGTACGGTGCGGGCGATCTCTATCAGCAGGGCGACGACGGAAGCGGCCAGCGGATCGCCGTCTACGAGCTCGAGCCCTTCCTGCGGGCCGACCTCGCGCACTTCGAGTCGTGCTATTTCGGCGCCGCGCAGGCAGCCGGAATGATGCGCCGGCTCCATATCCACGAGACTGGGGGCGGACAGCCCTATGGCACGGGGAGCGGTGAGGCGAACCTCGACGTCGAGGATCTCGCGGCCCTTGCGCCCGGGGCCGACATCGACGTCTACGTCGCCCCGCAGACCGACGCGCTCGGGCAGTACGCGGCGATCATCGACTCCGATCGGGACCGGATCGTCACCACGAGCTGGGGCGAATGCGAGCAAGCGGCGCAGGTGGGAGACCGGGGGCTGCAACAGGCGGAGAACCTGCTGTTCGAGCAAGCCGCCGCTCAGGGGCAGACCGTGTTCGCGGCCGCCGGAGACTCCGGGTCCGACGACTGCGCGGGCGGCGTCACGCCGTCTGCGAGTGCCAACCCCCTGTCGGTCGACGACCCGGCGAGCCAGCCGTTTGTCGTCGGTGTCGGTGGCACCGCGATCGACGACACCGGCACGCCTGGCACGCCGCTCGAGCATGCCTGGAACGACGGCACCGCCTACGGCGCGGGCGGCGGTGGCATCTCGAATGCGTGGACGATGCCGGCCTGGCAGCGGGATGCGCGCGTGCCGGGGATCGCGCTGCCGGGCTCGACGGCGTACCGCGACGCCGACCGGCTGGAGGCTCAGACGGGCTACCCGCTCGGCTTCTGCCAGAGCGCGACCCGCGGCGAAGGCACCGCCTGCCGCCTTGTCCCCGACGTATCAGCGCAGGCCGACGAGTTCACCGGCGGGGTGACCGTGTACAGCCGCGCCGACCGCTCCGACCACCACCGTTCCGGGTGGACAACAACCGGAGGCACGTCCTCGGCTGCCCCCATCTGGGCGGCGTCGCTGGCACTCGTCAACGCCTCCCCGACCTGCTCACAGAGCAACCGGACCCGAGCCGGCGTCGGCTTCGCCGCACCGCTGTTGTACGGCGTGGCCTCCGATCCCGCGAGCTACGCGGCGTCGTTCACCGATGTGCGCACGGGCGACAACGACGTCTACGGGCTCGACGACGGTCGCGTGTTCCGCGCCGGTCGCGGTTACGACCTGGCGACTGGCCTGGGTAGCCCGCAGCTCACCCAGGCCGACGGAGCCCCGGGCCTGGCGAGCTACCTGTGCGCCGCCGCGGCTGCGGGCTCGGCGCCGAGCGTCCGCTCGCTCTCGCCCGCCCAGGGATCCGCCAGCGGCGGTGCGCGGCTGCTCGTCCATGGCAACGGCTTCGCGGCCGCCGGCCGCTCCCGCGTCGCGTCGGTGCAGGTGGGCACGCGGCGGATCGACGCCCGGGCGATCCAGGTGCGCGGCCCGCACACGCTGGCCCTCCGCCTCCCCTCGGCTGCGGCCGCCACGCCGCCGGACACCAGCGACGCCGAGCGCGGATACGGGCCGGTCGACGTCATCGTGACCCTCGCAGACGGTCAGTCGAGCACCGGTGGCCCGCGCTCGATCTTCCGCTATGTCGACCGGCAGGCGCGGGCCACCCTTCCGAGCGTCGGGATGCTGGCCCCGTACGGTGGTCCCGGGCGCGGCGGCACCACGGTGACGATCCTGGGGGCCGGCTTCCACGACGTCACGGCAGTCACCTTCGGAGGAGTGCGCGCCTCACGCGTGCGCGTCCATAACGGCGACCGGATCACGGTCGTGCCACCGCCTCGCACCGCCCGTACCCACTGCTCGCCCCTCCCCCGCCACGGTGTCTACCGCCACGAGAATGCCCGCAACGACGTGTGCCAGGTCCAGGTCCGCGTCCGGGAGCGCGGCCGGGTGAGCGCCGAGGCGACGATCCGCGCGCCGCTGGAGGGACCACAGATCAAGGACGCGTTCGGGGATCTGCGCGCCTTCCGGGGCTGTCACTGCGAGACCGCGCCCGCCTCTGACGAGTACGACTATCTCCCCCGCCCCCGGGTCACGTCGGTGACGATGGTCGGTGGCAACGCGCAGGCCAGCGAGCATGGCGGCACGCTCGCCATCGTCCGCGGCGCAGGACTGAACTCGCTCGACCTGGATTGGGCGGACTTCGGCGATCCGCACAGCTTCGCCTCCCAGCGCACCGACTACCTGTATGCGACCGGGACCGCGCTCGTGCTCCGCGTCCCCGCGCGGGCGCTCACCGCCAGCCGCCTGGTCGTGCCGTTCAGCGTCCGCTCGCTGAGCGGGCAGTCGAACGCACGCGGGGTCACCTACGCGGGAGTACCGGTGATCACGAGCGTCGTGAACACCGAGGACGCGCGCAACCTGAACGGGCTCTATGGAGGACCGGACACGGGCCGGACTCCGCTTGCAATCCATGGCCGCGGAATGAGCGGGCAGGTGATCGGCCTGGAGTTCGTCGGTCAGGGCACCCGCTCGTTCTCGTTCGGGACCCAGTACCGAGTCCGTGCGCGCGGCGACCGGGTGCTCGATGCAGATAGCGTGGCCGAGAACCCGGGCGTCGTCGCCGTCGAACCGTGCACGGTCACCGGCTGCGCGCCCGCGAGCGCCCACGGCCTGTTCTGGCTCTATCCGCAGGGGACGCCGCGAGTGAGCGCGGTGACCCCGGGTTCAGGCCCGGCGGCAGGCGGGACCGCCACCGAGATCGCCGGCGCGAACCTCAGCTGCCCGCTGTCGGTGCAGTTCGGCGGCGTCGCCGCCACCTCGCTGACGGTCGTCAAGACGATCCTCGGCTGCGGCTCGTCACAGTCTCTCGCAGCGACGGCTCCTCCCGGGACGGCCGGACAGACCGTCCCGGTCACGGTGGAAACGGCGGAGAGCTTCTACACCGGCTCCGCGCCCCAGAGTGCCGCGTCGTTCAGCTATCGCTAAGCGATGGTTGGCCGGGGTCCCGGGCGGAAAGCGTCTGGAAGCGGGGCGCTCGTCGCCCGCCTTGTGACCTCGATCGACGAACGGAAACTCATGGCTACCACCCCCGTCTCACAATCCGGCACCTTCGACCTCGGCGGCGATCGCCGGATCAACCGCCTCGGTTACGGCGCGATGCAGCTGACCGGCGAGGGCGTGTGGGGCCCACCCGCTGACCCCCAGGAGGCGATCCGCGTCCTGCGGCGCGCTGTGGAGCAGGGCGTGACCTTCATCGACACCGCCGACTCCTACGGTCCGGCGGTTGCCGAGGAGCTCATCCGCGAGGCGCTCCACCCCTATCCCGAGGACCTGGTGATCGCCACCAAGGCCGGTCTGGTCCGCCCCGGGCCGGGGGACTGGCAGCCGGTCGGCCGGCCCGAGTACCTGCGCCAGCAGTGCGAGCTGTCGCTACGGCGGCTCGGCCTGGAGCAGATCGACCTGTTCCAGTTGCACCGCATCGATCCCGCGGTGCCGGTGGCGGAGTCCCTCGGCGCACTGGTGGAGCTCCAGCAGGAGGGGAAGATCCGTCACATCGGGCTCTCCGAAGTGTCCGTCGACGAGCTGTTGGAGGCTCAGCGGACCGCCACGATCGCGTCAGTCCAGAACCTCTACAACCTCGCCGACCGATCTGCCGAGGCGCTGGTGGATCACTGCACCGAGAACGAGATCGGCTTCATCCCGTGGTTCCCGCTGGCGACCGGCGAGCTCGCGCGCGATGGTGGCCCGCTCGACGAGCTCTCCAGCGAGATCGGCGCGAAGCCCTCGCAGCTCGCCCTCGCGTGGCTGCTGCGCCGCTGCGAGGTCATGCTGCCGATTCCGGGGACTTCGACGGTCTCGCACCTCGAGGACAATCTCGCGGCGGCATCGATCGATCTCACCGACGAGCAGTTCGAGTCGCTCTCCGCGGCCGCCGGCTAGCAGGATGCGGGGCTGGGCATCACACGCACGCGGGACGCTCGCGTGATGCCCAGCTGCCGCGGGATCACTTCACCGGGTCGGGAACGATCCGGATGTACGGCTTCGGCGTCTCCCAACCGTCGGGCCAGATCTCCTTGGCCTGATCGTTGGAGACCGAGCCCGCGATGATCACGTCATCGCCGCGATTCCACTGCGCCGGGGTGGCGACCTTGTGCTCGGCCGTCAGTTTGAGCGAGTCGACCACTCGCAGCACCTCGTCGAAGTTGCGGCCGGTCGTCATCGGATAGACGAGGATCAGCTTGATCTTCTTGTCCGGGCCGATCACGAATACGTTGCGGACCGTCTGGTTATCGGCCGGGGTGCGATCCCCGGGCTCGCCGCTCACATCGGCGGGCAGCATCTCGTAGGCCTTCGCGACGGAGAAGTCGGCGTCGGAGATGATCGGGTAGTTGACCTCGGCGCCCTGGGTCTCGGCGATGTCCTTTGTCCAACCCGTGTTGGAGTCGACCGGATCGACGGACAGCGCGATGATCTTGACGCCGCGCTTGTCGAACTCGGGCTTGATCTGGGCCATGTAGCCAAGCTCGGTCGTGCACACCGGGGTGTAGCTCTTGGGATGCGAGAAGAGCACGGCCCACGAGTCGCCGAGCCACTCGTGGAAGTGAATGTGGCCCTCGGTCGTGTCGGCCTCGAAGTCTGGGGCGGTTGCCCCGATCTGCAACGTCATCGCGTGTCTCCTCGTGTTGTCGACAAAGTCACTGAACATTGTGCCCGACTACCACCGAGTGCGGGCGCCTCCCTGCACTTCGAAGCATAGGAAAGACGTGAATCTGGGTGGGGATTTTGGGGATTTGCGGGCGATGCCCGAGCGCTCCTCCGGCAGCGCCGACGGCCCTCGCCGGCCGCCGTCAGCACCGTGGCCCTGTGCGCACGAAGGGGTTGCTAAGCTGATGCTTGCCAGCAAGCAAGTATCCCGCAGGTCCCCCCCGAATGCCCACGACCACCGTCCTCCTCGACACCGAGTCCGCCACCCGCCTGCGGGTGGTCATCGGTCGCCTCTCGCGCCAGCTGCGCGCGACGCCATCGGGACTCGACGCGGCGCTCACCCCCACGCGGATCTCGCTGATGCTGTCGATCGACCGGACCGGACCGGTCCGCCTGGGCGAGCTCGCTGAGAGCGAGGGGATCAACCCGACCATGCTCTCGCGCTCGGTCACCCAGCTGGTCGACGCGGGGCTCGTGACGCGGACATCGGACAGCACCGACCGCCGGGCGGCCTGGGTGGACGCGACCGAAGCCGGCCACGGGCTCGCCAAGCGGATGCGACAGGAGCGAACCGACGCGGTCAACGCAGCGCTCTCCGGGCTGTCGGCCGGCGATCGCCGAACGCTCGAGCAGGCGATCCCGGCGCTCGAGGCGCTTGCGCTGGAGCTCCAGGGGCGACGCGCGTGACGCGCGTGATGCGCGCCGGGCGAACCACCTTCGCCGCTCTTGCCGTTCCCAACTACCGCCGCTACTACTCCGGCCAGGCGATCTCGCTCGCCGGGACGTGGATGCAGATGACCGCGCAATCGTGGCTCGTCTACCACACCCTGCACGGCACCTCGACCGTGCTCGGGGTCATCATCGCTCTGCAGACGCTGCCTGTACTCATCCTCGGGCCCTACGGCGGAGTGATCGCCGACCGCGTCGACAAGCGCCGGCTGATGATCATCCTGCAGTCGGCGATGGGCCTGCAGGCGCTTGCGCTCGGGCTGCTCGCCGTCACAGGACACGCGAAGATCTGGGAGGTCGGAGCGCTTGCCGCCGTGCTCGGCTTCAACAACGCCTTCGAGAACCCCGCCCGTCAGTCGTTCATGATGGAGATGGTCGGGCCTGAGCACCTGCGCAACGCGGTCAGCCTCAACTCTGTGCTCGTCAACGTCGCTCGCTCGATCGGCCCGGCGGTCGCCGGGGTGCTCATCGCGGTCGTCGGCGAGGGTTGGTGCTTCCTGATCAACGCGGCGAGCTTCATCGCGGTCGTCTACTCGCTCGCGTCGATGGACCGGACCGCGCTCAACCCGACGGTCCCCACCGGGCGTGCCCGCGGTCAGCTGCGCGAGGGTCTGCGCTATGTCCGCTCGACCCCCACGCTGATGGCCCCGCTGGTGATGATGGGAATCGCCGGCTGCCTGGCCTACGAATTCCAGGTCTCCTTGCCGGTGATGGCCCAGCAGGGGCTGCACTCGGGAGCCGCCGCGTTCGGCTTCATGACCGCTGCGATGGGCATCGGCGCCGTGTTCGGGGGCCTGTTCGTCGCCGCCAGGGGACGGACCGGGCTGATGCCGCTCGTCGGGGCCGCCGCCGCGTTCACCGTCGCGATGGCATTCGCCACCGCGGCTCCGACGCTCGCGCTGGAGCTCGTCGCCATGGGCCTGGTGGGCGTCGCGAACATCGCCTTCATGGCGACCGGCAACTCGACGCTGCAGCTGGGCGCCGACCCGGAGATGCGCGGGCGCGTGATGTCGTTGTGGTTCGTCGCCTTCCAGGGCTCGACCCCGATCGGCGGTCCCGCCGTCGGGGCGGTGATGGGCGCTCTTGGCGCTCGCGCCGGCCTCGGGCTCGGTGCGGTGACGATGGGGGTCGTCGCAGTGGGCGGACTGGTCGCGGTACGGCGAATCAACGGCCGGGTCGAGTCCGGTCGTCCCGGCACCGGCCAGCCCGCCGTCGTCTGAGCCAGGGTGGCACAGGGACGGGCGGGGAAGCCCGCTACCCTCCGCCGACCATGACCGCCCCGACCTTCGATCTCCAGAGCCACTCCGTCCATTCCGACGGCGCGCTCGCGCCCGCCGATGTCGTCGCCGCCGCCGCAGCCGCGGGCGTGGAGCTGCTCGCACTCTCCGACCATGACACGAGCGCCGGCGTGCCGGAGGCCCGTGACGCGGCGCGCGCGGCCGGCATCGGCTTCGTCGAGGCAACCGAGATCACGACGGCGCACAACGGTCAGCAGGACCTCCACATCCTCGGGTACCTGATCGATCCCGAGCATCCCGGGCTCGTCGCCGCGCTCGCGCACTCGCGCGGGGACCGCGAGCGACGCGCCGAGAAGATGGCGGCCCGGCTGCGCGAGCTCGGCTATGAGCTGGACGACGAGCAGCTCGCCGCGCGGACCGCCCAGGGCAAGACGATCGGCCGCCCGCACCTCGCGCAGGCCGCGACGTCACACCCCGCCAACCAGGATCGGCTACGTCAGGAGGGTCTGCTGGAGCCGACGAAGTTCCTCGTCGAGTACCTGATCGACGGCAAGGCGGCGTTTGTCGACCGCGAGGCCCCGTCCGTCGAGGAGGCGGTCGCCCTGATCCATGACGCGGGCGGGCTGGCCGTCTGGGCCCACCCGTTCTGGGACATCCCGGAGGTCGACGACGTCCGCAGCACGATCGACGTGTTCCGCGGATACGGGATTGACGGCGTCGAGGTGTTCTACCCGTCGTTCACCGCCGATCAGGTGCGCTTCCTCGCACAGAAATGCACCGATGACGGGTTGCTCACCACCGGCTCCTCCGACTTCCACGGGCCTGAGCACCACACCTTCTCCCAGTTCCGGGCGTTCGACCTGCACGGGCTGGAGCCCAACCTCGGTCCCATCGCCCGCGCGGCCTGACTGGCACCGCGCAGGCGCAGCCTGCCTCAGGAGGTGCCCGACGCCGCCCGCGCCGGGCGTGCACGCACCACGGTCCGCTGCGGGAGCTGCACCACGACGACGCGCTCACCGGCGGTGAGCGAGGAGAGCGGCGCCGTCCGATGGTCGTTGCGAATGCGCGCGCTCGACGGGATCGCGACCGTCACCCGCCGCGCAGCAGCCGTCGGCGTCCCGTCCGTCATCGTCAGCGTGTCGCCGCTCACGGAGTCGACGGTGCCGCGGTCGATGGTGACCGTCCGGAAGCCGCCGGATGTACGGACGGTGAGCTCGCCGTGGACCGTGCGCCGAGCCAGCCGGATGAGACCACGCCCTCGGGCCGACGCCGTTCGGTGGGTGCTCCTGCTCGAGGCCGGGTGCCGGCCGGTCGATGCGCCGGCGACCGCCACGGTGCCGGCCCCGACGCCGGCGGCCGCACAGACAGCGCCGACCGCGAGGACGCGCGAGTGGGTGGTGGTGAATGACATGAGAAACCTCGCTTGGTTCGCTGGGTGGGACCTGGTTGAACCATGCCTGACCTGCGCAAGCTCGCGCTCAGCCGAAGGTCAGAAGCATGTAAAGCCCGCCGGGCGAACGGCGTGCCCGCACCTACGATGTCCGTCGTGGCCGCGACGGTGATGATCGTGGAGGACGACACGCACATCGCCGTGCTCGTGCGGACCTACCTGGAGCGCGCCGGTTACGAGACGGTTTGGGCGCGCTCCGGCGAGAGCGCTCTCAGGGAGCTCGAGCGTCGGGCGGCACTTGCTCTGGTCGTGCTCGACGTCGGGCTGCCCGGGATCGACGGCTTCGAGGTCTGCCGGCGGATCGGAGGGGCGGTTCCGGTCATCATGCTCACGGCGCGCGACGAGGAGCCCGACCGGGTGGCGGGCCTCGAGGTCGGCGCCGACGACTACGTCACCAAGCCGTTCTCGCCGCGAGAGCTCACCGCTCGGGTCAAGGCGGTGCTGCGGCGGACCTCGGCCGGCGCCGGTGGGGTGACCGGGACACAGCCGCTCGTGCTCGGCCCGCTCCGAGTCGACCCCGCCGCCCGCGAGGTTCACGTCGGCGAGCGGGAGGTCACCCTCACCCAGCGCGAGTTCGACCTGCTGGAGTACCTCGCGCGCCATCGGGGGCAGGTCGTCACCCGCGACCAGCTGCTGGAGCACGTGTGGGACTTTCGCTCGCCGGGCGAAACCCGCACGATCGAGGTGCACATCGCCCAGCTGCGCAAGAAGCTCGGGCATCCGGAGCTCATCCGGACAGTCCGCGGGCTGGGCTACAAGGCGAGCGCATGAGCCTGCGCAGCCGCATGCTCGTCTATCTCTCGCTGGTCGCGATCGCCTCGTGCGCGCTGACGGTCGCCGTCGGGATCGTGCTCGTCCGCCATCGGATCGCAGACCAGCGACTCACGCAGCTGCGAAACCAGGCAACGGTGCTCGCGCTCGTCGGCGGCGCGCCGGGCGCGCGCCGCGCCGGCGAGCACGTCTATCGCGTCGGCTCCGGCCGGGCGCACCGTGTCAGCGGGTCGCTGAGCCGCGCGGTCCTCGCCGCGATCCCGCGGACGGGAGAGGCGCAGGGCACAATCCAGATCCGAGGGGCCGCGGTCCTCTATGTCGCGCGCACGACCGCGGCCGGGCGCATCGTCCTGGTGCGACGCGCGGCGCTGCGCTTTGCGGACTGGCGGCCCTTCCTGACGGCACTGGTGCTGGCGGGGCTCGGCGGCGCCCTGCTGGCCACGCTGCTCTCGTTCGCCCTCGCACGTCATCTCATCCGGCCGATTCGAGCGCTCGCCCGGGCCACGGGACGGCTCGCCGACGGCGAGCGCGGGGTGAGCGTGCCCGTCACCGGCGACGACGAGCTCGCCGATCTCGGGCGCGCTTTCAACCGCATGTCGAGCGAGCTGGCGCGCGCGCGGGATGGTCAGCGGCTGTTCCTGGAGTCGGTCAGTCACGAGCTGAAGACGCCGCTCACCTCGGTTCGCGGGTACGCCGAGGCGCTCGAGGAGGGAGCGATCTCCGGGCCTGAGGCCGGGCGCGTGATCGCCGCCGAGGGGCGTCGTCTCGACCGCCTCGTCTCCGACCTCATGGACCTCGCGCGGCTCGAACGCGCGGGTTTCACCGTCAGGCACGAGCCGGTCGACCTCGCCGCGGTCGCCCACGAGGCGGTCACCCGCCACCAGGCGCGCGCCCGAGAGCTCGGCGTCGCCCTCCTCGCACGGGTGAGCGACGCCTGCTGGGGCATCGGCGACGCGGGCCGGCTGCTGCAGGCGACCTCAAACCTCGTTGAGAACGCCCTCCGCCTCACCCCCGCGCGCGGCAATGTGACCGTCAGCGTGGCTCCCGGCACGATCGCCGTCGCCGACACCGGCCCTGGCCTGGCCGAGGCGGATCTGCCTCGGGCATTCGAGCGCTTCTACCTCTATGACCGTTACCGGGCCGACGCCGAGCGCGCCGTCGGCTCGGGGCTTGGGCTGGCGGTCGTCGCCGAGCTCGCTGCCGCGATGGGTGGGCGCGTCACCGCCGCCAACCGCCCCACCGGGGGCGCGTGCTTTCGTATCGAGATCGCCGCGGCGCCCGCCGCGACGGGCGAGATGGCCGCCGGGCGCCCGTGAGCGCTCAGGCGGCGATGGCGCGCTCGTTGAGATGCGCGCCGACCTTGCGCTTGACCCGCTGCAGCGCGTTGTCGACCGTCTTGCAGTCGCAGCCCAGGCGCTGGCCGACCTCTTCGTAGGAGTGACCGTCCAGATAGAGCCCGAGCACCCGCGACTCGAGCTCGGAGAGCGCAGTCGAGATGCAGGCGACGAGAGCCCGCAGCTCCTCGGAGGAGATCACCTGGTTGACCGGGTCATGCACGGTGGAGCCGGGAAGCACCTCGTCGAGCGTGGGCTCGTTGTCGCCGGTGCCGCCGGCCGGCGAGCTGGAGAACGAGACGTACTGGTTCAGCGGCGTGTGCTTGTTGCGCGTGGCCGTCTTCACCGCGGTGATGATCTGGCGGGTGATGCAGAGCTCGGCGAAGTTGCGGAAGCTCGACTCGCGGTCGGTCCGGTAGTCGCGCACCGCCTTGTAGAGGCCGACAAGCCCCTCCTGGATGAGATCGTCCGCATCGCCGCCCGCGAGGAAGTACGACGAGGCCTTGAGCCGCACGAACCCGTAGTAACGCCGCACGATCTGATCGTAGGCCTCCGGGTGACCCTGTTTCGCCAGGGCGATCAGGTAGCCATCCTCAACCTTAGGTTGAGACTGAGAATATGACGAGAGTCGAGCCACGGACAAACCTTTCCCGTCGCCGCATGCGCGGCGACCTTCGGATGAAGTCGTAGCGCGTTACCTCCCCTGGCGCCGCACCAATACGTATTCCCCAGAATCCGGGCGCTGAACGGCCCGGCCTCCGGAACACCCAAGCCCTCAAGCTCGAGTTGATCCTTATTTCCAGGCGGCAGATTGACATAGCACTGCCCGCCTGTCAAGTGAGCACGCGGTGTTATGCACACGCCGTTGCATGAGGGCGTGCGGACGACCGCTGATGCAGGGATTCGCCCGCGGGGAGGCGGGTCCTTCCGAAGAATCAGCTCAGAGCGGGCGCAGCTCGGGCCCGTCAGGTCCATCACGGACCTCGAACCCGAGCACGCGCAGCTCGTCGCGCAGGCGGTCGGCCTCGGCCCAGTCGCGGTCGCGACGGGCCTGCTCGCGCGCGGCAACGAGCGCCCGCGCCTCGACCGGCACGTCGAGCTCCTCGGCCTCGAGCAGCCCGCGCAGCGCGAGGATGTCGAGCATCTCCGCGAGGTCCGCCCGGCCGACCGACCCGGCCGGCTCGCCGTTGGCGCGGCGGATCCACTCGGCGATCACGGCAAGCGCCTGCGGTGTGGAGAAGTCCGCGGCGAGCGCGTCGAAGAACCGCTCACGCAGCGGCGGGGACCACGACGGGCTCTCTGCGTCCGCGAGCCGTCGGCCGGCCTCGCGGATCCGGTCGCAGAAGGCGGCCGCCTCGTCGAGTCGGGCATCGTCGTACTCCATGGGCTGGCGCCAGTGGCCCTGGGCGAAGTACATGAGCAGCGTGGCCGGGCCGTGGCGCTCGATCGCCTCCGCGAGCCCGAACGTGTTGCCGACCGATTTCGACATCTTCTCGGAGTCCATCCGGATCATGCCGGAGTGCATCCACAGCCGCGCGAGCCGTCGGCCGGTGGCGCCACGGGTCTGGGCGATCTCGTTCTCGTGGTGAGGGAAGACGAGATCCGACCCGCCGCCGTGGACCTCGAAGTCGTCGCCGAGCGTCTCCTCGGCCATGGCCGAGCACTCGATGTGCCAGCCCGGCCGGCCCGGGCCCCAGGGCGAGGCCCAGCTCGTGTCCTCGCCGGGCTTCCGCGCCTTCCAGAGCGCGAAATCGGCCGGATCGCGCTTGAGGTGCAGTCCCTCGCCGCCCTCCCCCTGGTCAAGCTGGTCGAGCTGCCGGTGGGAGAGCTCGCCGTAGGCCTCGTCGGAGCGGACAGAGAAATACACGTCGCCCTCCGCGGCGTAGGCGTGCCCGGTCTCGATCAGACGCTCGATCAACGCAATGATCCCGCCGACGCTCTCCGAGGCGAGCGGCTCCGCGTCCGGGCGCCCGAGGCCGAGGCTGTCGGTGTCGGCGACGTAGTGCGCGGTCATCTGCTCGGCGAGTGTGTCGCTCCGCATCCCAGCGGCACCGGCGGCGGCGTAGATCTTGTCGTTGATGTCGGTGATGTTGGAGACCAGCTGCACCTCGTACCCCTCGTGGCGAAGGAAGCGGGCCAGCCAGGAGAAGACCACGAACGGGCGGGCGTTGCCGACGTGCACTCGGCCGTACACGGTCGGCCCGCAGACGTAGATCCGCACTCGCCCCGGGCGTGCCGGATCGAGTGGGCGGATCTCGCCGGACAGCGTGTCGTGCAGCGTCACGGTGCGCATCGGACGTGAAACCCTACGACACGCCGCCGCGCGGGCCGCGGCGACTCAGCCGAACTTCCGCGGACGGCTCGCTCGCGGCGGGAACAGGTAGACCGGCACCCGCTCGGTCACATGGGCGCCGGCACTGTCGTGGGCGACCACGACGACGGTCAGCTTCAGCGGCTGCTGCGGCGAGACCAGCTTCTGCGTGACGGGGGCCTGGCGGCGCTCGCCATGAACCGGGCTGGCGCCGACCGCTCGGCGATCGCCGCCGTCCGCGCGCCGCCGTCGCGGGACGGACCTTGCCGGGCGAGTTTTCACCACGTTCACGCGTGAGCGCGCACAGCGGTAGTGACAGTTTCCTTGCGCCCGCGTCGCCGTTCGTCCGGGTCAGCTCGGGATGAGACCGGTCGGCCACACGCCGGTAAACCGGTGCGTGAGCTCAAGCGCGACGTCGGCGCCCAAGTAGGCGAGCATGATCGAGTAGGCGAGGTCGGGCAGCAACTCGGGCAACTCTGGCGCGCCGCCCTTGATGAGGCGGCCGTACACGACCTGGTAGACGCCGCCGATGACCCACTCAGCCGTGATCGGTGGCGTCAGGGCGCTGCGAGGGTCGCTCTGTGCGCCGTCGTGGAGCACGCCCGCCAGCGTCCGCAGCACGGCGTCCCGCCGCTCGATCGCCACCGGACCGGCCGCGAGTACCTCGACGAGGCACATCTCGGCGTAGCGCGGCTCCTCAGCGCTGAACTCCAGGAACGCTCGCAGGCAGGCGACGAGTCCGCTCGCCAGCGACCGGCTCGCCTCGTAGGCCTCACCGACCCGCCGGATGAGCTCGGCGCCGGCGACCTCGAACGCGTCCAGGTAGGCCGCTTCCTTCCCCTTGAAGTGGTCGTAGAAGGTGCGGCGCGAGACGCCCGCCGCGGCGATGATGTCCTCGACGGTCATCGCCACGTAGCCCTTCTCACTCACCACTTCGCTCACGGCGTCGAGCATGCGCGCGCGCTGGTGATCGGCGACGGCTTCGCGCGACAGTCCGTGCCGCCCAGGGCGGAGCTGGTGCGGCTGGCGTCTCGTGTTGGGCGAAGTGGGGGACATAGCGTCAGAACGTCAGGGCGGGCGGAACCGTGCACCGGAATCCCCCGCTCCGGATCCCGATCTCCACCATAGCCACGGGTGTGTCGAAAGGCCCGGACCCGGCGATGCATGTCCCCCAGATGGGTGGTGAGCCCAGGACGACCCCGGCCTGGGAAGCTTCGCTCAGGCACGGGGTCGGCCGTCAGGCCGGGGAACGAGGGCCGGGAACATTCGACACAGCTGGGTCGCGACGCGCGGTGCTGTGTCGATCCGTCCCGGGGGCCGAGAACGCGCGACACAGCTGGGCGGTTGCGGGCGATGATGTGTCGGGGGTTCCCGCAGGACCGCACCGCCTCACGACCGCAGGACCGCACCGCCTCACGACCGCAGGACCCACCGCCGCACCGCCGCAGGACCGCGCCGCCGCACGACCGCACCGCCGCACGACCGCACCGCCCGGCCGCGCCGGTGCTCACGCCTCGGCGAGCACCACGAGGTAGCCGTCGGGGTCGCGCAGCCAGATCTCACGCTGGCGGGCGTTCGGGTTGACGTGGACGTCGTGGACGATCTCGGCTCCGAGCGCACGGACCCGCTCGACCGCCTCCTCGAACGCGTCGGTCGCGAACCACACCGCGACGCCGTTGCCGAGCGGAACGCCGTCCTGGGCGAGCGCGCCGTGGTGGTGGTCGGCTCCGATGACATGCAGCTGGAGCACGAGCCGATCGCCGATCTCGATGCGCCCGTACTCACGCACGGTGCCGCCATGGCGACCGCCGTGGTCATCGTGGCCGCCGAGCAGCTCGGCGTAGAACGCGCCGGCGACATCGACATCGGCGACCGACAGCAGCGGCTGCGGATGGATGGTCATCGCGGCAGCGGCTCAACGGTGACGACGGCGAGCGCGGCGACCCCCTCGCCTCGCCCGATGAAGCCCATCCCCTCCCCCCGCGTCGCCTTCACATTGACGTGGAAGAGCGACAGCTCCAGCGCCGCGGCCAGCGACTCGCGGATCTCCTCACGCACCGGCGAGAGCTTGGGCCGCTCCATCAGCACCGTCGTGTCGACGTGGGCGACGCGCAGCGAGGCCTCGGCGAGCAGCGTCACGGTGCTCGCCAGCAGGTGCATCGAGTCGATGCCCGCATAGCGCGGATCGGTGTCGGGGTAATGGGAGCCGATGTCGCCGAGCGCGGCGGCGCCGAGCATCGCGTCGATCACCGCGTGTGTGAGCACGTCGGCATCGGAGTGACCGGCGAGCCCGCGTTCGTGCTCCAGCTGCACGCCCCCGAGGATCAGTGGCCTGCCCTCGGCGAATGGGTGGGTGTCCCAGCCGATCCCGGTGCTCATCGGTGCGCTCCGGCGGCCGCCGCCTCGCGCTCGGTGAGCAGCAGCTCGGCGACGCGCAGGTCGTGCGCGGTGGTGACCTTGAGGTTGCCCGAGTCGGAGCCGAGTACGTGCACGGTCCCGCCCGCGCGCTCTATCAGCCAGGCATCGTCGGTCGCCTGGGCCAGCAGCTCGTCGCTCGCGTCGCCGAGCACGCGCTCCAGCGCCGCGCGACGGAACACCTGCGGGGTCTGAACCGCCCACAGCCGCGCGCGATCGAGCGTTCGGGCCACGCTCCGGCCGTCGCCGGCGACCTCCTTGATCGTGTCGGTGACCGGCGCCGCCGCGATCACGGCGTCGGCGTCAGGGGCGCGGGCGAGCGCGTCCAGCGCCTGGGCGAACAGCTCGGTGGTGACGAGTGGCCGCGCGGCGTCATGGACGATCACCGCGTCTCCGGGCTCACCCGGGGCGGCCGCCAGCGCCGCGCGCACCGAGTGTGAGCGCTGGACCCCACCGGCCACGGCCACGATGTCGTCCGCGACCGCGTCCAGCGCCTCAGCGGGCAGCGCGACCACGATCCGCTCGATCTCGGCGACGGCACGCAGCGCCTCGAGGCTGTACTCGAGCATCGGCCTGCCCCGGAGCGGGACGAGCGCCTTGGGCCGGTCCAGCCCAAGGCGCTCGCCGCGTCCTGCGGCCACGATCAGCGCGACCGCCATCAGTTCTTCGCGGGTCCCGTCCGGATCTAGTCCGTCGCGACCGCGATCGTCGCGGGGCTGCCACCGTGCTGCTCGATCAGGATCGAATGCAGGTGCTGGTCGACCTCGTCCTCGTCCATCTCCAGCGCGTACATCAGCTCGGAGGCGAGGATCTTCTTGGCGCGGGTGAACATCTGCTTCTCGCCGGTCGACAGGCCCTTCTCGGCCTCTCGGATCCCGAGGTTGCGAACCACCTCGGCGAGCTCGTAGATATCCCCGGTCTTGATCTTGTCTCGGTTGTGCTTGAACCGGCGATTCCAGTTCTTGGGCATCTCCGAGCACTCGTCCTGGAGCACCGCGATGACCTTCTGACAGGTCTGCTCGTCGATGATCGGACGCAACCCCGCGACGGCCGCGTTCTGCGTGGGGACCATCACCGTCATGTCGTTGTGGAGAATCTTGATCGTGAGGTACTCCCGGCTCTCGCCCAGGACCTCCTTCATCTCCTTCTTGAGGACCTTGCCGGCCCCATGGTGCGGATAGACGACGCTCTGGCCGATCTCGAACTCGATGTCAACGACGACCTCGACCTCCAGATCTTCCAGCTGCTCTTCCGTTAGCTCTGTGATGGTGTCCTCCTCTGTAGGCGGCGCGTGGCGCACGCGGTTTCCCTACGTCTGCAGGTAGCGGTCGACGAGGTTGATCTCCTGCTGGCGGCGAAGTCCCTCGCGAATGTCCTTCGCCCTGATCTCGCCGACCCCGTCGACGGTCTCCAGCTCGCCATCTGAGGCGGCGAGCAACTCCTCGAGGCCCCCGAACTCCTTCACGATCCGCTGAACCACCAGCCTGGGCAGGCGCGGGATGCGCCCCAGGATGCGGAAGCCACGCGGGGAGACGGGGTAGTCGAGTGTGTTCAGCTTGCGGTCATAGCCGAGCAGCTCGGCCAGTCGCCCGAAGTCAAGAAGGTCCTGATGGGGAAGGCGCAGCAACTGGTCGAACACCGATGCGAAGCCCTCGTCGTCGTCCTCGACCAGGTAATCATGGACGAGCGCGGCCTTGTCGGCGGCCACGCCGACCATCGTCTCGTCGAGCTGCATCTCGATCAGTCGTCCCTCGGTGCCGAGCTCGACGATGTAGCGCTCGATCTCGACCGCCATCCGGGTGACGAGCTCGACCCGCTGCAGCACGGTGAGCGTGTCGTTGAGCGTCACGCCGCCCTCGAACTCGAGCGCGGTCAACCGCGTGGAGACCTGGTCGAGCCGGCTGCGGTACTTGTCGAGGGTCGCCAGCGCCTGGTTGGCCTTGGCGAGCACGACGGGGATGTCCTCGAGGATGTACTTGGAGCCGTCGACGTAGAGCGACACGACGTCGCGGCGCTCCGAGACCGCGATCACGATCGCGTCGACCTGCTTGGAGACGCGCTCGGCGGTGCGGTGACGCGTGCCGGTCTCCGCGGTGAGGATCGTCGGGTCCGGCATCAGCTGGACGTTGACGTGCGCGATCTTCGTCGCGTTGGAGGACAGCACGATCGCACCGTCCATCTTGGCCAACTCGTAGACGAGCGCCGGGGTGTAGTCCACGTCGAGCTTCAGACCGCCGGAGAACAGGAAGCTCAGCTCGTCGGCGTCGCCGATGACGATCAGACCCCCGGTCCGCGCGTCGACGATGTTGTCGATTCCCTCGCGCAGCGCCGTCCCAGGCGCCACCATCTCCAGCGCTCTCATGATCCGGGAGTCTTGTCGAGTCTCGAGCTCCTCTTTGAGCTCCTCCCCGGATCGCGGCGGCATCACGGCGATTTTAGCCCGTGCGCGGTATGGGTAGAGATTCGGGCCGCTCCGGCGGCGGCCCGATGGGTGGCTCAGGCCGCGGCCGCCACCCGTTCCCGACCCCCGAGCGCGGCCGCGACGGCCGCCTTCAGAGTGCCCAAGGACTCCGGCTCGAGGACTGGATCCAGGCCGAAGCGCCGCGCCTCCTGCATGCGGCGGTCGGCGTGCGCGACGGTGCGCAGCTCGCCGGTGAGCCCGAGCTCGCCGAAGCACGCCAGCGGCCGCGGGATCGCAGGCGGTGACTGGTGGGGGCTGGTCACGGTGAGCGCGGTCCGGCGCGCCGCGGAGGCGACCGCGAGCGCGACCGCGAGATCCGCTCCGGGCTCGTCGACGCGGACGCCGCCGACGACGTTGACGAACACGTCCGAGGTCCCGAGGCCGATCCCGGCGTGCCGGCCGAGCACCGCCAGGACGAGCGCAACGCGGTTGCGGTCCAATCCGGAGACAACACGGCGGGGCGGTACCAACTCGGAGGCGCTGACCAGCGCCTGGACCTCGACGAGCAGCGGGCGCGAGCCCTCCATCGCGGCCAGCACGACGCTGCCGGGCGCCCGGGTGGCCTCGGCCAGGAACCGTGCCGAGGCGTCGAGCACCTCGACGAGCCCGTGGTCGCGCATCTCGAACACGCCCGCCTCGTCGGTGGAACCGAACCGGTTCTTGACTGCGCGGACCGTGCGGTAGGTCCGCTCTCGCTCCCCCTCGAACTGGAGCACGCAGTCGACCAGATGCTCGAGCACCCGCGGGCCGGCGAGTGATCCCTCCTTGGTGACGTGACCGACGAGCAGCACGGCGATCCGCAGCCGCTTGGCCAGGTTCATCACCTCGCCCGCAACCTCACGGACCTGCGCGACCGAACCGGCCGCGGAGGACAGATCGACCGAGTGGAGCGTCTGCACCGAGTCGATCACGCACACCTCAGGGCGCTCCTGCTCGAGCGTGGCGAGCACGGTCGAGAGGTCGGTCTCGGCGATCACCGGCACGGCGAGCGCCTCGCCACCGCCGAGCCGCTGCGCGCGCAGCCGGATCTGGGCGGCCGACTCCTCGGCGGAGACGTACAGCGTGCGCCGTCCCGCCGCGCAGATGTTGGCGAGCGCCATCGTGGTGAGGGTTGACTTGCCGATACCCGGAGCTCCGCCGATCAGCACGAGCGAGCCGGGGACCAGGCCGCCACCGAGGACGTTGTCGAGCTCCCCGATCCCCGTCTGCAGGCGCTCGTGCTCGATCGCCTCGATGTCGCGCAACGCCACCGGCGTCACGGCCAGACCGGGCGAGCGCCCGGCACCGCTCGCAGCGCCGGATCCCCGGGGGCCGCGCCCGGAGGACGGGGCCGCCCGAACCTGCTCAACGAGGGTGTTCCAGTCGCCACAGCCCGGGCAGCGGCCCGCCCAGCGGCCGGTCTCATGACCACAGGCCGAGCACACGAACACGGAGGCGGAACGAGCCATGAGGCCAGCCTACGGGCCGATCAGGACGGCAACCTTCCCGCGGGACCAATTGTCAGCGGACCGGCACACACCGTGACGAAGTGGTGACAGAATCGAACGGTGGCGAGAGGCGCGAGGCGGCGATGAACGATCCCACCCCCGCGCGCGCCGCCCCGGCGGACGGCCGGTCGGCCGGCGAGGCAATCCACAGCCGCTCTGCGACCTGGGCGCTCGGTCTCGGGGTGTGCGGCGTCGGGCTCGGGTTCCTGCTCATGTTCGCCGTGCTCACTCCGGCCGCGATCGTGTACGGCATACGGGGCCTACGTGAGATCCGCGCCGAGCCGAGCCTGCGCGGGCGGGGACGCGCCTGGACGGGGATCGGACTGGCCGCGGTCGCGCCGTTCCTCTGGGTCGGGCTGTTCGTCGCCCTGCTCACCGAGGGCGTTCTCTGACCCTCTCAGGGCTCACGCACGCAAACGGCCCCCGGTTCTCACCGGGGGCCGTTGCCATTTCTTGGGCTGTCAGCCGGGACTACTCGGCCGGGCTCTCGCCCGTCGCCGCGTCGCCCGCGGGGGCGTCCGGGGTCGCCTCGGCGTCCTCGTCGGAGCCACCCTCGGCGCCGACACCCACGGGTGTGGGCTTGGGCGCCGGCTCGATGACCGAGAGCTTGACGTCATCCTCGTCGGAGTCGCCGCCCTCGCCGGGCTCCACGAGCACCGTCGATCCGGACGGCACCTGCGCGCGGAGCACGAAGTCCGCGAGCGGATCCTCGATGTAGCGCTGGATCGCGCGGCGCAGCGGGCGGGCGCCCATGGCCGGGTCCCAGCCCTTCTCGACGAGCAGATCACGTGCCGCGTCGGAGAGCTCGAGCTGGAGCTCGCGCTCCGCCATCGACTCGCGAATCCGCAGCAGCAGCAGCTCGACGATCTGCTTGATCTCGTCCTTGGCCAGCTTGTGGAAGACGATCACGTCATCGAGACGGTTGAGGAACTCGGGACGGAAGACGCGCTTGAGCTCGCCCATGATCCGGTTCTTCATGTCGTCGTAGGTGATCCCGGTCTCATCCTCGGAGACCGCGAAGCCGAGCGGGGTGTTCCGCGCGATCTCCGAAGCCCCGATATTCGAGGTCATGATCACGATGCAATGACGGAAGTCGACCGTCCGGCCCTGCGCGTCGGTGAGCCGCCCGTCCTCGAGGATCTGCAGCAGGATGTTGAACACATCCGGGTGCGCCTTCTCGATCTCGTCGAGCAGCAGGACGCTGTAGGGCTTGCGGCGGACCGCCTCGGTGAGCTGGCCGCCCTCGTCGTACCCGATGTAGCCGGGGGGCGAGCCGACGAGCCGTGAGACCGCGTGCTTCTCCATGTACTCGGACATGTCGATGCGGATCATCGTGTCCTCGTCGCCGAACAGGAACTCGGCGAGCGTCCGGGCGAGCTCGGTCTTCCCCACGCCGGACGGGCCGAGGAAGATGAACGAGCCGGTGGGGCGCTTGGGGTCCTTCAGACCGGCGCGCGAACGACGGATCGCCTTGGAGATGACCTCGACCGCGGGAGCCTGGCCGATGACGCGCTTGTGGAGCTCCTCCTCCATGCGCATGAGCTTCGCGGTCTCGGCCTCGGTGAGCTTGAAGACGGGGATCCCCGTCCACATCGAGACGATGTCCGCGATCTCCTCCTCGCCGATCGAGGGACGCTCGGTCGACTCACCGGCCTCCCACTGATCCGCGAGCTCGCGCTTGCGCTGGGAGAGACGACGCTCCTTGTCACGCAGGTTGGCGGCCTTCTCGAACTCCTGAGACTCGATCGCCTCCTCCTTCGCGCGGCGGGTCTCCTCGATCTCGTCCTCGAGCTCGCGGTACACCGGCGGGGAGGTCATCGACTTGATCCGCATCCGCGATGCGGCCTCGTCGATCAGGTCGATCGCCTTATCGGGCAGGAACCGGTCGGAGATGTAACGATCGGCGAGATCCGCGGCCGCCTCGAGCGCCTCGTCGGTGATGTTCACCTTGTGGTGGGACTCGTAGCGGTCGCGCAGGCCCTTGAGGATCTGCACCGTCTCCTCGGTCGAGGGCTGGTCGACGATGATCTTCTGGAAGCGGCGCTCGAGCGCCGAGTCGCGCTCGAGGTACTTGCGGTACTCCTCGAGCGTCGTGGCACCAACGGTCTGCAGTTCGCCGCGCGCCAGCGCCGGCTTGAGGATCGAGGCCGCGTCGATCGCGCCCTCGGCCGCGCCCGCGCCGACGAGGTTGTGCAGCTCGTCGATGAACAGGATGATGTCGCCGCGCTGGGTGATCTCCTTCATCACCTTCTTCAGGCGCTCCTCGAACTCACCGCGATACTTCGAGCCCGCGACGAGCGCCGCGAGATCGAGCGTGTAGATCTGCTTGCCCTTGAGCAGCTCCGGCACGTCGGCGTTCGTGATCCGCTGGGCGAGGCCCTCGACGACGGCGGTCTTGCCGACGCCCGGCTCACCGACCAGCACGGGGTTGTTCTTGGTGCGGCGGGAGAGGATCTGCATGATCCGCTCGATCTCGGTCTCGCGACCGACGACCGGATCGAGCTTGCCCTCGGAGGCGAGCTTGGTCAGGTTGCGGCCGAACTGATCCAGCAGCTTGGAGGACTTCTTGCCCTCGCCGGTGCCGGCCGCTCCCGCGCCGCTGGTGCCCGAGCCGCGCTGGCGGCTGCCGGGCCCCGACAGCATCCGGATCACCTCGTTGCGGATCTTCTCGGAGTCCGCGTCGAAGTCGAGCAGGATGCGGGCGGCGACGCCCTCGTTCTCACGCACCAGGCCGAGCAGGATGTGCTCGGTCCCGATGTAGTTGTGGCCGAGGCTCAGCGCCTCGCGCAGTGCGAGCTCAAGCACCTTCTTGGCCCGCGGGGTGAAGGGGATCTGGCCGGAGGTGACCTCCTCGCCGGAGCCCACGATTCGTACGACCTGCGCGCGCACGCGTTCCACCGTGATGTCGAGCGACTCGAGCACTCGGGCAGCGAGCCCCTCCTCTTCGCGCAGCAGCCCGAGCAGGATGTGCTCGGTCCCGATGTAGTTGTGCTTGAGAGTCCGAGCCTCTTCCTGGGCCAAGACGACCACCTGGCGGGCTCGCTCTGTGAATCGCTCGAACATGCTCTTCCTAAAGGTTGTGGCTGGTGCGGCGTCGGAATCGGTCGAGGATGGTCTGGCTGGGGTCTCCTGGGGGGTCTGACTGACGATCCTGCAACTGCGGGGACGCCGACAGGGTCGTCTTACCCGTGTATTCGGCAGGTTGACCGAATCCGATTAGTGCAGACGACAACTCTCTCAGGGCCATGCCTCAGTCTAACAAGGGTCCCTGCGGTCTCCGGCACCCCCCAAACCGCTGGCAGCGGCCTTCGCGCCGTGCATTTCCTGCCCCCCGGCGATCGTCAGCCGACGGGACCGGCCCGCTGCCAGGGGCGTCGCGTCAGCCGCCGCCCGCCCGCGCCGGCGGTGGCCAGCCACGAGCCGGCGAGGATCAGCACGAGCCCGGCGATCGCCGCAGGCCCCGGCCGCTCACCCTCCAGGCCGACGCCGAGCCCGAGCGCGACGACCGGATTGACGTACGTGATCACGGTCGCGCGCGACGGGCCGGCCTCGCGGATCAACACCGCGAAGATGACGAACGCCGCCGCCGTGCAGACGAGACCGAGCGCCACCACGCACACGATCGCGCCCACGTCGACCCGAGCGCGGGGCGGTTCCAGCAGTGCGGGCGGGGTGAGGATCACGGCCGCGACGGCCAGGCTCGAGCCCATCATCGCCCGTGGATCCAGTCCGGCGAGCGCGTGCTTGACCACCAGCGGGCCACACGCATAGCCGAATGCGGCGAGCACGATCGCCCCGGCCCCGATCAGCTCGGCGGTGCTCCCCGCAAAATCGAGCCCGACGAGCACGATCACGCCCGCGAAGCCGAGACCGAGCCCAGCGGCTCGCGTCCTCGTCGGCCGCTCCTCCCGGTCGAAGCGCATCGCCAACAGGGCTCCGAAGAGCGGGACGGCGGCGATGATGATCGCCGTCAGCGAGGAGGCGACATGCACCTCACCGGCTGCGATCAGCGGGAACGGGAGCGAGACCTCGATGACGGCGTAGCCGACGATTCCCCGCCATCGGCCACGCAGCGTCCGCAGCGTCGGGCGGGCGGGGCCGGATCCCGCGGCGAGCGCCACCAGGACGACGGCGGCGATCACGACGCGCAGCCAGGCGACCCAGAGCGCGGTCATCCCGCCGCGCTCGGCGATCTCGATGAGCAGATACGACCCGCCCCACAGGACGGACATGGCGGCGAACGCCGCCCACCCCGTCCTGCTCATGGCACGAGATCAGGCGACGTCGATCTTGGTGATCTTCAGGGAGCGCTCACCGCGCGGGGTGACGATCCTGACGTCGTCGCCGCGCTTGCGGCCGAGCAGGGCCTTGCCGACCGGCGACTCGTTGGAGAGCTTCATCTCCGACGGGTTCGCCTCGGCCGAGCCGACGATCGTATATTTGTTCGAGTTACCGGCGGCGTCCTTGACGTGGACGATCGAACCGACGCGGACCTCGTCGGTCGACAGCGCGGAGGAGTCGACGACCGAGGCGGAGCGGAGCTTGTCCTCGAGCGTGGCGATCCGCGCCTCGAGCATCGCCTGCTCGTTCTTCGCGTCGTCGTACTCAGCGTTCTCGGAGATGTCCCCGAACTCACGCGCCTCCTTGATGCGGTCCGCCACCTCGCGACGACGCGTCGTGGAGAGATGATCGAGCTCCGCCTTGAGGTCGGCGAGGCCCTGAGGAGTGAGGATGACGTCCTTTGGCATGGCGATCAAGCCCTTGAGTTCTCGTGATCTGTCAGAGCAAGACCCCACGCACCTGCGAGGGGTCTGGGACCCGCACCGGTCGTACGGGGCGCATGAGTATAGACACGCGCTGAGCGCGGAATTCCGGCCCCTGGCGCCGGGTCAGCGCGGGCTGTGATGGTGGCTGTGGTGCCTGCGATGTCGCAGCACGACAAGCCGGTAGGAGATCCTGGCGCGGTTCGTCGCGAAGTCGCGCGCGGTGATCCTGATCTCATAGCGTCCCGCCTTGCGCGGGGTGCCCTTCAGCAGTCCACGGCGGCCCATCCTCAGGCCGCGGGGAAGGTGCTTCGCGCCGAAGCGCAGCTTGTATCCCCCCGAGTCCGTTCCCTTGAAGCGGAGGTGAACGCGGTGGTGGATGAGCACGAAATGGTGATTCGGCCGTGCGATCGAGACGGTGAACACCGGCGCGCGCAGCGCACACAGGCCGGCCGCGACCGCGGCGGCGTTCGGCGTGCCCAGGCCGGTTGCCATGTCGTAGGCGGCGGTGACCGGGTACAGCCCGCGATTCGTGCCGGTCGCGTCGTTGTTGGCGTCGCCGGTCAGCGGGTTGGCGGCGGTGATGTCGGCAAAGTAGTTCGGCTGCGCAGCCAGCTTGTAGATCGCCGGGTTCTCAAAGCCCAGCGAGGCCCCGCGGCAGGCGGGAAGAGCGTCCGCCTCGACGGTGAGCGCGGCCCACAGAGGCGCGGCGGCACTCGTACCGCCCTCCGACGTCCAGGTGTGCGAGGAGCCCGCCGACACGTACACGACGTAGCCGGTCGCGGGGTCGCCATCGGCGCTCACATCCGGGATCTCCCGGCAGTCATGGCTCGAGTGGCAGGGTTTGCCGCTGGAGAGCGAGTTGACCACGCCCAGGCCGGCTGCCGCCCTGCGCTGATAGGTCGGCATCGCCCACACCGACGACAGTCCGCCGGTCGTGGCGGCCGGCTGCTCGCCGCGCGAGGTCTTGATCTTCCCGTCGTTCCAGACCGCCTGCAGGAGCGGGTCTCCAGCGACGTTCGGGTTCCAGAGACCCAGCTGGCCGTTGACGTCGGTGTAGAGCGTCGTCCCGCCCACGCCGGTGACGAACGGCTGGCTGGAGGGGTCCTGGACCGCGAGACGCGGACTGTCGAGCTCGGTCTCGCAGCCGGCCGAGCCCGTGTCCCCGGACGCCGACAGAACCGACTGGCCCTGCAACGCGGCCTCTTCGAAGATCTTGTCCTCGGCACGCACGATCGAGAGGTCGCTGTGGGCGAAGGTGATCTTCGCCTCGCACAGCCCCCAGGAGACCGAGACCGTGCGCGCGCGGTTCTGGGAGATGATCTTGTTGAACTGACGGACGCCGACGGTGAAGTCGTCGGGCGCCTGGTAGACGATCACGTGGACGTCGGGAGCGAGGCCGATGATCTGCTCGACGTCGAGCGCGGCCTCCTCGTCGTCGGTGAAGTGCGGGTGCCCGGTGTTGACGTAGGAGACGCGCGCGTGGGTGGCGTAGCAGCCCTGATACGTGGCGAGATCGCGCGGGTTGACCTTCTCCAGCTCGTAGACGGCCACGCTCTGGCCGGCGCCGAGGTCGCCGGCGGCGTAGAGGGCGGAGAAGTTGTAGCCGGCCTGGATCTCATCGGCCGTGTAGCCGCCGATGTTCGGGTTCTGCGACGCCGCGGCCGCGGCGGCGCATGGCTGCGGGCCGCCGGTGGCGACGTCGGCCACCGAGTGACCGGACAGCGAGGACGAGAGCGGACGTGAGGCGTGGGCCACCTGGTCGGACTGCGGGCGGTACATCGTGTTCAGCCCGATCACCGCGTCGACATCGGGGGCGATCCGAGCCGGCAGCGTCGGCGCACGCCGATCGGCGTAGGCACGCCGGCCGTCGGCGGTCCGCACCGAGTCGAGGCGCGTCGCGAAGGCATCCTGGACCTCGCCGGCCGTGCCGGACACGCTCAGCATCATGTGGTTGGCCGACACCGGGGAGACGGCGAGCCCCTGGGCGCGCAACGTGTTGGTGACCGCCGAGATCTGGGCGGCAGTCGCTCCGAAGCGATCGGCGAACTGGCGCACGCTGAGGTAATGACGGTACTCAGCCGAGCCGGGCGTCGAGACCTCCTGGGCGAGTCGCTGCATCCCGAGCGGGTCGCGCCCGGTCAGCGAGACCGTCAGGTCGACCCGCGCGGACCGGTCCACCAGCTTGCCAATCCGGGCCGAGCGCGGGAGCCTCGCCACGGATCCGACTCGCGCCCGCGGCACCGCCGCGACCGCGGTGCCGGAGGCGACCACAAGCGCAGCAGCGGTCGCAAGCACGCTCGTCCCTGTCCGCCGCACGCGCTGGATCACCGCAGACAATCTACGACAAACCGAGCAGGCTGCGCGCCGCGCGCAGGTCGGGCGCGCGCTGCAGAGCGTCCTGAAGCTCCTTGCAGCCTCCGAGCCGCTCGACGTACCACGGATAGAACTTGCGCAGATAGCGGCCCGCCCGTTCGTCGCCCAGGTGCTCGGCCGCGCGCTCCATCACCCACTCGAGCTCGGTCAGGATCTCCTTCCGCGTCGGCGCGGTCTCCCGTCCGCCGAGCAGCTCGGAGAAGAGCCACGGGTTGCCCAGCGAACCGCGGGCGAGCGCGACGGCGGCGGCCCCGGTGAGGGCGAACGCCTCACGCACGCGCTCGGGCGTCCGCAGGCCGCCGGAGAGCACGACCGGCACCGGCAGCTCCTCGATCACCCGACGGGCAGCGTCGTAGTCCGGACGCCCGGTATGACGCTGCGAGGCATGACGGGGATGCAGACAGATCCCGGCGACAGCGCCGGAGTCGGCGAGCCGGCGCATCAGATCCAGGCCGCTCTCGTCGCCGGGGCGCAGTCCGGAGCGCAGCTTGACCGTCACCGGGAGCCCGCTGCCGCGACCTGCCGCTCGTGCGATCTCCACCGCGCGCTCGGGTTCGGCCAGCAGCGCGGCGCCCGCACCGGTCTTGCACACCTTCGGGACCGGACATCCCATGTTGATGTCGATCAGGTCGGCTCCAGCGGCCGCGACGCGCTCGGCGGCGGACGCCATCACCTCCGGGTCGTTGCCAAACAGCTGGATGGCGACCGGTCCACCGACCCCCGCCACGCGCTCGTCGGGGTGGATCCGCAGCAACTCGGTGCACGTCCGCTCGTTGCCGTAGTGCACGGCGTAGCTCGAGACCATCTCCGAGACGGCGAGGCCGGCGCCGTAGCGCTTGGCCTGCAGGCGCACGAACCAATTGCCGATGCCGGCCAGCGGGGCGAGCACGACGCGATTGGCGAGCTGCAGCCCTCCGAGCGTCCACGGGTCGGTGAGCGACCGGGTCGACGGGCCGCGGTCGGGGGAATCGATCCCCGCCGGCGGCGATGCCTGAATGTCGCTGAGAACGGTCACGGACCGTTTCATGGTACGAATGCGGTCCGTGGAGATCGACTCGCTGCTCGCTCCCTGGGTCGCGCAGATGCGCGAGCTCGTCGCCGGCCTCGAGCTGTTCGACGCGCACACCCACCTGGGACAGAACGACCCCGACGGCATGAGCCAGACGCCCGAGCAGCTGCTCGACGGCCTGCGGCAGGCCGGCGCGGGCGGCGCGTTCGTGTTCCCGATGCACGAGCCCGAGGGCTATCCGCCGGCCAACGACATGGTGCTCGAGGTGGCCTCGCGGGCGGGCGGTCTGCTCGTCCCGTTCTGCCGGGTGGCGCCGAACAACGGCGATGCGGTCGGCGAGGCCCGCCGGTCGCTCGACGCCGGTGCGAGCGGGATCAAGCTGCATCCCCGGGCGGAGCGGTTCACGCTCGATCATCCCGCCGTCCGTGAGCTCGCCGCGCTCGCCGCCGAGCGCGACATGCCGATGCTCGTCCACGCCGGCCGCGGTATTCCGGCGCTCGGCGCCCATATGGTCGAGCTCGCCGCGGAGTTCCCCGCGGCCCGCTTCATCCTCGCGCACGCCGGGATCACCGATCTGGCCTGGCTGTGGAAGGTCGCTCCTGACCATCCCAATCTGCTGTTCGACAGCTCCTGGTGGATCGGTCCCGATCTGCAGGCGCTGTTCACCCTCGTCCCGCCGGGCCAGATCGTGTTCGCCTCCGACGCCCCCTACGGCCACACGCTGGTCTCGGCCCTCGCCCAGCTGCGAATCGCGCTCCAGGCCGGCCTCTCGGCCGACCAGGCCCGGCTCGTGTTCGCCGGCCAGTCCCAGCGGATCGCCGCCCGGGAGCCGTTGGGGTCGGGAGGCCCCGCGGTCGGCGAGCGCCCGCGTCCGGCGCGCGTCCTGCTCGAGCGCGTCGCCACGTTCACGATCCTCGGCGCGCTCGCCATGATCCGGGGCGACGCCGACGGGCGCGGAGCCGAGCAACTGGCGCTGGCGCGACTGGCCTGCAACGTGCCCGAGGGCTACGACGACGGCCCGGTGTTCGCCGCGGTGCTCACGCTGCTCGACGCGTTCGCCGAGCTCGCCGCCGAGGACCCGGAGAGCCGCCGGCCCCGCGCGCTGCTGATGCTCGCGTCGAGCGTGGCGCGGTCGCCGGATGTGCCGTTGCCGGCGGGGGTGGGCTGAGCGCTCGCTGGGCTTTGCGGCGGGGCGTGTGGTGCTGCGGCGCGTGGGTGGGTGGCATGCCGTGCCGCCCGCGCGGACGGGATGGTGCGAGCTCTGTGCACGGTGAGGACCCGGCGTGCTGCCCGCAACACCCCAGGGTCAGTGCGATCCAGCGCCGTCCCGGTTGCGCTCCCAGATGATCCGCAGCCCCGTCAGCGTGAGCCGTGGGTCGACGGCGTCGATCTGGGCACGCACTGCGGGCACGAGGGCGCCCGACAGGCCGCCGGTGACGATCACCGGGGTGTCCTCGCCGAGCTCGTCGCGCAGCCGACCGACGATTCCCTCGACCTGGCCGGCGAAGCCGAACACGATGCCCGAGCGGATCGCCTCGACGGTCGATTTGCCGATCAGGGCGCGGGGCTCGACGAGCTCCACCTTCGGCAGCTTGGCCGCGCGCTGGTAGAGCGCGTCGATCGAGATCTCGGCACCGGGGGTGATGATGCCGCCGAGGTACTCGCCGGCCTCGGAGACGACGTCGTAGGTGATGGCGGTGCCGAAGTCGACGACGACGCAACCGCGGCCCAGGCGCTCGTAGGCGGCGATCGCGTTGACGAGGCGGTCGGCTCCGACCTCCCGCGGGTTGTCCATCCGGATCGGCATCCCGGTGCGCAGGCCCGGTCCGACGATGAGCATCTCGTGGCCGAGGTAGCGGGCGGCCATCCGCGCCCACTCCTCGGAGAGCAGCGGCACGGTCGAGGAGACGATCGAGCCGGACACCTCGGCGAAGCCCAGGCCGCGCAGCGCGAGGAGGTTCTGCAGGCGCGCGCCGAGCTCGTCGCTCGTCGACTCCGGCACGGTCGCAAAGCGCCAATCCTCGGCGATCTCGGTCGCGCCGTCGGTGTAGACGCCGAAGTGGGTCTGGGTGTTTCCGACGTCGACGACGAGCAGCATGGTGCGCGGCGCCAGGTTAGAGCAGCGGCGCGCCGAGGCGCGAGACGTTCTGGGTGGATGGAGATCGTGTCAGTGCCTCGAGCGCCGGCGCGAGCGACGTGCCGTCGGGCAGCGTCAGCTCCGGGGCGAGTTCCAGCAGGGGCACGAGCACGAAGCGGCGTGAGGTCACCTCGCGATGGGGCAGCGAGAGACGCTCGGAGCGGAACTCCAGATCACCGAGCAGCAGCAGATCGACGTCGATCACGCGCGGGCCATGACGGACTCCGCTCGCCGCGCGGCCGACCTCACGCTCGACCGCCTTGCAGGCGTCGAGCAACGCCTCCGGGTCGAGCTCGGTCTCCACCCGCAGGCAGGCGTTGAGGAAATCGGGCTGGTCGAGGACCAGGCCGACCGGCTCGGTCTCGTAGGTCGAGGAGGAAGCCAGCACGGTGACGCCGTGCGCCGGCAGCGCCGCCACCGCGGCGAGCAGGTGGTCACGCCGCTCACCGATGTTGGAACCGAGCCCGAGATACCCGACGCGGCTCACGCGTCGCTTGCGGCCTCGCGCCAGACCTCGACCGAGACCTCGGTCACGGGCAGCGCGAATGGCGGCTCGGGCTTGGCGGCCTTGACCCACACCGCGTGCGCGTCGTACTGCGAGAGCAGCCGGTCGGCGATCGCCGCACACAGTCGCTCGAGCGTGCGGTAGGTGCGCTGCTGAGCGACCAGGTTGGCCACCTCGCACACCTGGCCGTAGTCGATCGTGTCCTCGATGCGGTCGGTGATCGTCGCATCGCACTCGCCGGCATCGAGGCGGATGTCCAGCAGCAGGCGCTGCCCGACCTCGCGCTCGGCGGCCGTCACGCCGAGGTGGGTGAAGAGCGAGAGGCCGCTGATCTCGATCGTGACCTCGGGCTCGGGAGCCTCGTCGTCGTCGACGTCGTCCTCGTCGATCTCCCCGTAGTCCGGCTCGTCGTCGTCGCTCATGCGCGGCCGACCGTAGCAGCCGAGACGACCAGCGCATCGCGCGTCGGCGCGACGTCGTGGACGCGAAAGACGCGGGCGCCGCGCTCGTAGGCGAGCACGCTCGTGGCGACGGTCGCGGCGGCCAGTCCGGCGAAGTCGCGGCCCGTCAGCGTGCCGAGGAACGACTTGCGTGAGGTGCCGATCACGATCGGCCGGCCCAGCTCGGTGAGCCGCGGCAGCTCGCGCAGGAGCGCGAGGTTGTGCTCCACCGTCTTGCCGAACCCGATCCCCGGATCGAGCCAGATGCGTTCCTCGGCGATCCCGGCATCGAGCGCCGCCCGCAGCCGCTCCTGCAGGAAGGCGCGGACCTCACCGACGACGTCGTGGTAGCGCGGGTCGCGTTGCATCGTGCGCGGCTCCCCGCGCATGTGCATCAGGACGCACGGGACGCGTCGTGCGGCCACGAGCGCGCCCATCGCGGCGTCGGCGCGCAGCGCGCTGACGTCGTTGACAAGCTCGGCGCCCGCGTCGAGTGCGGCCTCGGCGACGGCGGCCTTGGAGGTGTCGATCGAGATCGTCGCCCGCAACCCCGCGGCGCGCAGGCCCGCGATCACTGGAACCACGCGCTCGAGCTCATCCCGCGCGGAGACCGGCTCGGCACCCGGCCGTGTCGATTCCCCGCCGACGTCGATGATCGAGGCTCCCTCCCGCTCCATCGCGAGGCCGTGCTCGACGGCCCGGGGAACGTCGGTGAAATGCCCTGCGTCCGAGAACGAGTCGGGGGTCACGTTGAGGATCCCCATCACCCGGAAATCCGACGGGGAGCCGACCGTCAATCCCGGTCGTCCTCGGGCCAGCGACCCGTGCGATCGAAGTACTCCCGCGCCCGTTCCTCCTCCTGGCGGTCGGCGTTGGAGCTGGCGCCGAGGCGGAACAGCCAGTTGATCATCCAGACCATCAACGCGACGATCAGCAGCGCGACGCCACACGCGGTCTCCACCGAGCGCGGGCTCGCGAGGCTCGAATACGTGTCGCGGCCGACCACGATCAGCACGATTCCGCAGAGCGCGATCACGAGCGGCAGCCCGCGGCGCGTGAACTGCGCGAGGATCCGGCCGAATGTGATGGGCTGCTCGTCCTGCATCCGGCCCGGACGTTACCGAGCGGGACCGGCGAGCCGCGGCCGGGGCTGAACCTCGACGTTACGCCTGCGCACCTCGCTCAGCCATGGGGCGAGCGCCTCGGCGTCGGCGGGGCGGTGGATCAGATAGCCCTGGACCGCGTCGCACTGCAGCTCGCGCAGCAGCGTGAACGTCTCCTCGTCCTCGACCCCCTCGGCGACAATCGCCATTCCTAGGTCATGCCCGAGGCGGATGGCGGCCCGCACGATGAACGCGTCGCGCGCGTCCCCGCACATGCCCGAGACAAAGCTGCGGTCGATCTTCAGCGTGCCGACGGGAAGCGTCTTGAGCTGGCTCAGCGAGGAGAAACCGGTACCGAAGTCGTCGATCGCGATCGAGACGCCCATCGCGCCCAGCTCCTTGAGCGTCTCGCGAGCGAGATCGGGATCCTCGAGCATGCTGTCCTCGGTGACCTCGAGCTCGAGCAGATGGGCGGGGACATCGGCCGCATCCAGCGCGCCCGCGACCTCTCCCGGGAAGCGGGGGTCGAGCAGGCTGCGTGGGGCGACGTTGACCGCGACGGCGACCTCGAGCCCTCCGTCGAGCCACTCGCGGACCTGCGCCAGGGCGGTCCGCAGCACATGACTGGTGAGCGGCCCCATCAGACCGGTGTTCTCCGCGAGCGCGATGAACTCGCCGGGCGGGAGCATGCCCCGCACCGGGTGCGACCAGCGCACGAGCGCCTCGACCCCGGCGAGCGCCCGTCCGGGCACGAGCACCTTGGGCTGGTAGTGGACGCTGAGCGCCCCGGCGTCGATCGCCGCCCGCAGGTCAGAGGCGAGCGCGAGCCGGTCGGAGGTGTGCGGGTCGAGCGCCGGCGAGTAGACGGCGTAGCCCGAGTGGGTCCGCTTGGCCTCGTACATCGCGATGTCGGCGCGGCGAATCAGCTCCCCGAGCTCGTCCCCGTGCACCGGGTGCAGCGCGATCCCGATCGACGCGTCGACCCCGATCGGAACCCCGTCGAGGTGGATGGGCTCGTGCAGCGCCTGCGCGAGCCGGCCCGCGACGGCCTGGGCGTCGCCGACCGAGCGGACGCGGGAGAGCACCAGGCCGAACTCGTCGCCGCCCATGCGCGAGATCGTGTCGTCCTCGCTGAGCACCCGGCTGAGGCGGGCGCCGACCTCGGCGAGCAGACGATCGCCCTGCTCATGGCCGAGTGTGTCGTTGACCTCCTTGAAACGGTCGAGGTCGATCACCGCGACCGCGATCCCGAGCTCGGTGCGGCGCGCCAGCGACAGTGCGTGGGTGAGTCGCTCGCGGAACAGCGCGCGGTTCGGAAGCCCGGTGACCGCATCGTGGTAGGCCTCGTGGCGCAGCTCCTGCTCGACGCGGTCGCGTTCGAATACCTGGGCGAGCATCTCGCAGACGCACGCCGTGAGCGCCAGCACCTGCGGCGTGAAGTCGAGCGCCTGCTCAGAGACGCACTCGATCACGGCGAGCACCGCACCGCCGACGATGACGGGGAACGCGATCGCCCCCTCAAGCCCGAAGCGGCGCGGCAGAACGTCCGCGATGCGCTTGATCTCGTCGCGCACATCGTCGAGGCAGAGCGCCCCGCCGCCGCTCAGCACCCGTCCCGGTAGGCCCTCACCGGGGGCGCACCGGCGGCCCCGCACGCCGTCCACGAACGCGCGGTGCGCCTCCTGCACGCCGGTGTGGTGCGCAGCCGCGCAGCGCAGGCCGCCGGCCGCCTCGTCGGGCAGCCAGGCGAGCGAGATAGGGCAGGCGAGATGGACGCAGAGCGTCGGCAGCACCTGCTCGAGAGCCGCCTCCGCGGTGTGGGCACGGTTGGCCGCGGTGGCGACCGCTGCGAGCAGCGCCAGCTCCTGCTGGCGGTCGTACAACTCGCGGGTCGTGCGCTCGGCCAGTTGCTCGGCCTCGATGCGCGCCGCGCGCTCGCGCGCGAAGAGCTCTTCGAGCCGGGTGTCCCGATCGTCGGTCATGGGGCGCGTGGCCCCTCGTCGACGACCTCAGCGCACGGGGTGGAGGTGACCTCGATCACTCAAGGAGAATCGGCCGTTCAGCGGTCCTGCTTGAGATCTGGCCGACCGATAGCGGACAGCACGGCGCTCGTTGCGCGGACGCGGTCGCTCCGCGGGAGCCCTCGGCGAAGGAGAGCGGGACTACTCGGCGGTGCCGAAACCGGGGCGCGGCAACGGCCGCGGGACGTCGGGACGGGAGCGCTCGGGCGCCGCGGGCGGGACGGCCGGAGGCTCGGCGGCGGCCGGCGCCTCGGAGCCGAATACCTCCTGCTCGGAACGGCCGTCCAGGAGCGCCTCGAACTCGTCCTTCTCGATCGTCTCACGCTTGATCAGGATCTCCGAGAGCAGCGTGAGCGATTCGCGACGGGTCTGGAGGATCTCCTTGGCCTGGACGTGTGCGTTCTCGACGATGCGCCGGATCTCGTCGTCGATCTCCCGGGCGATCTCGTCGGAATAGTCGGGCTCGGAGCTGAACTCGCGGCCGAGGAACGGCTGGCCCTGGTCGTGCCCGAACACGCGCGGCCCGAGCTTCTCCGACATTCCGAACCGCATGACCATCTGCTTTGCAGTCGCGGTGACCTTCTCAAGGTCGTTGGAGGCGCCGGTCGTCACCTCGTTGAAGCAGATCTCCTCCGCGGCGCGTCCACCGAGTGTCATCGCCAGCGTGTCCTGCAGCTCCGCGCGCGTGGTCAGGAACCTGTCCTCACCCGGGAGCGAGATCGTGTAGCCAAGCGCCTGGCCGCGGCTGATGACGCTGATCTTGTGGATCGGATCCGAGTGCGGCAGGTAGTGGCCGACGATCGCGTGGCCCATCTCGTGGAAGGCGGTGATCCGCCGCTCCTTGTCGGACATCACGCGCGTCTTCTTCTCGGGACCGGCGATCACTCGCATGATCCCCTCCTCGAGTTCGACCTGGCTGATCTCCCGCTTGCCGTTGCGGGCGGCGAGCAGCGCCGCCTCGTTGACGAGGTTCGACAGGTCGGCGCCGGTGAACCCCGGCGTCTGGCCGGCGAGGACGTCGACGTCGATCTCCCGGGCGAGTGGCTTGCCGCGCGTGTGGACCTCGAGGATCTTCTTCCGGCCGGGCCGGTCAGGCCGGTCAACCACGATCTGGCGGTCGAAGCGACCGGGGCGCAGCAGCGCGGGGTCAAGAATGTCCGGCCGGTTGGTGGCGGCGATGAGGATGATGTTGTCCTTCATCTCGAAGCCGTCCATCTCGACCAGCAGCTGGTTGAGCGTCTGCTCACGCTCGTCATGGCCACCGCCGAGCCCGGCGCCGCGGTGACGCCCGACGGCGTCGATCTCGTCCATGAAGATGATGCAGGGGGAGTTCTGCTTGGCCTGCTCGAACAGGTCGCGCACGCGGCTGGCGCCGACGCCCACGAACATCTCGACGAAGTCAGAGCCGCTGATCGAGAAGAACGGCACGCCTGCCTCCCCCGCGACCGCTCGCGCCAGCAGCGTCTTGCCGGTGCCCGGAGGGCCATACAGCAGCACGCCCTTGGGAATCCGCGCGCCAAGCGCCTGGAACTTCTTGGGATTCTCGAGGAACTCCTTGATCTCGTGCAGCTCCTCGACGGCCTCGTCGACGCCCGCCACGTCCCGGAACGTGATCTTCGGCGAGTCGACCGACATTCGCTTGGCACGTGACTTGCCGAAGGACATCACCTTCGACCCACCGCCCTGGACCTGGTTCATCAGGAACAACCAGAACGCGATGAACAGGATCACCGGCAGCAGGTAGGTGGCCAGCGACAGCCAGATGCTCGAGGAGGTGTTGTGGACCGAGACCTCGTTCGCGTCGACGCCGTCGTGGATCGCATCCTTGGAGAGCTGGTTGGCGGCCGAGGCCGGGTAGCCGACGCTGTAGGACTTCCCGTCCTTGAGCGTGACCGACGCATTGTTGGACTTCGGATCCAGCGCGAGCTTGTCGACCTTGCGCTGCTGGAGCTGGACGAGCAGGTTGCCGTAGGTGTAGTTCGGTCCGCTCGAATGGCTCCCGATCAGCTTCTGGGCGAAGAACGCCAGGACGACGACGATCAGGATCGGAAACGCGGCGCTCTTGAAGAACCTGCTCATAACAGTGGCCCGGGAAGATGAATCGGCGCCACGCCCCAACAGCTTGAACGAAGGTGGCGCCGCGGACCAGTCAGCGTAGCAGCACGACCTTGCCGCGCCCCCGGGTGACACGGGGCGACGGGGGGCACGGGCCTACTCCTCAAGCGCCGCCACGTAGGGCAGGTTGCGGTAGCGCTCGGCGTGGTCGAGACCGTATCCGATCGCGAACTCGTCCGGGATCTCAAAGCCGACGTAGCGGGTCTTCAGGTCGACCTTGCGCCGCTCCGGCTTGATCAGGAGCGCACACACCTCGAGCGAGGCGGGCTGACGCCCCGCGAGGTTGCGCAGCAGGTACTGCAGGGTGAGGCCCGAGTCGACGATGTCCTCGACGATCAGCACGTGGCGGCCCTCGATGACGGCGTCGAGGTCCTTGAGGATCCGCACGACCCCGGAGGACCGGGTCGCCGAGCCGTAGGAGGCGACCGCCATGAAATCGACCTCAACCGGGATCGTCAGCCGCCGCATCAGGTCCGAGACGAAGAACACGGCGCCCTTGAGCACACCGATCAGCAGCAGGTCGCGCCCGGCGTAGTCGCGGTTGATCTCCTCGGCAAGCTCGCCCACCCGGCGGTTGAGGTCCTCGGCGCCGACGAGGATCTTGCCGATCGGGGGCTCGTCGCTCATGCTGCGCCGGAGTCTATGTCGAGCGGCGGAGTGACACGGCCCGCACCCGCGCCAGGCGGGACGGTCGGGGTGAGATCGAAGCGCACGATCCCCGCCCGGACGCTCGCGCGCACGCCATGGGGCAGGTGCAGCGCTGCCGTCCCGTGCCTCGGCAGAGCCGCCACCTCCTCCGCGCGGCGGGCCACCCCGGCGGCGGGCTCACCGGCCGCCCGGTCGGCGAGCCGCTGCACGATCAGCCTGCGCAACGCCGGTGGCTGGGCGCGGAGCAGCTCGAGTGAGACTGTGCCCGCGGCCTGGCCGGCGAGCACGTCGTCGACGAGTCCGTCGAGCACGTCAGCCTCGTCGGCGAGGATCTCGGCGGCCGCTGCCAGGTTGGCGAGCGCGGCGGGATGGACGCGCTGCAGCGCCGGCAGCAGCTCGCCGCGAATACGACCGCGGGCATATGCGGAAGAGTCGTTGCTCTCGTCGTCGCGGTAGCGCAGGCCGCGCGCGCGGCAGTGAGCGGTCGTCTGTTCGCGGGTGGCGAGGAGCAACGGCCGTACGAGCGCCGGACGGCCCGGGCCGGCGGGGGTGTGCGCGCGCATCCCGAGCAGCGCCCGGCGGCTCGGCGAGGAGGCGAGGCGGTACAGGATCGTCTCGGCCTGGTCGCTCGCGGTATGACCGGCCGCGATCGCCGCCTGGCTCTCCCCTGCCTCGGACGGGCGCGCGCGGTCCAGCTCGGCCGCGAGCTCCCGGGCGGCGGCGTAGCGCTCGTGCCGGGCCCAGGCCTGGACGTTGCCGTCCTTGGCGCCGTGGCGCGGGTGACTGACCGAGAGCGCAACCCCGAGCTCAGCGCACACCGCCTCGCAGTGGCGCGCATCGGCGGCGGCGGCCGCGCGCAGCCCGTACTCCACGTGCAGCGCCCGCACCGCTCCCGGTCCTGCGATCCGCACCGCCACATCGAGCAGACAGGTCGAATCCCGCCCGCCCGAGTACATGACGACCAGCGGCCGACCGGGCGCGATCAACCCGCGAGCGCGCACCAGCTCGACCAGGTCGGTCACCGTCGCTCCCGCGGGCGGGGGCGAGCGGGCGCGCCGGCCTGCGCGCGCGTGAGCAGGAAGAGCTCGATCGGCACCTGAAAGCCCTTCAGTCGCACGTCGCCGATCGCTTCGTAGTGCAGCCGGGCGGGATGGCCGGCAGCCCGCCCGACCTGGTCGGCGACGGGCGCGGTGACGAGCACCTCCCCACCCGCCGCGCGGGCGGCCACGCGCGCGGCGATGTTCACGTCACGTCCGTAGTAGTCGCCGTCGCGATAGAGCGCCGCGCCGTCGTGGACCGCGATCCGGGGCCGCGGCCGCTCGGGGTGCGCCTCGAGAAACGCGACCGCCCATTCCGCAAGTGCGAGGGCGTTGGTGCCGATGACCATCGCCTCGTCCCCGATCGTCTTGATCACACGCGCGTTCTCGGGCAGCGATTGCTCGACCGCATCAACGAAGCGCTCCACCGCATCGACGGCGGTGAGCTCCCCCTCCTCCTCGGTCAGCTGGGTGTAGCCGGCAAGGTCGGCGAACGCGATCGCGACCCGCATGCGGCCGAGGTCGTTGCCGGTGCCCTCCAGGTCGGCCTCCATGTGACCGACGACGTCCTGCTCGACGAAGTGCTGGAGATATCGCTGATGGATCGCGCCGAGGATCGGCGTCGAAAGGGGCAGCGCGGTGCGGGTGAGGCGGTCCATCCGCTCGGCGGTCTCCACTCCGGTGTGCCCCGCGCGCATCAGCGGCTCGTGGACGTAGAGATGGAACAGCCGGACCTCCGCATCGGCGATCCGGGCGATCGACTGGCCATACACGCGGATCAGCTGCAGCAGCGCGACGAGCGGAAAGCCCGCCTCGAGCACCCGAGCGATGTCACGCAGCAGCTGGAGCTCGTCGGCGCTCACCCAGTCCGCGGGTGGCGGACCGAGGCCAAGGCCGCTGAGCACCCGCACGATGAGCGCCTCGTCGAGACCGGTCTGCGCCGCGGCCAGCTCCAGCGGAACCCGCTCCTGCTCGAGCGGAAACAGCTCCTGCAGGAACCCGTAGGCCAGGCGCCCCTCCCGGGTCGCTCGCGCGAGCTCGTCAAGCGTGTGGCCGCGTGCCCGCATGCGCGCGACGACGCGAGCCTCGCCGATGGCGGCTGGGTTCCATCTGCCCCGGTACTGGGGGATCAGGCCGCGGCGTTGCCAGGCGCGCAGCGTGGCGGACGAGACACCCACTCGAGCGGCTGCCTCGGCGAGCGTCATCGGCCCTCGTGGCGGTACCACGCAAGTTGACGACGGGGTCTCGTGGAGTGCGAAGCCCCGCCGTCCGCGGGACTGACGGCCCGCTGCGTCGGCTGTTGGCGCTCGTCACGTGTCCGGCGGCGCCTCGCGGCCGAGCCCGAGGGCGCGGCCACGTTCCAGCCTGGTGCCTTGCGTGTCTCCACAGGTCTACACCCGTCGCCCGTGTGTGTCAAACGTCACGTGTGCGGGGCGAGGCGCGCGGTCGATCGGTGCCCGGCCATCGGCGCGAAGTCTATGGACCATCTACGCTGCCGCCGCCGTGCCCGAGACGATCCACCTTCGCCCGACCGCACCGCTTGCCGAGCGGGTGCTGCTGCCCGGAGACCCCGGGCGCGCCCTGCGCCTGGCGCAGACGCTCCTGTGCGAGCCGCGTATGTTCAACCACAACCGCGGTCTGTGGGGCTACAGCGGTCAGGCGCGCCTCGACGACCGGCCGCTGACGATCCAGTCGACCGGGATGGGAGGCCCGAGCGCCGCGATCGTCATCTCCGAACTCGCCGAGCTCGGCGCGCGGACGATGCTCCGGGTCGGCACCTGTGGGGCGATCACCCAGGACCTCGAGCTTGCCGAGCTCGTGGCGGTGCGCGAGGCGATCGGCGCCGACGGCACGAGCCGGGCGCTCGGCGCCGATGAGCGGCTCGCCGGCACCCCCCAGCTGCTCGCGCGGCTGCGATCCGGGCTCGCCCCGCAGCCCCGCGACGTGATCGCGGTGACGACCGACCTCTTCTACGACGGTCCTCACGACGCGGAGCGGGCATGGGCGGCGGCCGGCGCCTCGGTCGTGGAGATGGAGACCGCCACGCTGTTCGCGCTGGGTGCGCGGCGCGGGCTTGCGACCGGCTGCCTGCTGATCGTCTCGGACCTCGTCCTGCCAGACCGGCGCCGGATCGAGCCGGCCGCGCTGGAGGCGGCCGAGAACCGCCTCGGTGAGGTCGCGGTGCGAGCTCTGGCCGACGAGTGACTCGAGCGCTCAGCCGGCCGCGGGGCCGGAGCGCTTCGGCTTCGAGGTCGCGCGAGCGGTCCTCGCGGACTTGTTCGCCGCGCGGGTCGGCGCCGGCGTGTTCGCCGCGCGGACCTGCTTGGAACCGGACCGGGTCCCCCGCGACGCGGACCGGGTCGCCCGCGACGGCGCGGCGGGCGGCTCGGCGGCCCGGTCGGACTCCAAGCGCTCAAGCAGCGCCTCGATCTTCTCCAGGCGCTCGCCCAGCCGCTGTTCGGATCCCGACCCACTCGCCGCCGACAGCCGGCTCTCGAGCCGATCCAGCCCGTCCTCGATCGACTCCAGGCGCTGGGAGACGCTGCGGACCCGACGGGTCAGGCGCTCCAGATCGCCGGCGGAGGGGAGATTGAGGGCTCCCATCGCGACCTCCTGGGCGCGCAACGCGCGCTCGCGCGTCTCGAAGGCGCGGCTCAGCGCGCCGCTCACGATCGGGTTGTCGAGCAACTCCTGCGCGAGGCGCCCGACCGTCTCCTCGCCCTGGCGGGTCACGCGGCCTTTGAGGCTGTCGTCGGCCATGTCGGCGAGACTCTATCCGCGACGTCCGGCGCACTCACCGAAAACCCCTGACCTCAACCTCGAGTAGAGGGTAAGCTGTAACCGACCTGTGGCGAATCTGTGACAAAAGGCCTCATCCAAATTGCACGGCTCCAGATCGACGTGTAGCGTGCCGATAAGTCCCGTTGTCGTGAAGAATTCCTGGGGAACCCCATCCATGTCGGTCGTCAACAGAATCACGCCGCGCCGCGTGCGGAGATACGTGCTGTCGCTGGCGGGAGCGATCGTCGCGGCCCTCAGCCTTCCGGCGCTGGGCGTCGCAGCGACGGACACGTGTTCGATCACGGTGCTGAACATCGCCGCGAACACCCAGACGATCTACTCGAACGTCCCGGTGACCGACGGACTGACGGGCCAGCAGGATCTGCTCGACGCGCTTGTGAGCGGCGGTTTTGTGCCGCCGGGCTCGCTTGACCTCTCGCAGGTGTCGCTGTCCGCCAGCTGCGTGCCGGCGACCACCACCACGTCGACGACGACCTCCACGTCCAGCTCGACCTCGACGTCGAGCACGACGAGCTCGACGTCCAGCAGTTCGACACCCACGACATCGACGACGATCACCTACAAGGCGCCACCCAGCACCTCGACCACAACTTCAGGGTTGACGACCTCGACGCCGTCGCGCACGACCTCGACCTCGACGTCGTCCTCGACGACCTCGTCGACCACGAGCTCCTCGACGACCGCGACCCCGACGCGTTCCGGATCCGAAGGCAGTTCCTCGGTGGCGACGTCAACGACGTCGACGGCACGCGCGCACACCAAGGCTCCGAAGCAGCCCGCGACCCGCGGCCACCAGAAGAAGAACGGCGGCAACCCGCTGCTGAAGGCGATCAACGCCGGCTCGCTGAAGCTCGAGGGCACGAGCACCACCGTCCCGAATTTCTTCATCGACTCGTTCGAGATCCCGCCCTTCCTGCTGCCGATCTACCAGGCCGCCGGCATCCAGTACCAGATCCCATGGTCGGTCCTCGCCGCCATCAATCAGATCGAGACCGACTACGGGCGGGACCTGTCGGTCTCGACCGCGGGGGCCGTCGGCTGGATGCAGTTCATGCCCTCGACCTGGAAGCAGTGGGGCGTCGACGCCACCGGCGACGGTGTGGCCGACCCGTACAACCCGGTCGATGCGATCTTCTCGGCGGCGCGCTACCTCCACGCAGCCGGCGGCTCGACGAACCTCTCCGGCGCGATCTTCGCCTACAACCACGCGAATTGGTACGTGCAGTCGGTGTTGCTGCGCGCCAAGCTGATCGCCGGCATCCCGGACGGCCTGGTCACTTCGCTCTCCGACCTCGTCGAGGGGCGCTTCCCGGTCGCGGCGCGCTCGCGCTGGAGTTCGGACAACGTGATCGCCAGGGCGAGCCGTCACCGCCGCACCGACCAGGCGTCGACCACGGTCTCGAGCGGCACCGCCACCGGAACCACGATCCTCGCCCACCGCGACTCCCCGGTGATCGCCGTCAACGACGGCAAGATCGTGGCGCTCGGCCACTCGAAGGCGCTCGGGCGCTACATCCGCCTGCAGGACGCCACCGGCAACACCTACACCTACGCCCACCTCGGCAGCGTCGCCTCCCATTACGCGGCCCCCAAGCCGGTGAAGATCAGCGCGCTCGACATCGCCAAGGAGCTCTCGGTGCCGAAGATCAAGGCGCCCTCCCAGGCCGCGAGTGCCGGCACGCAGTCCGCGGTTCGGGTATCGGGCAACACGATCACGCCGACCACGCACGCGGCGCTCGCATCCGGCTCGCCGAAGAAGCAGGCCACCTGGCACGACGTCGTCTCGCACCATGTCGCCGCACATCGCGCGCCGGCCGCATCAGGGACGGTCAAGGAGCGCCTGTTCGCCCACCCGGCGCGGCGCGCCTCCTATGCCGCAGGCGGCCGGCTCCAGCTGCATCGCTCCACCACGCTGACCAGCGTCGACAACTACTTCGCCGATTCGACGCTGCACCTGGCGCGCGGCCAGTACACGCTGCGCCGGCTGCGCGTCGGCTCGATCGTGGTCGCAGGAACGATCCTCGGCCGCATCGGCGCCGGCAGCCACGCTGCGCCGTCTCACCTGTGGTTCCAGATCCAGCCCGCCGGCCGGCGTTCGCCCGACATCGATCCGGCGCCGATCCTCGACGGCTGGAAGCTGCTGCAGGCGACCGACATCTACCGCGACAAGGACGTCGACGCGTTCTACTCCTCCTCCGCACGCAACCCGAGCGTCGGCCAGGTGCTGCTGATGTCCAAGCAGCAACTGATCGAGCGCATCCTGTCTGATCCGCACGTCCGCATCTACGCATGCGGCCGGCGCGACATCGCCGCCGGGCTCGTCGACCGCCGCGTGCTCGCGGTGCTCGAGTTCCTGGCCGGCTCGGGCCTGCGGCCCACCGTCTCCGGCCTCGTGTGCGGCGCCGGACAGGGTTCGATCGACGCCACCGGCAAGACCGGCGAGAGCGTCGACATCAGCGCGATCAACGGCACCCCGATCTCCGGCAACCAGGGCGTCGACTCGGTCACCGCGGTCACGATCCGCCGCCTGCTGTCGCTCCAGGGTCTGATGGCGCCCGACAACATCGTCAGCGACACCCCGTTCAAGGGTCAGAGCACCGTGCTGGCGCTGCCCGACCACACGAATCGCATCCAGGTCAGCTTCACCCCGTACTACGGCGCGGACCGCAAGCAGTCCCAGCAGGCGCAGGCCTACCTGAAGCCCGCCCAGTGGACGAAGCTCATCGCCCAGATCGGCACGATCTCCGAGCCGTCGGTGCCGGTCACCACCAGCCGTTACGCGGTCAAGCGCTGAGCGTCACCCCCGGCGCGCTGTTCCGCTTCGCCCAGGTCGAGGTTGCCTGGCCCTTCGGCCCGCCGGACGGCCGCCACGTGCTCCGTTCCATCGAGGCGCCCGATGGGGCCCAGCCCCGCTCGATCACCCATGTCATCGTGCTCGCCTCAATCGACGCACCCCGACGCGGAGCCACACTGCGTGGTCGCGCGCGCGGCCGTCCGGTGGAGCCCGAGCCCGCGCCGGCCTCGGTGGCGAGCGGCCGCGCGACCGTCATCTCGGTCCGTGACCCCTTCCCGGACGAGGCCGCCGCGCGCGGCTGGCTCGCGGACGCGGGCGAGGCAGAACTCGCGCAGGGGCTCGACGTCCTCTCCCGCCTGCTGCACGCCCACCGCATCGCGACCGCCGATCCGTGGCTGGCCCCACTCCCGCGCGAGCGCCTGATCGCCGGCCGGATCGGCTTCGGCGCCGGAGAGCAGGTCGCCGACGGCCGCTGGACGGCGGCCCGCGAGCTCTCTGAGCCCGGGCGCGGGCGCGGCGCGCGCCGGCGCCGCGCATTGGGCGGCTCAGAGGCCCGGCTCGCCTCGCTGCTCGCGGGAGCACAGCGGCCGCTCGTCACCGAGGAGCTCACGCTGCGCGCCCGCCTCGACCTCGACCAACAGCGACCTCGCGAGGCAGCGCTCCAACTGCTCGTCGCGCTCGATGCCGGGATCGCGGAGCTTGCCGCGGCCCACCCCTCCCCCACGCTCGCCGAGCGCATCGCGACGCTACGGGAGCGGCGCTCCTCGACCGCGGCGGCCGCCCAGGCGGCGCTCACCGGGGTGCCTTCGCTCGGCGCGCTGCAGGAGGTCGCCGAGACGCTGGGGATGCTCGAGGCGGCGCTGAGAGCGTGGCTCGCCGGCGAGTGACCGGGCGCATCAGCCGATTCGGTTAGGCTTCGCTGATCGAACGGCTGCCCGACACCGTCGACCCGTATCCCGGGATCTCCTCGAAGGCCTACGAGCACCCAGCCGACCGCGCGGCAACCGCGGCGCTGCACGCAGTCCCGATGCTCGACACGGTCGTGCGCCGGCTCGTCGAGTTCAGCTACGAGCGTGCCCTGCGCCAGTCGTTCCTGGGCAACTCGGTGCGGGTCGGCGAGCGCCAGCTGCCGGCGGTGTGGTCGGCCTATCAGGGCGTCGCCCACATTCTCGATATGGAGCCGGAAAACGACGTCTACGTGACCTCGGCCGTGCAATGGAACGCGCTCACGATCGGGTCCAAGCGGCCGATGATCGTGCTCGCCTCCGACCTGCTGCAGCGGCTCGGACCGGGCGAGCAGCGCGCGGTGATTGCGCACGAGCTCGGGCACGTGCTGTCCGACCACGTGCTGTATACGACCGCGCTCAACATTCTGCTCGCGGCGGGCAGCGGCCTCCCGCTCGGGCTGGGCCTCCCGGTGAGAGCCGTGCGCGCCGTGTTGCTGGAGTGGGTGCGCGCAGCGGAACTGTCGTGTGACCGCGCGGCGACGCTCGCGGTGCGCGACCCGAGGATCGTGTGCCGGGCGCTGATGGTCCTCGCCGGCGGCATGCCGGCGTCCGAGCTCGACCTCGACGCGTTCATGGCCCAGGCCATGGAGTACGAGAACTGGGACGACGGGCACGACCGCGTCCGACGCTTCTTCAACGAACTGAGCGCGACGCACGCCAACGCGGTGCGGCGGGTCTCGGAGGTCATGCGCTGGGTGCAGAGCGGCGAGTACGACCGCATCCAGCGTGGTGAGTACCGGCGCCGCGATGAGGAGACAGACGTCCGTGAGGAGGCCGGCGACGCGTTCGAGTTCTACGCCGAGCGGTTCCGCGCGCTGTTCCGCGAGCTCGGCGAGAACGTGACCTCGCTCGGCGACCAGATGGGCAGCGTGAGCACGCAGGTCGCCGACTGGCTGCGCAAGCGCGGCGAGTAGGCACCGCGATCCCCACGCGCCGACGGCCACACCGCGAATGCGCGGGCGGGCTCCGGCTGCCGCGTGGGCGCTCCCGATCAGGCCGACTTGACAACGGAATAGTTTCGATATATCTTTGACGCATCGCCGATAGCCACAACGGCAGCCGGCGAGATGAATACGACACCACTTCAAGGAGATTCCATGTCAGGTGCATACGCACTCAACTGGCCCGGGCAAGGCGCCTGGGCCGAGCAGTGGGGCCGCGGCTGCGGCCCGCAGGACGACGCGGCCCGCGGTCGCCGCGGATCAGCCCGGTATGAAGGTCCGCGGGGCGGCTACGGCCGCGAGATGCGTGACGACGAGTCGCGCGGCGGATATGGCCGTGGCCGTCATGGCGGCGGTCGTCACGGCGGCGGTCGTCACGGCCGCGGAGAGGGCTTCCCGCTGGAGGCACTCGCCGATTGGGCGATGGCCCGCGGCGGGGGCGGGCGCGGCGGCCCGGGTCGCCACGGCCACGGGCCGACCCCCGAGCAGCTCGAGGCGCTGATGGCACTGCGCGGAATGCGAGGCGGTCCTGGACCCTTCGGCCGCGGCGGCCCGCGTGGCCGGGGCCGGCGTCGCCGCGGCGACGTCCGCCTGGCGGTGCTGCGGCTGCTCGCCGAGGAACCGCGCAACGGCTACCAGCTGATGCAGACGATCGAGGACCGCTCGGAGTCTCAGTGGCGCCCGAGCCCCGGCTCGATGTATCCCACGCTCTCGCAGCTGGAGGACGAGGGGCTGATCCACTCGTCCGAGGTGGACGGCGCGCGCCGGTTCGAGATCACCGACGCAGGGCGGGCGGCGCTCGAGGAGCGGGCCGGAGAGCCCGATCCCTGGGCACCGCAGCCCGACGCCGACGCCCACGCGATGAGCGAGCTCGGCCCGCTCGTGCTCGGGATCGGCAAGGCGGTCTGGCAGGTCGCCTCGGTCGGCGACGAGAGCCAGCGCTCTCGGGCCGCCGAGCTGCTCGCCGAAACCCGCCGCCGGCTCTACGGGATCCTCGCCGAGGACACGCCCGAGAGCGATGAGGAGCTCGACGGCTCCGGGGAATCCGGCGAATCCGGTACTCCACGGGACTAACCTCCGGCGCGCATGTCGCTGATCGCCGACAGCTCGGTTGACGAGCCCATCACCGGGCCGGCGATCGCCGTCTCGGACCTCGTCAAGACGTATGGCGAGGTCCGGGCGGTGCGCGGAGTGAGCTTCGAGGTCGCGGCCGGCGAGGTCTTCGGCTTCCTCGGCCCCAATGGGGCGGGCAAGTCGACGACGATCAACATGCTGTGCACGCTCGCCAAGCCGACCGCCGGTCGCGCGAGCGTCGCCGGCTACGACGTCGTCGCCGAGCGCGACAACGTGCGCCGCAACATTGGGCTCGTGTTCCAGGATCCGACGCTCGACGGATACCTCACCGCCGCCCAGAACCTCAAGCTCCACGCCGAGCTCTACGGGGTGCAGTCCGACCTCGTGCGCCCGCGGATGGAACAGGTGATGGAGATGGTGGGACTGTGGGAGCGCCGCGACGGGGTCGTTGGCACGTTCTCGGGCGGCATGCGCCGGCGCCTGGAGATCGCGCGGGGCCTCATGCACTCCCCGCGCGTCCTGTTCCTCGACGAGCCGACGATCGGCCTCGATCCGCAGACCCGTCGCTCGATCTGGAGCTACATTCGCGAGCTCCAGGAGCGTGAGGAGATCACGATCTTCATGACCACTCACTACATGGATGAGGCCGAGTGGTGTGATCGCATTGCGATCATGGACCACGGCGAGATCGTGGCGCTCGACCCGCCGGAGACGCTCAAGGCGACCGTCGGCACCGACCGGGTCACGATCCACACCGACGACGACGAGGCGGCGATCGCCGCGCTCGCCGAGCAGTTCGACGTGGAGGCAAAGGTGATCGAGGGAGCGGTCGTGTTCGGGGTCTCCGCGGGCGAGGAGTTCGTACCACGGCTGTTCGCTGAATTCCGGGTGCCGATCCGCTCGGTCGCCATTTCCCGCCCGACGCTCGACGACGTCTTCATGTCGTACACCGGCACCACCATCCGGGATGCCGAGGAGGACCAGTCCAAGCACCGCAACCGGGTGATGATGCAGATGATGAACCGCCGATGAGCACCGTCCAGCCCTCCCGGAGCCCGGCTCCTCCGGACTCGCGATCGGCCTCCAGGGCGCCGGTTGTCCGGGTCCGCGTCCCCGAACGAAGCTTCGCCTCCGAGCTGCGCGCGATCAAGATCGTCTGGCGCCGAGAGGTGATCCGCTACGGATCCGACCGGCTGCGGATCGTCACGACGCTCGTGCAGCCGCTGCTTTTCCTGTTCGTGCTCGGCTCCGGCCTTCAGCGGCTGTCGAGCGCCGGCACGCACGGCATCGACCTCAAGACGTTCATCTTCCCGGGGATCCTCGCGATCTCGGTGCTGTTCACGGCGATGTTCTCGGCCGCCTCAATCGTGTGGGACCGCGAATTCGGCTTCCTGCGGGAGATGATGGTCGCGCCGGTGCGCCGCAGCTCGATTGTCATCGGAAAGTGCTTCGGCGGGGCAACCGTCGCCGGCGCCCAGGGAGTGATCGTGCTCTGCCTGGCCGGCGTCGTCCACGTCCCATACAACCCGGTGATGATCGTCGAGATCCTCGCGCTGCAGCTGCTGCTCGCATTCTCGGTCACCGCGTTCGGCGTGATGCTCGCCGTCCGCATCAAGCAGATGCAGTCGTTCATGGGCGTCATGCAGATGGTGATCACCCCGATGTTCTTCATCTCCGGCGCGCTGTTTCCCGCCTCGGGCCTGCCCGGATGGCTCACCGTCCTGAACCGGATCGATCCGCTCACCTACGCCGTGGACCCGATGCGACGAATCGTCTTCAGCCATCTGCACCTCTCCCCGCTCGCCCGTCGCGCCCTCGATCCGGGCGTCAAGTGGTGGGGCTACCGGGTCCCGACGCTGCTGGAGGCCGGGGTGATCGTGGTGCTCGGGCTCGTGATGCTCGGCGTGGCGATCTGGGAGTTCAGCGCCACCGAGTAGGGGGCTGACCCGGCCACGAGGTTGTGACCGGGTTTTCACAACTTGGCAACACGAGTGGGTCGCCCGCGCTCAATGCTGAGCCCATGTCTGCGACCTCCCCCTCTCAGCCGGGCACGTTCACCGCGCTCGACGACGCCAAAGTCAATCGCTTCCAGATGAAGATCATGTTCGTCTCGGGCATGGGCTTCTTCACGGATGCGTACGACCTGTTCGTGATCGGGATCGTCGTCAAGATCCTCACCGACCAGTGGCATCTCAGCGCGACTCAGATCTCGCTGCTGTCCTCGACGACGCTGGCGGCCTCCGCCGTCGGTGCGCTGCTGTTCGGTCGTGTCGCCGACATGGTCGGCCGCAAGAAGATGTACGGATTCGAAGTGCTGATCCTCGCCGCCGGCGCGATCGCCTCGGCGTTCTCCCCGAACATCACCTGGCTGCTGATCTTCCGGATCATCCTCGGCATCGGGATCGGCGGGGACTATCCGGTGAGCGCGACGATCATGAGCGAGTACGCCGGCAAGTCGAGCCGCGGCAAGCTGGTCGGCCTCGTCTTCGCGATGCAGGCCGCCGGCCTGATCGTCGGTCCGCTGGTGGCGGTCATCCTGCTCGCTGTCGGTGTCGATCACAACCTCGTCTGGCGCCTGCTGCTCGGACTCGGCGCGATCCCCGGCCTCGCCGTCTTCTACCTGCGTCGCCAGATCCATGAGACGCCTCGCTTCGCGACCGCGGGCGGTGCGCATGACGAAGCGGAAGCGGCGATCGCGGAGGCGACCGGTGTCGCCGCGAACCCGTCGGCCCCGAAGGGAGAATCCAAGGCGGCCACCAAGCAGTCCTTCACCCATGGATGGGTGACGCTGGCCCGCAACCCGCGCCTGCTGCGGTGGGTGGTCGGCGCGTCGCTGGCCTGGTGCTTCCTGGACTTCGCCTACTACGGCAATACGATCGCCAGCCCGACCATCATCGGGCTGCTCTCGCCCACCGCCTCGCTCACCCACGGGACGCTGATCCAGCTCGGCATCTTCGTCGTCTTCGCATTGCCCGGGTACTTCGTGGCGATCAGATACATCGACACGATGGGCCGCAAGACGATCCAGCTGATGGGCTTCGCGATGATGGCGCTCAGCTACGGGCTGATCGCGATCATCCCGAGTGTGTCGACGACGGTGGCGCCGTTCGTGATCATCTTCGGCGTCAGCTACTTCTTCACCGAGTTCGGCCCGAATACGACGACGTTCATCTATCCGGCGGAGATCTTCCCCACCGAGGTGCGGACGACGAGCCACGGGATCGCCGCTGCGATGGGCAAGATGGGCGCCTTCGCCGGAACCTATCTGTTCACCGACATGTTGAACTCCTGGGGCATCCGGGGCGCCGAAGGCGTCGCCGGTGGTGTCGCTCTGCTGGGGCTGGCGGTCACCTACACGTTCCTGCCCGAGCCGAAGGGCAAGTCGCTCGAGCAGCTCGAGCGCGAGGCCTTCGATCCGACCGCCTCGTTCGTCCCCGCCCCGGCCTGAGGCCGACCCGAACCGGTAAGGAGCGACACGTGAGCTCGCACATCATCGTCGGCATCGACGGCTCGGCACACAGCATCAACGCCTACCACTGGGCGCTGGACGAGGCACGGCGGCGCGACGCGGACCTCACCGCGCTGTTCGCCTGGGAGACGCCGCTGATCGGCATCCCGGGAGCGTTCGACCGCGAGGAGCTCGAGCGGTCCGCCCAGAGGTTCCTCAACGAGCAGCTCGACGGCCAGCCCGCGGAGACCGACGGGGTCACGGTGCATCGCGTCGTCGCCCAGGGCGATCCGAGCTCCAGCCTGATCGAGGCGTGCAAGCGCGCGGACGCGGAGATGCTCGTGCTCGGCTCGCGCGGGCGCGGCGGCTTCGCCGGGCTCCTGCTTGGCTCCGTGGGGCAGGAATGCGCCGCGAACGCCCCCTGCCCCGTGCTCATCTGCAAGGCGAACGGCAACCGCGCCGGCGCCTGACCCCGGCGACAGCCGTCCGGGCGGGACGCTGGTAGCGTTCGGCCCGTGAGCGACGGGGACGGCGGCGGGGCCACACCGGCGGCGCGGAAGGCCGCGCCGATCCAGGTCCCCTGCCTGCACAACCCATCAAGCCACGAGGTCGCGTTCCACCTCGCGAACAAGCAGTTCGTCTGGGTCGACCTCGAGGGGCCCGGCGAGGACGACATGTCGGATCTCGCCAAGCTGCTGAACCTGCACCCGCTGACGGTGGAGGACGCGCACACCTTCCGCCAGCGCCCGAAGATCGAGGACTACGACACCTATGTGTTCCTGGTCGTGTTCGGTGTCGACCCCGACACCGACTCGGGCGGACGCATCCTGCGCGAGGTGCACATGATCATCTCCGGCGACATCGTGGTGACGACGCACCGCCACCCCCATGCCGGACTGGACGAGCTGCGCGCCCGCTACGACAAGCTGCCCGCGCGGTCCGAGCAGTTCATGACCTACGAGATCCTCGACGCGGTCATCTCGACCTTCATCCCGGTGCTCTCGCGCGTCGACGACGACATCGACGACATCGAGGAGCGGGTGCTCGAGCTGCCCCGCGAGCAGGACCTGCAGCGGATCTTCTCGCTCAAGCGCGATCTCGTCGCGATGCGGCGGGTGATCACCCCGATGCGCGACATGTTCCTGCGCCGCGCCGATCACATCGCGGAACTGCCGGGATTCGCGACCGACGACAAGCTCTACTTCCGAGACCTCTACGACGAGCTGATCCGCATCTCGGAGATGGTCGACGCCTACCGTGACCTGCTGTCTGGAACGACCGATCTGTACCTCTCGACGGTCGCCAATCGCCAGGGCGAGGTCAACCGCCAGCTGACGATCATCGCGACGATCTTCCTGCCGCTGTCGTTCTTCACCGGCTTCTTCGGTCAGAACTTCAGCTTCCTCACGGGCGAGGTGATCAACCACGCCTGGACGTTCTGGGTGTTCGGGATCGGCCTGCTGGTGGCCTCGACGGTGGGGTTCTGGGTCTTCTTCCGCCGCAAGGGGTGGATCGGGGCCGACGCGGGCAGCGGGACGTCGTCGACCGGGTGAGGGCCGGCCTCCAGGTCACGGAATCGTGATCTGAGGCGGCCACGCGCCCAGCGGGCGGCCGATCTCCCATTCGTGGCCGAACGGATCGACGATCCGCCCCAGGCGCCAGCCGTGCTCGTCGGCGGGCGGGCTCGTGGCGTTCGCGCCGGCGGCCACCGCCGCGGCGTACGTGTCATCCGGGTCCGGGACGACGAGCAGCGTCCGCCCGGTCGCGCCCCCCAGATGACGGGGATCGAGCCGGCCGTCGCTGGGCGACGCGGTCGCGATCCAGAACGCGGCATCGCCGACGGCGAGCTGGGCGACGATGTCCTCGCCCTCCCCCACCTGGTGCAGCACCCGCGCTCCGAACGCCTCCTGGTAGAAGGCGATCGCGGCGGAGGCCGGTGCCACCCACAGTTGCGGTTGGATCGAGGTCATGAGCGACGCCCAGGCTACGCCTTCGATCAGCGGGCCGGCCGTTCGACGCCCCGTCTCGTGGTCGGTGATCGCTGTCGGATCGTCTCCGACCCCCACTGCCCCGGCGTGGGGCAAGATCGAGAGACCGGGCACCACCGAATCAGGCCGCGGCGGGCTGCTTCTCCTCGAGGCGACGCGGCAGCAGCGTCTCCCGAGCGATCACGAGCCGCTGGATCTGAGCGGTGCCCTCGTAGAGCTGGAGGATCTTTGCGTCGCGCATCAGCTTCTCGACCTTGTAGTCCTTGATGAAGCCGTAGCCGCCGAAGACCTGGACGGCGTCGGTCGTGACCTCCATCGCGGAGTCCGCGGCGAACCGCTTGGCGTGGGAGGACTCGATCGTGTTGCGCTTGCCCTGGTCGAGCAGCACCGCAGAGTTCCAGGTCGCCAGGCGGGAGAGGTGAACCTTGGTCGCCATGTCGGCGATGATGAACTGGATCGCCTCGTGCATGGCGATCGGCACGCCGAACTGGACGCGCTGCTTGGAGTAGTCGACCGCGAACTCCATCGCCGCGCGGGCGACGCCGACGCCCATCGCCGCGACGCCCGGGCGGGTGCGGTCGAGCGTCATCATCGCGATCTTGAAGCCCTTGTTCTCCTCGCCGACGAGATGGTCGGCGGGGATCTCGACGTCGTTGAAGGAGATCGTCGCCGTGTTGGAGGCGCGCTGCCCCATCTTGTCCTCGTGACCGTCGACGACGACGCCGGCGTCACGCGGGACGATGAAGCAGGAGATACCCCGGTGGCCGGCCTCCTTGTCGGTCTTGGCGTAGACCGTGTACCAGTTGGCGTACTCGCCGTTGGTGATGAAGCACTTCGAGCCGTTGATGACCCACTTGTCGCCCTTCTTGACGGCGGTCGTCTTCATTCCCGAGACGTCGGAGCCCGCGTCGGGCTCGGTCAGGCAGAAGGAGGCGAGGAGCGGGGCCTCGGCGAGCCGGCCGAGATACTCCTTCTTCAGCTTCTCGGACGCGGCGATCTGGACCGGAGCGCTGGCCAGGCCGTTGCATGACAGCGAGGTGCCGATGCCCGAGCAGCCCCAGGCGATCTCCTCTTCGATGATGCAGCCGTCGAGCGTCGTGAGTCCGGCGCCGCCGTACTCGACCGGGAGGTGGTTGTTCATCAGCCCGAGCTCCCAGGCCTTCTCCAGGATCTCGCCGGGCCAGGTGCTGTCCCGGTCGAAGTCCCAGGCGACCGGCCGAATCTCCTTCTCGGCGAAGTCGTGCGCCATCTCGCGCATGCTCTTCTGCTCGTCGGTGAGCGTGAAGTCAACCACGTTCGATCTCCTTGTCACACGTCCGATTGACTGGTCAGTCAACCTCTGGTACGACAGGATACCGCCCCCGGCGCAGACCGCAACCCGCCATGGTGGGAGACTGGCTGAGGAGTGGAGCGCGCGTTCGTCATCGTCGTGGTGGTCGTCGGGATCGTCGGGATACTCGGCGCGGTGATCGCGCTCCTCGTGAGCCGCGGCGCCTGGGAATCGCTCGGCAGTGACCGCCTGCTGATGGAGTCCGATCTGCAGGATCCACGCGCCCCACGACCCCGCCCTGCAGCCCGGGCGCCGGGCCCGTCCGAGCCGTCCGCGGTCGCCGAGCGCGACGAGGAGATCCGCCAGATGCTCGATGCCCGCAACCGGCGCCGCCGGCGGCACGGGCAGGCGGAGCTCGACGTCGAGACCGAGCTCACGCGGCTCACGCGCGCCCCGTCCGCCGGCCCCGCCCCGGCGGGCGAAGCGCTCGACCCGGAGCTGCTCGCGGAGATCCGCGAGCTCGTGATCGCCCGCAACCACCGGCGCGCTCGCCGAGGGGAACCGCCGCTCGAGGTGGAGGCCGAGATCGCACGGCAGATCGCCCGGCTGAACGGGTAGCCTGCCGCCCATGGCCGATCCACGCCGCTTCGAGCTCGACGAGCTCGCCAACCGCCCCGGAACCTACTTCCACCCGACGACCGAGATCCTGGTCGTGGTCGACGACTCGGCCACGCTTGACGCTGAGATCTTCGACTCCTCCGAGGACCACGAGGAGGCCGAGTGGGTGCTGATCTCCGACGAGGTCCCGATCGACGAGCACTCGCGTGACGAGCTGCTCGAGGCCTTCCAGGTGCGGCTCGAACGCCGCGCCGAGGGCGACGGTCGCAGCGACGACGACGTCGAGGACGACGAGGACGATCTCGAGCCCGACGCAGACGTCGACCTGGACTAGACGGCGCTCAGCGCGCGGCGGGCCGGGTCAGCCGGCGTTCTGCAGCAGCGCCGCGCACTTCTGCATCTTCGAGACGTCGCCGGCGGCCTTCTGGACGCACCTGGCGTACTTGGATACCTTGGCCGAGGAGCCGGGAGACGCGGAGCCTGCGCTGCCGAGGCCGCTGCCGGAGAGCCCTTGGCCGAGCAGCCCCTGAAGCTTGGACTGCAGCGCGCTGAAGTTCTGAGCGTTGCCCGGCGCGGTGACCGTCTGCGGCTCGTTGAGGTGCGAGTAGTCGACCGTCAGGCGGATGTGCGCCGAGCTCAGACCGCCGAGCTGGCTGGAGAGAGAGCCGTGCACCGGCAGCGTGGCGTCGACCGCCAGCCGGCGGAGTGTCGAATCGTTCTTGTCGGTGTAGACGTCGACGGTCGGCGCCTGGATCGCGGCCGCGACCTTCGCCGCCTCGGCCGCGGTGATGTGGGTCGGGACCTTCGACGCGGCGGCGCCGGCCGAGCGCAGGGTGGAGGACTCCTTGGCGAGCACCTTGTTGAGGCTGAGCACGAACGCACGCACGTTGACGTTGGCGTGCAGATGCTCGGTGACCGCCCCGTCGACGGTCGCGGTTCCGACGATGCGCGGCTGGCTCACCCAGTCCTGTGGATCGATCCCGAACGATGAGAGGCCGGGCTCCGAGCCCGACGAGGACTGTGAGCCGAGCGAATTCTTCAGCTTCCTGAAGTCGGCGCTGGGCAGCTTGTAACTGGTGCCTTCGAGGGTGATGTAGCCGGCGGACCCAGTGGTCGTCACCCCGAGCGAACCGTGCTTGCCCAGGCCCGAGAAGGCGATCGTCAGGGCGGACTGAGCGGTGTGCCCGCCGCCGCTGCTCTGGAACGGGCCGCCGAGGGTCAGCGTCAGCGGCGTCGTGAGCTCCGAAGAGCCCTTCGGCGTGATCACCAGTCTGACCCCGAGCACGCCGCTCTTGACTGAGTGCGTCGAGGCGAACGTCTGGCGCAGCAGGGTCGTCGGATTGCCCGATGCCACCGGGCCCGCCGATCCACCCGAGCCGGAGCCTGAACCGTGTGAGCCGCCCGACCCGCAGGCGGACACCCCGAGCGCGAGCGCACCGGTCATCACGAGCGGTGCCACACGCCTCAGCATGCAACGTCCTTGTCAGCTGTCGCCCTCACCCAAGCGCGAATGTAGCATCGGGGGGGTGCGCGGGACACTGGTCATCCTGCTCGCGGTTGCCGCTGTCCTCGTCGCTCCTGCCAGCGCATTCGCAGCTCCGGTGCTGGTCCTCGGCCATCACGGCCGGGTGACCGTTCGCAACGATCCCTACCTGAACGGGCCGGCGCCGGGCGCCGACGCGCTGTCGTTCGCGGCCGGCTCCACCGGTGGGGCCGGCGTCTCGTCCGGCAGCGGGACGGGCAGCGGCACGACATCCACCACCCCGACGACCACGCCGAAGCCCAACCCGCCCGCCACCCACAAGGGCACGCCCAAGAAGAAGAAGAAGCCGCCGGTGACCTTCGCGTCCGTGCTCGCAACGATGGTCAAGCGCGGGCAGATCACGGCGGCCGAGCAGCAGCAGGCGAAGGCGGCCTTCAACGGCGCGCTGGCGACCGAGAAGACCCTGGGCGGGACGCGCCGGGCCGAGCTGGACGCCGTCACCACCACCGCTCACAACCTGGCCGTCGACGGCGGGTTGTGGCCGTCACGGCTGCCGATGGTCGACGCGACGCTCAACGCCAACCGCCAGTGGTGGGCGCACGGATCGCTGCTGGCCTATGGCCAGCGGGTGATGTTCACTGGCTCCGAGCTCGAGTGGCAGTACTACCCGGGCCAGGGGATCCAGCTCCAGGTGCTCGGCTCCTTCGGCGCCGCCAACGGCATGTGGCAGGCCGGCCAGGACACCCAGCTGACGCAGCTGCTGTCCGAGCTGATCCCGCTTGCCTCCGACCGCGGCGGCGGACTCACCTGGGAGTACTACTTCGCCTGGGAGGGCGGCGCCCCGCCGTGGACGAGCGCGATGTCCCAGGCCACCGCGCTGCAGGCGCTCAGCCACGCCTACCAGGCGACCCACAACGCGTACTACCTGACAATCGCCTCCAAGGCACTGTCGATCTTCACCAAGACCACCGCGAACGGCGGCGTGATGGTCCCGACCCCGCGCGGTGTGCGCTTCGTGCAGTACACGTTCACTCCGCAGACCTCGATCCTCAACGCGTTCCTGCAGAGCCTGATCGGCCTGGACACCTACGCGCAGGTGAGCGGCAACGCGGCCGCCGCACGGCTGTTCCAGGAGGGCAACACGGAGGCGCTCTGGGAGGTCCCGCGCTTCAACACGGGCGCCTGGTCGCTCTATCAGCCCGGCGAGGAGGACGACTTGAGCTATCACGAGCTCGTGACGAGCTTCCTGCAGAAGCTGTGCACGCTCACCCATGCGTCGGTCTACTGCACCACGGCGACCGCGTTCACCGCCGACCTGAAGACCCCGCCTCAGGTCACCGACCTCACCGCGCGCACTCGCGCCAAGCACCCGTTCTCGCTCCGCTTCCGCCTGTCGAAGATCTCGAAGGTGGGGATCACGATCCGCCGCGGCACGACCGTCGTGGATGCGACGAGCGCGAGCTTCCCCTACGGCGTCCACTCGTTCTCGGTCGGAAAGCTCTCCGCCGGCGCCTACACCGTGACGCTCACCGCCACCGATCTGGCGGGCAACAACACCGCGAATCCCGCGGTGCCGCTCACCCTCACCCACTGAGCGCCGTCCCTGCGGCATGGGTGGCCGCCACCTAGACTCGGCCGACCGTGGCGCCGCGGACAATCCTCTACACCGGCAAGGGCGGGGTCGGCAAGACCTCCGTTGCGGCCGCCACCGCCCGCGCGCTCGCCGCGCGCGGCGGGCGCACGCTGGTGATCTCGACTGACCCGGCGCACAGCCTGGCCGAGTCGCTGGGCACCGAGCTGGGGAGCGAGCCGTCGGCCGTCGCCCCCCGGCTGTGGGGCCAGCAGATCAGCGCCCAGGAGGAGATGCAGGAGCATTGGTCGGCGGTCCGCGACTGGATGGGTGAGCTGCTCGCCGAGCGCGGGGTCGACCGGATCTCGGCCGAGGAGCTCACCGTCCCCCCCGGCATGGACGAGCTGTTCTCGCTGCTGGTGCTGCGTGATCACCATGCCTCGGGCGAGTTCGACACGATCGTCGTCGACTGTGCGCCGACCGGCGAGACGCTGCGGCTGCTCTCGTTCCCCGACGTGGCGAGGTGGTGGATCCAAAAGGTGTTCCCGTTCGAGCGCCAGATTCTCGCCGCCGCGCGTCCGCTGGCCCGCACGCTGCTCGACATCCCCCTGCCCGACCAGACGGTGTTCGCCGACGTCCAGCGGCTCTCGGAGAAGCTGATCGCGATGAACGCCATCCTGCGCGATCGCGCGCACTGTTCGATTCGCCTGGTGATGAACCCCGACCGGATGGTGATCGGCGAGGCGATGCGCACGTTCACCTACCTCGGTCTCTACGGCTACCTGTGCGACGCGGTGATCGTCAACCGTCTGTTCGGAGAGGGCGTCGGGGATTATTTCGCAGCCTGGCGGCAGACGCAGGAGGAGCACATGGCGCTCGTGCGCGAGGCGTTCGAGCCGGTGCCGGTGCTCACCGCGCCGTACTTCGAGCAGGAGGTCCTCGGCGAGGTGATGCTCGACCGGCTGGCGCAGTCGGTGTTCGCCGACGAGGATCCGGGCGCGGTCCTGTTCTCGGGCATGTCCCAGGAACTCTCCGTCTCCGAGGACGGCGAGGCGTCGCTGCGCCTCGCGCTGCCGCTCGCCGACAAGGGCCGGATCTCGCTGAAGAAGATCGGTTCCGAGCTCGTGGTGGCGGTCGACGGGCAGCGGCGGACGATCTCGCTGCCGCCGGCGATGGCGCAGATGCGTGCGGGCGCGGCTCGGTTCCAGGACGGCGAGCTGCGGATCGACTTCGATGCCTGACCCATCACCGACCGACGCGGATGCGCTGCGGGCACTGGAGCAGCGGCTGGAGCGAGCGACGCTCGCGGCCGAGCGCCTGCTCGCCGAGGCGCGCAAGCCGCCCGCCCAGGAGGACGCGGACCAGGTACCGCCCCGCGGCTGGCAGCGGCGAGCCGAAGGCGCAGCCGACGATCCCTCGCTGGGGGGCTGGGTCGACCCGGACGACGCGCGGCTCCTGCTCGCGGTGATCGCCGAACTGCGCGAGCGGGTTCCGCCCGAGCTGGAGCGCCGGATCGTGGTGGCGCTCCGTGAGCTGCTGGTTGCATTGCGAGCGCTCCTCGACTGGTGCGTTGAGCGCGCCGAGCGGCGCTCGGCGCCGCCCGCCGAGGTGCAGGACATCCCGATCCTCTAGCAGGCGGTACCGGCCGGGGGGCGACCTAGAATCGCCGTCCTGTGAGGCGCGGCGCGACAGCCGAACCCGGCGCTCCGCCTGCGGCGAGCGCGACCGATCCGGCGAGTGCGCGCCGGCGTCGGGCAGCGGTGCTCGCCGCGATCGCGCTGCCCGTCTCGATGCTCGCGCCCTGGTACTCGTTGCGGGTGAGCGCCCGGGGCCTGCACGGATTCACCCAGCAGTTCACCGGCTGGGACGAGCTGTCGAGCGCCGCGCTCGTGTGCGTGATCGTCGCGGTCGGCGTCTGTGCGCTGATCGTCGCCCGGGCGCCGCTGCGCGTCTCCGGTCTCGGCGCGGAGGCCCGCCGCGCGGCTCACGCGCGCATCGACGGCGCACTGATCGCCGCCGCGGGCCTGCTCTGCATGGTGATGCTGCTCTGGACCGCGGTCGCGCCGCCATCGGTGGCCGCCGGTGCGGTCGCGGTCAGCACCCACACCGGCGTGCGCTGGGGGGTGCTGCTCACGCTCCTGGCCGCCGCGCTGCTCACGGCACTCGGCGTGCAGATCACCGCCGCCGCCGGGCGCACGCTGCGTGACCGCCGCACCAAGCGGCCGGCCGAACCGCTGGCGGCGGCTCAGCCGGCCCCGGGCCTCAAGACGAACGAGAACAGCGCGCTGTCGACGCCGACGATCAGTATTCCGAACAGGATCAGCCAGCGCAGACGGGTGATGTGACCGAAGCAGCCGATCACCACGCCGGCCACCAGCACGGCGAAGGTGAGATGCAGCTCGGACTGCTGTGATGCGGCGATCAGGTTCATCGGCGGAGCACAACCCTATATTTGACGAACGCCCATGAACGACGCCAGCTCCGAGCCCCAGTCCGTCGATGACGTCGCAGCCGGTCTGCGCGAGGTCGGTTACCTGCCCGGGAACTCGACCGCGCTCGTCTCCTACCTGGCGGCCAAGCTCGGCAAGCCGGTTCTCGTTGAGGGCCCCGCGGGTGTCGGCAAGACCGAGCTCGCCAAGGCGCTGGCGGCATATCTGGGTCGCGACCTGATCCGCCTGCAGTGCTACGAGGGGCTCGACGAGGCCAAGGCGCTCTACGAGTGGAACTACCGCAAGCAGCTGCTCCGCATCCAGGCGGGAACCTCGGGCGGCCCCGACGCCGGCTGGGGCGAGGTCCAGGAGGACATCTTCGGCGAGGAGTTCCTGCTCGCGCGGCCACTGATGACCGCGATCGCCTCGGAGCGGCCGGTGGTGCTGCTGATCGACGAGATCGACAAGACCGACCAGGAGTTCGAGGCGATGCTGCTCGAGCTGCTGTCCGACTTCCAGATCTCGATCCCCGAGCTCGGCAGGATCGAGGCGCGCAGCCGGCCGGTGGTGCTGCTCACCTCCAACAACACCCGCGAGCTCACCGAGGCGCTCAAGCGTCGCTGCCTGTACCTGTGGCTCGACTATCCCGAGCACGACCAGGAGCTCGAGATCGTCCGCCTGCACACGCCCGAGCTCGACGAGCGCATCGCCCACCAGCTGGTGGAGATCATCGAACAGGTCCGGGAGCTCGACCTGAAGAAGCCGCCGTCGATCGCGGAGTCGATCGACTGGGCGCGCGCGCTGCTGCTGCTCGGCGCGCGGGAGATCGACGCCGAGGTCTTCCGCGAGACGATGAGCGTGATCGTCAAGCACCGCTCCGACCTCGACACGGTCGCGGCGCGGGTCGGCGCGAAGCTCGCCGAGCGCACCGCCGACGCGGCCTGAGCAGCCGGCTCCAGGCACGTCGCCGTGTCCTTTGACCCCTCCTCCACCCCGCGCAGCTACGCGTCGATCTCCGCTGAGGACCCGGGTGGCTTCGCCGGCCAGCTGCTCGCGTTCGGCGAGGAGCTCCGTGAGGAGGGGATGGCGCTCGGGACCTCCGAGCTGCTCGACGCGTTCGCGGCGCTCGAGCACGTCGCCTGGAACGAGCAGGCGCAGTTCCGGGAGGCGATGGCCGCGACGCTCGCCAAGTCCCCGGAGGATCGGCGCGTGTTCGAGCTCGTGTTCGAGCGCTTCTTCTTCCGCGCGGCCGAGGCGCAGGCCGCACGTCACGAGATCAGCGAGGCGCCCGCCGGGACCACCGGCGGCTCCGATGAGATGGCGCTCGACCTGGAGGCGTTGCGACGGCAGATCGCCCAGGCGCTCAAGGAGGGCGACGAGGCGACGCTGCGCGACCTCGCCCGGCTGGCGATAGCGGCGTTCGGGCGCGGCGAGGGCTCCGGGGTGCTGGGGGTCGATGTCCAGCGGATCCGCCGCGCGCTCGGCCTGCGCACCGAGCCCCAGCCCGATCTGCCGATCGAGGACCCGCGGCGTGAGGGTGTCCCGCGTGAGCAGCTGCGCCGTTTCGAGCAGCAGCTGCGCCGGGAGCTCGAGCGCGGGGTGATTCAGCGCACCCGATCGCTGCCGCCCAAGCGACCGCTCTCCGAGCTCGACCGTGCGCTGCCGACCGGCCCCGCCCAGGACCTCGCCCAGGTGCATCGGGTCGTGGCCCAGCTCAAGCGCCGCCTCGCCTCCCAGGGCCATGAGCAACGGGGACACAAGCGCCACGCCCACGTCGACGTCCGGCGGACGATGCGCGCCTCGCTGCAGTCCGGCGGCGTCCCGATCGAGCTCAAGTTCCGCCCCAAGCGGCCTCGCAGACCGGAGATCTTCGTCCTCTGCGATGTCTCGACGAGCGTGACGAGCGCCTCCACGTTCTTCCTCAGCGTGCTGCATGCGCTGCACGACTCATTCCGCAAGCTGCGCTCGTTCGTGTTCATCGAGCGGATCAGCGAGGTCACCGAGGTGTTCGAGAAGGAGCGCGACTTCCGTACCGCCTCGGAGAAGATCTCCCAGGACGCCGGGGTCGCCGACATCTCCGGCTACACCGACTACGGCCGGGTCTGGACCGAGTTCCTCACCGAGATCGAGGACGAGCTGCATCCTCGCGCGACCGTGATCGTGCTCGGCGACGCCCGCACCAACGGGCGCCCGCCACGCGAAGAGGTGTTCGCCGCGATCTGCGCGAAGGCCGGGCGGACGTTCTGGCTGAACCCGGAGCCGCGGCTGTACTGGAACTACGGCGACTCGGTGATCTCCGCCTACGCTCAGTACTGCACGGCGTTCGAGTGCTGGCGCACGGACCAGCTCGAGGACTTCGTCAAGGCGCTGACCCAACCGACCGGGTCCTGATGGTCTCCGCGGGTGAGCCTGTCGCGGCAGCCCCGCCGAGCCCGCTGGCCGGACCTCATTCGCCCGCGGTGCGTCTCGAGCACGTCACCCGCCGCTATGCGAGCCGCCGCGGTCCCATCGCCGCCCTGGAGGACGTGAGCCTTGAGCTCGCCCGCGGGGGGATCCTGGCGGTCGTCGGGCCGAGCGGATGCGGCAAGTCGACGCTGCTCGAGCTCATCTGCGGGCTGCAACGACCCGATCTGGGCACGGTCCGCGCCGAACCGGCGGTGCTCATGCCCCAGCGCGACCTGCTGCTGCCGTGGGCGAGTGCCCTGGACAACGCGGGCCTCGCGCTCCGCGCCCAGGGCTTGTCCCGTGCCGAGGCGCGCCTGCGCGCTGCCCCCTGGCTGGATCGGCTCGGCCTCGCCGAGTTCGCACAGGCGCGGCCGACCGAGCTCTCCGGCGGAATGCGGCAGCGCATCTCGTTCGTGCGCTCGCTGCTCGCGGGCAAGGACGTACTGGCGCTCGACGAGCCGTTCGCCTCGTTGGATGCGATCACCCGCGCGGAAGGCCAGGCGTGGCTCGCCGAGGCGCTCGCCACCGAACCGCGGACGGTGGTGCTCGTCACCCATGACGTCGAGGAGGCGGTGATGCTCGCCGACCGCGTGATCGTGTTCTCCCGGCGGCCGGGCCGGGTGCGTGCCGTGTTCGCCAACCCAGCGGCCCGCCCGCGCCACCGCACCGACCCGGAGCTGATCGCGCTGCGCGAGCGGGTGCTCGTCGCACTCGGAGCGCCCGCGTGAGGCGCGCATCCAGCTTCGACGGTGGCCGCTGGTCGATCCTCCACGCCCTCGTGCTGCTGCTCGGACTGGCGGGCGCGTGGGAGCTGTACGTCGACCTCAGCGACATCAGCCCGCTCATCCTGCCCGCGCCACACGCGATCGCGGTCGCGCTCTACCGCGACCGGGCGTTGCTGTGGTCGAACTTCCTGGTCACGGCCGAGGAGGTGCTGCTGGGCATCCTGCTCGCCGCCGTCGCGGCGCTCGCGCTTGCGACCGCGATGCATTTCTCGCGGATCGTGCGCAGCGCGGTGTATCCGCTGCTGATCGCCTCCCAGACGATCCCGATCCCGATGCTCGCGCCGATCCTCATCCTGTGGCTCGGATTCGGTCTCGCGCCGAAGCTGATCGTCGTCGGGCTCGTCTCGTTCTTCTCGATCGTGGTGACCACGCTCGCGGGGTTCGCGAGCGTCGATCCGGACCTGACCAAGCTGATGCGCACGTTCGGGGCCTCGCGCCGGCGGGTGTTCCTCTCGGTCGAGCTGCCCTCGGCGCTGCCCGGCGTGTTCACCGGCGTCCGGATCGCAGTCATCTTCGCGGTGTTGGGCGCGGTGTTCGCCGAGCAGGCCGGCGCCAACTCCGGGCTCGGCTACATCTTCATCCAGTCGGTCGGTCAGCTGCTCACCGCCCGGGCGTTTGCCACCGTCACGATCCTGTCGGTATTCGCCATCGCGCTGTTCGTCGGAATCGGTCTCGCGGAGCGAATCGCCCTACCCTGGTCACGGCAACCGATCGGAAGTGAGCTGGAACCCCGATGAGACGGACCCTGCCCGCGGCCGCCTGCCTGCTGGGCGCGGCCCTGGCGCTGAGCGCCTGCGGCGAGATCAAGACACGGATCGATCCGGTCGCCTCTCAGGCGCAGCCGCTGACGCTCGCGCTCGACGCGCCCGCCAACGCAACCCAGGCCGGAGTGTTCACTGCGCGCTCGGACGGAGCGCTGACCCGGGCGGGCATCAATCTGCAGGTGACCACGGCATCCAACAGCGAGCAGGCCCTTGCCGAGGTCGAGTCCGGCAAGGTCGACGTCGCGATCGCCTCGGAGCCCGAGGTGATGCTCGCCCGCAACCGGCACGAGAAGGTGGTGGCCGTCGGAGCGATCACCCAGGGCCCACAGGCGACGATCGTCTCGATCAAGCGGCGCAAGCACCGCACGATCACGTCGGTGAGGGATCTCCGCGGCGCGCGTCTCGGAGTCAGCGGCCTGTCCTCGGAGTCGGCGCTGCTCTCGACGATGCTCAGCCGCGCGGGCGTCCCCTCCGGCCGGGTCACCCGCGTGGACGTGAGCGCCAACCCGGCCGCCGCGCTGCTCTCGGGCCGGGTGGACGCCTACTACGGCGACGAGGCCTCCTCGGTGGCCGCCGCGCTGCGCTCACGCCACAAGGGCGTCGACGTGGTGCCCGCGGACAAGCTCGGCCTGGTGCGGTACGACGGGCTCGTGTTCGTGACCCGGATCTTCTACTACGCGCCCCACCTGACGCTGCTGCGACGATTCGTCCAGGCAATCGGCCGCGGCTACGAGACGGTCCGTGAGGACCCGTCGGCGGCCGTCCAGGCCCTGCAGGCGGCCCGTTCCGGCCTGGACCCGGCGCTCACCAGCACGGTGCTCACCGCGACGCTGCCCGAGCTCTTCCCCCGCGCGGGCCGCCCCTGGGGGTGGCAGAGCCAGAGCGCCTGGAACGCGTTCGGCCGCTTCCTCACCTCCCAGCAGGTGATCAGTGCGCCGGGAGCGTGGGAGGGCGCCTCGACCAATGAGCTGCTCGCGGGCCAGGGTCCGTGATGCGGGGGAACTAGATGGTGCTTCGCCATGATGCGGCCGGGGTGCTCGCGATCGGGCAGCCGGCACACGCCCACCTGTGCGGCCAGTTCGCCCGGCACTGGGGCAATGAGCGATTCGGGGCGGTGCAGCCGCTCGACGAGGTCGCGCTGGGCGCAGAGCAACACGACCTCGCGTGGGCGGACTGGGACCTCGCGCCGGCGCTGAACGCCGATACCGGATTGCCGGTCTCGTTCCTGGAGCTCGATCCCGGCATCGCCGCCGAGCTCTGGCGCGAGGGACCGCAGCGCCTGATCGCCCAGAGCCGGTGGGCGGCACTGCTGACGACGATGCACGGGCGCCGGCTGTCGGAGCTGCGCGACATCGAGACCCTCGAGGACCAGGCGGCCGCGGCGGTGCGCGCACTGCGGGCGCAATCGCGAGTCCGGGAGGCGGAGCTGCTCACCTCGCTCGGCGCCGACCCTCAGCTGGTCGCCCGCAACAGCGACCTGGTGTGGGCCTGGGACGGGCTGTCGCTCGCGCTGCTGCTCGACTGGGCGCCCCACACGCTCCGGGCCGTGCCGGCCGAGGGCCGCTCGCGGGTGGACATCGTCGTCCGCGCCGTTGCCGAGCGTGACGGCCTGGTGACGCTCTCGGTCTCCCCGTGGCCGTTCGCCGACCCGGCGGGCGTGCTCGTCACGACCGAGGGGCGGCGGCTCGTTGACACCTACGTCAGCGAGGCCGCGCTCCACACGGCGCTCGCCGAGGCGCCCTGGGAGACGGTGAGCTTCTGGCTGGTGCCGGCGGCGGCCGAGCGCTGATCGGGGCGCCGCAGGCGGCGAGCCGGTCGCAGGGGCCTTCTCAGGCGGCCATGCGGCCCGCGGCGGAGCTGCCGGCCGAACGCAGCGCGTGGGCGCCCGCCAGCCCCGCCCAGGGCGCGTAGGGCGCGAAGAACTCCTCGACCTCGCCCGGCTCCGCGCGGCCCCACGGATGGCCGTGGATGATGCGGCCGACGAGCTTGATGTAGGAGAGATCGCCGGCAGGCAGCTGATCGAGCCGCTGCTGACCGTGCAGCGCAAGGCACTGAACCGTCCAGGCGCCGATTCCGCGAATCGAGCGCAGGCGCTGCCAACCGGGCTCGTGCGGCGCCGCCGAGAGGTCGACCCGGCCGCTGGCGACCTCCCGCGCGGCACGCACGAGTGCGATCGCCCGGCCCGCGGAGAGGTCGAGCGAGGCCAGCAGCGCCGGCGCCTGGCCGGCGATGACCGCCGCCGTCGGGCAGTCGGCGAGGCCGGACTCGGGGCAGCGGCGTCCCAGCCGCGCGACCAGCCGCCGCTCGATCGCCGCCGCGCGCTCATATTCGATCAGCTGCTCGCAGACCGCCCAGGCGAGCGCCTCGAATGGATCCGGGCGACCGGAGACGCGCAGGCCGGGAGAGCGGCGCACCGACGCGCCGATCAGCGGGTCGTCTCGGAAGCGCTCGTGAAACGGCGCGAGATCCTGATCGACACCGGTGGCCAGGCGCATGCGCTCGATTCCCCACTCGGCGAGCTCGCGGTCGGCGGCGCGTGCGCCGAACAGCACACGATCGGGGGCTGTCTGAGCGATCCGCAGCCACACCGGGTCGCCGTCGCGGTGCAGCAGCCGGTGCAGCACCCCGCCGCGAACGCGGTGCAGGCCGTCCATTCCGTTCATCCGTGAGAGCCGGAAGACCCAGCGCGGGCGCACCTCGGCGCGCACTTCGGCCGCGTAGGCGCCCGACGGTTGCGCCGGCCGTCGGCGGTGGGCGGCGCGCGCCGGGGCCGCCGGCGCGCTCACTCCCCGGGACGGAGCATGTGGATGTCGATCAGGAAGCTCCGCGTCCCGAGGACCGGCAGCGCGTCGGCACGCCGGCGCAGCGCGGTGCGGCTGACTCGCCGTGCCGATGCGCGGCGCGCGATGGCGAGCGTCGCCGCTCCGGCCACAAACCCCGTGGCGGCGGCCGCGACCGCCTGCACAGCCGGCGCGGCGACGGGTGCCAGCGCGGCCCCGAACGAGGGCACGACGCTGCCATCCTCGTCGGTCCCGTCCTCGAACACCGGCTCTCCGTCGACGGCTCCGTCGAGCACATCGTCGGCGACGACCGCCTCCACGGCGGTCGTCTCATGGAGCTGATCAAAGCTGCTGTGTGAACTCACGGTCGCAATGGTGACAGCGTCGCCGGTCGACTGGCGCCACAAACCTCGGAACGTGCGGTCCTGGCGACGTTCTACAGTGCCCGTGTGCCGACGATGACCGATGTCTTCGCCAAGGTCCACGAGGATGAGCGGCGCGAGCTGCTCAACGCCGCCCGCCAGGCCGACGTCTTCCCGTATTTCCACGTGCTCGAGGGCGCGACCGGTCCAGTCGTGGAGATGGAGGGCGCCGCGCGGATCATGCTCGGCTCCAACAACTATCTCGGCCTCACCGGCGACGAGCGCGTGCGTGAGGCCGCGATCGACGCGGTTCGCCGCTACGGGACCGGGCTCACCGGCTCGCGCTTCCTGAACGGCACGATCGATCTCCACGTCGAGCTCGAGCGCGAGCTCGCGGAGTGGATGGGCACCGAGGACGCGATCGTGTTCACGACCGGCCACCAGGCCAACCTCGGCGCGCTCGGGACGATCCTCGGGCCCGGAGACACGGTCATCGTCGACGCGACCGACCACGCGTCGATCCTCGACGGCTGTCTCCTCTCCCGCGCGAAGATCCGCCCGTTCCGCCACAACCGCCTTGATCTGCTGCGCAAGCGCCTGGAGGCGGCCCGGAGCGATGACAGCGGCGCGCTCGTGGTCGTCGACGGCGTGTTCTCGATGGAGGGCGACATCGCCCCGCTGCCCGACATCGCCGGCCTGTGCGAGGAGTACGGCGCGCGGCTGATGGTCGACGAGGCACATGCGCTCGGCGTGCTCGGCGCCCGCGGCGCGGGAGCCAGTGAGCTGCTCGGGGTGGAGGACCGTGTCGACCTCCGGATGGCGACGTTCTCCAAGTCGCTCGCGTCCGCCGGTGGGGTGATCGCCGGCTCGGCCGATGTGATCGAGTATCTGCGGCTGAACGCCCGATCGTTCATCTTCACCGCCTCGGCAGTCCCGGCCGCGGTCGCGGCGGCGCTGGCAGCGGTCCGGATCTGCCGTTCGGACGAGGGTCGGGAGCTGATGGGACGCACGCTCTCCAATGCGCGCTACCTGCACCGCGGCCTCGCCGAGCTCGGATTCGACGTCGTGAGCCCAACGCGATTGGCGGACGGCTCAGAGGTGGTCACCACGGTCGTCCCGGTGGTCGTCGGCGAGGACTGGAAGGCGGCATTGCTGTGGCGCGCGCTCTACGACTCCGGCGTGTTCGTCAACGTCGCGGTCCACCCCGCGGTCGGTCCCGCCGGCGCGCTGCTGCGTACGAGCGTGATGGCCAGTCACGACGAGCAGACACTCGACCTCGCCCTTGAGCGCTTCGCGGCGGTCAAGCGTGCGTTCGAGGCCGAGCACGGACCGCTCCCGGGCGGGGCCGCCGAGTCGTGATCCCAGTCACGAGCGCCCGTGACCGGTAGCCGGCAGCACTTCCACAGAAAAAACGCGCTCTGAGCGCATGTGTTCATGCTGTGACATTGCTGTGACCTGGTCGGTGTTCTAGGTTTCGGGACGTCGCCCTTGCGGGGTCGGCCGGGTGGGTCGAGACACCGCACGAGAACTGGACTTCGCAACCAAAGGTCCGGATCAGGGACGCCCGCCGTCCCAACCACCGCATATAGAGGGTCGTTCGTCGCAGGCTGCCCAGGTGACCGCGACGACCGGCGAACGCCAACGTCCGCATGCACGGACAGCAACATCCAGGGAAGTGAGAGCGCCACATGAGGCAAACCGCCATGAAGACCTCCGAGCCGCAGCGACTGCGCGCGCTCGAACGAGCCAACGAGATTCGGCTCGCGCGCGCAGCGATCAAGCGACGGATCGCCCTCGGCGAGGTCTCTGCAGCGGAAGTCATCCTCGAGTGCCCCGACGCCGCCGACACATGGCCGGTCGGCGAGCTCTTGATGAGCCAGCGCCGTTGGGGCGCGATGAGGTGCCGCAAGTTCCTGGCGCGGAATCAGATCATCGAGACCAAGCCAATCGGCTCGCTCACCGAGCGTCAGCGACATCTGCTCGCCGGCTCGCTGAGTGAGCCCGCCTCGGCCACACGCGTCATGGAGCTCGTCGCCTGACGGTTCCACCGTCTGAGTGAACGCCGGGACGCATGCTGCCCCACGGGGACGACGGCATGCGTCCCGGCCGTTCGCGGGGATGACCACCGCGGCCTCAGCGGCCTCAGATCTGAATGCCGATCGGCGCGGGGGCCGCACCGGCGAAGAAGAAGAACCAGACCGCGAACGCCGACATCGTGACGGCGGCGCTGACGACGAGCACCGCCTCCAGCGCGACGTGGCCGGGATCCGCGCGGCCGCGCGCCAGGCAGTTGGCGCGGTAGACATCGGACAGTCGTGAGAGCACCGAGGCGAGCAGCACGATCGAGATCACAACGCCGACGAACGCGACGGCGAGGGCGTCACCCAGCGATTGCGTGTGCCCTTGGACCTGCGAGCCGATCCAGAGCCACAGCAGCGGCGTGCCGACCCAGAGCACGATCGAGCCGAGGATCATGATCGACAGGAGCACGATCGCTCCGGTGCCGGTGCGCAGCAGCCCGCGCATGATCAGTCGCCCGGGGTGGGCGTCTTACGGGCAGCCCGACGAGAGTTTGACCTGCCACCAGCCGGCCAGCATGCCGATCAGGCCGAGGCGCGGCCGGACATGCCAGACGCCGCACCCTGGCTCGCCGAGCTCCCGTAACGGGATGCGCACGAAGCGATGGTGGCCAGGCTCGAGCACCATCTGCTCGAGCAGCCCTCGCGCCGCTGCCTGACGCTCGGCCAGTTGCTCGCCCGCCAGTTCGGCCTCCCGCAGTCGTGAGGCGAGCTCGTCCCGGATGAGCTCGAGCTCGCCGAGATCGAGCAGGCGCGGCCCACCGGCCTCGCCCACGCGGGGGCGCGCCAAGGGCTCGGGGCCGCCGCGCATCTCGAACCTGCGGACGACCGTGCGCGAGAGCTCGGCTTCGAGGTGCGCGATCTGCCGGCGCAGCGTGATCCGCGCCGCTCGCTCGCCTGATCGGCGCGCCCGCTCCGCGGAGCGGAGCGCCACCATCGGGGCGGTCATCGCATCCGAGACCACTGCCTGAGCCATTCGTGCCGACAGTATCAAGCGTCGCCGGTGGCCAGTCCATCCTGTGCCTGCCAGAGCGCCTCATGCAGATGGACCTCCGGGACTCCCGGAACACCGACCGTGAACAGCACCACCGCACGGGTCCTCGGGCCCGGTGCCGAGCCGGGCAGCGGATCGCCCAGCAACGGTGCGTGGATGCGACCCGGGTCGGCGATGACCAGCGCGCCCTCACCCGCCCGCAGCTCAGGGCCTCCGGGCGCGACCACGGCGGCCTCAAGCGCCCACACGCCGACGCCGGTCTCCACGACCGCCACCAGGCATGCCGCCTCGATCCGGTCTCGCGCCTGCAGAGCCGCCGTGCAGCAGGCGCGCGAGCGCCGCCAGCTCGGCGGGCACCCGGTCACGATCGGGATCCAGGCCGATCTGACGCGCGAACGCACGGTAGGCCCGCACCACCGGGCGCGTCCGGAGAGTCACGGCGTCGACTCCACGCAGTCGATCTGACAACGCGCGCAGGCGCCGCTGCAGGGACTCCCCCACCGGCCCCGGTGCTGCGGGCGCGCGCAGCCACCACAGGCTGAGCCCCGGCAGCTCATCCGCGACCTGCGGCGCCACCGTCCCGGGCCGTGGTTCGCCGACGCTCACCGCGCCAGCGCCGCGACGCGCGGGGCGAGCGCGGCGGCCGTCGCCCAGCGGTCGCCGACCAGACGGTCGCGCACGATGCCGCCGCGCGCCGCCAGCTCGGCCATCGGGCAGACCACGACCCCGTACTGCTGCTCGACCGCCCCGTCGGGATCGTCGGCGACGGGGATCGTCCAGTGGTGCGCGCGGACGAGCCGGAGCGTCGCTCCGCGGGTGGCATGCACGGCGACGGCGAGGAACTGCACCGAGCGGTATCGGTGCGAGAGCGACTGCAGCGCGTCGACCTGGGCCACGCACTGCGCCGAGCTGGTGACGAAGAACGAGACGACGACCGGGGAGCGGCGCGCGTCGATGCAGAGGTTGAGCGCGCGCGGGTCGTGATCGGCCAGGCGGCAGGTCGGATGCAGGTTGGCGTCGCCGCGCAGGCTCGTGTCGGCGAGCGCGGCGGCGAACCAGTGCAGCCGTGTGCCGGGCGGGACGCCGGTGCTCGCGCGGCCGTGGGTGACGAACTGGATGACCCCGATGACGACGACCAGCGTGAGCCCGATGATCCCGATCGCCCAGCGGTACGGGCGCACGTCGATGACGGGCGCGGGGGCGCGCGCGGGCGCGGGGGCGGGCTCGCCGTCGGCGGTCCACCCGAGGCCGCCGGCGCCGGCCGGTGGCCGATCGGTGCGCGCCGCGGCGTCGGGGTCCAGCCGGGTGAGCTCGGGCGGCGGGCCGGGCTCGGGCGGGGGGCCGGGCTCGGGCGCCCTGCCGGGCTCCTCCGGGTCGTCGCTCATGCGACGGTCGCCCGTTCCCGCCGACGCGCACGGAGCGTGGGTCGGCGTCGCTCGCTCTCACCGAACGACGAGGAGAGCGCGAGCGCGGCCGGGAGCACGAGCAGCACCCCGCCGAGCGAGACGGTGAGATCGACGAGCGTGACCAGTCCGAAGTCACGGAGCATCTCGATGTCGGAGACGGCGAGTACCCCGAAGCCCGCGATCGCGGTGATCCCGGAGACGAGCACGGCGCCACCGGTCGACCGGTAGGCATGGGCGAGCGCCGCGGCGGCGGTCCGCCCAGCCGCCCGCTCCTGACGCACGCGCTCGGACAACAGCACACTGAACTCGGTGGAGATCGCGATCACGAGCGCGCCGAGCGTCGCGGACATCGGGTTCAGGGCGATCCCGAGCAGGTACAGCACGAGCGCCGACCAGCCTGTCGCGAGCACGATCGGGATCATCGGCACGAGCGCGCGGCCGGGACGGCGGAGCACCACCAGCAGCACGAGCGCCACCGCGAGCAGGCCGGCGACGACGGTGAGCAGGCGCCGGCCCGGCGAGGACAGTTCCGCGTCGGCCTGAGCGGCGAGCACCGGCAGGCCGGTGAGGGCCGCGTGCACACCGGCGGGCGGGTGCAGGTGCGCGCGCATGTAGGCGATCACCCGCTGCTGGCGGGAGAGCGGCATCAGCCGGATCCCGAACGCAAGCGTCGCCTCCTGCCGGTCGGGGGTGATGACCGCGGAGGAGAAGTAGGCGGGCACGGCGTTCAGGAGCGCGTCGATCTGGCTGCGGGTCGGATTCGGACCCCCGCCCACCCCGCTTGCGGCGGTGCTGAACAGGTCCGGCAGCGACAGGGCCGGGCACAACGTCGCGCGGTCGCAGTCGGTGCCTCCGAAGCGGTGCAGGAGCTCGGCCTCGTAGCTGCTCATCCAGCCGACCACCGCCGGCGTGGCGACATCGTGCCCGCGCACGGCGACGTCGATCTCGCCCGAGACGCCGGTCGTCGCCTCGAGCGTGTGCAGGTCGTGGATCGCGGGAGTCGATTGGGGCACGAGCTTGGTGATGTCCGACTGCACGGCCGTGTGGCCGTCGGCGACCCACCCGCCGGCGGCGAGCACGAGCCCGACGGCGAGCACGCGCAGCGGATGGCGCGCGAGCGCCGTGAGCAACCGCTCGGGGGTCCCGAGGCGTGCGCGGTTGACACCCACGATTTCGACCGCACCCCGCAGCGAGGCAGCGGCGGCTGACCGGGCCCGGGCAGCGAGCGCGATCGGTGGCGAGAGGAGCTCACCGGCGCCGCGCAGCGAGGCCCCGACCAGGCCACCGCCCGAGCGCGAGAACGCGAGCGCCGCGGGCACGACCGCCAGCGTGCAGATCAGCGCGATCGCGATCCCGGCGACGAGCACGATCCCGAATCCCCGCACCATCGGGACCGGCGAGAGCTCGAGCACGGCGAACCCCGCCGCGGTGGCCAGTGCGGCGGTGGCGATCGCCGGCACCGCCGCCCGCACCCCGTCCTGCTCGGCGCGCGATTGCAGCTGGACGCCATAGTCGACCGCGAGCCCGATGAGCACCGGGAGCACCGCGACCGACGCGAGCGTGAGCGCAACCCCGGCGAGCCTGAGCGCCCCGAACGTGATCCCGGTGGCGGCGAGGGCGACGCCAAGCGGCAGCAGCCGCGGACGGCGCCCGAAGAGCAGCGAGAGCACGATCGCCATCACCCCGAGGGCGACGATCAGCAGGACCCCGATCGCGCCGCTGATCTGGCCGGCGAGGTCGGAGACGACCACCGGCACGCCGCTGACGACATAGCTGCCGCCCGCGGGCAACCGGAACTGTCGCATCCGCACCGCCTCCCGGATCCAGCGGATCGCCTGCGTCTGCTGGGCGCTGGTCAGCGACGCGCGCAGGCGGACCTGGATGAGGGCGGCCCGCGTGCTCGGGAACAGGTACCGCACGCGCGAGCGCGGAGTGGTGCCCTTGGCTCCGAACACGATGCGGCGGATGAACGACTCGTCGGTGATCGAGGGCACGGCGTCGAGCCCGGTCCCCCCGGCCGCCCGCTCGAGCGACTGCAGCTGGGAGAGCTCCTCGTCCTCGCGCGCCGCGGCCCCGTCGGCGAGCACGGCCCGGCGGCTCAGCCCCCGGGCACGGGCGAGCTGCTCGGCAGCGGCCGCGGCACGGTTGCCGTCGGCCCGCACTCCGGACAGCGCGCCGGACAGCGACCCGTTGATCGCCGCGACCGCGCGGTTGATGAACGTGCCGGGCCCATAGACGACCAGCGCCGGCCGGTGGCGCATGAGCGCCCCGCACGGGCTGTTGTTGGCGCCGTAGGCGACATGGGTCCCCGCGGGGACCGGGACGTCGGCCCGAAGCGTCGGACTGCGCGCCACGTACTGGCCTGCCAGGCAGGCCTCGAGCTCGGTCAACGACTCGAGCTGCGCAGGCCTCAGCAGCTCGCCCAGCGGCGCGCGCACGAGCACCGCCACCGCGTCGGAACCGAAGTGCCGCTGCTCCTGCACGGTCGCCCGGTAGGCGGGCGAGGAGGCGGAGACGAAGGTGTCGGTGGCCGCCGACGGCCGCAGGCCAAGCGCCAGCACGGCCCCCGCCAATCCGAGCGCCGCGACGAGCGCGATCGTGAGCAGCGGCCGCCGCGCGGCCGCCTCCGGGAACCCCGATAACCGCTCCGCGATCCTCCTCATGGCACGATGCGGCCGCCGGGTGGGCGACCGTCAGTCCATCGTGAGCGGACCCTCGGACTCGCCCGAGAGGAACTGGCGGATGAACGGGTTCTCCGAGTTCAGCATGTCCTCGGCCGGACCGGCCTCGACGATCCGGCCCTTCCACAGGACGTTGATGTAGTCGGCGACGCGACGGGCGCTCATGATGTCGTGGGTGACGACGCAGAAGGTCGGCATGTGCGCCTTCTGCTTCTCCTTGGCCTCGTCCATCATGTCGCGGTGGATCTCGAGGATCAGCTCGCCGAGCAGCGCGGTGCGCACCGGGTCGAGGCCCGAGTCCGGCTCGTCGAAGAGCACGATGTCGGGCTCCAGGACGAGCGCGCGAGCGAACCCGGCCCGCTTGCGCATCCCGCCTGAGAGCTCGTTGGGCATCTTGGTCGAGGACGCGCCGAGGCCGACCTCGTCCAGCCGTCGCATGACGATGTGCTCCACCTCGTCCTCGCCCTTCTCGGTGTGCTGACGCAGCGGGAAGGCGACGTTGTCGTAGAGGTTCATCGAGCCGAACAGCGCGCCGTCCTGGAACAGCAGACCGAACTTCTTGCGCATCTCGAACAGGTCGTCGTCGGGAAGATCGGGCACCGACTGTCCATGCACGAGCACGTCGCCGGAGTCGGGGTAGAGCAGGCCGACCATGTGCTTGATGCACACCGACTTGCCGGTTCCCGAGGGGCCGAGGATCATCGACACCATCCCCTCGGGCAGACCCATGTTCAGGCCCTGGAGGATGTGCGAGCGACCGAACGACTTGTAGGTGTCCTTGAATTCGACCGCGTCGGGACGACCGGAGGGATAGACCTTGTAGGTGTGGAACCGGTACTCCTCTTCGGAGCCGTTCGTGGGCGCGGCCGGGCGCGGCGGGGCCGCCGCCTGGGGCGTGACCTCGGGCTCCTCGGACCGGTCCGGTGTCGCGTCGTCGCTCATCTGCTCTCCTCCTGGCGCCCAGTGTAATTCAGAACACCGTGTTCGGTCGCCGATTCCACGGCCTCAGCCGCCGATCGGCGCGCGCGGGTTGGCGCCCCAGAACAGCTGCGTGCCGAGCATCCCGATCAGGTGGACCGAGACCAGGTTGACGACCATCGACTTCGCGGTCGCGGTACCCACCCCGACCGGTCCGCCGCTGGCGGTGTAGCCGTAGTAGCAGCCGACGATCACGATGACGAACGCCATCGCCATCGCCTTTATCAAGCTGAATAAGACGTCCGTCGGGTTCTGGAACTGCCAGAAGACGAGGAAGTAGCCGCCGGCCGATACGTACCCCAGTTCCTGCACGACCGCGAGGTAGCTGGCGAAGAACCCGGCCGCGATCGAGCACAGGTAGACGAATGGCAGCACGATGATCGCGGCCAGCAGCCGTGTCGCGCACAGGAAGCGCATCCCGCTGATGCCCATCACCTCGAGCGCGTCGATCTCGTCGGAGATCCGCATCGAGCCGAGCTCGGCGACGATCCCGGTCCCGACCTTGGCGGCCATCATGTAGCCGAACACGAGCGGCACGAGCTCACGGAGGTCGCACCACGCCGCGAACACCCCGGAGTACGCGGGCGTCGCCTCCTGGTAGGTGAAGTATCCGCCCTCGATCCCGCACTCCAGCCCGATGATGAACACCAGGCCCCAGATCACGAGCGTCGAGGAGATGATCAGGATCCCGGCCTGGCGCAGTGTCTCGCCGAAGAAACGGAACACGCGCAGGGTCGCTATCTCGGCGACCATGCGCGCGGCGAAGGTCACCATCTCGCCGAACGCCTCCAGCCAGCCGCGCGGTGTCTGGATCAGCTCGTTCATTTGATGATCGTGGTGATCTCGGGGTGGGTCGCGAGCAGGGTCTGGGTGAACGCGTAGTTGAACGCGAACACCCCGAGGAAGGCGATCACGACCGCCTGGTTGACCGCCCGCCCCACCCCCTCGGCGCCGCCGGAGGCGGTCATGCCCTTGTAGCAGCAGACGATCGCGATGATCGCGCCGAACAGCGTCGTCTTGACGACCGAGCCCCACAGGTCGGTCGTCTCGGCGTTGTTGAAGAAGGTCGCGAAGAACGGCCCGAGCGGCGCGTGGTTGACGAGCGTCGCCATGATGCCGCCGATCACGCCGAAGATCAGGGCGTACACGTCGAACAGGCCGGTGAGCAGCATCAGCGCCAGGAAGCGCGGCACGACCAGGTTCTTGATCGGATCGACGCCGAGCACCTCGAGCGCCTCGAGCTCCTCGCGGATCTTGCGCGCGCCGAGGTCGGCGGTGATCGCCGTCCCGGCCACGCCGGCGAGCACGATCGCATCGACGAACGGCGCGAACTCACGCACCGAGGAGAGCACGAAGAAGCCTCCGAGCCGGTCGATGGCGCCGAACAGGACCAGGAAGTTGGCGCCCTGCAGCCCGGGCGCCTCGTAACCGAACGCGATCGTCGAGATGAGCAACGGGAACCAGCACAGCCGCATCGCGAACAGGAACTGGCCGACGAATTCGGAGCCGTACGGGTACGGCGGGACGACCGCCGAGTAGATCGTGCGGCCGGTGAGAGTGACCATCTGGCCGACCTCATCGAGGAACGACCGGGTGGGCGCAAAGGTGCGATCGGCGACGGCTTTCAGCACGGGCTCTCTGAGTCTCTCCCCTGAGGGGTCCGCCCGAGCGCCGACTGCCGACGAGGGCGCGCCACAGCCTACGCCACCTGCGCGACGCGGACCAACTGACAACCGGTGCGTTGGCGAGGCGCGGCGCTGCGTGCGCCCGCGCGGTGGTCCACGCGTGTACCCTTGCGGCCTCTGGTGAACGCTCGAGTGCACTCGCTGGTGGGCGGCCCACGGAGCCGGGCCGTGCTCGCCGGGGCCTGCGTGGCGCTGGCGGTCAGCGCGTGCGGCGGTTCATCGGGCGACAGCGCCGGACCCGGCGCTGTCCACGGCCGGTTCCCGGTGTCGGTGACCGCCCACTTCGCCAGGGTCCAGCAACTCGCCGAGCACACCGCGCTCGTCATCACGGTGCGCAATACCGGCCGGCGGACGCTGCCCGACGTCGCGGTCACGATCTGCGAGAAGACGTGCGCGGCAAGCGCACGGATGAACCAGGGGACCGCGGCGCAGGCATTCGGCTACGACATCACCCCGGCGGCGAACACCGCCGACCCCTCGCGGCCGCTGTGGATCGTCGACAGCGGCCCCGGAGCCTGCCACTTCCAGTGCAACGCGGCCGGCGGCGGCGCGGGCGGCGGGGTGACGTCGAGCACCAATACATGGGCGCTCGGCCGCCTGGCGCCAGGTCACTCCGTGCGCTTCCGCTGGGCGCTGACGCCGGTGATGGCCGGCCGCCATGTGGTCGCCTGGCAGGTCGACGGCAACCTCACCGGCACCGCGCGGGCGGTTGCGGCAGGCGGCGGGCTTCCGGGCGGCACGCTGGTGGCCTCGGTCCGGGGCGGCGTGCCGCGGCTGCGGGTGACGGCCTCGGGCAAGGTCGTCACCGTGCGCTCCAAGGCGCCGACGACGTCGCACTGATGCGGCTGCGCGTCGCGCGGCACACCGACCGGCTCGCCGAGCTCACCGCCTGGTACCGCGACCGGGTCGGGCTCCGCGTGACGGGTGGCTTTCAGGATCACCACGGTTACGACGGCGTCTTCCTCGAGATTCCGGGCGCCGACGCCGAGCTCGAGCTGACCAGCGGCGGCGAGCTCCCGGCACCCTCGCCTCACCCGGAGACGCTGCTCGTGCTGTATTGCGCCGACGAGCAGGAGCGGGCGACACTCGTCGCGCGGATCGGCCAGACGCCGGTGACGCCGTCAAATCCGTATTGGGGCCGCCACGGGATCGCGTTCGCCGACCCGGACGGCTTCCAGCTGATCCTCGCGCTGCGCTGAGTCGCTCGCGGTTCGCCGTCGCGGCCGGCCGGTCGCGGGCACGGCCGGGTCGCGGGCACGGCCGGGTCGCGGGCACGGCCGGGTCGCGGGCACGGCCGGGTCGCGGGCACGGCCGGCCCGGCCGATTTCGTGCCACGCGCGACTCCGAAGGGGCCCGGTGGCACGTTTTGGTCGCACAGCGCACAGATCGTGACGACGGCCTCTCGGCGTGCGTTCGATGGCACGAAATTCGGGTGCCTGCGGCGCGAAGCGCCGCGGGGCACGCGTCGAGAGACCTGTCCCACCAGGACACTCATCTCGCTTCGGCGGCAGACCCCCCCGGCGCGGCAGGCCCCGGCGCGGCGGGCCCCCAGACGCGGCGGGCCCTCCGCCGCCGGCAGCTCAGCGGTCGCTGGACTGCGCCCAGATGTTGACGCCGCCATCGACCGCGTGACGGTCGATCTCGGCGAGCTCGGACTCGTCGAACTCGAGCGCGTCGACGGCGCCGAGCGAGTCCTCGAGCTGGGCGACGCTCGAGGCGCCGACCAGGGCGGAGGTGACGCGCGGGTCGCGCAGCGTCCAGGCGATCGCCATCTGCGCGAGCGTCTGGCCGCGCCGCGCGGCGATCGCGTTCAGGCCCTGGGCGCGGGCGACGTTGTCCTCGGTGACCATGTCCTCGGAGAGGTACAGGCCGCGGCGCACGCGCGAGTCCTCGGGGATCCCGTTCAGGTACTTGTTCGTCAGCAGGCCCTGGGCCAGCGGCGAGAAGGCGATGCATCCGACGCCCTCGCGCTCGAGGACGTCGAGCAGGTCGGGCTCGATCCAGCGGTTGAGCAGCGAGTAGGACGGCTGGTGGATGAGCAGCGGCGTGCCCATCTGGGAGAGGATCTCCACCGCCTCCTCGGTGCGTCGCGGCGAGTAGGAGGAGATGCCCGCGTAGCGCGCCTTGCCCGAGCGCACCGCGGTGTCGAGCGCTCCCATGGTCTCCTCGAGCGGCGTGTCGGGATCGAAGCGATGGGAGTAGAAGATGTCGACGTGGTCCAGCCGCATCCGCCGCAGGGATTGCTCGAGCGAGGCGAGCAGGTACTTGCGCGAGCCGTGGTCGCCGTACGGGCCGGGCCACATGTCGTAGCCGGCCTTGGTCGAGATCACGATCTCGTCGCGGTGGCGGGCGAAGTCCTCCTCGAAGATCCGGCCGAAGTTGATCTCCGCGGCGCCATAGGGCGGCCCGTAGTTGTTGGCGAGATCGAAGTGGGTGACGCCGAGATCGAAGGCGCGGCGCAGGATCGCGCGCTGGCGGGCGATCGGGACGTCGTCGCCGAAGTTCTGCCACAGACCGAGCGACACGGGCGGCAGGCAGAGGCCGCTGCGCCCACAGCGGCGATATCCGACCCGGTCGTAGCGATCCGGGCTCGGCACGTAGCTCAGCACGGGCCCGGTCTCGACATCGTCGCGCACACCCGGACTAATACCACCTCCGCGCCCGCGGGGCCTGCGCCACCGCGCCGCGCGGCTGCTCCGTCCGGCCGAGCGGCCCGGCGGCGGTTTGGCCATTGGGATAGTGACCGCTATCGAAACGTCACCTAGATTCTCTGGCACCCCTCGCGGGACGGCCGCCACGCGTGGCCTCATTCAGAGCAGCCAGCCGCCAGGAAGGAACCACAGAGAACGATGCCGATCCGCCAGAAGAACGTGAGTGCCGCCCAGTGGAGCGTGGACGGGCACGCGATGGGTGCCGTCGACCTCACCAACAGCGATAACCAGGTTTACGGCGCGAACGTCTTCAGCCCCATCGTGCAACGCCAGCGGCTGCCCAAGGACGTCTACAAGAGACTGTCCAAGACGCTCGCCCGCGGCGAGGCGCTGGACACTTCGCTCGCCGACGCCGTCGCGCTCGCGATGAAGGAGTGGGCGCTGGAGAAGGGCGCGACCCACTACGCCCACTGGTTCCAGCCTCTCACCAACCTCACCGCCGAGAAGCACGACTCGTTCTACGGCCCGACCGGCGAGGGTACGGCGCTGGCCGAGTTCTCCGGCAAGGAGCTGATCCAGGCCGAGCCCGACGCCTCGTCGTTCCCCACCGGCGGCCTGCGCGCCACGTTCGAGGCCCGCGGCTACACCGCGTGGGACCCGACGAGCCCGGCGTTCATCCTCGAGAACCCCAACGGCGCGCTGCTCACCATTCCGACCGCGTTCGTCTCATGGACCGGCGAGGCACTCGACGCCAAGATCCCGCTGCTGCGCTCGATGGACGCGCTCAGCCGCTCGGCGATGCGCGCGCTGAAGCTGTTCGGCAACACCACCTCGCAGCGTGTGTTCACGACCGTCGGACCCGAGCAGGAGTATTTCCTGGTCGACGAGCAGTACTACTTCGCGCGGCCCGACCTGATCACCACCGGACGGACGCTGTTCGGTGCCAAGCCGGCCAAGGGCCACGAACTCGACGACCACTACTTCGGCTCGATCCCCGAGCGCGTCCTCGCGTACATGCTCGATTGCGAGCAGGAGCTGGCCAAGCTCGGGGTGCCGATCAAGACCCGCCACAACGAGGTGGCTCCCGCGCAGTACGAGATCGCCCCGATCTTCGAGAACTCGAACGTCGGCTCCGATCACCAGCAGCTGACGATGCAGGTGCTCCAGAATGTCGCGCGCAGGTACGGTCTGGTGTGCCTGCTGCATGAGAAGCCGTTCGCCGGCGTCAACGGCTCCGGCAAGCACAACAACTGGTCGATGGCGACCGACGACGGCGAGAACCTGCTGGAGCCAGGCGACACGCCTCACGAGAACCTCCAGTTCCTGTTCTTCTGCGCGGCGGTGATCGCCGCCGTCAACAAGCACCAGGGACTGCTCCGGGCGTCGGTCGCCGGCGCCGGGCAGGACCACCGCCTCGGGGCCAACGAGGCGCCGCCGGCGATCATCTCGATCTTCCTCGGCACGGAGCTCGAGACGGTGTTCGGAGCAATCGAACGCGGCGAGACCGGCGATTCGACGCCGGAGTCCTTCCTCGGCCTCGGTACCCCGGTGCTGCCCCCGCTGCCGATGCACGGCGGAGACCGCAACCGCACGAGCCCGTTCGCTTTCACCGGCAACAAGTTCGAGTTCCGGGCGCTCGGCTCGAGCATGTCGCTGGCGCTGCCCAACACGGTGCTGAACACGATCGTCGCCGAGTCGGTCGACTACCTCTCCGAGGAGCTCGAGGACGCGCTCCAGGACGGCACTGAGCTCGAGGATGCGCTGCGTCCGATCCTGCAGCGTGCCTACGCCGATAACAAGCGGATCGTGTTCGGCGGCGACGGCTACTCCGAGGACTGGCACGAGGAGGCCGCTCGCCGCGGGCTGCTCAACCTGCCGACGACGGCAGACGCCCTCCCCTACCTGATCGCCGACGACACCGAGACGGTGTTCTCCAACTACGGGGTGCTGTCCCAGCGCGAACTGGAGTCTCGTTACGAGGTGATGCTCGAGCAGTACGCGTGGACGATCAACATCGAGGCCGAGACCGCGGCGGACATCGCGAAGACGATGCTGCTGCCGGCGGCCGCGCGGCACCTCGCGCTGCTGCTGTCCGCCCAGCTCGCGGAGCTCGCCTCCGAGACCGAGAGCCTGATCGCGACGCTCGTCGACCGGATCCACGTGCTCGAGTCGGCCAACCTCGCAGAGAACCAGCCTGACGAGGACCCCCAGCGCTACGCCGACTACCAGCGCGATACGACGATCCCGGCGATGCATGGGGTTCGTGAGGCGGCCGACGCGCTTGAGAAGGTCGTCAGTGACGACCTCTGGCCGCTGCCGAAGTACTCCGAGATCCTGTTCGTGAAGTAGGCCGGCCGCGCATGCGCCCCGACGCCCACCTGGGCGTGCGGGGCGCCGCGGCCGCAACCTTCGCTGCATTCGGCGGGTTTCGCTACGGTGGACCGCCCCATGCGCCGCGCCCGCCGCATCTCGCTGCTGGCGGCCTGTGTCGCCCTCACGACGCTGGTCGCCGCCGCCTCCGCGACCGCCGCCGGCGGCGTCGGACTCGGGCGCTCCACACCACGCTCGAGCACCGCCCGTCCCACCAACCCGCTGCACGCGCGGGCGATGTGGATCTGGGAGCTCGGGCTCACCGATGCCGGCGACCTGTCGCGGATCATCGCCGGCGCGCGGTACTACCGGATCACCACGCTGATCATCAAGTCGAGCGACGGCACGACTCCGTGGTCGCAATTCACTCCACAACTCGTCTCGGCGCTGCACGCGGCTCATCTCAGGGTCTGCGCGTGGCAGTACATCTACGGCAATCATCCGGGGGTCGAGGCGAACCTCGGCGCCGACGCGGTGAAGGACGGCGCCGACTGCCTCGTCCTCGACGCGGAGACCGAATACCAGGGCCGTTACGTCGCCGCGCAGGCGTTCGTGCGTGATCTGCGCACGCAGATCCACGCCCGCTACCCGGTCGCGCTCGCCGGCTTTCCGTATGTCGACTACCACCCGGGGTTCCCGTACTCGGTGTTTCTGGGACCCGGCGGCGCCCAGTACGACGTCCCACAGATGTACTGGCGGGACATCGGGGTCTCACCGACCGCGGTCTTCGCCCATACCTACGCCTTCAACCTGCCCTTCGGCCGCCCGATCTACCCGCTCGGGCAGGTGTACGGCAACCCGCCGATGCGCCAGGTCGAGCAGTTCCGGCGCCTCGCGCTTCAGTACGGCGCTCAGGGCGTGAGCTGGTGGGACTGGCAGGAGGCGCGTGCTCGGGAGTGGAGCGCGGTTTCCGCGGCCCCCTCCTCCCTCCCCCACTCCGCGGCGACCTCGCAGGCGGCGATGGCGACGGTCGGCATGCACGCCCGCGGCGACCTCGTCGTCTGGATCCAGGAGCACCTGCTGAGCGCCGGCGAGCCCGACACGGTCGACGGCCGCTTCGGCCCAAGCACCGAGGCGGCGGTCGAGGGCTTCCAGGCCGCGCATGGGCTTCTCGCCGACGGAATCGTCGGTCCCGACACCTGGGCGGCGCTGCTGCGCTACCGGCCGGCGGACATCACGTGGGTCCGGCACGGTCGCCACACCGTCGCCTCCAACGCCGCATCGATCGGCCGGGCACTGCGCACCGCCGACGGCCCGCTGCGACTCACGGCGCCGGCCTCAGCCGCCCTGCCGGCGCGGCGCGACGAGATCCCCGCACGGCCCGGCGCCGGACAGGGCTGAGCGAGCGCCGGGTTCAGCTGATGCCGTGCTCGCGCGCGTAGGCGACGAGCTCGGCACGCGTGAACCGTTGCGTCTTCTGCTGGATGTGCGCGCGATGGGACTCGACGGTGCGCACGCTCAGGAACAGCCGCGAGGCGATCTCTCCGTTGGTGTGCCCGAGCGCGATCAGCTCGAGCACCTCGAGCTCGCGCGCCGACAGGTCGTCGGGGCGCCCGCCCGCGTCCGGGCCTTCGGCGGCGAGCTGCGCGCCGAGCTCCGGGTTCAGATACGTGCGCCCGGCCGCCGCGGCGCGGATCGCGTCCAGCAGCTCCGCCTCGGCCGCGTCCTTGAGCACGAAGCCGGTCGCCCCGGCGCGCAGCGCGTCGCGGGCGAGGGCAGGCGCGGTGTGCATGGTGAGGATGACGATGCGGGTCCCCGGCGCGATCTTCTGCAGCCGGGGGATCGCCGGGATCGAGGATCCATCGGGCATGTCGACGTCGAGCACGATCACACGCGGACGCAGCTCGGCCGCGCGCAGCTCGGTCTCGGCGATGTCGCCCGCCTCCCCGATGACCTCGATGCCGTCCTGGCGGTCGAGCAGCAGTCGCAGCCCGGCGCGCACGACGCGATGGTCCTCGGCCAGCAGCAGCGTGATCGGCCCGCCCGTGCTCACGCTTCCGGCTCCAGGACGGTGCCGGCGGCGATCGTCCGGGCCTCCTCCCCGTTGACCGTGACGGCGCCGCGTACGACGACCCCGGCCTCGAACGTGACATCGCCCTTGACGATCAGCCGCTCGGCCTCGCGCAGCGAAGGCGGCCCGGCGGGGAAGCGGGCCTCGAAGCCGTCGATGATCTTGTAGTAGCGCGAGTCGAGCTCGACGTAGGGCATGTCCCCCGCACGCTCGGGGATCGGCTCGACCGCCATCTCGTCGCTCAGCGTGTACACGTCGGAGCGCAGCACGAGCAGGTCGTCCGTCGTCTTCACCGGGGCGAACCGGGTCCGTGGCACGAGCAGCAGCTCCGCGCCCTCGAAGGCACCGATCGCGGCACCCATCGCGCTCTCGAGCTGAATCACCGGAGTGGAGTCCGAATCGCGCGGGTCGACGGTCTTGCGGTTGATGATGAGCGGGAGTTCGAGCACTCCGTCCGAACCCTCGAGCGTGCGGTGGAGTGCGTCGAGATCGACCCACAGGTTGTTCGTGTTGTAGTACTGCCAGTGCCGGTAGTCGCGGAACGAGTCGGCGTCCTCGGATGGCGTCTGGGCGCTCTCGCGCAGGATCAACCTGCCGTCCGAGCGACGGCGGGCGAGGTGGCCGCCCTTGCGGTCGGCCTCGGTGCCGCGGACCACCTCCATCAGGAACGGCAGCTCACGCGCAGCCATGTGGGCGGGCACGCGGACGTCGAGCTGCGCCCCGAGGTTGTCGGAGTTGGAGATCATCGCGTAGCGGATCCCGCGCTCGCGCAGCGCCGCCAGCATCCCCGAGCGCCGCAGCGCCCCGTACACGTCACCGTGACCGGGCGGGCACCACTCGAGCGCCGGACGGTCCGGCCAGCTGACCGGGCCGAGCGTGTCGGCGTCAAGCTTGGGGATCATCGACTGCATGAAATCCGGGTCGAGTCCGTCGACGGCGAGATCGTCGTAGGCGCGCAGCGCCTGCAGCGTGGCGTCGCGGGTCGAGTCCGAGTCCATCAACACCAACGGCAGCGCGACCCCGTGGCGCCGGCGCAGGGCCAGCGTCTGCCCGACGATGATGTCGAGGAAGCTCTTGCCGTCGCGCGCCTCCATGAGCGACTTCGGCTGCTGCAGGCCCATCGAGGTCGCAAGCCCGCCGTTGAGCTTGATCAGCGCGACCGCGCCGAGCACCTCTCCGACATCCTGCTCCTCGACCGCCCGGAGATCCTCGAGCTCATCGATCTCGCCGGCGGGCTCCAGGGTGTCGCTTGCGATCAGCGCCTCGTCGCCCCCGACGAGCCGGTCGTAAGCCGACAGGAACGCCCCGACCGCCTCCTCGTGCTGGCCGCCGGCGCGCATCTTCTCAGCCGCGGCGCTCCGTCCGTCGTCGCTCATCGCCCCTATTGTGACGCGGCCGCCGGGCGGCGGCGTGTCGAGCACGCCGCCGCCTCGTCGGACGTCGTCAGTTGCCGATGAAGGCGTTCGGCAGGTTGCGGCCTGGAACCTGACCGGGCCGGTCGATCCGCTTATCGCCCGGGTACGCGACGGTCCAGTCGTGGGCCGAGTACCAGTCCAGGCGGTCCAGCTGCGCTGGGTTGGAGGCGTCCTGGCGCGCCCCGATCCCGTTGAAGTGCCGGCGGCTGCTCCGGCTCCACCGCACCCAGGCCTGGTAGACCTTGCGCATCGAGGCCGGGACCGCACCGGTCCCCTTGAGCGGTCCGCTGGTGATCGTGCTCGGGTAGCCCGGCGCCCCCAGCGTGAGCGGGATCTCGTTGGACAGCACGTTGTACGGCGCGTCGTTCGGCGTCGCGGTGAAGGCCGAGTACATCGGCTCCGCGGCGCCGTCCTCCTGGTTCATCGGCTTGATGCCGAGGATCTGCTCAATCGTGCGCACCATATTGACCTGGCTGTCGTACTGGTCCTGCACACCACCCGCCGAGTAGGGGCTGACCACGAACACCGGGTCGCGATGCCCGTCGACGTGATCGACGCCGTTCTGCGTGTCGTCCTCGTCCACGAAGATCGCGGTCGACTTCCAGAACTTGCTGTGCGAGATCTCGTCGACGACCCGGCCGACGGCGAGGTCGTTATCCGCCACCTCGGCGACCGGGTCCGGATCGCCGGTGCCGACACCCGCGGTGTGGTCGCTCATCAACCACATGAACGTGAGGTTGGGCATCTTGCCCGACTTCTCCTGCTGCTGGAACTCCTGGTTCCACATGTCGACCCGGAACTGGTCGGGGATGTTGAGCTGGAAGTTCGGGAAGCAGGGGTCGAGGATCCTCTCCAGCGACGGAATGTCGCTGCTCGTCTTGTACTTGCAGGTCGGGACCGGGAGCGTCCCCTTCTGCCTGCCCTCGAGGATCTGGGAGTCCTTGTACCACTTGTCCCAGCTCGGGGGCGGCTGGCTGTAGGGGTTGTAGGCGTACTCGCCGTAATCCTGGACGGACTTGCCGGCCCGCTCGGCGGCGTTCCAGAGGAAGCCGTCGCGCTGGTAGGCGAGCGCGTCGCCGCCCTGGGAGGGATACGAGCGGTAGAAGGCGCCGAACTCCTTCTCGACGTAGTCGTTGGCCTCGGCCTGGACGATCCAGTTGTGGCCGTCCGCCGACAGCGTGCCTTCGTCGTAGAAGTTGTCGAGGTCCCCGAACCGCTGCGCGAGCGCATGGAGGTTCGGGGTGACCGCCTGCCCGAACTGGGCGTCCGCCGGATCACCGTTGCCCTCGCCGAGGTCACCGAGCACCTGGTCGTAGGTGCGGTTCTCCTTGACGATCACCACGATGTGCTTGATCGGGGACTTCTCGCCGAGTTGCGCGGGGATCACCGACGGCACCGTGTCGTCCGCGCCGGAGTCGATCGGCCCGATCTGATCCCACGCGTTGTCGGTGAACACCTGCTTGGTATCGCCGGCGAGACCCGAGGAGGACGACGGCAGCGTGAACAGCGTGACGCTGCCCGTGTCGTCGTAGGTGTTGTGTCCCGTCGCGGGCTTGGTGTACGGACCCTTGTCGATCGTCGACTCCGGACCGAGCGCTCCGACGCCCTTGTCGTTGGTGACCACGATCGTGCCCGTGCCCAGCGTGGGATCGGGCTGGGCGTTGACCGGATACCAGTCGGTCGGCATCAGGCCGTCGTAGGTCATCTTGGTCTTCAGGCCGCTCCACGTGTACTCGGCGACCGCGTTGTCGCGGCCGATCGACACGAGCACGTGATCGGCGTCCGGCATCGAGATCGAGTCCGCGTAGCTGCCGACCTTCGCCCCGGGAACCGGGTTGGTGCTCACCGTCTGGGTGACCTTGTTGCTGTTCGTGTTGATCACGGACAGGCTGTCGTCGTTGGAGTTGGCGACCATCAGCGCGTTGCCGTCCAGGTACATCGCGGTGGGCTGCAGCCCGACCTTGATCTCCTGGGTCTCGCTCCCAGATCCCAGGTCGACGACGGACACCGTGCCGGTGCTCGCCGCACCCGTGGACTTGTTGGAGACGATCGGCGTCCCGTCGGAGAGGTTCGTGAACTGCCCGGCCTGCGCGGGCGCGCCGCCCTCATTGGACACATATGCGTCCTGGCCGCCGTTCGTGAGTACGACCTGGCGCGGCGCGTTACCGACCGGGATCATCTTGGAGAGGGTGTTCGTCGCGGTGTCGATGACGCCCAGCGCGTTGGTGCCGTTGAGCGCCACGTAGAGGGTCGAGCCGTCGGGCGACAGGGCCATACCCGACGGCAGATAGGCACCCTGCGCGTTGGTCGGGCCGTAGGTGCACGCCGATGCGGTGGCCGGCTGGCCACAGAGCAGGATCGCGGCCGTCTCGCTCGCCTGCCCGGTCGATTCGTCGAACGAGAAGCGATCGAGGTACGCCGACTGCCCTACCCACAGCGTGGAGCCGTCCGCCGACCAGAGCGGGCCGTCAGCGGCCACCGAGTAGTCCTGGTTACCGCTCGGGCCGGTGGCAAGCGCTTGCTGCTGGACGATCTTCTGAGTCTCGAGGTTCACGATCGTGAGGTAGCCCGAGAAGTTGTTCCAGCCGAGCGCGGCCAGGTACTTCCCGTCCGGGCTGATCGAGCTCGAGACGAGCCGTGCGTTGTTATCGAGGATGCGCGTGCCGAGCGGCGTCACCCACTGGTTCGACGGCAGCAGGGTGCCCTGGGCGGTGGTTTGGCCGACCTCGGAATTCCCGAACGGGCCGACATTCGCCACGGCGGCGATGCCGACGCCGACCGCAGCCAGCACTCCGACAGCGACCGTCGTGAGGATGATGAGCGCCCGGCCTCTGAAGCCCGGTCGCCGAATGCCGTCTCTGCGCATGTGTGAAGCCTCCATTCAGGACACCGCTGACGTCGGTTGGCGTGCCGATCTTATGGTTCTCTTCATTTCGGCATGTGTTCGTTCGGTAACCGCGCTTACCGGCCCTCCGGAGAGACGTATCCTCGGCCGGTGGAAGCGGTGAGGGCGATCGGCCTGTGCAAGCGTTTCGGGGCCACGACGGCGGTCGACGAGCTCACGTTGACGGTGCCCGCCGGAGAGGTCCACGGGCTGCTCGGAGCCAACGGAGCGGGCAAGACGACGTTGCTGCGTCTGCTGTTCGGGCTGATCGCTCCGGACGCGGGGTCGGTGCAGCTCCTCGGCAGGACACTCGGTGGTCCGGGGTCGGCCGCGCTGGACCACGTCGGCGGGTTCGTCGAGGACCCGGCCTTCTACCCGTATATGTCGGGCGCGGCGAACCTGTCGCTGCTGGCGCGCCTCGACGGCGGCGACCCGTCGCGAGCCCGGATCGACGAAGCCCTGGGGCGAGTCGGCCTCGGCTCGCGCGGGCAGGATCGGGTGAGCGGCTACTCGACGGGCATGCGCCAGCGCCTGGGCCTGGCCGCCGCGCTGCTGCGTGTCCCTCGCCTGCTGCTGCTCGACGAACCGACGAGCGGCCTTGACCCCGCGGGCGCGCGCGACGTCGCAGCGCTCGTGCGCGAGCTCGCCGCCGACGGCGTCGCCGTGCTGCTCTCAAGCCACCAGATCGGCGAGCTGGAACGCGTCTGCGACGCGTACACGTTCATGCGCGACGGGCGCGCCGCCTGGGAAGGCTCGGCCGCCGAGCTCACCGCGCAGGCGCCGGCCTCCGCATACGCGCTGGTGACCAGCGACGACGAGCGGACGCTGTCGCTCGCCGCCGGCCGCGCGGGGGTGCGCGCCGCCCGTTCGGCTCGCGGGACGCTCACTGTCGCGATTGCCGAGCCGGACCTCGATGGATTCATCCTCGCGCTCGCCGCCGAAGCGGTCGCCGTACGGCGCCTCGAGCTCCTGGCCAGCCCGCTCGAGTCGATGTTCTTCGCGCTCAGTGAGGACCGCCCGGTCGGGGAGCTCGCCCCGGACGAGGTCGCCGATCACATGCTCGCGGAGGCGAGGCGGTGACTGCATCCGCCGCGCCTGTGCCGGTCGACGCGACAGCGGGCGGCGCGGCGCTCGACCAGCGCCTCATGCGCGCCTGGCGAACGGAGATCGCCAAGCTCGCCGCGCAACCGGTCCTGCGCCTGATCGTCGTGCTCGCGGTGCTCGGCCCGTTCGCCTTCGGCCTGCTGTTGAAGATCCAGAGCGGCACCCCCTCGGACGCGCTGTTCGGCGTCTACGTGCACGACTCCGGCTTCGCGGTCTCGCTCGTCGTGCTGAGCTTCGCGGGGAACTGGGGAGTGCCGATCATCGCCGGGCTCGTGGCCGGCGACATGTTCTCCGGCGAGGATCGCCACAACACGTGGAAGACGATCCTCACCCGCTCGTGCTCGCTCGGGGATCTGTTCGGCGCGAAGCTGCTCGCGGCAGCGAGCGTCGTCTGCGGCCTCGTCCTGCTCGCCGGGCTGGCGAGCATCGTTGCCGGGCTCGTGTTCGTCGGGGCCCACCCGCTGGTGAACCTCGGCGGGCAGCAGATCTCCGGCGGCCGGGCGCTCGGGCTGACTGCGCTGGCTTGGCTGTTGTGCCTGGTGCCGGCGCTCAGCTACACGGGTCTCGCGATTCTGTTCTCGGTCGCGAGCCGCAACGGCATCGTCGGTGTCGTCGGGCCGCTGGTCGCGGCGATGGCCACTCTCCTGCTCAACCTGATCGGACAGGGAGTCTGGGTTCACCTGCTGCTCGTCGGCGCGACGTTCACCAACGAGTTCGGGCTGTTCGCCTCCCACGCGTTCCTCGGTCCGCTTGCCGTCACCGTGATCGCGGGGCTCGTCTGGGCGGCGGCATCGCTCACGGCAGCGTGGTTGATCCTGCGCCGCCGGGACTTCCTCGCCGGGGCCTCGGGGGTGCACCGCGCCGGCTGGCAGGTTCCCGCGCGGCTGGCGGTGGCGGTCGCCGGGACCGTTGGCGTGCTCGCGCTCGCCTGCGACCTCGGCCCGGTCGGCGTCACCAGAGTGCGTGTCCAGAATGCGGTCGCCGCGACGTTCTCCAACGCCTCCCTGCTCCAGCAGGCGCTGATCGGCCGCCACCCCCCCGTGGGCGCGCGCCTCGACGTCCAGCCCTACTGCGGCCGCGGAGCCGGCATCCGGTCACGCGGCCCCGGGGACTGGCTGTGCAACGTATTCGTGTACCTGCCCCAGCCGAAGTCGGTGCCGTTCCAGCGCACGAACGTCGAATACGACGTCTCGGTCAGCTCCAACGGCTGCTTCAAGGCGCAGTCGCCGCCGACGTTCATCGGTGACCCGACGATGACCACTGCGTCGGGCGCGCGGACGACGAACCCGCTCTACGTCGTCTACGGATGCTTCAACCCGCTATGAGTGCGCCCGGACAGGACTGGCGTGAGGCGATGTTCGGCTGCGAGCGCTGGCTCGGCGCGCTGCGGCCCGAAACGGCCGTGCAGGCGCTCCGGGATGCTGCCGATGCCCTCTCGGACGAGGAGCGGGTCGACCGCTACGGCGAAGGTCCGATCGTGTCCGACCTCGAGCGGCAGGTGGCGGAGATGCTCGGCAAGGAGGCGGCACTGCTGTTCCCGAGCGGCACGATGGCGCAGACGATCGCGCTGCGGATCCATTGCGACGCGCGCGGGACCTCGTCGGTCGCGTTCCACCCCACCTGCCACCTGGAGCTGTTCGAGCAGGCCGGCTACGCGCACCTCCACGGTCTGGCGGCGACGCTCGTCGGCCATCGGGACGCTCTGATCACCCTCTCGGACGTGGAGACGCTGACTCCCCCGCTCGGCGCCGTGCTGCTCGAGCTGCCTCAGCGGGAGATCGGCGGTCAGCTTCCGGGTTGGGACGAGTTGTGCGCGCAGGTCCAGGCGATCCGCGAGCGCGGCGCCGCGGTGCACCTCGACGGCGCCAGGGTGTGGCAGGTCGCGCCGTTCTACGGGCGTTCCTACGCCGAGATCTGCGCGCTGTTCGACACCGTCTACGTCTCGCTCTACAAGGATCTCGCCGGTCTGGCGGGCGCGGTGCTGGCCGGCCCCGCGGGGGTCATCGAGCAGGCGCGCGTGTGGCGCCGCCGGCAGGGCGGCACGCTGCCCCGGCTGTTCTGGCTCGTCGCGGCTTCGCGCCCCGGGTTCGCCGAGCTGCTGCCGCAGATGGACGCGTTCTGCGCGCATGCCCGTGCGGTCGCGGCCGCGCTCCGTGAGATCGATGGCGTCGACGTGGTCCCTGACCCGCCTCACACCCCGATGTTCCACCTCCATCTGCGCGGCGACGGCGACGCGATCTTCGATCGGGCCCTGGCGGTCGCCCGCGAGCAGCGGGTGTGGATGCTGCCCGTCCTGCAGCCCACCGCCGTCCCGGGCGTGAGCCGCGCCGAGATCACGATCGGCGAGCCCGCCCTGGCGATCTCGCCTGCGGAGGCCGCCGAGCTGCTCGCGCAGATCGTCGGCGGCGGCGCGGTGCCCGAGCGTCAGCCGTAGATCGGCTCGCTCCGGAGTCCGGGGTAGAGGGCCGCGCCATGGCACCGGCGGCCGGGCTCGCGCTCATCGGCCCGAACGCCAACCCCCGCAACTCGATTTCGTCCAATCGAACGAGTGGCGCGACGCCCAGCCACCCCGCTCTCAAGCCCGCGGATCGACCGCAGACCGGAGCGCGCCGGTGGCGGTTCGGGTCCATCACGGCGGCGGTGGTCGCCAACGCCACCATCGCAGGGGACCGTCAGCTCGACCGCGAAGCGTTGCCGCCGCCGACGTGATGGAAGCCGAACCGCCCTACGCAGCAGCTTCGGCCTGAGCCTCCAGCCGCGCCCGGCGGTACTCCTCGACCACGATGTCGGTGAGCTCCTCCACCGAGGTCTCCGCGGTCGGCTTGTCGAGCGCGATCACGCCGTCCTGGATGAGGTTGACCCGGTCGCAGGCCTGGAGCACGTGCACGTAGTTGTGCAGGATCATGATGATCGAGACGTTGCCCTCTTCCTTCAGGCGCGCGATCAGATCGAGGATCATCGCGCCCTCCTTGGCGCCCATCGCCGCCAGCGGCTCGTCGAGCAGGATGATGTCCGCGTCGCCGGAGATCGTCCGGGCCACCGCGATCGCCTGGCGCTGACCACCGGACAGGCGCGCCACCGGCACATCGATCGTCGGGATGTTGATCCCGATCTCGTCGAGCGCGGCCCGCGTCCGCTTGCGCATCTCGCGATTGCGGACGAACCCGAGCCCCTTGGTCGTCAGCTCTCGCTTGAGGAACATGTTCTGGTAGACGGTGAGCTCGTTGATGAGCGCCAGGTCCTGGAACACGGTGTCGACCCCGGCCCGGCGGGCATCATCGACCGTCCGGGGCGCGTAGTTCTCGCCCTTGACCCAGAGCGATCCCTGATCGGCCGTCTGGAAGCCGGCGAGGATCTTGATCAGCGTCGACTTGCCGGCGCCGTTGTCGCCGAGCAACCCCAGCACCTCGCCCTTGCGCAGGTGGAGGTTGATGTTGTGCAGCGCGATCGTCGGCCCGAACCGCTTGGACACGTTCTCGGCGCGCAGCACGTCGTCGTCGGAAGTCGTCAGCGTGTCGATCACACGGGTCTTGCCGGACTCACCCTGGTCAGCCACGGCCGGACCCCACTCTCACTCGTGCGATGTAGATGTTGATGGTCATCGCGAGCAGGATCGCGAGTCCCTGGTAGAGGTAGATGTAGTTGGCGTTGACGCCCTTGAGCACGAGACCGTCCTGGACGATCCCGAGGAACAGGGCGCCGATCATCGCGCCGATCACCGTGCCAAACCCGCCGACCAGCAGCGTGCCGCCGATCACCGCGGCGGCCACGACCTGGAACAGCAACTCGCTCGCCTGTGCGGGGTCCGGCGTGGCCGAGCCACTTCGCACGGCCTCGAGGATCCCGACGAACGCGCCCAGGGCCGCGCACAGCATGAAGTTCCGGATCATGTTCCGCTTCTCGTTGATGCCGGCCTCCTTGGCCCCGAGACGGTTGCCGCCGACTGCGACGGTGTAGATCCCCCATCGGGTGAACGACAGGCCCACCTGGAGGATGATCACGATGCCGATCGCCCAGAAGAGTTCCGAGTACGTCCCTCCGCCGAAGATCGACTGGAACGTCCCGCCGCCGAACAGCGATGTGCCGGGGGTCGTGATCTGCGTGTCATGCGACATCACGAGCGTGATCCCATACAGCGCGAACAGGGTGCCGAGCGTGGTGACGAACGAGTTGATCCCGATATAGGCGACGAAGAAGCCGTTGATCACGCCGACGACCGTGCAGACGGCGATCGCCAGGATCATCGCGATCAGCAGCGGGATGTGGGCCGAGGTGAACTCGTTGAAGATGAACGGACAGATCAGATAGGTCCCGCCGATCGACAGATCGATCTCGCCGTTGATCATCACGAACACCTCGCCGCCGGCGAGAATCGCGAACGGCGCGAAGAACGGCAGCAGGTTCTGCAGCCCGTCGGAACTGAAGAAGTGCGACGTGGTGATGGCGAAATAGATCAGCGTCGCCGCCGTGACGACGATGATCGAGCCCTCCTTCAGCAGCAGGAGGCGCTTGAACGGGTTGACCTTCGTGCCCGGAGCCGCCGATTTGGCCGGCCCCGGTGCCGGCGGGGTGGTTCCCGCCGGCCCGGTATCCGATGATGCGACGGACACTGCTAGGCCTTCGCGACCCCGATGGAGTTGCTCGTGCCCTCGTAACGGCTCTTGGTGGAGACGTACGGTCCGACCGTCGACTTGGTGAGGAACTTCAGGCCGGTGTCGGTGGTCGCCGGGCCGGTCAGCTTCTGGGTCACCTTGTACATGTAGAGCTGCAGGATCGGCAGGAAGCCCTGCAGGTAGGGCTGCTGGTCGATGGTGAACTCCAGGATGCCATGCGAGATGAGCTTCTGCGTGATCGGGGTGAGATCGAAGCCACCGCCCTTCCAGCCCTTCTTGTACAGGCCCTGCTTGAGCAGCGTCTGACCGAGCGACTGAGTCGAGCCGGCATCGACGGCGAACATGCCCTTCGCGCTGCCGTGCGAACTCGCCCACGAGTTGATCGTCGAGAGCTCCTGCGGCGTCTGAGCGCCGGTGGCGACGACATCGTACTTGATCCCCGAGTGCTGCTTGAGCACCGACTCCGCGCCGTCGATGCGTGGCTGGATGTTCAGCGAGCCCGGGGTTGCGATGAACAGCGCGATTTCGCCGGACGGGACGAGGCCGAGGATCTTCTGCCCCATCTGCACGCCGGACTCGAACAGGTCCTGGCCGATGTAGGCGAGGCGGTCGACCGTCGGCACATCGGAATTGTACGAAACGACCGGGATGCCGGCGTCCATCGCCTTCTTGACCGGCGCGTTGAACGAGGTCTTCGAGATCAGCGCCACCGCGATGCCGTCGGCCTTGGCGGCGACGGCGTTATTGACCGAGGTGACCATCTGGCCGATGTTCGATGTCGCCGAGCCCGTCCACTGCGCTGAGCAGCCCAACAGCTTGCAGGCATCGTTGATGCCGCTCTGCGTCGGGGTGAAGAACGGGTTGGTCGTCACGTGATTGACGACGACGAAGTGGTACTTCGGGCTGGGTCCGAAGATCGACGCCGCGGCACCTGAGCCGCCGCTGCTCGTGCTCGACGCCGTCGCGGTGCCCGTGCCGGTGTTGGCGGTCTTGTGGCTGGAGCCACCGCAGGCCTGCAGAGCGATCGCGGCGATGCCCGCCGCGCCTCCGGTCAGCGCCGTGCGGCGGGTGACCTGCTTCATCCGCTTGGCGGGGCTGTCCGGCTCCTTACGCTCATCCCACTCGAGCCGCTCGACCACGTCCCCCATGAAATCTTCGTCTGACATGCACTGCTCCTCTCTCTGTGCCGACCGGCGCCACAGGGCGTCGGCATGGACCTGCCTCATAGCTTGGACCTGGGCGATGCCCCAGAACCGACAGGGTAACTCTCCTCACCACATGATGCGCCGCGGCATGTTAGCGGTCACATTCGCACCGTGTCAAACGATCCCGCGGGACGTCGGAAGGCCTGCGCCGTGGACGACGGTGCTCGCCCGGATGATGAGCTCCGGCGCGACGATCGATCCCTCCTGAGGGCGGTGACCCGACCCGTCGGCCTCGATCGCGCGGACGAGCACCGCGAGGCTGCGACTGCCGACCTCGCCGAAGTCCTGACGCACCGTCGTCAGCGACGGCGTGAAGTACGGCGCCTCGGGCGTGTCGTCAAAGCCGACGACCGAGACCTCGTCCGGGATCCGGCGCTCGGCCTCGTGCATCGCCCGCAGCAGACCGAGGGCCATCTGATCGTTGGCGACGAACACCGCGCTGACCTGTGGCTCGCGGGCCAGCCGGCGGCCCGCGTGGTAGCCCGACCGAGCTCCCCAATCGCCCACCGACGGCGTCGGCACCGGTGCTCCGGCCTCCTCGAGCGTCGCCCGCCAGCCGGCGATGCGCTGCCGCGCCTCGAGCGAGTTCGGGGGGCCGGCGACGTGGTGGACCGTCGGGTGCCCGAGGTCGAGCAGATGGCGCGTGGCCAGTCGTGCGCCTTCGAATTGATCCACGGATACCAGGGGAAAAGTCCGCTCCGGACCTGCGACCACCGCGACGAGCGGCAGGTCCGGCGAGACGTCCGACAGCGCGTCCGCGGCGTCCGCGTCGGAGACGATCACGAGGATCCCCTCGACGCCGTGCAGGCGCAGCCGGTCGATCGCCTCCGGCATCGTCCCGCGGTCCAGCGCCTTCATCGACGCGATCACGATGAAGTAGCCGGCGAGGTGCGCCGCCCGCTCGATCCCGAACAGGGTCGACGCCGGTCCGTAGAGGGTGGAGTCCGAGGAGACGACGCCGAGCGTCTTGGTGTGGCCCGTGGCCAGCGCCCGGGCGATCGAGTTGGGCCGGTAGCCGAGCTGCTCCATCGCGGCGAGCACCCGGGTGCGCGTGCCGGGGCTGACGTGCCGCGACCCGTTGATGACGCGCGACACCGTCTGATGCGACACCCCCGCGAGGCGTCCCACATCGGCCATGACCGGCGATCGGGGCCGCCCCGGCGACCGTGCGTCGTCCTGCACCTCGCTCCTCTCCGCCCGCTCGATGTCACGTTCGGGCGCCGTGATGTTAGCGCTCACAGCCGACGACTGCGAGCCGCGCGCGCGTTCGGTCAACCCAGATGGGCCCCCGGCCCGGGGGCGACCGCCAGGACTCCGGCCGGGGGCTGCGACCCGGGGGCGAACAGCCCGAGCACGTGCCCGCCGAAACCGCCGCCGACCAGCCTCGCTCCGACCGCACCCGCCTCCCGCAGCCGGCGCACCGTCGCCTCGACCGCATCGGTCGAGATCTCGAACTTGTCCCTGAGGCTCGTGTGCGACTCGTTCAGCAACGCGCCGACCTCGTCGAGATCGTGTCTGGCGAGCGCGGCGATCGTCTGCTCGACGCGAAGGTCGTCGCTGATCACGTGCTCCGCCCGGCCACGCAGCGGCCATGGCAGCTCGGCCGCCATCTCCAGCGTCGCGTCACGCAGCGCCCGCACCCCGAGGGCCTCGCTCGCCTGCGCGCACTCGGCGCGCCGGCGGTTGTATCCGCTGTCCGCGTCGCCGGCGTTGGCGTGGCTTTCGCCCGAGTCCAGCGTCACCAGCGACCAGTCGCCGAGCTCAAGCGGGACCGGCGTCACCTCGAGCGAGCGGAAGTCGACGCGCAGCGCCCGCTCGGGCTCGCCGCACAGCGAGGCGATCTGGTCGAGCAGGCCGGTGCTGGCGCCGACCCACTCGTTCTCCACCCGGCTGCAGAGACGCGCGAGCTCGACATCCGGGGGTCGCGTCTCTCCCGCGAGGCCGAGCATCGCCAGGCACAGCGCCACCTCGAGTGCCGCCGAGGACGACAGGCCCGAGCCCCGCGGAACCGTGCCCGTGATCCGCAGACGGGCGCCGAGGAGCCGCGCGCCCATCGCCGTCAGCTCCGCGGTTGCCCCGCGGGCGAAGGCACGCCAGCCCGGCGCTCGCTCGACGGCGTCGAGATCGAAGTCGTCGTGGGCGGCGAGATCGACGGCGTGCACCCGGACCCGGCGGTCACCGGTCGCCTCGGCAGTGACGGTGACGCCCTCCGTAATGGCAAACGGCAACGCCAGGCCCTCGTTGTAGTCGGTGTGCTCGCCGATCAGGTTGACTCGCCCGGGCGCAAACGCGGTGACCAGGTCCCCCACGCAGTACTCTCCTCTCGTGTTCTTGCGCGACATTGTGCAGCCCGGGCGCGTTCTCCTGCTGCCGGTCCGCAACGCTGGCTGATGACGCTGCGCTGGGGGCTGCTCTCCACGGCACGCATCAACGATGCGTTTCTGGCGGGCGTCGCCGAGTCGCCGACGGCCGATGTCGTCGCCGTCGCCAGCCGCGACGCCGAGCGAGGGCGCGCCTATTCGCAGGCCCACGGAATCGCCTCCGCTCACGGGAGCTACGAGGCGCTCCTCGACGATCCGGCCGTCGACGCGGTCTACATCTCGCTGCCCAACGGCTTGCATCTCGACTGGACCGAGCGCGCGCTGCGCGCCGGCAAGCACGTCCTGTGCGAGAAGCCCCTCGGTCGTGACCCCGGCGCCGTCGCCGCCGCATTCGACCTGGCCGAGCGGCAGGGACTCCAGCTGCGTGAGGCATTCATGTATCGCCACCACCCGCAGACCGTGCGCCTGGCCGAGCTGGTCGCCGGTGGCGCGATCGGGACGCTGCGCTCGATTCGCTCGAGCTTCTCGTTCGTGCTCTCGGATCCCGACGATGTCCGTCTGTCCGGCGACCTCGAGGGTGGCGCGCTGCTCGATCTCGGCTGCTACTGCGTGAGCGCATCCCGGCTGCTGGCAGGCGAGCCCGAGTCGGCGGCCGGAGTGAGGGTCGCCGGAGGCCGAGGCGTCGACGTGAGCTTCGCCGGCGCCATGCGATTCCCGGGTGAGGTCATCGCCGCGTTCGACGCGAGCTTCCAGGCGGCAGACGGCAGCTGGCTCGAGCTGGCGGGCGACGCCGGCGTGTTGCGCGTGGAGGACCCGTGGCACATCCACACTCCCGGGATCGTGCACCGGGACGCCCGTGGCGAGCGGCGAATCGAGATCTCGCCGGCGAACTCCTACCGGCTCGAGGCCGAGGATCTGGCCGGCGTGGCCGACGGGGGCGCAGGCGGCGGCGGACTTGGTCGCGAGGACGCGATCGGCCAGGCGCGCGCGCTCGGCATGCTGCACCGCGCGGCGCTCTGAGCGCGGACGCCGGCTCAGGCGACGGCCACGCGGCGCTCGGCGCGCGCCGTGGCCGTGACGTGGTCGAAGCGCATCCGCACTTCCGTGCCGTCGCCCATGTGCGGGGCGACCGAGAGCTCGCTCACGACCCTCCTGATCAGCGACAGGCCGACTCCCATCCCGGCGTGACCGGTCCCGATCGACCGCGCCTGCATGCCACAGCCGGAGTCGCGGATCGAGATCGACAGGGCGCCGTCGGCGTGCTCGGCACGGACGTCGACGGTGCCGGGCGCTTCGCGGTAACCGTGCACGACCGCGTTGGTGACGGCCTCGGAGACCGCCAGCCGGATGTCGTCGACGCTTGCCGCGTCCACGCCGTGCGCGGCGGCGAAGGCGGTGACGTCGGCGCGCACCCGGCCGACCGACGTGGGTGTCGCCTGGTAGCTGCGCTCGAAGCTGTCCGTGACGGCGTGCATAGGAAACTCCTACCCCCTGTGCAGCGAGATTACGCGGACCGTGGGCGGCACCTAGGATCCCCGCATGAGCTCTGACGGTTTCGGCGCACGGCCCCTGGAGGGACGAGCGGCGCTCGTTTCCGGCGCCGCCAGCGGTATCGGCCGCGCGATCGCCGAGCGACTCGCCCGCGACGGCGCCCAGGTGCTCGGCGTCGACCTGCGCGCCGAGGGCCCGGTTGAGATGTTCGAGGCCGACCTCTGCGATGAGGGCGCCAACGCAGCCGCCGTCGAGGCGGCCCATGAGCGCTTCGGGCGACTCGACATCGTCGTCGCCGGCGCGGGTATCCAGCACGTGGCGCCGATCGCCGAATTCCCGGTCGACCGCTGGCGCACGATCATCGACCTCATGCTCACGAGTCCCTTCCTGCTCGCGCGAGCGGCGTGGCCCGCGCTCGCCGAGTCGGGCAACGGCCGCTTCATCGTGATCGCCTCCGCCCATGCGCTCGCCGCCTCGCCGTTCAAGGCCGCCTACGTCTCGGCCAAGCACGGGGTCCTCGGGCTGGTCAAGACACTCGCGCTGGAGGGCGCCGCGGACGAGATCACCACCACCGCGGTCTGCCCGGGCTACGTGCGCACCCCGCTCGTCGAGGCCCAGATCGCCGACCAGGCGCGCGCACACGGAGTTCCGGAGGAGGAGGTGCTCGAGACCGTGCTCCTCGCCCCGCAGGCGATCAAGCGCCTGATCGAGCCCGAGGAGGTGGCCGACGTGGTCGCGTTCCTCGCCGGACCGACGGGGCGCAGCTTCACCGGGGTGCCGGTGACGATGGACGAGGGCTGGACCGCGCGCTGACCTTGACACGATCGTGTCAAGGTTTGCTAGGGTGGGCTGTCGATGCGTGACTACCTTGCCGCCATCCGCGAGCGCACGGTCGTCTTCGACGGCGGCATGGGCGCCACGCTCGAGCAGTTCGACCTGAGCCTGGAGGAGGACTACCGGCTCCCGGGCCGCTGTCACGAGGCGCTGGTACTCAACCGCCCCGACGTGATCGAGGGCGTGCACGCGTCGATGGTCGAAGCGGGCGCCGAGGTGCTGGAGACCGACACATTCCAGGGCTCGAGGATCAAGCTCGGGGAGTGGGGCCTTGCCGAGCACACCTACGAGATCAACCTCAAGGCGACGGAGATCGCTCGGCGCGCGGCCGGCGAGAACCGCTTCGTCGCCGGCTCGATCGGGCCGACGGGCTACCTGCCGGCCTCCAATGACCCGACGCTCGGCCGGATCGGCTTCGCGGAGCTGCGCGAGGTGTTCGCCGAGCAGGCGAGCGGCCTGATCGCCGGCGGGGCCGACCTGCTGATCATCGAGACCACGCAGGACATCCTCGAGCTCAAGGCGGCGGTGTTCGGGATCCGGGATGCGTTCGGCGAGGCGGGACGCGCCGTGCCGATCCAGTGCAGCGTCTCGCTGCTGCCCAACGGCGGCAAGATGCTGCTGGGGACCGACATCTCGTCTGCGCTGGCGACCCTCGAGGGGCTGCGCGTCGACGCCCTGGGGCTCAACTGCTCGACCGGTCCCGAGGACATGCGCGATGCGATCCGCTTCCTGGCCGAGTGGAGCTCGGTCCCGGTCCACTGCATCCCGAACGCCGGCCTGCCGCTGCAGGGCCCGAACGGCGAGACGATCTTCCCCGAGGAGCCCGGGCCCCTCGCCGAAGTGCTCGGCGACTTCGTCGACCGGTACGGGATCTCGATCGTCGGCGGCTGCTGTGGCACGACTCCCACGCACATTGCGGCGATCGCCGAGCGGATCCACGGCCGGGTTCCCCCGCCGCGGCCCCGCCGGCGCCCGGCCCACGTCAGCTCGATGATCGCCGGGACCCCGCTCGTGCAGTCGCCACGCCCGACGCTGGTCGGGGAGCGGGTGAACTCTCAGGGGTCACGCAAGGCGAAGGAGATGCTGCTCGCCGACGACTACGACGGCCTGCTCGTCGTCGCCGAGGACCAGGTCGCCGGAGGCGCGCACGTGCTCGACGTCTGCGTCGCGCTCACCGAGCGCCAGGACGAGGCCGACCAGATGCGCGAGGTCGTCAAGCGGATCTCGCTGACGCAGCCCGCCCCGATCCAGATCGACTCCACCGAGCCCGACGTGATCGAGGCGGCGCTCGAACAGATCCCCGGTCGCGCGATCGTCAACTCGGTCAACCTGGAGGCCGGCCGCGCCAAGCTCGACCGCGTCGCGCCGCTGGCCAGGGCGCATGGCGCCTGCCTGATCGCGCTGACGATCGACGAGGTCGGGATGGCCAAGACCGCCGAGCGCAAGCTGGAGATCGCCGAGCGCCTGGTCGGGCTCTGCTGCGACGAGCACGGCCTGGATCGCGACGCGCTCATCTTCGACTGCCTCACGTTCACGCTCACCACCGGCGATCCGGAGTGGCGCCCGAGTGCGGTGGCCACGATCGACGGGATCCGGCTGATCAAGGAGCGGCTGCCCGGCGTGCAGACCTCGCTCGGCGTGTCGAACGTGAGCTTCGGCGTTGGTCTGCCTGCGCGGCAGGTGCTCAACAGCGTGTTCCTGCATCACTGCGTGGAGGCGGGTCTCGACCTCGCGATGGTCAACCCCAACCACATCACGCCGTACGGGGAGATCGTCGCCGAGGAGCGCGAGCTTGCCGACGACCTCGTGTTCGATCGCCGCGAGGACGCGCTCGAGCGGTTCATCGCGCACTTCGAGGCCAAGGGCGCGACCGAGGAGGTGGCCGGGTCCGCGGATCCCACCGAGGGCATGGAGCCCGAGGAGGCGCTGCACTTCCACATCCTGCGCCGCAAGAAGGAGGGCGTCGAGGACTGGATCGACGCGAGTGTCGAGAAGATCGGTGCCGTGCCGACGCTGAACGAGGTGCTGCTGCCGGCGATGAAGGAGGTCGGTGACAAGTTCGGCGCCGGCGAGCTGATCCTGCCGTTCGTGCTGCAGTCCGCTGAGGTGATGAAGCGGGCGGTCGCCCATCTGGAGCGCTACCTGGACAAGATCGAGGGCTACACGAAGGGCACGGTCGTGATCGCCACCGTGTTCGGTGACGTCCACGACATCGGCAAGTCGCTCGTCAACACGATCCTCACCAACAACGGCTACACCGTCGTCGACCTGGGCAAGCAGGTGCCGATCTCCGCGATTCTCGACGCTGCCGTCGAGCACGACGCGACCGCGATCGGCCTCTCCGCGCTGCTCGTCTCGACCTCCAAGCAGATGCCGGCCTGCGTGCAGGAGCTGCATGAGCGGGGCCTGGAGTATCCCGTGCTGATCGGCGGCGCCGCCATCAACCGCAACTTCGGGCTGCGGATCCTCTATCCCGGCGGCACCGAGTCCGACGAGATCTACGAGCCCGGCGTCTTCTACTGCAAGGACGCGTTCGAGGGTCTGGCGAAGATGGATCAGCTGGTCGACGCCGAGGCGCGCACCTCGCTCGTCGCGAAGACCCGCGAGGCGGCGCAGCGGTTGCGCGAGGCGCCGGTCGTGGTCGACGACGACGCCCCGCCGCTCGATGACGCCACCGTGCGCAGCGGGGCATCGACCTCGGTACAGATCCCGACCCCGCCGTTCTGGGGCGCGCGCGAGATCCCCATCGACCTCGACGAGATCTACCACCACCTCGACACCCACGTGCTGTTCAAGCTGCACTGGGGCGGTCGCGGGGTCAAGGGCGAGGCGTGGCGCGAGCTCGTGGAGGGCGACTTCCGGCCGCGGTTGGAGCGCATGTGGAAGGAGCAGAGCTATCTGCGCCCGCGCGCACTGCTCGGCTACTTCCCGTGCAACTCCGATGGCAACTCGCTGATCGTGTGGGACCCGGACGATTTCGATCCCGCCCACCCCCGTGAGCTCGAGCGCTTCGTGTTCCCGCGCCAGCCGCGCCACGACCGCATCTGCCTGGCCGACTTCTACCGCCCCGTCGACTCCGGCGAGACCGATGTCGTCGCCCTCCAGGCGGTGACCGCGGGCGACGAGGTGACCGAGTTGATCGGCTCGCTCGAGGCCGACGGCGAATTCGCCGAGCAGCTCTTCGTCCACGGGCTCGGCGTGCAGACCGCGGAGGGAATGGCGGAGTGGATGCACGCCCGTGTGCGCAGCGACCTCGGCTCCGCGAAGGGTCAGGGGCGACGGTACTCGTGGGGCTACCCGGCCTGTCCCGAGCAGTCCGAACTCGAGAAGCTGTTCCGGCTGCTCGACGCGCCGTCGATCGGCATGCGGCTGAGCGGCGGTTACGCGCTCGAGCCCGAGCAGTCGACGGTGGCGATCGTCGCCCACCACCCGCAGGCGATCTACTTCGGGATGAAGTCGGGAAGGCTGAAGCCCGTCGGCGAGACCGAGTCCGATGAGCTGATCGCCGGCACCCCGCGGGACCCGGCGCAGACGGGGCCGCTGGCGGACGGCGATCCCGCCGCTGACCTCGACGGCGCTCCGGTCGTGCCGGACGCCTCGCTCTCCTCCTAGACGGCGAGCATCCGCGCAAGCAGCTCCGCCGGCTCCTGGGGGCGCCGGACGAGCTGGATCCAGGTGATGCGGATCACTCGCCAGCCCGCGGCGACGAGACGCTGATCACGCGCGCGGTCGCCGTGGAACGCACGGTGGGTCCGGTGGAACTGCTCGCCATCCAGCTCGACGACAAGCTTCTGATCGCGCCAGACGGCGTCAGGGCGCAGCAGCACTCCCCCGTCCCCCGGGTCGATCGCCCCGTGCGGCTCGGGCCGCGGGAGCGCGTGCGCTCGGCAGAACGCGACGAACGCCTCCTCGAGCTCTGAATCGCTCACCGCCGAGCCGACGGTGTAGCGACCGAGCGCGGCGCGCAGACGCCCTGCGCCGGGGTGGGCCGGATTGCGGGTCAGCTGGTCGGTGATCGCTGATAGGTCGAAGACCTGCAGGATTTCGGCCTGATCGAGCGCGCGCTCCACGCCGCGTGGGGGGACGACCGCTGCGAGGTCGAGGTGGGTGCGGGCGACGGTGGTGACCGGGATGTCGTCAATGAGAGTGATGTCATCGGGGGCGAGGTTGATCGAGCGGTGGACCTGGATGCCCTCGTGGCGGTGGGTGGAGCGGCCCGGGACGATCACCTCGACCGTGCGCCGGTGGCAGGCGCGGAGGCCGTGGAGGTCGGCGGCTGAGCGGTGCGAGAGAGCGGCGGTGTGGCGGGTGCCGCTGCAGGCGAGGACGGCCGCGCGGTAGCGGCCGCGGACGGTGAGCATCTCCACGGGCAGGAGCGAGTAGACGGATTGATGGACGCGGTGGAGGCGGCCGGAGCGGCAGCGCTTTTGGACCGCGCCCTCGCTGAGACCGAGTTCAAGCAGCTCATCGAGCGCGAAGACACCCTCGCGGTCCGGGGCCAACCGGGCGAGCTGGGCATCAAACACGACCCAGGGTGAGGTTTTATGCCCAGCGCTGCCGGACTCCGGGGCCGTGGAGGCCATCCACGTCACGGTTGCAGACGCCGCGCCCGAGACTGCAACGATTCTGTACCGGTTTGTCGCCCGCTGAGCCGGGAAGTCCGGTTGCGAGGGATTGGGCGAACGCGTAGGCTCGAACCGCGGCCCCACCCCCCAAGCCAGTGAGGAGAGACAGTTGCGGGAAGGTGACTCAAACGGCCAGCCGTCGGCGGAGGAACAGCTCCGAGCGCTGTACGAGAACGCCGAGTCGACGGCGACGCGTGCCTTCGAGCAGGCTGTGTCGACGCCGAGCTTCGGCGCGCTGCTCGCCCGCAGCGCCGAGAATGTCGCAGCGCTGAGCCGCATCGGGTCCGATGCGGCCGACCTCGTCCTGCGCAATCTGCGGGTGGCGGGCCGCTCGGACATCACCCGGCTGGCCCGGCAGCTGCATCGCACCGAGGACAAGCTCGAACGCGTCCTGCAGGAGATCGAGCAGCTGCGCGACGAGCTCGCCGCCGCGCAGGAAGGCTCCTCGGCGACCCGCCGGCCGGCGGCCCGCGCGGCGAATGCGAACGGCCGAGCGAACGACAAGAGCTCCCGCAGCCGATCCACAGGGTCCCGGTCGCGGACGACGTGAGCGCCCTCGGGGACAGTCTCACGCGCCTGACCCGGTTCCCCGTCACCGCGCTGGAGTTCGCGAACACGATCCTCACCACCGATGACGCGGTGCTCGGCGCCTCCGAGCGGGAGGCGGTCTGGACCCACCGCGGGGTCACGCTGTGGCGCTACCGGTCGACCGAGCGGACGCACGAGATCCCGCTGCTGCTGGTGTTCGCGCTCATCAACCGGCCGGCGATCTTCGATCTGCGGCCCGGCGGCTCGCTGGTCGAGTACCTGCTCGGCGAGGGGTTCGACGTATTCCTGCTCGACTGGGGCTACCCCGAGGAGGAGGACGCCGAGATGGGCCTCGACGAGTACGTCTGCGACGAGCTGCACTGGGCGATCCGAGAGACACTGCGGGCCAGCGACGCCGACGAGCTGAGCCTCATGGGCTGGTGCATCGGCGCGACCCTGTGCGCGATGTACTGCGGCTTGCCGAGGGATCCCGAGACGCCCCATCCGGTGCGCAACCTGGCGCTGCTGACGATGCCGGTCGAGGCGCGCGGCTCGACGTACGCCCGTTGGGTCGGCGACCCGGCGTTCGATGTCGACACGGTCGCCGAGCAGTGGCGGGTGATCCCCGGCGGCGCGGTCGATGTCGCGAACAAGCTGCTGAAGCCGGTCACGAACTACTGGACGACGTACCGCCGGCTGTGGGAGGGGATCGACGCCGATCAGTCCCGGCGCGACGCCTACCAGCCGATGGCCAAGTGGGTGGCCGACAACCCGAACTTCCCAGGACGGGCCTGGGCGCAGTGGATCAAGATGATGTACCGCGACGGCGACCTGGTCGCCGGGCGTGCGCGGCTGCGGGGCCAGCGGGTCGACCTCGGACGGATCGACCAGAACCTGCTGATCGTCACCGCCGGCGCCGACCACATCGCACCGCGCCCGGGCACGATGCCGATCTTCGAGATGGTGAGCAGCGAGGACGTCAGCCACGTGGACCGGCCTGGCGGCCACATCGGGCTGGTCGCCGGCTCGGCCGCCCGCAGGGAGATCTGGCCGGAGCTCGCCGAGTGGTTCGGCGAACGCTCAGGACGCTAACGAGAGAGGGAGCAGACCATGTCAACCGACACCGAAAACACCCCGCAGACCGGCTCGTTCGAGGGACGCCGTCAACGCCCGCGGATGAAGGGCCGGGTTGTATTCGTCACTGGTGGCACGCGCGGCATAGGCGCCGCGATCTCCCGGAGCTTCGGCGAGCAGGGCGCGGTGGTCGCGGCCGGCTACGGCAGCGCCACGGAGCACGCCCGCGACTTCCAGGCCTCACTGGCCTCCGATGGAGTCGAGGCATCGATCCATCAGGGCAACATCGGCTCCGCGGAGGATTGCCGGCGCACCGTCAACGACGTGCTCGAGCAGCACGGCCGGCTCGATGTGCTCGTCAACAACGCCGGCATCACGATCGACAAGACGATCCTCAAGATGAGCGACGAGGACTGGTACAAGGTGATCGCGGTCAACCTGTCAGGGGCGTTCTTCATGTCCCAGGCGACGCTGCCGCACATGATCGAGCGCGGCTCGGGCCGGATCATCAACATCTCCTCGATCATCGGCGAGACCGGGAACATCGGTCAGGCCAACTACGCGGCCTCGAAGTCCGGGCTGTTCGGCCTCACCAAGACGATGGCGAAGGAGGCGGCGTACTCACTCGCCAAGGCCGGGAAGCTGGAGGACAACGGGATCGGGGTCACGATCAACACGGTCGCTCCCGGGTTCATCGCCACCGAGATGCTGGAGAGCGTTCCCGAGAAGGTGCTCGACAAGATCAAGGCGCAGATCCCGCTCGGCCGGCTCGGTCGCCCGGACGAGATCGCCCGCGTCGTGCACTTCCTCGCCGCCGACCAGTCCGCGTACATCACCGGTCAGGTGTGGGGCGTCAACGGCGGGCAGGACATGTAGGCACGGCCGGCTCCGAAGGCGCCCACTATCGTCGGCGACCATGGCCGACCGTCGCGCCACCTCGCTGGGCGAGATCATCCGTCAGCAGCGCGAGCTCGCCGAGCTGTCGATGCGGCAGTTCGCCGAGCTCGCGGGCATCTCGAACCCCTACCTATCGCAGATCGAACGCGGCCTGCGGGCTCCCTCGCAGGCCGTTCTCGACCAGATCGCCAAGACGCTGAAGGTCTCCTCGGACGCGCTGTACGAACAGGCCGGGTTCTCGCCGCCGAGCGCCGAGCCCGAGGTCGGCGGCGTACTGGAGGCGATCGCGCGGGATCCACGGCTCACCGCGCGCCAGCGGAGTGCGCTGCGCGAGGTGTACGAGGCGTTCGTGGCGAGCTCGCCGCGCGTTCGCACCCGGCCCACCGGCCGGGCTGCCGGGGCCTCGGACCCCGGCACGGACGAATCCAGCCCCGCCGGCGACTGACTACTTCGCGGCTGCGCTGGACCGGCGCCGCGGAACCGAGCGCTCGAGCACCGCGGCCAGCAGCGGCGGCCACTGCTCGGCCAGCGCCTCATGGCCCATGAACAGGCCGAGATGGCCGCCGGAGCTCAGCCGGCGCACGACGTCCTCAGGCGCCGTGGACGCGTAGTCGGCGAGCGCGTAGACCTGATCGGGCGGGGTGATGTGGTCGGTCGCGCCGGCAAGCAGGTTGAGCGGCATCTGCAGGCGGCCGAGGTCGACACGCTCTCCGCGCACCTCCAGATCACCCGCGATGAGCTCGTTGTTCATGAACAGATGACGCACGATCCACAGGTAGAACCCGCCCGGAATGTCCTGCGTGTGCTTGAACCAGTCCTCGAACACCCGGTAGCGGTCGACGTGCGCACTCTCGTCGACGTGGACGAGCAACTCGAGTTGACGCGAGATCTCGGCGCCGGGGCCGATCGCGATGAAGCCGCTCAGCATGTGGCGGCCGCGGAGCACGCCTCCGCCGGAGGCGACGAGCCATTCGTAGAACGCCATGTCGCGGCCGGGCGTGAGCGTGTTGAGCACGCTGCCGATCACCGGCTCGCCCGCGCTGAAGTCGATCGGAGCCCCCGCGATCGTGAGCGTGTTGATCCGCTCGGGCGCCTGGGAGGCGTAGATCGTGGCCAGCCAACCGCCCTGGCAATCGCCGATCAGGTTCACGCGCCCACCGCAGTGATCGACCGCGCGGTCGATCGCGTCGAGATAGTCGTCGATCGTCGCGTTCGCGGTCTCGGGCGTCGCACCGACCCAGTCCAGGGTGAACGCGCGCGTGAGCCCGGCCTCGCGAATCGCCCCCATCTGGGACTGCTCGGGCGAGAAGTCGACGATGCACGAGTCGTGGCCGGCCTGGGGCGGCAGCACGAGTGTCGGCACCAGGCCGCGGCGCCCGCCGGGCACCGAGTAGTCGCGCAGCCGCGCGACCGGGCTCTCGAAGACGAGCTCGTGCGCCGTGGCCCAGCGAGGAGGACGGCGCTCGGCCATCACGTCGAGCCAGCGGCCCACGTCGAACGGACGCGGCCAGCGGCCGAGCGAGGCGCTGAACAGATCCGCGGCGCCCTGGGCAGTGGCGCCGCAGGCCTCAAGCCAGGCGCCGTACAGGCCACCCTCCGCAGGGGCGACGGGCGGGCAAGATGGGTTGGTCATCGGTGACCTCCTCGGCAAAACGACGACGGCACCGGAGGAGGATTCCACCGGTGCCGTCATTCTGCCCGATCTTCGGGCGGAAAAACTACGAGAGATCTACTTGAGCAGCGTGCGGGCGGTGCTCGCGTAGGTCTGCGTGACCTCACGCGCGAAGTCGGCCTGCGCCTCGACGATCGACTTGAGCCAATCCTGGCGGGTGCTCTCGGCGAACCGCACCTCGAGCTCGATCGCGCGGTCGACGGCCTTCTCGTAGGTATCGAGGTAGGCGGTGCCGGCCTTGCGCGCGGCGGAGACGAACTGCTCCTGCGCGTCGGTGGTCCGCTCGAACAGACCGTCGAGGGTCGGGGTGGTCTTGGTCTGAGTGCTGGTGGCCATGGGGTGTCTCCTTCGTTCTCGGAAGCTGGTGTGCTTGCAAGTTAGCACATCGGCGGCAAACTGCAAGCACTTGAGCCGACCGCGGCCGGAAGGAGACTCAGACCTGGCGAAGAGCGTCGGCGCGGCCCGATCCGCGGGCCGGGAGCTTGACCGGAGCAGCATGCATCGCGCGCAGCCGGACCTCCCGCCACGACATGCCCTCCTTGAGCAGGGCGGGAGTGCCCATCAGGATCGCTGTCGCGACCTCGACGGCCTGCAGGATGACGCCGTAGGCGACGCCGGTGGACCACGAGACGTGCCAGCCGGCGCTCAGCACCGCGGCGCACGCGAACTGGAAGACGCCCAGGTTGGCGGGCGTCGCCGGCAGCACCGCGGAGATATTGACCGCGAACAGGACCGCCGCCGCGGCCCCGATCCCGACCTGATGATCCAGACCGAGCGCGATCATCAGCGTGTAGCAGGAGACCCACTGCAGCGCCCAGGCGGCAAGCTGGCCGACGACCGCGGTCGCGCCGAGCTTCGGGTCCCGGAAGACCGACAGGCCCGCGCGCACGCGGGTCATCGCCCCGCGTGCCTGGCCGAGCAGCTGCGCCAACCGGCCCGAGGGCAGCCGAGCGGCCGGACCCCCGCGCAGCAGCAGCGGCGCGACCAGGACCAGCGCGAGCAGCGCGACCGGTGCGATTGCGGCGAACAGGAGCCCCTGTTGGTGACCGCTGAAGATGTTCACCGAGGAGAACATCACCGCGCCGAGGATCACCAGCGCGAGGATGTTCAGCAGTGTCTGGGAGACGAGCGATCCCAGCACGATCGGCAGCGTCTCGCGCGGACGGCCGGTCCGGCGCGCGACGACCAGGGCTCGGGCCGGCTCGCCGAGGCGGGCCGGCAGCGTCGAGGACATCAGCACGCCGATGAACGTGCCCTGCAACGAATCGGACATCCGGATCGGCGCGTCCTTTGGCAGCGCGGCGCGCAGGATCGCGAGCCAGGAGACGGCGCGCATCGCCATCGCGCTGCACATCACGGCGAGGCCGACGATCACCCAGGTCGGGCTGGAGTCGAGCAGCGCGGAGGTGATGTTCCCGATTCCGATCGTGCGCAGCGCGAGCACCGCCAGGACCAGCGCCCCGGCCGAGAACGCCACAAAACCCGTCCGGCGCGCGATCGAGAGCGCGCGCTTGCGACCGCTCACCGGCGGCGCGGGCTCGAGCGTCTCCAGGCGCTGGGCGTGGACCACGGGCTGCAGGTCGGCCGGCCGCAGACCGGCGCGGACGGCGAGTCGCTGCGCGGTGCCCACGGGTTCCGGGACCGCGATCGCGTCCTCATAGGCCTCGAGCACCTGCCCGGCGACGCGCGGCCAGGCGAAGCGGGCGACGTCGGCGGCGGCGGCGCGACCCATCGCAACCCGCCGCTCGGGCTCGTCCCAGAGGTCGCGCAGGGCGACGGCGAGCGCCTGGGCGTCGCCACGGGGCACGAGCACCCCATCGACGCCATCACGCACGACATCGCGGTAACCGGCGATGTCGGAGGCGATGACCGGCGTGCCGGCGGCAAACGCCTCCGTGAGGACCATGCCGAACGACTCGCCGCCGAGCGAGGGCGCGCACAGCACGTCGGCGTCGTGGAGCTCGGCGTACTTGCGCGCGTCGTCGACCTTGCCGAGCACGCGGATCCCGTGGTCATCCATCATCAGCGGCGCCAGCTCGTCGTAGCTCGGGCCGATCACGGTCAGCTCGCACGGGATGTGCTCACGCAGCGCCTCGAAGGCGCGCAGCAGCAGCGGCAGGCCCTTGCGCTCAACCGCCTGGCCGACGAACACGATCCGCAACCGGTCAGCGCTCGGGTGGTCGGCGGCGACTGCGCGAGCGAGCGCCTCGGCGTCGACGTGCACGCCGTTGGGAATCACGCGGTAGCGCCCGCCGAAGAAACGCCGGCCAGTCCAGGCAGCTGCCTCGGAGACCGCGATCCGCACGTGCAGGTGGTTGAGCGTGCGGCGGGCGCCCAGCAGGTTGCCGAGCCCGTTGCTCAGCCGGTTCTCCGAGAAGGAGTGGAATGTTCCGACGAGTGGCAGCGAGGTGAAGTTGGCCGCCACCCAGCCCGTGAGCGGCGCCACCGGCTCGTGGATGTGGGCGACGTCGTACCCGCCCTGTTCCAGCTCGCGGTGCAGCGCGGCCATTCCGGCGGGCGAGATCGACAGGTTCGAGACAGCGCCGTTGGCCTTGATGCCGATGGTCCGGCCGAGCGGGATGACGAACTCGGGCACGGCGAGGTCCTGCGGGCTCGCTCCGCGGTGCATCACCGTGGCGGCGAGGTCCGGCGGATCGGACGGCGCCAGGACGCGCACATGATGGCCCTCGTCGAGGTAATGACGCGCCAGAGCTTCGATGTGCCTGGTCACACCGCCCGGGTACGTCCACGAATACGGAGACACGAGCGCGATCCGCATGGTCCTGATCCTACCCCGTGAAGCGGCTCGGTTACGTTCGCCGCGCAAATCCGGACAGCTGGGTCCGCTTATTCCGTTCGTTTCCCGCCCGCGAGGCGGCGGATCGGGGCGCCGGCGCGGCGCCCGCGCGGCGCCCGCCTCCTAACATCAGGCGTGGCCATGCGCACCCGGAACTTCGTCAAATACACGTTCCTGAAAGTCGACCCGGCATGGCGGCGACTCGACGAGGACGAGCGCATCGCGGACAAGCGCGAGTTCCTGGCTGCGTGTGCGGACTTCGCCGACGGCCACCTGCTGCGCGCCTTCTCGCTGGTCGGCACGCGCGGAGACGCCGATCTGATGCTGCTCAGCCAGGCCCAGAATCTCGACCGGATCCATGAGTTCCACGTCGTGCTCGCTCAGTCGGGCCTGATGAAATGGTGCGAGACGCCCTACTCCCTGCTCGCGCTCACCAAGGAGTCCGAGTACTCCGACGAGTCGCGGCTCGAGGTCCGCCCGGCCCACGGCAAGTACCTGTTCGTCTACCCGTTCGTGAAGACCCGCGCCTGGTACACGTTGCCCGCGGATGAGCGCTGGCGGATCATGCAGGAGCACATCCGCATCGGCAAGGAGTACCCGTCGGTCGACCTCAACACGAGCTATTCGTTCGGCCTGGACGACCAGGAGTTCGTCGTCGCGTTCGAGACCGACAACCCGGCCGACTTCATGGACCTCGTGCAGCGGCTGCGGACGACCGAGTCGAGCTCGTACACGCTCCGCGATACGCCGACCTTCACGTGCATCTCGTGCTCGGTCGAGCGGGCGCTCGGCGCGCTCGACGGCGCTGCGCTCACGTTCAGCGCCTAGCAGTCTCACCCTCAGGTCGAGATCGAGACCTGGTCTCGGTGCGGTCGCCGATCAAGCTCCGGGCGCCCCGGCCGATCACCGGGACTGATGCCCAGCGAGAGTCCCGGGAGACCTGCCGCATCCCGGTCGGCGGCCGGGATCAGGGCACGCATGCTCGCGCGGTTCGACGGGGCGGCAGTGATTGCGCTGCTTGTCCTCACCGCCACCGCCTGGCGCGGGCTCGGTGGCCGCAGCCTCGGCGACTGGACGGTGGAGGCACGCCCCAGCGTCGATGCACTCCTCGCGGGGCATGTCGACGGCTTCTTCCGGCTCGCCCCGGTCTACGGAGGCTCGCTGCTGTTGCGCGCGCCGTTCATGGCGCTCAGCCGCCTCTGGGGTGGGGGCGGGACCGCGATCTACCGCATGGGCGCCGCGCCGTGCCTGGCCGCGCTCGGGATGCTGGCCATCTGGATCGGTGCGGACATGAGACGGCGAGGCTCCCCCGTGGCCGCGCGGATGACGGCGGTCGTAATCTGCACGGCCAGCCCACTCGCCGCCCTCGCGCTGCAGGACGGCCACCCCGAGGAGGTCCTCGGAGCGGTCCTGTGCGCGGCCGCGGTGCTCTGCGCTCAGCGCCAACGCGCGGTCTGGAGCGGAGTCCTGGTCGGCCTGGCGATCGCCAACAAGGACTGGGGCGTGCTCGCAGCCGGTCCCGTCCTGATCGCTCTCCAGCACGGCCGGTGGCGCGCCATCGCCTCGATGACGGTGACGGCCGCGCTCCTGTTCGCCCCGTTCATGCTGGTCCATGGGGGTGGGTTCGTGGGTGCGACCGAGGCCGTCGCCGTGCACGCCGGCAGCCTGTTCAGCCCCTTCCAACTGTGGTGGAGCCTCGGCTCGCCGATCGGCGCCGGCGCCCGCATGGGACCCACCTGGCTCGCCGGGCTGGGACACACGCTCCCGATCGCGATCGCGGTACCGCTGACCGTCGCGTTTGCGCTGCGCACCCGCCACGCACCCGATCGCCGACGGCGCGACACGATGCTGCTGCTGGCGCTGCTGTTGCTGCTGCGCTGCGCGCTCGACCCGTGGGATGCCGTCTACTACCCGGTGCCGTTCCTCACAGCGATGCTGGCGTGGGACGCGACCTCTTCCGAGCGCCCGCCGTTCCTCGCGGCGGTCGCCTCGCTGGTGGGCTGGTTCGTCTGCGAGGGCGCCACGGCGAGCTTCGCCGGCGACCAGAACATGCTCGCCACGACGTTTGCGCTTGCCGTGGTGCCGGCGATCGGCGCGATCTGCCTACGCCTGTTCGGACGCCCGGTATCGCGCACCCGCACGGCACCGGCGCTCGGCCGTGCCCGTCCGGTCGCCCTACGACGCGGCTGAGGTTCGCCGCGCGGCCGAGCCGACCGACCGGCGCAGCCCCGCGACCGAGATGCGGGCCAGCCAGACGCGACCCTGGACGCTGTCGTAGGCAAGGATTCCGCGGCCGCCCGCCCCGAGCGCGACGGTGAGACGGAAGACGGGGGTGACGCCACCGGTGATCGTGCGCTCCGAGCTCCAGTGGCGGCCGCCGTCGACGGAGACCGCGACGTCGACCTGGCTGAGCGGGGTGGCATCCCAGGCGGCGACGAGCGCCCCATGAGCGTCCTGCGCGAGCGCGATCGCATTGGTGGCGGTGGCCGACGCCGCACGCGGGAGATGTCCGTCGCGTAGGAAGCGACCGTGGCGCCAGTGCCACAACCGCAGCAGATCCGGTCCCTCGGGGTTGGCGCCGTCCTGGAGCAGGAACAGGCCTCGCGGACCGGAGGCCATCGCGATGTGCGCCGCGCGACCGAGGGTCTCGCGCCGCCACTCGCGCGGGTCAGCCGGCGAGCCGCGCCGTGACCAGTGCCAGGCGAGAGCGCGGCCGACGATCGCGCCGGCGATCACCGGCGTCCGGCCGGTCCAGGCAGCCGCACTCGAGTTCCCCAGCACGCCCTGGTCGTGAACCGCGAACCTGGTGCGTGACGCGCCCGGGCCGGCCCGGCCGGCGACCAGGGTCGCCAGACCATCTTCATCGTCGGTGAGCAGCAGGCGCGCGCCCGGCCCGAACGCACCACCGAAGTACTGGCCCTGTCCGAGCGGGCCGATCCGCTCAAAGCGCCGTCCACCGTCGGCCGACCTGAACAGCACCGGCGAGCCGCCGGCGCTGGCGGAGACCAGGCGCACGACGCCGTGGGCGCGCACGCTGAGCAGGGGCGGTTCGCGGAACGCGTCGACGCCGTCGCGGACCACGGCTCGCGGCCGGCACCGGGAGCGATGCGGGGCGATCCGGCAGAGGGCGACCCCGGTCTCGGTGTTCCAGGCCAGATAGGCGTCGCCGTCGGAGGCGACGGCGACCGTCGGCGTCACCGCCGCGCGGCCGCCCACGCGCTGGACGACGGGCGGCTTATAGGGGCCGGGAAAGCGCGGCCGCGCCAGCGTAGGCGCCGCCGCGGCCAACGCGCCGGCGAGGGTGAGGACGGCGACCGTGCGGCGCCGCACCCCGAGACCTCAGACCGCGGAGACCTCTTCCTCCTCCGCGACGCGGAAGGAGGAGCCGCAACCGCAGGCAGCGACGACGTTGGGGTTCTCGACCTGGAAGCCCGCGCCCTGCAGGCCGTCGACGAAGTCGATCGTCGAGCCCTGCACGTAGGGCAGGCTCGGCGTGTCGACGAGCAGACGGATTCCCTTGTCCTCGAAGACCGAGTCGCCGTCGCGCTGCTCGTCGAAGGCGAGCGCGTACTGGAATCCCGAGCAACCTCCGCCGCGCACCCCGACCCGTAGGCCGGCGGTCTCGGCAACCGCGTTCTGGGAGGAGAGGAACTCTCGTACCTTCTCCGCGCCCTTGTCGGTGAGCGTGATCATCTCTCTGGGTATATCGGTCGCAGGAAGTGGATCATTACTTTCCGAAATATAGCGCCAGCTCGCTACCCTTGACGAGGTGCCTGCAACGACCGATGAGATCAAGGACCGCATCGAGGCGGGGATCCCCGACGCCGTGGCCGAGGTGACCGGGGACGGCCATCATTTCAACGCCGTGGTGAGCTCCCCGGCGTTCGCGGGACTGTCAAGGATCGCGCAGCATCGGCTCGTCAACGATGTCTTCGCCGGCGAGCTCGGCGACCGGATCCACGCGCTGGCGATCCAGACCCGAACCCCCTAGATCGGCCCCAGCCGGGGCTTCGACCGATCCCGACCGAGGAGTCTTATGACCGAGCAGACCAGCAATCCGATGCGCGAGGCGATCCAGGAGGCCATCTCCGAGAACCCCGTGATTCTGTTCATGAAGGGCAACCCGGACGCGCCCGCGTGCGGGTTCTCAGCTCGCACCGTCGCGATCCTTCAGTCGCTCGGCGCGAAGTTCGCCGCCGTCGACATCCTCCCGGACCCGCGGATCCGCCAGGAGCTGTCGGCGCTGTCGAACTGGCCGACGATCCCGCAGCTGTTCGTCGACGGCGAGCTGGTGGGCGGGTGCGACATCGTCAGCGAGATGTACGAGACTGGCGAGCTCGCCCAGACGCTGGGGCTTGAGAATCCCGAGCTCCCCGCCGACCCGTCGGCGGGCGCCGAGCAGGCCCCGCTCACGATCGAGAACCGGCTCTGAGCTGAGCAACCAACGCCGCGGCCGGCGGTCCCGTTCGCGGGATCGCCGCTAGCGGCGACGGCGGCGACGGCCGCCGAACACGATCCCGCCGATCGCCGCGATCCCGCCGCCGAGCACGAAGCCGGCGGCTGCCGCGCCGATCAGCACCGTCGGCTCATTGCGGCGCAGCTGCGCGCGCCAGTCGGCGACGCGCGCGACCTCGGTGCGGAGCTTCTCGACCGAGGTGCCGAGCTCCTGCCGGTTGCGCTCGATCGACGCGCGGATCTCGTCGGGGGTGCGGGTCGCCATCAGCCTCCACCCTTTGTGCCGGCCGTGATCTCCTGGCCGGATGAGGAGGAGCCGGACACGGTCGTGCGAATCTTCCTGGCCTCATCGATCGCCATCTTCGGCGTGGGGGCACCGACCTTCAGCTTGCGCCAGGCGAACAGGAACGCGATGACGGTGAGGATGAGCAGCACGCCCATCACCACGACGAAGCCGACCCACAGCTGGCCGGTCGCCGCGTTGATCCCCCAGGCGATCGACAGCAGCACGAATACGAGGGCGAAGACGCCGAACACCGCGCCGGCCGCAACCGCGGCCGCACCGCGCGCGATCGACGACACCTTGGTGACGACCTCGGATTTCGCGAGCTCGATCTCCTCGCGGATGAGCAGCGACATGCGCTCAGAGACATCCGAGACGGCGGCGCCCAAGCTGTCGGGCGCCGGCTTGGGGGGCGGTTCAGCGGCCAAGGCGCTTGAGGATCATGGCGAGCATCAGCCCGCCGGCGAACGCAGCTCCGACGGCGACCTCGGGCCGCTCGACGGCGATCTCGGGGAGACCATGGGGGTTGGGCAGGCCGGACGGCGTCCGTGGCCCGTCGGGCTCTCCGGAGATCGTCTCGGGCTGAGAAGCGGCGTCGCTCACTCAGGGGGCTCTTCGCCGAACACGCGCATCCAGATGATCGCCGCCAGTCGGGTGGCGACGAGGCTCGCGAGCGCGGTGGTCCCCGCCAGGACCCCGGACCACAACAGGCGTTTGACCAGTGGGCTCTCCGTCATGCGGCTTGATTCAAGCAGAACGGGCGGCGGGGCACCGGGCGGGCGAGCGGGATCATCGTCGGCGCAGGCCGTCGCAGATCAGGTCGACGATCATCGTCTTGGCGCGCTCGAATTCCTGATCGCCGACCGGAGCGGCATCGAAGATCCATCCGGTGAGGACCTGCTCGACCGAGCCATAGAACGCCTGGGCGGCGAACTCGGGGGTGATCGCGTCACCGAAATCGCCCGCGCGCTGCCCGGCGGCGACGATCCGTGCGATCGAGTCGTAGGCGTCGCGGATCTTGGCCAGGTGGGTGCGCCCGAACGTGTTCGCGGCGCGCGTCACCTCGACGATGATCACCTTCATCACGTCCGGGTCACGCCGGTAGGAGTCGATGATGAACGAAGCGACCGCGCGCAGCTTCTCCCGCGGGGGGCGGTCGGAGGCGTCGGTCTCGGCAATCGCCGCCAGCATCACGTCCCAGCGGTCGAGGAACAGCGTGTCGAGCATCTGCTCCTTGGAGGCGAAGTAGTGGTAGACGAGCCCGTAGGCGACGCCGGCCTCGTCGGCGATGTCCGACACCCGGCACGTGTGGAACCCCTGCCGGGCGAACACCCGCACCGCGGCGTCGAGGATCAGCCGCCGCTTCTCGGCGGCCGCCGTGCTCACCCACCCTCCCAGTCGTAGCTCTCCGGGCGCCGGCGGGCGAGCGTGGGCAGGCGCTCGCGGATCGCGCGGCCGCGCGGGAGGTCGATCTCGGCGACGATCGCGGCCTCGCGATCGGGCGCGCACGAGAGCACCGTGCCCCACGGGTCGACGATCAGGGAACGCCCGCCGGACCGATTGCCGCCCGGGTGCTCCCCGATCTGGTTGGGGGCGATCACGAAGCACTGGTTCTCGATCGCCCGCGCCCGCAGCAACGGCTCCCAGTGGTCACGCGTGGTCGGCAGCGTGAACGCGCTCGGGACCGTGATGATCTCGGCCCCGCGCAGCGCAAGGATCCGGTAGAGCTCGGGGAAGCGCAGGTCGAAGCAGATCGTCAGGCCGAGCGTCGTCGAGGACTCGTCGCCGAGCGTCGTGGTCACGATCTCCGAGCCGCCGTCGAACGTCGAGGACTCGGCGTGGACCATGCCGTCGATCTCAACGTCGAACAGATGGATCTTCCGGTACAGCGCGCGCAGCTCGCCGTCGCGGCCGACGTGGACACTCGTGTTGGCGCAGCGATCGCCGGCGGTGCGCTCGACGATCGAGCCCGCCACGAGGTCGACGCCGAGCTCGGCGGCGGTCGAGCGTGCCCAGCGAATCGCCTCGCCCTCAAGCGTCTGCGCGCCCGCCTGCATCAACCCGCGGGGCCCGATCACCGACCACATCTCGGGCAGCACGATCAGCTCCGCACCGAGCGATGCCGCCTCGCGGACGAGCCGGTCGGCGGTCTCGAGGTTGCGAGCGAAGTCGTCGCTCGCGTTCAGTTGGATGGCGCCTGCACGCACCAGGTTCTCCTCCCGATTGACGCGTCAGTCAACCGAGAACTGTAGAGCACCGCCCGGGGCCGGCAGGCCGAGCAACGCGCGCGCCTCCTCGACGCTCGCCGGCCGGCGACCCGACCCCTCCACCAGCGCCCGCGCGGCGGCCACCAGCTCGCCGTTGGAGCGCGCCATCGCCCCGCCCGGGAGGTAGAAGTTGTCCTCCAGACCGACCCGCACCGATCCCCCGAGCGCCAGCGCGGCCGCGACCATCGGCCACTGCGCGCGACCGATGCCGATCACGCCCCAGTGATGGCGCTCGCCCGGCCAGGCCTCGACGAGGTTGTCGGCCATCGCGGCAAGGTTGCGCGCGGTGGCCGGCACGCCACCGAGCACGCCCATCACGAAGTCGGCGTGCAGCGGCGCCCGCAGCAGGCCCATGTCGATCAGGGGCGCCAGCGAGCCGACGTGGCCGAGGTCGAAGCACTCGTGCTCGGGCTTGATCCCGAGCTCGCGCATCGCCTCGAGCAGCGCGACGATCTCCGAGAACGGGTTGGCGAACACGAAGTCGAACACCAACGCGCGCCGGGACCGCGAATACTTCGCGTAGGTGAGTGAGCCCATGTTGAGCGCCGCCACCTCGGGCCGGCAGGCGGCCAGGTAGGCGACGCGCTGCTCAACGCTGACCCCGAGCGTGCCGGTCGAGAAGTTGACGATCGCCCGATCGCCCACCTCGGTGAGGATCGCATCGCGGATCGCCCGGTAGTCCTCCACCTCGTGGCTCGGGGAGCCGTCGGGGCGGCGGGCATGGATGTGGATGTGCACGCCCCCCTCCTCGACGATTCGCCGCGCCTCGGCCGCATACTCCGCGGGCGTGTAGGGGATCGCCGGGCACTGGTCGCGGTTGGCGATGGCCCCGGAGATCGCGCAGGTGATGACCGCCGGATCGGAGAGGCCCACGCCGTCTCCCCTCACACCGGGACGACCCCGCCGCGGCGGGCCGGCCGCAGGACGCGCTTCCCGGACGCCATCGCAAGGCCCCGGCAGATCGTCGCCCGCGTCTCGCGCGGGTCGATCACGTCGTCGATCATGCCGTTGCCCGCGGCGCCGTAGACGTCGATCGTCTGCTGAAAGCCGGCGATCATCCGCGCCCGCGCCGCGGCGGGGTCCTCTGCCTCGGCGAGCTGGCGGCGCATGAGGATCTCGACCGCCCCCTCAGCGCCCATCACCGAGATCTCCGCCGTCGGCCAGGCGACGATCAGATCCGGCTCGTAGGCGCGGCCGCACATCACGTAGTAGCCCGCGCCGTAGGCCTTGCGCACGACCACCGTGAGCTTGGGCACAGTCGCGTTGGCGGTCGCGAACAGCATCTTGGCTCCGTGGCGGATGATCCCCGCCTCCTCGACCTTCGTGCCGACCATGAAGCCGGGGACGTCGACCAGGTAGACGAGCGGGATCCCGAATGCATTGCAGAGGTTGATGAACCGCGCGGCCTTGTCGGCGGAGTCGTTGTCGAGGATCCCGCCGAGGTGGCGCGGCTGGTTGGCGACGACCCCGGCGGGCCGCCCGCCGAAGCGGGCCAGGCAGGTGATGATCGACCGGGCCCAGCGCGGTTTGAGGTCGAAGTAGTCGCCGTCGTCGACGATCCGCCGGATGATCTCGTACATGTCGTAGGCGGCCCGGGTCGACCCCGGCAGCACGTCGAGCAGCGTCTCCTCCGCGCGCTCGACCGGATCGACGCACGCTCGCAGGGGCGGAGCCTCGTCGCAGTGCAGCGGGAAGAAGGACAGGTAGCGGCGGACCGCCTCGATGCACTCCACGTCGTCGGCAGTCTCGAGGTCGCCCACGCCCGAGCGCCGGCAGTGGACGCGCGCACCCCCCAGATCCTCGGCGCTCACCTCCTCGCCGACGGCCGCGCGCACCAGGTGCGGACCGGCGAGCGCCATCGAGCCGCGCCCGGAGACCATCGGGACGAAGTCGGCGAGCCCCGGGATGTAGGCGGTCCCGGCGGCGCAGGGCCCCATCACCGCCGCCACCTGCGGGATCACGCCGGACGCGTGCACCTGCTCGCGGAACAGATGGCCGGTGCCGGCGAACTGGGAGCCGATCGCCTCCTGCACGCGCGCGCCCGCTGAATCCAGCAGCCACACCAGGGGCATCCGCTTGGAGAGCGCGAGCTCTCGCAGGCGACCGACCTTCAGCTCGCCGGTCATGCCCATCGAGCCCGCCATGACGGTGAAGTCGTAGGCAGCGACCGCACACCGCCTCCCGTCGACCGTTCCCCATCCGGTGATCACTCCGTCGGCCGGGGCCTCTCGGCCGTCCATCGCGCGCTGGGAGAAATGCGGGCGCCCGTGGATGCCGAGCTCGATGAACGACCCGTCGTCGATCAGCAACGCGATCCGCTCCCGCGCGGTCAGCTTGCCGGCGGCGTGCTGGGCCTCGATCCGCTCGGCTCCCCCACCGAGCCGCAGCCGCTCACGCCGTTCCCGGAGGTCGTCGGCGAGCGGGCGCAGTGGACTCGGATTCTCGATCTCGGCAGCCATCGGCGGTGAGAACTGTCGCACGGCGAATCCCGTCGCGTCGAGCCGCATCACGGTGAGCAAAACTTTTCGTCCCTGGACGTGTCGGTGCGGTGGGGACTAAGTTCGATGCGCGAGATGAACCTTGTGGCGATGCAGAACTCGACGGCGGCACGCCGGCGCGTGCCGACCGGCGCGCCCGGACTGCTGGTCGCCCTGCTCACGACGTTCGCGGCGCTCGTCCTGCTCGCGGCCGGCGCACCGAGCGCATCGGCGAGCAATCTGCGCCGCACTCCGGCCGTCGCCGCGCCGCTGTCGACGAGCGGGATCTATGTGCAGGGCGCCCATCTGATGCAGAACGGCGCCTCGTTCATCCCGCGGGGGGTGCAGATCACCGGGCTCGTCGCCCCGGACGCCGACCTCGCGGGCAAGTACATCGCTGCCCACCAGCACTTCGGGGCCGCTGAGCTGGCGCAGGCGGTCGCCGACCACGCGAACCTGATCCGCTTCCAGGTGAGCGAGTTCGGGCTCAATCCGTCCGACCCCCTGTATGCCCCCCACTACCTGGCCGAGGTCGAGTCGGGGATCGCCCTGGCACGCGCCGCCGGCCTCGACGTGATCATCTCGCTGCAGGCCGAGGTGCCCGCCGGCAACGAGACGCGCTGCCCGCTGGACGACGCGGGAGCGGCCACCGACTGGCAGGAGCTGGCGCAGGCCTACGCCGGCGACGACGACGTCATGTTCGAGCTCTACAACGAGCCCGGCCTTCCGAACTCCGCAGCCAACTGGGCGTTGTGGGCGAACGGCGGGGTGATCTCCAACGGCGCGGGCGGTCAGTGCACCGCGGTGGGCGTCCAGTCGCTCATCGACGAGATCCGGGGGCTCGGCGCCGACAACGTGATCATCCTGCCCGGCCTCGCCGGTGAGCAGACGCTGGCGGGTGTGCCGGCGATCACCGACCCCGCCGACCCTGGCGATCCGCAGCTCGCCTACGGGATCCACTACCCGAACCTCAACCAGACCAGCGACGACTGGGACGCCGAGTTCGGCAACCTCGCCGAGCGCGTTCCGGTGATCGTCACCGAGTGGCAGGCGAACGGCACGACCAACTGCGTTGCGTCCTCGCCGCGCTCCGCGCCGCTGCTGCTGACCTACCTCGCCCTCAAGCAGATCGGCGTCGTCGGCTTCGCGTTCGACCTGCCGGGCACGATCATCGCCGACTACCAGTACGACCCGACGACGTACGCCAACTTCAGCTGCGGCTCGTTCACCGGCGGCGCCGGTCAGGTGCTGTTCGGCGACTTCGCCGGCGAAGCTCAGGCCGTCAGTGGGACCGGTGCCTCACCGGCCTCGTGGCTGCTCCCCGCGCCGACGCTCGCCCAACTGCAGTCGCTCGACCCCGGGCTCACCGACCAGGTGTTCAACACGCCGCGCACGTTCGTCCTCGGCGGCGACAACGCCACCCTGGCCGCGAGCGGGCTCGGCTCCGCCACTCCGGCGGAGGCGTTCACGAGCCTCACCACGATGAGCCATGCGCTGGCGGCCGGTTCGGTGTTCCCCGGAACCCAGGCGGTCGTGCTCGACCTCGGCCCAGGATCACCGGTCAGCCAACAGCGCCGCGCCGCTGAGACGTTCCGGCAGGCGGCGGTGATCGCTCACCATGACGGCTACCTGTTCATCGCCGCGCCGCAGATCGGGCTGGTGCACACGCTCGAGCCCAAAGCCCGCGCAAGCTGGCGCAACTTCGACTTCATCCGCCGCAACCTTGCGGGGGCGGCGGCCCGTTACTCGGACGCCGTCGTCCTGCCGTTCGGCGGCACCCAGAAGCGCACCGTCGGCTACGCCGATCTCACCCGCGCCGCCGTCGAGCAGGCCAACCAGGCGCGGCGAGGGGTGCAGATCATCGGCGGCCTGAGCGTCGGCGGCCACAGCACGGCGAGCGCGGCCGCGCTGGTTGCCGCCGCCCAGGCGACGGGAGGCTACGTGACCGGCTACTCCCTGGGCGGCCAGTCGCCGGCCGGCGCCACCTCCTCGCTCGGCCTGCTGCAGGAGCTCTACGCCGCGGGCTAGCCGGACCGGGTCAGCGCCCGGTCCACTGCGGCTCGCGCTTCTCGAAGAACGCTCGGACCCCCTCCTGGATGTCCTCGGTCGAGAGCGCGAGGGTCAGCTGGGAGCGCAGGTAGTCCAGAGCGTCGGGGAGCGCCATGTCCTGCTGGCGGTCCATCGCGTCCTTGCCGAGCTTCATCAGCAGCGGTGACTTCGCCGCGAGCCGGCCGGCCCACTCCGCAACGGCGGAGTCGAACTCTTCGGGCGCGACGACGCGGTTGACGATTCCGATCCGCTCGGCCTCAGCCGCGGAGATCTGCTCGCCGAGCAGCATCAGCTCGGCGGTCTTCTTGCGCCCGACATTGCGATAGATGAGCGCCATGATCATGAACGGGAAGAGCCCGACGTTGATCTCCGGCGTGCCGAAGCGGGCGCCGTCCCGCGCGACGATCAGATCGCAGGCAAGCGCGAGCCCGAGCGCCCCCGCGAGCACGTGCCCGTTGGCCGCGCACAGCGACGGCTTGCCGAGGGCGCCGAGCGCCCGGAATGTCTCCGGGAAGCGCTCGTTGGCGATGTGCTTGTGCGCCAGCGAGGCGTCGTCGGCAAAGCCGCCGAGGTTGCCGCCGCTGGAGAACACCGTCTCGTGGGTCGAGGTGAGCACCAGGCAGCGCACCTCCCCGTCCTCGCGGACGTGCGCCAGCGCGTCGAGCAGCTCCTCCAGGAGGGCGTCGGAGAGCGCGTTGCGTGTCGCCGGATCATTGAGCGCGATCGTCGCGACCCCATCCGAGACCTGGTAGCGGATCTTCTCGTAGGGCATCGGGCGGGACGGTACCGTGCTCAGACCGGGAGCAGCACAACCCGTCCGAGGAGATCGCCCGATGGCCACCGACGTCCGCAAGCCCGACCACGCGTCCGCCCGGCGCCATTTCATCTTCACCGACGAGCACGAGCAGCTGCGCGAGTCGATCCACCGCTTCGTGGTCGCCGAGCTGCAGCCCCACGCCGAGGAGTGGGAGCGCGACACGTTCCCGGACTCGGTCTTCCGCCGCATGGGTGAGCTCGGGTTCCTCGGTCTCGACAAGCCGGTGGAGTACGGCGGCCAGGGCGGCGACTACTTCTCGAGCCTGGTCCTCACCGAGGAGCTGGCGCACGCCCACTCGGGCGGGGTGGCGATGGGGATCGCCGTCCAGACCGACATGACGCTCCCGCCGATCCTGGCGTTCGGCACCGAGGCGCAGAAACGCGAGTGGGCGGAGCCGGCGATCGCCGGGCAGAAGATCCTCTGCCTCGGGATCACCGAACCCGACGCGGGCTCCGACGTCTCCGGTATCCGCACCCGGGCGGTCCGCGACGAATCCGATCCCACCCACCCGTGGGTCATCAACGGCTCCAAGACCTACATCACCAACGGCCACCGCGCGGACGCGATCGTGCTGGTGGCGCGGACCGGTGCGCCGTCCGAGGACAGGCAGGGGTACGACGGCTTCACCCTGTTCCTGGTGCCGATGGACCTGCCGGGTGTGGTGCGGGAGAAGCGCCTGGCCAAGCTCGGCATGCACTCCTCCGACACGGCACTGCTCGCCTTCTCCGATGTGAGAGTCGGCGCCGACGCGGTGCTCGGCGAGGTCGGCAAGGGCTTCTACCACATCATGTGGGAGCTTCAGGGCGAGCGGCTGATCGCCGCTGCGGGGGCGGTCGCAGGTGGACAGCACGTGTTCGACCGGACGCTTGAGTACGCGCTCCAGCGACGCGCGTTCGGCCGGCAGATCGGCCACTTCCAGGTGATCCGCCACAAGTTCGCCGAGATGGCGACGGCGCTGGAGTCCGCGCGGCAGCTCACCTATACGACCGCCTGGCGATTCGCGCGTGGCGACTACCCGGTGCGTGAGATCACGATGGCCAAGCTTCACGCGGCCCGCGTGGCGGTCGAGGTCGCCGACGAGTGCATCCAGATCCATGGCGGCGCGGGCTACATGCAGGAGGTCGGGATCGAACGCTGCTGGCGTGACCTGCGGCTCAACCGGATCGGGGCCGGCACCGACGAGATCATGCTCGACGTGATCGGCCGCTCCTACGGGCTGTAGCGGCCGCCGGGCCGCTCGCGTCAGTAGCCTCGAACGTGTGGATTCCGCCCGTGGCCAGCTGCTGATCGCCGGCCCGACGCTGCTGGACCCGAACTTCCAGCGGACGGTGGTGCTCGTCATCGAGCACTCTCCGGAGGGCGCCCTCGGTCTCGTGCTCAACCGGCCCTCGGACACGATCGTCGGCGAGGCGGTCTCCGAGCTCGACGAGGTGGTCGATGTCGCCGAGCCACTCTTCATCGGCGGCCCGGTTCAGCAGACGGCGCTGATCGTGCTCGCCCAGTTCGAGGACAGCGCGCGCGCGGCGGTCGTCGCCTTCGAGGACGTCGGCGTGCTCGGCGGCGAGGACCACGAGGATCCCCCGCCGACTCGGCGCGCGCGCGCCTTCGCGGGCCACTCCGGCTGGGGGCCCGGCCAGCTCGACGCGGAGGTCGAGCGCGGCGACTGGATCCTCGAGCCGGCCCGCTTCGAGGACGCGTTCTGCGACGAGCCCGGCGCCCTGTGGCCGCTCGTGCTCACCCGCAAGGGCGGCAGCTACGCGCTCCTCGCCCGGATGCCACCCGACCCCTCGGTGAACTGATGGGCCACGACCACTCGCCCACGGGTCACCCCCACTCCCACGCCGGCCACTCGCATGGTCCGAGCCGGGAGACCGAGCGCGGCGCGATGCGCGCGGCGCTCGCGCTGATCGTCGCCTACATGGTCGGCGAGGTCGCCGCCGGCATCCTGGCCGGTTCGCTGGCGCTGCTCTCCGACGCCGCGCACATGCTCACCGACGCCGTCGCGCTCGGCATCGCGCTGGCCGCCTCTCGCCTCGCCGAGCGGCCCGCCCGCGGGGCGATGACGTACGGCCTCGGCCGAGCGGAGATCCTCTCCGCCCAGGCCAACGGGGTGACGTTGCTGATCCTCGGCGTGCTGATCGTGGTCGACGCGATCCGCCGGCTGGTCGCCCCGCCGTCGGTCCACGGCCTGCCGGTGCTGGTGGTGGCGCTCGTCGGGGTCCTGGTCAACCTGCTCGCCGCCGCGATCCTCGCCCGCGGATCGAATGCGGGATCGGATTCCAAGCGCAGCCTCAACCTGGAGGGCTCCTACCGGCACATCGTGACCGACCTGTACGGCTTCATCGCGACCGCCATCGCAGCCGGGGTGATCCTCGCGACCGGGTTCGCTCGCGCGGATGCGATCGCCTCGCTGATCATCGCCGCGCTGCTGCTGCACGCGAGCTACGGCCTGCTCAGGGACTCCGGCCGCGTGTTCATGGAGGCGGCGCCCACGGGCCTCGACCCCCAGGAGATCGGTCGCACGCTCGCGGCTCACCCGGGAGTCGTCGAGGTCCACGACCTGCACGTCTGGGAGGTCACCTCGGGGTTCCCGTCACTTTCGGCGCACGTCGTCGTGCATGCCGGCGATGACTGCCACGAGCGCCGGCGCAGCCTGCAGACGCTGCTGCGCGAGCAGTTCTCAATCGAGCACACGACGCTGCAGGTCGACCACGAGGCCGGGACACAGCCGCCGTTGCAGATCGAGCTGCCCGACCCCGGTAGCATCCGCGCGGGATGAGAGTCGTCAAGCCAGGGCCCGGTCGCGAGACGCCTCGCGGCATCGTCGGCGGCGCCGAGATCTCGCAGGCGACGGTCGGCGCCTCCGGCATCTACATGGGCCGCTATCGAGTCCCCCCTGGCTCGCGCTCGCGTCCGCATTACCACGACGCCTGCGAGAGCGCCCTCTACATGCTGAGCGGCGGGATCCGGGTCGTGTGGGGCGACCGTCTGGAGCAATCGATCGAGCTCGAGGCCGGCGACATGCTGTACGTCCCGCCGCGGGTCACCCACATCGTCGAGAACGTGTCGGACGCTGAGCCCGCGGACTACGTCGTCGCCCGTGACTCGCCCCAGGAGGACGCCGTCGTGGTCCCCTGGGCCGAGGAACCGCTGTGAGCCCGGTCCGCGCCGCAGCTTCGCTGCACGGCGCGGACGGCGTCCAGATCTTCATGCAGTCCTGGCTACCGGACGTGGCCGACGTCCGAGCGGTGATCGTGATCGTCCACGGCTTCGGCGAGCACTCCGACCGCTACGACTGGGTGGCCGGGCGGCTGACCGCAGCCGGGTATGCGGTCTACGCGAGCGATCATCGTGGACACGGCCGCTCCCAGGGCCCACGGGCGCTGGTCGACGTCGACGCCGCGGTCACGGACGTCGACCGGCTCCTCGACGAGGCGTCGAGCGCTCATCCCCAACTGCCGGTCGCGATGCTCGGGCACTCGCTCGGCGGCCTGATCGCGATCCGCTACGCGCTCGCGCATCAGCGGCGGCTGCGGGCACTGGTCCTGTCCGGGCCGCTGGCGGCGCTCGCCGCGCCGCCGCCGGCGCTCGCACTCACCCGGGGCCTCGCTCGCTTCGCCCCCAAGCTCGGCGTGAGCGCGCTCGACGCGCGCCTGGTCTCCCGTGATCCGGCGGTCGTCGCCGCCTACCGCGAGGATCCGCTCGTGCACCATGGCCGCATCCCGGCGCAGACGGTCGCCGAGATGGCGCGCGCGGTGGAGCGCTTTCCGGACGTCGTGGGCAGGGTCACCGTGCCCACGCTGATCGTCTACGGGACCGCCGACGGCCTGTGCCCGCCGTCGGGCGCGATCATGCTCGCCGAGCGCTTCGGCTCCGTCGATCTGACGACCCGCGCGTACGAGGGGCTCTACCACGAGATCCTCAATGAGCCAGAGCGCGAGACGGTGATCGGCGACGTGCTCGACTGGCTGGGCGAGCGGCTCTAGCCCACGAGCTGACCGCGGCGCGCCGCACGCAGCGTGCCGCGCGGGCCGAGGGCGACCATCTCGGTGTGCATCACCCGGATGCGCTCGAGGATCGCGTCCGCGGACTGCTGCTGGCGCTCGCGGGTCGGCTCGGGATCGACATCGAAGCGGAACGGCGTGCCGTAGCGCACGATCACCTTCGGCAACCTCCCCTTGCGCCAGTTGCGCGCCTGATGGGAGCCCAGGATCGCGACCGGAACGACCGGCGCGCCTGACTCCAGCGCGAGCCGGCCGATCCCCGGGCGCGCGCTTTCGGCGAGCTCGCCCGTGCGCGAGCGGCCGCCCTCCGGGTACATCCCGAGCGCACCTCCGCGTGCGAGGACGGCAAACGCGGTGGTGAACGCCTCCTCGTCGGCGACGCCGCGGCGCACCGGGAACACACCGCCGTGGCTGAAGATGTACTGCGCGGGCCCGGGCGCGAACAGCTGCGACTTCGCCATGAACTGGACCCTGCGGCGGATGAAGCCGCCGGTGAAGAAGTGGTCCATGAACGAGGCGTGGTTGGGGGCGAGGATCACCGGGCCGGCGGGGACGTTCTCGGAGCCGATCGACCGGGCCCGGAACGTGATCAGCGCATTGAGCACCGTGAACGTCCGCACCACCTCGTAGATGTGGGCCTCGGGCTCTCCCGCCCGCGTGCGCTCGTGGTAGCGGATGAAATGCTCGGCGGGACGCTCGTCCCGGTAGCGCTGCTCGCGGATCTGGACGTCGGGCATCGGTCGGCTCCTCGACGGCGGGGCGGCTCAGCCCTGGAGCGGCAGCACGAGCATCGGTCGCTCGATGACGTGGTCGTCGCTCACGGACACGACGGCGGTTCCGATTGCGAAGAACTCGATCACGTGCGAGCCCCAGCCGTGGCTGCGCTCGATGATGCGGGCACCGACGATCCCCTCGGACTTGAGCTCGTCGGCCTCGTTCTGCATGCGCTCCATGGCGAGCTCTCGCGCCTCGTAGAGCGCCTGGGTGAAGTTCGTCTGCTCGATGTTGCGCCCGGCCTGGCGCATCGTCTGCATCATGCCCTGGCGGGCCACGTGGTAGACGCAGTTGCCCATCGTCAGCCCCGTCGGCCGGTAGCCGGCGCGCAACAGCGTGGCGAAATCCTGACCCGACAGGTCGGAGGTGAACGGGCGGCCGTTGGGAGCCCGGTGCAGCTCACCCTCACGGTGCCTGACCGCGGTTCCGACCGCGATGAACTCCGCGAGGTCCGGGCCCCAGTCGTAACGGCCGATCTCCAGGCGCACACCGACCACTCCGTCGGCGCCGAGCTGGTCGGCCTCCTCCTCCATGCGGGTCATCGCGAGCTCCCGCGCGTGGTACATCGCCTGGGTGAGAACCACCATCTCCTGGTTGCGGTTCCAGGCCGCCTGCTGGAAGCCGATGTGGTAGATCGAACTGCCGAGCACGAGCCCGACCGGTTCGAAGCCCGACTCCTTGACGAGCAGGAACTCATTGACCGACAGGTCGGAGGTGAAGAAGCCGCGCTGGGCGTCCTCCTTCATCCGGGCGATGCGCTCACGCCCCGACTCCGGGATCCCCTCCAGCGAGCCGGCCTGGTAACTGGCCGCATGAGGGCCCTCGGCCGGTTGCACCTCGCCGGCGGGCGACCCGCTCGGGGCCTGGTCCTCTTCGTCGTCTCGTCGGCCGAACAGCGGCATTGGGCTCTCCTCTGATGTCGTCGCTACACGTCGAGCAGGCGCTCCAGCGCCTGCCGGGTCGTCAGGCTGCGGCCGGCAGCGGCCGCAAGCGCCGCGCTCAGCCGCCGAAGCCACTCATCCGTCTGGACCGGCTCCGTCTTCAACACGATCCCGCCGGAAAGGCGGGCGCAGAATGTCTCCACCGAGGCCTGTCCGGCGCGGAGCTCGAAGCGCTCGGTTCCGGTGTCGACGGCGATCGCGCGGACTCGCTTGGGACCGAACAGACCCGCTCGTTCCCGCTCGACCTTCACGGCGCCGGGCAGCGCCTCGCTGAGCTTTGCCGCCAGCGCCTCGGTGTAGGCCACAAGATCGGAGCCGTCGGCGCGCAGCGAAGCGGCGAGCAGGTCGACGTCGACCGTCGGGCCGGGGTCGTCTCCGATCATGCTCCGGAGCCTACGCGGTCCTTCTGCCATTGGGAGCGCACCGGGGCGGAGGCGCGGATATGGTTCCCCCTCGTCCGGCCGCAGGCGACCCGAGGAGGACCGGCAATGATCGATATCGAGGCCCACATCACGGGCACGGTCTGGAAGATCGAGGTCGAGGTCGGCGACGCTGTCGAGGAGGGCGACGCCGTCGTCATCCTCGAGTCGATGAAGATGGAGATGCCCGTCGAGGCCGAGGATCCCGGCGTGGTGCGGGAGATCCGGTGTGTCGAGGGCCAGTCGGTGACCGAGGGCGACACGCTCGTCGTCCTCGAGTGAGCGTCGCTCAGACCGGCGCCCCGGCGGCCAGCTTCCGGCCGGTGGCACGGAACGCGTCCAGCGAGCGTGCACGGCGGGCCGGATCGAGGGAGGTCTCCCACGTCGAGAGCTGCGCCACCACCGTCGAGGTCGCGTAGTCGACGAACAGGAACTGGCCGTGGATCCCGAGCCCGAGCAGCTCCTCGCCGCCGGCCGGCACCCACCACTGGTTGCGGTAGTGCCCCCCGCTCAGCTCCTCGCTGTGGGGATCCGCCGCGAACGCCTGCTTGGAGTCGTCCGCGCCGTGGAGGGTGTCAGCCAGCCACTCCGGCGCCACGACGCGCTCCCCCAGCGCGACCCCGTCGTCCAGCACCATCTGACCGAAGCGCCCCAGGTCCCGGAGGCTGACACAGATCCCGCCGTCGGCGACCGCGAATCCATTGGCGTCGACGGTGACGTACGCGTCGGTCTCGGTCCCGATACGGCTCCACAGCCGCTCGCCCAGGACCTCCGCATACGGTCGCCGCGCTGCGCGTTCGATCACCAGGCCGAGGAGGTCGGTGAGGATCGAGCGATATTCGAACCGCCCACCATGCTCGCGGTGGTTGCCCAGGGAGCGGAGGTAGGCGAGCGCGTCGGGTGCGGGGGCGGGCGCCGGCGACCAGCCGAACTGCGCCTCGCTGGCGCGGATGTCGCTGTCGGGGTCCACGTAGGTCTCATCGAACGTGGTGCCGGCCCGCATGTCGAGCAGGTCCCGCACGGTGGCGCCGGTGAAGGAGCTGCCGGAGAGCTCCGGGACGTGCGCGCTGACGAGATCATCCGGGGCGAGCTCCCCGGAGCCGACCAGGATGCCGGCCAGGACCCCGGTGATCGACTTCGAGACCGACTGCAGCAGGTGCACGTCCTCACGGGCCATGCCTCGCCGGTAGGCCTCGAGGACCAACTCGCCTCGGTGCAGGACGATCACGCCATCGGTCCGGTCGTCGGCGAGGATGCTCTCGACAGGCAGGCCGGCGGTGTGCGGCTCGGTGAGCTCCAGCGGCGACGGGCTCTCGCTGCGGCGAATCCGGGCGGTCGGGATCAGCTCACGCGCATGGCGGTAGCTCCAGCCGGTGTTATCCGGGTCCTGCCAGTTCTCAAGCGTGATCCGATTGGGCCTCATCCGCACCTCCGCGGGGTCTGATAGGGCGCGATTATGTTCGATCGGGCGCTCGCTGCGCCGGTCCGCCTCCCCGCAACGTTTCCAGGCTCCCAGTGTTCCAAGAACCATGAGCCCCCGCTTCGGCCACGTTCTCGCACCCGTGCTGTTCGCCGGGCTCTCGCTGCTGCCCGCCGCGGCGCGCGCGCGTGCATCCAGCGAGCTGCCCGCACCGACGACGATCGCCGCAACCGTCTCGGGCACGGTCACGCAGCAGGACGGCGCGCGTCTGCCGGGCATGCGGGTGCAGGCGCAGGCGGTCGGGGCCGCTCCGGCCACCTGCACCGCCGCCGCGAACTGCTACTCGACCTACAGCGACTCAGCGGGCGGCTACACCCTGCCGGTCCTGATACCGGGCACCTACGAGCTGTCGGTGCTCGACGGCGCGCGCACCGTCGACGTGCGTCAGATCACGGTCTCGGCCGGGACCACGACGCTGAGCGCGCCGCTCGCGCTCGGGCCGGCGCCGGTCCCCGCCGGGGTGGTGGCGCGACATCCGCACCGTGACCTGGCGTGGCTGCGCGCCGAGCGGGCGCGCGATGGCGTTCCGTCGGCCGTCGCGCTCAATCCGCGATGGTCACAGGAATGCGCCGCGCACGATGCCTACGAGGCGGCCGGCGGCGTGCTGCAGTCCTCCGAGAATCCAACCGCCGCCGGCGCGTCGCCCGGCGGCGCGTGGGCAGGTCTCAACAGCGATCTCGCCGAGGGGGACTGGACCCCGGCGCACACGCCGTGGGAGCAGGCCCCGATCCACCTGCTGGCATTGCTCGCACCGAGCCTCAGCGTCACCGGGATCGACGACACAGGCGTCCTGCAGTGCGTCGTCACGTTCCCCGGGATGCTGCGCAGCTGGAGCGCTCCCGACGCGGTCACCACGGTCCCGGCGCAGGGCGCCACCGGCGTCGCGCCGACCGAGCGTGCGCGCGAGGCGCCGTTCACGCCCGTGCAGTTCGTCGGCCTGCCCACGTCCCGCCGCACCGGCCGCGAGCTGTTCGTCTATCTCAACCGCACCGGGCAGATCGGACAGGCGCCGGTGCAGATCCTCCGCGCCTCGTTGCGCGCGGGTCGCCGCGCGGTGGCGATGCGCTGGATCGACTCCACGAGCCGCACGGTGGGCCCTTATCTCGCGGGCGCGATCCTCATCCCGCTGCGCCCGCTCGCCGCGCGCACCCGTTACCGCGCAACCGTGACCGTCCAGGACGGCCCGCGGACGCTCACGCACGCGTGGCGGTTCACCACGCGCTGAGCGCGGCTGCGGGGGGGCGCGGGGGCGCGGGGGGGGCGGGCCTATTCGTCGTAAGGCGTGAAGTCCTGCTTGCGGGCGCCGCACACCGGACAGAACCAGGTGTCCGGGATGTCCGCAAACGCGGTCCCAGGCGGGATTCCACCGTCTGGATCCCCCTCCTCGGGGTCGTAGATGAACCCGCACGACTCGCACATGTATTTCATCGCGCGCAGACTACTCGCCGGTGTAGGGTCGCCGGATGACCGCCGGACGCCCCGCCCCCGACGAGGAGATGCACGACGGGGAGGTGACCGTCCCGCGCCTGGCGGCGACGGTGCTGCTGCTGCGCGGCGAGGCCGCCGGGCTCGAGGTGCTGCTCGTGCGACGCACGCCGCACGCGCGGTTCATGGCCGGCGCCTGGGTGTTCCCGGGGGGAGCGGTCGATCCGGGTGACGGGCCTGCCCCGGCCGGCCTGCGCGCTGCGGCGATCCGCGAGCTCCGTGAGGAGGCCGGGATCGAGCTCGGCCCCGGCGCCGAGCTCATCGCCTACTCCAACTGGATCACCCCCACGCGAGTGAAGATCCGCTTCGACACGTGGTTCTACCTGGCCGCGATGCCCGCCGGCCAGGAGCCGCGCGTCGACGGCCTCGAGATCGTCGATGCGCGCTGGCTGACACCGGCCGAGGCGATCGCCGCCGCCGAGCGTGGCGAGATGGCGATCGTCTTCCCGACCGTCAAGCACCTCGAGCGGATCGCCGGATACGGCTCGGCCTCCGATCTGCTGGCCGATGCGCGAGGACTCACCGTCGAGCCGGTCGAGCCCCGCGTGATCGGCAGCAACGAGCAGGCACGCATCCTGCTGCCCGGCGACCCGGGCTACGACGCGATCTGAAACCCCCGCCGGCTCGCCTCGGGTCAGGTGTCGTTCGTGAAGTTCGGCAGCCCGATCGACTGCAGCCAGTGGCTGACCGTCTCGTTCAGGATGGTGAAGGTGCCCGTCCAGATCAGCACGCCCATCGAGACCAGCACGACCCCGCCCAGTCCGATGACGACGGGGTAGTGGCGCTTGATCACGCCGAACGCCGTGGTGGCGGTCCCGAACGCGAGCCCGGTCACCAGGAACGGGACGGCCAGGCCGGCGCAGTAGACCGCGAGCAGCACCGCGCCCTGAGCGGCCGAGCTCGATGTTGCGGTGGCGACGCTGATCGCCCCGAGGATCGGGCCCTGGCACGGCGTCCAGGCCAGCGCAAAGGCGATCCCGGTGAGCACGGGCCCGCCCCGCCCGGCGCGCTCCATCAGCGCGGTCATATGCCACTCACGGCTCAGCGACGGGATCAGCGGGGCCGCGACGAACAGCAGCCCCATCGCGACGATCACCGCGCCGCAGACCTTCATCGCCGCCGGGCCGACGAGCGCGGCGTGCAGCGCCCGGCCGCCGAGCAGCCCGAGCGTGATGAACACGAACGAGAAGCTCGCAACGAACATCAGGCTGGGGACGATGACGCGACGCGGGCGCACCTCGCCCGGCCTGCCTCCCGCGACCGCCGAGATATAACCGGGAACGAGCGGCAGCACGCAGGGCGACAGGAACGAGATCACTCCGGCGCCGAAGGCGGCCGGAACTGCGATGCCCGACGCCGCGTCCATCCTGGTGCGTCAATGTACCGCGCCGGAACTTTCAACCGGTCAGGGCGTTATTGTCCGCAGAGATTCCGTGGAAGCCTCTGCTCTCCCAGCATCGGTCGGATTGGCGCGTGCCCGGGTGGGCCTTGGGGTCTCGCTGCTGAGACTGCGCTCCGACGAGCAGCTCGTCTCGCTGTTCCGTTCCGGCAACGAGGAGGCGTTCCGTGTCATCCACGACCGCTACCGCGCGCGGATGCACGCGTACGCGCGGCAGATGCTGTCCTCGGCCTCCGCGGACGCCGAGGACGTCGTGCAGGAGATCTTCGTGCGCGCCTACGCCGGACTGCGCAGCAACCGGCGCGACCTTGCGCTGCGCGCGTGGCTGTACCGGATCGCCCATAACCGCTGCATCGACGAGCTGCGCCGGCCTCAGGCGATCGCGGTGGAGGCGATCGATGAGCTCGGAGAGAGCACGCATGCGGACCCGCACATGCGAGCCGAGCAACGCGAGGCCCTGCGCCGGCTGATCGCCGATGTCCAGCGGCTGCCCGACCAGCAGCGCTCCGCGCTGCTCATGCGCGAACTCGGCGGGATGCCCTACGCCGATCTCTCGGGCGCCCTGGGCGTCTCGGTTCCCGCGGTGAAGTCGCTGCTGGTGCGCGCGCGGGTCGGCCTCGTCCAGGCCAACGAGGCGCGCGACACCGCCTGCTCGGCGATCCGCGAGGACCTGATCGTCGCCCACGACCGAGGCGTGCGAGCCAGCGGTCGCGCTCGCCGCCACATGCGCGACTGCTCCGGGTGCCGCCGGTTCCGCCGGGAGGTCCATGGGGTGAGCCGCCGCTTCGCCCTGCTGGTGCCCGCGCTCGGCCCGCTGGGGATCGCGGCCAAGCTGCTCGGTATCGGCTCGCTCGGCGGTGGAAGCGCGGCGGCCGGCTCGTCCACCGGCGCGGCGGCCGGTTCGACGGCCGCGGCGGCCGGTTCGACTGCCGCCGGCAGCGACGCCGGTTCGACTGCCGCCGCAGCCGGATCGACCGGCGCGGCGGCCGGTTCCACGGCCGCGGTCGCCGGAGGGAGCGCGGCGACCGGCGCGGCCGTCGCCGGAGGCGGCGCGGTGGTCGCCGGGGGCGGCGCGCTCGCCGCCGCGGGGACCGGTCACGTCGTCTCGATCATCGCCGCCACCGTGGTGGCAGCCGGCAGCGCGATCGGCATCCAGCAGGTTTCCAAGGCGCCGCACCATCACGTGGCCGCACAGATGGCGCAGGCGAGCATCCCCACCCCGTCCTCCTCCGCCCCGACAGCCAGCGGTGACGGCGCCGCGACGACAACGCACGGCGCGACGAGCGGCACTGCCCCGCGATCGACGATCACCCCCGCGCGCACATCCACCACCGCGGCCGTCACCGCTGACCCCTCGGGTCAGACGCTGCAGCGCGGCCCCGGCGGCGCGACCGTGCGCGGCCCGCGCGGCGGCGGGTTCACCGCCGGCACCCCCCCGGCCTCGACCGCGACCGGCACCGGCCAGGGAACGAGCACCACCACGACGACGGGCACCACCACCACGACCGGAACGACGACTGTGTCTCCGACCACCGGCACGGCCACCGCGCCGACAGCGACCGCACCGGTCTCGACCGTCCCCACCTCCACGACGGGAACCACCCCGGTCACCACCGTCGGGTCTCCCGGCTCCGAGGACCCCACCTCGACTGCGACGACGCCTGGCGCGAGCCCGCCCACGAGCACCTCGGCGGCGACGACTGCCGCTCGTAACGGTCACTCTGGAGGCTCGACGCTCGTCCCGTTGCGGCCGACCCGCTCCGGCGGCGGACCGCTGCGCGGCCGGCACAGCGCCGGCCTCGGCGGCGGCTCCTCCGTGAGCCCCTGAACGCCCGGCTCAGGGCGACTGGAATACGCCCGTGAGGTCGGGACGCTGCACGCCGGGCGGGAGTCGGCCCTCGCCCTCGAGCTTGTCGAGGTGCGCCGCGAGGGTGACGGCCGCGACCGGTCGCAGGCGCGGGTCGATCTCGCTCCACGCCGCGTCCAGCAGCTGATCGACGGTGCGGTCGCCGCCCTCGAGTGCCGCCACAAGCCGTCGCTCCCGCTCCAGCCGGTGGGCGAGATAGTCCTCGATCTTCGCCCGCGGGTCGCCGATCACCGGACCGTGCCCGGGGCACAGCAGCTCCGGCTCTCGGTCGCGCAGGCGGGCGAGCCCCTCCAGATAGGCGGCGAGCGCGCCGGGGTCGGCGGCCACGAACACGCTGCCCTCCCCGAGCACCGCATCGCCGCTGAACCCGACCGGCCCGGAGAGGTACACGAGGTGATCCGGAGCGTGCCCGGGTAACGCGAGCGCCTCCAGCGGGCCGAATCGCGCGTGGTCGGCAAGCCGTACCTCGACATCTCCCCGCGCGGCCGCCACCGGCGCGTCCGGGAAGCGCTCGCGCAGGGGGGCGACCGCCTCGCTGTGGTCGGCGTGGTCGTGGGTCAGCGCGATCCCGCCGAGGCCGCCGCGGCGCTCGAGCTCGTCGGTCAGCGCCCGCAGATGCGCGGGCAGCGCCGGACCGGGGTCGACCAGCCAGGCCGGACGCGCACCGAGGATCCATGAGTTCGTCCCACTCAACGTAAGCGGGCCGGGGTTGTCCGCCCTCAGCCCGACGAGGTCGTGCTCGGGGAGCTCGATCCGGGCCATCTGCGGGAGGCTACGCGCTGCGGCCTGGGATGGCGGGGTACCTCTCACCGCGCCGAGGGCTCAAGTCCCGCCCCGCATCTGCCGATATGAGTATCAGCTGGCCGCATGCGGACAGCAACTCTCCTCCTCTCCTCGTGCGAAGCCCCCGCCCCGGCGGGGGTTTCGTGCTTTCCGGGTCAGCGGGCGGCGCTGAGCGGCAGCGGTGAGGCCGGCTTGAGCTCCTCGAGCCGCAGCAGCGTGGTCACCCGTGACGCGCCACCCCGGGTGGAAAGCCGGACCAGCACACGCTGCAGCTCGGCCACCTCACGCGCCACGATCACGAGGATCGCGTCGGTCTCCCCGGTCACCCAGTCCGCGGAGATCACCTCGGGCATGTCGCGCACCGCGGCGCGGAAGCGACGGTGGCTGGCGTCGTCATGCGTGTCGAGGACCACGGACACATAGACCTGGAGCGGGAACCCGGCGGCGACCGGGTTCAGGCGGGCGACGACACCGTCGACGATGCCGGACTCCTTCAGACGCCGCACGCGGTGCAGGGTCGCGGCCGGCGACAACTCGACGAGACGAGCGAGCTCGACGTTCGTGCGGTCGGCGTCCCGCTGCAGCTCCTCGAGCAGCCGTAGGTCAACAGAATCAAGCTGAATTGCCATTTGACAAAAGATTCCATCGCATTTGACGAAAAGAGTCAAATGTGTGACGGCCGTCCGCCGATAGAGGTCTTAGATCAACGCCATGACCTCCTCGCGCCGCACAGCCATCCTCTCGCTCGCCGCCTCCGGCGTCCTCTGGGGTCTCAGCGTGCCGCTGTCCAAGCTCGCGCTCGCGTGGCTGACCCCCGCCTGGCTGACCGTCGCGCGGTTCGCGCTGGCCACGCCGGTGCTCGCCTACGTGGGCCGCCGGGGACTGCGCGCCGCGCTCACCCCGGGCGTCGTGGCGGCCGGTGCAATCGGCTTCGGCGGGGTCGTGCTGCTCCAGAACTCAGGCGTCGCGCGAACCTCGGTCAGCCACGCTTCGGTGATCATCGGCGTCGTGCCGATGCTCGTCGCGTTGATCGCCGCAGGTCTGCGGCAGTCGCGCACCGGGGCGCTGGCGTGGGCCGGCTACGGAGTCGCCCTGCTCGGCATCGCGCTCATCGCTGGCCATGGCGGCGCCGGCTCGAGCGACGGCGGCGATGCGCTCGTGCTCGCCTCGGCCGCGCTCTCCGCGCTGTGCATCGCGCTTCAGCCGCGGCTGCTCGAGGGTCGTGACGTGGCGGCGGTGACGGCCGTCCAGTTCACCGCCGGCTCGCTTGCCGCCCTCCCCTTCGCGCTGCTGCACGGCGGGCTCTCGCTCGCCGCCGCGACGCGGCTGCCGGCCGAGCCGACGATGGCGCTGGCCGCGCTGGCGGTGGCCGGGACCCTGCTCCCGTTCTGGCTCTTCGCCCACGGGCAGGCGCGCGTCTCCGCCACGCTCGCCGGCGCGTTCGTCAACCTCGAGCCGCTCGTCGGCGCGGTGGTCGGCTGGATCGCGTTCGGCAACGTCGCCGGGCTGCCGCAGATCGCCGGCGCCGTCGCGGTGCTCGGCGGGGTCGCCCTCAGCGCGATGCCTGACGGCCCCACCGCGCGCATCGAGGAGCCGCTGCGGGCGGGGCTGGCTCGCTTGCGACCGGCACCGGAGGGACGATCGTGAGCACCTTCGCGACCGTGACGCCCACCCTGCTGCGGACCTTCGACCCGGGCGCGATCCTCGTGCTCGACCTCGTTGGGACGTTCGTGTTCGGTCTCTCCGGGGCGCTCGCCGGGATCCGCGGCCGGCTCGACGGGTTCGGGGTGATCGTGATGGCGGTCGTCGTCGGACTCGCCGGCGGGGTCATCCGCGATGTGCTGATCGGACGCCCGCCGGCGACCTTCCGCGATCCGACCTATCTCGCGGTACTCGGCGCCGCCGGCCTCGTGGCGCTGGCCAGCTACCCGTGGCTGGAGCGGATGCAGGGCATGATCGAGGTGCTCGACGCCGCCGGCCTCGGGCTCTTCTGCGTCACCGGCGCGGCGATCGCCCGCCAGTACCGCCTCGAGGTTCCCGAGGCGATCATCCTCGGCGCGATCAGCGGCATCGGCGGCGGGATGGTCCGTGACCTGATCCTCCGCGAGGTCCCGCGTGTGCTCCGGTCCGGGCTCTACGCCGTGCCGGCGCTGATCGGCTCGTCGATCGCCGTTGCCGCGCCGACCGGCGGCGCCCACGACTGGGTGTACGCCGCGCTCGGGGCCGGCGCTTGCTTCGCGGTGCGGCTCGCCGCCATGCGCTGGCGGCTGTCGCTCCCGCAGTTGCCCCACCAGTCCCGCTTCGAGGGCTGACCGGCCGCGGGGACCGGGTCGGCGGCTGAAGCACGGCGGGCGGCCGGCCGGCGGCGGGTAGGCTGCGACGCATGCCGATGCCCAAGCGGACGAGCGTCGAGGACTACTTCGGCAAACTCACACCGGTCCAGCGGCCGCATCTCGAACAGCTGCGCGAGCTGAGCCTCGCCACCGCCCCGGAGGCGCGCGAAGCTCTGAAGTACAACCTCCCCGTCTACGTCGTGGGCGAGCAGAACACGAGCCTGTGGATGCTTCAGAACTTCAAGCACCACTGCTCGCTGCGGTTCCCGCCCCGCTTCTTCGCCTCCCACGCAGCCGAGGTGAAGGCGGCGGGCTATGACGCGGGTGCGGCATTCATCAAGCTCCCCTACGACCGTGAGATCCCGCTCGACCTGTGCCGGTCGCTGATGCAGGCGCGCGTCGAGGAGTACGACGCGACCGGCGCCGGCTGGTCCGACGACTGAGCCCCGGGCGGGGCGGGCCGGAAAACGCGGAGCGCCCGCCGTGCGGCGGCAGCGGGCCGGAAACGCGGAGAGCCCGCCGTGCGGCGGGCTCTCGCATGTCTCGCCGGCAGGACCGGCAGTCGGGGCGCCCGGATTTGAACCGGGGACCTCACCGACCCGAACGGTGCGCGCTACCAGGCTGCGCCACGCCCCGAATGAGCTGAGTGTATTCGACGCCGGGCAACGGGTGATTTCGTGGCCGGCCGACCGGCCGGGGGTGCGTGATCTCCCCGGTGCGGCGGCCTGGCTCGGTGCCGGACCGTCAGGGAAGAATCGGGCCGAGCAGGGTGGAGACGGGATTCGTCGACGTCGACGTGGTCGTCGTGCCCGAGCTGCTGGATCCGCCGCCGGTCACCCCGGAGACTGTCTTCTGCACGGTCGTGGCGACGCCCGTCGTGGTCTTGTCGACCGTCGTGCCCACGCCCGAGGTCGTCTTCTGCGCGGTCGTGCCGACGCCGGAGGTGGTCTTCTGCACGGTCGTGCCGACGCCGGAGGTGGTCTTCTGCACCGTCGTCCCCACGCCGGGCGCGACGCCCGAGACGGTCTTGTTCACCGCCTTGCCGACGCCCGAGACGGTCTTGTTCACGGTCGTGCCCACTCCGGAGGTGGTCTTCTGAACGGTGGTCCCCACGCCGGAGACGGTCTTGTTGACGGCCTTGCCGACCCCGGAGACCGTCTTGTTGACGGTCGTGCCGACGCCCGTCACCGTCTTCTGCGCCGTCGTCGTCACCCCGCTGACCTTCGTTCCCACGCCGGTCGAGGTCGTGCCCGTCCCGCCGCGGTGATGGGTCGAGCTGCCGGTGCCCGCCCCGCCGCCAGACCCCGATCCGCCGCCGGAACCGGTGCCAGAGCCCGATCCGTTCCCCGACCCCGACCCGCTGCCGGAGCCAGAGCCGTTCCCGGAGCCGGAGCCGCCGCCCGGTCCGCGCGGCACTGGGCCGCCACCGCCGCCCGCGCTCGAGCCGCGCGCAGACGTGCGCGCGGCGAGCCGGCCGCCGGGCGACGCACCAGCGCCGCTCCGGCCGGGACCGGAAGGCGATCCCGCGGATACGGTCGCGTGGCCGGCGGCGGGTGAGCGGCCGGCGCCGGCGATGTGCGCGATCGCCCGAGCGCCGGTGTGGTGAGAGGCGGTCGCCTGGTCGACGGCGACGAGACCGCCTCCGGCCCCGCCGATCACCAGCGCAGCGATCGCCGCCGCCTGTCCCGCTCCGAGGCCGGCGGCGCCTGCGCCGGTCGCGCCCGCACCGCCCGCCAGGCCACCGCCCGCATGGTGGCTTGCTCCGCGTGTGCCGCGTGAGACCAGCTGCCGTAGCAAGGGGAACGGCAGCAGGCCGGCCACCTTGTCGACGATCGAGCGCGGCTTGAGCAGAGCGTCGTCGACACCCGCCACCATCGCCACATGCCGGCACGGCTGGCAGTGGGACAGATGCCGCGAGTACCGGCGGCGCAGCTTGATCCCGAGACCACGCGCGGTCTGCAGCTCACCGGCGTCGATTGCGGTCTGGATCTGCTCACAGCGGCGTCCGCTGGCGAGCTCGTCGTACTCCGCGCCGAGCTTGCGCCGGGCGCGGAACAGGCCGCTCTCGACCATCTGCCGGGTCATTCCCAGCCGGGTGCCGATCTCGTCGTAGGACAGTCCCTCGAACTCGCGCATCACGAGCAGCTTGTGCTGGGTCTCGTTCAGGCCATCGAAGGCGCTGCGCAGATCCGCCAGGGTCTGCTTGGACTCGATCGCGGCCGCGGGCGTCGGTAGCCCCGACTGGAGGCCGACGCCGCGTGAGCCGGCCGGAAGCCCGTCGGACTCGAGCGACACCTCGCGCACGCGAGCGCCGCGCCGGAATTCATCGATGCACGCGTTGCGGGCGATCGTGTAAAGCCAGGGCTTGAAGATGATCTCGCTGTCGGTGGCGCGCAACTGGCGTAACGCCGAGATGAACACCTCCTGGCCCAGGTCCTCGGCGCGTCCGTGATCTCGGACCTTCGACAGGATGAAGGCGTGGATGCGCTCGCGATAGCGCGCGTACAGCTCTTCGAACGCCCTGTCGTCGCCCGCCCGCGCCTGATCCACCAGCGCGGCTTCGCTGCGGGCCCCGGAGGGCAACTGCGCTCTCAACGTCAGCTGCAAGGCGGCTCCCGCGTCGGACGGTCCGGCTCTCCGTGCCCGCGCCCGGTCTCCCCCATCACCGCCGACGCGACCGGTCGACCGGTCTTGAGGAAGAGTTACCGCCAGAAGTCCGTTTTCAAACGAACAATCGTTGGTCAATCGTGACGCGGTTCGCACCGGATTCTGGGAGAACGAGCGGACGTTTGGACGAATCGGGTTGCCACCGTCCGGCGAAGGGGCGATACTGGTGACCATGTAGTGAACAGCGGCAAAGGAGAGACATTCCGATGGCCAATCACCTGACGCCCACCGAGCTGGCCCGTGAAGCCGGCCTCGAGCGACGCGACGTGATCGTCAAATGTGTCGAGCTGGGCGTCCCGATCTTCAACGGAAAGATCGACAAGACGTTGTTTCTCTCAAGCATGGCTGAGTCGCCGAGCTCGATGACGTCCCAGGCTCGGGCGGCCAGCGCCTGACGTAGACGGCCGGGCGGCGCCGGGACGGCGTCGCCCCTTCCGCTCCCTCGCTTCCTGCGCGCGCCCGGTCGATGCCGTGGCGCGCGTCGTCGTTTCAGGACGCCGACTGGCGAAGCAGGGTCGCGGTGGTCTGCTCGAGGATCTTCCGCCAGGCGCGCGTCGACTCGTTCGCGGTGTCGAAGCGGCGGACCACGCTCTGCACGCGCGTCGCCGAGATCTCGATGCCGTGCCGCGCGCAGACCTCCTTGTAGCGGTGGTACTCGTGCGACAGGTGCAGCGTCACGGACTCGAACCCGTGCCGCGCGATCTCGACGCGTGAGGTGAAGTTCATGACGTTCGTGCGGAACATCAGCTCGTCGGACGGCTCGGGCTCGATCAGGATGATGTCGACGCCCGGGTAACGTTCCTCCCATTGCCGCGCGAGCTCATGCAGGCGCTGATGGGCGAGCAGCTTGAACGCCTGGTATCCGATCTGCGGGAACCCCATGCGCGAGACCCGCCGGTTGCGATCGAGCAGCGGGCCGCCCTCGTTGATGTACGGCACGAGCGGATTGACGACGACGATGAACTTCGCCCCCGCCTCGACCGCGACGTCGAGGTTGGTCGTCGAGACCAGACCTCCGTCGACGTACTCATGGCCGTCGATTTCCACCGGCTTGTAGATCATGGGCAGCGCGCTGGAGGCGCTCACCGCCCGGGAGATCGGGACCGCGTCGAGCCCCTCGGCGCCGAACACCGCACGCTCACAGGTGTCGAGATCGGTCGCCACGAGGTAGAGCTCGGAGCGCAGCTCGCGGAAATCGTTGGTGCGAGCGGGATCGGTGAGGATCTCCCGGACGTAGCGCTCGAGGCCGTCGCCGGTGTACAGCCCCGTCGGGAGCGCCTCGGCGAGACCGAGGACCACATCGACCGCCGACAGCTGCCCGATGTCCCGTGCCAGGTCCCGGACGAGCCCGGCCAGCCGCAGCGGTAGTTTGATTCCGCGGGTGGCGAACTCTCGGTAGTTGGGGCGCAGCAGCGAGCCGGCGCGGACGTCGGGAAAGCCGGTCGGCCCGTCTCGGACGATCGCACGCATCATCTCCTCGGGCGTCACACCGTTGGCGACTGCCGCCGCCACGAACGACCCCGCGCTGGTGCCGACGTAGACGTCGAACTCGTTGACCGTGCGCTGGACGGAGAGCAGGTCGAGCGCGCGCAGCGCTCCGATCTCGTAGACACCGCCGGTGAGTCCGCCGCCGCCGAGGACGAGTGCTGTCTTCGAGCGCCGGCGCCCGCGCGCACCGGACCGGCGCGACCGTCGCGCCGTTCGAGCGGCCGGCGGCCGTGCGCTCGAATCCGTGAGCGTCACCACCTTGTCCATGGCGCACGAGATCTTAGAGGTTGGCTCACACGGCTCCATCGGCGCTCGCCCACGAACCTCTCCAGAGGAGGAGCGAAATCCCGCAGCTTTCGGGCCCGCGATCGGTTACACATGAACGGATGGTCTCGCTGCACCCCACCCGCGCGCTCGCCCTCGCGCTGCTCGCCGGCTGCCTCCTGCTCGGCGCGGGCGTCTCCAGGGCCCTCGCCTCCGCGAGCGAGCTCCCGGCAGGACTGACACGCGCACTGAACGCCGGGATGCGCTCCGCCGGCTCCTCCAGCAGCGCCGAGGTGGAGGACCTCAGCACCGGCACCACCTTGTACGCCCACCAGGCGACGGTCGCCCGGATCCCGGCCTCGGTCGAAAAGCTCTACACGACGACGACCGCGCTCCAGGTCTTCGGCCCGACGGCCCGGCTGGCCACCTCCGTGCTCGGCGCCGGGACGCAGAGCGGCACTGCCTGGAAGGGCGCGCTGTACCTGCGGGGAGGCGGCGACCCCACCTTCGGCTCGGCGGCGTTTGACCGTCGGGCGTACGGGACGGGGGCAACCATGCAGGGGCTCGTCAGTCAGCTCCGCGCACAGGACATCCGCACCGTTACCGGGCCGATCGTCGCCGACGCGTCGAGGTTCGACTCCGACGAGGGCACTCCCGCGACGAACAACAAGCCCTCGATCTGGGTCGAGGGGGCGCTCAGCGCGCTGTCGTTCAACCGCGACTGGGCCGACTCGACCGGCGAGGTCTACTACGCCAACCCGCCGCTGCAGGCGGGCAAGGACCTGCTCGCCGCGCTCCGGGCCGCAGGCATCACGGTCCGCGACAGGACCGTCCGCACCGGCGTCACCCCGCCGCTCGCGCGGCAGCTGGCCACCGTTCAGTCACCGACGATCGCCACTCTGATCGCGCTCACCAACACTCCGTCGGACAACTTCTTCGCCGAGACGCTGCTCAAGGACATCGGCGCCCACGCCGGCGGGGGTGGCACGACGGCCGCCGGCGCCGCGGTCGTGCGCTCGACGATCGCCACCAGATTCGGCCTGCATCCGTATCTGGTCGACGGCTCCGGTCTGGCCTACCGCGATCACACATCTCCCGCGCAGATCGTCTCCCTGCTCGCCCAGATGAGCGGGAACCTCCCATTCCGCCAGTCGCTGGCAACCGTCGGCGAGACCGGCACGCTCGTCGACGAGAACCGCGGCACCTACGCTCAGGGGCGCTGCACCGGTAAGAGCGGCACGCTCTCGGACGTCTCGAACGTCGTCGGCTACTGCCGCGCCGCCGATGGGCACCTGCTCGCCTATGCGTTCCTGATGAACGGGGTCAATCCGGATGCGGCCCATCCGGTCCAGGACCGGATGGAGGTCGCGGTGGCCCGCTACGACGGCTGATCGGAGTCGCCCTCCCCCGCGAGCAGGGCCAGCAGAGCGGGCTCGTCGAGCACCGGAACCCCGAGCTTCTCGGCCTTGGCGAGCTTGGAGCCTGCACTGTCGCCCGCGACCACATAGTCGGTCTTCTTCGACACCGAGCCGGTGACGCGGCCGCCGGCGGCGATGATCCGCTCGGTCGCCTCCTCGCGGGTGAGATCGGGCAGCGTCCCCGTGAGCACGAGCGTCTTGTCGGCAAGCGGCCCCTGACCGGGCGGCGGGCCCTCCTGCTCGAGCGTCAGTCCCTCAGAGCGGAGGTCCGCCAGCAGCGCTCTCATGCGGGGATCGGCCAGCTGCTCGTGGATTCGCGCGGCCATCTTCGGGCCGACGCCCTGAGTCTGCTCGATCGCCTCGGGATCGGCGGCGAGCAGGGCATCGAGCGTGCCGAACCGCTGCGCGAGGTTGCGCCCGGTCACGGAGCCGACCTCCTCGATCCCGGCCGCGAACAGCACTCGGCCGAATGGCTGGCGCTTGGAGGCCTCGATCGCCGCGACGAGCTTCTGCGCCGAGACCTCGCCGAACCCGGTCTGCTCGGCGATCTGATCGGCGGTGAGGCGATAGAGGTCGCCGGCGGTCTGCACCCAGCCCAGGCGCATGAACAGATCGACCTGCTTCTCCCCCAGTCCGTCGATGTCCATCGCTCCCGCAAAGTGCTTGAGCAGCTGCCAGCGGCGGCCGGGACAGTCGCGGTTCGGACAGCGCGTGAAAACCGACTCCTCCGGCTTGACGGTCGGTGTGTCGCACACCGGGCAGCGCTCAGGCGGAGTGGTGGGCGGGGGCCGGTCCTCGCGCTCGGCAACGTGCGGGGCGGGCGAGAGCACCTGCGGGATCACATCTCCCGCGCGCAGCACGATCACGTCCTCTCCGGCGCGGATGTCCTTGCGGGCGAGGTCCTCCTCGTTGTGCAGCGTGGCGAGCTTGATCGTGACCCCGCCGACGGCGACGGGGGCGAGCACCGCGTAGGGATGCAGGTCGCCGAACTTCCCCGGGTTCCAGCCGATCGACTCAAGCTTCGTGGGGGCAGTCGTCGGCGGAAACTTCCACGCGACCGCCCAGCGAGGGTCACGCCCAACGACGCCAAGCCGCCGCTGCAGTGCGTACTGGCTGACCTTGACCACGACGCCGTCGATCTCGAAGTCGAGCGAGCCGCGCCGGCGCTCCCACTCCTGACAGCGGGCGACGACCTTGGCCTCGTCGGTGAGACGCACGATGTCGGGGTGAACCGGGAAGCGGCGCGCGCGCAGCCATTCAAGCGCCTCCCAATGGCTGTCGAAGGTGATCCCCTCCGTGGTCCCGACCTGGTAGGCCCAGAACGACAGCGGTCGCTCGGAGGCCAGCCGGGGATCGAGCTGGCGGATCGTGCCCGCTGCCGAGTTTCGCGGGTTCATGAACGTCGACAGCCCCTGTTCGGCTCGGCGCTCGTTGAGCGCGGCGAAATCCGGCAGCGACATGTACACCTCGCCACGAACCTCCACCAGCGCCGGCGGGTCATCCATGTCCAGGCGCAGCGGGATCTGGCCGATCGTGCGGATGTTGTGGGTGACGTCCTCGCCGATCTCGCCGTTGCCACGCGTCGCGCCCCGCTCGAACCGGCCGTCGCGGTAGAGCAGCGACATCGCCAGGCCGTCGATCTTCGGCTCGGCGACGAACTCGAACTCGGGATCCTCGATCGATTCGCGCGCCAGGTGGTTGCGCATCCGCTGGATCCACGCGGTGAGCTCCTCGGCCGACCGGACGTTGGCCAGCGACAGCATCGGGACGGGATGGCGGACCTTCTCCAGATCGGAGACGGGCTCGCCTCCCACCCGCTGGGTCGGGGAATCGGGCGTGACGAGCTCAGGATGCTCGGCCTCGATCCCGCGCAGCTCATCGAGGAGCGCGTCGTAGGCGTCGTCGCCCAACTCCGGATCGTCGAGGACGTAGTAGCGGTAGCCGTGGTGCTCGAGCAGGGCGCGCAGCTCGGCGGACCGAGCGGCGGGGTCGGGTTCCCCGTTCGAAGCGCGCGGGCTCACCGCTCCCCCATCTCCTGTGCCGTGGGCTGAAGCAGAGCCGACAGGTCACGAGCGGCGAGCGCGTCCATTCCGGCGACGTCGGTGAGGTCGAAGTGCAGCGGCGTCACCGCGATGTAGCCGGCGGCAACGGCGGCGAGATCGGTTCCGGTCTCGTCCTCGAGCGCCCCTGCCTCTCCGTAGATCTCATAGATCCGGCCCTTGCCGTTGTCCTCGACCAGCCGCAGTGTGTCGCTGTAGACCCGCTTGCCGAGTCGCGCGACCCGGACGCCGTCGGGCTCCGCGCCCGGCGCGTTGATGTTGAGCAGCGTCCGCGGCGCGAGGCCGACATCCCCCAGGCGCTCAACGACGCGCGCCGTGAACCCGGCGGTCGTCTCGAAGTCGAATCCGTCGCCTGTCTCCATGTCGGCGGGAGCGGCCGGCGAGTGCTGGGAGACCGCGATCCCGGGCAGGTCGAGCAGGATCGCCTCCAGCGCGGCCGCGACCGTGCCGGAGTACGTGACGTCGTCGCCGAGGTTGGCGCCGTGATTGATCCCCGAAACGACGAGGTCGATCTCGAAGCCGTCGATCAGCCCGAGCTGGGCGAGTCGCACGCAGTCCACCGGCGTGCCGTCCGTCGCGAAGCCGATCGTCCCGTCGTCGAATGCGACCTCGCGCACGGTGAGCGGCCGGCGCGTCGTGATCGACCGAGCGGTCGCCGAGCGATTGCCATCGGGCGCGACCACCGCGAGGTCGATGTTCGGCAGCTCGAGCAGCGCGCGCCGCAGAGTCTGCAGCCCCCGCGCGGTGATCCCATCATCGTTGGTGAGAAGCACGCGCACCCGTTCCATGCTAGGGATGCGAGCGGCTGTCAGGGCCCCGCCCGCGCGCGCGGAAAAAGCGGCCCGGGCGACGAGAACTCGTTACCCGGGCCGAGAAAACCACCCCCAACGCCCTCCCTGGCTCCTTCTGCAAAGGAATAGTGCGCTTTGGTGAAGTTGAGCGCAATCGAACATTTGTCCAGTCGGGCATGAATCGCTCAGGTTTCGGGAAACACCCGTCGCCCCTCGTAGCCCACCCCGACGAGCGCCAGGCCGCCCGGAGGGGCGGTCTGCCCACCCTCTGCGCGCGGGCGCCCGGCGAGCAGCCCGCGGAATTGAGCCGGCATCCTCCGGCCCGAGGCGACCTCCAGCATCGTGCCGACGAGCGCGCGCACCATATTCCGCATGAACGCGTCGGCCTCGATCAGGAAGTCGAGATGGTCGGCGTCCGGGTCGTGCGCCCAGCGAGCGGTGAGCACGTCGCGCCGGAAGCGGACGTGGTCGGTCTCGGTCGGCGTGAAGGCCGTGAAGTCGTGGGTGCCGGGCAGCGCGGCGGCGCACAGCCGCAGCGCGTCCAGGTCAAGCCGGTGGGGCCAGTGCAGCGTCGTCCGGGCTTCGAACGGGCTGCGGGCCTGGCGGGTGAGGAGCCGATACCGGTAGGCGCGGCTCGTCGCGTCATGGCGGGCCGAGAACCCCTCGGCGGCCCGTTCGCAGCTCAGCACGCTCACGTCGGCCGGCAGTACCGCGTTGAGGCTGCCGACGCGGGCGGGCTCGCCCGCGTAGCTCGCCACCTGGCCGAGTGCGTGAACCCCGGCGTCCGTACGGCCGGCGACGGTCAGGTTCGGCCCGTCGCGGCGCAGCACGACCGCGAGCGCGTGCTCGAGTTCGCCCTGCACGGTGCGGAGGCCCGGCTGCTTCGCCCAGCCGGAGAAGTCGGTCCCGTCGTATTGGATGAGGAGCCGGGAGACGGCCCCGCCCACCCCCGTCCCCCCAGGGGGAACGGGCCGTGCGGACTCCATCGCGAGCTCAGACGAGCTCGAGCAGGACCATCTCGGACGAGTCGGAGCGACGCGGGCCGAGCTTGAGGATGCGGGTATAGCCACCCGGCCGCTCGGTGTAGCGCGGCGCGATCTCCTCGAACAGCTTGTAGACGGTGAACTTGTCCTGGCCGAGCGCCGAGAGCGCCTGGCGGCGGGCGTGCAGGTCCCCGCGCTTGGCGAGGGTGATGAGCTTCTCCAGCTCGGGCTTGACCGCCTTGGCCTTCGCCTCGGTGGTCTGGATCCGCTCGTGCTCGATGACTTCCTTGGAGAGGTTCATGAGCAGCGATTTGCGGTGGGCCGCAGAACGGCTGAGCTGGTATCGCTGACGCTGGTGACGCATGACGGTGGTTCCTTTGCTCCTGGCGGCGAAGCTTACTCGTCGCGGAGACCGAGGCCCCGCGCGTGCAGGGTTTCGATCACTTCGTCGATCGACTTCTTGCCGAAGTTCGGGATCGCGTTGAGCTCACCCTCGGTCTTGGAGACAAGGTCCCCGACTGTCTGGATGCCCGCGCGCTTGAGGCAGTTGTAGGAGCGGACGCCGAGCTCGAGCTCTTCGATGAGGATGTCGTCCATCGCGTTCGGCGGCCGCTGCGAGGAGCCCACCTGGGCGCCGCCGACCATGGCCTGATCGAGCGCGCCGGCGGTGTTGACGTCCCGGAGCTCCACGACGCGATCGGCGTCGGTGAAGATCGCGAGCTGGGAGATCAGGATCTCGGCGGCCTCGCGGAGCGCGGCATGCGGATCGATCGAGCCGTCGGTCTCGATGTCGAGCGTCAGCTTGTCGAAATCGGTCTTCTGGCCGACGCGGGCCTGCTCGACGTTGTAGGCGACACGGCGCACCGGCGAGAAGATCGAGTCGATCGGGATCACGCCGATCGGCTGATCGGGCGACTTGTTCTCCTCGGCGGGCCGATAGCCGCGTCCGCGGCCGATCGTCAGATAGACCTCGAGCTTGGTCTTCTTCTCGAGGGTCGCGATGTGCGTCTCGGGGTTGAGAATCTCCACGCCCGAGGGCAGGTCAATGTCCTTGGCGGTGATGTCGCCGGGGCCGGTGACGACGAGCGGGGCCTCGATCTCGGTCGCATCGGAGTGCATCCGGCAGACGATGCCCTTGAGATTGAGGACGATGTCCGTCACGTCCTCCTTGACGCCGGCGATCGTGGAGAACTCGTGAGCGACGCCCTCGATCCGCACGCTGGTGACGGCGGCGCCGGCCAGCGAGGAGAGCAGCACGCGGCGCAGCGAGTTGCCGAAGGTGTAGCCGAAGCCTCGATCGAGCGGCTCGATCGTGAACGAACCGCGCGTGTCGTCGGCCGACTCGGCGGAGATTCGGGGCACCTGGAAGTCAAGCATCACACGTCCTAACGTCGTCTCGAGTTGAAGGCCGCCCGGGAGGGGAGGCGGCGGGTGTTGGTCGCCGCGCGCGACCCGGGCCCCCGGGTTCGCGCGGCTGTCTGAAATCGCTACTTGGAGTACAGCTCGACGATTAGCTGCTCCTGGACCGGCGCGGCGATCTCTCGCCGCTCGGGCTTGCGGAGCACCTTCGCCGTGAGCGCGTCGTGGTCGGCCTGAAGCCATGCGGGGACCTGACCCGTCAGCTCGGTCGCATCGCGGATCACCTGACCCGCGGTGGACTTGCCGTGGATCGCGATCACGTCGTCGTCGCGCAGCTGATAGCTCGGGATGTTCACCCGACGGCCGTTGATGGTCCAATGGCCGTGCAGGATGAGCTGGCGGGCCTGGCGCCGCGAGGCGGCGAAGCCGAGGCGGACCAGCACGTTGTCGAACCGGCACTCCAGCATCCGCAGCAGGTTCTCGCCGGTCACGCCGGACTGGCGCGAGGCCTTGCCGTAGTAGATGCGGAACTGGTCCTCGAGCACGCCGTAGTAGCGCTTGGCCTTCTGCTTCTCACGCAGCTGGACGCGGTACTCGGACTGCTTCTGGCGGCCACGGCCGTGGTCGCCGGGCGGATAGGAGCGACGCTCGACGCCGCACTTGTCGGTCAGACAGCGCTCGCCCTTGAGGAACAACTTCTGTCCCTCTCGACGGCACTGCTTGCACTGGGGTGAGGTATCTCGGGCCATGTCCTGTGTATCTCTGGTTCTCTAAAGGTCAGCGCGCGTCAGACGCGGCGACGCTTGCGGGGTCGGCAGCCGTTATGGGCCTGGGGGGTGACGTCCTTGACGCCGGTCACCTCAAGGCCCGCGGCCTGCAGCGAGCGGATCGCGGTCTCGCGGCCGGAGCCGGGGCCCTTGACGAAGACCTCGACCTTCTGCAGGCCGTGCTCAATGCCCTTGCGGGCGGCCGCGTCGGCGGTCACCTGCGCGGCGAACGGCGTCGACTTGCGCGAGCCCTTGAAGCCGGCGCCACCGGCCGACTCCCAGGCGATCACGTTGCCCTCGCGGTCGGTGAGCGACACGATCGTGTTATTGAACGACGTCTTGATGTGCGCCTGTCCAATCGGAATGTTCTTGCGCACACGGCGACGGCCGCGCTGCGGTCGGCGGGGAGCCGGGCTCACTTCTTACCTGCCTTTTTCTTGCCGGCGACCTGCATGCGCTTGGGTCCCTTGCGCGTCCGGGCGTTGGTCTTCGTGTTCTGTCCGCGGACCGGCAGTCCGCGGCGATGGCGCAAGCCACGGTAGGAGCCGATCTCCTGAAGGCGCTTGATCGCCTGCGAGCGCTCTCGGCGCAGATCTCCCTCGACGGTGAGCGAATTGTCGATCAGGTCGCGCAGCTTGACGACCTCTTCCTCGGTGAGGTCGCGCACCTTGCGGTCAGGCTCGACCCCGACCTGCGCGAGCAGCTCGTTGGAAGTGGAGCGGCCGATGCCGTAGATATACGTGAGGCCGATCTCGACCCGCTTGTTGAGGGGGATGTTGACCCCGGAGATTCGCGCCATCGTTCTCCTTGAGGCGACTAGCCCTGCCGCTGCTTGTGGCGGGGATTGGAACAGATCACGAGCACCCGGCCGTGACGGCGGATGATCTTGCACTTCTCGCACATCGGTTTGACCGAGGGACGCACCTTCATGCTGGGTTCACCTTTGGGGTGGAATTTCTGACTTGTGATCCTCATCGAGGCTCTGGAGACCGGTACGGCCGCCGCTACCTCGACGAAGCGAGCGCAGCAGCACGGGCAAGCGCTGCGGGCGCACCGGGGGATCTTAGCAACCCCGCCGGTCCGCTCTACCGGGCCTGTCAGGCCGCCGCGGCGGCCGTCTTCGCCTCGTGCCACGGCGTGAGCACGCGCGGCCCGTCGGCGGTAATCGCGATCGTGAACTCGAAATGCGCGGCGAGCGAGTCGTCCTGGGAGAAGATCGACCACTGGTCGGAGGCGACCCGGATCGCGTGGCGTCCGGCGGTCACCATCGGCTCGATCGCGAACACCATTCCCTCCTCGAGGGTGATCCCCGCCCCGGCGTGACCGTAGTTGGGGATCTGCGGATCCTCGTGCATCTCGCGACCCACACCGTGGCCCACGAGCGAGCGCACGACCGACAGCCCGGCGTCCTCCACATGGGCCTGAATTGCGTGGCCGATGTCGCCGAGGTGGTTGCCGGGTCGGCACTGCGGCACCGCGAGCATCAGCGACTCCTCGGTCACGTCGAGCAGCTTCTGGGCGACCGGACTGATCGGACCGACCGGGAAGGTCCGCGCGGCATCGGAGACCCAGCCGTCCAGCGTGACCCCGAGATCGACGGACAGGATGTCGCCCTTCTGCAGGACGTAGGGGCCGGGAATGCCGTGCACGATCATGGAGTTCGGCGAGGCGCAGATCGATCCCGGGAACCCGCGGTAGCCCTTGAACGTCGGCGCAGCGCCCTGCGAGCGGATGAACCGCTCGGCAGCGGCGTCAAGATCGGCGGTGGTCACCCCGGGCCGGATCTTGCCGGCGAGCAGGTTCATCGTGCGCACCAGCAGTGCGCCCGACGCCGCCATCCGCTCGATCTCCTCGGGGGTCTTCTTGATGATCATGCGATCAGAGAATCTAGCCAGTCGATCGCCGGCCGTGCAACGAATGCACGACGGAGAGCTAGACGTCCTCTTCCATGCGCAGCGTCGCAATCACCGCGCGGATGTGGTCGTGGACCTCCGAGGGCGGGCGGGTCCCATCGATCCGCTTCATCAGGCCTCGTGAGTCGTAGTACTCCACGAGCGGCTCCGTCTTCTCCCGATAGACGGCGAGCCGGTGCTCGACGACCTCGGGCTTGTCGTCGTCGCGCTGGACCAGGCGCGAGCCGTCCTGGTCGCAGACTCCTTCATGCTTGGGGGGATCGGACTCGACGTGATAGTTGTGACCGGCCTTCATGCACACCCGGCGCCCGGAGAGCCGGCGCACGACCTCCTCGTCGGGAACGTCGATCAGCAGCGTCGCGGTGATCCGTCGCCCGAGCCCGGTGAGCATCTCGCCGAGGGCATCGGCCTGAGGCACCGTCCGCGGAAACCCATCGAGCAGGAAGCCCTCCTGCGCGTCACCCTCGTTCAGGCGATCACGGGCCATCGCGACGATCAGATCGTCGGGCACGAGATCCCCGGCGTCCATGAACTCCTTCGCCTTGCGTCCGAGCTCCGTCTGGTCCTTGACGTTCGCCCGCAGCATGTCGCCGGTCGCGATGTAGGGCAGCTGGAAGTCCTGGCGCAGCCGTTCGGCCTGCGTCCCCTTGCCCGCACCGGGCGGTCCGAACAGAATGAGGTTGAGCTGAGCGGCCATGCGAGGCCCGGGACTGTACCTGTCGGCCCGGGCGCGTGCGGGCCCGGGCTGCCCGCGTCAGGCGCCCGAGCGACGCGGCCGCCCGTCGTTCACGACGCTCGATCGCGAGCCGCGGGCTGAGCCGGGACCGGGCCGGTCGACATCGGCTCGGACCCCGAGCCCGTCAGTGCCGGTGCTCGCTCTCGAGCAAGCGGCCGATCTGATGAAGCGCCGTGCGCACCGGATGGTGTCGCCCGAACGCGCCGTGCGGAACATGCCGCGGCCGCTTGGCATCGGCATAGGCCCGAAGCCGGCGGTGTTGCTTCTGATATCCGACCGGCGGGGCCGGTGGGCCCCTCTCCGGTTCGCGTTCCTGGTGCGGGGTCAACGAAATGCCAACCACCTCCCTCCACCATTCAGTATCCCACCGTGGCGTCGGGATCGCCAGTGCCTGCCGTCCGGCCCCCCGCACTCTGGGCGCATTTCTCGCCCATGCGGCGCTTTTGACACCCAGAGCGGGCGCCGGCGCCTACTCGAAGTCGCCGGCGGAGCCGAGAAGCCGGTCCTGCCGATGCCACATCCGGCGGAGCCCCCGGGCACCCACCAAGGGTGCCTACTTGAGGAAGCCCTCGTAGTTGCGCATCATCAGCTGCGCCTCGAGCTGGCGCATCGTGTCGAGCGCGACGCCGATCACGATCAGGATCGAGGTGCCTCCGAAGAAGAAGTTGGCGCTCGTCTGGTTGATGAGGATCGTCGGCAGCGCCGCGATCGCGGCCAGGAACAGGGCGCCGGGCAACGTCAATCGCGCCAGGATGCGGTCCAGGAACTCGGCGGTCGGCCTGCCTGGTCGCACGCCGGGGATGAAGCCGCCGGACTTCCGCAGGTTGTCGGCCTGGTCGACGGGATTGAAGGTGACCGCCGTGTAGAAGTAGGTCATCAGGATGATGAGGATCGTCTCGCCGAGCACGTAGTGCCAGCCCTCGGGGTTGAAGAAGTTGGCGAGCTCGGTCCAGAAGTTGAGGCCGTTGTGGCCGAGCAGCTGCCCGATGGTCGGCGGGATCGCCATGATCGAGGCGGCGAAGATGACGGGGATGACGCCGGCCATGTTGACCTGCAGCGGCAGGTAGGTCATCCCACCCTCGGTCATCCGCCGGCCGATCACGCGTTTGGCGTACTGAATCGGGATCCGGCGCTGGCCGAGCTGGACGAACACGATCGCGGCGACGACGCCGACCACGATGAACGGCATGATCACCTTGAAGGTCTGGTCGGGGTTACGCCACCAGGCGCTGATCCCACCCGGGATGCGGGAGACGATCGAGGCGAAGATCAGGAGCGAGATTCCGTTGCCGATGCCCCGCTGCGTGACCAGCTCTCCGAGCCACATCAGCAGGATCGTGCCCGCGGTGAGCGAGAGCACGATGATGAAGACCTTGCCGAGGTTGAAGTTGCTGATCAGCGCCACCCCGGCGGACTGCTGGAAGCTCCGGAACAGGAACACATAGCCGATCGACTGGGCGAACGCCAGACCGACGGTCAGGTAGCGCGTGTACTGGGTGATCCGCTGCTGCCCGACCTCGCCCTCCTTGGAGAGCTTCTCCAGTGAGGGCACCGCCACCTGCAGGATCTGCAGGATGATCGAGGCGGTGATGTAGGGCATGATGCCCAGCGCGAACAGCGCGATCCGCCCCAGCCCGCCGCCGGAGAACAGGTTGAGCAGCCCGAGCACGCTGTTGCCGCTGAGCTCGTTGGAGATCTGCGAGACCGCCTTGGGGTTGATCCCCGGCGCCGGGATGTGGGTCCCCAGCCGGTAGATCGCGAGCACCCCGAAGGTGAACAGGATCTTCTTACGGATCTCGGCGATCCGGAACGCACCGAGGATCGTCGAGAGCATCGGACCCCCGCGCTCCCGCTACTCGACGATTTGGCAGGTGCCGCCGGCGGCCTCGATCGCCGTCCGCGCGGCGCCGCTGAACGCGTGCGCGTGGACGGTGAGCGCCTTGGAGATCTCGCCCTTGGCGAGGATCTTCACCGGGATGTCCTTGCGGGTGGCAAGGCCATTGGCCTTGAGCGTCTCGGGCGTCACCTCGGCACCGGCGTCAAAACGGGACTCGAGGTCACGCAGGTTGACGGCCTGGGTGTAGGTCCGGAACGGCTCGAACGGCATCGACTTCTTCATGTGCGGGCCGCGCAGCTTGCGCATCCGCATGTGGACCGGCATCTGGCCGCCCTCGAAGTTCGCACGGCTCTTGGAGCCCGAGCGCGAGCCCGCGCCCTTCTGGCCGCGGCCGGAGGTCTTGCCCATGCCCGAGCCATGACCGCGGCCGACGCGCTTGCGTGGCTTGCGGGAGCCCGGCACCGGGGAGAGGTTGTGCAGCCCGATGCGCTGAGCGCCCTCGGAGGGTTCCGCGGAGGCCGACGGACCCTTGCGGGGGGTCACGCCGCGGCTCATGACGCGACCTCGTCACGGACCTCGACCAGATGGCGCACCTTATGGAGCATGCCGCGCATCTGCGGGGTGTCGTTGACCTCGACGGTGTGGCCGATCCGGCGCAGGCCGATCGAGCGCAGCGTGTCGAGCTGGCGCTTGTCCGAGCCGTTGCGCGACTTGCGCTGGGTGACGGTCAGCGTGCTCATGCGACGCCCGCGGTGTCGGTCGGGGCGGCGGTGTCGGTCGAAGCGGCGGTCTCATCGGAGCCGGCTTCGCCGCGCTCGGTCGTCGCCTCGGCTTCGGTCGCCTGACCGTCGGCCGACCGGTCGGTGAGACCGAGCACCTGGTTGATCGAGATGCCACGCAGCTTGGCGACCTCGTCGGGGGTGCGCAGCGACTCGAGACCCGCCATCGTCGCCTTGACGAGGTTGATCGGGTTCTGCGAGCCGAGGCTCTTGGAGAGGATGTCGTGGATCCCGGCGAGCTCCAGCACTGCGCGCACGCCGCCGCCGGCGATGACACCGGTACCGGGCGCGGCCGGCTTGAGGAACACGCGACCCGCCCCGAAGATCCCCATCGTCTGATGGGTGATCGTCGAGCCGTGCTTGGGCACGCGGTAGAGATTCTTCTTGGCGCGCTCGACGCCCTTCTGGATCGCGACGGGGACCTCGTTGGCCTTGCCGTAGCCGATTCCGACCACCTCGCGCTCGTCGCCGACGACGACCAGCGCGGTGAACGAGAAGCGGCGCCCGCCCTTGACCACCTTGGCGACGCGGTTGATCTCCACCACGCGCTCCTGGAGGTCCAGGCCCTGAGCTGAAACTGTGCGTGTCTGTTCGGCTGCCATGAGCTGTACGAGAGTAGCGGGGGTCGACGCCTAGAGCGTCAGACCGCCCTCCCGCGCGCCCTCCGCCAACGCCTGGACGCGACCGTGATATCGGTAGCCGCCGCGGTCGAACACCGCGACCTGCACGCCGGCGGCCTGTGCGCGCTGCGCGAGCAGCTCCCCGGCCTTGTGCGCCTGCTCCGTGGGCCCGAGGTCACGCAGCTCGGCCTCGGTCCAGTTGACGGCGGCCAGCGTGCGGCCGGTGTCGTCGTCGATGAGCTGGGCGCTGACGCCGCGGTTGGAGCGGAAGACGGAGATCCGCGGACGCTCGGCCGAGCCCCGCACCTTCGCGCGCACGCGGCGACGCCGCTTGAGCCGCGCTTCGGGTCGTGTCTTGACGGTCATGCTCGCTTCCCGACCTTCCGGGCGACGTACTCGCCCTCGTAACGGATCCCCTTGCCCTTGTAGGGCTCGGGCTTACGCTGCTTGCGGATGATGGCGGCGATCTCGCCGACCTGCTGCTTGGAGGCGCCGCGCACCGTGATGCGCGTCGGCTGGGGAACCTCGAACTCGATGCCGTCCGGTGCCTTGATCTCGACCGGGTGCGAGTAGCCGAGCGCGAGCTCCAGGTCACGGCCGCGCAGGGCCGCGCGGTAGCCGACGCCCTGGATCTCGAGCTTCTTCTCGAAGCCGTCGGTCACGCCCTGGACCATGTTGGCGATCAGGGTGCGGGTGAGGCCGTGCAGCTCACGGTGCGGACCGCGGTCGGTCGGACGAGTCACGGTGATCGTGTCGCCGTCCTGGGTGACCGTCATGTCGCGGCTCACGCGCTCGGAGAGCTCGCCCTTGGGACCGTTGACGGTCACCAGGCCGGGCTCGATGGCGACCTGCACGCCGGCGGGCACGGAGATTGGTTGTCTGCCGATACGGGACATGTTCGCGTGCTCAGGGTTACCAGACGCGCGCCACGACCTCGCCGCCGACGCCCGCGATGCGAGCCTCGTGGCCGGTCATGACACCCTTGGAAGTCGAGATGATCGCGGTGCCCATGCCGCCCTGCACGCGCGGCAGGTTGGCGTGGTCGACGTAGTGGCGCTGGCCGGGGCGCGAGACGCGTTGCAGGCCCGAGATGACGGGCTTGCGGTCGTTCGTGTACTTGAGCACGACGGTGATGTGCTCACCGGGCCGCTCCGCGGTGGCGGGCGAGATCTCGTAGCCCTCGATGTACCCCTGCTCCTTGAGGATGCGGGCCATCTCGCGCTTGAGCTTGGAGGATGGGATCAGCACATCATGGTGCTGAGCGCGCGCCCCGTTGCGCAGGCGGGTGAGGAAGTCGGCGACTGGGTCTGTCATGGACATGATGGACCTACCAGCTCGACTTCGTCATACCGGGGATGTAACCGTTGTGCGCGAGCTCGCGCAGGCAGATCCGGCAGAGGCCGAACTTGCGGTACACGGCGCGCGAGCGGCCACACCGGCGGCACCGGGTGTAGCCCCGCGTCTTGTACTTGGGGGTCCGCTGCTGACGGACGCGCTGGGACAGCTTTGCCACGTTTCTCCTTGCTCCTAAGCCTGGGCCGCCGGGTTGCGGCCGTCCTTGCGGAACGGCATGCCGAGCGCTTCGAGCAAGGCGAAGGCCTCCTCGTCGCTGGCGCCGTTGGTCGTGATCGTGATGTCGAGACCGCGCACCTGGTCGATCTCGTCGTAGTCGATCTCGGGAAAGATGATCTGCTCGCGCACGCCCATCGAGTAGTTGCCGCGGCCGTCGAACGCGCGCGGGTTGAGGCCGCGGAAGTCGCGGATCCGCGGGATCGCGATCGACATCAGCCGGTCCAGGAACTCATAGGCGCGCTCGCCGCGCAGCGTGGTGGCGACGCCGACGGGCATGCCCTCGCGAAGCTTGAACTGGGCGATCGACTTGCGCGCCCGCCGGATGTTCGGCTGCTGGCCGGTGATCAGTCGCAGCTGCTCGGTCGCGGCATCGAGGACCTTGGAGTCCTGCTTGGCGTCGCCGCAGCCCATGTTGACCGTGACCTTCACGATCTTCGGAGCCTGCATCGGCGAGGAGTAGCCAAACCGCTCGATCAGAGCCGGGCGGATCTCGTCCAGGTATCGGGTCTTGAGTCGTGCCGGCGGAGCCGGGGTTTCCGTTGCCATCAGATTCTTCCTGTCAGTCCAGTCGCTGCCCGCTGCGCTTGGCAACGCGCAGCCGCTTGCCGTCGACGACTTCGATCCGCACACGGGTCGGCTTGCCGTCCTTGGGATCGACCAGCATCACGTTGGAGATGTGGATCGGCCCCTCGCGCTCGATCACACCACCGGCGGTCTGGCCGCTGGCGGTCTGCTGCGGGCGCTGATGGCGCTTGACGATATTGAGTCCCTCGACGTAGACCTTCTCCTTCTTCGGATCGACGCGCAGGACCTTGCCCTTCTTGCCGCGGTCCTTGCCGCCGATCACGATCACCTCGTCGTCGGTCCTGATACGAGCGGGCATGTCAGAGCACCTCCGGGGCGAGGGAGACGATCTTCATGAAGTTGCGCTCGCGCAGCTCACGTGCGACGGGGCCGAAGATGCGGGTGCCACGTGGGTTGTTCTGGGCGTCGATCAGCACCGCGGCGTTCTCGTCGAAGCCGATGTAGGTGCCGTCCTCGCGGCCATATGACTTCTTGGTCCGGACGACCACGGCGGTGACGACCTCGCCCTTCTTGACCGCGCCCTGCGGATTGGCGGTCTTGACGGTCGCGGTGATCGTGTCGCCGACGCCGGCGTAGCGACGGCGCGAACCGCCCCGCACCCGGATCACGAGGATCTCACGGGCGCCGGAGTTGTCAGCCACGCGTAGGCGTGTCTCGTTCTGGATCATGGCTACTTGGCCCTCTCGACCACGCCGACCAGGCGCCAGCGCTTGGAGCGCGACAGCGGGCGGCACTCGCGCACGGTGACGGTGTCGCCGATGTGGGCTTCGTTGGTCTCATCGTGGGCGTGCAGCGTCTGCGAGGTGCGGACGATCTTCTCGTAGCGGCGATGGCGCCGAGCGACGTCGATCCGCACGGTGATCGTCTTGTCGGCCTTGTCGGAGACGACGATCCCCTGACGCACCTTCTGCTGGCCGGCGACGTGCTCGCGGGCCGGCGTGGCAGTGCGGTTATGAGCCTCGGACTTGTGCTTGATGCCCACCTTCGTGCGACGCGCGCGGCGCTCCTTGGCGGCCGCGGCCCGTTTGAGGTCCCGATCGGCCAGCCGCTCCTCGAGCGTGCGGGGACCGGAGTCACCGCGCTTGGCGGCCTTGGCGGCACGCGCACGCTGGCGGCGCTCCTTGGGAGCGAGCTGCACCTCCGGCTCCGCGGCGGGAACCTCCGCAGCGGCCTGACTCGCGCGCTCCGCTGCCGCCGGGGCGTCGGAGGTGGCGGGGGCGGCGGCGTCCGCCGAGGCCCCTTGCGAACTGTCGGAGGCAGCAGCGGTATCGGGCTCAGGTGAAGCGGGGGCCTCGGCGGACGCCGCCGCCTCCGTGCCCTCGGTCGTCTCTTCAGTTTCGTCAGCCATGGTTTCTCTCAGCGTCAATCTGTCGTTGTCTCGCCACGGTCAGCGTCCGGGCGATCTCCTTCTTGGCGGCGCGCAGGCCCGCCGTGTTGTCCAGCTCGCCGGTGGCGTGCTGGAAGCGCAGGCCGAACAACTCGCGCCGCGCCGTGTTCAGGTGCTCGGCGAGCTCGGCTTCGCTCAGGTCCTGCAGCTCTGAAGCGCGCATCAGGCGTCCTCTCGCATCACGAACTTGGTGCGCACCGGCAGCTTGTGGCCGGCCAGGCGCATGGCCTCACGAGCGAGGTCCTCGGGCACCCCGGCGAGCTCGAACATCACGCGGCCCGGCTTCACCACGGCCACCCAGCCCTCGGGTGAGCCCTTGCCGGAGCCCATGCGGGTCTCGGCCGGCTTCTTGGTGAACGGCTTGTCCGGGTACACGTTGATCCAGACCTTGCCGCCGCGCTTGATCTTGCGAGTCATCGCGATACGGGCGGCCTCTATCTGGCGGTTACTGATCCACCCGGAGTCGAGAGCCTTCAGGCCGTACTCGCCGAACTGAACGTTCACCTGTCCGCGAGAGAGCCCGCCCCTGCGGCCACGGTGCTGCTTGCGATGCTTGACGCGCTTGGGAGAGAGCATCAGCGACCACCTCCGTTGGAGCCGCCGCTCGGGGCGCCGCCACCGGACGGACGTCCGCCACCGCCGCCGGCCGGGCGCGGCCCGCGCCCGCCACCGCCGCCGGCACCACGACCAGCGCCGCCGCCGGGTCCACGACCGGCGCCCGGTCCACCAGGACCACGACCGCCGCCGGGCCCACGGCCGGGGCCACCCGGTCCGCGACCCCCGCCGGCGCCCGGTCCGCCAGGACCGCGACCACTGCCGCCGCCGGCGCCCTGGCCACCACGGCCACGGCCACCGCCGCCACCGCCCTGGCCGCCTGGACCGCCGCCCTGGCCACCACGGCCACCGCCGCCGCCCTGGCCACCACGACCGCGGCCACCGCCGCCGGCGCCCTGGCCGCCTGGACCGCCGCCCTGGCCACCGCGACCGCCGCGGCCACGCCCACGGCCGTCACGGCCGTCGCGTCCACCACGGTCGTTCTGCTGCGGCGAGGGCTCGTCCATGATCGTCAGGTCAGCGCCGGTGTATCCCTCGGGCATGATCTCGCCCTTGTTGATCCAGCACTTGACGCCGATCCGGCCGAACGTGGTCTTCGCCTCGTAGAAGCCATAGTCGACGTCCGCGCGCAGCGTGTGCAGCGGCACGCGGCCGTCGGAGTAGCCCTCGGTGCGTGCCATCTCAGCGCCGCCGAGGCGGCCGGAGACCTGCACCTTGACGCCCTTTGCACCTGAGCGCATCGCGCTCGTGAGCGCGCGCTTCATGGCACGGCGGAAGGCGACGCGATTCTGCAGCTGCTCGGCGATCGACTGCGCGACCAGGCGCGCGTCGAGCTCGGGCCGCTTGATCTCGAGGATGTTGACCTTGACCTGCTTACCGGTGATCTGGTGGAGCGCGCGGCGCAGTGCATCGACCTCGGACCCGGACTTGCCGATCACGATGCCGGGCCGGGCCGTGTTGATGTTGACCTCGACCTCGTTCGCGTTCTTGCGGATCGTGATGTCCGACAGACCGGCGTGCGACAGCCGGCCCACGATGTAGTTGCGAATCTGCTCGTCCTCGTGCAGATAGTCCGCGAACTGCTTCTCGTTGAACCAGTTGGCCTTCCAGTCGTGGATGTAACCCACGCGGAGCGACTCGGGATGAACTTTCTGACCCATGGTTATCTCAGTCTGGTGGTGTCCGTGCGAAGCACTGGGTTGCCTAGTCCTTCGGCGTGAGCAGAATCGTCAGGTGACTCGTCCGCTTCCGGATCGGCGTGGCGCGACCCATGGCGCGCGGACGAAAGCGCTTGATCGTCGGACCCTCGTCGGCGTGCACCGCCTTGACGACCAGGTCCTCGCCGACGAGCTCGTGATTGTGCTCGGCATTGGCGACCGCCGACTCGAGCAGCTTGCTCCAGTCACGGGCGATCGCCCTTGGCGTGACAGCGAGGATAGCTCGCGCCTCCACCACGGATTTCCCGCGGATGTGGTCGCAGACCAGCCGCGCCTTGCGCGCGCTCGAACGAACGTACTTGGCCTGCGCCCGCACGACCGGAGCCGGCACACCGGGCTCACGCTCGCCGCGCTTGCGCTCACCGCCGCGCTGTCGCCGCGGTGTCGACGCCGCGCGATCGGCACGCTTGGGCCTGGGCGCCTTCGCAGGCTTCTCCTCGGCGACAGGCTCCTCGGCGACGGGCCCGGCCTCGGAGGCGTCGGCCTCAGGCTCTTCCTCGACATCCTCGCTCGCGCGCTCCTCGTCAGCCTCGGCGACGGCATCAGCCAACTCGTCCCCATGCGGGGGAGTCACCGATTCGTCCTCGGCAGTCGGGGCGGCCCCGGGCGAGGCCCCTTGCGAACTGTCGGCGGCAGCAGACGTCTCGGGCTCCACAGCGGGGGCCTCGTCCGGGGTCGTCCCGGCGGTCTCTTCAGTCTCGTCAGCCATGAGCCCTATCGCCTCTTCCCGGTCCCCGCGTGCCCGCGATACATCCGCGTCGGCGCGAACTCACCGAGCTTGTGTCCCACCATCGACTCCGAGATGAACACGGGCACGTGCTTGCGCCCGTCGTGGACGGCCACCGTGTGGCCGACCATCTCCGGGAAGATCGTGGACGTGCGTGACCAGGTGCGGATCATGCGCTTCTCGCCTGAGCTGTTCATCGCCTCGATGCGACCCATCAACCGCTCCTCGACGAACGGCCCCTTCTTGCTGGAACGACTCATCGACTTCTACCCTTCCCTCGGCGGCGGCCGCGCACGATGTACTGGTCGGACTTCTTGCCCTTCTTGCGGGTGCGATAGCCCAGGGTGGGCACGCCCCACGGGGTCACGGGGTGACGGCCGGCGGTCGTCGAGCCCTCGCCACCGCCATGCGGGTGGTCGACCGGGTTCATCGCGGTGCCGCGCGTCTGCGGGCGCACCCCCATGTGACGCTTGCGACCGGCCTTGCCGATCTTCACGTTCTGGTGGTCGGAGTTGCCGATCGAGCCCACGGTGGCGCGGCACTCGTCGCGGACCATGCGCATCTCGCCGGAGGGCAGGCGCAGAGTCGCCATCCCGTTGTCCTTGGCGAGCAGCTGCACGCCGGTGCCGGCGGAGCGCGCCATCTGGCCGCCGCGGCCGGGCGTGAGCTCGACGTTGTGGACGATCGTGCCCGGGGGCATGTTGCGCAGCGGGAGCGCGTTGCCGACGCGGATCTCCGCGGTCTCTCCCGACATCACGGTCGCCCCGACCGAGAGGCGGGCCGGCGCCAGGATGTAGCGCTTCTCGCCATCGGCGTAGTGCAGCAGCGCGATGTAGGCGGAGCGGTTCGGGTCGTACTCGATGTGCGCAACCTTCGCCGGGATCCCGTCCTTGCGCCGCTTGAAGTCGATCTGGCGGTAGAGCCGCTTCGCGCCGCCGCCGCGGTGGCGGGCGGTCTTACGGCCATGGGCGTTGCGTCCCCCGGACTTGGTCAGGCCGGAGACGAGAGACTTCTCGGGAGTCGAACGGGTGATCTCCGCGAAGTCCGGATAGGAGACGAAGCGGAGTCCGGGCGAGGTGGGCTTGGGCTTGCGGATCGGCATTACTCGGACGCCTCGAACGCCTGGAAGATCGGGATCGTGTCGCCTTCGCGCACCTGCACGATGGCCTTCTTCCACGACCGCGTGCGACCGGAGTGCACGCCGCGCCGCTTCGGCTTGGACTTCACCGAGACGGTGCGCACACCGGTGACCTTGACGTCGAACAGCTGCTCGACCGCCTGCCGGATCTGCGTCTTGTGCGCCTTGTCATGGACGCGGAAGGTGTACTTGCCCGCCTCGGCGAGAACGAATGACTTCTCGGAGACGACGGGCCGGATGATGACCTGGCTCATGTCCATCAGGCTGAGACCTCCTCGGCGGTGTCCTTGGTGCCGTTGGCCCGGGCGACGAGCTCGCTCATCGCGGCCTCGGAGATGAGCAGCGACGCGCCGCCGATGATGTCGGCGACGCCGCAGTCGCTCACCGGCACGACCTGTGCCTGGCGCAGGTTGCGGAATGACAGTCCGGCGGCCGCCTCGCTGTCGGCGAGCACGATCAACGACGGGGCGTTCGGCGCCCAGTCGGCGAGCAGCGCGATCGCCTGCTTGGTGGACGGGGTCTCGAACGCGGAGGCGTCGAACACGGCCAGCGAGGAGCGCTCGGCGTGCACGGACAGCGCGCACCGGAGCGCCGCGCGGCGAGCCTTGCGATTGACCTTGACGATGTAATGGCGCGGCTGGGGACCGAACACGGTGCCGCCGCCGGTCCATACCGGCGAACGCGAGGACCCGGCGCGGGCACGACCGGTGCCCTTCTGGCGCCACGGCTTGGCGCCGCCGCCACGCACCTGGCCGCGCGTCTTGGACGAGTGGGTGCCCTGCCGCCGCGCATTCAGCTCCGCGCGCACCGCCTCGTGGACGAGGCCCATGTTGAACGGCGCCTCGAACGCGGTCGCGTCCAGCGTGTGGGTGCCAGATGCTCCGGCACCGATCTTGGGAGCGGTCCTAGGCATCAGTGCGCACCTCCACGGTCGAGCCCTTCGGGCCGGGCACCGAGCCGCGGACCATCATCAGGTTGCGGTTCGGCATCAGCTCCACGACGGTCAGCCCGCGCTGGGTGATGCGCTTGTTGCCCATCTGGCCCGGGCCGCGGATGCCCTTCATCACGCGTGCAGGCCAGGCAGAGGCGCCGATCGAGCCAGGCGCGCGGTAGTTGTGCGAGCCGTGGGTCTTGGGCCCACGCTTGAAGTTGTGGCGCTTGATCGTCCCGGCGAAGCCCTTGCCCTTGGAGACACCGGAGATCTTGACCTTCTGGCCCACCTCGAACGCGTCAACCGTGACGGTCTCGCCGACCAGCAGCTCGCCCGCCTCGTTGCGGAACTCGACCAGGTGGCGATGCGCGGAGGCGTCGGCCTTCTTCAGGTGGCCGAGCTCGGCCTTCGTCAGGTGCTTCTCCTTGGTCGCGCCGAACGCGAGCTGGACGGCCTCATAACCATCCTGCTCGAACGTGCGGATCGCGGTGACCGGACACGGACCGGCCTCCAGGACGGTGACCCGCTCGACGCGGCCGTCGTCCAGGAAGCGCTGGGTCATCCCGATCTTCTTGGCGAGGATCGCGCTCATGAGGCGAGGCGGATCTCGATGTCGACGCCGGCGGGCAGGTGGTCCAGCCGCTGCAATGAGTCGACGGTCTTGGGAGTCGGCTGATGGATGTCGATCAGCCGCTTGTGCGTGCGGATCTCGAAGTGCTCACGCGAGTCCTTGTCCTTGAACGGCGACCGGATCACGCAGTAAACGTTCTTCTCCGTGGGCAGCGGCACGGGACCGGCGACGGTCGCGCCGGTACGCGTCGCGGTCTCGACGATCTCCTTGGCCGCTGTCTCGATCGCCCTGTGGTCGTAGGACTTCAGGCGGATGCGGATCTTGTTCTGGGCGATAGTCGCCATGTGTTCTCTGTCTCTGGATCTCGGGTCGGCACGCGGGCAGGGGATCCCACCTCGCGCACCGTGTCAATTCGTATCTGGCAAAAAGAAGCGGCGGGCCCAAGACATATTGGGCCCGCCGCGTACGGCGGAACTACTGGACGATCTCGGTCACAACCCCGGAGCCGACCGTACGGCCGCCCTCACGGATCGCGAAGCGAAGGCCCTGATCCATGGCGATCGGCTGAATCAGCTCGATCTCCATGGTGACGTTGTCGCCCGGCATGACCATCTCCGTGCCCTCGGGCAGGTTGGCGACGCCGGTGACATCCGTCGTGCGGAAGTAGAACTGCGGCCGGTAGCCCGTGAAGAACGGCGTGTGACGACCGCCCTCCTCCTTCTTCAGGACGTAGACCTCGGCCTTGTACTTCGTGTGCGGCGTGATCGACCCGGGCTTGCACAGCACCTGACCGCGCTCGATGTCCTCGCGCTTGGTGCCTCGCAGCAGGCAGCCGGCGTTGTCGCCCGCCTGACCCTGGTCGAGATTCTTCTTGAACATCTCGACGCCGGTGACGACGGTCGAGGTGGTCGCCTTGATGCCGACGATCTCGACGGTGTCACCGGTCTTGACGATGCCCGACTCGATGCGGCCGGTCGCGACCGTGCCACGGCCGGTGATCGAGAAGACGTCCTCGACCGGCATCAGGAACGGCTTGTCCAGGTCGCGGACGGGCTCCGGGATGTAGGTGTCGAGCGCCTCGGCGAGATCAAGGATCTTCTGCTCGTACTCGGCGTCGCCCTCGAGCGCCTTCAGCGCCGAGCCCACGACGAACGGGATGTCGTCGCCGGGGAACTCGTACTCGGAGAGCAGGTCGCGGATCTCGACCTCGACCAGCTCGAGCAGCTCGGGGTCGTCGACCATGTCGGCCTTGTTGAGGAACACGACGATGTACGGCACGCCGACCTGGCGGGCGAGCAGGATGTGCTCGCGCGTCTGGGGCATCGCGCCGTCGGCGGCGGAGACGACGAGGATCGCCCCGTCCATCTGCGCGGCGCCGGTGATCATGTTCTTGACGTAGTCAGCGTGACCGGGGCAGTCCACGTGGGCGTAGTGCCGGTTGGCGGTCTCGTACTCGACGTGGGAGGTCGCGATCGTGATGCCGCGCGCCTTCTCCTCCGGGGCGTTGTCGATCGAGTCGAACGACCGCACCTCGGTGCCATCGCCGAACTTGTCGTGGAGCACCTTGGTGATGGCCGCGGTCAGGGTCGTCTTGCCATGGTCGATATGACCGATGGTGCCGACGTTCACGTGGGGCTTTGCCCGCTCGAAATTGGCCTTCGCCACTTTGGCTTGCTCCTTCTTTCAGTTTCCGTGTGTTGCTGGGATCTGATTCGGACTCGTCCGTGCGAACCACTGTGGACGAACCCAATCAGGGTAAAGGTTTCCGTCCGCCATTGCTGCTACGTGCAGGAAACGGCGGGTCCTGCCGATCGTCAGGCGGCCTGCTGCTCGCCTCCGACGACCTTCTCGGCGATGTTAGGAGGCACTTCCTCGTAACGCTCGAACTGCATGGTGTATGTCGCCCGGCCCTGCGTGTTGGAGCGCACGTCGGTCGCGTACCCGAACATCTCGGCCAGCGGCACGGTGGCGGAGACGACCTGTGCGTTGCCGCGCTGCTCCATGCCGGACACCTGGCCGCGACGGCGGTTGAGGTCGCCGATCACATCGCCCATGAACTCCTCGGGCGTGACCACCTCGACGGCGAACACCGGCTCCAGCAGCACCGGCTTGGCGCGGCGCAGGGCCTCCTTGGCGCCGATCGAGCCGGCGATCCGGAAGGCGATCTCCGAGGAATCGGTGTCGTGGTACTTGCCGTCGGTGAGCGTGATCCGGACGTCGACGACCGGGAAGCCGGCCTTCGGGCCGTTGATCAGCGCATCCTCGACACCCTTCTCGACCGCCGGGATGAACTCGCTGGGGACCGACCCGCCCTTGACCTTGTTGACGAACTCAAAGCCCTCGCCGGGCGCGGGCTCGATGTCGAGGTAGACGATGCCGTACTGGCCCGAGCCGCCGGTCTGGCGGACGTGGCGACCCTCGACCTTCTGAGCGGTCCCGCGGATCGTCTCCCGGTAGGAGACCTGCGGGCGACCGACGTTCGCCTCGACCTTGTACTCGCGCATCATGCGATCGACGAGGATCTCGAGGTGAAGCTCGCCCATGCCCGAGATCTCGGTCTGGCCGCTCTCCTCGTTGGTCTGCACCTGGAAGGTCGGGTCCTCCTCGGCCAGCCGGCCGAGCGCCACCGACATCTTCTCCTGGTCGGCCTTCGTCTTGGGCTCCACGGCGACCTTGATCACCGGCTCGGGGAAGGTGATGTTCTCGAGCTTGATCGGCTTGTCGACGGCGCACAGCGTGTCGCCGGTCACGACCTGCTTGATGCCCACACCGGCCGCGATGTCGCCGGAGTAGACCTCTTCGACCTCCTCGCGATCGTTGGCGTGCATCATCAGGATGCGCCCGATCCGCTCGGTGCGGCCGGTCGTCGCGTTGAGCACGCGCCCGCCCGCCTGCAGCTTGCCGGAGTAGACGCGGAAGTAGGTGAGCTTGCCGACGAACGGGTCGGCCATGATCTTGAAGGCGAGCGCTGCGAACGGCTCCTCGTCGGAGGCCTTGCGCTCCGCGGGGATGCCGACGTCGTTTCCGCGCTCGGGCTCAAGGCCCTCGACCGGCGGGACGTCGAGCGGGCTCGGCAGGTAGTCGATCACGGCGTCGAGCAGAGGTTGCACGCCCTTGTTCTTGAACGATGAGCCGCACAGCACGGGGGTGAGCTGGATCTCGAGCGTCGCCTTGCGCAGCGCATGCTTGATCCGCGCGACGGGGATCTCCTGCTCCTCGAGCAGCAGCTCGAGCAGCTCGTCGTCGTACTGGGACACCTCCTCGAGCATGTGCTCGCGGGCGGCGGCGGCCTCGGCGGCCTGGTCGGCCGGGATGTCCACGACCTCCTGTTCCTTGCCGAGGTCGTCGTTGTAGATGATCGCCTGGTTCTCGACGAGGTCGATGATCCCGAGGAACCCGCCCTCAGCGCCGATCGGCAGCTGGATCGGGACCGGGTTGGCGCCCAGGCGATCGACCATCGTCTTGACACCCTGTTCGAAGTTCGCGCCGACACGGTCCATCTTGTTGATGTAGGCGATGCGCGGCACGTTGTACTTGTCCGCCTGGCGCCAGACCGTCTCGGATTGGGGCTCGACGCCGGCGACCGAGTCGAACACGGCGATCGCGCCATCGAGCACGCGCAGCGAGCGCTCGACCTCGACGGTGAAGTCGACGTGACCGGGCGTATCGATGATGTTGATGCGGTGGTCGTGCCACGTCGCTGTCGTCGCCGCCGACGTGATCGTGATGCCGCGCTCCTGCTCCTGCTCCATCCAGTCCATCACGGCTGCGCCCTCGTGGACCTCGCCGATCTTGTAGGTGCGGCCCGTGTAATAGAGGATGCGCTCCGTCGTCGTCGTCTTGCCGGCGTCGATGTGCGCCATGATTCCGATGTTGCGTGTCTTCTCGAGCGAGAACTTACGTGGCATGTGGAAGCTTTCGAAACGGTCGGTCGGGTTTGTCTCGTGGCATGAAAAAGGGCCCTCACGGGCCCCATCACGACACGGAAGTCTGCGACGGGCGGTTGGCTATGCGGTCGGGGTCTCCATTGGATGGATGCTCCGCGCCCGGGCGAGAGCACGGATGAACTCGACCCAGGCCCGAGGCGGACATCGAATATAGCACCAGCCCGTCAGGCCCAGAGCGGCCTCACGCACGTGCTCGGGCGCCCGCCCCGCGGGCGAAACGGCCGCCCGGATCCGCGAAGCGAGCTCCACGTGAGAAGGAAGAAACGCGAGGGCTGCCTACCGCACGGGACCGGGGGCTGCGGTAGGACAACCCTCGCGTTGCGACAATCTAACTCCCGTTGTGTAGGAGTTGTGTTGATGACTTCTAAGTGTCAATAAACGGACGCTGACTCCGCGCCCAGGGTGAGAGGAGCATGAGAACGCCGACCCCTCTGAGCGCGGGCGACGCAGCCGCCTGAGATCAGTGCCCCACCGCGACGCGCAGCACCGGGGTCCCCGCACCGCCGTGGCGGCCGTCGCCCAGTGCCTGCGCGACGATCTCGGTGCTCGCGCGGATCCCGCGCAGGCGCACCTGGAAGGCCCCGCTCGTCGCCACGAGTGCCGTCGTCGTACTCCATCCCCTGGGAGTGGTGTAGGAGACGAGCACGTCCTCGTCGTCGGACAGGACCGGACGCAGGCGACCGCGGACGAGCAGCGAGTGGCCCGCGCGCTTGAGCGCTGCCGCGGTGAGCCGGCGGTGTGCGACCGAGATCGAGAGCGAGCTCGCCAGCGGGCTGGCGCCGCCGTTGGTGGTGGCCAGGAAGCCGAGCGACAATGGATCTCCGTACATCCCGGTGAAGTAGTCGACGGAGGGCGTCGCCAGCAGCTCGTTCGGGGACAGGCCGTCGACGATCTGCGGCTCCCACGTCCGTCCGCCGTTGCGGGTGCTGAGCACGCCGACCTGCCTGAACGGGGCCTGCTGGGTGGAGCCGCTGACCGTGAGCATTCCGTCCTGGGACGAGCCGAAGCTGACCGTCCCGTTCGCGGGGAGAGCGCCGACCGCGAGGTTGCGCGTCCATCGCCGGCCTGCGTCGGTCGTCTCGTACAGCCGGCGGTCGAGCCGGAGCACCCAGACCCGGGTGGCGGAGATGACGCTCACCGACTGGATCTGACTGCCCGGGAATGGCAGTGCGATGCGGCGCCAGACCCGTCCTGCGTCGGTCGAGACGATCAGGCCGCGCGGGCCCCAGGCCCAGGAGACCGAGCCGCTCGCCCGGGCCCCCCGCAGCCGCAGCGAGGCGACGGTCGGGCCCTTGCCGTGGCGCACGCGGACACGGCCGGCGACCGCGCGGAACGTGCTGCCGCCGTTGGTCGAGCGGCGCACCCCGCGAGGTCCCGCGAGGAGCAGCGTCTGCGCGCTCGGAGCGAGCAGCTCGGCGCCCGTCGGGTAGCTCACTGCGAAGGAGCTCCAGCTGCTGCCGCCGTCGGTGGTGCGCCGCAGCGTCCCGGCAGCGTCGAGCGCGTAGCCCCTGCTCGCGGAGGGGAATGCCGTGCTGAGGATGGCGCTGTTGGTCGGAACCCGCAGCTTGGTCCAGGCGGCACCTGAATCGGTCGTCGCCGCGATCGTCCCCTGCCCCCCGGTCAGGTAGGCGGTCCCGGGCGCCCGCCCGGCCACGAGCTCGCCGCCGGGGATGAAGTTCGGTAGCGCCGGCGAGGAGACGAGGGGAAAGGTCAGCCCGGCGTCGCTGGAGGCCACGGTCGCGCCCTGCTGCCCGACGCCGACCACGCTGTCGGCACCGGTGAAGGCGACCCCGGAGAGTGCGCTGTCCGAGACGCTGACGATCGTGCCGGTCATCCCGCCGTCGGTCGTTCGCACCAGCTCGTTGGAGTTCGCGGTGGTGATCAGGCAGTTGGTGGCGTTGCTGCAGGTGATGGAGGTGAGGCTCGGTGGGACGGCGTTTCCGGTCAGGGCAAGTGGCAGCGCCGTCCAGGTGGCGCCCCCGTCGGTCGATCGCAGGAGCACGCCGGCCGGGCCGACGGCATAGGCGAGCACCGGGGAGACGATCGTGACCCCGGCAAGCTCGCGCCCGCTGGACACCTGATTCCACGAATTGCCGCCGTCGGTCGTCTGCTCGATCAGCCCGGATGCGGTCACCGCGACGCCCTCGGTCGGCGAACTGAACGCCAGGCCGGCCACGGAGCTGCCGCCGGTCGGCACATTGCTGCGCGCCTGCACCGTCTGACCGCCGTCAGCGGTGTAGAGCAGCGTGCCGTCCCTGAGCACGACGTACCCCTGCTCGGCACTGGAGAAGGCGATGCCGGCGACGGTGTCCGAGCAGGCGCCGGCGAGCCCCAGCGGCAGCGAGGTGAAGCTCGCCCCGGAGTTCGTCGACTCCAGCACCGAGCAGCCACCACCCGCGATCACGGTCGTCGGGGTGAGCTCCTGCACCAGATCGAGGTCGTCGACCGTCCCGCTGGCCAGTCCGGTCCACGTCTGGCCGCCGTCCTCGGAGCGGACCACGGTCCCGAGCGCTCCGACGGCATACCCGGTCGTCCCCTGGAACGCCACCGCCGAGAGGTTCTGTCCCTGCGGCGTCGGATTCCCCCAGTACCACCCCGAGTGTCCGACCGACACCGGAGGCGGCGCGATCGTCGTCGGGGTCTGAGCCGAGGCGACGCCTGAGCCGAACGTCAGGGCGGCCGAAGCGGCGGCAAGCGGCAAGAACCGCTGAATGGTGCGAGAGATCCGATCCATGACTCCACCAACTCCGGATCACGGAGGAAGTTGCGATCCACGTTCGAGGCACATCCCGCGCCCCGAGCGAAAGCCGGTCGCGAAGGGTCGTTCGCGCTGAGCGAACCCGGTCGCCGAGGGGGTGGGGCGACGGCCCCTCCCCTGATCGCGGACGTGCCGGATGACAGCGCGCTTACACCAACAGAGGAGCATTCTCAGGGGAGGGGCCGACGCCCCACCCCCGCCTTACCAGCGGTAGTGAGCGAAGGCCTTGTTGGCCTGCGCCATGCGGTAGATGTCGTCCTTGCGCTTGTACGCGTTGCCCTGCTGCTGGATCGCATCCAGCAGCTCATTGGCGAGCTTCTGCGCCATCGTGCGCTCGCGACGACCGCGAGCGAACTGGACGAGCCACCGCACCGCGAGGGTGCGAGCGCGACGCGCAGGCACCTCGACCGGCACCTGATAGGTCGCACCGCCAACGCGACGGGAGCGGACCTCGAGCACCGGAGTCAGAGCCTTGATGCCGGCCTCGAGCTGCTCGACGGAGTTCTTGCCCGAGCGCTCTCCGAGGATCGCGAGCGCGTCATAGACGATCTTCTCGGCGGTCGACTTCTTCCCGTCCTCCATCACCTTGTTGATGACCTGCTGGACCAGACGGTTGCGGTGAACGGGGTCCGGCTCGATCGGCCGGACCTGGGCAGCAGCGCGACGGGGCATTACTTGGCCTTCACGCCGTACTGCGAGCGTGCCTTCTTGCGATCGCCGACGCCGGCGGCGTCGAGCGTGCCGCGGATCACCTTGTAGCGGAAGCCCGGAAGATCCTTGACGCGGCCACCGCGGACAAGCACGACCGAGTGCTCCTGCAGGTTGTGGCCCTCGCCGGGAATGTAGGCGCCGACCTCCATGCCGTTGGTGAGACGGACGCGAGCCACCTTGCGCAGAGCCGAGTTCGGCTTCTTCGGCGTGACCGTGTACACACGTGTGCACACGCCGCGGCGCTGAGGCGCGGCGATCTTCTTCTTGCGGCCCTTACCGGACTTCAGGCCCGGAGTGGCCAGCTTCTTCTTGGGCGCCGTGCGGCCCTTGCGGATCAGCTGTGAGGTGGTCGGCATACGGCGTCGGAATGTAGCAGGGCCGGCACGATCTCCAGGAGCTCGCGCCGGCCCTCAGCCGCCGGATCAGGCGGGAACCGCCGACAGTGCCTTGTCGACGTCGACGCTCTCCATGCCGACGGCCTCGGCGACCGGCGCGTAGGTCACCTCGCCCGCGGCGACGTTGACGCCGAGCTTCAGCCCGGGGTTCTCCTCGACGGCCTTGTGGACCCCCGCGTTCGCCAGGTGGATGACGTAGGGCATGGTCGCGTTGGTGAGCGCGTAGGTGGAGGTGATCGGCACCGCGCCGGGCATGTTGGCCACGCAGTAGTGGGTGATCCCGTCGACCTCGTAGGTCGGATCGGTGTGCGTGGTCGGGCGGCTGGTCTCAAAGCACCCACCCTGGTCGATCGAGACGTCAACCAGCACCGCCTGGCGCTTCATCAACGACAGCTGATCACGCGTGATCACATGCGGCGCCTTCGCGCCGTGCACGAGCACCGCGCCGATCACCAGGTCGACCTCGGGCAGCATCTCCTCGATCGACAGCGTGGTGGCGAACAGCGTGTCGGCGCGGCCGCCGAACGCGATGTCGAGCTCACGCAGGCGGTCGAGGTTGCGGTCATACACCGAGACGCTCGCCTCCATGCCCAGCGCGATAAACGCGGCGTTCATCCCGACCACGCCGCCGCCGATCACCATCACGTTGGCCGCCGCCACACCCGGCACCCCGCCGAGCAGGATTCCGCGGCCGCCGAGCGGCTTCTCGAGCATGAACGCGCCCGCCTGAGTCGCGATCTTGCCCGCGACCTCCGACATCGGCGCCAGCAGCGGCAGCCGGCCCCTGGCGTCCTCGACCGTCTCATACGCGATGCAGGTCGCCCCGGACTTCGCCAGGCCGTGGGTCAGCTCGGTGTCGGCGGCCAGATGCAGATAGGTGAACAGGGTGTGCCGGGGCTCCAGGCGCGCGACCTCGACCGGCTGGGGCTCCTTGACCTTGACGATCATCTGCGCCTCGGCGAACACGGTGTCGGCGTCCGGCAGGATCGTCGCGCCCTGTGCGACGTAGGCGTCGTCGAGGATCGCCGAGCCCTCCCCGGCGCCCTTCTGCACGAACACCTCATGCCCCGCGTCGACGAGCTCGCGCGTGCCGGCGGGGGTCAGGGCGACGCGGTACTCGTCCTTCTTGATCTCGGTAGGTACGCCGATCTTCATGTCGTGATCTCCCGGCCGCGCAGGGCCAGCCAGAATTCGATCCGGTCACGCGCGCTCGACAGACTGCGCCCTGTCAGCTCCTCCACGCGCCGGATCCGGTAGCGCAACGTGTGCCGGTGGCAGTAGAGCCGACGTGCGGCCCTCTCCCACTGGCCGTTCTCTTCGATGAACGCCTCCAGCGACCTCATCAACTCGCCACCGTAGTGGCCGTCGCCGGCCTCGATCGGGCCGAGGATCGAGTCGCAGAAGAGCCTCAGGGCCTCCTCGTCCTGGAGCGACAGCAGTAGCTGGAAGGAGCCCAGGTCCCGGTAGGTGGCCACCCGGGTCACCGCCTGAGCGCGTTCGTCGGTGCCGTTGTGGTGGGCGCCGTTCCCGTTCACGTGCGACGCCTCGACTGGATCGGCCAGCCACACGGCGTCGACGGCACAGCGGGCCTCGTGGAAGCTGCGGCGGGCCCGTTCCGTGTTCACCGCGCGGCCGAGCCCGACCCGCGGCTGCGCGGACGCCGAAAGGCGACCCGCGATCGACTGCGCAAGCGCGAGGAGCTCCGGCTCGTCGCCTCCGGGGACGAGCGCACAGGTGAACGCCGGGCCGTCTGCGGCGAGCGACACGGTCGCCACCAGACCCGCGCTCGCGTCATCGCGCAGAGCCTGGGTGACCGCCACCTCCGCCTCGCGCGGGGCCTGCCGGCCGGGCCGGCCGTCGTCGTGGCGGACCACGATCGCCGCGAGTGTTTCGCCCAGGCCGAAAGGCGCAAGCCGCCGGGTGAGCTCCGGCCCCGACAGGTCACCGCTCACGATCGCCGACAACAGGTCACCCGCCAGCCGGCGCTCGGTATCCCCGGCGACCCGCTCCTGCAGCAGCTCGAGTGCGACGATCGTCACCGCCTGATGCAGCGTGAGGCGGTCGAAATCCGACAGCGGCCCCGAGTCCTTGATCGCCACCAGCCAGGCCTGGGCCGTCGGCTCGCCGGCCGCGGGACCGTTCGCCGACGGCGCAGCGGCGGGGAGCGTTCCGGTCTCGGCGGCGACCGGCAACGCGAGCGCCCGGTCGGCGAGCTCCGCGTGCGCGGGCAGGAACGCGCGCGCCCGGCGAGGTGGGCGTGAGTCGTGTCCCCCACGTCGCTGGGCGAGCTCGTCGCGCAGCGCCTGGACCGTCTCGGGGTCGAGCGTGCGCCTGAAGGCGTGGGAGGCGAGCACGCGTCCCCGGGCGTCGCAGATGAGCACAGCGGCACCGATCAGCGTCGCCAGCGTTCCGGCGAGCGCCTCCAGCCCCTGCTCGGAGAGCACGACACGCTCAAGCCGCTCATGCGCAGCCAGCGCCCGGCGGAGCACCGCGTACTGCTCGTTGACCAGCCGCGTGAACGCCGCCTCGGTGACCGCGATGAACGGCGTCTCGTAGGAAACCTCGAAGACCGGGAACTCGCACTCGCCGGCCGCCTGCAGCAGCGCGGGCGGAACCTCGCTGTGGGCGAAGCCCGTGCCGAAGCCCAGCCCGGCGAGCCGATGAGAGGCCAGGCGCTGGACGAACTCCCGCTGGTTCTCCGGGGTGTCGAGCTGCATGCCGGTCGTGAGCAGCAGCTCTCCGCCCGACAGCCACGGGGTCGGATCCCTCAGCTCGGAGATGTGAACCCAGCGAACGGGCACATCGATGGCGTCCTGCCCGGCGAGCAGACGGAGGCCGTCGAGCTCGCCGAGCAGGTCGCGCACGGTGACCATCGCACCGGAGGCTGTGACCTGGTTGTTCAGGGCCGTGGAGGGTGGGTCCGTCTTACGCGCTCGCGTGCATGCGCGCGTGGGCCTCGGTCAGCACCGGCCGCAGGATCGACTCGATCTCGGCGAACTGCTCGGGACCGGCGATGAGCGGCGGCGAGAGCTGGATGACCGGGTCGCCACGGTCATCGGCGCGGCAGATGAGGCCGCGCTCGAACAGCTCCCCCGAGAGGTAGCCGCGCAGCAGCTTCTCGGACTCCTCGTCGCTCCACTGCTCGTCGGAATCCTGGTCCTTGACCAGCTCGATCGCGTGGAAGAATCCCGCGCCGCGGACGTCGCCGACGATCGGGATGTCGCGCAGTGAGTCGAGCATCTCACGGAACGGGCGCTCGTTGGCGCGCACGTGCTCGAGGATCCCCTCGTTCTCAAAGGCCTCGAGGTTCGCCAGCCCGATCGCGCTCGACATGGGGTGACCGGCGAACGTGAGCCCGTGCAGGAAGCTGTTCGTTCCCTCGAGGAACGGCTCGGCGAGGCGGTCGGAGGCGATCACCGCGCCCATCGGCGCGTAGCTCGAGGTCAGACCCTTGGCGGTGGTGATGATGTCGGGCTGGTAGTCGTAGCGCTGGGCACCGAACCACTCGCCGAGACGTCCCCACGCGCAGATGACCTCGTCGGAGATCAGGATGACGTTGTACCGGTCGCAGATCTCACGGACCCGCTGCCAATAGCCCTCGGGCGGGGTGAAGCAGCCGCCGGCGTTCTGGACGGGCTCCATGATGACCGCGGCGACGGTGTCCGGGCCTTCGAACTCGATGCGACGGGCGACGGTCTCGGCGAGGTCGTGGGCGGTCAGCTGGGGCTGACGGAAGGTGTTCGTGTTCGGTACGTGACACCCACCGGGAGTCAGCGGCTCGAACGGCTCGCGCAGCCCGGTGATGCCAGTGGCGCTGAGTGCCCCGAGCGTGGTGCCGTGGTAGGCGATCTCACGCGCGATGATCTTCGTCTTGAGCGGGTTGCCGGTGACCTTGTGGTACTGGCGGCTGAGCTTGATCGCCGACTCGACCGCCTCGGAGCCGCCGCTGGTGAAGAACACACGGTTCAGATCGCCGGGGGCGAGCTCGGCGATCTTGGCGGCGAGCTCGATCGCGCGCGGATGGGCGTAGGTCCAGTTCGTGTAGAAGCCGAGATCCTTGGCCTGGTCGGCGCCCGCCTGGGCGATATCCGCGCGGCCGTGACCGATGTTGACGCAGAACAGCGCTGACAGACCGTCGAGATAGCGCTTGCCCTTGTCGTCCCAGACGTAGCAGCCCTCGCCGCGCACGATGATCGGGATGTCGGCGTCCTTGTAGGCCGACATGCGGGTGAAGTGCATCCACAGGTGGCGCTTGCCGAGCTCCTGAAGCGTGCTCGACTGGGTTGCTTCCTGGGTGCTTGCCATTGACTCTCCCTCGCTTTGCGGTGCGGTCTGCCGTTCTGTACAAAGCTAACCGCCCCAACGTCGGTTCTCAACCGGACGTTGTGGCGCAGAGCGGCGGCGCCGTTGTACGAATCGTCCGGCGCCGCCGCGAGGGTGGGGACTGTCTCGGCTCAGTACTTCAGAGCGCGCTCCTCGAGGTAGTGGCCCGCGGCGATGTCCTCGACGAGCCCGGGGCCGCTCGGCGTCCAGTCGAGCAGCTCGCGGGTGATCGCGCTGGAGACCGGCATGTCCATCTCGACGAATCGTGCGAGGAAACCGAAGTGCTCGCCGGCCTGCTCAGGGGTGATGGAGCCCGCCGGGACGCCGAGGCCGTGGCCGATCGCCTCAGCGATCTCACGCATCGCGACGCCCTCCTCGGCGACGGCGTGAAGCACCGAGCCGGCGGGCGCCCGCTCGACGCCCAGGCGCACCAGCCGGGCCGCATCGCTGACGTGGATCGCCGGCCACCGAGCCGCGCCATCGCCGACGTAGGCCGCCAGACCGTGGGCGCGATCCGCCTCGGTGATCATCTTGATGAAGCCGCCGTCACCGTTGCCGTGGACGGTCGGCGCAAAGCGGACGCTCATCGAGCGCACGCCGCGATCGGCGAGCGCGAGCGCGGTGCGCTCGTTCTGGATCCGGCCGCCGGGGCCCGGGAACGGCTCGGGTCGGTCCGCTTCGGTGGCGAGCGAGCCCGGCGTCAGGCCCGCGACCCCCGAGGCGATGGCAAACGGCCGATCGCTGCCGGCAAGCTCGTCGCCGATCGCCTCGATCGCCGCCTGATTGGAGCTGACGGCCGCCTCGAAGTCGCCGTCCCTGAACGCGACGTCGTGGCGGAACGCCATGTGGACGACCGCGTCGGAGTCGCGCGCCCCGGCGCGGACCACGTCGAGATCCTGGATGTCGCCGCGGAGCACCTCCGCGCCGGACCGCGTCACTGCGGCGGCCGATTCCTCGGAGCGAGCCAACCCGACGACCAGGTTGCCTCCCGCGATGAGCTCGGCGGTGACTGCGGAGCCGATCCAGCCTGATGCTCCGGTGATGAAGACGCGCATTGCAACTCTCCTGTGGTCAGTGATGTCAGTTGCTGACATCGACCATAGCAGCGCTCATGTCAGCCCCTGACATCGACGGTATCCTGCCCGTCATGGCCCGTTGGGAACCGGATGCGGTGGGACGTCTGCAGCAGGCGGCGATCGAGCTGTACGCCGATCAGGGCTACGAGCAGACGACGGTCGCCGAGATCGCTGCGCGCGCGGGGCTCACCGAGCGCACCTACTTCCGCCACTTCGCCGACAAGCGCGAGGTCCTGTTCCACGGCAGCCAGATGCTCCAGGACGCACTCGCCGCCGCGGTGGAGGGGGCGCCCTCCGGCGAGCCGCCGCTGGACGCGATCGCCTACGGGCTGCGGCGGCTCGGGCCGTTCTTCGACGAGCGTCGCCCGCACTCGCTGCGGCGCCACGCGATCGTCCGCTCCAGTCCCGAGCTGCAGGAGCGCGAGATGATGAAGCGCGGCTCGCTGGTGGTCGCGGTGGCCGCGGTGCTGAAGCGGCGCGGGGTCGAGCCCGGGGTCGCGGCGCTCGCCGCGGAGTCCGGCGTCTCGGTGTTCCACCTCGCCTACGAGCGCTGGGTGGCCGACGAGGGGAGCCGAGGGTATGCCGAGCACGTCGACGAGACGCTCGCGTCGTTGCGGGCGCTGACGGCGGCACCTGCGACGGTCGGCTGACGCGGCGGCTGCTCCGCGCTCCGGTGACGGGTTCGCGGTGCGGGGCGCACCGCGTGCGACCCGCTTCGGCCACCGGGGCGTCCTCAGATCGTGAGCTGACCGTCCGGCCGCGCAGCGTGGACCTTGATCAGCCGGCTGCCGCCGGCGATCGCCAGGCGCCACGGCCCATCGGCGAGCTCGATCTCGCATGCGGAGCGCCCGAGCAGGATGCGGATGAGCGCCACCGCCTGGTCGTGCGGTTGGGCGGGCGAGACGTAGGTGGTGCCGCTGTGGCCGGCGAGCCCCTCGTCACGGTGGTCCTCGACCTCGACCACGTAGAACCGGTCCGCCACGAGGTCACCGGGTGACCGGGCCGGCGTGGTCGCCGGTCTGGATGGGCCGGGCCGGGTCGCTGCACCACTCGCTCCAGGACCCCGGGTAGAGCGCGGCGCTGACGCCGGCGAGCTCCAGTGCCAGCACCTCGTGCGCCGCGGTCACGCCCGAGCCGCAGTACGCCCCGACGCGCACGCGGGGCGTGACGCCGAGTGCCGCGAAGGTCCGCATCAGAGTGGGAGGGTCGAGGAACGCGCCGCCGGCGTCGACGTTCTCGCGCGTGGAGCGGTGCAGCGCACCGGGAATGTGACCGGCCCGCGGGTCGACCGGCTCGCTCTCGCCCCGGTAGCGCTCCGACTGGCGGGCATCGAGCAGCACGCCGGCCGGGTCGCCCGCCAGCGCAGCCGCCTGCTCGGCGTCGAGCGTTCCCATCCGGCCGGGCGCGCCGCTGAAGTCCCCCGGTGCGGCGGTATTCATGCCCGTCTCGGTCGGTCCTCCGGCGCGCAGCCAGGCCGGCAACCCGCCGTCGAGCACCGCCACGTCGTCATGGCCGTAGTGGCGCAGCAGCCACCAGGCGCGGGCCGCGATCGTGCCGCCCGCGTCGTCGTAGACCACGACCGGCCGGGCCGAGTCGACGCCGGCCTGCCGCATCGCCGCGACGAACGTCTCGGCGCCGGGGAGCGGATGACGTCCGCGGCGCCCGTCGCCGGCCGGGGCGGCGAGCGCGGTGTCGAGATCGACGAAGATCGCGCCGGGGATGTGAGCGGTGCGGTAGAGATCCGGTCGCGGCCCCTGCGCGAGGTCCCAGCGCACGTCGAGCACGGCGGGCCGACGGGCGGGATCGGGGTCGGCGAGCGCCGCGCCGAGCTCGTCGAGGCCGATCAGGGGTGATGCGCGCATGCGCGCAGTCTGACAGCGGCCTGCGGGCAACAGCCCGGCCGGGCGTCGCGGCGGAGGGCGGCGCCCGCCGGGCGGCTCAGAAAGCGACGGCCGGCTGGCCGACCGCGACGGTGGGCTCGGCCGCGGCGGCCCGCGTCGGCCCGGGGGTCAACCAGGCGGCGACGAGGACGAGCGTGAAGGCCGCCAGCTCGATTGCGAGCATCAGCGGGTGACCGGAGAGCGGGTCGCCGAACACGATGATGCCCCCGACGATCCCACCGACGTTGGCGCCGGTGCCGGTGACGGCGATCACCGGGACGGCGTCGCCGTCCTGCAGGCCCTTGGCGGAGGCGTAGAAGGCGGCCACGGAGCAGAAGACGGCGATCGCGAGCGGCGGCGAGAACAGACCGAGCGGTCCGTGGGCGCCGATCTCACCCGAGACCGCCTTGATCGCGACGTCGGAGGCGGCGAACATCAGGCCGGCGGAGGCGCCGAGCATGAATCCGTGGTGGCGGCCGCCGATGCCGAGCTGCTTGCTCCACATGAGGGCCAGCGCAACGATGATGAAGGTTCCCTCGAACAGCCCGAGGCCGAGCGTGGAGAAGCGGGAGTGCGCGCCGTGGATCGACGGCAGGCTGAAGCCGAGCATCAGCAGGCCGAGAGCGGTGAGCACGATCCCCGCCCACTGGCGGCGAGACATGTCCAGGCCGAACGTCCGCTCGGCCATGACCGCGAGCAGGACGACGCCTCCCGCGAGCACCGACTGCACGATCGTCAGCGGTGCCATCGACATCGCGGCGACGTGGAATCCCCAGGCACCGGTGGCGATCGCAAAGCCGAACGCGAACGTCTTGCACGAGAACAGCGCCTTGGCGGTGCGCAGCGGGTGCAGGTAGTCGACCGCCGGGGCCTGGCAGGCGCCGCGGTGCTTGAACAGGAAGCCGACGTTCGTCGCGAGGGCGCAAGCGAGGGCCAGCAGGATGCCGAAAAGGATGTTCATGTGGAAGGGGGTCCTGGGTGGAGGCGGGAAGCTGGCCGGTCCTCGGCCTTACTCACCTTTCGGCACCCATCTCAGGCGCCTTGAGGAGGTGAGCGCTGCGTCCGCTCCGCGCTGGACGCATCGGTGGATGACGGGGGATCTCCGCACCGGTCCCTCAACTTGGCGAAGCCACATAAAGGAACCTTATGTCGGAGCGTCATGTTCTGTTAGCTGTCCAGACTCTGACCACCGGAAACCCCGTCGGCGGCCGATCCGTGGCGGCCGGAGCCCCGGCGGAAGCGCGCCACTCCCTCGGGCGCGCCGGCGAGCGAACGCAGGCCGTGAGCGAGTTCGGCGGCGATCGCCGCAGGCTCGTCCAATCCCTCCTGCTCGAACACCGAGAGCCGGTCCTCGCGCATGCACTCCTGCGGAAGCGCTGCCAGCTCATGGGCGAGGGCGCGGGCCGCGTCCAGTGCCTGCCCTGCGGGAACCACCCGTTCGACGAGTCCGATGCGTTCGGCCTCCTCCGCGCCGACCGCGCGGCCGGTGAGGATCAGGTCGAGCGCCCGCCCGCGGCCGATCAGCCGTGGCAGCCGCACCGTCCCGCCGTCGATCAGCGGGACGCCGAAGCGGCGGCAGAAGACGCCGAGCACCGCGTCGCTGTCGGCGATGCGCAGGTCGCACCACAGCGCGAGCTCGAGCCCGCCGGCGACGGCGTGGCCGCTGATCGCCGCGATCACCGGCTTGGAGAGCTGCAGCCTGGTCGGTCCCATCGGACCGTCGCCGTCGCCAGCAACCCGGTTGCCATCCGGGCCACCGACTGCGTGCAGGTCCGCGCCCGCGCAGAACGTCCCGCCCGCTCCCCACAACACGGCGACCGAGGCCTCGAGATCCGCGTCGAACGCGCGGAACGCGTCTGCGAGCGCCGCGGCGGTCGGGCCGTCGACCGCATTGCGCCGCCGCGGCCGGTTGAGGATGACGGTCGTCACCGGCCCGTCGCGCTGCACCAGCACCGCCTCAGCGGACATCGGCCGACTCCTCGGTGCGTGCGCCAACGGCACGGCGCACGAACGCGCGCAGAGACGCGACGACCGCCTTTCGGGAGGGCGTGCGGCTCGAGGGCGCGAGCGGGCCGACGAGCGCCGCCCCGCACCCGCCGACGACGGCGGCGGCGGTGAAGTCGACGTCGAGCTCGGGGATCTCCCCCTCGGCGATCGCGCGGCACAGCGACTCGGCGACGTAGGCGGTGTAGCGCGCGCGGTAGGCGAGCCGCTCGGCATCGACCCGCGGGTCGACGGGCTCAGCGAGCAATGCCCAGGCCAGGCGCGGGTTGCGCAGTGCGCGCCGGGCGAACGTCGCGAGCACCTCCTCAAGGACCGTGATCGCGGCGCACGAGCCGCTCGCCTGCAGCGCGGCCCCGGCGGCGAGCATCGCGCGTTCCTCGCGGGCGCACACCGCTCGGAACACCTCGACGAACAACTCCTCCTTGGAGTCGAAGTGCCGATAGAGCGTGCCCGCCGCCACCCCGGCCCGCTCGGCGACCTGGAGCACCGACGCGGCGGAGTACCCGTCCTGCTCGATCAGCTCGCGTGCAGCCTCGAGCAGCCGCTCGCGTGTCCCACCGGCTGCCGCCGTGGTCATACCGGGTAGGCGCGCGCGATGATCGCCCGCGCGTCGACGCCGGGCGGCAGCGTGCCGTAGACCCGCCCGGCGCGGCCCTCCAGCCGCGCGGCGCAGAACCCGTCGGCGACCGCGGCAGGCGCATGACGCACGAGCAGCGAGCCCTGCAACGCGAGAGCGAGATCCTCGACGAGGCCGCGCACCGCGAACTGGGCGTCCTCCTCGGCGGCGTTCTGAAGCGCATCGAGCCGCGCCCGCAGCGCGTCGAGGTGGGCGTCGAGCCGGCGCTCGGCGCCGTGCGCGCGCTCGCACTCGGCGAGGAACGCCTCGGTCCCGTCGGGCTCGCGGGCGATCGCGCGCAGCACGTCCAGCGCCGCGACGTTGCCCGATCCCTCCCAGATCGAGTTCAACGGCGAGTCACGCAGCAGCAGCGGCATTCCCGAGTCCTCGACGTAGCCGTTGCCGCCGAGGCACTCCAGCGCCTCCGCGGCGTGAGCGGGGGCGCGCTTGGTCACCCAGTACTTCATGACCGCCGTCGCCATCCGCCGGAACGGCTCGTGGTCCGGATCGTCGTAGCTGCGCGCGACCCGCAGCGCGGCGACGGTCGCCGCCTCGGACTCGAGCGCGAGGTCCGCGAGCACGTTCGTCATCGCGGGCTGGTCGACGAGCGGCGCACCGAATGCGCGGCGATGAACGGCGTGATGGATCGCCTCGACCGTGCCGCGTCGGAGGCTCTGCGTCGAGCCGAGCAGGCAATCCAGGCGCGTGTGGTTGACCATGCGGATGATCGCCGCCACGCCGCGCCCGGGCTCGCCCACAAGTGACGCCCGCGCGCCGCGGAACTCGACCTCCGAGGAGGGAAGCGAACGTGTCCCGAGCTTGTCCTTCAGCCGCTGGAACTCCATGCCCGGCCCACGCTCCACCAGGAAGCACGACGGACGGCCCGCATGCGCCTCCGTCTGGGCGAGCGTGAGGAACACGCGGCACGGCGGATAGGAGCAGAACCACTTGTGCCCGTGCAGCGTCCATTCGCCGTCGAGCTCGGGCTCCGCGCGGGTGATGTTCGCCCGGACGTCCGAGCCGCCCTGACGCTCGGTCATCGCCATGCCGGCGAGGCCGACGCTCGCATAGTCGGTCCCGGTGAGCACCGGCTCCCACCGTGTGGCGAGCTCCGGCGCGCCGTCGCGGAGCGCGGGGACCGCCGCGTAGGTCATCGACACCGGGCACATCACCCCCGCGTCGATCCCCGACCACAGCATGAACAGCGCCGCGCGGACCACGTGGGACCCGGCACGATGACTCGGCTCCCCGCCCACCCGCCAGGGCAGTGAGTGGATCCCCCGGGCGACCGCGCCGCCCAGCAGCCAGTGCCATGACGGGTCGAGCTCGACTTCGTCGATCCGGTTGCCGAAGCGGTCATGGGTCAGCAAGCGGGGCTCGTTGCGCTCGGCCCGGCGGCCGTGCGCGTGTGCCTCGGTGCTGCCGGCGACGATCCCGGCCTCGTGAGCGTCCTGCAGGCCCCAGGCACCGCCTTCGCGCTCGAGGCCCTCGCGGAGGGCGAGATCGAGCGCGAAGACGTCGACGTCCTCGAGCGGCGGCGGCTGGTTCAGGACGGCCCGCGCGGGGTCGAGCGCATGCTCATCGATGATCGCCATCGCCGGCCCTCCTCTCAGGCCACCTCGGCCAGCGTGCGCTCTGCGACTCGGTCGGTCGCGTCGCGGGTGCCGCCGAGCAGCCGCCGCGAAAGCTCGGCGCGCCGGAAGAACAGCGGCGCGTCGTGCTCCCAGGTCGCGCCGATGCCGCCGTGGACGTTGATCATCGCGCGGGCCCCGAAGTCCAGCGCCTCGCCCGCAGCCGATCGGAATGCCGAGGCGGCGAGCGGCCACTCCTGCGGTCCTGACTCGCGCGCCCAGCCGGCGTAGTACTCAAGACCCCGGGCGTTCTCCATCCGCCGCAGGACCTCGACGAGCTCGTGCTTGACCGACTGATAGGAGCCGATCGCCCGCCCGAACGTGAACCGCTCCTTGGCGTACTCGACGCTTCGCTCCAGGCATGTCTGGACCGCACCGAGTGACTCCGCGCCGATCAGCGCCTGCGCGAGGTACCAGGCGTCGGCCAATGCGTCCTCGCCCGCGTCGAGCAGTTCGCCGCGCGCGCCGTTCAAGCGCAGGTTGCCGAGCGGACGGGTCGCGTCGTAGCGCGTCACGGGCTCGACCGCGACGCCGTCGGCGCTCACATCGAGCAACACGATCAGCTGCTCGCCATCCTCGCCGGCCGCCGCCAGAACGAGCAGATCAGCGCCTGGCAGGTCGGGGACGAACGGGACCGCGCCGTGGAGAGTGACCTCCTCGCCGGAGATGCTCCCCGCGGGCAACGCCGCCCGGGCCATGCCATGGTCGGGCTCGACCGTCCAGCGCTGCTGCATCGAGCAGGGCGGGCGCGCGGGGACGTAGACGGCTCGGACCTCGCCGGAGGCGACCCGTTCGGCGCCGGCGTGGCCGGCGCGATCGAGCACCGCCGTCGCGGGCAGCACGCCGAGCAGCGGCACGGGCGCGAGCACCCGCCCGCACTCCTCGGCGACGAGCATCGCGTCGAACGCGTCGAGTTCCGCGCCGCCGCGCTCCTCGGACACGAGCAGTCCGGTCCAGCCGGCTTCGACCGCCGTCGGCCACAGGTCGGGGAGCGCCGCGGGATCCTCCAGCGCCGCCCGCGCGGCCTCGATCGTTCGATGACGCGAGAGTGCGGTCTGGGCTGCCTCACGGAGCAGGATCTGCTCGTCGGAGAGAGAGAGGTTCATCGCCGGACCGCCTCGAGCGCGGGGAAGGATCGGATGCCGGGCATCAGGCGACCTCCTGCTTCTCACGCGAGCGCAGCTCGCTGAACGGCACGCCCTTGTCGAGCCGCGGCTCGGCGGGCAGGCCGAGGACGCGCTCGCCGATCGTGTTGCGCAGGATCGCCTCGGTGCCGCCGGCCGACTTCAGGCCTGGCAGGAAGGAGATCAGGTATGCCCACTCGCTGTCATCCGAGAGCCCGTCGGGACCGACGACGTCAGCGCCGAGGTCGGTCGCGGTGATCGCCGCGTTGACCATCGTCACCTTGGCCAAGCCCGCTTCCGGACCGGGGATCTGGCCGCGCGCCAGCAGCGTGAGCGCGCGGTATCCGTTGAAGCGCACGGCGGTGAAATCGGTGATCACCTGACCGAGACGGTGCCGGACCTCCGGATCGGCGGATGCGGCGGCGTCGCCGGCGATCAGGGCCGCCAGCGAGGCGGGTGAGCCGAAGGCCTCAGAACCGAAGCCGATGGTCAGGCGCTCGAACATGAGCACCGTGAGCGCCGTCCCCCAGCCGTTGCCGACGCCGCCGACGACCGCGTCGGGCTCGAGCATGACATCGTCGAGGAAGACCTCGTTGAACTCCGCCTCGCCGGAGATCTGGCGCAACGGGCGCACGCTGACGCCCGGCGCGTCCATCGGCACGATGAACATGGTCAGCCCCTTGTGCTTGGGCACGTCGGGGTCGGTACGGGCCAGCAGCAATCCGTACGCGGCGAACTGGGCGTTGGTCGTCCACACCTTCTGACCGGTGAGCGACCAGCGGCCGTCCTCGTCCTGCCGGGCCCGGGTGTGGATGCCCGCGAGGTCCGAGCCGGCGGCCGGCTCGGAGAACAGCTGACACCACACCTCGTCGGCGTGCAGCAGCGGCCCCAGATGACGCGCCTTCTGCTCCTCGGAGCCGTGTGCGATCAGACAGGGGCCGAGCATGCCGACGCCGATCACGTCGAGGATGCCGGGGACCTCGGCACGGGAGATCTCCTGGTTGGCCGTCACCTGCTCGATCGGCCCCAGCCCCTGCCCGCCGAAGTCCGTGGGCCAGGTGACCCCGGCCAGCCCGGCCTCGGCGAGCCGGCGCTGCCAGGCACGCCGGGAGTCGATGTAGGCGGTGTCCTCGTGGGAGCCGTGGCGCGGCGGCGCCTCGTGTCGGTGCTCGGCAAGCCACGCGCGCGCACGCGCGCGAAACTCCGCCTGCTCCGGGGTGTCGTTGAGATCCAAGAGACCCTCTTCCTCGTCGCTCAGCTGTGAATCCTGATTCACAAGGCTACCGGGTCTGTCCGCTCCCGGCGCGAGACTTCCCGTCATGGCCGTTCGTCCGAGCATGTTCGGAGATGGCGCGTTCGACGAGACCGACCCGCCCGGATACCGCGGCGCGGAGGTCTACCACGATGGCGCCGGGCTCGGCAGGGCCGCTGGAGGGCGGGAGCTCAACGTCCGCGTGTTCGTACTGCCGCCGGGCGAGTCGCTGTGCCCGTACCACTACGAGTACGTCGAGGAATGGCTCCTGCTGCTCGAGGGGGAGCTCGAGCTGCGCACGCCGGAGGGCGAAGAACTGCTTGCCACCGGCCAGATGGCGTGCTTCCCGAGCGGACCGGACGGCGGCCACAAGGTGACCACGCCCGCGGGAGCGGGCCGGCCCGCCCGCTTCGTCATGTTCTCCGAGGCACGAGAGCCGGCCGTCTGCGTCTACGCCGACAGCGACAAGATCGGCATCTGGGTGCCGGGGGGCGCCGACAACATGCTGTTCCGCCGGCCCGCAGAGAACGCCGGATACTTCGACGGCGAAGTCGACGAGTAGCGGTCAGCGGTCGCGGTCCTCGCCGCGCTCGTCCTCGTCGGGTGGGACCCTGGGCACCCGCGGCGCTCGCCCGGTGTTGGCTGTCATCCCCATCTCTCGGCCGAGCATGGTCATGAACCAGATGAGCCCGCCGGCGATCAACACGAGCGACACCGTGTTCCCGAGGCTGTTGGTGTCCAGCGCGGCGAACAGGACCCCGGCGATGACGGTCACGATCGGGGCGCCGTAGCGGATGGGGCGACTCGTGGAGCGCATCGATTCATCCTGACACGCCCCACGCCGGAAAAAAGACCGCGGCCCGTGCGAGCTTGGCGCCACCACGGCCGTTTGTATCTCGAATGACGATCAAGGGACTGGTTTACGTACCGGGCTCGGATGAGGAGTGGTGTGGCGAGTGCTCGGGACTGCACCAGGTCGCCAACCGCCCGCTCGCCGGTCTGATCCTGGAGGATCTCGCCACCGCGGGGGTCGATTCCCTTGCCGTCGTGGCGGACGCCGACCAGCTTGAGGCCCTGCGGGCGAGCATCGCCTCGGATCCCGCCGGCGCGCTCGACGTCAGCTTCCTCGAGCTCGCCGCCGCACAGCGGCTGGCGGGGGCGGTCGAAGCGGCACGCGGATTCGTCGGCGACGACGCGGTCATCCTGCACCTGGCGACCGGGATGCTCGGCCAGTCGTGTGAGCCCCTGGTGGTGGGTGCCGGCCGGCAGAACGAGGACCTGCGCCTGCTCCTGCATCACGGCCATGAGGGATCGGGCCCGTTGTCGGCGCGGACCGAGCGACTGCTGGGGGTGAGCACCCTGGGCAGCCCGGCGGGCAGGCTGTCGCTCGCCGGAGTCGCCGTCTTCGGGCCAGGGGGTTTCAGCCGCGCGGCACAGACGTCCGCCTGCCGCAGCCGGGACGAGGAGACCGCGGCCGGCACGGAGCCCGAGCAGGATCTCATCGCGATCGCGGACGACCTCGCCGGCGAGGGGCTGACCGTCGCGGCCGGGCTCGTCAGCGGCTGGCATGAATGCTCGTCTGATCCCTCCGCGCTGCTCGAGCTCAACCGCAGCATCCTCGACCGCCAGGCCCGTAGCGTGCATCACCATGCCGCCTCCGGCGCCAACCGGATCGACGGCCGCGTGGTCATCCACCCGACCGCGGAGGTCAGCGCGAGCGTGATCCTCGGCCCGTCGCTGATCGGCCCGGACGCGAGGATCGCCGACGCCTACATCGGGCCCTACACGACCGTCGGCGCCGGTGCGGTGATCGAGAACTGCGAGATCCTCGGCTCGATCATCGGCCCCGGGGCCCGGCTCTCGCACGTGGGCGGGCGCATCGAGGGGAGCACCATCGGATGTGACTCCAACATCTTCCGCGACTTCAGACTGCCGCGGGCGATGCGCCTGCACGTGGGCGAGGGAGTCGAGATCTCGCTCTCCTGAGCCTCACCCCGGAGTGACCCGCCCCCGAGACCGCTCCGGCCGGCGGGCGCGGACGGTCGGGGCGCAGTCGGCGTCGATGAGCTCGCGCCGGATCGCGTGCCGAGCTCGATGATGGAGACCGTGCACCGCGGCCTCGCTGCGCCCCATCCGCTCAGCGATCTCGCCGGGGCTGAGCCCCACCAGGTGACGCAGCACCACGACGTTGCGCTGCTCCTTGGGCAGCTCCGCCAGAGCCTGCTCGAGCCCCCAGCGTCGCTCACGGCCGACGTCGTCACCGACGTCGCCGGGTGCGTAGACCTCCTCGCAGGGCACAAGCCGGCGCTGACGCAGATGATCGAGCGCGGCATTGCGCGCGACGCGCAGCAGCCATGACGCGAACGCCGCTTCACGCGGCTCGTACTTGTGGATCACGCCGATCAATTTCAGGAAGACATGCTGCGTGACGTCCTCCGCGTCGTGTTCCTCGCGGACGATGCTGAGCACATAGCCGTACACGTTGTCCTTGAATGCGACGTAGAGGTAGCGGATCGCCGCATCGTCGCCCTCCTGTGCGCGGCGCACCGCGCCGGCCAACTGCGGATCGTGCTCGCCGAGCTTCGTCGACGCTTTCGCGGCGAACCCGGTCGAGGTCGCGTTCTTCGGCGAGACGAAGTCATTCCGTGGCGCTCGTTCTGAAGACATCCCCGGGCACTCGTCGCCGCACCGGCCGCGCGGTGATGACGGTGCCACACCCCCTTCTTCTTTCGTCGAGGCTTCGTGCCTGCGTCCATGCACTCGGTGTCTGGACGCTTCTGAAACTTACACAAGTCTGAGCAATCCTGATACTCGGGGTCCCCCTAGACAAATGAAATTATGTTTAGGACGCGAAACACCGCTCCGTGGTTGAAAAAGTCCCGCTGGACGCCGGTCTCTTTGCCGCGTGCGGCTCTTGGATCCATCTCAGACCCCCTGGTAAGCTTGGCCCCAGGGTGCCCGAGGACTCCGGCTTGGCGATCGAACATGCGTTGTCGTCGTGTCAGGCCGGCCACGGCCGCACGGTGCTCCTGTCCGCGCCCTCGGGCCGGGGCGTCTCCCACCGGCTCAGACAGGCGGCCCGCCGCGCGAACGACCGCGGCATGCATGTCGCGGTGGCGAGCGGTCGCCCAGCCGAGCGCGCACTGGCGTTCTCCGTCGCCACCGAGCTCTTCGAGCCGCTCTGGGCGGCCGCATCGTCGCCTGCGCTCCGTGCCGAGCTGACGCACGGTCCGGCACACGCCGCCGTCGGGCTGCTCGACTCGCCCGGACCGTCCGTCCCATTGCAGGACGGCGGCTACGCGGTCATCAGGGGGATGTGGGCGATGGCCCGCCGGCTCGCGCTGGAGCCCTCGCCGTCTGAGAGCGGATCACCGGAAGGCCCACCGGGACTTGCGATCATCGTCGACGACCTGCACGACGTCGACGGCCCGACGCTCGGGCTGCTCGCCTATGTCGCCGACCGGCTCGGCCACACGCCGGTGACGGTGATCGCCGGATGCCGTGTCGATGTCGAGCCGTGCGCACCGACCGCGCTCGCCGCGATCTCACGCGCCGCGCGAGTCGTCGTCCCCGAGCCGCTGGGCGGGCGCGCAGCCGCCGCCCTCGTCGGCTCGCTTCTACCGGGCGCCTCGGCGCGGTTCGCACGGGCGTGCGTGGCAACCTGCGGTGGCAACGCGGCACTGCTCCGCGCGCTCGTCGTCGGCCTCGCGTCGCTCGGGCTGTCCGGATCGGAGACCGAGGCCGACCGCCTCGGCGCGATCGTGCCCGAAGAGGTCGTCGCGCTGGTCGGGCAGCGGCTCTCACGGCTGCGGCCGCCGGCGCGGGCGCTCGCCGGCGCCCTGGCGGCCGCGGACCGAGCTGTCCCCCTCGAGCAGATAGCGCCGAGCGCCGGCCTGTCGGACGACGCGGCGCTCGAGGCGTTCGACGCGCTGGTGGAGGCAGACGTCCTCCTCGCCGACCCGCAGCCGGCCTTTGCGCAGCCGATCGTGCGCCTGGCGGTGCGCGCCTCGCTGGCGCCGGCCCAGCGAGCCCGTCTCGCCTCGCTCGCCGACAGACCGAAGGGGGTGGGAGACGAGCGTCTGGACCGGCTCACCCCGAGCGAGGCCAGGGTCGCCGGGCTCGCCGCCCACGGAATGACGACCAGACAGATCGCGGAAACCCTGTTCGTCACTCCCAAGACGATCGAGTTTCACCTGCGCAACCTCTATGCCAAGCTTGAGATCCCGTCGACGCGGGCCGCGCTGGCTCGGGCGCTCCGCGCGCCCGAGCGGTAGCCTGCGCGAGGTGAGCCGATGAGCCTCGCCATCGTCGACGCGACCTACCGCACGATCGATGACGTCGCCGACGGGATCAGCCCGTCGCGATACACGCTGCCGATCGGCAACGTCCCGCTCATCTCGCACGTCATGGGCGACCTCGCCTCGGGCGGCGTGAGCCGCGCACGAGTCGTCGCCCCGTACGAGGAGTGCGCCGCGCTTGAACAGGCGCTCGCCGCCGGCGATGTGGGTGGCCCGTCGGTCGAGTTCATCGAGGCGCCGAGCGCCGCGCCGCAGCGACAGGTTCTCGCCGAGCTCGAGGCTGCGCTCCGCGTCGAGCCGGTCGTGCTCCAGCCTGGCGACGGCCTCTGCCCCGGCCTGCTGGGCACGATGTGCGAGCGCTACCGCAGCGGCGACGTCGATCTCGTGCTGAGCGCGCCCGATCCGGACGACGGCCGGACCGACCGCGATCATGGGCGCCGCCTGAGCGACTCGGCACTCGTGCTCGGTCCGCGCACCCGCTCGATCATCGCGGCGCTGCTGGAGCCCGACGGCGAGCGGGTGGACCTCACCGATGTGCTGCTGCACGGCGACCTGCGGCTCGCCGTCTGCGAGGGAGTCGGCGGATGGTCGTACGAGAACTCGACCGCCGCGCTGCTCGCCGGCAACCGCCGTGTGCTCGACCGGCTGCCCGACGACGCTGTTCCCGCGGAGTTTGCGGCGGGCAACGAGCTGCGCGGACGGATCAGCGTCGGTCACGGCGTGGTGGCATCCGGCTGCGTGATCCACGGCCCCGTCGCGATCGCCGACCACGCGGTCCTTGAGGACTGCTACATCGGCCCGTTCACCGCCATCGGCCCTCGCACCGTGCTCAGCGGCGCCGAACTCGATGACACGATCGTGATGACCGGTGCGCAGGTCCGCCACCCCGGCCATCGGATCACGGGGAGCATCATCGGCGAGGGCGCCCGGGTGGAGCGGACCTTCCAGCTTCCCCGCGGCGTTCAGCTGAGGCTGGGGCCGCACTCCCGGCTGACGTTCAGCTGATCGACCGGCCATGACCGAGCAGCCGCGGCCCACTGGGATCATCCGCGTGCTCGTCGTCGACGACCACGACCTGTTCCGTGCCGGGCTGGCCTCCCTGCTGGGCGCCCGGCAGGACATCGAGGTCGTCGCGCAGGCGTCGGGGGGCCGGATGGGCGTCCGGCTCGCCGCCGAGCTTCGGCCCGAGGTCATCCTGATGGACGTGCAGATGCCGGACCTCGACGGCCCGGCGGCGACGCGTCTGATCCTGGGCCGACAGCCGTCGGTGCGGGTCGTCGCGCTGACCGTCGTCTCCAACGACGATGAGGTCGACGAGATCCTGGCCGCCGGCGCATGCGGCTTCCTGGCCAAGGACACCCCGATCGACGATGTGGCTCTCGCGATACGGGCCGCCGCACACGGCGCCGCGTGGCTCTCCCCACGGGCATCGGAAGTCGTCCTCGGGCGAGTGCGACGCGACGCGGTCGCCGACGAGCCGGAGCGCAGCCGGATCGATGATCTCTCAGCCCGGGAGGTCGATGTGCTGCGACTGATCGCCCGCGGGCTGGAGAACGCCGAGATCGCTGAAGCGCTCGGCATCAGTCCCCGGACGGCCAAGAACCATGTCTCCAGGGTTCTGGCCAAGCTTGGCCAGCCGGGCCGGGTCCAGGCGGCGGTCTACGCGGTCCGGCGCGGGCTCAGCTGAGGGCCGCTGATCCCGGCGGCGGCGATGAGCTCGGAGCGGTCGGCCACACCGAGCTTGTGGACCAGCTCTGAGATGTGACGGCGAACGGTGACCGGGGCGATCTCGATCCGAGCCGCGATCTCGGCCGTCGAGTGTCCTCTTCGGAGCATCCCGAGCACCTGGGACTCGCGACTGGACAGCCCTCCCGCCGAGCCGACGTTGCGCATCTCCAGAAGCAGTTCAAGCACCATCGACCTCGGGACGACGGCCTCGTTGGCGGCAACGGCCCGGACGATGCGCTGCAGGCGGTCGGCGACGCGCGTCCCCGGGACGTAACCGACAGCCCCCGCGCGGACCGCGTCGATCAGCTCGTCGACGTCGTGATGAGGTGCGAGCACGACGGCCGCGCAGCGCGGCGCCGCGCGGCAGATGCCGCGGACGGCGGCGATGCCACCGCCCGGGATCTCGGAGCCGACCAGGCAGAGATCCGGCTGCGTGCGCATGGCGGCGCGGATCGCCGTCTCGGCGTCGGAGGCCTCCGCACAGACGATCGCCTCGTCGGCCAGTGCCAGGCGGATCCCGGCGCGCGTCGCCTCGTTGTCGACCACCATCAGCGTCGGCCGGCCGGTCACCGGAACACGACCTCGAGCTCGGTCCCCCCGTAGCGGGGCTGATGCACGCTCAGGTACCCGCCGAGCGCCGCGGCGCGCTCTCGCATGCTGTCGAGGCCGAATCCCTCTGGAGTCGCACTGCCGGTCGCGGCGTCGTCCAGGCCGCAGCCGTCGTCGACCACCCGGAGCACGATCGCGCGCTCCAGGCGGGTGAGCGAGACCGACACGTTGCGCGCGCCACCGTGGCGGACCGCGTTGGCGATCGCCTCCCGGCTGATCCGGGCGACGTGCTCCCGGGCGCGGGGCTCGAGGTCGACCTCTGCGGCCACGTTGACCGCGATCGCAACGTCGAACTGCTCACGCAGCTCCTGGGCGACGGCCTCCAGCGCCTGGACCGTCGTCACGTCGGCCGGGTCGCACAGATCGGCGATCGTGCTGCGAGAGACGGCGAGCGCCCTGCGCGCGGCTATCACCAGCGGGTGGTCATCCCCCAGCTCCTCGGACAGCGCCGGGCCGTGAGCGGCGATGAACGCCAGGTCCTGCGCCAGGCCATCGTGCAGGTCACGCGCCACACGGCGGCGCTCCGCCAGCGCGGCGGCCTCGGCCACCCGCACCCGCGCCAGAGGCTCGTGACGGGTCGCGGCGAGGAGCACGAGGGCGAAGGCACAGACGCTCGGAAGCTGCGTTGGATCGACGGTGCCGGTGGCCGCCAGGCCTCCGACGAGCTCGTACAGGCCGGCCGCTGCGAGCAGCACCGCCGCGGTCGCCAGGACGCCGGCCGGCGCGTCCGGAACGCCCTGGTCGTCGCGAGACGCCAGGCGCACCGCGGAGGAGCCGAGCAGCGCGCTGGCAAGGATGCACAGCGCGGAAGCGGCCAGGTGGCCTCGCAGGCTCGGCAATGCCGCACCACCGTGACCGAGGAGCAACGGGCCGAGCAGCAGCCCGGCCAGGGCGGCCGCCACGGCCGCGGCGACCGATGCCGCAATCGCCACCACCACGAGCCGGCGCGGCCGTGCGACCAACCGGCTGCCGGAGGTGAACGCTGCGAGGGCGAACAGCCCGCCCAGGATCAGCTGGCCCGAGAGCTGCACGGCCACCACCGAGGCACCGGAGCGAACTGTGACCAGGGCGGGCAGGACGGTGTCGGTCAGGTTGACCAGGCCGAGCGTCCCGACCGCCGCCATCGCCAGCAGGTCCCGTCGTCGCCGTGAGTCCACAAAACGCGAGTGCATGAGCCAGGCCGCGGCGAGCGCGCCGCACGTCATCGCCGTTCCCAGCGTCGCGGCAAGCGTCGGAGCGCGCAGCGCCGGCGCTCTGGCGAGCAGTGGGAGCAGTACGAGCGCACCGACCCCCGCGGACAGCGCGAACCTGGCCGATGCGCTCCATCGATGCTCAGCGGGGAGCTGTCTGGCGTCCAGCTCTGCCCGCGCGCCCATCGCCGGTCTCACATTCGTTGACGGTGGCAACCACGTCAATCAACGCCTCGAGGCGCCCGTTTCTTACGCGGCCGCGCGAACGGGGTGCCGGGCGTTCAATCCCTGAACGGGGCAATGGGGCGAAGCGGTCATTGACCGCGAGCCGGGGCGGGCAGACACTCCCACACGACGAACGCAAGCGCACCGAAGTTCTTGCGTGTCGGGGGGCATCCGTACTCAAAGAAGGGGCAGACGTGATCATCGATTCTCTGACCGGTGGCACCGAGACCATCGGGTTTCGGAGCAGAACCACGATTGACGACTCGCCGGAAACCCAGCGCCTGACGCGACTGGCGGTCGCCCGCGCCAAGGAGGGCGACCGCGAGGCGGTGCGCTTCCTGTATGTCACATATGCACACAATGTCTACGGGTTCGTGCGCTCCATCGTCGGCGACGACCACGAGGCCGAGGACGTCACCCAGCACGTGTTCGCCAAGCTGATCACCGCGATCGGCAAATACGACGAGCGCGGCGTCCCCTTCATGGCGTGGCTGCTCCGGCTCTCCCGCAACCTCGCGATCGATCATCTTCGCGCCAACCGCCTGACACCTGTCGAGTCGGTGCTCGATCCGGATGCGGGCTCGGTCGCCGACCTCGACCAGCGCGGCGCGGTCCGCGACGCACTGGCCAGCCTTCCTCAGGATCAGCGGGAGATCGTCGTCCTGCGCCATGTCATGGGATACAAGCCGGGCGAGATCGCCAGGCGCACGGGCCGCACCGAGAGCTCAGTGCATGGACTGCACCATCGCGGACGCCGCACGCTGCAGCGCGAACTGCGCAAGCTTGACGCCGCGCCGCTGACCCGGCCGCGCGCTTTCTCGGCGTGAGCTGGGCCGGCGCGTCCGGCACCCGGGCGTCGATGACCGATCAGGCCCGTTCGCGTGGGAATGTGCAAGAAATCGCGCGGCCGGCCCGTTGGATTCGTAGATGGCACTCCTAGACGACGCACCGTGCACCGACGACCGCCCGGTCACTGTCGCGCTTGTCAACAACATGCCGGACTCGGCGTTCGTTGACACTGAGGATCAGTTCCGCCGCGCGACGGGAGCAACGGAGGGTGGCGAGATCGCACTCGAGCTCTACACGATCACCGACATCCCACGCTCACGTGAGATCGCCTCCGTGATCGAGTCCCGTTACCGCGGGCTGGATGACCTGTGGACCCACCCTCCGGACGCGCTGATCGTGACCGGGACCGAGCCGACCCAGCCGGAGATGGTGTACGAGCCGTACTGGCCGTATCTCGCCCACCTGCTGGAGTGGGCAGCCGCAGCGGTTCCGACCGTGCTCCTCTCGTGCCTCGCCTCCCATGCCAGCATCCTGCTCTTCGACGGAATCGACCGGGTGCAACGGCCTCGTAAGTGCAGCGGCGTGTTCCGCGGCGTGGTGATCGACCCCGACGACCCGCTCGCGCTCGGCCTCCCGCACGAGGTGGCAATGCCCCACTCCCGCCTCAACGAGGTTCCGGAGGATCTGCTGCTCGACGCCGGCTACCGCGTCGTCGTCGGCGGCGCCCATTCACCGGCAGGCTGGGCGGTGGCGGCGCGCGAGTGCGGCAACTCGCTGTTCGTTCTGTGTCAGGGCCATCCCGAATACAGCACGCTCAGCCTGCTGCGGGAGTATCGGCGTGACGTTCGCCGTTTCCTGTTCGGCCGCGGCACCCTCCCCTACCCGTCCCTGCCTGAGGGCTACCTGTCCACCCTGGCCGTGCACCGGCTCGACCGGTTCGCTGCCCGCGCCAGCCGCACGGGAGGCGATCCGCGTGAGCTCTGGGCCGAGTTCCCCTATCACGAGGTTGCCGCCGGGGTTCAGAACACCTGGGCCGCGTCGTCAACCGCCCTGTACACGAACTGGATCCGATACGCGCGGGCGGGCTCGCACGCTGTAGTCTGAGCGCGTCGTGCGCGACGAGACGCTGGTCATCCACGGGGCCTACGAGCCGGACTCCACCCGCGCGGTGGCGGTACCCATCTACCAGACCGTCGCCCACGAGTTCCAGGACGCCGAGCAGGCCGGCGCCATCATGGACCTGGAGACCCCCGGGTTTCACTACAACCGCATCAACAACCCGACGGTCGACGTCCTCGAGAAGCGCATCAACGCGCTCGAGGGCGGAGCCGCGGCGCTGGCGGTCAGCTCTGGCTCGGCCGCGGTCAGCATGTCGGTCCTCAATCTCGTCGCCGCCGGGGACAACTTCGTCTCGGTCCCGCAGTTGTACGGTGCCACTTACACATACTTCGCCCACGTGCTGCCGAGGCTGGGCGTCGAGGTGCGCTTCGCCCCGGACGAGCAGCCCGAGTCGATCGGGTCACTGATCGACGAACGGACGCGAGCCGTCTTCTGTGAGACCGTCGGCAACCCGGCGGGCAACGTCATCGACCTCGCCGCGGTGGCCGAGGTGGCTCACGCGCGCGGCGTCCCGGTGATCGCCGACAACACCGTTGCCACGCCACTGCTGCTCAAGCCGCTGCAGCACGGAGCCGACGTGGTCATCCACTCGCTGACGAAGTTCATCGGCGGCCACGGGACGACGCTCGGCGGGATCATCATCGACGGCGGGTCGTTCCCCTGGACGGACTGGCCGGATCGCTTCACCTGCCTGACCGAGCCGGAGCCGTCCTTCCACGGCGTCCGCTACGCCACTGACTTTCCCGACGCCGCGTACATCACCCGCTGCCGCACCGTCGGGCTGCGTAACACCGGCGCGACGCTGTCACCGTTCAACGCGTTCCTGCATCTCCAGGGGCTGGAGACGCTGCCCGTCCGGCTGCCCCGCCACGAAGCCAACGCGCGGGCTGTGGCTGACTTCCTCACCCAGGATTCCCGCGTGCGCTCGGTCAGCTTCCTGGGGCTGCCGGACAACCCGTACCACGCGCTCGCGCAACGCTATCTCGGCGACCGCGTACCGTCGATCATGACCTTCACGGTCAACGGCGGCTACGAGGCCGGCATCGCGGTCTTCAATCAGGTCAAGCTGTTCAAGCGCCTGCTCAACATGGGCGACGCGAAGTCGCTGATCACTCACCCCGCCTCGACGACGCACCGCCAGCTGCGCCCCGAGGAGCTCATCCAGGCCGGCATCACCCCCGACATGGTGCGCCTGTCGGTCGGCCTCGAGCACCCCGACGACCTGATCGAGGACCTCGATCAGGCGCTCGCGGTCGCCGCCGGCTGAGCGGCGACGAGGGACGACACGGCGCGGGGCCCGGCGGAGCAGCTGGCTGGATCTTCACCCGCTCCGGGGGAAAATCCTGCAAATCACCTCGCCGCCACGCCCCCTCGGACGACAGGCGCGGGCGCCGAGCTCAGGCCGCGACCCGCTCCCCCGCGCTCACGCCCGCCAGGATCTCCTCGACGCACGCGCCGACGTCCTCGAACGCCCGGATGCGGCTGCGAGGCGACGGGATGTAATGGGTGAAGTGACGGACCCCCTCGGTCATCACGCCGAACATCGAGATGCGCGGCTGCTCGCGTCCCTCGATGTCGATCGGATGCGAGTCCGGGGTCAGGTCGACGCTGCCGACGGTGACCTCGCCGTAGCGGAACTGGCTCACGCGGCCGCGGTCGTAGAGCCGGGTCAGCAGTGGCGAGGCGGAGCCCGCGATCCGCGGATCCTCCAGATGGCCGCGGACCATGATGTCGACATCCTCGAGGTGAGGCCGCGCGAGCGCGGTCGAGGAGATGCGGCTCCGGGAGGTGGCGCCGCCGGCCTCGGGAGGCGCGGCACCGCGGGCCGGAGCGGGCCCATATGGCATCCGGACCACTCCGGCGTCCATCAGCGCGAGCATCTGCCGGGAGCGCAGCGCGGGCGGGCCGGCGACGAGCCGGTGGATCCGGCTGCAGAGGTCCGCGTTGAAGTCGAGGTAGGAGTCGAGCGAGAGGCCGCCCTGCTCGACCACCGTCCGCATCCGGTCCCGGAAGATCCGGAACACGTCGGCGGCTGACTTCACCGGGCTGGCGCCACCCGGAACCTCCGCCTCGCGCAGGTCGTCGGCGAGCGACTGGTACACGAACTGCTGGTAGTCCTCGCCGCACCCGTACTTGGGCTGGCGCCCGAGGAACAGGCCCTCGGCGTCGAAGCTGCCGTGGCGCGAGGACAGACGCGAGAGCTCCTCCTCGAAGCGGTCCGCGGCCCACGCGGCGGCCAGCCGCTCTCGCACCGCCGCACCGGCGGCGGCCGTCCCGGCCTCCTGGAAGGCCATCTGGGCGTAGTAGCGAGCGTTCATCTCCGCGTACAGCAGCGGGAGCAGCTCACCTCGCACGTCGACGAGCCGGCGGCGACCATGCCAGCGTCCGCTCAGCCGATCGAGTCGCTCATCGGTGCAGATCAGCGGCTTGTACACGTCGCTGCGATCCCGGCCGGTGACCGACTTGGAGGTGAAGGGCAGACCGCTGCGGCAGAACAGCTGCAGCTTCGGCTCGCGGCCGCTGGGCCGGTAGCGGAGCCCGTTGCCGTGATCGACGAACGTGCCACCTCTGCCGACGGTGAGAGCGGTCACCACGTCGATCGCCACCAGGCCCATGCCGGCCACTGCGACGGTCGCCTCGGTCGGGATCGTGTCCGCGTAGGAGCCGACGGGATAGGGCTCGAGCACCCGTGCGCGATCGCGGTCCTGGGGCTGCTGGTTGGCGGTGTGACCGGAGGTGACGATCACGTTGTCGACGACGATCGTTCCGCCATGGGCCAGGTGGACCTCCTCGCTTCCGTCTCGCCGCGCCACCAGGTCGACTGCCGCGGTCGGGTGGTGAACGATGTGAAGGCCTGCGGGCGCGCCCGCCACCAGCGCTCGATAGAACCACTGCAGGTACTCGCCCATCAGCCTCCGCGGGAGGAAGTGGTGGGGTTCGATCGGGGCTCCGGTCCGATCGATCACGCACCGGTCGCCGACCCACCGGTAGCCGCGCGCGACCGCCCAGTCGTAGAGCCCGACTCCGTAGCACGGCTGGTCGGCCTCGGTGGCGAACGGATAGAGCGAGAGCTCCCCGCACGCGTTGTTGAGCAGCAGGTAGTCGGGCTGGTTGACGTCGTAGACGCCGGAGCCCGGGGTCCCCGGCTCGATCACGTGCACGGCGACGTCAGCTCCCGGCCGGAGCTCCTTACGAGCAGTGGTGACCACGCGCTCCAGCGCGCAGATGCCCCACGGTCCTATTCCAACGATTGCGATGCGTAGCACGAAGGGTGAGCCCCCGGTTTTCTTGCGTTTGCTACGTACTGAACGGGGAGCGCCCCGAAGATCTTTTGCTCGAATGCGAGAATTGCGCCGCGGTCGTCCGGGACCGCCGCTCGCGGCTGCAAGGAGAAGCTGCCGACCGACGTTGGATGGGGTATGGCACCCGGCCCGCATCCGTCGGGCGGACCGTTCCGGCCCGACTTCTGGCGTAGTCCCCTGCGCGGTCCCTGGTTGACCTCGCTGCTCGGCTCGCTGTTGCTGCCGACCATGTCGGTGATCGCGCTCACCGGGTTCATCTCCCACTGGGCCTATCGACCCCAGCTCCCGGGAAACGCAACCGTGAACCCCGCCTACGACGTGCCGGTGCTGCTCCAGTTGCCGCAGTCGTGGCCGTCCTGGGACTACGCGGTGACCCAGGGGATCCACGTCACCGTGGGGCTGATGGCGATTCCCCTGGTCGCGGCCAAGCTGTGGTCGGTGATCCCCCGGCTGTTCGCGTGGCCTCCGGTGCGCAACCTGGCCGGCGTGCTCGAGCGGGGCTCGATGCTGCTGCTCGTGGGGAGCCTGCTGGTCGAGATCGTCACCGGCACGCTCTGGGTGCAGGACTACTTTCCGCTGAAGGTCGACTTCTACCCCGTGCATTACTACGGCGCGTGGGTGTTCGGCGCGATGTTCGTGCTGCACGCCTGCGTGAAGCTGCCGGTGGTGCGCCGGGCCTATCGCGCGCGCGGAGTACTCGCGCCGCTGCGGGACTCACTCGAGCAGACCGCTCCCGAGCCGGCCGGCGCCGGCTCACTGGTCCCGGAGGCCCCCGCGGCGGCCACGCTCAGCCGCCGCGGGCTGCTGGCGATGATCGGTGGGGCGTCGCTGACGGTCCTCGTCGTGCAGTCCGGACAGTCGATCGGCGGCCCGCTGCGTCGCCTGGCGCTGCTCGCCCCGCGGGGGCGGGTGTTCGGAACCGGACCCAACGCGTTTCAGGTGAACCACACCGCGGCTGCGGCCGGCGTCAGCACTGCGATCGCCGCCCCCGAATGGAGGCTCTCGGTCACCGGGCCGAGGAGGCTCGCGTTCACCCGTGCTCAGCTGCTCGAGATGGACCAGGGCACGGAGACGCTGACGATCAGCTGCACCGAGGGGTGGTCGACGACGCAGCATTGGACCGGGGTGCGGCTGCTCGATCTGGCGAGGCTGGCCGGCGTGCCCGCCGGCGCACTCCTGCACGCGGCGTCGCTGGAGAATGGAGGTCCGAATGCCCACGCGAGCATCGGCTACGCGCAATGGAGCAACCCGCGCGCGCTGCTCGCGTTGCGGGTCAACGGCGCGGAGCTGTCTGCCGACCACGGATACCCGGCCCGGGTGATCCTGTCCGGTGTACCGGGCCTCTACAACACCAAGTGGGTTCGCGAGCTCAGATTCGAGGCGACATGAGGAGCGGATCCTGGCTCGCCCGTCAACGACACCGCTATGGGGCGAGCGCGTGGCATCTGACCGGTCACCTGGTTGCGCTCGCGGTGGTTGCGTTCGCGCTCAGCAGGATCGCCGCCGGCACCAGCATCGCCATCGTGATCGCGCTCTACGTCGGGCTCGTGGTCGGCCATGATCTGATCCTGTTGCCGGTGTACTCGGGGCTTGACCGGCTGGTGCGGGCCCTGCTCTCGCACCTGCCCGTCCGGGGCCGAGCGCGTGTGCCGGCGATCAACCACCTCCGCGCACCGGCGTTGATCTCCGGCCTGCTGCTGGTGATCTACGCGCCTCTGATCTCCGGCAGGGCCGACCGCGGCTATCTGCTGCTCAGCGGCCATCACGCGACCGGCTACCTGACCAACTGGCTGCTGATCTCCGCCGCGCTGTTCGCCGGCTCGGGCCTCATCTACGCGCTGAGAGTCGGCCGCGCGGTGGCGAGGAGCTCGTCCCCACGGTCCGGACGCGGGTATTAGGCCGCGACGGCCATGCTCTCGCGCACCGCGCCCAGACCGGACTCGATGCCCGCCGCGATCATCTCGAAGTGCTGGGGGTCCGCGGTCAACGGGGGCGAGACCGCCACCGCCGTCCCTCCCGGGCGCACGAAGATCCCGGCGGCCCGTGCTCCCAGCGCGAGCGCGGCGGCGGCGCGGGGCTGACGCTCGCAGACCTCCGTGGTCAACTCGATCGCCGCCATCGTTCCCACGCCCCCCCGGACCTCCTGCACCAGTTCGTCCCCCGCCAGCGGAGCGAGCGCGTCGAACAGCGCCTGCTCCTGCTCACGCCCGCGCGCGAGCAGGCCGTCGCGCTCGAGCAGGGCGATGTTCGCCAGCGCCGCGGCGCAGCACGTCGCGTGGCCGGCGTAGGTGCAGCCGTGCCTGAAGATCGGTCCGCCCGGCTCCCGCCAGAAGGGCTCGGCGACCCGCTCGGAGATGATGACCCCGCCGAGCGGGAGGTATCCGCTGGTCACGCCCTTGGCGAACACGATCATCGATGGCTCCACATTCCAGCGCTCGATCCCGAACCAGGAGCCGAGCCGGCCGAACGCGCAGATCACCGCATCGACGACGAGCAGCGCGCCGGTCCGGTCGCACAGCTCGGCGACGCCCTCGATGTAGCCGGGGGCGGGTGGGTGCACGCCACCGGCACCGATCACCGGCTCCATGAACACCGCCGCGATGCGCTCCGGGCCGACCCGCGCGAACGCCTGCTCCATCTCCTGGAGCGAGTCGTGGCGCACCTGCACCGTCTCGGCCTGCGGTCCGAAGCCCTGGCGGTTGCTCGGAATGCCGCCGAGGGCGGTGCCGAAACCGTGGGTGCCGTGATAGGCGGCGGTGCGGCTGATCAGCACGGTGCGATCAGGCTGCCCGAGCTCCCACCAGTAGCGGCGGGCGAGCTTGGCCGCGGTGTCGATCCCGTCGCTGCCACCGGAGCCGAAGAAGACCTTGGACGGCATCGGCGCCCGCTCCACGAGGGCATCGGCGAGTTCGAGCACCGGCGGGTTGGCCAGGTCGAAGAACGCCGAGCACGCCTCCAGCCGCTCCATCTGCGCGGCGACGGCGGCGCGGATCTCCGGTCGGCCGTGACCGACGTTGGAGTACCACAGCCCGCCGGTCGCGTCCAGATAGCGGTTCCCGTCGGTATCCCACACCCAGACGTCCTCCCCGCGCTCCAGCACGAGCTCCGAATGACGGACCGAGCCCATGTCCGCGTATGGACGCCAGTATGTCGTCTCGCCTCTCAACCTTTCACCCCTCGATCACGTCGTGACAGTCACTCGAACAACGGCAGCGGCCCGTCGAGCTCGTATGTGGTGGCGGCGGGATCCCGCACGCCGACCTGCTTGGCCGGAACGCCCGCCACGATCGTCATCGGCGCCACGTTCTTGGTGACCACCGAGCCGGCGGCGACGACCGCCCCGCGGCCGACGGTGACCCCGGGCAGGACGATTGCGCGGGCGCCGATCCACACGTAGTCCTCGATCGCGACGAATCCGGCGACGTCGTTGAACCGCGGAGCGTGGACGTCGTGGCTGCCGGCCAGGATCATCACCTCGGGCGACATGCTGACGTTGTCGCCGATCGCCAGGCCGCTACGCAGGTCGAGCGTGCAGCCCTGTGAGATCCGGGTGTTGCGCCCGATCGACGCGCCCGAGCGCCGGACCTGGCGCGGACCGTAGGACCACATGAACGTGCGCATGCTCACACCGGCGCCCTCGCCGATGTCGACCCCCATCACGTGGCGGTACCAGGAATGGCGGATCGTGAAGCTCGGCAGGTAGGCCAGGACATGGTTGGTCAGGTAGTTGGCCAGCCGGATGCAGAACAACCGCAGCGCCGGCATCGGCGCAAATCGCCGGTCCGCCGCCGAACGCGGCGGATGGTGGAGCACCTCCCGCTCGGGGCGCAGGGCAGGCGAGCCCTCGGCCCCCGCCTCCTCGAACGGGTCCGCGGGCACGCCGTCCAGAGCGTCCGTGCTCCCCCGATCCGGCATCAGTCCCATCGCAGCGTCGTGCATTGATCTCCTTGGCGGCGTGATCTCGAGAGTCAGAACCTTCTCGTGGGAAAGAACGCGCAGCCACCGCGTCCACTTCCGCGGGCCCGCACCGGCTCCGCGCCGGCGGATCACGACATAATCCGCCGCCCACGACGTCACGAGGCCGGCCGGTACATGAACCCCAACGGTGCACACATCCTGATCCGCACACTCCTGCAGGCGGGCATCGACACCTGCTTCTCGAACCCCGGTACCTCGGAGATCGAGTTCGTTGCCGCGCTCGACTCCGAGCCGCGGATGCGGGCGATCCTCACCCTGTTCGAAGGCGTCGCCACCGGGGCCGCCGACGGTTACGCGCGGATGGCGGGCACGCCTGCGGCGACCCTGCTGCATCTCGGCCCAGGGCTCGCAAACGGGCTGGCGAACCTCCACAACGCCCGTCGCGGGCGCACCCCGGTCCTCAACATCGTGGGCGATCACGCGACCCATCACGTGAGCTACGACCCGCCGCTGCAGTCCGACATCGAGACGATCGCGCGCAACGTCTCCCCGTGGGTGCGGACGTCGATGCGCACCGACCAGCTCGCCCGCGACGCCGTCGAGGCGATCGCCGCGGCGATCGGCCCTCCGGGCCAGGTGGCGACGCTCATCGTGCCGGCCGACGTGGCGTGGCAGGAGGGCGCACCGCCGACGGAGCCGGTGCGCCGCGCCGTGCCGGGAGCCGCGCCGGACGACGCGGTCGAGGCGGCCGCGCGGGCGATCCGATCAGGGCGGGCGACGGGGATCCTGCTCGGCGGGCGGGCCTTGCGTGAGCGCGGGCTGACGGCCGCCGCTCGGGTCTCGGCGGTGGGCGGCGTGAGGCTGCTGGCCGAGATGTTCCCCGCCCGCATGGAGCGCGGTGCGGGCCTGCCCGCGGTGGAGCGCCTGCTCTACTGGCCCGAGCTCGCGTCGGCTCAGCTCGCGGGGCTCGAGCAGCTGATCCTGGTCGACACCGGCCCGCCGGTCTCGTTCTTCGCCTACCCCGGCAAGCGGAGCTCGCTGATTCCGGACGGCTGTGAGGTGCTCGAGCTCTCCCCGCCGACGTGCGATGCGGCCCAGACCCTCGAGAATCTGGCCGAGGCGCTCGGTGGGGCGGATGCGGCGCCCGTCCTGCAGCCGTCCTCAGCCCCGCCCGCTCCCGAGGGCCCGCTCACCGCCACGGCGGTCTGCCAGGTGGTGGGCGCGAGCCTGCCCGAGGGCGCGATCGTGTCCGACGAGGCGATCACGTCCGGCGCGGCGCTGCCGGCCGGCACCGCGGGCGCGCCTCGGCACGACTGGCTCACGCTCACCGGAGGGGCGATCGGCCAGGGACTGCCGGTCGCCGTCGGGGCGGCCGTCGCCTCCCCGGGACGCCCGGTGATCGCGCTGCAGGCGGACGGGTCGGCGCTGTACACGCTGCAGTCGCTGTGGACGATGGCGCGCGAAGGCCTCGACGTCACCGTGGTGCTGTTCAACAATCGCGCCTACAACATCCTCGACACCGAGCTCGTGCGGGCAGGGGCGGCGTCAACCGGCGCCCGGGCCGCCGCTCAGCTCGGGCTTGACGATCCGGACGTCGACTTCGTCGCGCTCGGCACCGGGCTCGGAGTGCCCTCGCGGCGCGTCGAGGACACCGCGTCATTCGCCCGCGCGCTACGGGACGGCATCGCCGAACCAGGCCCTCACCTGATCGAGGTCGTGGTGCCGGCCGAGGCCGCGCCGCCGGTCGTCCTCGGACGCGCCCACACGACCGCTTGAGCGCCCGCATTTTCCGCGCCCGCGAAAGGATGCGCGGATCGCCTGCGTTCATCGGGCATGAGCGACTTTCGGAGGGTGAGCTAGCGCATGTGTGGAATCGGCGGTTGTGTCCTCGAGCCAGGAGCACGGCCGGACCCTGATCGTCTGGCGGCCATGCGCGACGCTTTCGTTCACCGCGGGCCTGATGACTCCGGCATCCAGATCGTCGACAACGTCGGGTTCATCCACACCCGGCTGTCGATCGTCGACCTGAGCGAGCGCGGCCATCAGCCGATGGCGCATCCCAGCGGAGAGCTGTGGATCGCCTACAACGGCGAGATCTACAACCACCTGGAACTGCGACGTGAGCTCGCCGCCGAGGACGCGGAGTTCGTCGGCGACAGCGACACCGAGACGCTCCTGCTGGCGCTCAAGCGCTACGGCCGGCCCGTCGTCAGCCGGCTGAGCGGCCAGTTCGCATTCGCCGCGCTCGACCTGAGCGAGCGGCGGGTGCTGCTCTGCCGTGACCGGTTCGGGATCAAGCCGCTCTACTTGGCACGGTTCGACGGCGGCGTGTGGTGGGCCAGCGAACCGGCGGCACTGATCGCCGCCGGCATGCCTGCGCAGCCACGCGAGACGGCGTGGCAGGAGCTCTCGGCCGGCTCGTACCTGGGCGGCGAGGAGACCCTGCTGGACGGCATGACTCGACTGGCCCCCGGATCCTGGGCCGAGATCTCTCTGAAGACCGGCGAGATGACGACCGAGACCTGGCACGTGCCGGGCGACGACGTCGACGCCGCGACCGCGGCGCGCCTGGCGCGCCGCTCGCGCTCCGAACTGGTGTCGGAGCTCGAGGACACCCTGCGCCGGGCGGTACACGGGACGCTGCTGGCCGATACGACCGTCGGGACGCTCTGCTCGGGCGGCGTGGATTCGAGCCTGATCACCGCGTTCGCGGTTGAGGAGATGCCGGAGATCGTGGCGTTCGGGGCGAGCTTCGCCGGTGACGGACGGCTCGACGAGGGTCTCGCCGCGCGGCGGGTCGCCGACGCGCTCGGGATCCAGCTCGAGATGGTCGAAGTGACACCCGCCAGCTGGAGAGCCGCGTTCGTCCCCGCGACGGTGCACCACGGCGTTCCGATCGCCAACGCGAGCGCGGTCACCGTCGCGCAGCTGGCCGACCTGGCCCGCCGCTGCGGGGTGAAGGTCCTGCTCACGGGCGAGGGCGCAGATGAGCTGCTCGGCGGCTACGGCAAGCTGCACGCCGCGTCGCTGGCCGCGTTCCTGCCGTGGCACAGCCGGCTCGTCCACGCGGCCGAGCCCACGCTGTGCAGCGATCCGAGACGCGCGCTGAACCCGATGGCCGTGCTGCGCAAGACGCGCGAGCTTGTGGCGGAGGCGCTCGGACCGGTCGAGTCGCGCTGGCTGCCCGTGTCGACGCCGGACACCGGCCACCGGCCCACCGAGGAGTCGCTCGCGGCGTACGCCCATCACTCGGGCGAGCGCGGTCAGCTCGAGGCGACGCTGCTCAGCCACCTCGACTACTCGCTGTGCTGGCTTCTGAACCGGATGGACAAGAACGTGATGCAGGCCTCGGTCGAGGCCCGCGTCCCGTTCCTGGAGCCCGAGGTGGTCAAGCTGGTGCTCAACCTCCCGCTCGAAGCCCGAGTCGGGCCGTGGTCGAAGGGGATCCTGCGCGATGTCGCCCGGCGGGTCCTGCCGTGGTCGATCGCCCACCGGCCGAAGATCTACGGGATGGCCTTCGATGCGCGCACCTGGATCGAGAGCGCCGCCGACCCGCGATTCCTCCAGGACGGCCTGCTCAGAGACTCGCTGCGGATTCCGCACGATGAGTTCGCGGATGTCGTCGCCGCCGGCAACCACGTCGTGCGGGTCCGGCTCTGGTCCGCCGAGGTCTGGTGCCGGTCGACACTGGCGGGGCACTCGATCGAGCAGATCGAGCGCGATCTGTGGCTCGACGAGCCGGCCGGCGCGCCGACCGACCGCCTCGCCGACGGCGCGCTGAGCGTCGCCGCGTAGACGTCCCGGTCAGCTCCGGGCAGGTCGGGGACACCCCTTGCGCTCCGGGTGTCCCCGGCCGCACGCCTGAGCGGCCACTCGGTCATCACCGGGTGGCCGGTCGTCATCGGGCAGGCGCTCAGCCCGGGCTGAGCGCTCAGCCCGGCTGACCGTTGAGCCGTCCGCCCGGTCAGCCGGCTGCCTGACCGATGCGCTTGGCGGGGACCCCGCCGTACAGCCCGTCGGGCGCGCAGTCGTCTCGCACCACGGCGCCCGCGCCGATGACACAACCATCGCCGATCGTGACGCCGGGGAAGATCACCGCACCCGCGCCGATCCAGGCTCCGTGTCCGACCACGACCGGCGCCAGCCGGAGACCGCCGGCGCGGCACTCGCGGGTGCCCGGTTCGTGCCCCGCGGTGAGGAAGGTGACGTTCATGCCGACCCCGGCGTAGTCGCCGATCTCAACCCAGTCATCGTTGTCGAAGTGGCAGTCCGAGTTGATGACAGTGCCCTTTCCCACCCTGAGCTTCGTCGAGCGGAAGTGGCACCGTGGATAGAAGTCGAGGTTGCGAAGCTCCATCCCGAGCACTCGGAGGAGCGCGACTCGTACCAACCTCGGCACCAGGGGGGACGCGAGCACGACGTTGACCGACAACTCAAACGGCCAGCGCCGGAGGTCCTCCGAGAACATGCGACACGCGACCGCGATCCGATGTGCCGTACGCCCGGCCGTGCCGGCCGGAGCCCCGGTCATCGACGCTTCGGCGAACGTCTCGGGCTCGGACGGAGGCGCCGGTCGCCTGAGGACCGAAGTCGTCACAGGCCGGTGCCCCCTTCCGGGGATTGTTGTTGATCCACCTCGCATGACCGTCCGCCTTTCTGGCACTCGAACCGCTCGGGCCATCCATGGCGTGTCGATATACGTCCCTTCACTGGCTCGCCACGAAGCGAGCGCGCAGCGCAGTCTTTCGGAACTTGCCGGTCGCCGTCCGGGGGATCGCCTCGATGAACTCGATGCGATCGGGCAGCTGCCACTTGGCGAAGTCGGTCGCGAGATGCTCGCGCAGCTCGCCCGGGGCGGCGGTCCTCCCGGCGCGCAGGACGACCGCGGCCAGCGGCCGCTCACCCCACTTGTCGTCGGGGATGGCGATCACCGCAGCCTCAGCGACAGCGCGGTGGGACATCAGCTGGTTCTCCAGGTCGACCGACGAGATCCATTCACCACCGGACTTGATGAGATCCTTCGCCCGGTCGCAGATGCGCATGCAGCCGCGCTGGTCGATGCGCACGACGTCGCCGGTGCGAAACCAGCCGTCATCGGTCCACCGGTCCGCCCCGGTTCCCCGGTGGTAGCCGGAGGCGACCCACGGGCCGCGGATCTCGAGCTCTCCCAGTGCCCGGTCGTCCCACGGGATCAGGGTTCCATCATCGGCGCGAGCCCGAATCTCGATGAGCGGAATCGGCGTGCCCGCGCGGGCGCGGTACTCGAGTCGCTCGGCTTCAGGAGCGCTGCGGAGATCGCCGGGGAGGCGGGAGACGGTCCCCAGCGGCGAGGTCTCGGTCATCCCCCATCCCTGGATGATCGTCAGGCCATGGCGCTCGAACCCCTCGATGAAACCCGCCGAGATCGCCGCTCCACCGAGGCTGACCCGCTGCAGGCAGCTCAGGTTCCATCTCGAAGGCTGCGCGTCGAGCGCCTCCAGCACGCCCATGAACACCGTCGGGACCCCGGCGACCAGCGTGACGCGTTCTGCGGCGAGCAGATCCAGCAGGCTGATCGGATCCAGGCGGGAGCCGGGCAGCACCAACCCCGCGCCGGTCATCGCCGCCGCGAACGGCAAGCCCCACGCGTTGACGTGGAACATCGGGACCACCGGAAGGATCACGTCGCGCGAGCTGATCCCGAACGTATCCGGGAGGGGCAGCACGAGTGTGTGCAGCACGAGCGCCCGGTGTGAGTAGACGACCCCCTTCGGACGACCCGTCGTGCCCGACGTGTAACACATGGCGGCCGCTCGTCGCTCGTCGACCGCCGGCCAGATCATCGCCTCGGACGCCGCGATCAGCGCTTCGTATTCGATCGCCTCGGCCGGCGCGGCCACGGAGTCTCCGACGACGATCACATGCTCGAAGCCGTAGTCGACCTGCGCCAGCACGGGAAGCAGCGACTCGTCCACGACGACCACCCGATCCTCGGCGTCGCCGGCGATGTAGCTCAGCTCGTCGGCGCTCAACCGCGGGTTGAGCGTGTGGATCACCGCTCCCATCAGCGGCACCGCGAAGTACAGCTCGAGGTGCTCGGTCTGGTTCCAGAGGAGCGTCGCGACGCGATCGCCCTCACCGATGCCGAGCCCGGCCAGGCCGCCGCCGAGCCGGCGGGCCCGCAGCGCACACTCGCCGATGGTCGTGCGCCGGATCGAGCCGTCACCACGGCGGGAGACCACCGGCGCACACGGAGTGAGACGCTCCGCCCGCTGTACCAGCGTGGTCAGCGACAGCTGGAAATCGTCCATCATCAGACCGTTGTCCATCACGGCGCCCTCATGCGGGACCGCCGGGCAGCGACCACGCCGCGGCGCGCGAGCGCGAACTCCTCGCGTCGCACCACTCCCAGCGCAGGGGCGAGAACTCCGAACGCCGCGAATCCGACCGCCAGCGAGAGCTCCGGCCCGAGCGGGCGGGTCAGGAACGTCGCCCCCACCATGCCGGCGGAGGCGAGCATCGCCGCCGCGGTCCGCCTGACGCCGCGCCGGGCGAGCACGTGCCTGCCGACGAGGTACAGGCCGATGAGGTCCATCAGCACCTCGGTGAGCACCAGCGCGATCGACGCCCCGATGGCGCCGTTGTGGTACCGGTGCGCGGTGAGCGGGATCAGGACGAGGTTGAACAGCGGGTTGATGACCGCGGCACCAGCCATCACGATCGTCCACACGCGCTGGCGCTTGGCAGCGAGCAGCACCGTCGCGAGGATGATGTTGAGATAGATCGGCGGGATGCAGGCCGCGAGGATCACCATCACCGGAACCGCGTGCGCGAACTGCGCTCCGTACACGGCATGGATCAGCGGACCGGCGACGAGCCCGGTGGCCACGGCGATCGGTGCGCTGATCACGAGGATCAGCTCCACCGGGGTCCGCGCGGCCCGCGTCAGCTCGCGCTGACCGGTCGCGAACGCGGTGACCAGCCGGGGCAGCCACGCGGTCTGGATGAGCACGGGCAGGAACATCAGCGTCTGGAACAGCTGGCTGGTGATCCCGTACCACCCCACGACCTGTGGTCGCGTCATCAGCGACAGCATGATCGTGTCGATCCAGAAGTAGACCATTCCGAACACCCCGTACGCCCAATAGGAGACGCTCTGCCGGGCGACGTGAGTCATCCGGCTCAGGCTCGTTCCGACGTCGACGGCGAAGTGGGGACGCAGCCACCAGAACGTGAGGACGAGCACGACGCAGGAGATGATCGCCATGTTGGCCGCGATCCCGACCACGTTGAACCCGACCAGCACCAACCCGATGCCGATCAGGCTCTGCGCGGACTTGTTGATGATGTCGGCGTACGCCAGGTACTTCATCCGCTCGATCGCCTGAAACGCGGCCTGCAGGGGCTCGGTGATGAGCGTCAGCACCGTCATCGCGGTGATCAGGTAGAGAACCGTCGCGGCCTCGTGTCCGTCGCCGGCGACCCGCGCCCACACGACCGCCGCCAGTCCGACGACCGGGGCGACGGCGATGCGCAGGATGAGTGCCGTCCCGACGAGCTTGGGGCCTTCGGCGGGGTTGATCACCGACTCCCGCACCAGGTAGTTGCGTGTCCCCATCCCCAGAGCGATTCCGAGCACGCCGCTGACCGACTGGGCGGAGACCAGGATGCCGAGGCCGACCGGTCCGAGCGCACGCGGCACGACCACCGTCCATGCCAGTGTGACGGTCCAGGTGATGGCCTGGCCGCCGAGCAGGGCGCTGAGATTGCGCGCCACCCGGTGACCGGGCTCGCCGGACGGCGCCGGTCGATCAGGCGTCTGTCCTGCCGGCGGCGGCGCGGATTCCCGCAGCGAGGTCGCGATGGTTGACGTGGTCATGAGCGGTCGTCGAGCCCGCGCCGGGGGAGCGGTTGCAATCTCGTATCGATCTACAGAACGCGCGTGCGGCCTCGATACTTCCGTCGCCGGGCGCCCAGGCACCCCGTGCCGTGGCGCTGTCGCCGAAACACGCAAACTCCGCACAGTGCGGGGTTTCATGAGCGCAATCTGAAAGGAGGCTATGGAGGGCGGCGTTGATTGGGCGACTCATGCCTGCGACGGAGCCTGCACGACACCGACCGCGAGGTCTGCCGGTGCGCGGGCGAGGGTGACCCCCTCGTGGCAATCGCGCAACCGCAACCGACGCACCCACCGGCGCGATCGGGGGTGCCCGGCCGCCAGCCCGGGGTGACACCCTCGCCGCGTCACGGGATGTCGCATCCGTTCAACCTCTGCTTCCACGGCCTCGGGAAGCCCGAGCGCGAACTGGAGGCCGGTGAGGAGGAGTTCTGGCTCGAGGTCGAGCAGTTCGAGGAGATGCTCGCGGTGATCAAGCGTCACCCGTTCGTCAACATCACGCTCGACGACGGCAACGCCTCGGACCTCACGCACGCGCTGCCCGCGCTGCTGCGTCACGGCCTGGCCGCGACCTTCTTCGTCGTCGCCGAGCGCATCGACGCGCCGGGGGCGCTCTCCTCCGAGGGCATCCGTGCACTGGTGAGCGCCGGGATGCGCATCGGGACCCACGGTCTCGCCCATCGCCCCTGGCGGAGCCTGGGTGGCCACTGCCTCGAAGCGGAGATGCGCGCCGCCGGGATCATCGCCGACATCGCGGGCGCGCCGGTCCGGGAGGCGGCATGCCCGTTCGGCTCCTACGACCGGCGCGTTCTCGGCGCGCTGCGGCGCCACGGGTTCACCCGTGTCTACACGGTCGACCGGGGGCGTGCCCGCTACGGAGCATGGCTTCAGCCGCGGTACACGGTCCGCAAGAACGACACTCCGGCGGATATCGAGCGCCTCGCCTACCCACCGCGCAGCTCTCGGGTCGGAGTCCGCACCTTGATCAAGCGCCTGCGCTGACCCGGGCGCTCACGCGCCGGCCACTCGCGAGCTGTCGTCGCGCTCCCAGCGTTCGGGGGCGGAGGCGCCGACCGCCGCCCGGACCGCGCGCCCGACCCGCACGCCGGCCGCAAACGACGCATACGTGGCGGCGTCGATCGCCGCGTTCGGCCCGGAGAGGGCGAGACGGCGCAGGTCCCGGAGTGTCGTCCCCGTCGTCTCGTGAGCCCGGTTCCTACCCGAGACGCCGAGTCCGTTCTCGGCCTTGCCCCGGTAGGTGCGGCCCAGGATGTGCACGAGATCACGCCCGCGACGCGGCACCGTCACCACGACGGGCTCGCAGTCAACGATCTCGACCTCGCCGGACTCGAACATCAGGTCGATCCAGAGGTCGTCCGCCATCACATCGGGGAACGCGTCGAAGCGGGCCCTGCCTGCCTGCGAGAGTCCGTAGACGCCCGCGCCCCACAGGTGGCCGAGGAGAGAGGGCATCCGCGACCGGGCGCGGAAGTACCGGCGGACGGCGACCGAGGATGCAGCGCTGCTGTAGGCGACCGGCGGCCGCGCGGCCACGGCGCCGGCGCGCAGTCGCTCGGCCACCGCGCGAGCCGCCGAGCCGCACAGCAGGACGTCGGCGTCGAGGTACAGCCGGGGCATCGTGGACGCGGCGTCCTCGCCCGCCCGCAGCGCAGCGGACTTCGACGCCGACGAGAGCTCCAGGACCCGCACTGGCTGCGCGCATGACCTGGCCAGCGCGGCGGTCTCGTCATGGCAGCCGTTGCAGACGACGATGACCTCCAGCTCGCCCGGCGCAAGACCGGTGAACAGACGCTCCAGGCAGCGGCTGATCACCGCTGCCTCGTTGTGCGCCGGGATGATCACCGAGGCCAGCGGCGTTCGCACCGTGACGCCCCTACAGGTTCGCCCGTCGCAACACGTGGCGAACGGTGCGAATGAGGATCTTCACGTCCAGCCAGAGCGACCAGCTGCTCGCGTAGAGGTAGTCGATCTCGACCATCTCCCCGAGCGGCACCCGGGACCCCATGAGCTGCCAGGGGCCGGTGAGGCCGGGCGTGAGCAGGAGCCGGCTGCGGTCCAGACCGACGATCTGAGCGTCCTCGTCGGGAACCAGCGGCCGTGGCCCCACCAATGTCATGTTGCCTCGGAGCACGTTGAACAGCTGCGGCAGCTCATCCAGGGAGGTGGTCCGCAGGAAGCCCCCGATCCGTGTCACCCGTGGGTCGTTGACGAGCTTGAACAGCCCCTGGCCCGCGACGCTCATCGCGCGCAGCTGGTCCTTCTGCAGGTCGGCATCGGTCACCATCGAACGGAACTTCACGATCGCGAACGGGTGGCCGAGTCGCCCGATGCGCGTCTGGCGGAAGAAGACCGATCCCCTCGAGTCGAGGCGGATGGCGACGGCGATGAAGATGAGCAGCGGACCGAGGAGGACGAGCCCCACCGAGCTGGCGAGGATGTCGAACGCTCGCTTGGCGCGCCGTGCCGACCTGCGCAGCCCGAACCGGGGGAGCCCGAGCAGGACCATGCCCTCGAGCTCGTCGAACGCGACGGCGGAGCCCACCGCCTCCAGCGCGTCCGGCACGACGCTGAGCCTCACCCCGATGCCCTTGGCGATGCGGATCAACTCCGCGGCCTCGTCGGCGGGCGCGCCGCCGGGGGCAAGGATGATCCGATCGATCTGCTGCTCGCCGACGATCGCGACCACCGCCCAGAAGCCGTCGGCGGTCTTGAGATCCTCGATGGTGAGACAGTCGACGACGAAGGCTCGCGCGCCGCTGGTGGCAACCCTCGCCCGGATCCGGGCGGCACGGCGGGCGTCGCCGACGATCAGGCAGCGCTCGATCGGAATCAGGCGCGACGCGACGGTCCTTGCCACCACGCGACCGGCCAGGACCGCGAGGCACGCGGCCAGCCAGAGCTCGGTCATCTCTCGCGCGGTGAACCGCTTCGTGGAGAGGACGGAGGAGATGATGACAACGCCGAGCGCGAAGAACGCGGTCACCTGCAGCACCACCGGAGCCTCGTCAAGGGTCGAATGGCGCAGACGCAGCTCGTCGCGGTTGTAGAGGCCGGCGAGGGTGAACAGCACGAGCACCGCCGGCACCGCCGCCAGTCCCGAGAGACCCGCCACTCCCACGCCGAATCGGTGCAGGACGGCGAGGAGCGTGACGGTCATCGCCACCAGGTCGGCCGCCGCCAGCAGGCGACGGCGCAGCAGCTCCCTCGCCGCCAGGCTCAGCGGACCACGTGTGCTGATGCTCAGCTGCGCCAGGTCGATCGACGGTGCGGCGGGTGGGATGGCGACCGCAAGCCGCGGCGGGTCCGTCGCCGACGTCTGCGTGACGGTGTCCGGCGGCGCGACGGCCCTCAGCCGCATGGACGCCCGACGCGTCATCTCTTCTCCTGGCACCACATGGTCTCTGCCGCATCAACGTGCAGGGCACCGGTTCGCTTTTGCGACGCCGTGGAAGGCGATCGGAGCGGTCGAGCAGATGCGTCGATTGCACGACCGCAAGCTGAGCGGTCAGCCGACCGTTGATCGGGCATGGCTGTCTCCATCGACTACGCGCCGAGCTACGCCCCTCACTCGCTGCCGCCGCGCACCGTGGCGCTCATGGGTCTCGATGTCGCCGCGGTGTCCGAACGCGACACGATCGACTACGTGCTCGACGCGCTCGAGGGCCACCGCGGCGGGTGGATCTGCCCGGCCAACCTCGACGTCCTGCGGCAGTGGCACGCCTCGGCGCAGGTCCGTGAGCTCGTTGCCGCGGCCGATCTCGTGGTCGCGGACGGCATGCCGCTCGTCTGGGCGGGCGGGATCCAGGGCTCGCCGCTGCCCGAGCGGGTTGCGGGCTCCTCGCTGATCGTCTCGTTGACGTCCGCGGCCGCGGACGCGGGCGCGTCGATCTACCTGCTCGGCGGCAACCCCGGGACGGCCGATGCCGCAGTCACCGAGCTCAGCCGGCTGGCCCCGCAGCTCCGCCTCGCCGGCACGATGTGCCCGCCGTTCGGCTTCGAGCGGGACCCCGCGTGGCTGGATCGAATCGAGCGCGAACTGCGCGAGCATCAACCGGACATCGTCTACGTGGGCCTCGGCTTCCCCAAGCAGGAGCATCTCATCGTCGCGCTCCGCGAGCGGCTGCCGTACACCTGGTTCGTCTCCTGCGGGATCTCGTTCAGCTTCGTCGCCGGCGAGATCAGGCGGGCCCCCGCGGTCATGCAGCGTCTCGGCCTCGAGTGGCTGCACCGCATGGCCCAGGAGCCGGGGCGCCTGTACCGGCGCTACCTGCTCCTCGGGATCCCGTTCCTCATCCAGCTGATGAGCTCCGCCCTTCTCTTCCGCCTCCGGCACGCCGCACGCGGCGCACCCTGACGTCATGCGCGTGATCCACGCCAAAGCCCCCCTGCGCGTCAGCTTTGCCGGTGGCGGAACCGATGTCCCTCCCTTCCCCGAGCGGGAGGGCGGATTGGTGCTGAGCGCGACGATCAATCGCTATGCCTACGGCGCGCTCGCTCCACGTTCTGACAACCAGATCGGGCTGGAGAGCGTCGACTTCGGGCTCTCACTCAACTACCCCGCTGACGAGGAGATCGTCTTCGACGGGCGCCTCGATCTCGCCAAGGCGGCGATCCGCAAGATGGGCCGCGGCGGCTACGACCTCTTCCTGCATTCCAACGCGCCGCCCGGGTCGGGCCTCGGCTCCTCCTCAGCGGTCATGGTCGCGTTGATCGGCTTGCTGAAGGATTTCCACGGACAGCCGCTCACCGACTACGAGGTGGCCGACCTCGCGTTCGAACTGGAGCGCAACGACCTCGGGATCCAGGGCGGCCTTCAGGATCAGTACGCCTCCACCTTCGGCGGCTTCAACCTGATCGAGTTCGAGGGTGACCGCGTGATCGTCAACCCGCTGCGGATCTCCGCCGACGTGATGCACGAGCTCGAGCACAACATGCTCCTGTGCTACACGGGCAGGACCCGCTCCTCCGACCAGATCATCGAGCATCAGACCCAGAACTGGACGGGCGGAGACGAACGCGCACTCGCCGGCCTGAGAGCCAGCAAGGACCTGGCCCTGGAGATGAAGAACGCGCTGCTCCAGCGTCGCCTCACCGAGTTCGGCGAGCTGCTGGGCGCGGCGTGGGAGCAGAAGAAGCGGCTGTCTTCCAAGATCTCGAACGACTTCATCGACACCGCCTACGAAGCGGCGATCCGAGAAGGCGCGCTCGGCGGCAAGGTCACCGGTGCCGGAGGCGGGGGATACATGCTCTTCTACTGTCCGTTTCAGAGGAGGCATCGCGTCGCCAACGCGTTGCTCGAGTTGGGGGGAGAAGTGACTGAATTTGCGTTTACGTCAAACGGTCTGACGACCTGGAGTGTCCATGAGTGACAACAGAAGTGCACTCGCAGTCGTTGCGCTGCCCGAGGTCGACGAAGCGGCGGCAGCCGCGTTCGTCCGAAGTGTCATCCGCCAGCGCGTCAACGAGAGCATCGCGGTGAAGCGAAGCCTGCTGGGGAGCGCGCTGATCGAATCGATCGTCCGGCTCTCCGATCAGGTGGTGGAGAGCATACGGGCGGGCGGCAAGGTCCTCCTGTTCGGCAACGGCGGAAGCGCCGCCGATGCCACCCACCTCGCCGCCGAGTTCGTGGGCCGGTTCGCGTTCGACCGGGATCCGATGCCCGCCCTGTCGCTGTCGGACAACGTGTCTGCGGTGACGGCGATCGGCAACGACTACGCCTATGACCTGACGTTCGCCCGGCAGGTCAAGGGACTCGGGTCCCCCAATGACGTCGCGATCGGCCTGTCGACCAGCGGCTCCTCCCCGAACGTGCTGAACGCGATGCGCGCGGCACGGGAGAAGGGGATCTTCACCGCCGCGTTCACCGGCGCCAAGGGCGCCGACATGGCGGCACTCGCAGATGTCGCGGTCGTGATCCCATCGGCGTCGACCGCCCGGATCCAGGAGGGCTACATGCTCTGTGCACACATCATGTGCGAGGTCGTCGAGCAGACGATGTTCGGCGTCGCCCGGTAGATCCGATGACCGGACGGTTGCAGGCCGTCTTGCTGGACCGCGACGGCACGATCAACGTCAAGGCACCTGAGGGTGAGTACATCACGGTCCCAGAGCAGCTCGAGCTGCTGCCAGGGGCGGCCGAGGGTATCCGCATGCTCAACCATGCCGGCGTGCCGGTGGCGGTCGTCACCAACCAGCGAGGTGTCGCGCTCGGCCGGATGTCGGACTCAGACCTCAGGGCCGTGCACGCGCGTCTGCACCAGCTCCTGGGCAACCAGGACGCATGGGTCGACGCGATCTTCTACTGCCCTCACGACACAGGGGCGTGCGCCTGCCGCAAGCCTGCGCCGCTGATGCTCCGCCGCGCGGGCGCCTATCTCGGTCTGACGAGCCTGCGTCATTCGGTCATGATCGGTGACTCGCTCACCGACGTGGAGGCCGGCAGGCGAGCTGGGGCGCGCACGGTGCTCCTCGGGCCCAGCCCGGTGGCGCCGGACGGCACGCAGACCTCGCCGACCCTGCTCGACGCGATCCGGTCGCAGCTGGGCGCGGATTCGGCCGCGGCCTAGAACCGTCCGGGGCTTACGGCGAGCCCACGTAGGGCGCGACCTGGGCGAAGCATGGGAACTGACCGTTGTGCTCCGCCGCCTCCTCCTGCAGATCCCAGATCATCACGCCCTCGAGTCCGGTTGCCGCCGCATAGGCGGCGAAGTTCCCGCAGTCCCATGGTCCGGCGTAGTCGCTCTGGATCTCAGACCCGGACGGGAATGTGTAGGCGCCGCTGCCCGATACCTCGCCGGTGATGGGGATCGACGTCGCTCCCTTCGCCGCGCCCGAGGTGCTGAAGATCTCGTAGTGCGATGGCGGGTCCTCCTTACTGGCGAGCACGACGTTCCCGGCCGGAAGCGCCGCCGCCAGCTGGGAGGCCAGCGCGATCGAGGTGACCGAGCCGCCCGTGGCAACGGTGCCGGTGGTCGAGCCGAGCTTCGAGTAACAGCATTGATCCTGGTGACCGCCCGGTGACATGCCGAGCACCATCCGGTCGAAGGGAACATTGCCGGTGTTGTGCATGCCCTGCACCAGCGCGTTGACCTGCGAGCACGAGTTCGCGCAACTGTATGAGCCGGTCGGATAGCCGTAGTACATGAGGTTGAACTGATCCGGCCACTGCTCGAACCTGGCCACCGCCGCGTCCATCCACGACTGATCCACGTCGGTCGACACGAGCGGGATCGCGCCGGCCTGTGTGGTCGCGCTGTGCGCGGCCTGGGCGATCGACTGCTCGCAGGCGGTCCAGAGGCTCAGCTGATTTCCGGAGCCCGACAGCGACTCGATGTCGAGGTCGATCCCGTCGAACCCGTTCGACACCATGTAGTTGACCAGCTTGCTCGTGAAGCCCGGCAGGTTGGCCGCGGCGCACGCATTGGCCCAGTCCTGGTCGGTGCTTCCGCCGATCGAGATGATCGCCAGCTTGCCGTTCTGGTGAATCGTCGAGACCCAGGACGAGACGTTCATCCTGCTGATGCCGTTCTGGCTGGTGTCAAGGCTCGCGCAGTTCGACGAGCAGCCGCTCGTATCCGTCGTCGTCGTCAGCGCGAACAGATCGACCTGCGTCACCGCGTCCCAGGGGATCTGGGACTCCTGGATCGATCCGCTCCACGCCAGCCAGAACGCGACCGACTGACCTGCGCCAGGGCCCGTTCCCTGACCCGGGACGATCTGGGTCGAGGCGGAGCTCGCATTCGTTGAGCCGTATGCGTTGGTCGCGGTGACCACCACGTCGAGCGTGTGCCCCTCGTCGGAGGACTGCACCGTGTAGCTCGATCCGGTCGCGCCCGCGATGTTGGCGCAGCCCGTTGAAGAGCCGCAGTCCCGCCACTGGTAGGTGTAGGACGTGGGACTCCCACTCCAGGCTCCGGAGCTCGCGCTCAACACCGTCCCGACGTCGGCCGCGCCACTGATCTGCGGCAGCGAGGTGTTGCCCGGCGGGGAGTCCGGAGGTGTGGTCGACTTGGGCGTCCCGCTCACGTAGGCCGAGATGCAGGTGGCCGTGGCCGGGCCGGTCTTCCAGGCCCGCGGGAGCGAGGTGAGCGCGGCGCCGCGCTCGGTCACGCTGCGGCAGCCCGCCTGTCCCTCGGTGGCCAGCTCGAGCGTTCCGCGCTCGCCCAGGAGGGCGATCCAGTACGTGCGTCCCTTGGCGATCGTCGTACCTGGGAGCGACAGGGTGAGCCACCGTCCGCTGTGACCGACCGATCCAGAGGTCGACGTCAGCCGTGACCCCGGACGCGAGCCGTTGTCGCTGTACAGGCCGGCGACGATCTGCTTGGCCGTGTTCCCCGGGCGCACGTAGACGCTGAGCGCGCCGGCGACACCCGGGATCTGGTCGCGGAAGCGAAACGCGACCGCGGCCCCGGCCCCCTGACGACCGGAGCGGTCAATGGTCCCCTTGCGCCCGAACAGGAACACCATTTCCGGAGTGGTGGCGTGATGCGAGGCCCGGGTGCGGTGCCTCACGGCCGGCACGGCGCCGTCGCCCGCCCGCACGACCGCGGCACCGGCGACTGCGGCGCCGAGCCCAACGCTCAGCGTGAGCAGGACACTGAAGCGGCGCATCCGCTGCGCAATCGAGGGCCATTCAGGCCGAACCATCCGTGAGTCTCCATCCATGAGTGTGAGACGGCCGGCAGGTCATCTGCCTCCGCAGGTGCTACCCGGTCGCCTGTCAGTCTATACGGATCATAGGCCAGTGTGTCAATTGGTTTACACGACCTCTCCTATATCCCGCCGCGCTCTGGGTCTACGGCGACCCGACGTAAGGCGCGACCTGGGCGAAGCAGGGAAACTGACCGTTGTGCTCCGCCGCCTCCTCCTGCAGATCCCAGATCATCACACCCTCCAGCCCGGCGGACGCTGCATACTGGGCGATATTTGCGCAATCCCACGGACCTGAGTAGTCACTCTGCACCTCGGAGCCGGATGGGAACGCATAGCCACCACTGCCCGACACGGTGCCACTGATCGGAACTGTCGTCGCTCCCTGTGCCGCGCCCGGGGTGGTGAAGATCTCGTAGTGCGCCGGAGGATTCTCGCCGCTGGACAGGACCACTTTGCCCGCCGGTAGTGCCGCAGACAGGCCCGATGACAGCGGGATCGATTTGACTGAGGCGCCGGTGTCGACCCCGGCTGCGGTCGTGGCCAGGTTGTCGTAACAACACGGCGCCTGGCCGCCGCCGGGCGACATCCCCAGCACCATCTCGTCGTAGGGCACGTGGCCGGTCACATGCATCTCCTGAACCAACGCGCTGACCTTCGCGCACGAGTTCGCACAGCTGTATGAGCCCGTGGGATAGCCGTAGTACATGAGGTTGAACTGATCCGGCCACTGCTCGAACCTGGCCACCGCCGCGTCCATCCACGACTGATCCACGTCAGTGGACACAATCGGCGTCCGGCCGGCCCGGGTGGTGGCGTGGTGCGCGGCCTCGGCGATGGCCCGCACGCACTGGGACCAGAGCGTCAGTTGCGCCCCGGCGCCCTGCAACGACTCGATGTCGATGTCGACCCCGTCGAACCCGTTCGACACCATGTACCTGACCAGCTTGCGGGTGAACCCAGGCAGATTGGCCGCAGCGCAGGCGTGTGCCCAGTCCTGGTCGTTGCTTCCTCCGATCGAGATGATCGCGAGCTTCCCCTCATGGTGGATCGCCGCGACCCAGGCGGGCACGTTCATACGGCTGATCCCGGTCGGCTGCGCATTGAGGGTCGTGCAGTCGGAGGCACAGGCGTTCGTCTTCGTGGTGGTTGTCAACGAGAACAGGTCGACCTGGGTCACCGCGCGCCAGGGGATCTGCGACTCCTGGATCGTCCCGCTCCAGGCCAGCCAGAACGCCACCGATTGTCCGGGAACGGTCTGGGTCGGGGGCGACGCCGTCGGCGGCGTCGTGCCCCTGGCGGTCGGCGGAGGGGCGGCTGAGGTGGTCGGTGTGACGACGGGTGCACCGGCGATCGTGCTCCGCGACCCACCGGCATAGGCCGAGATACAGACGTGGCTCGCGTCGCCGGACCTCCACAGCCGCGGCAGATCCCGCAGACCCGCCGCCGGGTCGGTCTCGCTCCAGCAGCCCGACCTGCGGTCGCCCCTGACCTCGAGCACACCGCCCCTGCTCAGGACCGCGACCCAATAGCTGCGGCCCTGGACGATCGTCGTGCGCCGGACGGCGACCGTCACCCAGCCCCCGGTCCTCCGCGCCGGCGCAGAACCCGAGGCGAGCAGCGACCGGGGCCGACCCGATTCGTCGCTGTAGAGGCCAACCACGACCGTCCTCGAGTGGCTGCTGGCGCCCACGTACACCGCGACCGCCCGCGCGACCCCGGGAGTTCGATCGACGAATCGAAATCCGTGAGCTCTCCCAGCGCCGTCGCGACGGGTCCTCGTGATCAGGGTCCTGCGGCCGAGCACCGGTGCCAGCCGGGCGTCAGCCGCCGGCCGCCCCCGGGTCAGCTGACGACCGCTCCGCGACGCCGCTCCGCGCGCGTGAAGCACGTCGGCGCCATCGGTGGCGATCGCAAGCAGGCAGGCGGCGAGAAACAGTGCGCCCGCACGGCGCGCACGGCCTGACAAGAGAACACTGAAATGCCTCATCCGTGACCCCGGCCGCTCAATATGCGGCAGCCCGGTGCGCACTGCGGCGCCGGGCTCGCGGTTGCATGGGATTCTCGACGAGAGCCATCATCGCCTCCGCATGGATCGGTTCTCTGCAGCCGCCGCGCGGGGCGCGTTCAGGTAGCGCGAGTGGATCCAGGCGCCGTAGGCACCCAATGGCGCGCCCGCGTAGTTCCTGATCAGGACACCGCAGTTTCGCCAGGTGTCCCACGCCCATGCCTCCAGCCCGACGTGGTGGGCCTGCGCCCAGTCCACGATCGTCGCGATGTGGCCGGTGCCGCAATCCCTGCTGTCGAAGCTCTCTCCGACCTCGCCGAACAGGACCGGGACGCGACGCGCCACCGGCGCGTAGTGCGCCTGGAAGCACGCCACGTCGTCGCATGCATTGCCGCCGTAGACGTGAGCCTCGGCGATCAGCTGCCGCCGCGGGTCGTGCGGCATGTGCGAGAGCCACTGCGAGAGGTCATTGGCGTACTCGATGCCGGGGATGGCGATGATGCCCTCGTATCCGGCGTCGCGCATCACCGTGACGGCCTGCTGCATCCCGGCGACGCGGTACGGGGTGTTGTGGGGGCCGTAGGTCGCCTCGCAGACCCCGCCCCGCAGAAAGCAATTGGCGTCAACGATCGTCTCCCCCCAGGGGGCGAGGATCACGTCGGGGTCGGTCCTGAACGTCTTCGCCATGCTCGCCCAGGCGGCGGGGGCGTGGTCCTCGTCCGGTGCGGCGGACTGGTAGGTCGCGCGGTAGGTACCCGGCGCCCCCCACATCAGGGAGATCTCAGCGTCGATCCCGTATCGGCGCAGCACTCCGACGTAGTCGACGATCGCCCGCCGGTACTCTGCTCCGCCGTACCGCGGGCTGATGCCGTTGATCCCCAGCCAGCAGTCCTCGTTCACCGGAATCCGGACGATGTTCACGTGCCAGCGGGCGATCGCCGCCACGGAGCGCGCGTCGCTCGGGCCGTCGAAGATGCCCCACCCCTGGACGCAGGCGTACTCGGTTCCCGAGCGGTTGACGCCCTGGAACAGCACCGGGCGCCCGTTGTCGTCAAGAATCCGGTTGCCGGAGACGCGCAGGCCGCGCGCACTCGCTCCGCGCGCCTGGCCTTCGCCCAGGGCGAGCCGGATACCGGCGGCGGCGAGCAGTCCGAGAAGGACGACGGTCACAGCGCAGGCCCAGCTGATCGGGGCGCGCCGCCGCAGCCGCATGCCCTACCCTCGCGCGACCGCGAACTCCGTCTCGATCGAGGGACCGGCCTCGTCATCCGTGAGCTGCCGGTAGAGCGCCTCCAGGCGCTCGCCCGCGAGATCCCACGAGTACCGGGCCTCGACGAGCCGGCGACCGGCACGGCCGAGCTCCTCGGTCCGGGAGGGGTCCTCGAATACTTCGGCGATCCGCGATGCGAAGGCGGCGGGATCGTCGGCGATCAGCAGATGCTCGCCGTCGCGGACCGCCAGGCCCTCACAGCCCAATGACGTCGACACGATGGGCTTGCCCATGGCCAGGCCCTCGACGACTTTCAACCGGGTCCCGCCGCCGATTCTGACCGGCACGGCAACGACGGCCGCGCTGTGGACGTAGGGCCGAATGTCGGGCACCTCACCCAGCACCTCGACGCCTGGCTTCATCATCTCCCGGGTGTCCACGCCTTCACTGCGACCGATGACCGTGAGCCTCGCATCGGGATGGCGCGCCCGCACCAGCGGCCAGATGTCATCGATCAGGTGGCGCACGGCGTCGACGTTCGGCCGGTAGGTGAGGATCCCGTTGAAGATGACGGTGTGCGGATCCGGCGTCGAGCCGGACGGCACGAAATAGTCGAGATCGACCGAGTTGGGCACGGTCGCGACCGGAGTGTCCGGGGCGCATGCCCGCACCGTGGGAAGCTCGCGGTCGGAGGTCACCACGCACGCGTCGGCCCGCTTCCAGGACGCCCGCTCGAATCGGCGGCACCGCACGTACTCGACCCGGTTGAAGGCGCGGCGCGCCACCGACCGCTCGCCCTCGCACATGCGCCGGAACACCTCTGACTCGATGTTGTGCTCGTCGATGACCAGCCGCGTATTGCGGGGGAACCGGAACCCACACAGGAAGCTCGTCTCCACCTGGATGACGTCGAATCGCTCCGCCGCACAGAGCTCATCAATCGCCCGCTGCATGTCGACCGAGTGGACGTCACGGCAGTAGTACGGCCGCAGCGAGGTCATCGTCAGCGCCTGCACGGCCCGCTTGTGAGAGGCGGATGGGGCGCTGCGGTCCACCGCCGTCACCGACATCTGCGCCGCCAGGCCCTCGACGCCATCGCGTTCGTGGGGCAACACGTAGCTGAGTACGGTCACCTGGTGACGCAGCGACAGCTGCCGGGCCAGCTGGTAGACCCGCGTCGAGAAACCTGACCGCGGTGGGTAGGGGAACTGCGCGGAGACGATCAGGATTTTCAATTTGTCACAAAAGTCGATTGGAAAAGTCGGGTGGGCGCCCGGGGGCCCCCGCTCAACAAACGATGGCGGGCGTCGAATGCTTCCGCGGGTCACCTCACCGCGCTGAACGACCCGCCGGTCGGGCCATTGCGACCGCGCGCGCTTCCATGCGGTCAGCTCATCGGAACGTGACTCCGGGCGGCGGCGAGGGGGGTGACCAGGACTGGAAGTGTGAGGAAGTCCACGCCCGGTCGGATAGGTTGGCCTTCACCTTCGCGATGTAGCCGGCCTGGTCGGCGTTCCCCCACGGGTACGGGCGGAACCAGCCGCCGATACTCGGCCACGGTTGGCAGGGCGTGTATGAGGCATCGCCCCAGGCAGACCGTGCCCCGTCCGGATTGTCGAAATAGAAGCGCACCATCGCGGCCTGATAGTCGAGGTTGAACGCCGTCGATTCCCAGCGCAGCGGCTCGCTGCCGGGTCCGAGCGACCCGTTGGGCTCCCACTGAACCTGCGTGATCCCCATCGAGCGATAGACCTCCGGGGTGCCCGCGACCCGCGCCTGCGGGGGATAGCGGTCATACCAGGATCGCGGGACCGGATGCTCGTCGCCCAGCCAGAACTGGCTCCAGTAGGACTCCAGCACGTACTCGGCGCGCAGCCAGTTCTCCGGAATGCCCCATTTGTGAGCGGACCACTGGATCAGGTCGTCGGTCGAGGGGTCGTGCAGCGTGTCCCGTCCGTCGACGTAGCGCAGATAGGGGTTGAACCGGAGAGCCGGCTGTCCCGAGGAGGTGCGTGAGCTCCGGAACCTGCGGACCTGTGCTGTCGACGGGACGTCGTCATTGACGGCGGGGTGGCGCACGCCGTCGAGGCTGAACGCGCGACCGTTGAGCGGCCGGGTCTCCCGCTGCCGGGTCACGAGGGCCGCTGCGGCGGCGTCACCCAGAGGCCTGAAGGTGGACGGCTTGTCGTTTCGCGCGTTGCGGTTGCAGGCAGCCCAAGCGGTCTGCGGATGCAGCTCACGGACTCCTGGCCGCCCCGAAGCGGGCTGGCTGAGGACGGCGACCGCGGCGACGATTCCCGCGAGCAGCGCAACCAGCCCCACCCGCCGTGGGCGGACCCTGCGTCGCATCAGAGCAACTGGTCGAGGAGCCGCGTGACGTGCCGCTGGTGACTCGGCTCGTCGAAGCTGAAGCGCAGCGGGAACAGCGGGTAGCGCGTCAGCAGCGCAGCGACCTGCCGGCGGATCGTCGCCCCATCAGACGTCCCCTGGAGCGCCCGGGCGAGCAGGCCGCCGAGCTCGGTGAACCCCACTTCGGTCAACCCGCGGCGCGTCAACGCCTGAGTGCCGAGACGCAGTCCGTATTCGCCGCCCGTTCCCGGGATCATGACCGAGTTGGTACGGAACCCGCACGTCGGAAGCATGTCGTTGGCGACCCGGTTGGACCGCTCGGCGGCACCGATCACGACGTGGACCTGGTGAGTGTCCGTTCCTCCGTGCTCCATCCCCGCGACTCTGACTCCCTCGCCCGCCAGCACGTCGGCGAGGGTCCTCGCGTTCGCGACGACCTGCTCGGCGTACTCGCCGCCGCACAGGGCGATCTCCTCGAGCGCCAGCACGAGTCCGGGGAGACACTCCGGGTGGCTGTTGGACTGAAGCTGGGGGCAGACGACATCCCACACCGTCTCGGCGAGCGGGTGGTTGCGGTCGGCGAACGCGATCACGCCCTTGTTCGGTCCCGGCACGGTTTTGTGGGTGTTGAAGGTGAGGATGTGAGCGCCCTGGCGCAGCGGCTGGGGAAGGACCCCTCCCGCGATCAAGCCGGCGGTATGACTCACGTCGACCGCGATCGTGACGCTGGGCGGCAGCGCGGCAGCCAGTTCCTCGATCGGCTGCGGTCGCCGGGTGTGCGAGGGCTGGACCAGAGCAAGCCGGATGTTCGGATGCTGCCGGACCAGCCGTCGGGTCGCTTCGACGTCGATCAGATCGTCCTGCATGGGGAATGTGTGAGCGTCGATACCGAGCCGCTTGGCAAGGCCCGAGGTGCCGAAATGCCCGCCGTCCTGGGGTGCCAGCTCGACGAAGGCCTCGTCGAGGTGGCAGGCGGCCATCATCACCGCCTGCTCGCACGCCGACCCACCGTTCGGTCGCCAGTCAGCGACGTCGGCCGCGAACAGGCGCCGCATCTGCTGGCCGAATCGCTGCTGGAGCGCCGGCATCATCGAGGAATGCGGGAACGCCCACTCGCCGGCGCACGCCCCCTGCGGTGGGTCGAAGAAGTAGTGCACGCCGCTGAAGAACGCGGGAGCCGCTCGAACGACGGTGCTCGGATAGTTCTCGCTCGCGGTCAGCGTCGCCATGACGCTGTGGTAGTGCCGGTCCTGCGCCAGAAGCCCGGACAGCCAGCCGAGAAGCTTCGTCTCCGAGGTGTCAACCTGGGCGGCGAGCCGAGCGGGCCGCCCCGTTTGAGCGGGAGAGGCGACCGGCCATTTCGCGACGGCCGCCGAGGTTGCGTGCTGGGCGTCCACGTAGTACTTAACGGCCCTTGCGTCCACCAACTTCTGAGGTGCTGACCCAGGTGAGGCGCTTGACCGTCGGCTCGGTGCCATGCGTGGCCCCCGCACCACCGGGCGCGTCGGTCCGCGTCGAGTGCACCGCATAGCCGATCCAACGGCGAGGACCCAGGGCCACCGACGCGCAGACGACTCCCTCGCGCCAACCAGAATGCGACGTGTCCCAGATCCAGGCTCGGCTGCGACTCCACTTCAGCCCGGCAGGGACGCTCGGCTTCGGCCACGGGTCGACGGACTCGGCGAGCAGCATCTTCGGTGCCGCGACATTGTGTCGCGGCGAGGCGACCGGGATCGACAGCTCACCGTTCGCGCCGAGGCCCAGGACGCCCGCCGGTGAGCCATGCGCGGTCAGGGCCGTCACCAGCGGCCGTGGGCAGCCGGGGGTCTGCGGGGAGGCGGCCGGCGATGCGGGCGGTCGCGCGCGCTCCCGGGGCCGGGAGACCACTGCGCCGTCCACTCGCTCCCGGGGCCGGGAGACCACTGCGCCGTCCACCCGCGCCAGGCGCCGGGATGCCACTGCGCCGTCCACCCGGGCCAGGCGCCGGGATGCCACTGCGCCGTCCACCCGGGCCAGGCGCCGAGCCGCCTCGGCCAAGCCGAGCAGCGAACCGGTGATGAACGCGATCCGGAAGAAGAAGAAGCCCTGGTCGACCGCTCCCATGAGCGCGTACGCGACGATCGAGCAGGCGACGACCGTCCCGATCACCGCGAGCTCGCGGTCCCTGGACATCGCCAGGCGGAATCCAGAGATGATCGCGGCCGCGATCAGGGCCCACATGGCGATCCCGCCCAGCACGCCCATGCGCATCAGCACGTCGAGTACGTCGTTGTGCGGGATGTAGGCGATGAGCGGATCGTCCTGGCTGATGTCGGTGATCGGGAGCGCGTAATCGATCTTCACGCCGAAACCCCTGCCGAGCAGTCCGTCCTGCTTGATGTTCAGCTGGAGATTCGCGTTCTCCTGAACCCGGTAGGTGTCCGAGTCGGCGTCACGGGTACTCGGGGCGATCTGCGACTTGATTGCGCGCGCGGGCCCGCCCAGGCTGCTGTTGCTGTTCCACATCACCGGGAAGTAGACGGCGGAGATCAGGACGAGCCCCACGATTGCCTTGCCGAGCAGGTGCCGACGAATCGGAAGCGCCTTGTAGGTGATGATGCCGAAGCACAGCAGCGCGCCGCCCAGCATCTCCCAGCTCGCCCGCCGATCGTTGACAGTGTTGGCGAACAGCACCAGTGGCAACAGCCGCGTCGACCAGGTGCGCATGCTGCCCCTCTGGTCGAACAGCCACAGCGCCAGCACCAGCACCAGGTAGATCACGAAGAAGTACGACGCTTCGTGGCTGATGTAGGACTCCGGCTTGGGTTCCATATGCCGGTTCAGAACCCAGACGTAGATGCCCTGTATCGCCTTGAACGCGACGGTTCCGATGAACGCCCACAGCATCGCGCGGATCGCCCGGCGGTCCCGGATGAAGACGGAGGCCACGAAATACGTGGCGGCGAGATACACGTAGGGCCGCGCCTCCATCAACGCCACCCGGAGATCGCCATGGTGCGCCTGGCCGATCACCACGGCCAGCGCGACGCAGGCCAGGACCGCACGGATCGCCAGGCTCACGTGGGTCCGGGGGAACCATCGAGCCCCCCACTCTCGGCCCTTCACCACGTAGATGAACAGCACCATCAGCAGCAGGATGTCCGCGCCCTGCAGGTGCCCTGGGCCAATGCCCGCGAACATCGGGATCTTGTCGGTGATCGGGATGTGTGGGACCGGCACCCCCTGCTCGATCAGCACCGCCCCGGACAACAGGATCGAGGGCGCCAGGTACGGCCGCTTCCACAGCGCCACCGGAAGCAGCACGGCGCCGAGCATCAGGATGCGCGTGGCGCTGCCCGCGGAGCCCAGATACCCGGCGATCGCCCCGACGGCCAGCCCGCCGGTGATGACCCACGCCCAGCGCTTGCTCACTGGAGATCGCCCGCGCATCACCCCGCGCGAGCGCGGGGCGGCGAGCGAGCTCAACCCCCGGCCCCCGGGTCGCCGGCGATCGCGCCGGGGGTGTGGTCGGTCGTCAGCCACGTCGCCGCCCTCACCCCGGACTGATCCTCGGTGGTGGGCGGCCCGGCGCTCTGCGCCGGGTTACCGGTGGCGTACACGGTCGCGTCCAGCGCCCTGATGTACTTGTCCGTGGGGGTCGCCGACCGGTAGTGGAGGATCACGATTCCGATGACGACCACCGTCAGCGCAAGGGCGGCGCCCCCGGCCTGGCGCTGCGTGAGGCGACTGGTCGCCGCCAGCGCGATGTACGCGCAGAGCAGCAGCATGCCCCACTCGGTCATGTCTCGTCCATCTGCTCCGAGGAGGCCCCGAAGACGAAGCGCCGGCCCACCGTCGCGACCAGTGGGCGCTCGTTGCCGCGCCAGGTTCCCAGCGACGGCGTCTCCGGGAACGACGTGCCGGCCGGCGCGTCCGCAAACGGCTCATCGGCGGATGTATCCGGGAGCGGCCCATCCGGCTGCGACGGACCTCCGAGCGGCAGCTCCTCCTCCCACTCGGGCTTCTTGGCCGGAGTCAGGGCGACGACCGCGAGGAAGCTCACCAGCATCCCCGCGAGCGCTCCCCCGAGGATCACCCCGACGATCTTCTTCTTGCTCGGTGCCAGGCTGGCGGCGGGGCTGGGCGCGTCGAGCACGCGGATCGTCCACCCGCCCGAGCCGGGTGAACCCGTCACCTGGTTGAGCGTGGTGTTCGCCTGGCCGAGCTCGGTGACGGCTGTGTTCTGGGCGGAGCTCAGCGAGAGGTAGGTCGGGTCGGACTTGCTCGCGCTCGGGTGCCGGGCCGCATAGGCCTTGAGATTGTCGTTCGCGGTCGCCAGCGCCTTCTCGTCGAGCGCGACCTGGGCACGGTCGTAGGCGACCGCGGCGGCACTGTGCTGCTGAGCCAGGCTGTCGTTGTAGCTGCGCAGCTGCGTGAGGATGCCGGCCAGCACGCTCTCCGTCAGCGCAGGCTTCGAGCCGGTGTAGCTCACGTTGAGGATCTGCCCGCCCGCCGGCGCCGCCACGACCTGACCGTGCTCGATCAGCTTTGAGGCCCCCTGGCGGATCGCCGCCGGGCTGCCGAACTCCTTGCCGAGCACCGAACTGCGAGCAACCGCATCGGCGAACGAGTCCGTGGTCAGCAGCTCGGTGAGGATCCCCTGCTCGGACGAGGCGGGGGGCTCGGACAGGGTCGGCGTTCCATCGGCTCCGATCGAGGACGCGACCGGAGCCGCGGTGTCGACCCACAGGCTCGCCGTCGACTTGTAGCTCGCCGAGGATGTGAACAGAATCAGGGCCGCGATGACGGCCCCCAGGAGGACGGGGACCCGGCACAGCATCTTGTGTCGCCGGTAGGTCTCGCGGTACGACGTCGAAGGAGGCCTCGTGTCGTCGGTGGCTCGCTTCACAGCACTGCCTTTCGTGCGCTCGGAAAACAACATCCACGAAGACAACGCTGACCCCGTGGCCGGACTTTCGCGACTGCTTGATGGGAATCCGCTTACGATCGCGGACGCCTGGCTGCGCTCCTCTACTCGCGGTTGCACCCGGCGCAGACGAGATGAACGTTGTGCGGGTCGTTGCTTCCTCCCCGCGACTGCGGGACGACGTGGGCGTAGCGGACGAGCTCGCCCGAGCGGCAGAACAGGCATCGACCCCCGTCCCGCTTGAAGACCAGCTGCTTGACGGGCTCCGGGATGGGCGCCGCCGGATGGAGCTTGAGCTCCCATGCGAGCCCCTGCAGGTCATCGCGCTCGAGCATCAGCAGCAGCGACCGGAGCGCCCCCGGCTCGTAGTCCCCCGACTCCCAGTAGAACGCGCCACGCCACCACCAGCACTGACGCCCGCGCCTGGCGACGATGAACACGGGCAGATCGCTCTCCTCGCTCCATGCCCGGAGCCGCCGGTAGGTCTGCGGACGCAGCCGGCACGGTGGGCAACCGGTCGCGGCGAACCACACCCGCCGATCCCACAGGAATCCGCGTTTGTCGCGCCAGAACCCGGCGTTGCGGTCACGTTGCACGACGACGCGTCCGGCCGTCGAGTCCGTGGTGAGAGAGAACGCGGGGGCGGGCGGCGCGGTTTGCGACTCCCAGAGGCGGGCACCGAGCGAGACCAGAACGATCATGCAGGCAGCGCCCAGCAGATCGGCCGCGAACGGCGCGCTCACGGGCGCCCACAGGATCCAGAGCACCACCGCGGCGAACCCCGCGGACGCCAGGCCCTCGCGGGTCTGCAGCCACGGGAGCACCCGATTGCGAAGCTCGGCTGCCACGTTTTCAACCGCGGCTTCCGCTGGCGTCGTCCCCGTCTGTCGTGCGCTCGTCACGCTTCTCTCTTCCGGTCCCATCCACACCCAAGGATCTGCGACAGGCCTCGCTCCCCGGGGAATCCCGGCCGCCACCGGGGTCCCCGGGGATGGAGGCTCTGACTCAGATCAAACGGCGTGACGCACCGAGAACTTGTACGGGCGCCGCAAGCGCCCCCGCCCGTCCGATCAGAGCGACGGATCGTAGGTCGCGAAAGACCAGCTGTTGCCCTCCGGGTCGACGATGCTGTACTCGCGGCAACAGTCCCCGCAGCGGAGGGGCCGGAACGCGAAACGCCCGCGCCCCCGACCCGAGCTCATGCTCGAACCGGGAGACGCGGGCGCGCGTCACAGCTGGCTACTGGTCCGAGGAATCCTCGGTGGGCAGGTCGAGCTCGGCGAGCTCGTCGGCGAACCCGAGCGCGGAGGCTCCGCCGGAGATGTTCTCCAGATCCGACAGATCGGGCTCCAGGCCCCCACCGAAGCCGGCGAGTGACTCTCCGTCGGTGAGCCCGAGCTCGGCAGCCAGATCGTCGTGATCGAGCAGGCCGACCTCGTCGATGCCACGGGGCAGCGGCTCGGAGGGCTCGATCTCGATCCGGCGGTAGCGCTTCAGACCCGTCGCGGCCGGGATCAGCTTGCCGATGATCACGTTCTCCTTCAGACCGTTCAGCCGATCGATCTTGCCCTCCAGAGCGGCGTCGGTGAGCACCTTCGTCGTCTCCTGGAAGGAGGCCGCCGACAGGAACGAATCCGTGTTCAGCGAGGCCTTGGTGATGCCGAGGATGATCTCCTCCGCCTGCGCGGCCTCGCCGCCGGCGTCCATCACCGCCTGGTTGATCTTGGCGTACTCGTAGCGGTCCACGAACTGGCCGGGCAGCAGGTCGGTGTCGCCCTTCTGGTCGACCCGGACCTTCTTCATCATCTGGCGCACGATCAGCTCGATGTGCTTGTCGTTGATGTCCACGCCCTGGGACTTGTAGACCTCCTGGACCTCGCGGACGAGGTACAGCTCGGTCTCGGTCCGGTTGCGGATCGCGAGCAGCTCGTGCGGATACAGCGAGCCCTCGTTCAGCTGCGTGCCCGGCTCGATCTTCTGGCCCGACTCGACGTACAGCAGGGTGCGCCGCGGGAACGTGTTGCGGTGCTCCTCGCCGCCCTCGTCGGTCACCACGACGGTGATCGACTTGTCGGTGTCCTCGATCGTGACCGTACCGCCGACCTCCGAGATCTTCGCCAAGCCCTTCGGCTTGCGGGCCTCGAACAGCTCCACGACGCGCGGCAGGCCGTGCGTGATGTCCGCGCCGGCAACGCCGCCGGCGTGGAACGTCCGCATGGTCAGCTGTGTGCCCGGCTCGCCGATCGACTGGGCGGCGATGATGCCGACCGCGTCGCCGATCTGGGCGACCTTGCCGCTGGCCATCGACCGTCCGTAGCACGCCTGGCAGACCCCGGTCGGCGCCTCGCACTTCAGCACCGAGCGAACCGGAATCGTCACCACCTCGCCACCGGCGTTCCTCTCTGCGAACGCCTCGACGAGCGTCGCGAGCTCGGCGCGGTCCATTTCCGCTCCCTGCTCGACGAGCACCTTGTTGCCGCTCTTGACGACCTGCGCGGCAAAGCGGCCGATCAGGTTCCGGTTCGGCTGATCGGTCGGACGCAGACCGTGGGTCTCCGGGTCGGTCTCCAGCTGGAACACCGGCATCTCGATGTACTCCTGGGTGCCGCAATCCTGCTGGCGGATGATCACATCCTGGGAGACGTCGACCAGACGCCGGGTCAGGTAGCCCGAGTCCGCCGTACGCAGCGCCGTGTCCGCGAGGCCCTTGCGGGCACCGTGGGTCGAGATGAAGAACTCGAGCACCGACAGGCCTTCCATGAAGTTGGCCTTGATCGGACGCTCGATGATCTCGCCCTTCGGGTTGGCCATCAGGCCGCGCATCCCCGCCAGCTGGCGGATCTGGGACGCGGAACCACGAGCGCCCGAGGTCGCCATCATCGCGATCGGGTTCATCGGGTCGAGATGGCCGAGCAGCGCCTCGCCGACCTCGTTGGTCGCCTGATCCCACAGCCCGGTCACGAGCTCGTGGCGCTCCTCCTGGGTGATCTCCCCGTCCTCGTACTGGCCCTCGATCGTGGCGACCTGCTTGTCGTACTTGGCGAGGATCTCCGCCTTGTCGGGCGGCGTCTGGGCGTCGTTCTTGGAGAACGTCACCCCGGCGCGCGTCGCGTACTTGAAGCCGACATCCTTGAACGCATCCAGCACCTGGGAGATCGATGACGCCCCGTACTTCTGCACGAGGCCGTCGATCATCGAGACCGAGTCGCGCTTGCGCATCGCCTGGTTGGCGAACTCGTAGCTCGCGGGATCGAACTCGTCACCCATCGCCTCCGCGAGCGCCCGCTCGATCGCCTCGTTGTAGATGATCCGCCCGACGGTGGTCAGCACGTGACCCCCGTCCAGCCCGATCGGCCGGTACTCGGCGAGATCGTGGAGCTTGACCACGCGGTGCTCGTAGAGCGACTCCGCCTCCTGCGCGGTGCGGAACACGTGCGGCCGGGGCTCGATCGCGTTCGGATCCATCTCGGCGAGCTCGGTCTCGCTCGGACCGTAGGTGAGGTAATAGGTGCCGAGGACCATGTCCTGGGATGGCGTGGCCAGCGGCGCGCCGTGCGCAGGCGACAGGATGTTGTTCGCCGACAGCATCAGGATCCGCGCCTCGGCCTGGGCCTCGGCCGACAGCGGCAGGTGGACCGCCATCTGGTCGCCGTCGAAGTCGGCGTTGAACGCCGAGGTGACGAGCGGGTGGACCTGAATCGCCTTGCCCTCCACGAGGATCGGCTCGAACGCCTGGATGCCGAGACGGTGCAGCGTCGGCGCGCGGTTGAGGAGCACCGGATGCTCGTGGATGACCTCCTCGAGCACGTCCCACACCTCCGGGATCATCGAGTCGACCATCTTCTTGGCCGCCTTGATGTTCTGCGCAGACTTGCGCTCGACCAGGCGGGCCATGATGAACGGCTTGAACAGCTCGAGCGCCATCAGCTTCGGCAACCCGCACTGGTGCAGGCGCAGCGACGGGCCGGACACGATCACGCTTCGACCGCTGTAGTCCACGCGCTTACCGAGCAGGTTCTGACGGAAGCGGCCCTGCTTGCCCTTGAGCATGTCACTCAGCGACTTCAGCGGGCGGTTGCCCGGGCCGGTGACCGGACGGCCGCGACGGCCGTTGTCGAACAGCGCGTCCACGGACTCCTGCAGCATCCGCTTCTCGTTGTTGACGATGATCTCCGGGGCGCCCAGGTCGAGCAGCCGCTTGAGGCGGTTGTTGCGGTTGATGACGCGGCGGTAGAGGTCGTTGAGGTCCGAGGTTGCGAACCGGCCGCCGTCGAGCTGGACCATCGGGCGCAGCTCCGGCGGGATCACCGGCACCGCCTCGAGCACCATCATCTCGGGCTTGTTGCCCGACTGCAGGAATGCGGTGACGACCTTCAGGCGCTTGACCGCGCGGGCCTGCTTCTGACCCTTGGCCGTCTTGACCTGATCCTGCAGATCGTCGGACTCGGCCTCGAGGTCGACCTGCTGGAGCAGGTCGCGCACCGCCTCGGCGCCCATGCCGCCGCGGAAGTACTCGCCGAAGCCGTACGGGGAGCCGAAGCGATCGCGCAGCTCACGGAACGTCGTCTCGTCGTTGACGACATCCTTGGCCTTCATCGTCTTGAACAGGTCCCAGACCTGGCGCATCCGCTCCGCGGCGTCCTCGATGTAGGCCTCGGTGTCGTCGATGTCCGCCTGGAAGGTCTTGCGCAGATCCTTCAGCATCTTCTCGCGCTCCTCGTCGGAGAGCTTGGCGACGTTGACGTCGAGCGACTCGGACCACAGGTGATCGTCGTCGGAGAAGTTGCGGTCGGTCTTGGCGCTGTTCAGGAACTCCTCGCGACGCGCGAGCGACTCCTTGAGCTCGAGGACGCGCTCCTCCTTCTCGGCCGCGTAGGCGTCGAGGACCGAGTTGACCTCACCCTGGAGCTTGTCGAGGTCGCGCTCACGCGCCTCGTCGTCGACCCAGGTGACCATCGAAGCCGCGAAATACAGGACCTTCTCGAGCTCCTTGGGAGCCATGTCGAGCAGGTAGCCGATGCGGCTCGGAACGCCCTTGAAGAACCAGATGTGGGAGACGGGCGCGGCCAGGTCGATGTGGCCCATCCGCTCGCGGCGGACCTTGGAGCGGGTGACCTCGACGCCGCAGCGCTCGCAGACGATCCCCTTGTAACGGACGCGCTTGTACTTACCGCAGTAGCACTCCCAGTCCTTGGTCGGACCGAAGATGCGCTCGCAGAACAGGCCGTCCTTCTCCGGCTTGAGTGTCCGGTAGTTGATCGTCTCGGGCTTGGTGACCTCACCTGAGGACCAGCTGCGAATCTGCTTGCTGGAGGCGAGTCCGATCTCAATCGCGTCGAAGTTATTGATGTCGATCAAAGTGAATCCTTAGCTTGAAAATCGTGTGACGAGTGCGGAGGTGGGGCCGTGGGGAGGTCCGCGGCGGATTGACTCGCGTGCGGTCAATCCGACGTGGACGTTCCCACGGACGCCAAAGACTCAGCCCTCGTCCTCCTCCAGCACACCCTCTGCGTCGCCGGCGGGCACACTTGCTTCGAGCATCTCATCGCCCGAGCCTGCGAAGTCGACCGCCTCGAGATCCTCGCCGGCCTCGATGCTCGAGTCCTCGGTCTCGGCCTCCTGCGCGGACGCCTCGACCGTCTCGCCCTCGTGCTCCTCGGCCTCGTCGGCCGCGTTCGAGTCGGTCTGGCGGACGCCCGAGAGGTCGATGCCGAGCTCCTCGGCGGCCCGCAGGAGATCGTCGTCCTCCTCGCGCATCTCCGCGCGCTCGCCCTCCTCGGAGACGACGTTGACGTCGAGCGCCAGCGACTGCATCTCCTTGAGCAGGACCTTGAAGGACTCCGGGATCGACGGCTCGGCGATGTTCTCGCCCTTGACGATCGCCTCGTAGGCCTTCACGCGCCCGACCGTGTCGTCGGACTTGATCGTGAGCATCTCCTGGAGCGTGTACGCGGCGCCGTACGCCTCGAGCGCCCACACCTCCATCTCGCCGAAGCGCTGGCCGCCGAACTGCGCCTTGCCGCCCAGCGGCTGCTGGGTGACGAGCGAGTACGGACCGGTCGAACGCGCGTGGATCTTGTCGTCGACGAGATGGTGGAGCTTCAGGATGTACATGTAGCCAACGGTGACCTGCTCCTCGAACGGCTCGCCGGTGCGGCCGTTGAACAGCGTCGTCTTGCCGGAGGCCTGATGGCCCTTGCGCCGCTTGGTGTCGACGTCCATCCGGATCAGACCGTTGTTCTTGGTGTGCTCCTCCTGCCAGCGCACCAGCGCCTCGTCGACGTCGTCGACCGACGCGCCGTCGAACACCGGCGTGGAGACGTACACCTTGCCGGGACGCCCGTCCGGCCGCGAGCCGCCGTTGGTGGCGTGCTTGCGGGCCTCCGAGCCGTCCTCGTACCAGCCGTTGGCAGCGACCCAGCCGAGGTGGACCTCGAGGATCTGCCCGAGGTTCATTCGGCTCGGCACGCCGAGCGGGTTGAGGATGACGTCAACCGGAGTGCCGTCCTCGAGGAACGGCATGTCCTGGATGTCGACGATCTTCGAGATGACGCCCTTGTTGCCGTGGCGGCCCGCGAGCTTGTCGCCCTCGGAGATCTTGCGCTTCTTGGCCACGAACACGCGGACGAGATCGTTGACGCCGGGGGCGAGGTCGTCGCCCTCGTCTCGGCTGAACGTCTTGACGTCGATCACGACGCCGCCCTCGCCGTGGGGGACCTTCAGCGAGGTGTCACGAACCTCACGCGCCTTCTCCTTGAAGATCGCGCGGATCAGCTTCTCCTCGGCGGTCAGCTCGGTCTCGCCCTTGGGCGTGACCTTGCCGACCAGCAGGTCTCCGGACTGGACCTCGGCGCCGACGCGGACGATGCCGCGGTCGTCGAGGTTGCGCAGCGACTCCTCGGAGCGGTTCGGGATGTCACGGGTGATCTCCTCGTCGCCCAGCTTGGTGGTGCGGGCGTCGACCTCGTACTCCTCGATGTGGATCGAGGTGAGCTCGTCGTCGGCGACCAGTCGCTTGGACAGGATGATCGCGTCCTCGAAGTTGTAACCCTCCCAGGACATGAAGGCGACCAGCAGGTTCTTGCCGAGCGCCATCTCGCCGGAATCGGTCGCCGAGCCGTCGGCCAGCACATCGCCGGCGGCCACATCGGCGCCGACGTCGATGATCGGCTTCTGGTGGATCAGCGTTCCCTGATTGGAGCGCATGAACTTGTGGAGCGGATACTCCTCGGAGCCGCCCTTGCCGTCGACGACGACCTTCTCGGCGTCGACGTAGGAGACGGTGCCGTCCTCGCGGGCGACCGCGACGTCGCCGGTGTCGATCGCGGCGCGGCGCTCCATACCGGTGCCGATCACCGGCGCGTCGGTGACGAGCAGCGGCACGGCCTGAGCCTGCATGTTGGAGCCCATCAGCGCGCGGTTGGCGTCGTCGTGCTCCAGGAACGGGATCATCGCGGTCGTGACCGACCAGATCTGCTCCGGGGAGACGTCGATCAGGTCGACTTCCTTGGCGCCGACGGTCACGTACTGACCGGCCTGCGTGCGGCACAGGATCTCGTCGCCGGTGAGGTTGCCGTTGTCATCGACAGGCGTGTTGGCCTGGGCGATGATCCGCTCCTCTTCCTGGTTGGCGTCGATGCGGACCACCTCGTCGGTGACGCGGCCGTCCTTGACGATCCGGTACGGGGTCGTGACGAAGCCGTGCTCGGAGATCTCCGCGTAGGAGGACAGCGAGCCGATCAGTCCGATGTTCGGACCCTCCGGAGTCTCGATCGGGCACATACGACCGTAATGGGTCGGGTGCACGTCGCGCACCTCGATCGGGGCGCGCTCGCGGGTCAGACCACCCGCGCCGAGCGCGCTCAGGCGCCGGCGGTGACGGAGTCCTGAGAGGCTGTTCGTCTGGTCCATGAACTGGCTCAGCTGCGAGGACCCGAAGAACTCCTTCAGCGCAGCGACGACCGGGCGGATGTTGACGATCGTCTGCGGCGTGATCGTGTCCGCGTCCTCGGTGGTGAGGCGTTCGCGGACGACGCGCTCCATGCGGTACAGGCCGATCCGGAAGGCTTCCTGGATCAGCTCGCCGACGGTGCGCAGGCGGCGGTTGCCGAAGTGCTCGTACTCGTCCAGGTGCTCCTGAATCGGTTCGCGCGGCATCGCCGACGCCTCGGCGGCGTAGTCCTTGACCTCGACTTCCGGCTCCTCGGGCATCCCGAGCAGGCGCGGCAGCGAGACGAGCTCCTTGACCAGCGCGATGATGTCGTCGTGGGTGAGGACCCGCGTGTCGAGGTCGATGTCGAGCCCGAGGCGCGAGTTGAGCTTGTAGCGGCCCACGCGCGTGAGGTCGTAGCGCTTGGGGTCGAAGAACAGCTGGTTGAGCAGCGAGCGAGCGGCGTCGATCGACGGCGGCTCGCCGGGGCGCTGCTTCTTGAACAGCTCGATCAGCGCGCCCTCCTCGGTCCGGGTGACCTCGGGGTCCGCATCGACCGTGTTGCGGATGTAGAGCGAGTTGTCGAACAGGTTGAGGATCTCTTCGTCCGTCGCGTAGCCCATCGCGCGCAGCAGGACGGTGACCGGCAGCTTGCGCTTGCGGTCGATCCGGACGTAGGTGCGGCCCTTCTTGTCGATCTCGAGCTCGAGCCACGAGCCACGGGCCGGCATCAGGTTCGCGATGAAGACCTGCTTCTCACGGTCCTTGGGCTCCATCACGTAGGCGCCCGGTGAACGGACGAGCTGCGTGACCACGACGCGCTCGGTGCCGTTGATGATGAACGTGCCCCGCTCGGTCATCCATGGGAAGTCGCCCATGAACACCGACTGCTCGCGGATCTCGCCGGTCTCGCGGTTGATGAAGGCGACGGTGACCGTCAGCGGCCGCGCATAGGAGAGGTCCTTCTCCCGGCACTGCTCAAGGCTCGCGACCGGCTCGTCGAAGCTGAATTCGCCGAACTGGACGGCGAGGTTGCCCGTGTAGTCCTCGATCGGGGAGATGTCGTCAATCGTCTCCCGCAGGCCGCCACCGTTCGGGTCGGTCAGCCACTCAAAGGACTTCCGCTGGATATCGATGAGGTTGGGGACTTCAAGGACCTTGTTCAGACGCGCGAAAGACCGGCGCGTCCGGGGGGCGTGAGCGGTGGCCAAGACGGCAACTCCTCGGGCGGTCGAGAGGGAGGCAAATCAGCAGACCCCGCCGGAGCTCACAACGGGCCCACAGCAGGCGCGACCAGCAAAGATAGCACAGGTAACCAGTGCCCTGTGAAGGGACGCTCGGCGCTCACGGACCCCGTCCCCGGCCCGCGTATGTGGCGCGGTACCGATCGATGGACGGCTGCGGCTATTGGCCGGCCGGGGGCAGTGTAGGCGGTCGCGGCACGTTCGGCAAGCGCGGCGGAACCGGTGGGGCTGCAGGCCTTTCGGGTCGGCGGCTGGTCGGTGCGGCGGGTGGGTGGCACAGCAAGCGGTGCTGCGTGGTCGCACCGGTGGGTGGCACTGCGGTGAGTGGGTGGCGGCGCGCCGGCGCCCCTCACCCCGTCCTCAGCCGCGCACTTCGCCGCCGTCCGTCCTCGACGAACCGCACCCGCAACCCCACGAGCCTGACCGACCTCAGGGCGATCCGACCGTGCGCGACGATCCCGACCGAGGCCGAACCACCGCCGGCACGCGCGACCTCCACCATCGACCTGAGCCGGGCGATCGATCCGTGGAGACGCTCCAGCCAGACCACGGCGCCGACCCGCGCGCCGCTTGGACGGCGCAGCGAGCTGAGCTGGAGGGTGGCGATGGGTGCGCCGGCCTCGGAACGACCAGATGAGCCCGCCGCGGGCGCGATCAGCTCGACCTGATGGTGGGAGAGCGGGCAGCGGGGACGGACCGAGGCGGGGCAGCCCCGGAAGCCGGCCCGGGAGGACTCGAACGCAGCCACCCACGGCCCGGCGGCGACGATCGGGCGGATCGTCTCGCCCGTGGGGAACCGACGCGTCCCAGGGTCTGCACCCAGCGGAGCGGCGCGTTTCGCCGAGCGTCCGCACGCCCAGTCGTGGGCTCCGCGCCGGCCCGGTGCCGCACCGCGATACACCGTCACCTGCGGTGAGGAGAGCACCACCCGGTCGCCGGCCAGGCTTCGGCATGCCGGCGATGGAGGTGGAAACAGAGGCGTTGCGATAGCGGGCGCCACCGTCATCGCACCGCCCAGGGCGACCAGCGAGACGCCGGCGGTCAGGAACGGCCTCCGCATCGAGCCGCCACGGTATACGACGGGGCGCGGGGCGGCAATGGCGGCACGGCGCTGACGTCACACCCGCCGCCCCGGGCGGCACCCGGGGCGGCGAGGTTCGCTGGCTGGGCGAAGGCTCCCCGCCCCGGGCTCAGAATCCCGAGGCGGTGAGATCGTGACGTGTGCGGCTCGCCGCCCGGGAGGCCGAGAGGTTGGGCGGCGAGCCTGATTGGGGCTGGGTGGGTCGGTGGTGCGTTGGGGTTGGGGGTGGTGGGTCGGGAAGAGTGAGAAGGTCAGCCGACAGCGGTGCGGCGGAGCCCGGGGGCGTTGAGGCGCCGGCGCCGAACGGCGGAGACCGGCACCCGCCGCACCGGCCGGCCGTGATCGTCCACGGCGGACGGGGCGATCTCGGCGTAGCGGAAGACGGCGCGCCCAACGCGGACGACATCGCCGTCGGCGAGCTCGGCGACCGTCACCGGGCGGCCGTTGACGAATGTGCCACCCGTGCTGCGGTCATCGAGGATCCGAACGGCGTTGCCGCGCACGGCCACGATCGCGTGACGACGCGAGACGTGGCTGTCCTCGAAGCGGACGTCGGCGACGAGGCCACGGCCGACATGGGTGATCGGCCGGGTGAGGGGAAGCAGGCGCGTGCCTTCCGAGTCCTCGATCGACAGGTAGCGCCCGGCCGGCGCGTCCTGCTCGGGGATCATCTGGCCGCGCGTGCGGTGGTCAAGGAGCGAGAGGGAGTCGACCACGAGGGGCTGACCCGCGCTCATGCCGTGCGTCTCGCGCTCGGCAAGACCGGCATCAACCGGCCGTTGGGGGGTGTGGTCTGTGGAGGGCATGGCCACAGATTCCCACCGGTTCGAAAGACGATCCTCTGCTCAGCTGAAGACTTGCGTAATGAGCCCGCGGGATTACGCCCGGGCGTCCGACTCGACGAGGCCGAGCTCGCCCGCGGCGATCCGCGCCAGCGCCGCCGTGCCGTTCTCCAGCGTGAGCGCGCCGAGCCCGAGCAGCGCGTGGAGCGCGACCCCGTCGATCGCGGCCAGCAACGTGGCGACAATCGCCTCGTCGTTCCCATGCGGAGCGAATCGGCCCTCGGCGCGCCCCTGCTCGATCGCCGCCCTGATCGGCTCGCGCCATGCCTCGTAGACCGCGGCCGATCGCGCCCGCAACCGCTCGTCGCGCAGGCAGGCGTGCCAGAACTCGACCCATACCACCCACTCGACTGCACCCGCCGCGTCGCCGAGCATGAACGAGAACAGCGCGAGCAGCCGCTCCCACGGATCGGCGATCCTGGCGGCGAGACTCCGGGCCTGAGTCTCCGAGACGGAGTTCAGCCGACCGAACGCGGCCGACAGCAGGTCCTCTCGCGAGCCGAAGTAGTGCTGGAGCGTGCCGGTCGAGCAGCCGGCGGCGCGGGCGATGTCGGCCAGCCGGGTCGCCTCCACCCCACGCTCGGCGATCACGGACACGGTGGCATCGAGCAGCTCTGCCTGTTCTGAGTCGGTGAGGCGTGGGCGGGGGCTCACGGCGCGATCGTACTTCCCTTCCGCACGTTGTTGCATTATCGTGATGCGACTACCTACGAAGGAGACCTCGTGACCGCCGCGCACACCGCCCCCACCCTCCCCCCGCCCGCCCAGGCGGGCGACACGCGCCCGACGATGCCGGCGTGGTGGTACGACGACGCCCAGCATGACCGCGCCGAGCGGGCTTCGATCTTCCGGCGCACCTGGCAGGTGGCCGGGCTCTCACGCGAGGTCGCGCGGCCGGGGAGCTATCTCGCCGCCGATCTCGCCGGGATGCCGGTCCTCGTCACCCGCGATACGGACGGGGAGCTGCGCGCATTCGCCAACGTCTGTCCTCACCGCGGGATGCTGCTCGCGAGCGGCTGCGGCGACGCGAAGCTGATCCAGTGCCCCAACCACTCATGGGTGTTCCGGCTCGACGGGACGCTGCGCAGCGCGCCGCGCTCAGAACGCGAGCCCGGGTTCTGCCGCGACGGGCTCGACCTGCGACCGCTCGGCGTCGCGCAATGGGGTCCGCTGGTGCTCGTCTGCCCCGACCCTCAGATCCCCGTCCCCCACCATGAGCTCGACGTCATGCGTTCCGAGTTCGAGCAGTACGGGATCTCGCTCGACGACCTCGAGGCGCACGGCGAGCCGGTCGACTGGGAGATGGACTGCAACTGGAAGATCCTCGTGGAGAACTACCTCGAGTGCTATCACTGCGCGACCGTCCACCCCGGGTTCTCCAAGGTGTTCGACGTCAGCCAGGACGGCTACACCTATGCGGCGCACGGCTCGCTGCTGACGGCGAGCTCGCCCGTGAAGGCGACGCGCGATCCCGAACGGCAGCGCGCGATCCTCGAGACAAGCGGACGGGTCACGGCGAGCCATTGGTACCTGCTGTTCCCGGCGCTCACCGTCAACGTCTATCCCGGGGAGGGCGCGGTCGAGGTCACCTGGTATTGGCCGACCGACGCCCACCACAGCCGCGGGCGCACGATCATCCTGCACCCGCCCGGCGTGAACTCCGAGTACGCCGCGCAGATCCTCGCCCTCTCGCTGGAGGTCAGCGAGGAGGACAACCGGCTGTGCGAGGGGATGCAGGTGGGGATGAGCTCAGGGGCGATCGACCGCGAGTATCTGCTCGGCGAGAACGAGGCCCTGCTGCTGCGCTTCCACGAGCTGGTGCAGGGCGCCCTGGCCTGAGTTGATCGAAAGCGCCCCTGTCCGGGACACAAAGCTGGACACCTCGGCCCGAACGACTCGCGCCCCGCACCGGAGACCGGAGCGGGGCGCGAGTGAACCGCGGATCGGGCTGTGAGCTACTTGAGCTCGACGCTCCCGCCGGCCTCCTCGAGGTCGGCCTTGAGCTTGTCGGCCTCCTCCTTCTCAACGCCCTCCTTGACGGGCTTGGGGGCCTCGTCGACGAGTGCCTTGGCCTCCTTGAGGCCGAGGCCGGTGGCGGCGCGAACGACCTTGATGACCTGGATCTTCTTGTCGCCCGCGGCGGTCAGGATGACGTCGAAGGCCGACTGCTCCTCCTCGACCGGGGCGGCGTCGCCGCCGCCACCCGCGGCCGGAGCGGCCGCGGCGACGGCGGTCGCCGACACGCCGAACGTCTCCTCCAGCGCCTTGATGCGCTCGGACAGCTCCAGGACGGAGATCGACTTGAGCTCGTCGATCCATTCCTCAGTGGTAGCCATGATGGTTCCTCCTAGTTGTCGGACGTCGCCGCGTCCGACGCGGCTGGGGTTTCAGTGTCAGATTCAGATGCGTCAGCCTCGACGGCCGGGGCCTCTTCGGCCTCCGCCGCAGGGGCCTCCTCGGCAGCGGCAGGGGCCTCCTCGGCAGCGGCAGGTGCCTCCTCGGCAGCGGCAGGGGCCTGCTCGGCAGCGGCAGGTGCCTCCTGCTCGGCAGCGGCAGGTGCCTCCTCGGCAGCGGCAGGAGCCTCCTCGGCAGCGGCAGGAGCCTCGGCGGCCGGTGCCGCCGCGGGAGCCTCGCCACTGACCAGGCCCTGGTCGACCATCGCCTGCAGCTGGATCGCGAGCCCGCCGACGAGCGCGTTCAGCCCGCGCGCCAGACCGGTGAGCGGCGCGGCGATCGTGCCGACCAGCTGGCCGTAGAGCACCTCGCGGCTGGGCAGGCGGGCGATCGACCTGACGTCGTCGGCGCTCAGCACCGAGCCACCGAGCAGGCCGCCCTTGAAGTCCAGCAGCTGCAGCTCACGGGCCGCGTCGTTCAGCGCCTTGGCCGCGGCGGCCGCGTCGCCGCGCACGAACGTGAGCGCCGTCGGGCCGACGAGCATCGGCTTGATCGACTCGAGCCCCGCCTTGTCGGCGGCGCGCTCGGACAGCGAGTTCTTCACCACGCGGAAGCGGGCGTCCGCATCGCGCAGGCGGGCACGCAGATTCGCCGCCTGGGCCACCGAAATCCCGCGGTAATCAACCGCGAACACCGCGTCTGCGGACCCGAACTGCTCGGCGATCTCGTCGACGACCGCTGCCTTCTCGTCTCTGTTCATCTCACGTGCTCTCTCTCACGACGAACGCCCGCGGGTCGGCGGGCGTCGTTCAAGGCTCACACGGAGTGAGAGCAGCGAGGACATCCACCTATCCCGGGCTTACGCGCTGGCCGCCGGGAGTCTCGGGCTTCGTCTGTACGGGTGCGGTTGTTGAGTCTACCTCGAACCGTCGGGGCTAAGCGGCGACCGGCTCGCCGACGATGTCGCGCGTGATCGACGGATCGACCTTGACGCCGGGGCCCATCGTCGAGGCGAACACCACGGAGTGGATGTACCGCCCCTTGGCCGCCGATGGCTTGGCGCGGGTGATCTCATCCATCACGGCGGCATAGTTCTCGAGCAGCGCCCGCTCGTCGAACGACTTCTTGCCGATCACGAGATGGACGATCGCGGTGCGGTCGGTGCGGTACTCGACCTTGCCGGACTTGGACTCCTCGACGGCCTTGGCGACGTCCATCGTCACCGTGCCGACACGCGGGTTGGGCATCTTGCCCGCCGGCCCGAGGATGCGGCCGAGCCGACCGACGATCGGCATCATGTCGGGGGTCGCGATGGCGACGTCGAAGTCGTCGAAGCCCTCCTGGATACGCGTCGCCAGGTCCTCGCCACCCACGACGTCGGCGCCGGCCTCCTCGGCCTCGCGCGCCTTGTCGCCCTGGGCGAACACCGCGATCTTGACCTCCTTGCCGAGCCCGTTGGGCAGCGCGATCGTGCCACGCAGCTGCTCGTCGGCGTGCCGGACGTTCAGGCCGGTGCGGATGTGGACCTCGACCGACTCGTCGAACTTGCTCGAGCCGAACTGCTTGACCAGCGCCACCGCCTCGGCCGGCGTGTACTCACGCTGGCGATCGAAGCGCTGGCGAGCCTCGGCGTATGCCTTCCCGTGCTTGGGCATCAGGCCTCCACCTCCACGCCCATCGAGCGGGCGGTGCCGGCGATGATCTTCGCGGCGGCGTCGATGTCGTTGGCGTTCAGATCCTTCATCTTCTTCTCGGCGATCTCGCGCAGCTGCGCTTCGCTGATCTTCGCCACCTTGTTGCTGTGAGGCTCGGCGGAGCCCTTCTCCAGCGACAGCGCCTGCTTGATGAGCACGGCCGCGGGCGGGCTCTTGGTGATGAACGTGAACGAACGGTCTTCGTAGACCGTGATCACGACCGGGATCACCGTGCCGGTGTCGGACTGCGTCTGGGCATTGAATGCCTTGACGAACTCCATGATGTTGACGCCGTGCTGACCGAGCGCGGGGCCCACCGGGGGCGCCGGGCTGGCCTGACCGCCGACGGCCTGGAGCTTGATCTGGGTGAGGACCTTCTTTGCCATGTCTCTTTCCTAGTCCGAGCGACAGCGGCCCGAAGCCGCCGCCTCCTAGTGGTTTCTCTCAGTTAGAGCTTCTTGACCTGGTCGAAGCCGACCTCGACCGGTGTCTCACGGCCGAAGATCGAGACGAGGACCTTGAGCTTCTGGGCGTCCTCGTTGACCTCGGAGATCTCTCCGGAGAAGTCCGACAGCGGCCCGGAGACGACCTTGACCGACTCGCCGATCGAGAACTGGGCGCGGCTGCGCGGGCGCTCGGCCGGTCCCTCCATGTGGAGCAGCCGGTCGACCTCGGCCTGGGTCAGCGGCACCGGCTCGTTGGAGGCGCCGACGAAGCCGGTGACGCCCGGGGTCCCCTTCACGAGCGTCCAGGAGTCCTCGTTGAGGTCCATCTGCACGAGCACGTAGCCCGGCATCGTCCGCTTCTCGACGGTCACCTTCTGGTTGTCCTTCATCTCCGAGACCGACTCGGTGGGGACGACGATCTGGCGCACGGCGCGCTGCTGATGCAGCGAGACGACCCGATGCTCGAGATTGTGCTTGACCTTGTTCTCGTGCCCGGAATAGGTGTTGACGACGTACCAGCGGAACATGACTCTCTCTAAAAGATGAAGTTGACGATCTTGGTGGCCACCCAGTCGGCCAGACCCAGGTAGGCGCCGGCGACGATCACGAAGCCGATGACGACTCCGGTGGCCTGCACGACCTGGCGTTGGTCCGGCCACTGTACCCGCTGCAACTCCCGCCAGCTGCCCTGCAGGAAGGCGATCAGCCGGTTGCGGTGACGAGCCGGCCGAGCCGCCGGGTGCATGCCCTCGGAGTCGCCTCCGCCGCCGCCACCACGGCGCCGCCCGCCGGAGTCGCCGCCCCCGACGATATCGCCGCCGCGGCCACCGCCCTCACCGGTCGTCGAACGGTCGTCGTCCGGCAGGTCAGGTTCGGGCTCGCGAGCCGCCAGCCGCGGCTGTTCGACGTCGATGTCCACGGCCTCGTGACTGAGGGGGTCGCTCATCTCGGCAGGATCCCTGCGGCGGGATCCCTAACGGGTCTCGCGGTGCGGCGTGTGACACCTGCACCAGCGGCAGTACTTCTTCAACTGCAGCCGCTCGGGGTTGTTCCGCTTGCTCTTGTTCGTCTGGTAGTTCCGGCGCTTGCACTCCTCACAGGCGAGGGTCGCAGCGATCCGGACATCTCCACGTGCCATACGCGCGCTTTCTGATGAAGGATGGGCCTGCCGGGCCGCGGGCGCCACAACGAACGCACCCCGGCGCCGGTCGCTGAGTGTAGCGATCCCTGCCCGATCTCACAGAGCCCGCGGCCCGGCGAGCCATAACCTGTCGGACGATGGCCACGATCGACCTGGACCCCACCGCCGGCGCGTTCGATCCCGCCGAGCTGCAGCGCATCCTGGACGGCCGTTACGCCCAGCTGCGAGCGCAGATCCGCGAGGTGATGTCACGTCCCGAGTTCGACCCCCCGCTCGAGATCTCACGCGATGACTATCGCGCCACCGTGATGGGCTGGGCGCTCCAGCTCGCCGAGGAGGGCGTCACCGCTCCGGGCTTCCCGGTCCGGTACGGCGGCGAGGGTGACTTCGGGGCGAACGTGGCGGGCTTTGAGACGATCGCGTTCGGCGACCTCTCGCTGCTGGTCAAGTTCGGCGTGCAGTTCGGGCTGTTCGGCGGCGCGGTCCAGCAGCTGGGGACTCCGGCACACCACGAGCGCTACCTGCGCGACATCGCATCGCTGAAGCTTCCGGGATGCTTCGCGATGTCCGAGGCGGGCCACGGTTCCGACGTTCAGAACCTGCTCACCACCGCCACCTACGACCGTGACACCGACGAGTTCGTGGTCGACACGCCGACCGATGCCGCGCACAAGGATTACATCGGCAACGCGGCGCGCGACGGCCGGATGGCGGTCGTGTTCGCCCAGCTGCATGTCGGCACGGAATCCCACGGCGTCCATGCGGTGCTCGTGCCGATCCGCGACGAGGACGGCAACGTGATGCCGGGCGTCCGGATCGAGGACGACGGGCCCAAGCTCGGCCTCAACGGCGTCGACAACGGCAAGCTCTGGTTCGACCACGTCCGCGTGCCTCGCGAGAACCTGCTGGACCGCTGGGGCGGGGTGACGGCCGACGGGGTCTACGCCAGCCCGATCGAGAAGCCGACCAAGCGCTTCTTCTCGATGGTGGGAGCGCTCGTCCAGGGGCGCATCTGCGTCGGCGGCGCCTCGGTGAGCGCCTCCGAGCTCGCGCTCACGATCGCGGTGCGCCACGGGCTGCGCCGGCGCCAGTTCGGCCCCGAGCCCGGACAGGAGGTGCCGATCCTCGACTACCGCGTCCACCAGCGCCGGCTGCTGCCGCGGCTGGCCAAGAGCTATGCGCTGCATTTCGCTCAGGCCGAGCTGCGCGACCGCTTTCACCACGTGATGAGCGACGAGGGCGTCACCGACCACGAGCGCCGGGAGCTCGAGTCGCTGGCGGCGGGGATGAAGGCGACCGCAAGCTGGCACGCCACCGACACGATCCAGGCCTGCCGCGAGGCATGCGGAGGCGCGGGCTACATGGCGGTCAACCGCTTTGCGGCACTGAAGGCCGATACCGACATCTTCACCACGTTCGAGGGCGACAACGTGGTGCTCATGCTGTTGCTCGCGCGAGGTCTGCTCACCGGCTACGCCGAGCAGTTCACCGGGCTGTCCCCCGTCGGCATGGCGTCATTCGTCGCCGGGCAGGCGGCGGAGGTCGTCGTCGAGCGGCTGTTCGCGCGCAAGATCGCGCAGGTCGTCGGCGACTGGGTGGGCTCGACGGGGGACGAGGATGACCTGCTCGACCCGGCCATCCAGCTTGCGCTCTTCCAGTGGCGCGAGGGCCACATCACCGCCTCCGCGGCGCAGCGGTTCCGCCGCCACATCAAGGACGGCCACGCTCCGTTCGAGGTGTTCCGCTCGATCGAGGACCATGTCGTCGACGTCGGCCGGGCGCACATCGCGACCGTTCTGCTGGAGGCCTTCCAGCGGGCGGTCGACGAGTGCCCCGACGGACCGTCCCGCGCGGCGCTCAAGCAGATGTGCGATCTGTTCGCGCTCACAGAGATCGAGCGTGAGAAGGGCTTCTACCAGGAGCACGGCCGACTCTCGGGCCCGCGCTGCAAGGCCGTTTCCCGCCAGGTCGGCGAGCTGTGCGACCGCGTGCGCGCCCAGGCCGGGGCCTACGTCGACGCCTTCGGGATCCCTGACGCGGTCCTGCGCGCGCCGATCGCGCTCGGCGGCGAGGATCGCTAGGCGGTGAGCCGGGCGCCGGAGGCCGTTCCGGATCCGGCGCGGCTGCAAGCCCTCGCCGAGAACCTCGGTCAGACGGCCGGCGCCGTCGCCGGCACCCTCCACGCCGAACTGGTGGCCGCCCGGGCGCGGATCGATGCGGGCCTCGCCGGCGGGGACCTGGTCGCTGTCGGGGATGGAGCTCACGCGGCGCGCAACAGCGCGCTGATGCTCGGGGCCAGGCCGCTCCTGACCGAGCTCCGAGCGCTGGAGACGGCCGCCGACGGAGGCGAGCTCGCGGCCGCGCGCGAGGCGCGCGGCCGCGCCGACGCGGACCTCGCCCGCCTCATCGAGGCACTCGGCGAGCTGGGCTGAACGTCGGCTCAGGTCGTCGCGCGCCCGTGCTGGTCACGTGCATCTGCGAGCAGCGCACGCATGCCCTCCAGCCAGCGCTCGGGCTGGGCGCCCTTGACCGCCATGAAGCCGGCGACCTCCTCGTGCGGGAGGATCAGGAAGCGCTCCTGCGCGATCCCCGCCAGCACCGCCTCGGCGACGTCCTCGGGCTCGAGGACCGGCTGGGCCACCATCGGTGCGTTGCCGACCGGATCGGCCTGGACCGCCATCCGGAACATCGGCGTGTTGACCCCCTGCGGACACACGCACGAGACTTTGATGCCGGCGTCGGCGTAGGTGATGTGCAGCCACTCGGCCAGCGCCACGGCGGCATGCTTGGTGATCGAGTAGCCGAGCGCCGAGAGCTGGGTCAGCACACCCGCCGCCGATGCGGTCGAGACGAGGTACCCCGATCCGCGCGCGACCATCTCCGGCAGCAGCGCACGCGCGGCCCACACGTGGGACATCACGTTGACCTCCCAGGTGTGCTGCAGCTGCTCGTCAGGGGCCTCGGGGCCGCCCGGCGGCCCACCGACGCCGGCGTTGGAGTAGAAGAGATCGATCGGGCCGTGGTGGCGCTGGGCGGCGTCGATCACGGCGCGGACATCTCGCTCGCGGCCGACGTCGGCGCGCATCCCGACCGCGCCGAGATCCTGTGCGACGAGGTCGACGCCCTGCTCGTCGAGGTCGGCGAGCACGAGGCGCGCGCCCTCGGCGGCGAACCGCGCCGCGCACGCGCGCCCGATCCCGCTCGCGGCTCCGGTGATGACGACGTTGCGGTCGCGCAGATCCATCAGGCGACCGCCATCAGGCGACTGCCGCCTCGAGCGCGGCTCTCGTGGCCGCGTCGCCGGGCAGGTACTGGGTGAGCCGGAGCTCGCGGTCGCTGGTCGGGATCAGTTGCAGGTGGTGCAGCGTAAGTGTTCCCAGGACCGGGTGCCGGAGCACCTTCGTGCCCAGCTGCGAGTCGAGCACCTCATGGCGGCGCCACAGCTCGCGGAACCGCGGACTCTCGCGCAGCAGCTCGTCGATCAGGGCACCGAAGCGGGCATCGTCATAGCGGCGCGCATGAGCAGCCCGGAACCGCGCGAGCGTCGACCGGGCGGTCTGCTCACGGGCCTCGCCGCCCGGCCGGGCCGGATCTGACTCGGTGAACAGCCCGCGCAGCAGGTTGCGCGTGCGGTCCGGCCCGGGCGGCGGGATGCTGATCACCACCGCCGCGGCGCGGTTGAACGCGAGCACATCCGTCCTCGGGTTGGTGAGGAACGCCGGGATCGGGTCGAGCGCGGAGATCCACGCGGCGAGCTCCGCCGGCGCCTCGAGCGGGTATGGGTCGGCGGGGACCGGGATGGCGACGCCGGCGAGGTCGAACAGATGCCCGCGCTCGGCGCTCGAGAGATCGAACACGAGCGCGAGCGCGTCGAGCACGGACGGCGAGGGCGTGATCTCCCGCCCCTGCTCGAGCCACGTGTACCACGAGAGCCCGACCCCGGCCAGCTGAGAGACCTCCTCGCGGCGCAACCCCGGGGTCCGGCGGCGCCCCGACACGCCGTCGAGACCGACCGCGTCGGGCGCGGTGCGCTCGCGCAGGTGACGCAGGAACTCGGCGAGCTCCTCACGCCTGGTGGGTGGTGGTGCGACTCCCATGATGAGCTGACTTCTTGTGGTCGGCGCGACGCTAGCGCAGTCTGTTCTCATGACCCAGACACAGACATCTCTCCTCGGCGACAAGCCTGTCCGGCGGATCGGTTTCGGCGCCATGCAGCTCGCGGGCCCCGGCGTGTTCGGCCCGCCTCGTGACCCCGACGCGGCGCGTGCGGTCCTGCGGCGTGCGATCGAGCTCGGCGTCGATCACATCGACACCTCCCAGTTCTATGGGCCCGACGTCGTCAACGAACTGATCCACGAGGTGCTCTACCCCTATCCCGACGGTCTTCGGCTCGTCACCAAGGTCGGCGCCCGCCGCGACGACGGCGGCGGTTGGCTGCCCGCGCAGTCCCCCGCGGACCTACGCGAAGGGGTCGAGGACAACCTGCGCGCGCTGCAGGTCGAGCGGATGGACCTCGTCAACCTGCGCCTGCACTCGGAGTCGGGCGCCGCCGGCGAGCCGACGGCCGAGCAGCTGGGCGCGATGGCCGATCTTCAGCGCGAGGGCAAGCTCGACCTGATCGGTGTCTCCAACGTGACGCTGGACGGGGTCAAGATGGCCTACGAACTGCTCGGCGGCCTCGGAGAGGTCCAGAACGCGTACAGCATTCTCGATCGCTCCGATGACCCGGTCGTGGACTTCTGCGAGGAGCACGGAATCGCATATGTCGCGTACTTCCCCCTCGGCTCCGCGTTCGCGGGCGGTCCCAAGGTGCTCGCCGCCGACCCGGCGGTTGCCGCGGTGGCCGAGAAGCACCGGGCCACGCCGTCGCAGATCGCGCTCGCCTGGCTGCTGCGACGCTCCGACCGGATCCTGCTCATCCCCGGGACGAGCTCGGTCTCGCACCTCGAGGAGAACCTGGCCGCCGGCGAGATCGCACTCGACACCGAGGACATGCAGCGGCTCGACGAGGTCAAGCCGGTCTCCAACCCCGGAGGGCGGTAGCGACCGGAGCCGTCGATCAGCCGCGGCGGCCGTACCGCAGCCGGCGCGGGATCGGCACCGGTGAGAGCTTGCCCGCCGCGTCGCCGAACAGGCGGCGCGGCTCGAGCTTGGCGATCAGGCCCTCGAGCTCGTCGTGCTCGCGCGCAGTCAGCCGGTTCTTCCGTCCTCGGCCAGTCCGGACCAGGTGCACGAGTCGCCGACGCTCCGACGGGGACAGGCGCTGATAATGGTCGCGCGCGAGCATCGCCACCTCGGCCGCTGACAGCAGCGCGATGACCGGTATGCGCCGCACCCCCGGGACGCGTTCCGCGGCCTTGGCGATCGAGCGGTTGACGATTCCGGACGGCATCCACGACCAGTCTAGGTCTGCGTCCGTCGACGGCTGCGGGGACCTGTCCGGCAGTCCCGGCGCGCCCCGGCCTCATTTCGTCAAAAACTGTCCCTCACGGACAGTTTTGGAAGAAACAGGCGCCCGCGGACGAGGCAGAGCTGGCACGCCGAGCCCCCGGCGGGCCTGGCGCGCCACGAAGCGGCTCCGGCCGCCGCCCCGGGGGAAGAGCGGCGGCCGGAGAGAGCCCCGGGGTCAGGAATGCCCGGGGTCGACGAGCGTCACGCCTGCATCGCTGACCGCCCCGGAGGACGGAGAGAACGTGACCGCGTCACCGTCGAGATCGACCGCCGTGCACTGGTCGGTCGTCGACGAGCAGGCGAGGGCCTGCAGGCCCTCACCATTGGGATCGATCGAACGTGAGCCGGCCGCATTGACCGTGCCGCTCGTCGGATCGAAGGTCACCTCGTTGCCGTAGGCGTCAACCGCCGTGCACTGCGTCGAGGAGGAGCACGAGACGTCGTTGAAGACCCCGGCGCCCGCGGCCACATCGCCCTCGAGCGCGACGACGCCCGCCGCGTTGGCCGTCTCCGTGGTGGGATCGAACGTCACCTCGTTGCCGGTGCCATCGGCGGCTGTGCACTGTGATGCCGTCGGGCAGCTGACCGAGGAGAGCCCGTTGCCGGTCGCGGAGTCGATCGAGGTCGGCCCAGCGATCACCGAACCGTCGGCCGGGTCGAACGTCACGACGCTGTCGCTGTCGTTGCCGCCGCCACCGGTGGCGGTGCACTGGCCGGCGGTCGGGCACGAGACGGCCGCCAGGTACACGTCCCCGTCGACCGCCGCACGGCGGACGTGCTCACCCCTGAGGTGGGCCGGGTCGAACGTCACCTCCTCGCCCTCGCCGTCGACGATGACGCACTCGTTGAGCGCCGGGCAGCTCACCGCGGTGGGCTCACCGGCGCCCGGATCGACCGCCTGGATCGCCCCCGCCTTGGGATGGGCGGCCCGCGGGTCGAACGTGAACGCCGTGCCGGTCCGCGTGAGCCCGACGCAGTCGTCGGTCGTCAGGCAGTCGACCGAGTCAAGCGTCGTATTCCGCATCGACGCCACCGTCGCGCCCGAGGGCGAGGCGGGGTCGAACGTGACCTCCTGCCCGAGGATGTCGACGCCGGTGCACTGGTGGTCGGACGGGCACGACACCGACAACAGGTTGCCCGGAATTGGATCGCCGGCCGCCTCCAGCGGCTTGGTGAGCCGGGCGCCACCCGCCGGATGGCGGGGTCCCGTCGCCGCCGAGCGCACCACACCCGCCCGCGGTGGCGAGGCGTGCGAGGCACCCGCCTGCGAGACGGGCGCCACCACGTACATGACGGTGCCCGTCGCCGGCACGTCGGCCGAGATCCCGCCCGTCGTCGTGGTCGTGTTGCCGGTCCACAGGTTGGTGAGGCGGTACTTCGAGGAGCCCGAGAGTCCGATCGCGGATGCGGTGGTGGTCATCGTCGCGTCGTTGACGGTGTCCTCGTTGAACAGCGTCACCGCGACATCACCGTCGGCCAGCGGCTTGGCCATGACCAGGTGGGTTCCGTCGAAGGTGCCCACGATCTGCGCCGGGGCGCCCTTGGGATCCTGATCGACGGCGATCACGCGTTTGTTGCCGAAGACCTTGACGGCGAGCTTCAGCTGCGCCTTGGTGGCCGGGGTCGTGTCCGGGCCGCAGTTGGACGGGCAGAGGTTGGTGCCCATCAGCAGCGGATCGGCCATCTCGGAGAACATCGACATCTCCGATTCGTCCTCGGTCTGGGTCAGCGACCCGTTGCCGACCTCCATGATGTCGGGGTCGATCCAGTGGTTGGGCCCGGTGTACTGGTCATAGGTCTCCGCGTCGGCATTGACGATCCCGACCACGCTGCCCGCCGCGCGCCTGCCGGTTGTGGTGAAGCTGGCGTTCGAGTCACCCGTCGGGCGGTCCAGGTCGGCGATCGGCAGTCCCCACTGCACCGAGTTGACCGTCGAAGCACCGGCGATGCTGAACACCATCGGACGCGGCGCGTTCGCGATGGCGTTCGAGAGCGCCGTGTACATGTCGGTCTGCGTCTGCAGCTGACTCGAGTCGTAGGCGGGATTGGTGGAGAACGTCGGTCCGCCGAAGCCGGTGTTGCCCGGTGCCGCGTCGATCCCCGTGTAGCCGGGAGGACCGTTGGACCCCGGAGCCTGGGTGGTATCGCTGCAGCCCCAGTCGGCCTTGACGTAGTCGACGCCCCACGAGGCGAGCGTGTCGGCGTCGATCTGGTCGAAGCCATAGCTGCCGGGAATCTCCTCGCAGTTCCAGTTGTTGGACGCGTCGAGATAGAGCCCGAGCTTCAGACCGAGCTTGTGCACGTCGGCGCCGACCCTGGCGAAGCCGTCGTTGGCACACGGCCTGCTCGGCGGGAACAGATAGGCGTTGACGAACAGCTCACCGTCGGGCAGTCGTCCGTTGATCGCCCCGCATGTCTCGGGGTCCAACGAGTTCGGCGCGTCGATGGCATAGGTGTTGGGCGATGCGACGGCCTCCAGGTCGTCGTAGCAGCCGTCGGCGTTCACGTAGCTGTAGCCGTCGCGCTCCAGGCCCGAGCTGTGGATGAACTTCGCCACCTGCTCCATCGCCTGGGCGTTGTTGGTGCAGGCGTACGCGTTATAGGAGTTCCACCCCATGGGCGGCGTCGGGGCAAGGCCGTTGTCGGACGCGAGCGCGGCAGACGCGCCGAGCGTGCACCCGAATGCCGCCACGGTCGTCACGAGCGCGGCGCGAATCAGTCTGCGCACGTCAGTCTCCCTCCTGCCGGTCTCCGACCGGCGGGCCGTCGATCGGCGTCGGATGCCCCCGTCGCCGTAATGTGTACGTTCACAATCCGTCTCCTCCAGAAGTGCGGCGAGGCCCGGCCTTGTCGGGCGCCGCCCCCCGCACAATCGTACCGGGCGGCCCGGGAGGCGTCAATGCTCTGGGGTACTGGACGGCAACCCGGGGCACGACCAGGCGTCCATCCGGGCGGTTCGCCGTCCGCCTGGCCGGTCGTCGGGTGAACGTTCACAACCTCAGATCTGGCGCGGTCGCGGCACGGGGCGCCGCCGCCGGCGCTCGGGCCGCGGGAACTCCCGACCGGGCCGCGGGAACTCCCGACACATCAACAGACCGCAGGACGACGATGTGTCGCATGCTCCCGGGGGCCGGGTGCGATCGACACATCTGCCCGGTGGCGGCGTCCGATGTGTCGCAAGCTCCCAGAAGCGGAGCGGGGGCCGAGTCGGAGAGGCCGGGGTCGACCGGGCGGGGGCGCCGGGGGCGCCGGGGGCGTCCGGTGCGCCGGGGGCGCCGGGGGCGTCCGGTACGCCGTGGTCGACGGCGGCGGCGCCGCGGGCGTCCAGGGCGTCCAGGGGTGTCGAGTGCGTCCAGGGGCGTCCAGGGGCGTCCAGGGGCGTCCAGGGGCGTCCAGGGGCGTCCGGGGGCGTCCCAGGGGGCGAGACGGCGGCCGATCGCGTGTTCGGTTGCGTTTCGCCGGCGGCGACACCGCCTGCCGCCATGCTGCGTTCGGCGGCTCAGGCTTCCAGAATGTGGACGCTCACAGGACTCGATCCGGGGCCGAAACGCCCGTTTCCTGCTACCCGCAGCCGGGCTACCATCTCGACCGGTGAACGTTCACAACGTGTTCGGCAATCATGGATCGCATGACTGAGTCGACAGGTCGACGCAGCGAAGCGGACGGCGAGGAGCCGTCCGGACGGCCGCCGGGCGGCAGACGCAGGACCGCCAACGGAGGCCGCGAGCGGCCGCCGTCGATCACGGACGTCGCCACGCTGGCCAAGGTCTCCTACCAGACGGTCTCGCGCGTGCTCAACGGCCATCCGAACGTGCGTCCCGCGACGCGGCTGGCCGTCCTGGGAGCGATCGAGCAGCTGGGCTACCGCCCGAACAATGTGGCGCGCACCCTGGTCACGGGCCGCTCGCGGACGCTCGGCGTGATCACCCTCGACGTCGACGACACCGATGGCCTCACTCCATTGTACGGCATCGAGCACAGCGCGCGCGAGCTCGGCTACTACGTCGGCATCGGCAATCTCGACTACGTCGATCGTGCGTCGGTGCGCGCCGCGGTCGACCGCCTCGCAGAGCAGTCGGTCGCGGGACTGCTCGTGATCGCGCCGATCGAGGCGGCCAGCGACGCTCTCGCCGCGCTCCCGACCGACCTGCCGGTCGTCGCGATCGAGGGCTTCCCCAACCACGGACTGTCGACCTCGTCTGTGGACCAGGCCGCCGGCGGCCGGGCGGCGACCGAGCACCTGCTCGAGCTCGGCCATCGCACGGTGTTCCACGTCCGCGGCCCGTCGGAGTGGATGCAGACTCAGAATCGGATCGCGGGCTGGCGCGCGGCACTGCGGGACGCCGGCGCGGAGGCCCCGATGCCGATGGCGGGCGATTGGAGCGCCCGCTCCGGGTATGAGGCGGGGCTGATGCTCGCGCGCATCCCGGAGCTCACCGCGGTCTTCACCGGCAACGACCAGATGGCCCTCGGCCTGCTGCTCGCGCTCTCCGAGCGCGGGCTCTCGGTGCCCGGTGACGTGAGCGTCGTCGGGTATGACGACGGCGAGGACGTCGGCTACTACAACCCGCCGCTCACTACGATCCGCCAGGACTTCCGCGCCGTCGGCCGGCGCGGGATCGAGATGCTCGTCGCCCAGATCGAGAGCGGCGAGCGCGCGGACGAGCACGCCGTGATCCAGCCCGAGCTCGTGATCCGCAGGAGCACCGGACCATGCAAGAGCTGACCACACGACATGACGGGGCCACCGCCCAGACCGAGCCAGCCCGCGTGGTCGACCCCCGCGACCCGCTCGGCCTCGCGGGCGACGCACCGCTGTTCGCGGCCTACCTGAACTGCCTTGATCGCTTCGAGGCGGGCGAGGCGCCGTTCCAGACGCCCGGCCACAAGGGCTCGACCGCGCTCACCGGCGTGACGGTCGCCGGCGATCATCCGCTCGCCGGCGGGCTGGACACGATCAAGCTGACCCGCGGCACGCTGATCGAGGCCGAGCGTCGCGCCGCGGCCGCGTACGGCGCGGCCTACTGCCGGATGTCGACCGGCGGTTCTACGCACTGCAACCAGGCGATCGCGATGTCGATCGGGGCGCCCGGGGACGAGGTCGTCGTCGCGCGCACACTGCATCGCTCGCTGCTGCTCGGGCTGGTGCTCGCCGGTCTTGAGCCGGTCTGGGTCGAGCCACAGGTGAGCCGCGAGACCGGGCTGCCGCTCGGCTACGAACCGGAGACGGTCGCGGTCGCGCTGCGCGCTCATCCGCGCGCCCGTGCGGTGCTGCTCAGCGACCCGTCCTACGTGGGGACGTGCTCCGACCTCTCCGCCCACGCCGAGGTCGCGCACGGCGCCGGCGTGCCGCTGATCGTCGACGCCGCGTGGGCCGCGCACTTCGGGTTTCACCCCGCGCTTCCGCCGCATGCGATCGGTGCCGGCGCGGACGCGATGGTGACCAGCGCCCACAAGACGCTGCCGGCCTACTCCCAGGGCGCGCTGCTGCTGGCGCGCACCGAGCGACTGGACGCGAGTCGGATGACCCGCGCCTTCGAGGCGCTGGCGACGACCAGCCCGGCGGGCGCGATCCTGGCCAGCGTCGATGCCTCGCGGGCGCTGCTCGTCCGCGACGGTGAGGCGATGCTCGAGCGCACGATCGGCGCGGTGGCGGGCGCTCGCGCCCGGCTGCGGGACATCGACGGCGTGCGGGTGCTCGACGGCCCGCTTGTCGACCCCGTGAAGCTGACCGTCTCGCTGGCCGGAACCGGGGCGCACGGGGTGATCGTCGAGCAGGACCTCGCCGACGCCGGCGTTCCGGTCGAGCTCGCCGACCGCGACACGATCGTCGCGTTGGTCACGCTCGCCGATGAGCCAGCGGCGATCGAGCGCCTCACCGAGGCGCTCGTGGATTCGATCGAGCGCCGTCGTGGGACGCCACGCACGATCAACGACGCGGCGGGCTGGATCGTGTCCCCGCGTCCGAAGGTCTCCCCCCGGGAGGCGTTCTTCGGAGACGTGGTGACGGTGCCGGTCTCGCACGCCGCGGGAAGAGTCAGCGCGGAGCTGATCGCGCTCTACCCGCCGGGAGTCCCCGTCCTGGCTCCGGGAGAGGAGATCACCGAGCGCGCGCTGACGTCGCTGGCGGAGGCGGCGCGTGACGGCGTCCGGGTCGCCTACGCCAACGATCCGACGCTCGCAACGGTCCAGGTTCTCGCCTGAGTGACGCTCGCATATCCTGTTCCGGACGTGACGATGATCGGCTGGCGCGTCAAGCTGGGAGCCATCCTGACGCTGGCGGTCGTGACCGCCGCGGTCGTCGTCGTGCTGGTGGCGAGCGGATCGTCGGACGCCGACTCCTCCACGGTCTCCCATCGGGTGCTGGCCACTCGGGCCGCCGGCCGGCTGATCGGTGCCGTCCGGATCCCGGGCGAGGTCGTGGCCGCCCCGGCGGAGCCGGAGACCGCCACCCCGATCGCCGGCCTCAGTCGTGCGGCCGGACCGGTGACGGTGGAGCGCTCGCGCGACTGGAGCGTTCCGCGGTCGGCGACCGCGGTGCGGGCGTTCCTGCGCGCGCACCCGCCGCCGGGAACCCGACCCGCGCGGGCCGGGTCGCTGACGTTCGTCCCGGTCCAGCAGCGGACCGGGCTGGCGAATGCGAGCCTTGTGCTGACCGTCGTCGCCACCGGGCCGCGATCGAGCGCGGTCCACGCCGAGGCGCTCGTGCGCTGGCTGGTGGCCCGCTCCCGGGCCGAACGCGTGCCCTCCGGCGCGCATGAGCTGGAGATCACCCGCGGCCCGCTGGGGCGCGCTCCATCGCTCGTCATCCGTGTCAGTGCGCCGGCGCGGATCACGCGGATCCGGACGCTGCTCGACCGTCTGGCGCCCGTGCAACCCGGGCACGTGTACCACTGCCCGGCGCAGTTCGCCCAGGTCCCGGTGGTGAGCTTCGTGTTCCGCGCGGGTGGATCTCGCTCGCGGGTGCTCGCCGTCGCGACCGAGCAGGCCGACGCGCGCTCGCCGACGACCGCCTGCGACGCGATGCATTTCACGGTCGCGGGACATGCGCAGGCACCCCTGCTCGGGGGCTACCGGCTGTTGCGGCAGGTGAGCGCGCTGCTCGGCCGCCGGCTGTGGACCCGGCCCTACGCCGCGTGAGCGGGTAGCTCGGGCGCCTGACGCACGAGCGCGAGCTTCGCCGTTCGGGACAGGCGCTTGATGCGCGCCTCCTCACGCCGGGCGGCGGTGCGATCGGCCATCGGCTGGGCGAACGCGAGCGCGACGGGCAGCCGGCTTGCCGTGTAACGGCTTGCGGTTCCCGCCTGATGGCGGGCCAGCCGGCGCTCGAGGTCGACCGTCCAGCCCGTGTAGAGCGAGCCGTCGCCGCAGCGCAGCATGTAGACCCAGGCCTCGACGTCAGGGCTCATGGCGCCCTGTTCACGGCTGCCCGGCGTTCCCCTTCCCGCGGGCCGGGCATGCCCCGCGCGCCACCGCCGCTCACGCGCCGGGCACCAGGTCCGCGAACACGAAGCCGTCGCGTTCGACGACCTCGCCCGGGCGACAGGCGATCGGGGTCCTGAATCCCGGCCCGTCGGATACGAAGGTGTGGAACTCACCGTTCTCGCCGCACGGGTCGACGTCGTCCGGCAACTCCGCCAGCAGCCGGTCGTCGAACTCCCGCCCGGCGAACGACGCGGGGAGCCGGCGCGGGTCCAGGCACACGATTCGCGCCCGGAAGCCCAGCCCGATGAACCGCTCGGCAAGGGCGCGCGTTCCTCTGCCCCACAGCGGAAACCGCGCGCGTCGCCCGGCGGCCGCACACTGGCGCTCGCGGTAGGCGCGCACATCGCTGAGGAACAGGTCACCGAACGCGATCTCCGTGAGGTCGACGAGCGGCGGCGCCGCGAGCGCCCCCCGGAAGGAAGCTTCATAGATCTCGTTGCTCGCCCCCGCGGGGATCCGCACCTCGACGAGATCGATTCCGATCGCATCGGCCTGGCCGCGGAGCAGCTCCCGGCGGACTCCGTGCATCGAGATCCGCTCGTGGTCGGCGGTGATCGTCGTGATCAGCGCGGACGGGGGTGGCTCGCCGTCTGCGGTGAGCGAGTGGAGAGCCAGCGCGGAGTCCTTTCCCCCGCTCCAGGAGAGCGCGTACGGCGGCCGCCGCGTCGGCGCCCGCATGACGATGAAATGCAGGCCCGCGACGAGCGCACGATCGGTCGGGTCGTCGGGGAACGGAATCGTCTCGCCGGTCGCAGCGAAGCCGAGTCGCTCGTACCAGGCGGCGAGGGCCGGCTGTCCGGACACGACCGTGATCTCCAGCGTGTCGGCGGCGAAACGCTCGAAAGCCACCCGCCGCGCAGCCGCCATCAGGCGCCGCCCGACGCCACCCGCCTGGCGGCCCGGGTCGACGGCGAACAGCCCGAAGTGGGCGATCGGCCCATCGCCGCCATGGACGATGCAGCAGGCGATGACCGCCTCCCCGTCGGGGACGACCATCACCACCGCCCGGGGCGAGCCGATCTCGGCCCGGAGCTCGCCGGGGCCGATCCGCTCGCCCTCGATCAGTCCCACCTCGCTGGTCCAGCCACCCGCGCCGCGGTAGGCCGCCTGGACCAGCTCGAACAGCCGGTCCACGTCGGAGGGCTCGGCCTCCCGCCAGTGCAGCATCGGATCCATGGCCGGGAGCAGCCTACGGCGGGCGCCCGGCGCGGTGCCCCGTGCCACCCGGTGAGACCGCTAGATTCCCGGCCACTGCGCCGCGGGGTCACTGCGGCTGTCCCTGAGGAGGAATACATGCATCATCAGCTCACCCGGTCAGTCCGCCGGGTATGCACCAGCGTCGGCGCGCTCACCTGCGCCTCGCTGCTCGCCGTGACGTTCACGTCCGGCGCTCAGGCCAAGACCACCACCACCAAGAAGAAGACCTCGACGACGACGGTCACGCCGTCGACGCCGATCACTCGTGGCTCGGGGTACCTCGCGCTCGGCGACTCGGTCAGCTTCGGCTACCAGGAACCGACGGTCGTCCCGGCACCCGATTACACCAACGCCGCCAACTTCGTCGGTTTCCCGGAGGTCATCGCCTCCGACCTGCACCTCAAGCTCACCAACCTCGCCTGTCCGGGCGAGACCTCGTCGAGCCTGATCAACGATTCAGCTCAGAGCTTCGGTTGCGAGACCAGCCTCACCACGACAGCGCCCGCCTACCGGCCGACGTTCCCGCTGCATACCAAGTACAGCGGTTCGCAGCTGAGCGCCGCGGTCAAGTACCTGAAGGCGAACCCGAGGACGCGTCTCGTGACGCTGATGGTCGGCGCCAACGACTACTTCCTCTGCGTCGCAACGACGGCCGATCAGTGCCAGAGCCCGACCGAGCAGATCGGCGTGGTCGGCACGGTTGCCAAGAACGTGAGGACGATCGTCACCACGCTGCGCAACAAGGCCCATTACAACGGCCAGCTCGTGCTCGTGGGCTACTACGCGACCTCGTCGGCGCTCGCGACGGCCACCGAGGGCCTCGACGCGCAGATCAAGCAGGCGGGACACGGCTTCAAGATCGAGTACGCCAACGCGTTCAACTCGTTCGCCGCCGCCTCGGTCCATGCGGGTGGCACCGCCTGCTCCGCGGGCCTGCTGACGGAGCTGTCCACCGGCGGCTGCGGCGTGCACCCCAGCGCGGCCGGCCAGACGCTGCTGGCCTCGACCGTCATTCGGTCGCTCCGGCTGCCGTAGCGGATTGGTCATCCCGGGCGTGGCCACACGGCCACGCCCGGGACGATCGCTGCGGATCAACCGGTGGCAGCGAGCGCGGCGACGTTGTGCGCCGTGCTCGAGACCTGCGAGACCCGTATCGGGTCCCTGACCGGCGTCAGCTGGAGACGGGCGATCGACCCGTCGCCGAGCTGGGCGACGTGGTTGTTGCCCCATGCCCAGAGACCCCCGGCGCGATCGACCGCTCACGGTCGTGACCGCCGCCGCGCTCGGACTCGATTGCGGGCCTGGTGACCTGGATCGGGATCAGAGCAGGCGGCGTCGACATCTCACCGGTGTCATCGAGGCAGGCGCCAACTGCCTGCCGACGGCCCTCCTGTTCCTGGGCATCGGGGCACTCGCCTACGCAACCTTCCCGCGCGCGAGCTCTTCGATCACCTACGGAGTCGTGATCGTCGCGTTCCTGTGGAATCTGGTGGCCGCACTTGCTCGGGGCACCCGGCTGGCTGGTCCGGTTCTCCCCGTTCGCGCACGTCGCCCTGGTACCCGCCGAGCCCTTCAGGGCCGGCGCCGCCTAGCTGATGCTGGCGATCGCGCTCTCTGCGTTGTGAGGTCACTGCAGATCTTCCGGCGTCGCGATCTGATCGGCCCCTAGCAGCAGCCTGCGCATCGGCCAGCACCCGTCTCTGCGGGCGCATCGGACCGTTACCGGACTCTCCGTGGTCAACCCCGATCACCGATGTGGCACTTCCGGGTGGGCGGGACTACGCAGATCGGCGACGCTGCGTTCATCGACTCACACCACAGATCGGAGACATCATGTTCAGGAAGATCCTGTGCGCGACGGACGGGTCACCGGATGCCGGGCGCGCGCTCCATGTCGCGAGCACCTTGGCCGCAGACGCCGGGACGGCGATCGACGTCGTCCACGTGATCGAGTACTTCCCCGCCGGACGGGCGGCGGGTCTCGCAACCCGAGTGGACGAATCCGCGGTCCGTCAGCGGATCGAGGAGCAGGTCGCAGGCGCGGGCGTGACGTGCGTCACCCACATGCCGCATACGGCCGCGGGCAAGACCGCACGGAAGATCGCGGAGCTTGCCGGAGAACTCGGCTCGGACGTGATCGTCGTCGGGACCCGCGGTCATTCGGCGGTCGCCAGCGCCATGCTCGGCAGTGTCACGCAGCGACTCCTGCACGAAGCATCGTGTCCGGTGCTCGCGGTGCCTCCAATGCATGAGGCCGCGACCGGCACAGGCGACGCGCAGTCGATCGCGGTCGCTCAATAGGAAATCATGACGGCCGCCACCTCATCCCCGGCCCGCAAGCCCGAGGCAACGAAGACGGTGGGTGACGTGATGCGCCCCGGAGTCGTGACCTGCGCGCGTACGGCGACTGGCACGGATCTCGCCCGGATGATGCGCGATTGTCACACGACTGCATCGTCATCCTCAGCAACGGACACACCGCCGACCAGTTCCCAATCGTCTGGGGACTGATCACGCGCAGCGACCTCCTCCGGCCGATTGCCAAGGTCGATCCCGAGGCGACGGCCGAGGAGCTCGCCCGGACCCCCATCGTGCGCGCCCGGGTCGACCTCCCGGTCGCGGAGGCCGAGTCGCTCTGCGCAGCCGTCGGCGTGAGCCACCTGCTCGTCATCGACTCCGCACACGGCACGCCTCTCGGCGTTGTCAGCGACGCGGACCTCGCGACCTACACCGCCACACCCACCACCCACGAGAGGAAGGACTCACCATGTACGAGAACGTCCTGATCGGCGTCAGAGACGATGAGGACGATCGCCGCGCCACCGCGCTCGCCCACCGGCTCGCCTCGCCTGCAACCTGCTTCACCCTCGTGCACGTCACCGTCGCCTCCGCGTTGGGGCGCGAGGACGAAGGACTCGAGCCCGAGCTCGACGCGCCCGGCGGGACCAGACATGCGTTCGCTGAGCCTCGAGCTGTGCGGCGACACGCGACTGCGGCGTGAACATGCGACATCCGTCGGGGCGGGGCTGCAGGCGGCAACTGACCGCGTCGGTCGGGGCGCGGCTGACGCCCCTGTATGTCGCTGCGCCGCATGTCTTACGCCACCGGCTTCGGCATGGTCGCCTACCCCGTCGAGGATCCCGACTCGATCGTCGCAGCCGCGCGGATGAACCTGGGCACGGTCGCCGGCGAGGAGGTCAAGGTCATCTACGGGGACGCCACCCCGGAGCTCCAGAGTTCAGCGGCCAGGTCGACGTGCTGGTGTGCGGCTCCCGACATCAGGGGCGGTGCGTCGCTTCGTATTCGGGACACGGCGCACTCGCTGAGCCGGAACGCGCGCTGCCCGCTCATCATTGCGCCTGCACCGCAGGCATCTGCAAGCCCGGTGCAGCCCCCGAGACGGCCGCCGCGCCTCCCGCTTGATCATCGGTCTGGGCGCAACGCGTGCGGCTCCCGCCGCAGAGGCCGGGGGCCTCACGCGCGAGCGTGCATCCCTCAGGACCGCGAGGACGTCTCGGAGGACTGGGAGGACGTCTCGGGCGCAGAGTCGACGTGTTCGTGCTGGATGACGCGGTGATAGGCGTCACGCACCACCAGCTCGCAGGGGCGCCTGCGCGCCGCGTTGAGAGAGGCGATCCGCCGCGCGTCGTCAAGGGTGTCGCACGGGATCCGGGCGTCCTCGAGATCGACCTCCCAGCCACCCTGGCCATCGAAGTCGACTCGGATGCTGAGTTCGTGTGTGGGAGCGGACATGGCCCGATGGTCGCGCGGGATGAAGCGCAGCGCATCAGTACACGACACCCTCCGGAATGCGGCTCCCCCCGGTGTCCGGCTCCGCCGGGAGACGAGAGGCTCTGAGCCACGATGACCACCATCCACGCACCCGAGATGAACGCACCCGAGATGATCCATCCACTCGATCCGCCGCAGCCCGCGGCGCAGGTCGAGCTGATCAGGCGCGCCAGCCGGCTGCGCGCCGAGCTCGAAAGCGCCAGACGCGACAACCTGCGGCTGGAGCGCGCGCTGGTGCTCGAGCGTGCCGAGAACCGCCGACTGCGTGAGCAGATCGAGAGCACCCCCCCGCGCCGCGCGCGCGATCAGCGACGCCGGATGCTGTGCGAGCAATGCTCGAGGAACCCGTGAGTACGCTGATGACGACCGACGGGTCGCAACCGGGAGGGTTGGAGCATCTCAGCCACGATGAATGCATCGCGGCGCTGTGCGCGAACCGCCTCGGCCGTGTCGTGACGACCTTCGGACCAGACCACCGACCGCTCGTCAGACCCGTCAGCTACGCGTGCGACCCGAGGACCGGATCGATCATCTTCCACTCTCTCTCGGGGGGAAAGCTCAACGCGCTGCTTGACCGCCGCGATGCCTGCTTCGAGATCGACGGCGAGAGCGACGGCTCAATGTGGAGCGTCATCATCCGAGGCCGGGTCGAGACCGAGGAGCGACCGCGCGAGATCGCGCGACTTGAGCAACTCGGTCTCTCGCCCGCCCTCGCGATCCCGGCTGACGGTTGCTGGGTACGCATCCGCGGTGAGGTCATCACCGGGGTGCGATTTCCGGCGCACGCGGCCGCATGACGCGCAGGCGACGGACGGGACGGGACTCCCGTGCTCGGCTTGGATCAGCCCTTCACCGGACGAGCCCGTTCTCATGGGCGTAGGCCACGAGGTCCGCGCGCGAGGTGAGGTTCGTCTTCTGCTGAATGTGCGCCCGGTGTGACTCCACGGTCCGGACGCTCAGCGACAGCGACTCAGCGATCTCGGGATTGGTGTGACCGAGTGCGATGAGTGTGAGCACCTCACGCTCGCGCGGTGACAGCCGCCCGCCGGGATGACCGGACTCGGTGCGCGCTGCCGCGAGACGCGCGCCCAGCTGCGGGTTCAGGTAGCTGCGACCGGCCGCCGCGGCCTCGATCGCTTCCATCAGCTCCTCGCCGGCGGCGTCCTTGAGGACATATCCGAGCGCTCCGGCCTGCATGGCCGCGCGCGCGAACGCGGGGTCCTCCTGCATGGTGAGGACGACGACCTGCGTCTGCGGGAACTCAGCGCGGAGCTGCGGGATGAGCTCAAGGCTCGACTCGCCGCCGAGGTTGAGGTCGAGCACGAGCACCTGCGGGCGCTCTTCGAGGATCCGCTGCAGCGTCGACTGGATGTCGTGGGCCTCCCCGACGACTGCGAAGCGCTCGTCGGCGCCGAGCAGAACGCGCAACCCGGAGCGGACGACGTGATGATCATCAGACAGGACGACTGTGATCTCGGGCGCGGGAGGCATCATCGGGCGAAGGTCCCCCACCCTCCGGCGGGTCGGTCAGCCCTCTCCGAGCAGCCCGTGATCACGCGCATACGCAACGAGCTTCGCCCGGGTGTCGACGCCGGTCTTCTGCTGGATGTGCGCGCGGTGGGACTCCACCGTACGGACGCTGAGGTACAGGCGTGAGGAGATCTCCTGGTTGGTGTGCCCCATGACGACCAGCTTCACGACCTCGATCTCCCGCTCGCTCAGCCCGTCCGGCGGACCGGCCGGTGTTGCCGGAAGCGCGGCGATCCGGCCGCCGAGTTGCGGATTGATGTAGGGCGCGCCGCCCAGTGCAGCCTCGATCGCCGCCACGAGCTCATCGTCGGCGGATTCCTTGAGCACGAAGCCCAGTGCGCCGGCCCGGAGCGCCTCCTGAGCGAACCGCGGCTCGTTTTCCATCGTGAGCACGATGATCGCTGTGTCTGCGGAGGCCTCGCGCATCCGCGGGATCGCCTCCAAGCCGCTGCCACCCCCGGGCATACTGAGATCGAGGACGATGATCGCCGGCCGATAGGCGAGCACCTTGCGGGTCGCCTCCTCGGCGTCTGCAGCCTCGGCGACGATCTCGAACCGACCGTCGGCCTCGAGCAGCGCGCGCAGTGAGCTGCGCACGATCGCGTGATCGTCGGCCAGGACGATCGTCGTCTTGGGCGGGCCGTCCGAGATGATGGCGGACGCTAGCGCGTCCGTGCCCGGATCAGCTGCTGCGCGAAGCCGATCCCGGTGCTCCTCCCGCACCCCCCGCACTCGACGGCTATCACCCTGGAGTGCGAGCCGGGACCGCGGCGGTGGCGGCGATGCGTGGCCGGTGGATTTCATCAGCTTCTGCGGGATTGAGACCCCGCGGCAGGATGAACACCGGACAGCTGGCGTCGCGAACGAGGTACGCACTGGTGCTCCCGTTCGCAAGACGCCCCCAGAGCCCCTGGCCCCGCGAGCCGAGGACGATCAGGTCGACGTCGCCGCTGAGCTCAGTGAACGCCTCGCCCGCATCACCCTCAAGCACCTCGGCGTCGACCCCGGCGTACGTCACGAGGTGCTTTCGCTCCTCGAAGATCCGCACGGCACGGGCATCGTAGGAGCCCGTCCGAGCAAGCTCGTGATGGGTGACTGGGTTGCTCGCAAGACCTCGGGGCGCGATGGCAACAGCGCATTTCACGCCGTCCGGCGTGCTGGACGCGTCGTCTCCGAGCAGCACGCGGCCGAGCGGTCCGCGGTGAGCCGCGCCTACGACGAGCAGATCCGCGTCGTCGTCGGCGACCACCCGACGCAGCCCATCCCGGATCGAGCATCCGACGGCGACAGCGATCGACGTCATGCCTCCAAGCCGAGCCTGTTCGCTCGCGAGCAACTCCGCCGCCGCGCGTCGGTCAGCGTCGGCGATCACAGGTCCGAGCTTCACTCCGCTGCGTGGATACACGACCGCGGCAAGGATCAGGCGTCCACCCGGCCGGATGAGCGCAGCTGCGAGCGCGATCGCGTCGCGGCCACCGTCACGGCCGTCGACGCCAACCACGGCGGTCTTGAAAATTGATCTCACAAACGTGTCGTGCGGACATGATGTTGACCCTACGCCCGTCAGTTGGGCCGCCATCCGTAGCGCGAGGCGTGCGATATGCGGCTCGCTGCGGATTTGCGATGCCTGACGACGAACCTTTCAGTGTCATGAGCGGTAGCTCCTGCGAGGGGTTGATGACGAGCCCGGTATGGAGCAACCCCGAGGTCGTCACTGACGCTGTACCGTGCGCGCCCCGGAGGGCCTTACCCTCGGCGCGCCCTACCGTACATGGATGCTGCACAGCGAGGGAGCTCCGCCCAAGAGCGCGGCGACACCAATCGACACCGACCCGTCGGCTCCGGCGTCGCCGATCACCCTCGTGCTTGCCGATGACCACACGGGCGTCCGCTCAGGCCTTCGGGTGCTGCTGGACGCCGATGGCCGTTTCCAGGTGGTGGGAGAGGCCGGTGACGTCGGTTCGATACTTGAGACGGTGCGCTCGTGTCGCCCTCGGGTGCTCATCCTCGATCTCAATCTGGGCGGGGACTCGAGTCTGGACGCCATCCCCAACCTGCGCGCCGAAGTACCAGGGACACAAATTGTGGTGCTGACCATGCAGGACGACCCGGGGTTCGCGCGGGCGGCACTGCGCGCCGGGGCCCTCGGATACGTGCTCAAGGACGCGGCGGATGCTGAACTCAAAGACGCCTTGGTACTCGCCACCGCGGGCCGCACCTACCTCAACCCGGCACTCGAGGCCAGGCCCGCCATGGAACCACATAGCCGACCGGACAGCGCCGCCGTGCTCTCGCTACGCGAGGTTGAGGTGCTCACTCTGATCGCGCTCGGCCGCGCCAGCACCGAAATCGCTGCCGCTCTCGTCCTCAGTGTGCGGACGGTGGAATCTCACCGCGCTCATATCCAGCAGACGATCAGAATCGGCTCCCGAGCCGAGCTCGTCGCCTACGCACGCCGGCTCAAGCTTGTGGAGTGACGGCGAGGACCGCGGCTGCGGCTCGCGGGACGGCGGGGACCTAGCCTTTCTGGCAACCCCGAAGAAGGAGAAGCGATGTTCACCAGCGTGCGACCCAACCACCTCGACGGTCATGGGCGCTCTCCCCTCCTCGTTCTGCCCCGCGCCGCGATCCGCACATGACGGGCTTGAGGCCTGGCACGCCGCGGTCCCCGGCGCACGTCGCCGCGTCGGCCGTGAGGTCGATGGAGCCTCATCTCATCCACCACGGGACATTCGGAAACGACCGCTTCGGCGTTGCAGCGGAGCGGTTCGCTCGCTTCTTCGGCACCCCGCGCTTCATCATCGGACAGACGGTCCTGGTTGCGGTGTGGATCGCGCTGAACGCGGCCGCGTTCAGCTTCCGCTGGGACCCCTATCCGTTCATCCTGCTCAACCTCGCGTTCTCCACCCAGGCCGCGTATGCTGCGCCGCTGATCCTGCTCGCTCAGACGCGGCAAGCTGAGCGCGACAAGCTGCGTGATCTCTCAGCGACCGAGCATCGGGAGGCCGAGGCGGCGGCCGAGCGAGCGTTCGAGGCGCGACTGGGCGAGTTGCTCGCGCAGACGCGCACAATGTCCGAACAGCATCAGGTGATGCTCACTCAGAACACGCGTCTCACCGAGACGATCGCGCGCTTGACGATCGAGTTGCACGCCGCCGTGTGCAGCGGAGAAGATCCGGCCCCGAGACTGAACGCCTGAACGGTGCAGCCTCTCCTGACGCTCAGCCGGAGTCGCCGCGGCACGCTTGGTAGCACGCGCGGTGGAAGCACGGGGCACCTGAGTCGGCCAGCCACGGTTCGGACATCAGGGAGGTTTCGACCGGTCCCGAGGCCGTCTCGAGCACCGCCACTTCGTAAACGCCGATCACGTCCCTGCAGCGGTGACACTTCACTCGACGAGGGCGACCCGTGTCGTCGCTCATCGAATGGCGCAACTCGTCGACCTGATTCCGGTGGAGGTAGGCATGCCCGATTCGGTGGTGTCAGGCGACCGTACCCCTCAGCGCGGCAACGATCACCCGGGGATCCTCGGATGCGGGCGTCGGTAGGTCCCGGATGAAGAACCCGTACCACCGTGGTCTCGGTGCGGCCAGCCGTCCTGACAACGCTGTAGACCGGCCGGAAGGGTGCTCGGACCGTTTTGAGCTCTCAAGTACGATCGGGCACGGTTGTCTCGGATCCGCAAGTGGGGAACGTGGTCGCTCAGTGGATAAAGCCACCGCCGAGGTGTTGGCCGTCGCGAGAACGGTGCTCGAGGAGCTCGATGTCGAGCTTGTGCTCGAGCGCGTCCTCGACGCCGCGCGGGAGCTCACCGGCGCACGCTACGCGGCGCTCGGTGTCCTCAACGAATCCCAGCGTGAGCTCGGTCGGTTTCTCGTACGCGGCATCGACGCCGCGACGCGGCAGTCGATAGGTCCCCTGCCGACCGGGCGTGGCGTCCTCGGAGAGCTGATCCACAGCCCGCGGCCGCTGCGCATCGACGACCTCGGCAGCCACCCTCTGTCCTACGGCTTCCCGGTCGGGCATCCGCCGATGAGCTCGTTCCTCGGCGTGCCGATCGCGATCTGCGGCAAGCCCTACGGCAACCTGTACCTCACCGAGAAGCCAGGCAGGGAGCCGTTCTCCGAAGCGGACGAAGAGGCGACCGTCCTGCTGGCCGAGTTCGCCGCGCTGGCGATCGACCACGCCGCGCGCTACACGCGCTCCGAGCAGGAGCGCGAGCGGATCCAGCGCACGATGCAGTCTCTCGACGCGACGATCCAGATCTCCCGGGTGCTCGGCAGCGAGACGGACCTGGACGCGATCCTCAAGCTCGTCGCCAAGCGCGCGCGGGCGCTCGTCGCCGCTCGGGTCGCGATGATCGAGCTCCTGGAAGGTGAGGAACTGGTCCTCGCGGCCGGCGCAGGCGAGCTTCCGGACGGAGTGCTGGGGCGGCGCTTCGGCCTCGACGACACCGTGGCGAGCACGGCCCTGCGCAGCGGCCTGACACAACCGCTGTCCGATCGGCTCAACCGTGCGCGATTCGAACAGCATGGCGCCGGCGCGCTTGGATTGACGGTCGAAGAGGGACTCGTGGTCCCGCTCGTATTCCGAAACCGCTCCTACGGGGTGCTCATCGTGCTCGACCACCTCCAAGCGGGTGAGTTCACCGGTGAGCACCAGCGGCTGCTCGAGTCATTCGCTGCGAGCGTCGCGATCGCCGTTGCGACTGCGCAGACCGTCGCCCACGACCGTCACCGCCAGCGGCTGGCGGCTGCTGAGGCCGAGCGTGGGCGATGGGCGCGCGAGCTACATGACGAGACCCTTCAGGCGCTGGGCAGCCTCCGCCTGGTGCTCTCGACCGGGCGCCGCGGCGGCAAGGAGGCGCTGGCCGGCGCTGTCGAGCAGGCACTCGCGCAGCTCACCACCGACATTGCCAATCTGCGTGGCATGATCGCCGAACTGCGACCCGCCGCCCTGGATCAACTGGGGCTCGAGCCGGCACTGCTCGCTCTGGTCGAACGCGTTGCGCGCACGGGCATTGAGATTGACTCGCACGTCGAGCTGACGTTCGAGTCGGGGAACACCGCGGCGCGCCTCGAGACTGACCTCGAGACCGGCGTCTACCGGATCGTGCAGGAGGCGTTGACGAACGCGGTCAAGCACGGCCACGCGAGCCGGGCGAGCGTGGAGGTGATCGAAGACGCCAGCCATGTCAGCCTGACGGTGCGCGACAACGGCTCGGGATTCGACCCGATCGCTCATACCGCGGGATTCGGGCTGGCCGGGATGCGCGAGCGCGTCGAGCTGCTGAGCGGCACGATCTCTGTGACCTCTCAACCGGGGCGGGGGACGACGGTGACGGTCGAGGTCCCCGTGCGCACGCGGGCTGATGGCGACAGCTTGACCGCCGAGCAGCAGCAGAGCACCGGCGTTCCGATGCCCGGTGCGCCGGTACAGGCGAGCGAGTTGCGCCGCTAGGGGACGCTGGGTCAGGGCTTCACCACGGTGCATGGTTAGCGGCACGTGGCTCGTCGAGGGGTACGGACTAAGGAGCGACACAGATGGCCGGGTGCCGAACCGTCCGTGCCGGCCACGGATGGCGGGGCACCGGTCCAGACATGGCGTGCTCATCGGAGCCGCGGTTCCCACCCACCGTCTTGACCTCCGCGAAGGGGGCGATGTCTGACTCCGCCGCCCACTACGAGAAACTGGCTGCCGTGAAGGCCGCCGAACGCGTCTTCGGGGTGCGGACGGTCGCCGTCGAGATCCGCGTCGAGATAGGGGGCGCGAGCGTCATCCCGGACGAAGAGATCGCCGAGACGATCGCGCGGCAGCTGCAGTGGAACACGGTGGTGCCCGATACGGTCGAGGCCGAGGTCGAGAACGGCTTCGTGACTCTGCGCGGCACGGTCGAATGGAGCTACCAGCGGGAGGCGGCCGAGCACCCGGTCAATCTCGTCCGGGGTATCTGCGGAGTCACGAATCTGATCACGATCCAGCCCCACGTGAAGCTCAGCGCTGACCTCGCGGGTCGGGTCCACGAAGCAATTGCCAGGATGGCCGATCTCGATGCCCGATCGATCGGGATAGCGGCGAGAGACGGCACCGCGTGGGTTCTGTCCACACGTTCGCCGAATGACGGATTGCGGAGCGCGCCGCGGCAGCCACCCCCGGCGTCACAAGGGTCAACAACGAGCTCGTGGTGACTCCCTAGTACAGGCGCTGCAGTCAGCCTGGGTGAGGCGAGGCGTGCCTCCGTCGCCGTGAGTGCGGCGCGACGGCCCTAAGCGGCCTCCATCGCCTTACCGACACCAGCGGCCATCTCATCGACGTTCATCACCGGCTCAAACGAGATTTGCGCGTCGAGTCCCATGAAGAACGGTTCCGCCGCCGACGGAATATCACTTGACTCCTTCATATCGAAGAAGATCAGGCCGGTGCGCATCCCGTCCTCTGAGGTGAAGTACGCAGCCTCCGCATTGAGCAAGGCCAGCGCCTTGCCGATGATCTCCGGCAGGCTTCCGTTCCTGATCGCCGCATTTCCCGCTGCGGTCGGGATCTTGACCTTCATCAACGTCCTCATCTTCTGCCTCCGTTCGGTTGACCAGTCACGATCGCGCTCACCGGTCCCTCCCTCTCTCCTTGCCGTCCGGCTGGACAGGCTGCGTCACGCTACCCGAACTCGGGCACCCGCGGGAAAAGTATCTGAGCCTGCGGTGCACTGTGGTTCGGTGCGTTGACACGGGGGCGGCGCGCGGCTCTACCACTCCTATTCCGTCGCAGCAGGAACGATCAGGACCGGTCGCCGCGAGTGGTGTACGACCCCGGTGGAGACGCTGCCGAGGATCGAAGTCTGAACCGCGGTCGTGCCGTGGGTCCCGCTGACGATCAGATCAGCATCGATCTGATCGGCGACATCGAGGATCGTCCGCCACACCGCGGCGGCGCAGCGCTCGATCCGCGGATCGACTCCGAAGCCCAGCTCGTCTCCGATGCGGGCGCCGTCCGCGGCGACCTCCAGAGCGCGCGAACATGCGAACGCTTCAAGGTCCTCGCGTGAGGGGCCGTCGCCGGCTCTCGTGCTGAAGGCATCCGCGAGCACGGCGGGAGGCGGTGTCCAGACATGCAGCAGGGTCACCGAACGATGTCCGAGTGTGTCGTGGGCGACGACCAATGCATGCTTCGCACTGTCCGAGCCGTCGTAACCGATGAGTATTGGCATGGCAGGCACGGTATGGGGGTTGACTGAGCGCAACACCCGGGCTCACCACGCACGCGCGTCGGTGGTCACCACGATGCCGACGGCCGGCGTCGACGGAGCCGCGGGCGGCCATGACGCCGCTTGCCCGGCTCGCGTGCGCGGGCCAGGCGAGCGGCGGACTGGGCATGCGAGCCCGGCGGGCGAGAGCGAAGTGGGCGTCATCGCCGTGACTGGGGCGCAGCCACGACGTGCTGCGGGCTCGCCTGGGCTGCAGGCTCACCCGGCGGTGACAGGCCGAGAGGCCCCGAGTCGGACCTCCTCGGGGGTCCGCGCCGCGTGCCAGATGCCGAGAGTCACGAGCGCGGCCATCAGCGCCGCCAGGATGAACGATGCGATGGCGCCCCACAGCATCACCTGGCCGATCTTGGAGAAGGCGTAGGCCTCCAGCAACAGGCCGCGCAGCGTCGTGCCCTGGAAGGAGGTCTGCTCCAGCCCCGAGAGCTTCGTCGCGGCGGCGCTCCCCGGCTTGGCCGCCAGCGCCGCGGCGCTGATCTTCGCGTAGACGCCGCCATACGGCATCTCGGAGAGATGCACGGCGATGAAGTTGTCCGCGTACACCTCGGCCTGCTGGCCGCTGAGCAGTTGCTGGCCGGCATATTGCGAGATCGTCGGGATCATCGATGGAGTGATCTCGGTACCCGCCGTGGGGTGCGCGAAGGCCGCCTTGGACGGGAAGGAGATCTGCTGGCGGGAAAGCTGGTTGTGGACGTTTGAGTTCACAAAGCTGTGACCCCACGTCAACAGGGCACCGGCGATGACCAGCACGACGACGAGTACGAGGCCACCGGCGCTGGTGAGCCTGTCAAACACCCTACGAGACATGATTCTCCTGACAAGTCGGATTACGATGGCCCGCCGGAAATCAGCGTGGTTCCCACAGAAAGGGCAGGCCCGTGTGTATCGTCACCAATGGTCCGGCGCGAGCGAGCCGGCGCCATCCGTGCTCGCCGCCAAACCGCGTGGAGGAACTACTGAGTGTCTCCGCGCACGGGTCAAGGGGTCAGTAGTCCCCTGCAGCGCGCGACGCAGGACTACCGATGGAGGTCCGCACCGCCGGATCTACCGTGACGCCATGTTCTCCGTGATCTTCAACCTGAACGGCAGGGCCGGGTTCCTGCACTGGCACGTCTTCCAGATGTCGGTGCCGAACGTGATCGTCATCGTGCTGATGCTCGTCGTGTTCGGGGTGGCGCTGCTGGCCCCGTTCCCGGGCAGCCACCGGCGCGGGAGCGGACGGCCATGACCGTCTCCAGCGACACCCCGGAGGCAGCCGAGTCGGACACCGTGCGTGATCCAGACACGGTCCACTCGCGCTCGTGGACGATCGCCCTGCGTCGGCGCGCGGTCGCCGCGTTGCCTCCCGAGAAGCTGCTCCCGGACGGCCAACCGGCCTACGTGACGTCGTGGATCTACGTGTTCGGCGTGCTCACGCTCAGCTCATTGGTCACGATCATCGGCTCAGGCACGATCCTTGCCCTCAAGGGGCCCGGCTGGTGGCACGACAGCGGCATCGGGCACTTCGTCAACAGCGTGCACCTGTGGTCGGTCGAGCTGTTCTTCTTCTTCATGGTCGTCCACCTGTGGGGCAAGTACTGGATGTCGGCTTGGCGCGGAGGCCGAAGCCGCGTCTGGATGACCGGCGCCATCACCTTCCTGGTCGCGATCCCGTGCGCGCTGACGGGCTACATCTCGCAGCAGAACTTCGACGCACAGTGGATCTCGACGCAGGCGAAGGACGCGATGAACTCCGTGGGCGTCGGCTCGTTCTTCAACCTCCTGAACTTCGGCCAGATGTACGGCTACCACGTGCTGCTGCTCCCGGCCGCGGTCGTCGGGCTGACCGTCGCCCACGTCCTGCTCGTCCGCCGCCACGGCGTCGTACCGCCGTTGCCCGATGACCTGCGCGAGCTGCTCGACGCGCGCGGTGCCGGCACCTCGACCTCCGCTCCGGCGGACACACCGTCATGAGCCTGACCAGCTATCGCAAGCGAGCACGCGCCCTCGACGACGACGCCCGTGAGTACCACGGCCCGTACCGCCCCTACGACCTGGTCAAGGAGGCGACCATGGCGCTGGGCGCCGTCGTGCTGCTGACGGTGGTGCTGAGCATCCTCTTCTCCTCCCCCGACGAGCGGCCGACGACGATCCAGAGCTGGTCGCGCAGCGCTCCGGTCGACTTCGTCACGACGGCTCTGAGCGAACTTGACGGGACGAGCGGCACGGCCACCTATGGACCGCCGTACAACAGTGCATCAAGCGGCCAGCACGTGCTCTTCGTGCGCCTCGCGAAATGGTTCGGGATCGCGCATCCGATCAACGCGGCGAAGGACGACGTGATCGACCCGCTGCGCTCGATCGCGAGCGATCCCGGACTGCAGGCGGCGGTGAGCCGATACCAGGCGGCATCGGTCCACTCGCGGGACACCTGGGTATCCGCGTACGCCAAGGCGCTGCAACACGCTCCGAACACCGCCGCGGGCGTCAGTGCGATTGGGGGCGCCGGCGCCGGTCCGCTGCCCGTGATGATGAGATCCGAGCTCACATTTGCTCAGAGCGGTGGCCTCGACGGCGCGCTGCTCGCCACCCGGCAGTTCTACTCGACTGACTACACCAAGATCTTGATGTTCCTGGCCGACGGTGGCTTCCTGGCCAGCCGAGCCCAGGCCGAGCATCTGCTCGGCACCCAGTGGGGCATGATGAATGAGACCGGCAGCTACCCGGGGCAGGGCTGGCTCTGGCTCTACACGTTCTGGTATCAGGTCAAGCCATTCTCGACCTCGGCGAACGCGGACATCCTCGTCATGATCATGATGGGGGCCCTGAGCCTCGCGTTCGTGCTGGTCCCGTTCATTCCCGGAGTCCGTGACCTTCCGCGCCGACTCCCCGTGTACCGCCTGATCTGGCGCGAGCACTATCGAGACGGCGCCAAGGTGTGACGCGAACCCGTAGCCTTCACCGAGATGCGCTGGTCCCGGCGGCTTGCTGGTGTTGCCCTCGCGGTCCTGCTGGGTGGATGCGGCGCGGCCGCTCCGAGCGGGCGCCGTCTGTTCGCGCGTGACTGCGGCGCATGCCACACGCTGTCGGGGATCGAGTCCCCGTCCCACCAGGGCGGCGATCTGCTCCGGGTGAGGCTCAGCCGAACGGTGCTCCTGCAATTCATGCGCGAGATGCCCGTGCATCCGCCGCCGAGCGGATCGCAGCTGCGAGCGGTCGCAGCCTACATCCTGTCCGTCCAGTCTCAGCGGCCGTGAGTCGGTACCAGCTCGCCGACGTCGGGGGCTGTTGCGGCCGATCGGGTGAGCCCACCGGCCACGACGATGCCCCCGCCGACGGCGACGACCCCGGCGTCGGACAGCGGTTGCGGCAGGCGCCCCGCGGCATGCACCGCTCCGGTCAATGGATCGATCGCCCACACCTTCGCGGTTTGCGCGTCGAGCGCGTCGCCGCGCCCACCGACGAGATAGACCGTCGAGGCGATCGTCGCCGCGCCGCCATGGGTGATCGGCTGCGGCAGCGTTCCGATTCGCCGCAGCTGTCCGGTGGCGGGATCGAAGCTGTAGATCGCATCACTTGCGCGGACCGGCGTCGATCCACCGATGATGATCAGCCGCCCCGCGGCGGCGGCGACAGCCGCGTAGCGCAGGCCCACGGGAAGCTGCGCCACCACCCTGACCTGCGCCCCCGGCCGCCACGCGAGGATGGTGTTCTTCCAGTCGGTGCCGTCGTACCCGCCGACCACGTATGCCCGTCCCCCGAGCTGTGTGACGGCGACATCTGACTGGGCGCTCGGCAGCGAGCCCACGGCTGCGGTGGTGCCGTTTCCGGGATCGAAGCTCACGATGTGGTCCAGCTCCGAGTACGAGCCGCCGCCGAACACATAGACCCTGCCGCCCAGCGCCGCCGCCTGGGCGTCGTGTTGCGCGATCGGCAGGGAGGCGCTGCGCGTCACACCGTGCAGGTTGGCGATCTCGATCCCCGCGGTCGAGGTATCGGCCGCGTCGAGACCGCCGAGCAGCACGAACCGGTCACCCCCGAGCGGTGCGCTCGCAGGGTCTCGCAGCGGTGCATCGAGCGCGTACAAGCGCCGGTAGGTCAGCTTGACCGGAGCGGTCGGCCGGCGACGGGATCTGTGCGCGCGGGCGCGATGCTCGACCGAAGCAGAAGTCGTCCGTGATGGCTGATGCGAGCCCCCACCGCAGGCGGACAGCAGTCCGGCGGTGGCCGTGGCGGCGAGGAGAAGCAGTGTGTTGAGCCGGGCAGGAACGCGCGTCAGCCTAGCCCCCGAATCGCAGCTGAACATCGCGGACATGAAGACTCTCACGCTCCTCCTACCGAGCTTTCAGCGTCCGCGGGCAATCTGTGCTGCGTGCGCGTTCGACGATCTCTGTGCGTTATCCCGGTGTGCGGCCTGCTGCTCAGCGCATGCGGAGGGAGCCATCACTCATCCTCCTCCACGTCAACGTCCGTGCATCCTTCATCCACCGCGACCGTCGCGGGTGGGGGGCATCGCTCCACCAGCCGGCGCCGTGGACCGGTCGACATCTACGCAGGGGCTCGCGCCGGAGACCTCAGCCCCGCGGTCCGCGGCGACCCGGCGCTGGTCTACGTGCCCAACAGCGACAGCAACACCGTCGATGAGATCAGCCAGCGCACCTTCAAGATCATTCGCCAGTTCCCGACGGGCGCACTGCCCCAGCACGTCACGCCCGCCCACAACCTGAAGACGCTGTACGTCGACAACGACGTGGGCAACAGCCTGACCCCGATCGATCCACGAACCGGCCTTCCCGGCAAGCCGATCCCGGTCGAGGACCCCTACAACCTGTATTTCACCCCGAATGGGCGGTACGCGATCGTGGTCGCGGAGCGCCTCCAGCGCCTCGACTTCCGCAATCCCAGGACGATGCGCATGGTGCACTCGCTGTCGGTCCCGATGTGCTACGGCGTCGACCATATGGATTTCTCGGCGAACGGGCTCTACGCGTACGCGAGCTGCGAGTTCAACGGGAACATGATCGAGGTTGATCTGAAGACCCAACGCGTCGTCCGGACCCTCACCCTCAAGGGCGGCAGTGCCTCCCCTCAGGACGTCAAGCTCTCGCCGGACGGGCGCGTGCTCTACGTGGCCGACCAGATCAACGGCGGGCTCTGGGAGATCGATCCGCGACGGTTCAAGGTGATCGGCTTCCTCCCGACCGGCGCCGGCGCGCACGGCCTCTATCCGAGCCGGAACACCAAGCTGCTGTACGTGTCAAACCGTCAAGCCGGCTCCGTCTCGGTTGTCAGCTTCAAGACGCGCCACGTCGTGGCCACCTGGCAGCTACCCCAGCCTGCAAGCCCCGACATGGGTGGCGTCTCGGCGGACGGCCGGACGCTGTGGCTGAGCGGACGCTACAACGCCGTCGTCTACGCGATCAACACCGCCAACGGTCATCTGCGAGCGACCATCCCGGTCGGCCAGGGACCCCACGGCCTGTGCGTCTGGCCACAGCCCGGACAGTATTCCCTGGGGCATACCGGGATCACTCGCTGATCGCGGAGGCGGCGATCATGGGGCGCCGGGGCACACTCCCTGCGGAATGGGTGCGTCCCGACCGTGACTGAGCCGCAGCCCATTGCCGAGCGCCGATCTCGCCTCCAACCGTCGCAGCCCCGACCCTCGGTGCTCGAGGAACGCGGCGAGGAACGCGGTGACCACGCCGGCGATCTCGTGTCGGACCGGTCCGGGATCAAGGTATGGGGGCAGATGCTGGGCGCCGATCAGGTCGAGGTAGAACTTCGGCTCCCGCGCCTGGTCGTAGATGAGGGCGCTGCACGCCGGTGCGTTGATCGTGTCGGCCGTACCCTGGACCACGAGCAGCGGCATCGCCCCGGCGCCGAAGTAGCGCCCGCCGAACGAGCCGAGCTCTGCTCCGGAGAGAATCACCGCGGCACGGACCGCAGCGTCGCGGCAACAGCTGTTGTCGGCCACCGCCAGGCTCACGTCCCCACCGTCGGACTGGCCCACCACCGCCACCTCGCGTCGGTTGATCAGGCCGTGCAGACGGCTCGATCGGCTCGTGGCGGCGCTGGTGAGCGTGTCGATCACATAGCGCAGATCGGCGGGGTGGTTGACGATGTCGCTTTCGTCGGGACCACCAGGCGCATCGGGATCGGTCCGCGGGTAGGTCGGCGCCGCCACGACGAAGCCCGCGGCGGCCCAGGCATCCAGCAGGCCCCCGTAGGCGTCGGCAGACTCGGCGAAGCCCTGGGAGAAGACGATCACCGGAAACGGTCCGGCGTGGTCAGAAGCGGCGACGTCGGGAAAGCGGACGACCGTTGGCAGCTGCCGCGGGCCGTCTTCCGGAGCCGTGCTTGCCGACGCCGGCTCGACGAGTGCGAGCGTCGTGCGGGTCACGTGGAACGGTCCGTGCAGAGCTCTCGACCGGGCGTGGGCAAGGGCCTTCGCATGGGTAGCGAAGGAGCGGTGCGAGCGCGACGCCTGACCTGTCCGCGTTCTCGTGGCGGGATGGCGAGGGGCTCCTGTCCCGGCGGTGCCGAGCACAGATGAGAGGATGACGACGAGGGCCGCCAGGACAATCGCGAGGGCCGCAAACGCCGTCATTCTGCGGCGGAGGACTCCGGTGCGGCGCCGCCGGGAACTGTCGCGGTCGGCTCGCCCCCGGTTCCCGTGCTTCGGTGGGTCCGTATCGCCGCGAGAGGTCATCGACCCACATTGTCGACGCTGCCCGCGCTCTGGCCGTCCTCGCCAGGTGAGGAACGTTTCACCGGCAGTTGATGAACCTTTCACCGACCGGCTTGACGCTTCTGGTGATGTTCGGGTTCCCTCGCCGCGGGTCGCTGCACACCGATGATCCGTCATGCGGCCGGATTCAGTCGCGCCCCGGTCGTGTGACGCTCGCGCAGCGGTTCGCTGCGACTTCCGAGCGCCGCCTGTGGGATCGCCGCGCGAGCAGCTGGGATGACGAGGGTGCGTCAGGGCTCGTGGCCGTTGTCGAGGCCGTGCTCGAAGCATGTGAGCCGTCGAGCGGCATGATCGCGGTGGACCTCGGGTGTGGAACCGGTCGGGTGACGATCCCGCTGGCTCAGCGCTGTGAGCGGGTGGTCGGGATTGACGTGAGTCCGCGTTCGATCGAACGTCTGCAGGCCAAGTGCGCCGCCGCCGGGATCACGAACATCGACACGCACATCCAGTCGCTCGAGACGCTCGAGCTCTCCCCGGGCAGCGTCGACCTGGTCGTCTCGAATTACGCGCTGCATCACCTGCGTGACGCGGAGAAGGCGCGGCTGCTGTCTCGCGCGCGTGGCTGGCTGCGGCCGGACGGGCGGCTGGTGGTCGGCGACATGATGTTCGGGCGTGGGGGTGCGGTCGATGATCGGCGGATCGTGGCCGCCAAGCTCCAGGTCCTCATGCGGCGCGGACCCGCGGGCTGGTGGCGCATCCTCAAGAATCTGTGGCGGTTCGGACTTCGTCTCCGGGAGAAGCCGCTGTCCCGAGCCCGCTGGGAGACCCTTGCCCGCGCCGCCGGCTTCACCGAGGTGCACACGGTGCCAGTCCGCGCCGAGGCGGCCGTGTTGCTTGCCACCCGGGAGCCTGACAGCGCGGTCCCGGACGGCGAGCCAACGGTGCACGCCGCGCGTCCGTGCTCTCAAGGCTCGGCACGCCTGGCAGCAGATGGCAGCCGGCGGTGAGCGTGGCAGGCAGGGCGGCGGCCTGGGTGACAGAGCGCGGCGGAGTGACGATGCTCCGCTTCGAGCAGCGCGTCGCGCGGCTGGTGCTGCACGCCGGGTCGGCCGATCCCGGCGGGGGCCCGTGGTCCCACGGACCGGCGATCGTCGGCTCCGAGCGCCGGCGACTGATCGCTGCGTTCAATTCCGGGTTCCGGCTCGACACGGGTGCCGGCGGCTGGCGCTCTGGCACACGCACCGTCGTCCCACTCGGTGCGGGGCGCGCCTCAATCATTACCTACCGCGACGGTTGGACCGACCCCGGCCACCCTCACGCAGGGGCTGATCGACGGCGGAGCGCGCCGGGCCGCGGAGCTTGACATCAACCCCGACTGGGTCGCGGCGTACCTGTACCGCCACCATGGTCACCGACCACCGCGCCCTGTGCCGGCCGTACCGGGCCAGTACGGCGTCTACGGACAGTTCCTGTTGCCTGATAGCCGGGACTTCTTCGCGGTGGTGGCGCGCTGAGGCGAATCAGATGGCAGGACTCTCATCGGGAAACGGTCAACCGGGACAGGGCCACGCCGATCACCTCCGAGTGCGGCAGGCATCAGCACCATCGACCAAAGGAGCCTCCATGTCCGTCTCACCTATCGGCCCTAGCGGCCCCGGCGCCGTCAACATGCACGCGGTGCCGACGACGATGGCAAGCCCGCCGCCCACCGCAGCGCTCAACGGCACGCTCGCGGGCATCGCGCAGCAGCTGGGCATGAACACGGGCGACGTTCAGTCGGCGCTGGGGCAGGGCGCATCGATTACGTCGCTCGCATCGCGGCAGGGGGTATCCCGCTCATCGCTGGTCAACTCGGTGCAGGACGCCATCCAGTCATCACGGGCGCAGAACGGTCTGGCGCCGCTGGACGAGACGGTGCTCGCTCGGATGGTCAACCGCGCCTTCGACCGGACGACGCCGAGTGGCGCGTGAGCAGCGGGCCGGCGAGCTGCATGACGGCGAGCGGGCGGCGTGGGAGTTCGCCGCCACCGGAACGCGCTGGCGCATCTTTCACGACGGAGGGCTCGCTCGCTCGATCGCCGACGCCGCCGTCGACGCGGTCGCTGCCGATGAGGCGCGATGGTCGCGTTTTCGTGACGACAGCGAAGTCAGCGTGATCAATCGGCGGGCCGGCCGTTGGACGGAGGTGTCGCTGGAGACGTGGAACCTGCTCGAGGCGTCAGTGCACTGGGTGGAGCGCAGCGACGGTGTGTTCACCCCACTCATCGGGTCGGCGCTGCGCGCCTGGGGTTACGGGCGCAGCCTGGACCGTGAGCCGGCCGGCTGTGAGCGTTCGCCCCTGCCCGTCGCGGTGACCGGCACCATCGAGCTTGATCGCACCCGGCGCCGGATCCGGATCCCAGCGGCTGCGAGCCTCGACCTGGGGGCATCGGCAAAGGCTGGATTGCCGACCGGGTCGCAGCCCTGATCGCGTCGTTGGAGCCGGGCCACGGCGCAGTCGTCGATGCCGGCGGTGATCTCGTCGTGGTTGACGGCGTGCACCAGGTCGCGATCGAATCCGTTCACAACCACCACTCCGGGGTCCTTGGCTTCGTGCGACTGACGGCCGGCCAGGCGATCGCGACGTCAGGCTGCGGCAGGCGATCGTGGACCAACGCAGACGGCAGCGTGGGGCATCACCTCATCGATCCATGCACCGGAGCTCCGGGTCCACGTGTCCATGCCACCGTGGTGGCCGAGGACGCGGTGACGGCGGATGTCACCGCAAAGTTGCTTGCGCTCCGCCCCGGGCGCCTCGGTCGATATGACGGTCCCGCGCTGCTTCAGCGCGACAGTGAGACGGTCACCGGAGCTCACTGGCGCTTCACGAGCACCATGGCGACCGTCAACCGGTGAGGATTCTCACGTTGCTCTTACACACCTCCGAGCCGCCACGATTACCGTGACACCAATGAATCGGGATCACCAGCAGCGTCGTAGCGGCGCTCAGGTGCAGCGTGATGCGCTGCTCGCGCGCGTGACGCGGACGCGCTGGGTGTCCGGCGCCGCTGCCGCGGCTCTGAGCGTCGGGTTGGCGGCGCTGGTCAGCGCGCTTGCGCCGGGCCGCTCCTCCGCGAAGACCCGTGAACACGGCTCCGCCGAGACGGTGACCGCCCGCGCACGCCTCACCCCCTCGATGCCGCCCGCCGCTGATGCCGCTCAACTCGGTCTGCAGCCACCGGGAAGCGCCCCGCAGTCGCCGCCGACGGCGCCGGCCCCGCAGTCGCAACCCGCGCCGTCTACCCCAGCCCCGGTCTCTGGCGGCTCGTGAACGCGACGGCGACGTTCTCCGCGCTTGGAAGCACGGCCGTCGTCATCACCGCCGAAGCCGTCCTGCCCGAGGCTCGTCGCCGCCGTCGCCGCCATGACGGACGAGTTCGACGCCGCGTGCTCGCGCTTTCGTGAGGACTCCGAGCTGATGGGGCTGGAGCGCGCGGCTGGGCGCCCAGTGCTGGTCTCGCCCACTCTGCTCGACGCCCTGCAGGTCGCGGTGCGAGCCGCGGTGCTCACCGAGGGCGACGTCGACCCCACCCTCGGGGCGGCGCTCGTGAATCTCGGCTACGACCGCGACTTCGCCGCAGGCCTGGATGACGATTCCAGGACGATTCACCGCAACGACGACTCGGTCACAGCGCCTCAGCGCCGGCCACCGTCGCTGCCGCGACTCGGCGCGGTCCCCGGCTGGCGGACGATTCGGATCAGCCCTGAGGCCTCGACGGTGACGGTGGCCCGCGGTATCCGGCTCGACCTCGGTGCGACGGCGAAGGCGCTCGCATCCGACCGAGCCGCGGTCGCCGCGTTCCGGGCGACCGGAGGGGCCGGTGTGCTTGTCGCCCTTGGTGGCGACATCGCCACGGCAGGCCCCGCTCCCGACGGCGGGTGGCGCGTCCGGGTCACCGACGACCATCGTGCGGGCGTCGAGGCCCCCGGGCAGTGGGTCACGCTCCTCGATGGAGGCCTGGCGACCTCGAGCACCGTCGTCCGTCGTTGGCAGCACAGCGGGGAGCAGGTCCATCATCTGCTCGATCCAAGCAGCGGGCGCCCGGCGACCGGCGTTTGGCGGACCGCCAGCGTCGCCGCGGCGAGTTGCGTGGATGCGAACATCGCAAGTACCGCGGCAGTCATCCGCGGCCGGCAGGCGCCAGGGTGGCTCACGTCGCTCGGCCTACCGAGCCGGCTCGTGAGCGATTCCGGGCACGCGCTCCATCTCGCCGGATGGCCGTCCGGAGGCGACGACCTCACACCGCTCCGGGCCGGAGGAATGGTCGCGTGATCCTGCTCTTGGCAGCGGCGGGAACATCGCGGGTCTACTGGTTCCTGACCCGGGGCACGGGGGCCGTCGCGCTCGTGCTGCTGACCGCGAGCGTCGTGCTTGGCCTGCTCGGGACCTTGCGCGTATCGGGCGCTCGCTGGCCGCGCTTCGCGATCGAGGCAGCGCACCGCGACGTATCGCTGCTCGTCCTCGCGGTCCTCGCCGTGCACATCGTCACGACCGTGCTGGACAGCTTTGCCCCGATCGCGCTCACTGCCGCCGTGATCCCGTTCATCTCGAGTTACCGGCCGGTCTGGCTCGGGCTGGGCGCGCTCTCGTTCGACCTGCTGCTGGCGGTGGTGATCACCAGTCTGGCCAGACGCAGACTGGGCTACAGGCGCTGGCGCCTGGTGCACTGGCTCGCCTACGCGAGCTGGCCCGTCGCGGTGCTGCACGGGCTCGGCACCGGCAGCGACACTCGGCTGTGGTGGATGCTCCTGCTCACCGCCGCTTGCGTGGTGGCGGTCGCGGCGGCCGTCACCGCACGGCTTGCGCAGGCCGAGCAGACGCTCAAGGGGATCCAGATTCCAGGGATGGCCGTCTGTGCCGGCGTCGTCGTCGGGATCTCGGTCTTCACATTCGCCGGTCCGCTGCAACGCGGATGGGCACGCCGCTCGGGGACCCCGTCGCGGCTGCTGGCCCACACGACCGCGCACGTCAGTGGGGTGAGCGTGGCGCGCGTGACGAAGCTGCCGACCCACAAGCGGCCGGTCCGGCCGTTCACGGCCAGCCTGCGTGGTCAGCTGACGCAGAGCAACACCTCGATCGGCGCGATCGTCAACATCTCAGCGCGGCTGTCAGGCGGAGTCCGGGGCCGCCTGCGTGTCCGGCTTGGCGGAACGCCGCTCGCCGGCGGGGGGCTCTCGATGACCGGCAGCCAGGTCGATCTGATCCTCGACGGATACCCCGCTGTCTTCGCCGGCAGGATCGAGGCGCTGCAGGGAGTCGCCTTCCTCGCCCGCGTCCGCAGCGCGACCGGCACGGCGCTCACCCTTCACGGTCAGCTCGCGATCGATCAGCAGACGCAAGCGGTGACTGGCCAGGTGCGAGCGACCCGATGAGCGGCCGGCAGCAGACCGTGCGCCGGGCCGGACCGAGTGGACTCCCGCGGCTGCTCGCAGGACTGGGCACCGACGGCGCGGCCATGACGTTCTCGGAGCACACCGAACGGTACGGTCCGTTGCCCGCGGTTTCCAGCCCTGAGCTGATCGAGCTGGTGGAACGCAGCGGCTTGCGCGGTCGCGGCGGAGCCGGCTTCCCGACCGCGGTGAAGCTGCGCGCCGTGGCCGGACGGCGGCGCCCGATCGTGATCGTCAATGGCTCGGAGACGGAGCCGGCGAGCGCCAAGGACCGGCTCCTGCTCTCGCGGCTGCCGCATCTCGTTCTCGATGGGGCAGCACTTGCTGCGCAGGCGGTCGGTGCGCAACGAGCGATCGTCCGGATCGGCGACCGTCGGCTTCGGGTGTTGGGGGCGCTTGAATCGGCCCTTGCAGAGCGGTCGGAGGTCGATCGCTTCGAGGTCGTCGTGGGTCCCGAGGGATACGTCACCGGTGAGGAGACAGCGCTCATCAATCACCTCGAGCGCGGGATCGCGAAGCCAACCTTCGTGCCGCCGCGCCCCTACGAGCATGGGCTGCACGGCCGTCCGACGCTCGTGCAGAATCCGGAAACCCTGGCGCAGCTGGCACTCATCGCACGGTTCGGAAACGACTGGTTTCGTCAGCTGGGTTCCGCGGCTGACCCGGGCTCGATGCTGGCGACGATCTCAGGGGCGGTGGCCGCTCCAGGCGTCTACGAGCTCGCGCTCGGGACCCCTCTGCCCGACCTGCTCAGGGCCGCGGGAGGGCCGATTGAACCGCTGCAGGCACTGCTCATCGGCGGGTACTTCGGCACGTGGATCACAGCTGAGCGCGCCGGCTCCCTCCGCCTGTCACGAGCGGACCTGCACCAGGTTGGTGGCGGGCTCGGCTCGGGGGTCGTCATCGCGCTCGGCGCGAGCGCATGCGGGCTGCACGAGACCGCTCGGATCATCGGCTACCTCGCGGATGAGTCGGCCGGCCAGTGCGGTGCCTGTGTCAACGGCCTTGCCGCGATCGCACAGTCGGTCGAGGCGCTGGCCGAGGGCGACGCGCATCCTCATGAGCTGGCGCGGCTGAAGCGCTGGACCGAGGACGTGCGTGGCCGCGGAGCTTGTCAGCACCCGGACGGCGCCGCGAGGTTCGTGCAGAGCGCCCTGGCCGTCTTCTCACATGAGTTCGAGCGTCACCGGCGCGTGCGATGCACCGCACGGTCCGCCGGGCTGCCGATCGGTGAGCCACGATGAGCGCGCGCCTGCGCATCAACCCGATCATGTGCGACGGTCACGCTTTCTGCGCGGACCTCCTCCCGGAGCTGGTGCGCCTCGACGACTGGGGCTACCCGATCGTCGTTGAGTCGGAGGTCCCGCCGGACCTCCTCGCACTGGCGCGGCGAGCGGCAGCCGCCTGCCCGACGCTCGCGCTCCTCCTCGACGATGCCTGACGACTAGCGGGTCCAGACCGCATACTGGCCGATCAGGGCGACCGCGATGGCGAGCCCGCTCACCAGCGAGACGATGAGCGCCGCGGCTCGAGACCGCCCGCCCGGCAGAGCGGCCGCCGGCCTCGGCGGGCGATCGCGGGACGGCGCCGCCGCCGGCGATGCGAGGAGGTCGCGGCGCGTACCGGCTGCGTCGGAGAGCACGTCGATGGTCTCGGGCAGATGGCCGAGAACATGAACGGCAGTCACCACGATCCAGGCGATGAAACTCAGCTTGTGGAGCTCGCCCAGCGGCTGACGTGAGCCCGGCCCGAGAAACAGCAGCGCGATTCCGGTGCCGAACACCGCGAGCGTGAAGAACACGACGATCGGCGCGAGCCCGCGGAGCAGTGGCAGCGGCGGCCCCTTGGCACGATATGTGCTCTCGGCGGTGTAGTAGCGCAGAAACCTGTACCCCGTGCTGGCAAGCTTCAGCGCGACCGGGCCGAGCAGAAGCAGGCCGAGGAACAGGTGCAGCCACAGCAGCCGGCCGATGCCGACAATCGTCACGCCGAGTCCCGCGAAGAGCACGACGAGCAGAAGTCCGGTGAACACGGTGAGTCGCTCGTTGCCGCCGGTGCCTCCACCGAACCACGCTCCCCGCCGGCGTCCGCTCACCCCCGGCGGCCTGCCGGAACCCGAGCCGACCTGAGCCCGACGCGTCGCGCCTGGATCAGGGGAGGGCCGATTGCGGCTCGCCCGTCGAGACTGGTCAGTCATCCTTGAACCAGAGCGTGCGCGGCTTGGCTTTGGATGAGCTCACCGGTAGATGAGAAACCTCTCTTCCGCCGATTGCGATCGTCATCCCGGCCTCCAGTCACAGCGTCCCTCACGGCCTGGAACGAGAAAAGTCCCTGATTGACAGGGACTTCGCAAAGCCCTCGCACGGACTCGAACCGTGGACCCCTTCCTTACCATGGAAGTGCTCTACCAACTGAGCTACGAGGGCGCTGGGACGGAGCGTATCGGGTCGCGGCGGCAGGTGACCGGGACCCGAGGCCGGGCGCTCGTGAGAGGCCCGGCTCCGGCTCAGTGGCGGGGGCAGGATTCGAACCTGCGAAGGCAGTGCCAACCGGTTTACAGCCGGTCCCCTTTGACCGCTCAGGAACCCCGCCGGGGGCGGTCAGTGTAGCGACGAGACCCGCGCGCGCCGGGACAGCTGTGACATCTCGCCCGGCCGGCCCCCGGTAGGCCGGCCGAACGTGCCCCTCTCTCCCCTTCCGCAGGGCTAGGAGGCGTCCCGCAGCCGCTGGGCCTCGGGCAGCGCCTCGAGCTTCTTGAGGGTGTGGTTCTCGATCTGGCGGATCCGCTCGCGGGTCACGTTGAACGCGCGGCCGACCTCCTCGAGGGTGTACGGGCGCTCGCCGGTCAGACCGAAGCGCATCTCGATCACCTCGCGCTCGCGCTCGGGCAGCGCCGCCAGCGCGCGCCGGAGGTTCTCGCGTCGCAGCCGTTCGGCCGCCATCTCGAACGGCGACTCCGCCGTCTGGTCCTCGACGAAGTCGCCCAGGGAGGAGTCATCCTCCTCGCCGATCGGCTTCTCCAACGAGATCGGCTGCTGCGCCAACCGCAGCACATCGCGCACCTCGCGCACGCCGCATTCGAGCTCACGGGCGATCTCGTCGGGGGTCGGCTCGCGCCCGAGCTGCTGGATGAGCTGGCGCTCGATGTGGATCACCTTGTTGAGCTTCTCGACCATGTGGACCGGGATCCGGATCGTCCGCCCCTTGTCGGCGATCGCCCGGGTCACCGCCTGGCGGATCCACCAGGTGGCGTAGGTCGAGAACTTGTAGCCACGGCGGTAGTCGAACTTCTCGACTGCGCGGATCAGTCCCATCGACCCCTCCTGGATGAGATCAAGGAAGGTGAGGCCGCGCCCGAGATAGGACTTCGCGATCGACACCACCAGGCGCAGGTTCGCCTCGATCATGTGGCGCTTGGCGTCCATGTCACCGCGTTCGATCCGCCGTGCCAGCTGGACCTCCTCCTCGGCGGTCAGCAGCTCCACGCGCCCGATCGAGCGCAGGTACAGACGCAGTGAGTCCAGCGAGGGCTCGACGGTCAGATCCAGCTCGACCCGACGGCGCGCTCCGCCCTCGTCCTCGGACTCGGAATCGCTTCCCTCGGTCGTGCGCCGGCCGGCGCCCGCCTCGACGGTGGATCCCTCGGAGCGCGCGAGCCGCCCGTCGGCGCCGACGACTGCGATGCCCTGCTCATCCAGATACGCATGCAGCTCCTGCACCTGCTCCTTGGTGACCTCGATCTCCTCCAGGCAGGCCTCGATGTCGGAGAAGCGCACGAGACCTCGCTCCTGGGCCTCCGCGATCAAGGGCCGCAACTCGTCGAGCTCGGCGATCGGGGTCTCACCGGACAGGAGGACGATCTCGTCAACAACGCTCACGGGCGCCCTCGGCTCTCTCTCGTCAATTGCCTCGAGACCGCCTCGGCGAACCGAGGCGGCCTCCTCTCTCTCCCTCGTAACGCTTGCTACGAGGTAGCGAGGTTTAGCACAAAGGACCGGATCGCAACACCCCGAGCGAGAACGTCGATCACAGGCCCTATACCCTTCAGCTGAGATGACCGAGCACGCCACCATCACTCCCTTCGACGACGTCCAGGCACGCCGCCCGGGCCTCGCCATCAGCCTGTCTCGCGTCGGCGTCACCGGGGTGGAGAAGGTGATCCGGATGCGGACCGCCCAGGGCGAGCAGCTCTTCTCGGCGCAGTTCGAGTGCGTGATCGAGCTCGGCCGCCTGCAGAAGGGCGCCCACATGTCGCGATTCGAAGAGGTCGTCAACGAGTCGATCGGCGAGGTCGTGCTCGGCCAGTCCGCGTTCACCGTCGAGGGACTGGCCGAGCGGATCGCCGAGCTGGTGCGCGATCGGCAGGACGCCACCCGCGCCGAGGTGAACGTCGAAGCTCGCTTCCCCGAGCACAAGCCCGCACCGGTCTCCGGCATCGAGACACAGGAGATCTACACGCTGCACGGCGTCGCGGTGGCGACCGAGCGCGGCACCCGGCGTGTCACCGGCGTCACCGCACAGGGGATGACCGCCTGCCCGTGCGCGCAGGAGCTCGTCGCCGCCAGCGCCACGCGCAACCTCGCCGAGCAGGGTTACGGCGCGACCGAGATCGAGCGGATCCTGGAGGCGGTGCCGGTCGCCACCCACAACCAGCGCGGCCTCGGGACGTTGCACATCGGCTGCCCGGAGGACTGCGATGCCGCGATCGACGCGAGCGCGCTGCTCACGATCGTCGAGCAGTCAATGTCGTCGGAGATCTACGAGCTGATGAAGCGGTCCGACGAGGGGCACGTCGTCGAGAAGGCCCACCGACGGCCGCGGTTCGTCGAGGACTGCGTGCGCGAGATGATCCGCGGCGTCGTGGAGAGGTTCGGGGAGCTGGAGCCGGGCGCATTCGTCTCCGCCCGTCAGGAGAACCTCGAGACGATCCACCAGCACAATGTGGTGGCCGAGCGGTTCGGAACCCTCGCTGAGATCCGTGCCGAGCTCGGCGGGAACCCGCCGGCCCAGCAGACGTCACTCCAGACCTGGCTCGCGTCCAGCGCCTGAGGCGGTCGAGCCGGACGGGACCCGCGCCGAGGCGCGCTTCTCGGCGGCGAGCTCCGACAGCCGCCGGCGCAGCCCGAAGAAGTAATCGGCTCCCGACAGCACCGTGATCACCACGGTCGCGTAGACGATCACGTCGACCACGACCGGACGCGAACGGATCGCGATCAGGCAGATCACCATCAGCACCTGCGAGGCGGTCTTCAGCTTCCCGAGCTGGCTTGCGGGGATCACGATTCCCTGCTGCGCGCCGACGCCGGCCCGGAGCACGGTGACCGCGAACTCCCGGGCGATGATGACCATCGCCACCCACGCCTGCAGGCGTCCGACCGAGACGAGCACGACGAGCGCCGCGATGATCAGCAGCTTGTCGGCGATCGGGTCCATCAGCTTGCCGAAGTTGGTCACCGAGTTCCTCGCGCGCGCGAGGTAGCCGTCGATCGCGTCGGTGAGGGACGCGACCGCGAACACGATTGCGGCGAGCAGGTCCCCCGAACCGGTCCTCTCGAGCAGCGCGACGACGAGCACTGGCACGAGCAGGATCCGCACCACCGTGAGCACGTTGGGAACGTTGAGCGGAACCATTGCCGTGAACGCTACCCGGCAGCGGCCCCACGAGCCGCACGCGACCGTGCGAACCCCCCGACCGGGGGCGCGCGATCGCTGCCGGTATGTTCTGCCGATGATCGACGGACCGGCCGTGATCACGGCGTTGCACGAGACCGACGACCGCTCGGGTGGCCGTCGCGAGGCGTGGACCGATGCGTGGGCGGCCGAGCGGGCGCTGCTCGACGCGCGCGCCCGCGAGGCTGCGCTCGGCGCAACCTTGATCGTGGAGCGTGACGCGTTCGCCAACACCTGGTACGTGCTGCCGGGCGAGCGGCCGGGGACCGTGCTCGTCTCCAGCCACAGCGACTGCGTGCCCGGGGGCGGCTGGCTCGACGGCATTCTCGGGGTGCAGGCCGGCCTCGGGGTGCTCGCCGCGGTCGCGCGAGCCGACCGTACGGGGCCGGCCGCGGATCGGCCGACGTTCGCCGTCGTCGACTGGGCTGACGAGGAGGGCACCCGCTTCGGTCGCTCGCTGCTCGGGTCGGCAGCCGCCACTGGTGCGCTCACCCGCTCAGAGCTCGAGGCGCTCAGCGCCGCCGACGGCACGCCGGCTGTGGATGTCGTCATCCCGTACGGGTTCGACCCCGATGCGCTCGGGCGCCCGAGCCCGCGGCTGGCCGACGTCACCGCGGCGGTCGAGCTCCACATCGAGCAGGGGCCGGTGCTCGAGCGTGAGCACCGTACGGCGGCGGCCGTTGCCGGCTGCCTCGGCGTTCGCCGTCGCCGGATCACGTTCCGCGGCACCGCCGGCCACGCCGGCGCGCTGACGATGGCCGAACGCCACGACCCCGCCCGCGCGGCCGCGGTGTTCATCGGCGAGACCATGGACGCCGCACAGCGTCGCGGCGGGATGGCGACCGTCGGGGAGCTCGCCAGCGAGCCCGCGTTCATCACCGCCGTGCCCGCGATCGTCCGCGCGAGTCTCGATCTCCGTCACGCCGATCGAGAGCAGCTCGAGCGGCTCGACGCCCACGTCACCGCGCTGCTCGACGAGTCACGCTGCACCGCCGACTGGACAGAGGTCTACCGCTCCGACCCGGTCGACTTCGACCGCGATCTGATCGCCGCCGCGATCGAGAGTGTCGGGGGCGGCGAGCCGCTGCGCTCCGGGCCGCTGCACGACAGCGCTTCGCTCGCCCGGGGCGGCGTGCCCACGGTGATGCTGTTCGCTCCGTCGATTGCCGGGGTCAGCCACGCGCGCGCCGAGGACACCGCCGAGGCGGACCTGCTCGCCGCCCTCGACGCGCTCGGCCGGCTCGTCGGCCGGCTGCTCGCCGGCCACTGAGGTGATCGACCCACATTTCGTCCTGCTCGGCATGGCGCTCAGCCTTGCCGGTTCGGCGAGCTACTGCCGGGCGATGTTCCAGGGCCGGGCCAAACCCAATCGGGTGAGCTGGATGCTGTGGGCGCTCGCGCCGCTCGTCGCCTTCGCGGCCGAGATCTCGGAGGGCGTCGGCCTGCCGTCGGTGCTCACGCTGTCGGTCGGGGTGGGACCGCTGTGCGTGTTCCTCTGCTCCTTCGCGGTGCGCACGGGACGCTGGCAGATCGGCCCCGTCGACATCGCCTGCGGCGTGCTGTCGCTGTGCGCGATCGCGCTGTGGGCGATCTCCGGTCGCGGCACGACGGCGATCGCGCTGTCGATCGCCGCGGACGCGCTCGCGTCGATCCCGACCGTGCGCAAGGCGATCAGCGCCCCTGACACCGAGCATCCGCTCCCGTATCTCGCGGGCATGGCGAACGCGACCATCACCCTGTTCACGATCCGCCACTGGAGCTTCTCGACCGCCGGCTTCCCGGTCTACATCCTGGCGATCGCGGCCATCCTCTACGCGCTCGCGCGGCGCACGACGCACAATGGGGGGCGATGCGCGCCGTCATCCTCGAGCGCCCGGGAGAGCCCGTCGTCCTGACCGAGCGCGCCGAGCCGCGCCCGGCGGAGGGACAGGTACGGATCCAGGTCTCGGCCTGCGCGGTGTGCCGTACCGATCTGCACCTGCGCGACGCCGAGATCGAGGCTCCGCGGCTGCCGGTCGTCCTCGGCCATCAGATCGTCGGCACGACCGACGACGGCCGGCGCGTCGGCGTCCCGTGGCTGGGCTGGACCGACGGCGACTGCCGTTACTGCCGCTCCGGGCGCGAGAACCTGTGCGAGCGCGCGCGCTTCACCGGCCGCGACATCGACGGCGGGTTCGCCGAAGTGACCGTCGCCGACGAGCGCTTCTGCCTGGAGGTCCCGGACGGGATCAGCGACGTGCAGGCGGCCCCGCTGCTGTGCGGCGGGCTGATCGGGTACCGCGCGTACCGGATGGCCGGGGATCCGGGAAGGCTCGGGCTCTACGGCTTCGGCTCCGCAGCGCACCAGATCTGCCAGGTCGCGGTTCACCACGGGCGCGAGGTGTATGCGTTCACGCGCCCCGGCGATGAGCGCGGGCAGCGGTTCGCTCGTTCCCTCGGCGCCCGGTGGGCCGGCCCGTCGGACGAGGTACCGCCGCGCGAGCTCGACGCGGCCATCATCTTCGCCTCCGCGGGCGCGCTCGTGCCCGCCGCCCTGCGTGCGCTCGCTCCCGGCGGGACGGTCGTCTGCGCGGGGATCCACATGTCCGAGATCCCGGCATTCCCATATGAGGATCTGTGGCATGAGCGCACGATCCGCTCGGTGGCGAACCTCACCCGAGAGGACGGCCGTGAGTTCCTGGAGCTTGCGCCGCGGGTCCCGGTCCACACCACGGTCAGCGAGTACCCCCTCGATCAGGCCGAGCGGGCGCTCGCCGACCTGCGCGCCGGGGCGTTCAGCGGCTCCGCTGTGCTCGTGGTCTGACCGAGCCGTCAACCGTCGTCGAAGAGACCTTCCAGAGGACCGAGCAACCGGCGAGATCGCCGGGACACGCCGGGGAGCGCGAGCAGGTGATGGCTCGGCGGGCGACCGGCACGCCGGCGCTCGAGCTGGTCGGATGCGATCGGGCGAAATCGCCGGTCGATCACCTCGTGTGGCGGGTCCTCCGCGATCACGCCCGGATCGAGGTCGAGGTGCTCGGCCCACAGGCGCACCCGGGTATCACGCGCCAGCTGGGCATCGTCGGTGCAGACGTTCATCTCGGTGTCGTTGAGCAACGAGTGAGCGTTGAGGTTCGCCGAGCCGACCGTCAGCCAGCGATCGTCAACGATCCCCACCTTGGCGTGGACGTAGAGCGGGTCCTCGCGCTCGCCGCTGAGCGATCGCAGCGTCGCGGCGAGAAGCCGTGAGTGACCCGCGTCGGCGTCGATCAGCCGCCCCAGCTGACCCCTCGTGTCGTCGTGGCCGTTGTTGGCCTTGGCCGGCAGGACGAGCACGATGCGGAACTCGTCGGTCGGGGGATGACGCAGCTTCTCGGCGAGCAGCTCGACGATCTCCGGCGACCACAGGAACTGGTTCTCCAGGTAGATGTAGGACTGCGCCGAGCGGAGCGCCCGGACGTAGCTCTCGAGGATGCGGAACTCTCCGTCGGGCAGCCGCTCGTACATGCCCTCGGCGACCGTCCGCACGACCTGAACGGTGTGCTCGCCACAGGCGGCGACCGCGGGCTCGGGAGCGAGCTGCTCGCCGGTGACCTCGATCCAGCGCAGGGCGAAGTGGGCCGCGACGTCCGCCACCGCCGGCCCGCGAAGGCAGGTGCCCACGTCATGCCAGCCGAGGCGCCGGCGCGCGGGGTGGCTGCGAGCGTCGTTGCGGTCACCGCCGAAGTCGGTCATGTCGATCCCTCCGACGAACGCCGTGTGCCCGTCGATGATCATCGCCTTCTCGTGATGGCAATGGAACGGGTGTTCGCGCGGATCGGTCTGGCAGGCGATCTTCGTCTGCCGGGTGAGACGCTCGACATCCGCCGCGACCTCCGCGCGTGTGGGGTGGAAGACGGGAACCGGGGCGCCGGCCCACACGAGGACGCGGACGTCGACGCGCTCGGCCACTTCGGCAAGGAGCGCACCGACGACCACCGGCCGCTCCCCGCGCACGAGCTCGAAATGCGGAGCGATGTGCCAGCCCATGATGTGCACCGAGCGGCGCGCCTGGCCGATCGCCTCCGCGATGGCGGCCATCGCCTCCTCGCCGTCGATGAGCACCTGCAGCTGGCAGCCGTCGCGCGGTCCGGGCTCGCCGGCGGCCCAGAGACCCTCGCCCTCCGGCTGCATGGCGTGCGCCCGCCCGAGCCTGCGCAGCCGCCAGGTGTGCTTGTGGCGGACCGCGGCCTCAATCGCGTCGCCGACCGCGGCGTCAACCCGGTCCGTCCACGGCATGCCCTGGCTCACGGTCCCATCTTCGCCGATCGCGGCCGAAAGGAAGATGAGAGTGCGGGACCGTGCTCACCGAATCCGGCCTCCCGCAGCGAACACCTCGCGCGCGTAGCCCGAGAGCTCGGGGTCCAGCGCGCCCCGGCTGATCTCCTCCGGGTCCTCCGAGGTCCACATTCGCCCGAGCGAGGCCGCGATGTCCGGGTCGCCGCCGGTGAACAACGCGACCAGCTCGCGCGCGTGCGCCCGCACGGGATCGAGTGAGGGATCCTCAGCTGCGACACCGGCCGAGCGCGCCTCGCGCAGCGTGTCGAACAGCTCCGTCCACTCCCGCTCCACCTCCGCGATCCGTTCCGGTCCCAGCTCGTCGCGGCGGCGCGCGAGGCGATCGAGCTGCTCCTCGGTGTAGTACTGCTCGTGCATCTGCATCGCCTCCATCGTCGTGATCAGTTCCTCGACCGTCGGCTCCCGGCCCCGATCCAGCTCGGCACACAGGGAGTCGAGCCGGTGCTTGAGCGCGGCGCGCTCGGCCAACTCGCGGACGACGACGGTGCGTTGGCGGCGGATGACGGCCGCCAGATCGCCCGCGTCGCCGTCGAGCGCGTCGGCGACAGCGTCCAGACCGAGCCCCAGCCGCCGCAGCGCCGTGATCCGGTAGAGCCGCTGCACCTCCGCCGCCGAATACTGGCGATATCCGGAGGCGGTCCGCTCGGCGGGCGCGAGCAGCCCGAGCTCGTCGTAGTGGCGCAGCGCCCGGACGCTCAGTCCACTCGCCGCGGCCAGCTCGCCGATCCGCCACATGGGCGTGTCCTCGTCGCTCATGTGCGCCACCGTAGGCCCTCACGCGGCGTGAGGGTCAAGCACGCCCGTGTACTAGGCTCGCAGCCATGCCCCTCGTCCCAATGGTCATCGAGCGCACCGCCCGCGGCGAGCGCGAATTCGACATCTACAGCCGTCTGCTCAACGAGCGGATCATCTTCATCGGCACTCCGATCGACGACCAGATCGCAAACCTCGTGGTCGCCCAGCTGCTGCACCTCGAGTCCTCCGACCCGGACAAGGACATCTCGATCTACATCAACTCGCCGGGCGGATCGATCTACAGCGGGCTGGCGATCTACGACACGATGCACTTCATCAAGCCGCAGTGCCAGACGATCTGCGTCGGCATCGCGATGTCGATGGGCTCGCTGCTGCTCGCCGGTGGCGCGGCCGGCAAGCGCTTCGCGCTCCCCAACAGCCGGATCCTCATCCATCAGCCGTCGGCGGGCTTCGAGGGCCAGTCGACCGACATCGAGATCCACGCGCGGGAGATTCTCAGCATCCGCAAGCGCACGGACGAGATCTACGCCAAGCACACGGGCCAGACCGAAGAGCAGGTGCACCTCGACATGGAGCGCGATCGCTTCTTCACCGCCCAGCAGGCGGTCGAGTACGGCCTGATCGACCGCGTGATCTCGAGCCACTAGGTCAGTCGAGGAGCAGCGGCGCCGCCAGTCCCGGCCGCCCGGGGGCCACGGCAACGGTGGCCGCACCCGCGATTGCGGACGCGACCACCACCGCCGTGGCCGTGCGGCTCATCCCCTGGGGTTGGTGTAGACGTCCGCCCCGAACGACCGCACCTGCGGCATCTGAGCATCTCCGATGTGCGAGAGGCCGAACAGGTCCTCGACGCTGCGCAGCATCGAGTAGTGGTTGTAGGGGCGGCTGGTGACGGTGCCGGGGCGAATGTACTTGGAGAGCAGCACTGCGCCGACGCGTCCACCACCCGGTCCGTAGAGGCCGGGCTCATTCAGGTTCGGATGCGAGGGATCGTCGAATCCGAGGCCGTCGACCTCGCCGCAACAGGCGCTTGCGTCCTCGTCGGATCCGGACTCGTCGAAGGTGATGATGATCAGCCCGTTCGCCTGGTAGGCCGGCGAATCGGTGATGACCGGGATCCACTTCTTCAGGAACTGATCGACCCGCGGCAGCCGGCCCGGCTCGCCGTTCTGGCACTTGGGCCAGTCGTGACCGTCGAAGCACGTGTTCGGGGTGACCATCGAGTAGTTGGCGGTTGTCGCCACCGAGTGCAGGCTCGCCTCGAACGGTCGCAGCGAGAGGACGTGGGAGTCGCACAGCTGCGTGTCGTCGGTGATCGCGCGGAAGTACATGAACGGGTTGTGGCGCGTGGCGTAGCTGTCGTTCGCCGGGCCAGTGGTGTCGGTGAGATCGACGCCCCCGAGCGGCGGGTGGCCACAGGCCGGCCCCTGCGAGGTCTTCACCGTGCCGTCTCGGTGCGGGTCGTTACCCATGTCCTGGGCGTACTGCCGCCATGACAGCCCCTTGGCGTCGAGCTGCGACGCGATCGTCGGTACGTACTTCGGGAACACGCATCCCTCGCCCGACAGCTGCCCGTCCTTGGTCCACTTGTCAAAGTTCTCGCCGCCGAACTGGATGAACGGCGCGTAGATCCCGCAGTCCTCGTTCATCATGTAGTTGCCGGCCTGTCCTGAGATCTCGGCGACGTAGTTGTCGAGGCTGTCGTGGCCGGTGCCGTAGTAATCACGCAGGAAGGCGCCCTGTGAGACCAGCGTCTTGGTCAGGTAGGGCGCAAACCTATGCCCGGCGGCCCCGAACGTGTAGCTGGAGCTCTCGTTCTCCAGGTTGATCACCCAGACGTGCTTGATCGGGGGCGCGGTGTAGCCCCTGGCCTGCGCCCCCGAGGCGACGGACAGAGCCATGGCGAGCGTCGCGGCGCCCGTGATCAGGGTGGCGAGCACTGTGGAGCGGATCGATCTGGACAACGCGGTTCTCCTTGGTGGGTGGGGTGACGACGCTCCGGACTCTGGCGCCCGGAGCTCAGCGCGGGAGCACCGCGCCCCGGGACGCCGGGGCGACGTGCTCTGCGTAGAACGACAGATAGCCGCGGGTGATGCGCGGCGGAGGCGGTTGATAGGCCGCGGCGCGCCGTTCGAGCTCGGCGGGCTCGACGTCGAGGTCCAGGCGGCGCGCATCCATGTCAATCTGAATGACGTCACCGTCGTGCACGAGCCGGATCGGACCGCCGCGCGCGGCCTCGGGGCCGACGTAGCCGATCGCCGGGCCGCGCGTCGCCCCGGAGAAGCGCCCGTCGGTCACGAGCGCGACGCTGTCCCCGAGGCCCATCCCCATGAGCGCCGCCGTGGCGCCGAGCATCTCGCGCATCCCAGGCCCGCCGGCAGGCCCCTCGTTGCGGATGATGACAACCGTCCCCGCCCTCACCGCGCCGGACAGGATCGCATCGATCGCCGTCTCCTCGTCCTCGAACACCGCGGCAGTGCCGGTGAAACGGAGCATCTGCTCGACGACCCCCGAGGACTTCACCACCGCGCCGTCGGGCGCGAGCGTCCCGCGTAGGATGCGCAGCGCGCCGTCGGCGGCCGCGGGCTGCGCCGCACTGGCGATCACGCTGCGGTCGCGCGTCACGGCCCGCTGGGCGATCTCGCCGACGGTCGCCCCGCTCACCGTCCGTGCTCCGAGGTGCATCAGCTCGCCCAGCTCCCGCTGGACCGCAGGGATGCCGCCGGCGCGGTCCAGATCGGTGACGCCTGCGTCCCCTGACGGCGCCAGCTTGACGAGCGTCGGGGTTGTGCGCCCGAGGCGGTCGAAGTCCTCGAGGCCGATCTCGATCCCCGCCTCCCGCGCGATCGCAATCAGGTGCAGCACCTGATTCGTCGATCCAGAGACCGCCAGCCCGACGCGAATCGCGTTCTCGAACGCCTCCCGGGTGAGGATCGTCGAGGGAGCGATGCCGGCGGTCACCAGCTCGACGATCCGGGCACCGGCCGCCTTGGCTGCGCGCAGCTGGGCGTTGGAGCCGGCGGCGAGCGTGCCCGTGCCGGGCAGCGCGAGGCCGAGGGCCTCGGTGTACATCCCTGCGGTGTTGCCCGAGGTCGCCGTGTCGCAGGCACCGGGACCGGGGAACAGCCCATCCTCCCAGTGGGCAAGCTCCTCCTCGGCGAGCGCGCCGCGCCCGACCTCGGCAACGCCCTCGTAGACGGTCTCGAGGAAGAGCCGCGTCTCCCCCCAGCGGCCGGCCGGCGTCGGGCCTCCGTACAGCAGCAGCGCGGGCAGGTCGAGTCGCGCCGCGGCCATCGCCATCCCCGGTACGACCTTGTCGCCGGAGGCGAGCAGCAAGAGGCCGTCGAAGCCATGGCCCTCGGCCATCAGCTCGACCAGGTCGGCGATGATGTCGCGGCTCGGCAGCACGTAGCGCATGGAGCGCGCGGCGAACGCCTCGCTGTCGGTGACATGGAACGCGTTGAACTCGGCGGGCGTGCCCCCGGCCATGCGGATGCCGGCCTTGACCGCGTCGCCGAGCGTCCGCAGGTGGACGTTCTCCGGCGAGAAGTCCTGGTAGGTGTTCGCGACCCCGATGAGCGGGCGGTCGAGCTCGGCGTCGGTGAAACCCGCGCCCTTGATCCAGGCCCGCTGCAGGGTGCGGTCCAGACCCTTGAACTGCTGCGCGCTGCGCATCTGCGATCGGTCTCCTCTTGCGTTGCGAGGTTGCACTCCGCTTTTGCAGACTATACGATTGTCTACAATCTGACGATCTCACCGAGAGAACTGTTACGCGAAAGGCCTCATCGACGTGACCGAACGCCCCGCCCTGGAGATGCTCAAGCTCGAATCGACGCCGGCGATGGTCGCCGAGCGCGTTCGCGCCGGGATCCTCGACGGCACCTTCCGCCCCGGCGCCCAGCTCGCCGAGGTCGACCTCGCGGCGCAGCTCGGCGTCAGCCGCGGCCCGGTTCGCGAGGCGCTGCAGCGGCTGATCCACGAGGGGCTGGCGCGCGCCGAGCGCAACCGCGGGGTGTTCGTCATCGACCTCGACATCTCCGACGCGCAGGACGTCTATTTCGTCCGCGACGTGATCGAGCGCGCAGCCGCCGCGCGGCTGACCGATGAGCCCGACCCCGAGGTTCTCGCCGAGCTGAGCGCAGTCGTCGACCGCATGGAGTTGATGAGCGACGCGCCCTGGCCCGAGCTCGTCGACGTCGACCTCGAGTTCCATCGCCTCCTGGTCCAGGGGGCGCGCAGCCCCCGACTGGACCGGACGTTCACCACGCTGCTGGCCGAGACGCGGCTCTGCCTCCTCTACCTGGAGAGCTTCTACCCGGACCGCGCGGAGCTCGTGGCCGAGCACCGCGGGCTGATCGAGGCGATCGGATCGGGCGAGCATGCTCGCGTCGCCGCCACCGTCTCCGAGCACATGTCGGCGGCGCGGATGCGGATCGAGAGCGACGAGCGGCGCGCGCCGTCCGCGGCCGACGGCGACTGACCGTGCCGGGGGCGAACCACAGTCACGACGCGATCATCGTCGGCGGCGGTCACAACGGACTCGTCGCCGCCTTCTACCTGGCCCGCGCCGGCCTGCGGCCGCTCGTGCTCGAGCGTCGGGAGATCGTCGGCGGGGCGTGCGTGACCGAGGAGTTCGCGCCGGGCTACCGCGCCTCGACCGGCGCCTACGTGCTGAGCATGCTGCGGCCGGAGGTGTGGAGCGACATGGAACTCGTCCGCCGCGGCGTCCATGTCGACCCAGCCGGACCGAGTCTCACGCTGTTGCCCGACGGCGCATCGCTGTACGTCCACGACGAGACGCCGGACACCGCCGAGGAGATCGCGCGATACTCGCGGCGCGACGCCGCGGTCTTCCCCGCCTTCGAGCAGGAGCTCGCCGCCCTCACCGCGGTCCTGCTTCCGACATTCGGCTGGCCGGCGCCCGACCTGGCCGTGCGCCACCTGCGCGATCTTCAGGGGCTCGCGCGCCTCGGCCGGCTGTCGCTCATCCACCGGCGCCGTCTCGCCGACACGCTGAGCCTGCTGACCTCGTCGGTGAGCGACTACCTCGATCAGCGCTTCGAGAGCGACATCGTCAAGGCGGCGCTCGGCTGGCACGCGATCAACGACAGCACCGCCGGTCCGTCATCGGGCGGCACCGGCTTCGTGCTGATGCACGATCACGCCTCCGGGACCGCGGACGGCGGGGTCCGGCAGTGGGGCTTCGTGCGTTCCGGCATGGGGCGGGTGACGGAGGCGATGGCCGATGCGGCGCGGGAGGCCGGAGCGGTGATCCGCCTCGGTTCGGCGGTCTCTCAGATCACCTCCCGACACGGACGGGTCGACGGCGTGGTGCTGCAGAGCGGCGAGCAGCTGCCGGCGCCGCTCGTCGTCTCCGGCGCCGATCCGAAGCACACCTTCCTGACCCTCTGCCAGAGCGGCGCGCTGCCCGAGTCGTTCCGTTCGACGATCGAGCGGTTCCGCTGCGAGGGCACGTCGATGAAGATCAATCTGGCGGTGAGCGAGCTGCCGCGGGTGCCCTCGCTCGGCGGCTCGGGCGTGCAGCCCTATCACCGTGGGATCATGGAGGTCGGCCCGCCACTCGGCGACCTCGACGTCCAGCAGGCGCAGGCGCGTCGCGGGATCGCGGCGACCGGGACGCATATCGAGCTGTGCTTCCCCAGCGTGCACGACCCGAGCCTCGCGCCCGAGGGTCGGCACGTGATCACGATCGACGTCAACTCCCAGCCCTACCGGCTCGCGGAGGGCAGCTGGGACGAGCGCAAGGACGCGGTCGCCGACCGGGCGATCGAGGAGCTCGGCGCGCTGATGCCGAACCTGCCGGGTTCGATCCTGCACCGACAGGTGCTGAGCCCGCTCGATCTGGAGCGCATCCTCGGCCTCACCGGCGGCCACGCCCTGCACGGCGAGATGTCGCTCGACCAGCTGTTGTTCCTGCGGCCGGCCAAGGGCTATGCCGACTACCGCACACCGCTGAAGGGCCTGTACCTGTGCGGCGCCGGAACCCATCCGGGCGGCGGGGTGACGGGCGCCAACGGCCGCAACTGCGTGGCCGCGATCCTCGCCGATCGGCGACTGCGGAGGTCACGATGAGCGCCTGGACGCTCGAGGCGGGCCCATTCGCTGGACGTTCGGTCCCCGACGTGCGCCACCCACCGCCCGGGCCGCGCAGCCGGGCGCTGCTCGAGCGCCAGCGCGTCGTCATGTACCCGGGGTTCGCCGATCACGTCGCACCGCTGGTGATGAGCCGCAAGGACGGCTGGGTGGTGGAGGACCTCGACGGCAACCTCTATCTCGACATGGCGAGCGCCAGCGCCTCGGTCCCGCTCGGCGCCGGCCGACCCGAGATCCTGGAGCCCGCCATCGCCGCCCTCGCCCGCTACGGAAGCGAGGACACCCACGCGATCGCCTCCGAGCTGGTCGCCCCGCTCGCCGAGCGGCTGCTCGACTGCGCGCCGCCGAGCCTCACGCGCGTCGACATCGCGCTCAACGGCACCGAGGCGGTCGAGACCGCGGTGCGCGTCATGCGCCGCGCGACCGGCCGGCCGCTCATCCTCGGCTTCCTCGGCGGCTACCACGGAGAGACGACGACGACCGCGACGCTCGGCGCGGAGAGCGCCGAGATCGGCCACGGCGCGCGCCACCTGAGCCCGGGGTTCGTTCACGTCCCCTATCCCAACCCGTACCGCACCCCGTTCGGATCGCCCCGGCAGGGCGGCAGCGGCGATGCGACGGTCGACTACATCGCCGACCACCTGCTCTTCCATGCCGTCGACCCGGCCGACGTGGCCGGGGTCATGCTCGAGCCGGTGCTCGGCTCGGGCGGCGTGATCGCCCCGCCGGACACGTTCTGGCCGGCGCTCACCGCGCTCTGCCGGCGCCATGGGTGGCTGCTGTGCCTGGACGAGGTCAAGACCGGCTTCGGGCGCACCGGCACGATGTTCGCGGCCGAGCACTGGGACCTGCGCCCGGACCTCATGTGCCTCGGCAAGGGACTGGGCGGCGGGGTGATGCCGATCGGCGCGCTGCTCGGCACCGAGGAGGCACTCGGTGGCTTCGACGACCTCTCGACCGGCAGCACCTGGAGCTGGCTGCCGGCCTCCTGCGCGGCGGCGCTGTCGGTGCTCGACGAGCTTCAGCGCCCCGGTGTGCTCGATCACGTGCGTGACATCGAACGCGTGGCCCGTGAGCGGTTCGGCGAGATGGCGGACCGCTTCGAGGCGGTCGGTGAGGTGCGCGTCATCGGCTGCCTGATCGCGCTCGAGCTTGTGCGCGATCGAGCCTCGAAGGAGCGCGCCACCGACCTCCAGGACGCGCTCGCGCGCGAGTGCCTGAACCGTGGGCTGCTCGCCGACTCGAGCACCACCTCCTACAACATCCAGCCGTCACTGGTGACCCCGCTCGGGATCATCGAGGTTGCGGCCCAGATCGTCGAAGCGGCGCTCGAGGCGGTTCTCGCCCGCGCCGCCGTGCAGGGCGCGGAGTAGAGCGGTGCGCGGCGCGGACTACATCGTCAAGCGCGTCGCGTTCGCCTGCCTGACCATCTTCGTCGCGATCACGATCAACTTCTTCCTGTTCCGCGTGCTGCCGGGGACTGCGGTCACCAACCTGGCCCGCGTCCCCAACGCGACCAAACAGTTGCGCGAGGCGCTCACCTCGGAGTTCGGTCTGGACAGGTCCAAGTGGGCCCAATATGTGCTGTACCTGAAGCAGTTGCTGCACGGCAACCTCGGCGTCTCCTACGCCAACCGCCAGCCGGTCGCCTCCAACCTCTGGACCGCACTCACCAACACGCTCCCGGTGGTGACGATCGCAACCGTGATCTCGCTGATCCTCGGGGTGGCGACCGGGGTCCTCTCGGCCTGGCGGCGCGGAGGGATCGTCGACCAGGTGAGCACGAACACCGCGCTCGTCTTCTACTCGTTCCCGACTCAGTGGATCGCGCTCATCCTGCTGTTCGCACTCTCGCGCTATCTGCCGACGGCGGGGACCGACGACCCGTTCCTGCTCCACCAGCCGCCGTTCTGGCAGCACCTGGAGAACCTCGCCCAGCACATGGTGCTGCCCGTGATCACGCTCGTACTCACCCTGTACGGCGGCAACACGCTGATCGTCCGCTCGGCGCTGCTCGAGACGCTCGGAGAGGACTACGTGCTCACCGCCCGCGCGAAGGGACTGCGCCCGCGGCGCGTGATGCGCACCCACGCGCTGCGCAACGCGATGCTGCCGATCGTGACCCTGGTCGCTCTGTCGCTCGGCTCGATCGTCGCCGGCGCGATCCTGATGGAGGTGGTGTTCTCCTGGCCGGGGATCGGCGACGCGCTCTACCAGGCCGTGCAGCAGCGTGACTACCCGATGCTCGAGGGTGGGTTCCTGATCGTCACCGTGTCAGTCGTCTTCTTCAACCTGATCGCCGACCTCTGCTACTTCGTGCTCGACCCAAGGGTGGCGCAATGAGCTCAACGGTCGTCGGCTTGCCCCCGCCTCCGGGCGACGGACGCTGGGTGCAGCGCGGCCGCACCACACTCGGGCTGCTGCGCGCACGCCCGTCCGCGACCGTCGGGCTGGCGATCCTGATGGTGTTCGTGATCCTCGCGGTCATCGGGCCGCTGATCGCCCCGTACTCGACGACGCAGGCGACCGGCATCGTGTATGCGTCGCCGTCCGCGAAGCACTGGCTCGGAACCGATGACGGCGGCATCGATGTGCTGAGCCTGATCCTCGTCGGCGGCCGCACCTCGCTGCTGGTCGGGGGAGCCGCGACGCTCGTGGCGATGGGCATCGGCGGGGTCGTCGGCGTGCTGTCGGGATACTTCGGCGGCTCGGTCGACACCGCGCTGATGCGCATCACCGACTACTTCCTGGTGATCCCCGACCTCGTCCTGATGATCGTCGTCGCGACCGTCTGGGGCCCGAGCCTCAGCCACGTGATCCTGGTGATCGGGATCCTGCTGTGGACCTCGACCGCACGCATCATCCGCGCGCAGGTCAAGACGCTCAAGGAGCGGCTGTTCGTCCGCCGCGCCCGCGCGATGGGCGCCGGACACACGCTCATCATCGTCCGCCACATCCTCCCGCAGATCGGTCCGTTGCTGATCGCCAACACGGTGCTCACCGTGGCGACCGCGATCTTCGACGAAACCGCGCTCGACTTCCTCGGCCTCGGCGACCCCAACAGTGTCAGCTGGGGGGTCATCCTCGAGCACGCCAACGACCGCACCGCGGTGAGTTACGGCGCGTGGTGGACCGTCGTGCCCGCAGGGCTGTGCATCGCGCTGGTGATCGTCGCCTGCTACCTGCTCGGGCAGGCGATCGAGGACGCGCTCAACCCGCGCCTGCGAGTCGCCCACCTGTCGGTCAACAAGTGGAAGCTGCGCTCGCTGGTCGGGCGGGGGCCCGACGCGCTGTGAGCACGCACGAGGCCGTCGCGCCGTCGAGCCGGCTCGAGGTCCGGGACCTGCACGTGTGGTTCGAGGTCGACAGCGGCGAACTGCATGCGGTCCAGGGCGTCGACCTCGATGTCCCGACCGGTGAGCGGATCGGTCTCGTCGGCGAGTCAGGGTGCGGCAAGACGACGCTGATGATGGCGATGATGGGGCTGCTGCCACCGAGCGCCACGGTCGCCGGAGAGATCCGGCTCGACGGCCACGATCTGCTGGCGGGCGGCGAGAACTCGATGGCCGCCCATCGCTGGACGGACATCGCGCTCGTCTTCCAGGGAGCGATGAACGCGCTCAATCCGGTCAAGCGGATCGCGTGGCAGATCACCGAGCCGATGCTCGTCCACCACACCGAGGATCGCGGCGGGGCCCGGCGCCGTGCCGCGGAGCTGCTCGAGCTGGTCGGACTCCCGTCCCGGACCGCGAACCTCTTCCCGCATGAACTGTCGGGCGGCATGCGCCAGCGCGTCGCCGTCGCGATGGCGCTTGCCTGCCGCCCCAAGATCCTGCTCGCCGACGAGCCGACGACCGCGCTCGACGTGATGGTCCAGGCGCAGCTGCTGGAGTTGCTCACCTCGCTGTCGGCGGAGCTCGGCCTGGCACTCGTACTCGTCACCCACGACCTGCCGATCGTGATCGAGACCTGTCAGCGGGCGGCCGTCATGTACGCCGGCCGGATCGCGGAGGAGGGAACGATCGCCCGGCTCACCTCGGCGCCCGCGCACCCGTATACGAGGATGCTGCTCGCTGCCACCCCCGACCTCGACGACGATCGCCCGACCCGCTCGATCGACGGGGCGCCTCCGCGGCTTGACCAGCCGAACGCGGGCTGCAGCTTCCGCGACCGGTGCGACCGCGTGGGAACGCACTGCGCGACCGAACTGCCGCTGTTGCGCCCGGTCGCGGGCGAGAGCGGGCGCGAGGTCGCCGCCTGCCATCACCCGGGGGCACCGGCGCCGGACCCCGGCCCGCCGGACGCGCTGCTCGTCGGCGCAGCTCGCGACCGCATCCCGGGGGGCGGCGAGCGCCCGATCGCGGAGATTCGTGAGCTTCACGCAAGCTTCCCCGTCCGGCGCGGGGTCGTCGGCACGCTGCTGCGCCGGCCGCGCCGCGTCGCACGCGCCGTCGACGGCGTCTCGCTGACGCTCGAGCGCGGCGAGTTGCTCGCGCTGGTCGGCGAGTCGGGCTCGGGCAAGACGACCACCGCACAGACGATGCTCGGCACCGTCGCGATGGACGCGGGCAGTGTCACGCTCAACGGAGTCGACATCTCACGTGTCGGCCGGGCCGGCCACAAGGCGCTGCGCCGCGAGGTGCAGATCGTCTACCAGGACCCATACGAGGCCCTCGATCCGCGGCTACGAGTCCGCCAATTGGTCGCCGAACCGCTGCAGGTGCACCGGATCGCTCACTCGCGCGCGGACCGCGCCGCCCGGGTGGCCGCCGCGCTCACCCAGGTGGGGCTCACGCCGGTCGACCTCTACCTCGAGCGTTATCCGCATCAGCTCTCCGGTGGGCAGCGTCAACGAGTCGCGATCGCCGCCGGCCTCGTGCTCGAGCCCAAACTGCTGATCGCCGACGAGCCGGTGAGCATGCTCGACGTGTCCATGCGGGCGGGGATCCTCAATCTGCTCGACGGCCTGCGCCGCGACGGTGACCTGGCGGTGCTGATGATCACCCACGACCTCTCGACCGTCATCCACCACGCCGACCGGGTGGCGGTCATGTACGGCGGCCGGATCGTCGAGCAGGGGCCGACGCGGGAGGTGATCGCCGACCCGCGACACCCGTACACGGCAGCGCTGCTCTCGGTCGTCCCTTCGCGGCATGGGTCCGCCGGTCGGCAACGGACGCTGCTCAGCGGCGAGCCGCCGAGCCCGGTGTCACTCCCGTCGGGCTGTCACTTCCATCCGCGCTGTCCGGTGGCGATCGGTGAATGCGGCCGCGTCGACCCGCCCGAGCGAACGGTGGGCGCGTGCGAGCACACGGTGGCATGCCTGCTCGCCTGAGAGCCGCCCGCTGGGCGGCCGCGATGGCGGTGGCACTGCCGGCACTCGCGTGCGCGGGCTGCCAGCCGTCGGAGGGCGCGGGCCCCGCCACCGACTTCCTGCGGATCGGGACGATCGCGATCGTCAACTCACTCAACCCGTGGGAGACGACCGACCAGCTTCCGCTCGACACCCAGACCGACATCTATCCCAAGCTCCTCCAGTACAACCTCAAGACGCTGAAGCTCGCCCCCGCGTACGCGACCTCCTGGCGCATCACCGATCACGGGCACGTGATCACCTTCAGTCTGCACCGGCACACCGTCTGGTCCGACGGCCATCCGCTGACCGCGTCGGATGTCGCATGGACGATCAACACGATGGTGAGGTTCCAGCGCGGCGCGACCGCTGCCTGGGCGAGTGCGATCGCCGGGATCGCGCGGGCCACCGCGCTCTCGCCCGATCGGGTATCGATCATCTACCGCACACCGGGCGGCGACGCACTCTCCAACCTCGAGCAGATCCCGATCATGCCCGAGCACATCTGGGCGAAGGACGCAGTGGGCAGGGGCAAGGCCCTGGACCAGCCGACCGGCGCGCCGACGAACGGACATCCGGTCGTCGGCGCGGGGCCGTTTCTGTTCGTCAAGTACGTCCCCAACCAGGTGCTGCTGTTCATCCGGAATCCGCGATGGTTCGGGCCCAAGCCGAAGATCAAGGGGTTCGGCGTCGAGCTGTTCGCCAACGACGACGCGCTCGTGGCGGCGATGACCGCTCACGATGTCGACGCGGCGACCGGTGACCCGAACCTCCCGCCGACCGATATCCGGCCCCTGGCGCGTGCCCACATCCGGATCGAGAAGCGCGCGTCGGTGGCCTTCAACGACCTCATCATCAACACCAATCCCAAGAAGCTCGGGCATCGGGAGCTCCTGAATCCGCTCGTGACCAGGGCGTTCGAGTACGCCACCGACCGGCGGGAGATCGACGACATCGCCTACCTGGGATACGCCCAGGCCGGATCCTCGATCATCCCGCCGGCGACCGGCTCCTGGTACGACAGGTCGGTCAAACCGCTGCCCTACGACATCGCCCGCGCCAATCAGCTCCTGGACCAGGCCGGCTACCGCCGTCACGGATCCGGGGGCCTGCGGTGGGCCGACGGCCATCCGATGTCCTACACGGTGCTGCTCTCGCCTGACAACGGCGGCGAGGGGTTGCGAACCGGCGAGATCATGACCAACGACTTCCTCAAGATCGGCGTCAAGCTCACGTTCCAGACGATCGATGACGACGCGCTCCAGAGCGAGATCGAGGCCGACCACTACCGCAAGTTCGACCTTGCGATGTGGGGCTGGGACACGTTCATCGACCCCACCTACATGCTCGACAACATGACGTGTAGCCAGTACTACTCCAACAGCGACTCGGGATACTGTCGCACGAGCTATGACCGGATGTTCGCCGAGCAGGAGCGCACGGTGAATCCCGCCAAGCGCCGGGCGATCGTCTATCGGATGCAGAAGATGGTGTTCGACGCCCGGCCGTACATCGTGCTCCAGTACCTCGATGTCCTTGAGGGATGGAGCCGCGTCTGGTCCGGGGTCGTCGACTCGCCGGACGGCTGGCTGAGCCAGCTCTCCTACGAACCCCAGCTGGAGGTGCACCTCACCCGATGACCGAGACGCACGGGGCATTGCTCGACTCGGTCGCCGAGCGACTCGCCGAGATCCGCTCCATGGGCGGCGGGACGCCGCCGCCCGTGCTCGCCTCCGCGCAGGGACCGACCGTGGTCGTCGATGGCGTCGAGCTGATCAACCTCGCCTCCAACGACTACCTCGGGCTCGCCGCACATCCCGCGCTGGTGGCGGCGGCCACCGAGGCGCTGCGTGAGTACGGCGTGGGCTCGGGCGCGGTGCGGCCGATCGTCGGCACGATGGACGTCCACCGGGAGCTCGAGCGCCGGCTGGCCGAGCTCAAGGACGCCCCCGACGCGCTGCTCGTGCCCTCGGGGTTCACCGCCAACAGCGGCACGGTCGGTGCGCTCCTGGGCAAGGGCGACGCGATCGTCTCCGACGAGCTCAACCACGCCTCGATCATCGACGGCTGCCGTCTCTCGGGCGCGCGGATCTCGGTCTACCGGCATGCGGATGTCGCCGACGCCGAGCGCGCGCTTGAGGCCGTCGCCGACGCCGACCACGTGCTGCTCGTCACCGATGGTGTGTTCAGCATGGACGGCGACATCGCGCCGCTGCCCGAGCTGCTGGCGCTCGCCGAGACCCACGGTGCGACCGTGATGGTCGATGACGCCCACGCCACCGGCGTGCTGGGCGAGACCGGCCGCGGGACCGCCGAGCACTTCGGGTGCAGCGGCCGGGTCCCGATCCAGATCGGGACGCTCTCGAAGGCGCTCGGCACGCTCGGTGGATTCGTCGCCGCGCCGGAGACGGTCGTCGACTACCTGCGCCTCCGCGGGCGCCCGTACCTGTTCAGCACCTCGCAACCGCCGTCGGTCGCCGCCGCGGGCCTGGCTGCCGTCGACCTGCTGCGCCGGGATGCGCCCCGCCGCGGGCGGCTGCGGGCGAGCGCTCAGCGCTTCCGGGCCGGGCTGCAGGATCTCGGCTATGACACCGGGACCAGCGTCACCCCGATCGTGCCGGTGCTGCTCGGCGAGGAGCGGCGAGCGACCGCGCTGTCGGCTGCGCTGCGCCGGCGAGGGGTGCTCGCACAGGCGATCGTGTTCCCCACCGTCGCGGCAGGCCGGGCCCGGGTGCGCGCGATCGTCACCGCGGCGCACAGCGAGCACCAGCTCGACCAGGCGCTCGAAGCGTTCGCCGCGGCGCGCGAGGAGATCGTGTGAGCTAGGCCGGCTCGCCGAGCGCTTTGGCGAGCCGGTCGTGGAGCGTGCGGCGCTCCTCGTTGCTGAGCTTTGCGAGCACCTCGCCGGCGACTGCCTCGCGGGCTTCGATCGCGTGGTCGAGCTGGGCGCGGCCGGCCTCCGTGATGTGGACGAGGTGGCGGCGGCGAGCGCGACCTTCACTTCAGCCAGTCGAGCCTCACCTGGGTGCTCAACGGCTACCTGATCACCTTCGGAAGCTTCCTGCTGCTCGGCGGGCGGCTGGGGGACCTCGTCGGGCGCCGGCGCATGTTCCTGTCCGGCGTCACGCTGTTCACGCTCGCCTCGATCGCCTGCGGGCTCGCCGACTCCCAGACGGTGCTCGTCGTCGCTCGCTTCGTGCAGGGTCTCGGCGGCGCGGCGGCCGTGTCGGTCACCGTCGCGATCATCGCCGCCGAGTTTCCCCCGCCGCGTGAGCGCGCTCAGGCGATGTCGGTCTACATGTTCGTGGTCGCGGGCGGCGGCTCGCTCGGGCTGATCCTCGGCGGCATCATCACCGAGCTCATCAACTGGCACTGGATCTTCTTCATCAACGTGCCGATCGGTCTCGGCGCCGTCGCCCTGGGCCGCCGGTGGATCGCCGAGAACCGCGGGCTCGGGATCAGTCGCGACATCGACTGGCTGGGGTCGGCACTCGTCCCCGCGTCGCTGATCAGCCTCGCCTACGCGATCGTCACCGCCAGCACCCACGGCTGGGGCTCGACCCACACGCTCGGGTTCGGCGCCGCAGCGGTGGTGCTCCTGGTCGCGTTCGTGCTGCTCGAGCACCGCCTGCCGGCGCCGATCATGCCGCTGCGTGTCTTCCGGCTCCCGGGTCTGGCGGCCTCCAGCCTGATCCGCGGACTGCTCATCATCGGCATGTTCGCCACCTTCTTCGTCGGCGTGCTCTACCTCGAGCGCATTCGTCACTACGGCGTGCTCACCACCGGGATCGCGTTCCTCGCCCAGACACTGGTGCTGGGCGCCCGGCCGCTCGGGCCGACGGCGCGGCTGGTCGGCCGCTTCGGGCCGCGCCGCGTGCTGCTCGCGGGGCTCGTGCTCGCCGCCGCCGGACTCGCCGTGTTCTCCCGGATCGGCTTGCACACCGGCTATGCCCCGCAGCTCGTCCTCTCCATGGTGCTCGTCGGGGCCGGCGCCGGCCTGTCGTTCATGCCGCTGCTGGCGATCGCGATGGCCGAGGTGCCTGCCGCGGACGCCGGGCTCGCCTCGGGGATCGTCAACACCTCGCTGCAGGTGTCGGCAGCGATCGGCGTCGCGGTGCTCGGGACGTTGTCGAGCGAGCGCACCCGGTCGCTGCTGGGATCCGGCGCGCGTCTGCAGCCCGCGCTGCTCGATGGCTATCGGCTCGCGTTCGTCGTCGGAGCAGGCTGCGTGACCGCGGCGCTGCTCGCAGCGCTCGTGTGGTTCGGGGCGCCGGTGGGCGGGGACGCCAGCCCCGCAAGCGTCCTGACCGTCGTCCAGTTGCGTGCGGTGGCGGCGATGCCGAGCTCCTTGGCGGTGAGCGCCTTGGCGAGCTTGGAGCGAGCGATGCCGTCGGGATGGAAGCTGTAGAGCTCACGGCCGTGGGCGGCAACGTCCTCCGACTCGACGGCGAGGGCCTCGAGCCGGTGCACGGTCGCGGCGGGCGCGCGCTCGGCCAGGAAGGTCACCTGGTAGTGCTTGGGATCCTCGGCGGCGCCCGGGATCGGATCGTGCGCGATCACCTGCTTCAGCTGGGCGGCGCTGCGGGCGCACGCCGGAACCTCGAAGCCGAAGTGCCCGGAGATCAGCCCGGCGACGGCGCTCTCAAGCTCCCCCGGCTGGGCGGCCGCGCTCAGCACGATGTTGCCGCTCTGCACGTAGGTGGCGACGTCCTCGTAGCCGGCGTCGGTGAGCAGCGTGCGCAGTTCGGCCATCGGGACCCGCCGCGACGGACCGAGGTTGATCCCACGCAGCAACAGGACGTGACGCGCCATCGTCAGCCTCTCGGCGGGATGGCGGGCGTCAGAACAGCCGCTCCTGCCCACGCATCCGCTCGGCGCGCCCGGCTCCGGGTGGTGGCTGGCCGAGCGCGGCGGCGAGCTCGGCGGCGATCGCCTGCTCGGAGCGCGACGCCACGAGCGGCTCTTCGATCCCCTCGACGTGGACGAGCGTGCGCCGGCCGTCACCGCGGTCGTCACCCTCGAGCGGGACGAGCGCGTAGACCCGGTCGGCGCGCACGTACTTGCCGTAGCCGAGCGGGACCATCGGCGTGATCGAACGCGCCATGCGCGGATCCTACGCACCGGTGCGGCGTGAGCTGAGCGTCAGACTCAGGGCCCTGCGCGCGTGTGCTGCCCAGCTCGCGCGGCGGTCTCAGTTGAGGATGAGTTGCAACCGGCGCTCGAGCACATCGGCCAGCACCTCGCGGACGGGGCCCTGCTCGAAGCGCTCGACGAGCGCGGAGAGGAAGCCCTCGATCACGAGCTGCTTGGCGACGTCCTCGCGCAGGCCGCGCGAGCGCAGGTAGAACAGCTGCTCGGGATCGACCTGAGCGACCGCCGCCGCGTGGGTGCAGCGCACGTCGTTGGCCTGGATCTCAAGCCCCGGGATCGCGTCGGCGTGGGCGCGCTTGGAGATGAGCAGGTTGCGGCTCTCCTGGAACGCGTCGGTCTTCTGCGCTCCCGGGTCGACGATGATGTTGCCCTTCCAGACCGCGCTCGAGCGGTCCTGGAGGACGCCGCGGAACGCGAGGTCGGAGGTCGTGTTCGGCGCCACGTGTTCCTGGGTGGTGTCGAAGTCGATGTGCTGGCGTCCGTGGGTGGCATAGGCACCGGTCACGCGAGCGTCTGCTCCCTCGCCGGCCAGGCGCGTCTCCATCAGCACGTGCCCGGACTGCGAGCCGAACCCGAGCGCGACCCAGTCGAGGCTCGCGTCCCGGCCGACCACGCCTCGCTGCGCGCCGAATACCCAGCTCTTCTCCGACAGCGCCTGACCGCAGACGTAGCGCAGCCGGGCGGCGTCGCCGACCACGAGCTCGGTGGAGATGTTGAAGATGCCGTCGAGCTCGTCGGAGGCCGACAGGAACTGCTCCCAGACCTCCGCCTGCGCACCCTCCTCGAGCACGATGCGAGTGCGCTGGTTGACGAGCGTCCCGGCTTCTGACTGGACCGCGGTGAGCGAGATGGGGTGCTCGAGCACCACACCGCGGGCGACCGTGACGGTCGCCCGGTCCCCGTCGACCTCGACCGAGACTCCGGTCGGCAGCTCGGCTGCCTCAAGGGACCACAGCTCACCGACCCCGCCGTCACGCGCGACCGCGGCCGGCGCGTAGCGGTCGAGGTCGAGCCCAGAGAGATCGGTGAACTCCCAGCCCGGACGCCCCTTGAACGTCGGGACCTCGATCGTCTGTGAACTAGCCAATGGATCCCTCCATCTGCAGCTCGATCAGGCGGTTCATCTCCACCGCGTACTCCATCGGCAGCTCTTTGGTGATCGGCTCGATGAATCCGTTGACGATCAGCTTGGAGGCCTCGTCCTCGGGGATGCCGTGCGACTCCAGGTAGAACAGCTGGTCCTCGCCGACCTTCGAGACCGTGGCCTCGTGGCCGACGTTGACGTCGTCCTCGGAGATACGGATCGTCGGGTAGGTGTCCGAGCGCGAATGCTCGTCGAGCAGCAGTGCGTCGCAGACGACCTTCGACCGCGCGCCGTGTGCGCCCTTGGCGATCTCCAGCAGCCCGCGGTAGGAACCGCGACCGCCATCCTTGGAGATCGATTTGGCGAAGATGTTCGAGGTCGTGTTCGGCGCGACGTGGACGATCTTGCCACCGGCGTCCTGATGCTGGCCCTTGCCGGCGAACGCGATCGACAGGATCTCGCCATGAGCCCGCTCACCCATCAGATAGACCGAGGGGTACTTCATGGTGAGCTTCGACCCGAGGTTGCAGTCGACCCACTCGACCGTCGCGTCGGTCTCGGCGACCGCCCGCTTGGTGACCAGGTTGAACACGTTCTGCGACCAGTTCTGCACGGTCGTGTAGCGGATCCGGGCGCCGGGCTTGGCGATCAGCTCGACAACCGCCGAGTGCAGGCTCGAGCTGGAGTACGTCGGAGCGGTGCAGCCCTCGACGTAGTGCACATAGGAGCCCTCGTCGGCGATGATCAGCGTCCGCTCGAACTGGCCCATCGACTCGGTGTTGATCCGGAAGTAGGCCTGCAGCGGCATCTCGACGTGGACGCCGGGCGGGACGTAGACGAACGAGCCGCCGGACCACACCGCGGAGTTGAGCGCCGCGAGCTTGTTGTCGTTGGGCGGGATGATCGTCGCGAAGTACTCGCGCAGGAGATCCTCGTGCTCGCGCAGCGCGGTGTCCATGTCGGTGAAGATCACGCCCTGCTTCTCGAGGCTCTCGTTGACCTGGTGGTAGACGACCTCGGACTCATACTGGGCGCCGACGCCGGAGAGGAACTTGCGCTCGGCCTCGGGGATACCCAACCGGTCGAAAGTCTTCTTGACGTCCTCGGGGACGTCGTCCCAGGAGCGCTCGGAACGCTCGGAGGCGCGCACGAAATAATGGATGTCGTCGAAGTCGACCTCGGCGAGCATCGGCGAGCCCCACGTCGGCATCGGACGCGCGAGGAAGTGATCGAGCGCCTTCAGCCGGAAGTCGCGCATCCACTGCGGCTCGGACTTGAACTCGGA
>CAVSSZ010000013.1:0-300182 GCA_963730725.1 uncultured Solirubrobacteraceae bacterium | reverse complement strand
ACTTCAACGGCTGGGGGAACAAACAGCGCCACAACCACGACGCACTCGTCGCCCGGCGAATCGCCGCCCTGCTCGGCGTACCGTTCACCGCCGCCGACTTCGTCAGCGAGGGCGGCGCGATCGAGACCGACGGCCACGGAACGCTGATGGCGACCGAAAGCAGCATCATCAATCCCTACGTAACGTGGCCGCACGCCGGCGCAGCTCGAGGCCGCGATGGGTGCCGCCTACGGAGCGTCCGAGGTCATCTGGTTTACGGGCATCCGAGGTCAGGACATCACCGACGATCACGTCGACTCCACCTCGCGCTTCACCGCAGCGGCCACGGGCATCGTCCAGTACCCTCGCCAGGCCTCAGACCACAACATGTGGGTCAAACGACGAGCGGTGCCAATACGAGGTGCTGTCACACGCCCACAGCGACCACGGGCGGCCGATCGCCACCACCAAGCTGCTCGGACCGACGTGGAGTCGAATCCGCCAGCACCGCGACAACAACTTCGTCGACAGCTACGCCAACTACTACGTCTGCAACGGCGCCGTCATCTGCGCCCAGTTCGGCGACGCCGAGGCCGACGCGCAGGCGGCGGCGACGATCCGCGCTGCGTTCCCCGGCCGCGTCGTCGAGCCGCTGAACATCGACGCGCTCGGCATCGGCGGCGGGGGCATCCACTGCGTCACCCAGCAGCAGCCGGCTCCGTGAGCAATCCGATCGTCCGCCGAGCACGCTTGCCTGCGCAGCTAGGCCTGATCGCGGGCGCGGACGGTTCTCAAGCTCTCCACTGCGCCCAGCCTGCTGCTCGCGACGTGCGACGAGGCTGCCGTTGGCTGCTGATCGGGCGTCGATCCACTGCGTCGCCGGCCAGGTTGAGCTGGCGATCGAGAACCAAACCTGGGCGCTCGCTTCCCGGGGAGACGACCGTCGACTTTTTCCCCCGCACCCACCACGCCCATCGCAACGCGGAGGACGAGCTGGCGATTGTCGTCGGCGCCGTCGCGCCGCCCAACCGGCCGAGGGCCGGCAGTACCGATCCATAGACCCACACGTCTGAGCCGAGGAGAGACCGCCGTGATCTCTACGAGCAACCCCGCAGTTGAGGCCCTTCCCGACGCCTACTACCAGAGGCTCTGTCCCCCCGTCCCCGACCCCCCGTTCAACGATGAGGACGAACTGCGCGAGCGGTGGGGTGCGAGCTGGGGCTCTCAGGACGAGGTCGGCGTGCTACGCGTCGTGCTGATGCGAGCGCCGGGCGCTGAGTTTGAGCAGTTCGACGCCGAACACTATGACCCGCGCGTTGACTCGCTTGTCGGTCCCGGCGGCACCTACTACTGGACCGGGAACCGGCCGCCTGATCGCGCGCGTCTTGAGGAGCAGCACGCCGGCCTACGCGAGGTGCTCGAGCACGCGGGCGTCGAGGTGGTCTTGGCCGACCCGATCGACACGCGCTACACCAAGGCGATCTACACCCGTGACCCCCTCGTCTCGGTCCCCGGTGGGGTCGTGATCGGACGATTGGCTCCGCTGATGCGACGCGGCGAGGAAGCGAGCATCACCCGAGTAGTCGCCAATCGCGGCGTGCCCATCCTGGGCACGATCGTCGGCAGCGGCATGCTCGAAGGCGGCTCGCTGGTCAAACTCAACGCGACCACCGCCGCCTACGGAACCTCGATCCGCTGCAACCAGGAAAGCGCCGAGCAGCTACGTGAGACGCTGCGCTGGCTGGGCGTTGAGCTGATCGTCGTTCCCATGACCGGCTTCTCCATCCACATCGACGGGCACGTGGGCATGGTCGACATCGATAAGGCGCTGATGGACCCGATCGGCCTGCCGTACTGGTTCATCGAGCGGCTCGAGCGCCTCGGCATCGAGCCGATCTGGGTCGATCCCGACCAGCGCTGGGTAATCAACGGCCTGGCCATCGCCCCCGGTCGTTTCGTGATCACCGACGACTGCCCGAAGACGATCGCCGCGCTGCGCCGCCGCAGCGTCGATGTCATCCCGATCCCCTACGACGAGGTGCACCACAACGGCGGCGGCATCCACTGCTCCACCATGGAGCTGCTCCGCGAAGCGGCATGAGCTGGTGCGCGGCAATCATGAGATCGATCGGGGTTGGTCATGCGGGCGCGGACCGGTGACGGACCACGGACCTCTCCCTGCGACATCGACGTGCTCGACCCCGCGTCTGGCACCCCCGAGGTCGACGGCCTCTACCCGCGCGAGGCGCTGAGCTACATGCGGGCGCTCCCCGGGACGCCGTTCACCGGCTTCGACGTCGTCGAGGTCTCTCCCGCCTACGACGGCCCTGTCCAGCTCAACGCTCTACACGCCGCCGCCTACGAGATGCTCGCGATGCTCGCGGTGGCACCTCGATGACCGAGGACGAGGTCCGCCAGGCGGCACGGGAACTCGTCGCCGCGTTCGGGCGGGGACGGGTGGACGAGTACTTCGATCGCTTTGCTGTGGACGCCACGTTCGTCTTTCACGGCGAGTCCGAGCGATTGCGGTCGCGCGACACCTACCGGGAGCTGTGGCGTGTGTGGGAGCATGAGGACGGCTTCCGGGTTCTCGCCTGCCGCTCGACCGATCCCACGGTCACGATGCTCGGCGTCGACAGCGCGCTGTTCGTGCACGACGTCGATACCCGGATCGCCACACGTGAGGGAGAGCAGCGCCTCGCCGAGCGTGAGACGATCGTCTTCGTGCGACGCGCGGGTCGCTGGCTGGCCGTCCACGAGCACCTCTCGCCCCGCCCTCAGCGCTCGGAGGGGTGAGCGCCGAATCGCGCGCCGGAGCCGGCGGGGGTTGTCGGTGCAGCACAGCGTCCCGGGGGCGGTGTGCCGCGCGATCGTCAGTCACAGCCCCCGCCGAACGTGCTGCGCGTGCGCGAGCTCTCGAGCCAGTTGTCGCGCTCGAAGATGACTTCATGGTCGGCGACGGCGACGCCCCTGCCGGGATCAGTGACCGCCAGCGACACGTCTCGCCCTCCCGGTCGGATGCTGACGATGACCGCACCTCCGTGGGGGTGGCGTGCACGCGGGTGTCCAGCAGGTTGACGAGCACCTGCGCGCTCCCTTCACGGTCGACGCAAGTCCGGCAGCGCACCGGCCCCTCGTAACGCAGCTGGAGCTGGCCAAAAGCATGTCGGAGCGGCCCATTTACTCGCGGGCGAGCTTGGCGCAGTTGATAATGCTGAAGAGCTCCACGCGGGAGAGCCACAAGATCAGCGCAAGCGACGAGCGAACCCATCGCCAAACCCGGCAGGGCGCGGCGCCTGCTTCCTGCGCAAGCAGGAGCCCGACCGGCCGGTGATCCGCCTGTCGCTCAGGACGAATTCGAGCGGTGCCGTGTCGAATTCCGGTTGCTCATGCCGAAGCGAGAGCCGACGAACGCGAGCGAGGGTCAGGAGATGACGACCATGCGCCGGCAGCGACTTCTGCATCTCCCGGTGACCGCGGAAGAGTCCCGAGGAGTGTCGCCGCTCGTCCAGACCGGCAGCGACCGTTAGCTGGAATCCAGCTAGCACCGGCTCCCGCCTCGGCGACGTTGCGGAAGCCGAGCTGCCGCCTCTCGCGTCATCCGATCATGTTTGCGCGCGCGGACGCCCCGCTGCGTGCGTCGATCCTCAGGTTGGGTTGGTCGGGATGGTGACGGAAACTTCGAGTCCTCCGCTTGAGCGTGGGCGCGCTTCGATCGTGGCGTTGTGAGCGTGGCGATCGTGTTCGCGATCGATAGGCCGAGCCCGACGCCGTCGGCGTGGTTGAGACGCTGTTTGGCGCGAGCGAACGGCTCGAACAGGATTGGGATTTGCTCAGGCGGGGACGCTGGGCCCGGTGTTGGCGATCTCGAACACGGCGCCGTCGGCCTGCTGGTGGGTGCGGATCCCGATCCAGCCCCCCGGGCTGTTGTGGCGCACGGCGTTCTCGACGAGGTTGGCGATCATGCGCTCGAGCAGTACGCGGTCGCCGCGGGCCAGGGCGGGCTCGAGCGTGGCCTCGACTTCGATCCGCCGCTCTTCGATCGCTCGTGTGGCGTCGAGCGCGTCCTCGGCGATGGTGGCGAGATCGATCGATTCCTGGGCTGTCGGGCCGAGCTCGCTGGTGGCGAGCGTCAGCAGCGCCTCGACCGTGGCTTCGGCGCGCTCGACCGATCGTTTGACCCGCTCGGCCATCGCCTCGAGCTGCTCGGGCGTCCTCGTCGGCTTGGAGAGCGTGACCTCGATCGCCGTTCGCATCGCGGCGAGCGGCGTGCGCAGCTCGTGTGCCGCGTTGGCCACGAACCGCTTCTGGCTGGTGAACGCGGCGTCGAGCCGCTCGAGCATCACGTCGAAGGTGTCGGCCAGCTGTTTGAACTCGTCATCGGGCCCGGTGAGCGCGAGGCGCTGGCCGAGCCGCAGTTCAGAGGCCCGCCGCGCAGCCTCGGTGATCGACCGCACCGGTCTCAGCGTCCGGCCGGCGACCAGCCAGCCGAGGCCTGTCGAGACGATCGCGAGCACGCCAAGGCCGATCACCGATGCGTGCGCAGTGCGTCCAACTCGCTGTCGCGCTGGCTCTCGGCCCTGCGCCCGGCGGCGGTGAACGCGCGGTTGCACTTCGCACGAACGCGACGGACATGGCGGGCTGCCCGGGGCTTGGCGTTGCTTGCAGAGCCCAGCAGCGTCCTGAGACGCGGCGCGATCGATTTGGTGCTCGGCCGGCGGCAGGAGGACGTGGACGACCAGCGTGTAGGTCAGCGCCAACAGCGCCGCCCCGGCCAGCAGGAACAGGACGGCGTACATGACGGCGAGCCGGGTGCGCATCCGCCGCGGCCACATCCGCCGGACACGGCAGCGAGGCCAGCGGGTCATCGCATCCGGTAGCCGGCGCCGATCACCGTCTCGATCACCTCGGGGTCGCCGAGCTTGCGCCGCAGCCGCGCGAGCGTCACCGCCACGGTGCGCGTGAACGGGTCGGCGTTCTCGTCCCACACCCGCTCGAGCAGCTCCTCGGCGCTGACTACAGCGCCGTCGGCCGCCAGCAGGACCTCGAGCACGCCGAGTTCCTTGCGCGTCAGCGACAGCTCCCGCCCCGCCCGGGTCGCCCGCCGCGCGCCCTGTCGAGCTTCAGATCGCCCCTGGTCAGCATCGGCGGCCCGCCGGGGCGCGGCGGGCCAGCGCATGGACCCGCGCGACCAGCTCCTCGAACGCAAACGGCTTGGTCAGGTAGTCGTCCGCGCCGAGGTTCAGACCCTCGACCCGATCACCGATCGTCGCCGCCGCGGTCAACATCAAGATCCGCGCGTCGGACCCGCTGTCGCGCAATGCTACGCACACCGCGTCGCCGTGCACTCCCGGCAGGTCGCGGTCGAGCACGATCACGTCGTAGCGGTACACCAGCGCCCTTGTGCAACGCGGTCGCCCCGTCATAGGCGAGATCGGTCGCGATCCCGCGATCGCGCAGCCCCTCGGCGATGTCACGGCGAGCTCAACGTGATCCTCGACGACCAGTACGCGCACCGGACATCGTGCACCACAGACGTCACAACGCCATCACACGCCTCGCCGGCTCCCCGCTCGGGCCGCCGGCGCAGGCGTGTTGCACTGGTGTGACCGCCGACCGGATACCACTTGCGCCATGTCCAGAACGACTCCCGTCTCCCGACGCCGGCGCCGCCATCCTCGCCGCGGCCCGTGCTCGCCGCTTGCGGCTCTGCCTCGACCGACTCGGGAGGGGAACAGGCCCCGCCAAGATCCGGCGATCGCAACGAGAGATGGCCAGGTTCGCGCGATGCATGGGCGCCCATGGGGAGCGCCTCCCGAACCCGACAACCTCCCCCCGAGTGTTCAAGAACGCATTTCCCGCTCATCCAACGCCTGCGTTCCAATCCGCCTTCACAGTCTGCGGCGGACACCTGCAGCCCGGCGGCGGGCCACCAAACCACGCCGCCGCGGCCGATCCAGGCCACGTCGCCGCTGTCCGGACGACCAGGAAGACCGGCGGGCGCGACCCCGCCTACACGCCCCGTCAACTTGAAACGGCATACGCCATCCTGCCGCTGCTGAACCACGGGACCAACGGCCACGGCGAGACCGTCGTGCTCCCCGAGCTCGCCGAGCCGCAGTTCCCGCTACCGACCAGTGACATCCGTCGCGATCTCGCCGCATTCGAAAGCCTGTTCCGGCTCCCCCCCGCTCGCATCCGGGTGGTACGCAACCTCGCCCGGTCAGCGTCTCCGTGGCGGGCCAACGGCGAGGAAGAACTTCACCCCGAGGTCGTTCACGCCATCGCGCCCGACGCCTCGATCATCGAACTTCTGATCAAAGGAAATTCGCTCAACAGCGCCGCAAGCGCAGTCCCAGCCTCCGTGGCCGCTCTCCGGCTCGGAAGCTCTCTCGGCAGCGTCATCTCGATCAGCGCGGCCGGGCAGACCCGGAGGAGAGCACTGCGATACACACGCCGAGCTGGCCGTCCTACACGAGGCGCTGCAGACAGCCGCCGCCCACCACGTCACCGTTGTCACCGCGTCCGGCGATATCGGCGTGGTCGGCGAACCCTGCCAGGTGATAAAGGGGTTGACCGGCGGCGTGTTTGCGCCGGTGAAGGAAGTCAACCTGCCCGCCGCCGATCCGCTCGTCCTGGCCACCGGCGGCACAACGCTGATCGCCAACCGCAGGACCGGCACCTACCTGGGCGAGCGCGCATGGGGACTGCCGTTCGGACAGCCCGGCAGCCATTTTGAAGCATCAGGCGGCGGTCTCAGCCGGATCTTCCAGCCACGCGGCCCGGCTACCAGGACCATACGCCAGGCATCGGTCGCTACCGGGCCCTGCCCGACGTCGCGAGCGACGCTTCGCCCGAACCCGGGAATAGCGGTGGTCACCGCCACCGGCGGCGGGTACACCATCAGCCACCACGGCGGCACCAGCGCCAGCGCCCCCCTTTGGGCGGGAATCACATTCCCCCTCCGCGGACCAATACGCTGGCCACCGACTCGGGTTCGTAAACGCCGCCGTATACCGCATCGCTCACAGCCGCGCCTACCACCGCGTGTTCCATGACATCACCGCCGGCAACAACACTGTGCGCTTCCCGCCCAGGACGATCCACGGCTACCGCGCCACGCCCGGCTGGGATCCAGTAACCGGTTGGGGCAGCCCCGACGCGCGCGTGCTCGTCCCACTGCTTGCCCACAGCGTCCATCCGGACGACGCCAACAACCTCGACCGCAGAACCCGCGGCTGAGAAAGATCCTTGACCATCGCACCCCGTGCCGCGGGGCACCGAACGGCATCCCAGCCCCCACCGCTCCCCCCGCGCGTTGCCGATTTCGCCCGCCCCGACCAAGAGCGCTGCTTCCACGAAGAAGGAGGAGCCGGTGCTAGCTGGATTCGAGCTGAACGCCCGCTGCCGCGCTGGACGAGTTGCGAGCGCGTCGGAGGGCGCGGCAATGCCCAGCGGGTGCCTACGCACCGGCGCCATCGTCGCGAGCGTGTTGGCTACGGACGGGCCGTCCGACGCCGGCGGTGCCGACCAGCGCTTCGCCGCGATCTGGATCACGGGCGCGCGGGCCGCTCAAGCGATCGCGGCGGCGCGGCACGCGCCGCCCGCACCAAGCCTCGCCCTGTCGAAGCGCGGTCGGCGAAGCCCTCCCGGGCGCTCGGTGTCGTCGCATTGCGAGTCTCCGCAGACCCTGCGAACCGGCGATGAAAGCAGGAGCCAGTGCCGGCCGCTGCGAGCGCTGGGGGTTAGACGGCGCCGGCCCGGGTGGAGCGGAACGCCCAGTTGTCGAAGGTGAAGAACTTGATGGCGAAGAACGCGGCCTGCACGACCACGTAGGCGGCGGTCGTCAAGAGGACTCGATCGAGATCGCCGGGGCTGACATGCTCAGCCGCCCAGTTCTGCGCGTCCCCGGTCGCCCAGGTTGAGACGCCCCAAACGAGGACCACGACAGGGGTATAGACAAGCGTTTCGCGTGCCCACGCGCCACGACTCTCGAGCGGCCAAATCCACTCGCGATTGAAGCGCCAGTTCGGAAGCGCCCCCGCTGCGAAGGCCGCGGCCGCATCGATGCCGACACGTATCCCGAGCCAGTCCAGAACGGCGAACACGACCACCGAAGTGACCAGCGCGGGCAGCGACCTCACCGCGTACTTCACGATCTTCGCTGTCCTTGAGGTGCACGCACCATCAAGCAACGCCCTTGAGCGCAGCGCGCTGCTCGGTGGATACCTGGAGGCCCCTCATCGGAGCGCCAATCGCATGCGGAAACGCGCCTCCGTCGCGCAGCGAGCGCCGGGAATGCGCCGGACCGCGCGTCAAAAGCAAGCGCGCGAGCTACAGGTCTCCGAAGTCCAGGTCCTCCAGGATGCCTGTGGCCACGGCCCGCAGGCTCGGTCCTGGTTGCTCGCGCGGGAAGGCACGCTTCTTGGCGTCAGCGCGAACTTGGTTGGGATCGACGCCGAGCGCCGCCAGGACCCCACTGGCGCCACCCTCGCCGCGTCTGGTCAACACGATCAGCAGGTGCGCGGCCGCCGGCTTCCCCATCCCAAACCGATACGCCGAGGTGAGGGCATCCTTCGCGGCCTGTGAGAACGCCAGCCGCCCCTCCGTGAGCGGGCCAGGGTCCACGCCGAGTCGCTGCCGAACGACCTCACGCGCGGGCTGGACTGCCAGCCCGAAATCCGTCAGGACTTGGCCGACGATCTTGTCGTGACCTCCGAGCAGGCCAAGCAGCAGATGCTCAATCTCAACGGTCTCGTGCCCCATGCAGCGAGCTTCACGCTGCGCTCCCTCGATCGCCTCTTGAGCATCCGCGGTGAACGTCTCGAACATGTAGCGAGCGTACGCGCAGTCGTCGCTTAGCGAGCGCCAGCGGCGTCCTTCTCACGCCGGCGAAAGCGCAAGTCCAGGGCAGGCTGTGTCGCTACGCTGTGGTCGCTTCGGATATACGCTCAAGACGTTGCGCGGCCTGATCGGCGCCAGGGAGCGCCCGAATCTTCTCGCGTAGGGCTGAGGCTCTGGGCGCGGTATGTGCTGTGGTTGAGAGCGTCGCGGGCTGCGTGATTGATCGTGTGCTCGGTTGCGGTGAACGCGTCAGAGCGGCTGATCGGCCCCCATCGGAAGGAGGACCAGCGGGACGCCGAAGGCGAGCGCTCCGACTACGGTGCCCGAGCCGCCGTGGCAGACCCACCAGCTGGCACTGCGACAGGATCTCATTGGCTGGGATGAACCGCTTGATCCTGACGTTCGCCGGCTGGGGCCCGAGTTCGGCGGGATCGATCTCTCGCCCGACGGTGACGACAACGTCTGCGTCGAGCGTGCTGAGCCCAGCCAGAACGCGGTGAAAGAGGTCGCCCGACTCCTGACGAAAGTCGTCCCCAAGGTGAAGAGATCGTCGGGCGCTTTGCCACCGGGCCAGACCGGGCGTCGCGGCGTTCATCGAGACGGTCGGCTGTAGGTAGTAGGCGGTGGATGGGAACGGATCTTCAGGATCCCGCAAGCTGGCGGGCACAGGCACAAGCGTTAGGTAGCGGCGAGCATTGCGACCCGTCGTCAGGCAGGCTGTACGCGGAGCGCAGGGAGGCCAGTGGTTCGCTGATCAGCTCCGGCTTCAAGAACCTGCTGCGGCGATGACGACGACCGCAGCGTGCGGCAGCCGTAGGCCTCGGCGATCACCGCCGCGCCGAATCACCCTCATCACGACGATCACGTCGGGCTCGAAGTCCTCCACCATCTCGCGCAGTCTCGCCGCCCGCTCGCGTGCGACCTTTCCGGCAAAGAGGTCCGTACGACCTCTCCTTCAGCGATCCGATCCAACGGAGCCAGCGGTCGACGCGCATCTGGGGTTCAAGAGCGTGGCCCCGCCGCTTGGGACTGCCTCCCATCCCGCGGCGCAAACTGCCGGAGCCATCGCTTCCTGACACGTGTATCTCACGGCATGTCCGCTCGCAGCCAACGCGCGAGCGAACGGCAGCGTCGGAAGGAAGTGCCCGGTGCCGCCCGTGAAAGAGAAAAGGAAGCGCATCGCAGATCGGCCGACAGTCTTCCACTCCATAACGCGAGTCGTAGCGTCAAACGAGGCAAGACTCGCCAACGTCCAGAACGACTTCCGACGGTCTCGATGCGGATCCATCGCCAAGCGATCGCAAGACGTCGGCGCCGCAACGCGCAAAGCGATCGCTGGGAACGAGTTCAGCCAGAGCTTCGGAGAGGGAGTCTCCATTGCTCCGAATAATCTGCCGAGCATCGTGAGGTCCATCGGCAGTCCGATCCGAAGGCCTCCTCGCCACTCGTGCGACGAATGGCCCACGGGAACGAACGGATCGACAACCGTCCACGCGGGCGGCGGAGCTGCACCGCTCTTCTAATCGGAAGCACGCTCTGCGAGGACCACGTCCGCGATCTCGCGGGCGATGTCATCGACGGTGCTAGTTGCGGTATTGAGCGCGAGCTTGTCGGCGAGAGATGGGCTGTAGCCGACGACGTCGTCCTTCGTCACTCGGTGCCAGAGCGGCAGGATGATCTGTTGACCCCCAGTCGCGACCTCGCGCGTGACCAACCCGTCGAGCTCGTAGTTGGCGTAGCCCTTGCGGAAGAACGACGGCGACAGCACGACGACTCCGAAGCGGCTGTTGGCCAGCCCGTTGTCGATGTTGCGCCGGAGGCTCGACCCGATGCGCAGCTCGAACTCGTCATACCAGACTTCCAGGCCTGTCTCGCGCAGCGTGGTAGCGAGTGGCCGGACGATGTCGTCTTTGTCCTCGCTGGCGTGGCAGATGAATACGTCGTATGACTTCGCTGCAGGCGCAACGGGTGGGGCGTTTTCTCCACCGAAGCGCGCGGCGTCATGCGCGATGGTGGATAGATCGACGATGTTGGGCGTGGCGGGCGCCATCGCCTTCGCCTGCGGCAGATGCTGGACCGTGATCCGCGCCGTGTTCCTGAGGCCCCAAGAGTGGGCCACGATGTGCCAGCGCCCCGAACTCGGGATCACGAAATCGTGAGGAGTCCGCTTGATCAGGCCGCCCGAGTACCGGAAGTTTCGGCCGTTGCGGAAGGCGTTGAAGTTGCTCGAGTCGACGAGAAAGACGTTCGCCCCGGCCGAGAGCTCCACCCGCCAGACATCGCCGCGATCACACTGCCCGAGGTCCCAGGAGTTGAAGGTGGTCCGCTTGGCACCACACGATTGTCGCCGCGGCGCTGGACGGATCAGCAGATCTTGCCGAAGGTCTTGGAGGCGGTGGGCGTCCGTCTGACGGCGCGCAAGAATGCTGCCGTGCTGCTGATCGCTGACGCGCTCACGACCTGGACCAAGTGGCTCGCGTTCGCGACCTTCGCGGCGGTGCTGGTGGCGCTGATCGGGCTCGGCTGGAGCATCAGGGACGCCAGCCAGGAGCGCGAGATGGCGGAAGACCGTCTCGCGGACCAGCGACGAGCCGACGATGCACGCGCCAACCAGCAGATCGCAGCGGCACGCGAGGACGCTGAACGGCAGGTGGCCGCGGCGCAGAAGCGGCTGGAATCGCAGAGAGCCGCGGATGACGCCCGGGCCGACCGACAGATCGACGCCGCCCGCGACGCGGCGCAGCGCCAGGTCGCCGAGATGCAGCAACAGCTCGATGCGGCCCACCGGCCCCTGCTGATCGAAGTCGCGGCTGATGGCCCGGTCTATCCCGACATGGCCGCGAGACGCAACCCAGCGATCAGACCGGGGACAAATCGCGAGATCCCGCTCACCACCGCCGTCGGCTTTGGCAGCGCGACCGTCGAGATGGATCCCCGAGCGACGTACGTGAGCTTTGAGGGCGGGTTCGCTCGGCTGAGCGTGGCCCTTCGCAATGTCGGCCGTGGCCTGCCGTCCTCAACGCGGCTGCCGTCGCCCTTGAGGGAGACAACCTAGGCGTCGTCGAGTGGCGGTCGATCTCGCGGGAGCGAGTTCCTCCAAACGAGAGCACTCGCATCTCACTCACGTTCAGGTACCCGCCGAGACTGGACATCCCGAGCCTGCACCCCCCGTCAGAGGTCTCTCCCTGGTCGCTGTTCGTTCTCTACACGGACTTTGTTGGACGCCAGCCCGCGTACGCCCAAGTCCATCTCTCTCGCGAGTCGACCGCGGGGCCCGACGAGGGCTGGGTCATCCTCTCCGTCGACCAAATCCACCTCGAGCAGTTTTTCACTGGGCGGACCGACGGCGGGCGCCAGGTTCGTATGTACGCCAAGAGCACAGGACACGAGTCAATGCTCGACGTCGAAGGCAATCCGTTTGAGGTCGTGAGGCGGGATCTGTGGGTCGCGACCGTTGACGGCAAACCGCTCGATGTTCAATCGCTGTCGGTGCAGGGCGGGATCGCCGCGCTGATCGTGACCCCGACCGGCTGGGTGACCGCCACCGCGCCCGGTGCGGATGATGAACAGGCACGAGAAGCGCTGGCCAGGCTCGTCGCGAAGGCCCCGCCGAGGGGCTGGCAGATCGAGTGCGTCGACGAGCGCGTCGATGAGCAGGGCGCGCGCACCTTTATGCTGAGAGTGAGTAACGAGGTCGCCTCTGAAGAGGTCTCGATCTCACTCCCCGCGAACGTGGCCAATTCCTGGGAACGAGAGCACTCAGCTGGGCGCCCACTTCGCGACATCATTACCGCCGAGGCTCAACGCAAATTTCGCGGTTGGAGCCTGTCGAGGATCAAGGATCATGGCTCGCAGACGATCGCGGCGGGTAGGCCGCTGGCCTGATGAACGCCGCGGTTCCACCGCGCGCGGCGGGCCATGATGGACACCTGCTTTTCGCGCTGATCCGGAGGCTCGCAACCAACGGAAGGCGGTCGTTCCAGCCCCCAATCCGCCGCGCGCCTGCCGGCCCGAGCGGCCAGGCGCACCCCCCGGGCGCCGCTGGTGCTTGCAGGAGACGCACAGCGAGCAAGCGGACGCGCTACTGCTCTGCCACCAACGCGGGCGTGTTGGTCGCGGCGGCGGAGGGTGTCGAGAAGGACGAACAGCGAGAGCGGCTACCGCTGACCTCCGACGAGCGTGCGCCCATGCAACGCAACCACCTCAGATCGACGCGCCCAACTGCGCGAGCGCCTCGGGCAGCGTGCAGCACGCAATCCCGAAGTGCTGGCAGATTCCGGGCATCGATCGATGCCAGCGGCGTGTGGGGCGGCCGCTGAAGCTCCGACCCTCGTAGGTGCTGACGCTGAACCCGCGGATGCTCGCCTCGGCGAGCACGAACGGGTCGGCGGCGTTGCGCGTCCCCGCTGGGAATTCGGCCAGGAGGCGACCCGCGAGGCGCTGGACCTCCTCGAGCGGCTCGACAACGCTGCCAGCGAACGACCTCATCCAGGCGGCGACGTCGTCGTCCTGAACGGCCAGTTCTCGATACACCTCACGCGGAACGATGATTCGGCCGTCATCGATTGCCGTGCCGACCAGCGACCAGACGCTGGGGAAGATCGCGACAGGAAGATGGTCACGCTGACCGTTGAGGTAGCAGCTGGTGTCGAACACCAGCACGACTCAGCGCCGCGCGTCGCGCCTGGCCACCGTGTCACGCAGTCGCTCGAAGTTGTTGACCCGAACGTTGTCCAGCAATGTCGACGCGGTCGGATAAGTCACGGCCTGGCTATCGAGTGCCGAGAGCACAAGGCGGATGAATGTCGGGCCGAACCGCGAGATCGTCCGCCCGTAGTAGTCGCCCCCTCCGCCGCGCTGCGTGTCCGCCTTTCCGCGTCCTCTGATCGCACCGATGACGCCTCGTATCTCTCGGCTCGGGGATAGCCCGGTGCGCGCGATGCGCACAGCGGCCGCCAGCGGCGTGACTCCAAGCTTGCGCGCGACGACATCGACACGTGCGATCAACGATTCGCCTGTAGCTGCGCGAAGCTCCCCGGCCAACCACTCGTGCGGCATCATCACTGAGCCGGCGAAGTCGTTGGCCCATTGCTCGGTCGAGCGGGCGCCTGCGGTCCCAGCGGCCCTGAGCGCGAGGTGACCCAGCTCGTGCAGCAGAGTGAACGCCCGAGCCCGAGGCTCATCGGCGCTGTTGATCACGATCGCTGGGACTGCATCGTCGACCGACGCGAACCCGCGCATCAGCTCAAGCTCCATTGATCCGTCTTGCATGACGAGCGTGCCGATCTCCTCGACTGCCGCTGTCCAACCTCGCAGCGGCGCGTACGCGTCGCCACGCGCCCAAGCTGCCTGCGTTTCTCGCGTCACCCCCAACAAGTCGCGGGTCCAGCCCGCGAGCGCCGTCGGCTCGACCCCTCGAAGACGCTCCGTTACACCGAGCCAGGGAGGCGTCTCCTCAAGGTCCTCGTAAAGCTCGACGGCCGCGTCCTGCCTGCGACGGACACGGCGCACCAGCAGGCGCATCTCCGGTGGCCATGGGGGCTCGGGCGCACCGGACAGCCGACGAAACTGCGCCTCTGGCGCCAGCTCAGTGGGAGGAGAAGGAAGCAACAACGCAGCGAGCGGCCGCTCGTAGACCTGGGCGGCCTTCTCCGCTTGCCGCAGGGTCAGGTAGTCGACATCGCTCTCGGCCATCTCGAGCTGCGACCACGGAATCCCGATCTTCGCGGCCGCGTCCTCAACCGTAAAGCCAGCCGACTCCCGCGCCCAGCGAAGCACCTCCGGGTTCGTATAGGCGAGCGTTGGCCGCGTCACGTCACCCCTCCGCATCGCGGTTGCCGAATCGTCGCATCCGCACGACCCGATGTTCGACAGCCCAACACTCAGTCCTGGGAGCGACCCACCCCGGATCTTCGCTCGTCCTGTCGAGCCGATCACCAGACATACACTCCACGCACTCGGTGCTCCCGCCCCAAGATGTCCCAAGACGTCCCGGCGCGATGAGACGAACGGCAGCACTGAAGACAGGGCGAGCGAGAGCCGCAACGGGGTCCTCGCGCGCGGATGAGGATGCTCCGCCGTCCAGGCGGAGCGGGCGGCCACGCGCGCTGCGGCGTTCGGGATGCCCGTAGGCCCCGGCGGACAACCGCTGGCGGTCGCGCGCGAATACAGAAGCGATGAGGCAGGGATCCAGCGCGCACCGCGTCGGGGAGGACAGCGCTCCCACCGCACGGCACGTCGCTGGTCGCGCGCGGACCGGGAAGCAGCGACCTCGCGTCCGGCTCGGTGCGGATCCCGCGCGCGTCGACGGTCCGCGAGTCCGAGCTCGGGACGTTTTGGGACATCTGCGGACGTCTTGGGACGTTTGCCTGCTCATCGCCCACTTTCCCGGTTCGGAGCTGGAGCGTCTTCGACCTCGAACGCCTCCGCGACCAGGCGGGCGTCCTCCTCCCGCGGCGCGTAGTGGAGGTAGCGCATCGTCGTCTGGACGTCGGCATGGCCCATCCACTCCTGCACCCGGCGGATGTCCGCCTTGGCGATCATCCGCGTCCCGAACGTGTGGCGGAGGTCGTGAAAGCGCAGCGGTCGCAGCCCTCCGGCCGCCAGAGCTGCCTTGTACCGGCGCCGGAGCGCCGACCCGTCGAGGTAGGAGCCGGTGGATCCGACGAAGACGAGATCGTCGTCACCGACCCAGTCCTGCCGCTGCCCCAGTGCGGCCAGGGCGGCGGCGACCGCCGGCGCGAGCGGCAGGGCGCGGACCTTGCCGGACTTCGGCGTGGTGAGCTGGCCGAGGTAGTAGCTCGCCCGCACCCGGATGACGTTCCCGGAGAAGTCGACGTCGCGCCAGCGCAGGGCCAGCAGCTCGCCCATCCGCAGCCCGGTGAAGGCCGCGGTCAGGAACACAGCGGCATCCTGCTCGGAGTCAGCGGCGCGGACCAGCGCCCACACCTCCTCGGGCGAGAAGACCTGGATGTCTCCGCTCGTCCGCTGCGGGAACTTCTCGACATCGCTCGCCGCGTTGCCGGCCAGTCGCGTAGACCCTCTTCGCCCGCTCGAGGATCCCGTGCAGCTGGATCAGCAGCTTGTTGCGTGACCGCGCCGATCCTCGAAGCTCGCCATCCAGCCCTCGACCACCTCCGCGGTCACGTCCTCGACTGCCATCTCACCGAACGCCGGGAGCAGGTGCGCGTGGATCACCGACCGATAGCCGCGGACCGTCGACGGCTTGCGGCTCGCGGTCGTGCTCGACGTAGCGCAGGTACTCGGCAGCCGCATCGGCGAACGTCGCGCCGGTCCGGACCATCCCCGGCAAACGTCCCGCGGCGCGCCTGGTCGAGCGTCTCGCGCAGCCAGTCCTCAGCCAGGCGCTTGGTCACATAGCCATTGGCCGGCCTCCCCCGCTCCGTCCACGCGGGCCCGATCTTCTTCTGGACCTGGCGGCCGTCAGGCAGCCGGTACTTGGCGTACCAGACCGGCCCGCGGGCCCGCTCGACCCGGAAGACATGCCCCGTTGGGGGCCTGAACCCCTCCGCCATGGACCGATCCTACGCAGATCTCGGGACATATTGGGGACATATCCCCAGACTGGCACCGAGTCGTGACAAGAAAAAGCCCCGCAGTGCGGGGCTTTCCGAGTGGGCCGTGGAGGGATCGAACCTCCGACCTTGGGATTAAGAGTCCCCTGCTCTACCAGCTGAGCTAACGGCCCGGTGCGGCGGTCAATGTTAGCCGTGGCTCGCGGGCGCGCCGTCAACAGGTCTCGGTGACGACCGAGGTGGAGGTCTTGGCCTGTTCGAGCTCGCTCTTGATCTGCTTGCGTACCGCCTTGGTGGGGAGCAGCGCCAGCACCCGAGCCTCGGCGAGTTGGGCAACGCGGTTGTTCTTGGCCGCGTAGGAGGTGAGGGTCACGCACTCGAGGGCATGCAGTCGATTGCTGCCCGACTCCCCCGCCAGCACGATCTGGTAGGTCGCGGAGGCCGTCTTCCAGTTGCCCAGCTGGGTGTAGGCCTTGGCGGCGATCGTCGCTGTGTTGGAGCTCGGGGTCTTGCTGAGCGCCGTGTATCGGTTGTAGGCCTGGGTGAGGAGCTGGAGCTGTTGCTTGCCGGCCTTGGTGTAGGTGGCGGACGTGTTGTCGTAGCCGACGGAGTTGGCGGCCGAGAAGCGGGCGTTGACGAGGTTGGACCAGGCAGCGGCGCTGCTCGGGTTCTGCTTCGTCTCGGCGAGCGCGCTCTTGACCTGGGAGGTCACGGCGCTGCTGCTGGCGCCGTTGTGCGCATTGGAGCCGGTGAAGGCGCCGAACAGGCCGCCGCCACCCGATCCGGTTCCGACGCCGAACAGGATCAGGCCGGAGCCGATCAGCACGGCGAGGCCGATGTAGATGACCTGGACGGTGCGCCGACGGCCGCGGCTGCGGAGATCGAAGAGCATCGCGGGCTCAGTCTGCCAGGTTTACGTGAGATCGCCGAGTGTGGGGCCGTCACGACCCTCGAGCGCTTCGCGACGGGCGGCGCGGCGGTCGGCCACCTTGAGCAGGACGATCGAGACGAGGAACAGGATGAAGAGCGGCGCCATCTCCAGCCCGGTCGTCACCGGATCGGCGCCGGGCATCGCGGCGCCGATGATCGCGAGGATGATCACCGCGTAGCGCCAATGCCGGGTGAGCGTCGAGCCGTTGATCACCCCGAGAGCCCGCAGGCCGAGCAGCACAATCGGCATCTCGAAAGCGGCGCCGATCGCCGCCATCACGAACACCTCGAACGAATACAGCGGCCGAGCTTGGACGAACGCCTGGAAGTGAGATGAGTTGTAGCCCTGCAGGAAGCGGAGCGCGGCCGGCAGCACAACAACGTAGGAGAAGACGATTCCGCCGAAGAACAGCACCGGCGCCGCGATGATGATCGGCATTGCGACCCTCTTCTCCTGCGCGCTGAGCGCCGGCAGGACGAAGGCGAGTAACTCGTAGAGCAGGATCGGCGAGCAGATCATCAACGCGAAGTAGAAGCAGACGGTGATGGTCTCCGTGAAGGGCTCGCCGGGATTGAGCGTGACTGGGTTGTCCCCGCTGTAGCGCTTGGGCAGCGCGTGGGCCGTGGTCCCCAGCTCCTTCCCGAGACCGGCCATCAGTGCTCGGGCTTCCGCGGACAGGCCCGACTGCGGGAGGGCGGCCAGTTTGTTCGCGTAGCCGGCCGCCCTGATCAGATGAGGCCGCTCGGCGGCGAGATCGGCCGTGGCATTCGCCAGATGGCTGCTCGCCTCCTTCGTCAGACTGTTCAGAGGCTTGTTGAGCGCGTTCAGGAGATGCCCGCTCTGCCAGAAGCAGAACCCGAAGGCGACGATCAGCGCCGCCGCGGACACGATCAGCCGGCTGCGGAGCTCGTCGAGGTGATCGACGACGCTCAGCCGGTCCTCATGACCGATCGGTCGCAGGCGCTTGGGCATCAGGCCGCGACCAGCGAGTTATCAGGCGCCGTGCTCGGAGCTGCCCTGGGTGGGCGCCGCCGACTGGGCGTGCTCCGGCTGCTCTGAGCCGGGCATCGACTGGGCCTGCGAGAGCGACTGCTTGCGCTGCTCTTCCTTGTTCTCGCCGGTGATGCCCTCCTTGAACTCGCGCATGCCATCGCCCAGGCCGCGGCCGAGTTGCGGCAGCTTCTTGGGGCCGACGATCAGCAACAGGATGATGAGGACGACGGCGCCGTCGATGAGCGGACTTCGGAACATGTGATCAGGGCCTCCCTATGGGGTGCCTCAAGTGTAGGGGCGGTTGGGCGACTGACGTGTAAGCGGCCTGAATGTCCAGGTGTGTCCGTGGCGTGTCAAGCGTGTCCGCGGCGGGACCGATAGCTCTCCCGTCCGGCCAGACCCCGCCACTGCCCGCCACCTTCACCCGCCAAAGCCCGCCATGAACCCAAACTCCGATAAGCATTCCATCCGCCGCATCATGCTCCCGAGCGGCCGCTCGATCGAGGTCGTCCGCTTCTACGCGGAGGACACCCGAACCGCAGGTCTTCACGTCTGCCCCGAGTGCGCCTGCCACCTCGTCCAACCGATCGACTGGCGCGAGGCTCCCCAGAGCTTCTGGGAGCTCACGCTCCACTGCCCCAACTGCGATTGGATCGATGAGGGCATCTTCGACCAGGACCAGGTCGACGCACTCGAGGAGAAGCTCGACGAGGGCCTCACCGCGATGCTCTCCGACCTGCGCCGCCTCACCCAGTCCAATATGGCCGAGGAGATCGAGCGCTTCACCGCGGCGCTCCATGACGACCTCGTCCTGCCCGAGGACTTCTAGTCCGCTCTGACGTTCCGGCGCCGAGGATCTGAACCTCGGCGCCCCACCGGCCCGCCGCTACGTGCGGTGGACCACCTCGCCGTCGACGACGGTCATCACGACCGGCACTGAGACGAGCGAGTCGGGATCCGCGTCGACCGGGTCGACGGCCATCACCGTCAGATCCGCGTCGAAGCCCTGACGGATCCGCCCCCGATGGTCGCCGTCGCCGACCGTCGCCGCAGCGCCGGTGGTGTAGCCCTCCAGCGCCTGCACGCCGGTGAGGGCCTGATCGTCGTAGGCGCCACGCTCGGGGTGCAACGGCGGCCGGCGCAGCCGCGCGGCGGCCATCCCCTCGCGCGGGTCATACCGCGCGACCGGCCAGTCGGAGCCGAGCGCGACCGTGGCGCCGGACTCGAGCAGATCCCGCGTGAGAAACGCGCGATCGCAGCGATCTGACCCGAGGCGCTTTGACCAGTTGTCCGAGCGATCCTGACTGAGCCACATCATGTGCTGGGCCTGCATCGAGGCCACCACCCCCTCGGCCGCGAAGCGCGGCAGATCCTCGGGCTGGATCGTCTCGATGTGCTCGATGCGATGCGACCCACGCGTGGGCCTGGGCACCGACGCGTACGTGTTCAGCGCCTCTCGGACGCCGCGGTCACCGGTGGCGTGGGTGACGCACTGAAAGCCGCGCTCGGAGAAGAAGCGCACCGCCCGGCGGTAGCGATCGACATCGGGCCAGAACGACGCCGTTCCATCGCCCTCGGTGTCGGGCTCCACCAGCCAGCCCGTACCGGAGTCGATCACCCCGTCGATGAAGAACTTCGCCACTCCTGCCCGCCAGCGCCGGCCGTGCTCGCCACCGGCGGCCGCGTAGCGCTCCCACATCTCCTCAGGCGTGTCGGGCTCGATCGTGAACGGTGTGAGGATCCGCGTGATCAGGTCCCCGCGTGATTCGAGCTCTCGCAGCAGCTCGAGCGTCTCGAGCTTGCCGTCCATCGCGTGGGTCCCCGTCACCCCGACCGCGGCGAGCGCCCGCAGATGCGCGGCGCACAGCTCATAGCGGCGTGCCTCGGTGAGCGGAGGCATCGCCTCGAGCAACAGGTCCATCGCGCCGCGCTCGTGCAGCTCCCCGGTCGGCCGACCCTCGACGCACACGATCTCGGCATGCTCGACGAACTCCCGGGGACCGTCGATTCCCGCGAGCTCCAGGGCCTTCTCGGAGGCGAGCATCGTGTGGAAGTCCATGAAGGTGAGTGCCGTCGGCGCGCCGCCGACCGCCTCCTCGATCACCGACGAGCTGATGCCGGTGTTCTCGAACACGTTGTAGTCAAGCCCCCAGCCCTGGATCCACTGACCGGGCTGGCATTTGGCCCGCTCGGCCTGCAATGCGCCCAGCACGTCGTCGAGCGTGTGCGCGTCCAGCAGATCGGCGCCCTGGGCGTTGATCGCGCCCATGAACGGATGCATGTGACTGTCGATCAGCCCCGGCACGACCGCGGCGCCGTCCAGGTCCACGACCTCGGTCCCGGAGCCGCATTGGGCGCGCACCTCATCGTCGCTGCCGACCGCCGCAATCTTCCCGCCGCGGACGCCGACCGCGGTCGCGCTCGGTCCGTCGGGATCGAGTGTCCGGACGCGGCCGCCGATGAGGGCGAGATCGAGATCGGTCATGGGGTCTCTCCTTGGTCGGCGACGGCAAGTGCGACGCGTCGCGTGGGCTTCCACCCGGGTCGGGGCACGGAGGCCCGGAGCATCCGCGTGTAGGGGTCCTGTGGTGAGTCGAGGATCGCCTCGGTGCGGCCGCGCTCGACGACCTTGCCGCGGTGCATGACGATCGCCTCTTCGGTGATCTGTCGCACCACCGCGAGGTCGTGGCTGATCAGGATGTAGGAGATCTGGGTCTGCTCGCGGATGTCGGCGAGCAGGTTGAGCACCTGGGCCTGGATGGAGACGTCCAGGGCGGCCACCGACTCATCGAGGATGATCAGCCGCGGGTCGGCGGCGAGCGCCCGCGCGATCGCGATCCGCTGTCGCTGCCCGCCGGAGAGGTCGCGGGGCAGTGCGCGCAACATGCGGTCATCGAGGCCGACGAGATCGCCGAGCTCGGCGATCCGCGCCTGGCGGGCCTCCGCGTCCGAGCCGCTGCCGTGCAGCTTCAGCACCTCGTCGAGCGCCTTCTGTGCGCTGTGGCGCGGATCGAGGCTCGAGTACGGGTCCTGGAAGACGATCTGCACCTCCGACCCGCGCCGGCGTCGCTCGGCGGCCGATCGCGACGGAGTCGAGCGGTCGCGGCCGCACGCGCGGATCGTGCCCGCGGTCGGGCGGGTGAGCCCGACGAGCATCCGCGCGATCGTGGTCTTGCCGGAGCCCGACTCGCCGACGATCGCCAGCGACCCGCCGCCCTCGACGGCGAGATCGACATCGTCGACGGCGAGCACCGACCCGTAGTCCTTGCGCAGGCCCGTGGCCTCCAGAAGCGGTTCAGACACGCTGGGTCTCCTTGGCCAGATTTGCCTGGATCTCATCGGCGCGGACGCAGCGAACCTCGCCACCCGACACCGAGCGCAGGTCCGGCGTCTGCTCGCGGCAGCGGTCCTGCGCGAACTCACAGCGCGGCGCGAACGCGCACCCCTCGGGCGCCTCGAACGCCGACACCGGGCGCCCGCGGATCGCTGCCAGCCGGTGGACCGCGCCCTCGATCGCCGGACGAGCGGCCGACAGCGCGGCGGTGTAAGGGTGGCGCGGCCGCTCGCCGAGGTCCGCCGAGCGCTGGGACTCGACAATCCGCCCCGCATACATCACGCAGGTGCGATCGCACACCGCGCCGGCCAGGTCGAGGTCGTGGGTGATGAACAGCAGCGCCAGGCCGCGCTCGCGTCGCAGATCGTCGAGGATCGCCATCACCTCGGCCTGGGTGGTCACATCCAGTGCGGTCGTGGGCTCGTCGGCGAGCACCAGCCGGGGCTCGGTGAGGAGCGCCGCCGCGATCATCACCCGCTGGAGCAACCCGCCGGACAGCTCGTGCGGATACTGCTTCAGGCGCCGCTCGCCGTCCTCGATCCCGACATCGCCGAGCGCGCGGACCGCACGCGCACGCGCATCGCCGCGTGCGACGCCGCGATTGGTGCGCAGCGCCTCGGTCATGAAGTCGCCGATCGATCGCACCGGATTGATGTGCGCGCGCGGGTCCTGGAAGATCATCGCGACCTCGCCGCGATAGTCGCGCAGCGCCGAGCCGCGCAGCGAGCCGACCTCGGCACCGTCATAGCGGACCTGGCCGGAGGTCGTTGCGCCCGGTGGCAGAAGCCGTGCGATCGTGCGGGCGGTCATCGACTTGCCCGAGCCCGACTCGCCGACCAGGCCGACGGCCTCGCCGGTCCCGATCGACAGCCCGACGTCATGCAGCACCGTCTGCATACGACCCTCGACCGGCAGCTCGGTGTGCAGGCCTTCGACCTCCAGCAGCGCGCCGGTCGTGCTCATCAGCTCACGCCCTGCTCGAGCGGCGCGACTGTGTCGGGCCACTGATCCCACGGCCGCACCGCCTCGAGCGCGGCGCCGAGCCGGAAGACGGTGAGGTCGTCGTAGGTCCGCCCGGCGATCTGCACGCCCGTCGGGCCGCCCCTCGGGCCGCGGCCCGAGGGCACCGCGAGCACCGGACAGCGGCTCATCACGTTGAAGATCGGCGTGGTGAACGCGTCGAGATCGCCGTCGAGCTCGGCGCCGTCGGCCATCAGGATCGGTCGCTCGACGTAGTCCTCGCCCGCAGTGAGCCCCTCGACGCGACAGGTCGGGACGACCAGCGAGTCGTAGCGCTCGAGGAGCGTGCCGACCGGCGCGTACAGCTCGCACTCCAGCTCCCAGCCCTCCATCGCACTCGCGTTGCCTGCGTCCTCGCGGATCTGGTTGGCCGCCTTGGTGACGTAGGGTGAGACGAGGTCCGGGTGAGCCTCGACCAGGCCGCTCAGCCACGCGCCGAACCCGGTCGCGAAATGGATCGCCATCGCACGGCTCACCTTCTCCTGCGGGACCTGGAGGTCGACCTCCTCCACGGTCGCACCCGCCGCGCGCAGTGCCTCGACGACCGCGAGCGTGTTCTCGGCGACGTCGGGGTCGAGCGACCAGCCACCGAGATCGAGCGAGTAGGCGACGCGCAGGCCCTTGACGCCTTCGAAGGTCGCAGGCAGCACGACGCGCTCTCGCAGGGTGTGGATGTCGGTCGGCTCCGGACCGGAGAGCACGTTCTCGTAGAGCGCGCAGTCCGCGACGGTGCGGGCGAGCGGCCCGCAGTGGCAGTAGGTATCGAGGTTGAACGGCGGATCGACCGGCACCCGCCCGTACGGAGGCTTGAAGCCGACAACGCCGTTGGCGCAGGCGGGCATCCGGATCGAGCCGCCGATGTCCGAGCCGGAGGCGAGCGTCGAGGTCCCAGCGGCCAGCGACGCCCCTGAGCCGCCCGAGGAGCCCCCGACCGCGAGCTCCGGGTTGTGCGGGTTACGGGTGACACCCCACAACCGTGAATGGGTGAACCCTGCGCACGAGAACTCCGGCGTGGTCGTGCGGGCGTGGACAATCGCCCCCGCGTCGAGATGCCGGCGGGCGAACACCGAGGTGTAGCCGGCGACCTGGTCCTTGTAGATGAGCGAGCCGAGCGTCCACGGCTGGCCCTCGATCGGCTCCTCCTCCTTGATCGCGACCGGCAGTCCCTCGAGCGGGCGCGGAGCCTCCCCGTTGCCGGCGTAGCGCGCCTCGGCCTCACGGGCCGCGGCGATCGCCTGCTCGAAATGGGTCTGCGCGAACGCGTTGACCGTCGGCTCGACCTCCTCGGCCCGGGCGATCACCGCCTCCACCAACTCCACCGGCGACAGCTCGCGCGAGCGAAAGCGCGCAAGCGCCTCCGCGGCGGGCAGGTAGGCGAGGTTCTCGGTCCCGTTCATGCCAGCTTCCTCTCTCCGCGCTCGGCCATGCGCTCGCCGAGCAGATTGACAGCGACGACGACGAGCACGATGCACAGGCCGGCCGACAGCGACTCCAGCGGGTAGCCCTGCAGCACCCCGGCCTCGCCGGTGGACACCATCACGCCCCAGTCCGCGGTCGGAGGCTGCACCCCGAGACCGAGGAACGAGATCGCCGCCAGGTCGACCATCGCCCACGCGAACACCAGCGTTGCCTGGGCGACGACCAGCTGCCCGAGGTTGGGAATCAGGTGACGAACGCAGATCGACCACGTCGAGACGCCCTGGACCTCCGCGGCGGCGATGTACTCCCGGGCGCGTTCACGGATCGCCGCGGAGCGCAGCACACGCGCGATGTAGGGGGTGTAGGCGATCGCCAGCGCGATCGTCGGCGCGATCAGTCCGGCTCCGAACACCGCCGCGGTCAGCACCGCGAGCAGGATCCCCGGGAACGCGAACAGGATGTCCATCACCGTGCCGAGGATCGAGTCGACCCAGCCGCCCCACCATGCCGCCACGACCGAGATCAGCGTGCCGGCGCCCATCGCCATCAGCGCGACGAGCAGCGGCCCGAGCATCGACGTGCGCGCGCCGACCATCAGCCGGCTGAGCAGATCACGGCCCTGGCTGTCGAATCCGAGCAGATAGCCCTTGGCCTGGAACGGCCCGACGTACTGGAACTGCAGAAGTGAGTAGTTCGGGTTGTGCGGTCGCACCAGGGGCCCGAAGATCGCGAAGAACACCGCGACCACGACCACCAGCCAGCAGAGCCCGTACGCGATCTGATTGGCGGCCAGCCGACGCCGCGCCCGGGGGAAGACCAGGCGGCCTGTCGTGACCGCGCCCGCTCCCGTGCTCATGAGGCCCGCGCTCCGATCGCGACACGGGGATCGAGGAAGGCGTAGAGCAGGTCGACGATCGCGTTGGCGATCACGAACGCTCCGACGAGCACGAGCGAGATCCCTTGCACGACGCCGAAGTCCTTCTCCAGCGCGGCCTGGATCAGCGCCGCTCCGATCCCGTTGAGGTTGAACGCCTGCTCGACCACCGCACACAGCGCGAACAGCGACGTGACGGTGATCCCGACGACGGTCGTGATCGGTATCGAGGCGTTGCGCAGCACGTGGCGGCGGACGACCAACGGCCACGGGATCCCGCGACTGACCGCGGTCTGCACGTGCTCCAGCGAGAGTTCAGAGCGGACGGTGACGCGGGTGACGCGGGTGACGACCGCGAACGCCGAGGCCGCCAGCGCGATCGCGGGCAGCGTGAGGTGCTGGATCGAGCCTCCGAACCCCGAGCCATTGCCGAGCGCGGGGAGCCAATGCAGGTCGACCGCGAAGATCGCGATCAGAATGATCGCCGCCACGAATGACGGGACAGCGGCAAGGATCGTCGACACCGCGATGATCGTGTTGTCGATCGCCCCGCGGCGCAGGCCCGCCAGCACGCCGGCACCGACGCCGAACACGAGGATGAGCACCGCCGAGTAGGCGACGAGCTCGGCGGTCACGCCGATCCGCTGGCTGATCAGCGAGGAGACCGGCTCGCGGAACTGGATCGAGGTCCCGAGGTTGAAGTGCAGCACCACGCCCTTGACGTAGTCCCAGTAACGGACGAGCACCGGGTCGCCCAGGTGGTACTCGCGGTTGAGCGCGGCGATCGTGGCCTTGGAGAGGCTCCGCCCGCCCGACAGCGCCGACAGGGGGTCGCCGGGGGCGAGGTTGAGCGAGATGAAGATGACGAAGCTCGACACGATCAGCGCGAGCACCAGCAGCCCGACGCGGCGCAGGATGAACTTCGAGAGCGGACTCAGGGTCACGGCTACTTTGCTCCCATCATGTCGGCCCACGGCCCGCCCATGTAGACGAACGAAGCCGGCGCGCCGGTCAGGTAATGACTGGTGATGAGCACCGTGTCCGGATCATCGAGCGGGATCCACGGCAGCTGGGTCGCGACCAGATCGCCGACCTTCGCCACGTAGGAGGCCCGCAGGTCCGGATTGGCGGTCGAGCGCGCGAGGTTGAGGTCCTTGACCATCGTCGGGTCGTCGAAGTTGTCGTAGTTCTGGCTGCCGCCCGGCATGACGACGGTGTTGTAGAGCGCCGCCGGGTCGGCGTAGTCGCCGTAGTTGGAGGTCGGGAACATGTCGATCCCCTTGCGCGCCGAGGCGCTCTCGAACAACGCGATGTAGTCCTGAGCCGAGACCGACTTGATCGTCACCTTGAGGCCGATCTCGACCGCCGCCTGGCGGACGACATTGGCGTCGGTCGCCAGCGAGGAGATCTCCTGGGTGGTGCCGATCACGATCGACTTGCCGGTCGCATGGGCTGCCTTGATCAGCGCCTTCGCCTTGGTGAGGTTGACCGTCATCGGCGCCAGCTGCTTCCAGTCCTGCTCGAATACCGATTGGCCGTAGCCCCACTGTCCCGGGCTGGCGAGCGTCCGCGGCATCTGTGAGGCGCCGTGATAGACGGCCTCGATCAGCGCGGTCCGGTTGATCGCGTCCGAGATCGCCTGCCGGACCTTGACGTTGCCGAGCACGCCCTTCGTGTTGTCGATCACCATCGCGTCGACGTTGGCCGCCGGCCCGTCGATCACCGACAGGCTCTTGTCCCGCTTGAGCTGGTTATAGGTCGCGATCCCCTGGGCGTAGGTCCCGTTGACCGCGCCGGTCTCCAGACCCGAGGTGAGCGTCGCGTCGGCGCCGATCCCCTTGAAGACGAGCTCGTGCACCTTGGGCGCCAGCGTCGAGTCCCAGTAGTGCGGGTTGGCGACGGCGGTGAGTGACTCACCCGGGATCCACTTCTTGGGCTCGTAGGGGCCGGTGCACATCGTCAGTCCCGCCGGCGTCCCGAACTTCTTGCCCTCCTTGACCGCGTAGGCCTTCTCGTAGACGACCCCCGGCATCTCCGAGAGCTCACCGGTGAGCCAGTAGTCCGGCTGCTTGAGGGTGATGACGACGGTCGAGGGGTTCGTCGCCGTCATCGACTTCACGCGGTCGAATACCTGGGTGTAGAACGACCCGCTCTTGGCACTCGCCGCCTGCTGGAGGTCATAGAGGACATCGGCCGAGGTGACCGGATGCCCGTCCCAGAAACGAGGCCCGGTGCGGATGTTGAGGACGAGCTTGGTCGGGCTCGGGTACGTCGCCGTGGCCACTCCTGAGACGATCGTCCCGTCGGGCTCCTGGCGCAGCAGCGAGTCGCACAACGCGGTGTCGACGGTGTCCTCGGGGTAATCGAACGCCTGGACCGGGTCGAGGGTGTCGACCATCCGGTACGTGGCCCACACGACCGGCTTGTTCCAGTTCTTGGTCGGCGGCGTCGTCGTCGGCGACAGCGCGGCGACCGCGGAGGCGCTCGAGGCGCCGCCGCCGAGATCCGCCGCGGTGGGCAGCGCTCGACCGCAGCCGGCGAGCAGACCGGCGGCGGCCAGCGCCGAGGCCAGGAAGGTGAGACGAGAACGGATCATGCGCGGGCGACCTCCTCGCCTTCGGTCGCCGCGACGCGCTCGATCGCGGCGATCAACAGATCGGTGGTGTAGGCGTAGACGTCGTCGGGTTCAGGACACAGGTACGGCGCCGCTTCGCGGACGAGGGGTGCGCTATCGGCGGGCAGCATCGCGTAGATCCGCCGCATCGCCTCCAGGCTCTCGTGCGGCGGGCAGCTGTGCCAGCCCGACACCGCGAAGAACAGGCCGCAGCCGACGACGTGGTTCTCCAGCACCTGGCTGAACAGCGCCGCCTGCTCAAGCGACAGCCCCGCCTCGGTGAGCAGCCCGAGCGACCGCTCGCGGACGCGGACGAGGCTCGGCAGATCGTCGCTCTGGCCCGCGAGCAGCAGGCCGAGATCGAGGTGGTTGCGGTAGCGGAGCATCGCGTGCCAGACCCAGGCGCGAAGCCGGTCCTGCCACGGGTCCTCCGGATCGAGATCGGCCTCCGTCGCGAACAACCGGTTGGCGAGCTCGGTGAGCATCTCCTGCTTGTTGCGAAAGTGCCGGTAGACGGCCGTCGGGTCGGCGCCGAGCTCGGCGCCGATCCGGCGCATCGTGAGCGCGGGCAACCCCTCGGTCCCCACGATCTCAGCCGCCGCGTCGAGGATCCGCTCGCGGTCCAGACGCACCGGCTGACCCCTCTCCTCAGGTGCCATGGCGCGGCACCGTACAGTTCCGCGCCGGTGGTGTCAACACCGTTGACATCCGTGTGGACAAGAGGTCAGAGCCACCCAGCCGAATTCGTCCACGTGGCCAAAGCGCGATCTGTTAGCGGCGTCGCGGGTCAGGCGTAGCGCTCGACGACCCCGTCGGCGACCAGGTCCAGCGCGGCGCGCTGGGACCCGGGCAGGCCGGGGAGCAGCTGCTTGGCGCCCGCCACGAAATCGAGCGCCTCGGCACGCGCGTCGTCCAGCGCGTCGGTCTCCGCGATCCGCGCGCAGACCGCGGCGGCGTCCTGTGGCGTGCGGATCGAGTGCAGGTCGAGCGAGCGCAGGCGCCGGTCGCGCTTGCGGGCGAGGATCAGCGGCAGCGTCACGGTGCCGTCGAGCAGGTCGGCGCCGCGCGGCTTGCCGGTCCGCTCCGGCGGCCCGGTGACGTCGAGCACGTCGTCGAGCAGCTGGAACGCGAGGCCGATGCGCTCTCCGAACTCGGCCAGGCCACGGATCGCCTCCGGCTCGGCGCCCGCCGCGGTCGCACCGAGCTCGCACGAGGCGCGGAACAGCACTGCGGTCTTCAGGCGGCAGCGCTCGAAGTAACGCTCCTCATCGACGGGCGTCCACGCGTCGGCGCGCTGCATCAGCTCACCGGCCGCGAGTTCGGAGCTCGCACGGGAGAGGATCCGGATCGCGTCCGCGGAGCGCAGCGTGCGCAGCTCGGCGAACGCCCGGGAGAACAACAGGTCGCCGGTCGCGGTTGCGGCGGCGCGGCCACCGGTCGCGATCACGGTCGGCCGCCCGCGGCGCAGCTCCGACCCGTCGAGCACGTCGTCGTGGACGAGCGTCGCCGCGTGCACGAGCTCGACCGCCACGCCCGCGGCGAGCAGTGCCTCGGACTCAGGCGAGGGAACTCCGGCGGCGAGGAACACGAGCAGCGGCCGCAGCCGCTTGCCGCCCGCGGAGATCGTCGAGCCGGCGAAGCCGGCGAGGTCGGACCCGTGGCCGGTGGCAAGCTCCCCGAGCCGGTGCTCGAGCCTCGTCATCAGACGCGCGACCGGTTCGCCGCCCGCCGTGCGGACCGCGTCCACCGCCGCCCAGTCCGTGGTCACCTGCGTGGTCCCGTCGACGGTCATCCCATGACCGTACCGACGTGCAGCGCGATGATCCCTCCGGCCGTGAGGATGTAGCGCACGTCCCGGAGCCCGGAGGCGGCCATCGTCCGCGCGAGCTCCTGCGGAGGCGGGAAGCGGCGCACGGAGCTCGGCAGGTAGTTGTACGCGTCGGCGTCGCCCGCCACCCGACCGACGAGCGGCACGAGCCGGTCGAACCACAGCTGCAGTGCGAGCGCCATCACCCCCTCGGTCGGAGTCGTGATCTCGAGCACGACGACCTTCCCGCCGGGGCGCACGACGCGCGCCATCTCGGACAGCCCGCGCGGCAGGTCGGAGAAGTTGCGCGCACCGAAGCCGACCGTCGCCGCGTCGAACTCGTCGTCGCCGTAGGGCAGCGCGAGCGCGTTGGCCTGCTCGAAGCGCAGCTCGACCCCGGCCGGCGCGGAGGTCACCTTGCGCAGCGCGTCGCGCTTGACCCGCGCGATCTCCAGCATGTTCTCCGAGAAGTCGGCCCCGACCACGAGCCCCTCGGGAGCGACCCGGTGGCCGAGCTCGAACGCGAGGTCGCCGGTACCGGTCGCGACATCGAGCACGCGGCCGCCCGGCTCCAGCTCGGCGAGGTCGGCGGCGCGACGGCGCCAGGCGTGGTGCAGCCCCGCGGTCATCACCCCGTTCATGCGGTCGTAGACCCGCGCGATCCGGTCGAACATCGCCCGGACCTGGGGCTCGGGCAGGGTCCCTGAGCGACCGGACGCCGCCGCTTCGGTGGCGCCGGCGCCCTGCGACTGCGACCCGTCGGGCGGCGTGGAGACGCTCATAGGTGCCGGCGATGCATCAGCAGGCCAGGGGCCTACTGCAGCATGCCGAGGAAGCCCACCAGGTCGTTGAACTTCTTGGGGCTTGTCTTGGCCAGGCTCGCGAACGACGGCATCGGCGCGGTCGGGTTGCGCAGCGTCGAGGCGATCCCGTTCGGGCGGAGAATCGATCCGATCTTGGTGAGGTTTGGCCCCGGTCCGTTGTTCCCGTTGTCGCCGATCTGGTGACAGGCCTCGCAGCCTGACTCTCCGACGACCTTCTCCCCCGCGTAGAAGATCTTCGTCTGGGCCGCGGTGAGCCCGGCGGGCGGCTTGAGGTCGACCTCGTTCGGCGAGCCGGTGTTGGCGCCCGAGTAGGTGAGGTAGGCCATTGCGAGGATCGTGGTCAGGCCGGCCGCCAGCGCGACCGGGCGGTGCGTGATCCGGCGCTCCGGGCTGCGGTCGTAGAACGGCAGCAGGAAGAGCAGGATCATGCAGATCGTCGGCACCCCGATCGTCGCCATATCGGTGAACTTCGGGATGTTCTTCATGACCCGGAGGACCTCGAACAGGAAGAAGAAGTACCAGTCCGGGCGCGGCACATAGGTGGTCGTCGTCGGGTCGACCTTCGGCCCGAGTTCCGCGCCGAAGAACAGGGCCAGGAAGATGATCACGGCCATGACGAAGACCATCATCACGCTGTCCTTGGCGACCGCGTACGGGAAGAACGGCTTGCCCTCGGCCTTCAGGACCGAGTACTCGCGGAGGTACCGCTCTTTCTCTTGCTGGTTCAAAGCAGGGTGGGTTGGGTCGGAGTCATTAGACCTGGACTTCGTGCATCTCGGGGACCTCGTCGTCCTCCTGGGTCACCTTCATCCACGGCGGGGCCGAGATGCCGAGCTTCATGATGAGGTAGAGGTGCGCGCCGATCAGGGCGGCGATCAAGCCGGGGATCAGCATCATGTGAATCGCGTAGAACCGGGAGAGCGTCGTCGCTCCGAACTCCGGGCCGCCGCGCAGGAAGTCCGACAGATACGGGCCGACGAACGGGCCGGTGCCGTTGATGTTCACGCCCACGATCGTCGCCCAGTAGGACTGCTGGTCGAACGGCAGCAGGTAGCCGGTGAAGCCCATCGCAAGCGTGAGGATGAGCAGCACGACGCCGATGATCCACGTCAGCTCGCGCGGGTACTTGTACGCACCGAAGAAGAACACCCTGGCCATGTGCAGGAAGATCAGGATGATCATCACCGAGGCGCCCCACTTGTGCATCGAGCGCACGAGCTGACCGAGGAAGACGTCGTCGGTGATGTAACGGATCGACTCGTACGCGCCGCCGTTGGCGTCGGGGCGGTAGTACATCGCGAGGAAGACGCCGGTGACCGCCTGATTGAGGAAGGCGAACATCGTCGCCGACCCCAGCGTGTAGAACCAGTTGATGCCCTTCGGGACCTTGCGGAAGAGCATCCAGCGCACCCCGCCGGACAGGGAGGTGCGCTCGTCGATCCAATCGACGGCGGAGATGCCCGCGTCCTGCGCGACCTCGACAGGCGTCATCGAGCCGCCGTTGCCCGGCCGCTTGGGCTTGGGCTGCAGGATCTTGGGGATGGGCGGTGCGGGCAGGTTGGGCATGGGTCCTCGGAAGTCGTCCCGGCGGCGGAGCCGTTAGAAGCTCTTGCCGCCGCCCTTCGGCAGGATCGAGGTGTCGAATCGCTTGGGGTACAGGTACTGGCCGATGCCGTTCAGCGGCTGGCCGGGGTCGCGCGGTGAGAACCCCTGGAGCTGGAAGTTGACCGAATAGCGCGGACCGATCTCGACCAGGCCGTTGTGCACGCGGGTGTAGAACCGGTCGAGCGGCCGCACGGGAGGTCCGCCGACGACCGCACCGGTGAAGTCGTAGACGCCGCCGTGGCAGGGACAGATGAAGCGCTGGGCGGGCGGGACGTAGCGGACCGGGCAGCCCAGGTGCATGCAGCGCGAGGAGAGCGCGACGTACTGGTTGTACCGATTCGACTTCTGGGTATCGATCGCGGGATCGCGCTTGCGCACGTAGGCGATCGAGTTGCCGGCATCGCCGATGCCCTGGACGATCGTGATCACCTTGGTCGCGTACTGGTCCTTGGTGAAGTCGTCCGGGTAGCCGATCGGCTGCCAGTTGAACGGCTCGCGGCTGAACAGCGGTCCGATCGCAAAGCCGAGCGCCGGGAGCGCGAACGCGGCGGCGGCGATCCCGCCGGCGCTGTGGGTGACGGCCTCCATGAACGCACGACGGGTGACGGTCTCGCCCTCGAAAGCGCCCGGCATCTGCCGGTCCGCGGTGTACTTGGACTTCGCGCCCTGTGCGTGTCGATCAGCCAATTTCGCCTTCTTCAACAGCCGGTAAAGCTTTCCGAATGCCCATGGAAGTCTACAGTCCGGTTCCCGCGACCGGTGTCACCACACACGTCAGTACACGGACCCGCGGACGTCCTCATCGCTCGCGGCCGGCGGATTGTAGGAGGGCGGGCACCGCCGCTGCGTCGCCGGTGCGGGCGAGCTCCTTGGCGGCCTCGTGCTCCGGGCTCGGCCCCCAGCCGATCGCCGCCGCGCCGGCCTCCCAGATCGCCCGGGCCAGCGCGTCGTCGCCGCCGAGCTGTGCCTGCGACAGCAACGAGATCAGATCGGCCAGCTCACTCACCGAGTCGAGGTCGCCGATCTCGGCCAGGTGGGCCAGACCGAGCGCATAGAGCTGATCGCCGAGCAGCAGCGCGAGGTCGCGGTCCTGGGTGTCGACCACGCGGGGAGAGCCGTAGTGCAGCAGCGACCCCTCGAGGATCATCTCGAGCAGCAGCTCGTACTCGGCGGAGCGCCCGTTCGCACGCGGGCCGCGGGCGGCGCGCTGGGGCGCCCCGACACCCGGCTGCCCGTCGCCGTGCAGCCGCGCCTCGCCATTGGCCGGCGGCGCGGACCCGTCGACGAGCTCGGCGACCGTCCCACCATGCGCGATCAGCGCCGCTCGCAGCGCCGTCACGCTCATCGCCCGTGCTCCCTGGCGACGCTCCGGAACGCCTGGGCGGCCGCGTCGACCGTCCGCGCGATGTGCTCAGCGTCGTGGGCGAGCGACGGGAACCACGCCTCGAACTGCGACGGCGGCGGATAGACGCCGTGTGCCAGCAGCTCACGGCACCAGGCGGCGTGCGCCGCGATGTCGCAGGCCTGGGCCTGCGCGAAGTCCGTGACCGGCGCGGCGGAGAAGAACACCGTGAGCAGACCGGGAACCGTCGGCACCTGCACGGGGACCCCCGCATCCGCGGCGGCCTCTCTGAGGCCGGCGGCAAGCGCATCGGTCGTCTCGGCGAGCTGTGCGTAGGCGGCCGCGTCCAGACGCGCGAGCGTCGCGAGAGCGGCGGCGACGGCAAGCGGGTTGCCCGACAGCGTGCCCGCCTGGTAGACGTCGCCGGCGGGCGCGATCCGCTTCATCACTGCGCGCGGCCCACCGTAGGCGGCAGCCGGCAGTCCGCCGCCGATGATCTTGCCCATGATCGTCAGGTCTGGGGTGACGCCGTACAGCTCCTGGGCGCCGCCGCGGGCGACGCGGAACCCCGAGATCACCTCATCGAAGACGAGCAGCGCGCCGTTCTGGTTGGCGGCCTCGCGCAGCAGCTCGAGGAAGCCGGGCTGCGGCGGGACGAGCCCCATGTTCGCGGGCACCCCCTCGACGAGGATCGCGGCCAGTTCGGCTTCGGTCGCCTGCCAGAGCGCGTCCATGTCATTCCAGGCGACCAGCACCGTCGCCGCCGTGGCCGACTCCGGCACCCCGGGGCTCGACGGGATCCCCTGGGTGGCCATGCCCGAGCCCGCCTCGGCGAGCAGGCCGTCGACGTGCCCGTGATAGGCGCCCTTGAACTTGAGCACCTTCTCCCGCCCGGTGACCGCGCGCGCGAGCCGGATGGCCGACATCGATGCCTCAGTGCCCGAGGAGGTCATGCGCACCATCTCGACCGACGGGACGCGCTCGGCGATCTCCTGGGCGAGGCGGACCTCCCCCTCGGTCGGGGCTCCGTAGGAGGTGCCGCGGCGCGCCGCATCGGCGATCGCAGCGATGACACCCGGATCGGCGTGACCGAGCACGAGCGGTCCCCAGGAGCAGACCCAGTCGATGTAGCGGTTGCCGTCGGCGTCAACGATCTCCGCGCCCTCGCCGGCTGCGATGAACAGCGGGTCGCGACCGATCGAGCCCATCGCGCGAACGGGTGAGTTGACCCCGCCGGGCAGAACCTGCAGGGCCTCGTCGTACAGCGCGGCCGAGCGCGCGGCCGCGGGGGCGGCACCGGTGGTCATCGGTTGTTGCTCACTCAGGCTTCGGCGTGCTCGCGCTCCCAGGCACGATGCTCGCCGGTGAAGTACAGCAGGCGGATCTTCTTGAATTCGGTCGAGGAGTAGAGCGTCGCGCGGTCGGTGATCCCCGTGTCAGCCGCGATCGAGTCAAGGATCGCGTCGCACTCCTCCTTCGAGCGGCCGTGGGCCATCGTGAACACCGAGTACGGCCAATCGGCGTACGTCGGCCGCTGGTAGCAGTGGGAGATCCCGCGGAACGCCGCCATCCGGCCTCCGATCTCCAGCTCGCGACCCTCCGGAACCTTCCACACGCCCATCCCGTTCGCGGAGAAACCGGCGCGGCGGTGGAAGAGGATCGCGGCGACCCGGCGCAGCAGCCGGCGCTCGCGCATCCCCTCGAGGTGGTCGAGCAACTGCTGCTGGGGGATGTTCAGGGCCTGCGCCGCGGGGCCGTAGGGCTCGGAGATGACCGGCATGTCGCCCTGAAGCGCGCGGATCACGGCCTTGTCGAACTCGTCGTAGGGCTGCGGCTCGGTCTCGGCGGGCGCGACGGCCTCGGCGGCGGGGGCGGCGAGCTTCTCGGTACCGCCCTCCATCTCCAGGTCCATCCGGATCTTGAACAGCTTGAGCGTCGGCAGCTGTCGCACGGATTCGGCGCCCGCCTCCCTGGCGAGGACGTCGAGCGTGCCCTGCACGCCGAGCGGCGAGTCGGGCTCGGTCGCGATCGTGAACCAGATGTTGAACTCGTGGTTGCGCAGGTAGTTGTGGCTCACGCCGGGGTGGGCGTTGATGATCGTCGCGGCACGCCACGGGTTCTCCGGGTCGACCTTGGCGGCGACGAGCATCGATGAGTAGCCGAGGGCCCGGGTGTCGAAGATCGGCGTGACCTGGCGGATGATGCGCTCGTCGAGCAAGCGCTGAACGCGCGCCATCACCTCCTGCTCGGCAAGCCCGGCCTCGGCGGCGACGTGCTGGTAGGGCCGCGGGGCGATCGGGAAGGAGCCCTGCATCAGGTTGAGCAGGCGCCGGTCGAGGTCGTCGAGCGGGACGGCGGCACCGTCGGATCGACTGCGCAGCTTCGGCTGGTGGTTGCCCGAGCCGGGGGGCTGAATGCCGTCCGGGGTCCCGGTGCTCGCGTCTACTGAAGCCACTGGGCGGCCTCCTTGGCGTGATACGTGATGATCATGTCGGCCCCTGCGCGGCGGATGGATGTGAGCGTCTCCAGCACGGCGGTGCGCTCGTCGAGGTAGCCGGCGGCGATCGCCGCCTTGAGCATCGCGTACTCCCCGGAGACGTGGTAGGCAGCCAGCGGCAGGCGCGTCTCGTCCTTGATGCGGCGCACCAGGTCGAGATACGGCAGCGCCGGCTTGACGATCAGGATGTCGGCCCCCTCCTCGACGTCAAGGCGCGCCTCGCGCAGCGCCTCCTCGCCGTTGGCGGGGTCCATCTGGTAGCCGCGGCGGTCACCGAACGCGGGTGCGGATTCGGCCGCGTCGCGGAACGGCCCGTAGAACGCGGAGGCGAACTTCGCGCTGTAGGCCATGATCGGCGTCTCGCTGAGGCCATCCTCGTCGAGCGCGGTGCGGATCTCGGCGACCCGGCCGTCCATCATGTCGCTCGGCGCGATGATGTCCGCGCCGGCGCGTGCCTGCGAGACGGCGGTGCGAGCCAGCAGCTCGAGCGTTGCGTCGTTGTCGACCCGGGGAGTGCCGTCGGGCGCCTGCGTCAGGACGCCGCAGTGGCCGTGGCTCGTGTACTCGCACAGACAGAGGTCGGCGATCACGATCAGCTCCGGGTGCGCCTCCTTGATCGCGCGCGTCGCGAGCTGCACGATCCCCTCCTCGTCCCACGCGCCCGAGCCCTGCTCGTCCTTGCCGGCCGGCAGCCCGAACAGGAGCACCGCAGGCACGCCGAGCGCGTGCGCCTCGCCCGCCTCCTCGACCGCGTTCGCGATCGACAGCTGCGAGATCCCCGGCATCGACTCGATCGGGTTGCGCCGGTCGATCCCGTGCGCGACGAACATCGGGTAGATGAAGTCGCCGGGGTCAAGGCGCGTCTCGCGCACCAGACCGCGGAGCGCGTGAGTGGCCCGGAGACGACGCAGGCGGGTCTGCGGGAACGGCATCAGGAGATTCAGGGTATCGGTGGGCGAAGGGCGGAAGTGGTGGTTGTGCGGACCAAATCCGGACTCGGCGCGCGCGGCGCGGCACGCCGTGACGCCGGCGCGCGCGCTTCAGCACTTCCGCCCGCGCCGTGACCCAACCGCGGCGCGTGGGCGATAGTGCCGTCCCGCATGGCATTTCCGCCCACGCGTGACCAAAAGACGGGCGCGTGGGCGATGGTGCCGTCCCGAGTGGCATTTCTGCCCACGCGTGAGCGGGGCTGTCCGCGGGCGGGACGTCGCGGCGACCCAGTCGCCGTCCCAGCCCACGCGCCACACCCCGCGCGCCCGCCCTCCGAGGCGCTCAGACCAGGTTCCAGGGCTCGATCCGGTAGGACAGGATCAACCCCGCCTCCAGGTACGGATCGCCGTCCACGAACGCCTCGATCTCCTCGGTCGTCGCATCGGTCCAGGCCATCGCGCCTCCGTTGATCGGATCGCCGATCGCACCCGCCATCACGATCCGGCCCGCGTCCTTCTCAACCTGGATGCGCCGGAGATGCTCGTCGCGATAGGGCCCGCGGCGCTCGGCCATATCGTCGGGATAGACGTACAGGAGGAGATGGTGTTCGCTCATAGCGCACCACCGTACCGGCGGCCGGTACCCTGCCGGTGATGAGCAACCTCGATCGACGGACCCCACGCAGCGTCCGAGAGAAGCGGGCCTACCGGCTCGTGCAGGTCGGTTCGGTGAGCGGCGCGGCCGGCGTCGTCACGCTGGTGCTGGCGATCGTGGGCGTGATGGGCGCCGCGCTGCCCATCCTGCTGCTCATCATCGCCGCCCTGTGTGCGTACGGCTTCGTGCGCACCACCGGCGGGCGCTGAGCCTCAGACGGCCGACCGACCCCGCAGGGCCAGGCGCCCGAGCGCCAGGAACACGCCGGCGAGCACCACGAGGTGCAGCAGTGGCGGCCAGACGCTCGGTCCCGTGCCACTGAACGCATTGGCGGCCGCGCTGAGCGCTGGAGCGAAGGGGAAGCAGAACCCGACGATCGAGAGCAGCGCGTGCACCGCCGGACTCACCGCGGTCGCCGGCACGAGGGCGCAGAACGCGATCGGCAGCGCGAGCAGGAACGCCATCAGCGATGCGGTCGCGACCTCGCGGGCGATCGCGCCGAGCGCGGTCCCGAGCGCCGCAAACGCAACCCCGGCGCAGCCGAACGCCAGCGCCCACAGCGCCACTCGCGCCCAGTCGAGGTGCACGAACGCTGAGACGCAGACCGCGAGCACGAGCGTGAGCACCGCCGCACACGCCCCGGCCAGCAGCGCCTTGGCGCCGAGCAGCGCCCCCGGACCCACGAGCCCTCGCACCAGGCGCGAGTACGTCCCCTCGCTCCACTCCAGAGCGAGCGTGCCCGCGGCGAGCAGCAGCGCGACGAACATCAGCGAGACGATCGCGGCGATCGCGGCGGCGTAGACGCTCGTGGGGGTGGTCGCGCCCTCCAGCTGGGTCTGGGTCACGGTCAGGGGACTGCCGATCGAACCGAGCACAGGCTTGGCGAAGCCCAGCCCGTCGATCGCCTCCGACGCGAACGCCGACACCTGACCGAGCGCAACCCGCAGCGGCGAGTGGCGCGGCAGCGACGCGATCGAGCCGTCGACGATCGCGCGTGAGTTGCGCAGCCCGAGCAGGTTCACCGAATTGCCGAGCAGCGAGACGCGGCCGCCGCCGAGCACCCGCTGCAGGTCCGCGACGGCGACCTGGAGGACGCGGCGGGAGACGTCGGACTGCACCGAGGCGATCCGCGCGTCGAGTGCCTGCTCCACGTAACGGCGCTCGAGCGGGTCACGCGTGTTGAGGTAGAGGTGGACCGTCGGCGTGCCGACGCCCTGGGTGATGAGCGACTCGACCTGGCGCGGCAGATCGGCCGGGATGACCACCGCCGCCAGCGCCCGGCCGCTGCGGACGTCGGCGATCGCGGCGGTCCTGGTCGGTGCCCGAATCGCGTGAACGGAGTCCAGCAGTCCCGATGCGTAGTGGGAGACGTCGAGCCGCTGACGGCCGACCGCGATCGTCGCGTGACCGGGCGGGACCTCGTCGACGAACGCCACCGCGGGCTTGGCCGGCGCCCCGGCGAACGCTGCGCCGATCATCAGCGCGATCACGATCGGATAGACGACGAGCAGCCCGGCGAGCAGCGGCGAGCGCCGCAGCACGGTGAGGTCCTTCAGAATCAGCCACCGCACGGGTCAGGCCCCGCCCAGTCGGCCGTCGTCGAGCTCGAGCACACGGCCGGCGCGGCGCCGCACCTCGCTCAGCTCGTGACTCGAGAACAGAACCGTCGTCTGCCGCGCCACCAGCGCGCCGATGAACTCCCATAGCCGCTCGCGCTGCTCGGGATCCAGCGCGGCGGTCGGCTCGTCGAGCAGCAGCACCGCCGGATCGGCAAGCAGCCCGAGCGCGATGTTCAGACGCTGGCGGTTACCACCCGACAGCCGGCCGGCCCGTTCGCCGGCGCGCTCGCTGAGCCGTGTCTGCTCGAGCATCCGCTCGACGACCGCATCGACGTCGGGAACCTTCTCCAGGCGCGCGAACAGCCGCAGGTTCTCGGCGACCGTCAGCCGCGAGTAGAGCGCCACCGACTGTGGCACCCATCCGACGGTGCCCGACACGGTCAGCGACCCCGCGTCGGGCGTGAGCACGCCCGCCAGTACCGACAGCAGCGTCGTCTTCCCCGCGCCGTTGGCTCCCACGAGACCGACGAGCTCGCCGCGCCGCAGGCTGAAGCTCACCGCGTCGAGCGCGACGCGGTCGCCGTAGCGCTTGGTCAACCCACGGGCCTCGCACGCCGCGACGACGCCCGCCGCGGCGCTCACGGGTCCGCCGGCGCGGGCTCCGGCGGCGAGGACGGCGAGGACGGCGAGGACGGCGACGGGTCCTCCGACAGCGGCTTGCCCCACGGTTCGAACACCGTGTGGCGATGCACGTAGATGATCGTGACCCGCAGGACCGCGATCACGGGCAGGGCGACGAGCGCGCCCGCGATCCCGTACAGCTTGTCGCCGATCAGCAGCGCGAGGATGATCAGGATCGGGTTGATCCGCAGCGTGCGCCGGAACAGCAGCGGCGCGACGACGTGCCCCTCCAGCTGCTGCAGGCCGATGAACGCGATCAACAGCCAGACGGCGCTGATCGGGTGCTGGAAGAGCGCGACCAGCAGCGCCGGGATCGGGCCGATGATCGGGCCGATGTAGGGCACGAACTCCATCAGGCCGTAGAACACCCCGAAGAACCACGAGTACGTCGTGCCGGCCGGGAACAGGCCGACGAGCCCGAAGATCGTCACGGTGAGCGCGACGGCGACGCCCATCGTGAGGCTGAACAGCAGCTGCCCGCGGATATAGCCGGAGACCGCGCCCTGGACGAGAGTCGGGAAGTCGTCCTCGGCGGTGCCGTCGCCGTCGGGCATCAGGCGGCGCACGAGACGCCCGATGTCTGGGCCGTAGACGAGCAGGTAGATCGACAGGACGAGGATCAGGATCAGGTCGATTCCCACCGAGACCGCCTGTGAGAGCAGACCCTGGGAGAAGGAGACGATCGCACCCGAGCGCTTGAGCAGGTCCTTCTCGAGCGTTGACAGCGCGCTCTGACCCTGCTTCTCGATGTGGAGCTTGATCCCGTGGTGGTCGAAGAAGCGCTGGATGTCCGCCAGGTCGCGGTTGGCCTCGCGGGTGAGTGCCGGCAGGTTGTGCTCGAAGTGCAGAAGCTGGGTGGCGACCGGCGCCGCGAGCCCGACCGCGACCAGCACGACGACGATCGTCACCGTGATGTAGGCGAAGAGGATCGCCAGTCCCCGCGGCAGGAACCGCGAGTTCAGACGGACGAGCGGCGAGAGCACGAGTGCCACCAGGGAGGCGACGACCAGCACCAGGAACAACGTGCCCACCGCGCGCGCGAGCGCCCACAGCGCAAGCAGCGAGAGCGGGAGCAGCACGAGCTGCACCCAGCGGCGGACGACCACCGGAGCCATACTGGTGCAGTTATGGGACGTAGCCCCCGAGTCCTCTTATGAGCGAGAAGTCCTGCACGATCCTGTTCGTCGGCGACGTCGTCGGCGGGCTGGGGAAACGGACGCTGCTCGGCCTGTTGCCGACCCTCCGCGAGCGGGTCGGATTCGACTTCCTCATCGTCAACGGGGAGAACATCGCAGGCGGCGTCGGGATCACGCCCAAGCTCGCCGACCAACTGTTCGACGCCGGAGTCGACGTGATCACGCTCGGCAACCACACCTACCGCCAGCGCGAGATCTACACCTACCTCGACCAGCGCCAGGAGATCCTGCGACCCGCGAACTTCCTCAAGCGCCAGCCAGGCCATGGCTGGTGCGTCGTCGAGCGCGGCGGCGTCCGCCTCGGCGTCGTCTCGCTCTCGGGCAACCTGTTCATGGATGCCGGCCGGCCGCTGTTCGCGGAGGCGGACGCGGCGCTCCATGCCCTGCGCGGCCGCGCCGATCACGTGCTCGTCGACGTCCACGGCGAGGCGACAAGCGAGAAGGTGGCGATGGGCTGGCACCTCGACGGCCAGGTCACCGCTGTCGTCGGCACCCACACGCACATCCCGACCGCCGACGCCCGCGTGCTGCCCGGCGGCACCGCCTACATCACCGACGTCGGCATGACCGGCCCGCGCGGGGGCGTGATCGGCGTGCGCCGGGAGCTCGCGATCGAGGCGATGGCGACGAAGATGCCCGTCCGCTTCGAGACCTCCGAGGAGGACCCCTGGCTCAACGCGGTCGCCGTCACCGCCGCGGATGAGCCGCGTCGCGCCGCGTCGATCGAGCAGCTGCTCATCCCGGCGGCCGCCGCGGCCTGAGCCGATCCGGCAGCTCGAGCAGCGAGTCGACGGTGATGTCGGCGAGCGCCGCCTCGGGCCGGCCGGCGTGGAGCAGGCCCCACGGCCCGCGGCGTACGAACACGCTGACCAGGCCGGCCACTCTCGCCGGCAGCACGTCGTTGTCAAGACGATCGCCGACGTAGGCGATCCGGGCGGCCGGGAGCCCGACCTCGGCCATCACGCGGTCGAAGAACGCCGAGGACGGCTTGGCCACCCCCCACCGGGCCGACGACGCGATGAACGCCACCGGCATCCCGAGGCGTGAGAGCTCGGCCTCCGTGTCGGCCGACTGGTTACCGGCGAGCCCGAGCACGCATCCGCGATCGGCGAGCATTCGCAGGCACGGCACAGCGTCCGGATAGAGGTCCTCGGCGACGATCTCGACGCGCCGCGCCGGCGGCCGGACACCGAGCAGATCCCACACCGCGTGGTGGCTGCCGCCGCGCTCGATCAGCGCTCCGAGCGCGGCGCACAGGGTCAACGGCGTGACCCCGACCTCATGTGCATGCTCGGTCCAGGCGCGCGTCTCGTCGACGAGCGTCTCGCCGACGTCGAACACGACCACCTCCACCGCCACAGCGGCGTCGCCGCTCACCGTCGATCAGCCGCCGGCCGGCTCCACCCGGAGCGGTGGGCTTTCGAGGCGACGGTCCTCCAGCTCGCGCCAGGCGGCATCGAGGTGCTCACCCGGGGCGGGGTGGCTCGCGAACAGGGCCGCGATCGCGGCCGGGAAGAACCAGACCACGTACGAGTAGAGCCAGTAGTTGGTGACGAGCTGCAGGCCGATGATGAGCGCCGCGGCGAACGCCGCCACCTGCACCGGGCTCCGCCGCGCGGGCACCACGCACACGATCAGCGCGAGCGCGACGACCGCGCCCTGGAGGACGTGCTGCAGCCAGCCCAGGCCGCCCCACAGGCCCCACACCGAGAACGGCGTGACCCGATCGGACTGGTACTTGATCGAGTCGTGCCACAACGGCTGGAGGTTGTGCTTGACGATCACCGGGAGCATCGAGAGCAGGACGAACACCACGAAGGCGATCACGAAGGCGACCACCGAGCGGCGACGCGGCCGCTCGCCGGTGCCGCGCAACAGCAGCGGCGTGAGGATGAACGGGGCGAACTTCGTCAGGCCGGCGAGCGCGGCCATCGCGCCCCGGGCCGGTGCCGAGCCCAGCACGAGCAGCGCCACGGTCACGGTCAGCGCGACGAGGCTGTCGTTCGTGTTGGAGGACAGCGACCACATCGTGAACGGATACGCGGCCCACGCGTAGGCGAGGACGACGCCCAGCGTGTGGTCACGCCAGCGGCGGCCGAGCGCGTAGAGCGCCACGAGCGTCGCGGCGTCGAAGAAGATCGACGCGCCGTGGGCGGCGGGCAGCGAGTCCCACGCGCCGCTCCAACCGAGGATCAGCCGGAAGGGCACATAGAGGAAGTAGTTGAACGGCCCGTAGGTGTCGCCGTAGGCGTCGTTGGACGGCCAGTGGCCGTAGAGCGGGACGTTGTGGATGAGCTTGTCGGCTCCGATCACGCCTGAGAAGCCGACGTCGATCACGTTGGAGTCGAGCACGTTGAGCCCGATCCGGAACGCCATCAGGAAGATGATCCCGACGATCAGCCAGCCCGCGGGGATGATCGTGCGCAGCGGCTCCCGGGGGACACCGATGCCGTAGCCGAGCGCGAGCAGCCGGACGAGCAGGTAGATGAGCGGCACGTAGAACAGCGGCGTCGACATGCCGATGTCGGCGTGGTTGAAGAACGCCAGCGACACGGAGAAGAACAGGAACATCGCGAGGTCCAGATGCAGCAGCGTCGGTCGCCTGCGCCAGGGGATGAACGGCAGCACGAACATCAGGCAGACCGGGAGCCAGATGTACCAGGCGTTGACGATCCGGCCGAACGCGCCGTCATAGCCGCGCGCCATCGTCCACGCGACCTGGAAGCCGGTCCACGCCTGCGTGACCTTGCCGGAGTCGTCGTCGACATAGACCTGCACGAGCTCGCGCTGGGTCGTGCCCGTCTTGGGCGGCGTGAACCAGCTCACCTGCCATTGCGGGGCGCCCTTCGTGTACTCGTAGGGAACGAGCGTGGGGTGCTTGCGCAGCTCGGCCTTCACGACCGGGCTGCGGCGAGCGATCGCGAGCACCTGGAGCGCCGTGTAGTGATACCCGACCGGCGGAGTCGTCTTGTTGGTGACGAGCACGGGGGTACCCGGCGAGGTCGTGACCGTCTGGGTCTGGGTCACCGTCGTGACCGAGGCGCTCGTTGCCGCGCTGCTTGCGGAGGTTGTGCCCGTCGCGGCCAGGGCAGCCGGAACGAGCGCGAGCGTGAACAGCAGGCCGAGGAGCAGCGCCCGCGCGGATCGCGGCCCGGTCCGCCGGGCGATCCCCACGACTACTTCTTGAAGCTCCAGAGCTTCTGGCCGAGGAAATTGACCGGGATCACCATGATGTTGGCCAGGGCGTTGATGACGACCTTGTGCTGCGAGAACAGATGTACCCAGTGGACGCCCGCCACGACCAAGCCGTAGTTGCAACCGAAGGCGACCGTCGAGACCACGAGGAACTTGGCACCCTGGACCGCGGTGTGTGACTCCCGCTCGTGGGTGAACGTCCAGCGGCTGTTCCAGGTGAAATTGTTGATCACTCCGGCCAGATACGCGATCGGCAGCGCGATCTTGTAGTCGAGTCCGATCACGTGCAGGCAGAACCAGAAGCTCACCGTGTTGACGATGTAGCCGCTGACCCCGACGATCCCGAAGCGGATCAGCTGGAGCCAGTTCTCGCTGCTCGAGACGCCCGCTCTGACGCGATGGTGAAACGGGAGTTCGACGACGGCCGTCGTGAGATCATCGGCGGTCAGCTCGTCAGTGGCCATGTCGGTCAGGGTATCGGCGGGCATGCAGGTGCCTGAGCAGACGGGGCATGCGTAACCGGCTGCTAATCGGTGGCTTACCCGGATCTTAGAGGCTGTACGCCGTCTCAGCCGTCCGGGTCGCCGACGCCGAAGTGGGCGCGGATCATCGGCGCGACTTCGCGCAGCGACCACTGATCATGCGCGTCGCGGCCGGGCAGACCGTCGCCGGCCCACAGCAGCGTGGCGAATGAATCGGAGCGGTGCAGCGACCCGTGCGAGCCGCCGCCGACATGGTCGGCTCCGCCCCAGTCGACGAACTCGTAGCCCGGCGCCGCCGAGAGCAGGATCTCTCCCGCGTTCTCGCAGTGCAGGGCCGACCACACACGCGTCAGCGCGTCGGGATACTCGGTGCTGAGCAGGCGACCGTCCTGGACCTCGGCACGCAGCACGGACAGCGGGCCGTCGACATCCCAGCCGTGGCCGCGAGCGTCCTGGACGCCGTCGCCGGGGGCGAAGCGCAGCTCGCCGCGGTGCCCCCGGATCACGGCCTCCTCCCCGTCCATCCACATCGTCAGGTCGACGCCCTCCAGTTCGCGGACCGCCTCCAGCGAGCGATCGATGATCTCCTCGCGGTCATCGTCGTCAAGCGCGTAGATCATCGCCGAGCGCTGGGCGGGGCTGAGCGCGACCTCGCCGCCCGAACCGGCCACCCGGGCGCTCGGGGTCGCCACGGCGAAGTCGGCGAACGCGTGGTCCAGGCGAATCGACGCCTCGACCGCGGCCTGGGAGTGGTCGGAGCAGACGATCACCGCGTGCTCGTCCAGGAACTGGTCGGGTCCGCCGCCGGCGTGCATCAGGCGCTCGATCTGGCGATCGGCGGCAGCCAGCGAGGTGACCTGCGCGTGAGGGCCGTTGCGATGGGAATAGGCGTCGTTGTCAGGCAGCGAGAACAGCAGGAAGTCGAACAGGTCATGCTCGACCAGGTAGGAGCCGACGCAGCCGGTGTGCTGATCGCGAGCGCCGGGAAGCCCCATCTGGCCACGGCAGCCGGTCCGGCGCGAGGCGTAGAGGTCGGAGTAGAAGAGCTCGAGCGGCCCCTTGATCGTGCGCCGGAACAGCGTCGAGGTGACCAACCGCGCGAGCGCGGAGTCCTGCGCGACCTCGTGGTCGTGGCGGCCGCGGTAGATCAGGTATGTCGTCCCGGCGGTGCGGACCTCGGCGTCGTCGAGCGACTCGAACACGGTGAGCGCCTCCGGAGCGAGGTGCTCGGAGTTCATCCGGTAGACGGTGTCGGTGAGCGAGCGCAGCACCCCGAACTGGCGCGAGGCGGAGAAGCTCGAGCCGTACTCCACGTAGCGCCCCTCCTCGCGGTGATACCAGTTCATCGAGGGGATTCCGTGGCGGTCGGGTCCCAGCCCGGTCGTGATCGTCGCCGCGCACACGGGGGTCACCGAGGGGAACGAGGCGACGCACTCCGGCACGTAGTGGCCGCGGCGCATGATCTCTGCCATCGCGGGGGCGCGGCCTGCGGCGATCGCCCGCTCGAGCATCGCCGGCTTCATCGCGTCGACCACGATGAGCACGAGCTTCTGGCGCGTGCTCAGAGACACCGTTAGCGGAGGATGCGCAGGCCGGCGTACTTGTGGTCCGAGCGGCCGCGCCCTGCGATCAGCAGCCACAGCAGCGTCAGCACCACGATCACGCCGACCGGCGGGGCGACGACCGACAGCGCGGCCGCAAGCGCGGCGATGCCGTCGGTCAGGAACGGGAGCACGCCGGTCGCGTCGGCGTCCAGCCGGGACTTGACCCGGGTGAGCAGCGGCCGGGTCGCGGCGAGGCCAAGCGCTGCCGAGAGGATGCCGACCACGACCCCGATCCACAGCATGTGGTGGTGCCCGTGGTGATAGCGGGCGAAGGCGCCGCCGCAGAAGAGCGCTCCGAGCGCGAGGGCGCACAGCCCGAGTACAGCGGTGAGGGGACGCTCCGCCAGCTTGCCCTTCAGGCCGGCCGTGCGTCGCTCGACGAGCGCCAGCAGCACGATCGCCACCACCATCACGAGCAGGAACACCGGCTGCTGCAGGAAGTGGACCTTCGTGTGGTGGAAGGTGAGCTCGATATCGGCGGCGGCGAGCACCGCGGTGACAAGCGCCGGCAGGAACGGGCGCACGCCGATCGCGGCGGCGACCCCGAGCCCCTGGAAGATGTCGAACACGAGATGCATGCAGATGCGTCCGGCCGGGCGGGCGGGCTGGTAGCCGCACGCAGCGCGTGCTGTACCGTGGACAGACGTGACGATAGAGGAGACGGACTCCGCCCAGTCCAAATCCGGCGCGCGTCGATCGCGAGGGTCGTCTCGAACCCGGGATTTCGACCGGTACAGCGGATTGTTCGCCTCCCGCACGCGAGCGATGCAGTCCTCGGCGATGCGTGACCTGATGGCGCTCACCGAGCGCGACGACGTGATCTCGCTGGCGGGTGGCCTGCCCGACACCTCGACCTTCCCGGCCGACTCCTACGCGGCGCTGATGGGCCAGGTCGCGGCGCAATCGTGTGCGCGCGCGCTGCAGTACGGACCGACCGACGGCTCGGACGTGATCAAGCATTGCATCGTCGAGGTGATGGCCGCCGAGGGGATGCAGATCGGGACCTCCGACCTGCTGGTCACCACCGGCGGTCAGCAGGCGATCGATCTGGTCTGCAAGGCGCTGATCGATCCCGGCGACGTGATCATCGCCGAGGCACCGACCTACCCGGGCGCGATCCCGACCTTCTGCGCCTACGAGGCGGAGGTCATCCAGATCGCGCTCGACGACGACGGGATGCGGAGCGAGGAGCTCGAGATCACGCTCGACGCGCTCGAGCGCGAGGGCCGCCGCCCGAAGTTCCTCTACACGGTCCCGAGCTTCCAGAACCCCGCCGGCGTGACGATGTCGCTCGAACGCCGCCGGGAACTGATCCGGATCGCGCGCGAGCGGGAGCTCCTGATCATGGAGGACAACCCCTACGGGATGCTTCGCTACGAGGGCGAGCCGCTCCCGACGCTCTACTCGCTCGACGACGAGTTCGTCATCTACACCGGCACGTTCTCCAAGATCCTCTCTCCCGGCGTCCGGCTCGGCTGGGCGGCCGCGCCCGCCCCGATCCTCGACCAGATGCAGAGCGGCAAGCAGGGCACCGACCTCTGCTCCTCGCCGATCACCCAGTACTTCGTCGCCGCCTACTTCGACTCAGGGCCGTGGGGCGACTACCTCGGCTCGCTGGTCGAGATCTACCGGCGCCGCCGGGACGTGATGCTCGACGCGATGGCCGAGCACTTCCCGCGCGAGGCCCAGTGGACGCACCCGCAGGGCGGCCTGTTCATCTGGGCCACGCTGCCCGACTACATCGACACCACCGACATGCTCGCGCGCGCCCTGCGCCAGAACGTGGCGTTCGTCCCCGGCCGCGCCGCCTATCTCGACGGGCGCGGCGGCAGCTCGATGCGACTGAACTTCTCCGGGGTGGCCGAGGACCTGATCCGCGAGGGGATCCGGCGCATCGGCGCGATCGCCACCGAGCAGGTCGCGATGTACGGGACGCTCAGCGGCGCCGACCGCCCGAGCAAGCGGGGGGCGGCGAGCCAGGCGCAGGACGGCGAACCGCTGGCCCCGGTCCTGCGGATGCGCCCGGGTCAGCGCCGCGCGAGCTGACCCCCGGGGCAGGACCAGCTCCTACTCGTCGGAGGCGAAATCCTCGGGGGTCACCTGGTCGAGGAAGTCCTTGAACTTCTCGACCACCTCTTCGGTGTCCTCGACCTCGTGCTCGAACTCGATGGCGGACTCGGTGATGACCTCGTCGGCGGCGAAGATCGGCGCGCCCGAACGCACCGCCAGCGCAAGCGCGTCCGACGGCCGCGAGTCGATCTCCAGGTCGCGCCCGTTGGCTCGCAGGCTGATCGACGCGTAGAAGGTGTTCTCGCGCAGCTCGGTGACCGACACGCGCGTGCACTCGACGTCCAGCTCGCCGAGCATCTCGGACAGCAGGTCGTGCGTCATCGGCCTCGGGGTCGAGGCACCCTGCAACTTCATCAGGATCGCCGCCGCTTCCGGATGCCCGATCCAGATGGGCAGGAACTTGTTGCTCTCGACGGTCTTGAGCAACACGATCGGCTGCTTTCCGACCATGTCGAAGCTCACGCCGTAGATCACCATTTCCTGCACGCTGCGCTCCTCGTCGGGATCTGGCCAGTATAGGCCCGGGGCCCGGTCGCGCCGCCCCGCCGGACGCCGCCGGTCAGGCGGAGAGGGGCGGCGCCGGGGCCTGGCGCGCGCCTGCACGACCGCGCTTGTGGGCGAACATCGCCTCGTCGGCACGGCGCAGAAGCCCGTCTGCATCCGGCGCGTCGGCGGGATATGTGGAGCGCCCGATCGACGCCGAGACGGGGACGCGGATGCCGCCGACCTCGAACGGCTCATCGAACGCCTCCGCCAGCCGCTCGGCGACCCCGTCGATCTCGGCCCCGGTCACGCCCGAGACGAGCACCGCGAATTCGTCGCCGCCGAGCCGGGCGACGATGTCCTCGGCACGGGTGCAGTTGCGCAGGCGCTGGGCGACCGCGACGAGCAACGCGTCACCCGCCTCATGACCGAGCTCGTCGTTGACCGGCTTGAACTGATCGAGATCCAGGTAGAAGAGGCCGGCGAGACGCCGCGCGTCGCGGGCCTGGGCGACCGCGGTCCGCAGCTCGGCGGTGAACCGCCCGCGGTTGGCCAGGCCTGTGAGCTGGTCGTGAAGCGCCTGGTGGGTGATGACGTCGACCAGCCGGCCGTTGTCGAGGGCGGTCGAGGCCTGGGCGCCGACGCCGGAGAGCCGATCGAGCAGGTCGGGGGTCGGCGCGAGGCGCTCGGCATGGTCGCGCACAGCGACGGCGAGCATCCCGAGCAGCTCATCGGAGGAGACCAGGGGGACCATGATCGTGGCCTCGAAGCCGAGCGTGCGCAGCATCTCCCGATGCGCCGGCGTCCCGGTGCGCTGGTCGATGAACACCGGATGGGTCCGGGGACGGTCGACGAGTGACTGCAGCAGCGAACCGGGTGTCAGCGCCCAGCGCGCGAGATCGACCGCGGGAGCCGGGCCGTCGAGGTGCTCGGTGACGGCTGCCCGGACGAGCTCCGTCCTCGCCTCGTTCCAGACGTACACCGCGACCTGGTCGCAGTCGACCACGACCGGAACGGACTCGGCGAGCCGGCGCGCGATCTCAGAGCTCGTGCCGGCGGCGGCGAGCACCCGAGCGAGCTCGAGCAGCGCGCTCGACTGCCCGTAGCGCGATTCGGCCTCCAGCAGCGCGCTGGCGCCGTCCAGCGCGCTCGCCGCGTAGCGCGCATAGACCTCGAGCAGCTCGCGCTCCCCCGGCAGGAAGCAGGAGTGCTCCGGGTAGGCGGCGAGCAGCGTGCCGTAGTCCGAGCGCCGGGAGCGGATCGGCACCGCCAGCCATGACGCGGGGAGCTCGTCGGGGCGATGTGAGAGCAGCGAGGTGAGGGCCTCCTGCGCTTCCTCGGCGGAGAAGCCTCGGTGGTGGCAGTGCAGAGGCCCGTCGGGCGAGAGCCGGACCGCAAGCAGATGCCGGGGCGCGCGCACCTCGACCGCGGCGCGGTCGGCGATCCGCGCGAGCACCTCGTCGACGTCGCCCCCGCTGATCAGGTCCGCAGCGGTCTGGAAGACGCTGTGCAGCCGCTCGTGCATCGCATCGAGTTGATCGCGGAGCATGGCGAGCTGATCGGGGGAGGTGTCGGCCGCCGGTCCGGCCGCCCAGCGGACCTCGTAGTGGCACGCATCGGCTCCGTAGGCGGAGCACGATTCGTGCTCGACAGCGGCGGGCTGCAGCCCGAACAGCAGCGGCACCGTCGCGAGCAGCCCCTGCGTCCAGGCACAGTGCTCCTCGCTGCGAGTGAAGCCCTCGGCGTGCCGAGCGGCGACCGTCGCGCGTCCGGGCCCGCAGTCGATCACCTCGAGCGTGCTCACGGTCGAGTACTTCTGGGCGGTGACCGCGATCGTGCGGTACACGGCCTCGGGCGAGCCGAGCGGGCGCAGCAGGGTGGCGACCGGCGACGCGCCGAGGCGGCGGCCGGACTCCTCGCCGACGGCCCGCGCGAATCCCGGGTGATGGGTGACCATCGCGCCGGCCTGCAGGAGCGCGATCGCCTCGTCGTAGGCGATCCAGTTGGCGATGTCGCAGAGGTACGCACGTCCACGGCCGCTGCCCGCGCGGCGCAGCAGGGACTCGACGGCGACGTCTCCGCCGAACTCATGGACCCGCGCGATCACGACCGCCGACAGCGAGCAGGAGAAGTGATCGCCGACCGATCGGTCGACCGCAGGGGCCTGATGGTGAGGACGCGAGCCCATCATCGGTGTATCGGTGCGCCGTCGGCCGCAGCGACCCCGTACTCACACCGGGTCTCGCCGTGAGAACTACGGATTGTGATTGGACCGGGGCTTAATGAGAGCGCCCCGGTACCGGCGGGATATGAGGCCGGACTCGGGGCGCGCTCGAGGGAGGAGAGGTACTACGCCGATCATGATGACACGGCGCCTTCAGAAGTCCAAGACGAGTATTCGCGGAGATCTATAAGCTGACGGCATGGATCTACGACAGCTGCGCTACCTCGTCGCACTGGCGGAGGAACTCAACTTCACGCGGGCCGCCGCCGCCGAGCACATCGCGCAACCGGCGCTCTCGCAGCAGATCCGGCGGTTGGAGGAGGAGGTCGGAGTCGGGCTCGTTGAGCGCACGACGCGGAAGGTGGCTCTCACCGAGGCCGGCGAACTGCTCGCGGTGCGGGCGCGGCGGATCCTCGCCGAGCTCGAGATCGCCCGCGAGGAGCTTGAGGCGCTGCGCGGCGTCGATGTCGGTCACGTGACGATCGGGGCGATCCACACGATGGGCCCGATTGACCTGTCGCTCGCGCTTGCCGTCTTCCACGAGGCGCATCCCGGGGTTGCTCTCACCGTGCGCGAGCAGGCCAGCGAGGAATGTGCGGCGCTGCTGCGCGCCGACGAGCTCGACCTGGCATTCCTGTCGGTGACCGAGCGGGTGGAGTCCCACGAGCTCGCCTTCCACCAGCTGATCTCCGAGGAGCTGATGGTCCTGCTCCCGCGCGATCACGCGCTCGCCGGGCGCGCGCGGGTGCGCATGGCCGAGCTCGCCCAGGAGCACTTCATCAGCTTCCGGCAGGGCGCGCGCCTGCGAGAGCTGCTGTTCTCCGCGGGCCGTGACGCGCAGTTCGAGCCGCGGGTGACGCTCGAGTCAAACGAGGCCCAGCGCATCCGAGCGCTCGTCTCACGCGGGCTCGGCGTCGCGATCCTCCCCCGCTCCGACGCGATGGTCCCCAACGACGAGATCGTCGCCGCGCCGATCGTCGACCCGGTGTTGCGGCGCGACATCACGCTCGCCTGGCGCGCCGGCCGACGCCAGTCGCCGGCGACCGCTGCCTTCCTCGAGCTCGCCCTGGAGATGTTCGGAGAGGGCGGAGCCGACCGAGCCTAACACGTCGCACATACGCCGAATCGGTAGCCATCTGTACGGTTGGAGCCGCAATTCATCACACACGGGTCGGAATTGACGCCCGTCGTGTTTGATGAAGGCCATTGGTGGCAACCACCGAAGTACGAATTCCCAGGCACGGAGGCCCGGACCGGCGGAGTGAAGTGCTCCGTAAGAGAAGTTCGACATCCGTCGAACAATCTGGTACCGTTACTGGCGGAGCAAACCCATGCGTGACACGGAGACAGTCTTGAAAACTTCTGACAATGATGGACGCGGCGCCCCCACGGCGCACGACCATCTCGATGACGCCAAGCGGCCGCGGGCGCGCGGCGAGCACGGTGCTGCGAGCTCAGCGCCGTCGGCTCGCCGTCAGACTCGCCGCCGCCCCGCCGCTCGCACCGCTGAACGGCGCGCGACGGCCGCTGACCCGCGGCTGACGCCTGGAGCCACCGGCTCCATGACTGAGAATTCGCTGGATCTCTTCCTGCGGGCGGCGCGTGCCCACGCGCTGCTGACCGCTGAGGAGGAGGTCGAGCTCGCCCAGCGCATCGAGCGCGGCGACCTGGAGGCCAAGGAGCGGATGATCAACTCCAACCTCCGTCTGGTCGTCTCGCAGGCGCGGCGCTACCAGGGCCATGGCCTCCCGATGGAGGACCTGGTCCAGGAGGGCATGCTGGGCCTGATCCGCGCGGTCGAGAAGTTCGACTGGCGACGCGGCTTCAAGTTCTCCACCTACGGAACCCTGTGGATCCGCCAGGCGCTGCAGCGTGGCCTGCAGAACCACGGCCGGACGATCCGGCTGCCGGTGCATGTCGCCCAGCGCCAGACGAAGGTCCGCAAGGTCGAGTCCGAGCTGTCGACCAAGCTCGGCCGGGAGCCCACCGACGAGGAGATCGCGGCCGAGGCCAAGATCGACGTCGATGAGGTCGCGGAGCTGCGTGAGCTGACCCGCGGGCTGACCTCTCTGGACCAGCCGGTCGGCGAGGACGGCGAGACCGCCTTCGGCGACCTGCTCGCCTCGGAGCGGCCCGAGCCGACCGAAGAGGTCGAGGAGCGTGAGCGCCAGGAGCTGATCGGCGGCGCCGTTGCGCAGCTGCCGGAGGCCGAGCGCAATGTGATCCGGCTTCGGTTCGGCCTGGCCGGCGCGGAGCCCCTGAACCTCCGTCAGACCGGGATCGAGCTCGGCATTCCGCTGAGCAAGGCCCGTGAGCTTGAGCAGCAGGGCCTGAGCCGCCTCGCCAAGAGCGCGAGCCTCGAGGATCTGCGCCGGGCGGCGTAACCCTCCCTCGTCCGGATCTGGATGTGATTCAAACGCCGGTCGTGCCTTCGGGCGCGGCCGGCGTTTGTCGTTGAGGGGTTGGTGGGCGGGGGGCGGTGGTGGGCGCCCGAGCTGAGGGCGGCGGGAAAGCGGGACCTGTGGGGAAGGTTCTTGGCGCTCAGCCCCAGTCAGGTTCCCCACACCGCCCCTATCGCTCCTGGTACGCTGGCGTTCCATGAGCGCGATCGCCGGGAAGGTCTGTGCGGTGACGGGAGCCGGATCCGGGATCGGACGGGCGGTGGCGCTCGAACTCGGGCGGCGCGGAGCACGTGGACTGGCGCTGGCCGATGTCGACGAGGCTGGGCTTGCCGAGACCGAGCGACAGCTGCGACCCGGCAGCACGGTGACGCAGCTCCACGGGCTCGATGTGAGCGATCGAGGGGCGGTCGAGGCGTGGGCGGATGCCGTGCTCACGCGGTTCGGCGTCGTGCACCAGATCTACAACAACGCGGGGATCGCGTCGGGCCACAGCGTGCTCGACTCCGGTTATCCCGAGCTCGAGCGGGTGATCGGCGTCAACCTGTGGGGCGTCATCCACGGCACGAAGGCCTTCCTGCCGCATCTGATCGCATCGGGCGACGGGCACGTGATCAACGTCTCGAGCCTGAACGGATATTTCGCGCAGCCGAAGCTCGGCGCGTACGTGACGACCAAGTTCGGCGTCCGGGGCTTCACCGAGACGCTGCGGGCCGAGATGCTCGCCGCCGGGCACCGGGTCGGGGTGAGCGTGGTGCACCCGGGCGGCGTCAAGACCCAGATCGCCTCCAGCAGCGTCCGGATCGCCGGTGAGCTCGGCATCGAGGTCACCGACGAGGACCGCGCCCGCGAGCGGCTCTACAACGAGAAGCTACTGAAGCTGTCCCCGGAGCGGGCGGCGACGATCATCGTCGACGGGGTCGAGCGCGACCGGCCGCGGATCCGGGTCGGCAACGACGCCGTCCTCATCGATCTCCTCGTGCGCGTCGCGCCCTCCTTCGCTCCCCGGCTGGCGGTTCTGTTCGACCGTCTGACCGGGTCTCGTCTGGCGAACCGCTAGCTCCGCCGAGATCCCCGGCGGCCGCCTCGCCCGGGTCGACCGAGACCTCTCCCCGCGTATCGAGCTCCTCGTCGGGGATCACGTCCGGCCGGTCGAGCGTGGCCAGCGCCTCCTGCGCGAGCGCGCTGGCCCCAGGACGGTCGGGCACGGGCCGCAGCCGCGCCGAGTAGATCGAGGGCGCTCCGAGCCGGCGTGCGATCACGGTCGCTTCGGTGACCGCGAGCAGCGTGGGCGCCATCAACGTGTCGAAGTTGCGGGTCAGCTCGAGCACGAGCACGACGCCCGACAGGGGACCCTGCATCGAGGCGGCGAGAAACGCGCCGCCGCCGATCACCGCGTAGCTGCCGAGGCTCGCCCCCGACCACACGTGCCCCCAGGCCGTCCCCAGGATTCCTGCGAGCAGCACGCCGATGGTGAGCGTGGGCGTGAACAGCCCTCCGGGCGCGCCTGAGCCGAGGCACGCGGCGGTGACGAGCGGTTTGAGCACGAACAGCACCGCCATGAGCCCGAGCGAAAGACCGCCGACCGCGCCGAGCTGGACGATCCCCTTGCCGTTGCCGAGCAGCTGCGGGTAGTGCAGCGAGAGACCGGCGAGCGCCATGAACGCCGCAGCCGGCGCGACGTAGCGCCCCGGGCCTGTCGGGCGCATCCGAGCGGCACGGCGGATCAGCCGCACCCACACGACCGCGACGACGCCGATCACAGGCCCGGCGAGCGCCGCCCAGATCATCTGCGACGGATGCAATGGGTAGTGCGGCAGCGAGTAGGACGGCCCCGTTCCCAGGAACAGCCACGCGACCCCGGTGGCCACCACGGACGTGGCCAGCGCCGGCAGTACGAGGGGCAGCGCCAGGGAGCCGAGCAGCACCTCGACCGCGAACACCGCCCCGCCGAGCGGCACGTTGTAGACGGCGGCGAACCCCGCTCCCGCGCCACAGGCGACGAGCAACCGCCGCTGCCACCTCGGGACCTCCGCCCACTCGGCGAACTTCGTCGCCAGCGCGGCGCCGAGCGTCTGGGGCGCGCCCTCGCGGCCAAGCGAGCTTCCGAGACCGACCGTCACGATCGAGAGCAGCGCGCGCCCGACGCTCGCCCGGAAGTCGAGCCGCGCCCCGCGCAACCACAAGCCATCGGAGACGTCGGTTCCGCCGCCGCTGCTCCCGAGGCGCCCGAGCATCGCGACCCCGCCCGCCACGATCAGCGATGCGACCGCGAGCGCGGCGAACGCCCGCCACTTGGGCGCGTGCTCGACGCCGTGCAGGAAGCTGCCATGGTGGTAGCCGTAGGCGAGGTGCGAGACGAGCCGCAGCAGCTTGAGCAGACCGGCGGCGCCGAGGCCGGTGAGCGCGCCGAGCGCGACGATCATCGTCCAGAAACGGGCGGAGTAACCGGCCACGATTCCGCGGCCGGTGACGTTGGGCTGCTCCGAGTACCAGCGCCGCGCGTCCACGTCTCTGGGCGCAGACACTACCCACGGGACGCACGGCGCCGGTGGGCGAGCGCTACGCCACCGGGTCGATCACGACCGGCTCGACGCGCGGACCCTCGGGGTGGCGATCGATGCGGTGGGGCTCGGCGAGGTAGCGCCACCAGGTAAAGCGGCGCTCGAGCACCTTGTCGAGGCTGAACCGCTCCCGCCGGGCGGGCGGAGCGAACACGAGCAGTGCGACGAACAACATCGTGTAGACGATCCCGGTGCCGATGTCGGTCGCGCCGGCGGTGTAAGGGCCGCCAAACCCCTCCCCCACCGCCCACACGAACAGCGCGTAGACGGCGCCGACGGTGTACCCGACCCGCCGCGCGACGCCGAGCAGGAGCACGAGCGCGAGCGCGCTCTCCGCGAGGCCGGTGAGGGTCGCGAACAGCAGCGGCGCGGAGGACTGGACGGTGATCCAGAAGTGGAACCAGCCGTGCAGGAACGCCGGCTGGCCCTGGGCCGCCGTCTTGAGGCTGCTGATGAACGTGTTGCGGAATCCGGGCAGCCACTTCAGCGCGGCGTCGATCGCCCAGATGATCCCGAATGCGAGCCGGAACACGGTTCCCGTCCAGCCCGCCGACGGGGTGGGCAGCCGCCGTGCTGGGGGGTCGTAGTCGTAGGCATGCCGGACGGCGACGGGCATCTCGTCTGGTGCCGGCGCCCCCGTCTGAGAGGTGGAGCGAGTGGATGTCGTCATCCTCGCCCGGTACCCCCTCTCAGCGCTGGGATCGACCCGATGAGAGCACTCTCAGAGCCGTGCGGCCCGGCGACGGCGCCTGCCGCCGCCGGGCTCCACGCGGTCCTCGGTCAGTGCGAGTTGGTCTGGTTCAGGCCGTTGCGAACCTCTTGAGCCAGGACGTAGGGGTCACCCACCTTGAACTGGTGGGAGAAGTAGAGCTGCGGGTGCTCGCCGGTCTCCTGGTTGTACAGGCAGCCGATGTCCCAGCCCTGCGCGCGCATGACCGTGAACACCGGGTTGATCTCGTGGTTGGTCATCGCGAAATCCGGGACCACCGCGACCTGCGTGGCGGCGCTGTTGAGCGGCTCGAAGCTCACGTTGGCGGCGATGTTGGTCGCCGGGTTGGTGTGGATGCCGTCGATGGTGACCGGATTTCGCCGGGCGATGTACACGGTCACCACACCGTTGCTGCCGACCTCTGCGTCGTAACCGTGAAGGATGCGCTTCAGACGGTTGGGCTTCAGCGGTGTGGTGGGATTCGCGGGAGGTGCCTGGGGCAGCGGCACCGAGGTGGCCTGCATCATCGCGTGCAGACCCGCCGCGATCTGGATCGGGTCGCCGACTGCCTTCATGTGCATGAAGTAGACCTGCGGCGAGAAGTCATACATGTGCTGGTGCAGCGCCTCGACGTGGATGCCGTGGGCGAGCATCGCGTCGATCGCCCCGTTGATCTCGGTCGTCTTGAACGGGAAATCGCCGTTCATCAGCACCTTGCCCTTGCCAAGTGCCTGGAAGTCGAAATCCCCGTTGATCTGGAACGACGGCAGAATCGGCACTCCGCCGAGGGTCACTCCGGTGATGTCATTGCGATCGACGCCGATCGAGAGGACGCCGTTGATCATCGATCCCTTGACCTGCAGGGTGCGCTCGATCGCCTTGATCGGCAGCCGCGACCCCCCGCCGGCTGCGTGATGCATGTGGGACGCCCGGCGTGCGTTTGGGGTGCGCGCCATCGCCGGGCCGGCCGCGAACGCGAGCATCGCCGCGAGCAGCGCCGGGGCGCGGAGGTACTTCGGCATAGTGGTGCCTCCCGTGGTGGATTTGTCCTGGCCGCAGCGGACGGATACCCGCTCGGCGCCGCGGTTGATGAGAACTCACCCAGGAACGAGACAACGGTCCGATCTCAGCGAATCCGGGAACAGCGCCGCGCGCTCGCCGGAGCCGCAGCGCCACCCGCGGCCGGTCCCGGTAGCCTTGCGGTCCGTGCCGCATCTGCGCTATCGACGGGTCGTCGTCAAGTTGAGTGGGCGCGCCTTTGCGGGCGCTGCCGATTTCGGCCTTGACAACCACGCGCTCGGGTACGTCGCGGACCAGCTGATCGCCGCGCGCGTGCTCGGCATTCAGCAGGCGGTCGTGGTGGGCGGTGGGAACTTCTTCCGCGGCAACGTCGCCGATGATTGGTCGATCGAGCGTGCCGAGGCCGACAACATCGGGATGCTCGGCACCGTGATGAACGGGATCCTGATGCGAGGGGTTCTGAAGCACCGCGGCCTGGACGACGTGCGGTTGATGACGGCGGTGCCGATCCAGTCGGTCGCCGAGCCGTTCATCCGCCTGCGCGCGATCTCACACCTCGAGCGCGAGCACCTGGTGCTGCTCGCCGCCGGCATCGGCCAGCCCTACGTGACGACCGATTACGCCTCGGTCCAGCGCGCGATCGAGACGCGCGCGGAGGCGATCCTGCTTGCCAAGCACGGGGTCGATGGGATCTACGACTCCGACCCCCGGACCAATCCGAACGCGATGCGCTACGACTCCCTCGGCTACAACGACGTGCTCGAGCGTGACCTGCGGGTGATGGACCAGACCGCGATCGTGCTCGCGCGCGACCACGGCCTGCCCCTCCACGTGTTCGACTTCGAGGAGCCGGACGCGATCACGAAGATCTGTCACGGCGAGAACCACGGGACCTACATCTCGCCCGAGACGAAGCTCGTCACCTCCAAGGCCGCCTAGGGCATTAGCCCTCGTAGGTACCGGGCTCCCAGGTGTGGGTGCTCACGCCCACCGTGTTCCAGGCGTTGATCGAGACGATCAGGGAGAGAAGGGCTGCGATCTCGTTCTCGCCCAACACCGACGCGACTTCGTCGAACGCCTCCCGCGGGACGTGGGTGTCGCTCATCCGGACGACCGCCTCGCAGAATGCGAGCGCCGCCCGTTCACGCACGTTGAAGAACCCCGTCTCGCGCCACGCCGGGAGGGCATAGAGCCGCTGCTCGGTCTCGCCGATCGCGCGAGCGTCCTTGGAGTGCATGTCGATGCAGTAGGCGCACCCGTTCAGCTGCGAGGCGCGCAGGCACACGAGCTCCCGGAGCTTGGGGTCGATGTCGGCCGCGTCGAGCTCCTTGACCGCGGCGTTGTGCAGGTGCGAGATCGCCCGGGAGAAACCCGCGGCGTGGGCGTCGAAGTCGAGCCGCGGGACGGCGGGGTCCTCAGTGGTGTGCAGTGTGTCGGTGGTGGTCATAGTCACCACCGTACGTCGCGGGCGGCCCACGTGTAAGGTCCAATTCGATGGCAGACCGTTGGGCCATTGCCGGAGTTGACCTGCACCTCCGACCGTTGGGGTCGCGCGTGCGCGCCGGCCTGGAGGAGGCGCTGCGGGACGCGGTTCGCGACGGCCGCCTGGCTGCGGGGACACGGCTTCCGTCGAGCCGTGCCCTGGCGGTCGATCTCGGACTGGCCCGCAACACGGTCGCCGAGGCCTACTCCCAGCTCGTCGCCGAGGGCTGGCTGGTGGCGCGGCAGGGCTCCGGGACGCGGGTCGCCGGGCGACCTCGGGCCGGGGCAGGCGCGCGCTCCCGGGGAAGGTCGCCCGCCGCGGGGGCCGAGCAGGCCATCGCCGAGCCACGACACGACCTGCGCCCCGGGTCGCCTGACCTCACCTCGTTCCCGCGAGCGGCATGGGTGTCGGCGACGCGACGGGCGCTCGCCGGTGCCCCGCCCGACGCATTCGGCTATCCGTTCTCGCAGGGCCGTCCGGAGCTTCGCGCCGCGCTCGCGGAATATCTCGCCCGTGCCCGCGGGGTCATCGCCGACGCCGAGCGGATCGTCGTGTGCGGCGGATTCGCCCAGGCGCTCTCGCTCACCTGCGAGGCGCTCGCGGCGCGCGGCGCGCGGACGCTCCTCACCGAGCGCCATGGGCTCGAGACCCACCGGCAGATCGCCATGCGGCAGGGGCTGGCGACCCGCCCGCTGGACGTCGACGCGCACGGCGCACGCACGGATCGGCTCGCCGATGTCGACGGGGATGCGGTTCTGCTCACCCCGGCACATCAGTTCCCGTTCGGCGTCGCGCTCGATCCGTCACGCCGCGGCGCCGCGATCGACTGGGCCTCGGATCGCGGACGGACGATCGTGGAGGATGACTACGACGGCGAGTTCCGTTACGACCGCCAGCCCGTCGGAGCGATGCAGGCTCTCGCTCCCGACCGCGTCGTGTACGCCGGGACGGCATCCAAGAGCCTCGCGCCCGGACTGCGGATCGCGTGGCTCGTCCTGCCCGACGACCTGCACCCGCACGTGCTCCAGATCCAGGAGCTGCTCCGCGGAGGCCCGGACGCGGTCGCGCAGCTGGCGCTCGCCGACCTGATCCGCTCCGGCGCCTATGACCGCCACGTCCGCCGTGCGCGACTCGTCTATCGCCGCCGACGCGATCGCCTGCGCTCGACGATCGCGCGGGAGGCGCCGGCGGTGCGCGTCCAGGGGATCGCGGCCGGACTGCACGCACTGCTGGAGCTGCCGCCGGGCAGCTCCGAGACCGAGGTGATCGAGCACGCCGCCACCCGCGGGCTCGCGGTATCCGGATTGGAGTCGTTCACCGACGGGCCGCCGACCGGCTCACCGGCGCTCGTGATCGGCTACGGCACGCCACCCGAGCACGGGTACACGACGGCGCTGGCACGCCTCGCGGCGGTCCTGGCAGAGGCCTGCTGACACAGAAGAACCTCGACAGCTCTCGCACGACCTCGGGCGCCGCCTGTTGCCGCGCGCGCCTCAAGCCCCGGACTGAATCAGACTCAGGGCGCGAGCGCCTCCATCACCTCGCCGATCTGCTCCGGCGGGCAGATCGGGGTGAGCACGGGTGTCGTGATCCCGCCCTCGACGAACGCCTGCAGCCGTTCGCGGATCGCCCCCACATGACCGAACAGGTAGATCTCGCGGATCAGCTCCTCGGGGGCGAGCTCCATCGCGCGCTTGCGATCGCCGGCCTCGTAGGCCGCGACCATCGGGTCGAGCCGCTCGGCCCAGCCGAGCGATCGGAAGAACGCCGCGTAGACCGGCACACTCCCGTAGGCGGAGAACATCCCGCGCGCGAGCGCGGCGCCGCCGGACGGATCGCCGGGGATGATGAAGAAGCGGCAGGCGAGCTCGGTGGACCCCTCGGCCCGTCCACCCGCCACCTCGCCGGCCCGGTGAGCGGCTCTCACCTGCGGCAGGCCTGAGAGCGGCAGGAAGTTGGTGAACGCGCCGTCGGCGAGCTCACCGGCGAGGCCGAGCATCTTCTCGCGCAGCGCTGCCAGGACGATCGGCACCGGGGTCGTCACCGGGCGCTCCAGCCGCAGGCCGCCGTACCCCTTCTCGGCGGGGACGCTGAGCACGGGACGCAGCCGCTGCACCGCCTCGCGCACCTTCGAGAGCGGCCGTGCGAACTCCAGGCCGTTGAAGCGGTCCACGATCACGTTCGAGGAGGCGCCGAGCCCGAGGACGAAGCGGCCGCCGCTCGCCTCCTGAATCGTCGCGGCCGTCTGGGCGAGCACCGCGGGACCACGCGTGAACGGATTGACGATGCCCGTCGCCAGTCGCATCCGCTCGGTGACCGCGATCGCCATCGAGAGCGTGGTGAAGCCGTCGGGCCCGTTCGGCGTCTCCCCCGACCACAGGTCGTCGTAGCCGAGCGCCTCGGCGCGGCGGTAGAGGTCGAAATGATCGGCGAGCGGAACGCCGGTGAACGGGACGGTGAGGCCCCAGCGGGTCGCGGGCACGGCGCGAACCTATCAGGGCCAGGTCGGCGGCTTGGTTCAGCGTGCGTTCAGCACGGCGGCGATTCGCGCGGGCGTCTGCGCCCCGTCGCGGAAGGCGCGCTCTGCGTCGAGCTCGGCGGCCCTGGCCGCCCCGCCGATCACCGCATGCGGGACGCCCAGCGCCGCCAGGCGGTCGGCGAGGCCGCGGTCGGGCTCCTGGCCCGCGCATACGATCACCGCCTCGGCGGCGATTTCTCTCGCCGCGCCGCTCGCGTCGCGGATGTGGACGCGGCCGGGCTCGATCCGTTCGTAGGAGACCTCCGTGAGCATCTCGACCCCCGCGCGCCGCAATGCGCCGACGGTCACCCAGCGGCTCGTCGGCCCGATCGACTCTCCCACCCGCCCGGCTCCGCGGCGCATCAGCGTGACCGGGCGCGGGGAGGCGAACGCGGCGGTGGGGATGCCGTCTCCCCGTAAGCCGTATTCGGCGTAGAACCGCTCGAGTGGGTCACTGTCGCCGGCGTGGCTGAGCAGGTGGGCGACGTCGACCCCGATCCCGCCGGCGCCGATGATCGCGACTGCGGCGCCCTCGCTCAGCTCGACCGCGTCAGCGTCCGGATCGAGCAACTCGGCGTAGGTGCGGACGTGAGGCAGGTCCGCCCCGGGGATCTCGGCGATCCGCGGGGTGACGCCGCAGGCGAGGATCACCGCGTCGGCGCCGCGCAGCGTCTCGAGCGAGGGCAGGGTCTCCAGCTCGACTTCGACCCCGAGCCGCGCCAGCTCGGACTCGAAGTACTCGATCGTCCGCTCGTAGTCGCGCTTGCCGGGAATCCGGCAGGCCATCCGGAACTGGCCTCCGAGCCGGGAGCCGGCCTCGTAGACGGTGACCTCTGCTCCGCTCTCAGCGAGCGAGCGAGAGGCCTCCATCCCGGCCGGCCCGCCGCCGACGACGACGACCCGCCGGCCGCCCAGGTCGGGATCGGGGCCCGGCCCCAGCTCCAGCTCGAAGCCGGCGCGGGGATTGACGAGACACGAGACGCGCCGGTCGAACAGCGAGCGGTCGATGCACGCCTGGTCGCAGGCGATGCACACGTTCACTGCGCCTGTCCCACCCGCCTTGGCGACGATCAGCGGATCGGCGAGGAACGGGCGGGCCAGGGAGACGAAGTCGGCGGCCCGGGAGGCGAGCAACTCCTCCGCGCGCTTCAGGGTGTTCACGCGGTTCGAGGCGATCACCGGCACGGTGGCGACCCGCCGCAGATCCCGCGCCCACGGTGCCCAGGCTCCCTCGGGCACGGCCTGCTGCACGGTCGGCACGCGCGCCTCGTGCCAACCGACCCCGACGTTCAGAGCGTCTATGCCGCGCGCGCTGCCCACCGCCGGGCGGTCGGGATCACGATCGGCGAGCCGCGCCGCGAGCTCGGCGACGTCCTGCGGCGGGGTCCCACCCTCGACCAGGTCAGCGGCCGAGATCCGGTACACGACAGCGCGATCGCCGCCGATCGCGGCCCTGACCGCCTCGGTGACCGCGAGCGGGAACGCGAGCCGGCGCTCGCGGTCCCCGCCCCATTCGTCGTCGCGGTGGTTGGTGAGCGGCGCGGTGAACTGATTGAGCAGGTAGCCCTCCGAGCCCATGATCTCCACGCCGTCGAACCCGAGCTCCCGGGCTCGCGCCGCGCCGGAGGCGAAGTCCTCGATCGTCTGGAGCACCTCCGCGCCGGTGAGCTCGCGGGGCTCGGCGCGCACGAGCGACGCGTAGACCGGCGACGGCGCCACCGGCTGCAACCCGAACGCCTGGGGGATCGCGTACCGACCCGCGTGGAACAGTTGCAGCAGCACCCGGCCGCCCGCCTCATGGACCGCGTCGGCGACGCGCTCCAGCCGCGAGCGATCAGAGTCGTCGTTGACGAACGAATAGCCCCGCCCGGCGGCGCCGACACGGCTCACCGCCGAGCCGCCGGTGACGATCAGCCCGGCGCCGCCGCGGGCACGCTCGGCGTAGAAGGCGGCGAGCGCGCGACCGTCGTCCTCGAGCCGCTCCAGGCCGAGGTGCATCGAGCCCATCACGATCCGGTGATCGAGCGCCAGCGGGCCGATTGCGCCCGCGCGGAAGACGTGATCGAGCGTCACGGAGCGGACGTTCTCAGATGCTCAGGGGCGCAGCAGGGAGCGCGCGATGACCGTCTTCTGGATCTCGTTGGTCCCCTCTTCGAAGCGCTGGGCGCGGGCGTCGCGGTAGACCCGCTCGATCGGGCTCGAGGACCAGTAACCGATGCCGCCGTGCGCCTGGAGCGCGATGTCGGTGACGCGGCCCAGCATCGAGACCGCGAACAGCTTGGCCATCGCCGAGTCCGCATTGGCGTCCTCGCCCGACTCCCAGCGCGCCGCGGACTGCATCACGAGCGCGCGGGCGGCCTCGATCTCGGTCTTCGCCTCGGCCAGCGAGAATGCGATCGCCTGGCGCTCGGCGATCTTCCTGCCGAACGTCTCACGCGTGGTGGCGTACGTGACCGCCAGCTCGAGCGCCCGCTTGGCCAGGCCGACGCAGGTCATCGCGACCGCGATCCGGCTCGGGGTGAGGAACCCGGAGAGCGCGACGCCGAGGCCCTCCCCCTCCTCGCCCAGCCGGTTGGCGACGGGCACCGGCGCGCGATCGAACACGAACGCGCCGTGGTCAGAGCCGCGCACACCCATCGTCTCGGGCATGACGGTGGCGGTGATCCCCACTCCGTGCGGCGGCACCATCAGCGCGACGGTCCCGTCCGCGCCGGTGGTTCCCTCGGCCCGCGCGAACAGCAGCAGGTAGTCCGAGATCGTCCCGAAGGTGATCATGTGCTTCTCACCCGAGAGGTAGTAGGTGTCGCCCTCGCGGGTGACGCTGCACCGCAGGTCCGCGCCGGTGCCGGCGGTCGGCTCGGTGAGCGTGAAGGCGATCTTGATCGCGCCCGAGATCTGCGGCAGCACGAACCGCTCGCGCTGCTCCGGCGAGGCATGGGAGTCCATCGAGCGCCACACGCCGTTGCAGACGTGGACGATCATGCGCAGCGCGGCGTGCGACATCGAGAACAGCTCGAGCAGCGGCAGGTACTGCGTGAACGGTATGCCGCGCCCGCCGTACTCCACGGGCGCCGCCAACCGCAGGTACCCGAGGTCATTCAGCTCCTGCCAGAGCTCCGGCGCGACGGCGCGCTCGCGCTCGATCCGCTCCGCCCACGCCTCGCCCGGCCCGCGGACGTACTCCCGGATCTCCTCGGTGAGCGCGGCGAGCTCGGCGTCGTTTGGCGGGGCGGTGGAAGCGGTGGTCATGGAGCGGTCGTCGCCTTTCTCTGCACGTCGGGGTCCAGCTCACGCGCGCGTTCGCGCAGCACGAACTTCTGGATCTTGCCCGAGGGCGTGCGCGGAAGCTCGGAGACGAGCTCCAGGCGCTCGGGCCAGTACGTCTTGGCGACGCGGTGCGCGTCGAGGTGCGCCTGCATCTCCGCGAAGCTCAGCGGGGGCTCGGATCCCGCCTCACCCGCGGTGACCACGAACGCACAGGCGCGCTCGCCGAGCCGGGGGTCGGGCATCGCGACGATCGCCACCTCGGCGACCGCCGGATGCCGGTAGAGCAGCTGCTCGATCTCGGCGACCGGCACCTTCTCGCCGCCGCGATTGATGACGTCGCGCACCCGGCCGGTGATCCGCAGGTAGCCGTCCTCGTCGATCGTCGCCAGGTCGCCCGGTCGATACCAACCGTCGGGGCTGAGCGCCGCCGCGGTCGCCTCCGGCCGATTGAGATACCCGGCGAACAGCGTGTCGGTCTCGATCTCGAAGTTGCCCTCGACGCCCGGGGGCATTGGCCGTCCCTCGCCGTCGACGACTCGCAGCCGTACGTTCGCCAGCGCGAGCCCGTCGCTCGTCCACGCGCGCTCGTCGTCGGCGCCCGGCACAAAGCCCGCGCCCATGCACGACTCCGTCGTCCCGAAGCCGCCGCCGACCTCGGCGCCGAGCACGGTCCGCGCCTGGTGGGCGAGCTCCCGAGGGATCGCGGCTCCGGTGGCGACGAACATTCTCAGACACTCCGGAGCGTGGGCGCGCTCGGCCGCGATCTTGACGAGATCGGCGAGAAACGGCGTCGCCGCCTGCGTGAACGTGACGCCGTGACGCTCGATCGCGCGCATCCCCAGCTCGGCGTCCCAGTGCTCCTGCGCGACCTGCGTGGCGCCGAGGCGCAACGCGAGCCACATCCCGTAGAGGAAGCCGGTCTGGTGGGCGAGGGGCGACGGGATGTAGATCACATCGTCGGCGGACAGACCGAAGTGGGCGGCATGGGCGTCGGCGGCACGGGTGAGCACGTCGTGGCGGTGCAGGACGCCCTTCGGGTCGCCGGTGGAACCGCTCGTGAACAGCAGCTGAGCGATCTCCGAGGGCGCGCGGGCGCCCGCGCGCCCGTCGAGCTCCTCCGGGTCGGCCGCGCCCGCGGCGCGACCGGAGCCGAGCACGATCACGTGCTCGAGCTGAGGCAGCCGCGGACGCAGGGACTCCGCGAGCGCCGCGTGGTCGCGGCCGCGGAAGCGGTCGGGCACGTAGAGCACCCGCGCCCGGGCCTCGGCCAGCATGAAGCCCAGCTCGCGCTCGCGGAAGATCGGCATCAGCGGCATGCATGCGGCCCCGATCCGCAGCGCCCCGAGCGTGATCGTGAGGAACTCGAGACGGTTCGGCAGCTGGTAGGCGACCGGGTCGCCGGCCCTCACGCCCAGCGCCCGCAGCTCGGTCGCGACCGCCCTGGAGCCGGCCACGAGCTCTGCCCAGGTGAGCGTGTGGTCGGTCCCGTCGACATCGACGCAGACCACGGCGCGCCCGTCGGGGTCGCGCTCGGCACGGCGATCGAGGTCATCCAGCAGCGACCAGTCGGCCCGAGCAGGCGCGGCCTGCCCCGGCGCGGCGGCCACGGACTTCGTCACGATGGAATCGCGGTCGGGACCCGCGGCGTGACCGCGGCCGGGATCCCGAGGGCGTTCATGTGGTCGACGAACTCCGGATAGGAGATCCGGTAGGCGTGCGGGAACGAGATCTCCGTCATGCCGGAGGCGGTGGATCCGGCGACGGTGAGCGCCATCAGGATCCGGTGGTCGTTGTAGGAGGAGAGCTCTGCCCCGTGCAGGCGGTCGACGCCCTGGAACTCCAGGTCGTTGCCGTCGAACTCGACCCTCGCCCCCATCCGCCGCAGCTGGAGCATCGCGTTGACCCGGTCGGACTCCTTGAGCTGGGCGTGCGCGACGTGCGAGAGCACCGTGCGTCCCCGTGCCCGGCTGGCCAGCGTGGAGAGGATCGGGATCATGTCCGGAATGTCGCGGCAGTCGAGCCTGCCGGACACCGGCGGCGTCCCGTCGTGCTCGATCGAGATCGACATGCCATCGTCGGCGAACCGCATCGGCACCCCGACGCCGACGAGCTCGTCGAGCACCGAGCGCTCGGGATGGCCGTGGATCGGCACCGGGCTGCGGAACGTCACCTTCGAGGGGTGCAGCGCGCACGCCGCGAGACCGAAGACGGCCGAGCCGATATCGGGCGGCAGCACGATGTCGCCCGCGCGCGGGGTCTGGCCGGGTTCGATCGTGAACTCTCGCCAGTCCTCGCGGACCGCCACCTCGAGACCGAACTGGCGCATCATGTCGAGGGTCAGCTCCAGGTACGGCTGCTCGTTGAGCTCGCCGGTGACCTCGATCGTCGTCGTCTCGCGCGCGAACGGCGCGAGCATGATCAGGCCGGAAACCCACTGCGAGAGCGTGCCGTCGATACGGACGCGTCCGCCCTTCGGGCGTCCGGGGTGGACGGTGACCGGCAGCGACTGCCCCTCGTAGTCGACCCGCACGCCGAGGCGCTGCAGCGCCCGCAGCAGCGGGCCGATCGGCCGGCGGCGGAAGTAGCGCTGCCCGGTGATCGTCACCGGCCGGTCGCTGAGCGCCGCCAGGCCGACGAGGAAGTAGAGGGTCGTGCCCGAGCTGCCGACCGAGATCTCGTCGCCGACCGGCGAGAAGGCCTCGCTGCCGGTGACCGTCCAGCTGTCACGGCTGGAGCGGATGTCGACGCCGAGCTCGCGCAGCGCCGAGACGGTGAAGTTGACGTGACGCGCCGTGGTGCGCGCGGAGATCGTGCTCGCTCCCGGCGAGAGCGCCGCGAGCATCAGCGCGCGGTGCGCGTGGTACTTGGACGGAGGGATCATGATCTCGCCCTCCAGCGGGCGGGTCGCTTCGGCTACGAGAAGGCGCATTCGGATCTCCCCTCATCGGGCGGATGTGGCGGTCGCCGCGATTCCGCCAACGGCGTCGGCGACGGCCCTTCAGACGGCGACTCGGCTCCCGCCCGCCGCTCGATCCGAGGCCGCAGGATATCGCTGAACGCAGCGCAATCTTGACCAAACCCCCCGTGCGGGGGGTCGTTACAGGGCCTGCGCGAGGCCCGAGCTGGAGGCCGTGCCGTCTCCACGGTCACGTACGGTGTTCGCCGGTCGCCCGCGATGCTCCTCTTCATCATGCTCTCGCGACGGCTCGCGGCGCTGCCGCACCGCCGGCTCTGGGCCCTGTTCGCCACCGGCAACGCGATCCTGCTCGCCGGCGCCGCGCTGTTCGCCGTCACCCAGCACGACTCGTTCTGGCTGGCGCTCTACTGGGCGATCACCACCGCGACGACGGTCGGCTACGGCGACGTGCTCCCCAAGAACACGATCGGGCACGTGATCGCCTCGTTCGTGATGCTCACCACGATCCCGATCGTCGGCGCGCTGTTCGGCCTGCTCGCCGGCGCCACCGCCGTCCGCAACATCCGGAGGATCCTCGGCATGGACACGCATCTCCCCCACAAGCCCTACACCGTCATCTACGGCCTTGACGCGGTCGTGCCCCGGGTGCTCGAGGAGCTCTGCCGCCGGGACACGGCGGTCGTACTGGTCGCGGCGCAGCGGCCTCCGGGCGCGCCGCAGGACGTCGCCTTCATCGCCGGCGACCCGACCGACGAACGGGTGATCGCCCGCAGCAGGCCCGCCGATGCCGATCGCGCGCTGATCGCCTGCGAGCAGGACGCGGACACGATGGTCGTCGCGGTGACCCTGCACACACTCGCGCCCAAGATCCGCAGCTACGCGCTCACCGACTCCTCGCGGGTGGCCCGAGCGCTGGGCGAGCTCGGCGTCACCCACACCCTCTCCGCCGACGAGCTCGTCGGCCACACGGTGGCGAAGTCGCTGGAGACGCCGGAGGCCGGCGACCTCCTGCTCTCGCTGGTCGGCGCCAGCGACTACCGGCTTGAGGAGAGGATCGTCGACGACGAGCTGCGCGGCCGCGCGCGAACGCTCAGCGCCGCGCGGTCGACTCCGGGCACGCTCATCCTCGGGATCGCGCGCGACGGGAAGGTCGAGCTCGGGGTGAACAACGACCCGGAGCTGAACACGGGAGACCGGCTGATCGTGCTCAACCAGGGGTAGGCGACGGCCTGCTCGCTCAGCCGGGCGGGAGCTCGCCGCTGCCGCGCGGGACGAGCTCCGCCTCCAGCACCAGCCGCTGCGGGCGGCGGGTGTCGCCATCCATCCGGGCGAATGCCAGCTCCGCACCGAGCCGGCCGATGCGCGAGGGATCGGTGCGCACCACGGTGACGCCGAGCAGGTCAGCCAGCTCGAAGTCGTCGAAGCCGACGAGCGCGATCCCGCGACGGCCGGACGGTGGCCCGCCGAGCGCCTGGAGCGCCCCGATCGTGCAGCGGTTATTGCCGGCCAGCAGCGCCGTCGGCCGGCGCGCGGCGGGAAGCGCGAGCAAGCTCGCGAGCGACGCACGCGCAGCCTCGGAGGTGTGGTTGGCGACCGAGATGAGCTCCTCGTCCTCGACGAGGCCGGCCGCGGAGAGCGCCGCCCGGTAACCGGCCAGACGCTCGCGGGCGGTCGTCACCCGCAGGTCGTCGCCGAGGAATGCGACCCGGCGGTGACCGTGGGCGAGCAGGTGCTCGACGGCGCGCTGCGCGCCCGAGGCGTTGGCGACCAGCACCGCATCGGCGCGCACCCGCGCGGGCGGGCGATCCAGGAACACGGCGCGGCCGAGCAGGCCATCGGCCTCCAGGTAGCGGTGGTCACGCGAGGCCGGCACGATCAGGATCGCGTCGACGCGCCGGCGCAGCATCGCGGACACGAGCTCGCGCTCGCGTTCGGCGTCCTCACCGGCTGACGCGGTGATCAGCAGGCAGCCGCGATCCCGCGCACTGTCCTCCACCGCCTTGGCGATCGCGGAGTAGAACGGGTTGGCGACGTCCTCGGTGACCAGGCCGATCGTGTCCGAACGGCTCCCCTGCCGCAGGCTGGCGGCGAGGTCGTTGCGCGCGTAGCGCAGCTCGGCGGCGGCGACGAGCACCTTGTCGACGGTCGCGGCGCTCACCCCCGGCTCACCGTTGATCGCACGCGACACCGTCTTCAGGCTCACGCCGGCGCGCTCGGCGACGTCCACCATCGTCGCGCGCCCGTCGGTATTCATCGTGCTCTCCCGGCCATGGGTGGCCCAACCTTAGACAACGTTGTCGAGGGATGTGCGCGGCTCGGTGCGCTCAGCGCGGCGTTGTGCCCTCGGTCGACCACACTGTTCCCCGTGCCCGCGCGTTCCCCCCGCCCCGCCGTCGCGCTCCCCCTCGCCGCCATCACGCTGACGGCACTCGCCCTCGCACTCACCGCGTGCGGCCGCTCGGGTTACGGCACGGTCAACGCTCACCAACTCGTCCTGATCCCGACCGCGCTCCCCACCTCCCCCGCCGCGCGCCGGGCCGACGCGGAGCTTGTCTGCGGCGCCCGCACCGAGGCTCGCCTCCTCCACCACGCGCTCGTGGTCGCCCGCCCGCGCAACCACTCCGCGTCGGCGCAGATCGCGGTCGCCAACCAGGTCACCGCCCAGAAGCCCGGCGGGGTACTGATCATCCCCATCGCCGCCAATCCGATGCTCGCGCCGATCCTGTCAATGCGGCGCGCCGGAATCAAGGTGATGCGCCTCCCCCCACCCCGGGATCCGCGGACCGCTGCCGGGACCGCGGCGCGCGGCGTCGCCTGGGCGGTGAGCGCGATCGAGGGACACAGCGACGAGACGGCGAACGGCGAACCGATTAGGCTCCTCGGGCGGTGCGAATCCGTTCACTGATCATCGCGATCCTCGCAGTCGCGGCCTGTGCAGCGCCGGCACTCGGACGCAGCGCCCCTGCCGCGGTGGGCCTCGCCGGAGTGCAGTCGGCGACCTTCCAGCAGAACGCTCGCTCGCTCGACTGGACGGTCACCCTCCTTCACGGCATCTCCCCGCGCGGACTCGCGTCCTCTCGGCGGGGCGTGTGCCTGGAGCTCGAGACGCCTCGTACGCGCGACGTCGAGGAGAGCGTCTGCCTGAGCGCATCGGGACACGGTCCGCGGCTCACACTCACGAGGACCTCATGGCATGGAGCCGAGGTCGGCGGGACCCGGCCACTCGCCGGCACCGTCACCCGCAGCAACCGGGGCCGGACGATCAGCGCGAGCTTCACGCCGACCGCGCTCGGCCTCCCCTATCGCTCCGTGCGCTGGCGGGTGCGCAGCGAAGCGCGAGGCCGTGGCTGCCCCGCCACGCGCACGAACGGGACGATCGTGCGCCTGTGCGCCGTCGACTTCCCGGTGCACCGCGCTCCGCTCGCCGCGATGCACACTCCGCAGCTCGTCGGCTGCCTGCCCGCCGGGCCCTCACTCGTCTACCACGGCCCGACGGACCAGCGCGAGATCGCCCTTTCGTTCGACGACGGCCCGTGGTCCGATCCTCCATCGATCGATTTCGTCAACGAGCTCAAGCAGCTCGGGGTCAACGGCACCTTCTTCGAGATCGGCGAGCAGATCAGCGAGTTTGACCCGACCGGAGCGGTCGAGCGCGCGATGCTGGCCGACGGGGACATGATCGGCAATCACACCTGGACGCATCCGGACATGACGACGCTCTCGCCGGCCCAGCAGACCACCGAGCTCGACCAGACGAACCAGGCGATCCGCCGCGCCACCGGGTTCACCCCGTGCCTGTGGCGACCGCCGTACGGCGCCACCAGCCCGGCGCTCGAATCTCTGGCGCGCAGCCTCGGCCTGATCACCGTCGACTGGGACATCGACCCGCGGGACTGGGCATTACCCGGAACGGGCTCGATCGTCGCCACCGTGCTCAAGGAGGCGCAGAACGGCGGGATCACGGAGATGCACTTCGGCGGCGGTCCGCGGGAGGAGACGCTGCAGGCGCTCCCCCAGATCATCGCGGACCTCAAGGCGCGCGGCTATCGGTTCGTCAACCTCGTGCAGATGCTGGGGCTGCGCGAGGTCTGGCACTGACCGCCCGCCGTCAGATCCCGGGAAACCGGGGCGGGCGATGCTCCCGGAACGCCTCGATCCCCTCCGCGAACTCCGCCGAGGCCAGCCCCGCCAGCCGTGCGCGCCGCAGCTGCCCGCGCGCCGAGTCGCTCATCCTCACCTCCGCCCCGCGCAGCGCCCGTAACGCGGCCCGGTGCGCCCGCGCCGACCCCGGAGCGAGCGAGGCCACGTTCGCGGCGAGGGCGACCGATTCGTCCTCCAGCTCGCCGTCGGCAACCACGGCACAGAGGAGACCGAGCGCATACGCCCGCTCGGCGCTCACCGTTGCGCCGGCGAGAAACAGCTCGGCCATGACTCCGGCCGGAAGCTCGCGCGCCAGGCGCTCCAGGCCGCCAGGCGAATAGACCAGCCCGAGCCGTCCGGCCGGCGCCCCGAGCGTCGCCGACTGCGCGGCGATCCGCAGGTCGCAGGCGAGCGCCAGCTCGAGCCCGCCGCCGAACGCGGGTCCATTCAATGCGGCCACCACCGGCAGCGGCTGGCGTTCCAGCGCGTCGAACAGGTCGACGCGGTCCGGCGCGATCGTCCGGTCCGCGCACTCCACGTCGATCGGCGCGCCGAGTGCCCGGATGTCGTAGCCGGCGCTGAACGCCTCGCCGCGGGAGGCGAGCAGCAGGCAGCGGGCGCCGGGCGGCGCCTCGCCGAGCGCGACGATCAACCCGTCGAGAACCTGCTCGGACAGCGCGCCTCGGTGGTCCGGATGAACGATCCGGATGCGATGGACGCCCGCGGCGGGGGCGTCGACCTCGACCCGCCCGGCCTCCACGCTCAGGCGCCCAGGCGCTGCTTGACGACCTTGCCCATCGCGTTGCGCGGCAGCTCGGCGAGGAACCGCACCTCGCGTGGGCGCTTGTGAGGGGCGAGCGTCGCGGCGACGTGGTCGGCGAGCTCTCGCTCGCTCGGCGGCGCGGCTTCGTCGGCCGGGACGACCCAGGCGACGATCCGCTCGCCGAGATCCTCGTCGGGCGCGGCGGTGACCGCGACCTCCGACACCGCGGCATGCTCGAGCAACGCGCTCTCGACCTCGCCCGCTCCGACCTTGTAGCCGCCGGTCTTGATCAGATCGGTCGACCGGCGCCCGACGATCCGCAGGTAGCCGTCCGCCGCCCGCGTGGCCAGGTCACCGGTGGCGAACCATCCGTCGCGGATCGCCTCCGTGGTCGCGTCGGGGCGGTTGAGGTAGCCGAGGAAGAGGTTTGGCCCACGGACGTGGATCTCGCCGATCGTCTCGCCGTCGGCCGGGACCTCGGCGGCTCCGTCGGTCTCGTCCGCTCGCACGACGACCTCGACGCCGGCCAGCGGACGGCCGACCTCGCCCGGCCGGCGCTCGCCGTCCGCGCGCACCGCGGTGTTCATGATCGTCTCGGTGAGCCCGTAGCGCTCGACCACACGCTGCCCGGTCGCCCGCGCGATCCGCTCGAACGTCGCCGCGGGCAGACCGGCCGAGCCGGAGACGAGCAGCCGCGCGCGGCCGAGCGCGCGGGCGGCGTCCGCGTCCTCCTCGGCGAACTGGACGAGCCGGTGATACATGGTCGGCACCCCGAACAACATCGTGTCGCCCTCGGCGAGCGCCGCGGCCACCGTCTCCGGGGAGAAGCGGCCGAGGTGGCGGATGTGCCCACCGCGGCGCAGCGGCCCGACCAGCCCGAGAACGAGCCCGTGGACGTGGAAGATCGGCAGCGCGTGGACGAGCCGATCGGCCTGCGTCCATGCCCATGCGTCCGCGAGCGCATCCAGGTTGGAGGCGATCGCGCGGCGCGGCATCAGCACGCCCTTGGGCGGGCCGGTCGTCCCCGAGGTGTAGATGATGAGCGCGACCGCCTCCGGATCCGAAGGCGCAGCCGGGAGCGACCCGCGCGCCGCGACATCGACGTCGATCCGAGGGATCCCCGCCAGCGGGCCGTCCCCGCCGTCGGGCGGCCCCGCGAGCAGCGCCTCGGGCTCGGAGTCCGAGACGATGTGCGCAAGCTCGGCGGATCCGAGCTTCGGGTTGAGTGCCACCGCCTGCACGCCCGATTCAATCGCGGCGAGCACGGCAACGCAGGACTCCAGGCGGTTCTCGGCCCAGAAGGCCACCCGCCCCCGACCCTCCAGGCGGGCGGCGAGAGCGCCACACATCCCGGCGAGCTCCGCGTAGCTGAGCGTCGCGGCACCGATCGTCAGCGCCGGCACGTCGGAGAGCTCACGCAGTCGGGTCAGTTGCATCGACCGTGTTGTACCAGCGCCTGGCCATCTGCCAGATTCGAGGGAAGATGACGGCGATCCCAACCAGCCTTGTCGGCTCCTATCCGCAGCCGGACTGGCTCATCGATCGCGACGCGCTGCGCTCGCGTCTGCCGCCGCGCGTGCGCGCGAGAGAGCTGTGGCGTGTCGACCCGCGCTGGCTGGCCGAGGCCCAGGACGACGCCGTGCTGATCGCGATCGCCGACCAGGAGCGGGCCGGCCTGTCGGTGATCACGGACGGGGAGATGCGGCGCGAGAGCTACTCGAACCAGTTCGCGGGCGCGCTCGAGGGGATCGACCATGACAACCCGGGCACGATCATCTCGCGCGCGGGCACCCCCGCCTCCGTGCCGCGCGTCACCGGCCCCCTGGCGCGCCGGCACCCGGTCCACGTGGACGAGCTCCGCTTCCTGCGCGCGCACACGAGGCGACCGGTGAAGGTGACGGTCCCGGGGCCATTCACGATGTCCCAGCAGGCGGTCGACGAGTACTACGGCGACGAGCTCGAGCTGGCCCTCGCCTACGCCGATGTCGTCCGCGATGAGCTCCAGGACCTGCTGGCCGCCGGCGCCGACGTCGTACAGCTCGATGAGCCGTGGCTGGAGGCGCGGGCCGAGACGGCGCGCCGGCTGGCGGTGCCGACGCTGACCCGCGCTCTCAACGATCTGCCGGGCACGACGGCGATCCACCTCTGCTTCGGCTATCCGGCGTTCGTGCCCGATCACCCGCCCGCGTACAGCTTCCTGGCTGAGCTCGCCGACGTCCCAGTCGACCAGATCTCGATCGAGTCGGCACAGTCCGGCGTCGACCTTGCGGTGCTCGACAAGCTCCCGGGCATCACGGCGATCGTCGGCGTGATCGCACTCGATGACGACGCGCCCGAGACTCCCGAGCTCGTCGCCGAGCGGCTCGAGCGGGCGCTCGCCCACACGACGGAGATCGTCGCCGCGCCCGATTGCGGGATGAAGTACCTCTCGCACGACCTCGCCTACGCCAAGCTCGAGGCACTCGTCGCCGGCGCGGCGCTGGTCAGCTCTCGCTGACCAGCCGGTTCTCGAGACGGCCGATCCCCTCGATCTCGGTGCTCAGGTTGTCGCCGTCCTTGAGGAACAGTGGGGGCTCGCGCCGCGCTCCGACCCCCGAGGGGGTGCCGGTGAGGATCAGGTCGCCCGGCTCGAGCGCCGTGAACTCGGTGATCGTGGCGATCAGGGTCGGGATGTCGAAGATCATCAGGTCGGTGGAGGACTCCTGGACGACCTCACCGTTGAGCGTGGTGCGCAGCGTCAGTCCCGTCCCGTCTCCGGCCTCGTCGGTGCTGACCAGCTCCGGACCGACCGGGGTGACGGCGTCCCACGCCTTGCCCTGCATCCACTGATGGGTCTTGTACTGGTACTCGCGCATCGACACGTCGTTGGCGACGGTGAACCCCGCGACGTGGTCGAGCGCGCGCTCGCGCGGGACGCGCCGTCCGGCGGTGCCGATCACGACGGCGAGCTCGCCTTCGTAGTCGACCGAGTCGCATTCGGGCGGCAGCGGGAGGTCGTCGAAGGCGCCCGCCAGGCTCGAGGCGAACTTCGGGAACAGCACCGGGTAGTCGGACTCCTGCCGCTGGGTCTCCTGGATGTGGGCGACGTAGTTCAGGCCGATACAGATCACCTTCGCCGGGCGCGGCACGATCGGGCGGAAGTGCAGCGCCGAGACCGGGATCGGATCGCCGGCGGGCTGCGCGGAGGCGAGCCACTCGGCGGACGTGTCCCGTCCGAGCTCGGTCGCGCCGGCGAGCGGTGTTGCATGGTCGCCCTCAACGCGGACGAGCAATGGGGAACCTTCGTGGGTGACGGAAGCGAAGCGCATAGGGGTGTCTCCTGGGTCGGGCGCGCGGGCACGGCGCACTCCCGTACTGTTCCATCATCAGCGCTCGCGTGCGGTGTGCGGCAGACGGGCGACAGACGACCCCAGGAGGAGACGGTGGCGGAGACCGGAACGATCGGCGGCACGCATCACCTCACGATGTGTGTCGGACCGGCGCAGGAGGACTACGACTTCCACGTTCGGGTGCTGGGTCTGCGGAGCGTCAAGAAGACGGTCCTGTTCGACGGCGAGATCCCGATCTATCACCTCTACTACGGCAACGATGTCGGCGACGTCTCGACGCTGCTCACCTCGTTTCCGTACCGCCAGGCGGGGTGGATGGGCGAGCGTGGCACCAATCAGGCCAAGCAGATCAACCTCGCAGTGCCCCCGAACTCGATCGCCTGGTGGTCGGATCATCTCTCCGAGCACGGCATCGCTGCCGAGCAAGCTGAGCTGTTCGGCGGCGAGCGGCTGCTGTTCGCGCATCCGTGCGGGATCCCGTACGCGCTGGTCGGCGACCTCACCGCGGACGACCGCACGCCGCCCGAGCACGGCCCGGTGCCCGCCGAGCACGGCATCCGCGGCGCGTACGGGACGACGACCTCTGTGCGTGCGGTCGGCGAGATGGACTTCTTCCTGCGCCAGGGCGTCCGTGCCGAGCTCGTCGGATCAGAAGGCCCCAACCACCAGTACCGGCTCGGGCCGGACTCCAGCCACGGGCGGATGCTCGAGCTCGTCGAGGAGCCGGAGCGCGCGCAGGGGACCTGGCACTTCGGCGAGGGCACGATCCATCACCATGCCTTCGACGCGATCGACGACGACAACCAGATGGCGATCAAGGACTGGCTGGTCGGGCTCGGGTTCACCGACATCTCCGAGAAGAAGGACCGCGGCTATTTCTTCTCGATGTACTGCCGCACCCCGAGCGGCCTGCTCATGGAGCTCTGCCACTCCGGCGACCGCGGGTTCTTCATCGACGAGACAGAGGACGAGCTCGGCACGCACATGTGCATCCCGCCGCATTGGGAGCACCGGCGGGCGGAGCTCGACCAGCTCGAGGAGCTTGACACCGTGGAGACGATGGCCGCTTAGACGAGCAGCGCGCGAAGCTCGGCGACGGCGCGGTCGCTGATGTGGTGGTCGCGGTCGTCGAGCTCGGCGACCGCGACCGCGGCCCCGGCGCGGCGGAAGCGCTCCGCCGTGTCGAGCGCGTCCTCGAGCGGGATCCAGTCGTCGTGGCGGCTGGAGGCGAAGACCATCGGCAGACCCGGCGAGATCCGCGGCTGGGCCCGTTCCGCAGGCGCCCCGAGCAGGCTCCCGGTGAGAACCGCCGCACCGTGGAACGGCCGCGGGCCCTCGCGAGCAAGGTACTCGGCGACCAGGCACGCTCCCTGGGAGAAGCCGGCCAGCACGAGCCGATCGTCGGGGACGCCGGCGATGGCGAGCGCGCGGTCGAGCGCGGCGAGCGCGCCCCCGAGGTGCGGCTCGAGCGTCTGCAGCGGATCGAAGTAGCGCCCCGGATACCAGCTGCGCTCGGCGGCGACCGGCAGTATATGGGCGACATCGGAGAGATCGAGCCGGGTCGCGAGCTCGCGCGTCACCGCGTCGTCCTGGTCACGGCCGTGGACGAGGATTGTCGTGAGCCGCGCTTCGGCGGGATCCGGGCCGAGGCGCACAAAGCGCGTGCCCGCGTGCGGATCGCCGGCCAGGGTGCTCACGTGAGCGCCGCCACCAGCTCCAGCAGTCCGCGGACCTCCGCCCACCACATCTCATCGAGCATCAGGAATGGGTGGAGCACGAGCACGAGCGGGCCTGCGCCGGAGCTGACGCGCTCGCGCAGGCGCGCGCCCGCGGCCGGGGAGCGCAGCGGTTCCCGCTGGTCGCCGCGCCGGACGCGGAGCTCGGCGAAGCTCTCCATGAGCAGGTACGCGTCGACGAGGTCCCAGTCGAACGGGACCGTCTCGAGCTCGCCGTCGCGCAGCTCGGCGTCGGCGGCCGGCGACCACCAGGTGATTCCGTGCCCGGGGAGCAGCTCCGGGTCTGCGCGCGCCGGCACGCCGCCGGGTGGGCGGAACCCGACCGGCGTCAGGCCGAGCGCGGCGAACGCCTCACGACTTCGGACCAGCAACTCGCGCTCGCGGTCAGGGTCGAGCTCGGACCATGTCTCGTGGCGCCAGCCGTGCATCGCCAGCTGATGGCCGCGAGCGGCGATCTCACTGACCGCGGCCGGGTACAGGCCGCAGTTGATCGCCTCGACGCAGAACGTTGCGGCCAGGCCGAGCTCGTCGAGCTCGTCGAGCAGCCGCGGCAGGGCCACCGTCACCGACGGATCGGCGCCGAGCGGTGTGGAACCGTTCCATGTCCCCCGCTCGAGCGCGGTCGCCTCGCCGAGGTTGTCGAACGTGAGCGTGATCGCTGTCATCGGAGCCGGCGAGGAGGCTATCCAGGGCCCGGTTCAGCGGGTCCGGCGCCGGAGGTGAGATCGTCGGGAACCGACGGCAGGATCTCGGCGACGTACGCGGCGGTCGCGTCGGGGGTGCTCACGCCGCGGCGCGCGGCGCGCGACAGATACCAACGGTGCTCCAGCACCTCGTGGAAGACCTCGGCCGGCGCGAGCTTGTCGCGCAGCGCCGGCGGGATCGCCGTGACAACCGGGTCGTAGATCTCCGACAGCCACCGGTTGGTGGCGAGCACCTCAGGGATCTCCCGGCGCTCCTGTTGCTCCAGCCACGCCCGGTAGGAGGCGATGTCGTTGAGCAGCCGCCGCGCCTGATTCTCCTCGGTGAGGAGCCCCGTGCGCTGGTAGAGCAGCCGGCGGTGATATCCGGGCTCGGAGATCTTCGTGGTCACCCGCAGCCGCATCTGCCCCTCTCCCGCGTCGAGCAGCTCCAGCTCGTCGACGTCGAATCCGAGGTCGTTGAGCCGCTGCATCCGCTCGCGCAATCGATCCTGGGCTTCCGCGGCTCCGAACAGCCAGTCCGCGGTGAGCTCCTCCCACAGCACGCGGTAGCCCTCCTCGAGCGCCGCGACCACCTCCCAGGGGTCGACGTCCTCCCCGAGCAGCCCGCCGGCCTGGAGATCGAGCAGCTCTCCGAGCACGTTCCCGATCGCCAAGTCGAGGTCGGTCTCACGCTGTCCGCTGGACAGCGAGGTGTGCTGCTCGGCGGTCTCGGCGTCGAGGAAATAGGCGGCGATCCGGCCCGCGTCGAGACGGAACAGAGTGTTCGACAGCGAGCAGTCGCCCCAGTAGACGCCTGCGAGGTGCAGTCGCGCCAGCAGCTGCGCGAGCGCGTCGATCAGCCGGTCGCGCGAGTGCGGGCCGCGCGGCCCGGTGAACACCGCCCGGTAGGTGGAGGAGTACTCGAGGAACCCCGTGATGAGCGCCGCCTCGACCCCCGGCGCCCGCTCGGCGACGACGCCGTACACCGGCACGCACGAGATGCCGAGCTCGCCGAGCCGGCTGAGCACCCGGTATTCGCGATCGGCCAGCGGCTCCGGCAGCTCCTTGATCGCCCACAACCGCCCTCCGCCCTCGACGAAGCGCACGACATGGCGGTGCAGCCCCTCGTCGCGCGGCGCGACAAGCCGGGGGTCGGCCCAGTGCTCCAGCGACTCGTGCCACGGCAACCCCAGCAGGCCGAACGCCTCGCGCGCCTGGGGATGGAGCGTGACCCGCATGAGCTCATTCTGGTGGTGCCCACCGCGGGCGCACCGACCATCCGCCGTCGGAGGCGATCACCTGGCCCGAGATCCACGACGCCTCATCGCTCACCAGCCACGCGACCAGCCGCGCCGCGTCTGCCGGCTCGCCCCAGCGTCCGGCGGGCGCCGCCTCGGCAACCTCGCGGTGGCGCTCTGGATCCGCGTAGCCGGTGTCGGTCGGTCCGGGATCGATGCAGTTGACGGTGATGCCCCGGCCGATCAGCTGTGCCCCGAGCGTCGGCGTCAGCTGATGAAGGGCGCCCTTGGAGGCGATGTACGGCAGCTCACCGTACATCGCCCCGTGGTACTGACCGGAGGTGAACAACACGACGCGTCCACCCGGGCCGGCCGGTCTGCCGAGGGCGAGCTCGCGCACGAGCAGCAGCGTCGCGCGGGTGTTGACCGCGTACGTCAGGTCCAGCTCGGCAGCGGTCAGCTGCTCCAGGTCCATCTCGGTGCTCCGCGCGTGGTTGGCCACCACCACATCGAGTGATCCAAAACGATCACGGGCCGCGGCGACCAGCCTGGAGGGCGCCTCCGGGTCGGCGAGATCCGCGCTCACATGCGCGGCCGTCCCGCCCGCGGCGGTCAGCTCGTCGATCAGGGCCTGCGCGCCGCCGGCGTCCGCGCTGCCGTACATCTCGACGTCCGCCGGCTCGTGGGAGTGCACGAGCACGCGCAGCCCATCGGCGGCGAGCCGCCGGGCGATCGCGGCGCCGATCGCGCATCGGCGGCTCGCGCCCGTGACGAGCGCGACCCGAGCGGGTGACCCGGCGCTCACTTCCAGATCGCGAGCCCTGACTCCGGGTCGAAGAAGTGCATCGCGCTCTCGTCGATCGCGAAACGCATCCGCTCGCCGACCTTGGCGGGCACGTGCGGCCCGACGCGGGCCACACCGGCGCCGCTGTTACTCAACTCGCTCTCCTCGGGCGCCAGGTCGGTCGCCGCCTCCGGGGGGACCACGCGGTGCGCGTCAATCGTGAAGTGCACCTGCAGCTCGGAGCCGAGCGCCTCCACGAGGCTCACCTCCGCCTCCATCGTGGCCGCGGCCCCGCCGCCGTTGGCAGCCGGGAGGCTCTCGGGCCTGATCCCGACGATGACCTTCTTGCCGGCATGCGCCGCGATCGCGGGATGCGCCTCACGCACTGCGCCCGTCAACGCGATCGTCTGGGAGCCGAGCTTCAGCTCGGACGCGCCCTCACCGAGCGTCGCCTCGAACAGGTTCATCGCCGGCGAGCCGATGAACGCCGCCACGAACAGGTTCTCGGGATGGTCGTAGAGCACCTGCGGGGTGTCGCACTGCAGCAGATCGCCCGTACGCAGCACCGCCACGCGATCGCCCATCGTCATCGCCTCGACCTGGTCGTGGGTCACGTACACCGTCGCCACGCCGACCGTGCGCTGGATCGTCGAGACCTCGGCGCGCATCTGCACTCTGAGCTTCGCGTCCAGGTTCGACAACGGCTCGTCCATCAGGAACACGGACGGGCTGCGGACGATCGCGCGGCCCATCGCCACACGCTGGCGCTGGCCGCCAGACAGCTGCGCCGGCTTACGGTCGAGCCACTCGGTGAGACCGAGAATCTTGGCCGCCTCGGCAACCTTGGTGGCGATCTCGTCCTTCGGCACCTTGCGCTGGGTGAGCGCGAAGCCGATGTTCTGACCGACGGTCATGTGCGGGTAGAGCGCGTAGTTCTGGAACACCATCGCGATGTCCCGCTCCTTGGGCCCGAGGTCGTTCACGAGCTTGTCGCCGAAGCGCAACTCTCCCGCGCTGATGTCCTCCAGCCCGGCGATCATCCGCAGGACCGTGGTCTTGCCACAGCCCGACGGCCCGACGAGCACCATCAACTCACCCTCGTTGATCTCGAGGTCCAGCCCGTGGACCGCCTCGTACCCGTTCGGGTACACCTTCTTCACCTGCTCCAGCTCGATCGCCGTCATCGGATTGCACCCGCTCCCTGAACGTAATGATGTGTAACCGTCATCCCTTCACCGCTCCGGCGGTCAGGCCCGACACGACCGACTTGCGGAACACGAGCACGAGGACCGCGATCGGCACCGCCGCGGCGGCACTCGCGGCGAAGATCGTCCCGTAGGGGATCGTGAACTGCGACCCGAACAGAGCGATGCCGACCGGAATCGTCCGGTAGGAGTTGTCGCTGTTGAACGAGATCGCCATGAGGAACTCCGTCCAGCATGCCGTGAAGGTGAAGATGCCGGCGGTGAACAGTCCCGGCCTGGCCTGCGGGATGATGATCTTCCAGAGCGTGGTGATCGGGCCGGCGCCGTCGATCCGGGCGGTCTCCTCCATCTCCTTCGGGATCCCCAGCATGTAGTTACGGAGGATCCAGGTCGCGAAGGGAAGGTTGAACGCCGTGTAGGGCACGATCAACGCCTGGTAGCTGTTGAGCCACCCGATCTGCTTCATGATCAGGAACAGGGGCACGATCACGGCAATCGCCGGGAAGACCGAGATCATCAGCAGCGTCACCATCACCGGCAGCTTGGCCCGCATCGGCAGGCGACCGAGCGCGTAGCCGGCCATCGTCCCGAGGGCCAGCACCAGGATCGTGGAGATGACCGCGACGATCACCGAGTTCAGGATGTAGTGACCGAAGCCATTGTGCTGGAAGGCCGACGTGTAGTTGATCGTCGACACGTTGTGAGGGAAGACGCTCGAGGAGCCGATGCCCGCCGGCCCTTTGAAGCTGGAGGAGACCATCCACAGCAGAGGCAGGGTGACGAAGAGGACCGTGAGGGTTGTGCCGACGGTGACCCCGTTGATGTACCGATGCCATCCCTGACGCTTTCGCGTTCTCATCCTCCATCCTCCTCTCCGACCTGCGCTCTGAACACCTTGAGAAATGCGAGGCACCCGAGCACGACGAGCACCGCCGTCGTCGTTGCGACCGCCGCCCCGGGCCCGTACTTGTAGTCATTGAAGGTCGCGTTGTAGCCGAGCACCGCCAGCGACGTCGTCGCGGTCCCGGGCCCACCCTGGGTGAGCACGAACGGCAGGTCGAACAGGCCGAACGCCTGCAGGACGCGGAACAGGACGGCGAGCGCGATCGTCGGCCGCAGCAGCGGGAAGGTGATCTTCCAGAAGGTGGTCCAGCCGGTGGCGCCGTCGACCTCTGCGGCTTCGTAGATCTCCCCCGGGAGCATCACGAGCCCGGCCAGGACGATGATCGCCACGAACGGCGTCGTCTTCCATACGTCGGCCACCATCAGGGCGATGATCGCCGAGGCGTTGCTGCCCAGGATCACCGGGCTGCCGAGACCAAGGGCGTGGAAGAGTCCGTCAGCGATCCCGTACGTCGGATCGTAGATGTACGCCCACAACTTCGCCGAGATCACCGTCACCAGTGACCAGGGGATCAGCAGCAGCGCCATCATCCAACCACGTCCCCTGACCATGCGCTCGAGCACCAGCGCCATCAGAGTGCCGAGGATCACCTCGACCAGCACGGTGACCACCGTGTAGCCCACGGTGAAGCCGAGCGCGTAGTGCCAGGTCGAGTTCCCCAGCACCAGCGAATAGTTGGCGGTGGTCAGTCCGTTGAGCGAGAAGCCGTTGGCGGTGACGTTGACGTTCTCGAAGCTGAGTAGGACCGAGAAGCCGATCGGGAACAGCGTGACCAGGCCGATGAACAGCAGGGCGGGCGAGGTGAACATCCATCCCAGCCGTGCCATTCGACGGCGGTGTTCATCGGGGCGTCCCACAACCTCGGACGCGCCCGCCGGGCCGCCTCGTGGCGGCACGGCTGTGACGGTGGTCGCCATTGCGTCAGTTGCTCCTTGAACGAAGAGGGATAGGTGCCGCCCGTCCGGCCACCCGCGGAAGTGGAGAGGAGAAGGTCACTCCCGCGGGCGGCACGGGTGGTTGGCTACAGGCCGCCTCCGCCGAGCGCGGTGTTGATCGAGGAGGTCATCTTGCTCACCGCCGCCGACGGCGACGTCTGGCCGGCGAGGGCCGAGCTGACGCCCTGGTAGATCGCCTGGCTCACCTGCGAGTAGTTCGGCGTCTGGGCCGGCCGCGGGACCAAGCGCGTCTTCGGCACCACCAGCAGGTTCGCGTTGCCCTTGATCACGGCCTTGTCGGTCCGGACCGAGTTGATCGTCGGGATCTGCGAGAACTTGGTGGCCTGGATCGTCTGCGCCTCCTTGCCCGTCATCCACTTGATGAAGGTGAGGTCGGCCGCGATGTTCTTGCTGTGCGGGTTGATGTACAGGTTCCAGCCGCCGATGTTGGAGTACCCCGGCGTGGACTGCCCGCTGAACGTCGGCATCGGCGCGACTCCGACCTTGCCGATGATCTTGGATCCCTTCGCGTTGGACGACGCGTACGCGTAGTCCCAGTTACGCAGGAACGCGGCGTTGCCGTTGGTGAAGTCGGCGAGGGACTGCGCCTCCTGGAAGGTCGACTCACCCGAGGGGCTGATCCCGTCCTTGACCAGGGAGCGCTCGAAGGTGAGCGCCTTGACCGCCGGGGAGCCGAGCACCGCCTTCGTGTCACTCGAGTTCAGGACGGTGCCCCCCGCGTCGGCGAGGAACTCGGCGAAGTCGCAGGTCGCGCCCTCGTAGTCGGCCCCCTGGAAGACGTAGCCGTACTTCACCTGGTGCTTGCTCTGCATCGTCTTGGAGTCCGAGACGAGCTGCTCCCAGGTCTTCGGCACCGGGAGGTGATCCTTGGCCAGGAGGTCCTTGCGGTAGTACAGGAACCCCTGGTCCTCGAACAGCGGCGCCCCGTATACCTGCCCCTTGTAGGTCGCGCCGGCCACCAGGCCGTTTGCGAAGCGCGACCAGTAGCTCTTGGGCAGGTACTTGCTGAGCGGGACCGCGAGTTGGTGGGCTCCGAACTGGGCGGGCCAGATGACGTCGCCCATGAACACGTCGGGGCCGCTGCCGCCCGAGATCTGGGTGGTCAGCGTCGCACGGTTGGTATCGGTGTCCGTCGGAGCGCTGATCAGATGGACGTGGATGTTGGGATAGGCCTTCTCAAACGCCGCGATCCAGACCTTGCGGACGTCGGGGCCGCTGGTGGTGATCGGGCTCGCCCACCAGTTGATCGTGCCGGAGGTGGGATTTCCGGCGGCCTTGCTGCCCGTCGCCGAGAGCTTCGCTTTGGAGGTGGACGAACCACCCGAGCCGGACGAGCCGGACGAACCGCCGGAGCTGGATCCGCAGGCGGCGACGCCGACAGCCAATCCGGTCGTGGCCAGCAGCGCCGCGGCCCGGCGCAGGGATCGACGGTGAACGGGATTCCGCTGAGATGCGGTGTCTGCGGACACGTATGACTCGACTTTCACGTTGGGCGCGGGTAGGGGCAGTGCCCGCGCTGACGTCGCGATTGACGCGGCATGCGCCGCGCGCTTTGGGTCCTGCATAGCTCTCCTCTCACTCCTCCCGGCCCGTTCCTACTGGAACGTTTCAGACTGAAACGTTCTAGAACACCATCGCCCGTTTGTCAAGGACGGTTGGGCATGTACCCATTCCCGCCCGCCGTCAGTCGCGCTCGGACGTTTGTGCTGAGAGCCAGGCAGCCGCGTCGGGCTCCAGCGCGCCATCCGGCGTCAGCGGGGCGCTGGTCAGCAGCACCTCCTCGCCCGGCGGCAGCGCGGCCAGATCCCCCGAGAGGTTGACCACGCACCGGAAGCCGGGCTCGCGCGTGAACGAGAGGACGCCCTCGGCCGTCCCACCGTCCCAGGCGAGCGTCCCGTCTCCGAGCGCCGACTGGCTGTGCCGGATCCGCAGCGCGGCCCGGTAGAGCTCGAGCATCGATGCCGGATCCCCCTGCTCGCGCGCGGCGCTGACCTGACGCCATCCAGCCGGCTGGGGGAGCCACGGCTCCGCACTCGCATCGGGCGGGCTGAAGCCGAACGGCGGCTCCTCGCCTGACCACGGCAGCGGCACGCGCGAGCCGTCCCGGCTCCTGCCGGTGTTGGCGAACGTCGGGTCCTGCATGCGATCGGCCGGGATGTCCTCCACCTCCCAGAGGCCGAGCTCGTCCCCCTGGTAGATGTAGACGCCGCCCGGCAGCGCGAGGGTGAGCAGCGCAGCGGCTCGCGCCCGGCGCAGGCCGCGTGCGAGGTCGTCGGGAGCGGTGGCCTGCTCGCCCCTCCAGCGCCCACCGCCGCCGTCTGCGGCGGCATAGCGGGTCGCGTGGCGCGGAACGTCGTGATTGGACAGCACCCACGTCGCGGGAGCGCCGACCGCGCCGAGGGTGCGCAGCGTGTCGTCGATCACGCCGCGGAGTTCCGGCGCGCTCCAGGGCGCCATCAGGAACTCGAAGTTGAATGCGGTCTGCAGCTCGTCCGGTCGGACATAGAGCGCGAGCCGATCCAGGCCGGTGACCCATGCCTCCGCGACGAACATGCGATCTCCGGCGTATTCGTTCCCAACGCGCCGCCAGCCCTGGAAGATCTCGTGGACCTCGTCCCGGTCCCAGTGCGGGTGACCGAGGGTGTCGGGCCTGCCAAACCGTTCGGAGTCGTCGGCCCGCGCGCCGAGATCTGGCAGCGTCGGGTCCTTGACCAGGCCGTGGGCCACATCGATCCGGAAGCCGTCGATGCCCCGGTCCATCCAGAAGCGCAGGATCGAGTCGAACTCCGCGACGACCTCCGGGTTCTCCCAGTTGAGGTCGGGCTGCTCCGGCGTGAACAGGTGGAGGTACCACTCGCCGGGCGAGCCGTCGGCCTCCTGGATGCGGGTCCAGGCCGGGCCGCCGAACCGCGAGCGCCAGTCGTTGGGCGGCAGCTCTCCGTGCTCGCCGCGCCCGGGACGGAACCAGAAGCGCGCCCGCTCGCGCGACCCGGGCGGCGAGGCGAGGGCCGCCCGGAACCACTCATGCTGGTCGGACGTGTGGTTGGGGACGATGTCTGCGATCACCCGCAGCCGGTGCTCGTGGCAGGCGGCAATCAGCTCCTCGGCGTCGGCGAGGGTCCCGAACAACGGGTCGATGTCGCGATAGTCGGCGACGTCATAGCCGGCGTCGGCCATCGGTGAGCGGTACCAGGGGTTGATCCAGAGCGCGTCCACGCCGAGCTCCGCCAGGTAGTCCAGGCGGGACCGCAGCCCTGCGATGTCGCCGACGCCGTCCCCGTTCCCGTCCGCGAAGCTGCGCAGATAGACCTGGTAGATCGAGGCGCCACGCCACCATGGCGAACCGTCGTGCGGACGCTCGGGACCGGGCGATGCGCCGGGGTCGCGCGCGGGTAGGACCTCGGCCGTCGAGCTGTGTTCCACGATCTCACTCCTTGCGCGTCGCCGGCTCTGCAACGTTTCAGATTCCCCCGGTTCTAGTAGAATCACCGGAGGGTGTCAAGCGGAGGAGTCAGACGACCGGGGTCTCGTTCACGACGGTCCGGGATCGTCGCGATCGCCAAGGTGCTCGGCGTCTCTCCCAGCACCGTCTCAAACGCGTACAACCGCCCGGACCAGCTTTCGCCCGCGCTGCGCGAGCAGATCCTGAAGACGGCCGAGGCGGTTGGCTATGCGGGGCCCGATCCCATCGCCCGCAATCTGCGGCGCGGGAGGACCGGTGCTCTGGGCGTCGTGTTCTCTGAACCGCTGCCCTACCCGTTTACCGATCCGACCGCGATCACCATGCTCCAGGGACTCGTGGAGCGGGCCGCGGACGAGCAGTTCGCGCTGATGTTCGTCCCCGGTTCGACCGACTTTCCCGCGCACAGCGACTCGATTCGGGGCGCGGCGGTCGACGGCTTCATCCTGCACTCGCTCCACGACGATGACGCCCGGCTCCGCCTCGCCATCGCCCGTCCGCTGCCGGCCGTCGTGATCGACTCACCACGGCTCACGGAGGTTGACTTCGTCGGCGTCGACGACCGGGGCGCAGCGGCGGTGGCGATGGGGCATCTGCTCGAGCTCGGACACCGCGCGCCGGCGGTCCTCAGCTTCCGGCTCACCGGCCACGGGCACGTGGGACTCGTCGACGAGAGCGAACGAAAGGGCGCCACCGCGGCGGTGGCGCGGGAGCGGCTTGCCGGATGCGGCGACGCGATGGCGGCCGCGGGTCTCAATTGGGAGGAGGTACTCGTCGAGGAATGCGCGGCGAGCACGGTCGCCGCAGGCCGCGTGGGCGCCCACGAGCTGCTCGATCGAGCGCCGGGGACGACCGCGGTGTTCGCGTTCAGCGACCTGCTCGCGCTTGGCGCCCGTCAGGCCGCGCTCGAGCGCGGGCTCGAGATTCCCGGCGACCTCTCGATCGTCGGGTTCGACGGCTGCGCGGGGGAGCCGGAGGGTCTGACCACGATCTTCCAGCCCGAGCACGAGAAGGGTCGGATCGCCGCTGAGCGGCTGATCGAGGGGCTCGAGGGGCGCTCCCGCCGGCCCGAGCAGCACATCCTGCCGACGCATCTGGTCGTGCGCAGCTCGACCGCGCGCCCTCCCGCGCGCTGAGCAGACCCTGCTCAGCTCAGGCCACCCGGTAGCGCTCGGTGAGCGCGGCGAGCTTGGCCGCAAGGTCGTTCAGCGAGCTGGCGGCGGACTGCGACGCGTGCGCGCCGTCGAGGAACTGCGTCGTCCCGGTCTCGATATTGGTCATCGAGTCGGCGATCTCGTCCATGCCGATGCTCTGCTGATGGGCCGAGGCGGCGATCTCCTCGGCGGCGTCGGATGCGGAGCGGATGATGTCGGTGAGACTCCGGATCCCCTCATCGGCCTCGGTCGTGAGCTGCAGCCCCTGCTCGACGACCTGGGCGCCGGCCTCGCTGGCGGCGACCGCGGCAGCGGTCGCGTCCTTGACCTCGTTGAGGATCGTCTCGACCTTGGACGTCGCCTGCTTGGACTGATCCGCCAGGTCGCGCACCTGGTCGGCGACGACGGCGAAGCCCCGGCCCGCGTCCCCAGCACGAGCGGCTTCGATCGTCGCGTTGAGCGCGAGCAGGTTGGACCGGTCGGCCAGCTCGTTGACCGTTTCGGTGATCACCCCGATCTGCTGGGCGCGGCCGGCCAGGGTGAGGATCTCCTGGGCGATGCCCTCGACCCGGGCGCGGATGTCCTGCATCGCATCGGCGATCGCGGCCACCGCGGCGGTGCTCTGGTCTGAGACCCGCACCGAGTCTCCCGCGCGCTCGGCGACCTCACGCGCCCGTTTGGCGGTGCTATCGGCCGCAGCGCGTAGCTCGTTGACCGTGGCAGAGGTCTGTGTGATCGCGGCCGACTGCTGCCCGGCGCTGTCGGTGTGCTGGCTGACGACCCCGAGGATCTCCTCAGTCGAGGATCCGATCTCCTGCACCCCCGCCTGGATCTCGCTCGAGATCTCGGCCAGACCGTGGACCATCGTGTTCAGGCTCTCGGACAGCTCGCGCAGGTCCTGCTGCTCGCCCGCCACGCTCGCGGTGAGGTCGCCCTCAGCGACTCGCGCGGCAAAGTCGGCGTATTGGCGGACGGCCATCTGCAGTGCGTGCTTCGACTGCCGCTCGACGTCCGCCGCGCTCTGGAGCTCCTGATGGCGCTCCTCGGTGAGCTGGTTCAGGCGCCGCAGGGCAAGTCCAAAGCGCGCGCCGGCCGCCAGCAGCGTGGCCGACGCAAAGCCGATCGCAACGCCGCTCGTGTGCATGAGCGACCCGACGAACAGGATGCACAGCGCGGCGGCTGAGGCGACCGTCGGGATCCGGAACCCGGAGGCGGTGTTCTCCTGGACGGGAACACCGGGGTCGGGCGCCAGCCAGACCGCGACCGAGATCGCCAGCAGCGACATCGGCCAGGCGACCACGTTCAGGAACCAGCCGATGTCGGTCGCCACCAGGCCGTTGAACAGAGCCGCGATATCGCCGGCCGCGTTGATCGTGCCCGCGAACGTGATCAGCAGCCAGCGGCCCCGCCGCCCCGCCGGGAGCATCAGGACCCCGAGCAGGGTCAGCCCCGCCAGGAGCAGGTCGCCGACCGGGTACACGAGGTTGACGGCGGCGCCTTCGGTGCCCTGCCCGGAGGCGGTCGCGATGCTGTGGAAGCCGAACGCGACGAGCGCCGCGGAGGTCACCAGCGCGGCCACGACCCCATCGAGGTAGTTGGCGGAGCTGAGCTTCTTCACGTCGCGCTGCATCAGGACCATCACCGACACGTACGCGAGCGGGTAGAAGCCGGCCCACAGGTAGTTGGCAACGCTGATCGTCGCCGGGGTGGCGCCGTTCAGGCTCTCGGCCGTCGTCGCGAAGTCCCCGAACGCCCATGCGCAGGCGGCGCTGCCGAGCAGCAGTGCGTAGCGGCGGTCGCGGGGCCGAGCAAGGCCGCGCCCGACGATCATCAGGCCGGCGACGAGCTCGAACGCGTCGACGCCCCAGCCGGCCAGCCAGTTCGGGTAGGACCCGTTCGGGCCGCCCATCACCAGGTCGACGCAGTACGCGAACAGCATCGCGGCCAGCACGCCATAGAAGAACTTGACACCGCCGCTCGGCGCGTCGGACGGAGTGTCGCCGCGGTCGAGCTCGTATTCGGGCTGGTGAATCGCCGATGCCGTGGTGACGGCCATCCGCTGCACTCCTTCGTCGCGGCTGCCCTCCGGCAACGCCGGTGCGCCGATCAAGAGGTTGTGTATGAGTGCTCCGGGCCAGGCCCCTGACCCGTTACCACGGCGTTCTCGGCATCGGTGCGGAGAACTTGAGCGCTCTGCAACGACCGCGGGATAGGCTGGAGCACCGCCATGGACGAGGTCGACGCCATCATCAGCACATCGGGCGACTGGCGAGGCGAGACGCTGGCTCGCCTGCGCGACATCGTTCTCCGCGCTGACCCGGCCCTGGTCGAGGAAGTGAAATGGAAGATGCCCTCCAAGCCGGAGGGCGTCCCCGTCTGGTCTGTCGGCGGCATCGTCTGCCTCGGCGAAACGCTCAAGCGCGCGGTCCGCCTGACGTTCCCGAAGGGTGCCCAGCTGGCCGACCCGCAGCACCTCTTCAACGCGCGTCAGAGCAGCAAGAGCGTCCGCGCCATCGACTTCCGTGAGGGCGAGGCGGTACCCGCGGCCGACCTCACCGCGCTGGTCGCCGAGGCCGTGGCCCTGAACCGAGGCTCCTGAGCCCGCGCCGGCCCGGGATGGGCGATCCAGGACTCGAACCTGGGACCTCTTCCTTATCAGAGAAGCGCTCTAACCGACTGAGCTAATCGCCCGGGGTCGCCGAGTCTATCGCGGGGGGCGCTCAGGTCGACGGGCGGCGGCCCAGTCGATCGGCGAGCTCGAGGGCCTCTTCGAGCGAGTCGAACGTGAGGTGCGCGCGGTAGCCGCCGGCGGTCGCGGTCACCTCGACGTCGCGGCCGAGGGCGGTACCGAGCGAATCATTGATTCGCACGATCGCGTCCTCCTGGTCGGGGTGGAGCGCCGTCGTGGTTCGATGGCGGACGCTGCGCGACGCGGGGCGGTCGCCGCGCGCGCGGGCCTCGAGCTCGCGGACCGACCAGCCGCCGGCGACGGCGTCCCGGGCGAGCCGACGGCGCTCGTCATTGCCGGTCGCCGTGAGCAGCGCGCGGCCGTGGCCCTCGGACAGCTTGCGCGACTCGATCAGCTCGAGCGCTTCGTCGGGCAGGTCGAGCAGGCGGACAAGATTGGAGACTGCGACGCGGTGGCGGCCGACGCGCTGGCCGACCTGCTCGCGGGTGAGGCCGAGCTCCTCGGTGAGCGCCGCGCAGGCACGCGCCTCCTCGATGGGGTTGAGATCCTCCCGCGCCATGTTCTCGACGAGCGCCATCTCGAGCGACTCCGCATCGTCGTGCTGGCGGATGACCGCCGGGATCATCTCGAGCCCGGCGAGCTTCGCGGCTCGCCAGCGCCGTTCGCCGGCGATCAGCTCGTAGGTCCCGCCGGGGACCGCTCGCACCAGCACGGCCTGAAGGACGCCCTGGACCTTGATCGACTCCGACAAGGCGACGATCGACTCCTCGTCGAAATCCTTGCGCGGCTGATGCGGGTTGGGAGAGATCAGCTCGGTCGGGATCTCGCGCAGCTCGGCCTTGACGCCGTCCGCATCGTCGGTGACCGCCAGGATCGCGGCCAATCCGCGCCCCATCCCGCGGGTGCGGTCAGCCACGGGCGGCGACCTCCTTGGCCAGCTCGAAATATGCCTCGGCGCCGGCGCAGTGGGGATCGAAGTGGATCACCGGCTGTCCGAAACTCGGCGCCTCGCCGACGCGCACGTTACGTGGAATGACCGTGTCGAACACGAGTTTCGGGAAGTGTGTGCGGACCTCGTTCTCGACCTCCTGGGCGAGCCGGGTACGCCCGTCGTGCATGGTGAGCAGCATGCCCGCGATCGTCAGACGGGGGTTGAGTTCGCGCTGGACGAGCGACAGTGTGTCGAGCAGGCCCGCGAGCCCCTCCAGCGCGAAGTACTCCGCCTGGACGGGCACGATGACCCGGTCCGCGGCGACCAGCGCGTTGACGGTGAGTGGGCCGAGCGACGGCGGGCAGTCGAGCAGCGTGAAGGCGTAGCGGTCACGGATCGGCTGGAGCGCGTCGCGCAGCCGGTTCTCGGAGCCCGCAATCCGCGGCAACTCGACGGTCGCACCGGCCAGGTCCGGCCCGGCGGGCACGATCGACAGGTGCTCGATGGTGGTCGGATGGATCGCCTCGGCAAGCGGGAGGTCCCCGACCAGCACGTCATACACGTTGGGCGAGCTGCGCTTGTCGACTCCGAGCCCGAGCGTCGCGTTCGCCTGCGCGTCGATGTCGATGAGCAGCGACTCGTAGCCGGCCTCGGCAACGCAAGCGGCGAGGTTGACCGCCGTCGTCGTCTTGCCGACTCCGCCCTTCTGATTGGCGATCGCGTACACCGTGCCCATGACGACGATCATGCTAGGGCGCGCGGCGGCACGGACTCTGGGGCGCGAGCCGGCCGGCTGGAGACGGTCGCGGGCGTTTCACGTTTTACATCAGCGGCCCGGGCGCAGCTCCAGCGCCCGCCGCACCGGCCGGGATCACGCTCGGGACCTCGCTCACACGCCCCGGCCGAGCGGGTGCTTGCGAGCCACGCCGGGCCGCCGCGGGAAGCGCGGCGGCGTGGGCGCGACCTTCACCATCACATGCAGGTGGCGGTGCAGCGCTTCCGGATACGGAAACACCGCCAGCGGGTCGAGCGGCTCCAGCCCGAGCTCGGCAGCCGCGCTCGCGCCCATCGTCTCATCGACCGGGTCGCGCCGGCCGCGCCAGGCGACGAGTGTCCCAGAGGTCTTCAGCAGCGGAGCCGCGTACTCGGCGACCACGGGCAGCGCCGCCAGGGCGCGCGCGACGACGACGTCGCAGCTCCCGATGCCCTCGCGCCACCGCTCCGCCCGCTCGCGCACGACCTCGACGTTCCCCAACTCGAGCCGACGGACCGCCTGCCGCAGGAACTCGCACTTGCGCGCGTTCGACTCCACGAGTGCCAACGACGCCCGTGGCCGCGCGATCGCCAGCGGCAGCCCCGGGAACCCCGCGCCCGCCCCGAGATCGGCGATCCTCCCGTCCCAGTCCACATGATCGAGTTCCAGCGCGACGAGCGAGTCCGCCAGGTGATCGTCCAGGATCCGCTGCGGCTCGCGCACCGTCGTCGGCGCCCCCTCGTCGGCCGCCACCAGCCGCGCCAACTCCTCCAACTGCTCTTCGGCCGCGGCAGGCAGCTGCCATCGCTCGACATACCCGGCGATCGTGGAATCAGGTGCCATCGGCGATCAATATGCCGCACCCAGCCAGGCCGCGGCTCGTTTCACGTGAAACAGCGACGCGGCCAGCCGCTCCGCAACCGCCGAGCGTAAAACGTGAAACGTGAAACACCCACCGCGCCCCCTCCGCCCACCCGCCGGTCGCTACCGAGCGAGCGTAAAACGTGAAACACCAGGTCGCCCCGTATCGCGGGGGGTCGTGCGGTGGGGGCGGGGCGGGTCCCGACCGCCCTCGCGGACGCTTCATCAACGTGCGACGCGCCGTCCCGGCGCGAGCGGAGCGGACGGGGCCCGCGCCGCCCCCGCCCTACTACCAAGCAGAAAACTAATCCTCGAGCAGAGGTGCGACCACGAGGTGCCGAGCCGGCTCTTGGCCGCGGCTGTACGTCTCAAGGTCATGTCGGGTCTTGAGGTGCTCGTGAATCACCTTGCGCTCGAGCGCGCTCATCGACTCCAGCGACACCGGACGCCCCTCACGGAGCGCCGTCTCGGCCGCCTGGTCGGCGGTCTGACGCAACGTCACCGCACGCCGCTCGCGGTAGCCGGCGGCGTCGACGAGCACTGAGATGCGGGGCTCCTCGCCACGTGACGCGAGCCGGTAGGCCAGGTGCTGGATCGCGTCGATGGTCTGGCCGTGGTGGCCGATCAGCACCGCGAGGTCGTCACCGACGTATTCCGCGATGAGGCCGTGCTCGGAGTCCTCGCGGATCTCGACATCGGCGTCGACGCCGGCCGTGTCGGCGATCAGCTCCATCATCTCCTGCACGCGGTCGGCAGGCTCGCCGCCTCCCGTTGATCCGTTGCCGAAGCTCATCTACCGCCTCCGTCCTGAGCGTTTCTTCTTCTTGCGCGGCGGCCGCGGCGGCGGGGTCGAGGAGCCGTTCGCCGACCCGTTGCTCGAGCCGCCGCTGGTCTTGGCCGTCGTCGTCCGCTTCGTGGTGGCAGTCGACTTCGCTGGGGTCGCGGTGCTCGTCCCGGACTGCCGGCCGCCGGCCGGGCGCTTGGTGTCCGCGTCTGACTGCGCCTGAGCCAGCCGCTCGCGCATGCGCGCGCCAAGTCCGCCGCCGCCCGATCCCGAGCCCGGACTTCCACCGCCGCTGCTCGGCCTGCCGGATGCGGGCTTGACCGACGAGCCGCTGTCGCCGTCATCGACCGACGCGCCCCCGACGACCGCCACCGACGGGCCGATGTACCGGCGCACCGCATACTGCTGGGCCACGGTCCACAGGTTGGTCGTGATCCAGTAGAGCATCAGGCCGGCCGGGAAGCGGATCACGAACAGGACGAAGATCAGCGGCATGAACAGCATGATCTTTCGCTGCGTCGGGTCCATCGTCGAGGACGCCGACATCACCAGCGTCGAGCTGATCTGCGACCCGATGTACAGAACGATCAGGATGATCAACTCGACCCCGGTCGCCTTTGCGGTGAGGTCGTGGATGAAGAGGAAGTGCGAAGCCGGAGACTTGCCGCACGCGGTCGTCTGTCCGTGCGCGGCGGCAAGCGAGATGTGATGCTTGAGCGCGTACGCCTTCTGGTACGTGATCTGCTGCGGGTGGCAGATGTCGTTGCGCAGGCTCTCGCGCAGCATGTAATACAGCGAGATGAAGACCGGCAGCTGCAGGACCATCGGGAGACACGACGCCAACGGGTTGACGTTGTTCTCCTTGTAGAAGCTCATGATCTCCTGCTGCTGGCGCGGCTTATCCTCCTTGTACTTCTGCTGGATCTCCTTCATCTGCGGCTGCAGCGCCTGCATCCGCACCATGCCCTTGATCTGACGGAAGGTGAGCGGCACCAGTACCGCCCGGACGGCCACCGTGAGCAGCACGATCGACCAGCCCCAGGAGAGGCCGATCGAGTGGAACGCCGTCAGGACCGACTGGAAGACGTCGATCAGCGGCTGGAAGATGTTGGCGGTGACGAGCATCATCAGGCGCTCGCGACCGTCCCTCGCGACTTGAACAGCCGCTGAGCCTCGACCGGGTCATAGCCTCCGCGGCTGAAGGGGTTGCAGCGCAGAAGCCGCCAGCCGGCGAGGACGAGCCCCCGCAGTATGCCGTATCGCTCGACCGCCTGCACCGCATAGTCCGAGCACGACGGGTAGTACCTGCAGCGCGGTCCGAACATCGGCGAGATCGCGTACTGGTAGACGCGAATCGGCAGCGTCACGGCCCGGCGCAGCACGCGATTCACCTCGCGCGCTCCGTCCCGTCGGCGCGCGGCGGGACCACCGTGGGTTCGACCTCGGAGACCTCGGGTCCGACGTGCACGCCCGCGCCCGACGGTTCCGCCGACCGGGGTGCCGCCCCCGGCACCTTGTCGATCAACTCGGCCAGCGCCGACCGGACGCCCGACAGTCCCGACCGCACCGCCAGCTCACGCGCGCCCGAGCGCGCGATCACGACCGCATCGGACCCCGCCGGCAGCCGCTCGCTCTCCAGAGCGAATGCCTCGCGCAACACACGCTTGATGCGGTTGCGCTCGACGGCGCTGCCGACCTTGCGGCCCACAGTCATGCCGAGCCGCGGCTCGCCCTCGTCCTCGCCTCGAGGGAAGACATACAGCACAAGATCACGGCCGGCGTGCGACCGGCCCTGGCGGAAGACGCGTTCGAACTCTGCGCTGCGCGAGAGCCGACCTCGGCCTGAGCGCTGCGGGGACACGGTCGTCTCCCGCCCGCCCGGCATCAGACCGTCAGGCGCTTGCGGCCCTTGTCGCGCCGGCGCTTGAGCGTGAGGCGCCCCGCGCGGGTCTGCATGCGCGCGCGGAACCCGTGAGTACGGGCGCGCTTGCGCTTCTTTGGCTGGTAGGTACGTTTCATGGGCGAGGCTCCGGTCTGATCGGAACGCCGCAGTATACGAAGCTCCAAGGGAGTACAGCGCGGCCTGTCACGGCCCGCCCAAACAGGCCGCTCGGGGATTTTCCCGCGCTTTGCGTCAACGCTCTATCAAAGGCCCCGGACGGCTCCGGCGCCGTTGATATATTCGCCGCCCCGCGGACGGCCAGGCACGCCCTCCGTGGTCTCTTTGTCACCCCTTGCAAGGCACTCCGGAAGGAGTCAGTTGGTGCTGCCCGCGCATAACGATCCGGAGGACGCATGGCGGGTTCTCCGCGCGGAGCTCCGCCGCCGCATCGGCGCCGGCACCTTCGACATCTGGCTCGCCGGACTCGACGTCGCCGACTGGGATGGACACGTCATCGTGCTCGCCGGCCGCCCTGAGACCGAGCTGTGGGTCTCACGTCGCTACGGGCGTCTGCTCGGTCAGGCGGCCGAGGACGTGCTCGGACCCGGGACACGCCTGCGGTTCGCGAGCGGCGAGCACGCCCTCGAGCCCAGCGCCGGCCCGGTCGTCGGCGGCGAGCACTTCAACGAGCTCCGCACCGGATTCAACCCTCGCTACCGCTTCGAGCAGTTCATCATCGGCGAGACCAACCGGCTGGCGCACGCGGGGGCGCTCGCGGTCGCGGAGAACCCTGGGCAGGCCTACAACCCCCTGTTCATCTATGCACCGCCCGGTCTCGGCAAGACCCACCTGCTCCACGCGATCGGCAACTACGTGCTCCAGTTCGGGGCGGGCGCCAGCGTTCGGTACACGACGGCCGAGGCGTTCACCAACCATTTCCTGGGCGCGCTCTCCTCCAAGTCGATCGACACCTTCAAACAGGCCTACCGCACCGCGGACGTTCTGCTGATCGACGACGTCCAGTTTCTCGCCGCCAAGGCCCGCACCGAAGAGGAGTTCTTCCACACCTTCAACGCGCTCTATGAGACCGGCCGCCAATTGGTGCTCACCTGCGACCGCCTGCCTCGGGCGCTGACCACGATCGAGCAGCGCCTGCGCGAGCGCTTCGAGGCGGGTCTGGTCGCCGACATCAAGCCGCCCGATCACGCGACGCGAGTCGCCATCCTGCGCAAGCGCGCCGCTCTGGACGAGATCGAGCTCGCCGATCCAACCGTGCTTGACCTGATCGCCGACCGCGTGCGCGACAACATCCGGCTGCTGGAGGGCGCGCTCATCCGGGTCGTCGCCTTCCACTCGCTCACCCACCGCGCGATCGACATCCCGCTCACCGCCGAGGTGCTCGACGTCATGTACCCCGAGGCGCCCTCGCCCGGCCGAGCGGGGACAGCTCAGGGCGGCGGCGCGGTTTCAGTCGAGGCGATCCAGGCCGCGGTCGCCGCACACTTCGGCATCACCGTCGATCAGCTCACCTCCTCCAGTCGCCGCGCGACGATCAACTGGGCCCGTCAGGTGGCGATGTCTCTTGTGCGCGACCTCACCGACGAGTCGTTGCCCTCGATCGGTCGTGCCTTCGGCGGGCGCAACCACGCGACCGTTCACAACGCCCTGCGCCGGGTGTCCGACCGGCTCGCCGACGACGCCGAGGCTGTGGAGATCATGCGCCAACTTCGACGGCGACTTGCCGCCGGCCACGACGACCGCCTCTCTTGACAGACTCCGTCCACAGCTCCGTATCGGGTTCGCACACTCCGATCGCCCCTGCCGGCGGGCGTTCGGCGAGTTGTCCACACCTGTTCTCAGCCCTATGACTTCTTCCTTTCCAGATAAGAGGTAACGACCGTGAAGATCTCTCTCGAACGAGGCGAACTTTTCGCCCAACTGCAGACCGTGAGCCGGGTGGCATCGACCCGCTCGGCGATCCAGGCCTTGTCCGGCGTCCAGCTGTCGGTGGCCGCAGGTGCCTGCGAGCTGCGGGCGACCGATATGGACGTCGGCCTGCGGGTCCCGCTCGACGCCGAGGTCGTCCGCGACGGCATCGTCGTCCTGCCCGCACGGCTGATGCTCGACGTCGTGCGCTCGCTTCCGTCCGACTCGGTCTCGCTGGAGCTGCGCTCCGCCGAGCAGGACGTCGAGGTGATCTCGGGCAACGCGACCTTCCACATCCGCACCCTGCGCGCCGACGACTTCCCGACCTTCCCGGAGCCGGACGCTGAGACGACCGTCGAGTTGCCGGCGACGGCGTTCGTCTCGACCGCCACCAAGGTCGCCGGCTCGGCCTCCCGCGACGAGACACGCCCGGTGCTCACCGGAATCCTCGTCTCGGCATCCGACCGCGAGCTGCGGATGGTCGCCACGGACTCCTACCGCCTGTCGGTCAAGGAGACCGTGCTCGAGGCGCCGCTGTCCTCCGCATTCGAGGTCAACGTGCCGGCCCGGGCCCTCCAGGAGCTCGCGCGGCTCGTCGCCCAGAACGAGGAGGCGCCGCTGAGCGTGAGCGTGCGCCAGAACCAGGTGCTGTTCTCGCTCGGCCGCGTGATCCTCTCCTCGCGGTTGATCGACGGCCAGTTCCCCAACTATCGCCAACTGCTGCCCGAGACCTTCGAACACGAGCTGCGTATCGCCAGCGGCGAGCTCACCGACGTGGTGCGGCGGATCAGCCTGCTCGCGCAGAAGAACGCGCCGCTGCGCCTGGCGTTCACCCAGGGCGAGCTCACGGTCTCGGCCCAGACGCCCGACGTCGGTGAGGCTCGCGAGTCGCTGCCGGTCGCCTTCGAGGGCGAGGACCTGGAGATCGGCTTCAACCCGGAGTTCCTCCGGGCGGGGCTGGAGGCGATCGACGAAGGCGATGTGCTGCTCAGGTTGATCAGCCCGTTGCGTCCTGGGCTGATCGAGTCCGGCGACGGCAGCCGGTTCAGCTACCTGATCATGCCGATCCGCCTCAACGTCTGACGATCGCGTGAGCGCTCGCGTCGTCTCGGTCGCGCTCCGGGACTTCCGCTCCTACGACGCGGCCGAGATCTCCTTCGGAGAACGGCTGACCGTCATCACCGGCCCCAACGGCGCCGGCAAGACGAACCTGATCGAGGCCCTCTACTTCGGTTGCACCGGCCGCTCATGTCGTACCAACAACGAGCGCGAGGTCGTGCGCTTCGGCGCTCAAGCCGCTCGGGTGGTGCTCGCCACGGCGGGCGATGACGGGTCCCACGAGCTGTCGGTCGGATTCCAGCCCGGCGAGCCGAAGCGGATGAGGGCCGACGGTGCCCCCGTGGAGCGGCTGCTCGACGTCCCGGACCGCCCACTGGTATCCGTGTTCCTGCCCGACCGGCTGGAGCTGATCAAGGGCGCGCCGTCGCTGCGTCGCGGCCACCTCGACGCGTTCGTCGCTGCGCTGTGGCCGGCGCGGGCGCAGACCCGCCGCACGTATGCTCAATCGCTCGCGCAGCGCAACGCCCTGCTCAGTCGGCTGCGCTCCGGGGCGGGTCGTGCGCAGGCGGCCTCGACTCTCGCCAGCTGGGACGCGCAACTCGCCCGCCACGGGCTCGCGCTGATGGCGGATCGCGCCGCCGCGGTCGAGGCGATCGCGCCGGGGTTCGCGCGGCTCTGCGAGGAGCTCGGCCTCGACGGGGGCCCGGAGATCGCGTACCGACCACGGTCGCGTGCGTCCACTGCCGATGAGCTCGTCGCGGAGTTGGCCGAACGCGTCGACTCCGATCTCGAGCGCGGCTTCACCGGCCACGGCCCGCATCGCGATGACGTCTCCACCCAGAGGTCCGGCCGCGAGCTTCGCGCCTATGGCTCGCAGGGCCAGCAGCGGCTCGCGCTGCTCGGATGGCTGCTCGCCGAGCGGGGAGCGCTGGCGGAGCGGCGTGCCGCCGCGCCCGTGATGTTGCTCGACGACGTGATGTCCGAGCTCGACGGGCGCCGCCGCCGCGCGCTCGTCGACCTGCTGCGCGAGGGCGGCGGTCAGTCGGTGATCACGGCGACCGATCCGGAGCAGGTGCCCGGCTCCGGTGAGGACGACGTGCACCGGATCCAGGTCGCGTCCGGTGGCGAGATCGATGAGACACCGGTTCTCCCCCGGCCCGGGGTGGGCGCATGAGCCCGTTCGGCCGGCGTTCCTCACCCCGCGGCCCGCACTCGCTTGCCGAGGCGTTCGGGACGCTCGCGGACGAGCTGCGACCCGACACGCTGCTCGCAGACGTCCAGCGGATCTGGTCGGCGACGGTCGGTGAGGCGATCGCGGAGCAGGCTCAGCCGACGTCCGAGCGCGGTGGCGCGATCACCGTTTCATGCTCGGCCTCGGTGTGGGCTCAGGAGCTCGACCTGATGGCCCCCCAGATCCTGGCCAAGCTCAACGCTGCGCTGGGCGAGGACGCGGTTCGCCGGCTGCGGTGCGTCGCGATCGGCCACCGCGGTGCATGAGGCCTGTCGAAAAGCTGATGAACCCACACGGAAAACAGAGCATTTGCAGGGATAACGACCTGTTGAAAGAGGCCGGCACGACCGTGGCCTGTGCTACGATGAGTGACATAAATCTTGACGCACCGGCGCGCCTTCGGTGGCGCGGCACCGGGGCGTCCCAACGTCATCGGAGGATCGTTGGCGACTGACGACACCGCCCGCCCGGGCGGGAATGAATCCAGCTATGACGCCCAGGACATCACTGTTCTGGAAGGTCTCGAGGCCGTCCGCAAGCGCCCCGGGATGTACATCGGCTCCACCGGCCAGCGAGGGCTGCACCACCTGATCTACGAGATTGTCGACAATGCTGTCGACGAAGCGCTCGCGGGCCGGAACGACGCGGTCGAGATCACGATCCATCCGGACAATTCGGTGACCGTCGTGGATGCCGGGCGCGGGATCCCGGTCGCGGTGATGGAGAAGGAGGGCAAGTCGGCCCTGGAGGTCGTGCTCACTGTGCTGCACGCCGGCGGCAAGTTCGGCGATGGTGGCGGCTACAAGGTCTCCGGCGGCCTGCATGGCGTCGGCCTGTCGGTCGTCAACGCGCTCTCTGAGCGACTCGATGCCGAGGTCAGGCGCGACGGCTACGCCTGGCGGCAGTCGTTCCAGCGCGGTCTGCCGCTCGGGCCGATGGAGCAGGGCGAGGCGACCACGGAAACGGGGACGACGATCTCCTTCCTGCCGGACGACGAGGTCTTCGAGTCGCTCGAGATCGACTACAAGACGATCGAGGAGCGGCTGCGCGACACCGCTTTCCTGACCCGCGGCCTGAAGATCACGATCGTCGACGAGCGCGGTGAGGGCCACCGGGTCGTGTTCCAGTACGACGGCGGAATCGTCGACTTCGTCGCGTTCCTCAATCAGAACAAGGATCCGATCCAGAAGAAGATCATCTCGATCGAGGGTGAGGCAGAGGAGGGTGCGGTCGAGGTCGCGATGCAGTGGAACTCGTCCTACCAGGAGTCCGTCTTCTCCTTCGCCAACAACATCAACACGATCGAGGGCGGCTCGCATCTGTCGGGTTTCCGCTCGGCGCTCACGAGTGCGATCAACCGCTACGCCAGGGAGAAGGGCGAGCTCAAGGAGAAAGACGTCGCGCTCTCGGGCGAGGACGTCCGTGAGGGCCTCACCGCGGTCGTCTCGGTCAAGCTCACCGATCCGCAGTTCGAAGGTCAGACGAAGACCAAGCTCGGCAACCCGGGCATGGCCGGGTTTGTCCAGTCGATCGTCAACGCCAAGCTCCAGGAGTTCCTCGAGGAGAACCCGCAGGAGGCCCGCGCGGTCATCCGCAAAGCGGTCTCCGCCGCGCAGGCGCGCGCCGCGGCCCGTAAGGCGCGGGACCTCACCCGTCGCAAGTCCGCCCTTGAGAACTCCGCGCTGCCGGGCAAGCTCGCCGACTGCTCGGTCAAGGACCCGGCACTCGCCGAGTTGTTCATCGTCGAGGGCGACTCCGCCGGCGGTTCGGCCGTGTCCGCGCGCGACCGCAACACCCAGGCGATTCTCCCGCTGCGCGGCAAGATCCTGAACGTCGAGAAGAGCCGGATCGACAAGGTGCTCGGCAACGACGCGATCCAGGCGCTGATCACCGCGATCGGCACCGGCGTGCGCGACGAATTCGACATCGAGCGCGCCCGGTACCACAAGATCGTGCTGCTCACCGACGCCGACGTCGACGGGGCCCATATCCGCACGCTCGCGCTCACGCTTCTGTTCCGCGAGATGCAGCCGTTGATCGAGGCCGGCTTTGTGTACATCGCCAAGCCGCCGCTCTACCGGCTGACCCGCGGTCAGAAGCACCGTTACATCGAGCGCGAGTCCGAGCTCGAGGACATCCTGCTCGGCGACAAGTTCGAGAAGCTCGAGATCATCGATCACGAGGGCAGGTCGTTCAAACTGACCGAGGCCCGCTGGAAGCGCTTCACGCGGCTGCTCAATCAGTACGAGGCATGGGCCGCCGCCCTGCGCGCCGCGCACGGGCACGGGGTCGTGACGTTCATGCAGCAGGCGCGGATGCTCGAGGAGCAGATCACCGACCTGCCGACGCTGCTGCGTCACGTCGCGGCTCACGAATCCAACGGTGATGGCGACACCTACAAGCTGTCGCTCGTCGAGGAGCGCCCGACCGAGCTCGTCGTGCGCACCCACGAGGCCAAGACGGGGCACGCGACCACGCACTACCTGCGCCACTCCGCCCTGGAGGCCGGCGAGTACCGGCGGCTGGCGAACGTGCACCGCGACCTCGTGGAGCTGATCGGGACGCCGGCATTCTCGATCCGTCTCGGTGAGACCGCGACCGAAGCGAACACGTTCGAGGACCTGCACGACTCGATCCTCGCGATCGCGCAGAAGGGGATCGAGTACTACCGCTTCAAGGGTCTCGGCGAGATGGACCCCGACGAGCTGCGCGAGACGACGATGGACCCCGCCACGCGCACGCTCGCGCGGGTGACGATGGAGGACGCGGCCTCAGCCGATCTCGTCTTCTCGATGCTGATGGGCGATCAGGTCGAGCCCCGCCGCGTGTTCATCGAGGAGAACGCCCGGCTCGTGACCAATCTCGACGTGTGATGGCCTCGCGCGGGCGCACTTTCCCTATGAATCCCACCACCCACCCCCAGACCACCTAGCCCATGTCTGCGATCGACACCATCGGCGGCGGCAACATCGAGCCTCGCGGGCTCGAGGAGGAGATGCGCTCGGCGTATCTCGATTACGCGATGTCGGTCATCGTCGGGCGCGCCCTGCCGCGCGTCGAAGATGGCCTGAAGCCCGTCCAGCGCCGGATCCTCTACGTGATGAACGAGATGGGTCTGAACCCGACCCGCAAGCACGTCAAGTGCGCGCAGATCGTCGGTGAGGTGATGGGCAAGTACCACCCCCATGGCGACAGCGCGATCTACGACGCGCTCGCCCGCATGGCGCAGGAGTTCTCGATGCGCCACGAGCTGGTCGACGGCCACGGCAACTTCGGCAACATCGACGGCTGGGGCGCGGCGGCGATGCGCTACACCGAGGCGCGCCTGTCGAAGATCGCGACCGAGATGTTGCGCGACATCGACGCCGAGACCGTCGATTTCGCCCCCACGTACGACGGCACCCGCTCCGAGCCGGTCGTGCTGCCGGCGCGTTTCCCCAACCTGCTCGTCAACGGCGGTACCGGCATCGCAGTCGGAATGGCGACGAACATCCCGCCGCACAACCTGCGCGAGGTGATCGATGCGACGGTCGCCTACATCGACGATCCGGAGATCGACGTCGAGGGGTTGATGAAGCACGTCAAGGGTCCGGACTTCCCGACCGCGGGGCTGATCCTCGGCCGCGAGGGGATCCGCGACGCGTACGCGACCGGCCGTGGCCGGGTGCGCGTCCAGGCGAAGGCGCACATCGAGCCGATCGGCCAGGGCAAGGAGGCGATCATCGTCACCGAGATGCCGTTCGCCGTGCGCAAGGGCGGCGATGGTGGCGTGATCGAGAAGATCGCCGATCTCGTCGGAGAGAAGAAGATCCCCGAGATCGCCGATATCCGCGACGAGTCCGACCGCCGAGGCATGCGGATGGTGATCGAGCTCAAGCGCGGCGTCATCCCCAAGGTCGTCCTCAACAAGCTCTACAAGCACACCGCGCTGCAGACGACGTTCGGCGTCAACATGGTCGCGCTCGTCGACGGCGTGCCGAGGACGCTCTCGCTGCGGGAGATCATCGGGCACTACGTCGATCACCAGCGCGATGTGATCGTGCGCCGCACCAAGTACGAGCTGCGCCGGGCCGAGGACCGGGCCCACGTGCTCGAGGGACTCCTGATCGCGCTTGACAACCTCGACGAGGTGATCGCGCTGATCCGTGGTTCGCGGGACAGCGAGACGGCGCGCACCGGGCTGGTCGAGCGCTTCGGTCTCACCATCATCCAGGCCCAGGCGATCCTTCAGCTGACGCTCTCGCGGCTCACCGCAATGGAGGCGGACAAGATCCGCCAGGAGCACACCGACCTGCTCGAGCGGATCAAGGAGCTGCGCGAGATCCTCGGCGACGAGGCACGGGTCATGCAGGTCGTCAAGGACGAGCTGGCCGAGGTCAGGGAGGCCTACGGCGACGAGCGCCGCACCGAGATCACCTACGCCGAGGGTGAGATCGACATCGAGGACCTGATCGCCGACCAGCAGATGGTGATCTCGATCACCCACTCCGGCTACATCAAGTCGCTGCCGCTCTCGACCTATCGCCAGCAGCGCCGCGGCGGTGTCGGGATCAACGGCATGGACATGAAGGACGAGGACTACATCGAGCACCTGTTCGTGACCTCGTCGCACGACTACCTGCTGTTCTTCACCAACCGCGGGAAGGTCTACCGGTCCAAGGTCTACGAGCTGCCCGAGGCGTCGCGCACGGCGAAGGGCCGGGCCCTCGTCAACGTGCTGCCGCTGCGCGAGGGGGAGAGGGTGCAGTCCGTGCTCTCGACCCGTGACTTCACCGAGGGCAAGTTCCTCGTGTTCGCCACCCGCAACGGCATCGTCAAGAAGACCGAGTTCATGGCGTACAACACGCCGATCAAGGCCGACGGCATCATCGCGATCAACATCCGCGACGACGATGAGCTGATCGCGGTCCGCCGCACCAGCGGTTCCGACGACATCCTCATGGTCTCGCGCTCCGGCCAGGCGTCTCGCTTCCACGAGGACGTGGTCCGGTCGATGGGGCGGGACACGAGCGGCGTGCGCGGGATGAACGTCTCCCAGAAGGGCAACGCGGTGCTCGCGATGGACGTGGCCCGCGACGACCAGGAGCTGCTCGTCGTCACCGAGAACGGCTACGGCAAGCGCACGCCGATCCCCGAGTACCCGGTCAAGGGCCGCGGCACGATGGGCGTGAAGACGATCACCCTCACCGAGAACAAGGGGGCGCTCGCCGGCGCTCTGGTCGTGCGCGAGCACCAGGAGCTCGTGTTCATCTCCCAGAACGGCATGGTCCAGCGCACCTCGGTGCGCGGCATCAACCGCTACGGCCGTGCCTCGCAGGGCGTCAAGGTCATGAATATCCGCGAGGACGACCAGGTGAGCGCGGTCGCGCTGATCGTCGAGTCCGAGACCCAGGATGCCGAGGCGACGGCTGCCGAGCTCGAGTCGGGCACGGTGCCTGAAGGGCTTGAGCTTGAGTCGCCGGCTGAGCCGTACATCGAGTCTGATTCGGACCCAGCGTCCGAGGCCGACTCCGAGGAGTCTGACTCCGAGGAGTAGCCGCGACGTCCGCCCCCTGATCCCCGTGCTCTCCGGGTGCGGGGCGGGGCTGGGCGACGGTGCGTACGCGAGGGGATCACGGATCGGCCGGCGCGCTACTCCGGCCGCGGTGGGGGGTGGCTAGCGTCGGGGGGGTTGCCCCAAGCGAGGAGAAACGCACATGAGGATTGGAATCATCGGCGCCGGGAACATCGGCTCGGCTCTTGCCTACCGGCTCGTCGACCTCGGGCATGAGGTCGTGATCTCGAACTCGCGCGGTCCGGAGACGCTGGGGGACGTCGTCGCCGAGACCGGCGCCACTGCGGTGAGTGCGTGGGATGCGGCGCGCGGCCGTGATCTGGTCGTGATCACGATTCCGCAGTGCCGGGTTCCCGAGCTGCCGGATGACCTGTTCGACGGGGTGCCCGACGACGTGGTTGTGGTGGAGACGAACAACTACTACCCGCGCAACCGCGATGGGCGGATCGAGGCGATCGAGGAGGGCATGACCGAGAGCCGCTGGGTCGCCGAGCAGGTCGGCCGGCCCGGGGTGGTCAAGGCGTTCAACAACATCCATTCCGCCCGGCTGCGGGACCGCGGGCGTCCGAAGGGCGATCCGGAGCGCCTGGCGCTGCCCTACGCCGGCGACGACGCCTACGCCAAGCAGGCGGTCGCCGCGCTGATCGACGCCCTCGGCTTCGACCCGGTCGACGCCGGCTCGCTCGACGATTCCTGGCGCCAGCAGCCCGCCACCCCGTGCTACGGCGCCGAGCTCTCCGAGAACGACCTCCGGGCCGCGGTCGCCGCCGCTCCTCGCGCGCGTCCCTCGGACTTCCGCGCGCAGTGAACGACCACGAGACGCCGTGCTGGGCGGAGGTCCCCCAAGAGCCCCTCGCGAACGTCTCGCCCAGCCCCGCGGCGCCGAAGTTCACAGCGGCACGGGGGCTCGCCCCAGGAACATCCGCCCACCCACCCCGACCCGACTGTGATCCGCCGCCCCGATCCGATACCCTTCGGGATACCAGAGAAAGGAGGTGGTCCTAACCTTGTCTGACAGTTTATGCGGGACCCTGGAGGTGTCCGGCCGCTAGGTCGGAGAGGCTGACCCCGCTTAGCGGAGTCCAACCCGCGACACCGCCGTCCGTCGAGTGCCGGGAGTAGTCCCTCCGGTTGTGAAGCTCACGGCGGTTACGCCAGTAGAGGTATGCGAGGGGCGCTGTTGTCGGCAGCGCCCCTCGCGCTTTCTGGGGGCCGGCGACCACCGTCATCGGGAGCGCTCCGGAGCGCGCGGCGGTGTATTAGGCTCGAGCGATGTGCCGAAACATCCGAACCCTCCACAACTTCGAGCCTCCGGCCACTGAGGACGAGGTCCGCGCCGCCGCGCTGCAGTACGTGCGCAAGATCAGCGGCTACACGAAGCCGTCCCAGGCCAACGAGCAGGCGTTCGACGATGCCGTCGAGGCGGTCACCCGCGTCTCCGAGGAGCTGCTCAGCCGGCTGACGACGAACGCGGCGCCGCGCGACCGTGAGATCGAGGCCGAGAAGGCGCGCGCCCGCGCCGCCGCCCGCTACGCGGCCTGAGTCTCGGCGCCGCGCGACGGCATCGAGAGATATGTCCGCCAGGCCGCCGGGATCGTCGGGCTGGCGACCTGGATGAAGACGTGCGGGCTCGGCGTGCGCGGCGGCCGGGCGAGCTGCATTCCCGAGTGGAGCAGCATCGTGTTGCCCTTGCGGCGGTTGCAGGGCGCGCACGACGCGACGATGTTCTCCCAAGTTCGACGAGCCGCCCTTGGAGCGGGGCACCACGTGGTCGACGGTGAGGTTTGAGCGTGAGCCGCAGTACTGACACGTCCAGTCGTCGCGGGCGAACACGGCCCGCCGGGTGATCTTGCGCCGGTGGGTGTCCCGCGGGATCTTCACGTAGGTGACGAGCCGGATCACGACCGGCCGGGACATGTTGGCCCTGGCGGAGTGCAGGTCCCACTCGCTCCGCTCGATCATCTCCGCCTTCTCCTTGAGCAGGAGCACGACGGCGCGCCGCACCGTGCAGACGTTGATCGGTTCGAACGTCGCGTTGAGCACGAGCACCCGGCCACTCTCTCGCCCGCGCCGCTGGTGCTCAGAAGGCGGCGCGGACCCCACTGGATCAGCTGGGATGGCAAGAGTGGCCATAACGCTTCGCCGCGAAGTGTAGCTGTGGGGAAGGCGCGCCGACTCCCCGGCGAGCCCTCACGCGGCGGCGAATGAACCGAGCACACGCAGCTGCGCGACGTGTGTCTGTACCGCTGCAAGCGCCGCCGCGACGGCCGGATCCTGCGCCTCTCCCTCGACGTCGACGAAGAACACGTACTCGCCCAGCCCGACCTTGCGCGGCCGTGACTCGATGCGCGTCATGTTGACCCCGCGCCCGGAGAACTCCGCCAGGCAGTCGACGAGCCAGCCGGGGTGATCGGACTCCCGCGGCCAGAACGCGACGGCCGTCTTGAACGGGACCTGCCGGGCATCAAACGACGGCGCTGCCTGCGTCTGATGCCCCGCTGCCGCGCCCGAGTCCTTCCGGGCGAGCCACGCGAACCTCGTCTCGTTGGCCTCCACGTCCTCCACGTCCTCGGCGAGCACGGTCCCGCCGTAGCGCTCGGCCGCTGTCCGCGGCCCCAGCGCGGCCCAGGGGCGATCGCCCGAAGCGACCGCCCGGACGGCTTCCGCGGTCGAGGCCTCCGCGCGCACCGCCGCGCCCGGCAACCGCGCGCGCACGAACCCCGCGCACTGGGCGAGCGCCTGGGGGTGGGAGAGGACGACCTCCACCTGCTCGATCGCCAGGCCCACCGGTCCGATCAGGCAGTGATGGATCGCGAGCACGGTCTCGCCGACGATCTGTACCTCCGGGGCGTCGAAGGCCAGCGCGTCGAGCGTCGCGTTCACCGAGCCCTCGAGCGAGTTCTCGATCGGCACCACCCCCCGATCGCTCTCCCGGTCCTGGACCGCCATCACGACGTCGTGGATCGTCGATCGAGGCACCGCTCCGAACGCGGGCGGCGCAAACGTCCCCACCGAGCTCAGCAGCGCCTCGTGGGAGTACGTCCCGGCAGGGCCGAGGTAGGCAACGCGCATCGCTTCGCCGGCGACCTAGGACGAGCGCGCGCCGGTCCGCAGCGCCGCAGCGCCGCGCTCACCGCTCAGCGCGGCCGTGACGGCCTCGGCTTCCTCGGGCGAGAGCTCGAGTTCGCCCTCTCCGTCTCGCACCTGCTTGGCGTAGAACCTCGCCTGGTCGCGATGGTGGATGGAGGAGAGCACGATCCCCGAGCGGGTCGCGTCGAGCAACGCGATCGACACCGACTGTCGGCCGGACATCTCGCCGTACGCGTCGTATCGCACGAGCGAGGTGTAGGCGACAGCGCCGTCGAGGCGGCCTTCCGCCGCGCTCACGCGCTGGTCGAGCCGGCCGGCGACGTCCTCGACATAGCCGGAGAGCGCCGCGAACTGCTCCTGGAGTGCGACCGCGTGACTGACGAGGTCCTCGCGGCGCTCGCCCAGGACGGCGCGCTGCTCGCCACGCACCCGCCGCAACCGGCCGGCCAGCATCGCCGTCACCAGCAGCGAGACGATCGCCAGTGCCGCAGCGGCGAGCGCGACGATCCCGACGGTGCTCTGCAGGCCATGCATGCCGGCCAAGGATAGGCCCCGCGCAGGTCGCCTCGCGGCGATCCCGCGCGGCCTCGCCTGACTACTTGAAGACGACCGCGACGCCCTGCGAGTTGTTCGTGAGGTCCTTCTCGCCCGGCACCTTCTCCACCATCGCCTTGATCGTGTAGCTGCCCTGTGGGGGCGAGCTGCGCAGCGTCACGTCGCAGGTCGTCGTCTGGCCCTTGGCGATCGACGGGAGCACCTTCGTCCCGGAGACGCTCGTGCCGACGACCTCGACCTTGCAGATCACGTTGGTCTCGGTGAAGTTGCCCTGATCGGTGACGCTCAGCGTGAATGTCGGCGGTGGGTTCGCGGTCACCGACGTCCCGTCGGTCAGCGTCGCGCCGTTGTAGCTGACCGAGTTGAGTCCGTCGCCGTGAAGGCCCGTGACCGGCCCGCTGCTGGTCGAGCCGGACTTGCCCGAGGAGACCGAGACGCCGAGTTGCGCCCCGACAAAGCTGGGGGTCAGCCAGTTGATGCTCGGCAGGAATTGGTCCCCGTTGACCGGCGTGCCGTTGTCGCCGCCGACCGCGATGTTCGCTCCGTGCAGCGCGGAGACGAGCTCCTTGGCCGCGTACTGCTTGTACTCGACGTCGGAGGCGAGGAACAGCGCCATATCTCCGGTGATCTGCTGAATCGCCTCCTCATGCTGGGAGCCGAGCGCGGGCTGGATCTCCGACGCAAGGTTCGTGAGGCCGTCAAGACGCTCCTGGAGCGCGTGCACGAGGTGGGACTGAGCGCCCTGCGCAGCCCCGGGCACGCTCAGCCGCTTCGCACGCTTGAGCTGGTTGTCCGCGCTCGAGCTCGCCTGCGCGACGGCCTGTCCGGTCGCGCTCGCATCGGTGCTCCCGGCCTTCGCCAACGTCGCGAACAGCGCCTTGCTGGTCGCGCTCGAGTCCCCGATGATCGAGTAGACGCTGTCGGCGTAGTTCTGGAGCGCGCTCTTGTTCGCCGACCCCTCACAACTGTTCACCGCGACCGCGATCACTACGATTGCGATCACCAACCCCAGCAGGGCGATGCCGCGGCGGGTCCGAATCGACTGCTGCGGCGGGCGAGACGGAGGCCGCCGGCGCGAGCCGCGCCCGGATCCCGAGCCGCCGGACCCCGTCGGACGCCGGCGCGTACTCGACCGGCTGGGGCTCCTGCTCTCTGTGCGAGGCGGCTCGTCAGCCTCGTCGAAGAACGACACGCGGCGCGCTCCTTGCCGACGACGGTGAAGATGGTGAGTATGAAGGGACCGACGGCCGGATTGGCAAAAGTGACACGAACCATGCAATTCCACCGCCGAGCCGTAACCCCTGCTCAGGTCCCGCAGGGACGGTCGACGTCGCGCCGAACTGGACGGCTATGAGCCCCGACCGTCGGCGCGCGCGGGCCGAGTCGACGACCCGTGGGGGTCAGGGAACCGCGGTCACCCGCGCCTCCTCGGTCCAGGCGCCTCTCGTCCTCGATCGCTACGCGCTGCACAAGCGGCTGGGCTCCGGCGCGTTCGGCACCGTCTGGATGGCGCGCGACGAGCGCCTGGAGCGCGATGTCGCGGTCAAGATCCTCGCGCGCGACCTGATCGCCGACGGCCGCTTCGAGCGTGAGGCGCGTGCCGCGGCCCGCCTCTCACATCCTGCGATCGTGACCCTGTACGAGGCAGCCGTCGACGACGACGGCGCCTACCTCGTCTCCGAGCTCGTCCGCGGCGAGACCCTCGGGCGACTGCTCGAGGACGGGGAGCTCTCCGACCGCGACATCGTGGAGATCGGTGTGGCGCTGTGCGACGCGCTCGCCCACGCCCACGAGCAGGGCGTCGTCCACCGCGACGTCAAGCCCTCCAATGTGCTGATCCCGCGTTCGGGTCGCTCAATCCGAACTCCCTGCAAGCTCACCGATTTCGGCGTCGCGCGGATCATCGACTCCGACTCGCTCACGCTCACCGGCGACGTGATCGGAACCCTCAACTACATGGCCCCGGAGCAGTCGGCGGGCCTGGAGGCCGGCGAGGCCGCCGACCTCTACTCGGTTGCGCTCGTCCTCTACGAGGCGCTGTCGGGCGTCAACCCGCTGCGTGGAGCATCGGTCAGGGGGTCCAGGCGACTGCTGCAATTGCCGCCGCTGCGCCGCCAGCGCCGTGACCTGCCGGCCCCGATGGCGGACGCGATCGACCGCGCGCTCCGCCCCCGCATCGAGGAGCGTGGCTGGTTGGCTGATCTGCGCGACGGCCTGGCGGGCGGCGTCGGGCGCGTCGGCGAGGAGCCGGGGATCGTCACCGGCGCGTTCGAGCGCGGCGCGCGGGAGGAGGATGAGGACGGCGTCACCAGGCGGTTCGGTATCGGCACGCTGATCGCCCCGCGTGACGGGGGCCTGACCGCGCCGCGGGCCGCCTCGCGTGGCGGCGCCCGGCCGGCGGCCGGTGACCTCGAGGAACCGGACCAGAGCCGGCTGATCTGGCAGGCGCGGGCGGTGGCCGGCGCGTGCGCCGCGGGCAGCGCAGCGTGGCTTGACCACACGTTGCTGCAGGCCCACGGCACCTTCACAGCCCCGGTGGCGCTCGTCGCGCTCGTGGCCGGTGCTGTGTCGCTGCTGCTTCCACGGATCGGCTGGATCACGCTCGCGGCGTACATCTGCCTGGCCACCGCCGTACAGGGTGCCGCTGGGGTGACCGCGCTGGTCGCGATCGGCGCGCTCATCCCGATCGTCCTGCTGCCCGCCTCGGGGACACTCTGGGCGGTATCGGCGCTCGCCCCGGCGCTCGGATTCGTCGGTCTGGCGGGGGCCTGGCCCGCGCTCGCGGGGTGGGCGCATCGCCCGTGGCGGCGGATGATGCTCGGCCTCAGCGGCTGGCTCTGGTTGGCGCTCGCCGGGCCGCTCGCCGGACGGGCGCTGTACGAGCCCCGGCCGCACGGGATGACCGCACCGACCCAGTGGCGCGGCTCGATCACACAGGTGGCCGATCACGTGCTCTCGCCGTTGGTCCATTCCGGTCAGCTCGCGGGCGCGGTCGTCTGGGCCGCGGCCGCGATACTCGTCCCGTGGGTTGTCCGCCGACGCAATCCGTTGCTCGACGTTGCTCGCGCGATCGTCTGGGCGGCTGCGCTTGCGGCCGCCACCCCGGTGGCGATCACGGCGCTGGCGCGTACGATCCACGGCCCGCACCCCGTATCGGCCTCCAGCGTGCTCGCCGGCACCGTCGCGGCCGCCGCGCTCGCACTGGCGCCGCTCGCGGTCGTGCAGACCCATCGGGCGCTCCGCCGCGAGAGCTGAGTTCCGTAGCATGAATCCAGGGCCATCCGGCCCCGACCGTCACCACGCGCCATGAGCTTCCTGAGACGTCTTGAGAGCAGCATCGCCGACCTAGTCGAAGGCACGTTCAGTCGCGTGTTCAAGTCCGAGGTGCGGCCGGTCGAGATCGCCCGGAAGCTCGCGCGGGAGATGGAGGAGCACAAGTCCTACTCGCTCAACCGCACATACGCGCCCAACGAGTACCGCGTGTTCCTCTCGCCGCAGGACCGCGAGCGCTTCGCCGACACCGAGCACGCTCTCGCCAGCGAGTTCTCGGGCTACCTGCTCGAATATGCCCGGCGGGAGCGGCTGGCTCTCATGAGCCGGCCGATCATCCACTTCGAGACCGACGATCGCCTCCGCCTGGGCGAGTTCGGGATCCAGACAAGCCTCGTCGAGTCGCCCGGCGAGGTCGTCGAGCGCCCGGCCGCCCGGCCGGCGAACCCGGACGTGGCGCCGGAGCCGGAGTGGGCGAGGTCTGAGAGCGCCGGCGGACGGACGATGGTCCATTCGACGGCGGAGCGGGTCGCCGAAGGGCTGGCGGACGCGCGCGGATCGCGCCGGCGCCGTGCCGTGCTCGTGCTCGGCTCACAGCGGCTCGTCGTCGGCGACTCCGGGGTGACGCTGGGCCGCAGCCGCTCCAGCGACGTGATGGTCGACGATGCGAACGTCTCGCGTGCCCATGCCGAAGTCCGCGCGCATGGCAGCACCTGGGTCCTCACCGACCTCGGCTCGACCAACGGGACGCGGCTCAACGGGCGCCGCGTCACCCAGCCCGAAGTGCTCGGGCCCGGCGACCAGATCGAAGTCGGGACCACCACGCTGACGTTCGACCTGGAGTAGTGCGCCATGACGCTCCAGCCCGTGTCGGTCAGCCTCAAGTTCGCGTTCCTGGTTGTGCTCTACCTGTTCCTCGTATGGGTCGCGTTCTCCGCGATCCGCGATCTGCGCCGGGGACGCGGCAGCGGTCGCGCCTACGACGACGGCTACGAGGACCGCGAGCCGGAAGGCCCCTACGACGCCACCGGCATGTACTCCGCCGCGCAACTCGGACAGCAGGACCCCGACTCCCGGGAGCCGCGACTGCTCGTGGAGCGCGCCGCCGGGCACGAGAGCGGGGTCGCCTACGACCTGTCAGAGCCGGTGACGCTCGGGCGCGGAAACGTCGAGATCCACCTCGAGGACCCGTTCGCCTCCACCCACCACGCGCGGATCACGCCGGAGGGCAACGTCGTCGTGATCGAGGATCTCGGCTCGACCAACGGGACGTATCTCAACGACGCGCCGCTGTCGGGGCCCCAGCCGCTGCACGACGGCGACCGGATCCGCATCGGCGACAGCGAGTTCTCCTACCTTCAGTGAACCTGCTCCCACCGACCACCCCCAACGCCTGATGCTGCGCGCCGCTGACAGCGTCTGCAAGACCGATACCGGCCGCCAGCGCCGGGACAACGAGGACTCCGCCTACGTGCGCGTCCCGCTGTACGTGGTCGCCGACGGCATGGGCGGTGCCCAGGCCGGCGAGGTCGCTTCCGCGCTCGCGGTCGAGGAGTTCCGCCGCGGGCTGCCGGACACCGACGCCGAACACCCCACCGCCGAGCAGCGGCTGGCCACGCGTGTGCGTGACGCCAACCGCCGGATCTACGAGACCGCTCAGGTCGAGCGCGAGCACTCGGGCATGGGCACCACGCTCACCGCCGTCTACGTCGACGGCGCCGATCTGGCGATCGCGCATGTCGGCGACAGCCGCGCGTACGTGCTGCGCGACGGCGAGCTCACGCGTCTCACGCACGACCACTCGCTCGTCGAGGAGCTGATGCGACGGGGCAAGCTCACCCCCGAGCAGGCGGCCGAGCACCCCCAGCGCTCCATCATCACCCGCGCGCTCGGGATCGAGCCCGACGTCGAGGTCGACACCTGGACCTATCCGGGCCGGGCGGGCGACGTCGTCCTGCTCTGCTCCGACGGTCTCACCTCGATGATCGACGAGGATCTGGTGGCGGAGGTGCTCCGCTCCGAGCCCGACCTCGAGCGCGCCGGGGAGCGCCTGATCGCAGCCGCCAACGAGGCCGGCGGCCGGGACAACATCACGGTCGTCCTGTTCCGGCTGGTTGAGACCGATGACGAGCCGCCGGGCGGGGCAGACCCGGGGGAGACGATGGTGGGGGTCCAGCCCGACGAGCCCGATCTGATCCGTCCACGCGCGATGGACGGGGCCGGAGCAGGCGGCGAGCCGCCGACGGCCCAGATGACCGTCGCGGCGCCGGTGATCTCGCGCGACCAGCTTCAGTCACGCCCCGCGCCGCGGCTCGCGCGCACCCAGGGCCGGGGTGGCGGTGGGCCGGAGCCGGTGAAGCGCCGCGGGCGGGGGCAGGGGCCGGCGTTCAAGGTCGGCGCGGCCCTGTTCTCGATCGCCGTGGTGCTCTTCCTGTTCGGCGGGGGCGGGTACCTCGCCACCCGCGAGCTGTTCTTCGTCGGGACCAACTCCGACGGGATCGTGACGCTCTACAGCGGGCTTCCCTACGACTTCATCGTCCCGTTCTACGAGACGTCCTACGTCTCGGGGCTGCCCGCGTCCGAGGTCCCCAGGGCCGATCGCGCGCAGCTGTTCAACCACGATCTGCACTCCCAGACCCAGGGGATCGCGATCATCCGCCAGGCCGAGCTGGGCCGCTACCCGAGGAAATGAGCGCTCGCAACCGAGAGCTGCTCGGCCTGCTGCCGGCTTCGGTCCTGGTGATCGCGGGCTTTGCCGCCGTGTTCGTGCAGCGCCAGAACGTCCTGTCGAACGTCTCGCTGACCTACGGGATCGTGTTCCTCGCGCTGTGCCTCGGCGCGCACGTGTTCCTGCGGATCACGCTTCCCTACGCCGACCCGTACCTGTTCCCGCTCGTCGCGCTCCTCGCGTCGCTGGGGATCGTGATGATCTACCGGATCAGCGCCACCGACGCGCGCCAGCAGGCTCAGTGGTTCGTCGTCGGGTTGATCCTGTTCGTGGTGACGATCCTGCTGTTCCGGGACTACCGGCGGCTGGAGCAGTACCGCTACGTGATCGTCGCGATCTCGCTCGTGCTGCTCGTGTTACCTCGACTGCCCGGGATCGGCGAGCAGGTCAACGGCGCCTACCTCAACATCAAGCTGCCCGGCGGGATCACGTTCCAGCCGACCGAGTTCTCCAAGCTCGGTCTCGTCATCTTCCTCGCGAGCTACCTGCGCGACACCCGCCAGGTGCTCGTCCAGGGCGCGCGGCGCTTCCTCGGCATCACGTTTCCGCCGCTCAAGCACTTCGGCCCGGTGCTCGTCATCTGGGGCGTGGCGATGCTCGCGCTCGTGCTGCTCTCGGACATCGGCTCCTCGGTGATGTTCTACGGCGCGTTGCTGGCGATGCTGTACGTGGCCACCGGACGGCTGTCGTTCGTGGTGATCGGGCTGGTGGCGTTCATCGGCGGCGCCTGGTTCCTCGGCACGCACATCGCCCACGTCCACGCGCGGTTCGAGACCTGGCAGCACGCGCTCAACCCGACGATCTACAAGGCGCCGCTCGGCAGCTACCAGGTCGCCAACGGCAATTTCGCGATGGCCGCCGGCGGTCTGTTCGGCCAGGGTTTCGGCGAGTCGATCGTCTATGTGCCGGGCACTCACACTTCGCTCATCCCGGAGGCCGACACTGACATGATCTATGCGGTCCTCACCTCCGAGCTCGGACTGTTTGGGGCAGTGGGCGTGTTGATCGGGTATCTGCTGTTCGTGTGGCGGGGGTTCAAGACGGCGATGCTCTCCTCTGATTCGTTCTCGAAGCTGATGGCGGTGGGGCTCACCTCGGTGTTCGCGCTGCAGGTGTTCGTGATCGTCGGGGGCGTGACCCGCGTGATCCCGCTCACGGGCGTGACGCTGCCCTTCATCTCCTACGGCGGCGCGTCGATCGTCGCCAACTTCGTGCTCCTCGCCCTGCTGCTGCTCGTCTCCAACCGGGCGCGGAGGCCCGTCCGGGTGGGCGGGGAGCGCACCTAGATGAACGACCAGATCGTCAAGCTGTTCGGCTTCATCCTCGTCCTGTTCGGGCTGCTCGTGTTCTTCACGAGCAAGTGGACGGTGTTCGACGCCACCGCGTTGAACAACAACTCGCTCAACCATCTCACCGCGATCCGCGACGCGAAGATCAAGCGGGGACGGATCCTTGCCGACAACGGCGAGGTGCTGGCCAAGTCGGTGCCTGCGGGTGGTGGAGAGTGGACGCGGACCTACCCGCAGCGCTCGCTGTTCGCGCAGACCGTCGGCTATTGGCGCGGCTCGGGCAACGACGCCGGCCTGGAGAGCTACTACGCGAACCGGCTCAACGGTAAGACCGAGTCGATCAGCTCCGTGTTCGGGCCGCTCTCGAGCAGCCTGAAGGTCGGCGACACGCTGCACACGACGCTCGATCCCAAGGCGCAGGAGGAGGCCCGGACCGAGCTCGCCGGTCGCGTCGGCGCGGTCGTCGCCCTGCAGCCCCGCACCGGCGCCGTGCTGGCGATGTACGCCAACCCGACGTACAACCCCAACTCGACCAAGTGCCTGGCCAGCGCCGGATGCAGCTACTTCAACCGCGCGACCCAGGGCGCGTACCCGCCCGGCTCGACGTTCAAGATCGTCACCGCCGGGGCGGCGATCAACAGCGGCAAGTACTCGCCGAACTCGCAGGTCAACGGCTCCTCGCCGGCGGTCATCTCCGGGGTGCCACTCGCCAACGACGTCGGCGACCCGCCGCTGGGCGAGATCAGCCTGACCTATGCGCTCACCCAGTCGATCAACACCGCCTGGGCGCGGGTCGGGGTCTCGCTGGGGACCGGGGTGATGACCGACTACATGAAGCGCTTCGGCTTCTACTCCGACCCCCCGATCGATCTCCCCAAGGCGGAGCTGCATGCCTCGGACGTCGTCTCCCCGGCGGGCGCCGCCTATCCACCAGGGTCCCAGGACGAGGACATCGGGCGGATCTCGATCGGGCAGGGCGGGCTCTCGGTCGCCCCGCTGCAGATGGCGATGGTCGCTTCGACGATCGCCGACAACGGCGAGCTGATGCGCCCCCATCTCGCCTCGCGGTTCACCAACTCCCAGGGTGAGACGGTGGACACGATCCGGCCGTCGGTCTATCACCGGGTGATGACCGCGCAGTCCGCGCAGTCCATCAACCAGATGATGCGGACCGTCGTCGACGAGGGGACCGGCCAGGCAGCCTCGCTCGGCGGCATCTCATTCGCGGGCAAGACCGGCACCGCCTCGGTCGGCCAGACCGGCCAGAACCGGACCGACCCGTGGTTCATCGGCTTCGCCCCAGCGAACGATCCGAAGGTGGCGGTCGCCGTCGTGCTGGAGAACACCCCGAACGAGTACGGCGGCCAGGTCGCCGGGCCGATCGCCGCGGCGGTCGTCCGGACCCTGCTCCAGGAGGGGAAGTGAGCATCCCGTGAGCGGGATCACGAAGGACACGGTGATCGACGACCGCTACAAGGTCGTGCGGCGCCTCGGGACCGGGGGCATGGCAGACGTCTTCCTGGTGGAGGACCAGCAGCTCGGCCGCAAGGTGGCGCTCAAGCTCCTGCACCGCCGGTTCGCGGAGGATCCCGCGTTCGTCGAGCGCTTCCGGCGTGAGGCACGCTCCGCCGCCGGGCTCCAGCACCAGAACATCGTCGGCGTGTACGACCGCGGCGAGTACGACGGCACCTATTACATCGCGATGGAGTACCTGCCGGGGCGCACGCTCAAGGCGATCATCACCGAGGAGGCGCCGCTGGACCCGGTTCGCGCGATCGACATCGCGATCCAGATCCTCAAGGCGGCCCGCTTCGCCCACCGCCGGGGAATCGTCCACCGCGACCTGAAGCCCCACAACGTGATCGTCGACGACGCCGGTGGCGCGAAGGTCACCGACTTCGGGATCGCCCGCGCGGGTGCCTCCGACATGACCGAGACGGGCTCGATCATGGGCACGGCCCAGTACCTCTCGCCCGAACAGGCGCAGGGCCATTCCGTGACGCCGTCATCCGATCTCTACTCGATCGGGGTGGTGCTGTACGAGATGCTCACCGGCCGGGTGCCCTTCGACGGGGAGCAGGCGGTGACGATTGCGCTCAAGCACGTCTCCGAGGCGCCCGTCCCGCCCTCGCAGATCAACCCGCAGATCCCGCCGGAGCTCGAGCAGACGATTCTCTGGACCCTCAACAAGAACGCCGCCGACCGTCCGGTCGACGCCGACCAGCTGATCACCGTCCTCGAGCACTGCCGCGAAGCGATCCTGGCGGGCGCGGCCGGCGAGCGAACCGCCTCGATGGCCGCGATCGCAGCCGGTGCGGCGGCCGGTCTGCCGATCGATCCCGCGACGTCCCTGGCGCCCCCGCCTCCGGTGTCCCAACCGGTGACCAACGGCTCCGGGTCGATCCCCATCGTCGTCGCAGCCGACCGTCCACCCGAGGACGACCGTCGCGGCTGGCTGCCCTGGCTGTGGGCGCTGCTCGTGGTGCTCCTGGTCGCCGGCGCGGCCGCGGCCGCGTATTTCCTCAGTCGCCCCAAGCAGGAGCTCGTCCCGCCGGTGACCAACGAGCCGTACGCCGTCGCAGCCTCCCAGCTGCGACAGGCCGGTTTCCAGGCGAGCCCGTACCGCGTCTCCAGCAGCAGGGTCGCGGGAACCGTGCTTGGCCAGACGCCGTCGGGCAACACCAAGGCCGACAAGGGCTCGACCGTGACGCTCCGCGTCTCCAAGGGGCTGGGCAACGTCCGGATCCCGTCGGTCCAGGGCGAGTCCAGGGCGACGGCCGAGAAGACGCTCAAGGGCTACGGCCTGAAGGTCTCCCGGACCGAGTCGGTGGCATCCTCGCGCTGGGCCACGGGCAAGGCGACCGGCACGAGCCCGGGCGCGGGCCAGTCGGTGCCGACCGAGACGAAGGTCGTGCTGCTCATCTCCAGTGGCGCCCCGCAGAAAACGGTTCCGGACGTCAAGAGCCAGAACGCGGCCGCGGCAGCGGCCACGCTCCGTGCCGACGGCTTCAAGGTGCGGTTCGATCGCGTCGTCGACGGCTCGGTGACTGCCGGCCAGGTTCTGCAGCAGACGCCGACCGCCAACAGCAAGGCATCTCCCGGAGCGACGGTCACGCTCACGGTCGCCAAGGCGCCGGCGAAGGGCACCGTCCCCTCGGTCATCGGCGACCCGACCGCGGGAGCGATCAGCGCGCTTCAGACCGCGGGCTTCACCAACTACAAGGAGCAGTTCCGCACCGTCCACAATCCGGAGAAGGCCGGCACCGTCGTCTCCCAGCAGCCAGTGGGCGGCTCCACCCAGCTGAAGTCGACCTCGGTGGTGATCGTGATCGGCCGGTATCACGGCACCTCGACCACCTCGACCACCAGCACGACCACGACCACCACCTCAACGTCGACGACGTCGACCTCCTCGACCCCCACGATCGGGGCCGTCGGGACCACCACCCAGTGACGGGCCGCGCGCGCTGGTGATCCGCCACTGCTGGCGGTGCGCGGCAGTTCTCCCGGCCGTACCCCCGACGACGTGCGTGGTCTGCGGCGAGATCCACTACGTCAACCCCAAGCCGTGTGGCAACGCGCTGGTGATCCACGACGGGCGTGTCCTTTTGGCGCTCCGCGCGCTCCAGCCCGCGGCCGGCGCCTGGACGGTGCCCGGCGGCTTCTGCGAGGCCGGAGAGCATCCCCGCGCAGCCTGCGAGCGCGAGCTGCGTGAGGAGACCGGTCTGCGCGGCCGTGCGGTCGCCTACCTCGGATCCTGGCTGGATCTCTACGGCGAGGCCGCGGACGGCCTCCAGATCCAGACCCTGGTCAGCGGCTACCTGTGCCGGCTCGAGAACCCGCGGGCCACGCCCAGCCCCGACCCCGCCGAGACCCGCGAGGTGGGCTGGTTCGGACTCGACGCGCTGCCGTCGCCGCTCGCCTTCCCCGCCCACGTGCCGGCGATGATCGCGGCCGGCGCGGAGCTCGTGGCCGGCCGCGGGGTGGGGCCCGACGGGCTGCCCCGGATGCTCGACGCGTGACCTCCCTCGCTCGCGTCGAGCCCTGAGGCACTCAGGCGCTCAGCTGTAGATGGCGAACTCGCCGACCGTCACGCGGTCGTGGGTGCCGAGCGAGGTGATCCAGAGCAGGTAGTAGCGATACTTCACGCCATGCGCGTCAAGCGCGATGTGCTGGGTGGAGTGCACGTCGGCGCTCGAGCCGAGCTTCGTCCAGCCGGCCGCGCCGGTGACGAACGTGCCGAGGTTCGGCGCCGTCCTGGAGCCGTAGATGGAGACGCTGTAGCCCGGTGTGTCGGTGTCGATCACCGCTGCGCGCGCCGCGACCGCCGCGACCTTCACGTAGAGGCCCACGCCGGGCTTGCCGAGCGTCCCGTCGTAGTAGGTCTCGGTCTCCCATGACGTGTTCCGGTTGCCGTCGATCGCCTGGCCGACGAGCTGCGGGTTCTGGGTCTTGGCGCTGCCCGCCAGCGCGTCGGGGTTGTAGTCGTGGGCGCAGGAGGAGCAGAGCTTGACCTCGCGGTGCGTCGCCTTCGGCCTGGCCTGGGGCACCGGCGGGTTGCCCTGGTGCGTGTTGTGTACCAGGAAGACGACCACGCCCGCCACGATCGCCGTTGCCAGCAGCGCGGCGAGCGCCATCCATCGCCGCGAACGGGTGCGCAGCGGCAGTGAGCGCTGGGTGCTCGATGGGAGCGTTCGCAGGACGGTCGTCGCCTGCCCGGGGTGGTGGCCGGCCGGCGTCGCGGCCATTCGGGCGGTGCCCGCCCGCGCGGTCTCCAACCCGAGGGCATCCTCGAGGTCGGCGATCATCTCGCGGTCATCGGCGTAACGCTCGCTCTCCCGCTTGGCCGTCGCGGTGTCGACCACCTGTGCCAGCGCCGCCGAGATCTCGGGTCGCAGCAGCGCGACATCGGGCATCTCCTCGCGGACGTGCTTCATCGCCACCGCGACCTGGTTATCGCCGTGGAACGGGACATCGCCGGTGAGCATCTCGTAGAGCACGATCCCGAGTGAGTAGAGGTCGGAGCGGCCCGTCACCGCGTGGCCGAGCGCCTGCTCGGGGGAGACGTAGTCGGTCGTGCCGAGCACGCGTCCGTCGGCGGTCAGCCCGTCCTCCTCGAGCGTCCGGGCGATCCCGAAGTCGGTTACCTTCGCCGAGCCCTCATGATCGATCAGGACGTTCTGGGGCTTGACGTCACGATGGATGATGTGGCGCTGGTGGGCGGCGCCGAGCGCCCGGGCGATCTCGATCGCGTAGGCGAGCGCTTCCGGGATCGGCAGTTGCCCCTCTCGCCGGATCAGGTCCTTGAGCGTCTCGCCCTCGACGTACTCGAAGACGATGTACGGGCGCCCGTCGTCCTCGCCGGCGTCGATCACGCCCACGATGTGCGGATGCGACAGCTGGGCGACGGCGCGGGCCTCGCGGCGGAAGCGCTCCAGCTGATCGGAGTCCGACGCCACCTCGCGGTTCATCAGCTTGACCGCGACGGTCCGCTCGAGCGTCTCGTCGATCGCCTTGTAGACGGTTGACATCCCGCCGGCGGCGATGCGAGCGTCCAGCCGGTAGCGCCCGCTGAGCCTCGTGCCCAGCGTGATGCTCACGCGAGTCTCCGCTTGCAGACTGTCACTGATCGATCGCTCCCATTGTGCGACACCGGTTCCGCTCCGTCCGTCGCTTCTTCACGCTCTCTTAAGGGAACCCGCCCGGAACCGGCCCGGGTCCGGTGGACCGAGCCCCGGCGGTGCCCCTCGGCGGCTCACACCGGCTGCAGGCCATCCCGGTCGCCCGCGATCCCCAGCCCCGGCAGCTCGACCACGCCCGCCCGATCGGTGACCGAGCCGATCACGGTCGCGCCAGAGTGGCGACCCTCGAGCAACGCCGCGGCGTCGTAGGCGCGCTCGGCGTCGACGATCACGCAGAAGCCGCAGCCCATGTTGAACACCTCCCACATCTCCGCCGGAGCGATCTTCCCGTGGCGCGCGATCAGCTCGAACACCGGCGGGACCGGCAGTGGGCGCTCGATCGAGTAGCCGACATTCGTCCCGAGACGCAGCAGATTGCAGAGTCCGCCGCCGGTGATGTGGGCGAGACCGTGCGCCCGCACGTCGGAGCGCAGCAGGTCCATCACCGCGCGCACGTAGATCACGGTCGGCTCCAACAGCACGTCCGCCACCGTCTGGCCGCCGAGCTCCTGCGGCCGGTCATCAAGCGCCAGCCCGCCGTCCTGCAGCAGTGCTCGCCGGGCGAGCGTCAGCCCGTTGGAGTGCACGCCCGAGGCCGGCAGGCCGATCACCGCGTCCCCCGGCGTGATCCGCGAGCCGTCGACGATGCGGTCCAGGGCGACCGTCCCGAACGCCGACCCCACGAGGTCGAACCCGTAGGGGGAGGGGTGGCCCTGGAGCACCTCGGGGATCTGGCAGACCTCGCCGCCCGGCACCTCGACGCCGGCGTCGGAGGCGCCGATCGCGATCCCGGTGGCGAGCGCCCGCAGCAGCGCGGGATCGGCGGCCTCGACGGCCATGTAGTCGAGTAGCGCCAGCGGCTCGGCACCGACGCAGACGAGGTCGTTGACGTTCATTGCCACGCAGTCGATCCCGATCGTGTCGAACCGCTGGGTGGCCTCGGCGACGATCACCTTGGAGCCGACGCTGTCGGTCGCGAGCGCGATCCCCTGGTTGGGGCCGATCCGCATCACCGATGCGTAGTGGCCGGGCAGGGGAACGGTGAGCGAGGGGCGACCGGTCTCGATCGTCGAGAGCACGGAGACGATCGCCGACACGCCCTCGTCGGCCTGATGGGTGTCGACGCCGGCGGCAGCGTACGCGTCAGTCACAGCTCGATTGTCGCCGATCACGCGGACCCACGGGCGCGGGAGCGCATCCTCCGCGCCCGCCGCAGGACCGCCCCGGCGATCAACAGCCGGTAGACGACATACGGCGACAGCGGGGCATCACGCTCGACCGCTCGCAGCACGCGCGTGGAGAGCAGCGTCGAGCCGAACGAGGCGATCGCGCCCACGGCGAACGGCGCGGCCATTCCCTCGGGCAGCCCGCGCCGAGCCAGGCGCAGCGACTTCAGTCCGGCAGCGCCTCCGATCACGGGAAGGGCGACGTGGCGCGAGAGCCGGTTGGCGTCCACGCGAGCGAACCGCCGGCGACGGGCGGCGGTGAGCGTCGCGCCGTTGCGCGAGACCCCCGGCATCAGCGCGCACGCCTGCGCGATCCCGAGCCACAGCGCGTCGCGCATCCCGGCCTCCGTCGACGAGCGCTCCCGCGCTGAGCGGTCGGCCCAGCCCAACGCCAGCGCGCCGAGCATCATGCCGATGGGGATCGTCTCCGGGGTGCCGAGCCGCCGCTCGATCGGCTTCTCCAGCGTGAACCCGACCAGCGCGGCCGGAATCGAGGCGACGACGAGCTGTGCGGCGAGCGCCGGAGTCATCCGCCGGATCGTGTCCTCCACCTCGTCACGCAGCCCGATCAGCAGCGCGGCCGCGGTGCCGGCGTGAAGTGCGACCTCGAACGCCTTGCGCAGGTCCGGGTCGGCTTCGGCGTAGTCCCAGCCGAGCAGGTAGGGGACAACTGTCACGTGCGCGGAGCTCGAAATCGGCATCAGCTCCGCCGGCCCGTGGAGCGCGCCCAGCACGAGCGCGCGTGAGACGGTGAGGGGGTCAGTCGCGCGCGACATCGGTACGGGCGGCGGCGTCATCCTCGCGCGCGCGGCGAACCCAGCGCACGATCCCCCAGATGATGACCACGACCAGAATCGCGATGCCCGCGTAGTCGACGTAGTCGAGGTGGTGCTTCCACGTCTGCCACTGGCGGCCAACCGCGTCACCGAGCGCACAGAGCGCGCCGATCCAGACGATCGAGCCGATGCTCGCCATCAGCACGAAGCGCCAGAACGACATGCGCGCGACACCGGCTGCGTATGGGAAGGCGGCACGGACGACCGGCAGCCAGCGGGAGATCATGATCGTCCAGGTGCCGTAGCGCTCGAACCACCCGTGCGCCCGCTCGAGATCCTCGGGCTTGGCGTGGAACTTCGCGCCGTGGCGCTCGATCAGCTCGACGCTCGCGAACCGGCCGATCGTGTAGGCGACGCAGGCGCCGATCACATCGCCCAGCGCGCCCGCGATGATCACGCCGACGAGCGTAAGATGATGCTGGTAGACGTTGAAGCCGGCGAACAGCGAGGGCAACTCGGTTCCCGGCAGCGCGATCACCGCGCTCATGCCGACAAGCAGCCCCAGGCCGGCGTAGCCGAGGCTCCGGATGACATGCGTGGCGATCGTGACGAGGATGCCGCTGATCGCTGCGACAGGCAGGGACATCGCGGGCAAGCGTAGCGGCAGCGTCTGAGCCGTCAGTGAGAGTGCTCAGAGCCGATCTGAGAGGCCTGCCCGCTAAGTTGACGGCGCGATGGCGATACCCCTGTTCGACACCGAGAGCCCACTGGCGCCGCTGCGCCCGCGGATCGTCGAGAAGGTCACCGAGGTGATCAACGCCGGGCGCTATGTGCTCGGTCCGGAGGTGAGGGCGTTCGAGGCCGAGTTCGCCGAGTACCTCGGCGTCGGACACGTGATCGGTGTCGCGAACGGCACCGACGCCCTCCAGATCGGCCTGCGCGCGCTCGGCGTGGTGGCGGGCGACGACGTCGTCGTGCCGTCGCTCACCTTCTATGCGACCGCCGAGGCGGTCGCCGCGATCGGCGCCCGTCCGGTGTTCTGCGACATCGACCCCGATACGCGCAACCTCACCGTCGATACCGTCCGCGCCGTGCTCACCCCGGCGACGAAGGCGATCGTCGCGGTCGACCTTTTCGGTGTGCCGGCGCCGTGCGACGAACTGCGCGCCGAGATCGGGCTGCCGGTGCTCGAGGACGCCGCGCAGGCGGCCGGGTCGCGCCTGGGTGATCGCATGGCGGGCTCGCTCGGGGACGCGGCGACCTTCTCGTTCTACCCCTCCAAGAACCTCCCGTGCTTCGGCGACGGCGGCGTGGTCGCCACCGACGACCCCGAGGTGGCCGCCCTCGCCCGGGCTCTGCGCTTCCACGGTTCGCGCGACAAGGAGACGTTTGAGTACGTCGGCTACAACTCGCGCCTGGATGAGGTCCAGGCCGCGATCCTGCGGATTCTGTTGCCGGAACTCGACGGCTGGGCCGACGGCCGCCGCGCGGCCGCGGGCGCGTACCTCGACGCTGGGATCGCCGAGCATGTCGCGGTCGCGATTCCGCCGCCGGACGCCGAGCCGGCATGGCATCTGTACGTCGTCACCCATCCGCGCGCCGACGAGACGCTCCGCTCGCTCGGAGCCCTCGGGATCCAGGCGCGCGGCTACTACCGCGTGCCGCTGCACCGCCAGCCGGCGATGGCGCCATTCGTCCATTCCAACTCAACCGACTCCCCGGCCGAGCTCCCGGTCACCGACCGGCTCAGCGCCACCAACATCGCGCTTCCGATCAGTCCCGTGCTCGGCGCCGAGCAGGCGGCCGAGGTCGTCGCCGCGCTCGCCGCCGCCTGAGCTGCTGCCCGCTGGCGCGATGCGGGTCTGGGTCGACCTCACGAACTCGCCGCACGTGCTCGTGATGCGGCCGGTCATCGAGCGGCTCCGCGCCGACGGGCACGAGGTGGCGGTCACCGCCCGCGACTTCGCCCAGACGCTCGCGTTGTGCGAGCGCTTCGGGATCGACCACGAGGCGATCGGCCGCCACCGCGGCGCCGGATTGGCGGGCAAGGCGCGCGGGCTCGCCGATCGCTCGCTGGCGCTGACGCGCTACGCCCGCGGCAGGGGCTTCGATCTGGCGCTCGGCCACGGCTCCAACGACATCACCGTGGCCGCGGCGCTGCTGCGCATTCCGTGCGCGACGACGTTCGACTACGAGTGGGCGACCGTCCAGCACACGATCAACTGCCGCCTCGCCCAGACGGTCGTGGTTCCGGATCTGATCCCGGCCGAGCGGCTCTACCGCTACGGCGCGCGCGGGAAGATCGCCGCCTACGCGGGACTCAAGGAGGAGTACTACCTGTCGGACTTCGAGCCCGACGAGGGGGTGCTCGGTGAGCTCGGCCTCGATCCCGCGCTTCCGATCGCGGTGGTGCGCACCCCGCCGGCGGTCTCGCTCTACCACCGCTTCGAGAACGACCTGTTCGCCACCGTGCTCAAGCGGCTGCGTGGCACTCAGACGGTCGTGCTGCCGCGCACCGACGACCAGCGCGCAGAGCTCCGCGGCGGCGGCTTCGTCGTCCCGGACCGCGCGATCGACGCCCAGTCGCTGATCGCCTTCGCCGATCTGATGGTGTCCGCGGGCGGCACGATGAACCGCGAGGCCGTCGCGCTCGGAACTCCCGTGTTCACGGTGTTCGAGGGTCGCCTGGGCGCAGTCGACGAGCGTCTGATCGCCGACGGGCGGCTGCGGCGCCTGCGCTCTGCGGACGACGTTGTTCTCGAGAAGCGCGATCGCGCCGAGGGCGCCGAGCGGGTCCGGCGGGACCCGGCCGATTTCGTCGCGCTGTTATGCCGGCCGGCGGGGGTGCGCGGTGGGTCGCGTGATCACCTGCACGCACGTTAACGCAGCGCTTAGGAGGTTCTCATGGGCGCGACACTAGACTTGCGCCCGCATGCGCCGACGGATGATCTCCGCGGCGTTCCCTGTCCATAGGCACGCGCTCCCCCAGCTGGTGCTCGACGGGGCACTCGCCGCGCTTGCCTATTTCCTCGCTTTCTGGGTCCGCTTCGGAGGAGAGCTGCACGGCCGGGCCCACCGCTACGAGCGGCTGCTCGACGGCTCGTTCTGGTGGGTGATGCTCATCGTGCTCGCGTCGCTGGCCGCGTTCGGCCAATACCAGCGGTTGTGGAAGTTCGTCGGCCAGCGCGATTACGAAGCGGTGGTCAAGGCGCTGGTGGTGGCGACATTCGTGATCGTCGGCCTGGTGGCGCTCGTGCACCCGGTCGAGTACACCCCGACCCGGCATGGGGTCCCGACGGGCAACACCGCCGCGCTGACGCTGCCGATCTCGGTGATCGCACCGTTCTTCCTGCTCGCCGTCGGCCTGCTCGTCGCGGCCCGGTTCGCCATGCAGCTCATCACCGACGGTCGCGTTCGCAGCCCGACCGCGGGCAAGAATGCCCGCCAGGTCCTGATCGTCGGCGGCGGGGAAGGCGGCCGGCTGGTGGTACGCGAGCTGATGCGCAATCCGGGGCTCGGCCTGCGCCCGGTCGGCTTCCTCGACGACGACCCGGTGAAGCTCGGCACCAAGAACGAACACGGCTTCAAGGTCCTCGGTCGCACGACCAATCCCGACCTCACGCGGGTGCTCGACGAGGTGGAGCCCGACGAGGTCGTGATCGCGATCCCGTCGGCCTCCGGTGAGCTGCGCGGACGCGTCGTGATCGCCTGCCGCAAGCGCGGGATCCCGGTGCGCACCACCCCGACCGTGTTCGAGCTGCTGCGCGACGGTTCGGGCCAGCTGCAGGTCACCCGGCAACTGCGCGAGGTCCGGGTCGAGGACATCCTCGGCCGCGAGCCGGTGCGCGAGCAGCTCGAACAGGTCTCCGGCTATCTGCGCGGTCAGGTCGTGCTCGTCACCGGTGCCGGCGGCTCGATCGGGTCCGAGCTCTGCCGGCAGATCGCCCGGGTCGGACCTCAGCGGCTGATCATGGTCGACCACGCCGAGGACAACCTGTTCGAGATCCAGCGCGAGCTCGAGGAGGACCGTCACGTCCGCACCGCCGTCCCCGTGCTCGCCGACTGCAAGGAGGAGGAGCGTATGCGGGAGGTGCTCGCCGAGCACCGGCCCGCCGCGATCTTCCACGCCGCCGCCTACAAGCACGTCGGGATGATGGAGGCCAACCCGCTGGAGGCGGTGCGCAACAACGCCCTCGCGACCCGGCTCGTGGCACGGATCGCCGGGGAGCAGGGGGTCGGCACGTTCGTGCTCATTTCGACCGACAAGGCGGTCGCCCCCAAGACAGTGATGGGAGCATCCAAGGCGCTCGCCGAATGGGCGGTGGAGGGGGAGGCCGCGCGCTTCCCGGGCACGCGCTACGCCACCGTCCGCTTCGGCAACGTGCTCGGATCCTCCGGCTCGGTCGTGCCGATCTTCCGCCGCCAGATCGCCGCGGGCGGCCCCGTGACCGTCACCGACGAGCGCATGCGGCGCTTCTTCATGACGATTCCGGAGGCTGTGCAGCTCGTGATCCGCGCGGGGTCGCTCGGAGAGTCGAGCGGCGAGGTCTTCGTCCTTGAGATGGGAGAGCCGGTGTCGATCCTCGAGCTCGCGCGGCAGATGATCCGTCTGTCGGGCCTTGAGCCCGACCGGGACATCGCCATCGAGATCACCGGCGCCCGTCCGGGGGAGAAGTTCTCCGAGGAGCTGTTCGACGTCCACGAGCGCGTGCAGCCGACGCCGGCGCCGCGCATCATGCGCGCCGACCACGACCTGCTCGACCCCGCCTGGGTCCAGCAGATCTTCTCCGACGTCAACCTGCTCGTGCTCGAAGGCGACGCCTCGGCGCTTGCCGCCCACGTGTTCTCTCTCTCCGGGGCGCGCGTGACGCTCCCCGATCGCGCCCCCACCGGCGCCATCGCCACCCCGGACCCCTCGCCCGGCGCAGACCGGGCCGGGCTCTAGACTGCCCGCGTCGAACATGGCCGCCGCCGTCCCATACGCGCTATCCGTACACGGATTCATCGACAAGGTCGGTGCCGACGCGGGGTTCGCCGCGATCATCGGAGTCGCCCTCGTCGTGATCATGCTGTTCGTCCACGCGCGGGAGACGGCGTCGCTGCGCGCCCGGGCCGAGGACGCCGAGGATCGCGTCGAATACCTCGAGCGGACGGTCGAGCAGCTCGGGCGCGTCGCCACCCAGGCCACGCAGCTCGCGCAGGCAGCGCAGGCGCAGACCGGCCACGCACGCGCCGGCGTCGCCCCCGCTCCCGCGCCCGCTCGGACGTCGGTGACCGCCGCGCGGCCTGTACCGGCGCCCGCGGTCGCCGCTGCCTACGCAGGCGCAGCGGCGCAGCCCCGCACGATCGGCCCGCCACCGCAGCTCCCGGCCGCGCCGTTCATGACCGGCGGCCCGGCGCTCAGCTCGGCGACCCGTCTGCTCCCGGAGCCCGGAGCCGCGAGCTCCAACGGTCACGTCAACGGCACCGGCAGCGCGGTGGTGCCGCCGCCCGCGCCGGCAGCGTCGGCCGCGCCCGCCCCGGCCACGGCGCCACCACCGTCGACCGCGGCGGCCGGGGCTCCCACCCCGATGCCGCAGATCCCGAGCCTGCCGCGCCCGGCCGATCCCCGCGGCGACACCGAGCCGCCGCGCTCGCGCCAGCCCGACACCGGCTCGCGCGCGCCCCGGCGCAACTACGGCCACGCTGCCGAGACGAAGTCCTCGCGCCGGCGCATCGTCCCGCTGCTCGCAGCGGTGCTGCTGGTCGCCGTGATCGCGGTCGCCGCCCTGCTCGTGCTCAACCACCATCACTCCAAGGGCGGCGCCGGTCGCTCGGCGAACGTGACCCACAGCCACTCGAGCACGACGACGAGCACGACCAAGTCCGGCAAGAAGCAGAAGCGCGCGGTCACGGTCGACCCGCGCAGTGTCACCGTCGCCGTGCTGAACGGGACGACCACCGCCAACCTCGCCGCCGACATCAGTCAGAAGCTCGGCAAGCTCGGCTTCCAGCAGGGCAAGACCGCGAACTTCAGCAGCTCAGCGCTGACCACGACCACGATCGGCTTCGTGCCGGGTCATCGCCCCCAGGCGCTCGCGGTGGCCAAGGCGCTGAAGGTGAAGTACGCCAACGTTCTCCAGGTGAACCCGACCACCAAGCAACTCGTCTGTCCGGCGACGAGCACCTGCACGGACGACGTATTCGTGGTCCTCGGAACGGATCTTGCCTCCACCGCGTAGCGGCCCTGCCCCGCACGCCTCTCGACTCGACCCAAAGGACGCTGATGAAGGATCTCCTGACCCTCCCCGCGCGCGCGACGAAGCCGCGTGAGACCGGCATCACCCACATTCTCGACCGTGGCCTGGCGGTCGCGGAGATCGACTCACTGGTCGAGGTCGCCGGCGAGTACATCGACTTCGTCAAACTCGGCTGGGGCACCGCCGTCGCGACGCTCAACCTCGACGCCAAGCTCGCGCGCTACAGGGAGCACGGTCTGCCCGTGATGTTCGGTGGCACGCTCACCGAGCTCTGCATCGCCCAGAACCGGCTCGAGCAGTTTGTCGCCTGGCTGCACGAGCTCGGCCTCGAGCACATCGAGCTCTCCGACGGCACGATCAACCTCGAGCATGATCGCAAGCTCGAGTTGATCTCCTCGCTGGCGAAGGAGTTCATCGTGCTCTCGGAGGTCGGCTCCAAGGACGACACTCGGATCATGGCCCCGTTCCGCTGGGTCGAGCAGATCGAGTCCGAGTTGGAGGCGGGTGCCTGGAAGGTGATCGCCGAGGCGCGCGAGAGCGGCTCGGTCGGGATCTTTCGTCACGACGGCGAGGTCCGGCAGGGACTCGTCGATGAGATCCTGCACGCGGTCGACGGCACCCGGATCATCTTCGAAGCGCCGCGCAAGGATCAGCAGGTGTGGTTCGTGCGCCGGCTGGGTCCGGATGTCAACCTCGGCAACATCTCGCCGGAGGAGGTCCTCTCCCTGGAGACGGTCCGCCTGGGCCTGCGGGCAGACACCGCGGTCGCCGCGCCCGACCTCGCCGAGCTCTGAGGTGCCGGACGAGCGCCGCAGCGAGGGGGAGGGAGGCCTCGGCGGCGTGCTGCTCGCCCGTCACGGCGAGACCCTCGACAACGTCGTGCCGCGCTTCCAGGGTTGGCGTGACACGCCGCTGAACTCCAACGGCCGGCGCCAGGCATCCGCGCTCGGACGCGAGCTGAGTGAGCGCAGCGAGCCGATCGCATCGCTGTGGGCCTCGGACCTCAGCCGCGCCCGCGAGACCGCCGAGATCGCCGGCGCCGCGCTCGGCCTGAGGCCGATTCTCGACTGGAGACTGCGCGAGGGCTTCCGCGGTCGCTGGGAAGGGCGGCTGATGGACGACGTGGGCCGCGAGGAGCCCGAGCTGTACGCGGCCTGGATGCGTGACGACCCGTCGTTCCGGTTTCCCGGCGGTGAGTCGCTGCGCGACCAGCAGGAGCGGGTGCTCGCCGCGCTGCATGACATTCACGCACGCGGCCCGCTGCCCGCGCTCGTCGTCTGCCACGGAGGCTCGATCCGGGTGATGCTCGCATTGGCCGATCCGCGCGGCCTCGAGGCGTTCCACAGCTTCGAGGTGCCCAACACGGCGGTGCACTCGCTGTGAAGCGGTTGCCGGTCGCGGCGTTCGTCGCACTGGCGATCGCCACCGTGGGCGCGTTCTTCCTCGTCCAGACCCTCAAGGTCTCGACGCCGTTCATCGCTGGTCTTCCGGCGCCGCACCCGACCGAGATCAACCCGGTCTCGGGCGGCACCTGCGCGATCCCGAGCGGCAAGCTCCATACGTTGCGTCGGACCGGCTTCCGGCGGATGACGATCTCGTTCCTGCTGCTCAACAAGGCGGACGACGTCACCGTGCAGATGGTCGACGGCGCCGGTCACGTGGTCGACACGATCGCGCGCGCGGTGCCGATGTCGATCAACCACCGCAGAGGGTTCGTCTGGAACGGCCACCTGGCCGACGGGCGCGTTGCTCCCAGCGGCCGGTACTACGTGCAGGTGACGCTCATCCACCAGAAGCGCACGATCCGGATCACGAGCCAGAACACCGGACAGCTGGAGCCGGTCATCGTCGAGGATTCGCCGGCCCCGATCAAGGTCGTGTCGGTCAAGGCAGACGGCGTGGAGCCCGCGGTGCTGCCGCAGGCGACCGGCCGGCCGGTCGCGATCCACTTCACCGTGGTCGGCGCCCGCCGGCCGACGATCCGCGTCTACCGCACCGATGTGTCCGGGCCCCCGCAGCTCGTCGACACGTTCCACGCGACCAATCTCCGGACCGCATTCTGGAACGGGACGACCTCGGCCGGCGCCCCGGCGCCCCAGGGTACGTACCAGATCTCGGTGAGTGCGCGCGACCGCGCCTGCTCGACCTCGCGGTTTCCGGCCGCGCTGCCCTCGACGCCTGGCTCGACGCCGCACGACGGGGTGACGGTGCGCTACCTGGCCGCCCAGCCGCCGATGACGGCGGTGCGGGCGGGCTCGACGGTGACGATCGCGGTCGACTCGCGGCGCCACCGCTACAGCTGGGCGCTGCGGCGCATCGGATCCGGCGTCCTGCTGCGCTCAGGGCACTCGGCCGCCGTCGGGCTCAAGCTGAAGATCCCGGGCGACGGCCTGTACACCCTGTCGCTGCGCTGGGGCTCGCACCGGACGGCGGTGCCGATCGTCGCCGGGGCGACCGGGGCCGGTGCCGGACCGGGCGGATCGCCCGGGGTCGGGCATCGGCGCGTGCTCGTCGTGCTGCCGGCGCTGACGTGGCAGGGCCTCAACCCGGTGGACGACGATGGCGACGGGACACCGAACCTGCTCTCGAACGGCGGGCCGATCCAGATCGAGCGGCCGTTCACGGGCGGGCTTCCGTCGGGCTTCGGCGCCGAGGCGGGGCTCATTCACTACCTGCACGCCAGTGGTCTGCAATTCACGCTCACCACCGACCTGTCGCTCATCTCCGGTGGCGCCTCGCTGCTCTCCCACTACTCCGGGGTGGTCTTCGCGGGCAGCGAGCGCTGGCTTCCGGCGACCACGGGCTCGGTCCTCTCGACCTGGGTGGAGCAGGGTGGCCACGTCCTGTCGTTCGGTATCGACGCGCTGCAGCGGACGGTGAGCGTCTCGGGCAGCGAGGCGAGCGATCCCTCCCACGCCCATTCGGTCGACTTCCTGCTCGCGCGCCCCGGCCCGATCCAGGCGACCGGCGGGTCGCTGCTGCTCGTGCAGCGCAACGGCCAGGGACTGTTCCCCGGCGGCGCCCAGGAGCTCACCGGCTTCCGCCGGTTCCAGATCTTCGGCCCGGTGCAGGCCCCGGCGCGGCTGCTCACCTCGGTCGGAGTCTCCGCCCAGTCGCCCGCCGTGATCGGCTACCGCCTCGGTCGCGGCGCGGTCGTCGATGTCGGGCTACCGGGGTTCGGGAAGGTCGTCGCCCACGACGTCACGGCGAAGGAGCTCGTCGGGCACGTCTGGAAGTTCCTGCAGCGCTGACCGGCCCGGCTCCGCGATGCGCCAAGATGAACGCGCCATGGAAGTCCAGACGGTCACGTTCACGCCAGTGTCCGCCGCCGACGCCGGCGACCGAGAGCTCCGGGAGCAGCTGCTCGACACCTGGGTGCGGGTCACCGACGCGGGCGGCGCGGTTGGCTTCGTGCCGCCCGCCGATCGCGACCGGATCGGGGAGACGCTCGATGGTCATCTGGCACGGGTGGTCGAGGGCCGCGACGCCCTCGGGGCGCTGCGCCGCGGCGGACAGGACGGATCCGCGGTCGGGATGGGGTTCCTGTCCGCATCCGCCTCACCGCTGCGTCAGCACTGGCGCACGGTGCTGCGTCTGATGGTCGACCCGAGCCTGCAGGGCATCGGCGCCGGACGCGAGCTCGTCGAGGGCCTGCACGGCATGGGCCGCGAGCTGGGCCTGGAGTTCATGTGCCTGACCGTTCGCGGCGGGCTGGGGATCGAGGGGTTCTACGGCCGGATCGGCTACGTGATCCACGGCCGCAACCCGCGCGCGATCCGGGTCGCTCCTGGTGACGAGCGCGATGAGATCCACATGCGCTACGAGCTGTGAGCGCCCGCCGCGCCGGGCGATGACCGGCTACCTCACGCGCCTGGTCTCCTCGCTGGGGGCCTACCAGGTCTCCAACGTCGTCGCCAAGCTGATCGGCGTCGCGCTGCTGCCGGTCTACACCGCCTACATCAACCGCTCCGGCTACGGCACGATCGAGTTGCTCGCCAACGGCGTGATCCTGATCTCGATCCTCACCCGGTTGGGGATGATCGAGTCGTTCCTGCGCTTCTACTACGAGGATGAGGACCTGGCCAGGCGCAACCACCTCGTCCGCCGCACGACCGTGTTCATGCTGCTCGCCACGACCGTCATCGCCGCGCTGCTGCTCGCGTTCGCCGGAGCGGCCAGCCGGGTCGCGCTGGGGCGCCACGACGTCGCCATCTTCCGCATCGCGGTGCTCGGCCTGTGGTCGTTCACGAACCTCGAGCTCGCCTATGCGGTGCTGCGCGTCGACGAGCGGCTGCGCGCCTACGCGACCGCCTCGGTCTGCAACGTGTTGCTCACCGTCGCGGCGACGGTGAGCCTCGTGGTCGGCGCGGGCCTGGGCGCGCGCGGGTACCTGCTGGGCAACTACGGCGCGTCGACCGTGGTGCTGCTGGCCTTGTGGTGGGCGATGCGCGCCCGCTTGCGCGACCCGCGTCGCGCCGCCGGCCACTCCTGGGCGACGCTCCTGCGCTTCGGGCTGCCGACGGTGGCGGCCGAGGCCTCGGTCTACCTGCTCTCGATCATCGATCGCGCGTACATCTACCACGACCGCAGCCCGGGTACGGCCGGCCTGTACGCGCTCGCGCTGAAGCTCGCCGGCGCGGTGTCGTTCATCGTGACCGCCTTCATGTATGCGTGGCCGCCGCTCGCCTACTCGGTCTCCGATGACCGCGAGGCCGGCCGGCTCTATGGCCTGGTCGCGACCTACTACCTGCTTGTCACCGGGTGGGTCGTGGCTGGGCTCGCGCTCGAGGGGCGCTACATCGTGCGTCTGCTCTCCCATCCGTCCTACTACGGCGCCTACCGGGCGCTGCCCTGGGTGGCACTCGGCTGGGCGCTGTACGGCCTGTGGGTGATCTACCTGACGATCGCCGGCCGTGCCAAGGCGACGACGCGCAACTTCCCGGCCGCGCTGCTCGGTCTGGTTGTCAACGTGGTGCTGCTGCTCGTACTGGTGCCTCGATGGGGGATCGCGGGGGCGGGGGTCGCGCTGTGCGGCGCGTACGTCGCGATGCTCGCGTTGATGCACCAGCTCACCCGCAGCCGCTTTCACGTCCAGTTCGAGTGGTGGCGCCTGGCGCGGTTGGCGGCCGTGCTCGGCGGCCTGGCCGTGGCGGGTGACCTGCTGCTGCCGACCCACGGCGCGGCCGGGCTGCTGCTGCGCGCGCTCGTGGTCCTCGCGGTCGGCCCGGCGCTGTTCGCGGTTGGCTTCGTGCATCCCGAGGAGGTGCGCCAGGGGCGGGCCTTGATCGTGCGGATCCGGCGAGGCCGTGCCCTGGCGGCGCGGGGTGGGGCGTGAGCGCCGTGCGCGCGCTGGTCGTCGACCCGTCCGCCTACTCGCCGCCCTACGACGAGGCACTCTGCGCGGCGCTCGCCCGGCGCGGTGCGGAGGTCGAGCTCGTGACCAGCCACTTTGCGCACGGCCCGCGCCCCGCCCCCGACGGCTATGCGCGGCGGGAGCTCTTCTACCGACGCCGTGGTGGGGTGCTCGGGTCCCGGGCGCGGCGTGTCGCCAAGCTCGCCGGCCACGCCGGAGGCATGCGCTCGCTCGCTCGGTTGCCCGCCGACGTCGTGCATCACCAGTGGATCCCGGTGCCGTGGGTCGACGTCGCACTGCTGCCGGCGCGCCCGCGGGTGCTCACCCTGCACAACACCGCGCCGCGCAGCGGGAGCTTCGGCCGTGCGCGAGCGCTGCGCGAGGTCGTCGCGCGGATGGATGCGCTCGTCGTGCATTCCGAGCACGGTGCCGCGGTGCTGCGCGCGCAGGGCGTCGAGGCCGGCCGGGTGCACGTCATCCCTCATGGCGCATTCCTGCCCGGAGTGGCGGGTGCCCTGCCGCCCGAGCTGTCCGACGACGGACGGCCGGTGGTGTTGATGTTCGGCCTGCTGCGCCCGTACAAGGGCCTCGCGACGCTGCTCGAGGCCTGGGGCGGCCTGGCCGGCGGCCAGCTGTGGATCGTCGGCCGCCCGATGATGCAGATCCCGCCGCTGCCGGCGGGCGTCTCACTCGTGGGGCGCTACGTCTCCGACGGAGAGATGACCGCGCTCATGCAGCGGGCGGACGTCCTCGTGCTGCCCTACGAGCGGGACGAGCGAATCGACGGGTCGGGGGTGCTCGCCGCCGCGCTCGGCGCCGGCCGGGCAACGGTCGTGTCGGAGGTCGGCGCGCTCGCCGAGGCGGCGAACATGGGAGCCGTGGTCGGAGTCGCGCCCGGCGATCCGGCCGCACTGCACGCGGCCCTCGCGTACCTGATCGCCGATCCGGCGGCCCGGGGCGGTTTCGCCGCGGCCGCGCTGGGCGCAGCGGCGGGCCCGTACTCCTGGGACGCCGCGGCGGCGCACACGCTCGCGCTCTACGCGGCGCTCACCGGCTGATCGGCGCGATCCTCGTCAGCTGTCGTCGTGACTGGCGCGGTGGCGGTGGCGACTGCGGTGCTCGCCTCGCGACGGGCGACCTCCGCACGCACCACCGGCGCGACCTGCGTGCCGAACAGCTCCATCGAGCGCAGCACGTCCGCGTGGGCGACGGCGCCGACCGACATCTGCCCGACGTAGCGGGTGTTCTGGAACAGCTCGTGCTCCATCAGGATCTTCTCCGCCACCTGCTCGGGCGATCCCGCTGCGACCGCGCCCTGTGGAGAGCGCAGCGCCTCGTACTCGGCCCGGCCTGAGGGCGGCCAGCCTCGCTCGCGCCCGATCCGGTTCATCATCGCCAGATACGGGGCGGCGAACGCCTTGTCCGCGGCATGCGAGGTCTCGCCGACGAACGCGTGCGTGTTGATGGCGAGCGGCAGCGCCTCGGCGTCGTGGCCGAACTGGGCGGCCGCACGGCGGTAGAGCTCGACCAGCGGGGCGAAGCGGGCGGGCTGGCCGCCGATGATCGCGATCGTGAGCGGCAGCCCGAGCGCGCCGGCGCGGGCGACCGACTCCGGCGAGCCCCCGACGGCGACCCACACGGGAAGTGGATCCTGAATCGGACGCGGGTAGACGATCGTCTCGCGCAGCGGCGCACGGAGCCGCCCCTCCCACGTCACCGGCTCACCGGAGCGCAGCTTCAGCAGCAGGTCGAGCTTCTCGGCGTACAGGTCGTCGTAGTCCTCGAGGTCGTATCCGAACAACGGGAACGACTCGGTGAACGAGCCCCGGCCGGCCATGATCTCGGCCCGCCCACCCGAGATCAGGTCGAGCTCCGCGAACTGCTGGAAGACCCGCACCGGATCGTCAGACGACAGCACCGTCACCGCGCTCGACAGGCGGATCCGCTCGGTCCGAGCGGCGACCGCGGCCAGCGCGACGGCGGGTGAGGAGATCAGAAAGTCCTCGCGGTGGTGCTCGCCGATGGCGAACACGTCCAGCCCCAGCTGCTCGGCGAGCTCGGCCTCCTCCAGCAGGTCCCGCATCCGCTGCTCGGGCGAGACACCGGAGGCGAGGTCGGCGAAGGTGGCAAGTCCAAGTTCCATGGCGGTGAGGGTAGCAGGTAGTTGTGCGCTCAACCTTTGTCGCCGGTGGTTCGCAGAGACGAGCACGCTGCCAAGATCCGGGGCGTGCCCACCCGCCCCCCAGTCGCGGTCGTGATGCCGTTCGCCGGCACCCGCGCCGGCGCTCGCGCCGCGCTTGACGCGCTCGGCACCCTGAACACCCGCCCCGGCGACACGCTCGTCCTCGCCGACAACTCGGGAACCGCCGCGCGACCGCCGCTGGCCGATCTCACCGAACCCGAGAATGAAACCGACCACACCACTCCCCGCATCGTCCCGGCCGCCGGCGAGCACTCCCCGGCCCGTGCCCGCAACGCGGGCGCGCAGGCCACCGCCCAGCCGTGGATCCTGTTCCTCGACGCCGACTGCCGGCCGTCCCCGGGTCTGATCGACGCCTTCTTCGCCTCGGCCGAACCGATCCCGGATCACCTCGGCGCGCTTGCCGGCGAGATCCACGCGCTTCCGTCGGGCGACTCGATCGCCGCTCGCTACGGGGCCTCGAAGAACTTCCTCAACTCCTCGACCCATATGGCCCACCCGTTCCGTCCGCGGGTCGCGGCCGCCAACCTGCTGGTGCGCCGGGCCGCGTTCGACGCGGTCGGAGGGTTCCGGGAGGGGATCCGAGCCGCCGAGGACACCGACTTCTGCTGGCGCCTCATCGACGCGGGCTTCACCCTCGCCGTCCGCCCGGAGGCGACCGCCGGCCACGCCTACCGCGACACGCTCAGCGGTCTGCGCGCGCAGTGGCGCGGCTACGCGGCCGGCAGGGCCTGGCTCGGTCGCACCTATCCCGGGTTCCACCCCGAGCCCGCCGTCTACCGCGCCCTGCGCCGCGCTGGTCTCTCCCGGATCCCCGGAATCGGCACCAAACCGCGCACGAGGGGCGCAAACGGCCCGCTGCCACGGCAGCGGGTCAACCCCGGAACGCCGCCGCGCTCCACCCGCGAGCGGCTCGAGTTCCTGGTCGTCGACATCGTGCTCGGGATCGAGGAGCTGCGCGGCCTGCGTCGCTCAAACGACGCCGACGCCGCGTGAGCCGGCCGGGTCACAGATCGCGGGTGACGATCCACTCGCGCAGGAACGGCTCCGCGATCCGGTAGCCGCGCTCGAAACCGACCGCGATCTCGTCCTCCACCAGCGCGCGGAGCGCCGTCTGGACGCTCGACGGCGCCGGCAGGTTGTGCGCGCGCCGGTACTCGGCGCCCAGGGGCGGCCGGCCGGGATCGCGTGCCAGCGCCTCGAGCAGCGTGCGCTGGCCGCGCGGCGCGTCCTCCCAGATACGGGCGAAGTTAGAACGGCTCGTTCTCATCGCTGAAGATCTGGCGCATCATGTGCCGGCGGCTGCCGGCGTAGACGTGGGCAACATCGGTCTGCTCCTGGAAGACCGAGCGCATGAGCGCGATCAGCTGGGCGGGCAGCGAGAGCAGATGCTCGATCGTCGCGTGGACGTCGGCGGTGCTGAAACCGCCGCTGAAGCCGAAACCGAGGCTGCCGTCGGGCGCGATCGTCACCGTGGGCGCGATCCGCAGGCTGCGAAAGATGGCGAGCGCTCGGTCTCGGACCCGCTCGAGCGGCGAGGCGATGTCCTCGTAGATCGACGTTACGTCAGAAGCCGCTACGTTAGGTTACGTAACGGCCTGCCTCCCGGGGGTCACGCCCGTGTGCCCTCGGCATGGTCCCAGGTGACGGGCACCCCGACCCGCATGTAGCGCCACAGGCCCGCGAGCGTCGCCCAGGTGACCAGGAAGTAGTAGTAGGCGATCCCCGCGGCGGGCACCGGCAGGCGGAGCCGTCCCGCGGCCGCCATCGCCAGCCAGACGAGCTGCAGCGCGAGCATCGCCCCGTACAGCACGTGCGCACCGGAGGTCACCGTCAGCACCGCCGCGAGCACGAGCAGCAGCAGGTGCAGCAGGCCGCTCTCGTAGCGCAGCAGCCGATGGGAGACGATCTGGAGCAGGAACAGCGGGCCGCCGCCCTGGAGCATCCGGCCGCTGACCACGTGTTGCCAGCAGCGAGCCGACATCCGGACCTTGCGCTGGTACTCGTCCTCCAGGTCACGCGCAGGGGTCTCCCAGGCGACCGCAGCGGGATCGGACACCGCGCGGCGGCCGTGCTGCACGAGCCGGTAGACGAGGCCGAGGTCGTGGCCGGCGCGTCCGTCCGGGCTGTCCAGGTAGTCGGAGCGGCGAACCGCGTAGATGCCGCCGTTGCCGGCGGTGATCGAGCCGATGCGCGCCTCGTTCTCGCGCAACCACAGCTCGTAACGCCAGTAGAGCCCTTCGCGATTGGTGCCGTCGGCCCGGCGCAGGCGCAGGTTGCCGCACGCGTAGCCGACGTCGGGGTCGGCGAAGTTCGACACCAGCTCCCGCAGTGCGGCCGGCTCCCAGCTCCCGTTCGCGTCTGAGAAGGCGACGATCTCAGAGGCATGCTCGCCGTCCGTCTCGCGTACCGCCCGGTCCTGCGCGGTCACCTTCCCGGCTCGCGGGCAGCGCAGCAGCGACACCCGCCCGGCGAACTCGGCCTCCAGTCCTGAGACGATCTCGTCGGTGCGGTCGGTCGACGCGTCGGAGGCGACGAGCACGGACAGGCGCTCGGCCGGATAGTCGAGCGCGAGCATCCCGCGGACGGTCGCCTCGATCGAGTCCTCCTCGTCGTGCGCAGCGATCACCAGCGTCACCGTCGGCTCGATCGCGGCGCGTCGCACCGGCTGCGGGCGCAGCCGCGCGAGCAGCGCGACGAACAGCGGGTAGCCGACGTGCGTCCAGAGGATGAACGCCGCCGTCGCCCAGAAGATGACTTCCAGCAGGATCATGCGCAGGCGGACGATAGATAAGGTCTCCGCGCCATGGGTCGCCTGCTCACCCGCGCCTTCGATCTGATCGTGGGCGGTCTCGGCTCCGTCCTCACCGCGCCGCTCGTGCTGACGCTGATGGTGCTCATCCGCCTGGAGTCACCGGGCGACCCGGTCTACACCCAGGTCCGGGTCGGGCGCGACGGCATCCCGTTCCGGATCTACAAGCTGCGCACGATGGTCTCCGGCGCCGAGTTCCACGGCGCTGGGCTGGCGATCGCCGAGGGCGACAGCCGGATCACGCGTCTGGGGGCGCTGCTGCGGCGGACCTCCCTCGACGAGCTGCCCAATCTGTGGAACGTCGCCCGCGGCGACATGTCGATCATCGGCCCGCGCCCGACACTCCAACACCAGGTCGACGCCTACACCGAGCGCCAGCGGGGACGGCTCGCGGTCAAGCCCGGCATCACCGGCTGGGCCCAGGTCAACGGCCGCGCCTCCTTGCCCTGGCCCGAGCGGATCGAGCTCGACCTCTGGTACGTCGAGCACCGGTCGCTGCGCCTCGATCTCGAGATCCTCCGCCGGACCCTCGCACAGGTCCGCAGCGGCGGGGGCATCTACAAGGGCGATGGAGGCGGTTGGCAGCCTCCCGACGGGTTCTGACTCCGAAGTCGCATCAAATCGCCCTCTCGCCTCCGGCGGCACTGCGGTTAGGGTGGGATATCGCGCGGGCCGCCGCGAGGCGCGGTGGCCGTCACTCCAGTCCAGACAGGGGAGTCCGATGAAGAGTGCAGCATCTCGAGCGGCGGGAATCGCCGCCCTCGCGGTATCGGTTCTCGGAGCGGGGATGGCCTCCACCGCCGGCGCCGCGCCCGCGACCACGCCGCTCACGGGGTCAGCCGCCCCGGTGGCGACCAGCGGCGCACGCGGGACCGCGGTGGGGGGCGGGCAGAAGCTGTCGCTCCAGGTATGGCTCGCGCCCGACACGGCCGGAGCGACGGCGTTCGCCAACGCGGTGAGCACGCCCGGCAGTGCGAGCTACCACCACTACCTGAGCCCGGCGCAGTACACCGCGAGGTTCGGCGCCTCGGCCGCAGAGGCGCAGGCGGTGCAGTCGTGGTTGAGCTCGCAGGGGCTGTCCAGCGTGACAGTGAGCCCGCAGCGGGACTACGTGTCGGCCACCGGCACCGCCGCCAGGATCGACCAGGCGTTCTCGGTCCAGATGAAGCGCTACTCGGTGAGCACCGCAGCCGGGAAGACGACGCAGGTTGTCACCAACGACGCGAACCTCGCCATCCCCAGCTCGCTGAGCGCGGACGTGCTGTCGGTCACGGGCCTCAACAGCACCCAGGCGTCGACGTTCCACACGGCGACGCCGGGCACGGTCAAGGCCGCCACCAGCGCGACCAAGCCGCAGTGCTCGCAGTACTGGGCGCAGTACGTCAAGCAGATCACGCCGACCGTCGACGGGATCACTCAGAGCCCATACTCGGTCTGCGGCTACTCGGCCGACCAGCTGCGCGACGCCTACGGGATGTCGACGACGAACAACGGCGCCGGCGTGACGGTGGCGCTGATCGAGATCGGCGTCCCGAAGGACATGCCCCTGACGCTCGCCGACTACGCGGCGGCCAACAACCTGCCCGCGCCGGGCGCCTCTCAGTTCCAGGAGGAGGTGATCGGGCAGGGCAACAAGTGCGGCAACGAGTTCGACATCGAGGAGCAGCTCGACTCCGAGGCGACCTACGCGATGGCGCCGGGCGCCAACCAGCTGATGGTCGACGGCGACAGCTGCAACACCCAGCTGCAGGGCGTACAGCCGCTGTTCGACGCCGAGACCGCGGTGCTGAACGGCAACGGCAACACCCCCAGCGCGACGATCGAGTCCAACTCGTGGGGGATCACCGGCGGCGAGAGCTACCCGTCGATCTACGCCTCGACCGCGCACGCGATCGACCTGCGGGCTGCCGCGGAGGGCGTCTCGATGCTGTTCTCCTCCGGGGACAACCCCGGCATCTCGGTGCCGGCCTCCGACCCGTACTCGACCGCCGTCGGCGGGACGACCCTCGGTCTCGGCCAGGGCAACACCCGCCTGTTCGAGACCGGCTGGTCCGATGACGACCTCCTGAAGTTCCACGGCAAGTGGTTCGACGAGGGCATCGGCCGCAACGCCGCCGGGGGTGGCACGAGCCTGCTCTACCCCCAGCCGTCCTATCAGGCAGGCATCGTCCCGGCGTCGATGTCGACGACCTCGGCAGGTGCGGTCGACCGGGCGGTGCCGGACATCTCCGCCGACGCCGACGCCGACTCGGGGATCCTGCAGGGGATCATCGAGATCGTGAACCACAAGCCGACGTACGTGACGTTCGACGACGGCGGGACGAGCCTCGCCAGCCCGCTCGTCGCCGGGGTCATCGCCGACGCATCGCAGGGACAGGCGGCGAGCTTCGGGTTCATCAACCCGCTGCTCTACTCGCTGTCGGGCACGAACGCCTACAACGACGCCCTGCCGTTGTCTCCGTCGTCGCCGGTACTCGACCAGACGGCCTTCACTCCAGCGTCGATCGCGGGTGTGCCGTTGCTCAATCCGCTCGACTCGCAGGGACCGGCGTACGAGGCCTACACCGACCAGGTGACGGCGACCGGGTACGACACGATGACCGGGCTCGGGACTCCGGACGGGTCGAACTTCATCTACGCGCTGCGCTCGAGTAGCTGATGCATCGCACGGTGGCCCCGCCTGTCACGGGCGGGCGGGGCCGCCGTCGAACGTGCACAGATCCTGTCCCTCCGGAAAGTTTGGTCAGCGAGCTTGCCGATTTGACCCGGCATGCTCACCCCCACCCGCATCGCCCGCGTGCTCGTCGCCGCGGGCGCCCTCACCTGTCCGTCCCCCGCTCTGGCCTCCGTCGTCGCACCGGAGGGATCTCCGCCACCGAGCATCCCACTCGCCGGCTCAGCGCCCCCGGCGAGGGGCGCGACCTCCACGGAGGGTTCGCCCTCGCCGTCGACTCCGCTCACCTTCGAGGTCTGGCTGGCGCCCGACCTGACGGGCGCGGCTGCGTTTGCCGACTCGGTCGCCGCCCCGGGCAGCCCCGTCTACCACCACTACCTCACCCCCGCCCAGTACACCGCGCAGTACGGCGCCTCGACCGCCGAGGCCGGGGCCGTCTCGGCCTGGCTCGGGTCCGCCGGGTTCACCGGCGTCCAGGTCGCTTCTGGCCGGGACTCGGTGACGGCGACCGGTTCGGTTGCGCAGGTCGACCACGCCTTCTCGGTCCAGATGGGCGACTACCGGGCCGCCGGTGGGTCGGCGACGTTCCTCGCCAATGACCGCGACCTCTCGATTCCGGCCTCGGTCAGCGCCGACGTCATGTCCGTGACCGGCCTGGACGGCGCACCACCCGCCACTTTCCACACCGCGCCGCAGCCGACCGGCAGTCAGCCGAGCAACTGCTCGCAGTACTGGGGCCAGCAGACGACGACGAGCGTCCCGTCGTTCGCAGGGGTGCACCATGCGGCCGTCGCGGTGTGCGGGTACTCGGCCGATCAGCTGCGCGAGGCGTACGGCCTGACCGGTGCCGACACCGGCACCGGGGAGACGATCGCGCTGATCGAGGACGGGACGCCGCGCGACATGTTCCAGACGCTCACCGACTACGCCGCGGCCAACGGCCTGCCGGCGCCGGCCGCCCCGCAGTTTCAGGAGGTTCAGCTGGGCGACGGGAGCGACTGCGGGAACGCGTTCGGCGTGGAGGAGCAGCTCGACTCCGAGGCCGCCTACGCGATGTCCCCGGGCGCAGACCAGCTGATGATCGATGGCGACTCCTGCGATCAGGCGATGCAGGGCATCCAGCCGCTGTTCGACGCACTCGACACCGTGCTCGGCGGAGACGGTTCCTCGCCGATGGCGTCGATCGTCTCGAATTCGTGGGGCCTGATGGGCGGCGAGCAGGATCCACCCGTCTACGCCCAGACCGCGCATGCGATCGATCTGCGCGCCGCTGCAGAGGGGGTCGGCATGTACTTCGCGACCGGCGACAACCCCGGGGTGGCTGTCCCGGCGTCCGACCCGTACTCGATCGCGGTCGGTGGGACGACGCTGGGCATCGGCGCCTCCGGCAACCGCGTGTTCGAGACCGGGTGGTCGGACCAGGTCGGGTTCCTCGAGCAGTCCGGTTGGGTGAACAAGGGGATTCCGCGGGCCGCAGCGGGAGGCGGGGTGAGCACCCTCTACCCCCAGCCGAGCTACCAGGCCGGAGTGGTCCCCGCGGCGATGGCGACCTTTCAGGATGGGCTCGGTCGCACCGTCCCTGACCTGGCGGCCGATGCCGATCGTGATTCGGGCATCCTCGAGGGGGTCATCACGGCCTCCGGCCGCTACGAGACGTTCGATCTCGGCGGGACGAGCCTCGCCTGTCCGCTGGTCGCGGGCATCGTCGCCGACGCCCAGCAGGGTGAAGCCTCACCGTTCGGTTTCATCGATCCGCTGCTCTATTCCCTGGCCGGGACTTCCACGTTCCACGACATCCTGCCGGTGTCCGGCTCGGCCCCGGGGATCGACCGCGCCGCGTACGCTCCGAAGAGCACGAGCGGCTGGGGGCACCCGGCATCCGAAACGCTCGACTCCCAGGATCCGCAGGACACGAGCCAGGTGACCGCGCCCGGCTATGACACCATGACCGGCCTCGGCACCCCGAACGGGGCGGCCTTCATCGACGGGCTGCGCTCGGGCGGCTGAGCCTGTGCGCGTGGCCGCGCCGGTACTTCGGCGCGGCCACCGGGCGTTGGCTCACGGGCTAAGGTGGCGCGCCATGAGCCATGACGTCGCCGTGCTTCTCACCGGCGTCGGCAAGCGCTACGCGCTCGTGTCGGCGTTCTCACAGGTCGCCACCACGATCGCCGCCGACCCCAACCCGCTGGCCCCCGCTCAGTACGCCGCCCACCATCGTCGCGCAGTGCCGCGTTTCGACGACCCGGGCTACGTTCCGGCGCTCCAGGCGCTGTGTGAGGAGTTCGGGGTGGGCGCGGTCGTGCCGCTCACCGACCTCGACCTCGAGATCCTCGGCCACGCGAGATCGGACCCCGCCCACCCGCTCCCCGCGTTCGTCCCCGACGGAGACATCGCGCGCGCGACCTTCGACAAGTTCCAGACCCACCAGCTGCTCGAGCGCCACGGCCTGCCCAGTCCGCCGACGGTGCTCCCCGGACAGCCGGTCGACAGCTACCCGGTGATGGTCAAGCCGCGCTGGGGCTCGGGTGCACGCTCCATCTTCCTTGCGCAGGATGCCCACGAGGCGGAGTTCCTCGCCGCCTACATCCGCGAGCCCGCGATGCTCCAGCGCGCGATGCGAGGCCCGGAGTTCTCGATGGACTGCTTCAGCGATCTCGATGGCCGCTGCCTGTCGGTGATCCCGCGCAACATGCTCGAGTCCCGCGGGGGAGAGTCGATCAAGGGCCAGACGATCGACGATCCGGAGCTCGTCGACCTCGGCCGCCGGGTCGTTGAAGCGCTCGGCTGCCGCGGGCCCTGCACGGTTCAGGCGTTCCGCGACGAGGAGATCGGTCTTGGCATCACCGACGTCAACACCCGCTTCGGCGGCGCGTGCCCGGCGCACCTGTACGCGGCGCCGGCCGGACGCACGTACCCGGAGCTGATCGTGCGCCTGGCACGCGGCGAACGGATCGAGCCGTTCCTCGGTGAGTACCGGGCCGGGCTGGCGTTCACCCGGTACTACTGGCAGCTCGAGCTCGATGACGAGCTGCGCCCGACCGGGCGGGACATCATGGACCCGCCCGGCCCGCCGGTCCCCGCCGCCGCGCACTGACCGCTCGCCGCCGCGGTCCGCCCGCCGCCGCCGGGCCGCGCCACGCGCGCGCCTTGCCACGCCCGGGCCTTGCCACGCGCGTGGGTCCGGATGCTATGGGGCATGGCACGCCCGCCCGCGGGCTGGGGCCTCTCGCGCGCGTGGGTCGAGATGCCATGCCGCATAGCACCGTCGCCCGCGCGCGGGCGGGCGAAGGCGGCGCGTCAGCCACGCGGGCAGGGGGCCGCGCCCGGCCTTACGGCGCGTCGGGCCGGGCCCCGCCTCACCGCCCGTCGGACCCTCCGGACCGCCGGCACGCGGCGAGTAGAAACAGACAGGTCTGTCTGCTACGCTGCCAGCGTGCCTTCCAGACAGACCGGTCTACTCAGGTCAGGAGACCCAATGACTTCGACAGCCACGGCCGTTCGCTCCCGACTGGCCGGCCGCCGATCCGTGGCGCGGTCCGCCGCCGCCACCACCCGCGAGCGTGCCGGTTCTGGCCGCCGCATCGCGCGGCTCGCTCTCACCAGCTCGATGGTGGTCTCGTTCCTCGCCGCTTCCGCGGCCCCGACCCCGTTGTATGACCGCTACGAGGCCCTGTGGCACGCGACGCCGCTGATCGGCACGATCGCGTTCGCCGTCTACGCACTGGCCGTCCTGGCCGGTCTGCTGTGGCTCGGCGAGCTGGCCACGCATGTCGGACGCCGCACCGTGCTGCTGGCGGCCGTCGGTGGGCAGGTGATCGCGCTCGTCCTGTTCGCGGTCGCCGGCTCGTTCGAGCCGATCCTCATCGGCCGCGCGATCCAGGGGCTCGCCGCCGGCTCGGCGCTCGGTGCGCTGTCGGCCACGATGATCGAGTCCGATCCCGACCGGGGCTCTGTGGCGAGCGCCGCCTCGCCGACCGCCGGCAGCGGCCTTGGCGCGCTGGTGAGCGGGGTCGTCGTCCAGTTCCTCCCGGCCCCGACACACACGATCTACCTGCTGCTGATCGTGGTGATGGGGCTGCAGGCGTTCGGCGTCTCGCGCCTGATCGACGCCACCCCCCGCCGGCGCATCCCGCGCTCGGCGCTGCGGCCGCGAATCGCCATCCCGGCGGCCGCTCGTGCGAGTTTCCTGGCCTCGGCTCCGATCATGTTCGCGGTCTGGTCCCTCGGCGGGTTCTACGGCGCACTCAGCCCGGCGCTCTACCGCTCGCTGTCCGGTGACGCCTCGGTGTGGCATAGCGCGGTGGCGCTGTTCCTGCTGGCGTGCGTCGGCTCGGCGACCACGATCGTGCTCCGCCACGTCGGCGGCCGCGCGCTCACGATCGCCGGTGCGTCGATGCTGATCGCCGGCCTGGTCGGAACCATCGTCGCCATCGAGACCGGTTCAGTCGCGCTCTACCTCGCGGTCAGCGCGATCGCGGGAGTCGGGTTCGGCGCGGGCTTCCAGGGGCCGATCCGTACGCTCGTCCCGCTCGCGCGGCCCGCCGAGCGGCCGGGGATGCTGTCGGCGGTCTTCATCATCGCCTACGTGGGCCTCGGCCTTCCGGCGGTGATCGCGGGAGCGCTCGTGAGCAGCGGCGCCTCGCTCACGGGAGTGGCGATCGTGCTGGCGCTCCTGCTGGCGGCGCTCACCGCCGGCGCCCTGCTCGCGACCCTTCGGAGGGCCCACTAATGTCCGTCGCCATGGCCACCGGCACGACCGAGGGAACACCCCGGGAGCGGTTGCTCGCCGCTGCCAACGAGCTGTTCTACCGCGAGGGCGTGCACACCGTCGGCATCGACCGGGTGATCGAGCGCGCCGGGGTGGCGAAGGCGACCCTCTACAGCACGTTCGGCTCCAAGGACGAGCTGATCGCCGCCTACCTCGAGACTCGCCACAACGCGATGCGCGAGCGGTTGCGCCGCGCGATCGACCGTCGCCGCTCGCCCCGCGCTCGGGTGCTCGCCGCGTTCGACGTGCAGGCGGACCTCGCTGCCGACGAGAGTTATCGTGGCTGCGCGTTCGCCAACGCGACCGCCGAGTCCCACGGCTCGAGCGCTGACGAGGCGGTCGCCACCTACCGTGCGTGGGTCCGCGCCACGTTCGCCGAGCTCGCCGCCGAGGCGGGCGCGCGCGACCCGGCGGTGCTGGCCCGTCAGCTTCATCTGCTGTGGGACGGCGCGAGCTCGTCAGCGCGCATGGACCACGATCCCGCCTCGGCCCGCGCGGCGAAGGCCGCCGCGTCGGTCCTGCTCGACGCGGCGCTTCCCGCTCAGCCCAAGTAGGGCCTGATCAGTGCCAGGTCGGCGGGCGAGAGCCGGTCGGCGGCGCTTGCCATCTGGTGCCAGTAGGGGTAGATGAGGTCAGGCCGGCTCACCTGCTCCAACCGCGAGAGCTCGTCGGCGGAGAGCTCCAGCTCGGCCGCGCGCAGGTTGTCGGCGAGCTGCTCATCGGTGCGCGCGCCGATCACCACCGAGGCGACGCTCGGGCGGGTGAGCAGCCACGCCAGCGCGACCTGCGCGGCCGACACCTCGTGCGCACCCGCGACCTCCAGCAGCACCTCGATCGTGTCGTAGAGCTTGTCCTCGTTGTAGACCGGCGGCTCATTCCACTCGGTGAGATGGCGTGAGCCCTCCGGGGCATCCTGGTCCCGCCGGTACTTGCCCGACAGCAGACCCCCCGCGAGCGGGCTCCAGACGAGCGTCCCGAGCCCCTGATCGACGCCGGCCGGGATCAGCTCGTACTCGGCCGAGCGCTCCTGCAGCGAGTAGTAGATCTGCTGGGAGACGAAGCTCGGCAGCTGGTCGCGCTCGGCGATCCCGAGCGCCTTCATCAGCTGCCAGCCGGCGAAGTTCGAGACTCCGACGTAGCGGACCTTGCCCGAGTCCACCAGCGTCTGCAATGCGCCGAGCGTCTCCTCCAACGGCGTCGAGCCGTCCCACTCGTGGACCTGGTAGAGGTCGATCCAGTCGGTCTGCAGGCGCCGCAGCGAGTCCTCGCAGCCGCGGATGATGTGGTGGCGGGAGAGGCCCTCGTCGTTCTCGTGGGGGCCCATCGAAAAACGCACCTTGGTGGCGAGCAGCAGGTCGTCGCGCTTGTCCTTGACCGCCTCGCCGACGATCTCCTCGGAGAGCCCGTCGCTGTACACGTCGGCGGTGTCGATCAGATTGATGCCCGCGTCGAGGCACAGGTCGATCTGCCGGCGGGCGCCCTCCAGGTCGGTGGTGCCGACGTTGGCGAACTTGCCGCCACCGCCGAACGACATCGTCCCGAGCGTGAGCGCGGAGATCTTCAGGCCGGAACGGCCGAGGTGTCGCTGGTGCATTGGAGTGTCTCCCGATTTTCGTATCGCGGAACGGCGGGTCCGCCCCGTACCTTTCACCCTAGACAGGTGCCGGTGGACGACCCATGACGCACTTGGACTACCCTGAGATCCGGCGCCCGGCGCCGCCTCATGCGCAACTCCTGACCGCCATCCGCCCAGAGCAGCTCGCCCGCGTCGCCGACCGCGGGTGCACCGCCGCGGACCGGCCGCCCGTCGGGTGTGCAGCGACCCCTCAGGAGGTCACATGAGCCGTCCTCTTCTCTCCGCGCACGAGGTCGTGCGCACGATCGGAACGCGCACCATCCTGCGCTCGGTCTCGTTCGCAGTCGATGACCGCAGCCGAACCGCGCTCGTCGGCCCCAATGGATCGGGCAAGTCGACGTTGATGCGAATCCTCGCCGGGGCGCTCGCGCCCGACGCCGGCCACGTGGTACAGGCCCGCGGCGCCGCCGTTCTCTACCTGCCCCAGCTCGACACCGCCGAGGACGAGCGGCCGGTGCGGGCCGTACTGCACGAGCGGCTCGGGGTGGCGGGCGCCGCCGCGCGCATGGACGCCCTCGCCGCCGAGCTCGCGGGCGGCCACGATGTGGTCGAGGCGCACGGGCGGGCGCTCGAGGAGTGGCTCGCGCGAGGCGGTGCCGACGTCGACGCCCGGTTGGACCAGGCGGCCGCGGCCGGTGGGCTCGATGCGGCTCTGCTCGCCCGTCCGGCGGCGGAGCTCTCCGGCGGTCAACGCGCCCGCGCGATGCTCGCCGCGGTCGAGGCCGCACGCTCGGAGGTGCTCCTGCTCGACGAGCCCGCCAACCACCTGGACGCCGCGGGTCTGGCGCGGTTGCGCGGGCTGCTCACCGCCCGCGCCGGTGGCCTCGTGCTCGTCGCGCACGACCGCGAGCTCCTGGCGGCGGTGAGCAACCACGTGGTCGAGCTCGACTCGCACACGGGAGCGGCGCGCGAGTTCGCGGGTGGCTGGGCCGCCTACGAGACCGAGCGGGACCGAGCGCGCCGCCGGGTCGAGGAGGCGCACGAGCGCGCGGTCGCCGAACGCGACCGGCTGCGCTCCCGCGAGCAGGCGATGCGCGGTCGCTCCGCCGGCGTGCGCAGGCGCTCCGCCGCCGAGAGCGACAAGCACATCCGCCACCACATGCGCCAGAGCGCGCAGCGCTCCGCGGACGGTCTGGCGTCCGGGATCGCCCGGCGCGCGGAGCGGATCGAGATCCCTGACGCTCCATGGGAGAGCGCGGCGCCGGCACTCCCGTTCACGGCCGGCGGCTCGAGGGCCGGCGTCGTCGCCGCGCTGCGCGGGGCGGTGCTCACCCGCGGCGGCTTCTCCCTCGGGCCGCTCGACCTCGAGGTCCGGGACGGCGACCGGGTGCTGCTCTCGGGCCCGAACGGGAGCGGCAAGAGCACCGTAATCGCCGCGCTCGCCGGGCGTCTGGAGCCGGTCCGGGGGCGCGCGCAGCGGATCGACGGCGCCGTCGCCGAGGTCGGGCAGGAGCGGGGATCGCTCCTGGCCCGGGACAGCCCCGATCTGGTGAGCGCGGTTCGCGCCCACGCGGGCCTCGGGGAGCGTGAGGCCCGGGCGGCACTCGCGGCGATGGGGCTTGACAAGGTGCTCGTCGCCCGCCCCCCGGGCACGCTCTCGCCCGGCGAGCGCACGCGGGCCGAGCTGGCGGCCGCCACGGCCGCCGGCGCGCGACTGCTGCTGCTCGACGAGCCGACCAACCATCTCGACATCGAGGCGCTCGAGGCGCTCGAAACGGCGCTCGCGGGCTGGCCGGGCGCGCTGGTCGTCGCCACCCACGACGCGCGGCTGCGCGACGGTCTGGAGCTCGACACGGTGGTCCATGTCGCCGGAGATGCGGTATCCAATCCGCAGTGATCACGACGAGTGGAGAGATGCGATGCGCGCCGCTGTGATGTCCGCACATGGGCAACCCCTGAGTGTCGAACAGGTACCGGATCCCGATCTCGCCCCGCACGGCGCGATCGTGGCGGTCAGGGCGACGGGCGTCTGCCGAAGTGACTGGCACGCCTGGCAGGGCCACGATCCGGTCCGGCTGCCGCACGTCGGCGGTCACGAGTGCGCTGGGACCGTCCTCGCGGTCGGCTCCGAGGTCCGTCGCGCCCGCGCCGGCGACCGGGTGACGCTGCCCTTCTGCTGCGGTTGCGGCGGCTGCGCGAGCTGTGTCGGCGGCGAAACGCAGCTGTGCGTGGAGGCCGTGCATCCCGGGTTCGTGACGTGGGGATCGTTTGCCGAGCAGCTCGCCGTGCCGCATGCCGACGTCAACCTGGTCACCCTGCCCGACGAGCTCGAGTTCGAGGCCGCGGCCTCGCTCGGCTGCCGCTTCATCACCGCCTGGGCCGGAGTGCACATCCACGGCGGCGTCCGCGCTGGCGACTGGGTGGTCGTCCACGGCTGCGGAGGGGTGGGCCAGGCGGCCACGATGATCGCCACCGCGGCGGGGGCCGGGGTGATCGCAGTCGACCTCGATCCGGGCAAGCTGGCCACCGCGGAGCGGATGGGGGCCGTGGCCTCCGTCGACGCCGGATCCGATGACGTCCCGGCCCAGATCAGGGAGCTCACCGATGGTGGCGCACACGTCTCGATCGATGCGATCGGTTCACCCGCGGTCATCACCGCCTCGATCGCCTCCCTGCGCCGCCGTGGCGTCCACGTGCAGATCGGCCTGCTCTACGGTCCGGATTCGACTCCGCCGGTGGCCATGGATGTCGTCTACAACCGCGAGCTGCGCATCGCCGGGACCATGGGCATGGCCGTGCGCCATTACCCAGCGGTGCTGCGCAGCATCGCGAACGGCGCGGTCGACCCCCGGCCGCTGATCACCAAGCGGATCGGGCTTGACGGGATCTCGGACGAGCTGGCGATGATGGGCGCGTTCGGGCAGACCGGCGTCACCGTGGCGACGCTGTAGCGGCGCCAGGGCCGCTACGCGGCGGCGAGTGTCGTCGGCTCCGCGGAGGGGGGCCGCTCCCAGCATCCGGCGATGAACTCGCTGATCTGTGCGGTCAGTCGTTCCGGGCGCAGCCGCAGCTCGAACACCGAACGGGCGTGCAGCAGCCGCGCGTCGGGCAACTCGGAGGCGAGCATCCCGGCGTCGGAGAACGGGTGGACGGGATCGCGTGGATGGCCGATCACCAGCGCCGGTGTCCGCATCCTCACGCGCTCGCGATGGTCGGGGGCAACCCGCCCGTAGAGGATCCCGGAGAGCACGGCGGCGCTCGGCTCGGGATCCTGGGCGATCCAGTCGAGCATCACCTCGGCCGGCGAGCCCTCGACGAAGGGGACGCGCTCGGCGAGGCGGGCCGCTCCGGCCAGCGCGCGCATCGCGGGGGCCCCGAACTTGAGCGCGAGCAGCAGCGGGGTGAAGGCAGCGCCGCAGGCCGCGATCGCGTTGTCGAGCACCGGCATCTCGATCACCATCCCGGCCAGGCGCTCCGGCGCCCGGGAGGCGACCTCGAGCGTAACGTTGGCGCCGAGCGAGGTGCCGCCGAGCACCGCCCGGTCGACCTCGAGGTGATCGAGCAGCCCGAGCGTCTGCTCGGCGAAGGCGCCCATCGAGTAGCGCCACGGCTCGATCGGACGCGCGGAGCGACCGTGGCCGAGCGGGTCGAACGTGATCACCCGGTTGCCCTCATGGGCGAGAGCCCGCGCGAGCGGGACCTGCATCTTCTGCGAGAGCAGCAATCCGGGCAGGATGATCGTGGTGTGCGGGCCCCGGCCGTGGACCCCGTAGGCCAGCCGCTGCCCCTCGAACCGGAACGTTGCCATGCGCGCACGATACTGACTGTGAGGACCGGTACACTCCAGTACCAGACACAGTGTTCGTTTTTGACCAGGAGGAGGAGTGACATGGCTCGGGCACCGCGCTCGTTGACCGGAGAGGTCGTCGCCATCACCGGCGGAGGGCGGGGGATCGGCCGCGCCACCGCAGCCGCTCTGCTCGCCGCCGGAGCCCGCGTGGCGATCGGCGACATTGAGCCCGGGCTTGCCGCCCGAACCGCCTCCGAGCTCGGCTCGGGCGCAGTCGGCCTCGAGCTCGACGTGACCGACTCGGCGAGCTTCGCCGCCTTTCTCGATGAGGTCGAGCGCGAGCTGGGGCCGCTCGACGTGGTCGTCAACAACGCGGGGATCATGCCCGTCGGGCCGTTCGACGCCGAGAGCGAGGCGACCGCCCAGCGACTGGTCGACATCAACCTGCACGGCGTGATCATCGGCTCGAAGCTCGCGCTGCAGCGCTTCCTGCCCCGCGGTCACGGGTGGATCGTCAACATCGCATCGGTCGCGGGCAGGGGCGGCTTTCCCGGCGGGGCGACGTACTGCGCGACCAAGCACGCGGTCGCCGGGCTCTCGGAGACGATCCGTGCCGAGTACCGCCGGCGCGGGATCAAGGTGACGACGGTCTGCCCGACAGTCGTCCACACCGAGCTCGGCTCCGGTCTGCACAAGGCGCGCGGCATGCGCTACGCCGAACCCGAGGACGTCGCCGGCGCGATCGTCCGCGCGCTCCAGACCGGCCGTTCCGAGGTCTACGTCCCCCGCGAGATGAGTGTGCTGATGCGTCTCGGGCAGGTGCTGCCGCGCCCGGTCGTCGACTTCTTCACGGGCATCACGAAGGCCGACCAGGTCCTCTACTCGCCTGATCACGCCGCGCGCGCCGCCTACGAGCAGCGGATGGCCGCCGAAGAAGCCGTCGAAGAGGCCGCGGGCGTGTAGGCGGCAGAGGCCCCGGCCCGCAGTGCCACAATCGGAGGCGTGACTCCGGACCAGTCAGCGGTCGGCGCGTCGGGCGTGATCATCGTCGCCACGCGGGGCGCGGACGGGCCGGGCGAGGTGCTGCTGCGGATCGGCGGCGGGACCGAGGCGTATCTCGCGTACTCGGAGGAGCCGCTGGCGCCCGGCAGCGAGGTGCTGGTCTTCAACTGCCGCGGACACCGGTCAGTGGATGTGATGCAATTCGGGGGCGGCGAAACGGATCCGCTGACCTGAGGAAGGGGACACACATGTTGGGTTATCGCGTACCAGACCCCGACGAGGCGATGCTGATCGCGGGAGGGAAGGGCAAGGCGGACGGGACGCCGTTTCGGGTTGTCACCGGCCACGGGGCATTCGTGATGCCCTTCGTGCGCTCGGCGTCGTTCCTGACGCTGTCGATGCGCGAGGCGGAGGTCGCCGAGCAGTGCGTCACCAAGCAGGGGATCGCGCTCCAGGTGAAGGCGGTGATCGCATTCAAGGTCGGCAACGATCCCGAGTCGATCGTCAACGCCGCCCAGCGCTTCCTCTCCGACCAGGACCAGATGTCGGTGCTCGCCGGACGGATCTTCGCCGGCCACCTGCGCTCGATCGTCGGCTCGATGACGGTGGAGGAGATCGTCACCGAGCGCCAGAAGCTCGCCACCGAGGTGCTCGACGGCTCCAAGGCCGAGATGGTGAAGATGGGCCTGATCGTCGACTCGCTGCAGATCCAGTCGATCGACGACATGGGCCAGGGCTACATCGCGGCGATGGCCGCACCCCACAACGCCGCCATCCAGCGCCAGGCGAAGATCGCTCAGGCCGAGGCCGACCGAGCCGCTGCCGAGGCCCAGCAGGAGTCCGCGCGCAAGCAGGCCGAGTACGAGCGGCAGACCGCCGTGGTGCAGGCTCAGTACAAGGCCGACATCGACAAGGCCCAGGCCGAGTCCAACCAGGTCGGTCCGCTCCAGCAGGCCGACTCGCAGCGCGAGGTGATCAAGGCGCAGACCGAGCTGGCCCAGCGCGCGGCCGAACTCCGCCAGCAGCAGCTCGTCGCCGAGGTCGTCAAGCCCGCCGAGGCCGACGCCGAGCGCGTCCGCGTGCTCGCCACCGCCGAGGCCGATCGGATCAGGATCCAGGCCGAGGCGGCCGCCTCCCACAACCGGGTCGCGCTCGATCGGATGCTGATCGACCAGCTGCCGCAGATCGTGCGCGAGGCGGCGGCCGGACTGGCCAACGCCGACATCACGGTGCTCAACGGCGCCGACGGGCTCGGGGAGATCGCTGCCGGGCTGGTGAGCCAGGGTCTGTCGATCTTCGACGCGGTGCGCAAGAACCTGTCGCCGGCCGACGAGCCGATCGGACGGGGCGCGCCGCCGGCTGACTCGAACCCGGCCGCCAACGGCAGCGGCGACCGCGCCCAGCTTCCGCCCCAGGCGCCCTCCACCGGTAGCTGATCAGCCTCGCCAGGACGCCGCGTCGGAGGCGACGGTGATGTCGATCACGCCTCCGTCCGGCGCCCAGGCGATCAGGTCGAGCGACTGCAGGCGGTCAAGCAGCCCCTGAAAGGCGGCCGCCTGCGCACCCGAGCGGTAGCGCCGGGCGATTCGGAACTGCCAGCCGGTCGCCGCCAGCGGCTCCGCCAGCCCGGCGGCCTGCTGGTACTTCGCATCCTGCACGGTGGCCGCGACCCGCAGCGGCGAGGTACCGGACAACGCGCGGATCCGGTCGGCCAGGACCTCCAGCTCATGCAGCGCGACCGGACGCAGTCCCCGGTACAGCGAACGTGGCGCGGAGACCGCGCGCGCCTGCGCGCCGAGTGAGGAGTCGTAGGCCAGCCCGAGCGCGCTCGCGTTGCTCGGCAGCGGCACGAGCGCCCGCCGGCGATAGGCGGCGGACAGCTCTGACGGGGTGCTCCAGCGCGGCGGGTCGCCGGGCGGGTGCAGGGTCGTGGCGCCGGCAGCGTCGGCGAGCTGCCAGGAGCTCTCGCGCCGCAATTGAGCGCGATCGGTGCGGTAGAGGCGCATGATCTGCACCGCGCCCAGGATCCGCCAGTAGTAGAGCGACGAGTCATCCCCGAACCCCTGCAGCAGGCGGAAGGCGGCCGCGTGCCGGTCGGGAGCGGTGTCGAAGTACAGCTGCACGTAGGGCACCGGATGGCCGCCGTCGTACAGGCGCAGCACGCTCTGCAGGTTGCCCATCCCCATGTGGTAGCTCGCGAACGCGAGGTCCTCGCGGCCGAACGTGTGCTCGGCGTCCTGGAGGTAGCGCACCGTCGCAGCGATCTCAGCACGCGGGTCAAACCGCGGATCGGCGGTTTCGCGTTCACGCACCAGGCGGGCGAGCTTGCGCCGAGCCGCCGTGCCGCTCCCGTTGAACGAGTCGATCCGGCTGGTCAGCGAGCGGCTGCGGGCGAGGTCGATGTGCATACCGAGCAGCGTGGTCGCGGTCGAGGCGAGGATCTGGGTGAGCCCGGCGGCGTCGGAGATGCTCGTACCGGCGATCACCCCCGGCCGTCCGGCGCTCTCCACGAACACGAGCCCCTCCAGGAGGCTCGGATCGATGGACGTGCCCCTCACCGCCGCGTCGATCATCGGCCGCCAGCGGGCGACCCGCTCGGCGGTGGCGAGCGCGCCGCCCGGGCTCTTGGTGAAGAGGACGTTCGCGTTGCCCGCAGCGGCGCGCTCGGTGAACTGAACTGCCCTGGAGGTGGCATAGGAGAACGGGTCGGTGCTGTGGGCCTCGACCGCGACCCCGCCGGGCGGAGCGCCGGGAATGCGGTGGCGGCCACCGCCGATCAGCAGCACGAGCACGAGGATCACGAGCCCGCAGAACGCGGCCGCGAGCAGGCGGCGCCGGCGCAGGGCCCGCCCGCGCCGCGCGCGGGCGCGGGCGCGGGCGCGGGCGGACGCAACCGAGTGGTGAACCGGGAGCGGATCCGGCGGGGAGGGCACGGCGAGGCCAAGCTACCAGCCCATCGTCGTGGCGCCGTCCGATCTACTACCCTCGCGCCTTCGTATGTCCGACCCCGATCTCACAGGTCGCCGCGTCCTCGTCACCGGTGGATCCGGCTTCATCGGCCGCCACGTCGTGCGCGCGCTCACCGCCGCCGGTGCCGCGGTGCGCGTGATCGATCTTCAGCCCCATCCCGACCCGGCCGTCGACATCGTGATCGGCGACATCGCCGATCCCGACGCCGTGCGCCGCGCGTTCGAAGGCGGTCGCGACTCGATCGTCCACCTCGCCGCCGTCACCTCGGTGCTGAAGTCGATCGAGGAGCCCGAGCGGACGTTCCGCACGAATGTCGTCGGCACGAACGCGATCCTCGAGGGAGGGAAGGCCGCGGGTGTCACCTCGCTCGCGTTCGCCTCCACGAACGCCGTCACCGGCCCGATGACCGAGCCGAAGATCTCCGAGTCGCAGGTGCTCAATCCGCTGACGCCCTACGGCGCAACCAAGGCGGCCGACGAGATGCTGATGTCGGCGTACACCGCCGTCTACGGCCTGCGTTGCGCGCCGATCCGCCTCACCAATGTCTATGGCCCCGGCATGCAGGCCAAGGATTCGATCGTGGCCCGTCTGATGCGCTGCATCCGGCTGGGGATCGAGTTCGAGGTCTACGGCGATGGTTCGCAGATCCGCGACTACGTCCACGCCGAGGACGTCATGCAGGCGATGGTGCTCGCGCTCACGAGCGATGAGTGGTCGGGCGCAATGGTGATCGGCTCGGGCGAGTCGTTGTCGGTGCTCGAGGTGATCCGAACGGTCGAGGAGGTCTCCGGCCACGAGATCGCGTTCCATCACGGTCCCGCCAAGGCGGGCGAGATGCCGGCCGTCGTCGTCGATCCGGCCAGGGCCCACGCGGCGGGCTGGTCCCCGCGGTACCCCACGCTCGCGAGTGGTCTGGTCGGTGTGTGGGAAGAGTGGAAGAACGCCGACGTGAAGAGCCCCGCATGAGTTCGACCCAACCCCCCGCCACCATCGCCCCTGACGAGTACGCCAAGCTCGTCCCCGCCGAGCGCGGCGCGGTCGATGCGTTCCTCGCGACACACCCGGCCGGCCAGGGGGCGCCGATCGCGGTCGTGATCCCGGCGTACAACGAAGAGCCGACCGTCGCCGCGGTCGTCCGCGAGATTCCCGCCGAGGCGGCCGGTCTGGCCACCGAGACGATCGTCGTCGTCGACGGCGCCAAGGACGCGACCGCTCGGGAGGCGACCGCTGCGGGCGCGCTCGTGTGCGACGTTCCGGTCAACCGCGGACAGGGCGCGGCGCTGAAGCTGGGCTATTGGCTGGCCCGTGCGCGCGGCGCGCAGGTGATCGTCACGATCGATGCCGACGGCCAATACGAGGCCGAGGAAATCGGCCGGGTCGTCGAGCCGATCCTGTCCGGCCGCGCCGACTTCGTCTCAGGCTCGCGCCGGCTCGGCGACGAGCTGACGACCGACGCCACCCGTCACGCCGGCGTGATCGTGTTCGGCCTGCTGATCTCGCTGCTGGTCCGCTCGCGCGTCACCGACCCGGCGTGCGGTCTGCGGGCGATGTCCTCCCAGGTGACCGCTGACGTCGTGCTCGAGCAGCCGCAGTACCAGGCCTCGGAGCTGCAGATCTCCGCGGCTCTGCACGGCTACCGGCTCGCCGAGGTGCCGACGACGATGCGCGACCGCGGCCAGCACGCCACGGGCACGAAGAAGGGCGGCAACCTCGGCTACGGCCTGCGGTTCGCGCGAGCGGCGCTGCGCACCTGGTGGCGCGACCGCGGCTCGGCTAGCGGGCGCGCGCGCCCGCGGTGAGCGAGCGGAGCTTCGCGCGGAAGCGCGAGCGGCCGGCGAAGACCCACTTGTCGTAGATCACGAACTTGATCACGAAGAAGACCGCCTGCACGAACACGTAGGCGGCGGTGGTGACGATCACCCGCAGGCCGTTGCCGGGCGCGATGTGATGCGTGGTCCAGTTCTGGGTGTTGCCGGTGGCCCAGGTCGAGGCGGCCCACACGAGCACCGAGATGATCGTGTAGGCCACGATCTCCCGCATCCACTCGACGCGGCCCTCCATCTTCCAGGCCCACTTGCGGTTGAGGATCCAGTTGGGGATCGCGCCGGCGACGAACGCCGCCGCGGAGTCGATCCCGGTGCGGATCCCGACCCAGTCCATGACCGCGAACACGATCACCGAGGTCACGAGTGCGACCACCGAGCCGACCGCGTATTTCGTGATCTTCGCCGCCCATGCGGTGGAGGTCACGCGCCGCAGCATGGCATGCTGGGACACGCGCGTATACACGGAAGACGCCATCGGTGCGCAGATGCTAGTACAGCCGGGACCTGCAGCGTGGTCATGCTCATCTGATGTTCACGGTCAAAGACAGGGAGAATCCGCGCTCGACGCTCATCGTCGCGGCGCGCTCCGACGCCCGCGTCACCGCTGCCGCGACGCTCGGATCCGAGGCGAGCGGTGGTCCCCGGCGCCCGGGACCTGCGAGAATCGCGTCCGATGCTCGCCTCGCCGAAGGTGCAGATGGGGCTGGTCGGCGTGCTCGTAGCGCTGCTGGCGGCGATCGCCGGAGTGCTCGTCGCCGAGCGCGTGGGCAGCGCTCCGTCCACGCGCCGAGCAGCCGACATCACCGAGTTCGACGGCAACACCCTGCCCCACGTGCGGGCTGCGAACTTCACGCTCACCGATCAGAACGGCAAGCGGGTGACGCTCGCTCATGATCGCGGCCACGTCGTCGTGCTGACGTGGATCCACTCGCTCTGCAAGGACAACTGCCCGTTCATGGTCGAACAGGTGAAGGGTGCGCTCAATCTGCTGCCCGGCCGCGGCCGAGGGGTCGACGTGATCGGTGTCTCGGTCGAGCCCGGGCAGGACACCGTTCGCAACCGCCGGCGGTTCCTCGCCGATCACGAGATGACGCATCGGATGGTGTATGTCAACGGCCCGCTGGGCGAGATGCGGCGCGTCTGGAAGCGCTACGCGATCCAGCCCGTCACCCCGAAGTCCGACCACTCCGCGTTCGTCTTCCTCATCTCAAAGCGCGGTTATGAGGAGATCGGCTTTCCGTCGGTGCAGCTCACCGCGGGCGCCCTCGCGCACGACATCAGCGTGCTCGAGCGTCAGAAGGCCTGACCCGGGGCGCTCAGGCGGCCGGGTCGATCACGCGCTCGGCGATCCGCTCGAGCAGAGCCGCCGCACGTGATCCAAACAGGATCCGGTGGTCGCAGGCGAGCGTGAGCGAGATCAGCTCGCCGGGGACGACGGCCCCGTCGCGCAGGACCGGAGCCGGGAACGGGGCGCCGGCGGTGAGCGCCGCGGCCTGGGGGGAGATCACGAGCGCGCTCCAGCGTTGGGCGCCGGGGTGTGCCGACATGTCCGACAGGGTGAACGTCGTCCCGGCCTGCTCGGGCGGGGTGAGCTCACCGTCGCGCGCGCGGGCCGCCAGACGCCCGATCTCGTCGGTGAGCTCGGTGAGCGACTTGGTGTCGGCATCGAGCACCGCGGCGATCAGCTGCGAGGTCTCCCCGGCCTGGACGGTCACGCCGACGTTCACGCGGCCGTAGCGCTCGAAGCGCCCGTCGCGGTAGGCGGCGTTGGCCCACGGCGACTCCCGCAGCGCCAGTGCACAGGCCCGGGCGAGGATCGCGGTCAGCGACGCCTCGCCGGAGCGCACCATCTCCACGGCGGCGGATGCGTCCACGTCCCGGCCGAGCTCGAGGTCCGGCACGGTGGCGCGGATCTCCGCGGCGCGCCGGCCGATCGCCCGGGCCGCCCGGTCGGGCTCCTCGACGATCGACTCACCCTTCAGCGAGCCGGAGGGCTGGGCGGTGATCTCGGTCATCTGGCGCAGACGGTAGCTCAGCTCCCGTCGGCGCCCTCCCACAGCGCGAGGAACTCCGGGGCGCTCATCGCGACCAGGTCCTCCCGCAGCTCGCGCACGAGCCGGGCCGCGTCACGGGCCGGTAGGTCCCAGTAGAGCAGCGGCTCGCCGTCGTCGATCGAGACGACCTCGATCCGGTCGTGGCGGCCGCGCTCGGACATGAAGCGCGGCTCCCGCCCGCCGGGGGTGACGATCAGCCGGTACGCGCGATTCGCCCGCATGGTGGCGGGAACCTTCCGTCCTCAGCGCCGAAAACCTTCCCCGCGGTCGAGCGCCGCCACCGCCTCGTCGAGCGCGCTCGGCCCGCAGACCGTGACCCCGCCCAGCGTGAACGCCGGCAACGCGGTCACCCCGGCCGCCTGCGCCCGCTCGCCTGCCGCGGCGAGCGCCCTGGCCGTCGACCGGAGCCCGGCGCCCTTCAGCGCGGCCGTCGGGTGGATCTCGCACGCCGCCGCGGCGAGCAGCACGGTCGCCTCGTCGCTGAGGTCGCGCCCTCCCGCGAACGCCTGTCGGAACGCGGCCAGTGAGAACGCGATCGACTTGCCCGCTCCCTTGGCGTAGGTCGCCACCCGCATCGCGAGCGCGCTGTCCGGCGGCCACGCGGCGGGGATGCGCAGCGGCAGCAGCGCGAGCGCGGCCGCCGCCCCCGCGAGCGCCTCGCGGTCAAGGGCCGCGCCGCCGTCGGGGAGCCCGAGCGAGGCCGCGTGAACCGGCTCCCAGTCGCAGACGACCGGGAGCTCGGCCCGGATCCGCTCGGCGGCCAGGTAGCAGTCGGGGCTGGCCAGGTCGTAATAGAAGATGGCGTCCGGCGGCTCGGGCGCCGTCGTGGCCGCGGCGCCCGGCCCTGCCTGAAGGACCTCCAGGTCCATCGCGTCGGCGTCAGCCGTGGACGAGCCAGCCGTCGGCGGCGCGGGCCGCCTCCAGCACCGCTTCGGACATCGTCGGGTGGCCGTGGACGAGGTGTGCGAGCTCGGGATAGCCGCCCTCCAGCGCCTTGGCGTTGACGAGCTCCTGGATCATCTCCGTCGACTTGGCGCCGACGATGTGCCCGCCGAGGATCTCGCCGTACTTGCTCTCGCCGACGATCTTCACCAGGCCGGTGCGGTCGCCGTAGACGGTGCCCGCGCCGACCGCGCCGTACTGGACCTTGCCGATGACGACATCGTGGCCGGCCTCGCGCGCCTGCTCCTCGGTCAGCCCGAAGGACGCGACGTTCGGCGTGCAGAACGTCGCGCGCGGGATGTCGATGTACTCGATCGGGTGGGTCTGCAGACCAGCCGCGTTCTCGATCGCGATCACGCCCTCATCAGACGCCTTGTGCGCGAGCGCCGGACCGGGGACCAGATCCCCGATCGCATAGACGCCGGGCACGTTGGTCTTCAGTGCGCCGTCGACCCTGACCAGCCCGTGCTCGTCGCGCTCGACGCCCGCCTCGTCGAGTCCCAGACCTTCGACGTCGGGGCCGCGGCCGGCGGCGATCACCAGCCACTCGACCTCGCCCTCGGCGCTCCCGAAGGTGAAGTTGACCGATTTCTCGCCGGACTCGATCTCCTGCACCAGGGTGCCCGTGTGGATCTCCATGCCCTGCTTCTTCAGGCCGCGCTCGGCGAGCTTGGAGATGTCGGCGTCCTCGGTCGGCAGCACGCGCGACAGTGCCTCGAACAGCAGCACCTCGACCCCGAGCCGCGCGTAGGCGGAGGCGATCTCCGAGCCCGAGGCGCCCGCGCCGACGACCGCCATCGAGCTCGGCAGCTCCTCCAGCGCCCACGCCTCCTCGGTGCCGATCACCCGTCCGCCGAACTGCATGCCCGGCAGCGGCTTCTTCACCGAGCCGGTCGCCAGCACGATCGTCCCGGCATCGATCGTGGTGCCATCCACGACCACCTTCCCGGCGCCCGCCAGCGAACCGGTGCCCTCGATCACATCGATCTTGTTCTTCTTCATCAGCCCGGCGACACCACCGGTGAGCGTCGAGATCACCTTCTCGCGCCGCCTGGAGACCGCGTCGTAGTCGACCTCCGGCACCCCGACCTTGATGCCGAACTCGTCGGCGTCGCGGATCTCCTGGAGCACGTCGGCGACGCGCAGCACCGCTTTGGCGGGGATGCAGGCGTAGTTCAGACAGCGGCCACCGATCCGGTCCTTCTCGACGATCGCGGTCTTCATTCCAAGCTGAGCGGCACGGATCGCGGCGACATAGCCACCGGGTCCCGAGCCGATCACAACGGTGTCATAGGCAGATTCGGGCATGGTGGAGCAATCTAGTGCTCGCGGGGCACCTGCAGGCGGCTGAGCACCCGGACCAGCTTGAAGAACAGGTAGCCGGTGACGAGGACCACCGCCAGGGCGACGACCACGCCGAGCACGTTGGACGCCTCGATCAGCAGCAGCGTGAACAGGATCGCGATGATCGCCATCAGGCACATGAAGCCGAGCACCGCGCCGCTGCGCATCTGCCACAGGCCGCCCGCGCACGCCAGCAGCACCGCGGTGAAGAGGAAGATGCCGATTGCGGCGGGGTGGTGGCCGGAGACCTTCAGCCCGGCCAGCCACGAGACGAGGTTGGCCAGCGCCAGCGCGGCGGCGAGCGCGGTCGAGACGAGCACGATGCGCGGCCGCTCGCCCGGGGCGTAGGGCGCCAGCGTGGCCCGGATCTCGGCGTTGCGAGCCTCGGAGCGGCTCTCCCGGGGCGGTGGCAGATGGGAGGGCAGCGGCCGGCCGTGCGGCGAGGCGGTGGACGGTGTCGCCGCGGACTGTCCCGCGGCCGGGGCCGGCGATCCCTCCGGCGCGATCGTGGATTCGGTCTCCCGCGGCCGGCTGTGGCGGCCGCGCTTCCGGCTACGCCCGGGCAACGCCCGCCTCCGCTCCGCTGCCGCAGATGGCGGCCCGCAGCGCGCGCGCGGCGGCCTGCGGATCTGCGGCCGCCGTGATCGCGCGCACGACCGCTATCCGCTCCCCGCCGGCCTCGCGGACCGCGAGCGCCGTGGCCACGTCGACGCCGCCGATCGCGAAGAACGGGTGGGCGGCGTGCGCAACGGCCTCGCGCACGAGCGCGGTGCCCACGGCCGGCCGGCCGGGCTTGGTCGGGGTGGCTTTGACGGGGCCGACGCCGATGTAGTTGACCTCGCTGTCGTTCGCGCTCGCGATCTGCTGCGCTGAGTGCGTCGACAGGCCGACGATCCGCTCGGGCCCGACGATCCCGCGCGTGGCGGCGACGGGCTGGTCGTCCTGTCCGACATGGACGCCGTCCGCGTGGGTGTCGACGACCAGGTCCGGGCGGTCGTTGAGGATGAACAGTGCGCCGTGAGCCGCGCACAGCGCCGCGTAGCGCCGGCCGGCGGCGACGAGCGCCGCGTCGCCGGCGTGCTTGTCTCGCAGTTGCACGATGTCGACGCCGCCACGGAGCGCGCCCTCGATCAATGCGTCCTCGCGGATGTCGCACACGAGGTACAGATGCGCGTCGCGCAGTCGCAGGCGTCGAGAGTCCATGCTTCGAGTCTGGCAGGCGCGCGGCGGTAGCATCGTGGGCAGATACGGGAGCCGCACATCATGGGCTGAGAGGGCGGACGCCGGTCCGCCGACCGTCGAACCTGAGCGGGTAATGCCGGCCAGGGAGGCTTTGACAGTGGACACAACGCAGCAGAACGCGGAGGTCGTCGTGATCGGCGGCGGGGTTGTCGGGCTCTCGATCGCCTGGCGCGCCTGCGTGCGCGGGATGAAGGTCCTCGTGCTCGAGGCCGGGCTCATCGCGCATGGTGCCTCGCGCCACGCGGCGGGCATGATCGCCCCGGTGGCGGAGGTCGCGCCTGGGGAGGAGCCGCTGCTCGAGCTCGGGCTGCGCAGCGCCTCGCTCTACCCGCAGTTCATCGCCGAGCTGGGCGAGGACGCCGGCGGCGTCGAGGTTGGCTACACGCGCTGCGGCACGCTGATGGTCGCGCGCGACGGCGATGAGGCGCGGGCGCTGGAGCGCGAGCGGTCGCTGCGTGAGCAGCGAGGCCTGACCGTGCAGCGTCTGGTGCCGAGTGAGGCCCGCCGCCGCGAGCCCGCCCTCGCCCCGACGTTGCGCGCGGCGCTCGACCTCCCCGACGACCACGCGGTCGACCCCCGCTCGCTGTGCGCCGCTCTCGCCGTCGCGATCGAGCGGCGGGGCGGCGCGGTGCGCGAGCACAGCCCGGCTGCCGGCGTGCGTACGGGCGAGGTGCGGCTCGGCGACGGCTCGCGCGTCGCCGCCGGCGCGATTGTGATCGCCACCGGCACGGGCGGGGGCCCGCTCGAGGGTGTCGGCGAGCCGGTGCCCTCACGGCCGGTGAAGGGCCAGATCATGCGACTGCACGACCCGGCCGGCCCCGGGCTCCTCACCCGCATCATCCGCTTCGCACCGACCTACGTCGTGCCACGCGGCGACGGCCGCTACGTGATCGGCGGGACCTCGGAGGAACGCGGTTTCGACACGACCGTCACCGCGGGCGCGGCGCTCGAGCTGTTGCGCGAGGCCGCAGAGCTGGTCCCGGGGATCTCCGAGCTGGTGCTCGACGAGTTCACCGCCGGGATCCGGCCCGGCACCCCGGACAACCTGCCGGCGATCGGCCCGGCGAGCGTCGATGGTGTGTGGTGGGCGACCGGCCACTATCGCGGCGGTGTGCTGCTCGCGCCCGTCACCGCCGAGCTCGTCACGGGGGCCCTGTCCGGCGATCCGCCCGATCCGCTGCTCGCGCCGTTGGATCCGGCCCGACTCTGGAGCCTGGTGCGATGAGGGTGCGTGTCAACGGCGACGGCCGAGCGCTCGAGCCGGGCGCTACCGTGGCCGACGTGGTGCGCTCGCTCGATCTGGGGTCGGATGCTCGCGGGGTGGCCGTCGCGCTGGACGGCGAGGTCGTGATCCGGAGCGAATGGAGTTCGACCATCCTCTCCGAAGGCGCCCGCATCGAGGTGCTCGGCGCGATCGGCGGCGGTCGGTGAGCGCAGATCCGCTGCGGATCGCCGGACGCGAGCTCTCCTCGCGGCTGATCCTCGGCAGCGGCGGCTTTGCCAACCACGAGCTGCTGCGCGACGCGTGCGCCGCCGCTCGGGCCGAGCTGTGCACGGTCGCACTGCGCCGGATCGACGTGGGCGGGGACCGACCGGGCGCAACCGGCCGCTCGATCCTGGACGTGCTGCAGGAGGCGGGCGTCGAGGTGCTGCCGAACACCGCTGGCTGCTTCACCGCGCGTGACGCCGTCCGCACGGCGCAACTCGCTCGAGAGGCGTTTGCCACCGACTGGATCAAGCTCGAGGTGATCGGGGATGACCGCACGCTGCTGCCCGACGCCGTCGAGCTCATCGCCGCCGCCGAGCAGCTCGTCGCCGACGGCTTCCAGGTGCTCCCCTACACGACCGACGATCCCACGGTGGCGCGGCGCCTGGAGGACCTCGGCTGCGTCGCGGTGATGCCGCTCGGCTCGCCGATCGGGTCCGGTATGGGGATCTGCAACCCCTACAACATCTCGCTGATCGTCGAGCGGTCGTCGGTTCCGGTGGTGCTCGACGCCGGCGTCGGGACGACCTCGGACGCCGCGCTCGCGATGGAGCTCGGCTGCGACGCCGTCCTGTGTGCCAGCGCGATCTCCCGGGCTCACGATCCCGCGGCGATGGCCGCTGCGATCCGCGCCGGGGTCGACGGTGGACGGCTCGCATACGGCGCGGGGCGAATCCCGCGGCGGCGGTACGCCGAGGCCTCGACGCCGATGGCAGGGCTCCCGTCCCTGTGAGCGCCGCGATCGACGAGCTGTTCGACGGCTGGCAGGCGGCGTGGTCGGGCCACGACGGGGAGGCGTTCCGTGAGCTGTGCGCGCCCGGGATCGGGTACGAGGATCCGCTCACCGAGCGCCTGCTGTCGGGCGTCGACGAGTTGTCGGCCCACGCCGAGCGCCTCTGGACGGGGTTCCCTGACGCACGACTTGAGAAGACGGGCGATCGGCTCTCCGGTGGCACGTTCGTCGCGGCGCCCTGCAAGCTGCTGGGCACCCACCGGGCGCCGCTCGAGGGCCTGCCGGCCTCAGGGCGGTTCCTCGTCGTGCACTGCGTCTTCTACTGCGAGCTCCGGGGCGGCCGGCTGTTGCGTGTCCGCGGGTTCTTCGATGTCTACGACGCGGCGGTCCAGCTCGGTGTGCTCCCGGCCCGCGGGACGCTCGGCGAGAAGGCGCTGATGATGCTGCGAGGCTTTGGTCTGCGGGGCGGGCGCGGCGGCGCCTGAGTCCCCGTCAGGGGTCTGCGCCCGCGGGTGATCGCCGCTGAGTTCCGGCGGTGAACAACATAAGAATATGTTGTTTTGACTCTTGACGACGGAAGTGTGAATAGATATATCTCGCCTCATGTCCGGCTCGCCCCTGGTTCGACGGTCCCGCGACGTGCACCTCACGGTCGCCGACGTCACCGATCGGATCACCCGTCGCAGCCGCCCGTCCCGCCGCGCGTACCTGGAGCGGATCGACCGCCGCATCGAGCGCGAGCACGCCGAGGGACGGCCGCGGGCGCTCGCCGGCTGCGCCAACCTCGCGCACGGGGTGGCCGCCTGCGGCTCGGAGGAGAAGGGCCTGCTCGCCCACCGCCACGACGTCCCCAACGTGGCGATCGTCTCCGCCTACAACGACATGCTGTCCGCGCACCAGCCGCTCGAGCGCTATCCGGCTCTGCTGAAGAAGGAGATCCTGCGCGCCGGCGGGGTCGCCCAGTTCGCGGGCGGCGTCCCGGCGATGTGCGACGGGATCACCCAGGGCCGCCCCGGGATGGAGCTCTCGCTGTTCAGCCGCGACGTGGTCGCCCTCGCGACCGCCGTCGCGCTCGCGCATGAGATGTTCGACGCGGCGCTGCTGCTCGGGGTCTGCGACAAGATCGTCCCCGGACTCGTCGCCGGCGCGCTCAGCTTCGGGCATCTTCCCTGCCTGTTCGTGCCCGCCGGGCCGATGGTGTCCGGGATCCCCAACGGGGAGAAGGCGCGGGTCCGGGAGCTGCACGCCGAGGGTCAGGTCGGCGCCGAGGCGCTGCTGGAGTCCGAGATGGCGTCCTACCACGCCCCCGGCACGTGCACGTTCTACGGCACGGCGAACACGAACCAGCTCGTGATGGAGGCGCTCGGTCTGCACCTGCCGGGCGCGAGCTTCGTCCCCTCGGGCACGGTGCTGCGTCGCGCTCTCACCGAGGAGGCCGGCCGGCGGATCGTCACGCTCGCGGCACCCGAGGCCCACGCGCCGGTCGGTCGTGTCGTCGATGAACGGGCGCTCGTCAACGCGATCGTCGCCCTGCTCGCGACCGGCGGCTCGACCAACCACACGATGCACCTGGTCTCGATGGCCGCCGCGGCCGGCATCCAGCTCACCTGGCAGGACCTCGCCGAGCTCTCGTCGGTCGTGCCGCTGCTCGCCCGGATCTATCCGAACGGCAGCGCCGACATCAATCAGTTCCATCAGGCGGGCGGCAGTGCCAGCCTGTTCGCGGCGCTGCTCGAGGTCGGCCTCATGCACGAGGACGTTCTCACCGTCGCTGGTCCCGGCCTGGCGCGCTACTGCGCGACGCCCGAGCTGCGAGATGGGGTCCTGATCTGGGGGCCCGCTCCGGCGGCGGGCGACATCGACCCGGCCGTCCTACGCGGTGCCCAGCGGCCGTTCGCCCGGGACGGCGGCATCCGCGTGCTGGAGGGATCGCTCGGACGCGGCGTGATCAAGGTCTCGGCCGTTCCCGGCGACGCTCGCGTCGTGCAGGCGCCGGCCCGTGTCTTCGAGGCTCAGCAGCAGTTCCTCGACGCCTTCGCCCACGGCGAGCTCAGTGGCGACGCGGTGATCGTCATGCGCTTCCAGGGTCCGCGCGCCAACGGCATGCCCGAGCTGCACCGCCTCACCCCGGCGCTCGGCGTCCTGCAGGGTCGCGGCCAGCGGGTCGCGCTGCTCACCGACGGGCGCATGTCCGGCGCCTCGGGCAAGGTGCCGGCCGTCATCCACTGCACGCCGGAGGCTGCCGACGGCGGTCCGCTCGCGCGGCTGCGCGACGGCGATCTGATCCGCATCGACACGCACACCGGTCGATTCGAGGTGCTCGGCGTGGATCTGGCCGAGCGCCCGCCCGCCGCGATGCCGCCCACCGCCCAGGACGGGACCGGCCGCGAGCTCTTCCGGCTGTTCCGCAGCGCGGTCAGCAGCGCCGACAGCGGCGCGACGATCTTCGACACGCTCGACCCCGCACAACCATCGGCCGCGTGCCCACCGACGAGGAGCCCGATCCATGAATACGCCCTTTGACGAGCTGCTCGGAGACATCCGGATCGTGCCCGTGATCACCGTGTCCGACGAGACCGTTGCCGTCGGCCTCGCGCAGGCGCTCGTGGCCGGTGGGCTCCCGGTGCTCGAGATCACGCTGCGCACGCCGGCGGGGCTGCCGGCGATCAAGCGGATCGCCGATGAGGTGGAGGGCGCGATCGTCGGCGCCGGGACAGTCACGACGCCGGCGCAGCTGCTCGCCGCGCGCGACGCCGGCGCCCGGTTCACCGTCTCGCCGGGATGCACCGAGGCGCTCCTCGACGCGGCGGGGTGGGCCGGCGGCGCGTTCCTGCCGGGCGCCGCGACCGCGACCGAGGTCATCCGCCTGCTCGAGCACGAGATCACGCTGATGAAGTTCTTCCCGGCTGAGGCGAGCGGCGGGACCGCCGCGCTCCGCGCGCTCGCCGGTCCCTTCCCGGGCGTGCGGTTCTGCCCGACCGGCGGGATCGGCGCCGAGCTCGCGCCGCGCTACCTCGGCCTGTCGAACGTCGCGTGCGTCGGCGGGTCGTGGATGGTCCCGGGAGAGGCGATCGCCCGCCGCGACTGGGCCGCGATCCGCGCGCTCGCCGCCGAGGCGTCCGCAGGTATGGTGCGCGGATCACCGAACCCGCCTCAGCCGGCTCTGTCCTTGCCCTGATCCGCTCGGGCGAGGCGAGCACACGCAACGAGCTCGCCGAGCGCCTAGGCGTCGCGCGCTCGACAGTCGTCCAGCGTCTGACTGTGCTCAGCTCCGCAGGATTCGTGCGCCTCGCCGGCGACACCCAGTCAAGCGGCGGACGGCCGGCGTCGATCTTCGCGTTCGACGAGTCCGCGGCGGTCGTCGCCGTCGGCGATCTCGGGCAGACCGGCTGCCACCTCGCGATCTGCGACCTCGGAGCGGAGCCGCTCGCCGAGCTCACCGCGTCGCTGTCGATCGAGCAGGGGCCGGAGGTCGTGCTCGCGTGGGTCAAGGATCGATTCGGCGAGCTGCTCCGTGAACTCGGCCGCGACTGGAACGCCGTGCTGGGCGTCGGGATCGGCGTGCCCGGACCGGTCGACTTCGACACCGGTCGCCCGGTCAACCCGCCGGCGATGCCCGGCTGGGACGGGGTCGACGTGCCGAGTCTGTTCACCGACGTCACCGACTGCCCCGTGCTCGTCGACAACGACGCGCGGATCATGGCCGTCGGTGAGCACCGGGCGGCGCGTCGCTCGGACTCGAACATGATCTTCGTGAAGGTCGGCAGCGGGATCAGCGCCGGGCTGATCGCCGACGGCGAGATCCTCCGCGGCGACCGTGGCGCGGCCGGGGACATCGGCCACATCGTCGTCGACGCCAAGGCCTCGGAGGTCTGCCGTTGCGGCAACGTCGGGTGCCTGGACGCGGTCGCCGGCGGTTGGGCGATCGCCCGCCGGATGGGGGATGTCGCGCCGACGCCGCCCGACGTGGTGCGCCTCGCCCAGGAGGGCCACCCGGAGGCCACCAAGGAGGTCCGGCGCAGTGGGCGGCTGGTCGGCTCGGCGGTCGCCGACGCGGTCAATCTGCTCAACCCGACCTCGGTCATCATCGGCGGCAAGCTCGCGGAGGTCGACGAGCAGGTGTTCGCCGCGGTCCGCGAGGTCGTCTACCGGCGGGCCACGCCGGTCGCCTCCCGGCACCTCGAGATCGCGCTCACCGAGCTCGGACACATGGCGGGCGTCATCGGCGCCGCCCACCTGGTGATCGACTACGTCCTCGATCCTGGTCGGGTCGAGGGCTTGCTCGAGCGCCGCTCCGCCTGATCGGCGTCAGCGGGCCGGGAGCGCGACGGCGGCGTCGAGCGCTGCGCGGGCCGGCGCGTCCAGGCAGCGGTGCACCCGCCAGCGGGCGCCGCAGAACGAGAGGTTCGACACGGTCGCAAACCCGGCCTCGTCCGCGCGCAGCGCGAGCAGCAGATGCGCGATCCGGTCCGCGCGCGGCAGCGGCTCTCCGGTCGCGTGGACGCAGTAGCACTGCACCCGCCGGCCCCCGGGACGGATCAGCAGCGCGCCCGCCGGGCCAAGCAGCCACACGCCGAAGCGCCCGCGCTCGAGCACGAATCCGGTCTCCGCCAGTGCCGCGCGCGCCTCGTGGCCGACCAGGTCGCCGAGCAGACCGAGGGCTCGCCGCTCGGCGCTTTCGTCCGGCCGGTTGGCCCTGCGCGCGCCCCACGGCCGCGGCGGTGCAACGACCCCCGCGCCGCGATTGGCGTAGAGGTGGGGGATGAACCACGCGAAGCCGAGCGCCGCGGCCGACAGGATTCCGAGCACCGGCGAGAGCCACGGCAGGCCCGCCGCGGTGAGCAGGAACGGCACCTCCTGACCGACCGTCCACCGCGTCCATCGCCGGTCGACCCCGCGCAGAGCGGCCTCGTCGACGCGCGGGCGCCAGGGGACCGCCGCCAGCTCGGGCAGCACACCCTCGAGCGACAGTGGCGTCTCGGGTTCCGCCGCGGCGCTGCCGGTCATCGGAGCGGGCCGATCGCTCAGCCGCCCGCAATCGGCCGGCGAAGGACCACGAGGTCCGCCTCGAGCGGCAGCTCACGGACCTGCTCTGCACCGCCGTCGGGTCCGGTCGCGACCGCGAAGTACCCGTGGTCAAGCCCGGCGGCGAACGCGGCGCGGGCGTGCTCGACGCCGGCGCCGTCGACGTTCCACTCGGCAAGCTCGGTGTGGCCGGTGCGGTCCAGGCGGATCAAACGCGACATGCGTCCCTCCTCACGTGAGACGGATAGACCCCTCGATCATACGGCCCGCGACCGCTCAGATCACGAGGGTGATCGCCAGCGGCGCATGGTCCGACAGCGTGCCGCGATCGAGGTGGTCGAGGGTGTCGATGCGTACCCCGATCGACTCGTCGCAGAGCACGTGGTCGACGTCCAGCGACGCGGCGAGGCGCAATCCCTCCGCCTCGACCGCACGCAGGTTGAAGTCGCCGCCGAGGATCAGCGGCAGACGCTCACTGCGCGCCCACTCATGTGAGGCGGCGACCGCCGCACGCAGATCACGCTCCGCCGCGGGCGAGGGTCCTGCGCTCGCGTGCAGGTTCGACACCCACACCCCGCAGGCGAGTGACACGCCGTGCACCCGTCGGCGCTCGGGCCGGCGGCACAGCAGCGCAGCGCGGCCGTGGACGATCCGGTCCGAGCGCGCGAGGATCGCGTTCGCCCCGCCGCCACCGGCCCGCATCAGGTCGGGCTTGCGCATGGCGATCGCTCGGCGTAGCGGCAACAGCGTGGTGCGAGAGGTGAGGACGCCGGCCATCTCGCAGCCCAGCGTCTCCATCAGCTGCCGCGGCCACCACGGCGGCACCTCCTGGAGGAGCGCGACATCCCACTCCCAGCGCTCCAGCGCGCCCGCGAACTCGTCGTACAGGTCCCGGCCCGCGGGCGGAACCGCGCGGCCGTGGAACATGTTCCAGGTGAGCACCCGAAGGTCCATTTCTGACCGCCTGAACGTACACTGCGCGGCGTGATCCGCCACTTCGTCACCGGTGCAGAGCTGACCCTCGACGAGCTCACCGCACTGCTGGATCGCGCCGAGGAGCTGAAGGCGGCGCCGCTGTCCTCAAGCGCGCTGCGCCGTCGGACGGTCGCGCTCATCTTCCAGGCGCCCTCCACCCGCACGCGCAGCTCGTTCGAGGCGGGCATCGTCGAGCTCGGTGGCCACCCGATGATCCTGCGGCCTGACGAGATGCAGATCAGCCGGGGCGAGTCGATCCGCGACACCGCCTACATCCTCTCCCGCAACACCTCGGCGATCGGGATCCGCACGAGCTCCGACGAGATCGTGGAGGCGCTTGCCGAGCACGCCGGCGTGCCCGTGGTCAACCTGCTCACCGCGCTGCATCACCCCTGCCAGGCGCTCGCCGACCTGCTCACTCTGCGCGAGGCGTTCGGGGAGCTCGACGGCTTGACCCTCACCTACGTCGGGGATGGGAACAACGTCGCGCGCTCGCTGGCCGTGCTGGGACGCCTGGCGGGAGTCACCGTGCGCGTCGCGGCGCCGGCGGGCTACCAGCTCGAGCAGCTCGACGGTGTCGAGCTCTTCGACGACCCCCACGGGGCGGCCGACGGTGCCGACGCGCTGTACACCGACGTGTGGGTGTCGATGAGCGATCCACCGGAGTCCGCCGAGCGGCGGCGCGCCGACCTGGCGCCGTACCGCATCGACGACGCGCTGCTGGACCTCGCGAGCCCCCGCGCGATCGCGCTGCACTGTCTCCCCGCGCACCCGGGCGATGAGATCACCGCCGAGGTCCTCTACGGCGAACGGCAGCGGATCTGGGACCAAGCGGAGAACCGCCGGCACGTCCAGAAGGCGCTGCTCGAGTGGCTGATCGGCAGCGCCGAGCTCGACTGATCGTTCTCAGCGCGCCAATTTTCCGCAAACAGCGACAGGCATCTCCCGAAGCGGGTACCCTCGCCCGCAACCGACACTGAATCTGAACTGAAGTCGCCACAGGAGTCAACCATGCCCCCCGCGAAGCGCGCGTCCTCTTCCACCGCCAAGTCATCGAAGCCGGCCGCGGCCGGCTCGTCCAAGCGACGCACGGCGGCGAAGTCCGCCGCTCCGCAGGCGAAGGCGACCGCGACCACCGCCCGTAAGTCCGCCGCCAGGACGAGCGCGCAGGCGAAATCGACAACCACCCGCACGAGGAAGGCGGCGCAGGCCGGCGCCAAGGCGACCGGCGCCCCCGCCAAGGAGACCGCGGCCGCCGCCAAGCGCACCGCAGGCGCCGCTCGCAAGGGCGCCGCCCGCACCGCCGCGGCGGCCAAGACCGGCGCCAAGGGCACCGCGACGGTGACCGCGTCAGGCACCAAGGCGACCGCGAGCCGGGCCAGGGCGACAACGACCCGCGCCCGTTCGACGTCGCTCAGCCGCGAGCAGATCACCCTCAGCCGCGCACGCGTGCAGGAGGTCCTTGACGACGCAGCGTCGCGCGGCCGCATCACCCGCAAGGACGCCAACGATCTCGTTGCCGAGATCATGCGCCGCGGGCGTCACACCGGCGATGAGGTCGCGGGCCTGGTCGGGAAGGGCGTGCACCAGCTCGAGTCGGCGACCAAGAAGGTCCGCAAGGCCGAGCCGGTCGACCGCCTCATGCGCGGCGCCGACCGCGCCCGCCGTGTCGCCGGCGTCGGCCCCACGTTCCCCATCATCGGCTACGACGACCTGAACGTCGGCCAGGTGCAGACCCGCATCAAGGAGCTCTCCCGGCCCGAGCAGCGCAAGGTGCTCAACTACGAGCGCAAGCACGCCAACCGCAAGTCGGTGGTGGGCGCGCTCGAGAAGTCCCTGGCCTGAGTTGGTCGTGGCTGCCGTCGTCCCGGTCCAATTGCGGGTGCGTGGGCGATCGTGCTGTCCCGGGTGGCATTTCTGCCCACGCGTGACCCAACTGCGGGCGCGTGGGCGATAGTGCTGTCCCGGGTGGCATTTCTGCCCACGCGCGGCCGTCAGCCGCGGCGCTCCTCCTCGATCGCCGCGCGCAGCGCCTCGTCGAACCCGACCGGCGCGATGTCGTAGAGAGCCATGCCCGACGGATCACTCACGGTGGTGTCCGTCGAGAGCCCCTCGACCAGTGGCCGCGCGACCCCGGCGTCGACCGGCGTGACGAGCCCGATCCAGTGCGAGGACAGCCATGGGCTGAGCAGCGGCACCGGGATCCGCGGTCGCCGGCGGCGCCCGAGCGCCATGGCCATGCGGTCGAGCATCGCGCCGTAGTTGAGCACTTCCGGCGCCCCGATCTGGACCTCCCGGCCGCGGGCCTCCGAGACCCCGAGTGAGTCGCCGAGGTATCGCAGGACGTCCTGCACCGCGATCGCCTGGGTCGGAGTCTTCAGCCACGAGGGCGCCAGCATCACCGGCAGCCGCTCGACGAGGTAGCGGAGGGTGCGGTAGCTCTCGGAGCCCGCGCCGACCACCATCCCCGCGCGCAGCCAGGTGAGCGCCGGCCCCTCATCGCGCAGGATCTCCCCGACGCGCAACCGCGAGCGCAGATGCGGCGAGCGCGGCTGATCGCCGAGCCCGCCCAGGTACACGACCTGCGAGATGCCGGCGCCACGGGCGAACCGCGCGAAGTGCGATGCGCCCTGCGCGTCACGTGACTCGTAGGAGCGGTCGCCCCCCCGGCCCATCGAGTGCACCAGGTAGAACGCCGCGTCATAGCCGCCGCCGATCGCCTCCAGTGATCCCGGGTCGAGCATGTCGGCGCGATGCACCGCGACGCTGTCCGCGAACCGGGCACGGGCCGGGTCCCGGACCGCGACGCCGACCTCGACCCCGGCGGCGAGCAGGTGGTCGACCAGCAGGCCGCCGATGTATCCGGTGGCGCCGGTGACGAGCGCTCGCGTCATCGCCCGGTCACCGCGGTGCCGACCACCGCCGCGAGCCGCCGCCGGCCATCAACCACCGCGCGGCCGGGGACGGGCTCGGACAGGGTGCGTTCGATCTCGCGGAGGATCTCGCGATAGAGCCGAGCGGCGAGGACGATCGCACCGCGGCCCCGGCGCAGCGTCCGCACCCCGGCGAGCCCGTCTTCGTAGAGCCCGTCGGCGCGCGCGATGAGCGTCCGCACGAGCTCCGCTCGAGCGCCGGGGGCGAGCGATCCGCCGTGCCGGGCAAGCGCCGCCTCGGAGACGTACACGCGACCGGCCGCGAGGTCTTCGTCGATGTCGCGCAGGATGTTCGTGCGCTGCATCGCCATGCCGAGGGCGGCTGCGGAGGCCCGAGCCTCCTCCGGCTCGTCGGCCCCGAGCACCGCCGACATCACCACGCCCACGGTCCCCGCGACCCGATAGCAGTAGCGGTCCACGTCGCGCTCGGTGGCGAACCGAGCCCCGGCGAGGTCCTGATCCATCCCGTCGCAGAACGAGCTGATCGCATCGCGCGGGATCGGGTGGCGTGCGGCGAGCTCGACCAGGAGCTGGGTCTCCGCGGTCGCCTCTCCCGCGTGGCCGCCGGCCCACGCGGCCACCGCTCGCACCCGGCGGGCGGCGTCCGGGGCGCCTTCGTCGACGAGGTCGTCAAGAGTGCGGAACAGGAGATAGAGCAGGTACACATCCTCGCGCACCTCCTCGGGGAGCAGCCGGCAGGCGAGAGCGAACGTCGAGGCGCGGCGCTCGGTCAGCTCCCGCGCGGCCGGGACCAGCGCGGTGGAGCGGCCGCCGGTCATCGGACGACCTCCAGCCCGGAGGAGTTCCGCGCCGGTGCGTCCGGCGCGGGCGCGGGCGCGTCCGGCCGTGTCGGCGGCGACGAGCCCGGCCGTGATGCCCGCTCCGAGCAGCACGCCCGGGATCCCGGCCCCCGGATGGGTGCCGGCTCCGACGCGGTAGACGCCATCGACGCCGCCGACGCGGTTGAATGGGCGGCCGAGCGCGGACTGGTTGAGTGTCGGCTCGACCGAGAAGGCATTCCCCGCGACCGCGCCGAAGCGCTGGGCGAAGTCCAGCGGCGTCCATCGGTGCTCGGCGCGGATCGAGCCGGACAGCCCGCTGAGCCCATGAGCCCGCTCCAGGTCATCGATCACCCGCTCACGGACTTCGTCGGCAGCCGATGCCCAATCGATGTCGGCGGTGAGGTTCGGTACCGGCAGGAGGATCGCGAGCGCGTCGCCGCCCGGCGAGGCCATGCCCGGTTCGGTGCGTGCCGGGGCGTGGACGTAGGTGGACATGGTCTTCGGGAGCGTCCGCCCGCGGGTGACGGTGCGAATGAACTCACGGTATCCGGGACCGACGAGCAGCGTGTGGTGCCGCAGCCGGGGCTGGGCGCGGTCGAGTCCGAGGTAGAGCAGGAAGCAGGACATCGTCGGCCGCAGGAGCCGCCGCCCCGGACCGCGTCCGAGCAGCTCGTTGGTGGTGAGCACGTCCGCATTCGACACGACGATGTCGGCGGGAATCCGCTCACCTCCGCGCAGACGCACTCCGGTCGCGCGGCGACCTGCGGTCTCGATCCGCTCGACCGTCTCCCCGCAGCGGACGTCGAGCGGACCTGCCATCGCGTCGATCAGCGAATAGACCCCGCCGTCGGCGTACCAGCCGCCCTCGTTGACCTGCAGATGGACGAGCGCTCCGTAGATCGCCGGCACTCGGAACGGGTCGCCGCCGATGAAGAGCGAGTGGAAGGAGAAGGCCTCGCGTACTCGAGGATGTGCGAAGTAGCGAGCGACGAAGTCGTACAGCGGCCCGGCGGCTCGCAGGCGGCTCATCATCGGCAGCAGGTCGACGAACGAGCGCAGGTCCTGGATCGGGCGCCGGCCGGCGCCGAGGATGCCGTGCTCGTAGATCGGCGCGAGCGCTCGCAGGAAGTCGGGAAGCCGGCGGGCGTCGGCCTCGGAGAAACGAGCGATCTGCTCGGCCAGGACAGCGACCTCGGAGCTGAACTCGAAGGTCCGCTCCTCGCCCGCCCAGCGGATCCGGTACAGCGGATCCAGCCGGCGGAGCGTCACCTCGGCGGCGAGGTCGAGCCCTCCGGCGGCGAACGTCTCCTCCAGCACCCACGGCATGGTGATCAGCGACGGCCCGGTGTCCCAGGTGTACGGGCCGTCACGCAGTTGCGAGGCGCGGCCGCCCGGCGCCGGCCCGCGCTCGATGACCGTCACCTCGACCCCCATGCCCTGCAGACGGAGCGCGATCGCGAGGCCGCCGAGGCCCGCGCCGATCACAATCGCCTTCATCGCGGTGAGGGACGGGAATAGTTCAACATGCTGTAACGGTTTACTCTACAAGCTGTGCAACCGATCACGATCCTCGGCGCCGGGCTGGCCGGTCTCTCACTCGCCGACGCGCTCCTCGACGAGCCGGCCACACGCCCGATCGTGTTGATCGACCGCCGGCGGGAGTGGGGCCGAGACCGGACCTGGTGCACCTGGGAGACCGAGGAGCTCCGCTTCGCCGAGCTGGCGAGCCGGCGCTGGTGGGAGTGGCGAACGCGCCGGGGCGGTGTGGAGGCGGTCCACCGCACCGCTCGCTTCCCGTACCTCCACATCGACTCGCGCGCGCTCTACGCCTCGGTGCTCGACCGGCTCGAGCGTGACCCCCGCGTCGAGCTGCGCACCGGCGAGCGGGTGCTCGCGGTCCGCGAGGCACCCGACGGACCCGAGGTCGTGACCGATCGGGAGACGTTCGTCGCCGAGTACGCGGTCGACGCGCTCGGACCACGCAGTCCGCTGGTCATCCGCGATCCGCCACCCGCGACCGTCCTCGCTCAGCGCTTCCTCGGCTGGGAGGTCGAGGCCGACGCGCCGGCCTTCGACCCCTCGGCCGTCACGCTGATGGACTTCCGCCCCGCGGAGTCGGGCGCACTCACGTTCCTCTACGTCCTGCCGTTCACGCCGACGCGTGCGCTCGTCGAGCACACGACGATCGGGCCCGATGCCGAGACGGGGCCGTCTTCACGGCGCCGCCGTGCATTGCTCGCGTCCGAGCTCGGCGAGCGGCTGGCGATCCGCCGGTGGCAGGTCCTCCACGAGGAGCGCGGGGAGATCCCGATGGCCGCCCACGGCAGCCGGCCTGCTCGGGCCGATCGCGTGCTGGCCGTCGGCGCGGCGGCGGGTGCGATCCGTCCCTCGAGCGGCTACGCGTTCAGTCGCACCCAGCGACACGTCGCAGCGGTGGCCCGCGCGATCACGGCCGGGACCCGGGCGCCAGATGGATCCGGGCCTGCGCGGCTGGTGGTCATGGATCGGATCTTTCTCGCTGCCCTCTCTCAACAGGCTGACCACGGAGAGGAGCTGATGTGGCAGCTCGCGCGGGGAAGCGGAGCCGACGGATTCGCGCGGTTCATGACGGACGTGAGCACGCCGGTCGACGAGGCGCAGATCCTGCGCGCGCTGCCGGCATCGACAATGACCGCAGCGACCCTGCGGTTGCTGGTGCGCAGGGCGTCACCTGCGCCCTGGGGCTGATGTCGGTCCGGTCGATCTCATCCTCGCGGCGTATTGGCGACCGCCGGCATAAGGGGCATAGTGACTGGTACGCCAATGATTGAAGTCGAGCACGTCACCAAGCGTTACGGAGACAAGATCGCGGTGAGCGATCTGAGCTTCAGCATCGCCCCCGGGATCGTCACCGGCTTCCTCGGACCGAACGGCGCCGGCAAGTCCACCACGATGCGTGTGATCCTCGGCCTCGATCGGCCGGATGCAGGCCGAGCGACGGTCAACGGCAGGCCCTACGTCGACCTGCCGGCGCCGCTGCGCGAGGTCGGCGCGCTGCTGGAGGCCCGCGCGATCCACACCGGCCGCTCTGCCTATCACCACCTGGTGGCGATGGCGCAGACCCACGGAATTCCGCGGAGCCGGGTGCAGGAGGTGATCGAGCTGGTGGGGCTGTCCGGCGTCGCTCGCCGGCGTGCCGGTGGCTTCTCGCTCGGCATGGGGCAGCGCCTCGGCGTGGCCGCCGCGCTGCTCGGCGACCCGTCGGTGCTGATCCTCGACGAGCCGGCCAACGGCCTGGATCCCGAGGGGATCCTGTGGATGCGCAACCTCTTGAAGTCGCTGGCCGCCGAGGGCCGGACCGTGTTCCTCTCCTCGCATCTGATGGCCGAGATGGCCCAGATCGCCGAGCACGTCGTCGTCATCGGGCGCGGCCGCCTGATCGCCGACACCACGGTGGCCGAGCTGGTGGCGCAGGCCTCCCAGGGCGCCGCGGTCCGCGTGCGCTCCCCGGATGCCGCCGAGCTCCGATCCGCACTGGCCGCCGACGAGGTGACGATCGCGAGCCCTGAACCCGGAGTGCTCGAGGTCCACGGGCTGACGAGCGCCGAGATCGGCGCCGTCTCCGCCCGGCGCGGCTTCGAGCTGCACGAGTTGATCCCGCAGACCGCGTCACTCGAGGACGCGTTCATGGGCCTCACCGACGACGCCGTCGAATACCAGGGCGGGCACGATGAGTCCGAGAGGCAGGCGGCATGAGCGCGCTCGGCACCACCGTGGCGCCTGGCTCCACCACGGGGCCCGCGTCGACCGACGGGGTGACGATGCGCCGCGTGCTCACGTCGGAGTGGACGAAGCTCTGGACGTTGCGCTCGACCCGCTGGACGCTGCTGGTCGCATTCGTGGTGATGTCGGCGCTCGGCCCGATCGCGTCCGCGGTCCAGATGGCCCACTGGGCTCACATGAGCCCGCAGGACCGCGCGACCTTCGACGCGATCAACACCGCGACCGGAGGCTGGCACGGTGCCCAGCTCGCGATCGGAGTGCTCGGGGTGCTCGTCATCTCCGGCGAGTACTCCACCGGGATGATCCGCTCGAGCCTGATGGCGGTCCCGCACCGGCTGCCGGTGCTGTGGGGGAAGATCCTCGTGTACGCCGGGGTGACGTTCGTCCTCATGCTGGTCGCGACGCTGATCTCGTTCTTCGCCTCCCAGCCGATCCTGACCGAGCATCACGTGCAGCACTCCCTCGGCGACCCGGGTGCGCTGCGCACGGTGATCGGCTGCGCGCTGTTCATGACCGTGCTCGGCGCGATGTGCGTCGGCTTCGGCGGGCTGCTGCGCAGCACCGCCGGCGGTCTGGCCACGTTCGTCGGCCTGCTGTTCGTGCTGCCCGGCCTGCTCGACATTCTCGGCTCGAGCCTGAACAACACGGTTTCGCCATACCTGCCGCTCAACGCAGGCATGACGGTGCTCTCGCACAGCTTCGACAGCCCGCACCATCTCAGTGTGTGGGGTGGCTTTGCGTTGTTCTGCGGTTATGCGGTCGCAGCGATCGCGGCTGCTGCCGTGACGCTGATGCGCCGCGACGCCTGACGCGGACTCATTCCGTCCCGGGCTCGTCGGCAGGCGTACGCGGCGCCGCCCGCCAGTCGCGCCACATCACGAGCGCGACGACCACGACCACCAGGCCGATCGTGATCAGCAGGCTGTAGTGGGTGATGGTGTGGGCGACGTTGACCGCCGACTGCCCGAGCCCGTAGCCGAGCCCGACCATCAGCGCGACCCAGCCGAAGGTGCCGATCAGATCGAGCACCAGGAACCACCGCAGGCGCATGCCGGTCCAGCCGGCCGCAGCGTAGATGATCACGCTCGGCACCGGCAGGATCGGCGCGAGCACGACGGCCACCGAGCGAGCCCGCTCGATCAGGCGCATCGCGGCCTTGACGCCGCGCCGTCCGGCCGCCCCGCGACCGGCGACCAGCTCGACGACCTCAGGCCCCCACAGCCGCCCTGCCCACCACACGACCGGATCGCTCATCATCAGCGTCGGCAGCGGGACGAGCAGCGCGAGCGCGAGCGAGGCCCGCCCGGTCTCGGCGAACGCGCCACCCGCGATCAGTGAGGAGGTCGAGCCGCGCAGCGCCTCCAGCAGCAGCGGATGGGTGCCGATCAGCCACGATGTCGTGAACAGCAGAACGAGCCGGTAAACGCCCTGGAGGATGAGGATCCCGGCGCAGATCGCCTGGCGCCGATCGAACGCGAATTGGGGGCGCTCGGGCTCGCGAGGGATCTCGGCGGGGGGTTGCTCCACCGCTCCAGTCTGGCGGGTGATTCTGAGCGGCTGCTTATCTAGACGCGATGGAGGCCTCCCAGACGATGACTCGCCCGCAGCGCGGCGACGAGTTGACCCTCACGATCGACTCGCTCGCCTACGGTGGCGCGGGCGTCGCGCGGACCGAATCCGGCTACGTCGTGTTCGTCTCGGGCGGGATGCCCGGCGACACCGTGCGTGCGGTGGTCGGCAAGCGCAAGCGCTCGTACGCCGAGGCGCGGGCGGTCGAGATCCTCAGTCCCGGACCGGACCGGATCGACCCCGTCGCCGACCATCCCGGCGCCCCCTGGCAGGTGCTCGCCTACGAGCGCCAGCTCGAGATCAAAGCCGAGCAGGTGCGCGACGCGCTCACCCGGATCGGCGGCTTCGAGAACCTGACGATCGAGCCGATCGTGCCCGCCGAGCAGCAGTGGCGCTACCGCAACAAGCTCGAATACTCGTTCGGCACCGGGGCCGGCGGAGAGCTGGTGTGCGGCTTCCACGCACCCGGCAACTGGGAGGAGATCGTCCCACTGACCGACTGCCTGCTCGCCTCGGAGGCCGGCAACGCGGTCCGCGAGCGCATCGTGCAGTGGTGTCGCGAGCAGGGGCTCACCGCCTATGACCGGCGCACGAACGTCGGCTTCCTGCGCAACCTCGTCGTGCGCGAGGGCCGGCGCACCGGGGCGCTGCAGGCGCGGCTGGTCACCTCCGATGACGCCGACGGCCTGGATCGTGAAGCTCTCGTTGCGGCAGCCGGCGCCGACCTGAACGGGCTGCTGTGGACGCGCCTTGACGCTGTCGGCGAGACGACCCAGGGCGGCGTCACCGAGGTTCTGTCGGGATCGACCAGGTTCCGCGAGGAGATCGGCGGCATGACCTTCCGGATCTCCGCCGAGGCGTTCTTCCAGACGAACACCGAGATGGCCGATCGTCTCTACGCCCTCGCGACGGAGTACGCGCGGCCGGGTGGCTTCGAGCGGCTCTACGACCTCTACTGCGGGATCGGGACCATCGGACTGCTGATGTCGCCGCGCGTCGCCGAGCTGTGGGGCCTGGAGCTCGTCGAGGACGCGATCGAGGACGCGATCTCCAACGCCCGCTCGAACGAGATCGACAACGCACACTTCTTCGCCGGCGACGTGCGGCTGGCGCTGCGAGAGCTCGTCGAGAAGGCAGGGCGGCCGGACCTGCTCGTCATCGACCCGCCGCGCGCAGGCCTCTCGCAGAAGGTCGTACGGCGGATCATCGAGGCCTCGCCGGCCCGGATCGTGTACGTCTCGTGCAACCCGACGACGCTGGCGCCCAACGCCGCGCAGCTGGTCCGTGACGGCGGTTACGAGCTCGTGCGTGTCCGGCCGGTCGACATGTTCCCGCAGACACCGCACATCGAGTGTGTGGCGGAGCTGGTGCGACGCGCCCAGCCCAGTCCACCGAGCCCGGTCGCGGCGGAGTAGGTTCCCGTCATGGATACCGCCGCCCCCTTCGCCGATCTGCTCAACGAGCAGGTCGCCCATGAGTTCGCAGCCCACCAGCAGTACGTCGCGTGCGCGGTCTACTACGAGGCCGAGACGCTGCCGCGACTCGCCTCGTTCTTCTACCGCCAGGCGCTCGAGGAGCGCGACCACGCGATGATGATGGTTCAGTACCTGCTCGACACCGGCGCCCCGGTGCTCACGCCTGGGGTGGAGGCGCCCAGGAGTGGCTTCGCCGACGTGGTCGAGCCCGTCGCCCTTGCGCTCGAGCAGGAGAAGCGCGTCTCCGAGCAGATCAGCCGGCTGGCCGGCACTGCGCGCGAGCAGCACGACTACGCCGCCGAGCAGTTCATGCAGTGGTTCATCGCCGAGCAGATCGAGGAGGTCTCGACGATGAGCGACCTGCTCGCGGTCGCCACCCGCTCCCGCGACCGGGTGATGGAGATCGAGGACTACATCGCACGTGAGCAGTCCGGCGAGGAAGCCGACCCCGGAGCCCCGCGCGTGGCCGGCGCCGCCTGAGGCCCGGGGGACCGAATCATGCGCGCCACGGTCATCAGGGACAGGCAACTCGTCATCGAGCAGCGGCCCGACCCGGTCGCCGCCGACGGAGAGGTGCTCGTCCGCGTTCGTGCGGCCGGCCTCAACGGCGCGGACATCATGCAGGCTGCCGGGCACTACCCCCCGCCGCCGGGCGTCCCCGCGGACATCCCGGGGATGGAGCTTGCGGGCGAGGTCGTCGCACGTGGCCCGCGCGCAGAGCGCTTCGAGGTCGGCGACAGGGTGATGGCGATCGTCGGCGGCGGTGCGCAGGCGGAGCTGTGCGTCGTCCATGAGCGGATGCTGATGGCGATCCCCGACGCGATCGACTGGCCGCAGGCCGGCGGGTTCCCCGAGGTGTTCATCACCGCCCACGACGCCGTCTTCACGCAAGCCGGGCTGGTTGCGGGCGAGCGGCTGCTCGTGCACGGAGCGGCGGGAGGCGTCGGCACGGCCGCGGTGCAGCTCGGCCGGGCCGCAGGGGCGCGGGTCACCGCCACGGTGCGCAACCCCGACCATCGCGATCGGGTCGCGGCGCTCGGCGCCACCGTGATCGCGCCGGAGGGGTTCGGCGAACACGGGCCGTTCGACGTCGTGCTCGAGCTCGTCGGTGCGATCAACCTCGCCGAGAACCTGACGTCGCTGGAGACCGGGGGGCGGATTGCGATCATCGGCACCGGCGCCGGGGCGACGGCGGAGATCAACCTCGGCCTCGTGATGATGAAGCGCGCGCGGATCCACGGTTCGACGCTCCGAGCCCGGCCGCTCGAGCTCAAGGCGCTGGCCACCCGCGCCGTCGAGCGCTCGGCGCTGCCCGCGCTGGCCGGCGGCGACATCACCGTGCCGATCGCGCACACCTTCCCGCTCGAGCGGGTGGCCGAGGCCTACGACCGCTTCCGGGCGGGAGGCAAGCTCGGCAAGATCGTGCTGCTGCCCGCGGAGTGATGCGTGGGCGATCCCCCGGGGTCGTTCTCGCCCCCGAGTACCTCGCCTCACGCCCGGAGCAGCTCCGGGCCGCCCGCGTCGGCGGTGAGATCGTCGTAGTCCGCGGCGGTCGTCTCGTCGGCCTGCGGGCGGGGGTCGATCCGACGGGTCAGCGGGGTGAGCAGCGTGGTCACCAGCAGATTGGCGATGATCGCGAAGAATGCGGCGTACATCGTGAGGTGCAGCGAGCCGACGTGCAGGGGGTACGCCGAGACAAACGACTGCGACGCCGCCATCCAGGTTCCGAGCCCCATCCCGACCGCCCAGCCGCAGAGCAGCGCCCAGCGGTCGAACCAGCGGGTGTAGAGGCCCAGGAACACGGCTGGGAGCGTCTGCAGGATCCATACGCCGCCCAGCAGCTGGAGGTCGATCGAGGACTTCGTCGAGACGAACAGGGCGAAGCAGAGCGCACCCGCTTTGACGAGCAGCGAGACGATCTTGGCCACGAGCGTCTGCTCGCGATCGTCGGCCTGTGGACGGATATACGCGGTCCAGATGTTCCGGCTGAACAGGTTTGAGGCGGCGATCGACATGATCGCGGCGGGAACGAGCGCCCCGACGCCGATCGCGGCGAATGCGAATCCCTGAAACCACGGCGGGAAGAACCTGATGAACAGGTCGGGGACGGCGAAGTCGGGATTTGCGGGCTTCAGTCCCGCGGCGATCGCCATATAGCCCATGATCGCGATCGCGCCGAGCGCGAGTGAGTACGTCGACAGCAGCGCCGCGTTGCGTCGGATGGTGTTCCCGGTCCTGGCGCTCAGCGCGCCGGTGAGGGCGTGCGGGTAGAGAAACAGCGCGAACGCAGAGCCGAGGGCGAGCGTCGCATACGTCTCGTAGGAGCTGTCCTTGCCGGGCACCGTGACCGCCGGGGTGGCGGCCTTGGGCAGCGCCCTGTGGGCGGCGCCGAAGATATGGCCGAACCCGCCCAGCTTGATCGGGATGTAGACGATGGCGACCCCGACGGTCACGTAGATGATCAGGTCCTTGATCACGGCCGTGAGCGCGGGCGCGCGGAGCCCGCTCTGGAACGTGTAGGCGGCGAGAATGACGAACGCGATGATCACCGGCCAGTCGCCGGAGATGCCCATCGCGCCGATCACCGTCTTGAGCCCCACGAGTTGCAGCCCGATGTAGGGCATCGTCGCGAGGATTCCGGTGAACGCAGTCGCGAGCGCGAGCGACCCCGAGTCGAACCGCCCATGCACGAAGTCCGCGGCGGTGATGTAGCCATGGCGCTTGCACACCGCCCACAACCGTGGACCGAACACGAACAGCACGGGGAAGACAAGCGTGGTGTATGCGAACGCGAAGAAACCGGCGGCGCCGGTGGAGAACATCGCGGCGGGGACGGCGATGAAGGTGTACGCGGTGTAGATGTCGCCGCCGATCAGGAACCATGTCACCCACGTGCCGAACCGCCGGCCCGCGAGTCCCCACTCGTTCAGTTGCGAGAGATCGGCCCGGCGCCAGCGGGCCGCGAGGAAGCCGCCGATCGCGACGATCCCGAACAGGACGCAGAAGACGACGATCGTCGCCGGGTGGACGGCATGAACGTCCATCAGCGCATCCGGCGGTACACGAACGTCGTGATGCCGGCGGTGATGATCAACCACACCGCCTGATACCAGTAGAAGAACGGGATCCCCCACAGGTGCGGGGTCTCGTGTGCGTAGAGGGGCGGCGCGAGCAGCGCGGCGAACGGCACGAGCAGCAGCCAGAGCCAGCCGCGTCTCCTCCGCGCGAACCGTCCAGTCCCGTGCTGGGCTCGGTCGCCTCCCTCCGCCATCGTCCCGACGTGTGCCCGCCTGCGGGCGTTCGCAAACCATTGAGCGCAGCCCCAGCAATCGCCTCGTGAGCGACGCCCGCTCTGTCACGTCACCATGCCATTCAGAGGTAACGCCCGTGCGGCGGCCGTCCCGGGACCCGCTGTTAGGATCCCGCGCGCAGGTGCGGGGCTCAACGTGGACGAGGAGGGCTGCATGCGGTCGGGCCGGCGTGGATGGATCCTTGGCGGGGGCCTGGCGGCGCTCGACGAGCAGGTCTCCGATCCCCACTCGGGCTCCTACGGGCAGTTCCTCACCCCCGCGCAGGTCGCCGCTCGCATCGCCTACGTCGAGAAGGGGTCGCGCTACGGCGGGGGCGACGTCGAGAGCGCGATCGACGTTGAGGCGGTGCACGCCACCGCGCCGGGGGCGACGATCGCCAGATAGGGGGCTGAGCGATCCTCCTCTACGACAGCGCGATCTCGGGCAACTGCTACAAGGTCCGCCTGCTGCTCACCCAGCTCGGGATCGCGTTCGAGCGGCGGGAGCTCGACGTCATCGATCGTTCGGACCGCCAGCAGATCCTTGGCGATCTCAATCCGGGCTTACGCGTTCCGACGCTCGTGCTCGACGACGGCCGGCCACTGGGTGAGTCGGGCGCGATCCTCGGCTACCTGGCTCGCGGGACCGAGTTCTGGCCGGATGACCCGTACGAGCACGCCCAGACGCTCCAGTGGCTGTTCTTCGAGCAGTACAGCCACGAGCCCCACATCGCGGTGGCGCGGTTCTGGGCGCATGCCGGGATCACCCCGAGCGAGGAGGAGCGCGGCGCCAAGCTCCGCGCTGGGACGACGGCGCTCGACGCGATGGAACGCCACCTGGCGACTCGGAGCTTCTTCGTCTCCGAGCGCTACACGATCGCCGACATCGCGCTCTACGCCTACACCCACGTCGCGCCCGAGGGCGGATTCGCGCTCGAGCCGTATCCCGCGATCAGGGCCTGGATCGAACGCGTTGCGGCCCAGCCCGGCCACATTCCGATCACCGCCTGATCAGGCTCAGTACGGCGGCAGGTCCTCCCACCACTGGCCGAGTCGCTTGAACGCCGACCAGAACGCGCGCTTGGCGCCCTCGTCGTCGAGCGAGTCGTCGATGTTCGGGACGAACAATCCCTCGATCGACGGGGTCAGCCGCTGCAGCTCGCCGGGCGTGGCGCTCAGCGGGCGCGCAAGCGGGACCTCCAGATCGTTGAGCACCGCCAGCGCGTCCTCGCCCATCACGACCACGATCTTCGGGCGGACGATCGCGAGCTCCTCGAGCAGGCGAGCGACGCACGCCACGTCAGCGGTCTCCGGCTCGAACACCGGGCATTTGACGCACAGCGTCCCGTAGACGGCGAGCGGGTCGATCCCCAGCCGCTTGAGCGATTTCATCAGCGCGTTGCCGCCGCGTCCGTAGAAGGCGACCCCCTCCTCGACCTCGGAGGGAAGCGCCGAGTGCTTGAGCAGCATGATGTCGGCCTGCGGGTGGCCCGAGCCGAGCACCGGCATCAGCTGACCGCGCGGGCAGTGCTCGCACTCCGACAGGCGCTGGGCAAAGGAGTTCAGCTCGCGGATCGCACGCTCGAGGTACTTCTCGCGGATCTCGTCATCGGTGGCGGGCACCCTGCCCTGATTGGCGGTCTGGCGGTCTTGTCCTTGACGCTGCATCAGGACTTGCGATGCGTCGCCCGTCGCACGCGGCGCTCGCGCGAGGCGCGGCGGGCGCCTGGCGGCATCGCCTTCGTCTGCAGGAACTTCAGCGCCTGGACGTAGAGCAGCGAGGCCGGGTTGCGAATGATGTCGGCGTCGCGCAGTGACTGCAGGAATTCGTCCGGACCGTCGAAGGCGCGCATCCGGATCCGCACCGATCCGAGGCCCTGGGGGACGTGCGCGTCGGAGCCGGCGCCGGCGATCATCCGGTACTTGGCGGCGAAGCGCACCGCCTCCTCGTTGAACTCGGCGATCGCCACCCGCGGGTTGAACACCTCGATCGCGTCAACGTCGTCGATCACTCCGAGCAGATGCTCGTAGTCCGGGACGGCGTGCATCCGGTCGAACGGGTGCGGGACGTAGACCAGGCCGCCCTGGCGCTTGATCTCGGCGATCGTCTCCTGGAGGGTCATCCCGCGCGGGATCTTCTCCTCGATGAACAGGCCGATCACCTCGCCCTGCTCGGCGGTCTTCACCTCCTCGCCCACGATCACCTGGATCCCCGAGGCCTTCGCCCGTGCCTCCAGCGCGCCGGAGATCTCGTTGTGGTCGGTGACCGCGATCGCGCCCAGGCCCCGCTGCGAGGCCTCGGCGAGCAGCACCTCGACCGGCGTCGCGCAGTCGTAGGAGTGATCTGTGTGCATGTGCAGGTCGACATCGATGAGCGGCCGCTCCGCAAGCCGGCGGCGCAGCTGGGCGTCGCCCTCGGTCACGTGCCGGCGGGCGACCAGCTCGCTGTAGATCGCGGCATGCTCGCCCGCGACCCGCTCCCAGCTGAGTTCGGCGCGCAGCCGGGCCTGGAACTCGGCGCCGCGGTTGCGCACGGCCGGATCTGCGAGCAGCCGGGCGAGCTGAGCACCGAGCGTCTGCACCTCGCCGGGCTCGAACAGCAGCCCTCGCTCACCGTCGGCGAGCACCTCCTCGTAGACCGGCAGCCGGGGGGCGACGCAGGCGACGCCGGCACCGAGCGCGCGCAGCAGCGTCCCGGGCGTCGGTCGCAGCCCCTCGGAGCCGAGCACGAACACGTCGGCGAGCGCGAGCGCCTGCCCTGCGCTCGTCGTCTCTGCATCGACGAACGTAACCCGCTCGCGCAGGGTCCGGGTCAGGGTCGCCGGTGGCGGCAGCGGGCGCGGGGACCAGACGGTCGCATGCCACTCGGCATCCTCGGGAAGCAGCCGCAGCGCGCGCAGGAACGTGCGCAGTGCCGCCCGCTCCTCGGTGGCGAGCATCACGATCTCCGGGATGGCGCCCGCGGCTCTCGGCGCCGCGGTCTCGCCCTCGGCGGGGGCGTCGGCGCCCGGCGGGATCACGCGGTACTCGCCGGGGAAGAACGTCTGCAGCAGGTTCCGCGTCGCCGCGTAGCTCGCCGTCCGGGCGTCCAGGCGGCTGAACAGCAGCCGTACGAGCGGCCGGGTGAGCTGGGTGGAGAGGACGCGCTCGGTGGGGGAGTGGAACGACCCTACGGTGAGTGCGCGCGAGTGACGCAGGGCGACGCTCGAGGCACTCGGTGCGAATGGCTCATGGACGTTGACGATGTCGAGCGGAACCGAGGTGAGCGTGTCCTCGATCGTGCGGGCGACGTCGACCGGTAGTGAGGCGGCCCGCCGCCGGTTGGGGGCGAACTGGAGCACCTCACCGACCCCGACCACCCGCACGCCGGGTTCGGCCACGAGCAACTCCGGCGCCTGGCGGACCAGCCGCCGGGACTCACGGACGAGCTCGTCGTCCTGCGAAGGCGCGATGATCAGCACGCGGTGTCCGCGGGCGGCGAGCTCCTCGGAGATCCGCGCCACATAGTGGTTGACCTCGCCCGGGACCTCCCACGCGAACGGCGTCACCTGCGCGATCGCGAGCGGTTCGGCGGGCGCCGCATCCGGTACGGGCACGCCCTGATCTTAGGCCGCCGGCAGAGCCGGGCCCCCGGAGCGCTCGATTCGTAGAATCGTTCGCCCGTCGAGAGAGGAGCGAGCGTGCCGGATTCCCGCAGCGTGAGACTCACAGCCGGTCGCGGTGCACGGCGCCGGTCGCTCGCCGCCGCGGTGGCGTCGCTGGCGCTGGCGGCGGGTGTGCTGCTCGCCACGGTCCTGCCGGCGCCCGGTGCCTCGGCGTCCACCGCATCTCCCAGCTGTGCGCGACACGCCCTGTGGGAGGGCCTCTCGCGTGGCGACGCGCAGATCCACCATGCCCGCATCGTGCGGCCCTTCGGCTGTGACGGGTCATGGGCGTACGCCGCCGTCGAGACGAGCCGCTTTGAGCTCACGTCGCTGTTCCGCGCCCGGGGCGCCGAATGGGTCAGCGTCGAGCGCGGACCGCCGTGCGTGCGGCATGAGGTCCCTCGCCGGATCCGCCACGCGGCCTGCGACTCCAATTAGCACCGCCACCGCATCCGGGGCCGTGGCACGGCTGAGCCCGCTCGCGGCTCGGCGGATCGCGTTGCGCGCCCAGGGGTTCGGTCGCCCGCGCGCCGGTGCCGGCGGCCCACAGGCCGACTCCGCACGCATCGCCGGGCTGGTACGCCGGCTCGGGCTGCTGCAGCTCGATTCGGTCAACGTCTTCCTGCGAGCGCACTACATGCCGGTCTTCTCGCGTCTGGGGCCGTATGACCCAACGGTGCTGGATCGGCTCGCCGGGCACACGCGGGGGCGCCTCAACCGCCGGCTGGTCGAGTACTGGGCTCACGAGGCGTCGCTCATCCCGATCGAGACGCATCCTCTGCTGCGCTGGCGGATGGCGGACCTCGACGGAGCGTGGGGCTCGATGCAGCGGATCCTCGAGGAGAACCCGACGCTGATCACCGACACGCTCGAGCTCGTCCGCGACCAGGGCCCGATCCGGTCGGGCGACACCGGCTTCTCGCGGGGCACGCCGGCGGCGGGTCAGATGTGGAACTGGCACGAGGGCAAACGCGCGCTCGAGCATCTCTTCTACACCGGCCAGGTGATGGCGGCGCGGCGGATCAACTTCGAGCGCCATTACGACCTGCCCGAGCGGGTGCTGCCCGAGGAGGTGCTCGGTGCCCCGACCCCGACGCGTCAGGACGCCCAGCGGGAGCTCGCGCGGATCTCTGCCCGGGCACTCGGCGTGGCCACTGAGCCGGACATCGGTGACTACTTCCGGTTGCCCCGCGCCGACTCCAAGCTGCGCGTCGCTGAGCTCGTCGACGCCGGCGAGCTGCTGCCGGTCGCGGTCCGCGGCTGGGAGGCGCCGGCCTATCTATGGCACGAGGCCCCGCGCCCGCGCCCGGTCCCCGGCCGCGCGTTGCTCTCGCCGTTCGACCCGCTGATCTGGTTCCGGCCCCGGGCGGAGCGCCTGTTCGGCTTCCACTACCGGATCGAGATCTACGTGCCGGCACCGCAGCGCGTCTACGGCTACTACGTGCTGCCGTTTCTGCTCGACGGAGAGCTCGTCGCCCGCGTCGACCTGAAGTCCGACCGACAGACGGGAGTCCTCCGTGTCCAGGGGGCGTTCGCCGAGGATGCGATCGATGCCGACCACGTCAGCGCCGAGCTGGCCGCCGAGCTCTCCACCGTCGCCGGGTGGCTCGGGCTCGAGCGCGGAGTCGCGGTTGCCGGGCGCGGCGATCTGTCGCCGGCGCTCGCGGACGCGTTGCCTCGCTGACGGCTCAGCGTCCGACCGGATCGCGTCCTGAGCGAGCGCGATCCGGCCCGGGATCGCCAGCTGGTGGGGGTGGCGGGCAGCTTGCGGGCCCCCGCCGTCACCGGATCAGCCCCAGCCGCCGGAGGCGGAGCTGCTCGACGAGGTGGTGGTCGCGGGGGCGCTGGAGCCCGAGCCGCTGGCGCCCGAGGAGCCGCTGCGGGTGATCGCGGACCCCGTTGGGCTGACCAGCCACCATTTCGCGCCGAAGCCGCTGTTGCCCTGGCCCTTGGTCATACCGCGGCCGGAGTCCTCGGAGAAGTAGTAGAGCGGGTGGCCGTTGTAGGTCACCTGCCGCTCGCCGCCTCTGTGCGCGATCGTGCCGAGATCGCTTGCCTTCACGCCGCTGCCCGCGACTGCCTTGGACTTGGTCACGACCGCCGGCCAGAACGTGGCGCACGCGCCGCTGGTGCAGTGGGACGTGTCGTGGCCGTCGGCCACCCAGAGGTAGATGGCGCGCCCGCCGGCGCCGGCCAGGTAGCGCCCGTCCTTGCCGGAGACGGCCGAGATCTGGAGCGTGTGGTCGGAGACGGGGGTTCCGCTCACCGCGGAGCCGCTGGCGCTCCCCGAGCCACTGCTCGCGCTGCCGGAGGGGGACGAGTGTGAGCTGCCGCACGCGGCGACCAGCGCGGCCACGCCGATCGCTGCGAGCGTTGTGCCGGTCTTCGTCCGGATCGTTCTGGTCCTGGTCATCGGTGAAGCACTCCTGTCAGGTCGGAGAAAGCGGGTCACCGACCAAGACCCCGGATGGGCCAGATCCTTCCCGACGATGTGTTCGCTGACCTGGGCATCAAACGGCACTCGGGTGCCGTTCGATGCCCAGCAGCTGAGCGTTAGGCCTTCGTGGCAGCCCGGGTGCGCCTGGCGGCGGCCGGCTTGGCCTTCGCCGCGCGCGTGGCCCGCGCCGGCGCGTCCCGCTTGGCCGCGGCCGCGACGCCGGGCTTCCGCGCGTACTTGGCGATGAACTTCTCGGTGAGCTCGCGGGCCTCGTCGTCCGGACGCTGGTGCATGGGGGACTTCATGAGGTACGAGCTCGGGCCGTCGAGCTGTCCGGCGAGGCCGCTGTTGAGCGCGAGCTTGCAGCAGCGCACGGCGTCGGTGACGATGCCGGCGGAGTTCGGCGAGTCCCACACCTCGAGCTTCAGCTCCGCGGTGAGCGGCACGTCGCCGAACGCCTGGCCCTCGAGGCGGATGTGAGCCCACTTGCGGTCGGTCAGCCACGGCACGTAGTCCGACGGGCCGACGTGGACGTCGTCCGCTGGGAGCTCGTGGCCCACGATCGAGGTGACCGCGTTGGTCTTCGAGATCTTCTTGGACTCCAGTCGCTCGCGCTCGAGCATGTTGAAGAAGTCCATGTTGCCGCCGACGTTGAGCTGGCTGGTGCGCAGCAGCTTGACGCCGCGGTCGTGGAACAGGCGGGCGAGCTGGCGGTGAACGATCGTCGCGCCGACCTGGGACTTGATGTCGTCGCCGACGACCGGCAGCCCGGCCTTCTTGAAGCGCTTGTTCCAGTAGTCCTCCCGGGCGATGAACACCGGGATGCAGTTCACGAAGCCGCAGCCGGCCTCGATGATCTGCTCGACGTACCACTTCGTCGCCTGCTCGGAGCCGACCGGCAGGTAGGAGACGACGACGTCGGTACGGGTCTCCTTGAGCACCTCGACGATGTCGGCGGTCTCGCCCGGCGCCTTGGTGATCTTCTGGGAGAGATACTTGCCGAGGCCGTCGTGGGTCATGCCGCGCATCACCGGCACGTTCAGGTGCGGGACCTCGGTGTCGAACTTCAGCGTGTTGTTCTGGCCGGCGAAGATCGCCTCGGAGAGGTCCTTGCCGACCTTGTCGACGTCGATGTCGAACGCCGCAGAGAACTCGATGTCACGGACGTGGTAGCCGCCCAGGTCGACGTGCATCAGGCCGGGGACCTGCTGCGTCGGATCGGCGTTGCGGTAGTAGTGGACGCCCTGGACGAAGGAGCTCGCGCAGTTGCCGACGCCGATGATCGCGACGCGGACCTTGTCGTACTGGTGGCGCGAGGATCCGTTGGTGGAGGTGCTCACGAAGTTCCTTTCGAGTGTCAGCGCCGGCGCGACGGTCGCAGCAGGCGTACGCCCGAATCTATCCCGCCGGCGGCGCTCGGTTACATCCGAGATACACACCAAGCGGTGTACCAGGGGCTCGGCGAGGCGCCAGCGGTCACCACGATAGAGACTGATCGGTCTACGTCGGGAGGTCAGTCGATTGCGCCCTCGAGGAGGATGCGCGCGACCGCGGTCGCCTCGGCCGCCGGCGCCGCATCGTCGGCCGCCAGCACCGCCGCCGCCGCGCCCGCGTACAGCACGGCCAGGCGCTGGCCGAGCTGCTCGGACTGGCGCGCGCCCGCCTCGCGACACACCGCGCCCAGCAGCTCGCCGAGCTCCTCCTGCCGGCGAGCGATCACCCGTCGCGCGGGATGACCCGGATCGGCGATCTCCACCGCGGCGGCGAGGAACGGATCACCCCGCAGCGGCCTCGGCCCCTCGCCGAGCGCCGTGAAGGTCTCCAGCAGGCGTGCGCGCGCGGTGAGGTCCTGGCGCATGAGCAGCCGCTGCGGCAGCGCCTCCGGATCGGCGGCCAGCTCGCGGAGGTAGGCGACGATCAGCTCGTCCTTGGAACCGAAGTGCTGGTAGAGGGTGCGGCGCGAGACCCGCGCGCGGTCGATGATCTCGGCGATGCCGGTCGCGTTGATGCCGGGATCGGAGAACAGCTCGCGCACGGTGCGCAGGATCCGCGACCGGGCTCCGCGGCCGAGCGAGCGGGCGGGTGCGGGTGGCACACGCAGAACGGTACCGACCGTCACCGTGCCGGCACGCGGCGCGGGCCGCCCGCGGGATGACCCGGCCGGTGCGCGGATCTACTTCAGGATGGTGAGCCGGGCGCGCCCACAGATGCTCTTCGCGCGCTGGAGCGTCCTGTTGCCGCTGTAGACCACCTGCCATGAGTAGCGCCCCGGCCGCAGAGCCGTGGTCACCCGCGCCGACGCCGGGGCCCGCCCGCGATGGAGCGAGCGACGTGCGCCCTTCACGACTCGGTGGCGCGCCGTACAGCTGCGCCCGCGGTAGAGGCTGTAGGTGACCGTGCCGGTGGCGGCGCGGACACCGGCACCGTGCAGTGCCGCCCGGACGCGCTCCCCGGTGAACCCTGCGGGCAGCGAAAGCGAGGCGGCCGAGCGGTGGTGCCTGGCCGACTGGCGCAGCGTGAGCCGCACCCTCTGGCGGGAGGTCTCCTTGCCCTGGCCGCCGGACGACCCCCCGCTGCTGCCGGGGTTCGTCCCGGAGCCAGAGGCGCTGCTTGTGAGCGCGAAATTCATGTGCAGCACGTACTGGGCGCTGCTTCCCGCCAGCAGGGTGAAGTCCCAGCTCAGCCCGATCGCGTTGTCCTCGGCGACCATGCAGTCGCAGCTGTCGGGCAGCACGGTCTGTGCGTCGACCTCACCCCACAGGTCGTTGAAGTACCCCTCGACGTAGTGACTGCCCGGGGTCGCCGGGTCCAGTTCCTCGGCCGGGCCGCCCGAGGCTTCGTCGGCGCTGGTCGTACACGCGATCGCACCGCCGCTCTCGGCGTCCCCGTACCCGTCGTCGGACCCCTGCACGAAGCAGTCGGCCGCCCGGTAGAGCAGGCCGCTGACCGGCGCGCCAGTCGTGTTCGTCAGGGTGACGATGGTCGTGTATCCGTCCTGGCCGCTGACGTAGCGGTCGCTCTCGGTGATCGCGATGCCGCTGGCGCCCGCGGTCGCGCCGCTCGTGACCGCGTACGGGCTCGACGCGGTTCCCGCTCCGCTCACACCCGACTGGACGCCGGGGGTATACGCGACGTAGTTGCCCGCGGTGGTGAGCGAGATCCCCGTGCCCGAGGCGTAGTTCTCGCTGAAGTCAGGTCCATAGACGCTCGTGCCGACGGAGACGAACGTGCCGCAGTCGCCCGTCGCGGGCGAGGATCCGAGCGATTCGGTGGGGTAGAACGCCCCACCGGTCCAGCCCGCGTACTGGACCTGGCAGTCGAGGTCCTCGCCGATCGTGATCCCCCGGAGCGGCCCCGCGGAGGTGATCGTCTGCGTGGTCGTCGTCGCGAGCGCCGGCCCGGCCGAGGCGAGCGCCCCGACGACGGTGACCAGGGCGCCCAGTCCGCCGAGGCCACGTGCTCGTGGTCGTGCCATTCGAGAACCCCTTGTCCGGGCATTCGTGCCCACGTGGTCGACGTCCGATCGTAGACCCGCGACGTCGATTCTTGACCGGCCGGGTCCCGTCCTGGACGAATGGACGATGGGAGCCGGCTCAGCCGGTGTGCTGCGGAGCGGTCAGCTCCTTACGGACATGCCAGATCCTCTGGGCGACCGTGAACAGGCTGAGCACCGCGAGCACGTATACCGCCGGTGCGAGCAGGTAGAAGTGCCCGAGCCCGGCGCCGCGGGCGAACACCAGCCCGACGGACAGGATCACCACACGGACCGGCCGCGTCGCCAGGCCGACCTTGCACTGCACGCCGAGAGCCTCGGCGCGGGCGCGGGTGTAGCTGACCATCAGCGAGGCGAGCACCGCCATGACGACCGCGGCGACTGCCACCTGGTCGTGCTGCGAGGCGAAGTACGCGCCCGCGGCGGTCAGGACGACGCCTTCCTCCAGGCGATCGAGGGTCGAGTCCAGGAACGCGCCGAACGGAGTGCCCTTGCCCGACATCCGCGAGTAGCGGCCGTCGAGCGTGTCCATGATCGAGCCGATGATGAACGCGAGTCCCGCGAGAAAGAACCAGTGCTTGAACAGCAGCACGGCAGCGGTGACGTTGAGCACGAAGCCGGTGAGCGAGATCGCGTTCGGAGTCAGCCGGGAGTCGATCAGCCGCTGCTGCATGAGCTCCTGGGTGGTCGGCTTCGCGCCCCGCTCCGCGGCGCGCTGACGGGGGCGGCGTGCGCGGGGGGTGCGCACGCGGGAACTCGGCTCCGGCGCCATCGACCTCGACAGGGTAGACGTTCGCGCGGTGGATAGCTCGCCGGGCAGCTAACGGGCGGGCGAGGTGATCTCCGGCAGCCCGCCGACTCGCGACCGGCTGAACGACCACGCGTCGGGGCGCGCCCGCGCGAGCAGCTGGCCGGCGAGCAGCGCGGATAGGCCCGCCGTGACCATCCCCAGGGCGCAGTCGGTGAGGTAGTGGTTGCCGGTCGCGACCACGACGAACACCACACACGGCGTGTAGATCGCCCACCCGACCCGAGCGAGGCGATTGGAGGACAGGCGGACCATCGTCGCGCCGGTCATCAGGGCGAAGCAGACGTGCATCGATGGCACGGCCGCGTACAGATTCAGGAACGCCGCCGGCGCCCCCCGCTCGGCGGTGACGCCGGTGTAGAGCTGGACGACGTCGGTGAACCCCCATTGCGGCATCAGCCGCGGCGGCGCGGTCGGGTACAGCGCGTATCCGACGAGCGCGAGCACCATCGCGATCATGAACATGTTGCGCACGCAGTAGAACGAGTCGTTGCGGCGCAGGTAGATCCACAGCAGCACTCCGCCGGTGATCGCGTAGTTGCCATTGACGTAGAACCAGGTCGCGAACTCCATGAGCCGGTGGAACCCGAGCGCCCACTGCTGGACCTGTGGCTCGACGAAGACGTGCAGCCCTCGCTCGAAGTTGATGATCTTCGTCGCGTTCCACGACGCGCGCCCCGGGGCGTCGTCGGCGTTGACCATCCCGCGGACCACCTGGTACAGCACGTACGCGCCCACGAACAGGCCCACCTGGCGCAGCGCGTCGACCCACCCCTTGGGCAGCATGTGGGCGCCGACTCGCCGCAGCTGGAGCACGGACAGAATCTAACCCGCGTTCACGGGTTTTTCACTACGTCTTCGTCAACGTTCGGCGAGCGCGCTCCGGGTCAACTGCGGGTCGCCACGAGCACCGGACCGACCGGGTCGTGCTCGAGGCGGGCGGCCGCCGCGCGGCCCGCTTCCGGGCCGAGGAAGCGCCCGATGAGATGCACCCCGAGATCAAGACCCGCGGCCGGCCCTCCACAGGTGACCACGTCGCCCGCGTCCACGACGCGCGCGTCTCGTTCGACGATCCCTCCGGCAGCGGCGAGCTCGTCGAACGCCCCCCGGTTGGTCACCGCGGGCCGGCCCTCGAGCAGGCCGGCTGCCGAGAGCAGCATCGCCCCGGTGCAGACGGAGGCGATGACCGTGCCGCGCGCATGCATCGCCGCCAGCTGCGCCGGCAGCGTCCCGGTCGTCTGTGCCCGCACGCCGGGTCCCGCGTCCAGCCAGCCGCCACCGGGCACGATCACCAGCTCCGCGGTGTCGTCGAGGGCAGTGTCGAGCTCGAGCCTGAGTCCATGCGCCGTGTGCACCGCTCTGGGGTGATCGGCGGGACGGACCGGGCTGACCGGCAGGCCGGCGGCGGTCAGGATCTCGAGTGGTCCGACGGCGTCGAGGTCGTCGACGCCGTCGAAGAACAGCACCTGGGTACGGGGCGCGGTGGTGGACATGGCTTCATCGTGGCGACTCCGCACCCGCTTGACCAGTGGCAGGAATGACAACTATCGTCGATTTCATGCCACGACCGCATCACGTCGTCGCGCTCGCGCTGCCGTCGGTGATCCTGCTCGATCTCGCCGCGCCCGCGCACCTGTTCGGACATTGCGGCGAGGATCGCTATCGCTTCACCGTCGCCGGCGTTCGGAGCGGGCCGGTCGCGACATCGACGGGCCTTGCGATCTCGGCCGAGCGTGGGCTGCGGGCGCTGCAGGAGGCCGACACCGTCGTCGTTCCGGGAACCGACGACCTCTCACCCACCCCCGATGTGCACAGAGCTGCGGGCGCGCTCCGGCAGGCCCACGCTCGAGGCGCGCGGATCGCGTCGATCTGCACCGGCGCGTTCGTGCTCGGCGAGGCGGGGCTGCTCGATGGCCGCCGCGCGACCACCCACTGGCATTCGACGGCCGAGCTCACCCGTCGCTTCCCGGCCACCGACGTCGATCCGGACGTGCTCTACGTCGACGAGGGAGCGATCCTCACGAGCGCCGGGGTCGCCGCGGGCCTCGATCTGTGCCTGCACCTCGTGCGGCGTGATCACGGCGCAGCGGTCGCGGCCCAGCTCGCGCGCCGGGTGGTGATCGCCCCCCATCGCGAGGGCGGCCAGGCGCAGTTCGTCGCGAGTCCGGCGGACGGCGCGACGAGGGACGGCTCGACCGAGCCGGCGCGGACCTGGGCGCTCGCACACCTCGACGCGCCGCTTCCGGTCTCACGCCTGGCGCGCCAGGCGTCGATGTCGCCGCGCACATTCGCGCGACGCTTTCGGTCGGAGATGGGCGTCACCCCCGCGCGCTGGGTGCGGGAGCAGCGCGTGCGCCGAGCCCAGATGCTGCTGGAGACGACGAGCGAGCCGGTGGAGGCGGTGGCGCACCGCAGCGGCTTCACCGATGCCGCGGCGCTGCGCGCGTGCTTCGCGCAGCGTCTGGGCACCACGCCGACGGGGTACCGGCTGCGCTTCGCCGGCCGCACGCCCGGCTGAGCTCGCCCTCACCGCGTGCAGCGCGCCGAGCGGGAACCGATCCGCCCGAGCGAGAAGCGGATCGCGATTCTCGCTGCTCCCGCCCGCCGGAGCACCACCCGCGTGTCGGCGCCGGCCGGTTCCACGCATCCGCTGCCGCGTACCAGTGCCCAGTAGGGCGTATACCGGACCCGTAAGGTCACGCTGCCGGGCCGCCGCACCCGCAGCGCCAGCCAGTCAGGCCCGAGCGCGGTCAGCTGCGCCGGCCCCTGCGCCAGGGGGGTCGGGTCACGCACCGCAAAGACCTGCCACGCGCCAACGTCGGCGACCGGTCGCAGGTACGGGGGCCGGGAGCGGATGAGCGCGGCCTCCGCCCGGGCGGACGAGTCCAGCCCGGTGTCCGCGAGCGCGACATAGCGGATCGCGTTCGCGTGCAGCCAGCCCCGATAGCTGTTGGGCGTGAGCGCCCCGCGGCGGTAGAAGACAGAGTTGTCACGGATGTCGAGCTGGCGCTCCCAGCCGCGAGCGATCGGGATCCCGGTCGCGACCCGGTAGGCCTCCCAATGCAGCGCGGTGAACGGGACCTCGATCCGGAACGGGGGACCGCCCCGGCGCTCCAGGAACCGCAGGAGCGGGCGGTAGAACGCGGCCGAGGTCGACGGCTGGCCGCTGGAGACGGCGACGTTCTGGACGGGGGCCTGGATCCCGATGTAGAGCAAGGGCACGATCGCGCCGGCCAGGATCCTCGGGCGCCGTTCCCAGAACACGACGGTCGCCACCGGCGCGGCGAGCAGGGTGCCCATCCGCGCGACGTTGGAGCCGACCGCACTCGGGACCAGGTAGCTGACGATGAGCGCGAGCGCGTACACCGCCAGGCACGCCCGAAGCGTCGTCTGGTCTCGCTCGGCCAGCGCGAAACCGGCGACCGCGACCGCCAGCACCGGGAGCAGGGTCCCCAGCTCGAACGGCTCGGTACCGCCCTCGGGAAAGGCCGCCGCGAGCGCGAGCACCGGCAGCAGCGCACCGGCGGCGACGGCGACCGCCGGCCCGGCCCGGGCGACCGCCGGCCCGGCCCGGGCGACCGCGCCGCCGCGTCCGCCGAACCGGCCGAGCCCGCTGACTCCGCCGCGTCCGTGCGAGGGCTGCGTCACCCCTCCGAACGCGTAGCCGGCCGCGACGATCGCGGCGCACAGCGCCGCCACCGGGCTGCACAGCGCCGCCACCGCCGCCAGCGCGCATCCAAGCGGCCACCACCCGGCGTCGAGCGCCAGCACGGCGGCCGTCGCAGGCAGCAGACCGAACGCGAACGGCAACCGGCCGGTGAACAGGTCCACCGCCGTGAACGCGCCGAACAGCAGCGAGCCGGGGAGCGCCGCCGGGCCGCGGTGGCGCCACGCGAGCGCGGTGAACGGCACGGCGGTCGCCGCCGCGGCGAGCGCACCGGCGAGCTGCGGGGTGAGCGCCGCCGAGACGGCCGGGAACAGAACGCTGTAGCCCGGCGTGCTGTGTCCGGCGTACCAGTAGTTGTTCCAGATGGTCCACGGCGCGCGGTGAAACAACCAGGCGCGGAACAGCGCCGCGGCGAGGTCGAGACTCGGGGGCGAGACGATCACATAGGTGGCGGCAAGCGCGACCGCCACGATCGTTGGTCCGGCGAGCTTGATCTCACGTCGCACGGGCCGCGCGAGGATAACTCCCCGCTCAGGCGCTCGGCGCGCCTCCGAGGGTCGTGCAGCCGGTGGCCGTACGCGCGTAGCTCTCGATCAGCGCCGCGCACCGCTCGAGCGGCAGGGACCGGTTTCCGTCGATCACGTGCAACCCGTAGGCGTCCTCCAGCGCGACGAGGTTACGGGCGATGTCGAGCGCCGGCTCGAGGTCTTCACGGAAGTGCCCCTGGCTCTGGCCGAGCTCGAGGATTCCGAAGTAGAGCGCCACCTGGCGGTCGAACAGCCCGCTGGAGAGCAGCCCGTGGATCGGGTCTCCGCGCTTGTAGACGCCGATCTCGTAGAGCGCGATCACGATCTCGTCCTCGGGCGAGCGGGGCAGGCCGGTCCGCAGCGTGATTCCCAGCTTCTCGCGGGCGTCGCGGACGTCGGCGATCGCCGCCAGGCGCTCGTCGTAGAAGCGATCGGCGGCGAGCGAGTGGACCTCGTGCAGCAGCCGGTCGAGGTCGTCGAAGTAGTAGTGGACCGTCCCGGTGGCGACGCCGGCCACCTCGGCGACGTCGCGGATCCGCAGGCTCGCTATCCCCCGCTCGCGGATCGCCCTCAGTGTCGAGTCGACGAGCAGCATCCGTCGGGCGGTCTGGTTGCGGGGTCGGGCCATGCCCCACGGAGGCTACCGGCCGCCGTCGCGCTGCGCTGAGAATCAGGGAATGGCCATGATGCGCTGCCCTGACTTGACTCACGCCGTAAGCATTGCTTGACTCTGACGTCAAAGAATACGTGAGCGACGGCGTGCGAGCCGTCGCCGGAGGAGGAGAGTCATGCAGGAGGAGCTGGCTGAGGACCTCACGGCGGCCGCGGTCACGGCAGGTGCCAAAGGACCCGGGATGGAGCCGCCGCCCGCCGTGGTGGCGAAGTACGCGCAGGACCTCTCGCGGTCGCTGACGTTTCGCGAGAACATCCTGATCACGCTCTCGTCGGTGACCCCGGCGTCGAGCGTGTTCATCATCATTCCGGCTGCCATCACCGGGATCGGCGGTGCGTCGGCGTTGGCCTTCCTGGTCGCCGCCGTCGTCGGGATCGCCGTGGGGCTGTGCTACGCCGAGCTCTCGAGCGCGTTTCCGATCACGGGCGGCGAGTACGCCCTGGTGGCGCGCACGCTCGGTCGCCCGTGGGGGTTCGCGCTGTTCCTGGTCACGCTGGTGAGCGGCGTCTTCATCCTCGGCGTGATCGCGTCCGGCGCGCCGCTGTACCTCGGAGCGGTCGTGGGGGGCCTCAGCGGCAGCTGGGTCGGGATCCTGGTGATCCTGCTCACCTCGGTCGTCGCCTGCGTGCAGATCCGCGCCAACGCCTGGATCACGGCGGTCTTCCTGGTGATCGAGCTCGCGGCGCTCGTGGTCCTGCTCGTGCTCGGCGTGGTGCATCTTCACAATCCGGTCTCGACCCTGTGGACGGCGCGCATGGGAGCCGGCCACGGGCTGTTGAAGGCGGCGTCTGCGGGGCTCGTCGTCTCCTATTGCGCGACCGCGCTGTTCGCCTACAACGGCTACGGCACGGCCGTGTACTACGCGGAGGAGACCAAGCAGGCGACCTCGACGATCGGCCGGGCGATCATGTGGTCGCTGCTGATCACCGTGATCGCCGAGCTGCTGCCGCTCATCGCCGTGCTGCTCGGCGCGCCGAGTGTCACGGCGCTGGTGCATTCGTCGGACCCGATGGGGTACTTCATGCAGGCCCGCGGCGGGACCGTGCTCGCCGACATCGTCTCGGTCGCCATCGCGATCGCGATCATCAACGCGGTGCTGGCGATCGTGTTGCAGATCGGGCGGTTGCTCTACTCCTCGGCCCGTGATCGCTCGTGGCCGGACGCGATCAACCGCCCGCTCGGCTCCGTCCACCCGACGCTCAAGACGCCGATCGTGGCGACGCTGGTCGTGGGCGTGGCCGGCGCGCTGCTGCTGTGGCTGGTCCCGTTCAATGTGATGCTCATCGTCACCGACTCCAGCCTGCTCGTCACCTACATGCTGATCGCGCTCGGGGCGCTCGCCGGTCGCCGGTCCGGTCGTACCGCGCACGCCCGCTACCGGATGGGCGGCGGGCCGCTGATCCCGATTCTGCTCGCTGTCGCCATGATCGTGGTCACATATGAGAGCGTGAAGGCCGACTGGGTCCCGGTGGTCGTCGCCCTCGGGATCTTCCTCGCCGGTTTCCCGTATTACTGGTTCGTGATCCGCCCGCACCCCGAGACCCGCTGGACCCTGCCCGACCCCGCCGACGAGGAGATCGTGTGAGCCTCTCTGTGACCCATGCCCGCCCGCGCGACCTGGGGATCCCGTTCGACGGGACCCCGGGGCCGCTCAACGCGATCACCGACGTGCCCGGGGTCGAGGTCGGTTACACGACGCTGGTCCGCGGCGATGGCCCCCTGCGGGTCGGCGATGGCCCGGTCAGGACCGGGGTCACGGCGGTGATGCCGCGCGGCCGTGAGGGTGCCGGCCGCGCGTGCGCGGCCGGCTGGTACGCCCTCAACGGCAACGGCGAGATGACCGGGACCACGTGGATCGAGGAGAGCGGCGCGCTCGCGATGCCGATCCTGATCACCAACACGCACTCGGTCGGCCCCTGCCACGCGGGCTCCGTCGCGTGGTTCATCGAACACCATCCGGACGTCGCCCGGCAGTGGATGCTGCCCGTCGTCGCCGAGACCTGGGACGGATATCTCAACGACATCAACGGAGCTCATGTGACTCCCGACCACGCGGTGGCGGCGATCGAGTCGGCGCGCAGCGGTCCGGTCGCCCAGGGCGCGGTCGGCGGCGGCACCGGCATGACCTGTTACGCGTTCAAGGGCGGATCGGGAACCTCCTCGCGACGCGTTCCCTTCGGCGACGACGTCTACACGGTGGCGGTGTTCGTGCAGGCGAACTTCGGCAACCGGCGTGAGCTGACGATCGCCGGCCGGTCGGTCGGCCGCACACTCGAGGTCGAGAACCCGCAGGAGGAGACCAACTGGTTCGCCCCGCCCGGTGCGGGCAGCGTGATCGGACTGGTGGCCACCGACGCGCCGCTGCTGCCCGGGCAGTGCAAGGCGCTCGCGCGGCGGGTGCCGCTCGGCCTCGCCCGCACCGGCACCACCGGCTCGCACTTCTCCGGCGACATCTTCCTCGCCTTCTCGACCGCGAACGACGGCGCGCTGACCAGCCGTCTGTTCCGCGGCGCTCCGGAGTACGACTCGCTGCGCTTCATCCCGTGGGGGCTGATCGACCCGTTCTACGAGGCGGTCGTGCAGGCGAGCGAGGAGGCCGTGGTGAGTGCGCTCGTCGCCGCCGAGACGACCGTCGGGATCGACGGTCACCGCAGCCCGGGGCTGCCGAACGAGCAGCTCGCGGCGCTGTTCGCCGGCGACGAATGACCGCACGCGGATAACGTCCGGCGCGTGCCTTCCCGTTCGACGCGCGAGGCCTGGACACGTCCACCGGCGCGGCGCGTGCGGGCGGTGCGCGAGCGGCTCCGCCTCGTCTACGGCATCCCCGGCGCCGAGCCGCACGGCGACCCTCTCGCCGAACTGGTGCTCACGGTCCTGTCGCAGTCGACGAACGACCGCAACCGCGACGTCGCCTACTTCCGGCTGCGCGATCGGTTCGCCTCGTGGGACGAGGTCCGCGACGCGCCGGTCGACGCGGTCGAGGAGGCGATCCGCCCCGGCGGCATCTCGAGGGTGAAGTCGGCGCGGATCCGCGACATCCTGGCGGCGATCTCGCCGTCCGGCCCGGTCGAGTTGCCGCAGCTCGACTCGATGACCGTCCCTCAGGCGCAGGATTACCTGTGCGACCTCCCGGGCGTCGGGCGCAAGACCGCCGCGTGCGTGCTCCTGTTCGCGCTCGGCATGCGCGACGTCCCGGTCGACACCCATGTCTCGCGCGTCGGCACCCGCCTCGGCCTGTTCCGCCCGGGCGCGGGCTTTGAGGAGATGCACGATGAGATGCTCGACCTGACCCCGCGCGGCGCCGAGCTCGAGCTGCACCTCAATCTGCTGCGCCACGGCCGCCGGACCTGCCACGCCCGCCGGCCCGCCTGCGGCGACTGCGCCCTGGCGCGGATGTGCCCGAAGGTCGGCGTCGACTAGTCCCGCGCGGGTCGATCCGCAGTCACTCTGGGCGTCAAAAGCGGCGTAGAGCCGCATCAGACGCCCAGAGTGGCCGCCGGGGTCTCAGGTTCGTCCCACAGGTTCGTCCCACAGGTTCGTCCCGCCGCGTCTTCGACGACCGTCGCTGCGCCGCGGCTCAGCCGATCGGGTCTGAGAGCCCGAGCGGCATCATCGCCGGGAGACCGCCGTCGCGCCCGTGAGCGGCTTGGCGAGCCGCACCTCGGTCGCGCGCTCGGGCTCGAGCAGCGCCTCGAGCGCCGGCTCGTAGGTCGGCAACGCGAGCACCGTGCCGTCATGGAGCACCATCAGGAAGCGGTCCAGCGCCTGCAGGAACGCGCGGTCGTGGGAGACCGCGACGACCGTCCCGGTGAACCCGTCGAGTGCCGCCTCGAGTGCCTCGGAGGAGTCGATGTCGAGGTTGTCGGTCGGCTCGTCGAGCAGCAGCAGGTTGTGACCCTCCAGTTCGAGGATCAGAACCTCGAGCCGTGCTTTCTCTCCGCCGGAGAGCACGTCGTGGGGCCGCCGCGCCGCGTCGGAGAGCCCGTAACGCGCGAGCGCGCCCATCGCCGCCTGCACCGAGTCGACGTGCGCCGACATGATGTCCAGTACCTCGCGCCCGGCCCAGTCCGGCCGGGACTGCAGCTGCGTGAAGAAGCCCGGAGAGACGCGCGGCCCGAGCCGGAACTCGCCGTGGTCGGCGGGACGCGTGCCCGCGAGCACCCGCATCAGGGCCGTCTTGCCGCCACCGTTGGGCCCGATCACGCCGACGCGCTCGCCGAAGTGGATCTCCTCGGAGAACGGCTGGACGAGCACCTCCGCCGCCTCGGCGGGCGCGTCGATCCCGAGACCGCGCAGGTCCAGCACGATCCGCGCGGAGTCCCCGCCGCGGATCCGCACCGTGATCGCCTGGTCGACGACCGGCGCCGGGGGCGGGCCGAGCTCGACGAATCGCTTCAGGCGTGTCTCGAATGCGTTCGCGCGCGGGGCGAGCACGGCGGAGTATTTCGCCCGCTCCTTCCAGATCCGCACCAGCTCCCGGAGCCGCTTCTCCTCCTCCTGCCAGCGCGTCACCGCGTCGCCCATCCGCTCCTGCCGGTCCCGGCGGGCTGCCGGGTAGGACGCGTAGCCCTGGCCGTGCACCCAGGCTCCGTGGCCCTCGAGCGTGGCGATCGAATCGACTGCGCCGGTGAGGACCGCGCGGTCGTGCGAGATCATCAGGATCGTCTTGCGCGATGCGCGGATCGCCCGCTCGAGTGCGATCTTGGCGGGCACGTCGAGGAAGTTGTCGGGCTCGTCGAGCAGCAGCACGTCCGCCTCGGACCGCAGCAACACATCGAGCACGAGCTGTTTGCGCTCGCCACCGGAGAGCGTCGCCCCGGGGCGGTCCGCGATCTCCGGGAACCCCGCGCGCACGATCCGCCGGCAGGAGCTGTCCCACTGCGCCTCGAGCTCGTAACCGCCGAGCGCCGACCAGTCGCCGATCGCCTCGCCGAGCGCCATGCCCGCGTCGAGGTCGCCCTCGGCCAGCCGGCGCTCCGACTCGGCGACCCGCTCGCCCGCGCGCCGGAGCGCCTCGGGCGCGAGCGCGGTGAGCAGCCCGCGCACGGTCTGGCCGGTGATGTCGAGCCCGACGTCCTGGCGCATGAACAGCAGCCGCCCGCCGTGGGCGGCTTCACCCTCGACGGCCGGGAGCTCACCGGCGAGAATCCGCAGCAGGGTCGACTTGCCGACGCCGTTGGTGCCGACGAGGCCGACGTGGCGGCCCGGTGCGACCCGGAACGAGACGTCCGAGAACAGCAGGTCGCCGCCAGGGTGTGCATAGGCGAGTCCGGACACCGCGATATGCGCCATCAGATCAGTCTCGCATCGATGTCGACCGGGCGCTCAAATCTGACAGGGTCAGACTGAGATCTGCTACGCTCAGGCGCAGATTTTCAACCCCCACCAAAGGCAGACAACGAACATGGGAAAGACGATCGGAATCGACCTCGGCACGACCAACTCCTGCATGGCGGTGCTCGAGGGTGGCGAGCCGACGGTCATCGAGAACGCCGAGGGCGGCCGGACGACCCCGTCAGTCGTCGCGTTCACCGCATCCGGTGAGCGCCTCGTCGGAACCGTCGCCAAGCGTCAGCAGGTCACCAACCCCACCAACACGATCTTCTCGATCAAGCGCTTCATGGGCCGCAAGGAGGCCGAGGTGCGCGACGAGGAGTCGATCGTGCCCTACAAGGTGGAGTCCGGTCCGGGCGGGGACGTGCGCGTCGACGCTCAGGACAAGCAGTACACCCCGCCCGAGATCAGCGCGATGATCCTCGGCAAGCTGAAGGCCGACGCTGAGGCCTACCTCGGCGAGACGGTGGACGGCGCCGTGATCACCGTTCCCGCGTACTTCAACGACGACCAGCGCCAGGCGACCAAGGACGCCGGCAAGATCGCCGGGCTCGACGTCAAGCGGATCATCAACGAGCCGACCGCCGCGTCGCTCGCCTACGGCCTGGAGAAGGACACCGACCAGACGATCCTGATCTTCGACCTCGGCGGCGGCACGTTCGACGTGTCGGTGCTCGAGATCGGCGACGGTGTCTTCGAGGTGAAGGCGACCGCCGGCGACAACCACCTCGGCGGCGACAACTTCGACAAGGCGATCGTCGACTGGCTCGTCAAGGAGTTCCGCGCCTCTCAGGGCATCGACCTGTCGGCCGACCCGATGGCGCTGCAGCGGCTCTACGAGGCTGCCGAGAAGGCGAAGATCGAGCTCTCCACCACCCAGGAGACGCAGATCAACCTGCCGTTCATCACGGCTGACGCCTCCGGCCCCAAGCACCTGGACATGCGCCTTACCCGCGCCAAGCTCGGCGAGCTCACCTCGGCCCTGATCGACCGCACGGTCGCTCCGGTCCGCCAGGCGCTCGACGACGCCAAGGAGAAGGGCGCCTCGACGATCGACCACGTCGTGCTCGTCGGCGGCATGACCCGCATGCCCGCCGTCCAGGAGAAGGTCAAGGAGCTCACCGGCAAGGAGCCGCACCGGGGCGTCAACCCCGATGAGGTCGTCGCCGTCGGCGCCGCGATCCAGGCCGGCGTGCTCGCCGGCGACGTCAAGGACGTGCTGCTGCTCGACGTCACCCCGCTCACCCTCGGCATCGAGACCAAGGGCGGCGTGATGACCAAGCTGATCGAGCGCAACACGACGATCCCGACCCGCAAGTCGGAGGTCTTCTCGACCGCCGAGGACAACCAGCCCTCGGTCGAGATCCACGTGCTGCAGGGCGAGCGCGAGATGGCCAGCTACAACAAGTCGCTCGGCAAGTTCCAGCTCACCGGCATTCCGCCGGCGCCGCGCGGCATCCCGCAGATCGAGGTCGCCTTCGACATCGACGCCAACGGCATCGTGAACGTCTCCGCCAAGGACCTCGGCACCGGCAAGGAGCAGAAGATCGAGATCCGCTCCGGGGCCGGGCTCTCCGATGACGAGATCAAGCGGATGGTGTCCGACGCCGAGTCGCATGCCGAGGACGACAAGCGTCAGCGCGAGCTCGCCGAGGCGCGTAACACCGCCGAGAACGCTGCCTACCAGGCCGAGCGCCAGCTCACCGAGCTCGGCGACGCGGTCGATGCCTCCTCCAAGGAGGAGATCGAGGCCGCGATCAAGGCGGTCCGCGAGGCGCTGCCCTCCGAGGACGCCGAGGACATCAAGGCGAAGGCCGATGCGCTGAACGCGGCCTTCCACAAGGTCTCCGAGGCGATGTACCAGAAGGCCCAGGAGCAGTCGGCGGCTTCCCAGGGAGCCGATGACGCGTCGAGCAATGGCGGCTCCTCGGGCAACGGCGCCACCGCCGACGAGGAGGATGTCGTCGACGCCGAGGTCGTCGACGAGAACTAGAGCCGACGATGACCAACTCCGAGAACAATCACCACGCCACGGAGGGGACTGCGGATCTCCCGCAGTCCCCGCCGGGCGCGCCCGAGGGCCACGACGCGGCACCGGCGGGACCGGAGGAGCCGCTGATCAGCGCGCGTGACTCCGACGGCGCCGCGGCTCGGGACGACGCTGCGTCGGACCCCGCGCCGCCGGATCCGGCGTCCTTCTCCCCGGCGGAGCTGCAATCGCTGCTCGCGCTGGCGGACAAGGCGGACGAGTACCTGAGGCTCGCTCAGCGCAAGCAGGCGGAGTTCGAGAACTTCCGCAAGCGCGCCGCCCGCGAGACGACGGTCGCCCGGGAGCGAGGCGCCACGAAGCTCGCCAAGGAGCTTCTGCCCGCCGTCGACAACCTTGAGCGGGCGCTCCAGCACGCGCCCGACGATGACGACGACCACGGATTCGTGGCGGGCGTCAAGCACGTCCACACCGACCTGATCGCGGCGCTGCAGCGGGCCGGGATCGAGCAGTTCTCGCCGCAGGGCGAGCAGTTCGACCCGACACTGCACGAGGCGATCGCGCAGACTCCGATCGAGGGCGCCGACCCGGGGACGGTCGTCGAGGTCTACCAGCGCGGGTACCGGGTCGGCGAGACCGTCGTGCGCCCGGCGCGCGTCGTGGTCGCCGGTTAGGCCGGTACAAGGACACCCATGGCTGATCGGCCCGACTACTACAAGATCCTCGGCGTTGGCAAGAACGCCTCCGAGGACGAGATCAAGAAGGCGTATCGCAAGCTCGCGCGCAAGTACCACCCGGACACCAACCAGGGGGACAAGCAGGCTGAGGAGCGCTTCAAGGAGATCTCCCAGGCGCACGACGTCCTCTCGGACCCGGACAAGCGCAAGCAGTACGACCGCGCGGGCACGACGTTCGGCCAGTTCGCCAACGCCGCGGCCGGCGGGGCGAACTTCGATCCAAGCGCGTTCAGCGGCGGCTTCGGCGACATCCTCTCCAACCTGTTCAACGGCGCGGGCCGCGGCGCCGACGCCGGCTCGGTGCGCGGCGGGAGTGGGCCGGGGGCCACCCGCCAACGGCCGGCCCGCGGGCGCGATCTGGAGACCGAGGTCTCGCTGACGTTCGATCAGGCGGTGAACGGCGCCCAGGTGTCGCTCACCGTGCCGACCTCCCAGCCGTGTCCGACCTGCAGCGGCTCGGGCGCCAAGCCGGGAACCTCGCCGCGTATCTGCCCGGTCTGCAACGGCACCGGCATGGAGGCTCAGAGCCAGGGGATCTTCTCGATGTCCCAGCCGTGCTCCAACTGCCACGGCCAGGGAACCGTGATCGACGATCCGTGCCCGACCTGTCACGGCTCGGGCGCCCAGCGCTCGGTCCGCAAGCTCCGTGCGAACATCCCGGCCGGCGTCAAGGACGGCAGCCGCATCCGGCTCGCCGGCAAGGGCGAGCCCGGGCTGCGCGGCGCTGAGGCCGGCGACCTCTACGTGATCACGCGCGTCGCCGATTCCTCGGTGTTCAAGCGCAGCGGCGACAACCTCGAGGTCGAGGTCCCGCTGACGATCCCGGAGGCGCTGCTCGGAGGGATCATCGAGGTGCCGACGCTGAAGGGATCCAAGCGGCTCAAGGTCGCGCGCGGGACGAAGTCCGGATCGGTGCAGCGGCTGCGCGGCGAGGGCCCGCAGAAGCTGTCGGGCAAGGGCCGCGGCGACATCCACTACCGCTTCGTGCTTGACGTCCCGGCGTCGCTGAGCTCGGAGCAGACGGCGATCGTCGAACGGCTCGCCCAGACGATGAAGGACGTCGATCCACGGGCTCGGCTGTTCGCAGAGGCCTCGCGCGACAGTGGGGGCGACGGCACTCGCACGCGGGCGGCCGCGTGATGGCCCGCCGCGTCCGCACCGAGACGCGTATCGAGGTCTCCTCAGATCGGGGGGTGTTCATGATCTCGGTGGCCGCCGAGCTCGCGGAGATGCACCCGCAGACGCTGCGGATGTATGAGGCGCGGGGTCTGATCGAGCCCAAGCGCTCGGCGAAGGGCACTCGCCTGTACTCGCACAAGGACGTCGACCGTCTGCGGCGCATCCAGGAGATGACCGCGGAGCTCGGGATGAACCTCGCCGGGGTCGAGCGCGTGTTCGAGCTCGAGGAGCAGCTCGACTCGATGGCCCGCAAGGTCGCCTCGCTCGAGAAGCGCGCCGCTCAGCTCGGAGCCGAGGTGGCCCGCCTGGAGGCGCTGCGGCGAGAGCTGCGCGCCGAGATCGTCCCGTATGAGCGCGGTGGCGCGCTCGTCCGGCGGGCGGACTTCGCCCGTCGCGTGCCCGGCCCGGGTACGCAGCCGCCAACGTCCGGCTGAGCCCGCGCGGCCCGGGTTTCCGTAAAGCCCCGTTTCCCGGTCCGAAGGAAGGGTAGAGATGCTGAGCATTCAGTAGCTCCGGGACGAGGAGATGGGGATCATGGACGGCGGACAGGTCAGTGGTACGGGGGGCAGCACTGAGGTGGGCAGCACCCTGCCGACGCGGCGGGGCGCCCTCACGCATTGGCTCAGACCCGTCGGTGCGGCCGGCCTGTTGGTCGGCGCAGGCGCCTCCGGCGCGACGGTCGCCTTCGCGCGTGGCTCGAACGCGCTGACCGATCGCGACCGACAGGTCATTGACTTCTTGGCCGGCCTCGAGCGGCTGGAGTCGAGCTTCTATGCCGCGGCGCTCGGCGCGGGCAAGCTGACCGGCGAGCCGCGCCAGTTCGCGGAGACCGTCGGCCGCGAGGAGCGTGCCCACCTGCGGGACCTCACCGGGCTGCTCGGTGGTCACGCACCGGCCGCCGCTCACTACCGCTTCAGCCACGCGCTCGGGTCCAACCGGACGTTCGTCACCGCCGCGGCCGCGCTCGAGGACACCGTGGTCGCCGCCTACAACGGCCAGGCGGAGAACCTGACGCGGCACACGCTCGGCCGCGTCGCGCGCATCATGTCGGTCGAATCGCGGCATGCGGCCTGGGCGCGGGGGCTGGCCGGCAAGCTCCCCGCGCCGGTGGCAGCGGACCGGGCGATCGACGCCGGCGCGGCGATGAAGGCGCTGCGTCCGTTCCTGGGCTCGCCATGAGCGGCGACCGACATCCCGGATCCCCGGCGACCGACGCCCTCAGCCGGTGCGCCTTCGACGTCGACGGAGCGCTGAGCGAGACCGGCGGCCGGCTCGCCACGCGCGGTCAATTCCTGCGTCGCGGCGGACAGGTGCTCGCGGTCGGAGCGGTCGGCGGCACAGCCCTGGGAGTGGTGGGCGACCTCCTGCCCGGCTCGGCGCGGGCGAGCAGCGAGCGCGAGGATCTGGCGATCCTCAACTTCGCCCTCGCGCTTGAGTACCTGCAGTCCTCGTTCTACACCGAGGCGCAGCGGGTCGGCGCACTCCGCGGGCCGCTCGCCCAGCAGGCCCGCGTCGTCGGCTCGCACGAGCGCGCGCACGTCACGGCGCTGCGGTCAGTGCTCGGGCGCCACGCGATCTCACGCCCGCACTTCGATTTCCGCGGGACCACCGACAGCGAGAAGTCGTTCCGATCCACCGCCGTCGCGCTCGAGGACCTCTCCGTCGGCGCGTACAAGGAGCAGTTGCCGCGGATCCACTCGAGTCGCTACCTGGCCGCGGCGATCGCGATCCAATCCGTCGAGGGGCGGCATGCGGCATGGATCCGCCGGCTCGCCGGCGTCGTCCCCGCCGAGCACGCGTTCGACGAGGCGCTCGATGATCGGCGCACGGTGCGGCTGGTGAACGCGACACGCTTCGTCAGCCTGAAGGTGCCGCACACCACCGCCAGGCATTCGCCCTCCTTCACGGGATAGTGGGATGCGCTGGCGCGGTGGTGTCCTGGCTGCAGTCCTGCTCCTCGGGTGCGGAGTCGTGCTGCTGGCCGGCGGCTCGCATCGGGCGAGCGCCGGGCGGCACTCCCGCGCTGCGCACTCGGGCGGCGCGACGGCCGCGCTGGCCGCCCTGCCCCAGCCCGCAACCGGCTTCGCGATCCCACGCCCGCGCGAGCTCAGCGGTCGCTCGGGCCTCACGCGATGGGCGCCGGTGCTGACCACCGTCGAGGCACGCGAGGGCCCCAGCGGCTCGAGCCCCGGAGTCGCCCGCGTGAGCACGCGCACGCCCGAGGGCACGACCAATCTCGTCGTGGTCATCGGGGAGGCGGAGCGGGCCGGCGTGGCGTGGGTGCACGCGAGGCTCGCGGTTCTTCCCGACTCCCGCACCGGATGGCTGCCGCGCAGTTCGCTCGGCGGCTGGCAGTTCGTCACCACCCATCTCGTGATCAACCGCGCGCGGCAGACTCTCACGCTGTTCCGCGCCGGCCGCGTCGTGTTCCGCGCCCCCGTCGGTGTCGGGAAGCCGGGTACGCCGACGCCCGCAGGTCAGTTCTACATCCGTGACCGGCTCACCCGATACGCGAGCCCGGAGTACGGACCGCTCGCGTTCGGCACGAGCGCCCGGTCGCCCTACGAGACCGACTGGCCGGCCGGCGGGTTCATCGGCATCCACGGCACCAACGAGCCTGGCCTGATCCCCGGCCGGGTCTCACACGGATGCGTCCGGTTGCGCGACGCGGCGATCCTCGCCCTCGGCCGGCTGCTCGAGATCGGGACTCCGGTGACGATCACATGAGGCGGCTCGTTCCGCTCTGCCTGGCCGTCGCGGTGGCGCTCGGAGCGACCGCGCCACGGACGCTCGCCGCGCCCTCCGAGACCCGGGCCACGACGACGCCGTCGCTCACGGGGAGCTTCCCGCTCGGCAGCCATCGTCTCCACCGTTCGGCGGCGGCCCGCTCTCGGTCGGCGCCCGCCCAGCGCTCGCAGTCGCAGCCGTCCTCCGGGTCGCAGCCGGCCCGGACGGCCGCGTCGGTGGCCTCCGGTCCGTCGACGATGGTGTGGATCCTGATCGTCCTCGGCGCGATCGGGCTCACCGCCGTGATGAGCGGTCTGGTGCAGCGACGCGTCATGACACGCGGTGCCCGCGCGGTCGGCGAGCCGCCGATCGCGCAGGGGAGGCTGGACTCCTTGCCCGCGTCCATGACGGTGAAGTTCCTCCTCTATCAGGACAACGGCGGCGGTTACTACTGGACGATCGTTGATGACGGCGACGAAGTGATCGCGCGCTCGGCTGGCTTTGCGTCCTACCTGGAAGCCAATTACGCCGCGGACATCGTGCACCGCGCCGCTGCCACAGCCACGTTTGAGAACCGCTCCGGTACCGTGCCGCCGCCCAGACCGCTCGCCTCTGCGGATCGCTCGACGCAGGGAGACGGTGCGGAGCCCGGGCCTTCGCCGCAGCCCGGCGGCAGCGTCAGCCGCGAGGCCGCCAGCCGGCGCGCCGAGGCCGCCGGCGCGGGGCCCGGCGACTCCTCGAGCACTCCAGGAGGTCGTCGTCGATGAGCGCCCGGACGTCCGCGCTGGCGCCGCCGGAGGGACCGCCGGCCGCTGGGGCGATCCGCTGCTATTGACGGGCCGATCGCGGCTGACCGCCGACCCCGTGTGCGACCATGGACCGATGCGCAGGGGAATCCGACTGTTGTGGGCGCTCATCGTGCTCACGGTGATTCCCGCCACCGCGCAGGCCGCGACCACTGCGCGATCTGAGCTCGCCGGCGTGCAGCGTGTCGGCCCTGCGGCGGGCGCCCGGACCATTGCGCTCGAGTTCCCGCTTGCCGTGAACGGACGGGGCCTCGCGCGCTTTGCGAACGAGGTCTCGACGCCGGGCTCGCCCGAGTACGGCGCCTACGCCTCCATCCCGTGGCTCTCACGTCACTTCGGCGCGGCGTCGGGGACCCGCGCGCGCGCGCTCGCCTGGCTGCGCGCCCATGGCGCCACCCAGGTGCGGATCGATCGCACCGGGCTGTTCGCCGACGCGACGATCCGGGCAGGGCGGGCAGATCGGCTGTTCGGCACCTCGCTGGCGCGCTTCCACGCCGATGCGAGCTCGGTGAGCGACGGCTACGACTTCCTCGCGCCGTCCATCCGGGCGCGCGTTCCCCCGGCACTCCGCGGTGTGGTGACGGGCGTGGTCGGGCTCGACACCCGGCGGCTGTCGGACATGGGGCCGGTGCGCGCCTCGGCCTCCGCTCGCCGCCGGGCACATCGGGCGACGGCGCGGGCGGCGCTCTCCCGGCAGGTGACACCGGTGCCGAGCTCGGGCTACTCCGTGCGCTCGGGTTCGCCGACCGGCTGCCCCCAGGCGGTCGCGGGTCCTGGCTTCACCCCGAACCAGTACCTCGACGCCTACGGCTATCAGCCGCTACAGGCCGGCGGGCTCGCCGGTCAGGGCGAGCGGGTCGCGCTGATCGAGATCGACGGGTTCCGGACGAGCGACATCAGGGCATTCGCCGCCTGCTTCGGCCTGCCCACCCCTCCGATCGACGCGTTCCGCGTGCGCATCCCCCATCAGCTCGCCGCCGGCGGCGAGGCGACGCTCGACCTTGAGCTGCTCGACGCCGCGGCTCCCGGCCTGAAGGAGATCGACGTCTACGAGTCCCAGGCGACAGCCTCGGACGTGTTGCGGGCGCTCACCGACGCGCTCGCCACACGTGGCCGCAAGCCTGACGTGATCTCGGCGTCGCTTGGCACCTGCGAGGCGGACGTACGCGCCGCGATCGGGACCGCCGGCATGCAGACTGTCGAGCAGACGCTCCAGCTCGCGGCCGCCACCGGCGTCTCGGTGCTTGCCGCCAGCGGCGACACCGGCTCGACCGGCTGCCTGTCGACGCAGGGCGCACCGCTCGACACCCTCGGCGTCGACTTCCCCGCCTCCTCGCCCTGGGTGACCGGGGTCGGCGGAACCAACCTCACGCTCAGCTCCGCCAACACGATGGCCGACCCGGCGACCAACCAGGTCGTCTGGAACGACGAGCCGACGCTCGCCGGCGCGGGCGGAGGCGGCGGCTCGCTGTTCCCACGCCCGAGCTACCAGAACGGGTTGCAGACCTCCTCGCGCCGGGAGGTCCCGGACGTCTCGATGCTCGCCGATCCGCTGCCCGGCTACGAGATCTACTGCAGCGCGACGAACAACTGCATCTCGGCCAGCCAGCCCGACCCATGGATCGCGTTCGGTGGCACGAGCGCCGCCACGCCGCTGCTCGCGGGCGGGATCGCGCTCGTCGACGAGGACCTGCGCCTCCACGGCCAGGAGAACCTCGGCTTTGTCAACCCACTGCTCTACTCCACCGAACGGAGCACGACTGCCACCGCGACCCTGTCCGACGTGGTCAGTGGCTCCAATGACATCAGCGCCCAGTTGTTCGGCCGCGCCCTGGGCTGCTGCAACGCCCGCGCCGGCTACGACGAGGCCTCGGGCCTGGGCAGCGTCAACCTCTCAGGCCTCGCCGCTGTCGCCCGCGCCCGCGTCTCCAAGCAGGTCGTCGTCGGAGTCACCGTGCCCTCCCAGCCGCGCCCGGCCGCCGCCGGCCACCTGCTTGCGACCGTCTCATGCACCAACGAGTGCCTGATGGGCGCCTACGCCCAGATCCAGATCGGCAGCTCCGGCAAGCCCCTCACCGCCTACTCGACCGCCTACGAGCTCATCACCAAACGGCGGCACACGGTCGAGATCCCGTTGAGCGGCTCCCAGCAGACCGCCATCACCGCTGCGCTCGGCCGTCACGAGCGTGTGGTGGCGACGATCCACGGGGCTCTCATCGACCTGAGCGGTGAGATCGTCCGGCAGACGACGGGGAAGACGCTCACCATCACGGGCTGAGCCCGGTTGCCTGAGCCCCTGGCGTTCTCGAGGGAGCGGCGTCCGTCCTCGTCAGTCAAGCGGCGCCCGCACGCTCCGTCTCCGTGCGGCGTTGGACGGCGCCGCTGTGACTGCCGCCGACGCTCCGCGGGCGCGTGGGCGATGGTGCTGTCCCGGGTGGCATTTCTGCCCACGCGTGCCCCGACGGCGGGCGCGTGGGCGATGGTGCTGTCCCGGGTGGCATTTCTGCCCACGCGCGACCTGGGCTGTCCGCGGGTGGGCAGTCAAGCAGCGGTACCCACCCCTCACGGCAGCCGACAGACGAGCGGCGCTGCTTGACGGCCGGCGGCACGACATGCCGCCCCGCGAACGCCCCGGACCCACCAGCCGCCGAGGCGCAGCACCCGCCCTCCTTGAAACCGCCACCAACCCGTGCGATAATCTCAGTCGACCAGACTAAGATCTTGAACCTGACAGACTGAGAACCGCCAATGCAACCAGACCGTTTCACCATCAAGTCCCAGGAGGCGCTCCAGGCCGCCCAGCGGCTTGCCGACGAGCGGCACAACCCGCAGACGACGCCGGAGCATCTGCTCGCGGTGCTGCTGGAGCAGAACGAGGGGGTCGTCGCGCCGGTCCTGCGCAAGCTCGGGGTCGAGCCGGGCGCCGTGCGCCAGGCGCTGCAGCCCCGCCTTCAGTCGTTGCCCGTCGCGCGCGGGTCCGCGCAGAACGAGCCGGCCGGCGGCTCCACCGAGCTCGCGGGCGTGCTGCGCGGCGCCGAGAACGAGATGCGCGAGCTGAGCGACGAATACGTCTCCACGGAGCATCTGCTGCTTGCGCTCTCGGGCGCCAGGACCGGCACCAGCCCCGGTGCGGGCTCCGGCGCCGGCGAGGTGCTGCGCGAGCTCGGCGCCGATCACGATGCGCTCAAGCAGGCGCTGGGGGAGGTGCGCGGCTCGCACCGCGTCACCGACCAGAGCCCCGAGGACAAATTCCAGGCACTTGAGAAGTACGGCCGCGACCTCACCGAGGCGGCGGCCGCGGGCAAGCTCGACCCGGTCATCGGCCGCGACGACGAGATCCGCCGCGTCATCCAGGTGCTGAGCCGCCGCACCAAGAACAACCCCGTGCTGATCGGCGAGCCCGGCGTCGGCAAGACCGCGATCGCCGAGGGCCTCGCCCAGCGGGTCGTCTCCGGCGACGTGCCAGAGGGCCTGCGCGACCGCCGGGTCGTCTCCCTCGACGTCGGCGCGCTGATCGCCGGCGCGAAGTACCGGGGCGAGTTCGAGGACCGGCTGAAGGCCGTGCTCAAGGAGATCGCGGACGCCGACGGCACCGTGATCCTGTTCATCGACGAGCTGCACACGATCGTCGGCGCGGGCGCGTCCGAGGGCGCGGTCGACGCCGCCAACCTGCTCAAGCCGATGCTCGCCCGCGGCGAGCTGCGCGCGGTCGGCGCCACCACGCTCGACGAGTACCGCAAGTACATCGAGAAGGATGCGGCGCTGGAGCGGCGCTTCCAGCCCGTGCGCGTCGGCGAGCCGTCGGTGCAGGACACGATCGCGATCCTGCGCGGCCTCAAGGAGCGCTACCAGGTCCACCACAAGGTCCGGATCCAGGACTCCGCGCTGGTCGCGGCCGCGACGCTCAGCCATCGCTACATCGCCGACCGCTTCCTGCCCGACAAGGCGATCGACCTCGTTGACGAGGCCGCTTCGCAGATCCGGATGGAGATCGACTCCAAGCCGACCGAGATCGACGAGGTCGATCGGCACATCATGCAGCTGGAGATCGAGCTGCAGTCGCTCGGCGAGCACTCCGACGACGACGCCGGCACCGCCACCCGCCGTGAGGAGCTCGAGCGTGCGCTTGCCGAGGAGCGCGAGCGCTCGGACGCGATGCACGCCGAGTGGCAGCGTGAGAAGGAGTCGCTCGGCGCCGTCGCCGACATCCAGGAGCAGCTCGAGCAGGCCCGGATGGAACTGGAGCGCGCGCAGCGCGAGGCCGATCTCGGCCGCGCCGCCGAGCTGCAGTACGGGACGATCCCGGACCTCGAGAAGCGCCTGGCCGCCGCCGAGACCGCCGAGGCGGAGGCCGCGGCCGGAGCGGGCACGGATGGGCTGAGCCACGGGCGGGTGGGGTTCCGGTATCTCAAGGACGTCGTCGATGCCGAGGACGTCGCCGAGATCGTCGCCAAGTGGACCGGCGTGCCGGTCACGCGCCTGATGGAGGGCGAGATCGAGAAGCTCGTGCACATGGAAGAGCGCCTGCACCAGCGGGTGATCGGCCAGCAGGAGGCAATCGAGGCCGTGTCCGCGGCGCTGCGCCGCTCGCGTGCCGGACTGTCCGATCCGGAGCGGCCGATCGGGACGTTCCTGTTCCTCGGCCCGACCGGCGTCGGCAAGACCGAGCTCGCTCGCGCGCTCGCCGAGTTCATGTTCGACACGACCGAGGCGATGGTCCGGATCGACATGTCGGAGTACATGGAGAAGCACTCGGTGAGCCGCCTGGTCGGAGCGCCTCCAGGCTACGTCGGGTATGAGGAGGGCGGCCAGCTCACCGAGGCGGTTCGCCGCCGGCCGTACTCCGTCGTGCTGCTCGACGAGGTCGAGAAGGCTCACCCCGACGTGTTCAACGCGCTGCTGCAGGTGATGGACGATGGGCGCCTGACCGACGGCCAGGGCCGCACGGTGTCATTCAAGAACGTCGTGCTGATCATGACCTCGAACATCCCGGACGGCCGGATCGGAGCCGAGGGTCACTTCCGTCCCGAGTTCATCAATCGCCTCGACGACATCGTCGAGTTCGAGCCGCTCAGCCGCGAGCAGCTGGGCGAGATCGTCGAGCTGCAGGTGGCGCTGGTCAGCCGCCGGCTCGCCGAGCGGGGGATCGCGATCGAGCTCTCGGACGACGCTCGCACACTGCTCGGCAACCTGGGCTACGACCCGACCTACGGCGCCCGACCGCTCAAGCGGGTCATCCAGAAGCGCGTCGTCGACCCGCTCGCGCTCGCGCTGCTGGAGGGCCGCTTCGTCGCCGGTGACACCGTCAAGGTCGGGGCCTCCGAGGGCGAGCTCGCCTTCGAGCGGGCGACCATCGAGGACGCGGCGATCGCCGTCTGATCGGCGCTGGGCATCTCAGTGCGCTGCGGCGACACTGAGATGCCCAGCCTCCGTATCGTGCCCGCGGCCGGGAGAGAGATCGGCCGACGGGAGCGGCGGCCGGGAGGAGGACCGGCCGTACGCACATCTTGGCAGCCGCTTGCATGCCAGATGTTGTCCTAAAGTGACCGAATGGCCATCACCTCGTCCGGGCGAGCGTCCGGCGGCGACGCCCCGGCTGCGCAACGCCCCGTCTCGGCGACGACGACCGCCTACCGGTTCGCCAAGCAGCGGCTCCTCGACGGGCGTTTTCCCGCCGGGCAGCTGCTCTCGGAGAATGAGATCGCCAGAGAGCTCGGGATCAGTCGCACGCCGGTGCGAGAGGCGTTCCTGCTGCTTGAGGCCGAGGGGCTGCTCGAGCTCTATCCGCGCCGCGGCGCACTGGTGACACCGATCTCACCGACCGAATCGGACGACCTGCTCGAGGCGCGGCTGCTCACCGAAGGCCACTGTGCCGCTTCGGTGACCGCGGCCGATCCACGCCTCGACGCGGCGCTCGCGGCGGCGATCGCGGCGCAGGATGACACGATCGCCGACGCCGAGCTCGAGAGCCACATCTTCACCGTCGCCGATCGTGACTTTCACCGCGCGATCGTGGCCGCGCACGGCAACGAGATCCTCACCCGTCAGTACGACGCGCTGCGCGACCGCCAGCAGCGGATCTCTGCGCTCGCGTCAGGCCGCAGCCGCGAGCGGATCGTGCAGTTCATCGCCGAGCACCGGGAGATCGCCGCCGCGCTCGCGGCCGGCGACGGCGAACGGGCGCGCGTCCTGATCGAGGACCACCTGCGGCTCGCGCACGAGCTCGCCCGCGGCGCGCGCCGCTGAGCCCGTGCCCACGCCCGAGGAGATCACCCGCCACCACGACTCCGACCCCGGCGACGCCGCGTTCCTCCGGCCCCCGCCGCAGGAGCCGGTCGTGGTCGCAGAGCCCGATCCCGGCTGGGCGGATCGCTACGCCGCGCTCGCCGCCGAGATCCGCGCGGCGCTCGGAGACCGCGCGCTGGACCTGGAGCACGTCGGGTCGACCTCCGTCCCCGGCCTGGCCGCCAAGGACGTGATCGACATCGATCTCACCGTCGCGGATCCCGCCGACGAGGACGGCTACGTCACGGCGCTCGAGCTCCTCGGTTACGTGCTGACCATCCGCGAGCCCTCGTGGCACGAGCATCGCGCTCTGCGCCGGGCCACGCCGCGCGTCAACCTGCACGTGTTCGGTCCCGACTGCCCGGAGGTGATCCGCCATCGCATGTTCCGCGACTGGCTGAGGACCCACCCCGACGACCTCGACCGCTACGCCGAGGCCAAGCGAGCCGCCATCCCGGGCGGGGGCACGGTGATGGACTACAACCGACGCAAGGAGGCGGTCATCAGGGAGATCTACGACCGGCTGTTCCGCGCCGCGGGCCTGATCAGCGATCCCGCCACAGACCGAGACGATCGCGCCAGTACCCGGTGAGGAACACCTCGTCGGGGTCGAGCTCGGCACGCAGGGCGAGAAACCGCGCCCAGTGCGGGTAGCGGGAGGCGAGCAGCTCGACCCAGCCGCGATCGTTCGGCGATGAGGCCGGCATCTCCTTGCCCCAATGCAGTCGGAACGGGACGGGGTGATCGCGCAGCAGCTCCCAGAACTGCGGGAAGAACCGCTCCAGCGGATCCTCGGCGTTGTCGGCGAACCAGTACACGTCGAGCCGCAGCGCGCCCTCCCGCCACTCGTCCTCGCCGTCGCTCTGTCCCGGGTGCAGCCAACCCGTCGCCGCGGGCGCCCCGTACAGCTCGTAGGCGAACAGGCCGGTGCGGTGGTAGGACTCACGCGGCGCCGAGGCGAAGTACGCACGCACGATCCGCACGACCTCGGCGGCGCGCGGGAGCGGCACCCACAGCTCGGTGAAGCGGCAGCCGAGCAACACGTCGCTGGCCTGGTTGTCCATCGGCAGTCCCTGCCATCCCCAATCGCGGAACGACTGAGGCTCGCCCCGGCGCATGCCGGGCTTGTGCTCGTCGAGCGGCAGCACCCGGTCCAGCGCCGCTGGCACCAGCCACGGCAACGAGCCGCGCAGGGGCGGCGCGAGCGCCGCGAGCAGCGGCGCGGCGCCGGCCATCGCCCGCAGGAGCAGCGGGAGCAGCCGCACCAGCCGGGCCCGGCGCGGGGTGAGCCGTCCGGCGTCCGACAGGCGGTCGAGCGTCATCGAGACGTGATCGGCGTTGCGACGCAGCAGGCGGCGGACGCGCGCCGGATGGCCGAGGTTGCCGAAGACCACGAACAGCATGCTGAACAGCGCCTCGCCGAGGATCGGGTAGCGGGTGAACTCCTCGTAGCGGGTGGGGCGGAAGCCGGGCTGGACCTCCGTGCGCTGCGCCTGCCAGACGATCAGTCGCTCGGCGCCGCGCTGCGGCCACCACTCGATACGCGCGTACTCGGCCCGAGTGAGGAACGAGGCCAGCGACGGCCGCTGCGCGTCGCCGGGCCCCTCGAGGTCCATCTCCGCGCTCGCCAGGTCGACGATCGCCTCCTGTCCGGCGATCGTGAACAGCGGCTCGCAGCGCAGCGTGACCGCGGTGATCACGCCGAGCAGGCCGAGGCTCGGCAGTACCGCGGGCAGTCCTCGCGGGCCGTCGCGCCCGGAGAACACCTGGAGATCTCCGCGCCCGTCGATCAGCCGCACCTCAACAACGTGGTCGAGCAGCGAGTGCTGCAGCGAGCCGCCCGCGGAGGCGGTCGCCAGAAAGCCGCCGAGCGTCTGGTGGGTGATCCCGCCGGTCGAGACGAGCGTCCACTGATGCTCGTCGGCGAGCCGGTGCAGCAACGACGCGGCGAGGCTCCCCTCCTGCGCGGGAGCCGATGGGTCGCGGCCGAGGTGGATGCCGGCCTGTGCCTGCACCAGTCGCGTGTCCTCGTCGAGGACCTGTAGATCCCGCATTCGGTCGAGTGACAGGACGAGATCGCCGTCCGCGGTCCCAGGCGGTGCGTGGCCGGCGCCGCGGACCCTCAGCCGGCGGCCCGAGGCGGCGGCGAAGCGGATCGCCTCGGCGACGGCGTGCTCGTCGGCGGGATGGACGCGGCCGTCGGCGCCGCGCGCGGGCGAGAGATGCACGCGCTCAGGTTAGGGGCCGGCGTTCGGGTCAGCGGTCGACGAGCGCGCCGAACACCGCGCCGAACGCGGCATTGTCGGCGAGCTGGGGAGCGAGCGGCAGCGCCGCCAGCTCCGGGAACGCGCGGCGGGCGACGACCGCGAGATTCACCCACCCCACCGCCAGGCCTGCGAGCGCGCCCCAGACGACCGGCCGTCGCGCCGGGAGCGTGGCACCGAGCGCCTCCCCGACGGCAACCGAGATGACGAGATGGCCGAGCGCTCCACGCCACAGGCTCGGGCGACCGGGCGGGATGAGCGTTCCAATCGCGCGGGTCGCCTCCACGCCCGACGAGAGCGCCACGCCGGGGGAGGAGCGCACGGTGGTCCATGCCGTCGACGGCGCGCCGCTCAACACCGAGGCGACGCCGGCCGCCTCCAGGATCCGCCTCTGCGTGCGTCTCGGCACGCAGCTGAGGCTAGGCGGGGCTCCTGACGAAGTCGCCGTCCTCGACCGCGCCCGCGATCCGCTCCAGTGCCCCGGACATGGTCGCCTCGCTCTGGCGGGTGGAGTCGCGCTGCTCAACCACCGTCTGCTCGATGCGGTGGGTCGCGTCGTCGACGGTGGCAAGCGTCTCGCTCGTCTGCTGGACGGCCGTCACGACCGAGGCGCCGTGCTGGTCGACCTGAGCCATGTGGCCGAGCACGCGCTCGGCGGCGAGGCCGGCCTCGTCGGCGAGCGCGCCGACGTCGGCGGCGACGACCGCGAACCCGCGCCCCTGCTCGCCGGCCCGGGCGGCCTCGATGGAGGCGTTCAGGGCGAGCAGACGCGTCCGGCGCGCGACCGCGGAGATCTCCCGGGTGACGTCGGCGGCGGCCTCGGTGGTGCGCTGCAGCGCAAGGCTCGACTCGACCGCCTCCGCGACACGGCTGCGGGCGATGCCGGCAGCCTCGACGGTTTCGGCGGCGATCGCGTCGATCGTGTCGCTCGAGCGGGCCAGGACGGCGAAGGACTGCTCGATCTCCTCAAGTGCTTCGTGCGCGGCGGCGGCGCTGCGGCGGCGCGCCTCGCGGGAGGCATCGATGCCGGCCTGCTCTGCCTCCAGTGCGGCCTGCTCGCGCTCACGCTCGGACTCCTCCTCGAGCGCGATGCGCTCGGCTTCGCGGCGGGCCTCGGCGTCCTGGACGGCCTTCGCATCAGCGTCGCGCTCAGCCGCGCGACGGGCCTCGGCCTGGGCCTCAGCGGCGGCGGCCTCCGCCCGCTCGCGCTCGGCGGCCTCCTGGCGGGCGGCCATCTCGGCGAGCAGTTCGTTCACGGACGCGGCCAGTGGCGCGAGATCGCGCGACGGTGGCTGCACCTCGCAGCCGGCTGCCGCGGCCTCGGCGACGGCGCGCCGGAAGGCCCCATTGCGCCGGCGGATGGCGGTCTGCTGGGCGAGGATCGAGACGATCAGCAACAGAACCCCGAGCACGCCGATGATGAGCGCGATCCGGGTGGTGCTGGAGAGCGCGGCCTGGTGAATCGGGCGCGGGAACGTGACGACCAGGTGCAGCGGGCTTCCGCCCTCGACCGACGGGGCGGTGACGATCAGGTCAATGCGGTGCGACCCGGCCTGGCGCGTCTGCACGTGCAGGGTCCCGAAGGCGCTCGCCAGGGGAGTGGAGCGAGCGCTGGTGGTGTGCGCGGCGACCGAGACCGAGAGCCCCGAGCGCTTGCCGAGCGCGCGCGCCCCGGCCGCGTCGAGCGACTTCAGGGCGACGAGCGTGCCGACGATCGGGCCCGCGCCGCTGGTGTGCTCGACGGCCGACGAGCAGAAGATGTCGTGGGTGGTTGCGGCGCTGAGCACCCCGCACGAGGTCGTGCCGGGCTTGTCCGATGCGCTGATGAGCACCGGCTGGCGGGAGAGCGCGACCGCGAGGCTCGACGGCACCGGGAGGTAGCGACGGCCGTTGGAGGTGATCGGGCCGCCGCTGACCACCTGTCCGCGATCGTTGAGGCCGATCACGGCGTTCAGTCCGTAGGCGCTCATCTCGTCGGCGGGCAGCAACGACGTCATCGCGCCCTTGTCGCCGTGCCGGATCGCGGCATCCATGGCGTCCCACTCGGCCTCGGTCGAGATGATGTTGGCGGCGAGTGTTCGCTCGTAGCCGAGCGTCGTGGCGACGCGGGCGGCCTGACCGCGGGCCTGGTTGGACTCGAGACGATCGAACGTCCCCGTCAACGTCGAGTGGAGCACCAGGTAGGCGACGAACACGAGCGCGACGAACGCTCCGCCGATCCACGTGAATTCGCTGACCGCGATACGCCGGGAAACAGTTCTCATGGGCACCGTCAGGACTATCGGCGGATGGCGGCGGAGATTGAGCGACCGGCGCCACGCGCCCGCGCCCGGCGACCGGTGGGCGGCCGGCCTCGCGATCGGGTACAACCGGATCAGACAGCGAGGAGGGAGCCCGCACCGGATGCCGACCTACATCATGCTCACGAAGCTGACTCCCGAGGGAGTCCAGACGATCAAGAACAATCCCGGGCGGATCCGGGAGGTCAACCAGGAGATCGAGTCGCTCGGGGCAACCGTCGTCGCCCAGTGGGCGACGCTCGGCGAGTACGACTTCGTCAACGTGATCGAGGCCGATTCCGCGGAGGCGATCGCCCGGGTCTCGCTCGAGCTCGGCTCGCGGGGAACCAGCCGCTACGAGACGCTCACCGCGATTCCGATCGACGATTTCATCGGGGCGATGTAGTTGACGCCGAGCCCCACCGTGCTCGTGCTCGGGGGCGGCGCCCGCGAGCACGCGATCGTGCGCTCGCTCGCGCGCTCGCCTCAGCGCCCGACGCTGCTGTGCGCCCCGGGCAACGTCGGGATCGCCCGCGAGGTCGAGGTCATCGCCGACCTGGACCCGGGCGACCCGCAGGCGGTCTGCGCGCTCGCACGCGAGCGGGGCGCCTCGCTCGTCGTGGTCGGACCCGAGGCGCCGCTGGTCGCCGGAGTCGCCAACGCGTTGAGCGGCGCCGGCATCGCGTGCTTCGGGCCCGGGCGCGAGGGAGCCCGCCTGGAGGGCTCCAAGGCGTTTTGCAAGGAGGTGATGATCGCCGCCGGCGTGCCGACTGCCGCCCACACGGTCGTCACCGACCCCGAGGCGGGCCTGGCGGCGGTCGAGCGCTACCCGGTCGTGATCAAGGCCGACGGCCTGGCGGCGGGCAAGGGCGTGATCATCGCCGCCGACGAGGCGCAGGCGCGAGCCGCGCTCGAGGACCTGCTCGTCTCCCACCGCTTCGGTACCGAGCGGGTCCTCATCGAGGACTTCCTCGAGGGCGAGGAGCTCTCGCTGCTGGCGCTCTGCGACGGCGAGACGGCGCTGGCGCTCGCCTCCGCCCAGGATTACAAGCGCATCTTCGACGGTGACGAGGGGCCGAACACCGGTGGAATGGGGTCCTACTCCCCGGTGCCCGGGGTCGGGGACGCGCAGGCGCGCTCGCTCTGCGCGGCCGTTCACCAGCCGGTGCTCGACGAGCTCGCGCGACGCGGAATCCCCTTTCATGGCGTGCTCTACGCGGGGTTGATGATGACCCCGAACGGCCCGCGGGTGCTCGAGTTCAACGTCCGCTTCGGCGACCCCGAGACGCAGGCGATTCTGCCGCGGCTGCGCAGCGACCTGCTCGCGCTCATGCAGGCGGCGACCCGGCCGGGAGGGCTCAGCGAGCTCTCCGGGCGGGGACTTGACTGGGATCCGCAGGCCGCCGTCACCGTCGTGCTCGCCTCGGCGGGTTACCCGGAGTCCTCGCGCAGCGGCGACCGGATCACGGGCCTGCAGGACCTCGACGGGCAGGTCGAGGTCACCCACGCCGGGACGGCCGCGGGGCAGGACGGAGCCATCGTCACCGCGGGCGGGCGCGTGCTCAGCGTCACCGCATTGGGCGACGACGCTGCGGCCGCGCGCGCCGCGGCCTATGCCGCGGCTGAGCGGATCGAATTCGACGGTCGCCAGATGCGCTCGGACATCGCCCTGCGCGCGGTCCGGTGATCGACCACCGACCCCCGGGCACGGCCCCGCTCGCCGCGGTCCCCGACGCGCCGGCACCCGAGGGCCCGGTCACCGAGACGCTCGCCGAGACCGCCGCCGACATGGAGCAGATCGGTGTCGACGCCCCCCGCGTAGCGATCGTCGTCGCCGACCGTGAGGATCTGCTGATCCTCGAGCGCGCCGAGACCGAGCTTGACCACCGCGGGATCAGCTCCGAGGTGCGCGTGATGTCCGCCACGGAGGAGCCGCGTGTCGTCTCGGACTACACGGAGAACGCCCAGTCGCGGGGCATCCGGGTGATCATCGCCGGCGCCGGGCCGCAGGCGGCGCTGCCCTCGATGATCACCGCGCACACCGAGCTGCCGGTGATCGGCGTGCCGCTCACCAGCCAGGGTGCGCGGGCTGAGCGTCTCGATGCGCTGCTCTCCGGCGGCGGCGCGACCGGCGCCGAGCCGGTCGCGTGGGTCGCGCTCGATGACGCGACCGGCGCCGCCGTCCTGGCGGCGAGGATCCTCGCGACCTAGTGCAATGTCGCCATCAGGCGGCGCCGCGCGGGTTCATGAGGTCCTGGATGTACTGCGCGACGACGCCGGCGATGCCGTGTCGCACGCGGACCGCGTCGGTGGTGACGCGGATCGGGATGATCGGGGTTGACGTGCTCATTGTGAACTCCAGGACGTCGTTGTACGATGCCCCTCGTACGATATCAGTTAGTTCGACTGTTGTCGTACAAGCTGGAGGATGTTCCTATAGTGAGGGGCGCAATGACTTCGAGCACTGAGCAGATCGTCCATCCGGACCGCGAGCACATGGAGCTCGGAGCGGTCCTTCATGCGCTGTCGGATCCCGTCCGACTCCAGATCGTCGCCGAGCTCGCCCAGGGCGAGGTCGAGTGCACCTGCGGCAGCTTCGCGCTCCCGGTCACCAAGTCCACGTGCACCCACCATTTCAAGGTGCTGCGCGAGGCCGGGGTGATCAAGCAGCGCCAGCAGGGCACGACCCGCTTGAACACGCTGCGCCGCGTCGATCTCGACGCCCGCTTCCCGGGGCTGCTGGACACGATCCTGCACGCCGCGCGCACGAGCGCCGGCGGGCCTGCGGAGGCCGCCGCATCGCTGACCGCGGTCGCCGGCACGATGGGCACCTCGAGCGTCCGTGCCGCCTAGCAGCGACCGGTGATCGCTCGCTACACCCGTCCGGAGCTTGCCGACGCCTGGTCGGACCACGGTCGGTTCGAGGCGATGCGGCAGGTCGAGGTCGCCGCGTGCGAGGAGATGGAAGGCCCGACCGCCGGGGAGCTCGACGCGATCCGCGCGGCGACATTCACCGTCGAGGCGATCGACGAGCGCGAGCGCGTCACCGACCACGACACCGCGGCGTTCGTCGACGTGCTGTCGGAGTCGGCGGGCCGAGCCGGTCGCTGGATCCACTACGGGCTCACGTCCTCCGACGTTCTGGACACCGGCCTCGCGTTGCAGTTGCGCGCCGTCGCCGGGCTCATCCTGCCCGACTCCGCACGCCTCGTCACCGAGCTCGCTGCGCAGGCCCGCGAGCACGTCGACACGCTGTGCGTCGGCCGCACGCACGGAATCCATGCGGAGCCGACGACGTTCGGCATCAAGCTCGCAGGCTTCGCGTTCGAGGCCGAGCGCAACCGCGTGCGCCTCGAGCGGGCGTTCGCGCAGGCACAGGTCGGCGCGGTGAGCGGCGCGGTCGGCACCTATTCGGCGACCTCGCCCGACTTCGAGACGCGGGTGCTCGACCGCCTCGGTCTGGAGCGCGAACCGGTCTCCACGCAGGTCGTCGCCCGGGACCGGCACGCCGAACTGCTCGAGGCGATCGCGCTCGCGGGCGCCGGACTCGAGCGCTTGGCGACCGAGCTGCGCCACCTCGCCCGCACCGAGGTCGCAGAGGTTCGCGAGCCGTTCCGCGCCGGTCAGAAGGGGTCGAGCGCCATGCCTCACAAGCGCAACCCGATCAAATCCGAGCAGATCGCCGGCCTCGCCCGCCTGCTGCGCGGCTACGCGAGCGCCGGGCTGGAGGACGTCGCGCTCTGGCACGAGCGCGACATCTCCCACTCCTCGGTCGAACGTGTCGTGCTGCCGGACGCCACGACCCTGCTCGACCACATGCAGCGGCGGATGCTCGGACTGGTCACCGGGATGGTGGTCGACTCCGAGCGGATGCGGGAGAACCTTGAGCTCACCCACGGGGCGCTGTTCTCCCAGCGGCTGCTGCTGGCGCTGGTCGCCGCCGGCTCCACACGCGACGACGCCTATCGAACCGTTCAGCGCCTCGCTCAGCACGCGCTCGACGATCGAACGGCGCTGCGGGATCTGCTGGTCACCGACCAGGCCGGCGCCGGGCTCGACCTCGGCGCGATCTTCGACTACGCCCCATTCGTCCGCCACGCGCACGAGATCGTGGCGCGCCTGGACGAGATCGCGCCGCCGCCCGCCGACTGAGCGTGCTCTACCGCGGGTTCGCCACCCAGGCCGAGATCGACGCGGAATACAACGTCGGCGCCCTGCGCCCGGACTTCGCCGCGGTCGAGGCGCAGATCGCCGAGCGCTCGGCGCAGCTGCGTCGCACCCACCCCGCGGGTCGGCTCGGCGTCCGCTTCGGGCCGACCCGCGCTGAGCGCCTCGACGTCTTCTGCGCGCAGGCTCCCGCACCGCGGCCGGTGCTCGTCTTCATCCACGGCGGCTACTGGCGCTCGGGGACCGCGGAAGACTGGTCGCTGGTTGCCGCCGGGCCGCTCGCCCACGGGGTCGACGTCGTCGTCACCAACTATGCGCTCGCGCCGTCCGTCGCGGTCGACGAGATCACCCGTCAGAGCCGCGCGGCGATCGCCTGGGTCCACGCCAACGCCTCCGGCTGGGGCGGGGATCCGGACCGCATTCACGTCACCGGCCACTCCGCCGGCGGCCAGCAGACGGCGATGGTGCTCGCGACCGACTGGGCGGGCGAGTACGGCCTGCCCGCCGACCTCGTCAAGGGCGGGGTTCCGCTGAGCGGGGTCTACGACATGCGTCCACTCGCGTACTCCTATCTCGCGCCCGCGCTCCAGCTCAGCCGGCGCACGATCGAGACCCAGAGCCCGCTGCTCGCCGAGCCCCCGGCGGGCGCCACCGGCCCGCCCCGGATCGTCGCCTGGGGCGGTGGCGAGACCGCCGAATTCAGGCGCCAATCCCGCGCGTACGTCGCATATTGCGGGGCCCACGGCATCGACGCCCGGCCTCTGGAGCTCGGCGGCGAGGATCACTTCGACGCGGTGCTCGAGTTCGCTGCTTCGGACAGCGAGCTCACCCGGGCGGTCGTCGAGCTCGTCCACCGCGGCTGAATCCGGGCCCCGCTCTCCGTACCGGCTACGGATTGTCCGGCCAGCGGCCATGTGCCATGTTCGCGCCGCCGTGAACGGATCGCGGCCACGGACCTGAGAACGCGGAGAACCGGGGGACGGCTGATGGGTCGAGCGCGGGTGAGTCGTTGGGCGCTGGCCGCCTGGATGGGCGCGTCGGCGATGCTGGGCGTGACGGCGGCGAGCGCCCTCGGCGCGGGCGTGCCGCACGCCCACGCGGTGGGCAGCGGGATCCGGATCGGGGCGTCGCCGCGCGTGCCGGTAGGCGGCCGCACGCTCGGCGCGCTGCCGGACGGCACGCAGCTCGAGGTGACGCTCGCGCTCCAGCCGCGCGACCCGGCCGCGCTGCAGCAGTACGCGAGGGCGGTGTCGACCCCGGGCTCGAGTGACTACCACCGGTATCTCTCGGTCGCGGACTTCCGCAGCCGCTACGCGCCGACCGACGCGCAGATCGCCTCGGTCCGCTCCGCGCTCAGCTCCGGCGGACTCACGCCGTTCGCGGCCTCGGCCAACGGGTTGGGGATCACGGTTGCCGGCAGCGCCGGCCAGTTCTCGCAGGCGCTCTCGGTCTCCTTCGACCGGGTGCGCCTCGCCGACGGCCGCGTCGCCTACACGAACACGGTCGCTCCGGCCCTGCCTTCCGCCGTGGCCCCGCTCGTCCAGGACGTGGTCGGGCTCGACTCGCTCCAGCAGGTTCAGAGCGACGCTCTGCATCGGTCCCGCGCCTCCCGTGCGCCGCACGCCCGGCCGCGGGTCGTCACCGGCGGCCCGCAGCCGTGCTCGTCGGCATCGAGCTCCGGTGCGTTGACCGCCGATCAGCTCGCCTCCAGCTACGGGCTCTCGTCGCTGTACGGCGCCGGCGATGAGGGCGCCGGGCAGACGATCGCGCTCGCCGAGTTCGAACCCGACGATCCGGCGGACATCTCAGGCTATGCGGCATGTTACGGCCTGTCGACGGCGGGGATCAGCTACATCCCCGTCGACGGCGGAGCGGGCACCGGGTCGGGCAAGGGAGAGGCGACGCTCGATATCGAGGACGTGCTCGGGCTCGCGCCGCAGGCGACGATCCTCGTCTACCAATCCGAGAACTGGTTCGACCAGTACAACACGATCATCAGCCAGGACCGGGCGAGTGTCATCTCGACCTCCTGGTATGACAACTGCAACGACGGCGCCGTCTCCTCCCCGCTGCGCCAGGCCGAGAACACGCTGTTCCAGGAGGCGGCGACGCAGGGCGAGTCGGTGTACGTGGCCCAGGGTGATGCCGGTTCGGAGGCCTGCCTGCAGAGCGGCACCGATGGGTCGCTCAATGTCCAGGACCCCGGCTCCCAGCCGTTCGTCACCAGCGTCGGGGGAACGACGATCACCTCCCCCGGCCCGCGGCCGGTCGAGACGACCTACAACGACCCCGCCGGTGGCGCCGGTGGCGGCGGGATCTCCAAGGTCTGGCGGATGCCGGCCTACCAGAGCGACGCCCCGGCCCGGCTGAACGTGACCAACGCGAACTCCTCCGGCGCCCCGTGCGCTGCCATCACCGGCGACTGCCGCGAGGTTCCGGACGTGTCCGCCGATGCATCCGACCTGAGCCCGTACGCGATCTACTACGCCGGCAACTGGTACGGGTTCTGGGGCACGAGCGCCGCGGCTCCGACCTGGGCCGCATACACCGCCCTGGTCAACGGCTCGACTGCCTGCGACGGTACGACGGTCGGATTCCCCAACCCGCTGCTCTACCAGGTCGCGGCCGGCGACGACGCGAACGCGTTCAACGACGTCACCACCGGCACGAATGATCTCAGCGGTGGGCAGGGCGGGCTGTTCCCGACCGGCCCCGGATACGACATGGCCACCGGGCTGGGCAGCCCGAACGGCGGCGTGCTGGCGCAGGACCTGTGCGCGGCGCGCGGGTCAGCGGTCGCGGTCACCAACCCGGGCGATCAGACCGATTCACTTGGCGCCTCCGTATCGCTGCCGATCCAGGCCACCGACGCGACCGCGGCACGACTCACCTACAGCGCGACCGGTCTGCCCCCGGGCCTCTCGATCGATCCGGGGACCGGCGTGATCTCGGGGACGACGTCGACGGCCGTCGACACCGTGGTTCAGGTGATCGCGACCGACGCTGATCATGCCACCGGGACGACGTCGTTCGGGTGGGCGGTCGGCGGCAGCGCGAAGTCGCGCACCGGGCTGAGCTGTCAACACCCGACCGCCGCCCAGAATCACCATGTGGCGATGGGCAGGTCGATCAGCCTGAGCTGCACGGCGCTCGTCCAGCGCGCCGGGTCGGCGGCGGGCACCGCCAAGCCCTCGGGCAGCGTGAGCTTCTCGGTCTCGCCGGCGGAGACCCCGCAGCCTGCCTCGTGCATGCTGCCGGCGGCCGCGGGGGTGCGCAACCGCTGCACGACCTCGCTGAGCACGAGCACCGAGGCCAGCTACACGGTCACCGCGACCTATCACGGCGATTCGGTGTACCGAGGCAGCTCGGCGGGTTTGACGCTGAACGTCAAGTGACCGTGCCGCACGGGGCCGGCTGCGGCGGCTCAGGTGCGAGATGAGAGCCACCTGAGACTCGCGCAGAGATCCCCGCCGGCTCATGGGGTGGTAGCGTGTCCGCGCCGGATTCTGAGCGGGCGAGAAGGAGGCAAAGGTGCGCGGATGGAGCCGTCGTTCTCTTGTAGGGCTTGGTGTGGGGGTCGCCATGCCGGCGATGGCCCTGTTCGGAGGGGTCACCGCGGCCTCGGCTGATGGCGGCGCGCAGTCGAGCTGGCGACCACAGCTCACACCGATCGGGCGAGCGGCGCCTGCCCCCACGGCGCCTGACGAGGCCCCGGCCGGACAATCGCCGTGGGTGGCACTCGATCACGCCGCGCCCTTCTCGCCGGGAACGATGCTGCTCGGCAGCGACGGCACGGTGTACGTTCACTCCGAGCCGTCCTCCGGTGGCACGGCGGACTGGTGGAAGCTCACTCCGAACGCCAAGGGCAGCTACGTCGACGGCACCTGGACTGAGATGCCGCCGATGCCCGGCGGGTACGACCCGTTGTATTTCTCCTCCGCAATCCTCCCGGATGGTCACATGATCGTCGAGGGCGGCGAGTACCTCGGGGGCAACCCTGTGTGGACGAAAAAGGGGGCGGAGTACAACCCGCTCACCAACTCCTGGAAGCGGATCGCGCCTCCTCCCGGGTGGACGAACATCGGCGACGCGCAGGGGGACGTACTCGCCAACGGCACGTACATGCTGGCTCAGGCTTGTCAGAACTGCCTGGCCAGCACTCCCCAGCTGAGCACCTCGTTCGCGCTGTTCAACGAGACGGGTCACAACTGGCTCACGTTCTCCGGACAGGGTAAGAACGACCCCAACGACGAGGAGGGCTGGACGCTCATGCCGAGCGGGCAGCTGCTCACCGTCGACACCTGGCTGACCCCCTCGACCGAGCTGTTCACCCCGAGCACGCTCACCTGGGGAACCGCGGGCAACACGCCGCGCTCGCCGGTCAACACGCCGTCAGCGGAGATCGGTCCTCAGGCGGGTATGCCCGGTGGCAACGTGTTCGTCGTCGGGGCCGGCACCGGCCCGGAGAATCCAGCCCCCTGCACCACCTCGACGCCGGCCGCCACGGCGCTCTACGACGATGCGGAGGGTCGCTGGGTGAGCAGCCCGCCGATTCCGACGATCAACGGCCAGCAGTACGACAGCGCCGACGGCCCGGCCGCGACGCTTCCCGACGGCAACGTGCTGTTCGACGTGAGCCCATGCGTGTACAACAGCCCGATCGCTTTCGACCTCTACGACGCCTCCACCAACACGATCAGTCCGGTGCCCAACGTTCCCGGAGCGGCCGACGACTCGACGTATTACACGCGCCTGCTCGACCTCCCGAACGGGCAGGTGCTGTTCAACGACGGCACCAGCCGGCTCCAGGTCTACACCGCCGGTGGCAGCGCCGATCCGTCGTGGGCTCCGTCGATCTCCTCGATCAGCTCCACGAACCTGAAGCCGGGGCAGACCGCCATGTTGTCGGGGTCACAGCTCTCCGGGCTGGACCAGGGAGCGTCGTACGGCGACGATGCGCAGGACGCGACCAACTTCCCGGTCGTCCAGATCACCAACAGCGCCAGCGGCGCGGTCACCTATGCCCGTACCAGCCAGTGGAGCTCTGTCTCCGTTGCCCCCGGCGCGAGCTCCTCGACCCGGTTCACCGTACGGGGGTCGACGCCGGCCGGCCCGAGCACGCTGACGGTCATCGCCAACGGGATCGCGTCGGCACCGGTCCCGGTCACGATCCACTAGCGCGCCGCGCGCCGCGGCCTTCGGGTCGCGGCGCGCCGCCGCCGCTCAGCGGGGCGGCGCTCAGCCGAGCGTGGGTCCGAACACCGTCAGCAGTGTCTCGACCATCGTCGAGGGCGGGCGCCTGCGCTCGCCCGCGAGCCAGTCGGTGACCAGGCCATCGGTTGCCCCGATCAGCGTGACCATGATCGCGCGTCGCTCGCCTTCCGGCATCGCGGCAAGCCGGTCGAGCCGGTCGCCCTCCCGTGACAGGACGGCGATGTACTCCTCGGTCACCCGCCGGCGCTCCTGTTCGAGCGCCGGGCTGACGCCGATCGACTCCATGTAGACGATCCGGGTGCCACGCTCGTCCACCAGCATCGTCTCGACGAAGGTCCGCAGGCCGGCCTCCAGTCGGCGGCGTGGATCCTCCTCGGCCTCGAGCGCGGCGCGGACCTCATCGAGCACACGCCATGCCTGGCGGACGTAGACGGCGCGCAGCAGCTCCTCGCGGTGGCTGAACTGCTCGTAGAAGTACCGCGCGTTGAGCGAGGCCTCCGCGCACACGCCCTCGATCGTCGACGCGGCGTAGCCGGCCGTGCCGAACAGCGCATGGCCCGCGTCGAGCAGGCGCAGGCGTCGTTCCGCACGCCGCTCATCGGCGGTGCGACCGCCGTAGCGCCTCTCAGTCGAGGGCACTCCCCCCTCTCTGACCCCCTCGTGTGTGATCGGTCAAAAATATCTAGATTGATCAGCTTAAGTCTCGACGTCGCCTGTCGCGGCTCTCGATTGCACTCCAGACCGCGCCTTCCCGGGCCATCGGGGTCGATCGCTAGCATCGCTCGCGTGGCTGCCGCCCTCGATGATCTGACCCTGCTCGAGTCGGGCAAGGTCCGTGAGATCTATGAGTTCGGCTCCTGTCTGCTGCTCGTTGCCTCCGACCGCGTCTCGACCTACGACGCGGTCCATCCGACCCCGATCCCCGGCAAGGGGGACGTCCTCACCGGCCTGTCGGCGTTCTGGTTCGAGCGGACCTCGGCGATCGTCCCCAACCATCTGATCTCGGTCTCCGACGACGTCCCGGCCGAGGCCCGTGGCCGGGCGATGGTCGTCCGCAGGCTCCGGATGCTGCCGGTCGAATGCGTCGTGCGCGGCTACCTGAGCGGGTCGGGCTGGAAGGACTACCTCGCGAGCGGCCGCGTCTCCGGGATCGAGCTTCCGGCGGGCCTGCGTGAGTCCGACCGGCTGCCCGAGCCGGTGTTCACCCCTTCCACCAAGGCCGCCACCGGCCATGACGAGGCGATCGATTTCGAACGCGCGCGCGTCCTGATCGGCGACGCCGAGCTCGCCGACCGGGTGCGGGCGACCGCGATCGCCGTGTATGAGCACGCCGCCGAGCATGCGGCGTCGCGCGGGATCATCCTCGCCGACACCAAATTCGAGTTCGGCCTCGACGACGAGGGCCGGCTGGTGCTCGGCGACGAGGTCTGCACGCCGGACTCCTCGCGTTTCTGGCCTGCCGACGGCTTCCAGGCCGGCCACGGCCAGCCGAGCTTCGACAAGCAGTTCGTCCGCGATTGGGCCTCCTCGACCGGCTGGGACCGCACCCCGCCGGCGCCCCCGATCCCCGACGAGATCGTGGAGGCGACGCAAGCGCGCTACAGCGAGATCTACGAGCGGCTCACCGGCGAGCCGCTGTCGGCGTGGCGGGCACGGACCGGCGCCGCGGCAGGGGACGATCGCTGATGCGCGTGCGGGTGCTCGTCTCGCCCAAGCACGGGATCCTCGATCCGCAGGGGCAGGCGGTCGAGCGGGCGCTACCGGCGCTCGGCTTCGAGGGCGTCTCGGGCGTGCGCGTCGGGCGCTTGATCGAGCTCGATGTGGAGGACCCGTCGCAGGTCGCCGCGATGTGCGACGCGCTGCTCACCAACCCGCTGATCGAGGACTACGAGATCGTGGGATCGGATCCCGCTGCCCACCCCCAACACCGGTCGTGAAGTTCGGGGTCGTCCGGTTCCCGGGCTCCTGTGACGACGTCGACGCCCAGCTGGCCTGCGAGCGGGTCGGCGACGCGGTCCTGCTGTGGCACGCCGACCGCGATCTGAAGGGTGTCGACGCAGTCGTCGTGCCCGGCGGTTTCTCCTACGGCGACTATCTCCGCGCCGGAGCGATCGCCCGCTTCGCGCCAGTGATGGATTCGGTCGCCGAGTTCGCGCGCGAGGGCGGGCTCGTGCTCGGGATCTGCAACGGCTTCCAGGTGCTGTGTGAGGCCGGCCTGCTCCCCGGTGCGCTGCTGCCCAACGCGACGCTGCGCTTCGTCTTCCGGCAGGTGAGCCTCCAGATCGTCGATCCGGACACTGCGTTCACGCGCGCATGTGCGGACACGACCCCGCCCACCCGCAGCCTGTCGATCCCGACCAAGCACGCCTCCGGCCGCTACTTCTCGCCCGATCCGGTCGACGTCGTGCTCCGCTACGCCGAGGGGGAGAACCCCAACGGCTCCCAGGACGACATCGCCGGCGTCCGCAACGAGGCCGGCAACGTCTTCGGGATGATGCCGCACCCAGAGCACGCCGTCGACGCGCTCACCGGTTCGGTCGACGGCTTGACGATCTTCGAGTCGATGCGCGCGAGCCTGGAGTCGCGCGTGCCGGCCTGAGGGATGCCGTGAGCGCGGCCGCAACCGACGAACGCCATCAGGCGCTCGGCCTCACCGGCGGCGAGTACGACCGGATCGTCGAGCTGCTCGGCCGCGAGCCCGGGGACACCGAGCTGGCGATGCTCTCGCTGATGTGGTCGGAGCACTGCGCCTACAAGCACTCCAAGAAGCTGTTGCGCCGCCTGCCGACCGAGGGGCCCGCGGTGCTCATGGGGCCCGGGGAGAACGCGGGCGTCGTCGACGTCGGCGGCGGCCTCGGCCTGGCCTTCAAGGTCGAATCCCACAATCATCCAAGTGCGGTCGAGCCCTTCCAGGGTGCTGCCACCGGCGTCGGGGGGATCCTGCGCGACGTGTTCGCGGTCGGCGCCCGCCCGATCGCGATCCTCGATTCGCTGCGGTTCGGTGAGGTCGGGCGTTCGGCGCGCTCGCGCTACCTGCTCGAGCACGCGGTGGCCGGGATCGGCCACTACGGCAACTCGATCGGGGTGCCGACCGTCGGCGGCGAGATCTACTTCGAGCAGAGCTACGAGCAGAACTGCCTGGTCAACGCGATGTGCCTGGGGCTCGCCCCGCACGAGCGCCTGATCCGCGCCGCTGCGGCCGGCCCGGGCAACGTCCTCGTGCTGCTCGGCGCGCTCACCGGGCGCGACGGCATCGGCGGCGCGTCGGTCCTTGCCTCCGCGGAGTTCGGCGAGGGCGACGCCGACAAGCGACCGACCGTCCAGATCGGCGACCCGTTCGCCGAGAAGAAGCTGCTCGAGTGCTCGCTGGAGCTGCTCGACCGCGAGCTGCTCGTCTCGCTGCAGGACCTCGGGGCGGCCGGGCTCACCTCCTCGGCGTCCGAGATGGCCTCAAAGGGCGAGGTCGGCCTGGACATCGACTGCGACCAGGTGCCGCTGCGCGAGCCGGGCATGGAGCCGTTCGAGATCATGGTCTCCGAGTCCCAGGAGCGGATGCTGTGCGTCGTCGCACCAGAGCTCGTCGCGGACGTGATCGCGGTGTGCGAGCGGTGGGAGACCCGCGCCACCCCGATCGGTGAGGTGACCGATTCCGGGCGGATGCGCATCCTCGCCGGCGGTGATCTGGCTGCCGACCTCCCGGTGGGGATCCTCGTCGACGACTGCCCGCTGTACGACCTCATGCCCGAGGAACCGGCCGGAGGCCCGTCGCAGATCTACGCCGCACCCGAGCCGTCGCTGCCGACGGGCTCCGTCCAGTCGATGCCCTCGGCGGGGGAGACGCTGCTGGCACTCGTGGCAAGCGCCAACCTCGCCTCGCGTCTGCCTGTCTTCGAGCAGTACGACCCGGTCGTGCAGTCGCGCACTGTGCGCCGTCCCGGCGAGGCCGACGCGGCGGTGCTGATGCTGCCGACGGGTGAGGCGATCGCGGTGGCGATCGACGGCAACGGCCGGCGGGTGGCGTGCGATCCGCATACCGGTGCCGCCGAGGTCGTCTACGAGTGCGCCGCCAACCTCGCCTGCGTCGGTGGCGAGCCGCTCGGCCTGACCAACTGCTTGAACTTCGGTAACCCGGAGAAGGGGCACGTCGCCTGGCAGCTGACCGAGGCGATCGAGGGCATCGCGGCCGCCTGCGAGGCGCTGTCGGTGCCGGTCGTCGGCGGCAACGTGTCGCTCTACAACGAGGCGCCCGGAGGCCCGATCTACCCGACGCCCGTGATCGGGATGGTCGGCCGTCTTCCGGATCCGGCGCGGGCCGGCCGGCTCGCGTTCGACGCCGCGGGCGACGTGGTCGCGATCGTCGGCGTGTTCGCGCCGTCCCTGGTCGGTTCCGAGCTGGCCAAGCTGCGCGGTGAGCCGCTACGAGCCCCGTTGCCCGCGCTGGACGCGCCGGCGGCGCTCGCCGCCCACCGCGTGGTGCGTGAGGCGGTGCGCGCGGGCGCCCTGTCCAGCGCGCATGACATCGCCGAGGGCGGGATCGCGACCGCGCTTGCCGAGTGCTCCGTCGCCGGCGGGATCGGCGCGCGGGTCGTGCTCCCGGGCGCGCTTGATCCGTTTGCCGAAGCGCTCGGCCGTGCGTTCGTGGTCTCCGGCCCGGCTGACGCGGTCGCCGCGCTCAGCGGGGACCACGATGAGCCCGGCGCGGCGCCCGTGACCGTGATCGGACGTGTCGGCGGTCCCGCGCTCGAGCTCGAGGGCGTGCTCGACGTGCCTGTGCGGGCGCTTGCCGAAGCCCGGGCAGCGGGCCTCGCCGCGCTGCTGTAGCTCTCTCGCGCCTAGGTGATTCTCGTCATTGTCCTGATGGGCGAGGTCGCATAGGGTTCGTGCGCTTTTAACCAATTTGATCAAACTTGGGGGTCGGGCATGAGGGATTTCCGACGTGTCCTCGCTGCCGGCGCAGTGGCGCTGGGGCTCGGGGTCATCGGAGTCGGGTCGGCGCACGCGGCGGGCGGCTGCACGGATACGTGGATGAACGCGTCCGGCGGCAGCTGGGACACCGGGGCGAACTGGAGCACGGGGTCCGCGCCGACCTCCACCGACTCGGTGTGCATCAGTGTCGCCGGGACCTACACGGTGCTCGTCGGCAATGAGACGATCTCCGTCGCCAACCTCACCGTCGGCGGTGCCGGCTCGACGCCGACGCTGCAGATCGGCAACGGCGGCTCGAACGAGCCGCGGATCACGGTGACCGGCACCGCCGCGACCGCGGCCGGGGGCACGATCAGCGACGGCTGGGGTGGCGCGTTCAGCGCGGGCACGCTCACCAACGCCGGCACCTTCCTGGTGCCGAGCACGGGCTACAACTCGTCCTACACCTTCGGCAACGTCAGCAACACCGGCTCGTTCACGGTTGACGCAGGCGCCGCCGTGTCGTTGGCGAACGGAGACACATTCGACAACGCCGGCGGGACGCTTTCCGTGGCCGGCACCAGCACCGGGCTCGCGGTCACCAGCCCGACCGCCGGCGACGGCACACTCGAGCTCGATTCGGGCGGCACGGTCAACATCGGCACGGGCGACAGCTTCACCGTCGCCGATGTGACCGCGGTCCACGGCGGCACGATCTGCGGCACGGCGCTCACGATCGGCTCCCAGGACGGCGGTACGGGCGGCACGCTTGCGTTCGCCACGACGCCGGGCACCGGACCAGCGTGCGGCACCGGCGTGGCCTCAGACCAGGTGTTCATCACGAACACGAGCTCCACTCTGTCGGGCACGATCCCCACGGGCTACACGGTGAGCGCGGGCGACGGCGGCTCCTCGTTCAACAACACGACCCTGTCGGGCAACGTCGTCAATGACGGGACGTTCGAGCCCGGCTTCGGCGCCACGATCATCGGCTCGGGGACGACGAACGAGCTGACCAACAAGGGAACCGTGCTGGTGCCGGCCACCGGCTACAACACGAGCCTCAACGCGACACTCCTCAACACCGGCACCGTGACCGCCGATGGCAACCTGTACGCGTCGTTGGCGACCGGTCAGAGCTGGTCGAACGGCACGAAGGGCACCGACGGGACGATCTCGGTCGCCGCCACCAGGATCCTGGGGCTCAGCAGCCCGTCCGGCCAGTCGGCGACGTTCACCCAGGACGCGACGGTCGACAACTCAGGCACGTTCTACGTCGCCGATCCGATCCAGATCAACGGCGGCTCGCTCTGCGGTGACTCGCTCAACCTGGGTGCCGGCGACGGTCAGCCCGCCACCTCCCTGACGCTGGCATTCGCCACCAAGCTCGCGCAGGGGGCGGCCTGTGCGAAGAAGGTGGTCAAGGGCCACGTGTTCATCTACAACGTGACCGCGACGATCAACTCGAACATCCCGAAGGGCTACACGGTCGCGATCGGGGACGGCGGCTCGAGCTACTTCCACGTGTCGACCCCAGGGTCGCTCACGAACGCTGGGACGCTCGAGCCGGGCTGGGGCGGGACGCTCACCGTGAATGGGACGCTCACCAACTCCGGCACGGTGACGATTCCGCTCAGCGGCTACAGCACCGGCATCGTCGCCACCTCGCTCGTGAACAACGGCACCGTCACGGCGAACGCGAACCTGACCTTGACCGGCGCGTTCGCGAACAACAAGGCGTTCGCCATCAAGGCCGGCAAGACCGAGACGCTCCCGGAGGTGTCGGTCTCCGGGACCTACACGCAGGTCGCGAAGGGCACGCTGACCGACGCGCTCTCGACGACCGGGCACGGCCTGCTCAACGTCAATGGGACGGCGTCGCTCGCGGGCAGCGCCAAGCTCACCGGCAAGCCGGCGCTCAAGTCCGGGACGCAGGTGGAGTTCCTGGAGAGCAGCGGTGACAGCGGGACGTTCGCCAAGGTCACCGGTGCGTTCACGCTCACGTACAACGCGGCCAACGTGACCGCGACCGCCACCTGAGCCACCTCGCCCGACTGTCCGGCCGGCCCGGTGCAGGAGTTTCCCCGCACCGGGCCGGTCCGGCGGGGGCCGTTGCTACCGTCAGGCGGTAGACCTCTGAGTGACCTCCACTCTCGACCATCGCGACGGACCCCGTGACGAATGCGGTGTGTTCGGGATCTACGCTCCCGGGCACGACGTCGCGCGCTTGACGTATTTCGCGCTGTTCGCGCTCCAGCACCGGGGGCAGGAGTCGGCCGGCATCGCGACCGCGCCGCTGCGCGGGCCGATCCTCGCGATTCGCGATCAGGGCCTGGTCTCCCAGGTCTTCAAGGACGACCACATCCTGCGCTCGCTCGCCGGCGACCTCGCGATCGGCCACGTCCGCTACTCGACCACCGGCGCCTCGGCCTGGGAGAACACCCAGCCGATCGTGCGCGACGACCATCGCATCCTCGCCCTCGGCCACAACGGCAACCTGATCAACGCGGTCGAGCTGCACACGGAGCTGCGCGGCCGCGACGTCCCGTTCCGCTCGACCTCCGACTCCGAGATCATCGCCGCGCTGCTGGCGACCCATCCCGCCGACGACATCGAGGACGCGGTCGCCGACGTCCTGCCGCGGCTGCAGGGCGCGTTCTCCACCGTCGTGATGACCGGGGAGAAGGTGGTCGCGTTCCGTGATCCGAGCGGGATCCGCCCCCTCTCGATCGGCCGCATCCCCGCCTCGGGCGACTCCAACGACCGTGACGTCTACTGCGTGGCGAGCGAAACCTGCGCATTCGACCTGATCGGCGCCGAGTTCGTGCGCGACGTTCAGCCGGGCGAGGTGGTGTCGCTGTCGCACCGGGGCCTCGAGTCCCGGGTCATCATCGGCGATGCCCGCCGCGCGTTCTGCGTGTTCGAATACATCTACTTCGCGCGGCCGGACTCGCGGATGGCGGGCCTGCCGCTGCAGGTCGCCCGGGCGCGCATGGGCGAGCTGCTCTGGGAGGAGGCGAAGGTCGACGCCGACGTCGTCATCCCCGTGCCCGACTCCGGCAACGCCGCCGCCCGCGGACTCGCGCGCGCCTCCGGGTTGCCCCAGGACGATGGCTTCATCAAGAACCGCTACGTCGCACGCACGTTCATCCAGCCCGGGCAGGAGCTGCGCAAGCTCGGCGTGCGGCTGAAGTTCAACCCGGTGCCCGAGGTCGTCGCCGGCAAGCGCGTGATCGTTGTCGACGACTCGATCGTACGTGGCACCACCGACCGTCAGATCGTCCAGATGCTCCGGGACGCCGGCGCCGCCGAGGTCCACCTGCGGATCTCCGCCCCGCCGATCCGCAATCCCTGCCACTACGGCATCGACATGTCCTCGCGCGAGGAGATGATCGCCCACGGCCGCACGGTCGAGCAGGTCGCCGACGAGATCGGTGCCGACTCGCTGCACTACCTCTCGCTCGAGGGGGTCTACGAGGCGATCCGCGGGGATCGGTCGAACCACTGCGACGCCTGCTTCTCCGGGCAGTATCCGCTCGAGGGGACCGAGGAGCACGGCGGCAAATACGCGCTCGAGCAGGCGCTGCCGCTGCTGCGGGCGTAGTTTCTCGCGCCTGTGCGCGGAGCATCGCGCGCCACCCGATAACGCTCGCGCCGGGACGGGACGTCCGGGGTCTGACGGTGCGCCCGCGTTTGACTGGCGAGTGGTGCGCCGCGCACGGCCGGGTGCCGGGCGGGTCGGCGCGTCCGTTGCCCGCCCGCCTTCGCGGCCCGTGTGTGGCGAACGGCATTGACCCTGGCCGTCGCCCGAAAACGTAACGCGCGTCCGCTGGAGCGAGGTCGATGTCACGTTTTCCTCGATGAGCGCGCGGAACGTGACCGCCGGCGCGATCAGCGGGGGCAATGGCACGTTTTCTGCGCAGCCGGGCGCCGAAGACTGCGACGCCTGGCGGAGACTGCGACGGCTGCCGAAGACTGCGGCGCCTGGCGGAGACTGCGACGCCCGGCGGCCTTCATCCCGTGCATAGACGGAAGGACGACCCCCGAACAGCGCGTTTATGCCGCCTTGACGCGTGTCACCACGCGAAACCTTGTTTAACGGAGCGATGAGTGCAGAACGGGGAATCGTCGGTGCATCGACCAACGACGCCGCACTCTGACCTCCACGGATGTAGAGAGCTCCGGGGCGGCGGACAGGGAGGATCTGATCCATGTTCAAACGGAACCTGAGTTGTGCGGCGGCACTGAGTACCGTCAGCCTGCTGGTGGTGACCGGCACCGCGTCTGCCCAGGCCGGAAACCCGTTCGACTGCTCGGCGAGCACCGCTGATGTCGGCGTCGCGGGGACGACACTGCTGGCGCCGACGACTGCCAACCCGTCGCTCAGTCCATGCGCCAGCGACAGTGCAACCCTCGACGGCGTGAGTGTGCCGTCGAGCAATCCGGCGTTCGAGGTCGCGCTCGGCCCGGTCCACTCCACGACCACCCTGTCGACCTCGCAGCTCTCCGGTTCGACCCTCTACACGGAGGCACACGCGACAACCACCGTCAGGGCGGCCACGATCAGCCTCGGCGGTGACACCGTCTCGATCGGGCCGTCGGCGGCAACCGTCGATGACCGGTGCGTGAGCAACGCCCTGCAGACGTCGGCCGGCTCGACGCTGAACGCGATCACGATCAATGGCGCGACCGAGCCGCTGTCCGGTCAGCCACAGACGTTCACCCTGCCCGGGGTCGCGACGATCAATGCCAACCAGCGGACGACCTCCGGCGTCTCCACGACCGAGACGCTGCTGGAGGTCGACGTCCTCGGCGCCGCCGGCGGCGGAGCCGACATCGTGATCGGAACCGCCACGGCGGGCGCGGCCTCCGGCGCCTGCGCCGGCATCTCGACCGGCTCCGCAGGCGGAGGTGGCGGCACCGGTGGCGGGGGTGGCGGCACCGGCGGGGGTGGCTCGGCGTGCCCGGGCGGTGCGACCTGGGGCTCTGGCGGGTGTGTCGTCACCGGCACCGCGATCGCGGTCCCATCGGCGAGCTCTGAGGAGATCGTCGGCGCGCGGGTCATGTCGCTGGCGGCCGCGCGACGCAGGTTCGGCAGGCACCTCTCGTGTCTGAACGGCGCAGGACCGAAGTTCGTCGTCGTCGGCACGAAGCGGGCCGATCGGATCACGGTACGCAAGGTGCGGATGCGGGTGCTTGGTCTCGGCGGCAACGACCACCTCACGGTCATCGGCGGTCAGCGGACGTGCGTCAACGGTGGCGCCGGCAACGACGTGATCGTCAACCAGCGCCACAACTTCGTGACCGCATTCGGCGCCAACGGCACGGACCGCATCACCCTCGGCAACGGACCGGGGCTCGTGCTCGGTGGCAAGGGCAACGACCGCGTCACTGCCGGGAAGGGCAAGGTCGACCTGCAGGGCAACGCCGGCAACGACTATCTGAAGGCCGGCGACGGTCCCGCACGGCTGAACGGTGGCAACGGCAACGATGTGCTGATCGCGGGCACCGGCAGAGCGCACCTCAGCGGCGGCAGGGGAGACAACCGGCTCACCGCCCACGGGAGGGTCGCCTACGTGCAGGCCAGCCGCAGCGGTCACTCGGTTGCCTACGTGCGCAGACACGCTGCGAGGTGGGCGCGTCGCCATGGTGTGCGGACGGTCCACGTCATCTAGCGGCGTCCGGCTTGCCGGTGCGGGTTTCGGGGAGACCCGGGGCCCGTGCCGGTGGGGCGACGCTCAGGCCGCGAGGTCGGCGAGCAGCGCGAGCACCTCGTCGCCGTGACGGGTGACGAACGCCGGGCCGACGCCGTGGATCGCGAGCAGTTCGTCGGGGTCGGCAGGCCGCTGGCGCAGTAACTCCTCGAGCATCGCGTTGGTGGCGACCGTGTACGCAGGCTTCCCGTCGGCGCGCTCCAGGCGCCAGCGCTTGAGCTCGGCGAGCTGACCGTCGTCGACCGGCGGTCCTGCCGCCACCGGGGCGGCGCGCTGCTGCCGACGCGTGCCGATCGGTTCGACGGTGGGCAGCTCCTGGGGATCGCAGACGTCGCAGCAGCGGGCGGGCGGGACCGGCTTGGCGGGCTCCTCGGGGTCGCCGAAGTGGGCGAGCAGCTGCCGGCGCCGGCAGGTCGCGCCGTCCTCGGCGAACGCCTTCAGTGCCTGATAGGCGCGCCAGCGGCGATCGGTTGCCTGTCGGCAGGCCTCGTCGACGGCGCCACCGTCGAACTGGCCGGTGAGCCGGACGGCGACCCGGCCGCCCGGGGCCGGAGCAAGCGACGCGACGCCGGCCCGCTCGGCGATCGCCAGCGTGATCCGCTCGCGATCGTCCTGGCGCCGCGGGTCGATCTCCGCGATCGAGTCCTCGGCGATCGCCCCCAGGCCGGCAACGGCACGGCGGACCTCGTTGCCGTCGATCTGCGAGCGCTTGATGAACTGGATCAGGCGGCCGAGGTCGCCGCGCATCGCGAGCAGCACCGCGCGCGCCGGTTCTCCGTCGCGGCCGGCGCGGCCCGCTTCCTGGTAGTAGGCCTCGACCGAGGTCGGCAGCGCCCAGTGCCAGACGCTGCGGATGTCCTGCTTGTCGATCCCCTGGCCGAACGCGTTCGTGGCCACGACGACCTCAACCTCGCCGCGCATGAACGCATCCTGCGCGCCATGGCGAACCGTGGCATCGAGCCCCGCGTGGTAGATCGCCGCCGGTATCCCGTGCTCGCAGAGCAACTCACCGACCGCCTCGGTGTCCTTGCGCGTGCCGCAGTAGACGATCGCCGGGCGCTGATCGGGGTCGGCGAGGCCGGCGAGCAGGTGGCCGCGCTTGCGGCCCACGGCGCCCGCGCCCTCCAGTGCGACCACGTCGAATGTGATGTTCGGGCGATCGAACCCGCGCCGGATGATGAGCGGGTCTCGCAGCCCGAGCCGCGCCGCGATCTCCTCGGCGACCCGTGGCGTCGCCGTCGCCGTGCACGCCATCACCGGCGGGCGTCCGAGCGCCTCGATCACCGGGCCGAGCCGCAGATAGTCCGGCCGGAAATCATGGCCCCACTCCGACACGCAGTGCGCCTCGTCGACCACGAACAGCCCGATGTCCCGGCTCTGCAGCGCCGCTCGGAAGCCCGCGGCCGCAAACCGCTCCGGCGCGCAGAACACGATCTGCGCCTCGCCCGAGCGGATCTGCGAGAGCGCCTCCCGGTTGGCCTGCTCGCCGACGGTCGCCGCGAGCATCACCGATCGCTGACCGGCGTCGAGCAGCCGTCGATGCTGGTCGACGATCAGCGCCACCAGCGGGCTGACCACGACGGTGAGTGACTCCGACGCGATCGCCGGCAGCTGGTAGCAGAGGCTCTTGCCTCCGCCGGTCGGCATCACCACGAGCGTGTCCCGACCGTCGAGCGCCGCCTGCACGGCGTCGCGCTGCGCCGGGCGGAACTCGCTGAGCCCGAGCTTGGCGAGCAGGTCCTCGGGGGTCAGATCGGTGCGGATCCCGACCCGGCCGGTGCGCATAGGCTCACCCGCCCACCCGGGCCCGGCGTCGCCCGCCCGGCTCGCCGCAGGCATCGGTCCGCCGTCGCCGACCCCGTCGAATGCCCCGAGCAGCGGCAGCGTCCGCTCGCCCCGGTCGGCGAGGTATCGCCCGATCGCGCCGATCAGCTCCCGCTCCTCGGTGGCCAGGCCCCGGAACTCGCGCCGCGCGCGGTCCAGGTCACGCGCCGCCAGCGCATCGAGCACCTCCGGCAGCGCCGCCGACCGCTCGTGGGCCGCCGCGAGCAGCTTCCCCAGCGACGCCAGCAGCGTCTGCTGCTCGGTCGCCAGCTCCGCCCACGCCTCCCGCGCCTCCTCGAGCGCGCGCGGGTCGCCGGCGGCGGCGCGAGCGAAGGCGGACAGGACGCGATGCATGAGCTCACCGACGCTACCGCTCGCCTCGGTCGCCGCGCGGGCCTTTGCAGCAGGTTCCGAGAAAACCGTCCTGGAGGGACGGGTTCGGGTTGCCGGCGTATGGCAGCGCGGCCGCGGCTCTCGTGCTGCCGCCTCCCGAAGCACCCACGACCCCCCAGCCGCTACGGTGCGACGTGTGCGCTTCGCCGTCCTCGCCTCCGGAGCCGGCTCCAATCTGCAGGCACTGATCGACCGGGCGCACGGCCACAACGGCAATCAGCTCGTCGCGTTCGGCACCGACAAGCCGCAGGCCGCGGCGCTCGAGCGGGCCCACGCCGCCTCGATCCCGACGAAGGTCTTCCCGGCCGCCCAATATCCCAGCCGTGAAGCGCGGGACCTGGCGATGGCCAACTGGCTGGGCGACGGCCACCGGGCCGAGCTGGTCGTGCTCGCCGGCTATACGCAGCTGGTGACCCCAGGGTTCCTCGACGCGTTTCCGCAGCGCGTGATCAACGTGCATCCTGCGCTGCTACCGGCGTTCCCCGGCCTGTACGTTGTCCAGAAGGCGCTCGACTATGGGGCGAAGGTGTTCGGGGTGACGGTGCATTTCGTCGACACCGGCATCGACACCGGGCCGATCATCTTCCAGCGCGCGGTGGAGCTGCCCGAGGCGCAGAGCGCCGAGGAGGTACTGGCGCACCTGCATCCGATCGAGCACGATCTGCTCGTGGAGGCGGTGGCGAGGATTGCGGAGGGCTCGGTCAGCTTCGACCCCGCCAACCCACGGCGCGTACGGGTCAGCCGGTAGAGTGCCCACGCGATGGAGGCGAGCAGCGATCCGAGCGGGACGGTGAGCGGCGAGGCGGATGTGGTCGCGTCCGCGGACACGGACGGAACGGGCCAGGCGGCCAGTGGCCCGAAGGTCGCCCGCGCGCTGCTGTCGGTCTCGGACAAGACGGGCATCGTGGACTTCGCTCGCGGGCTCGCGGATCTCGGAATCGAGATCATCTCGACCGGCGGGACGGCCGCGGCGCTGAGCGACGCCGGCATCCCGGTCCGCGCGATCGATGACCTGACCGGGTTCCCGGAGATCATGGACGGCCGCGTCAAGACGCTGCACCCCAAGCTCTACGCCGGCCTGCTCGCGGTCCGCGACAACCCCGAGCACGCGCGCCAGGCCGAGGAGCACGATGTCGAGTACGTCGACCTCGTCGTCGTCAACCTCTATCCGTTCGAGCGGACCGCCGCGCGCCGTGGCGTACTCGACTCCGAGGTGATCGAGAACATCGACATCGGCGGCCCGACGATGATCCGCGCCGCGGCCAAGAACCACGCGTTCGCGGCGCCGGTCGTCGGCCCTGAGAGCTACGACGCCGTGCTCGACGAGCTGCGCCAGACCGATCTGCACCTGTCGCCCGGCACGCGCGAGTGGCTCGCGGCCGAGGCATTTGCCTACACCGCGCGCTACGACACCGCGATCGCGCGGTGGTTTCAGGAGAAGCGCGAGGACTTCCCGTCGCTGTTCGTGCGCGCATTCGAGAAGGTGCTCGAGCTGCCCTATGGCGAGAACCCGCATCAGCGCGCCGCCTACTACGAACAGGTCGGTGCGCGCACCCACGTGCTCTCGATGGTCTCCCAGCTGGGCGGCAAGGAGATCTCGTTCAACAACCTGCTCGACCTCGACTCCGGCCGGCTGCTGCTCGCCGAGTTCAAGATCCCCGCGTGCGTGATCATCAAGCACAACACACCGTGCGGGGTGGCGTGCGGGGCGACCGCGCAGGAGGCATACGAGAAGGCGTTCGCGTGCGATCCGATGTCGGCATTCGGCGGGATCATCTGCCTCAACCGTCCGGTCGACGCCAAGCTCGCGGCGAAGCTCAACGAGCAGTTCGTCGAGGTCGTGTTCGCGCGCGGATATGACGAGGGCGCGCTCGAGATCCTCGCCGAGAAGCCGAACACCCGCATCCTCGACGATCGCGAGCGGCGCATCCCGAACATGATCGAACCGCAGGTCCGCCAGGTCGTGGGCGGGCTGCTGGTCCAGGACCGGGACTTCGATCTCGAGGACCGTGCCGACATGCAGGTCGTCTCCGAGCGCCGGCCCTCCGAGGCCGAGTGGCAGGAGCTGGCGTTCGCCTGGCGCGTCTGCAAGCACGTCAAGTCCAACGCGATCGTCATCTCGAAGGACCTCGCGACGGTCGGCATCGGCGCGGGCCAGATGAGTCGCGTCGACGCCTCGCGGATGGCGGTCGAGAAGGCCGCCGACCGTGTCGCCGGCACGGTGATGGCCTCAGACGCCTTCTTCCCCTTCCCCGACGCGGCCGAGATCGGGCTGAACGCGGGCGTGACCGCGATCATCCATCCTGGCGGCTCGGTCCGCGATCACCTCACGGTCGAGGCGGTCGACAAGGTGGGCGCGGCGATGGTCTTCACCTCGCGCCGTCACTTCCGCCACTGAGAGCGGTCACCGCGGCGCAGGCTGCGGCCCCGATCAGTCCAGAGCCGGCCGTCAGCGCGAGAAGCGCCGCGACCGTTCCCGCCGGATGCCCGGTGAGCGCCTGCCAGATCTGGTCGTGGAATGCCTCGGAGACCTGGATCGCCAGGCAGCCGCCGACCAGGGACCACTCGGCGTTGCGGCGCGCGCGGCTGCGCGGCGGCCGCGAGACGATGCCGGCGAGCGCGTTGGCGATCACGCAGAACGTGAAGATCGTCGCCGTGAGCACGATCAGCGCCCAGACGATCAGGACCGGATCGGTCCACTGCTCTCCGAGCGCCTGAGCGGCGACGATCGGCAGCGCGACGACCACGCTGACCCCCGCGAACACTCGGATCGCCCGCGGCCGGATCCACGCCACCCCGTCCGCAATCACCGCAGCCCCATCGACCCAGGGGACCCGCGCGACCAGCAGCGCCGCGTCCCCGAGCCAATCCGTCGACCACTGCGCCGGACCCGCGGTCCGGGCGGTCACGAGTGCGACAGCCACGGCCACCGCCGCCACCGTGACGACGCTCGATCCGGCGATCTGGAGTGCGGTCGCCGTATCCCACGTCCGGGCGTGCCGGCCAGAGGCGACCGCTGCCCACTGAAAGCCGGCCGCGATCGTGATCACCCCGACGAGCACGCCGGCGCCGCGCAGCATCTGACGCGCGCGGTCCCCCGCGCCGGCCGCCGACCAGACGAGCATCCGCGCCCCGAGCGCGGCCGACAGCATGGCCACCGTGAACAGCGCCGCGAGCAGGACCGCGTGATACGGGTCGTCCTGCCACGGCGTCACCGCAAAGATCGTCTTGTCCTGAGTGCCGATCAGGTTCGCGACCTCGAACAGGAAGCCGACCGCGAGTGCGCCGGCGACGATCCGCCGCGCGTGACGCAGCGGGGTTCGCTCGAGCGATGGTGCAGGTGAGGTCATATCGGCCACCGATATTACGTGTCGCGTAATACGTGTCAAGTAGCAACGCCGAACGTAGTACCAGCGGCGCTCGGTACCGTTGGCCGCCATATGCAGCGCATCGGAGGCGATCCACCCTCCCCGTGGGAGGAGCAGTACGGCTACAGCCGAGCCGTCATCGTCGGTGGGCTGGTCCATCTCGGCGGGACGACCGCCGTCGGCCCGCTCGGCGGGATCGTCGGCGAGACCCCGTACGAGCAGATGGCGGAGTGCCTGCGCAGGATCCTCCACGAGTTCAGCCGGCTCGGAGCGATGCCGGAGGACGTCGTCTCGATCCGGGCGTACGTCACCGACATCACCCGCTACGACGAGATCGGCCGCGCGTTCAACGAGGCGCTCGGCGAGGTCCGGCCATTGTTCACGATGGTCGAGGTGTCGGCGCTCATCGACCCGCGCATGTCGGTCGAGGTCGAGGCGACGGCGCTCGCACCCGGCAGCGAGGCGTGAGCCGCTGACGCGGCGGCCGGTCCGGGTGCCCCGGCGGCCTCCGGTTTGATGGACCGCGTGCCGGGGAGGATCGGTGCATGACCACGATCGCCATCGTCGGCGCGGGCCCCGGGCTCGGCGCCGCAGTCGCTCGCCGCTTCGGAGCCGAGGGGTTCTCGATCGGCCTCATCTCCCGCAGCCAGGACAGGGCCGATGGGCTTGCCGCGCAGCTCGTCGGCGAGGGCTTGCAGGCCCAGGGCTTCGCCGCCGACGTCCGTGACCCGGCGGGCCTGGCGCGCACGCTCGAACGGGTCACCGAGGCGCTCGGTCCGATCGAGGTGCTCCAGTACAGCCCGCTGCCCCAGAAGGACTTCATGCGTCCCGTGCTGGAGACCACCCCGGCCGACCTGGTCGGGCCGATCGAATTCTCGATCTACGGACCGGTCGCGGCCGCCCACCAGGTGATCCCCGGGATGCGCTCCCTGCGCGACAACCGCGGGACGATCCTGTTCGTCAATGGCGGCACTGCACTCGTCCCGCGTGCGCATCTCGCCGGGACGAGTATCGCGTTCGCCGGCGAGACCGCCTACGCGCAGCTGCTCCACGAGGTGCTCGGCGAGGAAGGCATCCACGTCGCCCAGCTCGTGATCGGCGGCTCGATCGAGGAGGGCCACCCCGAGAAGGATCCGGCGAAGCTGGCCGAGGTCATCTGGGGTCTGTACAACGATCGCGCGACCTTCCGGGTGGAGGTCGCCACGGGCTGACCCGTGGCGACCTCCACCGCCCCCGGACGCTCAGGCAGCGAGGGCGGCGCGCCGGGGCTCGGCCGGTCGCACCCCCTGGTAGCTGAGCAGTCGCGCGATCCGATCCTGGACCGGCGGGTGGGTGGCGAACAGGCCGGACAGGCCCTGCGCGCGCAAGGGGTTGACGATGTACATGGGGGCGGTGGCCGGGTTGACCGGGAGCGTCGAGCGCTCATCGGCGGTGATGGTGTGTAGCGCCTCGGCGAGCGGCCGGCCGGTCCCGAGCATCCGCGCGGCCGTGGCGTCGGCCAGGTACTCGCGCTGCCGCGAGACGGCCAGCTGCAGCAGCGTCGCCCCGATCGGCGCGATCAGCATCAGCGCGAGCGCGGCGATCGGGTTCTCGCCCTCCTCGTCGGAGGAGCCGAACAGGAACGACAGCTGCAGGATCGAGGCGATCGCGGAGATCGCCCCCGCGACCATCGCCGCCACCGACGAGACGAGGATGTCGTGGTTGCGGATGTGCCCGAACTCGTGCGCCAGTACCGCGCGCACCTGGTCGGCGGGGAGCGTGTTCAGCAGGCCCTCGGTGACCGCGACCGCCGCGTGGGCGGGGTTGCGGCCGGTGGCGAACGCGTTTGGCTGCGCACCCGGGATCAGGTGCAGGCTTGGCACCGGCACCTCGGCGAGCGACGCGAGCTCACGCACCATCCCGTGCAGCTCAGGCGCCTCAGCGGGCTCGAGCGGCCGGGCCCGCGCCGCACGCAGCGCGATCCGGTCGGAGAAGAAGTAGCCGACAACGTTCATGGCGACCGCTGCGATCACGAAGATCCACAACAGCGAGCCGCCGATCAACGCACCGCAGGCGATCAGCAGGCCGGTGAGGCCGGCGACGAGCGCCCAGGTGCGCAGGCGGGTGCCGAGCGCGGCGGTCGAGTTGGTCATGCTGGTGCCGCTGCGCAGACGCCGCCGGACGAGGACGACGAGCGCCGCGACGACGACCGCGGCCCCGAGTGCGAGCGAGCCGCGCTCCACCACCGTGACCAGCTCACCGAGCGAGCTCCAGAAGACGAATCCGAGGCAGCAGAACGTGGCCGACCACACACCCGCGGCGAACGCCGTGGTCGGGATGAATCGCCGAGCGGGGACGTGCGTCGTGCCGGCCAGGAACGGCAACAGTGGTCGCACGATCCCGACGAACCGTCCGAGCACGAGCGTCTTCACGGTGTGCGTGGAGAGGACGCGCTCGACCTGGGCGACCCGTGCCTCGGTGACGCCGAGCCCGGTGCCGTGGGCGAGCAGCAGCGAGCGGCCAAAACGCCGCCCCAGCGTGTAGGAGATGAGGTCGCCGGTGAGCGCGCACCCCCACACCACCCCGATCAGCGCCGGCAGGGAGATCGTCCCGTGCCCGGCGCTGACACCGCCGAGCACCACGACGATCTCACCGGGCGCCACCAGCCCGACGAACGCGCCCGTCTCCGCGAGCGCGAACGCGCCCACGACGACGTACGTCAGCGCGCCGAGCGCCCCCGTCGAGGAGCGCACGATCTGCTCGGCGCTCGGGAGCTCGACCAGTCCCGACCCCGACGCGGCGAGCGCCGCCACGCCGAGAACCGCGAGGACCTTCACCGGGGTGGTCAGATGGCGTCGTCGCAGAACGGCGCCGGCTCCGAGCACGGCGGCGACGAGGAGGGTACTGGTGTGCATGCCAGCAGCATCCGCGCCGGGGCGCTGCGCGGGAATGGGGTCGCGGCCCCATCTGCGTCTGGGTCAGGCTTCGATCAGCCCACTGCGGATCGCATAGCGAACGAGTTCGACGCGGTCGTGCATCCCGAGCTTCTCCAGGATGTTCGCGCGATGGCGCTCGACGGTCTTCTCGGAGATGACGAGCTCCTGCGCGATCAGCTTGTTGGAGTGGCTCTCGGCGATCAGCTTGAGCACCTCCTGTTCGCGCGGGGTGAGTGGGCTGTCGGGGACCTCGCCGTCACGGGCGCCACGCAGCAGCTCACGGATGAGCGGCGTCTCATCCGCCGGGTAGATGAAGGGCTCGCCCCGCATCGCCGCCCGGCAGGCCTCCACGAGGTCGCGGTCGGCGACCGACTTCAGCACGTAGCCCGAGGCGCCTGCCTTGAGCGCCTCGGCGAGATAGCGCTCGTTGTCGTGCATCGAGAGCAGCAGCGTGCGCAGCTCCGGCCGGCGACGCGAGAGCTCCGCGACCGCCTGCAGGCCCGTCATGCGTGGCATCGAGATATCGACGATCGCGAGGTCGATATCCGGCTCCAGGCCGCGGGTCACCGCCGCCGCGCCATCGCCGACCTCGGCGACGACCACGAGATCCGGCTCGGCGTCGAGCACCAGGCGCAGGCCGCGCCGCACGACGGCGTGATCGTCGGCGAGCAGGATCCGGGTGGTGAGTGGGGTCATGACTCGACCGGCGGGTTGGCGGCGAGCCGCAGCCGGACCGTGCAGCCTCGCCCGTCCTGGCCAGGCCCAGGACCGATCTCGAGCGTCCCGCCGACGAGGGTCGCGCGCTCGCGCATCCCCTTCATCCCGCTTCCCGGCGGCTGGCCGGCTCCGATGCCCTCGCCCTCGTCGGTCACCTCGAGGATCAGCTCGCCCGCGTCGTGACTGAGCGTCAGCGACGCGCGCGAGGAGCCCGAGTGCCGGGCGACGTTGGTGAGTGCCTCCTGGGCGACCCGGAACACGACGAGCTCGGTACTTGGATCGAGCGGCGGCAGCGGATCGTCGATGTGCTGGGAGATCGAGAGCCCCGAACGCTCGGCGAACCGCTCCCCCAGCACCGCGATGGCGCTCACCAGCCCGAGCTCGTCGAGCGCTTCGGGCCGCAGCTCGATCGCGATGCGGCGCACGCTCTCCAGGCTGGAGCGCACCGCATCCTGCACGCCTTCGATCCGCTCGGCGAGCGCAGGGTCGGCCGCCTCGCCGCGGGCGCGCGCCAGCCACAGGAGCACCGCGGTGAGCTCCTGACCGATCTGGTCATGAAGCTCCTGCGCGATCCGCAGCCGCTCGGCCTCCTGACCGGCGAGCACCCTGCCGGTCGCCTCGCGACGTTCCTCCTCCAATCGGGTCAGCATCTCGTTGAAGGTCAGGGCGAGCTCCCCGGCCTCGGAGTTGCGAGTGGCGTCCGGCATCCGGGTCCCGGGTCGGGTGAGGTCGACGGTCCGCGCCAGCTCGGTCAGCTCCGACAGCGGCCCCATGACGCGCCGCAGGACGATCAGGTTGCCGACGCCGACGAGCGTCAGCGCGGCCGCGAGCACGATCGCCTCGTCGAGTGCGACCCGCGACAGCTTGTGGGGGTCGAGCACGACCAGCGTGACGAGCACGACCGCGATCAGCAGCCCGGCGTTGATTCCGGCGACCCGATACACGAGCGGCACGTAGCGTCGTGCGCCCGTCCGGGTGCGCGCGAGCGCGTCGGCGCGGGCGGGCCGGTCCGGGCGCAGGCGGGCCGGGATCTCGCTCACGTCCCGGCCTGCCGCGCGCGTGCGGGTTGCTCGAGCGAGCGGAGCATCCCGCCGAGCCGGGCGTCGAGCTCGCGTCGCTCCAGCCGGAGGGTCTCCGCGACCTCGCCGGGATCGACGCCGGAGGCCATCAGGCCGAAGATCGCCTGTTCGACCGCGTCCAGTCGGCGGCCCATCGACTCCGCCAGGGCCGGTGGCACGCTGAGCGGCGGGTGCTCGCCGCGGGCGAGTATCCGGATCGCGGCGGCGAGCTCGTCGGGCAGCGCGGCCTTGCTCACGACCGCGCTCGCCTCGGCGACGACGGCGGCCGCAGCGAGGAGGTGGTCGCTGAACGCCGAGTAGACGAGCACGCGCGGTGGCTCGGGGAGCGCGCGCAGCCGGCGGGACAGCCACAGGCCCGAATGGCCGCCGAGCTGGTAGTCGACGATCGCGACCTGGAGCGGGGGGGCGGCATGCTCGGCGAACTCGAGTGCCTCCTCGGCCGACTCGCATGCGGCCGCGACCTCCAGGTCAGCCTCCGCGGAAAGCAGCTCGCGCAGGCCGACCCGGATCGCGGGATGGTCGTCGACGATCAGGCAACGGATCGTCCTCAGCACCTCGGGCGCGGCGCCGGTGGCCATCGCCGAAGTGTCCTCGCTTTCGGAGCGCGATCCCACGGTCACACGTGGAGGGCCTGCCGCATCCGCTGCCGCGACGGTCGGCGAGCACCTGGGCCGGTGCCGGCGAGCACGAGCACCGGCCGGCACGTCTCGTGCGGGAGCCGCTGTGAGACGCTGCCCGCAAGTGCACCGGTGAGCACTCCACGGCCGTGCGAGCCGACCACGATCAGATCGGCGTCGATCCGCTCGGCGAGACCGGCGATCTGGGCGGCCACCGATCCGCTGTAGTTGACCAGGTAGTGCGGGCTGACAGTGAGCCGGGCGTCCGCAACCGCGGCGGTGATCTGCTTTCTCACCCGCTCACGGGTCTCGGCCCGCCCGGCCGCGATGTACTCACGGCCGATCCGCATCGGCGCCGGTTCCATCTCCTCGACATTCACCACGTGCAGGTCGGCGCCGGTCTCCCGGGCGATCACCGCCGCGCGTCGCATCGCGCGCTCGGAATGTTCGTGTCCGTCGGTCGCGCAGAGGATCGTCTTGTAGAGCATCGCTGTCGACCTCCTTGGGTCGGTGCCCGCGGCGTGCGGGCCGCGGACTTCTGGTTGATGCGCCCACTCTCCCGCGTCTGTGGGAGCAGCGGAATGGGGTCTGGACCGGATCTGTGGACGAGTTGCACGCGACGGGTGACTGGGAGAACGGATCCTGATACGCTGCTCGCATCCTGGATACAAAACCCGGGATGCAAGGAGAGGTCATGGACGGGAAGGTCGTCTGGCGCAGCCGCGTCAGGCTGGTCGACGAGGTTGCGGCCGAGCTGCGAGAGAGGATCTATGCCGGGGGCTACGCCCCCGGGGCCAAGCTGCGCCAAGAGGAGCTTGCCGAGGATCTTCAGGTCAGCCGCACGCCGCTGCGGGAGGCGCTGCGCGTCCTGGAGAGCGAGGGACTGGTCGTCAACGAGCCCGGTCGCGGCGTGCGTGTGGTGATGGCCGACCTGCCCCGGTTCCTCGCGGCCTACCGGCTGCGCGAGGTGGTCGACGGGCTGGCCGCGCGCCTGGCCGCGGAGTGCGCGGACCGGGATGCGCGCGCCGGGATCTCGGCGCTGATCGAGCATCAGGAGAGCGCGCTTGAGCCGTGGGACGCTCGTGAGTACACCCGCACGAACGTCGCCTTCCACACGCGGATCATGGAGGTCGCGGCGAATGAGTACGTGCTGGCCGAGGCTCCGATCGTCCGGATGACCTCGCAGGTCTTCACCCCTTTTGCCTTTCTCAAGTTCGAGGCCGCTCGGACGGCTGTCGACCAGCACCGCGAGATCGCCGCCGCGATCGCCGCCGGCGACGCCGACGCCGCCGAGGAGCGAGCGCGCGGCCATATCCGAACGACCATCGAGCGAATGGCCAGACACGAATCGCAGAAAGCGGAGGCTCATGGCTGATCAGGCAGCAGGCACGACCGGCGGGGATCTGCTGGTCGCCAGTGACATCGGGGGCACGTTCACCGACACAGTCACGATCCAGGCCGACGGCACTGTTCGCCGCTACAAGGCCTCGACCGTCCCCGATGACCCGGCCGCCGGGGTGATCGCGACGCTGCGCCTGGCCGCCGAGGAGAGCCGGACCGAGCTCGGCGAGCTGCTCGGACGGGTGTCGATGTTCGCGCACGGCACGACCGTCGCCACCAACGCGATGCTCGAGAAGAAGACCGCGCCGGTCGGGCTGCTGCAGACCCGGGGCTTCGGGGACACGCTCTCGATCATGCGCGGGTTCAAGTCGCTTGGACTGGATGAGGACGAGGTCAAGAACTTCCGCTCGATGGTCAAGCAGGAACTGGTCGTTCCCAAGCGGCTCACCCGCGAGGTCTGCGAGCGTGTCGACTATCGCGGCCGCGTGGTTCAGCCGCTCGACGAGGACGATGCCCGGCGCGCCATTCAGGAGCTGAAGGAGGCCGGTGCCGAGGTGATCGCAGTCTCGCTGTTGTGGTCGTTCAAGAACGACACGCATGAGCGTCGCATCGGCGAGCTGATCGAACAGCTCCTCCCCGGCACGCTGTACACGCTCTCCAGCCGCCTGCTTCCCCGCCTGGGTGAGTACCAGCGCACCGTCACCACGTCGATCAACGCCAGCCTCCGGCCCGTGCTGCGCCGCGCGGTGCGCAGCCTCGGGACCACGCTGCGTGATCAGGGTCTCGCCGGTGAGCCGCTGCTCATGCAGTCAAACGGCGGGCTCGCGCGCGTGAGCGAGATCGATCATGAGGCGGCCTCGACCGTGATGTCCGGCCCGGTCGGCGGCATCGTCGCCTGCCAGCACCTCGGTGCGCTGCGCGGCAACCGGAACATCATCGCCACCGATATGGGCGGCACGAGCTTCGAGGTCGGTCTCGTGCTCGGCGGCTCCGCCCACATCGCGAACTCCACCTGGGTCGGGCGCCACGAGCTGGCGCTTCCGTCGGTCTCGGTGCGCACGGTGGGCGCCGGCTCGGGGTCGATCGCAAGCGTGCAGCACGGGTTGCTGAGCGTCGGCCCGGAGAGCGCAGGCGCCGTCCCCGGGCCGGCCTGCTACGGGCGCGGCGGTGAGCAGCCGACGGTCGCCGACGCCGATCTGGTGCTCGGCTACATCAACCCCGACAACTTCCTCGCCGGCCGGCTCGCGCTCGATGTCGACGCGGCGCGCCAGGCGATCCGCACACACGTCGCCGGTCCGCTCGGGCTCGAGGTCGAGGAGGCGGCCGAGGGGATCAAGACGATCATCGACGCCCGCATGGCCGACCTGATTCGCGCGGCAACGATCGAGCAAGGCTACGACCCCAGCGATTTCGTCGTCTACGCCTACGGCGGCGCCGGCCCGAGCCACGCCTTCTCCTATGGCGCGGAACTGCGCACCGAGGAGATCGTCATCCCGCTCACCGCGTCGGTCCATTCCGCGTTCGGCATCGCCTCCTCCGACCTCACCGTCGCCGAGGAGATCTCGGATCCGATCATCAGCCCGCCGGGCACCGAGGACTACGCCGCCGCGCTGCCGGCGCACGAGATCAACGACCGCTTCGACCGGCTCACCGAGCGCACCCGGCAGCGGCTGAGCCAGGCGGGCGCCGACCTCACCCGGGTGACGAGCGCCCGTTTCGTCGAGATGCGCTTCCGCTTCCAGATCCACGTGCTGAGCGTGTCCGTCCCCGAAGGCCCGCTTGACGACGACGCGGTCCGCGCGCTGGTCGGGCGCTTCATCGAGACCTACGAGGCGCGGTTCGGAGAGGGCTCCGCCTTCTCCGCCGCCGGCGTCGAGCTCACCACCTTCCGGGTGGTCTCGACGGTCGAGAACGACCGGCCGCAGTTGCAGCCGCTCGGCGGAGCGACGTCGGGCGGGCACAGACCCACGAGCACGCGCCGCGTGTTCCAGGACGGGGAATGGCACGACGCGCGCGTCGTCGGCGACGACTCCGTGCGGCCGGGCCTTGAGCTGTCCGGCCTGTCGATCATCGAGATGCCCGACACGACGATCGTCGTCGGCCGCGACCAATCGGCGGTCGTCGACGACTTCGGCAACGTCGTGATCACGCGCGAGGACTGAGGAGAGTGTCAATGAGCATCGACGCCCCGAGCAAGGTCGATCCGGTCACCTTCGAGGTGATCCGGCACAAGCTGTGGTCGATCAACCAAGAGGGGTCGGCCACGATGATCCACGTGTCGGGCTCGCCCGTCGTGCACGCCACCGATTACAACTTCGGGCTGTACACGAGCGAGGGCGAGATGGCGGTCATCGGCGTCTACCTGCTGGTGCCCGTCTACACCGGCTCGATGGCGATCCGCACGTTCCTGGAGCGGTTCGACGACATCGCCGACGGCGACGTCTTCATCATCAACGACCCGTACATCGCCGCCGAGCATCAGAACGACGTGCAGTTCTGCGCGCCGTTCTTCCACGACGGCCGATTCGTCGCCTGGATCGGCTGCATGGCGCACCAGGTCGACCTCGGCGGGATGGACGCCGGCTCGTGGTGCCCGACCGCGACCGACACGTTCCAGGAGGGGCTGCGGATCCCGCCCGGCCGGATCGTCCGGGAGGGGAAGCTCAACCAGGAGCTGTGGAACATCATCACCGACAACTCGCGGCTCCCGTTCACGGTTGCCAACGACATGACCGCCTTCCTGGCGGGCCTGAAGGTGGCCGGCGAGCGGCTGCACGAGCTGTGTGACCGCTACGGCGCAGAGACGGTGGCCGGCGTCATGGGGCAGTCGATCGACGCCTCCGAGACGGCGCTGCGCGACATCCTGCGCAGCCTGCCGAACGGCCGCTTCGAGCACACCTCCTACCTCGACCGTCCCACCGCCCCCGGCTCCCCCGACAGCGAACTGCTCGCGATCAACTGCAAGATGACCAAGGTCGACGACCGGCTGATCTTCGACTACAACGACTCCGATCCCCACTCCGCCGGGTACGGCATGGCAACCCGCGCGGGGACGGTCGGGGCGGTGGCGACGCTGATGCTCTGCCTGTTCGGCTCCGAGGTGCCGTGGAACCACGGGCTCATGCGACCCGTTGAGGTCGTCGCCGAGGACGGGCGGTGCGTGACCGCCATCTCCCCGATGCCGGTGAGCGGCGGCGCCGCCGGCGCCAACTGGGTGGCGATGAATGCCGCGGCGGGCTGCATCTCGAAGATGGTGTCCTTCTCCGAACGCTACGCGGGCCTGGCCTTCGGGCCGGGTGACGGCTCGTGGCAGCTCGCGCAGTTCGGCGGCCTCAACCAGTACGGCGAGCCGTTCGCGGCCATGTACCTGGACTCGCTGCTGTGGGGAGGCCCGGCGTTCAGCGACCGCGACGGAGTCGACTCGGGCGGAGCGATGGTGATCCTCGGCGGCGGCACCCAGGACGTCGAGCAGCAGGAGGTCGGCCAGCCGCTGCTGTACCTCTGGAGGCGCGAGGTGCCGAACTCCGGTGGGGCGGGCCGGCACCGCGGCGGCAACGGCATCGAGTTCGCGATGACGCCGATCGACACCGACGAGGTGTCCGGGGTGATGGCGACCCACGGCACCAAGCTGCCGAACCGGACGGGGATCTTCGGAGGCCTGCCCGGCTCGTGCGCGCGGTTTGAGATCGTGCGCGGCAGCGACGCCCTCGGCGACCTCGGCCGTGGACGCACGATCGAGCGCCTCGATGCGGTCGACGGTGACTACGAGGAGCTGCCCGGGGTCAACTCCGGGCTGATCATCAAGCCCGGCGAGATCTTCAACGTCCGGTTGCAGAACGGCGGGGGATACGGGGATCCGATCCTGCGCGAGCCCGCCGCGGTCGCCGCCGACCTCGGAACCGGGGCCGTCTCTGAGGACGTCGCCACGCAGATCTACGGCGTCGTTCTGAACGACGGGGAGGTCGACGGTGAGGCGACGGCCGCCCGCCGCGAGGAGATCCGAGCCGCTCGCCGCGCGGCGATGACCCCGCCGGGCGGCGCCGGAGGGCTCCCGATGGCGATCTCCGCCGAACGCTGGGGCGAGAGCCTCCGGTTCACGCCGGGCGCGGACGGCGGCGCCGTCGCGGTCTGCGCCCATTGCGAGGAGCCGCTCGGGGTGGTCGCCGCGGACTGGAGGGCCCTCACCGGCACGGTCGCGTTGCAGGCGGCCGACCTCGGACCGCTGGTGCAGCTGCCGGAAGGCCTCGTTGCCCGGCAGTACGTGTGCCCGAGCTGCGTGACCGCCTTGTGGGTCGAGGTGATTCCCGAGGCGGGTGACGCCTGGCAGGACTTCGAGCTGGACTGACGAGCTGGAAGGTCGCCGTTGTGTGGGGCTTGAGGAGGTCACCACGGCGGAGATCAACCAACCAAGGAGAGCAGGATGTTGAGGAGAGGCATAGGGCTGGCGACGATGGCCGTCGCGAGCCTGACGATCGCCGCGTGCGGCGGCAGCAGCAGCGGTGGTGGCGGATCCGGCGGGGGCGGATCGGCCCACAAGTTCACGATCTATCTGTCCAACAACTACATGGGCAACGAGTGGCGACCGCAGATGGAGAACGACGCCAAGCTGATCGCGGGGGAGTCGCAGTACCGCGACAAGGTCAACCTGCAGATCCGCAACAGCCAGGCGACGCCGGCCGCGCAGATCCAGTCGCTGCAGACGATCATCCGTCAGAAGCCCAACGCGATCATGGTCGACGCCGCCTCGCCGACGGCGCTCAACCCGACGATCCAGCAGGCGTGCAGCGCCGGCATCACCGTGTACTCGTTCGATCAGACGGTGACCGCGCCGTGCGCCTACAAGCTGCCCGAGGACTACCAGTCAGAGGCCGAGGACATGGCCAACTGGATGGGCACCGAGCTGCACGGCCACGGCAACATCCTGATGGACACCGGGCTGCCGGGCATCGCGATCTCCACGACCTTCCTGAAGGTCTGGAAGCAGGTGCTCGCCCAGAAGTACCCCGGCATCAAGGTGGTCGGCACGTTCTCCAGCGAGTACGCGCCGGGGCCGGAGCTGCAGGGAGTCTCCCAGGACCTCGCCCAGAACTCGAACATCGCGGGCATCCTCAGCGGTGGGTACTGCAGCAGTGACATCAAGGCACTGCAGCGCGCCGGGCGCAAGCTCGTGCCGATGACCTGCCTGGACGTCAATGGCAACGAGCAGCAGTGCGCAAAGGACAAGCTGCCGTGCTTCTTCTTCGGTGCTCCCGCTTACGTGAGCGGAGTGGCGATCCAGCACATCGTCAGCATCCTCTCCAAGCAGGGTAGGTTCCCCAAGTCGGAGGGGTACTACAACACGAACTTCGTCACCAAGCAGGGTGACATCAAGTTCACCCATGTCCAGAAGCTGGAGCCACTCACGCCCGGATCCAACTACTACCCGAGTGGCTCGCCGGCGCTGATCACCCCGATCACCTACGGCAGCTGGCACCTCACATCGGCGGAGGTGCTCGGGAAGTGAGCACGCCGCCCGGCCTGACGGTCGCCGAGATGTACAAGCGCTTCGGCGCGGTGCGCGTGCTGGAGGGCGTCGCGCTGCAGGCGGCGCGCGGCGACGTGCACGCGGTGCTCGGCGAGAACGGGGCGGGCAAGTCCACGCTGATGCGGATCCTGGCCGGCGTCGTGCCCGCCGACGCTGGCCAGGTGGTGCTCGACGGAGTGCAGGTGACGCTCGCCGGCCCTCGCGACGCCTCACGCGCGGGGGTCCGGATGGTGTTCCAGGAGCTGTCGACGATCCCGCAGATGACTGTCGCGGAGAACCTGATGTACGGGCGCGAGCGGACCGTGTTGGGGATCGTCCGGGCCCGTGAGCGCCGGCGGGCGGCGCGGGCGCTGCTCGAGCGCTTCGAGCTCGGGCGGATCGATCCCGACGCTCCGGTCGCCGAGCTCGGTCTCGGTGACCGCCAGCTGCTGGAGGTGGTCAAGGCGCTGCGGGACGAACCCCAGGTGCTGATCCTCGACGAGGCGACCTCGGCGCTCTCGAGCACCGACAGCCGCTGGGTGCTCGACCAGGGCCGCCGGGCGGCCCGCGCCGGCGCCGTCGTGCTGCTCGTCACCCACCGCCTCGCCGAGGTGCGCGAGTTCGCCGATCGGATCACCGTCCTGCGGGCCGGGGTCGACGTGGTGAGCGCCGCCGCCGGCGAGATCGACGACGACGCGCTGATCGCGGCGATGCTCGGCCGGCGCGTCGAGCGCCTGTATCCCGAGCGGCCGGCCCACGGCCAGGAGGAGGCGATCCGCGTCACCGCGCTGGCGGCGCCGGGGCTGCCCGGTCCGGTCGATCTGGTCGCCCATCGGGGCGAGATCCTCGGCGTCGGTGGCCTGCAGGGCCAAGGCCAGCGCGAGGTCCTGCGGGTGCTGGCGGGCGCGAGCCCGTGGACGAGCGGTGAGGTGAGCCTCGGCGGAGGCGTCTACCAGCCGCGCTCTCCGGCTCAGGCGCTCCGGCAGGGGGTCGCCTACGTGCCCGAGGATCGCCAGCGCGAGGGCCTGTTCCTCGCCCAGAGCGTGCGTCACAACATCACCGCGGCGACGCTTGGCGAGTTCGTACGCGGAGGCCTGCTCGACCGCCGTCGAGAGGACACGGCCGCCCGCGGTGCCGCGCAGACGGTCGGCGTCGACCCGGAGCGGCTCGGGTCGCGCGTGAGCACGATGAGCGGCGGCAACCAGCAGAAGGTCGTGCTTGCCAAGGCGATCCTCAACCGGCCGGCGGTGCTGCTGCTGCACGACTGCACGCGCGGCGTCGACGTCGGCACCAAGGCGAGCATCTTCACGCTGATGACCGAGCTGGCCCGCGGGGGGACCGCGATCCTCTTCTACTCCAGCGACCTCTCCGAGCTGGTCCACATGTGCCATCGGGTTGCCGTCCTCGCCGAGGGCCGGGTGGTCGGCCACATCGATCAGGCGGAGCTGAGCGAGGACGCGATCCTGCGCCTCGCCGTCGGCCAGGGCCGCGATTCGAAGGTGGTCGCCGCATGACCACCGCCACGCCGCCCCGCGCCCGGCCGCTCTCCGTCTCGCTGCGGCGCAGCTGGTCCTGGACCAATCTGGTCACCGCGCTGATCCTGGTCGCGCTGATCATCGCCGATCTCAGCATCCAGCCCGCGCTCGGCAACCTGGTCCAGATCGGACTGCTGATCGAGACCGCGCTGCCGCTCGTCCTGCTCGCGGTCGCACAGACGTTCGTCGTGCTCGTCGGCGGCATCGACCTGTCGGTGGGCGGCATGTACGTTGTCGCCAACGCGGTCACCGTCCAGTGGGTTGGCATGCATGGCGGAGCGCATCAGTGGCTGCTGCTCGTTGCGCTTGGTCTCGGCCTGGCGATGGGCGCGCTCAACGGGTTGCTCGTCGTGCGCCTCGGCTTCCAGCCGTTCATCGCGACGCTCGGCACCTGGACGATCTTCAACGGGATCGCGCTCACCATCCTGCCGACCGACGGCGGCTCGCCGCCGCCGTTCCTCAGCAACCTGCTCGTCGACCAGGTGGCGGGGATCCCGAGCTCGATCGTCATCCTCGTCGCGATCTTCGTCGTGTGGCGCGCCCTGCGGGCGACACGCTTCGGGGTCCGCATGTATGCGGTCGGCGCCGATCAGGAGCGGGCCCGGCTCAATGGCACGCCGGTGCGCACGGTCAAGCTCGCCGTCTACATGATCGCGGGCCTGTGCGCCGCGCTCGCTGGGATCTACGCCGCCGGCGCGAATGCCAGCGGCACTCCGACCGGCGGCGACCCGTACATCCTCACCAGCGTTGCCGCCGTTGTGATCGGCGGCACCAGCCTGCGCGGCGGCGAGGGTGGGGTGGGGATGACGATGATGGCGGCGATGTCGCTGACCCTGATCAACGACATCGTCGGCGCGGAGAACCTCGCGACGTGGGTGTCGGTGGCGGCGGCCTCGGCGCTGCTCCTCGCGCTGGTCATCGCCCGCACGCTGCTGAGCGCTGCGGCCACGAGGAGGCGCGCATGAATCGGGTCGCCGACTGGCTGGCCGAGCGCCAGAGCACGGTCATGGCCTACGGGCTCACCGCCGTGCTGTTCATCGTCGGGGTCATCCACTCATCGGGATTCGCCTCCGGCAGCTCGATCCGCCAGATGCTCGTGTTCGCGAGCTTCGTCGGCTTTGCGGCGCTCGGCCAGACGCTGGTGATCCTGGCCGGCGGTCTCGACCTGTCGGTTCCGTGGCTGATGGCGTTCGGCGGGGTCGAGCTGTCCCGGCTGTCGGCGTCCGGCACGCCCGCTGGGCTCGGTGTGGTGGTCGTGATCGCGATCGGCGTCGGGATCGGCATCCTCAACGGGATCGGGGTGACCCGGCTGCGCGTCCCGCCGATCGTGATGACACTCGCCATGGGCGGGTTGATCCAGGCCTACCTGCTCGGGGTCGGGCAGCTGTCGAGCAGCGGCGACACCGTGCCTTCGATCGCCGTCGAGCTCGCAAGCAACCGGGCCGGGCCGGTCCCGGTGATCGCGATCGTGTGGCTGGCGGTCGCGCTCGCCTGCGGGGTGCTGATCAGCCGCACCGCGTTCGGGCGTCGCGTTCACGCGACCGGCGAGAACGAGGTCGCGGCGAGCCTGTCCGGCATCCGGATCGATCGGGTCCGCCTGATCACCTACGCCATCTCCGGCGCGGCGTCGGCGTTCGGGGGCATTGTGCTCGCGGGCTACGTCGGCACCACCTACCTGGACATCGGCGCCCCATACCTGTTCACCTCAATCGCTGCGGTGGTGGTCGGCGGCGCCTCGATCCTCGGCGGCCGCGGCACCTACTGGGGCACCGTCGCCGGCGCCCTCACCCTGACCGTCCTCAGCGCGCTGCTGCCGCTCTTCCACCTGAAGCCGGCCGACCTTGAGATCGTCTATGGCGTGGTGATCCTGCTCGGCGTGTGGCTGTCGAGCACCGGTCAGACGCTCGGCGGGATCCGGCTGCGCACGACCACGCCATCCGACACACAACCGACATCAGAGGCGGGAACAGATGCATCAGGCTGAATCAGCGATCGCGCCACGGACGGGCCGCCGGCTCGAGGGCAAGGTGGCGATCATCACCGGAGCGGGAAGCGGAATCGGCGCGGGCAGCGCTCGCCGTTTCGTCGCCGAGGGCGCACGCGTGCTCGTCGCCGACATCGATCGCTCCCACGCGGAGCAGATCTGCGCGGCGCTCGGGCCGGATGCCGCCCCGTGGGAGGTGGACGTCTCCGACGAGGCGGCCGTCGCCGCGATGGTGCGGGCGGCGGTCGAGCGGTTCGGCGCCCTCGATGTCCTGTTCAGCAATGCGGGGATCGCCGAGTCGGTCAAGCCGCTGGCCGAGATCACCGCCGCCGAGTGGGACCGGATCATCGACGTGAACCTGAAGGGCTTCTTCCTGTGCGCGCAGGCCGTCGCGCCGGTGATGCGGGAAGGGGGCGGCGGCTCGATCATCGTCACCGGGTCGATGGCCGCCCGGCGTCCCCGGCCGGGGATGGCCGCCTACGTCGCCTCCAAGAGCGGGGTTGTCGGCCTCGCTCGCGGGCTCGCGGTCGAGCTGGCAGCCGACCACACCCGGGTGAACATCATCAACCCGGGGCCCGCGCAGACGCCGATGCTCAAGGAGTTCGCGTTCGCCGATGACGAGGACGAGGCCCTGCGCGCGATGCGGGCCGGCATGCCGCTCGGCAACGCGATCCAGCCTGACGACGTCGCCGCCGCCGCCGTCTACCTGGCCAGCGACGAGGCGAGCAACGTGACCGGACTCGTGATGAACGTCGACGGAGGGCGTGACCTGTGAGTGCCGCCATGTCGCCCAGCTTCCCCGCGATCGACCCCTCGACCCGCGAGCCGTTCGCGGAGATCCGCGAGCACACGCCCGAGGAGGTGGCGGCTGCGGTCCGGAGCGCACGGGTTGCCCTGCGCGACCCGGAATGGCGGCGGCCGGCCACTCGCGTCGCGGCGCTGCGGGCGCTCGCGCGCGGCATCGAGGCGGAGGCCGAGGAGCTCGCCGCGCTCGAGTCCCGCGACACCGGTAAGCCGCTCGCGCAGGCGCGCGCCGACGTCAAGGTGACCGTCGACTACTTCGACTTCTACTCCGGTGCCGCGGACAAGATCCGCGGCACCTCGATCCCGCTCGGCCCGGGGTTCCTCGACTACACGGTGAGAGAGCCCTGGGGGGTATGCGGGCAGATCATCCCCTGGAACTATCCGATGCAGGTGCTCGCCCGCTGTGCGGCGCCCGCGCTTGCGGCCGGCAACACCGTCGTGGTCAAGCCGTCCGAGCTCGGATCGGTGACGCCTCTGCGGATTGCCGAGATCGCACTGGAGTGCGGTCTGCCCGTCGGTGCGCTCGGGGTGGTCACCGGGCACGGCGCGGTCGGCCAAGCGCTCGTCGCCGATCCGTGCGTCGACTTCGTCACGTTCGTCGGCTCCGCGGCGGTCGGCCGGATCGTCGCCGGGGCGTGCGCCGAGCGGCTCGTGCCGGTGCAGCTCGAGCTCGGCGGGAAGTCCCCGAACGTCGTGTTCGCCGACGCCGATCTCGACCGCGCGGCGCCGGTGATCGTGAAGAGCCTTCTGCAGAACGCCGGCCAGAGCTGCTCGGCCGGATCGCGGCTCCTGGTCGAGGAGTCGGCCGCGGCCGCGCTGCTCGACCGGGTGATCGCTGAGATGCGCGAGATCCGGATCGGCCCCGGGAGTGAGGATCCCGATCTCGGTCCACTCGTCTCCGAGCGCCAGCTCGAGCGGGCGCGCGGGATGCTCGCGAGGGCGCTCCAGGCGGGCGCCGTGCTCGCCCTCGGCGGCGGTGCCCCGGCGGGCCTGGAGAACGGCTGGTATCTGGAGCCGACGGTGGTGACCGGCGTCACCCGTGGCCAGGAGATCTTCGAGGAGGAGGTGTTCGGTCCGGTGCTGAGCGTCACCACCTTCGAGGGTGAGCGGCGTGCCGTCGAGCTCGCCAACGCGACGCCCTACGGCCTGGTCACCGGGATCTGGACCCGGGACATCAGCCGCGGCCACCGGGTGGCCGCCGAGATCTCCGCCGGGCAGATCTACGTCAACGGCTTTGGCGTCGCGGGCGGCATCGAGCTGCCGTTCGGCGGGATGAAGCAGAGCGGATACGGACGGGGCAAGGGCCTTGAGGCGCTCGAGTCCTACACGCAGATCAAGAACGTGTGCGTGGCGCTGTGACCGCGGCCGGGAGCCCGAGCCTGCGGATCGCGACGATCGGAGGCGACGGGATCGGCCCTGAGGTCGTCCATGCCACCCTGCCCTCGCTGGTGGCGGCGGCGGAGGGTCACGGCGCCACCGTCGAGATCACCGAGCTCGACTGGGGCGGCGATCGGCTGCTGCGCACAGGCCACGCGATGCCGCCCGACGGGCCGGAGCAGCTACGTCGCCACGACGCGATTCTGCTCGGCGCCGTCGGACATCCGGAGCTGTCTCCCTCGGACTCGGTCTGGACGCTGGTGCTGCCGATCCGCAAGGCGCTGGATCTCTTTGTCAACCTGCGGCCGATCCGGGCCTGGCCGGGTGTGCCCTCGCCCATCCGCAACTCGCCCCACGCCGACTTCGTGGTCGTTCGGGAGAACACCGAGGGCGAGTACTCGGGCATCGGTGGGCGCGTTCACCAGGGCTCTCCCGATGAGATCGCCACGGACGTGGCGGTCCACACCCGGCGCGCGATCACCCGCGTCGCCCGGTACGCGTTCGCGCTCGCGCGCGCGCGCGATCAGACGCTCACGCTGGTGACCAAGTCGAACGTCTCGCGCTTCGGCTACGCCCTGTGGGACGAGGTCGTCTTCGAGCTCGGCGCGGCCGAGTTCCCCGCAGTCCCCGTCGAGAAGAGCTATGTCGACGCGATGGCCGCACGACTGATCGAGCGACCCGCCTCGCTCGGGGTGCTCGTCTGCAGCAACCTGTTCGGCGACATCCTCTCCGACGCCGGCGCACCGATTGCCGGTGGGCTCGGGATGGCGCCCAGCGCGAACATCTCGCCCAACGGCGGCGGGCCTGGCATGTTCGAGCCCGTGCATGGGTCCGCGCCCGACATCGCGGGCCGGGGCATCGCCAACCCGATGGCGTGCGTGTTATCGAGCGCGATGCTGCTGCGCGACGTCGGCCTCGGCGCGGCCGCCGACACGCTCGAAGCCGCGGTGGTCGAGGTGCTGGCCTCCGAGGAGGGCCGCACCCCCGATCTCGGCGGCCGGGCGACGACACAGGAGGCGGCCGACGCGGTCGAGCGCGCGGTGGCACATGTCCTCCGGGAGCGCGCCGCCACGCCCTGAACTTCTCCCCGCCGCATCACGGTGCGGAGCAGGTGCGACTGCGGATCGGAGGGCACCCCAAATACCTCCTCGCTCTCCGATCCGCTCGCCACCCGTCCGCAGGGGGTGGCGTCAGCTCGGCCACTCGGGCTGGCTCGGCCGCAGCTGCTCGCAGGCGAGCGCCAGCGCCAGCACCTCCGGGTCACGATGCCGGCGCCCGACGAGCTGGATGGGAATCGGCCGCCCGTCCTCGCACACCGTCCAGGGCACGCTGATCGCCGGGTGGCCCGACATGTTGAACGGCGCGGTGAAGCCGATATGGGCGAGCCCCTGCTCGGGTCCGATCGGCCCCGGCTCCTCAGCGGCGTAGGTGGGAATCGGAGCGACCAGGGTGAGCAGGAAATCGAGCTCGCCGAACGCGCGTCCGATCGCGATCGACATCCCGTCCATCGCGCTGAACGCGGTGAATACATCTTCGGCGCTGTAGTGCTCGGCGGGCGCGGCCCAGTCTCGGATGTACGGGAGCGCCCGCGCAGCGGCGTCCGGACCGAGCGCCTTCATGTCGAGGTAGCTCCGCGTCCGCCAGAAGCGATCCAGGCCCTCGAGCAGGGCCTCGTCGATCAGGGTGGGAACGCGCTCGATGGTCGCGCCTGCGGCCTCGAGCGCGCGCGCCGCGGCCTCGACCGCCTCGCGGACCTCGGGCTCGGGTGGGATGCCGCCGCCGGCGTCGGTGCAGAGTCCGATCCGGACGCCGTCGAGCGGCGCGGCGGTGATCTCGGTCCACCTCAGCGACGCGTAGGGAAGGCTCATATGGTCGCGATCGTCGGGAAGTGTCACGACGGACATCGCGAGCGCCAGGTCCTCGACCCGGCGGGCGAGCGGCCCGATGCAGCGGCCGTAGTACGGAGGTGACACCGGGATCCGGCCGAAGCTCGGCTTCAGTCCGGCGACCCCGCACCACCCGGCGGGCAGCCGGACCGAGCCCCCGATGTCGGTCCCGAGGTGGATCGGGCCGATCCCGGCACCGGCCGCCGCGCCCGCACCCGCACTCGACCCGCCCGGATTCCAGTCGGGGTTCCACGGATTCCGCGTCGTCGGATGCAGGCTCGAGACCCCGGAGGTCATCATCCCGAAGTCCGGCATCGTCGTCTTGCCGAAGATGACCGCGCCGGCCTCCTTCAGCCGTGCCGCGGCCGGAGCATCGGCGTCTGACACGGTCGGCAGCGTCGCCGCGGTTCCCATCCGGTACGGGTCACCGGCGGTCGCGATGTTCTCCTTGATGGAGACCGGGATCCCGTCGAGCACGCCCAGCGGCTCGCGGCGTGCGTGACGTCCGTCGGAGCGGCGTGCCTCCTCCCGCGCCGCCTCGGCCATCACCTGGGTGAACGCGCAGAGACGCGGCTCCCACGACTCGAGCCGCGCCAGGACCGCATCGATCACTTCGCTCGGGCGCGTGTCGCCGGCGGCGTAGAGCGTTCGGAGTTCGGTGGCGGGCAGGTCGGCGAGCTCGGTCATGCGCGCACTCAATCAGATGCGACGGTGATGGCGCGGCGAACATCCACGAGTCCTCGCAGCCAGTGCTCGACTCGGGGCGCATACGGTTCCGGCGCCTCCACGTGGAGGTCGAGCTGGTCGCAGGTCCCGGCGTCGCCGTGGAAGGTCGCGTGCAGCACCCGGCAGCGACGGCGGTGCAGCGTGGAGACGACCCGGAGCAGCGCCGTCTCGCTGTCGCGTTCGAGCTCCAGCTCGAGGTGCAAAGCGGTATGCGTCGATGTCGGTGGGGGAGGGACGACTGCTGGGGTCATGGGCGTTCTCCTGGCCCCACGGTCCCGAGCGGTATCAGACCACCAGCTCGACCCGACGGGGCCGATCCGATCCACAGCTCGTTGTTGATCGAGCTGGGATCTAGGTGGTAATGACGAAGAACGCGCAGGCGCTGCCGGCAACGGTGCTGCGGATGGCGTGCGCGCGCGTGCTCACGGCGCCGAGCGTACCAGTGCACCAGCGGTTCCGCCAGCGCTCGGCTCTGTGGGCGGCTGCACTCTGAGCGCTTTCTCGGCCACCTGGCCTCAGAACACGCCCAGAGTGCGCGATCATGAACCCCAGGCCGCTGTAGCTCAGCTGGTAGAGCAGGGGACTTTTAATCCTCGGGTCGTGGGTTCGAGCCCCACCGGCGGCATGAATCAGGTGCAATCGCTGCCCGCGGCCAGGAGCCGCGGGCAGACGTGAGCGCAGATGCGATCAGGCGGCCTGCGGTGCGCGTCGCGGCAGCTTCCAGCCGGGGCGCACGTAGTGGCAGGTGTATCCGTGGGGGTAGCGCTGCAGATAGTCCTGGTGCTCGGGCTCGGCCTCCCAGAACGGCCCCGCGGCCGCCACCTCGGTGACGACCTTCGCGGGCCACAAACCAGACGCGTCGACATCGGCGATCGTGTCCTCGGCGACCCGGCGCTGCGCGTCGTCGAGGTAGAAGATCGCCGAGCGATAACTGGTGCCGCGGTCGTTGCCCTGACGGTTCAGCGTCGTGGGGTCGTGGATCTGGAAGAAGAACTCCAGCAGGTCGCGGTACGAGATCCGGTCGGGGTCAAACGTGATCTCGATCGCCTCGGCGTGCGTTCCGTGGCGCCGGTAGGTCGCGTTGGGCACATCGCCGCCGGTGTACCCCACCCGCGTGGAGGTCACGCCGTCGAGCTTGCGGACCAGGTCCTGGACGCCCCAGAAGCAGCCACCCGCGAGGATCGCCTTCTCGGTCTGAGCCATGTTTCGCTCCTCATCATGTTCGGTTCTCAACTGACCGGTTTGACCCTCGAGCGGGTCGAAACGGTTCAGTGTCCCGATCAGTGGGAGGGATGATCGGGCCCTCGAGGACCGAGTCGTCGGCATCGCCCGTCTCCGCGAACCTGGGCCTCGCGCATCTTCAAACGGGGCCCCGGCGAGGGCCGATGCTGGAGCCGGCGGGGCTGTGGGAACCGCGGTCGCGATGATCCGTGATCGAGATGACTGAAGCCTGCTTCTCAGAAGCACGCGCCCGCATCCCGGCCGCGGTAGGAGCGGCGGCCGTGGTTGCGAGCGTCCGGATCGGCGCGGGAAGCGAGCGTCCCGTCTGGGATGTGGTCAATTCTCAGACAGCTGGTCGGAAGATCGCCCACTGTCGGACAGGTGCCGGCGTGCGCGCGCACGCGAGACAGACGCTCGTCAGGTACGACCAAAGGCCGAGTTGCCGCACACCAATGGCATGCACGGTTACGCGTCGGGAGGTGCCGTGTCAGGAGCGCGGTGGTGGGAGCGGATGAGCTGCTGAACGGCGCCGCCAAGCAGCCCGACAAAGCCACAAAGGACAGCGATCGCCGCTGCGCCGCCGAATAGGTAGAGGGTCGTGTCCTTGGTGCCCCAGGGCGCGATGATCAGGAGCGCCGAACCGGCGGCTCCGATTGGAACCAGTACCAGCGCAAGTCCCGCTGCGCCAGCGTCACGCCGCCGATTGGTGGGCGCAGGACGGCGCCATCGCCTCACCCGAGTCGCAAGGTGCCGACGACTACACCGGAAACGATGACGACCCCCGGCTTCCACCAGCTGCGCTGGACGAGCGCAAGGAGCACGTAACCGCCGCCCGGAAGGACAACCGCGAACCCGAGCGCCGGCAAGATCGGAAGCAAGGCCCGAGCGATCAACTGGGCGCGTCCGTGCACGAACAGGTACTACCCGGTGAGCGGCGTTTTTGCGCTGAATGCCCGGCGGCTTCAGGCACCTGCTCCAGTGAGGTTGGGAGTAACCGGGCCCGGCCCGGACTCCTGCTTTGTCGACCGCCGCGATACTTCTGCGCCATCGCTCGGCGACGAACTGAGGTCTCGGCCGACCTCGGTCCCGCCGCTGTACTCGTCGACCTCGGCGGTGCGCGTGAGTCCTTTTCGCGCGTTGCGGTCATGCGGAGCTTCGGCCCGAGCCGGCTGCGAGGGGCTGTGCCTACGTTGATGCCTGACAAGGGAGCGCCAGAACAGCGAGTTGCATCTGGCGAGAACGACGTGCGGACCCTCGCAGCGCCTGACGCCCGCTTCCTCGCCAGCGCTACTGCCCAGCGGCGCGGGTGAGCAGGGTCCGCTACCAGGTGAACCCGAGGATCAGGTGTGCGGCGTCGATCGGAACATCGAGCTGAGGGCAGTGCCCGATCCCGTCGAGTAGGACCCAGTCGGCTTGGGGTAGTTCTTTGCGGTAGCGGGCGGCGGCTTGGGGCCAGGGCAGGAGTTTGTCGGCAGTGCCCCACACGATCCGCATCGGGCAGGTGATCCTCTCCGCGTCGAGCATCCACCCCTCGCTCAGAGCGGTCTCGATCAGTGGTGCAGCCGCCGCGCAGTTAGCGATTCCGAGCATCTGATGCGCGAGCAGGTCGGCTGGGATGTGCTCGAAGTTGGTCGTGATCAGCTGCGTCGCACGGCGCCGACCCTGCAGCGTGGCAACGAACTCCTCCGCGTGCGGCGCCGCTGCCTTGACCTGGACCTGTAGCTCCCGTTGCGCACTCAGCAGATCCTCGTAAGACCTGTCCCCGGGCGCCCACCCGCCCGCCGGCGCGAAGGCCACGACGCTTGCTGCCCGACCACGCGCGGCGAGCTGAAGCGCGACGTAGCCTCCGAGCGAATTGCCGACCAGGTGCGCAAGCTCCAGACCCGCCGCGTCCATCAAGCGCTCCACAGCATCGACAAATGTGTCTGTAGTGACCGATCCGTCGATCGGTGGGCCTCCTGCATGGCTGGGCAGCGTCGGTGCAAGCACGTCGTGCTCGCGCTCAAGCGTCGGCAGCACAAGCTCCCAGGCCCGCCACGTGTCCATGAACCCGTGCAGACATACCAGCGGCGAACCATCCCCTCCACGGTGAGACGGCGTGAACCCGACAGACATACGCCGGACGCTACCGCCGACACCACGATCCCCGACCGCCGGGTCCCGCCGCGTGAGATCTCGCCAACCGCACACAGCGCTCCTTCGTCCAGTCGCTCACCTCCTTCTCGCACGCCACGAGAATCGGCGCACTCTGTGGTCCGCCGTTGCATAACACCGGCGGGCAACCGCCGCCACCGCGTGAGCGCTGTAGCGGCGAAGGGGATCATCGACGCCGTGGCATTCGGACGATCCCTTTGCTCGCGGAGGAGTCGCTACGCATCAAGCAAGCCGACGGGGATGCGATCGCGCTCGGGCGGGAAGAGGGTCAGCCCGGGCGAGCAACACACGCCAGCAGGCGCGGTCACGTGTCCTGATACGACAACCGACGTGTGCCTCGGCAAGATGGCGCCGGGCCGCGCCGGGTCATCCGACTCTGAGCATCGGGATCGCACCGAGCCCGCTCAGCACGCCAACGACGAGTGAGAGCACGGTCGCGACGGCCGCGGATCGCTCCCAACGGGGCCGGGACGCCGGCTTCACCGCGGTGAGCGCGAGGCGGGCACAGAGCACGCCTGTGATGAAGAACCATGGCTCGTTGAACAACGCGTCCTGCAGGTCGGCCTGGTGGTGGTCGATCGACACCCATAGTCCAGGTGGGTAGTGAATTGGATGCAGCCCGGTGAGGCTCAGGATGCGGAGGATCTCAAGCGTCAGGGCATGCATGCAGCTGCCCACGGTCGCTACCCAGCCGACGGTTTTGACCAGCCATCGGACGGTCGGATGGCGCCAGCCCCACCCGGCGGCCAAGGGGAGCAGTCCGGCGGTCAGGATGATGATCGCACCGACCAGGTTGTCGTCACGGAAGTGCGCAGCGGGCGCGGGCCGGCCGACCATGCCGATCTGGCCGCCGAACGCGTAATAGAAGCGGTACGCCGCATACCAGCCCGCCCACAGCCCCAGCAGGACCGCAGGCCGCCCGGCCTGCCCGCCGAGGAAACGGCGCCCCGCTTTGTCGGTGTGGATCGTTGCCGCCGAGGCCGGGGCGGTCGCCATTGGGGCGGCCCGCCCGTGGCCGTCCTGTGCCGTGTCCCCCGTGTCGAGTCTTGATCGTGCGGAGCGGGTAGTGATGCCGCAGTCGTTCTCAGCAGAGCGTGAAGGCCCACCAGAAGTAGATGTCGCAGATGGTGGTTCGTCGTCGTGGTCGCGCTGTGGGAGGTTCTCTGGCTTGATCATCGCCGCAGCATCGACGATGCCGTCAGCCCCGGCTACGGCGAGAGGTCGATCTCATCTGCACCCCGAGACGGGGATCGCATCAACCAAAGTCGATCCCTCCCAGCGCGGCCGCGCCCACCGTACCCACGTCAAGAGCGGGCGAGGCGTTTGGATGATCTGCGATGAGTGAACCGAAGAGCGACCTGGCGGGGATGCGAGGCTCACTCCGCACATCCGGTTCTGCCCTGCTGGCACGTGCTTTCCGCACCGAAGCGGAGACCCCTACAACCGTGGGCGATATTCAGACGAGGGGTCTGAGCATCGACCACACCTGGCGTCCGGCCGCGCGCTTTCAGGGTCGAGGCGGACGCTCGCAAGCAGGGGGACTCGGCGCTTCAGCCGATTCGACTCGCGGCGCGATCAACACATTCGCGCCGTCGCCCGACCATGCGGCTGCATACGCAGCCCTCGGCGGCGTGCCAGCAGCGCTGGTGATCGGTTGCCGCGAGCGCCCGCTGCCGTTCGCCGGGCACCTAATCTCGCCGGTGGCGGCAAGGTGCCCCGTCGTCAGGGGTGCTGGGAGGTCAGTCTGCCGAGCGCGTCGAGCAGCCGTTCTACCGATTTTTCCGCGTCGTGACGTGCCGCGAGCGCCCAGAGGGCGGGCGCGTCGGTCGGGTACGCACCGCGACGGCCGGGTGGGAGCGCGACGGGGAGATCGTCGACTGGCTGCACGACGGTGATCGCGGCCTCGAGGTATTGGCGGTCGGCCGGGCGCAGGGTGCGCTGCTGGAGCACGCCTGCGATGTCGCCGTGGCGTCGGATCATCGCGGCCGCGGTCACGGCGCCGACGCCCTTGAGGCCGGGAAGGCCGTCGGAGGGGTCGCCGCGCAGGACCGCGAAGTCGGCGTAGCGGCGGCCGGGGATCTGGTAGCGGCGCGTGATCTCGGCTTCGTCGATGACGGCGAGGCCGGATCGCTCCGGGTACAGGACGCTGACGCGGGGATCGTGCACGAGCGCGAACAGGTCTCGGTCACCGCTGGCGATCTCCACACTCCCCTGGGCGAGTCTGGTCAAGGTGGCGATTACGTCCTCGGCCTCATGGTCGGCCACGCCGACGAGGTCGATGCCGATGTATTCGAGTAGGCGGGGGATCACGGGAAGGTCGTCGACCAGGCCGGGTGGAACCGGCTCTGCGACTCGGTGGGCCTTGTAGCCGGCGATGAGGGCGACCCGCCACTGGGGTCGCCATGCCCAGTCCTCGGCGATCACCAGCCGCCGCGGCCGGCGGTCGAGGAGCAGCCGCGCCAGCCTGTCCAGGAAGCCCGATATCGCGTTCCCGCGGTTCCCGGTGGTGCGCGCGCTCGCCAGCGCGCCGTAGTAGGCGCGAAAGATCAGGCTCGATCCATCGACAAGCAACCACTCGCAGGCCATCCCCCCGCCATTCTGCCGGGCCGATCGCGCCGCCCGGGCCAAAGAGCTCCTTGTCGTGGTCGGCGAACCGAGTGTGGCGGGGTCGAGATGGGCACTTCGTCTACCTTGCCGCGGATGCTCGGACCCAACGGCCGTCGCTCGCTGGCGTTGCAATGGCCGTGCGCGCGCATGATGCTGATGGCTGCGGCGGGGTTTTCAGGTTTCGGCGTGACGCTCTCGTCGCTGCCGGCCCACTTGGCGTCGGCCGGCAACTCCGCCGCCGCGGCCGGCGCGACGACGAGTGTGACGCTCGTCGCCACCGTCCTGTTTCAGCCCGTCGTGCCCGCGCTGCTGCGCCGCCTCTCCACGCCCGCGACGGTGAGCATCGGCCTCGTCGCACTTGGGCTTCCGGCGCCGCTGCTGATCTGGGTGAGTTCGGGCGCTGGGTTGTACTCGATATGCGTGCTGCGGGGCATGGGGTTCGCCGTGTTCACGGTCGCGGGGGCGTATATGGCCAGCGAGGTCGCGCCGCCCGGCCGCGAGGGCGAGGCGGCTGGGCTGTACGGGCTGGCTGCGGCGATTCCCAACGTCATCATGGTTCCGCTGGGCGTGCTGCTGCTGCACACACCCGGCTTCTGGCTCGTCGGGTCCATCGCCGCTTTCCCTGTTGTCGGCGCGACGCTGGCCTGGGGCGGCGGTTGGCGGCGAGCGGCGCCCGATCCGACTCAGGTGACGCCGACGAGCTCCACCCGGCGGGCGATCACTCGCTCTCTGCTGCCCGCCTCCGTGCTCTACCCCATCACGATCGCCGCCGGCGCGGTGATCACGATCTTGCCGATCGTCCGCTCGGAGCTGTTGGCAACCGTCAGTCTTCTGATGTTCGCAATCGCCACCGCACTGGCTCGGTGGCAGGCCGGAAAGCAGGTCGACCAGCCAAGAGGAACGTGGCTTTTGCCCGGCGCGTGCGTACTGGCCATCGCTGGTCTGCTCGCGCTTGCAGCTGGCCTGAGTGGCCACTCCAACTGGGTCGTGCTGGCAGCCTGCGCGGTTCTCGGGCTCGGTTATGGGGCGGTGCAATGCCTCACCCTGGTGTACTCGTTCGCGCGCACCATCGCGCGCGAGCGGCCGGTTGCCAGCGCGGTATGGAACGGCGCCTTCGACGCCGGGACCGCAACCGGCGCGGTCCTGATCGGTGTGCTGACCGCGACAGGAATCGGATGGTGGGGCGCCTTCGCGGTGCTCGCCGCTCTGGCGGCGGCGGTGATGCCGGCTGCGGTCTCCTCGAGCCGGTCACCGGGCGCGGGATGAGCGCCTGAACCTTACGCGCCGCTTCCGACGATCTTCTCGTGGGCCGCCCTCCTTCTCGCGAATCTCAACGGCGACGGTCGGTGGCCGCTTGCGGCTTGCTTTCGACATCACGCGGTGTCTGAGAGCTTCGCCTCTTGGAGCGTGGGCTGAAAGAGCTCTATGGGGTTGCCGGACGGGTCTTCGAGGAGGGTTTGCCTGCCTCCCACGCCCGTGATGATCTCGTTGCGAAATCGTGCGCCCCGCTTGCGCAGACGCGCAACGGTTTCGTCGATGTCGTCGACTTCGAGCTGAAAGCGATTCCAGCCTCCCGGCTGCGGCTGGGTGCCGTCTGGCATGGCCTGGCCGCCGCCCGGGCCGCCGCCGGGCGCGCTGAGCACGAGTCGCAGGTCCCCGTGGGAAAGCATCGCGAAGCTGGGCGCGGGGTGCATGACCTCGTGGAAGCCGAGCGCTGTGCAGTAGAAGTCGATCGCCGCGTCGACGTCGTCGACGATGTAGCGGACGCTGACTTTAGCCATGTCGTCTCCTCGCGTTGGTTTACTGTAGAACGTATGCGTTTCGCAGCGATACGTCAACGTTTCATATCTGTCAGCGCTTGTACGGCTGACGGAGCGCCGCGATGAGCGCGGGTGCTGGGCGCGAATCCGACCCTCGCGTCGAGCGCTCCCGGCGCGTGATCCTCACTGCGGCGGTCGGGGAGCTGGCAGATGTCGGGTATGGGCGCGTCACGATTGAGTCCATCGCGACTCGGGCCGGCGTGGGGAAGTCGACGATCTACCGTCATTGGCCCGACAAGCTGGCGCTGATCGCTGACGCGTTCGAGACGTTCCACGAACGGATGGTTCCCGATCTCGGTGATCTGCCTGTCCGTGAGGCGGTCGCGGTGCTGCTCGGCCACGTCGCCGAGGTGGTCGTCGACTCGACATTCTCGCGCTGCATTCCCGCACTCATCGAGGGCGCCGAACGGGACCCGCGCGTGCGCGAGTTCCATCACCGCTACTCCGCCGAGCGCCGCCGAGCACTCGTCAACCTCATCAACGGCGGCATCCGAGAAGGCCAGATCACGAAGCGCGTCGACCCCGAGTTGGCGACCAGCGCACTCCTCGGGGCGATCTTCTACCGGCGCCTCATGACCAGCGAGCCCTTGGACCCGGCCGATGCCACCAGGCTCGTGGATCTGGTTCTGACCTGATTCCATCCTTGTCAGATCAGCTCAAGCGAGTCGGGTGCCTTCGTTCAGCTTGGCTTGAGACCGGCGGCCTTGGCGGCATATGCCGCGGCACCCAGAGCCTGTCCCGCCCCTATATGGGCCACTCCCGCCGCCTGTCCAGCCGCCTTGGCTGCAGCGGCCGCGCGGGATCCCCTACCTCGCGCGCGGCTTCACCACCGACGAAGCGACGCCGAATCTCCCCGGAGACGTCGAGGTCGCCTCGGGCAAACGCGTGCGTCCGGGCAAGAGATCTGCGGGGGCGTCTTCCGGGGCGGCCAGCTCAAACACCGAGAGCACACGTTCCGCGCGCTGCGCCGCCCAGCCGGCCACGATACGGCGGTCGGCCAGGCTCAGCGTTTGGGGAGAGACCACCCGATCAATGGTGCCACTCGTCAACATCAAGCCGGGCCGCGACAGGTGTACGTGGTCGCACTGAGCGAGGGATTACCTGACGATCCGGCTCGTCACCCGGATGCCGCGCGGCATGCAAGGAGCACCCGCGTGAGCGTGCGCGCCTTGATCGCCGATGACCGAAGCTGATCCGTGACGGCTTCCGGATGATCCTCGCGCCTCCTCAGCCGCTGCACTGAGCTCGATGAGCTCTCGCGCGGGGTGAGCTCGACGTGCTCCGGCTGCTCGCAGCCGGCAAAACAAATGGTGAGATTGCCGCCGAGCTGATCATCGGCGAGACCAGCTCAGGACGCACGTCACCCGCATCCTGATGAAGCTCGGTGTTCGCGACCGGGTCCGAGCGGCCATCTTTGCCTACGAGACCGGTCTCGTCAGTCCAGGCCCTCCGACAAAGACCAGACGCAGCGGCTGATGTCATCGACGCCCCACCGGTGGCATCAGGCGGTAGCGTTGCGCCAGCGGCGCTGAGTTTCCCGCCGAACATGGCGTCGGGAGGGGAAGGCACATGATTGTTGGCCGTCGGATCGCATCGATCGCGGTAGTGGCGGGAGCTGCGCTTGCCGCCGCGGCGCAGGCACGCGCGGCTCCATCGCTCCAGCCTCGCTTCGGGCCGCCGCTGCCTGGGGCGAGCCAGAACCCGGCACCGGTCACACCAGGGGCAACCGCGGCGCCGGCACTTCCGCAAGCGCCCGGGGTGACGTTCCGGACCGTCGATGTGGCCGGCGCATACGGCACGCAGGTGGTGACGGTCACTGACTCCGGCGTGGTGGGCGGGAACTACTACAAGGACAAGGGTGCCCTGAGCCACGGCTTTATCCAGCACGGGCACCGGCTGGTCACGGTCGACTATCCCGGCACGTCGGGCGTGACGTCACTGGATGGCATGAACAACCGCGGAGTTGCGGTCGGCACCTACGTCGATGGCGCCGGCACCGACGACGGCTGATCCGCTCCTCCGATGGCACCTTCCAGCCGCTCAACGATCCATTGGCGGCGACAGGCGCGGGCTACGGCACGTTCCCGGAGGGCGTCAATCACGGAGTGATCGTTGGCTTCTACGTGGACGCCCAGAATCTCGCGCACGTATTCGTCTACACGCGCCGCGCGGGCTTCACGACCATCGACATCCCCGCCGCCGGGACCGCATCCGGGGCCGGCACGGTGCTCGTCTCCATCAACACCTCCGGAGTGATTGCCGGCACCTACGTCGACGACGCCGGTGTCTACCACGGCGTCATCGACTCCCATGGCAGTTTCTTCGACTTCGACGCCCGCGGAGCGGGGACGCGGGCCAACCAGGGCACGATCCCCTACGGCATTACGAGCGACGGGGTCATCAGCGGCTGGACCCTGAGCGGAACCAACGAAATCTCAGGGTGGCTGCTGAACAACTGGCAGTTCGTCGCGCTCAACGACCCGCTCGAGGCAATCGGCCCGAACCTGGGCAGCGCGCTGTACGGGATCAACGCAACGGCACCGAGGCGGGCGGCCAGTATTGGGATAGCTCAGGACGCTCTCACGGCTACGTGGCGACCCTGCCCCATTGACCCAGCACGCCGGGGTGGGGGCGACCCGCCGCCTGATCGGGCGGCGGGCCGGCCGATCAGTGCAGCGTCTTGACCAGCGCGAAGGGGCTGGTCTTGTAGACGCTGATCGTGTTCTGACTCGCGTCGCTCACGAACAGCCGGTGCTTGGACGCGACGAAGGCGATCCCCTCCGGCTGGTAGGGCACGGCAACCGCATCCGCCTCATCGGCCCCGATATGAATCAGCTGGTTGTACGTGGCGTCGGCGGTCCAGCACTCTCCCCGGAGCTCGGGCGCGGCGGGCGCGGCGCAGCTGGAACCCACAAAATCCGAACCGGTCGATGCAAAACCAGTGATGCTCTGCTGCATGCTGAGCTGACGCAACGCGAACGAGCCGTTGGCGTAATCCTCAGCCTCGGGGGCGAATGCGTACACGGTCGATCCCCCGACCGTGACCGAGTCGACCGACGGGCGGAAGGGGTCGATGTTGCTCGACAACGAATTGCCGTCCGGATCGTCGAGCGCGAGCCCCGCCGGGCCGGCGATGAAGAGGTCGTCGAACTGGTCAACTGCGATCGACAACGGCTGACCGGCGTTGGCCGTGATCCCCTGCACGACCGATCCCGTCGGCGAGAACTCAGTCACGCCCCCTTGGGCGGAGCTCACGAAGAGGTTCCCCGACGAGTCGACCGCGACCGAGTTGGCCTTCGGAACAGCCGAGTTGAGCCTGACCGTCTTGATCGTGAGCGTGGGGGTGATCTCGGAGATCTTGCCCGAGCCCGAGTTGGCGACGAACACGTCACCGGCCGCGTTGGAGGTGAGTCCATACGGACTGGAGAAATCCGACTTTGTGGCCGCGCTCGCGACGGTCGGCGCGGCCAGCGGCATGCACGCGGCCGCAGCGAGTGCGCATTTGGCGATGAGATTCATCCGGTCCCTCTCAGACGTTGTGGTGTGGGTTCATGGAGGAGACCATCCCGGACGACCGCGCTTCCGACATCGGGCATCCGAGCAGTGTTCGCCAGGTCGACCGTCCTATCTGTCCGCGTGGGAGGGTCCTAGACGTCGCGCCCTCGCGTCTTACAGATGACTCGTCGGTCCCTTCGGCTTCGGCGGGTGCGCCACAGTTGTTGATCGGCCGCAGAGGGCCAGTCCCATGCGCGCAAGACCATGCCCTTGAGTCCGGCTGGTTGTCGGGCGGCTAGCGCGTCAGGAGGGGTTTGGTGCATTCACGCCTGCCGGCGTTTCGGGAGCCGTCTGGCGATTCCCTCGAGCAGGAACGTGAGCGCGAGCTCGAATTGCTCGTCTGGGCCGGTGATCATCGGGGCCGCCATCCAGCTGGCCAGCAGGGGATAGCTGTCTCCGGCTACGAGCTTGCGTGTCGCGGTGATGGCGGCGGTCAGTTCGTCTGTGGTGTCAACTCCGTAGCGTTCATTCATGTCGCGTTCGGCTGCGGCTTGGAGTGCGGCCCCGAAGATGTGCTGATCGAGTAGCGCTGCGTAGGTCATTGCCTGACCAGGGGTGGCGCCCTGGCGGGTGAGGATCTCGAGGATGTGCTCGGTACGTCGCATCATGTTCGGGCCGAGCGGTGGTCGAGTGTGGACGAGTTCGGCGTACCAGCGATGGCGCATCACCATCTCCCAGCTCGATTGTGCGATCGCTTGCAGCTGGGCGCGCCAGCCCTTGCTCGCGGTCTCAGGGAGCGCGACCTCCGCGGTGACGTGATCGATGATGAGGTCGATCAGCGCCTCCTTATTGGGCACGTGGCGGTAGAGGGCCATGGCTGTGTAGGACCCGAGGTGGCGCGCGATGGCAGCCATCGTCAGTGCGCGGGTGCCGCCCTCGTCAGCGACGGCGACAGCGGCACGCACGATCTGCTCGCGGCTCAGTCGCCGCTCTGGTGGCGCTGGCTGCGCCCAGATCAACGGTACGGGGGGGCGCTTCTTGGCGGGTGGCATCGGCAGAAGTTTATCGGGTAAGCCCGGTGTTTATGCTATAAACACCTCAAGCTCGCGATGGGAACCGAAGGAGATTCACGATGAGCCAGCACGTCCAGCCGCAGGGCATTCGCCTGGGGATCGCCCGCGGCGTCAGCTACGGCCTGTTCGGCCCACCCGAGCAGATCGTCGAGCCGATCCGCGACCTCGGTGCCAGCCTCATCCGCGCGTACGTGTATTGGAGTCAGGCCGAGCCGCAGCCGGGGCGGTTTGAATGGACAAGCGTCGATGCACTGATGGCGCAGCTGTCCGGGGAGGAGGAGGTATGGATCACGGTCTGCTCGAGCTCCCCGTGGGGCACCCGCGTGGCCACCGACTTCCTGCCGTCCTCACCGGCGAACGACAACGACGCGTACTACCGCTTCGTGCGCGCGCTGGTCTCGCGCTGCGCGGGCCGCGTGTCCTACTGGCAGTGCAACAACGAGCCGAGTAACGTCGGCTTGATGTGGGCTGGCAGCGCCGATGACTACGTCGCGCAGCTTGTCACCTTCAACCGCGCCGTCCGCGACGCTGATCCTGAGGCGGCGGTCGTCCTCGGTGGTTGTGGCTACGACGCCCTATCCAGTCCGCCGGACGGTCCGGCGCGCCGATTCTTTGAGCGTCTGCTCGCTGCGAGCGGCGAGTACTTCGACCTGTTCGACATCCACCTATATGACAACCCAGCGTTGATCGGTGGTCATATCGCCGCCGTGCGCGGGATGATGCGCGCGCACGGGTACGAGCGTCCCGTCGTCGTGGGCGAGTACAACGGCCCGACCCTCTTCCAGCTGCCTGAACTTGACGGCGTGCTGCATCAGACGATGGCCGCCGCGTTCTCGGAGGACGCTGGCGGCACCTTCTCGACCAGCGAGCTGGCCGCCGGCGCGACGGCCGATACTCCGGAACGACGAGTCATGAAAGCGCTCTATGCGGGGATGCCGACACTACCCGCGGCACTGCAGATGTTCATGGTCGGGTGCCCGCCCGAGCTCGATGAGCTGCGCGACCGCATCAACTGCCGCGAGATCGTCAGCCGCAACCTGTTTGCGTTGGCCAACGGAGCGAGCCGCACGGTCTGCTGGCAGCTCGGGCCCGAGGTCGGCAACTACGAGGACCCGTTCACGATGATGGAGCTGATGCATGGCAAGCTGCCGCTTCTCGCCTACGAGGACGGCAAGCTCGCGAGACGCCGGCCCCCCGCAGACACATTCGCCTTGCTCGCAGGGCTGCTCGACGGCGCCAAATCGGTCAACCCCATGGATCGCGCGTACGGCGCGGACGTGTTCGCGTTCCTCGTTGAACGCGCAGACGACAGTGCGGCGCTCGTCGTGTGGAAGGACGGGGACCTGATCCACGGTGAACAGGAAGCGCCGACCGTGCTCGAGATCGACTGGCCCCACGACACGCTGGACGCGACCGACGCACTCGGAGCGGACAAGACAGTTGAGCTTGACCGTGGCCGCGCTCGACTCGCCGTGTCGGTCACGCCCACATTCCTGACCCCACAGCCGATCACTCGACCGCACGCGCCATCAGGCGCCAAATTCGTTTCGACGCCCGTCACGTGATGGCGAAACCCAGAATTGCGCTGGTCGCGGGGTCCGGCCGCGCAACGATCCATTCACCGCTCTCTCCTCACACAGTGTGCCCTTGGCTTCCCGCCGGCGCAAGCAGCGCCATCCAGAGAGGAGCGCAGCAGTCGCGTTGCCGGGATCGGGCCGCGTGATCGATCAGCTGAGACTCGGGGCCACCGGCCTGCATGTCTCACGCCTCGCTCTCGGGATGATGAGCTTCGGTGACACCTCGCGGCGCCAGTGGATCCTGGACGAACGGCGGGCGGAGCCGATTGTGAGACGGGCGATCGAGGCCGGCATCACGTTCTTTGACACGGCTGACATGTATGCGGGCGGCGCGAGCGAGCTCGTCACTGGCCGGTTGCTGCGCAAGCTGATCTCGCGTGAGGAGACAGTCCTCGCCACCAAGGTCTTCTACCCAACGACCCCCGGCCGCAATGGCGGCGGACTCTCGCGCAAGCACATCCTCGCGGCGATCGATGCGTCGCTTGCGCGCCTGCAAACGGAGTACATCGACCTGTATCAAATCCATCGCTGGGACCCGGACACGCCGGTCGAGGAAACCATGGAAGCGCTGCACGATGTCGTGCGAAGCGGCAAGGCGCGTTACATCGGCGCGAGCACGATGGCGGCCTGGCAATTCGCAAAGGCGCAGGCGACGGCTGAGCGCAACGGTTGGACGCGGTTTGTGTCGATGCAGAATCACTACAACCTGCTGCACCGCGAGGAGGAGCGTGAAATGATCCCGTTCTGCCTGGATCAGGGCATCGGCGTGGTGCCGTATAGCCCACTCGCACGCGGCTTCCTCGCCCGCGCACGGACCCGACGCCGTGAGCATCGCACCGCACGAACCGAGTCTGATCCGGTCCAGCATCAGCTCTATGGACGGGACGAGGACTTCGATGTGATCGACGCGCTGAGTGCGGTCGCTCGAGCGCGCGGCCTGCCGCCCGCGCAGATCGCGCTCGCCTGGCTCATGCACAAGCCGGGAGTGACCGCTCCGATCATCGGCGCCACGAAATGCACCTACATCGACGATGCGATCGCCGCGACGCGCATCTCCCTCTCGGCCGGCGAGGTCGAACGGCTCGAGGCGGCATACCGACCCCATCCTGCGCGCGGATGATGGGGAACGGCCCCAGGACGTCCTGGGGCGCAGGGCAGTACACGCAGATGGCTGAGCAGCTCGAGGCCGTCTCGCAAGAACTTGTCCAACTCACAGGTGTGGCAAATGGCGACGATGTGCTCGACCTCGCCTGCGGAACTGGGAACGCGGCTCTGCTCGCAGCAACCCGCGGGGCCCGTGCGGTCGGTGTCGACCTTGAGCCAGCCCTCTTGCAGATCGCCAGCGCCCGCAGCCAACGCGCGGGGCTCGACATCGAGTTCGTGAATGCGGACCTCGAGTCCGCACCAGTGCCAGCAGGCGGATTCTCCGTCGTCCTATCGGCCTTCGGAGTGATGTACGCCTCCGACCACGACGCAGCCGCCGCTGCGCTGGCTCGCGCCTGCGCACCCGGGGGCCGAATCGCACTCGCCGCCTGGACACCCGGCAGCTTCATGCCCGCAATGGGAACCGCACTCACGCCATACCTACCGCCACCACCGGCTACCCCGCCACCAAGCCTCTGGGGAGCCCCCGATGCCGTCACAGAACTACTCGGCAGACACGACATACAAGTCAGCTCGACCCGCGCGCGCTCTCTCAGACTCCGTTTCACCAACCGGCGCGACGCCGTCGAGTTCCTCATCCGCACGGCGGGCCACCTCGTCACCCAGCGGCACCGGCTCGAGCGTGAGCAACGTTGGAGGCAGCTCAAACAGGACCTCGAGCACCTCATCGCCACACGAGACGAGGGAACGTCGCCAACCGTCAAACTCGCCTGCGAATACCTCCTCGTCATCGCTTCTCGTCGGTAAACCTGTGCCTTGGGCCGAGCCGACCCCGGGAGTCACAGATGCTGACCATTCGGCGGCCATTGCTGCCACTGGCGCTCGCCGCCACCCTTGCCTTCCTGGGCATGAACGGGCGTCGCTTGACCCCGACCAACGACGAGGCCTATGGCTTCGTGGTCGCCGTTGCGACCGGATCGCTCAATGACGTCCCCGCAATCGCTCGCGTGCTGGCAACCAACAGCGAGCCTCGATCCTCGTAGCCGATCGATGGCGCGATCCCAGTCGTCGCGTTGCGAGCGCTCGGATGGCGTCGCATCGAGACGCAAGAGTCCCGTCCGGCGTGTCCCATCCGTGGACGCGGACGACAAGCTGCGGCGGCGGACCGGGAACGTCGATCGGGGGGATGTGCGTCGGCGCTGTTGTGAGCGCGGTCTCGTAGCCTCGCGTGCCTGCGATCAGCAGCCCTCCCGGCCTGAGCTTGTTCGTGCATCTGCTGCAACGCGAGGTCAACGTCAGCGTCGTCGAGCAGATGCGGGATTGCGTTGTCGCACGAGATGACCACATCGAAGTCGTCGTGACGGCGCTGAGATCGCGGAAGTCAGCTCGCGCGGTCTGCAGCGCCACCTCGAGTTCGCGGGCGGTCTTCGTGGCCCGAGCCAACGAACGCTCGCTGGTATCGCTGCCGGTCACCTCATAGCCGCGCAACGCCAGGCCGATGGCCTGGGGGCCGACCCCGCATGAGCAGTCCAGGACAGGGCGGGCGCGCGAGCGGCGGGATTATCTCCGGCTACCGATAGTGGGCGTGCGGGGATGTCTGTCTCGGCGATTGAAAGCAGTACCCCCGGGTGGTCTAGTCTCGGCCGCCTGTTCGGGAATCCACAAGGCTGAGGATCACGAGCCCGAGGGGTCCGCCGCTGACCGCGCGCCTAGTCTGCCCACCGTCTGAGCGCAGGCGAGACCCCGGTCAGGCACTCAAGGTGAACAGGGAAGCCTGCGAGCGCGTAGGCGGTGAGGCGGAGATTGCCTTCCAGGCACACGAGCTCGTTGTGAAGAGGGCCGGCGAGGATCAACGGTGGGAACCGCACGCCGTCGCGCACCGCGTCCGCGGCCGCCCGGAAGCGGGCGTTCGAGACTCCGAACGGGCGGACCCCTTCGTCGATACGCCGCGCGGCATCGACCGCCAGGCGGCTGCCGCCGGACAATTCGTTCCAGTACGAGTACTCGATGTAGCGCACCGCGGCGAGCTCCGTCGGCTGGATCTGCGTCCACATCCATTCGACGCGGGCCGGGAAGAACTCGAACAGCTCGCGGCTCTCGCCGTACCTGAGGGCGACGGCTTCGCTTGGCCCCACCGCGACGGCTTGAAGTGGCCCCACCTCGCGGTGTTGGTGATGTCTTGGGGATGGTGACGGATCGGGGTTGTCGACGCGGCTGTCGTCGCGGAGCGAGCCGTAGGCGAGCGCAGTGGCGAGAGCCGCGTGCGCGCCGATCAGCACTCCCGCTGGTCAGGTCTCCTTGCGTTTGGTCAGGCCGTGTCGGAAGCGCCAGGACTCGGTGCCGGTGTCGATGATGTGCGCGCGGTGGGTGAGGCGATCGACGACAGCTTTGGCCATGCGGGCGTCGGGGAACACCTTGGTCCACTCGCCGAACGGCAGGTTGGTGGTCACGATCAGCGACCCGCGCTCGTGTAGCTCGGAGAGGACCTGGAAGACGAGCTCGGCGGCACCGTCGGGGAGGGTCAAGTAGCCGAGCTCGTCGAGGCACACGAGGTCGGTGCGGGCGTAGCGGCCGACGACTCGGCCGAGCTCTTTGCGGCTCTCGGCCTCCTGCAACTCGTTGGCCAGCGCGGCGAGGGTGGTGAAGCGGACTCGTCGTCCTTGTTGGCAGGCGCAAACCGCCAGGGCGATGCAGAGGTGCGTCTTGCCGGTCCCTGAGTCGCCGATCAGGATCACCTGCTCGCGGTCATCGATCCACGACCCCTCGGCGAGCGTGGCGATCGTGGCTTGCGGGATCTTGGGGTTGTCGGAGAACCGGAAGTCCTCGAGCCGTTTGATCTGCGGGAACCGCGCGTCGATCAGCCGGCGCTTCTCCCGCCGCTCGGCGCGCTCGGTCATCTCGGCCTCGAGCAGCGCGGCGAGATAGGCGATCGGGGTCTGCTGCTCGCGGACCGCTTCCTCGGCAAGGGCGCGGAACCGGCGGCGGACGGTCGGGAGCTTCAGATCGACGGCGTGCGCGTCGATTAGCGCCTCCAGCGCAGCGGTCCTGGCGTTCTTGGCCGCGGTCACCGCGCACCACCGATCAGCTGGTCATAGCCCCCCAGATCAGGCTCGGGCCGATCGTGCACGGCCAGGCGAGCGTCGAGGCCTTCGAGCCTGCCGGCCGGGGCCGGATGGCCGGTTCGTCGGGCGAGGACGCCGACGGCGCGGCCGTCGATCGCGCCGGCAGCGAGCGCGCCGCGGACAGCCAGCTCGACGGTCGCGGGCCCGTGCTCGCGGCAGAGCATCAGCACGTCGACCATCTGCCGGTCGGCCTCTGACCGGGCCCATCTGGCACGCAGCGCAGTCCACAGCTCGTCGAATGTGGCCGGCCAGTTCCCGCGGTCGCGTTCCTGAGCCAACGGCAACGACCGCGCCAGGCCGCCGGGCTTGCGGACAAGCAGCTCGAGATAATGATCCAGGCTCGCGCGGGTGCCGTGCTTGCCATGCAACCGCTCATGGACCGCGACCTGCCGGTCGCGATGGTTGACGCGGATCTCGTTCGCGCCGATCGCGACACTCACCTTCAAACCGGCGAGCGCGACCGGCACCGAGTATTGGTTCTGGCGGACCGTGATCAGCGACTTCGCGCCGACCCGGACCACCGTCGTCTCGGTCGCATCAAACGCCGCCGGCAACGCCCGCAGCAACGGCCGCTCGTGCGCGAGTTGCTCACCGACCGTCGCCGGCCTGCCCGCGATCCGCCGGCCGAGATCCCGCTCGGTCGCGTCAGCGAGCAGCAGGTTGAGCTTGGCGATCGAACCGACCTGCGGGACCGGGACGAGGTGGTTGCGACGGAATCGGCCGACCTCACCCTCGATCCCGCCCTTCTCGTGGGCGCCCTCGATCCCCGGAGTCGTGAACAACGACTCAAACAGATAGTGCGAGCGCAGCGCGATGAACCGATCGGTCTCGACCCGCCGGCGGCCGCGGAGCACCTTCTTGACCGCCGAGCCGAGGTTGTCATAGCGGACCTCGGCGAACACGCCACCGAACCACGCGAGCGCCAGCACGTGCCCCTCAAGGAACGCCTGCTGGGTCTCCACCGGCGAGGCCATCGTGAACGCCGCGCCCGAGAAGCAGGAGCGCATGTGGAACAGGTGCACCCTCGTCCGGGCGCCGGCGAGATCGACCTCGGCCTCGCCCCAGTCGACCTCCGCCGTCCGGGCCGGCGCGTACACCTGCGGCACGAACACCTCACCGACCGTCAGCCCAAGCTCGCGCCGACGCTTGCGGACGTGATCACGCACCGTCGTCTCCGCGACCTCGCACGCCATGCTCGTCCACCAGCCGACGCCAGATCCGCTTCGCGGTATGCCGCTGCTTGCGCGGCGCGACCAGGTCAGCGATCAGCCACTCGTCGATCAACTCGCGATACTCGCCCAACTTCGGCGCCGGCCGCTGCGCCGGCGGGCGCTTCGCCGGCGGGACCGCCGCCTCCAACGCCTGGCGGACCGTCCGCCGGTGCACCCCATGCTTCGCCGCCAGCGCGCGCAACGAGAGCCCGTCCCGGTCACGGTCCCGCCTGATCTGCTCAAACAACTCCACTCTGGAACCCACTTCCTGGCCGCCTCCGATCCGTGCTCGATGAGCACCGGATCCTCAGCGTCCGCTCGGACGAAGTGGGGCCAGTTCAGACCGTCGCAGTGGGGCCAGTTCAGGCCGTCGTTCCTAGTACCCGCGGGTCTTGGCGAGGATCGAACGGCGAGCCGAGTTTGCCTCCTGATCCGCGAGGTCGGGAGCGGTGATGAGCTCCTCCGGTCGGTTCAGCGCAACCAGGGCCTCCCGAACGGCCTGGCCGAATCGCTCGCTGGTGAGCTCACCTCGCAAGAAGACCGCAACCATCTCCTCCTCGTCGCTGTCGCGAAGGACGCGCACCATCGAATGATCGGCCAACCCGCAGACGCTCCGCGCTGCCGCTTCCTCGCGATCAGAGCACCCTTCCAACAAGCGGTCGGACCCGAGCAAGAACAGCAGTTGCGGATGGCGGATGCGTCGCGATGCAGGCGCCCGAGGCGCCCTCCGGACGTCGAAAGCGGCCAGTCCGGCTCTCGGAGCCCAGGGCGTATGTTGGTCGCCCTTCCCTTCGCAGCGTCGGATGTCATCGATCGACGCTTGCGCGTTCTGGTGTTCATTTAGGGCAATTCGCGCATCACCGCGCAGAAAAGTGCGCAAAAAATTGACATCCTCGGCCGCCGCTGGTTGGGTCTCGGACGCCGCCGAGCGCTTCATGCTCGGGCGGTCCTCTTGGCAGAGGATCAATCGTTAGACGTCCTGAGGGTGAGGTCATGCCGCGCTTCCGTACGCTGTTCCGTTTCCTATCTCCGATGATCATCATGATCGGGGCCGGGCTGTTCACCTCCACCGCGGGCGCGCTGACGCCGAATCCATTGCACATCGAACGACGTCCCGTGCTCGGATGGAGCAGCTGGAGTGCCTTTCGGTTCGGCGCGAACGCGGCGATCGATAAGGCCGAGGCCAACGCGCTCGTGCGCAGTGGGCTCAAGGCCGAGGGCTTTGACTACATCAACCAGGACGACGGGTGGTACCAGTGCCCGAAGGTGTCCTACACCGGAGATCATCGCAACTACGGTCCGACCGTCGACCGCTGGGGACGGTGGGTGACGAGTCAGAACAACACGGCCAATACCGGCGCCTTCCCCAATCACGGCGCGGTCAACGGGATCAAGGCCGTTGCTGACTACGTACACAGCCGCGGGTTGAAGTTCGGCATCTATCTCACGCCTGGCATCTCAGGTAACGCGCTCTCGCGCGACACTCCGGTGGAGGCCAACGCCCACGGTCACCTGCTCGGCAAGCCCAGCGGATACACCGCGGATCAGATCACGCTCGGTTACACGCACGGGCTCAAGCCATCGTCCTACTCCAAGAAGCTGACCGACGCCGAGAACTACAACTGCGGCGGCACGTGGGAGCTCAACTACAAGTCGCCGGGCGCCCAGCAGTTCGTCAATGGCGAGGCCGACGAGTTTGCGTCGTGGGGCGTCGACTACGTCAAGCTCGACGGCATCCTGGATCACAACACGACCGACCTGCGGGCGTGGTCGAAGGCGCTGGCGCAGAGCGGTCGCAAGATCGCGCTGGACACCACGGAGGGGGCCTACGACACCGCGATCGTGCCGCAGCTCAACCGGTACGCCAACCAGTGGGAGTACACACCTGATGTCGAGGAGGGCGGCGACAAGAAAACGCTGACCGGCTACCCCTCGGTCTACCTGCGCTTCAACTCCGCCGCACTGTGGGAGCACTTCGGCGGGCCCAAGAAGGGCTTCAACGATCTCGACTCCGTCGAGGTGGGCAACGGCCAGACCTCGGCCAGGCCCCGGAGCGCCGCCGGCGTTCGTGGTACCGACGGGCTGACCCTTCCCGCCCGCGAGTCGGTCCTGAGCCTGTGGTCGCTTGCGGCCTCGCCGCTCATTCTCGGCACCGATCTGCGGCAGCTGAACGCGACCCAGAACCCCGTCGACCTCGCCCTGCTGCGCAACCGGCGCGTGATCGGGATCGACCAGGACGGGATCTCGGCCCAGCGGGTCTCGGTCACCGCCAACAGCCAGGTCTTCAGCAAGAGAGAGCCCAACGGCGACGTCATCGTCGGGCTGTTCAACACGGACTACGCGCAACCGGAGGTCGTTGCAACGACCGCCACCAAGGTCGGCCTGCCCGCCGGCGGCCCCTACGAGATACGTGACCTCTGGGGTGACAACAGCGATCTGTGTGCTGCACAGAACGTGCTGACCGCGAGCCCGACGCCGAAGACGATCAAGGCGCCCCTGTGCTCCACGGGCTCGCCGGCCCGCTACGAGACCGCGGGCGCGATCTCGGCCAACGTTCCGGCCGAGGGCGTCGCGCTCTACGAGCTCACGCCGGTGCGCCCGGGCGCGTCCTCGTCCTCCGCCGGCGAAGCTGTGCCGAGCACGACCCTCGACCTGTCCGGTGTCGCCCGATTGACGGCGGGACAGCAGGCCACAGCGACTCTGACATTTACCAACAACGGCACGACGCCTGTCAGCCAGAAAGACCTGAGCCTCTCCACGCCGGCCGGCTGGACCGTGACGGCCCGGTCGTGCCCCGGCGCGGGGGACATCGCGTCCGGCAAATCGGTCACAGCGACGTTCGCGGTGACCGCGCCGAGCGCGCAGACCAACGCCACAGTCACGGCCACCGCCGCCTCGGCCTCAGCGTCCAGCCCACAGTGCCAGCCCGCCGCTCCTATGCTCGGCGCCCCCGCGTCTGGGACCACCAGCGTCTCCGACGAGGCCACCGTCGCGGCATCGCCCGTCGTGATCAACGAGGTCCAGACGGGGTCGAGGACGAAGCGCAACCAGCAGTTCGTCGAGCTCTACAACCCCAGTGCGTCCGCGGTCGACATCTCAGGCTGGCGGCTGCAGTATCAGGCACAGTTGGCGCCCAACGGCACCGCCGCGCCGACTGACCTCGTGCGCATCCCACAGGGGACCTCACTCCCCGCCGGCGGCTACTACCTGATCGGCGGTGCCGGCTACGCCCGGTCCCCGGCGCAGCCGCCGAGCAATGCGACGTTCGCCTCGAAGTCCCTCACGGCGCTGTCGGGCGTCGGTGGCGCTATCGGACTGCGCGACGCTGGAGGCTCCCTGGTCGACAGCGTCGGATGGGGCGTCGCCAACAACGAGGGCTTCGCGCCGAGTGCATTCCAGCGCGCGTCTGGGGCCTTCGTGCAGGACTGCCCGGCCCAGGCCAGAGGAGTGGTGCCGACGGCGACCACACCGCGGCTCACCTCGCGCATCTCCACGCATCCAACGCCCCCAAGCATTCCCAACGGGGACAGCCTCGTGCGCCTACCCAACGGTCAGGACACCGGTTCCAACTGCCGCGACTTCTCGGTGACCAGCACGCCGAGCCCGGGCGCCGCCAACGGCTCCTAGTCGCACCTGGACACACGCGCCAAGCCCGTCCCATGTCGTCTGACGTGGGATGGGTGCAGGCGCGGACGGGGACGCGCCGTCGCAGGGCAAGCGGCAGGTCAAGCCGCCAGTGCGCCGAGCGTCCACGATCGAGATCGACCCCACCCGATTCGGCGATATCCCGGACAAGGTTGCGCGGCTGATCGCCGCCTCGTGAGCCGCGCTACGACACGAAGTCGCATCACGTCCCTCAGTCCTAGTTCTACGACCAGCGGACAGTTGGGCGATCCTCAGACCAGGGGGCTGAGAATCGACCACATCGACGAGAACGCACGCCTCCCACGACGACCCAGACGCTCGCGATCAAACGGTGGGCGATATTCAGACGTGGAGTCTGAGGATTGACCTCGGCCGTCGCCCGGCTCCTGTTTTCGCGTCGACGCTGACGCTCGCAACCAACGCCAGCGCTCCTACCGCGGCCGCGATCGCTCAAATGAGGGCGGGCATCGGATACCGGTTGGGGTCCGGTCGTTGGGGCGGTCGGCGGCGGGGTGCTGTTGGCCCCGGGGGGTGTTTAGGCGAGCGCGGGGGTGGCTCGGTAGAGCTTGAGGAGGTTGTGGGTGGTGGCGATGAGGTCGACCTCGGCCTGCACGGCCTGTCTGCCGCGTCGCCAGACACGGGTGATCTTGCGGATGTGCTTCCAGTGCGCGAACACGGGCTCGATGATCTGCTGGCGGCGCAGGTAGTCCTGATGGCCGGCTGGATCGTCGAGCAGGGCCTGCATCTCTGCGGCGCCGCGGCGAACATCGCGCTTGGGAGGAATCAGCACCCGCAGGCCACGGTCGGTCAGTTCGGTGAGCTGTCGGTAGTGCCAGTAGCCGCGGTCGGCCACCACCTGCGTGATCGGGGTGTCAGCGGCGATGCGCCGCAGGCTGTTCTGCGCGGCCTGCACCGTTGGCAGCAGCTGACCGGCATCACTGGCGATCCCGGTCACCCGAGTGGCGAGGATCACCTGCCCATCCGCGACCGCGGTCTGGACGTTGTAGCCCTGCAACCGCATCTTGCGATGCTGCACGATCCCGGAATCGGGATCGGTCACGTTGTATTTCTTGGCTAACAACCGCTGCTGCTCCTTGGAGAGGCCCGGCAGCGGCCGCGCTCCCGCGCGGCGTTGCCCGACCGGCCGGGCCTGGCGTTCGGCCTCGCGATCGAGCATCTCCTGCCGCTCAGCCTCGATGGCCTCGCGTTCGCGGCGGGCCTGCTCCAACAGTTCCTTGATCCGCGCTTTGCGCGTTGTTGGGTCCGCCAGCTCCTCAGGCAGCTCATCGCCGCGGCTCTCGCCATAGAGCTCATCCTCGCGACGGTCGTTCTCGATCGCCTCACCGACAATCCGCTCCGCCTCCGCCCGCAAACCGTCAAAGCTGTAGTTCTGCCCCAGCGACGCGTTGGCCGCCAGCTTGGTCGAGTCGACCGCGACCGTCCCCACATGCAGCATCCCCGCCCGCTGACAGAGCGCCAGCACGTCAAAGAACAACGCTGAGATCGCGGCCTGATGCCGGATCAAAAACCGCGCGATCGTCGCGTGATCAGGCGCTCGGTTCGCGCTGATGACCCTGAACGCCACATCCTCCACACACCGACGCTCGATCGCCCGCGACGTCGTCACCCCGACCGCATACGCATACAGCACCAACGCGACCATCATCGACGGATCATGCGCCGGACGACCCCGACCGTCCCGACGGTAATACCCATACACCGCTTCGAGATCAAGCTCACCGACCGTCTCGATCACAAACCGCGCCAAGTGACCCTCCGGCAACCAGTCCGCCAGATCCGGCGGCAACAACAACACCTGCTCACGATCACACGACAGAAAGCTCTGAGCCATACCCCAAAGAGTCTTAAACCCCCCGGACAGACCCAGACCCATTTACGCGACAGCCTCTGGAGTCTGAGGATTGACCTCGGCCGTCGCCCGGCTCCTGTTTTCGCGTCGACGCTGACGCTCGCAACCAACGCCAGCGCTCCTACCGCGGCCGCGATCCGGCGCGTGCTTTCCAAGAAGCGGTCGTCAGTCATCTCGATAACGGATGATCGCGTTGCCGCTATTCGAATAAGCGACGCGGGCCGACCTGTCGATCGCCTTGCCGCTCAGTGAGAGGCTGGTCGTGGATCGGTGATGTCCGGCCGGTCGGTGTGGCTCTCGGTCGTGGCGGGCTGACTCTCCTTGCCGCTGTGGACCCGTGGGTCTGACTCGCTTTCGCTGTGCCGCCCGTCACCGACCGAGGACCGCCGGCCGAGAGTGAGCGGCGGTTGGTTACCGGCAGGTGCGAGGGGTACCCGGATCTCGTGCATCGTGATCTGGAGATCACCGTTGCCGCCGGGGCGACTGACCAGCTTGTCTCTGAACTGGAGGTGATGGCGGGCGTGATCAGCATCTCGGTGCATCGCGGCGTCTCGGTCAAACCACCGGGCGATGTGGTCAGCGCGGCCGTTCTCAACGGCCAGGTAGACGCGGTGATGAGCCTCATTGATCAGGTCGGCAAGCACGGCGCCACCTCGGTCTCGACTGCCGGACTTGACAGCCTGGTCGACAGCGAGAGCCAGGACGCTGTCCGACTTGATGTCGATGAGGCACTGTGGGAGGAGGCCGAGACCGCGCTGCGGCGTCATACGCGGCTGACGCCCAACTTCTTTCTGACGACCGCCGCCGGCGGGGTCATCATCGCTTGCGGCCTGTCCTCGGCGTCAGGGGTGACCGAAGCCACCGCGCTGGTGGCCGGCGCGATCATCGCTCCGGTCTTTGAGCCGTTGGCTCGGATCGCACTTGGGGTGGTCACTCGCCACTCGTTTACGGTGACGCGGGGGATCTCCTCGGCCCTGCTGGGATACGTCACGCTCGTGGTCGTATCGCTGTTGACGATGCTCCTCCTGCGTGCCGGCGGCCACGGATTCGTCGGAGAGTTCCTGCATAGCTCGACCGTCCACGAAGTTGAGTATCCGCCGCTCACCAATCTCATCATCTCCGCGGCGGCTGCCGTCGCGGGCGTGGTGATGATCTCGGCCGGTCGCTTCACGCAACTGGCTGGTCCGCTGGTGGCCCTGCAGCTCCTGCCTGCGTTGGTGTGCGTAGGCGTCGCCGTTGAGCTCGGCGACGGTGGCATCGCCGCTCGGAGCCTGGGGCGACTCGCGATCGACGTTGGCATCGTCCTGCTGGCCGGTCTGATCGTGTTCGCCTACAAGCACGCGGCCGTGCACGGGCGTCGCCGCGCGACCCACTGACCGCGCAGCCTGGTGGTGGCTCGGAAGCTGCCGTGTCTGATCGCCCGGGTGGGTCTATGTCGCAGCGGGGTATCTCGTGTCGCTGCTCTGGGGCCGGCGCAGCCCCTGGATACGCAGCGCCGTCGCCCTGTGGGGGCTGACCGTGCTCGCCGCCGCTGTTGTCATGTTCCCGTTCGTTGCGGTCTTCTCAACCTGACCGCTTGTATCCCGGGGCCATGCCCGCGCGCATCCGACCCGTGAGCAGGCTCCGTCGGATCGTGTCCGGGGCCGCTGGCACCGCCCAGCTGGTTGGCGCATGGGCGGCGTCGCGTTCGGGTTCCCCTCCTCTCACAGGACAAAGCGCCGCGTCGCCGGAGAAGCGGAGCTGAGCGCGTCCGATTAGCGATCGTCTATCGGACAGCTCTTCTGCCCGCGACGCAGGCGTTCGCTCGTCCCGCCTGGGCCTCGGACTGAGAAACCAGCAGCGCAGGGCCCGGCAAGGCTCCCCACCCGGTTCGTCGCCGGACCGGAAGTCTCAGCGAGACTGCTGCATCAGCTGCGGCGGGTGAGTGAGATCGTCGCATTGCGGAAGCGACCGGTGGCCGGTGCCGGAAGTGGAAGCGAGTGTGCTCCTGGTGGGGCTGCTAGAACCGGCGGGGCCGTGCAGGATGCCACCGCAGACACCGGGCCGCGATCCCGGCTGCTGCGTCAAGGGTTGGCGCTCGAGTACCTGACGCTCTCCTGGAATGTGGTCGGTGTCGTCGTCTTGGCGCTCGCTGCGGTGTCTGCCGGTTCGGTCGCGCTGGTCGGGTTCGGGGTGGACTCGCTCATCGAGATCGTGGCCTCGGCGGTCGTGGTCTGGGAGCTTCGCGGAGAGACCGGGTCTGAGCGCGAGCGACGGGCGCTGCGGATCATCGCGGTCGCGTTCGCCCTGCTGGCCGTCTACATCGCGGGCCAAGCCTCGGTGACCTTCGCCGGCGGGTCTCGCCCTGGCCACTCCATGCTCGGCGTGGTGTGGCTGGCGCTGACCGTGTTGGCGATGTGGGCGCTGGCCTGCGGCAAACGATGGACGGGAGCGCGTCTTGGCAACAAAGTCCTGCTCACCGAGGCGCGCGTCACGGTCATCGACGGCGCCCTGGCGGCCTCCGTCCTGCTCGGCGTGGCGTTGAACACGGGCTTGAACTGGTGGTGGGCCGATCCGGTTGCATCACTGGTCATCCTGGTCTACGGGGTACGCGAGGCTCGCCACGCCTGGAGCGAGGCCAGCTAACCCGCCCCCGTCAGCGTTGATCGGCCTCGAGCCCGACTCAGCCCAGCAGCTTCTCTGCCAGGAGGACAAGCGCAAGCACGGCCAAGGCCACGCCCGCGAGGCGCTCCGCACCCTCTCGCTTGCCCTCGCTCAGCCGCCCACCGAGTCGGAGCCCGATCTGCGTCAGGACGACTGCTTGCACGACGATCAGCACCAGCACCAGCACCACGGGCAACCGCAGCAGCCCGAGCGTGAAGCCGATGGCTAACTCGTCCAGGCTGATGCTTAATCCGAGCACCACCAGCGTCATACCGCGAGCGTCCGCGAACTCGGCCACCCAAGCCTCTTCCTGTTCCTCGCCCCCAAACAGGGTGTACATGGCAAAGAGGATCAACACCCCGATCGCCACGTAATCGGCGGCTCTCCCGACGAGGTGGCCGAGGGGCCGTCCCAACGCAAGACCGACCAGCGGCATCGCGCCCTCGAACGAAGCGAACAGCACCGTCACCCGGCGTCGCTGACCACGAGCGACCCCCAGCGCCCCCAACGCCGCGGCCACCGCCAAGGTATCCAGGCTCAGCGGGAGCACCAAGGCAAGCAGCTTCGCGACCACGGCGCCGCGAGCCTAGCCCACACCGTCTCACCACCGGGACTCGCGCCAGCCCGGAAACTCCTTCCTAACCATCGCGGTGCCCCGCCGCCTGACGCCTGCTTTGCGCGAGGAGCCGCGC
>CAVSSZ010000012.1:0-40023 GCA_963730725.1 uncultured Solirubrobacteraceae bacterium | reverse complement strand
ACCCAGACGCTGCCGCGGGCCACGCTCGCGCTGCAGGTGCCACAGGGCTGGACGGCCACTCCGGTCGGGCGCGCGTCATTCACGAACGTCGCGCCGGGAACCGCGCTCACTGCGCAGTTCTCGGTGACCCCGGCGTCCGACTCGCCGAACATCAACGCGACGATCCACGCGACCGCAACGCTCGGACCCGACCTCACCAGAGAGGCCGGAACCTCGACGACCGTCGGCTGATCCTCGGCTGAGGCCTCCGGGGAGCGTGCGCAGGGGCGCGCTCCCCGGCGGGGCGGTCTCTGGGAACATCGGAGGCCGTGATCCGCGTCGCGGTCCTTGACGACTATCAGCGCCGCGCGCACGAGTGGGCGGACTGGTCCTACCTCGGCGACGAGGTCGAGGTCGAGTTCTTCGCCGAGCCGCTGGCGGCCGACGAGCTGCCGCGCGCGCTGGCCGATTTTCAGGTGCTCGTGCTGATGCGCGAGCGAACGAGCTTCCCGGCCGAGGTGCTCGCCCGGCTTCCGGAGCTCCAGCTCGTGGTCACCACCGGGATGCGCAACGCATCGCTCGACGTCGCCCACCTACTCGGCCGGGGCGTCGTCGTGTGCGGCACCGAGCACGATCCCGGCGGGCCGGGCGTCTCCAGCACGGTCGAGGTCGCGTGGGCGCTCATCCTGGCCACCGCCAAGCGCGTGACCGCCGAGGACCGCGCGCTGCGCGATGGCCGCTGGCAGACCGGCCTGCCGGTCAACCTCTCCGGGGCGACACTCGGGTTGCTCGGTCTGGGGCGGCTCGGCGCGCAGATGGTCGGGCCGGCGCGCGCATTCGGGATGGACGTGATCGCGTGGAGCCAGAACCTCACCGCCGCGCGCGCCGCCGAGGTGGGGGCTCGCCTGGTGAGCCGCGATGAGCTGTTCTCGCACGCCGACTGGCTGTCGATCCACCTCGTGCTCTCCGACCGCTCGCGCGGTCTGGTCGGCGCCGCCGAGCTCGCCGCGATGAAGGCCGGCGCGACGCTGATCAATACATCGCGAGCCCCGATCGTCGACCGCGAGGCGCTGCTTCAGGCGCTCCGGGACGGTCGGATCGGCGCGGGGCTCGACGTGTACGACCGGGAGCCGCTGCCCGCCGGAGATCCGCTCACGGAAACCGACGGCGCCGTCCTGCTGCCCCATTTGGGATATGTCTCGGAATCGGCGATGCGCACGATGTACGGCCAGGTCGTCGATGACATCGGCGCCTGGCGCAGAGGTGGACCGATCCGCCGCCTGCAGGCCTGACCCATTGGGTGGCACGTCTCGCCGATTAGTGGACCATTGGGGGGCTCAAGCTCCAGCGTTTCGACACATTCGACACGAAGTGGCGCGAATGAGGAAGCTTTTCGCCGTGGTCCGCCCCGCTGGCCGGGCGCGGGACCGACCCCCGATGACTGGAGGCAGTCTGAATGTCGTGGGACGCGATCGCCGACAACGCACGCCTATCAGCGCTTTGCGAGCTCGGGATCATCGACACCGATCCCGAGGCGGAATTTGATCGGTTCACGGCGCTCACCGCCGAGCTGCTCGATGCCCCGGTCTCGACGATCACGCTGATCGACCACGATCGCCAGTTTTGGAAGAGCGCCTACGGGATCACCGGCCCCTGGGCCGAGGCGCGCGGGACCCCGCTCAGCCACTCGCTCTGCCAGGAGCCGGTCACCACCGGCGCGCCACTCGTGATCAGTGATCTGCGCGCCGACCGGGAGCGCGGCCACTGCCTCGCGCTCCGCGAACTGGATGTCGTCGCCTACGCCGGGATGCCCCTCGTGCTCGCGGACGGCTTTGCGGTCGGCGCACTCTGCGCCATCGACCATGAGCCGCATGAGTGGGGCGAGCGCGAACTGCGCATCCTCTCCGAGCTCGCCCAGATGGTCAGCTCGATGCTCGATCTGCGCCGGTCGCTGAATCAGCAGATGCTGCACGACCCGCTCACCGGGCTGCCCAACCGCGCGCTCACGGTCTCCTACGGCGAGCAGCTCTCGAGCGCCGAGGACACGGGGGACCTGCTCGTGATGGCGATCGGCATCGATCGACTCGGCTCGCTCAGCGAGCTGCACGGCGTCATGCGCGGAGACCACCTGATCAACCTGCTCGTGCGGCGGATCGCCCATCAGCTCTCCATCGAGGACGTGCTCGGCCGGTTGCAGAACGACGTGTTCGCGGTGCTGCGCCCGCGCCTGGAGGACCACTCCGAGGCGCTCGACCTCGCCCACCGCATCCGTGGCGCGGTGTGCTCGGACCCGATCACGTTCCGGGGCGAGGCGATGGAGGTGTCGGCGACCGTCGGGCTGGCGATCGCCGGTCCGGGGATCGATGGCGACACGCTGATCGGCCGCGCCCTCTCCTCGTTGGAGCGGGCCCGCGCACAGGAGGACGACGTCGTCATGTTCGTGCCGCGCACCGCCGGGGAGACACCCGTTCGCTCGCGGGTGCGCAGCGCGCTCGCGGGGGCGGTCACGCGCGGCGAGATCCTCGTCAACTTCCAGCCGATCGTCGAGCTGGCCACGGGCGAGACCGCCGGCTATGAGGCGCTCGCCCGCTGGCGGCATCCCGAGCTCGGGTTGATCGGGCCCAGCGAGTTCATCCCGGTGGCCGAGGCCACGGGCGACATAGTGATCATCGGCGAGCACGTGCTGCGCACGGCGTGCAACCAGCTCGCAATCTGGCGCTCGATGGTGCCCGCGGACGATCTCGGCGTCACCGTCAACATCTCGCCGCTCCAGCTCGCGTCGCCCGGTGTGGCGAAGATGGTGCGCTCGATCCTCGACGGGGCCGGGCTGCCCGGGTCCGCGCTCACGCTCGAGATCACGGAGAAGATCTTCGTCTCGCCGGGGCCGGTGCAGCGCACCAACCTGGAGGAGATCCGCGCACTCGGAGTCCACATCGCGCTCGACGACTTCGGCACCGGGTATTCGGCGCTCAGTTACCTCAAGCACTTCCCCGTCGACACGATCAAGGTCGATCGCTGCTTCTTGAATGGCATGGAGACCGACCGGCGGGACGCGGCGCTGATGCGCGCGATCCTCTCGATCGGCAACGGCATGGACCTCGATGTGGTCGCCGAGGGCGTGGAGACCCGAGCGCAGCGAGAGCTGTTGCGACTGTGCGGCTGCCGATGGGGGCAGGGGTTCCTGTTCTCCGAGCCGCTGCCCGCTGAGCAGATACGCATCTCGGGGTCTCCTCCGCTGTCGGGTGGGCCTGCGGGGCCGGTTGGCGACCGGATCGTCGCCGCGCCTGAGCGGTAGCCGCGCGCCCCGGAGCCGCGCCCGCGAGCCGCCGTGGCGGTCTGCGCGCTAAGTTCGGCCGGGTGCTGAGCCCCGGCGCGCCAGTCGAGCAGCTGTTCTGCGAGCTCGTGGCCGTTCCGTCCCCGAGCGGGGGTGAGCGGGCGGTCGGCGATGCGATCCGCGGCTGGCTGGCAACCGTCGGCGTCGAGTCCGCCTTCGACGGCGCCGGGCGCGAGAACGATTCGGACGCGGGGAACCTGATCGCGCGGGTCCCCGGAGCGGACGGAGGGCCTGTGCTGCTGTTCGTCGCCCATATGGACACGGTTGAATCCGGCGCTGAGCCGATCAGGCCAGAGGTCGACGCCGACGGGGTGATCCGCTCGACGGGGGAGACGATCCTCGGCGCCGACAACAAATCGGCGGTGGCGGCGGTGATGCGCATGCTCGCCTGGGCGGCATCGGAACCGCACGCCGCCGACCCGGCTGGTCGTCCGACGGTGATCGGCGCGTTCACCTGCCGCGAGGAGGCGGGCCGGATGGGCGTCTCGCTGCTCGATCCGGCACTCGTCGCGGAGGTCGACTGCGCGTTCTCGGTCGATGGCTCCTCGGCAATCGGGACCGTGATCACCCGGGCGCTCGGCCAGCAGGTGTTCAGCGTCCTCGTCCACGGCCGGTCCGCGCACGCCGCCGCCGATCCCGGAGCCGGGGTGTCGGCGATCGCCGTCGCGGCGCAGGCGGTCGCGGCGATGGAGCTCGGACGGCTGGAGGGCGGAGGCAGCGCATCGATAGCGGCGATCGCCGGTGGCGCGGTGCTCGACCGGCTCGGCGGCGCAGCGGGTGGACGGAGCGCGGTGTGGAAGGCGATCGAGGCGACGCCGACGAACTCCGTCCCGGATCTCGCGATGCTGCGCGGCGAGGTCCGCGGTTACAGCGAGGAGGCGATCGCAGAGGCACGCGCGGGCCTGGAACGCGCGATCACGGACGCATGCAGCGCCCATGGCGCCACCTATGAGTGGCACGACCGGGAACGCGGGGTGCCGCCGTTCCCGGGCGCCACCGACTCACGCGCTCTCGCGCTCGCGCGGGCGGCCTGCGAGCGCGTCGAGGAGGCCCGATTTGCCGTCGCCGAGGCCCACGCCACCCTGGAGGCCAACTACCTGTGTGCGGCCACCGACGTCGTCGCGCTCGCCAGCGGCGGCCGCGACGCGCACCAATTCACCGAGTCGATCGGGGTCGCGGAGCTGCGCACGCTCGAGTCGTTGCTGTGCGCGATCGTGGCCGAGGCCGGCGGTGGGGAGCCGTTTCGGTCCTGAGGACCGATAAAGCTCCCCGCGTGGTCAGTCGTCCTCGGCCGCGCCCCGGGCGAGCATCCCGGCGACTGCGTAGATGTGCGCGAACGCGCGCGCCTCCTCGCCGGTCCACAGCGAGGAGCCATGGCCGTAGGTGGACCCGAGTGCGCGGCCGGCGTCGAGCAGCGAGTGCTCGGAGCGGGCACCGAGCATCACCGCCGAGCCGCGGTGCAGCCGGACGCGGACCTCGCCGTCCACGCGGCGGGAGGCGCTGCGCAGCAGGGCACGGATGTCGTCAAGCACGCCGTCGTAGTAGCGGCCCTCGTGGAGCATGTCGCCGAACTGGGTGCCGAGGCCCGCCTTGAGGTTCTGCTGGGCGAGCGTGAGCACGAGGCGCTCGAGCTCCTGGTGGGCGCGGATCAGCAGCAGCATTCCCGGCGCCTCGAAGCCGAGCCGGCCGACGATCCCCATGATCGTCTGACCGGTGTGGATCCCGCGGCCGAAGCCGTGGAAGGCGCCGATCCGGTTGAGCATCGACAGCACGTCGTAGCCCGCCACTCCGATCGAGCCCTCCGCGTACGCGTCGGGGACCGGACCGCTCGCCACGTCGAACCCGGTGGGCAGCCCGCCCGCGAAGCCGATCACCAGGTCGACGGGGTCGGCGGGCGCGTCGGCGACCGCCACCGTCGTCGGCCACGCCTCCTCAGGCAGGTACTCCCAGGAGCCGTAGGTCTCGCCGCCGCCGATCGTGGTGCCGAGGATGCCGAAGTTGAACGAGTACTCGGCGGTGATGTCGGAGACCGGTATCCCGCGGGCGCGCAGGAAGTCCCGCTCCTCCTCGCGAGTGTGCGCCTCGTCGCGGATCAGCCCGGCGATCTCGATCCGCGGGGCCATCGCCTTGACCACCGCGTCGAACCGCACGTGGTCGTTGCCCGCCCCGGTCGACCCGTGCGCGATCACCTCGGCGCCGCGGTCGAGTGCCACCTTGACGACCTCCTCGGCCTGGAGCATCCGCTCCACGCCGACGCACGAGGGATAGACGCCACCGCGCAGGTAGTTTGCGCGCAGGATGTCCGAGACGAATTCCTCATACAGGCGCGCGCGTCCGTCCACGACCACATGCTCGACGGCGCCGAGCTCGGCCGAGCGCGCGGCGATCGCCTCAAGCTCCGCGTCCGGAAACCCTCCGGTGTTGACGGTGACCGTGGTGACGCGGTCCCCGCGGTCGACGAGCACGGCGAGGGCGTAGGAGGTGTCAAGGCCGCCTGAGAAGGCGAGCACGCAGTCGCGTCCGGGCACTAGAGGGGTCACGGGTTGGGGCGCTCCAGGATCGGGACCCGGTCCTCGACCAGGCCGGGGGACAGGATGAAGTACTCGTGCGTGCCGGCGTCCAGGCGCTGCTGCAGCGCCCATTGGGCGTCGAGGTCACGCGGATCGAGCAGCAGCGTCGGCTCGACGGCCTGCTCGTCGGGACCGAAGACATCGGTGCGGTAGGCCATCGTGTGATGCACCGGGTGCAGGTCAAGCACGGCCGCCAGCAGCCGCATCGGCCCGAACTTGCGGTGCACCCGGAGCGCCGGGTCATAGAACTGGGTGACGCCGGTGAGCGTCCGGGCGCCGTAGGCGAGCAGTCCCAGGCCCTTGGCGACCGTGCCGAGCCCAGGGATCGCCGAACACAGCGACCAGCCGACCCAGGCGCGGCGGTCCGGGGTCGGGGATGCGCAATAGCCGGCGACCGGGATCGGCCCCTCGTAGCCGAGCCGGTCGGCCTCGGCGAGCACCGCGGGCAGCACGCCGGCGATCCGCTCGCGCTCGTGCAGCGATCGCTCCGGGGCCTGCATCGCGTGCTCGGCCGCCTCCCGTGGCAGCGTGATCAGCAGGAACCCGGAGGGCAGCAGCCCGAGGTCGATCATCACCCAGTTCTGCAGCGGGATCCCCTTGGCACCGAACGCGGTCGCGTTGAGCACGTTGTAGGTGCGCATCAGGTCCTCCAGCTTCCACGAGCGCTCGTACGGGCCGAGGAAGTCCAGCGGCGTGAGCGTGACCGGACCGTCGTCCTCGCCGGCGCTCAGCTCCAGGTCGAGCGTCCGCAGCACCTCACCGTTGGAGGCGAGCCACAGCTCGTAGCCGTCGCCGGTGATGCGACGGGCATGGGCGAGGATCTCGGTAGCGGACAGCACGAGGGGCCCAGGGTAGAGGTCGGTGGGTGCGGCCGGTCCGACGACTGACGCCCGCTCAAGGCCCCCTGTGGGGTGCCGATGAAGACAATGATGTCCCTCGAGATGGCGATCGGTCAGATCGATCAGATCATGAACCTGCAGCAGGAGGTCGACGACCCGAGCGCGTTCGCCAGCACGCTCGCGTCCGGCGGCGCCGGCTCCACCAGTGGTACGACCGCGAGCTCGAGTGGCGGCGCGGGCCTGACCACGAGCGGCGACGCCGCCCAGTTCGCCAACATGCTCGCCGCCAACCAGACGAGCGCCATCACCGGCACCGACGGCAGCGCCCAGGGCACTGGTCTGACCGGCACCGGCCTCTCCGACAGCCTGCTCTCGGCGCTCACGGGCCCCTCGACGACTTCCACGACCGGCCTGAGCGGGACGGATGGGGCGAGCGGCCTCGGGTCGACGACGTCGGCGACCAACGCCAACGCCTCCTCTCAGCTCCAGGCGATGACGGATCAGGCCAACTCCCTGCTGGGCAAGCCCTATGTGTGGGGCGGCGGCCACAGCGGCTGGGGTCCCCAGGCCGGCTATGACTGCTCCGGTTTCGTCTCCGCGGTGCTGCACGCCGGCGGATATCTGAGCTCCCCGCAGGACACGCAGACGCTGCCCGACCAGCCGGGAATCGTCAGCGGCCCGGGTCAGTACGTCACGATCTACGACCGCACCGATGCCGGGTCCAGCAACGACCACGTGATCATCGATATCGCCGGCCAGTTCTACGAGTCCGGCGGCGGCCACGGCGCCTGGGGCGGTGGTGGCGGCGTCGAGAAGATCGCCCAGCCTTCGCAGGCGTACCTCGCCTCGTTCAACCGCGTCCTGCACCCCGAGGGGCTGTAGGCCCAGCAGGTCCGCCGTCGCAGGGATACCCCTGCATCGGTAGACCGCGGTGTTGCCGGCTGGGCTCGTTCGCCAGCCGCGTTGCGTTCCTTAAACTTTCTCAAGGCACCTGGACGTTTGGTCGATCAACAGAGCATGACCCTCGTGGAACTGCCCTCCGGCCGTGGCGGTCCGGCTGCGCTCAGCGATGGCTCACCCGGGCAGTCCGCCGCAGGCGCCGATCACGCGACCGTGGAGTACATCGTCGTTCAGGCGGGCGGTAGGGGCACCCGCCTGGAACACCTCACCACGAACAAGCCCAAGGCACTGGTTCCGGTCGAGAACCTGCCGATGATCTTCCATCTGTTCCGGAGGTTTGCTGACAAGCGGTTCATCGTGATCGCGGACTACCACCGTGACGTCCTGCGCGAGTACCTCGCGGCGTTCGCCGATGTCACCTACCAGGTCGTCGAAGCCACCGGTTCGGGGACCTGCGGCGGGGTCGACCAGGCGCTCGCGCTGCTCCCCGACGACGAGCCCTTCATGCTGGTGTGGTCGGATCTGATCCTGCCCGACACGTTCGCGCTGCCGAGAGCGGATCGCAACTGGGTGGGGATCTCCCAGACTTTCGAGTGCCGCTGGAGCTACACGGACGCCGGATTCACCGAGGAACGCTCGAGTGAGCATGGAGTTGCCGGCCTCTTCGTGTTCGAAGACAAGGCCGCGCTGGCGGACATCCCGGCCAGCGGCGAGCTGGTGCGCTGGCTGCAACAGCGGGGCCACGACTATGACGAGCTCGGCCTTGCGGGCACTCGCGAGTTCGGACTGCTGTGCGAGTACGAGATGCTGGCCGCCGAGAAGACGCGCCCATTCAATCGCGCGACCGTGGCCGGTGACACTTTCATCAAGGAGCCGGTCGATGCGCAGGGCCGCTCGCTCGCCCGCCGCGAGTCAGGCTGGTACCGCCACGCGCTGGAGCTCGGCGTCAAGAACATCCCGCAGTTGTACGGGTTCGAGCCGCTGAGGATGGAGCGGATCGACGGCGGGAACGTCTACGAGTACGGCGATCTGCCGCTGGACGGCAAACGAGCGGTGCTGGCCGACCTCACCGCTGCGCTTCGTGAGCTCCACGGCCTGGAGTCGGCTCCTGTGGACTCGTTCAGCGTCCGGGAGGCGTACTACGGCAAGACCGTCGAGAGGCTCAAGGCGGTTCGGGACCTGATTCCCTTCGCGGATCTGCGGACGATCGTCGTCAACGGCAGGCAGTGCCGCAACCCCTACTTCCACCGCCGTGGCCTGGAGCGGGCCCTGGATGCGCTGACGGTTGAGCAGTTCGCGTTCATCCATGGTGACCCGACCTTCTCGAACCTGATGCTGCGCCGCGGCACGGAGCCTGTGTTCATCGACCCGCGCGGCTACTTCGGGCACACGGAGCTGTATGGCGATCCGAACTATGACTGGGCCAAGCTCTACTACTCAGTCGTCGGCAACTACGACCAGTTCAACCTCAAGAACTTCCGTCTCGCGGTCACCGCGGACACTGTCGAGCTGAGCGTGGCGTCGAACGGATGGGAGAGCCTCGAAGCGGATCTGTTCGCGCTCAGCGGTGCCGACCCCCGCACGATCAAGCTACTGCACGCCGTCATCTGGCTCTCGCTGACGACCTACGCCTGGCAGGACTACGACTCCATCTGTGGCGCTTTCTACAACGGGATCTATCACCTGGAGGAGGTACTGTGAGCCACGACTTCGAAGAGACGCTGCGCATCCTCTCGGGCGCGATCCGGTCCCTTGACCCTAACGATGTCGCCGCGCTTGAGCGCGCTGCGGTCGCCACACTCGAGCGTGGCAACAAACTCGTCTTCTCGGGGCTCGGCAAGAACGTGCCGATCTGCGAGAAGGTGGTCGGCACTCTGAACTCGGTCGGCCTCGCGGCGGCCTTCCTGCACACGAATTCCGCGGTCCACGGTGACCTCGGCGTGGTGCGTGACGGCGATCTCGTCGTTATCCTCACCAAGAGCGGCGAGACAGTCGAGTCGGTGCACCTCTCGCGTCTGCTGAGTCACCGGAACTGCCAGCAGTGGGTTTTGACCTTCAATCGCGACAGCGTCCTGCGCCAGGAGGTCAAGAACTCCGTGGTGATCGAACTCGAGCATGAGGGCGACGAATGGGACATCTTGCCCAACAACTCCACGGTGCTGAACCTGATCGTCTTGCAGGGGCTCGCGATGGCGCTGGTCAAACACTTCGGAGTGCCGGTCAGTGTCCTGCATGCCAATCACCCCGGTGGGGCGATCGGAGCCAGGCTTGACGCAGCTGACATTGGCATCGCCGCGGCCGTATGAGCCGCGGTCGGTGGGACGGGTAAGGTGGCATGCAATGACGGAGCTCGTTCTCTCCCCACTCGGACACACTTGGGTGCTCGATCTCGACGGCACGCTGGTCAAGCACAACGGTTACCTGACAGACGGACACGACACCTTACTGCCCGGGGCCGACGCTCTGCTCTCCCAGATCCCCGCTGAGGACCTGGTGGTCATCATCACCAGCCGGAGCGAGGCCCACCGCGCTGCCACCGAGGAGTTCCTCGATGACTCCGGCATCCGGCATGACCACATCATCTTCGGCGCGCCGTTCGGGGAGAGGATCATCGTCAACGATGCCAAGCCCTCCGGTCTTCAGACGGCCATCGCGGTGAACGTGGTGCGTGATCAGGCCTACGGCCCTCTGGTGCGAGTGGATCCGACGATCTGACCGCCGGGTTCTCCCGGTCGTAGCTCAATGCCTCTTTTCCACAGCAAAATCAACTATCTGGCCGCGCTGACCGAGGCCGACGCGGCGGCCAAGCAGGCGCTGGATCGCGGAGAATGGCCGTGCCTGGTGATCGATCCGGACTTCTTCACGAAGCTGGGCGCGGTCGTGCCGATCAGCAACGCCGAGACGGTGGTCGTGAGCGAGGCGATCGACGCGCTCGAGGCGAAGGTGGCAGCGGGCCGCCGACCGTTCGTCATGTATGCCGTTGAGCACGCTCAGGATGGATTCGAGGTCATCGCCTGGGCGACCGAACATGGGGTCAGGTATCTCGGCGTCGGCGGATATCTGGTCGGCGGTTACGTTCACGACGATCGCATCGCGCGGGAGACGCTGGAGGCGGCGCTCCTTGAGCAGACCGTCGACGGCTACGAGAAATTCTGGGACCCGGGATCCCATCAGGACTTCATCAACTTGACACAGGCGCTGTACCGCACGCGTCGACTGCCCGGTAGCGTCGTGGAGGTCGGATGCTTTCGCGGAAGCAGCGGCGCGATCATGCTCGACTACTCGGCGAGAAAGCGCCTGGCGCCCAGGCATTTCTGGTTCTTCGATGTCTTCCAGGGATTCGATTACAAGGAGGCGCTTGAGAGCTCCGACGCGATCTGGGCGAACAGTCATGCCACCGAGGGCGTGGCGACCGTCCGGGAACGCCTTGAGGGTAAGGCGGGAGACAACCAGGTCACGGTGAGCAAACTGAACATCATCACCGACGACATCCCAGCCGATTTGGCGCCGGTGGCCGTTGCGAACATCGATGTCGACCTCTATGAGGCGGTGGTGGCCGGGCTGACCAGGATCGCGCCACTGATGACCATCGGTGGCATCATGATCTGCGAGGATGCCGGGCACACGCCGGCACTGATCGGCGCGGCGTTGGCCTTGGAGCAGTTCCTCGATTCCGATCTGGGCGCGAGTTTCACCCCGGTGCACATGACCTCAGGTCAGACGCTCCTGGTCAGGCACTCGTGATCGCGGCTCGGATCTTCTCCGCGTGGCGCGGGCGCGGGCTGTGGCGTGCGCTTCAGCGCAGGTACTCCATCGACGACGGTCTGTACGTCCTCGTCTTTCCCGACGATGACAGCGACCTCAACACCTCGGCGCTCGGCCACGTCGGAACCCTTGTCGCGGAGCGCGGGGCCCGGGGGGCGGTCGTCGTCACCTCGGTCGAGTCTGTGGCGAGCGAGGCGCAGCGGAGCGCGGGCGTGCACGCCGTCGAGCTTCGTTCCAGCCGCGAGCTGGACGGCCTGCTCGCGTTGGCGGAGCTCGCCGACTTCTCTGCGCGGATCATGTTCGTCTCGTTGGACAAGCCGCACGGGCGGCGACTGCAGCGGCTCGTCGGCCAGCGCGGGGTGACCCTGGAGGATGTCGTCTGCGTGGCCCTGCTTCGCCTGCGGAGCTGGAGTGGTGCGGCATGACCGACGCATTCGAGGACCGCGGACCGCGGCTGAAGCTGCGCCAACTCGTTGCCGATGACGCATTTGCCGGCAAGCAGATCGCGGTGTTCGGAGCCTCGCGGCTGTCGTCGAACCTCATGAAGGAGCTGACCGGGCTGGACGTCGTTGCGGTCCTCGACAACGATCCCGGGAAGGTGGGCACCACGTTCGGCGGCGTCGAGGTCCGGCCCCCGGGCGAGGTTCTTGTGCCCAGGCGCGACGATCTCTCGATCGTGGTCGGCTCCTACGCGGTCGAGGAGATCGCCGACCAGCTCAGTTCCTTCGGCTACAGCCGGGCCGGTGGCGTCGTCACCTTCGGCCCCGAGCCCGCCGATCTATCAGCGAGGTGGTTCCTCAGCCAGTTGTCGAGAACGGCGAGAGCATGGTGCGCCTGGCGCCGGACCGGCGGGCATCGTGCCAGGAGGACGACCGTGTTCTTCGCTCCCTTCACCGGCCTGGGGGACATCTACTACATCGGTCTCTGGTTCGCCGCCTACTGCGAGTCTCGAGCGGTCCGCGGCTACGAGTTCGTGTGCGCCAGCGAGCGGTCGGCACGACTGGCGTCGAGGTTCGGAATCTCGAACGTCCGCGTGGTTGCACGCGCAGATATTGAACAGGGCCACGACTTTGCGAGGTTCGCACGGGTCGATCTGAGCCGGTACGTGGATCTGAACTACGGGGACCTGGAGGTCGCATCAGTCGCGATGGAGGGCTTCAAAGGGCTGACCTACGAGGCCATGTACGTGCACCGGAACTTCAACCTCCCGGCCGGCACCGCGGTACGACCGCCGGCGTTCGACGAGCCGGACGGCGATATCGACGCCTACCTGACCGCCGAGGGACTGGTGCGCGGCAGAACCGTCGTGCTCGCGCCGCATGCCGTCACCTTGAAGTCCCCGGTGAGTCACGACTTCTGGACGCGGTTGGCCGCCGAGCTGGCCGGACGCGGTTACACGGTATGCACCAATGTCGCCGGCACGGAGGAACCTCTCCCGGGGACTCGGCCGCTGAGCTTTGCGGCCGACCATGCGGTACCGATCCTCGACGCGCTCGGGTATCTGATCAGCGTCCGCAGCGGCCTGTGCGATCTCGTCAGCAGTTCGACGGCCACCAAGATCGTGCTGTTTGAAAGCGGGCCCAAGTGGCGCAAGGCGACCCTGCGCGAGTACCTGACGCTTGAGACCAGCGTGCAGGCGGGAACGCTCGTGGAGCTCGACTACAGCCCCGACGCCGCCACCCAGATTCTCCACACGATTCTTCCGCGATTTGAAGAAGGGACTGGTTCTCGTGAGTACGCGTCCGCATCCTGAGATCGAGAAGGGTGCCGTAGTGGCTGACTCGGCACGTGTGTGGGATGGGACCGTCGTACGGAGCGGTGCGGTGGTGGGGGAGCGCTCGATCATCGGTCGTCACGCATACGTCGGGCCCGGGGTCATCATCGGGAGCGACTGCAAGGTCCAGAACCAGGCGCAGCTCTATGAGACGGCCGTCCTGGAGGACGGAGTGTTCGTCGGGCCGGCGGTGGTCTTCACCAACGACAAGTTCCCGCGCGCAGTCACCCCGGATGGCCGCCTCAAGTCAGCTGAGGATTGGGAGGTCGTTGGCGTCACCGTTCGCCGGGGCGCCTCGATCGGCGCCCGGGCAGTATGTGTCGCTCCCGTGGAGGTCGGGGAATGGGCGATGGTGGCCGCCGGCGCGGTGGTCACCGCCGACGTCGCTGCCCATGGTCTGGTGGTCGGGTCCCCCGCCCGCCGGATCGGATGGGTCGGTCGCAGCGGACAGCGTCTGCAAGCTGATGGGGCCGGCCTGGTCGACCCCGAGACTGGGGACTGCTTCCGGGAGATCGACTCCGTTCTCGTCAGTGCGGTGAGGAGGTAACGGTGTCGAGGCCCGAGATGTCCTATCGGCGCTATCACGCGGCGATGTTCGAAGCGACGAGGGCGTATTCGACCCTCGGGACTCGGGAGTGTCTGACCCATATCGCCTCGCTGCTTCCTGATCCTGACCTGCCGTTCGATCCGCGCACCGTCGAGCTGGGGGTGGGCGTGATCGGCTGGAGCGAAGCGTTGACCGGTCCCGACACGGCGGCCCTCCAGAAGGCCAACCCGGAGTACGAGGTCACGGTCACGCGAGTCTCACGGAATGACCGAGCACCGTTCCCGTCGTCTCTGCGGTGCGGCTTCCGGGTCAGCGCGGCGCCTCGCGGTCAAGGTATGCGGAGTGCCGCCGATCCATCCAGCGGCGCGAGGTTCGCTCTTCGCTTCTGTGACTGGCGAGGCCGGCCGGTGCGCCTGGACACACAGAATCTGGCGGTCCGCGGCGAGCTCGGCCGGTTCGACCCGGCGCGCAGCGACCAGGTGGGACGACTGGTAGATGGCTGGGTCGAGTGGATCGGACGGGCGATCCTCTCCGCGCCAAGCGGTCTCGACTACGCGAAGTTCCTCACGATCTCGCCCGCGAGTCTGTTCTACTTCGCCGATTCCGACGTCGGGGAGCCCTGGCGGCGCCGGTTCGCCGAGGTGATGACGTGCGTCGCCCCGGGAACGGAATGGGCCGACCGGTACGAGTTCCTGGCCTCCGGGGCCGACGGCAGCTTCACGTCCGGTCTGCGGCCACTGAGCGTCGAGGTCCCGGCCGGAACCACTGAGTCGCCCGGAGAGTTCCGGGCGCCGGTTCCGGTTCGGACCGGTGACGTCGTCGACTTCGTCCCGGGCCCCACCCCGATCCCACGTCCTGGACGCACCTGGCTGAGCGTTGAGAACGCGACGCTGCAGGACGGAGGGACGATCACCTCGGGCGCGAACCTGATTGCGTATGACCCGCGAACCTATCCGTGGCTGGAGCTCATGCAGATGGAGGCGCGCTCTGTCTTCGGCACCAAAGCACGCCAGGATGGCGTCCTGTTCCGCCAATACCCGGAGGCGGCCGACGACATCCCGGAGGCCATCCTGCTCGCCGGAAACTACGACTGGAATTGGTACCACTGGATGATCGAGTACCTGCCGCGCGTGCTCGATGTGCCCGCAGAGATCCCGTCGGATGTCCCGGTGATCGTCACCGACCGGGTTCTGCCGGCGGGCCTCGAGGCCCTGCGCGAGTTCACTGACCGGCCAATCAGGGTCATCGACGTCCACGCCTCCCAGAGCGTCGGCCTGCTGCACGTCGCGCCGCCGATCGGGAAGATCAACGATTGGCTTCTCGGTGACTGGCTCGCGGGCTACTCGCTCGATCCAGAGGTCCTGTATGAGATGCGTGCCGGATGGGGCGTCGACACACCCCGCGCGGAGCGAGGGCGTCGTGTGTTCCTGCGGCGCGGCACCCGAGCGCGCACGGTCAAGAACCAGAACTCGATCGAGAGGCTGCTGTCCCGCAGAGGCTTCGAGGTCGTCGATCCCTCGACGCTGACGCTGTCGCAGCAGCGCGAGCTGTTCTCCTCCGCTGAGATCGTGGTCGGAGCGAGCGGCGCCGTGATGACCAACTACCTGTTCATGCGCCCGGGGTCGGCCGTGATCGCACTGACCTCGCGCCAGCTGTTCGACTACCTGCCGCCGGCAACGCTCGCTCAGGTGTCGGGGCTGAGCTTCAGGTATGTGGTCGGGAGATCCCGTCCGCCGCGAAGGGCCAAGACCGTCATGGGTCTGGTCCATGCTGATTTCCGGATCAGCACCCGCGCGCTGAAGCGAGCGCTCGATGATGCTCTCGGTGAGATCGAGCAATCCTCAATGTCCGAACGTTCAAGCGCGGGGCCCGTCTCCGTGCCCGTGGGAGGCACACTATGACCGAACCGCTCATTCGGACGGCGGTTGTCGGCGCCGGTTACTGGGGCCGCAACCTCGTCCGCAACTTCCTCGCCTCAGACGAATTCGAGCTGGACTGGTTGTGCGACACCGACAAGGGAGCAGCCCGGACTCTGCTCGGGCGCCGGTCTCCGGTCAAGGTGACCGCGGACGTGTCGGAGATCATCGGGGATCCGGAGGTCGAGGCGATCGTCATCACCACGCCGGCGGGGACCCACGCCCCGCTCGCGCTCGCTGCCCTCCGAGCCGGCAAGCACGTCTTCGTCGAGAAGCCGCTCGCGGACTCCTCGGCGCAGGCGGCGAAGGTCATCGCCGAGGCCAAGAAGGTGGGACGGACGCTGCTGGTCGACCACACATACTGCTACGCACCGCCGCTGGACCGGATCGCGTCACTGATCGAGGAGGGTCACATTGGCGTGATCGACTACTTCGACTCGACTCGGATCAACCTCGGACTGGTCAGGATCGACGTTGATGTGATCTGGGATCTGTGCCCGCATGACCTGGCGATCCTGCTCTCCGTGCTGCCGGCCGGGGTCGTCCCGGTCGCCGTACGTGCGATCGGCAGCGATCCGCTCGACGTGGGCAGCAGCTATGCCGCTCACGTGACGATCCACATGAGCGATGGCTCGGTGGCGCACATCCACGACAGCTGGTTGTCGCCGATCAAGGTGCGCACGGTGGTGATCGGCGGGTCGGAAGGGACAATCGTGTGGAACGATCTGGATCCCAACGCCCCGCTTGCGGTCTACGACGCGAGCCCGGATCTGGCTCGCACCGGCCAGGGACGCCCTTCTGCGCCCCTCACCATCCCGCTGCAGTGGGGCGACATGACCGCGCCCGCCGTCGAGCAACGTGAGCCTCTGCAGGCGGCCGTGGCGGAGTTCGCTCGCGCGATCCGCACTGGTGAAGAGCCGAAGACCGGCGGCGACGTCGGGCTCCGGATCGTGCGCCTGCTGGAGGCGGCGACGACAAGTGTGAACGAGGACGGACGAAGGGTGGAAGTTCAGCTATGACGACGGAGGCCATCCCGTTCGTTGACCTCAAAGCCGCCCACGCGGAGATCGCCGACGAGGTCGCGGAGGGTTTCGAAGGAGTTCTCTCGAGCACCGGGTTCGTCGGCGGGCCGCACGTCGCCGCTTTCGAGCAGGAGTACGCCCAGGCAGGCGCCGTCGGTCACTGCATCGGAGTCGCGAACGGGACCGATGCGATCGAGCTCGCCCTACGCGCTGTCGGCGTCGGGCCCGGGGACGAGGTGGTCCTGCCCGCCAACACGTTCGTGGCCACCGCTGAGGCCGTGGCGCGTGCCGGGGCAACCGTCGTGCTGGCCGACAGCGACCCGGCAACCTACCTGGTGGACGTGGCAGCCGTCGGTCGGGCGCTGACCGAACGGACGAAGGTGATCATCCCAGTCCATCTGTACGGCCAGATGGCGTTCGTCGAGCAGCTCGAACCGCTGGCGGAGGCCTCAGGCGCGACCATCGTCGAGGACGCGGCCCAGTCTCAGGGAGCCTCACGGCTCGGGAGACGCGCCGGTCAGGATGGGATCGCCGCCACAAGCTTCTACCCCGGGAAGAACCTGGGTGCATACGGTGACGCCGGAGCGGTGGTCACCGACGACGAAGGGGTGGCGCGGAGGGTCCGCGAGATGTCACAGCACGGCTCCCTGACGCGATATGTGCATGACGTCGTGGGGATGAACAGCCGGTTGGATGCGCTGCAGGCGGTCGTCCTGCGCGCCAAGCTGCGCCGCCTCGACGAGTGGAACGACCGGCGTCGAGCCGCTGCGGCGCGCTATGACGAGCTTCTCGACGGGCTCGACCTGGTGCGCCCCGTGGAGGCGAGCGGCAACCATCACGTGTGGCACCTGTACGTCGTGCGGCTGCCGGACCATTGCGCTCCGAAACGGCGCGACCAGCTGATCAGCGAGCTCGCCGAGGCCGGCGTCAACGCCGCGATTCACTATCCAACGCCTGTTCATCTGACCGACGCGTTCGCTTCGCTGGGTTACACCAAGGGTGACTTCCCGCACGCGGAGGCAGGTGCCGAGCGCATCTTGTCGCTGCCGATGTATCCGCACATCACGGCGGAGCAGCAGCGTCGCGTGGCGGACGCTCTCCGTGGCGCTCTGGGAAGGCAGCTTCTTGCGGCCTGATTCATCGTGAGTCGCTTCCCCCGATCGTCATGAGCAGCGTGACCGCCCTCATCTTCGCGGGAGGTACCGGCCGGCGGATGAGCACCCGGGCAACCCCCAAGCAGTTTCTCGAACTGCATGGCAAGCCCGTGATCATCTACACGCTCGAGCACTTCGAGAGGCATCCTGAGGTCGAGAACATCGTGGTGGTGTGCCTCGAGTCATGGATTCCCGAGCTCGAGCGCCTGCTGCACCGCTACGACATCCAGAAGGTGTCGGTCATCGTTCCCGGTGGCGACACCGGCCATGCCTCCATCTACAACGGACTGATGGCGATGCGGGACGCTGTCGCCGACGACGACATCGTCCTCATCCACGACGGGGTGCGTCCGCTGATCGACGAGCGGCTGCTGAGCGAGAACATCGCCGTCGCTCGCGAGCACGGGGCCGCCGTGACCGGAGAGCACGTGGCTGAGAGCATCGTGCGGGTCGATGCGGGCGAGGACATCGTGGAGGTGCCGCCGCGGGAGGAGATGTACGTCGCCAAAGCGCCGCAGAGCTTCCGCTACGGACTGATCCACGGGTTGTACACGTGGGCGAACGTCGTGGGAGTCGCGACGATCGACTCCGCCCATCTCTGCAATCTGCGCGGGATCCGGCCGCGCGTGGTGACGAGCACCCCGCAGAACATCAAGATCACCAATCCGAGTGATTACTACGTCTTCCGTGCCCTTTACGAGGCGATGGAGAACCAGCAGATTCTCGGAACGTGAGCTCCACCGACGTGCTGGCAGAGGATGCTCAGGCGGGGCTCAGCGATCCGTCGATCCGGTGGGAGCGCTTCCGGGGCGCAACCGTCCTGGTGACGGGTGCGACCGGAACGATCGGGGGCGCCATCGGGCGGATGCTCAGCGCCGCCGACGCCGCGCATGATCTCGGCCTCACGTTGGCGTTACACGGACGCGACGTCACCAAGGGGAGACGGCTCGCGGCCGAGTTGAACGCGCAACTGATCGCGGGCGACGTGCGTAAGCTCCGGCCGGCGACCTGCGGGCTGGACAGAGTCGACTATGTCTTTCACGGCGCGGGAGTGACTGCATCGGCGCGTATGGTCGCCGCACCCGAGGAGGTGCTCGCGACGGCCGTCGACGGCACCCGCCGGATCCTCGATCTCGCTCTGGCTCTGGGGGCGCGCGGCGTCGTCTGCGCATCCTCGATGGAGGTCTACGGCCGGGGCCTGACCGGCGTGGTGAGAGAGACCGACATGGGAACGCTCGACCTGAGTGACCCGCGCAGCAGTTATCCCGAGGCCAAGCGCCAGGCCGAGACCCTCACCGCGGGCTATGCGGCCGAGCACGGTCTGCGGACGGCCAATGCCCGGATGGCGCTCACCTTCGGTGCCGGCGTTCCGAACGACCCGAACAACACCCGGGTCCCGCTGCAGTTCGCCCGCGCGGTCCTGCTTGGGCGCGACATCGAACTGCACACCGACGGCGCCGGGATGACCAATGTGTGTTACCTGGCGGACGCCGTCCGCGCATTGCTGCTGCTGGCCACCGATGGTGCTCCCGGTGAGGCCTACAACATCGCCAATCCGCACGCGAGCATGACCGTCCGCCAGATGGCGGAGGTGGTGGCCCGTGACGTCGCCGGAGGAACGGTCAACGTCGTCGTCAGGCCACCGGAGGACATCGCCAGCCGCGGGTACGCGCCGCCCGCGGCCTACCGCCTGGGCACGGACAAGATCGCCGCTCTCGGATGGCAGCCCCGCTACGGGATGGCGGACATGTACCGGCGGATGCTCGCCAGCTGGCGGTCATAGCACCGGCATCACGATCGACTCCCAACCGGGAAGCGCGAAGAAGTCAGCGACCTTGTAGCGCGAGCTGCTGTAGTACGCGTCCGGCGACACGTGGACCTTACGCGCCCGGGCGCCGTGGACGACGTCGCACAGCCCGCTTCGCAGCGCGATGAACGTTCCCGCGTGCTCGGCGACCTCGAGCAGGTCCGCTATCTCGACCTCCAGCGCCACCGTCCCCGGCACTGGATCCTCCTCGCCGTGCACGACGGTCGCCACGGTGTATCCCCGCGACGCGTAGAGCTCGGCGGTGTCCTCCCAGAATGATGGGGCGACGGGCAGGACGCTCTTGGCGTACGGCGCCAGCAGCACGGTGCGTGCCGGAGCAAGGTCGTGGCAGGGCGGCCGGCGGCTGGCGAGCGTCAGCGCTTCCCGCCTCGGGGTCAGGGGCTGCGTCTCGTCAGACAACCCGTAGACCAGCTCGCGGTAGACGTCCGTGAATGCCACGAATCGCTCGTCGAGCACGCGCACCGGAGCGGCGTCGCCATGGGGCCGGTCGTGGTGAGCGATGGTCGCGTCCGACGCCTCCGCTCTCACAACCCCGGCCACGAGGTCGTCCATCTCGGCCTGGGTGAGGCGCTCGACACGCTCGTGGCAGAAGAGCCGCGCGACCTGCCGGCAGCTCTCCCCGACGACGACCGGAACGGCCGGCGGAAGCTGACGAGCGGCGAGGAACGCCGGAAGGTAGGCCAGGGCCCAGTACACGTCGCCGAACGCGCCGAACGGGCAGAGGACCAGGTGGCGGCCCGGGTGAGCACGACGCAGTCGCTCGAGCAGATGCTCACCGCGATCGGAGTCTGCGCCGGCCGCCGTGGCGGTTGCGATCGAGAACTCGCCGACACGGATGATCCTCTCCTCCGCATAGCCCAGCTCCAGCAACTGCCGACGCATCTCGTCGTAGAAACGCGAGGCGATGAGAACCAATGACGGCTCGCTGTGCTCGATGATCGCCTCCGGGGCGATGATGGGCACATCGCCCAACGAGCTGCCCTGCTTCATCGGGTTGTTGTCGAGGACGGCCGTGAGTCGGATTCCGTCGCGGTCAAGCCGTCGGCGAAGCTGCTCGGTCGCGGCGGTGTGACCGAAGGCGTACACGTTGAGGCCCTGCAGCATGCCCGAGCGCTGCAGCGTGTCGATCGCGCTATCGACCGCGGAGCTCACGACCGGCGCTCAGCCATTCGCCACGCAGCTGATCACGTAATCGTGAATGTGCCGGCCCGCGCTACCGTCGGAGTGCGCGGTGAGCGAGGCGAAGTACTCATGCTGTCCTGGCACCCGGCCGGCGCTCTCGGACAGTTTCCTGCGCAGATGGTTGATCGCACCTTCGGAGACATACCATTCCGGCTGGGCGTATGCGGTCAGGGCGGCGTTATGGCGCTCGTGGTGGACCTCGGGACGCGGCACATTCGTTGCGACGTTGACGTCCTGGACGACGATCGGCTTGCCGGTGAACCCGAACAGCTGTACGACCGAGCTCCAGTGACCAAAGTAGGCATCTGCGTTGTGGATCGCCCGCTGCAGGTCCAATGAGGTGTCGACGATCACTCGGTCCGAGCGCTGCGCGCGGGTCTCGTAAGCGGTGTACAGCGCTTTGACCTGCGGGACCATGCTCGTGATGGTCGCCTGCTCCAGCGGGTGAGGCCGCCACCACAGCGCCAGGTCCTCACTCGCCTCCACCACGTCGAGGACCTCGTCCAGCTTGCGTACTGTCTCAGCGGGTGTGTTCAGCAATGTCGCCAGCGAGGTCAGCTGCAACAGGACAGTTCGACCATCGGCCTGCTGAGCCCATTCCGCCGGCAGTGGCGAGCCTGGCGTGCGGACGTAGTCGAACTTCGGCGATCCGAGCGGTACCACCTTGTTGCTCGTCCAGGTGTCGATGACCGCCTGGTCGATCTCCTCCGATTGGACGATCACCTTGTCGAACAGCTCGAAGCTCGGCGATCGATACAGGTGCTCTCCCGGAGGGGCTCCCGACACGTAGTACGGGATGTAGACGAGCAGGTCCGTGTGCGGCCGGAGCGCCGTGCTGTAGAACTGCGGGGCGACGCTCGTCACGCGGTTGTTGGCGTCGTACGGATTGTGCACGTAGATCACGTCGGGATGCGTGGCCTTCAGGTCGAACTCCGTATACGACGTCACGGGGACCTCGGCGGGCAGCTCTGTGAGGTGCACGTGCCAGTCACCGGCTTCGCCGTTCGGTGCTCGGTCCACGTACGGGATCGGGACGACGATCGTCTCCACCCGGGGGTCGGCCTCGGCGGCCGCCCAGATGCTGTGGAAGGTGTCCCACATGGACGCGTGGTAGGGCATGAACACGACCGTGTAGATGAGGTCCTCGTCGGTGAGGAGCCGCTCGCGTAGCGCACACAGCTGGGCGATCAGCGCGTGCTCCATCCCCGTCGCGTCGGATGACGACTGGGCCGCCAGGCTCTCGGCGGTCGCGGCGATCTCGTCACGCAGATCCGCGTAGGAGGGGGCGTCGATGAGGTCAACCGCCTCACGGATGTCGTTGCCCATCCGGCGCACGGATGGGGGCTCAAGGTAGGGGAGCTGACGCGCGCCTTCGAGCATGCTCTCGGCCACCGCGAGCAGATGGTCGCGCTCACGGGTGCGCATCCGGTGACGCTCTCGGCCGGCGGCTTGCGTTGCGAGCGCGCTCATCACCCCGCCACCTGTGCGTAGAGCGACGGGAGCTCGGTGTAGCCGCTCGAGGCCCAGCCGGAGTTCTGTAGCGCCGAGATCTGAGCGGACGGGTCCTGGCCGGCCGTCTGCAGGATCGCCTGGATACCGCTGCTCGCGGTGCCGTAGCCGGGGATCGTGTTCCCACCCTTCAACCAGCCCGCGGTCGCGTCGGCGGCGCTCGTCGGGTTTGACCAGATCGAATCGGTCGAGCCGTAGGTCGCCGAGTCGGTGTAGCCGATGTTCAGCCAGTCGTTGTTGTTGGCGCTCTGACGTGAGACGGCCGCACCGCCGGACTCCTCGGCCAGGAGCCAGGCCGAGACGACGCCTGGGTCGAGCCCGGTGTCGGCCGCCAGTCGGCTGGCGAACTGCTGCTGATCGGAGGTCAGCATCGTCCCGGCTGCCGGCGGCAGCGTGGTCGATCCGGTCGCGCCGGTCGAGCCGACGGCACTGGAGAGCAGGCTGGTGAAGTCCGGTGATCCGCCGGACGCCGCAGCGGATGAGGCGGTACCGCCGGTCAGGCCCGCCGCGGACATGCCGGTGGAGCCGGTGGAGCCGGTGGCGCCGGTGGTGGCGGAGGAGGCAGTCGCCGGGGAGAAGGCACTCTGCAGGCCGGCGAGCTGCTCCTGGATCTGGCCGATCTGCGCCTCGACGGCGGAGAGTTGGCTGATGGCGTCGGTGTAGCTCATGGGTCGCGCACTACGGATAGTCGGCGCCGGGTCCGGATCCTTAAACGAAACGAGGCGGACTGCAAGCAGCCCGCCTCGTTCCAACCGTTCCCTCGATGGATCGGATATGTGGATGTGAGCCCCGCTGTGCGACCTGGGTGGAACGGGGCTGTTTTTCTCGCGGTGACAGCCGGGCTGCCGCGGGCGAGTTGTTGACGCTGGGCCCCCGCCGCCGCACGAGGCGGCGACGGGTCTCAGCGAAACTGTGGGCTAGTGCCCGGTAGATCAGCCCTGGAGGAGCTTCAGGATCATCTGGGGCTGGCTCTGCGCCTGTGAGAGCATCGCAGTACCGGCCTGCTCCAGCACCTGCTGCTGGGTCAGGGTCGTCATCTCCTGAGCCATGTTCACGTCCGTGATCTGGCTGTTGGTGGACGACAGGTTGGTCGAGGTCGCGGAGATCTCGTCCGAGGTGTACTGCAGACGGTTCTGGACCGCACCCAGCTGGGCCGCGTAGGACGAGAGGGCGTTGATCGCAGAGGTCAGGTTGGCCAGCGCGGTGCTGGAGCCGAGGTTGAACACCTGGCCGCCAGTGGCTGCGCTCGTCCAGGAGAAGCCCGCCGTCATGGTGGTCGTCTCGATGTTCGAGAAGGTCACCGACAGGGTGTCACCAGCGTTGGCGCCGACCTGGAACGTCACCGTGCCGCTCGAGCCGGCGGAGCCGCTGAGCAGGTTGATGCCGTTGAAGTTCGACGACGTCTGCTGACGGTCGATCTCCTGCGTGAGCTGGTTGACCTCGTCCTGGATGTCCGTCTTATCCGTGGTGGAGTTGGTGCCGTTGTTGTACTGGACGCCCAGCTCATAGATGCGCTGGAGCATGTCCTGCACGTTGCTCACGGAGCTCGACGCGGTCTGAACCATCGAGACGGCGTCGTTCGTGTTGTCGCTGGCCTCGCTGAGGCCGTTGATCTGAGAGGTCAGACCCTCGGAGATCGCGTAACCGGCGGCGTCATCGGCGGCCGAGTTGATGCGCAGGCCCGAGGACAGGTCCTGCTCGGCCTTGGCCACTGCATTGCTCGAGTTGAGCAGGTTCTGCTCGGTCTGCATGGCCGAGACGTTGGTGAGAATCGAAAAGGACACAGTTACACCTCCATGGTGCGGTCGGGTTTTTAGTCCCCCGGCTGCTCCTTGCGGCCGGTCCCTCCGGTTATCGGCCCTGTACCAGATGACTTGAACATGTTTTCCGGAGTGTCCAGAAAGCGTGGACAGATGGCCAAGGCGCCTGTGATGGCGGACGACTTGAAGGGGTGAACCCTTCCGGTTCGCTGCGAGCCCGCGGTGGATGAGCGGGAACCGACGTACCGGTGAGGCGAATCACCCACAGCCGTCGCCTCGCCGTGGAAGCGCGCCCCGAGTGCGTTCAGGCGCTGAGGTCGATGCGACGGGGCGGGGCCTCCGCGTCGTCGTCATCGGTCAGGTCGACGTGCCGCGCGGGCGGCTCGGCATCGCCGTCCGCGGTGACGTCATCAGGCGGGGTGCCGGCGCCGGCAGGACGACCGCGGATGCGTCGTCCGCATCTTCGGACACCTCGAGACCGTCGACGTCCACCTCGACGGCTTCTTCCTCGTCGCGACGGCGGCCCTGCTCGCCGTCGCCTCCGCCGCGGCGATGGCCGTCGCGATGGAGCGGCTCCGAGCGCTGGGCGGCGCGAACCTCGGAGGAGCGACGGGTGCGACAGGATCGGCTCGATAGCGTCCATGGAAGACCTCTATCCGCGTCGGTCAGGGACCGTTTGCGCTCGCGGGGCCGCCGGACTTTGCGTTTGCGCCGTCGCCAGACTGACCACCTGACAGCGCGCGGACGTGCTCCTGGTGCAGGTCGAAGATCATTCGCAACTCGGCGAGCACGATCTGACGCCAGACCGCGACCGCGCATCCCCAGGCGAGGAGGTAGCCGCCGATGCCGACCAGGAGTGCGCGGACGAGGACGCTCGTGATCGAGAGGCCGGCGCTGTGCGCCATAAACGCTGCGACCCCGAAGCCGACCAGGCCGCCAAGGCCCTTGATCCGGCGCACGGATGCGCGCGCACGCGGGTGGTTGGCGACGCTCGGACGCCCGCCGTCAGCGCCGTCGCCCTTGCCCTTCTTGCCCTTCTTGCCCTTGGTGGACTTGGCGTCGCGCTCCTTGGCCTTGGCGTCGGCCTTCTTCTTGCCGCGCTCGGTTGCCTTCTTCCCGACTGGTGGCCATCAGATCAGATCCCCGCGGGTCTTGGCACGGGCAGCGCGCATCAGTTCGAAGACGTAGCGGATCAGACGCTGGCGATCGTCCTCGTGGATCGCCTCAAAGCGCAGTTCGCGGCGGCCGTTGGTGTCGATCCGGACGACACGCGCCACGCCCTCCGCGGGCGTCTCGTTGTCGCCGAAGCGGATCTCGAAGCGCACCACATCGCCGATTCGCAGGTGGTCGGCCCCGTTCAGGAGCATGCCACCGCCGCTGATGTCGACCGTCTGGGTCGCGCGCGGGGCGTAGAGCGGTGGGCTGTCGATGATCGCCTCGCGCGAGGCGTGCACGCGCACGAACTGGCGACGCTGGATGACCTCGGGGTCGCCTTCGGCCCGGAAGCGCACGACTGAGGCATCTTGGAACACGGCTTCGCCGTGCAGGCGGATGATCCCCCGCACCGAGGTGTACTCGAGCGTCGCGTCGCTCTCCTCGCCGACCGGCGGTTCCTCGACCTCGGTGAGCACCACGAGCACGACCTCCTGATCGCGCTCGTAGGTCTGCACGGGCAGCTCGGCGCCGGCCGCCGTCCACAGGGTGCCGCGGAAGCCCGACGGGTGCGAGAGCACCGTCGCGTTGGGTTCAGGCACTGCGGTCATCGCACCAGATCACCCGCAACCCCGTGCGGATCGACGGCCGAGATGGCGTCGGCGACATCGAGGCCGCTGTGGACGTGGCCGAGGGGGATGCGCGTCTCGATCGCGAGCTCGACAACCGTGCCGAGCATGCCGGCCTGGTCGTAGTGGGTGGCGACCAGGCCGTCAGACCTGAAGCGGGGTGTGATGCTCGACCAGCTTCGCCAGTGCCTTCTGGGTGAAGGTGGCGGGAGTGCAGAGCAGCACCCCGTCGGGCAGGAACCGTGCCAGCGTCTCGGCGAGCGACTCAACTCCCCATGCGTCGCCAACCCGCGTCGCCGGGGTGTCGAGGATCACGAGGTCACCCCGCGCAGCCTCGACCTCGCGCACGGTGGCGCGGATCGTCATCGGCGGGATGAGGTCGACCTCCTCGCCCTCGAGCAGCTCGGCCAGCTCGTCGTCTCGCTGAGTGCCTCTGAGCCGGGCGACGGTCACGCCGAAGCCCTGGCGACCGTACGCCGCGGCGAGGGCGGCGACCACTCGGGTCTTGCCGCTGCCGCTGGGGCCGACGATCGCGATCACGCCGCCGTCGACCGGCATCTCCTCGGGCTTGGGCAGCATCGCGGTCAGCGCCGCCTGGGCGTTGGCGACGAGCATCGGCTCCGACGGGGAGCCGGCGGCCTCCGCTGCGTCAGCCACCAGCTGCTCGGCGAGCGCTGCGCTGAGGCCATGGTCCATCAGCCGGTTGCGCAGGCGCGTCTGGCCGATCGCCTCGGAGGCGTGGTCGCTGTCCGGGGCGGCCGCCTCGGGGGCGATCGTCTCGTCCGCGGCGATGGTCTCCTCGGGGGCGATGGTCTCGTCCGGGGTGACGGTGGCCTCCGGGGCGATGGTCTCGTCGGGGGCGATGGTCTCGTCCGGGGTGACGGTGGCCTCCGGGGCGGCGGGCGCCTCCGGGATGGCGGTGGCCTCCGTAGCGACGCTCGTCTCCGGAGCGGCCTCGGCCGGCGCGGTCATGGTCGGGTCCTGTGCCGGCCCGCTCTGCATCGGCAGCGGTCGGAACACGGAGCTCATCGGGGGTTCGATGGGCGCCGCAGCCTGCGGCATGGCGACCTGAGCGGCCTCGGGCTCGGCCGCCTCCGGAGCGGTCTCGGCCAGCGGGGTGCGGGTCGGTGAACCCAGCTCGTCGAAGGCGATGAACCCGTTGTCCGGTGTCGCCTCGGCAACCGGCTGGGGCTCGGTGGCGGTCTCGGGCTCGACGGCCTGGGGGGCCTCGACGCTCGCCTGCGGCTCGGGGGCAGGAGCGGTGTGCGCGGCCGGCTGGGGCTCCGCGATCGGCTGAGACGCGGCGACCGCCTGAGGCGCAGCGGGCTGCTCGGGAACGGGCGTCGCCACCGTCTCGGCGGTCTGCGTGGCCAGGCTGGTGGCGGGCGGAATCGCCTCGCTCATGGGTGCCTGAGCCGGGGCCTGCGCGGCGGGAGCCTGCGTCGCCGCCGGAGCGGGTGCCGGCGTCGGCGTCTGCGGCGCGACGGGTGCCGGGGCCTCAGCGGCCTGCGGCGTCATGGGCACCTCAGCGGCCTGGGGTGCGGCGGGCGTCTCGGCAGCCTCGGGCGCGGCGGTCTCCACCGCGGCACGCGAGGGCACAGACCCGAAGGGGTCGGGGGTCGCGTCAGGATCGAATGAGTTGTTCGCGGCGACCTGCTCCCAACGAGCGAGCAGCGCGGCGAACGGGTCCGGAGTGGTCCGGGCGCTCGGCGCGGCGACACCCGCCCGTGACGCGTGTGGCATTCCGCCGTTCGGCGCGGGGGCCTCCTGCGCGACGGCGACGTTTGACGTCGGGGCGGCGACCTCCGGCTCGGCGGCGGCCTGCGGCGCGGCGGCGCTTGCCGTCGGGACGCTCGGCATTGCGGCCTCCGGCTGAGCGGGGGCCGGGATCGCGGTCTCGGGCGTGCTGGCCTCGGGCATGGGCGTGGTCGGCATCGTGGCCTCCGGTGTCGGCGCGTGGGACGTATGGGCCTCGGGCATGGCGGCGGCCGGCAGGGCGGCCTCGGCCACGGCCATGTTCGGCAGGGCGGCCTCGGCCACGGCCATGTTCGGCAGGGTGGCGTCGGGCATCGGGGAGTTCATGGCGGCGGCCTCGGGCAGGGGGGCACTCGGGGCGGGGACCTCGGGCATCGGGGCGCTCGGCGCGGTCGCCTCGGCGGCCCCCCGGGCCTCGACGTCGTCGTCGGCGTAGACCGACAGCCGCGGCGCGGCCTGGGCGTCGATCTCGACGCAGCGCTTGGCGAAGAACCCACCGACGCCGCCGGTGAGGCCCTGGCGCTCGCGCAGGATCATGGCGCCCGGTCCGAGCTCGGCGCGGATGCGCGGGATGAGCTCCTCGACCGTACGTCCTCGGTAGGTTCGGACCTCGCCGGGGCGGGTGTCGGTCGTGGGAGTTGTGTTCTGGGCAGATGTGCTCATGTGCGAATGACTCCTACGGTGTCGACGGTGATTCCGGGCGAGATCTCGTTGTACGAGCAGATCGGCAGCTGAGGCACGTTGGACTCGAGCATGCGGCGAAGATGGCGGCGGACGCGCGCCGAGCAGAGCAGCGCGGGCTTGGCGATGCCCCGGCCGGCGGCGTCGTCGTTTGCGGCGCGGATCGCCTTGACCAGCGCCTGGGCGCGACTTGGCTCGAGTGCGAGCACCTCGCCCTCGGCGGTCTGGCTGATCCCGGCCGCGATCTCCTGCTCGACGGCGGGGTCGAGCGTGAGCGCGTGCAGGGTCTCGCCGTCGAGCAGCGGGGCGATGATCGCGCGGCCGAGCGCGTGACGGGCGTACTCGGCGAGCAGGCTGGGGTCGCGCGTGATCCGCGCCTTGTCGCCGACGGCCTCGGTGATCGTTCCGAGATCGCGGATCGAGACCCCCTCGGTGAGGAGCCGCTGGAGGACGCGCTGGAGCTCGCCGAGCGACAGCACGTCCGGGACGACCTCGGTGACGACCGCCTCGTTGGACTCCTTGAGCTGGTCGAGCAGCGCGCGTACGTCCTGGCGGGTGAGCAGGTCGGCTGCGTGCCGGCGGATCGTTTCCGTGAGGTGGGTGATGATGACTGACTCGCCATCGACGACGGTGTAGCCGAACGCTTCCGCCTCAGATTGCTGGGCGTCCGCGATCCACACGGCCGGAAGGCCGAATGCGGGCTCTGTTGTCGGGATCCCGGACAGTGTGCCGAAGGCATCGCCAGGATTCATCGCCAGCTTGTGCCCTGCAACGATCCGCCCACGCGTGACCACGGCCCCACGGACCTTGACGACGTAATCGTGGGAATCAAGGTCGATCTCGTCATGGATTCGGACCGAAGGGATCACCATGCCGAGCTCTGATGCGATTTGTCGACGAATGAGCGAGATCCGGCGCACGAGCGTGCCGCCCGAGCCGCGGTCGACCATCGGCACCAGGCCGAAGCCGATGCCGAGCTCCAGCGGATCGATCGGCAGCCCCTTGAGCACCTCGTCGTGCGCGGCGACCTTCGGCTCGAGCTCCTTGGTGCCGGCAGCGGGCAACGCGGCGGCGAGCGCGGGAGCTGGCTGGAAGGCCTCGATGCCGTCCTTGCGCAGCACCCAGCCGATTCCGAAGAACATGCCGCCGATCAGGAGGAACGGGATCTTCGGGAGCCCCGGGACCATCGCGAAGGCCATGATCGCGCCGCCGGCGACCAGCGGCGCCTTCTTCTGTCCGAGAATCTGGCTGGTGATCTCGGCGCCGAGGTCACGCTCGTCGGAGCCCGAGCGGGTGACGATGATGCCCATTCCCACGGAGATCAGCAGCGCCGGGATCTGCTCGGTGAGGCCGTCGCCGACGGTGAGCAGCGAGTAGTCGTGCGTCGCCTTGCTGAACGCGAGGTGATGCTGCACGACGCCGACGATGATCCCGCCGAGCAGGTTGATCACGACCATGACGACCGCCGCCATCGCGTCGCCCTTGACGAACTTCGAGGCACCGTCCATCGAGCCGTGGAAGTCGGCCTCGCGGGAGATCAGCTTGCGGCGCTCGCGCGCCTGCTCGTCGGTGATCAGGCCGGTGTTGAGATCGGCGTCGATCGCCATCTGCTTACCCGGCATCGCGTCGAGGGTGAACCGCGCGGCCACCTCGGCGACGCGTCCGGCGCCATTGGTGACAACCACGAACTGGATGACGACGAGGACCACGAAGATGACCAGACCGATGACGACGTTGCCGCCGACGACGAACTGACCGAAGTCCCGGACGACCGAGCCGGCGTTGCCGTGCAGCAGCACCTGGCGCGTCACCGACACGTTGATCGCCAGCCGGAACATCGTCATCAGCAGCAGCAGCGACGGGAACGAGGAGAACTCGAGTGCCGACTTGAGATACATCGTGGCCACCACGATCGCGAGCGCCACGGAGATGTTGAGCGTGATCAACATGTCCAGCAGCATCGGGGGCAGCGGGATGACCAGCATGCAGATGACGACCACGACACCGATCGCGGCGAGCATGTCGGTATGGGCGAGAATCCGGCGCAGCATGTTGTCCATCAGGCCGCAGCCTTCCTGGCGGCGGCCTTGCGGCCGGCCATCCGGTAGACGTGGGCGAGCAGCTGGGCGACGGCCGCGAACAGCTCAGCGGGAATCATCTGGTCGATCTCGACGCTCGCGTGGAGCGACCGCGCCAGCGGCGGGTCGGGCACGATCGGGACGCCGTTCTCGGTCGCGATCTTGCGGATCTGGGCGGCGATCAGGTTCTTGCCCTTGGCGACCACGATCGGGGCGGGCTTGGTGCCGTCGTAGACGAGCGCGACGGCGTAGTGGGTCGGGTTGGTGGGTACGGACGTAGGCCTTCGGGACCGCGGCCATCATGCGAGCGCGGGCGGCGAGGATCCGGCGCCGGCGAATCGCGGACCTGACCTCGGGCGGGAGGTCCTGATTGCGCGACTCGTCCTTGATTTCCTGCTTGGTCATCTTCAGGCCCTGCTCGAACTGGCGCTTCTGCCAGATGTAGTCGATGACCCCGATCACGATGTAGACCGCGGCGCCCCCGGTGGCGATCGTCTTGGCCCCGGCGAACATCAGCGCCCCAAGCGCGGCGGGCGTGGCGCCGATGCCCCTTGAGGAGTGGGTGATCATCGGGATCAGCGACAGCGCGGCGGCGCCCGCCACGACCGTGACCTTCGCCAGTGACTTACCGGCCTCGAATCCGGCGCGCTTGCCGAACAGGCGCTTGGCGCCGGAGGCCGGATTCAGTCGCGCGAACTCCGGGCTCAACGCCTTCATCCGTGGCTTCAGCCCGACCTGGGCGACGTTGGCGATCAGGCCGACCGCGATGCAGATGGCGGCGATCGGGGCGACCGTCGTCAGCATGACCTTGAGCACGAGCTCCTCCAGGCCGTGCAGTCCGGCGGCCGAGGTCACGGAGCTGCCGTTGGCGATCTGGCCCCAGATCCGCCTGCATCGCCTCGCCGGCGTTGGTCACGATCTTCGGTCCGAAGGCGATGATGCCGATCAGGCCGCCGACGAGCGTGGCGCCGCCGGAGAGCTCGACCGAGCGGGCAACCTGACCGTTGTCTCTCGCTTCCCTGCGCCGCTTGGCAGTTGGCTTCTCTGTTCTGTCGGTGCCGGCCATCAGACTGCCTGCAGGGCCGTGGAGACCGCGCCGGCCACCTGGTTGGAGAGGAACCCGCCGAGGAACGGCAACGAGGCGGCGACGACCAGCATCGCCACGCCGATCTTCAGCGGGAAACCGACGGCGAAGATGTTGAGCTGGGGCATGACGCGGCTGACCATCCCGAACGCGACGTCGGTGATCAGCAGCGCAAGCAGTGCAGGGGCGGCGAGCTCCAGGGCCGAGACGAAGATCGTCCCCGCCGCGGTGTCGACGCCGGCGGCCGGGGAGCTGATCTTCGGTGCCGCGGTGAGCGGCACGAGGACGAGCGTGTGCTCGATTCCGCGCAGCATCCAGGCGTCCCCGCCGATCGCGATGAAGAGCGCCAGCCCCATCATCGAGTAGATGTTGGTGAGCGTGCCGCCCTGGCTGCCGTCGAACGGGTTGATCAGCTGGCCATAGGAGAAGCCGGCAACCACATCGAGCAGCGCCCCCGCCGAGTTCACCGCGGCGATCACGACGCTCACGGCCAGCGAGAAACCGAGCCCGGTGAGCGCGTTGGTGATGAACAGCGCCGCGATGATCAGCGGGTCGCTGGGGATCGTCTGCCCGTGCATCGCGAACCCGGTCATCCCGATCGACAGCGCAACCGCGATGATCGTGCGCACCTGGACCGGGAGCATCGTCGAGCTGAACAGCGGGGCGACCACGAACAGCGGGCTGATCCGTGCCAGCACCAGGAAGAACCCGAGCACGTGGCCCGGGCCGATCTCATGCATCAGGCCGTTGAAGACAGACTGGGTCATGCACCTGAGATCAGCGTCGGGATCGACTGGTAGAGGTTCTGGGTGTAGTCGACGACCTGCCGCAGCATCCACGGCCCGAGCACGACGATGATCACCGCCAGCGCGATGATCTTCGGGATGAAGGTGAGCGTCTGCTCCTGGATCGAGGTGACCGCCTGGAAGATCGAGATCACGAGCCCGATCACCAGGCCGGCGAGCAGCATCGGCCCGGCCACCTCGACGGCGAGCGTCATCGCCTGGGTGGCGAGATTGATGACTGTGTCCTGATCCATCAGCCGTGGAAGCTCGTGACGAGCGCTCGGGTGATCAGGTTCCATCCGCCGACCAGGACGAACAGCAGAATCTTGAACGGCAGCGAGATGAATGTCGGCGGCAGCATCATCATCCCGACGCTCATCAGCGTCGAGGAGTTGATCAGGTCGATGATCAGGAACGGCAGGAAGATCAAAAAGCCGATCGCGAAAGATGTCTTCAGCTCCGAGAGGATGAAGGCCGGGATCAGCACGTAGGTCGGCACGCCCTCCGGGTGCTCGGGGCCGGCTTGAGCTTCGCCATCGAGATGAACAGCGAGAGGTCCTCGGGCTTGACCTGGTTGAACATGAACTCGCGCAGCGGCTCCTGCGCGCGCTCGATCGCGACCTCGGTGCTGATCTTGTGATGGATCAGCGGCTCGTAGGCGTCGTTCTTGATCTGGTCGATCGTCGGGTGCATCACGAACAGCGTCAGGAACAGCGCGACGCCGACGAGGACCTGGTTGGGCGGCGTCGTCGTCGTGCCCATCGCGGTCCGGATGAAGCCGAGCACGATCAGGATCCGCGTGAACCCGGTGACCGTGAACAGCACCGCCGGGATCAGCGACAGGCCCCCGATCAGCAGCAGCAGCTGGACCGAGTTGGAGGAGTGGACCGCGCCGATCACACGCGCACCGTCATCTGCCGTAGGACATCATGACGTTGCGGGCCGGCCTGCGCCCGCCCGCCTCAAGCAACAGCGGCTCGGCCGGATCGTCGGCCGGCAGCGCGATGCCGGTCATCAGTGCCTCGGCCTCGGTGTAGACCTTGATCGGAGTGACGCCTGACTCCGAGATCCCGACGAGCACGACGTCGGAGCCGGAGCGCACCAGCGCAACCGAGCGGCCGTGGGCGAGGGGCAGGGTGGCGACATGCTCCAGGCCCTCGCCCGTCGCCCGCTGGCCGCCGCCGCCCTTGACCTTCTTGAGCACGCGAGCGATCCCGTAGATCAGCCCGACGACGATGACGAGCGCGACGATCGTGCGCAGGATGCTGCCGCTGCCGACCGACGAGCTGTGATGAGCCGTGGTCGTGGAGAGGTGCAGCGGCGTGCCCTCACCGGTCCCTGAGGCAGCCGCAAATGCAGCCGCGGGAAACCCGAGGGCAAGGGCGCCGGTCAGGCAGGCGCCACGGAGGATGATGAAAGCCGACCGCATCGAGGGGGTGACTTCGAGGGAAAGTCACTCTTTTGATCGGCTCGAACTCCCAGATGCTTGAGGAAGACTTGCACGAGCGACTCCCGCGCGGATACACCGCTGCGGGAGCGCCGTGAGTTGGGCGATGGGGGCACGGCGCGGCGTCCGCGGCGGGCGCCGGCGGGTTTCGGCGGTGGGGTAGGTAGGGGACCGTATCCTCGGAGAGGATGTGGGTCAGCCGCAGGCCGAACTGCTCGTCGATCACGACCACCTCGCCGCGGGCGATCGGGGTGCCGTTGACGAGCACGTCGACCGGTTCGTCGGCCATGCGATCGAGCGTGATCACCGAGCCCTCGCGGAGCTCGAGCGTCTCGCCGACCGTCATCCGCGTCCGTCCGACTTCGACGGACAGGTCGATCGGCCGGCGGACGCCGCCGCAGGTCCGAGTTCGCGCGGGATCGGCGCTCTCGTCGTTCAGCTGGGGAAGGTCGAGATCGGGGGTCATCGCTGCTCCTATTGGATCGCGAGGTCGGTGAAGTAGACCTTGGTGACCTTCACGTCGGTCTGCGTCTTGATGCCGTGCAGGATCTCCTTGGAGAGCCTTTCGCCCCGCTGCCGTCAACAGGACCTTGGAGGAGTCGTCGGTGACGTCGCTGGTGACGATCGCGCGAATGATCGGCTCCTGCACCAGCGTGCCGTTGCCGGCCGGCGTCGTGGCGTCCGCGTTGGCTGCGGTCGCGCCATCGCTTGGCCTGGCGCCAGCAGCAACGCCACCGTCATGGTCGCGTACTTGCCGTCGGTGAGGTTCAGCTCGAACTGCTTGGGCAGAACGTAGATCGTCCCATTGACGATCGGCTTGGCCTTTGCCTTCTTGGGCAGCAGGAACATTTGCCGCGACGCCACCGACGACGAGCAGGAGGATGAGAGGGATGAGGACTTTCTTGCTTTTCATGGCGGGTCGGGCTAGGAGGGGGCGGGATAGTCGCGGTTCAGGACGATGTCGACGCGGCGGTTCCGCGCACGCCCGGTCGCTGTCGTGTTCGACGCGATCGGATGCAGGTCTGCGTACCCGGCCGCGCCGAGGCGGCCCCTGGTGACGCCGTGCTCGGTCAGGTACAGAAGGACGTTCACTGCGCGGTCGGTCGACAGCTGCCAGTTGGTGGGGAACTCCGCCGTATGGATCGGCACGTTGTCGGTGAAACCTTCGACTGTGATCGGGTTTTTACCATCAACGTTGAGTAGGCGGGCGACCTCGTCCAGGAGCGGATCGCCGGTGGACTTCCGGGTTGCCGACCCTGAGGTGAACAGCAGGTTGTCGGTGAGCACCCGCACGACCAGGCCCTGGCGCGTGATGTTCGAGACCACGGATTTGGAGAAACCGTGGGAGTGCGCGTAGGCGTCGAGTGGGTTTTGAGCGCCTCGAAGGACTTCTGTTCGGCAACGGTCCCTGAGGCGCTCACCATCGCGTTGCCGATCTGCTGCGCGTTGGTGTTCCGGAGCGAGGGAACGTTCGGCGTGATCGGGATGATCGCCGGCACCGGCGCCGTGGCAGGCGTGTGCTTGCTCGTCGACTCCGACCGACTGCATGATCGCGTGGCCGCCGACAGGATCGAGCCCGAGAACGCCGACTTCAGCGACTCCTGGAGCGTCTTGAACTTCGAGATGTTCACCGATGAGATCGAGAAGAGGACCATGAACAGCGCGAACATGAGCGTGAGCATGTCGGCGTAGGTGAGCAGCCAGCGCTCCTCGTTGTCCGCCTCGACGGCGTGGCCGCCCTTCTTGCGCCGTCCACCGCGGCGTGCGGAGGACATCAGGCGGCCTCCTGCTGCTGTGAGATCTCCTCGACATTGCCGCCGCCGTCCTCGCTCTCGCGCTCGGCGGGCGGCACGAACGAGCCGAGCTTCTCGGCGACGACGCGCGGGTTATCGCCGGCCTGGACGGCGAGGATCCCCTCGAGCGTCAGGTTGCGCAGCTCCGACTCCTGCTTGTCGAGCGCCTTCAGGCGGTTGGCGACCGGCAGGTACACCACGTTGGCCGAGCTGACGCCCATCAGCGTCGCGATGAACGCCGATGAGATGGCCGGGCCGAGCGTGGAAGGTGCGGAAAGGTTGGAGAGAACGTGCACGAGACCCTTGACCGTTCCGATGATCCCCATCGTCGGCGCGAACCCGCCGGCCTTCTCGAACGGCGCGGCGCCTCATGGTGGCGGGCCTGCATGCCTTCGATCTCGGCCTCCAGGACCTCGGCGACGCGCTCGGGGTCCGAACCGTCGACGACGAGCTGCATGCCCTTGCGGGTGAAGTCGTCCTCGATGTCCTTGGTCTGCGCGTCGAGTGCCAGCAGGCCCTCGCGGCGTGCCTGCTCGGCAAAGCCCACGAGCTGCTTCACGCGGCCGGTCACGTCGCGCCCCGGGGGGCCGAAGGCGATCTTGTAGAGCTTGGGGATGCGCTTGAAACCGTCCATGCCGACGGAGGCGAGCGTCACTCCACGTCCCTCCGAGAACGATCAGCAGGGCGGGGATGTCGATCAACGAGGCCGGTGAGTTCCCGCCCATCATCCCGCTGATCAGGATGCCGCCGGCGGCGACGGCGATTCCGATTGCGGTGGCGGCTTTCATATCACTCGTTCAATCGGCCGGAGAGGCGAGAACTTCAGGAACGGGCGGCGTGTTCGCGGACGAAAGGGGAGGGCGGTGACGTTGTCACCCTCCGGGCTGTCGGCGAGCAGCGCAGCGCGCGGGCGCACGTGGTGACCCGAAGCGCGCAGCGCTCCGCGGAGGTCCATGGCTCCGGCGAGCACCGCGATGCGCTGCGTGCGCACCTCCTCGGCGACCCGCTCGGGCGTCTCGGCAACGACGACCTTGTCTTGGTGAGCGTGATGACCGTGTCGGGCGTGGCCTCGATGGTCAGGATCAGCTCGGAGTTGAGCTGGAAGGCCTCCAGCACATGCCCAAGTCGGTGCAGGGTGATCATTGTCGTGGTCCTCGAGAAGTTGGTGTGGGTGGCGCTCAGAGCCACCGGAGGTGGCGCGGCCGGGCGGCGGATGAACCTGCGCCGCCCGCGCCATGACCGGAATCAGGCCGGCATCTGCACCAGGGTCTGGAGCATCTGGTTGGCCGTGGTGATGACCTTTGAGTCGGCCTCGTAACCGTTCTGCGCGTCGATCATGTTGGCGAACTCCGTCGCCATGTCGACGTTGGAGGACTCGAGCTCGCGGACTGCAGCGAACCGATCCCTCCGACCCCCGGGGTGGCGACGCTCGAGGCACCGGAGGCCGTCGTGGCGCTCCACAGCGAGTCACCGTCCCGCGAGAGACCGGCGTTGTTGTTGAACGTCGCCATCTGCAGGTACCCGGCGGTGTACTGGGTGTTGTTGTAGCTGTACGTCACCTCGCCGGTGGAGCTGATCGCGACATCGGTGGCGCCGGTCGGGATCTGGATCGCGACGCCCGTGTTGGAGCTCGAGCTCGCGGACGCCGAGGTGGCGGGGGTGGACTGGCCGAGCACGACTGGCCGCCCTGGTGACGAGGTAGCCCTGCGAGCTGACCTTGAAGTTACCCGCGCGGGTATACGCGATCGTCGTCGGGTCGATCGACGGTTGCTGGTGGCCGTCATCCCGGACCCGGTGGGACCGCCGTCGCCGCCGGTCTGCAGCTCGGCGTTCGTGCCGCCGCTCGCAGAGGAGGAAGTTGGCGACCTGGAAGAAGCCCTGGCCCTGGATCGCGAGGTCAGTCGCGATGCCGGTCGACTGATCGGCGCCCTGGCTCATGTTGTTCTCGATCGCACCGACCGAGACGCCCAGGCCGACCTGCTCGGGGTCCGAGCCGGCGTTCTGCGCGGTCTGGCTCGAGCCGCCCGCGATCGTCTGCGAGAGCGCGTCGACGAACGAGGTGCCCTGCGACTTGTAGCCGATCGTGTCGACGTTGGCCAGGTTGGAGGCGGTCGTGTTCAGCATCGTCTGCTGTGCCTCGAGGCCGCTGATCGCGGCGCCCATCGCTTCCATCATCGGGATATTACTTCCTTTCGTACTTCGGAGGGGGAGAAGGGTTGAAGCTGGTGTTCAGGAGCCCTGAGAGCTCGTGGTGGTCGAGGTGGTCGAGGTGGTCGACCCCGCGCTCGTGATCTCCGACAGCGAGATCCCGCTCGTGCCGCCGACCGTCAGCGTCGGGCCGGAGGAGGTGAAGTCGACCGAGGTGACGGTGCCGGAGCCCGCATTGCCGTTGGAATCGGTGTAGTTCACGTTCTGGCCGAGCATCTGCAGCGCCGAGGAGGCCGCCTGATTGGAGGCCGACTGCGACGAGGACTCCTGGATCTGGATCTGCTCGTCCAGTGAGCTGAAGCTCGCGAGCTCGCTCATGTACTGGGTCGGATCGGACGGGTTGAGCGGATCCTGGTTCTTCATCTGATCCATCATCAGATTCAGGAAGTCGCCCTCGTTCAGTGAGCCCGCCATCGCCGACCCAGCCGAGCTGGTCTGGGATGGGCCGATGGTGCTGTCGGTTGTGCTGGGTGCGGAAACGCTCATTGGTTTCTCCTGGTTCCGGCGCGCCGTCAGGCGAGCACGTTGACGAGCGCGGAACCGGTCAGGTCCGCGACGCGTTCGGTGGAAGTGGGTCCGGCGCTCGACTCCTCCTCATCGCCGGCGGCCGCGCCGGTTGAGGAGTTGGAGTTCTGCTCGCCCGCGGCCTCACGGTCACCGCGGTCGGAGGTCGAGATGTCGAGGCGCAGCAGCGAGGTGCCGTTCTGCTCGAGTGAGCGCTTCAGATCGTCGCTGCCGGCTTGAAGGGTCTGGGCGGCGTCCGCGTGGGCCGTGATCACCCGCGCGACGATGCCGTCGGCGGTGTGCTGCAGATGAATCTGGATGTCGCCGAGCGACTCGGGCGAGAGCTCGATCCGCGCCACGGTGACCCCGTTGCCCTTCGCCGCCATCGTGATCGTCGCCTCGACTGCCTCGGCGGCGTTGCCCAGTGACACGGGCGCGCTGGTGGCGCTCGCGGCGGTGCTCACGCTGGTGGTGGTGGTCGCCGCCGTTGCCGTGCCGACAGGCACGCTCGTGCCTGAGGTGGTTGCGGTGGCCGCGGAGGTTGATGGGGTGGTGGCGTTGGTGGCGATCGTGCCGGTGCCCTCGGCGCTCGCACCGCGTCCGGCGCTCCGCCCGGCCGGCGCGTTCGCACCAGAACGCGTGTCGTTGGCCGGCGACCCGGCGCCGGGGTCGGAGGACGCGCCGCCTCCGGTCGTGTTCTGCCCGGAGGGGGCGGCCGCAGCGGTGAGGGGCGCGGCCGTGGCGGCGGCGGTGGTCTGAGCCTGGTTGCCTGAGTTCGTCGGGGCGCTCGCGGGCGCAGGCTGTGCGGCGAGCGCGCCGGCGGTGGTGGTGTCGCTGGTCGATCCGGCCTGGGTGGTCGCGATCGGGGGCGGGCCCGCGGGCGTCGCGGTGGACGTCGTCGCGGGTGCGGACGTGTCCCCGGGGACGGGCGTCGCGGTGGCCGGAGCCATCGACGAGCCGTCCGTCGATGCAGCCGCAGGCGCGCTCGGTGTCGTCCCGGTCGCCGGCGGCGCGACGGCGCTACGCGACGGCGTGGCGGGGAGGGTGGCGGCGGCCGGGGTCGAGCTTGTGGGCGCGGCAGCGGTGGCGGGAGTCGGCGCCGGCGCGCTCGGCTGCGGTGCCGCGGAGGTGTCGACCGGTGCAGGGGCGGCGCCGGTGGAGGGGGTGGCCCCCGGCGAGCTGGTGGCATCGGTCGGAGCAGCCGATGTCGCCGGAGCGGCGGCGGCCGCGACGGTGGCCGCGGCGGCGGCCGTGGTCTCCCCGGCCGGGGCAGCCTGCGACGCGGTCGTCTCCGGCGCGGTGGCGGGAGCGAGGTCGGCTGAGCTGGGTCCAGTCGAGGCCGGCGGGGTGGAGGTCGCCGCGAGCGTTGCGGCAGCCGGCGCGGTTGCGCCCGATGCGGTTGCGCCCGGTGCGGTTGCGCCCGGTGCGGTTGCGCCCGGTGCGGTTGCGCCCGGCGAGGGAACCGGCGTTCCAGCGACGGTCCCGCCGACTGTCGCCTCGGCACCTGGGGTCGGCGCTCGGGGTCGGCACGCTGGTGGTGAGCGGGACTGCTGTGGCGGACAGCGAGGCGAGTGCGTCGGAGGTGGGGGAGGAGGCGGTCGTCGCGGGAGCCGTGGTGTCGGCGGTCGAAGCGGCGGGGGTCGTGACGCGCTTGGGCCCCGGCCCATCGCCGTGCTCCTCGGTGTGCCCGCGTGACCTCGTGGCCCAGCGCGGCGGCGAATCCCTGGTGTGCAGTCGTGGCGTCGGCGGCGGCGGCGGCCCCTGCCGTGGTTCCGGGCGTCGTGGGGGTCGCGGTCGACGAGGCAGCCCCGGCGGACCGGCCCGTGGC
>CAVSSZ010000011.1:0-25965 GCA_963730725.1 uncultured Solirubrobacteraceae bacterium | reverse complement strand
CGATGCGATCGTCAGAACGGTCGTCATCGCCTCACTGAAAGCAGTCGTCCGGGTTGCGTGGACCGGTCCGGTCAGTGCCCTGTGAAGATCAAGGGTTGGTGAACAGCGCCGTCGGCTTTGGCTACCGGTGGGCGCTTGCGCGCACCGCGCCCGACGCCCGGCCATTCATCGGCCAGAACGAACACTCGCCTGAGTCTTGGCCTCGTCGCTGAGCAAGCGCCCTCGGCGCGTGCCGGTCCAGTTGGTCCGGGCGGCGGCGGTGGCCCGCGTCTCGCGGGATACTTGATCAGTCGTGCCGTTTATCACTCCGCGGTCTCAGTCTGAGAGTTCCTACGTTCCTCGGTCGTTTGCGGGGATGCGGTTGATCGATGATCCGAATGTCGGGGATTGGTTCATAGCTCGCCTTGACCATTCGCGCTCGGTGCTCAGTGCCGTCCCGTCGGGCTTTGAGGCTTACGCGGTGCTCTTTCATCCTGTGTACCGGGCAGTTGAAGGCGACCAGGTGCCATCCTTGTTCGCGCCGATCCGCTACGGCGCCGGCGACGACGGTCAAATCGTCTATCACCGCGAGGTTCGCTGGGCAGATGTCGCGACGGCCAATGGTCGTGTTGCGCATTCGAGCATGGAGTGGGCGGCGATCACCGGCGACTGGGAGTACCGCTACGGTGGCGAGCAACCCGGGATCTGGAACGTTGGTCCGCAACGCGGCAGCCTGCCGTTGCGCCCGACCATCACCCTGACCCAGCTACTCGCGCAGCACACGACGACTCCGACCCGTTGCTTCTTCGGCGCGTCGCTCATCTACAGCGACCTGCCGCGTTCTCTGCTCAAGCTGCCCCAGATCTTCGGTAGCTGCATCTTGACAGGCCCACTTCAGGCGATCGCGAACTGCTCGCTTCAACCCGGCTCCGCGGGCACAGAGGAGCATCGCAGCCCGAACCTCTGGTGGCCGCAGGACCGGGCGTGGTTTGTCAATAGTGATTACGACCTGCAGGAGACCTATCTCGGCGGGTCAGCCCGATGCATCGACCAGCTCGTCGACCACCCCGAACTTGAAGCGATGCGGATCGACCCCGGCCAGCGCCTCAACGACGAGATCAATCCAGAGCCCGCCGGCGACTACAAGGGCTGACGCACGGACCTGCCGCCACTGCGCTCGTCGCGGGCTCGGTGTTCGACGCGGTGCCGCTCTTCAGACAGCGTCGTGACATGACCGAGCATGCGCCCCTTCGTCGCAAACCGAGCGTGGGGAGTCGCGTCTGTGTGACGATGAAAGCGGTCGTATGGGGGTCGTCGATGGTCAGCCGACAACCAGCGCAGCGATTGCCGCAGCGATTGCGGCTAGGACGGTGATGGCCGAGATCGTCATCGCCTTTCGATGCTGAAGCCACGTCGCGATCAGCAGCGCGACAGAGCCCGCCGCAACGACAAGTCCTCCGGCGACCCAGATGGGAACATCCGACCGCCCATTGCATGATGTGTCGCAAAGGTCCGAGGCATGACTCACGAGCAAGAGCTCGAGCATCGCCGCGATCAGTGCTAGGAATCCCAAGGTGGCGAGGAGAACGTCACAAACTCCTCGACTGCGCACAGACGGAGAACGCGGCATGCAGTCGTTATCGCCGCGCTGGAGGTCGCTTACGCCGCAATGCCGATCGAACGGACAAAGGGTCGACCGGCCCCGAAGCGCCATCCGTCGCAATGCGCGCGTCCGGAACGGCTCCCTGCGAGTCGCGAAAGCAAGTGCCAGCCAGCGGCGTGGGCGGCCTTGGGTTCCCGGGCATTTGTGGCCGACCGCCGGTGGGAGCGACATACTCGTCCCCAACAGCTGGGGATATGTAAGCCTGCGCTGCGGTGTAACCCGCAGCGAGGGCGCCCGTCGGTGAGGTCGTTCGGTCCGGGTGTGCACGCCGTTTGCGCCAGCACATGGTCGCCGGTCCAGAAGATCGGCAACAGGGTGGCCTGCGGATAGCCATCTGGAGCGGTGGTGATCAGCTCGGCGGCGCCGAGCTCGGTGACCATCTGGCGGATCTCGTCGATGTCGGCGACGCGGTTGGAGGCGGTGGCGTAGATGAGCGGGTTCGTGGTGCGGGGTCTCTAGCGTGCGGCGAGCATTGCAACGGCCGCCGCGGCGAGAGCGAGCCCGGCGAGTTGGACGCGGCCGATGAGCTCGCCGAGGAGTACGCGCGCGAGCAGGACGGTGGCTGCGGGGTAGAGCGCGGAAATGACCGCGACGATGGCGAGCGTGCCGTGGCGGGCGGCGAGGATGAACGCGAGGTTGGCAAGTGCGACCAGCGTGCCCGCCGCGGCGGAGGCGAGCGGCGCTGGACGGCGCTCGCCGAGGCGCCCGTGTCGCTGAGCGGCGGCGGCGAGGACGAGCGCGGCCGCGACCGCGCGGTTGATGAGCAGCGGCGCGACTCCGCTGTCGGCCGGCGCGCGGTCGAAGCAGATGAGCTGAATCGCAATCGCGGTGCCGGCGCCGAGGGCGAGCAGAAGCGCTCTTGGGCTCAGCCGCTTGCCGTGGACGTCAGCGCCGCTGCTGACGACGATCACGGCGATCAGGGCGGTGCTCATCCCCGCCACCGCGAGGCTGCTCAGTCGCTCGCCGGTGAGCAGTCCGACTGCAGCGGGCAGCGCGGCCGACGCGAGTGCGGTGATGGGGGAGAGCACGCTCATCGGCCCGACCGCGAGCGTGTAGTAGAGAAGGCCGAATGCGGCGGCGCTCGCGAATCCCGACGCGGCGCTCCAGCCAACGGTCGCCGTCGAGAAGCTCCCACCGGCGAGCGGCCAGGCGACGACCGCGACCAGCAGACTGGCGAGGGTTGAGATCACGAGCACTCGCAGGACGTGCGCGCCGCGGGCAGCCAGGCCGCCGGAGAAGTCGGCGGCGCCGTAGCCCAGGGAGCTGGCGAGTGCGAGCAGCAGAGCAGCGGTCATCAGAACGACCGTGAGTGTACAATCAACCGACCGTGAGTTCTTCGTCCGCCCTCAGCGAGGCCGCACTGCAGACGGTCGCCCGTAACGTCAAGGCTGCGCGTGTCGCCGCCGGTCTCTCGCTCGACTCGCTCTCGGCTCGGGCGGAGGTGAGCAAGGGTGCGTTGGTTGCGCTGGAGGGCGCGCGCGGCAATCCGAATCTCACGACCCTGGTCCGCCTGGCGGACGCCCTCGGGCAGTCGCTCTCGGCACTCATGGAGGACCCACGCGGCGAGGAGGACACGCTGAGCGTGGTGGTCGCCGACGAGGTCGCGCCGCTGTGGACCGGCCCGTCCGGCGGGACCGCGCGGCTGCTGCTGACCAACCCCCGGCCAACCCCGGTCGAGCTGTGGCACTGGTCCTTGCACCCCGGCGAGCGTCATGGCAGCCAGCCGCATCCGGCCGGGGTGACCGAGACGCTGACCGTCGTGCGCGGCCAGTTGCTGCTGGTCGTCGGCGCCACCTCTCGTTCGTTGCGGGCCGGGACCACGGTCGTGTTCGCGGCAGACGTGCCGCACGCCTACGAGGGCGCAGGGCGCGGACCGTGCGAGCTGATCATGACCGTCCACCTTCCGGGCGAGCGGCGCCATGTCTGACTCGGGTTTCCGCGCCGAGGTCGATCCCGCGGTCCATGCCGCACACCCCTCCTATGTCGCGGTCGTGCTCGTCGCGACCGGCCTGGTCAACGGCCCCTCGGACCCTGCAAGCGACGCCCAGCTCGCCGGCGCCGAAGCGGCGCTGCGCGCCTCCGGTCTTGCGCGGGCGACCGACCATCCGCACATCGCCGCGTGGCGGTCCGCGTTCAGTGCCTTCGGCGCGAAGCCGAGCCGCTATCCAAGCTCGGCCGAAGCGCTCATCAGCCGCGTCCTCAAGGGACAGCCACTGCCGCGGATCAACGCGCTGGTCGATCTCTACAACGCGGTCAGCGTGCGCCACGTCGTCTCGGTCGGCGGCGAGGACGCCGACCGGCTCGAAGGGCCGCTGCGGCTCACCGTCGCCGCCGGGGGAGAGCCGTTTGACCCTCGCGGCGACGGCCACGAGATCGAATCGGTGGGCGCCGGCGAGATCGTCTGGCGCGATGACCGCGGCGTGACCTGCCGGCGGTGGAACTGGCGGCAGGGGCGCCGCACTCAGCTCACCGAGGCGACGACCAGCGCGTTCTTCGTTTTCGACCGACTCGAAGGGCTGCAGATCGAGGAGCTTCACCGCGCCGTCGACGAGCTTGAGGAGCTGTTGAGAGAGCGATCGCCGGACTGCCGCCCCCACCGCATCCAATTCTCCGAGGTCACCGATGAGCACCCCTGACTGGCACAACCACGACTTCCCCGAGCTGCGCCCCGGGCCGCCGTGGGTCATGCAGGAGATGATCGCCGCCGAGCCGGCCGTCGTCGAGCAGCTGCTGCGCGAGCCACCGGACGGAACCGACGCGGCAGCCGACGCGATCACATCAGCCCTCACACGCGGCCAGCCGGTCATCGTCTGCGGCTGCGGAACCTCAGAGCACGCCTCACAGGCGATCGCCACCCTGCTGCGCGCTGCGGCCGGGGCCGACCGCGCGCACCTCATCCAGGCACGACCGGCGCTCACCACCGCGCTCGAGCCACTCACCGGCGTCTGCCTTGCCATCTCCCACGATGGCGGAACGCGTGCGACGGTGCTTGCGCTCGACGCCGCGCGAGGCGCTGGCGCACGCACGATCGCGATCACCCATTCAGCTCAGAGCACGATTGCACATACCGCCGAACAGACACTCCTCATCCCGCGCCACGACGACTCGTGGTGTCACACGATCGCCTACACCTCAGCGATCGCCGCTGGCGCTGCACTCGCCAGCCGGATCGGCCCCCTCACAGCATCTCCCGACAACGCGGGCAGGCTGCTGAAGACCGCAACCGCGGCGGCTGATCCCACGACAATCGCCGGACATCTCGCCGACCGCCGCGTCGTGCTCTGCACGGGCGCGCACGCCGATCGCATCACGGCCCGCGAGCTCGCGCTCAAGATCGCCGAAGGCGCGCGCATCCCGACGATCGGTCTCGAGCTTGAGACGGTCCTACACGGACAACTCGCAGGCCACGAACCCGCCGACGCGCTAATCCTCATCGCGATCACCGACCACCCCGACCGCGAGCGACTCATCCGCCGAACAACCCACGTCGCTCGTGCCGCCGCCGCGATCGGACTCCCGGTCGCCGCGCTGCTCTCCGAACCGTACGACACAGCTCTCACCCAAGATCTCACCCCAGCCGGGCGGATCACCCTGACACTCCCGAGAGGCGACCTCCTCGATCACCGCCTCGCCGGCCTGCTCGCCGGCGCCGGCGCGCTACAGACACTGACGCTCGAACTCGCCCACTCGCGACACACCAACCCCGACCTCATCCGCCGCGAGCAACCCACCTACCGCGCCGCAGCCGCCGCTGCCGAAGATCAAGTCCACTGGTGACCCCACCGCTCACAGCTGCGCCGACGCGTGCCGTCGGCGAGATCCAGACACCGCGCGCCTTCAGACTCGCTTCGCGCCCGGGCGCGAGACCCACTTAGCCGCAAGCGCGCCCGCTAATCCACCTGAAAGAAGTGAGCACGACCCCGCGCGGACGCATGCTTTGCGCGCCGACCCTGACGCTCGCAACCAACGGCCAGGATCTGCGCTGGCTTCGCCGCTTCTGACGCCCGCATTGATGAGAAAGCAAGCACGCTTGAAGAGCTGTCACGCGCACTTGGTGTCGTCGCTGAGCGAGCGCCAGCTGAGCGCTCGGCGGAGCGATGGAAGCATGCGCCCGGCCGCAGCGGCAGCGGTAGGAGTCGCCCATCCCGTTGGTGCTGCGCCGGCGCACCCAGCCGGGTAGGTCACTCGTCGATCGGACCCCACACTGAAGTTCCCCCGCTTTTCCGGACACCGGAGCGCTTGCGATGAGCAAGCTGCGAAAGGATGTTCTGGATGCCGAAGACTCGTCCGCCGTATCCGCCGGAGTTTCGCCATGAAGCGGTCGCGATGGTCCGTGCTGGTCGGCCGGTGCCCGAGGTCGCCGAGGCGCTGGGCGTTAGCCAGCAGTCGTTGCGTAACTGGGTCAAGCAGACCCAGCTTGACCGCCACGAGCGCGATGACGGGCTGACCAGTTCAGAGCGCGAGGAACTGCGGCAGCTGCGCAGAGAGAACGCTCGGCTGAAGCAGGAGCGCGATCTGCTCAAACGAGCCGCGGCCTTCTTCGCCAGGGACAGCGATCAGCGGTGAGTGTCTACCGGATGATCGAGGCGGAGAAGGCCCAGCACGGCGTCCCGGTGTCGCGAGCGTGTGAGCTTTTTGAGGTCAGCAGCTCGGGCTATTACGAGTGGGCGGGGCGTGCTCCGTCAGACCGGACGCTCAGCGACGCGTGGCTGTTGGAGAAGATCCGGGAGATCCACGCCGAGAACCGCCGGGTCTATGGCGCGCCTCGGATCCATGCCGAGCTGCGGATGACCTACGGCATCCGGGTGGGGCGCAAACGGGTGGAGCGGCTGATGCGCCAAGCCGGCCTCTCCGGACTGGTGCCCAAGAAGCAGGGGCGCACGACCATCCGCGTGCCCGGCGTCCGCGTCGCCGATGACCTGGTCCGCCGTCAGTTCCGCCCCGAGGCGCCGAACGTCCTGTGGATCGCGGACTTCACCTACCTGCGCACCTGGGAGGGCTGGCTCTACCTCGCCGCCGTCCAGGACGCTTACAGCCGCCGGATCGTCGGGTGGTGCATGGCCGAGCACCTGCGCCAGGAGCTCGTCATCGACGCGCTGCAGATGGCCGTCGCGCGCCGTCGACCCGACCCCGGGCTGATTCACCACCCCGACCAAGGCGGGCAATACGTGTCGCTCGGGTTCGGGCAGATGTGCGCGAACTCGGGGATCTCACGCTCGATGGGATCGACCGGCGTGTGCTGGGACAACGCGGTGGCCGAAACGTTCTTCGCGACCCTCAAGAAGGAGCTGCTCTATCGCCGCTCGAGGCCGACCCGCAACGAGCTCATCTCCGAGATCTTCGAATACATCGAAGCGTTCTACAACCGCACCCGCCGGCACTCCACCCTCGGGATGCTCTCCCCAGTTGAGTTCGAAGAGGGACCTCGCCGCTCGGCGGTTCAGAACCCTCGCTGACAACATCAAAATCAACCACCAACTACAGGCTTATCTCGCAAGCCCTCAACTGTCCGGAGAACCGGGGGAACTCCAGCTTCCGCAGGTCCGCCGGCAGCTGCTGAACGCTGCATTTGGCGAGGCGGCATCAAAGCCGGGGCTGCCGGGTGGACGCTGGTCGGGCCGACTGGTGATCAGCGCTTCACTCGCGGTTGCCGTGGCGGTGGCGGCGATCGCGGTGCTGAGCCTGCACGGCTCCGCAACGCCACCATCCGGATCCGCAGCCGGACCGCCGGGCGGAGCACCGCCGCGCGCGTGGATCAATGCGCTGGCCCGCGCCAGCCAAAGCACCCGCCAGCACGACCCGGCTTGCCAGCCGCCAGCACCCACCCGTAGTCATCACCGACACTTTTTTACCTCCGCACCGCCTCAGAGGATCAGCGCGATCATCGCCTCCCTAGCGACGCCGGCACGCGGCACGCGCAGGATACGGGTCAAGGAACCACGTCGTCTCCATGTCGACGGCAATGGGATCTACGCCCGCTATGCCTGGCAAGGCCACGCCGACGGGGTCCACTACTACATCGTGCCAGCGGCGATCGTCGGCATGACCAAGCAGGTCCCCGCCCGCTGCTACCGCCAAGAAGTGGCCGCGTTTCGCCGAGAAGCCCAACGCTTTCCCGTGCAGCAGCGCGCCGCAGCAATCGCCTACGGCCAGCAGCAGTTCAACCCGAAGGCAGCCGCCGGCGTAGCCGTCATGACGATCGGCTACGGCACCGAGGGCGAAAGCAACTGCCCATCGCTGCGACTCGCCCAGTTGAAGACCCAGCCAGCCTCGTGTACCGGCGGCGGGGGGAACGATCAGTCGACGACGACCACGGTGCTCGTCCCCAGTTCAGTGGCTTCGGTTACAGCAAGGTATCCCGCGTCGTCCTATCCGGGCCACGTCGACAAGACCTTCACGGTCACCAAGCGACCGGTTCGCAACTTCGTGATCTTCCACCTAGCGGGAGCATGGGACCCGCCGCAGCTGACCTTCCGATCACGAGCCGGCGCCGTGATCCAGAGCATGGCCAATCGCTAGCTGATCTGCCCACAGACGTCGCATCGAACGCCGAATAGTTCCGCCACGTCGGAGCCCGCTGATCAGGCCGATCCGAACCCGACCACACGAGCCAGTCTTAGACCCGCCCGAGGCCCGGTCACCTGCCGCGACGCGCTCTCCTCGCAAACCGGGCGCCCCAGCTGGCCGACGGCCGATGAGAGCGAGCGCGCCAACGGCCGGTCTCGCTTCTGCCCAACCGCGCGATGAGCGACTACGAGCATGCATCGTGGCGGAGGTCGGGGCCTTACTTCCTGGCCTTCTCGCTTTCGGGACGCGGCTTGCGCGAAGGGCCTTGAAGTCCGACGCGCGCTGTCTGCTGCGGGCGTCGGCTCAGGAGGGGCCCGAGCCTCCGAGGCGCCGGTAGGGTCGGCAGAGCGTGAGCCGGGTCGGAGTCCGTGCCGGTCGCGGTAAATGTGCCTGCGGATGTCACAAAATCCTTCTCGCGGTGAAGGAAAGACCGATGCGCGGCATTCGCTCCTCTTCAGATGTCAGCCTTCTGGAAGCGACGCCAGTTGATCCAGAGGCGTTCGCTGAGTTCTATCGCCGTCACGAGCGAGCGGTGCTCGGCTACTTCATGCACTGGTGTCGTGACTCTGAGCTTGCCGCCGACCTCATGGCGGAGACGTTCGCGGCGGCCTTCGAGTCGGCTGGACGCTATCGGCCTGAGCTGGGTCAGCCGTCGGCGTGGCTATTCGGGATCGGCCGACACGTGCTGCTGCGGAGCGTCCGTCGCGGCCGTGTGGAGAACGAGACCCGACGCCGGCTGGGCATGAGCGTGCTGGTCCTCGACGACCACGCGCTGGAGCAGGTTGACGCGACCGCCGCTCAGGCCGGCGGCGCGGTGGCGGCGCTGGATGATCTGTCGACCGTCCTGCGCGACGCCGTTGCGGGGCGAGTGATCCAAGAGCGGGAGTACCGCGAACTCGCCGAGGCCCTGCAGTGCTCGCAGAGTGTCGTACGTCAGCGCGTGCGACGCGGACTTGCACGAATGCGCGAACGCCTGGAGATTGACCGATGACGATCTTCCCGCAGTATCAGGAGGAATTTCGAGAGCTAGGGCGCCGCGCTTCAGCGCCGGCGGGAACCCGAACTGGCTGGACTCCCAAGCGCGCGTGGCCTGGAGGCCAACGGCGCGGCGTGGCAATCGCAGCGCTCGGCGTGGCGTTCGCTGCCATCGCCCTGTCCGTCGCGATCGCCACCACAGGCGACTCAGGTGCGGGCGCCGTCAGCGCCCGTGAGGCGCGGGTGGTCCTGCGCGGCGCAGCCGTCCGACTGTCCGCCGCACCGGGCACGATCGTGCACACCGTTTCCACCGGCGACGAGGGCGGTCCTGACAAGATCGTCGATCGCTGGCATCAGGTGGGCTGGGCTGAGACCACACGGCCGTACAACTATCGTGAAATCTTCACGCCGCGCGGCAGCCCCACGCAGGAGACCGCCCAGGTTGACGGCCGCCTGCAGCTGTTTGATCCCCATCGCGACACGATCTACGTCGGCGAGGCGCCGCCGCCCTACACAGTCCACCGCCTCGCGGACGGGCGCTACCGGTTGATGACGAGGTATGCAACGCGGCCCACGACGATCACCGCCGCACAGTTGCACGCGCTGCGTATCGACCGCGACACCATCACCGTGTACAACCACGCACCGGTGCTGCTCTCCTTCCGCTCAACGGAGCATCGACCGCTGAACATCCGTGACACAGCACTTGCGATTCTGCGCTCCGCCCATCCGATCGTGCGCCGGGCGACGTTCGACGGCCGGACGGCGATCGAGCTCTCAGGACCAGGACAGCTCCGGGGATCACGTAACGATTACTACGTCGCGCCGCACACCTATACGCCGCTCGGGCTCGTCCAACAGTACGGGGGCGGCACCTATGTGACCGAGCGCTACAGCACCTATGAGCTGCTCCCCGCCAACCCCGAGAACGTCACCCGCCTGATCACCCTCACCGGCGCCCACCCACACGCCCACATCAACACGAGTCCAGCGGCATGGCGGGCCGCCGCCGCCCGCCTGCTGGGATGATCTCTCCCTAGCCCGACTCAGCGATCACCGCAGCGGGCCAACGGGACCAGAAGTCCTCGGAGCTCCCACTCGCTGGATCGGATCGAAGCATCAACATCGTCGGTCAGACGCGCTGGCGGACGATCGGAGCGTGATCGCTTTCGCTGATGGGCCGCGCTTGTACTTCCAACGGGCCCCGGTCGTACGCGAGGGTTCGCTGCCCGGACCCGCTTCAGCGAGAAAAGGGGTCGTTCGCGTCCCGTGGCGGATCACCGCGTCGCCGCTAGCGAGATCGTGCGCCTCCACCCCGCCTCCGGCTCCGATCTGGCGTTGCGACATCGCACCGACACTCTCGAACCCGTTTGGAGGCGGCCCAGACGCCTGCTCGGCGCTCCGGCGGGGACGAACCTTCCGAACAATCTCCGAACATTAGGTTCGGCGTGGCGGCGGCTAGGCGGCCAGTTGCGCCTCCCCGGAAAATACCTGCAAACACTCCAATTGAGACGTCCTACGGTAGCGCTGAGAAACGTCCGCTGGTTGCCTTCTAAGCCCCTGTCCACAGCCTCGGGTCCCCTTAGCCTCGCAGTGCGAGCCTGCGGGTCGCGATTGTCCTCGTGAGCCAACCTTCTCACGCGCACGCCCGATGACGACAGTCAAGGACATCTGGGCCCCGACCGCAGACTGATCGCCGGCAGCGTCGTTGCCTCGCTCGCGATGAACGACGGAGCATGGTCGGAGGTCAACGCTCCGCTGACGGTGGTCGACCGCGATCCACTGGGCACCATAAGCGTTGCTGTCGGCGAGGTCGATGTCGACGGGGAGATGACCGAGTTCGGCGTTCTCACCTACAGCCGCGACGACGAGGTCAGCCATGCTGTGGTCGGCGGGCACTACGAGCATCGACCTGCCTTGGCAGTCGGCGTTCTTCGCGAGCTCGTGGCGGCCGGACTCGTCAAACCGGGCTCCGTCTTGGACGTCGTCGGCCTCGACGAGATCCCCGACGTCCTCTAGCCACGGCCTGGGAATCCTCATGCGCACGCCGAGCTCAGCAGCGAGATATCGCGGGCTACGCCGCGATGCGATTGATAGGGCCGAACCGAGGTCCCTCGATTGCTCCGCCCTCGACAGCGCCAAATGGCCGCGCCACGGTAAAGTCCTCGCCCGAGACCCCAAGCGACCCGTTCGTTTAGTCCACCGTGGACTAAACGGGGGGATATCCAGGGGGACGCACAGACCCCCTGCGGATGTCAAGCGTAAGGCTAAAAACCTAAGATTTGCAGGCAGAAGGGCGCGTAGCTCAGTGGGAGAGCGCTCGCTTCACACGCGAGAGGTCGGTGGTTCGAAACCACCCGTGCCCATTCCGCAGTCGACCCAGCGGCTGTCGCGCTGGTCCCATCGGGTCCGCGTCACGGCCGCGCGAGCAGCGCCGCGAGCCGCGTGGGATGCGCGGCTCGTTGCAGGGCGGCGAGCTGCCGGCGTCGCCCGGACCGCGGCCCCAGATAGGCGCGCAGGAATGCCACTGAGGCGCGTTCGACGATCGTGAGCTGTGGCTGCTCGGTCGTGTAGGGGGCGAGGTGGGTCGCCCCGATCAGCGTGATCATGAACTTCGGACGCCCGGCGGCGGCGAAGAACGCGGCCGTCCGCTCCGGCGGATCGATCTGGTCGGCGCTGCCCTGGACCGCGAGCAGCGGCGGACCGTGCGTGACCAGGCTCGCGCGGCCGCCCTGCGGCAGTTGCGCACCGGAGAGCAGGACCGCCGCTCGCACCCGCGGGTCCCGGTACGCGCGGTCGTAGGCGAGCGCGAGTGCGGTCTCGCCTCCGTCGGACTGACCGGCGACGGCGATCTGCCGCGGATCGATCAGGCCGGACGCCCAATCGTGCGGGCGAGCGCCTTCGCCGAGCAGGCGATCGATGACGACGCGCATGTCCTGCGGCTGGTTGACGAGATCACGCTCGTCGGGTCCGCCGGGAGCATGTGCATTCTCCAGCGGGAACACCGGCGCGGCGACGACGAACCCGGCCGACGCCCACGCCCGCAGGAGCCCCGAGTAGATCGCTGGTGTGACCGCGAAGCCGTGCCCGAACACGACGAGTGGGAAGGGCCCACGCGGCCGGGCAGCCGGCGCGTCGCGCAGGTCGCCACCACCCGCGGCACCGGCGGCGGGGTAGCGCACGATGGTGGTGATCGGCCGCGGCCGGCGTCTGCCGTTCGGCAGCACGATCCTCCGGCTGCGATCGACGATTCGCAGTACACGCAGCCCGACCGCGAACGGACCGTGGCCGGCCCGGGTCCCAGCACCGCGATGGGGCGCGACGGTGGGCACGCCCGTGGGAGCGCGATGATCGATGCGCGGCGGGACCCGGTGCCGCGCCGGCGCGGCCGACCCGCAGGCCGCCAGGATGCAGGCGCTCAGCGCCGCAAGCAGGGCGGTGCTCAGCCGATGGCCTGCTGCGCGCGGCGCGGGAGCTTCCAGCCGGGTCGAACGAAATGGCAGGTGTAGCCGTTCGGATACTTCTCGAGGTAATCCTGATGCTCCGGCTCGGCCTCCCAGAACGGCCCGGCGGGCTCGACCTCGGTCACGACCTTGCCCGGCCACAGCCCTGAGGCGTCCACGTCGGCGATCGTGTCCTCGGCGACGCGGCGCTGCTCGTCGTCGGTGTAGAAGATGGCGGATCGGTAGCTGGCGCCGACGTCGTTGCCCTGGCGGTTGCGCGTCGAGGGGTCGTGGATCTGGAAGAAGAACTCGAGCAGGTCCCGGTAGGAGATCCGATCCGGGTCGAAGACGATCTCGATCGCCTCGGCGTGGGTGCCGTGGTTCCGGTAGGTCGCGTTCGGGACGTCGCCGCCGCTGTAGCCAACGCGCGTCGAGATCACGCCGTCGAGCTTGCGGACGAGGTCCTGCACCCCCCAGAAGCAGCCGCCTGCAAGGATCGCTGTCTCGGTCGCCATGCCGTACCTGCCTTTCGCCGGATCGTGATGGAGCGGAGTCGCTGCACCATGATGGCGCACCGGCGCCGCAGGTCAGCCTGCAGACCGATCCGACAGTCCCAGGCCAGCCGGGCGGGTCTCTGCCAGCGGGGCGGGCCTAGGCCAGCCGGGCGGGCGTGCGCACGTGCACGACGGCGGCCTCGAGCTCGCGCGGGAGGTCCGTCAGACCACCACCGGAGATGACCCAGCGCTCCAGGCGCGCGGTGACCGCGGCGCGGCAGTCGGCGTCGGCACGGAGCAGGTCGGCGAGACCGCGGCTGCGGATCACGGTGCGCGGCGCACACCGGTGGCGCAGCGAGACGTAGCGGTCGCCGAGCGCGGCCTTCCACACACCCTCGCGCTTGGCGAGCTCGGCGCAGAGCTGAGCCGCGATCTGGGGGGCGGAGATCCGGCGCAGGCTGCGGGCAAGCCATTCGGGGCTCTTGGCGGTGACCGGGCCACAGGCGTAGGCGAAGACCATGCGCGCCGTGTCACGCTCGGCCGGGCTCCAGCGCGGCGCCTGGACGGTGACGTCGAGCGAGGCGAACATCTCTGCGCACGAGCCATGCACCGCGTTGCCGGCGGTGTCCGCGGCATGGTCGAGCAGACCCGAGAGCGTCGGCAGATCCTCGACGACCCGGCGCAGCTCGTCGATGCCCGCAGGCTCGTCGACGTCGGAGCGCATCAGGCCGGACAGGAGCTCGCGGGCGAGCACGAACCCCTCGTCGAGGTCACGCGGGTCGCCGGTCTCCCCGTGGCTGGTGACCACGACGTGGAGGCGGTAGACGAGGTCCTGCTCGCGCTCGGAGAGCCCGAGAGCGGGCGCGTCGACGTACAGCGGCTCAGTCGGCTCGTCGATCAGCATGTTGTCTCCGCTGTCCTCATCACAAGGTGGGTCTCGGCCTGAATATCTCCCGGCCTCGCCTAATTGAACACCACCGTGGACACACGAACGAGTGCCTCGCGCTCACGACCCTTCGCCGCGGAGAGCTGGACGGCGTCTGCGATCATCTGGGAATGGCCCCAGGACCGGGAGAACGCGGCCGTTACGGCGCGGCCGCCAGACGCGCGACGGTGGCGATCGTCGCCCTGCTGCTCGTGTCCGGCTGCGCGTCCACGTCGTCTCTCCCCGGGCACCGCAGCGCGACGCCCGTCCGGCTCGTCGGCCAGGACGGACCGCCCGCCGATCCGAACCAGCTGGCGGTCGTCCGCGCGTGGGCGGCCGCGCTGCGCGCAGGAAACATCGGCCGCGCGGCGGCCTACTTTCATCTGCCGAGCCTGTTCTACAACGGCCCGACCGACGCGATCACGCTGCACTCGACGGCCGAGGCTGAAGCCGCCAACTCGACCCTGCCCTGCGGAGCGGTGGTGATCTCCGGGTTCCGACAGGGTCGCTTCATCGACGTGCTCTTCCGGCTGACCGCGCGCGCCGGCCGCGGCGGCGGCGCACGCACCTGCGGCACGGGGGTCGGTCAGACCGCGCGCACGAGGTTCCTGATCCAGAACGGCCACATCCTCGAGTGGCTACGGGCGCGGAGCCTGCCCGGCGACCCCGGCGTGCCTGGGCACAGCGGCGGTGGTGGCGGTGGCGGTGGCGGCGGGAACACGGGCTCCGGGTCGCTGCCCGCGTAGAAGCCCCTCGCGCAGGCCATCGGCGCCGGCCCCCGCTCAGTCGGTTCCGCGTCGCACCGCCAGAGAGGCTCCCGCGTCACGCGGTAGCCGGATCGACTCGGCGACCGCCACGAGCGGTACGAGCCCGACGAGCACGAACGCGAGCGCGTACGGAGCGACCCCGGTCCCCTGGCCGCCGAACAGACGATCGAGCGGGCCTCCGAGCCGCACCGCGAGCGCGCCCACCGCGACGCCGAGCCCGATCGCCATCGTCTGCACGGTGCTGAACAGAACGTTCGCATCGCGCATCTGGGCCTCCGGGACGTCGGAGAAGACGATCGTGTTGTAGGCGGTGAACCCGATCGAGCGTGTGACGCCGCTGGCGAACAGCACCACCAGCATCAGCGCGAGCGGTGTCCAGTGCGCGAACGTGGCGCAGACGAACATCGTCAGACCGACCCCGAGCGCCGCTGCGGAGAGCACGCCCCGGAACCGCCAGCGGCGAAGGATCGGGGTCGTGAACGGCTTGATCGCGACGTTGCCCGCGAAGATCGCGATGACGACGAGCCCCGCGTGCACGGCGGACCAGTGCAGGCCGTCCTGGAGGTCGAGCGAGACGAGGAACGGCACCGCGCCCACCGACAGCGCGAACAGGCTGCCCCCCAGGATCGCGACGCGGTAGGTGGCGATGCGCCCGATCCGCAGATCGACAAGCGGCGCCTCGGCGCCCAACAGGTGATGGACTGCCGCGGTGGTGAGCGCGGCACCGAGCGCAGCCGTGATCGCCACCACCGGCCACTGCACGTGCGCGCCCTCAAGGCTCTGTGCGCTCTCAAGGAGCAGGGCGATACCCAGGCCGCTGAGGACGACGCCGCCCACGTCGAGCGCGCGGCGGTCAGCGGCGCGGAGCTGGGGCACCAACCGAAACGCCGCCACCAACGCCACGGCGCCGAGCGGGACGTTGATCAGGAAGATCCAGCGCCACGAGGCGTCGGTGACGAGCAGCCCACCGACCGCGGGCGCGATCACCGGCGCCAGCAGGGCGGGCCAGGTGAGGTAGGCGACCGCACGGACGAGCTCCGGCTTCGGCGTCTCGCGCAGCACGACGAGCCGTCCGACCGGAACCATCAGCGCGCCGCCCGCGCCCTGCAGCACCCGGGCGACCACGAGCTCGGCGAGGTTGGTGCTCACCGCACACAACACGGAGGCGAGCGTGAAGATGACGATCGCCCCCGCGAACACGGTGCGGGCGCCGAGCCGGTCCGCGATCCAGCCGCTGACCGGGATGAGGACCGCGAGCGTCACCAGGTAGGCCGTGATCGCCACGCTCAGCCGAACCGCCGGTTCGTGCAGCGAGACCGCCATCCGCGGCAGCGCGGTCGTGATCACGGTCCCGTCGAGGTTCTCCATGAAGAACGTGCCCGCGACGAGCAGCGCGAGCGACCGCTTCATGCGCGGAAGCCCGAGCCGAGCGCCGCGTAGGCGGCGCGCAGGCACCCCTCCAGATCGCCGCCCTCCTCGACCCATACCGAGAACGCCGCCATCGAGGCGCCGAGCGCCGCGAACGCGACGGTCTGCGGCACGAGGTCGGTGGGTCGCTCGCCCCGGCGACGTGCGACATATTCGGCGACGACGCCGCGCCAGTCCGCGTAGCGCAGCGCCGAGTGGGCCTGGAGCGCCGGCACCGTGGTGATGAGCGTCATCCGCGTCCGCAGGTTGGGCAGTTGCTCGGCGGGATAGCGGTTGGAGGCGACCGCCGCCGCGGCGAGCGCCTCCATCACGCTCGCCCCCTCCCCCTGGCCGTCGAGCTCGTCACGCAGCCGGCGCAGCACGCGGTCGAAGTCGCCCCAGACGATGTCGTTCTTGGATGGGAAATAGCGGAACACCGTCCGGCGCCCGACGCCGAGCTCGGCGGCGATGTCCTCGACCGTCGTCTGCTCGAAGCCCCGGTCGGCGAACAGCGCGAGCGCCGTCCGCTCGACCGACTCACGGGAGGTACTCGGCGGGCGGCCGCGCGATGCCCCGTGGGCCACGTCAGCGCTCATCGCGGCACCCGACTGGCATGAAGTGGCACTCGGTGTTATAAATCGCCGCGGCAGCCGTCATCGACAGAGGAGAGTAAGCCGTGTCGGAGCCCATCACCGAGGCCGCGGAGGTGTCCGCGGATCAGTCAGCAGCATCCGCCGAGACCGGCGAGACCGCGTCGCCGGACGCCCTGGTCGAGCAGGAGCTGCTCGTGGAGGACGTCTCGATCGATGGGATGTGCGGCGTCTACTAGAGCCGCCGAGTCCGCCCGATGAGTGATTTCGATCTCGACCGCGCCTGGCGCGTGGGCAGGAGCGTCGCACTGCGGCCCGAGCGGTTCGGCGCGCTCGCGTACAGCTTCGACTCGCGCCGCCTGTCGTTCCTGAAGAGCCGCCGGCTCTATGAGGTGGTGCGGACACTCGCCGAGCACCCGAGCGGGCGAGCGGCATGCGAGGCGGCCGGTGCCGCCGGGGCCGAGCTCGCCCAACTCCGGGCGGCGCTGGGGACGCTTGCCGCCACCGGCATGATCGAGGAACGGGTCGCATGAGCGCCGTCGCCCCCGGGGTCCGGCTCGTCGATCATTTCGAGGCCGGACTCGACGCGCCGATCTGCCTCACCTGGGAGCTCACCTACGCGTGCAACCTGGCGTGCGTCCACTGCCTGTCGAGCTCCGGGCGCCGTGACCCGCGAGAGCTCTCGACCGAGGAATGCCGGGCGGTGATCGACGAGCTCGAAGCGATGCAGGTCTTCTATGTGAACATCGGGGGCGGCGAGCCGACCGTTCGTCGTGACTTCTGGACGCTGCTGGACTACGCGACCGCCCACCACGTCGGCGTCAAGTTCTCCACCAACGGCAGTCGCATCACGCCGCAGATCGCCGAACGGCTCGCCGGCGACGACTACGTCGATGTGCAGATCTCGCTCGACGGCGCCACGCCGGCGGTCAACGACCGCGTGCGCGGCGCCGGGTCATACGACACCGCACTGAAAGCGATGGGCCATCTGCGCGATGCCGGAAAGCGCAACTTCAAGATCTCGGTCGTCGTCACGCGTGAGAACGTCTCCGAGCTCGACCGGTTCAAGGCGATCGCGGACGAGCACGGCGCGCAGCTGCGGATCACCCGGCTGCGACCCTCGGGCCGGGGCGCCGACGTGTGGGACGAGTTGCACCCGACCGCCGCCCAGCAGCGCGAGCTCTACGACTGGCTCGTCTCCCGCGGCGAGGACGTGCTCACCGGCGACTCGTTCTTTCACCTGTCCGCGTACGGCCAGGCGCTGCCCGGCCTGGGGATGTGCGGCGCGGGCCGGGTCGTCTGCCTGATCGACCCGATCGGCGACGTCTACGCCTGCCCGTTCGCCATCCACGACGCGTTCCTGGCCGGCAACGTGCGCGCGCCCGGAGGGTTCCACGGGGTGTGGCGCGATTCCGAACTGTTCACCCGGCTGCGCGGGCCCCAGTCGGGCGGGGCCTGCGAGAGCTGCACCTTCTACGACAGCTGCCGCGGCGGCTGCATGGCCGCGAAGTTCTTCACCGGCCTGCCTCTCGACGGCCCCGACCCCGAGTGCGCGCTGGGCCATGGCGAGGCGCTGCTCGCGGGCCGCGAGGAGGAGCACTCGCCGCCGCGACCGACCCAGGACCACTCCCGCATGCGCCCTCCGGCACGTGACTGTGACGAGAACCCGCTGGCGGTGTGGAGGCCGTGAGCCACCGCTGGTTCGAAACGGTTGCCGAGGCCGAGCGCCGTGCGCGACGGATCCTCCCTCGCTCGGTCTACAAGGCGCTCGTCGCCGGCTCCGAGCGGGGGCTGACGCTGCACGACAACCTCGCCGCGTTCGCCGAGCTCGGCTTCGCCCCGCACGTCGCGGGCCTGGCGCCCGAGCGTTCGCTCGAGACGACGGTGATGGGCCAGACGCTCTCCATGCCGGTGCTCATCTCCCCCACCGGAGTACAGGCGGTCCACCCCGACGCCGAGGTGGCGGTCGCGAGGGCCGCCGCCGCACGCGGAATCGCGATGGGCCTCTCCGGGTTCGCCAGCAAGCCGGTGGAGGAGGTCGTCGCGACAGGCGCACCGACGTTCTTTCAGACGTATTGGATCGGTTCGCGTGAGGAGATCCTCGCCCGGGCCGAGCGGGCGCGCGCGGCGGGCGCCACCGGGCTGATCGCGACGCTCGATTGGTCCTTCGCGCATGGCCGGGACTGGGGCAGCCCGTTCATTCCGAGCGCGATCGACCTGGAGGCCGTCCGCAGGCTCGGGCCTGACATCGCGCTGCACCCGGTGTGGCTGTCGCGGTACGCGTCGGCCGGCTTCCTGCCCGAGCTCACCACGCCGAACATGGTGCCGCAGGGCGCCGTCGCACCGAAGTTCTTCGAGGCCTACGGGCAGTGGATGCAGACGCCACCACCGTCGTGGGACGACGTCGCGTGGCTGCGGAGCGTCTGGGACGGGCCGTTCATGCTCAAGGGGGTCACCCGGGTCGACGACGCGCAGCGAGCGGTGCAGGCCGGGGTGAGCGCGATCTCGGTCTCCAATCACGGCGGCAACAACCTCGACGGAACTCCGGCGACGATCCGGCTCGTGTCGGGGATCGCCGAGGCGGTCGGCGACCAGATCGAGGTCGTGCTCGACGGCGGCGTGCGCCGTGGCGGAGATGTCGTCAAGGCGCTCGCGCTGGGCGCGCGGGCGGTGATGATCGGCCGGGCGTATCTGTGGGGCCTGGCCGAGGGTGGCCAGGCCGGCGTGGAGAACGTGCTCGATGTCCTGCGCTCGGGGATCGACTCCGCGCTGCTCGGGCTTGGCCGCAGCTCGATCGGCGAGCTCTCGCGTGAGGATGTGCTCATACCCGACGGGTTCGAGCGGGTCCTCGGCGCCGGGGTCGCGTCGGCGGCGGCCGCCGAGTGACCCGATTGGGCGCACTCGCGTCGGTCGACCTGGCGCCGGGTGCCACCCCCGGATCGCTGCTCGTGGTCCCGCTCGGCGCCACCGAACAACACGGCCCCCACCTTCCGCTCGACACCGACACCGTGATCGCATCGGCGCTCGCGTCCCGGCTGGGCGGTGACGCGGTGCTCGCCCCGCCGCTGCCCTACGGCTCAAGCGGCGAGCACCAGGCGTTTGCCGGCACGTTGTCGATCGGGCGGGATGCGGTCGAGACGGTGCTCGTCGAACTCGTGCGCTCCGCGACCGCGACGTTTGACCGAGTGCTGCTGGTGTGCGCCCACGGCGGCAATGCGGAGCCGATCGCGCGGGCGGTGCGGCGGCTGCGTTCGGAGGGCCGCGACGTACGAGCGTGGTCGCCGGCATCGGTGTGGAGCGGCGATGCCCATGCCGGCCATGTCGAGACCTCGGTGATGCTCGCGCTGCGCCCGGAGACGGTCGCGCTCGAGCGAGCGGCGGCCGGCAACACGGCGCCGCTCGGATCGTTGATCGGGGCGATGCGCGACGGCGGCGTCGCGGCGGTGAGCCCGAACGGCGTGCTCGGCGACCCGACGCGGGCGAACGCCGCCGCCGGGACCGAGCTGCTCGAGCGGGCGGCGAGGGCCCTGCGGGCGTTCGTGGCCGAGTGGGTTCCGTGAGCCGGTGGGCGACGTGAGCGAACGAGTCGCCCTCGTCACCGGCGCCGCCCGCGGGATCGGCGCGGCGACGGTCCGCAGCCTCGACGCGGCGGGCTGGTCGATCGTGGCCGTCGACCGGGCTGCGGACGACCCGCGGCTCGGGTATCCGATGGGCAGCCGGGAGCAGCTGGAGTCGGTGTGCGCGTCGGCGCGCGACGCACTGGCGCTGGTCGCGGATGTGAGCTCTGCCGAGGCGGTCGCCGCCGCAGTCACCGAAGGCGAGCGGCGGTTCGGCGGCCTGGACGCGGTGATCTGCTGCGCCGGGGCGATCGCCGGGGGCGCGCCCGCCTGGGAGCTCGATCCCGAGGCCGAGCGCGCACTGCTCGACGTGAACCTGGGAGGCGTGTTGCACTGCGCGCGCTTCGGAATCCCCGCGCTGCTGCGACGCCCGGAGCCGCGCACGGGCCGTTTCGTGGCCGTCGCCTCCGCGGCGGCGATCCGCGGGCTGCCGCAGCTGGCGGCGTACTGCGCCACCAAGGCGGGCGTGGCCGGGCTCGTGCGCGCGCTCGCCGTCGAGTTGCGGGGCACGGGCGTCACCGCCAATGCGGTTGCACCCGGCTCGACCGACACGCCGATGCTCGCCGAGAGCGCCCGGGTCTACGGCCTCCAGGGCGCGGACGCGTTCGCGACCCAGCAGCCGATCGAGCGGCTGCTCGAGCCCGAGGAGGTGGCGGCGATGCTCGTGTGGCTCGCCGGCGAGCGTGCGGGCGGCGTCACCGGGACGCTGATCCCGGTCGACGGCGGACTCACCGTGTGAGGATCCTCCTGGACCCGCGGGCGCGGCTGCTTGCCGGGGGGCGGACGCTGGTCGGCGGCGATCCGTGGCGGGTCGTGCGGCTCACCGAGGCCGGGGCCGCAGCGCTGCGGGAAATGCTGGCCGGCGAAGCCGACGAAGCCGGCGAGACCCGCGAGAACGGCGAGAACGGCGAGACCCGCGAGACCGACGAGGCAGGCGAGCCCCGCCACGGGCCGGTTGATGCGCTCGCCCGGCGGCTGATCGACGGAGGGCTCGCCCATCCCCCGCCGCGCCCGGCGCGGTGCGGCGAGGTGACGGTCGTCATCCCGGTGCGTGACCGTCCCGGCGAGCTCGCCCGCTGCCTATCGGCGCTCCGCATCGCGGACCCGCCCGGCCGGGTGATCGTCGTCGACGACGGCTCGCGTGACAGCGACGCGGTGGCGGCTGTCTGCCGGCAGGTCGGCTGTGAGCTGATCCGGCGCGAGCACGCCGGTGGGCCGTCGGCGGCGCGTAACGCGGCCCTGGAGACGATCGAGTCCGGGCTGGTCGCGCTGCTGGACTCCGACTGCGTGCCGCAGCCGGGTTGGCTGTCGCTGCTGTGCGGGACGCTCGCGGCCGATCCGGGGCTCGGGGCGGCCGCCCCGAGGGTTTTGCCGCGCGCGGCGCGGGACGGAGGCGGCTCGGCACTCGAACGGTTCGCCGCCGTGCGCTCACCGCTCGATCTCGGGCCGTGGCCGTCGCTCGTGCGCCCCGGCGGACGGGTCGCCTACGTACCGACGGCGGCGCTGCTCGCCCGGCGCGAGGCACTCGGCTCCTCGCCCTTTGACCCCGCGCTGCGGTACGGCGAGGACGTCGACCTCGTCTGGCGGATGATCGACCGGGGATGGTCGGTCCGCTACGAGCCCTCGGCGGTCGTCGGGCACGACGAGCCCACGCGGTTGCGGTCGTTGCTGCTCCGACGCTTCCGGTACGGGACCTCGGCCGGGCCGCTCGCGCGCAGGCACCCGGAGCGACTGGCGCCGGTGAGAGTCCATCCGCGCTCGGCGGGCGCACTGGGCGCCGCGGCGCTCACGGCGAGCTGGCGGCGGGTCCCGGCCGCGGTGGCCCTGACGCCGGTCGCGCTCCAGGCCCTCGCCGTCTCCCGATCGCTGTCGCTCCGCGGCGTTCCCTCGCGCACCGGCGCCCTGCTCGGATTGCGGGGGCTGGGCGAGAGCGCGGCCGCGCTCGGGCGGGCGGCGACGATGCTCGGACCGCTCCCGCTGGCGGCGGCCGTTACCGGCCGGCGAACGCGGCGAGCCGCCTTCGCGCTGCTGCTCGCCGCCCCGGTGCGTGACTACCTCCGCCTGCGGCCCCCGCTCGATCCGCTGCGGTTCGCCGCGCTCAGCGTCGCCGACGACGTCTCGTACGGAGCGGGGGTCTGGGCGGGGTCGGTGCGCGCACGCAATGGACGGGCGCTGCGGCCTCAGATCGTCAGACGTGTGTCGCCTCAGGACGGATAATCCGGCCTCAGTCGCCACACCCCACATAATCGTGCGATCCTCGGAAGGACCATGGCCCCGCCGGACCCGTATGTGACGCTCGGCATCACGCCGAACGCGAGCGACGAGGAGCTGCGCACCGCCTACCGCAGGCTGGTTCAGCTTCACCATCCCGATCACAACAACGGCTCCCATGAGTCGGCGCTGCGCTTCGCCGAGGTCCAGGAGGCCTACGCGCACGTGAAGCTCATGCGCAAGCAGACGGCCGCCGCCGGCACCCGCGACAGCCCTCCGAGCGCAGACCCCGACCTCGACGCGCGCCTGAGGGCGATGGAGAGTGAGTTGCGAGCAGCGCGCGGGCAGCGGGAGAAGGCCGCGCGCACCGCTCAGGAGGCGGCCCGCGCTGCCGCTGGGGAAGCCTCCCGCGCCACCGCGGAACGCGACGCCAGGAAGGCGACCCGTGACGACGAACCGGGTCGCGCGACCGACGAGGAGCTCGGCTACTACACGACGAACGACAGCTTCGCCAAGATCCTCGACGACTTCGCTGACCAGGTCTCCACCAAGTTCTCCGAGGCCCACCCGCCCTCATCAGCAGACGGCGCCACCAAGCGCCGGGGCCGCTCGGTGGCCGACTGGATCGATGAGCTGGGCTCCCGTCTGACCGGCGAATCGCAGCGTAAGAAGGACGAGTGAGCGCCGGCGGGACGCCCCCGCGTCCACCGGCCGCGTTCTGCGACCCGGCCGAGCACCGCCCGCTCGCTGGACCGGCCTGGACCGCGCCAGCCGCACGCACCGCGATTGCCGAGATCGCGACGGACGCCATCACCGCGTACCGCGGCCCGCAGCAGCTGTGGGCCAACCATCCCGCCGACCTCGACGACGATCCGGAGGACCGGGTCTTCCGCTGCGTGTACCTCGGCGGCGCGGGCATGGCGTGGGGGCTGCACCGGCTGGCACGCGCCGGCCTGGCCGACGAGCTCCCGGGGATCGAAGAGCTCGTCGCGGCGCTCCCCGGCGCCTACCGCGCCGATCCCGAGCTCACCGAGCTGGAGACCGGCACGCCACCGCCGCCTCCCTCACTGCTGTTCGGCGAGTCAGGAATCCTGCTCGCGTGCGAGGCGATCGCCGGCGCCGGCGACGCCAACACCGCCGACGCCAACGCGCACGCCGCCACCGACACGCGACCGCGCTCGCCGCGACCGTCGCCGCCAACGCTCGTAACCCGACCCGCGAGCTGTGCTGGGGCTCGCCGGGGACGATGATCGCGGCGGAGGCGATGTGGCGCGCCACCGGCCAGCCGCAGTGGCGAGAGCTCTGGCGCGACAGCGCAGCGTGGTTGATCGACGAGTGGGACGACCCGATCTGGGTCCAGAACATGTACGGCGAAAGTCGCCGGTTTGTCGGCGCCGGCCACGGCTTCGCGAGCAACGCGTCGGTCCTGATCTCCGGGAGTGAGCTCCTCGACGGCGCCGTTGACCGCACCGCCCTGGTCGAACGCGTCATCGCCACCACGGCTGCGCTCGCCCAGCGTCAGGGCGCCCTCGCCCAGTGGCCGGGGTTCGCCGACACCGAGATCGAGCGCCGCCCGGTCCAGTGGTGCCACGGCGCGCCGGGGATCGTGACCGCGCTGGCGTCCGTCCCACCGGACGAGCGGATCGACGAACTGCTCATCGCCGGCGGCGAGCTCACCTGGCGCGCCGGGCCGCTGCGCAAGGGCGTCGGGCTCTGTCATGGCACCGCCGGCAACGCCTATGCGTTCCTGGCGCTTCATCAGCGGACCGGCGAGGAACGATGGCTCGAGCGCGCGCGCGCCTTCGCCATGGACGCGGCCGCGGGCGCAGAGCCTGGCGCGAACGTCACGGCCAGGGTCGCTTCACCCTCTTCACCGGCGATCCGGCGTGGCACTGCTGCTCGCCGACTGCCTGATCGACAGCCCCGACGGCAATAGGGCTTCCCGTTCCTCGAGCGCCCGCTCGGTTGAACGGGATCAGCGGCGCAGCTCGGCCGCCCGCTCGCGCACGGTGGCCTTGGACTCCAGCTCCATCGCACCGGGATGGCCGTCGCCGGCCATGGCGTCAGCAGCAACAGCAGCCGCGCGGTCGACACCGCGACGACCTCGTGGCGCTCGGCGGGATCGAACTCGACGAGCAGCCCGGCCCCTCCGTCACGCTGCCGCCCTCCCGCGAGGTGATCTCGACCTCACCGTCGATCACACTCACCCAGCCCGCTCATGGACCTGGTGCTCCTGGAGGCTCTCGCCTGCGGGGATCTCCAGCACCACGGCCCGCGCCGCCGTCCCGGAGGACAGGATCTCAGGCGCGTGCGGGCTCATCTCCCGGGAGAGAAGCGACCAGCTCCTCATCGCCGTCGATCCCGTCTGCCGCAGCCCTCACACATCGTGTCCACAGCTTGACACAGATCACGTTCCGGGACCACGTTGCGGGCGTCGCGACGCATCGCGCGGGCCACGTAGTCGCTGACGCTGTGGCGCTCCTCCGCCCACGGGTCCCCACGATGGTGGTAGCCGTTGCGCTCCCAGAAGCCGAGCTCGTCATGCTCGAGCACCTGCAGGCGGCTGAGCCACTTCGCGAAGCTCCAGAAGTAGTGCGGCACGAACAGCCGCATCGGGCCGCCATGCTCGGGCTCCAGCGGCCCGCCGTCGGCCTCGAAGGCGACGAGCGCGGGATGGTCGATCACGTCGGAGAGCGGCAGGTTGGTCGTGTAACCGGTGGGGCTCTCGGCAAGCAGGTAGCCCGCGTCCTCGGACAGCCCGGCGCGCTCCAGCAGCGGAGCGACCGCAGCCCGTGCCAGTGCATCCCGAACTTCGACCAGCGGGTGACGCAGTGGATATCCCCTCCCAGTCGACGCGGGGCTCGGCCTGAAGCGCCGCCCAGTCCAGCGTGAACGGCTCACGCACCGCGCCGTCGATCGTGAGCGTCCATTCCGTGGCTGGGATCTGCGGGACCTCTTCAATCGAGAGGACTGGCCACTTGATGGTTGGTGACTGACCCGGCGGCAGCCGTTCGGGGTCGATCCCGAGCGACTCGGCGCGCCGGCGGCCGCGGTCTCCGAACTGACGAGACGTGATGGGCACGGTTTCATTCTGCCCACCGCGGCTAGCGTGCAGTGGAATGAACCCAAGGACAGGACAGAGGTCGAGACAGATGACACGCATGCGAGCGATAGTGGTCAACGAGCCGGGCGGGGATTTCGTCCGGAAGGAGCGGGACGTCCCGAGCCCGGGGCCGGGCGATGCGCTGGTCAAGGTCCACGCCTGCGGCGTGTGCCACAGCGACAGCTTCGCGAAGGAGGGCGGCTACCCCGGCACGAGCCACCCGC
>CAVSSZ010000010.1:0-40688 GCA_963730725.1 uncultured Solirubrobacteraceae bacterium | reverse complement strand
GTGATCTCCATCACCTCCTGCGGCAGCGACACCACCGCACCGACGGTAGCCACGCCCGCACCGACGTGGCGGAGCGACTTGACGCGCAGACGGATGCCTCCGCCGCGACGCCCGTCTCACCCCTCCCGGGCCGGATCGTCCGGCCCCGTCGATCAAGGAGCCAGAATCGTGAGCTGGCCCGTGAGGTTTGCGCCGTTCTCGTTGAAGAGCTCGAATCCGGTGCCCCCGCACTGCGCGGGTGAGACCTGCTCCCAGTGGCCGGCCTCGCCGCCCGCGTCGTTGACCGACAGCGGCACATTCGTGCTGACGCCCGCCGGATAGGCGATGCAGAGCTGACCGGTCCCCGGGGCGTACACCGCGGTGAAGCCCTTCGACAGTGCCGGCTCGAACGCCGCGTTCCCGTTGACGTTGCCGCTGATCACGCCGTAGGCGGCGGCGGTGCCAGCGGCGCCAGGTGCGCCCGCAGCGCCGGCAGGACCCCGGGACCTGTCGCGCCACGCGCCCCGCGCAGCTGAACGCCGTGCTTGAACAGCGTCGAGGTGAGGGTGTGCTTCTTGATGTTCGTGGCTGAGATCGTTCCCCTGGCGATCTGCTTGCCGGTGATCAGATGCGTGGCCGCCAGCGCGGTCCCGCCGCTGATGGCGATCATGAGAGCGAGCGTCGCGACGACGTTCGCGTAGGTCAGCTTGCCCGCGAGCCGGCGCGGGCCGAACTTCTTCTCCATAGTGGGTCCTTCCCGTGTTGATCGACTGTCGAGCCGGTCCTGGCGCCCCGGATGGTCGTGTGGAAGGCAAGCTACGGGCGAGCCGTCAGATCGACGTCACATGGCCGCCGGACGCCCCAGTTGGACATGTGGACAACGCGGATTGGCCGCCGGGGGTTGGCGAAACCGGGCGGTTAGGGGTAGACCTTCGACCAATGTCCGCGCAGAGTGAGACCTCCCCCCGCAGGTACACGATCCCCGAGGGATGCCGTGACGAGCTGCTTGACGAGACCGGCGCGCCGCTGCCGCACGCCGCCGAGCTGATGGCCTCACTCCGGCGGCTCGGTCCCGAGGCGCTGCACGCCGCCGGCCGCCGGCGCGACGCGATCTTCATGCAGCAGGGGATCACCTTCGAGATCGCCGGCTCCGACGGCGAGCGCCGGGATCGCGCCTGGCCTCTCGACCTGGTGCCGCGCGTGCTCACCGGCGCCGAGTGGACGATCATCAAGCGTGGGCTCGCGCAGCGCATCCGGGCGCTCAACGCGTTTGTCGACGACGTCTACCACGCTCACGAGATCGTCCGCGCGGGGATCGTGCCGTGGTCGCTGATCGTCAGCCGCAAGGAGTTCGCGCGGCCGGTCCACGGGGTCCGCGCTCCGGGCGGCGTGTACTGCCACGTGTGCGGGTGCGACCTCGTACGTGACGGCGACGGCCGCTGGCGCGTGCTCGAGGACAACGTCCGGACGCCGTCGGGGATCTCCTATGTGCTGGAGAACCGCGTTGCGATGACGCGCCTGGTGCCCGAGCTGTTCGCCGGTCACCGGGTGCGCGGGGTCGAGCACTACCCGTCGCTGCTGCTCGACGCGCTGCGCGCGGTCGCGCCGGCGACCGAGTCGCACCCGACGATCGTGCTCTGGACCCCGGGCGTGATGAACAGCGCCTACTTCGAGCATGCGTTCCTCGCGCGCCAGATGGGGGTCGAGCTCGTCGAGCCCTCGGACCTCGTCGTGCGAGACGCCGTCTGTTACATGCGGACCACCGCCGGGCTGGAGCGCGTCCACACGATCTACCGCCGTCTCGACGACTCGTTCATCGACCCGCTCGAGTTCCGCCCCGACTCCCTGCTCGGTGTGCCCGGTCTGGTGCGCGCCTACCGGGCTGGCACGGTCGCGATCGCCAACGCGATCGGGACCGGCGTCGCCGATGACAAGGCGATCTACTACTACGTGCCGGAGATGATCCGGTTCTACCTCGGGGAGGAGCCGATCCTCGAGAACGTGCCGACCTACCTGCTCGCCAACGAGCGCGAGCGCGCCCACGTGCTCGGCCGCCTGTCGGAGGTGGTCGTCAAGCCGACCTCCGAGTCAGGAGGCAAGGGGGTGTTCATCGGCCCGCAGGCCTCGGCAGCGGAGATCGAGGAGCAGAAGCGCCTGATCGAGCACGACCCTCACGCCTGGATCGCCCAGGAGCTCGTGCACCTCTCGACCGCGCCGACCGACGTCGGAGGCCATCTGGAGCCACGTCACGTCGATCTGCGGCCGTTCGCCGTGTTCGGCGACGAGATCCGGATCGTCCCCGGCGGACTGACGCGCGTCGCGCTGCAGGAGGGATCGATGATCGTCAACTCATCCGCCGGCGGCGGATCCAAGGACACCTGGGTCCTCGACGACGGGACGGGCGTCGACGCCGCGCCCGGAACGCTTCCGGCCTACCGGCCGCCGCGCCTGCCCGACGTGCGCTACGGCGGCGGCTGGCAGGGCCAGGCTCAGCAGCAACAGCAGGCGCTCGACGATCTGACACGGGTGCCGCCCGCCCCGTGATGCTCGCCCGGATCGCCCAGGAGCTGTTCTGGCTCGGCCGTGACCTCACCCGAGCCGAGCACACCGCGCGCATCCTCGACGGCGCCTTTCACGCGGACGTCTCCGGCGTCCCCGGCGAGGGCGGGATCACGCTCTCCTGGGAGGGGGTGCTGGCCACGATCGGCGCCAAGCCACCCGCCCCCGGCGAAGAGGAAACCGAGGTGCCGGACCGCCGCCTCGGCCGCATCGAGGTGGCGCGCATGCTGACCCTCGACGACGACAGCCCCGCGTCGGTCGTCTCCTGCGTCGCCCGGGCTCGAGAGCGCGGCCGCACGATGCGCGACGTCATCTCGACGGAGATGTGGGAGGCGCTGAACTCCTTCTATCTGCTGCTCGGGCGCTATGACCTGCCCGCCGCGCTCCAGACCGGGCCGTACTCCTTCTACCAGGAGGTGAAGGAGAACTGCGGGCTGTTCTGGGGTCTGTTCGACCGCACGATGCTCCGCGACGAGGCGCGGGCGTTCCTGGAGGCCGGGGCGCGCGTTGAGGACGCGGACATGGTGCTGCGGATGCTGCGGGTCGCCATCCCGATCCGTTCGCTGCAGGACGACCGTCCCGCGCACGAGACCGAGGCGATCGCGCTGCTCCACGCGGTGGGTGGCTTCCAGGCCTATCGCCGCGCGGTCCGCTCCGCCCCCTCGGTCGTGCCGGTCGCGCGCTTTCTGCTGTTCAACTCCGCCTACCCCGGCTCCGTCGCCTCCTCGATCGACGGCCTCGCCCGGGCGCTCACGCAGGCTGACGCCCAGCCGCGCTCCTCGCCGCCCGTCCTGCGACTCGACCGCCTGATCGCAGACCTCGAGCTCCAACGGCGCGCGCCGGAGGCAGGCGGCGCGCTCGAGGACATCCTCGAACGCGTCCAGGACGAACTCGCGCTGGTCGATCGTGACATCGACGCCCGCTATTTTGCGATCGCCGCAATCGCGGCCGTCCACCTCTAGGTCCCGGCGATGAGCGAGGGGCCGACCGCCACGCCGCCCGGAATGAACTTCGCGATCCGCTTCCTGACCGAGTACGCCTACGACGCAGAGGTCGTCGACAACCTCAACGCGCTCCGGGTCAAGCCGCATGGCGGCGAGCGCCAACGCTGCGACGAGTTCTCGGTGCGACTGACGCCCGAGGTGCGCGTGCACCGACACGCGGACTATTTCGGCACCGAGGTCGTCGAGTTCGAGGTCTCCCGGCCGCACACGCAGCTCACGATCGACGTCCGCGCCCGGGTGTCGACGCGGGCGCCGGCCTCCCCGCCGCAGTCGAGCTGGGCCGCGCTCTCCGACGAGGCCTACCACGAGGCCGGCGGCGAATTCCTGCTGCAGACCGACGACGCGCCCGAGGGTGCCGGCGGAGACCAGCTCAGGGAGTTGATCGAGACCTCGCGCGCGGACTCACCCCTGCAGACCGTGCTGGCGGTGTCCGAACTCATCCCGGACCGCTTCGAGTACCGGCAGGGGGCGACGTTCGTCGACTCGACAGTCTCCGATCTGCTGCAGACCGGCGCGGGCGTCTGCCAGGACTTCGTCCATCTCGGGCTCTGCGTGCTGCGCCACCACGGGATCGCCGCACGGTACGTCTCGGGCTACCTGTTCGCCGGCGGCTCGGACGACGAGCGCGAGTCCGTCGAGGTGGACACCCACGCGTGGCTGGAGGCACTGCTGCCGCTCGACGGCCCGGGCGACCCGGCGTGGGTCGGGATCGACCCCACCAACCGCGGGCTGGCCGGCGAGACGCACGTCAAGATCGGGCACGGGCGCCACTACGCCGACGTCCCGCCGATCAAAGGTGTCTACCGCGGCGCCGCGAGCGCTGAGCTCACCGCGAGCGTGACGATGACGCGGCTGGAGCGCACCGACCCCGCGTCGATCGCGCGGTCCTGAGTCGCTTCAGTCGTTCTCGGGGGCCAGCGCGTTGACCAGCGACGACAGGCCGGCGGCCTGAGAGCCGGGGGTCGGCACGATCGGCTGGTGGGCCTGGGGAATCAGTCGCGCCCAGTACATCGACAGCTGACAGGAGCTCGCGGTCGTGCACGCGCCCGTGCTGAGGCCGGTCGCGTTGTGGACGATCGCCTGCGCCTGCGCGGACAGAAACGCCTGGTAGGCCGCGGAGCCGGTCGCCGCCGACCAGTCGGCGACCGCGTCATCGAGCAGCCCCTTGAAGACGGTGATGTTGTAGGACTGCCCGAGGCAGATCCGGGTCTGGCCCTCGCATGGCTCCTGCAGCACCCCCGCGATGAGCATTCTGTGGCGGGGCTCCAGCGCGCGGTTGATGAACACCGTCGCCTGGTTGATGTCCGACCGGTCGTGCATGAGCAGTCCCACCTGCACCAGCGCGTCCGCCATCTCGCCCTCGGTATAGGTCTGGGGCGGCCCCACCGCGCGGCAGTGGTTGTCCTGGGTGCGGTGGACGGCCCCGGTGCCCATGTCGACGAGCCCTGAGGCCTCCAGCCAGGACAGCGTGCGTGATGCGTCGGACCGCCACTCGGAGGCGAGGCCCGCGTCGGCGAGCGGGCCGTTGCCGGAGCGCATCTGCCCGAGCTGGGCGACGAGGTCGATGAACTCCGTGTCGGTGATCGTGTTCGGCGCATATCCGTCCTTGAACGGGATCGACGCCGCCCCACAGCGCTTGGGCTGCTCCTCGAGATAGCGCGCGTCGTCCTCGGCAACCGTCAGGTAGGTCGAGGCCGCGCTGGTGTCGTGCCGGACGCGCAGCTCGTACTCCGCCGCGTGGACCCATGCGATTCCCCACCACCCGGTGTCGTCCATGTAGTTGTTCTCGAAGTCCCGCGGCGCGTATGTCCCCGGCTTGGAGACGTTGTCGTCGTAGGTGGTCTGGATCACCTGCTGATAGGCCGAGCTCGTCGTGTGCAGCGTCGTCGCGGCGCGCACCACCGCGTCGAGCGCGAGCGCGGACTGCCACCAGGTTGGCGTGCGCCCCTTGCCCGTCGCCCGCTCCTCCTTGAGCGGGGCGTAGTCCCACAGGCCCGTGGAGGGGTCCCAGGAGACGGTCGAGTGGCCTCCCGAGCCGATCAGCTCGTCGAGCGCGAAGTCGGTGGCGCCCAGGATCCGGCGCCGCGGAACCGGGTCGCCGGTGGACACCCCGGGCGGGTGGACGAGCGCCGCCAGGCGGTGGAGATCGACCGAATGCGGTGGCGCGGCGGGGGCGGTCCCGTGCTTGACGAAGCGCAGGTAGTTCAGCTTCCAGGCGACCGCGCCGAGCGCGAGCACGACAACGGCGCCGAGGACCAACCCGCTGAGGACCGGGTGACTGCGGACTGGCGACATCGCAGCGAGGCTAGAGGGTGGCCATCCCTGGTCTGTGAGGAACGTATGAGGTCGTCGCCGAACGACGTGGGGCCCGGCGTCGTGCCGGGCCCCGTGAGTCGTAACCCGTCGAAACGGTGTCTCTAGGAGGCGATGCGCAGCGCGCGCGTCGCGTCCGCCACGGCACCACCCCGGTCGAGGGTCACCGTCGCCCGGTAGCTGCCGGCGCGGAGGTGGGAGCCCCGCCGGACGACGAACGTCGCCCGCCCGTGGCGGACCGTCAGCGCCCGGTCGACCACCACGCGGTGGCCCTCACGGATGCGCAGCCGCGCGGTGGTTGCCGCGCCGCTGCCGCCGTGGGTCCGCACGAGGACCCGGACCGCCCGAGCGCCCGAGCGCGTCGACAGCGCGAGCTTCGGAGCCGTCACCCGCGCCCTGCGGGCGGCGGCCGCCGAGACCGCGGCGTTCTGCTTGAACCCGGCGAAGCGCGCCGGGCTGATGTGGAAGTGGCGCACCACGTCGGACCCGCCCTTGGGCGGCTTGGCCTTGATCGTCTTCTCGACCTCGCCCGTCGTGTCGTTCATGATGATCGCCGGAGCCGATCCATAGCTCTGGTCGAAGTTGAACGCGTTCATGATCGTCCCCGCGGTCGAGTCCGCCGAGTTGCCACCGACCCGGCCGAGGTCCCAGTTGTCCTCGATGAACGCCGGGATCGATGCCTGCTCGGCGAACGTGCCGTCGACGTGGTTCGTCCTCGCCCAGGGGGAGACGACGAGCAGCGGCACCCGCGGTCCGACGCCGCAGCGGTCGGCGGTCGCGGCGCTGCTCACCGACGGGTCGCCGCACTGGCCGGGCCCGTTCAGCGTGTCCTGCGGCGTCTGGGACCCGCGGACGATCTGCCCGAGCTGGTGGTCGTACCACCCGTCGGAGTCGTCGTAGGTGATGAAGATCGCCGTGTTCGGCCAGAACTTCGACTGCTCGATCGCGTTGACCTCATCGACGATGAAGCGCTGCTCGTCAAGCGGATCGGAGTAGCCGGCGTGGCCGTCCTCGTACTCCGGCGCCTTCAGATAGGAGACCGCCGGCATGTAGCCCTGCTTCAGCGCGGTGTTGAAGGAGGAGAGGTCGTACTGGTGGTTGATCCCCTTCGGGAACATGGTGCCGACCTTCTCGGGCGTCTTGGTGGCGAGGTGGTACGGGTTCGACGTGCTGGCGTAGTACTGGAACGGCTCGTGGTGCGGGCTGTAGTCCGCGACCGTCGCACCGCCGATGTTCTGATGGGTGGCGCCGCACACCGGCTGCGGCTGGGACTGGGTGCTCACGGTCTTGGTGGAGGACGGAGTGAAACCGCCCTGGAACCAGCCCCAGGTGAGGTACCTCGCGTTGAGCAGGTCGCCGATGTTCTTGCCGGTCAGCTCGGCGGTCGTCCCGCCCGCCTCTCCGGGCCCGCTCGCCGTCGCCGAGCTGTTGGAGCACTCGTCGAAGTACGGGTCGATGTCGCCGTTGAGCGTGCCGTTGATGACCGCGCCGCTCGACCCGCCCTGCGCCTCGGCTCCGGTCGTGTCGCCGCTGATGACATTGACCGCTCCCGGCGAGGAGGGGCCGAACTGGGTGCCATAGAAGTTGTCGTTCAGTGTGAAGTGCTGGGCGAGATTCCACAGTCCGGTGACGGTGTTCCCGTCGAAGTAGTCCATCACGATCCCGTTCGGACCGTATGACCCACCGACTCCGGTCGGTGAGCAGCTGCCGCCGGTGGTGTCCTGGACGAACTTGTCCATGTTTCCGTTGTCGTCGGCTGACTGCTCGGGGGTGTAGCTGTGGTTCTGGTCGCAGGTCAGCGCCTGGGAGGGGCTGAGCCGCTGCGGGTTGTCCTCGTTGGGGTTGTCGTTCAGCAACGTGGGACTCAGCCCGTTGACCGACGGGGTGTTCGGCAGCGCGTTGAACTGCGGCTCCCCGGGGTTGTTCTGCGCGTTGGGATAGGTCGCGAAGTAGTGGTCGAACGAGATGTTCTCGTCGAACAGCACGACCACGTGCTTGATCGGCGTCGCCGTGGGCACCTGCTTGGACGCCTTGATCTGTTGGGCCGCGTTCTGCGGACCCGTCGACGAAGGCGTGCTCGCGGCGGACACGGAGATCCCGATCGCTGCCGCGCCCGCGGCGGCCGCCGCGGCTACCCCCGCCACCAGTTTCTTGCCGGTGTGCAAGTGGACTCCTTTATGGCTGGCGGCTGCTAGAGAGGTCGCCCCGCGGCCGCCTCCGCGAGTGCACCGGGATCCTTTTCGTTTCCGCGCGCCATGGTGTGTCTCAGGCGTCACCCGGCGGTGACCGTCGTGGTTACAGATCGGTCACGCCACGGTCACATCCGGATGGGCGGTCCTGACTAGCTTCGACGGTCGTCGACCACGCCGGCGTGGGCCGGCGTCGCGTGATGTCCGATACCAGCCCTTCACCGAGCCGCTCCCGCCGTCGACGGGTGCTCAGCACGGCGGCGCTGATCGCCGGGCTTGCTCTGGTGGCGCTTCTCGCCGCGGCGGTCATCCCGGCCCCGAGCCACCGGCCCGCACCGGAGCAGACCGGCGTCGTGTCGGTCGCGCACGGCAGCGACGCGGCGGAACCGGTGAGGGTGCACAAGGTGTTCGGATCCAAGGTCTCGGCCAGGCGGTACGGCACCCAGGTGTCCGAGCGGGAGAACGGGGTGAATAGCCGCGGACAGTACGTCTCGGACCTGACGCCGATCAGCTGGCGCAGGTTCCTGGGGCCGATCGCGCGGTACAAGCGCTACGCCGAGGCGTGGGCGGTCCGGCTCGGCCGGTCGCTGCGGCCGCTCACCGCCGCGCTGCGCGCCGACCACCGCCGCGCCGCCGAGCGCGACTGGGTCGTCTCCTTCGATGACTACCTCCACCTGGGCGCGGTCTACGGCTCCATCCCCGCGCGGCTTGACGATGCCCTGGCCGAGGTCCCCTCGTCCCGTAGCGAGACGAGGTTCCCGGGTCTGCACATGATCGAGAAGGGGCTATGGACGGGCAGGTCTCCCCGGTCCCTGCTGGCGACCGCATCGGCGATCTCCCGCGCCGTCGTGAAGCTGCGCCACACGATTCCGGGGATGTGGGTCGGTGCCTCCAGCTACATCCTGCGCGCGCACGAGATCATGGAGGACGCGCAGCGCGACCTCCTGTCCGGCGCCGAGGTGCCGTGGTCGAGGCGGGGCGTCAGCGCGACGGCGGCTGCGCTCGTCGCCGATCGCCAGGTGATCCAGACGCTGACGCCGCTGCTCGACGGCCGCGACAACACCCTCGGGGTCGTTCAGTACTGGGAGGTGCAGATGGCGGCGGCGCTGCGCAAGGTGCGCCGGCCGGACGGGACCTACCCGGCGCTGACCCAGCTCTCGACCGCCCAGCACGAACTGCTTGCGGGCACGCTGTCCGGAATCTGCACCGCGCTGGCGGCGGTGCCGGACACGCTCGAGCTGCGCCCGATTCCGCAGATCCCCCGCGACCCGGCAAAGCGATGACCGGCGTCAACCGGCGACGCTTCCTCACGCGCTCACTGACCACGCTCGGCGCCGGCGGAGCGGCCGCGGCGGCCGCGGCGCTGTCGGACGGCGGGGACGCGCGCGCCCAGCCAGGCGACTCGCTGCTCGAGCAGTCGCGTCAGATCGGCCTGCGTGAGCTCGACGTCCGCATCCCGTTCGACGGGCGCCACCAGTCGGGCGTGCTCACCGCTCGGCCGGCGCAGGCCACGTATGTGGCACTCGACTCGATCGCGTCCACCCAGGCCGACCTGTTTGAGGCGCTGCTCACCGTGTCCACACGCGCCCGGCAGCTGTCCCAGGGGACTGCCGTCGGCGAGACCGCGGTCGACGAGCCGCCGCCCGACTCGGGCATCCTCGGCCCCTACGACGCGCCGGACTCGCTCACGATCAACATCGCCTTCGGGCACTCTCTGTTCGACGCCCGGTATGGGCTTGCCCGCCATCGGCCGCGCCACCTCACCCCGATGCGCCCGTTCGCCCATGACGAGCTGGACCCGGCGCGCACCGGCGGCGACATCCTGCTGCAGATCGCCGCCGGACAGCGCGACACCGTCGCCCATACCGTCCGCGAGCTGATGCGCGAGTTCAGCGGAACGCTCGCCGTGCGCTGGATGCTCGACGGATTCACCACCGCGCCGCGCGACCGCGACCCCCGGTCGAGCCGGCGCAATCTGTTTGCGTTCCGCGATGGCACGGCAAATCCCCCGAGCCACGACGAGGCGATGATGGACCGGCTGACCTGGGCGCAGAAGGGCGCCGGCGAGCCGCGGTTCGCCGAGGACGGGACGTATGTGATCGTGCGGGTGATTCGCCAGCACGTCGAATTCTGGGATCGCGTCGGGATGCTCGAGCAGGAGCGCATGATCGGACGCGACCGGGTGAGCGGCGCCCCGCTCGGCGGCACCGGCGAGTTCGAGAACCCGGACTTCGGCTCAGATCCTCACGGCCGCCGGATCCCGCTCAGCGCGCACATTCGCCTCGCCAACCCGCGCACGCCCGCCACCGCCGGCCAGCGGATGATCCGTCGCAGCTACAACTACGATCGCGGCGTCGACGAGGCGGGCGACATCGACTGCGGGTTGATCTTCACCGCCTACAACCAAAATCCGCACCGTCAATTCGAGGCGATTCAAGTTCGGCTGGAGAACGAGCCGATGAGTGACTACATCACCCCGGTGGGCGGTGGCTACTTCTTCGCCCCGCGGGGAACCCGAGGCCCGGGGGACTGGGTCGGCTCCGGCCTCCAGGCCTGACCGACCAGCGCTCCGGTTCTCGACCCAGGCCATACTCGCAACGATGCTCGGACTTGGACACCCACGCTCGCACGCCGCTCGCGCGCTCTTCGCCGGCGCCACCGCGGCGCTCGCGCTCGCAGGTTGTGGATCCTCGTCCGCCGCCCGGCACTCGGCCTCCGGGTCGCGGCCTCCGACCGCCACCGTCCCCAAGGCGCACCCGCACGCCGTCGAGCCGGTTGCGGGCGCGGGCTCCTCGACGCTGCCCAAGGTCGCGACGGTGAAGATCGACACCCATCCGGGCGGCAGCTCGCTGGCGCGGCCCACGTCGCTGGTCGACGTCCGCCGCGAGCTGCGCCAGAGCGGCATGTCGGCGAGCCCCAACCAGGGGACGCTCACCTCCAACCTGCTGGCGGTCGCGCCCGTCGACGCGCCCGCCGCGGTGCAGGAGGTGATCGCCGCCGGCAACCAGATCTCGCACCTGCCCTACATCTGGGGCGGCGGCCACATGACCTACGAGGACACCGGCTATGACTGCTCGGGGTCGCTCAGCTACGTGCTCGCGGCCGCCGGGCTGCTCGACACGACGATGACCTCCGGCGAGCTGATGCACTGGGGTGACGCGGGGCCCGGCAAGTGGATCACCGTCTTCGCCTCGCCGGGCCACACCTTCATGTACGTCGCCGGGCTGCGATTCGACACCGTCGCGCTCGCCGAGAGCGGCTCGCGCTGGTCCAACCGCTCGGCCGACGAGCCGGACCTGAGCTCGTTCGTCGAGCGTCACCCACCCGGTCTGTAGTCCGATCGCGCCCGCCCATGCGCGGACCTAGCGCATACCGCGGACGACTCAGACTCCGGGTTCGCGCCGTTACGCAGGGGTTTTCCGGTAATCGCTGCCGTCCGATCCCGGGCGTATCGTCGCCGGGCGATGCAGGTTCGTGAGCTCTCAGTCGGTCTGCGAATCGAAGCGCCGCTGGTCGTGCGCGAGCTCAAGCTCCGCACCCGCCGTGACGGCAGCGAGCTGCTCACGTTGCGGCTGTCCGATCGCACCGGCTCGGTGCCCGCGGTCGTCTACGACGGCGTGCATGACGCACGCGAGACCTGCCGGGCGGGGATGATCGCCCACGTCTGCGGCGTGATGACCGAGGACGAGCGCTTCGGCCCGCGGCTCGTCGTCGAGTCCGTGCGGCCCGCGGCCGAGCACGAGTACGACGCCTCCGAGCTGCTCGACGGGCCTTCGCGCCCGATCGAGCTGCTCGAGCAGGATCTGCGTGAGCTTGAGGCGACGGTCCAGCGGCCGTGCCTGCGCGCGCTGCTCGGCCTTGTCCTGGGTGAGGGCAGCGAGAGCTGGGAGCATTTCCGCGTCGCCCCCGCCGCCAAGCACTACCACCAGGCCTACCGCGGCGGGCTGCTCGAGCATTCGCTCGGCGTGGCCCAGGCGGTGAGCGCGATCTCCGCCACCTTCCCCGGCATCGACCGCGACGTGGCGGTCGCGGGCGCCCTGGTCCACGACATCGGCAAGCTCGACGCGTACGAGATGCACGGCGAGGCGATCGAGATGAGCGACGGCGGCCGTCTCTACGGCGAGATCCCGCTCGGCTATTTCCGGATCCGCACGGCGATCGAGTCGCTGCCGGACTTCCCCGCCGACGTCGCCCAGGCGCTGCTGCACATCATCCTCAGCCACCACGGCTCGCTCGAGCACGGCAGCCCGGTCGTTCCCGCCACGCGCGAGGCCGCCCTCGTGCACGGTATCGACAGCCTCGGCGCCCGCCTCGGCTCCTTCGACCGCGTCGAGAAGGCCCTTCCCGATGGCCAGCAGTGGTCCGGCTACGACAAGGGGCTCGGCGGCGGGGCGTTCTTCGCGGCTGGGGTCGAGCGGGCGGCCTGACCCCGGCTCCCTGAGCCGGCGGCGAGCGGGCGGCCTGACCCCGCTCCCTGAGCCGGCGGCCACCGCGAGGTGGCGCGCCGGGCAAATCCGCGCAAATTGCGTGCCGATCTGGTCACGAGAACCGCGAGGTCCCGAGCGGCCCGTCTACAGTCAAAACGGGGATGGCCAAGGACACCGAGAAACTGATCCGTCAGCTCTCGCTCATCTCGTACCTGATGGCCGAGCGGCGGCCGGTGACGGCACCCGAGATTCGGCGAGACGTCGAGGGCTACAGCGTGATGAACGAGGACGCGTTCGCGCGGCGCTTCTACGCCGACCGCTCGGAGCTCGAGGCGCTGGGAATCGCGCTGGCGGTCGAGAAACCGGTCGACGGCCTGGTCGAGCAGGAGAACTACTCGCTGCCGCCGGAGAACTTCCACCTGCCGCCGATTGAGTTCTCAGACCAGGAGCTGGCGGCGCTCCATACCGCGCTGCAGCTGCTCGACGGCGAGTTCGCGTACGCCGAGCCACTGCGGCTGGCGCTGCAGCAGATCTCATGGGGGCGCCCGAGCCCTCTCTCACGACCGGAGCAGAGCACGGTGGCGCTCGGGATCACCGGCTCCGCGGGCGGCCACGAGGTCTCCTCACGGCTGGCCAAGATCGAGACCGCGATCTTCCGCCGCAAGACGATCGTCTTCGATTACCACACGATGGAGCGCGACGACGTCGGCACGCGCAAGGTCGATCCCTACCAGCTGCTCTACCAGGGCGGGCAGTTCTACCTGGTCGGACGCTCCCACGAGCGCGACGCGATCCGCGTCTTCCGGCTGTCGCGGATTCAGGGCAAGGTCGGCTACGCGACGAAGGCCGAGCATGATTTCCAACGCCCGACCGACTTCGACCCGCGCGGCTACGCCGACCGTATCGGCTGGCAGTTCGGCGACTCCGTCGGCACGGCGGAGGTGTGGATCTCGGAGCGGATCGCCTGGCAGATCGAGCGTCATTTCGGCCGCTACGGCGAGATCCGGCCCGACCCGGATCCCACCCGCCCCGACGACCGGGTGTTCGTCACCCACTACGCCAACGCCCGCCAGCTGATCGCCTGGGTCCTCGGGCTCGGTGAGAACGCCCGGATCACCGGTCCGCGGCAGCTGCTTGCCGAGATGCACGAACGGATCGGCCTGCTCGTCGACCGTCACCGCGCAGAGCCCCAGATCGCCGACGAGCTGCCCGGCGCCGCCGAGGCGCGCGCCGCTGAGGCGCTCGAGCGTCCGGCCGGGCGTCGCGGGGACGACGACGGGGAGGGACGGGGCGATGCCGCGATCCGCCCCGAGCGATTCGCGCGGCTGGTCACGCTCGCCTCGATCCTGATCGAGGCCGGCCGTGGCGGCCGGGTGCTCACCGAGACCGACCTGCACGCCGCGCTCCAGGTCTCCGATCAGGAATTGCGCGAGGACATCGCGCTGCTCAACGTCGTCAACTTCGGCGCCGGCACCTACGTGCTCTACGCGGAGATCCTGCCCGACGGCACCGTCGAGGTCGATCCCGAGCCGTACGGCGATTCGTTCGCCCGGCCGGCGCGCCTGCTGCCCGTCGAGGCCAAGGCACTGATCGCCGCGATCGACCTGATCGGCGAGCACATCCCCGAGGGATCGCTGACATCCGTGCGCTCCAAGGTGGTCGCGGCGCTCGGCGAGGATCCAGCCGACGAGGGACTGCAGTTCGCCACCGCGGGTGGCGACGATGTCGAGATCGCCCGTGTCGTCTCACAGGCGATCGCCTCGCGCCGGCTGCTCTCGTTCGAGTACTACAAGGAGAATGAGGACGAGTTCTCCGAGCGGACCGTGGAGCCGTACGCGCTCATCAACGGCCGCGAGGGCTGGTACCTCGGCAGCTACGACCCCGCCCGCTCCAGCGTCCGCCACTTCCGGCTGGATCGCATCAAGTCCGCGACCGTCACCGACACCTCGTACGAGCCGCGCTCCGATGTCGACCCGGCCGCCGACGCGGGCGGCTGGCCGCGCACCGGCGAGGTGCCTGCCTCCAGCCGCGCGCGGGTCTGGATCTCTCCCGACCGCGCCCGCTGGGCCCGGGAGGAGCGCTCGGTCGTCGCCGAGCTCAGCGACGGCGCCGTGATCGTCGAGCTCGGGTTCGCCGGGGTCGACTGGCTCGTGCGTGAGACGCTCAAGGAGGCCGGCGACGCGGTCGTGCTGGAGCCCGCCGAGGCCCGCGAGGCCGTCCGCCGCGCGGCCGAGGCGATCGGCTCCGACGCCGCGCTGGTCGGCGGCTGAGTCCGATCGGCGCCGTCCCGGGGGCGCCAGGTCGCCGGGGCATACTGCACGGCATGATCAGGACGCTGACGGACACCGAGCGACTGGGCGAGCTCGTGCGCCACGGCGGCGTCGTCGTCCTGTCGGGCGCCGGGATCTCCACCGAGTCGGGGATCCCCGACTATCGCGGGCCGACCGGCAGCCTTCGCGCGCGGCTGCCGATGACGATCCGGGAGTTCACCGGCTCGCCGCTGGCGCGTCAGCGCTACTGGGCGCGCTCGCAGATCGGCTGGCGGCGGATGTCCGGCGCGGCGCCCAACGCGGGCCACCGCGCGGTCGCCGAGCTCGAGCGGGCCGGCGCGCTCGCCGGGATCATCACCCAGAACGTCGACGGGTTGCACCAGGCGGCGGGCGCACGCGACGTGATCGAGCTGCACGGCAGCCTCGCGTGGGTCGTATGCCTGGAGTGCGGCTCACGGACGGCGCGGACCGCGCTCGACGAGCGCCTGCGAGCCTCGAACCCGGGATTCGATGTGGCGTCGCTTGCACCGTCGCCGAGCAACCCCGACGGTGACGTCGAGCTCGCCGACGAGCACGTCGCGCGCTTCCAGCTCGTCGGCTGCGATCGCTGTGGCTCGGATCTGCTCAAGCCCGACGTCGTCTTCTTCGGCGAGAACGTCCCGCGCCCGCGGGTCGATCGCTGTTACGAGCTGGTCGAAGCCGGCTCGTCGCTGCTCGTACTCGGCTCGTCGCTGACGGTCATGTCGGGGCTGCGCTTCGTCCAGCGCGCCCGTCGCGAAGGGATCCCGGTGGCGATCGTCAATCGCGGCGTGACGCGTGGGGACCCGCTGGCCGACTTCAAGCTCAACGCGCCGCTCGGATCGACACTCACGGGCCTCCTGCCGGCGGCCGGGGCCCAGCCGCTCACGCGCTGAGCACCGCCGACCGGCGAGCCGCAGTGTGCCGGTTCTCGGGGATCGGCAGCCCGAGGTTGCCGCGCAGCGTGGTGCCCTCGTACTCCTCACGGACGATCCCACGGTCGCGCAGCCGCGGCAGCACCTCCGCGGTGAACCGCCGGAACTGCTCGGGATGGCCGATGTGAAGGTTGAGGCCATCGAGCGCCCCCGCCGCGAACCACTGCGCGATCGTGTCCGCGACGGTCCTCGCCGAGCCGACGAACGGCGTCGGCTTCGGTCCCGACAACGCCAGCACGGTCTCGCGCAGCGTCAGGTTGCGGCTCTGGGCGAGCCCGACGATCCTGTCGGCCTGGGTCTGCCAACTGCGCTCCGCCGCCCAGCGGACGTCGGGGAACGGCGCGTCGAGGTCGTATTGGCGGAAGTCCTGCCAGCCGAACGAGCGGCCGAGCTCGCCCAGCGCGCGGTCGAAATCGTGGTCGGCGACCTGGTAGGAGTGCTCGATCTCCCGGGCCTCCGCGTCGGTGTCGCCGACGTAGACCTGCACGCCGGGCATGACGATCAGCTCGTCCGGATTGCGGCCCTTGGCGGCGGCGCGGCCCTTCAGGTCATGGCAGAACGCCTGGCCGGCCTCCAGTGAGGCGGCGTGAGTGAAGATGCCCTCGCCGATCGTCGCGCCGAGGTCCCTGCCCTGTTCGGAGTCCCCGGCCTGGAAGATGACCGGCCGGCCCTGCGGCGAGCGCGAGATGTTCAACGGCCCGGTCACCGAGAAGTGCTCGCCCGCGTGATCGAGCGCGTGCAGCCGCTCCGGGTCGAGGAACTGGCGTGTCACGCGGTCGGCCACGAACGCGTCGTCCTCGTAGGAGTCCCACAGGCCCTGGCAGACCTGGACATGCTCGAGGCCGCGGCCGTAGCGGGTGTCGTAGTCGTAGTGCTCGTCCAGGCCGTAGTTGCCCGCCGCCCCGGAGTCTCCGCTGGTGACGACGTTCCACCCGGCGCGGCCACCGCTGATCAGGTCGAGCGAGGCGAGCCGGCGCGCGAGGTTGAAAGGGCTGTTGAACGAGGTCGTGAATGTCCCGACGAGGCCGATGTGCGTCGTGCTCACGGCCAGCGCCGAGAGCAGCGTGAAGGGCTCCAGGCGGTTGAGGTAGTGGGGCGGCGAGTCCGGCGTGATGAACTGGCTGTCGACGATGAACACGAGGTCGAAGCGGGCGTCCTGCGCGGCGCGCGCGTACTCGATGTACCAGCCGACGTCGACGCTCGCGTCGGTGGGGATCTCGGGGTCGAGCCACATGTAGTGGTGACCGGGTCCCCCCACTCCTGTGAGGATCGCTCCGAGCTTGAGCTGGCGTCTGTCCATGGTGTGGCTCTTTCGTGAGGCGGGTCAGGGCTGGGGGTGCTCGGCTCCGAGCACGGTGAAGCGGTGGGTTCCGTCGCGCTCGAGCTGGGCAACCAGGCCGTACTCCCATTCGAGGTAGCCACGCATCGCCTCCGGCGAGACATCGGTTCCCTCATAGGGACGGCGATAGCGGTCCGCCGGCAGCGACAGGGTTCGCGAGGGTCCCTGCTCGAGCGCACGACCGTCGGCGACCCATGCGGGCGTGCCGCCCTCCAGGCCGACCACCCGGGCGCCGAGCTCGGTGCGGAGGTCGGCGACACCGAAGGCGACGAGCGCCGGGTCATCGGCGGTCACGACCAGCGTCGCGGCCTCAGGGAGCCTTGAGTCCCCGCGCAGCAGCGCCGACCGGCTCGCCCACCGCGCCGTGGGGACGTGGCCGGCGAGGTGGTCGCGGTGGCGCCCGAGGTCGAGGACGGCAATCGCCGGATCGGCCAGTGACGCGGCGAGCTCGCCCGCGGTCCAGCATTCGATCTCGGGCATCGGCGGCGTCGGTCCCGGCGCAGGCCCGCGCTCGCCGCCGGCCGCCGCCCGGACGCCGTCGAGCACCGCCACCTCCCACCCCATCTGCGCCAGCCACGATGCGGTCATGTCGGCCTCGCTGCCGCCGTCGTCAGCGAGCACCAGGAGCGCACCGCGGATCGGCGCGTGATGATCGGTCTCCTGCACGAGCTGACCGCCCGGAGCGCTCCGGAACCCGGGCAGATGGCTCTCCTCGAACGCCTCCGGCGAGCGTACGTCGAACAGGTACAGCGTCCGGTCGGCCTCACGCACGAGCGCGCTCAGCGCCGCCGCCCGGAGACGACCCACCCCGGCTCGGTCGGCCAGCCGCCGGGCGGCCGCACGGGCCTGCTCGCTCACCGGGGCTTCGATCCGGCGATCCTGGCCGTGCTCGAGCTCGAGGCCCGCCAGCGTCCACCCGATCGTGCCGTTACGCAGCGCGGCCACGCGCGGCGCGACGCCCGCGTTGATCAGCGACTGGGCGCCGATGATCGACCGGGTGCGGCCCGCGCAGTTGACGACCATGAGCCCGTCCCCGCTCAGGTCGAGTCCCGTCACCGCTCGGACGAGCGTCGCGCCCGGCGCGCTGGCCGCCGTCGGGATCGACATCGTCCGGTACTCGTCCGGGCGGCGGGCGTCGAGCACCGTCACCGGCGCGCCCGCGTCGAGCAGCCGGCCGAGCGCGGCCGGCTCGATCGACGGCGTCCCGAGACGCTCGGCGACGAGCTCGCCGAACGACTTGCTTGGCGAGTTCACGTCGGCGAACAGCTCCCCGCCGTCCGCCAGCCACTCATCCACCCCGCCCGCGAGTACGCGCACGTCGCGATAGCCGAGCTCGCCGAGACGCTCCGCCGCCCGGGCGCCGTCTGACTCGTCCTCGCCGTAGACGACGAGCGGGGCGTCGGCGCGCGGCAGGCGCCGCACCGCCTCCAGCTCGAGCCGGTCCGCGTCCAGGCACGCCGCAAACAGCGGATGCCCCTCCGCGAAGCGCGCCTCGGGACGGACGTCGAGCAGCCCGACCTCCGCACCGGCGCGCAGCGCCTGCCGGACGTCGTGCGCGCGCGCCGCCGGGGCGCGGGTCGTGCTCATGCGCCTAGAGGCTGACGGCGGCCGACGCGACCCGGTCCGGAGCCGACGCCGCGCCGACCGGACGCGCCGGAGCGGCGGCGCGCAGCAGCGGGATGAGCTCGCGCCCGTAGTCGACGGCGTCGTCGAAGGGATCGAAGCCACGGATCAGGAACCGGTCGACGCCGAGGTCGCGGTAGCGCAGCAGCGACTCGGCGACCTGGCCCGGCGTCCCGACCAGCGAGGTGGCGTTGTAGGCCGCGCCGGTCAGCCGAGCCACTCCGTACCACAGCCGCTCGTCGTGCACGAGCGCCTCCGCGGCCTGGGCTCGCAGCCGCTGGCCGCCGACCGACGATGCGTTGCGGCGCTTCAGCACCGGGTGCTTCGCCGTGGAGGCGACGAAACCCGCGACCTGGTTACCGGGACCGACTCGCTCGGCGGTCGCGAGCTCGATCCGCGCGGCGCGCTCCCACGCCTCCTCCTCGGTGTCGGCGAGGATCGGCCGGACCGACAGGCTGAACGAGACCTCACGGCCGAACTCGGCGGCGGCGGCACGCACGGCGGCGATCCGGTCGGCGATCTGGCGGCGCGGCTCGCCCCACAGCATGTAGACGTCGGCGTTGCGGGCACCGGCGGCGATCGCGGCCGGGGAGGCGCCGCCAAAGTAGAGCGGGATCGAGGCTGCCGGGCGGACCTCGCTGTAAGCGTCGGCGACGTCGTAGAACTCGCCGTGATGATCCAGGTGCTCCTCGGAGGTGAGCAGCGTACGGAGCACGGTCATGAACTCGGTGGTCCGCCGGTAGCGGTCGTCGTGGCCGAGCCGGTCGCCGTCACGGCGCTGGTCGGCCTCATCGCCGCCGGTGATGTGGTGGATCGCGACGCGCCCGCCACCGGCGAGGTGGTCGAGCGTGATCAGCTTGCGGGCGACGACCGTCGGGGCGACGAACCCCGGGCGATGCGCGATCAGCACCTTCAGCTGGGAGGTGTGCGCAAGCACATGCGAGGCGACCGCGAATCCGTCGGGGTGGGACGCCCCGTAGCCGATGAGCACCCGGTCGAACCCGCTCTGCTCGTGCGCCTGGGCGAACTCGGCGAGGAAGCCCGGATCGATCGCGCGCTCGGTGAGCGAGCCGCGGGTCTCCGAGAGCTGTTGGGTGGCGACCATGCCGAGGATCTCGAGCGACATTGGATGGTTCCTTTCTCGTGTGGGCTCAGCGCGTCGCGCCGGCGAGCGGTCGGGGGAGGTCGAGCGGGGCGGGGTGCTTGCGGCTCTCGGCGAGCGTGCGGCGCCAGCTCTCGGCGTGGTGGCAGGCGACCTCCCAGGACGGGCCGGCGGCGGCCGGCTGTGGCGCGCTCGCGCAGGCGGCGGTTGCGAACGGGCAGCGCTGCGCGTAGACGCACGCCCCGGCGCCGGCGGGCGCAGGAGGATCGCCCGCCGGGCGCCGGAGTGACTGGGCCGCGGGACCCGAATGGTCGGTGACGCTGGGTGCGGAGGCGACGAGCAGCGCCGAATAGGGATGGCGCGGGACACCGAGCACCGACTCGGTCGGGCCGTCCTCGAGTACGCGGCCGCGGTACAGGACGGCGATCCGGTCGGCGATCGCGGCGAGCGAGCTCAGGTCATGGGAGATCACGAGGATCCCGATCCCCAACCGGCCCCGCAGCTCGTCGAGCAGCCGCAGGATCTGGTTGCGGCTGCTCGCGTCAAGCGCCGAGACCGGCTCGTCGCAGACGAGCAACCGCGGTCCGCCGGCGAGCGCGCGGGCGATCGCGACGCGCTGGCGCTGCCCGCCTGAGAGCTGCGCCGGGTGCCGGTCGGCCATCGCCGCCTCCAGGCCGACCTGCTCGAGCGCCTCCCGCGCGCGGGCGGCCAGCTCCGCGGCCGCCAGGCCGCCGCGGATCGCAAGCCCCTCGGCGACGATCGCGCCGACGCGCAGATCCGGATCCAGCGAGCGCAGCGGATCCTGGAAGACGAACTGGACCGCGCCGGAGCGACGGAAGGCGCGCAGCTCAGAGCCGCGCAGCGCCGACACCGTCGTGCCGGCCACGGTCACGCTGCCGGCGATGGGCGCGTTGATCCCGAGGATCGTCCGTGCGAGCGTCGTCTTGCCCGACCCGGTCTCGCCGATCAGCCCGACGATCTCGCCGGCGCCGACGTGAAGCGAGACATCGCGCAGGATCTCCGCCGCGGCGCGGCCGCGCCCCAGCGAGACCGCGACGTCTCGCACCTCGAGCAGTCGCTCGCCATGCGTCATGGGTGAACCTCCGAGAGCTCGGCGACGACCCGCGGGTCGTCGACGCGTTGACAGCGAACCTCGTGGCCCGCCCCGACAGCCCGGATCCCGACCGGTGTGCCACGGCACTCGTCGGCCGCGAACGAGCAGCGCGCCGCAAAGCGGCAGCCGTCGATCCGCACCCCGACCTCCGGAGGCTGGCCCGGGATCGTCTCCAGCGCCCGCCGCCGGTAGTCGCCGACCGAGGCGACCGTGAGCAGCGCGCGCGTGTACGGGTGACGCGGGTGGCGCAGGATCTCATGCGCGGGGCCGCCCTCGACGACCTCGCCGGCGTAGAAGACGACGATCCGGTCGCACAGCTCGGCGACGACGCTCAGGTCGTGGGAGACGAACAGCACCGACAGGCCGCGCTCGGCGCGCAGCCGCAGCAGCAGCGCGATCACCTCGGCCTGCACGGTGACGTCCAGCGCGGTGGTCGCCTCGTCGGCGATCAGCAGATCGGGCTCACAGCTGATCGCGATCGCGATCAGCGCCCGCTGCGCCATCCCGCCCGACAGCTCGGACGGATACTGGCCGTAGACCCGGCGGGGCTCCCGCAGGCCGACGGCGGCGAGCAGCTCGAGCGCCTCGTCGCGCGCGGCGGCGCGGCCGAGCCCGCGCTTGACTCGGAGCACCTCGGAGAGCTGGCGCCCGACCGTGAGCGACGGGTTGAGGTAGGAGGTCGGATCCTGGAAGACGGCGCCGATGCGCGTCCCGTGCAGCGCCTCCCAGCCGCGGCGATCGAGCTCGGCGACCTCGGCGCCGTCGAACGCGATCCGCCCGGAGTGCAGCTCGCAGCCGGAGGGGAGCAGGCCGAGCACCGCCCGGCAGGTGAGCGTCTTGCCGCTGCCGGATTCCCCGACGAGCCCCACCGTCTCCCCCCGTCCGACGCGCAGCGAGACGTCGCGCACCGCGGTCCGCGCGCCGTGCTGCACCGACACGGTGAGCCCCTCGACGCTGAGCAGCGCCGTGGTGGCCTGCTCAAGCGGCGCTGAGATCGCCATGGCTCGGCTCCGGGAGGGCGAGGATCGGATCGACGAGGGCCGGCAGCTGAAGTGCCGGCACGTGGTCGCGGACGGCGTCGGCGAGCGCGTTGAGCGCACCCACGGTGAGCGCGATCACGGCGCCGGGGATGAACGGCGCCCACGGCGCCTGGGCGAGGTACTCGAGGTCCGAGGACAGGACCCCGCCCCACGTCGGGGTCGGCGGCTCCACGCCGATCCCCAGGAAGGTGAGGAACGAGACGGTGAGCAGCGCGTAGGCGGCGGCCGAGGCGGCGGTCACGGCGAGTGTCGGCAACACCTTGCGCAGCACGTGGACCCGGATCACCCGCCAGCGCCCCGCGCCGAGGAGCGTCGCCGCCTCGACGTACTGGGTGTGCGCGAACTCGAGGGTCGCGGCCCGGATCACCCGGAAGAACAGCGGCGCCATCAGCACCCCGATCGGAGCCATCGCCTGGGTGAGGCCGTTGCCGATCGCCGCGGTCACGGCAACCGCGAGGATGATCGCGGGCAGTGTCATCAGCGCGTCGACGACCCGCGAGAGCCACCAGTCCAGCCAGCCGCCGACCACGCCTGCCGCGATGCCCGGGACCGTGCCGAGCACGACCGCGATGCCGACCGCCTCCAGCGCGGCGAGCACCGAGAGCCGCGTGCCTGCCATCAGCCGGCTGAGGACGTCGCGACCGAGATAGTCGGTGCCGAACAGATGGTGGCCCGAGGGCCCCTGGTTGATCGCGCTCACGTCCTGGTGCAGGGCCCCGTAGGGCGCGAGCAGCGAGCCGAACGCGCACATGAACACGACGACCGCGAGGATCACGACCGCGGCGATCGCCGACGGACGGCGCAGGACCCGGACGGACATCAGCGGTCGTCTCCCGGCCGTAGCCAGCGCAGGAGCTCGTTGATGGCGAGGTTGGAGACGATCACCAGCGTGCTCGTCACCAGCAACACCCCCTGCACGACGGGGACGTCACGAGTCTGGGCGCTCTGCAGGACGAGCTGCCCGAGACCGGGCAGCGAGAACACCGCCTCGGCGGCGACCGCTCCGGTGATCAGCAGCGGGACGTCGTAGCCGAGCACGGTGACCGCGGGGCCGAGCGCGTTGCGCAGCGCGTGGCGGCTCAGGACGCGGCGCCGGGGCAGGCCTCGCACCGTCGCCCCGACGACATAGTTCTCGTCCAGCACCGCGACGAGCGACGTTCGCAGCTGGCGCGCGATGTCGACGGCGACCTGGGCGCTGAGCGCGAGGCTCGGCAGGATGATGTGCTGCAGCCAGAGCGGGACGCTTGCCCCTGGCGAGACGTAGCCGTTGCCGGGCAGCAGGCGGGCGCCCATCGCGAAGATCACGACGAGCGCGATCCCGACCACGAACGCCGGCAGGGTCGAAAGCACCGAGCAGACGAACGTCACCGTCTGGTCGATGATCCCCCCGCGCCGTGTGGCGGCGAGGATCCCGGCCGAGCCGCCGACGACGATCGCGATCAGTGACGCCAGGCCGACGATCGAGAGGTCGACCGGAAAGCGCTGCGCGATGCTCTGGGCGACCGGGATCTGGGTGAAGTACGAGCGGCCGAGATCGCCCTGGACGGCGCGGGAGAGCCAGTGCAGCCACTGGACCACCAGCGGCTGGTTGAGCCCGAGCGCGCGGTCGAGTTTGGCGATCGCCGCCGGGGTGGCGTTGCCGGTCTGCCCGAGGATCGTCGCCGCGGGATTGCTCCCGGAGATCGCGCCGAGGCTGTAGATGATGAACGAGCTGATGGCGACGATCGGGACGAGCACGGCCAGCCCGGCGGCCAGCCGGCGCGCGATCGCCACCGAGCGCCGGGCGCGGGCTCCCGTGTTGACGGCGGGGTCCTCGAGGCCCGGCCCGACGCTGATGTCGGCGATGCTCACGGCCGGTCCTCAGCCGTCCACCCGCACGCCTTCCCAGCGCTGCTGGACGAAGTCGTGTGGAATCCCGGTCACGTTCTTGTTGATCGCGAAGATGCGGGGGGTCGTGTAGAGCCAGATATGGATGGGGTCGTCCTTGACGGCGGTGGCCACCGACGACTTGAGCGCGGACGCGTAGCCGGCGGCGGTCAGCGGTACCCCGAGCGTCTTGGAGAACCCGCTGGAGACATTCGCGGACTCCTTGGCGGTCTTGCCGTCAACGTTCATCAGGCCCTGCTGGTCGTAGAGCACGTCGAGCATCTCGATCGGTGACTCGCGTCCTGCGGTCTGGTCGAGCGCGAACGAGACGGTCTTGTTCACGTACAGCGCCTGGGTGAACGTCGCGCTCGGGACGTCCTTGATCGAGACCTTCAGCCCGACCGCCTGCAGCTGGCTCTGCAGCTGCTCGGCGAGCGAGTCGTCGGCGGCGCCGAGCCCGTTGGTGAGCGTGATCGGCGTCTTCGCGGACGCGCCGGCCTCTGCGATCAGCTTGCGCGCCTTCGCCGGATCGTATGGGTACAGGTTCCCCAGCTTTGAGTCGTAGCCGACGTAGCCCTTGGGGAACGGCTGGTAGGAGACCGAGCCGTAGCCCGCCTGCTGGACCTTCAGCAGCGCCTGGCGGTTGATCGCATAGTTGATCGCCTCGTCGACCTTCGGGTTGCTGAACGGAGCGGTCGTCGTCTGGGTGTCGATCTCGGTGACGACCTCCGAGGGGATGTCGACGATCTTGAAGCCGGCACTCTTGGCCGCGGAGACGAGATTGCCCGGGATATAGGCGACGTTCACCTGTCCGGACTCGAGCGCGGCGAGGATCTGCTGGGGGTTGGTGATGTCCTGGACGCTGAAGTGCGCGAGGTGGATGTCCTTGGCGTCCCAGTACGTGGGGTTGCGCACGAGATCGGCGTGCGAGTCCGGCACGTAGCTGGTGAGCGAGAACGGCCCCGCGCCGTCCGGGTGGGTCGGGATCTGCGTGGGGTGCTTGAGCGCCCTGGGGCTGACGATCATCCCGGTCTTGCCGCCGAGCAGCTCCGGCACCTGGTAGTCGACGCTCGCAAGGTCGAGCGTGAACACGGTCGGGCTCTTGACCGCGACCTTGTGGACCACGGCAAGCTCCGAGGCGATCGTCGAGTTCGCCTGGTGCAGGCCGCGCTCGATGTTCTGCTTGACCGCAGCGGCGTTCAGCGGCGTCCCGTCGGAGAACTTCAGCCCGGGACGCAGCGTGAACGTCACCGCGCGGCCGCCGTCGGAGTACCGCCAGGACCGCGCGAGACCTGGCCCCGCCGAGCCGTTGGGGTTCAGCCGCGTGATCGACGCGTAGACCAGCGAGAGCACGTGGACGTCCCAGCCGGCGGTCGAGGTGACCGGATCCCAGGAGGTGGGCAGCTCCCACTCCCAGTTGAGCGTGCCGGAGGCACCGCCGCCGGCACTCGACGAGACATCGGACGCGGTCGCGCTCCCCTGGCCGGCGGACGCGCCCCCGCTCTGGACGGTGGGCGTCGCGCTGGACCCGCAGGCGGCGAGCACCAGCGCGGCGGCACCGGCGGCGGCAGCGGCTATCCCGGTCCTCGGGGTCAGGGTCCTCACGGTCTTCACGGGCGGTTCCTCTTTCGGGGCGATGTCGGAGTGCGCGGGTCGCGGGGTGGGCGATCCCGAGTCAATCTACAGTAATTTGATCGAGATTATTGAGTTTAAGGGCAAAATGAGAGTTCCTGGCGGGCGCACGCCAGATCGGCGTGGTCGCCGTGGGCGTCGCTGCGACCGATTGCGGCACCTGCCCGTCGGTGAGCAGCGCGAGGTCGGCGTGCGACAGCGAGCGGTAGCGCTCGAGCGCGACGTCGGGCTCCAGCGCGGGCGGCTCAGGTGCCCGTCGCAGCTCCGGCGCGGCGCGGCGCACCGCTTCGCGGTAGACGCCGGGCGGGCGCCAGCCCGGGACCACCTGCTCGCCGCCGCTGCCCCGCACGATGATCGTCGGAAACGCGTAGCGGACGGCGTGCTCCTCCTGCTTGGCCGCACCTGGATGCGGCCCAGGCCCGGCGAGCCCGAGCACCGAGGGGTGGGGGTCGCGTGCCTCGCGCCAGTCGGCCTGCAGACCTGCCAGGACGCCGGGCTCGGCCATGTCACGCAGGACGCGCTCCACGTCGACACCCGGGGCTCCGGTGAGCGCGTCGGCGACCAGGCGCCGGCTGTCGGGCGGGCGACCATCGAGGAAGTAGGCCTCGCGCAGCGCGCGCAGCGCGTCGTCTCCGGCCGCGGGCCCCTGGCGCTCGGCGGCCTTCGCCGCGAGCGCCGCGGGACGCGTTGAGGCGTGGGCGCGCGGAAGCGAGGAGACGAGCCCCACCCCGGCGTGGCGCGCGGCGGTCAGCCAGCGCTCGTGCACCTCGGACGCGGGCTCCTCGGCGTTGGCGCCCGGCGTGCCGTCCATCTGCACGCCGAACACCCTGCGCCAGCGCAGCCACGGCCCGTACAGGCGCTGCAGCCAGCGCAACGTCGGCTCCGCGGCCCAGCACCACGGGCACCCGGGATCGGTGTACTCGACAAGCTCGCCGGCGAGAATCATGCGCGGCCTCGTGCGAGCTCGCCGGCCGAGGCGGCCGCGACCCGCTCACGGTGGGCGACCTCCTGGCGGACGATCTCGATCACGTCGCGGTAGGCGACCGCGTCCTTGAGCGGGTCGTAGCCGCGGATCAGGATCGTGCTCACCCCGGCCTCGACGTACTCCAGCAGCGCCTCCGCGACCGTCTCCGGGCTGCCCACGAGCGCCGTCGAGTTGCCCGGCGCGCCGGTCGCGACCGCGAGCGGCGTCCACAGCGCCTTGCCGTAGAGCTCCCCGCGCGCGGCCGCGTCGAGCTGGCGCTGCGAGCCGGCGCTGTGGCCGTGGCCGACGTTGCGCCAGCCGTGGATCTGGCCGCCGGAGCGCATCCGCTCGCGCGTCGCGCCGAGGATCGCGTGGGCGCGCTCCCAGGCTTCGGTGTCGGTGGCGGCGGTGATCGGCCGGAAGGAGACGCTGATCCGCGGGGGCTCCGGTCGTCCGGCGGCGCTCGCCGCCGCCGCGATCGTCTCGATCTCCTCAACGATCTGCGGGACCGGCTGCGCGAACAGCGCGAACACGTCGGCCTCGGCGGCGCCGACCGCGTAGGCGTCCGCCGAGGAGCCCCCGAAGTAGATCGGGATGCGCGGCTGCTGGTAGGTCCGCACGTGGCTGACGAAGTCCTCGACGGTGTAGAACTCGCCCGCGTAGGAGAACGGCTCGTCCTCGGTCCACGCACGCTTGAGGAGCTGCAGGAACTCACGGCTGCGGCGGTAGCGGCCGGCCTTGTCGAGCGTGTCTCCGTCACGGCGCTGCTCGTGATCCGACCCGCCGGAGATCGTGTGCAGCGCGACCCGCCCGCGTGAGAACTGATCGAGCGTGGCGAACGCGCGCGCGGCGACCGTCGGCGCAAGGAACCCAGGCCGATGCGCGATCAGGAACCCGAGCCGCTCGGTCCGCGTCGCCGCGTACGCCGCAACCTGCAGGCCGTCGGGCGAGGCCGAGGAGTAGCCGATGAGGACGCGGTCGAAGCCGGATTCCTCGTGGGCCCGGGCGAAGCGGGTGACGTACTCGGGATCGACGAGCGGCCCCTCCATCGGGTGGATCTCAGAGGCGTGCTGGGTGGCGATCATGCCGAGGAACTCGACGGGCATCGGTTGCGTCTCCTGGTGGTGGCTCAGGTGGTGTCGCCGGGGATCTCGACTTCGACGTCGAGGCTCGGCAGGTTGACGACGATCCCCTCCTGGGTGCTGCGGGCGAGCAGCACGACCGCGGGCTCGGAGTGGGGGTTCTCCTCGCGGTGGGGCACGTACGGGGGGACGAACACGTAGTCGCCGGGCGCGGTCTCGATTCGCTGCTCCTCACCGTCGGAGAGGAACACGAACACCGGATGGCCGGAGATCACGTAGATACCGGTCTCGGCCTCCCCGTGGTGGTGATCGCCGGAGCGCATCTCCGGGCCGACGTGGTTCTCGCCCAGCCAGATCTTCTCGGTCCCGCCGTGGCGCGCGGACAGCGCCTCGAAGCGCTTCATCCCCTTCGTCTGGGCGGTGTTGGGGTCGAGCGTGCCGGCCTTGACGTGGAACAGCCGGCGGCGCCAGCGCGGCTGCGCGCCGTCCTGGGTCCCGCCCCGGTCGGCTCCGTTCGCAGGGAGGTCCCGGTGCCAGGCCTCGTTGCCCGCCGCGCGGTCGGTGTCGTGTGTGTGCTCGGTCATCGTGTCGGCTCCTCGGGATTGGGGACGGTAGATGCGAACTAGTTCACCGCAGGTTGAAATATGGCTTTTTCGATTGACTTACTTGTCTTTGTGCGGACAGTGTTCTTAGGTGCTCGTGGGACCTCACGCCATCCGGGACGCCGCGAACGCCCAGGTGCGCGCGGCCCCAGGCCCGCCGCGGCGCGGGTGGCTCAGGCGTCTCAGGCGGCTCAGGCGGCGCGGGCGGCGTCGACCGGCAGCTCGAAGGCGCGCGGATCGAGGCCGAGCCAGGCGTGGAGCGCCCGGCGCCCCTCGTCGGTGATGCGCGCGGCCCGGCTCGCCTCCGGCGACTGCAGCCAGCCGCGGCGCTGGAGCTCGGCGGTGAGCGCCGCGCCGACCGAGCCGGCGAGATGGGGTCGCTGCTCGCTCCAGTCCATGCAGGCCCGCGTGAGCGGCCGCGCCCGCTCGGAGAGCGCGCGCACGTCGACGCCGATCGAGCCGAGCCCGCGCGCGCCGGCCGCGGTGACCACGTAGTCGCCGTCGTCCTCCACCAGCCACGCGCGGTCGAGGAGCCCGTCAACAATCGCAACCCCCGCCCGGCCGGCCAGGTGGTCGTAGCAGAGCCGGCCGCGACGCAGGCTGTCCCGGGCGCGGACACCGCGCAACGACTGCTCCTGCCCGGGCGGCGCGACGCCGATCAGCGCCTCCAGCGCGTCCGCGATCGTCGAGCTCGCCAGGCGGTACAGGCGCTGGCGTCCACGCCGCTCGGCGACGATCAGCCCGCCGTCGGACAGCTTGCGTAGGTGGTTGCTGGCCAGCGAGGCGGATACGCCGGCGCGGGCCGCGAGCGCCGAGGCCGGCGTCAGCCCACCGCCGAGCAGGGACAGCAGGAACGTCGCTCGCGTCCGGTCGGCGATCAGCGCGCCGAGCGTCGCGAGGTCGACCTCGCCATGCAGTCCCGACCGGGGCGTTGTGCGAACGAGCGCCGACACGTGAATACAACCGAGTCTATCGGGGTAGTCATGTTCGCCTGGCGGGTACCGGGACGCCGCGGTCGTCGAGCTCCCAGCCGGGAAGGCCGAGCGTGTCCAGGAGCGCGGGAACCTCCGTGCGCCCCACCTCGACGGCGGTCTCCGCGCCGGGGGTCTGCTCGATCAGGCGCAGCGTCCCGCTCCAGTCGCTCAAGACCGTGCGCGAGCCGTCGTCGCGGTGGCGCGTGATGACGAGACCGTGGACGAACCGCGAGGTCGGATTGGTCGACACGTACCAGTTGTTGACCTCGATGTCGATCCTCCGGGCGGGGATCGGAACGAAGCTGTAGACGTCTCGCCAGCCCCCGTCGTCGCGGGACGCCTGAAGGACGAGCTCGTCGCCACCGGCGATGATCCGCCGGCGCCAGCCGAGCTGGCCGAACTCCTCTCCCGGTCCGAATGGAACCGGCTCCATCAGCGTGCCTGACCCGAAGCCGACGTCGGCGTGCCACGTCGCGCCGCCGTCACGGACCCGCAGGAACAGGTGGCTGAGCGTGCGGTCGGGGTTCTCCCGCGGCCCGACCCGCGCGAGCATCGGCTCGGCCGGCACTCCGAGCGCGCCCAGCGCCGCGGCGAACAGCAGGTTGTGCTCGAAGCAATAGCCGCCACGCCGCTCGGTGACCAGCTTGCGCTCGAGGTCGGCGAGGTCGAGCGAGACCGGCACTCCGCGCATCGGATCGAGGTTCTCAAACGGGATCGCGGTGACGTGGGCCCGGTGCAGCTCGCTGACCGTCGGCCGTCCGCTCAGGCCGAGCCGCGCCAGATATGCGTCGAGGTCGAAATCGCGCTCGGCCGGGCCCGCGCTCATCCCAGCGACTTCTCGGCGAAGTAGGTCGCGACCGGGTTGTCGTTGAAGTTCTCGATCTCGACATAGCCGGCCGACTCGTACAGCGCGCGGGCATACGGCTGGTCGGGTCCGGTGTCCAGCCGCGCGATCGCGTACCCGAGCTCTCGCGCCGCCGCTTCGAGCGCGCCGAGCAGCCGGCGCGCCACCCCCTGGCCGCGTGCCTGCGGCGCGACGTACATCCGCTTGATCTCGCACGCGCGGTCGTCCAGCCGCTTGACCCCGCCGCAGCAGACCGGCTCGCCGTCGCGGATGCCGACGAGGAACGTGCCGCCGGGCGGCCCGAGCTCGGCCGCGCCGGCGCGCGGCATCTGCGGCCCGTCGAGATCGAGGCCGGCGTAGATCGCCGCGATCTCGGCGCGCATCGCCGCCACCAGCTCTCCACCCGGACCGGCGTCGACCGCCGCGCGGCGGAACTCGATCACGGGCGCCCCGGTCACCTCAGCTCAGGAGCTCCTCGAGCTGCGCGCGCAGCGACGCCACCTCGTGCTCCAGCGCCTGCACCCGCGCCTCGAGCTCCGGGTCGGAAACCACCGGCGGGGGTGCGACCCGCCCGGATGCCTGATACGCCGCGGGGGGCGGCGGGGTGTACTCGGCGGCCACGAAACCGAGGCCATCGCTCTCGGTCGGGCCGGTCCCATCCTCCCCGCCGAGCAGCTGGGCGAAGCGATCCTCCTTCTGCCCGGGGCGGCGGCCGAGCCGCCGCGTGTAGCCGCGGTCGCCGAGCTCGGCGAGCACGCGCTCGATCTCGGCGAGCGACTGCACCGGTGCCATCCGCTCGCTGCGCGCCTTCAGCTCGCCTGGGGTCTGAGGACCTCGCAGCAGCAGCACGGCGAGCACCGCGAGCTGCTCGCGGTTCAACGAGAGCCCTTCCTCGGCGAGGTGCCGGTACTTCGTCGCCCGGGAGGTGTGGCCGCTGGCCAGCCGCGCGAGGCCGTAGGTACAGAGCCGCTGAGCCGCCTGGAAGACCGTGTCCTCGTCGTAGCGCGTCACCGGGTCGCGGTTGGTCGCCTGGTTGCACGCGAGTCGCAGCGCGTTGAGCGACAGCGGGTACTGATCGGGCGTCGTCCAGCGCTTCTCGATCAGGCAGCCGAGCACCCGCTGCTCCGGCGCGGTGAGCTCGGAGAAATGCACGCCGCGAGGATAGACCGGCGCTCCGGGCGAAGTCGCTACAGCGCCTGCGTGGCGACCGTGATCTCTCGCCCGGCGGGAAGCTCCCAGCGGCCGTCGCGCCAGCCGATCCGCGTCCCGTCGGCCAGGCGCACGGCGGCGCGGCCGAGCCGGGGAGAGCCCCAGAGGGTCGCCCGCAGCGGCCGTTCGCCCTCCGGGGTGTCGCCCAGCCCTTCGGAGACGTGCGCCGCCGGGTAGGTGACGACGATGGAGCCGGCGCGGACCCAGACCGGCACGCGCTCGAGCGGTGCCTCGACGACCGCCTCGGCGCCGCCACGGACCGTCTCGCCGTCCCAGGTCTGGACCCACTCGCCCCGCGGCAGCAGCACCTCGCGTTCCCGCGCGTCCTCCTCGAGCACCGGCGTCACCCACAGCGCCGGCCCGTAGCCGAAGGCGTCGCCCACGGTCCAGCCACGCGGGTCGGACGGGTCGATCAGGCAGAACGGTCGCATGATCGGAACCCCGGTTCGGCGCGCGGTCGCCGCGGCCGCGCGGGTGTACGGGACCAGTTGCTCGTGCAGCAGGACGTAGGCGCGGTAGAGGTCCATGACCTCCGCTCCGTAGCGCCAGGGCTCCTGGTCCATCCGGGAGTGGGCGTGCATCAGCGGGGTGAAGCAACCGAACTGCAGCCAGCGGATGAGCAGCTCCGGCGGGCAGCGCTCGACCAGCCGGTGACCGAGGTAGCCGCCGATGTCGTGCGAGACGTTCGACACCCCGGTCATCGCGCCGGACAGGAGCGCCACCACCAGCACCCGCAACGACCAGAAGTCCGAGACCTGGTCGCCGCCCCAGGTGTGGCCGAAGGCGTGCTGGCCGCTCCAGCCGCTGCGCCCGAACAGCACTCCCTCGCCGGGATGGACCTCGTCAAGCGCACGCTGCAGGGAGCGCCGGTGCAAGGTGCCCAGCTCCCACGCCGCCTCACCCCCCGAGCGCCCGTCCGCGAGCTGGACGCGGTCGGGGATGTAGTAGCCGTCGCCGTCGTCGGCCTTGATGCCGGCCACGCCGAGCGCGAGCACCCGCTTGGCCTGCTCGCGCCACCACGACTCGGCGGCGTCGCTGGTGAAGTCGACCGGCGAGCCGGTCCCCATCCACCACTGCGCGACGTACGGGTCGCCGCGGCCGTCTGGGCTGGCGGGGTCCGTATTCCGGGGTTCAGAGACGAAGTGGCCGGCAGCGGCCCCCGGCTCGTAGTTGGAGGCCGGCAGCCCGGCCGCGCGCTCGGACTCCGGCTGGGGCGCGATCTGGCCGTCGCGGGAGTCGAGGTTCACCCACGGCGTCACCCACACGACGGTGCGCACGCCCGACGCGCGCATCGCGCTGATCATCCAGCGAGCGTCGGGGAACTGGTGCGGGTTGAACTCCCAGGTGTTGTACTGCGTGGCCCAGGGCGAGTCGATCACGACGGCGTCGAGCGGGATGTGATGGCGGCGGAAGCCGAGGAAGTCGTCGAGCACGTCGTCCTGGTGCTCGTGGACGTCGCGGCTCTTCCAGAAGCCGTAGCCCCATTCCGGCAGCAGCGCCGGCCAGCCGGTGAGCCGGCACAGGCCGCGCAGCGCAGCCGCCGGCGTCGACGCGCACAGCAGCTCCAGCTCGAGCGGGCCGGCGTGGGCGCGCGTGGAGATCTCCACGCGCTCGCCGGCCAGGTCGAAGCGGGTCCCGTTGGCGGCGGTCCGGCACCACACGCCATACCCCCCGCTGGAGAGCAGCCACGGCACCGGCGCGCAGTCGCCCTGCGGAATCCCACCCTCCTCGAACATCTCCGGCGGGCAGTCTGGCCCCCGGTAGCGGCGATCGGCGCCGAGCTGGATCTTCCGGCCGGCCTGATCCAGGCGTGGCTGGTGGCGCAGGCCGAGACCGCATAGCCGTTCGTCCGCGGCGCGCTCCCAGCCCAGACCGAGCCGCAGCGGTGATCCATCGGCCTCCAGGCGCAGCGAGACCCGCCCGTCCGCGGCCACGTCGATATCCAGCGCGCCGGTGTTCTGACCTTGGAGCAGCAGCGAGAAGGTTGCGCCGCTTGGCCGGCGCTCCAGCATGCGGGCGTGCACGACCCGTCGCGGAGCCGAGCGCTCCTCGATCGGCACCACGCCCTCGGTGAACTGCAGCAGCACATCACGCGCGACGCCCTCCGCCAGCCACGCCTCGCCCGCCCGCACCGCTGTCACACCACGCCGACGCAGGGAGAACGAGAACGGCGCAAGCCGAACCTCGACCAAAACCTCACCATGTATGAGTCGGACGGTGTCACCTCTCCCGGGGATCGACGCCGTCCCGACGCGTGCGCCGGCTGACATGAAGCCCATGGTTCTCCGCCGCGGCCCCGCATTCCCGGGCGTTCACTGAATGGTCACAGGACATGAGCGCCTTGTTCACGGAATCCGCAAATTGCAGGAGAATCCTTTCAGTCAATGAACGAGAGAAGCCGCATTGACATGCATGTGCACTCGACGGCGTCGGAGCTGTCCAAGCTGGGGATCCAACGTTCCCTGCACCTACCGGAGTGCGCCACCGAGCCGGAAGAGGTCTACGAACTCGCCCGCCGTCGCGGAATGGATTTCGTGACGATCACCGATCACGACACGATCGAGGGCGCCTTGGCGATCGGCCACCTGCCGGGGACATTCATCTCCGAGGAGCTCACCGTGGGGTTCAGGGGGGAGCCACAGGCGGTACACGTTCTCTGCTACGGCATCACTCCACAGGACCACGAGTGGCTGCAGCGCCACAACGATGACGTCGAGACGTGCGCGGCCTACCTCTCCGAGCAGGAGATCACCTGCGCGCTCGCGCACCCGTTCTTCGCGGTCCGCGCGCCCCTCATGGCGCGCCACCGCCGGCGCCTGGCGCAGCTGTTCCCCGTGTGGGAGACCCGCAACGGGTCGCGCGCCAAGGAGCTCAATCTTCCGGCGTTCGTGTACATCGAGACGCATGGGGGTACCGCCATCGGCGGTTCCGATGACCACGCCGGAATCGACATCGGGCGTACGTTCACCGAGGTGCCGCAATGCGCGACGCCGCAGGAGTTCCTCGCCCATGTCCGCGCCGGCCGCGCGGAGGCGCACGGCGCCCAGGGGTCGGCGGCGAAGTGGACGCATGCCGCGATGGCGCTGGCGATCCGCTCGCTGCAGGGCGACGACCGCGACGCGCCACCGGATCGGGCCCACCCACCCGCCGTGCTGCGGATCGTCGAGCGCGTCATGTGCGAGGGAGATGCTCGAAGCGGCGAGAGCGGCGACCCGGAGCTCGCCCGGCCGCAGGACGCCCGGGCGATGCTCCAGGGCTGGCTCGCCGCGATGGATCTCGGCGTGTCCTCACGCGAGCTGCTGCGGATGCTCCAGGAGGATGAGCTCAGCCATCCCGACCTGATGCGGCGCTCGCGGCGGATCCACGAGCGCTCACTGGCCTCTGCCGTCTCCGGCCTGGTCGGAGCCGTGCAGGCGGGCGAGACGAACCTCGCGCCCCGCGCCTCCGCCCTGTTCGAGGCCTGTATCCCGGCGATCCCCTACGCGGCCGCGACGGCGTTCCTCGGCCGCGAGAAGCTCAAGCTGACGCGAGCCGACGGTGAACGTCCGCGGGTGGCGCTCGTTGCCGACGGGCTCGGCTCCACCCACGGCGTCGCGCGGACGGTCGCCCAGATCCGTGACCGCGGCGTTCCGGGCTACGAGGTCGAGGTGGTCGGCACCGACGCCGATGTCGACCGCCGGCTGTCCTCGGTCGCCGAGATCGAGATCCCGTTCTACGCCGGCCTGCGGATCGGCGTGCCGGGGGTGCCCGCCCTGGTCGAGGCGCTGGCGGACGGCCGCTATGACCTGATCCACCTCGTCTCCCCCGGCCCGGCCGGGATCGGCGCGTGGCTGATGGCGCGCGTCATGCAACTACCGGTGATCGGCAGCTACCACACCGAGCTCGCGGCCTACGCCGGCCTGCGCTCGGGCTCGGCGCACCTCGAGCTGTTCGCCACCGCGGCGCTGCGCGGCTTCTACGGCCCCTGCGAGATGGTGCTCTCGCCGAGTGAGGCGACCGATGCGCGGCTGGGCGAGCTCGGCATCGAGTCCGAGCGAATCGGCCGCTGGGACCGCGGCGTCGACCTGAGCCGATTCGACCCGGCCCTGCGCGACCCGACGCTGTTCGGCGGGCAGTGCAACGTCCTGTACTCCGGCCGGCTGACCAAGGAGAAGGGGGTCGACCTGCTCGCCGACGCATTCCTCGCCGCCCGCGCGCGGGATCCCCGCCTGCACCTGGTGCTCGCGGGCGGCGGTCCCGAGGAAGCGACGCTCCGCGAGCGCGTGCGGGAGCACGCGACGTTTCTGGGGTGGCTGGAGGGCGCTGACCTCGCCCGCGCCTACGCGAGCGCCGACGCGTTCCTGTTCGCGAGCCGGACCGATACGTTCGGCCAGGTCATCCTCGAGGCTCAGGCGAGCGGACTGCCGGTGATCGCGGTCGGCGAGGGCGGACCGGCGTCACTCATCGAGCACGGGGAGAGTGGGCTGCTGACGGCGCCCGACCCCGACGCCCTCGCCAGCGCCCTCGTGTCGGTGACTCGGGCGCCCGGAAGCAGTGTCCTCGTCGAACGGCTCCGCCGTGCGGGCCTGGCGGCCGCTCGTGAGCGCACCTGGGAGGGCTCGATGGCGCAGCTCGCCCGCGGCTACGGCGAGGCGCTGCGGCGCACGAGCCGATCCGTGTTCGGCAGCCAGGTCGCCTGACGCCGCGTCCCGCTCGCCGAGCCGGACGACGACGATCCCGGCGAGCAGCAGCAGGCCACCGACGAGCTGCAGCGGGCCGGGCACCTGCGTGAGCAGCAGCCAGGCCCAGACCACGCCGGAGACGACCTCGAGCAGCCCGACGAACGACGCCACGCGCGAGCCGAGCCGCCGGATCGCCGCGACGCCGGCGCAGTACGCGAGCCCACAGGTGATCGCGCCGAGCGCGAGCAACGGCAGCCACCACACGACCTGAACGCCGGCGTAGCGTGTCGATACGGTGGCGGCGCGCAGCGGCAACACACCGATCGCACCAACCACGCCGAGCGACACGGTCGCCGCGACCAGGCCGCAGCCCGCCAGCCCGACGGCCGGCACGGCGCCGATTCCGTCCGAGCCGAGGACGAAGTAGCTGGCGCAGCCGACCATCGCGACCAGCGCCCAGCCGACGCCGATCGGGTTCAACGAGGGACCGGCGAGCAGGTCGAGCACCAGCACGAGCCCGACCAGGCAGACGGCCGCGCCCACGAGCGTCATCGCCGACGGACGTTCGCCGCGGCGCAGCCACAGCCAGCCCACGACGGCTGCCGGCGCCGTGTACTCGATGAGCAGCGCCGGCCCGACGGACATACGCGCGACCGCGGAGAAGTAGGCGAACTGGGCGAGCGCCACCGGGACCGCCCCGTAGAGGAGGACGAGGCCGGCGTGGGCGCGTACCTCGCCCCAGCGGCCGCGGAGGTCCGCAACCGCGAACGGCGCGACCACGAGCGCACCGAGCCCGAGGCGCACGAGCACGACCGCGCCCGCCGTCCAGCCGGTGTTGAGCAGGCCCCGGGCAAGGGCCCCGGAGAGCCCGAACGAGGCTGCGGACACCACCGCCAGCACCAACCCGGACCGCTGAGGTCCATCATGACCGTGAGCGCTCATGGCAAATGACGCTAGCCGAGACGGCATAATCTGTCAACGTGCTTTTTGCTCCTGACACTGAATGGTCACTTCGGTCGGCCGTCGAGCTCGTCAACACAGCCGTGGAGCCCGACACGCTGACCACCCAGGACCAGGTGGAAGTCTGGTGGACCGCCCACCGCTACACCGGACGACACGATCGCGACGCGGCAGAGCTCTCGGCGCTGCGCGGGATCCGCGCGGAGCTTCGGACGCTGCTCACCTGCGAACGCGACCGCGCGGCTGAGATCGCCAACGTGATGCTCGCCGAGGCGCATGCCGTCCCCCAGCTCATCCGCCACGACGAGCTCGACTGGCATATCCACGCGATCTCCTCCGAGGCGCCGTTGGACCGCCGGGTGATCGTCGAGACCGCGATGGCGATGGTCGACCTGATCCGCGCCGATGAGCTCTCGCGCCTGTCGGTGTGCGCCGACGACGGCTGCGAGGGCCTCGTCCTCGACCTCTCGCGCAACCGCTCGCGGCGGTTCTGCTCCACGCGGTGCTCCAACCGCAACGCCGCAGCCGCCTACCGCGCGCGGGAGCGGTCGGCGACCGAGTAGGGGCCGCTCCTATGCTCGACCGAGGATGAGCGAGCTTCACGACATAGAGACCCGCGAGGACTGCGAGGCGCTCGTGCGGACGTTCTACGGCCGTGCGATGAGCGACCCGATCCTCGGCTTCATCTTCAACGACGTCGCCCAGCTCGACCTGGACGCGCACGTCCCGAAGATCACCTCGTTCTGGGAGACGATCCTGCTCGGCGCCCACTCCTACGGCGGCGGCGCGTTCGCTCCGCACGCCGCGCTCAACCAGAAGGTGACGCTGTTCGCGGGGCACTTCGAGCGGTGGCTGTGGCTCTGGCGCATGAGCGTCGACGAGCTGTTCGCAGGCGAGCGGGCCGACGAGGCCAAGCGCCACGCGGAGCGAGTCGCGGCGGCGTTCTACGCGCGGCTCAACGGGCAGCCGGTGCCCTCAGCCGGCGGGATCGAGCTCCCGGCCGGGCTGGTCGTCACCCAGCACGAGTGATCCGTGAGCGCCCCGCCGGATGGGGATCTTGCTCGCGTCCACCTGCTGAGCGCTTGTGTCAGAGCAACGTGCCGAGCGCCAGCGGCACCACTCGCTCGGCGCCCGCGCGCCGCAGCTGACCGCCGACCATCGCGAGCGTCCATCCCGAGCTGCGGCGGTCGTCGAGCAGCACGCCGGTGCCGCGCGGAGGCGTCGCGGTGACCCGGAACGCTCCGCGGACGTTCGCCGCCTGGGTGACCGCGTTCTCCATCTCCCGCTGAGGTGGGCGCGGCTCGGTGCGCTGCACCAGAGCCGGGCATGGGAGGCCGAGCGCGTCGGCCACCCGCCGGGTGAGCCCGCCCAGCGTGTCGCCCAGCCGAGCGCTCGGGACCGCGCACATCCACCGCGCCGAGGGCACCTGGGCGCGCACGATGTCGGCGAGCGCCTGCACCACCTCCTCGTCGAACGTACCGTCGCTCAGCCCGCGGGCGATCGCCGGCCACCAGCCGCCGTCGCCGAACCGCGCGAGCGCCCAGCCGGGCTCGACGCGCGCGTCCTCGGCGATCTTGCGCATCGTCCCGTGCGCGTCCGGCGCCATCTTCTTGACCTCGAGCTCGATCGGGCGCGAGCGCAGGTGGCGTCCGGCGAGCTCGACCAGCCTCGGGTCCGGGGGATCGGCGAAGCGGGCTCCGGTGCAGACCGCGCAGCGGCCGCAGTCCTCTGAACCGGCCCCAACCGAACCATCGTCAAGCTGCTCCTGGAGGACGCGCATCAGGCAGCGACCGTCCGCGCCATAGCGCGCCATCGCCTCCTGCTCGGCGCGGCGCAACGCCGTGACGTGGGCGTAGCGCTCGGCGTCGTACTCCCATTCGTCGGCTGATGGGGCAAGCGCCCAGCGGCTCCCGTCGCGCTGGACGGCCCCCTCGACGTCGAGGATCTTCAGCATCGCCTCCAGGCGCGCCATGCCGAGGTTCACGACCGCCATCAGCTCGCGGGTCGTCCGCCCCTGCGGCGCCGCGGACTGAAGCTCGGCGAGCACCGCCTGCACACGTTCGCGGGACGGGAATGACTGCTCGATGAAGAAGTCCTGGATCCGGCGGTCCTCCTGGCCGCGCAGCAGCACGACGTCGGCGTGCTCGACGCCGCGGCCGGCGCGACCGACCTGCTGGTAGTAGGCCACGACCGACCCGGGCGCCTGGTAGTGCACGACGAACCCCAGGTCCGGCTTGTCGTAACCCATCCCGAGCGCGCTCGTCGCCACCACGGCCTTCACGTCATTGGCGAGCAGCCGCTGCTCGGTCGCCACCCGCGCGTCGCCGTCCTGGTCGCCGCTGTAGGCGAGCGCCGGCACGCCGTTTGCGCTGAGGAACTCCGCGACCTGATCGGCATCGCGCTTGGTGAGCGTGTAGACGATCCCGGAGCCGTCCATCGCCGGGAGATGCTCGACCAGCCAGGCCAGACGCTCGGCAGGACGACCGAGCTCGACGACCTCCAGGCGCAGGCTCGCGCGGGCGAGCGGCCCCCGATAGCTGCGTAGCGCGGAGTGATGCGACGGGTCGGTGGTGGCGAGCTGCTCGGTGACGTCGGCGACGACGCGATCGTTCGCGGTGGCCGTGGTCGCGAGCACCGGAACCCCACCCGCGTCCCCGTCGCGCGCCCCCAGCGCCGCCAGCATCTCGCCGACCCGCCGGTAGTCAGGCCGGAAGTCGTGGCCCCAATCGGAGATGCAGTGCGCCTCGTCGATCACGAGCAGCCCCAGCGAGGAGGCGAACAGCGGCAGCATCTCCTCGCGGAAGCGGGGGTTGTTCAGGCGCTCGGGGCTGATCAGCAGCAGGTCGAGCTCGTCCGCCGCGAGCCGGTCCCGGACCTGGTCCCACTCCTCGCGGTTGGTCGAGTTGACCGTGTGCGCAGCGAGCCCCAGCCGACCGGCCGCGGCGAGCTGGTTGCGCATGAGCGCGAGCAGCGGCGAGATGATCAGCGTGGGCCCCGAGGCGCCTGTGCCCGCACCGGCAGGCGGGTCGCGCAGCAATGATGTGGCGACGAAGTAGACGGCCGACTTGCCCCATCCGGTCCGCTGCACGCAGAGCACGCGGTGGCGCTCGGCGACGAGGTCGGTGATCGCCTCCAGCTGGCCGTCGCGGAACTCCGCCGCGGGGTCGTCGGTGAGCGTGCGCAGCCGCTCGAGCGCAGCGGTGGTGAACGAGTCCATGTCCGTATGAGCCTACGGACGGCCCGGGCGCACCCTCCTGGCACAGAATCGTCACCACGGCGCGGCTCCCGGCGATCCTTCCAGCAAGGAGACGAAATCATCAATATTCGGTAGCCTTCGGAGACGGACCGGGGAGCGGTGCATCGCATGGCCTCTCCCTCGCGGCTCACGTCGCGACGACAACAGACCTGGGAGGTCATACCCATGAGGACAGTGAGAACGGCCGCGGCCGTCGCAGTGACAGGCGCCCTGCTCACCTCCGGTTCGCTCGCGCTCGCCGCGGCCCCGAAGGCCCACTCCGCGGCCGCGCCACAGGGCGGAACGATTCACGTGTTCATCAGCGATCTCGGTCCGACCAAGTCAAAGGTGACGATCACCGGTGCGATCGGCGACTACGGAATCGGCATCTCGGAGACCAAGCAGGGGAAGGTCGACCCCAACGGCGCGTACGAGGAGCTGAAACTGAAGCACGGCACCCTGTTGGTCTACGGCGCCGGATTCGACGCGGCGATCAACCACGCCCATCCGCAGCTCAACACGTCGAACTGCTCGTTCTACCTCTCGGCCTCCGGCCCGAGCAGGATCATGAGCGGAACCGGGACCTACGCGGGGGCCTACGGGAAGATCACGCTCACCGGGCAGTTCGGTGGGATCGGGCCCAAGAAGGCCAACGGCAAATGCAACATGTCCAACAACGCGCCGACGTTCGGCGGGTTCTTCGCGATCACCGGCACGGGCACGGTCGCCTTCTAGACACGCTGCTCC
>CAVSSZ010000009.1:0-27718 GCA_963730725.1 uncultured Solirubrobacteraceae bacterium | reverse complement strand
GACACCTCCACCACCGAGCGCGGCAAGATCACCGCGCGGACGGTAGCGTGACCCGCCCTGCCGGCAAGCGGCAGGCGAGCGGCGAGGCGCCGCGAGCGGAGCTTCCGCCGCGGCGCCCAGCCGTACCCCTCTGGGGCGGAGCCGTTCGGCCCCGTCGATCAGGGGACCGAGATCGACAGCGCGCCCGTGAGGCCTGTTGCGGCGGTCTCGTTGGCGACCGCGAAGCCGGTTCCGCCACATGCTCCGTTGTTCACCTGCTCCCAGCCTCGTGTTCGTTGCTGGCGTCGGTGATCGAGAGCGGCAGGTTGGTGCTGACCCCCGCCGGATACGCGATGCAGAGGGTCCCGGCCGACGGCGAGTACACCGAGGTGAAGCCGGCGGTGAGCCCGGCGATGAACGCCGGGTTGCCGTTGCCGTTTTTCTCGATGAGCCCGTAGGCGATCGCACTTCCAGCGAGCGCCAGGTGCGCCCGCGGCACCTGCGGCACCCGCGGGACCGGTCGCGCCGCGCGCCCCGCGCAGCTTGACGCCCTTCTTGAACAGCGACGAGGTGAGCGTGTGCTTCTCGATGTTCGTGGCCGAGATCGTCCCCTTGGCGATCTGCTTGCCGGTGATCAGATGCGTGGCCGCCAGCGCGGTCCCGCCACTGATCGCGAGCATGAGGGCGAGCGTCGCGACGACGTTCGCGTAGGTGAGCTTGCCCGCGAGCCGGCGCGGGCCGAACTTCTTCTTCATGGTGGGTCCTTCCCGTGTTGATCGACTGTCGAGCCGGTCCTGGCGCCCCGGATGGCTCGTGTGCGATGGAAGGTACGCGAGGCGTCAGATGAACGTCACATGGCCTGAAGACGCCCCGGATTGGACATGTGGACAGCGCGGATTGGCCGCCGGGGGTTGGCGAAGCCGGGCCATTCCGGGTAGACCTTCGACCAATGTCCACGCAGAGCGAGACTCCCCCGCGCCGGTACACGATCCCCGAAGGGTGCCGTGACGAGCTGCTTGACGAGGCCGGCGCGCCGCTGCCGCACGCCGCCGAGCTGATGGCCTCGCTGCGGCGGCTCGGTCCCGAGGCTCTGCACGCCGCCGGCCGCCGCCGCGACGCGATCTTCATGCAGCAGGGGATCACCTTCGAGATCGCCGGCTCCGACGGCGAGCGCCGAGACCGCGCCTGGCCACTCGACCTCGTGCCGCGCGTGCTCACCGCCGCCGAGTGGACGATCATCAAACGCGGGCTCGCGCAGCGCATTCGCGCGCTCAACGCGTTTGTCGACGACGTCTACCACGCCCATGAGATCGTCCGCGCGGGGATCGTGCCGTGGTCGCTGATCGTCAGCCGCAAGGAGTTCGCGCGGCCGGTCCACGGGGTCCGCGCCCCCGGCGGGGTGTACTGCCACGTGTGCGGGTGCGACCTCGTGCGCGACGGCGAGGGCCGCTGGCGAGTGCTCGAGGACAACGTCCGCACGCCCTCGGGCATCTCCTATGTGCTGGAGAACCGCGTCGCGATGACCCGCCTGGTTCCCGAGTTGTTCGCCGGCCACCGGGTGCGCGGGGTCGAGCACTACCCGTCGCTGCTGCTCGACGCGCTGCGCGCGGTCGCCCCGGCCGACCGAGTCGCATCCGACGATCGTGCTCTGGACGCCGGGCGCGATGAACAGCGCCTACTTCGAGCACGCGTTCCTGGCGCGCCAGATGGGGGTCGAGCTCGTCGAGCCCTCGGACCTCGTCGTGCGCGACGCCGTCTGTTACATGCGGACCACCGCCGGTCTGCGAGCGCGTGCACACGATCTACCGCCGGCTCGACGACTCGTTCATCGACCCGCTCGAGTTCCGCCCCGACTCGCTGCTCGGCGTGCCCGGTCTGGTGCGCGCCTACCGGGCGGGCACGGTCGCGATCGCCAACGCGATCGGCACCGGCGTCGCCGACGACAAGGCGATCTACTACTACGTGCCGGAGATGATCCGCTTCTACCTGGGGGAGGAGCCGATCCTGGAGAACGTGCCGACCTACCTGCTGGCCAACGAGCGCGAGCGCGCGCATGTGCTCGGCCGGCTGTCTGAGGTCGTCGTCAAGCCGACGTCGGAGTCGGGCGGCAAGGGCGTGTTCATCGGTCCACAGGCCTCCGCGGCCGAGCTCGAGGAGCAGAAGCGGCTGATCGAGCACGACCCGGACACCTGGATCGCCCAGGAGCTCGTCCACCTCTCGACCGCGCCGACCGACGTCGGGGGGCGGCCTCGAGCCGCGCCACGTCGACCTGCGGCCCTTCGCGGTGTTCGGCGACGAGATCCGGATCGTCCCCGGCGGGCTGACGCGCGTCGCGCTGTGCGAAGGATCGATGATCGTCAACTCCTCCGCCGGCGGCGGTTCCAAGGACACCTGGGTGCTCGACGACGGGACGGGCGTCGACGCCGCGCCCGGAACCCTCCCGCCCTACCGGCCGCCGCGCCTGCCCGACGTTCGCTACGGCGGCGGCTGGCAGGGCCAGGCCCAGCAGCAGCAGCAGACGCTCGACGCTCTCACGGGTCACCGCCCACCCCGTGATGCTCGCGCGGATCGCCCAGGAGCTGTTCTGGCTCGGTCGTGACCTCACCCGCGCCGAGCACACCGCGCGCATCCTCGACGGCGCGTTCCACGCCGACGTCTCCGGCGTCCCCGGCGAGGGCGGGATCACGCTCTCCTGGGAGGGCGTGCTGGCCACGATCGGCGCCAAGCCGCCCGCGCCCGGCGAGGAGGAGACCGAGGTCCCGGACCGCCGCCTGGGCCGCATCGAGGTCGCGCGGATGCTCACGCTCGACACCGACAGCCCTGCATCGGTCGTCTCCTGCGTCGCGCGGGCGCGGGAGCGCGGGCGCACGATGCGCGACGTCATCTCGACCGAGATGTGGGAGGCGCTGAACTCCTTCTATCTGCTGCTCGGCCGCTACGACCTGCCCGCCGCGCTCCAGACCGGGCCCGTACTCCTTCTACCAGGAGGTCAAGGAGAACTGCGGGCTGTTCTGGGGGCTGTTCGACCGCACGATGCTGCGCGACGAGGGCTCGCGCGTTCCTCGAGGCCGGGCCCGCATCGAGGACGCGGACATGGTGCTGCGGATGCTGCGGGTCGCCATCCCGATCCGCTCGCTGCACGACGACCGGCCCGCGCACGAGACCGAGGCGATCGCGCTGCTGCATGCCGTCGGTGGCTTTCAGGCCTATCGCCGCGCGGTCCGCTCGGCCCCCTCGGTCGTCCCGGTCGCGCGCTTTCTGCTGTTCGACTCCGCCTACCCGGGCTCGGTCGCCTCCTCGATCGACGGGCTCGCCCAGGCGCTCACGCAGGCCGACGCCCAGCCGCGATCCTCACCGCCCGTGCTGCGGCTCGACCGCCTGATCGCCGACCTCGAGCTCCAACGGCGCGCGCCGGAGGCCGGCGGAGCGCTCGAGGACATCCTCGAGCGCGTCCAGGACGAGCTCGCGCTGGTCGATCGTGACATCGACGCCCGCTATTTTGCGATCGCCGCGATCGCGGCCGTCCACCTCTAGGTCCCGGCGATGACCGAGGGACCGACCGCCACCCCGCCCGGAATGAACTTCGCGATCCGCTACCTGACCGAGTACGCCTACGACGCCGAGGTCGTCGACAACCTCAACGCGCTGCGGGTCAAGCCGCAGGGCGGCGAGCGCCAGCGCTGCGACGAGTTCTCGGTGCGGCTGACGCCCGAGGTGCGCCTGCACCGCCACGCCGACTACTTCGGCACCGAGGTCGTCGAGTTCGAGGTCTCCCGGCCGCACACGCAGCTCACGATCGACGTCCGCGCCCGGGTGTCGACGCGGGCGCCGGCCGCCCCGCCGCAGTCGAGCTGGGCGGCGCTCTCCGACGAGGCCTACCACGAGGCCGGCGGCGAGTTCCTGCTGCAGACCGACGACGCGCCCGAGGGGGCGGGTGGAGACCAGCTCAGGGAGCTGATCGAGACCTCGCGCGCGGACTCGCCGCTGCAGACCGTGATGGCGGTCTCCGAGCTCATCCCGGACCGCTTCGAGTACCGGCAGGGCGCGACGTTCGTCGACTCGACCGTCTCCGACCTGCTGCAGACCGGCGCCGGGGTCTGCCAGGACTTCGTCCATCTCGGGCTGTGCGTGCTGCGCCACCACGGGATCGCCGCCCGCTACGTCTCCGGCTACCTGTTCGCGGCGGCTCGGACGACGAGCCGCGAGTCCGTCGAGGTCGACACCCACGCGTGGCTGGAGGCGCTGCTGCCGCTCGACGGCCCGGGCGACCCGGCGTGGGTCGGGATCGACCCCACCAACCGCGGGCTGGCCGGCGAGACGCACGTGAAGATCGGGCACGGCCGCCACTACGCCGACGTCCCGCCGATCAAGGGCGTCTACCGCGGCGCCGCGAGCGCGGAGCTCACCGCGAGCGTGACCATGACGCGGCTGGAGCGCACCGACCCCGCGTCGATCGCGCGGTCCTGAGCCGCTTCAGTCGTTCTCGGGCGGCAGCGCGTTGACCAGCGACGACAGGCCGGAGGCCTGCGAGCCGGGGGTCGGCACGATCGGCTGGTGGGCCTGGGGGATCAGTCGCGCCCAGTACATCGAGAGCTGACAGGAGCTCGCGGTCGTGCAGGCGCCCGTGGTGAGCCCGGTCGCGTTGTGGACGATCGCCTGCGCCTGCGCGGACAGGAACGGCTGGTAGGCCGCGGAGCCGGTCGCCGCCGACCAGTCGGCGACCGCGTCGTCGAGCAGCCCCTTGAAGACGGTGATGTTGTACGACTGCCCGAGGCAGATCCTGGTCTGGCCCTCGCATGGCTCCTGCAGCACCCCCGCGACGAGCATCCCGTGGCGGGGCTCCAGCGCGCGGTTGATGAACACCGTCGCCTGGTTGATCTCCGACCGGTCGTGCGTGAGCAGCCCCACCTGGACCAGCGCGTCCGCCATCTCGCCCTCGGTGTAGGTCTGGGGCGGTCCCACCGAGCGGCAGTGGTTGTCCTGGGTGCGGTGGACCGCCCCGGTGCGCATGTTCACGAGCCCTGAGGACTCCAGCCAGGACAGCGTGCGGGATGCGTCGGACCGCCACTCGGAGGCGAGGCCCGCGTTGGCGAGCGGGCCGTTGCCGGAGCGCATCTGCCCGAGCTGGGCGACGAGGTCGATGAACTCCGTGTCGGTGATCGTGTTCGGCGCATATCCGTCCTTGAACGGGATCGACGCCGCCCCGCAGCGCTTGGGCTGCTCCTCGAGGTAGCGCGCGTCGTCCTCGGCAACCGTGAGGTAGGTCGAGGCGGCGCTGGTGTCGTGCTGGACGCGCAGCTCGTACTCCGCCGCGTGGACCCAGGCGATTCCCCACCACCCGGTGTCGTCCATGTAGTTGTTCTCGAAGTCCTGCGGCGCGTACGTCCCCGGCTTGGAGACGTTGTCGTCGTAGGTGGTCTGGATCACCTGCTGGTAGGCCGAGCTCGTGGTGTGCAGCGTCGTCGCGGCGCGCACCACCGCGTCGAGCGCGAGCGCGGACTGCCACCAGGTCGGCGTGCGCCCCTTGCCCGTCGCCCGCTCCTCCTTGAGCGGGGCGTAGTCCCACAGGCCGGTGGAGGGGTCCCAGGAGACGGTCGAGTGGCCTCCCGAGCCGATCAGCTCGTCGAGCGCGGAGTCGGTGGCGACCAGGATCCGGCGCCGCGGAACCGGGTCGCCGGTGGACACCCCGGGCGGGTGGACGAGCGCCGCCAGGCGGTGGAGATCGACCGAATGCGGGGGCGCGGCAGGCGCGGTCCCGTGCTTGACGAAGCGCAGGTAGTTCAGCTTCCAGGCGACCGCGCCGAGCGCGAGCACGACGACGGCCCCGAGGACCAACCCGCTGAGGACGGGGTGACGGCGGACTGGCGACATCGCAGCGAGGCTAGAGGGTGGCCTCCCTGGTCTGTGAGGACCGTATGAGGTCGTCGCCGAACGCCGCGGGGCCCGGCGTCGTGCCGGGCCCCGTGAGTCGTAACCCGTCGAAACGGTGTCTCTAGGAGGCGATGCGCAGCGCGCGCGTCGCGTCCGCCACGGCGCCACCCCGGTCGAGGGTCACCGTCGCCCGGTAGCTGCCGGCGCGGAGATGGGAGCCCCGCCGGACGACGAACGTCGCCCGCCCGTGGCGGACCGTCAGCGCCCGGTCGACCACCACGCGGTGGCCCTCACGGATGCGCAGCCGCGCCGTGGTGGCCGCGCCGCTGCCGCCGTGGGTCCGCACGAGGACCCGGACCGCCCGGGCGCCCGAGCGCGTCGACAGCGCGACCTTCGGAGCCGTCACCCGCGCCTTGCGGGCGGCGGCCGCCGAGACCGCGGCGTTCTGCTTGAACCCGGCGAAGCGCGCCGGGCTGATGTGGAAGTGGCGCACCACGTCGGACCCGCCCTTCGGCGGCTTGGCCTTGATCGTCTTCTCGATCTCGCCCGTCGTGTCGTTCATGATGATCGCCGGAGCCGATCCATAGCTCTGGTCGAAGTTGAACGCGTTCATGATCGTCCCCGCGGTCGAGTCCGCGGAGTTGCCACCGACCCGGCCGAGATCCCAGTTGTCCTCGATGAACGCCGGGATCGATGCCTGCTCGGCGAACGTGCCGTCGACGTAGTTCGTCCTCGCCCAGGGGGAGATGACGAGCAGCGGCACCCGCGGTCCGACGCCGCAGCGGTCGGCGGTCGCGGCGCTGCTCACCGACGGGTCGCCGCACTGGCCGGGCCCGTTCAGCGTGTCCTGCGGCGTCTGGGACCCGCGGACGATCTGCCCGAGCTGGTGGTCGTACCACCCGTCGGAGTCGTCGTAGGTGATGAAGATCGCCGTGTTCGGCCAGAACTTCGACTGCTCGATCGCGTTGACCTCATCGACGATGAAGCGCTGCTCGTCAAGCGGATCGGAGTAGCCGGCGTGGCCGTCCTCGTACTCCGGCGCCTTCAGATAGGAGACCGCCGGCATGTAGCCCTGCTTCAGCGCGGTGTTGAAGGAGGAGAGGTCGTACTGGTGGTTGATCCCCTTCGGGAACATGGTGCCGACCTTCTCGGGCGTCTTGGTGGCGAGGTGGTACGGGTTCGACGTGCTGGCGTAGTACTGGAACGGCTCGTGGTGCGGGCTGTAGTCCGCGACCGTCGCACCGCCGATGTTCTGATGGGTGGCGCCGCACACCGGCTGCGGCTGGGACTGGGTGCTCACGGTCTTGGTGGAGGACGGAGTGAAACCGCCCTGGAACCAGCCCCAGGTGAGGTACCTCGCGTTGAGCAGGTCGCCGATGTTCTTGCCGGTCAGCTCGGCGGTCGTCCCGCCCGCCTCTCCGGGCCCGCTCGCCGTCGCCGAGCTGTTGGAGCACTCGTCGAAGTACGGGTCGATGTCGCCGTTGAGCGTGCCGTTGATGACCGCGCCGCTCGACCCGCCCTGCGCCTCGGCTCCGGTCGTGTCGCCGCTGATGACATTGACCGCTCCCGGCGAGGAGGGGCCGAACTGGGTGCCATAGAAGTTGTCGTTCAGTGTGAAGTGCTGGGCGAGATTCCACAGTCCGGTGACGGTGTTCCCGTCGAAGTAGTCCATCACGATCCCGTTCGGACCGTATGACCCACCGACTCCGGTCGGTGAGCAGCTGCCGCCGGTGGTGTCCTGGACGAACTTGTCCATGTTTCCGTTGTCGTCGGCTGACTGCTCGGGGGTGTAGCTGTGGTTCTGGTCGCAGGTCAGCGCCTGGGAGGGGCTGAGCCGCTGCGGGTTGTCCTCGTTGGGGTTGTCGTTCAGCAACGTGGGACTCAGCCCGTTGACCGACGGGGTGTTCGGCAGCGCGTTGAACTGCGGCTCCCCGGGGTTGTTCTGCGCGTTGGGATAGGTCGCGAAGTAGTGGTCGAACGAGATGTTCTCGTCGAACAGCACGACCACGTGCTTGATCGGCGTCGCCGTGGGCACCTGCTTGGACGCCTTGATCTGTTGGGCCGCGTTCTGCGGACCCGTCGACGAAGGCGTGCTCGCGGCGGACACGGAGATCCCGATCGCTGCCGCGCCCGCGGCGGCCGCCGCGGCTACCCCCGCCACCAGTTTCTTGCCGGTGTGCAAGTGGACTCCTTTATGGCTGGCGGCTGCTAGAGAGGTCGCCCCGCGGCCGCCTCCGCGAGTGCACCGGGATCCTTTTCGTTTCCGCGCGCCATGGTGTGTCTCAGGCGTCACCCGGCGGTGACCGTCGTGGTTACAGATCGGTCACGCCACGGTCACATCCGGATGGGCGGTCCTGACTAGCTTCGACGGTCGTCGACCACGCCGGCGTGGGCCGGCGTCGCGTGATGTCCGATACCAGCCCTTCACCGAGCCGCTCCCGCCGTCGACGGGTGCTCAGCACGGCGGCGCTGATCGCCGGGCTTGCTCTGGTGGCGCTTCTCGCCGCGGCGGTCATCCCGGCCCCGAGCCACCGGCCCGCACCGGAGCAGACCGGCGTCGTGTCGGTCGCGCACGGCAGCGACGCGGCGGAACCGGTGAGGGTGCACAAGGTGTTCGGATCCAAGGTCTCGGCCAGGCGGTACGGCACCCAGGTGTCCGAGCGGGAGAACGGGGTGAATAGCCGCGGACAGTACGTCTCGGACCTGACGCCGATCAGCTGGCGCAGGTTCCTGGGGCCGATCGCGCGGTACAAGCGCTACGCCGAGGCGTGGGCGGTCCGGCTCGGCCGGTCGCTGCGGCCGCTCACCGCCGCGCTGCGCGCCGACCACCGCCGCGCCGCCGAGCGCGACTGGGTCGTCTCCTTCGATGACTACCTCCACCTGGGCGCGGTCTACGGCTTCATCCCCGCGCGGCTTGACGATGCCCTGGCCGAGGTCCCCTCGTCCCGTAGCGAGACGAGGTTCCCGGGTCTGCACATGATCGAGAAGGGGCTATGGACGGGCAGGTCTCCCCGGTCCCTGCTGGCGACCGCATCGGCGATCTCCCGCGCCGTCGTGAAGCTGCGCCACACGATTCCGGGGATGTGGGTCGGTGCCTCCAGCTACATCCTGCGCGCGCACGAGATCATGGAGGACGCGCAGCGCGACCTCCTGTCCGGCGCCGAGGTGCCGTGGTCGAGGCGGGGCGTCAGCGCGACGGCGGCTGCGCTCGTCGCCGATCGCCAGGTGATCCAGACGCTGACGCCGCTGCTCGACGGCCGCGACAACACCCTCGGGGTCGTTCAGTACTGGGAGGTGCAGATGGCGGCGGCGCTGCGCAAGGTGCGCCGGCCGGACGGGACCTACCCGGCGCTGACCCAGCTCTCGACCGCCCAGCACGAACTGCTTGCGGGCACGCTGTCCGGAATCTGCACCGCGCTGGCGGCGGTGCCGGACACGCTCGAGCTGCGCCCGATTCCGCAGATCCCCCGCGACCCGGCAAAGCGATGACCGGCGTCAACCGGCGACGCTTCCTCACGCGCTCACTGACCACGCTCGGCGCCGGCGGAGCGGCCGCGGCGGCCGCGGCGCTGTCGGACGGCGGGGACGCGCGCGCCCAGCCAGGCGACTCGCTGCTCGAGCAGTCGCGTCAGATCGGCCTGCGTGAGCTCGACGTCCGCATCCCGTTCGACGGGCGCCACCAGTCGGGCGTGCTCACCGCTCGGCCGGCGCAGGCCACGTATGTGGCACTCGACTCGATCGCGTCCACCCAGGCCGACCTGTTTGAGGCGCTGCTCACCGTGTCCACACGCGCCCGGCAGCTGTCCCAGGGGACTGCCGTCGGCGAGACCGCGGTCGACGAGCCGCCGCCCGACTCGGGCATCCTCGGCCCCTACGACGCGCCGGACTCGCTCACGATCAACATCGCCTTCGGGCACTCTCTGTTCGACGCCCGGTATGGGCTTGCCCGCCATCGGCCGCGCCACCTCACCCCGATGCGCCCGTTCGCCCATGACGAGCTGGACCCGGCGCGCACCGGCGGCGACATCCTGCTGCAGATCGCCGCCGGACAGCGCGACACCGTCGCCCATACCGTCCGCGAGCTGATGCGCGAGTTCAGCGGAACGCTCGCCGTGCGCTGGATGCTCGACGGATTCACCACCGCGCCGCGCGACCGCGACCCCCGGTCGAGCCGGCGCAATCTGTTTGCGTTCCGCGATGGCACGGCAAATCCCCCGAGCCACGACGAGGCGATGATGGACCGGCTGACCTGGGCGCAGAAGGGCGCCGGCGAGCCGCGGTTCGCCGAGGACGGGACGTATGTGATCGTGCGGGTGATTCGCCAGCACGTCGAATTCTGGGATCGCGTCGGGATGCTCGAGCAGGAGCGCATGATCGGACGCGACCGGGTGAGCGGCGCCCCGCTCGGCGGCACCGGCGAGTTCGAGAACCCGGACTTCGGCTCAGATCCTCACGGCCGCCGGATCCCGCTCAGCGCGCACATTCGCCTCGCCAACCCGCGCACGCCCGCCACCGCCGGCCAGCGGATGATCCGTCGCAGCTACAACTACGATCGCGGCGTCGACGAGGCGGGCGACATCGACTGCGGGTTGATCTTCACCGCCTACAACCAAAATCCGCACCGTCAATTCGAGGCGATTCAAGTTCGGCTGGAGAACGAGCCGATGAGTGACTACATCACCCCGGTGGGCGGTGGCTACTTCTTCGCCCCGCGGGGAACCCGAGGCCCGGGGGACTGGGTCGGCTCCGGCCTCCAGGCCTGACCGACCAGCGCTCCGGTTCTCGACCCAGGCCATACTCGCAACGATGCTCGGACTTGGACACCCACGCTCGCACGCCGCTCGCGCGCTCTTCGCCGGCGCCACCGCGGCGCTCGCGCTCGCAGGTTGTGGATCCTCGTCCGCCGCCCGGCACTCGGCCTCCGGGTCGCGGCCTCCGACCGCCACCGTCCCCAAGGCGCACCCGCACGCCGTCGAGCCGGTTGCGGGCGCGGGCTCCTCGACGCTGCCCAAGGTCGCGACGGTGAAGATCGACACCCATCCGGGCGGCAGCTCGCTGGCGCGGCCCACGTCGCTGGTCGACGTCCGCCGCGAGCTGCGCCAGAGCGGCATGTCGGCGAGCCCCAACCAGGGGACGCTCACCTCCAACCTGCTGGCGGTCGCGCCCGTCGACGCGCCCGCCGCGGTGCAGGAGGTGATCGCCGCCGGCAACCAGATCTCGCACCTGCCCTACATCTGGGGCGGCGGCCACATGACCTACGAGGACACCGGCTATGACTGCTCGGGGTCGCTCAGCTACGTGCTCGCGGCCGCCGGGCTGCTCGACACGACGATGACCTCCGGCGAGCTGATGCACTGGGGTGACGCGGGGCCCGGCAAGTGGATCACCGTCTTCGCCTCGCCGGGCCACACCTTCATGTACGTCGCCGGGCTGCGATTCGACACCGTCGCGCTCGCCGAGAGCGGCTCGCGCTGGTCCAACCGCTCGGCCGACGAGCCGGACCTGAGCTCGTTCGTCGAGCGTCACCCACCCGGTCTGTAGTCCGATCGCGCCCGCCCATGCGCGGACCTAGCGCATACCGCGGACGACTCAGACTCCGGGTTCGCGCCGTTACGCAGGGGTTTTCCGGTAATCGCTGCCGTCCGATCCCGGGCGTATCGTCGCCGGGCGATGCAGGTTCGTGAGCTCTCAGTCGGTCTGCGAATCGAAGCGCCGCTGGTCGTGCGCGAGCTCAAGCTCCGCACCCGCCGTGACGGCAGCGAGCTGCTCACGTTGCGGCTGTCCGATCGCACCGGCTCGGTGCCCGCGGTCGTCTACGACGGCGTGCATGACGCACGCGAGACCTGCCGGGCGGGGATGATCGCCCACGTCTGCGGCGTGATGACCGAGGACGAGCGCTTCGGCCCGCGGCTCGTCGTCGAGTCCGTGCGGCCCGCGGCCGAGCACGAGTACGACGCCTCCGAGCTGCTCGACGGGCCTTCGCGCCCGATCGAGCTGCTCGAGCAGGATCTGCGTGAGCTTGAGGCGACGGTCCAGCGGCCGTGCCTGCGCGCGCTGCTCGGCCTTGTCCTGGGTGAGGGCAGCGAGAGCTGGGAGCATTTCCGCGTCGCCCCCGCCGCCAAGCACTACCACCAGGCCTACCGCGGCGGGCTGCTCGAGCATTCGCTCGGCGTGGCCCAGGCGGTGAGCGCGATCTCCGCCACCTTCCCCGGCATCGACCGCGACGTGGCGGTCGCGGGCGCCCTGGTCCACGACATCGGCAAGCTCGACGCGTACGAGATGCACGGCGAGGCGATCGAGATGAGCGACGGCGGCCGTCTCTACGGCGAGATCCCGCTCGGCTATTTCCGGATCCGCACGGCGATCGAGTCGCTGCCGGACTTCCCCGCCGACGTCGCCCAGGCGCTGCTGCACATCATCCTCAGCCACCACGGCTCGCTCGAGCACGGCAGCCCGGTCGTTCCCGCCACGCGCGAGGCCGCCCTCGTGCACGGTATCGACAGCCTCGGCGCCCGCCTCGGCTCCTTCGACCGCGTCGAGAAGGCCCTTCCCGATGGCCAGCAGTGGTCCGGCTACGACAAGGGGCTCGGCGGCGGGGCGTTCTTCGCGGCTGGGGTCGAGCGGGCGGCCTGACCCCGGCTCCCTGAGCCGGCGGCGAGCGGGCGGCCTGACCCCGCTCCCTGAGCCGGCGGCCACCGCGAGGTGGCGCGCCGGGCAAATCCGCGCAAATTGCGTGCCGATCTGGTCACGAGAACCGCGAGGTCCCGAGCGGCCCGTCTACAGTCAAAACGGGGATGGCCAAGGACACCGAGAAACTGATCCGTCAGCTCTCGCTCATCTCGTACCTGATGGCCGAGCGGCGGCCGGTGACGGCACCCGAGATTCGGCGAGACGTCGAGGGCTACAGCGTGATGAACGAGGACGCGTTCGCGCGGCGCTTCTACGCCGACCGCTCGGAGCTCGAGGCGCTGGGAATCGCGCTGGCGGTCGAGAAACCGGTCGACGGCCTGGTCGAGCAGGAGAACTACTCGCTGCCGCCGGAGAACTTCCACCTGCCGCCGATTGAGTTCTCAGACCAGGAGCTGGCGGCGCTCCATACCGCGCTGCAGCTGCTCGACGGCGAGTTCGCGTACGCCGAGCCACTGCGGCTGGCGCTGCAGCAGATCTCATGGGGGCGCCCGAGCCCTCTCTCACGACCGGAGCAGAGCACGGTGGCGCTCGGGATCACCGGCTCCGCGGGCGGCCACGAGGTCTCCTCACGGCTGGCCAAGATCGAGACCGCGATCTTCCGCCGCAAGACGATCGTCTTCGATTACCACACGATGGAGCGCGACGACGTCGGCACGCGCAAGGTCGATCCCTACCAGCTGCTCTACCAGGGCGGGCAGTTCTACCTGGTCGGACGCTCCCACGAGCGCGACGCGATCCGCGTCTTCCGGCTGTCGCGGATTCAGGGCAAGGTCGGCTACGCGACGAAGGCCGAGCATGATTTCCAACGCCCGACCGACTTCGACCCGCGCGGCTACGCCGACCGTATCGGCTGGCAGTTCGGCGACTCCGTCGGCACGGCGGAGGTGTGGATCTCGGAGCGGATCGCCTGGCAGATCGAGCGTCATTTCGGCCGCTACGGCGAGATCCGGCCCGACCCGGATCCCACCCGCCCCGACGACCGGGTGTTCGTCACCCACTACGCCAACGCCCGCCAGCTGATCGCCTGGGTCCTCGGGCTCGGTGAGAACGCCCGGATCACCGGTCCGCGGCAGCTGCTTGCCGAGATGCACGAACGGATCGGCCTGCTCGTCGACCGTCACCGCGCAGAGCCCCAGATCGCCGACGAGCTGCCCGGCGCCGCCGAGGCGCGCGCCGCTGAGGCGCTCGAGCGTCCGGCCGGGCGTCGCGGGGACGACGACGGGGAGGGACGGGGCGATGCCGCGATCCGCCCCGAGCGATTCGCGCGGCTGGTCACGCTCGCCTCGATCCTGATCGAGGCCGGCCGTGGCGGCCGGGTGCTCACCGAGACCGACCTGCACGCCGCGCTCCAGGTCTCCGATCAGGAATTGCGCGAGGACATCGCGCTGCTCAACGTCGTCAACTTCGGCGCCGGCACCTACGTGCTCTACGCGGAGATCCTGCCCGACGGCACCGTCGAGGTCGATCCCGAGCCGTACGGCGATTCGTTCGCCCGGCCGGCGCGCCTGCTGCCCGTCGAGGCCAAGGCACTGATCGCCGCGATCGACCTGATCGGCGAGCACATCCCCGAGGGATCGCTGACATCCGTGCGCTCCAAGGTGGTCGCGGCGCTCGGCGAGGATCCAGCCGACGAGGGACTGCAGTTCGCCACCGCGGGTGGCGACGATGTCGAGATCGCCCGTGTCGTCTCACAGGCGATCGCCTCGCGCCGGCTGCTCTCGTTCGAGTACTACAAGGAGAATGAGGACGAGTTCTCCGAGCGGACCGTGGAGCCGTACGCGCTCATCAACGGCCGCGAGGGCTGGTACCTCGGCAGCTACGACCCCGCCCGCTCCAGCGTCCGCCACTTCCGGCTGGATCGCATCAAGTCCGCGACCGTCACCGACACCTCGTACGAGCCGCGCTCCGATGTCGACCCGGCCGCCGACGCGGGCGGCTGGCCGCGCACCGGCGAGGTGCCTGCCTCCAGCCGCGCGCGGGTCTGGATCTCTCCCGACCGCGCCCGCTGGGCCCGGGAGGAGCGCTCGGTCGTCGCCGAGCTCAGCGACGGCGCCGTGATCGTCGAGCTCGGGTTCGCCGGGGTCGACTGGCTCGTGCGTGAGACGCTCAAGGAGGCCGGCGACGCGGTCGTGCTGGAGCCCGCCGAGGCCCGCGAGGCCGTCCGCCGCGCGGCCGAGGCGATCGGCTCGGACGCCGCGCTGGTCGGCGGCTGAGCCGGATCCCGTCTGCGGGGGGCACCGGGGCATACTGAGCCGGTGACCGAGGCCGAACGACTGGACGTGCTCCTGCGCCGTGGTGGCGTCGTGGTCCTGTCGGGCGCCGGGATCTCCACCGAGTCGGGCATCCCCGACTACCGCGGGCCGACGGGTTCGCTGCGCGCACGGCTGCCGATGACGATCCACGAGTTCACCGGCTCACCGGCGGCGCGCCAGCGCTACTGGGCGCGCTCACAGATCGGCTGGCGGCGGATGTCCGGCGCGGCCCCCAACGACGGTCACCGTGCGGTGGCCGAGCTGCAGCGCGCGGGAGCGCTTGCCGGAATCATCACCCAGAACGTCGACGGGTTGCACCAGGCCGCGGGCGCGCGGGACGTGATCGAGCTGCACGGCAGCCTCGCGCGGGTCGTCTGCCTGGAGTGCGGCTCACGCACGGCACGGGCCACCCTCGACGAGCGTCTGCGGGCCTCCAACCCGGGATTTGACGCAGTGTCGCTGGCACCGTCGAGCAACCCCGACGGCGATGTGGAGCTCGCCGATGAGCATGTCGCGCGCTTCCGGCTGGTCGGCTGCGAGTGCTGTGGCTCGGATCTGCTGAAGCCCGACGTCGTCTTCTTCGGCGAGAACGTGCCGCGGCCGCGGGTCGATCGCTGCTACGAGCTCGTGGCGGCGGGCTCCGCGCTGCTCGTACTCGGCTCCTCGCTGACGGTGATGTCGGGGCTGCGCTTCGTCCAGCGTGCGCGGCGCGACGGGATCCCGGTGGCGATCGTCAACCGCGGGGTGACTCGCGGGGACCCGCTGGCCGATCTCAAGCTCGACGCACTGCTCGGGCCGACGCTCACCGGGCTCCTGGCCGCGACGGGCGCTCAGCGGCTCACCCGCTGAACACCGTCGCCCGGCGCCTCGCTGAGCAGGTTCTCAGGGACCGGAGGCCCGGCGCTGCCACGCGCCGGCTCAGGACTCACCCGGAATCTCGACCTCGACGTCGAGGCTCGGCAGATTGACGACGATTCCCTCCTGCGTGCTGCGCGCGAGCAGCACCACCGCGGGCTCGGAATGGGGGTTCTCCTCGCGGTGGGGCACGTACGGGGGGACGAACACGTAGTCGCCGGGCGAGGTCTCGATCCGCCGTTCCTCGCCGTCGGCGAGGAACACGAACACCGGGTGGCCGGAGATCACATAGATCCCGGTTTCCGCCTCCCCGTGGTGGTGATCGCCGGAGCGCATCTCCGGACCGACGTGGTTCTCCCCCAGCCAGATCTTCTCGGTCCCGCCGTGACGCGCGGACAGCGCCTCGAAGCGCTGCATCCCCGTGGTCTGGGCGGTGTCAGGGTCGAGCGTGCCGGCCTTGACGTGGAACAGCGGGCGGGGGCGGCGCGGGCGCGGCTGCCCGCCGCCATCGGCGGCACCGCGGTCGGTCTGGAGGTCGTCCGCATGGCCGGGAAGGTCCCGGTGCCAGGCCTCGGTGCCCGCGGCGCGGTCGGTGTCATCTGCGTGCTCGGTCATCGTGCGGCTCCTTCGCGACGGGAACGATGAGATGCGATACCAGGGCTCCCGGCGGTCATGGTCACGCGCGTCGGCGGGCGGGCCGCGTGGGGCACTGCCCGTCGATCGGGGGGGTCATGTGTGCTCGGCGGGCACCGGGATGCCGCGATCGTCGAGCTCCCAGCCGGGCAGGTCGAAGCCGGCGAGCAGCGCGGGGATGTCCGCGCGCTCCACCGCGACGGCGGTCTCCGCGCCGGGGGATTGCTCGATCAGGCGCAGCGTGCCGCTCCAGTCGCTCAGGACGGTGCGCGAGCCGTCCTCGCGTTGACGGGTGATGACCAGACCGCTGACGAACCGCGAGCCGGGATTGGTCGACACGTACCAGTTGTTGACCTCGATGTCGATCATCCGGGCGGGCACCGGAACGAAGCTGTAGACGTCTCGCCAGCCGCCGTCGTCGCGGGCCGCCTGGAGAACGAGTTCGTCGCCCTCGGCGACGATCCGCCGGCGCCAGCCGAGCTGGACGAACTCCTCCCCCGGGCCGAACGGAACGGGCTCGCTCAGCGTGCCTGACCCGAACCCGACGTCGGCGTGCCAGCTCGCGCCGCCATCACGGACGCGCAGAAACAGGTGGCTGAGCGTGCGGTCGGGGTTCTCACGTGGCCCGACCCGCGCGAGCATCGGCTCGGCCGGCACCCCGAGCGCACGCAGCGCCGCGGCGAACAGCAGGTTGTGCTCGAAGCAGTAGCCGCCGCGCCGCCCGGCGACCAGCTTGCGCTCGAGGTCGGCGAGATCGAGCGAGACCGGCACTCCGCGCATCGGATCGAGGTTCTCGAACGGGATCGCCGTGATGTGGGCCCGGTGCAGCTCGGCGACCGTCGGCCGCCCGCCCAGGCCGAGCCGCGCGAGATATGCGTCCAGGTCGAATGCGTGCACGGATGCCCCCGAGCTCATCCCAGCGACTTCTCGGCGAAGTAGGTCGCCACCGGGTTTCCGTTGAAGTTGTCGATCTCGACATAGCCGGCCGCCTCATACAACGCGCGGGCATGCGGCTGGTCGGGCCCGGTGTCCAGCCGCGCGATCACGTATCCGAGCTCGCGCGCCGCCGCTTCGAGCGCGCCGAGCAGCCGGCGCGCCACCCCCTGGCCGCGTGCCTGCGGGACGACGTACATGCGCTTGATCTCGCACGCGCGGTCGTCCAGCCGCTTGACCCCGCCGCAGCAGACGGGCTCGCCCTCGCGGGTGCCGACGAGGAACGTCCCGCCGGGCGGCCCGAGCTCGGAGGCGCCGGCGCGGGGCATCTGCGGTCCGTCGAGATCCAGGCCGGCGTAGATCGCAGCGATCTCGGCGCGCATCGCCACCAAGAGCTCCCCACCCGGACCGGCGTCGACCGCCGCCGGGCGGAACTCGATCACGGGCGCTTCGGGCACGTCAGCTCAGGAGCTCCTCGAGCTGGGCGCGCAGCGAGGCGACCTCCTCCTCCAATGCCGCGACCCGCGCCTCGAGCTCAGCGCCGGGGACCGTCTGCCCCGGTGTGGCCGGCGCCGGGCTCTGCAGCGCGGAGGGCGGCGACGGGGTGTACTCGGTGGCCGCGAGACCACCGTCCTCGCCGCCGGTCGCCCCCGTCCCGTCCTCCCCGCCGAGCAGCTGGGCGAAGCGGTCCTCCTTCTGCCCTGGCCGGCGACCGAGCCGGCGCGCGTAGCCGCGGTCGTCGAGCTCGGCGAGCACGCGCTCGATCTCGGCGAGCGACTGCACGGGAGCCATCCGCTCGCTGCGCGCCTTCAGCTCGCCCGGGGTCTGCGGGCCTCGCAGCAACAGCACGGCGAGCACGGCGAGTTGCTCGCGGTTCAAGGAGAGCGCCTCCTCGGCGAGGTGGCGGTACTTCGTCGCCCGAGAGGTGTGGCCGCTGGCCAAGCGCGCCAGGCCGTAGGTGCACAGCCGCTGGGCGGCTTGGAAGACCGTGTCGTCGTCGTAGCGCGTGACCGGATCGCGGTTGGTCGACTGGTTGCAGGCGAGCCGCAGCGCGTTGAGCGACAGCGGGTACTGGTCGGGCGTCGTCCAGCGCTTCTCGATCAGGCAGCCGAGCACCCGCTGCTCGGGCGCGGTGAGCTCGGAGAAATGCACGGCGCGATCATAGGCATTGGCCGGTGCGGGAATCGCTAGATCGCGTGCGACGCCACCGTGATCTCCCGCCCGGCGGGAAGCTCCCAGCGACCGTCGCGCCAACCGATTCGCGTTCCGTCGGCCAGACGAGCGGCGGCGCGGCCGAGCCGGGGAGGGCCCCACAGGGTCGCGCGCAGCGGCCGCTCACCCTCGGGAGTGTCCCCGAGCCCCTCGGCGACATGGGCCGCCGGATAGGTGACGACGATCGAGCCGGCCCGGACCCAGACCGGTACGCGCTCGAGCGGCGCGTCGACGACCACCTCGGCTCCGCCGCGCACCATCTCGCCGTCCCAGGTCTGGACCCACTCGCCCCGCGGCAGCAGCACCTCGCGTTCGCGCGCATCCTCCTCGAGCACCGGCGCCACCCACAGGGCCGGGCCGTAGCCGAAGGCGTCGCTCACGGTCCATCCCCGCGGGTCGGCGGGGTCGAGCAGGCAGAAGGGGCGCATGACCGGAACTCCCGTCCGGCGCGCGGTCGCGGCGGCGGCGCGGGTGTACGGGACCAGTTGTTCGTGCAGGAGGACGTAGGCGCGGTACAGGTCCATGACCTCCGCGCCGTAGCGCCAGGGCTCCTGGTCCATCCGCGAGTGGGCGTGCATCAACGGGGTGAAGCACCCGAACTGCAGCCAGCGGATGAGCAGCTCCGGCGGGCAGCGTTCGACCAGACGGTGACCGAGGTAACCGCCGATGTCATGCGAGACGTTCGAGACACCCGTCATCGCGCCGGACAGAAGCGCCACCACGAGCACGCGCAACGACCAGAAGTCGGAGACCTGGTCGCCGCCCCAGGTGTGACCGTAAGCGTGCTGGCCGCTCCAGCCGCTGCGGCCGAACAGCACTCCCTCGCCGGGATGGACCTCATCGAGCGCGCGCTGCAGGCAGCGACGGTGCAGCGTCCCCAGCTCCCACGCAGCCTCGCCCCCCGAGCGTCCATCGGCGAGCCGGATGCGGTCGGGGATGTAGTAGCCGTCGCCGTCGTCGGCCTTGATGCCGGCGACACCCAGCGCGAGCACCCGTTTGGCCTGCTCGCGCCACCACGTCTCGGCGGCGGTGCTCGTGAAGTCGACCGGCGAGCCGGTCCCCATCCACCATTGCGCGACATACGGGTCGCCCCGTCCGCCCGCGCCGCCGGAGCGGGGCTCTGAGACGAAGTGGCCGGCGGCCGCTCCCGGCGCGTAGTTGGAGGCCGGCAGCCCGGCCGCACGCTCGGACTCGGGCTGGGGAGCGATCTGGCCGTCACGGGAGTCGAGGTTCACCCACGGCGTCACCCAGACGACGGTGCGCACGCCCGACGCGCGCATCGCGCCGATCATCCAGCGGGCATCGGGAAACTGATGTGGGTTGAACTCCCAGGTGTTGTATTGCGTGGCCCACGGCGAGTCGATCACGACCGCGTCGAGTGGGATGTGATGGCGGCGGAAGCCGAGGAAGTCGTCCAGCACGTCGTCCTGGTGCTCGTGGACGTCGCGGCTCTTCCAGAAGCCGTAGCCCCACTCGGGCAGCAGCGCCGGCCAGCCGGTGAGCCGGCACAGGCCGCGCAGCGCAGCCGCCGGCGTCGATGCGCACAGCAGCTCGAGCTCGAGCGGGCCGGCGTGGCCCCGGGTGGAGATCTCCACGCGCTCGCCCGCCAGGTCGAACCGAGTGCCGTTGGCGGCGGTCCGGCACCACACGCCGTAGCCGCCGCTGGAGAGCAGCCATGGCACCGGGGCGCAGTCGCCCTGCGGGATCCCGCCCTCCTCGAACATCTCCTGCGGGCAGTCAGGCCCCAGATAGCGGCGGTCGGCGCCGAGCTGGACGTTCCGGCCGGCCTGATCCAGACGCGGCTGATGGCGCAGACCGAGGCCGCACAACCGTTCCCGGGCAGCGCGCTCCCATCCCAGACCGAGCCGCAGCGGCGCTCCGTCGGCGTCCAGGCGCAGCGAGACCCGCCCGTCCGCGGCGACGTCGACAGCCAGCGTGCCGGTGTTCTGACCCTGGAGCAGAAGCGAGAACGTCGCGCCGCTCGGCCGGCGCTCCAATATGCGGGCGTGGATGACCCGTCGCGGCTCCGAGCGCTCCTCGATCGGCACCACACCCTCGGTGAACTGGAGCAGCACATCACGCGCGGTGCCCTCCGCCAACCACGCCTCGCCCGCCCGCACCGACGTCACCCCGCGCCGGCGCACGGAGAACGAGAACGGCGCGAGCCGCACCTCGACCAGAACCTCCCCATAGGTGAGTCGGACGGTGTCACCTCTCCCGGGGGTCGACGCCGTTCCGACGCGTGCGCCGACTGACATGACTCCCATGGTTCTCCGCCATGGCCCCTCATTCCCGGGTGTTCACTGAATGGTCACAGGACATGAGCGCCTTGTTCACGGAATCCGCAAATTGCAGGAGAATCCTTTCAGTCAATGAACGAGAGAAGCCGCATTGACATGCATGTGCACTCGACGGCGTCGGAGCTGTCCAAGCTGGGAATTCAGCGTTCCCTGCATCTTCCGGAGTGCGCCACCGAGCCTGAAGAGGTCTACGAGCTCGCCCGTCGGCGCGGAATGGATTTCGTGACGATCACCGATCACGACACGATCGACGGCGCGCTGGCGATCGGCCACCTGCCGGGGACTTTCATCTCCGAGGAACTCACCGTGGGGTTCAGAGGAGAGCCACAGGCGGTCCACGTGCTCTGCTACGGCATCACTCCGCAGGATCACGAGTGGCTGCAGCGCCACAACGACGATGTTGAGACGTGCGCGGCCTACCTCTCCGAGCAGGAGATCACCTGCGCGCTCGCACACCCCTTCTTCGCGGTCCGCGCGCCGTTGATGGCGCGCCACCGCCGGCGCCTGGCGCAGCTGTTCCCCGTGTGGGAGACCCGCAACGGGTCACGCGCCAAGGAGCTGAATCTTCCGGCGTTCGTGTACATCGAGACGCATGGGGGCACCGCCATCGGCGGCTCCGATGACCACGCCGGAATCGATATCGGGCGCACGTTCACCGAGGTGCCGCAATGCGCGACGCCGCAGGAGTTCCTCGCCCACGTCCGCGCCGGCCGCGCGGAGGCGCACGGCGCCCAGGGGTCGGCGGCGAAGTGGACGCACGCCGCGATGGCGCTGGCGATCCGCTCGCTACAGGGCGACGACCGCGACGCGCCTCCGGATCCCGGCGCGGTCCTGCGGATCGTCGAGCGCGTCATGTGCGAGGGCGACGCCCGCAGCGGCGAGACCGGAGACCCGGAGCTCGCCCGGCCACAGGACGCCCGCGCGATGCTCCAGGGCTGGCTGGCGGCGATGGATCTCGGCGTCTCCTCGCGGGAGCTGCTGCGGATGCTCCAGGACGGAGAGCTCAGCCACCCGGACCTGATGCGGCGGTCGCGGCGGATCCACGAGCGCTCGCTGGCCGCCGCGGTCTCCGGCCTCGTCGGAGCCGTGCAGGCTGGTGAGACGAACCTCACGCCGCGCGCCTCCGCATTGTTCGAGGCCTGCATCCCGGCGATCCCGTACGCCGCGGCGACAGCGTTTCTCGGCCGCGAGAAGCTGAAGCTGACGCGCGCCGACGGTGAACGTCCACGGGTGGCGCTCGTCGCCGACGGTCTGGGCTCCACCCATGGGGTGACGCGGACGGTCACCCAGATCCGCGACCGCGGCGTTCCGGGCTATGAGGTCGAGGTCGTCGGCACCGACGCCGACGTCGACCGCCGTCTGTCCTCGGTCGCCGAGATCGAGATCCCGTTCTATGCGGGGCTGCGGATCGGGGTTCCCGGGATCCCCGCGCTCGTCGAGGCCCTGGCGGACGGTCGCTATGACCTGATCCACCTCGTCTCCCCCGGGCCGGCCGGGATCGGCGCGTGGCTGATGGCGCGGGTGATGCAGCTGCCGGTGATCGGCAGCTACCACACCGAGCTCGCCGCCTACGCCGGCGTGCGCTCGGGCTCGGCGCACCTCGAGTTGTTCGCCACGGCGGCGCTGCGCGGCTTCTACGGCCCCTGCGAGATGGTGCTCTCGCCGAGCGAGGCGACCGACGCGCGGCTGGCCGAGCTCGGTATCGATCAGGAGCGGATCGGGCGCTGGGACCGCGGCGTCGACCTCAGCCGCTTCGACCCCGGGCTGCGGGACCCCACGCTGTTCGGCGGCGAGTGCAACGTCCTGTACTCGGGCCGGCTGACCAAGGAGAAGGGAGCCGAGCTACTCGCCGACGCATTCCTCGCTGCCCGCGCGCGGGACCCCCGCCTGCACCTGGTGCTCGCCGGCGGCGGCCCCGAGGAGGAGATGCTCCGCGAGCGTCTGCGCGGGCACGCGACATTCCTCGGGTGGCTCGAGGGGGCGGACCTCGCCCGCGCCTATGCGAGCGCCGATGCGTTCCTGTTCGCGAGCCGGACCGACACGTTCGGCCAGGTCATCCTCGAGGCCCAGGCGAGCGGGCTGCCGGTGATCGCGGTCGGCGAAGGCGGGCCGGTGTCACTCATCGAGCACGGGGAGAGCGGGCTGCTCACCGCGCCCGACCCCGATGCCCTCGCCAGCGCGCTCGTGTCGGTGACCGGGGCGTCCGGGAGCAGCGTCCTCGCCGAACGGCTGCGCCGCGCGGGCCTCGCGGCGGCTCGTGGGCGCACCTGGGAGGGTTCGATGGCGCAGCTTGCCCGCGGCTACGGCGAGGCGCTGCGGCGCACGAACCGGTCCGTCCCCGGCAGCCAGGTCGCCTGAGATCGGGTCTGCCTCGCCGAGCCGCACGACGACGATCCCGGCGAGCAGCAGCAAGCCGCCGACGAGCTGCAGCGCGCCGGGCACCTGCGTGAGCAGCAGCCAGGCCCACACGACGCCGGAGACGACCTCGAGCAGACCGACGAACGACGCCACGCGCGAGCCGAGCCGCCGGATCGCGGCGACGCCGGCGCAGTACGCGAGCCCACAGGTGATTGCGCCGAGGGCGAGCAGCGGCAGCCACCACGCGACCTGAACGCCGGCGTAGTGCGCCGACGCGGTCGCGGCGCGCAGCGGCAGCACACCGATCGCACCAAGCACGCCCAGCGACACGGTCGCCGCCACCAGGCCGCAACCGGCCAGGCCGACCGCGGGCACCGCGGCGATCCCGTCGGAGCCGAGCACGAAGTACGACGCGCAGCCGACCATCGCCACCAGCGCCCAGGCGACGCCGACCGGGTTCAGCGAGGGGCCGGCGAGCAGATCAAGGACGAGCACGAGACCGACGAGGCAGACGACGGCGCCTGAGAGCGTCATCGCCGAAGGCCGCTCGCCGCGGCGCAACCACAGCCAGGCGACCACCGCCGCAGGCGCGGTGTACTCGATCAGCAGCGCCGGCCCGACGGCCATCTTGGAGACCGCGGAGAAGTAGGCGAACTGGGCGAGCGCCATCGGCACCGCGCCGTAGAGCAGGACGAGGCCGGCGTGGTCGCGCAGCACGTGCCAGCGACCGCGAAGATCGGCGAACGCGAATGGCGCCACAACGATCGCACCGAGACCGAGCCGCACGAGTACGACCGCTCCGGCCGTCCACCCGGTGCTCAGCAGCCCGCGGGCAAGCGCGCCGGAGAGCCCGAACGACGCGGCCGACACCACCGCGAGGGCGAGACCCGAGCGGGCCATCCCGTCATGACCGTGCTTGCTCATGGCAAATGACGCTAACCGATGCGGCATAATCTGTCAACGTGCTTTTTGCCCCTGATACGGAATGGTCGCTGCGTGCAGCCGTGGAGCTCGTCAACAGTGCGGTGGAGCCCGACACGCTGACCACCCAGGAGCAGGTGGAGGCCTGGTGGACGGCGCACCGCTACACCGGCCGCCACGACCGGGACGAAGCAGAGCTCACGGCGCTGCGCGCCATCCGTGAGGAGCTGCGAACGCTGCTGACCGCCGAGCGTGACCAGGCGGCCGAGCTGGCGAACGTGATGCTTGCCGAGGCCCGCGCGGTGCCCCAGCTCGTGCGCCACGACGAGCTCGACTGGCACATCCATGCGATCTCCTCCGATGCGCCGCTGGACCGCCGGGTGATCGTCGAGACGGCGATGGCGATGGTCGACCTGATCCGCGCCGACGAGCTCTCACGCTTGTCGGTGTGCGCCGACGACGGCTGCGAAGGGCTCGTGCTCGACCTCTCGCGCAATCGCTCGCGGCGCTTCTGCACCACCCGCTGCTCCAATCGCAACGCGGCGGCGGCCTACCGGGCACGCGAGCGATCGACCGCGGCGTAGGGCCCAGACCTATCCTCGAGCGAGCATGACCGAGCTTCCCGACATCGAGACCCGCGCCGATTGCGAGACCCTCGTGCGCGCGTTCTACAGCCGCGCGTTGAGCGACCCGATCCTCGGCTTCATCTTCAACGACGTCGCGCACCTCGACCTCGAGACCCACGTCCCGAAGATCGCCTCGTTCTGGGAGACGATCCTGCTCGGTGCCCACTCCTACGGCGGCGGAGCGTTCGCGCCCCATGCCGCCCTCAACCAGAAGGTGACTCTGTTCGCGGGGCACTTCGAGCGGTGGCTGTGGCTCTGGCGGATGAGCGTCGACGAACTGTTCGCCGGCGAGCGCGCCGACCAGGCCAAACGTCACGCGGAGCGGGTCGCGGCGGCGTTCTACGCCCGGCTCAATGGGCAGGCGGTACCGTCGGGCGGCGGGATCGAGGTCGCGTCGGGCCTGGTCATCACCCAGCACGGGTGACGCGGCGGCCGTCAAAGCTCCTGACGCCCACGGATCTGACTCGGATCGCCCGCACTCGCGTCACCTCGCGCCGCAGCGTGAGCATGAGCGTCGAGTCCGTCGTGGCCGTGTAGGGGCCATCGCCGAACGCGAGCCCATGGAGGCGGACCGTGAACATCCGGTGTCCGAGAACCGCGGCGGAGACGGTTGCGGTGGCGAACGGCTCGAGACCGAGGCCGGGGCCAGGGCAGCGCGTGCGCAGCGGATCGGCGGCCTGCGACGCGATGGGGTTGAGCTCAACGTGCAGACGCGGCCGGTACGTCGATCTCTGAGACGAGGCGACGCCCCGGAGAACCGAACGAGATCGCCGTGCCGCCGTCCCGGCACGCTGCCGCCCGCGCGCTCACCGGCCGCGCGCCGGCGCCGGCTGAGCCGGCAGGCTCAGAGCAACGTGCCGAGCGTGATCGGCACCACCCGCTCGGCGCCCGCACGCCGCAGCTGGCCGCCGACCATCGCGAGCGTCCATCCGGAGCTGCGCCGGTCGTCGAGCAGCACGCCGGTCCCGCGGGGGGGCGTCCCGGTCACCCGGAACGCACCGCGGACGTTCGCTGCCTGGCTGACCGCGTTCTCCATCTCCCGCTGCGGCGGCCGCGGCTCGGTGCGCTCCAGCTGCGCCGGGCAGGGAAGCGCGAGCGCGTCGGCGAGCCGATGCGCGAGCAGATCGAGCCGGTCGCCGAGTCGTGCGCTCGGGACCGCGCACAGCCATGCCGCAGACGGCACCTGAGCGCGGATCAGATCGGCGAGCGCCTCGACGACCTCCTGATCGAAGACACCGTCGCTGAGTCCACGTGCGATCGCCGGCCACCATCCCCCGTCGCCGAAGCGAGCGAGCGCCCAACCGGGCTCGATGCGCGCGTCCTCCGGGATCTTGCGCATCGAGCCGTGCGCGTCCGGCGCCATCTTCTTGACCTCCAGCTCGATCGGCCGCGAACGCAGGTGGCGCCCGGCGAGCTCCACCAGCCGCTGGTCCGGGGGGTCGGCGAAGCGGGGCGCGGTGCACACCGCACATCGGCCGCAATCCGAGGAATCCGGTCCCACCCAGCCATCGTCGAGCTGCTCCTGAAGCACCCGCATCAGGCACCGGCCGTCAGCGCCGTACCGGGCCATCGCCTCCTGCTCGGCCCGGCGCAGCGCAGTGACGCGGGCGTAGCGATCGGCGTCGTACTCCCAGTCGCCGGCCGAGGCAGCGAGCACCCAGCGCGTCCCGTCTCGCTCCACGGCACCCTCGACGTCGAGGATCTTCAGCATCGCCTCCAGGCGCGCCATGCCGAGGTTGACCACCGCCATCAGCTCCCGCGTCGTGCGGCCCTGAGGCGCGGCGGCCTCGAGTTCGGCCAGCACCGCCTGTACGCGCTCGCGTGCGGGGAACGACTGCTCGATGAAGAAATCCTGGATCCGACGGTCCTCCTGACCGCGCAGCAACACGACGTCGGCATGCTCGACGCCGCGCCCGGCGCGTCCCACCTGCTGGTAGTAGGCCACGACCGAGCCCGGCGCCTGATAGTGCACGACGAACCCCAGATCGGGCTTGTCGTAGCCCATCCCCAGCGCGCTCGTCGCCACCACCGCCTTGATCTCGTTGCTGAGCAGCCGTTGCTCGGTCGCCACCCGGGCCTCGCTGTCCTGATCGCCGCTGTAGGCGAGCGATGGGATCCCGTTGGAGTTGAGAAATTCGGCGACCTGATCGGCGTCGCGCTTGGTGAGCGTGTACACGATCCCCGAGCCGTCCATCGCCGGCAGGTGCTCGACGAGCCAGGCCAGGCGCTCGGCGGGGCGTCCGAGCTCGACCACCTCCAGGCGCAGGCTGGCGCGGGCGAGCGGGCCGCGGTAGGTGCGCAGCGCGGAGCGATGCGACGGGTCCGTCGTGGCGAGCTGCTCGGTGACGTCGGCGACGACGCGATCGTTGGCGGTGGCGGTGGTCGCGAGCACCGGCACCCCGCCCTCGCCGTCGCGCGCCCCGAGCGCCGTGAGCATCTCGCCGACGCGCCGGTAGTCGGGGCGGAAGTCGTGGCCCCAGTCAGAGATGCAGTGCGCCTCGTCGATGACGAGCAACCCGAGCGAGGCGGCGAACAACGGCAGCATCTCCTCACGGAAGCGCGGGTTGTTCAGCCTTTCGGGGCTGATCAGCAACAGGTCGAGTCCGTCACCGGCCAGCCGGTCACGCACGCCGTCCCACTCCTCGCGGTTGGTCGAGTTGATGGTGTGCGCCGCCAGCCCGAGCCGCCCCGCGGCGGCCAGCTGATTGCGCATGAGCGCGAGCAGCGGCGAGATGATGAGCGTCGGTCCGGTGGCCGCGCGGCCCGCGGCGGCCGGCGGGTCGCGCAGCAGCGAAGTCGCGACGAAGTAGACCGCCGACTTTCCCCACCCGGTGCGCTGCACGCAGAGCACGCGGCGGCGCTCCGCGACGAGATCGCTGATCGCCTCCAGCTGACCGTCACGGAACTCGGCCGCCGGGTCGCCGGTGAGAGTGCGCAGCCGCTCCAGAGCGGCGGTGGTGAGCGAGTCCATGTCCATATGAGCCTACGGACGGGCATCGAGGTGTCCGTGCGGACCGCTCGATGTCCCGGCCGGGGGGCGGGCGCTACCGAACGAGCGACCCGTAGGCGTCCGGCCGGCGGGTCGTCA
>CAVSSZ010000008.1:0-394828 GCA_963730725.1 uncultured Solirubrobacteraceae bacterium | reverse complement strand
GTCGCGTAAATGGGTCTGGGTCTGTCCGGGGGGTTTAAGACTCTTTGGGGTATGGCTCAGAGCTTTCTGTCGTGTGATCGTGAGCAGGTGTTGTTGTTGCCGCCGGATCTGGCGGACTGGTTGCCGGAGGGTCACTTGGCGCGGTTTGTGATCGAGACGGTCGGTGAGCTTGATCTCGAAGCGGTGTATGGGTATTACCGTCGGGACGGTCGGGGTCGTCCGGCGCATGATCCGTCGATGATGGTCGCGTTGGTGCTGTATGCGTATGCGGTCGGGGTGACGACGTCGCGGGCGATCGAGCGTCGGTGTGTGGAGGATGTGGCGTTCAGGGTCATCAGCGCGAACCGAGCGCCTGATCACGCGACGATCGCGCGGTTTTTGATCCGGCATCAGGCCGCGATCTCAGCGTTGTTCTTTGACGTGCTGGCGCTCTGTCAGCGGGCGGGGATGCTGCATGTGGGGACGGTCGCGGTCGACTCGACCAAGCTGGCGGCCAACGCGTCGCTGGGGCAGAACTACAGCTTTGACGGTTTGCGGGCGGAGGCGGAGCGGATTGTCGGTGAGGCGATCGAGAACGACCGTCGCGAGGATGAGCTCTATGGCGAGAGCCGCGGCGATGAGCTGCCTGAGGAGCTGGCGGACCCAACAACGCGCAAAGCGCGGATCAAGGAACTGTTGGAGCAGGCCCGCCGCGAACGCGAGGCCATCGAGGCTGAGCGGCAGGAGATGCTCGATCGCGAGGCCGAACGCCAGGCCCGGCCGGTCGGGCAACGCCGCGCGGGAGCGCGGCCGCTGCCGGGCCTCTCCAAGGAGCAGCAGCGGTTGTTAGCCAAGAAATACAACGTGACCGATCCCGATTCCGGGATCGTGCAGCATCGCAAGATGCGGTTGCAGGGCTACAACGTCCAGACCGCGGTCGCGGATGGGCAGGTGATCCTCGCCACTCGGGTGACCGGGATCGCCAGTGATGCCGGTCAGCTGCTGCCAACGGTGCAGGCCGCGCAGAACAGCCTGCGGCGCATCGCCGCTGACACCCCGATCACGCAGGTGGTGGCCGACCGCGGCTACTGGCACTACCGACAGCTCACCGAACTGACCGACCGTGGCCTGCGGGTGCTGATTCCTCCCAAGCGCGATGTTCGCCGCGGCGCCGCAGAGATGCAGGCCCTGCTCGACGATCCAGCCGGCCATCAGGACTACCTGCGCCGCCAGCAGATCATCGAGCCCGTGTTCGCGCACTGGAAGCACATCCGCAAGATCACCCGTGTCTGGCGACGCGGCAGACAGGCCGTGCAGGCCGAGGTCGACCTCATCGCCACCACCCACAACCTCCTCAAGCTCTACCGAGCCACCCCCGCGCTCGCCTAAACACCCCCCGGGGCCAACAGCACCCCGCCGCCGACCGCCCCAACGACCGGACCCCAACCGGTATCCGATGCCCGCCCTCATTTGAGCGACAGCCTCAGGCGTCTGAAGAACGACCACATCCCGCATCGCAGCACTCGCTTTCGACGCCGGCGCTGACGCTCGCAACCAACGAGTGAGGACGTCTCGACGCAAGCGATCGAGACGTGGATCGCCGGTTACGAGGGCTCACCCCGATCGTGCAACAAGCTGCTGATCCAGCTGCACGGGATCCTCGGCCGCGCCAGGAAGGTGTACGGGCTGCAGGCCGCGGCGCTGAGCTTACCCTCCCGCTGGAGGAGTTGGCCTTCGCGGTCGTCTGGGGTACGCATTCCCCTTCTGCTAGGCGGGTGGGGGCGGGGTTCGGAGCGGCTCGGTTCCGTCCCATCCGATCGCGCTGGCTCGCATCAGCTCGTAGAAGCCCTGGAGCGCACTCCCGTTCTGATGGATCTCGATGTGGTGGCCAAACCGGGTTCGGCCGTCGTGCCAGCGGGTGGAGATCGGCCCGGTGGAACCTGTGTGGAACATGGGCAGTCCTGCGTGCTCCAGCTCGGTGCTGTCGGCGAGGAGATCATCGGCGACCCATCCGACGTGGCCGACCTTCGGCCCGGGCCCGCCCAGCATCTCTGACAGTCCTGGGGGATCGGCGGAGTGCACGACGGTGAATTCGAGCTTGGTCGGCCCCCATTGACCGAACGCGGAGGAGTGGTCGAGCTGGGCGGGGGCGCCGTTGTAGGTGCACGTCTCGAGGACCATGTGCTCGATCAGGAAGAACGGCCCGGCGCCGAGCGTCTCGATCGCCCAGGAGGCGGACTTCTTGAGATCGTCGACGACATAGCCGATGTGGGTGATCTCCCGGCTGGGGAGCGTCATGCGGGAGCTCCCACGGACGGCACAACACCTGTTGCAAAGCGCTTCATGTGGTCACCTTTCTCGGCCGCTGGGTCCTCGCGACACGTCTCAGTGCTTCGCGATCGCTTCGTGCATCCAGGGGCCCGGGGGAGCGTCGCGGCTCATGCGGGCGTCCACCAGCAGAGGACCGGCGGGAGCGGCCGCCCATTCGCCGATCACATCGAGGTCCTCGGGGACATGGGCGGTGACGGCCCTCACGCCGAGCGCACTCGCGGTGGCGGCGAAGTCGACCGGGTCCCAGCACACCAGGTCCAGCGTGTAGCCCTGGGGTCCGTAGTGTTGGTACTCCGCGCCGGCGCTGGCCCGCGACCGCGGCGTTCTCATGACGGCTGTGCACAATCCGGCCACCCGCCGCAGCGAACGCATGTGCACTCACAAAGTTGCCGCTCCCCAGCAACCCGAAGATCGTGTCAACGCCGAGGTTCCGGAGCGTGTGCCCGACCACCTCAGCGACATCGCGGGGCGCCGGTGGGTCACTGACCCCGCCGTGGTGTTGTCCGCCGATGTCCTGCTCGAGCATCGCCCTGCCTCAGGCCGTTCGGCCGGGGTCGACAGGCTCATCCGGGTCTCCGACGGCGAGGACGAAGTCGCTTTCAAGGGAGCACCACGGCCCGTGAATCCCCTCGGGTCGCTCGGGATCGTCGGCCGCGCGCGGTGTGAACTGGCGAAACAGCGACGGCTTGACGGCAAAGACGGCGTCGGAATCGATGTAGTCGCTATCGCGATCGAATACGTGGGTGGTGACCGAACGGTGTCCGTCAGCCCGCACGATCATGTGAATGTGCGCGGGGCGCCAGGGATGGCGGCCCGTGGCGGAGAGCATCCGGCCGACAGGCCCGTCGTCGGGGATCGGGTAGGGCGTCGGTCGCACCGCAATGAAGCCGTAACTCCCGTCCGCGCGGGTGCGAAACCGTCCGCGCAGGTGGTTCTCGGGCGCCTCGGGATCTTGCACGGCGTAGAGCCGGTTGTCCCCGTTCTGCCAGACATCCAGCTCGGCGCCGGCCAGCGGAGTGCCGTCGCCCGAGCGCACGCAGCCGTACACCCACACGGGCACGCCCGCCGGCATTTCATCGAGCCGCTCCCCGTAGTCGCGTAGCGGCGCGCCGGGCACGTAGAAGGGACCGAGGACCGTTGACTCGGTTGCCGGTGCGGCATGGCGGTGGCCGAGAGCGTCGACCAGCATCGAGACGCCCAGGGTGTCGCTCCACAGGATCCATTCCTGGCGCTGCTCGTCGGTGACATCGCCGGTCGCGGTGAGTACCGCGATTGCCTGCCGCCACTCCGCCTCGGTCAGCTCGTTCTCCCGGATGAACGCGTGCAGGTGCGTCGTCAGCGATCGCATGAGCGAACCCAGACGCTCATCCTCGCAATGCGCAAAGCTCCCGAGGACCGATGCGGTGATGTCGGCCGGCCGGGTGGACACCGTGACCCCATCTCGTGACTCAGCGGTCATGGCAGTCGCCGGGCGGCCTCGCCGGTCGCCTGGCGCAGCGCGGCGACGATCGACGGAATGCGGTCCGAGCCCAGTCGCTGCTCGGGGGCGGAGACGGCAAGCGCGGCGGGTGTCGCGCCGCTGCGGGAGCGCTGGACCATGGCGACGGCGTGGATCCCCATCTCCGACTGCCCGAAGTTGACCGCGTACCCCCGGGCATCGGCCTCCGCAAGTTCTTCGAACAGCTCGGCGCGTGAGGTCAGCGAACGCTCGTTGAGCGGCGCGATCTGCTCATCGGGATACAGGTCATGGAGCTCCGGCTCAGAGAGAGTCGCCAGCAGCGCCTTGCCTCCCGCGGTGGCGTGCGCGGGGTAGACCACGCCGATGCGGGCGGTGCTGCGCAGGGCGTGCGCAGACTCGACGCTGTCCACGAACCGGCAATTGGCGCCTTCGAGCACGATGACGTGGGCGGTCTCATCCAGCGTGTCCACGAGCCGATGCAACGTCGGGCGCAGAGCCGCGACCACGTCATCGTGACCGGTGACCGCGAGCGCAAGTTCGAGCAGCATCGGTCCGGGCCGGTAGACGCGGCTGACGGGATCCTGTCCGACGAGGTCATAGGCGAGGAGCATCGCGAGCAGCCGGTGGGCGGTCGAGCGCCCGATCCCGAGCTCGATGCTCGCTTCGGACACGGTGATGTTTCGGCGCTCGCGGAGAAGCAGCAGTAGCCGAAGGGCGTTGTCGACTGACCCGATCGGATCCGCGGGCCGTCGCGTTCCACTGACCTCGTTCCGTGTGGCGGGATGATTCCGCATGGTGGTAGCGTAGCGCCATGCACCCGGAACGTGTCGAGACGGAGGTCACGATCGTGGGTGCCGGGCCTGCCGGCTTGGCGCTCGCGGTCGAGCTCGGCACGCGTGGGGTGTCGGCCGTGGTGGTGGAGCCGGATCCGCGGACGCGTATCGTGCCGCGAGCCAAACTCACCAACGTACGCTCGATGGAACATGCGCGGCGCTGGGGGATCGCGGAGGAGATCCGCGCCGCGAGCAGCCTGGCGGCGAGGTTCACCACGGACGTCTCGTTCGTGACCGCCTTGGACGGCGAGGAGATCACCCGGTTCCACAACGTGTTTCACACCGCTCACGTTCACGATCCGCGCTTTCCGGAGCCCGCCCAGCAGATCGCGCAGTTTCAGCTCGAGCCGGTTCTCCGCCGCCGCGCCGAGGAATTCGGGTGCGCCACATTCCTCGACGGTGCGCGGGTGGTGGGCCTCGAACAAGACGACCACTCGGTGCGGGCACACGTGCAGGCCGGGGTCAGCGGACGACCCATGCAGGTCCGCTCGCAGTACCTCGTCAGTGCTGACGGGGCGCGGAGCCCGACCCGGGCGATGCTCGGCATCGCAACTGGCGGCACCCGGGGCATCGCACACAACTACGGGGTCGTCTTCCGGTCCCGTGGCCTTCGCGGACAGATCCCGTTCGCCCCGGCGCTGCACTACTGGATCGCCAATCCGATCCGCCCGAGCTTCATGGGTCCGCTCGACGAGCGCGAGCTGTGGTGGCTGCAAGCGACCGCGCTCCCCCCAGGGCTCGGCATGCGGTCAGTCGATCCTGTGGCAGTCGTCAGCGAGGCGATTGGCGTGGACGCTGACATCAGCATCGTGTCGACCGACCCGTGGGAGGCCCACGCCCTCCTCGCCGACCGAGTCCGGGAGCGCCGCTGCTTTCTCATCGGCGACGCCGCGCACGTGCATGCCCCGATGGGGGCACACGGCATGAACCTGGCCATCGGCGACGCCGTGGACCTGGGATGGAAGCTCGGCGCGGTGCTCGATGGATGGGCCGACGAACCGCTGCTGGACACCTACGCCATCGAACGCGGGCCGCTTCACGCGCGCGTACTGGCAGAGGCGACGCGCAACTACGCAAACCTGCCCAACCACTTCGTCCGCGACCGGCTCGGCGCAGGCGACCTTGAGGGCACTCTGTTGCGCGAACGGGTCGCCGCGGAGATCCAGAGCGTCAAACGGCGAGAGTTCAGCAGCCTCGGTCTCACCCTCGGGCACGGATACTCGGGATCCCCTGCGATCGAAGGTGCACCGGAGATCGAACCGGACGACGACGTGACGGTCTATGAGCCGGCCGCGCGAGCCGGCTTCCGGGCGCCCCACGTGTGGCTTCCCGACGGGACCTCGCTCTATGACCGCTTCGGTGAGGGCTTCACACTGCTCATCATCGGCACGCGGACGGGTGCCTCGCCACTGGAGCGAGTGGCCGCGGAGAAGGCAATCCCGCTCACGACCGTGACCATCCCCGCATCTGCCGCCGCCACCAACTATCCGCAGCGTTTCGCGCTCGTGCGCCCGGACCAGATGCTCGCCTGGTGCGGCGATCAACTGCCTTCCGAGCCAGCGCAACTACTTGACCGGGTCACCGCGCGGGCGCCCCGAGCCATGATTCCGGCGTGAGCCGCGTGCCGGCAGCCGGCGCTCAGCCCGATGACATGCGCGACACCGCCAACCAGGAGAACGTCATGCCGCATCCCAGTCCCGCCTCGACGTCGCGTGAGGAATTGCCCGCTGACATGCGGCCCTACGTCCTCGAGGCAGGCGCGGGAGGGGCCAGCCTGCTGATCGACCAACGCTCGACGCCATCTACGTTCTTGAGGGCCGGCTGCGCCTCGCCATCGACGGCAAGGATGAGCTATTTGGGGCCCCACGTCCGGGCTTCGGGGGTTTCCTGCTAGCGATCCTGGATCGAGGGCACAATGAGGTGGTGACCACTCGGGTCCACGAGGAGCTCAGCGAGACGTATCCCGCTGTCGCTGCCTCGATCACACAGGCGCGTCAGGCCGTCGCTCAGTTCGCCACCCGCTGTGGGATCGAGGGCGAGCCGCTGGACGCGATCCGTCTCGCGGTCTCAGAAGCGGTCACCAACGTCGTCCTGCACGCGTATCGCGCTCAAACCGGCGCCTTCCACCTCACCGCCGCTGTCGCCGGCGAGGAGCTCTGGGTTCTCGTGGCCGACGACGGATGCGGGTACAAGACACCGTCTCAGCAGCCGGGGCTTGGCTGGGGGCTCACCATCATCGCCCAGCAGTCGAGCGAGTACGTGATCGCCGAGCGGGCGACCGGCGGGACGGAGGTCAGGATGCAATTCCCGATCCCGCCGAGCGGCGCACCCGCGGTCGATTAGCCGCGAGGGTCGAGCTCTTCGGCCACCGCGCCGGCCTCGCCGACCTTCTCAACCAGCAGATACCCCGAGTGGCGCTCGACGACGACCTCGGCGCGCGGGATCTCGTGGCCGGGGACGACGACGAACCGCCGGGGATCCGCGCGGACATGCTCATATTCGGCGGGGGTCAGCCGGATCGCCTCGGCGCAGTCCAGTACCCCGCATTCGCATCGAAACGGCACCCGCTGGTCCTCATCGCCGGGCCACAGTCCCCGCTCGATCCCCTCGTTGGTCTCCCGGAACAGCGACTCGTTGTTGCCGATCCGCTCATTGGAAAGCTTGTCCACGCCGTGCAGAATACGCTCCCGGCTGCTCGGTCTTCGCCTTTCGGGCTCGTTCCGACCACAATGGGCGGGACCCGCCGCCTGGCCTGAGTCGCCAGATAGCGATCCTCCGGATCGACGGGCAAAGGAGCTCGCTGTGAGCACGACCCCTATCGCCGACTACGCGCTCCTTTCGGATCGGCACAGCGCGGCGTTGGTGAGCCGGGACGGGTCGATCGACTGGTTGTGCTTCCCGCGCTTCGACAGCCCGTCGATCTTCGGTCGCCTTCTCGGGAATGAAGCCGGCTACTGGTCAATCCGGCCGATCGCCGCCACACAGGTGACACGCCGCTACCTGGACCGCACGATGGTGCTGGAGACCACGTTCCGCACGCCGACCGGTGCGGTTGCGATCACCGACGCCCTGACGGTGGGCGACGGCAACCGAGGGCATGAGCTCGGCAAGGGCGCACCGCATCTTCTGCTGAGGCGCGCAACATGCGTTGAGGGAGAGGTCGAGCTGTACCTGGAGTACGTCCCGCGCCCCGAGTATGGGCTGGTCCATCCACTGCTCGATGCTGTCGACGGTGGTGTGACCGCGTTCGGGGGCGCCGACGTGCTGGTCCTCTCTTCTCCTGTGGCCCTGACCGTCGACGAGTCGGCGGTCTCAGGCCAGCTCCAGCTGCGCCGGGGCGAGAGCGCGGGCTTCGCCCTCGACCACGCCAACCGGGCCGAGGCGGGTTCAGCCAAGCTCTGGAGCCAATGCGAGATAGGCGCACGGCTCGGAGACACCGTCTCGGCATGGCAGTCGTGGTCGGAGCTCCACCAAGCCTACGTGGGTCCGTGGCGAGACCTGGTCCACCATAGCGGCCGGGTGCTCCAGGCACTCTCCTTCGCCCCCACAGGCGCGATCTGCGCCGCGGCGACCACCTCGCTTCCCGAGACGGTGGGCGGGGCCCGAAACTGGGACTATCGCTACTCCTGGGTCCGGGACGCCTCCTTCACGATCCAGGCGCTGTGGGTCGCGGCCTGCCCTGACGAAGCCAACCAGTTCTTCGATTACGTGACCACGTCCGCGGCCGGCTCGCTTGAACGGGGTGGCGACCTGCAGATCATGTTTGGCATCGGCGGCGAACGAGACCTGACCGAGCGAGAGCTGCCGCACTTGGAGGGGTGGCGACAGTCGGCCCCCGTTCGGGTCGGTAACGGTGCCTGGAACCAGCGCCAGCTTGACGTCTACGGCGAGTTGCTCAGCGCCGTCGACCGCCTCTCCGACCACCTATTCGACAACGCCTCCCGGCGGGTTGGACCACTCGCCGACCCCGACAAGTGGGGTGCGCCCCCCGATCTGGCACCAGCCACACGACGCTTTCTCGTCCAACTGGCCGACGCCGCCGCGCGGCGCTGGCAGGAAAAAGACCAAGGGATCTGGGAGGTTCGAGGCGAGCCGCGGGACTTCTTGTACTCCAAGCTGATGTGCTGGGTGGCCCTCGCCCGCGCGGTGGCCTTGGCCGACCATCTCGACGCCTCTGACCGAGTCGAGGCATGGAAACAGACCCAGGACCAGATCCGTGCAGGCGATCCTCACCAGAGGCTGGAGCGACCGGGCCGGCGCCTTCACCCAGTCCTTCGGCTCCGACGAGCTTGACGCCTCCAGCCTGATGCTGGCCTTGGTGGGGTTCCTTCCCGCCGACGATCCCAGAGTGCTGGCCACGATCAACGCGATCGAAGAGCGCCTTACCGATGAGCGCGGACTGGTGTACCGCTACCGGTCCGGCGACTCGCTCGAGGGCGAGGAAGGCACGTTCCTTCTGTGCACCTTCTGGCTGGCCCAGGCCTTGGCCCAGGCCGGACAGCCGGCGCGGGCCCGCACCGTCTTCGAACGGGCCGATCGCCTTCGTCAACGATGTCGGGCTGCTCGCTGAGGAGGTCGATCCCGCCAGCGGTGAGCTCCTCGGCAACTTCCCCCAAGCCTTCAGCCACATCGGGCTCATCAACGCGGCCTGGGCCATTTCTGAGAGCGAACGCCGAGAGACGCCGCACACTGAGAGTGCGGTGGAGCGATCAGGCCGCACCGATCATTGACCGCGCCTGTGCGGGGCCAACGACAAGATCGTGAAGGTCGCCGCCCACCTCGAGCCGACTCGACTGTTCGATCCCGCCGACCTTCATCGGCTCGAAGCCGGCCGTTCGGATCAACCGCTCGACCTCCTTGCCGGCACGGTCGTCGTCGGTCGCGTAGAAGAGGACCGCCAGCTCCGGTGACCGGTTGCCGGAGGACTCGAAGAGCGTCGCCCGACATGGTTCCGAACGCCATCACCAGTCCTGCTCCCCGTCGGCAACCACCCGGCGACAACCTCGCCAGAGGATTGGCCCTTGCGGCAGCAGACGTGAGACGTGCCCTTGCGCATCGATGCCGAACGGGTTGCTCGGAACAACGACGAGCGTGTCGGTGAGCAGCTCGGCGATCTCCTCGATCACGACCTTCAGCACGGTGAACCGCAGCGCGAGGACGACGGCACCGGCTCCCTGCAGCGCGTCACGATTATCGACCGCGACGACCGCCGCCCGACCGATCTCTTCAGCGAGCCTCCGTGCTGACTCGTTGGTCGGCGCTCGAGAGCCGGAGGGTCTCGCCACCCGAGGCCAGCCGGCGGGCGATGACCGATCCGATCCCTCCGGTGCCGATGATCGCCGTGGTCATGGCCGAGAGGCACTCGACGGCCAGTGGCCGGGCACAAAGTCGCCATTTGGGTCGGTGGTTTGCCCCACTTCGATGAGATGCCCGTCCGGGTCGCGGATGTAGCAGCGGATCTCGTACTGGTGTTGTCTGGGCGGCGTCAGGAACTGCGCGCCCCGGGCGCTCCAATCGGCGTACACCGCGTTGATGTCCTTGACCCGGATATTGAGGAAGCTGCTCACTCGGTCCAGATCACGTGGCGTCTGGAGGGTGACCGATGGCTTGTCGTCCGTCGGTCCACCGCCGCCATTGATGATGATCCAGCTGTTGGAGAGGGCGACATAGGTCAACCCTCCAGGCCCGGAGAAGGCCACCTTGCCACCGAGTACTTCCGTGTAAAAGCGGCGGGAACGCTTGACATCGTCCGAAACGATGAAGTGAGCCAGGATCAGATCCTCATGGGTGTGGTCCATCATGACCTCCGTTGGGGCGCCATGCGCCGTTGATGCCGGTCACAGATCGAGTACGACGTCCTCGCGGGGCCGTGAGCAGCAGATGAGTGCGCTTCCGTCTGCCGGGGGTTCGACAGGTTCGGGGTTGTATCTCACGTCGCCGGCGATGAGGGGGGTCTCACATGTGTGGCAGACGCCGGTCCGGCACGCCCAGCGAACGGGAACGTCGCATGCTTCGGCGAGTTCGAGCAGGCTGACGTAGTCGTCGTCCCATGGGATCGCGAGGTCGCTGCGCGCGAACTCGATCGTGGGACCGGTCCCGGGGTTCCCCGCGGGCGGGTGGGGCGCCCTCGCGGGTGGTGCGGCGATGCCTGGGGTCACACCCGGCGCGGGGCCGAACGGCTCGGTGTGGATCTGAGAGGGCTCGAGCCCCAGCGCGGCCAGAGCGGCACTGATCTCGTCCATGAAAGGCGTTGGCCCGCACAGGTAGGCCTGGCCATCGCGGGGCGGCTCAAGTTCGGCGAGCTGGATCCCGGTCAGACGGCCTGTGGCGTCGAAGTCGCGGCCTTTGACGTCGTCGGGGCCGGGACGGCTGTAGTAGACGCGGGTGCGTGCGTTCGGGAGCGAAGCGAGGAGGGCGCGTGCCTCGGCGGCAAATGAGTGCTCGCGGCCACTGCGCGCCGAGTGCAGCGCCCAGACCTCACGACCTGAATGCTCTTCGGCCAGCGCGTGGAGCATGGCGAGGACCGGTGTGGCGCCGATGCCGGCACTGATCAGCAGCACGGGTGCCTCCGTTCGGTCCAGGACGAAAGCGCCCCGCGGGGCCGCGACGTCGAGCCGGTCGCCGACTGTGAGCCGGGTGTGCAGGTAGCCGCTGGCGACGCCATTGGGTTCCCGCTTGACGGCGATCCGGTAGTAGCCGGCGTCGGGCGCTCCGCAGAGGGAGTAGTTGCGGAGCACCGACCTTCGCTGCGCGTCGGGCAGGATCCGCACCGTGAGGTACTGACCTGGGCGAGCGGCCGGCAGCGCCGCGCCGTCGGGGTCCTCGACGCGTACGGAGATCACCGACTCGCTCTCGCGGGAGATTGCGGTGGCGGTCAGCTGACGGAAGCCCGGGCCACGCGGGCGGCGGGCTGGGCGCCGTGAGCCCGGCGTTGCCGCTGCCGGGTTCTTCCTCGAGCAACGCTCGCAAAGAGGACTGCCAGCCGGGACTGAGGGCAGGGATCCGGAGCGCCCTCCGCAGCTGTTGGCGTGGGTGCCCGGGGAGGTACAGCAGCGCGTCGACCTCCGCGACCCGCATCTGCTCCGGACCGGAGGCGAGCTTGACCATCACCGTCTCCCGCCTGTACCTCGCCCTCCTCGAGCACGCGGAAATAGAAGCCCGGGCGATGGTGCGAGACGAGCATCGCAGGGATGCGCGGGTCGTTCATTCGGATCCCGACGCGGTAGCAGGTGACTCGGGGTTGCGTGACCTCGAAGACGGCACTGCCGATCCGGTATCTGTCGCCGATGCACACCTCGTCATCAGCGAGTCCCTCCACGGTGAAGTTCTCGCCGAACTGGCCGTATGTGAAGTCGCTCCGGCCGAGCTCGCGCTCCCAGTATCGATAGGAGTCCATCTGGTAGACGAACACGGCGCGCTGCTCCCCGCCGTGACCGGCGAGATCGCCCTGACCGTCACCCTCGATGTTGAGCGCTGCGGACGCGGCGAGGGCCGACGACGGGGTCCTTGAAGACGCCGGTGAAGACCGTCCTTCCTCGCCAGTCCACGTTCTTCGGCGTGCCGACGTTGACCGACAGCAGCCGCCCGATGACCTCGCGAGATTCGCCGTCGGGCGCACCGTCGTGCGGAGCCGCTCGGACCGAATCGGCCTCCTGCGTGCGCTCTGACTGGTCGGTGTCAGGTGGCTCGCGGGTCATCACCCGGGTCCAGGTACTCGAGCCCGAGGGGTCCGATCGCGGTCACCTGCGTGACGTACTCCCCCGACCGCGCCCAGTGGAAGTGAGCCGTGCCGCCGGGGAGAACGATCACGCTGCCTGGCGGGTATGCCTCCAGCTTCGTGCTGTCGAACTGTTCGCCGAGGCCGATGTAGAAGACGCCGGAGATCACCGTGTAAACGCGATCCTCTGGGTGTACGTGCGGCATCAGCTTGACGCCGGAGGGCAGCTTCACCCTGATCACGTAGGGACCCGGCTGAGTCGGGTCACCCACGACGACGGCCAGGCGCGCGGCCGGCGGGAACGCCGGAAACGGCTTCCACTCGATCTCCTCCGGCAACACCCCGCGGAACACGCTTCTCATCGATCTGATGACTCATCGGTCAGCTCCTGGCTCGGACATCGATGTCGTCGGCACCATCGCGACGAGTTCAGCCACGATTTCCGCCGCGGGCTGTGACCGCCTGGCGAGCGCGACGCTCTGACCGGCCCATAGGGACAGCGGTTCGATCTCGCCGGTCGTGCCGACCATCGGCGGCGCCGGCTCGTATCGAACGATCTGTTCGCCGGAGGCGAAGTGAGCTAACACCTCACCCTCTCGGGGGCGGCCGCCCGGCGCCGGCCGGCCCGCGGCCTCCCACGTCGCGGCCGTTGAGTTGTGGATGGCGCGGTGCGACGTATCCGGCCATCCAACGTCATACAGGTCGTGATACCACTCCGCATCCGTCTCGTTCGCGGCGATCAGGCGGCGCCGATACTCCTCGTGAATCGGCATTTCCTCGGCGAGGAGGAAGCGGGTGCCGAGCAGAGCGGCTTGTGCGCCGAGTGCGAGCACGGCCGCGACTCCTCGAGCATCGCCAATCCCGCCGGCCGCGATCACCGGGACCGGCGCGACCGCGTCGACGACCGCCGGGACGAGCGGGAGCGTCGCCACGCCGCTCCACACGTGGCCCCCGGCCTCCCAACCCTGCGCCACGACGATGTCCACTCCGCATCCGACGGCGCGCCGTGCCTCCTCGACGCTGCCGACCGTGTGCATGACGAGCCCACCGGCGTCATGCACCAGCTCGACATAGTCCTTGGCGTCGCCCCAGAAGAGCGACACGACCCGCAGACCCGCCGAGAGCGCCTCATCGACTCGATCGTGCTGATCGAAGGCGAGGACGAAGTTGCCGGCGAACGGCCGGTCGGTCAGGGCCGCCGTTTCCCGAACCACGGCGCCGGCATCATCGGCCCACCCCAGCCCCAAGGTGCCGAGGCCACCTGCATTCGACACAGCGGCGGGGAGGCGAGGATCTGCGGACAGCGGTGCCTCGACGATCGGGAGCTCGATTCCCAGCAGCTCGCACACCGGCGTTCGCTTGCGAGCGGTCATGTCAGTCTCCGGCCGGCCGAGGACACCACTCAACACTCATCTGGGCCTCCATTCAGTATGCGTCCGGTCGCTCTGCGGTTCGCACGAGCTGCTTGTTCCATCCGTGGAAGGGCGACAGGTCGCCCGAATCCCAGCGCTCGCGCAGACCCGGGGCGGCCAGATCCCAGTCTGGGCGGATCTCGCTCGATACCTCACGCAGGTCGCGCCACAGGTCCACGAACGACGGTCGTCCCCAGAACCAGTAGCCGTTGTAGATCTTGTAGATCACGAGCCCGGGCTTGAGCACGAACGTGTGCGGGATCATCGGGTCGTGCTCGGTGTCGGTGTACTCCTGTATGTCGAGGTCCTTCTGCACGATCCGATCCGGATCCTCGAGGAACGGCCACTGGGCGCCGACCGACGCGCGGAACTCCTGGCTTGAGTGGTGGGTGTCGGTCGAGATCGTGGCGACCTTGGTGTAGGACACTGCGATCTTCGGGTAGTTGGCGGCGAGTTCGAGGTGCTGTTGGTGCTCCTTTGGGCAATAGTTGCCGCGCGCGAGGGTCAGGACCAGCGGATCCTCGCCCTGGATTTCGCTGAGCGTGCGAGTGACGCGATCTTGGTCGGGCAGCTCGTAGTCGGGGAATGTGCCGCCGGGGGTGATATCCGAGCGCATGGTTCGAGTCCTTCCGGTCAGGTGAGGGTTGATGGGTGCTACCGGCCGGCCGCCTGGCCGCCGTCGACGTGCAGCGTCTCGCCGGTGACGAAGCGTCGCTCGCTCGAGGTAGAGGATCGCGTCGACGACATCGCTGACTTCGCCGACGCGCCCCAGCGGGTGGAGGGCCGCGAGCCCCTCGTAGGACGCGGGGTCGTGGTCGGGTGTCTTGATGACCCCGAGCGAGACCGCATTGACTCGGACGCCGCGCGAGGCGTATTCGATCGCCAGGGACCGGCTCGCCGCGACGAGTCCGCCCTTGGTGAGGGCCGGTAGCGCCGACGGCCTCGTGCTGTCCGCGTTGTCGACCAGGCTCGTCGAGACGTTCACGACGTGCCCGCCGCCCCTTGCGACCATCTCCGCGATCGCCAGCTGGGTGATGTGGAAGAAGCCGGTGCAGGTTCACGGCCGTGATCGCCCGGTAATCGTCGAGCGTGTACTCCGTGAACGGCTTGCCGATGTAGATGCCGGCGTTGTTGATCAGCGTGTCGATCCGCCCGAACCGGTCACGAGCCACGTCGACCGCGCGCCGTGCCGTGTGAGGATCTGCGATGTCGCCGGCGACCGCGAGGTAGTCGCTCTCGTCACGATCGGCTGACGGGAGCGACAGTGCCACTCCGACGACCGCAAAACCCGCACCGCGGTAGCCGGCGACCAGCCCGGCGCCGATACCCCGGGAAGCGCCGGTGATGATCGCAACCGGCGGGCTCATCACGAGCCTGTACCGGCCGTACCCCGTGCCGTCGTGATCTGGAGCCGGAGTGCTTTCAGAGCATCGGCGTAGATCTCCGAGAAGCTCGGGAACGGCTGGATCGTGTCGCGCAGCACGTCGAGCGAGACCCTGGCGCGGATCGCGAGCGTCGCCTGCTGCATCCACTCGCCGGCATCCGGGCCAAGCGCGTAGGCGCCGGTCAGCTGCTCGCCGTCGCTCAGCAGCGTGAGGAACCCGTTCGACTGCGCGTACGCGTGCGTATAGGTGGCGGTCTTGGCGACGTCCGACAGCCGAGCGGTGGCGCTGAACTCGGCCTCGGTGGCGCCGACGGCGGCTGCCTGCGGGTCGGTGTAGGTGACCCGCGGGACCGCCTCGTAGTGGGCCTCGCGTGGTTCACCGAGGATGTTCGACGCGACGACCTCGCCCTGATACTCACCGACGTGCGTGAGCTGCCAGATGCCGGTGATGTCGCCGACCGCCCACAGCCGCTCACCCGCGCGCATCCGGGCGTCCACCGGGACTCCGTGGGGGTTCGCATCGACGCCGACCGTCTCCAGACCGATGCCCTCGACACGCGGACGCCGTCCGGTTGCCACCAGCAGGTGATCACCGCGCAGCTCCCGTCCATCCTCCAGCCGGAGGACGAACTCCTCACCATCGCGAGATGCGGCCGTCGCCTGGATACCGAGCACCAACTCGATTCCGTCGCGACGCAGCGACTCGCCCAACGCCACGCCAAGGGGCGTCGGCTCCCGCGAGAGCACCCGGTCCGCCCCCTCGACGAGCACCACCTCACCGCCGAGACGACAGACCACCTGCGCGAGTTCGACACCGGCCGCGCCACCTCCGAGTACCACCAGTCGTCGCGGCACGGCCTTCATCCCGGTCGCCTCGTTCGTGCCCCAGACGCCCTTGAGCTCCCGCAGGCCCGGCACCGGCGGAACGAATGCGTCGGCGCCGTTGGCAAGTACGACGTGGTCGGCCGTGTGGCGAACGCCATCGACCTCGACCACCCCGGTTCCGTCGAGACGACCGTGACCGCGCACCAGCGTGATCCCACGGTCCGCCAGCCACTTTGCAGCTCCGGTATCGGAGTAGTTCGAGACCATGAAGTCGCGCCAATCAAGCGCCGCCTGCACGTCGACGTCAGCCTTGGCGCCCGCCTCACGCGCGCCTTGTACCGCCTCGCCCGGTCGCAGCAGTGCCTTCGATGGGATGCACGCCCAGTACGTGCACAGACCACCCACGAGCTCTCGTTCGACGATCGCAACCCGCAGACCGCCGTCCGCGATGGCGGCGGCGCAATGCTCTCCGGGCGCCCCGCCACCCAGGACGATGACGTCGTAATGGGTGGTCACGACGGAAGCTCCTCGCCCGCCCGCTCGCGGACCATGTAGAGCGCGTACCAGTCCGGCCAATCGGGATCCGCGGCGCCGATTCGCTGCTGGTGCTCTCCATGTGCGGCCTCAGCGCGCCGCAGCGCCTGCGCCAGATCGCTGGCCGACGCGAACGAGGTCGATCCAGGGCCGACCCGTCCGGGCAGCCGGGCGGTGACTTCCTGGAGCAGCCAGCCGTTGCCGTCCGGATCGGTGAACGAGGCGAACGAGCCATAGCTCTGGCGGTCGGGCGCCGGGCCGCCAAGGCGATCGTCGGCGCCTGCCGGATGGAACCGGCCGCCCAGCGCCCCCTCGTGGAAGACCTCGCTGACCTCGACGCCCTGGGCGAGGAGCCCGCTGCGGGCCACCTCGATATCAGGGACGATCAGGTACAAACCCCGGGCCGAGCCGGGCGGGGCGGAGGTCAGGTTCGCGCCGAATTGGATCGAGCACCCGGAGCCTGGGGGGGTGAACTGGATCAGACGCAACTCGTCACCGACGGCGACGTCCGCGTCAAGCCTCCAACCGAGACGTGCGTAGAACGCCTTGGCGCGGTCGACATCCGAGACGGAGATGACGATCACCTCGAGATTCGTGGGGGCGCGCGCGGTCCCGCCCGCGTCGTCGCTGCCGGCCTGGGTTGCATTCATGAAGACCTCCGTTGATCGCCGGTGAGCTCGGTAACCATCCCACCATCGAAGGCGCGCGTGCAAAAGATCCGGAGCTCGCCGACCCGCTGAGGGCGGGGCCGCGCGGAGTCGTACGACGGGCCTGAATCCAACCTGTCCGGCGACCGGGCGGGCTGCGACCTGCCGGTCTCCCTTCGCTACCAGGAGCCGAACTCCGTCCCGACCCCCGACTACACCGACGCGTCGAACTTCACCGGGTTTCCGGAGATCGTCGCGTCCGATCTCGGTATCACTGATGCCAACGCGGCCTGCCCGGGCGAGACATCGTCGAGCCTGATCAACGACACCGCGCAGAGCAACGGCTGTGAAACGGAACCCGGGGGAGGCCCCGGCTACCGGGCGGCCTATCCGCTGCACGTCACGTACAGCAACTCGCAGTTGAAGTACGCGGTCAAGTATCTGAAGACGACCCCGGACGTCACCCTGGTGTCGTTGATGGTCGGCGCCAACGACTACTTCCTGTGCCAGGAGACGACGGCCGACCAGTGCCAGAGTCCCGCCGAGCAGGACGAGGTCCTCGGTGCGATCAAGCACAATCTCAAGAAGATCCTCGGCACGATCCGGATGCACTACCACGGCCAGCTCGTGCTCGTCGACTACTACTCGCCCACGTCGGCGCAGGACGCGCTGACGGAGGTTCTCAATACGTTCGAGAATCGTGTCGCCGCCCCGTACCACGTCCAGATCGCGGATGGGTTCGGCGCGTTCCAGGCGGCTGAGTCCTCGGCGGGCTCGCCCGACGACCCGTGCGCCGCCAACCTGCTCACCGTGTTGTCCACCAGCGGGTGCGGCATCCACCCCTCGCAGGACGGGCAGCAGGTGATCGCCCAGGCCGTCGAGCAGGTGGTCCAGACCTCCACCCAACCCTGATCGATCCCGGGCGCGGCCCCGCGCGGGCCGCGCCCGGATCATCCGCGGGACAGAAGTCGCGGGGGATGCGTGGTCGGCACTAGGGTCCGACGGGAGCGAACGGAGGAACTGCCCGTGAAGAATCTCGCCCTGCCCCAGACCGATCTGAGCGCGTCCAACATCATCCTCGGGATGATGCGCATCGCCGAGCTCTCCAACCAGCAGATCCGCGAACTCGTGGAGACGGCGCTCGCCGAGGGCATCACGGTCCTTGATCACGCCGACATCTACGGGGGACCGAATCACGGGTGCGAGACCCGTTTCGGTGACGCTGTCACGTTCAGCCCGGCCGACCGGGAGCGAACCCTCATCCAGACGAAGACGGGCATCCGCGACGGCTACTTCGACTTCTCGAAACGTCACATCGTCGAATCAGCCGAGGCGTCGCTCAGAGCGCTGAAGCTTGACCACATCGACATCCTGCTGCTCCACCGCCCCGACGCTCTCGTCGAGCCCGACGAGGTCGCAGCCGCGTTCGACGAGTTGGAGTCCGCCGGCAAAGTCCGCAACTTCGGGGTCTCGAATCACACCCCCGGGCAGATCGAGCTGCTGAAGCGGTCGGTGAGTCAGCCGCTGGCGTTCAACCAGGTCCAGCTCTCGATCACCCACGCGCCGCTGGTGGCCGCTGGGGTCGCGATGAACATGCAGCAGTTGTCTCAGTCGACGGACCGCGACAACGGTCTGCTGGACTACGCCCGGCTGAACGGCATCACCCTCCAGGCGTGGTCTCCGTTTCAGAAGCAATGGTTCGACGGTTCCTTCCTCGGCGACCGAGAGAACTTCTCCGAGTTGAACGACGTCATCGACGAACTCGGCGTGAAGTACGGCGTCGCGGGGACGAGCGTCGCGGTCGCTTGGATCACCCGTCACCCCGCCAACTTCCAGGTCGTCGTCGGCACGACCTCCCCTGAGCGGGTGAGGGATGCGGCAGCGGGTAGTGAGCTCCCGCTCACCCGTGAGGAGTGGTACCGCATCTTCACCGCTGCGGGATACACGTTGCCCTAGACGCGTCACATGGCCCCGGGCTGAGCAGGGACGGCTCAGCGGCAGGCGCTCGCATGAGCCGCCCCCGGGTCTGTTCGGTGACCGAGCGCGGAATCGCATCCTCGGGCCGGTCGGCCTAGTCTCTGGACAGGTCGGTCAGCGGGATTCCGGTCTGGATCTCAAACAGCCGCCTCTGTGCGTAGTCCACGTCCGCCCACGCGCGAGCGAGACGGCGGATCGAGCGGGGACCGATTGGCCGGCGGGTCATGATTGCCTCCGAGTGGTTCGTTGACGACATGGCCACAGTCTGGGCTGCGATGGCTACTCGCACATCGGCAATTCGCTGTCGATCGGCGTTGTCGACCCCTTAGCCCGCGCCGGTGAAGACTTAGCGCAGATCCGGGTCGTTGGAGGAATTGTCGACCGCCGGTCACAGCCAGAGCACCACGGTGGTCGACCGGACGGATGCCTCTCACATCCGGCGACGCTGGGGTCGGTCGATGAGTGAGGACGGCGACAGGCCGCAACCCGTAGGCTGACCCCAAACCTCCGCGAAAGGCAACCAGCCCATGAGTGATCTAGAGAACGAGATCAAGGAACTTCTGTCGGGGCACCGGCTCAGCCAAGAGCAACTCCAGGGCCTGCAGGCGGGCCAGTCTGACTCCGACACAGTGCGCAGCCTCCAGCGAATGCTTGCGAATACCCAAAATGCGCTGCTGCGACTGGCGCGCGAGATTGACGAGCTGCGCAGGCACTAGCCGCGGTTGCGCAGGGTACGTCTGGGTGCTGGAAGCGCCCAACCCGCTCCAGTTGGCCCTCGCCACGCAGGAGGTCTCTGACGTCATCGTGGTTCGTCAGCCGCGCCCGGCCATCCAGCGTCTGGTGTCCGGGGCGCCGGAGCGCCTCCCGTCCCCGCAGCGCCGGACGCGATGTCGAGGGTGAGCGGGAGCATGATCTCCCGAACCAGCGCGTCGCCGTCGTAACGGGTGATCTCACCGCCGAGATGACCCAAGCTGCTCGCGTCAGTGCTTGTGCTTCTTGGGCCTGGTCGTGCGGACCGAACGGGTGGCGGCGAGGCGCGCGCTCGCCTTCGCGCCGAGCGCGCCCATCGTTCCCTGGCCCTGCACGACGACCGTGATGCCGACGTTCGAGCGTTTGGGCACGAAGCGCAGAACCCGCTTGCGGGTCAGGATGAGCGCCGGTCGCTTCACGCGGGTCAGGGTGATCGCAATCCGATAGGCGGACGCGCGAGGAGCCTTCCGCCAGCTGATCTGGACGCCCTTGGCGCCACGGCGGATGAGCTTCAGCCCCTTGATGCGGGCAGGTGGTCCAAGCGGCCTGAGCGCCGCGGTCGCGGGAAGACCGGTGCGCCCGTCGGGACCAACGCCCTCGACCGTCACCTTCGCGCCACTGGAGGAGAAGCCGGACACGACCGCGCTGCGCTGGCCGGACGATCGCTGGAACAGCTGCCGGCGTCCGTCGCTGGCGATCATCACCACCTGATAGCCGCCCGTCGCGTTGGCGGACGCGCCCCAACTGATCGACAGGCGCGAGCCGCGCCGCGCCAGCCGGAGGTGAGGCGGCCGCGCGGCCCGCGGCGGCCTGGGCGCGACGTAGCTCGCAACCACGTCCTGGGCGCTCAGCAGACCGTTCCGGCTCACCTGGGCGATGATCTGGCGGCGCCCCGGTCGGCCGATCGCGGGTGTGAACTGAATCGCGCCGTGCGCCGCTGAGGTCTCGGCGATGCTCCGCGTGACGCCCTTGGCGCTCTCCACGAACCGCACCGTCTGACCGGGTCGCCGCCGCACGGTGTAGCGCAGAATGCGGTGATATCCGCGGCCCTGGACGCGGGCATGGACCGACGCGCCCGGCATGTAGTCGGCGACCGCCACGGAGGTGATCGGGGCCGACCCCACCTGCGGGGTGATCGTCCAGGTCCCGGCTCCCGGATGTGAGATCGCCATCCAGGTGGTCGCTCCCTGCTGCGCTCGGTATGTGCCGACCGTGCCCGAGCCCGTCAGCATGTTCTCCGCGCCAGTGGCGACCTGGACCCCGTGGGGGCCGCTGACCGTGAACGCGGGCGCATCGCCGCTGCCGGCCACGCGCACCATGACGCTGTGCAGCCCCGGCCCGAGATGGAACGTCTGTGGCCCGCCGGCGGCCGCCGCAACGGCACCGCCGCCACGAGCCCGTGCCGCGGCGTTGGCGGCGGTGACGCGGTAGTCCCCGAGGTGGTCATCGCAGCCGCTGCTGAAGGGCGGGATGTACACATCCGGCGAGGACGCGCCCCAGCGATAGGCGCCGCCCACGCTCCAGGTGGTGCTCCCGACCAGATAGCTGACCTTGACGTCCCAGCAGCCGGTCAGGCCGCGGCTGGAGACGAGGCCGCGTGCGGTCGAGCACAGCCCGGCGAAGCACATGCTCAGGTTGCCTTCGATGTCGAACGACCGCGGCACCCAGAACTGCCCCTGGATGCTGCCGTCCGCCGAGACGATGCCGATGTCGTAGCCGAAGTGGCCGCCGAGCTCGATGTAGCCGGGAAACTCGTACAGCACGTACCCGTGCACGTCGAACAGGTCGAGCGGCGAGTAGTCGGCGCCGATGCCGATCGTGGTCGACGAGAAGGGGTTGGCGATCACGCTGGTGGTTCCGGGCAGGTCGTCGGTTCCGGTGATCGCCTTGTCCTGGTCATAGGAATAGGTATGACCAGGTGTCGCGAACACGCTGAGGTTGCCGCCGGTCAGGTTGGCGAGGCCCTCACCGACCTGGAACGTCGAGGTGGCGTGGAACCGCGTCGGGTTGAGGAACACCCCGAAGTGGATGCTGTTGAGCGTCAGGCCCGGGAAGACCTCGGCGTTGAGCCCGTCCGCCCCACCGCCGGCGTAGGAGAACCTGCCGTGATCGAACCCGAAGTACCCACTGATGTATGCCTCGCCGACACCGAACCCGGCACCACCCTTCGCGCTGGCGGTGTTCGGGTTGGCGAACAGATACGCGCAGTGCATGTCGACACCGCCGAGGAAGAGATCATCGGAGGTCAGCTTGATCGGCGAATCGGCCGGCGCCGGCGGGTAGCTGCAGGCGCCGCCGACATCATCGGCCACCAGTTGCGGGCGATGCAGCCGCGCCCGTCCGCGGCGAACCGAGATCGCCGCCTGGCCGACATGACCGCGCACGGACGCCACCGGGCCCCCGAGCAGACCGGGGTACTCGTCGGGGAAGGCCACCGGTCCAGTGGCCGGTCCCCCCGAGTAGGCCTGAAGCGAGAACGCGTCCGGGAGCTCCGCGTTGCCGATCACGGACACCGTCCCGAGACCGTCGACATCGACGCGCAGCGGTCCGCTGAGGTTGAACTGGCCGGCGTAGGCGTCCGACGTCGGCGGAAGGTAGGTGAGCGTGCGACCCTGCAGCATCCACGGGTTGGCTCCCAGGTCCACCGTGGCCAGCCGGCCCGCCTCGTCCGGATACTGCGACAGCTCCTCCTTGGAGAGCTTGACCTGCTCCTCGCGGGGACCGCTCATCTGCCCGTCCGAGGTGTCGACGGTGAAGGCGGTCCGGTCGCTGCCCGGGTCGAGCTCGAGGCCGTTGACGATCACGCGACCCTTGGTCTGGAACGCGCCGGCGGACCCGTTGACGCCCAGGCCGCCCAACTGGGCGGCCGTCGACGCGCCTTCGTATACCCAGGGGCCATCGACTGCGCACAGCACGAGGTTCCCAAAGCGCAGCACCCGGTCATCGTCGGAGATCCCCCAGTTCGGATGCGTGCCCGCTGCCAGGCGCGCACCGTAGAGACCGGACGTCGCGCCGACCGCGGGGACCGGGTTCTCGCACTTCAGCCGCGGCTGCGGTGGCGGCGCGACCGTGTAGGTCGCACTCGCGATCGTGGACGCCCCCCCGGAGTCGGCGGTCGAGACGGTGACGGTGTAGGAGCCCGGGGCTGGGTACTGATGAGGACCGCCGGTGACGTCGACGCCGCCATTCGGGTCGGCGGTGATGGTGCCGGCCTGGGTGGCCGAGCCGTCACCCCAGTTGATCTGCGCGGTCAGATCGCATGCTCCGCCTGGACTGCAGGCGGGCGCCAGCGGGTCGGCGTCCGTGACGTGCGCGATCACCGACTGGGGAATCGCGAGGCTGTTGGACGCAAGGAAATGCGTGTCGATGCTGGAGCTCAGCGGGGCGTCGGTGACGGTCACGGTCCCGGTCACCGCGCTTGCCCCGGAGCTCGCGTTGGGAGTGATCGTCGTCTGGAAGGGCTGCGCCGCGGCGGCCGCGTAGGTGTGGGTGCCCACGATCTGGTAGCACGCCGCGCCCATGTAGGAGTCTCGTGAGATCGCGGTGTTGGTGTCCGGCCCGCTTCCGTCACCCCAGTCGACGGTTGCGCTCGTCACCGGCTGCGCGGTGCCGCAGTACTGGGCGACGACGCCTGAGAACGGGGTGCCCTCCTGGACCGTCACTGACTGCGATCCGGTCAGGGTGGCAATGATGTGGCTGTTGATGGTCGCCGTCGATCCCTGCTCCTCGGCAATCGACACCGTGACGGAATAGCCGCCGGCGGGCGACGGGGCCGCATAGCTGTGCGTGCCTGACACAGCGAACCCCGAGCTGCCGCCGGTGCCCGAGATGACGATGTTGGTGTCGATCGGGGTGCCGTCGCCCCAGTTGATCGCAGCCGAGTAGGCGTGGGGGTCGGTCGCGAGGGCGTTGCCATCGGTGAAGTGCCCGACCACGGCCGAGGACGCGGCGCCAACCAGCATGTTCGATGTCGTGCCCTGGGGCGTCAGGGGCGCGTCCTGGATATACGCGTTGTCGTGATCGGTCTCGAGCAGGATGTTGTTGGCGTCGTACTGCTTGAGGGTGAGCGTGTAGTGACCCGCGAGGTCGTAGGTGTGCCAGCCCCAGAGGCTCTCGTTGAACTCGCCGGCGAACATCCAGTAACAGAACGAATCGGCCGGGGGCGGCGCATTGGTTGCCCTGAAGCACGTGCTGGCCTTTCCGTCTCCCCAATCGATGGTGACGTACGCGACCGAGTTCGAGAAGGTTTCAAACCCCAGCGGGCTGCTCGGCCCACCGACCGTCGTCCCCTCGACTCCGTAGAACGGCCCGCTCGCCAACGCGGGCACGGCGCGCACAGCACACCACGCCACGGTCACCACGAACGCCATCACGAGCGCAGCCCAACGCGAGGCCAGCCGCCACTTCGTCCTCAAAATCGCCCCCAAATCCGGTCCTTTGCAAAATCTTGCTCAAAGCGCGATCGAATGTCAAGCGCGGCAGGGCGAGTCCGCGCCACCATCTCCCGCGCGACCTCTCTGCTACACCGCAAATCGGTCGGTCAGATCCGACGCGCAAGCGGGTAACCCCACCAGAGACATGGAAGCTTCCGCATGACCGACGACGGGCTCGAGCGCTATCGCGTCATCTCGACGCTCGGCACGGGCGGCATGGCCACCGTGCTGCTCGCCGAGGATCTGCGCCTCGCTCGCAGGGTCGCGCTCAAGCAGCTCGTCGGCGACCCCGGGCTTCGCCTCGGGAAGGGGCGGGAGTCCGACCAGACGCTCGTGTCGCGGCTCCGCCGGGAGGCGCTGCTCGGAGCGTCGGTCAGCCACCCCAACCTGGTGTCGATCTACGACGTGGTGAGCACCGACCAGGACGGGCTCGTCATCGTGATGGAGTACGTCCCCGGCGAGACGCTGCGCGACCGGATGGCGCGGGAGGGGCGCCTGCCGGCGGATGTGGCGCTGCCGATCCTCCGGGGGATCGCCAGCGGCTTGGACGCGATCCATCGCCGGGGGATCGTGCATCGAGACCTCAAGCCCGCCAACGTGCTGCTGGGCGACGGCGACACGGTGAAGCTTGCGGATTTCGGGATCGCGACGGGCGCGGAGAGCACCCGCATCACCAGCCAGGGCGCCGTCGTCGGCACCTTCCGCTACATGGCTCCGGAGCAGCTGGAGGATGCCCCGTCCAGCCCGGCGATGGACATCTACGCACTCGCCGTGGTGGCGCTCGAGATGCTCACCGGAGAGAGGGCGCGCCGCGAGTCGCATCCGATCGCCCTCGCGCACGCCCTCGCGACCCAACCGCCACCCGATCTGCGGACGGCGTGGCCGGAGGCTCCTCCAGCGGCGGCAGAGGTGCTGCTGCGCGGGATGGCTCGGGATCCGTCGCTGCGCCCGCGACGCGCGGGCGAACTCGTCGGACGCCTCCAGGCGGCGCTTGAGGACGAGACCACGAGGCATCCACTGGGATCACGTGTCTCCAAGCGAGACCGGCGGCGACCCGTCGCGGGGGCGGCGGATCTCTCGCCTGGTGAGTGCGAGGCGCCGCCGAAGTCAGCGGCCCCAGCCGTTTCCACTGGCGCCCCTTCCGCCGCGGTCACGCCGCCCCGGGTCGTGCCCCCGCGCGGCGCACCGTCCCGCGCCGCCGCCTCGCGCGCCGCGCCGGGTCGCGCAACGGTTACGGCGGGAGCCGAGCGGGGTACAGGTGCCGGCCGGCGCCGACGCCTCGTGGCGCCGATCGCGCTGCTTGCCGTGCTCGGCGGGGTCGCAGCCGCAGTCATCGCCACGAGCGGACCGTCCGGTTCTTCCCCCGGCACCAAGGTCTCGTCGGTCGGAAAGCACACTCACCACGCGGGCACGAACCGATCCTCGGCACGGAGGCCCTCCTCCTCGACGACGGGAGGTTCAGCCCCGGCGAAGACGACCTCGAGCTCAGCGCGCACGAGCTCATCGAGCAGCAGCTCGAGCACGACGTCATCCACGAGCAGCTCGACCACGACGCCGACCCCGGCCGGGCCTGGAGCCACGGGCTCCGCAGCCTCCACGCCGGTGCAGGCGGTTGAGTCCTTCTACCATGCCGCCGCCGATCATGAGTACGCCAGCGCGTGGTCTCTCGCGGATCCCCATTTTCAGCAGCAACTCGGCGGGTACACGAGCTTTCAGGCGGGCCAGGCCGGCGACCGTTCAATCACCTTCAACAAGGCGACCGTCACCGACCAGACTGCCACTTCGGCCACCGTCGCGGTGCAGACCACCTCCGAGCGCACCAACGGGACAGAGAGCTGCAACGGCAACGTCAATCTGGTGAAGACCGGCGCGACCTGGCAGCTCGACCAGATCGGCATCGACTGCAGCTGAGCTTCGTGCCGCACGGCCCGACCGCCGCTGGATCAGAGAGCCTCACGGACAAACGAAAAGTGTCAGCGATGCGGTACCCGAGTCAACGAGTTTGAGTTCGCGGCGCGTGAACGGGTAGGTCCCGGGGTAACTCTCAAGTGTGGCACTGTGAGATAGGAGGAGAGAGACGATGGCGTCCAATCCTGCACGCGGAGAACCTGGGCAGAGCGGAACCGGAACGACGACGGGCGTGAGCTCCGCCGCCGCCGACGCGACGTCGGTGGGCAGATCCCGCTGGACGCGGCTGATCCCGGTCGCGATCGTGGTCTACATCATCTCGTTCATGGACCGGACCAACATCGGGTTCGCGTTCGACGACATGGGAAAGTCGTTGCACGTCAACCTGACCGACACCGGGCTGGCTGCCGGGATCTTCTTCATCGGCTACCTGGCCCTGCAGTTCCCCGGCGGTCACCTCGCCGTGCACTGGTCGGCGAAGAAGTTCGTGGGGATCATGATCCTGGTCTGGGGCGTGCTCGCCATCCTCACGGGGCTCGTCCAGAACTACACCGAGCTGCTCATCGTCCGCTTCCTCCTCGGCGTCGCCGAGGGCGGGATCTGGCCGGCGATCCTCGTCCTGATCTCGCACTGGTTCCCCTCCAGAGAGAGAGCGCGCGCGTACGCCTTCTGGATCATGAACATCGCCATCGCGTCGATCATCACGGCCCCTCTGTCGGGCTGGATCCTGTCCTGGGGCGACTGGCGCTGGCTGTTCATCATCGAGGGTGCGTTCCCGTTTTTGGTCGCCGCCCCGCTGTGGTACTGGCTTGCGGCCGACACGCCACGTGACGCCTCCTGGTGCACACCTGAGGAGCGCGACTACATCGAGCGCGCGCTGGCCGAGGACGCCGCGGGTGAACCGGAGAAGGGCAGCTACCGGGACGTGCTTCGCAACGTCGTGGTCTGGAAGCTGGTCGCGGTGTACTTCTTCATCCAGCTCGGCTTCTACGGGCTCACCCTCTGGCTTCCGCACGAGATCCAGCAGATGATCGGTGGCGGCTACCTCACGGTCGGGTGGGTCACCGCGATCCCGTACGGCGCAGCGATCATCGGGCTGTGGCTCAACGGACGCCTGGCCGACCGCTCCGGCCGCTACCGCGCGCACGTGCTCATTCCGATGATCGTCGCGGCCGTGGCTCTGGTGCTGTCGGTTTCGGTCGGCTCGCTCGCCGCGCTCTCGATCGCCTTCCTCAGCATCGCGATGATGGGCGCCCTGGCCTATGACGGCCCGTTCTGGGCCAGCGCCTCCCGCGCCGTTCCGATCGCCCTCGCAGGAGGAGCCATGGGGCTGATCAACGCGCTCGGCAACCTCGGCGGCTTCGCCGGCCCCTATCTCGGTGGCTGGCTGCAGGACCACAGCGGAGGGAGCTTCCTGACGACGTCGATCGCGCTCGCGGTCTCGCTCGCACTCGCGGGAGCAGTCATGCTCTGGGTCGGCCGTGATGGCGACAAGCCACGGGAGCAACCCATCAGAGGGGCTCGGTCAGAGCGACGTCCCGCCGTCGCGGAAGCCTCCCGCTCCGGGCAGGGAAGCTCCCGCCTCAGGACGCCGACGTCGAAGCACGCGGGATGAGACGCAGTCGCGGACCGCATCGTCCCAGGGTCGGCAGCTACGCGCTCCGCCGCACCGTGATCTGCACGTGCATGCCGGCCTTCATGTGTCCCGGCAGCGAGCAGTACAACTGGTAGCGGCCAGGGCCAAGCGTCCACGTCGCCGTGCTCACCCGCCCCGGCAGCGTGAGGCGGACGGCGAACGTGTGACCGACCATTTGACCACCGACCAGGCGCCGCGCACGCAGGTCGTGTGGATCCATGCCCCGGTTCCAGAGCTGGACGACGACCCGGCCGGCAGGCAGCGTCGCCCGGCTGGGAGACATCGACCACTCCTGGGCGTAGACGAGCAGTCGCGCGGGATAGACGCGATGAGCCGCCCGCGCATCGTTCGCCGCGCCGCCGCCACCTGCGACCAGGGCGAAAGCCGACACCAGCCAGGTCGCGACACGACGTCGGCTCATGTGATCAGCGAGTAACGCGGGAATCGATGGGCCCCGGGGATGACTGCCGCGGCGTCGTGGTCGAACCACTGCTCGAGCAGTGAGGAGTAGATCCCACGGAAGTCGACGTTGACGCGCTGGTTGCCGTTGGTGTCGAGCTGCTCGAGCGACGGGAACTCCCCAACCATCCGACCGGTGACCCGGCTGCCGATGAGCATCGAGAGGCCCGCGGCGCCGTGGTCGGTGCCGCTGTCGTTCTCCTGGGCGCGCCGGCCGAACTCCGACCATACGTGGATGAGCACCCGCTGGTCGATCCCGCGCGACTCCAGGTCGGCCTGGAACGCGGCGATGGCGCCCGCGATCGCGGGGACGTCCTCGCTGAACGTCTGGGCCTGGTCGGCATGGGTGTCGAACTGCGTCTCGGGAGTGAGCGCAACGCACCGCATCGGCAGCCCCGCGTCGATCATCGCCGCCAGGCCGGCGAGTCGCTGTGGGAAGTCGCCGCCCGAGAGCGTCGGATAGCTCACCGGGCTCGTATAGGCCGCGGTGCCCTCAGAATTGGAGAACGGCTTCAGTGCCCGCCGCACCGTGCCGACCTCGGAGGCCGCGCCCGCAACCTGCGCTATCGCGGTGTCGGCGGCCGATCGCTGCGCGTCGCCGAGCCGGGACGCCGCGTCGAGCGCCTGCTCGAACACCGGGCCCCAGGTCCCCGGAATCCACAGCGAGAAGTTCTCCGGCCGGTCGATGGCGGCGACCGGGACTCGAGTCGTCGCGAGCGTCGGGTTCATCGCGGAGTCCATGGACACGCCCTGCAGCGGGTTGGTCGGCGAGCCCACCTGATCGAGGTAGCGACCGAGCCAGCCGGTCGTCACCGAGGTGTCGAGTGCCCCGACCTCCCAGTAGTGGCGGCTGGTGAAGTGCGACATGTCCTCGTCCGCGTAGCCGCTGCCGGGCATCACGATCAGCTTGCCGGCGTCGTGCAACTGCGCGAATGGAGCGGCCGCCGGGCCCCACGCCAGTGACGGGTCCTCGGTGAACGGAGTGCTGTCGCCCGCGCTGATCCCCAGCGTGGGGCGGAGCTGGGCGTAGGTCGCGTCCTCGACCGGCGCGAGTATCGACAGGGCATCGATCCCGCCGGCGAGGAAGATCGAGACCAGGATCGGGCTCTGCGACGACTGCGTTTCCGCCGCCTGCGCGATTCCCGCCGAGAAGGCCTGGCCGCCAAGCCCGAGCCGGCCGGCGCCGTAGACGGAGACGAGGCCGCCGGCGGCTCCGAGCAGGAACCGTCGCCGGTCGATCCCGGTGCCGGCGGGAATCGGCATCGACGGGTCCCACTCACGAGGGTTGCGCCCGCGCGCTCCCGCCAGAGCAGCGCGCAGCGCCTCCGAACGCGTGAACGAGTTGCAGCAGTTCATCGAGCGGGGATCGCGGCCGTTCATCAGCAGGTCTGCCAGTCCGGAGACAGCGGAATGAGCGTGCGCAATGCGTTCTGGCGCGAGACCCGGTCGGGCACCTGCTCCCAGGTGGCGTGGATCGAGTGTGCGACCTTGCGGCTGAAGTCGAGCAGGTTGTGCTCGGTCCCCGGGCCGAGAGATGGGTTGCCCCAGTGCGCGAGCGCCGACGCCACCGCCTGGGAGGGCGTTTCGTCGGGGGGATAGGACTTGTCCTTGGACGGATCGAGAACGTCGTCGCCGAGCGCGTAGCTGACGGCCGTCAGTCGTCCCGCCCAGCGCGCGGTGTCAAGCCAATCGGCATAGTTCCAGCCGGCGACGTTGGGCGGCTCGAACAGCTTCTGTCCGGTGAGCTCGGCGATCCATGCCCACGCGTCGGTCTGTACGGTGTGATCCAGGGCGCGGAGCATCCCGGCGCAGAAGACGACCGGGGGAAGCACCATCCGCTCGCCCTCGTAGAACAGCGGGTGACGGAGGATCGCCTCGACCAGAGGGCGTGTCTCGAGCCGGCTTTCGACGTAGGTGCGCTCGAGCGTGCGCGCCACGTCCCCGGGGATCGGCTCGGCGACGAAGTAGGACCAGAGCTTGGAGACCATGAACGCCGGGTGCGACCAGTGCTCGACGCACAGCCGGCAGGAGTCGCGCCAGTCAAAGCGCCCGCGGGCGCCGAGGATCTTCTTGATCCCGTCGTCGTGCAGGTCCGGGTCGAAGCGGAAGTGGTGCGGCCCCTGGGCGTTCGACCACTCGTTGGTGAAGCCGGTGAGCGCTCGCGCCTGCTCCTCGACGTCGGCCTGCCCGTAGCCGCGGCCCTGCCCGAGCGAGAAGAGCTCCATCATCTCGCGCCCGTAGTTCTCGTTGGGGCTGTACCTGTTGTTCTCGACGCCGTTGAGCCAGAGCAGCATCGCCGGGTCGCGGGTCACGTCGAGAAACAGAGCGAGGAAGTTCCCGATCCAGTGGCTGCGCATCATCGCGTTCTGGCGCAGCATCAGCTTCTGGGTGGCGCCGTCGATCGACGTGGCGAACCACGAATGCCAGATGAGTGTCATGCGCTCCTGCAGCGGTCGATCGGATCGGACCATGCGGTCCAGCCACCAGCAGTGATCGTCGCCCCACACGTCGATCGGATCCAGCGGCCGACCATGCTCGCCGTGGGGCGCGCGCCCGATCAGCTTGACCGGACCGGACGGGCGGGTGAGCGCCGCGACGGCGCCGTCAAGCCCGCGCGCCGCCAGCCGAGCGGCCTCGCCGCGTCGCGGGCCGAATCCGGCACGCCACAGCAGCCGAGTCGCGTGATCCTCGGTGAAGCGGCCCTTCAGAGTCGGTAGCGGGGAGCCGGGAAGCTGTGCCATGGCGACGGCCCCGGGTGGGGCCTCGCGCTGGTGATCGGCTCGTGGCGGCGATACTTGAGCCGTCACCGCCCGAACACATCCGGGCGCCCCGGCGAGACATATCATCTCTGCCGCCCGGCACCCCTGCCGGGTCCAAGAGGAAGGGAGCGCAATGGAACCGAGGAAGCTCGTTGCGGAGGCGCTGGGAACGGCGTTGCTCGTCCTTCTCGCGGTCGGAGTCGCGACGCTGACCTTTGGCTTCAAGTTGACCGGGACGTCGACCTCGGCCGGCGTCCTCACCACTGCGACCGCGTTCGGGTTCGTGCTTCTGGCGCTTGCCTACACGCTCGGCCCGGTGTCCGGCGCCCATGTCAACCCAGCGGTCACGATGGGGTTCCTGGTCTCAGGCCGGATGAAGCTCTCCGAGGCGATCGGCTACTGGGTCGCTCAGTTCATCGGCGCAATCGTCGGCGCCGTCGTTCTGTGGGCGATCGTCTCCGGCGCTCACGGATACAGCACCTCGACGGTCGGCCTGGGCACCGACGGGTGGGGCAAGGCGTCGATGATCGGAATCGGCGCCGGTGGGGCGTTCGCCACCGAGGTCGTCCTGACGTTCGTGTTCGTGCTCATCGTCCTGATCGCCACCAGCCGGATCGGCTCCCCTGGCTTCGCCGGCCTCGCGATCGGCGTCGGCCTGATGGTGGTCCACCTGATCGGGATCCCGCTCACCGGGACCTCGGTCAATCCCGCGCGCAGCCTCGGCCCCGCGATCATCGTCGGCGGCGAGGCGATCAAGCAGGTGTGGCTCTTCATCGTCGCCCCGCTGATCGGGGGCGTGCTGGCGGCGCTCGCCTACCGGTATCTCATCCCCGAGGTCGAGGAACCGACCCAGCCGACCGCGGTTGCCGAGGGCGTCGTGGAGCGAACGGCCGCGACCCCGTAGCGCTTCGCCGTCGCGGCGCTCCGGAACGCAGCGCCCGGCGGCCCGGGCCCGCCCTGGGAGGGCGAGCCCGGGCCTCTTGGCGGCTAACTGGTGGAGATGTTCCCCGCCAGCGTGGTGAGACTGCTGGCCTGCGACGAGGTCAGCCAGCCACCGACGGCGAGGACCGTCACGGCGGCCTTGTAGGTGGTGATCACCTGCGTGAGCTGCCTGGCGCTCAGCCTCGGGGTGATCGTCCCCAGCTGATTGCAGGCCGAGGTGAGGATCTGGTTGACCAGGTTCTTCGTCAGAGTGGGGAGGGCCTGGTATCGAGCGCTGCCCTCGACGTCACCGACCGTCAGCTCGCAGAGCTCCTGGGGTGTCTCGGCGGCCTGCGAGGCCTGGATCCGCCCGATCGAGTTGTTGCCTGTGTTCGTGAACCAGACTCCGCCATCCGGGCCGGCCGTGATGCCCTCCGGGGCGCTGATCGTCGACCCCGCGTAGTTGGTGATCGCACCCGAGGTGGTGATCCGCCCGATCGAGCTGTTGTCGTAGTTGGTGAACCACATCGCCCCATCGGGTCCTGCGGCGATCCGGAGAGGCCCGCCGACGGTCGAGTTGGTGTAATCGGTGACCGCCCCGCTGGTGGTGATACGTCCGATTGAGTCCGTGAAGAAGTTCGTGAACCACAGTGCGCCGTCCAGCCCCACGGCGAGGCCCTGCGGCCCGCTGATGCCGGTCCCGGTGTAGTTGGTCACGGTTCCGCCGGTCGTGATCCGGCCGATTGAGTTGTTCCCCGGGTTGGTGAACCACAGCGCTCCGTCAGGCCCGGCCACGATCTGATCCGGGTCGTTGATGCCGGCGCCGGTGTAGTTGGTCACGGTTCCGCTCGTCGTGATCCGCCCGATTGAGTTCGTGTTCGCGTTGGTGAACCACAGCGCTCCATCAGGACCGACGGTGATCCCCCACGGCCCATTGATGCTGGGATCCGTGTAGTTGGTGACCGCGCCGCTGGTGGAGATCTCGCCGATCGAGTTGTTGTAGTAGTTGACGAACCACAACGAGCCGTTCGGGCCCGCGGTGGAGGAACCGGCGACCCCGCCGGCAATGCCCTGTGGGTCATCGATGCCGGCGCCGGGGAAGTTCGTGACCGCGCCGGCGGTGGTGATCCGCCCGATGGAGGACGCTTCGGCGTTCGTGAACCACAGCGCGCCGTCGGGCCCGGCCACGATTCCGGTTGGCACCTCCATGGTGGGATCGGTGAAGTTGGTGATCGTCCCTGGTGCTGACGCGGCGCGTGCCGGGCCGGCAACCAGTGTCGCGCTCACCAGCAGAGCAGACATCAAGCCGACGAGGAGACCCACGCGCCGGCGGGCCCGGGCGGCAGCGTCCCCGGCCCAGGGACGAGCGACAGTCCTGAAGTCCGACATTCACTACTCCTTTTCGGCGAGGGCTTGGCCCCTCGCGTTGAACCCCGATCCGCGGATGCCCCCAACGTGTGTCCGGCAGACTCCATTCCGGCAGACGCAATCGGCTAGGAGATAAACGGAGCGGCCCGCCGGAAAATTGTGAGTGAGGCGGCGCAGGTTCGGCCGGGGAGCGCCGTCAGTCCGGTTCGTGCAGGATCGGGGCGTAGGAGATCCCGACGATCCCGCCCTCCGGCGACTGCAGCCTGGCGACGGTCTGTCCCCACGGCTCCTCGCGCGCGGGGTGCAGCAGCTCGTAGCCGGTCTGCTCGAGCTCTCGCGCCGCCGGAGCGACCGCCGAGGCGTCGGGGACGTCGAACTCGATGCTCATCTGTGGCACGACTCGCTCCACCGGCCACTGCGAGGTGCCGAAGCACGCCTGCGCGGCCTGGGACAACGGCCAGATTCCGAACGACTTGCAGCCGGCGATCTGCTCGCTGTGTTGATATCCGTCGCTCTCCCCCTCGAGGGGCAGCCCGAGGCCATCGACGTACAGGCTCCGGCTGGCCGGCGGATCGGGCGTGATCACCGCCACCGTGGACAGAAACTCGATCTGCATGGCATCTCCTCGTCGTGGCTGTTGTGCCCGCTTGGCGATCCAAGCAGGCAGCGCCGACAGCCATAATCGACGGCGTGGATGGGAGGCAGATCATCCGGCGGCTGGTCGAGCCGCCGGCCGGGGGAACGCGCCGGATTCCGTTGGGACCGGCGAGCGGGCTGATGCTCGCGAGCGAGCCGGCGGACACCGCATCCGCCGACCTGTGGGTTGGTCTGTTCGAGTCGGAGCTCGCGCCGTATGTCCGGCGGTTCTGCCGGCCGGGACTCGCGGCGGTCGACGTCGGCGCCAACTCCGGGTACTACACGCTGACGCTCGCTCACCGCTGCAAGGCGACGGTCGTGGCCTACGAGCCGGATCCAGAGGCGCGGGAGCGGCTGGCGCGCAACCTGAGCCTCAATCCGAAGATCGCGTCACGGGTGCATGTTCGAGCCACGGCCGTCGCCGACGTCCAGACGGATGCTGCGGTCACGCTCGACGCCGACCTGGCCGAGACGAGGCCGGTGGGCCTGCTCAAGATCGACGTCGACGGGGGCGAGGTCGGCGTGCTGGCGGGCGCCCGCCGACTGCTCGCCGAGCAGCATCCCAGCGTGATTCTCGAGACGCACTCGCTGGATCTCGAGACCGCCTGCGCGCGATTGCTGCTCGATGCCGGATACGCACCGCGGGTCCTCACCGCGCGCAGAATGCTCCGGCAGAACCGCCCAGCCGAGCACAACCGCTGGCTGGTCGCCTCCGGTTCCGCCGTCGCGTCGTTCGGGTGATCCGGGGCGACCGGGACAGAGGTTCCCGACCAGCGGCGAGGGCAGCGCGGGTCAGCTGCCCAGTCGCGCGACGAGATCGAGCATCGCGTCGAGTGCTGCCTCCAGCGGCTTGGTGTCGCGCTCGATCTGGGTGAGGAGCAGGCCGCCCTGCAGCGCGGCGAGCAGCGCCAGCGCGAGAGCATCGGGGTCGGCCTCAGGCGTGAGCCGGCCGACTTCGTGCATCTCCCGGAGACCGCTGCGGATTGCGGCTTCCCAGCGCTCGAACCCTTCGGATACCTGTGCGCGCGCGTCGGGATCGGTCTCGGCCAACTCGCTTCCGAGCGAGCCGATCGGGCAGCCGCCGCTGCAGTGGAGCTCCCGCTGGTTCTGGATCACCCAGTCACGCCAGGCGCGCAGGCCGGCCAAGCTGCTGAGCTCGAACGTCCTCTGCGCGTCGACGATCGTGTCCGCCTGGTGCTCGATCACCGCGTGGACCAGCGCGGGTTTGTCGTCGAAGTAGTGGTAGAGCTGCGAGCTCGAGACCCCCGCTGCCGCGCGCACCCCCTCGATGGTGGTGTGCCCAACTCCGTGTTCGAAGATCAGCTCCGCGGCTGCGTCGATGATCCGCTGACGGGTCATCTGGCCCTTGCGCGTCAACGGTCGGGCGGAGGAACCGGCTGTGCCCATGTCGGCGACTGTAGCAACGGAATGGATTGCGCGATCCAGTGCACTGCTAGAGTGGATCGCGCAATCCAGTTTGGGCCATCCCACCTCCGACACGGGAGTTCGCAGACATGTCACTTCACGGAAAGACCGCGGTTGTCACCGGCGGTACATCAGGCATCGGACGCGCGGTCGCCGAGCGGCTGGCCAGAGAGGGCGCTGAGGTGATCGTCGTCGGCCGCGATGGGCCGCGGGGCCAAGGGGTGGTCGAGACGATCGAGGCGGCCGGGGGACAGGCGCGGTTCATCGCCGCGGACCTGGCGAGCTTCGGAGACGTCACCGGTCTGGCCGAGGAGGTCAGCGAGGCTGACATCCTCGTCAACAACGCCGGCGTGTTCCCGGGCGGCCCCACCGAGCAGACGACGGAGGAGGCATTTGACGTCACGTTCGACGTCAACGTGAAGGCGCCGTTCTTCCTGACCGCTGCAGTCGCGCCCCGGATGGCCGCGCGGGGCGGAGGGTCGATCATCAACATCTCAACCATGGCCGCCACCATCGGGATGAGCGGTCTGGCCGCCTACGGCGCCTCCAAGGCGGCGGTCGACTCACTCACCAGGGCCTGGACTGCTGAGTACGCCGCACAGGGCGTCCGCGTCAACACGGTCGCGCCCGGGCCGACGCGCACCCCGGCGAGCGCCGCGATGGGCGAGATGTTCGACGTGCTGGCATCCAGCACGCCGGCCGGACATGGCGCCAGCCCCGACGAGATCGCAGCCGTGGTCAGCTTCCTCGCCTCGGACGATGCGAGCTTCATCTACGGCGCGGTGCTGCCCGCCGACGGCGGCCGCGTCGCCGTGTAGGCGCCGAGAGGGTCGACCCGGTCAGCTACCTCGGCCTTGTGGCCACGTTTTCACCGCCAACATGACCGGGAACGTGGTGCTCCTGGGCTTCGGTCTGGCCGGCGGCACCGGCCTGCCGGTGCTCGCACCGATCGTGTCGCTGGCGGCGTTCCCGGCGGGCGCATTCGCCGGTGGCCGTCTGCAGGAGCGGTTCGGCGGCAGGCGTCCGCAACATCTCACGGTGCCGCTGGCGTGCGAAGGGCTGCTCGTGGCGGTTGCTCTGGCGTACGTTCTCGGGGTCAGTCCCCGGCGTGGCACGATCGCCGGCTACGGGCTCGCGAGCCGCATCACCGCTTGACGCCGGGTGCGCTGCTGCTTAGGCTCGGCCTCGGCGCTGGGAGGCGCTGCCATCGAGGGAGGTTCCGATGCCCGATTCTGCTGAGAAGACCCATCCGGAGGAGCTTCAGTCCGATCTGGACCTGCTGGTCGAGATGGCCAGGGAGCCCAAGCGCGACGCGGCGGCGATCCACCGGCACCTGGAGTCGCTGAAGTCCAAGCTGGACAAGTTCATCCACGAGCGGGGGGTCCACCACGACGGGGGCGCGGCCGCCTGACCCCGAAGCGCTCGAGCCCACCAGGCCCTTGCCCGGGTGGGGTGAGATGAGCGATCGAACGGACGTCGAGAAGGCGGTACCGCCCGCGCCGATGCCGCACGACAAACGCGGCTGGCGGGTGGCGCCGGCCCCGGACGGGCGGGGAATGCCCGAGGAGCAAAAGCCGACGCCGCCGCACCGGTGGCGCGGCTTCTGGATCTTCTTCGTCGTGTTGCTGGCGGTGAACTGGCTGTCGGTGCTGTTGGTGCACCCGAGCAGCCAGCCGCGGGTCGAGGTGCCGTTCAGCCCGTATTTCCTGCAGCAGCTCGACACCGGGCATGTCAAGTCGATCACGTCCACCAGCGGCACCATCCAGGGCACCTGGACGGTCAAGCTGAAGTACCCGTCGGGAGACCGCCAGGCGACGGCGACCAAGCTGTTCTCGACGCAGGTTCCGTCGTTCTGGAACACCGCGACGCTGACCAAGCAGCTCCAGTCCGAGCATGTCCAGGTCAACGCGAAGAACCCGAACCCGGGGCGCTCGCTGCTGGCTGAGCTGCTGCTCGGGTTCGGGCCGACGCTCCTGCTGGTCGGTTTGTTCGTGCTGCTGGCGCGCCGCGCCCAAGCGGGGGCGGGGGGAGGGCTGGGCGGACTTGGCAACTTCGGGCGCTCGCAGGCGCGCCGCGTCGACCCTCAGAAGATTCAGGTCACGTTCGACGACGTCGCCGGCATCGACGAGGCGAAGGCGGAGCTGACCGAGATCGTCGACTTCCTCAAGACGCCGGAGCGCTACCAGCGTCTGGGGGGGCGGATGCCGCACGGCGTACTGCTCTACGGCCCGCCGGGGACCGGCAAGACGCTTTTGGCCAGGGCGGTGGCCGGGGAGGCACACGCGGCGTTCTTCTCGATCGCCGCATCGGAGTTCATCGAGGCGATCGTCGGCGTCGGCGCCGCCCGGGTGCGGGACCTGTTCGCCAAGGCCAAGGAGGCGGCGCCGGCGATCATCTTCATCGACGAGCTGGATGCGATCGGCCGCTCGCGGCAGGGATCGGCGGGCATCACCGGCGCCAACGACGAACGCGAGCAGACGCTGGATCAGATCCTGACCGAGATGGACGGGTTCGAGTCCACGCAGGCCGTGGTGGTGCTCGGCGCGACCAATCGGCCGGAGATCCTCGACCCCGCGCTGCTGCGCCCGGGGCGGTTCGATCGCCGGGTCGCGGTGCAGCCGCCCGACAAGACGGGGCGGCGCAAGATCCTGGAGGTCCACAGCCGCTCGATGCCGCTCGCCGACGATGTCGACCTGAATGCGCTGGCGGCGACGACGCCGGGGATGGTCGGCGCCGACCTGGCCAACCTCTGCAACGAGGCGGCGCTGCTGGCCGCCCGGCGCGATCACGAGAAGGTGCAGATGGCCGACTTCACCGATTCGCTTGAGAAGATCCTGCTCGGCACCGAGCGCGGGATCATCCTCTCACACGAGGATCGCGAACGGACTGCCTTCCACGAGTCCGGTCACGCGCTGGTGGGGATGCTCACCGCCGGCGCCGACCCCGTGCGCAAGATCTCGATCATCCCGCGCGGCATGGCGCTGGGTGTGACGCTGTCCACGCCCGACGCCGACCGAGTCTCCTACAGCCGTGAGGAGCTGGAGGCCAAGATCCAGGTCGCGCTCGGCGGCCGCGTCGCCGAGGAGGTCGTCTACGGCAAGATCACCACCGGCGCCGAGTCCGACATCCAGCAGCTGACCAACATCGCGCGCCAGATGGTCGGCCGGTGGGGGATGAGCGAGACGCTCGGCCCGATCACGCTGCTGCCCGCCGAGGGGCAGGGACCGTTGCTCCCGGGAGCCTCGGAAACCTCGCCGCGCACGCAGTGGCTCGTCGACCAGGAGGTCCAGCACCTGGTGGAGGCCGCCCACGCCACCGTCACCCAACTGCTCACCGACCACCGCTCCCAGCTGGACAGTCTCACCCACGCCTTGCTCGCGGCCGAGACGCTCGACGCCATCGAGGCCTACGCCGCCGCCGGGGTTCCGATGCGGCCACCCGAGCCGGACCCGGCGACAGTCCCCGCCTGATCGCCGGCAGGCGGCGCACTTGCAGGAGCTCGCCAGCGAGGTGATCGCCACCCTGCCGGCCGTGGAGCTTCAGTTCGACGAGCTCGTCTTTCTCCGGGCAGGTCGGTGTGGGTCGATCTCGCCGGGGCACCCGCGACCCCGTTCACCCTGGGCTGGCTCACACTCCAGAGGAGAGGCCGTGAGCGGCGGCGAACTACACGAAGATGGCGGCGCAGCCCAGGCGGGAGCCTCTCGCCAATCACGATCAGCGAGCGCTGTACCGGCTGGCGCTCGGCTACGGATCGGTGAGCGAGTTCTGGGACCCGAAGCTGGAGTACCGCAGGTGGTTCGCCGAGTCGCTCGGCACGTTCCTGCTCGTGCTGGCGGCCGCCGGCGGCGGGCTGCTGCACGCCAAGGGCCAGGTGACGCTGTCCGCGGCGGTGGTCGCGCCGGCGTTGATGGTGATGGCGGTGATCATGTTCATGGGGGCGATCTCGGGCGCGCACCTGAACCCGGTCGTCTCGGTGGCGTTCGCGGTGCGCGGTGATTTTCCGTGGCGACGGGTACCGGGTTACGTCATCGCCCAGCTGGCCGGAGCGACGCTCGCGTGCCTGTTCCTGCGTGCGGTGTTCGGCAACATCGAACATCTCGGGGCGACCGTGCCCGGCCCGGGGTACCGAACGTGGCAGGCGTTCCTGATGGAGATCGCGCTCACCGGTGGATTGGTGAGCGTCATCCTGGGAACCGCCTCCGAGGCGCAGAACGTCGGTCTGTTCGGAGCGTTCGGAGTTGGCGGGTACATCGCGCTCGCCGGTCTGTGGGCGGCGCCGGTCAGCGGCACCTCGATGAACCCGGCGCGCTCATTCGGGCCGGCGCTCGTCTCCGGTGACTGGTCCAGCTTCTGGGCCTACGTGGCCGGCCCGGCGATCGGAGCCGGCCTTGCGCTCGGCTGCGCCTGGGTGCTGCGAGGTCCCGGCGGCGATGCCACTGCCCGGGCGGCCGCTTCTGGCACCCTCGGGGACTGGGTGGCCAAACGACATCAGGGAGGCGAGTAGGTCGTGGGAAAGCACAAAGCCTCAAAGCCGGGGAAGGGCGCCGTCAAGATCCGCTGGCTCGATGACGTCGCCGAGCACGACTACGCCGCGGCCGAGGCGTACCTGTCGCTGACCCTCGACGAGGCGGGAGCGACCCGGGCTGTCGCGGGCCTGCGGGCGGCGCCGCTGATCACCCGCCGGGCCAACGACATCCTGCGTGCCGCCGGGCTCGACCCTGCTCCGCTCGACGATCCGGGCGTGCTGAAGGACCTGGTCAAGATCATCGAGGGGACGCGTCTGAGCCCGGTGCTCGTCGTCAGGGACAAGCGCGGCACCGACATCGCGGACGGCTACCACCGCGTGTCACTCGTGTACCGCGTCGACCCGTATGGAGAGGTGCCGCTGCGGCTCCACGACGCCGCGGCGTGACCACGCGAATCAGGTCGTCGCGACGATCAGCACGTTGCAGTGCGCTTCGTGCGAGACCTTGTTGGGCACGCTGCCCAGCAGCCGCCGCCCCCCGGACATCCCCTTGTTGCCGACGACGATCGTCGACGCGTCGACCTCAGTGGCGACCTGCAGCAGCGCGTCCGCGGGGTCACGGTCGATCACATGGCCCTCGGCGGTGATGCCCGAGATGCGCGCGGCGGCGACCGCCTCGTCGATGATCGCGGCGGGCAGACCCTCGTGCATCGAGCCGTAGACGGGAACGGCACCCTGCGGCGCGCCGACGACGTGAGCGCCACGCAGACTGTGATTGGACATGACCACGTGCAGCTCGGCTCCCAGCGCCTTCGCGAGCCGCATCGCTTCGTCGACCGCCTGCTTGGCGGTGTCCGAGCCGTCACTGCCGACAACGATCTTCTCGCTCATCTGGTCTCCCCGAAGTTGGTTGCGCCACCCGGCTCGCGAGGCGCTCAACTGCCCCTGCAGCGCGCAGCGCAGCATACCCGCGATCGGGCGGCGACGCGAGGGGGTTGCTGAGCATTTCTCAGGACTCCTCGGCGCGCTCGACGGGCAGCTCGATGCGGCTGCGGTACTCGCCACCGCAGGCGATGGTGTTGGTGGCCACCTTCGGCTCGTCCTGTGCTGAGACGAGGCCGAACTGATTGAGGCTGCGCGCGAACCAGGGGTAGTCGCTGCTCGTCACCGTGACCCGCACGCGATGCCCGGCGCGAAAGGCATGGTGGGTCGGCCAGAGCTCGATGTCGAACGGCGTGACCGCGTCCGGGGTCAGCGGCTCCAGGGCGGTGAGCGACTCACGACAGGCCGCCCGCAGGCAGCCCTGAGTGACCTTGAGCGACGCGCCGCCCGGGGTGACGTCGGTGATCTTGACGTGCCACTCGGTGTCGTCGCAGTCCGATGAGGCGTACAGCTTCAGGTGCGCCCATCCGGAGATCACCAGATCCTCCGCCAGTGCCGCGCCGGTGAAGGTGATCACGTCCCCACGCGCCTCGTTCGCGCTCTGGTCCAGGGGCGGGTTCTCCACCGGATACCCGGTGACGTCGATCCCGGTCAGTGCCGGATCGAGCGGGTCATAGTGGTAGCTCACGGTCTCGATGTCGCCGGGCGGCGCGTCGAGCAGTGCGCCCTTCCCATCCTCGACGGCGAGGAACAGCTCGAGTGTGTCGTTGGACAGCGGCCAACCGGAAGCCTGGCGCCAGCGGTTGTTGCCGGGCTCGAACACCCGCACGCGGGGGATCTCCTCGATGCCCGGCCCTGCGCCCTTCAGCCAATGATCGAACCACCGCACGTGCTCGGCGTCCATGTCCACGGCGGCGTCCGGTCCGAGCTCCACCCCGCCGTACTCGTCGGACGGAAACCGCGAGCCGACGTGACTCCAGGGCCCGACCAGCAGGTACTGATCGGTGGCGGCCGGGGAGCGCGCGGTCATGTTCTCGTAGTGGTGGAACGCTCCGAGCAGGTCCTCCAGGTCATACCAGCCGCTCACGTGCAGACACGGGACGTCGATCTGGGAGTACACGTCGTCGAAGCGCACCGATTTCCAGAGCTCGTCCAGACGGTCGTGCTGGGAGAACATCTCCCAGCTGCCTCCGCTGCCGTTGATGAACGCGCCGAGATCCCCGTAGGGGAGCGTCGCCAGCACCTGCTCCCAGTCGATGTCGCCGCCCTCGGGGATCCGCCGGCGGGTGGCGTAGGTCCACCAGGCGAAATACAGCTGGAACGCGCCGTTGGTGTACGGGATCTCCTGCTGCCAGCGCCCGGCGGCGGACGTCGATACCAGGCAGGTGAGGTGCGGCGGCCGGCGCGAGGCGGCGGCCCACTGCACCCACCCCATGTAGCTCAGGCCGGTCATCCCGACCTTGCCGGTACTCCAGTCCTGAGCGGCGACCCACTCGACCGCGTCGTGGCAGTCGTCGGGATCGTTGACGAACGCCGTCCATTCGCCCTCGGACTTGCCCCGGCCGCGCACGTCGACCGACACGAACGCGTATCCATGACTCTGCAGCAGCTCCGCGTCGGCGACGCAGAACATGTTCTCCTTGCCGTACGGCGTCGGCTCGACGATGCACGGCGCGGGACCGTCCTGCGCGGGCAGATAGACGTCGGCGGCCAGCTCCACCCCGTCGCGCATCGGGATGCCGACCTCGCGGCGGCGGCTCGCGGCTCGCTCCCGCGCGATCGCGGCCCAGCGGGAGAACGGTGTCGAGTGCGTCATCTGGAGCTCCAATGTTCTTTCGGGGACTGGCTCATCAGCGGAGAGGGTCGAACGCGTCGAGCAACGGATCACGCCGCTGCCCGGTGATCTGCTCGGCGAGGATCTGTCCCGTCAGGGGTCCGAGCGCGATCCCCCACATGCCGTGCCCGCCGGCGACGAACACCCGCTCGGAGGCGGTCCGGCCGACGAGCGGCAGGCCGTCGGTGGTGCAGGGACGCGCCCCGACCCATTCATCGGTCCGCGCCGACCAGTCGATCCCGGTCAGCATCGGCGCCGCGGCATCCACGATCGCCTGGATGCGGCGCGGGTCGAGCGGTGCATCGGGCGGCCGGAACTCCATCATCCCGGCCAGCCGCAGCCCGTCCTCGGGACCGCCGAGCGGGGTACAGGCGACGCGCTGCGCCGGCAGGTACACCGGATAGCGCGGCGCGGCCTCGGGATAGACGGTGAAGCTGTAGCCCCGGCCGGCCTGAATGCGCGTGTGGACGCCGTGCTCACGCGCGAGGCGCCCAAGCCAGCTCCCGGTCGCGATCACCGCCGCGTCCGCCTCGACGCCCGACCCGTCGCTGAATCGCACGGTGACCTCGCCGCCACGCTGGATCACGCCGGTCGCCAGCTTGTCGTTGATGATCTGCCCGCCGCTCGCGGTCACCGCCGAGCCGATCGCGCGGACGAAAGCTCGCGGGTTGATGAACCGCTGATCCTCGAGCGCCAGACCGAACCGGGCCGCGTCCCCGAGCACCGGGCTGGCCTCGCGGATCTGGCTGCGGTCGACGACGCGGTACGGGTGGACGAAGCCGATCTCGCCCAGCCGGGTGAACTCCTCGACGAGCGCGTTGCGCTCCGCCTCGGTGGAGAAGACGGCGAGGAACGGCTCGGCGGCGGTGATCGCGGCGGAGACCGGGGCTGCGGCCGCCTGGCGCATCTCGTCGTACGCCGCGAGCATGCGGGAGCTCGCTCGCGCCAGCGCGGCCGCGGCGATCCGCCAGTGACGAGTGGTGCAATGCCGTGCGAACCCCAGCAGGAAGCGCAGCAGATGTGCGTCGAGCGCCGGCGGGATGTAGAGCGGTGAGCTCGGGCTCAGGATCATCTGCAGCCCGGACCGCAGCAGCGCGGGCTCGGCGAGCGGCAGCACCAGCGAGGGCGTGAGCCACCCGGCGTTGCCCGAGGAGGATCCCGCCGCGACCTCCTTGCGGTCGATCACGTATACCTCGACGCCGTCGCGCTGCAGAAACCAAGCGGTCGACAAGCCGACGGCCCCCGCGCCGATGACAGCCACGCGCCTGATTGACACGGTGGGATTATCGGTTCGTCAAGCCCCGCCGTCGTCGTGCGATGGGTCAGAGTTTGGTGCGCCCGCATGGAGTTCCGTACAAACCGCCGGGGCCCTCACGTCGACTGGCCGAGCGGACAACCGCAGAGGCCGGAGACTGTCTGATCGCACAATCCGCCGAGCACCCTCAGGGTCTAGGCTGCTGGGGCAACTGAGGAGGTTGCTCACGGCCTACTGAAAGCAGGTGCGCATGTCTCAAGAGGTGCTCGTCGTGTCGGTGGAGTCCGAGCTCGATGCGTGGTTCGGGCAATACGTTGCGGCGGACCAGGCTCTGGGTCTCGTCTACGGCCTCACCGGCCCTGAGGGATTGGTGCACGCGCGTGGGTACGGGCGTTACGACGACGACGGCACCGAGCCCGACCTCGACACGGTGTTTCCGATCGCATCGATGTCGAAGAGCTTCTCCGCCTGCGGGGCGCTGATCGCGCGAGATCGCGGCCTGCTGTCGCTCAGCGATCCGATCACCAAGTACGTCCCGGAGTTCAGGCTCAGCGAGGCCGGCGTCAAGCCCGACGGCATGCCCACCGTGGGGATGCTGCTCAGCATGTCGGGCGGGCTGACCGAGGACAACTCGTGGGTCGACCCGTTCATCGACCTGCCGACCGAGATGCTGCTGGGGATCGTCGAGGCCGGTGTCCGGCTGAGCCGCCCACCGGGCTCGGCGTATGAGTACTCGAACCTCGGGTACGCGATGGGCTGCCTGGCCGTCAGCCGCGCCGTCGGTCAGCCGCTGCCCACGTTCCTGCGCGAGGAGATCTTCGGCCCGCTCGGCCTCAGTTCGACCTACGCCGACAGCGCGGTGCCGGACGGCGTGCCACGGGCCACGGGTTACTCGCTCGACGTCGAAGGGCGCTGGGTGCCGTTCGCGCCCCAGAAGTCGGACGCGTTCACCGGCCCTGGCGGACTCGTCAGCTCGGTGCGCGACCTCGCCCGCTGGATCACGTGGCTCGGAGCGGCGTTCCGACCCGAGGCCGATCACTCCGACCCGGTGCTCAGCCGCATGTCCCGGCGTGAGCTGCAGCGCATGCACATCCCGGTCCAGCCCGCTCTGTTCGTCGGCCCGGCCGGAGCCCTCAACGTCACCAACTCGGGGTACGGGCTCGGCCTGGTCATCCAGGAGGACCTGCACCGTGGCACCATCGTGTGTCACTCCGGCGGGCTGCCGGGATTCCTGCTGCACATGCGCTGGCATCCGCAGTCAGGGCACGGGATCGTCGTCCTCACCAACAGTCATCGAGGGGACCCGGTGGCGCTCGCGACCGAGGCGCTCGGGCGCCGGCTCGCGCGGGACGCCGTCCCGGCGACCAGGATCGAGCTGTGGGGTGAGACGACCGAGTTGTGCGTCAAGACGGATGCCCTCATTCGCAACTGGGATGACGCGCTCGCGGCGGAGATATTCGCCGACAATGTCGATTTCGACCGTCCGCTCATTGAGCGCCGCAAGGAGATCGAGAGCCTCGTCGAGGGGATTGGACCGCTGCTGGCGCCTCGCCCTGAACCGGACCTTGTCTCGGCGGTGACACCCGCCGACGTGACCTGGTCGATCCCGGGCGAGAACGGCGAGCTGATCTGCATGATCCACCTCACCCCGGTCGAGCCTGCACAGATCCAGGAGATCGTGGTCCACGCCAGCGACCGTTCGCGTCCGCGCGCGTCCCGTCCGGTTGACATCTCACCCCGGCGTGCGCAATGGGGAGAGGCGTTCATCACACCCGTCACGAATGTGGAGGTGGTGACATGAGCCCGAGTCCCAGAGAGAGTGTCAAGCAGCTGTTCGACCGGCTCGGCGACTCGCTGCTCACCCTCGTCGCAGGCGACCTGGACGAGGAGCGCATGGTCGAGGAGGTCGTCGTCCAGGCGATCGACGAGCCGGTCGGGCTGGCGAGAGATGCCGTGGTGTTCGGCGTCGGCACCGGCGGTGAGAGCGCCGAGGTGTGCGGGCTGCTGCGAAAGGTCGCCGCCGCGGGCGCGTCGGCGCTCGTCGTCCGTGCTCCGGTCGCCCTCGACGGCGCTGTCGCCGCGGCCGCGAGCGCGTCGCGAGTGCCGTTGTTCACCTACGTTGAGGGCGCGCCGTGGATCTACCTCGCCGACATGATCCGCCCCGCGCGGACTCGGCGTGACGAGGACAGCTTCGTCACCGAGGCGAGCCTCAGTGCCGACCTCAACCTGTTCAAGGTCGCCAACTCGCTCTCGGAGATTCTCGACTCGCCGGTGACGATCGAAGACCTGCGCTCTCGGGTGATCGCGTTCTCCGCCGACCAGGAGCGAGGCGACGACGCGCGTAAGGCCTCGGTGCTCGGGCAGCAGGTGCCGCGCCATCTCGGGGCCGAGATGGTCAGGCTCGGGGTCTTCCAGCGTCTGTACAGCACGAGCAGACCGATCCAGGTCGACCCGCTGCCGAGCGGCGTCCGTGCTCGCGTCGCGATGCAGATCCGGGCCGGCAGCGCGCTGCTCGGGTCGATCTGGGCGATCGCCGGCGATGAACCGCTCAGCTCGGCCCAGGAGGAGGCGATGATCCAGGCGGCGCACACCGCCGCCGGCGCGATCCTTCAGGGGCGTGTCGCCGCAGATGCCGTGCAGCGCATGCGCACCGCGACGGTCGCGGCTCTGATCGGTGGCGGCCAGCCCGCTCGCGCGGCCGCGGGCAAGGTGCATCGCGCGCGCGTGCGCGGAGGGTGCGTGATCGCGGCCAGGATTCGCTCCTCGGACCGCGCGGGTCTCGAGATCGACTCCATCGCCGGGGCCGAGCGGCTGGCCAGCTCGCTGGTGATGTACCTGCGCGCGGAGTGCGCGACGGCGGTGGCCGCGGTCTTCAACGACACGATCTACGCCGTGATGCTCCACACGACCGATTTCTGTGCCGACGTGCGATCGGTGCAGCGACTGATCCGCTCGTTCGTGGAGCGCCGTGGCCCGGGCCTGGACGGGCTGAGCGTCGCAATCGGGAACGCGGTGTCGGATCCGGGCGATCTGGACCGCTCGCGAGAGGACGCGGAGCTCGTCTTGCGCGTGTTGGACATGCCAGGAGCGAGAGAGGCCGATCTGCAGGTCGCAACCCGGGATGACGTCCACGGGCTGTCGTTGGTGCTGCGGCTCTCGGACATCGCCGCCAGCGATCCGGTGTGCGCCGGCGGACCGCTCGCCCGCCTGGAGGCCTACGACCTCGAGCACCAGTCGAACCTGGTCGAGACCCTCGACTGCTGGCTGCAGCAGTTCGGAGACGTCAGCAGCACCGCCGACCATCTCCATGTCCACAAGAACACGTTGCGATACCGCCTTCGACGGATCGAGGAGGTGAGCGGGGTCACCCTCGAGGATCCAGAGGAGCGCTTCGAGCTGATGCTGGAGTTCCGGGTCCGCCAGTCGCTCGGCGATTCGCGCGCTCCGGATCTGGCGGTGCGCCGCGGACGCCCGCCGAGCGAGTTGGGTACGCCGTACGCGACCGGTGTGCGCTGACACAACGTGAGCGTTCTCAGTGACACCCTGCTCGATGACTCCTACAAGGGGATCCCGCCGGCCCAGTCACTGACGCTCGGCGCCGTCGGTCAGCAGGGATGGAACGTCGCGCGCGGGGACCTTGCGCTGCCCGTGCTGACACTCGATCAGAGCGCGGTCGAGCACAACATCGCAACGATGCAGCGCTACTGCGATCGGCACGGGGTGAGGCTTGCTCCCCACGGCAAGACCACGATGTCACCGCAGCTGTTCGCGGCGCAGCTCGCCGCCGGTGCCTGGGCGATGACCGCGGCGACTCCCACCCAGGTCGCGATCATGCGCCGCCATGGGGTCGGTCGCGTGATCCTGGCCAACGAGTTGGTCGACCGCCCGGCGCTGCACTGGCTGGCCGGCGAGCTTGAGCCCGGGTTCGAGTTCCTCTGCCTGGTCGACGACGCCGGTGCCGCGCGCCGGATGGACGCAATCCTCGCCGAGTGTGCGCCTGCGCGGCGGCTGTCGGTCCTCGTCGAGGTGGGGCGCGATGGCGGCCGCGCCGGAGTCAGGTCGAGTGACGCGGCGCGTGAGGTGGCTGAAGCGGTGCACAGCGCGCGCCACCTGGAGCTCGCCGGCGTCGAAGCGTTCGAGGGCACCTACGCCTCGGAGGCGAACCAGGAGGGGCTGGCCCGCATCGACGATCTGCTGGGCTCGGTCCGTGAGACCGTGATCTCGCTGGCCACGCGTGGCCTGGTCGAGCGGGATGAGGTGATCGTGACCGCCGGCGGATCGATGTACTTCGACCGGGTCATCGCGGCGCTGCGCCATTGGCCCGAGGTGGCGCAGCCGGTGAGCCTCGTCCTCCGCAGCGGCTGCTACGTGTCGCACGACAGCGGCGCGTACGAACGTGTCTCGGCGCTCGCCGGCCGCCGTGAGGCGGGGGAGAGCCTGCGGCTGCACAACGCCCTCACCCTGTGGGCGAGCGTGCTCTCGCGCCCGGAGCCTGACGTTGTCATCGTGGGGGCGGGGTTGCGCGACGCACCGGTGGACCGCGACCTGCCCGCGCTCAGATCATGCTTTCGCGACGGAGTCCCGGTCGGCGAGCCATCGATCGCGCAGACCTATCGGGTCATGGACCAGCACCTGTTCATCCGTGTCGACCCCGGTTGCGACCTGCGCGCGGGCGACATCGTCGCGCTCGATCTGTCGCATCCGTGCACGGCCTTTGACAAGTTCCGCTTCATCCCCCTGATCGACGAGCGCTTCGACGTCCGCGACGGGGTCCTCACCTTCTTCTGAGCCTTGGCCGATCGCACCAACCGGCGCGGGGAAGATCGTCCGATTCGACCACGACAGCGGCAGATCGCGCGAATACGCTGGCCCGAGATGCACACTCAGACCCTGGGGAGGGCAGCGGCGTGATGCAGCGCTTGATGGTCGGTCTCGCAGTCACGATCGCACTCGCGGCGACGCTCTCGGCGTGTGGTGGCAGCGGCGGTGGCGGCAACACCGGTAACGGCCCCAACAACTCGACAACGCACACCACCGCACAGGGCACGCCCACGAGCGGCGGCGAGCTGACCTTCGCCGAGCAACCCGGCACCCCTCCGACGTACATCTTCCCGCTGTACGACGGCGCGAACTCGCAGAACGCCAATATCACCTACCTGCAGCCGCTGATGTGGCGGCCGCTGTACTGGTTCGGCCATCCCGACAGCTCGGCCGCGACGATCAACTACCCGTACAGCATGGCCGCGCCGCCGGCGTACTCAGACGGCGGCAAGACGGTCACGATGAAGCTCAAGCACTGGAACTGGTCTGACGGCACGCCGGTCACCGCAAGAGATCTCACGTTCTGGATGCATCTGCTGATCGTCGAGAAGAACAACTACGCCGGCTACGTGCCGGGAGGGTTCCTCGACCACATCGCATCGGTCTCGGCACCGTCGAAGTACACGTTCGTGATGAAGCTCAACGTCGCCTACAACCCGACGTACCTGCTCTACAACGGACTCGCCCTGCTGAACCCGATCCCGCAGCACGTCTGGGACAAGGAGTCCGCCTCGGGCAAGGTCGGCAACTACGACAACACGCCGGCGGGCGCCAAGAAGGTCTACGCCTACCTCAACAAGGCATCGCTCTCGCTCTCGACCTGGGACACCAACCCGATCTGGCAGGTCGTCGACGGCCCGTGGCGATTGAAGCCGAACACGGGCTTCCAGACCACCGGTCAGACGACGATGGTCGCCAACGCCAGATACTCCGGCCCTGACAAGGCCCACCTGAAGTCGTTCGAGGAGCTGCCGTTCACCAGCGCGGCGGCGGAGTTCAACGCACTCCAGGGCGGGACCGTCGACTACGGATACGTACCGACCACCGACATCGGGGCGATCGGCGGACTGAAGAGCCGCGGCATCAACGTCGACCCCTGGTACGAGTGGGGAATGACGTTCGTCGGGATCAACTTCTCAAACCCGAAGTACGCGCCGCTGCTGAACCAGCTCTACATCCGCCAGGCGATGCAGCACCTCATCGACCAGCCGACGTACATCAAGGACGTGCTGAAGGGATACGGGACGCCGACCTACGGCCCGGTGCCGACATTCCCGAAGACCAGCTTCCTGAACCCGGCCGCCAACACGAATCCGTTCCCGTACAGCGTGACCGCGGCCAAGCAGCTGCTGACCTCGCACGGCTGGAGCATCCCGAGCTCCGGCGCGGCGAAGTGCACGAAGCCGGGGTCCGGCGCCGGCGAGTGCGGCGCGGGGATCGCGTCCGGCGCCAGCCTCAGCATGCCGCTGATGTTCTCGAACGGGTTCCCGGCGCTCCAGTCAGAGATCCAGGCCACCCAGTCCGCGTTCCGGCAGGCCGGCATCGACGTCACCCTCCAGGAGTCGCCGGAGAACACGGTCCTGTCGGCGGCCTATGACTGCATCGGCAAGACGACCAAGACCTGCCCGGCAAGCTCGACGGCGCTCAGCCTCCTCTCATCGCCCGTCTACACCTATGTGCCGATCTACTACCCGGACGGCGACAGCCTGTTCGGCTGCGGAGGCGCCACAAACGGTGGCAACTACTGCAACTCGCAGGTCGACGCGGGGATCAAATCGATCATCACGAGCACGTCGAACTCGCTGCAGCCGCTCTACAAGTACCAGCTGTTCCTGGCCAAGCAGGTGCCGGTGCTCTGGTTCCCCAACAGCGCGTACCAGATCTCGGCGATCACCTCAAAGGTCGGCGGCGTCAGCGCCCAGGACTCGACAGGTCATATCTATCCGCAGACGTGGTTCGTCAAGAAATAGCGTTGGCGGCACGCCTCGGAAGTGAGCGATGGCGGCCTATCTAGTCAGACGCGTCCTGCAGTCGCTGGTCGTGCTGGTGCTGGTCACGATGGTCGTGTTCGGCATCCTGCACTTCCTCCCGGGCAGCCCGGCACGGGCGATCCTGGGCGCGCGGGCCACCCCGACCGCGATCGCCAACTTCAACGCCTCGCAGGGCTACAACCGCGCGCTGCCCACCCAGTACGTCGACTACATCGGCCGGCTGCTGCACGGCAACCTCGGGTTCTCGTACCACTTCGACCAGTCCGTCGGCGCGCTGCTCGGTCAGGATCTCCCCAAGACTGCGCTGCTCGTCGGGCTCTCCTACGTGATCGCCCTGCTGATCGCGATCCCGGTCGGCGTGGTGCAGGGTCTGCGCCGCAACAAGCTCATCGACCATGGCTTCACCGCCGCGGCCTTCGTCGGCTACTCGATGCCGACGTTCTGGGTGGGGATGCTGCTGGTGGTGATCTTCTCCAACTCACTTCGCTGGCTGCCGCCCGAGGCGCCACAGGGAGCCACCATCTCGACGGTGCTGCAGCAGCCCAAGGCGCTCGTGCTGCCCGTCGCGACGCTGACGATCGTCACCGTCGCACAGTTCAGCCGCTTCATCCGCTCCTCGGTGATCGACAACCTGCTGCAGGACTACATCCGGACCGCGCGCGCGAAGGGCCTCGCGCCGCGGCGGGTCGTGCTCCGGCATCTGCTGCGCAACAGCATGCTGCCGATCATCACCCTGATCGGCCTGAGCCTGCCGATCGTCCTCGGCGGCGCGATCGTGGTCGAGGCGCTCTACAACTACCCAGGGATGGGCTGGCTGTTCTGGACTGCGGCTGGGGCGCGTGACTACCCGGTGCTGATGGGGTTCACCGTCGTCGTCGGCGTGGCGACCGTCGTCGGCAACCTGCTGGCTGACATCGCCTACGCGGCTGCCGATCCCCGCATCCAGTACTCATGAGCGTCCGAGTCCCCGACGGCGCCGACGCGCCGCTCGCACCGGTCGCGGAGGCCCGCAACGTGGCGAGCGACCGCGCGGTGCGCCGCTGGCTGCTGCTGCGTGACTTCCTGGGCCAGAAGATGGGCGTGCTCGGCCTGTTGATCATCATCGTGATGATCCTGTTCAGTTTCGTCGGACCGCTCGTCTACAAGACCAACCAGGTCCAGACCAACGTCCTGGCGATCACCCTCGCGCCGGGAGGCGGGCACCCTCTCGGCACCGACTCGGTCGGCTATGACGTGCTCGGCCGGTTGATGTTCGCGGGACGCTCCTCGCTGGAGGTCGGCGTCGCGGCCGCCGTGATCGCGGCGTTCATCGGGACGTTCATCGGGGCACTCGCGGGATTCACCGGCGGCTGGCTCGACGCCGTGCTGATGCGCCTCGTCGACGCGCTCGTGGCGATCCCGGTACTCCTGCTCGTGCTGCTGATCGCCACGATCGTCACTCCGAGCACCGGGACCGTGATCCTCGTCCTCGGCTTGTTGTCATGGTTGACGACCGCTCGGCTGGTGCGTGGCGAGGTGCTGGTGATCCGCCGCCTCGACTACGTTCGCGCCGCCGAGAGCTTCGGCCAGCGCCGCTGGCGGATCCTCTACGAGCACATCGTGCGCAACGTCGTCGGGACGGTCGTCGTGCAGGCGACGTTCGAGGTCGCCAACGCGATCCTGCTGCTCGCCGCGCTGAGCTTCCTCGGGCTCGGCCCGCCGCCTCCCGCCGCCAACTGGGGCGGGATGCTGACCGACGGCCTCAACTACATCGCCGACGGATACTGGTGGCTGATCTACCCCGCAGGCATCTGCATCGTGGTGACCGTGGTCGCGTTCAATCTGCTCGGCGATGCGCTGCGAGACGTGGTGGAAGTGAGGCTTCGCAGCCGATGAGCCCGACGCCGGCGTTGAAGGTCGACGGTCTGTCGACGGACATCCAGCTCGCGCGCACGGTCGTGCACGCGGTCGGAGACGTGAGCCTGTCGATCGACCCGGGCGAGACGCTCGGCCTCGTCGGCGAGTCCGGCTGTGGCAAGTCGATGCTCGGCCTGTCGGTCATGCAGCTGCTGCCGGCCGGCGGACGCATCGTCCAGGGCACGATCCAGCTGGACGGCGAGGACCTGGTCGGGCTCAGCGACGCGAAGATGCGCGAGCTCAGGGGCAACGAGGTCGCGATGATCTTCCAGGACTCGCTCACCTCCTTGAACCCCACGATGTCGGTGGGCGACCAGATCGCCGAGCCGCTGCGCCGCCACCGCTCGATGTCCAGGGCGGCCGCCCGCACGCGCGCCACCGAACTGCTCGGGATCGTCGGCATGCCCCGGCCGCAGGACCGTCTGAATGACTACCCCCACCAGTTCTCGGGCGGTCAGCGCCAGCGGATCATGATCGCGATGGCGCTGTCGTGCGAGCCGAAGGTCCTGCTGGCGGACGAGCCGACGACGGCTCTGGACGTCACCATCCAGGCCGAGATCCTGGGGCTGCTCGACGGGCTCAAGGAGCGGCTCGGGATGGCGGTCCTGCTCGTCACCCACGACATGGGCGTGGTCGCAGGTCGTGCCGACCGGGTCAACGTGATGTACGCCGGCCGGATGGTCGAGAGCGCCCCCACCGACCAGCTCTTCGCGCACATGCATCACCCGTACACCCAGGCGCTGCTCGGTGCGATCCCGCTGCTCACCCAGCCACGTGAGCAGCCGCTGTTCAGCATCCCGGGGCTCCCCCCGGATCTGACCTCACCTCCGAGCGGGTGCCGCTTCGCCCCCCGGTGCGCCCGCGCCACGGATCAATGCCGGGATGCGGAACCGCCGCTGGCGGGGGACGCGGACCATCTGTTCGCCTGCTGGCACCCAGTGGACGGACCGCTGGACCGGGCCAGGGTCGCGGTGACCGCGGCGGGCACGACCGTGGCCGCCGACGTGGCCCCCACCCCCGGGCAGGACGCGCCGCCGCTGCCCGGGCCGCTGTCGGCGCCGCCGCTGCCGGCCGTGCCCGTGCCCGTGCCGAGCGCGGCGCTGCCGGCCCTCGGCGCCGAGGCGGCCGCGACGCCGCCCGAGCTGAGCCGGAACGGTCGGGATGCGCTGGTCGTCGAGGAGGTGGTGTGCGAGTACCCGGTCAAGGGCGGGGTCCTGAAGCGGACGATCGACACGGTCAAGGCGGTGAGCGGGATCTCGTTCACGGTGGCCCGCGGCCAGACGTTCGGGCTCGTGGGAGAGTCCGGGTGCGGCAAGACGACGCTCGGCAAGGTGATCATCGCCCTGGAGCGGCCCGACTCCGGCCGCACCACCGTGCACGGCGTCGACATGACGAAGCTCGGCGGCAGCGAGCTGCGGACCTTCCGCAAGAACGTTCAGATGATGTTCCAGGACCCGGTGACCTCACTCGACCCGCGGCTGCGGATCGGCGCCGCCCTGCGCGAGCCGATGCGAGCCCAGCGGATCGGGACGCGCAAGGAGCAGGACGAGGTGGTCAAACAGCTGCTCAGTGAGGTGGGACTGCCGCCGGACGCCACCGAGCGCTTCCCGCACGAGTTCTCCGGAGGACAACGCCAGCGCCTCGGCCTCGCCCGCGCGCTCACGCTCAACCCCGAGGTGATCGTGGCCGACGAGCCGGTGAGCGCGCTGGACGTCTCCATCCGCTCGCAGGTGCTCAACCTGATGAAGCGGCTGCAGGCGCTCCACGGACTCACCTACGTCGTCATCTCCCACGACCTCGCCGTGGTGAAATACATGGCCGACCGAATCGGCGTGATGTACATGGGCAAGCTCGTCGAGGTCGGAGGGGGCGAGGACATCTATCGGCGCCCGGCGCACCACTACACCGCCGGCCTGATCGACGCGATCCCCGAGCCCGATCCGACCCTCAGGCGTCGGCAGCGCGTGGCCATGAAGGGCGAACTGCCCGACCCGCGCAACCCTCCGAGCGGGTGCCGGTTCCGCACGCGCTGCCCCGCCGCGCAGAGCATCTGTGCCGAGAAGGAGCCGGTGCTCGAGGCCGTCGGCAGCGCTCACGAGGTGGCCTGCCACTTCCCGCGATCGGAGGCGCCCGTAGCATCGGGAACGTGACCGTTCAACGGATGGACCACGTTGGGATCGTCGTCGAGGACCTGTCGGCGGCGGTGGCGTTCTTTCTCGCGCTCGGGTTGTCGGTTCAGGGCGAGGGGTCGGTGGACGGCGAATGGGCGGAACGGATCGTCGGGCTCGAGGGCCTCCGCGCACAGATCGTGCTGCTCGGAACCCCCGATGGGCGCGACGCGGTCGAGCTCGCTCAGTTCGAATCCCCGACGGCGATCAGCGGCGACGACCACGCCCCGGCGAACGTGACCGGGCTACGCCACGTGTCGTTCGCCGTCGACGGCATCGACGCGGTGCTCGCCCGTCTGCGCGGCTGCGGCGGAGAGCTCATCGGCGAGGTCGGCCAGTACGAGGACGTGTATCGGCTCTGCTACGTCCGCGGTCCCGCGGGTGTCATCGTCGAACTGGCCGAGCGGCTCGGCTGACCCCGCCGCCGGTGCGGCACACCGCGAACGGCGAGGATCGACAGGTAGGGTGCGCGCCATGGATCGCGTTCTGACGGGCGCCCGCCCGACCCTTGAGACCACCGAGGCGGTGGCATTGGCGGCGGAGCTGTTCGGCGTCCCCGCGCAGACCGCCCGCGACCTCGGCTCTGAGCGTGATCGCACGTTCGCGCTGCAGGACGCGGACGGCGCAGCGACCGCCGTCCTCAAGGTCTCAAACGCCCACGAGGACCCGGACGTGCTTGACATGGAGGCGGCGGCGGCGCTTCACGTGGCGGCGGTCGACCCGGAGCTCGTGGTCGCGCTGCCCTGGCGGACGCGCGAGGGCGCAGGCGCCGGCCCCGCCCACCTGGGCGACGAGCCGGCCGCGCTGCGCGCCACGTGGACGCGCGATGACTCGCACTGGGTCCGGCTCTATTCCCTGCTGCCGGGCCATAGTCACATCGACACCGTGGCGCTGTCGGATGACGCGCTGGTCGCGTGGGGCGGGACCTCGGCGCGTCTCGGCCGGGCGCTGCGCGGCTTCGCTCACCCCAAGGCACACCGGGTGATGCTGTGGGACGTGCAGCACGCGTTGCGCTGCCGCTCGATGCTCGACGACATCCGCGACCCCGACGCACGCCGCCTCGTCGAGCGCACGCTCGACGACTTCGAGCGGCACGCGGTGCCCGTGTGGCCGCGGTTGCGAGCCCAGGTGCTGCACACCGACCTCACTCCCGACAACGTCCTCCTCGACGAGGACGGGTTCATCTCGGGCATCATCGACTTCGGCGACATGAGCCACACTGCGCTCGTCGCCGACCTCGCGTCGGTGCTCTGTTCGCTGGTGCCCGGTCGGCCGGCCGAGGACCGGCTGCGGGTCTCCCGGCTGGTGCTCGACGGATACGAGCGCGAGGTGCCGCTCGAGGACCAGGACCGTCAGCTCGCGGCGCTCGGGTGGGCGGCGCGCAGCGCCGTGACGATCGCCATCAGCTCCTGGCGCGTCGCGCAGGGCCTCGAGGAGGCGGAGTTCGCGGAGCGTGCCAACGAGGAGTGCCTCTTCGATCTCGCACTGCTGCAGGAGCTCGGCGTGGAGGAGATGACCCGCCAGGTCGGCGGGGTCACCGCCTCGCCCGTGCCGGACCGGTCGCTCCAAGCGCGCCGCGACGCCGCATTCGGACCCGCGATGGATCCGTTGTTCTACGAGGAGCCGATCGAGGTCGCCTCGGCCTCCGGCGTATGGATCACCACCACGGATGGGCGGCGCTACCTCGACGGGTACAACAACGTGCCGGTCGTCGGCCACGGTCACCCACGAGTGACGGCCGCAATCGCGCGCCAGGCGCGGACCATCAACACCCACACCCGATACCTGCACCCCGCGGCGATCGCGCTCGCCGAGCGCCTCGCGGCCACCTGCCCCCCCGGCCTCGACACGGTGCTGCTCGTCAACTCGGGCTCGGAGGCGAACGACTGGGCGTGGCGGCTCGCGGTCGCCGCCACTGGGAACCACGGCGGGCTGTGCACGGCCAACGCGTACCACGGGATCACGGAGGCGGTCGCCGCGCTGTCGCCGGAGGCCTGGCTCGACGGGGTCAAGCCCGCGCATGTGGAGACCTTCGCCGTGCGGGATACCTACCGGCAGCAGAACCTCGATGGGGCCGCGCTGGAGTCCGCGATCGGCCGGATCACCGCGCGCGGCCTGTCGCCCGCCGCGACGATCCTCGACGGCCTGGTCATGAGCGACGGTGTCGCCGACCTCGACCCGGCCTACGTCCAGGAACTGGTCCGGCTGACCCGAGACGCCGGCGGGCTGTGGATCGCCGACGAGGTCCAATCCGGCCACGGTCGCACCGGCGACGCCATGTGGGCGTTCGAGCGCTTCGGCATCGTCCCGGACTTTGTCACCCTCGGCAAGCCGATGGGCAACGGCCACCCGGTCGCGGCGGTCATCACCCGGCGGGAGATCGTCGCCGCGATCGCCGACGAGACGACGCTGTTCAGCACGTTCGGTGGCAACCCGGTGAGTGCGGCCGCGGCGCTGGCGGTGCTCGACGTGATGCAGGACGAGCGCGTCCTCGCGCGAGTGCGGCACACCGGCCGGCTGCTCGGCTCCGAGCTCGCGGCGGTCGCGGCGCGGCACCCGAGCATCGGCGACGTACGCGGGGTCGGTCTGGCCTGGGGGGTCGAGCTCGTCTCGGATCCTGAGACGCGGGAGCCCGACGCGCCACGGGCGCGGAACGTTCGGGAGGCGATGAAGGACGCGGGCGTGCTGGTGGGCACCACCGGGCCCCACGGCAACATCCTCAAGGTGCGGCCGCCACTGGCGCTCAGGCCCGAGCACGTCCCGACCCTGGTCGGCGCGCTCGATGCCGCGCTGAGCTGAGCGTCCGGCCCGGAAGGCGTACCTACCGCACGGGAGCGGGCCGACTCGTCGCGCCCCGTGCGGCAGCCTGCGTGGCGGCGACGGCCAGCACGTCGGCCCGCTCATTGAGCGCGTGGCCGACGTGGCCCTTGATCCAGTGCCAGCGGATCACCTCGTGATCCGAGGCCGCGGCCTCCAGCTGGATCCAGATCTCCTTGTTCTTCACCGGGTCACCGGCAGCGGTCTTCCAGCCCCTGCGCTTCCAGCCGGCCATCCACGAGGTCATGCCGTCGTGCAGATACCGCGAGTCGGTGACGACGCAGGCGCGTGACCCCGCGGGCAGCGCGCGCAGCCCCTCGAGCGCGGCGGTCATCTCCATGATGTTGTTCGTCGTATGCGGCAACCCGCCGCTGTGCTCCTCGACGACCCCATCCTCCCAGCAGACGAGCGCGGCCCAACCGCCCGGGCCGGGGTTCCGCGCGCACGCGCCGTCTGTCCACACGAGCACCTCGCCGGGCGCCGCCTCGGGAAGCAGGCCTGGCAGGGACTTCGATCGGCGGCGCGGACTGTAGGACATGGAAGGCCATTCAACCAACCGCCGAACCCGGAACCGCGCCCCCGGCGACGCTGGACGGCGGGCGACCGGTGCGCTGTCTCCCGAACGCTCCCCCGTGGTCGCTTTCACCGAGCTCCACAATGAAACCGACCACACCGCCCACCCCGCGAAGCGTGCAACCGCGGCCGCAGCGACTCGCCCCCGGGGCCGGGACCGTATATTCGTCGCGCGCGGGTTGTGATGATCGCCGCTGTTTCCCCCCATCCGATCACCTCCCCTCAGGCCGGGGGCGTGCTGATCGCATCCTCCGCGTCGCTGCTGATCTGCCTGTTCATCTCGCCAAAGTTCATCGAGTTGCTGCGCAACCGGTCGATCGGTCAGCACATCCGCGAGGAGCTCGTCCAGCATCTGGCCAAGGCGGGCACCCCGACGATGGGGGGAGCGATCGTGGTGCTGGCGTACGCCGTCCCCTACCTGTGTCTGTCGACCCGAGATCCAGCGTCGCTCGGCGTGTTCGTGACCGTGCTCGGCGGCGCGCTGCTCGGCTTCTGCGACGACTACGCGAAGCTCAGCCGGCGGCGCTCGCTCGGCGTCCGCGGTCGCACCAAGATGCTCGGCATGGCGGTGATCTCGATCGTCCTGTGGCTGATCGCGACCCGGTGGGCGCACGTTTCGACCTCGGTCCCGCTGACGCCGTTCAACGCGCACATCGACTTCGGGCCGTTCTTCGTGGTCCTCATCTATCTCGTGGTCGCGGGGACGACGAACGGCGTCAACCTCACCGACGGGGTCGACGGGCTGCTCGGCGGCTGCTGCGCGATCACCTTCCTCGCATATGTCGGAATCACCTTCATCACGCCCGGCGCGCACGACCTGGAGATCGCCGCCGGCTGCCTGTGCGGCGCCTGCGTGGGATTCGTGTGGTTCAACTGCTTCCCCGCGAGCGTGTTCATGGGCGACACCGGGTCGCTCGGGCTCGGGGGCGGGATCGCGGCGCTGGCGGTGATGACCGGCACTGAGCTGCTACTCATCCTGATCGGCGGAATCTTCGTGCTCGAGACGCTCAGCGTGATGATCCAGGTCTTCTCGTTCAAGCGGTTCGGTCGCCGCGTGTTCAAGATGACTCCGATCCACCACCACTTCGAGATCGAGGCCTGGTCGGAGACCAAGATCACGATGCGGTTCTGGACGGTCGCCGCCGTCTGTGGGGCCGCCGGCTACTCGCTGTACCAGTTCAGCATGCGCGGCCACGCCGGCTGAACACCAGGCGAGCGATGTCGGCGTTCGGCCGATTCCGTCCGGGATGGCTCACGATTCGCGCGCTGCTGCCGATGGAAAGACCGAAGCTTCGTCTCTCTCGATCGAGGTATGCCCCCCGTGACACCCCTGTACCGTCTGATCCCCCGTCGCTCCCTCAGCGTCTCCCTGCTGATCGCCGCCCTCGGCGTCTGCCTGTTCGCCGGCCGCGCGCAGGCGCGGGCCGTCGCGGTGGCTCCGTCCGTCTCGACGGCGCATGCCGCCGGCGCCGTGCACTACTGGTTCGCCAACACCGACGGCTTTCAGGCCAGCGAGAACGTCGGCAACTACCCGATCGTGATCGACCGCGACGACGCCGGCCAGCCGGGCACGATCTGCTGGGGCGTCACCAACAAGACCGACGAGGCCGGCTCCAACTTCACCAAGATCGGCAACACGCACGTCGACTTCGCCGCCGGCCAGTCGAGCGCCACGGTCTACCTCCCCATCAACGACCAGGGCATCAACGGTCCGGCCAAGTACGCCCGCGCCTACATGTATGGCTGCGGCGAGAACGGCGTCGCCAAAACCCCCAACCAGGTGATCACGCTGCTGCAGAACGACCCGCTGGCAGTCCGCGATCCGGCCAACATCCTCGGCTACCAGCAGCCGACCGACGGCGACCCGCTGCAGTACGTCGACTGGTACGTGTTCGGCAAGACGTCGATCGCCGGCCAGGCGGCGCGGCGCTATCAATCGTCCAACCCGGCATGGTCCAAGGCATTCGACGTCCTCGCCGACACGCCGGGCTCGGGCTCCTGGCGGTTCTGGATGTGGAACCAGCCGATCGCCTCGATTGCGACCACGGTCGAGAAGTGGATGGCCGACGCCCAGCAGAGCCAGCCCGGGACGACGGTGCAGCTCACCATGTACAACCTCGTGCACAGCAACGTCGCGCCGAGCAAGATCAAGAGCCGCTACGAGCACTGGATCACGCAGTTCGCCCACGGCCTCGGCAACTACCGGGCGGTGATCTACCTCGAGGAGGACGCGCTGATCACGATGCCCCGGATCAGCGCCGCGCAGCGCAAGGTGCGCGAGGCCGAGATCGCCTACGCGGTGAAGGCCCTGGAGCAGGACCCGCACGTCGTGGTCTACATCGACGCGGGCGCCTCGGACACCCTCATCACTCCGAAGCGGTACGCGCAGATGCTCAAGGCCGCGGACGTCGCCCAGGCGCAGGGGTTCTTCGTCAACAGCACCCATCACGAGTGGCTGACGACCGAGATGCACTTCGGCCAGCAGATCTCGCGGTACCTGCACGGCGCGCACTTCGTCGTGCAGAGCGGCTCCGCCGGCCGCGGCCCTCACCTCAATCCCCACCCGATGACGCAGGGCGTCGAGGATCTGTGCAACCCACCGGGTCTCGGCCTCGGCCCGCTGAGCTGGAACACCGGCTACAAGTACGTCGACGGGCTGCTGTGGTTCGCCAATGTCGGCTTCACCGCCAACGTCCAGTGCCACGACGGCGCGCCGGGCCTGGCCGAGTTCTGGCCTCCCTACGCCTACCAGATCATCAAGCGGCGCGTGAACAAGGTCACCGGGCCGAAGGTCCCGTTGGTCAAGTCCAGCACCGACGAGTAGCGCAGACGAGCGCCGCGGCGGCGGTTCATGACTGAAGGTCCGGTCAGGGCCGTCGCGGCGAGGAGCCGGCGGCCGTCGGACCGACGCCGAGCTGGGAGAGCTCGAGGGCGACCGCCTCGCGCAGCAGCCGCTGCGCCTGTGCGATGTCGATCGAGTCACTCAGCCAGCGCTGGCTCAGCCCCTCGACGAGCGCGGTGAGCCTGACAGCCGAGTCGGCGGAGCTGGGATCGGGCGAGAGCCCCTGCGCGTCGCGGATCGCGTCGATCAGTTCCGCAACCTCCTCGTTCCACTCCTCGGTCGACCGCTGCAGCGTCTCGCGCAGCTCGGGCTCGAACAGCGCCGATGCCCGAAGCTCGCCCCAGGCCGCGGAGTTCTCCATCACCACCGGAGCATCCTGCACCTCCAGCAGCAGCTTGTGCTCCAGCCGCGAGCGCGACGAGGCGCCGTCCGGGATGTGCTCCTCGGTGTAGGCGCCGGCCCGCTCGTTGATGAATTCCAACGTGCGCCGCAGCAGCGTTGCGCGGTCGGTGAAGTGGTAGTAGAGCAGCCCGCCGGAGACGCCCGCCTCGGCGGCGAGCTCCTCCATCCGCAGACCGCGCACGCCCCGCCGGGCGATGAGCCGCGCGGCGGCCTCAAGGATCGCGACCTGTCGAGACGGCATCGGCGCGGAGACTACCGATCGCCACTTCTTGACTGAATTCTCAGTCAGTAGTACGGTGCCTGCCCATGGACACGATCAACGTGAGCACGAGCGAGCCGGCGGGAACCGCTGTGGCCGAGGGCTGGCGGATGCCGGCGGAGTGGGATGCCCATGAGGCCTGCCTGATGGCGTGGCCGACGAGGCGCGAACTGTGGCAGGGGATGCTCGAGGTCGCCGAGCACGAGTACGCGGGCGTCGCCAACGCGATCGCCGACCACGAGCCTGTGCGGATGGTCGTTGCTCCCGGGACGGGGGCGCGCGCCCGGCGGCTCCTCGGCACCGGGGTCGAGCTGATCGAGCTGCCGCTCGACGACTCCTGGCTGCGGGACTCCGGGCCGATCTTCGTCCGCGGGGCCGACGGCGGGCGCGCCGCGGTTGACTTCCGGTTCAACTCATGGGGTGAGCGGTTCTCTCCCTGGGATCAGGACGCGCGGCTCGGAGCGCGACTGCTCGATCATCTGGATGTCCCGCTCGTGGCGAGCGAGCTGGTGCTGGAGGGGGGCTCGATCACCGTCGACGGCGACGGCACTCTGATCACGACCGAGCAGTGCCTGCTCAACCCGAACCGCAACTCGCGACTCGGCCGCGACGAGATCGAGGCCGAGCTTCGCCGTACGCTCGGCGCCGTCCAGATCGTCTGGCTGCCGTTCGGCCACGCAGACGACGCGCACACCGACGGACACGTCGATGGGGTCTGTACGTTCGTGCGGCCGGGCGTCGTCCTGGTCCAGTCGTGCGAGGATCCCGCGCACCCTGACTTCGCCCGGATGCGCGCCAACCGCGCGGTGCTGGAGGCCGCGCGTGATGCGCGTGGTCGCCTGCTCGAGATCATCGAGCTGCCGCTGTACCCGTACGGTGAGCTCGGCGGTCACCGCACCTCCGTGAGCTACGTGAACCTCTACGTGGCGAACGACGCCGTGATCGTCCCCGTCGCCTCGACGGCGATGGATCGTGCGGCGCTGGAGATCATCGACGACGCTTTTCCCGAGCGCGAGATCGTTCCGGTCCCGGCGCAGTGCATCGCCCTCGGCGGTGGCGGCGTCCACTGCATCACCCAGCAGATGATCGTCCGATGAGCTTTGAGCTCGTGACCGGCGCGAGCTCGGAGCTGGGCTCGCCGATGCGACACCGGCCACCGGAGCGCCGGCCGCTCGTCGTCGGCGCGGTGCAGTGCGCCTGGGACCCGGACGGTGAGGCTCATGCCGCGCAGCTCGCCGAGGGCGTGCAGCTCGCCGCCGAGCACGGCGCGGAGCTCGTGTGCCTGCAGGAGCTCACACTCAGCCCCTACTTCGCGGTCAGCGAGCAGCTCGCCGCCGCCTCGGCGCGATACCGGGAGTCGATCCCAGACGGGCCGACCACTGAGCTGGCCCGGCGGCTCGCCGCAGAGTCGGGCGCCGCGGTCCACGCCTCGCTCTACGAGCGGTCGGATACCGGCAGCGGCTTCAACACGGCGATCTGCGTCGCGCCCGACGGCCGGCTGCTGGCGCGCACCCGCAAACTCCACATCCCCGCCTTCCCCGGCTACCTCGAGCACCTCTGCTTCGCACCGGGCGACACCGGCTTTCCGGTGGTCGAGGTGGGGAGCGCCCGGGTCGGCTTCCCGACGTGCTGGGACCAGTGGTTCCCGGAACTGGCGCGCGCATACTCGCTGTCAGGCGCGGACCTGCTGGTCTACCCGACGGCGATCGGCTCAGAGCCCGGCACGCCCGAGTTTGACTCCCAGCCGATGTGGGAGCAGATGATCTCGGCCAACGGTCTCGCCAACGCGACGTTCATGGTGGCCGTCAACCGCATCGGGACCGAGCACGGGACGACGTTTTACGGGTCCTCGTTCATCTCCGACCCCTACGGCCGCGTGATCGCCCGCGCCTCCCGGGACCGGCCGGCAGTCCTGGTCGCCGAGCTTGATCTCGACCAGCGTCGCGACTGGCTCGGGTTCGGCCTCATCGCGACCCGTCGTCCGGAGGTCTACGGGCCGCTCGTCGAGGCGGCCGCGCAGCCCGTGGCGGACCGGTCGCGATGACCAGGTGAGCGAGCGGCGGCCTGCGCGCCGCCCGCTCGGCAAGCGGCTACGCGGTCGTGCCGGTGCCCGAGGAGAGGTCGGACAGCGTCACCCGCGTGACCTTGCACATCCCGCGTTCGCGCGACGTGCTGGCCCCCAAGCGCTCACCACAGGGCCACGCCGAGCGGCTGGAACACATCGCTGCCCGCTTCCCGGCCGCGCCGGCGGCGGCCTCATCATGCACATCGCCTACTGACGTGTCATCGCTGAGCGGCTCGGAACAGATGCCCGCCCGTCTGCGATCGAGCTCAGCTCCCGGGGTGTAGCCGGGAGTCGAGCCACAGCGCCCACGGCTCGATCGACCCCACTCGGAGCATCTCGGCCTTCGCCCACGGGTCGTCGGCGACTCGCCGGCGGATCTGGTCCTCGTCGGCCGCCTCGACGACGTGAAGCGTTCGCTCACCGCTGCCGAGCGGGCCGCCGAGCAGGATGAACCCATCCCTGACCAGACCGTCCATGAACGCAGCGTGCTCGTCCCATCCTCGCTGCTCGCGGATCGGGCGCGAGGCGTCCCAGCCGGGTCCGTGCACAAGCGTCAGCGCGAAGTTCGCCACCAGGCCACATCCTCTCATTCCGCTGCACAGACGTCCGTCAGCTCCCGCACCCGCGTGCGCGCGCACGAGAGCTCGGCTGCAGCGCCCGCCCCGAAGCGGCGCTCAGCATCAGACACGACTCGTCCACCGCCTGGAACGCCCGCGCCGGGATCTGCTTGAGCTGATCGACCATCGTGTAGGTCCAGCGGTTGTCGGCCGTCCCCCCGAAGAACCAGTTGCTTCCGTTGTCGGCGAGGATCAGACCGTAGGTCTGCATCGCCTGGATCACGACCTGGCACGCTCGCGCGCACCGGGAGCGCGGCAGGTGGAAACGCGCCGACAGGCGGAACCGTGCGCCCATCGGCGGATACGCCGAGTTACCCACCGCGCCCGCCTCGTGTCGCGCCGGCCACACGTAATGCGTGTCCGTCGTCTCGGCGGTCATGCGGATCGCGTGGTCGATACGCCCCGAGACCACCTCGTCGTAGTTGACGAGGCCCGGCAGGATCGGCAGTCCCGCTGCATCCGCCGAGGTCCAGCCGGCGGGACGCAGCGCGTTGGAGCGGAGGTTCCAGATCGCCCCCGAGCCCGCCGTCGACCGGTTGTGCCCGCGGTAGTGGGCGTCGTAGAGCTCGTACAGCCGGCAGGTCGCCGGGTCGACCATGATCGCGTGGCGATCGCCGGTGGCGTCGCGCCCGCCCTCGATCGGCGTGCTCGCCGAGAACGGGTAGGGGCCGCGGTCGCTCTCGGCCGGGTAGGTGAAGCGCACGCGCACCAGCTTCGGATCGGGCGGCGTGATCTCCCACGGGATCCCGTAGGGGTGCGAGCCGCCGCCCGGACCGTAGTCCGGATGCAGATACGTCGAGCCGGCCGCCATGCTCCGGAGCCACTGCGCGGAGTGGGAGTCGACCGGAAGCCCGGTGATCGGTGTGTTCCATACGTTGTCGGCGGGGAAGGCCGGGCAGTGCGTGCCGGGGAGCACCGGGCCGGCGGCGGGACCGAGGTTCGCGGTTCCAGAGCCGCTCGCGGTGCTGGCTCCGGCCGGCGATCCGGTCAGCGCGCCGGCGATCAGGACCGACGCCGCCAGCCAGACGGTCAGGATTCTGCGCACCCGCTCATTATCCGCAGGCGGAGTTCAGTGGTACACGCGGATCGTTCATTCGCCTACTCGCCCTTGTGCTCCGGCCCGGGCGGCCGATGAGTCGAACATGCCGCCGCTTCGGTCTCGCCTGCCGATCGCCGCCGTCCTGCTCGCGTCCGGATTGGTTCCCGCGTCGGCGCTCGCGACCGCGGGGCGGCGGATGGTCACGTTCGTGCCGGACTTCCACCTCACCGTGGTCGGAGTCGCCGGGGCGATCGCGGGCATCGCGGCGCTCACGATGTCGGTGACCGCCGCGAGGCGCAACGACGGCCGCGCGCTGATGCTCGGCCTCGCCTTCTCGGTGATGTCCGAGATGCTGATCGTTCACGCGCTCGCCACGCCGGGCGCGCTGATCGGGACCAACGGCGTCGTCGAGGTGTTCGGCGCGCTGAATCTCCCGTTCAGCGGTCTGATCCTGTCGGCCTCGGCGCTGCCGGCCCTGCGACGGCCTCAGAACGTGCGGAAGCTGCTCAGACTCGAGTTCGCAGTCGTCGCAACGCTGGCTGCCGTCGGCGCCGCGGCGCTTGTGTTCGCCTCGCACCTGCCGATCGTGCCCACGCCGTCGTCGCTGGCGGCGGAGCTCATCTTCGCCACGACCGCCCCGCCGCTCGTCCTGCTCGCCTGGAGGGCGTCCCGGACCTTCCTGCTCACCCGCCGGCGCGCCGATCTGGTCGTGGCGGTCGGCGTCGTGTGGCTGATCGGCGCTCAGTACGGACTGCTCAACTTCACGATGATGGATGCGGCCTGGTGGGTTGCCCATGGCCTCGAGGTCACGGGAATCGGCATGATCGGTATTCCGGCCGCGCTCGATCTGCGTCACGGCATCGCGTCGCGACCGCTGGTCGGCGACCTGCACGCTGATGCGCTCGTGCGCAACGAGGAGGAGTTCCTCGGCGGCCGGGTGCGGGCGTTGCTCACCCGGCTGGGAGAGAAGGATCCCTCGACCGAGGGCCACACTCGGCGCGTCGCCACCCTCGCCGTGCAGATCGGCGAACGGCTGGGACTGCCCGAAGGCCGGCTGCGCCAGCTGGCGCTCGGCGGACTGCTGCACGACATGGGCAAGCTCCGGGTTCCCGACGAGATCCTGGGGAAGCCGGGCCGGCTCACCGACGAGGAATTCGCCGCGATCCGGCGTCATCCCAGCGACGGTCGCGCGCTCCTCAGCGAGCTCGGCGGCTTCCCCGCGCTCGTGCTCGATCTGGTCGAGAGCCATCACGAGCGCATCGACGGCGCGGGCTATCCGAACCGGGCGCCGGCAGCCGAGCTGGACCTCGAGATCCGCATCCTCACGGTCGCGGACGTCTACGACGCGCTGACCGCCGACCGCGTCTACCGGGATGCCTGGCCCGCCGAGCGAGCGCTGGCACTGATGGTCGAGGAGAGCGGCACCGCCTTCGACGCGGCATGCGTCACCGCGCTGCAGGCGACCGTCGCCTCCGTCGAGGCCGCCAGGGTCCGCGAGAACGACCCCGCGCCGGTCACGGACTGGCGCGCGCGCCCCGTTCGGTCGGCGAGCACCGGCCGCCGCGCCGCCTGATCGGCGGATCGCCCGCCCGCCACCGCCCGTTAGGGTCGCAGGCGATGTGCTTCTCGCCGCAGGCCGACTTCACCGCCGGCACCGTCATCACGCTCGTCGGCGTGGAGACGCTCCGCCGAGTCCGAACCCGTCGTGAGCTGATCGTCGGCGCGCTACCGCTGCTGTTCGGGCTGCACCAGCTGGTCGAAGGCTTCGTCTGGCTCGGCCTGCGCGGTGAGGTGTCCCCGGGGCTGGGTGATACCGCGAAGCAGACCTACATCGTCTTCGCCCACGCCGTCCTGCCGGCGCTGGTGCCACTCGGCTTCACCTTGCTGGAGCCCGACCGGCGGCGGGCGCGGTGGATGTGGCCGCTGGTCGCCGCCGGCGTGCTGCTGGGCTCCTATCTGCTCTGGCAGGTCACCGCCTACCCGGTGGGAGCCCAGCAGCAGGCTCGCTGCATCGACTACACCACGCACACGCCCGACGACCTGCTGATCGGGGCGCTCTACGTGCTTGTCACCTGTGGCCCCGCGCTGATCTCAACCCGCCGCCACCTGCGGTGGTTCGGGGCGATGAGCCTCGTCGGGGTCATCGCGGCCGCACTCGTCCGGTTCGACGAGCTGACCTCGGTGTGGTGCGTGTACGTGGCACTGGTCAGCGTGATGATCCTCGCGCACTTCCGCCGTCAGACGCCCCGCACGGCAGCGTCGGCCGCCTGAGCGAGCTGCTGCGCCGCGGTGAAGAACGCCTGCGACTGGCCGGTGAACAGGCCCGTCGAGGTCAGGAACGCGAGCGCAGCCATCGCACCGCCGTTCTGCGGGTTGGTCGGCCGGACGATCGAGCAGTGCGGCAGCCGCGGGTCGATGAACTCACACGGCTTGGGGAAGATGTTGTTCGGCCGTGTCGTGTCCTCGCCGCTCGCCGCAAGGTTCGGGAAGCTCGTCCCGGTCTCCGGGTCGGTGACCCCCGCCAGCGGCGGCTCGACGCAATTGGCGGCGGTGTCCTGCCAGACGCCGAAGTGGTCGACCTCCGTGCCGCCGATGCTGGTCACGATCCGCAGTACCTCAAGGCTCGTCACCTGCATCGAGAGCGTGGTGTACAGGCTCGCCCCGCCCTGCTCGATCATCGCGAAGTGGAACGCGGCGCTGTTGGCGATCGCCTGCATCCGTTCCTGTTGCGAGGTGACCGGCGGCACCGGCGCCTTCATGTTCGGCGGGGTGTCGGTGTCGCTGAGCGGCACCAGCGGCTGGTTCTCGATCGTCACCGGCTGTCCGAAGGTTGCGCCGAAGTCCGGGTTCATCGGCGAGCGGTAGCGCAGATACCAACTCGTGTCGACGTTGTCCGCGAGCAGGTTCGTCAGGCGCAGCTGCTTGCGGTGAGCTCCGGTGGCCTGGCTGCCGGGAAGCGTCCGGAACGGATCGAGGTTGACCGGCTGGGCTCCGTGGGACGACAGGTAGGCGTTGAGGAACGCCGCGTGGCTGCGCTCGTCGCGCGTGTTGCCGGTGATGTAGGCCGGCATGTCGCCGTCGATGTTCGACAGCGCCGCCGTGTAGGCCGGGTTGCCTCCCTGAAGGCCGCCCAGCTCCTCGTACTGAGTCCACAGATCGGTCTCGAGCAGCTCGGCGGCGGCGAGGAACCGCAGGATCGCGGCGTCCCCCTCGCTGAGGGTGGTCGAGGCACCTCTGGCCGGGGATGAGGCGAGCATCGCCAGCGGTACGGCACCGGCGCCGAGCGCGGCGGTGCGCTTCAGGAACGAGCGTCGTCCGATCACTCGCTGCCAGAGGGCCTGCACTTCCTCGGTATGCGCTGCGACGTTGTCCGATTGCCGGCCAGGGTGAAGGTCAGACGCGGGCATGAGATGCCCCTCCCTTTTGTCAGTGACGGTTGGGTGGTGTCACTCGGGCCGTGCATGCGGCGGCCGTTGTCTGTCCAAGACGCCTGCGCCCGGGTTTCCTTCCCGGAGCGTTTGAGTGTGGCCAGGCGACGGTCGTGCGCCGGTAGCGAGGAAACGCAGCCCGCCGGGCCACTCCACGCATCGGTGCTGACCAGGATCTGGCAGCCTAGGACGGCGAGCCGCGCTCATGCACACCGATCACGATCTCATCGAGCAGCGCGTCCGCAAGGCGCTCGAGCGTCGCATCCGCCCGGAGATCTACGGCCCCGCACGCCCGCTCACGGTGTCGGCCTGGGAGGCGCCCGGCGCCGTCGGCTACCGGGCCGCCCGCGCGGCGACGTACCGCCCGTTTGCGGTTGGGGACGCGTGGGGAGCGCCGTGGTCGACGACCTGGTTCGCGCTCGCGGGCGAGGTCCCGGCGGAATGGGAGGGCGAGTCGGTCGAGGCGGTGATCGACCTCGGCTGGCCCGGAGGGTCGCCGGGGTTCAGCTGCGAGGGCCTCGTCTACGACGGGGACGGCAACGAGCTGAAGGGGCTGGCCGCGCGCAGCTGCTGGGTGCCCGTGCCAGCGGGTACCAAGCAGCTGCGGCTGTGGCTCGAGGCTGCTGCCAACCCGCGCATCGACGAAGCCTTCCCGCTGCTCGGCGACCCGGCCACCGCCGGGGGCGAGCCGCTGTACCGGCTGCGCTGCGCCGAGCTCGCGGTACGTCGTCCCGCGGTCGCCGGGCTCGTTTCCGACATCGAGGTGCTGCTCGGCCTGGCCGCTGAGCTGGCCGGCGAGGACCCGCGCCGTCCGTTGATCCTCCGGGCGCTGGAGCGCATGCTCGACCGTCTCGGCCCCGGCGATGTCGCCGCCGGGGCAGAGCAGGCGGCGGGTGATCTCGCCGAGCTCCTCGCCCAGCCGGCCGTCCCGAGTGCGCATCGCATCTCGGCGGTCGGCAACGCCCACATCGACACCGCGTGGCTGTGGCCGTTGGCGGAGACCCGGCGCAAGATCGCCAGGACGCTGGCCAGCGCCCTTCAGCTGGCCGAGACCGAGCCTGACCAGGTGTTCGCATTCAGCCAGGCCCAGCAGCTCGACTGGCTGCGCGAGGACCGCCCGGCGCTCTACGAACGGGTGCGGGAGGCGGTCGCGTCCGGGCGCATCGTGCTCGTGGGCGGGCTGTGGGTGGAGCCCGACGGCAACCTGCCGGGCGGGGAGGCGATGGTGCGCCAGATGGTCTACGGCAAGCGCTTCTTCCTCGAGGAGTTCGGGATCGAGACAGAGGAGGTGTGGATGCCCGACTCGTTCGGCTACACCGCCGCGCTGCCTCAGCTGGCGACCCTTGCGGGAAACCGGTTCATGCTCACCCAGAAGCTGTCCTGGAACCGGACGAACCGCTTCCCGCACCACACGTTCTGGTGGGAGGGGATCGACGGCACCCGTCTGTTCACCCACTTCCCCCCCGTCGACACCTACAACGCCGAGATGACGCCTGCCGAGCTGGTCCATGCCGCCCGCAACTTCGCCGAGGCCGGTCGCGCAACCCGGTCGCTCGTTCCGTTCGGCTACGGCGACGGCGGCGGCGGCCCCACCCGCGAGATGATCGCCGCCATTCATCGCGAGGCCGACCTCGAGGGCCTGCCCCGGGTCGCGATCCAGACCCCGGCGGCGTTCTTCGCCGAAGCGCTCGACGAGTACCCCGACGCGCCGGTCTGGTCGGGCGAGCTGTACTTCGAGCTGCACCGCGGCACGTTCACCTCGCAGGCGCGCGTCAAGGCGGCCAACCGCCGGTGCGAGCACCTCCTGCGCGAGGCGGAGCTGTGGGCGGCGAGCGCGACCGTCCGGCGCGGCGCGACCTACCCGGCCGCCGAGCTCGAGCGACTGTGGAAGCAGGTGTGCCTGCTGCAGTTCCACGACATCCTTCCGGGCAGCTCGATCGCCTGGGTCTACGACGACGCGGAGGCGACGTACGAGGCGGTCATCGAGGATGCGGAGGCGATCATCGCCGACGCGCTCCACACGCTCGCGGGCTCAGGCGCCGAGACCGTCTGCTTCAATGCCGCCCCCCACGCGTGGGGCGCCGTCCCGGCGCTCGGCGCGGCGCTCGGCTCCGAGATTCCCGAGCGATTCGCGGAGCCGGCGCGCCTCGACGGCCCGGACGCGCGAGGCGGGTTCGTCCTCGACAACGGGCTGGTGCGCGCGACCGTCGACGCGATGGGCCTCCTCACCACGCTGGAGGACCTGGCGAACGGCCGTCAGGCGCTCGCTCCGGGCAGTCCGGGCAACCTGCTGCAGCTCCACCACGACACCCCCAACCATTGGGAGGCGTGGGACGTGGACGCCTTCTATCGCAACCGCCACGTCGACCTGACCGATGCCGAGGAGGTCGGCGTCGATGACACCGATCCCGGACGCGCGGCGCTGCGGATTCGACGGCGCTTCGGGGCCTCGACCGTCGACCAGGTGCTCGCGTTGCATCCCGGAGAGACGTGCCTGCGGATCGACACCGAGGTCGAGTGGCACGAGCACGAGCGCTTCCTGAAGGTCGCCTGGCCGTTCGACGTGCACGCGGCGGTGGCGAGCAGCGAGATCCAGTTCGGCCACCTGCAGCGACCGACCCACGTCAACACCTCATGGGACGCGGCCCGCTTCGAGGTGTGGGCTCACCGCTTTGTCCACGTCGGCGAGGCCGGGTGGGGCGTCGCGCTCACCACCACCGCCAACTACGGCCACGACGTCTCCAGGTCCACGCGGCCCGACGGCGGCACGACGACGACCGTGCGTCTCAGCCTGCTTCGCGGCCCGCGCCATCCCGACCCCGAGGCTGACCAGGGCCGCCACCGCTTCAGCTGGCGGGTCCACCCGGGCGCCGGGATCGCCGACGCGGTGCGGGAGGGCTACCGGATCAACCTGCCGACTCGGTCCGTCACGGGCGCGAGCGCTCCATCGCCGCTCGTCCGGGTCGACGGCGCGGACGCCCTGATCGAAGCCGTGAAGCTCGCCGACGATGCAAGCGGTGACGTGATCGTGCGTCTGTACGAGCCGCTCGGCGGCCGTACCGCCGGCTCCCTGATCCCCGGATTCGCGGCGCGAGAACTGCTCGAGGTGGATCTGCTCGAGCGCCCGATGGAGAAGCCCACGGGTGCGCTCGGGCCATTGCGGGACGGAGGGTCGGAGCTGCGCCTGCGTCCGTTCCAGGTTCTCACCGTGCGTATTCGCCGCGCGACTGTGTGACCTTGTCCGGGGTCGTCACTCCTGGTAGGGTCACGGCGAAATATCGCGTGTGACCTGACCCAGGGACGGGTGTGGCGTCCAGGTCACTGTCACCGTGATCAAACCTTCACGTCACACAAGGGGGAGCAGCGTGAGACGTATCTTCGCAATCGCCGGAGTGCTTGCGGCGGTGACGACGTGCCTGGGGGCGGCTTCGGCCGCAAGCGCATCGTCCATGCGGTCCATCCGCCCTGGTGGACTGCCGATGATCAGGGATCAGGTCGGTGCTGCCCAGCCATCCGGGGTCCCGACCATCTCGATCAACTGGTCCGGGTACGCCGCATTCTCGCCTTCGAAGTTCAAGTACGTGTTCTCGACGTTCGTTCAGCCGTCGGTGACCTGCAACGGCACCACTCCGGAGGCGACCTCGAACTGGACCGGGCTTGACGGATACAGCGACGGCACCGTCGAGCAGGACGGGACGTTCGCGATCTGTGGAGGGTCGAATGGCACCACTCCGGTCTACAAAGCCTGGTATGAGATGTATCCAGCCGGCTCGGTCAGTGTGTTCAACGTCAAGCCTGGCGACGTGATGGCGTCCTCGGTGCGTTACGCCAACAATAAGTTCAACCTGACGATCTCCGACCTCACGACCGGGAAGACCTTCACCGACGTCGCCGGCTGCAAGTCGTGTCAGCGGAGCTCGGCGGAATGGATCATCGAACGGCCCGCGTTCTGCGCCGGCCAGAGCTGCACCAACGCGGTGCTCGCCGCCCTGCCGAACTTCGGCACGACGACGATGAGCAACGACGTCGCGAGTGCGGGCACGACGAAGAAGGCTCCGATCTCGAGCTTCGACTACTCGCCGATCGAGGGTGTCTACAACCTCGACGACAACGTCGCCGCCGACTCGAGGGGGTTCATATCAGTGGACACAACTGGGGATCTGTCCCCGATCCCGCAGAGCTTCACCATGACGTTCAACCGGTCGGGAGAGCCGGTCCCGATCACTCTCTGACCAGTAGCCCCAACCTGAGGGCCGCGCTCGGCGGCGGCATCGCGCCGCCGCCGAGGCGACGGGCTGTCCGTCTGGCCCTGTCCCGTTCGTCGTCTCTGTGAGACCGACCAACCAGATGGGAAAGGACGACGACATGAAGCTCAACCGGCGACTCATCGATGACCGCGCGCGGGCTGCACGCGAGCGGGTGTATGTCCGCTTCATCCGGGGCACACGGGGCTGACATGAACTACCTGGCCCTGATCTGGGCGGACGGCCGCCCCCCGCGCGAGGACCTGGCGGTCATGCAGCGCGAGCTCCCGGTCTTCGGCGAGCATCCGGAGTGGAGGCGGGTCCGGCTGCTCGGGCGGGAGCTGGAGCTTCCAGTCCAGGCGGTGACCGTCCGTGTCCGTGACGGAGAGACGCTCGTGACCGACGGCCCGTTCGCCGAGACCAAGGAGTTCATCGCGGGGTTCGATCTGCTCGACGCCACCGGTTCTGACCAGGCGATCGACTTCGCAACTGCGTGCCCGATCTCGTGGTTTCAGCCGATCGAGGTGCGACCGTTCGCCGGCGCGGTGAGCCTCGGCGAGCGGGCCCTCGCGTTCGGGCGAATGGAGGATGGAGGCGGGAGACCGCATCTGCTCTGTCCGTGGGTCGAAGCTGAGACCGTGCCGTCCGGGCTGCTCGACGAGGTCGGGGCGTGGCGCGAGGCGCTCCAGGCGCGGGGGCTTCATGTGCTCGGCCACGCCCTCGCAGGCCCGCAGAACGCGATCACCGTGCGCGTGCGGGACGGGAGCCGTGAGCTCACCACCGGTCCGTTCACCCAGATCCCGCAGGCGATGGTCGAGATCGATGTCGTCGACTGTGCCGACCGAGTGCAGGCGATCGAGATCGCCGCGACGCACCCGATGGCGCGGGAGTACGCCGTCGAGGTGCGCCCGTTCTACGTCGAGCCCGACGATCGTTAGACATCTATTGATTAGATACCGAACGATGGGTACGATCGCCTCGTGCGACCCGATCAGGTCCCCGTCGGACTCCAGCTCACCCGGACCGCCCGCCAGGTCGGGCGCGCGTTTGACGAGGCGCTGGGCGAGGCCGGCGGCTCGGTGCCGGTCTGGCTCGTCCTCCTGAACCTGAAGATCCGCCGACTCGCCAGTCAGCGCGAGCTCGCTGACGTCGTCGGCGTCACGGCGCCGACTCTGACCCACCACCTTGGCGCGATGGAGGCCGGGGGGCTGATCGTGCGCCGGCGCGATCCTGAGAACCGGCGCAACCACATCATCGAGCTGACTGAGCTCGGTGAGCAGGCCTTCACGCGGCTGCGCGATGCCGCGGTCGCGTTCGACGCTCGGCTCCGCGCTGGGTTCGAACCCGACGAGCTGGCGACGCTTGGTGCGCAGCTCGGGCGACTGTCCGCAAACGTCGCGAATACCGCTGCGGGACCACCGTGGAGCGGAATCATCGAACCGGAGGCAAGGTGAGGCATGCACGTCGACATGTCAGGGAAAGTGGCAATCGTGACCGGCGCGAGCCGCGGGATCGGTGCTGCGGTCGCCCATGCGTTTCGCGCCGCAGGTGCGAGCGTCGCGCTCGCCGCCAGAGACGCCGAGGCCCTGGACCGGCGGGCCGAGGAGCTGGGTGCCGCTGATGGTCACGCATTTGCCGTTCCGACCGACGTCGGCGACGCGGAGGCGGTCGCCGCGATGGTGCAGCGCACCGTCGAGCGCTTCGGCCGCCTCGACTACGCCTGCAACAACGCGGCGGGCGGCGGCCATCCGCCGACACCGCTCGCCGAGGTCCCGGTCGACGCGTTCGACTCGGGCATCGCCGTGAACCTGCGCGGCGTCTTCCTGTCGATGCGTCAGGAGATTCCGGCGATCGTCCGCTCCGGAGGCGGGGCGATCGTGAACATGAGCTCGACCGCGGGACTGCAGGCGGTCGGAGGCCTTGCGAGCTACGTCGCCGCCAAGCACGGCGTGGAGGGTCTCACCAAGGTCGCCGCGCTCGACTACGCGGGCCAGGGGGTGCGCGTCAACGCGCTCGCACCGGGTCCGATCCTCACCGACAACCTCAGGCGCGCTGGGGCCGCGGGTCAGCAGGCGGCTGCGATGGCCATGCCACTCGGGCGGGTCGGGGAGCCTGACGAGGTCGCGGACGCGGTGGTGTGGCTCTGCTCGGAGGCGGCCGGCTTCATCACGGGGACCACCCTGGCGATCGACGGTGGCAAGCTCGCGGGCACACCCCCGTACCGGGTGACCGCCGGGCCGCGCTAGAACGACCGCCGGCGCCCCGCGGATTCCGGATTGCGAGGTGCGGGTAGGGCTGTGCCGTGGCTGTGCGAGATGACACCACCGGCTCCAGGGAAACCGGTGACCGACGCAACGTTCTGGAGCTGCTCGACAAGCAGGTCCCGTCTGCCTTCATCTACAAGCTGACGATCCTGTCGTGCCTCGGTGGGCTGCTGTTCGGCTTCGACACCTCGAACATCGGCTCGGCGCTCAACTTCGTTCCGTACCACCTGAGCAGCTTCTTCTCCGGCTATCTGGTCGCCGGCGCCTCGCTCGGCGCGGCGGCCGGTGCGATCCTTGCCGGCCCGCTCACCGACCGCTTCGGTCGCAAGGCGCTGCTCGTGATCGACGCCGGGCTCTACGCGCTCGGGTCGATTCTGTCGGCCGTCAGCCCCGACCTGGCTGTCCTGCTCATCGCGCGCACCATGATCGGCCTGGCGATCGGCGCCGACTCGGCGATTGCGACCGCCTACATCGCCGAGTTCGCGCCGAGCGACCGCCGCGGCTCGCTCACCATGCTCCAGCAGTGGATGATCACCGTCGGGATCCTGCTCGCCTACGTCGTTGCGCTGATCGTGCTGCGGATTGCGCCGGGCAGCGCGGGCACGGTCGGGTGGCGGGTGATTCTCGGCGTCGGCGCGATCCCGGCCCTGATCGGACTCGTGCTGCGGGCGGAGATGCCCGAATCTCCACGCTGGCTGATGCGCCACGAGAAGTACGACGCGATGCTGTCGGCGCTGAAGGACTTCGGGATCGAGGCCACGATCGAGGACGTGAAGTACACCGCCGACCGGGTCAAGGACGCGGCGGCCAAGGCGGAGCGCCAGGCGAAGTCGGCCTGGACCCCCGGCGTCAAGCGCGCGCTCGTGGTCGTCTGCATGTTCTTCGTCTTCCAGCAGATCACCGGCATCAACGTCCCGCTCTACTACGGCCCGCACCTGCTCGGACCACTGCTCCAGGGCTCGAGCAAATCACTCGTGTGGACGACGATCGCCGGTGTTGAGGTGACCGGCCTGATGACGATCGTGAATGTCGTTGCCACCTACTTCGGCTTCCGGTACATCGACAAGATCGGCCGGCGCAAACTGTCGATGGGAGGCTACGCCGGGATGATCGTGTTCGCGCTCATCGCCGCCCTCGGTCTCGGCGCGCTGCACGGGACGGGACGGACCGTCCTGGTGACGTTCGGCCTGTGTGGCTTCATCGCCTCGTTTGCGGTCGGGGTCGGCGGCACCGGCTGGACGCTGCAGGGCGAGACGTTCCCCACCGAGATCCGCGGCCAGGCCGCGGCCACGGGCGCCACCGTGGACTGGCTCGCGAACTTCGCCCTGATCGAGGTGTTCCCGGCCTGGAACACGGGGATCGGTCTCGACTGGGTGCTCGTCTGCTTCGCCGCCCTGTCCGCGATGGCGATCGTCTTCATCTACCGCTACCTGCCGGAGACGAAGGGGATGACAGTCGAGGAGATCACCGCTCGCTACGAGGAGATCCAGGCCTCGGGCTCGCTCACTCCCGTGACGACGTAGCCGCGCGTATGCCCCGTGCCCGGGGGCGCCCTGTGGGGATCGCGAGCGCCGCTACGACACCGAGGCAGAGCGCTACCGGGCGAGTACCGGATCCGGCTCGGCCGCCTGAGCGGCGGCGCTGGAGTCGACCCGGCCCGCCACCCAGTCGGGCGCCAGCTCGAGCAGCGTCTGGAGCTTCGCGGTCACCGCGGGCGAGCGGTAGCCGGTGGGGATCGCCGCCGAGATCCGCCGCGGCGGCAGCGGCGGGTCGGGGGTGCGGATCACGACGTCCTCACGCGCGGCGCGAGCGACCATGTCGGGGATCACCGAGATCCCCACACCGGCCGAGACGAAGCCCAGCAGCGCCGCGTAATCGTCGTACTGGAAGCCGATGCACGGGTCGATCCCCTCCGCGTCGCAGAGGCTGAAGAACAGCTCCGCGTCCGGGCAGCTGTCCTTGGTGGCAAGCATCCACGACTCGGCCTCCAGCAGGCGCAGTGGCAGCTCGGGGGCGTGCGCGAGCGGGTGGGCGGCGGGCAGCGCGACGTACATGGGGTCGTCGAAGAGGTGGATGTGCTCCAGGCGCAGTCCGGCCGGCTCCTGGGAGCGGCGGGAGACCGACTCGGTGCTCCGCGGGTCGATCGAGTTGCACAGGGCGAGGTCCAGTTCGCCCGAGCGCACGAGCGGGAGCGAGTCGACCGGGTCGGCGACGGTGACGATCAGCTCGATCCCGGGGTGGCGCTCCCGGAAACGGGCGAGCGCCTGCGGTGCGACGGAGGCGGCGGCTGAAGCGAACACCGCCATCCGCAGCGTGCCGGTGTGCAGGTCGGCTTGGGCCCGGAGCTCCTCCTCGGTGCGGGTCAGGCTGAGCAGCACCTCCTCGGTCCGCTCGACGAGCAGCCGGCCGGCGTCGGTCAGCGCCACGCCCTGCGGCAGGCGGCGCACGAGCTCCATCCCGACCTCGGACTCGAGCACGGAGATCTGCCGTGAGACGGCCGGCTGCGTATAGCCGAGCGCGGCCGCCGCGGCTGACAGCGAGCCATGGCGAGCCACCTCGCGGAGCACCCGGAGACGACGGACATCAAGCATGTCTACAAGTTATACCCCATGCAACAGATCCCTATTTGCGTTTATGCCGGTCAAGGCGGAGCATCACTGGTGCCACCTCACCCCGACCACCCAAGGAGACTCTCATGGCACCCATCACCACCCGCATCCGCCGTCTGTTCGGTGAGCTCGGCTACGCCCAGCGCCGCTCGTTCGAGCTGCAGACGGGCGTGCCCCTCTCGGGCCACGCCGCCGGGCGGCCCTCGCGCAACCAGCGGGAGATCAATCACCTCGACGCGCTCTGGTCGCGTCACTCCAACTGACGGCGCTGCGAGCTGTGGCGCCGGCGGGCGGCGGGCGGCGGGTCGGGCGCACTTCCCCTGCAGGAGTTCATCTCCTGGCCATCGGCGCCGCCGGTGGGTCGCGTGAGCGCCCGGTCTGGCGCTCGAGAAAGGTCCACCGGTCCGCGGCGCGGCGGTAGGTTACGCGCGGGAGGCGAAACACCTCGGCGATGTCCGAGCCGTAGTATCCACACTGACACAGTTGATTTTGTGGACTTTCGGCGAAAGGAACGCATGTCGCACGATCACGCCGCGCACACCGGCCCCGGCTATTCCTCCCCGCAGGAGGCGCGTGCCCAGCCGCCGGAGCGCTTCATCTACGTCGCCGGCCTGTACGAGGGCACCGGGGTCGACAAGCCCGACTTCATCGCGGTGATCGATGTCGAGCCGGAGTCGCCGCGCCGCGGGGAGGTGATCGGCCGTGTCGACATGCCGAACGTCGGCGACGAGCTGCACCACTTCGGCTGGAACGCCTGCTCGTCGGCCTGCCACTCGAATCTGCAGCGCGACACGCTGATCGTCCCCGGCTTCCGATCGAGCCGGATTCACATGATCGACGTCTCCGATCCCACTGCGCCGCGGATCAAGTCGGTGATCGAGGGCGCGGAGATCGCCGAGAAGCTGAACCTGAGCGCGCCGCACACGGTGCACTGCATGCCCGGGGAGATCGTGACCATCTCGATGCTCGGGGACGCCGACGGCAACAGCCCGGGTGGCTTCGCGATGCTCGACGCGCGCGACTTCTCGCTTGCCGGCCGCTGGGAGCAGGAGGCACCCGGGGCGCTGGAGTTCAACTACGACTTCTGGTACCAGCCACGCCAGAACGCGCTCGTGTCCAGCGAGTGGGGAGCCCCCAACACGTTCAAGGATGGCTTCAACCCGGCTGACGTCGGGGCAGGCAAATACGGGCGCAAGCTGCACTTCTGGGATCTCGAGGCACGGCGTCGCGTCCAGACGGTCGATCTCGGCGACGACGGGTGGATCCCGCTCGAGCTCCGCTGGCAGCACGATCCGGACTCGCTTCAGGGCTTCGTCGGCGTCACCCTTTCGAGCACCGTGAAGCGATTCTTCAAGGACAACGGCTCCTGGGACGCGCACACGGTGATCGACGTGGAGAACGAGCCGCTGGAGGGCTGGCCGCTCGAGGGCGGCGTGCCGGGCCTGATCACCGACATCGTGCTCTCACTCGACGACAAGGACCTGTTCTTCTCCAACTGGCTCCATGGCGACCTGCGTCACTACGACGTCTCGGACCCCAGGAAGCCGCAGCTGAAGTCACAGGTCTGGATGGGCGGCCTGCTCAGCCGCGACGGGGGCCATCCCAAGGCCGATGGTCCCCTCACCGGCGGTCCGCAGATGCTGCAGAACTCGCTCGACGGACAGCGGCTCTACGTCTCCAACTCGCTCTACTCGACCTGGGACAACCAGTTCTACCCCGACCTCCAGGGCTGGATCACGAAGCTCGACCGCCAGGCGGATGGCAGCTACGCGCTCGACGAGGACTTCTTCGTCGACTTCGGCGCTCAGACCGACGGCGCCCGTCCCCACGAGATCCGTCTCCCCGGTGGAGACTGCACGACGGAGATCTTCCAGTGAGCGGATGAGCGTCTCGAGGGTCTTTACCAACTGGGAGCTCGACGGGACAGTCGGACTCCTGTTCACGCTGCTCACCGGCGCGATCGGCGCCGCCTACCTGATCGCGGCCGAGGTCGGAAGACGGCGCGACCGGCGATCCCGGCGCTGGCCGCTCGGCCGGACGGGGTCCTTCTTGGCCGGGCTGGCGGTGCTGCTGTTCGCGATCGACTCCGGCGTGGGTGCACAGGCCGATTCCCGGCTCTCGGCGCACATGGTCGAGCACATGCTGATCTGGCTCGCGGCGGCGCCGCTCCTCGTCGGCGGCGCGCCGCTGCGCCTTGCTTTCTTCGCGCTTGCCTCGCGCGGGCGGCGAAGGCTGGCCGGCCTGCTGCGCTCTCGGCCGGTCGAGGCGCTGACCGGTCCGGCGTGGTCGACGGCGATCTTCGCCGCGGTCATCGTGGTGACGCACCTGCCCGTCGTCTATGACCTCACGCTCCGCAACGACCTCGTCCACGTCGGCGAGCACGCGGTCTACCTGCTCGCCGCGTGCCTCGTGTGGGCGCCGCTGATCGGTGCCGATCCGCTGCCACACCGCCCGGGGCCGATGGTGCGAGCGAGCTGCGTGATGGCATGCATGGCGCCGATGGGACTGGTCTCGATCTGGCTGCTGCTCGCGCACGCGCCCGTCTACGCGCCGTACGGGCATGCACTGGGCACCGCCGCCTCCGTGCGCGACCAGCAGGTGGCGGGCGTGATCATGCTCGTCGCGGGCCTGCCCGCGTTCGCCGCCGCGCTCGCCGCGCGGCTCGGCGCCTGGCCGAGCTCGTCGGAGCGGTACCAGCCGGAGGATCTCGCCGTCCGCGCCTGAGCTGCCACGCATCGCTCGATCGAGGATGCGTGCGCGATCGATGCATCGAGACCGGCGATCAGGCGCCGAAGCTCGCCACCGGCGCGCCCAGCCGCGACTGGTCGACCTGGACACCGAGCCCGGGACGGTCCGGCGCCGCGCCCCAGCCGCCGGCCGAGCGGGGCTGGTGGCCGGCGACGTGCTCGTGCGTCCAGTCGTTCATGAACGACACCATCACCAGGCAGTCCGGCCCGGTGCTGGCGGCCAGATGGCTGACCGCCGCGGTCGTCAGGTCCCCACCCCACGCGTCCTCGACGTTGACGGTCATCCCGAGCCGTTCGCCGACGTCGCGCATCAGCCGTGCCTGGGTGAGCCCGCCGACCCGGCTGATCTTCAGGTTGAAGCCTTCCATCGCCCGGTCCTCCCATGCACGCAGCAGGGTCGCCAGATCGGTGATCACCTCGTCGAGGATCATCGGCAGCGACGTGTGCTCGCGCACTCGGACGCACTCCTCGTAGGTCGCGCACGGCTGCTCGATCAGCAAGCCCGGCAGCCCGTTCATCAGGCGCGCGGCGACGATCGCCTGGCGCAGGCTCCAGCCACCGTTCGCGTCACCAACCACGACGTCCTCGGGCCCGGTCACCTCGATGACCGCGTGCGCACGAGCGGCGTCCTCGGCGGGCTCGCCGCCGAGCTTCAGCTGGAATCGGTGGACGCCCGACAGCCGAAGCTCGCGCACCTGGTCGCGCATCTGCTCCGGCGCACCGAGCGGGATCGCGACGTACAACGGGAACCGGTCGTACTGGCGGCCGCCGATCAGGTCGCAGATCGGCCGCCCGGCGACCTGGCCGAGCACGTCCCAGCACGCGATGTCGAGCGCGCTCTTGGCGTAGCCATGTCCGAGCAGCACCCGCTCCGCGGCGCGGTTGACCGCCGCCGGGTTGGCCGCGTCGAGCCCGAGCAGATGCGGTCCGAGCTCCGCCAGCGCCGCCCGCGCGCCGGCCGCGTGGGCGGGCAGGTAGTTGGAGCCGAGCGGGCAGGTCTCGCCCCAGCCGACGGTCCCAGCGCTCGTCGTCAGCTTGACGACCGTGCTCTGCAGGGTCGTCACGACCCGCCCTCCCGACATCACGTACTCGCCGCCCACGTACGTGAGCTCGTAGGAGTACAGGTCGATCCGGGCGATGGGCTCTGGGCTGGTCACAGGATGGCCTCCGGGCGCGCGGGACCTTACCGGCGGCGACACGTCACCATGGGAGCCGCCATGTCCCGGGAGACCGCCGCCATCCGTTCGAGCTACGTCGCCTTCGCGACGCTCGGGGTGGTGAACGCCAGTTGGGCGGCGCGGATCCCGCAGGTGAAGTCCCAGCTTGGGTTGAGTGCATCCGGGCTCGGACTCGTGTTGCTGTCCATCGCCGCCGGCTCGCTCGTCTCGCTGCCGGGTGCCGGGCCGCTCGTGGTCCGGCTGGGATCCCGTCGCGCACTCCGGGCTGTGGGGCTGCTCGCCGCCGGGGGTCTGATCGTCGTTGCGCTCGGCTCGCGCCGCGACACGGTGGCGGTGATCGTCGGCCTCTTCGCGATGGGCGCGGCCGCCGGCATCTGGGACGTGGCGATCAACGTGCAGGGTGCGGTCGTCGAGCAGCGTGAGGGCCGGCCATTGATGCCGCGGTTCCACGCCGGCTTCGGCGTGGGCACGGTGATCGGAGCGGTGATCGGGGTCGGCATGGTCGCAACGCACGTGTCGGTGACCGCGGACCTCATGCTGGTCGCCGTCGCGGTGCCGGTGGCGCTGTGGCTCGCGAGCCGGTCCTTCGTGTCCGACAGGGACCACCTCGAACCCGGAGAGCACGGGGCGGCGCGCCGTCACAAACCCTGGCGGGAGCGGCGCACGCTGCTGATCGGCATCATCGTGCTTGCATTCGCGTTGACGGAGGGCAGCGGGAACGACTGGATCAGCGTCTCGATGATCCAGGGCCACCACGTCGCGCCGGTGCTCGGCACGCTCGCCTACGGCCTGTTCCTCACCGCGATGACCGTGGCCCGCTGGAACGGTCCGCGCACCCTTGAGCAGCTCGGCCGCGTCCGCACGCTTCGCCTGCTGGTGCTGGTCGCGGTGGTGGGACTGCTCGTGTTCGCGTTCGCTCCGTGGACCCCGCTCGCCTTCCTGGGGGTTGTGCTCTGGGGGACAGGCGCGTCGCTCGGGTTCCCCGTCGGGATGAGCGCGGGCGCCGATCAGCCCGCGCTCGCGGCGCCGCGGGTTGGGGTGATCACATCGATCGGATACGTGGCCTTCCTGGGCGGGCCGCCATTGATCGGGCTGGTCGCCTCGTCGCTCGGGTTGCCCCATGCCCTGGCGCTCGTGATGGTGCCGCTGGTGCCGGCGGCGCTCATCGCAGGGGCCGCGTCCCCGCTCCAGCGAGCCATCTGGCCGGGTCCCGGCGATCCTGCCGCAGCCGAGCCGGCGTTCAGCTCGCCGGACGGCTGACCGGCGGTTCACCGTTCACCGCCGCAGGCGAGCCGGAAGGCGGTCGCGCAGCGACGGCCGAGGCCGCTCGGCGCGGACGAGCTCACCGATCGTCGGATCCCGCTCGCGATCGAGCAGGCTGGCCAGCGCGATGAACACCTGCGCGGTGGTCAGCGCGTCGCCGTCGGCGTGGTGAGGCCGGTGGACCGGGAGCCCGAGCGCCCGCGCGACGAACTCCAGCGACGGCGGCTCCGGGCAGTCGATCCCGCGCCTCGTGAGCACCGCCTCCCCGAGCCGCATCGTGTCGATCACCGGACCGACGAGGGTGCGATCGTGCTCCGCGAGCGCGTCGCGCAGGAAGCGGGTCTCGATCCAGGCGCAGTGGGCGACGAGTACCGAGCCCGCGAGCGCGTCCGCGATGAGGTCGATTCGCTCCTCGAGCCGAGGCTGCTCGAGCAGGTCGCTCTCACGCAGTCCGTGGATCCGGATCCCGGCTGCCGGTGGCGCCCGCCGCGGGCGCACGAGCGTCGTCACCAGCTCGGCGGGGCGCACCCGGCCGTCGCGGACGGGGATCGCGGCGAACGAGATGATCTCGTCGAGCATCGGGTCCAGGCCGGTCGTCTCCAGATCGACGACGACGAGCTGCGCCCGGCGCCAGCTCTGCTGCTCGACGGCGGGTGCGCTCACGGTGCCCGCAGCCGTTCCGTCATCCGGCGCTGAACTCCCGCGACCAGCCGGAACGCGTCCTTCATGTAGCTGCGCGTGAGCGCCGACAGCTGAGCCGGGTCAACGGAATCCTCCGCGGAGCGGCCATCGCGCAGCAGCGAGAGGTGGTGGGAGACCCGCAGGTCACTGAACAGCTCATGCGCCTCGGTCAGCAGCCGCGCGTCGTCCTCGCGCAGCACGCCGTGCGCGGCACCCGCACGCAGCCGCGCGGGCGTGGAGAGCAGCCCGGCGCCCGCCGCGAACCCCGCGTAGCGACCGAGGTCGACGATCGGCTGCAGGCCGTCGCGTTTGAGGTCGACGTGTCGCCGTGATCCGGCCGGTCCGAGCACGCGGCTGCGCAGGAAGCCGGTCGGGAGCCGATGCCCGAGCGCGAGACGCAGCAGCCAGCGCTCGAGCTCCTGGCGGGCCGATGGGTTCGTCATCTCGGCGAGGATCGCCTCGCTCCACGCCGGCCCGGGGCCGACCGGGCGGCCGTCGAGCAGTGCCGAGAGCACGATCGGCACCTTGTCCGCGGACGGGTCGGCTGCCCAGCGGCGCACCGCCTGGCGCCAGCTCTCGATCGACCGCGCGAACAGCTGGGAGCCGGCCGTCGCTCCGTGCGGGTCGGCCGCCACGCCGGCGCCGGTGCCGAGCGCCTGCACCGTGTCCCGGGCGACCTCGCGCAGCGTCTGCTCGTCGTCGGGTGTCATGTGAGCCGGCCAGGTGACGGCAGAATCGAGGTCTGAGCCGGGGGCGAGCTCCCGCCGCCCGTGGCTGCCCAGCGCAATCCACATCGGCGCGAGCCCCGGGCGGCCGTCGCGCGCGGGGATCAGCTCCAGCAGCCGGGTGATCAGCGCGTCGGCGATCGCCGAGTGCACGCGGCTGATCTGCAGCGCCGAGCTCTCCGCGTCGTGCAGCGCGGTCAGCACCGTGGGGAGCCGGGCCGCGACCTCGGTGACCTCCTGTGGGGTGGCTGCGGCCGTGATCTCCCGCCGCAGCGTGAACGGCGTCCGCGCCTCGGCGGCGAGCAGGTCGACGTCACGCAGCACGCCGATCACCTCGCCGCCCGAGCGCACGACCGGAACGTGGCGCACGCCGCGCTCGATCATGGTCAGCGCCGCGTCGGACACCGACACCTCCGGGTCGGCAGTCAGCGCCGGGGCGCTCATCACTTCGCTGACCGGCACCTCGTAGGAGCGCCCGGCGGCGATCACGCGCTCCCGGAGGTCGTGATCGGTGACGATCCCGTAACCCTCGGCCAGGCGGATCACGGCACATGTGACGTTCGCCTCGACCATCCGCCGCGCGACCTCGCCGACCGGCGTCTGCGGCTCACACACCAGGCAGCGCCGGTCGACCATCGCCGCCACCCGGCGGGTCGCCATGCGTGCGGCGACCGCCGGCGCCCCCGCGCTGCGCAGCCCCTCGCGGTGGCGGATCTCACGCGCGAGGTAGCGCACTCCGGCCGGCCGCGTGAGCAGCGGGATGATCGCGTCGGCCTCGATCCGGTAGACGAGCGTGTCCTCTCCGGCGCGCGCCGCGAACTCGGTCGGCCGGCCGGTGAGCATCGAGGGGTGGCCGAACAGCTCGCCCTCGCCGAGACCGTCGAGGATCTGGGCGCCGTCGAGCAGTTCGACGGCACCGCGGCGGATCATCCGCACGTGCTCGCGCGCGGACGCTCCCTGATCGAAGATCACCGTCCCCGCGGGGAAGAACTCCACCTCGGTGCGCTCCGCAATCGCCTCGAGCGCGGGCTCGTCGAGCTCGCGGAAAGGCTCGTGGCGGTTCAGGAACTCAGCGATGTCGTGCACGCCGTCACGGCAGCGAGAACGCCTCGCGGAAGTAATCGCCCAGGAACAGCCCGTGCGGATCGAGCTCGGCGCGGATCGCCAGGAAGCGATCGAGCTCGGGGTATGCGGCGCGCAGTCCAGCGGGATCCATGTAGCCCATCTTGCCCCAGTGTGGCCGCGGATGGAACGGTCGCAGCGTCTCATCGACGGCGCGCAGGAAGCGATCCCAGTCGTGACGCTTGAGCCCGGAGACCGAGAGCGAGCACGTATCGCGGCCGTAGTGGGGGGAGATGAACGCGGGCTCGCCCTTCGTCCAGCGGACCTGGATCGGGGAGATCGCCTCCGGAAACCCGTACTGCATCAGCGTCCGCATCGCGAGGAACGCCTCACGGCCGCAGGAGACGTCGACCATGTACTCGAGCTCGATCCAGCTCGCCTCGTCCTCCGCGGTGTCGGGGTAGATCAGATACGCGGGTCCGGTTCGGCCGCCGACGGGACCCTCGATCGGAGCGGTTCGGTCGGCCTCCGAGACGACGGGGAGCTCCTCGAGCATCTTCACGTAGCAGTGATCGGCGGGGAAGGGCGGAAGGCCGTAGAGCGTCGAGGAGGCGTCGGTCGGCGCCCAGAACAGCGAGAAGTGGCGGTGGGCGCCCGGCGCGTGCTCCCACATGTCGAGCACCTCCTGCAGCGGCAGGATCCGGTTGGACTCCCGCAGCCGGTAGGCCGCCGTCGCCTCCATCGTGACGCGCGTGATGACCCCGAGCAGCCCGACGGACACCTGCGCGGCGTGGAGCAGGTCCGGCTGGCTCTCGTCGATGTCGATCAGCTCACCGGTTCCGCTGAGCAGACGCAGTCCGGTGACCGTCGAGGACAGCGTGCCCCACTGCGGGCCCGAGCCGTGGGTGCCGGTGCTGATCGCTCCCACGAAGGTCTGGGCGTCGACGTCGCCCATGTTCTGCATCGCCAGCCCGGCGTCCCAGAGCTCGCGGCCGAGCCGGGCGAGCGTCGTGCCGGCGAGCACGTCCGCGCGGCCGGTCGCAGGGTCGACGGATGGGACGCCGCTGACGCCCTTCATCTCGAGCAGCAGTCCAGTCGTCTCGACGATCGGGCTGAACGAGTGCGCGCTGCCCGCCATCCCGATCGCGCGGCGCTCGGCGATCGCGGCTCGCGCGATGTCGATGAGCTCATCCTCGCTCGCCGGGCGGGCGATCTCCTCGACGCTGAACCGCTGGTTGTCGGCCCAGTTCGTCCACGTCCGCGTTTCGGCGGTGCTCATCCCGTCAGCCCGGCTCACTGATCAGCAGCGGAGCGGCGGGCGGCGGCCACTGGGCGGCGGCCCCACGCCAGGTGTCGGCCAGACCGAATCCGCGACCGAGTGGGTCATCGGGGTCACGTCCGATCTGGTGAGTGCCGGTCAGCCACCCGCGACCGCTGATCGAGGGGCGGATCGCGGCCCGCCCGCCAACGCTCGTCAGCCCCTCGATGCGCCCGGTGAACCGCGTCGAGATGATGCTCTCGTGAACGAAGTCCTCGCCCGCGGCGAGCTCGCCTCGGGCGTGCATCACCGCCATCCGGGCACTCGTCCCCGTACCGCACGGTGAGCGGTCGACGCGGCCGGGGTTGATCACGGTGGCGTTGCGCCCGTCGCCGCCCGCCCGCGGCGGCCCGGTGATCGTGGTGAACGTGACGGTGTGCAGGTCGGGCCGCTCGGGATGGGTCACCGGGTACTGCTCGGCGACGGCGCGGGTGATGCGCCGGCCGAGGGACGCGACCCGGTCGGCCTGCTCGGGGACCAGCTCGACGCCCAGCGCCCTGCCGTCGATGACGGCGAAGAACGCGCCGCCGAACGCGACGTCGACGCGGATTTCACCCAGTTCGGGGACCTCGATCGGCACGTCGAGCTCGACGACGAACGCCGGCACGTTCTCGAACCGGACCTGCTCGCACCGACCGCCCGCGCACCGCGCGCGGACGGGCACCAGGCCGGCCGGGGTCTCCAGCGTGAACGCCGTCTCCGGCTCCGTCATCGCGACCATGCCCGTCTCCAGCAGCACGGTCGCGGCACAGATCGCGTTGGACCCGGACATCGCGGGATAGTCGGTGCTCTCCAGGATCACGATCCCGGCATCGGCCGCCGGGTTCGACGGCGGATACACGAGCACCGCATGCAGGCACAACTGGCCGCGGGGTTCACCGAGCAGATAGCGGCGCAGCGAGTCGTCGGCCATCAGCTGCAGGCGGCGCTCGGCCATCGGTGCCGGCGCCGCCGGCGGCAGGCCGCCGACGACGACGCGTGTCAGCTCGCCCTCGGCGTGGGCGTCGACGGCATGCAGGACGTCGGTCAGGTGCATGGCCTAGCGCCCGATCCCGTGCCGCATGCGCGCCAGCGACCCGAGCGGATCCTCGCCGACGGCCTGCAGGACGACCGTGTCGGCGCCGGCGTCATGGAGCGATCGGAGGCGAGCGGCGCACTGCTCCGGTGTGCCCACGACCGCCACCCGGAAGAGATGCTCGCCGGTCAGCTCGGCGGCGGCGGGCAGCCCCGCCAGCTCGTAGAGCCGGGGGTAGAGATTCCACTCGCGCCACCTGCGGACGCTCGGCAGCAGCGCTTCCCGCGCGCGCTGCTCGTCCTCGGCGATGCTCAGCCAGCAGTAGATCGTGACCGAGAGCTCATCGCCGAGCGCCTCGCGCGCCCAGCGGACACCCTCGGCCCCGGTGCCCTCCGGCATCAGAAAGCCCATGCCCAGCTCGGCGGCCACCCGCAGCGCCCGCGGGCCGGTGCTGCCGATCAGGAACTCGGGCGGACCCGCGGGCGCCGCGTCGAGCCGGACCTCGTCGAGGTGGATCTCCCGATCACGGGTGACCACCTCGCCGCGCGTCAGCCGCGCGACCACGTCGGCGACCTCGCGCAGGTACGTGATGCGGTTGCCCGGGCGCGCCCCGATCTGACGCATCCACGATTCGACGCCGTGGCCGAACGCGGTACGGATCCTTCCGGGGTAGAGCGACGCCAGGGTGCCGAGCTCCATCGACGTGAGCGCGGGCGAGCGCAGCCCCACCGGGAGCAGCCCAAGGCCCACGGCCGCGCGCTCCATCCGTCCCAGCGCGACCGCCGCCGCCGAGATCCCGCCGTGCGCAAAGCAGTCCTCGGCCAACCACAGTTCGTCGTAGCCGAGCTCGTCGACCCGCTCGGCGAAGGCCGGCAGGTGCTCGACGGGGTAGGCCGGGAGGAACATCGCGCCGAGCTTCATGGCGCGAACGTAGCGAAGACGCAGCGCTCCGGGCTCAGAGCAGCTCGGCGATCATCGCCGCAGCCCGCTCCGCGCCGCCGGGGGCGACCGGTCGGTAGCTGACCTCGCGGCCGATCTCCTCGGCGATCGCATGGGCGATGCGCTCGGGATCAGAGGAGGCGAAGTCCATGAACCGGCCGGCGCCGTAGTTGGCGAGCCGGTGGCGGACGTGGAGGTTCTGTTCGAAGTGGTGGCCGAGCGGGAACGCGATGAACGGGCGGCCGTTGGCGGTGAGCTCCATCGCGGTGGTGAGCCCGCCCTGCGCGATCGCGAGGTCGCACGCCGCGAGGTGGCGGTAGAGGTCGTCGCGGAAGGCGTGGACCTCGACGCCGTCCACGGCCGGCAGCGACGCTGGGTCGATGCGCGGCCCGGTCACGACGACCACGCGCAGCCCGGGGACGAGCTCTCTCGCCTGTGGAACGCTCTCCAGAACCCGGCCGAGCAGCGCCGCCCCGACGCCGGAGCCGCCGACGGTGACGACGCAGACCCGTTCGTCCCGGCGGTAGCCGAGCTCATCCCGGAGCGCCGGCCGCGCCCGCGCGGGGATCGAGTCGAAGCCGCTCACATATCCGGCGAACGAGAAATGGGATGAGGTCCACTCGCGGATCGAGGGCAGTCCCGGCCCGAAGGTGTCGTTCACGATGTCGTCGGGCTCGCCGATGAAGATCGAGCGGTCGCGGACGCGTGGGAACCGGGCGATCTGCTCGATCATGTCCTCGTTGCAGTCGGCGGTGAGCATCGCCTCCCGCTCGCCGCCGTCGGCCATCGGCAGCCAGCCGACGAAGTCGCTCAGCCACACGTAGGCGGCGGTCTTCAGCTCCGGGTTGTCGTGCAGGAACATGTCGAGCTCCCACGCCTCGTCGCCGATCCACACGTCGTACGGCTCGGCGGCCGCGAGCTCGTGGAAGACCATGAAGTTCGACACCACGATCTCGTCCATGCGCCGCAGCGTCTCGAAGACGTGCAGATCGTGGCCGGCCGCCTCGGATTCGATATGGGACGACTCGTTGGCCAGCCGCGCGCTCGCGGGATGGATGCGCTCCCCGCGCGCCTCGAGCACCCTCGTCACCGGGTCCTGGGCGAGCCAGTCGATCTCGAGGCCCGGACGCATCGCGCGCAGCGCATCGGCGATCGCGACGTCGCGCCGGGCGTGGCCAAGGCCGATCGGCGAGGAGACGAACAGCGCGCGGCGGGGTCGGGACGCCGCGCGGGTCCATGCCGGATTCGGCGCACGCACCCCCAGGAACTCACCGAGCAGGAGGTTGATCTTCACCGGGTCGCGGACGAGCGGCATGTGGCCTGAGCCGTGCAGGGTGACGAGCTCGCCACCGGTCGCCTGGGCGAGCGCCGCGCCCTGGGCATGGGGGCGGATCCGGTCATCGTCGCCGTGGATGACGAGGGTCGGGCACCGGACCCGCGCGCAGGTCTCGGCGAGCGACTCCTCACGTGGGACGCGCAGTCCGCGGACCGTGTCGATGAGCGTCTCGGGCGTCGTCTCCAGTGCCCAGCTGACGCAGTCCTCGACCTCCTTGGTGCAGTGCGGCTCGCTGCACGCCTGCGCGAAGAAGAAGTCGAGGAAGCCGGCGTAGTCGCGCAGCCAGTAATGGCGGTTGTATTTCGCCCAGCCCTCGTCGGTGTCCATCACGTCCTCAAACCACGTGGCTGCGCGTTCGGGGTGCTCGGGAGCGAGCGGCACGGCGGGACTGATGTAGGCGATGCGCTCCACGCGCTCGGGATGCTCGGCGGCGAGGATCGTGCCCCAGAGCGCTCCGCAGGACATGGCGACGAGAGCCGCGGACCCGGTGCCGGTCGCGTCCAGGACGGCGAGGGCGTCAGCCGCGAACTCGGTGGTGGCGTACGCCTGCGCTCCGCTCGGGCGATCCGAGCGGCCGTTGCCGCGGCCGTCGAAGGTGACCACCCGGAAGTGGCGGGCGAGGTAGGGGATCTGCAGCTTCCAGAAGCGAGAGTGGACGATCGACCACGTCGGCAGCAGCAGGACGGTGCGCTCGCCCTCGCCGTAGACCTCGTAGTGGACGCGCACCTCGTCGCGCGCGACGTCGCCCTCGGTGTGTGGATACAGCGCGCGCGTCTGCTCCGGCCGCCCGCCTCCGGGCAGGGCCCCCGGCCTCACCGGCGGCGGGGCGACCGGAGCGTGCGTCACGGCCGTGCCTCGAACACCAGGTTGAACGGCGTCTCGGCCGCGCGGCGGAAGCGCGAGAAGCCGCCGGTCCGCACGACATCGCGGATCCGGGCCTCACCGGCCTGAGCCCCCAGCGCGAGCCCGACGTCCTGCGACAGCGAGGCGGGCGTGCAGAGCAGCGTGGAGAAGGCGTAGTAGGCGCGACCCACCGGATTGAAGTTGTCCTCCGTCCGGTCCCCCGCATTCGGCTCGACGATCATCCAGGTGCCGTCCGCGCTCAGTGTGGAGAGCACGTGCCGTGAGGCGCCCACCGGGTCGCCCATGTCATGGAGGCAGTCGAACATCGTCACCAGGTCGTAGCTGACGCCACTGTACGCCGCGGCGGGCGCCACCTCGAACGTGACCCGGTCGGCGACGCCAGCGTCCTGTGCGCGGGCGCGGGCGGTCGCGATCGAGCCCTCGTGGTAGTCGGAGCCCACGAACGTCGAATGCGGGAACGCCTGTGCCATCAGAATCGTCGAGGAGCCGTGGCCGCACCCGACGTCGGCAACGAGCGCACCCCGCTGGAGCTTCTCCACCACGCCGTCCAGCGCGGGCAGCCACTCGGCGACGAGGTTGGCGTTGTAGCCGGGCCGGAAGAACCGCTCGCACCCCTCGTGGACATCGTGCACATGCTCGTGCCAGCCGAAGCCGTCACCGCTGCGCGCCTTGTCGGCGATCTTGGGCGAGTCGATCACCGAACCGAGCGCGATCTGGAAGAACCCGGGCAGATACGCCGGGCTCTGGGCGTCGGTGAACGCGACCGCCTGCTCGGGCTCGAGCGAGTAGTGGCCGCTGTCGGGGTCGTATTGCACGTAGCCGCCGGCGGCCTGGGCGTTGCACCACTCGCGCACATAGCGCTCGGCTGTCCCGGTCCGCTCGGCGAGTTCAGCCGTCGACAGCGGACCGTGTGCGGCGAGCGCGCGGTAGAGCCCGAGCTTGTCGCCCATCACGACGAGTGCCGCGTTGAGCGTCGCCCCCACCTCGTCGACTGCGCGGAATACGAACTGCATCAGCTTGTCGCCGTCCACTTCGACGGGCGGCTGTTCGGTGGTACTCATGGAAACCCCCTCAGATCGTTGTGCTGCGACCGTATGGAGGGCCGCCACCCGTCGCCTCAGGTGCCCACCTAGTCTTTCGCCAGGGGGTGGGGGACAATCATGGGGTGCTGCTGGGCCGGGACCTGGAGCGGCGTCGGGTGAATGCCGCCTTGGAGCGTGCCCGCGCCGGCGCGAGCGACGTGCTGGCCGTCGTCGGGGAGCCGGGGATCGGCAAGACCGCCCTTCTGGAGGACGCGGCAGCGCATGCCGGCGAGATGCGCGTGCTACGTGCGCGAGGGATCGAGTCCGAGGCGCGGATCCCGTTCGCCTCGCTGTTCGAACTGCTGCGTCCGGCGCTCGGCACGCTCGGCCGGATCCCGGCGCCCCAGGCCCGGGCGCTCGAGGGCGCGCTCGCACTGCGCGCGACCGAGGCGCACGAGCGCTTCGCGGTCGGTGCGGCCACGCTCAGCCTGCTCGCGGCGCACGCCGAGGAGGGACCGGTGCTCGTGCTCGTCGACGACGCGCACTGGCTCGACGGCTCCAGCGCGCAGGCGCTACTGTTCGCGATCCGGCGGCTGGTCGCCGATCCGATCGCGGTGCTGCTCGGCGTCCGTGAGGACGAGCCGTCACTGCTCGACGGAGCCGACCTGGAGACACTCGTGCTCGGCGGCCTGAGCTCCGGAGACGCCGAAGCGCTGTTGCCCGGGCTCGAGCCGGAGACTGCGCGTCGGCTGCATGGCGCAACCGGGGGCAATCCGCTCGCGCTGCTCGAGCTGGCAGAAGAGCCGGACGTGCTCGCCCCCGCGGGCGCGCCGGTGCTCGTCTCCGCGCGGATCTCCAATGCGTTCGCGCGTCGCGCCGGCTCGCTGTCGCCGCCCGAGCGCCGCATGCTCCTGCTGGCCGCGGCCAGCGACAGCGGTGATCTCGTGCTGCTGCAGCGCGCTGCCGTGGGGCTCGGGGTCGAGTCGCGCGCGCTCGCGGCGGCAGAGCAGGCGGGCGTGATCTCGCTCGCGACGGGCACGGTCGAGTTCCGTCACCCGCTCGCTCGCTCGGCGGTCTACGCGTCTGCCGACGCGCAGGTCAGGCGCGAGGTCCACCGGGCGCTCGCGGGAGCACTGCCCGACCGCGACGTCGACCGCCGGGCGTGGCATCTCGCGAACGCCGCCACCGGTCTTGACGACGGGGCGGCGGCAGCGCTCGAGCAGGCCGGGGAGCGCGCTCGCGGCCGCAGCGCCTACGCACCGGCTGCCGTCGCCTTCGAGCGGGCGGCACGCATGGTCTCCGACCCGGCGGCGCGCGGTCGCCTGCTCCGGCTCGCCGCGGAGACGAGCTGGCATGCCGGCCTCGGTGATCGCGCGCTCGGGTTGCTCGACGAAGCTCGCGCTGGGACCCTCGCCACCGACACGCTGCTCGACATCGATGAGCTCGCCGGCCGCATCGCGGTCCGCCGCGGTCCGGTGATGCGCGGCCACGCGATCCTTGCCGCCGTCGCCGAGAAGGTCGATCCCGAGCGTTCGGTGATCCTGCGTGCGGAGGCCGCCGCGGCGTGCTTCTACGCGGGCCAGCCCGCGCGGATGGTGGCGATCGCCGAGCGCGCCTGGCACGAGTTGCCGGAGGGGGCCTCGCGCCGCACGCGGTTCCTCGCGTCCTCGGCGATCGGGCTGGCCTGGGTCGTCGGCGGCGACGCGGCAGCGGGACAGCGCGCCATCGAGGAGGCAGTCCTCCTGGCAGAGGGATGCGACGAGCTGCGCGACGACGTCGACCTGCTCCCCTGGCTCGCGGTCGCGCCGGTGATCCTGCGCGATGCCTCCACAGGACGGCGACTGCTCACCGATGCGCTCGAGAGCGCCCGCGCGCGGTCGGCGATCGGCGCGCTGCCGTTCGTGCTCAACTTGGTCGCGCTCGATCACGCGACGACCGATCGCTGGGACCTGGCCGAGGTCACCTACCGCGAGGCGATCGGACTCGCGCGCGAGAGCGACCAGCGTTCCGTCCTCGCCTTCGGGCTCTCGGGCCTTGCGCGGCTGCTCGCCCGCCAGGGAGAGGAGGACGAGTGCCGTGCGATCAGCGCTGAGGCGCTCGCCCTCTGCGCGCAGCTCGGGCTGCGCCTCCACGAGGTGTGGGTGCTCGACGCACGGGCGATGCTCGAGCTCGGCCTCGGCGCCGCGGGTCGTGCGCTCGGCGAGCTCGAGCGTCAGCGACAGGTGCTGCTGGAGTGCGAGCTCACCGATCCGGACATCTCGCCGCTGCCCGAGCTTGTCGACGTGCTGCTGCGCCTCGGCCGGCGCGGGGAGGCCGAGGCGTGTGCGTCCGAGTTCTCCGTGCGTGCGGAGGCCAGACGCGGCTCGTGGTCGCTTGCCCGCGCCCGCCGCGCGGACGGCCTGGTCGCCGAGGATGCGGGAGATGCGGCGGAGCGCTTTGAGCAGGCGCTCCAGCATCACCAACGGACTCCGGACCTGTTCGAGACCGCGCGCACCCGGCTCGTCTACGGCGAGCGGTTACGCCGGTCGGGCAGCCGCGCTCGTGCCCGGGAGCAGTTGCGTCCGGCGGCCGATGCCTTCCAGCGGCTCGGTGCGCGCCCGTGGGCCGACCGGGCCCGGGCCGAGCTGCAGGCGACTGGCGAGACGGTGCGGCGCGGCGACCCGAGCGCCCGGGACGAGCTCACCCCCCAGGAGCTCCAGATCGCGCTGCTGCTCGCCGAGGGCCGGACGACACGCGAAGCCGCGGCGGCGCTCTTCCTCAGTCCCAAGACGATCGAATACCACCTGCGGCACGTCTACATGAAGCTCGATATCCACTCGCGCGAGGAGCTGCGCGGCGCCGTCGGATGAGGTGTCGGTTCGGGGTGTCATGCTCTGGTCATGGCCGACCCCCAACACCTGTGTGCCGAGGATCTCGGCCCCGACCCGATCGAGCAGTTCCACACCTGGTTTGAGGCCGCCCACGATGCGGGCGTCAAGCACCCGGAGACGGCCGCCGTGGCGACCGCCACGGCCGACGGCCGCCCCTCGTGCCGGATGGTGCTCGTCAAGGCGGTCGACGAGCGCGGCTTCGTGTTCTTCACCAACTACGAGAGCCGCAAGGGTGAGGAGCTCGTCGCCAACCCGTACGCCGCGCTGCTGTTCCACTGGGAGGCCCAGGAACGCCAGGTGCGCGTCGAGGGCCCGGTGGGGCGGACATCGCGAGATCGCTCGATCCTCTACGCGCGCACGCGCTCGCGACAGAGTCAGCTGAGCGCGCTCGCCTCGGCACAGAGCCGGCCCATCGACTCCCGCGAGGTGCTGGAGGCGCGGGTCGCCGAGATCGACGCTGCCTACCCCGCGGGGACCCTGCCGGTCTCTGAGCACTGGGGAGGGTTCCGGATCACGCCCAAGCGGGTGGAGTTCTGGCAGGGCGGCGTGGCGCGCCTGCACGACCGCTTCATCTACGAGCCCGCCCGCACCGGCTGGACGATCACCCGGCTGCAGCCATAGGCCCTGGCAGGCCGTCGAGCCTGGTCGCGGCGATCGTCTCACGAAACCGGCCGGGCGACCGTCTTGTCTGATATGCCCTCCGGTGCGACGAGATCACGCGCGCGGGCGACGCCGTTCGCGACGGTGCTCGAGGAGCACGGCCGCGCGCTGCTGCGCTTCTGCGTCTCCCAGGCCGGTCCCGACCGCGGCGAGGACGTCTTCCAGGAGACGATGATTGCGGCGCTGCGGGCCTACGACACGCTCGAGAGCCCAGACGCCGTGCGGTCGTGGCTGTTCTCGATCGCGGCGCGCAAGGCGATCGACAGCCACCGGACTGCCGGCCGCGCGCCGGTGCCGGTGCCGGTGCTCGAGCCGGTCACGGCGGACGCGTCCGCCGGGGACGGCGACCCTGCCGAGCATGCCGGGAGCGAGCTCTGGCAGGACGTCGCGCGGCTGCCCGACAAGCAACGTCAGGCCGTGGGGCTGCGGTTCATCGCCGATCTCTCCCATCGGGAGATCGCGGTGGCGATGGGCACCAGCGAGGCGGCGGCGCGACGCAACGTGTTCGAGGGCGTGCGCCGCCTGCGGATCGATCTCACGGACGCGGTGCGCTGAGCGTCTCAGCACCATGACCCCGATCGACCCTGCTATCGCAGCCATCGATGCGCGCCTGGCCGCCGGCCGTGAGCTCGACGTCGAGCCGTCCTGGCGCCGGCTCACCGAGGCGCTTGCCGCGCGCGCCGCGGCTGAGGACCTCCTGGACGTCGCCGTCGAGCGCCACGACTCCCCGCTCGGCCCGCTGATGCTCGCCGCCACCCGCGAGGGTGTCGTCCGGCTCGGCTTTCCCGAGGAGGAGGACGGCTTCCTTGACGAGCTCGCGCAGCAGATCTCCGGCCGCGTGCTGCGCGCGACCCGCCCGAGCCTGACCGACGCCCGTCACCAGCTCGACGAGTACTTCGAGCGCTCACGCACCGGCTTCGACGTCGCGCTCGACTGGCGGCTGACGCGCGGATTCCGCCGCGAGGTGCTGACCGTGACGAACGCGATCCCCTACGGAGAGACGCTGTCCTACGCGCAGGTCGCCGCGGAGGCCGGCAGCCCGCGCGCGTGGCGTGCCGCCGGCACGGCGCTTGCGACCAACCCGCTGCCGATCCTCGTGCCGTGCCACCGAGTGCTGCGCGGCACCGGCGGGATCGGCCCCTACCGGGGCGGAACCGAGGTCAAGCGCCTGCTTCTCTCCCTGGAGGCCGGGGTGGGCGGGCGTCAGGGCGCGTAGCGGCGGTGCAGCATGAGGGCATTGCCCTCGGTATCGGCGAAGAACGCCATCTTGCACACGCCGGTGTCGTGCTCTCCGGCGAACGTGACGCCGCGGCCCTCCAGTTCCTGCTTGGCCTCCGGCACGTCCGGTACACGGAGGGCGATCGGCGCCACGTTCGGCCGGAACTCGGCGCCGAGCGTCGTCGGATCGACCAGATACAGCGACACGTTGCCGCTCTCGATCTCCGGCCACCCCGCCTCCCAGTCCGGGCTGTGCATCCCCAGCACGTCGCGATAGAACCCGCGCGCGCGGTCCATGTCCTGGACGGGGATCGAGACGAAGTCGGTGCGCTCGACGGCGTTGGTCACGGGGTGCCCTTTCGGTGGCCTTTGGTCCGGAGGGGTGCAGTGTGGCAGTGCGGTCCAGGTGTGGGGGGCGCTGGGCATCTCACGCGACCAAGGGTCATGTTTGATGCCCAGCACGGCCGTCGGGTGGCCCACCCAGGGGTCCGCAAACCGACCATCCAACCCCCGATCGCCACCCACCTCGCCCGACCGGCTACAGATGAGGGGTGCCCTCAAGCGACCCAGACCCCGACGAGCAGCCCACCAGGGCCACCCCGAGCAGCGGCCGGGCCCCGACCCGTGGCCGCGTCGCGCGCACCGCCCGGCTCGGCCGCGTGGCCGTCGGCGGCGCCGGGCGCTGGGCCGGCCAGCGCCTCGACACCCGCGGCTCCGACGAGGAGCGCCGGCGCCGGCGCGGGGACCGGGTCGTCGCCACGATCGACGCGCTCGTCGATCAGCTCGCGGTGATGCGAGGCGCGGCGATGAAGGCGGGCCAGGTGCTCTCGACGATCGAGTTCCCGGGCCTTGACCCGGACCAGAACGCCCACCTGCAGGAGCGCCTGGCCTCACTGCGCGACAACGTGCCCGCCGTCGGCTGGCGGCAGATGCGCAAGGTGCTCGAGCAGGAGTGGGGCCAGGCGCCCGAGAAGGCGCTGGCGCACATCGACTCGGAGCCCGCCGCCGCGGCGTCGATCGGCCAGGTGTATCGCGCGCGTGACTCGGAGGGGCGCGAGCTGGCGGTCAAGGTGCAGTACCCCGGAGTCGCCGAGTCGGTCGAATCCGACATGCGCAACCTGCGGCTGCTCACGCCGCTGCTGCGCCAGTTGATGCCCGGGCTGGAGGTCGGTGACGTGCTCGCCGAGCTGCGCGAGCGCACGATCGAGGAGTGCGACTACGAGCTTGAGGCCGCCAACCACCGCCGGGTCGCCCGCTTCTGGCGCGACCATCCCGCGGTGCTCGTGCCCGCGGTCGACACCGAGCTCAGCCACCGGCGCGTGCTGGTCACCGAATGGGTCGACGGGATCGGCTTCGACGCGGTCCTCGCCGAGGCTGATCCGGTCCGGGATCGCTACGTCGAGATCGTCTACCGCTTCTTCTACGAGACCGCCAACCACCTCGGCCTCGCGCTCGGCGATCCCCACCCCGGCAACTACCTGCTCTGCCCCGACGGTCGTGTGGGCTTCTTCGACTTCGGCATGATGCGCCATCTCCCCGCCGGGTATGTGCGTCGCGAGGGGGTCATCGCGCGCGCCGTCCGGGAGAGCGACGAGCGGGCGGTGATCGCCGGGATGCACGACCTCGGCTACCTGCCCGGCGACGCCGCCGATTGGGACGGCGACCTGTTGCTGTCGTACATGCGTCAGGTCTCCTGGTGGCTGCAGGCCGACGATGTGCTCCGGCTTGGGCCCGAGGACCTGTGGCGTGGCACCAACGAGCTGCGCGAGGCGGGCGCCGCCAACGAGCACATCGCCCAGCTGCGACGGATGACCGTCCCCGCCGAGGCGCTGCTGCTGCGCCGGATGGAGGGGCTGCTGTTCCAGACCGCCGCGCTCGCGCGGGCATCCGCGCCCTGGGGGCGGCTGCTCGAGGAGCTGATCGAGGGCGCCGAGCCCGCAACCGAGCTCGGTCGCGAGCACCGCGACTGGCTGTCGCGCCGCTGACCGGCCGCCGGTCCCGGAAGACGCTCAGCCGCCGCGGGCGGCGAGCACCGTCGCGCGATGGTCGCGCATCCTCTCCATCCCGTCGCGCCCAGGGCGAACGCCAGATCGCCGAACAGCTCAGCGCCGCGGGTCGACGTGAACCTTCGGACCGGACCCGGCGCCGGCGGGCCGCCGCCCGTCCAGAACCGCCCCGACGTCGTGCAGCCCCACGGTCGCGGCGACGATCGGCCGCGGGTCGACCGCGCCCGACGCGTACAGCCCGATCGTCTCCCGCAGGCCCGGCGAGGCCGACAGGACCCCGACCGCTGTGATGTCGCCGAGCACGAGCTCGCGGGTGTCGAGCGCGCTCGGCTCGACCGCAAGGCCGATATAGACGACACGGCCTCCCGGCTCCACGAGCGAGGCCGCGAGCGCGGGCAACGCGGGCGCGCCCGAGCAGTCGATGACCGCGTCGAAGGCAAGCCCGCGCGGCAGGTCCTCCGCGCTCCAGCACGCATCGAACCCGAGCGAGCGCGCAAACGCGAGCGACGAAGGTGCGTCGCCCAGCAGATGCACCTCCACACCGTCGGCCCGCAGGAACATCGCGACCAGCAACCCGACCGTCCCCGGCCCCAGCACCAGAGCACGGTCGCCCGGCCCGCAGCCGGCCGAGCGCGCTGCCCGCAGCGCGCCGCCCCCAGGCTCGACGAGCGCACCCAGCGCCCAGTCCATGTCGTCGGGCAGTGCATGGAGCGACCGCGCCGGCACCGCGAGCGCCTCAGCGAGTGCGCCGTGGCGACCGCCGCGGATCCCGACCTCCTGGCGGTTCTCGCAGGTGTGCTGGCGTCCGCGCAGGCAGCGCCGGCACTTCCCGCAGCCGAGCATCGTGTCGCCCATCACCCGCCGCCCGAGCCACGCGGAGTCCACCGTCTCGCCGATCGCGGATACCGTGCCCGCCCACTCGTGGCCTGGGCGCAGCGGATAGCTGGAGTGGCCCTGGAGCAGGTAGGGCATCTCGCCGGTGAACAGCTCGACGTCGGTCCCGCACACGCCGGCGCGCTCGACGCCGACGACGACCTCGCCCGGGGCCGGTTCGGGAGCCGGCACGTCCTGGACCGAGAACTCCCGCGGGCCGGTGAGCACGAACGCGCGCATGACCCGCAGTCTCGCATCCGCGTAGGATCGTGGCCCGATGACACTCCGCAGCTCAGCCTGGTACGCAGGCGACGATCGCAATGCCTACCTCCATCGCGCGTGGATGCGGCGCGGAGCGCCCGACGACGCGTTCGCCGGCCGTCCGCAGATCGTGATCGCCAACACCGCCTCACAGCTGACCCCGTGCAACTCGCATCTCGGCGAGGTCTCCGATGCGGTCAGCCTCGGCGTCCACGAGGCCTCGGGAGTCGCGCTCGACATGCCGGTGGTCTCGCTCGGCGAGACCCAGGTCAAGCCGACCGCGATGCTCTGGCGCAACATGGCCGCGATGGCGACCGAGGAGATGCTCCGCGCCAACCCGGTCGATGGCGCGGTGCTGCTCGGTGGCTGTGACAAGACGATCCCCTCGCTGCTGATGGCCGCCGCCTCGGTCGATCTTCCGGCGGTCATCGTGCCGGGGGGACCGATGCTCACCGGCACCTTCCGTGGGACCCCGCTCGGCTGCGGGACCGACGTGTGGCGCCTCTCGGAGGAGGTCCGCGCCGGCACGCTGTCCGAGGATGACTTCATGCGCTCCGAGACGGCGATGATCCGCAGCCGCGGGCACTGCAACACGATGGGGACCGCTTCGACGATGGCGATCGTCGCCGAGGCGCTCGGCATGGTGCTGCCCGGCACCGCCGGCACACCGGCGCCCGACAGCCGCCTGCTGCAGGCCGCCCACGAGACGGGTCGCCTGATCGTCGAGCTCGTGGAGGTCGACCGCCGGCCGAGCGCGGTGCTCACCCGCGGTGCGTTCCACAACGCGATCGTCACGCTTGCCGCGGTCGGCGGCTCGACGAACGCGGTCCTCCACCTGCTCGCCTTCGCCGGCCGTGTCGGCGTCGAGCTGACGCTGGAGGACTTCGACCGGATCGGCTCCCACGTGCCGCTGCTCGTCGACCTGCAGCCGTCGGGCCGCTTCCTGATGGAGGACTTCCATCGCGCGGGCGGGCTCACCGCCGTGCTGCGGGAGATCTCCGACCTGCTCGATCCCGAGGCGATCACCGTCACCGGCAAGCCGCTCGTCGAGCATCTCGGTGAGGCCCCGATCTGGGACGCCGAGGTGATCCGCACTCGCTCCGAGCCGCTCGTGGACGAGGCGGGCATCGCGATCCTGCGTGGCAGCCTTGCGCCCAGCGGCGCGGTGATCAAGCCCTCGGCGGCCTCGCCTGAGCTGCTCACGCACACCGGCCCGGCGGTCGTGTTCGACTCGATCGAGGACTTCCACGCCCGCATCGACGACCCTGACCTGCCGGTCACCGCCGACTCGGTGCTGGTACTCCGCGGCTGTGGCCCGCGCGGCTACCCGGGGATGCCGGAGGTGGCGAACATGCCGCTGCCCCGCAAGCTGCTCGAGCAGGGGGTGCGCGACATGGTCCGCGTCTGCGACGGACGTATGAGCGGCACCGCGTACGGGACGGTCGTGCTCCACGTCGCCCCGGAGGCGGCCGCCGGCGGTCCGCTCGCGCTCGTGCGAGACGGCGACCCGATCGTGTTGGATGTCGCCGCGCGCCGGGTCGACCTCGACGTGCCGGAGTCCGAGCTCGCCGCCCGCACGCCGAGCCGCGAGGGGTTCGCGGCCCCTGCTCGCGGATGGCAGCGGCTCTACGTCGATCACGTCCAGCAGGCCGACACCGGCGCGGACCTCGACTTCCTCGTCGGTGCCAGCGGTTCGGGAGTCACCCGTGACTCGCACTGACGCCGAGCCGGCCGAGCGGGCCTGGCCCGCCGAGGTGCCTGCCGCAGCGCCTCGCAGCGCGGTCATCACCGGAGGTGCGAGAGGGCTCGGCGCCGCCGCTGCGCGCCGGCTGCGCGCCGACGGAGTGTCGGTGACGACGCTCGACCTCACGCCCGGTGCCGACATCACCGCCGACGTGACCGACATGGATTCACTGTCCCGGATCGCCGGCGAGCTCGGCGAGGTCGACGTCCTGGTCAACTCGGCGGGGATCGTCGGCCCCGGGGTTCCGCTGCTCGAGACGACTCCGGCGCAGTGGCGCGAGGTGCTCGAGGTCAACGTGCTCGGCACGGTCAACGCGATCCGCGCCTTCACCCCCGGGATGGTCGAGCGGGGGTGGGGGAGAGTGGTCAACATCGCGTCGATGGCGGGCAAGGACGGCAACCCGAACCTGTCGATCTACTCGGCCTCCAAGGCGGCGGTGATCGGGCTCACCAAGTCGATCGGCAAGGAGCTCGCGCTCTCGGGCGTGATCGTCAATGCGATCGCGCCCGCCGTGATCGACACCCCGATGAACGCCGAGACCGAGCCGTCGGTGCTCGCGCACATCACCAGCCTCATCCCGATGCAGCGCGTCGGCCGCCCCGAGGAGGTCGCGGAGCTGATCGCGTTCCTCGCGTCGGACCGGGTGTCGTTCTCGACCGGCGCCGTCTATGACCTGAGCGGCGGGCGGGCGACGTATTGACTGAGGCACCGGCCTCGATCCGCGTCCGCCGCCGCGTGGAGTGGATGGACACCGATGCCGCCGGGATCTATCACTGGACGACGATCGGGCGCTTCGCCGAGTCCGCTGAGGCGGCGCTGTTCCGGGCGCTCGAGCTGCCCGAGCGCACCCTCGAGCTGACGCCGCGGGTGAGCATGCACCTCGACTTCCGCCGTCCGCTGCGCTTCGGTGAGGAGGCGTGGGTCGAGCTCACCGTGGCCGCCGTCGGCCGCGCGTCACTCCGCTACGCCCTCAGGGTCACCGACCTCGAGGACAACCCCGTCGCCGACGGCGAGATCGTCTGTTGCCTGCTCGACCCCGACCGCGGCGGCGCACAGCCGTGGCCGGACGACATGCGTGTGGCCTTTCAGACGCGCGGGCGCGTCTCCACTCAGTAACGCGTCACGCATTCACCACACGGCAGCGAGTCACCGGCGACGACGCGCTACGGTCGTCACCTATGGCGACGATCGACGAACGGACCAGAGACGCAGGGCAGGGTGTCGGCGGTGATGGCGGGAGCGCGCCGCACGCCGACGATCAGATCGACCGCGCGCTGCTGCTGGTCGCCGGAGTGGTGGTGCTGGGGGCGATCATGTCGATCCTCGACACGACCGTCGTCAACGTGGCGATCAAGACGCTGGCCGCGAGCTTCCACACCTCGCTGCCCACGATCCAGTGGGTGGCGACCGGGTACACGTTGGCGCTCGCCACCGTGATCCCGCTCAGCGGCTGGATCGCCGACCGCTTCGGCACCAAGCGCCTGTACATGTCCTCGATCGCGCTGTTCATCGTCGGCTCCGCGCTGTCGGGTATCGCGAGCTCGGCGACCGAGATCATCGTCTTCCGCGTCCTGCAGGGCCTCGGCGGCGGGATGATCATGCCGGCAGGCATGACGATCCTGACCAAGGCTGCGGGGCCCAACCGCATCGGCCGGGTGATGGCGATTCTCGGCGTGCCGATGATGGTCGCCCCGATCCTCGGTCCGGTGCTCGGCGGCTGGCTCGTCTCCGACGTCTCCTGGCGCTGGATCTTCTTCATCAACGCGCCGGTGGGCGTGATCGCGCTGATCGCCTCCTACGTCGTGCTCAAGCCCGACGTCGGCGAGTCCAGTGAGCGGCTGGACTTCGTCGATCTGCTGCTCGCGTCGCCCGGTCTGGCGCTGTTGATCTACGGCCTGGCCGAGTCCAACCCGGGCGGGTTCGGGCAGGCGAAGGTGCTGATCCCGATGGCGGTCGGGCTGCTGCTGCTCGCGACGTTCGTCTGGCACGCGCTGCGCTCCAAGCAGCCGCTGATCGACCTGCGGCTGTTCAAGGACCGCGTGTTCACCAGTTCTTCGATCACGCTCGCGCTGATGGTGATCAGCGTGTTCGGCACCTTCCTGCTGCTGCCGTACTACCTGCAGCTGGTCCGCTTCCAATCGGCGCTTGACGCCGGTCTGTTGATGATCCCGCAGGGCGTCGGCTCGATGCTGATGATGCCGGTCGCGGGGATCCTCTCCGACAAGACGGGCTCGGGCAGGATCTCCCCGTTCGGCCTGGTGATCATCGGCGGCTCGGTGCTGTGGCTCACCGGCATCGGCGCCTACACGCCGTTCTGGCAGCTGGAGGTCGCGTTGTTCTTCAACGGCCTTGGCATGGGCCTGACGATGATGCCGATCTTCACCGGCGCCATCCAGACGATCAAGTCCTCACAGGCCGCCCGTGCCTCGGCGCTGCTGAACATCATCCAGCAGGCCGGCGCCTCGATCGGCACCGCCGTGCTGAGCGTGATCCTCGCCGCGGCGATCGTGTCCCAGTTGCACGTCCATGGCACGTTCAACGCGGGCGCGACGATCGCGCCGTCACAGCGTGCCCACGTCGCGCCGCCGCTGGCGGCCGCGTTCGGTCACACGTTCTGGTACGCGCTCGGGCTGATCATCGTCGCGTTCGTCGCGAGCCTGTTCCTGCCCAAGCGCAGGCCCGCGCAGGCCGAGGGCACGCCTCCCGTGATGATGTAGCCGGCGGGCCCGGCGCACGCACCGCGCCACGGGTTGACCTGGTCCGGCCGATGGTCAAGAATGAATCTTGACCGGGGGCCGCGCAGGCTCCAATAGAAGTCTGTTGAGCGGTGGGACGCTCGGCAGCGATGAAGGAACCGGGGGGCCGGGCATGCTGGGAGCGCTGCTGTGCACTGTGGACCTCGAGTCGCGATCGGTGGCGGCTCGGTGACCGTCGCGGGGGTCGCAGCGATCGCGGGAGGCGGAGTGCTCGCGCTGCTCGCGCTGTTCGAGCTGCTGGCCCGTCTGGCGAAGGCGAGCTTCCTGACGAGCGTGGTGCTGGGAGCGGATGGGCGCACCTCGACGTCGAAGACGTTCGTCTTCCTGTGGACGCTGCTGGTCGGGTGGGCGCTGATCGCCCTACTCATCGCGGGCCAGTTCCTCACCACGCACGGGTGTGTCCATCATCCACGCGCCGCGGTGGCATGTCGTGCGCATCCGCTCGCGCTCATGCAGGTCGGCTGGCACCATTTCCTCGACGGCCCGTTGTCCGGCACATATCTGGTGCTGCTCGGCATTCCCGGCGCCGCGGCGGTGAGCGCGAAGCAGATCACGCAGACGAGCGTGAACGGCAAGGGGTTCAAGAAGCCCAGGCCGGCGTCCGGGTCGCGGCGGATCGCCCGGGTGACCGAGATCTTCAGCGCCGATGACGGCACCACCGACATCGGTGACTTCCAGTACCTGGTCTTCAACCTCATCACCGCGATCTACTTCGTCACTCAGTTCGTGCACCCTGACGGGAGCGGCCTGCCGACGATCCCCGACACCCTGCTCGGGCTCACCGGCGTCTCGGCGAGCGTCTACGTCGGCAAGAAGGCGGTCACCAACAACCAGCCGACGGTGAGCGGGGTCTTTCCGCTTCCTCTGCACGATGGCCTTCAGTTCACCGTGCTCGGAGCCGGGCTCGCGGTCGACCCCACGTCGCCGACCGAGGCCCAGCCCCAGATCACGATCGACGGTCTGTCGGCCGTCATCATCGGCTCCAGCGGCGGCAACCTCGTGGCCAAGGCGCCGCCGAGCATCTCGGTTGCGGGCGCTCCCCTGGTGCGCAAGCTGCGTGTGATGAATCCGTATGGCGGGATCACCGCTGACTTCGACGTCCAATGCCTGTAGTGAGAGCAAGGGAGACCGGGAATGACTGACACCATCGCGACCGCCGGAACCCGAACCGATCCGGACTTCGTGTTCGCCTCGCCCGACGCCGGGCCCCCGGTCCATCCGGCGCTCGCCCCGAGCCATCCGAGCGGTCCGCTTGGACCGCTCGCCGAGCTGCCCGGCACCTGGACCGGGCACGGTCTCAACACGATCTGGCGACCGCACCACGGCGGAGGCCAGGACCGCTTCCTCGAGCTCAACCTGACCACCGAGAAGCTCGTCTTCACCAAGATCAACGGCGCGATCCCCAACCGCGGGCTGCTCATGCCCGACATCGAGATGGCCGGTCTCACCTACATGCAGCAGATCTCGGAGACCGACAGCGGCGCGGGTCTGCACATCGAACCGGGGATCTGGGCGCATGTCCCCCATACCACGAACCCCAGCGAGCCGCCGACCGTGGTGCGCATGGCGTCGATCCCGCATGGCACCGCGATCCTCGCCCAGGGCTCGACCCAGTTCATCAACGGCGGCGGGCCATCGATCCCCGACAACAACATCATTCCGTTCCCGATCGGGACGACGCCGCCGGCCGACTCGGACTTCGGCGCGGGCGAGCAGGAGTTCCCCGAGCTCGATCTCGGAGTGAGCACGACCTTCCGCAGCCGCTCGGCGGGGGTGACACAGGAGATGGTGAAGAACCCCAACAGCGTGCTGCAGAATGCGCTGCACGGCCAGACGATCAAGAGCCGGACGTTCATCCATGTCTCGACCACCCACAGCCCGATCCGCGGCGGCGGGACCGCCAACACTGCCTTCCTCGCCGATGCCGCCAACCCGCCCGGCGGCAACGCCAAGGCCTCCCAGGTCGAGGCCAAGTTCTGGATCGAGACGGTCGTCGGGGACGGAGGCCAGGGCGAGTTCCTCCAGCTGCAGTACACCCAGTCCGTGCAACTCGACTTCAACGGGCTGCGCTGGCCGCACGTGACCGTCGCGACCCTTCGCAGACAATGAGCCCGGGCGTGATCGCACCTCCCCGCCGGCAGCCCGGAAGCCTGCCGTTCCCGCATCTGCCCGCGGGGACCGTCAACGCCGGGATGCCGTTCGACCACCTGATCGTGGTGATGATGGAGAACCACTCCTTCGACAACCTGATCGGCGCGCTCGCGCAGGTCCACCCTGGCGTCGACGGGCTGACGCTTCCCCCGGCGCCGAACGCGAGCTCCAACCCAGGTGGGCCCCACATGCCGGCGACGATCGACGCCTTCGCGCTGACCGATACCGCTCAGGCGAAGAACATCACCCAGAGCTGGAAGGCGACCCACGAGCAGATCAACGGCGGCGCGATGGACGGCTTCGTGCGCTCGGCGAACAACGTGGAGCCGATGGGTTACTACACGCCGGTTGTGCTGCCCTTCGCGTTCTCGCTCGCCAGTACCTTCACCCTCGCCAACCGCTGGTTCTGCTCGATGCCAGGCCCCACCTATCCCAACCGCCGCTTCCTGCTGGCGGGGACCGCGTACGGGGCGACCGTCACCGCGCCGGAGACGCTGTTGGACCCGCCGCCCGCGCACGGAACGATCTTCGACGAGCTCTCCGCGCACAACATCAACTGGTGCAACTACTTCACCGACCTGCCGCTCACCGCGGTCATCCCGTCGATCGTCCTGAGGCACAGCCGGCACCTCGCTTCGATCACCAAGTTCTTCCATGACTGCCAGGCCGGCACCCTCCCGGCGGTGAGCTTCGTCGATCCCGCGCTCGGCGCCTTCTCTGAGGTCGCGGCCGCACTGAAGTCGGTGCCCCCACCGGTGCGTGAGGTGCTCAAGGTGCTCGGTGCCGACTTCGAGAACGCGACTCCGGGGGAGACTCAGGAGGACCCGCAGGACATGTACTGGGGCGAGGCCTGGGCGCACCGTCTGCTCGAGGCCGTCCTGCAGTCACCCAGGTGGGACCGCACCCTGCTGATCTACACCTACGACGAGCACGGCGGCTACTACGACCACGTCCGGCCGCCGCGATCGCTCCCGCCCGACGCGATCGCCCCCAGGCTCTCACCTGGTGACCCACCGGGGGCGTATGACGTCTACGGCCCGCGCGTGCCCGCTGTCGTCGTGTCCCCGTATTCCAGGCCGGGCGGCGTGAGCAACCTGGTCTACGACCACACCTCGGTGCTGGCCACGATCGAGGCCAAGTGGAACCTGCCCGCGCTGACGCTGCGCGACGCCAACGCGAACGACGTCATGGACTTTCTCAACCCCGATGACGCGGCGCTGCTGGATCCGCCGGTGCTCGCCGCGCCGCCGAGGCCACCTGGGTTGTAGACCACCGACGGCGGCTGGGCGGACATGCATCAGCTCGCCGTCCTTCGCCGCGCGCTCAGCGGCTGGCGGCTGCGCCGCGCCGAGGCGGCGTTCCTCGGTTTCGGAATCAGCGAGTACGGAGTGTGGGTGGTCGTGCTCGTGTTCGCGTTCCGGCGCGGCGGAACGACCACGGCGGCGATCATCTCGGCCGTCCAACTGCTGCCGGCGTCAGCCGTGGCGCCGCTGGCTGCCCGGCTGATCGATGCTCGCGGCGCGGCCACCACGCTGTGGATCGGGTACGTGATCCAGGCCGCGGCGGTCGGCCTCACCGCCGGGCTCATGCTGGCCCTCGCGCCGTCGGCGGTCGTGTACGCGGCCGCCGTGGTTGCGGCGTGCGCGGTGACGCTCACGCGCCCGGCCCACTCGGCGTTGCTGCCGGCCCTGGTCGAGACGCCCGCCCAGCTCACCGCCGTCAACGTGGTGACCGGGTGGGTGGAGAACGTGACGCTGCTGGCGGGGCCGGCAATGGCCAGCGTCGCGCTCGGGATCGCCCCGGCGGGGTGGGCGCTGGCCATCTTCGCGTGTGTGGTGGCCGCGTCCGCGCTGATCGTGGCTCCGCTGCGCCGCGTCGAGACGGTCGAAGACGAGGAGGAGCCCGAGCAGGCAGAGGAGCCCGGCTCTCTGCGTGAGGCGCTCCGCGGCGCGCCGGGCGCGGTCCCCGCGCTTGCGATGCTCACCGCCGAGTACGCCGCGCTCGGCGCACAGGACGTGCTCGAGGTGGTGCTCGCCGCGCTCGTCCTGGGTCTGGGCGCCGGTGGCGCGGGCTACCTCGGCGCCGCCTTCGGCGTCGGCGGCCTGGTCGGCGCGGCGGCGGCACTGACCCTGGTCGGGCGCCGTCGCCTGGCCCGTCCGCTGCTGCTGGCGGGGGCGGCGTGGGGCGGGGCCTTCATCGCGCTTGGAGTGTGGCCCGCGCGAGCCGCAGCGCTCGCGCTGCTCGGGCTCGCGGGTGCCGGGCGCACGGTTCTGGACGTCGGAGGCCGGACGATCCTGCACCGCGCCGTGCCGCGGCGATCGCACGGCCGCGTGTTCGGAGCACTGGAGGGCGTGGAGACGTTCGGGCTTGGAGTGGGGTCGCTCGCGATGGCGCTGGTGGTCGCGCTGGCCGGAGCCCGCGGCGCGGTGGCGATCGTCGGCGGGCTGCTCGTCCTCGTCCCGCTGCTCACCACCCCGGTGCTGCACCGCATCGAGCGCGCCGCGCCCTCCCTTGATGCCGAGATCGAGGTTCTGCGCCGGGTGCCCCTGTTCGCGATGCTGAGCGCGCACGTGTTGGAGGACCTCGCCCGCGCGCTCGAGCGGATCGAGGTGCCCCCGGGCGAGGCGGTCATCCGGGAGGGCGAGCCTGGATCGAGGTACTTCGTCGTCGTCGACGGCGAGCTCGATGTATCGGTCGACGGCGTGCATGTCCGTGAGATGGGCGCGGGTGACGGGTTCGGCGAGATCGCGCTGCTGCGCGACGGCGTGCGTACCGCGACCGTCACCGCCGGTTCGGGCGTGATCCTCTACGCACTGGCGCGGGCACCCTTCCTGGAGGCGGTGACAGGCTCGCGTCAGGCGGAACGAGCCGCGCAGGACCGGGTCGCCGAGCTGGCACCGATCAACAGGTAAGGTCTGCGACCGTGGCTGGTGGCGACTCCGTATACGACGAGATCATCGTCGGCGGCGGGCACAACGGCCTCGTCGCGGCCGCGCTGCTGGCCCGTGCCGGCCATCGAGTACTGGTGCTCGAGCGCGGCGGGGCGGTCGGCGGCGCCGCGGTCTCGATCGCGCCGTTCGCCGGGCACGACGCCCGGCTGTCTCGTTACTCCTACCTGGTCAGCCTGTTCCCGCAGTCGTTGCTCGACGAGCTCGGCGTGGGGATCGAGCTGCGCGTCAGGCGCGTCTCGTCCTACACGCCGTGGGGCGATCACGGAATCCTGGTCAGCGACGATGCGGCGGCGAGCGCCGCGTCGGTCCGTCGCACCCTCGGCTCCGACGCCGCGGTCGCCGAGCTCGCCGCGTTCGGCGCGCTCACCGGCCGGCTCGCCGAGCGCACGTTCGGTTCGCTCACCGAGCCCCTGCGCTCGCGCGAGGAGTTCGCCGCGCTCGTCGACGACGACGCCATGTGGCACGGGGTGTTCGAGGCCCCGCTCGCCGCGCTGCTCGACCGCTCGTTCGGCGACGACCTCGTGCGCGGGATCGTCGCCACCGATGGGCTGATCGGCACGTTCGCCGCGCTCGACGATCCCGGCCTCGCACAGAACCGCTGCTTCCTCTACCACGTGATCGGCCGCGGCACCGGCCGCTGGGACGTCCCGGTCGGCGGGATGGGAGCGCTCACCGGCGAGATCGCCCGGATCGCGACCGCCGCGGGCGCGGAGCTCCGAACCGATTCCCCCGTGCTCTCGATCGACACCGACGGCAGCTCCGCCGCGGTTCGCACCGCCGACGGGCGCGCGCACCGCGCCCGCCACGTGCTCGCCGCTGTCTCTCCCGCGATCCTCGCCGACCTCGCGCCCGGGGTCCTCCCGGCCCGCCTCGCCGCGGACAGACCGCCCGAGGGCGCCCAGCTGAAGCTCAACCTGCTGCTCGCACGGCTGCCACGGCTGCGCGATCCGAACGTCCCGCCCGAGGACGCCTTCGCGGGCACGTTCCACGTCAACGAATCCGCCGCGCAGCTGGGCACCGCATTCCAGCAGGCGGCGAGTGGGGGGATCCCGGAGCTGCCCCCGTGCGAGGCCTACTGCCACTCGCTCACCGATCCGACGATCCTCGGCCCCGAGCTGCGCGCCGCCGGCGCCCAGACGCTCACCGTGTTCGGACTCCACATGCCGGCGAGGCTGTTCGCCGAGGACCCGGTCGCGGCCAAGCGCGAGGCCGTCGAGGCCACGCTGCGCTCGCTGAACTCAGTGCTCGCCGAGCCGATCGAGGATTGTCTGCTCGACGATGCCCACGGCGAGCCGTGCCTCGAGGCCCGCACCCCCGTGGAATTGGAGGACGAGCTCGCGATGCCGGGCGGTCACATCTTTCACCGTGACCTGTCGTGGCCGTTCGCCGAGGCCGACGGGGAGATCGGCGGCTGGGGCGTCGAGACCACGGCCGCCAACGTGTGGCTCTCGGCCGCAGGTGCGCGTCGCGGCGGCGGGGTCAGCGGCATCCCCGGTTCCGGCGCGGCCCGCGCGGTGCTGGCTGCCGACTCCGGCTGAGGGCACGCGTCGAGATCACCGCTGCCTCCCGGCGCCGCTGCGCGAACCCCATGCCGGTCGCGCCAGGCCGAGATGGTCGCGCAGCGTGCGACCGTCATAGCGCTCGCGCACCAGGCCGCGGCTGCGCAGCTCGGGCATCACCCCGCCCACGAACTCCTCGAGCATGCCGGGGAAGTACGCGGGCTGGATGTTGAACCCGTCGGCGGCCCCGGTCGTGAACCACTCCTCCATGAGCTCGGCGATCCGGCGGTAGGAGCCGACGACCTGCAGGCCGGCGCGCGAGCCGGCGGCACGGTAGGCCAGCTGGCGCAGGGTGAGGTGCTCGCGCTCGGCGATCTCGATCCAGCGGTCGAACCCGCCGCCCTGCTCATCCGCGGGCTTCGCCGAGCGCGGCAGTGGGTGGTCGAGCGGATAGGCGTCGAGATCCGGGTATCCCATCTTCGCCGCCAGCATGCTCAACGCGACGGCGGGATGCAGCAGGCTCTGCAGCTCCTCGAACCGCTCCTGCGCCTCGGCGTCCGTGCGGCCGGTGATCACCGCCAGGCCGGGCATCACCTTGATGTCATCGGCCTGCCGGCCGTGGGCTCTCGCCCGCTCGCGCATCTCGCTGCGAAGCTCCCGCGCCCGATCGACCAGCAGCAGCGTGGTGAACATCACCTCGGCGTACTGTGCGGCGAAGGACCGGCCGGCCTCCGATTGCCCGGCCTGCACCAGCACCGGATACCCCTGCGGCATGCGCGGCACGTTCAGCGGGCCCCGGACCTGCACGTGGTCGCCGGCAAAGTCGAGCCGGTGCAGTTTGTCGGGGTCGGAGAAGATCCCGGTCTCCTTGTCGCGCGGGAAGGCGTCGTCCTCCCAGCTGTCCCACAGGCCGAGGCATGCGCGGACCACCTCCTCGCCGCGGCGGTAACGGGCGTCGTGATCGAGCTGGTCCTCGATCCCGAAGTTCGGTGCCTCCGCTCGCTCGGAGGTGACCATGTTCCACCCTGCGCGGCCGCCGCTGATGAAATCCAGTGACGCGAACTTCCGGGCGATCTGAAAGGGGTAGTTGTAACTCATCGAAGCTGTACAGGTCAGCCCGATCCGCTCGGTCACCGCCGCCAGCGCCGACAGCAGGGTGAACGGCTCGAAGTTCGCGATGTACTGGGCGACCCGACGCTGAGACTCCCGATCGGTCTCACGCACCCCCTGGTTGTCGGCCAGGAAGAGCATGTCGAAGCAGTGCCTCTCGGCGAGCAGCGCCACTCGTCGGTAGTGGTCGAAGCTGACACCCGCGTCCGCGTCGGCGTCCGGGTGGCGCCAGGACGCCTGGTGGTGACCGGTCGGGTTGACGAACAGCCCCAGCCGCATCGTCTGCGCGGTTGTCATCTCGGTGTCACTCCGCGGACCGGCTCAGAGCCCCGGCTGCGCTTCCAGGCGCCCGCTCGCGACAAGACGGCCCCTGAGCCCACCCCCGACGACCTTACGCGCCGCGTGGACGTAGCGGTAGCGCTCCAGCAGTCGTCGCCGATCATGCGCCCGCGGCAGGACTCGATCGCCGACCGCACGACCTCCAGCCCGCTCCGCGGCACGCCGGCAAGATCGGAGGCCATGACCTCCGCGGTCCCGCGGAAGAACGTGAGCCGGGACGAGCATCCGGCCGTAGCGAATCGCGCCCAGCTCGGGCACGCGAGCGCGCGCAGCGGCGGTACGCTGTTCGTGCTCGCCCGATCGGCTGGCCGGTGACCCACCCATCGGCACATGCTAAGCACCTGTGCACGAGCCTCTGCACTTTGGGGAATCGGTGTCGGGAGCCTGTTGGCTCCCTTATGATGGACGCCGAGAGGAAGTTGGCAGCCGGCCGGGGGAATCGAGGAGCAGTGACCAAGGCAGTCGAAGAACGCGAACAGGTCATCGTCAGGTTCGCGGGCGACTCGGGCGACGGCATGCAACTCGCCGGCAGCCGCTTCACCGACGCCACCGCCGTGCTCGGCAACGACCTGGCGACGATGCCGAGCTTCCCGGCCGAGATCCGCGCGCCGGCGGGCACGCTGGCCGGCGTGTCGGCGTTCCAGATCCACTTCGCCTCGCGCGACATCCTCACCCCGGGTGACGCGCCGAACGTGCTGGTCGCGATGAACCCGGCGGCGCTCAAGGCCAATCGCGAGGGACTGCCGCGCGGGGCCACGATCATCGTCAACGAAGACGCCTTCTCCAAGCGCAATCTGGAGAAGGCGGGCTACACCTCGCACCCGCTCGAGGACGGATCGCTGAGCGAGTACCGCGTCCATCGGATCCCGATGACGACGCTGACCACCCGCGCGGTCGAGGGCATCGAGGACGCGTCGACGCGCGACGCCGGTCGTGCCAAGAACCTGTTCGCGCTTGGCGTGCTCTCCTGGCTCTACGGCCGGCCGGTCGACGTCACGCTCGACTGGCTGCAGGCGAAGTTCGGCAAGCGCCCGGCCGCGCTGAAGGCGAACCTGGCCGCGTTCAACGCCGGCTGGTCGTTCGGCGAGACGACCGAGCTGCTCGAGGTCCAGTACCGGGTCAACCCCGCGACGGATGTCCCGCCCGGCGTCTACCGCAATGTCAACGGGACGCAGTCATTGGCGATGGGGCTGATCGCCGCCAGCGTCAAGAGCGGGCTGCCGCTGGTGCTCGCCAGCTATCCGATCACGCCCGCCTCCGAGATCCTGCACGAGCTCTCCAAGCACACCCAGCTCGGGATCTCGACGGTCCAGGCCGAGGACGAGATCGCCGCGGCCGGAATGGCGCTTGGCGCCGCGTTCGGCGGGCGGCTCGGTGTCACCGCCACGAGCGGCCCGGGAATGGACCTGAAGGCCGAGACGATCGGGTTGGCGGTGATGCTCGAGCTGCCGATGATCATCATCGACGTCCAGCGTGCCGGGCCCTCGACCGGGATGCCGACCAAGACCGAGCAGGCCGATCTGCTGATGGCGTTGCATGGCCGCCATGGCGAATCGCCGCTGCCGGTGATCGCCCCCAACACGCCGGGCGGCTGCTTCCAGGCCGCCTTCGACGCGGTCTCGATCGCGGTCCGCTACCGCACCCCGGTCATCCTCCTCTCAGACGGCTTCCTGGCGAACTCGTCGGAGCCGTGGCTGATCCCGGCTGTCGCTTCGCTGCCTGCGATCGACCCGGCGTTCGCCACCAGCGTCGACCCCGAGGAGCCGTTCCTCCCCTACAGCCGGGACGCCAAGCTCGCTCGTCCATGGGCCATCCCCGGCACGCCGGGCCTGGCGCACCGGATCGGCGGCATCGAGAAGGCCGACGGGACGGGGAACATCTCCTACGACGGCCACAATCACGAGCGGATGACCGAGCTCCGAGCCGCGAAGATCGCCGGGATCGCCGACGAGATCCCGGCGCTGACGGTCGATGCCGACCCGGACGCGACGCTGCTGGTGCTCGGCTGGGGCTCCAGCGAAGGCGCCATCCGGGCAGGAGTGAGACGGGCGCGGCTCGACGGACTGAGTGTCGCGCGAGCGCACCTGCGGCATCTCAACCCCTGGCCTTCGAACCTGGGGGACGTGCTGCGGTCCTTCGATCGCGTGCTCGTCCCGGAGATGAACACCGGACAACTGGCCCAGCTGCTGCGGGCGGAGTTCCTGATCGACGTCGAGTCGTTCACCAAGGTTCAGGGGCAGCCATTGTTCGCGGCCGAGATCAAAGAGCAGATCGAGGAGAGGGCCGGCCGATGAGCGCGACCGAGACACGGGACGGGAACGGCGGCGAGCTGGTCCTGAGCAAGGCGGACTTCCAGTCCGACCAGGAGACGCGCTGGTGCCCGGGGTGCGGCGACTACGCGATTCTCTCCGCCGTCCAGCAGTTCATGCCGGAGATCGGGATTCCCCCCGAGCGGATCGTGTTCATCACCGGCATCGGCTGCGCGGGGCGATTCGCCTACTACATGGACACGTACGGGATGCACAGCATCCACGGTCGCGCGCCGGCGATCGCGACCGGGCTGGCGACCGCACGTGACGACCTCTCGATCTGGGTGATCACGGGTGACGGTGACTCACTGTCGATCGGCGGTAACCATCTGATCCACGCCCTGCGGCGCAACATCCCGGTCAACATCCTGCTCTTCAACAACCAGATCTACGGGTTGACGAAGGGCCAGGCGTCGCCCACCTCGGAGGTCGGCAAGATCACCAAGTCGACCCCGTTCGGAGTGGCCGACCATCCCTTCAACCCGCTCGCCCTGGCGATCGGGGCCGAGGCGACGTTCGTCGCCCGCACACTCGACCGCGACCGCCGGCACATGACCGACGTGCTGCGGGCCGCCGCGCTGCACCGGGGAGCCTCGCTCGTCGAGATCTACCAGAACTGTCCGGTCTTCAACGACGGCACGTTCTTCGCGCTGACCGAGAAGGGGACCAAGGACGCCCACCAGATCCGCCTGGTCGCCGGCGAGCCGATCCGGTTCGGCGTCGACCACGAGCGCGGCGTCGCGATGCGCTCCGACGGCGCGCTGGAGATCGTCGATGTCGCCAAGCACGGAGAGGGTGCCCTGCTCGTCCACGACCCGACCCGCAACGACCCCGGACTGGCGTTCGCGCTGGCCAAGCTCTCCAGCGATCCCACTGGGCCGACCCCGATCGGCGTCTTCCGAGACGTGCAGCGCCCGGTCTACGGTCGCACCGCCACCACGCCGGATGCCGCCTCGGATGAGCAGCTGGAGGCGCTGCTGCATTCCAGCGACACCTGGACCGTCGGCGGCTGATCGTCGGCGTCAGCGCGGCCCCGGCGTCGCGGCGACCGCTCCTGCGGGCTGGACCGATCTGCAGGCTCCCGCGGGCCGCGAACGAGCAGGACGCGCCCCGCTCGCACCGTTTCCTCGATATGTCGCGGTGGTGTCCGAGTTGTTGCGATCCGGTGAGCCGGCGTTCCGACCTGCCAGGATCATCCCATGGGTATCGCCAACGGGAGCGCTCGATGGCTCGCGCTCGACGGCGCGGTCAACGCGCGGGTCGTCGTGCCGGGAGTGCTGCTGCGCTCCGACAACCTCCAATCGCTCACCGCGCGGGACGTCAGTGTGCTCGTCGAGCAGCAGGCGCTCGAGGTCGTGCTGGACCTGCGCACCGAGCGCGAGGTCGAGCTCGAGGGTCCCGGTCCGATCACGCGCGAGCCCGGGGTGCGCATCGAGCACCGCTCGCTCTACCCACGCTCGGGCGGCAACACCGATCTCGATGCCGCCTTCCCCAATCTCTGGCCTCAGATCACGACCGGCAATTGGTCGGACGAGCCCCAGGTCGTCCGGGCCTACTTGAGCTACCTGATCGCCCGGCCCGACTCGGTCGTCGCCTCGGTCCGCGCCATCGCGAACGCGCGGGGAGGGGTGCTCGTCCACTGCGCCGCCGGAAAGGACCGCACGGGCATGGTGGTCGCCCTGGCACTCGACGCAGCCGGGGTCGACCGGCAGGCGATCGTCGGGGACTACCTGGTCACCGCCGAGCGCATCGACGCGATCATGGCGCGCCTGGTGAGCTCCCCGACCTATCGTCCCGAGCTCGAGGGTCACGATCCTCAGGCGCACGCGCCGGTTCCGGGAACGATGGAGCGCGTGCTCGAGATCGTCGACGATCGCTTCGGCGGCTCCGCCGCCTGGCTGTCGGCTCAGGGGTTGGAGTCGGTCGAGCTCGACCGGCTGGGTGCCAGGCTGGCGCCCGCGGCCGGCGACTGAACCCGCGGCCGTTTCAGGCGTATTCGGGCGCGGCGGTTCCCTGGAGGCGAGCGGCGTCCACGGTGTTGGCCATCAGCATCGCGATCGTCATCGGGCCGACCCCTCCGGGGACGGGCGAGATCCAGTGCGCCAGCGGGGCGACCGCGTCATATTCGACGTCGCCGACGATGCGATCACCGATCCGGTTGATGCCCACGTCGATGACGGTCACCCCGGGCTTGACGTCGTGGCGGCCGATCAGCCCGGGTGCGCCCGCGGCGACGATCAGGATGTCGGCGCGGCGCGTGGCCGCCCGCAGGTCGCGGGTTCCCTTGTGACAGCTGGTGACGGTGGCGTCGCGCTCGAGCAGCATCTGCGCCATCGGGCGACCGACCAGGTCCGAGCGGCCGACCACGACCGCGTCGGTGCCGTCGACCGGGATGTCGTACTCGTCGAGTAGTCGCATCACCCCCGTCGGAGTGCACGGCCGTAGCCCGGGTCTGCCGCAGGCCAGCCGGGCGACGCTCTCGCCGGTCAGCCCGTCGACGTCCTTGTCGGGATGGATGCAGCGGATCACCGCCCGCGCGTCGAGATGGGCCGGGAGCGGCAGCTGGACGAGGATCCCGGTGACGGCTGGATCGCCGGACAGCGAGAGGACGAGTTCCTCGAGCTCGTGCTGGCGCGTGGTCGCCGGCAGGTGGCGGTGCAGATCGCGCATCCCCAGCTCCACGCACATCCGCCGTTTGTTGCGCACGTAGATCGCGGAAGCGGGATCGTCTCCGACCAGAATCGTGGCCAGCCCGGCCGGCTGCACCATTCGCTGGACCTCGTCGGCAATGTGATCGCGCACGAGTGCGGCGACGGCCTTCCCATCGATCACGTTCGGCCGCTGGTTCACGGCACGATCGTAACCGAGCGATCGGCGCATGGCGGCCGCCCCGCCCGCGGGTCGCTAGTGCCGGCCGGCGTCGAAGCGGCGGCGGTCGCGCTTGGTCGGGCGACCGCCGAGATCGACCGGCCCACCGAGGCGCCGGAGCTCCTGTTGGCGCTCGCGGTCCGCGACGCTCGTCGCTGTCTCGGTGTAGAGCTTCGCCGCCTCTGCGGCCGACACGCGGCGCTCCGCCGCGCCACGCACGATCACGGTCCGCCGGTCGCGGCCGAGCGTCAGTTCGAGCTCATCGCCCACTTTGACCTCGCGGCTCGGCTTGACCGCGACGCCGTTGACGTGGACGCGCCCACCCTTGACGGCCTCGGCGGCCGTCGCGCGCGTCTTCGCCAGACGCGCCGTCCACAGCCACCTATCGATGCGCATCGTCATGACGCCGGATCATTCGAGCAAAATACGCCTCGCCTCGGCCTTGCGGCGTCTGGTCGGCCCGGGCTGCCCGCCTCGCGCTGCAGATCGTGCCGGAGGCGCTCCGTCCTGCCGAGCGCATCGCGTTCGTGCTGCACGACATCTTCGGCACACGTCCGGCTGCACGCCGGCGGCGATTTCACACGAATTGCGCGGCGGCGTGGCCCGACGCCCAGGCCCACTGGAAGTTGAAGCCGCCCAGGTGGCCGCTGACATCCAGCACCTCGCCGATGAAATACAGGCCGGGGCTTTTCAGTGACTCCATGGTCTGCGATGACACCTCGCGGGTATCCACCCCGCCCAGGGTCACCTCGGCGGTGCGGTAGCCCTCGGTGCCGGCGGGCACCACCTGCCAGGCGCCGAGCTTGTCGGCGATCGCTCGCAGTCCGGCCGGCGTGTACTGCTTCATCGGCTTCGACACGCACCACTGATCAGCCACCAGGGCGGCCATCTTCTTGGTGAAGACCTCGCCGAGCACCGTCTTCAGCTCGCTATCAGGCCGCGCGGCCTGCTGAGCGTGCAGCCACTGCAACGCGTCGCGGTCAGGCAGCAGGTTGATTTCCACGGTATCACCGGGGTGCCAGAATGAGGAGATCTGCAGGATCGCCGGACCACTGAGACCCCGGTGGGTGAAAAGAATGTTCTCGCGGAAGCTCTGCCCGTTGCAACTGACCAGGCAGGCAACCGAGGTGCCGGACAGCTCGGCGCACAGTTCCTTGAGCTGGTCGGTCACGGTGAACGGCACCAGGCCGGCGCGGGTCGCCAGCACCGTGTGGCCGAATTGGCGGGCGATCTCGTACCCGAAGCCCGTGGCGCCCAACGTCGGGATCGACAGCCCGCCCGTGGCAACCACCAGCGACGAGGTGGTGAGCTCGCCCATGTCGGTGCTCAACCGGTATCCGGTCTCGGTCTGCTCGACGTGCTGCACGGAGGTGTTCAGGCGCAGATCGACGCCGGCCCCCCGGCACTCCTCCAAGAGCATTTCGAGAATGTCCTTGGACTTGTTGTCGCAGAACAGCTGGCCCAGTTTCTTCTCGTGGTAGGGCACGCCGTGCCTGCTGACCAGGGCGACGAAGTCCCACTGGGTGTAGCGGGCGAGGGCGGACTTGAAGAAATGCGGGTTTGCCGAGAAGAAGTTGCCCGGGTCCGTGTACAGGTTGGTGAAGTTGCAACGGCCACCACCGGACATGAGGATCTTCTTGCCCGCCTTGTTGGCGTGGTCGATGAGCAGCACCCTGCGCCCGCGTGGGGCGGCGCTCAGAGCGCACATCAGGCCGGCGGCACCTGCGCCGATGATCACAACGTCGGTGGAGCGCACAACACATCCCAAGCACGGTGGAGGGGCAAATCGCGGGTCCCTCAAGGTAACGCTGCGACGCGCTTGCGCAGAGAACCACGTGCCGGCCACCGTGGATCGAAGACCGCAGTCCCTAACGTGGAGGTCCGATGACCGCGTTTTCCGACCTCGCGCTGCGTGACGAGCTGCTGCAGTCGCTGACCGAGCTGGGCTATGAAGAGCCCACGACGATCCAGGCCGAGGCGATCCCCCCGCTGCTCGGTGGCGCTGACCTGCTCGGGCAAGCCGCCACGGGAACCGGCAAGACCGCAGCGTTCGCTCTGCCATTGCTGCAGCGGATCCCGCTTGGCGGACGACGTCCGCACGCGCTCGTGCTCGTCCCCACCCGCGAGTTGGCGACCCAGGTCTCCGAGGCGATCCACAAGTACGGCCGTCACCTCGGCGCGCGCGTCGTACCGATCTACGGTGGCGCTCCGATCGTCCGTCAGATGAAGTCGCTGGATCGCGGTGTCGACGTCGTCGTCGCCACTCCCGGGCGCGCGATCGACCATCTCACTCGCCGGACCCTCGATCTGCAGGACCTCGAGGTCGTCGTGCTCGACGAGGCGGACGAGATGCTGGACATGGGGTTTGCCGAGGACATCGAGACGATTCTCGACCGGGCGCCGGCCAAGCGCCAGACCGTCATGTTCAGCGCGACGATGCCGGCCCGCCTGAAGCACATGGTCGACCAGCACCTGGCCGCCCCGACGACCATCAGCGTCAGCCTCAGGGACGCTGACCGCGGTGAGACGCCGAAGATCCGCCAGACCGCATACGTCGTCAACCGCGCACATAAATCCGCGGCGCTGGGCCGCATTCTCGACATCGAGCAGCCCCGCCAGGCGCTTGTCTTCTGCCGGACCCGGGCGGACGTCGATCAGCTGGCCGAGACGCTCAACGGGCGTGGCTACCGCGCCGAGGCGCTGCACGGCGGGCTCAGTCAGGAGCAGCGCACACGAGTGCTCGGTCGGCTGAGGTCCGAGGCGGCCGATCTGCTGATCGCCACCGACGTCGCCGCGCGCGGCCTGGACATCGACACGCTCACCCACGTGGTGAACTTCGATGTCCCATCCGCGCCCGAGTCCTACGTCCACCGGATCGGGCGGGTCGGTCGTGCCGGGCGCGAGGGCACGGCGATCACGTTGGCCCAGCCACGCGAGCATCGGATGCTGAAGACGATCCAGCGCCTCACCAAGCAGCCGATCGAGATCGAGACCGTCCCCAGCGTGGCCGACCTGAAGGCTCGTCGGCTGGAGCTCACCCGGGCGGCGCTGCACGAGTCGCTGCTGGAGGATGATCTCGAGCCCTTTCGAGTCGTGTTCGACACCCTCTGTGACGAGTTCGACCCGCTGACCGTCGCACTCGCCGCGATCAAGCTCGCCCATGAGGCGACGTCGGTCGGCAGCGACGAGGACTCCGAGCCGGATATCCCGAAGCTGACGCTGCACCACGACAAGCAGGACAACGCCGTCCGTCGTCCTCGGCGCAACGACACGGGCGAGACAACGCGGATCTTCATCGGTCTCGGCCGCGCCGCACACGTTCGCCCGCAGGACCTCGTCGGCGCGATCACAGGTGAGACAGGACTCCACGGCCGTGAGATCGGGGCCATCGAGATTGCCGATCGCTTCAGCCTCGTGGAGGTGCCCCTCGACCGCGCCGATCACGTCATCCAGGGACTCAGGCGCACCAGGTTCAAGGGGCGCAAGGCGACCGTGCGTCGCGAGAAGTTCGAGCGTCGGTGAGCCGAGGTCGATTCGACGCGCCCGGGGTTTCAGTGTCGCCGACGCGTCGCGTGTCCGATGCTCAGCGGCTCACCACGGCGGCTGCCCCGGCCTCCCACCCGAATGTCCGCAACGCCTCGATGTCACCGGGGTCCACCGGCGCGCGCGGTGAGGTGGCGAGTGCCGACGCGAACATCGCCGGAGCGTCGGGCAGCGCGCCAGGCCCTGCGAGCCGGTAGCGCACCGGCAGCATGGGACCGAAGATCAGGGGCTCGGCGAGGTCTGGCCAGTCGACCGGGTCAGGTGCGACGCCCAACGCCTCGGAGAGGGTGAGTGCGAGTGCATTGTGGGCCTCGAGCGGCGGGCGGCCCCGGGCCAATCCCTGGCGCATGCGGTCCTGATCGGGCGGCGGCGCGGCGCCACTCCATACGGCGACGATCCATCGCGCCTGCAGCTCCAGCAGGGGGAAGTACGGCCCCTGGGCGAGGAACTGCCCGATCACCCCGAGGCCGGGCAGGTCCGGGTGGAAGGTGCGCTCGTAGAGCGGCCAATCCCCTGAGCGCCGATCGACGAGGCCGGAGTTCAGATACGGGACGTCCAGGTCATACCCTGTCGCGCACACGATCGCGTCCACCGTCTCCCTGGTCCCGTCGGTGAAGGCCACCGTCCGCCCCTCGACGGCGGCGATCGCCGGTCGGCAGACGATGCTGCCCGCTCGCACCTGGGCGAGGTACTCCTGGCATAGCGACAGCCCCGCGGTGCGCAGATCCTCGTCCGGCGCCGGCACACCGAAGTCCGCGGGGTTGCCCGCCACGCGCAGCACTCGCTCGCGCTGACGCCGGCTCCACTCCTCGGCGCTCAACGCGCGCCGTTCCAGCGCGCCGAACAGCGTGTACCACTGCCAATCGGAGGAGACGCCGCCGACCACCTTCTGGATCACGTAACGCGACCTGCGGAAGGCCGAGATGACAGGTGCCTGCGCCGCCAGGTCGGAGGCGATCTCCGCTCCGCTGATGCCGTTGCCGTAGACGAGCACCCTCCGGCCGGCGAAGGCGCCGGCACCGGGGTAGTCAAACGAGTGCAGAACCTCGCCGCCGAAGCCCTGGACGATCGCCGGCAGCCGCGGCTTACGGAACCGTCCCGAGGCCACCACCACCGCGTCGAACGGCTCACCGTCCACCGTCCATCCGGGCCGCACCTGCTGGACGCGACACTCGAAGCGGATGCGATCGAGCACTCCGGAGGTGCTCGCGTACTCCTCCAGATAGGCGTGGATCTGCTCAGCCGCTGGGTGCAGCGGGAGCTCAGGGAGCGCCGCCAGGTCCGAGAATGCCGTCATCGCCCGGCTCGTGTTGGTGTGCATCCCCGGCCAGACGCCGCTATGAGCTCCGGCCGTGTACCACTGGCCACCGAGCCGATCGCTCGCCTCGAAGACGGAGACCTCGAATCCGTTGTCAAGGGCGTGCCGGGCGGCCGTGACCCCCGACGGACCCGCGCCAATCACGGCGATCCGCGCTCCCTCAGCAAGCCTCACGACCGCACCCTACCGCTGCGCGAACCGAACCGCGCCCGGCAGCCGTGACGACCTCGGAGGGATCGTCCGGCCAGCTGGTCAGGGCAGTGCTTAGTGTTCTGAGGATGCCGGCCCAGTTCGTGCGCGTCGTCGACGCATCTGACGCTGTCGCGGCGACGCCCCGGAGATCGGAGAAAATCGCGATCCTCGCCTCGCTTCTGTCGGGGGTGGCTCCGATCGAGGCGGCGATCTGCGTCGGCTTGCTTTCCGGTGAGCCGCGCCAGGGGCGGGTGGGAGTGGGCTGGGCGACGGTACGGGACCTCGACGTCACGCCGGCTGAGCAGCCGGCCTTGACGATCGCAGAGGTCGACCGCGCGATCACCGCCATCGCTCGAGCGACCGGAGCCGGCTCAGTGGCGAGCAGGCGCAAACTGCTCACCGGTCTGATGTCGCGCGCGACCGGGGCCGAAGCGTCATTCTTGACGGCGCTGCTGACCGGCCAGCTGCGCCAGGGAGCTCTGGCCGCGGTGATGGGTGACGCGATAGCTCGTGCTGCCGGCGTCAGTACGACTGCGACTCGTCGTGCACTGATGCTGTCGGGCGACCTGGCTCGGACCGCTGAGATCGCGATCGGCGAGGGCGAGCCTGGTCTGCTCTCGGTTGGTCTGGAGCTCATGCGCCCGGTGCTGCCGATGCTTGCCTCGCCGGGCGCGAGTGTGGCCGAGGCCATGGGCGGGTTTGGCTGCGTCTCGGTCGAGCACAAGCTCGACGGGCTTCGGGTGCAGATCCACCGACGCGGCGACGAGGTGCGCATCTTCTCACGCAACCTCAACGATCTGACCGCGCGTCTTCCGGGAATCGTCGCCGTGACGCGAGCGCTGGCGGTGGACGCGGTCGTGCTCGACGGCGAGGCGCTATGGATGGGTTCGGGCGGTCCGGCAAGCTTTCAGGAGACGATGTCTCAGATCGACGCGGATGCTCCGCCCGAAGGAGTGGTGACCTACCTGTTCGACGTACTGCACGTGGACGGGATCGATCTGCTCGACGCGTCCCAGCGTGAACGCAGGACGCGACTCAGCCAGATCGCGCCTCAGCTGATGGTCCCTGCGACCATCACCGACGATGTCGCCGTCGGAGAGCAGGTGCTGAAGGCCGCGCTTGACGCGGGTCACGAGGGCGTGGTCATCAAAGACGTCGATTCGATCTACGCCGCCGGACGCCGGGGCGCCGCGTGGCGCAAGGTCAAGCCGGTCTACACGTATGACCTCGTGGTGCTCGGCGCCGAATGGGGACATGGCCGCCGCCGGGGCCGGCTATCGAACCTGCACCTCGGCGCGAGAGATCCTCACACCGACGGCTTTGTGATGGTCGGCAAGACCTTCAAGGGCCTGACTGACGAACTGCTCGCGTGGCAGACCGACGCGCTGCTGGCGCGCGAGACCGGACGCGAGGGGATCTCCGTGCTCGTCGCACCGGAGCTCGTCATCGAGGTGGCGATCGACGGTGTCCAGGCGTCCACCCGCTACCGAGGAGGTGTCGCGTTGCGCTTCGCACGGGTCAAGCGATACCGGCCCGACAAACAGCCGGCGCAGGCCGACACGATCGACACGCTGCGGGCTCTGCTGACACACGGCCGCACGTCTCAGGTCTGATGCATCCAGGGCGACGCAACCGCGGGTGTTGACGGCGGGAACCGTCCGGTCGCCCGCAGCTTCACCCTCCCGTAGACGCGCCCGCGCTCCCGGCGCCGAATCCGTCGTATAGCGTCGCGGTCATGGCGAACCACGAAGTCTCTCTCAACATCACGCGACCGATCCCGGTCGGAAGCGTCGATCTCGAAATCCCGGTGCGGCGCAACGGTCGGGCGTTCGGCAAGGTCAAGATCAGCAAGGGCGCGATCGACTGGATGCCGGCCAACAAGAGCAAGACCGCCTACTACCTGGAATGGAACGAATTCGCGAAGGTGATGGCACAGAACGGCCATCCGGTCTCGGGCAGGCGATAGCGTGGCGCTGTGGCCCCCGGTCGCCCGCCGCTTCCAATCGCCGCCGTCGTCGGCGCGGCACTTGGGGCCTGCGCACTCGCCGCTTCGGCGATGGACCCGGTCAACGGCGTGTCCCCGTGGCTTCTCGCCGCCGGCGGAGCTGGGTTGCTGGTGGCCTCGCTCGTCGTACTCTGGTGGATGCAGCGGCGCAGGGACCGTTCCCTCTGGTGACGGCCCCGCGCGCTCGGCGTCGCGAGGCCGACGCCGAGCCGGCCGCGCGGCTCAGGTCATCGCCGCGGCGACAGCTTCGGCGTAGGCGGCGGCAAGGCGCTCGGTGGCGCGTGGGCGGTCGTCCGGCGGCGGCGGCGCGCCGAGGTGCTCGCTGCGCAGCTCGTCCATGAAGTCCGCCCACAGCTCGGGGCCGCCGTCGGCCAGGAGCTCTGCCCGGACGCGAAGCGTGGCCGTCGTCGGCCGATGGCGGAGCCCCCAGGATCCGAGCGCTGCCATCACCGGCACGAGCTCGATGGCCGCCTCGGTGAGGCTGTAGCTCGCCCGCCGGCCGCGGCCGACGTCCTCTCGGGTGAGCAGGCCGCCGGCGACCAGGCGTCGCAGCCGGTCCGCCAGGATGTTTGAGGCGATTCCCTCTTCCGAATGCTTCTGCAGCTCGCGGAAGTGGCGGCGGTTGCCGAACATCACGTCGCGCAGGACCAGGAGCGACCAGCGGTCGCCGATCACCTCGATCGTCGCGTTGATCGGACACCCGGAGCGCGGTTCGCCCGTAGGGACAATGGCCATCCCCTCGATGGTACTTGCAGGTTGCAACTACTCTGCGACGGTCCCGCCCGCAGGCCACCGCTTGCAAGTCACAATCAGTTCAGAGGAGAGGAAATGGCTGACACCACCTGCCACATGTCGATCTCCCTCGACGGGTTCGTCGCCGGGCCAGATCAGAGCCGCGAGGTTCCGCTGGGCAAGCGGGGCCGCGAGCTGCATGGCTGGCACCTTGGCGACGAGCGCGCAAACGAGGCGGATGCCACCGCCGCGCGCCGTCTGCTGCGCCCCCGGGGCGCCTACATCATGGGCCGCAACATGTATGGCCCGATCCGCGGCGAGTGGGACGAGGAGTGGTCGGGCTGGTGGGGGCCAGAGCCGCCCTATCACGCACCGGTGTTCGTCCTCACCCATCATCCTCACCCGCCGATCGAGATGGAGGGCGGGACGACGTTTCACTTCGTCACCGACGGCTTCGACGCCGCCTACGCCCGCGCTCGCGACATCGCCGGCGCGGATGGCATCGACATCGCGGGAGGCGCCTCGACCGTCCGTCAGGCGCTGCTGGCGGGGGTCATCGACGAGCTCTGGCTCGACATCGCCCCGGTTCTGCTCGGGTCTGGCGAAGGGATCTTCACCGGCGTCACCGAGTTCGATTTCGAGCCCAGCGAGGTCCTCCATTCTCCACTGGCGACGCACATCCGCTATCGCCGGGCGGGAGCTCGATAGCATTCCGTTGCCTCCAAGATGACGCTGGTATCACTAGCACGATGCTGGGTGTCAAGATCGATCGCGGTCGGCCGTTTCTCCTGCACGATCAGGTTGCAGGTGAGATCCGCCGCGCGATCGCCACGGAGAGGCGGCCCCCGGAGACCGTCTGCCGCCGGCCCGCGACTTCGCCGCCGTACTCGGTGTCAACACCAACACGGTGCTGCGGGCGCTCCGACTGTTACGCGACGAGGGCCTGCTCGAGTTTCGCCGCGGCCGGGGCGTGCACGTCGCCGCTACGCCCGAGCGTGGGGCGGTGCTCGCCAGGGCCACGGATCTCGTCCAGTTCGGACGGCGATACGGCTACGGACCCGACGAACTGATCGACATCATCAGACAGATCACGGCCTGATCGTCTGAGGCATTCGGCTCCGCCGCGATCTGTAACACCTGTGGCGCTCGCGGGACTGTACGACGATCCCACCCACGAATCAGGAGAGCACAGAGATGACCGCGAGCGCCGAGGCCGTCACCGCCGGCGGCTACATCCTCGACACGGCGTGGCACGCCGAACGCGAGCGCCTGGACAGCATCACCCGCCTGTATGACCCGACGACGCTTGCCCTGTGCAAACGGCTCGGGGCCACTCATGGCTGGCGGTGCGCCGATGTGGGCGCCGGCACCGGAAGCCTCGCGGTCGCGCTCAGCGAGATCGTGGCGCCCGGTGGGACCGTGGTGGCGCTCGATGCGGACACGCGCTTTCTCGACCCGATCGCCACCCAGCAGCTGCAGGTCGTCTCCTGCGACGTGACTCAAGGGTCGCTGCCGGCGGCACCGTTCGATCTCGTTCACGCGCGCCTGCTTCTCGAGCACCTGGTCGAGCGCGACGCCGTGCTCGAGTCCATGGTGCAGGCGACCCGGCGCGGGGGATGGGTGCTCATAGAGGACTTCGACTGGTCGACTGCGTTGGTGATCGACCCTCCGTCCGAGATCCACGACAAGGTCGCCGGCGCGATCATGGAGCTGTTCGCATCTCACGGCTACGCCTCAAGCTACGGCCGCACGCTTCCTCGACGGCTCGAGGCCGCCGGCCTGGTCGATGTCGGTGCGCGGGCGGAGTCCTTGCAGGTACGCGCCGACCGCGCACACGGTCTCCCGCAATGGGAGCTCCTCGCCGCGCAGCTCGGCTCCGGACTGCTCGCTCAGGGCCTGCTGACGCGCGAGGACCTCGAGCGCTTCCACCAGCTCTGGCACGACGGTGACACCGTCTGCTTTGCGCCACTGATGGTGAGCTGCTGGGGGCGACGTCCCTGAGCCGTCGCGGTTGGGCCCTCGTTCGATCCTTAGACTGTCGGCGTGGACGAGGGAGGTACCAGCGAGACCCACCTCCTGGCGCGGCTGCGTGCGGGCGATGAGGGGGCGTTCCGAGAGGTGGTGAGGCGGCATGATCGAGGGATGCGTCGTGTCGCGCTGTCGTTCGTTCCGACCGCTTCGGTCGCCGACGAGGTCGTGCAGGAGACGTGGCTGGCGGTGATCCGGGGCCTCGCGCGGTTCGAGGAGCGCTGCTCTCTGAAGACATGGATCTTTCGGATCCTGGTCAATCGAGCGCAGTCTCGGGGTGAGCGCGAGAGTCGCACCATGCCCGTCTCATCGCTCGCCGGTCCCGACCACGAGGGTGGCGGCACGGTCGATCCCGACCGGTTCCTGCCGCCGGGCAGCACGTTCGACGGGTACTGGGCGGTCAGTCCGACGCGGTTCTTCGAACTGCCGGAGGACCGGCTCCTCGCCCGTGAGACGGTTGAATTGGTGGCGCGGGCGATCGACGGCCTGCCGGCTCGCCAGCGCCGGGTGATCCAGCTGCGAGACGTGGAGGGCTGGGACGCCGAGGAGGTGTGCCAGAGTCTTTCCCTCTCGGCTGCGAACCAGCGCGTGTTGCTGCATCGTGCTCGCGCGGCGGTGCGCGCTGAGCTGGAGGACTATTTCAGCGAGGTGGCAGTGTCATGAGTTACGAGGACCTTCCCTGCCGCGATTTCGTCGAGCTGGCGACCGATTACCTCGAAGGCGCGCTGACAGTGCAGCAGCGTCTGGTCGTCGAGCGGCATCTTGCCTTCTGCCATCCCTGCATCGACTACCTCGAGCAGATGCACGCGGCCATCCGGGCCGCCGGGGCGCTTCGCGAGGAGGACGTGCCCGAGCCCGTCCTTGAATCACTCGTCGACGCGTTCCGCGAGCTGACCGGCGGCGCGGAGTGAGCGCTCAGTCGCGCAGACCGAGCTCGCGACGCAGCCAGACGGCCTGGGCGACCCGTTCGCCGGCGAACGCGAGGTCGTAGTCCGGCCCCTCACGTCGTCCGGCTGTCGCTTCGCCGGTCACAAGCGCCGTCCAATAGCCAACCGCAGGCGCCAGTCCGAGGGCGGTGAACGGCTCGATCTTTCCCTCATAGATCCCCGCCCCAACCGGATGCCGGACGACGACGTCACGTGCGCGGCCGGCGCAGTCCTCACAGAATGCCTTTCGGGCGGCCTCGTCCCAACCGTCGACCAGCCGGATCAGCCGTGCTCGGCGGGCGACGAGCGCCGGGTCGGCATGCAGGATCTCGCCCTCGAGTTCCGCCTCCCAGATCTCGTCGCCGAGCCACTGCGGCAACTGGGCGGTGGTCGAGGCGTGGATTCCGTTGACGCACAGGCCGATCCGACCCTCGGCGAGCACCCAGTCGCCCGGCGCCCGGCCGCTTGGCAGCGGCCAGGCCCAACCGGTGAATGCCGACCTGCCGTGATGAAGGACCTTGTAAGCGCGGATCTCCGACCCCTCTCCCGAGCCGCGCAGTCTAGTGATCGGGCTGGGGCGCGCTGAGCGCTGCGCGCTTCTTGCCTCCGGTGTCGACGGCGCCGGCGTCGCAGACCTCACGAGCCGCAGCATTCCGCGAGGCGAGCCGCTGGTCACGGTTGAACACGGGGGATCGCTCACAGCCTGCGGCGCTTCCCGCGCCGATGGCCACGCTCGCCGCCAGCGGCGCTTCGTTCTCCGTGGTCCCGCCGTTGTCGGCGAGCGGCCCGAGGTGCGGGTTCAGCGGGCTGCTGGTCGACCCGGCCTGGTCGCCGTCGATGCCGGCGATGATCGCGCCGCATCCGGTGGCGTCGCCGATCAGGTTGTGGCCTGCCGGGCCATCGGTGATCACACTGCCGCCGAGGGACGATTGGCAATCCACGGGAGCTCCGAGGTGGGACAGGTTCGCAGCGATGATCGTGTTGTCGAGTGTGACCGGGCTCGCGGCATAGAGCCCGCCGCCCGCGCTGGCGGTGTTTCCAGTGAGCGTGCTGTTGACGATCGTTGCGCCAGACCCCGCTGTCATCGCCCGCGCCGCGATGCCGCCTCCGTTCTGCAACGCGACGTTATCCGCAATCGTGCTGTTGGCGACCAGCAGCGTGCTCGCGCCCGTGGCGCCGGCTCCGGTGGTCGTCTGGATCGCGCCGCCGAGCTTGCTGTCGTTGCCGGAGAGAGTGCTGTCCGTCAGGGTGAGCTCGGCCGAGCCGGCCGAATTGTCGGGTGTGGTCGTGAGGATCGCGGAGTCGGCGAGCGATGAGTTACCGGTCACCGAGACGGCTGAGAGAAGCAGCCGTCCCTCGTTGGTCACCGTCGGGGTACCCGTGCATCCAGCGACGCAGGCGAGCGTGAGTCCCGCCAGGATCGGGTTCGCACCCGGTGCGACCGCCAGCTCGTCCTGTCCTGCGTCGACCCTGACCGAGCGGGCGCTCGAGCCTTCGATGGTGACGTTTGCGGCCACGGTCCCGATGCCCGGGTATGGGATGGTGCCGCTCGGTGCCAGCGAGATCACGTCGCCATCGCCGGCACACGCGAGCGCGCGCTGCACAGTCGCGAAGGGAGTGGAGGAGCGGTTGGCCGAGCAGGCGACCGCATCGGATCCGGAGGGAGCCACGAAGTACTTTGCATGGACGGCACCCTTGCCGGCGCTGTCGAACGCTCCGATGTCGCATCCGCGACTCGAGGTCACGCGCGTGTCACCGCGTTGGTCGACGTTCGCGATGTCGCCCGAGGTGCAGGTGGCTGGATCGCCTGCCCCGATCGCCGGGCTCGCCGACTGGAGCGCCACGGTATTCGTCGTGCCCCCGTTGTTGGCGAGCGCAAGCAGGCCGGGATGCGTCACGCCGGTTTGGTCGCCCGCAGGTAGGCCGGGGACGATCGCGCCGCAGCCGACGACGTTGCCGATCAGATTGTGCCCGCCGACGCCGTCGGTGATGAGGCTCCCACCGGAGCTGGACTGACAGTCGCTGACTCCGCCCGGATGCGCCGTGTCGCCGGCGAGGATCGTGTTGCTGAGGCTGACGGGGCTGGAGGCGTACAGGCCGCCACCGCTGCTCCCGGTGTTGGCCGTGATGGTGCTCCCGGTGATCGTCACCTGCGAGCCCGGGACGGCCGCCAGCGCGGCGATCCCGCCGCCCTGCTGGAGCGCGACGTTGTCCGCGATCGTGCTGTTGGTGATCTCCACCGTGGTGGCGCCCGTGGCTCCGACCCCGGTGTTCGTCTGAATGCCGCCGCCCAGGAGGCTGGCGTTCCCGGAGATCGTCGAGTTCGCAATCGTCAGTGCCGCGGGTGTGGACGCGCCCGCGGGTGTTGTGGCGAGCACGGCTGACGTCGGGAGCCCGGCGTTGCCGGTGACGGCGTCGTGCGACAGCACGAGAGTGCCCTCGTCGGTCACCGTCGGGCGGCCGGCACAATCCGTCTGACATTTCAGGGCCAGACCTGACACGGTGACATCCGCGCCGGAATCGACGCTCAGCTCGCCCTTGCCTGCGTCGATCGTCGTGGTGCGAGCGCTGGGGCCTTCGATCGTCACTCCGGCGGCGGTGACCGCGCCGATACCGGGATATGGCTTGCTGCTCGCGGCGAGGGAGATCACGTCGCCCGCGCCGGCGCAGAGCAGCGCACGCTGGATGGTCGCGAACGGTGCTGTCGAGGCATTGGCTGCGCAGCTCGACGCGTCCGATCCGCCCTTGGCCACGAAGTACGTCGTTCCGGCCGCCCGTGCGGGCGACGGACCAAGCGTGACCAGGCCTGCGAGCAGTACGAGTCCCGTACCCACGGCGCGGGATGAGAATGAGACTGGCATCGGGTTGCCCCCTATGTGTGGCGGCCGAGTGGGCCGGGCCGCGGTGAGGTGATGCCCCCGTAGTCCGTTTCGGGGCGTTGGCGTTACACCACAGCTCGCAGGACTGCCGTTGTCAGAAGAGCTCAGCCCGACAACGCCATCGGGTACATCGAGTCAGGCAGGAAGCGGCGGTCCAGGTGGGAGCGATCGGCGCCCGCTCGTCCCGTGTAGGAGGGCGTGCCGTTCTCCCCGCCCCAGGTCCAGTACACGTGACCGTCGCCGACGGCGACCTGAAACGGCCCCTGGCGGCTGTCGACGTTCAGCCAGTAGGGGTCGATATGGCGTCCATCCAGGCGCGCCCGGCCGATGATCCCCTGCCCCAGCTCGGTCCAGAAGATATGACCGGCGCTCACCGCGAGGCCCTGAGGACAACTGCGGCCGCCGATCGTGACGAACCGCTGGTGTACCTGACGCCCGTCCAGATCGGCGCGCCCGATTGTGTTGTCCGAGCAGCGGCTGAAGTACAGATGCCTGCCATCCGATGTCAGGCCGTCGGCAACGCCACCGCCCGTCTCGGACGGCAGCCGGATGAAGGCACGGCGCAGATGCGAGCCGTTCAGTGCAACCCGTCCGATCGCGCGTTGATCGACCCAGTACACGTAGCGGCCGACCGCGACGACGCTGCCCGGCTCGGTCAAGCCCCCCACCAGGCGTCGAGTGCGCCCGCCGTGCAGCGAGACGCCCATGATCGCCCCGCGGTCGCGCGGGCCGCTCTGAGTGCTCCAGTAGATCGACCGCCGGCCGACCGCGATCCCGTACACGTTGGCGTTGCGCAATGCGACGACCTGGTTACTCGACCGGTCGCCCGAGAGGGCGAGCGCATCGATCGCGAAGCTTCTCGGACCGGTCTGCGTCTCGTAGTAGAGCGCGGCGGGCGAGCGGGCGGACGCGGCGCGTGCACCCGATCCGGCGAACAGCAGTGGGGGCACGCCGGCGGTGCACAGCACGGCGACCGCCACCCGGCGGGCGTGGCGAGCGGTGCGGGCCGTCCCCATGGTGGCAGTCTATGGCCGGCGGCTGGTCGGGTGCGACGTTCACACATGGCCATCCCCAGGACACGCGGCGCGGCGCCGCGTGTGGGTCAGGCGCTCCTGGCGGCGAGTCGCCGGAGCAGGTCGTGGACCGCGTTCGATCGCCTCGTGCCGCCCGGGAGCCTGCGCCTAGGTGGCCGCCTCGGCGTATTGCGTCGCATCGTCGCCGATGGTCTCCCAGTCGGCCTTGTAGGCGACCTGCAGATGGAAGCTGGGCCTGAGGTCGAGTTCGCGCATCAACCCGGCGGCGACGAAGTAGTTCTCGCCGAGATCGTCATACAGGCTGGAACCGCAATGGCTGCAGAAGTTCCGTGGCGCGAACTCGCTCTCATAGCGAGTGACGAGATCTGCGCCCTTGGTGATCGTGAAGTTGTCTCGGTTGACCACCACGCCGGTCAGGCTCGAGCCGGTCCATCGCTGGCAGCGCGTGCAGTGGCACACGCCCATACCCCCGGGGTCCTGCACTTCGTACTCGACGCCTCCGCAGAGGCAGGCACCGTTCAGGCTCGCGCTCATCACGTCTCCTTCGTTGCTCCGTCACCGTGCGCGGCGCGGCGGATCCACGCCAGCTTGGACCAAGCCTAACCGCTGCATGGGCATCCGACCAGGGTCAGGGTGGGAGCAGGCGGGCTAGCTGAGGCGGTGGCTCCGGGGTCGAACCTCAGCGCCGGCTCCCGGGGGGCGCCCGGTCGCTCGGCGAGGCGGGGCAGGCACCCGCGTCGCGTCGGCGGCAGCAGGGCCGCACCCGGCACGGTAGAGCGGGGGTCGGACGGGATCACCCGGACGGGGGGCACGCGGACGCAGTGGCCCGCGGGAGGAGGAACCTGACACAACTGGGTGCCGACGGTCAGTGACTCGGCGACGATGTCACGCTCCGCGCGCCCGGCGGAAACAAAAACGCGGTCCGGGGGCGACGACCGTGCCTGCTCTCGCGCGTAGCCTGCGCGCGGAATAAGCCTTGTCGTTCACCATCGAGAGCCGGCTTCGCTTGGCTGTCGCGCGCCTTGCTCTCTCCCGAACCGCTGGGAATACCCTACCGCGACACCCCACCCCAAGTGCAAGTCACTCGCGCGGACGTTCCCGCAATTTGGCAGGAAATCCACTCTCGGATCCCGCCGTCCCGTCATCAACCGCGACGCGCGTTGTACACGGTGATCCCGCCCGCGGTGACCGCCTCGCGGTAGGCGCTGAACGTGGCGAGCGCCTCGTCGCGCAGCACACCGTCGAGCACCGCGATCCCGCGGGCCTGGAACTGCTCGGCCCAGTCCTCGCGCATCGGTCCTTCGTCAAAGCCGGTCAGCTGCTCGAGCTCTGGTCCGGAGCCCGCCACGACCAATCGCCGGACCCCGGACCACAGAACCGCGCCGTAGCACTGCACACACGGGCGCCAGTTGACGACCAGCTCGTGGTCGGGGCGGCCCGCTGCGCCGAGATCCCAGTCGCCGACGACCCGCTGCGCCAGCGCCAGGGCGGTGACCTCCGCGTGGGCGCTCGAGACGCCGCTGGCGAGCACCACGTTGACGCCCACGGAGATGATCCGGCCGCTGCCCGACTCGGCGACCAGCGCTGCGAACGGGCCTCCGTTGCCCTCTCGCCAGTTGCGCTCAGCGAGCGCGTGGACCAGGCGCATCCGCCCGTCGACGTCACCAATCACCTCGGGCACGGCGGCGAGCGCGTCCTCGAGCCAGGCAGGCAGCGCGATCGAGTACTCGGTGGTCGAGAGCCTCACAGCGTTCCGATTATCAGGCCTGGGCTCTGTCGGTACGCCGTCAACTGCTTGCGCTGAACCTGGTCGATGAGATCGACCTGCACATCGCGCCGGTCCTTCTCGGCGACGGCGTCCGCCTGGACGAGAACCCGGGCGGTGTGACCGTGCGTCTGCGTCACGTGGGCGAACGGGAGGCGACCGCGGTGATCAACGTGCGTCTTCGGCCGGCGGCCTGATCAGTATCTGTATGCCGATCGCGGCGTGCGGGCTAGCGCTTCGACACGGCTCGGATCGCATCGATCACAACGGTTGCGGCGGGCGTGAGCTCCCGCCCTCGTCCGTGGCACAGCGCCAGGGTTCGCGGAGGAAGCTCATCGTTGATCGGAATCCGCCGGATGTCCGGATCGATGAGGTGTTCAACGGTCAGGGCGCCGAGGCACGCGCAGCCCAGTCGGTTTGCCACCAGCTGCTGGATCATCAGGTTGTCGTCGGTGCGGTAGATGATCCGCGGCCGGATCCTGCGCCGGCGCCAGAGCTGCTCGAGCTGCGCCTGCGCTCGCCATCGAGCGTGCCAGGCGATCATGTTCACGCCGTCGAGTGCGTCCAGGCTCATCGCGGCTTCCACGGCCAGGGGATTGCTTCGGTGCGTGATCACCATCCACGTGTCCTCAAACAGGGTGGTGGTGACGACCCGCTCGTCCGCCTCGATGTTGATGTACAGCCCCAGGTCGAGCTGACCGCGGTCGAGTTGCTGCGCGAGTGCCTCTGCCGTCGCGACGTTCGAGAGTGAGACCTCGACTCCCGGGCTGTGCCGGCCGAGCTCGGCCAGTGGCTTGGCGAGCAGATGCGACGTGCTGGCCGAGGTGCCGATCCGCAGCGTTCCGCGCTCGCCCGCCAGCGCCGCCGTGACATCCCCCTCGAGCGCACGGTTGGCGGCGAGCACGCGCTGCGCATGCTGGAAAGCCAACTGCCCGAGCGGGGTCAGCTCGACCCGTCGTCGGCCTCCGGGGCGGACGAACAGGGTCGTCCCCAACCGCTTCTCGAGCGAGGCGATCTGATGCGAGATCGCGGACTGCGTGTAGCCGAGCGTCTGCGCCGCCGACCGGAAGGACCCGCCCTCGGCGACCGCGACGAGCGCTCTCAGATTCCTCGGGTCGACCGGATCATCGGTGAGCGACATCGATCATTCCATGCAGAAAGGTTCATTTGCATTGATTGTAATTCAAACTAGCTTGGTGACGGATGTCGTCTGCTGCTCCCTACGACGAGGCCGTGCTCCGCCGGACACTTGTGGTGCTCATCCTCGGCGCGCTGATGTCCTCGGTCGACGCGACCGTCACCAACATTGCGCTGCACTCGATCGGACGTGACTTCCACAGTCCGGTGTCGGCGACTCAGTGGGTGATCTCGGCCTACGTCCTGACGTTGGCGGCCGTGATCCCGGTGAGCGGCTGGACCGCTCGGCGCTTCGGTGCACGCACCGTGTACACGGCGGCGCTCGCAGGGTTCGCGGTCAGCTCGGCGCTGTGCGCGACCGCGACCTCGTTGCCGGAGCTCGTGCTGTACCGGGCAGTTCAGGGGATTGCCGGCGGTCTGCTCCTACCCATCGCCCAATTGATCGCTGCGCAGGTCGGCGGACCCTCGCGGATGGGCCGGACGAGCAGCCGGATCTGGATGGCGAGCTCGTTTGGGTCGATCCTCGGCCCTTCGCTGGGAGGCATCCTCATCACCGCGCTCAGCTGGCGCTGGATCTTTCTCATCAACATCCCGATCGGCGGGGTCGCGGCGTTCGCCGCGCTGCGCATGCTGCCGGTAACGCCCCGCTCGCGCGCTGGACGGCTGGACCTGTCCGGGCTGCTGCGGTTGAGCATCGCGCTCCCCGCGCTTCTGTTCGCGCTCGAGCAGGCCGCGCTCAACGGGGGCCTGGCCTCCACCCGCACCCTGATCCCGCTCATCTGCGGGATGGCGCTGCTGCTCGACTTCGTCCGCCACTCGGCCCGCGCCGCTCACCCCCTGCTTGACCTCGGCCTCCTGCGCCGGCGGCTGTTCGCGACCGGCGCGTGGTGTCTGGTCCTGACCAACGTCGCCTGGTCCGCGCTGCTGGTCCTGGAGCCGCTGTTCCTCCAGGAGGTGAGACACATGAGCCCAGCGCTCGCGGGAGCGTTGCTCGCGCCTCAGGGGGTCGGGACGGTCTTGAGCATGTGGATCGCGGGCCGGATCAACGGCGGCGCACGCGCCGCTCTCCTCGCCTGCGCCGGCTTTCTCATCGTCGCCTGCACGACGCTCCTGATCGGGGCCTTCGGTGTCGAGCTCCCTGACTGGGCGATTGGGCTTCTGCTGTTCACCGGCGGCATCTCGGGCGGCCATGCCTGGGTCTCGGCGACCGGCTCGAGCTATGCGGACGTATCGGCGCAGGACATTCCGCATGCCTCCCCGTTGCTGACGTCGATGAGCCGGGTCGGCCAGGCGCTCGGCGTTGCCTTCGGAACGCTCGTGCTGCAGGCGAAGCTTGACGCCACAGGTGCGCTTCGCTCAGCCGAGCAGACCGCGTCCGCATTCCACGGCTCATTCGAGGACGTCGCAGCTCTCGCGCTCATATGCGGGGTGACGTTCCTGGCCCTCGCGCGGTGTGTCAGGACCCCCACCGACCACACCGCCGCCGGCACACCCAAGCGCACCGACAGGGCTCTGGCGGCCGATGCCTGAGAATCGAGCCGGCGCCCGCGGCCAGCCCTAGAGAGGGCGGTGGTCGATCACTCGGTGCACGACCCCGTCATCGCGCCCGACGATGATGTCGTCCACCAGCTCCGGTCCGAACAACCCGTGCCCGAGGACCCCCGGAAGGCTGTCGAGTTGATCGGACAACGTCCGAGGATCCGACAGTCGAGCATGCAGGTCGGCGACCAGCCCGCCGTTGAGTGTCACCTCGGGTGAGCGCAGTACCACCTCGCCGAACCGCCGAAGGTCCTGCAGCGTGGCCTCGGCTCCGAAGGCGAGTACCTCGACCGGCACCGCCCGCGCGAGCCGCGGCACCTCTTTGCGTGCGGAGCCGATCACCACGAACCGGCTGGAGTTGGCGGCGACGATCTTCTCTCGCACATGGGCGCCGCCGCCGCCTTTGATCAGCCAGCCATCGGGGGCGATCTCGTCGGCGCCGTCGATCGCGACGTCGAGGTGGGCGATGTGGTCGAACCGCTCGATCGGGATGCCGAGCTGGGCCGCGAGCTGCTCGGTCGAGGTGGATGTGGCGACGAATGTGTGACCGGCTGCGCGCTCGGCGAGGACCGGGAGCAGGTGGGCAACCGTCGTTCCGGTGCCCAGTCCGACGATCGACCCGTCGGGGACCAGTGCGGCGGCCGCTCGGGCCGCAGCGGTCATCTGGGCGTCGTCGTCGCTTCCGGCAGGACCGCTGCTATGGGCTCCGCTGGCCATTCCTGCGAGGACGATAGAGCGGCGGTCGCGTAGCGCACGAACTCGCGCGGGACGAGTGCCTTGGAGTAGAGGAAGCCCTGGATGATCGGGCAGGAGAGCTCGCGCAGGTGGGCGAGCTGCTCGGGGTGCTCGACGCCCTCGGCGACGATGTCCAGGCCGTCGCCGCGTGCCACGTCGATGATCGCCTGGGTGACGCGCGACGCGGTCGCGCTCTCGCAGATGTCGTCGATCAGCGCCTTGTCGATCTTCAGGCGGTCGAGCCGTCCCAGGCGCGCCAGCTGAGAGAGCGAGGACTGGCCGACGCCGAAGTCGTCGATCGCCAGCCGGACCCCGATCTGCTTGAGCCGCTCGAGCGTGATGTGCGAGACGGAACGGTCGACGACCGCGGTCTCGGTGACCTCGAGGCACACAAGTCGCGCCGGCATGCCGGTCTCCTCGAGGATCTGCTCGATGATCGACGGGAGCTCGTCATCGATCGCCTGCGGTGACAGGTTGACCGAGACGACGAGTTCCTGCAGGCGCGGATCTTCTCGCCGCCAGCCGGCGGCATCAGTACAGGCAAGATGGAGGACGTGCGCGGTGAGCAGGCCGATCAGGCCGCAGCGCTCGGCCAGCGGGATGAAGGACGCGGGGGTGATCTCGCCGCGGTCGGGATGCGTCCAGCGCGCGAGAGCCTCGCAGCCGACGACGCTGCCATCACGCACGTCGACCTGCGGCTGATAATGCGCGACGATCTCGCCGTGCTCGATCGCATGGCGCAGGTCGGACTCCAGCGCCCGGCGCTCGATCACCTCGGTGCGCATCTGCGCGTCGAACCAGCGGGTGCGGTCTTTCCCCTCGAGCTTCGCGTCATACATGGCGAGGTCGGCGTCGCGGAGCAGGGACTCGATCGAGTCGCCTGTCGCGTCAGCCATCGCGAGGCCGATCGAGACGGTGATCTGGCGCTCCACGCCTGCCAGTTTGAACGGCGATTCCAGCGTCGCCGCCACTCGCCGGGCGGCCTCCTCGACCGTGTCCGCGGAGACCTCGGTGATGCAGCAGACGAACTCGTCGCCGCCGAAGCGACCGAGCAGGTCGGTCGAGCGAGTCACCGAGCGCAGGCGGTCGGCGATCGCCACCAGAAGCTCGTCACCCGCGCCGTGGCCGAGTGAGTCGTTGACGAGCTTGAAGTCGTCGATGTCGATGAACAGGACTGCCGTCTGACCGGGGTCGACGACCGCGAGCGTGTTCTTCACCTGCTCGGAGAATGACCGGCGGTTGAGGAGTCCCGTGAGCGAGTCGTGGCTCGCCTGGTGCATGAGGTTGGCCTCCGCCGCCCGCCGGCGCGAGACGTCGACCGTCTGCAGGATCGCCTGGGCGCCCTCGCCGAGATCGGACAGCTCGAGGTGCTTGCAGAGCAGCCAACCGCGCGTCCCGTTGGCACGCTGTACCTGATACTCGCGCTCGGGCCCGTCAAGTCCTTCGGCCCACTCGCCCCGCGCTCTGATGCCGTCCTCGCCGGAGAGGAAGTCGAACCAGGAGTGACCGACGAGCTCGTTGGGAGTGGTTCGCAGGGATGTGGCGAGGGCACGATTGGCGTGCAGGATGGTCCCGTCGGAGTTCACGAGCGCGGATCCATTCGGTGCGGCGTCGAACGCGCGCTGGAAGCGGCCGGTGACCTGAAGCGCATGCTCGGAGGCGCGCTGCTCGCGCTCGCGTGACTGGCTGGACGCCCGCCAGACCACGAGCTGGGTCAGCGAGAGCGCCGCGACGAAGCCCCCGTGGATACCCGCCCACAGCCACGGATGCTCCATCGCCGCCATGCTGCCGAAGACGCGTCCGGGGACCGTGCTCATCAGGCCGTGCTGCAGGACGACGAAGGTGAACGCGATCGCGTACGGAAGCGCGGCTTCATAGAGCGCGAGAGCGCCGACGATCACGAAGTAATGGAAATGTGCCTCGGTCGTCCCGTGCCACAGCCAGACAAGTGCCGCCGAGCACGAGAGCAAGCCGAGCGAGCAGGCGGAAGCACGAAAGGTGTTCCCGAACCGCGCGGACACCGCGAAGACCCCGAAGCCCGCGGCGGGTGCGCACACGAGCAGCGACTCCCAGACCGGCCAGCCCATGCACACGCCGAAGATCGGCAGCGCGACCAGATGCGCCGCCAGCAGCCACAGAAGCCCGCGGTGGCGAGAGCGGAACTCGGCATCGGGGAGCGGCGGACCAGCACGCAGCTTAAATGCGGACACATGCCGGTTCTCGGCAGCAAGATCATGAGCCTGAGACCACGCAGTGACAGAATTCTGACACTGCGATGCGCGACTGTTGACTCCTGGATCAGTGCGCCGCAGCGTGTGCGCCGGCGATCCTCCCGAATACGATCGCGTCGGTGAGCCCGCCGCCGTGCTCGGTGAGGTGGCCCCAGATCGAGCCCGCGCCGCCCGCGGCGTAGAGCCCGTCGATCGGTGCGTAGCCGCCCTCGATCACGCGGAGTACGCGGGCCTGAGCGTCGCGGCGGGGACCGCCGGACGCGGTGGCCAGCCCAGGCACGATCGGCAGCGCGTAGAGCGGTGGCTCGAGCGCGACGAGCGTCTCGGCCGGGCGGTTGAACAGCTCATCGCGGCGGGCGGCGACTGCGGTCTCGTACTGGGCGAGCGTCGCCTCGAGTACCTTCGCGTCGACGGAGATCGCACGCGCGAGCGCGCCCGCGGAATCTCCGCGGCGGATCCATCCGGCCTCGAGTTCGGCGGAGTTATCCGGGCTCCAGCGGTGAGCATTGGGCGTGCCGACGATCCCATTCAGCGGGCCTGCGAGCCTCGCCGCCTCGTCGAAGACGACGAACCCCCGTGGGCGAGGGCGGTTGGGGTGGCGGGGCTGGAAGGCGGTCCAGGAACGGATCTGGTCGTGGACCTCCCAGCCGAACTCGTCGGCGAACCGCCGTCCGTCATCGTCGATGAGCACAAAGCTCGGTGCGTGCACGTTGATCGTGAACGCCGCCGGGAAGTCTGGGTGGGCGAACGCCAGCCACCCGAAGTAGGCGGCCATGTGCCACAGGGAGGCGCCTGCCTGGGCCGCGAGCCGCACGCTGTCGCCCGTGTTGCCGGGATGCCCGACCGGGGTGAGCGGCAGCGGCAGGTAGCCGTCGCGCATGTCGGGGTCGTACTCCATCCCGCCGCTGGCGAGCACGACCGCGTCCGCCGCCACGGTCCGCGGGCCGTCCGGGCCGCTCAGCACCGCGCCCCGCACCGCACCGTCCTCCATCACGAGCCCGGTCACCGGCGTCTCGATGCGGACCTCGACCCCACGGTCGCGGACCGCTGACTCGGCGAGCTCCCAGAGAGCGATCCCGGGACGGGTCTGCCCGCCGTCGAATTGGCGGTAGGTCACATGTCCAGCGGCCGGAAACGACGGCCAGGAGGGCAAGAGGCCGCGGAACGCGTCGGGGTCGCAGACCGGCGTCTCGCCGCCGAGGCCGGCGATCCAGCCGGGGACCGACGCGGTGCCGTCCGCGTAGGCCTCAAGCACGGCGCGGTCGGTCTTGCCGAAGCACAGCGCGTCGAGGTGGTCGATCGCGGATGGACCCTCGACCGCGAACAGAAATCCGCCCGAGTGCCGACAGTTGCCGCCGCCCGCCCGGGTCTTCTCGGCGACGAGCACGCTCGCGCCCGCGTCGCGCGCGGCGAGCGCGGCGCTCGCGCCCGCCAGGCCGAAACCGGCGACGAGCACGTCGACACGCTCCTCGGGCATCAGCCGACCGTGATGTCGAGCCCGTCAGCCGCCTCGCGCAGCGCATCGGCGCTCAGTGGGGCCGGCGCGTCTCGCGAGAACATGTGCGACTCGGTGCGCTCGCCGGCGCGCTCGAGCAGCTGCTCGATGCCGCCGGGTGCGGAGTTCAGGAGCGCCTTGGTGAAGAACGCATCGCCCACCCATCCGTGCTCGGTGCCCGCCGGGATCGACGCGTAGTCACCGGTCGCGAGGAGATGGTCGGTGCCGCCGAGTGTCAGCCGCAACGAACCTTCGAGCACATAGATGCCCTCATGTGCGCGGGAGTGGCGGTGAGCAGGCATTCCGGCGCCGCGCGGTAGCTCGAGCGTCAGCATCGAGATCTGCCCGTCGGTTTGGGCTGCACCGCACAGAACTGTCGCGAGACCGCCGGCGAACAGAAACCGCGGGCCTTCCCCGGCACGCAGGAAATACGGTGCGCCGTCGTCGGGGATGACGTCGTCGGACGCGTCGGTCCGCGGCGTCGCGTACTCGTGCTCGGGCAGGTACTTCATGTCGAAGTCGTGCTCGGCCTGTCCGAACTTTGCGAACGGAATCTCCGGGCGGAATCCAACCGGGAACGGTGCGGCGCCGTCGTACGGGATGCCCGTGAGGTCGAAGAATCGCTCCCAGCCGCCCGGCGTGATCGGGCCGATGAAGCCGGCGTGGTTGCCGTGGAGGGCGTAGGCGTGGATCGCCTTCGGCGGGACGTACCCGAAGTCCCCCCGCTGCAGGATCCGGCTCTCGTCGTCCAGCCACAGCTGGATCGGGCCGCGGTGGCAGTAGAAGAACTCGTGCTCCTTGTTGTGGAAGTGGAGTGGGATCGGCCGCCCGGCCGGCCCGTCAAGCGTCATCATCGCCATCGCGCCGTCGGTCTCCTCGGCGCCGGCCAGACAGCGGCCGACCTGATCGATCAGCAGAAATGCGCGGCCACCACCGTTTCGAATCACGTACGGGGTCGCCTGGCCGGGCAGTTCGGTGGTCGTCTCGGTCATCTCTCTCCTCGTGTGGTCTCAGGACCCGTCCGGCGTTCAGCCGCCGACGAGCTCGATCAGATTTCCCTCGGGATCTGCGACATACGACATCCCGCCGGTTGCGGGTGGTGGCGCCGGTCGCGGCGACCACACCTCGCTGGCGCCGGCCGCCAGGAGCTGCGCATGCGCGTGCTTCACATCGTGAACCCGGAGCGCCCAGTGGCCGTAGCCGCGTCGCAGCATGGCGGCGGGTGGATCGGGCGGCGGGTCGCCGGCCGAGTCGGCGTGGCAGAGCAGCTCGAGACCGGTGCCGTCCGGCCGGCGCAGCATCGCGCCCGCGGAGCGGCCGCCCGGCAGCTCGAACGCGACCTCGACGGCAAACCCGAGCGCCTTGCCGTACCAGGCGGTCATCGCGTCGAGGTCCGCGACCGACAGGCCGACGTGATGGGTGCGCGCCTCGGGGAGCGGGTCTGCCCCGGCGCTCGTCATGACCCGTCCGGGGCGAACGCGGGGCGCAGCGGCTCGCTCCCGTCCCAGCCGACCGCGGCCTCTCGGACCGAGGCGTAGAGGGACAGGTTCTCCGGGCAGCGCCGCAGCACCTCGACCGGGTGGCCGAATAGCGCGCCGCCGTCAAACCAGTGGGCGCGCACCGGACCCGCGCTGCCGGTGTGCACGAGCTCCAGGCCGAGCTCGCCGAGGGTCGCGGTCTCGGCGTCGAGGTCGTCGACGAGCCAGGCCGCGTGGCCGACATGGGGCGCGCCGGTCTGTCCCATGAACGCGCCGAGTTCGGCAGGCACGGCCTCGTGGATCTGGCTGAGCTCGACGAGCGTCTCGCCCCACATGCCGAACGCAGTCGAGTGGTCGTAGACCGCCGGCTCGCCCCGCCATGTCGCATCCCCGAGCGGGACGTGGCCGATCGACAGGAACGGCCCGGCGCCGAGCGTGCGTGCGAACCGCTCGGCCGCGTCCGGGAGGTCGGGGACGACGTAGCCGATGTGATGAAACGGTCGCACGGTCAGCGGGCCGCGGCCCCGTTGACGGCGACGAGCAGACGGAAGTGATTGTGCATGAGGTAGGAGCCGTCGGCCTGCGCGAACTGTGCGAGCCCCTCGGTGAGCGCCGCGCGCACGCGCGCTTCGCCTGCGAGGCGGATCGCGCGGGTGCCGCCCCCCGAGCAGAGCAGCCCGCGCAGCGCCTCCTGCAGCGAGCGGTAGTGCCAGTCGCCCGGCAGCTCATCGTCGCTCTCGACGGAGAACCCGGCGTCCCCGAGTGCGTGCGCGAGGGCTCCCGGCGCGGCGAGCGCGTAGGGGGCGTGGTCGGCGTGGGCCTCGGCCGGGACGAGCGCCTCCATCACCAGGTGCAGCGCCGTGGACTCGCACCGCTCCGGTGCCGCGAACCCGGCGATCGCCAGGCGTGCGCCCGGGGTGAGCACGCGGGCGAGCTCGGCGAGCGCGGCGGTCGGGTCGAACGCAAACTGCAGCGCATTGACGGCGAGCGCGGCGTCGAAGCTCTGGTCGGGGAACGGCAGCGCGTCGATCCCGCCCTCGACGAGCGCCGCGTCCCCGGCGCGCTCGCGGGCGACCGACAGCAGCGCGGGGGAGATGTCGATCCCGCTCACGTGCGCCCCGCGCGCCGCGGCGCGCTGGAGCGCCAGGCCCGAGCCGCAGCCGACATCGATCAGCCGCGTTCCGCGGCCGACCCGGGCGCCGTCGAGCGCTGCATCGATCAGGCCGAGGTTCTGGGGCTCGGCCAGCGTTGCCCAGTCCTCGGGCCGCTGGCCCCAGAGGCCGCGCTGGGTGGCCTCCCATTGCGCGCGGTCGGAGAGGTCGGTCACGGCCATCGCGACAACTCTATACAGAAACTCAATCTGTGTACAGTCATTCGGGCGCCGTCGGCTGAATGTTCTGGTTGAGCGAGAACACGTTGTCGGGGTCGTAGGTCAGCTTCAGCTCGGTGAGTCTGTCCAGGGTCGGACCGTAGGCTCGATCCGCCCCGAGCGTCTCGTCGTCCTCCATGAAGTTGGAGTACGCGCCGCCCGCGAGGTGCGGCTCGAGTGCCGAGAACGTGTCGCGCACCCAGGCGACCTCACGAGCGGCGACGTTCGCGTCGGGGTCCGCCCACTGCGCGGGGACGTTGACGAGCCAGCGCGCGCCCCGGTGCGGGAAGGCGGTCGCGGACGGTTCGACGCGATCGATCGCTCCGCCCATGCTCAGCACCTCGATCACCGACAGCGGCGAGCCGACCAGAGCGCCGCGCTCGACAAGCACCGCGAGCAGCTCGTCCGTGAGCTCGGCCGCGAAGCCCGCCTTCACGTAGGCGCGCAGCGTGCCGGGTGCGAGCAACTCGTCGGTCACGGTCTGCATCGCGAGGTACGGGATCTCGGCGAGCTCTCCGGAGGGTGGTCCGAGTCTGCGCTCGATCTCGCCCAACCGCTCGCGGCCCTCCGCCGGGTCGCCGGACCATTCGATCAGCGACATGATCCCCGGCCTGCCGACGAAGCGCGGATCCAGCCATGGCGCGATGTCCGGTCCGCGGCGCAGGAAGCTCGTCCACAGCAGCGCGTCTGGAGTCGCCGGATCGGCGATCGTCTCCTCGCCGAGCCGCAACACCTCGGCGGCGCGTTCCAGCGGATGGAAGCTCGCAAGTACGGTCAGCGGTCCGAGCGGATGCGCGCGGTACGTGAATTCGGTGACGACGCCGAAGTTGCCACCGCCGCCGCGCAATCCCCAGAAGAGGTCGGCGTTCTCAGTTGCGCTCGCGGTGACGATCCGGCCGTCCGACAGCACGACCTCGGCCGACAGCAGCGAGTCGATCGTCAGTCCGAAACGGCGCATCAGGCGACCCACGCCGCCGCCCAGCGTGAGGCCGCCGGCTCCGGTGTGGGAGACGACTCCGACCGGGACGACAAGGCCGTGGGCCTGCGCGGCCGCATCGACGTCTCCGAGCGCAGCCCCACCGCCGACGCGGACGGTGCGCGCGCTCGGATCGACCGATACGTCCGAGAGCGCGCGCAGATCGATCACCATCCCGCCCTCGACGGTCGAGTGGCCGGGCAGCGAGTGGCCGCCGCCGCGGACCGCGATTCGGAGTCCCTGCCGTCGGGCGTGGGCGATCGCGTCGGCGACCTCGCCCGAGGAGCGCGGACGCACGATCAGCGCCGGCCGGCGGTCGTGCATCAGGTTCCACACCGCCCGCTGCTCGTCGTAGCCGGCGTGCTCGGGGGTGGTGATCGTTCCAGCGAAGCCGGGGATCGCGGAGACGGAGGCGGCGGAGGATGGCACGGCAGTGGGCTCCCTGGTTGAATGTGCATATAAATTTATATCTATCTGGTGCGAACTGTAACGCACCCGGCGTCCGTCCGCCACCCGGATACCGTGCCTGTTGGATGGGAAGCTCGAGCTCGAAGGTGGGGGAGGCGGTCACCGTCGAGCGGGCGCTGATCGCCGCGCTGCACGATCTCGCCTGGCTGCTGCCGCGCACGATCGACGCCGAGGCCGAGCAGGACCCCCGTCTCGACTCGCTGCCCCGCTCCGAGCTCGAGATCATGCGGCTGCTCGTGCGGCGGCCCGGCCTCACCGTCGGTGAGGTCGCGCGCGAGCTCGGCTTGCAGCGCACGAACACCTCGACCGGTATCCGGGCACTCGTCCGGCGCGGCCTGCTCGCCTCCGAGCGCGACGCGCTCGACGGCCGGGTGGCCCGTCTGACTCCGACCGATCTTGCGGTCCGCTATCGCGATCTGCGCGAGCGCGCGTGGGCGGCGGCGCTCGAGGAGCGGCTGGATGCGCTCGGGCAGGAGCAGCGCGCGCGGATCCTGGCGTGCGCGGAGCCGCTGCAGGCGCTGGCGGCCGCGCTTGCGCGCGAGGCATAGTTCACGGGGTTCGCGATGTGACACCGAGGTCGGGCCGGCTCGTGCGCGCGACCCCGTGTCACCAGCGCGAACGCCAGGGTTACTCGGCCCGCACGTCAGGCGTCCCGTACGCCCCCCAGCTCGCCGGGAACGTCGTGCCCCAGCCGACGCCCTGCCGCCGCTCGGCAGCCGTCCACGTCCGGGTCACCGGGTCGGGGTCGAGGACGAGGTCGGCGCCGGTCGTGATCTCGATGCGGTTGCCGCCCGGCTCGAAGCCGTACAGGAAGAAGCTGCGGCCGATCGTGTGCTGGGCGGGCGGTACCTCGATCCGGACGCCGTGGTCGACGAAGATGTCGGCGGCGCGCAGAACCTCTTCGCGGGTGTCGACCCAGAATGCGACGTGGTGGAGCCGTCCGGCGGCGCCGAAGGGATCGCGCGTGTAGACGACCTCGATCGGACGCTGGCCGAACGTCGTGAACGCGCCCGCCATCACACCGACGTCGTCAACGATCTCGTCGAGCAGCGTCGCGCCGAGCGCCGACCAGGCAAGCGTGGCGGCGGCCTCGACGTCCGGGGCGAGCAGGTTGACGTGATCGAGACGGCGGACGTCCACGCCGGCGGTTCCGCGGCGGCCGAGGCGGTCCTTGGCCGGTGGGCGATCAGCCTCCGGCGGAACGTGGCGCTCGCTCTCCCAGTAGAGCTCCGTGGGATGACCGCCTGGGCCGCTGAAGCGAAAGGCGGGACCGTGACCGAAGCCGCCCGGCACCCACTCGCCCGTGAGCCCGGTCGCGGTCAGCGCGTCGACCCGGCGGGCAAGGGCCGCTCCGCCGCTCGTGCGCAGCCCCAGGTGGCCGATCCCCGGCCGCTCGCTTGCGGTGAGGGTCAGCCCGGCTCGCTCGTACTCGGACTCGCCGCGCAGGAACACGTGCGCTGCGTCGCGGCCCACCTCGCGCAGCCCGAGGACCGCGGTGAAGCAGCGCGCGCTCGCCTCGAGGTCGGGCGTGAGCAGTTCGACGTGCCCAAGGTGCGCGATGTCGCCGAAGCTCGGTGACCGCCCCGACGGGCGGTCGGGACCGGGGCTGCGCGTCGCGCTCATGCTGAATACACTCTACTGTCGTGCACTCACTCTGTCGCTGTGAGGGGGGACGCCCGCGGTGAGTCCGGGACCGAGCGTCGCGGTTCGTGACGGAACACTGCAGGGAATCCAGCTCGATCACGGGGTCGAGGCGTTCCTCGGCGTCCCGTACGCGGCGCCGGCATCGGGTGAGCTCCGCTGGGCGCCTCCCGCATCTCCCGACCGGTGGACCGGTGTCCGCGACGCCTCACACCCCGGCCCGGTGTGCCCGCAGCCCGCACGCCCCTTCTCCGAGTGGGCGCATGGCCCGCTTGTGCGCACCGATGAGGACAGCCTCTCCGTCAACGTGTGGAGGCCGGCCGGCGCCGCCGACCGGCCGGTACTCGTCTTCCTGCACGGCGGTGGCTGGGCGATCGGCTGGGGTTCGAACGCTCTGCTCGACGGGCGCCACCTCGCGACCGCGCTCGACGCGGTGATCGTCACCATCAACTACCGGCTCGGCTCGCTCGGCTGGCTGTACCACCCGGCACTCGCGGCGGCGGGCGATGCGCCCGCCGGCAACTGGGGGCTGCTGGACCAGCTCGCGGCGCTCCGCTGGGTGCACGAGAACATCGCCGGCTTCGGCGGGGATCCGACGCGGGTGACGCTCGGCGGCGAGTCCGCCGGCGCCGGCAGCGTCCTGCATCTGATCGGCGCCCCCGGGGCGGAGGGCCTGTTCGAACGCGCGCTCGCGCTCTCGCCGCCTCTGCACGAGCTGGTCGTCGACAGCGCGCTCGGTGAGCGCTGGACCGCGGCGCTGGTGGCGGCACTCGGGCTCGGGGACGACGTCGCCGCCGCGCTTCCCGCGATGCGCGCGCTTCCCGCCGATGCGATCGTCGCCGCGCAGGAGGAGCTTCTCGGCGGCCCGTTCACGGGCAGCCGCGGCGGAGCGCTACCGATCGTCGAGCCGGGCTCGCTGCCCGCCGACCCCGCCGCTGCACCCGGTGTCGCCGCGGAGATCCCGCTGCTGGTCGGCACCAACGCCCAGGAGGGGACGTTCTTCTTCCGCGCCGGCGGCCGGCGCGTCGACCCGAGCCCCGAGCAGCTGCGGGCAATGGTCGGCCGTGTCGCACACGTCACCTCCGATGCGGTCTCAGGGCCGATCGGCAGGGCATACGAACGACTTGCCGCCGACGGCACCCCCGACCCGACCGCCAACGACGTGCTCTGCGCCGTCGTCACCGAAGCGTGGTTCTCGGGCCCGGTCAGTCGCTACGCCGCGACCCGCGCGGCCGCCGGCGCCACCGTGCATCGCTACCGGATCGAACATCCCTCACCGGATCCGGACGACCTCGGCGCGTTGCACACGATCAGCGTCCCCCTGCTCTTCGGCAGTTGGCGAGAGGGCGGCATCCCGCGCCGGCTCGCGGGCGACGGCACCGAGACGGCTGAGGTCACCGCGGCGATCCAGGAGGATGTCCGCCGGTTCGTCCACGGCGAGCCGCTCGGCTGGGGGGCGGTGAGGGGGGACGCCCCGATCGAGGAGGCGGTCTACGGCGGCACGAACGGCCCCCGCACGCTGAGCACCGCCGAGGCGTGAGGGTGCACGCGGCGGGACGATGGGCGTGCCGCAGGACCCCTGTTCGGCCTCTGATCCCCCCGCGCGGGAACTTCCGACACACCGAGACCCCTACCCGGGCAGCCGTGTCGATTGTTCCCGGCCCCCGGGTCAGAGCGACACAGCTGGGCGGCTGGGGCCTTCGATGTGTCGGAAGTTCCCGGCCCCGGGCGTCAGGCCGGACGCGTCCCCCGGGCGTCAGGCCGGACGCGTCCCCCGGGCGTCAGCCCGGACACGTTCCCCCGGGCGTCAGCCCGGACGCGCCCCCACGCGTCAGGGCCGCACCCGCCCTCCGTCCCAGCTGCGGAACGGCGCCGCCCCGGCCTGAATCTCGTCCGCCCGTGCCGCATGGGCCGCCGCCGTCGTCAGGATCTCCTCGGAGTGCAACCGCTTCTCCTCCATCGCGATCACCGACTTGGCCAACCCCGCCGGATCCTCGAACACGATCGAGACGCCGCCCGCCTCGTCGGCGAGGAGCTGCCCCTCGGCACCGCAGGTGGCGCACTCCACGACATCGTCCGCGCGCACGTCGATCACGTTCAGGTGACACAGCGGACAGAGGCCGGGCTCACCGAGGTACTCGACCTCCTCGAACGACCTGCCGAGCTGGTCGGCGACCCGCGAACCGAGCAGCCGCGCGCGGTCGAGCGCCCCGGGCTGCAGCACCACCGATGCGGGCGTCCCGGAGCCGGCGAACACCGCCTGGTCGACCACTCCGCAGCGCAGCGAGAATGACAGCGAGTGCATCAGCGGCAGCGCGAGCGTGTTCCACTGCTCCCCGAGCGCGCCACCGCTCACCAGGAACGCCGCCACCCGCGGGCGCAGGGCGCGCTGGTCGGGCTTGAACGGAACCGGGACCGGCGTGCCCGCCCGTTCGCGCTCCAGCAGCAGCTCGATGAACCCGACGTCGGCGTGCGGTCCGAACACGCGGTCGCTGAGCAGGCGCAGCTTGCCCGCGGTCGTCCTGGAGTAGATCGGAGATGCGTAGATGACCCCGTCGGCGTCCATCACCTGATCGAAGAACCAGCGGCAGTCGTCCTCGGCGGGTTCGAGCGTCGGCCCGGTGGAGATCCGCATGTCGTCGAGCGACAACCACGAGACCTCGGCACCTCGCTCCGAGGCGGCCATCAGTGCCGCTTTCAGCAGGATCTCGGCGCTACCGCCCTCCGCGCCCGAGCTCACTCCGAGCAGCTTCACGGCAGGATCTCGGTCGTCTGCTCGGGCATCAGGTACGAGAGGAACAGTCCGTCGGGATCGAACCGCGCCCGCAGCTGTTCCAGGCGCGCCGCGTTGTCCTCGCTCAGGTATCGCGCCGGCCGGCGCACGAGGTTCTCGTCGGCGAGTTGGATGCCGATCGAGAGATGCTCCAGCCGCCGCATCTGATCGGTCGGCCACGCCAGCATCTCCTGGTCCTGAGCAGGATCGGTCCAGCCCCCGAACGCCGCCAGGTACAGCTTGCCGAGCACCGAGATCGCCGCCCGGTCGCCGAAGTCCTGATCGCGCCACGGGTACCAGAAGACGTGCGACGGGGCCGGCGGGATCGAGCGGTAGAGCTCGGCGACCTCCGACACGAGCTCAGCGCCGGTCGCGTTCGTCCACATGCCGTCGGCGCTCCAGCGATACCCCTCGGGCTCGACCGAGTCCGGGCCGTCGTACAGCTCGACGAACGAGCGCGGCTGCGCGGGCAGCGCGACCTCCCGGCGATCGGCCACCGGGCATGAGTCGAGATGAGCGAGCGCCTGCTGCGCGGCCTGGTCGGAGTCGGCCATCACCGACACCATCACGACCAGCGCGGCCGGGGCGTCGATCACCTCGCCGTTCGGGCCGCGCGGCGCGGTCGCCATGATCACGAATTCCAACTCGGGCGGCATGTGCGGCTCGGCCTCGAGCGCCCAGGTGAGCACCTCGTCACGGAGTTCCATCGGGTACACGTGATGGGTCTCCCAGATCGCTTTGGGCCGGGGATGGCATCGGAGGTGGAAGCGGGTGACGATGCCGAAGTAGCCGGCGCCTGAGCCGCGCGCTGCCCACAACCAGTCCGCATTCTGCTCGTCGGTGGCGTGGATCACCTCGCCATCGGCGGTCACGACGTCGACGGCCACGACGTGCAGGCACGCCGGTCCGATCACGCGCCCCAGCCAGCCCCAGCCGCCCTGGAGCAGGAACCCGCCGAGGCCGACCGTCGGGCAGTGTCCGGAGGGGAAGAAGAGGTCGTGCTCGGCGAGCATCCTGTTGAGATCACGGCCGCGGGCCCCCGGCTGGACGCTGGCAATTCCGGTCTCGGCGTCGAAGGTGACCTCATCCATCCGGGAGAGGTCGACGAGCAGCGCACCGTCGCGAACGCTGGAGGCCGTCCAGCTGTGTCCGCCCGAGCGGGCCTTCACCTTCAGGCCATGCGCTCGCGCATGGCGCACGGCGGCCACGACGTCGGCCTCGCTCTGAGCCAGTGCGATCGCTGCCGGGTACCGCTCCGGAAGCAGGCCGTTCCAGACCGCATCGCGCCGCGCGATCTCGTAGCCGTCGTCGTCACGCGCGAGCAGATTCTCCGAGGCCACGAGACCCACGGTTCACGCCCCCAGCATCGAGTAGCCGCCGTCGCAGATCATGTAGGTGCCGGTGATGTGCGCGGCCTCGTCGGTGGCGAGGTACAACGCCGTCGGCGCGAGGTCCTCGGGCTCGGGGATGCGCCCCGCGGGGGTGTCGCGCTCCAGCTGCTCCCCGCGGCCGGCCTTCCAGTCGGCGCGGTTCAGCACCCGCTCTGTCTTCATGAACCCCGGGGCGAACGTGTTGACGCGCACGTGCGGGGCGAACGCCTTGGCATAGGACTTGGTGAGTCCGAGCAGCCCGTACTTGCCGGCGGCGTACTGGGGGGCGCGCGGTGAGCCGCGGACGATCACGGTGGAGCCGATGTTGACGATCGTGCCGTGCTCGCGCTCCACCATGCGCGTGCCGAACTCGTGGATCATCAGCATCGTGCCCTTGATGTCGACCGCGAGCGTGTGGTCGATCAGCTCCTCGGTGATGTGCCGCCAGGACTCCTGCTCGGAGGCCATGTCGCCGACGTTGTTGATGAGGGCATCGAGCGAGCCGAGCTCGTCATCGACGGTGCTCGCCATCCGCTTGATGTCGGCCCAGCTGACGATGTCGCCCTGCAGCAATAGCGCCTCCGAGCCGGCCTCGCGCACCCGCTCGGCGGTCTGTTCGGCTCCCGCCTTGGAGCTGCGGTAGTGCACGACGACGGTGCGAGCGCCCTCCTGGGCGGCGCGGACGGCGATCTCGGCGCCGAAACCGGTGCCGGCGCCGGTCACCATGACCGTCCGATCCGCGAAGCGCTGGGCAATCTGCGACATGTCTGTCTCCTTGAAGCTCTCTCTCGGGGTGCGAACGGCGTCAGACGACCGTGCGGCCGCCATCGATGTACATCACCTGGCCGTTGACGAAGCTGGCCTGCTTCGACGCCAGGAACAGCACCGGGCCGACGACCTCGTTGAGCTGACCGAACCGCCCGGCCGGGATCAACGTGAGCAACCGCGCGCGCTCCTCGGGGTGGGCGTCGAGGTACGCGGTCGTGAGGTTCGTCTCCATGTAGCCCGGCGCGACCGCGTTGACGGTGACCCCGTCCGCCGCGTACTCGTGGGCCATCACCTTGGTGAGTTGGTTGATCGCGCCCTTGGTGGCGGCGTAGGGGCCGTGCTTCTTGTGGCCCATCAGCCCAGCGACTGAAGAGAAGAACACGACGCGCCCGTGGCCCTGGGCGCGCATCGGCTCGAGCGCTGCCTGGGCGGTGAAGAACGCGCTGGTCAGGTTGACCGCGATGAATCGTTCCCAGTCCGCCGGCGAGTACTCGGAAATCGGTCGTCGGTCGTTGATGCCGACGCCGTGGACGAACACGTCGAGGCCGCCGAGCGCCTGGCGCGCCGCGTCGATCGCCTGCGTCGCAGCGGTGGCACTCGACAGGTCGGCGGCGAGCGTGCGGACCTCGGACAGGCCGTCGGCTGCGGTCAGCTCGGCGAGGCGGTCCTCGCTGACATCGATCGCGCACACGTCCGCGCCGGCGCCGGCGAATCCCTGGACGAGCGCCGCGCCCAGGGTCCCGGCGCCCGCCACGATCACGCGGGCGCCGCCGAGGCCCAGCCAGTCGCTCACGCCTCGGCGCCGATCGGCGAGAACTCCGGATGACCTTCGGCCCACGAGATGACCGGGTTGCGCAGCACGCCGATCCCCTCGATCTCCGCTTCGACGACGTCGCCGGGCCGCAGGTACAGAGAGGCCGCGTCCTCGGAGAACCCCGCGACGCCGGCGACGGTCCCGGTCGAGATGATGTCGCCGGGGTTGAAGCCCATCGCGGAGTAGTGGGAGATGATCTCCGGCACGGTCACCGACATGCGGTTCGTGTTCGACTCCTGCCGGCTCTCGCCGTTGACGCGCAGCGACATGCTCAGGTTGCGCGGGTCGGGGATCTCGTCGGCGGTGACGATCCAGGGCCCGATCGGTGAGAACGTGTCGATCGACTTCGACAGGCAGAAGACGCCGGACTTCATCTCCTCGCGCTGGATGTCACGGGCGGTAATGTCGTTGAAGACGATGTAGCCGGCGATGTACTCCTCGGCCTCCTCGGGGGAGAAGAACTTGCCGCGCTTGCCGACGATGACCGCGAGCTCGAGCTCGTAGTCCATCTCGTTCGTCATGGACTCCGGGTAGATGATCGGTTCATCAGGCCCGATGATCGCATCGAGGTTCTGGAAGAACACGATCCACGGCAGCACGGGGTGCGACCAGTTGACGCGGGTCGACTCCTCGTGGTGCTCGCGGAAGTTGCCGGCGGTGTGGAAGAACTTCTTGGGGATGATCGGCGCGCGCAGGGTCACGTCCGCCAGCGCGCTGGTCTCGCCGGTCTCGGCGACGTCGCCGCCGCGCTCGAAGTACTCCCGCATCGTCGGGACGTCGAACGCGACCACACGGTCGCCGTCGACCCGCCCCACCTTGCCGTCGTCGTAGGTGACGAGCTTCATCAGTCTGGCGTCTTTCTCCTGGAATCCTTCGGCCCTCCCGGGGCCGCCACCGGACGCATAGAATACAGAAAGCCAAACTGTATGCAACTCGAACGTTGGGATCGTGTCTGTTGTGGCACGTGACAGCATGGAGGCACGACATGAGATCGAGAGAGACGACGACGACGCGGGAGGATCATGTGCGCGATCTCCGCGTGAGGGTGGCGCTGTGAGCGACCTGGTGCCGGAGGACGGCAACGGCGTACCGGCCCGGCAGAGTGCCGAGTACGTGTACCGCCGCGTACGCGGCGCGATCCTCAACGGTGAGCTGGCGCCGGGGGAGACGATGTCGCAGGTGGCGCTCGCCGACGAGCTCGGGGTGAGCCGCACGCCGCTGCGCGAGGCGCTGCGGATGCTTCAGGGCGAAGGATTGATCGAGGCACGCATGAACCGCCGGGTTCGCGTCGCGCCGGTCAGCGCCGACGATCTGGAGGAGCTCGCCGCGGTCCGCGTGGCGCTCGAAGCTCAGGCGCTGCGGCTGTCGGTGGGACGGATGCGCTCCGAGCACATCGCGCGCCTGGAGGGCTCGATCGCGGAGATGGCGCACTACGCCGAGCAGCGCGACATGCAGCGCTGGCTCGTGCCCCACGCCGAGTACCACCGGCAGCTGACCGCGCTTGCCGGTGAGCGCTTCAGTGTGCTGCTCTCGCAGATGTTCGACCACGCTGAGCGCTACCGCCGGTTGCATCTCGGCGCGGGCCCGAGCGCCTGGGCCACCGCCGACCATCGGGAGATCCTCGACGCGGTCAAGGCCGGCGATGAGTACCAGGCGGCCGCGCTGCTGGCCCAGCACCTCTCCCGGGTCGCCTTCGAGGTCGCCGAGCTGCTCGAGCCCGGACGCGAGCTGGTAACGCTGCGCCGCGTGCTCGCGGATGCCGGCGCCGTGCCGCCGGTCCCCGCGGACTGAGCGGGTTCCCGCGGACTGAGCCGGTCCCGCGGAGTGAGCGCGGACGGCCGCTGGATCAGGGTGTTGCGGGCCTCGTCCCAGGGCGCACAGGCCCGTTGACGCTGGGCTCTCGGGCGATCGAGCGAGCGCAGCCGGGATTCGAAACAGGCGACTAACTTGCATACACTCTGCGGAAGTGCGTATACTCCGGCGAAACGCACACCGGGTGTGCGGGATTGGTTCATCCACGTGGGGCCGTAGGGTCCAGCGACGAGAGAGGGAAGAGTGATGACGTCACAGCTGAGGAGGCGTGGTGCCGTGTTCGGCATCTGCGCCGTCGCCGCGCTCGGCACGGCGGCCTGTGGAGGCTCCTCCAAATCCGGGTCCGGATCCGGGAGCACGACCTCCGGGTCGGGCGCGAGCACATCCAGCGGATCGACCGCGACGACCGGCTCGAGCAGCGGCTCCGCCTCATCGGCGCTCGGCTCGCCCAAGCCCGCCAAGGGTTCTCCGGTCCTCTTCGGAATGATCAACATCGAGTCCAACCCGCAGGCGTCGTTCCCGGAGATCCGCGAGGCGGCCCAGGCCGCGGTCAAGTACGTCAATGCGTACGGCGGCGGCCTCGACGGCCATCCGATCAAGCTCGATGTCTGCATCACCGACAGCTCACCGGCGACCTCGACGCAATGCGCCAACAAGCTGATCGCGGCCCACCCGACGGCCATCCTCGGCGCCGGGGATCTCGCCGCGGCGAACACCCTTCCGCTGTACGCGAAGGCCGGCCTGGCCTACCTCGGCGGCGTCGACTTCACCCCCGCCGAGTCATCGGCGAAGAACGCGGTCATCTTCAACGACGTCGCGCAGACCGGGAACTCCGACATCGGCGTCTACGCGGTGAAGACCCTTCACGCCAAGAACGTGTCGGTCATCGACCTGGACAACACCCAGGGCAACAGCCAGGCCAACGCGTTCGAGATCCCGTCGGTCAAGGCGTCGGGCGGGAGCGCGAAGTTGTTCTCGATTCCGCCGAACGCGTCCAGCGCGTCCTCCACGCTGGCGAGCGCGATCGCCAACAAGCCGGATGCGTTCCTGCTCGAGGATCCGTCGCAGTGCGTGTCGATCCTCACCGGCCTGAAGAGCCTCGGCAACACCAAGCCGGTGCTGTCGATCGACCCGTGCTCCGCGCCGCCGGTCATCAAGGCGGCCGCCGGTGCAGCGGAGGGGATGTACTGGTTCGAGCCCTTCCAGGATCTGTTCGCCTCGGCCCAGACGCCGGACGTGAAGCTCGCCAAGGCGATCCTCGCGAAGTACGCGCCGGCCAACATCGTGGTCGACTCCCCGGCGCTCGCCGGGCTCTCGACCGTGATGAATGTCTGGAACACGTTCAAGACCACCCCGACGAGCAAGCTGAAGACCGCCTACATCCTCAAGACGCTCCGGACCGGCACCCACAAGGCGTTCCTGTCGACGTCCTGGAACTGCTCCGCGCATCCGATCAAGAAGGAGCCGGCGATCTGCAACGCTGACCAGTACCTGTACCAGATCAAGAACGGGACGCCGACCCTGCTGCAGAGCGGGTACAGCGCAGGTGCGAACGTCGGCTGATCCCATCCGGGGCGGACGCTGACCACCATGTCCTCGTACATCCTGTTCCTCCTACTGGGCCTCGGCTCGGGCGCCGTGTACGCGGTGCTCGGGCTGGGCCTGGTGCTCAAGTACCGCAGTGCGGGCGTCGTCGACTTCGGCCACGGCGCGGTCGCGATGTTCTGCGCGTACGTGTACATCGAGCTGCGCTCGACCGGCGAGCTGCAGTTCCCGTGGATCATCATCCCGCACCAGGTGCGGATCGCCTCCGCGGGCGGGCTGGGGACGGTCCCCTGCATCCTGATCACGCTCGCCTACTCGGCGATCCTCGGCCTGTTGTTCTACATGGCGGTGTATCGGCCGCTGCGCGCCGCCCCGGCCCTGGCACGGGTGGGTGCATCGATCGGCGTGCTGCTCGCCCTGCAGACGGTCGCGCTGCTCAACTACTCGACGTTCGCGGTGAGCTCGCCCCCGATCCTGCCGGACACGACGTTCCACTTCGGCGGCCTGTTCGTCCCCTCGGCCCAGCTGTACCTGGCCGGGCTGACCGTCGTGGTCGGGCTGGTGCTGGCGGCGGTGTACCGGTTCACGCGGTTCGGCGTGATCACGCGGGCGGCGGTTGAGAACGAGCGGGGCGCGGCGCTGCTCGGACACTCCGCCAGCCGGATCGCGGCCTACAACTGGGTGCTCGCGACGGTGCTGGCCGCGGCTGCGGGCATCCTCATCCTCCCCATCACGACGCTGAATCCCGGCACGTACACGCTGTTCATCGTGCCCGCGCTCGGCGCCGCGCTGCTGGGGCGTTTCTCGTCGTTCGGCGCGGTCGTCTTCGGCGGCCTGGCGATCGGCGCGATCCAATCCGAGACGGTCAAGCTCCAGACCGTCTGGACGTGGCTGCCGCAGACCGGTCTTCAGGACGGCCTGCCGTTCATCATCATCATGCTGACGATCATCGTGCTCGCCCGGCGCCTGTCGGCGCGCGGAGCGATCTCCGATGTGCACAACCCGATGGTCGGGCGTCCCTCCCGGCCCGCCGCGAGCGCGGGCGGTGCCGTGGTCGTGGGGATCATCGCGCTGCTCGTGCTGAGCGCTCAGTACCGCGCCGCGGTCGACTCCTCGCTGATCACCGCCTGCATCTGCCTCTCGGTGGTGATCATCACCGGGTACACGGGTCAGATCTCGCTCGCGCAGAACGGTATGGCCGGGATCAGCGCGTTCATGCTCACCCACATCGCCCAGGGCCTCGGGATCGGCTTCCCGTTCGGGCTGATCCTCGCCGCCCTGTGTGCGGTCGTGCTCGGGGTCGCGGTGGGGCTGCCCGCTGTCCGCGTGCGCGGGGTCAACCTCGCGGTCGCCACGCTCGCCGTCGCCACCGCGCTCGACGCGCTGCTGTTCAACAACACGAGCTTCTCGGGCGGGTACACCGGGCGCAACGTGAAGGCCCCTCACCTGTTCGGCCTCAACCTGGGGCCGGTCGGCTCCGGGCAGGACACGCAGCGGCTCGCCTTCGGGATCATGGTCGTGCTGATCGTCGCCGCGATTGGGCTGTTCGTCGCGCGGTTGCGGCTCGGCCGGCTCGGCCGGGCCTTCCTGGCGGTGCGCTCCAACGAGCGCGCGGCCGCGTCGGTCGGGATCGACGTGGCGCGCACGAAGCTGTTCGCCTTCGGCATCGCGGCGTTCATCGCCGGCATCGGCGGCGGCTTGCTCGCCTACCAGCAGCAGAACGTCAACGCGGCGACCTTCACCACCTGGACGTCGCTCACGATCCTCGCGATCACCTACGTGGGCGGCGTGGGGCGCATCACCGGCGCGCTCGCCGCCGGAGCGCTGCTCGCCTCCAACGGGCTGGTGCCGACGCTGCTCAACAACCTGTTCAACTTCGGCCAGTACCAGAATCTGATCGCCGGGGTCCTGCTGACGATCACAGCGGTCGCCAACCCCGACGGCATGACCAAGGAGATGGGGGCGGGCTTCACCAAGCTCAGACGCGCGGTCATGGGACGGGCCGGAATCGGCGGAGGCGGAGACGGTGGCTCGGCGCCGGTGGCCCCGGTTGCTGCTGAATCGCCCGCCCCCTCGGCGACCGCCGCCAGACCGAAGGTGGCCGGCCGATGAGCGCCTCCGCACCGGAGATCGCACCCCGCCCGGCCGGGGGCGAGGACGTGGTGCTGAGCGTCGAGGGTCTGACCGTCAGGTACGGCAACGTCGTCGCGCTCAACAACATCACCTTCTCGATCCCCCGCGGTTCGGTCACCGGGCTGATCGGTCCCAACGGCGCGGGGAAGACGACGCTGATCGATGGGCTCACCAACTACACGCGCGCGAGCTCGGGCGCGGTCGCGTTCGAGGGCGAGCCGACCCAATCGGTGCGCGCCCACCAGCTGGCTCGGCGCGGACTGATGCGCACGTTCCAGTCCGTCGAGTTGTTCGACGACCTCACCGTCGAAGAGAACCTTGCGGTGGCCGCTCAGCCGCCGAGTCTCCTGGCGGCGCTCGGCAGCGTGTTCGGCGGCCGGCGGGAGACGCGCAACGAGAACGTCGAGTGGGCATTGACGGTGACCGAGCTGCACGAGGTCGCCGGTCGGTACCCGACCGAGCTCTCCCACGGCCAGCGGAAGCTGGTCGGGGTCGGCCGCGCGCTGGCGCGCCGGCCCTCGCTGCTGCTGCTCGACGAGCCGGCCGCCGGTCTTGACACTGCCGAGACGCTCGCACTCGGCGAGCGTCTGCGCACGCTGCCCGACCACGGCGTCACGGTGCTGCTGATCGACCACGACATGGGACTGGTGCTCGGCACCTGCGACCACGTGATGGTGCTTGACTTCGGCAACCTCATCGCCGCCGGCACCCCGGCCGAGATCCGCGCCGACGCTCGCGTCGTGGAGGCCTACCTCGGAAGCTCCCAGCATGCGGAGGACTCAGGTGAGTGACGCGCCGCAGCTGCTGTCGGTCGACGGACTGCACGCCGGCTATCTCGGCATCCCCGCGGTCCGTGACCTCTCGCTCACCGTCAACGCCGGCGAGGTCGTCGCGCTGCTCGGCCCCAACGGTGCAGGCAAGACGACGACCCTGTCGACGATCTCCGGACTGCTCGACCCGATCTCGGGCTCCGTCCGCTTCGCCGGCGAGGAGATCACCGGCCGGGCGGCGTACAAGGTCGCGCGCCTCGGCCTCTCGCTGGTTCCTGAGGACCGCGCGCTGTTCTACGGCCTGACCGTCCGGGAGAACCTGCGGATGGGCCGCGGCCGGGACACCGGGCTGGGCCAGGGCGAGCTCCTGGAGATGCTTCCTGAGCTCGAGAAGTGCCTCGGGCGCAAGGCCGGAGTGCTCTCGGGTGGCGAGCAGCAGATGCTCGCCGTCGGCCGCGCGCTCATCGGCCGCCCGCGGCTGCTGCTCGTCGACGAGATGAGCCTCGGCCTCGCGCCGGTGATCGTCGAGCGGCTGTTGCCGATCCTGCGCCGCATCGCCGACGACCTCGGGACCGGGGTGCTGTTCGTGGAGCAGCACATCGCGATGGCGCTCGAGATCGCCGACCGTGCCTACGTGCTGAACCATGGCGACCTCGTCCTCTCCGGTGGCGCGGCGGAACTGCGCGGCCGGCGGGACCTGGTCGAGGCGAGCTACCTCGGCGAGGCGAAGATGGAGGACATCGAGCCCGCCCACCCGCTCGCGCCATGACCGCCACGGACCCGACCGCCGCGCAGCCGGAGGCGGGGGCCGGGGAGGATCGCCCGCTCACCGCATCCGAGGCGATCGTCGCCGGGCTCCTCGCCGCCGGGGTGAGCGAGCTGTTCGGCATCGCGGGCGGCAAGTTCGCGCCGCTGCTCGCCGCCGTCGACCGGGAGCCGCGGCTGCGCTTCACCGGCACCCGTCACGAGGCCGCCGCTGCGTTCATGGCCACGGCGGTCGCCCATCGGACCGGCCGTCCCGCGGCGTGCGTGGCCGAGATGGGGCCCGGAGCGCTCAACCTCGCGAGCGGGCTCGACACCGCCCACACCAACCACCTTCCTGTGATCGCGATCACCGCGGGCACCCCGGCGCGGCTCAGCGGCCCCGCCCACGGCCAGCTGATGGAGCTCGACGCGGCGTCTGTGTTCGGCGCGGTCACGCGCTGGCGCGCCACGCTCGCCCATCCGCAGCGGACCGCCGAGCTGCTCGCTCGCGCTGTGTCGGAGGCGCTCGCCGGCGGCCGCGGGCCTGTCCACCTCGAGGTCGGCTATGACGTGCTCGCCTCCTCTGCACCGGCGTGCTCCGAGCGTGAGATCGCGCGTTGGGTGGGGGCGGCCGCGGAGATCGATCGCCCGCAGCCGGACCCCGACGGGCTGCTCCGCGCGGCCGAGCTGCTCCGCGCGGCCCGTCGGCCGCTGATCGTGGCCGGCGGCGGCGTCGTCGCCTCCGAGGGCGGCGCGGAGCTGCGGGCGCTTGCGGCGCTGCTCGACGCGCCGGTGATCGTCACCCAGATGGGGATCGGGCTGCTCGCTGACGATGACCCCGCGCTGGTCGGCCAGGGCGGCCTGGTGTTCGGCGAGCAGGTGCTCCGCGCGCTGCGCGAGGCCGACGTCGTGCTCGCCACCGGCTGCCGGTTCTCATCCTGGCTGTGGGACGGCGCCCGCCCCGCCGGCGCCGAGAACCCCGATCAGCGGCTCATCCACCTTGACATCGAGAGCGCCGAGATCGGGCGTCTGCGTCCGGCCGACGTCGCGCTCGTCGGCGATGCGCGTGCCGGCCTCGCCCGTCTGCGCGACGGCCTCGCTGACGGCGGCGCCGCCGACCCGGGGTGGCGGGAGTCGCTCGCGGCGCAGCGCGCGGAGTACCTTGCGCGGCTGGCCGATCTCGGTCGCGACGGCGAGCCCGGCGAGCTGATGCACCCGGCGCAGCTCGCTCGCACGCTCGGCGAGGCGCTCCCCGACGACGCGCTCGTCGTCTACGACGGCGCCCACACGAGCTTCTGGTCAAACGACCTCACCCCCGTGAGCGGGCCGCGCACCCGGTTCCACGACCCGGGCTCCGGGCACCTCGGCTTCGGGGTCCCCTACGCGCACGCGCTGGCGCTGCTCGAGCCCGGCCGGCCGGTGATCCAGGTCACCGGCGATGGCGCGTTCGGATTCTCCGTGGCCGAGCTCGACACCGCGGTCCGCCTCGGGCTGCGCGTCGTGCACGTCATCCACGACAACCAGGCCTGGGGCGTGATCGGCTTCTCCCAGCGCCGCCTCGGCTTCTCGCTGGGGACCGACCTGCCCGGCACCGACTACGCGGCGATCGCTCGCGGGTTCGGCGCGCACGGAGAGCGGATCGACAGCGTCGACGAACTCGCGCCCGCGCTCGCTCGCTCGCTCGCGGTCGACGGCCCGTCGGTGATCGACGCACGCGTGTCGTTCGTCCCCCACCCGGGACTGCCGCGCTTCGGCGCGATGGGCCGGTTCGAGTCGCCGTGAGCGATTTCGATGTGGGGCATGGCGAAATCGCGCACATCGCCCTTGTCACCGGCGCGGCCGACCCGAGCGGCATCGGCGCCGCCTGCGCCCGCGCGCTCGCCGCGCGCGGCTGCGCGGTCGGGCTGCTCGACCGCCGCCCCTGCGACCAGGTCGTCGGTGAGCTCACCGCGACCGGCGCCCGCACCGCCTCCACGGCCGTCGACCTCGCCGACGCCACCACGATCGACCCGGCCGTCGACCGGCTGAGCACGAGCTCGGCGGCGGACGCGACCGCGATCCTCGTCAACTGCGCCGCCGACCTCACGCAGGGCCGCCTGGACGAGCTCGACGCCGCCATGCTCACCCGTGTCCTCCAGGTGAACGTCGTCGCCGCCGCGATGCTCGCCCGGCGCGTGGCTCCCGGCATGGCGAGCACCGGCTTCGGGCGGATCGTCAACATCGCCTCGGACACGTTCGACCGCCCGCCCGGTCCGGCGATGACCGCCTACATCACCTCCAAGGGCGGGCTGATCGGCCTCACCCGCAGCCTCGCGGTCGAGCTCGGTCCGTCGGGGATCACCGTCAACGCGATCTCGCCCGGCCTCACCGGCACCGCGGGTGCCCGTGCCGGCCAGTCCGACGAGCTGTTTGACCGCGTGCGAGAGACCCAGGCGATCAAGCGCACGCTCGAGCCGGCGGACTACGCCGGGATCCTCGGGCTGCTGGTGTCCGAGCAGGGTCAGGCGATCACCGGCCAGACGATCCGTGTCGACAACGGCGTGGTGATGGTGTGAGCAACCGCGGGCGTCTCGAGGGTAAGGTCGCGTTCATCAGCGGGACCGCCGCGGGGATGGGGCGCGCCGCGGCGCAGGTGTTCGCCGCCGAGGGAGCCACCGTCTTCGGCTGCGACGTCGACACCGGCGGTCAGCAGGAGACCGAGCGCCTCGTCCGCCGGGCCGGCGGCGAGATCGACTCGCTCGCGCCCGTCGACCTCTCCACCCCGCACGGCGCCACGGCGTGGATCACCCAGGGGATCGAGCGCTACGGCCGGATCGACATCCTCTACAACAACGCGTCGCGTCTGCGCCTGGGCGCGTTCGGGGAGCAGCCGTTCGAGGACTGGGAGTTCACGATCGACAACGAGCTGCACCTGCCGTTCCACTGCACGCATGCCGCCTGGCCGCATCTGATCGCGGGTGGCGGCGGCGTCGTCGTCAACGTCGGATCGGTGGCGGCGATCCGCGGGGCGATGTTCGCACCGATGAGCGCCCACGGGGTTGCCAAGGCGGGGATCGTCTCGTTCACCCGGCACCTGGCGGCGGCCGGCGCGGACCACAACATCCGCTCGGTTGCGATCAGCCCCGGCATGACCCGCACCCCGGCGACCCGGCCCCATTTCGAGGACCCCGCCAAGCCGATCGAGGGACTGAAGGCGATCACCCCGTCCCGTCGGGCGGCGGAGCCCGAGGACATCGTCCGCGTCGCGGCGTTCATGGCCTCCGACGAGGCCTCCTACGTCAACGGCGCGAACATCGTCGTCGACGGCGGCGTCAGCGCGATGGCCGGGTGACTCGCCGGTGAGCCGGACCCCGATCGTCGACGTGCACGCGCACGTGCTGGAGCCGGTGGTGCTCGACGAGGCGGGCCCTCACGGCGTCGCCTCCGGGTTCGGCGCGCGGTCGCATCGCCCGCCGCCCGGCACGCGTTTCGCGCTCATCAACGATCTGATGCTCGACCCCGACCTCCAGGTGGCGGCGATGGACGAGCTCGGAATCGACGTCCACGTGATCTCGGCGATCCTCGCCGTCACGCCGACGGGCTGGGCGCCGCCGGCGGTCGCCCGAGAGCTCAACCAGCGCTACAACGACTTCATCGCCGAGGCGGTGCGCCGCCACCCGACTCGGTTCGTCGGCTCGTGCACACTGCCGCTTCAGGATCTCGACCTCGCGCTGGAGGAACTCGACCGCGCGAGCGGCGAGCTCGATCTGCGCGTCGTTCAGCTGCCGGCGCAGATCGACGGGGTGTACCTCGGCGAGTCGCCGCTGCGGCCGCTCTGGGAGGAGCTCGACCGCCGCGGGCTCATCGTCTTCATCCACCCCGACGGCGTCCGCGACGCGTGGTTTCAGCGGTACGGGCTGTGGAACTCGGTCGGGCAGCCAATTGAGGAGGCGCGGGTCCTCGCCTCGCTGATCTACGACGGCGTGCTCGAGGATCACCCCGATCAGACGATCGTCGTCTCCCACGGCGGCGGCTACCTGCCCCACTACTACGGGCGCCTGGATCGCAACGTCCAGAACATGCCCGACTCGACGGTCAACATCTCGCGGGCGCCGAGCGACTACCTGCGCCGTCTGTACTACGACACCTGCGTCTATGAGCCCTCGACGCTGGCGGCGCTCGTCGCACAGGTCGGTGCCGATCACGTCCTGATGGGCAGCGACTGGCCGGTCGGTGAGGCCGATCCGGTCGGCTTCGTCGAGCGCTGCGAGGCGCTCGACGACGCCGGCAGGCGGGCGGTGCTCGGCGGCAACGCGGCCCGCCTGCTCGGACTCGGTGACGCATGAAAGGAGCAACGATGCACGTCCTCATCGCCGGAGGTGGCCTGAGCGGCCTGTGCCTGGCGCAGGGTCTCACCGCGGCTGGGATCAGCTGCGCGGTCTATGAACGCGACCCCGACCTCACCCGCCGGGCCGGGTACCGGATCACCATGAACGGAGATGGGGGTGACGCGCTGGAGCGCTGCCTGGCCCCCGATCTGTACGAGCTCTACCTGCAGTGTTCGCGCGTCACTCCGCCACGGCGGGTGTCGGTCGTCATCGACGAGCAGTGCGTCGAGCGGACGACCGCCCCCCATCTCGGCCCGCCCAACGACGGCGAGCGGCCGCACACCGCGATCGACCGCCGCACGCTGCGCCAGATCCTTGCGGCGCGGCTCGGTGATCACATCCACCCCGGCGCCGACGTCGTGGGTTTCACGCGCCGGGGTGAGGGCGTCGTGCTGGAGCTCTCCGATGGCTCGCGGGTCGAGGGGGACGCCCTGGTCGGTGCCGATGGAGTCGCGTCCGCCGTGCGCGCCCGGCTGCTGCCGGAGGTCGAGATCATCGATACCGGCGTGCGCGGCCTGGGAGTGTTCGCGAGAACCCCGCTCACCCCCGAGATCTACGAGGCCCTGCCCTCGATCCTGCTCGACGGGTTCGTCATCGCCAGCGACGCGGACGGGGTCACCCTGGCACTCGGCGCGATGGACCCGCGCGAGGCGCCCGAGCGCGCGGCCGCGCGGCTGGCGCCCGATCTGACCCTGGATCCGGTCGAGCCGTACATGATGCTCAGCGGCGGCCTGCGGCCCGGGACGGTGATCCCGGCGCCGGGAGAGTGGGGCCCCGAGACGCCCGCGGAGGTACATGACCAGATGCGCGACGCCGTCTCGGATTGGCATCCGGCGCTGCGCGGCCTGGTCGAGCGCATCGACCGTGACACGCTGTTCTCCGCACACTTCAAGCGGCTCGACCCGACCCCGGCCTGGGAGAGCTCCAACGTCACCGTGATCGGCGACGCGATCCACGCGATGCTCCCGACCTTCGGCATGGGCGGCAACACCTCCCTGCGTGACGCGGCCCTGCTCAGCTCGGGCCTGCAGCGCGCGGCGGCGGGAGAGGTGAGCGTGAGCGAGGCGGTCGCCGGGTACGAAGCGGCGATGCGCGAATACGTCTACCCGATCATGGAGATGTCAGCCGATCATGACCGCTTCGGGGGCGGCGGCCTGCGCCGAGAGTGACCGGTTAGGGTGGTCGTCGCGATGGACTCCTCCGACGACTCCCCGCGGCCGGCCGAGACGAGCGTCACCCGCCCGGGCCTCTCGGATCGAGCGACCGTCCTGGCCAACCTCGGCCGGCTGATCGACGAGGCGTGGACCTCGTTCGACGAGCCGCGCGTCTCGGAGCCCGAGCTGTCGGCCGAGCTCACCGCGCGGCTGAGGACGGCGCTGCCCGAGGCGCCCGGGGACGAGGACCAGGCGCTCAGCGATGCAGTGGCAACGCTGGAGGCATCCGTTTCGCCCTCGCGCCCGCTGTACGTCGCCTACATCGGGTCCTCGGGCCTGGAGGTCGGCGTGCTCGCCTCGGCGCTGTCGGCGACGTATGACGCGAACCTCGCCTCCGCGGCGGGCGGGGCGGAGCTGATCGAGCAGCAGACGCTCGAGTGGCTCGCCCAGTTCGTCCATTTCCCGCTCGGCGAGGGCACGTTCACAAGCGGCGGCATGACGTCGAATCTCACGGCCGTCCTGGTTGCGCGGGAGCGGGCGCTTCCCGGCTCACGCGCCGACGGTCTCTCGGGCCGGCGCGCCGCCGTCTACTGCTCGGACGAGGCCCACTACTCGGTCGTGCGCGCGGTCGAGGCGACCGGCCTCGGTGCGTCCTCCGTGCGCCGGATCCCGATCGACGAATCGCGCCGGCTGCGCATCGACGCGCTCGCCGATGCGCTCGCGCGCGACCGCGACGACGACGTGGTGCCGGTCGCCGTCGTGGCCACCGCAGGGACGACGCTCACCGGCGCGGTCGACCCGATCGACGGTGCCGCGGAGCTGTGCGCGGAATACGGCACCTGGCTGCACGTCGACGGCGCCTACGGGCTGCCCGCCGCCGCGACCGCCAGTGCAGGCCCGCGGTTCGCCGGGCTGTCGCGGGCGGATTCGGTGACCGTCGACGCCCACAAGTGGCTCGGGGTGCCCAAGAGCTGCAGCGCTGTCATGTTCCGCGAGCGCGGCTCACTGGTGACCGCGTTCGGGCACCACGAGCGGTACATGTTGCACGAGGGTGACATCGCCAACCCGGTCGACCGGACGTTCGAGTACTCCCGGCCGCTGCGCTCGCTGCGGCTGTGGATGGCGTTCCGGATCCATGGAGCGGCCCAGTACCGCCAGTGGATCGAGGGGACCCTCGCCCGCGCCCGGGAGCTGGCGGCGATGATCGAGGCGGCGGATGACTTCGAGATGCTGCACACGCCGATGCTCTCGACCGTGTGCTTTCGCCACATTCCGCCGGGGGTTGCCGACCTCGACGCCCACAACGCCCGGCTCGGTCGGGCGATGCAGACCGACGGACGTGTGTTCCTCGCGCCGGCCGCGATCGACGGGATGACCTGTCTGCGTGCCTGCTTCGTCAACTTCCGCACCCGGGCCGATGAGGTGGTGACGGTGATCGAGGTCGCGCGTGCGCTCGGCGATGCCCTGGCGGGCGGCGGGGTCTGACCGGAGCGGTGCGGGTCTCGCTGTTCGTCACCTGTCTGAGCGACACGCTGTTCCCCGACACGGGTCGCGCGACCGTGGCGCTGCTCGAGCGCCTCGGCGTCGAGGTCGACTTCCCGCCCGATCAGACGTGCTGTGGGCAGATGCACATCAACACCGGCTACGCGCACGAGGCGCTCGAGCTGGTGCGGCGCTTCGTCGTCGCGTTCGACCGGGCCGGGCTGATCGTCGCGCCGTCGGCATCGTGCGTGGCCACCGTGCGGGAGGAGTACCCGCGGCTGGCCGCGCAGGCCGGTGACCCGGGACTGGAGCGCGCGGTCGCAGAGATCGTGCCCCGCACCTGCGAGCTCACCGAACTGCTCATCGACCGGCTCGGCGTCACCGACGTCGGCGCCGTCTTTCCGCACGCGGTCACCTACCACCCGACCTGCCACTCGCTGCGGACGCTCGTGCTCGGCGAGCGGCCGCTCACGCTGCTCCGCGCCGTTCAGGGCCTCGAGTTGCGCGAGCTTCCGCGCGCCGCGGAGTGCTGCGGCTTCGGTGGCACGTTCGCGGTCAAGAACGCCGACACCTCGCTGGCGATCGGCGCCGACAAGGTCCAGGCGATCCTCGACAGCGGAGCGGAGTACTGCGTCGCGGTCGACAGCTCGTGCCTGATGCACATCGGCGGGCTGCTCCACCGCCGTCATGTGGGGCCGCGGACGATTCACCTCGCCGAGTTGCTCGCGCAGACCGGAGCCGCCCCATGAGTGATCCGCTCGCCCCGCCGCGCTCGTTCCCGGACGCTGCCCATGACGCCCTGGCCGACGCGCAGCTGCGGCGCAACCTCGCCCACGTCACGACGACGATCCGCGCCAAACGGACGGCGGCGGTCGCCGAGCTCCCGGACTGGGAGGCATTGCGGGAGGCCGGGCGTGCGATCAAGACCGAGACGATGCGCCACCTCGACCGCCACCTGGTCGAGCTCGAGCGTTCGGTGACCGCCGCCGGTGGCGTCGTGCACTGGGCCCGTGACGGGGAGGAGGCCAACCGCATCGTGGGTGACCTGATCACGGGCTGCGGGGCGACCGAGGTCGTCAAGGCCAAGTCGCTGACCACCGAGGAGATCGGCCTCAACGAGGCGCTCGCCGAGCGCGGCATCCACGCCTGGGAGACCGACCTCGCGCAGCTGATCATCCAGCTCTCGGGGGACACGCCGTCGCACATCCTGGTGCCGGCGATCCACCGCAACCGCACCCAGATCCGCGACCTGTTCCGCCGCGAGCTGCCTGGCGCCGGGCCGGATCTGTCCGACGACCCCGCGGCTCTGGCCGAGGCGGCCCGCCTGCATCTGCGCGAGTTGTTTCTCCGCGCTCGCGTCGGGATCAGCGGCGCCAACTTCGCGGTCGCCGAGACGGGCACGATCGCCGTCGTCGAGTCGGAGGGCAACGCCCGGATGTGCACGACGCTGCCCGAGGTGCTGATCACCGTGATGGGGATCGAGAAGGTGGTCCCCTCGTGGCGCGACCTCGAGGTCTATCTGCAGCTGCTGCCCCGCTCCTCGACCGCCGAGCGCATGAACCCGTACACGTCGCTCTGGACCGGCGTCGACCCCGACGACGGCCCACGCGAGTTCCACCTCGTGCTGCTCGACCACGGCCGCACGACCGCGCTCGCCGACGAGGTGGGGCGCCAGGCGCTGCACTGCATCCGCTGCTCGGCGTGCCTCAACGTCTGCCCGGTCTACGAGCGCACCGGCGGGCACGCCTACGGCTCGACCTACCCAGGGCCGATCGGCGCGATCATCACGCCGTTGCTGACCGACCTGCGGGTTGGCGCGACGCTCCCGTACGCCTCGAGCCTGTGCGGGGCGTGTTACGAGGTCTGTCCGGTGAAGATCGATATCCCGCGCGTGCTCGTCCACCTGCGCGGGCGGGTCGTGCGCGAGGGAGCGCACCGCGAGCCCGGCGAGGGGATCGCGATGGGCGCGCTCGCGCGTCTGTTCGAGCACCGGCGCGCGTATGCGGCCGTGCAGCGGATCGCCGCGGCGCTGACCGCGCCGCTGCGGGGCCGCGGACGTGTCATCACCCGCCTGCCAGGACCGCTGCGCGGATGGACGGCGGGGCGTGATCTGCCGCCGCCGCAGCCGAGCTTCCGGCAGTGGTGGAAGCGGGAGCGCGGATGAGCTCAGAGGCGAGGACCGAGATCCTGCGTCGCATCCGTGGTGCCCTGGGCGACGTCCGTGACGAGGGGCCGCGGGTGATTGCGCGGGACTACGGCCGCGGCGGCGGGCTCGAGGGGGAGGCACTTGCCGCGCTCCTCACCGACCGGGTCCGCGACTATGCCGCCGAGGCCGAGCGAGTGAGCGCCGATGGCGTCGTTTCCGCGGTGCGGGCCGCGTGCACGCGGCTCGGGATCGGACGGCTGCTCGTCGCTCCAGGGGTGCCCCGCGAGTGGCGGCCGCCGGGCGCCACGGAGGACGACGGCCGGCCGGCCGCCGCGCTCGACGAGGTCGACGGCGTGCTCACGGGCTGCGCGGTGGCGATCGCCGAGACCGGCACGCTCGTGCTCGACGGCCGCCCGCCGTGTGGCCGGCGGGCGCTGAGCCTCGTGCCCGACCGCCACATCTGCGTGGTGCGCTCCGAGCAGATCGTCGAGCGCGTCCCGGAGGCGATCGCCGCGCTGCACCCGCGGGTCGCCGGCGAGCGCGTGCCGGTGACCTTCGTATCGGGCTCCTCGGCGACCTCCGACATCGAGCTTCAGCGCGTGGAGGGTGTCCACGGCCCACGCCGGCTGCTCGTGCTGATCGCCGGCTGACCACGTCAGCCGAGGGCGGGCGCCGGGAGCTCCTCCCACAACGCGTCGGGAAGCGGCGCGGCCATCCGGGCGAGGTTCTGCTCGACCTCGGCCGCGGTGCGCATCCCCGCGAGCACCGACGCGGTCGCCGGCCGGCGCAAGCCGAAGCGCAGCGCCGCCGCGGGCAACGCGGCGCCATGGCGCGCGCACACCCGGGCGCACTCCCTCGCGCTCGCCACCACATCGGCCGGTGCGTCGACGTAATCGAAGCGGGGCTCGGCCGGCACGCGTGCGTGAGCCAGCAGCCCGGAGTTGAAGGGCGCGGCGACGACGGCGGCGACGGCGTGGGCGGCGCACTCCTCGAGCAGCGGCGCCGCGCGCCGGTCCACGAGCGTGTAGCGCCCGGCCACGAGCACGACATCGATGTCGGTCTCACGCACGAACCGCCGCAGCGGGTCGACCAGGTTCATGCCGACGCCGATCGCGCCGACCACCCCCTGCTGGCGGAGCGCGACAAGCGCCGGGATGGCTTCGCGGATCGCCTGCTCCATGTGCTCCTCGGGGTCGTGGACGAGCAGGATGTCGACCCGATCCACCCCGAGTCGTTCGAGGCTCTCCTCCAGCGAGCGGCGCACCCCGTCGCCCGTGTAGTCGCGGCGGCGCACGAGGTCGTCGCTGACCGCGAAGCCCGCCGGCAGGTCGCTGCCCCGCGGCGCCGGGTTGGGCTCGAGCAGCCGGCCGACCTTCGTCGAGATCACGTACTGCTCACGGGGGCGCCCGGCGAGCGCGCGGCCGAGCCGGCGCTCGGCGAGCCCGAGCCCGTAGTGGGGCGCGACGTCGAAGTAGCGCACGCCTCCGTTCCAGGCGGCGTCGACGGCGGCAGACGCGGCCTCGTCGCTCAACGGCTCATACAGGTTCCCGAGCAGTGCCGCCCCGAACCCGAGCTCGGTGAGGCGCATGCCTGTCCGCCCGAGTGGACGCGTCCTCACCGCGCGCCCAGCCCGTAGACGTGAGCGGCGGTCGCGCCGAACACCAACCCGTGCTCGCGAGGACCCCAGACGTCCAACCACGCCCGCGCTGCCTCGATCGTCACCTCGTAGCCGCCCCCGAGCAGGCACACCGGCCAGTCGGAGCCGAACATGATCCGCTCGGCTCCGAACGCGTCCATCAGCGTGGAGGCGAACGGCCGCAGCGCCTCAGCCGTCCAGCCCGGCTCGGCCTCACTGGTCAAGCCCGAGAGCTTGGCGACGACATTCGGGCAGTCGGCCAGCGTGGCCATCGCCTCGCGCCAATCAGTGTCCGGCGCCGCGGCGAGCTCCGGCTTGGCGCCGTGGTCCAGGACGAACCGCACCTGCGGCAGCGCGGCCACCGTGTCCAGCACCGCGGGCAGCTGTGGCGGGCGCACGACGAGCTCGTATACGAGCCCCGCCTCGGCGACCGCCCGCAGGCCACGCCGCACCTCCTCGCGGCACAGCCAGCGGGGGTCGGTCTCCTCCTGCACCTGGTGACGGATGCCGGCCAGCGCCGCGCCACCCTCGCCTGCGCCCAGCGCGCGGAGCCGCTCGGCGACGTCGGCTGCACACAGATCGACCCAGCCGACGACGGCCAACACACGTTGCTCGGAGGCGGCGAGCGAGAGGAGCTCCGGGGTCTCCTCGGCGACGCACACCGTCTGCACCAGCACCACGCCGTCGATCCCGTGCGCGTCCAGCGACGGGATGAGGTCCGCGAACGAGAACGAGCGGCGGAGCGCCGGCAACGACGCCGTCCACGGCTGGTCGCGCACCGCGAGATCCCAGACGTGGACGTGGCTGTCGAGGCGCACGGGTTCCGGTCAGTCGGCGTGCTCGGGGCGCAGCCAGGCGATCCGCCGCACTAGTGCTCGCGGGGGCGCAGCCTCAGCCCCGACATGCCGCCGTCGACCGCGATCCAGGTCCCGGTCGTGGAGCCCGAGGCGGGGGAGGCGAGGTAGGCGATCGCACCGGCGACCTCCTCGGCGGACACGAGCCGGCCGTGCGGCTGGCGGGCGTTGAGCGCCGCCCGCTCCGCCTGCGGATCATCGGTGCGCTCAAGCAGCCGCCCGATCCAGGGGGTGTCGGCGGTGCCGGGATTGACGGCGTTGACGCGAATCCCCTCGGGCAGCAGATCGGCGGCCATCGCGAGCGTCATCGAGAGCACCGCCCCTTTGGTCGCCGAGTACAGGACCCGGTCGGGCAGCCCCGCGGTGGCGGCGATCGAGGAGGTGTTGACGATCGCCGCATGCGAGGCGGCGCGCAGCGCCCCGAGCGCCGCCCGCGTGACCCGCACCATCCCGACGACGTTGACGTCGTAGGCGCGGTGCCACTCCTCGTCGTCGTTGTCGGCGACACCGCCCTGGGCGCCGATGCCCGCGTTGTTGACGAGGACGTCCAGTCCGCCGAGCGACTCGATCGCCTCGGACACGGCGGCCCGAACGGCCGCATCGTCGCTGACATCGGCGCGGACGAGCGCGAGCCCGTCGGGCGCTTGGTCGGCGACATCGAGCACCGCGACCGTGGCGCCCAGCTCGGTCAGGCGCCGCGCGGCTGCGAGGCCGATCCCCGACGCACCGCCCGTCACCAGGGCCCGCAGGCCCTCCATCTCTGCCATCTTGATGCCCTCCGACGGTTGTGGTTCGCTCACTCGACGGTCTCCGCGCCGCCGACGATGCGGGCGAGCACCAGCGCAATGAGGATGACGGAGCCGTTGATGGCGTCGATCCAGTAGCTCGAGACGTTCGCGAGGTTGAGGATGTTCTGCACGATCCCGAGCAGGATCACGCCGCTGGCGGCCCCGACCATGTTGCCACGGCCGCCCTTCAGGGACACGCCGCCGATCACCGCGGCGGCGAACACCGGGAAGATGATGCCCTCGCCGTAGCCCTGCGTCGCGGTCACCGCCGAAACGCGCCCGGCCTCCATCAAACCGCCGACCGCGGCGAGCACACTGCCGGCGACGTAGGTGCCGATCCGGACCCGGTCGACGTTGATCCCGGCTGCGCGCGCGGCGTTGATGTTGCCCCCGACCGCGTAGATCGCCCGGCCGAGACGGTGGTAGCGCAGGAACAGCCCCGCCACGACGAACACGATCGCGCAGGCGATGAGCGACACCGGGAAGCCGCTGATCTGGGCAGCGCCGAGATCGGTGAACGACGCGGGGAAGGAGAACAGCGACTGGCCTTTGACGATCCCGTTCTGCAGCCCCTCGAGCACGATCACCATCGCCAGGGTGACGATGAAGCCGTTGAGCCGCGCCTTGACGATCAGCAGGCCGTTGACGAGGCCGATGACGACTCCGACGAGCAGCAGCACGACCAGCCCGAGCGCGGGCGCGATCTGGGTACCGAACCCGAAGTCGGCGGCGGGCAGGATCAGCGCGCCCGCCAGCATCGGGGCGAAGCCATAGGTCGACTCGAGCGATAGGTCGATCCCGCCGGTGAGCAGAATCAGCGCTTCGCCGACGACGATCACGCCGAGCGCGGAGATCTGCTGGCCGATGCCGGTGAGGTTGGATCCCGTGAGGAACGCGGGGCTGACGATCGAGCCGACGATCACGAGCACGATCAGCGCCGGCAGCAGCGCGACCTCCCGCATGATGCTCACCGTCGCGCCGCGGAGCCCCAATCCGGCCCGGGCGCGGTCCGACCCGGCGGGCACGATGGCGGCCGCGGTCTCAGTTGTCTTCTGCGTATCGGTCATGGCCTCCCTCGCTTGGCATCCCCGCCGTTGGCATCGTGTGCGTCGATCCCCTCCGTGGCCGCGATCAGCCGCTCTCGCTCGTAGGGCGGCGTGATCTCGCAGAACACCTCGCCGCGGACGAGGACCACGATGCGGTCCATCGCCATCACGTCGTCGAGCTCGTCGGAACAGATCACGAGCGCGGCGTCCGTCCGCTGCGCCTCCTCACCGAGCGCGTCGAGCAGCAGCGCCTTGGCCGCGACGTCGACGCCGCGCGTGGGCGTCACCGCGACGATCACCGACGGCTCGTGAATGAGCGCCCGGCCGACGACCACCTTCTGCTGGTTGCCGCCCGAGAGCTCGCCGACCGGCTGGTCCGGCCCCGAGGCGACCACCGACAACTTCTCGCTCATCGGCGCGGCGGCCCGTTGCCGATCCTGCGGACGGTGGATGCCGATGCGGTTGGAGAGCCGCCGCGTGATCGACATCGTCTCGTTCTCGGACACTCCGAGCATCGGAACGAATCCCTCGGCGGCGCGGTCGGCGGGCACGTAGCCGATGCCCGCGCGCAGCGCCGCGTGGCGGTCGCCGGAGCGGATCCGTGTGCCGTCGACCGACACCTCTCCGTCATCGGCCGACTCGAGGCCCGCCAGCACGCGGCCGAGGGTTCCCACGCCGGCGCTCAGCAGGCCGGTGATCCCCACCCGCTCGCCGGCGGCCACCTGGAGGGAGACGCCTCGGATCGAGCCCTGCGTCGAGCTGCGTGCCAGGTCGCCGGCCGACAGCCGGGCGTTCCCGTCGTGCCGGTGCGACCCGCGCCCGGCGGAGGGTGCCCCCGCGCCATCCCAGTCGGACCGAGCGGCGTCGCCGACCATCAGGCGGACGAGCTCGTCCTTGTCCAACTCCGAGGCGGCAGCGTCGCGCACCACGGCTCCGTCGCGGAGCACCGTGATCTCGTCGCAGATCTCGAACACCTCCTCGAGGTGATGTGAGATGTAGAGCACCGCAACGCCCCGATCGGTGAGCGCACGCACGCGCTCGAACAGGGTGCTGATCGCCGAGCGCTCGAGCGCCGCGGTCGGCTCGTCGAGCAGCAGGCAGCGCGTGCCGGTCGCCAGTGCCCGCGCGATCTCCACCACCTGACGCTGGTCGACGGCCAGCTGCTCGCAGCGCGCGCCGGGGTCGATGTCGAACCCCCACTCGTCCATGATCTCCGCGGTCGCATGGCGCATCGCCCTCCAGTCGACCCTGCCCGACGTCGTCCGTGGGTTGCCGAGGAACACGTTCTCGGTGACGGTGAGCGCGGGGATCACCATCGAGTGCTGGTACACGGTGGCGATGCGCTCGCGCCAGGCGCGGACGTCGCTCGTACGCGGTGCCGGCTGCCCGTCGAACTGCACCCGTCCGCTGTCGGCCGACACCAACCCGCTGAGGATCGCCACCAACGTCGACTTGCCCGCGCCGTTGCGTCCGACCAGCCCCAGGCAGCGCCCCGCCTGCAGGCTCACGCCGACGTCGCGCAGGGCGCGGGTGGAGCCGAAGCTCTTGGAGATCTCCTCCGCCTGGAGCACCGGCGTCTCGGTCATCGTCTCGCGCGCGTTCATGAGACGCTGCACACGCCGCCGTGGGCGGCCCCATATTGGTTGCCCCACAGCGACTTGCTGGTGACCGCCGCGGTGTGGATGGCTGCCGGCAGGCCGTCGACCGGGTGGGCGACCTTGAGCGTGGTCGCGGTCTTCGTGACGAACGGCGCGTCGACCGGATCGGTGAGGTTGGTGTCGTTGCGGTAGGTGACGTTCTGGATCTTCGATCCGCCATCCGCGTGCTGGCCCGCGCGGACTCTGACCCCGGTGGCGGCGTCCTTGGCGTAGACGAGCGCGTCACGCGCGTAGAGCGTCGCCGGCTGGGACTGTGAGGCGACGACTGAGCCATGGCGGATGTCGCACATCTCGAACGGGACGCCGTCGTCGGAGACGACCATCGTCTTGCCCAGCAGCCCCTTGCGCTTGAGGATCGGCAACACCCCGGTGTCAGGTGGCGACCATTGTGAGTAGATCGCCTTCAGTTGGCTGCCGTGGGCGTTGATGGCGTTCTGGGCGTCGGTGACCGCGGTGCCGTCGACCCACACCGTCGGGCTGCCGAGCACGTGCACCCTGGGGTCGTTGGCCCTCATGCATGCGTTGAACGCGTTGGTGCGATCCGCACCGTTGGAAGAGGTGAGATCGCCCTCGAGGTCCTCCACGTAGCCGGACTTCACCTTCGAGGAGATCTCCGCGCACGCGTTCTGCCCGTAGGCCAGATTGGAGGCGCGCACGACCATGTACACCTTGCCGACGCCGACGACGGTGTCGACGGAGACGAGCTTGACGTCGTGGGCGTTGGCGTAGCTGATCGCCGGCCCCAGGCTCGTCGCGGTCTCGGGGTTGACGATGATCGCCTTGGCGCCCTCGTTGACGAGCTCCTGAATCTGCTGGTTCTGGGTCGCCGCGTCGGTCCCGGCGATGTCCGGGCCGAGCAGCTTGATCCCCAGCTGTTTGGCGTACTGCTTCTCGTAACCGATATAGGCCGACCAGAAGTCGGTGTTGTCGAGGGTGAGGTCGACGCCGATCGTCACCGAATGCTTGGCCGAGGCCGGATGGCGATCCGGGGTGCCCGAGACGCCCGCGAAATTGCCCGCGCCGGTCGTCACCGAGCACGCGGTGGCGCAGAGCGCGGCCAGCGCGCACACGGTTGCCGTTCTCAGCCCTCTGCACATCGCCTCACACCTCCGCTCTCTGCACGGCCGCGTCGGCGTGCGGCCGGTGCTCGTAGGTCCGGATCGCCTCGGCACGGAGCTCGCCGCCCGATCCGGGCATGCGCGGCGCCTGGTAGCGCCCCCCGCGCACGACGACGGGATCGACGAAGTGCTCGTGCAGATGGTCGACGAACTCGATCCAGCGCCCGTCGTGCTCGCCACCCAGCGCGACGTAGTCGAACATCGCCAGATGCTGGACGACCTCGCAGAGTCCGACTCCGCCGGCGTGCGGGCAGACGGGAACGCGGTACTTGGCGGCGAGCAGCATGATCGCGAGGTTCTCGTTGACCCCGGCCACGCGGCAGGCATCGATCTGGCAGACGCCGAGTGCCCCCGAGGCGAGCAGCTGCTTGAACACCACCCGATTGGCGACATGCTCGCCCGTGGCGACCCGCACCGGCGCGACGCCCTGCGCCACCGCACGGTGTCCGAGTACGTCCGAGGCGCTCACCGGCTCCTCGGCCCAGTGGATCTGGTGCGCGGCGAGCCGGTTGATGTTCTCGATCGCCTCGGCGACCTCCCAGCGCTGGTTGGAGTCGACCGACAGCAGCACGTCGGGGCCGATCAGCCCACGGACCATCGCCACGCGCCGCTCGTCGTCGGTGATATCGGTGCCGACCTTCAGCTTGAGGTGGCGAAAGCCACTCGCGATCGCCTCCTGGACGAGACGCTCGACCTTCTCGTCGGAGTAACCGAGCCAGCCGGCCGAGGTCGTGTAGGCGGGCAGCCCGTCGCGCAGCAGGGCGAGCTCGCGCTCCTCTCTGCGTGCCCGGGCCTCGGTGAGCAGCGCGAGCGCCTCGTCGGGGGTGAGCGCGTCGCGGATGTGGCGGAAATCAACGAGCGAGACGAGCTGGGCCGGGGTCATGTCGGCCAGCAGCTTCCAGAGTGGCTTGTCGGCGCGGCGGGCGGCGAGGTCCCAGACGGCGTTGATCACCGCCCCGATCGCCATGTGCACGACCCCGCTCTCGGGGCCGAGCCAGCGCAACTGGCTGTCATGCACGAGCAGGCGTGAGAAGGAGCCCAGGTCGGCGAGCGTGTCGGGGACCGAGAGCCCGGCGACGAGCTCCTCGACGGCTCGGACAGCGGCGACGGCGACCTCCGTCCCCCGGCCGATCGTGAACACGAACCCGTGCCCGGCCGCGCCCTCGGATGTATGGACGGTGACGTACGCAAGTGAGTAGTCGGGGTCCGGGTTCATCGCGTCGGATCCGTCGAGCTGCGCGGACGTCGGGAAGCGCAGGTCGACGACATCGAACCGCGTGAATACCTCGCCGTCGCCAGAGGTCCCCTGACCTGTGGACATCGGGTTTCTCCCTCCCTTCGCTGCCTCGGTCATCCGATGTATACCCATCTTTGTGACGCGCAAACTGCGTAGAAGCACACATCGGCGGCTAGAGGTCCGAGGTCTCGTCGGTCTCCGGTGACTGCGATAGGCTGTCGGCCACCTCAGACCTCCGATGTTCGGCCGCGCGCCGCGACGTCGAGGAGCGGTGCCCATGACCGTCACCGACGACGCCATCGCTCGCCTCAAGCAGCTGATCCGCTCCGGTGAGATCAGCCCTGGGGACCGGCTGCCGCGGGAGCCGGACCTCGCCGATTCGCTGGGCGTTTCACGCAACTCCCTGCGCGAGGCGGTGCGGGCCCTGTCACTCCTGCGGATCCTCGACGTCCGCCAGGGGGATGGGACCTATGTGACCGCGCTCGCGGCCGACACGCTGTCCGCGGCGCTCAGCGTTGTCGTCGACTTCCACGGCGACGCGACGATCGTCGAGGTCATCGAGGTCCGGCGCATCCTCGAGCCGGCCGCCACCGCCCTGGCTGCCACCCGGATCGCCCCCGCGACGCTCGACGAGCTCGAGCGGCTGCTGGAGCGCACGAGCGCCTCCTCGACGATCGAGGAGCTCGTTTCGGTCGACATCGAGTTCCATCGCCTGATCGCGAGGACCGCGGGCAACGCTGCGCTCGCCGCGATGCTCGACAGCATCTCGGGCCCCACCCAGCGCATGCGCGTCTGGCGCGGCCTTGTCGGCGAGGGCGTGTTCGACCGCACGATCGCCGAACACCGGGCAATCCTCGACGCCCTGCATCGGCACGACCCCGAGCTCGCCCGCAGCTGGGCGACGGTCCACGTCTCCGGGGTCGAGGAGTGGGCACGCGGCGCCCTGGAGGCGGGCCGCGAGCTGAGCGCCGGTCCGGAGTCGCTCGCCGGGGAGGTCAATGGCGACCGGCCGACGCCGCCACCTCCTGGGCAAGCTGCGTGAACTCGTCGAGCAGCGGCTCGCAGTCGCCGCGGCGCCGCGCGAGCGCGAGCAGCGCCGGCGCCGAGTCCACCAGCGGAACGAATGCCACGTCCGGCCACGCGTAGTACCGCGAGATGATCGCCGGTGCGGTGTCGACGCCTTCACCCTGGCTGATCAGGGTCAGCCAGTCCTCGAGCTTGTCGGCGGTCCGCGGGCTGATCCTCGGCCGCTCGCCGAAGTCGTCGACGAGCAGCCAGTGATCGCGCCAGATCTCCGGAACGTGCTCGGGCTGCATGATGAACGTCTCCTCGCGGAGGTCGCGTGGACGGATCTGCTTGCGCCGGGCGAGGCGGTGCCCGCGCGGCAGCACGACGACGCGCGGCTCGGCCATCAGCGGGATGAACTCCAGGTCGGGCTCGTCGAGCGGCATGTAGATGAAGGCGAGGTCGACCTCCCGCTCGCGGACCGTGTCGACCATGTCGGAGAAGTCGAGGTTGCGGATCTCGACCCTCATGCTCGGATGCCGGCTGGAGAACCGTGCGAGCAGCGGAGCCAACAGCCCGCCGGCGGCGGGTCCCATCGAGCCGATCACGAGCGCACCCGCCTCGCCGCGGGCGAGTGCTCGGGCGCGCTCGAGCGCGCCGTCGGCCGCGGCGAGCACCTCGATGGCATCCTGCAGCAGCCGCTCGCCGGCCGGCGTGAGCTCGACCCGCCGGGTCGAGCGAACCAGGAGCGGCCCGCCGACCTCGCGCTCCAGGGCGCGCACCTGGGAGCTCAGCGCCGACTGGGCGAGGTTGAGCCGCGACGCAGCGCGTGAGAAGTGGAGCTCCTCGGCGACGGCGACGAAGTAGCGGAGCTGGCGGAGGTCCATCGCGGAACCCAATCTATCTCGCGAAACGCACAATCGTGCGCAAAGCCCTGTTGCGCCGATGTCGCCGCTGCCGCAGGATCACCACCGATGACGGAACCGAGGAGAGTCCGCGTCGCCCTCGACGGCACCGTGCACACGGGACGGCGGGAGAGCGACCAGATCGTGCTTGACGACGGCCGCACGATCGCCGAGTCCGACGCCGTGTACCTGGCGCCGGTCGAGCCGTCGAAGATCATCGCCGTCCACCTCACGTACCGCTCGCGGATCGATGAGTACAGGGCGCGGGTCCCGCCCGAGCCCTCGTACTTCATGAAGCCGCCGACGGCGCTCAACGGTCACCGGCGGCCGGTCAATCGCCCCCACGGGGCGAAGTTCCTCAACTACGAGGGCGAGGTCGCGGTCGTCATCGGGGAGCGGATGAAGGGCGTCCCCGTCGATCGGGCCCTGGACCACGTCGCCGGCTATCTGGCCGCCAACGACGTCGGCCTGCACGACTTCCGTCACGCCGATCGCGGCGCGATGTTCCGGGTCAAGGGCCAGGACGGCTTTCTGCCGCTCTCGCCCGAGATCGTCCCGGCGTCCGAGTTCGACCCGACGAACTTCACGCTCACCACGACCCTCAACGGCGAGATTGTTCAGCGCGCGACCGCGGACGACCTGATCTGGCCGGTCGCCTACCAGCTCGCCGACATCTGCCGGTTGATCACGCTGGAGCCCGGCGACGTCGTGCTCACCGGGACGCCCGCCAACTCGCGTCCGATGGAGCCCGGCGACGAGGTCGCGGTCGCCGTCGAGAGCAGGGATGCCTCGGCGCGGGTCGAGAACCCGATCGTCGACTGGGACGTCGACCTCTCCGCGGCGGGTGAGCAGATGCAGACCTCGGCGAACACCCTGCATGTCGCGCTCGCGATCCCCGAGGAGGAGGCCGAGCGCATCGTCAACGAACAGGAGAGTCAGTGAAGGTCCACGTCGACATGAACCTGTGCCAGAGCCACGGCGAGTGCGTGCTCGCGGCCCCCGACGTCTTCGAGCTCGGCGACGACGACGTCCTCAGCTGGCAGGAGGACGTCGAGGACTCCAAACGCGCCGAGGTCCAGGAGGCCGTCGACGTGTGCCCGATGATGGCCATCCGGATCGAGGACTGACGGAGCATGACTCCCGACCGCATCGTGATCGCCGGTGCGGGGCTCGCCGGGCTGCGCGCCGCCCAGGCGGCGCGCGCCGCCGGCCACGAGGGCGAGGTCGTGCTCATCGGCGACGAGCCCCATCCGCCCTACACCCGGCCGCCGCTCTCCAAGGAGCTGCTCAAGGGCGAGCAGACCGCTGAGGGCTGTGCGTTCCCGGGTCTCGACGTGCTCGAGGCCGAGCTGCGGCTGTCGACGACGGTCATCGCCGTCGACACCGATGCGCACACGGTCACTCTCGGCGACGGGACGGCGCTTGGCTACGGCCGGCTGGTGCTCGCGACCGGCGTGCGCGCACGGGCGCTCCCCAATCTGAGCGGCGGCCACACGCTGCGGGATCTGGCGGATGCCGCCAAGCTCAGCGATGCGCTCACGGACGCCGGCCGGCTGGCGATCATCGGCGCGGGTTTCATCGGCTGCGAGGTCGCGGCCTCGGCCCGGCACCGCGGGATCGACGTCGCGCTGATCGACCTCGCCCCCCAGCCGCTGCTGCCGCTCGGTCCCGAGCTCGGCGCCCGCTGCGCGCAGCTGCACCGCGAGCGGGGCGTGGAACTGCACCTCGGAGCCGCGATCGACCGGATCGACGACAGCGGGGTCCACCTCGCCGATGGCACCGAGATCCCGGCGGGCCTCGTGCTGATCGCCGTCGGGGCTCAGCCGAATACCGAGTTCCTGGCCGGCAGCGGGATCGAGCTCGCCGCGGACGGTGGCGTCGTCTGCGACGCGACGCTCACCTCCGTCTCCGACCCCGACGTGCTCGCGGCCGGTGACATCGCCTTCTGGCCCCATCCGGGCGCCGGTGGTGAGCGGGTGCGGGTCGAGCACTGGACGACCGCCGCCGAGCACGGCCGGCTCGCCGGCGCCAACGCGACCAAGGACCCCGCGGAGCGCGTCGCGCACGTCGCGCCCCCCTACTTCTGGTCCGACCAGTACGAGCTGAAGATCCAGTCGGTCGGCTTCCCGGCCAGGGCCGCTCGGATCGAGATCGTCGAGGACGACGAGACCTCGTCCCACGCACCCCGTCTGCTCGCCGAGGCACTCGGCGAGGACGGCGAGCTGGTCGGCGCCGTCGCCTTCAACAACGCCCGCCGGCTGGCCGAGTACCGCCGCCGGCTGGCCGTCGAATACGCCTAAGCCCGTCATCAGAGGAGAGCCGATGCAGACCGATATCCATCCCGCCGTCGCGCCCTCCGAGCTCGACGGGCGGTCCGCCCTCGACGGCGCGGCGCCGCGGTCGGTGCGGCTGCTCTACTCCGATCTGCACGGCGTCGCTCGCGGCAAGGACATCCCCGTCGCCGAGTTCGACCACGTCATCGAGCGCGGGCTCTGCTTCTGCGCGGCGGTGATGGGGACCGACCTGCGCCACACGCCGGTGTGGGGCGGGCAGGAGGGCTACCCCGACCTGGTCGCCCGCCCCGATCTCGCGACGATGGCCACGCTGCCATGGGACCGGGAGGTTGCGGTCTGCCTGGCCGACCTCTCGCCCGCCGAGGGTGCGGCGCCGATCGCTGACCCGCGGGGTGCCGTCCGCGTCGCCGTTGAGTCGCTGCGCGCGCTCGGCCTTGACCCGATCGTCGGCCCGGAGCTCGAGTTCTTCCTGGTACGCCGCGACCCTGATGCGCCGAATGGGATCGCTCGCATCGTCGACAACCTCTCGATGGTCTACACCGTCGGTCGCCAGGCGGACCCGGACGCGCTGGCGAGACGGATGAGCGAGCACCTCGCCGAGCTCGGCATCGGCGCGTTCGCGGTCAACCACGAGTTCATGAACTCGCAGTACGAGATCAACCTCCGCCACTGCGGGGCGCTCGCCGCCGCCGACCGCGCGTTCCTGCTCAAGGCCTCGGTCAAGGACATCGCCGCGATGCATGGCCTGCTGGCGACCTTCATGGGCAAGCCGTTCAACGACCAGGGCGGCTCCGGGACGCACCTGCACGTCTCGCTCAACCGCGATGGCTCCAATGCGCTCGACGCTGCGGCGGCGGACGACGGCCTCGCGCCCGAAACCCACCAGTTCATCGCCGGCGTGATCGCCCACGCCCCGGCGCTGATGGCCTTCCTCAACCCGACGATCAACGCCTACCGCCGGATCCTGCCGGATTCGCTGGCGCCGACCCACGCCAACTGGGGATACGACAATCGCTCGACGCTGATCCGCATCCCGCCCGAGCGCGGCGCGGCGACCCGGATCGAGCTGCGCGTCGGCGACGGTGCCGCCAACCCGTACCTGGCGATCGCGGCGACCCTCGCGGCGGGCGCCGACGGCATCCGCCGCCAGCTCGCTCCGCCGCCGCCGGTATTCGGCGACGCCTATCACGCCGATCCGGAGATCGCGGGCGACCCGCTGCCCGCGACGCTCGAGACCGCGCTCGACGCGCTGGAGCAGGACGCGGTCCTCACCGACGCGCTCGGTGGGCCGATCGTGGACACGTTCCTCACCGTCAAGCGGTTCGAGGTCCAGCGCCACCGCGAGTGGGTCTCGGACTGGGACATCGCCGAGTACATCCACCACCTCTGAGAGCGACATGACCGAGACGACCTTCATCGACCTCTCCGACCACGACGCGTTCCTCGAGGCCGTGCCCCACGCGGCATTCGCGCAGCTCCGAGCCGAGGACCCCGTCCACTGGAACCCCGAGCCCGACGGCGGTCCCGGCTTCTGGGCGGTGACCCGTTACGAGGACATCCGCATCGTCCACCGCGACGTCGACACGTATTCGTCGGAGATCGGCGGCACCTCCCTGGAGGACCTCGACCCCGAGCAGATCAAGGCCCGCAAGTCGATGATCGACATGGACCCCCCGCGCCACGATGAGCTGCGCGGCCTGATCGCCCGGCGGTTCACCCCGCGCGCGGTCGGGGTGTGGGAGGACCAGGTGCGAAGCGTCACCCGCGAGGTCCTGGACCTCGCGCTGCCCAAGGGCGAGTTCGACTTCGTACGCGAGGTCTCCTCCGAGATCCCGATGCAGGTGTTCGCGGAGATCCTCGGCGTCCCGCACGACGAGCGGCGCGTGATCATCGAGCTCGGCGACCGGCTGCTTGGAAATCAGGACCCCGAGTACATGGCGCCGGACGCCGAGGCCCACAAGAACCTGCCGTTCTCCAGCCCGGCCGCCCTGGAGATGTTCGAGTTCGGGCGCCGCCTGGCCAAGGAGCGCCGTGAGCACCCGCGCGAGGACATCATCACCCAGCTCGCGTTCGAGCCGCTCACCCAGCAGGAGTTCGACGTGTACTTCGTGCTGCTGGCGGCCGCCGGCAACGAGACGACCCGCCACACGATCACCCACGGCCTGCTCGCGCTGCTCGAGCACCCCGAGGAGCTGGCCAGGCTGCGCGACGCCGGCGACGACCTCCCGCTGCGCAGGTCTGCGGCCGAGGAGATGCTGCGCTGGGCGACGCCGGTGCACCACTTCCGGCGCACCGCGGCGGTCGACACCGAGCTGGCGGGCACGAAGATCGCCGCCGGCGACAAGGTGACGACGTGGTTCGCATCGGGCAACCGCGATGAGTCGGTGTTCGAGAACCCCGACGTGTTCGACATCGCGCGCACGCCCAACCGGCATATGGCGTTCGGACCGGGTGGCATCCACCACTGCATGGGTGCCCATCTGGCGAAGATGGAGGTCCGGATCGCGTTCGAGGAGCTGCTGTCGCGCGTGGATGAGATCGAGCTCGCCGGACCGCCCGAGCGGCTGCGCTCGAACTTCTTCAACGGCATCAAGCGGCTGCCGGTGAGGGTGACGCTCCCGTGATCACGCTCGGCCGGCTCGATCACGTCGCGCTGCGGGTCGCCGACCTCGACGAAGCCGCGACTCGGTGGGCCGCGCAGTTCGGGCTCACGATGCGCGCACGCGGCGAGGGCGAGGTGACCCTCTCCTGTGACGACGAGCCGCGGGCGCTCGTGCTGCTCGAGGCCGGCTCGGCGGCGCCGGGCTTCGAGCGGGTCGGGTGGGAGCTCGCGCATGACTGCTCGCTGGCCGCCGCCGCCGCCCACCTCGACGGGCTTGGGATCGCCTACGAGCGCGGCACCGATCGTCTCGCCCTCACCGACCTTGAGGGCAACGCGCTTCAGATCCTGGCCTACCGGGATCCGAGCCCCGGTCACCCCCGGCTGGTGGCCCACGCTCGGCCCGCCCGCCAGGGCCTGCCGGTCGGTCACCCCCGCAAGCTCGGCCACGTCAACTTCCTCACCGCTCAGATCCAGGCCCAGAAGGATTTCTACGTGGCCGCGCTCGGCATGCGACTCACCGACTGGCTCGGCGACGGAGGTGTGTGGCTCCATATCGGCTCCGAGCACCACGTGATGGCACTCGTCGACAAGAGTTACGCCCACTTCCATCACCTCGCGCTCGACGTCGTCGACATCGGCCAGATGCGCGTTGCTCTCGATCATCTCGGCCGCCACGGCCGCTGGCTCGGCTGGGGCCCGGCACGACACGGCGTCGGAGGCAACATCGCGTCCTACGTGCGGATCGTGGAGGAGGAATGCTTCGTCGAGCTCTACTGCGACATGGAGCAGCTCGCCCCGGACCATCAGCCCCGTGAGTGGCCCGATGACCGGTACTCCTCGAACACCTGGGGGCCGCTGCCGCCACGCTCATACTTCCGCTTCGACGCCGCGGCGGTCGAGTCCGAGCGCGAGTCGCTGGAGGCGCAGGGCGTCCCGCTCCCACCCGCGCCGGCCGAAGGCGGGGAGCTTTCTTCGAGCTCAGGCCGAACAACATTCCCCGCGTCGACGAATCCCGAGGAGATGAGCCGATGACCCTGCACGGCTACTCGACCCCGCGCACGCCGATGGGCGGCGCCGGCCTCGTGCCCCCGCCGCCGTGGCACTACGTGGGGGACTTCCTGGTCGTCGACTTCCACGCCGACCCCGACGCCGCGGTCTCGCTGCTCCCCGACGGTCTTGAGCCGTTCGCGGAGGACCCCGGTCGCTGCGCGGCGGTGTTCGCCGACTGGCAATCGTTCTCGGAGGGTGGGGGTGAGCTCACCGACCCGGTCCGCGGCCAGTACAAGGAGGCGTACATCGTGGTCAGCGCGCTGCTCGACGGCGCCCCGGTGACGCTGTGCACGTTCATCTGGGTCGATCAGGACTTCGCGCTCGCCCGCGGCCACATCCAGGGGTTCCCCAAGAAGCTCGGTCAGGTGTCGATGACCCGGACGTTCAACCTCGACTGCATCGCCTCCCCGCAGCTCGCCGGCGGCGGCGCGTTCGGGGCGACCTGCTCGGCCCGCGGGCGGGAGCTCGCGCGTGCGCAGGTCACGCTCGATCAGCTCAGCGAGTCCGGATCGCTGCACTCCGGTCCACCGATCGTCAACGTCCGTTACTTCCCGCGGCTGGCGGCCGGCCGCCACGATGATCCGCAGGTCAACGAGCTCGTCCGCTCCCGCTCTCGCGACCGCGCGGTCTCGGACATCTGGGAGGGAGAGGCATCGCTTCAGCTGTTCGATGCGCCCGGGGAGGAGCACACGATGCTCGCGCCCGTCGACGTCGTGCGCGGCTACCGCTTCACCTTCGGCTACACCGTCGACGACCTCGAGACCGTCAAGGAGCTCTGACGCAACGATGACCGCGACCTCCGCGAAGACGGCCACCGTCGCCGGGATCGATGTCCCGACCGACCACTACATCGGCGGCGAGCGCGTCGGCAGCGACGCGACGTTCGAGACGCTCTCGCCGCTCGACGGGAGGGTGCTCGCCGAGGTTGCCCGCGGTGGCGAGCGCGAGGCCGATCTCGCCGTCCGCGCCGCGCACGACGCCTTCCCCGAGTGGGCAGCGCTCGGCGCCGTCGGTCGTGCGCAGCATCTGCACCGGCTCGCCGACCTGATCGACGCGCACGTCGAGGAGCTGGCGGTCGTCGAATCCGCCGACATGGCGATGCTGCTGCGCTCGCTGCGCGCGCGGGTGATCGCTCGCGGCGCGCTCAACTTCCGCAACTACGCCGAGCTTGCGCTCGCTCACGAGGAGCGCGACTGGCACTCCAAGGGCACCTGGAACCGCGTCCAGCGGATGCCGGCCGGCCCAGCGGTCGTCATCACCCCGTGGAACGCGCCGTTCATGCTCTCGACCTGGAAGACGGCGCCCGCGCTCGCCGCCGGCTGCACGGTCGTGCTCAAGCCCGCCGAGTGGTCGCCGCTGTCCTGCTCGCTGCTGGCCTCGCTCGCCGACGAGGCCGGGATGCCGCCGGGCGTGCTCAACGTCGTGCAGGGGATCGGCGAGGAGGTCGGCGCGGCGCTCGTCGCCCATCCGCTCGTGCGCCGCGTGTCGTTCACCGGCTCCACCGAGACCGCGCGCCACATCGGGCGCGTCGCCGCCTCCAACATCGTCCCGTTCACCGCTGAGCTCGGCGGCAAGAACCCGCTGATCGTGTTCGCCGACGCCGACCTCGACGCGGCTGCACAGAAGGCGGCCGGCCAGTACGACGACGCCGGTCAGGTCTGCCTGTCGGGGACGCGGCTGCTCGTCGAGCAGTCGGTGCTCGAGCCGTTCCTGGAGCGCTTCCATGCCGCCACCGACGCGCAGGTCCTCGGCGACCCGGCCGACGACGCGACGACGATCTCGCCGCTCATCCACCCCGATCATCTGGCGCGCGTCGAGGGATTCGTCGACCGGGCGCGGGCTGATGGGCAGCGGGTCGTGCGCGGTGGTCGCCAGGCGTCGGAGATCGGCCCGATGTTCTACGAGCCGACGCTGATCGAGCCGACCTCCAACGACGCCGAGATCGTCCAGAACGAGGTCTTCGGACCAGTGCTCTGCTACCAGACGTTTGCCACCGAAGAGGAGGCGATCGCGCTGGCCAACTCCACCGCCTACGGCCTCTCGGCGATCGTCTACACGTCCTCGATGGGCCGCGCGGACCGCGTCGGACGGGCCGTGCGGGCGGGCGTCGTGTGGGTCAACACGTTCCTCGTCCGCGACCTCACCGCCCCGTTCGGCGGCGCGCGCAACTCCGGGATCGGCCGAGAGGGCGGCGACTACGCCCTCGACTTCTACTCCGACCTGAAGACGCTGCAGATCCTCGACGGGAGCGTGTCGTGAGCTGATTGCACGGGTGGGGCAACGCGAAGGGACCGGGCGCCGGGAGGGCGCGCACACATCACTTGACGCAGGTAGAGGAGAGGACTCATGGAGCAGACACAGACGGCGGGCGCGCAGCCCGCGACGGACGGGCATCTCGGAGAACGCAAGCTGACCACGATCCACGCGATCGGCCAGTCCCTGGCGATCGGGCCGATGTTCTCGGCGGGCCTGCTCACCGGACTGGTGGCGAGCGTCGCGGGCTTCAGCTCGCCGCTATCGGTGCTGCTCGGTTCGATCGGCGCGCTCTGCCTCGGCTACGTGATCTCGGTATTCGCCCGGCGGTTCTCGGGCGCAGGCGCGATCTATGAGTACCTCGTCCACGGCGCACATCCGGGCGTTGGCGTGTTCGGGGCCGGCCTGTACGGACTCGGGGTCCTGTTCCTGGGCGGCGGCGGCGTGTTCATCGCCAACGGCTTCCTCGCGCAGGCGTTCTTCCAGACCCATCTGCAGATCGACGTCACCTGGTGGATCTGGGGCATCGTCGCGCTCGTACTCGCCGTGGGGCTCAACCACCTCGGCGCGCGCCTGGCGATCCGCGGCGTGCTCGCGATGGCCGGCCTGTCGCTGATCCCGTTCCTGATCCTTGCGATCACGATCATCGCCAAGGGCGGCCTTCACGGCAACACGCTCGCCGTCTTCGGCACCTCGCACTCCTCGACGAGCGGCGTCTTCCACGGGATCCTGTTCGCGGTCACGCTGTTCATCGGCTTCGAGGCGGCGGCGTCGATCGGCGAGGAGACCGCCGAGCCGCACCGCTCGATCCCGATCGCGCTGATCGGCTCGGTCGCGCTGGCCGGCCTCTTCTACCTCGTCGTCACCTACGCCGCGGCGATCGGCTTCGGGCCGAAGGGCGCCGCCACCGTGTGGCCGTCGGCCGCCTCGCCGATGGGGACGCTCGCTCAGCAGTACGTCGGCAAGGGGCTGTCGACGCTGATCGATCTCGTCGTGCTGCTGGACTCGCTGTCGGTCGCGATCGCCTTCGTCGTCGCCGGATCGCGCGTCTTCTTCGCACTGGCGCGCGACGGGCTGCTTCCGCGGGTGATCGGCCGCACGAGCAAGCGCGAGACCCCGCTCGGCGGCAATCTCATCATCCTCGTCGCCGGGATCGCCGCGCTGCTGTTCGGCGGGCTGACCCACTACGGCGACCCGATCAAGTTCCCCAACAACGTCGAGGCGTTCTCCATCAGCGCGGCCGCCGGCTCGTTCCTGATCGAGGCGGTCTACGGAATGCTGGCCGTGGCGGGCGTGTTCATCATCGCGCGCTCGTTCACCGGGTTGGGCCGGGTGTGGCGCGTCGTCGTGGCGATCATCGGCTTCGCCACCCCGGTGCTCGCCTACTACGGATCGCTCCACCCGTTCCCGACGTTCCCCAACAACCGCGGCCTGATCTTCGCCGGGATCGCGGCCCTGATCGTGGTGGTCTGGTTCGCCTATCTGTCGTTCGTGCATCCCGACCGGATCAAGGCTGCGGCGCGCAACGCCGACCAGCACGTCGGCGTGCCCCCGCTCGACGAGGATCTGCACTTCCACCCGACGGCCGGGACCGCCCCACTCTCCTGACGCCGGCGCTGGGATAGATCGACACACCAAGGCGCCCGCTCGCCGCGCTGTGTCGATCGTTCCCGGCCCCCGGGAGTAATCGACACAGCACCGTGGCAACGCGATCAGATGTGTCGAATGTTCCCGGACGCCGGCCACCGCCGGTACGATGACGCGAGTCAAAGCCGACGGAGGCAGGGGACGAGATGAAACGCTGGACGGGCGCGCTCGTCGCGCTGATGCTGATCCTGGTGGGACTGACCGCCGCCTCGCACGCAAGCGCGCAGCCGCGCGCGAGCGCATCCTCGGCTCCGACGCTTGGCCTGCACACGAAGTTCACCGAGGGCTTCGGCCACGTCCGACCGCGCGTGGTCAGCTACGGAGGGGACCCGACGAGCCTCGTGGCGAAGGTCCATTGGAGTTCGTGGGGCGGCGCGCGGGCCGTCGGTCACGGCGTGGCCGACTGGGTGTGGCCGGGGTGGTGCGTCGCCTGCGGCAGCACGAACCTGCCCGCGACCGTGGTCGCCTTCGGCCTGCGGACCTGCGGCGGCCATCCGGCCTACTCACACGTGGAGTGGTACTTCCCCTCGCGCGGGATGACGTTTTCTCCGCACCTCGGCACGCTCAATGTGTGCGATCCGCGGAGCTCCTCGCAGGTGAAGGAGCCGCCACACGGCAACTGTGCCCTGGTCCGAGTGCCGGGGGCGCTCATCACCAAGATCGCGGTGTTCGGCTACGGGATCCGCTGTCCGGCGGCGCGCGCGCTGCTCGCCAAGCTCGATCCGATCAGCCACTACCGGCACAACGCGCGCTTCCACGTCGGGTCCTGGTGGTGCGGCTCCGAGCTCACCATGCAGACCACGAAGACCGGACCGCAGAGCTTCGATTGCGAATCCGGGGACTACAACGACGTGTCGTTCGACCTCATGCCGACCGGCGACGTCATACAAGGCTGATCGTCAACCCCTGCCCCCGCAGCGCCGCGGCCTCCTCCTCGTCGGCGCCGGAGTCCGTGATCAGCTCGTCGACGTCCTCCAGCGAGCAGATCCGAGCGAATGCCGAGCGGCCGATCTTGGAGCGGTCGGCCACGACGGCGACCGACTGGGCCCGCTCGATGAGCGCCCGGTCGGTCCCGGCTTCCAGCTCGTGATGGGTCGTCAGCCCGCTGCGGCTGGAGATCCCGTCGACTGACAGGAACACGATGTCGAGGTTGAGGCCGGCCAGGCTCGCCTCGGCGATCGGGCCGACCAACTCGTAGGACTGCGGGCGCGCGATCCCACCGGTGATCACGAGCTTCAGGTTCGGCCGGATCGCGATCTCGGCCGCGATGTTGAGCGCGTTGGTGACGATCGTCAGGTCGGATCGATCGGCGAGCGCGCGCGCGACCTCGGTCGTCGTCGTGCCCCCGGTGAGCCCGATCGCCCACCCGTCGCGCACGCGGGAGGCGGCTGCGGCCGCGATCCGCTTCTTCTCGGCGGCGTGCTGGATCGTCTTGTAGCGCAGCGGGAGTTCGTAGACGACCCGGTTGGAGACGGCACCGCCGTGGGTGCGCCCGAGCAGGCGCTGGGTCTCCAGCAGCTGGAGGTCGCGCCGCACCGTCGCCGCCGACACTCCGAGCTCGGTGGAGATCTCGGTGACCGCAACCGATCCGTCGGAGGCCAGCCGCTCGAGGATCGTCGACAAGCGCTGCTGCTGCTGCACGGCGGCAGCGTACCGGCCGTGCCGGAGCCCCTCTGGCATGCAAGAACGATATTGCGCAGTGCTCGAATTTGACGTAGTCTGCTCATATTCGCGCACAACCGAGCGCAGGCGCCGCGTTCGGGCATCGGTACGCACATCGCCGGCCGCGGACGCGTCCGGCGTAGATCCAAGCTGGACCGAATGGAGGGAGTGATGACAGTGCCGAGAACCCGGTTCATGTCGGCGGTGGTGGCGGCCGCGCTCGCGGTGGTTGCGATGAGCGCCGGCCTGCTGTTGCATGCTTCGGCCGCGTCTGCGGAGGCCAACCCGCCCGCGGGCACCACCCTCACGCCTGTGCTCGGGTGGAGCAGTTGGAGCTTCTTCAGACACTCGACTGACGCCGCGGTCGTCGAAGCCGAGGCCCAGGCGATGCAGACGAGCGGCCTGGAGGCGGAGGGATACCAGTACGTCAACCTCGACGACTTCTGGTACCAGTGCCCGAAGGGCGGTCAGGGCCCCAACGTCGACCAGTACGGCCGGTGGGTGACCGACCCGACCAAGTACCCGCCCGGCGCGAATGGTGAAGATGGCATTGCGGTCCTCGCCGACTACGTCCACAGCCTGGGAGAGAAGTTCGGCATCTATGTCACGCCCGGCATCTCCAAGCAGGCGGTCGCCGAGAACACGCCGATCGAGGGCACGACCTTCACGGCCGATTCCATCGCCACCAAGACCCGGCAGAACAACTACAACTGCGGCGGCATGGTCGGCGTCAACTTCAACAAGCCGGGCGCCCAGGCGTATGTCAACTCGATCGTGGACCAGTACGCCGGCTGGGGGGTCGACTACATCAAGCTCGACGGGATCACCAACCAGAACAGCGCTGACATCAAGGCGTGGTCTGACGCCATCCGGCAGTCGGGTCGCCCGATGCAGCTCGACATCACCGAGGGCAGCTACACGCCGAAGCTCGGTCCGCTGCTCGACCAATACGCCACTCAGTGGGAGTACTCATCGGACATCGAGGCCTACGGCACCCCGGGTCTGACCGACTACACGCAGGTGAAGAAGCGGTTCAACACGCTGGCACTCTGGGAGCCGACATATGGAGGCTCGCAGTACGACGGGTACAACGACTTCGACTCGGTCGAGGTCGGCAACTGCACCGACCCCGTCTCGGCGACGACGGCGTTCGGCCACGCGTCGTACACCAACGGAGACGGGCTGACGTATCCAGAACGCCAGACCGTCCTGAGCCTGTGGTCGCTTGCGTCCTCGCCGATCATCCTGGGCACGGACCTGACTCAGCTCTGCCCACAGGATCTGGCTCTGCTGAAGAACACGGCGGTCCTCGCCCTCGATCAGGACGGCGTCGATGCGTCGTTGATCGAGACCCAGAGCGGCGAGCGAGTGGTGGCGAAGACCACGCCGGGCGGTGCCCTGGCGGTCGGTCTGTTCAACACCGGCCTGAAGGAGAAGGTGCTCTCGGTCTCGGCGTCGACGCTCGGCCTCGCGCCGAGCAGCAGCGGCTATCAGGTCGATGACCTGTGGTCGGGCACCAGCTACGACACCACGAGCAGCACCTTCAGCCAGCTGATCCCGTCCCACGGGGTCGCGCTGCTGGAGATCACGCCGATCGGTTCCTGACCCCAACTCGGTGACGCGGTCGGCCGAACGGCCGGCCGCGCCTCCGATCGGTGGCGGCCCAGCCGAGCATGATCGTGCCGCTGAAGCGCTTCTCGGTGATCGTGATCTTCGCCGGCACCCGCGGTCTCCCACCGCCTCCCGGCCGACCGTTGACGCACGCACCGCGCTCACGTAGGGTCCGGCGCCAAATTCGTCCCCCGCCCCGACCGTCACGAGAGGACGTCATGGCTGCGCCGGAGACCTTGCAACACGACGACGAGAAGCGTCTCGCCGAGCTGGGCTACAAGCAGGATCTGGAGCGTCGCATGAGCGGCTTCCAGAACTTCGCGATCTCGTTCACGATCATCTCGATCCTGTCCGGCGCGCTGACGCTGTACGGGACCGGCATCAACTACGGCGGCCCGCTGCAGCAGGCCATCGGCTGGCCGATCGTGTCGGTGTTCGTGATCATCGTCGGTCTCACCATGGCCGAGCTCGCCTCCGCGTTCCCCACCGCGGGGGGGCTGTACTGGTGGGCCTCGCGCCTCGGCGGCCCCGCCTGGGGCTGGTTCACCGGGTGGTTCAACCTGATTGGTCAGGTGGCGATCCTCGCCGGCATCGACTACGGCGCGGCGACGTTCACCACCGCCCTGGCGAACCTGTGGTTCAACTACTCAAACGACAGTCACCACGTCATGTACATCTACGCGGCGATCCTGATCCTGCACGCGCTGCTGAACATCTTCGGCGTCCGGCTGGTGGCAATGCTCAACTGGGTGTCCGCCTACTGGCACGTGATCGGCGTGGCCGTGATCGTGATCGTGCTGATCGTCGTGCCGAACTCCCATCAGTCGGTCGGCTGGGTGTTCTCCAAGACGGTGAACAACGCCGGCTTCGGTCACGCGCCGTTCTTCTTCATCTTCCTGCTCGGCTTCCTGCAGGCCCAGTACACCTACACCGGCTACGACGCCTCGGCGCACATGTCCGAGGAGACGCAATCGGCCTCGATGACCGCGGCCAAGGGCGTCGTCAACTCGATCATCGTCTCGGCGATCGCCGGTTACCTGCTGATCATGGCGCTCACGTTCGCCATCAAGAACCTGAACGCGGTCGCGGCGTCGGGCGGCTTTGCGGTGATCACCCTGCTCGAGCAGGCGCTCGGGAAGGGCGGCGCGGAGGCGATGCTGTTCATCGCGGTGATGGGTCAGCTGTTCTGCGGGATGTCGGCGGTCACCGCCGCCTCGCGGATGCTGTATGCGTTCTCCCGTGACCGCGCGACCCCGGGCTGGCGGCTGTGGTCGCGGTTGAACGCCGCGCATGTGCCGTACCTCGGGGTGATCCTGATCGCGTTCCTCGCGTTCCTGCTCGCGCTGCCGGCGTGGAGCTCCCAGACCGCGTTCGTCTACGTCGCGATCACCTCGGTGGCGACGATCGGTCTCTACATCGCGTACATCCTGCCGGTGTACCTGCGGCTGCGGGCCGGCGACTCCTTCGACCCGGGTCCGTGGTCGCTGGGGCGCTGGTACAAGGTGCTCGACGTCATCGCGATCCTGTGGGTGATCTTCATCTGCGTGCTGTTCATCCTGCCCACCACCGAGGCCGCCGTGCCGTGGTCCAGCCAGTTCAGCCTGAAGACGTTCAACTACGCGCCCGCCGCGGTCGGCATCGTGATCGTGCTCGTCGGCAGCTGGTGGTTCCTGTCGGCCAAGAACTGGTTCAAGGGACCGCTGCGGACGATCGAGGACGAGGACACCCCGCCGCCGCTCGAGGCGCTGCCTGATCTCTGATGAGCGGCGGGCGCATCGAGGGCAAGGCGTGCCTCGTCACCGGCGCGGCGTCGGGAATCGGCCGTGGCATCGCGACGCGCTTCGCCCGGGAGGGCGGGCGCGTCGTGTGCGTCGACGTCGACGAGGGGGGCCTGCGGGAGACGGTCGAGCAGGCCGGCGGCGTGGCCGAGTCGTGCGTCGCCGACGTGAGCGATCGCGCGCAGATCACCGCGGCGGTGGAGCGCTGCATCGCGGACCACGGACAGATCGACGTCCTCGTCAACAACGCCGGGGTCAACCTGCCCGGCGTCTTCCACGAGGTCGATGACGAGACGATCGACCGCACGCTCGCCATCAACCTCAAGGGCCAGATCTACGCCTGCCAGGCGGCGATCCCCGACATGCTCGCCCACGGTGGCGGCTCGATCGTCAACGTCTCGTCGGTCAACGGCGTCGTCGCGGAGCCCTACCTCACGATCTACGCCGCCTCCAAGGGCGGCGTGGTGATGCTCACTCGCGGGATCGCCCTCGACTACGCCAAGCAGGGGATCCGCTGCAACGTCATCTGTCCCGGCTGGGTCGACACGCCGATCAACCACGCCCACGCGGAGATGCTCGGCGGCCTGCAGCACGTCTACGACACGATCGACTCCTTCCAGCCGATCGGCCGCCCCGGCACCCCCGCCGAGATCGCCGCACTCGCACTGTTTCTCGCCTCCGACGAGGCCGGTTTCATCACCGGCTCGGTGATGCTCGCCGACGGTGGCATGACCGCCCAGTAGCCCGCTCCAGCGCCAGCTCAGCCAGCCGTCGCGCCCGGCTCGCAGGCACGCCGGTAGTCGCGCAGTACCGCGCCGACGTGGTCGAGCACGAGCGCGTGGGGCTCGAGGGCGAGCGAGCCCTCGCGCACGCGCGCGTACTCACGCGGCAGCGAGGCCGCCAGCAGCGGCAGCGGGATCTCGACGCGCTCGAGGTTCGCCACGAGCCGCGCCACGGCGCCGGAGACCTCGGGATCGGGCCAGTAGTAGCGCAGCCGATCGCTGAAGCTGAAGACCCGGGCGAGCCTCCGGGTCGTCTCGTCGCCCCCGTAGTAACGGTCCCAGTATTCGGGGCGCGCCAACATCCGCTCCTCCACCACGGCGCGCAGCCGCGAGTGCTCATCCGGCGGGCACAGCTCGCGCTCGATCGCCTCCAGCGCGAACAACGCCTCGCGCAACGCGAAGGTCAGTCCCGGTCCGACCTTGAGGATCGCCCAGTGGTCGCGGACGAGCGCCGCGAGCCGCTCGGGCGTCTGGTAGTCCGTGGAGTGCGCCTCGAACACGATCCCCGGCTCGTGGCTGAGCACCGACTGCAACGCGACCGTTCGGCCGGGCTCGTAGTCGACGACCGACCACTCGTCGAACTCGACGCCGGGCTGCACCACGAGCCCGCGGACCCGCTGCCAGATCCCGCCCAGCCCAGCCCGGGAGAACGCCTCCTGATGGGCGCGCAGCGTGGCTCGCGCCGCGGTGGCCGAGGTCGGCTTCAGGCCGTGGATCGCCTCGGCGGCACCTCCCGGCACCGGCACCTCGGTCCCGATCACGTAGCTGATCGGCCGCCCCTCGGCCGACGCCTCGGCGACGCTCGCCAGGCGCGCCGCTCGCTCGGAGACGAGCGCGTCGCCCGGCGGCAAGGGGTCGCCGCCGCACGCCATCGAGCAGTCGAGATGGATCTTGGTGAAACCCGCCGCCGCGTACTCGCGCACCATCTCCTCGGCGAGCACCATCGCCTCCTCGGCGGGCCGCTCGCGCCACGGGTTCGGCCCCAGGTGGTCGCCGCCCAGCAGCACCCGGTCCACCGCGACCCCGGCCGCCCGCGCCGCGCCGTGGACGAGCTCCCGGAAGTCCGGCGGCCGCATCCCGGTGTAGCCGCCGTCCTGATTGACCTGATTGGAGGTCGCCTCGACGAGCACTGGCTCGCCGGCGCCGCTCGCCTCGCGCATCGTCGCCTCGAGCACCAGCGGGTTCGCGGAGCACACCGAGGTGACGCCGACCGCCTCGCCGCCCCGGTGGCGCGCTACCAATGATGAGAGAGGGTCGTTCATTGTGAAGATCTTTGCGCGCGATCTTGCGCGAATCCAGCCGAAGTAGAACAATAACGCGCATGACCAAGATCACGCTCGTCGGAGCGGGAAGTGTCGAGTTCACGCGGGTGCTGCTCGCCGACCTCGCGGCCTACCCGGAGCTCGCCGACCTCACCATCGCCCTGCACGACATCGATCCCGGCCGGCTGGAGACCGCGACGCGGATCGCCGACGACGTCAACCGCGTCGCCGGGTCGCACTTCACGTTCGAGTCCCACCTCGAGCGGCGCCCGGCGCTCGAGGGCGCCGACTTCGTGGTCAACGAGATCCAGGTCGGCGGTCTCGACGCGACCATGCGTGACTTCGAGATCCCCAAGCGTCACGGCCTGCGCCAGACGATCGGCGACACGCTCGGCGTCGGTGGTGTGTTCCGGGCGCTGCGCACGATCCCGGTGATGCTCGAGATCACCCGGGATATCCACGAGGTCTGCCCCGAGGCGTGGCTGCTCAACTACACCAACCCGATGGCGATGCTCATGTGGGCGCTCGATGAGGCCGGCGCCCATGACCGCATGGTCGGGCTCTGCCACTCGGTGCAGAACACCCACGAGCTGCTCGCCGAGATCGTCGGCGTGCCTGAGCCGGAGATCACCTTCGAAACCGCGGGCGTCAACCACCAGGCGTTCGTGCTCCGCTTCGAGCGCGACGGCGAGAGCCTCTACCCGCTGCTCGACGAGGCGATCGACAAGGACCCCGACGGGCTCGGGCGGCGCGTGCGGGTCGAGCTCTATCGGCGCTTCGGCCGCTTCCCCACCGAGTCCAGCGAGCACTCGGCCGAGTACCTGCCGTGGTTCATGCGCCACGACGATCAGATCGAGCATTTCCGTATCCCGATCGACGAGTACATCCGCCGCTCGCTGGAGAACATCGACGAGTACAAGCTGACCCGCGAGCGCCTGGAGGCGGGCGAGTCGCTCGAGCTCACGCCCGAGGGTGAGCTCGCCCCGCGCTACATCCACGCGATGGTGACCGGTGAGTCGCGGATCGAGTACGGCAACGTCCGCAACGACGGCCTGATCGACAACCTGCCCGAGGGGGCGTGCGTCGAGGTTCCCTGCCGCGTCGACGCCGACGGCGTGCACCCGCTCGCCATCGGCGCGCTGCCCGCCCAGTGCGCGGCGCTGAACCGCACGTTCCTCAACGTCGTCGAGCTCACCGTGCGCGCCGCGCTCGAGGAGTCGCGGGAGCTCGTGCACCAGGCGGTCCTGCTCGATCCCAATGCAGCGGCGACGCTCACCACCGCCCAGTCGGAGGCGCTGGTCGACGAGTTGATCGAGGCCCATGGCGAGCTGATGCCCGCCGGGATCCGCGCGGGACGGCGGCGGGTGGCCGCGGCCTGAGTTGTCGCGGTTGCTCGCGAGGTTCGCGATCGAGCGGGGCGGCTCGCGGCCGTCGAGCAGCGCCTGAACCCCCCAGCTACCAGTTCACACGCGCGTGACGGTGAGGCCCTGCTCCTGCAGGGCCGCCACCTCTGCCGGGTCGGCGCCGACGTCGGTGATGAGCTCATCGACCTGATCCAGCGCGCAGATTCGCGCGAAGGTGATCTTGCCGATCTTCGAGCTGTCGGCGACCACGGTCACCCGGTCGGCGCGGGCGATCAGCGCCCGGTCGGTCCCCGCCTCGACCTCGTGGTGGGTGGTCAGGTGGGCGCGCGCGGAGATCCCGTCGACCGACATGAACACCATGTCGAGGTTCAGGCCCTCGAGACTCGCCTCGGCGATCGGGCCGACCAGCTCGTAGGACTCAAGCCGGGCGACGCCGCCGGTGACGACGAGCTTGAGGTTCGGTCGCACCGCGATCTCGGAGGCGATGTTCAAGGCATTGGTGACGATCGTCAGCTGCGGTTGGTCGATGAGCGCGCGGGCGACCTCGGTCGTCGTCGTGCCGCCACCCAGGCCGATCGCCCACCCGTCGCCGACCCGGCTCGCCGCCTCGGCCGCGATCCGCTTCTTCTCCGCCGCCTGGCGCGCGGACTTGTAGCGCAGGGGCAGCTCGTACAGCACTCCCTGGGGGATCGCGCCACCGTGCGTGCGGTCCAGCAGCCGCTGACTCTCGAGCAGCTGGAGGTCGCGACGGACGGTCGCGGGGGAGACGTCGAGCGCGTCTGCCAGCTCGACCACGCCCACCGACCCGTCGGCGGTCAGCCGCTCGAGGATCGCGGACAGGCGCTGTGACTGCTGCACGGTCCCGGGAGTCTACGTCGATCTGGGCAGGTTTTGAACGTCTTGTGTTGTTATTTGAGCGATCCCAACTTACAGTGCGCAGAAATGAGCGTCACAGAGTCGGAGATCCTGAGCCAGCCGGAGATGTGGGAGCGGACTGCGGCGCTCGCGCCGACGGTCGCCGAGCGGTTGCCGGCGCCCGGGCGACGGCTGGCCGTCATCGGCTGTGGCACGTCGTACTTCATCGCCCAGGCGATCGCCACCCTGCGTGAGTCCAGCGGTGAGGGTGAGACCGACGCGTTCGTCGCCTCCGAGATGCCGCTCGGGCGCGACTACGACGACGTGCTCGCGATCTCGCGCTCGGGGACCACGACGGAGGTCGTCCGCGCGCTCGACTCGCTGCCCGCCGCGATGCCGTCGCTGGTCATCTCTGCGGTTGCCGGCACACCGGTCGTGCAGGCCGCCGACGACAGCGTGCTGCTCGACTTCGCCGATGAGCGCTCGATCGTCCAGACGCGATTCGCCACCTGCGTGCTCGCGCTGCTGCGCGCTCACCTCGGCGAGGACCTCGCTGCCGCGGTGGCGCAGGCGCGGTCGGCGCTCACGCCGGCCGCCGGTCAGGCTCAGGCGCAACTCCCGGTCGACGCCACCGACTTCGAGCAGTTCGTGTTCCTCGGCCACGACTGGAGCGTCGGCGTCGCCAATGAGGCCGCGCTGAAGTTCCGAGAGGCATCGCTGTCATGGGCGGAGTCCTATCCGGCCGGCGAGTACCGCCACGGCCCGATCAGTGTCGCCGGTCCGCGCACGCTCGTGTGGCTGATCGGCGTCCACGACGATTCGCTGATCGCCGATATCGAAGCGACCGGCGCCGGCGTGCGAGTCGCGGCCTCGGATCCGATGGCAGAGCTCGTCACGATCCAGCTCACGGCGGTTGCACTGGCGCAGGCGCGCGGCCTGGATCCGGACAATCCACAACACCTGACGCGTTCCGTCGTTCTGCCCTGAGCGGGCAGTGGAGGAGGAGACAGATGAGACGAGCAGGCTTTCTGGTGGCGCTGGGAGCGGCGCTCGCCCTCGCCGGATGCGGTGGTGGCTCGGGCAAGAGCGGATCGGCGGGGCTGTCCGCGGCCGCGCCCAAGCCGATCACGAGCGGTCACGTGCACATCACCGTGTGGGAGGGCTACACCGCGTCCGAGTCCGCGACGATGAAGCGCCTGGCGGCGGAGTTCAACCAGACCCACCCGCACATCACGGTCACCCCGCAGTTCTACGGCAACAGCGATTACGCGCTGCAGAAGGTGCTGTCCGCGATCGCCGGGGGTGACCCGCCCGACGTCTCCTACCTGTACGGCTCCAACGCCGCCAACATCGCGAGCACCTCGAAGCTCGTGCCGCTGACGAAGTGGCTCAGCCAGGACAAGGCGTTCGGCTGGGATCACTTCTATCCATTCGAGCGCGCGGTGGCGACCGTGGGCGGCAAGGTCGTCGGCATCCCGGCGCTCGTCGACAACCTCGCCCTCGTCTACAACAAGACGCTGTTCAAGAAGGCCGGCCTCTCCTACCCGACGGCGAACTGGACCTGGGCCGACATGAAGCGCGCCGCGCTCAAGCTCACCAACCCGGCCAAGAAGCAGTTCGGCTGGGCCTACGTCAACGACGCGAGCGAGGACACCGTCTGGCGTTTCTGGGCGATGCTCTGGCAGGCCGGCGGACACATCCTCACTCCTGACGGCAAGAAGGCGGCGTTCGACTCGGCGGCGGGGATCAAGGCGCTCACCTACCTGCAGAGCCTCTCCAAGGCGCATGCGATCTACCTCGACAACGGCTCGGACAACTACCTGCCGCTGTTCGGCTCAGGCCACATCGGAATGCTCTGGACCGGCCCGTGGGACCTCGAGCAGATCCGCCAGTCGAAGGTCGACTACGGCGTCCAGATCCTGCCCGCGGAGGAAAACCACCAGACGATCTCCGGCCCGGACAACTGGGTGATGTTCAACAACGGCACCAAGCGCGTGGCCGCGGCGTGGGAGTTCATGCAGTGGTTCACCTCGCCGAAGATCGATCTCCAGTGGTGCCTGGGGACCGGCGATCTGCCGATCCGCGACGACGTCCAGTCGCTGCCTGGGTTCACGACCTACCTCAAGCGCTACCCGGGTGTGGAGGAGTGGGTCCACAACCTCAGCAACTCCAAGCAGAATCGCCCGGTCTCGGTCGTCTATCCGAAGATCTCGACGGCGATCGGGCAGGCGGTGCAGGGCGTGCTGCTCGGCAAGTACCAGCCAAAGCAGGCGCTCGCGCAGGCGGCGCAGACGACCGACGGCCTGTTGAGCGCGCCACAGGGATAACCGTCAATGGCGGCCCTCGCACACCCTCGGTCGGCAGCCCGGCCGTCGCTGCTCAAGCGGTTGATCGGCTCCGAGCACCTCGCCGGCTGGATGTTCGTCGCGCCGGCGGTGATCCTGATCGCGATCTTCTTCCTGATCCCGATCGGCTGGTCGCTGATCCTCTCGCTGCAGGCCAACAACCTGCTCGGCTCCCACCATTACGTCGGCTTCGCCAACTACAACGCGCTCTCCAAGGACCACGCGTTTCGCTCGGCGGTGGGACACACCGTGCTCTATACGGTGATCTTCGTGCCGATCTCGGTGATCGGCGCGCTCGGTCTGGCGGTCGCGCTCAACCGCAAGATCCGCGGGATCCGCTTCTACCGGCTCGCCATCTTCACCCCGCTGGTCACCTCGACGGTCGCCACCGGGATCCTGTTCCTGTGGCTGCTCGACCCGACGTTCGGTCTGGTCAACTACGTGCTGCACGCGGTCGGGCTGCCCCAGCAGCAGTTCCTGCAGAGCCCGAGCGAGGCGCTCTACTGCATCGTCGCGATGACGGTCTGGGGGTGGCTCGGCTTTGACGTGATCGTCTACCTGGCCGCGCTGCAGGGGATCCCCGAGGAGCTGATCGAGGCCGCCGAGATGGACGGCGCGAGCCGCTTCAGCCGCTTTCGCACGATCGTGCTGCCGCTGCTCAGCCCCGCGACGCTGTTCCTCGTCGTCTGGTCGACGATCAACGCGCTGCAACTGTTCGACGAGATCTACGTGACCACCCGCGGGGGACCGCTGGAGTCCACGACGGTGATCGTCTACTACCTCTACCAGCAGGCGTTCCAGTACTTCAACGCCGGCTACGGCTCGGCGATCGCCTACGTCCTGTTCATCGCGATCCTGATCATCACCCTGATCCAGATGTGGGTCGGGCGCCGGCGGGTCTACTACACCTCCTGATGGCCACGATCGCCTCACTCAAGGACGACAGGTTCCTCGTCGCCGAGGACCCCCCGCCGGCGCGCCACCGCCGGTTGCCGTTCAGCCCGTGGCACCTGGTGCTCGCTCCGATCGCGGTCGTGATGCTGGTGCCGCTCGTGTGGATGGTGATCCTGTCGCTGGAGACAAAGTCCGAGGCCGCCAACTTCCCACCGGTGCTGTTCCCATCGGGGCTGCACTTCTCCAACTACGCGACGGCCTGGAACGCGGTGCCGTTCGGCGACTTCTTCCTCAACAGCCTGGCCTACTCGGCCGCGACGGTCGCGGGCAACCTGCTGTTCTGCAGCCTCGCCGCCTACTCGTTTGCGCGCCTGAAGTTCTTCGGGCGCGACGTGCTGTTCGTCGTGCTGCTGGCGACGCTGATGGTGCCCTACCAGGTACTGCTGATCCCGACCTTCCTGATCGTCAAGGACATCGGGATGGTCAACAGCGTCGGCGGGCTGATCATGCCCAACCTGTGCAGCGCATTCGGGATCTTCATGCTGCGCCAGTTCTTCCGCACGCTGCCGGTCGAGCTCGAGGAGGCGGCGCGGATCGACGGCACATCGCGGCTTGGGATCCTGTTCAAGATCGTGCTCCCGTTGTCGTTGCCGGCTCTGGCGACGCTCGGGATCATCCAGTTCATGTGGTCCTGGAACGACTTCCTGTGGCCGCTGATCATCATCAACTCAGCCACCCGCGATCCACTCCAGCTTGGCCTGGCCACTCTGCAGGGGGCGCACTACACCGAGTGGAACCTGCTCATGGCCGGCACGGTGATGAGTCAGATCCCGATGCTCGCGGTGTTCCTGATCGCGCAGCGCTGGTTCATCCGCTCGATCGCCTTCACCGGCATGAAATAGGAGACGGCGGGATGCCCAGTGTCAGCTTCGAGTCGGTGACCAAGCGCTTCGAGAACGGAGCGATCGCCGTCGACGACCTCTCGCTCGAGATCCACGACGGCGAGTTCATGATCCTCGTCGGCTCATCGGGCTGCGGCAAGACGACCGCGCTACGGATGATCGCCGGCCTCGAGCGACCGACCCGGGGTTCGATTCGGATCGGCGACCAGGTCGTCAATGAGGTGTCGGCCAAGGATCGTGACATCGCGATGGTGTTCCAGAACTACGCGCTGTACCCGCACATGTCAGTGGCGCGCAACCTCGCCTACCCGCTGCGTCAACGCCGCATCGCCCGCCCCGAGGTCGACCGCCGGGTGGGCGAGGTGGCGCGGATGCTCGGCCTCGACGAGCTGCTGAAACGCCGCCCGGCGCAGCTCTCGGGTGGTCAGCGCCAGCGCGTGGCGATGGGCCGCGCGCTCGTGCGTGAGCCTGAGGTGTTCCTGCTCGATGAGCCGCTCTCCAACCTCGACGCCAAGCTGCGGGTGCAGATGCGCGCCGAGCTCAAGCGGCTGCACTCCCGGCTCGGGATCACCACGATCTACGTCACCCACGACCAGGTCGAGGCGATGACGCTCGGGCACCGGATCGCCGTCATGTCGGAGGGGCAGCTGCAGCAGATCGGCGCGCCGCAGGAGGTCTACGACGCGCCGCGCAACGTGTTCGTCGCCGGCTTCATCGGCAGCCCGCCGATGAACCTGTTGCGCGGGCGCGTGCGCGAGGGCCGGGTCCGTGCCGGCGACCTCGAGCTGGAGTGCGCGGCGCCCGACGGCGAAGTGATCGTCGGGCTGCGACCGGAGGCGCTGAAGCGCATCGGCGCGGAAGGCCCGGGGCTCGAACTGCAGGTTGCCGTCGTCGAGCCGATGGGCGACGAGGTGATCGTCCACGGGCGGATCGCCGCCGAGATCGCCATGCGGCCGGCCGAGGCGGCTGCCCGGTCGGGCGATGAGCCGCTGCTGCTCGCCGACGAGGCGGAGAGCACCGCGATGATCGCCCGCCTGGATCCGCACGAACGCCCACAGGAGGGCGGCGTCGTCCGGCTTGGGATCGACCCCGCCGCCGTCCACCTGTTCGACTCCGACACCGGTGAGCGGATCGACACCCGGCGGAGCACGCCCGTCTACGCAGCGACCGAGGAGCGAGAGCGATGACCCGACGAATCCTGCGACGGCTGGCCGGCGCGGCGGCCGCCACGCTGCTGCTCGGCGCGGCGAGCGCCGGCGCCGCCTCCTGGACACGGCCGCCCGGGGGCCTGGTCCAGTGGTACTGGCAGATCGGGACCTCCACGCCCGGCCTGGCGGGGCTGCCGCCGATCACCGGCGCCTACCCGAGCCCCGGCGCCGCCGGAATCTGGGACACCGACCTGTTCTATGACTCCAACACACCCCACGCCGGGATCCCGACCGGAACCTCTCCGGTCGTACGCGCGCTGCACGCCGCCGGCAAGTACTCCATCTGCTACGTCGAGGCGGGGGCCCAGCAGACGAGCTTCCCGGACAGGCGTGACTTTGCGTCTGCCGACTCCGGCAACGACGCCAAGCGCTACCAGATGCGCGGCTATCCGAACGAATGGTGGTTCGACCTGCGCGGCTTCAGGCACTACGTGCCCGGCCGGCTCTCGACGCTGCACGGGGCCGCGGTCAACATCGCTGCCGGCCTGGCCAAGCGGATCCATTGGTGCGCCCTGGAGGGTCAGGACGCGCTCGAGCCCGACGACCTCGACGGCTACACCAACCTCGGGGCGACCGGAGTGAAGGGCGGAGGCTGGCATCTCACCCGGGCGGACTCGCTCGGGTTCGAGCGATGGCTGGCCTTCACCGCGCACCACGACGGCCTGGCGATCTTCCAGAAGAACGACCCGGCCGACGCGCGGGTCGATGCCTCCACGTTTGACGGCATGATCATCGAGGAGTGCAACCGCTACGAGGACCCGTGCGCCGGGCCGCATGGTGACGGGACCCCGTACCTGAGCCGCCACAAGCCGGTGCTCAACGCGGAGTACGTGCAGGACGGCGAGACGACGGCGAGGTTCTGCTCCGCCGACGTCGCCGCCGGGATCAGCGGAGCGCTGTTCAGCGTCGATCTGAACAACGCGCGGGACTATGTGCCCTGCGCGCCGGCGCGGCACCTGGTGCCGGCCGTCATCCCCTGAGCGGCCGCCCGCGGCCGCACGCTTGCGCGCTCGAGCCCGCATCCGCGGGCCGACCGCCCATGCGTGCGCGAGTTGGGCAGAATCCTGCGCAAAGACGCTTGAAATATGCGCACATCTGCGCTTATGATCGCGGCTGTGACCTACTTCTCGACAGAACTCGCCAGCCAGCCATCCGTGTGGCGGGAGGCGCGCGGCCTCGCCGACGAGCTGCGGGCCAAGCTCCCCGCGGACGGCTCGCGCCTCGGGATCGTCGGTTGCGGGACCTCGCTGTACGTCGCCCAGGCAGTGGCCTGCTACCGCGAACAGCAGGGTGCCGGCGAGACCGACGCGTTCCCCGGCTCCGAGCTGCCGTCGGCCCGCCCGTGGGACCAGGTGATCGCCCTGTCGCGCTCGGGCACCACGACGGAGATCCTCGACGCCATCCGGGCGCTGTCCCCGACGCCCGTCCTGGGCATCACCGCCACCGCCGGCTCGCCGCTGGCGGGGCTCATCGCCGACGAGATCGACCTGCCGTTCGCGGACGAGCGGTCCGTTGTGCAGACCCGCTTCGCGACCACCGCCCTGTCACTGCTGCTCGGTGCCTACGGCTGGGACGTCGAGGCCTCCGCGCGCCGTGCCGAGGCGTTCCTGGATGAGTCGCTTCCCGAGTGGGCCGGCGCCGTCGAACAGTTCGTCTTCCTCGGCCGCGGCGTCGCGGCGGCGATCGCCAACGAGGCAGCGCTCAAGTTCCGCGAGATCCTGCGCACCTGGAGCGAGGCGTACCCGACGATGGAGTACCGGCACGGACCGATCTCCGCGATCGGCGAGCGCAGCCTGGTCTGGATCATGGACGGCGAGGAGCTCTCGATCGACGCCCAGATCCGCGCCACCGGCGCGCGGGTGATCCGGGGCGATGGAGATCCGCTTGCCGAGCTCGTGCGCGTGCACCGTTTCGCCGAAGGCCTCACGGAGCTGCGCTCCATCAACCCCGACGAGCCACCGCACCTGACGCGGTCGGTCGTCCTCACCGAGAACCGGTGACGCCGGTGGCCGCCGCGGACGCAGGAGTGCTCGCGCTCGACATCGGCGGGACGAAGCTCTCGGCGGGAATCGGGACCGCCGAGGGTGAGGTGAGTCGCCAGCAGAGCGAGCCGACGCGGGGCTCGGAGGGCGCGCCGGCGGTGCTGCAGCGCGCGATCGCGCTCGCGCGGCGCTGCTACGAGGCCGAGCTCGCCGATGGTGGACGGATCGCGGCTATCGGCGTCTCGACGATGGGGTACACGCGTCCGACCCACGTGGAGCTCGCGCCCAACGTGCCCGGCTGGGAACGTCTGGCGATCCGCGCCGAGCTCACCGCGGCGTTTCCGGGCGAGGGGATCGTGATCGGCAACGACGTCAAGCTCGCCGCGCGGGCCGAGATGGCATGGGGCGCGCTGCGCGGGGTGCGGGAGGGGGTCTACGTCAACCTCGGGACCGGCATCGCCGCCGGAATCGTCACCGGCGGCAGACTGATGGACGGCGCGCACGGTGCCGCCGGAGAGATCGGCTACACGCTTCACCGCGGCGAGGCGGAGCCGCGGATGGCCGCCCAGGGCGCCGCGCCGCTCGAGGAGTGGTTCGGAGGCGGGGGCGTGGCCCGTCGGCTCGCGTCGACGCAGCTGCCCCCGACGGTGGCGGAGCTCGTGGAGCGGCCGGAGGACCCCGCTGCGCGCGCGTTCCTCGACGAGCTGTGGACCGGAATCGCCGTGGCGGCGGCGAACCTCTGCATCGCGGCCGACCCGAGCGTGCTCGTCGTCGGCGGCGGGTATGTCCGCGGCGAGTCGGGATTGCTGGACCGCGTGCGGGAGATCGTCGGGCGCGCGGTCCCGTATCCGCCGGAGGTCGTCCACGCCCGTTTCGGGGCCGATGCCTCGCTGCGCGGCGCGATCGCGGCGGCGTGTGCCGCATGCGGGAATGACGGCCGGGCGATCGGGAGCACGGCGGGGATGCAGCACCAATGACCACCTGTTCGAAGATCCGTAGGAGGAGAGAGATGCGAACGACGAAACGACTGGCGGCGCTGGGTGCTGCCGGCACGATCGCGCTGCTCGGGCTGAGCGCCTGCGGCAGCAGCGGCTCGGGCTCGGGCGGCGGCAACAGCGGCTCGAGCACGCAGCCGGCGGCGACCGGCTCGATCAAGGGGCAGACGATCAATGTGGCGATCGCCTATCCCGAGCCCAAGGCGATGATCGCCAAGTTCACTGCCCAGACCGGGGTGAAGGTCAACTGGAACTACCTGCAGTGGGACGACCTGCAGACGAAGATCGCGTCCGCCGCGGAGGCGAACAGCTACTTCGCCGACGTCGCCGACGTCGACTGGTCGAAGGTGGGGGAGTACTACAAGACCAAGTGGTTCAAGCCGCTGAACTCGTATTTCAGCCTCTCAGGCGTCAAGGCCCAGTATCCGCAGGCGACCTCGTTCATCCGCAACAACACGCTGATGGGGATGCCGATGGACGGCTCGATGCTCGTCACCAGTGTCAACACGAAGGACTTCAAGGCGGCGGGGATCTCGTCGACACCGACGACGCTCACCCAGTACGAGTCCGACCTCAAGACGATCGCGTCAAAGCATGTGGTGGCCAACCCGCTCGACATCCCGTTCGCCGCGGCCGAGGGGTTGTCCACCTACTGGTACGAGCTCACCGGCGCATTTGGCGGCTCGGTGTTGAGCGCCTCCTACAAGCCGGAGTTCACCTCGCCCTCCTCGCCGGGCTACAAGGCGCTGGCGTGGATGGTGAACGCGTACAAGTCCGGTCTGGTCCCCAAGGCGAACCTCGGCATGGAGGATTCCCAGGCGTTCGAGACCGACCAGGCGCATAACCTCACCGCGAGCGTCTTCTCCGACTACTCCGGTGACGTCGGGACGATCTACAACGTCGCCTCGCAGTCGAAGGTCGTCGGTCAGGTCAAGTACATCGCGACGCCGGGCGCGACCGGTCCCGGACCGAACCTCGGCAACCCGGACGGGATCGGCATCCCTGCCCAGGCCAAGCACATCGCCGCGGCGGTCGCGTTCATCAAGTGGATGGGCGAGCCTGCCAACCAGGCGGCGTTCGCCGGCGCCGACGGCTCCAAGGACGTCATCACCGGCTTCCCGCTGCCCGCCAACCGCGGTGGTCTGGCCAAGCTGGTCGCGTCGCATAAGGTGGCGGGCGCCTCGACGCTCGCCAACCTGCTCGACCACCACGCCAAGCCGATCTTCCCGGCCGGCGCGCCGCCGTGGTACGCGCAGTTCTCCAATGCGGTGTACACCAACATCCACAGTGCGGCCTCCGGATCGGAGTCCGTGCCGGCCGCGGTCAGCGCGATCGCCAACACCGTCAACGGTCTCGATGGCTGAATGAACTCGGCCCACCGGCCCGCCCACACCTCTGTGGGCGGGCCGGATGGGTCCGGTTCTGTCTGAGGAGACCCCCGGCTTCGCCATGACCGCACTCCGAGAACGCACTCGCCGCCTCGCCGCCCCGCGCGGGCAGGCGATCCGCCGCGGCCGGCGGGAGACCACGCTGCCCTATGCGATGGTCGCGCCGCTGCTGGTGTTCATCGGGGCGCTCGCGCTGTACCCGACGGTGCTCACCGCCTACGGGGCGTTCGTGCACGACGACGCGCTCGACCCGCCCAACCACTTCACCGGCTTCGGGAACTTCCAGTCGGTGTTCAACAACACCCAGGTTCGCCAGAGCCTTGAGAACACCGCGTTCTACGTCGTGTTCGGCGTCGTGCTCTCGGTCGCGCTCGGGACGTTCTTCGCCGTGTTGCTCCAGCGCCGCTTCCGCGGTCGCGGCATCGTGCTCGCGCTGATGGTCCTTCCCTGGGCGCTGCCCGGCGTCGTCGAGGGCGTGATCTGGTCCTGGATCTACGATCCGACGTTCGGGGTGCTCAACTCGGGCCTGAAGTCGGTGGGCGCCATCAACCATTACCAGCTGTGGATCGGCACCCACCAGATCCAGAGCATCCTCTTCATCTCGGTTGTCCAGGTGTGGCAGATCACGCCGCTGGCCGCGATCCTCGTGCTCGCATCGCTGCAGTCGATCCCCGGCGAGCTCTACGAGGCCGCGAGCGTCGACGGCGCCACGTCGCTGCAGTCGCTGTGGCGGATCACGCTCCCGCTCGTGCGTCCCGGCCTCGCGATCGCCGCGGTCGAGGGCCTGATCATGTCGCTCAACATCTTCGATCAGGTGTACGTCCTCAACGCCGGCGCCTCGACCGCGTCCTCGCTGATGAGCCAGACCTATGAGATCGCCTTCCAGAACCTGAACTTCGGTCAGGGCTACGCGCTGTCGCTGCTGGCCACGGTCACCACGATCGTGCTGTCTCTGCTGACGGTGAAGCTCATCTATCGCAAGGTGGAGTTCTGATGGCGTCTCGCTCTCGGCGCTTCGGCTGGGTGCGCGCGATCGGGATCGGCGTGCTCGTCCTGTGGTCGCTGTTCCCGGTCTACTGGGCGCTCAACACGAGCCTTCAGACGAACGCCGAGGCGCAGAGCAGCCCCGTGCACTGGTTCCCGACGCACTTCGACTTCAGCAACTACCAGGCGGTGTTCGGCGCCGGGCCGTCCAGTGCGTCGGGCGCGGGGAGCATCGGCCGCGCGGTCGTCAACACCTCGATCGAGAGCCTCGGGGCGACGCTGCTCACGCTCGTGATAGCGGTCGTCGGCGCCTATGCGTTCGCCCGGCTGCGCTTCCGCCTGCGCGGGGTGCTCTTCTACGCCGTGCTTGCGACGCTGACGCTGCCCGTCTACGCCACCCTGATCCCGCTCTACAAGATCATGACCCAGCTCGGGCTGGTGAACACATATCTCGGGATCATCCTCGTCTACACCTCGGGCTTCCTGCCGCTGGCCATGTGGATCATGTACAGCATGTTCCAGGCGCTGCCTCCGAGCATCGAGGAGGCGGCGACGATCGACGGGGCCACCACGCTGCAGGTGTTCCGTCGCATCGTGCTGCCGATCGTCCGCCCCGGGATGGCGGCGACCGCCATCATCACCTTCCTGTTCGGCTGGGGGCAGTTCATCTTCCCGCTCGTCCTGGGGAGCACCAGCGCGACCCAGCCGCTCACGGTGACGCTCTCCTCGCTCGAGGGGCGCCACGTCGTTCCCTACACGATCATCAACGCGGCGGCGATCGTCGCGATCGCGGTGCCGGCCGTGATCGTGTTCTTCCTCAACCGCTGGATCGTCGACGGCATCGTCGCGGGCAGCGTCAAGTAGACATGGCGCAGCGCGACATCATCCACCGGGACGACCGACTGCGCACGATCCTCGAACTGGTGGAGGGCTCCGAGCGTCCGGTGACGGTCGACTGGCTCGCCGGCGAGCTGAACGTCTCGGCGGCCACCATCCGACGCGACACGGTGGTCCTGGAGCGCCAGGGCGCCGTCGCGCGGTCCTGGGGGAGGGTGGGCCGCGTCGGCGGGTTCGTGGAGCAGCCGATTGCCGAGCGCGCCTCCCAGCATCCGGTGGAGAAGCGGCGCATCGGCGAGGCGGCCGCCAAGCTCGTCGAGGACGAGGCGCTCGTCGGCCTCACCGGGGGCACCACCACGGTGGCGGTCGCCCGGGCGATCGCGGACCGCCGCCGGCTCACGGTCGTCACCAACAGCTTGAGCGTCGGCATGCAGCTCGCGCCGCGCAGCAACATTCGCCTGATCATGAGCGGCGGCGAGGCACGGACTGCGTCGTTCGAGCTCTCCGGGCCGCTCGCCCAGTCGGCCTTCGAGGCGTTCAACCTCGACCTGGCGATCATCGGCGTCGACGGGGTCGACGTGTGGGCCGGCTGCACGACCTACGACCACGCCGAGGCGAGCACCAACGCCGCGCTCGTCCAGCGCGCGGCGCGCACGATCGTCGTCGCCGACGCCAGCAAGCTCGGCCACGCCGGGTTCGCGCGGATCTGCGACGTCTCGGCCGTGCATCTGATCATCACCGACGACAGCGCGACCGACGAGCAGCTCGCGCCGTTCGCGCAGGCCGGCGTTGCCGTGCAGCGCGTCTGAGCAACTCCTGGAGGCTTCGTGGCATCAATCGAACTCGACGCGATCAACAAGGTCTATCCCAACGGCTTCCACGCCGTCCATGACCTGAGCCTGACCGTCGCCGACGGGGAGTTCATGGTCCTCGTGGGTCCGTCGGGCTGTGGCAAGACGACCGCCCTGCGGATGGTCGCGGGGCTTGAGGAGATCACCTCGGGCACGCTCCGGATCGGCGATGAGTCGGTCGCGACGCGCCCGCCGCGCGAGCGCGACATCGCGATGGTGTTCCAGAACTACGCGCTGTACCCGCACATGACGGTGCGGGAGAACATCGGGTTCGCGCTCTCGCTGCGCCGGGGTCCCAAGCAGGAGAGCGAGAAGAAGATCCGGGAGGCCGCGGAGATCCTCGGGCTCACCGAGTCGCTGGACCGCAAGCCCGCGCAGCTCTCCGGCGGCCAGCGCCAGCGGGTGGCGATGGGCCGCGCGATCGTCCGAGAGCCATCGGCGTTCCTCATGGACGAGCCGCTCTCCAACCTCGACGCCAAGCTGCGCGTCCAGATGCGCGCCGAGGTGAGCCAGATCCACCGGCGCCTCGGAGTGGCCACGATGTACGTGACCCACGACCAGACCGAGGCGATGACGATGGGCGACCGCGTCGCGGTGCTCAACGCCGGGGTGTTGCAGCAGTGCGACCGACCCCAGGTGCTCTACGACAGTCCCGACAACCTGTTCGTCGCGGGCTTCATGGGCTCGCCGGCGATGAACCTCTACGAGGCCACGCTCGAAGCAGACCTCGGGGCGCTGCACCTCGGGTCCCAATCGGTCCCGCTGCCGTCGGGGCTCGGCGAAGCGCGGCCCGGTCTGCGCGCGTTCGGGCAGCGTAAGGTGATCGTCGGCGTCCGCCCCGAGGAGCTCACCGTCGCCGGCGAGCCCGATGGCACCGGCGGCATGCTGGTCGACGTCGAGCTCGTCGAGGCGCTCGGCTCCGAGCTGCTCGTCCACTACACGCTCGACGCCCATCGCGTGCACGCCCACGAGGACACCGATGAGCAGGAGCTCGCCGAGATGATCGGCGGCGGCATCGCCCGGGTGCCCGCCCGCACGCCGGTCGCGGTCGGCGACCGAGTCCGGCTGCTCCTCTCCGGCCAGGGCCTGCACTTCTTCGACCCGGCAAACGGCACCGCGATCCGCTGACGCGGCGGTGTACATCTCAACGACGCCACCCGTCGCTGAGATGCCCAGCGCTCGGCCCGTCCGGCCGCGACAGGGTGGCTGACCGGCTCGTTCGGCCACAATGGCGCCCATGACCACCACTGCTTCCGTGACCGTCGACGTCGGCCCACTCGCCCCGGACCAGGTGCTCGCGGTCGCCCGCGGCGGCGCCGGCGTGGCGCTGAGCGACCACGCGGTCCAGGCGATCGAGCGCTCGCGCGCGGTGATCGAGGAGCTGAGCTCCGATGTGGTGCCCCACTACGGGATCTCAACCGGGTTCGGCGCGCTCGCCACCCGCCACATTCCCGCCGACCTTCGCGCCCAGCTCCAGCGCTCGCTCATCTCCAGCCACGCCGCGGGCAGCGGCCCGGAGGTCGAGCGCGAAGTCGTTCGCGCAATGATGCTGCTGCGGCTCTCGACGCTTGCCACCGGCCGCACCGGCGTGCGTCCGCAGGTCGCCCGCGCGTACGCGGAGATGCTCAACGCCGGCCTGACCCCGGTCGTCCCTGAGCACGGCTCGCTCGGTTGCTCGGGTGACCTCGCGCCGCTCGCCCACTGCGCGCTGGCGATCACCGGCGAGGGGGTGGTGCGCGACGAGTCAGGCGCGCTGCGCGACTCCGCCGACGCACTCAGGGACAACGGCCTTGAGCCCGTCGCTCTCGCGGAGAAGGAAGGCCTTGCGCTGATCAACGGGACCGACGGGATGCTCGGGATGCTCGTGCTGGCGATCGCCGACATCACCGGACTGCTCGCCGTGGCCGACATCACCGCCGCCGCGTCGGTCGAGGGGCTGCTCGGCACCGATGCGGTGTTCGCCGCCGATCTGCAGGAGCTGCGCCCACAAGCCGGCCAGGCGCGCTCGGCGGCAAACATCCGCGCGCTGCTGGCGGGCTCGGAGATCGTCGCCAGCCATCGCGGTCCCGAGGACACGCGCGTCCAGGACGCCTACTCGCTGCGCTGCGCGCCGCAGGTCGCGGGCGGTGCCCGTGACACGGTCGACCACGCCGCGACCGTCGCCCGACGCGAGCTCGCCTCGGCGATCGACAACCCGGTGGTGACACTCGACGGCCGCGTGGAGTCCAACGGCAACTTCCACGGTGCGCCTCTCGCCTACGTGCTCGACTTCCTGGCGATCGTGATCGCCGACGTCGCCTCGATGTCCGAGCGGCGCACCGACCGGTTCCTGGATCCGGCCCGCAACGCCGGGTTGCCGCCGTTCCTCGCCGACAATCCCGGCGTCGACTCGGGACTGATGATCGCCCAGTACACCCAGGCGGCGATCGTCTCGGAGATGAAGCGGCTCGCCGTCCCCGCCAGTGTCGACTCGATCCCGAGCTCGGCGATGCAGGAGGACCACGTCTCGATGGGGTGGTCGGCCGCCCGCAAGCTGCGCCGCGCGGTTGACGGGCTGCGGCGGGTGCTGGCGGTCGAGCTGATCACCGCCACGCGCGGGATCGAGCTGCGCGCACCATTGCAGCCGGCGCCCGCCACCGCCGCCGTGCTCGCCGGGCTCCGGTCCGCAGGTGTCGCGGGGCCGGGCCCTGACCGGTTCCTCGCGCCCGAGATCGACGCGGCGGTGCGCTTCATCGCCGAGGGCGGAGCCCGAGCGGCCGCCGAGTCGGTCACCCCGCTCATGTAACCGCGAGGATCTTGCCGCGGCCGCCGCGGCCGTGGTGACCGCCGCGGCCGTGGTGACCGCGCCGCTCGTGTGAGCGATCGCCCGGCGAACCTCTGGGAGGTCGCCGGACCTGCGACGCTTGGCGGCATGGATGCCGCCTTGCTCGCCGTCGTCAGGCGCGACGCGCAGGAGCGCCGCTTTCGCCGCGGCCAGGCGCTGTTCGTCGAGGGTGACCGCGCCGAGCGCCTGTTCCTGGTCGAGCAGGGATGGGTGCTGATCTCGATCCTCTCGGCCACCGGCCGGGAGACCGTGCTCTCGCTGGCCGGTCCCGGGGACCTGCTCGGGGATGCCTCGGCCGTGGACGGCGCGCCGCGCTCCGCCAGCGCCACCGCGCTGGGCGACGTGGTCACCGCGGTGACGCCGTCGCGCGTGCTCTCCGATGCCGTGTCCGACCCGGAGCTCGCGGTCGGGCTGCTGCGGATGCTCGCCGGTCGGCTGCGCGAGGCCGACCGCCGGCGGGTGGAGTTCGCCAGTCTCGACACGCTGGGGCGGGTGAGCTCGCGCCTGGTGGAGCTGGTCGCCCGCTTCGGGGCCGAGGAAGACGACGGCAGCGTGGCGATCGAGCTGCCGCTCTCCCAGGAGCAGCTCGCGAGCTGGTGCGCGGCCTCGCGCGAGGCGACCGTCAAGGCGCTCGCCTCGCTGCGGCAGCTGGGCTACATCACCACCGGCCGCCACCGCGTGCACGTGCACGACCTCGACGCGCTCCGCGTGCGGGCCGAGGCCTACCGCTGAATCCGTGCGTCTTGTGAGTCCTTTGACTCACTCAGTCGTGTCATTGGACGCTGTCGCGGGGCGGGGCCGCTGGCAGGATTCCAATCGTCCAGATGTGTGGGGGCACACATGAGGGGGCACCTCCGCCGGAGGCCCAGGATGGGTGATCCGGCGGACTCTCCGGGCGCCGCGGGGGCGGCGTCCGGAGGGTCGGGGGCTCTCACACCGCAGTCGCGCCCCTGACCGGCGAAAATCCTCGGCCGCCCATGCATCCAGTGCTCGCCGCGATCAGAGACCGTCCGCCAGAGGCCCGGATCGCGCTCGTGATCGAGGGTGGCGGGATGCGCGGCGCGGTATCCGGGGGCATGGTGCTCGCGCTCGAGGAGCACGGGCTCGCCGGAGCGTTCGACGCCGCGTACGGGTCGTCGGCGGGGGCGCTCAACGCGCTGTGGCTCGTGAGCGGCCGTGCCGAGGATGGGATCCGCACCTGGACCGACCGCCGGTGGCTTGCGTTCCTCATCCAGCGCCGCCGCCTGCTCGTGCGGCGGCCGGTCGTCGATGTCGACACTCTCGTGCTGCGCCGCTACGAGCAGCTCTCGCCCGGGCTGTACGAGGCGCTGTTGTCGGCCCGGACCGAGTTTCATCCGCTGGCCACCGACGTCGGGACCGGCTCGGCCGTCGACCTGCATTTAGACATCGTCGACGTGCCGACGCTCCGCACCGCGCTGCGAGCGAGCTCGATGCTGCCGTTGCTCGCCGGGCCGCCGGTGGCGCTCGGCGGCCGCCGGCTGCTCGACGCCGGGCTGTCCGCCGCGATCCCGATCCGGGCTGCGCTCACCGATGGTGCCACACACGTGCTCGTGCTGCGCTCGCGCCGCGCGAGCGAGACGACGCGTGCGCCACGTGGGTCGGGGGCGCGACTCACCAGCCGGCTGCTGGCGCGCATCGATCCCCAGGTCGCGCGGGCGTTCCACGCCCGCGCGCCCGCGGAGCTGGAGGACGAGGCGCTGCTGGAGCGCCATACGGCCGACCCCGCGCTGCGACCCTGCATCCTGCAGGTCCGCCCCGCGCCAGGCTCCCCGGTCCCGGGACGTCTGGAGCGCGACACGCTGGTGGTGCGGGGTGGATTCGATGCCGGGTACGCGGCCGCCCGCGCGGTGCTGCGCACAGGCAGACTCAGGCAGGATTGACAGATCGCTCCCACGGAAAGAGCCCTTACATGACGAAGATCGCAGTCACCGGAGGAAGCGGCAAGGCGGGCCGGGCCGTCGTCTCCGACCTCAAAGCACACGGGCACGACGTGCTCAACATCGACCTCGGCCCCTCGCCGGAGTCCTACCACTACCCCGACGGCGCACCGATCCCGTTCCTGCGCGCGGACCTCACCGACTACGGCCAGACGATCGAGGCGCTGGCGGGTGCGGAGGCGCTGCCGGGGATCGAGGCGGTCGTCCACCTGGCGGCGATCCCGGCGCCGCAGATGGCGCCGCCCGCCCACATCTTCCAGGTGAACGCCGTGAGCACGTACAACGTGTTCAGCGCCGCCTGGAGGCTGGGGCTGCACCGGGTGGTGTGGGCCTCGAGCGAAACGACGCTCGGGCTGCCGTTCGACACCCCGCCCGACTACGCGCCGGTCGATGAGAGGCACATGCGTCCGGAGAGCAGCTATGCGCTGTCCAAAGACGTCGGCGAGGAGATGGCCAGGCAGTTCAGCCGGCGCAGCGGGATGCCGATCATCGGCCTGCGCTTCTCCAACGTGATGGTCCGCGAGGACTATCAGCGCTTCCCGAGCTGGCAGGACGACGCCCACGCGCGCAAGTGGAACCTGTGGGGCTACGTCGACGAGTCGCACGTCGCCGAGAGCGTCCGCCGCGCGCTCAGCGCCGACATTCCCGGCTACGACTCGTTCGTGATCGCGGCCGGCGACACGGTGATGCGTCGTCCGAGCCGGGAGTTGATGGCCGAGGTCTTCCCGGACGTGCCGCTCGCCGAGAGCGTGAGCGGCAACGACACGCTGCTCGACATCGCCCACGCCCGGGAGGTCCTCGGTTACGACCCGCAGTTCAGCTGGCGCGATCTCGATCTGTAGAGACGCGCCGCCGGCGGTCGGCGGACTCAGCCGCCGCAGCCGACCCAGGCGCTCGCGCCCTGGTGCTCGTAGATCACCTGGGCGCAGGCGTCCTGACCGGCCGCCGTCGTCAGGTTGCAGCCGTAGGCGGCTGCCGTCGACGGGAGGATCTGGTACCGGCCGGTCGCGCCACTCGATGGGTTCGTGTTGTCCGCCCCGGTCGAGTAGTTCGTGCCGGACTCCGAGGCGCATGCGGGTACGCCGGAGGCGCCCGCGACCTCGCCGGCCGAGCTCACGGTCGCCGCGGCCGGAGCGAGCATCCGCTGGAGCACGCCGAGTGAGGAGATGGTCTGCGCATCGCTCGGACGATGGCCGCCCGGCAGTCCGTCGCGCACGATGTTGCGGCCGGGCACACGGGCGCCCAGCTGATGCGCGACCCGGTGATAGGCGTGCTCGTAGGCGCTCGCATGGGCGGGCGTCGTCGGCTTGGCGGCGGCCACCGCGGGGACGGCAGCGGCGGTGCTCAGGACGGCGAGCGACGCCGGGTAGAGAATGCGTTTCATTGGTGAGGAACCTCCTTGGGCTCGTCCGCCGAGGCATCGAGCATCGGGGGGAGCGGCAACACGGGCGCTGGGCCCGGATCGTTCGTGGGGTGGCCTGCCGCGTGGCGTAGGGGCGCCGGCCTGGCAGACCGCTGTCAGAGCGAGCGGCAGACCGTAGCGGCGGTCAGGCGGGCCTGAGTGTGACCTCGATCACGCGGGATCGGCTGACCAGGCGGCGCGCCGACGGGCCGTGGCGCGGTCCGCCGCGGACGCGACGACGAACCAGCGGTCGCGCTCGTGCCAGCGCTTGGCCACGACCAATCCGGCGCCGTCCAGCAGTTGTTCGGCGTCCGCCGCGGACACCGCCGCCCAGTCGAACCAATCGCTCGCCCCGCGCACGGTCTCCAGCCGGACCTGGGTGCGCACGGTCGCGTGCCACGGCGCCGCGAGCTCGACGAGGATGCGCCCGTCGGGCGCGAGCAGCTCCATCACCCGGCGCAGGAGCCGCTCAGGGCGACCTCCGATCCCTATGTTGCCGTCGAGCAGCAGCGCGCTCTCCCAGCGCCCGGTGAGCGGGACCTCCTCGAAGATCGAGCCGACGAGGGCGTGCGCCCCGGCCAGGCGGGCGAGGCCGACCGCGGTCGGCGACACATCGATCCCGAGCGCGGCGACGCCTCGTCGGCCCAGCGCGCACAGATGACGACCGGGGCCGCAGCCGACGTCGAGCACCGGACCGGCAAGGCCGGCCAGCGCGCGCTCGTCGACGGCGTCCGCCCTCCCCATCCAGCGGTCGACGCGCGGTCGCCACGACGAGCCGTCCACCGCCCGGGCGAGCGAACGCTCGTGGGGACGTTCGAGCATGTCGGCGTAGACGGCGAGTGGGGAGGCCATCTCTATCCGAGCTCGCGCAGCGCCGCGGCGAACCTGGAGCCTGGCGCCTGCGCCGCGACCATGCGTGCATCGTCGATCGTGTCGACGTCCCGGAGCGTCGCGTGTTCGTAGGTGGACAGGCCGAGCTCGTCGAAGCGCGCCCGCTGATGCGCGAGGGTGTCCTCTGCGCTCATCGCCACCCCCCGAAACGCACCAGGTGCCGGAGCCCGGATTCCAACGCTCCAGTAGCCGCCGTCGCACGCGGGGCCGAGGACCGCCGCGTACCCGTTCAGCGCCTCCAGTCCGTCGGACAACAGTTCGGCGGTCAGCTGCGGGGTGTCCATGCCGACGAGCAGCGCGGGGCCACGGACATCGCCGAATGCGTTCTCCAGGCGCTCATCGAGGCCCGCCCCTCGCTGAGCCAGGATCTCGAACCCACAGCCGCGCCAGCGGGTGGCGTCGCCGTCGAGCGCCAGCACGTGACGGCACGCCGGAACGGAGCGCACGACCTCGAGCGTGTCGCGCAGCGCAGCCTCGGCCAGCGCCGCAGCCTGCGCGGGCAGACACGGCGGACACAGACGAGTCTTGGACCGGCCGGGCCTGGGGTCCTTGGCAATCACGATCAGGGCAGCATCGATCACGTCGCGCCTCGCAGAGGCGCGCCCGCGAACTCCACCATCGCGTCGGGGAACGGCTCCTGGGCGGCGAAGCCGAGAACCTCCGTCGCCAGCTCCGTTCGGGCGAACACGTGTCGGACGTCGCCGAGGCGGTAGGCGCCGGTCACCTGCGGGCGGCGGCTGCCGTCGCCGTGGGCGTCGCACAGCGCTGCGGCCATCTCGAGGATCGAACGCGGGCGTCCGCTGGCGATGTTGACGGCGACGAACGGCTCGGGGAGCCTCGCCGCGGTGAGCGCGGCCAGATTGGCACGCGCGACATCGCGCACGTGAACGAAGTCACGCAGCTGCCCGCCATCCTCGAACACGCGCGGAGCTCTGTCCGCGGCAAGCGAGCTGAGGAAGATCGAGGCCACACCTGCGTAGGGCGTGTCGCGCGGCATCCGCGGACCGAACACGTTGTGGTAACGCAGCGCGACGATCTCAACGCCGGTCTCCCGGCCCGCGACGGCGCTCAGGTGCTCCTGGTGCAGCTTGGTCGCGGCGTAGACGTTGCGTGGATCCGGCCGTGCGCCCTCCCCGATCGCCTCGGGCCGCAACGGGCTCCCGCAGACCGGACAGAGCGGCTCGAACCGGCCGCGGTCCAGGTCTGCTGTGGCACGCGGACGTGGCGTCAGAAGCCCATGCTCATGGCAGCGGTATCGGCCTTCGCCGTAGACCACCATGCTGGAGGCGAGCACCAGGCGATGGGGTCCTCCGTCTCGAGCCATCGCGCGCAGCAGTACCGCCGTCGCCAGGTCGTTGTGACGGACGTATTCGGGCGCGTCGCCGATGTCGACCCCGAGACCGACCATCGCCGCCTGATGGCAGACCACGTCGATGCCCCGCAGCGCTCGGGCGGCCTGGTGCGGATCGCCCACGTCGGCCTGAAGAAACTCGGCGGCGGGGTTGAGGTAGTCAGGCGGCGCGTGGTGGGCGAGCGGCAGCAGCGCGTCGATCACCCGGACCTCGTGGCCCTCGGTGAGCAGCAGATCGACGACGTGGGAGCCGATGAACCCGGCGCCTCCGGTGACGAGGACTTTCACAGGGACACGGAATCCGGCTCGCGCGGTCGCCAGGTTCGTGTCATGGACGCGATTGTCACCTGCAGAACTGAGCGTTCGGCGACCGCCCGGAGGTTGTTCTCAGATTGGTAAGAACTCGGCCGTAGATTGGCCGGGTGACCGACGTCATCCTCCCCGTGCTCGACGAGGCGACGGCGATCCCGGCGGTGCTCACGGCCCTGCCGTCCGGCTACGACCCACTGGTCGTCGACAACGGGAGCAGGGACGGCTCGGCCGAGGTGGCCAGGCGGCTTGGGGCTCGCGTCATCGCCGAGCCGCGCCGGGGCTTCGGCGCGGCGTGCTGGGCGGGGCTCCAGGCGGCCCGCTCAGAGCTCGTGTGCTTCATGGACTGCGACGGCTCGCTCGACCCCGGCGAGCTTCCGGAGGTGGCGGGACCCGTCGCGAGCGGGGCGCTCGATCTCTGCCTGGGGGCCCGTCGCGCTGCGCCGGGGGCCTGGCCGGTGCACGCGCGGCTGGCCAACCACGCGCTCGCGCGAGGGTTGCGTCGTCGCGCCGGCGTCGCCCTCAGCGACCTTGGACCGATGCGCTGTGCCTCCCGCGAGGGCCTGCTCTCGCTGCGGCTGCGTGATCGCGCCTTCGGATGGCCGCTGGAAATGGTGCTGGCGGCGGCGGCGGCGGGCTGGCGGGTCGGCGAGGTACCGGTCGCCTATGGGCCGCGGCTCGGGGGGGAGTCCAAGGTCTCCGGCAGCGTGCGTGGATCGGTGCGCGCCGTGCGCGACATGAGCGCCGTGCTGAGAGAGCTGTGACCCAGGTTCCAGGCCCTCAGCGTCACTCGCGATCACCGAAGCTCCCGCGCCTGTCGAAGCCGCCCGATCCGCCAGGGCCGTTCCGTGGGAGCTTCTGGAAGAGCCCGTTGCGTGGCGCGTGGCTGACCTCGGTGCTCGGGTCGATCCTGTTTGTGCTGCTCGCGGTGGTCGCGATCACCGGCCTCATCTCGCACTCGGCCTACCAGCCCGATCTCGTCGCCGGCTACAACGCCACGGTGCCGAGCAGCGGCGACGTCGGACCGCTCATCTCACTGCCCGCCGGCGCACCCGCGTGGTCGTATGCGCTCAGTCAGGGAGCGCACATCACGGTCGGGCTGATCGCGGTTCCGGTGCTCCTGGCCAAGCTCTGGTCGGTGATTCCGCGGCTGTTCGCCTATCCGCCGGCGAGAAGCCCAGCGCATGCGGTCGAGCGGCTCGCGGTCCTGCTGCTCGTCGGCTCGGGGCTGTTCGAGTTCGTCACCGGGATCCTCAACATCCAGGTCTTCTACCCATTCCATTTCGGATTCGTGCTCGCCCATTACTACGGCGCGTGGATCTTCATCTGCGCGGTCGCACTGCACGTCGTCGTCAAGCTCCCGACCATCCGCCGGGCCTACCGGATCCATGGCGTGCTGAAGCCGCTCAAGGATGACCTCGCGCATACTCGGCCTGAGCCCGCCGTCCCCGGGTCTCTGGCGCCGAGCGCGCCGGGCCCGGCCACGATCTCTCGCCGCGGCCTGCTCGGCCTTGTCGGCGCAGGCTCGCTCGCGCTGCTGCTCGCCAACCTCGGAGAGTCGGTCGGTGGTCCGCTGCGGCGGATCGCGCTGCTCGCACCGCGCGGGCGGGTGTTCGGGACCGGTCCCAACGACTTCCAGGTCAACAAGACCGCCGACACGGTGGGTGTGACCAGACGGGCCTGCGATCCGCAGTGGCGGCTCGAGCTCTCGGGGCCGACGAGGACCCGGCACATCAGTCGCGCTGAGCTGATGGCGATGCGCCAGCACACGTACGAGCTGCCGATCGCCTGCGTCGAGGGGTGGTCGACGACGCAGCACTGGACCGGCGTGCGCCTGCGTGACCTCGCGGCGCTCGTGGGCGCGCCGCGGACGGCGATCCTCGAGGTCCACTCGCTCCAGCCGACCGGTCCCTACCGCCATACCGCTTACACGGCCGCCCAGGTTCAGAACGCGCAGGCGCTGCTCGCACTGTGCGTCAACGGCGTCGACCTGTCGCTGGACCACGGTTTCCCGGCGCGGATCATCATGCCGGCGGTCCCCGGGGTCCACTGCACGAAGTGGCTGGCCTCTGCCCACTTCCTGGAGGCCTGATGTCATCCTTCCGCCGCCTGTACGGAGCCGGCCCGGCGCACCTCCTCGCCCATCTCGGCCTGTTCTTCGTCGCGGGCTGGTCGATCGATCAGATCCTCGGGTCTCACAAGATCCTCAACTGGCTCGTCTGGTTCCTTGGCGCGGCCCTGCTGCACGACCTGCTGCTGCTGCCCGCCTACTCCCTGCTCGACCGCGGCCTGCGCCGTATGGGCCGCCGCGGGCGGGGACCGGGTGCGCGGGCCCCGAACTCCACGATCATCAATCACCTGCGGATCCCTGCGGCGGTGGCGGGGATCCTGCTGTTGGTCTACTTCCCGGTGATCCTGGGCTTCTCGAGCCGCAACTACCGGGCCGACACCGGGCACGCGCTCGCCGGCTACACCCGCAACTGGCTGCTCATCTGCGCGGGTCTGTTCCTCGCCTCGGCGCTTCTCGCGGGTGTCCGCGCGACGGCGCGGCGCGCCGGTCGCCGATGAGCGGCCTGGCGCCGGTGCGGCGGGTCCACCCACCCGCCGGCGGCCTCGCGCCGGCTCGGGCGAGGCGCGGCGGCGGGCGAGGCCTGTCCGCGCTCGTGCTCACCGGGACTGCGGTGACGATCGCCGCCGGCCTCGTCCTGCATCTCGCCGCCGGCGTGACGCTCGGCACCCCCCTGCCGCCGTTCATCATGTCGTGGGCCCCGCAGGCGCGGTGGCCGCTGCTCGTCGCGATCTCGGTCGCCGCCTCGCTCGCCGGCCTCACTCCCCGCGCCGTCGAGCGGGTCAGGTCGCCGGCGCTGTTCGCGGCGCTGGCCTACCTCGCGGCGCTCGCTTTCGGGCTGGCGGTCAACGCGACCAGGCTCGGCATCGCCGGCTGGAGCCATGTGTTCCGGGCCGGCCCGGGGGGATCGTTCGAGGCGCGCTTCGAGTACCTGCCATCGCTGCGCTACCTGCACGACGGCGTGGGCCGGTACGTCGGTCACTTCACCACGTTGCTGCCCGATCTCAGCACCCACGTGAAGGGCAACCCCCCCGGCCCGCTGGTCGTCATGCAGCTGCTCGGGATCGACACCCCCGGCCGGCTGACGGCTGCCTGCATCGGCGCGGGCGCCCTCTGCGCGCCCCTTGCCTATGCGCTCGGCCGCGAGCTCGGCGGAGAGCGTCGCGGCCGAGTCTCGGCGGCTGTGACGGTCTTCTGTCCGTCGGCGGTGCTGTTCGGGGTCACCTCCGTCGACTACGCGTTTGCGGCCGTCGGGATGATGGGGGCGTGGCTGCTCGTCGACGGACGATCGTCTGCTCGGGCAGTCGGCTGCATCGCTGTCGCGATCGGCTCGTTCCTGTCGTGGGTGCTGCTCGCGGTCCCGGTGTGGGCGGCGTTCTGCGTACTCGCCCGCGACGGACGTCGCGCCGCGGCCCGCACCGCCCTCTGCGCATTCGGCGCGATCGCCGCCCTCACACTCGCGTTGCACCTCGTGTGGGGTTACGACCCGCTCGCGATCCTCCGTGCCCTGCGCCCGATCTACGCCCATGGGGTCGCGAGCCGGCGCCCCTACTGGTTCTGGCTGTTCGGCTCCCCGGCCGCCTATCTGGCGATGCTCGGCGCGCCGGTCGCCTGGCTGGCGTTGCGTGCGGCAGCCGCCCGCGAGCCGGCCGCCCTCGCGCTTGCCGTGGTGATCCTCGTCAGCGCCATCGTGGGGTTCACCAAGGCCGAGACCGAACGCATCTGGCTGCCGTTCGTGCCCCTCGCCTGCGTGGCCGCCGCTGCGATCCCCGTGCGCCGGCTCGGCCCGTTGCTTGGTTTCCTCGCGGCGCAGGCGATCGTGGTCGAGATCCTGTTCAACACCGTCTGGTGAGAGCGTGGTGCCGTCCGGGCCCGCGGTGAGGCTGACCCGTGGGCGGGGCCGGCGAACCGGCGAGCCGGCGCCGGACTCTCGCTACGGTCGGGCCGTGCCCGTGCTTCGTGCGACCGGTCTGACCAAGTCGGTCGGGACCGGCCGTGCCCGCCGCCGGGTGCTTCAGGAGGTGTCCCTGTCGGTGCGGGCGGGCGAGACCGTTGCGGTGCTCGGGCGCTCCGGCAGCGGCAAGTCGACACTGCTGAACCTTCTCGGAGGGCTCGACGACCCCGACGCGGGCGAGATCGAGCTCGCCGGCCAGCGGTTGACCGGAGTGCGGGGCCGTGCGCTTGCGCGGATGCGCCTGCGTCACATCGGGTTCGTCTTCCAGCAGTTCCAGCTCGTCGAGGAGTGCTCGGGCCTGGAGAACGTACTGATGCCGACGCGGCTGCCGGGCGCGCCCGCGGGGGGGCGAGAGCGAGCCGAGCGGCTGATCGGCGAGCTTGGGCTCACCGAGGTCGCCGCGCACCGGCCGCATGAGCTGTCTGGCGGCGAGCAACAGCGGTTCGCCCTTGCCCGTGCCCTGGTCAACGACCCGGAGCTGGTGCTCGCCGACGAGCCGACCGGCAGCCTCGACTCCGAGAACGGCGCCGCCGTCCTGGGCCTCCTGCGGGGGCTCGGTCACCGGGCGGTGGTGCTGGTCACGCACGAGCCGGACGCTGCGGCGGTCGCCGACCGTGTGCTGCGCCTCGCCGACGGCCGACTCGAGGGCTCGGCTCGCCCGGCGGCCGGATGAGCTCGCGCGGGCGCTCCCTGCGCCTCGCGCTCGCGGAAGCCCGCCGCGGCGCGGCCGCTCGCCGCCGCCGGGCGCTCCTGGCCGGGGTCGGCATCGCACTCGCCGCGGCAATGCTGTCGGCGGCGATCGTCGTGGCCGACGGGCTGGGGCTCGGCTTTCCACGTGCCGTCCGGGCCGCCGATCTACCGAACGTGATCGTCCGCTTCAACCCTGAGCCTCTCTCGGAGGTCGCGCGCCGCATCCGCGCCCTGCCGGACGTCGCGCGCTACGCCACCCGCACCGAGATCAACGACCTGAGCGTCGCCGCCCGCGGCCATTCGACCGGCAGCGCAACCGCCGAGGTCGTCGGGGCGGGTGGCGCGGGATCCCGGCGCGGATACGCCGTGGTTGCCGGGCACGATCTTTCCCGCACCGGCGCGCAGGTCCTCCTCGAGAAGGCGTGGGCGGACAGCTGGGGCCTCGCCCCCGGGGACACGCTCGAGGTCCGCGGGCTCGGTCCCGAGCGAATCGCGGGCCTGGCCGAAGCACCGGACAACGTCGGCTACCCGCTCGCGGCCCCGCGTTTCTATCTCGCGCGCACGGCCCTCCAGGCGCGCTTCGGCGCCCGCGCTCTCTCCTCGCGCGTCAACTACGCCGAGATCTGGGTGCGGAACCCGCGCTACCTGAACGAGCTGCTCGTCCAAGCGCGGGCGACGAGCTTTGGCCTGCGCGACATCCGCTTTGCCACCCGCGCGAGCGTCCGCGTGCTCGTCCACCAGGCTGCTGGGATCGTCATCGACCTGCTTGTCGCGCTGTCGCTGATCGCCCTGGTCACCGCGGGGGCGATGCTCGCCGCCTCCGCCCGCGCGGAGGTGCAGCGCCGACTCCAGACGATCGGCGTGCAACGGGCGATCGGTGCCTCGGCCGCTCACGTGACCGCGATCCACGCCCTGGAGGCCGCGCTGGTCGCCGTGCCCGCCGCCGCGGCGGGCTGCGTCGTGGGGACGCTCGTGATCTCCGGTCCCGCCGATCGGCTGCTGGAGCTGCTCAACGAGCCGGCCCCGGGAAGCGCATTGCTGGGCCCCGTCCTCGCCGGATGGCTGGTGGCGGTCACGGTCGCCGTGGGCGGCGCGGCATGGCCGGCATGGCGTGCGAACGTCCGGCCGGTCGTCTCGCTGCTGCGCGGCGCCGATGTCGGCGGCCGGGGTGGACGGCCGACGCCGAGCTGGCGGGCCCGGCTGCGTCGTCACCATGCGTGGCTCCGGCACGGGTCGGCGCCCGCGGGACTGGCCGTCCTCGGAGGCCGCCTGGTCGCCGCGCGGCGCGCCCGGCTGCTCGCCACCGTGGTCACGCTCGGTCTGTCGTCGGCCTTCGTGCTGCTGCTGCTCTCGCTCGCATCCGAGCTGAACGCGCTGCAGACCGATCCAGGGGCGCTCGGCCGCCGCTACCAGCTCACGGCCGTCCTGCCCCCGCGTGATGCCGGGGCGGTGAGCCGGATCCCGGGCGTGCAGGCCGTCGCTGCCCGTTACGAACTGCAGGCGGCTGACTCCTTCTCACTCGGCGAGACCATTGACGCGATCGCGTACTCCCGCGACCCGACGACCTTCGAGGCGCCGCCGCTGCTCACGGGCCATCGCCCGCGCGGCGGCGCGCGTGAGGCTGACATCGGGGAGGGCCTCGCCGAGGCGCTCGGACTCGGCGCTGGACAGACGCTCGCGCTGCAGCTTCCCTCCGGACGGGAGCTTCGCCTGCGCGTCGCCGGCGTCGTGAGCTCGCTGCAGGAGCAGGGCCGCGTCGCCTACGTTCCCACCGCCGCCCTGCTGCGGGCCGACCCCGCCGCGCCGTCGACGCTGGCGGTCCGTCTGCTCCCCGGCGCCGACGTCGCCCGAGTCGCCCGTGCGCTCCGTGCCCTCGGTGCCGCTCCGCAGGGTGCGGCCGGGGCAACGTCGAGAAGCGCCGCGCTGGTCGCCGTGCTGCGCGCGATCATCCGCGCGGTCGCCGTCGTCGATGGGCTGGTCTGCCTGTATGCGCTCGTGCAGGCCTGCACCCTCACCGTGCAGGAGCGACGGCGAACGGTCGCGGTGCTGAGAGCCTGCGGCGCGGGTGCCGCAGGCGTCCGGCGTCTACTCGCCGGCGCGGTCCTGTGCATGCTGATTCCCGCCGCCGTCGTGGGCGTCCTCCTGGAGCGCTACGCGCTCGGGCCCTCACTCTCGCGCCTGGCCGCCAACTATGTGACGCTCCCGCTGAGAGCGGGACCCGCCGAGATCGCGATCACAATCGCCGGACTGCTGCTCGCGGCGGCCGTCGCGGTCCTGTGGGTCGCGCGTCAGGCCGGACGGGACCCGATCGTCAACGGGCTCGGTGCGTGATGGCATCGCTGCCGTCCGCCGGCATCACCCGCCGTCGCGCGCTCACCAGAGCGCTTGGCGCAGCGGGCGCGCTCACGCTGGGGCTGTCGGGTTGCGGCACCACCGGCCGGCGCCTGCCTGCCGCCTCGGGGTCGACCCGAGAGACGACCTGGGGAGATCCAGTGGGCGACGGTCAGCTGCGGGTGCTCGCCGGCGAGCCGCTGATCCCGCGGACCGAGCTCGGCCCCGCCGCAGCTGACGCCGGCGCGCTCGTGACGCTCGCGCACGTGACCGACGCGCACGTGCTCGACGCCTCCTCGCCGGCGCGGGTCACCTTCCTCGACCGGCTCGGACCGCCGTTTCAGTCGACGTTCCGCCCGCAGGAGACCCTCACCGCCCAGGTGCTTGCGGGTGCCGCGGGCGCGGTGCGCGCACTTTCGCCCGCGGTGGTGATCCAGGGCGGAGATCTGATCGACAACGTCCAGCACAACGAGCTCGTCCACGCCCTGCAGGTGCTCCACGGCGGATGGGTGAGTCCGGGAAGTGGCCGGCGTGGCTACTACGGCGTGCAGCTCGGCAGCGACACCGACCCGTTCTACTACCGCCCTGCGGTCGACGCGCCGCGTCACCCGCGCTTGCTGCATGACGCCGTCGCGCCCCTGCACAGCCCGGGCATGGGGGCCCCGGTTCTGCCCGTCTTCGGCGACCACGACGCTCTCGTGGCGGGCACGGTGGCGCCCAGCGCCCGCACGCGGGCGCTGGCGATCGGAGACCGAGCACTGTGGAACCTGCCGACCGGCCTCACGCTGCCTGCCGACCTGGGTGCCGAGAACGGCACCTCGCCCGACGGACCACCGGACCCCGGGGCGGTGGGGGCGCTGCTGGACCAGGCGCTGCAGGGTCCGACCGTCCGTGTTCCTCCCGATCCGGCGCGCCGCCAGCTCGACGCCGCCACGACCATCGGCGCGCTGCGCGGCGCCGCGCCGCCGGTGCTCGCGCGCGGTGGCGATCGACTGGACTATGTCCTTGACCTTGGGGCGCAGGTGCGGCTGGTGGTCGTGGACCTCGCGCGCCGGGACGGGGGTTCGGGCGGCGCGGTCGATCCCGCCCAACCGGCCTGGCTGGCCCGCTCACTGGCCGAGGCGGGTGAGCGTTGGGTCCTTGTCATCAGCCATCAGCCGCTTGCCGGGTCTGCTGGCGCGGCGCCGATGCTCGCTGAGCTTGCCCGCTCCTCGCGAGTCGTCGCGGTTCTGAACGGACACACCCACCGCAACGCGATTGCGCCGCGGTCAACCGCAGCCGGCGGCTACTGGGAGATCACCACGGCGTCGCTCATCGACTATCCCCAGCAGGCACGTGCGCTGCAGCTGCGCACGACTGCGGATGGCGGCATCGCGATCCTCACCTGGATGCTCGACCACACCGGCGATGGCTCGCTCGGGATGATCTCGCGTGAGCTGTCGTACCTCGACGCGCAAGGCGGCCGGCCAGAGGGATTTGCCGGCGCGCCGGAGGACCGCAACGCGATCCTCTACCGTCGAGCGGTCGGTGGCTGACCGGGTACGACGATCGCCCAGTAGTCCTCGGTGATCACGGGCTCAAAGCCGAGCGATGTGTAGAGATGCAGCGCGCCGTCGTTCTCCACTTCGACCTCGAGGCCGATGGTGCGGGCGCCGCGCTCGCGCAGGTCCAGGCACGTGCGGCGGAGCGCGTCGCGCCCGATCCCTTGGCCGCGCCAGTGGGGATCGACCGCGAAGCCGTAGACGCCGGCCGTCTCGTCGTCGAGATGCGCCCGCAGGGTGCCGATGACCCGCCCTTCGCGCTCGAACACGAACGTGCGCACTCCCTCCGCCGCCATCCGCTCGGCGGTGTCGGCCGGCGCGAAGCCGAAGCCGGAGCTGATCAGCGCCATGATCGCGGGGACATCGCGACGCTCGGCGATCCGCATCGAAAGCCGCGGGTCGCGTGGGCCTGCGGTGGGCCCGCCGTGCAGGACCAGGGCGTGCTCGGAGTGGTCCAGCCGTGCGCCGTGGCGGTGTGCAAGCGCCCGCCCGCCCGCCGACGGGCGCGGGACGATCAACAGCGGCTCGTGTGCGCCGGCGGCCGCGGAGAGTACGAGGGCCGCGTCGAGCAGCCTGTGGCCGTTCCCGCGCCGCCGGTGCGCGGGATCGACCATGCCCGCCAGCTCGATCTGGGGCGCGCCGGGCCCGTAGAGCCCGGTGAAGCCGACGAGCTTCCCGTCCTCCCAGGCGAGCACGTCCTCGGCACGCTCGCCCGAGCGCCGCCGCAGGCACCCCCACTCGAGCTTCAGCCGGCCGCCGTCGTGGGCGACCACACGCCGTTCGAGCTCGGCGATCGCCTCCAGCTGATCGGGGGAGAGGCCGCGTGCCGGCGCGACGACGGCGGTCACGCGGCCCCTCGCCCCCTCATCTCAGTGGGCGACGACCGGGACGGTGCGGCTGTAGACGGTCGTGCCCGCGACGCCTGCCGGCAGCGCGAGCTCGGTCGAGGGGTAGGTGTAGGCCACCCGCAGTCCGCCGCTGTTGTTGAAGCGCACGTGGGTCTCGAAGTACCCGGTGCTGCTGTTGACGGTGACGGTCGCAAGCGTGTTCCAGACGCCGCCTGAGAGCTGCTGGACCTGGACCCGCTGCGCCGCGTGCGTTGCGGCGAAGCCGCCCGGTGCGGGCCGCGCGCCGCCCCAGATGAGCGCGCTCTGCCCGCGCTTCACCGTCTGCTCGGGCATCCACACCGGCATCCGGTACGCGTTGAACGACGGCTTGGGTGTGCCGTTGGCGAACAGCAGGCCGCTCGAGAACAGCCCCACGCCCTTGGAGAGGAGGTTCTCCGGGTCCCGCACCAGATACTGCGCGTAGCTCACGATCCGCGGGTTGCGGTAGCTGAGGTACTCGGACTCGTTGAGGTAGATCGCGGCCTGCGCCGGGGAGGGGTACTTCTGTCCAACCTTGTTGGGCTGCGGCGGGCTCGTCACGAAACCGAACTCGGTCGACCAGATGCTGTAGGTGCGGTGGTGGTGCCAGGCGCCCGTCACCTGGCTGAGCACGGTGCTCAGCCGCCCGATCACCGGAAGCACGATGTCGTCCTTCGGGATGGTGCTCGCCTTCGCGGTCGGAAGCCAGTGCGAGGCGTAGGGGTGCATCGAGAACGCGGTCGCGTCGAACAGCGCCGGGTTCTCTCTGACGAACGAGCCGCGCGCCTTGCCCGTCGGGCAGCCGACGGACTTCGCCACCGCGGGGGTCAGGCTGCCGACGCAGTAGAGCTCCTGGATGAACTGGACCGGGTTGGCGATCGAGACCTGGCCGGGGAGCCCGAAGGGGAGGGTGCCGGTCTTGTGCAGCGGGCCCTTGCCGGTGCCGGCGAGCTCGCCGATCAGGATCGTCGAGCCCCTGGCGTCCTGCTTGAGTGCGCTCCAGCCGGAGCGCAGCAGGTTGCGGTAGTACTTCGGCGCCACCGGCAGGCCGGCCGACTTCCTGGTCGCCCCGACGTTCTGGGGGCCGAGATTCTGGCCGTAGTTCGGCTCGTTCCAGAGCGAGTAGAGCGAGACCTTCGGCAGCGGCGCCGAGGCGCCGGGCGGGGTGTAGTGGCCCGAGTAGCGGGTCGCCACCGCGCGCACGAACTGGCCGTAGTCGCCGGCGTTGGGGATCCAGCCGTAGCGGGAACTGGTGAATTTCTTCGGGACGCCCTTACCGTCGGCCCAGTCCGGCGGCGCGCCGGTGATGTCGAGGTCGACGCGGATCCCCTCGGCCTTGGCCGCCTCGACGATCGCGTCCCATTGGGCCCAGTTGCGGGCCGGATAGGCGGCGGGGTTCGACGCCTTGAAGCCGCGCGGCGCGCTCCGGGAGCTGGAGTTCGGAGCGACCTGCCACCAGTACAGCAGGACGCGGACCGTGTTGCCGCCGAGCTCCTTCATCTCCGCCAGGTCGCCCAGCGGATTCTGGTTGAGCGCCATCCCGTCCTGGATGAGCGAGATCTGACGGGTCGACGCGGCGGCGGGAGCCGCGTGCAGCGCGAACGCGGCAGCGAGGGCGGCGATCGTTGAAAGCAGCCACGCTCGAGCGCGGCCGTGCAGATGGATCCGGGTCATGACTGAATCAACATCCCCTGGCGGTCGAGAGTTGCGCCGAGGCACGGGTCCGGGCCGTCTCCCCCTGCGCGAGGTGTGAGCGGCGCCGTAGGTTACGCTCCCGAGCCGATGCGGGCGCGCAGGCTCATGGTGATCGTCCTCGCGACCGTCGGGACCGTCGGGCTGAGTGCCTGTGGCGGCGGGTCGTTGCACGGTGTCGCGGCCAAGGATCCGGAGGCGATCGTCGCCGCCGCCACCAAGGCGATCGAGGGCGTGCACTCGGTCGAGGTCTCCGGCTCGGTGAATGACGCCTCCCCACGGGATGAGATCCATTTCGACCTGCATCTGGTCAACGGCCGGGGCGCGACCGGCTCGCTGTCCGAGCACGGCCTCGCCTTCCGCCTGGTGACGATCGGCAAGGTCGCCTACGTGAAGGCGACGCCGGCCTTCTGGGACCAGTTCGGCGGCGCTGCGGTGGCGACCGAGCTGCACGGTCGCTGGCTGCGCGCGCCCGCCGACCGCGGCGCCTTTGCCTCGTTTGCGTCGCTGACCGACGTGCACAAGCTGATCGCGGGCCTGCTGGCGGGCCACGGAGCGCTCACCAAGGGCACCACGAGCACCGTCGATGGACGGGGGGTGATCGCCGTCCACGACGCGAGCCGTCAGGGCAGCCTTTTCGTCGCCACCTCTGGCCCCGCCTACCCCGTCCGGATTCAGAACGAGTCGAGTGACCAGGGCCAGATCGACTTCCGGAGCTTCGGCGCACCGGTCACGCTGCGGGCTCCGGCTCACTCGGTGAGCATCTTCTCGCTGCAGGGATAGCCCGTCCCGGCAGGGGCCGGCGGCGGGCGGGCGAGGTCCGGTTCGCCGCCTGCGAAAGTGTGGGGTGCGATGAGTGCGCTGAAGACGTCGAGGTCGTTGGCCGCCGCGATCATGCGGGCGCTGCGTTGGGCGGGGCGCCGGATTCAGGGCCGGGTGGAGCACGTCGTCGGGGGGCCTGCGCGCACACGCGTGGTGACGCTGTTCGCGGGGGTGCTCGCACTCTCGAGCGCCCAGATCGCGACCGTCGGCTCGGTCGCGCCGGAGCTCCAGTCCTCGCTGCATCTCGACAACTACAAGATCGGTCTGCTCAACTCGGTGACGCTGATCGTCGCGGCGGTCGCGGTCATCCCGATCGGTCTGGTCGTCGACCGCGTCAAGCGGATCCCGGTGCTGTCGGTCTCGATCGTCCTCTGGTCGGTGGCGACGATCCTCGGCGCGGTTGCCAACTCCTACGGAACGCTGCTCCTGACCCGGGTCGCACTCGGCATCGTCTCGGCGTCGGCGGGACCGGCGATCGCCTCGCTCACCGGTGATTATTTCCCCTCCAACGAGCGCGGCCGTGTCTACGGCTACATCCTCACCGGGGAGATCCTCGGCACCGCCATCGGGTTCGTCGTCTGCGGCAATGTCGCTGGGGCGTTCGGCTGGCGAGCGGCGTTCTGGGTGCTCGGTATCCCTGGCTTCTTCCTCGCGCGGGCGCTCTGGCGATCGGTTCCCGAGCCGCGGCGCGGCGGCCATGACCGGCTCGAGCGAGGGGTGATGGATCTTCGCGACCACGCGCCTCGGACGCCGACCGAGGTCCGAGGCCCGGGCGAGAACCGCGAGCGTGATCTCGCCTTCAAGCTCGCGGAGGATCAGGGATACCGGCCCGACCCACGGCTCGTCCTGCAGCGCGATCCCGATCGCATGTCGCTCCGAGACGCGGTTCGCTACATCCTCAGCATCCCGACCAACGTGCTGCTGATCATCAGCTCATCGCTCGGTTACTTCTTCTTCTCGGGCCTGGAGACGTACGCGACCCTGTTCGTGGTCAGCCACTTCCACACCAGCCAGAGCGAAGCGACGCTCGTGCTCGGCGTGCTCGTCGTCGGCGCGGTGTTCGGGACCCTTGCGGTCGGTCCGATCGTCGACATGCTCACCAGGCGCGGCAGCCTCGCCGCGCGCGTCTGGGTGCCGGCCCTCTGCAACGCGGGGGCGGGCGTGATGTTGATCCCGGGGCTGCTCACCTCGTCGCTGTCGACGTCGGTGTTCTTCTGCTTCTTCGGGACCGCGCTGATCTCGGCCGCCAACCCTCCGCTCGATGCGGCGCGCCTGGACATCATGCCCTCCGGCCTGTGGGGCCGTGCCGAATCGACCCGGACGTTCCTGCGTTCGATCGCGCAGGCGCTGGCGCCGCTCGCGTTCGGGGCGATGGCCGACCTGATTGCGGGCTTCCGCCCCCACCAGGCTCCGGTCGGCACGCACACCGGGCCGATCGCCTCAGGGACCGGCACGGGCCTGGAGGTCAGCTTCCTGGTCATGCTGCTCTCGCTGTTCGCTGGTGCCTGGTTCCTGTGGCGGGCGAGGCCGACCTACCCGCGTGATGTTGCGACCGCGGCGGCGGGCTTCTCGCCGTTGCGCGCGAGCGCCGACCCGGTCGCTCCGGACGCGCCGCCGACTCGCCGGCGCGAGTCCCGCGCCGCCGCCAGGGACCGAGCGGCGGGCGACGGCGGGCAGGTGAGGGTCACCGACATGCGGGTCTCGGACGATGCGACCGTCGTCCAACGATCCGGGGCACGCCGCGGTTCCCGGCATGAGGAGGACGAGACGGTGGTCCGGCCGGGTGAGGATGCGACCGAGATTCAGCCCCGGGAGGACGCCGGCGAGGTGCAGCCGGGCGAGGATCCGACCGAGGTCCAGCCGGGCGAGGATCCGACCGAGGTCCAGCCGGGCGAGGATCCGACCGAGGTCCAGCGCGGTGCCGGCGAGGACCCGACCGTTGTGCGACGGCGGCGCGGCGACGGCGAGGACGACGGCGAACCGCTGATCTTTCCGCGCTGATGCTCCGGGTGAACGTCGCCACCTGCGAGCTGACCGTGACCCAGGAGCAGGGGCGCTTCCGCTTCCGTGGTGAGGAGCTCGGCGAACGCCTCGGCGGGCGGATCATCGGAGCGGCCGTCTACGAGATGGGGGCGGGCGAGACGAACTGGCCATATCACTGCCACCACGGGGTCGAGGAGTGGCTGTACGTCGTCTCCGGCGCGCCGGTCCTACGCGACTCGAGCGGGGAACGGTCGCTCGGTCCCGGAACGTTGGTCGCGTTTGCCGCGGAGCCGGCGGGCGCCCACACCGTCGCCGGTCCGGGCCGGGTCGTCATCTTCTCGGTCGGCGCCGCGGGCTGGAGCAGTGCGTGGGCCAGCGTCTATCCGGACTCCGACAAGGTCGGTGTTGCCGGAATGATGTTCCGCCGCGCGGACGCGCTCGAGGCATGGACCGAGCCGGCGGCGGCCGAACCGCGGTGGGCCGGCCCTGGCCCGGGAGGGGCCTGTCCGTCCGTTGACCTCACCACGGCCGACGCCGGCCCGCTCGCTCCTCTGCTCGGCGCGCGCACCTGGGAACCGACCCTGTCGCAGCTTGCGCCCGGCGAGTCATCTGGCCTGTACGGCTACCAGCGACTGCGCGAGGAGTGGGCGCTCGTGGTCTCCGGCGCGCCGGTGCTCCGCCATCCCGACGGCGAGGAGACGCTCGCCCCGGGCGACCTGGTCGGTTTCCCGGATGGCCCCGACGGCGCGCACCGCCTGTCCGGGGCAGGATCGGACCCCGCCCGCGTGCTCGTCATCTCAACCCCGCGCGGCCGGCCCTCGGCGACGGTGCACCCCGATGAGGGGACGGCCGTCCTGCGCCTCTCCGATCGCGAGGGCTTCCGCTTCCGTCTGGGCGACCGGATCGAGGATTACTGGGACGGCGAGCCCCGCGCCTAGCGCTGGCCGTAGACGTTCTGGTAGCGCTCGTAGAGCTTGTCGATCGCCTCCGCGGGAATCGGCAACGACTCGCCGAGCTGGCGGGAGATGTGGACGGTCCGCGCGACGTCCTCACACATCACCGCTGCCTTGACCGCGTCACGCGGGCTCTTGCCGACGCTGAACACGCCGTGGTTCTGCATCAGCACCGCCTGCGAGCGGGAGTCCTGCAGCGTCTCGACGACGCCCGCGCCGATCGCCTCGCCGCCGATCAGCGCGAACGGCCCGACGGGGATCGGCCCCCCGAACTCGTCGGCCATCGCCGTCAGCACGCACGGGATCGGCTCACCGCGCGCCGCCCAGGCGGAGGCGTAGGTGGAGTGCGTGTGCACCACCCCATTGACCTCGCCCATCGAGCGATAGACGAACGCGTGGGACGCCGTGTCACTCGAGGGCGCGTAGTCGCCCTCGAGCACCGAGCCGTCCAGCGAGCAGACGACCATCGACGCAGGCGTGAGATCGTCGTAGGAGACCCCGCTCGGCTTGATCACCATCAGGTCCTCGCCGGGCAGCCGCCCCGAGACGTTGCCCGCGGTCCACGCCACCAGCTCGTAGCGCACGAGCTCGGCATGCAGCGCGCAGACGTCCTCGCGCATCCGCGCGACCGCGTCGCGCAATGAACTCGGCACCCCGCCCACCCCTGCGCTCATGCGACATCACCTCCGCGCACCCGGCTGCGGATCGCATGCAGCCGGTGCATCACCTCGTTGGTTCCCCTGCCAAAGTAGTCATACAGCCTCGTGTACTCGGCGTAGAGCTCGTCATACACGGCCGCCCGGGTCGGATCGGGCGTGTAGGCCTCGCGGCGCAGCCGGCCCATCGCGCCCGAGGCGCTGGCGACGTCGGGATGGACTCCCGCGGCGACAGCCGCGTGGATCGCCGAGCCGAGCGCCGGTCCCTGGTCTGACTCGATCACGCTCAGCGGCCGGCGGCACACGTCGGCGTAGATCTGCATCAACACCGGGTTCTTGAGCAGGCCGCCGGCGACCACCAGGTCGGTCACCGGCACGCCGGAGCGCTCGAAGTTCTCGATGATCTCGCGTGTGCCGTAGGCGGTCGACTCGAGCAGCGCCCGGTAGACCTCGGGTGGGCGCGTGGCGAGCGTCAGCCCCACGATCGCGCCGCTCAGGGTGTGATCGACGAGCGTGGAGCGATTACCGCCCATCCAATCGAGTGCCACCAGCCCGTGGGCGCCGACCGGCATCTCAGCCGACTCCTCGGAGAGCAGCTGATGCACGGAGATCCCCTGCGCGGCCGCACGATCGTGATAGCGGCGCGGCACCCCGTGCTCGACGAACCAGCCGAAGATGTCGCCGACCGCGCTTTGTCCTGCCTCGTACCCCCAGTAGCCGCTGGTGATCCCATCCTTGACGACGCCGCACATGCCCGGGGCCTCGGCGAGCCGGCGGCCGTTCATCACGTGGCAGGTCGAGGTCCCCATCACCGCCACGAGCATTCCGGGCTCGACCGCCTGCGCCGCCGGCGGGGTCACATGGGCGTCGACATTGCCGACCGCGACCGCGATCCCTTCGGGCAGCCCGGTCCACTCGGCGGCCTCGGCGGTCAGCCCGCCCGCCCGCTCGCCGAGCTGTGAGATCGGATGGGCGAGCTTGGACTCGGCGAACCCAGCGAATTCCGGGTGCAGCGCCGCCAGATACTCGCGGGACGGGTACTTCCCATCTTGCAGCAGCTCCTTGTAGCCCGCTGTGCACGCGTTGCGGGTCTCCGAGCCGCAGAGCTGCCAGATGATCCAGTCGGCGGCCTCGATGAAGCGCTCGGCCCGCGCGTAGATCTCCGGGTCCTCCTCCAGCATCTGCAGTCCCTTGGCGAATGTCCACTCCGACGAGATCATCCCTCCGTACCGCGCGATCCACGGCTCCCCCCGCTCGTGGGCGAGTCCGGTGATGCGGTCGGCCTGCGGCTGGGCGGCGTGGTGCTTCCACAGCTTCACGTAGGCGTGGGGCCGGTCGGTGAACTCATCCAGGCGGCACAGCGGCGTGCCGTCGCCCAGCGTCGGGAGCACGGTGCAGGCGGTGAAGTCGGTGCCGACCCCGACGACGTCGGCCGCGTCGATCCCAGCCTCCTTGACGGCCGCGGGAACGGCGCGACGCAGCACCTCCAGGTAGTCCTCGGGGTCCTGCAGCGCCCAATCGGTCCCCAGCCGGCGCCCACTCGCCGGCAGTGCCTCCTCGATCACGCCATGGCGGTACTCGTGGACCGCCGAGCCGATCTCCTCGCCGTCGGACCCGCGCACGACCAGCGCCCGGCCGGACAGCGTGCCGAAGTCGATCCCGATCACGTACTTCTCGCTCACCGGCTCTCCTTCCCTGGGTCTCGAGCCCCGGCGGCCGCTTCGGGTCGCTCGCCCGGCCCCGTCGTGGAGGCGCGGACGACGAGCTCGGTCGTGAACACCGATGTCGCGGCGATCCCGCCGATCGCGCGCTCGACCGCGGCCTCGGCCATCGCGTCGATCGGCATCCGCACCGTCGTGAGCGCCGGCACCGCGGTGGCCGCGAGCGGGATGTCGTCAAAGCCGGTGACCGAGAGGTCGTCAGGCACGCGCAGGCCGCGCGCGGCGGCCCGGTGCAGCAGCCCGAACGCGATCACGTCGGTGGCGGCCGCGATCGCCGTCGGCGGGTCCGGGCGGTCGAGCAGCACATCGAGAGCGGCGGCTCCCTCCTGCGCGGTGTTACGCACGGTGACGATGTCCTCGCCGGTTTCGCGGTAGGCCTCCAGCCGGACGGCGACGTCGGCCTTCTCCAGATCGCCGACAAACGCGATCCGCCGGTGCCCGAGCTCTGAGAGATGACGGATCGCCTGACGCATTCCGTCCGCGTTGTCGACCGAGATCGCCGGGAAGCGCCCGTCCCCGGACCCGCGCCACAGCTCGACGACCGGACCGTCGACCCTGCCGAGATCCTCCAGCAGGCTGGGTTCCTCACGGACGTCGCCGAGCAGCACGATCGCGTCACACTGCCGCGCTTCCAGTACGGCGGCGAGCGCGAGCGCCTCCTCGGCCTGTTCGCGCGCGTGACCGAGCACCACGCTGTAGCCACGTCGTCGAGCGTGGCGCGAGAGCGCGTCGATCGCGACGGCGAAGAACGGGTCGGTGACGTCACGGACGATCGCGCCGATCAGCATCGTCGGCGCGCCCCGCAGGCCACGTGCGAGCGGGTTGGGCCGGTACTGCAGCCGCGCCGCGGTGGCGAGCACCCGGGTCCGGGTGCTCTCGGAGATCGGCACGGCCGGCGGCGCGCCGGAGAGCACGCGCGAGACGGTGCTCTGGGAGACACGCGCGACCTCCGCGACGTCCTTCATCGTGACGTGCTTCGGCCGCTCGGTCACCGTCACAGCCCGTGCGCGAGGTGGTGGTAGGCCATGTTCCAGCGCAGCTCCTTGGTGAGCTGGGGGATTCGCGTGTCCGCGTCGATCGTGATCAACTCGGTGCGGAGCATCTCGGCGAAGTCGTTGAGCAGCTCGACCCCGAGCGCGGCGGTGTACACGGTGTGATGGGGCCCGCCGCTGAGCAGCCACGCCTCCGCCGCGGTCGCGAGATCCGGCTCCGGGCGCCACAGCGCCCGCGCGACCGGAAGCTTGGGCAGATCATGCTCCGGGGTCACGACCTCGATCGTGTTGGCGACGAGGCGGTAGCGCTCGCCGAGGTGGAGCATCCCGATCACCACCGCCGGGCCGGGCGCGGCCGTGAACACGAGGCGCACCGGATCCTCGCGGCTCCCGATCCCCAGCGGGTGGACCTCGCAGCGGATCGGTCCCTCCGCGATCGACGGGCAGATCTCGAGCATGTGCGAGCCGAGCAGCATGGGCTCTCCAGGGCCGAGATCGTACGTGTAATCCTCCATGAAGGAGGTGCCGCCCGGCAGGCCCTCGGCCATCACCTTGAGGATCCGCAGCAGCGCCGCCGTCTTCCAGTCGCCCTCGGCGCCGAACCCGTAGCCGGCCGCCATCAGCCGCTGCGAGGCGATGCCGGGCAGCTGCTTGAGCGGCCCGAGGTCCTCGAACGTGTCCGTGTACGCCTTGGCGCCGAGCTCGTCGAGGAACGTGCGCACCCCGAGCTCGATACGCGCCGCGTCCCGCAGCGAGCCGTGGCGATCGCCTCCGCGGCGCAGGGGCTCGGCGACCTCGTAGGCCTCCTCGTATTCGTCGCAGAGCGCGTCGACGTCGGAGTCGGAGATCGCGCCGATCGTCTCGCCGAGCTCGGTCACTCCGTACGTGTTGACCGACATCCCGAAGCGCAGCTCGGCCTCGACCTTGTCGCCCTCGGTCACCGCGACGTCGCGCATGTTGTCGCCGAAGCGCACCACGCGCAGCCGGCGGGCTTCGTCCAGGCCGGCCGCGGCGCGGCTCCAGCCGCCGATGCGCTGCTGCACGTCGGTCTGCGACCAGTGGCCGACCACGACCTTACGGGCCATTCGCAGCCGCGTCTGGATGAAGCCGAACTCGCGGTCGCCGTGCGCGGACTGGTTGAGGTTCATGAAGTCCATGTCGATCTCCGCCCATGGCAGCGACCGGTTGAACTGGGTGTGCAGGTGCAGCAGCGGCTTGGTGAGCGACGCCAGCCCCGAGATCCACATCTTCGCCGGCGAGAACGTGTGCATCCACGCGATCACCCCGATGCACCGCTCGTCGGCGCTCGCCTCGATGCAGGCTCGGCGGATGTCGGCCGCGGTGGTGAGCACCGGGCGGTGGACGACCGGGACCGGGATCACGCTCGCGGCGTCGAGCCCGGCCGCGACCTCACGCGATTGGGCGTCGACCTGCGCAAGGGTCTCCTCGCCGTACAGGTGCTGGCTGCCGGTCAGGAACCACAGCTGCTTTTCGGCGAGCGCGCTCATCGCCAGAACCTCGTCTCCACCCGAGTCACACACACCCTCCCGTTTGCCAGAAATCGATTGTAGGCAATCGTATGCTGCCCGTCCGCGGTTGAGCGCGCTTCGCGCGCGGCGGCCGACTCCGGTCCAGGGTGGCAGGAGCTCAGCCGGCTGCCTGGGGGACGCGCTCTCGCAGCCACGCGTTGGCGAAGCGGCCCGACGGATCAAGCTCGTCGCGAAGCGCGAGGAAGTCCCCCAGGCGCGCCGGCGTCCATGACAGTGGCCCGGGTGAGAAGAGCTTGCCCCAGTGCGGCCGCGGCGCGAGCGGCGCGAGCGCTCGCTCGATCTCTGCGCACACCCGCAGCACCTGCTCGGGCTCCAGCCGCCAGGTGAAATGCAGGCCGGCTGAGTCCCGTCCGCAGTGCGGGCTCATCCACAGCTCGTCGGCGGCGATCACGCGGAGTTCGGCGATCTGCAGGACCTCTCGGATCCGCGCGGCGAGCGGGCGCAGAACATCGATCGCCGCAAGTGCGTCCTCGCGCGCCACGAACCACTCCGACTGGATCTCCTCGCCCGCGCTCGGCGTGAATCCGGAGCGGAAGTGCGGCAGCCGCTCCGACCACGGCCCAACGGATCCGAGCTGAGCGGTGCAGTTCTCGGGCAGCCCGCCCGGAACCGGGTTGTGGGGCTCGTGTGCCGGGAGCGCGCCGAACAGGTCCCTGGGGACGGCGCGGTCGGGATCGCCCTTGACCCAGACCTCCCGCGCCCGTTCGCCGAAGTCGTGAAACACGCTCACGCTGCGACCGGCCGACATCACCTCCTCGAAATGATCCTCGAGCGCGCCCCAGTCCAATCCGAGGTAGACGTCCTGGCGCAGTTCGTAGTACGGCTCGACCGCCAGGGTCACCGCCGTCACCACTCCGAGCGCCCCGAGGTGCACCGCCGCGCCCTGGAGCCGCCCGTCTCCGGAGCCGAGCGTCAACCGCTCCCCGTCGCCGGTGACGAGCTCCACTCCGCGCACCGAGGTCGCCAGATTTCCCAGCCGGGTGCCCGAGCCGTGCGTCGCGGTCGCGATCGCCCCGGCGACCGAGATGTGCGGCAGCGAGGCGAGGTTGGCGAGCGCGAGGCCATGTGCGTTGAGCGCCTCCGCGAGCTCGGCGTAGGTGACCGCCGGGCCGATCGTCGTGGTCCGTGCCGCGCCGTCGATCTCGATCCGGTGCGCGCCCGCGATCCGGTCCAGCGCGATCAGCCCGTCCCCGTCGCCGAACGCCGTGAACGTGTGACGCGTCCCCAGGACCTGCAGCGTCCCGCGGCCGCGCGCGACGACGGCCCTCAGCTCCTCGACCGTCTCGGGCCGGTGCAGTTCGGTCGCCCGGTAGCGATGGCTGCCGGACCAGTTGAGGAGGCCGGTTGGGGTCTCGACGGCGGTCACGCGGAGCTGGTACCCATATCAGTTCCGCGGGGAACGGCACGTGCGTATGGCTCATCTCGCATGCGCTCCGCGGCCCGCGGCGCACGCGGAGCCTGTCGCCGCACGATCTCCCCGCTGTGCGAGCCCGACGTTGAGATGCCGTCCGTTGATCATGCGAACATACGTTCGACCATGGCCCGGACGGAGGCGACGATCCTTCACGCCGACCTCGACGCGTTCTACGCGTCGGTCGAGCAGCGAGACGACCCCTCGCTGCGCGGCCGCCCCGTGATCGTCGGCGGCGGCGTCGTGCTCGCCTCCAGCTACGAGGCCCGTGCGCGCGGAGTACGTACGGCGATGGGTGGCGGTCAGGCCCGGCAGCTCTGTCCGGAGGCCGTCGTGGTTCCCCCGCGCTTCTCCGCGTATTCAGCGGCCAGCAAGGTGGTGTTCGAGATCTTCCGGCGCCACTCGCCGCTCGTGGAGGCGCTCTCGATCGACGAGGCGTTCATCGACGTGCGAGGGCTCGGGCACATCGGCGGCACTCCGTTGCAGGTGGCCACGCACCTGCGCGAGGAAGTGCGGGAGATCGCGGGTCTCGCGCTCACGATCGGGATCGCCTCGACGAAATTCCTCGCCAAGGTCGCCAGCGAGGTCGCCAAGCCCGACGGCCTGGTGATGATCCCTGCCGGCAGCGAGCTCGCGTTCCTGCACCCGCTTCCCGTGACCGCGCTGTGGGGGGTCGGGCGGGTGAGCGCGGGCAAGCTGCACGCCGCCGGCATCACGACCGTGGCCCAGGTGGCCGGCCTCGGCGAGCCTGGGACGATCGAGCTGCTCGGCCGCGGAACCGGCCGCCACGTCTATGCGCTCGCGGTCGGGCGGGACCCGCGGGCGGTGCGTCCGCACGTCCGGCGCCGCTCGATCGGCGCGCAACGGGCGCTCGGGCGGCGGGGGCAGGATCCGGTCGAGGTGCAGGTCTCGCTGACTGCGCTCGTCGACCGTGCCGCGCGGCGGATGCGCCGCGCGGGCCGGGCCTGCCGCACGGTGGTGCTCCGGCTGCGCTTCGCCGACTACGAACGGGCGACGCGGTCACGGACGCTGGTGGAGGCGACGACCCGGACGGCGGTGTTGCTGTCGGCAGCACGCCGGCTGCTCCGCGCGGCGGGCGAGCTCATCGCGCGGCGCGGGCTGACCTTGATCGGGGTGACGCTCACCAACCTGTGCGATGCCGGAGCGGTCCAGCTGGCGCTGCCTCTCGACCGCACGCGCGGTCTGGATGCGGCGCTCGACGCGCTGCACGATCGCTTCGGGTCCGGTGCGGTACGGCGCGGGGTCCACATCGGCCGCCCACCCGACGAGGGGGTACCGCTGCTGCCCGATTGACCCGGAACGAACCGGTCTACGAGGCGCGCGCGGCGCGAACCGGCCACATGGCGAGCACGTACTCGCGCATCGGCCCGTCGGCGAGGGCGATCCGGAGACCCCTGAACTCGTCCGGGGTCACCCAGCGGGCGGCGCGGATCTCGTTTCCCGCCCGGACGGTGGGTGAGACGAGCGTGGCGCGGACGGTGAGCTTGAGCCGGTGATAGTGACCGGTGCCGCCCAGGCCGGCCCAGGCGCGCTGGGTGGAGAGGTCGACCGAGCCGAGGCGGGCATCGAGCTCCTCGCGGAGCTCGCGGGCCAGGCACTGCTCGAGCGTCTCGCCGTGCTCCCAGCCGCCGCCGGGCAGCTCCCAGTGCCCGGCCGGCTCCTGCACGACGAGCAGGCGGCTGCCCGCGTCGAACACGAGCGCCTTGACCGAGACCCGGTAGAAGGGACTGATGAACTCTGGCTGGCGCGACACGTCAGCGGTCGATCCTAGGGGGCCGCCCCCGGTGGCCGGATGAGTGAGCGCGCCCATGGACGATGGATCGGCCGCGCGCCGCCGGGCTTGAGCCCGGACGGTCGGGAGGCCGCGGCCGGCAGCCGAGGGTCGGCCGTCAAGCGGCGCCCACAGCGTGTCCGCTCGGCCCTACTCGCTCCACCCCGAGTCAAGCCCGACCGCGGCCGCCATCGACAGGACATCGTCGAAGTTGCCCGCCATGCCCGACCACTTCACAACCCCGGTCGCGTCGACCGCCAGTCCGTACGGCGTCGCCTGGATGCCGAGCGCTCTGGAGATCTCGCTGGAGGGCTCGACGACCACCGTCGAGGCCCTCAGCCCTCCGTAGAACGACGCGCCGAGCTCGTCGGTGACCAGCACGAGATCGGAGTCGAGGATGAAGCCGTCATCCCGCGCGGCGATCACCTCGTCGCCGAGCATGTGGCAGGGGCCGCATGAGGAGTTCAGGAAAAGCACGAGTCGATCCCTCGCCTCGGCGCCGGCGATCTCACGCGGTGAGGCGCCCGGGAAGTCGACCCTGGTCCCGACGAGCGGTCCGAGCGTGGATACGTTGGCGCCTGTCACGACCACGGTCGCGCCGGTCCGGCTCCCCTCGAGATCCCGGACGCGCTGAGTGAGACCGAGCACCAGCGCGAGCAGGACGACGACGACCACCCACAGGGCGAGCATCAGCGCTGTCCACGTGTCGATCATCCGCAGCCCCTCATCACCTGAGCGGCCGCATCCGTCGGCCCGCCGTGTAGGACCGGATGCAGCGCACCAGACCGACCGACGCGATCACGGCCAGCGGCACGGGCAGCAGCGAGGCCGCCGCGACGTGGACCAGCGCGGCCACGTGCGGCTCCGGAAGCAGCGCCAGCCCGGCCGGCCCGACGGCGACCGCGACCCCGATCGCGCCCAGCGCGACATCGCGTCCCACCAGCGGCCATCCGATCTCACCGCCCGCCGGACCGCAACCGCACCGGAATCGCCGGCCGTGCGCCACGTTCACCCCAACCGCGGCGGCCAGCCCGGTCAGCAACAGGCAGGCACACCCTCCGCTGATCAGGGGCGCGATCCCCGCCGCCAGTGCCACGCCGAGCACGACCTCCGTCCCGGGGAGCCCGGATGCGACCGCCGCGACGGCGCCGGGCGGAAGGACGGCGTACCGCTGGAGCGCCTCGGCGAAGCCCGCGCGATCGGCGAGCTTCGCCAGCCCGGCGCTGAGCAGGACCAGCGAGAGGAGCCACCGCCCGGTCAGGAGCGCGGCTACGGCGAACACTCCGCGCCCATCCGCCGGGGCTCGGCACGATCGATCAATCTATTTGCGACCCCTCGCATCTTCCATGCCGGCCGTCAGGAGCAGTCGTAGCTGCAGGCCGGCCGGACTCGTGCGCGCGTTCTCGCCGAAGCGCCGCCGACTCCGGCGAACTCGAGCACCCCGGTCCCGGCGGTCGGGATCAGGCTCGACCTTCCCGGGCGCCGCGGGATGGTCCGCCTGGCGATCGCCGCTCCGCACATCCTCGCGGCCCCTGGACTCTGTGCGCCGCTCAGCTTCGCACCCATCGGTCTCCTTCGATCGGTCCCTCACGCTCTCTCAACCTGCGGACCGCAAACGTAACTCCAAAAGCGACCCCTCGTCAAGAGAGTGCTGTCCACCCGCGATGGCGGGCGTATCCTTCGCCGCATGTACCGGGGTTCGTCGCTCCAAAGCCGAGGCTGAGCGTTGAAGCAGCTGCCCGACCGAGCGGCGCTGGTGCTCACCAGCCTGGCCGGCGGCGACAAGCACGCGTACGCGCTCACCAAGGACGTGCAGGACTTCGCCGGTGTGACTCTCGGCCCGGGCACTCTGTACGCGGCGTTGACGCGTCTGGAGCGTGACGAGCTCGTCGAGCGCCTGGAGGCCGAGGACCGGCGCTGTCCCTATCGCATCACCCAGCGCGGCCGCGAGGTTCTCGCACAACGCCTCGCCGAGTCGTCGCGCCTTGCCAGCCTTGGGCTGCAGCGCATGGCGCTCGGGGACAAATGAAGGGCCGCCGGCACCGCTTCCTGCTCGCGTTGTACCCCAGGGCGTGGCGGCGGCGCTACGGCGACGAGTTCGCCCAGCTCCTCGCCGACCTGGAGGCCGAGCAGACGGGGGGCAGGCTGCGACGCGCGGTCGACGTCGTGCTCCACTCGGTGCCCATTCAGCTCGTCTACCGACCCGCGGCGACCGCGCTTGCCGTGTTCCTCGCGGGCGGGGCGATGGCCACCGCCGGAGTGCTCGTCCAGGTTCCCGCGACGAGCCAGGAGGGCGTGATGACCAGTCCGTGGCAGCCCGGCCGCAACGCGATCATCGTCCGAAGCGGGCATCACACCTACATGTCGAACCGCTACGCGGTGCACGACGGACCGAAGTCCCAGCAGGTCGTGCGTATCCACGCGAGGGCGGCGAACGGAGCCAAGGTCACCCTGTACTGCCTCGACGGGGTGTGCCACAAGCATCCCCTCCGCCGCTGAGCGACAATCCCGCGCGTGCCCGGCCACGACTACGTGATCGTCGGCGCGGGCTCGGCCGGTTGCGTGCTCGCCAACCGGCTCAGCGAGGACCCCTCCACGCGCGTGCTGCTGATCGAGGCGGGCGGGCGCGACCGCTCGCCGAACATCAGGATCCCGGCGGCGTTCGGCAAGCAGTTCCACACCAAGCTCGACTGGGACTACTGGACCGAGCCCGAGCCGCACCTCGACGGCCGCTCGCTGTACATCCCGCGCGGCCGGAGCCTCGGCGGCTCGAGTTCGATGAACGCGATGCTGTACGTCCGCGGTCGGCCGATCGACTACGCCGGCTGGGAGGCGCAGGGCGCGCCCGGGTGGGGCTGGGACAACGTGCTGCCGGCGTTCATCCGGGCGGAGACCAACTCGCGCGGCGCGTCGGAGTGGCACGGGCAGGCCGGTCCGTTGCGGGTCACCGATCCGCGCTCGCCGCGGCCGATCGCCCGCCGGCTCATCGACGCCAGCGTCGCCGCCGGGATCCCGTACACGCCGGATTACAACGGTCCAGAGCAGGACGGCGTGTCGCTGTTCCAGGTGCTCCAGTCGGGTGGGCGGCGCTTCAGCGCGGCCGATGCGTATCTGCGCCCGGTCACGCACCGCCCGAACCTCGAGGTCCGGACCGGGACCGAGGTCCTCGGCCTCGAGCTCTCCGGCGACCGCGTCGAGGGCGTGCGTGTCCGGCGGGGTCGGCGCGGCGAAGAGGTCGTCTCCGCCGCCCGGGAGGTACTGCTCTGCGCTGGTGCGATCGGCTCGCCGCAGATCCTGCAGCTGTCCGGCATCGGCGCCGCTGAGGAGCTCCGGGCCGTCGGGATCGACCCTCGACACGAACTGCCCGGCGTCGGCGGGAACCTGCAGGATCATCCGGTCCTCGCCGCGCTGTTCGCGGTGAGCGACACTGACACCCTCCACACCGCCGAGCAGCCGCGCTTCCTGGCGGAGTGGCTGCTGCGGGGCAGCGGCCCGCTGACCTCGACGGTCGCCGAGGTGTGCGCGTTCGTGCGGACCCGCCCCGGGCTGCCGGCGGCCGACATCCAGTTTCACATCGCGCCCGCATACTTCGAGGCGCACGGCGCCGAGACCTACGACGGTCACGCGATCGCGTTCGGTCCGACGCTGCTCGGCCCGCGGGCGCGGGGGCGGGTGTGGCTGCGCTCCGCCGATCCACGGGACAAGCCGCGGATCCTCACCAACTCGCTGTCGGCGCCCGAAGACGTCGCCTCGCTGGTTGCCGGGATGCGGCTCGCCCGGCGGATCGCCGAGACCGCGCCGCTCGCCGCGGTCATCACCGAGGAGCTGAAGCCCGGCCCGGCGATCGTCGATGATGAGGAGCTGATCGCCGACCTGCGCGCCCGGACCGAGCTGCTCTACCACCCATGCGGCACCTGCCGGATGAGCGACACCGAGCCGGAGGCGGTCGTCGACAGCCGCCTGCGCGTGCACGGCCTCACCGGGATCCGCGTCGTCGACGCATCGGTCATGCCGACCGTGCCCGGCGGCAACACTCACGCGCCGACGGTGATGATCGCCGAGCGGGCCGCTGATCTCATCCGCGCGCGGTCAGCCACCGCCGACTGACCTCACCTTCCAGATCTCTCGGCCTCAGGCTCACTCAGCCTCCGGACGGTCGGCCACCCACACCGGCGGCGAGGCGCCTGCCTCAGGCCGCGGCGCGCCGCGCCGACGGCACGTGCCGGACCGCGGCGGGTAGCAGAGGCACGAGGCCCCGGCGCACGTAGACGGCACCGCCACGGACGAGCATCTTCCGCGCCAGTGACGGAATCAGCGGCGAGAAACCGTACTGTCGACGGATCTCGTCTGGCAATAAGGCGATCGTCACGAAGTTCACCGTTTCCAGCACCGGCCGGAGGCGTGCCGGAACCGGTGGCTCGAACACGATCTCCCGCGCCCGGCGCCGTGCCCAGTCCCCGACGCACAGCCGGTCACCGTCGATCATCGCCCGGCCGTACGCGTCGAGGTCGTCGAGGGTGTCGGGCATCTGGGCCGGACGCAGGCCGAACAGCTCGCCGACCACCTTGTAGTCCTCCCACAGCGCTCGGCGCTGGAGCTGGTTCAGCCCCGCGACGTAGACCGAATAGAACAGCGACGCGGAGTCGACGAGCGTGTAGAGGATCCACATCAGCAGCTCGGGATCGTCGGCGCGGTAGGGCGTCCCGGCGGGGTAGATCCCAACCTCCTCCGGCAGCTGGCCGCGCACCCGCCGGTGCATCGCACGCACGCGCGCAGTCAACCGGTCGGCCTCCGCGCGGGACCCGAACGTGATCGCATCGAGCACCTGAGCGGTGCGGGCCAGCCGCTCGTAGGGGTCCTCCAGCGAGTCCGAGTGGGCGAGCAGCCCGGCGACCGCCAGCGGGTGCGCGGCCTGCATGAGCAGCGACCGCGCGCCGGAGAACGCGACCGCCCGCTCGCCCATCACACGGCGGAGCATCGAGCGTTCGCCGAAATAGCTGTTGCGGGTGGCGGAGGAGGCCGCGTGGATCATCCTGCGGCCACCGCCTCCAGTTCGGGTGCGCGGTCGAGCCAGTCCGCGGTGTCGTATCGCACCAGGGACGGGCAGGCGAACGCGATCAACGCCACTCCGGCCAGGCAGGCCAGCCCACCGGAGACAACCGAGAAGCGGGCGCTGCTCACCCCCGCGACGCTGCCTGACTCGATGTCGCCGAGGCGAGGCCCGCCGGTCACCACCAGGCCGAACACGGCCGACATCCGGCCGCGCATCGCCTCCGGGGTGACGGTCTGGTTGATCGTCGACCGGCAGACGGCGCTCACCGAATCCGCCCCTCCGGCGATCGCCAGCAGCAGCGCAGCCAGCCAGATCGACCCCATCAGGCCCGCCACCGTGATCGCCGCGCCCCAGACCGTGACCGCCCAGATGCAGATCACGCCCAGGCGCCGGGCGTGCTTGATCCATCCGCTCAGCACCGCGGTCACGGTCGCGCCGATCGCCACCGCGGAATAGAGCAGGCCGGTCCCACCCGCCCCTGCGTGGTAGACGCTCAGCGCCAGGACGGCGAAGAGCGCGCGGGGCATCCCGAACGTCATCGCGACCAGGTCGATCGCAAACGAGCCGAGCAGCGCCCGGTTGCCGCGCACGTACCGCAGCCCTTCGGCGATCGAGCGCGGGATCGACTCGCTCGCCGCCGCTCCGGCATCCGGCGGCTGGGCGGCGATGCTCAGCACGAACGCAGTCATCACCGCGCACGCCGCCACATCGGCCAGATATGCACCCTTCGGCCCGGCGGCGAGGATCAGGATGCCGCCAAGGCCGGGCCCGAGCACCATCGTCAGCGACGACAGGCCGTAGCTGGTGGCGATCGCGGGGCCGAGCAGCGTCCGGTCGGCGACGAGCTGGGGGATCATCGCGGAGTAGGCCGTGTTCTGGAGAGCGTTGCAGCCGGCGAGCAGGCCGCCGAGCACATAGAGCGTCCAGAGCTCCGGATGACGTGCAAACGACACCGCCGCCAACCCGCTCACGCTGACGGCCACACCGATCTGGACGAGCAGCAACAGCCGGCGGCGGTCCATGCGGTCGGCCAGCGCGCCGCCGAACAGCGACATGGCGACGAGCGGCCCGAGCTCGACCGCGCCGAGCAGACCGACGAGCAACGGTGAGCGTGTGACGACGAACAGCTGGTAGGGCAGCGCGACGAGCGCCGCCTGGGTGCCGAGGTTCGAAATCAGCTCGCCCGAGACGACGAGGCGAAGATCTCGGCTCCGCCGAAACGGCGTCAAATCGGGCAAAAGGCGCGCGCCAGGCACGTTCCGAGGCTATTGCGCGATGGTGCACAAGCTGTTGATTGAGCTTCATCGCCGGGGGTACAACCCGCGCAATGACACCCTCCACGCTCATCTCCACCCCGCAACGGACTGCCGGCGCCGACGCCCCGGGTCGCACCCCGAACGAGGAGCTGTTCGTGCGGTGGCAGCAGCACGGCGAGCGTGCTGCGCGTGATGAGCTGGTCCGGCGTTTCGTGCCGCTCGCGCGCAAGCTGGCGCGGCGCTACAACGGCGCGCGGGAACCGTTCGACGACCTGCTTCAGGTGGCATGCCTCGGGCTCGTGAAGGCCGTCGACCGCTACGACCTGGAGCGCGGAACCGCGTTCTCGTCGTTTGCCGTCCCGACGATCCTCGGCGAGCTCAAGCGGTACTTCCGTGACCTCGGCTGGGCGGTGCACGTCCCCCGCGGCGCGCAGGAGCTCGCCGTCAAGGTCGAGGAGGCCCAGCAGCGCCTTTCGACCCGTACCGGGCGCGCACCGACGGTGCCGGAGCTCGCTCAGTACCTGGAGATCGACGTCGCCGACGTGCTCGACGCGTTGGAGACGGCGCGCGCCCACCACGCCTCGTCGCTGGACGCCCCGCATGACGACGGCGAGGGGGAGAGCGGCAGCGTCGTGGACAGCTTCGGCTCCGAGGACCCGGAGCTGCTGCTCGCCGACGAGCGGGTCACCGTCGGCGAGGCCGCCCGCCAGCTCACCGACCGCGAGCGCGAGGTGCTCCGGCTGCGGTTCGTCGACGATCTCACTCAGACCCAGATCGCCGAACGCATCGGGGTCTCCCAGATGCAGATCTCGCGCATTCTGCGGCGCGCGGTGGCGCGCTTGGGCGAGCTGACGGAAAGCTAGAATGCGCGCTCGACCTGCCGGTTTCCCCGGCGGTTCGAGCGGGGAGATGGACGACGGCCGGTGAACTCTGTAGACGGACCCATCGTTGCGCTGCTGCTGCGCAGCAGACCCCAGACTCTCACGATCGTGCGAGGGATGCTCAGCGGCTTGGCCGAGCTGCTCGAGATGGACCCGGAGCTCCTCGACGACCTGAAGACATCCGTCTCGGAGGCGTGTAACAACGTCGTGCTGCACGCCTACGACGCCGAGCCTGGACCGATGGAGATCCGCGTCTACGCCGATCGCGACGCGCTCCGCGTGACCGTGCGTGACGAGGGCGTCGGCTTCTCCGGCCTCGCGGCCGGCGGGGAGACGGCGCACGGAGTCGGCGTCTCGGTGATCGAGGCGCTCTCCCGCGAAGCACGCTTCGCCCCGCGCGAGGACGGCGGCACCGAGGTCACGATGGTGTTCGACGCCGAGCGCGACGGGGTGCCGCTGCTCACGATGCCGGGCGCCGCGGACGCCGAGCAGCCGCTCGCGGCGGCGCTGGACGGCGAGATCGAGCTCTCACTCTCTCCCGTCTCGCTGCTCTCCGGCGTGCTCGGCCGGCTCGCCCGCACGCTTGCCGCGGGCGCCCACTTCTCGCTGGACCGGTTCTCGGACGTCTACCTGGTCACCGACACGCTCTCGGCCCACGCCGTTCGGACGGCTGCCACCAACCGCGTGGTCGCCCGGATCTCCGCCGGTGAGCGGCGGCTGCAGATCGAGCTCGGACCGTTTCGACCGGGCGCGGGCGCGTTGCTGACGGCCTCGGAGGGAGATCGGATGCGGTCTCCGCTGGCGCTGCTGGCCGACGAGATCGTCGTGCGGGAGACCGCCGCCGGTGAGCTCGTGGACGTGGTCGTCGTCGACCACCGCGAGTGAGCTCGGGCGGCTGAACCAGGAGCTGTCAGCCGGACGAAGGGCGCAGCGCGAGCGCCGCGACGTCATCGGTCGCCTTCCCACCGCGGAACCGCTCGAGCTCGGCGGCGAGCGCGTCGAGCAGGGCCTGGGGTGGGGAACCGGCATGTTCGGCCACGAACCTCCGTAGTCGCTCGATGCCGAACCGCTCGCCGTCGCAGACGGTCTCGGTCACGCCGTCGGTGTACAGCAGCACGGTCGTGCCGTCCGCGACGGGCACCCGCTGCTGGTGCCAGGCGCTGTCGGGAAAGCCTCCGAGCAGCGGGCCTGAGCTGGGAGCCTCGGTCGTGCCGCCGTTCCGGTCGACGATCAGTGCCGGCGGGTGGCCGGCGGAGCAGAGCAGCAGGCTGTGGTCGTGGAGCGCTGCGCAGAGGGCGGTGGCCATCGTGGAGTCGCCGCGGCGGCGCAACTCCTCATCCAGCCGCCTGATGATCGCCACGGGGTCGGGCTCCAGATGGCTGGCGAAGCGCGCGCCGTGACGCAGCAGTGAGGTGATCGTGGCCGCGCGCACACCATGGCCGGTGACGTCGCCGATCGTCGCAAACGCGTTCCCGGCCGTGTCGAAGACCTCGTAGAAATCGCCGCCGACGTCGATCCGGGTCGCCCCGGGGGCGGGCCGGTAGAGCGCGCCGATCTCCCATCCGGGGACCTCAGGGACCGGGGATGGCAGCAGGCTGTCCTGGAGTGTGTCGGCGACGTTGGCGAGCATCGTGTACAGACGAGCGTTCTCGACGGCGACCGCCGCCCGGCGCGCGAGCTGTTCGGCCACGCCGAGATCGTCGTCGGTGAATCGCCGCCCGGAGGTTGACGTGAAGAACGACATCGCCCCGATGATCCGCGCCGGGACCCGCATCGGCACGACGATCGCCGAGCGGATCTCCAGTCGCCGGTAGATCTCGAGCTGCTCGGCGGAGACGGCCACCCGCCGCAGGTGCTCGTCGGAGATCTCCCGGAACAGCAGCGACTCGCCGGTGGCCAGTACCCGCCGCAACGCGGACTCGGCGGTCGGCGTCGGTGGCTCCAGCTCACGCAGGCGCTTGGCCAGGGAGCGCATCCCCGGCTCGACGTGGGCGATGACGACGTGCTGGCGCACCCAATCCTCAACGAGCTCGACCAGGCACCAGTCGGCCAGCCCGGGGAGCGCCGCGCGGGCGACGTTCTGCAGCGTCTGCTCGTAGTCGAGCGATGCCGACAGCTGCCGACCGGACTCCGCGAGGATCCGCGTGTGGACCTCGGCGGCCTTCACGGCGGTCACGTCCTCGATCACGGTCACCGCCGCAATCACCGCCCCATCGGTGTCATGCAGCGGACTCGAGGACAGGCGCCTCCAGCTCACCTCTCCGGTCTCGCGATCGATCGCCTGCAGCAGCAGCGGCTCGCTGCGCACCCCGCTCTCCAGCAGACGCGCCGAGGGGAGCGCCCCGGGATCGATCGGCCGTCCGTCCTCGTCGCGCACCGTGTAGCGGTCGAAGACCGACTCCAGCGGTGCGCCGAGGAGCTGCTCTGGGCGGCCGTCTGCGAGGTTGGCGATGGCCGCGCGGTTGGCGAAGACGAAGCGTCCTTCGCGGTCGCGGACGACCACCGCCTCCCCAAGCGTCTCCAGCAACTCCGCGAATTCAGCGCCCCGTCCGGAGAGGATCCGGGAGCCCAGGTCCGAGGAGCGGCCGCCGAGGTCCATCACGTTGGTCGGCTCCCGCGTCTGGGCCTGTCCATCGACGGTCGATCGATCAGCGGGTCACTCGTGTCCGCTGAGCAGCTCTTCGGGTGCCTGGACCATGCGGACCCGCTCGGCGACGCCCGTCAGGTCGAGCAGGCGTTGGACCTGGGGGGAGCCGCGCACGAGACTGAGCTCGCAGTCGTGCTCGGCCAGACGCTGGTGGGCTCGCACGATGATCGAGAGCCCGGTCGAGTCCATGAACTCGAGATTGCGCAGGTCGACGACGACCAGCCGGACGTCGGGATTGAGCGCGGCGAACTCCTCCTCCAGGCGCGGGCCGGAAGCAAGATCAAGCTCTCCACTGACCGCGATGACCGTCGCCAATCCCTCGCGACGGACTTCGACTTGAAACTCTGCGTTCACGCTGGGTGCGAGCGTACCGCGTGGAGCGCTCGAATGGTGGCAAGATGCAAGCCCGCGAGAGGGGTTGCGGGGCGGGCGACCTTGGGCCGCGTCGTTTCAAACGCGCTGAGGTTGGTAACGAACCACCTACGACCCGTTCTGCCATGACCTCGACCGGAAAGACATCGATGCGCGACGGAGGGATGCTTGTTCACGCGGCGCTTCTGTACCGGCGTCCAGAGCAGCTCCGGATCGCATTGCAGGAATTCCTGCGTGACGCGGCCGCAACCGGGGAGGCGTGCCTCGTCGCGCTTCCGCCCGATCACCTCGAGCAGTTCGGGGACATGATCCAGGGGACCGGGGCCATCGTGCGGCTCGAGAGCATGGCCGAGCTCGGACGCAATCCGGCGCGGTTGATCCCGAGCCTGGTCGACTGGCTCGATGAGCAGTCGGGTCCGGCGCGCGTGGTCTCAGAGGCGCTCTGGCCGGAGCGCAGCTATTCCGAGGTGGCGGAGTGCATGCGTCACGAGGCGTTGCTCAACGTCGCCCTTGCCGACCGTGACGTGAGCGTGCTCTGCCCCTTCGACGCCGAGCGTCTCGACGACGAGGTCCTGACCGGCGCTGAGCTCACCCACCCCCACCTGATCGACGATGCCGGTCTGCGGCCGTCGATGACCTACGGCGACCCCGTGCAGCTCGCGGCGGGGATGGGCTGGCCTCAGGTCGACCCGAAGCCGCCGGTCACCGAGCTCGCGTTCGACGGTGATCTTGGAGCGCTCCGACATGTGCTGGCCGCGGACCCGCTGCTTGCCGAGCTGGATCCCACCCGGCGCGAGGATCTCGTGTTCGCGGTCAACGAGGCGGCGAGCAACGCCCTGCGGTACGGGGACGGAGTGGCCCGCGCGCGGCTGTGGCGCGACGCCCACGATGTGGTCGGCGAGATATCGACCACCACCACGATCGATGATCCGCTCGCCGGCCGGCGCACGCCCGATCCCGCTGCCGACGGCGGCCGTGGGCTGTGGCTGATCAATCAGGTGTGCGATCTGGTCGAGGTGCGCTCGGACGGGGACGGCGCGAGCGTTCGCATGCACGTCGCGCTCACGGGATGACCGAGGTCGCCTTCCTGGGGACAGGCGTCATGGGGTTCCCGATGGCCGCTCACCTGGGCGACGCGGGATTCTCGGTCCACGCCTGGAACCGGACGCTGGAGAAGGCCCGCCCGCTGCAGCGCGACGGGATCGCGGTGTTCGAGGATCCGTCGCAGGCGGCCGCGGGCTGCTCGCTCGTCGTGACGATGCTCGCCGATGCGGATGCCGTCCTCGACGTCGCGGAACGGGCGTTCGGCGCCGGCCAGGACGACGGCGCCGCGGACGAGGGTGAGCGGGTCTGGATCCAGATGTCGACGATCGGGGTGCCCGGGACCGGCCGCTGCCAGGCGCTCGCCGACGAGCTCGGCGTCGCGTTCGTCGACGCTCCGGTGCTCGGGACCCGCGCGCCGGCCGAGCAGGGGGCGCTCGTGGTCCTCGCCTCCGGCACGGAGTCCACACGCCCGGCCGCCGATCCGGTGTTCGACGCGGTCGGCTCACGCACGATCTGGCTTGGCGAGGCCGGCGCCGCCTCGGCGGCGAAGGTCATGCTGAACAGCTGGGTCCTGGGCGTCGTCGGCGCGCTCTCGGACACGATTGCGCTCGGCCGCGCCTCCGGCGTGGATCCGCAGGTGTTCTTCGACGCCATCGACGGCGGGGCGCTCGACCTCCCCTATGCGCGCATCAAGGGCGGTGCGATGGCCGGCGAGTCGTTCGACGACGTGTCGTTCGCGCTCTCGCTCGCTCGCAAGGACGCCGACCTCGTCTTGTCGGCCGCCCGTCAGGCTGGGATCCGCCTGCCGGCGATGGAGGGCACCCGTGAGCGCCTGGAGCGAGCCGAGACCGCCGGTCACGGGGACTCAGACATGGCCGCGATGTTCCTGGCCACCCCCGACCACGAAGGAGACGCACGATGAGCGACAGCGAGTTCGAAGCCGAGCAGGAGAAGGAGGCGGCCGCCGAGGCGGCTGCGATCGGGGGTCGCGCCTCGTCCGAGCCGCCGACCGAGTACGAACAGGGGCTCAGCGAGGCCGACCGTCCCGTGATCGAGGGGGGCGAGGGCGAGTCGGAGGGATTCGAGCTCTCAGAGATGGAGCTCCAGGAGCACGCCTCCCACGGCGACGAGCACGCCGCCCGCCGGATCATCGAGGACGCCGCCCGCTTCGACGCGGACGAGGTGTCCGAGCGCGGCAGCTACGGCGAGGGCGACGAGGAGCGCGACCCCGACGCCTGACGATGTCTCAGACGGGAGCCCGCGCGGGGGGCCGGTCGGCGGTCAGCTCCTGCAGGCGCTGCACGGACTTGCGCAGCAGGCGTGAGACCTGCATCTGCGAGACGCCGACCAGTTCCGCGATCTCGGCCTGGGTGAGGTCCTCGCCGAAGCGCAGATAGAGGATCGTGCGGTCGCGCTCGCACAGATGCTGGGCCGCCGCGTAGACGGTTGTCTGCTCGTCCACGAGCTCCAGTCGCCCGTCCTCGTCGCCGAGCATGTCCAGGCGCCGCTCGGCCTCTCCGTCGGAGCCGCTGCGGGGCGCGTCGAGCGAGACGGTGTCGAACGCCTCGGCGATCTGCAGGCCATCGAGCACCTCTTCCTCGCTGCACTCCAGGTACACGGCGAGCTCCGGGACCGTCGGGGAGCGACGTTGGTGCACGCCGACCTCCCGCCGCGCCTCGGTGATCCTCCGGGCCCGCTCCTGGGCCGAGCGGTCGACGTGCAGCGCCCACGCCGTGTCGCGGAAGTAGCGCTTGAGCTCGCCGACGATCGTCGGTACCGCGAACGAGGTGAATGCGAACCCGCGGGTCGGGTCGAATCGCTCCACCGCCTTCACGAGCCCGAGCGAGGCGACCTGCACGAGATCGTCGTAGGGCTCCGAGGAGCCCGAATATCGGCGCGCGAGCTTTCGAGCGAGCGGCAGGAACCGCTCGATCAGCCGATCGCGCGCGCGGACATCGCGCTGTGTATGCCAGCGTGTGAACAGCTCATCAGAGCCAACGGTCGCAATGGGCGCAGGGGCCTCCTCCATTGCCGACCTCCCTTTGGTCGTCGCAGACAACCTCGTTTCTACCACCGTGCGGGTCCCGTGCGCAAGGTGTGCGCACGCACGGACGAGCTCCGGGGCGCCCCGTTCAGCGCCCGCGGCCCCTGCCACCGCTCGGCACGGGGGTGTCATGCGCCACGGCGGGGCTGGCGCGGTCGTCGTGCAGCAGATCGAGCACCGCGGCCTCGAGCCGCGCCCGGCGACGGTCGTCAGGGCCCTTCAGCCGGCCGGCGCGGTCGACCTCGCCACCGATCGTCCAGCCCGACTGGTAGCGATCGAACACGCGAGGGTCGATGTAGGAGCGTCGGGCGATCGCCGGCGTGTTGCCGAGCACCTCCGAGACGCCGCGTACGGCGCCATCGATCGCTCGCTTGCGGGCGCGCTTGGTCGTCGCCTGGCGTCCGTCGACGGCCAGCGAGACCGCTGCCAGCACCGTCGCGTTCCACGTCCGGAAGTCCTTGGCGCTGAACTCCTCGCCGACGTGCTCCTTGAGGTAGTCGCTGATCTGCTCGGAGCGCACGTCGTGCCATCGCCGTCCGTGACGGTAGGCGAGCAGTTCGTCACCGCCGCCGCGGCGCCGCTTGAGTGCTCGGATGACCGCTCCGGACAGCTCGTCCTGGACCGCCTGCTGCTGGCGCTGCCCGCTCTTGCCGACGTAGTCGAAGACGACCTCGCCGTCGCGCAGGGTGACATTCGCCCTGGTGAGGGTGGCCAGGCCCAGCCCACCCCCCTCCTCGGCGTACTCCTCGGTGCCGATTCGGAACAGGCCGACGTCGAGCAGTCGCACCGCACACGCGAGCACGCGCTCGCGGTCGAGCTCCTCCGAGCCGCGCAAGGTGCGCAGGACGCGCCGCCGGAGCGTCGGCAGACGCTCGGCGAAGTCGAGCATGTGATCGAACTTCTGGCGGTCGCGCTGCTCGCGCCAGCGCGGGTGATAGAGGTACTGCTTACGCCCGGCTGCGTCGATGCCGGTGGCCTGGAGATGCCCGAGCGGGTCGCTGCAGATCCACACCTCCTGCCACGCGGGCGGGATTGCGAGCTGCTTCAGGCGCAGCAGCTCGTCCGGATCACGGACCGCATGCCCATCGGAGTCGGCATAACTGAAGCCCCGCCCGCGGCGGACGCGGGTGAGGCCCGGGCCCGAGCAGTCCGAGCGCCGCAGTCGTGCCCGGCGCCGAGGCGCGGCGGGCGCGGCGGCGCCGGCCATCAGACGAGGTGCTTGATCCGGTCGATGACTCTCTCAGAACGCGAGCGCCGTGCCCGGCGGTGGGCGGTGGGGCGCATGCGAGCGAGCTCGGTCGCGGCGCGGCCGGCGAGGCCGTGGAGACGGCCGTGGGCGGACGTGGACCGTCGGCCGGCGGAAGCGGCTTGACGAGGGGAGGCACCTCGTGCACGTACAGGATTCATGGCGTTTGGCTACCCGGGTCGCGACGCCCGAACCAGGCTCAGGTCCGCGCCGTGTCAAACTGCGCCGATGGATGGAACGTTCACTTCCGAGCTCGCCGAGGAGCTCTCCGAGCCGCTGCTCGACCGCTTCACGCGCTATGTCCGCGTCGATACACAGTCCGATCGGGCGCACGCACTCGACCGCGTGCCGTCGTCCGACAACCAGCTCGAGCTCGCCCGCCTGCTCGTCGAGGACCTCCGCCAGGCGGGCCTCGAGGACGCGGCACTCGACGATCAGGGCGTCGTCATGGCCACGCTGCCCGGCGATGAGAACGGATCCCACCCACCCGGTCCGGTGATCGGGCTGATCGCGCACATGGACACGAGCCCTGACGCCCCGGGAAAGGGCGTTGAGCCGATCGTCCATCGTGGCTACGACGGCTCGGTGATCGAGTTGCCCAAGGGCTCCACCCGTCTGGACCCCGAGACGATGCAGGCGCTGCGCGGAGCGGTCGGACATGATGTGATCACCTCCAGCGGCGACACGCTGCTGGGCGCCGACGACAAGGCAGGCGTCGCCGAGATCGTGACCGCGGTCGCGCATCTCGCCGCGCATCCCGAGCTCCCGCGGCCCACGATCCGCGTCGCCTTCACCCCCGACGAAGAGGTCGGGCAGGGCGGGCACCGCGTCTCCCTGGAACAGTTCGGCGCCGACTGCGCCTACACGCTCGACGGCTCGGACATCGGCGGGCTCCAGGACGAGACGTTCTCCGCCGACGAGGCGACGCTCACCGTCACCGGGGTCGACATCCACCCCGGTACCGCGACCGGCAAGATGGTCAATGCACTGCGGATCGCCGCTGAGATCGTCGCCGCGCTGCCCTCCGATCGCCTCACGCCCGAGACGACCTCCGGCCGCGAGGGGTTCCTGCACCCGTTCGAGATCACCGGCTCCGCGGGGCGGGCCAGCGTCGTCTTCATCCTGCGCGACTTCGACGAAGCGGGGCTGCGTGGGCACGCGGAGCTGCTGCGCCGAACCGCCGAGGAAGTGGCGGCGCGCGAGCCCCGAGCGCGCGTCGAGGTCGAGATCCGCGAGCAGTACCGCAACATGCGTGAGGCGCTGGATCGCGTACCGGACGTCGTCGCAGCCGGCGAGGCCGCCATCCGCGCGGAGGGTCTGGAGCCGGTCAAGGAGGCGATCCGCGGCGGCACCGACGGGTCGATCCTCACCGAGCGCGGGCTGCCCACCCCGAACCTGTTCACCGGAGGCCACGAGTTCCACTCGCCGCGCGAGTGGGCCTCGCTGCAGGAGATGTCCGCCGCGGCGGCGATGCTCGTTCGGCTCGCGGGGATCTGGGCGTCCGGGGATCTGTCCGCGAGCCGCGGCGGGCCGCTCGCGGGAGCGTCTCGGTGAGCCCGAGCGGCCCCCATTCGCTCGCCTCGCTCGACGGCGAGATCATGCTCGCCTCCGAGGCGATGATCCCGGCGACCGACGAGGGCTTCGTGCGCGGCGACGGCGCATTCGAGGTCGTGCGGGTCTACGACGGGGTCGCGTTCGCGATGGACGAGCACCTCGCCCGCATGGAGCGCTCCGGCGCCAACCTGAGGCTGCCGATCGATCTGGAGGCGCTGCGCGCCGACGCCCATCGGCTTCTGGCCGAGGCTTCGGCCGACTCCGCCCACGCCGAGGATCACAAGCTGCTGCGGTTGATCGTGACCCGCGGAGGTCGGCGGGTGCTCATCACCGAGAAGCTGCTGGAGTCCCCCGAGCGCATCCGGCTGCTGTCGACGATGTACGCCCCGACCCGGATCCTCGACGGCGTCAAGTCGCTCTCCTACGCGGCGAACATGCTCGCCACCCGGCTCGCCAAGGAGGCCGGGTTCGACGACGCGATCCTCGTCACCCCCCACGGACGGGTGCTCGAGGCGCCGACCCGCGCCATCTTCTGGGTCTCGGACGGCGAGCTCGCCACAACCCCGCTGAGCGAGCACATCCTCGCCTCGATCACCCGTGCGATGGTGATCGACGTCTGCGAGGTGACCGAGCGCTCGATCACGCTCGAGCAGCTCTACGCGGCCGAGGAGGTGTTCGTCGCCTCCACCACCCGTGAGGTCCATCCGGTGGCGGCGGTCGACGACCACGAGTACGCGGGGCCCTCGCCGGTCACCGAGCGCACCGCCGAGCTCGTGATGGCTCGGGTGCGCGAGCGCCTGGCCCGCGGGTGAAGGTCCTCACAGTCATTGGCAACCGGCCGCAGTTCGTCAAGGCGGCAGCCGTCTCCCCGCTGCTGCGCCGGCGCCATGAGGAGATCCTCGTCCACACCGGTCAGCACTTCGACGATCGGCTCTCGGCGATCTTCTTCTCGGAGCTGGGGATCCCGGCGCCCGACCGCGAGCTCGGGGTCGCGCTCGGCTCCGCGGCCTCGCAGACCGCGCGGATGCTCGAGGCGCTCGAGCCCGTGCTGCGAGCGGCGGCGCCGGACCTCGTGCTCGTCTATGGCGACACCAACTCGACGCTGGCGGGCGCGCTCTGCGGCGCCCAGTGCGGTGTGGCGGTCGCCCACGTCGAGGCCGGGATGCGCTCCTACGACACGACCATGCCCGAGGAGCTCAACCGTGTGCTCTGCGACCACGCCTCCGGGCTGTTGCTCTGCTCCTCGGCGTCGGCCGCCGAGAACCTGGAGCGGGAGGGGATCCGGCCTCCAGCCGCCCGCGTCGAGGTGGTTGGCGACGTGATGGTCGACGTCGCGCTCGCCGTCCAGCCGCGCGCCCGGGACCGGCTCGATCTCGTGCGCGCCCACGGCATGGAGCCCAGGGCGTATCTGCTCGCCACCGCCCACCGCGCCGGCAACGTCGACACCGCTGGGCAGCTCGGCGAGCTGGTGGAGCTGCTGTGCACGATCGGCGCGCCGGTGCTGCTGGCGCTGCATCCGCGGACCGCGGCTCGGCTGTCGGAGTTCGGCCTGCGCGCGCGGCTGGACGAGTGCCCGTCGGTGACGATCTGCGAGCCGCTCGGCTACGTCGAGCTCACCGCGCTGCTCTGCAACGCCCGCGCCGCGCTCACCGACTCCGGCGGCCTGCAGAAGGAGGCCTACCTGGCGCGCGTCCCATGCATCACCATGCGCGAGCGCACCGAATGGACCGAGACCGTTCAGACCGGCTGGAACACGCTCGTCGGGCTCGACGCGGAGGCGGCGCGGCACGCGCTCGCCGCGCCGATCCCCGTCACTCACCCCTCGCTGTACGGCGAGGGCGATGCGGGCGAGCGTGTGCTGGCGGCGCTCGAGGCGTTCACGGGCTGACCTGCGCCCCGCCTAGACTCCGGCGGCGATGAGCGACCGCACGATCCGCCTTGGTGTGGCCGGCCTCGGCTACTGGGGTCCCAACCTCGCCCGTAACTTCGCCGCGATCGCGGGCTGCGAGCTCACCTGGCTGTGCGACGAGAACGACGCTGTACGCGAGAAGCTCGCGCGCGCCCACCCGTCGGCGCGGGCGACGGCGGAGCTTGACGATCTGCTGGACGATCCCGAGCTGGACGCTGTCGTGCTCGCCACCCCGGTGCCGACCCACGCAGATCTTGCGGTGCGGGTGCTGGAAGCGGGCAAGCACTGCTTCGTCGAGAAGCCGCTGGCGACGACCGTCGCCGACGCTGAGCGCGCGGTGGACGCGGCCGCCCGTAGCGGGCGGACGCTGATGGTCGGTCACCTGCTGGAGTACCACCCCGGCCTGCGCGCGCTCAAGGAGCTCTCGGACTCCGGCGAGCTCGGGGACGAGATCTTCTACATCTACGGCAACCGCCTGAACCTCGGGAAGCTCCGGGCCGACGAGAACGCGCTGTGGTCGCTCGGCGCCCACGACGTTTCGGTCGTGCTGACGCTCGCCGAGGGGGATCCGGTCGAGATCTCCGCGCACGGCGCCTCCTATGTGCGTGACGGGGTGGAGGACGTCGTGTTCTGCTTCCTGCGTTTCGCCTCCGGGCTCGTCGCCCACCTGCACCTGTCCTGGCTGGACCCGCACAAGGAGCGGCGCTTCACCGTCGTCGGGTCCAAGCGGATGGCGACGTTTGACGACATGGCGGTCGAGCGCAAGCTCACCGTCTACGACAAGGGCTTCGACGAGGACTCCCGGACCTACGGCGAGTACATCACCCGCAGCGGGGGATCGTTCTCACCGCAGATCGCCAACGTCGAGCCGCTGCGCGTCGAGTGCGAGCACTTCGTGCAGTCGGTCCGGGAGGGCACGACGCCGCGCTCGGACGGCGCCAGCGGCCTGCGCGTCGTGCGCGTGCTCGAGGCGCTGCAGCGCTCGCTCGACGAGTCCCGCGTCGGCCGTGTCTGATCTGCCGCACTCGCTGCGCCCGCCCGAGCCGGTGCCGGGCGGGGCGTTCGTCTCACCCGACGCCCGTCTGGCGGCCGACGTCGTGGTGGAGCCGGGTGCCGTGGTCCACGGCGGCGTCGAGCTCGCCGAGGGCTGCCTGGTGGAGGCCGGCGCGGTGCTGGGCAAGCGTCCGCGGCTGCGCCCGGGCTCGAGCGCGGCCCGAGCGGGTGGGCTCGGCCCGCTCACGGTCGGCGCCGGCGCCACGATCTGCTGCGGCGCGGTCGTCTATGCGGGCGCGTCGCTCGGCCCCCGCGTGATCATCGGCGACCAGGCGCAGGTGCGCGAGCGCGTCGTGATCGGCGAGCGCACCGTGGTCGGCCGCGGCTCGACGGTCGACTTCGCCACCCACGTCGGCGAGCGCGTCGCGATCCAGACGCTCGTCTACCTCACCGCCGAGGGGCTCGTCGAGGACGACGTGTTCATCGGCCCGGGCGTGACGAGCACCAATGACGACACGATGAGCCGCCACCCGGCGGGCGAGCGGCTGCGCGGCCCGGTCCTGCGCCGCGCCTGCCGGATCGGCGGGGGCGTGGTCCTCACGCCGGGCGTCGAGGTGGGTGAGGAGGCGTTTGTGGCCGCGGGGGCGGTCCTCACCCGGGACGTCGCGCCTCGCGCGGTCGTGATGGGCGTGCCCGCCCGGGTCGTGCGCGAGGTCCCGGACGCGGACCTGCTCGAGCGCTGGCGCTGAGGCCGCTGGGCGTCGCCGCTCAGACCGTGACGCTGCGGACCACGGAGCCCTCCGCGGCCTCGGTCCAGATCACCTGGTCGCGGCCGGGGCCGACGCCGATCAGCACGATCGGGACGCCGACGTACTCCGCGATGCGGCGCAGGTACTCCCGCGCCGTCTCGGGCAGATCGTCCTCGGAGCGCGCGGAGGTGATGTCCTCGGTCCAGCCGGGCAGATCCTGGTACTCCGGCGAGGCGTGGTGCAGCACCGTCTGGTGGAACGGGAAGCGCGGGAGCTCGGCGCCCTCCTCGCTGCGATAGCTCGTGCACAGGCGCAGGGTGTCCAAGCCGGAGAGCACGTCGAGCTTCGTGATCGCGAGCGCAGTGAGCGAGTTCAGCCGCGCCGCATAGCGCAGCGCCACCAGGTCGATCCACCCGACGCGCCGCGGCCGCCCGGTGGTCGTGCCGAACTCGCCCCCCGCCTCGCGGATCTGGTCGCCGAGCTCGTCCTCCAGCTCGGTCGGGAACGGGCCGGAGCCGACACGGGTCGCGTAGGCCTTGGCCACGCCCCACACCTCGTCGATGTCCTTCGGGCCGACGCCGGCGCCGGTGCACGCCGCACCCGCCACCGGGTTGGAGGAGGTGACGAACGGATATGTGCCGTGGTCGATGTCGAGCAGCGCTCCCTGCGCGCCCTCGAACACGACGAGCTGGTCGTTGTCCAGGCAGTCGAGCACCAGGTGCGAGGTGTCGGCGATGAACGGCTCGAGCACGTGACCGAAGGTGAGGTATTCCTCGGTCATCGACTGCAGATCGAGCGCGGGGTCCTTGGCGTACGGGCGCAGCGACAGCCGCTTGGGCTCCATCGCGGCGACGATCTTCTTCTTCAGGATCTTCTCGTCGAGCAGGTCCTGGACGCGGATCCCGAGGCGGGCCGCCTTGTCGGCGTAGCACGGCCCGATCCCCCGGCGGGTGGTGCCGATCTGCAGCCTGCCGAGCTTGGTCTCGCCCGCGGTGTCGAGCAGCATGTGGTACGGCATGATCAGGTGCGCGTTGGCCGAGATCCGCAGCGAGCGGGTGTCGATCCTGCGGTGGCGCAGGCCGTCGAGCTCGTCGACGAGCACCTTCGGGTCGATCACCGTCCCGTTGCCGATCACGCACAGCTTGTCGGGATAGAGGATCCCGCTCGGCATCAGGTGCAGCTTGAACACCTCGTCGCCGCGCACGATCGTGTGGCCGGCGTTATTTCCGCCCTGGAAGCGCACGACCGCGTCGGCACGCTCAGCGAGCATGTCGGTGACCTTGCCCTTCCCTTCGTCGCCCCACTGGGCGCCGACGACGACGATTCCCGGCATATGGCTCCAGTGTACGGCGGGGTCAGGCAGCCGCCGCGGGGCGCCATAGCGAGGCGCCCCGGAATCCCCGACCGCGTAGGGTTGCCGCCGTGCGCTGGGATCCGATCCAGTACGGCCGCTATGCCGGAGAGCGCAGCCGGCCGTTCTTCGAGCTCGTCGCCCGCGTCGACTGCGCCGCGCCGCAGGATGTCGTCGATCTCGGCTGCGGCTCGGGTGAGCTGACGACGGCGCTCGCCGATCGCTGGCCCGAGGCGCTCGTGCGCGGGATCGATTCCTCGGCGGAGATGATCGAGCGCGCGCCGGGCGGCGGAGCGGTCCAGTTCACGGTCGGTGCGGCTGAGGAGTTCTCCGCGCAGGGGGTCGACGTGCTCGTCTCCAATGCCGCGCTCCAGTGGGTCCCGACCCACCGGGAACTGATCGTCCGCTGGGCCGCGGAGCTGAACCCCGGTGGCTGGCTCGCCTTCCAGGTTCCGGCGAATTTCGACGCCCCGTCGCACGTGTTGATGCGGGAGCTCGCGGAGTCCGAGCGGTGGCGCGACCGTCTCGGCGGTGTGCTGCGTGGCGCGCTCTCCACCGCCCGGCCGCTTGAGTATCTGGACCTGCTGAGCGAGGCCGGCTTCGACGTCGACGCCTGGCAGACGGAGTACGTGCACGTGCTGCAGGGCGAGGATCCGGTACTCGAGTGGGTGCGCGGCACCGGCCTGCGACCCGCCCTGGCGGCGCTCTCCGCGCAGGACGCGTCGCGGTTCAGCGCGGAATACGGGGCGCTGCTGCGCGACTCCTATCCGCGCCGGTCCTACGGCACCGCATTCCCGTTCAAGCGGACGTTCGTGGTCGCCCACCGGCGCGACTGAGCGCCCGTTTGCCACGCGGTTGCACGCCTGCGACGATGGGCGGCGTGCTGAGAAGCTTGGAGTACAGGCACCTGCGCGCGTTCGTCACGCTCGCGGACGAGCTGCACTTCCACCGGGCCGCGGCGCGCCTGCATGTCGCCCAGCCGACACTCAGCCAGACGCTTCGCCAGCTGGAGCTGAGCGTTGGCGTCCAGCTGTTCGAGCGCTCGACGCGGCGGGTCGTGCTCACCGCCGCGGGCCGCGCCTTGCTGGCGGACGCACGCGCCGCGGTGGCGGCCCTGGACGCGGTGATGATCCGCGCCTCGCAGGTCGGCCGAGGCCAGGCGGGGGAGCTGATCATCGGCTACGAGGTCACGACCGGGCTGGACTTCCTGCCCCAGGTGCTGCGCGAGTTCGAGCGCATCTGCCCCGAGGTGTCGGTGACACTCATGGAGTTCGACTTCGCGGCCCCCGAGGCCGGGCTGAACAACGGTGCGACCGACGTCGCGTTCCTGCGGCCACCCGTCGACTGCGAGGGCCTGCGGCTGGAGACCCTGTTCACGGAGCCGCGCGTCCTCTGCGTCGCGAGCTCGCACCGCTTCGCCGGCCGCCAATCCGTGAGCATCCCCGAGATCCTCCCCGAGCCACTCATCGCCTCGCCCACTCCGGGCGTGTGGCGCGACTACTGGCTCCTGCCTGAGTACCGAGACGGTGAGCAGCCCAACGTCTCCCTCGAGGTGGCGACGTGCGACGCGGAGCTGCAGGCTGTCGCGGCCGGTCGCGGCATCGTCGTCACCTCGGCGACCACCGAGCGGTACTACCGCCGGCCCGGCGTCTGTTTCGTGCCGATCGAGGATCTGCCACCGTGCGAGATCGCGCTCGCCTGGCCGGAAGGTTCGCAGCATCCCGCGCTCCAGCCGTTCCTCGATGCGGCCCACTGGGCCCTCGCCAGCGCTTCCGTCGCCGCCTAGCGCGAATCGACGCCCGGGACGCCGTCTGCGCGACTGATCGCCGACGGCAATCAATCCCGCCTCCATTCTGATTTCTCTCTTTCGGCGGGTCGCTCTAAGTTCCCGCACCACTCATCGAGACGCCGCGGTCCGGCGGCACTCGATCGGGGAGAGACGACGGACACCTCACGTCCCTGAACGGAGGACGAATGATTTCGCACGACGCCACGCCGGTGCTGCTCGGCGGCATCTCATCGAGCTTTCGCACCAATCCCTACACCGGGCGGTACATCGAGGTCCGCCGTGCATCCGGGGCGAGCCTCGAGCTGACCGACGGGCGCACGCTGCTCGACACGTTCATGGCCCACGGCAGCACCGTCCTGGGCCACGGTGAGCCGGCGGTGCTCGGGGCCGTGCAGCGCGAGCTCGAGGCCGGAGTGCTGCTGGGCTACGAGACCGGCCTGGCGGCGGCGGTCGCCGAGCGGCTTGGCCGGATCCTCCCCGGTGCCGAACGGATCCGCTTCTGCTCGACGGGAACCGAAGCGGTCGCCACCGCCGTGCGCATGTGTCGCGCCTACACCGGCCGCGACATCGTGATCAAGATCGACGGTCACTACAACGGCTCAAGCGACTACGCGATGGTCAACTCGACGGCCGCGTCGAGCGATCCCGGGAACCCCGGCGGCCGTCCTTCGCAGCGGATCCGCTCCTGCAGCGGAATCCCTGAGCTGAGCGCGGACTCGATCCTCCCCGTCCCCTGGAACGACCCGGCCGCGCTCCAGAGCGCGCTGTCGGCGTTCGAAGGCCGGGTGGCTGCGGTGCTGATGGTGCCGCTCGATCTCAACAACGGCTGCATCGCCCCCGCGGAGGGGTACCTCGACACGGCCAGCCGGTTGAGCGCCGAGCATGGCGTGCTGCTGGTGTTCGACGAGGTTCTCTCGGGCTTCAAGACGGGGCTGGGCGGCGCCACCGGAACGTTCGGCGGCAGCCCCGACATCACGGTGTGGTCCAAGGCGGTGGCCTCGAGCTTCCCGCTGTCGGTGATCGCGGGCAGGGAGGACGTGATGGCCGTGATGGCAGCGCCGCTGCCCCAGGGCGCGCTGCAGGGCGGGACCCACGCGGGCAATATCCCCGGGCTGGCGGCCGCCCGGGCAACGCTTGACCTCCTCGAGCAGCCGGGCTTCTACGAGACGCTCACGGCGCGAACCCAGGGGTTCGCCACCGATCTCGAGTCCGCGCTGCGCGCTTCCGGGATGGCCGCGCGCGTGCAGAGCGCGGGCTGCGGCTACGGCATCTACGTCGGCACCGATGAGCCGATCCTCAGCTGCGCCGACGTCCGTAGGCGCGTCGACCGGTCGCTGGCCAAGCGCCTTTTCACCGCCTGCCTGGACGAAGGCGTCTACTTCCACACCGATCTCACCGTGTCGGTCGCCCACACCGACGAGATCCTGGCCGAGATCGTGTCCCGGGTGACGCGTGCGGCTGAGCGCGTGGTCGGCGAGTCCTCGCTGACCGCCGCCTAGGGGGCCTGCTCGTGAGGCCACACCGTTCTCCCCTTGAAAGGACCTGCATATGAGCGCGAACAGCAACCTCGTCGCGGTCGAGCCCGGAGCGATTCGGCAGGACACCCCGGCTGGGTCGGCCATCCGGTACAGCGACTACGAGCTCGATACCTCCAGCCCGCTCGCCGGCGGAACGGCCTGGATCGAGGGTGAGTACGTCCCGGCGGCGCAGGCGAGGATCTCGATCTTCGACACCGGGTTCGGCCACTCCGATCTCACCTACACGGTCGCCCACGTGTGGCACGGGAACGTGTTTCGTCTCAACGACCATCTCGACCGGCTGCTCGACGGGGCGCGCCAGCTCCGTCTTGACCCCGGGATCTCCAAGCAGGAACTCGCCGAGATCGCCAAGCGCTGCGTGAGCCTCTCCCAGCTGCGCGAATCGTTCCTCAACCTCACCATCACCCGGGGGTTCGGGCAGCGGCAGGGCGAGCGTGACGTCAGCAAGCTCACGCACCAGTTGTACGTCTACGCGATCCCGTACGTGTGGGCGTTTCCACCCGAGGAGCAGATCTTCGGGACCACCGTGATCGTTCCCCGCCACGTGCGGCGTGCCAGCCGCGCCACCGTCGATCCGACCGTGAAGAACTATCAGTGGGGCGACCTGACCGCAGCGAGCTTCGAGGCCCAGGACCGGGGCGCGCGCTCGGCGATCCTGCTCGACGCCGACAACTGCGTGGCCGAAGGTCCCGGGTTCAACGTCGTGGTGGTCAAGGACGGTGCACTGGCATCGCCGTCGCGCAATGCGCTGCCGGGCATCACCCGCAGGACGGTGCTGGAGATCGCGGAGACGATGGGCATCGACGCATCGCTGCGCGACATCACCAGCCGTGAGCTCTATCAGGCGGACGAGTTGATGGCCGTGACCACCGCGGGTGGGGTCACGCCGATCGTGTCACTCGACGGGGAGAGGATCGGCGCCGGTGACCCCGGGCCGCTCACCACCCAGATCCGTGACCGCTTCTGGGCGCTGATGGACGAACCCTCGCCCCTGATCGAAGCGATCGACTACTAGCCCCCACCCAGAAACGGAAGGGACCCTCAATGTCAGTCGACACATCGCGGCCTGCCGAGACGGGCCATGAGTCGGACAGTGAAATGCTCGCCCGGTTCGGGTACAGCCAGACCCTCAACCGGACGATGGGCGCGTTCTCGAGCTTCGCCCTCTCGTTCTCGTTCGTCTCCATCACCACCGGCATCTTCGGCAACTACTCATTCGGCATCGCGCAGGGCGGACCGCGGTTCATCTGGACGTGGCTCCTTGTCGGCGTGGGTCAGATCCTCGTCGCCCTGTGTCTCGCACAGATGGCCGTCAGGGTGCCGCTCGCCGGCGCGATGTACAACTGGGGCTCGCGGCTGATGGGTCCCCGCTACGGCTGGTTCTCCGGCTGGTTCACGCTGGCCGGCTATATGGCCGGATACGCCGGTGTTGCCTACGCGTTCGCCGCCTACTTCGCGCCGTACTTCAACATCGGCACCAGCACACGGACGATCGTCATCACCACGATCATCCTGATCGCCGCTGTCGCGACGATCAACATCGTCGGCATGAAGCTGGCCAGTCATGTGAACAACGTCTCCGTGGTGACCGAGATCATCGGCATCACGCTGCTTGGGATCGGCTTCCTGATCTATTCGCTCGTCCACGGGCACACGCACGTCAGCCTGGGCTCGAGCACCGGTATCACCGGCGGCCATGTGGGACACACGGCGTTCGGAGGCTTTGCGGCCTCGATCCTCATGGGTGCCTACACCCTGATCGGCTTCGAATGCGCGGCCGACCTCTCCGAGGAGACCAAGGGTGCCGTCCGCAACGTCCCGAAGGCGATCATCTACTCGGTCGTGATCTCGGCCGTCCTCGGCTTCTTCGTGATCCTTGGCTTCACGCTCGCCATCCCGAACCTTCCCGCGGTGCTTCACAGCAGCACCCCGCTGCTGGTGATCATGCAGCACTATCTGGGGTCGTTCCTCACCCACCTCGCGATGATCATGGTGTTCATCTCGATCTTCGCCTGCACGCTGATGAACACCGCGACCCCGGCGCGCCAGATGTTCGCGCTCGCCCGCGACGACATGCTCCCCGCAGGTGCGGTTCTCACGCGGGTGACGAAGCGCAGCCAGAGCCCCTATGCCGCGATCATCGTGGTGTCGGTCATCGCGATCCTGTTCACCCTTGTCGCCAAGGCGGAGGCGGTGATCACCAGCGTGTCATCGGTGGCGATCTACGTCGGCTACGGACTTGTGATCATTGCCGGGCTGGTCAACCTCAAGCGGTTGCCGGCGCTCGACGCCAACGGGTTCTCGCTGGGGCGCTGGCACCGGCCGGTCGCCTTCGCGGCGCTCACCTGGCTGGTGGTGGCGATCGCCGCGCTGACGATCCCGGCCGTCGGTCACAAGGCCGCGGTCGGATTCCTGGTGGTGCTGGGGATTGCGGTGGTCTGGTATTTCGCCCGCATCCGGCACATGCGCTTCGAGGCGATCGACGCCGCGGAGGTGACGGAGCACGCTCCGGTGCCCGGCGAGGTCGGGGTCGACTAGCTCTAGCTCCCCGTGGCTCGGCTTGCCGCACGGGTGAACGCCTTGCGATGGAAGCTCAGCACGGCGGTGCCGCCCAGGGCGCGGCAGCTCTTGGTCAAGGAGTCATAAGGTTATAATGTTGTCATTCTGATGCCTCTCAGGATCGATGACGGCGCGTCGCGGGGCGCGACGCACCTCACGGGCCATCGGCGAGCCGCCATGAGCCGACGCTGCTTCGCCTGACGTGGACACCTCGTCCTTCAATCTGATCGGAGTTCTGTACCTCCCGCCGATGCCAGGCGCGGCGAACTACGCCGGCGCGCCGATGGAGCAGATCGTCGACGGCGCTGCTCGTGATGCGCAGACGCTGCTTGATGCAGGGTTCGATGCCGCCCTGCTGCAGAACGCCACAGACGTACCGGAATTACCGCACGCGGCAATCGAAACCGTTGCTGCGATGGCGGTGGTGGGCGCCGGCGTGCGGGCGCGCTGTGACCTACCGCTCGGAGTCTGTGTCGCGCACAACGACGGCGCGGCTGCGGTCGCGATCAGCTATGCGATCGGGGCGACGTTCGTCCGCATCAAGGTCCTGACCGGGGCGGCGGTGACCACGGCGGGTCTTACCGAGGCGTGCGTCGCGCAGGTCGCGGCTCTCCGGAGCAGACTCCCGGTCCACATCAACGTATTCGCGGATGTCCACGAGGTGACGAGCGTCAGCCTCGGCTTTGTCGATCCCGCGCAGGAGGCGCGCCAGCACGTCAGGTTCGGCGGCGCGGACGGCGTCATCTTCACGAGTGATGACGGGGCACCAGAGGCACTGGAGGTGATCGCGGAGTTGAAGGCGGCGCTCGGCCCGAGCATCCCGGTTCTGATCGGCGGCCGCGTGACCGAGCAGAACATTCGCAGCGTCCGTCAAGGCGCCGACGGCGCGATCGTCGCCACCTCGATCCGCACCGGTACAGAGTTTGCGGGCCACATCGATGCCACCAAAGCCTCGCGGTTGGCGCGCGCATAGCCTGGATCTGTACAAAGACATAATGATCCGTTATTATGGCCTCCAGGGAGCGATGGGAATGCGATGGGCGTGACTGGTGGCGTCATCAATGCCTGACGACCGTGTGAATGAAGAAGAACAGCTCGGCGACGAGCGTTGGCTCAGCTCCCTTGCGGTCAACCGAGGATCGTTCCTGCCGCTCCACCGGCAGATCCATGATCTGGTCCGCCAGGAGATCGCCGAGGGGCGGCTCGCCCCCGGGACACGCGTCCACTCGGAGAGCGAGTTGGCTGAGCGCTGGGGAGTCAGTCTGGCGCCGGTTCGCCAGGCATTCGCCGACCTCGCGGCAGAGGGGTACCTCGACCGCAATCGCGGCCGCGGCACCTTCGTCCGCCAGCCGAAGTTCGAGGAGAAGCTCTCGATCCTGTCCAGCTTCACGGGGAGCCATGCGGATCAGGGTGATCGCCCTGAGCTGATCGTGTTGCACTGCGGCCTGGTGCCATCGCCGCGAGAGATCGCAGACGCTCTGGCGAGGCGGACTCAGAGGCTGGTTCTGATTCAGCGCTTGGCCTATCTCGACTCAAGCCCTGCCGCGCTGCTCTCCTCCTACCTCGATCCGTCCAGGGTCCCGGGCATCGAAAGCCGGGAGCTGGAAGGCGGCTCCATCTATCGCACGCTCGAAGTCTCCTACGGCATCGAGCTCGTGCGAGCCGACAGCACGATCGAGTCCGTCCATGCCGCCGACGACGAGGGAGCTCGGTTGGGGGTGCCCACGGGAACCATGCTCCTCCGCGTCGACTCTGTGACCTATGACCGTGATGACGCCGCCGTTGAGTTCTCGCGGGTCCTCTATCGCATGGAGCGCTTCCGCTTCAGCCTGGAGAGCCACCGCCGCGATGGTCAGGTCCTTCACTTTCCAGCCGCCGCGCAACGCAGAAGGAAGTCGCAGTGACCCAAGCTACGCCAGATGTGGTTGTCGTCGGCAATCTCACCATTGACGATGTCGTGTACTCCAACGGCGAGACCAATATGGCCTCCCCGGGCGGCAACACGATCCACGCGGCCACCGCGGCGGCCCTGTGGGGCACGCGGGTGGGCACCGTGGCCAGGCTCGGCAGTGACTTCCCGCGCAGCGCTCTGGAGCGGCTCGAGGCGTCAGGCCTCGACCTCAGGGGTCTGAAGCCGATCGAAGGTCCGACCGTCCGCAACTGGGTGATCTACGAGGCTGACGGCCGCCGAGATTGGATCTATCGAACGCCGAGGGAGCGCCGCTTTGAGGTGGCTCCGCAACCGGAGGACACCCCGGCCGGATGGACGACACCGCCGGTCGTCCATGTCGCCGCGATGCCGTTTCACGCCGCGGTCCTGATCGTCGACTCATTTCGCGAATCCGCCAGCCCCCCACTGATCACCCTCGATACCCACGAGGAATGGCCAGACGAGGCGGCTCAGGACGAGATCATCGCGCTCGGGTGTCGAGTCGACGTGTTCGTCCCCAGTCACGGCGAGCTTGCCGCGATCGTTGGCTACGACGATCCTCGTCGAGCGGCGGAGGAGCTGCTCGACGCGGGCGTCCCCGCGATCGTTGTCAAATGCGGCGAAAACGGTGCTGTGATCGCGTCCCGGGGTCCTGGGGAGAAGCGACTGACGTCCATCCCTGCGCTCCGGGTGCCGGTGATCGACATGACCGGGGCCGGCGACGCCTTCTGCGGTGGTCTTGCTGCCGGCCTTGCGATGGGTGAGGAATTGGTATCGGCAGCACGGCGAGGCGCAGCCTCCGCCGGTGCCGCGATCGGCGCCAGTGGCTCACTGCGCCTCCTCCGCCGCAAGGCGGTGGCTGAGGGCCTTCTGGCCGTTGACGGAGACGGTCAACCCTCATCGAGCCGGAGTGGCGCAGCGCCGCCGGGCGACGACAGCGACGTCATGGAACGTGAGATCGCGACGATCCCTGCCGTCCTGCGTGATCGCTTGGAGCTCGCGGACGCGGCCCAGCCGGTTGTCGACCGACTGCGAGCGAGAGGCGTGCACAGCCTGGTCCTGGTCGGTTGTGGGGATTCGGCGTTTGCCTGTCAGGCCGCTGAGTTGGCGATGAACAAGCATTCGGGCCTGCGGGTGCGATATCAGCACGCGCTTGACTTCGCGCGCTACGGCGTGCGGTACTGCTCAGACGGGACGGCGGTGGTGGTGCTGTCCTTCTCCGGCGAGACGGGCAGGCCGATCGAGGCCGCCAGGCAGGCTCGGACCTTTGGTCACCCCGTCATCGCGCTCACGGGAAAGCCGGCATCTCGCCTCGCCCAGGAGGCGGATCTCGTCCTGTCGGCCGAGATCCCCACCTTCGGCTTCTCCCCCGGCACCAGCACCTACTCCGCGATGCTGATGACGCTGTTGACCCTGGCGGCGACGCTGGGGGCACAGGATCCGGATGGGGACGCGTCAGCGCGGGACCTGTTCGGAGCCGAGCTCAGACGACTTCCGGACCTGGCCGAGGCGCTCGCCGGCGCGGGCGAGCCCGCCGAGGCGGCGGCAGCCCGTCTGGTCGGCGCGCGATTTACCGCGTTTCTCGGCGCTGGTCCGAATGAGGGCAGCGCCAGCTTCGGAGCCGCGAAGCTCTTCGAGGGCGCGCAGCAGGTCGCTCTGGCGACGAACACCGAAGAGTGGGCCCACGAGCACTACTTCATCACTCGGCCGGGTGAGCCCGTGGTTCTCGTGGCGCCGACCGGCGCCGGTTACGACAGAGCGGTGGAGATCCTTGAGGAGCTCAACTACATCGAGGCCGAGCCGATCTGGATCAGTGACGGCGCGCCATCCGCGCATGCGCTCCATCTACCGCTGCCGCAGGGGGTCCCGGAGGAATTGACGCCGGCGTTGGCGTCAATTCCGCTCAGCCAGCTGGGGCTTCACCTGATGAGGCGCAACGGCAAGCGCAGTTACAACTTTCGCGACGAGGCGGCAGCTGAAGAGCATTACGCCACCATTCATCGCGCCACGATCGGCAATCCAGCCTGAGGAGAGAAGAGGGCACACGATGAATCCTGCGAGCGATGACAAGGGCCGCGACGGTGGCACCCACAGGGACCTGGGGCAGTTCAATCTTGACCGTCGGACGTTTCTGCGGTCGATGGGAGCCGCGGGCGCAGCCGTCGCCGTCGGCGGGCTCATCGACGCCTGTGGTGGCAGCAGCAGCAATTCGTCTGCAAAGACGGCGACCGGTGCCACCACCAAGACCGGGCCGGTGAGGAAGGGCGGTGACCTTCGAGTTGGGCTCACCGGCGGCTCCAGCAGTGACACCCTGGACCCCTTCGATGGTGGAATCTCCGCCATCGGCACGGGCCGGGCCCAGCAGCTCTACCAACCGCTCGTCCAGCTCAGCAATGACGCGCAGCTGCAGTACGTACTGGCGGAGGAGATCATTCCCGCCGGCTCGACGTCGACCTGGCATATCAAACTGCGAAAGGGAGTCACCTTCCACGACGGCAAGCCCTTCGGAGCCGAGGACGTGGTCTACACGCTTCAGACGATCCTGAACCCGAAGAAGCCGCTCGGAGGGGCGGCCGTCCTGGCGCCGGTCGACGTCAAGGGCATCAGGGCGCTCGACAAGCACACCGTGGAGGTCCCCGCGACCGAGCCATTCGGAAGCTTCACCGATCAGCTTGCCGCCTTCTGGTACTTCCTCTACATCGCGCCCGCCGGGTGGAAGCAGGGCGACAAGGCCAACGGGACCGGCCCGTTCATGTATCAGAGCTTCACACCCGGCCAGCAGAGCGTCTTCGTGCGCAACCCCAACTACTGGAAGTCAGGTCTCCCGCACCTGGACTCGGTGACGATCATCGACTTCCAGGACTCGACCGCGGTTCAGAACGCCCTGGTGAGCAAGGCGATTCACTGCACCGGGCAGCTCACCGGAGCCCAGATGAAGATTCTGCAGAACACGCCCGGCATCGTGGCGGTCCCTTCGCACACAGGAGCGATCGAGCCGTTCACGATGCGAGTCGACAGGCCGCCGTTCAGCGACGTGAACGTGCGCCAGGCGCTGCGTCTCTCCTTGAACCGGCCGGAGTTCATCTCGACGACGCTCGACGGCTTCGGGACGGTGGCCGCAGACGTGACGTCGCCGTATGACCCGGCGTACGATCACTCGCTCAAGCGTGAGCAGGACATTCCGGAGGCGAAGCGGTTGCTGGCCAAGGCAGGGTTCAGCAAGGGGCTGAAGGTCACGCTTGATACCTCGCTGGCCATCAACTCCAGCGCGATCAATATGGCGACCGTGCTCAAGCAGCAGGCGCAGGAGGCGGGCATCACCATCGCCATCAACCAGGTGAGTCCCGGCTCGTTCTTCGGCCCCAACTACTACACCAAGGTGCCGTTCGCGCAGATCTACTACGACTACTCGCCGTACCTCTCCCAGGTCGCGCAGACCTTCCTGCCCACGTCACCGTTCCAGGAGACCCACTTCAACAACCCAAAGTACAACGAGCTGTACAAGCAGGCCAACAAGACTCAGAGTGCGAGCGTCCGCACGGAGATCATCCACGAGATGATGCATATCGACTTCAACGAAGGCGGATACATCATCCCCTGCTTCGTCGACAGTCTTGACGCCTACAGCTCCGAGGTCTCCGGGTGGCAGAAAGGGAAGGTCGGCGAGCCGCTCGGTAACTTCAACTTTGAAGACTACAGCCTGGCGAGTTAGCGAGTGTCGGTCGCGGCTCAACCACTCGAAGAGGCGAGATCACGCGCGAAGTCGCGGGCCCACCCGGTCCGGACACTGTTGCTGCGGCGACTGGCCGTGGGCATCGTCACGCTGTTCATCGTGTCGATCGTGATCTTCCTCGCGACCGAGGCGCTGCCGGGCAACGCGGCGGTTGCGATCCTTGGGCACTCGGCGACGCCGGCCGCCCTGCATGCGCTTGAGGCACAGCTGGGTCTGAACCGTCCGGTGTTCGACGAGTACGGGCACTGGATCGGCGGGGTCCTGAGTGGCAACCCGGGGAAGAGCCTGGCCAACGGCCGGCCCGTGTGGAGCACCGTCGGACCGGCGCTGCTCAACTCGGCCGTTCTGGTTGCGATCGCGGGCATCATCGGCAGCCTGATTGGGGTCGCGCTCGGCGCGCTGACCGCGCTGTACAGAGACTCCGTGTTCGATCAGATCATCTCCACGCTGGCGCTGGCCGCGACGTCGTTGCCGGAATTCGTGGTGGCGATCTCACTCGTGATTCTGTTCGCGAGCGTCGTCCTGCAGATATTGCCTGCGGTGTCGCTGGTGCCACCCGGGACCTACGCATGGAGCGAGCCGCGGCAGCTCGTACTACCGGTCGCGACGCTCGTGCTCGTCATCGTCCCCTACATCCAGCGGATGACCAGGGCGGCCACGATCGAGGCGCTGGCCTCGGACTACGTCGAGATGGCACGGCTCAAGGGACTGCCGACCAGGAGAGTGCTGCTCGTGCACGCCCTGCCGAACGCATTTGCTCCGGTGGTCCAGGTGCTCGGCCTCACCTTCCTCTACCTCGCGGGGGGGATCGTCGTCGTCGAGTTCGTGTTCGCCTTCCCGGGCATCGGCGCGGCGCTGGTGAGTGCGGTGAACAATCGGGACGTGCCGGTCATCCAGATGATCGTGCTCATTCTCGCCGGCTTCTATGTTTTCGTGAACATCGTCACCGACGTGATCGCCCTGCTGGCGACTCCACGTCGTCGGCTTCCGAGGTAGGCGGTGATGTCCAGCACCTCCGCCAGCGCCACCGTGAGCACTCGAGCGACTGCCGCCCGTCGGCGCCAGTGGACGACGGTGCTGCGCCAGGCAGCGAGGTTGCCTCGTGCACGGGTTGGGCTGGCGCTGATGGCGTTCGTCGTGGGAGTCGCCGTCATTGGGCCCTTCGTCGCGCCACACTCGCCGACGGCCACCATCGTGGGACCGTTCTCGTCTCCGGCCGGCGGCTCCGTGTTCGGCGGCGACGAGCTCGGGCGTGATGTCCTGTCCCGCGTCCTGGACGGTGGCTGGGTACTGCTGCTGATGGCTGCCGCCTCGACCGTTCTCGGTGTCGCCGCGGGCACCGCCGCGGGAATCGGTGCCGCCTACCTCCAAGGACGCTGGGATGCCTCGATCATGCGGACCGTCGACGTCATCCTCGCGTTCCCACAGATTGTCTTCGCGCTGCTGCTCGTCTCCATCGTTGGACCGAAGCTGTGGCTGATCGTGGTGGCCGTGGGCTTCTCCCACGCACCCCAGGTGGCTCGAGTGATGCGCTCGGCGGCGCTCGATGTCTCGGAGCGCGACTTCGTCAAGGCCACCGAGCTGCTCGGCGTCAAGCGACGCCGCATCATGGTGAACGAGATCCTGCCGAACCTGATCACACCCGTGATGGTGGAGACTGGTCTTCGCCTCACATATTCGATCGTGATCATCGCCGGGCTCTCCTTCCTGGGCTTCGGCCAGGCGCCTCCGGCTGCCAACTGGGGCGTGATGATCAACGAGAACCGCTCCGGGCTGGTGCTCAACCCGTGGGCGGTTGTCGTGCCGGCTCTGCTCATTGCGCTGTTGACGATCGGAGCCAACACGTTCACCGACGCGGTGGCGCGGGTGACGATCGGCATCGACCGTGAGTCCGAGAGCGGCGCCCTGGCGGATGCGTTGGCGGTGGTGGAGCAACCGTGAGCGGTGACGGCGCCGAACACGGTAAGGCCCTCGGCAACGTCCGCGTCGACGTTCAGCGGTTGCAGGTGCGTCTGGCCGGGACGAGGATCAATGTCGTCGATGACGTCTCCTTCCAGGTGAAGGGCGGCGAGCTGCTCGGACTGGTCGGGGAGTCCGGCTCAGGCAAGACGACGATCGCGCTGAGCCTGCTTGGCCACACTCGCCGAGGCTTGCAGATCTCCGCCGGCCAGGTGCAGGTGAACGGAACCGACATGGCGGCGGCGTCCGCGAAGCAGCTCCAGCGCCTCCGCGCTGCGGAGGTCGCCTATGTGCCTCAGGATCCCGGATCGGCCTTGAACCCCGCGCTGCGTGTGCGGACCCAACTCGCTGAGGTTCTGCGGTTCCACCGTGATGTCGTCGCGGCCAAGGGCCTGGGCGACCCAGTCGCTCGAGTGCGCGAAACTCTGGAGGATGCCGGACTCGGGGCGACTCCCGAGATCCTCGACGCCTATCCCCACCAGCTGTCGGGCGGGCAGCAGCAGCGCGTCGCCCTGGCGATGGCGTTCGCACTTCAGCCGAGTGTCATCGTGTTGGACGAGCCGACCACCGGGCTCGACGTGACCACGCAGCGGCACGTGCTTGACGCCGTGCTCCGGCTCAGTCGCTCCTACGGCGTGGCCGCTGTGTACGTCTCTCACGATCTCGCTGTGGTGGCCGGCCTGGTCGACTCGCTCATGGTGCTCTATGCCGGCCGCGCGGTCGAAATAGGGCGAACCGCCGATGTCTTCGGCAACCCGGCGCATCCCTACACCCGGCGGCTGTTGCAGGCCGTCCCCACGCCGGAGCGGGCCATGGCCCTCCAGGGCATCGAGGGTCAGCCGCCCCATCCCACCAAACGACCAACCGGATGCGAATTCGCGCCCCGCTGCCCGCTGGCGCAGGACGCCTGTCGCAAGGGCACGATCCCGCTCGTCTCAATCTCGGCCGGTCACGTCGCCCGCTGTATACGGACCGACGTGACGGTCGGCTCGCAGGAGCGCCGCCGCGCGGTGGTGTCGAGGGCGCAGCCGTCTGACCGGCAAACCCTGTTCCAAGCGACAGGGGTGCACGCTCGCTATGGCTCCACCGAGGTGCTCCACGGGGTAGATGTCACTGTGGGTCACGACGAGTGCGTCGCCGTCGTCGGCGGGTCAGGCTCTGGCAAGACCACGTTCGCGCGATGCGCCGTTGGCATGCACGGCAGTTGGACGGGCGAGGTCTCGTTCAACGGTGATGTTCTCGCCCGGGTGGCTCAAAGCCGAGACCGCTCGGTCCTACAGGCGATGCAGTACATCTTCCAGAACCCGTATACCGCGCTTAATCCGCGCAAGACGATCGGTGCCATCGTCGAGCAGCCGCTGGCCCACTTCGCGGGGTCGATGTCGCGCTCGGAGCGTGACGACCGGGTGGCCGAGGTCCTGGAGGACGTCTCGCTGGGTGCCGACTTCCGCAATCGCTATCCGGACCAGCTCTCCGGCGGCGAACGCCAGCGGGTGGCTATCGCCCGGGCGCTGGTGGTGTCCCCCCGGCTGCTCGTCTGTGACGAGATCACCTCCGCACTCGATGTGTCCGTGCAGGCGACGGTCATCGAGCTGCTTCGCCGCCTGCAGGCCGAGCGCGATCTGGCGCTGTTGTTCATCACCCACAATCTCGCCCTCGTCCGGACGATTGCCCAGTCGGTTGTCGTACTACACGAGGGCGAAGTCGTCGAGTCCGGGTCGGTCGAGACGGTGTTTGAGAATCCTCAGCACCCCTACACGATCAAGCTGATGAACGACGCTCCCAGCCTGGCGTTGGCTGGGTCAGAGACGGCCGTCGAGCAGCCGCCGCAGTCGCTCGGGAGCGTCTGAGTCACCGGGCCTCTGGGTGGTCGGTAGCCCGAGCGCCGCGAGGATCTCAGCGGCGTGCGGGTCAGGGAGGGCGTTCCACCACCTCCGTCCGGCCTCCGCCCGCGCATCTGTATCTACGTGTCCGAGCAGGCGAACCCGCGACAGCCCGCCGTCAGGAAAGGCGTCAACCTTGACAAACCCGACCGGTCCGACGGGGGCGGGCTGGAAGTGGTGGATGGTGTCCGGCTGGAGCGGTGTGTCGGAGAGCAGCTCCGTCCACTCGCCGTTTGTGGTTGAACCGTGGAGCGCGACCGACGCGGAGGCGTTGTACCGGTAGAAGGAGGTGTCGATCACGATCTGCGCGATGGTCCCGACGTATCCCAGACGGATGGTGAGCCAGTCGCGGTCGCCGCTGCGCCGCCGACGAGTCTCCCAACCCTCGCCCATATTGCGTGCTCGGTCGGGCCGGTTCACAACCTGAGCCGAGCTGTAGAAGTCATTGCTGCTCGCCACGACCAACCCGCCCGTACTCCAGGACGCGAGGTCCGCGCTGACCCCGTCGACCAGCCTCGGGTCGGGGAGCGCATGACCGTGGACTCGCAGGCGGGCGACCCCACCGTCGGGCACGTTCACGAGCCGCACATGAGTCCACCGCCGTTCATCCAGCACCGCGAGGAGATGGTGTGCGTCGCCTCCGAGCGTCGTGGTGTCGACAAGTGTCTCCCAGGTTGTATTCGGACGACGGAGTTCCTGCTCGCTGGGGTACCCCTCACGCGCCGTCGCCTCGATCCGGCAAGTCGCGGGATGGTTTCCGGTGAATGAGGTCGTGTCGACGTCCACCGCAGTGATGATCCCAGGGGTGCCGAGACGGATGATTGCCCAGTCCTCGCCTGGACCGGTCCGTCTGCGACGGGTCTCCCAGCCGTCGACGAGCTCTCCCCGTGGGCCAAAGCGGCCCGGCCGCCAATCGCACGGCCAGGGGTCAAGCAGGTGTTCCTTCTCACCAAACGACTCGTCACTGGCCGCGACGACCGTCCCGCCGACCCAGCGGGACGCGAGGTCCGACTCGCCTGCGGCGGCGTCGGGGACGGGTGCACTGTTGGTTTCGTCGGTCACTGCTTCAAGAATGGCCAGCCCACGAATCTCTTGGGCTCCGGCGGGGCGTAAGTCCAGCGCTTGCTCGTCGAGAGCCCGAGACCGACGAGGGCTTCAGCCAGCCGGATCGCGGCGCCGACGCCGTCGACGACGGGGACACCGAGTTCCGCCTGGATCGCGCCCTCGACGCCGGCCAGGCCGGCACAGCCGAGACATACGACCTCGGCGAAATCGCTTTCCACCGCGTGGCGGGCCTCCGCGAGCACGGCCTGGGCAGCGCGCTGAGGGTCGGCGTCGACTTCGGCGGTTGACATTCCGCTTGCCCGCACCGACGCGCATCGATCGGCGAGGCCCGCGAGCTTGAGCCGGTCCTCGATCATCGCGACCGATCGCTGCAAGGTCGTCACGACGCTGTAGGTCCGCCCGATCAGGTGAGCGATATGGGAGGAGGCCTCGCAGATCTCGATCACCGGTGCCGTGGTCAGTTCCTGCAGACCATCCTTTCCGTGCTCGCCGAAGCCGGCGAGGACGATCGCGTCATAGTCGTCGGGGTACTGCTGCACGAGTTCCATCAGCGCTGTCGCGGAGACGTAGCTCTCGAACGCCCCATCGACCGCCTCGGGGCCGAACCGTGGAGTGAGAGGAACGATCTCGGTGCCTGGCGACGCGGCTTGACGGGAAGCGGCAGCGATCGTTGACGTCATGGGCTCGCTGGTATTGACGTTGAGAACCAAGATCCTCACGATGCCTCCCTGCTCACGAGTCGCCCGGTCCGAGATTGATCAATCCAGTGGCCCCGCAGCATTGTTGCACGAACCACACCGCTGAGTTCCTTGCCTGCGTAAGGGGTCACGGGATGACGGTGACACAGCTGTGACGGATCGACGGCAAACGTATCGTCCGGCACAAAGACGCATAGGTCAGCGTCGGCGCCGGAGGCAATCCGTCCCTTGCGGTGCAGGCCGGCGAGAGCTGCGGGCGCGGCCGACATCCACCGTGCGATGTCGGTGAGCGTGAAGCCGCGCGCCCTCGCCGCCGTCCACACGACCGGGAGAGAGAGCTGCAGTGAGGAGACACCCGGCCACGCGGTCGCAAAGTCATGCGTCTTCAGGTCCGGCGAGCAGGGTGAGTGGTCGGAGACAATCGCGCTGAGTGTTCCCGCGCTGAGGGCGTCCCAGAGCGCCTCTTGGTGGGCGTGATCTCTGATCGGGGGGCCGCACTTGGCCGCGGTCTGTCCATCGGCGATCTCGTCGGCGGTGATCGTGAGGTAGTGGGGGCAGCTTTCGCCCGTCACAGCGACGCCTGACGCCTGGGCTTCCCTGAGGAGCGGCAAGCTGGTCGCGCTTGACACGTGCGCGATGTGGGCTCGAGCACTTGTTCGCCTGGCGGCCTCGATGACTCGCTTGACGGCGCGGTCCTCGGTGGAGGGCGGTCGCGAGTCTAACCAGTCTGCGTAGCGTCGAGTTGTCTTTGGTGGGTCGGGCGCCCCGTCGAAGTCCTCGGCATGGACCATGATCGGGACGCCGGTACTCGCGGTGGCAGCGAGGGCGGCTGTGAGCACCTCGTCGTCGACCGCGTCGAAGTCAGGTGAGCCGGGATCGACGAGGAAGCATTTGAAGCCGACGACTCCCGCGCCCAGGAGCGGGCCGAGCTGATCGAGATTGTGCGAGGCGAGACCGCCCCACATGGCGAGGTCGACGTAGAGTTGCCCCTCGGTCGCACGACGCTTAGCCTCGAGGCTGTCGAGATCCACGGTGGCGGGGACGCTGTCGATGGGCATATCGATGAGCGTCGTGATGCCACCCGCGGCCGCTGCCGCCGTTGCGCTGGCGAAGCCCTCCCAATTCGTTCCGGGGTCACAGATGTGAACGTGACTGTCAACCAGACCTGGAAGGAGGACCGCGTCCGCGCCGACGGTGATGTCGTCTTGCGCGTCGAGCTGGGCGTGGCGCGGGAAGATTCCGGCGATCCTGCCTTGACTGATCGCGATCGCGCTCGGTCCCTCGCGGTCGTCCGCCACGACCCTCTCGCCACGAAGGATCAGGTCGAATTCGTGGTTGTCGGTCGCGGACGGGATGACGGTGAGAGATTTTACGCGTCGGCTCTCGGGGGCTGGGGCTTCGCGACGCTGGCGGAGGGGGGTCCTGCTGAAGACGATGTCTGGCTAGCTCTAGGACCGCCGGGCCATCCTCGCTATTGCCGGATCCGCGAGGCCGCAGCCGCCGCTCGCGGCAGCAATCGCGTCGGAGCGCTCGCCTGACGCCGACGTCCGGCCGGTCCCGATTCGCGCCTAACGATCGTCGCCGGCGCTGGTGGAATCCGGACAGGCGGGCCACCAGGCCCATCGCGATAGGACTCGACTCGTCGATGGGTGCGAGCAGTCCTAGCGTGGACCGGTAGCCCGCCGCAGTCCGTGAGTTCACCGATGGGCGCGATGGCCGTTGCGAGATAGCGTCGCCACACCATGGATGTCGCGTTCACCTTCGATTTCGACGCCGAGGAGGTGTGGATCGGCGAGGACCCGGTGAACGCGCACCGGCCGGGAGTCCTCTCGCAGGGGACCTACGGGGCGAAGGTCGCGGTTCCACTGATCCTGAAGCTGCTCGAGACGCACGACGTCCACTCGACCTTCTTCGTCCCCGGGCGGGTGGGGGAGCGCCATCCCTATCGGGTGATGGAGATCCTGAACGCCGGTCACGAGGTCGGGCTGCATGGCTACACCCACCGGTCGCCACAGGCGCTCACCGAAGAGCAGGAGCGGGAGGAGCTCACGAAGGCCCGGGAGGTCCTGGAGGACCTCGGAGCGAACCTCCACGGCTATCGGTCGCCGTCGTGGGAGTTCAGCCCACATACGGTGGATCTGCTCGCGATCGCGCAGCTGCGGTATTCGTCGAACTTCATGGATGACATCCGGCCGTATGTCCATCCGAACTCGAACCTGGTCGAGCTGCCGGTGCAATGGATCCTCGATGACGCGCCGCACTTCTGGTTTGCCAACGACACGTGGAACAAGAAGATCGCGACCACGGGGGAGGTGCGGCAGATCTGGGAGGAGGAGTTCCTGGGGATCCGGCGGCTGGGGGGCGCCTGCATCTTCACGATGCACCCGCAGATCATCGGGCGGCCGAGTCGGCTGGCGTTCCTCGACAGCTTCATCACCTTCGTCAAGGACCACGAGGACGTGCAGATCCGGACCTGCGCTGAGATCGCCGCCGACGTCACCCGCCGAGAACAGAAATGACCGAGCGGTTTGCGGGCGCCAGCGCGCTCGTCACCGGCGGGGCCTCCGGGATCGGCCTGGCCACCGCCGCCCTCCTCACGAACCAGGGGGCCTCCGGAGTGGCGATCGTCGACCGTGACTCCGAACGGACGCACGCCGAGGCCGCCCGCATCAACGCGACCCCGATCGTTGCCGACCTGTCGGACCCCGAGCAGATCGCCGACGCAGTCGCACAGGCGAGCAACGCCCTCACCACACCGCCGACTCTGCTCGCCCACTGCGCCGGCATCTACGAGATCGCGCGACTCGATGAGCTCGACACCGCCGCGTGGGACCGCACGCTCACCATCAACCTCCGCGCCGCGATGCTCACCGCCCGCGCCCTGCACACGACACTCAGCGCCCAACCGTCGAGCTTCGTGTTCGTCTCCTCGATGGCCGCGCGCACCGCCGACGGCCACGAGCCGGCCGCCCACTACGCCGCCAGCAAGGCCGGACTGCTCGGGCTCGTCCGGCAGATGGCGGTCGAGTGGGCGCCGCACACCCGAGTCAACGCCGTCAGCCCGGGCGTGATCGACACCCCGATGCTTCGGCTCACCGACGACCCACAGACAGCGCGCCGATACCTCAGAGACCGGGTACCCCTCAACCGCCTGGGCACCGCCAACGAAGTCGCCCACACGATCGCGTTCCTGCTCTCGGCGCAAGCCGCGTACATCACCGGCGCCAACGTCGCGGTCGATGGTGGGGCCACGATCACCTGAGCCCCCGCAGCACCCCGAGCGGTTACGATGGCTCGGCCGCGCACCGGGGGGAGGAGAAGATTGTCCGGTCAGTCCCACGAGGTTGATGAGCTCGCCGTTGTGCCGTCGGCGCTTGTCGACGCGGTGGGCGAGATCACCGAGCTGAACGACGGGCGCGGCCGGCGGCTCCTCGAACAGGACCAGGAGCTCGTCGCCTACGCGCAGGCCCTGCTCGCATGCGATCTCACCAGCGCGGAGTTCGTCTGGATCGACGACAGCGACAAGACGTGGAACGTCGTCCGGATCCAGCGCATGCCCCGCCCGGTCGAGGCAACACCCGCGGCGGCCATCGAGATCGTCCAGGCCACCGAGCCGCCGTACGGGCTGACCGTCCGTGAGCTCGACGTCCTCACCCTGATCGGCGGCGGCCTCAGCAATCCCGAGATCGCCGCGCAGGTCGGCGTGAGCGTCCGCACCGTGATGACGCACGTCGAGCGTGTGCTCAGAAAGCTCGGGCAGGCGTCGCGGGCCGGCGCGGCCGCGATGTCGGTCGAGCTCGGGCTGCTTCGATTGCCGGTGCCGGGCGGCCCCCACCGGCTGGGCGGCCTTGCCATCGCGCAGCTCGACGCATCGCAGCGCAACACGCGCAACCCGGCCGCCGCCAGGCATCGTCCCGCCACCCGCCCGCGCCCGTACATCATCGGCTCGGCACTGCCGCTCACCGGCCCCGCGGCGGGGGAGGGGCGTGAACTCTGGAACGGATCCCGGCTGGCGGTGAGCGAGATCAACGACCGGGGCGGGGTCGCCGGGCGGCCGATCGAGCAGCTCGTGATCGACACCGACATCACCACCTCGAGCGGGGTCCAGCGCTCCCTGCAGCGGCTGATCGCCGCCGAGGTGGACGCGGTCACGCTCGGCTACGCATACACGCTCCGCCCGGAGGACCTCGTCGACGTCGGCGCCTACGGCTGCCCGGTGCTGTCCTCGATGACGTTCGAGAAGCTGACCAGCTGGGTGCAGGCCGACCACGACCATCTCTCCCAGGTGTTCCAGGTCGGGCCGACCGAGATCAACTACGGCAGCGGCGCCGTCCGGTTCGTCGAGGAGCTCACCAGCTCCGGTGCGTGGACGCCGCCCAACCGGCGGATCATGTTCGTCGAGACCGCGATGCTCGGTGGCAAGATCGCCGACGCGACCACGATTGAAGCGGTCGAGCGCGCAGGCTGGGAGGTCGACTCGCTGCTGCACGTCGCGACCCAGGACGCGGATGTGCAACGGATCGTCGAACAGGTCCAGCTGGCCGAGCCCGCCGTGCTCGTGCTCGCGCTGTTCGTGCCCTCGGAGCTCGCGGCATTCCAGAGGGCGTTTCATGCCGCCCCCACGAACACGCTCGTCTACGGGATCTACGCGCCGTCGGTGCCGGAGTATCTGGAGCTCGCGGGTCCCGCGGCCGAAGGCGTCGTCTGGTCGACGGTCACCGGGCGCTACGGCGACCGCATCGGCCGGCGGTTCGCCGAGCGCTACACCCAGACGTTCGATGCGGCGCCCGGCCACTCACTCGCCGGTGCCTCCTACGACCAGGTGGGGCTGCTCGCGGGGGCCTGGGCCGGAGTCGGCAACCCGCGCGCGTTCGGCAAGGTCGGTGACGAGCTGCGGCGGATGACCTACCGCGGCGTCAACGGCACGTACGCGCTGGACCACGTCCGCCAGTGCTCGGTGTCCTACCCCGACGAGACGCCCGATCCGTCGATCGCCCAGGCCCATCTCATCTTCCAGATCCAGGACGGCACTCAGCGCATCCTGCACCCGGCGCCCTACGCCGAGTCGACGTTCCGGTTGCCGCCCTGGTACTCGGCCGGGCCCGCGGCGGACTGATCCACGGCTCCGAAGCCCCCGCCGCCCGCGCCGATGAACGTGATCACGTCGCCGCGGTACAGGTGGATGTACCCCTTGCCGGGGATCTCCTCCTCGACTGAGGAGCCCGCGCGCCGCAGCAGCGCCTGCCCGCCCGCACCCGGCCCGCCGCCCGCGCGGCCGCGCGGGGCGAACCGCGGGTCGCGCTGCTCGACGTAGTACATCCCCTCGGCATGGTCGGCGAGCAGCTCATAGTCGCGGCGCAGCCCCAGACCGCCGGGAAACGCACCGGCACCCCCGGAGCCGTCGACCAGGGACGAGCGAACGACCCGCCAGGGGTATTCCATCTCGGTGATCTCGGCCGGCAGCAGCGCGCAGTTGGACGTATACGGATCGATCGCGTTGTCGCCCGCAGCATGCCGACGCGCCCCGCCGCCACCGCCGAGGATGTCGGCGAGCAGCGTCATCCGTCCAACCCGGGGGTCGACCGCCTGGAAGACGAACGCCGGGAACGAGACCTGGCTGGCGGCCACCGCGCGGTCGGGCAGCAGGTCTCCGAGTGCCTGCACCATCAGGTCCGCAAGCCGCTGTACGGCAAGGTGGCGGGCGCTCAGCGCGGTCGGGAAGATGGGATCAAGCAGCGATCCGGGCCGGGTGCGCAACCGAATCTGCCGGGTGAGGCCGGCGTTCTGTGGCAACCCGATGAAGCAGCGGACGGCGAAGAACACCGCCGCGTGGGTGCTTGCGAGCGGGACGTTGACCCCGGCGGGGACCTGGTCGTCACACCCGGTGACATCGACCTCCAGCACGCCGTCATGCACCTGGGCGACAAGACGGATGCCCACGGGCGGCGTGTCCGGGAAGCCGCCGTCGTCGAGGAACCCCTCGGCCCGCACAACGTCACCCGGCCAATCCGAGAACGCCGCGGCCGCCCGCGCCGCGGTGCGGTCGAGCAGCTCGGCCATCGCACCCACGACCACGTCAACGCCGTAGCGCGCGCACAGTGCCGAGAGTCGTTCGGCCCCGCGCCGGCAGGCCGCCAGCTGAGCGTCGAGATCGCCGAGGGTCGCGTTCGGGTCACGCACGTTGGCCGCGATCAGCTCATACAAGGGGCGGTTGCGCCGGCCGTCCTCCATCAGCTTGATCGCGGGAAAGATCAACCCCTCTTGGAAGAGCTCGGTGTTCTGAGCGCTCTCGGAGCCGGGGACCCGGCCGCCGATGTCGATGTGGTGGGCGATCGAGCCGCTGTAGCCGACGAGATCCTCCTCGTGGTGGATCGGGGCGAACACCTGGAGGTCGGGGGTGTGGGTGCCGCCCATGTACGGGTGGTTGGTGAGGACCGCGTCCCCGGGCGCCAGCGGCCCGTGCTTCTCGAGCGCCGCCTGCAGCGCGAACTGCATCAGCCCGAGCTGCGCGGGGATCTGCTCGGAGTGGGCGATCATCTGCCCGGCCGCGTCGAACAGGCCGCAGTTGAAGTCGAGCATCTCGCGGATGATCGGCGAGAACGACGAGCGGTACTCGACGACCGCCATCTCCTCGGCGATCGTGCCGAACGCGTTGGCCAGGATCTCGGACGTCACCGGATCGGCCGCCGTCCGCGGAGGCACGCCACTCACCGTCATGAAGGGCTGCTCTCCAGAACCAGGACCTCGTCGGCGACCGCTCGCGCGGTCCAGCCGGGCCTCACCAGCACCGTCGAGTCCTCCTCCTCGAGGATCGCCGGGCCGATCACCGTCTCGCCCGCGGCCAGCGAGCCGCGGTCCAGGACCGAGCACGTGCGCGCCGCCCCGTCGAACCACACCGGACGTGACCGGGGCGCTCCGCCCGCGGACTCACCGCCGGTCTCCCGCAGGAACCGCGCCCCGGGAGCGGTCGCCCGCGCGCGGATGGTGACGATCTCGGTCTCCTCCAGCGACGGCGTGTAGTCGTACGCCCGCCGATGCGCCTCGACGAACGCCTCCTCCGCCGCGGCCACGGACGCGGAACTGACCGGGCGCGATGACAAGCCGACCGTGAGGTTGTAGGCCTGACCGCGATAGCGCATGTCGAGCTCGAACGCGACCTCCCCGGTCACATCGTGGCCGCTGTGCGACAACAGCTCCCGTCCCTCTCGCTCCAACCCGGCGAGCGCCTCGTCCAACCGCGCAGGGTCCGCCAGGGCCTCAGCGGTGGGCGTCACCCAGCTCAGCCGCAGGTCGTGACGGACATCGGAGAGCAGCAGCCCGAGCGCCGCGGTCACGCCCGGGTGGCGTGGCACCAGAACCCGAGGCGTGCCCAGGTCCTCGGCGATCGCGCAGGCGTGCATCGGCCCGGCGCCGCCGAAGGCGACAAGCGTCAGCTCACGCGGGTCGTGGCCGCGGGAGGCGGACACCACCCGCAACGCGGCCGCCATGTTCGCGTCGGCGACGCGGAGCACCGCCTCGGCAGCCTCCTCGACCGGCACCCCCAGCGGCTCGGCGACCTCACGTCCAACCACCTCTCGGGCAAGCCCCACATCCAGTGCGACCCGTCCTGCCAGCGACCGCGTCCCGTCGAGCACCCCGAGCACCAGGTGCGCATCGGTGACCGTCGCCCACGCACCGCCGGCCCCGTAACACGCCGGCCCCGGCACCGCCCCGGCGCTTTCCGGTCCCACCGACAGCGAGCCGAATGCGTCGACCCGCGCGATCGAGCCGCCGCCCGCTCCCACCGACAACACCTCGACCTGCGGCATGTTCACCGGGTGGCCGCCGTGCTCGCCGCTGAAGCGAAGCTGCGGGAGAGCGTCGGCGACGAGTGCGACGTCGGCGGTGGTGCCGCCCATGTCGAAGGTCAGCAGATCGCGCTCGCCGATGCGCTCGGCCAGGCGCGCCGCGCCGATCACGCCCGCGGCCGGCCCGGAGGAGGCGAGCACCGCCGGCACGTGCGCGGCGGTGTCCGCGGTGGCGATGCCGCCGTTCGACTGCATGAGATGCAAGGTCGCGCGGACGCCCCGATCTCGCAATTGCCCGGACAGAGACCGCACATAGCCACCCACAAGCGGCAGCAGCGCCGCGTTCAGCACCGTGGTGCTTGCCCGCAGGTACTCACGGAACTCCGGCGCGACCTCGCAGGACAGGGCGACCGGCACCCCGGGCAACAGATCACCAAGCGCCTCGCGCACCGCGCGTTCGTGACTGCCGTCGGCGAACGAGAACAACAGCACGACGGCCACCGACTCCACCCCCGCCGCACGGAGAACCGACGCAGCGCAGGCCACGTCCTCCAACACCAACGGCTCCACCTCCGAGCCATCCGGCGCGATCCGCCCGCCGACCTCGCAGCAGTTCTCCCGCGCCACCAACGGTGCCGGCAGCGGCGCCCACAGGTCATAGACGTGCGGTCGCATCTGGGTGCCGATCTCCAGGATGTCGCGGAAGCCGCGGTTCGTGATCAGCCCCGTGGGGGCCAGCCGGCGCTGGACGATCGCGTTGGTGGCGACGGTGGTGCCATGAACGAGGTACTCCAACGATCCGGCGCCCAGCTCATCGAGGCCGTTGAGGAACCCGGCGGTGATGTCACCGGGCGTGCTGCGCACCTTCGCGACCTCCAGACGCCCCTCCACAGCGCGCACGGCGTCGGTGAACGTGCCGCCGACGTCGATCCCGACCATCGCACCCGAAGTCATGGCGCGACAAGCTAGGTCTCGTACGCCCAAGCCGCAATCCGTCGCCTCACCGACGCGGCCGGACATCGGTCGATTCACCGATGGTCCGCCCGGGCTCGCGGCCGTACCGTTGCCTCTCCCCATGGAGCAAGTACGCACGTTCGCCTCGTCGCCCGCCTCCCCCCAGGCGCGCGGCGAGGCGTTCGGCGCGGCCAATGCCTCCGAGATCGGCGCCACCTATGACCGCTACGTCGAGCTGTTCGACGCCGTCGCCGGAGAGCCGGTCGCGCTCCGCCCGCTGGGCGAGGAGGCACTCACCGCGATCGCCGGCTCTTCCGAGCCGGCCGCCGCGGAGATCGGTGGGATCGCGCGCGGCGCGGGCCTCGAGCCCTGGCAGCTCGCCGCGCTCAACGCCCGCACCGAGATCCTCGCCCGTCTCGGGACCCCGGGAAGGGGCGAGTGCTCGACCGTCGTCGACCTCCGCGGCAACTCGGGCTCACCGCTCACCATCCAGACCTGGGACTGGCGCGACGCGTTCGCCGACAACTGGCTGGCGTGGACGATCGAGTACCCCGACGGGCGCGTCGTGCACACCGTCACCGAGTACGGGATCCTCGCCAAGATCGGCGTCAGCTCGCGTGGGATCGGTGTCCATATGAACCTGCTGCAGCACGCCGGGGACGGGGGGCCGATGGGGACCCCCGTGCACATCCTCGCCCGCACGATCCTGGAGCGCGCGGACGATCCCGCCGCGGCGCTCGCCACAATCGCCACCGCCGAGACCTCGGCATCGACCGTGCTGACAATCATCGGCGCGACCGAGAACGGCACCGCCGTGGTGGGCGCCGAGCTCTCACCCGACGGCCCGCGCTACGTCCTGCCGAATCTCGAGGGGGTGTACCTCCACACCAACCACTTCCTCGATCCGCGCCTGTCAGCACACGATCTGGCGCCCCGCCTCGGCCCGGACAGCTACCTGCGGCTCGACGCGATCGCCCGCGTGCTGCACGCGCGGCGCCCCGCCGACCTCGACGAGCTCACTCACCTGCTCAACGACCACTCCGCCGGCGCGGGGTCGGTCTGCTGCCACGCCGACCCCGGCGCCTCACTCCAGGACCAGTGGGCAACGCTCGCGACGATCGGCCTCGACGTCCGGGCGGGCGAACTCAAGGTCCGTCGCAACGGCCCGTGCGACACCGAAGCCGACTGGCACACGTGCGCAAGCGCCGCGGCCGCATCGGTCGGTTGACGGATGTCCGCCTCGCGGACCGGACCATAGGCTGTCGAGCCGAGAGGAGGAGTGAGGGAAACGATGACTGACGAGCAGCCGCGGCGGCCGTTGCGGGTCACCCGAAAGCAGCTGGTCCAGGGCATGGGCGCCGCCACCTTCGGCGGCCTGCTCGCCGGCGGCGCCGGTGGCTTCTTCGGCGGGCGCTCGTCGACGAACGCCTCGGCGGCGGTCGCCAAGGGCAAGCCGATCACGATCGGCGCGCTCATCCCGGTGACCGGCGCCAGCGCCGGCGACGGCCAGGAGATGCTGCGCGGGCTGAAGCTCGGGGTGGCCGAGATCAACGACAACGGCGGCCTGGCCGGCCGTCACGTGCAGATCGAGCTGCTCGACGCCAAGGACCAGCCGCCCGACGTGATGGTGGGAGCGATGCGCAAGTTCGCCGCCGACCAGGTGGCGGCGGTGTTCTCACCGTTCCTCACCTACACCAACGTCGACCTGGCGGTGATCGGTCCGGCCAAGATCCCGACCTTCCACGTCAACACGTTCCAGGGCAATGTCGACTACGCGGTCAAGCACGGCTTTCACAACATCTTCGAGGGCTGCCCGAGCGAGGTCTGGTACGCGCACGGGTTCAGCGCGGTGCTCGAGGGGTTGATCAAGGACGGCAAGTTCACCCCGCGCAACAAGACTGTCTCGATCGTCACCTCCAACGACGCGTACAGCTCGAGCATCGCCCAGACGCTGCGGGGAGACCTCGGCAAGACCGGCTGGAAGATCGTCCAGTACGACACCTACACCGTCCCGCAGGCCGACTGGGGCGGGGTGCTCACCCGGATCCGCAGCCACAACCCGGATCTCGTGTTCCAGAGCGACTACTTCGCCGGTGACGAGGCGTCGTTCATCAAGCAGTTCGCCCAGTCGCCGACCAGGTCGCTCGTCTACCAGCAGTATGCCCCGTCGATCCCGGAGTACCGCCAGCTCTCCGGAACCGCGTCCAACGGCGTGCTGTGGGCGACCACGACCGGGTCGATCCTCAACGATGATGTCGGCCGGCGCTACGCCAAGGCCTACCAGGCGGCCTACCACCAGCCGCCGGGCCTGGCCAACGCCGGGAACCAGTACGACCTCGTCCGCCTGTGGGCGCAGGCGGCGGGGCTCGCGCTCGATCCCTACGACTACGACGCGGTCGGGAAGAACGTGGCGAACATGATCTTCCGCGGCGTCAACGGCACGTACAAGATGGGGCCGACCACCCAGACCTGCATGCCCTACCCGGCGTACACGAAGGACCCGTCGCTCGGAACTCCGCTGCTCACCTTCCAGATCCAGAACGGCAAGCAGGTGCTCATCGACCCGGAGCCGTACACCACCGGGAGCTACCAGACGCAGCCGTGGCTGACCTGAGCACCGCCACCCTCGAGTCGGAGATCGCGCTGCGCGCGCCCGCGTCGCTGGAGCTGCGCGAGGTCGCCAAGCACTACGGCGGCCTGCACGCGGTCGACGGCGTCTCGGCGACGGTCGAGCCCGGAGAGGTGCTCGGCGTCGCCGGTCCCAACGGCGCCGGTAAGACGACGCTGTTCGACGTGATCACCGGCCTCACCCCACCCACCGGTGGCGACGTGCTGCTCGGCGGCCGGTCGCTCACCGGGGCGAGCGTGCACGACCGCTGTCACGCCGGGATGGCGCGCACCTTCCAGCAGCCGACGGTCGCCGGCTCGCTGAGCGTCTACGAGAACATCCTGGTGAGCGCCCGCTACAGCCGCGCCGCCGACCGCTGGGCGGGGCTCGGCGGCAACGCCCGTGACGACGCCGAGCGGGTGCTCACCTTCTCGCACCTTGATCCGGTCGCCGATGAGCCGGCCGAGCTGCTCGGGGTGTTCGACAAGAAGCGCCTGATGATTGCCACGGCGCTCGCGATGGGCCCGTCGGTGCTGCTGCTCGACGAACCGTTCGGCGGCCTGAATCCGAATGAGATCGCGCGCACCGTCGAGCTGATCCGCGGCGTGGCCGCGCTCGGGGTGACCGTCGTCTGCATCGAGCATGTGATGCGGGCGCTGGTGCAGATCGCCGGGCGGGTGCTGGTCATGCACCACGGGCGGGTGTTCTTCGAGGGGACGCCGCAGGAGATGCTGAAGGACAGGCGCGTGATCGAGATCTACCTCGGCGAGAAGGCGGCACGGCGTGCCCAGGGCTGAGAGCAGCGGGGCGCTCGCGCTCGAGGTGCAGGAGGTGAGTGCCGGTTACGGCGACACCACGATCATCCGCGACATCTCGCTGCAGATGGCGGCCGGCGAGACGCTCGTGATCGTCGGTCCCAACGGGCACGGCAAGACCACCCTGATGCGCGCGATCAGCGGTCTGCTGCCGGTGAGCAACGGCACGATCACGCTCGGCGGCGAACGGATCGACGGCCGTCGCGCGGAGGCGCTCACCGATCTCGGACTCGTGCATGTGCCGCAGGGCGACCACCTCTTCCCCGAGTTGACGGTCGAGGAGAACCTGATGATGGGCGCCTTCCCGCGCGTGTCCTGGCGCGAGCGCCGGCAGACGGTGGACCGCGTGTTCGAGCGGTTCCCCACGCTGCGTGAGCGCCGCACCCAGCACGCCTCCAGCCTGTCGGGCGGCGAACGCCGCCAGGTCGCGATCGGCCGCGGCCTGATGCGCCGGCCCCGGCTGCTGATCGTCGACGAGCCGTCGCTCGGTCTGGCGCCTGTGATCATCGAGACGGTCTACGAGACGATCGGCGAGATCGCGAGGGGCGACACGTCGGTGCTCCTGGTGGAGGAGAACTTCACCCATATCGAGGAGATCGCCGACCGGGTGTGCGTCCTGGAGATGGGCCAGATCGTCCGCACCGGCCCGGCCGCCGAGCTGATGGCCGACGAGACGGTGATGCAGTCCTACCTGGGGGTCGTCGGATGACCAACATCATCAGCATCCTCGCCAGCACGATCGTGCTCGGCTCGATCTACGCGCTGGTCGCGATCGGCATGACGCTCATCTACGGGATCCTGCGCGTGCTCGACATGTCCCAGGGCTCGATGGTGATGGTCGGCGGCTTCATCGGCTGGGCGATCCTCACCAACGCGGGACTGTCGCCGGTCATCGCGATCCTCGCCGCGTTCGGGGCGACGTTCGTGCTCGGCGTGCTCACCCAGCTGCTGTCCGTCCAACCGCTCATCGGCCGCCGCGGCGTCGACTTCGAGATGGTCACGTTCATCACCACCTTCGCGGTGGCGATGGTGCTGGAGAACCTCGCGCTGCAGATCTTCGGCGCCCAGCAGCACGCCGTGCCCCCGATCGTCGGTGGCAACCTGCACCTGTACCGGAGCGTATCCGTGCCCTGGCAGTCGGTGCTGATGGCGGGGATCTCGGTGGGGATCATCGCCGCCTTCGGCGTGTTCCTCACCCGCTCGCGCTACGGGATCGCGATCCGCGCGGTCGCCCAGGACATCGACGCCGCGCGGCTGATGGGCGTCCCGGTCCGCCGCCTGTTCCCGATCGTGATGGGCTTCGCCTCCGCGCTCGCCGGGATCGCCGGTGTGTTCCTCGCCGCCCAGTACTTCGCCTCCCCGACCGCCGGGGAGCAACCGCTGCTGATCGCGCTGATCGTCGTGGTGTTCGGCGGCCTGGGCTCGCTGCCGGGGACGATCTACGCCGCCTTCGCGATTGCGCTCATCCAGTCGGCGGTCTCGGTGTGGATCAGCACCACCTGGTCGCTGCCGATCCTCTACGCGGTCATCCTGGTCGTGCTGGTGATCCGGCCCCAGGGCCTGGCCGGGCGCAAGCTGGAGGTGCGCCTGTGAGCTCACGCCGCACGCCGCTGCAGGCGACGTTCACGCGCGAGAAGCTCGCCATCAGCTCGGCGGTGGCGATCCTCGCCGTGCTGATCCCGTTCATCGACCGCAGCCAGTACGGCATGGACGTGCTGGTCACGATGCTGATCATCATGATCCTCAACGTCAGTTGGAACTTCATCCTCGGCGTGGCCAGCGTGTGGAACTTCGGTCAGCTCGCCATCTACGCCGTCGGCGGGTACGGCGCGGGACTGATCATCCTGCACACCTCCATCCCGCCGGTGATCGCGATCATCGGCGGCGGGCTCACCGGCACTGCGCTCGCAGTGATCATCTCGGTGCCCACACTGCGCCTGTACGGGATCTACACCTCGCTGCTCACCTTCGCCGCCGCCGAGGTCGTCCAGCTGGTGATCGAGAACGACACCACGGGCACCACGGGCGGCAACTTCGGCCTGCCGATGGTGCACAACCTGTTCCCGTCGCTGTCGCCGCTGTGGAACGAGCGCGCCTGGTACTGGACGTGCCTGGGGATCCTGATCGTCGCGGTCGCCGCGACCGCGCTCATCACCCGCACGACGTTCGGCCTCGGGCTGCGGACGTTGCGTGACTCGTTGCCGTATGGCTCCGCGCGCGGGATCGCGCCGCTGCGGGCACGGGTGCTCGCATTCGCGCTGTCGGGGTTCGTGGCGGGCGTGGCGGGCGCGCTCTACACGATCTACAACGGCTCGATCTCGCCGACGGTCATGGGGCTCACGCCGATGTCGATCTACGTGACGATGCTCGTGATCGGCGGCATGGGCACGATGACCGGACCGCTGATCGGGACCGCGATCGTGACGCTCATCGAGCAGTTGCTGATCGACCATCCCGGCACCGAGTTCACCGTGCTCGGTGCGGCGCTGCTGGTGATCGTCGTCTTCTTTCCACGCGGGATCGCGTTCGAGTTCGACCGGCTGCGCCGCCGGGTGAACACCTGGATGAACGAGACCGAGCCGGTGCCGGCGGATGACGTCGGCGAAACGGCCGCCCCGGCGACCGTGGCGTAGCCGCCGGCCGCCCTTGCGGAACTCCCGGACCAGCTTCTCCACCATCCCCTCGGTCGGGATCGCCCACAGCGCGAACCATCGGGGTCGAGCGGCGAGCGCCTCGACGCGAGGCAGCCCGGGCATGGGCCTCGAGCGAGGCGAACGGCGAACCGGCCGTCGGTCACAAGCCCGCGGTCGGATTCCTGGTGGTGCTGGGGATTGCGGTGGTCTGGTATTTCGCCCGCATCCGGCACATGCGCTTCGAGGCGATCGACGCCGCGGAGGTGACGGAGCACGCTCCGGTGCCCGGCGAGGTCGGGGTCGACTAGCCACCGGCTCCTTGCGGCCGTGTGTGTGGCTCCGCGTGCGCTCGCGTCTGCCTCGCGGTTGAACGCCTGCGACGCTGGGCGCCCGGGCCTGGTCAGACGTTTCTGTGCAGAACCTGGAGGTAGATCGAGACGACGATGACCGAACCGATGATCGAGCCGATCCAGCTCGACGGCTGAGTGAACCCGCGGCCGTGATGGAGCAGGACCCGACCGAGAAGCCCGCCGACGACGGAGCCGGCCATGCTGAGCAGGACCTTCTCTGATGTGCTCATCGCCCCGGTACCGGGAAGGATCGTGCGAGCGACGAAGCCCCCGACCGCGCCGATGACGATTAAACCGATGATGGTGCCGAGCACGCGGATGTCCTCTGAGAGTAGAGGCCCGGAATCACGTGGCCCGGTACCCGATGAGCTGGCCCACGCGCGCCGGCTCTCCGGACCGGTGCGTCGACGGCACGATCAGCGACTGGTCGCGGTGAGGTCACCGATCACCCCGATTCGGAAGCCGAGCCACGGATAGGTGGCGGTGAACAGCGCGTTGTCCTGGGGCTGGAGGCCGACGGCCGAGAGCCAGAGTTGATAGGCGCCCGCATTGGCGATTCCGCCGTGCAATCGCCGCCAGACACGCCCGCCGGTCTTCCCGGTCGGCGAGGGGGCGATCGTGTCGGTCCACTCCACCGCGTTGCCCCCCTGATCGAGGGTGCCCCAGGGTGAGGTGGTCTTCGCCTCGCCCACGGTGCTGAGGCTGCCCTGATAGCCCTTGGCGTAGGTTGTCGGGCTGAGCCCGAATGGATTGACGCTGGCGCAGTTCGACTGTGGAAGCACGGAGGCCGGGCACCAGGTCGGCGCGGGCTCGCCAGAGGCGTGATACGTCGCCAGCGGCTGGGTCGATCCGTTCGTGACATCCCCGTTCGCGGGATTGAGCGTCGTCGTCGCGGGAGCCGTCGCGGTACCGTCCCCGAACACGCCGGGGTTGGTCGGGTACTTCCAGTAAGAGTACGTCCCGCCGCCGCTGGGATCGTAATAGGCCGCCTTGATCCATTCGTCCTGGCTGGGGATGACGAAACCCGTCGTACGCGCACGGGTCGGTCCGCTCCCCTTTCCGGCGTCCGAAGTCATACATACCGCGATTGGTATGCTCGAGAGAGCGCGACGTGGTAGGTGACGTAGCGGAACGCTCCAATGTCGGCTCGCGCGCTTGGAGAGCACCCGCCCGTTGTACAGCGAGTTGTCGAACCGCGCTACCCGAAGGAAGTTGGCGAACCCATATGGCTTGTCGGCCCACCCCGGAGATGCGACCGAATAGTGATGACCCTGGGCCGCACTCGAACTGAAGTTGATCTGTCCGTACCGTGGTCCATGCCGACGAACTCTCGGTGGCGCTGTAGAGCCGGTGCGGGTCACGACCGGAGCGATTGGCGGTGTTCAGGAACGCGACCCATTGCCGGACCGTCACCTCGAGCTGACCGATCTGATATGGATAGCTGACCCCGCCGACCATGAGGCAGTTCTTCGCTGACGATGGAGCGTCCGCGCAGGACTGATAGATCGCATCGGTGAATGGCACGATGGCCACCGACGGGTTCCCTGGTGCACCGACGGTGACGGTCCTCAGAGTGATGCTCGCAGCCGTGGCTGACGCACTCCACGTGGCGAGGCCGACAAGCGTGACCGCAATCAGCGCGAGTGGTAGACGACGGAAGGTAGCCGCGCCGACTGACGCGTGAACTGCAGGCAGAGACACGTCAATGGGCATGCGGCACCGTTTCTGGAAGGGTTGGTAACACAGTAGGGAGAGCCGGAGACTCTGAGGCGTGACGGTCCCGCTCGGCGAAGAACGCGGCTCCTTCGATGCTCACGTGCGGCACCAGGCTGTCGAGCCAGCCCGGCATGTACCAGTTCAGCTTGCCCATCAGGACCATCAGCGCGGGTACCAGTAGGCAGCGGACGATCGTCGCATCGATGATCACGGCCACGGCGAGTCCGATGCCGAACTCCTTGATCGTCGGGTCTCCGTTGAGCAGGAAGCTGCCGAACACGAACACCATGATCAGCGCCGCGGCGGTGATGACCCGCGCGCTGGTCACCAGGCCCGGAGACGATGGACCGAGTGCTCTGCTGACCGGCATGGACGTGCTCCTCGATCTGGCTCACCAGGAACACCTCGTAATCCATCGAGAGCCCGAACAGGATCGCGAACATGAAGAGCGGGACGTAGGAGACGATCGGGACGGGTCCGCTCAGCCCGATCAAGCCGTCCAGCCAGCCGAACTGGAAGATCGCCGTCAGCACACCGTAGGAAGCGGCGATCGAGAGCAGGTTCATCACCGCTGCCTGGGCGGGCACCACGACAGTCCGGAACGCCAGCACCAGCAACGCGAAGCTGAGGGCGATGACGACCAGGATCTGCAGGGGAGCTTGCGTGAGATCGCCGACGCGAGATCCTCGTAGGCCGCGGTACTTCCCTCCCACGTAGGCCTTCATGTCGGTGCCCTTCTGGGCCTTTGGAATCACGCTCGAGCGCAGGTCATCGAGGACGCGGGTCGTGGCAGGCTTCGGCGGGTCCGTGTCTTGGAGATGGCATTGAAGTACGCGGTGCTACCCGCGGTGTCGATTTGGATCGGTCGTCACCCCGGCGACGCCCGCCGTTGCGGCGACCTCCTTCTGCAACGTGGCCAACCGGGGGTCGGTGGCGCGAGGGTCGCTCTGAGCGCCCGAGCTTCCGGTGGCGGAGCTCGTGCTGCCCGGCGAGGACGCGGCTGCCGGGGGGACAGCGAGACGGCGACCAGCAAGGGGCCTATTCACGCCGGGCCCCGAAATTCTCGGAGATCAGGTCATAGGCCCGGCGCGCCGTCGTCGAGGTCGAGAGCGCGGCCACATCCTGCTGGCCCAGGACCAGCGACCCCAGCGGGATGATCAGGGGAATCAGGATCGCGAGTGCCAGCACATCCGGTGAGGACGGGGTCGCTTGGCGATGTCGCGCGCCAACGTGGCCCACCGTCCGTGCTGCGCCTGCTCATCGGAGGGCGGCGTGCGGATCCGCAGCGCGTTGATGCGCGGCCCGACGATCGCCAGCAGCGCCGGCAGCAGCGTGAGCGCCGCCGTCACTGCAACGACGACTGCGATTACCGGACATCAACCCGAGCATCGTGACCAGTGGAATGCCGGCGATGGCCAGGGACACTACGGCGATCGTCACGGTGCACCCCGCGAACAGCACGGCACCGCCGGAGGTCGCCGTCGCCCGCGCGATCGATTCTGGGATGTCCAGACCCTTCGTGGAGGCCGCGAAGGTGCCGGGTCACGATGAACAGTGCGTAGTCGATGCCCACGCCAAGGCCGATCATCGTCGCCAACGTGGGCGCGACTGTCGGCACGGTCCCCACGTGCCCCAGCAGTCTGATGATCGCCAATGTCGAGAGCAATGCCAGGATGGCGTTCAGGATCGGCAGCAACATCGCCACCACCGTGCCGAACGTGAGAGTCAGGATCACCGCCGCGGCGATGATCCCGATCAACTCGCTGGACTCCGTCGAGGTCTTTGACACCTTCTGACCGAGCTGCCCACCGGTCTCGACCTCCAGGCCTGCCGCCGTGGCGGGATTCGCACCGTCGATGATTCGCTGGATCTCCCAGACCGACAGCGAGCCTGGACTCACCGACAACGCGACCGACAGGTAGCCCGTCCCCCGGTTCTTGCTGAGAGCCGCCGCCCCCTGAGCGGTGAGCGGATTGACCACCGAGGCGACGTAGGGCGCCTTGGCCACACCGGCCGCCGCCTCATTTACGGCATTGGCGTACTTGGCGTCGGTTAGCTTGCCGCTCGGCGCGTGCAGCACGATTGGACTCGTCCCGTTCGCCTGGTCTGGGAATGCCCTGGCAAGGGTCGCCGTGGCGTGCGCACTGTTCGTCCCCGGCAACGACAGGTTGTCGTTGGTGTTGTCGCCGAGCCGGTGTGAAACGACGACCAGCGCGACCGCAACAACGAGCCAGATGCCCACCACCACGAATCGCCGACGCACGCAGAACTGCGCCAGCTGGTAGAGAACCCTCGTCACCGCAGCTCAGCCTCGGTGTGGTGGACGCGCCGGGCTGGCCTTCAGCTCAGCGGCTGAAGGCGGGTCCGCTGGACCTTTGCGAGCTTGACTCGCAGCCGTTTGTACTGGCGCTCCTGAGCGGGCGTGCGCTTGTAGTTCTTGTAGGCGAGGTTCGTTCGCTCGAGCGGATCACGCTCGAGGTCGTACATCTCCCACTGATCGGGGAACGTGCCGTCGACGTCGTAGTAGCGCGCGAGCTTGTAGCGCTCCTCACGGATACTGATGATGTGGTTGGGCGGCCGCGGATACGGGCCGCTTGCCTGTCCGGACTGATAGTCGTCATACGTGAAGACGGTGTAGTCCTGCGCCGGCTTGGTCGTCCGCTTCAGGATCTGGTCGGAATAGTCGACGCCCTGCCAGGAGGAGTCCCGGCCGGCGGCAGGCGCGTTGACCAGACTGGCGAGCGTGGGGAGGAAGTCGACGTGAGAGACCAGCGCCAGGCTCTTCTCAGGCTTGGGGAACAGCCGTGGGTTCGAGTAGACCAGCGGGACCCGCGTGGACTCCTCGTAGGCGTTGAAGTTCTTCTGCCGCAGCCCACCGTGGGAGGTACCCATCTCGCCGTGGTCGGCGGTCGCGATCACCAGGGTGTTCTGCAGCAGTCCGCTGCTCGTGAGGGCGTCGAGGATCTGGACAAGGTAGGCGTCTGATGACTTCATCAGGTTGCCGTAGAAGTTGAGGTAGTTGCGCTTCATCTCGGGCGTGGGAATCGGCCCCGAAGCGTTGAACAGATGCAGGAACTCCTCTTGGACACTCGGTTTGGTCGACAGGTCCTCGTGCGCGGTCGCCGGAGGATCGATCTCGCCTTGCAGCCAGGTGTCGTCGTACCCGCCGGTCGTGTAGTTCTTCGGGTAGAGCAGAACGTCGTGAGGGTTGACGAGCGAGACGACCATGAAGAATGGCTGGCTCTGCACCGCGGCGGTCTTGAGGTACTGAATGGCGCCCTCGGTGCCCGCCGCCGGCGTTCCCTGCGAGTTCATGAAGCGGCCGTCGTTGTCGTAGTCGCCGCCGCCCTCCTCCGAGACGTCCTGGTTGGCGCCCGCATCCTGCGGATTCCAGCGAGTGAATCCATACTGGTTGACGTCAGACGGGACGAATGTCGACCCGTTGGCCGGCTTGACGCAGTGGAACTTCCCCTTGTACACGGGGGTGTAGCCGGCGGAGGCGACGACCGACGCGGGGTTCTTGAAGGTCGTCGCCAACTCGACCTGCGGGTATTGCGGGCTCGGCATATCGGTCTCGAGCGTGTATTTGACCCCGTGCTGGGCGGGGAAGTATCCCGACATCAGGGTCGAGCGCGCCGGGGAGCACATGCATGCGCATGTGAAGGCATTCTCGAATGTGAGGCCATGTTGCTGCAGACGGTGCAACCCTGGCATGTTGCGTTTCGTCCATCCGGGCGGGAAGTGCTGGACCGCACGCTGCTGGTCGGTCAGGAAGACGAGGACATTCATGCCCGCAACCTTCCGGCCCGCCGGCAGGTGACTGGCCAGTGCCTCGGCGCCCGCCGCGCTCGCATTCGCACCGATCAGCACTCCGGCACCCGCAGCCGCAGTCTTCAGCAGGTCACCGCGGGTGATCCCGTGCTGACCGGTGTCCGTCTCCGTGTTCTCATCCGAGCTACGCATGTGTGACTTACCTTTCATGACCTGCTTCAACGCGTCATCGAGCGGGTGATGCGTCTCAATACGGCAACGGAGTCGCTGGAGAACGCGGCGGCATAGACGTTCCGGCCGTCGGGACTGACAGCGACCGAGCTCGCCCCGCTCAGCGCTCGTCCGAGCAGGCAGCCCGGTCCTGCGCTCCTGACGAGGCATCCCGGCGCGCGCGGCTTCTGTGTCACGGCGCCCGAGTCGGCGTTGCGGTTGAAAACGTCCAGGGCGCCTGATGTGTACGCCGTGGCGTAGACGCTGGCACCGTCAGGCGAGACGGCGAGGCCCTCCGGGCCGCTCAGCTCGCGGCCCAGGGAGCATCCCACCGCCAGCACGTTGATGACGCACGCGGAGGTCCCGCTCAGCTGCGTCAGCTGCCCTGTGCTCGTCGCCCGGGTGAACGACGTCACGGTGTTGCTACCAAGTGACGTGACGTAGACGTCCCCGCCGCCGGGGCTCACCGTCAGCGCGTCGGCGCCGGTCAGCTGGGTACCGGTGGTGCAGCCGGCAAGCACGGTGCCAACGATGCAGCCCGTGCCGTCGGTCGCCTGCGTCAGCGCGCCCGTGGAGTCGTCGCGAGTGAAGGTGTCGACGGCGTTGCTGCCGGGCGCGGCCACGTACACGTTCGTGCCGTCGGGACTCACCGTCACCCCTTCGGGATTGGCCACGGCGAGGCCGGTGGTGCAATCCGCGGCGGGGATCTCCGCGACGCAGCCGCCGGTGTCGGACGGTTGGGTGAGGGCACCGGTCGAGGGATTGCGGGAGAACACCGCGATCGCACTGCCGGTGAACGCCACCACGTAGACGCTCGTGCCGTCAGGCTGATGGTGACGGCGTCGGGACCGTCGAGCGCGCGGCCGACCGTGCAGCCCGGGAGCGCGGCGTCAGCGATACAGCCGGTTCCCGCGCGGAGTTGGGTGAGCGCGCCGGTGGAGCGGTTGCGATGGAAGCTCAGCACGGCGTTGCTGCCCAGCGACGTCGCGTAGACGTTGCGGCCGTCGTGGCTGACCGCCACCGAGTTCGGGGCCAACAGGGCGACGGATCGGGCGCAGCCACCGGCGCCGTGAGCCGCGATGCACCCAGCCGCGCCTGGCCGCTGGCTCAGCGCTCCGGTACGGCTGTCACGAGTGAAGATTGCGATCGCGTGGCTCGCGGATGACGCGACGTAGACATTACGACCGTCGGGACTGACCGCGAGGCGTGGGAGCCGAGAAGCGGCGCCGGCCCACGCAGGGCTCGGACCCGCGTACAACCTTGGCCGGCACGAGACCGATCGACCACGCACCCGCTCGATCCCGGTAACTGTGACAGTGAGCCCTGCGCCGATACCGGCTGGCGTTGAGGCGGCGGGGTCGTCGCGCTGAGGGCACCGGTGGGTGCCCCCAGGGCGGTGACAGCAACCAGCGCGATGAGCGCGGGCAAACTGCGTATGGAGAGGAGAGGGGAGCGCATGTTCTGCTGCAAACGACGCAGCCGAACGACCGTAGGCCCCGCAGCGCACCGAAACGTAGACGGGAGCTTTAGCAGTGCATTCCGGGCACCTTGCCAAGCAAGAGCGTGACTCCTGTCACGAGCCAGCCGGGCAAGTGAAGCAATGGGCGTGGTGCAGTTTGCACTCGGCCGCGCGCGTTTCTCTCGCTCCGCCTGACGCTGGTGCCGGCCTAACCCGGGTGCACGACGAACGCCGAGCCCCCGTACAGCCGGTAGGGCTCGGCGATCGACTGCACGCGCCCGCCGCCGAGCATCTGGACGGCGGTCGCGTCGCCGGGATAGTTGTCAAGCGGCAGGATCGAGCCGGTCGCGAGGCTGAACTTCTCCCCGTAGCGCTGCTGGAGGGTGTGACGCATCGCGCTGCGGTAGAAGCGCGGCTCGGCGAGCGTCGTCGGCGAGTTGGTCTGCGCGATCCGCGGCGCGGCGAGCGCCTGCGCGAGGCTCATCCCGAAGTCGACGTGCCCGACGAACGTCTGCAGGATCGTCTCGGGGATCGTCGACCCGCCGGCGGCGCCGATCGACAACAGCGGCTTGCCGTGCGAGAAGGCGATGAGCGGACCCATGCTCGACCGCGGCTGCTTACCGGGGCCGGGAAGGTTCGGATCAGGGACGCCATTCTTCACGGGGGCGAAGTCGAAGTCGGTGAGTTCGTCGTTGAGGAAGAACCCGTACCCCGGGACAACCTCGCCACTGCCTCCGAAGAAGTTGATCGTGTTCGTATAGGCGACGATGTCGCCCCAGCGGTCGGTGGCGACGATGTTGTTCGTGTGGTGCGCCTCGGGCGACGCGCTCGTCTCCTGAACGGCCGGCTTCTGCGGTCCCCTGCAGCCCTTGAAGGGGGCGAACGGATTCCCGGGTGCGAGCGGCGACTTCAGCGCAGTGCCGGTGATCAGGCAGCGGCGTGCGGCGGCGAATCTCGGGCTGAGCAGCCTGGCGACCGGCACGTTGCTGAAGCGGGGGTCTCCGATGAAGCGGTCGCGGTCGGCATAGGCCAGGCGCGAGGCCTCGATGTACTGGTAGAGCGCCTCGGAGCGCGGCTCGGTTGCGAGCGGGAACCCACTGAGGATGTTGAGCGCCTCCCCGACGGTCGTCCCGCTGCTGGATGGCGGCGCCATCCCGTACACCGTCAGGCCCCGGTAGCCGATGCGGGTCGGCGGCTGCACGCGGGCCGTGTACGCGCGCAGATCCGCCAGCGTCATATGGCCCGGGGTGGTGATCACCTTCTGGCCGGCGGTGAGCGCGGGCGTGTCGACCGCCTTGACGATCGCCCGGCCGAGCGGGCCGCCGTACAGATAGCCTGCGCCGTGGTCGCCGAGCCCGGTGTAGGTGCGGGCGAGCCCGGGGTTGCGCAGCACGTGCCCGAGCGGGAGCGGCTTGCCGTTCGGCGTGAGGAACAGATCGCGGCTCGCCGGGTAGGCGCGGATCAGCTGGAGACCTGACTCGGTCAGCTGGCGGAAGTCGCGGTTGACCGCAAACCCATGCCTGGCGATCGAGATCGCCGGGCCCAGGTCGCGCTTCAGGCTGTGGCGGCCGAAGCGCTTGATCGCCAGCGCCCAGGTGGCAACCATCGAGGGCACGCCGGTGGAAAGCGGCTGGTCAGACGCGGTGACGTAGTCCAACGGCTTGTGCGTCTTCGGGTTCAGGAACAGCGACTTCGTGCACGACTGCGGGCAGGTCTCGCGCCCGTCGATCGTGGTCACGGTGTGGGTGCGGGCGTTGTAGATGACCATGAAGCCGCCGCCTCCCGGTCCCGCGACGAACGGAACCGTCACTCCCAGTGCGCTCGCGGTGGCGACCGCCGCGTCGACCGCGTCGCCGCCATGCTTGAGGACCTCGATGCCCGCCCGGCTCGCGCTCGCGTCCATTGAGGCGACCGACCCGCCGCTGCCGGTGGCGGTCGGATGGGAGGCGGGGACCGAGGCGGCCCGGGCGGCGGCGGCTCCGGTCGTGAGCAGCGCGGCGGCGGTGGTCAGGGAGGCGAGAACGCGGCGTGGAACGAGCATGGACCCGTTCTTAGCCGTGACGCCGACCGCTCAAACGTGCTCGCGCCACTCCGGCCAGATCCTCAGGTAGATCTCGTCGCCCAGCACGCCGCGCATCGATCTGGACGGTGTCTCCAGGCGCGCAGCGAGAGCGCACCGATCGACGGCTCGTCCTCAGGCGTGTCGTCCCGGACGGTGACGCTCACCACGGTGACTCAGCCGGTGCGTAGATCCATGCGGTGGTCGTGTCCAAGCAGCGGTAGTTCGTCGCACATCTCGGTGAGCCTCGAGACCGTCCGCGGTGTGATCTGCTCGCACAGCTCGTCGCGATCCATGATGTTCGTGGTGATGAGCACCGACCGCTGCTCCTCGTAGCGCGCGTTGACGATCGAGTAGAGCTCCTCCAGCACCCAGTCGGTCGAGCGCTCGGCGCCGACGTCGTCGACGTGCAGCAGGTCGACGGCGGTGAGCCGGTCCAGTAGATCGACGTGCGAGCGCTCGGCCCGGTGGGTGTCACGGATCTCGTTGAGTAGCCGCGGCAGCGAGTAGATCGCCACCGAGTGGCCACCGTCGAGCGCCGCCTTGGAGACGAGCATCGCGAGCGTCGTCTTCCCGGTGCCCGGCGGCCCCATCAACCACAGGCCGCGGCCGGCGGCCAGGTGATCGTCGATGCGGCCGGCGTAGTCCCGCACCGCCCGCACGATCCCGGGGTCGATGTCGCTCACCGGCGGGCGATCGAAGCTCACGTCGCGGTAGCGCCGCGGGATGACCGCGGAAAGGCTGCGCGCCTGCGCGCGTGAGATGCGCTGCGCCCGGCAGCGGCAGTCGCTCGCCGTATTCGTCTCCAGGTCGTAGACGAACCCCGAGCCATCGCAGATCCCGAACTGGCACGTGCTCAATGGAACCGGTCTCCGGCGTAGTTCATGAACTTCGGGAAGTCATGGCGGAAGGTGAGCACGACCTCACCGATCGGGCCGTTGCGGTGCTTGGCGATGATGATGTCGGCCTCGCCGGGACGCTCGGAATCCTTGTTGTAGTACTCGTCGCGATAGATGAACATCACGAGGTCGGCGTCCTGCTCGATCGCGCCGGACTCGCGCAGGTCGGAGAGCACCGGCTTCTTGTCGTTCTGGGCACGTTGCTCGACGGCACGCGAGAGCTGGGAGAGCGCGATCACCGGCACCTCGAGCTCACGGGCCAGCCCCTTCAGTCCACGGCTCATCTGGCCGACCGCCTCCACCCGGTTCTCGATCCGCCCCTCGGAACGCATCAGCTGCAGGTAGTCGATGATCACGAGCCCCAGGCCGCCGTCCAGCTGCGCGTGAAGCCTGCGGCACTTGGCGCGGATCTCCAGCACGCCGGTGTCGGAGGAGTCGTCGACGTAGAGCGGCGACTGGGACATCCGCTCGGCGGCCTCGACGATCTTCGGCCACTGCGAGTCGGCAACCTTGCCCCGGCGCAGCGACTCGCCCGGGATCCCCGCCTGGGAGGCGATGAACCGCTGGGCGAGCTCGGACTCGGACATCTCCAGGCTGAACAGGGCCACGCCCTTGCCGGCCAGCGACGCGTTCTCGGCGATGTTGGCGACGAGCGCGGACTTGCCCATCGAGGGGCGAGCGGCGAGCACGATCAGGTTGCCCGGCTGAAACCCGCCGGTCTTCTCGTCGATGTCCTTGAACCCCGACGGCGTCCCGGTGAGTGCCGTGCGGGAGATCGACAGCTTGTGCAGCTTGTCGGTCTCCTCGTCGAGGATCTCGCGGATCGGACGGATCTTCTTCTGGCGCTCGTCCGTCGTGATCTCGAGCACCAGCCGTTCGGCCTGCTCGATCAGCTCACGCGCGTCGGCATGGCGCTCATGGACCGAGGCCTGCACCGTATAGCTGGCGGTGAGCAGCTGGCGGAGCTGCGCCTGCTCGTGGACGATCTTGCCGTACTCCCGCGCGTGCCCGGCCGCCGGCACCCACCCCGCGAGCTCGTCCACCGCACCGCGGCCGCCGATCTCGTCGAGCTTGTTGTTCTGGCGCAGGCGCTCGGAGACAGTGAGGTGGTCGATCTTGCGGTCGTCGCGGTAGAGCTCGAGCATCGCGCCGTAGATCGCACCGTGCTGCTCGCGGTAGAAGTGCTCGGGCCGCAACTGCTCCTCGACGATCAGGCCGTGCAGATGCCGCTCGTCGAGCAGCACCGCGCCCAGCACCGAGCGCTCGGCGTCGAGGTTGTGCGGGGGCAGCGCCATCTGCGCGGCCGACGAGCCGGAGGAGCGGCCGTCGGTGGCGGGGGAGGAGTACTCGACGGCGCTCACGGGGGTGGGGAGTCTAGGTTCGTGTTCACGGGCGAGCAGAGCATCATCCCGCTCTCAGCGGACGTTTCCCGAGCGACGAGCCGGAGCGCGCCACGACCCCTCCAGGGGCTCACACGACGACCGGCCGGACCGCGGAGGCGGCCCGGCCGGTCGGATCCGTCCGGACGCGAGCGGCCCGGGCGGAGACGGTGCGCAGGAGGACTACTTGAAGTGCACCGAGGTTCCGTAGTTCGCCGACTTGACGCCGAACCTGAACGCCGTGGTCGAGGTGAACGTCTGCCCGGCGGGCAGCACGACGCTCGGCCACGCCGGGTCGTTCTGATGGTTGGGCGAGTCCGGGTAGTGCTGGGTCTCGAGCGTGAACGCCTGACCCTGGCGATACGTCGTTCCGGTGGTGCCGGTCAGATCGCCCTCCAGGTAGTTGCTGGTGTAGACCTGGATCCCGGGCTGGTCGGTGTAGGCCCACAATGTGACCCCGTTGTCCGGATCCTCGGCGACGGCCGCAAGGCGGTACTTGCCCTGCTGGTTGAGGACCCAGTTGTGGTCATAGCCATGGGCGTACTGCAGCTGGGTGATCGGCGCGCCCGTGCCGTCGGGCTTGTTGGCCGCCTCGATGTTCTGGCCGATCGGCTTCCCGCTCAGGAAGTTGAACGGCGTCCCCTTCACGTTCAGGAAGTACGGCGGCTCGGGGATCTGGGACCCGTCGGTCGGGGTGTAGTCGTTGGCGTTGAGCGCCAGGTCCTCGTTGTAGATCGTGCCGCTCGCCTGGCCGCCCAGGTTGAAGTACGAGTGGTTGGTCAGGTTGATCACCGTCGACAGCGAGCTGGACTCGTTCGTCGCCGAGTAGTGGATCTGCAGCGCGTTCTTCGGGGTGACCGTGAACGTCACGGCCGCGTCGACCGCGGTCGGGTACCCGGTGCAGGTCGGTGTCAGCGTCTTGTCACAGCCGGTTCCGGCCGGGAAGTTCGAGCTGAGCGTGACCGACGCCTTGTTGTTGGTCGTCGACGGCGAGGCCGACCAGTTGTAGGTGTTCCAGCCCAGGTACCCGCCGTGCAGCGAGTTCGGGCCGTTGTTGACGTCGAGCTGGTAGTTCTGCCCGTTGAGTGAGAACTTGCCTCCCGCGATGCGGTTGGCGTACTCGCCGATCGTCGCGCCGAAGTACGTGTCGCCCGTTCCCGCTGTGCCCGGGATCGGCCAATCGATCTGCTGCGCGCCCTGGGTGAAATCCTGGACGTAGTCGTTCAGGCTCGGGAATCCGAGGACGACGTCGACCATCTGGCCCTTGTTGTTCGGCACCTTGATCGACTGCACGTCGGCGCCGAAGGTCGAGATGTTGACCTTCATGCCGCCGGCGCCCTTCAGGGTGTACAGGTCCGCGGTCTGCCCAGAGCTCGGGCCCGCGGCGATGGTTCCCCAGGGGGCCGACGAGACCTTCGCCTTGCCCGAGGCCAGCTTCTTGTGCGTCTTGTGCGTCTTCTGCTTCTGGCCGTGGTGGCCATGGTGCTTGTGCTGCGGGGTCGCCGCGAGTGCGGTCCCCGAGCCGATCGTGGCGATCGCCGCACACGACGCGACCGCCGCACCGGCCGACACGAGCGTGCGCCGCTCGCGCCGAGAGCGCTGTCCGTAGGTAGGCAACCTCTCTCTCCTTCTGATCGTGTCCGGCGCAGCCGCGCCGGACGGGATGGTCCGACCGCACGGACCTTCTACCCATGAGCGCGATTTGTTAACGCTCACATGGCCGCGACTTCACACCGGGGGCCGGCCGCCGGACGGGCGCCGTCCGGCCCACATACGGGCGCCGTCCGGCCCACATACGGGCGCCGCGAACGTACGGCACCGGGGGGCTTCGTCCTGGCGCCGGCCGAGCCGCGCACGCCCTGCCCGCTGTCACGCCGGCGGGGCGCGTCCTGTCCGCCCGGAGTTGTCCGCCCAGGAGGATTTCCGCCCAGGAGGAAAACCTTCCCCGCCGGCCTTCCCCGGGAGGGTCCGGCGGCCGACTCCCCACACAGCCCGCGTGTCACCGCACCCGCGCGGTCCCGGTCTGTGGTGAGGCGAGGGTGCCCGGCGTCAGGTGCCGGTGACCATCGTCTTGACCGTGGCGGTGACCCCGTCCACGACCTCGACGACGACCATGTAGGTCCCGATGTTCTTGATCGGTTCCTCGAGGTGGATGTGGCGCCGATCGATGGTCAGGCCGCGGGCCTCGCGGATCGCGTCGGCGATGTCCTGCGTCGTCACCGAGCCGAACAGACGACCGTCGTCTCCGGCCTGCTGGGTGATCGTCAGCACCGTGCGGCCGAGCACCGACGCGCTCTCGCGCGCCTTCTCCTCGGCCTCTCGCGCCGCCTGCTCAGCGTTCTCACGCCGGCGTTCCGCCTGCTTGATCGAGCCGGACGTCGCCGCCTCGGCAAGCTTGCGTGGCACCAAGAAGTTGCGCAGATAGCCAGCCGAGACCTCGACCACCGTCCCGCGCTCTCCCAGCGACTCGACGTCCTCGAGCAGGATTGCCTGGGGCATCGCTAACGCTCCTCGTCCGAACTCAGCGGTCGCGGTCGCGATCGCGGTCACGATCTCCGCGGCCACCGCGGTGATCGCTCCCGCCCTCCGCCACATAGGGCAGCAGGGCGAGCTCGCGAGCGCGCTTCACGGCGCGAGCGACCTGGCTCTGGTGGCGGCGGCATGCGCCGGTGATCCGTCGCGAGCGAATCTTGCCGCGATCAGAGATCATCCGGCGCAGCATCGAGAGGTCCTTGTAATCAACCTGCTCGATCTTGTCCCGGCAATACGGACAGGACTTACGACGGCCCGTCGAGGGACCGCCCTTACGATCGCGCCGGCGCACCGGACGTCTGCGTTGCTTTGCCACGTTGACCAGCCTAGCTCAGTATCGGAAGTGGGGTGTTCGCTCTAGAACGGAATGTCGTCGTCAGATCCGGCGGCCACGGGGGTGCGATCGAAGTCGCCGGTGTCGATCGGGACATCGCTCTCCGCGGCGCGCGCGCTGCTCGAGAAGCCGTTCCCGTTACCAGCGCCAGCGTCGTCACGACCGCCGAGGAACTGCACGGACTCAGCGACGATATCAACTGACTGGCGCTTGTTGCCCTGCTGGTCCTGCCATTCGCGCCACTGCAGCCGGCCGTCGATCGCCACCGGGCGGCCCTTGGAGAGGTAGCGGGCGCAGTTCTCGCCCTGCTGACCCCACACCGTGACGTCGAAGTAGTTGGGTACGTCCTCCCACTGCTGGGTCTCGCGGTTCTGGCGCCGGCCGTTGCAGGCGATGCGCAGTGAGCACAGCGAAGTGCCGCTCGGCAGCGACCGCATCTCCGGATCGCGGGTCAGATTGCCGGTGATGATCACCCGGTTGATGTTGCCTCCAGCCATCTCCATGGCTCCTTTCGTGACGTTTCAAGAGCTCGTGATCGAGTCTATGGCCGGGTCAGACGGCAGAGCTCGCGCTCCCCGGAAAATCCGCAAAGTCGTGACGCGATCGGCACGAGCCTGTGTCGAAGCGTGTCGAAGTCGTGACGTTTGGGGGTGCCGAGGGTGACCTCCCGACCCTCCGGAGCCGCGGCGACGAGCAGAAGAGAAGGAGGCTCAGGCCTCGACCGGCGCCGCGGCAGCCTCGCGCGAAGCGACGACCGGGGGAGCGTCGGGAACCGGCGGAGTGCCGGGTACGTTGCGGATGATGCGGCTGCGGAGCACCGCGTCGTCGATGCGCAGGTTGTACGAGAGCGACTCGAGCAGCGACGGGTTGGAGCAGGTGAACTGCAGCAGGTGGTAGTGGCCCTCGGCCTGGTGGGAGATCTCGTAGGCGAGCGGGCGGGCGTGCCAGTCGTCGTTGCGCTCCATGGCGCCGCCGCCGTTCTCGATCTGCGACTGCACGTCGGTGAGCACCTTGGCGGCGCGCTCGTCATCCACGGTCGTGGAGATGACGATCATCAGGTCGTAGAGGCGGGAGTTGGAAGCCATGAGAATCGAGTGCGCCCGGGAGACGGTCCCCGGGGCGGGCGGCGACTATAGCGGGTGGCCGAGGCCCTCAGCCGCGCGTGTTCTTGGAACGCGGACGGCGGTTCGCTTTGGAGCGCGTCTGACCGGCGGGTGCGGTGCGTGGCTGACCGGCGGTCTTGGGGCGCGCCTGGCCGGCCGGAGTCGACCGGGTCGCGGGCGCGGCCGGAGTCGACCGGGTCGCGGGCGCGACTGGGGTCGACCGGGCGGCGGGGGTCACGTGCGGCCGGCCGTTCCTGGAGGCGCCGCGGCGCTCCGGGCCCCTGTAGCCGTTCGACGAGGGACGTCCGCGCCGGCGATCCTCGCGCAGGACCGGGCCGATGCGGTCTCCGATCCCCCGGAGGACGTACGCCTCGCGTGCGTAGTCGAATGCAAGCATCGGCCGGCATAGCGTGAGCGTGCCGGGTGAGACGTAGTGGCGTGTTCTGGGGACGGTACGCACGACTTATAAGTAGAGCAGGCCCGAAGGTCTGTTGTCTCGGTAGAAAATACGGTTCTCCGCATACTCTTCGCGTCTTCTCACGTTGCGGCCGGACGAATCACACGTCCTGCGCGTGGCGGGGTAGGGCGGGGCGAGCGTAGGCTCCGCGCGATGAGTCCCGCCCCGATCCCGGAGTCGGCGATCCTGCAGCCGGCCGATGAGGCCGGCTGGGAGGCCTGGCTCGAGGCCCACGATGAGGCGACGGAGGTCTGGCTGAAGCTCGGCAAGAAGGGCTGTCCGCACCCGTCGATCACCTACGTCCAGGCGCTCGACATCGCGCTCTGCTTCGGCTGGATCGACGGTCAGGTCCGCGGATTCGACGAGCATTTCACGCTGCGCCGCTTCACGCCCCGCCGCCCGCGCTCGAAGTGGTCGCAGATCAACCGTGAGCACATCGAGCGGCTGACCGCCGCCGGCCGGATGCGGCCGCGCGGCCTTGCCGAGGTCGAGGCGGCCAAGGCGGACGGTCGGTGGGAGGCCGCCTACGCGCCCGCCTCGACGATCACCGTCCCGGACGATCTCAGGGCAGCGCTCGACGCTCATCCACGGGCAGGGGCGTTCTTCGCGACGCTCACCGGCAGCGACCGCTATGCGTTCCTGTATCGCCTGCACCATGTCACCGATCCGTCGAGGCGCACCGCTCGGATCGATGACTACGTCGAGCGGCTGTCAAACGGCCGCAGGCTCACGTGAGGCGCCGCGGTCCGACCGGCCGGCTGCTCAGGCCGGAACGCGCCCCTTGGCGTTGATGTCGGCGAGCTGATCGTCGATCCAGTCGCCCGGGTCGCGCGCGGTGACGATCGAGATCAGCCCCTCGTGCCGGCGCTGGCGCTCCTCATAGGACATGGTGAGCGCGGCATGGATCGAGTCGGAGAGCTCCTGGATGTCGAACGGGTTGAACGACATGGCGAACTCGGAGAGCTCCTCATGCGCGCCGGTGTTCTCCGACAGCAGCGAGACGCCGGCGCGCTCGTTGACCATCGGCCCCTCCTTGGCGACCAGGTTCATCCCGTCGAACATCGCGTTGACCATCAGCACGTCGTAGTGCTTGTAGGCCGCGACCGCCTCCTCCAGGTCGTCGCGCAGCTTCAGCTGGATGGGCATCCAGTCAGGCGTGCCATGGCGATGGTTGACGACGGCGACGACGGCCTCGATCCGCTCGAGGTACTCCGCGTACTCCGGCACGTCGGTCCGGGAGGGCATGAGCTGTGCGATGAACGTGACGCGCTCGCGGAACTCGGGATGCTGCTCGAGGAACGTGTCGAACGCACTGAATCCGCGCAGCACGTTCTTGGACAGGTCGGCGCGGTCGACGCGCAGGATCAGGTGATCCCGGCGGCGTCGCAGCAGCTCTCCCTCGAACTGCCGAACCCGCGGGCGCCGCGCGACCTTCTGGATCGCGGTCGAGTCGATCGGCAGCGGATAGGCGCGGACCCACACCTCGCGATCATCCACGCGCACGACGCCGCCCTCGTGGTCGACCTCGAGGCCCATCAGGTCCTCGCAGCACTGCAGGAAGTTGCGGCGGTAGGAGCGCGTGTGGAACCCGATGATGTCGTTGGCGAGGATGCCCTCGTAGATCTGTCGGCGAACCTCCGAGGGCAGCACGCGCCACGAATCCGACTGGCTCCAGGGGATGTGGACGAAGTGATGCAGGAACGCGTCCGGGCGCTCGCGGCGGATCATCCCCGGCAGCGTGTAGAGGTGGTAGTCGTGGACCATCACGACCGGCTTCTCGATCTCCGAGATCTCCTCGAGCGTCGCCGACGCGAGGTCCTCGTTGACGACGTTGTAGCCGAATTCGAACGCCTCGGTCTCGTTGCGGCGGATGTCCGGCGCGTTGGACAGGTCCCACAGGTAGTGCTGGATGAACCACAGCATCGGGTTGGCAACGACGTTGTAGAAGCCGTCGTACGCGGCGGGGTCGGAGGCGACCAGCTTGACCATGTACTCACTGTCGCCCTCCGGGGTCTTGACCGGGAACGGGCGACCACCGGCCTTCTCGGCCGCCTTGACGTCCTCGTCGGACATCGCCGAGGCGACCCAGGTCACGGGTCGGTGCGAGGCGAGGCCCATCAGGGCGGTCACGAGGCCGCCCGTGCCGCGCTTGACCTCCCCGCCTTCCTGGAAGGTCACCGGCCCCCGGTTGGAGACCAGGACGAGGGGCGTGTCGTCTGCCATCCGCGCCCAACGATATCCGGTGCGACAAACCCAACGGGATCACTTGCCTTTGGTACGTTTCCCCTACCTCGAGCACAAGGAGCGCCACCGTGAGCAATACCGATGACCTGCTGGCCAACAACTCCGGCTACGCGCAGGCATTCGAGAAGGCCGACCTGCCGTTGCCTCCGGCCCGCAAGACGGCCATCGTCGCCTGCATGGACGCTCGGCTCAACGTCTACGGGGCGCTCGGTCTCAGCGAGGGCGACTGCCACGTGATCCGCAACGCCGGCGGCGTCGTCACCGACGACGCGATCCGTTCGCTGGCGATCTCCCAGCGCCTGCTCGGGACCGAGGAGATCATCCTCATCCACCACACCGATTGTGGGATGCTCACGTTCCATGACGATGACTTCAAAGCGTCGATCGAGCAGGACACGGGTATCAGACCGCCGTGGGCAGCCGAAGCATTCCCCGATCTCGACCAGGATGTGCGCCAATCGATCGCTCGCGTGAAGGCGTCGCCGTTCGTCCCCAACAAGGACTCGGTGCGCGGCTTCGTCTACGAGGTCGAGACCGGCGCGTTGCGCGAGGTCTCCTGATCACGGGCCGCCCGTGAGCGAGCACGATGTGATCGTGCTCGGCGCGGGCCCGGCCGGCGAGGTCGCCTCCGGGCTGTTGGCCGGCGAGGGGCTCGATGTCGCGGTGGTTGAGCGAGAGCTGGTCGGCGGTGAGTGCGCCTTCTGGGCGTGCATGCCCTCCAAGGCGCTGCTGCGGCCCGGGGAGCTGCTCGCGGAGGACCGCCGGGTCCCCGGGGTGCCGGCCGGCGAGCTCGACGCCGAGAAGGTTCTCCATCGACGCGACCAGGTGATCCACGATCTCGACGACGCCTCCCAGTTGCCCTGGCTCGAGGAACGCGGCGTCACGCTCTACCGCGGCCGGGCCCGGTTCACCGGGTCTCACGCGATCGCCGTCGAGCGGCCCGATGGAGCGATCGAAGCGCTGACGGCTCGGCGCGCGGTGATCATCGCGGTCGGCTCCGGCGCTGCAGTTCCGCCGGTGCCGGGACTGCGCGAGATCGCGCCCTGGACGAACCGCGAGGCGACGACGGCCAAGCGCGTGCCGAGCTCGATGATCGTGCTCGGCGGCGGCGCCGTCGGCTGCGAGATGGCCCAGGCGTGGTCCTCGCTGGGCTCACGGGTCGCGCTGGTGGAGTCGATGGACCGGCTGCTGCCGAATGCGGAGCCGTTCGCGGGGAGACTCGTCGCCGAATCGCTCGAGGAGCAGGGCGTCGAGGTCCACACCGGCGCCCGCGCCACCCAGGCGGGGCGCGGCGAGGCGGACGAGTTCCGGCTCTCGCTCGAAAGCGGCGAAGCGCTGGTCGCCGACGAGCTGCTGGTGTGCGTCGGGCGCCGGCCCCGCACCGACGACCTCGGCCTGGAGACGATCGCCCTGGAGCCCGGCGCGACGATCCGCGTCGACCCGCGGATGCGCGTGCCCCACCACGCCGACTGGCTCTACGCGATCGGCGATGTCAACGGCCGGGCGCTGGTCACCCATGCCGGCAAGTATCAGGCCGCGGTCGCGGCGGCGACGATCATGAACCGCGCGGCGAGCGCCGACTGGGACGGCCTGCTCACCCCCCAGGTCGTGTTCACCGAGCCCCAGGTCGCGTCGGTCGGCTACACGCTGAAACGCGCGCTCGACGACGGCATCCGAGCCCGGGCGGTCGAGGGCGACCCGGCTGCGACTCCGGGAGGCAGCTTTGTCGGGAAGGGCGGACGCAGCGGCGCACGCATCGTCGTCGACGAGGAGCGTGAGGTGATCGTCGGCGCGACCTTCGTCGGTCCGGAGATCGCCGAGCTGCTGCAGGCGGCGACGGTCGCGGTTGTCGGCGAGGTGCCGTTGCGCCGGCTCGCCCACGCGATGCCCGCATTCCCCACCCGCAGCGAGATGTGGCTGCGTCTGCTCGCCGACTGGCGACCCTGACGCACCCTGAGGCTCTACGGCGTGAGCTTGGGCGACGCTACTCCGGGCCTGAACGGGCGCCACCGATGAGACGTACCGCCGGCCTCGAGGACCTGCGCCCGCGCCTGCTCGGCGCGATGCTTGCCGCCGACCGGCCCGCCGCGGAGTCGGTCATCGACGCGGCACTCCGCACCGGCGAGGACGGGGTCGCCATCGTCGACGGTCTGCTGGCGCCGGCGATGCGCGAGGTCGGGCGGCTGTGGGAGACCGGCGATGCCTCGATCGCGGACGAGCACCTCGCCACCGCCCTCGCCCACAGGTTGCTGGCGCGGATCTATCCGAGCCTCGTCACCGCGGAGTCGCGCAGCCGCGGACGCGTGCTGCTGGCGGGCGTCGACGGCGAGCAGCACCTGTTCGGTCTGCGGATGATCGCCGACGTGCTCGAGGGCGCAGGCTTCGACGTGCGCAACGTCGCCGGCGCGCTGCCCCCCGAGGCGTTGGCCACGGCGGTGCGGCGCCACCGCCCGGTGCTCGTCGGCCTGGCGGACACGATGGGCGGCGCCGCCCGCCTGCGTGAGTCGGTGCAGGCGGTGCGGGCGGTGGAGCCGGGGGTGCCGCTGCTGCTCGGCGGGGCGGGGGCGGAGGAGGCGGCCGGCTCGGTCGATCACAGCGAGGTGTGCATGACCGCGCGCGGCGCGCTGGAGGCTGCCGAGCGGTTGCTCGGCGGTGAGTAGCACCCAGCGGTCAGTTGGCCGCCGGCAGCTCGAGCGTGAACGTCGTGCCCCGGTGCTCGCCCGCGCGTACCGACAATCCGCCGCGCATCCGCCCCGCGAGCTCGGAGGCGATCGCGAGGCCGAGGCCCGACCCCCGGGCTCCATCGCCGCCGGTGAAGAACGGCTCGAAGATCCGCTCGGCGGTCGCCGGGTCGATCCCGTCGCCGTCGTCGGCGACCGAGATTCGGATCGCGCCGGCGGCTCGCGCGGCCCGCACGGTCACGACGGTCCCGGACGGGGTGTGGGTCAGCGCGTTGTCGATCAGGATGCGGACGATCTGGGCGACCCGGACCGGGTCCGACGTCGCCTCCAGGCCGGCCGGGAGCGAGAGCTCCAGGCGTGCCTGCTTGAGCGCGATCGTCGGCTCGAACTCGCCGGCGACCGAGCGTGCGAGCTCGCCGAGGTCGACGTCCTCGGGCCGCAGGTCGAGCGACCCCGACTCCAGGCGCGAGAGATCGAGCAGGTCGACCGAGAGCTTGCCGAGCCGGCGGACCTGGTCACGAATCTGGTCGAGGAAGCGCCGGCGCGTCTCGGGGTCGAGATCCTCGTCCTCGAGCAGCTCCAGGAAGCCGCCGACCGAGAAGATCGGCGTGCGCAGCTCGTGGGAGGCTGTCGCGATGAACCGCTTGCGCGCGCTCTCGAACGCCAGCAGCCGGGACTGCATCTCGTTGAACGCCACTGCCAGCTGGCCCAGCTCGTCGGCTGAATCGACCGGGATCGGCTCGCCGAAGCGGCCGGCCGCGACCTGCTGGGCGGCCCGCTCCAGCCGCCGCACGCGGCGTGCGAGCGCCCGTGCGACCGCCATCCCGGCAAGCAGCGCGAGCAGCAGGGCGAGCCCGCCCGCGATCAGGATCTCGCGCCGCACCGTCGTCACCGTCCGCAGCACGTCGGCGACCGGGGTGGTGAGCACGATCACCGCGACCACGCGGCGGTGGATCGCCACCGGGTCGACCGCCTCGGCGATCACCGCTCCGTCCTGACGCACCGTTCCGGTGGTGACCCGGCGCGTGCTCGCGGCGCGCAGCGCGAGCACGGTGGCCGTCGAGCTGAGTCCCCCGGCGTGGCCCGTGCCGGCCGACGAATCCATCTGGGTCACGAGCTGGGGCACGCCGCCGACCTCGTTGACCGACAGCAGCATCACCCGGTTGCTCGTCGATTCCGAGATCGACATGACGAGCCTGCGCACTTCGTGGAGGGGCATCGAGCTGCCCACCGACGCGCGCAGCTCGGCCGTGCGGGAGGCGGCGGTGGTGCGCAGCTGATCGAGCTTTGAGTTGATCAGCCGCGTCTGCAGCCCGGGCGCCACGTAGAGGTAGATCGCCGCGATCGCCAGCGCCGGGATCGAGAAGAAGACGAGCGAGAGCTTTCCCGCGAGGGACAGCGAGGGGCGGCGGGGAGCGCGGGGCCTCACCCGCTCACGCCGCCTGGGCGCCGCGGCTCAGGGCTCTGAGTCGCGGAACCGGTAGCCGACCCCGCGCACGGTGAACAGGTACTCCGGCTCCTTGGGATCGGACTCGATCTTCTCTCGCAGGTGGCGGATGTGGACATCGATCGTGCGCGGGTCACGATAAGCGGAGTCTCCCCAGATCCGCGCCAGCAGCATGTCGCGTGTGAACACCCGGCCCGGCGAGCGCGCGAGCGCCGACAGGATCTCGAACTCGACGTAGGTGAGCGGGGCCTCCCGCTCGGCCACCTTGACGAGCCGCTTGGGGAAGTCGATGCGCAGCTCGTGCACGCACAACGGCGCCTCGTCGGGGGCGGTCTGGTCCGGGCGCGAGAGCTCGGCGCGGCGCAGCGCAGCCTTGATCCGACTTGAGAACTCGCGCAGCGAGAACGGCTTGGTGATGTAGTCGTCGGCGCCGATCTCCAGCCCTACCACCTTGTCGATCTCCTCGGACTTGGCGGTGAGCATGATGATCGGCACCGCGCTCTTGCCGCGCAGCCGCCGGCACACCTCCAGACCGTCGATCTTCGGCAGCATGAGATCAAGGACGACGAGGTCGAAGGACTGCTCCTCGAACCGCTCGAGCGCCTCGCGGCCGTCGCACGCCTGCACGACGTCGTAGCCCTCCTTGCGCAGCGGGTAGGAGAGCAGCGTCTGGATCGAGTGCTCGTCGTCGACGAGCAGGATGCGAGCGGCGCGGTCGTCCATCGAGTCTCTGAGTGCCAGGCTAGTTGTGGAGATGAAGATCTCCATACGGCATTTCGGTCACGGTGGGCGGGCAATAGCATGGCGACGATGCTGGACGGCCGTATCTACCGGATGAGCCTGATCATCCCGGCGCTGGCTCTGCTCGTGCTCGCGTTCTCGATCTCCGCCCAGCCCGGTGGGCTTCATTCCGCGCTGTCGCCGATCGCGTTCGACGGCGCTGCGGTCAACACGACGATGCGCGACCTTGCGCTCGAGTATCCGGGCCGCACACCCGGGTCCCATAGCGATCAGCGCGTCGCCACCGAGGTCTCGGACTCGCTCGCGCACAGCGGCTTCACGGTGAGCACCGATCAGTTCGCGGCTCAGACCGGACACGGGCAGAGGGTCCTGGAGAACGTCGTGGCCACGCGCGCGGGCTCGGCCACCGGAGAGGGCTCGGTCGTCGTCATCGCCCCGCGCGGCGAGGCGGGGGTGGCCGGCATGTCCGGGACCGCGATGCTGATGGAGCTCGGCCGCGTGCTCGGCGGCGAGGCGCTCGACCGGCCGATGGTGCTTGCCTCGGTGAGCGGCGCCCCGGGCGCGGTTGGCGCGCAGCGGCTCGCCGCCCGCCTGCCACGGCCCGTCGACGCGGTGATCGTGCTCGGCGACGTCGCATCCACCCGTCGCACGCAGCCGCTGATCGTCCCCTGGGGGACGAGCAACCTGATCGCGCCCGCGCGTCTGCGCAACACGCTCTCGGCGGCGCTCTCGAGTCAGGGCCGCGTCCGCGCCGCCGCACCGCACCTGCTCAGCCAGCTCGCCCACCTCGCCTTCCCGCTCACCGTCTCCGAGCAGGGACCGTTCGTCGCGCAGGGAATCCCCGCGATCGACTTCTCGCTCTCCGGCGAGCGCGGGCCGACGGAGTCCGGTTCCGCGCTGGGCGGCGGCAGGCTCGGAGGGATCGGTCAGGGAGTGCTGTCGGCGATCACCGCGCTTGACTCGGGCCGCTCCGTCGGTGTGCCCTCCGACGACATCCTCTTCGATGGTCAGATCGTCCCCAGTTGGGCGATCGCCGGGTTCGTCCTCTCGCTCATCGTGCCGGTCCTGCTGGTGCTGATCGACGGTCTCGCGCGGGCGCGCCGGCGCCGCTACCCGGTGGTTCCTGCGCTGGTTGCGGTGCTCGGGGCGACGGCGCCGTTCCTCTGCGCCGGCCTCGTGCTCGTGATCGGCAACGCGCTCGGTGCGTTCACCTCGCCTCCGGGGCCGACCGACCCCGGCGCGGTCCCGCTGTCCGGCGGCGGGATCGCGGTGATGGCGGTGGCGCTGCTCGCCGGTCTTGGAGGCGGGGTCGTGACCTACGCGGTGTTCGTCTGGGTCTCGGCATTGCACGACGCCCGCCCGTCGCGCGAGGAGCCCCGCCCATCCTCCGTCCGCGCCCCGCGGCGCGGCGCCGACCGGCCAGACGACGGCACGGCGATCGCGATGGGGCTCGTGCTCGTCGTCGTCGCCCTGCTGCTCTGGTATTCCAACCCGCTTGCGGCCGCGCTGCTCGTGCCCGCGCTGCACCTGTGGATCTGGGGGGTCGACTCCGATCTGGCGATCCCCGGCGGGGCCTGGACGCGGTCGGTCATGGTCGCGCTCGGGGCGATCCCGACGGCGGCGGTGGTCGTCTTCTACGGCCACGCACTCGGATTCGGCCCCGGTCAGCTCGCCTACGAGGCGGTGCTGCTGCTCGCCGGGCACGTCGTCTCCTGGGTGGCCGCGGTCGAGTGGGCGCTCGTCCTCGGCTGCATGGTCACCGCCGTCGTGCTGATCGTCGCGCACGCCCGGCGTCCCGAGCCCGCGGTCGCGCCGGTGACGGTCCGTGGACCGCTCAGCTACGCGGGCCCTGGGTCGCTCGGTGGCACGAAGTCGGCACTGCGACGCTGAACGCATCCGCATGCCTCAGCGGCTCCGCACAGCCCGATTCGACGGACGTCCGACTCAAGGTGCGGGACCAGCGTGCGAACATCGTGGAAAGCGATGCGGCGTCTCCTGCGTGACTTCTCCTCGGTCCTGATCCTCTCGGGGCTGCTGCTGCTCCTCGACGGCGGGATCACGCTGCTCTGGCAGGAGCCCGTCACCGCTGCAATCGCCCTGCTGCGGCGTGCCAACGTCGACCGCCGCTACCTCAGCTACACGACCGCGCCGCTCACGGCCAAGCAGACCCGGACGCTGCACACGATCAAGGTGAGCGGGCAGCGGATCGCCTATCTGGCCCGCGAGGATCTCGCCCGTGTCCATGACGGCGACGCGATCGGTCAGATCGACATCCCGCGGATCGGCAACACCTACAACGTCATTCAGGGGACCGACACCAACGATCTGATGTCGGGACCCGGGCACTACCCGTCGACCGCGCTGCCCGGCATGGGGCAGACGGTCGGAATCGCCGGTCACCGCACGACCTATCTGGCTCCGTTCCGGTTCATCAACAACCTGCGCCACGGCGACAAGATCATCGTGACGATGCCGTACGGCATCTTCACCTACGTCGTGACCCGTCACCAGATCGTGCTGCCGACCGACGTCCAGGTCGTCAGGGACGTCGGCTACGACCAACTCGTGCTCTCGGCCTGCAACCCGATCTACAGCGCCGCCCAGCGCTACATCGTCTTCGCGCGGCTGCGCCATGTCGTGCCCAAGGGACCGGCGCTCGCGGGATGACTGGGACTCGCCCGGAGCGGGTCGCGGCACTGCGTCGAGCCATCCGTCGAGTGGCCGACGCGCTGGAGATGGACGTTCGTCCGCTGGCGGCTGGTTCCGTGCAGCCGGCTGTCTCGAGTGCCGACAGATTCAGCGTGATCGGTCCGATCTCGACACCGCAAGGACGCCCAAACGAGATGCGCATGAACGAACTCCAACAGCTGATCGACCGCGGGGAATACCGAGTCGACACGCACGCCGTGGCCGACGCGATCCTGCGCCGGATTCTGCCGGCTCCGGGTCGGCCCGAGACTCCGCAGACCGGCGATCAGAGCTAACTGTCTAACCCCCACCGTGCTCCCAGCCTGAGAGTTCGCCGACGACGTCGGCGAACTCCAGGCCGGGATCAGATTCCGAGGCCTCGTGCACCTCACCGACCCAGGTGAGCGGCGCGAGGCCTCTGGCGTTCCACTCTCGCTCGAGCGCGGCCCGCGACGCCGCCGGCACGCACGCGCAGAGCTCGTAGTCCTCGCCGGCGGTTGCTGCCAGCACCTCCGAGCGAACCCCGAGCGCGTCGGCGACCGCGTCGACGCCGCCATCGCGCGGCAGCCGGGCCGCCTCCAGCTCGATCCGGACGCCGCTGCGCTGGGCGAGGTGGCGCGCATCGGTCGCGATCCCGTCGGAGATGTCGATCAGCGCGCTCGCCCCGAGCTCACCGAGCGCGGCGCCCTCGTGCAGGCGCGGCTCGGGGCGCGCGTAGCGGCGGTGGAGCTCGGCCGCCTCGCCGGGCGCGAGCGTCGCCGGATCGGCGCGGCCCTCGAGGAGTGCCAGGCCCGCGCCGGCACCCCCCAGCGGGCCGGTGACGGCGACGAGGTCACCCGGGCGCGCGCCGTCGCGGCCGACGAGCAGCCCCGGGTCCTGCGCCCAGCCGACAACCGTCACCGACAGCGTGAGCGTCGGCGACTGGGATACGTCCCCACCGCACAGAACGACACCGTGGCGCCTGGCGACCGCCCCGGCCCCCGCGACGAGATCGAGTCCGTCGGCCAGCGCGAACCCGGGCGGCAGTGTCACCGCGAGGTATGCCTCGCCGGCGCGGGCGGCCATCGCGGCGAGATCGGACAGTGCCGAGCCGAGCGCCCGATGCCCGATCTCGTTGGGCGTCAGCTCACCGAGGCGGAAGTGGACGCCGTCGACGAGGCTGTCCACCGAGGTGACCGACCACGGCCCGCCGGCACGCACAACCGATGCGTCGTCGCCCGGGCCGCGGGCCACACGGGCGTCGTGGGCGCGGTCGTGATCCCGGAGCGCCCGCTCGATCCCGTCGATCAGCTCGAGTTCGCGCACGGGCGGCGCTTCGAGCCGAGGCTCAGCGGTGGCGGTAGACGATCCGCGCGCGGTCCAGATCGTAGGGCGAGAGCTCCACGCGCACGCGGTCGCCCGGCAGGATGCGGATCCGGAAGCGACGCATCTTGCCGGCCACGTGGCCGAGCACGACACGATCCATGTTGTCGAGCTTGACGCGGAACATCGCGTTCGGCAGGGCCTCCACGACCTCGCCCTCGAGCTCGACCTTGTCTTCCTTCGGCATTCAGTCAGCAATCCTTGTTCGACGGGCAGGCGTGAGTGCGGTGCCCGAGGACTCCGAGGCTACCAGTCCGCGGGTCCTCGACGGGACCGATCGCGGGTACCGGCGGGCGGCTCAGCCGGTCGGCGAGGCGCCGCCGGTCGTGCCGGTCCCGCCCCCCGCGCCGGCGCCGGTGTTGCCCGCGCCCGTGCCGGTGTTGCCCGCGCCGGTGCCGGTGTTGCCCGCGCCGGTGCCGGTGTTGCCTGCGCCGGTGCCGGTGTTGCCTGCGCCGGTGCCGGTGTTGCCAGCGCCGGTGCCCTTGCCGTTCTTCTTCTTGGTCGGCGGCCCGTAGCTGGGCGGCGCCGGGGCGACCGACGCGTGCGGACCGGCGAACTGGGTTCCGGCGAACGGCGTGGTCGGGGCGGTCCAGTCGCCGCAATAGCCGCCGTCGGTGCTCTCCATGTACTGCTTCCAGACCGGCGCGGCGAGCGTCCCGCCGAACGCGTCGGGTCCCATCGGCACGGTGCCCTTCGGATTGCCGACCCAGACCGCGGTCGAGATCCTGGGGGTGTAGCCGACGAACCAGGCGTTCTCCAGGTTCTCCGCGGTGCCCGTCTTACCGGCGGCCGGGCAGCCGTAGGAGCTGCCGTACGCGGTCGCCCCAGGATGGGTGAGGACCTGCTCGAGCACCTGATCGGCCGCGTAGGTCTGGGAGTAGGGGAAGACGCGGTGGCCCTTGGGATTGCCGAAGGTGCGGACCGATCCGTCCGGGAAGATGATCTTGTCGATGATCGTCGGTGTGTGGTGGACGCCTCCGTCGGCGATCGTCGCGTAGGCGTCGGCCATCTGCAGCGGGGTGGTCCCGTACGTCAGGCCGCCCAGCACCTCGGACGGGTTGCCGGTCAGGGTCGAGGTGATGCCCATCGCGTGGGCGAGGGCGTCGAGTTTGTCCCCGGCTCGGACGTTGCCCATGTCGGCCGACAGCTGCGCGAAGACCGTGTTGTCCGACTCCCACGTCGCGGTGGTGATGTTGATCGAGCCGCTGTATACGTAATCGTCGGTGTGCACCGACCAGGAGGGCGCCGCCGGAAGCCAGCCTGCGGCGAGCGGCCGGGACGGGTAGTAGGTCGTGTTCGGGTCACCGTTGAAGTCGTGGATCAGCTCCATGAGCACGAACACCTTGAACGCGGATCCGGTCTGGCGCATCGCCGAGGTGGCGTAGTTGACCTTCGTCTGCGCGTAGTTGCCGGAGGTGGCGATCGCCTGGATGTGGCCGTTGGCGGCGTTGACCGAGGCCAGCCCTCCGCCGACTCCCGGCCCGCCGACCTCGGCGAACAGCGAGGCGTGGTCGCGCAGCGACTGGGTGGCCACAGCCTGGTCGTGCAGGTTGATCGTCGTCTTGATCTTCAGCCCACCGTTGGTGAGGGTCGGGCAGTTGCCGGGGTGCTTGGGACAGAGGTCATCGGCCGCCTGCTGCTCGATGTAGTTGAACACGTAGGGGTCGAGATGGCTGTTGTCCGGCGCGTCATGCTTGATCTCGAGCCGCGCGCGGTCGGCTCGGTTGGCCTGCGCCTGAGTGATGTAGCCGGCCCGCACCATCGATCCGAGCACATGCGCGCGGCGCGTCCGGGCCGCCTGCGGGTACAGGAACGGGTTGTACTCCGAGGGCGCCTGCGGCAGTCCCGCGAGCAGCGCCGACTGGACGAGATTGAGCTTGGGGACCGGCTTGTCGAAGAACATCCACGACGCGGCTCCTGCGCCGTACGCGGTCTGGTTGCCGACGGTGCCGTACGGGACATTGTTGAGGTAGCCGTCGAGGATCCAGTTCTTGGAGTGCTTGGACTCGAGCTGCTCGGCGAGCTTGGCCTGCACGATCTTGTACTTGAGGTCGTGCGCTGCGCGGGCGTTGCGGTACTTGCGCGGCAGGTACTCGTTGTCGACGAGCTGCATGGTGAGCGTCGAAGCGCCTTGCAGCGCGGTCGAGCCGTGCAGCACGTCCTTGATCGCCGCGCGCACGATGCCCTCGTAGTCGAGCGCGCCGTGCTGGTAGAAGCGCCGGTCCTCGGTGGCGATCGTCGCCTGCTTGAGCCGCCGCGGGAACCCGTTTGAGTTGTAGTGGACCTCCGGCGAGTAGATCGCGCCCATCAGCTTGCCGCCGGCGGCGTAGATCTTCGACGGCGCGCCGTGCTTCTCGGGCCGGACCTGGCTGAGGTTCGGCGCCGAGTGCGCCACCTTGATCACCCAGCCGGCGACGGCGAGTCCGCCCATCGAGAGGACGCACACGACGAGAATCGCTGCGAGCCCGACCACCCTCCGGAGGGGAGAACCTCGATGGCGCTGTCGGCGCCGCTGTCGATCGCGTCGGCTCATGGGAATCGTCTCGGGCCGCCCACACCCGCGGCGCTCGCGCGCACGCCGGCCGCGGGGCCGAGTCTAGCTTCGGGCCTGTTTCGGCTCGCCGGTTCCGGCTCCTGCACCGGGACGGCGGCCTGCGAGGATCGCACGTGCTCATGCACCGCCGCGCACTGTTCATCGACGCGATGGGGACGCTCGTCACGCTGCAGGGGCCGGCGCGCCGCCTGGTCGCCGTCCTCCATGATCGGTTCGGCGCGCAGATCACCGAGGACCAGGCGCGCGCTGCGCTGCGCGCGGAGATCGCGCATTACCGGGAGCACATGGGCGCAGCGCGCGACGAACGGACGCTCCGGGAGCTGCGCGAGCGGTGCGCGGCCGTGCTGTGGCGGGCGCTGCCCGCGCTGCCGGAGCTCGGCGGAGTCGACGCCGGGACGAGGACCGGGGTGCTGCTGGCGGCGCTGCAGTTCACCGCGTTCGCGGATGCGCGGCCGCTCCTTGAGCGCGCGCGCGCTGCGCGGAGGGTCGTGGTCGTCGTCTCCAACTGGGACGTGTCGCTCGACGGCGTGCTGGCGCGCACCGGCCTCGCGCCCCTGCTCGACGGCGTCGTCGTCTCGGCGGTCGTCGGAGCCGCCAAGCCATCGCCCGCGATCTTCGCCCGTGCGCTCCGGCACGCCGGCGTCTCGCCGCAGGATTGCCTGCACGTCGGCGACTCGCTCGCCGAGGACGTGGCCGGCGCGCACGCGGCCGGAATCGAGGCGGTGCTGCTGCGCCGTGACGGCGTCGGGCCGGCCGCCGACGGCGTGCGCGTGATCACGTCGCTCGACGAGCTCGCGCTGTGAGGGCTCTCTTCGCCGCGACCCCTAATCTCGCCCGGCGATGAGCACCGAGCCGATTGACGACGACACCCCGCCCTGGAGGCTGTGGGCCGCGCCCGTCGCGATCATCGTCGGGTTCCTGCTCGCCGAGCTGTTCACGCTGATCGTCTACGGGATCGGCGCCTCGCAGGGGGCGTCGGTGTCCGACCCGACGCCCGCGATGGAGATCATCGGCTCGATCGTCTTCGACCTCGGCTTCATCCTGGCCGCGCTGCTGATGGCTCAATTCGCGGGTGGCCTGCGCGCCGCCTGGTTCGGCTTCCGCCGGGTCCGTCTGCGCACGGCGCTCGCCACCGTGGTGATAGCGGCGGTCGTCTACTACGTGCTCACCGACGTGTACGCGTCGCTCTTCGCGCTTCACGCCAAGGACAACCTGCCGAGCAACTTCGGGCTGCATCGAAGCCACTGGGCGGTCGCCGGCACGGCTCTGTTCGTGTGTGCGGTCGCGCCGATCTGCGAGGAGACGTTCTTCCGCGGCTTCCTGTTCGGGGTGCTGCGCCGTCTGCCGCTGCGCCTCGGCGAGCGCGACCTCGGCCCCTGGGTGGCGGCGCTGATCGTCGGTGTCCTGTTCGGGCTGGCCCACACCGGCTCGGCCAACCCGGAGTATCTCGTCCCGCTCGGCTTCCTCGGGTTCCTGCTGTGCATGGTCCGCTGGCGCACGCGATCGCTGTATCCGGGAATGGCCCTGCACAGCGCGAACAACTCGATTGCGCTCGCCGTGCAGCTGCACTGGTCGGTGGGGGCCGGGGCTGCGCTCACCGCCGGCGCCTGGCTGGTGATCGCGGTCGTCGCCGGGCCGCTCGGGGCCCGGCGGCAAGCGCTCGCGTGAGCACGCGAGCGGCCGCGTCGCGGCCCGTGATGTCCCGTTTTGGCGATTTCGGTGTTTACTTGCCCGCTATGCGTCGCCTCAGCCTCTCCGCCATCGCCGCCACCGCGGCCCTCGCCCTGTCCGCTGCGCCCGCCCTGGCGAGCAGCGCACCGGCGCGATCCACGCCGAAGACCGCCGTCCAGGCGACCGCTCGGATCTATCTCCGCAACGCCTACTTCCTGTCGCATCGGACGATCGACGTCGCCCACCGGGCGATCGTCGTCAGCGGTTGGTTGAGCCGTTTCGAGCCCAACCAGAAGGTGACGCTCACCGCGCGCGTCGGCCATCACACGCAGACCCTGCAGCTGAAGCTGCGACCGAATCCGGGCGCGAAGACGGGCCGCTTCGGAGCGACGATCAAGGCCCCCGAGCCGGGCATCCTGCATCTGAAGGTCGCTCACAAGGCGAGTCCCAAGCTGGCGGCGTTCAACGCCGGGCGGGGGGTCGACATCATCTCGGAGGCGACGACCGATCCGCTGTTCGCGCAGCTCGTCCAGCAGCGGCTGCTCGCGCTTCATTTCTACATGCCGCAGTCCGGCGTCTGGGACCTGCAGACCGAGCTCGCGATCGAGGCCTATCACCGGCTGCTCGGGCGCGGCACCTCGTCGACGCTCGATCCCACGACGCTCGGCGACCTGCTCGACGGCAAGGGCAGGTTCGTGGTGCGCTTCCCGCAGAACGGCCGCCACGCGGAGGGCGATCTCTCACTGCAGCTGATCGCGCTGATCGACGGCTCGAAGGTCGAGAACATCTACCCGATCAGCTCGGGCAAGCCCTCGACGCCGACGATCCTCGGCAACTACCAGGTCTACCAGCGCACGCCCGGCTACCTGCCCGACGGCATGTACTACTCCGACTTCTTCATTCGCGGCTACGCGATCCACGGGTACGACCCCGCCCCCAACTATCCGGCCAGCCACGGCTGCATGCGGCTGCCGATCTCCGACGCGATCTCGGCGTTCAACTGGCTCGCGATCGGAGACTGGGTCGACGTCTACGGCACGCCGAACGAGAGCATCTGAGTGGCGTGCGCTCGCGTGGGGTCCCACCAGGTGGCTACTGAGCCGACGGCGGACGCCCGGGAGCGTCTGCTCGTCGAGCTGCGCGCGCACGCGCTCGTCGTCGGCGAGGTGACGCTCTCAAGCGGCGCGGTCGCGCAGTATCTCGTCGACGCCAAGCGGGCGATCATGTTGCCCTCCGGGTTCCGGGCGCTCGGCGAGCTCGTCGCCGCCCAGGCTGCCGAGTGGGGCGCGACCGCGGTCGGCGGGATGACGATGGGCGCCGACCCGATCGCCTGCTCGGCGCTTGCGGGCGGGGCCGACGTGAAGGCGTTCTTCGTGCGCAAGGAGGCCAAGGCCCATGGGCTCGCGCGCCGGATCGAGGGACCGCTGCTTGAGCGAGGCGACCGCTGCATGCTCGTCGAGGACGTCGTCACCACCGGCGGCTCGACGGTCCGGGCGCTCGAGGCGGTGCGCGACGAGGGGATCGAGCTGTGCGGCGTGCTCGCCATCTGCGACCGGCTGGCGGGCGGTGCGGAGGCGATCCGGGCCGCCGCCGGCGAGGGCGTCCCCTACGCCGCGCTGTGCACGATCGACGAGCTCTACCCCGAGCGTCCGGACCGCTGACCCCCGTCCAGCGCGCCGGAGGAGTCGCGGCGCCACAGTCCCCCGCCGCACTCCGGGCAGCAGATGACGTGGCGGACGTCGTGGTAGCTCCACTCGGCCTCGCAGGCGGTGCAGGCATAGCGCGGGCCGGGTGCGGCCGGCGCGGGGGCGGGGGCGGGGGCGGTGCCGAGCGTGCGTGGGGTCATCCCTCCTCCGCCGCGTCGTGCTCGTTGTCGCCGACCAGACCTCGGCTGACCGCCCAGTGGGTGACCTCGTGGCGGGAGGAGAGCTGCAGCTTGCGCAGCACCGCGCCCACATGGGACTCGACCGTGCGGGCGCTGATGCCGAGTCGCAGCCCGATCTGCTTGTAGGCGTATCCGCGGGCGAGGTGGTGCAGGACCTCGCGCTCGCGCGGTGTGAGCGTCTCCAGCTCGGGGTCCGAGCGCGGCGAGGCCGCTGTGGAGAACGCCTGGAGCACGAACGCCGCCAGCCGGGGGCTGAAGTACGGCTCGCCGGCGGCGACTCCCTCGATCGCCGACACCAGCTCGTCGGCCGAGATCGTCTTCGTCACGTACCCGAGCGCGCCGGCGCGGATCATCGGCACGACGTCCTCGGCGGCGTCCGAGACCGACAGCGCGAGCACGGCCGGTCGGCGCTCCGCCTCGCGTATCCCGTCGAGTACGGCGACTCCACCGCCGTCGGGCAGGTGCACGTCCAGCAGCACGACATCGGGACGCACGGCGACGATCACCGCGATCGCCTCGCCGGGCGCCGCGGCCTCGCCGACGACATCGCAACGTCCCGCCAGCTCGGCCTTCACCCCGGCCCGGAACAGCTGGTGGTCGTCGACGACCACGACGCGGACCGCTCTCACCGCGCGCCGTCGCTCTCCAGGGTGAGCGCGACCTCGGTGCCCTCACCCGGCGCGGACTCGATCGACGCGCGCCCTCCGGCTGATGCCATCCGCCCGACGATCGCGTCGCGGATCCCGCGGCGCTCGGCCGCGACCTGCTGTGGGTCGAACCCCGGCCCCTGATCGCGGACGAAGACCTCGGCCCGCGCGTCGGTGATCTCGGCGAACACGACGATCGCGGCGCCCGGGGCGTGGCGCGCAGCGTTGCGCAGCGCCTCGCGGGTGGCGGCGACCAGCGCCTCCCCGCGGGCCTCCAGCGGCCGGTCGCCGATCGCGGTGCACTCGATCGTCACCTCGTACTCGTCCTCGACGCCCGCCACCACCTCGCGGATCGCCGCCACGAGCGTCTCGGAGAGCAGATCGGACTCGCCGGCCATCCACGCTCGCAACGCGTGCTCCTGGCGCCGGGCGAGCCGGGCGACGGCGGCGGGATCGTGCGCCTGACGCTGGACGAGCGCGAGCGTCTGCAGGACCGAGTCATGCAGGTGCGCGGCGAACCGCTGACGCTCCTCCTCCCGCGCGCTCGTCGCCTGATCCCGGTTGACGCGCGTGAGCATGCCGACCAGCAGCGGGCTGCCGAGCACGACGACGGCACCGCCGAGGACGAGCAGCAGCAGGACCATCTCCAACGCGACGTGCCCGGCCGCCACGCGCTGGAGCAGCCCGACCGAGATCAACGCCGCGACGGCGATGAGCACGAACCCGCCGATCGCGCTGCCGGTGACCCGCGCCCGTCGGGTGGGGGGAGAGGTCATCAGCCGCCACGGTCCCCGCGGCTCGCGGTCGACCCCGAATCCCGCGCGTGCGGCATCCGCGAGGAGCACGACGCCGCTGGCCACCACCGCGACGACGAGCACCGGCAGCAGGCCGAAGGAGCCAAGCGGCCAGGGCAGGCCGAGTCGGCCGACGCCGTCGCCGGCGTAGCTCGTCAGCGAGTAGAACTGACCGAGCCCGTAGGGCAGCGCGCTGCTCCGGCCAGACCCGAGCGTCGAGGTGATCGCCCACCAGCCCAGCCAGGCCACGATGAGCACGAGCAGCACCCCGGCGCCCCGGTGCCGGCGCAACGCCCGCAGCCCGACCGGGACGAGCAGCGCGACCGTGGCCAGGCTGCCCGCCCCCGTGAGCGCGAACGCCAGTGCGCGCGGCGCCCCGGGTGAGATGGCGGCTGCGAGCCCTGACAGCAGCGCGAGCCCGGTCAGAGCGGTGGCGGCGCGCAGCGCGACGCCGCGGTCACGCTCGCTGTGGGTGCCCGGATGTGGGACGGCTGGCTCATCGGGCCAGGGGGTGGTCGGGGTGGTCGCACTCATCGGGCGTGCTTCGTGTATTTGCGCCGGTGGGCGTGACCTGTGACGGGGTGGTGGCGGGTCGAGCGGTTGGAGCTGTCGGGGCGGGTGGAGCCGCGGTGTCGCGTGGGCGGGGGCGCGCACGGACCGCCGACGAGCGAGAGGTAGTGGCGCTGCTGGGCGAGCTCGCGGGTGCGCCGGGTATGCCAGGCGCGGACCTCCTGGCGGGCGAGCTTCCTGGAGAGCCCGCGGGTGGGCGGTCGGCGCTCGGGGAAGACGGGAAAGCCGGGCCAGTACGGGTTGGTGTCGGGGTCAACGCCGTCGGGGTAGTTGCGCACATACAGCGACCCGCCCTCGGACGCGAAGTCGACCTTGAGCGTCGGCCCGGGCCGGGCGGGCGAGACAGGCGTGCGCGTCACCGACTGAAGCCGGCCGCTCTCGTCGCGGCCGAACAGGAACAGGTCGGCGAACGTCTGGTCGTCGCGTCCGGTGAGCAGCGAGGCGGCCCGCACGGGGAATGGGTCGACGTGACGATCGACCACCACGTTCACGCACTCGCGCATCGGGAGCGCGACGATCGTGCGCCGGATCCCGGCGTGGATATGCAGCGTGAGCGTCCCTCGCCTCGGCAGTGCGGTGCGGCGCAGGTCGAGCAGCAGCGTTCCCAGGCCGGAGCGGTACGTCGTCCCGCCTCGCGCCGCGAGCGCGCGCACCGGGACGTTGTACATCAGCGCACCGTCGGTCGGGGCGAGCTGTACGCCCTCGGCCGCGAGCGCCGCCGCCGGGACGGTGAGCGCGGCCACCGGCAGCAGCGCCCAGCCGAGGCCGAGTCGCCGCACCGACAGCGCTCCGATGAACGCCACTGCGGCGACGCCGAACACGATCCATCCGAAGCCGAACACGGTCGCGATCGCGCCGATCGCCGCCAGCAGCACCAGGCCGGCGAGACTGGCGAGCGCCTTGGCGAGGACGACGATCCCCCGCGTGCCGGGCGCGTCGGACTGCCCGGACCGGTTGGGCAGGATCAGCCACGCCGCCAGATAGAGGATCGCCCCGAGCCCGCCGGCCAGCGTGAGCGCCACCACGCCGACCCGCAACCAGCCCGGCGAGACGCCGCGCGCCTCGCCGATCCCCTGGCACACCCCGCCGAGCCAGCGCTTCTCGCTCGCCCGGGCCACCGGCCTCGGTTGGGATCCGCTCTCCATGTCGCCGATTGTGGGCGATCCACGGTCCCGTGGCCAGACGTGATCCACCGGGTCCGCCTCCGGGATCTCCCGGACCCGCCGGGCCCGTTTCGTCCAAAACTGGGAGATCTTCCATAACTGTCGCTGACGGACAGTTATCGCGTTCGCGCCCCCTTCAGACCGCCTGCACCGAGCTCGCGGCAGCCTGGCGCGGTCTGGCGCAGCGTCCGCACCGTCCAGCCGTCGCCGCGCGGGTCCGGATGGAAGACGACGATCGGGTTCCGCGGGTGGCCGGGCTGCGGGAAGATGTAGCCGACCCGGTTGACGTTCTCGCCCACGTCGAAGGCGAGCGGGGTCTGGCCGCCGAGGCCGGCGCTTCGATGCCGCAGCGTTCCCGGTGCAGGCCCTGCCGAGATCACCTCGCCGCAGCGTTGCAGCCTCGCCGGCCCGCCCAGTCGATCGATCGTCCGCACGAGCGCGTCGAGCTGCGCGGTCCGCCGGTGCTGCGCGCGCAGATCACGCGCCTCGAGGTTGCCGGCGTCCACGAGCGACGGCACCGTCCACGTGATCAGTCCGATCGCCACCAGCCCGAGCCCGAGCCCGAGCGCGAGGTCACCGCCGCCCGGCGCCCCGTCTCCCCCGCCGGCGGCGGCCCCGAGCGCCCCTCCCAGAAGCCGCCCCACGAACGATGCTCCGAGCACGATCACGACGGCCGCCGGCTCGAACATGTAGCGCCCGAGCGCCGGCCAGCCGTGGATCCCGAAGCCCACCTCGACAGCCGTCCAGACGACCACCGCGGCCGCGAGCTCGAGCGCGGGCCGCTCGCGCCGCCACAGCGCAAGCCCCAGAGCCGCCGCGGCGGCCACCCAGCTCGGCCACGGCAGCTGGAAGACGAGACGCGCCAGCACGGTGATCGCCCGATGCAGCGCGTCGCCGTGCGGCGCGTACCCGGATGCCCCGGCGTTGTCGGCCGCGACGAACCACGAGCGAGAGCTGAGCGCGGGCACGCCGAACCAGAGCGCCGCGACGACCGCCAGCCCGGCGAGCACGGCCCAGCGGGCCCCGGGTCGCACGCGCCACAGCCACACCCCGGCGGCGAGCAGGAACGGCCACGCCTCGGGGCGCCCGAGCGCCGCCGCCAGCAGCAGTCCGAACGCGCCCGCGGGCCGGTCGCGTCGCCGGCAGTCCGCCGCCCCGAGTACGAACGCGACGATCATCGGGTCGCTCTGGGAGCTCAGCACGTAGTGCAGGTAGCCGAACGGGTACTGGTCGTGGAGCGCGAGCAGCCCGAGCAGGGCGAGCGTGGCGGCGACCGCCGTCCCCAGGCGCCCACGCGGGGAAGGTTGTTCGCCCTCAGCCCGGAGAGCCTTCCCCGCATGCGGAATGACCAGGGCCCAGGCGAGCCGTCCCGCCCACAGGAGACCGGCGAACGAGACCACCGTCACCGTCCCCATCCACAGCCAGAGCTCGGCCCCGCGCCCGAACAGCCCGAAGACGAGCGTGAACGCCCAGGGCAGTGGCTTCCACGAGGGTGCGGCGTTCGTGTCCAGGCCGCCGTGGAGCGTCATCCGCCCCCAGTCCAGCCAGCCGTAGGCGTCGAAGCTCGGCCGCGTGCGCGCGGCCAGCGTCACGGCGACCGCGACGGCGAGCAACGCCGCCACCGCCGGCACGCGCCCGCTCCCCCGCGGGGTCTTCGTAGCGCTCATCTCGATGCCCCCGGCAGGAATCGAACCTGCATCCCGCGCTTAGGAGGCGCGTGCTCTATCCGTTGAGCTACGAGGGCTTCGCGAAGACGCGAGGCTACCGGCGCGCAGCGCCGAATCTTCCTTAACCCCATCTCAAGTTAAGATCCTTGACACTTGGCCGCAAAGCGTGTGAACTCACGCGTCTCGCCTGGAGCCCTCTCGAACAGAGGGTTTCCGGCGTGGAGGAACGTCAACTGCTATGAGGCGGTGCAAATGAGGACGATTGGACGGCGGGCGCTGGGGCGCCCGCTCATGAGCTGCATGCTCGCGGGGGCGGTAGCGCTCTCGGTTGCTGCATGCGGGGGAAGCGGCAACAAGAGCGGCGGAGGCGGCGGCAGCACCAGCGGCGGCTCCTCGAGCTCGACCGGCGGCGCCGGCAATGGCGGCGGCATCTACGGGACGCTCCCCAAGGTCGGCGGTACGCCGGTCAAGGGCGGGACGCTGACCTTCGGCCAGCTCTCGGGCTCGACGCCGACCTGGATCTTCCCGATCACCCCGGCGGCGAACGCGTCGGTCTACGGGGCGTACCCGTTCATCAACCAGATGTGGCTGCCGCTCTACAACGGTCCCGACGGCGGTACGCCGGCGATCAACCAGTCCATCAGCCTCGCGCAGCTGCCGGTCTACAGCGACGGTGGCAAGACGGTCACGATCAACATGAAGCAGGGCTACAAGTGGTCCGACGGCAAGCCCGTCGACGCCAACGACGTGATCTTCGACATCGACCTGATCAAGGCGGCGGTCAAGGAGAGCGCGGCGAACGAGGCGGCCTACACGCCTGGCCTCTTCCCCGACAACGTCACCTCGATGTCGGCCAAGGGCAAGTACACGGTCGTCCTGCACCTCAACAAGAAGTACAACCCGAGCTTCTTCACCAACGACCAGATCGAGGGCGTCGTCATCCCGATTCCGAGCACGGCCTGGAATCTCTCCGCGCCCGGAAAGCACCTGAGCTACACCACTCCGGCCAACGCGAAGAAGATCTACGACTTCCTCGCCAAGGACGGCGGCAAGCCGGCGACGTTCCAGAGCAACCCGCTGTGGAAGGACGCCGACGGTCCGTTCAAGATGTCCAAGTTCTCGGCCACCAACGGCTCCTACACGCTGGTGGACAATCCGTCCTTCGGCGGGACGCCGAAGCCGTACGTGAGCGCGTTCCAGGGCGTGACGTTCACCGGCCTGACCGCTCAGCTCAATGCCGAGCGCACGGGCTCGGTCGACATCGCCGGGGTGGACTTCTCCCAGCTCGGAAACGTGTCGGAGCTGAGGTCCGCGGGTAACAGCGTGTTCGGTGCCCCGAACCTTGGCTGGTTCGGCGCGTTCCTGAACTTCAAGGACCAGACGAACCACATCAACAAGGTGTTCGAGCAGCCGTACGCACGCCAGGCGCTGGCGCACCTGGAGGACCAGCCTGCCTACCTGAAGGGCATCTACAAGAACGCGGGTGTGCTCGCCTACGGTCCGGTCCCGTCGGCCCCGAAGACGCCGTACACGCCGTCTGACGCGGTCACCGCGCCCTATCCGTACTCGATCTCGACGGCGATCTCGCTGCTGAAGTCCCACGGCTGGAAGGTCGTGCCCAACGGCACCGACACCTGCGCCAAGCCGGGCACGGGCGCGGGCGAGTGTGGCGCCGGAATCCCGAAGGGGACGCCGTTCTCCTTCACCTGGTTCGCGCTGCCGGCCTCCGAGACGCCGTCCAGCTCGCTTGAGTCCGAGGCGTATGAGTCGTCCGCGAAGCAGGCCGGGATCAAGATCACGCTGAAGCAGAAGCTGTTCAACTTCATCGTTCAGAACTACAACGATGCCGATCCGTCGGATAAGAAGTTCAACAACGACTGGGGCGTGATCAACTTCGGTGGCTACACCGACGATTACTACCCGACCCAGAACTCGCTGTTCAACACGGCCGGTTCCTACAACCAGGGCGGGTATGACAGCGCGCAGGCCAACAAGCTGATCAACGCGTCGGTGTACAGCTCCAACCCGAACGCGGTGACCAACGAGGCCTCGTTCCTGACCAAGGACGTTCCGGCCCTGTTCATGCCGAACAGCGACCTGATCTACGCGGTCAGCAACAAGGTGCATGCGGCCACGGCGGGCACGTTCCTCGCCCTGACCCAGTACACGCCCTTCGGCCAGTACTTCTGGCTGTCGAAGTAGGCGAACCAGTCACACCAGGGACGGATTAGAGCCATTCACCGCAATATGACGTTCAGGCGCCGGAAGGCGTAACCGAAGATGATCGGATACATCATCCGGCGCCTGATCGTCGCGGTGCTCGTGACGATCGGCATCGCCATCATCACGTTCCTGCTGCTGCACCTGCTGTCCTCATCGCCCGCGCAGATCGTGCTCGGGCCCAAGGCGAGTCCGGAGGCGATCGCCGCATGGAACAGGTCGCACGGCTACGACCGCCCGGAGATCGTCCAGATGGGCAGCTACGTCTGGGACCTCTTCAAAGGTAACCTCGGCTACTCCTACAAGCAGGGCCAGTCGGTCGCGGCGCTGTTCAAGGAGGACTTCGGCCGCTCCGCGTACCTGTCGGGCGCCGCGCTCGTGCTCTCGGTCCTGATCGCCATCCCGATCGGGATCGCGCAGGCGGTGAAGCGCAACAGCATCGGCGACTACGCGGCCACGACACTCACGTTCACGCTGTATTCGATGCCGTCGTTCTTCCTGGGGCTCATCCTGATCCAGTTCTTCGCGCTGGATATCCACATCTTCACGCCGGAGGTCTCCGACAACGTGCAGTCGGTGTGGGCGGCGATCATCAATCCTCGCCAGCTGATCCTGCCGATCGTGACGCTGACCGCGATCAATGTCGCCTCCTACAGCCGCTACATGCGCTCCTCGGCGCTGGACAACATGGCCCAGGACTACATCCGCCTTGCCCGGGCGAAGGGCCTGTCCCAGCGCGCCGTTCTCTTCCGTCACCTGCTGCGCAACGCCTGCCTGCCGATGGTGACGCTCGTCGGACTCTCGATCCCCGCACTGGTCGCCGGCAACCTGCTGATCGAGACCCTGTTCAACTATCCCGGTCTCGGTCTGCTCTTCTACAACGCCCTTGGCCAGGAGGACTACCCGATCCTGCTCGCGTATACGATCCTGGGAGGCGTGCTGACCGTCGTCGGTAACCTGATCGCGGACGTGGCAGTGACCGTTGCCGATCCGAGGATCCGCATTGACTGAGCAGAGCACCGATCCGGCACTCAGCGCAGCGGTCCTCGGTGGAATCGGCGGCGTCCCGCTGCCGGGTGACGAGGGCCCCTCCCCCGACGGTGGAGACGTCCAGGCGATCCAGAGCGGGTGGCGGCTCGCGCTCCGTGAGTTCGCCTCCAACCGGCTGGCCATCGTCGGCGTGGTGGTGCTGGTCTTCTTCGTGCTCTTCTGCTTCATCGGGCCGATCATCCACCCGACGAACCAGTCGAATACCAACCCGCTGGTCACCGACTTCGCCCCCGGCGGCGGCCACCTGCTCGGCACAGACGACAACGGCTTCGACGAACTCGGCCGGATCATGCTGGGCGGTCAGGCCGCGCTCGAGGTCGGCTTCCTGTCGGCCCTGATCGCGACCGTGGTCGGCACGCTCTATGGGGCGATCGCAGGCCTCGTGGGCGGCGTTGTCGACGGGATCCTGATGCGACTCGTCGACATCCTGCTCTCGATTCCGTACCTGATCCTGGTACTCGTGCTGGCCACCAAATTCAGCGCGACGGTGCTCGAGGAATCGGTCCTGCTCGGCTCCTTCTCGTGGCTCGTCCCCGCGCGCCTCATCCGCGGCGAGGTGCTGACGCTGCGCGAGCGCGACTTCGTGCACGCCGCGACTGTCATGGGCGGGACCAAGACGCGCCTGGTCTACCGCCACCTGATCCCGAACGCGCTGTCGGTCGTGATCGTGAACGTGACGTTCATCATCGCCGACTCGATCCTCGCGCTCTCCTATCTCGGCTTCCTCGGGTTCGGTCTGCAGTACCCCGCGGCCTCCTGGGGCGACATGCTCGGCAACGCGCAGACCGCGCTCGCAAGCGGCTATTGGTGGCTCGTCTATCCCGTCGGCTTCTGTCTGGTGGCCGTCGTCATGGCCTGCAACTTCGTGGGCGACGCTCTGCGTGACGCGCTGGACGTGCGTCTGCGCCGCCGTTAGAGAAAGGAGTCCACCGACCATGTCCCCGGCGCTCGAGGTCACCGACCTCACCACACACATCCAGCTCACCCGCTCCGTCGTCCACGCCGTCGGCAACGTCGACGTCTCGATCGACAGCGGGCAGACGGTCGGCCTGGTGGGCGAGTCCGGCTCGGGCAAGTCGATGCTGAGCCTGTCGATCCTCGGTCTGCTGCCGAACGGGGGCCATGTCGTCGGTGGCTCGATCAAGCTCGGCGACCAGGAGCTCGTCGGCCTCAAGGAAGCGGAGATGCGCAAGCTCCGCGGAGACGCGGTCTCGATGATCTTCCAGGACTCGCAGTCCTCGCTGAATCCGACGAAGCCGATCGGTGAGCAGGTCGCCGAGCCGGTGGTCCTGCATCGCAAGGCCTCCAAGTCCGAGGCGCGCGACCGGGTGCTCGAGGTGCTCGAGCTCGTCGGACTGCCGCGGCCCAAGGAGCGTCTCGGCGACTTCCCGCACCAGCTCTCCGGAGGCCTGCGCCAGCGTGTGATGATCGCCATCGCGCTCGCCTGCGAACCGCGTGTGCTGCTCGCCGACGAGCCGACGACCGCGCTGGACGTGACCATCCAGGCCCAGATCCTGGCGCTGCTCGACGACCTCAAGGACCGGCTCGGCATGGCCACGCTGCTGGTCACCCACGACATGGGCGTCGTCGCCGGCCGCACCGACCGGATCAACGTGATGTACGCGGGGCGGATCGTCGAGACCGCGCCGACCGATCGGCTGTTCACCTCGATGCGCCATCCCTACACCCAGGGTCTGCTCGGCTCGATCCCGCGCCTCGACCAGGACACCCGCCAGCCGCTGGTGACGATCCGCGGTATGCCGCCGGATCTCACCAATCCGCCGGAGGGATGCCGCTTCGCCGCCCGCTGTCCGCGGGCGACCGAGCAGTGCCGCGTCGAGGAGCCGCCGCTCACCGGCGACGATCCCTCGCACAAGTTCTCCTGCTGGCATCCGGTCGACGGACCGCTCGAGCGTCACATCGATCCGTCGCTCGTCGCCCACCCGGAGCGGCCCAAGAACGCCGCCCATCTGCTCGAGGTCGACGATGTGGTGCGGGAATACCCGGTGACCGCCGGCGCGATCCTGCAGCGCAAGGTCGCCTCCGTGAAGGCGGTCTCAGGCGTCGACCTGTACCTCGACAAGGGCGAGACGTTCGGCCTGGTCGGCGAGTCCGGATGCGGCAAGACGACGCTCGGCAAGCTGATCGTGGGCATCGAGAAGCCAGACGGCGGCCGGATCGCGCTCGAGGGCGAGGAGATCTTCCGCCTCTCGGGGGGCAAGCTGCGCAAGGCGCGCCGCGACCTGCAGATGATGTTCCAGGATCCGTACTCCTCGCTGGACCCACGCATGCGGGTGGGTGCGATCCTGCGCGAGCCACTGGTGATCCAGAGCGTCGGCAGCCGGCGCGACCAGGACGGCAAGATCCGGGGGCTGCTCGACGAGGTCGGACTGCCGCAGAACGCGCTCGAGCGCTACCCGCACGAGTTCTCCGGCGGCCAGCGCCAGCGCATCGGCCTTGCCCGGGCGCTGATGCTCGATCCGAAGGTGATCGTCGCCGACGAGCCCGTCTCCGCGCTCGACGTCTCGATCCGCTCTCAGGTGCTCAACCTGATGAAGCGCCTGCAGGCAGAGCGCGAGATGGCATCGATCGTCATCTCCCACGACCTGGCGGTCGTCAAGTACCTCGCCAACCGGATCGGCGTGATGTATCTCGGCAAGATCGTCGAGCTCGGCTCGGGCGACGACATCTATCTGCGCCCCGCCCATCCCTACACCGAGGCGCTGATCAAGACGATCCCGCTGCCCGACCCGGCGGCCGAGCGCGCCAAGGACGAGATCGGGATCCGCGGCGAGCTGCCCAGCCCGGTCAATCCGCCATCGGGCTGCCGTTTCCGGACCCGCTGTCCGCGGGCCAAGGACATCTGCGCGAGCGAGGAGCCGCCGCTGCGGTCCTTCGGGCCCGGCCACAGCGCTGCGTGCCACTTCCCTCTGCAGCAGCCCGTCGAGTCCGAGCCGGCTGCGGCGGACGGCGCGAGCGCGCCCGCCTAGCCCTCGGCTTCGGCCGCCTCGTCCTCGTCCTCGACTGCCGCCTCGTCCTCGTCGTCGTCCTCGACGTAGAGCGACTCTGAGGCGAGTTCCTTGCCACGGCCGTCCCACAGCTTGATCTCGAGGAAGTCGGAGCGGTAGTCGTCGGGGGCGAGCAGCGTGAACCGTTCGTCGATGATCGCGCACTGGTCGACGGCCAGCGCGGCGAGCTCGGCGGTGACGATCGCGCCGCCGGCGATCATCGGCACCCCCCAGACGAGCGTCATCTGCGCGACGTTGCCGTTCTCTCCTCGCCAGACGCCGACGACGTCGTCGTTGAGGTCGAGCTTCCAGTCGGGGTTCTGCTCGGCGGTCTCCGATGTGAAGTCGGCACGGGCCTCGAAGTCGCTCGGGGCGCCGCCCGCCCCCTCGGCGAACGAGACGAACCCGAACAGCTCATAGCCGGTCGTCGTCCTGGCGACCGCCGGGACGTACGTGCGCCCGCCCCAGCTTCGATCAGGGAACCACGCCACCTCACCGGCCTCGCCGAGATCCGTGTCCTCGGAGTCGAGCTCCGAGCACGCAGCCGCGAAGTGGTGGCCGAGCGTGTCGGCCCAGCGGCCATAGGGAATGGCTTCCTGGGGCGGCTCGGCCGCAAACGAGATGACGAACCGCTCGACGGGAGGCATGCGGCGATCATCTTAGGAGTTGTGCGCGGGCCGCGCGTCCGGGCCCGCACGACTCCCTCCGCTCAGTACGCCCCGCGCCGGGAGAGGACGGCGGGGATCGTCTTCAGGAGGATCGAGAGGTCGAGCAGCACCGACCAGCGCTCCAGGTAGAGGAAATCGAGTCGCACGAGGTCGTCGAAGTCGAGCTCGGATCGGCCGGAGACCTGCCAGAGGCCGGTGACGCCGGGAAGCACGAGGTAGCGCTTCTTGTGCCACTCCTCGAGCAGCTCGAAGTCGCGCATCGGCAACGGCCGGGGCCCGACGAGCGACATCTCACCGCGCATCACGTTGATCAGCTGGGGCAGCTCATCGAAGGAGAAGCGACGCAGGAAGCGCCCGACCCCGGTCAGGCGCGGATCGTCGCGGATCTTGAACAGCGCACCGGAGGACTCGTTGAGCGCCTCCAGCTGGTCGGTGGTCAGGTCGATGTCGACGCGCATCGTGCGGAACTTCAGGCAGGCGAACGGCCGGGCGCCGATCCCCGGGCGCATCGAGCGGTAGATGACCGGCCCGCGGCTCGAGAGCTTGACCGCGAGTGCGCACACCGCGAGCACGGGGGAGATGAGCACCAGCACCAGCCCCGCGACGAGCAGGTCGAAGCTGCGCTTGACGGCGAACTGCAGGCCGTCGAGCACCGGCGGGCGCAGCGTGAACAGTGGCACCGACTCGCCGGGGACGAACTCCGCACGCTCGACCAGGATCTCCATGGTCGACGGCGCGACGTGGACGGTGATCCCCCGCGCGTGGCAGGTCTCGACCAGGTCGAGCGCCGGACCCTGGGGGAAGTCGGGGTCCGCGATGATCACCTCGTCGACCTGCTCGGCGACGATCACCGCATCGAGGTCGTCCAGACCGCCGAGCGGTCGCAGCCCGCTGCGGGGCGGCATTCCCAGCGAGAGGTAGCCGACGATGTCGACGCTGGCGCGAGCGTCGCCCTCCAGCGCGTCGGCCACCGCGCCGATGCGGTTACCGGATCCGACCAGCACCGCCCGGCGGCGGTAGCCGACCTGCTCCAGCAGGCGTCCGGTGACCTGGGTGTAGGTCTCACGCAGCGAGCCGTCGTACAGCAGCCCGAACATGAACGATCCATAGAAGATCCAGTAGCTGGAGAAGTGCTCGCCGTCGGCGAGCGAGAAGATCAGCCCGAGCAGCGTCGCCTGGAAGAGCCCGGTCGCGATCTTCGAGAAGCCCGGGCGGCGCGGCCGATCGGCGTACAGGTCGAGCCGCGCGAACGCGAGCACGGTGAGCAGATAGGCGAAGGCGAGGAAGTGACGCGTCGTCGTCCAGGCGGCATCGAAAGTGAACCCGTGCTCGAACACGAGCTTGACCATCGTCGCGGTGAACAGGCCGCCCCAGACGGCGAGCAGGTCGACGACGAGCAGCACAACCATGCGCGCGATCGCCCGCAGGGTCGCCCGGCGCAGCAGGAACGAGGCCATCGGAGGACGCTTACGACGGACATCGCGCGTGGGCAGCACGACCGGGCCCGAGCGCGTCGGCCGAGTTTCCTGACCCTGTTGGATCGCCGGTTTCTGATTGATCGTCACGGATGGTGGCGGGCGCGCGGTGGCAGGTATCTACCCACCAATTGCCCTCCCGCGGTGAAAACGTTCCTCGTGGGCGCGAAGTTGCGTCAAATCCAGCGACGTTCCCGCGCGATCTCCGCCTGCGGAGCGCGCCGACCGTGCCTCACCTGCCGATCAGCTTATCCCGCCCCGATCGCTCGAGCGTGCGCTCGAGACCCTGGCGCAGGTCGACGGTCGGCTCCCACGCCAAGATCTCACGGGCCCGCGCGACATCCGGGCGCCGTACCTGCGGGTCGTCAGCCGGCAGCGCCTCATGGACGATCTCGGAGCTCGAACCGGTCACCGCGATCACCTCGTGGGCGAGCTCCAGCAGCGTGAACTCGTCCGGGTTGCCGACGTTGACCGGCTCGTGATGGCCGGACTCGGCCAGCGCGATGATCCCACGCACGAGATCGTCGACATAACAGAAGGAGCGCGTCTGCGAACCGTCGCCGAACACCGTGATCGGCCGGTCCTGGAGCGCCTGGCGAAGGAAGGTGGGGATCGCGCGGCCGTCGTGGGGACGCATCCGCGGCCCATACGTGTTGAAGATCCGCACGATCGCCGTGTCGACGCCCTGCTGGCGGTGATAGGCCATCGTCAACGCCTCGGCGTAGCGCTTGGCCTCGTCGTAGACGCCGCGCGGCCCGATCGGATTGACGTGCCCCCAATAGGACTCGGGCTGGGGATGGACCTGCGGGTCGCCGTAGACCTCGCTCGTGGAGGCGGTGAGGAAGCGGGCCCGGTGCAGCTTGGCCAGGCCGAGCGTGTGGTGGGTGCCGTAGGAGCCGACCTTGAGCGTGTGCAGCGGGAGCCGGAGGTAGTCGATCGGCGAGGCGGGCGAGGCGAAGTGGTAGACGAAATCGATCTGCTCCTCGACGAAGTACGGCTCGATGATGTCGATATGCCTGAACTCGAACTCCGCCGAGCGGAGGTGTTCGATGTTCTCGAGCGACCCGGTCTCGAAGTTGTCGACGCAGATCACGCGGTGACCGCGGGCAAGCAGCTCCTCGCACAGATGCGACCCGAGGAAGCCGGCCCCCCCAGTGACCAGGCAGGTGGTCATCGCGCCGGGAATCTATCGCTCACCGCGGTCAGGTGTCGGGCGTGGTGCCCCGCACCCACTCACCCTCCTCCTGCTTCCAGATCGGCACGACGCGCTTGAGCTCGTCGATGATCTCGCGTCCTCCCGCGAACGCCTCGGCGCGATGCGGGGCGGAGACGGCGATCAGGACCGAGGGCTCGGACAGCTCGACGGTCCCGGTCCGGTGCTCGACCGCCGCGGCGCACAGCCCGTGGCGTTCGATCGCCCGCGCGAGGATCGACGTCATCTGGGGAACCGCCATCTCGGCGTAGGCCTCGTACTCCAGTGCGGCCACCTCGCGCGTGACCCCGGCGAACGTGACCACCGCGCCCGCCCGCGGATCGCGCACGAATGCCACCAGCGGATCGAGCAGCAGCGGCTCGGCGCTGACTCGCGCGTGGATGACCTCCCGGCGCTCGGCGCCCCCGGACACCGGCGGGATCAGCGCGAGCTCGTCGCCGGCATGGAGCGTCTGGGTCTCCTCGGCGTACTCGCGGTTGACCGCCATCACCACCGATGTCCCCTGGGTGAGCTCGCCGACGGCGCGCAGCGCGTCCGCGACCCGGGCGCCGGCCGGCAGCTCGAGCGTGAGCTCGCCCGCGCCGGCGCGCTCCCGCAATCCAGCGAACAGGCGAACCGTGACACGCATCGCACGCAAGGCTACGTGACGACCTCAGGCCGGAACGGAGCCGGGTACCGTATGCCGCGTGACCGCTGAACGCGACCCCGAACGTGAGGCGGCGCGCCGCCGCGCGATCATCGACGCCGAGGTCAAGGACATCGTCCGGGCGCTCTCGCCCTATGGCGTCCTTGCGCGGGATGTCCTGGCCGAGCGCTGCCGGGCCTCCACGTGGCAGGACGGAGGCTTCGACGAGGCACTTGACGCCGCCGTGGCGGCCGGCCTCGTCGAGCAGCTGCCCGACGGGTTCTACGGCCTGGTGCGGTGACCTTCGTGCACCACCACCACCACGCCCTCGCTCATCTCTCCCGCCTGTGGGAGGTCGTGCTCGCACTGCACATCGCCTCGGTTGTGGTCGGCTTCGGAATCGTGTTCGCCTACCCGCTGTTCATGACCGTCGGCGCCCGCCTGGACCCGCCGTCGATGGCATGGTTCCACCAGATGCAGCAGGCGGTGAGCCGCCGGCTCGTCTCGCCCGCACTCGTGCTGGTGGTGATCTTCGGCGTCGCGCTCGCCTCCAAGTTGGGCGCCTGGAACGCGTTCTACGTGCAGTGGGGGATCGGGGCCTCGATCGTGATCGGCGGCCTGGAGGGGATGGTGCTGATCCCGCGCACCGGGCGGCTGGCGGAGCTTGCCCGTCGCGACGCGGGAGCGCACGGCGATGCCCACGGAGCACTGAGCGCCGACTACCACGGGGTCCAGCGCCAGGTGCTGCTCGTCGCCAGCCTGATCAGCGTGCTCGTGCTCGCCACGATCGTGCTGATGGCGATGCATCTGCGCGGGTGACGGCGCAGGGCTGCGGGGTCCCGAATGGGAGGGACGGGTACGCTGCCGCGCGGAATGGTGAGCACTTCGCGACCGGCGCGCAGGCTGCCCGCGTCCGTCCTGGCGGTGACGGTGCTCGTCCTGTGCGCCTGCGTGGCGCTCGCCGCCCGCGGTGGGCTGCACGGCGCGGTACTCAACGGAAAGCTCCCGCCACGGACCGGGACGACGCAGACACCGCCGCCCGGGCACATCCAGCGCGGCGGCGCGGGACCCCGGCTGGCGCTTGCGCCCTGGGTCGGTTGGGTGGCGCTCGGGCTGATTGCGGCGTTCCTGCTGGCGGTGGTCATCCGCCATCTGCCATCGCTGCGAATCACGCGCCGCGCGAGGGGCGAGGCGGACCCCGAGGAGGAGCTGGCGGACTTCGGCCACGCGCCGGTCGTCGACGGCGAGGAGGCGGCCGCCCGCCAGCGTGCGCTGCGTGAGGCCGTCCTGCGCTCGCTCGAGGAGATCCGCCGCGACCCCGACGCACGCCGCGCGATCATCGGCGCCTACCGGTTGATGGAGGCGGCGCTCGGGGATACCGGGCTACCCCGCGACCCGGCCGAGGCCCCGCGCGAATACCTCGCCCGCGCGCTTGCCGAAATCGACGCCGGGCCGCAGGCGCCGAGGCGGCTCACCGCGCTCTTCGAGCGGGCACGGTTCGGTGACGCCGAGCTCGACCTGTCGCTCCGGGACGAGGCGGTCGCCGCCCTGCTCGAGCTGCGGGCGGCGCTATGACCGCGATCATCCAGCTCGCCGCGCTCGGCATGCTCGGGGTGGCGCTTGCCGTCTGGCTGGCGCATGTGCCCTCGGCGCGGCGCTCGCGCGAGCGCCCCCGTGCGCGCCCGCGCAGGAGCCTGCCGGGCGACCTCGGCGCGATCACCGAGCTCGTTGCGGGCGGACGGTCGACGGCGTCCGACGTCCACCGCCGGGTGCGCCCGCTGTTGCGTGACATCGCTGCCGCGAAGCTCGCGCGTCGCGGGATCGGCCTGGACCGCGATCCGCGGCACGCCCGCGAGCTGCTCGGCGAGGAGCTCTTCGAGCTCGTGCGTGCCGAGCGGCCCGCGCCGCTGACGCGCGACGCCCCGGGATTGACCCTGGGGGAGCTTGCCGCCATCACCGACCGTCTGGAGGCGATGTGACCGACTCACCGGAACCCGCCGACCCCGTCCGCCTCGCCGAGCGTGCGGGTGCCGTGCTCGACGAGGTCGAGCGCGCGATCGTCGGCAAGCGGCCGGCGCTCGAACTCGTGCTCGCCGCGCTTCTGGCCGACGGCCACGTCCTGCTGGAGGACTATCCGGGTCTCGCCAAGACGCTGGTCGCGCGATCGTTCGCGGCAGTCACCGGGATGCGCTTCTCACGCATCCAGTTCACCCCCGACCTGATGCCCGGCGACGTCACGGGCGCCTCGATCTTCAACCAGCGGACGGCCGAGTTCGAGTTCCGGCCCGGGCCGGTGTTCACCAACGTGCTGCTCGCCGACGAGATCAACCGCGCCCCGCCGAAGACCCAGTCGGCGCTGCTGGAGGCGATGGCCGAGCGGCAGGTGACCACCGAGGACCGCACCCGCGCGCTCGAGCGCCCGTTCCTGGTGCTCGCCACCGAGAATCCGATCGAGTACGAGGGAACCTATCCGCTGCCGGAGGCCCAGCTGGACCGGTTCCTCGTGCGCACGAAGATCGGCTACCCCACGCCGGACGCCGAGTGGGAGATCCTGCGCCGGCGCCTGGAGCGGGCCGGCGACGAGGTCGAGCTGCGCCCGGTCGTCGACCGCGACGGCCTGCTCGCGATGCAGGCGGCGGTCGAGCGGGTCCACGTCTCGGAGGCGATCGGTCGCTACATCGTCGAGCTGGTCACCGCGACCCGCTCCGCGCGCGGCGTGGAGGTCGGCTCCAGCCCGCGTGGGTCGCTCGCGCTGATGAAGCTCGCACGTGTCCGGGCGGCGCTCGACGGGCGCGGGTTCGTCGTCCCCGACGACGTCAAGCAGCTCGCGATCCCGGCGCTCGCCCACCGCCTGACGATGCGCCCGGAGCTCTGGACGCAGAGCGCCTCCGATGAGGAGGTCGTCGGCCAGATCCTCGACGAGGTTCCAGTGCCACGCGCCGAGCCGGATGGCTGAGATCGTTCTCGCAACCCGCGCGCGCACGACGGTCAAGCTGCGCGTCTACCTGCTGCTCGCCGCGGCGGGGATGCTCGGCGGCTTGCTGTCCGCCCGTCCCGGCCTGGTCGCCCTCGCCGCGCCGCTCGCCGTCTATCTCGCGATCGGGTTGCGCACCGGGCTCGCGCAGTCCCCGATCGAGATCACGGTCGAGCCGAGACGGGCGTTCGGCCGGGTCCGTGAGGGCGAGATGACCGAGATCGAGGTGACGGTCACCGCTTCCGGCGACGTCACCTGGGCCGAGTTCTCGCTGCGACCCGGACCCGGGCTCCGCGCGGCGTCCGGGCCGCGCAGCCGCACCGTCCAGGTGGGCGCCCGCCTGCACGCCGGCCGGCCCCGGGTGCTGCGCTTCCCGGTGCGCGCCGAACGCTGGGGCGCGCCGCGCGCGGGCGTGCTGCAGGTGCGGCTGCGCGACCGGATGGGCGTGATCGCCCTGGAGTCCAAGCCCTACGAGTTGCCGCGGCTCGGCGTGATGCCGAAGGTGGAGACGCTGCGCGAATTGGTCGAGCCTGCGCGACTGCGCGCGACGGTCGGCAGTCGGGTGGCCCGCGGCCGTGGTGAGGGGATCGAGTTCGCCGAGGTGCGAGCGTTTCACCCCGGCGACCCGGTCCGGCGCATCAACTGGCGGGTGAGCGCGCGCCGCGGCTCGCTGCACGTCTCAGACCGCCACCCTGAGCTGAGTGCCGACGTGGTGCTGCTGCTCGACACCTTCAGCGACGTCGGCGACGAGACGGAGAGCACGCTCGCGCTCGCCGTGCGGGCCGCGGCGGCGCTCGCCGCCGGATATCTGGGGCGGCGCGACCGGGTCGGTGTGATCGGCTTCGGCGGCGTACTCACCGGGATCGGCCCCGGGCTCGGCACCGCTCAGCTGGAGCGGATCGTCGGCACGCTGCTCGCCAGCGAGGTGGAGTACAGCTACGCCTCTCGCACCGTCGCCACCGTGCCGCCGCGGCTGCTGCCGCCGCGCGCGCTGATCATCGCGCTCACGCCACTGCTCGACGGCCGCACCGTGGGCGCGTTGTTCGACCTGCGCGCTCGCGGGTTCGACCTCGCGATTCTCGAGCTCTCGCCCGAGCGCTTCCTGCCCGCCCCGCGCGAGGCCGAGCAGGCGCTCGCGCTGAGGCTGTGGCGAATGCGCCGCGACGCGTTGCGCGACCGGCTGCGCGCGCTCGGGGTGACGATCACCCCCTACGACGGCGAGCAGCCGTTGCGGCTCCCGGTCCTCACCGCGGCCCGTACACGTCGTCGCGGGACACGGGCGGTGCTGCGGTGATCGCCGCGGCGCCCCTCGCGGCGCTCGCGGCGCTGCTGCTCGTCGCCGGCTCGCGGCTGCGATGGCCGATGCTTGCCGGCGCCGGTGTCGTGGTGCTCGGGCTCGCCGCGGCGGTGCCGGTCCTGTTTCTGCACGGGAGCGCCCGAGCGCTCGTGGCGGTTCCGGCGGCCGCGCTGCTGCTCGGCGCCGGCGAGCTCAGCCTCGGCCTCGCCGATGGGGTGGGCGCCGACGCGCCGGGCGACCGGCGCCGCCAGGCTGGATGGGTGGCCGCCTGCGCCGCCGGCGCGGCGGCGACCGCGGTGGTGGTGCTCGGCGCCGATGCCGTCTCCTTGCGCCGCTCGGCGGTCGCGACGATCGCCGGAGCTGCGCTCGCCGCGCTCGCCGTGTGGCTGCTCGTCACCGCGGTATCCGCGCTCGTCGGTGAGGACTAGGAGCGCCCGGGTCAGACGTGCTCGGCGCGGGCCTGCATCGGCAGCAGGAACACCAGCCCGAAGGCCGCAAGGAGCGGGACCAGACACGCCCACGCGGTGATCTGCAGCGCGTCGGTCGGCAGGTGTCCGCCGAGCCGCGAGAAGAAGATCGTCCCCAGCACGGCGACCCCGAGGGCGCTCGCCAGCTGTTGCACGGCCTCCAGCACGCCCGACGCCGAGCCGACGTGATCCATCTCGACCCCGGCCAGGATGAAGTCGAACAGCTGCCCGAAGCTCGTGCCGGCGCCGAGCCCGATCACGAACAGTGACGGGGCCAGGTCCCAGGTGGATGCGCTGAACACGCCTGCGACCGTCAGCGCCAGCCCGGCGGTGCCCGCCGCGACGAGCACGATGCCGCCGTGGATGAGGTGGCGGCCGAGCTTTGAGACGAGTCCGAACGACAGTCCCATCCCGAGGATCATCCCGACGACCATCGGCGTGAGCGTGAGCCCCGCGTGGATCGGCGAGAAGTGCTCGCCGAGCTGGGTGAACAGCGAGACGCACAGGAACAACCCGCCGAACGCGCCGAAGAATGCGAGCTGGACAGCGATCCCGCTCGTGTAGGTCCGGTTGGCGAGCAGGCCGGGCTCGATCAGCGGGTCACGGGTGCGCCGCCGCTCGTAGACGACGAAGGCGACGATCAAGGCGAGCCCGGCGGCGAGCATCAGGAACGTCCAGGCCGGCCAGCCGGCGCTGTGGCCTTGGATCAGCGGGTAGATGATCGCGACGAGTCCGAGGCCGACGAGCGCCATGCCGACGAGGTCCAGGCGCTTGCCGGCGTGGGAGACGACGCGCGGCAGCACCCGGACGGCGGTGGCGAACGCGAAGATCCCGATCGGCAGGTTGACCAGGAACACCAGCCGCCAGCCGGTCCCCCACAGGTTGGCGTCGATCAGCGCGCCGGCGAGCACCGGCGCGACGAGCATCGGCAGGCCCATCGCCGGTCCGAAGATCCCGAACACCTTGGGCATCTCCTCCTCGGGAAAGCTCTCCTTCAGCAGCCCGAATCCCTGGGGGACGAGCAGCGCGCCGAACGCGCCCTGCAGCGCGCGGGTGGCGATCAGCACGCCAGGGGAGGGGGCGAGCGCGCACAGCGTCGACATCACGGTGAACCCCGCCGAGCCGATGAGGAACAGGCGCCGGCGGCCGAACAGGTCGCCGAGCCGGGCACCGGTGACGAGCAGCACCGCGAAGGCGAGCGTGTAGCTCGCGCTCAGCCACTGCAGCGTGGTCGCGCTGCCCCCGAGGTCATGGCGGATCGTCGGCCCCGCGATGTTGACGATCGTCGCGTCGATCAGGTCCATGATGTTCGCGCCCAGGACGACTGCGAGCACGAACCAGCGCAGGCGGAACAGCTCACCGGCCTGCTCGGGCGGGGATTCGGATTTGGTGGTGGTGAGAGCTGACATGGCGCCTCCTGGCGGCGATCGAGAGTGGCGAACAACGTTCGTGACGAACACTGTACGTAACGAACACTGTTCGTGTCAAGTAGAATTTCGCGCCATGTCGTCACTCCGCTCCCGCAGCACCCGCGGCCGTCCCGCCAAGTCGCCGCTCAGCGCCGAGGCGATCGTCGACGCTGCGCTGACGATCTGCCGCGAGGAGACGCTCGATGCGGTCACGATGCGCCGCGTCGCGTCCGAGCTCGACACCGGCCCGGCCTCGCTCTACGTCTACGTGCGCAACCGTGAGGAGCTGCTGCGCCAGATGCTCGACCGGGTCTCGGGCAGCGTGGCGCTGGAGGAGGTCGACCCCGTCCGCTGGCGCGCGCAGGTCCACGAGCTCGTCGAGCGCTGGCTGCGCGCGATGGAGGCGCACCCGGGGCTCGCCTCGGTCGCGGTCGGCAACCCGCCGGCGACCGAGCGGATGATGGTCGTCGCCGACCATCTGATGGGACTGCTGCTCACCGGCGGGGTCACGCCGCAGGACGCGGCGTGGGCGATCGACATCCTCCCGCTGATCACGACCGCGACGGCGGTGGAGACCGACGTCCACCGCGCGCTGGGTCACTCCGGCGAGGAGACCGTGGAACGGATCGAGGCGACGCTTGCCGCGATGCCGGCCGACCGTCTGCCGAACCTGCTCCGGTACGGCGAGGAGCTCGTCTCCGGCGATGGCGATCAGCGCTTTCACTTCGCGGTCGAGGTCTTCCTCGACGGCCTCGTCGCTCGCGGCAGCCGCCGATCCACTTAGACTCGCCCGCGATGACCGACATCGCCGACACCAGGGCGGAGACCGCCGAGGAGAAGCTCGCGCAGCTCGCCGATCTGCGTGAGCATGCCATCCACAACGCCGGCCAGGCGGCGGTGGACAAGCAGCACGCGAAGGGCAAGTTCACTGCCCGTGAGCGGATCGCCAAGCTGCTGGACGAGGGTTCCTTCCAGGAGATGGACGTGTTCGTCCGTCATCGCACCCACGAGTTCGAGATGCAGGACCGCCGGCCGTACGGCGACGCGGTCGTCACCGGCCACGGCACGATCGACGGGCGCCGGGTGTGCGTGTTCAGCCAGGACTTCACGGTGTTCGGCGGCTCGCTGGGGGAGGTGATGGCCGAGAAGATCTGCAAGATCATGGATCTCGCGGCCAAGATCGGCTGCCCGGTGGTCGGGATCAACGACTCCGGCGGAGCGCGGATCCAGGAGGGCGTCGTGTCGCTGGGCGGCTACGGCGAGGTGTTCCTGCGCAACGTGCGCTGCAGCGGCGTGATCCCGCAGATCTCGCTGGTGATGGGCCCGTGTGCGGGCGGTGCGGTCTACTCCCCGGCGATCACCGACTTCGTGTTCATGGTCAAGGAGACCTCGCACATGTTCATCACCGGTCCTGACGTGATCCGGACGGTGACCGGTGAGGAGGTCGGCTTTGAGGAGCTCGGCGGCGCGATCTCGCACAGCACGAAGTCCGGGGTGGCGCACTTCGCCTCTGAGGACGAGGATCAGTGTCTGGAGGACGCGCGCTACCTGCTCTCGTTCCTGCCGCAGAACAACCTCGAGGCGCCGCCGCGGGTCGCCTCGGCGGATGACCCGCTGAGGGCGGATCCGGAGCTGGACACGATCGTCCCGGACAGCCCGAACCGCCCGTATGACATGCGTGAGGTGATCCGCCGGATCGTCGACGACGGCGAGTACCTCGAGGTCGCCGAGAACTTCGCGCGCAACATCGTGTGCGGCTTCGCACGATTGGACGGTTTCAGCGTCGGGGTGGTCGGCAACCAGCCGGCCCAGCTCGCCGGGGTGCTGGACATCGAGTCCTCCGAGAAGGCCAGTCGGTTCATCCGCACCTGCGACGCGTTCAACCTGCCGATCGTCACCTTCTGCGACGTGCCCGGGTTCCTGCCGGGGACCGAGCAGGAGTGGAACGGGATCATCCGCCACGGCGCCAAGCTGCTCTACGCCTACGCCGAGGCGACCGTCCCGAAGATCACCGTCATCACTCGCAAGGCCTATGGCGGCGCCTATGACGTGATGGGCTCAAAGCACCTGGCCGCCGATTACAACCTCGCGTGGCCGAGCGCGGAGGTCGCGGTGATGGGGCCGGAGGGGGCGGTCAACATCATCTACCGGCGTGAGCTCAGCGCGGCGGAGGACCCCGAGGCGCGCCGCCGTGAGCTGATCGACGCCTACAAGGCCCACTTCGCCAACCCGTACGTGGCCGCCGAGCGCGGCTACATCGACGACGTGATCTTCCCGCACGAGACGCGGCCCAAGCTGATCACCGCGCTGCACACGCTGCAGACCAAGCGCGAGCCCGGCCCGCGACGCAAGCACGGAAACATCCCGCTGTAGAAGCGTCCAGATTGCGTCCAGACGAGTCGCTCGGGCATCCGTCCACGTCTGGGGGTGAGAAGAGGCTGGACGGGCCTGGACAACCGATGTCGGAGATGTGCCCGCCGCATCTCCACGTCGTTCACTACTCGCACTTCTCGCCGCCGCCGCCGCGCTCCTCGCGCCAGTCGGTGCGGCCCACGCAGCCACCTTCGCCCCCGCCGTCCGCCACGGCGGAGCCCTGCTCCCGGCGGGCGCCCGTGACCTCGGGCGGGTCTCGCCCCGGACCGAGCTGCGCGTCACCGTCGCGTTGCGCCCGCGCAACGCCGGGGAGCTCGCCGCCTACGCGTCCGCCGTCTCCCACGCCGGCTCGCGCGAGTACGAGCACTACCTGACCGTCGCCCAGTTCGCGCGGCGCTTCGGCCCGAGCGAGCGCGAGCTGCGCACCGTCCGTGCCGGCCTGCGAGCCCACGGTCTCGCCGTCGGGGCGACGAGCGCCAACCGGCTGTCGATCACCGCGCACGCGACCGCGCAGGTGACCGCCGACGCGTTCGGGACCGCGATCGACCGCTACGAGCTGCGCAGCGGCGCCGAGGAGGACGCGCCCAGCGCCGAGCCGCGGCTCGCCGGTGCGGCCGGCTCACTCGTCCAGGGTGTCGTCGGTCTGGACTCCGTCGCCCCGCGCGCCTCCGTCGAGATCGCCCACCATCGCCGGGCGCGCCCCCACGTGGCCGCGCACGCCCGCACCCACGCTTCCGGTCATACCGCTGCCACCGGTCCGCAGGCGTGCCAGGCCGCCAGCGCCGAGGCCGCACAGGGCTGGGGCTACACCGCCTCCCAGATCGCCTCCCACTACGGGCTGTCGGGCTTCTACGCCGCGGGCGACGAGGGCAGCGGCGTGACTGTCGCGCTCTACGAGCTCGAGCCGTTCAGCCCCAGCGACATCGCCGCCTACCAGGCGTGCATGGGGACGAGCACCACGGTGGATGTCACCGCGATCGACGGCGGCCCCGGCTCCGGCTCAGGCAGCGGCGAGGCCGCGACCGACGTCGAGGACGTCATCGGGCTGGCGCCGAAGGCTCACATCGACGTCTACGAAGGGCCGCCGACGGGCCAGGGTGCGTTCGACACCTACAGCGCGATCGTCTCCCAGGACTCCGCCCAGGTCGTCTCGACCTCATGGGGACTGTGTGAGACCGACGTCGGCAGCGGAGAGCTGCTCGCCGAGGACGTCCTCTTCCAGGAGGCCGCAATCCAGGGCCAGACCGTGATGGCGGCCTCGGGCGACAACGGCGTCGACGACTGCGGCAACGGCCAGATGTCGGTCGACGACCCCGGATCCCAGCCGTGGGTCACCTCGGTCGGCGGCACCCATCTCGCCGCGACGGGAGACACCGTCTGGGACGACGGGGCGGGTGCCTCCGGCGGCGGCGTCTCGCAGTTCTGGGGCCGCCCCTCGTGGCAGTCGGCCGTGCCGGCGCAGTCCTCGGTCACCTGCGGGGTGTCGGTGACGGCCTGTCGCGAGGTGCCGGACATCTCCGCCGACGCCGATCCCGACAGCGGCTACACCGCATACTTCCGCGGCACCTGGCGCACCGTCGGCGGGACGAGCGTCGCCTCCCCGACGCTCGCCTCAGTGGCCGCGCTCGCCGAGGCCTCTCCCGCGTGCGGCGGGCGGCGACTCGGCTTCCTCGATCCCGCGCTGTACGCCGATGCCGCCGATATCCGCGACGTGATCTCCGGCACCAACGGCTACGACGGCCTGACCGGCTTCTCGGCGACGCCCGGGTTCGATATGGCCTCCGGCCTGGGGACGCCGACGGCGGCGCTCGGCCCCGCGCTGTGCGGCGACGCGCTGTCGTTCTCCGCGCCCGCGGCCCAGCAGTGGTCCGCCGGCCGCTCGGTGTCGCTCGCGCTGAATGCGCAGAGCACGAGTGGCGCGGCCGTCTCATGGTCAGCGACCGGTCTCCCCGCCGGTGTCTCGCTCGGCGGTCGCACCGGACGGCTGCACGGCAGGCCGACGGCGAGCGGCACGTTCACCGTGACCGTCACCGCGGTGGACTCCAGCGGCGCCACCGAGAGCGGCTCGTTCACCGCCACCGTCGCCGCCCGGCGCCATCACGCTCGACACCACGCCAAGACGTCGCGGAAACGCCACCGCCGCTCGCAGAAGTAGCGCTCAAGTTCCCCGGGGAGCTGCCGATAGCCTCCCCAGGGCAATGAATCGCCGTCCGGATCTCTCGATCGTCGCGCCCGGTGCTTCTGCCGAAGAAGCTGCCGCCGTTGTCGCTGCGCTCGAGCGCTTCATGCGCGACACGGCCCCGCCGCTCGCCGCCGCACCTCCGCGGCGCTCGGCCTGGCACGAGGCGTCATTGCGTGAGGGGGTGGCCCGGCAGCCCGGGCTCCTCCCCAGCTGGACCTGAAGCGTGCGCCGCCTCGTTCTCGGCCTCTCGCTCGCCGCCGCGCTCGCCTGCAGCGGCGTTGCCCAGGCGTCGCCGCTGCGCACCGGTGCCGACTCGGGCCGGCGCGCGCTCGTCCAGCAGGCCGCCGAGGTCCCCGCAGGCGCGTCGGTCAGCGGCGCGGTGGCCGCCACCGCGCCCGTACAGGTCACGCTCGCGCTCACCCCGGCGGACCCGCAGGCGCTCGCCGGCTACGCCCAGCAGGTATCGGACCCGAGCTCCCCGCTCTACCGCCACTACCTGTCGGTGGACCAGTTCGCCGCTCGCTTCGGCGCCGACGCCTCCCAGGTGGCGAGCGTCCGCACCGCGCTCTCCCAGGCCGGGCTGTCGGTCGGCTCCGTCGCCGCGGACGGACTATCGGTGACCGCCTCAGGTACCGCCGCGGAGATCGAGGGCGCGTTCGACACCCAACTCGAGCACGTGACGCTGGCAGATGGCACCCCTGCCTACGCCGACGTCACCGACCCCACGCTTCCGGCGGCGGCCGCCGGCGCCGTCCAGAACGTCGCCGGGCTCGACACGCTGCCCGCGGCCGCGCCCCAGGCGCTGCTCCGAGGCCGCCGGGCCCGGCCGGCCGTCGTCGCGCACGCGGGATCCAACGCTGCCGGGCCGAGCACGTGCATCGCATCGGAGGCGGCCGGGGGCTACACCGCGGCCGAGATCGGATCCGCCTACGGCCTGGACGGCCAATGGAACGCCGGGGATCTCGGTGGGGAGACCACGGTCGCGCTCGCCGAGCTCGAGCCCTACCACGCCTCCGACGTCAACGCGTACCAGAACTGCGACGGCACGACAGCGACGATCTCCAACGTGACCGTCGACGGCGGGTCGGCCAACTGCTGGCAGAACGGGCCGAACTACGACTCGCAATGCGGCCTGGAGGACGTGCTCGACATCGAGGATGTGGCGGGTCTCGCGCCCAACTCCACGATCGACGTCTACGAAGCTCCGAACACGGACTCCGGACTGCTCGACGTCTACCGCGCGATCGTGAGCCACGACGCGCCCGTCGTCTCGACCTCCTGGGGCGCCTGCGAGGCGGCGACCGGCAACACAATGCTCGCCGCCGAGGGCGTGATCTTCGAGGAGGCCGCCGTACAGGGGGAGGCCGTGTTCGCCGCCTCGGGCGACGACGGCGCCAACGACTGCAGGTCCGGGTCCAAGGCCGTTGACGACCCGGCCTCCCAGCCATACGTGACCGGCGTCGGGGGCACGACCATGACGAGCGACATCCCCGGCACGGCGGAAACCGTCTGGAACGAGTCCGGCGTCGGCGCCGGCGGCGGTGGTGTGTCGCGCGAGTGGGCCCAGCCGAGCTATCAGAGTGGGTTCGCGCTCCCCCAGAGCCAGATCAACTGCTCGTCGGTGCCCGGCGGCGGCGCCTCGTCGACGACCTGCCGCGAGGTGCCCGACGTCTCCGCGGACGCCGATCCCTCCACCGGCTACGACATCGACTGGGACGGCAACTGGATCAGCGCCGCTGGAACGAGCGCCGCCGCCCCGACCTGGGCCGCGCTGGTCGCGCTCGCCGACAGCTCGAGCGCCTGCCTGAACGGCGGCGTGCGCGTCGGCTTCGCGAATGCGCTGCTCTACAGCCTGCCCGCCTCGGACTTCAATGACGTCGCGGTCGGCGGCAACGGCTACGGCAGCGTCGGCGGCTATCAGGCCGGCCTGGGGTACGACATGGCCTCCGGCCTTGGAGCGCCGAACGGCGCCGCGCTGTTCCCGGCGCTGTGTGGCCCCTCCACGGTCACCGCTCCGCCGCCGAACACGACGGCCACGACGACCGCCGCGACCCCGACGCCCACCACCCCGGTGCAGACGACCACCGCGCCCGTGCAGACGACGACCACCCCGACCACCACGCCGGGCTCGGGCTGGACGCCCCCCGTCGTGCGCTTCGTCACCCGCCGCGCGCGGCGCATCGCTCGGCTCGGCGGCCGGGTCCGCGTCGCCCTCCGGGCGAGCGACCGCAGAGGCCTGCGACTGCGCTACTCGGCGCGCCGTCTGCCGCGAGGCCTGCACATCAACCCGACCACGGGCGTGATCACCGGCCGCCCGACCCGGACCGGACGCACCATCAGCAGCATCACCGCGCGGGACTCCCGCGGCGATGCGGAGACGATCGTCATCCGTTGGGTCGTCAGGCGGGGCTGAGCGGCGCTGCCGTGAGCTGAGTCGCCACGCGTCTCCGCTGCCCGTGCTACCCGCGCTCGCTGCGTGGACAGCCGACGAGACGTACGCGAGGGCAGCGGACCCGCATGCCGCTCAGCTCCTCCCCGCCTCAGAGGTTCCTCTAGCTCTGGGATCCCCCCTGGCTCAGGTGGTTCCCGGGACGCCTCCCTGGCTCAGATGTTCCTCTAGCTCTGAGGCTCGCTGCCGACTAAAAGGCTATATCCGGATCGGCTTTTGGTAGTTTGTCTGAAACGGCCGCGCCCGGCCCCGCCTGCCGTCGACCAAAGGATCGCCTGAGATGGAGCCCGCCACCACGAAGACTCCCCGCATCGGTTCGCTGGAAAGCCCGGAGATCGTCGAGAACGTCCCCGGACACGTGATCCCGATCCTGGAGCGCGAGTTCGACGACTTCGACACGGAGTCCACCCGCTACCTCGACGGAAAGCTCGAGGAAGCGGACTTCATCAAGTTCCGCCTCAAGCAGGGCGTCTACGGCCAGCGCCAGCCCGACGTGCAGATGGTGCGCGTCAAGCTGCCGATGGGCGGCATCACGCCCGACCAGCTGGACGCATTCGCCGATGGCATCGACCGCTACGTGCCGCTGCGCAAGGGGCATGTCACCACCCGGCAGAACATCCAGATGCACCACATCCCGCTGCCCGATGCCGCCAAGCTGATCCGTGAGCTCTCCGACGCCGGCCTCTCCTCTCGCGAGGGCTGCGGCAACACGATGCGCAACGTGACCGGTGACCCGCGCGCGGGCACGCTCGAGGGCGAGCTGTTCGACATCACGCCATACGCCGGCGCGTACGTGCGCTACTTCGTGCGCCACCCCACGACGCAGGCGATGCCGCGGAAGGTGAAGACCGCGTTCAGCGCCACCGACGAGGACAACGCGATCACCCAGATCCACGACATGGCGTTCACCCCGCGCGTGCGTGACGGGGTGCGCGGTGTGGAGGTCCGCGTCGGCGGCGGCACCGCGATCATGCCCCGCCTCGCGCCGGTCCTGTACGAGTTCGTGGAGCTCGACAACGGCGACTTCCTGAAGGTCACCGAGGCGTGCATGCGGATCTTCGACCGCCAGGACTTCCTGCGCGTCAACCGCGCCCGCGCCCGGATCAAGGTGCTGATCGACAAGATCGGGATCGACGCGTTCCGCGATCTGGTCGAGGAGGAGCTGCAGGGCGACTGGGTCCAGGAGCGCGACTTCTCGCTCGAGCAGATCATGTACGAGGTTGACGAGGAGGGCTCGGTGCCGCCGCGCGCACGGGCGGGTTACGCCTCGGCGAATGGCGACCGCCGGGTGTTCGAGCGCTTCGCCCGCTCCAACGTCGCCCCTCAGCGCCAGCAGGGGTTCTCAACCGTCGAGGTCAAGATCGAGCGCGGAGACCTCACACCCGAGCAGCTGCGCGGCCTGGGGGAGATCATGCGCGGATACTCCGGCGGCTTCGCCCGGACGACCGTCCATCAGAACCTGGTGCTGCGCTGGGTCCGTGACGAGTCGATCTACGAGGTCTGGCGGCGCCTGAGCGACCTCGGCCTCGGCGAGGCCGGCGCCGATGAGGTCACCGATGTGGTGAGCTGCCCCGGCACCGACTCGTGCAAGCTCGGCATCACCAGCTCGATGGGGCTCAACCGCGCCGTCACCGAGCGGCTGCGGGCGATGGAGATCGACGATCCGCTGACGCGTCGCGTGCATGTGAAGATGAGCGGCTGCCCGAACGGCTGCAGCCAGCACCACATCGCTGACATCGGGTTCTACGGCGCCTCGATCAAGGTCGGCGACCACACCATCCCCGCGTACATCCCGCATGTCGGGGGCCACTACGAGGGCGGCGAGGTCGTCTATGGGCAGCGGCTCAAGGCCCGCCTGCCGGCCAAGCGGGTCCCCGAGGCGGTGGATCGGTGGCTACGCTTCTACGAATCCGATCGCGTGGAAGGCGAGACCTTTCACGGATTCGCCCAACGGGTGGGGGCTGGCGAGTTCGAGGCGCGGGTGAGGGATCTGACGATGCCGATCGAATTCAGCCTTGACAACATGAACTACTTCATCGATTACAACCGCGAGGCCCCGTTCGAGGTTCAGCGCGGGGAGGGCGAGTGCGCAGTATGAGTGCGACCGTTCCGGAGCTCGAGTCCGCCAGCGCTGAAGCGGTGCTCGCCTATGGGGTCGAGCGCTTCGGCTCCCGGCTCACCCTGGCCTGCTCCTTCCAGAAGGAGGAGTCGGTCCTGTTCCACATGCTCTCGCAGCTCGATCCGGAGTTTCACGCCTTCGTGATCGACACCGGCGTGCTGTTCCCCGAGACCCTCACCACCTGGAAGCGGTTCGAGGAGCGCTTCCCCGAGACTCAGATCGAGGTCATCGACGCCCACAGCCCAGGCGAGCCCTGGACGCAGAGCAACTGCTGCAGCGCCGCCAAGGTCGCGGGGCTGGAGCGTGCGCTCTCCGACGTCGACGCCTGGGTGACCGGCCTGCGCCGCGAGCAGGCGCCGACCCGCACCGCCACGCCCAAGCTCGAGCACGACGACCGCCGCGACATCTGGAAGCTCAGCCCGCTCGCGGACTGGTCCGAGAAGCAGATCTGGAGCTACGTGTTCGCGCACGACCTGCCGTACAACCCGCTCCACGACGAGGGCTACAGCTCGATCGGCTGCGCACCCTGCACCCTGCCGGGCGCGGGTCGCGAGGGGCGCTGGGCGGGCGAGGACAAGACCGAGTGCGGCATCCACGTGGTGCAGCCCTAGACGTCCGTTCGGGGCGGATTTCCCACCTCCCCGATGGAGTTACCGCCTCTAAGCTGAGCGGCGTCATGACCCCGTTCCAATACGAGCTTTCACACCTCCAGGCGCTCGAGGCCGAGTCGATCCACATCTTCCGCGAGGTCGCGGCCGAGTTCGAGCGGCCCGTGCTGCTGTTCAGCGGCGGCAAGGACTCGATCGTCCTGCTCCGCCTGGCCGAGAAGGCGTTCCGCCCCGGCCGCTTCCCGTTCCCGATCATGCATGTGGACACGGGCCACAACTTCCCCGAGGTGATCGAGTTCCGCGACCGGATCGCGTCGGCGATCGGCGAGCGGCTGATCGTGGCCAGCGTCCAGGATTCGATCGACAACGGCCGGGTCACCGAAGAGACCGGCCCGCGCGCGTCGCGCAACCGCCTGCAGACGACGACTCTGCTCGACGCGATCGAGGAGCACTCCTTCGACGCCGCGTTCGGCGGCGCCCGTCGTGACGAGGAGCGCGCCCGCGCCAAGGAGCGCGTGTTCTCGTTCCGCGACGACTTCGGCCAGTGGGACCCCAAGAATCAGCGGCCGGAGCTGTGGACGCTCTACAACGCCCGCATCCGCAAGGGTGAGAACGTCCGCGTGTTCCCGATCTCCAACTGGACCGAGCTCGACGTCTGGCAGTACATCGCCACCGAGAAGCTGGAGATCCCGTCGATCTACTACGCCCACGAGCGGCCCGTGTTCTCCCGCGACGGGATGCTCTACGCCGACACGCCGATCATTCCGCGCCTGGACGGCGAGGAGACGTTCAGCGAGTGGGTCCGCTATCGCACCGTGGGCGACATGACCTGCACCGGCGCCGTGCGTTCCAAGGCGGAGACGCTCGAGCAGGTGGTGGCCGAGATCGCCGCCACCCGGATCACCGAGCGCGGCGAGACCCGCGCCGACGATCGCGCCACCGAGGCCGCGATGGAGGACCGCAAGCGTGAGGGGTATTTCTAGTGGCTGTTGATCTGAACGGGAACGGCGCGCAGCACGACCAGGACGCCTCTCCGTACACGACCCCGCCGCGCTCCTCCGAGCTGTTGCGGATAGCGACCGCCGGCTCTGTGGACGACGGCAAGTCGACGCTCATCGGGCGCCTTCTCCACGACACGAAGTCGATCTTCGAGGATCAGATGGAGCACGTCGTGCAGACCTCTGAGCGTCGCGGTGACGGCTACGTGAACCTGGCGCTGCTCACCGACGGCCTGCGCGCCGAGCGCGAGCAGGGGATCACGATCGATGTCGCCTATCGCTACTTCGCCACCCCGCGGCGCAAGTTCATCGTCGCCGACACCCCCGGCCACGAGCAGTACACGCGCAACATGGTGACCGGTGCCTCCACCGCCGACCTCTCGATCGTCCTGATCGACGCGCGAAAGGGCGTCTCCGAGCAGACGCGGCGCCACGCCTACATCACCTCGCTGCTGCGCATCCCGCACCTCGTCGTGTGCGTGAACAAGATGGATCTCGTCGAGTTCGATCAGGCCGCCTTCTATCGCATCGTCGACCAGATGACCGACCTCGTCTCGCGCCTGCAGATCCCCGACATCACCTTCATCCCGATCTCCGCGCTCGGCGGTGACAACGTCGTCGAGCGCTCGGACCGGATGCAGTGGTACGCGGCCGCGCCGCTGCTCTACCACCTCGAGCACGTCGTGATCGCCCCGGATCGCAACCTCACCGACGTGCGCTTCCCGGTGCAGTGGGTGATCCGCCCGATGTCCGACGATCACCACGACTACCGCGGGTACGCCGGCCAGCTCGCCGGGGGTCTGCTGCACCCGGGCTCGGAGGTCGTCGTCCTGCCGGGCGGGCGCTCGTCGAGGATCAAATCGATCGACACCTACGGGGGCGAGGTCGAGGCCGCGTTCCCGCCGATGTCGGTGGCGCTGCGCCTGGAGGACGAGATCGACATCTCCCGCGGCGACATGCTCGTCGAGGCCGAGGACCAGCCGACGGTCTCCAAGGAGCTTGACGCGATGGTCTGCTGGATGAGCGAGCAGCCGCTCTCCGAGCGCGGCAAGTACACGATCAAGCACACCACCCGCTCGGCCCGTGCGATCGTCGAGTCGATCGAGCACCGCGTCGACATCAACACGCTCGAGCACCACGACGCCTCGCAGCTCTCGCTCAACGAGATCGGCCGCATCCATCTGCGCTGCTCGGCGCCGCTGATGATCGACCCCTACGCACGCAATCGCACCACCGGCAGCTTCATCCTGATCGACGAGTCGTCCAACGACACCGTCGCCGCCGGGATGATTCTCGGCGCCGCGTAGCCCGCTCGCGGATACATCGCGTTCACCAGCGGCGACGGCGCAGCGGCTTAGGATTGCGCGCGCCTTGCAGACCGCTCACCGCCCAGGGGGAACCATGCCGTCGGCCACAGAGGACGCTCGCTACTACGACCTGCTCGTCTCGGGGCGCCCGCTCCAGTCGCTGAAGGCCGGCGAGGTGCTGTTTCGCCAGGGTGACCCCGGCGAGGCGATGTACGTGGTCCGCGAGGGCACGATCACGCTGCGCGACGGCGAGCGGGAGGTGAGCGCGGTGGAGGCGCCGGGGCTGCTCGGCGAGATGGCACTGGTTGACGACGAGCCCCGCACGCTGACCGCGGTGGCGGCCGGCGACGCGGCGGTCGTCGAGATCCCGATGCGCCACTTCTGGGTGCTCGTGCACGACACCCCGTACTTCGCCCAGATGGTGATGCGGGCGATGGCGCGGCGCCTGCGCGCCCGCGATGGCCTGACCTAGCCGGTCGGGCGGACCCGGGCGCTTCGGGCAGACCCGGGCGCTTCGGCGCTCGGTGGCCGGGGGTGGGGGGTGGAAACCCCGGCGCGGGAGGCTCTACAGAGCATGGCCCCGCCGCGCAAACCGGGAACCTCCGACACATCAGGTGCCCAACACGGGGTGCCGTGTCGCTCCATCCCGGCCCCCGGGAGTAATCGACACGGCACGGCGCTACTGCTCGACGGTGTGTCGGAAATTCCCACCACCGGCACGCCGGCCGATCGGATCGCGTTGATGGCCACCGCGCAACGCGGTCGCATCGCCACGTGGCAACTCATCGCCGCGGGAGTGTCGACATCGGCGATCGGTCGTCTGGCCGCCTCCGGGCATCTCTGCCGTGTGCATCACGCCGTCTACGCAGCCGGTCACACCGCGCCGATCCCCGGCGGGGCGGAGGCCGCGGCTCTGCTCGCGCTCCGGCCGGGCGCTGCGCTCAGTCACCTGACGGCCCTGCGGTGGCTGGGGATCGCGGATGCCTCCCGCGCCCGTGAAGTCGAGCCGATCCATCTCATCCTCCCGGGCGACCGGGCGCGAGGGCCCGCCGGCGTCATCGTCCACCGCAGCACGATCCTCACCTCGAAGGACCTCCGGGTCCACGACGGCCTGCCGGTCACCGCGCCCGCCCGGGCGCTGCTCGACTTCGCCGCCGACCAACCGACTCGCGAGCTGGAGCGGGTGCTCGATACCGCGCTCGTGCAGCACCGCGTCAACCTCCGGCAGATCAACGACGTGCTCGCGCGGGCGGGCCGTCACGCGGGGCGAGCCCCGCTCACGGAGCTCACCGCGGCTCACACCAACACCACGTTCACGCGGTCAGAGGCCGAGGAGCGTTTCCTCGCGCTCATCCGCGACGCCGGGTTACCCCTGCCGCTGGTCAACGTGCGCCGACACGGTTTCGAGCTCGACTTCCTCTGGCCCCGCCACGGCGCGCGGGACATCGCGGTCGAGATCGACGGCTACGCCTTTCACGGCGGGCGGGCGGCGTTCGAGCGCGACCGCCGGCGCGACGGACTCCTGCGCGCCGCCGGGATCGACGTGCTGCGCTTCACCTGGCGCCGGCTCACCCAGGAGTCGCATGCGGTGGTCGCGGAGCTTGCCGTCGCGCTCGCGTCCGGGTGAGCGCGCACACCTCCCCAAACATCAGGAGGGGGTCCCGACGCGCGAGCGGCACCCCGTTCTCGATCATCGCGGTGTGATCACCGAGGACGATCTCGTCGACATCACCGTGACCGTTGAGCGCGGATGCGATCCCGTGCAGGGCACGGCCCGCTTGCCTGGGGGCGAGGAGCGGGGCTTCTGGGGCTGGATGGAGCTGGTCACGATCGTCCAGGAGGTCCTTGAGGCCGGTCAGGGTGTGCGTGGGGGCTCGCGCATCCTGACCGCGTCCGACCGCGCGGCGCAGTCGGGGGACGCGCCGGGCACGCAAAGTTCAGGAGGGGGTCCCGATGCGACCGGGCCCCGCCTCCGGCAAGCTTTGTGACATCGGGGGCCCACCACCCGTCGCTCGCCGATAAAGCCCAGGGACCGGGGTCGGCGAGCGACGGGGGGCCATCTCGTGGGGCGACGATGTCCGGCGCATTCGCGGGTGCTGATGCGGCGCCGTCCCCTGGCACGCGCATCTGAGCGCTCCCGCAACTTCCTCGGCAGTGCGCCGTTTGCTCAACGGAGGCCGCGCGGACGACGGAGAGCTGAGGTGCAGGGAGCGATGAGACGGCGCTCAGGGCCGCGCAGGACACGGTCGAGCGGACGCTGGGCGACGTGGCTGGTCATCGGGTTCGCGCTGCTCGGCGTCGGCTGGATGTTCGTGACTCCCGAATGGCATTCGCCCGATGAGCCGGCTCAGTATCTGCGGACGCTGTCGCTGTCCCAGGGGCGCCTGGTGGGTCCCCGCGCTGCGATCAACTGGGCCGCAGCACGCGCGCAACCGGGATGGGGCGGTGAGGAGGAGCGCTGGATGCTGCACGATGTCCGGAGCGTTGTCGTGCCCGCCAGGCTCTCCCCGCCCGGGGTGCTGTGCGCCGATCAACAGCGCGATGAGAGCTCCTGCGAGGAGACCAGCTACACCGGGGACTACTTCCCGCTCGGGTACGTGATTCCGGCGGCCGCCATGCGGACTCAATCGGGCGCTGACGATGCGCTCTGGTGGGCCCGAGCGGGGTCGCTGGCGCAGACGCTGCTGTTCATCGCTGTCGCGCTCGCGTTGTCCGGGGGCGGCATGGCGTGGCTCGGGATGCTGCTCGCGCTCACCCCGTTGGTGTTCTTCATCGGTTCGGTGTTGAACCCGAGCGGGATCGAGCTCGCGGCCAGCCTCGCCTTCCTCGCCGGGCTGATGCGGTTGGCGCGCGGCCCGGCTGACTTTTCACGCTCGGCGTGGGTCGCGACCCTGATCAGCGGGGTGGTGACGATTCTCAGCTGGCAGTTGGGCCCCGTGTTCGTGGCCGCGGACCTGCTCGTCTTCGCGGTGCTGCTCGCAGGGCGCCCGGCTCTCGCCGCGATGCCGAACGCGCGGAGGCGGATGTGGATCACCGCCGCGGTGCTGCTTGCCGCGCTGGCGGCGTTCGCGCTGTCCGGCGCGCTGCACTCAGCGGTGAGCTTCAGGCACCCCGGAGCGGACCTCGCGGCCGGCTGGCAACAGTGGTGGCCGACCGTTCAGGGCGCGGTCGGTCGGTTCGGCAGCTACCTGATCGGGCTGCCCGTCGTTGTCGTCTACGCCTGGATCGCGCTGGTGATCGCCGCATGGGGCACGGCACTGTGGTGCGGTGAGCGACGTGAGCGGGCGGCGCTGATCCTGGCCGGCGTGCTGACGGTGGCGTTCCCGGTCCTGTTCGACGCGTTCGCGCAGCGCAACACCGGATTCGGGCTCCAGGGTCGCTACGCCCTGCCGGTGTTCGCGCTGATGCCGGTCGTGTCGGGGTCGGTGATCGCGCGCCACTTCGACAGCGCCGTGCGCCTCCGGCTGCCGTGGCTCGAGCTCGTCGTGGTGAGCGGCTGGGCGGCGCTGCAGGTCATCGCCTGGTTCGTCAACAGCCACTACTGGCACGTCGAGGCACCGTTCAACGCCCCTGCGCTGTACGCACCCCCGAGCGGCTGGGGGCCGTGGCGGATCATCGAGATCGCCGGCGCGGTGCTCGTCGTCGCCGGCGCCCTTCAGCGCCTCATCGCGCCCGCCAGCTGCTCGCGGGCCTCGGCGCCCTGGAGCCCGAGCTTGGAGTAGATGTGGCCGAGATGGGTGCCGACCGTCTTGGTGGTGACGAACAGCGCCTGGGCGATCTCGCGATTCGTGTGTCCGCCGGCGGCCAGCTCGGCGACCCGCCGCTCGGAAGGGGTCAGCGCGTCCGGCCCGGCCCAGCGGTCCCGGCGCGGGCGAGCCCCGCTGGCGGCGAGCTCCTCACGGGCGAGCGTCAGCAGTGGGATCGCGCCGCAGGCGCGGGCGATCTCCGCGGCCTCGCGCAGCGGCTCGCGCGCCGCGACGCGGCGGCCGGCCCGGCGCTGAGCCGCGCCAAGGTCGCAGAGCGCATGCGCGAGCTCCATCCGCGCAGGCGAGGTCCGAAGGACCGCGACCGCCTCCTGGAGCACGGGGACCGGATCCGGCGAGCCGCCGGCCGCCGCCACTGCGCGCAACGCCCCGGCGATCCCTCGGGGCTGGCCGAGCAGCCTGGCGCGGCCGAGCTCTGCCTGGGCGAGCGCGGCCGCCTCCTCACCCGGGCCGAGGGACTGCGCCAGCACCGAGCGCCAGGCCACGTAGCTCGGGTTGTCGATGATCGTCAGCCTGCCCACCGACCGCGCATCGGCGATCGCGTCCGCGCTGCGACCCTGAGCGATCCTCAACCGCGCCCGGATCAGCATCGCGTGCAACCACGGCGAGCTCCCCTGCGCGGCGTCGAGCGGTGTCCCATCCATGACCTGCTCGGCTTCGTCGTAGCGCCCGGTGGCGATCAGCGCCCGCGCGAGTGAGGCGCTGGCCCACACGACCGTCCACAGCACCCCATGGCGCACCGCGAGCTCGAGCGCGGTGCGGGCGTCCTCCTCCGCCTGGGCGAGGTCCCCGAGGCGCACCGCCAGCACGCCCGTCCAGTTGACGACGTTCAGATGGGCGCGGATCGATCCGCGGGCGATCGCATCGGCGTCGACCTCGGCGAGGAACGCCCGGGCGCGATCCGGGACGTCGCCGAAGACCAGGCACACCGCGGCGTAGTCGATGATCGGAGAGGAGCCGGTGAACGCCGCGATGAACCGGCCGCCCCCGAGCCCCTGCTCGATCAGCGCGCGCCACTCGCCGTTCCAGTCGCCCCGCTGCGCGCGGACACATCCCTCGGCGATCAGCAGACCCGCACCCGCATCGCCGGCGGCCAGCGCCAGGGCGTGCATGTCGTCAAGGCGTGCCTCGACCTCGCCGATGTGCTCGATGCTGAGCGACCCGACACCGGTGCGCACGGTCTCCAGCACCGCTCGGAGGGCGATTGGCGCGTCGCCGAACTGCTCGAGCGTCGTGGTGACGAGCTCGTGCGCCTCCGACGTGCGGCCCGCCCACACGAGCCATTGGACGAGCGTCGTGACGAGCCGCACCCGCACTGCCGGCGGCAGCGCGCCCCGGAGAGCCTCGGCGAGATGCTCACCCGCCGCGGGGTCACGCGCGAGTGCCGCCGCCTCCCCGAGCTCGCCGAGCACGAGCGGGCGCAGCCCCTCGTCGGCCGGCTCGGCAAGCGCGCGGGTCGAGAGTCGCACGGCGGTCGCGGGCTCCCCGCCCGCCAGCGCCTCGGCGGCGCCGGCACGACACAGCTCGACGATCTCCGGGTCGCCCGCGGGCTCTCCGCGCAGCAGATGGGCCACCAGCCCCGAGCCGCCCGAGCCCCGCCGCGCGAGCAGCAGCGCGGCCCGGCGGTGGCCGTCGGCGCGCGCGGCGGGCGGGATGCTCTCGTACACCGCATGGCGCAGCAGCGGGTGGACGAACCCGAGCGACCGGGCTCCGTCGCGCTCGGCGCCGGCGCCCGGCGGGACGAGGATCCGGGTCGCGCACAGCAGGTCAGCGGCGCCACGCGCGGCGGCCGGCTCGAGCTCGGCGAGCGCCGCCGCATCCTGGAGATCGGCCTTCTCCAGCAGCGCGACGGCGTGCGCGAGTCGCTGTGCGTCGTGGCCGAGGCGCAGCAGCCGCAACACCACCGCGCGTGACACCGACGCCGGGCGGACCCGCTCGATATGGGCGATCGCGCCATCGACCGGCTTGACCTGCTCGTTGCGCAGCTCGGCGATCAGCTCGCCGAGCAGGAACGGGTTGCCGCCGGTGAGCTCCGCGCACGCCGAGCAGAATCCCGCGTCGGGGGCGTCGTCCTCGCCGAGCTCGGCGCCCACGATCTCGGTGACCGCGGCGGGGCTCAGCGCGTGCGGGGCGAGCGTGCTCGTCGCCGGATCGGACTCCAGCTCGGCGAGGCGGGGGTCGTCGGACTCGCCGGTCCGCACGGCGACCAGCAGCAGGACCGGCAGATCTGCGCTCCGGGCGGCGAGGTAGGCGAGAAAGCGCAGCGTCTGCGCGTCGACCCAATGGGCGTCGTCGACGACGACGAGCACCGGGCTCTCCTCGGCGAGGTTCGCCACCAGCCAGTACAGCCCGTGGACCAACCCGAACCCCGGGTCGCCCTCGCCCGAGGCGACGGCCGGCGCGACGGCGCCGGTGACGAGCGGCTGGGCGAGATGGGCGGCGCCGTCGAGCAGCGCCGCACGCCGCCGCGGGTCGGCCGCGCGCAGCTCGGGCTCGAACAGCTGGCGCGCAACCCCGAACGGGAAGTCCCGCTCGAGCTCACGCCCGCGGCCCGAGAGGACCGTCATCTCGGCCTCGCGCGCGAGCGCACGCGTGCTGAGCAGCAGCGCCGTCTTGCCGATGCCCGCCGGGCCGTCGACGAGCAGCGCGCCGCCGCGGCCGGCGCGGGCCCCGTCGAGCGCCTCACGCAGTCGCGCGAGTTCCTGCCCGCGCTCCAGCAGCGTCTCGCCGGGTATCTCGGCGGTCGGCGGCGTCCCGGACAGAGGTGGCGTCACGGCCGCACCGTACACCGCATCCCGCCGACGGAAAAGGGGACCCCGGAGGACGGGCACACAGGCGCAGGCCCCCTCCCGGTAAAGTGCCGCGCCGCATGTTCTCCAAGGTGTTGATCGCCAACCGAGGCGAGATCGCCGTGCGGATCATCCGTGCGTGCGAGGAGCTCGGGGTGGCGACGGTGGCGGTGTATTCCGAGATCGATCGTGACGCGCTGCACGTCAAGCGCGCTGATGAGGCCTACCTGCTCGGTCCGGCGCCGGCGAGCGAGAGTTATCTGAAGATCGAGAGGATCATCGAGGTGTGCCGGGAGTCCGGCGCGGACGCGGTGCATCCGGGCTACGGCTTTCTGGCGGAGAACGCATCGTTTGCACGGGCGCTGGAGGAGGCCGGGATCACGTTCATCGGCCCGCCCTCGAGCGCGATCGACGCGATGGGGTCGAAGACGAAGGCGCGTGAGCTGATGGCGGCGGCGGGGGTGCCGATCGTGCCGGGCACGACTGAGCCGGTGGAGAGCGTCGAGGATGCGCGCGCGCTCATCGCCGAGACGATTGGCTATCCGGTGGCGGTCAAGGCGGCCGGTGGCGGTGGCGGCAAGGGATTTCGGGTCGCGCTTTCGGAGGAGAAGCTGCAGGAGGCGTTTGAGGGGGCGGCGCGTGAGGGTGAGAAGTTCTTCGGTGACGCGACCGTCTACCTGGAGCGCTACCTGCCGGATCCGCGGCACGTGGAGGTGCAGGTGCTGGCCGACTCCCACGGCAACGTGATCCATCTCGGTGAGCGCGACTGCTCGTTGCAGCGCCGCCATCAGAAGCTGATCGAGGAGGCACCGGCGCCCGCCGTCGACGCGCAGCTGCGCGCGAAGATCGGCAAGATCGCCACCGACGCCGCCGCGGCGGTGGGCTACACCGGGGCGGGCACGATCGAGGGCCTGCTCCAGGACGGCGAGTACTTCTTCCTCGAGATGAACACGCGCGTGCAGGTCGAGCATTGTGTGACCGAGATGGTGACCGGGGTCGACATCGTCAAGGAGGGAATTCGGGTCGCCGCCGGTGCCGAGCTGTCGATCGGCCAGGACGACGTGGTGCTGCGCGGTCACGCGATCGAGTGCCGGATCAACGCCGAGAACGCGGCCAAGAACTTCGCGCCCGCGCCGGGACGGATCGGTGAGTATCGAGAGCCGACCGGGCCGGGGACCCGCGTGGACTCCGGCGTCGGCCCGGGCTCTGAGATCTCGCCGATGTACGACCCGATGGTCGCCAAGCTGATCGTCTGGGACGTCGACCGGCAGTCGGCGACCGCGCGCATGCTCCGCGCCCTGAGCGAGTATGAGATCACCGAGCTGACCACGCTGATCCCGTTCCACTCGGCGATCCTCGCCACCGAGCAGTGGGCGCGCGCCACCACCTGCCGCGAGTTGATCGAGGACCGCGAGTGGCTGAAATCCACTGCACCACCGGCCGCGACGCCCCCGTCGCCCGGGTCCCAAGACGCGGACACGGTCGAGCAGAGCTACACCGTCGAGGTCTCGGGCAAGCGCTTCGATGTCCGGGTGATCGGTCCCGCGGGCACTGCCGGGCCTGTGCTCGCCGGCCCCGCCAACGGCGCCACCGCATCCACGAGCCGCCGCGCGCCTCGCCGCGCCGAGCGCTCCGCGCAGGCCGGCGGCGGCGGTGGCGACACGCTCGCCTCGCCGCTGCAGGGCACCGTGCTCAGGGTCGCGGTCGCCCAGGGCGATGAGGTGCAGGCCGGCTCGCTGATCGCGGTGATCGAGGCGATGAAGATGGAGAACGAGATCACCGCCCACAAGGCGGGCACGGTCTCAGAGCTGCCGATCGAGGCCGGCGAATCGGTCTCCAGCGGCGCGACACTCGCCGTGATCACCTGAGCGCCCTCTAGGCGGCGGTGATGGCGGCCACGTTCGCGTCGTGGATGCGTCGCTGGGTGGGCGTGCCGCCGCGGGAAGCGGGAGGACGCGCGCTCGCCGGATCGCGCTGAAGCTCGGCGAGGTACCGGTCGTCCTCCTGCAGGATCTCCTCGGCGCGCTTTCCGCTGAGCGGGGCTCCGTGGCCGGGCACGACCCACTCGGCGCGGCCGACGTGGCCGGAGAGGCGGGCGAGCGTCGCCCGGTACGCGGGCAGGTTTCCGCCGGAGGCGACCGAGACCATCGGAATCTCGACGGGTGAGAGGTAGTCCCCGCAGACGAGCACGCGCACCCACGGCAGCCAGTACGCTGCGCCGTCGCCGGTGTGGCCCTCGGCGGGCAGCATCTCGAGCTCCCGCCCGGCCGAGGGCGTGTCCGCTTCCTGCTCGCGCGCGGTCGCGGCCGGGCCGCCTCGGGTGCCGACCTCCAGGCGGCCGGGAACCGGCAGCGCCTGCAGCGAACCGAGGCCGAGCGGCGCCCGCTCGGGCACGTAGTGCTCCTCGTCGAAGGTGCGCAGCCGCCGCTGCGCCTCGCCGGGCTCGGCGTTCAGCCGTGCGATCGTCGATTCCGCTCCTCCGAGCGCGGCGCCCGGAAAGGCGAGCCGCCCGAGCACGTGGTCCCAGTCCGCATGGGTGGCAAGCAGCCCGGAGACCGGGAACTTGGCCTGCTCCAGCACGTCGGGCAGTGCGCGGAGCTCCTCCGGGTACAGCGGCGAGTCGATCAGGAAGCCCTCGTCGTCGCCGCGCAGTGCGGTGCATGTCGTCTGCCACATGTCGGAGACGAAGACGATCACATCTTCGGTCAGCGCCACCACTCTCATCGCATGGTCCTTTGCGCTCGCACTCAGCCGATGCCGAGCAGCTTGACAGCCTCTCGCAGGTTGGAGACCTCGGCGTCCGGCTTCTTCTGCCCGGCGTCGAGCTGCTGCTTGGTCCGGTTGACCCAGATGACCGGGATCTTCTTCTTCAGGCACGGCTCGACGTCGTGGTAGTAGCTCGCCGCGACGTGGACCCAGCCCTTCTTGGACCCGATCCGCCGCTCACACTCGGTGAAGTGAGCGGGGTCGGGCTTGTAGGAACGGACCTGCTGTGCGGTGACCACGAGGTCGAAGTCGAGCGGGATGTGCCGCCGCGTCTGACCGAGCAGCTTGTCATCGATGTTGGAGATGAGGCCGATCTTGTGCTCCTTGGCCGTCTTCTTGAGCGTCGGATTCGTCTCCGAGAACGGCTTCCAGCGCTGGACTGAGTCGGGCAGGAACCCGGAGCGAGACGGCTCCAGCGGCCAGCCGAGCTCCTTTGCGATGCGCACGGCGGTGCGCCGCAGAACCTCAGCGTAGAGCTCGTAGGAGCCGGACTCGATCTCCTGGGAGATCTCGTGGAAGAGGGGAAGCACCTGGTCTCGTTCGACGGTGAATCCGTCGCGCTCGGCTTCCTTGCTGAACGCCTCGAACGCCCCGGTATCCCAGTCGATCAGGGTGCCGTAGACGTCGAAGGTCACAAAACTGACTGTTTTCGGTATCGCCATGTTGACCTGATGATGCCATTTCGCTCGCGGAATCCGCGTCCTGGCAGCAACCGCGCTAGGGTCACGATCCGCATGGACCTCCTGGAGTACCAGGGCAAGCAACTCTTTGCCCGGCACGGCGTTCCGGTGCCGGCGGGCAAGCCCGCACGCACGGTCGAGGACGCGGTCGCCGCCGCAGACGAGATCGGTTACCCATGCGCGATCAAGGCGCAGGTCCAGATCGGCGGCCGCGGCAAGCTCGGCGGGATCAAGATCGCAGGCGACCGCCGCGAAGCCGAGGAGCAGGCCCGCGCGATCCTCGGTATGGACATCCGCGGCCTCACGGTGCATGAGCTGTGGATCGAGGGCGCCTCGCAGATCGCTTCTGAGTACTACGCCTCCGTCGTGTTCGACCGCTCGGCAAAGGCTCCGCTGGTGATGCTCTCGACGAAGGGCGGCATGGACATCGAGGCCGTCGCCGACGAGGACCCGGACGCGATCGCCAGCCTGCACGTCGACCCGCTGCTCGGCTTCCAGGAGTTCCACGGGCGGCGCCTGGCCTTCGAGGCCGGCGTCGACTCCGACGTCGTGCGCCCGATCGGGGCAATGCTCGCCAAGCTCTACGAGGTGTTCACCAGTGAGGAGGCCACGCTCGTCGAGGTCAACCCGCTGATCATCACTCCCGAACGCGACGTCAAGGCGCTCGACGCGAAGGTGACGCTCGACGGCAACGCGCTCTACCGCCACGGCGACAACGCCGAACTGCGTGACCTCTCCGCCGAGGACCCTCAGGAGGTCATGGCCAAGGAGCGTGGCCTCACCTACGTCAAGCTCGACGGCGACATCGGGATCCTCGCCAACGGTGCAGGCCTGTCGATGTCGACGCTCGACGTCGTCGCCGAGGCGGGCGGCACGCCCGCCAACTTCCTGGATGCCGGCGGCGGCTCCCGCGCGGACGCCGTCACGGCCGCGGTTGAGGTGATCCTCTCCGATCCCAAGGTCAAGGCCGTCCTGTTCAACATCTTCGGTGGCATCACCCGCTGCGACGAGGTCGCCAAGGGACTGATCGAGGCGTTCAAGCAGATCGAGCCCACCGTCCCGTTCGTCGTCCGCCTGGACGGCACCAACGGTGAGGAGGGCCGCGCGCTGCTCGAACAGGCGCAACTGCCGGGCGTCCACTCAGAGGCGACGATGGACGGTGCCGCTGCCCGCGTCGTCGAGCTCGCCAAGGGAGCCTGACACCGTGAGCATCCTCGTCGACCAGAGCACCCGTCTGTGCACGAGCGGTATCACCGGCCGCGAGGGGACCTTCCACTCGCTGCGCAATCGCGAGTACGGCACCCAGGTCGTCGCCGGCGTCACACCCGGCAAGGGCGGTCAGGACGTCGAGGGCATCCCGGTGTTCAACACCTTCCACGCGGCGGTGGAGAGCGAGGGCGCCAACACGGCGATGATCTTCGTGCCGCCGCGGTTCGCCGCCGACTCGATCCTCGAGGCGGAGGACGCCGGCATCGAACTGATCATCTGCATCACCGAGGGCATCCCCGCCCACGACGAGCTGCGCGTGTACAACACGCTGAAGAAGAACGGCCGCTCACGGCTGGTCGGCCCCAACTGCCCCGGGATCCTGTCGCCGGGCAAGGCGAGCGTCGGCATCATCCCCGCGTCCTTCTTCAAGCAGGGCAACGTCGGAGTCGTCTCGCGCTCGGGGACGCTCACCTACCAGATCGGCAACGTCCTGGCCCAGGAGGGGTTCGGCAACTCGAGCATCGTGGGCATCGGCGGCGATCCGGTCCCCGGCACCGACTTCATCGACGTGCTGGGCCTGTTCCAGGACGACGACGAGACCGAGCTGATCGTGATGTGCGGCGAGATCGGCGGCGATGCCGAGGAGCGCGCCGCCGAGTTCATCGCCGAGAAGGTCACCAAGCCCGTGATCGGCTACATCGCGGGCTTCACCGCGCCCCCCGGCAAGACGATGGGTCACGCCGGCGCGATCGTGTCAGGCTCGCACGGGACCGCCGCGGCGAAGGCGGAGGCGCTCGAGGCCAAGGGCGTGAAGGTCGGGCGCACCCCGACCCAGGTCGCCGAGGCCGCCGTCACCCTGCTGCGCGGCTAGTTACCCGCAACGAGCGACCTCTCCGATCCCCGTGCCGCCGCGCGCGGCGGTACGCTCGCCCGTGATGCCCGAGCCCTCGATCCTCGACGAGCGCCTGGCCGAGATCGACCGGCGGCTGCGCACGATCCAATCCGACCTCGCGCCCGTCCCCGACGCCGAGCCAGCCGACGAGCCGATCGACGAGGCGCCCCAGGCGCAGCCGCCGCGGTCACCTGAGCGCGAGCTGGAGCCGCTGCGGCTGGTCGAGCCCGCCGAGCCGGCCGGCGCTGTGCGTGCCGCGCAGCTCGCCGAGCTGCTGGAGGCACACGAGCGGCTGCTCGAGCTCCATCGCGAGCTACTCTCCCAGTACGCCGAGGTGCTCGAACGCCGCGCCGGCGAGAGCGCGATGGTCGCGGTCACCGCCGGCCCGTTCGCCACCGCCGGGACGTTGCGCGAGTTCGAGCGGGCGCTCGCCGCGCTGCCGGGCGTGAGCGCCGTGACCGTACGGGAGTATCTGGGCGATGACCACGTGCAGGTCGACGTCCGGCTCGCCGGCTGACTCGATCCTGACGGTCGCCCCGCTGACGGTTCGCTGATCGCGCGCGGGCAGCAGATCTCGTAGTCTCTGAGGGGATGCCCGACACCATCTCCTTCGCCCGCGGCGCGCCGTCCCTCGACATCATCGACGTCGAAGGGCTGAAGGCTTGTGCCGTCGAGGCGTTCGACGCCGACGCCGCCCGCATGACCGCCTACGGAACCTCGGTTGGCTACCTGCCGCTGCGGGAGTGGATCGCGGACTACCACCGGGTCACGCCCGAGCAGGTGCTCGTCACCAATGGGTCGATGCAGGCCGACGCATTCCTGTTCGACACGCTGGTCAAGGACGGTGACACGGTCATCACCGAGCTGCCGACCTACGACCGCACGCTGCTCGTGCTGCGCGGCCGCCATGCGGACGTGCGGATGGTCGAGCTCGAGCCCGACGGCATCGATGTCGCCGCGCTCGAGCGTGTGCTCGCCGCCGGCGCCCGGCCGAAGCTCGCCCATGTGATCCCCAACTTCCAGAACCCGGCCGGCTACACGCTTTCGCTGGCCAAGCGAGAGGCGCTGGTCGAGCTCGCGCGGACCTACGGGTTCGTGATCTTCGAGGATGACCCGTACGTGACTCTGCGCTTCGCCGGCGAGAGCCTCCCGACGATGCTCTCGCTGGCGCCCGACGTCACCGTCTACGCCTCCTCGTTCTCGAAGACCGTGTGCCCGGGCATCCGCACCGGCTACCTCGTCGGCGCGGCGGACCTGATCGCCAAGATCGCCGCGGTCGCCACCTCGACCTACATCTCGCCGAATATGGTCGCCGGGGGCATCGTGAACCAGTTCTGCCGCTCGGGCCGGATCGACAGCTCGATCGCAACCGTCCGCGAGGCCCTGCGCGAGCGCTCGCAGGCGTTGTGCGCGGCGCTCGCCGAGCACCTCCCGGACGCTCGCTTCGTTGCGCCCGAGGGCGGTTACTTCCTGTGGGTCGACCTCCCGCAGGGCACCGACGTGGGCGCGCTGTTCGATGCCGCCGCCGCGCGTGGAGTCCAGTTCGTCAAGGGCTCGGACTTCGTGCTGGAGGGCTCCGAGTCCTCGCTGCGGCTCGCCTACTCCGGGGTCACTCCTGAGCAGATCGAGGAGGGTGTGCGGCGGCTCGCCGCGGCCTACTCCGAGATCGGCGCCGCAACGCCGGCGTAGCCCGCGCGAGGATCGAGAGCCACCACCCGATGCGCCCTGAGGAGATCCGGGCGCTCGGAGATCTGGTGGCCGAGGCGGCGACGGGAATCGCGGGCCAGGCGCGCGACGTCCACGCCGCGCTCGCGGAGCGCGTGTTCGGCGCGCTCGACGCGGCAGGCCTCCCGGTCGCGCCCGTGCGAGTGGCGCATGACGCGCTCGCCGCAGTGTCCCAGGACGCAGCCCGGGAGCTCACCGGTGGAATCGTGCGCGGCGGGGCGTTCGCCGGCGCCGCCGCCTGGCGGGCATGGCGGCCGGACGCAGCTTCGCTTGGGGCCTCCGCCCGCGGCCGGGTCATGGTCGGCGCGCTCGCCGGCGCGGCCGGCGACCGGCTCGCCGAGCGCGGCTCGCCGCTGGACACCCCGCTCGAGCTGTTCGTCGACGATCGGCGCGGGGTCACCGATCGTCTCGGGTGTTCGTCCACGGGCTCGGCGAGACCGAGCGCGCATGGAGCCTGAACGCTGCGCGCGTGACCCCCTATGGCGACCGACTCGCCGAGGAGTGCGGGGTGACTCCGGCCTACGTCCGCTACAACTCGGGACTCCCGATCGGGGTCACCGGGGAACGGCTCGCGGTGGCGCTGGATGAGCTCCTGGAGGACCGGCCGGCGTGCGAGCTCTCGCTGGTGGGCCATTCGATGGGCGGTCTCGTCGCTCGGGCCGCCTGCCACCAGGGTGGCGAGGGGCACTGGCGCGACCACGTCCGCAGGACGATCTTCCTCGGCTCGCCACACGATGGAGCGCCGCTGGCGCGGGCGGCGCGGGCGGCCGAGCGCGCCCTGTCAGGCCTGCCGGAGACGCGGCCGTTCGCGGCGCCGCTGCGGACCCGCAGCGCCGCGGTGCGCGAGCTCGCCGACGGTCTCGACGCGCCCTTCCTCGACGGGGCCGACCACTACTTCGTCTCGGCGTCGGTCAGCCGCGATCCGAACGCGCTCGGCGGCCGGGTGCTCGGCGATCTGCTCGTCCTCCGGCACAGCGCCTGGGCGCAGGGCACCCGCACCGAGCGGCTGCGCTTCGACCCGTCGCACTATCGCCATCTCGGGGGCGCCCACCACTTCGATCTGCTCGGGCATCCCGCGATCAGCGATCTGATCGCGGGATGGGTCGCAGGCGCCGCCCCGGGTCAGCTCCGGGGGCGCCGCTTCTCGGTGTCGTAGAGCGGGATCGCCGCCACCGTCGCGCCGACGGTGCCCTCTCCGAGCGCGACATCGACGCGCTCGCCCTCGCTCGCCAGCTCGCGTTCGATCGAGGCTGTCCCGATCACCTGCATGTCGAACGTCGGGCTCTGGCAGGGGCTGCGCACGATCCCGACCTCCCGTCCCTCACGCGTGACCGCCGCGCCATACTCGGGCACCTCGTCGCCGTCGACGCGCAGCGTCGTCAGCAGCCGCTCAGGGCCGTGTTCTGCGATCGCGCGCAGTGCGTCGCGCCCGGAGAAATCGCCGGCCTTGTCGAGCTTGATGACATTGTCGAGCCTGACCTCGAACGGGTCGGTCTTGTGCGGGAAGTAGTCGATGTCCGGGAACAACAGTCCGGACTCGATGCGCAGCGTCTCGATCGCCGAGAGGCCGATCGGGCGCAGGCCGTGTGGGCGTCCCGCCTCGAGCACGGCGTTCCACAGACGGCCGGCGTCCTCGGGCGCGCAGTAGAGCTCGAAGCCGAGCTCGCCGGAGTATCCGGTCCGAGACAGCCATACCGGGACGCCGCCGACGCGCACGCCCTCGTGGATGAAACGGAAATAGCGCAGCGAGCCGATATCCGCGCCCTCCGTGATCGGTCCCAGCACCTCACGAGCCAGCGGTCCCTGCACCTGCAGGTGGGGCATCTCGGCGGTGCGGTCGGTGATCTCCACCTCGATCCCGCGGTCGGAGGCGATCGTCTGCAGCCACTGCAGGTCGGAGTCATAGCTTGTGATCGACAGGCAGTGGTCGTCGCCGAGGTTGAAGACCGTGCCGTCCATCACCATCTGGCCCTGTTCGTCGCAGAGCGCTCCGTAGCGGACCTGGCCGACCTCGAGCGCGGACATGTCGTTGGTGAACGCGGCGTCTGCCAGCGCGAGCGCGCCGGGACCGCGCAGATCCCATTTGCGCAGCGGCGACTCATCCCACATGTTGCAGGCGGTGCGGGTCGCCACGTGCTCGGCGACCGCATCGCCGAAGTCGCCGGCCCACCACCAGCCCTCCCAGTCGGCGTCGGTGGCGCCCGCCTCGATCTGGGCGTCGTAGAAGGCGCTGCGCTTCAGTTCATCACTCGACATCTGCTTGTCTCCTTTCGGGTCGCGTTCTGCCGCTCACGTGCGGCATCGGCGAACCACTCGAACACGGCCAAGAAGCGCGGGTCGATCCGCCACTCCTCCTGTAGCTCCCACTGCACGGCGAGCACCGGCGCGCCGTCGAGCTCGAGCGCCTCGATCACGCCATCGGGCGCCGTGGCGGTGGCCCTCAGGCCGCGGCCGAGATCGACCACGGCCTGATGGTGGAAGGAGTTGACGCTGCTCTCGAGCGTCCCCAGCGCGTCGCCGAGGATGCTGCCGGCAACGATGCTGATCGGATGGCGCGGGTGGGCGGGGATCTCGCCGCCGTCCAGCGACGAGCGCTCCATCTGCCTCCACGCGTGCCAGCCCGGGTCCGAGGGGTGCTCTTGCCAGGCGTCGACGAGGCCGACATCCTGCACGAGCGTTCCGCCGAGGGCGACGTTCAGCACCTGCATACCGCGGCAGCATCCGAGCACAGGCAGCCCGCGGGCGAGCGCCCGCTGGACGAGCTCCAGTTCAAACGAGTCTCGCTGCGGCTCTGTCGCGGCCAGCAACGGGTCAGGGGACTGGCCGTAGCGGCCGGGCTCGATGTCGCGGCCGGGTGCGAGCATCAGCCCGTCGATCGCGTCGAGTGCCGGCTCGATCCCCTCGGGCAGCTGCGACAGCGTCACCGGCAGCACGCCGCACATCAAGAGCGGCCGCTGGACCCCGGCGCCGCCGTAGTCTCCGAAATCGTGGAAGCTCTGCGAGACGCCGATCAGCGGAGCGCTCATCAACCGGCCACCAGAGCGTCTGAGCCGACCACCGCCTGCTCGACGAGCTCGGTGAGCTCACGCAGCGCGATCCGCTCGGCGTTGCCCGAGGTCTTGATCGCGTCCTCGTACATCGTCACGTCCTTGGGGCAGGCGACGACGAAGTAGTCCAGCTCGCCGAGCGCCACCGCCTCGGCGATCCGGTTCTCCGATGGGCGCTCGCAACCGGGGGTGTCCGGAATCCAGATCCGGCCGCCGCCGGCACCACAGCAGAAGCTCTGCTCGCGGTTGCGACCCATCTCGATCAGCGTGCAGCCGAGCAGCTCCAGGATCCGACGCGGGTTGTCGTACTCGCCGTTGAACCGACCGAGGTGGCAGGGGTCGTGGTAGGTGACGCGGTACGGCAGGCGCTCGGACAGCTCGAGGCGCCCGGACGAGATGAGCTCCACCAGCAGGGCGGTGTGATGGCTCACCTGCCAGCCCTCGGCGCCGAGCTGCGGGTACTCGTTGCGCAACGTGTTGAGCGAATGCGGGTCGGTGGTCACGATCCGCTGAAAGTCGCACTCGCGGAGCGTTTCGATGTTCTCCTCCGCCAGTGATTCGAACAGCCCCTCCTCGCCGACGCGCCGCACGTCGTTGCCGGCGTTGCGCTCGGAGTCGTAGAGGATCCCGAAGTCGACCTCGGCGCGGTGCAGCAGCCGTGCGAGGGTCTGGGTGACCTTCTGCGAGCGCGGGTCGAACGACGCGTAGTCGCCGACGAACCACAGCACGTCGACCGCCTCCTTGCGCGCGTCCTTGACCTCGAAGTCCAGCTCGCGCGTCCAGCGCCCGCGCCGGCGCTTGTTCTCGCCGAAGGAGTTCCCCGAGCGATTGATGACCGTCAGCACCGACTGCAGGTTGGAGTCCAGTTCGCCGTCCTCGACCGCGCGGCGGCGCAGCTGATTGATGATCGGCGCCTGCTCGATTCCGACCGGGCACGCGGCGACGCAGGCGTTGCACTGCATGCACGCCCACACGGTCTCGAGCCGTACCCCGTCATGGCCGATCACCGGCGCGGCGAAGCCGCCGTCCCCGTCCCCGTTGTCGTTGCCGTCGCCGTTGCTCGGAGGTGAGCGGTCGAGCAGCGAGCCGAGCACCCCGCCGACCCCCTCGGAGTGCAGCGCGCGGTTCTGCTGCTCGCGCAGTTCGAGGATCACGTCCCGCGGCGACAGCGGTCGCCCGGTGGCATTGGCTGGGCAGGCCTCGTGGCAGCGCCCGCACTTCGTGCACGCGTCGAGCTGCAGCAGGTGCCGGGGGCTGAAGTCGGCCAGGGCGGCGTAGCCCGCGGGCAGCTCGGCTCGCTCCGGCGGGATCGGCGCCAGGCGCTGCCCGGCGTGCTCGTCGCGCAGCGCCAGCGACAGGAAGCTCTGCAGCATGTGGGTCGCCTTGGTGTACGGGATGCTGGCCACGAACGTGATCGCCAGCAGCCCGTGGAACCACCAGATCGCGTGGCGAAGGTCAGCGAGCGTGCCGTGCGGGACGCCCGACAGCGCCTGCGCGACCACCCACCCGCCGAACTGCGTGCCGGCGTAGCCGGGGTGGCTCATCGCGATGCGGATGCCCTCCAGCAGAAAGCCGGTGAGCGCGATCACCAGCAGCGTGGTCACGAACACCCAGTCGCCGATTCGGTAACCGCGGCGGTCGGCCCCGGGCTCGCCCGCAGCGCGGTCCGGGCGCGTGTAGTCGAGCTTGCGCGGCCGGATGACGGCACGGCGCACCATCATCACCAGCAGCCCGAGGACCAGCGCGGTCCCGAGCAGGTTCAGAACCTCCTTGTAGACGAGGTAGAAGTCGCCGTGGAAATAGTTGATCCCGAACACCGGATGCAGCAGGTCGGTGTCGAACCCCAGGATCACCGTTCCGGCGAACAGCGTGATCCAGCCATAGAAGATGAGCATGTGCGCGGCGCCCGCCAGCCCGTCGCGGCGGCGGAGTGTCACGTGCGTGAGCATCATCCCGGTGGCGCGCCCCAGCCCACGCATGAGCTGGCGCGGCGGCGGCCAGCCGCCGCCATGCCCGTGCCGGTACTTCGCGAACGGACGAGCCACTCCGTAGGCGAACACCACCACCGAGAGCACCGCGAGGACGTACCAGAGCACCTTGAGCGCCCCCGTCACCCCCCAGAACACCGGTCGCGCCTTCACAGACGCGATCAGCAGCGTGCCGATCGCCGCGCTCACCGCCTCAGGCTGATTCCGGTGTGCGCCACTACCCGAGCGAGTCCTCGAGCCCGTCGGCGACCTCGAACATGTCGGCGACTGCTCCGTAGTGCGCGACCCCGAAGATCGGCGCCTCCGGGTCGGAGTTGACTGCGATGATCGTGTCCGCGGCACGCATCCCCGCAAGGTGCTGGACCGCGCCGGAGATCCCCATCGCCAGATAGAGGCGCGGCTTGACCGTCTTGCCCGACTGCCCGACCTGCCGCGAGGAGTCCATCCAGCCGGCGTCGACCAGCGGTCGTGAGCTCGACAGCGTGGCGCCGAGGCGGTCGGCGAGCTCGGCGAAGCGCGGGATGTTGTCCTTGTCCTCGATCCCGCGCCCGATCGAGAGCAGGAACTCCGCCTTGGTGATGTCGACGTCGGTGGTGGCGGCCTCGACGAAGCCGAGGTGCTCGGTTCGGGCCGCTCCGGACAGCTCGAGATCGACCGCCCGCACCGGCGCGGTCGCGCCGTCGGCCTCGACCTCGGCCGGCGGGAAGATCCCCGGGCGCACGGTCAGCAGCGTCAGCTCCTTGCCTGGGAACGACAGCTCGGCACTCAGCTTCTCGCCGTAGGCGCCGCGATGAATTCGAACGCCGCTAGCCCCGCCGTCTCGCCACGCCACCGAGGTGACGTCGCTGGCGAACCCGAGCTTCAGGCGCGCGGCCAGCGCGGGCGCGAACCCAAGCGAGTCGATCGTGTGGCCGGCCAGGACCAGCGCCGGACTCTCGGACTCGATCAGCCCCTCCACCGCGCGCTCCCACACGTGGGCCTCAAAGTGCTCGGTCGGGGTCGACACGGTCAGCACCTCGCTCACTCCCGCCGCCTGCAGCTGCGGTGCGAAGCGCCCGGCGTCGGAGCCGATCACCGCCACCGACAGCCCGACGCCTGCCGCGCTCGCCAGCTCGCCGCCGAGCGAGAGCAGTTCTCGCGAGACCTCGCGCAGCTCCCCCTGGCGGCTTTCGGCCACCACCATCACAGCGCCCGCGCTCATGACGTCACCCGCTCTCTGATCAGCTCCAGGATCCGATGCGCGAGCTCGGTCGGCGAGCCGTCGAGCATCTCCGCACCGGCCCCGCGCTCCGGTGGTGCGAGCGCCTCGAGCTGCGCGCCGGCGATCTGCGCAAGCTCGTCCGAATCGAGGCCGAGGTCGCCGGGCGCGAGCGACTCCAGTGGCTTCTCGCGGGCCTGCTTGATCGCCCGCAGAGTCGCGTAGCGCGGCTCGTTGATCCCGGTCTGGATCGTGAGCAGCGCCGGCAGGCTGATTCGCAGGCGCTCCACCAGCCCACCCTCGAGCTCGCGGGCGACGGTCAGCGCGCCCGCCTCTGCATCGAGCTCGAGCTGCTTGACCACCGCCACCCGTGCCAGTCCGAGCAGCCCGGCCAGCGCGGTTCCGGTCGCGCCGTTCACCGCGTCGGAGGATTGCACTCCGCACAGGACGAGGTCCGGCTGCTCGCGCGCCACCGCGGCGGCGAGCGCACGAGCCGTTCCCAGCACATCGCCGCGGGTCAGCACGTCCTCGTCCCACACCCTGACGGCGCGATCGGCACCGCGTGCCAGGCAGCCGAGCAGCGCCTCGTCGGCCTCCTCGTCGCCGACGGTCACGGCGACCACCTCGTCGCCGTCACCGCCGGTCTGCTCACGCAGCTGCAGCGCGGCCTCCAGCGAGAACGAATCCCACTCGTTCAGGTCCCACTCCAGGCAGTCGGGCTCGACGCCGAGGCCGTCCTCGCGCAGCTCGAACTCCTCATCGAGCGCTGCCACCTGCTTGACGCAAACGACGATCTTCACGCCGGCAACGCCACGTCGGAGGCGGCCTGCAGCTGTCCGAGATAGTCGTCGTTGGAGCTCTCGCCCCACAGACGCCGCTCGCGGATGAACGGCAGCGGCATCTCCGGATGGGCCGAGTCGATCTCACGCGCCAGCCGGTGGCCGTCGAAGATCGAGTCGACGATCATCCGCGGCGCCGCAGCGCCGCCGATCACGTACACCGCCTCGATCCCCTCCTGCTCCAGCCTGGCCTTGTCGGACTTCAGCTCCCGGTACAGCTCGTCGTTGGAGATCCGCGCCGTGCAGAGCACGACCGAATCGATCTCGATCTGCTCCTTGTGCTCCGGGTTCCAGACGTTGTACGCGTGGGCGACGCCCGGCTCCAGGCGCTCGACCATCGTGTAGGGGCGGATGTTGACGCCGAGCCGGTGCAGGTCGCGATGCAGCATCGGCGCCTCGAGCGTGTACTCCATGTAGTTGGCGATGTCGCCCGCCTGCGTCAGCAGGTGGACCTCGTGACCCTCGCCGGCCAGCTTCTGGGCGACCGAGGCGCCCATGTAGTACGCCTCGTTCTCCAGCACCAGCACGCGTTTGCCGATCGGCTTTGCGCCGGCGACCACCTGATCGGGCGTGAGCTGCCAGTCCAGGGACGTGTCGGCACCCGGGATCGGCTCATGCGTGGCCGCGTTCATGCCATCGGTGGCGAAGTGGCAGCCGGTGGCGATCACGACGATCTCGGCACCGTACTCGAGCACGTCCTGTGCCGTCAGCCGCGAGCCCGTGTGGACCTCGACGTTGCGCAGCTTGTCGAGCTGGATCTGGCGGTAGTTGACGATCCGCTTCCACTCACCCAGCCCGCGGGCGGTCCCGCGGGCGAGGTTCTCCTTGCCGTCGGAGTGCCCGAGCTGCGAGATCCAGTTGACGCTGCCACCGATCTCCTTCTCGGCCTCGACCAGGTGGACGGCAGACATCTGCCGCTTGCCGAGCACCATCGCGCATTCCATTCCGGCCGGCCCCGCTCCGACGATCAGTACGCCCTTCTCAGCGTTGCCGGCCTTGTGGAACTTCTCGGGATGCCAGCCGCGGCGGTACTCCTCGCCGGCGGTCGCGTTCTGGGTGCAGACCATCGGCGGACCGCCGATCTCCCAGCGGGAGATGCACTGGTTGCAGCCGATGCACTCGCGGATGTCGTCGAGCCGGCCCTCGTCGATCTTGTTGGGCAGGAACGGGTCCGAGATCGACGGCCGCGCGGCGCCGATGATGTCGAACTGGCCCGACTTGATGATCGCCACCATCGTGTCGGGGTTGGTGATGCGCCCGACGCCGACGACCGGCTTGTTGGTGTGGTCGCCGGCCTTGATCTGGCCGGTGTACGGAGCCTCGTGGTTCTCCTCGAAGAAACGCGACGGGCCGGCATTCTGACCCCACTCGGCGATATCGCCGACCGTGAAGTCCCAGAGGTCGACGACGTCGTCGCAGTACTCGACGAAGCGGATGCCGTCCTCGCCGACCTGAATCGAGGTGGGGCCGAGCAGGTGGTCCACGGCGAAGCGCGAGGCGATCGCGCAATCGTCGCCGACGGCCTCCTTGACCTTGATCAGCGACTCGCGCCAGAAACGCGCACGGTTCTCGAACGACCCGCCGTACTTGTCGGTGCGCCGGTTGTAGAACGGCGAGAGGAACTGGAACGGCAGGTACGCATGCGCGCCGTACACGTAGACGATGTCGAACCCGGCGTCCCGGGCGCGGATCGCCGCGTCGACGTACATCTGCTGGACGGTCTCGATGTCGTCCTCGTCCATGTAGCGCGGGAAGATGTTGAGCTCGAAGTCCGACGCGATCTGCGAGGGCCCCCGTGGGGTCGCGCGGGACTCCATGCAGGGGGCGTGCGGCCCGCCGTACCAGAGCTCGATCCCGGCCAGCGCGCCGTGCTCGTGCAGCTTGTCGCACATCGCGGCCAGGTTGCGGACATCGCCCTCGTCCCAGATCCGCGCCGACACCCGCGAGGTGTCGTCGGACTCGGGGTGGATCGAGCAGTACTCGGTGCAGCACGCGCCCCACCCGCCCTCGGCCTTCATGCCCCGGTGGTAGGCCTGAAATCCCGGCTTCTCAGAACCGGCGCCGATGCAGTGAGGCACCTGGTAGAAGCGGTTCTTCAGCGTCTTGGGCCCAAGCTGAATCGGCTCGAACAGGATGTCGTACTTGGGATCGCGCGCCACGATTTCTCTCCTCCGTAGGCCATTTGATCGGACAAATTGGTCCGTCAGAACGTGTTCTACAGGCTGCTGCCCGTGAAGTCCACCGCACCCTACGCTCCCAGTCAACCTCATCCGTCGGGCGCGATCCAGACGAGGCACCCGGCATGCCTCCGAATCCGGTGCGCCGCGGCCGCTCGCCACCATCGCGGCGTCCTCCGTGGGTCAGGCCCGAGCACGAGCAGACCGGCGTCGCGCTCGTGCACAAGCTCCAGCAGCGCCTGCAGCGGCCGGCGACTGGAGACCCTCAGCAACTCGGTCGAGATCCCCCGCGCGGCCGCGCGCTGGGCGGTTTCACGCACGGCCTCCAGGTCCTCCTCGTGGGGCAGCGTCGCGTACTCACGGGCCAGCGTCAGCGTCGTCGGGTGCGGCGGCAGCCACAGCAGGTTGACGAGCAGCAGCTTCGCGCGAGTCTCCAGCGCCGCCTCGAGCGCGACCCGCTCGGCCGCCGGATCGACCCGCGCGGACAGCGTGGCCAGCATCACCGGACGCGCGGAGCGCGCGTCGGCGCCGGGCGTCGGCGGGGACTGTGCGGGGGTGTCGGCGGCGGGCACGGCGATCGCCTCTGGGCGCATCAAATCAGTTCGCGCGACGGGCGCGGGCGGGCATTTCGCCCGCTGGTGCGTGATCCGGTCCGAAGCCGCTCCACGGGGCGGAAGTTGCAGTCGTCACATTGACCAGAAATGGACCAACTGGTATAAGTTCCCGACCCCGGCGTGGTGTCCCGAGCTCGGGACCAGAGCTCGCGACGTTCCGCGTCAATCCGAGGAGGAGGGATGAGCGTGGAGCAGGTCGCGACTGCCACCGTCGAAGAGGTTCAGCTCCTCAAGACGTTGCGATGGTGGGATGGATTCATCATCGCGCTCTGCAACCCCGGCTTCCTGCTCGGCAGCCTCGGGTACACGCTCGGGCTGTTCGGCGTCGCGGGGTCGATGATCCTGTGGGGTGCCTCGGCGGCGATCGGGATGCTCCAGGCGTGGATCTACTCCGAGCCGGCGACGATGTTCGGGCACCGCTCCGGCGGTATCGCGCTCTACGCGCACGAGGGCTGGCGCAAGTACACGACGCTGGTCGGGCCGCTGTCGGCATTCGGCTACTGGATCGGCTGGTCGGTCGTGCTGTCGATCTTCGGCAAGATCATCGGCGATCTGGCGACCTCGCAGTGGTGGCCGCACTCCGGGTTGTCGATCGCGTTCGCCGGCAACACGTTGACGCTGTCGTCGTTCATCGCGATCGGCTGCATCATCTTCGTGTGGGCCTTCAACATCTTCGGGCTGAAGGCGGCGGTGTGGTTCACCTATGCGTGCGCGGCGCTGCTGATGGTGCCGATCGTGCTGTTCGTGGTGGTTCCGTACTTCACCGGCAAGTGGCACAGCGCCAACGTCCACGCCGTCTTCCCCGGCCCGTGGGGCGGGGTCAAGCTCGCGATCGTCTACATGTTCATCCTTGCCTGGTCGGCGTACGGCACCGAGGCGTGTGCCACCTTCGCGCCCGAGTACCGCTCGATCCAGGACACGCACCGTGCGCTTCGCACTTCGGCCACGTTCATGCTGCTCATCTGCCTGCTGGTGCCGCTCGGGCTGGGCGGCGTCCAGGGTGTCTCCAAGGCCGTCGTGACCGGCGCCGAGGGCCAGTTCTATTCGAGCGCGATGTCGACGCTCGTCGGTCACGGCGCGGCCTCGTTCTTCACGATCTGCATCATCGCCTCGCTGCTGTTGTCGATGACCTCCTCGACCGCGGACGCCGGCCGGGCGCTGTACGGCATCTCCCGCGCGGGGATGACGATCAAGGCGTTCGGCAAGCTCTCGAGCTTCCACGTACCCGCGCGCGCGATGACCCTCGACCTCGCGGTCAACATCGCGCTGGTGCTGTTCATCAAGTCGAACCTGGCGATCCTCTACATGAGCAACATCGGCTACGTGCTCGCGCACGTGTTCGCGCTGACGGGCTTCCTGTTGCTGCGCCGCGACCGGCCGAACTGGCCGAGACCGATCAGGATCGCCTCGGGATGGCTGCCGATCGCGCTGTTCCTGGCCGTGCTCAACGCCCTGTTCCTCGTCGTGGGGGCGCTGTCTCCCAAGCTCAACGGCTACGGGAGCTGGACGGACTTCGGAATCGGCGTGGGGATCCTGTTCGCCTCGCTGCTGCTGTTCGTCTACCGCCGCGTGGTCGAGGACGGCGAGGGCGTGCACATGCGTGAGCAGGTGCCGCTGGTGCCCGACGAGGCCGAGATGCGCGAGCTGATGGGGACTCCGGCCGCGACTGCGAGCCCGGAGCCGGTCGCCGGCTGAGTGGCCGCCGGCGCGCGGCCCGGGTCACTCCCGGTCGGGCTTCAGCGACCAGGTCGGCAGGTCGGCGATCGCGCTGCGGTACTTGCGGCGGTGGATCGGCCGGAAGAACATCGACCACGTGGTCGCGGCGATCGCCACGATGATCACGCCGCCCAGCGCCTTGCCGACGACCACCCCCGCGACGATGCACGCGAGCGCCAGCAGGCTGATCGCCATCGGAACCCGGCGGTAGCGCAGCTGGGTGGCGCGGAGCGCCGTGTACTGCTCGAGCGGGATCTGGTTGGTATCCCACCGGCGGCCGCACTGCTCACACGCCCACCGCTCGCCGTAGCTCAGGTACCGCCGCTCGCCGCACGGGCACGAGACCGTGATCTTCGGCCCGCGGCGGGCGGATCTGGGAAGCGGCTCGGCCATGATCGCCACCGCGCCGGCGTCGCTCAGTGCGCCGGCGCTTCCCATCCCTCGAGCACCGACGGGTGATAGTCGGTGCCCACCAGCTCCGAGCCCGTGACCCACGGGCCCAGCTCGGGCTGCGGGAACTTGCAATGGCGCTGCTTGAGCGCGATCCCGTATGAGTTGCCTGACTGCAGGTGCTTGATCAGCACCTTCCGTGCCAGCTCGTCCTCTCGGCCGGCGGGGATCGGGAAGTAGATCTTCACGAACGAGTTCGAATAGCGGTCGAACACGGCCGGAACCCCGCCCTCCTCGAGCAGGGTGACGTCCTCCAGCCAGTTGAGATCGCCGCCGGGGGTGGCGGCGTCGAGGTCGATGTCCTCGACCTCGGAGATCGCCTCCTGGTAGGGCAGGCGCCGGCCCGAGAGGTACTCGGCGTCGATCGCGACGATCTTCTGGGGTTCGGCGGGCATGTTGTGGCCGTCGCTCATCTACTCGGCCTTTCCGGCTCGCTCGATCTCGGGAGCGAGGTAGTCGATCGGGTTCTCGATATGGCGCTCCAGCATCCGCTTGATCTCCTGCAGCGCATTCTCCTCGGTGACACCGGGGACGTACTGTGTGCCCGCCAGCGGCACCTTCGCCATCGCCGCCGCCTCCATCGTCAGCGCGCACAGATCCTCGGGTTCGAGGCTGTGGACGCTCGTCTTGCCGCAGGCGCGCGCGAGCATCTGGGTCTCGAGCGTCAGCGTGTGCAGGAAGTTGTAGACCCGTTGGGCCGCGTCGTCGACGACGAGCCGCTTGCGGAGCTCCGGATCCTGCGTGGCCACGCCCACCGGGCAGCGGCCGGTGTGGCAGTGGTAGCACTGCCCCGCCGGAACGCCGACGGTTCCCTCGTAGTCGGTGACGCCCGGGATCTCCTTGTTGCAGTTGAGCGCCATCAGCGAGGAGTGGCCGATCGCCACCGCCTTGGCGCCGAGCGCCAGGCATTTGGCCACATCGCCGCCGTTGCGGATCCCACCGGCGACCACCAGGTCCACCTCGTCGGCCAGCCCGATGTCCTCGAGCGCCCGCCGTGCCTCGGGGATCGCCGCCATCAGCGGGATCCCGGTCTCCTCGGCCGCGATGTGCGGCCCGGCGCCGGTGCCGCCCTCGGCCCCGTCCAGGTAGATGATGTCCGGGCCGCACTTGGCCGCCATCCGCACGTCGTCATAGACGCGCGCCGCGCCGAGCTTGAGCTGGATCGGGATCTCGTAGTTGGTCGCCTCGCGGACCTCCTGGATCTTCAGCGACAGATCGTCCGGTCCCAGCCAGTCCGGGTGGCGCGCAGGGGAGCGCTGATCGATCCCGACCGGCAGCGAGCGCATCTCCGCGACCTGCTCGGTCACCTTCTGGCCCATCAGGTGACCACCGAGCCCGACCTTGCACCCCTGGCCGATGAAGAACTCGCACGCGTCGGCGAGCATCAGGTGGTGGGGATTGAAGCCGTAGCGGCTCTGGATGACCTGGTAGTACCACTTGGTCGAGAGGTCGCGCTCGGGCGGGATCATCCCGCCCTCCCCCGAGCAGGTGGCGGTGCCCGCCATCGAGGCGCCCTTGGCCAGCGCCATCTTCGCCTCCAGCGACAGGGCACCGAAGCTCATGCCCGTGATGTACACCGGGATGTCGAGCTCGATCGGGTGCTTGGCGAAGCGGGCGCCGAGCACCGTCTTGGTCTCGCATTTCTCCCGGTAGCCCTCGATCACGAAGCGGGTCAGCGTGCCCGGCATGAACATCAGCTCGTCCCAGTGCGGGATCTTCTTGAACATCGAGAACCCGCGCATCCGGTAACGCCCGAGCTCCGACTTGACATGGATGTCGTCGATCACCTCGGGGGTGAAGATCCGGCTATGACCAAGCCGGTTCTGTGCCTGTGGAGCGTTTTCGTCAGCCACTTGCGATCCCTCCTCAGAGCACGAGCTTGCGCTCGGACGGTTCGAGCGTGTCGTAGTTGTAGAGCTTCTTTCCGCACACGAACTTCTGCAGGGTGGGGGGCGAGCCGAGGCCGTGGATCCGGAACTTGCGCTCGATCAGCTCGGTGTCGGCGTCCGTCCACTCGCCTTCGACGCAGTCGACCCCCAGTGAGGCGACCTTGCCGCCGACGTAGATCTCCCCGTCGTACATCGAGTCGCCCAGGCCGTGCCCGACGTTGCCGCAGATGATCTGGCGCCCGCGCTGCATCATGAACCCGGTCATCGAGCCGGCGTCGCCGCCGACGATGATCGTCCCGCCCTTCTGGTCGATGCCCGTCCGGGCGCCGACCTGGCCCTTGACGACGATGTCTCCGCCGCGCAGCGCCGCCCCGGTCAATGAGCCGGCGTTGCCTTCGACGACGACGACGCCCGACATCATGTTCTCGGCCGAGGACCAGCCGACGCGCCCATTGATCTGGATCTCCGGCCCGTCGATCATGCCGCAGCCGAAGTAGCCGAGGCTGCCCTCGAACGTGATCCGGCAGCGGGTGAGGAGCCCGACGGCAAGCGAGTGCCGCGCGCCCGGCTCCAGGATCGTGACCTCGGTGATCCCCTGCTCGTACAGCAGCCAGCGCAGCTCGAGGTTGATCTGACGGATCGTCAGCTCGCGCGCGTCGAGGCGGGCCCGGGTGCCGTCGATCTCCGAGACCTTGGGAACGGTGACGTCGAGCTCGACGAGCCCCCGCGGGTCGAAGCGCCGAGGCCGGCCATTGGACTCCACTACCTGCTCCACACCATCACCTGGCTCTCATAGGGGTCGTACGTGTCGATCTCGTGGTCGATCACGGCGCGGATGGCAACCTCCTCGGAGGCGAGCGCGACCATGTCGTCGCCCTCGTAGAGCACCATCGGCTTGGCGGCGAGCTCGTCCTTGGCCATCCCGAGCTCGTCCTGCGTGACGCACAGGTAGGTGAAGACGCCATCGAGGTCGTCGATGCTGTGCTCCATCGCTTCCTTCAGGCCCATGCCCTCCTGCATCCGCTGGGCCAGGTAGACGGCGATGACCTCCGAGTCACAGTCGGAGGCGAACCGATGGCCCTGGTGCTCGAGGCGTCGCCGCCACTGGAAGTAGTTGGTGATCTGGCCGTTGTGCACGACCGCCACGTCCGAGAACGGATACGCCCAGTACGGGTGCGCGTTGGCGATGTCGACGTCCGATTCGGTCGCCATCCGGACGTGGCCGATCCCGTGACTTCCGTGGTAGTCATCCAGGCCGTACTGACGTGACACGCTGTTCGCGTCGCCCAGGTCCTTGACGATGTCGAGTGAGTGGCCGGCCGACAGCACCTCGACGCCCGGCACCGACTCAACCAGGTCGACCAGCCGCTTGAGCTCGCCGTCGAAGCTCACGCTGAGCGAGACCGTGTACCCGTTGACCTCCTGGGTCGACACGACCTCGGCGCCGCCCGCCCGCAGCCGGTCAGGAACCTGGCGGCGACGGCGGTTGACCGCCTCCTCGAGCTCGAGATCGCCGTCAGGGGGCCCCTCGGCCAGCTTGATCCGCAGCACGAGCTCCTCGCTCGGCGGATGAAAGAGCGCGACCCCGGTTGAGTCCGGGCCGCGGTGGCGCATCGACTGCAGCATCGCGGTCATGTCGCGACCGAGCTCGTGCTTTCCGCCATTCCGGTAGATGACGCCTGCGATTCCGCACATCTCTAGTGACTCCTGTCGGGAGTGGTGGACGCCGACGTCACGGGAGCACCTCGAGGTACTCGTCGCGCTCCCAGTCGGTGACCGCCGCCAGGTAGCGCTCCCACTCGTCGCGCTTGTAGTGGTTGAAGACCTTGTAGAGCCGTCCGGGCAGCGCCGAGCGCACCGTCTCGTCGGCCTCGAGCGCGACGAGCGCCGCGCCCAGGCTGTCCGGCACCTTCTCGATCTCCGCGCCTTCGCGCAGCAGGTCGTAGGTGTTGCCCTGCTGGGGGGGACCCGGGTCGAGCTTGCGCCGCACGCCGTCGAGTCCGGCGCGCAGCAGCGTCGCCACCGACAGGTACGGGTTGCAGGAGGAGTCGACGCCGCGGTACTCGAACCGCCCGCCGGCAGCGACGCGCACCGTCGTCGTGCGGTTCTGCCAGCCCCAGTTCTTGTAGATCGGCGCCCAGAACCCGGTATCCCACATGCGGCAGTAGGAGTTGACCGTCGGGTTGCCGACGCACATCAGCGCCGGGAAGTGCTCGAGCATGCCCCCGAGGAAGTGGCGTGCGATCTCTGACAGCTGGGCCGGCCCGTCCGGGTCGTGGAAGACGTTGTTGCCCTCCTCGTCCATCAGCGTGAAATGGTGGTGGTGGCCGTTGGCCGAGACGCCCGTGAACGGCTTGGGCATGAAGGTGGCGAGCAGATCGTGCTTCCGCGCGACGGCGGCGCAGATCTGGCGGTAGGTCGTGATGTTGTCGGCGGTGCGCAGCGGGCGGTCGAAGCGGAAGTTGAGCTCCAGCTGCCCCGGCGCGTCCTCGTGGTCGCCGTAGCTCATGTCCATCCCGAGCGCCTGGCCGTATTCGACCACGTCGAGCAGCACCGGACGGAGCTCCTCGAACTGATGGATGTGGTAGCAGTAGGGCTGGGTGACGCCCTCGGGGATCTTGCCGTCCTCGGGCTTCTTCAGCCACATCATCTCGGGCTCGATCCCGATCAGGAACTGGTAGCCGAGCTCCTGCTCGAACTCGTGCGCGACGCGCTTGAGGTTCTGGCGGCAATCGGCGTCGAACAGCTCGCCGGTCTCGGTGTCGTAGCAGTCGCAATAGACCCGCGCGACGCGGTTGTCCCACGGCAGGACGGCGAACGTGTCGAGGTCGGCGACGGCGGCCAGCTCGGATTCCTCGGGGCCGAAGCCGATGTAGTTGCCGTACCGGTCGGTGAACAGGTTGGCGGTCGCCCCGTAGACGAGTTGGTAGCCCCGCTCGGCCACCTGGGAGAAGAACGAGGACACCACGCCCTTGCCCATCACCCGCCCGGTGACCGAGACCTGCTGGAAGAACACGTAGCGGATGTCCTCGGCCTCGATCCGGCGGACGATCTGCTCGATCCGTTCTGCCCGGCCTGGCGCGGATCTGGCCTCCTCCAGGGTCGCGGGCGGCGGCGTGATCCGCGGGCTGGCGAGGACGTCCGAGACGCCGCCGCCGAACACCGCTGATGACTCCTGTCCCTTGCTGCCGTCCACGGCCGTCGACATACGTAGCCCTCTCCTCGGTGGACAAATTTGTCCATATTCTATCAGGCTTCGCGGCCCAGGAGAAGTGTCCGTGGCGCATCTCTTGCCTCCTTGCGCCTGATGCAATACCTTTGCGCACAGCGCAAAACCGAAGGGAGAACTCGTGCCAGATCCCGTACCGTCATCGATCCCGTACCTGGTCATCGGAGCGGGGGTGCACGGCCTCTCGACGGCGTGGCACCTGGCCGCCGCCGGCGAGAAGGTCCTCGTGGTGGACAAGACCGGCGTCGGCGCCGGCGCCTCGGGCATCGCGTGCGGTGTGATCCGCAACAACTACTTCCAGCCGGCGATGTCGGAGCTGATGGCGGCATGCGTCGAGGTGTGGAGGTCCGATCCGGAGGCGCTGCACTACCACGACACCGGCTACATCGCGCTCGGCCCGCCGGCTCAGGAGGACGACCTGGCCCAGGTGTACGAGCGCCACCAGCGCATCGGCTACCCCTCCGAGCTGCACGTCGGCGAGGCCGAGGTCGCCGCGCACATGCGCTCGCTGTACTCGGACTGGCGCGCGCCGGGCCTCACCGTCTGCCTGCACGAGCACACGGGCGGGTTCGCGTTCAACAAGGAATCGATGCTCGGTCTGGCGGGCAAAGCCCGCGCCGCCGGCGCTCGGATCGCCGAGGGCGTCGAGGTCACCGGCTTCGACTTCGACGAGTCCGGCGCGGTCCGCAGCGTTTCGACGACCGCGGGCGAGATCGCCGTCGACCAGGTCGTCGTCGCGGCCGGGCCGTGGACGCCGTCGTTGTGGCAGATGCTGGGGCTGCCCGACCGGATCGAGGTCCACGAGCCCGACGGGACGGTGCGCGAGGACGTCGGGATGTGGACCTACTGGTACCTCCAGGAGGGAGAGGTCGAGTTCGATCCCAAGAGCTTCGTCACCGCCGACGGGAAGATGTCGCCCGTGCTGCACGTCGACTCCGACCAGCCGCTGCACTCAGACGAGGGGAAGCTGATCACCGACGAACCGTGGGGGGTCTACTTCAAGCCCGACCGCGACAGCATCCAGGGCGGTGCGCAGCCGTTGACGGTGGGGGAGAGCTTCGAGGTCGACCCGTATCCGACCGGCACCGTCGAGCCGATCTTCCCTGACCTGTGGTCCGCGGCGCTGTCGCATTGCCTGGAGCGCTTCGAGGGTGCGCGCGGGCGCTATCGGCAGGTTCGCTCCGGTGGCGCGGGGGCGTTCACCGCCGACAACTTCCCGGTGTTCGACTACATGCATCCGAACGTCTACGTCGCGGCCGACTCCAACCACGGCTACAAGATGATCGGGGTCGGGCGGGAGATCGCGCGCGTGCTCACGGGAGAGCACTCGTCGCTGCTTCACCCGTTCCGGTTCGAGCGCTTCGCCACCGGCGACCTGCATCCGGTCTCGCACAGCCCGTACCCCTGGAGCTGACCACGGCTCCTAGGCCCCG
>CAVSSZ010000007.1:0-879836 GCA_963730725.1 uncultured Solirubrobacteraceae bacterium | reverse complement strand
AGGGCCGCGCGATGCTGGCCGAGGCTAACCTGCCTGAGTGCACACCGAATCGACCATGGACGGGGCGGCGGCCAAGGTCGTCGAGCTGCCGCGCTCATGAGCATCCTCGTCGACGCCGACACGCGGCTCTGCACCTCCGGGTATCACCGGCCGCGAGGGCACCTTCCACTCGCTGCGCAACCGCGAGTACGGCACCAAGGTCGTCGCCGGCGTCACGCCCGGCAAGGGCGGCCAGGACGTCGAGGGCATCCCGGTGTTCAACACCTTCCACGAGGCGGTGGAGAAGGAGGGCGCCAACACGGCGATGATCTTCGTGCCGCCGCGGTTCGCCGCCGACTCGATCCTCGAGGCCGAGGACGCGGCATCGAGCTGATCATCGCATCACCGAGGGCATCCCCGCCCACGACGAGCTGCGCGTCTACAACACGATCAAGAAGAACGGCCGCTGCGCGCCTGGTCGGGCCCAACTGCCCGGGCATCCTCTCGCCCGGCAAGGCGAGCGTCGGGATCATCCCGGCGTCGTTCTTCAAGCCGGGCAACGTCGGCGTCGTCTCACGCTCGGGCACGCTCACCTACCAGATCGGCAACGAGCTGGCCCAGAGCGGCTTCGGCAACTCCACGATCGTCGGGATCGGCGGCGACCCGGTCCCGGGCACCGACTTCATCGACGTGATCGGCATGTTCCAGGAGGACCCCGAGACCGAGCTGATCGTGATGTGCGGCGAGATCGGCGGCGACGCCGAGGAGCGGGCCGCCGAGTTCATCGCCGAGCACGTGACCAAGCCGGTGGTCGGCTACATCGCGGGCTTCACCGCCCCCCCGGGCAAGACGATGGGCCACGCCGGCGCGATCGTCTCCGGCTCGCACGGCGGCGCCGAGGCCAAGGCCGCGGCGCTGGAGGCCAAGGGCGTCCGGGTCGGACGCACGCCCGACCGAGGTCGCCGAGGCCGGCCGTCTCGCTGCTCGGCAGCTGCCGCCGCAGCTAGCGACGCCGTCGAGTCGATCGCCGTCCGCCGCGGCCGCCGGTAGGCTCGCTCGCGCGATGGCCGAGCCAGTCGATCCTCGATGAGCGCCTGGCCGAGATCGACCGTCGCTTGCGCCCGATCCAGTTCGGTCTCGCGCGCCGATGTCGACGCCGCGCCCGTCGACGATGACCCCGCCCCGCCGCCGGCGGCGACGACGCCGATGCGCCGACGACGCTGGCCGCGTCGACCGCCGCCGCCGACCGCGAAGCCGGCGGTCGGATCGCCGCCGAGCTGCGCGGCCCGCTCCGGCGCCGGCCCGGCCGCGCCGACGTAGCTCGCCGAGCTCGTCGACGCTCACGGCGCTCGCCGCTCGAGCTGCATCGCGAGCTTCTCCTCCGCGTACGCCGCAGCCGTGCTCGAGCCCGGCGCCGGCGAGATCGGCGCCTGTCGCGGTCACCGCCGCCCGCTCGCGACCGCCGCCGGCGCGTCAGTGGCCGCCGGCCCGTTCGCCGGCCCGGGCGCTGCAGCGCGTTCGAGCGTGCGCTCGGCGGCGCTGCCCGGCGTACGCGTCAGGTCGAGGTCCGCGGCTACGCGGGCGACGCGACGGCGCGGTGCGTCGACGTGCACCTGTCGGCGCCGATCTCGTAGTCTTGCAGGCATGGCCTGACACGATCTCCTTCGCCCGCGGCGCGCCCGTCGCTCGACATCGTCGACGTCGAGGGCCTGCAGGCCGCCGCCGAGCAGGCGTTCGACGCCGACCCGGCCGGCATGACCGGCTACGGCACCGTCGGTCGGCTACGTGCCGCTGCGCGAGTGGATCGCCGAGCAGCACGGCGTCGACGCCCGAGCACGTGCTCGTCACCAACGGCTCGATGCAGGCCGACGCGTTCCTGTTCGACGCGCTCGTCGACGCCGGGCGACACGGTGATCGTCGAGCTGCCCGACCTACGACCGCACGCTGCTGTCGCTGCGCAACCGCGGCGCCGACGTGCGGATGGTCGAGCTCGAGCCCGACGGCATCGACGTCGCCGCGCTCGAGCGCGTGCTCGACGGCCGGCGCGCGCCCGAAGCTCGCCCACATCATCCCCAACTTCCAGAACCCGGCCGGCTACACGCTGTCGGCCGGCCAAGCGCGAGCGGCTGATCGAGCTCGCCCGCGAGCACGACTTCACGATCTTCGAGGACGACCCGTACGTCGACGCTGCGCTTCGCGCGGCGAGCCGCTGCCGACGATGCTCTCGATGGACGCCCGACGCGCGTCGTCTACGCCTCGTCGTTCTCCAAGACGGTCTGCCCCGGCATCCGCGTCGGCTATCTGGTCGGCCCGCCGGACGCTGATCGCCGAGATCGCCAAGCTCGCCACCAGCACCTACATCTCGCCGAACATGGTCGCCCAGGCGATCGTCAACCAGTTCTGCCGCTCGGGCGCGATCGACCGCTCGATCGAGACGGTCCGCGAGGCGCTGCGCGAGCGGGCCGCAGACGCTGTGCGACGGCGCTCGCCGAGCACCTGCCCGACGCCCGCTTCGTCGCGCCCGAGGGCGGCTACTTCCTGTGGGTCGACCTGCCGGCGGGCACCGATGTCGACGCGCTGTTCGACGCCGCCGCCGCGCGCGGCGTGCAGTTCGTCAAGGGCTCCGACTTCGTGCTCGAGGGCGGCGACTCGTCGCTCCGCCTCGCCTACTCCGGCGTCACCCCGGAGCAGATCGAGGAGGGCGTCCGGCGGCTCGCCGAGGCCTACGCCGAAATCGGCGCCGCGACCCCCGCCGTAGGGCGCCGCGCCGCCGAATACCACGTCCCGTCAGCTGCGCGGGCGCTTCTTCGCGGTGTCGTAGAGCGGGATCGGCGCGACGGTGGCGCCGACGGTTCCTCTCCGAGCGCAACCTCGACGTGCTCGCCCTCGGCCGCCAGCGCTCGGTCGATCGCGGCCGTCGCGATCACCTGCATGTCGAAGGATGGGCTCTGGCAGGGACTGCGCACGATCCCGACCTCCCGCCCCTCACGCGTGACCGTCGCGCCGTACTCCGGCACCTCGTCGCCGTCGATCCGCAGCGTCGTCAGCAGGCGCGCCGAGCCCTCCTCGGCGATCTTGCGGAGCGCGTCGCGGCCGGAGAAGTCGCTGGACCTGTCCAGCTTGACGACGTTGTCGAGCCTGACCTCGAACGGGTCGGTCTTGTGAGGGAAGTAGTCGATATCGGGAAGAAGAAGCCCGACTCGATGCGCAGCGTCTCTATCGCCGACAGGCCGATCGGGCGCAGGCCGTGCGGGGGTCCGCTCGAGCATGGCGTTCCACAACGCCGTGCGTCCTCCGGCGCGCAGTACAGCTCGAAGCCGAGCTCACCGGAGTATCCGGTCCGTGACAGCCACACGGAAATGCCGGCGACGCGTACGCCCTCGTGCAGGAAGCGGCAATAGCGCAGCGCGCCCACGTCGGCGCCCTCGGTGATCGGCCCCAGCACCTCCCGTGCCAACGGCCCTTGCACCTGCAGGTGGGGCATCTCGGCGGTGCGCTCGGTGATCTCCACGTCGAGACTGCGGTCGGACGCGATCTTCCGCAGCCACTCGAGATCGGAGTCGTCGTTCGTCATCGACAGGCAATGCCCGTCGCCGAGGTTCGACACGGTCCCGTCCATCACCATCTGGCCCTGTTCGTCGCACAGTGCCCATAGCGGACCTGGCCGACCTCCAGCGCTGACATGTCATTGGTGAACGCCGTGTCGGCGAGTGTCAGTGCATCGGGACCGCGCAGATCCCACTTGCGCAGCGCGAATGCTCCCACATGTCGCACGCGGTGCGAGTCGCGACGTGCTCGGCGACCGCTTCGCCGAAGTCACCGGCCCACCACCAGCCCTCCCACTCAGAATCGGTGGCGCCCGCCTCGATCTGGGCGTCGTAGAAGGCACTGCTCTTCAGTCCATCAGTCGACATGCTTGTCTCCTTCGGTCACGCTGCGCCGCTGCCGTGCGGCATCGACGAACCATTCGAATACGGCCAGGAAGCGCGGGTCGACCGCGACTCCTCCTGGAGCTCCCACTGCACGGCGAGCACCGGCGCGCCCTCTACTCGAGCGCCTCCACGACGCCGTCCGGCGCCGTCGCTGGGTCCAGGCCGCGGCCGAGCTCGACCACTGCCTGATGGTGGAAGGAGTTCACGCTGCTCTCAGCGTTCCCAGCGCGTCGCCCAGGATGCTGCCGGGGGCGATGCTGATCGGGTGGCGGGGATGTGGTGGGATCTCGCCGCCATCCAGCGACGAGCGCTCCATCAGCTTCCAGTTGTGCGAGCCCGGGTCAAGGGGCGCCCGCGCCACGCGTCGACCAGCCCGACGTCCTGCGCCATCGTCCCGCCGAGGGCGACATTGAGCACTGGCATGCCGCGGCAGCAGCCGAGTACGGGCAGCCCGCGCTGCAACGCGGCCTCCACCAGCTCAAGTTCCAACCGGTCGCGCTGGGGCTCGGTGGCGGCCAGCAGCGGATCCGGGGCCTGACCGTACCGGCCCGGCTCCATGTCGCGACCGGGGCGGCATCAGCCCGTCGATCGCGTCAAGCGCCGGCTCGATCCCCTCGGGCAGCTGCGCCAGCGTCAAGGGCAGCGCACCGCACATCAGCAGCGGCCGCTGCATCCCGACCCCGCCGTAGTCGCCGAAGTCGTGAAAGCTCTGGAGACGCCGATCAGCGGCGGGGTGCTCATCACCCGGCCGCCGACCGTCTGAGCCGATCACTGCCTGCTCCACTCAGCTCGGCGAGCTCTCGCAGCTGCCACCCGCTCGGCGTTGCCGTGGGTGCCCCCGATCGCGTCCTCGCAGCATCGCACTTCCTTCGGACAGGCGACGATGAAGTAGCTTGAAGCTCGCCGAAGCGCCACGGCCTCGGCGATCCGGTTCTCCGAAGGACGCTCGCAGCCGGCGCTTCTGGTATCTTGATCTGCCCCCCGCCTGCGCCGCAGCAGGAGCTTCTGCTCGCGGTTGCGAGCGCATCTCGATCACGCGGCAACCGAGGAGCTCCAGAGTCCGTCTCGGATTGTCGTACTCGCCGTTGAACCGGCCGAGACGGCAGGGCTCGTGGGGGAGGTGACGCGATAGGGGGAGGCGGTTGGCCACTTCGAGCCGTGCCGGACGAGATCAGGTCGATCAGCAGCGCGGTGTGGCGTGTCAACTGTCAGCTCCTCGCCGTCCTAGCCGCGGGTACTCGTCGCGCAGGGTGTTCAGCGAATGCGGATCGGTGGTGATGATCCGTTGGAAGTCGGCATCCTCCTTCAGCGTCTCGATGTTCTCCTCGGCAAGCTATTTTGCAGCAGCCCCTCCTCGCCGACGCGTCGCACGTCGTTTCCGGCGTTGCGCTCTCCGTCGTAGAGGATCCCGAAGTCGACCTTGGCGTGGTGAAGCAGGCGGGCGAAGCGTCTGGAACTGACCTTCTGCGAGCGGGGGTCGAACGACGCGAGTCGCCGACGAACCACAGCACGTCGACCGACTCCTTGCGGGCGTCCTCGACCTCGAAGTCCAGCTCGCGCGTCCAGCGCCCACGGCGGCGCTTCTTCGCGCCGAACGAGTTGCCGGAGCGATGGATGACCGTCAGCACCGTCTGCAGGTTGGAGTCCAGTTCCCCGTCCTCGACCGCGCGCTGGCGCAGCTGGTCGACGATCGGCGCCTCCTCCATTCCGACCGGGCACGCGGCGACGCAGGCGTTGCACTGCATGCAGGACACACCGTCTCCAGCCGTACCCCGTCATGGCCGATCACCGGCGCGGAGAACCCCGTTTCCCTGTCCCCGTTTCGTTGCCGTCGCCGTTGCTGAGAGCGATCGAGCAGTCAGCCCAGGACGCCGCCGACGCCCTCGGACTGCAGGGCACGGTTCTGCCGCTCGCGCAGTTCGACAATGACGTCGCGCGGGGACAGCGGTCGCCCCGTCGCATTGGCCGGGCAGGCCTCATGGCAGCGCCCGCACTTCGTGCACGCGTCGAGCTGCAGCAGATGCCAGGATCTGTTTAGTCTGCCAGCACGCCGTAGCCCGCGGCAGCTCGGCTCGCTCGGCCGGGATCGGCGCCAGCCGCTGCCCCGCATGCTCGTCGCGCAGCGCCAGCGAGAGGAAGCTTGCAGCATGTGGGTCGCCTTGGTGTACGGGATGCTCGCCACGAACGTGATCGCCAGCAGCCCGTGGAACCACCAGATCGCGTGGCCGTCGGCGAGCGTTCCGTGCGAGACGCCCGTCAGCGCCTGCGCGACCACCCACCCCGCGAACTGGTCCCGCCGTAGCCGGGGTGACGGATCGCGATCCGGATGCCCTCCAGCAGAAAGCCGGTGAGCGCGATCACCAGCAGCGTGCACGAACACCCGGTCCGCCATCCGATAACCGCGGCGGTCGGCCCCAGGCTCGCCGCAGCCCGGTCCGGGCGCCTGTAGTCGAGTTTGGCCGGCCGGATCACGGCGCGGCCCACCATCATCACCAGCAGCCCGAGGACCAGCCCGTCCCCAGCACGTTCAGAACCTCCTTGTAGCCGAGGTAGAAGTCGCCGTGGAAGTACTTGATCCCGGAGACCGGATGCAGCAAGTCGGTGTCGAACCCGAGGATCACCGTTCCAGCGAACAGCGTGATCCAGCCGTAGAAGATGGGCATATGCGCGACCCCGGCCACCGTCGCGACGGCGGAGTGTCACGTGCGTGAGCATCATCCGGGTGGCGCGCCCCAGCCCGCGCATGAGGTCGCCCCGCGGCGGCCAGCCGCCGCCGTGCCCGTGGCGGTACTTCGCGAACGGACGGATCACTCCGTACGAACGCCGCGCACCGAGAAGCACCGCGAGGACGTACCACAGCACCTGAGCGCCCCGTGACCCCCCAGAACACCGGTCGCGTCTTGACAGACGCGATCAGCAGGTGCCGATCGCCGCGTTCACCGCCTCCAGCTGATTCCGGTGTGCGCCACTACCCGAGCGAGTCCACGGCCCGTCGGCGACCTCGAACATGTCGGCGACGGCTCCTAGTGCGCGACCCGAAGATGGCGCCTCGGATCGGAGCTCACTGCGATATCGTGTCCGCGGCGACGCATCCCCGCGAGGTGCTGGACCGCGCCGGAATCCCCATCGCGAGATACAGGCGCGGCTCACCGTCTCGCCCGACTGCCCGACCTGCCGCGAGGAGTCATCCAGCCGGCGTCGACCAGCGGTCGGGAGCTCGACAGCGTTGCGCCGAGCCGGTCGGCGAGCTCCGGGAAACGCGGGATGTCGTCCTTGTCCTCCACCCGCGCCCGATCCAGGATCAGGAATCCGCCTTGGTGATGTCGACATCCTGGTGGCGGCCTCGACGAAGCCGAGGTGCTCGGTGCGGGCATCCGGACAGCGACTCGACCGCCCGCACCGGCGCACTCGCGCCGTCGGCCTCGACCTCGGCCGGCGGGAAGTTCCTGGGCCTCACGGTCAGTAGCGTGCGCTGCTTGCCTGGGAACGAGAGCTCGGCGCTCAGCTTCTCCCTGTCGCGCCGCGTGAATTCGACGCCGCTAGCCCCGCCGTCCCGCCACGACACCGAGGTGACGTCGCTGGCGAACCCGAGCTTCAGGGGCGCGGCCACAGGGGGCGCGAACCCGAGCGAGTCGATCTGTGGCCGCCCAGGACCAGCGCGGGGCTCTCGGGCTCGGTCAGCCCCTCCACCGCGCGCTCCCGCACGTGGGCCTCTAATGCTCGGTCGGGGTCGGCACGGTCAGCACCTCGCTCACTCCCGCCGCCTGCAGCTCGGGTGCGAAGCGCCCGGCGTCGGAGCCGATCACGGCCACCGTCAGCCCGACGCCTGCCGCGCTCGCCAGCTCGGCGCCGAGCGAGAGCATCTCGCGAGACCTCGCGCAGCTCCCCCTGGCGGCTTCGGCCACCACCATGCCAGCACCGCGCTCTGACGTCACCCGCTCTCTGTCAGCTCCAGGATCCGATGCGCGAGCTCGGTCGGCGAGCCGTCGAGCATCTCCGCACCGGCCCCGCGCTCCGGTGGTGCGAGCGCCTCGAGCTGCGCGCCGGCGATCTGCGCAAGCTAGTCCGAATCGAGGCCGAGTTCGGGCACGAGCGACTCCAGTGCTTCTCGCGGGCCTGCTTGATCGCCCGCAGTAGGCGCGTAGCGCGGCTCGTTGATCCCGGTCTGGATCAGCGCAGCGCCGGCAGGCTGTTCGCAGGCGCTCCACCAGCCCACCCTTGAGCTCGCCGGCGGCGGTCACGCGCCCGCCTCTGCATCGAGCTCGAGCTGCTTGACCACCGCCACCCGTGCCAGTCCGAGCAGCCCGGCCAGCGCGGTTCCGGTCGCGCCGTTCACCGCGTCGGAGGATTGCACTCCGCACAGGACGAGGTCCGGCTGCTCCGCGCCCGCGGCGGCGAGCGCACGAGCCGTTCCCAGCACATCGCCGCGGGTCAGCGCGTCCTCGTCCCACACCCTGACGGCGCGATCGGCACCGCGTGCCAGGCAGCCGAGCAGCGCCTCGTCGGCCTCCTCGTCGCCGACGGTCGCGGCGACCGCCTCGTCGCCGTCACGCCGGTCTGTTCCGCAGCTGCAGCGCGGCCTGCGGCGAGAACGAATTCCACTCGTTCAGGTCCCACTCCAGGCAGTCGGGCTCGACGCCGAGGCCGTCCTCGCGCAGCTCGAACTCCTCATCGAGCGCTGCCACCTGCTTGACGCAAACGACGATCTTCACGCCGGCGACGCCACGTCGGAGGCGGCCTGCGGCTGTCCGAGATAGTCGTCGTTGGAGCTCTCGCCCCACAGACGCCGCTCGCGGATCAACGGCAGCGGCATCTCCGGATGGGCCGAGTCGATCTCACGCGCCAGCCGGTGGCCGTCGAAGATCGAGTCGACGATCATCCGCGGCGCCGCAGCGCCGCCGATCACGTACACCGCCTCGATCCCCTCCTGCTCCAGCCTGGCCTTGTCGGACTTCAGCTCCCGGTACAGCTCGTCGTTGGAGATCCGCGCCGTGCAGAGCACGACCGAATCGATCTCGATCTGCTCCTTGTGCTCCGGTTTCCAGACGTTGTACGCGTGGGCGACGCCCGGCTCCAGGCGCTCGACCATCGTGTAGGGGCGGATGTTGACGCCGAGCCGGTGCAGGTCGCGATGCGGCATCGGCGCCTCGAGCGTGTATTCCATGTCGCTGGCGATCGCCGCCTGCGTCAGCAGGTCGACCTCGTGACCTCGCCGGCCAGCTTCTGGGCGACCGAGGCGCCCATGTAGTACGCCTCGTTCTCCAGCACCAGCACGCGTTTGCCGATCGGCTTTGCGCCGGCGACCACCTGATCGGGCGTGAGCTGCCAGTCCAGGGACGTGTCGGCACCCGGGATCGGCTCATGCGTGGCCGCGTTCATCCATCGGTGGCGAAGTGGCAGCCGGTGGCGATCACGACGATCTCGGCACCGTACTCGAGCACGTCCTGTGCCGTCAGCCGCGAGCCCGTGTGGACCTCGACGTTGCGCAGCTTGTCGAGCTGGATCTGGCGGTAGTTGACGATCCGCTTCCACTCACCCAGCCCGCGGGCGGTCCCGCGGGCGAGGTTCTCCTTGCCGTCGGAGTGCCCGAGCTGCGAGATCCAGTTGACGCTGCCACCGATCTCCTTCTCGGCCTCGACCAGGTGGACGGCAGACATCTGCCGCTTGCCGAGCACCATCGCGCATTCCATTCCGGCCGGCCCCGCTCCGACGATCAGTACGCCCTTCTCAGCGTTGCCGGCCTTGTGGAACTTCTCGGGATGCCAGCCGCGGCGGTACTCCTCGCCGGCGGTCGCGTTCTGGGTGCAGACCATCGGCGGACCGCCGATCTCCCAGCGGGAGATGCACTGGTTGCAGCCGATGCACTCGCGGATGTCGTCGAGCCGGCCCTCGTCGATCTTGTTGGGCAGGAACGGGTCCGAGATCGACGGCCGCGCGGCGCCGATGATGTCGAACTGGCCCGACTTGATGATCGCCACCATCGTGTCGGGGTTGGTGATGCGCCCGACGCCGACGACCGGCTTGTTGGTGTGGTCGCCGGCCTTGATCTGGCCGGTGTACGGAGCCTCGTGGTTCTCCTCGAAGAAACGCGACGGGCCGGCATTCTGACCCCACTCGGCGATATCGCCGACCGTGAAGTCCCAGAGGTCGACGACGTCGTCGCAGTACTCGACGAAGCGGATGCCGTCCTCGCCGACCTGAATCGAGGTGGGGCCGAGCAGGTGGTCCACGGCGAAGCGCGAGGCGATCGCGCAATCGTCGCCGACGGCCTCCTTGACCTTGATCAGCGACTCGCGCCAGAAACGCGCACGGTTCTCGAACGACCCGCCGTACTTGTCGGTGCGCCGGTTGTCGACCGGCGAGAGGAACTGGAACGGCAGGTACGCATGCGCGCCGTACACGTAGACGATGTCGAACCCGGCGTCCCGGGCGCGGATCGCCGCGTCGACGTACATCTGCTGGACGGTCTCGATGTCGTCCTCGTCCATGTAGCGCGGGAAGATGTTGAGCTCGAAGTCCGACGCGATCTGCGAGGGCCCCCGTGGGGTCGCGCGGGACTCCATGCAGGGGGCGTGCGGCCCGCCGTACCAGAGCTCGATCCCGGCCAGCGCGCCGTGCTCGTGCAGCTTGTCGCACATCGCGGCCAGGTTGCGGACATCGCCCTCGTCCCAGATCCGCGCCGACACCCGCGAGGTGTCGTCGGACTCGGGGTGGATCGAGCAGTACTCGGTGCAGCACGCGCCCCACCCGCCCTCGGCCTTCATGCCCCGGTGGTAGGCCTGAAATCCCGGCTTCTCAGAACCGGCGCCGATGCAGTGAGGCACCTGGTAGAAGCGGTTCTTCAGCGTCTTGGGCCCAAGCTGAATCGGCTCGAACAGGATGTCGTACTTGGGATCGCGCGCCACGATTTCTCTCCTCCGTAGGCCATTTGATCGGACAAATTGGTCCGTCAGAACGTGTTCTACAGGCTGCTGCCCGTGAAGTCCACCGCACCCTACGCTCCCAGTCAACCTCATCCGTCGGGCGCGATCCAGACGAGGCACCCGGCATGCCTCCGAATCCGGTGCGCCGCGGCCGCTCGCCACCATCGCGGCGTCCTCCGTGGGTCAGGCCCGAGCACGAGCAGACCGGCGTCGCGCTCGTGCACAAGCTCCAGCAGCGCCTGCAGCGGCCGGCGACTGGAGACCCTCAGCAACTCGGTCGAGATCCCCCGCGCGGCCGCGCGCTGGGCGGTTTCACGCACCGCCTCCAGGTCCTCCTCGTGGGGCAGCGTCGCGTACTCACGGGCCAGCGTCAGCGTCGTCGGGTGCGGCGGCAGCCACAGCAGGTTGACGAGCAGCAGCTTCGCGCGAGTCTCCAGCGCCGCCTCGAGCGCGACCCGCTCGGCCGCCGGATCGACCCGCGCGGACAGCGTGGCCAGCATCACCGGACGCGCGGAGCGCGCGTCGGCGCCGGGCGTCGGCGGGGACTGTGCGGGGGTGTCGGCGGCGGGCACGGCGATCGCCTCTGGGCGCATCAAATCAGTTCGCGCGACGGGCGCGGGCGGGCATTTCGCCCGCTGGTGCGTGATCCGGTCCGAAGCCGCTCCACGGGGCGGAAGTTGCAGTCGTCACATTGACCAGAAATGGACCAACTGGTATAAGTTCCCGACCCCGGCGTGGTGTCCCGAGCTCGGGACCAGAGCTCGCGACGTTCCGCGTCAATCCGAGGAGGAGGGATGAGCGTGGAGCAGGTCGCGACTGCCACCGTCGAAGAGGTTCAGCTCCTCAAGACGTTGCGATGGTGGGATGGATTCATCATCGCGCTCTGCAACCCCGGCTTCCTGCTCGGCAGCCTCGGGTACACGCTCGGGCTGTTCGGCGTCGCGGGGTCGATGATCCTGTGGGGTGCCTCGGCGGCGATCGGGATGCTCCAGGCGTGGATCTACTCCGAGCCGGCGACGATGTTCGGGCACCGCTCCGGCGGTATCGCGCTCTACGCGCACGAGGGCTGGCGCAAGTACACGACGCTGGTCGGGCCGCTGTCGGCATTCGGCTACTGGATCGGCTGGTCGGTCGTGCTGTCGATCTTCGGCAAGATCATCGGCGATCTGGCGACCTCGCAGTGGTGGCCGCACTCCGGGTTGTCGATCGCGTTCGCCGGCAACACGTTGACGCTGTCGTCGTTCATCGCGATCGGCTGCATCATCTTCGTGTGGGCCTTCAACATCTTCGGGCTGAAGGCGGCGGTGTGGTTCACCTATGCGTGCGCGGCGCTGCTGATGGTGCCGATCGTGCTGTTCGTGGTGGTTCCGTACTTCACCGGCAAGTGGCACAGCGCCAACGTCCACGCCGTCTTCCCCGGCCCGTGGGGCGGGGTCAAGCTCGCGATCGTCTACATGTTCATCCTTGCCTGGTCGGCGTACGGCACCGAGGCGTGTGCCACCTTCGCGCCCGAGTACCGCTCGATCCAGGACACGCACCGTGCGCTCCGCACTTCGGCCACGTTCATGCTGCTCATCTGCCTGCTGGTGCCGCTCGGGCTGGGCGGCGTCCAGGGTGTCTCCAAGGCCGTCGTGACCGGCGCCGAGGGCCAGTTCTATTCGAGCGCGATGTCGACGCTCGTCGGTCACGGCGCGGCCTCGTTCTTCACGATCTGCATCATCGCCTCGCTGCTGTTGTCGATGACCTCCTCGACCGCGGACGCCGGCCGGGCGCTGTACGGCATCTCCCGCGCGGGGATGACGATCAAGGCGTTCGGCAAGCTCTCGAGCTTCCACGTACCCGCGCGCGCGATGACCCTCGACCTCGCGGTCAACATCGCGCTGGTGCTGTTCATCAAGTCGAACCTGGCGATCCTCTACATGAGCAACATCGGCTACGTGCTCGCGCACGTGTTCGCGCTGACGGGCTTCCTGTTGCTGCGCCGCGACCGGCCGAACTGGCCGAGACCGATCAGGATCGCCTCGGGATGGCTGCCGATCGCGCTGTTCCTGGCCGTGCTCAACGCCCTGTTCCTCGTCGTGGGGGCGCTGTCTCCCAAGCTCAACGGCTACGGGAGCTGGACGGACTTCGGAATCGGCGTGGGGATCCTGTTCGCCTCGCTGCTGCTGTTCGTCTACCGCCGCGTGGTCGAGGACGGCGAGGGCGTGCACATGCGTGAGCAGGTGCCGCTGGTGCCCGACGAGGCCGAGATGCGCGAGCTGATGGGGACTCCGGCCGCGACTGCGAGCCCGGAGCCGGTCGCCGGCTGAGTGGCCGCCGGCGCGCGGCCCGGGTCACTCCCGGTCGGGCTTCAGCGACCAGGTCGGCAGGTCGGCGATCGCGCTGCGGTACTTGCGGCGGTGGATCGGCCGGAAGAACATCGACCACGTGGTCGCGGCGATCGCCACGATGATCACGCCGCCCAGCGCCTTGCCGACGACCACCCCCGCGACGATGCACGCGAGCGCCAGCAGGCTGATCGCCATCGGAACCCGGCGGTAGCGCAGCTGGGTGGCGCGGAGCGCCGTGTACTGCTCGAGCGGGATCTGGTTGGTATCCCACCGGCGGCCGCACTGCTCACACGCCCACCGCTCGCCGTAGCTCAGGTACCGCCGCTCGCCGCACGGGCACGAGACCGTGATCTTCGGCCCGCGGCGGGCGGATCTGGGAAGCGGCTCGGCCATGATCGCCACCGCGCCGGCGTCGCTCAGTGCGCCGGCGCTTCCCATCCCTCGAGCACCGACGGGTGATAGTCGGTGCCCACCAGCTCCGAGCCCGTGACCCACGGGCCCAGCTCGGGCTGCGGGAACTTGCAATGGCGCTGCTTGAGCGCGATCCCGTATGAGTTGCCTGACTGCAGGTGCTTGATCAGCACCTTCCGTGCCAGCTCGTCCTCTCGGCCGGCGGGGATCGGGAAGTAGATCTTCACGAACGAGTTCGAATAGCGGTCGAACACGGCCGGAACCCCGCCCTCCTCGAGCAGGGTGACGTCCTCCAGCCAGTTGAGATCGCCGCCGGGGGTGGCGGCGTCGAGGTCGATGTCCTCGACCTCGGAGATCGCCTCCTGGTAGGGCAGGCGCCGGCCCGAGAGGTACTCGGCGTCGATCGCGACGATCTTCTGGGGTTCGGCGGGCATGTTGTGGCCGTCGCTCATCTACTCGGCCTTTCCGGCTCGCTCGATCTCGGGAGCGAGGTAGTCGATCGGGTTCTCGATATGGCGCTCCAGCATCCGCTTGATCTCCTGCAGCGCATTCTCCTCGGTGACACCGGGGACGTACTGTGTGCCCGCCAGCGGCACCTTCGCCATCGCCGCCGCCTCCATCGTCAGCGCGCACAGATCCTCGGGTTCGAGGCTGTGGACGCTCGTCTTGCCGCAGGCGCGCGCGAGCATCTGGGTCTCGAGCGTCAGCGTGTGCAGGAAGTTGTAGACCCGTTGGGCCGCGTCGTCGACGACGAGCCGCTTGCGGAGCTCCGGATCCTGCGTGGCCACGCCCACCGGGCAGCGGCCGGTGTGGCAGTGGTAGCACTGCCCCGCCGGAACGCCGACGGTTCCCTCGTAGTCGGTGACGCCCGGGATCTCCTTGTTGCAGTTGAGCGCCATCAGCGAGGAGTGGCCGATCGCCACCGCCTTGGCGCCGAGCGCCAGGCATTTGGCCACATCGCCGCCGTTGCGGATCCCACCGGCGACCACCAGGTCCACCTCGTCGGCCAGCCCGATGTCCTCGAGCGCCCGCCGTGCCTCGGGGATCGCCGCCATCAGCGGGATCCCGGTCTCCTCGGCCGCGATGTGCGGCCCGGCGCCGGTGCCGCCCTCGGCCCCGTCCAGGTAGATGATGTCCGGGCCGCACTTGGCCGCCATCCGCACGTCGTCATAGACGCGCGCCGCGCCGAGCTTGAGCTGGATCGGGATCTCGTAGTTGGTCGCCTCGCGGACCTCCTGGATCTTCAGCGACAGATCGTCCGGTCCCAGCCAGTCCGGGTGGCGCGCAGGGGAGCGCTGATCGATCCCGACCGGCAGCGAGCGCATCTCCGCGACCTGCTCGGTCACCTTCTGGCCCATCAGGTGACCACCGAGCCCGACCTTGCACCCCTGGCCGATGAAGAACTCGCACGCGTCGGCGAGCATCAGGTGGTGGGGATTGAAGCCGTAGCGGCTCTGGATGACCTGGTAGTACCACTTGGTCGAGAGGTCGCGCTCGGGCGGGATCATCCCGCCCTCCCCCGAGCAGGTGGCGGTGCCCGCCATCGAGGCGCCCTTGGCCAGCGCCATCTTCGCCTCCAGCGACAGGGCACCGAAGCTCATGCCCGTGATGTACACCGGGATGTCGAGCTCGATCGGGTGCTTGGCGAAGCGGGCGCCGAGCACCGTCTTGGTCTCGCATTTCTCCCGGTAGCCCTCGATCACGAAGCGGGTCAGCGTGCCCGGCATGAACATCAGCTCGTCCCAGTGCGGGATCTTCTTGAACATCGAGAACCCGCGCATCCGGTAACGCCCGAGCTCCGACTTGACATGGATGTCGTCGATCACCTCGGGGGTGAAGATCCGGCTATGACCAAGCCGGTTCTGTGCCTGTGGAGCGTTTTCGTCAGCCACTTGCGATCCCTCCTCAGAGCACGAGCTTGCGCTCGGACGGTTCGAGCGTGTCGTAGTTGTAGAGCTTCTTTCCGCACACGAACTTCTGCAGGGTGGGGGGCGAGCCGAGGCCGTGGATCCGGAACTTGCGCTCGATCAGCTCGGTGTCGGCGTCCGTCCACTCGCCTTCGACGCAGTCGACCCCCAGTGAGGCGACCTTGCCGCCGACGTAGATCTCCCCGTCGTACATCGAGTCGCCCAGGCCGTGCCCGACGTTGCCGCAGATGATCTGGCGCCCGCGCTGCATCATGAACCCGGTCATCGAGCCGGCGTCGCCGCCGACGATGATCGTCCCGCCCTTCTGGTCGATGCCCGTCCGGGCGCCGACCTGGCCCTTGACGACGATGTCTCCGCCGCGCAGCGCCGCCCCGGTCAATGAGCCGGCGTTGCCTTCGACGACGACGACGCCCGACATCATGTTCTCGGCCGAGGACCAGCCGACGCGCCCATTGATCTGGATCTCCGGCCCGTCGATCATGCCGCAGCCGAAGTAGCCGAGGCTGCCCTCGAACGTGATCCGGCAGCGGGTGAGGAGCCCGACGGCAAGCGAGTGCCGCGCGCCCGGCTCCAGGATCGTGACCTCGGTGATCCCCTGCTCGTACAGCAGCCAGCGCAGCTCGAGGTTGATCTGACGGATCGTCAGCTCGCGCGCGTCGAGGCGGGCCCGGGTGCCGTCGATCTCCGAGACCTTGGGAACGGTGACGTCGAGCTCGACGAGCCCCCGCGGGTCGAAGCGCCGAGGCCGGCCATTGGACTCCACTACCTGCTCCACACCATCACCTGGCTCTCATAGGGGTCGTACGTGTCGATCTCGTGGTCGATCACGGCGCGGATGGCAACCTCCTCGGAGGCGAGCGCGACCATGTCGTCGCCCTCGTAGAGCACCATCGGCTTGGCGGCGAGCTCGTCCTTGGCCATCCCGAGCTCGTCCTGCGTGACGCACAGGTAGGTGAAGACGCCATCGAGGTCGTCGATGCTGTGCTCCATCGCTTCCTTCAGGCCCATGCCCTCCTGCATCCGCTGGGCCAGGTAGACGGCGATGACCTCCGAGTCACAGTCGGAGGCGAACCGATGGCCCTGGTGCTCGAGGCGTCGCCGCCACTGGAAGTAGTTGGTGATCTGGCCGTTGTGCACGACCGCCACGTCCGAGAACGGATACGCCCAGTACGGGTGCGCGTTGGCGATGTCGACGTCCGATTCGGTCGCCATCCGGACGTGGCCGATCCCGTGACTTCCGTGGTAGTCATCCAGGCCGTACTGACGTGACACGCTGTTCGCGTCGCCCAGGTCCTTGACGATGTCGAGTGAGTGGCCGGCCGACAGCACCTCGACGCCCGGCACCGACTCAACCAGGTCGACCAGCCGCTTGAGCTCGCCGTCGAAGCTCACGCTGAGCGAGACCGTGTACCCGTTGACCTCCTGGGTCGACACGACCTCGGCGCCGCCCGCCCGCAGCCGGTCAGGAACCTGGCGGCGACGGCGGTTGACCGCCTCCTCGAGCTCGAGATCGCCGTCAGGGGGCCCCTCGGCCAGCTTGATCCGCAGCACGAGCTCCTCGCTCGGCGGATGAAAGAGCGCGACCCCGGTTGAGTCCGGGCCGCGGTGGCGCATCGACTGCAGCATCGCGGTCATGTCGCGACCGAGCTCGTGCTTTCCGCCATTCCGGTAGATGACGCCTGCGATTCCGCACATCTCTAGTGACTCCTGTCGGGAGTGGTGGACGCCGACGTCACGGGAGCACCTCGAGGTACTCGTCGCGCTCCCAGTCGGTGACCGCCGCCAGGTAGCGCTCCCACTCGTCGCGCTTGTAGTGGTTGAAGACCTTGTAGAGCCGTCCGGGCAGCGCCGAGCGCACCGTCTCGTCGGCCTCGAGCGCGACGAGCGCCGCGCCCAGGCTGTCCGGCACCTTCTCGATCTCCGCGCCTTCGCGCAGCAGGTCGTAGGTGTTGCCCTGCTGGGGGGGACCCGGGTCGAGCTTGCGCCGCACGCCGTCGAGTCCGGCGCGCAGCAGCGTCGCCACCGACAGGTACGGGTTGCAGGAGGAGTCGACGCCGCGGTACTCGAACCGCCCGCCGGCAGCGACGCGCACCGTCGTCGTGCGGTTCTGCCAGCCCCAGTTCTTGTAGATCGGCGCCCAGAACCCGGTATCCCACATGCGGCAGTAGGAGTTGACCGTCGGGTTGCCGACGCACATCAGCGCCGGGAAGTGCTCGAGCATGCCCCCGAGGAAGTGGCGTGCGATCTCTGACAGCTGGGCCGGCCCGTCCGGGTCGTGGAAGACGTTGTTGCCCTCCTCGTCCATCAGCGTGAAATGGTGGTGGTGGCCGTTGGCCGAGACGCCCGTGAACGGCTTGGGCATGAAGGTGGCGAGCAGATCGTGCTTCCGCGCGACGGCGGCGCAGATCTGGCGGTAGGTCGTGATGTTGTCGGCGGTGCGCAGCGGGCGGTCGAAGCGGAAGTTGAGCTCCAGCTGCCCCGGCGCGTCCTCGTGGTCGCCGTAGCTCATGTCCATCCCGAGCGCCTGGCCGTATTCGACCACGTCGAGCAGCACCGGACGGAGCTCCTCGAACTGATGGATGTGGTAGCAGTAGGGCTGGGTGACGCCCTCGGGGATCTTGCCGTCCTCGGGCTTCTTCAGCCACATCATCTCGGGCTCGATCCCGATCAGGAACTGGTAGCCGAGCTCCTGCTCGAACTCGTGCGCGACGCGCTTGAGGTTCTGGCGGCAATCGGCGTCGAACAGCTCGCCGGTCTCGGTGTCGTAGCAGTCGCAATAGACCCGCGCGACGCGGTTGTCCCACGGCAGGACGGCGAACGTGTCGAGGTCGGCGACGGCGGCCAGCTCGGATTCCTCGGGGCCGAAGCCGATGTAGTTGCCGTACCGGTCGGTGAACAGGTTGGCGGTCGCCCCGTAGACGAGTTGGTAGCCCCGCTCGGCCACCTGGGAGAAGAACGAGGACACCACGCCCTTGCCCATCACCCGCCCGGTGACCGAGACCTGCTGGAAGAACACGTAGCGGATGTCCTCGGCCTCGATCCGGCGGACGATCTGCTCGATCCGTTCTGCCCGGCCTGGCGCGGATCTGGCCTCCTCCAGGGTCGCGGGCGGCGGCGTGATCCGCGGGCTGGCGAGGACGTCCGAGACGCCGCCGCCGAACACCGCTGATGACTCCTGTCCCTTGCTGCCGTCCACGGCCGTCGACATACGTAGCCCTCTCCTCGGTGGACAAATTTGTCCATATTCTATCAGGCTTCGCGGCCCAGGAGAAGTGTCCGTGGCGCATCTCTTGCCTCCTTGCGCCTGATGCAATACCTTTGCGCACAGCGCAAAACCGAAGGGAGAACTCGTGCCAGATCCCGTACCGTCATCGATCCCGTACCTGGTCATCGGAGCGGGGGTGCACGGCCTCTCGACGGCGTGGCACCTGGCCGCCGCCGGCGAGAAGGTCCTCGTGGTGGACAAGACCGGCGTCGGCGCCGGCGCCTCGGGCATCGCGTGCGGTGTGATCCGCAACAACTACTTCCAGCCGGCGATGTCGGAGCTGATGGCGGCATGCGTCGAGGTGTGGAGGTCCGATCCGGAGGCGCTGCACTACCACGACACCGGCTACATCGCGCTCGGCCCGCCGGCTCAGGAGGACGACCTGGCCCAGGTGTACGAGCGCCACCAGCGCATCGGCTACCCCTCCGAGCTGCACGTCGGCGAGGCCGAGGTCGCCGCGCACATGCGCTCGCTGTACTCGGACTGGCGCGCGCCGGGCCTCACCGTCTGCCTGCACGAGCACACGGGCGGGTTCGCGTTCAACAAGGAATCGATGCTCGGTCTGGCGGGCAAAGCCCGCGCCGCCGGCGCTCGGATCGCCGAGGGCGTCGAGGTCACCGGCTTCGACTTCGACGAGTCCGGCGCGGTCCGCAGCGTTTCGACGACCGCGGGCGAGATCGCCGTCGACCAGGTCGTCGTCGCGGCCGGGCCGTGGACGCCGTCGTTGTGGCAGATGCTGGGGCTGCCCGACCGGATCGAGGTCCACGAGCCCGACGGGACGGTGCGCGAGGACGTCGGGATGTGGACCTACTGGTACCTCCAGGAGGGAGAGGTCGAGTTCGATCCCAAGAGCTTCGTCACCGCCGACGGGAAGATGTCGCCCGTGCTGCACGTCGACTCCGACCAGCCGCTGCACTCAGACGAGGGGAAGCTGATCACCGACGAACCGTGGGGGGTCTACTTCAAGCCCGACCGCGACAGCATCCAGGGCGGTGCGCAGCCGTTGACGGTGGGGGAGAGCTTCGAGGTCGACCCGTATCCGACCGGCACCGTCGAGCCGATCTTCCCTGACCTGTGGTCCGCGGCGCTGTCGCATTGCCTGGAGCGCTTCGAGGGTGCGCGCGGGCGCTATCGGCAGGTTCGCTCCGGTGGCGCGGGGGCGTTCACCGCCGACAACTTCCCGGTGTTCGACTACATGCATCCGAACGTCTACGTCGCGGCCGACTCCAACCACGGCTACAAGATGATCGGGGTCGGGCGGGAGATCGCGCGCGTGCTCACGGGAGAGCACTCGTCGCTGCTTCACCCGTTCCGGTTCGAGCGCTTCGCCACCGGCGACCTGCATCCGGTCTCGCACAGCCCGTACCCCTGGAGCTGACCACGGCTCCTAGGCCCCGAGCGCGGCCGCGATCTCCGCGGCCGCGCGCAGGAGCGGCGCCTCGAGCTCCGCGCGGCGGGCGCTGGGCAGCCGGGCGACCGGGCCTTGCAGGCCGACGATCGCACTGAGCTCGCCGCGGCGTCCCAGCACGGGAGCGGCGAGCGCGGCAAGGTCGAGCTCGCGCTCGCCGACCGCGTCGGCAAGTCCGCGCCTGCCGGTGGCGCGCAGCTCCTCGGCGAGCGACTCGGGGTCGCATACGGTGCGCTCGGTGAAGCGCTCCAGGTGTCCCAGGCTCGTGGCGACCTCGAGCGGTTCCTGCGCGCCGCCGGCCCCGAAGACGAGCATCACCTTGCCCGTGGCGGTTGCGTGCGGTGCGCTCGGGCGCCCGACCCGCGCCATGCTGACCACGCTTCTGGGCGACGGCACGAAGTCGATCGTGATCGCCTCGCCGGCACCCGGGAGCGACAGGGTGGCCGTCTCGCCGGTCTCCTCGACCAGCCACCGCAGCCAGGGCCGCGCGCGCTCACGCAGGTCGAGCCCGGACAGCACCCGGTCAGACAGCGCGAGGACCCCCAGCCCCAGGCGCCACGTGCCGTGCGGCGTACGCTCCGCCATCCGGTGAGCGGCGAGCGTGGCCAGCAGCCGCGAGGCGGTGCTCGGGTTGACGCCCACGGCCCGGGCGAGCTCGGAGGCGCGGATCCCCTCGCGGCCTCCGGGGAGCGCCTCGAGGATGGACAGTGCGCGTCCGACCGATCCGACCTCTCCAGCCACTAACTCGGCGGGCTGGCGCGGTTGCGCGCTCGGCTGCGGCCGCGGCGCAGCTCGGCGACCGGCGTCGGCAGCACCGACTCCAGCGAGCGGGTGACGGTGACGTCGATGCCGCCGGGGGCGAACAGGTCCCGGGAGAAGGCGACCGGCTGCTCGGCGCCGGCGTACACCACCTCCTCCAGCTGCAGCACGGCGGTGGCGCCGTGCACCCCGAGCTCGCGCCCGGCCACGTCGCGCCCGGACAGCAGGTGGGGCACGATCGATGTCCGCGCGAAGGTGATGGCCAGTCCATGTTCGATCAGCACGTCGAGCACCATCTGCCCGCCCTCGAGTGCGGCGCGCAGCCGGTCGAGCGTCGGCAGCTCGACGGCGGGGTGTACGACATCGACCATCACCGCGACGGGCGCCTCTCCGGCGACCAGCGTGCGTGAGATCGTGACCGCCTGCGCGATCGACGCCAGCCCCAGTTCGTGCGCGATCTTGTCCTCCACGGGCCCGAGCTCGATCGACAGCTGCCGGCAGCTCAGCGTCAGTCCCCGGCGGGCGGCCAGCGACGAGTACGGCTCCAGGCGCTCAAGTCGTTCCCCGATCATGCTGGTGGACACGAGCCGTCCGACATAGGTCCCGCTCCCCTGGCGGCGGACGATCTCCCCGCGCTCAGCCAGTCTCTCGAGCGCGGAGCGCAGGGTGCCGCGCGAGATCCCGAGCATCCTCGCGAGATCGTGCTCCGGCGGCAGACGGTCCCCAGGCCGGTAGCGCCCGGCGATCAGCCAGTTCGCGACCGATTGCTCGGCGCCGTCGACCAGCGAGTGAGCCTCCTCCGCCTGCCCGGTGCGCTTCTGGTGATTTTTCGAAGTGCTCATCTCACGGCTGCACAAACTGGTTCGAAAACTCGGCGCCCCCTGGCCAGCTGGCGTGGCAGCGCTCAGATCATGACAGCGCTCGGCGACGAGCATCGTGCGCGCGTTCGGCAAGCGCGCACGCCTCGACGGCGCGCTCATCCTCGGGCCGATCGCCGAGGTTGAGCTGCACGAGGGTCGCGGCGGCCCGGCAGGCGGCCTCGGCCAGCAGCGTCGCGCAGATCGCATCGCCGGCCAGGTTGGGATTCCCCGTGCGGGCAAGCTCCGCGCCGAGTTCGGCCGCGCCGCCCGCGCACCGGCAGAGCTCCAGCGGTGCGGCGATCGCCTCCCGGCCGGCCTCGGCGATCCGCTGGTCGCGTCCCGGCGCTCCCTCGGGCAGTCGGCGCGCCTGCAGCAGATCGCCGTACGCGTGCAGCTCGCGCTCGGCCAGCGTGAGCGCCGCGGCGCGCAGCTCGCCGGCGACAGCGTGCAGGCGCTCGGCGCGCGGATGCTGCGATGCGTACTCCTCCCGCGCGAGCGTGAACCCGGACGCCATCTGCTCGAGCGCCGCCGCCATCGCGGCTGCGCAGGCGGTGGCCGAACCGCCGCCGGGCGCGGGCGTGCGCGCGGCGAGTTGCTCCAGCAGGCGATCGAGGGACTGCTCGGCGAGCACGATCGGGCGGATGACCTAGAACAGGCCGACGGTGCGGCCGTCTGCGTCGATGTCCACGTCGTAGACCGCGGCGGTCCTCGAGAGCCCGGGCATCTGCTGGATATCCCCGCACAGCGGCACCAGCCAGCCCGCGCCGGTGTAGGCGCGGACGTCGCGGATCGGGATCTCGAAGTCGCGCGGGACGTTCAGCAACGTGGGGTCGGCCGAGAGCGAGTACTGGGTCTTGGCCATGCAGACCGGCAGCTCGCCCATGCCGTTGGCCTGGTAGGCCGAGATCTTCTCGTCGGCCGCCTGGTAGTAGTGCACGCCGCTCGCGCCGTAGATCCGTTTGGCAACGGTCTCGATCTTGTCGCGGATCGTCGCGCCGGGGGTGTAGAGCGGCTTCCAGTTCGATGGCGCTGCGGCGGCCTGGCGCACCGCCTCCGCGAGATCGATCGAGCCCTCCCCGCCCTTGGCCGGTCCCTCGTTGATCTCGGCCGCAAACGCCCCGCCCTCGAGGGCGAGGCGGCGCACGAGCGCGCACTCCTCGTCGGTGTCGCTCGGGAACCGGTTGATCGCAACCACGCACGGCACCCCGAACGCGGACACGTTCGAGAGATGGTGCAGCAGGTTCGCCATCCCGGTCTCGATCGCCTGCAACCCCTGCGCCCGGGTCGCACGCGGGTCGTCGGCGTGACCGCCGTGGTGCTTGAGCGCGCGCACCGTGCCCACCAGCACGCAGGCGTCGGGCGAGATGTCGCCGGCCGGACAGACGATGTCCATGAACTTCTCCATCCCGAGGTCCGATCCGAAACCGGACTCGGTGACCACGTAGTCGCAGACCTTCAGCGCCACGCGGTCGGCGATCACGGAGTTGTTGCCATGGGCGATGTTGGCGAACGGCCCGGCGTGCATGAACGCGGGCTGACCCTCCAGCGTCTGCACCAGGTTGGGGTGGATCGCGTCCTTCATCAGCACGGTCATGGAGCCCGCCGCGCGCAGCTGCTCGGCGGTGACCGGCTCGCCCTCATAGGTGGAGCCGACGGTGACCGCGCCGAGGCGCCGGCGCAGGTCGAACAGGTCGGAGGCCATCCCGAGGATCGCCATCACCTCCGAAGCGGCGGTGATGTCGAACCCCGTCTCACGTGGGATTCCGTTCACGCGCCCACCGAGCCCGATCACGATGTTGCGCAGCGCTCGGTCGTCGACATCGAGGCAGCGCTTCCAGGTCACCGACAGCGGATCCAGGCCGAGCGCGTTGCCCTGCAGGATGTGCGCGTCGATGACCGCTGCCAGCATGTTGTTGGCGGCGGTGATCGCATGCAGATCGCCATTGAGATGCAGGTTGAGGTCCTCCATCGGCACGACCTGCGCGTAGCCGGCGCCGGCGGCGCCGCCCTTCATACCGAACACCGGGCCGACCGATGGCTCGCGCGTGCAGTAACACGCGTTCTCCTCGAGCCTGCCGAGCCCCTGGGTGAGCGACACGCAGGTGGTCGACTTGCCCTCGCCGAACCGCGTTGGTGTCATGCCCGTGACGTTGATGAGCTTGCCGTCGGGGCGGTCGGCGAGCCGATCGAGCACGGACAGGTCGACCTTTGCCTTGTAGCGGCCATACGCCCGCACCTCATCGGGCTCGAGGCCGATCTCCGCGGCGATCTCCGTGATCGGCCGCAGCGTGGCCTCTTGCGCGATCTCCAGGTTTGACTTCATCTCGACCCCTCCTCGGTGAGCCGCGAGTCGTGCGGCCGCGCCAGCATCTCCGATCTCGTGTCTTTTCGCCAGTGGCAGAGCACCGTCACGATTGGTCCAGACAATTCGCCTTGACACAGAGGTCTGGACCAATCAGGATGAGGCGCGTCATCGCGGTTGTGAACAGGGTCACGGCCGTCACAGCGGGAGGGAGGAACCCGTGAGCATCCCATCAGCACAGGGGCGTCGTCTTCGACGCTCCGGAGCGGTCGTCGCAGGGGCGATTCTCGCAGCGGTCGCACTGTTCGCCACCGGCCTCGCTGGACGTGCCATGGGCGCGACCGGCTCGGCCGCGACGATCGGGATATCGCCGCCGGCGGGCGGGCCGCCGGTGCCCCAGATCGTGCCCAAGCCAGCCTCGATGCAGGTCGGCAGCGGATGGTTCACGCTCACCCCGCGGACGCGCATCGCGGTGATCGGCGGAGCTCCGGCGATGGCGGTGGCCAAGGACCTTGCCGCGTATCTGCGGCCGGCGACCGGCTACCCGCTGCGGGTCGTCAGCGGCCCCGGGGCCACCGGCGACATCTCGTTGGCGATGGGCGCGGGGGATGCGGTCGGGTCCGACCCCGACGGCGAGGGCTACGGCCTGGCCGTCACGCCGGATGAGGTGCGACTGACCGCCGGAACGGCCCACGGCCTCTACAACGGCATCCAGACGATCCGCCAGCTGCTCCCCGGCTGGATCAACTCGGGCTCGGTCGTCTCGGTCCCGTGGGAGATGCGGGCGGTTCAGATCGTCGACTACCCCCGGTACACGTATCGCGGCGTGATGCTCGACATCGCCCGCCACTACGAGCCGCCGTCCGCGGTCAAGCAGCTCATCGCCCAGGCGGCGTCCTACAAGTTCAACGTGTTCCATCTGCATCTGAGCGACGACCAGGGGTTCCGGATCGCGATCAAGGGCTTTCCGCGGCTCACCCGGATCGGCGGTCGGGGATCGGTCGGCACCGATGGGCGCACGATGGATCCGGGCGGCTTCTGGACCCAGGCTCAGTACCGCCAGGTCGTCGCCTTCGCCCAGGCGCACTTCATGACGCTCATCCCGGAGGTCGACTCGCCGGGTCACAACAACGCGATCATCATGTCGGAGTACAACGACCTGTCCAACCCGCTGCTCGACGGACCGCAGGACATCAACTGCAGCGCGAACCATCCTCCCGTGTGGAACTACACCGAGGACGTCGGCTACAGCGCGCTGTGCCCCGACAGCCAGAACACCTGGACGATCATGACGGCGATCATCGATCAGCTGTCCGCGATGACCTCCGGGCCGTACTACGACATGGGCGGCGACGAGGTCCCGTCGACGATCCTCAGCCAGTCGCAGTACGCGGACTTCCTCAACAAGGAGGCGCCGATCGTCCGCGCCGCCGGCAAGATCGTGATGGGCTGGGCGGACATCGCCGGCGCCGGCACCTCGCTGGGCGCTCCGACGATCGCCGAGTACTGGAACCCGGCGTCCGGCTCTCAGCCCGGAACCGAGACCGGCACCGAAGCGGTGGCCAAGGGGATGCAGGTCGTGATGGCGCCTGCCAACCACACCTACCTTGACCAGAAGTACGTGGCCGGCCACGCGGGCAAGATCCCCGCGACGCTTGGCCTGAGCTGGGCCTGCAATGCGGGCTGCGACGTCGATCAGTTCTACAACTGGGATCCGGGCAACTACGTCAACGGCGTCACCGACAGCAACGTGATCGGTGTCGAGGGCGCGATGTGGGGAGAGACCGTACCCACGCTCAGCGATGCCGAGTACCTGGTGTTCCCGCGCCTGCTCGCGCTCTCGGAGATCGGCTGGTCGCCGGCGGCCGCGCGGACCTCGGAGCAGAGCCCGGCCTACCAGGACTTCATCGGCCGCCTGGCGGCGCAGGGTGTGCGTCTGCAGACGGCCGGCGTCAACTTCTACCCGACGCCCGAGGTGCCCTGGGGCCTGGACCTGTCGCTGGCGGATCCGGCGCTCGGGCCGGGCGGCACCGTCGGCGGAACGCTCGCCACCCTCTCGGCCCCCGGCCGAGCGGCGAGCGCGATCACCGCCACGATCCGGTGGGGCGACGGAACCACCAGCACCGGGACGCTCACCGGCGCGGCAGCGACGGGAACCACGGTCAACGGCCTGTACGCGATCGCCGGCAACCACACCTATCGCCACGCGGGCGTCTACCTGGTGAGGGTCACCACGACAGCCTCCGGGGCCTCGCCCGCGTCGGTGGCGTTCTTCGTGCGGGTGAACTAGACCGGACAACCCGGGCGCGGCCACGGAGTCGCGCCCGACGCCCGCCGGTGCAGCCACCTGACCTGCAGCCAGGCGAACGTCGAATTGCCGAGACGGCCCAACCCGTAGCGGCGCGCCCGGCGGCCTGCGGCGGTGGTGCGGGTCACGGTCAGGCAGGCGAACCGTCCCCGCACCAGGTGGAAGGCGTGGACCGACACGCGGTAGTGACCGCGGACGGGGTCGGCGGTCCCCGTCGCCACCGCGCCGCGCGCGGTCCACCGTTTCCAGCGGACGTCGAGCCTGAGCGCGGCGACGGTGATCTCCCGCGGGCGCACACGGAACACGTCGCGATGCCGGCGTCCGATCTTGATGATCCGGCTGAACAACAGGGGCTCCGCGGCCGGATGTCGACTCGCCGGATCGACGACCGCCTTGCCGACCGCCTGGCCGGAGGCGTACTGCGGGGAGCCCGCCCAGGCGGCGACCACCCTCACCGGGTCATGCGCGATGCACAGTCGTGGGAGTGCGAGCCGCCCGGTGAAGCGCCCGTGCGCGGCGGTCGTCGTGCCGCGTGAACTGCTGCCGGCGCAGGACGCGATGAGGGTCAGCTCGCCCGACAGGCCGGGGGCGGCCGTTCCGCGAACGGTGACCCCCGATCCGGCCCGTGCGTCGATCCCGGTGATCCGCACCTGGGAGGAGAACGCCCGCTGCACGACCGGCTTGGCGCCGACGGTGAACGGCGTGGCCAGGGTCGCGTCGGTCTCGCCGGGCTCCGGCCCGGTGACCCAGGTGCAGATCAGATACGCACCGGCTGGGTATTTGACCAACGCCTCCGTCGTCCCCGGGCCGCCGGAGACCAGCGCGCCACCGCTGAACACGACACGCTCCCCAGGGTTGGCGGCGGTGTCGGCCGGCTGCGAGGCTGCGCATGTGGGCGCGGTTCCCGCGGGGCGGATCGTCGAGAGCAGCCGCAGCGGCTGGTCGGTCTGGACCGTGTAGTCGATGTCGAACGCGTCGCCGGCGGTCGGCTTGGAGGAGAAGCCGACGGTGAGCACCGGAACCTGCGGACCGCGGACCGTGATCGGTGTGCTGACCGGCCCGACGCCTCCACCACCGCTCAGCCAAGCGCAGATGAGGTACGAGCCGGTCGTCTCGGGAGTCCAGCCGACGGTGGTCGAGTAGGCGCCCGCCGCCACCCTGACGCCGTCGGCGAGCACGATGCTCCCCGTGCGGTTCGCATGGCGATCGGTGCTGAAGCTCCTCGCGCAGCCTGACGTCCCGGCCGGTCGCACCAGCGCGTGCAGTGTCGAGTTCGCGGTCGCCGCGCCCGCCAGGGTGACCGTCGCGGGCAGCGACTGCTCGGGCGCGGCCGTCCCCACCGAGACGCCCAGCGTCGGCAGTGGGCGCTGCGCCCGCGGGCCGACGAGGTGCGATGCCGCGCTCGCCGTGCTCACCGCGCCCGCCAGGAGCCCGCCACACGCCAGCATTCCGACCATGCACCTTCGAGCCCCCACAGTCCTCCTCACCACTCCCGCCAGTGGGCTGGAAATCTACCTGACCGCGGGTTGCGGTCAAGCCACGGGGTTCAGCGCCCGTAGCGCTCGCGTCCGAGCAGGAGCTGCTCGGGCAGCGCGCGACGCTCCGGGGGTGAGGGATCGGCCGCGACGGTCACCGTCTCGGCGACGCTGAACGTGATCGAGCTCGTCACCTCGCCGAATCCGATCCCCACGTCCTCCCCGTCGTTGGAGAGGACCTCGCCGGTCAGGCCCGGCTCGACACCCTGCTCCTTGAGGTAGTGCAGCAGGTCTTCGGCCTCGTTCTCCAGCCGCAGGACGGTCACCTTCGCGCCGACGGCGCAGTCGGCGAGCGGCACGCCCGCCATGCGCTCGTGGACCTTGATCGGATGGCCGTGCGGGCAGGTCTTGGCGTCGCCGACCGCCGCGCGCACGTACGCCTCGAAGCGGGGCGTCATCGCGTACTCGAGCTTCTCGGCCTCCTCGTGCACGTCGTCCCACGGCACGCCGACGACGTCGGTGAGGAACCGCTCGATCATCCGGTGGCGGCCGACGAGGTTCTCCGCGTGCGCGCGCCCCGCGTCGGTGAACTCGATCGAGCGGCTGCTCGGCCGCGTGATCCACCCATTGCGCTCCAGCCGTCGCAGCATCTCGTGGACGGTCGGTGGTGTGAGCTGCATCGCGCGTGCGAGGTTGGCGCCGGTCATCGGAAAGCCGGCCTCATAGAGCCAGAACAGCGACTCCAGGTATTCCTGCTCCGCCGCGCTCAGCGGCAGCCCGGTGCCCGGCTCTGAGTCGTGGGCGCTCCCCTCGGCGGGCATTCTCTGATCCTACCCACGGGCGTGCGCCGACCCGCCGTCTCGCAGCGGCCCGCGTCTCGCAGCGCCCACCCGTCTCGCGGCGACCAGCCGCCGACGATGGCGCCGGGCCGGGGATCCCGGGGGATAGGATCGCCGGTGCCGTGTCGCTTCCCCTGAGCTCGCCCGTTGAACCGCAGCTCGCCCGCTCCGCGCGCGAGCTGCCGACCGGCGACGGATGGGTCTACGAGCCCAAGTACGACGGCTTCCGCGCGATCGTGTTCGTCGACGGCGAGGATGTCGAGATCCAATCGCGCAGCGGTCGCCCGCTGCTGCGCTATTTCCCTGAGCTGACGTTCTCACCGGGCCGCTACATCATCGACGGCGAGATCGTGATCGACATGGCGGCCAAGGAGGGCGCCGAGGACGTCGCGCAGCAGGACTTCGGCTCGCTGCAGCAGCGGCTGCACCCGGCGGCCTCGCGCGTGGCGATGCTCGCCGAGCAGATCCCGGCGCGGTTCGTCGCCTTCGACCTGCTCGCCCGGGAGGACGAGACGCTGCTCGAGCGCCCGCTGTCCGAGCGCCGCGTCGCGCTCGAGGAGCTCGCGGCGCGCCAGGACATCGATCTCACCCCGTGGACGTCCGACCCCGCCGAGACCGAACCATGGCTCCAGCACGGGGAGGGCGTCGTCGCCAAGGAGCTCGCTGCCCCCTACCGGCCGGGTGCCCGTCGCGGCATGGTGAAGATCAAGCGGCTGCGCACCCTCGACGCCGTCGTCCTCGGCTACCGCCCGGGCAAGGAGAAGGACACCGTCGGCTCGCTCATCCTCGCCCTCTACACGCCCGACGGCACGCTCCGCGTGGTCGGCCACTCATCGGGCATCCGCCCCGCCGAGAAGCGCGCGCTGCGCGAGCGGCTCGCGCCGTATGAGAGCGGCGACCGCGGCCACGGCGATCCGAGTCGCTGGAAGAGCGAGGAGGAGATGGAGTGGGTCGGTCTGCGTCCCGAGCTCGTCGTCGAGGTGAGCTACGACCACGTCTCCGACGGCCGCATTCGCCACGGCACGAAGATCGTCCGCTGGCGCGAGGACAAGGCGCCGCGCGAGTGCCTGCTCGAACAGATGGAGCAGTGATCGCCCGCGAGGGGTAGAAGAGGTCTATGAAACGAATCATCGAGCTCCTCCTCTGCATCCTGCACCCACTCGCGGTGCTGCTCATCTGGATCACCCTTCCCTTCAAACGCGATCTGGGCCTGGTCGCCAAGATCACGTGGGGGATCGCCTGCATCATCCCGTTCGTGCCCTTCGTCTACGTGCTGACGGGCAACGACTTCATCTAGCCGAAACATTCGCGAGGGAGCGCGCCGGGAGGTCCAACCGAGAGCGGTCAGTCCCGCCGAGCCCGGCTCGGCTGCACCCGCCGCGGCTCCCCCTCCTGCTTGCGGAAGTGCGGCGGCCACGGCGCGTCCCCCAGGCCCCGCTCCTCCTCATCGACGCGCGAGAGCTCGAGCAGCGCGTCGAGCGACCCCGCATGCGAGTCGATCAGAGCCGCCGGGTCCCCCCGGCGGGCGACGAGCTCCGGGACGGTGTCGATGCGCAGCTCCGCGGGCTCGACGTCTGGGACCTCGTCCCAGGTGAGCGGCGTCGACACGCGCGCGTCGGGGGTCGGGCGCACGCTGTAGGCGCTCGCCACCGTGCGGTCGCGGATGTTCTGGTTGTAATCGACGAACACGCCGTGGCGCTCCTCCTTCCACCAGCTGGAGGTGGCCATGTCCGGGGCGCGGCGCTCGACCTCGCGCGCCAGCGCGAGCGCGGCCCGCCGGACCGTGACGAAGTCGTGTTCGGGCCGCAGCCGCGCGTAGACATGGATCCCCCGTGAGCCGCTCGTCTTGGGGAAGCCGACGAGGCCGTGGTCGTGCAGAACCTCGCCGCAGACAAGCGCGACGCGGCGCACGACGTCCCAGCTCGCCTCCGGGGTCGGGTCGAGGTCGACGCGCAGCTCGTCGGGATGGTCGAGGTCGGGCAGGCGGACCTGCCACGGATTCCAGTCGACCACGCCGAGATTGATTCCCCACACGAGCGTCGCGGCGTCGTTGGGCAGGAGCTCGCGCGCGGTACGGCCGCTGGGGAAGGTGACCGTCGTCGTCTGCAGCCACTCCGGTGCCGAGTCCGGGATCCGCTTCTGGAAGAACGGCTCGGAGGCGACGCCGCGCGGGAACCGCTTGAGGTGGGTCGGCCGGTCGCGCAGGCCGCGCAGCAGCGGCTCCGACACGGACAGGTGATATTCGATCAGTCCGCGCTTGGTGACGCCCGCCTCGGGGAACACGATCCGGTCGCCACTGGAGATCCGGACCTCCCGGCCGCCGGCCTCGATCAGCTCGTAGTCGGGCACGGCGCACAGCATGACGGATCCGCCCGCCACCGAACGCCTCTGCGGCCGCCCGCGATACTGACCCGCGATGCGCGGCGTCCCCGAGACGATCCTGGTCGCCCCCGACTCGTTCAAGGGCACGTTCACGGCGGCCGAGGTCGCCGAGGCGATCGCCGGTGGCTTGGAGGACGGCGGACGGTCCGCCGACCGCTGCCCGCTGGCCGACGGCGGGGAGGGCACCATGGACGCGCTGGCCGACGCCCGCGGCGGGAAGCCGGTCACCGTCAGCGCCCACGACCCGCTCGGGCGTGAGGTGCAGGCGACGTTCATGCTCGCCGGCCGCGAGGCGTTCGTCGACACCGCGGCGGCCAGCGGGCTGCACCTGGTGGCGCCCGGGGAACGCGACGCATCCGCCGCCTCGACCCACGGCACCGGCGAGCTGATCGCGGCGGCGGTCCGCGCCGGCGCCCGCACCGTCCACCTCGGGGTGGGTGGCAGCGCGACCTCCGACGGCGGCGCCGGCGCGATCGAGGCGCTGCATGACGCGGGCGGGCTTGGCGATGCGCGGCTGATCGTGCTCTGCGACGTCCGCACCCCGTTCGAGGATGCCGCGCGGGTGTTCGGCCCGCAGAAGGGTGCCGGGCCCGACGAGGTGCGCCGCCTCACCCGGCGGCTGGCCGACCGGGCGCGCTCGCTGGAGCGCATGACCGGCCGGGATCCACGGGGCCGGGAGATGACCGGTGCGGCGGGTGGCCTGTCCGGCGGCCTATGGGCGGCGTTCGGTGCCGAGCTGGTCCCCGGTGCCGCGTTCGTGCTCGACGCGGTGGGGTTCGACGCGCGGATGCGAGCCGCACGCTGCGTGATCACCGGCGAGGGGCGGTTGGATGAGCAGTCGCTCGTCGGCAAGCTCGTCTCCGAGGTCGCCACCCGCGCCCGACAGGGTGGCGTTCCCTGTCACGTCGTGTGCGGGACCCGTGAGCTTGACGCCATGGGTGCCCGCGTACTCGACCTCGAGCGGGTCATCGAGGCGACGACGATCGCGCAACTGCGAGCGACCGGCCGGGAGCTCGCGGAGCTCATATGACCGATGCGCCCGAACCACCCTCGCCGACGGAGGCCCGCAACCCGCGCACGGTCGACATCGACCGCCTGCCGACGCTCGAGCTCCTGCGTCGCATCAACGACGAGGATGCGCAGATCCCGGCAGTGGTCCGGGCGGTCCTGCCGGACCTCGCCGCGCTCGTCGAGACCGCGCTCGTGGCGGTGAGAGCGGGTCGTCGGGTGCACTACTTCGGTGCGGGCAGCTCCGGTCGCGCGGGCCTGATCGACGCCGTCGAACTGGTCCCGACCTACGGCATCCCGGCCGACGTGGTCGTGGGCCACCTCGCGGGCGGCGACGCGGCGATCCGGGTCGCGGCCGAGGGCCTGGAGGACGAGGCGCGCGAGGGCGCGAGGGATGCGGGGGCCCTCCTCGCCGGCGACGTGGCCGTCGGGCTGACCGCGTCCGGGCGGACCCCGTACGTGGGCGGGGCACTGGAGCGCGCTCGGGCAGCGGGCGCGTCGACCGCCCTCCTCACCTCCAATCCGCACGCGCCGCTCGCCCCCTTGGCCGATCTCGTGCTCTGCGCCGACACCGGTCCCGAGGTGATCGCCGGGTCGACGCGGATGAAGGCCGCGACCGCCCAGAAGCTCGTTCTGAACGCGTTCTCCACCGCACTCATGGTCCGGCTCGGGCGGACGCACTCCAACCTGATGGTCTCCCTGAAGCCGACGAACGAGAAGCTGCGCGAGCGCTCCGTCCGGCTGCTTGCGGAGGCGACCGGCGAGCCGGTGGAGCGCTGCCGGGAGGCGCTGCGCTCGGCTCAGGGGAACGTGAGCCACGCGCTCGCGCGGCTGACCGGCGCCGAGGGCTGATTCAGCGCAGCGGCGGCCCGAGCTGCTCGAGCGCCAGCGCGACCGCTCCGACCACGGGCTCCTCGTGCAACACCTCGACCGGCCATCCCGGGAGCACGCTGGCGAGCGCCGTCTCGAGCGCCGCCCGCACGGAGCTGTTGCGGACCAGGCCGCCGGCGAGCACCATGGGCGCGCGCTCGAGGCCGAGCCGGCGCGCGAGCGGAGCGGCCCGCGCGGCGATCATGCGGGCCCCGGCTCCGACCAGCTCGGCGACCCCGGGATCTCCGCAGCCGAGCACCGCCGGCGCGTGCGCCGCCCAGCGCTCCGGTCGGGGCTCCGCATAGAAGGCGGCCAGCAGCGCGTCGAGTGTGTCCTCGCCCGCCGCGGCGAGCAGCGCCTCCCCGAGCGCTCCGGCGGGCGTGCCCGCATCGCGCCGCGCGAGCAGCGTCCGTAGCCCGCCGCGCACGAGCGAGTAGCCGCTGCCCTCGTCGCCGAGCAGCCAGCCCCAGCCGCCGGCTCGCCCGCTGCCGGTCGGTCCGCGGCCGTGGATGATCGAGCCGGTACCGCATACGACTGCGACGCCCATCAGATAGCCGGCGGCGGGGAGCACGAGCTCGACGTCGTCGACGACCGACACGCGGGAGGCGCCGGTGAGATCGGCGAGCCTGCGTGTGAGCCAGGCGCGCGCGGGCGCTGCACCGCTGCCCGCCGCACCCGCGCACACCGCGTCGATCCCGCCGGGGTGTGCGCCCCGCAGAGCGCTCAGCAGCGACCGCAGGCTGGCGTCGGCGAGGTGTTCCCCGCAGGCGGCCGGGTTGGCGCCGCCGGCGCTCTCCTCCGCCGCGATCGAGCCGTCGACGACGAGCCGGGCACGCGTCGCCGAGCCGCCGATATCGAGCCCGAGCACGCTCGTCATGACGCTCCGCCGCCGGGATCAGTGCGCGAACGCCTGGGTGGTCGACGCGATCGCGTGGGGCAGCGGGCCATCGAGCCGCTGCAGCTGGTCGGTCTTCTCGCGCAGGGACGCGATCAGCTCGTCAGCCATCTCCAGATGCATCCCCGCCCGCACGACGATCCGCAGGACGCTCAGGTCCTGACGGTTCTCCGGGAAGTTGTAGGCCGGCACCAGCCATCCACGTTCGCGCAGGCGGTCGGAGACATCGAACACGGTGTAGTTCGTGACCTCATCCTGGAGCGCAAACGAGAACACCGGCAGCTGCGAGCCGTCCGTGATCAGCCGGTAGGGGCCGAGCTCCGCGACCGCGCCGGAGATCCGCTGCGCGATCGTGCGCAGCGAGCCGAGCATGTTGGTGTAGCCCGCCCGGCCGAGGCTCATGAACATGAAGTACTGCGCGACGACCTCGCTGCCGGGACGGCTGAAGTTGAGCGCGAACGTCGGCATGTCGCCGCCGAGGTAGTTGACGTCGAAGATCAGCTCCTTGGGGAGCGCCGACTTGTCGCGCCACACCGCCCAGCCGACGCCGGGGTAGACGAGCCCGTACTTGTGGCCGGAGGCGTTGATCGATTGCACCCGCGGCAGCCGGAAGTCCCACACCAGCTCGGGGTTCAGGAACGGCGCCACGAAGCCGCCGGAGGCGCCGTCGACGTGGATCGGGACGTCGATCCCCTTCGCCTGCTCGAGCTCGTCGAGCGCGGCCGCGATCTCGGCGACCGGCTCATAGCTCCCGTCGAACGTCGAGCCCAGGATCGCCACCACCCCGATCGTGTTCTCGTCGCACTGCGCGACCGCACGTTCGGCGGTGAGGTGGAACGTGTCGCCCTCCATCGGCACCAGCCGCGGCTCCACCTCCCAGTAGCGGCAGAACTTCTCCCAGCAGACCTGGACGTTGGCGCCCATCACCAGGTTCGGCCGCGTCGCGTCCTTGCCCGCCGCCTCGCGTCGCGCCCGCCAGCGCCACTTGAGCGCCATCCCGGCGAGCATCGCCGCCTCGCTCGAGCCCGTCGTCGAGCAGCCGGTTGCCGACTCCGCCTCGGGCGAGTTCCACAGGTCGGCGAGGATGTTCACGCAGCGGGTCTCGATCTCCGCCGTCTCCGGGTATTCGTCCTTGTCGATCATGTTCTTGTCGGCGGTCTCGGCCATGAGCTGGGCTCCGAGGGCCGGCATCCACGTGGTCACGAACGTCGCCAGGTTGAGCCGCGACTGACCGTCGAGCAGCAGCACCGCCCGGATCAGCTCGTACGCGTCCTCGGTTCCCATCCCCTCGGCCGCGAGCGTGTCGACCGGCAGCTCGACCGTCCTGCCCCCGGACACGCCGAGGTTGAAGTCGCGGTTGTGCCGGCGCTCCGGGTGGCGGGCGTGAAGCGCCATCAGTCGACCGCGAGGATCACGTCGGACGCCTTGACCACCGCAGTCACCGCGACTCCGGGCGCCAGCCCGAGTTGCTCGACCGCCTCGACGGTGATCGAGGACACGAGCCGTTGCCCGGCCACGTCGATCACGACGTTCGCAATCGCCTCTCCGCGGCGGATCTCGGTGACGGTCCCGGCCAGCTGATTACGGGCGCTGAGCTTCATCGTCTGCTCCTGTCGGTCGCTGCGGGTTGGCGCCCGGAGTCTGACCGAAAGCGCGTGGCGTTGTCGCGGGCGAGGCGTTGTGCGATGTTTGCGTCATGGAGACGCATCTCACTCTTGGCGAGGCCGCCACAGCGATTGGCGTCAGCGCCGACACCCTGCGACGCTGGGACCGCGCCGGCAAGCTGGAGACCGTGCGCGACGAGCGCAACCGGCGGCTGGTCTCGGCCGAGGAGGTCCGCCGCCTCAGCCGCCGGCGACAGCCTCGTCACGCGACCGGCAACTCGTTCTCGGCACGCAACCGGATGCCGGGCGTCGTGCGCTCGGTCGAGGTCGACGGCGTGATGGCGCTCGTCGAGATCGAGGCCGGCCCGTTCCTCATCACCGCCGCGGTCACGCGGGATTCGGTCGAGGAACTCGGGCTCGCCCCGGGCGTCGAGGCGACCGCGACGGTGAAGGCGACCTCGGTGATGGTCGCGCGCGGCTCCGAGTAGCGCCGGGTGGCCGTCTCGGTCCTCCAGCTCACCGATCCCCACATCGGGGCGGACTGGCACCCCGGGGATCCGCTCGAGACGCTGCGCGCTGTCCTGGTGGCGGTGCGGGCGCTTGCACAGCGTCCGGCCGTGGTGCTGGTCACCGGCGATCTCACCAACGGCGGCGAGGAGCAGGACTACGCGGCGCTCGCCGCTCTGCTCGCCGAGGAGCTCGAACTGCCGCTCCACGTCCTCCCCGGCAACCACGACGATCGCGCCGGGTTGCGCCGCCATTTCGAGCTCGCCGGTGAGGCCGACGAGCCGATCCAGTACGCCATCGAGCTCGACGGCCTCCGGGTGCTGATGCTCGACACGACGATCCCCGGCGAGGAGGCGAGCGGCGCTCTCGATCGCGAGCGGCTCGACTGGATCTCAGGCGAGTTGACGGCTCGGCCGGAGGTCCCGACCGTCCTGGCCATGCACCACCCGCCGTTCCTCGTCGGCCTGCCCGGGATGGACCGCTACGCGCTCGCCGCGCAGGCGCGCGAGGCGATCGCCCGACTCGTCTGCGGCCACCCGCAGGTCCGCGGCACGATCGCCGGCCATGTCCACCGTGCGATGACCACGATCGTCGGCGGGCGGCCGTCGATCACCGCCCCCTCGACCTATTGCCAATTGCGGCTCGACTTCGAGAGGCGGACCCTGGACATGGTTCCCGAGCCGGTCGGGTTCGTCGTCCACACGCTGGTCGAGGATCGCCTGGTGTCCACCCTGCAGACGCTGCCGGTCACCGCCGCCTGACGCCTTCGGCCGGGTCGTCCCACCGCGCGTGCAGTGCCACCGGCTTGCGAAACACGAGGCCGCGCACCTCGGCCGGCCGCTCCGGATCGAGTCGCAGCCCGGGCAACCTGAGCAGCTCTGAGAGTGCGCTGCGCGCCTCCAATCGCGCGAGGTGGATCCCGACGCAGACGTGCGGCCCCGCCGCGAACGCGAGGTGCCGTCGCAGGTTCGGCCGCGACGGGTCGTATGCGTCCGGGTCGGGGAACACCGCGGGGTCGCGGCCCGCGCCTGCGAGCGACAGTCGCACGAGCTCGCCGGCCGCGATCTCGGCCTCGCCCAGCGTCACCTCGCGCGTGGCATAACGGTCGATCACCGCCGCCGCGGGCTCCCGGCGCAGCGATTCATCGATGACGGCGTCGAGTGCCGCCGGATCGGCGCGAACCCGCTCGAGCTCCCCCGGATGGGAGAGGATCTCAAGCGCCGTATTCGCGATCATCCCCTCCGTCGTCTCGATCCCGCCGAACAGCAGGACCGCGGCGTTGGACGCGATCTCGTCGTCGCTGAGCGCGCGGACTCCATCGGGTGCCTGACGGGCGGCGGCCGCCAGCAGCGAGTCGCCCACGGCGCCCGAGATCACCGGCTGCAGACGCCCGCGCAGCGCGCCGAACGCCGCCGCACCCTCGGCTGTGGCGAGCCCTCCGGCGCTCAAGGTGGTCACGGAGGCGACGATCGCGTCATACCAGCGAAGCACCTCCGCCGCCTGCTCGCCGCCCATGCCGAGTGCCGCGATGACGATCGCGGCGGCCATCGGACCGGCGAAGCCGCGGCGCAGCTCGGCCTGCCGATGGGGTGCGAGCCCGTCGACGAGCGCCCGCGCCTGCGAGACGGCGGGTTCGGCGAAGCGCGCGAACACCGACGCGGCGCGGAACGGTCCGGTGAACGGCGCGCGGTGGCGGTCGTGGTCGGCGCCGTCGAGACTCAGCATGCTCGGCCCGATCACCCGCGCGGTCGTGAACCGCGGGTCGTCGACGGTGAACGCCTCCGCGTCGCGCATCGCGGCCCCCGCCAGTGCGTGCGAGGTGACGAGCCAGCCCTCGAGGCTCGGCAGCCATGACACGGGCTCCGTCGCCCGGAGCCGGTGATGGACGGCGTGCGGGTCCGCGTCGAGTTGCTCGAGCGTGACCGTTGCGCCGAGCGGGAACGCTCCGGTGCGGTCTCGGTCCGTCCCTGCGCCACTGCCCATTCGCCGAGCATAAGCCGTCGGTGCGTATGCTTGTTTGACAGTTATCGAACTAACAGCTAAGATCTTCTACGCCAAGACTAAGATGTTCTGTCTTCGCAGAATGGAGATTGATACTCGTGGACTTTGAAATCCAGAACAACACTTCCGCCCATCTGTGTGATGTGTGCGGTGAGCGTCCAGGCGTCGTCCAGGTCATGTTCGCCGGAGGTGGCGGACGCCGGGCGGGGCTCGTATGCGAGCGCTGCGCCCGTGAGGCGATCGCCGCCCAGCAGGGTGGTTCGCCGTTCGGTGCGCTCGCGCCCGGCGCGCCGCGCCCGGCCGGGGCCGGTCCCTCGCTGCGTCAGCGGCGGTCGACCGAACAGCAGTCGCAGACCCCGGCGCTCGACGAGTTCGGTCGCGACCTCACCGACGAGGCCCGGGCCGGACGCATCGACCCGGTGATCGGCCGCGATCCCGAGATCGCCCAGGTGATCGAGGTGCTCGCGCGCCGGCGTAAGAACAATGCCGCGCTGATCGGCGAGGCGGGCGTGGGCAAGACGGCGATCGCCGAAGGGCTCGCGCTTCGTGTTGCCTCGGGTGAGGTGCCAGACGGCCTGCGCGACGTCCGCGTGGTCGCGCTTGACCTCGCCGGCATGATCGCCGGCTCCCAGTACCGCGGAGCCTTCGAGCAGCGGCTGAAGACCCTGCTTGACGAGGTGGTCGCCGCCGAGGGAAAGGTGATCCTGTTCGTCGACGAGCTGCACACCGTGCTCGGCGCCGGTGCGGCCGAGGGCGCGATGGATGCCGCCAACATGCTCAAGCCGTTGCTCGCCCGGGGGGCGCTGCGGATGGTCGGCGCCACCACCCTCTCGGAGTACCGCTCGATCGAGCGCGACGCCGCACTCGCCCGGCGTTTCTCGCCGGTGATGGTGGAGGAGCCGTCGGTGCAGGACACCGTCGCGATCCTCAGCGGGCTGCGTTCGCAGTACGAGGACCATCATCACGTTGAGATCGCCGACGAGGCGATCGAGGCCGCGGCCCGGCTGTCTGACCGTTACATCAGCGAGTACCGCCTGCCCGACAAGGCGATCGATCTGATCGACCAGGCGTCGGCGCGGCTGCGGCTGTCGGTCGGCACCGTGGGGCGGTCGGAGACCGACCGGATCCGGACCGAGATCGAGCACCTGTCGGCCGAGAAGCAGGCGGCCGTCGACGCCGAGGCATACGAGGAGGCGGGCGAGATCAAGCAGCGCATCGAGCGGCTGCAGGCCGAGCTGGACAACCGGCCGGCCGAGGTCGCCGAGCGTGAGGATGCGGCGCTGATCGTCGGTGAGCAGCAGATCGCGGAGGTCGTGGCGTCCCGCACCGGCATCCCGGTCGGTGAGCTGGTGGCCGCCGAGCTCGAGCGGCTCGGCTCGCTGGAGGACGATCTGCACCTCCGCGTGATCGGCCAGGACACGGCCGTCGCGGCGGTCGCCGAGACGATCCGCCACGCCCGCGCCGGACTCGCCGAGCCGGACCGGCCGCTCGGGTCGTTCCTGTTCCTCGGCCCGACCGGGGTCGGCAAGACCGAGCTCGTCAAGGCGCTCTCGGAGCGGCTGTTCGCAACCGAGAAGTCACTCGTTCGCATCGACATGTCCGAGTACCGCGAGCCGCATACCGTCGCGCGTCTGATCGGCTCGCCTCCCGGCTACGTCGGCTACGGCGATGGTGGCCAGCTCACCGAGCCGGTCCGCCGCCGCCCGTACTCGGTGGTGCTGCTCGACGAGATCGAGAAGGCGCATCCCGAGGTCTGGAACGTGCTGCTGCAGGTGCTCGATGATGGCCGTCTCACCGACGGCGAGGGCAGGACGGTCGACTTCACGAACACCGTGATCGTCATGACCTCCAACCTCGGCGCCGGCGAGGCCAAGCGGCCGCTCGGGTTCGCCCCGGCCACCGACGGAGTCGCCGAAGCGCAACGTGCGGGTGAGGGGATGCTCGCGGCCGCCAAGCGGGTGTTCCTGCCGGAGTTCCTCAATCGGATCGACGAGCTCGTCGTTTTCCAGGCGCTCAGCGAGAGCCAGATCGAGGAGATCGGCGGACTGATCGTCGCCTCGATCGCCCAGCGGCTGTCGGACGAGCGTGGCGTCACGCTCGAGGTCGCCCCGGAGCTCATCGCCCGGCTCGCGGCCGAGGGGTTCGACGCCGAGTTCGGAGCGCGTCCGCTGCGGCGTCACGTCCGCCGCACGCTCGAGCGGGAGCTCACCCGGGCGATCCTCGAGGGCCGGCTCGACGAGGGCGACCACGTGGTCGCCGCCGACGTCGGGACCGGCGGCGAGACGCCAAGGATCGAGCTCACGGTCGCGCAGCCCGCGATCGCCTGATCGCTCATCACGCCGGGCCCGCCCGCCGCGGGCCCGGCGAACCGATCCGCCCGATCACCTGACGCCGGCGCCATCGCCGGCGTCGCCGTGATCGCGGTCCCAGTCGATCCGGTCGTAGAGCCGGCGGAGCTTCGCGCCCCGGCCCGGGTTGAGCGACTGCGCCCACGCCACCCGCCCTCGCAATTGGGCGCGGAGGTCGACCGCGCCGGCTTCGTCCGGCGGTCCGTCGAGCGCGAGACGGTGCAGCGTCGCCCGCAACCTGTCGTACTCCACGCGCGCGAGGTTGGGGTGGGCGTTGACCACCACCCCGGTGACGAGCTGCCGCCGCGCCGCGGTCCGCAGCCGTGACTTGCGGGGCTGCAGTGCGAACCCCTCCTCTCGTGCGATCCTCGCCGCATACCCGGCCACCACCGTGCTCCGTCGCCCCGTGAGCGCGGCGCCCGACAGCGTCAGGTCGTCGGCGTAGCGCGAGTAGCGCAGCCCGAAGGCGCCGGCGAGTCCGGTCAGCCGGCGGTCGAGCCCGAACGCCGCCAGGTTGGCGAGCGCCGGTGACGTCGGCGCGCCCTGCGGGAGATGAGGCGCGGCGAGTGCGCGACCGAGGCGAAATCGCGCGCCGTCCTCACTGCCGCCTGGCGGCAGCGCATTCCACGCCGTCACGGACACGACGTTCGTGCAGAGCCCGGTGAGCACGTGGGCGACCTGCGGTGGGTAGCCGAGCGTGCAGAAGATCCCGTACACGCGACTCGCCGTCACCGACGGGAAGAAGTCACGCAGGTCGAGCGCCAGCACCGCCGGCTGCCCGCAATGCAGCGTCGCGTGGGTGATCGCCGAGCGCCCGCGGGTGAACCCGTGTGCGGCGTCGTGCGCGGGAACCCCGGAGAGGATCTCGCGCAGAATCCAGCGCTGGACCTCCTTGAGGCGGAGCTTGGGCGCCTCGATCAGCCGCGGCAGTCCGCTGCGACGCGGGACCCAGCGATAGCGGTAGTTGCGCAGCCGCTCGTCGGGCGCACGACGCTCGAGGCCGCGGACGTCCGCCAGCCAGGCGAGTTGGCCCAGGTCGAGTTCCAGGCGGTCGGCGAGGTCCACCACCAGTTCGACCTGCGCGATCGGCCAGCCGCGCGCGATGACCGGACCGCGCACCGCGCCGCGCCGCGTGAGATCGGGCTGCAGAAGCGCGATCACCAGCGGCGCCCGCGCGTCACGCCCCGTCGCCTCCGGGCGGTCGGCGAGCCAGCTCTCGATGAACTCCTCGACGCGCCGGCGCTCGTGAACCGTCGGCGTCGACCGCGTCAGCGCGACGGTGGCGAACGACAGCTGCTCGATCCACTCGGGTCGCGGCTGGAGCACGCCGGCCCCGCGCTCTGCGAGATCGTCGGCCCGCCAACGCCCACCATCCAGGAACGCGCGCGCGAGCGCGTCGGCGATCTGGCGGCGCTCGAGCTCGCTGTACACCCGGCAGATGATCGACGATGCGTGACCGGTCGTGGCGGCGCCGAGCCCGACTGCTCTGGTCGTGCGTGCCTGGACGTGCCTCCCTGGATGCACCGCATTGGCTCGCGATGCACTGGACGAGGTCTCGTCTGACCCCCGGGGATCCCCCGGAGAGGGAGCCGCGCCCGCGGGCGCGACGTTCCCGCCTCGGTGCTCGACGCCGCGCACCGGACCGTATCGCGTCGGCGCTCATCACCCGACATCGAGTCGCTTCCCGGGGGGCGGCTGGCAGCCGATGTCGACGAGATGGCGCACGAACGCCATCCGATCGCGGTCGGGGTGGAACGGGTCGATGCCCTCGCGCAGCGCGGCCGCGACCCGCTCGAGGTCGAACAGGAGCGAGAGCTTGCCGGGCGGGTCGTCCCACTCGCCGGTGTCGTAGCGCTCGACCCAGGCGGCGAGCGCCGCGAGCACCTCGACCTGCACCTCGTCGGCCCACCATTCCGAGCGGACGGCGAGCCGATAGCGCTCGCGCAGCGTGCAGACATCGCTCCACAGCCGCTCGAACCACAGCCACCGTTCGCGCGGCAGCAGCCCGCGCCAGGTGAGCGGCCAGCGCTGGGGGACGTCCTCATCCCAGCCCTCGTCGCCCGGTCCGCCCTCGCCGAAGGGGTCGGAGGGCCATTCGTCACCGTCAGACCAGCTCATCTGCTCCTCCTCTCGTCTCTGTCACCTCGCCGCTGGGCGGCGGGCCTGCTCGGGCGAGCCGCCGCAGCCGGCGATCCGCGAACCACATCCGCAGCCTCAGCCGCACCGGCGGGACCCGGCCGTAGACGAGCAGCGCCTCGCCGGGCTCGAGCTGTCGCAGTGCCTCGGGCGCGATCAGCGGCCGCCGCCGTCGCCCGGTCGTCCGACCCTCGCCGCCCGCGCCGCGGGTCCGCGTCACCTCCCACGCCTCCTCCTCACCGGCGAGCGTCGAGAAGTACCGCAGCGTCTCCAGATCGGCGACTCCCGGCAGCAGCATGCGCGCGCGATGGCTGTTGAGGACCGTCTCCGCGGCGCCTCCGTAACGGCTCCGCGCCTGGGCGAGGTCGTGGAAGATCGAGACGAGCTGGATGTTGTGGCTCGGCGCGGTCGAGGCCACCTCGGCGAGGTTCGGCAGTGGCGCGACGTTGCCGGCCTCGTCCAGACACAGGAGCAGCGGGAGGGCGAGCCGTCCGCCCGCCAGCGTGGCGCGCTCGTAGGCGCGGTCGACGACCTCGGACAGGAGCGCCAGGAAGATCGGCCGCAGCAGCTTGGAGGCCTTCGCGTCGCCGATCAGGTAGAGCGTCGCGCGCTCGTCGAGCAGACGGTCGGCGGTGATCTCGCAGCCTCGCGCGGAGCGGAGCACCCGCCCGAACCGGTAGGCCCGCAGCAGTCCCTGAGCCGTGGCCTCGATCGAGGAGCGCGTGCGGTCGGCCTGCGACTCGAACGAGCGGACCGCGTCGTAGGCGGCATGTGCCCCCTCCAGCTCTGCCTCGTCGCGCGCGCTGCCCGACAGCTCCGCGATCGCCGCGTCGAGTTCCCGCCCGCCCTGGCCGTACGTCCAGCGCACCACGGCCTCCATGCCCGCGCCGGTGCGGGCCGCGGCGTGGAGCAGGGGTGCGAGCCGCTGCTCGGCCGCGACCGCCCAGAAGTCGCCGCCCTCCGTGCCCTTGTGATCGAGCTCGGCCGCGGACGCCAGTCGCCACGCCACCTCGAGCGCGCCGTCCCAGCTGCTCGCCTGGCGCAGCGGCGACCACGTGTCAGCGGCCGCCCCCGAGAGTGCGAACGGGTCGAACACGAACACGCGCCCGAGCGCCCGGCGCCGCGCCTCGGTGACCGCGAGCAGGTCGGTCTTGATCGACGAGGCGACCGCCGGGCCGTCCCATTCGAGCAGCGCGGGGACCGCGAGCCCGGCGGACTTGCCCGACTGTGGCGGCCCGAACGCGACGAGCGCGTGGCGGGCCTCAGCGTGCAGCAGTCGCCCGCGCGACCGCCCGAGCGCCAGTCGTCCGCCCTCGCCGGAGCCCGACCGCCGCCCGTGCAGGACGCGGAGCTCCGATCCCCGCGCCCAGCGCGCCCCGTCGCCGCCGGCGCCGAACACCTCGCGCAGCGCGTCGAGTGCGCCGGCTCGGGAGAACCCGAACGCCGCGGCTCCCCCGGCCGCGACCACCAGCGCGAGCGCCCCATAGACCCCGCTCGCGCCCGGCAGCCGCCGCCGCGTGGCCGGCGGCCAGGCGCCTGCCGGATCGCCGAGATGACCGGGGAGATGCACGATCACCGCGGCCAGGCCTGCGAGGCTCAGATGCGGCCAGCCGGCGCCGAACAGCGCGCCCGCGAGCCCACCCCAGATCCACACCGCGCCGAGCAGGCCGGCCGCCACGCCGATGAGCCCAAGCAGCACCCCGTCGGAGACCGCCGAGCCCGAGCCCGATGGCGACCCGCCGCCCGGGCTCACCACCGGCCTCCCATCCTTCGCGGGACGGCGCCGATCGACTGACCCGCGTCCATGCCCGAATCGGTGTCGGTCAGCTCGGCCTCGATCGCCGAACGCTGATGGGTGACGACGAACGACCGGCTCCCGACCCGCCACAGCGCGCGGCCCGTGCCGAGCCTCGAGATCAGACGGCCCTCGCTGCGCGAGAGGCCGAGCAGCGAGCGCGTGAGCTCGATCTGGCTCTCATCCTGGTGATAGACCACGCGCGTCGAGGCGTCGGCGACGAGGCCCTCTGCGATCCGAGCCGCCCGAGACCCGGCATCGCCCGCGCCCTGCAGGTCGGCGAGCTTGTGCAGCACGACGAGGTTCATCACGCCGAACTGGCGCGCGAGTTTGAAGTTCGCTTGGAACCACTCGCCCAGGCCGGCGTGCTGCACGATCTTCCACGACTCGTCGGCCACGTTGACCAGCCGGTCCCGCCCCGGCCGCCCGGCGGTGCGGGCGAGCAGCGCGCTGATCCACGCGGTCGCGCAGGCCATCAGGATGCCGACCGCCGGCGAGTCCCGGACCGCGTGGAGATCGAGCACGACCAGTGAAGCGTCGAGCTCGAGCCCAGGGGTCGTCGGGCCGTCGAACATCCCTCGCAGCGGTCCCTCGCAGAGGTCCTGGAGCGCGAGCGCCGCGCGCCGGCAGTCGGCGGCGAGCGCGTTGGGTGATGTCCGCAGCCGATCCGCCATCTCGGTCGTCGGCGTGAACAGGGCGCCGGCGACCTCGGGCAGCGTCGGCTCGGCTCTGCCGCGGTCGCGCACGACCCGCAGCGCCTCGCGCAGCGCGCCCGCCTCGAGCTGGGTGAGGGGACCGGCGAGCGCCGTCACGGTCACCGCCCGCAGCAACTCGAGCTGGGCGTGCTCCTCCGGCCGTGCGGCGAGCGGATTCAGGCGCACGCCTCCGCCCGGCACCAGCGACAGGGGCCGGACGCCGGCCGCGTCGCAGAGCGGGCCGTACTCGCGTTTGACATCGAGCACGAACGCGCGGCGGCCGAACAGCAGCATCCGCCATACGAGCGTCTTGACGAGCGCGCTCTTGCCCTGTCCGAGCGTGCCGAGCACGATGACGTTCGGGTCGTCGAGCACGCCCTCGCGGTACAGGGCCCAGGGGTCGAAGCAGAATGCCGCGCCTCCGGAGTCACGACCGACGAACACGCCGCGTCCGCCGAGCCCACCGGCCGCCAGGAATGGATAGATCGCCTGGGCATGGCGGGTGGTGCAGCGGTGTCCGGGCCGCACGGCCCCACGCCCACTCATCGCAATCCCCGGCAGAGCGGCAGCGTGAACGTGAATGCGTCCGCCTGTTGCCCATACAGGCGGCGGAGCTCGAGGCGGGCGCGGGCGCCCTGCTCGACGACGTCCGCGCAGCTCTGGCGCAGCTCGTCCTGGTCTCGCCCGGACACGGTCACGAAGCCGCTGAGTCGCACCTCGCCGTGGCCGGCGGCGAGTTCGGCCTCCCGTCGCCTCGTCGCCTCGGCTGCCTGGCGCTGGCGCGCCGTCTCAGACTGGCCGAACCGTGCGCGCAACTCACGGTCGGCGCGGTCACGGGTCACCGCCGCCTCGACCTCACGGGTCGAGCGCTCGATCGCGATCGGCTCGAAGCTCACCGCGACGGTGCGCACCGCGCTCGAGCGTCCGAGCAGCGAGTCCATGAACACGGGGGAGACCTCGACCCGCGGCCAGCCGCTGATCCAGTACGTGGCGTGGAGCGCACCGTCGGACTCGTAGTGATCCCATCGCTCCCGGGTGGCGAGCGGCCAGGCGCTCCCCTCCTCGGGTCCGTCGCGCTCGGGATCGGTGCCCTCGAGCGCCGTCAGCTCTCCGCGACAGTATGGGTCGTAGGCGGTCCGCAGCGTCCGCGCGATCGGCTCGGGGCCGAGCGCGCCGAGCACGGTGACCTCGGCCGCCTCAAGCCCCTGGGCAACCCGCTCGGTGCTCTCGACCAGCGCCCTCACGACCGCGTCGCCGCCGCGCTCGCGGACGCGGCCTGCGTCGACCTGTACCGCGAGCAGAACCTCGTGCTCCTGGGCGACCCGCGTGCTCGTCGAGATCAGCTCGAGGTAGGACTCGAGCATCGCCGCCCCGCGTGGGACCGACGGGTCACGCTCGGCGTGCATCCACCGCGCGAGCTCATCGCCCTGGGCGGGCGCCGTTCGCTCGATCCACTGCAGCCTGCGAATCGGTCCTCCGCCGGCGCCCGCAAGGACGAGTCCCCAGCGCGCGAGCCGCCGCTCCTGCGCCTCGTGGTCGAGCAGCGTGAATGCGCCGACCCGACAGGCAAGCACCGCGGTCAGCCGACGGCCGCCGCGTTCCGACAGCGCCCCGAGCGAGTGGTCGCGGTGGGACGCGGTGAGGATGCGTACCCCGCGCAGCTGATCGGGCGGCGCGCTCTCGGCCGCCGTCCAGCGCGGGCTCCGCGTACCGAGCAGCTCGACGACGCGACCGTTGCCCGGGGCGGGGGAATGGAAGCGATCCGAGCGGCGCAGGCGTCGCGCCGAGAAGGCGACCATCACGGGGAGCCACTGCTCGAGCGTCCGGCCGGCGACCGGCGCGAATGTCGCCGCGGCTGCGAGCACGCAGGCGCCGAGCCCACCGAGCGCCCCGCCGGCCGACGGCGCGCGGTCGAGCAGCGCAACCGCCACGATCGCTCCGAGCGTGAGCACGGTGACCCGTCCCGCGCCGACGTCGCCGAGCAGGCCCCGGCGCTCCAGGGGCCCGAACGAGTAGCCGACCCGGCGCTGTTCGGTGATGCTCACGACCGTCCTCCGCCGTCGCTGCGCTCAGGCCCGGGCCGGGCGAAGCGCGGCGGCTCCATCACCTCGCCGCCCTCCTCACCGATCACGAACCCCTCCCATGTGACGTCTCCGAACATCTCGTCGAGCGGTGGCCGGTCGTCTCCGGCCCGGGTGGCGACGGCCGCGGGCCGAGCCTGGACCTCCGTCGACCCATCCCCATCGGGGGCGTCGCCTGTGAGGTGGGCGGCCGGGCGCCCCGCGCCTGAGACGGCCGGCAGCCCCTCCGCCGTCTCGTGACCGAACTCCGGTGAAGCGGTCCGGGGGCTCCGCATCCCGAGCGCCCCTGTCCGGGCGAGGATCTCGGCGCTCTCGTCCTCGGTGCCGAGTCCGTCGGCGTCCTCGGACTGCGCGGCGGGTCCGCGGACCGCCTCATAGACCATGCCTCCCGCTCCGCGAAAGGCGGCGCCCGGCCCCTGGCTGAGGCCACCCGCGGCGGCCGCGGCCACCTCGTGCAGGGGCAGCAGCCGCAGCAGCGCCCAGGGTGAGAGCACCGCGAGCACGATCAGCGTGGCGCCGACAAGCGAGGCGCTGAGTCCCGAGGAACCAGCGCCGAACGCCGCCCCGCCCAGTGTCAGCACCGCGACGATGGCGAACTTGGAGAGGATCAGGGCGATCAGCGTCTCGATCGCCCGGATTGCCCAGACGCGCCGCGCGGGCCATACCATCGCCGCGAAGAACAGCGGCAGCATCAGGACGATCACATCGACCGCAGCGGCGCGGATCAGCAGTTCGATCCAGAGCCCGATCGTGGCCCCGACGGCAAGCAGCCCGATGAAGAAGCCAAGCATCGGGCTGCCGCTCACGGCGGACAAGCCGGCCACGGCCGCCGCGGCGCGGGCGAGCGCGGTGCCGTCGCTATGACCCGCGGCGCTCGCCACGACGGTGCACATCTCGTCGGTCGCCGAGAGCAGCAGCGTGGTCAGCGGGGCGGCGATGGTCACGCCGACCACCGCGAGCGGCAGATAGCCGAACGCGGCGCGTCCGAGCAGCGCGAGATCAGAGCGCACAAGCGCGTGAACCGCGGCGGCGAACAGGAACGGCACCGTGAGCAGCGCGGAGAGCGCGGCGACCCGCCAGTACGTCGCGGAGAACCAGGTGCTCAGCAGCCCGGGGCTCGTCGTGGAGCCGAGCAGCGACCCGGTGAGCCGAAGCGCGTCGGCCGCGGCGCCGTCGACTGCGGAGCTGATCGCCGACAGCATCGCCTTGATCGCGCTGCCGGCAAACCAGCTGCCGATGGAGGGGAGCTGGGGGAGGCCCATCAGTGCGCCGTCGTCCCGAGGTGCTGGAAGAAGTTGATGAGGCCCGGCGCGGCTCCGATGACGAGCGCGGCGGCGCCGGACACGAGCGCGGCCATCCGCCCGCGGGCGGCGTAGTGGTGGTTGTGGCTGTGCGACGCGATCGCCCACATGCCGGCGCCGACGAACGCTCCGAGCAGCGCGATCGACAACGCCCACGCCTCAGCGCCGTTGACAAGTTGCTGCAGCACGTTGCTTCCCGGCAGCCCGGTGAGGTCTGGGTGTGCGGTCACTGCGATCGATCCGAGTGCCATCGCCGCTCCTTTTCTAATTGAGCCAATTGAATGCTGTCACGACGATCTGATAGAACCACATTCGGTTAGGCTTCTTTGCAAATAAATTGACTCAATTGGAGATGGGAGTGCTCATGAGCGCGGCCGCGGCAGGAACCGATCCGGAGTGCGTCGAGACGCTGCAGGAGGTCGCGGACCTGTACGCGGCGCAGTCCGTCCGCGTGCGGCGCCTGGTCCACCTCCGTCTCACCGCGCCTGACGCGGTCGTCGAGGACGCATGTCAGGTGGCCTGGATGCGGCTCGTGCGCAACCGCTCGCACGTGCGCCGCCAGACGGCCGCGTCCTGGCTGGTGCGGGTGGCCGGGCGTGAGGCGCTGCGGCTGATGGATCTCCGCGACCGCGAACGGCCGCTCGAACTGCTTGACGACGATCCCGGCCGCGTGCCCGACCTGATCGACACGCTCGCGGACAGCCGGGTGCGCCTCGGCGCAGTCGACCGCCTGCCCGAGCGCCAGCGGCGGTTGGTCTGGCTCCAGGGTCTCGGCTTCAGCTACTCCGAGATGGCCGGCGTGACCGGAGATTCACCGCGGACCGTCGAGCGCCAGTTGGTGCGGGCGAGGCGAAAACTCGCGGACGTGGCATCGTGAGCGCCTGGATCGCGTGCGCCGGCCGAGCGCCGCAGCGAAGCGTCGGATAGGGTCGATTGTCGACAACTCGCGAGCAGGAGGACGGACGATGAGCAGTGGACGGCGGACGCGATGGGGGATCCTCGGGGCGGCGAACATCGCGCGCGGCCAGTTCATGCCCGGTCTGCGGGAGAGCGGTGACGGGGTGGCCGCGGTCGTCGCCAGCCGGGACCTTGCGCGCGCGCAGGCGTTCGCCCACGCCGAGGGCGTCGAGCGCGCTGTCGACGACTACCGGGCGGTGCTCGCCGATGCGGACATCGACGCCGTCTACATCCCGCTGCCGAACTCGCTCCATGCCCAGTGGACGCTCGAGGCGCTGTACGCGGGCAAGCACATCCTCTGTGAGAAGCCGCTCTGCGCGAGTCTGGGGGAGACCGAGACGGTGATCGCCACCGCGCGATCCCATCCCGAGGCGCCGCTCTGGGAGGCGTTCGTGTTCCCCTTCCAGGCCCAGCACGCGCGGGTGCTGGAGCTGATCGCCGAGGGTGCGATCGGGAGGTTGCGGGAGATCCACAGCGCGTTCCACTTCGCGCTGGGCGCCACCGATGACATCCGGCTCTCGGCAGAGCTCGGCGGCGGAGCGTTGGCGGACGTCGGCTGCTATCCGATCCGGCTCGGCCACGAGCTGCTCGGGCCCGTCGGCGGTCCGCTGTCGCTCGAGGGACGGGTGGAGGGCGAGGTCGAGGTCGACGTGACCGCCGTCGTCAGCCACGGCGACCAGCGGCTCGTGCTCACCTGCGGCTTCGAGCGCCCGTACGACACCTTCACGCGCCTGCTCGGGGAGGGCGGGCGCCTGCACCTGACCAATCCGTTTCACCCCGCTCCCGGTGACCGGCTGGAGATCCATCGCCCGGGAGCGGAGCCGGTCCTCGAGCACCCGACTCGCGATGCCCGGTCGTTCACTGCCGCTTTGCGGCACATCCACGCGGTCGTGCGTGGGGAGGAGGAGCCGCGGCATCTCGCGGTTGACTCGGCGCTCAGCACCGCCGCGACTCTCGCCGCTCTCCAGGATCTGGTGGCCGCATGAGCCGTTCCACACCCTGTGAGGTGGTGATCGCCTCCTACATCGAGCCGGAGCTCGCGGAGCGGATCGCCGCCGCCGAGCCGCGGGCACATGTCGTCTACGAGCCCACCCTGCTCCCGGTGCCCGGCTATCCGTGCGATCACGGCGGCGAGCCGCCCGCGCTCAGCGCCGCCGGCCAGGAACGGTGGCGGGCGATCACCGCCGCAGCGGAGGTGATGTTCGACTTCGACTGGCACTCGCCGGAGACGATCGCCGAGCGCTGCCCCCGCCTGCGCTTGATCCAGGCCACGAGCGCCGGCGTCGGCGGCTACGTGACCAGGATCGGGTTGGATCGCTCCGACATCGAGGTGTGCACCGCCGCCGGCACCCACGCCGTCCCGCTCGCCGAATTCGCGCTGCTCGGCGCTCTGTACTTCGTCAAAGGGATGCCGACGCTCACCGAGTGGAAGGCGCGTCGCCATTGGGAGAAGTACGCCACGCACCGCCTCGCGGGCCGCCGCGCGCTCGTCCTGGGGCTCGGCGGCATCGGCCGGCGCGTGGCGGAGAGCTTCGCTGCGCTCGGGGTCGAGGTGTGGGGCCTCGCGCGCCGCATCCCGCCGGGGCTCCCGGGGGGCGTCACCCGCATGATCGGCGGAGACGAGCTCCACGCCGCCCTCGCCGAGACCGACGTGCTCGTGATCGCCTCTCCGCTCACCGAGCAGACGCGTCACATGGTCGGCGCCGCGGAGCTTGCGGCGCTGCCGGCCCACGCGGTCGTCGTCAACGTCGGCCGCGGGCCGGTGATCGACGAGGCCGCGCTGATCACCGCGCTCACCGAGGGCCGCCTCGCCGGGGCCTGCCTCGACGTGTTCGAGCAGGAGCCGCTGCCCGAGGACAGCCCGTTGTGGGACCTCGACAACGTGATCATCTCGCCGCACTCCGCCTCCACCCTCGCCGAGGAGAACGAGGTGCTCGTTGAGCTGTTCCTCGACAACCTCACCCGGTATCTGGACGGGCGCCCGCGCCGTAACGTCTACGACCGCGCCGCCGGCTACTGACCGGGGCACAGCGCCTGATGGAGTCAGCGACGCGACGCGAGGCCTGGACCGCTCCCACGTTGACGACCCGCAGCGCCTGGCCGAGCCGCCGCAGACCGGCCGTCGACTGCCGACCCCCGTGCCCGCGTCTTGACTTCCCCAAACCGAGGGACTAATTTGTCGCTTGGCGTTTGTCGACAATCGACGAAGCGCGGCGTGAGGAGAGGAAATGAGAAGACTCGGATGGGTCGCGGCGTCGGTCGCCGTGACGTGCGCAGTGGCCGCGTGTGGCGGCTCCGGTGGCGGTTCGGGCGGCAACGGGGGCGGCGGAGGCAGCACCTCCTCCACCAACGCGGCGTCGTCCGGATCGCCGGCCAAGGGCGGTCAGATGGTGATGGCGTTCCAGTCTGACCCTGACACGTTCGATCCGCAGGTCTGCTACGACGCGACCTGCTGGGACAACATGGAGATGCTGTTCAACCGGTTGTACGACTACAACACCGACACGACGAACCTGTTCGCCCAGGCCGCATCGGCGATGCCGACGGTCAGCGACGGCGGCAAGCGGTACACGATTCCGATCCGCGGCGGCATGACCTTCGCCAACGGCAAGCCGGTCACCGCCCAGGACTTCGTCTACACCTTCTCTCGCATCTGCAATCCCGCGACCAAGTCACCGGTGGTGAGCTTCTGGGATCCGGTCAAGGGCTGCGCGGCGTTCTCCAAGCACCCGGTCGGCTCCGTGTCAGGGATCAAGGCGCTGAACGCGCACTCACTGCAGATCACCCTCACCCAGCCTGATAACGCGTTCAAGTACGTCCTGGCGATGCCGCAGGCCTCGGTGATCCCCACCGGCACCGGCGCGCAACAGGCCAAGCGCCCCCTCGGATCAGGACCGTTCACTTTCGTGTCGTTCTCACCGGGCCGCTCGATCGTCGTCAAGCGCAACCCGCACTACTGGGACAGGTCGCTGCCGCATGTCGACGGCGTCACCGAGCACCTCGGTGTCACTCCCCAGGTGCAGCTGCTGGAGCTGCAGAAGAACCAGATCGACCTGATGGGCGATCCGCTTCCGAACTCTGACTACCTGAACGTGGTCAACAACAAGTCACTGCAGAAGCAGATCATCCACCGGGTGAGTCTGTCGACGTACTTCCTCACCATGAACACGCACATCAAGCCGTTCAACAACCCGCTCGTGCGTGAGGCGGTCTCCTACGCGATCAACCGCAACTTCCTGCTGAAGGTCGTCAACGGACAGGGCACGCCGGCCAACGCGTTCATCCCCAAGGGGGTCGTCGGCTGGAGTCCGCAGCAGCTCACCCACCAGCTCAACGTGGCCAAGGCCAAGCAACTGCTCGCCAAGGCGGGATATCCCCACGGCTTCTCGACAACGCTGTACAGCTGGAACACCGAGCCGTGGACCAACCTCGACCCGCAGGTCCAGCAGCAGCTGGGTGCGATCGGGATCAAGCTGAAGGTCGACCCGATCCAGGAGAGCGCCTTCTTCTCGCTCGCCGGCACGCCCGGCAAGGCGCCGATGACGCTCACCTTCTGGGTGGCGGACTATCCGGACGGGAGCGACTTCTTCAACGCGTTGCTGTCGTGTGCGGCAGCGATCCCTGGCGGTCAGAACTACGCGTTCTACTGCAACAAGAAGGTCGACAACCTCGTCCTCAAGGGTCAGGCGGACCCGGCCAACGCAACGTCGGACTATGTCGAGGCGAGCAAGGCGATGCTCGCCGACAACCCGATCGTCCCGCTCTACTACGGGTCGGTGACCGAGGTGCGCGGGGCAAGGGTCGGGGGGTTCTTCGCCAACCCGATCTGGGACCTGATGATCGACCACTACTGGCTGACCAAGGGCGGCTCGGGCTCGAGCGGCGGCGGCCTCGGTGGCTGACACCCGGCCACACATGACGGGGACCGCCACCTCCGGCGGCCCCGTCGTCGCGGTCGAGGAGCTCGCGGTGACCTTCCCGACCACCGAGGGGGACGGGAAGGTCGTGCGCGACGTCTCATTCGAGATCGCGCACGGAGAGCGCCTCGGCCTGGTCGGCGAGTCGGGATCGGGCAAGTCGATGACCGCACGGGCGATGATGCAGCTCGTACCCCGACCGGGCACGGTGGCCGGCCGGGTGCTGCTCGAGGGAGATGACCTTGCCGGCCGCCGGCGGCCGACCGAGTGGCGGGGCACCTCGCTGGCGATGATCACGCAGGACCCGCTGTCGAGCCTCGACCCGCTGATGCGGATCGGCCGTCAGATGACCGAGATGCTGCGCTACCACCGGCATCTCGGTCGCGCCGAGGCAAAGACGCGGGCGCAGGAGCTGCTGCATGCGGTCGGCATCCCGGACCCGGCGCGCGCGCTCACCCAGTATCCCGCGGTGCTCTCCGGCGGCATGCGCCAGCGCGTCGCGCTCGCCATCGCGGTCAGCTGCGACCCGAAGTTGCTGATCGCCGACGAGCCGACCACCGCGCTCGATGTCACGATCCAGGCGCAGGTGCTGAGCCTGCTCGAGCAGATGTCCGCCGACCACGGCTCGAGCGTTCTTCTGATCAGTCACGACCTCGGGGTCGTCGCCGGCTTCTGCGAGCGGTTGATCGTCATGTACGCCGGTCGGATCGTCGAGTCGGGCGCGACCGAGCAGCTGATCGCCCGGCCCGAGCATCCCTACACCCGCGCGCTGCTCGCCTCTGTCCCGGCGATCCGCGGCGCGCTGCCCGATCGCCTGCCCTCGATCCCGGGCAGCCCGCCGATCGGTGGCGCCGCTGTCCGCGGCTGTCCGTTCGCGCCCCGCTGCTCGATCGCGCGTGAGGTCTGCAGGACGACCGAACCCGAGCTCCGTGCGCACGACGATCCGAGCCATCGCGCGGCGTGCCACGCGACCGCCGATCCCCAGTGGTGGTCCTCCCAATCCTCCGCGGCCGCCCGGGAGATGGTGTCGTGACCAGCGCGGCGGCGCCGACCCCCTCCGAAGTCCCGGCCGTCGAGGTCAGCGAGCTGAAGGTCCACTTCACCTCCCGCCGCGGGCTGCGCGGGACACGCCTCACCAAAGCCGTTGACGGCGTCTCGTTCACGCTCGGGCGCGGGGAGACGCTCGGCGTCGCCGGCGAGTCGGGCTCGGGCAAGAGCACGATCGCGCGGGCGCTCGTCCAGATCCACCGGCCGACGTCCGGCGCGATGCGCGTCGGCGGCACCGACGCGGTCGCGCTCAAGGGCTCGGCGCTGCGTGCCTACCGGCGCCGGATGCAGATGGTCTACCAGGACCCCTACGACTCGCTCGATCCGCGCATGAACGTGCTCAAGGCGATCGGCGAAGGGCTGTCGGTACGCGGCGTCGCGCGGGCCGAGCACCGCGCGCAGGCCACCGAGTTGCTGGAGCGCGTGAACCTACCCGCCTCGCTGCTCACGCGCTTCCCGGCCCAGCTCTCCGGCGGCCAGCGCCAGCGGGTGTCGATCGCCCGCGCGCTCGCCGTCAAACCCGAGGTGATCGTCTGCGATGAGGCGGTGGCCGCGCTCGACGTCTCGATCCGCGCCCAGATCCTCAACCTGCTCAAGGACATCCAGGCGGACTCGCGGATCAGTTACCTGTTCATCTCCCACGACCTGTCGACGCTGCGCTTCCTCGCCGACCGCGTCGCGATCATGTATCTGGGCCGGATCGTCGAGTACGGCACCTCGGCGGAGGTGTTCGGCAACCCGCAGCACCCCTACACCAGGGCGCTGATCGCCGCGATCCCCGAGGTCTCGACCGGCCGCCAGGGTCCGCGCCCCGCGCTCTCCGGCGAGCCGCCGGATCCCGCCGGCACCGCCCGCGGGCTGCGCGTTCCATCCGCGCTGCCCGGTCGCCGAAGCGCAGTGCCGCACCCTCCGGCCCGACCTCCGCCGCAAGCAACCCGGTCAGCTGGCGGCCTGCCACCTCGCCCCTGACCACACCGGGAGCCCGACCGAAACCAAAGCCGTCGAGGGAGCGTCGCGATGAGCGGGCCGATCCTCGCGACCCCGGCGATGGAGCCGGTCTCCGCCGAGCCGGTCGCCGTCTCGGACCCGCACTTCCTCCGCATCGCGTGGCAGAGCCTCAGAGCCAACCCGGTCGCGTTCGTGTCGGTGGTGATCGTGCTCGTGCTCGCGATCGTCGCGGTCTTCGCCCCGCTGCTCGCTCCCCACAACCCGCTGCACGCCTACTCCGATGGGCTCACGGCAAGAGGCGCCCCGATCTCGCCGGGCCATCGAGGCTTCCTGCTCGGCACCGATCCCAACGGCCGTGACGTGCTCTCGCGTCTGATCTTCGGCGCGCGGGTCTCGCTGCTCGTCGGCGTCGTCGCCACCGGGCTGGCCTCGGTGATCGGCGTCGCCATCGGGACCGTCGCCGGTTACATGGGCGGGATCGTCGACTCGGTGCTGATGCGCTTCACCGACATCGTGCTCTCGTTTCCGCTGCTGCTGTTCTGCATCGCGCTGATCGCCGTCACCGGTCCGAGTACGCAGAACGTCGTGCTGGTGATCGCGTTCGGGTACTGGACCTACCTCGCGCGCATCGTGCGCGGGCTCGTGCTCTCACTCAAGGAGCGCGAGTTCGTCACCGCCGCCAAGACGCTCGGCACCCCCGACGTCACGATTCTGCGCCGCCACATCCTGCCCCACCTCGCCCCGGCGATCATCGTCTACGGCACGCTGGGGATCGCCTCCTCGATCATGATCGAGGCCTCGCTCTCCTACCTCGGAATCGGGGTGCCGCTGCCCCAGGCCTCGTGGGGCCAGATGATCTCGCAGGGCCAGCAGTACTTCCAGAGCGCGCCGTGGCTGCTGATCGTGCCCGGTGTGTGCCTGATCCTCACCGTGCTCGCGTTCAACCTCGCGGGCGACTGGCTGACCGACCTGCTCGACCCGGTGCAGCGGGCGACGGGGGAGCGCGGCTCATGAGCTGGTGGCTGGTCCGCCGCGTCGCCCAGATGGTGCTCGTCGTACTCGGCGTGGTGACGCTCGCGTTCCTGTTCTCGAACATCGTCCCGGGCAACCCGGCCCGGCTCGTCGCGGGACCGAACGCGAGCCCGCAGGCGGTCAACAACATCGCCCGCCAGCTCGGGCTCGACCGCTCGGTCACCTCGCAGTACCTGAGCTACCTCTCCCGGCTGCTGCACGGCAACCTCGGCGTCTCGTTCGCGCTCCAGGGCCGGTCGGTGAGCGGGGAGATCGCCTCGGCGCTGCCGATCACGATCCAGCTCGCCATCGGGGGCGTGCTGTGGGAGATCGTGCTCGGCGTCCCCGCCGGGATCATCGCCGCCTACCGCCCGCGCGGGTTCCTCGACCGCGGGCTCAACCTGGTCGCGCTCGTCGGGCTCTCCGCGCCGCCGTTCTGGCTCGGTCTGATGCTCCTGTACTACCTCTCCTACAAGCTCTCGCTGTTCCCGCTGAGCGGAACCGGTCACCCGCTCGTCTGGTACCTGGTGCTGCCGAGCTTCACCCTCGGCGTGGGCGGCGCGGCGTTCTACGCGCGCATGGTGCGCACCACGATGCTCGGGGTCCTGAACTCGCCGTTCATCGAGTTCGCCCGGCTCAAGGGGATGCCGGAGCGCACGATCATCCTGCGCCACGCGCTGCGTCACGTGCTCACCCCCGTGATCACGATGCTCGGGATGGACCTCGGCTACTTCCTGGGCGGGGTGCTGATCATCGAGTCGGTGTTCGGCCTCCCCGGGGTCGGGCAGCTCGCCTACAACGCGATCTCGACGCTCGACATCCCGATGATCACCGGCACGGTCCTCGTTGCGGCCGTGTTCGTCGTCCTCATGAACTTCATCGTCGACGTCACCTACACGCTCGTCGACCCCCGTGTCCGTCTGAGCCGGCACTGATGCCGCCCGATTCCCAATGAGAGAGGTAACCCAACCATGACATCCAACGAGCTCACCGTCGCAGTCGCCGGGGCGGGCCGCTGGTCGGAGCGCGCCCACATCCCCGGGTGGCTGCGAGACCCGCGCGTCAAGGTCGCTGCGCTCGTGGACATCGACCGCGGGGCTGCGCAGGCGATGGCCGAGCAGTTCTCCATCCCGCTGGCCACCGACGACATCCGCGAGGTCCTGGACGAGCCCTCGATCGACGTGCTTGACGTCGCCACCGGCAACGACGCGCACTTCGAGCTCTCGATGGCGGCGCTCGAGGCCGGCAAGCACGTTCTGTGCGAGAAGCCGGTCCACCACGACGCACGGGAGACCCGGCGGGCTGCCGACCTGGCCGCCGCCAACGGCCTGAAGACGAAGCTCGGCTTCACCTTCCGCTACTCGCCGGCAATCCAGTACGCCAAGGACCTGATCGACGACGGCTTCGTCGGCGAGCCGTACATGTTCAACGGCTTCGAGCAGAACAGCCAGTGGATCGACCCGTCCACACCCCTGCGCCAGGCCGAGGAGCCGAGTGTCGACGGGGAGATCGCCATCTCCTCGATCGAGGGCTACGGCGCGCCGATCATCGACATCATGCACTGGTGGGTGGGCAGCCCGCTCACCAACGTCGTCGGCACGATGCGCAACTTCGTGCCCGAGCGCGTCGTGCGCGCCACCGGGCGCATGGAGCGGATGAACATCGACGACGGCGACATGTGGATCTGCGAGTTCGAGTCGCCGGCCATGGCCTCGATCCAGTCCTCCTACGTGACCGTCGGCAACTACCCGGGGATCGAGGCGCGGATCTACGGCTCGGAGGGGGCGGTCATCGTCCGCCTGGTCGAGGAGCGCGGCATCTGTCAGACGATCCACACCGCGACCAAGGGGTCGGTCGAGTTCGTGGAGCGCGAGGTCCCCGAGAGCTATTTCCCGTCTGGGGGCACGAGCCGCGAGGCGTGGCCCTCGCTGTTCTACTCGAACCTGATCAGGGACTTCGCCGACGAGATCCTGTCCGGCGGCGAGGCCAACCAGGGTGACTTCGCCCAGGGAGCGCTCGTTCAGCGGACGATCAACGCGTTCGAGCGCGCCGCGCGCGAGCGCCGCTGGGTCGCGCTCTCAGAGGTCGCCGAGGTCGCCGGTGTCTGAACCGGTCGCCATCATGCTCGGCCCCGCGCACCGCTGGGGCGATCTGTCCGGCGGCCTCGAGTGCGTCGCCGGCCTGCTCGAGGCGGCGATCGACGAGGCACGAGCGCTCGGCGCGAGCTTCGCCGATGCGCGCCTGTCCGAGACGGAGGAGCTGCGGCTCTACGCGGTCTCGGGCAGGCCGGTGGACGAGCGCCTTGAGGGCAATGCCGGGATCGGTGTCCGCGCGCTCCTCGACGGCGCCTGGGGCTTTGCCTCGATCCCGCTCGCCGGCGAGGACGACGGACGGCGGGTGGCGCGCCTCGCCGTGGCGGGTGCACGCGCGGCCGCGGACAACATCCGCAATCCGCGCGGGCGGGTCGACCTTCCGCCGTGCCCACCCGCCTCCGGCGCATACCAGACCGAGGTCGAGATCGACCCGTTCGCGGTCGACCCCTCCGAGCGTGAGCGGGTCGTCGAGCAGGCGCTGCGCGCCGCGCTCGCCGAGGCCGGGGTCGTCCACGCGCAGGCGGGGATCAACGCCAAGCGCCAGCATCGCTACTTCGCCAACAGCGAGGGATCGCGCAACGAGCAGCACTTCGTCGAGACCGGTGGGATGGTTCTCTGCAACGCCGCCGGACACGGGATCGTGCAGCGGCGCAGCTTCCCCAACTCCTTCCATGGGAACACCGGCGCCGCCGGCTGGGAGTACGTGCTCGGCCTCGACCTCCCCTCCCAGGCGTCCCGGGTCGGCGCCGAGGCGGTCGCGCTGCTCACGGCGCCGACGGTCTCCTCCGGGACGGGGTCGCTGGTGATCGGTCCCGCCCAGATGGCGCTCCAGGTCCATGAATCGACCGGACATCCACTGGAGCTCGATCGCATCCTCGGCGACGAGGCGAACTTCGCGGGGCGGTCGTTCATCGGATCCGACGCGGTCGGCGTGCTCCAATATGGCTCGCCCGCGGTCAACGTGACCGCGGACCCGACCGTGCCCGGAACCCGGGGCAGCTTCGCCTTCGACGATGAGGGGACGCCCGCGAGGCGCACGCCCCTGATCACCGAGGGCGTGATCACGAACTTCCTGTCGAGCCGGGACAGCGCCGCTCGTCTCGGCGAACGATCGACCGGGGCCGCGCGATCGGACGGCTGGGGCTTCCTGCCCCTGTGCTTCGCCACCCATGTCTTCCTCGAGCCCGGCGAAGGCTCCACCGACGAGCTGCTCGAGCGCATGGGCGACGGGTATTACATCGACGACAACCGCAGCTGGTCGATCGACTCACGAAGGCTCTCCTTCCAGTTCGGCACCGAGGTCGCCTGGGAGGTCCGCGGTGGACGCCGCACTCGCCTCGTGCGGGACTTCTCCTACGGCGGCGTCACGCCGCAGTTCTGGGGCTCGGTCGAGGCGGTCGCGGGACCGGAGGAATTCCGGATCTTCGGGATGCCATGCGGCAAGGGCGAGCCGAAGGAGTGGGGTTTCCTCTCCCACGGCGCGGCGCCCACGCTCGTGCGCGACGTGCGGATCGGTGTGGCATGAGTGCCGCCGCCGAGACGCTCGCTCCCTGGGTCGGAGCCGATCGTGCGCTCGAGGCGCTCGATGGCGCCGTCGCCCACTCCCGCGCTGACCACCTCGACGTGTTCCTGGCCAGCCGGGTCGGCCACCACACCCGCTTTGCGGGCGATCGCATCCACCAGCCGCAGACGATCGTCGAGCTGCAGGTGATGGTCCGCGCCGTGGTCGGCCGGGGTGCAGCGCGCGTCGCGGTGAGCGACCTGCGGCACCTGCCCGAGGCCGTGGACCGTGCGACGGAGTTCGCGCGCAGGCGCGACGGAGTTTCTGCCGGCGCCTCCCCCCCGGAGCCCGCCGGCTCGCAGCAGCCCCACAATGGCCTCTCGCTCTGGAGCGAGGAGACCGCCGCCTGGGACGGGCCGGCCCGCTCGCGGCTGGCGGCATCCCTGATGGCCTCGGCGAACGCTGCCGGGGGCGACTGCAACGGGACGCTCACCACCGCCGCCACCGAGCTCGCCGTCGCCACGAGCGCCGGTGCCCGGGAACACGCGGCCGCGAGCGAGGCCGGGTTCTCGCTCACCCAGCGGGTCGGCCCGCTCTCCTCCTATCTGGCCGACCTCTCGCGCCACTCAGACCGGCTCGGTGTGGAGGCGCGCGCCGAGGACTCGCTCACCCGGATCAGCGGTGCCGGGGAGCCCGTGCCTCTGCCCGACGGGAGTACCGACGTCGTCTTCGGCGGCCTCGCCAGCGGCGAGCTTGTCGGGTTCGTGCCGTCCTTCGGCTTCACCGCCCCGGCGCTCCAGGCGGGCATCGGTGCGCTCGCCACCGCGCCGGGGGCGATGCTCGCCGACGGGTCCGTGACGGTGGCCGACGACGCCCTGGCCGACGTCGGGCTGCCGTTCCCGTTCGACCTCGAGGGCACCGCGAAGCAGCGGGTGGCGATGCTCGACGGCGGCCGGGCCGGCGCGGCGGTGAGCGACCGTGCGACCGCCGGGGCGACCCACGGCCGCTCGACCGGCCACGCCCACATCGCCCGCGAGCAGTCACCCGAGCCCGAGGCGGCGAACCTCGTGATGACGGCGGGAGACGACGCCGAGGACGCGCTCATCGCCGGGGTCGAGCGCGGCGTCTACATACAGCGGCTCTGGTACAACCGGCTCGTTGACGCTGAGACCGGGACGGTGCTCGGCACGACGCGGGATGCATGCTTCCTGATCAAGGACGGCGCGCTGTCCACTCCGGTGGCGGGTGGGCGGTTCACCGAGAGCGTGCTGGGGGCGCTCGCCCGGACCGACGGCATCGGCGACCGCCTGATCAGCCAGGCGGTGCCGAACGTGTGGAACGGCTGCGTGTCGGCACCGGCGATCCGCGTGCGCGGGTTCCGCTTCGGCGCGCGGCCGGCCGCGGAGGCAGGCGAATGAACGTCGAGAGCAACGTCGGCCGGCTGGTCACGCAGATCCTCGCCGGCGAGGTCTGGCCGCCGCTCGGCGACCGCCACGCGTTCCGAGTCGACCCGGACGGCACGCCGTTCGTGCTGCCCGGCATGGGCGGGGTGACGCTCGGCGTGCACTGCGGTGACCGCGCCACCGGGCACGCCGGGGATCACGTCGAGCCTGGGCTGTCGGTCCGTCACACCGACCAGGCCGCCAACTTCGCGCTGCAGTACCTGAGCTGCATCGGCAACCGGCTCGTCGTCGCCTCAGGGCCGGCGGCGGGAGCGGAGGGGTTCGTGATCGGCCAGCACGCCTACGTGCTCGTCGACATGCGCGAAGAGGACCTGAGCCGGGTCACCACCGGGGACCAGGTGACGATCCACGCGCAGGGACAGGGGCTCGTGCTCACCGACCACCCCGAGATCAGGGTGAAGAACTGCTCCCCGCGGCTGCTCGATCTGATCGCGGGCGGCACCGCGACGGACGGCAGGCTCGAGGTGCACGTCGCGGCCCACATCCCGCCCGAGGCAATCGGAGCGGGCGCGGGTATGGTGTCCGAATACGCGAACACCGACCTCATGGGAGCCTACGCGGGCCTTGGGGAGGACCTCTCACTCGGCCTGGAACCACTGCGCATCGGGGACCTGGTGGCGCTGGAGGACCAGGATCACCGCTACGGACGCGGGTATCGCCCAGGCTGGGTGACGATCGGGGTCATCAGCACCGGAAGTTGCCAGCTGTTCGGACATGGACCGGGCCCGTCGACGATCATGAGCGGCCCACGGGACGCCTTCCGGACGGTGATCGACCCGGACGCCAATCTCGCTCCCCTGGGCGAGGAGCTCGTGGCATGAGCACGCTCATCTCGGTCAACCTCGTCGGCGCCGTCGATCAGGGCGAGGTCGGCTCGGAGCCCTACCGCGTGAGCCGCGACGGAACCCCGTACGTGCCCGTCGGCGACGGCGGCATCGTGCTCGGGCTGCGGCTCGGGGACCCCGCCGACGCGCCTGAGACCGATCATGCCGCCCCCGGCGCGTGCCTGGTACATCCCAACCTCGCCGCCGCCCATGCGCTCACCGCTCAGGCCTGCGTCGGCAACCCCGTCGAGGTGCGAACCGGCGCGGCCGCCGGCGCCCGCGGAGCGGTCCTCGGCCAGCGCGGGGAGGGGGAGCGCGTGATCGTGGTGCTCGCGCCCGAGGACCTTGGGCGGATGCGTCCCGGGGACATGGTCGCCGTGCGCGCCTGCGGTCAGGGCGCGCCGCAACCGGTCAGTGGCGTCACCGCGCTGAACGGCGCGCCCGGGCTGCTGGAGGCCTTCGGGATCACCACCGACGATGACGTGCTGCGGGTCGGTGTGCGCGGCACGTGGCCAAGCCGGTTCGTCGGCAACGGGATCGGGCGCCCGACCCCGACGTGGAGCCTCGAGCTGTCGCTCCCGCGGCCGCCTGACTCGGTCGCGGGCCCGGCGCTCGCGCTCGGCGACCTCGTCGCCATCACCGATCTCGACGCCCGCTTCAACGCCGGTTACCGGCGCGGCTGGCTCACGATCGGGACCGTCGTGCACGGGGGCAGCCCGCTGCCCGGCCATGGTCCGGGGGTGACCGTCCTCCTCACCGGCCCTGCCGAGCGTTTCGAGGTCGACGAGCAGGCCGAGCACCACTCAGGGCTCACCGAGGAGCGGCTTCTGGAGGTTGCCCGTGGACAGTTCTGATCTTGCCGCGCCCAACGGGACCGGGCAGGCGGAACCGATCCGTCACCTCTCTCTGCCCGACGCGGTGCGGCTCACGCTGCGCCGGCAGATCATCAACAACGAGCTGCCAGAGGGGACGCGGCTGCTTGAAGCCAAGCTCGCCGAGGAGTTCGGCGTGAGCCGGACCACCCTGCGCTCGGCGCTTCGCGAGCTCAAGAACGACGGCCTGGTCGAGATCTCGCCGCGGCGAGGGTGCTTCGTGGCGCGCATGGACCCCGAGGACATTCACGACATCTGCTTCGCGCGGTACGTGCTGGAGGCCGGGGCGGCGTCGGAGCTGCGCGTCGATGACACGCTGCTCGCTGAGCTCGAGGAGGTGCTCGCCGCGATGGCCGCGGCCGCCGAGGAGGGCGATCTGGAGGCGGTGGTGAGTATCGACACCCGGTTGCACGGCGTGATCGTGGAACGCGGCGGCGGCCGGCGAGTGGTCGAGCTCTGGCACGGGCTGGACAGCCAGATGGGTTCGCTGATGCGCTCCTCGCTGGAGCGGCAGGGGATCGACCTGCGCGAGTCCTACCGTCGCCACCGCAAGTACGTCGACGCGTTCGTCACGCGGCGCCGGGCGACGATCGTCAAGGAGATCCGTGAGCACTACCTCGACCCGGTCGAGCCGCCGGAGGGGTGAACGGGATGCGCCGCGGTCTCACCGTTGCTCCGTTTGAGACCCTCGCCTCGCCGCGGGAGCTCGCCGAGCTCGCCGCCTCCGCAGAGGCGGCCGGCTGGGACGGGTTCTTCGTCTGGGACCACCTGCTCTACACCGGCGTCACGGACATCGCCGACCCGTGGACGTGCCTGGCGGCGATCGCGATGCGGACCTCGCGGATCGCGATCGGCCCGATGATCACGCCGCTGCCCCGGCGGCGCCCGCACGTGCTCGCGCGCCAGGCGGTGACGCTCGATCACCTGTGTGAGGGGCGGCTGATCCTTGGCGTCGGGCTCGGTGACGATGGCGGCGACGGTGAGCTGTCCTGTTTTGGCGAGGAGCTCGATCCGCGCCGGCGGGGAGCGATGCTCACCGAGGGCCTCGAGGTGCTCACCGGGCTGCTCTCGGGACAGCGGGTCGACCATGTCGGCGAGCACTACCGGGCCACCGGCGCGCGCTTTCGACCGACCGCCCACCGCCCGGACGGGATCCCGATCTGGCTGGCGGCGCGCTGGCCCAACCGCGTCCCGATGCGCCGCGCGGCCGGCTATGACGGGCTGTTCACGATCCGGTTCGAGGAGCCGGCCAATCTCGTCACGGTCCGGGAGTGGGTCGCTGAGGCGCGCCACAGCAGCCGCCCATTCGATTTCATCGTCGATGCGCCGCCCGGAACCGATCCCGAGCCGTGGGCGCGGGCCGGCGCGGATTGGCTTCTCACCGAGTTGCGGCCCGGGCTGCGCGACCTCGCCGGCGCACACGAGCTCATCGCCGCCGGCCCGGGCGGCCGGGCATGAGCGCCGCAGGCCCGGGCGGCCGGGCATGAGCGCCACCGCCCGACGCGAGCCGCCGGCGCTCAGCGCGGCGGCACTGCCGCACTACGCCGCGGGGTACGGCGGCTCGGTGCTCGAGCTCGACCGCGCGCTTGCCGCCGCGCCCGGTCCGCGGGACCTCATCGATCTCACCCACGGCGACACGCGCGCGTTCCCGCCGCCCGCGTCCGCAGCCGCCGACCTGCGCGCGGCGGTCGAGGCGAATGATGAGGCGTACACCGCCTACCGGGGCAGCGCGGCGCTGCGGGCGCGGCTGGCGCCCCGGCTGGCCGAGCTGCTCGGGCGCCCGGTCGATCCCGAGCGCGAGCTGATCATCACCCCGGGAACCCAGGGCGGGCTGTTCATCGCGCTCTCCGCACTGCTTGCGCCCGGCGATCCGGTCGCCCTTCCCGATCCCGACTACTTCATGAGCGAGCGGATCGTCGCCTATCTCGGAGCCCGCGCCCGGCGGCTGGCGCCGGCGCTCTCCGAGGACGGTCGCCTGCGGATCGACCCGGGCGAGCTCGCCGCCGCCGGTGAGGCGCGCCTGCTGCTGCTCTCCCACCCGAACAACCCCACCGGCGGCGTCTACGACGCGGCGACGGCGGAGGCGCTGGCGGACTGGGCGCTCTCCGGCGACCGGTTCGCCGTCGTCGACCAGCTCTACTGCCGCCAGCTCTTCCCCGGCGCCGGATTCACGCATCTCGGCGCGCTGCCGGGGATGGATGAGCGGACGGTGACGCTCGTCGGTCCCTCGAAGACCGAGTCGATGAGCGGCTTCCGGGTCGGGGTGGCGGTCGGCCCCGCCGCGACGGTTGACGCGATGGAGCGGGTGCTCGCGATGGCCTCGCTGCGGACGACCGCCCACGCCCAGCAGGCGCTCCGCCATTGGCTCGACGGCGATGGCGAATGGATCGCCGCCCGCGTGCGTGAGCACCAGCGGATCCGCGACGCTCTGGTCGGCTCGCTGCGGGCGGTTCCGGGATTGCGCGTGGCCTCCCCGCTCGGGAGCTCCTACGTGTTCCCCGACGCCTCCGCCACTCCATGGGGGCAGGCCAACTCCGGCGCCCGGGCCGACGGACTCGCCGTCGCGCTCAAACGGGCCGGCGTGCTGATCAACCCCGGGTACCAGTTCGGGGCCGGGTGGCCGATGAGCTTCCGCATCAACTTCTCTCAGGAACCCCGGCGGCTCGAGCAGGCGGCGGCGCGGATCGCCGGCGTGCTCTCGGCCGGCTGACCGGTCTCAGCGACGCCGCTGCGCGCGTCCGCGCTTGCGCCGCTTGCGCTCGGACGGGCTCAGCTTGCGCGCCTTCGGAGGGCGCTTCGAGCCCGGGATCCGCTCGCCCGGAGCGACCGGGAGGTGCCGGTGACGCGTCCGCCGGCGAGCGTCGCGCATGATCCCGAACGCGATCGCGACGATGATCAGGGCCGCCGCCAGCGCGATCCCGATCGCGCTGCCCGAGGAGATCCCCGAGCCGCTGGTCGAGGTCTGGGTGGAGGGGGCGACGGTCGCGGTCTGGGAGGTCGCGGGGGCGGTTGCGCCAGGGTTGGTCAGCGCGCCGCCGAGCGCATTCGTGGTCGTGCTCGCCGGACTGGTGGCCGAGGTGCTCGATGCGGAGTGGCTCGATGCGGAGTGCTTCTTCGTGGCCGCCTGGGCGACCGCCGGAAGCCCGATCGCGGGGCCGGCGGCGAGCACCAGCGCGGCGAACGCCGCGCCTGCTCGCCGGGTGACTCCCCGTCGCCTCACCGTCCGACCCTCCGTCCCGGCCGCTCAGCGGTCGGAGGCGAGAGGCCCGGACATCGCGGGTGTGTCCTGGTCGGTCTTGTACGGATTCTCGGAGTCGTGCACCTCTTCGTGGTACACGCTCTCGACGTTCACCGACCAGATGTCGTGCTTGGCGCCGGTCAGGATGTTGTCGACCGCCCGCATCGCGGTGAGCATCGAGTGGTCGGAGTTGTTGTAGCGGTGCAGCCCGTTGCGCCCGACCTGCTGGATGTTGGGCAGGGTCTGGAGCCAGCGGCGGATCGTGGCCACACGGTCGGCGTACTGCTCGTCGTAGATCGGATACGCCTTGTGAACGCGCTCGACGAAGCCGAAGCGGACCTTGTTCGCCGGTGCCAGGTGCAGTTTCTCGATCTCCTGGCTGGCCATCGTCACCAGGTCGTCGTCCTCCATGTTCCAGAGCTCGTCGCCCTCGAAGCAGAAGTACTCCATGCCGATCGAGGAGGCGGTCTCGCCCTCCGGGATCATCCATGGCGACCAGGACTTGAAGTTCTGGATGCGCAGCACCCGCACGCCGGGCTGATGGATGTAGATCCAGTTGTCGTCGAACGGATCCTCGACGTCGATCACGAGCAGCACGGTGAGGAACTCGCGGTAGCGCAGCCCTCGGGCGGCGTCGCGGACCTCGCCGGGCGCCTCGGGCGAGGCGATTCCGACGGTGGTGCGCAGCGGCAGCGATGAGATCACGTAGGAGGGATGGAGCGTCTCGCCGCCGGCGATCACCTCGGTGATCCTGCTGCCGTCCGTGACGAGCTTGGTCACCGGCGCGCCGAGCCGGATCTCGCCCCCGTTGGCCTTGATGTCGTCGGCCATCTGCTCCCACATCTGACCCGGGCCGAAGCGCGGGTAGTTGAACTCGGAGATGAGCGACTTGATCTTGTTGCCCTCGTTGCCGAAGAACGCCGCCCTGGCCGCCGAGAAGAACGACAGACCCTTGATGCGCTGCGCGGCCCATTCGGCGCGGATCTCGGTGGCCGAGACGCCCCACAGCTTCTCGGTGTAGGTCTTGAAGAAGTGCTGGTAGAGGCGCTTACCGAAGCGGTTGGAGACCCACTCCTCGAACGTGTCCTCACGACCCTTGGGCTTCATCGCCGCCCACGCGTAGGACGCCAGACAGCGGGTGAGCTCGACCGGCCCCAGCTTCTGGATCACGTCCATGCCCTGCAGCGGATACTCCAGGAACTTGTCGTTCCAATAGATCCGGCTCTTGCGCGGACGCTTGAGGAACTCCTCCTTCATGATCTCGTGCCAGAGGTCGTCGACCTCCTTGACCTTGGTGAAGAAGCGGTGGCCGCCGAGATCGAAGCGATAACCGTCGCGCACCTGGGTGCGGGCGATGCCGCCGAGATGTTCGGAGGACTCGAGCACGACGACCGGGTAGCCCTGCTTGGCGAGCTGGTATGCGGCGGTCAGGCCGGCCGGGCCCCCACCGAGCACCGCGACCGGATGCTCCGGCGTGATCGGGGGGTTGGGCGCCTGTGGCGAAGTGGTGGTGTCGGGCATCTCGCTTCTCGGGTGGTCGTGGACCGGGCGGTGGGGCGGGGTCGGAAGGTGCTGACTAGGACTTCCGGAAGAGGACGGCGCTTGAGGCTATGCAACAGTCACCGGGGTAATTCTCTGGCGCCGATGCGACCTGGGTGAGCGTTCCGCCGGCGACGTCATCGCTGAGCAGCTGTCCCCACTGTGCCGCGCGGAGCCGGACGAGGGACGCCCACGGCGCCTTCCAGTTCTGCGCGCCCTCGGTGAGCGGGCGAATGAAGAGCAGCTGCTGGCCGGGCCTGAGGCTAGCAACGAGCCGCCCCAGGGTTGGGGCGGGCGCCGCGCGCTCCAGTCTGCTCCGGGCGTCGTCCCAGTTCATGTAGCGCGGGTCACCGAGCGGCCCGAGCGTGGTCGCCCAACGCACGCCCGTCGGCAGGTAGTACCAGGCGAGCGACGCCTGCTCGGGCTGCGCCGCGACGACGAGGTCGCCATGGTGCAGCCGGCCGCCCAGCTGCGCGGCCACCTCGTTCATGTTGCTGGGATGGGAAGTGGCGAATGCCGCCGGGTCGGCGACCATGATGAGCAGCAGCACCGTCGCGACGAAGCCGACGATCTTGGTGCGCGCCGCCGCCAGCGCCCCGAACAGCAGCAGCGCCGGGGCGACCGACGCGTAGTAACGGGCGACCACCGTGGGCGCGGCCGATTTGGCGATCAGGCCGAGCGCCAGCGCGGCGAACGTGATCGCCAGGAGCGCGTACAGCACGACGCCGTCGGGGTCGCGCCGGCGGCTCCGCGTGATCAGGAACGGCGCGACGGCGAGGGTCCCGATCACGAGCAGGTCGGCGTCGACGCGCTCGCCGCCGACGAGGTCGCTCGGCAGATAATGGGTGGTCATCAGCGTCGTGTAGTGCCACGGGTAGGTCGCGTGCGCGATCTGGTCGATCGTCGCGGGCAGCCACGGGATGTAGAGCACGAGCAGCGCGGCGGCGCACAGGATCCCGTCCCGGATCAGTCCGCGACGGGCGTCCGCCGGGGCGCAGCCGAGGACGACCCCGAATGCGCATACGACGCCGAACAGGAGGAAGGCCGCGCTGCCCTGCGAGTAGAGCGCGGCCTCCATCGCGGCGACGAACAGCCACAGGTAGCGCCGCCGGCGGTGGACGAACCCGTGCACGAACGCGGTGGTCGCGACCAGCCCGAGCAGGATCAGCAGCGTGTAGGGCTGGGCCTGCGCCGAGTACTGGGTGAGCATCGAACTGAAGGCGAAGAACACCGCCCCGTAGAACGCGCCACGCTCGCCGCCCAGCGACCATCCCGCCCAGCCACCGACCGGGATGCACACCAGCGCGAAGATCAGCGACAGCCAGCGCACGCCGAGCACCCCGTCGCCGACCGCGCCGACCCAGAAGTGCAACAGCAGGTAGTAGAGCGGCGCTGCCCCGCCGACCTTCGCCGCGTGCAGGACGCCACCGAAGGAACGGGTGGCAACGCCGATCGCGGTCGCCTCCTGGAACCAGATCGTGCCGTTGATCTCCCTGGTGCGGATGTACCAGGAGATGACCAGCAGCAGCGCCAGGACGCCGCCCGCCACCACGGCCCGCGGCGCGCGGCGGATGACCCGAGGCGGATGTACGTCGCCCAGCGGCGGCAGTCCGAAGCCGTCGGTGAGTGAACGCGGGCGGGGCGGGGTCGCGGTCGACATCCAGTCCTACTGCTTGCGGTAGAGGACAGCGCTGTCAGCCACGCAGCACGCCTCCTGGTAGGTGTCGGGCGCGGTCGCCTGCACGGTCAAGCTGCCGTTGTTGACGTCGCTCTGCAACGCCGCCCCCCACTGTGCCGAGCGCAGCCGGATCGCCGCCGTCCACGGCGCCTTCCAGTTCTGCGCGCCCTCGGTGAGCGGTCGCACGAACAGCAGCTGCTGACCGGAGCGCATCTCGCCCACGAGGTGGTTGACGGACGTGGTGGGGTTGGTGGTCTTGATCTGGTGCAGCGCGTCGACCCAATCCATGTAGCGCGGGTCGACGAGCAGCTTGCCGTGATTGGCGGTATTGGTGAAGCGCAAGCCCGCATCGAGGTAGTACCAGTTGAGCGGGGTCGATTCGGGCTGACCGACGACCACGATGTCGCCGCGGTGCATCAGGGGGTTCATCTGCGCGGCGATCTGCTTGACGTCGCTCTTGACCTGCGGGGCGAACGCCGACGGCGAATGCATGTACCAGAGCGCGAGCAGCATCGCGATCACGCCGAGCACGCGCGCCCGTGCGCAGCCCCAGGCGATCAGGAACAGCAGCGAGGCGATGATCGGCGCGAAGTAGCGCGGCGCCCAGGCGGGAGTGATCTGCGAGCCGATCCACGCGATCGCGAGCACCGCTATCGGAAGGATGATCAGCGTCCACAACGTCGTCTGCTCGGTCGTGCGCCGGTAGCGGCGGGTGAACAGCGTGCCGAGCCCCACGACCGCCGACAGCACGAGTACCACCGTGATCCGGTCGCCGCCCAGCACGTAGCGGCTGATCTGGATCGGCGCGCCGAACCGGGGAGGCACATCCCACGGGGCCGCCGTGTGCTTGGCCTGGAAGAGGAGCGTCGGTAGCCACGGCAGGTAGAGCAGCCCGGGGATCAGGTAGGTGACGAACGCGGTGCGGAAGAAGCGCCACCGATCCTCCGCGGCGAGCAGCGACGGGAGCAACGCGATCGCCGAGCCGACGAAGAAGAACGTGCCCCAGGAATGGGTGTAGAGCATCGCCAGCAGCGTCACCCCGAACACCGGCAGCCAGCGGCGCCGGCCGTGGATGAACGCGAGCACGAACGCGGTGGTCGCGACCACGCCCTCCAGCGCGACGAGCTCATACATCCGCGTCTCCTGCGCGTAGGAGGTCAGCCACGCGTTGAACGCGAACAGCAGCGCCGCCATCACACCCGCGCGCCGGCCGAACAGCGTCCACGCGCCGTATCCGCCGACCGGGATCGTCGCCACGCCGAACACCACCGAGAGCGAGTGGGTGGCGGCAGTGGAGTCGCCGAACCACGTGATCCAGATGTGGAGCAGCATGTAATAGAACGGCGGATTGCCGTCGAATCGCACCAGGTGCGGGATCGAGAACAGCGAATGGGTGGCGATCCCGGTCGTGATCCCCTCGTCCATCCAGAACTGGTTGCCGGCGTAGCGTGAGCGCAGGTAGGCCGACAGCGCCATCAGCAGGATCAGCCCACCGCCACACCACAGCCACATCGGCACCGCCGCCGCACGTACGCGCGCGCGGTCCACTCGCTCGAGCAGTCGCTCCTCGCGCGAGGCCTCATGCGGGGCGGGTGCGATCACTCCGGGCGCGATCCCGGTGGCCATCAGTCTCCCTCCTCGCAGGTCATGATCCACTCGCGCAGTGACGGGTGAACGTATTCCATGAGCCGGCGCTGCCGCGATAGGTGTAGTCCGCGGCATCCCAGTCCTGGACTCGGGGCAGCAGCCCCGACGACTGCGTGGCGCGGGTCTGCAGGATCGTGTCGGGCTCCGGTCCGGGGTCGGTCGCCAGAGCAGGCGGAGCGAGGACGCGCGTGGTCGGCACATCGAGAGCGTAGGCGACCATCGGTACCTGGAAGCCTTCCACCATGACGCTGCCGCACGCCAGCAGGCGGTCCCGGCCGCCCACCAGCGCGATCGCCCGACCGAGGTCCGTGCGCAGCCGCGCCTGGTAGAGCAGCGCCCGGTGCAGCTTGGGGAGCGCGACGAAGTCACTGCCCTGGATCCATGCCGGCAGCAGGGCGAACACGACGGCCGCTGCGGCGGTCCCGGCGAGGGCCGCGCGCCGCAGAGTGGCGCCGGAGCCCTGGTGCCGCCGCAGCGTCAGCAGCGCGGCGACCCCGATCGCCAGGCATCCGAACCCGACCCCGCCGCAGACGTCGACGAGCGCGGCGCCGAGCACGAGGTAGCGGTTGTTGCCCGAGAACCCGATCTGGGTCATCACCGCGATCACCGTGAACCACGCGATTCCGCCGAGCCCGATCGCGACCGCGGCGCTCAGGGCGCGAGCACTCGCGCCCCGCGGCGCGGCTCCTCGCCGGCGGGCGCGCCACGTCGCGGCGGCCGCCGCGACGACGAACAGCGCCGCCATCAGCTTGATCCGCAGCATGATCGTCGGCAGCGCCGCCCTGGAGAGCTCAGCCCAGAACGGATCGGAGGCGTAGGCCAGGCTGTTGGCACGTGGGTTGGTCGCGCGCGTGATGCTCGAGCCGAAGTGACCGGAGCCCAGGTACACCGGCAGGAACCAGGCGAGCGGCTGCAGCGTGAAGCAGATGGCGACGAGCGCCCGCATCGATCGGTCGCGGCGCGCCAGCCACAGGCCGTACGGAACCCAGAACAGCCAGATCTCAGGTCGGTCGAGCGCGACCAGGAAGCCGACGAGGAATGCCGCGCGGTGACGGCGGTCCAGCACGCAGTCGATCGCGACCAGCGCCAGTGCGGCGGCGAGCGCGTCCGAGTAGCCGAGGCCGTTGTCGGTGATGTACGCCCCTCGCGCGGCGAAGCCGAGCGCGACGAGCGCGACCAGGCCGGCGAGGGCCGCGGGAGCGCGGACGGCGAGTCCGCGGTCGCGTTCCAGGCGCTCGGCGGCGATGTCGGCGACCAGTCGGTAGGCGAGACGGAAGGCCATCAGCACCGCGGCGATGGCGCCGGCGCGCGCCACCACGAGCCACAGGTCAGGGGCGACCCGCGGCCCCAGCAGCGCGAACGGGATCGTGAAGATCATCGGCAGCGGCTTCCACGACGTGCCAGTCGTCGTGATCACGAGGTGTCCGTGGACGATCTCGCGTGCCCACAGCGTCCATGACCACGGGTCGTAGCTGGGCGTCGAGGGGGCGAGCAGCGAGAGGGCGCCCAGCGCGAGCGTGAGCACAGCGAGCCCGGCGTACAGCCGCCCCGGCGTCATGCGCGGCGCAGTGCGCTCGTCGGGCGGGAGCGGAGTCTGCGCCGCCGGGGGCGCGAGTGCGCCCGTCGTCGACGGGGCCGCCACCGCGGGCGCTTGAGCGGTGGAGGCGAAGAGCATCAGGAGCGGGTGATTCTAGGGAAGGTGCAGCGGCGTTCGGGCGTCCTCACCGTCCGCTAATCCGCTCTCAACCGGCGCTCAGTCCGCTGGCTCAACCCGAGACGCCGAGGGTCATGCACTTGTCGACCTTCTGCATGAACGCGTCCGACGCCTGGTTGGGGAAGACGAGGGCAGACCCGATCACCATCGCGCCCTGGGCCTTGCCCTCGATCTGCACGTTCTGGGCCGCGCCGGGGGTCGCTGGGAACACGGCGAGCGGCCCGGACGGGGCGCTGCCGATCTGGATCGACGGATCGCCACCCTGCTGCGTCCAGGAGTTCTTCACCGTCTCCTCCGTATACGGGATGTGGTCCGCCTTCAGGCAGCGGATGTGCTTCGTCCGGGGGTCGGCGAGCGAGTGCTTGGCGGCGGTCGCCGCCTGCGCGGACCCGGCCTCCGGCTTGGAGGCGATACCGCACCCTGACAGCGACACCGCGACCAGCGCACAGGCTGCCGCGATCTTCGCGGAGGACATGCCGGGAGAGGGTAGTGGATGATCTGGGAGTGTTCGCCATCGCCTCACTGACCGGACCGGTCCCCAAAATCTGGGTTGTGCTGGTCGCGGTGCTGGCCGGCGGCGTGCTCGTCATCACCGGGCGCAGGCGACGAGCGATCGCGATGCTGGCGGCGCTGGTGATGGCGCCCGCGCTGCTGCTGGCGAGTGTCTGGGACGACTCGAGGCTGCGCACCGTTCACGACCATCCGCTCTATGCGGTGGTGGCGCTCGTCGTCGGGCTGGCGGTGCTCGTCGGCGCCGCGTTGTGGCTCCGCCGGCGCTGGCCGCTGTTCGGTCTGCTCGCAGTGTTCGCGATGCCGTTCCGGGTGCCGATCACGCTCAGCGGCACGACCTCCAACCTGCTGGTTCCGCTGTACGCGGTGATCGGGGTGGGCGCGGTCGCGTGGGCGTTGAACGTGTTCGCCCGGGAGCGCTCGCCGTTCCGTTCGCGCCGTGACGAGGCGGCGGCGCTCGCCGCCGAGCGGGCGGCTCAGGTCGAGCGCGCCGCCCAGGCCGAGCGAGAGGGCACGACGGTGCGTGAGCGACCGGTGCGCACCGGCGACCCCGCCCTGCTGCGCTGGCTGGCCTGGCTGTTGTCGATCTCGCTCGTCGTCTACGCGATCCAGGCGAGCTACTCGACCGACTTCCAGCAGGCGCTCCAGAACGTCGTCTTCTTCTACGTCCCGTTCGCCATCCTCTACAGCCTGCTGCGGGAGATCCGCTGGACGCCGGGGATGCTGCGGTCGGCGCTGACCGTGGCGGTCGGGCTGGGGATCGTGTTCTCACTCGTCGGCTTCGTCGAGTACGCGACCAGGACGATCCTGCTCAACCCGAAGCTGATCACCACCAACAACCTGCACGCGTACTTCACCGTCAACTCGCTGTTCTATGACCCCAACATCTTCGGGCGGTACCTGTCGCTGGTGATGATCCTGCTCGTCGCGGGCCTGCTCTACAACCGGCAGGGCCGCGCGCTGTGGCTGACGCTGGGGGCGCTGGTGGTGATGTGGGCCTGCCTGCTGCTGACCCTGTCGCGGACCTCGCTGGCGGCACTGTTGCTCGGCTTGGCGGTGCTGGCGGCGCTGCGCTGGAAGCCCTCCCGCGCCTTGGTGGCGGCGGTCGCGGTGATCATCGTCGGGGTGGCCGCGGTGGCCGCAAGCCCGCACACCTTTGGGCTGGAGCAGGGTTTCAACGGCGTCTCGGGTGGCCGCGGCGGCCTGGTCTCCGGCGGTGTGTCGCTGTTCGGCGACCGTCCGGGCTGGGGCTATGGCTCGGGCTCGTTCGTCGACGAGTACCGCTCCCACCACCGCAACATCGACACCACGCTGTCGGCGTCGCACACCATCCCGATCACGGTCGCCGCCGAGCAGGGCCTGATCGGTCTGGCCGTCTACATCCCGCTCCTGATCTGTGCCTTCACCGTGGTGTTGCGCCGGAGCCGCGGCGACCCGGTGCGCTCCGCCGTGGCCGCCGCATTCATCGCGCTGGTCTTCCACACCCTGCTCTACGCGAACTTCCTGGAGGACCCGACGACCTGGGCGCTGCTTGCGGTGGGGGCGGCGCTTGCCGCGATGCCGAGGCGGGTGGTGGCGGGGGAGGCGTTGTCGTTGCGGGTCCTCGGCTGACCCGTGGTCCTGCGCTCAGGCGCCCGGGTCGAGCAGCAGCTTGCCGGTCGTCGTCCGGGCGGCCAGGTCGCGGTGAGCGCGCTCCGCGTCCCCGAGCGGGTAGGTCTCGCCGATCAGCGGGGTCAGCCGGCCCTCACGGACGAGCTCGAACAGGGTCGCCAGGACCTCGGCGCCCTGCGCGGGCGAGCCGAGGCAGTGCACGAGCCAGAAGCCGATGACTGCCGCAGAGCCCTGCATCAGCTGACCGGCGTTGATCTCCACGGGCTCGCCGGAGGCCATGCCGTAGACGACGAGCCGTCCGAACGGGGCGAGCGCGCGCAGCGACTGGCGCAGGACCTCGCCGCCGGCCATCTCGAAGACGGCGTCGACCTTGCGGCCGTCGTTGGCCTCGATCAGGCGCTCGGCCATGCGGTCGGGTGAGGAGTCGACCGCCGCGTCGGCGCCCAGCTCGACGCACAGTGCCCGCTTCTCCGAGCTGGAGGCGGTTGCGACCACCCGGCCGGCCTCGAAGACGCGTCCGAGCTGGATCGCCAGGGTCCCGACCCCGCCGGCGCCGGCGTGGACGACGACCGACTCGCCCGGCCGGGTCCGCGCCGAGGTGGCGTAGAGATGCCAGGCGGTGAGGCCCTGGACGACGAGCGCCAGCGCAGCACCGTCATCGACGTCCTCGGGTATGGGGAAGGTGAGCGCGGCGGGGGCGACCGCGTACTCGGCGTAGCCGCCGGTCCCGGTGAGGGCAACGACGCGCTCGCCGGTATCGGCGCGGATGCCCGCGACCTCGGTGCCCGGCACGAGCGGCAGCCGCGCGGGGGAGAGGTACGAGTTCGTGCGGTTGTGCGTGTCTGCGAAGTTGATGCCGGCCCGGCGAACCTCGATGAGGACCTCGGAACCGCCCGGCTCGGGGCGGGGAAGGTCGGCCTCGAGGAGCACTTCGGGGCCGCCGAACTCGGTGATTTGGATGGCGCGCATGAAAACACGCTATTTCACTTGGCGCATCGGACGGATACCTCTACGATTCGCGGTCCGTTGACTACGTCGATCTGGCTGATCCTCGCGGTCAAGGTGCCGCTCGTTCTCCTCCTGGGTCTTTTGATCTGGTGGGCCTCGCGCGGCCGACCGGACGAGCCCTCGTCATCCGATGACGACGGCGGCATTCGCCGCCTGTCGAACCCGCACCCGCGCCGGCCGACTCCACGCCCGCCGCGCCGCGGGCCCCACGGCGGACCGTCGCCGGCCCCGCCGCCGCGCGTCCGCACCACCCGCGCCCGCGCTCGGTCCTTCGGCCACTGACGCTCGCTCGCTCGCCGGCCGCGGCGCGCCCGGCGACCGCAGCACGCCCGGCGACCGAAGCGGACGCCCGCACACCAGACCCCAATTCGGACCGCCGCGGTTTAGCGCCGCGTGGCTCGTGGGTACCTCGCCGTACCTGCAGCCGGGCTGTCGTGCAGGGATCTCGGCCGCACATATCCGATATCGACCTCGGGAGGGTCAACAAATGCGGAGTCGCAGATCGCAGTTCCTTGCCTGCGCCGGGACGGCGCTGGCGACCTTGTCGCTCGGTGTGGCAAGCGCCTCGGCCACCACACGACTCGGGACCCGGGCCGCGATCCCGTCCGCCGCCCAGCCGCTCGGCACCCTCGCCGCGGGCCAGCCGCTGACCACGACCGTCACGCTCGCCCCCCAGGACCCATCGGCGCTCCAGGCGTTCGTCCAGTCCGTCTCCACGCCGGGTAGCCCCGCCTACCACCAGTACCTCACCGTCGCCCAGTTCGCCCAGCGTTTCGGTCCGACGAGCGCCCAGATCAGCCGGGTCCGCTCGGCGCTCGCAGCCGACGGCCTCACCCTCGGAGCGCTGTCGCCCAACCACCTCTCGTTCCCCGCGACCGGCACCGCGCAGCAGATCTCACGCGCGTTCGCCGTCACGCTGCGCCACTACCGCCTGCCGAGCGGGCGGGTCGGCTTCGCCGCCGGCAGCGCCGCCGCGGTCCCGTCCTCGATCGCCTCCGACGTCCAGGGCGTCCTCGGCCTGAACACCCTCGTCCAGGCGCAGCGCATGTCGTTGAAGCCCGCCCACCCGGACGCGCGCGGCCACGGTCAGGCGCAACCCGCCGCCACCCCCGACGCGGCCGTCTCGCCATGTGGCGCCGCCAGTAACGCCGGCAGCGAGTACGGCGCCTATACCCCGGACCAGCTCGCCCAGGCCTACTCGTTCGACGGGCTCTACTCGGGCGGCGACACCGGCTCGGGCACGAGCGTCGCGCTCTACGAGCTCGAGCCGCACCTCTCCTCCGACATCTCGGCCTACCAGTCGTGCATGGGCACCGGCGCCACCGTGACGCAGACCAACGTCGACGGCGGCGCGGGCTCGGGCGCCGGCGAGGGCGAGGCCGCGCTCGACATCGAGGACGTGATCGGCCTGGCGCCGACCGCGTCGATCGACGTCTACAACGGCCCGAACACCGAGAGCGGCGCCTACGACACGTACGCCAAGATCGTCTCAGGCGACAGCTCGCAGGTCATCTCGACCTCATGGGGCCTGTGCGAGGCGTCCGAGGGATCCTCGAGCGCCAACTCCGAGAACACGCTGTTCGAGGAGGCCGCCAGCCAGGGCCAGTCGGTGTTCGCCGCCGCCGGCGATTCCGGCGCTGATGACTGCGGCAACGGAACCCGGGCCGTCGACGACCCCGCCAGCCAGCCGGACGTGACCGGCGTCGGCGGGACCCACCTCTCCTCCGACACCGCCGCCGCGAGTCAGACGGTGTGGAACGACGGCAGCGGCCGGGGCGCCGGCGGTGGCGGCACCTCGACGCTGTGGAGCGCGCCGAGCTGGCAGTCCTCGGTCACCGGCGCCGCCAACCGCGAGGTGCCCGACGTCTCGGCCGACGCGGACGAGAACACCGGGTATGTCGTGTACTACGACGGCAGCTGGACTGCGATCGGCGGCACGAGCGCCGCCGCGCCGCTGTGGGCCTCGCTCGCCGCGCTGGCTGACAGCTCGTGCGGATCGCCGATCGGCCTGGCCAACCCAGCGCTCTACACCGCCGAGAGCTCGTCGCCGTCGGACTTCGACGACGTCACCAGCGGCAACAACAGCTACGACGGCGTGACCGGCTTCAGTGCCGGCTCCGGCTACGACGAAGCCTCGGGCCTCGGCACTCCGGTGGCGAGCTCGCTCGTCCCCGCGCTGTGCGGCTGACCTGACCGACACCGCCCGGAGGGGTGGCCTGGACAGACCTCAGGCCGCCCCGCCGTCGGCGATGGCAGACTGCACCCCATGAGCGCCGAGCCCAGCCGCGTCACATCGGTCCTGTCCGACGGGACGATCATCGAGCTCGTGGAGAGCGGACGGATCCGGATCGATCCCTGGAGCGCGGACCATGTGCAGCCGGCGAGCGTCGACCTGCGCCTCGGCGACTCGTTCCGCGTGTTCACCAATCACAAGGTCGCCGCGATCGATCTGCAGGAGGTCCCGGACAACCTCACCGAGGAGGTGGTGGTCCCCGAGGGCGGCGAGTTCGTCATCCACCCCGGCGAATTCTGCCTCGGCCGCACGCTGGAGTGGGTCGAGCTGCCCGATGACATCGTCGCCAGGATCGAGGGCAAGTCAAGCCTCGGGCGGCTCGGGCTGATCGTCCACGCGACCGCCGGTTTCTGCGACCCAGGCTGGAAGGGCACGCTCACGCTCGAGCTCAACAACCTCACTCGCGTCCCCATCATCCTGCACCCGGGACTCGACATCGCGCAGCTCTCGTTCATGACGCTCGACCGCCCGGCGCAGCGTCCGTATGGCAGCCCGGACCTCGGCAGTCATTACCAGGGCCAGCGCGCGGCGACCGCGAGCCGCTACCGCGCGCCGCTGTCCGGGCGCTGACCCGACCGCACCCCGAGGGGGCCTCAGCGGGCCCGCGAGGTGTCGTCCGCACACACCTTTGGGTAATACAGTGGCCACAGAGACGGGTCGTCCCCTCCGACCGGGCGGCCTTCCCCCGGTTTTCGATAGGAGTGAGATGAGCACCGAGACACAGGCCTCCAACGGGGGCGGCGTAGCAACCGGGAGCAACTCGCTCACCGTCACCGACAACCGCACCGGCAGGCAGTACGAGATCCCGATCGACGACGAGACGATCCGCGCGACCGAGCTGCGCAAGATCAAGGTCAACGATGACGACTTCGGTCTGATGACCTACGACCCGGCGTTCATGGCCACCGCGTCGTGCCGCTCGGCGATCACCTACATCGACGGTGACAAGGGGATCCTCGAGTACCGCGGCTATCCGATCGAGCAGCTGGCCGAGAAGTCGAACTACCTCGAGGTCGCCTATTTGCTCATCCACGGCAAGCTTCCAACGGCCAGTGAGCTCGCGGAGTGGGATCACCTGATCACGATCCACACCTTCGTGCACGAGAACGTCAAGGAGTTCATGCAGGGCTTCCGCTACGACGCCCACCCGATGGGGATGCTCGAGGCGTCGGTCGGCGCGCTCTCGACGTTCTATCCCGAGGCGGCCTCGATCAAGGACCCGGAGGCACGGTACATCCAGGTGATCCGCCTGCTGGCCAAGATGCCGACGCTCGCCGCGTTCGCCTACCGCCACAACCGCGGGATGCCGTACGTCTATCCCGACAACGACCTGAGCTACGCCGGCAACTTCCTGTCGATGATCTACAAGATCGCGGAGCTGAAGTACGAGCCGGATCCCCGCCTCGAGCATGCGCTCGACGTGCTCTTCATCCTGCACGCCGACCACGAGCAGAACTGCTCGACGAGCGCGGTCCGTTCGGTGGGCTCCTCGCAGGTCGATCCGTACTCGTCGGTCGCGGCGGGCGTCGCGGCGCTCTATGGCCCGCTGCACGGCGGCGCCAACGAGGCGGTGCTGCGGATGCTGCGCCGGATCGAGACCAAGGAGAACATCCCCGACTTCATCAAGGGCGTGAAGGAGGGCAACGAGCGGCTGATGGGCTTCGGCCACCGCGTGTACAAGAACTTCGATCCGCGCGCGAAGATCATCAAGACGGCCGTCGACGAGGTGTTCGAGGTGACGGGCAAGAATCCGCTGCTCGAGATCGCCACCGAGCTTGAGAAGATCGCGCTCGAGGACGACTACTTCGTCTCACGCAAGCTGTATCCGAATGTCGATTTCTACTCGGGTCTGATCTACGAGGCGCTCGGCATGCCGATGGAGATGTTCCCGGTGCTGTTCGCGATCGGCCGCACCAGCGGATGGATCGCCCAGTGGCTGGAGATGATCCAGGATCCGGAGCAGAAGATCTCCCGCCCGCGCCAGATCTACACCGGTGATCGCGGGCTGGACTACGTCGCCATCGGCGACCGCTGACCAACCGCGTCGACGCACCGTCGGTCCGGACTCGGACCGACGGTGACGAGGGCCACACAGATCGCCCTCAGCCGGTCCTTATGTACGGGATGTGAGTGACTGCCCGCAGCGTGAGACCTCGATTCTGATCCGGCCGATCGACGCCGGAGACAGCGAGCGTCTGCGCGACTCGCACGAGCGGCTCTCCGCGGAGTCCCGCTACCGCCGCTTCCTGGCGGTCAAGCCGCACCTGACCGCCGCAGACGTCCGGTACCTCGTCGAGATCGACGGCTCCAACCACGTCGCGCTCGTCGCCACGCTCCCCGAGGCCGACGGCGCCCCCATCGTCGGCGTTGCGCGCTTCATCCGCATCCCCGAAGAGCCGGAGGTCGCCGAGGTCGCGATCGTCGTCGACGACGGGCTCCAGCGCCGGGGCGTCGGCAGCGAGCTGCTCGCGCGGCTCGCCGAGCAGGCCGTGGCGCGTGGTGTGCATCGCTTCCGGGCGACGATGCTCGCGGACAACCTGGCCGTCCACCGGCTGTTCGAGTCGCTGTCGGACGGCCCGGTCGATCGCCGCCGCCTGGGCGAGATCTCCGAGATGGAGTTTCCGCTTCCGGGCGCCGGCCCCGCCGCCGGGGATCCGGCCACACTCGCCGCCTGAGCCGCGCCGTCGCGGCGTCGGCCTCGCGATCGACGATGTCGGCGCCGGCTACTCGTGCTTCCGCCACATCGTCGAGCTCGAGCGGGAGTGGATCAAGCTCGATCGGGGGTTCATCGAGGGCGTGAAGACCAAGCGGGCATGGGCGGCGATGGGCAAGGCGCTGATTGAGATGGCGGACGCCACCGGCGCCCGGGTCATCGCCGACCGGGCGCGCCCGGGACGATGCCGACGACGTTCGAGGACCTCCCCGGCGCTGCCGGCCGCGGCCCGCACGGCCGCCGGAGCCCGCTCGCTCACAGCACGAGCGTCTGCCCGTTGCGTCGCAGCCAGTCCTTATGGACGCGGTAGTCCGGGCAGAAGCGCTCCAGCAGGGCCCAGAACCGCGGCGAGTGGTCCATCACCTGCAGGTGGCAGACCTCGTGCCAGACGACGTAGTCGAGCACCACGGCGGGGGCCAGCAGCAACCGCCAGTTGAACGACATCGATCGCTCGGCCGAGCAGCTCGCCCAGCGCGTCCGCTGGCCGCGGATCGTGAGCCCCTCGTAGCCCACGCCTGACTGGGCGCAGGCGCGGTCGAGCCGGGCGGCGATCTCCTCACGTGCGGCACGGCGATACCAGCGCTCGATCGCCGCCGCACGCTCAGGACCGGCGGGCACGTGCAGCTCATCGCCACGGCGGTGCGCCCGGCTGCGTCCGTCCTGCTCGACCACCAGCAGCGTCTGGTCGAGGTACGGCAGCGTCTCACCGCGGGCCGCGACGGCCTCCTGCGCCCGCTGCATCTCACCCACCCGGCGGCGGATCCACGGCCCGAGCTCACGCACGGCGGCGGCCGCCTCACGCTCGGCGGCGCGGCGCGGGAGCACGACCTGCACGCCGCGTTGGGGGTCGACGGTCACCCGCACGCGGCGCGCACGCGGTGAGCGGCGCACCGTGTATTCGATCTGGCCGTCGCTCATCACGGCATTCAAGATACGGTCCTGCGCTGACGTGCCCCTCTTCCCGGACCCGCCACCCACGCTCGCCGATGAAACGGCCGCGCTCCGCCTCGCCACCGAGCGCGACATCCCCGAGACGCTCATCGCCCACCAGGATGATCCGGGGCTCGCCGGGGCGCTCGGGCTCATGCGGCCGCCGAGCGGCGCCGAGCTCGGGCGGCGAGTGGAGGGATCGGCCGGCGATCGGGCGGCCGGCCGCGAGCTGTGGCTGACGGTGCTCCCCGTCGGCGGCCCGGACGTATGCGTCGGCCAGATCGACGTCCACGACGTCGAACCCGACGACAGACGCGCCTCGCTCACGATCTGGATCGCGCCCGGCCACCGGCGGCGCGGGCTCGGCTCGGCGGCGCTCGCCCTCGCCGGGCGCTGGCTGATCGCCGACGTCGGCCTGCGCCGGCTTCAGATCCTCGCCGATCCTGCAGACCCCGCAATCCACGGCGCGGCGCTCAGGGCCGGCTTCACGGCCGAGGGCGTGCTCCGGGGATACCGGCCGGGCGCCGGCAAGGCGGGGTTCCGCGCCGACGCCGAGGTGCTGGCCCTCGTCGCGACCGACCTGGGGAGGTGACCAACCGCTCAGGCGAGCGCGCGGACCGACGGACGCGCGCCGGTCTCGCCCGCGGCGCCGAGCCCGGGGCGCGGCTCCCACGGCCGGTGCAACGCCAGCGCGGACAGGATCGCCCGCGTGGCCGGAGAGCGGTTCTGCGTATAGAAGTGGATACCCGGCGCGCCCGCGGCGAGCAGCTCTGCGCACTGCAGCGTCGCGTAGGAGACGCCGAGCTGAAGCACCGCGTCGGGGTCGTGCGAGCGCCACTCCAGCGCCTCGCGCAGCGCCGGTGGGATCGTCGCGCCGCACAGCTCGGTCATCGTCGTGATCTGGTGCAGGTTCGTCACCGGCATGATCCCGGGGATGATCGGAATCTCGATCCCCGCCGCCCGCGCCTCCCCGACGAACCGGACGTACAGCTCGGTGTCGAAGAACAGCTGGGTGACGAGGAATGAGACACCGCTGTCGACCTTCTGCTTGAGGAACCGCAGGTCGGAGGCCAGATCCTGCGCCTGGGGATGGACCTCGGGGTGGCACGCGGCGCCGACGCACACGTCGTAGCCCTCGTGGATCAGCTCGACGAGCTCGGTTGCGTACTCGAGGCCCCCCGGATGCGGCGTCCAGTCGGGCCGGCCCCGCGGCGGGTCCCCGCGCAGCGCGAGCACGTTCTCGATCCCGGCACCGGTCATCTCGTCGAGCAGCTCGCGCAGCTCCTCACGAGAGGAGCCGACGCAGGTCAGATGGGCCATCGCCTCGATCCCGAGCTCGTTCTTGATCCACTTGGTGAGCTCGGGGGTGCGCCCGCGGGTCGCCCCGCCGGCTCCGTAGGTGACCGAGACGAAATCGGGGGAGAGCTGGCGCAGCGACTCGAGCGCCTGGCCGAGCACGCGCTCGCCGGCGTCCGTCTTCGGCGGGAAGAACTCGAAGGAGAAGAGCGGCTGCTCGGCCTGCTCGATGATCCGGTCGATCCTCACGCGGCCGAACTGTAGCTACCTTGACACGGTCGTGTCAAGGTTGCTCGGCGGCTGCTCAGCCGACGGCCCCGCGCCAGTGCTCGAGCTCGCCGTCGGATTCGCGCCCGACCCGGCCCGCGCGTTCGAGGTGCTCCAGGACGCAGAGCGTGAGCGGCAGCCGCCAGACCGCGTTGGTCGATCCCTCCGGGCGCCCGTCGCTCACCTCGCTCGCAACCTCCAGCGCGGTCCGTGGACCGTCCGCGAGCGCCGCGAGCGCGGTGTCGATCTGAGCGCGTACGGCGCGCCGCGAGCCCTCGATGTGCCCCGGTACGTCGAGGAACGGCTTGCCGTGACCTGACAGCGCCAGGCGCGCCCGCAATCCGGACACGACGTCAAGCGAGCGCAGGTATTCGGCGACCGGGTCGGGCGTGTCCCCGCGGTCGAACCAGAGCACGATCCGTCCGAGCAGGTGATCGCCTGAGATCAGCAGCCGGTGCTCGGGCTGATAGAGGCAGACGTGCGAGGCGGCGTGACCGGGCGTTTCATAGACGTGCCAGCGGCCCAGGTCGCTGTCGATCTGCACTCCCTCGACGAGATCGCGCGGGTCGGAGACCGGACCGGCGAACAGCGGCTCTGCGTCGTGTTGGCGCTCGGCGTAGGCCTCGAGCGCGTCCTGGGGGATGCCGCTCTGGCGCCCGACTTCGAGCCGCAGGCGCAGCTCGGCCTCGGGGTCGGCGAGGTGGGCGAGCGCCATCGAGCTCGCCGGGTGCACCCACATCTCGCACCCGGTGCGCTCGACGATCGGCAGCGCCTGCCCCCAATGGTCGAAGTGGGCGTGGGTGATGATCAGCAGTCTCACCTGCTCCAGGCGAAGCCCCACCTGCGCCATCGCGCGCTCGAGCTGCTGCATCGAGTCGCCCGAATGCACGCCGGTGTCGACGAGCACGATCCCGTCACCCGCGGCGATCGCCCACGCGTTGCCGTGTGGAACACCCGGCCACGGCAGCGGCAGCCGCAGCCGCCACAGGCCCGCGAGCACCCGCTCGCCGCGACCGTTCTCTCTCTCACGGGCGCGAATCCCCATCGTCGGCACCATAGAGGTCACCGCCCGCCGAGCGGCGCCCGCCGACGGCCGCGCGTAGACTCGCCCGCTGAGTGGACGCCACCCCCGCCGAGATCACCCGGGCCTACGTCAGCGCGCCGGCCACGCACGGCCTCGGCGCGGCCGTTGCGGTGTGGTGGCTGGGCGCGATCGACCGGAAGGCGGACGTCTGATGGGCAAGCGCAACCGGCGACGGCGCAGCGAGGCACCGTCCGCACCCACGACGGACTACACGGACGCGGAGGGCAACGCGCTCACTCTGCGGGGGGCGCTCAGCCCGGCCACGCGCCGGCGCTACACCGAGACCCTGCAAGGCGGACTGCAGCGCGAGGACGCCTGGCAGCGAGCAACCGAGCTGTTGTTCGAGCACCTGACGGTCGCGTGGACCATCGCCGGCGTCCGCACCGACAGGCCGAAGGAGCTGCTCGGGCGCTACCGGATGGCGTCGGGCCCGGAGCGCACGTTCATCCGGGGCAGCCTGCGCTCCCACCTCGCCGAGAACTTCCCCGACTTGGAGGCCCCGTGATCGATCCGGGGCGCTTCGCCGCGCTGTTGTGCGACTGGTGCCTGGAGGTCGACTCCGGCCAGGTGGTGCGCGTCAGCTCAACCCGGCTCGCCGAGCCGCTGCTCGACGCGCTCCATGCAGCGATCCTCGAGCGCGACGCGTGGCCGGTGATGGAGATGGACTCGCCGGCATGGGGTGCGGGGTTCTTCGCCCACGCCCGTGACCGGCACCTCGATGGCCCCTCGCCCGCGGACCTCGCGCTCGCCGGCGTGGTCGACGCGCGCCTGCGCATCGATGCTCCCGCCAACGCCGCGGCCCTCGCCGAGGTCGATCCAGATCAGATCGTCCGCGCCGCGCGCGGCCGGGCTGAGCTGCGTGAGCAGCTGCAATCGCGCCGCTGGGCGAGCACGCTGTGGCCGACGCCGTCGCTCGCCCAGCTGGCCGGCATGTCCGAGGCGCGGTACGAGGCGTTCGTCGAGCGTGCCCTGTTCCTCGACCGTGAGGATCCGACCGCGGCATGGCGCGCGCTGGCACAGCGTCAGGCCGAGCTCGTCACGCGGCTCTCGCAGGCCCGCGCGATCCGGATCGAGGCGGAGGGGACCGACCTCACGCTCGATGTCACGGATCGCACCTGGATCAACTCCGATGGCCGCCGCAACATGCCGAGCGGCGAGGTCTTCACCGGGCCGCACGAGGGCTCGGCCAACGGCACCGTCCACTTCACGGTGCCGACCGGGCCGCCGGGCGTGCCCGTCTCCGGCGTGCGGCTGGAGTTCCGCGACGGCAAGGTGGTCCGCGCTCGAGCCGACCAGGGCCAGGACTATCTCGATGCGACGCTCGAGACCGATCCGGGCGCGCGCTTCCTCGGGGAGCTCGGGATCGGCACCAACACCGGCATCGATCGCGCCACGGGCAAGATTCTGCTTGACGAGAAGATGGCGGGCACCGTGCACCTCGCGCTTGGCCGCTCGTATCCGGAGTCGGGGGGCACGAACCGCTCGGCTGTCCACTGGGACCTGATTTGCGATCTGCGACAGGGCGGGCGGATCAGCATGGACGGCGAGCCGATCGCCATCCCAGGCTCCAGCGTGTGAGCGCTCACACCTCGTTAACGAGACAGGTCCGGCGGGTCGGCTACTTTCCGGGCTAGAGGAGATGCCACGCCGCACGAAGATCGTCGCCACCATCGGGCCGGCCTCACGGGAGCCGGAGGTTCTGCGGCGCCTGATCGAAGCGGGACTCGACGTTGCGCGCTTCAACTTCTCCCATGGCAGCCGTGAGCTGCACGCCGAGAACGCCGAGCGGGTCCGCGAGGCCTCCGACGCCGTCGGGCGCCAGGTCGCGATCCTCCAGGACCTGCCAGGCCCCAAGCTCCGGATCGGCTCGCTCAAGGGCGGCATCGCCGAACTGAAACCCGGTGAGAAGCTGCTGCTCAGCTGCGGCTCGACCGAGGAGGGCGATCACGCCCGCATGTCGGTCTCCTGGGCCGGACTGGCCCACGCGGTCGACCCCGATGACGTCATCTACCTCGCCGACGGGGCGATTCGCCTCCGGGTCGAGGCGATCCGGCTCGGCGACGGCGAGATCGACACCGCCGTCGAGGTCGGTGGCTCGGTCGCCACCCGCCAGGGCCTGAACATCCCCGGGTCCACGCGCGGCCTGGCCGCGGTCCCCGCCGAGGACATCGACATGCTCCACTTCGGCGAGTCGATCGGCGTCGACGCCGTCGCGCTCTCGTTCGTGCGCGAGCCCTCCGACATCCTGGAGGTCCGCAACCACACGCGCCTGCCGCTGATCGCCAAGATCGAGAAGCCCCAGGCGGTCGAGAACCACGTCGAGATCATCCGCGCCGCGGACGTTGTGATGGTGGCGCGCGGCGACCTCGGGATCGAGCTGCCGATCCACGAGGTGCCGATCGTGCAGAAGCGGCTGCTGCGGACCGCGGGCAACCTCGCGCGGCCGTCGATCACCGCGACGCAGATGCTCGACTCGATGGTCAACTCCCCGCGGCCCACGCGCGCGGAGGCGACCGACGTGGCCAACGCCATCCTCGACGGCACCGATGCGGTGATGCTCTCCCAGGAGACGGCGGTGGGCAGCTATCCGGTCGAGGCGATCGAGATGATGGCCGCGATCGCGGAGCACACCGAGCGCTCGCTCCCCTACGACCGCTGGAACGAGGAGCGCGTCCGCCGCGACGCGCGAGACCCGGCGTACACGATCGCCTACAGCGCCTGCGCGGCGGCCCGCGACCTGGGGCTCGCCGCGCTCGTCATCCCGACGCTCTCGGGCCGCTCGGTGAGGTTGATCTCCCAGCACCGCCCGAACGTCCCGATCTACTGCCTCTCGCCGGGTCACGAGACGATCCGTCGCTGCAACCTGATGTGGGGGGTGGAGTCGGCGTTCCTGCCGCGCTACGAGGTGACCGAGGAGATCATCGCCGCCGCGGCCGAGCGGGCGGTCGAGCTCGGCTGGGTCCGCCGCGGCGAGCGCATCGGGATCACCGCGGGGCTGCCGAGCGGCTCGCCCGGAACGACCTCGCTGTTCCAGGTCCAGACCGTCTGACGAAGATTTCGTTAGGTCGACCTAATTAGGGCCGCCTAACTCTGATACGCTGGCGCCAGGTCGCTCGTGAGGCCCGCAGAGCGCCCCCGAGTCGGACGGTCACCGTGTCAGAGACAGCCTCTCCAACCCGCCCCACCAGGAGCCGCACCGAGTCGGTTTCGATGTACGCGTGGACAGGTCTCGTGCTCGCTCTCGCCGTGTTCGCGGTGATCTTCGGCTGGCATGCTCAGGGCGGCACCGCCAATCCGACCGCCGTCGCCCACCCGCACCAGCTCGGACGCACGACCGTCGTGATCGACTCGGCGATCCTGGTCTTCCGCGAGGGACTGGAGTGCATCCTCGTGCTCGCCGCGATCACCGCCAGCCTGCGTGGCGCCAACACGCTCTACCGGCGCCCGATCGCGGCCGGCGGCGCGGTCGGATTCGCCGCCGGCATCGTCACCTGGTTCGCGGTCGTCTGGTTCATCGGGCTGTTCAGTTCGGCCAACGAGCTCACGATCCAGGCGGCGACGGGGATCCCGGCGATCATCGTCCTGCTGGTCGTCATGAACTGGTTCTTCCACAAGGTCTACTGGACCGGCTGGATCTCCTCGCACAACAAGCGTCGCCGCTCGCTGTTCAACGGCCCCGACGGCGAGCTCAACAAGCGGCGCATGCTGCTCGGCCTCGCACTGCTGGGCTTCTCCTCCGTCTACCGCGAGGCGTTTGAGATCGTCATCTTCCTGCAGGGACTGCGCGAGGTCTACGGCACCGGCGTCGTGCTCGAGGGCGTCGTGCTCGGTCTGCTGTTCACCGGCGCGCTCGGCGTGCTCACCTTCGTCATGCACGCGCGCCTGCCGTACAAGAAGCTGCTCATCATCACCGGCGTGCTGCTGCTGCTCGTGCTGCTCGTTCAGGTCGGCGAGGAGGTCAACGAGATGCAGCTCGCCGGCTGGATCGGCTGGGGCCATATCTCGTGGCTCGGTCTGCCCGGCTGGATGGGGACCTGGTTCTCGCTGTTCAACAACTGGCCGACCTTCCTCGCTCAGTTCCTCGCGATCGCGGTGGTGGTCGGCTCCTACGTCGGCGCGCAGTATCTGCGCGTGTGGCGCCCGCGGCGGCGTGGGCAGCCGGCAGCGCGGATCGGCGAGTTCGATCCCGAGCAGCCCGCGGATGTCGCCGCAGCTCAGCGCGCGATCGGCTCGCGCGCGCTCACCGTGTGAGCGCGGGTCAGATGACGTTCTCGGCGAGCTGGAAGCCGCCGAGCAGTTCGCGCAGATCGTCCGCGGTGCGGGCGAGTTCCTGCGCGGTGGCCGCCACCTGCTCGCTCGAGGCGGAGGTCTGCACCGTCGCCGCCGACGCCTGCTCGCTGGCGGCTGACGCCTGCTCCGCCTCACTGGCGACCTGCTCCATCGAGACACGCATCTCCTCGGCGCCGGTACGGGCCACGGCGCACGAGCTCTCGGCCTCCACGACGCACTCGCGCATCCGTTGCACGTCCTGCACGATGCGCTCGAAAGCAGCGGCGGCCACCGTGATCGTCTCCACCGAGCGGAGGCTGTGCTCCGTCCCGGCCTGCACCGCCTGAACGGCCACGCCGGTGTCGCCCTGGATCTCCTGGACGATGCGGGCGATCGACTCCGCCGCCTCGTGCGAGCCGTCGGCGAGCTTGCGGACCTCTTCGGCGACGACCGCGAAGCCGCGGCCCGACTCGCCGGCGCGTGCCGCCTCGATGGCGGCGTTGAGCGAGAGCAGGTTGGTCTGCTCGGCGAGGGCGGAGATCGTCCCCACGAACGACGCGATGCGGCCGGACTTCTGGGCGAGCTCGGCGATTGCGGCGGACGCGTTCTCGGAGGAGCGGCTCAGTTCATGGGCGGTCTCGGTCGCCACCGCGGCGGCCTTGCGTCCCTCGTCGGCGGTGTGCAGGGCTTCCTCGGCGGCGGTGCTGGCCAGCCGGACGTGGTCGGTGCCGTCCTCGATCGCGGCGCTCACCTCCGCCGCCGAACGGCGTGCCTCGGCGGTGGCCAGCGCCTGGCGGTGCGCGCTCTCAGCCATGTCGCTGAGCGTGGCCGCGACCTCGGCGACTGCGCGCTCGGACTCGGCCGTGGCCGCCGCGACCTGCTGAGAGGCGGCGGCGACCGACAGCGCGCTGCCATCGATGCCGCGCACGAGCTGAGCGACCTTGCCGATGCCGCCGCGCAGTGTCGCGCTGGTGGCGCCGTCTTCCTCGCCACCGAGCTCGGTGGTGAGGTCTCCGGCCTGCAGCCGGATCGCGAGCGCGTTCATCACCTGCTGGGTGTTGTCCTGCTCGTCGATCAGCTCGGCCACGCGCAGAGTCTCGGCGTCGAGTTGCAGGCAGATGTAGATGAGCACCCCGGTCTCGAACACCACGAACGCAGCGTGCAGAGCGACCATCCCGATGCCCGAGGCGAGGCTCCCACCGCCCATCGTCATCGACGGGGGGAACACGTACACCCCGACGCCGGCGTGCTGGAGCAGGAAGAAGCCGAGGTGGTGCAGGGCGGCCAGCGCCGCGCCGAACGTCGGCACCCGCCAGTCGCGATAGACGATCAGGAACGCGAGCTCGACGAAGATGTAGAAGTGCAGCACCGTGTCGCCGTGCGTCTCGTCGATGAACAGCGCGGCGTAGCCCATGAAGGCGGTGGCGATCGTCAGGCGCGAGGTCAGCGTCCCCGGGCGGGAGGCGACCACGAGCCATGGGATCACGCACAGCGCGAGTCCGACGCCGAAGCCCGCTGTCCACATGCCGTGGAGGGCCGCCAGACCGACGGCGATCGGGAACTGGGAGACGAGCAGGCGGGAGAGCAGCCGGTCTCCCTTGAGCTGCTCGGCGCCCAGCATGCGCATGTAGCGCGCATTCACGGAGGCATTTGCACCGGTCATGGCCTCGGTAGTCGGCCGCGGCCGGTGAGGCTTTACACAAGTTTGGTCAGGCGGCGTGCGCCGCGTAGAACTCGGCCTCTTCGGCGCCGAGCTCGGTTGCCGGCGGGTCTCCGTAGAACCATTCGCGGGCGATCCGGTGGAAATTGCCGCGCGCCCGCAGCTGCGCGATCACGGCGAGCGTGAGCACCTCCATGCGCCGGCCGAAGATGTGGTCGGGCGGTGCGGTCTCATGACGCAGATCGCCGAAGTACTCCGAACGGGGATCGCTCATGTCGATCAGCACCTGGGTGGCGTACTCGGGGGTGAGTTCGAGCGTTCGGTCGCAGGTGTACCAGGATGTGGAGGCGCGGAACTGTGCAAGCACCCGATCGGGGTTGAACTTGTCGGGCTTGCCGAAGAAGCCGATCTCGGTCCCGAGCCGCATGATCGTGTCCGCATCGCCCTCGATGATCGCCCGCGCGACCTCCATCTCGAGCTCGACCGCGCCGGGCGGCATCCGCTTGAACAGACCGAAATCGAAGAACGCCATCTTCGGGTGGGCGGGATCCGAATCGAGCAGCATCGAGTTGCCGGGGTGGGGATCGCCCGAGAACTGGCCATGGCGGTACAGGCAGCCGAAGTAGAAGCGAAACACGATCTCGCCGATGCGGTCGCGGTCCGCCTGCGGCGCCGCCTTCAGCTCCTCGAACCCCATCCCGTGGACATATTCGGAGACCATCACCCGCTCGCGGGAGAGGGAGGTGACGACCTGCGGGATGACGATGAACGGATGGTCACGGAAGATGCGCGCCAGCGCCCGCTGATTCTGCGCCTCCAGCTCGTAGTCGAGCTCCTCGTCGATCCGGGCCCGGATCTCCTCGCCGATCGCCTGTGGATCCAGGCCGGGGGCGATCCGCTTGACCAGCCGCAGGATCAGCCCCAGGTTCGACATGTCGGCGCGCACCGCGGCCGCGACCCCGGGGTACTGGACCTTGACCGCCACCTCGCGGCCGTCGAGCAGCACCGCGCGGTAGACCTGACCGATCGAGGCAGCGGCGATCGGCTCGGTGTCGAAGTCCTGGAACACCTCGGAGAGCCGGTCGCCGAGCTCTGACTCGATCACCTTGCGCATCTGACCGAACGTCACCGTGGGCGCGGCGTCGCGCAGCGCCCCGAGCTTGCGCTGGAACTCCTCCCGGTATTCCTCGGGCACGAGGCCCGTGTCGAGGAACGACAGCACCTGCCCGACCTTCATCGCGGCGCCCTTCATCGTGCCGAGCGCCTCGACGATCTGCTCGGCCGCCTCGATGTGGCGCCGCTCGAGCGCCGCGCTGCGGCCCTCCTCGTCGCGGGCGACGTTGGCCGCACGCGTTCCCGCCTGCCGGATCGCCTGACTGGCGGCCAGACTCCCGATCCTCGCCGTCCTCCCCACCCGGGAGGTGGGGATCTTGTCCTTGGGCACGGGTGTCGAGTCTAGGTCGCGCCGCCCGGCGCGGTTCGAGCGGCTACTTGGTTTCGACCCGTGATCCCGGCACGATGTCGTCCGACCCGTCGGGCCAGCGCACCCACGCCTTGTGCCCGCCGTCGTAGTCGTCGCCGAGCAGGATGAGCGTTGCCGGCTCGCCGAGCGCGACGCACTGCTCGGTGCCCTCGGGGTCGACTCCGCGCCAGATCCGGATGAAGCGGTTGTGCTCGAGCTCGTCGCCGATCGTCGTCGGGTCCGTGTGACCGGGGTGCACGCGGGTCTCGCGCGGGAGCGAGAGCAGCGTGTCCATGATCGAGGACTTCAGGTCGGCGTAGCTCGTGGATCCCGGGGCGCGTACCCCGCCGACGGACCCCTTGAACAGCGTGTCGCCGGTGAACACGTCGGTGCCGTCGACGAGGAGCGACAGCATGCCGGCGGTGTGACCGGGGGTGTGCAGCGGCTCGATCGTGAGCGCGCTGGTGCGAATCGTCTCGCCGGGCGCGAGCGTGCCCGTCGCCTGGGGGACCTCTCCCCGCTCGAGCTCATGGATCAGGACCGGCGCCTCCGGGAACGCCGCGATCGCCTCGTCGAGGTCGACGACGTGGTCGCCGTGGTGGTGGGTGAGCAGGATGTGGGTGAGCGTGAGCTGACCGCGCTTGACGAACTCGATCAACGGAGCGACCGGGCCGCCCGCGTCGATCATCACTGCATGGCCGCCGGGCTCGTCGGCGACGATGTAGTTGTTCGTGAGGAAGCCGTCGCTCATCGAGCGTTCGATGATCATGTGACCCACCCTACCCCGAGGGGTACTCTCGTCCCCATGAGCCTCATCCACACCTGCTACCGGATCACCGACATCGACCGATCGGTCGCCTTTTACGAGGCGCTGGGCTTCAAGGAGGTCCGGCGCGCGCCGATCCGCGACGAGGCGATCAACGTTTTCATGAACCTGCCGGAGGATGGCGAGGAGCCACGGCTGGAGCTCACGTTCAACTTCGGGCGCACCGAGCCCTACGACGTCGGCACCGGCTATGGGCACATCGCCATCACCACCGATGAGCTCGACCCGACGCTCGCCCGCCTGGCCGAGCAGGGGATCGAACCCGAGCGTCCGCCGTACACGGTGAGCGAGGGCGGCAGCCGCCTGTGCTTCGTCCGTGATCCCGACGACTACCGGATCGAGATCATCGAGCGCGGGGCTCGATAGGAGGTCTGAACGCCATGGTCGACGCCGCCACGATGGGCAAGCTCATGCAGAGCTTCAAGATCGCGATCAACGTCCACGATCGCGAGAATCCCGATCACAACTCATGGGGGATCGGGATGGCTCATTTCGACATCGAGCGGCTCGGCTTCGATGAGGGTGAGGAGATCCTGCCGGGCATCGTCATCCAGACCGACGGCGGCACCTCGGGCAACTTCCGCATCCTCTGCGACGGGGACCACGACTCCGACGAGGAGCGCGAGGAGGAAGAGGCCGAGATGGTCGACGCGGTCGCCGAGCAGGAGCTCTACGAGCCGGTGACGGTGGAGTCCGGCGGTGAGCCCGCGCCGCTGCGCCCGCCGGTCTGAGGCGCCGGGTCCGCGCCGCTGGGCCCGCCGGTCCGAGCGCCGGGTCCGGGTGATCTGATCGCCGCCGCCGGCTAGGACCGGCGGCGGTGGGCGCGGGTCACGTCCTGTCCGGCGCGGCGGATCTCCTCGCCGGCTTCGCGTGCCGCCGTGCCGGCCTCGCGCGCCGCGGCGCGGGCCTCGTCCCACGCGGTGCGGGCTTCCCGCAGCGCGGTGACGACCTGGCGCCGCGCTTCCTCGGCGGCGCGCGCGGCCTCCGCGGCCTGGGTGCGCGCGCGGCGACTGGCGGGAAGGTTGAACGCCCACAGCCCGGTGTCGAGCAGCCGCGCGGCTCGCCGGACGTCCTGCTGGACCTTCTCGCCCAGCTCATCGCCGCGCAGGCCGTCCTCGATGTGGCGTACGCGTGATCGCATTCCGACATCGACCAGGCCGACGAGCGCGCGCCCGGCGATCAGCGGCTCCGGGTCGCGCGGGTCGACGCCCGCCTGCCGGGCCAGCTCCTCGGTGGCGACGTCCGCCAGTTGCGCGTTGACCTCGAGCCAGGCGGCATGCAACGACGGCGTCTGCTCGATCATCGCCACGAACGCCGGCACCATGTCCGCCAGCGCATCGGAATCGGCGTCGAAGCGGGAGCTCTCGTTGGCCAGGGCGCGCACCACCGCCTCGGTGATCGACTCCTCCGGAGCGCGCCCGCGCAGCGCGGCGGCGAGCCCCTCGACCATCTCGTCGGCGGTGTCGAGCACCATCGACTCCTTGGTCGGGAAGTAGTTGTAGATCGTCTTCTCCGAGACGCCCACGCGGCGGGCGACCTCGGCGACCTTCACCTCGTCGAATCCGCGACTGGCGAACAACGCGGTCGCGGCGTCTGAGATGAGCTGTCGGGTGAGCCGGCGCTTGCGCTCACGCAGCCCCTCATCGGGGTGCTGCGCGCGGTACCAGGCCTCCTGCGTCCGTCGCACCCGGCGCATCACGGCCGCCATCGACTCGCCCATCTCCTCGCCGATCAGGCCGTCGAGGATCGAGTCTGATTCCGGTTCCGCTGGCTCCGGCGGGGTGGGGTCGAGGGGCTCATGCATCGCGTCTGTCCCGGGATTGGATCATACCCCGCAATTTTTCACTTGACGTATTTCTTCAGTCTCTGTACTTTTACGCGCCATGACCGATATTGCGATCCGCGCTGAAGGACTCACAAAGCGCTTCGGCGAGTTCGTCGCCGTCGAAGCGCTCGACCTGCAGGTTCAGGACGGCACGGTCGTCTCGCTGCTCGGCCCCAACGGTGCCGGCAAGACGACGACGGTGCGGATGCTCGCCACCCTCATCGCTCCTGACGGAGGTCGCGCCTGGGTGGGTGGACACGACGTCGTACGGGAATCCGGCCGCGTGCGGGAACTGATCTCTCTGACCGGCCAGTTCGCCGCGCTCGACAAGCACCTGACCGCGCGGGAGAACCTCGTGCTGATGGCGCAGTTGCGCGGCTACAACGGGCGCGCCGCCCGCCGGCGCGCGGACGAGCTGCTCGAGCGCTTCGACGCCGAGCCCTTCCGCGACCGGCTGGTGAAGAACCTCTCCGGGGGCGAGCGTCGCCGGATCGATCTTGCCGCCGGCCTCATCGAGCGCCCGCAGGTCCTCGTGCTCGACGAGCCGACGACCGGCCTCGACCCCCGTAGCCGCCAGGTCGTCTGGTCGACGGTGCGCGAGCTCGTCGCCGAGGGCGTGACCCTGCTGCTCACCACCCAGTACCTCGAGGAGGCGGACGCGCTCGCCGATCGCGTCGTGCTGCTCGACCGCGGCCGCGAGGTCGCCGCCGGCACCCCGGCGGAGCTGAAGTCGCGGGTCGGCGATCAGCGGGTGGACGTGGTCGCCGCCGACGGCGAGTCGTTCATCCGCCTGGTGGCGCTCCTGGTGGAGCGCTTCGAGATCGCCACGATCGATGAGCAGCGCACGGTGTCCGTGTCCGCACCCCACGAGGTCGCCGACCTCGCTCGCGTGGCCGACGCGGTCACCGAGGCCGGGATCCCGGTCGACGAGGTGGCGCTGCGCCGCCCGACGCTCGACGACGCCTTCCTCGCACTCACCGGCCACACGGCCACAGAGTCCGGGCAGGCCGCTGAGGAGGACGACTCCGACTCCAACCGCGAGCCCGAGGAGGCCCACGCATGACCACCCTTGCCGCACCGGCGCCGGGCCTGAAGCCCGCCGCCCGTTCCGCGATGTCGCCGCTGCGCTTCGCGCGTGACACCCGGCTGCTCACCTGGCGCTCCCTGCGCGCGATCCCACGCGTGCCCGAGCGCCTGCTCGACGTGACCGTGCAGCCGATCATCTTCATCCTGCTGTTCCTCTACGTCTTCGGCTCGGCCATCCACGTGCCGGGCATCAGTTACAAGAGCTACCTGTTCCCGGGGATCATCGGCCAGGGTCTCGCATTCAGCGTGATCAGCGCCGGCACCGCGACCGCGACCGACATGAGCGAGGGGGTCATCGACCGCTTCCGCTCGCTGCCGATCAACCGCCTGGCGATCATCACCGGCGAGGTGATGGGCCAGTTCTGCGAGCAGGTGCTCGGCATGTCGATCTACATCGCCTTCGGGATCGCGCTCGGCTGGCGGCCCGACGTGACGGTCGCCGGTGGCTTCGAGCTCGCGGGCCTGCTCGCGCTCGGGATCTTCGCCTTCATCTGGACCGGCGTCCTGTTCGGGCTGCTGATCCGCTCACCCGACGCCGTCCAGGGCATGGGGTTCATCGTGATCCTGCCGCTCACGTTCATGGCCGGCACGTTCGTCCCGATCTCCGGGATGGATGCCATCCCGCGGACGATCGCCGAGTGGGATCCGGTCTCCGCATTCGTCGCCAGCGCCCGCAACCTCACCAGCACATTCCACAGCTCCGGCTCCTTCCAGCTCGACCACCCGGAGCTCGCGATGATCGGCTGGTGCGTGGTGTTGCTCGCGGTCTGCGTGCCGCTCGCGCTGCGCCGCTTCAACCGCACCACCTCGGCATGATGATCACGTTCGGCGCCCCGCGTCCTGCACGGCGCCGGGCACGGTGGCCCGTGGCGGGGTGGGATGCTCCGGGTGTGTTCGAGCGGTTCACCGAGCGCGCCCGTCAGGTTGTCGTCTGCGCACAGGACGAGGTCCGGGAGCTGGCGCATCCGCATATCGGGACCGAGCACCTGCTGCTTGGGGAGCTGGCCGTCCCAGACGGGCTTGGAGCCTGGGCGCTCGAGTCGCTCGGAGTGGGAACAGGGGTGGTGCTCGAAACGCTGGCCGGCCTGGTTGCCCCGACCCGGACATCGCCCGCGGGCCGGGTCCCGTTCACCGAGGGCGCCAGGTGTGCGCTCGAGCTCTCCGTCGTGGAGGTCCAGAGCCGGGGGCTGGAGCGGGTCGGGACCGAGCATCTGCTGCTCGGGGTATGCGCCGAGAGCGACGCGTCTCAGGACGACGTCGCGCCCCGGCTCCTCGCCTCGCTCGGGGTCACCACCGCTCGGATCCGCGCCACGCTCTCTCCCTTCCTGCTGGATCGTTCCGCGGTGCTCTCCTGGTCGTTGCGGCTCGCTTCTCATCTCGAGTTCCGGGAGCTGCCGGGCTCGGCGTGGGCGAGGCTGCTGCCGCTGCCGGTGGATCTGCGGCTGCGGCGCCTGCTGCTCGACAGCGCCACGGTCGCGTTCGAAGCGGGCCGGCATGTGATCGAGTCCGCTGACCTGCTGGCGGCGTCCACCGGCGTACCGGCCGGCCCGCGGGCCGACGTGCCGGACGGGATGCCGGCCGACGTCCCGGCCGCTGCCGCGGGGGGCATTCGCGAGTGGGAGCGCATCGAGGCCGGTCGGCCGGTGCTCTCGGCGCTCGTCGGAGCCGGGCGCATCGCGTCCGGGCGTGGCGCCGAAGCCGTGACCGTCGAGGATCTGCTCCGCTCAGTGCGCACCGATCAGCGCGCGCTGCTCGGCCGGGCGGGATGGCCGCCCGACTCAGCCGCGGTCTGATCTCGGCACGAGGTGGTGGCGCGCGCCGCCTTGCGGGTGAGAAGATCCGCCCATGACCTACTCGATCGTCGCCCGCGACCCCGCGACCGGCCAGCTCGGCGTCGCCGTCCAGTCGCACTTCTTCTCCGTCGGGTCGGTCGTGACCTGGGCGCGGCCGGGCGTCGGGGCGGTCGCCACCCAGGCAAACGCGCGGCTCGACTACGGTCCGCGCGGCCTGGAGCTGATGGCCGGCGGCGCGCCCGCCGCTGACGCCCTGGAGACGTTGCGTTCTCTGGACCCGGGCGCCGCCGCGCGCCAGGTGGCGATGGTCGACGCCGGCGGTGGTGTCGTCGGCTACACCGGCTCCAACTGCATCCGCTACGCCGGTGACGTGCAGGCCGACGGAGTCAGCTGCCAGGCGAACATCATGACCCACGAGGGCGTCCCCGAGGCGATGCTCGACGCCTACCTGTGGCGCTCGGGCTCGCTCGCCGAGCGCCTGTTCGCGGCGCTGGTCGCGGCCGAGGAGGCCGGCGGCGACCTGCGCGGTCGCCAATCGGCGGCGCTGCTCGTCGTGCCCGGCACCGGCGACCCCTGGGAGACGGACGTCTCGCTGCGCGTCGACGACGACGACGAACCGCTCGAGGAACTCGATCGCCTGCTGCGCATGCACGCGGCCTATGCGCTGCTCGGCGAGGGCGACGAGGCGACCGCCCAGGGCGACGTCGCGGCCGCGGCCGACCGCTTCCGCCGCGCCTCCGATCTCGCCTCGGGCGAGCGCGAGATCCGCTTCTGGGGCGCCCTCGGCATGGCCCAGGCCGGCGACGAGGACGGCGCGGTCCGCGAGCTGGCCGCCGTCTGCGGCGAGGACCCCGTCTGGCGCGAGCTCCTGGCACGGCTGCCGGACGAGATCGGCCCCGCCGCCGAGCGCCTCCTCGCCCGCCTGCCCTAGCCCGCCGTTCTTCCAAAACTGGGTGCTGAGCGGGCCCCGCTCCCAGTTCGGGTCGCGCGGCGCCGCCCGGCCCTGGTTCTTCCAAAACTGTCGCTGAGGAACAGTTTTCGCATTTGTTCGCCGTGAAGGGGGTGAAGCCGATGCTCCCGGACGCTCTAAAGAGTGCGGATGCGCAAGCACGGTCCTCCCAGATCAGCGGTGACTGCCCTGGCCGATTGCCAGTTCGGCTACGTCAAACGAGTGCAGCTGCTGGCGCTCGGCGCAGGCCCGGAGTGGATTCGCAGCCAGATGCTTCAAGGGTGGCTGATCCGCGTTCACGCGGGCGTCTACGCGGTCGGTCACGTACCGCGAGACGCTCACGCACGCGCGTACGCGGCAGTTCTCGCCTGCGGCGACAGCGCGGCGCTCAGCCATGCGTCCGCGGCCGCGCTCTGGGGGGTGGGCGGGTGGCCGCTCATCCCGGAGGTCAGTGCGCTTCGGCAGGTCCGACGCCCTGGGATTCGCTCACATCACGCGCGCCGGCTCGGCCGCACAGACGTCCGCACCCACCAGGGCATTCGCGTCACTTCACCGCTCCGCACCGTTCACGACCTCCAGCCACGCCTCACCGATCCCCAGCTCGTCCGGCTCGTCAACGAGCTCAGGGTCGGGCGGCACCTGAACGCCGGCGCGTTCGTGGCGCTGTGCGCCCAGAGCGTCCGCGTCAACGATCTGCTGGGCGGCGCGGATCACGCGTCACCTGAGCGCCCGACCCGCTCGGTGCTCGAGGACGCGTTCCGACGGTTCACCCGGCGCCACAACCTCCCGATGCCGGAGATCAACGCGATCCTCCCGCACAACGGGCGCGAGGTCGACGCGCTCTACGCAGACCAGAAGCTGATCGTCGAACTCGACTCGTGGCGGTTTCACTCGAGCCGGGCCTCGTTCGAGCGTGACCGCGCCAAGGACGCCGACGCGCTCGAGCACGGCTATCGCACGCTGCGCGCCACCGCCGACCGCCTCACCCGCGACGGCACCCGCGAGGCGGCGCGGATCCAGCACCTCCTGGGAGGCTCCGACTCGTCAGACCTCGGTCAGTAGAGGCCCTCGCCGCGCGCATACCGCTCGGCGCGCTCGCGGTCGTAGGTGTCCGCGTCGAAGCGGTCGGAGCGCAGCGAGCGCAGCACCTCGCCGCCGGAGGGCAGCGTCGCGCGGTCGACGTGGCGCGACGGATCCCACAGCGCCGAGCGGATCGACGCCTTCGGGCACTGGGTGTAGGCCTCCTCGATCGTGACCAGCAGCCCGAGCTTGGGCGCCTTACCCTCGACCTCCGAGCCCGCCAGCAGCTCCGGGTCGTCGGTGATGATGGCGCGTCCCTGCACCCGGAACGTGTCCACCACCCCTGGAATGAGGAACAGGAGCGCGATCCGGTCGTCGTGCAGGAGGTTCGTGAGCGCGTCGGCGATCCGATTGCCCGGTCGCTCGGGGATGAACAGCGTGCGCTTGTCCAGCACGCGCACGAAGCCGGGCGGATCGCCGCGCGGCGAGACGTCGAGTCCGCCGTCCGGCCGGCCGGTCGCAACGCAGACGTACGGCGAGGCCTCGATGAACCGCCGCGTGACGTCGTTGACGTGATCGGCGATCTTGGAGACCACCGTCTCAGTCGGAGAGCCACCGATCAGCTCCCGCAGTTCGCCCTCGTCGGTGATTCGGTGGATGCCCTGGACGGTGCTCACGGTCAGCGACCATACGCCCCAGTTCGCACCGACGCGAGCCGCCGCTATATCGAGCCCGGGTGAAAGCGTGGCTGCGTGTCTGCGGGGTGATGTTCGCGGTCGGCTGGGGCGCGAACCAGTTCTCCAGCCTGTTGCTCGCCTACAAGCTGCACCGGGGGCTCTCCAACGGGACCGGCGACGCGCTGTTCGGCGTCTACGCGCTCGGCTTGATCCCGGCGCTGCTGCTGCTCGGCCCGATCTCCGACGCGCGAGGGCGCCGCGCGATCACGTGCGGCGCCGGGGCGGTGTCCGGCGTGGCGACGTGTGCGCTGATCGCCGGCGAGCACTCGCTCCTGCTCCTATACGTCGGCCGTCTGTTTGCCGGAGCGGCGAGTGGTGCCGCGTTCGCCGCAGGGACGGCCTGGGTCAAGGAGCTCTCGGTCGCGCCGCACGATCCGGTGCCCGACCCCGAGGCCGGTGCCCGACGCGCCGCGATCGCCATCAGCATGGGCTTCGGTCTCGGCCCGTTCGTGGCTGGTCTGCTCGCCCAGTGGGCACCCGATCCGCTGCTCGTCGCCTACCTGCCGCACCTGGCGGTCGTCGCGCTCGTCCTGGTTCCCGGCCTGCGGGCCCCCGAGACAGTCCCCGCGAGCAGCCGGAACACCGCCCGAGCGCTGCGAGTCGCCTCCGCCTCCACTCGCCGCTTCCGGCGCGTGGTGACCCCATCCGCGCCCTGGGTGTTCGTCGCGCCATCGGTCGCCTTCGCGGTGCTCCCCGCGATGATCGCCGCCGCGCTCGGTCATTTCCAGATCGGCTTTGCGGCGCTCACCGCCGCGCTGACGCTGGCCGCCGGCGTGCTGATCCAGCCCGTCGCGCGGCGGATCGACCGCGGCCGGCCAGGCCACGGCCTCCTCATCGGCCTGGCGACGACGTTCGGGGGACTCGCGCTGGCCGCGCTCGCCGTGGCGCTCGGCAGCTGGCCGCTCGCGCTGCCCGCCGACATGCTGCTCGGCGCCGGATACGGTCTCTGCCTCGTCTCCGGACTGCTCGAGGTGCAGGCACTCGCGGCTCCGGGCGAGCTCGCCTCGCTCACCGCGATCTTCTACGCGCTCACCTACGTCGGGTTCGCCGCACCGCTCGTCATCGCCGAGCTCGAGCACCTGATGCGCCCGGCGGTCGTGCTCCTGACCGGTGCGGGCCTGCTCATCCTCGTCATCGTCGCGGTCGGGCGCTCGATCAAGCGCCCCGCGGCCCAGGCCCCGGGTACGGTATGAGCATGGTCGACGAGTCCGGCGTCCTTGCCCGCGGGCCGTGGGATCCGACTGACATCGAGGTGCACTGGCGCAGCGAGCCCTACGCGCCCTCCGAGGAGACGACCGAGGCGGCAGATCGCGCGCTGCAGGAGCTGCGGGGCCGCGGGTCGCCCAGCCACGATGGCCTGGCGGCGCGGCTGCGGGCCTACGAGGTCTCCCCGGACGGGCGGCTGCAGCTCGACTGTGAGCCGGTGCGCTGGGCGTTGCGCCTGCTTCCCGGTGCGGCCGGCGCGGACTCGCTGTCGGCGCTCTGCGTCGTGCGTGATGCGGACGGCCGCTGGCTCGCGGGCCGTCGCGCGGCGTGGCTGGCGACCTGGGCACGGCGCTGGGCGCTCGGCGCGGCCGGCTCGGTCGAGGTTGACGAGAACCCGGCGGCGACCCTCAGGCGTGAGCTCTCCGAGGAGTGGTCGGTGAGCCCGGAGCGGCTCACGGTCGAGGCGTTGATCCGTCTGCCGACGCGGATCACGATGCTCCTCGGGCAGGCATGGCTGCCGGCCGGCGCGCAGGTCGTCCCCGATGCCGAGCACGACGAGTTCGAGTGGTGGCCCGCCGATCCGGGCCAGTGGCCGGCGCACGCCGACGAGCCGCTGCGGCGCACCGCTGCGCTGCTCAGCTCCTGAGCGAGATGCGCCGCACACGGCTTGGCCCCGTCACCTTTCGCCGGCTGGAGCTCACCTCGTTCTGTCACTCGATCGTCTATCTCGGGCTGCTCGTATGCGCATTCGCGCTGGGCGGGCCGCAGCCGGAGACGTTCTGGCTGGGCCTCGCCCACGGAGTCCTCTGGATCGGCATGTCGCTGGTCTGCATCGCCGCCGCCAGGGCACGGATCATCCCCTTCTGGCTCGCGGTCACGGTCGCCGTTCTCGGTGGGCTCGGGCCGTTCGCGGGCAGCCTCGGGTTCCTGTATGCAGACAGACACCGTGAGCACACGAGCCCCTCGACGCGCGCAGTAGAGTGAGGCGCCGAGGGCCCTCCGATGTCCGTTAAGACCAGCACTGTCGAAGTTCAGATGCCCGCCATGGGGGACTCCGTGGCCGAGGGCACGGTGCTCGAATGGCACAAAGCGGAGGGCGACACGATCGCCGCCGACGAGACGCTCGTCGAGATCTCGACCGACAAGGTCGACGCCGAGGTTCCCTCGCCGGTGTCCGGCACGATCGTCAAGTTGCACGCCGCCGAGGGCGACACTGTCACCGTCGGTGCGCTGCTCGCCGAGATAGCGCCCGGTGACGGTGCCGCGCCGCCCGCGCCCGCAGCCAACGGCGGCAACGCCACCGCGTCGTCGGTCACCGACGCCGGTGAGGCCGAGCCGGCCACCGCCGAGCAGGCGGCCGCCGGCGCCCAGACCGAGGCCGCGCACGCGGCCGGCAGCGACGCGAGCGCCGGCAAGACCGTCGACATCGTCACCCCGACGGGCGGCGAGTCCGTGACCGAGGGCACCATCCTCGAGTGGTCGGTGAAGGTCGGCGACGCGGTCAAGGACGGCGACACCGTCGTCGAGATCTCGACCGACAAGGTGGACATGGAGCTGCCGGCGCCCACCGGCGGCACGATCACCGAGATCCTCGCCCAGGAGGGTGAGACGGTGAACGTCGGCCAGGTGATCGGCCGCATGACCGCCGACGCCGCCGCGGCGGCAGCACCCCCGCCCGGCGCCGGCGCCACCAACGGCGCGAGCGCCCCGGCAGCGGCACCCGCGACGTCCACCCCCACCTCTCCCGCCAACGCCTCCCCGGTCGCCCGGCGCGTCGCCGCCGCCGAGGGTGTCGACCTCGGAGCGGTCACCGGCACGGCTCGCGGCGGCCGGATCACCAAGGCCGACGTGCTCGCCCACGAGGGCAACGGCGCCCAGCCCGCTGCCGCCGCACCGCCCGCCGGCGCGACGCTGATCAAGGGCGGCGGCGCCGCGCTCGCGCGCTACATGGACCAGAGTCGCTCGATCCCGACCGCGACCTCGTTCCGCACGCTCACCGTCACGACGCTCGATGCCCGCCGCAAGCAGCTCAAGGCCGCCGAGCGGAAGGTCTCCTTCACCCACCTCATCGCCTATGCGATCGCGCGAGTGGCGACCGAGGAGATGGCCGTCATGGCCCACCACTTCCAGGAGATCGACGCAAAGCCCCACCGCGTCGACGATGGACAGGTCAACCTCGGCCTCGCCGTCGATGTCGAGAAGAAGGACGGCAGCCGGACGCTGATGGTCCCGGTCATCCGCGACGCGGGCCGGCTCTCCTTCCAGGGCTTCCTCGACGCCTACAACGGGCTCGTCGACAAGGCCCGCACGAACACGCTCGCGGCCGACGATCTGCAGGGCGCCAACATCGCGCTCACCAACCCGGGCGGGATCGGCACGGTCGCCTCGGTCCCGCGGCTGATGGTCGGGCAGGGCACGATCGTCGCCACCGGTTCGATCGCCTACCCGGTCGGCCTGGAGCGGATCGGCGCCGCGATCGGCGCCGAGAAGGTCATGACCATGACCTCGACCTACGACCACCGGATCATCCAGGGTGCCGAGTCGGGCCGTTTCCTGCAGCGGGTCGAAGGGTTGCTCCAGGGCGAGAACGACTTCTACGAGCGCGTCTTCGCCGACCTCGGCGTGCCCCTGCCCGAGCTGCCTGAGCCGCCGCGGCCGGCCGCAGCCACAGCCGCCGTCGCCGCACCGCCGGCCGCCTCCGAGCGCAGCTCCGGCGGCGAGGTCGACGAGCAACTGCTGCAGGCCGTCCAGGCCGCGACCTCGCTGCTCAAGGCCCACCGCACCCACGGCCACCTGGCCGCCCGCCTCGACCCCCTCGGGCGCGAGCCGTCATCGGACCCCTCGCTCGATCCCGGTCCGCTCGGGCTCACCCCGGAGATCATGGCGCGGATCCCCGCTCACATCCTGCGCATGTACGTGCCCGGCGGCACGCTCGCCGAGGCGCTGCCGCGCCTGCGCGAGACCTACTGCGGGACGATGGCCTACGAGATCGAGCACATCGCCTCCAACCGCCAGCGGCTCTGGCTGCGCGAGGCGATCGAGTCCGGTCAGTTCCGCAACCCGCTCACCACCGACGAGCAGAAGCGTCTGCTGCGACGCCTCACCGAGGTCGACGCGTTCGAGCGCTTCATGCACAAGAGCTATCTGGGCCAGAAGCAGTTCTCGGTCGAGGGCCTTGACATGACGGTGCCGATGATCGACGAGCTGATCCAGCTCTCGGGAACCCGCGGCACCCGCGAGGTCGTGATCGGGATGGCCCACCGCGGACGGCTGAACGTGCTCGCCCACAACCTCGGCCGGCCCTACGGGACGATCTTCGCCGAGTTCGAGGGCTCCAAGACGCTCGAGCCGATCACCTCGATCCCCGAGGGCGGGACCGGCGACGTCAAGTACCACCACGGCGCCGAAGGCACCTATCAGCTGCTGAACGGCGAGTCGATCACCGTGCGCCTCGAGTCCAACCCGTCGCACCTCGAGTTCGTCGATCCGGTCGTCGTCGGCGCCACGCGCGCGGCGCAGACCACGCGCCAGGGCCCGCACGCCCACCAGGACACGAACGCCGCCATCCCGATCATCCTGCACGGCGACGCCGCGTTCCCGGGTCAGGGCGTCGTCGCCGAGACGCTGAACCTGCAGGCGCTCGACGGCTACACGGTCGGCGGCTCGGTCCACATCATCCAGAACAATCAGGTCGGCTTCACCACCGATCCGGATGACTCGCGTTCGACGACCATGGCCTCGGACCTGGCGAAGGGCTTCGACGTGCCGATCATCCACGTCAACGCCGACGACGTCGAGGCCTGCGTCTCCGCGATCCGGCTGGCGTTCGCCTATCGCCAGGAGTTCGGCCACGACGTGCTGATCGACCTGATCGGCTACCGCCGTTTCGGTCACAACGAGGCCGACGAGCCGGCCTACACCCAGCCGGAGATGTATGCGGTCATCAAGAAGCACCCGCCGGTGCGAGAGCTGTTCGCCCGGCAGCTGATCGAGAAGGGGGTCGTCACCGAGCAGGAATCGACCGAGATGACCGATCTCGTCTGGGCCGAGCTGTCGGAGACCCATCAGGAGCTCAAGGACCGGGTCGAGGCCGTCAAGGACGCTGCGCACGACCAGCCGACCGGCGAGTACAAGCTCGACCGCACGCCCTCGCCCGAGGTCAACACCGCGGTCGCACTCGAGCGGTTGCAGCTGCTCAACGAAGAGCTGCTCAGCGTCCCCGACGGATTCACCGTCCACCCGAAGCTCGTCAAGCAGCTCGAGCAGCGCCGAGAGGCGATCCAGGAGGGCACCGAGAAGCCGCTCATCCAGTGGGCGCACGCCGAGTCGCTCGCCTACGCCTCGCTGCTCTCCGAGGGAATCCCGATCCGCCTCACCGGACAGGACGCCGAGCGCGGCACCTTCAGCCAGCGTCATCTCGTGCTCCACGACGCCAAGACCGGCCAGGAGCACTGCGCGATCCAGCACCTGCCGGGCGCGATGTCACCGATGGAGCTGCACAACAGCCCGCTCTCCGAGATGGCCTGCGTCGGCTTTGAGTACGGATACTCCGAGGAGGGACCGGAGACGCTTGTCCTCTGGGAGGCCCAGTTCGGCGACTTCGCCAACGGCGCCCAGGTGATCATCGATCAGTTCATCACCTCCGGCCTGGCGAAGTGGGGCCAGACCTCGCGGCTCACCTTCCTGCTGCCCCACGGCTACGAGGGCGCGGGCCCGGAGCACTCCTCGGCCCGCCTGGAGCGCTACCTGCAGCTCGCCGCCGAGGGGAACATCCGCGTCGCCAACACAACGACGCCCGCCCAGTACTTCCACCTGCTGCGCCGGCAAGCCCGGATCGCCAAGCAGCGCCCGCTGATCATCATGACCCCGAAGCAGCTGCTGCGCCTTCCGCAGGCGGCCAGCCGGGTCGAGGAGCTCGCGGAGGGCCGCTTCTCGGCGGTGCTCGCAGACCGGACGGTGGACCCGACCGAGGTCAAACGGCTCGTGCTCTGCAGTGGCAAGGTCTACTACGACCTGCTGGCCTCACCGCTGCGCGCGGAGAACCCGGGTGTCGCGCTCGGGCGCGTCGAGCTGCTCTATCCGTTCCCGCAGGGCGAGATCCTGCAGCTGATCGAGAGCTATCCGAACCTCGAAGAGGTCATCTGGACCCAGGAGGAGCCGCGCAACATGGGCGCCCGCGCCTTCATGTCCCCGCGACTGCTGCAGATCCTGCCCGAGAGCCTCTCCTTCGGCTACGTCGGCCGTCCCGAGCGCGCCGCCTCGGGAGAGGGCTACCCGATCGCTCACGCCACCGAGCAGGCCCGCATCGTGCGGACAGCGCTTGACGCCTCGGTTCGCGTGAGCCAGTACCCCCGGATCTCGCCCGGCGACCGCTAGCACGTCTCGGCGCTCAGCGGGAAACCGCCCGGAGGATCCAGGAGACGACCGCCACCACCGCCCCCGCGATCAGCACCTCGAGAGCCAGCGACTGGGCGTCGCTGGTGCCGATCAGCCACGCAGCCCGCACGGCTGTCCGGTCGGTCGTGGAGCTGACGAACACCGCCGACAGCGGGTATTGGAGGACGTAGCGCAACGCAAGCGCGATCGCGCCCGCCAGGGCGAGTGAGTAGCCGATCCGCGAGAGCGCCCGGGCGCGCCAGCCGTAGGCGAGCAGCAGCACCAGCGCGTAGAGCCCGAGCGCGATCACCGGCAGCGCCCAGGCGAGCGTTCGCGCGGTCGAGACGCCGGTCCGCAGCCCGCGCAGCTGGCGCGGCCGCAGCACCGCCAGTCGGCCGGCCGTCGAGGAGTGGACGGTGAGCACCTGGGAGCTCCCGGGGATCGCCTTCGCCGCCTCGCCGCCCGCGACCGATCCGACGATGTCGGACAACAGGGGGGAGAGGTTGAGCACGACCGCCCGGCGCTGCCCCGGAGAGTCGACAGCCGCGAGCAGATCCGACTGGGCCTGATCGGTCGCCCGTTGCCATGCCCGTCGTCCCGCGCGGGTCGAGAGCACGGTGTCGGCTGCGCTCGTGCCGGCCCCGTGCAGCCGCCGCTGAGCCGCGGAGGCGAGGCTTCCGGGGAGCAGGCGAGAGATCTCGGCATCGATCCCGGCCGCGCCGAACGCCCGGTCGACCGAGAAGACGGCAATCGCCCGCCGGACGTGGCGATCGGCGATCAGGCGGTGGCTCGTGGACGCCCAGCCGGCGCGGCTCAGCAGCTGCTCGTCCATCCACCGGGCGCCGATCGCGGCGACCGCAACCCAGGTGGCGAGCGACAGCAGCAGACCGACGAGGAACCGGTGGGGGCGCAGCGACATCTGCGTTCATTCTGCCGGTCGCGTTGCAAGCCCCACGCCGCAACGGCCGCGCACTAATCTCCAGCCGATGCGTCTTCGCCGCGACGGTTCCCGGCGCGACAACTCGCGCCGGACGCTCATTCCGAATCTCGGCGTGCATGACATGGCGATCGATCTCGGGACGGCGAACACGCTCGTGTACGTCGGTGGCCGCGGGATCGTCGTGTCCGAGCCGTCGGTGGTCGCCTCCGACGTCTCCACCGGCGAGGTCCACGCGGTCGGCAACGAGGCTGAGCGGATGATCGGCCGCACGCCGGCGACGATCTCGGCCACCCGCCCGCTGCGTCACGGCGTGATCGCCGACTTCGAGGTCACCGAAGAGATGCTGCGCTACTTCATCCGCAAGGTGATCGACCGCCGGACCGCTCACCCGCGCCTGATCGTGTGTGCCCCGTCGGGCGTCACCGAGGTCGAGAAGCGGGCGGTGGAGGAGGCCTCCCTGGCCGCGGGCGCGCGGCGCGTCCAGCTGATCGAGGAGCCGATCGCGGCGGCGATCGGAGCCGGTGTCGCGATCGAAGAGCCGGTGGGCCGGATGGTCGTCGACGTCGGCGGAGGCACCAGCGAGATGGCGGTGATCTCGCTCGGCGGGATCGTGATCGCTCGCTCGGTCCGGGTCGGCGGCTATGAGATGGACGAGGCGATCGGGCACTACCTGCGGTCGATCTACCAGCTGGCGATCGGCTCACGCACGGCCGAATCGATCAAGATCGAGATCGGCTCGGCGATCCCGATGGGCGAGCACGAGCAGTCGATCGAGGTGCGCGGCCGCCACCTCGTGACCGGCCTGCCGACGGCGGTCCAGCTGCACTCCGAGGAGGTCCGGGATGCGATCTCCGGTCCGCTGCGCGAGATTCTGCAGGGGATCCGCGACACCCTCGAGCAGACTCCGCCCGAGCTCGCCTCCGACATCGCGCGAGATGGCATCCTGCTCGCCGGGGGAGGCACGCTGATCCGCGGCTTCCCGGAGATGGTCGCTGCCGACACCGGGATGCCGGTCTACCGCGCCGAGTCGCCGCTCACCTGCGTGGCGGTCGGCTCGGGCGAGGCGCTCGCGCACCTCGATTCGCTCGTCGTGACCCGCCAGCTCGGGCGCTCACCCACGACGCCCGACTGGCGCACGGCGCAGTAGCGCCTTGATATCGCTGCCTCGGGGTCGATGACACACCCGTATGGATCTTGATCTTCTCGTCATCGGCTCTGGCCCGGGCGGACAGCGCGCGGCCATCCAGGCCGCGAAACTCGGCAAGCGCGTCGGCGTCGTGGAGCGCCGGGACCGCATCGGCGGCGTGTCGATCCACAGCGGCACGATCCCGTCCAAGTCGCTGCGACAGTCGATTCTCGAGGCGATGTCCGCGCGCGGCTTGGACCTCGCCGATCCGCTGCATCCCGAGCGCGAGGGCTCCGCGCGGGTCCACATGCTCCACGACCGCGTGGCGCACGTCGTCGCCAATGAAACCGCGGTCGTCCGCGAGCAGTTTCGCCGCAACGGCGTCGGCCTGCTGATCGGCTCGGCGGCGTTCGAGGATCCGAACACGGTGCATGTCACCGGCTGCGACGAGGACGGCGGTGAGATGCACGTCTCGGCCGAGAAGATCGTGATCGCCGTCGGCACCAACCCCGCGCGTCCCGAGGGTGTCGATTTCGACGACCGCCGGGTGATCGACTCCGACGGCGTGCTCGGTCTCGACTACGCCGCGTGCAAGCGGATGACGATCGTCGGTGGCGGGGTGATCGGCGTGGAGTACACGTCGATGTTCGCCGCGATGGGCGTCCGCGTGACGCTCGTCGATGCGCGCGACCGGCTGTTGCCGTTCGTCGACCGTGACATCGGGGTCTCGCTGCGGTTCCTGCTGCGCAAGCGCAACGTCACCTTCCGCTTCGGCGAGGAGGTCGTCGGCGTCGAGCGGCGTGACGAATGCGTCGTCTGCCGGCTGAAGTCCGGCAAGGAGATCGTCTCCGACACGCTCATGTACGCGACCGGCCGCCAGGGCGCGACCCACGGGCTCGCGCTCGACCAGGCGGGCCTCGAGTGCGACAAGCGCGGCCGCATCCAGGTCGACGAGGAGTACCGGACCGCGGTCGGCCACATCTTCGCCGTGGGCGACGTCGCCGGACCGCCCGGCCTGGCTGCGACCGGTATGGAGCAGGGCCGCATCGCGGCGCTCGCGGCGTTCGAGGAGCCGGTCCATCATCTTCCCGATCTCGTCCCGATCGGCATCTACTCGATTCCCGAGATCTCCTACGTCGGCCGCACCGAAGAGGAGCTCACCGAGGCCGCCATCCCCTACGTGGCGGGCATCGCCTGGTGGCGGGAGCTCGCCAAGGCGATGATGCTGCGCGAGGACGACGGCCTGCTCAAGATCCTCGTCTCCCCGGAGGACCGGCGGCTGCTCGGCGTCCATGTGATCGGCGCCCAGGCCACAGATCTCGTGCACATCGGTCAGGCGCTCATGGACCGCGAGGCCGGTCTGGACTTCCTCGTCTCGGCGGTGTTCAACTATCCGACGCTCGCCGAGGCGTACAAGGTCGCGGGGCTCGACGCGCTCAACCGCATCCGCGATCTTCGCTGAGCGCGCCGCCCAGCTCAGGCCATGTGCGCCAGCAGCCAGTCCTCGATCTCGTCCAGGCGGTTGGTGAGCAGGCTGATGTGGCCCTCGTCCTCCAGCAGCATCGGTTCCGCGGTGGGGATCGACTCGGCAAGCCACTCGCCGTGCGCGAACGGGACGAAGCGGTCGTGCCGGCCGTGCACGACGAGCACCGGCAGCCGGATCTGGGTGAGGCCGAAGCCCCAGTCGCCGAGGTGCGCCACCCCGTCGTCCCACCAGCCCTCGTCCGAGGCCCGCAACCCCTCTTTGAGCTGCTCGAGCAACGAGGCGCCGAGCTCCCGGCCCATCACCGCGGCGTCCACCGGGGAGAGCAGGCTCTGCCAGCTCTCCATCATCGAGTCGAGGTCCGCGTCGAGCAGTTCCCGGCGGTGCTCCGCGCCGCTGGCCCGGGAGGCGGCCGGGTCCTTCAGCTGCAGCTGGATCTCCTCGACGTTCATCTCGCCCATCCCGGCGAAGTAGTCGAGCTTCGGTGCGCCGTAGGGGGCGATCGAGCCGAGCACGGCGACGGCGGGCACGAGTCCCTCCAGGAGTGCCGCGCACGCCGCGGCATGCGGACCGCCTCCCGAGATGCCCCAGACCGCCAGTCGGTCGATTCCGAGTGTCGTCGCGATCGAACGCACGTCGGCGGCGCAGTCGGCGATGTTGCGCCCGGAGAGGGCGTCTGAGCGGCCGTAGCCGGGGCGGTCGTAGCCGATCAGCCGGATCCGCTTCTCCCGCGCGCGGGCCCCATTGGCGGGGTCGATCAGCCGCGAGCCGGGCGAGCCGTGCAGCCACAGGACGGGCGTCCCGTTCGGGTCCCCCTCCTCGGCGATCCGCAGCCTGCGCCCGTCCGCCGCGATGACGTCCCGCTCGCTCACGCCCGGGATCTTACGGATGCGGCCCGGCCCACCCAGCGCCGCCGCGCCGCATCGATCGCGCAGCCCGCCAGCACGAGCAGGAACGGATCGACCGGCTCCCGGAAGCGGGGGGTCTCGACGTTGACGAGCAGCACCGACAGCGCGAAGAGCACCGGCACTGCCCACGGCCAGCGCGGCGCGCTGCGCGCCGCCCCCGTGGCCAGGCCGGCGAGCGCCAGTACGCAGAGCACCCAGAACGCGATCACACCGATGCGCGCGTCATCGACCGACAGGTCGACCGCTCTCGCCGAGGCCTGCCAGGCGGCCGCGCTCTCGAGCTCGAACATGCGGGCGAGGTTGTCGGCGCCGACGGTGAGCGGCGCGGTCGGATGGCCGTCGATGTAGCGCAGCGCGCGGTGCTCCAGCACCCCGGAGAGCGTGTCCTCGCTCATCGTCCCGGCGCGCCGGCGGATGGGCTGGTCAGCCGGCACGAACCAGAACAGACGCCACTTGTACGGGATGGAGTGGTCAGCCGCCGACACCGGGTTGTAGGTGCCCCGCAGCGTGATCCCGGCCTCGTCGGCGACCGGGACGAAACGGTGCAGCTGGAGCGCGTTGCGAACCGTCCACGGAGCGATGGCGGCCGCGGTGCAGGCGAGCAGCAGCGCGAGAGCGCCCCCAGCCCTCCTCATGCCTCCCGGGGGCCGCTGGGCACCGAACGACAGCATCGCTGGCGTGTGATGCCCGGCGTCCGGGCGGGTGCCGCGGCGCACCGCCACCACCGCGGCGACCGCCAGCGGCAGCACCATCACCACCGCGTTCTCGTGCGTCAACGTCGCCAGCCCGGTCAGTGCCCCGGCCGCTCCGATCCACCGCCACGGCCGCGGCGAGCCGCGCGCCCGCAGCCCCGTCCACACCGCCAGCAGCTCGAGCACGACCAACAGGTTCTCGGCGACGAGCACCCCGGAGAGCTCGATCAGCACCGGGTCCACAGCGGCGAGCCCGAGCGCCGCCAGCGCCGGCCCCGTACCACACATCTCGAAAGCGACCAGCCCCACCAGGCCGACGGTCACGGTCCCGAGTGCCGCGTTCTCAAGCCGCTCCCCCGGCAATGCAGCCCGATGGCCGGACGAGTGACCGTCGATCAGATCGGCGAGCGCCAGCGCGTAGGGGTACCCGGGTGGGAAATAGGCGGTCGGCCCGCGCGAGCCGCCGGCGCCCGTCCCCGGGCCGTTGGAACCGGTCGTGTAGTCGCCGTCGCTCGCGATCGAGGCGGCGAAGCGGTTATAGGTCCCGGCGTCGTTGACGGCGCGGTAGGAGGTCGTCTCCACGAACGCCACCCTCAGCCCGAGCGCCACCACCAGCGCAGCCGCGACGACCAGCGCGCGCCGGCTCAACCGAGGGCTCTCAGTGGGTGATGCCGACGATCGACGCGCACACCCAGTTCGAGGCACCGGCGCCACCATTCCAGATACGGGAGGCGACCGCGCTCTGCTCGCTCAGCGAGGTCAGATACGCGGCCGGGCCGGTGCCCCCGAACAGCTTCCAGGTGCCCGGGATGATCTGGTAGTAGCCCGACGCCCCCGCGCTGTTGGGCGGCAGGTTCTGGCCGCCGGACTCGCACATCACGATCGCCTCGGGGATCGCCCAGCCACCCGACGGCGCGGCGGAGCCCGGAGCCGAGCCGCCGCCGCCCGAGCTCGCCGCGGCGGCAGCGGCCGCGGCGCGCGCGGCGGCAGCCGCGGCGGCCCGTCGGGCGGCGGCTCGCTGGGCGGCCTCAACGGCGGAGATCCGGCCCCGCAGCCGCCGGCTCGCGGCCTGGCTGGCGGCGAGCGCCGCACTCTGAGCAGCGCGCGCCCGCGCCAGCGCCTGTTCGCGCGAGTCCAGCAGCGCGTTCATGCCGGCGAGCGCGCGCGCCTGGACCGCGGTCTCGTGCGTGAGCCGCGCGTCGGTCCGCCGCAGCGCGGCCAGCCGATGCGCCGTCGCGGTCGCTTCGCGTTTGGCGTTCACCGTGATCGCGATCAGCTGCTGCTGGGCATGCTGGGCGTCGCCGAGGAATGACAGCTTCGTCAGCAGGCTCTGAAACCCGTGTGAGCTGAGCACGACGGTCACCAGGTTGGGGCGGTCGGCCTCGTATCCCGAGCGCAGCTGCGCCGCGAGCAGCGTGCGCGCAGCGGCGAGCCTCCGTCGCAGCATCCGCAGATGTGCCCGCTCGGCGGTCAGCTCGTCACCGACCCGCGCGAGCTCGGCGCGGCGGGCCACCAACTGGGCGTTGACGGCCGCCTCGCGGCTGCGCACGAGCGCGATCTGCTTGTCGAGCGTGGCGATCGAGCCGTTGAGGTGGCCGATCGAGGCGGCCAGCCCGCTCTGGCGGGCCTGCTGGGCGCCGAGCTGCGACTTGAGAGAGCCGAGATCATCCGCGCGCGAGAGAACCGGCACGAGCACGAGCATCACGAGCGCCGCGGCGACGGCGGCGGTCAGGGCGCCGAACGCGGCGAGCGCACGGCGGGACGGATGCGGGGCGTGGGAGCGCATGTGGCGGCGGGACTCTCGGCGAGGCCGGCGGCTATCGAGAACCCCCAGGGCCGCGGTCAACCGTACCAACCGCTCTCCACCGAGCCGCGATCCCGGCGCCTGTGCAAGATTCCGCCCACGAAGCAGGAATAGCCTGAACGGCGTAGTTCCGGTCAGCAATCACGGGGACAAGGAGCCGTCATGTCACGAGCGGTGAGGTTCGATCAGTACGGCGGGACCGAGGTCCTGCAGGTCGTCGAGGTCGTGGATCCGGTGCCCGGAGCCGGGCAGGTGCTGGTGCGCGTGAAGGCGACCTCGATCAACCCCGGTGAGGGCAAGATCCGCGAGGGAGCGCTGCACGACCTCTGGCCGGCGACGTTCCCCAGCGGCGAGGGCTCTGACGTGGCGGGCGTGATCGAGGCGCTCGGCCCTGAGGTCAGCGGCTTCTCCGTGGGCGACGAGGTGATCGGCTGGTCCGATGAGCGCTCGGCGCATGCCGAGCTCGTCATCGTCGAGCGATCCAACCTCACGCGCAAGCCGTCCGAGCTCTCCTGGGAGGTCGCAGGGGCGCTGTTCGTGGCGGGCGCCACCGCCTGGGCGGCCGTCCGCGCCGTCGGCGCCGCCGAGGGGGACACCGTCGTCGTCGCGGGCGCCGCCGGGGGCGTCGGCGTCTTCACCGTCCAGCTCGCTGCGCACGCCGGTGCCCGCGTGATCGGCGTGGCCAGCGAGCGTCACCACGAGTGGCTGCGAGCTCACGGCATCATCCCGGTCCAGTATGGGGACGGCGTCGTCGAGCGCATCCGTGAGGCCGCGCGTGAGGGGGTCGACGCGTTCATCGACCTGGTTGGATCGGGCTATGTCGCGCTCGCGCTCGACGAACTCGGCGTGGCGCCGGCCCGCGTGGACACGATCGCCGATTTCGAGGCGATCTCGACCCGCGGGGTGAAGGGGGACGGCAATGCCGCGGGCGCGAGTGCCGCCGTGCTCGCCGAACTGGCCGGATTGATCGTCGCCGGCACGCTGGAGGTGCCGATCGAAGCGACGTACCCACTCGATCAGGTCGCCGCTGCCTTCGAGGAGCTTGCCAAGGGACACACCCGCGGCAAGATCGTGCTGCTGCCGTGAGCGCAGCGGCCTCGGCGACGCATCACGGCGGGCACCGGTCCCCGTCGGACGAGCGCGCCCGGGCGATCCTCGACCGGGTGCGCGCCGTGCCCGAAGGTTTCGTGCGCACCTACGGCGACATCTCCCCGGGCGCGCCCCGGCTGGCGGGCACGGTCCTCTCCGGCTGCCAGGACCCGACGGTGCCCTGGCACCGGATCGTCCGTGCCGACGGCTCGCTGGCGAAAGGGGACCGGCAGCGCCGGCTGCTCGACCGCGAGGGTGTCCCGTTCCACGGCGAGCGCGTGGATATGGGGATCGCTCGGATGCTCGTGTTCGGGGAGGAGCCGGCGTGACCTGGGTTCAGCGCGCGATCACGTTCGAACCGCGGCCGCGTGGCTTCCATCTGATCACCCGCGAGCTGCTGAGCGCGCTGCCGGAGCTCGCAGAGCTGGAGGTCGGGATGCTCCATCTGCTCATCCAGCACACCTCCGCCTCGCTCGCCCTCTCGGAGAACGCCTCGCCCGACGTGCGCCGTGACTTCGAGACATGGTTCAACAAGACGGTGCCGGAGGATGCGCGCTACTGGACGCACACGCTCGAAGGGGCGGACGACATGCCCGCGCACATCAAGGCGGCGCTGCTCGGACCCACCCTCACGTTGCCGGTTAACGGCGGACAGCCGGCGCTCGGCACCTGGCAGGGGATCTACCTGTGTGAGCACCGCGACCGTGGCGGCCGGCGCACGATCGTGGCGACCGCGTGGGGCGACTCACGCTCAGACGCGCCAGCATAAAGTGGTGCACGCAATCGTCAGCGACACCGGGTCCATATGAGTTCACACCAGCCCCAGTCGTTCGATCGTGCACGCGCGCATCCCACGGTCACGCTCGTTGTTCTCAGCCTCGCCGCGCTCGCGTATTCGATGCTCAGCTCGGCGGTCGTTCCCGCTCTGCCTTCGATCCAGCACGCGATCGGCGCCTCGGAGACCGGGATCGCGTGGCTGCTCACCGGCTACCTGCTGTCGGCCTCGGTTGCCACCTCGATCCTCGGACGCCTCGGCGATATGTACGGCAAGGAACGGCTGCTGCTCGCCACGCTGGTGTTGCTGATGGCCGGCACGCTCGTCGCGGCGCTGGCGAGCTCGCTGCCGCTGCTGATCGTCGCGCGTGTGATCCAGGGCGCGGGCGGCGGCATCTTTCCGCTGGCGATGGGCATCGTGCGCGACGAGTTCCCCCGCGAGAAGGTGGCCGGCAGCATCGGACTGCTGTCCGCGCTGCTCGGCATCGGCGGTGGGATCGGGATCGTGCTCGCCGGGGTGATCATCCAGCACCTCGACTATCACTGGCTGTTCTGGATCCCGCTGATCGTGCTCGCGCTCTCGGCGGTGCTCACCTGGCGGTTCGTGCCCGAGTCGCCGGTTCGCACGCCTGGCAGCGTCAACTGGGTCGCGGCCGGGCTGATGACGGCGGGGATCACGATGACGCTGATCGCGGTGAGCGAGACGACGACCTGGGGCTGGGGGTCGGCCCGGACGATCGTGCTGCTTGCCGCCGGCCTCGCCGTCTGCGCAGGGTGGGTCGCATGGGAGGCGCGCAGCCGCCAGCCGCTCGTCGACATGGAGATGATGCGGGTGCGCGGCGTCTGGACCACCAACCTCGCGGCCTTTCTGCTCGGCGCCGGGATGTACTCGTCGTTCATCGTGATCCCGCAGTTCGTGCAGCTGCCGCGCTCGACCGGCTTCGGGTTCGGTGCCTCAGTCGTGCTCTCGGGCCTGTATCTGCTCCCGAGCACCGCGACGATGTTCGTGATGGGGATGCTCGCCGGCCGGATCTCAGCGCGGTTCGGCTCCCGGTTCTCGCTCGTCACCGGCGGAGCGATCAGCGCGGCGGCGTTCGCGCTGGTCGCCGTGGCCCACGGCCATCCGCTCGACTTCCTCATCTTCGCGGCTCTGCTCGGGCTCGGGATCGGACTGTCGTTCGCCGCGCTCGGGACGCTCATCATCGGCGCCGTCCCTCCGCACCAGAGCGGCGTCGCAAGCGGCATGAACACGGTCATGCGGACGCTGGGCGGCGCGCTCGGCGGCCAGCTGTCGGCGACGTTCCTGGCCGGCCACGTCGCCCACGGGTTGCCGACGGTCACCGGGTTCACCGAGACGTTCGTGATGGCGACCGCGTTCCTCGTGGTCTGCGTATTCGCCAGCCTGCTCGTTCCGCGACCGACCCCCGGCCGCTCCGGCCCGGCGTCGACCGAGCAACCGGAACCCGAGCCGGTCGAGGCGTAGGGCCTCACTCAGTGCGCGACCGCGGGCTCGAGCTCGAGCACGTGGTCGCATCTGGCGGCGACGCCCTCGTCGCCGCTGGCCACCACGACGACCGCGCCGCGTGCCGCCTGCGCGCCCAGCTCGTCGAGTACCACCGCGCGCCAGTGCTCATCGAGCGCCGAGGTCGGCTCGTCGGCGAGGATCAGATCGGGATCGGAGGCCAGCGCGCGGGCGACCGCGACCCGTTGGCGCTGGCCGCCGGAGAGCGTGCCCACGAGCTGCGAGCCGTGGTCGGCCAGGCCGAGCCGCTCGAGCGCCGCGAGCGCGCGCGCGGTGATCTCCGCGCGCCCGGCGCCACCCGCGGACTGCATCGGCAGCGCGACCGTCTCGGACGCGCTCAGCATCGGCACCAGGCAGAGGTTCTGCAGCACGATCCCGGTCCGGGCGTCGCGCCAGGGCACGGCGGACCGGCCGTCGATCTTCAGCCGGCCGCCGGCCAGCGGCGCCAGACCGCCCAGGGCATAGAGCAGGCTCGTCTTGCCCGAGGCCGAGGGTCCGCGGATCGCCAGTGACTCCCCGCCGCGCGCCACGAGGTCCAGGTCCGAGAGGATGACCTCGTCCCCGCCACGGACGTCGAGCGCCTCGCCGCGCAGCTCGCCGATGCTCATCCGGGCAGCTCCGGGTGGGTCGGGAAGTCTTCGGAGAACCCCGTCTCGGCCCGCAACCTGACCGTCTCCTCCTCATCGATCGTGACCGAGAACACCGTGCCCGACGGAAAGCGGGAGGCGATCTCGGCGGGGAGCTGGACCGAGCCGTCGCGGCCGGCGACGGCGAACCGGCGGCCGGCGCGGCGCTCGGAGCCGACGACGCCCTGCGAGATCCCGAGCGTGCGCGGCAGCGACTCGGCGAGCGTCGTGTCGTGGGTGACGATGATGACGGTCGCGCCGCTCAGCTCGTGGGCGCGCCGCAGGTTCTCGATCACGGCGTCGCGGCCGGCCACGTCGAGCCGCGCGGTCGGCTCGTCGGCGAGCAGCACGCGGGGCGAGGTCGACATCGCGCTCGCTATCGCAACCCGCTGCTGCTGGCCGCCGGAGATCTGGTGCACCGGCCGGCCGGCCACCGAGCCGAGACCGAACGTCTCGATCAGCTCCTCGCCCGTCCAGCGCAGCGGCCACCCCCGGCGCCGTGCCCCCCGTTGCGCGAACGCGATGTTCTCCAGCGCCGTCGCGTAGGGCAGCAGGTTCTGCAGCGGGTCCTGGAGCAGCAGCGCGAGTTCGGTCGCCCGCAGCCGGCCCAGGCCACGCGGGTCGAGGCGGGCCAGGTCGTGCTCGCCGACGATGATCGCACCCGCGGTCGGCTGCAGCAGGCCGCCGAGCAGCGCCAGCAGCGTCGACTTCCCTGAGCCGGACGGCCCGATCACGGCGAGCATCTCCCCGGCGCGGACGTGCAGCTCGACGTTGCGCAGCGCGACGATCGGCGTGCTCTCGCCCTGGTAGATGTGCACGACACCCGCGCACACGACCTCGGCGCCCGCGGCCCGCTCGGGGATCACCGTGTCAGCCGGCGACGTCATCCGGAGCGGTCCGCAGGAGGATCGGGGTCATGCGGCGCACGAGGATCACCGCGACGGCAGCGGCCGCGGCGGCGACGAGCAGGATCACCGCGACAGCGACGACGGCGATCGCCGCCACCGGCAGGCCGTAGTGCAGCGGCGCCAGCGAGCTGGAGGTGAGCTCGGGCAGCGACGGGATCGCCATCAGCGCCGCGAGCACCCCCGCCCCGACCCCGCACAAGGCGGTCAGCAGCAGGATCGCGGACTCCAGCCCGAGCGCGGCGACGAGCGTCGGACGCGGGACGCCCGCCACCTCGAGCGAGGTGAGTTCGGTGGCGCGCTCACGCGTGGTCGCACCGAGCGACCCGAGCGTGCTCGCCGCGGCGACGAGCAGCGCGGCGAGCGTGGCCACCAGCAGGAAGTCGTCGGCCAGCGCCGGTCCTGAGCGCTGCAGCTGCGTGAACACGGTCGCGGAGCGGTCGACCGTCGTGGGGTCGAGCCCCGCGGCGCGCAGCCTGGCGACCGTGTTCGCCGGTGCATACGGACCGAGCCATACCTCGTCGGTGAGGCCCGGATCGGTCGGCCCGGTCTGGACGTTGGAGAGCAGGTCGAGGTCGAGCAGTTCGGCGTCGGCGCCGATCCGCGGCAGTGCGGTGGCGAGCACCGCCGGGCGGACGTCGATCGAGTTGCCGTCGAGCCCGTTGCTCGTGAACGAGCTGCCGCTGCCGACGTTGACCGAGGCCAGCTGCGAGGTGACGACGGCCGGCAGGGCGCGCGGAGCGTCGTCCGGCGCGGCCATCGGCGCGGTTGTCGGGCCGGTCGCTCCGGCATCGCTCGTCATCGCCTGGGCGGACACCGTGAGCGCCAGGCCCGAGCCGCCGCTGGCGATACTGACGCCGGGGGCACCCGAGTGCCATCCGCTCATCAGGTGGGCGGTGGCGGCACGGATGGCTCCGCCCGGCAGTTGCGAGGCGACCCGGGTGACGGTCAGGTGCACCGCGCCGGACGACGGTGGGTGCGCCCCGGCGGCGGGGAGCACGCCGAGGCCGCTCATGCGGCAGCCGCCGGGGCACAGCCCGGCGAGGCTCCCGCGATAGGTCGCCTCACCGGCGTGCAGGCGCCCGAGGTCGACGATCGTCGAGCCGCCGGTGGTGCTGAACACCCACATCGAGAGCTCCAGGCTGTGCAGCCGAGAGGCCGTCTGGCCGGTCGCGCCCACGTGCGCGGAGACCTCGACCGGATGCTCGGGGAGCACAGCCGCCGGCACGATCCGCGGATCGATCGCGCGCTGGACCGCGGCGATGCCGTGTGCCGATATCCCGGTCGGCCACGAGGCGACCGCGCGCAGCCGCGAGGCGTCGACGCCGACGAGCGTCGTGCTGGAGGTGTGCAGGTCGGCGACGGCCATTGCGAACCGGCCCCCCGGATCGACCTTGTCGACGGCCGATTCCAGCGTGGCGGGGCTCGTCGGGGCGACATTGACCACGGCGCGCGCGCCGACCTGGAAGCGGGCCGCTGTCTCACGATTGCTGCGCGCCACCGACCACGCCGCGGTGGCGAAGCATGCGAGCGCGAGCGCGATGATGAGCACGCGGGCCTGGCGCAGCACGCCCGGGCGGCGCGCGGTCTGTCGCAGGGCGAGGAACGGCGCCACCCACTTCGAGCCGTCGCTGAGCGCGATCCCCACCCGGCAGGCGAACAGGATCAGCTGCACGCCCAGGACGGCGACGCCGAGCGCGATCAGTCCCGGCGCGACGGACGCGAGCGGATCGGTGTGCCCGTTGAGCGCGCCGCTGGTGGCGAGCACGACGAGCGCGACCACCGCCAGCACGACGAGCGTCGCGTCGGCGATCAGGCTGAGCATTGAAGCCGCCCGGACCCGGCGGGTCGCCCCCTCGCTCAGGTCGGCCGAGCGCAGCAGGCGCATCGTGCCGAGACCGAGCGCGCCCACGATCGCCGACAGGGTGACGAGCAACGCCGCGATCGTCCAGCCGTCGAATGCGACCGAGGAGGCGGCCACGAACAGCTGCGTCCGGGCTTCGAGGATCACCGCCCACGCGAGCGCGACTCCGACCACTGCCCCGACCAGGCATAACAGCGCCGGCTCCGCCGAGGTCACCCACAGCATCGAGGAGCCGGGGAACCCCCGCAGCCGGGCGACCCGCGCCTCGGCGCGGCGCGCGTCGCCGGAGCGGACCAGCAACGAGCCGAGCACCCACACGGCGAGCACGACGAGCTGGGTGGCGGCGATCGCGACGATCGTGGCCATCACATGCCGTTGATGATCGGCATTGCCCAGCAGGCCGGCGAGGCCGCTCGAGAGATGGATGCGCTGCTGCTGCAGGTTGGCGTCGGCGCGGGCCAGGTCTCGCGTCACGGTCCTCTCGTCGCCGAGGTCGACGCTCCCCGGCCGCACCCCGAGCTGCACGGTCACCGACGGGGCCGCCCGTGCGCCGACCGACAGGACCGTCGCCTGTGAGGCGAGCACCGAGTCGGTCGGAGCCGGCCCGTTGGCGGAGGCCGGCTGCCCGTACGGGAAGTCCTCGATCCCCTGGCCCCACCAGTAGGACGAGCCGAGGCCGGGCGTGCGGACGATGCCGGTCAGATGCAATTGCAGCGGAGCTCGCCCGACCAGGACGCTGAGCGTCTGCCCGAAGTGCGCTCCGATCTGGTGGGCGCTGCGGGCCGTCATCACGATGTCGTCGCGGCTCAGATCGCAGCGGCCGTGGATGAACGTCAGGTGCGCGCACATCCCGGTGCGAGACAGCAGATCGGATTTTGCCTGCGTCCCGCCCGGGACCGCAAGCGCGATGCCGGCGCTCGCGGTGGTGATCGGAGCGGCGAACAGGTGCGAGGCGTCGGGAACGCGCTGGACGATGTCCTCGGCCTGGCGGGCGACGGTGAGCGCGTTCGTCGGCGAGTAGTAGGGGGTGAGCGTGATGCCCCGCGCCTGCACCGCCGCCGAGTCGACGGTACGCCGCAGGACCGAGTCGCCGGCCGTGTGCAGGTACATCGGGCCGAGCACCGCGGTCGCCACGGCGATCGCCGCGGTGAGCACGGTGAGCAGCGACAGGCCGAGCCGCCAGCGCATCCCGCGGAGGAGCAATCCCTCGCTCTTCCTCATCCCCGCCATTTCCCGACGGTATCTCACGGGGCGCGGGGGCGGGGCGGGCGGGACCCTTTCCTCACACGATCCTGACCGTCAGCGGCCCCGCCACACCGGCGCCCGTTTCTCGGCGAACGCGGTCGCGCCCTCCTTCGCGTCCTCGGAGTCGAAGATCGGTCCGGAGATCTCCTCCTGGCGGTCGAAGAACTCCGCCACCGGCCAGTCGGCAGACTCCACGAGGATCCGCTTGGAGCCGATGATCCCGAGCGGTGCGTTCGGGGTGATACGGGCGGCGAGCTCGAATGCGGCGTCGAGCGCGGCGCCGGGCTCGGCGAGCGCGTTGACCATCCCCAGCTCGTAGGCGCGCTCGGCGAGCAGCGGGTCACCGGTGAGTGCCATCTCCATCGCCACGGCGGGGGGCAGGAGCCGTGGCAACCGGAGCAGGCCGCCGCCGGCGGCGACCAGTGAGCGCTTCACCTCCGGGATGCCGAGCTTTGCGCCCTTGGCGGAGACGATCAGGTCGCAGGCGAGGGCCACCTCCAGCCCACCGGCGACGGCGAATCCCTCGATCGCGGCGATCAGTGGCTTCTCGGCGGCGCGCCTGGTGATGCCGGCGAAGCCCCGGTCCTTGTACCACGGGCGCTCGCCCGCGACGAATGCCTTGAGGTCCATGCCCGCACAGAACCCCTTGCCCGCGCCGGTGATGACCCCGAGCAGCAGGTCGTCGTCCTTGTCGAGCTGGTCCAGCGCCTTGCCGATGCCCTTGGCGACCGCGGCGTTGACCGCGTTGCGCTGATCGGGGCGGTTGATCGTGATCAGGAGGACCTTCTCCCGGACCTCGGTGAGAACTTCTTCGGTGTCGCTCATGCGACGAAGAGTTTCAGGTCCGGCTCGCGTTCGCCGCGCAGCACCGCCAGGTCGACCTCGACCCAGGCGATTCCGCGCGCCTCGGCGAGCACGCGTGCCTGCGGCTTGATCTGCTGGGCGGCGAGCACGCCACGACAGCCGGCGAACGCCGGGTCGAGGTGGATCCGCTCCAGGTAGCGGGTCAGCTGCTCCACCGCGTCGATCCCGGCGACGCGCTTGATCTCGACCGCGATCCATCCGTCCTCGGCGTCGCGGCACATCAGGTCGACCGGTCCGATGTCGGTCGGCCACTCGCGGCGCACGAGCCGGAACCCGTCGCCGCACCAGTGGGGCTGCTCGGCCAGCAGCTCCTGCAGGTCGGACTCCACACCGTCCTTGGCCAGCGCATGATCTGCATCTGGCGAGCCCATCTCGATCGTCTGGTCCGAGATCACCTCGTGGATGGTGATCTCGAGCTTGTCCTCGGTCTTGCCCGCGTACTTGCGCACGATCACGCGGTCCTCGTCCTCCTCGATCGCCGTCGGCGGCGTCATCCAGTTCAGCGGCTTGACCGCCTGCCCGCCGTAGTCCGACCAGACCATGAACGTCCCGTCGGCCTTGGTCATCAGCAGTCGCGTGGCCTCGGCGAGATGGGTGGTGAGCCGACCGGTGTAGTCGATCGAGCAGCGGGCGACCATCAGGCGCATCGGTCGCAGCGTAGGCGCCGATCCGGACCGACGCGGTGGAGGACGCCGCAATCTGCGGCCCTATCCTCTGCGCGATGCGCGACCAGCTCCGCCCCCTGTTCGACCGGATCGTGATCAAGGAGCTCGACCCCGACCGGGTCCGGCGCTCGGGCCTGCTCGTTCCGCCGGGCTCCGACGAGCCGCCGCCTCAGCAGGGCATCGTGCTCGCTGTCGGCCCCGGCCTTGACTGGTGGGAGCATGTCGGGGTCAAGATGCCGGTCAAGCCGGGTGACCACGTGGTCTTCCCCTCCTCGGCCGGTGCCTGGGTCGAGATCAACGAGGAGCGGCTGCTCGTCTGCCGGGTGGGTGAGCTGCTCGGCGTGCTGGATCAGGTCGAGGCGATCCCCAACTAGCGGCCCGCTCAGGCGGCGCTGCGTGCCGAGAGCCCGCGCGGAGCGGCCGCCTCGATCCGCGCCAGCAGGTCCTCGACCTCCGGATCGGGCCCGAAGGAGAGAGCGCGGCGGCACGCCTCCTCGCACTCCGAGACCCGGTCTGTGCGCGCCAGCGCATGCGCGAAGGCCGACCAGGCCTCCGGCGCCTCCGGGTCGATCTGGGTGGCCGCCTCGGCTGCCGACACCTCGGCGCCGACGTCGCCCGCGAGGTGGTAGGCGAGCGCGAGATCGAGCAGCCCCTCGACCGACGGGCCGGTGAGGCGGGCGCGTTCCAGCGCGGCGATCGCGGCGCCACGGTCCCCGAGTCGCAGCCGCAGGCGCCCGACCCGCTCCCACGCCGAGGCATCCGCGGGAGCGCGCTCGGCGCATTTCAACGCGGCGTCGGCGGCGAGATCGATCGCCCCCATGTCCTCGTAGATGCGCGAGGCATAGCGCTCGGGCGTGGGGCGGTCGGTCTCCACACGCGACCAGTCGCGGACCGTCCGTGCTGCCGCCGGCAGGTTCCCGGCCTGCCAGAACGCGGCGGTGAGCAGGCGCAGGACCGCCGGGTTGTCGGGCTGGGCGTCGCGCGCGTACACCAGACGCTGGGCGGCCAGCGGCGCGTCGCCCTCGGCCAGCGCGTGCTGGGCGGCGGTCATGAACCGCTCGACGCGGTCCGCGGCGGGGTCCGGCCGGGAGAAGTCGACGAACTGCAGCGAGCCCGCGGGGATCGTCCGCACTCCCACCTGGAAGGAGACTCGCGCCCACTGCTGCGAGCTCTCCTCATCGCCTGAGAAGTAGATGCCCGTGACGGTGCCCACGCCCCACTCCGGGTAGGAGACGCAGCGCGCGTAGCGATGCACGACCGAGTGGTCGGGCACGCGCGAGCCGAACGGATCGTGCTTGGCGCGGTCCTCGGCCTGCTCGCGTTCGCGCTGCTCGTTTTCGTAGGCGCGCCGGCCGGCGTCCTCCCGGGCGCGCTTGGTGGCCGCGGCGGACGCCCGGACGGCGTTGCGGCTGACCGTGCCCCCGCGAGAGGCCTCGGCCAGGCGCTCGAGCTCGTCGGCGGCCTCGTTGATCGCCTGGAGGTGCTGCTGGTGCTCGTAGCGGCGGCCCGGAGGGGCGATGTCGGGGTGCCAGCGCTTGGCCATCCGCCGGCGTGCGAGCTGGACGGTGCGCTGGTCGAAGGGAGGCTCGAGCTCAAGCAGGAGCAGCGCGGCTTCGACGTCCAGGATCCGAGGCATGGGAACGATGAACGTTAGCGGGACCACCCGGCCCGGACCAGCCCGGAGGCCGGCCGGCGGGCAGGCTCGATTGCAACGATTTCGTCTCAATTGTTGAGCGTTTGGACGCCCGGGCATACGGTCGCGTCGATGACCGTCACCGCCCCGTCAGATCGCCGCTCCCGGCTGGCTCCGGCCGTCGCGACGGTGGTGGCGGCGCTCCTTTCCGCCGGCCTCGGCCCGCTGTTCCTGCTCGGCCTCGGCGGGTCCGTCGGGGGCGTCTCGTGCAGCGGGACGGCGCGGAGGGTGGGCTCGGTCGGGCAGGGGGCGGGCACCCGGGTCGGCGCGACCGAGTACGGCGGACCCGGTGACCCGAGCAGCGGCACGGTCGGCTCCTCGGGCGTCGACCTCGACGCCCACCCGGACAGCTACGCGGAGCTGGGAGGGACGACGTTCCAGACGGCGACCGCGATGGGCGGGCTGCCGTACGAGACGCCGCTGCGCATCAGCTGGGGCGCGCGGTCGGTGATCGCCTACAAGCGCGACATCGGGCTCGGAGGCGGCCCGGTCGACGGGTTGCCGCGCGCGATCGATCTCTGGTGGAAGCTCGCCGGGGCGCTGCGCATCCCGTACGAGGACGGCCGCTGGTCAGGCCCGGTCCGCGTCGCGCGACCGCCGGCCAGCGGCGCCGGGCCGCTCCTCGGTGACACGTCGGACGCGGTCGGTGCGTCGGTGTCGCTCGGCGCGAGCGACGGCGTGGTGCCGAGCGGGACGTGTGGGGCGCCGACGGTGGGCTCCACCCCGGCGCCGGTCATCTCCGGGCCCCGGGCGCAGCTGCTGCCCGACGGGATGGCCGCGGCGCCGGCGGCGGCTCCCGCCGCGGTGCGCGGGATCATCGCCGCCGGCAACCAGATCGTCGGCAGGCCCTACCAGTACGGCGGCGGTCATGGGATCCCGCTCGATCAGCTCGCCTCGACCTACGACTGCTCCTCGAGCGTCGCCCATCTGCTCTACGGCGGCGGCCTTGTCGGGGTCGACTTCGACGCCGACTCATCGGCGCTGATGAGCTGGGGCGAGCCCGGTCCGGGACGGTGGGTGACGCTCTACGCGAGCCCCGAGCACGTCTTCATGTATGTCGCGGCCCTGCGGTGGGACACACACGACGCAGCCGGTCCCGGCGACGGCACCACGGGGATCGGCTGGCATCCGCTCGTGCGTGGGGACGATGGGTTCGTGGCCCGGCATCCAGTGGGGCTGTGAGGTCATGCGGGCACGCTGGGCGCTGTACGCCGTCGCCGTCCTCTGTGGCGTTGCCCTGCCTGCCTGCGCGCCGCTCGGAGGGGCCGGCGTCGCCGGTCGCTCCAGCCCGGCGCTCGGAGGGGCCGGCATCGCGAGTCGCTCCAGCCCGGCGCTCGGAGGGGCCGGCGTCGCGAGTCGCTCGAGCGCGAGCACGGTCGTCCGCGCGGACCGCACCCACGAGGTCCCGACACCTGCCCGGCGTGAGCGGGCGTCGCCGGGCTGGGCCTCGCCCACGCAGGCGGTCCGCGCGTTCGCCACCGTCTACGTCAACTGGACCGCGGCCACCGTATCGGGGCGCTTGCGCACGCTCGCCCGCCGGAGCATCGGGCAGGCCCGCGCGACGTTGGAACTCCAGTCCCGCGAGGTCGCCGCCGATCGCGAGCTGCATCGCGGCGGGATCGCCAACGCCGGGACGGTGGAGGCGGTCGGGGCGCTGGCCGGCGTTCCGCACCGGTACGCGGTGGTCACCCGCGAGCGCACGTCCGCGGCGAACGACGCGGCCTATCGAGGGCTGGCGCCCGAGTGGCATGTGTCGGTCGCGACCGTGACCCGGGTCGGGCGGCGGTGGGTGCTCAGCGGGTGGCAGCCGGAGAGCTGAGCGCCGCGGGCTCGCCGCCCTTGCCGCGTGCGCCGCCGCCGCTCGCTCAGGACGCGTCGGCGTTCCCGTCGCATGTGCCCTGCCCGTAGAACACGCAGTACGACGCGCGGGGCCGGCCGGTGGCGTCGATCAGACCCGAGTCCCAGCTGGGCGCGCCCTGGAACTGGTACCAGAACAGATGGGTGATCGGAACCGCCGAGGCGGCACGTGGCAGCTTGAAGAACGCGGTCGCGTCGAGGGCCTGACGGTCGGGCTGCCCGCTGATGCAGGCGCCGAGCGTGCCTGCCCGGTCCACGCCGACGGCCGGGCAGTCGCCGCCGCGCAGCTCCGAGGTGAGCACGGTTCCCGCCTCGGTCACCCACAGGCTCCGCGCGCGGCCGTCGCTGTCGCGCGCGAGTGCCCGGTCGAAGGACGCCAGCTCGCCCGGGCTGACTCCGGAATAGGCGTCGGTGACCTCGCGGTAGTCGTGCACCGACCAGGTCGCTGGAAAGGCGGCGCCCGGCATCACGCGCTCGAGCTGGCGCACGTACGGCGCGAGGTAGCTCGTGTACGGATGCTTGAAGGTCCCCGCGATCACAGTGTCGTGATGGTGGTCGGCGTAGTCGTGGATGACGCGGCTGGCGATCATCTCCACGCAGGCTGCCTTGGCCGGCCCATCGGGCTGTGGCGAGGCGCCGACCGGGCAGCCCGAGGCCTCCTGTCCGTCGGTGCTGCGGAAGATCGTGAAGCCCTCGGGCTCGTTGACCGCTTCCCACGCGTGCGGCTGCTCCCACGTCGGTAGCCGTCCCATCACCCCGAGGATCCCCTGCAGCCCGCATCGATAGTTCCAGTAGCCGGCGGTCGTCGTCGGATCCGGGAACGGCGCGTCCCCGGGCGGAGTCGCCGACGCGTAGGAGAACCCCTCGATCGAGACCACCGGGGTCAGGCCTTCGGCGCGCGCCTCGATCACGCCTGCGACGAGATCGTCGATCGACAGGGCGGCGGCGTGCCAGCCGTTGGCGACGTCGTAGTAGGGCCGGTTGACCGTCGGCGAGTAGACGCATCCCGGGGCGGTGGTGGAGCCGTTCCAGGTCTGTACGGCGTCGTAGTCGACGAACAACCGCACGTCTCGCACCCGGTGCGCGCTGGACGGCGTGACGAGCCGCAGGAACAGCGGGTTGTCGAAGTAGCCGCGCATCCGGGAGAGCGCGCAGTGCGCCCTCTGGGCCGAGCAGCAGGACGAGTCGCCGGTGACGCAGCTGGCGAACTGTCCCTGGGCGTCGCCGATCCCATACGTGACGTTCGCGCCGCCGGGAACGGTGGCCCGCGGCGTGGTCGAGCTCTGCGGCGTGGTCGAGCTCTGCGGCGTGGTCGAGCTCTGCGGCGTGGTGCGGTGCCCGTGGTGGTGGGTGGAACCGCAGCCGCATAGCGCCGCCGCCGACAGGCAGGCGGCGAGCAACGGCAGGGCTCGTCTCAGCGTGCGGGTCATGTCCATCGAAGCACTCCTGGCGCGCGCCCGGTCAGCGTCCGCGGTCCCGTGCACCGAGGGTAGTCGGCCACCCAACCCCCCCGAACCAGTGAAGAGGCCCTACCCTCACACGCTTATCCGATGCACAACCGCCGCTGACAACCCGCACGCAAAGGCAGTCGCGTCCATGAGCTTCTCAGAGAACGAGTTCCTGTTCACCTCCGAATCGGTCACGGAAGGTCACCCCGACAAGGTGGCCGATCAGATCTCCGATGGCGTCCTTGACGCTGTGCTCGCGGATGACCCGACGGGTCGCGTCGCCTGCGAGACGCTCGTCAACACGGGGCTGGTCGTGGTCTCAGGTGAGATCACGACGACGACCTACGTCGATATCCAGGACATCGCGCGGGAGACGATTCGCGCGATCGGCTACACGGATGCCGATCTCGGCTTCAGCGCCGACTCGTGCGCCGTGCTCAACGCGATCGACAAGCAGTCGCCCGACATCGCCCAGGGCGTCGACAACGCCTATGAGCGGCGCAGCGACGCCAGCGACGAGGACGAGCTCGACGTCGCCGGGGCGGGCGACCAGGGGATGATGTTCGGCTACGCGACCAACGAGACGCCCGAGCTCATGCCGCTGCCGATCTCTCTCGCGCACCAGCTCTCCAAGCGTCTGGCCGACGTGCGCAAGGACGGCTCGCTGGAGTATCTGCGGCCCGACGGCAAGACCCAGGTGTCGGTCCGCTACGTGGACGGCCGTCCGGCGGCGATCGAGAAGCTGCTGATCTCCACCCAGCACGCCGAGGGCTCCGAGTCGCGGATCAAGGACGATCTCTGGGAGCACGTCGTGCTGCCCGTCCTCCCGGATGACCTCTACGACGCCGCGACCCTGCAGCGCTCGTTTCTGGTCAACCCGACCGGCCGTTTCGTGATCGGCGGCCCGGTGGGCGACTGCGGCCTCACCGGCCGCAAGATCATCGTCGACACCTACGGCGGCATGGCCCGGCACGGCGGTGGCGCCTTCAGCGGCAAGGACCCGAGCAAGGTCGACCGCTCGGCCGCCTACGCGGCCCGCTACGTCGCCAAGAACATCGTCGCCGCCGGCCTCGCCGACCGGGCCGAGGTCCAGGTCGCCTACGCGATCGGCGTCGCCCATCCGGTCTCGGTCATGGTCGAGACCTTCGGCACCGAGAAGGTCGGCCGCGCTCGCATCGCCGAACTCATCTCCGAGCACTTCGACCTGCGACCCGGCGCCTTCCGCGAGTACCTCGACCTGCACCGGCCGATCTACCAGAAGACCGCCGCCTACGGCCACTTCGGCCGCGAGGAGCCGGAGTTCACCTGGGAGCGCACCGACCGCGCCGAGGAGCTGAAGGCGGCCGCGGGGATCTAACAGGGAGGGTCGGGGCGTTCGGTCCGCGTCGCCCCGCGGCCGCTACTTCAGATACCCCTCACGCCGCAGCAGCGCCTCGAGCTGTCCGATGAACCGCGTCCCGCTCGCCGAGCGCGGGAACAGCGTCGAGCGCAGCCGCCCGGCGCGCGCCTGGGAGACCAGGTACGCGTGCGCCGAGTTCCAGCGCCCGAGGCGTGCCTCGTCAGCCGCCCACGGCGCGATCAGGCCGACATCGTTGTGCCCCTTCGCCTTCCGGTAGGCCGTCATCCAGCGTGCCGCGTCCTGCTGCACGAGCCGCGGGTAGCGCGAGGTCACGTCGTTGAACTTCACCCCTGACAACTGCAGGATCTGCAGCGGCAATCCCGAGTCGGCGAAGTCGGTGAACACGGTCGAGAAGGTCGGGTCGGCGGTGACGAACACGTACCGGGAGCCGATCTTCTCCAGGCGGTAGCCGGCGTAGGCGAAGTTGTGTGAGGCCGAGAGCACGTACAGCCCGCCCAGCGCCGCGCTCGGGCGGAACAGGTCAAGCACCGTGCAGCAGTTGGCGCCGCCGCTGTAGAGGTTGACGATCAGGTCCGCGGAACCCGCCCCGTCGAGCGGCGCAAAGCGCACCGGCCGGTCGGCCGGCGCCGTCGACACGAGGCAGCCGGAGCCGCAGGCGTGATTGCTGACCGGACCGTGGAAGAGGGTCCTCACGCCGGTGGAGCCCTGATCGGTGATCGTGAGCGTGGGGGGCGCCGGTCGCGTGAGCGTCCCGTTGGTCGTGATCGCGGCACTCAGCGAGCGATCCTGGGTGGTGTAGGTCCTGGCGGCTGCGGAGGCCGGAATGACCAGGCCGGCCGCCAGCGCGAGCGGGATGAGAGTTCTCCGGAGCATGGGTCCTATCCTGACAGGCCGCATGTCCTCACAATACGCCTACTCGACTCATCGGCTGTCCAAGCGCTACCCGCCCGACAAGGAGGTCCTCACCGACATCTCCCTGTCGTTTTATCCGGGCGCGAAGATCGGCGTGCTCGGCTACAACGGCGCCGGGAAGTCGACGCTCCTGAAGATCATGGCCGGGATCGAGACCGAGTTCGACGGTCAGGCGGTGCTCGGCACGAACGTCACCGTCGGGATGCTCTCCCAGGAGCCCGCGCTCGATGAGACCAAGGACGTGAAGGGCAATGTCGAGGACGGGGTCTCCGAGATCCGTGCGCTGCTCGATCGCTTCAACGAGCTGTCGATGAACTACTCCGAGGAGACCGCCGACGAGTTCGCCCGTCTTCAGGAGCAGATCGACGCCGCCGACGCCTGGAACCTCGACACGACGCTCGAGTACGCGATGGACGCGCTGCGCTGCCCGCCGGGTGACGCCGAGGTGAGCACGCTCTCCGGCGGCGAGCGCCGCCGTGTCGCGATGTGCCGGCTGCTGCTGCGCCAGCCCGACCTGCTGCTGCTCGACGAGCCGACCAACCATCTCGACGCCGAGTCGGTCGCCTGGCTCGAGCAGCACCTGCAGGACTACAAGGGCACCGTCGTGGCGATCACTCACGATCGCTACTTCCTCGACAACGTCGCCGGCTGGATCCTCGAGCTCGACCGCGGCCGCGGGATCCCGTACGAGGGCAACTACTCGGGCTGGCTCGTGCAGAAGCAGAAGCGCCTTCAGCAGGAGGAGCGCCAGGAGTCCAACCGGCAGAAGACGATCGCCCAGGAGCTCGAGTGGGTGCGGATGAACGCGTCCGCGCGCCGCGGCAAGCCGAAGGCCCGTCTGAACGCCTACGAGGCGCTGCTCGCCGAGGACCGCAACGTCAAGCTCGACCAGGTCCAGATCCATATCCCGCCGGGACCGCGCCTCGGTGAGGTCGTGATCGAGGCCGAGAACCTGCGCAAGGGGTACGGCGACCGGCTGCTGATCGACGACCTCTCGTTCACGCTTCCGCGCGGCGGGATCGTCGGAGTGATCGGCCCCAACGGTGCCGGCAAGACGACGCTGATGCGGATGATCGTCGGCGACGAGACCCCTGACTCCGGCACGCTCAAGATCGGCGACACGGTGCAGCTGGCCTACGTCGACCAGTCGCGCGAGGCGCTCGACCCGGACAAGACGGTGTGGGAGGAGATCTCCGGCGGTCTGGACGAGATCCCCCTCGGTGACCGGATGGTCGCCAGCCGCGCCTACACCGCAGGCTTCAACTTCAAGGGCACCGACCAGCAGAAGAAGGTCGGCAAGCTCTCCGGTGGAGAGCGCAACCGCCTGCACCTCGCCAAGCTGCTGCGCTCCAACGGCAATCTGCTGTTGCTCGACGAGCCGACCAACGATCTCGACACCGACACGCTGCGCGCCCTCGAGGAGGCGCTGCTGTCATTTGCCGGCTGCGCGGTGGTCGTCTCCCACGATCGCTGGTTCCTGGACCGGATCGCCACTCACGTGCTGGCGTTCGAGGGCGACTCCCAGGTGCGCTGGTTTGAGGGCAACTTCGAGGCCTACGAGTCGTTCCGCCACGAGCAGCTCGGTGCTGCCGCCGACCGCCCGCACCGGATCAGCTACAAGAAGCTCGTCCGCAACTAGCGGCGCCGTTAGGGGGCCAGGTCGGCGTCGAGCGCGTCGAGGCCGCCCGTCACTCGTTCGCGCAGCTCGCGTCGCTCGGAGTCGTCGACCCAGGCTGCGTCGACGGCGGTGAGGCAGATCTCCCGCACGCGCGAGCGGTCCCAGCCGGCCGCGGGGACCATCTTCGTGAACTCCGTCCCGATGTCGGTGTGGAACATCGGTGGATCGTCGGAGTTGAGCGTGATTCGCAGTCCCTGCTCGGCCATCGTCACGATCGGGTGCTCGGTCAGGTCATCGGTGAAGTAACAGACGGCGGTCGCGGTCGGGCAGGTCGTGAACACGATCCCCTCGTCGCGGACCCGGGCGACGACCTCTGGGTCGTCGAGCACGTGGTAGCCGTGGTCAAGGCGCTCGCAGCCGAGCACGTCGAGGCAGGTGGTGACATTCCTGGCCGGGGCGTCCTCGCAGGCGTGCGCGGTCAGTCGCAGCCCGCCCTGCCTGGCAAGCCGGTAGGCCTCGGTGAACTTCTCCGGCGGATCGGGCGCCTCGGCGCCGTCCATGCCCAGGCCGATCACCTCCTCGCGCCGGTGCTCCAGCACCTCGCGCACCATGTCGGCCGCCTCGCCGGCCGAATCCTGGCGATACACGTCTGCGATCAGCCGGCAGCGGACACCGAGCTCGCTCTCCGCGCGGCGGCATCCGTCGATCAGGCCGTCGACGACGGTCGCGTAGGGCACGCCGCGCTTCGTGTGCAGCGTCGGGTTGAAGAACATCTCGCGGTAGACGAGGTTGCCGAGCGTGACCCCGTCCTCGATCGACTCGAACGCCGTCCGGGCGAAGTCCTCCCGGTCGATCAGCGTCGAGGAGACCTGACCGAAGATCTCGAGGAACTCGTAGATCGAGTCATAGTCGTAGAGCCGGGCGGGATCTTCGCCCGACAGCGTGATGCCGTGCTTGGCGGCCAGTTCGGCGAACGTCTGGGGCCGCACCGTGCCCTCGAAGTGGCAGTGCAGCTCGACCTTCGGAACCCGGCGCAGGTAGTCGTCGTAGTCCATGTTCCTCGAGGGGTCGTGGGGCTGGTCGATCCTATCCCGTCGCGTTAGCGCTGCGTTACCGCGGCGGAAGATGAGAACTCACTTAAGAATGGGTGCGTAGGCTCGCCGCGGCTACGCGAACGGGGGCATTCCGCGAGCCGCGGAGACCGTAAGAGCATGAGCGCGACGCGAGCAGACACGTACGTCCACGCCAAGGTGCCGGAGACGATCACGCCGTGGTTCTGGGCCACGAAGATCTTCATGACCGCGACCGGCGAGGCGATCTCCGACGCGATGAACCAGCAGCTCGGCCCGGCGATCTCGGTCCCGATCATGCTGATCCTGCTCGCGGTGACACTGCGCTGGCAGATGCGCCAGGAGCGCTATCAGACCGCCCCGTACTGGTCGGTTGTCGCTGCGGTGAGCATCTTCGGCACCTCGGCCGCCGACGCCTTCCACGTGGGGATCGGCATGCCCTACTGGTCGACGACATTGATGTACGCGGTGATCGTCACCGTCATCTTCCTGAGCTGGCATCGCTCCGAGGGCACGCTCGACATCCACAGCATCGTCAACCGGCGGCGGGAGCGTTTCTACTGGCTGACCGTGCTCGGCTCCTTCGCGCTCGGCACCGCCTCGGGCGACTGGACCGCGGTCGACCTGCACCTCGCCTACCTGCCTTCGTTCCTCCTGTTCGGAGTGCTCATCCTGATCCCGCTGGCGCTCTGGCGGCGCGGGGTCAACGCCGTCTTCACGTTCTGGTTCGCGTACACGCTCACGCGTCCATTCGGCGCCTCGTGGGCCGACTACAGCGACTTCCCGATCCACCAGGGCGGCCTCAACCTCGGCCAGATCCCGACCGCGATCTACCTGGGGCTGGTGACCGCCGCGCTGATCGGCTACATGCACGCGCGGCGCATCGGCTACCACGACGACATCGTGATCCCGTCCGCCGAGGTGGCGCCCGAGCCTGCCTGAGAGCGCACGGCACCCGCGCCGTGCGATGGACGACAATCCGCGCGTGATCGTCGTGGCCGGAGAGGCACTGATGGACGTCCTCGCCGAGCCCGACGGCCGGCTCGTCGCGCTGCCCGGCGGCGCGGTCTTCAACGTCGCGCGAGCGCTCGGTTGGCTGGGCGCAGATTGCGCGTACCTGGGCCGGCTCTCCGACGACCGCTTCGGCGCAGAGCTTCGCGCGCGGCTGACCGAGGCCGGTGCGCGGCTGGCGGTCGAGGACCCGACGAGCGCGCCGACGACGCTCGCGCTCGCCGAGCTCGATCCCAGCGGCTCGGCCCGCTACCGCTTCTACCACGTCCAGACCTCGGCTTCACAGCTTGCGCCAGAGGTGATTGCCCCCGGCCTGCTCGACGCCGCCGACGCATTCCTCGTCGGCGGGATCGTGCTCGGGCTCGAGCCGGTCTCCTCGACACTGCTCTCGTTGGTCGTCGCGGCGCCCGCGGAGCTCACGGTTGTCTGCGACCCGAACTGCCGTCCGAGTGCGATCGACGACCTTCCGGGCTACCGGCGCACGATCGAGACGCTGATGGGTCGCGTCGACATCGTCAAGGCGAGCGTGGAGGACCTCGCGCTGATCGACGACGGCGTGGCTCCGCACGACGCCGCCCGGCGGCTGATCATGAGCGGGCCGTCGGCGGTGATCATCACCGACGGACCCGGCTCGGTGTCGATCGTCACCGCCGAGCGGATCGAGGAGATCCCCGTCCCGGAGGTCGAGGTCGTCGACACGATCGGCGCCGGCGACGCGTTCGTCGCGGGCCTGCTCGACTGGTGGGTGGCTCGCGGGACGCCCCGGTCGGCCGCCGGCGATCCGGAGACGCTCGCTGCCGCCACCCGCGCGGCCGTCGAGGTCTCGGCCCGCGCCGTCCGCGTGCGCGGAGCCGGCCTGGCGCCGGCCTGACCGACTAGCGGCGCATGCCGTACACCCAGGCGGCGAGATAGCTGAAGCCGCCGATCGCCGCCAGCCACGTGAACGGCGCGCCTGAGTGGCCGCGCGCGATCTCGACGATCATCGCCACGACACACGCGAGCACTGTCAACCGGCCCGCCAGCGCGACCGCGCGCAGCTCGATCGCACGCAGCCGTTCATCGCTGAGATCGCCACGGAACGCTCGGATCGATTCGCTGCGGCCGCCGAGTGCGAGCAGCGTCGCGACCCCGAGGAACAGGATCAGGGTGGGGACGACCTGGTCTCCGTGGTGGCCCGCCAGTTCGGCGGCCGCGGTCCCGAGACCCGCCACCGCGAACGACACCGACCCGTACCACCGCGCACGTGGGCTCCCGCGGAACACGTTACGCATCATCTTCGAACACCTCCTCGACACTGCTGCCGAAGTGCCGGGCGAGCTTCATCGCAAGCGATAGCGACGGCGTGTAGCGACCCTGCTCGATCGAATTGATCGTCTGGCGCGAGACGCACATCGCCGCCGCGAGCTGGCCCTGGGAGAGCTCGCGCTCGGTTCGCAGCTGTCGGACGTGGTTTTTCATCTCCCTGCTTGTGTCAAGCGTGCTTGACATCGGACGACCGTATCGCGCATGCGGTGACCTGTCAAGCACGCTTGACACCGCGGGGCGATGTCGCGGCCAGCACCACCGCCCACCGGGGCGGGCATGCCGGGACCCTCAGCCGCCCAGCAGCCCGCCGAGCACCGTGGCCAGCTCGCCCGGCCCGGCGACCGCATCCGCTCCGGCCAGGTCCGAGGCAGGGTGAGGCCCGGTCGCGACCGCGATGCAGCGCACACCATCGGCCCGCGCGCAGGCGATGTCCCGCGGCGTGTCGCCGATCACGATCGTGTGCTCGCGCGGCCACGGCACGCCGTCGGTCCCGGCGCGCCGGCGCGCGAGCTCGGGCAGCATTGACCGGTCCTCGGAGTCCGAGCCGAAACCGCCCTGCCCGCTCTCGAAGAACCGGCCGACCCCGGCGCGGCCCAGCTTGAGCCGCGCGATCGGTTCGAAGTTGCCGGTGACGAGCGACAGCCGCACGTCCTCACGCGTGCTCAGTGAAGCGAGCAGCTCCGGGATCCCCGGCAGCACCCGGTCGGAGAGGTCGGCGGGGCACAGCCGTGCGTAGGCCTCGACCGACGCGGCGCGGACCGCCGGCGCGCCGTCGTCGATGGCCTGCGCCGAGACGCCGCCTGCCAGCAGCAGCAGCCGGGCGATCTCACCGTCGGTTCGCCCGGCTGCGGACAGGGTGTGCTCGAACGACGGGTCGAGCCCGTGGACGGTGTGCAGCGCCTCGCGCAGCGCCACCGCGTGCTCGACCGACGCGCGCCAGACGAGCGTGCCGTCGATGTCGAACAGCAGCAGCGTCGGGGTGCTCACGCTCACCGCGGCCACGACACCCGAGGGCCCGCTCAGCGCGCGAGCGACAGCCCGGGCGTCAGCTTCTGGGCGAACGCCGCCAGCAGCTTCGCGGTCGCACGCACGTCGGCCATGTCGACCAGCTCGACGGACGAGTGCATGTAGCGCAGCGGAACGGAGACGATCGCGGTGGCCAGACCCGCCCGGCTGTTGTGCACCGCGTCGGCGTCGGTGGCGGTCGCCCGCCCCAGCGACTCGACGGTGTAGGCGAGGCTGATCTCGTCCGCCGTGTCGCACAGCAGGTCGACCACGACGGGATGGATGATCGTTCCGCGGGTGATCACCGGACCGGACCCGAGCGAGTGCTTGGTCACCGGGCCGAGCGTGATTCCGGGCTGGTCGGTGGCATGGGTGACGTCGACCACGATCGCGATGTCGGGCTCGAGGCCGAACGCGCTGGTGCGCGCGCCTGACAGGCTCGTCTCCTCCTGCACCACCGCCACGCCGTAGACGTCGCCCGGCGAGCCACCCGCCTCCGACACCAGGCGTGCGGTCTCGGCGGCCACCCAGGCGCCGATGCGATTGTCGAGCGACCGCGATGCGACACGATCGCCGAGCAGCGCGATCGGCTCCGCGTCGATCACACCGACGTCGCCGATCCGGACCGCGCCCCGGGCCTCCTCGCCGTCGCCGGCGCCGATGTCGACGTGCAGGTCCTTGATCTTCGGGGCCTTCCCGCGCTCATCCTGGTCGAGCAGGTGGATCGGCTTTCGTCCGATCACGCCGAGGACGTCACCGCCGCGGGTGGCCAGGCGCACGCGCTGGCCGATCAGTTGAAAAGGGTCCCACCCGCCCACCTCGCCGAAATGCAGATAGCCGTCGTCGTCGATATGGGTGACGTGGATGCCGATCTCGTCGATGTGGCCGATCACCGCCATCGATGGGCCGCCGCCGGTGCCCGGCACGCGTACCGATGAGGAACCGATTCCATCGACGCGGACGTCATCGGAGAACGCGCTGACGGACTCGCGCCAGATGGCGGCGGCGGCCGTCTCGTGGCCGGAGGGGCCGGGGACGCGGAGCAGTTGATCGAGCAGCGGAGGAGTGGCCATGGGCGCCGAGGTTATCCGCTTGTACAGGCGCCGGTCCGCGGACGGACCGGCGCTCGAGAAACGTTGACTAGTCGAGCAATTGACGGAGCACGTACTGGAGGATTCCGCCGTGGCGGTAGTAGCGCTGCTCCTTGGGCGTGTCGATCCGGACGATCACCTCGAATGAGCGCTCACCGGCGTTGACGGTGAGCGTCCGCGGGACCTCGTCGGCGCCCGCGATTCCCTCGATCGTGAACCGCTCCTCGCCGGTCAGCCTGAGCGAGTCGACCGACTCGCCGTCCTTGAACTGCAGGGGCAGCACGCCCATGCCGATCAGGTTGGAGCGGTGGATGCGCTCGAACGACTGCGCGATCACCGCACGCACGCCGAGCAGCCGGGTGCCCTTCGCCGCCCAGTCGCGCGAGGACCCCGAGCCGTATTCCTTGCCGGCGAGGATCACCAGCGGAACGCCCGCGTCGATGTACCGCATCGCCGCGTCGTAGATCGACATCTCCTCGCCCGAGGCATCCGATCCGAGATAGCGGGTGACGCCGCCCTCGGTTCCGGGCGCGAGCTCGTTGCGCAGCCGCACGTTGGCGAAGGTGCCGCGCATCATCACCTCGTGGTTGCCGCGGCGCGACCCGAACGAGTTGAAGTCCCGGGCCTCGACGTGGTTCTCGCCCAGGTACTTCGCCGCCGGCCCGTCGCGCTTGATCGAGCCCGCGGGGGAGATGTGGTCGGTGGTGACGCTGTCGCCCAGCTTGGCCAGCACGCGTGCGTCGACGATGTCCTCCAGCGGCTCGGGCTCGCGCGGCATCTCGTCGAAGAACGGCGGCCGCCGGACGTAGGTGGAGCGCTCGTCCCACGCGAACGACTCTCCGGTTGGGACCTCGAGTGAGTTCCAGCGCTCGTCGCCGTCGAACACGCCGCTGTAGCTCTTGTGGAACATGTCGGACTGGACCGCCTCTTCGACCACGTGGCCGACCTCCGCCGAGCCGGGCCAGATGTCCTTCAGGTACACCGGCTGCCCGTCGCGGTCCTCGCCCAGCGGCTCGTCGAGCAGGTCGATGTCCATCGTCCCCGCAAGCGCGTAGGCGACGACCAGCGGCGGCGAGGCGAGGTAGTTCATCTTCACGTCGGGGTTGATCCGCCCCTCGAAGTTGCGGTTGCCCGACAGCACCGAGACGACCGCCAGATCCTCGGCCTGCACGACGTCGGAGACCTCGGTCGGCAGCGGCCCCGAGTTGCCGATGCAGGTCGTGCAGCCGTAGCCGACCAGGTTGAAGCCGAGCGCGTCCAGATACTCGTCCAGACCGGCGCGTTCCAGGTACTCGGTCACGACCTTGGAGCCGGGGGCCAGCGAGGTCTTCACCCACGGCTTGACCGTCAGGCCCTTCTGCACCGCGTTGCGCGCCAGCAGGCCGGCGCCGAGCATGACCGACGGGTTGGAGGTGTTCGTGCAGGAGGTGATCGCGGCGATCACCACGCGCCCGTGGTCGAGCTCCGTCTCGGTGCCGTCGGCGAGCGTCACCGGGGTCCGGTTGCTGCGGCGGTCGGCAACCTGCGCGCCGCCCGTCGAGCCGTGCGGCGCCTCGCCGTGGGTGCGGGTGCCGTTGGTCGCCGGCGGGTCGCTTGCCGGGAAGCTCTCCTCGACGCCCTCGTCCTCATCGTCCTCATCGTCGGGCAGCAGGCCCTCCAGCGCCATCCGGAACTCGGACTTGGACTCGGTGAGCGAGACGCGGTCCTGCGGCCGCTTCGGCCCGGCGATCGACGGGACGACGTCACCGAGATCGAGCTCGATCTCGTCGGAGAAGGTCGGCTCCTCGGAGGTCTCGTCGTGCCACAGGCCCTGCTCCTTGGCGTATGCCTCGACGAGCGCGATCTGTTCGCTGGAACGACCGCTGAACTCCAGATACCGGAGGGTCTCGGCGTCGATCGGGAAGATCGCGCAGGTCGAGCCGAACTCGGGCGACATGTTGCCGATCGTGGCGCGGTCGGCGAGCGGCAGCCCAGCCAGCCCGGCCCCGTGGAACTCGACGAACTTGCCCACGACGCCGCGCTCGCGCAGCATCTCGGTGACGGTGAGCACGAGGTCGGTCGCGGTCGCCCCCTCGGCGAGTTCGCCGGTGAGCCGGAAGCCGAGCACCTGGGGGATGAGCAGCGGCATCGCCTGGCCGAGCATCGCCGCCTCGGCCTCGATTCCGCCGACGCCCCAGCCGAGCACGCCGAGGCCGTTGATCATCGTGGTGTGCGAGTCCGTGCCGACGAGCGAGTCGGGATAGGCCTGGGCGGCGCCGTTTTCGCCGTCGCGCACGAACACGACCCGCGCCAGGTACTCCAGGTTGACCTGGTGCACGATCCCGGTGTCGGGCGGGACGACCTGGAAGTTCCGGAACGCGCCCTGGCCCCAGCGCAGAAACGCGTAGCGCTCCTGGTTGCGCTCGAACTCGAGCTCGGCGTTGTGCTGGAACGCGGCGGCGGTGCCGAACGCGTCGACCTGCACGGAGTGGTCGATCACCAGCTCGGCGGGAACGAGCGGGTTGATCCTCTCGGGATCGCCGCCCATCGCCGACATGGCGTCGCGCATCGCCGCGAGGTCGACGATCGCCGGGACGCCGGTGAAGTCCTGCATGACGACGCGCGCAGGGGTGAACGCGATCTCCTTGGAGGGCTCCGCCTTCGCGTCCCACGTGGCGAGCGCCTCGACATCCTTGGCTCGGATCGACTCGCCGTCCTCGTTGCGGAGCAGGTTCTCCAAGAGGATCTTCAGCGAGAACGGCAACCTGCTCACGTCGAACCTCGACTGCAGAGCATCGAGCCGGTAGATCTCGAACGTGCGGTCGCCGACCGTGAGGTCGGCCCGGGCGCCGAAGCTGTCGGGATTGGTGGCCATGGGTTCAGAACTCCTGTGAGTGTCAAGAAATCAGGGGCTCCCTACTCTATGCCCGCAATGGCGGCCGAGGTCCTGCGCTCGACGGACGGGGACGACCCCGGCGAGGGCGTGCGGGTCACGAACATGGAGCTGTTCTTCGACCTCGTCTACGTGTTCGCGATCACCCAGCTGTCAGATTTCCTGTTCGACCACGAGAACGGGCACGGGGTCCTCGAGGCGCTCGTGCTGTTCGTCGCCGTCTGGTGGGCGTGGAACTACACGGCGTGGGCGACGAACTGGCTCGACCCCGATCGCACCGCGGGGATCCTGCTGATGATCGGGCTGATGCTGCTCAGCCTGGTGATGTCCGCGGCCCTGCCGGACGCGTTCGAGAGCCGCGGCGCGCCGTTCGCGATCGCCTACTCGCTGCTCCAGGTGGTTCGCACCGGCGTCGTCGCCTGGGCTTTCCCGGCCGGGGACCGGATGCGTCGCAACAATCTGCAGCTGCTCGGCTGGCTTGCGATCGGCGGCGCGATCTGGGTGGTCGGTGCCTACCTGCACGGCGATGTGCGCCTGATCGTGTGGGCGGGCGCCGCGGTCGTCGAACTGGCGGCCCCGATGCACGGCTTCACCCTGCCGGTCGTCGGCTCCACCCCGGTCGAGTCCTGGCAGCTCACCGGGACGCATCTGGCCGAGCGCTACCAGCTCGTGCTGATGATCGCGCTCGGCGAATCGGTGCTGCGCGTCGGGCTCACCTGGTCGCAGACGAGGCATGGGTCGGTCACCGTCGACGCCGCGTTCGTTCTGGGTTTTCTCACCTCGGCGGCGCTGTGGGCGAGCTACTTCACCGGAACCGCTGAGCGCGGCGCCGCCCGGATCGCCGGAGCGGGCGGGGCGCGTACCGGCCGCTCGGCCTACGCCTACGCCCACGCGGTGATGGTGGCCGGAGTGATCGCAGTCGCGGTGGCGATCCACCTCGCGATTCACCGGCCTCACGATGGCTCCAGCCTGTTCTCGGTGCTGATGCTGCTCGGCGGACCGGCGCTCTATCTGGCCGGCCTGGGGATGTTCAAGCGGGCGGCCCGACTGGCGAGTGGGTGGCCGCTGGCCGTAGGGATCGGCGTCCTCGCGCTGCTCTCGCTGGTCGCGGTGGCCGGAGCGGATCGGCTCGTGCTGCTCGCCTGCGAGACCGTGGTCCTGCTCCTTCTCGTCGCGGTCGTGCGGCCGCTCGCCGAGCGGACGGACGCCGCGGACTGAGCGCTCGGCGATCGACTCCTACGTTCGCCTTACAGAGAACTTGTCTTGATCTTGGGAGCGATGTCGATGCTGCCCGAGTGTCCATCATCCTGTACTCAGCTTCCAGCATGATCGTCGCCGCCCTCGCCGCAGTGTTCGCTGCCGGCGTCTGGGCCGAGGCGCACCCGGCCCCCGACCAGCCGTGAGCGTCACCACGGCCCCACGGCTCGGCCCTCGTCACGAGGGCGCGGACCAACCTGCGACGGCGCGCCTGCTCGACCGCGCGCGCCGCACGCCCCTCGAGATGCTCGCCCTCGCGGCGCTCGCCGCCGTGCTCAACCTGTGGGACCTCTCGCGCAACGACTGGGCGAACACGTTCTACTCGGGTGCGGTGCGCTCGATGGCCTCGAGCTGGCACGACTTCCTGTTCGCCTCGCTGGACCGCAGCGGCCTGATGACGGTCGACAAACCGCCGGCGGCGCTCTGGGTGCAGGCGCTTTCTGCGCGGGTCTTCGGCTTCCACCCCCTCTCGCTGCTCGTTCCCGAGGCGCTGATGGGTGTCACAGCCGTGCTGCTGGCGGCCGATCTCACGCGCCGCCTGTGTGGGCGCCCGGCGGGATTCGTCGCCGGCCTGGCGTTCGCGCTCACCCCGATCAGCGTCGCGATGGCGCGCCACAACAACCCCGACGAGCTGCTCATCCTCTGCTGCGTGGCTGCGATGTGGTGCGCCGTGCGCGGCTTCCAGGACGGCCGCACGCGGTGGCTGGCGTGGTGCGGTGCGCTGATCGGGCTCGGCTTCGAGACCAAGATGGCGGTCGCCCTGTTCGTCGTCCCCGGCATCGCATTCGCATGGCTCTGGCTCGCCCCCGCGGGCCGGGGTACCTGGCACGCGCTGCGCCAGCTGCTCTGGGGCGGGCTGGTGCTCGCTGCCGTGGCGTTGGCGTGGCCCTTGCTGGTGACGCTCACGCCGGCCGCCGATCGCCCCTGGATCTCCGGCACGAGCGACAACTCGGTGTGGTCGCTGATCGTCGGCTACAACGGCCTGGGCCGCGTCGCGGGGCAGGCCGGCTCCACGGGTGGTGGAGGCGGTGGCTTCGGCGGCGGTACGGCCGGGCTGTTGCGGCTGCTCGACTCGAGCCTCGGCGGGCAGGCCGGCTGGTTGCTCGGCTTCGCGCTCGTCTCCGGGGTCGGGATCCTCGTCGCCACCCGCGCGCGTCGCGCCGATCCGCGCAGCGCATGGGTGCTCGCCGTCGGCGGCGCGGCGCTCGTCTCCGCGATCGTGTTCAGCGCAGCGTCGGGCATCTTCCACCCGTACTACGTCTCGTTCCTCGCCCCATGGGTCGCGATGCTCGTCGGGGCCGGTGCCGGCGAGGCCCTCTCGGGTGGTCGGCGCGGCCAGATCCTCGGCCTCGTGGCGATCGCCGCCGGTGCCGTGTCGGAGCTCATCGTGCTCGGCGGGATCAGCGGCTCGGTCCGCTGGGCGACGCCGCTGGTGATCGCCGTCTGCGTGCTCAGCGTGATCGCGCTCAGCCTGCGGCTGTCCGCGCGGCTGCGAGCGGTCGCGCTCGGGGCGGCGCTGGCGGTGCTGCTCGCGGCCCCCGCGGCGTGGGCGTTCGACACGCTCGGCCACGCGACGAGCTCGACCTTCCCCGCCGGCGGCCCGGAGAACGCGGGCTCGCCGGGTGGCTTCGGCGGAGTGGGAGGTGCGCGACGTGGGTCATTCCCGGGCGGTCGCTTCGGCGGCGCCCCGGGCTCCCGCTCGAGCGGTGGCGGCTTCCCCGGCCCCGGCCGTGGCTCGTTCGGGCCGGGCGGCGGTTCCGCGGGCGGCCCGGGCGGCGGCACGTCCGGGCGGGGCGGCGCCCTCGGCGGCTCCTCCGGCGGTGGCCCGAGCTTCGGGGCGAACTCCACCGAGCTCACCGCGGCCGCCCGTTATGCCCGGAGCCACGGCGGCGGCACGGTCGGCGTCGAGAGCCAGAGCTCCGCCGCGTCCGCGATCATCGCCGGCCAGGACAACGTCGCCGGTCTCGGCGGCTTCTCCGGCGTCGAGTCGGCGGTGAGCGTGCGCTGGCTGGCCACGGAGGTCCGTGACGGCCATCTGCGCTGGCTGCTCGCCGACAGCACGAGCATCGGTGGCTTCGGCGGCGGCAGCTTCGGTCGCTCCCGCAGCTTCGGTGGCGGCTCGAACCCGTTCGGCGGCGGCACGAGCCCCTTCGGCGGTGGCGCGAGCCCCTTCGGCGGTGGCGCGAATCCATTCGGCGGCCGTCGCTCCGGCGGCCGCGGCGGCTTCTCGGACGGCCGCACCGGCTCCGAGAAGGCGTTCGCGATCGCCGAGAAGGTCGCCCGCAAGGTGACGATCACCGAGAACGGCACAACGGTCACGTTGTACGACCTCAAGGGCAGGGCCGCCGCGATCCTCGCCGCCGCCGACAGCACGAGCGGCTCCTCAAGCGCGTCCCAGACCGCCTGACGTCGACTCTGGGCGTCAAATGCGGCCATAGGCCGTAAGGCACGCCCAGAGTCGGGACCGGTCGCAAGCAAGGCGGAGCGGGGCCTCCGGTCTGAGCCCTCGCGTATCTCACGCCGACCCGTCACCGCCCCGTCAATCAGGAGCGGGCCACTCGGAGCGAATGCCCCGTTACAAGCCGGGCGGGTGGCGCACGACGAACCCGGCGAACTCGCCGCCGCCGCGGGACCAGCGGGTGCCGTACTCGGCGAGTGCGACGGTGTCGAACCGCCAGCCGGCGATGTCCATCCAGACATGCCCGGCGTTGGCGTAGATCGTCACCCAGTTGCCGGGCCCAGGATCGCCGTAGCTCTCGAAGTCGCCGGACACCTCGGGCGCGGACAGCAGGCCCGCGGCCGCCAGCACGTAGGACGTCGAGCCGGAGCAGTCATAGCCGTCGGCCTGGAAGGAGGCGTGCCCACCGCCCCAGATGTACGGCAGGGTCGCGATCGCGTTGCCCGCGGCGATCATCTGCTTGACCGCCTCCGGAGCGCCGGCCGGCGGCTGGACGTAGCCGTTGGTGTCGATCGCGAGGCCACTCACCCCGGCGTTGCCGGTCTGCGCGGCGCGGCGGGCGGCTGCCGCGGCCTTCGCCTCCTCGACGTTCAGCTTGTGCTGCAGCGTGCCGACCCGAGCCTCGACCGCCTGGTAGTGGCCGGATGCGCGGGCGCGCCGGGCGATCTCCTGAACGCGCTCGTTCTCGAGCGCCGCCTGCAGCGCCGCGACCTGGTTGCGCTGCTTGAGGACGGCCTCGGCGAGCACGCGGTCCTTCTTCTCCAGGCCGCCGAGCCGCTTGGCCTCGGCGGAGACCTGCTGGCGCGCGATCCGCGTGACGTCCACGATCGAGGCGTCCTGGTGGCCCATCCGGTGCAGGAAGTTCACCTCGTTGAGCAGCTGTCCGAACCCCTTGGAGTCGAGAATCACGGTCACGAGATTCGGCTTCGCGCCCTCGTACCCCGCGACCAGGTTGGCCGATAACGCCTTCGTGGCGAGGTGCAGCCGGTTCTCCAGCCGGATCAGTCGGTCGCGCGAGGCGAGCAGGTGTCCCTGGACCGTGCGCAGCTCCCCGACGCGCGCGTCGAGCGAGCTCTGGAGGCGGTTCAGGTGCGCCTCGGCGTCGGCGATGCCGTTGTTGGTCGACGCGATCTGGCTCGAATCGGAGTTGATCTCGCTGCGCAACGCCGCGGCGGCGTTCTTGGCGGTGGAGATCTGGCCCTGGAGGTCGGCGGACCCGGTCGAGGCGAACGTCGTGCCGAGCGCCGCGGCGGCGACGGACAGGGCGGCAGCGGCGCGCAACGCCCAGGGGTGTCGATTCAAGTGCGGGGGCATGACTACGAGGGGCTCGAGTCATCACCCTCGAGCGGTGCAGCGCGATCACCCTAACACGGCCCGTCGCCGTGTTACGCGCGGACCCTGCTCTGCAAGGAATCCTGCAAACGACCGGTTTTGGAAGGTTTACTGCTCAGGATGCCGACGCCTGGCATCGTCTCTGGAATGAGCGAAACGGCCACCCCGTTCACCGCGCCTGAGCTCACCGGCTGGCTGCGCGGGGAGTGGACGGTGACGCGAGTCATCAACCACGGAGCCGGTCACTTCGAGGGGCGCGCGTGCTTCGCTGACGACCCTGGATCTCCGGGCGCGACCATCTGGCATGAGCACGGTCGCCTGCGGTTCGGCGCGCACGACGGAACCGCCGAACGCACGCTGCGAATCGCGCCGGCCACCGACGGCGCCTGGCAGGTCCGCTTCGCAGACGACCGCCCTTTCCACCCGCTCGACCTCGCGAGCGGAGACGACGTCACCCACCTGTGCGGCGCCGACACGTACCGCGGCCGCTACGCAGTCGAGGGCCCGGACCGCTTCACGGTCACCTGGCGGATCACCGGCCCGCGCAAGGACGACCTGATCGTGTCGGTCTACGAGCGCGCGGCCTGAGCGGCCCGCCGCGCGAGCTTCACGCGGTCGGTCTTGACCAGCGCCACCTTGCGCATCCGCACGTTGTGCGGCGTCACCTCGACGCACTCGTCGACGCGCACGAACTCCATCGCCTGATCAAGCGACAGCTCGCGCTTGGGCACGAGTCGCACGAGCTCATCTGAGACCGACATGCGCATGTTCGTGAGGTGCTTCTCCTTGACAGCGTTGACGTCGAGGTCCTCCGCCCGCGAGTTCTCGCCGACGATCATTCCCTCGTAGACCGGATCGCCGGGCTCGACGAACAGCGTGCCGCGCTCCTGGAGGCTGAACAGCGCGAATGCGGCCACGTTGCCCTGGCGGTCGGCCACCAGCGAACCGGTCGGACGCGTGCGCAGCTCTCCGTGCCACGGCTCCCAGCGGTCGAACACGTGGTGCACGAGGCCGGTGCCGCGGGTCTCGGTGAGGAACTCGGTGCGGAAGCCGATCAGTCCACGCGCGGGGACGAGGTATTCCATCCGCACCCAGCCGGTCCCGTGATTGACCATCTGCTCCATCCGCCCCTTGCGCAGCGCCATCAGCTGGGTGATCACGCCGACGTACTCGTCAGGGGCGTCGACCGACATCCGCTCCACGGGCTCGCAGTTGACGCCGTCGATCTCGCGCGTGACGACCTGGGGCTTGCCGACCGTGAGCTCAAACCCCTCGCGGCGCATCAGCTCGACGAGGATGGCCAGCGCGAGCTCGCCGCGGCCCTGGACCTCCCACACGTCGGGTCGCTCGGTCTCCCCGATCCGCAGCGACACGTTGCCCACGAGCTCACGCTCGAGCCGCGCCTTCACCTGGCTGGCGGTGAGGAACTGCCCGTCCTGTCCGGCGAGCGGAGAGGTGTTGATCCCGATCGTCACCGACAGCGAGGGCTCGTCGACGGAGATGATCGGCAGCGGACGGGGATCGGCGGCGTCGGTGAGCGTGTCGCCGATCGTGATCCCCGGGATGCCCGCCACCGAGATGATCTCCCCGGCGGAGGCCGACTCGGCGTCCACGCGGTCAAGCGCCTCGGTGACGTACAGCTCGGAGATCCGCACCCGCTCGATCGAGCCGTCGTGGCGTGACCAGGCGACGGTCTCCCCGCGCTTGATCGTCCCGTTGTGCACGCGGCAGATCGCCAGCCTGCCGACGTAGCTGTCGGCATCGAGATTGGTCACATGCGCCTGCAGCGGCGCGCCCTCTTCGTACTCGGGAGCGGGGATCTCGGAGACGATCATGTCGACGAGCGCCCCCAGGTCGGTGCCCGGGACGTCCAGGTCGAGCGTTGCGGTCCCGGCCTTGGCGTTGGTGTAGATGATCGGGAACTCGATCTGGGCCTCGTCCGCGTCGAGGTCGAGGAACAGCTCGTAGACCTCGTCGACGACCTCGGCGACGCGCGCGTCGGGCCGGTCGATCTTGTTGATGACCAGGATCACCGGCAGTCGTGCCGCGAGCGCCTTGCGCAGCACGAACCGGGTCTGGGGCAGCGGTCCCTCGGAGGCATCGACGAGCAACAGCACCCCGTCGACCATCGTCAGCCCGCGCTCGACCTCGCCACCGAAGTCGGCGTGGCCGGGGGTGTCGACGATGTTGAACTTCACCTCGCCGTAGCGGATCGCCGTGTTCTTGGCGAGGATCGTGATGCCCTTCTCCCGCTCGAGGTCCATCGAGTCCATCACGCGCTCGTTGACGGACTGGTTGGCGCGGAACGCGCCGGATTGCCACAGCAGCGCGTCGACGAGCGTCGTCTTGCCGTGGTCGACGTGCGCGATGATCGCGAGGTTGCGGATGTCGTCTCTGGTGGCCATAACCGCCGCGTGAGGTTAGACGGGTGGCGCGCGGGTCCCACGGGGTGGCGCCCGGGCCCCGCGGGGTGGCAAGCTTGCGAGATGGCAGTTGACGCCTCCACGCATGCAGTCGTCGAGCTCGCCTCCGACCAGCCGCGGCTGGCCTACGCCGTCGGCCGCTTCCACACTGTGCTGCGGGCCGAGATGTCACGGCGGCTGGCGCCGGAGGGGCTGTCGGTCCCGGAGTTCACCGCACTGTCGGTGTTGAGCGTGCGGGGCGGGCTCTCCAATGCGGAGCTCGCGCGACGCTCGTTCGTGACTCCGCAGGCGATGAACCAGGTGCTGGCCTCGCTGGAGGAGAAGGAGCTCATCGCCCGGCCCGCGCCCGGCGGGCAGTCGCATGGGCATCACCGTGCCCGCGGCGCGAAGCTCACCGCGAAGGGCCGGCGGTGGGTGACGCGCGCCCAGGCGATCGTCGACGGGATCGAGGACCAGGCGTTCGCCACGCTGGGCGAGGACGAGCGCCACGTGCTCACCGGCGTGCTCGGCGCGGCGGCCCAGCGGCTGGCGGCGGGTGCCGGGCCACCCGACCGCGCGGAGAGCTGATCGCGCGAGGCTATATCAGGCGCCTTGACATAGAAGGGTCGCGTCGAATAGCTTCGGGCGCAACCGAGAGGAGAGAATGATGTCCGATACCACCACCGAGGGCCTGCGCACGACGCTCGCCGAGCTGCCAGGTCACGCGGGAAGTCATCTGGGCTACACGCCGTGGCGTGAGATGACCCAGGACGAGGTCGATCGCTTCGCCGATCTGACCGGCGATCACAACTTCATCCACGTGGATCCCGAGCGCGCCGCGCAGACGCCGTTCGGCGGCACGGTTGCGCATGGCTTCTTCGGGCTCTCGCTCATCGCGGCCGCCGCTCAGCAGGTCAAGGTCACGGACGCCGCTACGTCGGTCAACTACGGGCTCGACAAGGTCCGCTTTCCGGCCCCGCTGCCGGTCGGAGCCCAGTGGCGGGCGGGCGCGGAGATCGTCGAGGTGACCGAGATCAAAGGGGGCGCGCAGGCCACGGTGCACGCCACCGTCGAGGTCAAGGGTGCTGACCGTCCCTCCGTGGCGGCCGACTGCATTGTGCGGTTCTACGCATGAGCTCGGTGTCGCTGGAGGGCAAGGTCGCAGTCGTCACCGGCGCCGGCCGTGGTCTCGGGCGCGCCTACGCGCAGGCGCTCGCCGCCGCCGGTGCGGCCGTCGTCGTCAATGACCTTGACGGCGACGCGGTCGCCGAGACCGTTGCCGCCATCGACGAGACCGGTGCCAGGGCCGTCGGAGTGACCGCGGCGGTTGGTCCGGCCGAGACCGCCGAGCGGCTCGTCGAGGTCGCGGTCCAGTCGTTCGGCCGGCTCGACGTGATGGTCACCAACGCCGGGATCCTGCGCGACCGGGTCCTCTGGAAGATGACCGACGAGGACTTCGACCTCGTGATCGAGACCCACCTGCGTGGGACGTTCACGTGCGCCCGTGCCGCCGCCGTTCGGATGCGCGAGCAGGGCGAGGGCGGTCGGATCATCGTGATCGGTTCGCCGGCCGGCCAGTACGGCAACTTCGGGCAGACGAACTATGCCGCGGCCAAGGCCGGGATCGTCGCCTTCGCGCGCACCTGGTCGATGGAGCTCGCCCGCGCGGAGGTCACCGTCAACGCGGTGGTGCCGACCGCGTGGACGCAGATGACGGCCACGATCCCGGTCTACGCGCCGCTCGTGGAGCGCGTCGAGCGAGGCGACGGGCTTCCGGCCGAGGTCCGCCGCGAGCACGCGATCGGGATGCCCGAGGACTGCGCCGGCCTCGTCGTGTTCCTCGCCTCCGAGCGTGCCGCCGGGGTGACCGGCCAGGCGATCGGGATCGGCGGCGACCGCCTCTCGCTCTACTCCCACCCCGCGGAGCTCCGATTCGAGCTGCATGACGGCGGCTGGTCGGCGGAGGAGATCGCCGACGCCTGGGAGACGGCGCTGTCGTCTGAAGCGCAACCTTCCGGGCTGCAGCTGCCCGAGCTCGACCTCGGGGGCGGCGGGCGATGAGCATCGACGTTGAGAAGCTCGCCGCGATCGACGTCCACGTCCACGCCGAGCGCAACCAGGACGAGCCCCCGGACCCGGTCACCACCGAGATGCTCGACGCCGCCGCCAGGTACTTCGGCGGTCACCCGCCGCAGCCGACCGCGCAGGAGGTCGCCGACTACTACCGCGAGCGCAACATGGCGGCTGTCATCTTCAACGTCGACGACGAGGCCGGCATGGGCCGCCGGCGCCTGGGCAACGAGGAGGTGCTCGCGGCGGCCCGCGCCAATCCGGACGTGCTGATCCCGTTCGGCTCGGTCGATCCGCATCGCGGGAAGCTCGCCGTGCGCCAGGCGCGGGAGCTGATCGAGCAGGGCGTGCGCGGCTTCAAGTTCCACCCGAACACCCAGCGCTTCTGGCCAAACGACACGGAGTTCTTCCCGCTCTACCGGGTGATCGCCGAGGCCGGTCTGATCGCGCTGTTCCACTCCGGAACGACCGGGATCGGTGCCGGCATGCCGGGCGGCGGCGGGGTCCGGCTGAAGTACTCCAACCCGATGGCCGTCGACGACGTCGCCGCCGAGTTCCCCGACCTGGACATCATCCTCGCTCACCCGTCGTTTCCGTGGCAGGAGGAGGCGCTCGCCGTCGCGGTCCACAAGCCGAACGTGTACATCGACCTGTCGGGCTGGTCGCCGAAGTACTTCCCGGAGATCCTCGTCCAGTACATCAACACCCGGCTGCGCGGCAAGATGCTGTTCGGCTCCGACTATCCGCTGATCACCCCGGAGCGCTGGCTGGCCGACTTCGAGAAGCTGCCGATTCGCGACGAGGTCCGGCCCGAGGTGATCAAGGGCAATGCCGCCAGGCTGCTGAAGCTGTGACCCTTGCCGACCTGCGCTGGCCGCTTGAGCGCGCCGCGCGGGTGCATGGCGGGTCGCTCGCGGTCAGCTCCGCCGGGCGCTCACTCACGTACGCCGAGCTCGCCGCGCGGGTGGCGGCGCTCGGTGCCGCGCTCGCCGGACTCGACGTCGCGCCGGGGGAGCGGGTCGCGTTCCTCGGGGTCAACTCGCTCGCCCACCTGGAGTGCTGGCTCGGCGTGCCCGCCGCCGGCCGGGTGCTCGTCGACCTCAACACGCGGCTGGCCGAGGACGAGCTCGCGTTCATGGTCGAGGACTGCGCGCCGCGGGTGCTCATCCACGACCCGGCGAACGCGGTGCTCGCCCAGGCGCTGCGCGACCGCTGCCCGTCGTTGCGGACGCTCGTGCTGGATGGCGATGACGGCGGCCTCGGCTACGAACGACTCCTGGAGGATGCGCCTGCGGTCGCGGCCCCGCCGCTCGGTCCCGGCACGCTCGCCGCGATCTCCTACACCGGCGGTACCACCGGCTCGCCCAAGGGCGTGATGCTCAGCCACGGCAACCTTGCCGCCAACGCCCTGCACAACCTGATCATCACCGGCCACCGCTCGGATGACGTGTTCCTGCATGTCAACCCGATGTTCCACGTTGCCGGGATCGCCAACGTCGTGGCGGCGACGTGGGTGGGGGCGCGCCATGTGGTGCTGCCGCGCTTCGACGCGGCGTCGGTGACCGCGGCGATCGAGCGCCGGCGGGTGACGCTCGCCACCTTCGTGCCGACGATGCTCGCGATGTGGCTGGCCTATCTCGACGTCCATCCGGAGGCGGACGTCTCCAGCCTGCGGAACCTCCACTACGCGGCCTCGCCGATCTCCCCAGAGCTTCAGCGACGCGTGTGCGAGACGCTTGCCGATTGCGAGATCGCTCAGATGTACGGGATGACCGAGGCGGCGCCGACCGTCACCCACCTCTCGCCGGAAGCCCACCGGCGTGGCCTGGCGGGCGAGGAGCCGTTCGTCGATCGCCTGGCCTCGATGGGCGCGCCGGTGCCGGGCGTGCGCGCCGACGTCCGGGACCCCGACGGCCGCCCGTGTGCGCCCGGTGAGATCGGGGAGGTGTGGGTGAGCGGGCCCAACGTGATGCTCGGGTACTGGAACCGGCCCGAGGCGACCGCCGCCGCGTTGACGAGCGACGGGTGGTACCGCACCGGCGACGCCGCCTACGCCGATGGGGGCGGCTATCTGTTCATGGTCGACCGGCTCAAGGACATGATCATCACCGGTGGCGAGAACGTGTACTCGATCGAGGTGGAGAACGCGCTCGTGTCCCTCGACGGCGTGGCCGAGGCGGCGGTCTTCGGCGTCCCTGACGCACAGTGGGGCGAGCGCGTGCATGCGGTCGTGGTGCTCGCCGACGGCTCGCCGATCGACGAGCAGGCGCTGCGCGCCCACTGCCGCTCGCGGATCGCGGGCTTCAAGGTCCCGCGCTCGTTCGAGCTGCGCACCGAGCCGCTGCCCAGGTCAGGCGCCGGCAAGGTGCTGAAGAACCCGCTGCGCGAGTCGCACTGGCGAGGCTCGGCCCGCCGCGTCAGCTGACCGCGCCGCGCGTCACACGACAGCCCTGCTTGCGTTCAATGCCCCGCTTGGTACCTGAGCGCCGTCAAGCGTCGTCGTCGTGATGCCCAGCCTCCGCCGGATCCGAGGCCTCGGCCGGTTCCGAGAGCGGCGTCGGATCACCGAGGCCGGTCACTCCGCCCGCGCCGAGCTCGAGCGACGGCGCCAGCGGCAGCTGCTCCGGATCCACCTCGCCGTTCGCGGGGGCCTCGCTCGGCGCATCCACGCTCGTCCCGGACGACCGGTTCATCACCTCCATCATCGGCTTGATCAGGTCGATCGGCATCGGGAAGACGACGGTCGAGTTCTGGGTGGCGCCGATCTCCCGCAGCGTCTGCAGGTAGCGCAGCTGCAGGGTCACAGGGTTCTGGCTGATCACGTCGGCCGCCTGCCCGAGCTTGGCCGCCGCCTGGAACTCGCCCTCGGCGTTGATGATCTTGGCCCGCCGCTCACGCTCGGCCTCGGCCTGACGCGCGATCGCGTGCTGCATCCGCTCGGGGATCTCGACGTCCTTGATCTCGACGCTGGTCACCTTGATGCCCCACGGCTCGGTCTGGGAGTCGATCACCGTCTGCAGCGCGCCGTTGAGGTGCTCGCGGTCGGACAGCAGCGTGTCGAGGTCGGCGACGCCGAGCACCGAGCGCAGCGAGGTCTGGGCGATCTGCAGCGTTGCCGCCTTGAAGTTCTCCACCTCGGTGACCGCCTTGGCCGGGTCGATCACCCGGTAGTAGGTGACGGCGGTGACCCGCGCCGGGACGTTGTCGCGGGTGATGATCTCCTGCGGCGGCACGGTGAGCGTCACCGTCCGCAGCGAGACCCGGACCATCTTGTCCAGCGAGGGGATCAGCAGCTGCAGACCCGGACCGCGCTGCTCCATCAGCCGTCCGAGGCGGAATACGACGCCGCGCTCGTACTCGCGCAGCACCTTGACGGAGTTGAGCACCGCGGCGGCGCTGGCGAGCACCAGCACCACGACGATGACGAGGATCACGGTCAGCATCACTGCCTCCTGACTACCTGTTGCACTAGAACAGCTCCCACTCCTCGGCGGGGCGCACCGAGACGGTCAATCCCGTGAGATGCTCCACGACGACCCGGTCGCCGACATGCAGCTCCGAGCCGTCGGGCTCCCCGGGGCCCCCAGCCGTGCCGAGCGCGGCAAGCGGATCCTCGGGGACCTCCGATCGCCGGGCCTGCCACACGCCGCCTGCCAGCGAGACGCTCCCGCTCCCCGCATCCGGCGACCAGGTCCTCACGACGGCGATCTGGCCGATCAGGCCCTCGGCGCCGCCGCGCACCCGGCGGCGGCGCACGGCGCCGGTCCGGTTCAGCGTGAACGCGACGCCCCCGGCGCCGCCGGCCGCAAGTACCCCGGCGGCCGCGAGCCCGATCGCCACGCCGGCGCCGGCTCCCGTGAGTGCGAAGGCGATTCCGACGGCCATCACCACCACCCCCAGTCCACCCGCGATTCCGTGCGTCGGCCGGTGCGCCTCGCTGATCGCGACCAGGAGGCCGATGACGAGCAGGACCACGCCGGCGACGGCCATACCGGAAATCGTACGCCTGCCGGACGTTGGCAATCCCACCAGAGGGTCACAGAGGCCACACCGAGCAGTGGTATTTAAGTCGCGTGGCGGCCGCCACCACGGCGGCGAGCCGTCGATGTTTGCGTTTCGCGATCCACGCGCAGACAATCGGCAGAGAGTTTTCGTGAGACCGAAAGAGCCCACACAGAGGTAGGCAGATGACCAACGAAGAGATCCATCAGCTGGCGCAACGCATTCGCATCGACTCGATCCGCGCGGCCGCGGCGGCGAACTCGGGTCACCCGACCTCGTCGATGTCGGCCGCCGACCTGATGGCGGTGCTCATGGCCCGTCACCTGCATTACGACTACGACGAGCCGAAGAACCCCAACAACGATCACCTGATCTTCTCCAAGGGGCACGCCTCGCCGCTCATCTACTCGATGTATGCCGCCGCGGGCGCCATCACCGACGAGGAGCTGCTCACCTTCCGCCAGTTCGGCTCACGCCTGGAGGGCCATCCGACGCCCCTGCTGCCGTGGACGGACGTCGCCACGGGCTCGCTCGGACAGGGGATGCCGATCGCCGCGGGCGTCGCGCTCGCCGCGCGAGATCTCGACCACCTGGACTACCGGGTGTGGACGCTCTGCGGTGATTCCGAGATGGCCGAGGGCTCGATCTGGGAGGCCGTCGAGCACGCCGGCAAGGAGGGCCTGTCCAACCTCACGGTGATCGTCGACGTCAACCGCCTCGGCCAGCGCGGCGAGACGATGCACGGCTGGAACCTCGCGTCCTATTCGGGGCGCGCCGAGGCCTCGGGCTGGAAGGCGATCGAGATCGACGGCCACGACATCGAGGCGATCGACGCTGCCTATGCCGAGGCGGCCGGCACGACCGATCGGCCGACGATGATCGTCGCCCGGACGATCAAGGGCCAGGGCGCGAGCGAGACCGCGAACGTGGAGGGCAAGCACGGGCAGCCGCTGAAGGACCCCGAGAAGGCGATCGAGGAGCTCGGCAACATCGGTCCCGTCCACGTCGACGTCGCCAAGCCCGAGTCGACGCAGAAGCCGCACGTGTTCGACTCCAACCCGTCGGTGTCACTACCCACCTACGAGCTCGGCGGGGATCCGGTCCCGACCCGTAAGGCGTTCGGCGAGGGGCTGGCAGCGGTCATGCAGCGCCGCGGCGACGTCGTCGCGCTTGACGGAGAGGTCGGTAACTCCACCCACCTCGAGGAGGTCATCGCCCACAGCGGCGACCGCTACTTCGAGGTGTACATCGCCGAGCAGATGCTGATGGCCCAGGCGGTGGGATTCCAGGTGCGCGGCTACACGCCGTTCGCGGCGACGTTCGCGGCGTTCCTCTCGCGTGCCTACGACTTCATCCGGATGGCCGTCATCTCTGACGCGAAGCTCTGCATCAACGGCTCGCACGCCGGAGTCTCGATCGGCGAGGACGGACCGTCGCAGATGGCCCTCGAGGATCTGGCGGAGTTCCGCGCGCTCGGCAACTCCGTCGTGCTGTATCCCTCCGATCCGAACCAGACCGCCAGGCTCGTCGAGCTGATGGCCGACCACGACGGCATCTCCTACCTGCGCTCGACGCGTTCGGGTTATCCCACGCTCTACTCGCCGGATGAGACATTCGAGATCGGCGGCTCCAAGGTGCTGCGTGAGTCCGATGAGGATCAGGTGACGCTGATCGGCGCTGGAGTCACCGTCCACGAGGCGATCAAGGCAGCCGACCGGCTCAAGGAGGAGGGCATCAGCGCCCGCGTCATCGACCTCTACTCGGTCAAGCCGGTCGACACCGACACGCTCGCCGCGGCCAGCGCTGCCACCGGCGGTCGCTTCGTCGTCGCCGAGGACCACTGGCCCGAGGGCGGCATCGGCGAAGCTGTGATCAGCGAGTTCGCCGATGCCGACGAGCGTCCGCGCGTGGTCAAGCTCGCCGTCACCCACGTCCCGGGATCGGGCAAGGGCGCGGAGCTCTTGCACGACTGCGGCATCGACTCCGACGCGATCCTCGCCGCGGCCAAGCGGCTGGTCGAGCTCGGCCCCCAGGTCGGCGCCCCCGCCGGCGCCCGCTGAGCGGGCACCACACACGCTGAAGCGGTGGCCGGGCGCATCGGCGCCCGGCCCACTCGTCCAGCGTTCGGGCGCAGCGCTCCACCGCGGGGCCGGGACGCTCGATACAAGCTGTCATGAGCGCGCTCGCCGATAGCCGTGCCCGGACCGGCTCCCGGCCACCCGCGTACGGACCCCTGCTGGTGGCGACGCTGTCGGCGCAGGTCCTCACGGGACTCGCGCTGTGGATCGTCCAGTTCCCGTTCGCGCTGCTCGGCATCGCCCCCACCTCCGTCGCCAACCGCCTGTGGCTGCCCTGGAGCGTCAACGGCGCATGGTCGGGGCTCGGGGTCGCCGCCTACGTGCTGATCGTGTGCGTGCTCGGCGGCGCGATCGTCGCCAGCCGTGTCGAGTACCGGCGCATCGCCCGGCCGGCCGCCGGCTGGGCCTGGCTGGCCTTCGGCGCCGCCGGGTACGCGGCAATCGCGCTGGGCCACAGCGGCGGCGTGCGGCTGATCCTCGCCGTCGTGCTCGCCCCGCTCACGCTGCGTCTGTTCGCCTACCGTGTCGACGGGACGCGCCGTCCCTGGCCCTCCCGGCTGTCGCTCGGCCGGCGCGGCCTCGCCCCGGCCCTCGCCGTCGCGGTCGTGCTCGCGCTGAGTTATTCCGCGACCCACGCGTTCGCACAGAACGGGAGCGCCGGCTCCACCGCCTCGACGGCGGGGTCCGGCCACGCGGTGGTGCTCGCCGTCGGCCTGCAGGGGATCGCCGTGCCCTCGCAGATCACCGGTGTCGCGCTTGATGGGCACGCCACGGCGTCGCTGCGCGTCCTGAGGGTCGCGCTCAGCAGCGAGCGCGGCGGGCAGGGGGAGACCGGGGCAGCGTCGGGTCCGGTGGCACGTTCGCTGCCGATGCGCCTGCAGGCCCAGACGGGCGGCTGGCTCGCGGTCCGGTTCACCCTGGGGACATGCCCGGCGCACAGCCCCCGGATCGACGCGATCACGCTGCGCTACCGCGTGCTCGGGATCGCGACCAGCGAGCGCATCCCACTGTGGCGTGAGCTCCAGCTCGACTGCCCGCACGCCGCCGGCGTCAGCGACTGACGACGGCCTTGCCGATCATCCGGCCGCCGAGCACGAGCTCGTGGGCGCGGCGCAGCGAGGCTGCCGTGAGCCCCTGGATCGTCCCGGTCGCAGTCGAGCGCACCGTGCCGGCGTCGACGAGCTCGGCGACGCGGCGCAGGATCTCCTGCTGCTCGGCCATGTCCGCGGTCTCGAACGTCGAGCGCGTGAACATGTACTCCCAGTGCCAGGCGATCGCCTTCGGCTTGAACGTCTCGAGTGCCACCTGCTCGGGGTCGTCGATCGCGACGATGTGGCCGAACGGGCGCAGCAGCTCCGCGAACGCCTGCTCGTTACCCGAGGAATGCGGCGAGAAGACGTAGTTCACGCCGTCGGGCGCGGCCGCACGGGTCTGCGCCACCAGCTCATGATGGTTGACGACGGCGTGCGCCCCCAGCTCGCGCGCCCACTGTTCGGACTCCAGACGTGACGCGGTCGCGATCACCCGCAGCCGCGGCGTGAGCGCCCGCGCGAGCTGGATCAGCACCGACCCGACCCCGCCGGCCGCCCCCAGGACGAGCAATGTGCCGCTCGATTCCGGGCCGAGGCGCAGACGGTCGAACAGCGACTCCCACGCGGTGATCGCGCAGAGCGGCAGCGCCGCGGCTTCCGCGTCGCCCAGCGACCGTGGCGCAGGCCCGACGATGCGCTCGTCGACCGCCTGCAGCTCGGCGTTGGAGCCCGGGCGGTTCACGTCGCCCGCGTACCAGACGCGCTCGCCCACAGAGAGGGTCCGGACGCCGGCGCCGATCGCCTCGATCGTCCCCACCCCGTCGAAGCCGAGGATCCGCGGCGAGTCGTCGGCCTGCATCCGGCTGCGCACCTTGGTGTCAACCGGGTTGACCGAGACCGCCTGCACGCGCACGAGCACGTCGCGCGAGCGCAACTCCGGAACCGGCGCCTCGCCGTCGCGCAGTGCGGCCGGGTCCTCGAGGGGGACGCCTCCTGAGGCGAGCACCGCCTGCATCGTGTCGCTCATCCCGGCCGTGATTCTGCCAGGGGCCGGTCTCCGGCGATCGTCAGCCGCCGGTTGTGCGCGGCCAGCACGCGCTCGGTCCGCTCCGCGGTCGCGATCGAGGGCCCCCAGGCGGCGAGCGCCCGTCGCGCTGGGGCCTCGATGTCGGCGGGCGCGCCAAGTCGCTGCAGCGCCAGCACGCCGAGCCCCACATGCCAGCGCTCGTCGCCCTGCACGCGTGCGACGCCGTCCGTGACACCGGGCAGCCCGTGGTCGCGTGCGAGTTCGAGCAACGCCTCCTGGCCGACCGCGAACGCAATCCCCTCGAGCACCACGTGGTAGAGCCCGACCGCCGCCGCCAGCTGCGCCGGGTCTGCGTGCGCGGCGAGCTTCCGGGCGACGGCGGGCAGCTCTGACTCGAACAGCTGCCGGATCGCGATGGGCGCCGCCGGCCGCGCCGCCTCGCGGTCGAGGTCGAACAGTTCGCCGGCGAGCCGGTCGAACCAGCGCGCATGGCGGCGCTCGTCCTCTGCCTGGGCGGCGAAGCACGCCCGCGCGCAGGGGTCCGGGTCGAGCTCGGCGGCCGCCGCGACGAACGGCTCGAGCTCGTCGGCGACCGCGTGCTCGGCGACGACGAAACCGGCGACCAGCGTCCGTGCCACGGCCCGCACGGGCGCAGACAGCGAGGCGAGCACCGAGCGGTCGCGCCGCAGCGAGATCGCCTCCGCGTCCCACTGCAGCCGTCCTGCCGCACTGAGCAGATGGTCATAGCCGGCCAGCATCCGCTTCGAGCCTATGACCCCGGCGCCGCCGGGAACTTCCGACACATCAGGGGGCCCACCGGGGCAGCCGTGTCGGAGGTTCCCGGGGGCCGGGATCGATCGACACAGGACCCGGCTGATGCGCCCAGATGTGTCGGGCGTTCCCACGGCCCGGGCGCCGGTGCCGCCCACCCCCCGGGCGCCCGTGTCGCCCACCGCCCGGGACCCGCGCGACCGCTAGATTCGCCGCCCGTGCAGGATCTGCTCGCCGCCGCCGAACGCGGCCGTCTTGATGTCGATGGCTGCCCGATCGCGTGGGCGCGTTGGCCGCGCTACCGCAGCGACGACCCGAGGCCGCCGATCGTGCTCGTCCACGGCGCGGGCGCACATCTCGGTTGGTGGGAGGCGGTGATCGCGCCGCTGCACGCCCAGGGCCGCCAGGTCGTCGCGCTCGAGCTGAGCGGCCACGGCGCGAGCGGCCATCGCACCGCATACAGCGCCGAGACCTGGGCGCACGAGGTGCTGTCGGTGATCGGCGAGGTCGCGGGAGCTCCGGTGCTGCTCGTCGGCCACAGCCTCGGCGGACGGGTCGCCGTCTGCGCCGCAGCCGCCGACCCCTCGCTGGTGCCGTCGCTCGTGCTCGTCGACGCGCCGGTGCGCCGCCCGGGCGGACCCCGTCCGCGCGTGCTGCCCTCACGCAGGCTGTCCCGCCGCGCCCACGCCACGCTCGACGAAGCGGTCGCCACGTTCCGCCTGCGCCCGCGCGAGCCGGTCGCCGACGCCGCCCTGCTGAGCCGCATCGCCGCCGCCGCGTTCGCCGAACGGAGCGAGGGCTGGTCGCTGCGCGCCGACCTCTCCGTGTTCGGCCGCATCCCCGACGAGCTGCTCGCCGCCGCGCTCCAGAGCTACGGCGGGCCGATCACGCTCATCTACGGCACGCACAGCACGGTTGTCGATCAACGCGGTCGCGACTTCCTCGAAGAGACCCATGCCGGTCCGACCGAGATCGTCGCACTCGAGGGCCACCACCACCTCACGCTCGACCAGGGCGCCGAGGTGGCGGCGGTGGTCGCCGCCCGCCACGACAGGCTCTGAGCTCCGTTCGCCACAAGCGGACTGCGTGGTCCGGATTCCGTATACTTCACGTCGATGTCCGATTCGAGCGCCAGCCCAAGCGCACATCCGGCTGACGAGGGCCTTGATCGAGAGACCCTGATCGTTGCGGGCGTGGTGATGCTGGGGGCGATCATGTCGATCCTCGACACGACTGTCGTCAACGTCGCGGTCGACCACCTCGCTGTGGTCTTCAACTCCTCGCTGACCACGATTCAGTGGGTGATCACCGGCTACACGCTGTCGCTGGCCGCGGTCATCCCGGCGACCGGCTGGGCGGCGGATCGTTTCGGCACCAAGCGGCTGTACCTCACCTCGCTCGTCCTGTTCACGATCGGCTCGATCCTCTCGGGGCTTGCCTGGAGCGCCGAGTCGCTGATCGTCTTCCGGGTGCTCCAGGGCCTCGGCGGCGGCATGATCATGCCCGCGGTGATGACGATCACCACCCGCAAGGCCGGCCCCCACCGGATGGGCCGGATCATGGGTGTGCTCGGCGTGCCGATGCTCGTCGCGCCGATCGTCGGCCCGATCCTCGGCGGCTGGCTCGTCGACGATGTCTCGTGGCGATGGATCTTCTTCATCAACGTGCCGATCGGTGTCCTGGCGTTCGTGCTCGGCCAGATCGTGCTGGACGCCGACGAGCCGCAGCCCACCCATCGCCTGGACTGGATCGGGATGCTGCTGCTCTCCCCGGGCCTCGCGCTGCTCATCTACGGCCTCGCCGAGTCCTCGAACTACGGCTTCGGCGCGGTGCGCAGCTGGCTACCTGTGGTCGCCGGAGCGCTGCTGATCGTCGGCTTCTTCGCCCATAGCTGGCGTTCTGACGCGCCTCTGATCGACATCCGCACGTTCACCCATACGCGCGCCGGGGCCGCGGCCGGGGTGTTCCTGCTGTTCGCGATCTCCTACTTCGGCTCGTTCCTGCTCGTGCCGCTCTACTACCAGTCCGTTCGCGGCGCGACGGCGCTCGACGCCGGTCTCCTGCTCGTTCCCCAGGGCCTCGGCGCGATGGTCACGATGCCGATCGGCGGACGCATCACCGACCGCCGCGGCCCGTGGTGGCTGCCGTCGGTCGGCCTGCCGCTGCTCATCATCGGGATCATCCCGTTCGCGTTCGTCACCGCGACGACGTCCTACGTGCTGCTGTGCGGCTTCAACTTCGTGCTCGGCCTCGGGATGGGCCTGTCGATGATGCCGACGATGACCGCGGCGATGCAGTCGGTTCCCGCCAGCGCGATCGCGCGCACGTCGACCGCGATGAACATCATCCGGCAGGGCGGCGCGTCGATCGGCACCGCGATCCTCAGCGTGATCCTCGCCTCGCAGATCAACAGCCGCCTGCACCTTCACGCCCGTGGCGGCCACGGTGGGTTCGCCGCGGTCGCCCACCTCCCGGCGGCTCAGCAGGCCCACATCAAGGGGCCGCTCGCCTCGGCCTTCGCCCACTCGTTCGTCTACGCGGTCGGGCTGCTCGTGATCGCGTTCATCCCGGCGCTCGCCATGGCGATCTACAGCCGCGGGCGGCCGGCGCCCGCCAGGTCGGCCACGCCGATCATCGCCGAGTGAACGGCTCCCGCACGCCATTACCTGTGAGGTAATGGCGCTACCTGAGAGGTAATCGACGCGATTACCGATGGACGGCAGGCTGTCGTCCATGAGCACATCAGCGATCCAATCACGGGTTCCTGGACTGACGACCTCCAGGTGGCTACCCCTTCCCATCGTCCTTGCGGGGACGTTCATGGTCGTTCTCGACTTCTTCATCGTCAACGTCGGGCTGCCCTCGATCCAGGGGCGGCTGCACGCAGGCACCAGCGCAGTCGAGTGGGTGGTCGCCGGCTACTCGCTCACCTCCGCGATCTTCGTGATCACCGGGGCGCGTCTCGGCGATCGGCTCGGGCACCGGCTCCTCTTCGCACTCGGCATGGCGCTGTTCACGCTCGCGTCGGCCGGCTGCGGAGCGGCGGGCACTCCGATCGAGCTCGTCATCGGACGGCTCGTGCAGGGCGTCGGCGCCGCGTTGCTGACGCCGGCGATCCTGTCCCTCATCTCGATCCTCTACACCGGAACCGATCGCCTGCGCGCGCTCAGCGCCTATGGCACGACGATGGGCTTCGCCGCGGCCGGAGGGCAGCTGATCGGCGGCGGCCTGATCGCGCTCGACCCGTTCGGGCTCGGCTGGCGCAGTTGCTTCCTGATCAACGTGCCGATCGGCGCGGTGGCGCTCGCGCTCACCCCCGCGCTCATCCCCGACTCCGCTCGCAACGGCCGCGCCCCGCTCGATCTGCGCGGGACCGCGCTCGCCACGGCGACGCTGGTGGCGCTGGTGCTGCCGCTGGTCGAGGGTCGCCAGAGCGGCTGGCCGCTGTGGACGTGGCTGTCGCTCGCCGCCGCGCCCGTGCTGCTCACGCTGTTCCTCGCCGACCAGCGGCGGCTCGCGCGCCGGGGCGGAACCCCGCTCGTCGACCTCAGCCTGTTCGCCGAACGCTCGTTCAGCGCGGGGCTGCTCACCCAGATCTGCTTCTGGGCCGGCCAAGCGTCGTTCTTCGTCGTGCTTGCGCTCTACCTCCAGGAGGGGCGAGGGATGCGGCCGCTCGGTGCCGGGTTGGTGTTCACCGTGCTCGCGGGGGCCTACTCGGTGGCGGCCACGGTCGCGCCCAAGCTGTCGGCGCGGTACGGCCGGCGGATCATCACCCGGGGGGCGCTGGTGCTCGCCACCGGCCACGCGCTGCTGCTGGCTGCCGTGCTTCAGATCGGCACCCACGGCTCGCTCGTGCTGCTGATGCCGGGTCTGATCGCGGTCGGGGTCGGGATGGGCCTCGTGCTGGCGCCGCTGACGGGCACGATCCTCACCACGCTCGATCCGGCGAGAGCCGGCGTGGCGTCCGGGATGCTCTCCACGATGCAGAACGTCGGCAACGCGCTCGGCGTCGCCATCACCGGAGTCATCTTCTTCGGAGCGCTGAACGGCGGTTACGCGCACGCGTTCGAGCTGGCGGCGCTGGAGCTGGCGGTGCTGCTGGTGACAGTCGCGGCGCTCACCCGGCTGCTGCCCGCGCCGCGGGCGAGCACCGCCGTGACCGAGTCCGAGCCGGTTTCAGTAGGTTGACCGCGATGTCCGTCGCGAGCGTCCCCTCACCGATCGGCGAGCTGCTGCGCGGCTGGCGCCGGCGCCGCAACCTCAGCCAGCTCGAGCTCGCCGGTGAGGCGGACGTCTCGGCGCGGCACCTGAGCTTCCTCGAAACCGGCCGCGCCCGGCCGAGCCGGGAGATGGTCATCCGGCTCTCGGAGGAGCTCGAGGTGCCGCTGCGCGAGCGAAACGAGATGCTGCTCGCCGCGGGCTACGCGCCGGCGTATGCGGAGCGAAGCCTCGACGCCTCCGAGATGGCGGTGGTGCGCGGCGCGATCGACCGCTTCCTGCGCGCCCACGAGCCCTACCCGGCGGTCGTCGTCGACCGCCACCACAACCTGATCAGCGCCAACGACGCGCTTGATCTACTGCTCGTGGACGTGCACCCGGACCTGCTCGCGCCGCCCGCCAACGGTATGCGGGTGGCCCTGCATCCCGATGGCATGGCGCCCCGCACGCTCAACCTCGCCGAGTGGAGCGCACATCTGCTGCATCGCGTCCGCCGGGAGGCGCAGATCACCGGGGATCCGGAGCTGCAGGCGCTCTACGACGAGCTGGCGAGCTATCCGGGCGTCGCCCCGGCGCCGCCCCATGGGGAGGTCCAGGCGGCGGACATCGTGCTGCCGTTGCGACTGCTCGACACCGACGGGAAGGGTGAGCTCGCGTTCATCAGCACCCGCTCCACGTTCCTCACCGCCTCGGACGTGACCCTCTCGGAGCTCGCGATCGAGGCGTTCTATCCCGCGAACGCGCATACCGCGATGCGGCTGATGCGAGAGGTCACGCCGGACGCGCCGCCGGCCTGAGGCTCAGGACGGGTCGCGGAACATGTCCGCGACGGTCGCCCGGACCAGCCGGACCTTCTCGTCGTGCGGGATGTCCCCGACCAGGCCTTCCGGGAGCAGGCCGGTCATCACCGCACCGACCGAGCACGCCATGCGCACGCGGGTCGCCGCGGGCAGATCCGCGTCGGAGAGCAGCCGCCTGATCTGGGCCTCGATGTCGTCGTTGGCGGCGTGGTGGCGCTCGGAGTGCTGCAGCGCCTCCAGGGCGTTCTGGTTGCGCTGGTGCATCAGCACGAGCTGGCGGTTGTCCTCGACGGCGGTGATGAACTCGTCGAGCAGCCGCGGCCAGTGCTGAGCGCGCGCCTCGCCGTCGGGCAGCGCCGCGAGCGCGCCGAGCAGTTGCTCGCCCAGGACGTGCAGACGGAGGTGCAGCTCGAGCAAGATGTCCGCCCTGCTCTTGAAGTGGTAGTACAGCGCCGCCTTGGTGAAGCCGAGCCGCTCGGCGATATCCCGGATCGACGTCTTGTCGTAGCCCTGCTCGGTGAACAGCTCGAGCGCGATGTCGAGGATCCGCTCGCGCGTGGACACCGCCCCCGATGTGCAATACTGAACCCGATGGTTCAGTATCCCTCCACCGACATCGACCGCGCATTCACCGCGCTCGCCGACTCCACCCGGCGCGAGGTGCTGGAGCGCCTCAGCAACGGGAGCCTGACGATCAGCGAGCTCGCGGCGCCGTACGGCATGTCGCTGACCGGGATGAAGAAGCACATCCAGCTGCTCGAGGACGCGAGCCTCGTCACCACGGAGAAGGTCGGCCGGGCCCGCCTCTGTCACCTGGTGCCCTACGCCTTCGAGGGCATCAGCGTGTGGCTGGCGCGGCTCGACCGCTTCGCGCAGGTCGTCGAACGAACGAAAGGAACCAAGTGAGCAACGCCATCAGCACCCCCAGCGAGACCGAGATCCGCATCGAGCGGGTCTTCGACGCAGACCGTGCCCACGTCTACTCGGTGTGGACCGATCCCGCGCTGATCCCCGAGTGGTGGGGCTCCGGGACGGTGGTCGAGGAGATGGACGTGCGCACCGGCGGGCGCTACCGCTTCAAGACCGAGCAGGGTGTCATCGAGGGCGAGTATCGCGAGGTCGACCCGCCGGCGCGGCTCGTGCAGACGTTCATGAACCACGTCCAGATCCTCGAGTTCGAGGATCTCGGTGACCAGACGAAGTTCACCCAGACGATGCGCTTCGAGACGATGGAGCAGCGCGACATGACGATGCAGTACGGAGTCGAGGAAGGCTCGAAGGCCGGCTTCGCCCGCATCGATGCGCTCCTCGCGAAGCTCACCGCGTAGCCCGGAAAGGAAGGGAGCACACCATGACCTCCATCACATCGATCACCCTCGAGGTCGACGACCTCCAGGCCGCGCGGGCGTTCTACGACACCGCGTTCGGTCTCGGTCCCGAGCTCGGGCTGCGGGCCGCCGATACGCCGACCAGCGGCTTCCGCGCGTTCACGCTGTCGCTCGTCGTCTCCCAGCCGGCGAACGTCGACGCGCTCATCGGCTCGGCGCTCGACGCAGGCGCCTCCGAGATCAAGCCGGCCAAGAAGGGGCTCTGGGGCTACGGTGGCGTGCTGCGCGCGCCCGACGGAGCGATCTGGAAGGTGGCGACCTCCACCAAGAAGGACTCGGGCCCGGCGACCCGTGAGGTCGACGAGCTCATCCTCCTGCTCGGCGTCGCCGACGTCGGCGCCACCAAGGCGTTCTACGTCGAGCACGGCGTCGCCGTCGCCAAGAGCTACGGGCGCAAGTACGTCCAGTTCGATACCGGCCCGGCCGTGACGCTCGCGCTCTACAGCCGCCGCGCGCTGGCCAAGGACGCCGGGGTCGGTGAGGACGGCAGCGGCTCGCCGCGGCTCGCCATCGTCGGCGATACGGGCGCGTTCACCGATCCGGACGGGTTTGCCTGGGAGGCCGCCGCACCGGCGATGGTCTCCTCGTAGATCCGCCGCCGGCCGGCGTCTGCGGCCTCCTCTTTGACCCTTAGGGAGGCCGCAGACCTGCTCGTGTAACCGCCGACTCGGCCGTCTGATCCGGGCCGGTCCTCGCACGCGCGCCCGCGCCCGGCGAGGTCGTCCGCGTGCGTGAGATGATCCACCGATGCCACGGCAGATCACCCCATCCGGAGTCGTCGAGCGCATCTGGAGTCTCTACCGCGCCGAAGCCGGCGTGCTGGTGCCCGTCGCGGCCGTTCTCTTCGCCATCCAGCTCGCCATCGCGCTGTTGCTTCCGATCGGGCTGGCGCTCGTGCTCTCGCTGCTCTTCCTGGTCCTGTCACTGCTCTACCAGGGTTTCGTCGTCGAGTTGGTGGCCCAGGCGCGTGCCGGCGCCGGCGGGTCCTCCACCGGGGACCTGCTGCGTGCGGTCACCCCGGCGATCGGCCCGCTGCTGGCGATCACGCTGCTGTTCGCCGTCGGGGTGATCATCGGGTTCGTGCTGATCATCGTTCCCGGCCTGGTGCTGCTCACGTTCTCGTCCGTGGTCGTGCCGGTCGAGGTGCTCGAGCGGCGTGGCGTGATCGGTTCGTTCGCCCGCTCGCGTCAGCTCGTGCGCGGTAACGGGTGGAACGTATTCGGCGTGATCGTGATCGTGTACGTCGCGGTGCTTGCGGTCAGCCTGCTGGCGGGCATCGTCTCCGCTCCTCTGGGGCACGTCGGACGCGACATCGTCCAGTGGGCGGTCAACGTCGCGGTCACGCCGGTCCTGGCGCTCAGCGCCTCGGTGCTCTACTTCGAGCTGATCGACGCGGGCGCGGGCTGAAGGCCCGAAGGCGGACCGAACCAGGTCGCGAGTGCCGTGGACAGACCTGAGTCGGTTCCGTCACCTACCCAGGCGACGTGGCCGTCGGGTCGGATCAGCACAGCCGCGGGGGAGGGGACCTCCCCGAGCACCGGGAGCTCCCACGCTTCGTCGTCCCGCGCGTCGAGGACCGTGACCCGGTCGCTCCAGGGGGCGATGTCGAGCGCGCCGCGGTGGCCGAGGTTGAGCAGCACCGGCCTGGCCGCGTGAAGCAGCTGGAAGGCGCGGACCGGACCGGCGGCGGTGACCAGGTCGCGATCGGGCATCCGGCGGCCGAGCAGCGGATGTCCCTCGCCGAGGTCGTAGCGGATCGCGAGCCCGGACGCCGCTCCGGCCAGCCGCAGCCGCGGCTGCTCCATGCTGACCAGCTCGGCCATCGTCTCGCGCACCGCTGCCGTCCGGCGGTCGGTCTCCTGGAGTGCGGCGCCGGCGAGCGTGTCGCGCAGCACGCGGGCGCCGATCGGGTGACGCTCGGCGTGATAGCTGTCGAGCAGCGAGTCGGCGGAGATCCCGTTCACCACCTGCGCGAGCTTCCAGCCGAGATTCACCGCGTCCTGGACGCCGGTGTTGAGCCCCTGACCGCCCTGCGGGGGATGGACGTGCGCCGCGTCGCCCGCCACCAGCACCCGCCCCGCGCGGTAGGAGACCGCTTGCCGCGTCATATCGGTGAAGCGCGACAGCGTGACCGGGCTGTGCGCCCCGTAGTCGGTTCCCTCGTGGGCGAGAAGCGCCCTGCGCAACTCCTCGAGCGTCGGCTCCTCGTCGCGCCCGACCTCCGGCTCGGAGAGCACCACACCGAACCGCTTCCCGTCCGATGCACGGCCGATACCACCGCCGGGCCGGACCCCGATCTCGGGCTCCTCGGTCATCTCGACCTCCGCTATCAGCCAGCTCCTGGAGGCGTCGCTCCCGGCGAATTCGATACCCGCCCGCTTGCGGACCACGCTGCGCCCGCCATCACATCCGACGAGGTATTCCGTTCGCACCGGTCGACCGTCGGACAGCTCGACGTCGATGCCGGATGCGTCCTGCGCGAATCCCACCACGTCGACCCCGCGGGTGATGGGGACACTCAGTTCGTCGAACCATCCCCCGAGGATGCGTTCGAATTGCTGCTGTCCCAGCGCGAGCCCGTAATTGTGCCGGGTGGGGAACGCGCTGATGTCCAGGGCCACCCCCGCCAGGCTGAGGCCCTGATGCGTCTGCCCGTGGGCAAGGAACCGATCGACGATGCCGCGCTGATCGAGCACCTCCAGCGTCCGCGCGTTGACGCCACGCGCTCTCGAACCGTCGACCGCTCGGTCCAGTCGTCGCTCGAGGACCATCACCTCGACCCCCGCCAATTTCAGCTCCGCCGCCAGCATCATCCCCGTGGGCCCACCGCCGACGACCACCACCGCATACTCACTGCCACCCATTTCGCTGCGCCTCCTGTATCGGGTTCCGGGCTTGCGGCGGGCGATTATGCGGACCTGTTCAGAGCCTCATGAGGGCCTTCGATCCGGTATAAATTGAAAGTGGGGAGGGGAGCTCCGGCGGGTGCGCGAGGTCAGTCGCTCTCCCACGCGTCGTCGCACGGTGCATAACCGATCCCGCGTTCCGCCTCGCCGATCTCCGCGATCCGGTACCGGTTGGCCGAGATCCCGTTGACGACGGTGAGCCCCTGGCGCTCGGTCTCGACTGCGGCCTGGACGAGTCGCAGGCAGTCGCCATGGCTGAGCCAGGCGGGAACGTTGTCGGGCGTGCCGTGAGCCCCGGCGGGAGGCCGCTCGGAGAAGAAGCCGATCCGCAGCGCGACGACCGAGGTGTCCGACGTCGCCGCGACCCAGCTGCCGAGCGCCTCGGCCCACGCCTTCGTCGCCCCGTACAGGTTCGCCGGGCGCGGCGCGTCCTCGGCACGACGCTGCCTGGTATGCGGATATGCCATGCCGGTCTGCAGGCTCGAGGCGAGCACCAGGCGGCGCACGCCGCAGTCGCGCGCCGCCACGGCGACCGCATACGCGCCGACGACGTTCGGTCCCAGAAGCTCGGACCACTCCGACTCCGGATCCGGGTTGGCGGCGAGATGCACGACCGCGTCGGCTCCCGCGAACACGACCCGGCAGCGATCGACGTCGACCACGTCAAGATGCTCGATCCCGTCTCCCGAGCGGATGTCGGTGGCGCGGATGCTCCACCGCGCGCCCAGACGCGACACGACGAGCGTCCCGATCGCTCCCGCGGCGCCCGTGACCACGACCAGTCGCTCGCTCACAGGAACGGGACGCCCCCCGTCGCGGCATCGGTCATCCGCTCGTACAGCCGCTGGCACTCGGCTCCGAGCGGCCGTGGCTCGTCGACCGGCGCGACGAACGAGCGCACCCCGTCGAGCAGCCCGCGCAGCGGCTCGGGTGCCGGACGCCCCTGTCGGTGGAGCACCTGCGAGGCGAGCACGGCCAGGCCCGCGAGCGCGCCGTCGAGGCAGCGGGCCGTGGCCGCGGCCTTTCGCCATGCGATGAACGCGAGCTCAGGCACATCGTTCTGCCCGAACGCGCCGAGTGAGAGCAGCGTCGGCCCGACGGTGGCGCGGGCCTCCTCGGCCCAGCCGTTGATCGACATGTGCAGTGGCTTCACCGACCATTCGTCGCCGCCGACGTGGGCGGCCGTGTCGGGATGCCCGAACAGGTGGTCGCCGAGCCGCTCGGTCAACTGGCAGAGGTCCGCGTGGGCGAACGCAAGCCCATCCATCGCGGGTGCGGCCTGCGCGTTGTGATAGCCGCCGGTCGAGTAGACCGTACCCTCGGGATGGCGATCGCCCGGCCGCAGGAACACCGGGTTGTCGGTCACCGCACGCAACGACACCTCGGCGGCGCGCTCGGCCTCGGCCTGTGCGCGGCGGGCGGCGCCGAGCACGCGCGGCAGGATGCGCAACGAGACTGAAGCCTGGTGACTCTGCTGGCCGCTCGCCGCTTCGTCCAGGAGCGCGCGCAGCGACCGAAGCGCCGCAGCCTCGTGCGCGTCGCCCCACAGCTCCTCCAGGTCGGCCGCGTAGTGCTCCCGCGGCGCTCCGGTGACCGCGGCCACGAGCGCGAACACCCGCTCGCAGGCCGCCAGCCGCGCGCGGCCGGCCAGCGCCGTGTCAGCGGTGAGCGCGGCCGCGCACGGGGACCCGTTGATCAGCGCCATCCGCTCCTTGGCCGTCAGTTCGAGCCGGCCGCTGAGGTCGTAGAACAGGGTGCCGAGCGGCAGGATCTCACCCGAGCCTCCGTTGGACTGCGAGGGCACCGCGGGCAGCTCGCCGCCGTTGAGCATCTCGACCACCGCCGCGGCGACCTGCGCGCGCGCCGCCGCGTGGCCGCCGAGCAGGTTCGACAGCCGCGCGAGCGCGATCGCCCGCGTGACCCGCTCGGGCAGGGGCTCACCGTAGGACATCGCCGTCCACAGCCGCGTCGGCCGGCGGGCTTGCGCCTCGGCGTCGAGCGCCGCGCCCGCTGCGTCCCCGGGTGCCGAGGTCACCCCGTAGATCAACGCCTGCGGGTCCGCCCGCACGCGCGCCCGCACCAGCGCGTCGAACGCCGCTGCGCACTCGTCCATCGTCTGGATCGCCACCGCCTGGAGCCCGGCGCGCTCCCGGTGCCAGGCCACGCGTTCGACCGCGTCGAGCGTGATGTCGAAGCGGTCGCCGAGCGCGACCTCGCCGGAACCGGGAGTCACGCTCGACGACTCTACGGACGGCCGCGGGCGCGCGCCGCTCAGCTCGCCTGTCTGATCATCCGCACGAGCTCGTCGGTCGCGTAGCCATGCTTGTGAGCCAGACCGATGAGCTCTCCGATCTTGTCCTGAACGGCGCTGCGCGCCTCGGCTGAGCCGGTCACGGTGACACCCCGCCCGCGTCTGAACTCGAGCACGCCCTCATCGCGCAACGTGCGCAACGCGCGCAGGACGGTGTTGGTGTTGACGCCGAGGACCGCCGCTAGATCCCTGGCCGGTGGAATCCGCTCCCCGGGGCGTGCCTCGCCGTCGGCGATCGCGCGGCGGATCGCGCCCGCGACCTGCTCGTGGAGCGCGACCGGGCTGGCGTGATCGATCCGCAACGACGGTCCGGCGCTCATCCCCACCCGGTGGAGAGGGGGACCCGCAACTGCGTCCTCACGCGTCGCCCGCCGGCAAACGTGATGGTGAGCCTCACGAGCGGCGTCGGCCACGAACCGGTGCGTGATCCGTACCACCTGCCGGCCGGGTCCGGACGGACGCCGAGCCGCGTCACGATATGCGCCGGCTGGAGATACCCGTCGAGCTCGCGTCGCGCGGGCGCGGCACCGACCCGGTACGCGTCGCCGAACCAGTCCAGGACGAGCGGCTGCCCGGCGATCGTGGCCTGCACGTGGACCGCCGGGCGTCGGAGCCAGATCGCCAGCCCGACGCGGTCGCAGGCGATCGAGTTCGCGACCGGGCAATGCACGCCCATGTACGGAGCTCGGGCGAGGACCGCCGAGGAAGACACGGCCGGGATCGTCCGCGGGTTCGCCGTTGTCGATCCAAGCCGGTCCATCCCGGCCCGGGCGACGATCACGCAGGCAACCAGGCCGAGGAACGTCCACGCCAGTCGGCGTCGTCGCTTGCGCTGGCGAGATCGTGCCTCGCCGAACAGCCAGACGAGTTCCATTGGTGCTAATTCAAACGGCACCATCTGCCGTTGTCAAGTGATCAGTGGTCGACCGGATCGGTGAGGAGGTCCCGGAGCCCGCGGGAGAAGTGACCGGTGTCGCCGGGTGCGTCGAGCGTCAGCCCGGTGATGCCCAGCGCGATGACGAAGATCCCGGCCACCAGCGCGAGCCGTGACAGCAGCACCGGCCAGTGGTAGGCGAGCCATTGGCGAGCCATGCTGAGCCGCGCGACCGCGGGCTCTCCCGCGACCGTGATCACGGCCGCGATCCCCAGCAGCGGCAGCACGAAACACCCGTCGTAGACGGCGACCAGGACGATCCGGGTGGGGAGGTCGACACCTGAGCCGACGATCGCGGCGATCGCCGCGAAGTACGGGAACGCGGTCGGCAGTTCGACGGCCGCGATCGTCAGCCCGAGCACGAATGGCGACCCACGACGCCCGCCCCGGCCCAGCTGGCGTTCCGCGCCCGGCGAGCCGCGACGCCGCCACAGGAACGCGGCGCTGACGAGCATCGCGGCGCCGGCAACCGTCTCCAGGATGTAGCGCGTGGTGGCCGTCGGTCGGGGCACGAGCGCGAGGATCGCGGTCCCGGGGCCGAGCGCGAGGACCAGTCCGCCGATCAGGAACACGACGAAGACGCCGGCGGTGAATTCGAGCACGCTGCGCCGCGGCCGGGCGCCGGAGGCAAGGAAGAGACCAGTGACGGTCGTGCTGGGGTTGACCGAGTCAGCCAGCCCGATCGAGAGCACGACCCAGAGGGCCCTGAGCATCCGTCCTCGCTACCCGCTCCCGGGCTCCCGGGCCGTCTGGGGGCGGGCCGCACCGCTCGAAGCGGCGGCGGTTGCGACGTCACGGGGGTACGTGCGCACCGCCCACAGCAGGCTGACGCCGGCGATCGCGGTCGGGGCGAGCATGATCAGGAACGTATAGGAGAGCGCGAGACCGTTGGCGTGATCGGCCACCCCGCCCGCGGCGGCGCCGCCGCTGTTCCGGCCGCCGAGGGAGTCCGAGATGAAACCGAACAACAGGGGCGCGAACGCGAAGGCGAGCATGTACGGGACGGTCCGCACGCCTTCGGCGCGGCCCCAGAGGCGAGGGTGCATGATGTCCAGGCGAGCGGCGTTGAGGACCGAGTCAGGGGCGGCGAGACCCGCCGCGCCCAGCGTGAACAGCGGCACCGAGACGATCAGCACGCCGCTCAGAAGTGCCGGGACGAAGAACGCGACTGCGGCGATATACGCGATCGCTCCCACGAGGACGCGCGCCGCAATCCGCCCCCGCGCGAGCCACCGGTCCGCGATGTACCCGGCGCCGACCAACCCGGCCATCGCTCCGGCACCGGTGACCACCAGGAGCAGCGTCGCGGTCGCTTCGCTGAGGCCGTAGCGCGCGCGGAACAACAGCACCGCAAACGTCTGGACCCCGGCGAAGAACATGTAGGCAAGCGCCGTCGACACGATCAACACGACGTTCGTGCGGACACGGAGGACGTAGCGAACGGCCTGCCAGAGCCCCATCTTCGTTGGATCGCGGCGCAGGATCAGATCGCGGTACGGGCGAACGCGACGGCGTCGGGCGAGCTCGCGGATGCTCTGCTGCTCGCCCTCCACAGGCTCCTCGTCCGCGGCGTGTCCGGGGCGGGCGCGGTCCGGTTCGACCAGTCCGCGCCAGATCAAGAGCGCCAGGACGACTCCCGGGATCGCCAGCCATCCGAACCCGTACCGCCACGACAGGGCCGATCCCAGATCGCCTGACACCACGAGGCCGATTCCCGCGCCGACCAGCTCGCCGGTGAGGATCAGCCCGAGCATCCGCCCGCGTTCGGCCGCGGGGAAATAGTCGCCGGTGAGCGAGGCGATCGCCGGGCCGGCAGTCGCGGTCACGACGCCCAGCGCCAGCCGGCTCGCCATCAGGACGCCGAACGACGGTGACAGGGCGCCGCACAGCTGGGCCGCGCTCCACAGGACGATGCTCACGGCCAGCAGATTGATTCGGTGGAAGCGATCGGTGAGGACGCCGGCCGGGATCGTCCCGACCGCGCCCGCGAACGCCGCGACGGCCGCGATCATGCCGATCTGGAAGTTCGAGATGTGCAGCGCGCGCTCCAGCTGTGGCGCCACCGAGCCGACGGTGCCGATGTCGGCCGACGACAGCCCGTACACGCTGGCGAACAGCACAACGATGCGCAGGCGGACCGGGTCGCTCCTGGCCTGCTCGGCGTGCCGCGTCACGGAGACGATCGACCCTCGGACCGTCTGTCGGACTCCGCCGCGCACGCTCGGGAACAATGCCCGGTACGCGGATCGGTAAGCGGCGGAGGTCCCGCAGGGCCCGCTGGTCGATGCGAAGCTGGCCCCTCCCATGATCCCCCTCGAGCAGACCGACCTCGCCGAGCTGGTTCGCATCGCCCTGGGGGCCAGCGGCCGGGAGTATCCGCACGTGCTCATGCAGGAGCTCGGCTCCGACGCCGACCTCAGACCGCCGCGGGAGCTGCATCCGAGCTTCTACGGGAGCTATGACTGGCATTCCGCGGTGCACAACCACTGGCTGCTCGTGCGCGCGCTGCGTCGCGGCGTGCCGGATCTGCAGGGCGAGCTCGTCGCCCGGCTTGACGACCACCTCTCACCGCAGCGGCTCGCCGGAGAGCTCACCTTCTGTTCCGGGCCCGGCGGAAGGACCGCCGAGCGCCCCTACGGCTGGGCCTGGCTCGTGCTCCTGCACGCGGAGTGCGCTGCCGCGGCCAGTGCCGATGAACGCTGCGGTCGCTGGGCGCGGGCGCTGGACCCGCTGGCGCGACTGCTCGACGACCGTCTCGCCGCCTACTTCGGCGGCGGGCTCGCCTTCCCGATCCGCACCGGGACCCATGGCAACACCGCGTTCAGTCTCCAGCTCGTGCTCCACGCGGCCCGGCAGCGCGGTGATGACGAGCGCGCCTCGGCGCTCGCCGGGAACGCGCGGCGGCTGTTCGCCGATGACGACGCGCTGTCCTGGGGCGAGGATCCGGCCGGCGACGCGTTTCTCAGCGCCCCGCTCGCCGAGGCCGATCTGATGGCGGACATCATGGTGCCCGACGAGCTCGGCGCCTGGCTGGACGTGAGCCTGCCTGATCCGTCGCGCGCCGCCTGGCGGCCGCCCGCCTTCTCCCCCGACGGCGACGATCCGGGCGCCGTCCACCTCGAGGGCCTGCTGGCCAGCCGCGCCTGGGCACTCGATGCCCTCGCGCGCCGGCTTCCCGAAGGCCACGCCGCGGTCGGGCTTGCCCGCGGCGCGGCCGACGCGCACCTCGAACTCGTGCGGGGTCTGCGCCCGGGGGACGGTTTCAACCGAGCCCACTGGCTGCCGACCTTCATGCTCCATCTCGACGAGCGACTCCGATGAGCCATCCGCGCCACGAGATGATCCGGAAATGGAGCTAGCCGGGCTCGAACCGGCGACCTCCTGGGTGCGATCCAGGCGCTCTCCCAAACTGAGCTATAGCCCCGAGCGGCGGCACACGGCCGCGCAGGACCTCAGAGTGTAGAGCGAACCCGCAACGAGCGGGATCTATCGCGTTGCAGGCTTCAGGTCCGCCGCGTTGGAGCCGATAACCCACGTGGTTCCCTCGATGAGCTTCCGCGCGCGCTTGACCGTCTTCTTCGTCGTGATCGTCGTCCTTCCGATGACGCTCATGGGTGTGCTCGGATTCGAGCTGATCGACAGCGCGGGCCAGAGCAAGTCCGACGCGCGCGCCGCGGGGATCGCCAGCACCGCCCGCAGCGCCTACCAGTCCGACAGCCATGAGGCCAGTCTCGAGGCCCGCACCGTCGCGCGGGCGCTCGCCTATGTCCCGGTGTCCCATCTCTCCTCGCGGGTCGACGCGGTGCTCGCCAGCACGGGACTGGCCCGGATCGTCGTGCATGTGGGCGGGACGCGGACGATCTCGGCCGGCAGCCGCGACGCGATCGCACCGGGCATCGCAGTCGTGCGGGGCTCCGGGCGCCATGCGGCACGGACGTTCGTCGTCTCGGAGGTGACCGCCAGGCAGTACACCGACCAGCTCGCGGGTGCCAACACCGTGCTCGTCGTGCGCAGCGGCGGGGCGACCCTCGGCTCGAGCGACACCCGCGCCGCCCAGCTCAGTCTTCCGTCCGGCGTCGGTGCGGCCAGCATCGGCGCTGCCAGGTATCGGGTCATGACGCAGCGGCTCTCGGGCTTCGACGGCACGAAGGTCGAGGTTTCCGTGCTGTCCGCACTGGGCGCGACAAGCGCATCGGTCCGGGACGAGCGGATGCTCGCCGGTGGGCTGATCGGTGCCTTCCTGCTGCTCGCGTTCTGCTTCACCCAGCTCATGGCCCATTTCACCCAGTCGCAGGTCTCCCAGTTCCTCCAGGCCGCGCGGCGGCTGGGCAGCGGCGACTTCTCCGAGCCGGTCCAGACCGTCGGCCACGACGAGTTCGCTGCACTGGGCCAGGAGTTCAATTCGATGTCCCGGCAACTCCAGACCCGGATGGACGAGCTTGAGCAGGAACGTGCCCGCTTCCGCGCTGCGGTGCGCCGAATCGGCGAGGCATTCGCCTCAGGCCTGGATCGAGGTGCGCTGCTGGAGCTTGCGCTCTCCACCGCGATCGACGCGACCGGCGCCGAGGGGGGCCAGGTGAGCGCGCGCCGTCACAGCTCCGAGCCGCGCTCCGTTGCCGGGCAGGTCGGTGACGTTGCCGATCTCGAGTCCGCGTTCGCCGAGGCCGAGCGCCATGCCGAGGAGAGCGACGACGGCGTCGGTACCGCTTACACCAAGGGCACACACGTCGCGGCGGTCGCCATCTGGCCGCGCGAGGAGGGCGAACCCACGCACGGCGTGATCACGGTCAGCCGCGCGGGCCGGCCGTTCGGCGAGGACGACCACGAGCTGCTGCGCTCGCTCGCCTCCCGCGCCTCGCTCGCGCTCGCCAACGTCGACCGGCACGACGACGTCGCCCGCCAGGCGGTGACCGACGACCTCACCGGACTCGCCTCCCACGGACTGTTCCGCGCTCGCCTCGAGGACGAGATCCGGCAGGCGGCGCGCTACCACCACCCGGTCGCGATCGCGATGTTCGACATCGACAACTTCAAGGCGTTCAACGACACCTATGGCCATCAGCAGGGCGACCTCGTACTCCGCCGGGTCGCCGAGGTGCTCAGCGAGACCTGCCGCGAGGCCGACCTCGCCGCGCGCTACGGCGGTGAGGAGATGGCCCTCATCCTGCCGCACACCGACCTCGAGGGGGCCTACGAGCTGGCCGAGCGCGCCCGCCTTGCGATCGAGCGGCTCTCGGTGCCCCGGCTCGACGGCCAGGGCTCGCTCAGCGTCACCACCAGCGTCGGCGTCGCGTCGGGCGATCACGGCCGTGGAGATACGCTGCTCGCCGCCGCCGACACCGCGCTCTACGCCGCCAAGCGCGCCGGGAAGAACCGCACAGTCCGCGCGGGGGACCCCGGCACGGAAGACGTCGCACGAGAACTTGCGGCGGTCACGGAGCGGCCGAACGGCGAGTAGCCTTTATGGGCGTGGGTCTCCTCGACGACGCCATTCGCGAGCACCTCGACCTGAAGCGACGCCGCGGCGCCGATCCATCCGAGATCGAGCGCGCCGAGCGTGAGGCGCTCGGGCCTGTTCGCCGCAACCGTGAGCCGGGCGCGGCCGACGACGCCGACGGTTCCGTCGCCGAGTTCGAGCCCGCGGTCGGCTCCGCGCTCGACGAGCCGGACGACGGGGTCGCGAGCGACCTGGCCGACGAGTCCTACGGCGAAGAGGGCCTCTACGACGAGGAGCCCGAGCCCGCGCCCGTCCCCGGGGAGACCTACCTCGAGGATGACGAGGAGTTCGACGACGAAGAGCCCTTCGAGGAGAGCCAGAACCCGGCCGCCGACGCGGACCCGTTCGCCGAGGAAGAGGACCCTCACCGCACTCAGCTCATGAGCACCGTCGACGTCCCGATGCCCGAGGAGGCCACCGCCGAGCACGACATCGAGCGGAGCTTCGCGCGCACGGACGAGCAACCAGCAGCCCCCCGTGCCAGCGGCGAGGATGCGGAGGACGAGGACGTCCTCGAGGAGACTCCCGAGTTCCTCCAGGACACCCCGGACCACGATCGCCTGTGGTTCGAGCAGCGCCCGCCGCGCGACTTCGACTTCGACGGCTGACCCCGGCGAAGTCGGCGAGACGGCCAGATGCGGCCGGTACACTCGTCCGTCTGCGGGGCCATAGCTCAGCTGGGAGAGCGCCTGCTTTGCAAGCAGGAGGTCACCGGTTCGATCCCGGTTGGCTCCACTCAAAGATCCCTGCAAATGAGCACTTTCTGGTAAGGGTTCAGTCCCCGCGGCCTCAGGCCGCAAGGGCGGGGAATGGATCGCCGCGGGGGTGGGTGACGATAAGTTCGCTGAGGCAGGTGAACCAGCGAGCGGCTTTGCTGGCGACAGGTGGCGGCGGCCGATAGGGCGCGTTCGGCGAATCGCTCGCCGTAGTCCTTCACCTGCCAAGGCCTCGACAACCTAATCGCCAGAATCGACCGGTACGAGCCGCAACTCGCACTCGCCCCCTCACGATCAGAGCTTACGGACGCATCTACTAGATTCGCATGACATGAACGATTTTCAAGCTGACGATAACGTCTTTGCCGGAAAGCGCTACCTGGTAGGCGGTGCGAGCCAGGGGTTGGGTTACGCCATTGCCAGCCAGTTGATCAGTTCGGGCGCTCGCGTCACGATAACCGCGCGTCGCTCCGAGCGCGTGCAGCAGGCCGCCGAGACACTCGGGGGGAAGGCGAGCGCGATCGGTGCTGACTTCGGCGATGCAACCGACGTGGCCGAGCTCGTGCACCGCGCTGGGGCGGACGGTCCGCTCGACGGGCTCGTGCTCAACAGCGGCGGACCTCCGGCCGGCGATGCGCTGAAAATCTCCGATGAGGCCTGGGCGGCGGCCTTCTCGGCACTTGTGCTTGGTCCCATCCGAATCGTGCGCGCCCTGGCCGAGCAACACCGGCTCGCGCCGGGTTGCTCGATCGTGCTCATCACGTCGAGCAGCGTCAAGCAGCTAATCCCGGGCCTCGATATGTCAAACGTTCTACGGCCGGCGGTCGCCGCCCTCGGCAAGTGCATGGCTCGCGAGTTGGGTCCGTCGGTCCGGGTCAACTCGGTCGCACCCGGACGTATCGACACGGGGCGCGTCCGAGACCTCGATCGGATGCGTGCCGAGAAGGCCGGGATCGCACCCGAGGAGCAGCGGATCCGGACGGTCCAGTCGATCAGCCTCGAGCGCTACGGCGCGCCCGAGGAGCTGGCGCGCGCCGTCACGTTCCTCCTGTCGCCTGCGTCGTCATACATGACCGGCTCGTTGCTCGTAGTCGACGGTGGGTTGACGACCGCGACTCCGTAAACTCCACGTCTGGCGCGGACCCTTCTGATCAGCTCGCCGGGCGCGGACCTGCGACCGATCGGCGGAATTCCGGTGTCCGACGCCATCGCGGGACGATTACCGCGTCAGTCGAACGCACGATGTTGAGAGCGAGCTGCGACGGGATCCCGAGTTCTTGGGAGACGCCTTCGATGGTCATCATCACATCGGTGGAGAACCAGTGGCCCATGTAGAGTCGCCACACCTCGAGCGTGATTCCGCCCTGGGCGGTCACGTACTCGACGGTCAGATCTCTAAGCTTCGCCATCGCCGGGTCTCGGTCCTCGGCTTCGTTCCAGCCGGCTGCCGAGTCCGAGAGATGAGAGTCAGCCATAGTGCTCGCTGTCATCGTACGACCCCTAGTTTGAAGGTGCGCAGGACCCTTCCTTAGCCTAATGAGCGACGCGTCCAACGACAAGCCGCAGGAGCCAGCCGATGCGAATCACGCCTCGGCGCAGCGGCAGCCCCTGTTTCGCCCAGTGGATCAGGTCGCGTTCTCCAACGACCTCGGACAGCAGATCCGAACGGTCAGGCAGTCACAGCAGCTGACGCTTGAGACAATCGCGCAGCGCAGTGGAATCAGCATCGGCGCCCTGAGCCAGGTTGAGCGTGGCAAGGGCAATCCCGCGTTCTTCACCCTGCTGAAGATCGCTCATGCGCTCGAGGTGCCGCTTACGAGTCTGCTGCAGCTCGAAACTCGCGGCTCTCCCGTCGTGCGCAGTCGCAAACGCCGACCGCTTGCTCCCCATTTCTTCGAGGCTCCAGAGGTCAAATCCGAGCTGCTCACGCCCGATCTCGATCGTCAGCTGCAGATCTGCCGGTACGTCTTGCCGCCTGGGGCGACCACGGAGAGCACGCCGTTTGTTCACCGGGGCGAAGAGTTCATCACCGTAGTCAAAGGCGAGTGCGTGGTTGGCCTCGAGGACGTCGAGTACGAGCTTGGCGCGGGCGACTCCATCGCTTACGCCGCCACGACCCCGCACTGGTTCGGGAACCGCGGGCCGCGGAAGGCGGAGCTCTTGTTCGCCTGTACGCCGCCGACGTTCTGACGCGAGAATCGGGACCGGCGCTAACAGGGGACCGGCCCCAGTCTGTTGACAGAATGAAGCCGCTTCATTATATTGTCGGCCGTGAGTCAGTCGTCCGCAGCCCTGCACTTTGAAGTTGTACTCGTTCCGCTCGACCAACTGGGTCAGTTCTGTGAGTCTGCCGCACTGGCGTCCGGCTTCTCGGAACCCGACGCCCGTGATCTGACCGCTGCACTGGTGGGCGCGTCCCTGCGCTCCCTCCCCGGACAGGGGCAGGGAGTGCAGAGTCTCCCCAAGTACGTCGGGCGTGTCCGCAGCGGCCTGATCGACGCACGTGCCGACATCGCCGAGGTCGGAGGCCGCGGCGCGATGAGGTTGCTCGACGCTCGCCGGGCCCACGGTGGCGTAGCGGCGACTCGTGCGATGCGCCTCGCGACCGAGCTGGCGGACGCGCACGGGATCGGGGCGGTCGGCGTGCGTGACAGCACGCACCTCGGTGCCGCGGGATATTTCGCCGAGCTCGCAACCGAGCACGGGTGCATCGGCCTCGTGTTCACAAACGCGGGGCCTGAGATCGCTCCGTGGGGAGCGACCGAGGCGGTAGTCGGAACGAACCCCTGGGCGGTTGCCGCTCCCTCTCGACAGGGCTGGCCCGTCGTGCTTGACATGGCGAACTCCACATCGGGCAAGGGCATGGTTCGCTGGAATCAGCTCATCGGAAGCCCGATCCCCGATGACTGGGCGCTAACCGCCGAGGGACGGCGCACGACAGATCCGGCGGCCGCGCTCGCCGGCACTCTCTTCCCGCTCGGCGGTCACAAGGGCTACGCGATGGCGGTCATGGTCGATCTTCTCACCGGGGCATTGACCGGGTCGGCCGTGGGAACCGATTGCTTTGCCGAGGGGCATCAGAACGTCGGTCACCTCGTGCTGGCGATCTCCATCGAGGCTCTCGGAACGCTTGACGAATTCCTCGATCGGGTCGAATTGCTGATCGAGCAGATCCGCTCATCTGAGCCGGCCGGGCCGGATGAACGGGTTCTGCTGCCGGGAGAGCTCGAGCACGAGCGGCGAGCTGAGCGCACGGCCAACGGCGTGCCGATCCCGATCGATCGGTTCGACTGCCTGCTCGAGATGGCTGCCGAGCTGGACCTCGACCCGCAACTGGTCGAACCGCTGGAGGCGCTCCGATGACGCGGTCCTCCTCCGCGATCGACCTGAGCGGACCGATCCCGGTGGCGACGCCGGTCTCGGTGCGGGAGGCAGCCAAGGCGGCACTCGACGCCGGCGCAACCCATTACACCGATCGCCCGGGTGTGGCGGAGTTGCGAGAGGCGGTGGCCCTGAAGCTCTCCGAGGCCAATCGGATCGCAGTGGCGCCCGCCGAGGAGGTGCTCATCACCTGTGGAATCCAGGAGGCATTGTTCCTGGCACTGCAGGTACTCGCGGGCAGTGGCGATGAGGTGATCATCACTGGCCCCGCGCTCCCCGAGGACTTGGAACTTGTGCGATCGGTCGGGGCCGCGGCACGCGTCGCCTCCGCCGACGGTCAGCTGGGGCTCGACGTCGGTCGCGTCGAGGAGCTGATCTCCGACAGGACGCGGGTGATCCTGTTCCGGTCCCCGACGTCTGTCGGCGAGGTCGTCGCCCACGATGAGCTTGACCGGCTCGGATCGTTGGTGACGACAAACAACCTACGCGTGGTCACAGTCGAGAGTGGTGAGTCGCTCATCTCGACGGGCGTCGAGCACCGCAGTATCGGGGAGGTCGACGGGCTGGCGCCTCGGACCGTCACCATCAACGACTTTGCTGGCACGGGACTCGAGGCGTGGCGCGTCGGATACCTCGCCGCCCAGCGCGCGCTGATTGGGGACATGAAACGCCTCAAGCAGGAGCTGAGCATCTGCAGCCCGGCCATCTCCCAGTACGCGGCACTCGACGCAATCCGTTCGTGCGACGCACATGTCGCGGCCCTGCGAGACCGGCTGGACGTTCGCCGCGCGACGGTGGCCGATGCACTCGCCGAGACCGGGGTTGTGCACGTCGTGCCGCAAGCCGGGATCTACGTATTCATCAAACCGGCGCCGGCTCTGGCGGTCACCGCAGCGATCCAGCGTGCTGCCGAGGCGCGGATCATGGTCGCCGACGGCGCACTCGTCGGAGCGCACGGCTGGTTGCGCCTGACGCTCGGCCAGGACCCCGAGGTACTGAGCGCCGCGGTCCGGGAGCTCGCTGAGGTCGTCGGCCGGGTCAACGCGGAGGCGACAGCGTGATTACCCCTCCGTCGCCTCCGACCTCGCCCCGGACCGTCGATGACCGCGCGACCGCACTCCGCTATGAGCTCATGGATGAGGCGGCCGGGATCGACGACCTGATTCCGCTCGGCCTCGGCGACCCCGACCTGCCAACGCCGGCGCACATCATCGAAGCCGCCAAGCAAGCGATCGACGCCGGCCTCGTCGACATCGTCGGCGACCCAGCCGGCCTGCTCGAGCTGCGAACCGCGGTTGCCCAAAAGCTGTGGCATGAGAACGGCGTGCCGGCGTCTGCGGACGGGGTTGTCGTCAGCACCGGTGGACAGGAGGGTCTGTTCCTCGCCGTGCAAGCGATCCTCAAGCCCGGAGACGAGGTGTTGGTTCCGGATCCGCGGTATCCGTCATATGACACTGCGATTCGTGTCGCGAAAGGGGAGCTCGTAAGCGTCCCCACCTATGAGGAGGACGCGTTCGACCTCAATCCGGCCGAGGTGCAGGCTCGGATCACGCCGCGAACCCGTGCCCTGCTCCTGGTCTCGCCCGGCAATCCGACCGCCGGCACCGTGTCGCCTGACCACGTGCGGGAACTCGCCGAGATCGCCCGGCGCCACGACCTGATCGTGATCTCCGATGAGATCTACGAGAAACTGCTCTACGACGACACCGAGCATCTCAGCATCGGGTCGCTGCCCGGAATGGCCGAGCGCACGATCACCATCAACGGCTTCTCGAAGACTTACTGCATGACGGGCTGGCGTGTGGGCTGGGTCGCCGGGCCGGAGGCGATCATGCGCGAGGTGGCCAGGCGCAAGCGCCTGACGAGCGCGGGTGCTCCGCTCGTATCGCAGTACGCTGGCATCGCCGCCCTTCAAGGCCCGCAGGAAGCGATCGACTCCTATCTCGAGCAGTACACGCAACGCAGGCACATCGTGCTCGAGACCCTCGACCGGCTCGGCTTCACCTACGGCCAGCCGCGCGGCGGCTTCTACGTCTTCCTCAACGCCGGGTCCAGCGGCATGCCGGCGGAGCAGTTGTCGCGAAAGCTCCTCACCGAAGCTCACGTCCTGATCTTCCCCGGCACGGGCTTCGGGCCTAACTGGTCCCAGTACATGCGGTTGGCGTGGCTCGCGCCCGAGGATCGAATCGCCGAGGCGATGGCGCGCGTCGAACGGTGTCTGTCCGCCGAGAACGGAGTGTCAGGATGAGTTTCACAATCGCGTGGGTCGACGGGCAACCGAGCGAGGAGGTTGAGTTCGGCCAAGCGATGTTGCCAGACGGTTTCCGGCTCATCGCCGACCCGGACGGTGCGGGTGCGGCTTTCTCGCGCTGGTCAGAGCTGGTGGCGGACGCGCACGCGCTTGTCACTCGTTCGGCTCCGGTTTCGGAGGCTGAGCTTGCTGCGGCCCCTCGGGCACGGCTCGTGCAGAAGTACGGAGGGCGTGAGGACGGCATCGATCTCGATGCCGCGGCCGGTGCGGACATCGCGGTGGCGACGATGCCGCTGCGAGGGTGCATCGCGGTCGCCGAGTGCGCGATGACGCTCGTACTGGCGCTCTCAAAGCAACTCGTCGTCGCGCATCAGGCAACCGTGACGGGCGCCTACCGCGGTCTTGGACTGACCCCTGAGCCCACCAGCCAGCGCAAGCACGCCTTCCAGTGGATGAAGCTCCCGGGCCTGTTCGAGGTCGCCGGGCGATCGATCGGGATCGTCGGCTTCGGCGAGATCGGTACCGAGATCGCGCGCCGCGCACAAGCGTTCGACATGAACGTCAGTTACACGAAGCGGACCAGGCTGCCGGGGCACCTCGAGGACCGCCTGGAGGTGACCTTCAAGCCGCTCGATGAACTGCTGGCGACGAGTGACGTCGTCGTTGTCGCGGCGCCGCACACGCCGGAGACCCACCGTTTGATCGGCGCCGAGCAACTGTCGTTGATGAGACCCAGCGCAGTCCTGGTCAACATCTCGCGCGGAGGCCTGATCGACGAGCCCGCGCTCGTCGAGGCGCTGCGAGAGCACCGGATCGCAGGGGCCGGCCTCGACGTCTACGTCGAGGAGCCGGTGCCCGCCGACAATCCGCTGCTCGGTCTCGACAGCGTCATCCTCACGCCGCACATCGGGGGCGGCACCGGTGGCGCCCGTGAGAAACAGCTTCGCGACGTGCTGGAGAACGTCGTGCTGGCGCTGCGGGGCGCGGGACCCCGACACCTCATCCAAGGAGCCCACTCGAATGCTTAGGACGAACGCGTCGCAGCTGGTGGAGTTCGCGGTCCACGGGCGTGTCTGGCCGGTGCGCGGCGACAACAACGACTACCGGACCACCTCGGACGGCCGCGGCGCGACGCATGTCGGGATGGCCGGGATCTGCTTCACGCACCGGGTCGGCGACCCCGCGTTCGGCTGGGAGGCAGACCACCTCGAGCCCGGAGTCTCCATTCGCCACCCCGACGACGGTGACGAGCACGCACTGCACTACCTCGCCTGCATGGGTAACGAGGCGGTCGTCACGAGCGGCGCGTGCGCGGGCGCGCGCGGCACGGTCACCGGTGAGCATGCCCACATCCTCGTCGACTTCCCGCCCGAGGAGATCGAATTGCTCGCCGTCGACGACGAGATACTAATCCGCTCGATCGGGACCGGTCTTAAGCTGCTCGACTGCCCGGATGTGATCACACACAAGCTGTCGCCGCGCCTGGTCGACACGCTCGACCTCGGGGTCAACACCGAAGGCAAGCTGGAGGTCGGGGTGGTCGCGGAGATCCCGTCCCACCTGATGGGCTCGGGCGCAGAGCTCATGGCCGACTACGTCGACCAGGACTTCATGACCGGCGACCGCGACCAGATCGCGGAGCTCGGCCTGGACCAGCTGCGTCTGGGAGACATCGTCGCGGTCCGCGACGAGGATCACGGCTGGGGTAGAGGGTTTCACCCCGGTGCCGTCACCATCGGTCTGATCATCCACGGTGACTCCGCCTGGACAGGTCACGGTCCCGGAGTGCTCGACCTGCTGTCCAGTCGCTCCGGCGCGATCGTGACTCACCCCGCGCCCGGCCAGAACATCGCCCTCGGGCTCGGGCTTCGCACCGCCGACGAGCTTGCCACTCACCAGCCCGGAGCTCACGTCAGCTCCTACGCCACCCGCGTCTGATCCGGAGGAATCACATGTCCGATAATCGTTCACAGCTTGTCGGAGTCGCGGTACAGGGCTCGATCGCGTCCCCGCAGTGTCCCGCCCTGCCCGCCAGCCCGTACATCATCGGCGCGGATGGCTCCCCGGTGCTGCTGCCGCCGCCCGGCGGCATCGTCTACAACGTCGCGATCGGCGACTCAGCCTTCGGATGGGTGGCCGACCAGATTCAGCCGGGGGTGAGCATCGCCGCCGGCGCCGGCGCCAACCCCGCGCTGCGCGGCCTGGCCTGCATCGGCAACGAGGCGATCGTCGTCACCGGCCGGGCTCGCGGTGAGCGCGGCACGGTCACCGGCAAGAGCGGCCGCTTCGCCGAGCACGTGATCGTCCACTTCGAACCGTCGGTTCTGGAGTCGATAGCGCTCGGCGACCAAGTGCTCGTCCGGGCGCTCGGGCGGGGCCTGGCACTCTCGGATGCGGCCGAGGTCCAGCTCAAGAGCATCTCGCCCGCGCTGTTCGACGCGCTGGAGGTGGAGAGCAACGAGTCTGGCGAGCTGGTCGTGCCGGTGATGGCTGACGTGCCGGCGGTTCTGATGGGTGCCGGGTCGGGGTTGACCAGCGAGGCGGGCTGCGTGCAGATTCAGAGTGATGATCCGGCGGCGATTTCCAAGCACGGGCTCGACGGGCTTCGTCTGGGAGATGTCGTCATGCTCAGGGACTTCGATTCGCGCTGGGGCAACGGCTATGTGGAGAACGCGGCGACGATCGGGATCGTCGTCCACGGGGACAGTGTCCGAGGCGGCCATGGACCTGGGGTGACCCCGATCATGACCGCCGCGGGTGGCCGGATCCGGTCGCAGATCGTCGCTGAGCGCAACATCGCCGATCTGCTTGGTCTTCGCACCGCGGCGGCGGCGCCCGCCTAGCCATGGGTTGCTTGGACGGGCGGGTCGCTGTCGTCACCGGCGCCGGTGCCGGACTCGGCCGCGCGGTCGCGCTGACATTTGCCGGCGAGGGGGCACAGGTGATCGGCGTCTCGATCGACGCGGACGAACTTGACGGTCTGCAAGCCGCCGCCGCCGAGCGCGGACTCTCGGTGCGGGCCGAGCTCGCCGACGTCGGCGACGCGGATCGCACCGAGGCTCTGGCGCGGGACGTGCACTCGACCTTCGGGGCGATCGATGTTCTCGTTAACAACGCCGGGATCATCATGGTCAAGCCGATCGCAGAGACCTCGGTCGATGATTACGATCGCGTGCTCGCCACCAACCTGCGCGGCCCGTTTATGTACTGCCGCGCGTTCCTGGGTCCAATGGTCCAACGAGGCAGCGGCACGATCATCAACGTCAGCTCGCAGTCCGGGATCAAGGGCTTCGCAGGCGAGTCGGCGTACTGCCCCTCAAAGTTCGGGCTCGAAGGCCTGACTCAGACGCTCGGACTGGAGCTTGAAGGCAGTGGGGTGCGCGTGGTGAGTGTCACCCCTGGAGCCCCGATGCACACGCCGATGTCGGAGACGACGTACGACAGCGCGACGAGGGCTCGTTGGATCGACCCGGAGTTGATCGCGCCCGGGTTCGTGACGCTCGCGGTCTCCGACGAGCGGATCTCAGGCGAGAGATTCGACGTCTACCGAGTGGGGGTTGAGGGCATCAGTGCGGGGAGGGAGTTGAGCCCGACGCGGTGACCCCTCGGACCCGCTTCATCCTCGGCCGTACGCTGCAATCGCTGATCGTGGTGATCGGAGTGACGATCATCGCCTTCTTCCTGCTCAGGCTGGTCCCCGGGGACGCAGTTACGGTCATTCTCGGTGTGAGGTACACGGCCGCCAAGGCGGCGGTCCTGCGCCATGAGCTCGGGCTCGATCGCTCCGTCGCCTCGCAGTACGTGCTGTTCATGGGACATCTCTTGCATGGCAACCTCGGGGAGTCGATCTACTACCAGCAGAGCGTGTGGTCGCTGATCTGGCAGCGGTTGCCGGTGACGATGTGGTTGGTTGTCTACTCGACCGTGCTAGCGATCCTGATCAGCATCCCGCTAGCGGTGGTCGCTGCGTTCCAGCGCGATCGCGTCGCCGACCAGGGCCTCCGTGTGGCCTTCATCCTGATCTTCGCAATGCCGCCGTTCTGGGTCGGGCTGATGCTCGCCCTCATCTTCGGCATCGATCTCGGGCTATTTCCTGTCACCGGCTACGGCAATGGTTTCTTCGGCCACGTATCCTCCCTGTTCCTGCCGGCGTTGACGATCGCGCTCGGGTTCTCCGCGATCCTGATCCGGACGCTCCGCAACAGCATCGTCGCCGTGCTCAACGCCGAGTACGTGGAGACCGCGCGTGCCAAGGGGATCGGGTGGCTGCGGATCCTCACCCGGCACGTTCTGCGCAATGCGCTGATCCCGGCCATTTCCGTGATCGGGGTCAACCTCGCTTATCTGATTGGCGGCACCGTGATCATCGAGAACGTCTTCGCCCTGCCGGGGCTTGGAACGCTGCTCGCGGCCTCGATCACCAACCGGGACCTCTCGGTCGTGCAGGGGATCGTCCTGTTCTTCGGGATCTTCGTCGTCGTCGTCAATCTCGGGACCGATCTGCTCTACGCGTTTCTGGACCCGCGGGCCTCCAATACCTGATGTCCAGCGGCCTTCCCGCACCTGTCACAGTGCCGATGGCGGTCGAGGACGACAGGCTCGCGCCGCGGCGTCGTCTGCCGGTGAAGGTGCCGATCATCGTCGGCGCCGCGCTCGTCGCGTTCGTCGTCATCGTTGCTCTCGCGGCACCGCTGATAGCTCCGTACGCGCCAAATCAGCAGAACCTTCTCCACGCGCTGGAGCCGCCGCTGTCGCCCGGTCACCTGCTCGGCACCGACCAGTTCGGGCGCGACGAGCTCTCGCGGGTGATCTGGGCAGGGAGGATCGACTTGCTGATCGCGTTTGGCGTGACGATCGTCACGTTCTGCTTTGGAACGCTCGTCGGCGTCGTTGCGGGAACCTTTGGCGGGATCGTCGACGCGGTTCTCATGCGCATCGTCGACGTGTTTTTCGCGTTCCCGCTCGTGGTGCTGGTCCTGGCGATCGTCGCAATCCTCGGCAGCGGGCTGATCTATCTGTTGATCGCGATGTGGGCGGTCACGTGGGTGTCCTACGCGCGAATCGTCCGCGCGGAAGTGCTGGTGGTCAAACACCAGGACTACGTCTCGGCTGCGCGCTCGCTCGGCTACTCGCGATCGCGGATCATGGCGTGCCACATCATCCCCAACGCGATCGCGCCGGCGATCGTGTACGGCACGATCGACGCCGTCAACAACGTCAGCATCGGCGCCGCCCTCGGCTTCCTCGGTCTCGGTGTTCAGGACCCCACCGCGGAGTGGGGCAAGATGATCTCCGACTCTCAGGAGTTCATCCGTACGGCGTGGTGGCTGCCGGTCATGCCCGGGCTCGCGATCGTGATCTTCGGGCTCGGGCTGTCGATCATCGGAGACGGTCTCGCGGACCGTCTTCGGGACAAGAGCGGCTGATGGCCGGGGCGGTGAGCTCCGAAACGCTGCTGGAGGTGCGTGACCTGCGAGTCGCGTTCACCGGCAGGGAACGGACCGTGTATGCGGTCAACGGCGTCGAGTTCACGCTCGCGGCTGGCGAGGCTCTTGGGATCGTCGGCGAGAGCGGATGTGGCAAGAGCACCATGCTGCGGACGCTGGTCGGCCTGTACGAGCCCAAGACGACGGTGTGCTCAGGTTCGATTCTCTATTCGGGCGGCGAGCTGCTCGGGATGAGCGAGGCGTCGATGCGACGGGTTCGAGGGGCGGAGATCTCGATGATCTTTCAAGATCCGATGAGTGATCCGAATCTGTGCTGAAGATCTCCGAGCAGATCGGCGAGACCTTGCAGCGTCACACCTCCCTCAACCGGCGTGAGCGGCGTGCGAGCAACCTTCTTCGAGCTGCTTCGCCTCGTTGGCATCAGTGCGCCCGAGCAACGACTCGAGCAGTACCCGCACGAGCTCAGCGGCGGGATGCGCCAGCGGGTGATCATCGCGATCGCGCTCGGCATGCCGACCCCCGGTCCTGCTCGCCGACGAGCCCACAACGGCGCTGGACGTGTCGATCCAGGATCAGATCCTCCGCCTCCTCGCGGACCTCCGCCGTCGGCTCGGGATGAGCATGGTGATCGTCAGCCACGACCTGGGCGTCATCGCTCAGACCTGCGATCGCGTGATGGTCATGTACGGCGGCGAGCTCGTCGAGCTCGCGCCTGTCCGCCAGCTCGTACGCGCGCCCCATCATCCGTACACGGCGGGACTGCTGCGCTCACTCCCGGCCTCGGTCGCGACTCGATACCTGCACGCGATCTCAGGGATGCCCCCGCGGCTGCACCAACGCCCCGAAGTCTGCAGCTTTCGCGAGCGCTGCGAGCTGGCGACCGGATCGGCGCCGAGAGCTGGCACACCAGCCTGCTCGCGGTCGACGACGGCCACGCCGTGCGCTGCCCGAACCACGAACAGGTGCAGATCGATGGTTGATCCGAGATCCGCCGCTCGAGGCTCAAGGCATCTCGCGCCACTACCCGATCCGGCGCGGGCGCGGTAAGCAACTCCTGCGCGCCGTGGAAGACGTATCGCTGACGGTGTACGCCGGCGAGACGCTCGGGGTGGTGGGGCAGAGTGGGTGTGGCAAGAGCACGCTCGGGCGTGTGCTGGTCGGACTCGATCAGGCGACCGCTGGAGAGGTCACCTTCTCCGGCAGGCCGCTCGACACCAAATCGCCGTGGGAGGTGCGACGCCAGGTCCAGATCGTCTTTCAGGACCCATATGCGTCGCTGAACCCGCGGCTCACTGTCGCCCGTGCGATTGGGGAGGTGCTCAAGGTCCATGACGTCTGCCCCCGCAAGGAAATCCCTGGGCGTGTTGAGGAGCTGCTCGGTCGAGTCGGCTTGGCCCCCGACCTCGCCCACCGGCGCCCGCATCAGCTCAGCGGTGGCGAGCGCCAGCGCGTTGTCATCGCGCGCGCTCTCGCGGCGGGACCGCGCCTGATCGTGGCCGACGAGGCCGTCTCCGCGCTCGACGTGTCGATCCGCGCCCAGGTCCTGAACCTGTTCACCCGGCTGCAGGACGAGCTCGAGCTGACATACGTCTTCATCTCACACGATCTGAGTGTGATCCGCCATGTCAGCCAGCGCGTCGTGGTCATGTATCTCGGCCGCATCGTCGAGCGCGCTCCGACGGCCGAACTGTTCCGTGCACCGCGCCACCCGTACACGAAGGGGCTCCTCGCCGCGATCCCGTCCGTCGATCCCGATCAGCGCGATGACGAGCGGGCGCTCGCAGGAGACGTCCCGGACCCCATCACCCCCCCGTCCGGCTGTTCCTTTCACCCACGTTGCCCTCTCGCGACCGAAAAGTGCGCGACGCAGGCTCCGGAGCTTCGCGCCACTGCGTCCGGCGGTGAGGTTTCCTGCCACCACGCCGATCTCGGCCCGGCGGGCGGCGACCCGGGCGATGACCGTGGTCAGCGGTTCGTCGGAGGCCAGACGGCATAGACAGCCGCTTGCCTCGCACGACGTAAGCAGCTATTATCATGAAATTCTTTTAGCCTGGCTGCAAAGCTGCTCCGAGGGATGAGGAGGTCTCATGCAAGCTTTATCGGGAAGGTCTGCTCGACACGCGATGGTCGCTCTGCTCGGGTTGGTGGTTGCGGCCGTCGTGCTGACGGCATGCGGTAGTAGCGGCGGTTCGTCCGGGGGTGGTAACGCGAAGGGTGCGGGGAACAAGGTCTCCAAGCTCGCGAATTCCACCAACCTGGGGTGTAAGAACGTCAAGGCCGGCGGCTCGCTGTCGATCGGTGTCGCGCAGGATGTGGTCTCCTTCGACCCGCCCTACACGCAGGACAACGGCTCGCTCTGGGCAGATATGAACGTCTATGACCAGCTCGTCCGTCTCACCCCCGACGCGTCCAAGCTGGTGCCGGACCTGGCGACTAGATGGAACATCTCCAACGGTGGCAAGACCTATGTCTTCCATCTGCGTTCTGCGCGGTTCTCAAACGGCAATCCCCTCACCGCCCAGGACGTCGCCTTCTCCCTGATGAGAGCGGCGTCGCCCAAGGCGTTCGCCAGCGTGGGGCTATCAAACATCGCGTCGGCGACGCCCCTGAACGTACATACGGTGCAGATCAAACTGCACGACCGTATTGCCTCGTCGGCGTTCCTCAACGAGCTGGCTCTCTGGCCCGCGTCGATCCTCGACAAGAGCGTGTTCAAGAAGGTCGGCGAGTCTGTCTACAAGAATCATCCCGTCGGCTCGGGTCCCTTCACCGTGCAATCGTTCAAGCCCGGCAATGCCGTGGTGCTGAAGAAGAACGCGTACTACTGGGAGACCGACAGTTGCGGACACCACTACCCGTACCTGAACACGATCACGCTGAAGTACATGCCCAATGACAACACGCGGGTCACTGCACTCCAGGGCGGTCAGCTGGACGCGATCTTCAGCGTGCCCTACAACGAGGTCTCCTCTTTGAACTCGGGGGACATCGTCTCGGCCGTCACGCCGCAGTTCGGCGTCATCGCACTCGGACTGAGCCAGAAGGTTTCCGCCTTCCGGAGCACGGATGTCGTTCAAGCGATCAACTACGCGATCGACCGGCCAGCGATCGTGAAGGCCGTGTTCTTCGGCAACGCGGCGCCAGGGACCTCGCCGATCGATCCCGGAGTGGACTTCTACACGGGAAAGTACGCATACAAGTACAACCTGCCAAAGGCCAAGCAGCTGATGAAGGCCGCCGGTATCAAGAGCTTCACCGCGACGCTCGCGATCCCGGCCGGCGATGCCGTCGCCAGCGCGGTCGGGGACATCCTGCAGAGCGAGCTGAAGGCGATCGGCGGCAACATCAAGCTGCAGTCGCTGGATCCGACCACCCTCAATAGCGAGATGGAGCAGGGGAAGCTTCAGATCTCGTATACCGCGGGGACGTCGGACAACCTCGACCCGAGCGCGAACGTGATGTTCTGCTGTGTTTCCAACGGCGGCGCCCATTCCGGCTACACCGGCTGGGTCAGCCACCAAGCGGACGCGCTGTTCGCGAAGACACAAACCGAGATGAGCTTCGCCAAGCGTGGTGAGCTGTATGACCAGTGGCAGAAGATCATCATGGAGAAGGGACCGTTCGTGTGGGTCGTGAACCCGACTAACACGTTCGCGTACCACAAGGACGTGCACGACCTGTTCCTCCAGCACACAGCGCACTACCCACTCTGGGTTGCCTGGAAGAGCTGACATGACGTTTGACCCTCTCCGGCCAGGTGTATGGCAGATCCTCCCCACCCCGTTCAGGGGTGGGGACCGGGTGGTCGACGATGAGTCACTGCGGCGCGTCGTCGAGCACGCCCGGCGGGTCGGGGTGACCGGCGTGGTTGCGCTGGGCGTCCTCGGTGAGGCGGCGAGCCTGACCTCCGATGAGCGATTGGCGGTGCTCGAGACGGTCGTCGACGCCGCCGGCGGGCTGCCGGTGGTTGCCGGCGCGTCCCCGTTGGCAACCGCTCCGGTGATCGAGGAGGCGTGCCGCGCGGCCGCCGCGGGCGCGTCCGCGGTGATGGTGCTCGTGCCGACCCCGGACTCCGGCCACCTCGCCCGGCATATCAGTGCCATCGCCGACGGCTCCGGGCTGGGGATTGTCGTTCAGGACCATCCCGCCACCACCGGGGTGAAGATCGCCCCCGCGGCGCTCGTCGACGCGATCGAGAGCGCAGCGGTCGCCGTTGCGGTCAAGGCCGAAGGTCCGCCCACGCCGGCCACGGTCTCCGCGGTCACCGAGCGCACCGAGCTGCCGGTGTTCGGCGGGCTGGGCGGGGTCGGGCTGCTGGACGAGCTCGCGGCCGGTGCCTCTGGCGCGATGACGGGGTTCGCCTTCCCCGAGGCGCTGGTCACCATCGTGAAGGCGTATTCGGCGCATGGCTTTGGGGCCGCCAAAACTGCGCTCGAGCCGTTCCTCCCGCTGATGGTCTGCGAGGCACAGCTGTCGGTCAGCCTCGCGCTGCGCAAAGAGATCCTCAGGCGGCGCGGCCTGCTCGCTGACGGCTCGGTGAGACCCCCCGCCGCGGCGTGCCCGCAGTGGGCGAGCCCGATCCTCGACCAACATCTTCAGGCGCTCGAATCCCTCGAAGTCGCCATTGCTCCCGAGCCATCGGAGGTGCGAGTGTGAGCGCGACCACAGTTGTCCACGGCGGAACAGTCGTCACCCCGGATGGAGAGCGCCGGCTCGACATCGTCGTCCGAGACGGGGTCATCGCGGAGCTCGGCGAGGGCTCCGACGAGCGCGACGCCCAGCGGATCGATGCCAGCGGATGCGTCGTCCTGCCTGGCGGCATCGACATGCACACCCACCTGCGCGAGCCCTCCAAGATCGATCGCGAGGGCTTCTTCGCCGGGACCTCCTCCGCGGTTGCGGGTGGAATCACCACCGTCGGAGAGATGCCGCAGGCACAGCCGCTAGTGGAGAACCTGGAGACGCTTGCACTCAAGCGTGGGCTGGCCGAGGCCCATTCGATCTGCGACATCGCTCTGTACGCGGCCGCAGTAGGCCAGACGCGCGAAGAGCTCACCGCGCTTTATGACGCGGGTGTCACCGCGATGAAGGCGTACATGTGCGCATCGAGCCCGGGTTACCCGCGTCTCGATGACCCGGGGATGGTCGAGTGCATGGAGACGCTCGCCGAGCTCGATCTGCCTCTGATCGTCCATGCCGAGAACGATGACCTGCTAGCGGCCGGCCTGGCCAGGATGGCCGCGGCCACCAGGACCGACCCGATGGCGCACGCCGAATCGCGCCCCCCGCTGGTGGAGGTCGAGGCGATCGCGCGCGCCGTCCGGTTCGCCGGTCACACCGGCGCGCGGCTCCATGTCGCGCACGTGAGCACGCCCGAGGGCGCCCAGATCGTGCGTGACGCCGTCCAGGCGGGCACGCGGGTGACCTGCGAGACCTGCCCCCAGTATCTGCTGCTCGACCACGACGACCTCAAACGGCTCGGAACGTGGGCGCGCTGTGCGCCGTCGATCCGGTCGCGCGAGGACGTCGACCGTCTCTGGGAGTACGTGGTCGACGGGACGATCAGCGCGATCGGGTCAGATCACTCGCCGTACACGATCGCCGAGAAGGAGGCCGGCCTGGAGGACATCTTCAAGGCGCCGCTGGGCCTCAATGGGATCCAGATGATGTTTCCTGCCGTCCGCGACGAGGCGATGAACCGGCATGGGCTGTCGCTGAATGATTTCGCCCGGCTGAGCGCGACTGGGCCGGCCGAGATCATCGGCCTGCGGCCGCGCAAGGGCGCGATCGAGGTCGGCGCCGACGCCGACCTGGCGATCTGGGACCTCGCAGCCGAGTGGACGGTCACTCCGGAGGGCCTGTTCAGCAAGCACAAGTGGAGTCCCTTCTCGGGTCGCACGATCAAAGGCAAGGTGCGCACCACCATCCGCCGGGGGGAGGTCGTATTCGACCGCGACACCGTTCACGGTGAGCCCGGCAGCGGCCAGTTCCTCATCGGCCGAAAGCTCGTCGCGTCGCACGGATAACCGTCGCTTTATGCACACCCAGACAGGGAGAACCATGGTCAAGAAGATCAAGCACATGGCTGTTGCCGTCGAGGATGTCGACGCAGCGGTCGCCCGCTATCAGGAGGTGCTGGACATCGGCGAGCCCAAGCGCGGTGAGTGGAAGGAAGGGCGCTCGCGCGAAGCGCACTTCTTCTTCGGCGAAGTCCAGATCCAGCTGTGCCAGTCGACCGACCCCGGCGGACGGTTCGCGCAGCACATCGAGCGCTCGGGTGAGGGCGTCCAGCACATCTGCCTGGAGGTCGACAACATCGACGAGGCACTCGAGCATGCGCTCGCCTCCGGCGCGGTGCTCTCGCCATGCCAGGCGCACGGGACGCTCGGGTCACATGCACACACCGAGGGATGGGTCGCGTTCCTCCAAGGCCAGGCGGTGCCGGGCTTCGAGATCGAGTACATGCAGGTCTACAAGGACGGCGAGCGTCCCGAGGAAATCGCCTCGAGCCTGTGAACGCGTCGGACACGGCACGCCGGGTGGCGGCCGCCGTCGACGGTGATCGCCTGCTCTCGCGGCTCTCCGAGCTCGCCGAGATCGGAGCGGACGCGGCCGGCGGGGTCACCCGGATCGCCTTCACCGAGCACGAGGTCGAGGCCAACGAGCTGGTGATCGGATGGTTGCAGGAGCTCGACCTGACGGTGGCCCGCGACTCGTTCGGCAACCTGTTCGCCTCGACTGACGGCAACTCCGCCTCGGGCATGCCGTGGTTGGCCGGTTCCCACATCGACACCGTCCCGACCGGGGGCACGCTGGACGGCGCCCTCGGGGTGGTCGCGGCGGTGGAGGCGGTCGCGGCGATCCGTGCGAGCGACACGCTGCCCCCGGCGGGCCTCGAGGTTGTCATCTGGCGGTGTGAGGAGCCGGTGAGGTTTGCGCACGGCAAGGTCGGCAGCCTCGTGTTCTCCGGCGCTCTCGGCCTCGATGAGCTGACGCCGCTGGACGACGCTGGGCTCGATCTGACCAATGCGCCGACACGATCCGAATTGCCGATGCGGCCCGCGTCACGAGGCATCGGAGGATGCCTGGAGCTGCACATCGAGCAGGGCCGCCGGCTGGAGCGGGGCGGCTTTCACCTCGGCGTGGTCACCGCGGTCGCGTCACCGATTCGGCTGCGCACCACGGTCGCCGGTCGCAGCGATCACTCCGGCGCGACCCCCATGGACGATCGCCGTGATGCGCTGTGCGCCGCCGCCGAGCTGACGCTCGCGATCGAGGATGCCGCCCGCAGTGAATCCGAGTTCGAGACCGTCGCCACGGTCGCCCAGCTCACGGTCGTCCCGGGCGCCATGAACGTCGTCCCCGGTCAGGCGGAGCTGTTGATTGACATCCGGGGTATCGACGCCGACAGCATGGAGCGGGTCGTGGCCGAGATCGACAGGCACAGCGAACGCATCGCCGCCGGCCGTGAGGTCGCGATTGAGACGCAGGTCCTCTCGCGCGCCGTGCCGACCCGGTTTGACCCCGGCGTCATCACTGCGCTGTTCGATGCCGTCGAGGCAATCGGCGAGGAGCCGCTCGTGCTCCCCAGCGGAGCCGGGCATGACGCACAGTGCATCGCGCCGCTCGCGCCGTCGGGGATGTTGTTCGTCCCGAGTATCGACGGGATCAGCCACAGCCCGCTCGAGCGCACCGCCGACCGGGACGTGGTGCTGGGTGCCCGCGCGCTGGCCGGCGCCTGGGCGTGCGTGGCGGGTCGTGGCGCCATCGAAGCGGTGATCATGTGAGCGCGTCGCCGCCGCCGCCGATTCCGATGCGCGATCTCGCCGGGCAGTACCGGGCGATCAAAGCCGAGATGGACGCCGCGATGCAGTCAGTGCTCGAGGTCGGCGAGCTGGAGCGCGGCGAGGAGCTCTGGGAACTCGAGCGTCAGCTCTCCCAGGCGTGTGGAGTGGCGGACGTTGTCGCTGTCGGCAGCGGGTTGGCGGCGCTCTTCGTCCTGCTGCGCACCCTTGACATCGGACCGGGAGACGAGGTGATCACCGCGCCCAACACGGATATCGCGACTTGTTCGGCGATAAGCCACACGGGCGCCGTCCTGAAATGGGCTGACGTCGGCCTCCGCACTCACAACCTCGACCCCGAGCGGGTCGAAGCGGCCATCGGACCACGCACGCGGGCGATCGTCGCGGTGCACCTCTACGGTCTTCCCGCCGAGATGGGCGCTCTACGGGACCTCGCATCCCAGCACGGCCTCGCGCTTGTGGAGGATGCCGCGCTTGCGTTCGGCGCTCGCGTGGGCACGCGCCCCGTCGGAGCGCTGGGCGACGGGGCCGCGTTCAGCCTCGCGCCCAGCAAGGTCCTCGGCGCCTACGGCGATGGCGGCTTCATCGCGATCGACGACGAATCGCTCGCCACACGTGCCCGCCTGCTGGCGGGGTACGGAGAGCCATATCGGGACTCGATGACCGGCCCGGACGGACTTTTGAGGCTCCAGGCCGAGGGCTACCACAGTCACCTCGATCTGTTGCAGGCCGCCGTGGTGCGCGTGAAGCTGCGCCACCTCCCTGAGTGGACACGTCGGCGGCAGCGGATTGCCGCGCTGTACGAGCAGGAGCTCGCCGGGAGCGGGATCGCAACGCCTGTGGTGCCGTCGGACGTCACTCACGCGTTTCGCAATTACGTCGTGCGGGTGAGGAGCCGGGACGAGGTTCGCTCAACGCTGGCGGATCAGGGCATCGCAACCGCGCTCCTGTACACGCCGCCGCTGCACCTGCAGCCTGTCTACGCGCACTTCGGGCACGGGCCTGGCGCTTTCCCGGTGGCCGAGCGGCTGGCTGGTGAGCTGCTCTGCCTGCCGATCTATCCCGAGTTGACCGACGACGATGCGCGACGGGTGGCGCGCGAGCTGGTGAAGGCCGCACGATGAGCGGTCGCGGAGCACGACGACGGTCGTGCCGAAACAGGTCGCTCTGGCAGGACTCGACTCCCCTGCCGTCGGGCGAGGCAAGAGTTCGCCTGCGGCGCCGGCACCCTCCGATAGCCGTGAGCACGCTCTCTTTATACGATGCCTCCGGGCTGGCTGTCGAGGCAACAAGCACCTGCGGCAGACAGTGGCAACGTATGGAAAAGACTCCGCCCAACTTTGCAAGCAGGAGCTCACCGCTTCGATCCCGGCTGGCTCCATCACTGGTCATCCACTAACACGTCCGACGGCGTCGTACGGATCTCAAACTGCACACCTGGCAAGGGTGGGCGCTCATATCTGGTCGAACCTGGCCCGGGCCACGCGCATGACGGCCCGGCCGATAGCTGGATGCTTGGCCTAAGGCTGACCCCTGGGCGGAGTGGATCTCAGCCGATGCTTGCAGGGAGCACGACTGAGGGCGGGCCGTCGCATGGTGCATGAAGGTGTCGCTGGCAAGCCAGGCAGCCCCGACCACGCCCGCTCGCTCGCGGGCGGTGCTCAGCTCGAGCTGGAGGCCGCTGGTCGCGAGTGGGGTCGAGCGATCGAGGACGACCGATCGCAGCTCGGCCAGCAGCAGCTGACCGAAGCCAGAGACCCCGCCGCCGAGCACGATCAGGGCCGGATTGAAGAAGTTGACGATCCCCGCCAGGGCTTCGCCCAGGACCTGGCCGCTGCGCCGGATGGTGCGGTTGGCGAACGGATCGCCGAACTCGTTCGCGCGGCTGATGTCCATCGCGGTGAGACGCCCCTGCTCACGGAGACGGGCCTCCAGCCGCGGAGACTCGCCGGACTGGGCACCCAGGATCGCTGCTCGGGCCAGCGCATGCCCGCCGACCTGCGCCTCCAGGCAGCCGGTGCGCCCGCAGTGGCAGCTGATCGTCGGATCGCCGGCTCGGATGTGCCCGATGTCCCCCGCGCAGCCGTCGCGCCCGCGGTAGATCTCGCCCTCGACCACGATTCCGCAGCCGACGCCGGTCCCGAGCTTTACGAACAGGAAGTCCGCCTGGCTGCGGGCGATGCCGCTGTGCTTCTCACCCAGGGCCATGATGTTCACGTCGTTGTCGACGGTCACCGCCGTACCAAGCCGCGCTGCGAGCTCGTCGCGCGCGGGATAGTTGTCCCAGCCGGGCATCAGCGGCGGGGCGACCGGTCGGCCGGTGCTGAAGCTGACCGGGCTCGGAAGCCCGAGACCGACGCCCGCCGCCGGCAGCGGACCCCTCTCGACGCCCGCGGCCTGCCTGACCATGCGCTCGACCTGATCGAGGATCGCCACCGGCCCCGACCGGACGTCTGACTCCTCCTCGATGTACTCCAGCACGTTGAGGTAGCCGCCGGTCACCGCGACCGAGATGGAAGTCGCGCCGACATCGACGCCCACATAGCGCAGGCTGTCGGAGAGCGAGACGATCGTCGAGCGCCGCCCACCGCGCGAGGGGGCCTTGCCCCCGCGCGCCACGAGACCCAGCGTCTCGAGCTCCGCGAGGTCCTGCATCGCCTTGGAGCGCGACGTGTTGACCAGGTCTCCGAGATTCGCCGTCGGCTGAGGACCGCCGTCTCGCAGCAGGGCGAGCAGGTTTCCGGTCCCGATGCTCAACGTGCGCTCACTCGACGACGCGCGGCTCTCAGCTTCAGCAGATCCCATCGATGCACACATTTTCCAGGAGTCGAGCACGAGAGGTTTCGGAAGTGCAACGCAACTTTTGACTTGACATCCCGACTTCTAGCATATTATCGCGAAAGGGAAAGGAGATTGGGCAGAATGATCGACACATGTGGCGAGCCCCCAAGGCCGCGCTGATGCGGTTTCTGGCCCGCCGGCTTGGCTTCTATGCACTGACCGCCTGGGCGGCGATGACCCTCAACTTCGTCATCCCGCGGCTGATGCCCGGAAACCCGGTGCAATCCGTGATCGCACGTGAGCATCTGCATGTCACCAGCCAGGCGGTCAAGGCACTGGGCGCGGCATTCGGGGTTGACACTCACGCCAGCATCATCTCCCAGTACTTCTCGTATCTGGGCAACGTGCTGCACGGCGTCTTCGGAGTGTCGATCAGTTACTACCCGGCGTCGGTGTTGTCGGTCATCGGCACCGCGCTTCCGTGGACGTTGATCCTGGTCGGCTCGGCCACCGTCATCAGCTTTGTGCTGGGCTCCCTGCTCGGAGTGTGGACTGCCTGGAAGCGGGGCACCTGGGTGGACCACCTGGTCCCGTTCACGGCGTTCTTTGCGGCGATGCCGTACTTCTGGCTGGGGTCGATCGCGATCATGCTGTTCGCGATCAAGCTGGGCTGGTTCCCGCTGAGCGGTGCCTACGACCCGTCGATGCAGATCAACGCGAGCCCGCGGTTCGTGCTCTCTGTGCTCGACTACGGATTCCTGCCCGCGGCGACGATCGTGATCAGCTCGGTCGCCGGCTGGCTGCTGGGCATGCGCAACGTCATGATCTCGACCATCAGCGAGGACTACGTCCTGCTGGCCGAGGCCAAGGGACTGGCCCCGCGGCGCGTGGTCTTCGCGTATGCGGCACGCAACGCGTTGCTTCCGAACCTTGCGAGCTTCGCGCTCTCACTGGGGTTCATCGTCGGCGGTGCGCTGCTGACCGAGATCGTCTTCTCGTACCCAGGGCTCGGATACGTCCTGCTGCAGGCCGTCGAGAACCAGGACTACCCGCTGATGCAGGGACTGTTCCTGATCATCACCTTCATGGTGCTGGCGGCGAATCTGCTGGCTGATGTCGCGTATACGGTCCTCGATCCTCGGACCTCGGAGGCGGGGCGATGAAGATCCTCAACACAACGTCCTCGCGCGTCGGCGCCGGAATCCTGATCTTGTTTCTGCTGGTCGCGATCTTCGGGCCGATGCTGGTCGGCGATCCGAACGCGACCAACGGACCGCTGCACGTCGGGCCGACTTCAGGCCACATCCTCGGCACGACCAACCTCGGTCAGGACCTGTTCTCCCAGCTCGTGGTGAGCACTCGTGACTCGCTGCTCGTGTCCATCCTGGCGGCGTTGATCGCATCGGCCGTCGCCATCGCGGTGGGCGTGACCGGGGCAGTGCTCGGCGGCGTCTCAGATGAGCTGCTGTCGCTGTTCACCAACGTGATGCTGGTGATCCCGACACTGCCGCTGGTCGTCGTCATCGCGGGGTACCTGCACGGCTCAGGCGTGATCGTGGTCGCGCTGGTGATCGCGGTCACCGGCTGGTCGTGGTCGGCGCGCATCTATCGAGTCCAAGCGATGTCGCTCCGGCGACGAGACTTCGTGCTCGCGGCTCGGGCCAGCGGAGAGGGCTCCTTCCGGATCATCTTCTCCGAGGTGCTGCCGCACATGGTGCCGCTGATCGCGGCGCAGTTCCTGAACGTGGTCCTGTACGCGATCATGACCCAGGCGGGCCTCGCTTTCCTCGGACTCGGCTCGGTGAGCGAGTGGACCTGGGGCACGATGCTGTACTGGGCCGACAACGCCCAGGCGTTCCAGCTCTCGGAGTGGTGGTGGTTCGTTCCGCCGGGGCTCTGCATCGCGCTGTTCGGCACCGCGCTGGTACTGCTCAACTCCGCCATCGATAGCTGGGCCGACTCGCGGCTGCAGAGCGGCCTGCGGATGACCGACCGCAAACGACGCCGCGGTCGCCGTCCCCCGCTGCCACTCGTGAACCCCGGAGAGGCCGTCGCGACGACGACGTCGGAGGTGGTGTCATGACCGTGGCGACCGACACGCCGCTGCTGGAGATCCGTGACCTGAGCGTCGACTACGGCAGCGGCGAGGGCGCGGTCCACGCGGTCCGCGATGTCAGCCTCGTGATCCACGAAGGTGAGGCGATCGGGCTCGCCGGCGAGTCAGGCTCGGGGAAGTCGACGCTGGCGATGGCGGTCACGCGCCTGCTCCGTGACCCGGCCACGATCAGCGGCGGCCAAGTGCTGTATCACGCCCGCCGAAGGACGCGCCGGGTCACGGCGAGCCCGTCGATCTCGCGCAGCTGACCCGCGAGGAGCTGCGGCCCCTGCGCTGGAGCGAGATCGCGATCGTGTTGCAGAGCGCCATGAACGCGCTGAACCCGGTGCTGGATCTGCGAACTCAGCTCACCGACGTGCTCCGTGCCCATCGCCCGGAGATGTCGAAGGCGGCGCGAGTCGACCGTGCAGGTGAGCTGCTTGAGATCGTCGGCGTCAATCGCGACCGGATCAAGGCCTACCCCCACGAGCTCTCCGGCGGGATGCGTCAGCGCGCGATGATCGCAATGGCACTGGCGCTGAGCCCGCGCCTGCTCGTGATGGACGAGCCGACCACCGCGCTTGATGTCGTCACGCAGTGTCAGATCCTCGAGGAGCTCTCCGACCTCCGTGAGCGCTTTGGGTTTGCCGTGCTGTTCATCACCCACGATCTGTCGCTCCTGCTGGAGATGGCCGACACGATCGCGGTCATGTACGCCGGCAGCCTGGTCGAGGTGGCGCCCAGCGAGGCGATCTACGACCAGCCGGCACATCCGTATACGTCCGGACTGCTCAGCTCCTTCCCCCCGCTCTCGGGTGAACGGCGCACGCTCGTCGGGATCCCCGGGTCCCCGCCTGACCTGAGGGAGTTGCCGGTCGGCTGTCCGTTTGCGCCGCGCTGCGGGGCGGCGACCGAGACGTGCCTGCAGAGCCGCCCCCCGCTGGCTTCACCCGCCGACCTTCCGGCCGGTGAGCCCAACCGGCTGGTGGCCTGCTTTCACGACTTGGTCAGCAACGGTGCGGGGCAGGAGCGGGTGACACTGTGAGTCCACAGTCGGCGGAGCTCACCGCGGTGCAGACGGACCAGGAGCCGGTCCTCGAGGCCATTGGCCTGACCAAGCACTTCGTGGTCCGCTCCGGCGTCCGGCGTAGCCGCGACGGCGGCAAGCGCGTCGTGCATGCGGCCGAGGACGTCTCAGTCTCGCTGGTACCCGGCAAGATCATCGCGGTGGTGGGGGAGTCGGGCTCGGGGAAGACCACCCTGGGGCGCATGATGGCCCGCCTGGAGATTCCCACCAAGGGTGAGATCAAGCTCCGCGGCCACGACGTCCCCAAGCGCGGAGCGCGAGCGCTGCGGCCGTTCCGCAGCCAGGTGCAGATGGTCTTCCAGGACCCCTTCGCGTCGCTCAATGCGGGACACACCGTCAGCTATCACCTCGAGCGTCCGCTGCTGATCCACGGGATCGCGCGGAACAAGAAGGAGGCACGCACGAAGGTCCTGGAACTGCTCAAGACCGTGCACCTGGAGCCGGCGGCGCAGTACATCGACAAGTACCCCACCCAGCTCTCCGGCGGTCAGCGCCAGCGCGTGGCGATCGCGCGAGCGCTGGCCGTCGACCCGGCGGTGATCGTCGCTGACGAGCCCGTCTCGATGCTCGACGTCTCGATCCGCCTGAGCGTGCTCAACCTGTTCGGTGAGATCGCGCGGCGCGGCCACGCGATCCTGTACATCACGCACGACATCGCGTCCGCGCGATATTTCGCCGACGAAGTCATGGTGATGTATGCGGGACAAGCCGTCGAATACGGCTCAGCCGAGCAGGTCACCACCGACCCGCAGCATCCCTACACCCAGCTGCTGGTTCAGAGCGCGCCGGACCCCAAGCGCCGGCATACGCGGGCCCCGCTCGCGCGGCGCGCGGGCGAGGCGACGAGCCTGGTCACGCCGCCATCCGGCTGTCGCTTCCATCCGCGATGCCCACATGCGATGGAGATCTGCTCAGCCGAGCAGCCTCCGAAGTTTCCGCGGTCGGGCGGTGGAGAGGCGGCCTGCTGGCTGCTTGACGAAAGCCGGGCCCCATCAGCCGGTCCCCATCGCCCCATCGATTCATCTGAGCAAGTCCCAACTCGCCGTCCCTGAGGAGAGAGGTATCTGATGAGCAGACGACCGACGGTTAGAAGCGGCCTCGCGGCCCTGGCGGCGATCGCCGGCAGCGTCGCATTGGCCGCCTGTGGAAATGTCGCCGCCAACGGTGGCGGCGGTGGTGGCGGCTCGTCCCAGGGCTCTGGATCGTCGGTTCCGACACCAGCCTGACCGTGGTTTCCGGTCCGACTGGCCCGTTCGTCTCCGGTCTGAGCCCGTTCTCCACGTCGGACACCCCGGCGACGCTGGGCATGACCTCATTGGTGTACGAGCCGTTGATCATGGTCAACGCGCTCAACGCCTCGCAGGTCAAACCGTGGCTGGCGTCGTCCTACAAGTGGTCGGCCGGTGGTCGGAAGCTGACCTTCACGATCCCGGCGGGGCGCACCTGGTCGGACGGAAAGCCGCTGACCGCCGCTGATGTCGCGTATACCTTCAACCTCATCAAGAAGGACCCCGCCCTGAACATCCGTGGTGTGTCCTTCACCGGTGCTTCCGCGCCGTCCAAGACTCAGGCGGTGCTGACGTTCGCCGCGCCTGCCTACACGCAGCTGTTCAACATCGGGGAGGTCCTGATCGTCCCCAAGCACATCTGGTCGAAGATCGGCAATCCCGGGACCTACGCCAACGACAAACCCGTCGGCTCCGGCCCATACACGCTGCAGTCGATGTCGGCGGAGGCGATGACGTTCGTGAAGAACCCGCACTACTGGCAAGCGGGCCTGCCGAAGGTGTCTACCGTCCGGGTGACCGACTACACCTCGCAGAACGCCGCGCTCAACGCACTGAGTGCGGGGCAGATCGATTGGTCGAACCTGTTCATCAGCAACCCGCAGGAACAGTGGACGTCAAAGAACCCTTCCCACAACAAGCTGTGGCTGCCGCCGGCGGGCGACTGGTTCCTGTGCCCGAACACGAAGGTGGCACCGTTCAACAGCGCCGGGGTGCGCCGGGCGCTGGCGCTGACCATCGATCGCCAGAAGGCCGTTCCCGAGGTGGAGGGCAAGTTCTACGCACCGTCGACCAACCCCACCGGGATCCTTGCCTCGGACACGCAGGACCTGCCGTCCAAGTACGCCAGCCAGACGCTGACCTACAACGCGGCCCAGGCCAAGCAGGAGTTTCTCGCGGCGGGCATGAAGGCGGGACCGAACGGGACCCTGCTGCAGGCCAACGGGCAGCCGTTCAAGGTCTCGCTGCTGCTTCCGAGCGCCTACACCGACTGGATGAGCCTCGGCCAGCTTTTCGTCAACGAGATGAAGGCCGCCGGTATCGACGCGAGCCTGGACGGCGTGTCGGGGAACGCATGGACCAGCGACACAGTCAATGGGCACTATCAGCTGAGCTTCTGCGGCCTGTGGTCGTCGGGCGGTGCGTACACCACTTTCAATGCGTTGCTGAATGGCTCTCTGACCGCGCCGGTCGGCAAGCCTGCGGTGTCCAACATCGTGCGCTGGAATGATCCGGCGACGAACGCTGCGCTGAAGGCATACCGGTCCACCTCGAGCAGTTCGGTTCAGGCGGCGGCCATGCAGAGGTCGGCGCGATCGTGGCGCAGCAGGCTCCGATCATCCCGCTGATGTCGGTGTCGGCATTCGGGAGCTACTCAACGGCGCATTTCACCGGGTGGCCCGGTCCGGGTAACGCGTATCAGACCGACGCCATCGCGGTTCCGTTCACCGAGGATGTCATCCTGCACCTGAGGCCCGCATCGTGAGCGGAGGCGCCGAGCATCGGTTCGCGCTGGATCTGATCACCCTCTACGACCCGAGCTTCTGGGGAGTAGCGGATCGCGATGGAATCCTCGCGATGGAGCCACGGGCCACATGGGACCGGATGCTCGACACGATCCAGTCCCTGGAGATCACCGGCGTGGAGGTCACCTTCCCGCCCGGTGATCTCGGGACGGCGCATCACGCATACGGCTCCGACCAGGGTTGCTCGACGCGCTCGGTAAGCGCGACCTGGCGGTCGTCAGTGGCTACTTCGGGGGACTCGACTGCTGACGTCACCTCGGGACTCGCAGGTCTGCGGGGAGGTGATAGCGGCCGCGGGGGCCTACGCGGCCGGTATCGGCCTCGCGGGCGGCGAGATCGTGATCGGCGGGATGCCGGCTCTCGACTCCACCGTGGACCGTGGCCGCAGGTTCGTTGATCTCGAATACATCAAGCGGCTGGCCGACCTGGTCAACAACGTCGGGCTCGCGGTGGCCGAGCGGGGACTGAAGTTCGCGATGCATCCCGAGTTCGGCTCGGTCTTCTGCCGCCGCCGCGAGATCGACCTGTTCATGCTGCTCACCGACCCGGAGTACGTCGGGTTTTGCCCCGACACCGCCCACATCACGCTTGCCGGCGGTGATCCGGTCGCCATCACCGAACACCATCGTGACCGCGTGCTTTTGACCCACTGGAAGGACGCCGATGGCCCGTATACGGGATCCCTGCCCGATGGCGAGGCCCGCCACGCTGCCATTGCGCCGAAGTTCAAGCAGGTCGGTGAAGGCGCCGTCGATTGGCATTCATGGCAGCGGATGCTCGACCGCATCGGCTACGTCGGATGGGCGGTGCTGGAACTCGACAGCAGTCCCGAGCCTGTGGAGCAGGTCCGCCGCGCTCGTGACTTCGTTCAGGTCGCGCTCGGCTAGTCCTGTGGCCACCGATCAAGCGAAAGGCCGCGTCCCATGATCAGAGTCGCGGTGGTCGGCACCGGCTTTGCGGCCCAGGCGCACCTGGACGCGCTCCGGCGCGTGCCGGGTGTGGAGGTGGCCGCGATCGCTGGGCGCACAGTCGGCAAGGCGGCTGCGCTCGCGGCCAAGTATCAGATCCCAGGAGCGCACGATCATTGGCAGGCGGTGGTGGACGACCCTGACGTGGATGTGATCGACAACTGCACGCCGAACAACCTGCACGCTGAGGTGAACCTGGCCGCGCTCGACGCGGGGAAGCACATCCTGTCGGAGAAGCCGCTCGGGTTGACCGCTGCCGAGACGGAATCATTGGCGGGCGCGGCAGCCGACGGCAGACGGCTCGCGGCGGTTTGCTTCACCTATCGCCACTATCCGATGATCGCGGAGATGCGCGAGCATCTGCGAGCCAACGGCAGCGGCGTCCCGCCGGTGCCTCACCTGGTGCATGGGCGCTACCTACAGGATTGGCTCTTCCGCGACGACGACTGGAGCTGGCGTATCGACCCGGAGAGCGGCGGGGAGCTGCGCGCGGTCGGGGATATCGGCTCACACTGGATCGACCTCGTCCAGTATCTCACCGGCGACCTGATCACCGAGGTGTGCGCCGACTTCGGACGCCTCCACGAGACCCGTCAGCGCTTCAGGACGGCGGCTGAGACGTTCTCCAGTGCGAGCGGTGAGAGCGAGACCGTCAGGGTGACGACCGAGGACTTCGCCAACGTGATGCTTCGCTTCCGGTCGGGACTGCAAGGCCAGTTCTCCATCTCACAGGTCTGCGCCGGTTACAAGAACGACCTGCGCCTGCTGGTCGAGACGAACGAGGGCAGCTACGAGTGGTTGCAGGAGCAGCCCAACTCGCTGAGGATTGGCCACCGTGACGGCCCCAACCTCGAGCTGCAGCGAGACTTGGCCCTGCTGTCACCGCCCGCCGCGGCGATCACCCACTACCCGAACGGCCACCCAGAGGGCTGGCCCGATGCGCTGCGCAACCTGCTCACCGACTTCTGCGGGGCAGCTGCCAGGTGGGACGCAGCCGACGGCGGCGAGGCCCGGGGAGTCCTTACCCCGCCTGCAACGGTCGCCACGTTCGCCGAGGCCCACCAGGTCATGCAGGTCTGTGAGGCGATCGGCCGCAGCGCCCACGAGCACTCCTGGATGCGCGTCGGGACGATCGCCAGCCAGCTCTCACCAGCCATCGAAGAGGAACTACCGCAACGATGAAAATCGGCGTATTCACGGTTCTCTATGGGGACCGGTCCCTCGAGGAGACGCTCGAGCACCTCGCTGGCCTCGGTGTCGGCGCAGTGGAGCTCGGGACGGGTAACTACCCGGGAGCGGCACACTGCGACCCTGACCGGCTGCTGGCTGAACCAGCCGAGGCGGCGAAGCTGCGGCGAGCCGTCGAGTCACGCGGGATGATCATCAGTGCGCTTTCACAGCACGGCAACCCGCTGCATCCTGCGCCTGACCTCGCGCGCGCGTCCCACGAGACCTGGGTCAAGACCGCGCAGCTGGCCGAGCTGCTGGAGGTGCCGGTGGTCAACGGCTTCTCCGGTTGCCCCGGCGATCAGCCGGGCGCCCGCTGGCCGAACTGGGTCACCTGCGCGTGGCCGGAGGAATACGCTGAGATGCTCGAATGGCAGTGGACCGAGGTTGCGATCCCCTACTGGATAGAGCAGGCGCAGCTGGCCGAGCGACGCGGAGTGAGAGTCGCGCTTGAGCTGCATCCCGGGTTTCTCGTCTACCACACCGACTCGATGCTGCGTCTGCGGCACGCCGCGGGGGAGCGGATCGGCGCGAACCTCGATCCGAGCCACCTGTTCTGGCAGGGTGCCGACCCCATCGAGGTGATCAAGGTGCTCGGTCGCGCCGGCGCGGTCTACCACTTCCACGCCAAGGACACCTACATCGACAGCGCGAACACCGCGCGCACCGGCGTGCTTGACACCAAGCACTACGGCAGGATCCTTGACCGCAGCTGGACGTTCCGCACGGTCGGCTACGGCCACAGCGAGCTTTTTTGGCGCGAGACCGTTTCGGCGCTGCGGGCCGTCGGCTACGACTACGTGGTCTCGATCGAGCACGAGGACGCCCTCGCCTCCCGCGATGAGGGACTCTCGCACGCGGTGGCGCTCCTGCGCTCCGTGACGTTCACCGAGCCGGCCGACGAGATGTTCTGGGCGTGACCCGGTCCCGGAGTGCGGCGCGGACGCGTGATTGCAGCAAAGGCAACAGTTGGGCGACGCCCGGCGGAGAGAGGAGGGGACAGGTGTCAAGCACACGTGTCGACGTGCTGATCGTGGGCGCCGGTCTCATGGGAGCCGGAATCGCGCGGCTCCTACGAGAGGGTAAAGGCGATGCCCGCATCCTCATGGTCGACGCGGGCGTCAACATCGGGTCCGTGCGCGGTCAGCACATGCACGACGCCTTGGAACCAGAGATCTGGGAGCGCTACAACGAGCGGATGTCGTCGGGGATCCAGTCCGCCTATGTATTCGGCTGGTCCGACGACTTCGGCGACTCTGCGGCAACCGCCGTCCCGGGCATGTACTCGATGCGAGCCATTGGCGACGCCACTGAGGAGATGCCGGTCGCTGCCCTGGGAATCAACAACGGCGGCATGGGCGTCCACTGGAGCGCTGCCACCCCGTGGGCGCTCGGCAGCGAGGTGCCGGGGTTCATCGGCGCTGAGGAGTGGGCTGCGGATCTCGCAACGGCGCAGCGGCTGCTCCTGATGAATGCTCATCCGTACAACAACGACCTGTCCACCAAGCTCCGAGAGCGCCTCAACGTCATCGCCTCACCCCGGCTCGATCCGGCACGGCCGATCATCGACATGCCGACAGCGAATCCGGTTGGCGCGGACGGCCGCCTCCAACGCACCGGACCGAACCGGATCTTCGAACCCATCCGCACCGACGCTGACCCGCACTTCGAACTCTGGACCGACGCGCAGGCATACGAGGTCCAGGTCAGTGGTGGCCGCGTGGTCGGCGCCAAGATCAGGTCGCTCACGACAGGAGAAGAGCGTGAAGTGTCAGCCAGGACAGTCGTGATATGCGCCGACGCGATGCGCACCCCCCAGCTGCTCTTCGCGTCCGGGGTCCAGCCGGACGCGCTCGGCCGTTATCTGAACGAGCACGCCGCGCTCTCCGGCTCGGCGCTCATCGACCTTGACGCACTGGGGCTGTCCCCCGACCAGGTTCCGGAGCAGGACCCCACCGACTACGGAGCCGCCCAGCTCTGGATGCCGGCGAACGAGCACGACCGGCCCGGAATGGGACAGTTTTACGGGGTCGTGCATACCGATGAGGACGGCGAGTTCCTGGCGTGTACGTGCGGGCTCGGCATGTACGCACGAACCGAGGTCCGAGCTGAGAACCGACTCGAGTTCTCCGACCGGGAGCGCGACCTGCTGGGTATGCCGAAGATCCGTGTGCACTTCAGCTACACAGAGCGCGACCGCGCCAACATTGAGGACACGCGTTCGATGCAGCGACTCATTGGAGAGGGCGTCGGAGAGTTCGATCAGGAGCGCAACTCGGCCTTGCTTGAGCCTGGATCCTCACTTCACTTCACCGGCACCGTCAGAATGGGCGAAACGCCTGACGGCACATCAGTCTGCGATCCCAGCGGGGCGGTGTGGGGTATTGAGGGTCTCTACCTCGCGGGATGCGGGACGATTCCCACCGCCCTGTCCTGCAACGTGACGATGACCGGGATGGCGCTGACGGCACGGGTGGCCCGCGGAATTCTCGAGCGAGGCCTGCGCCCCTGACTCGCGCGTCGCATTGGCCTTCCTCCGAAGAGGGGTGGACAAGCTGATCACCGCGCCTCGGCGACCTGACAGCAGCTCTGTGCGCGCCGCGAGGAGTAAATCATGGCTTTGGCAACGTATGGCAACGTGTGGAAAAGACGCCGCCCAACTTTGCAGCGGCGGTCACCGGTTCGATCCCGGTTGGCTCCAATCAAAAGTCCTCCAAAACAGCATGTGGCGCCGTCGACCGAACTGGTTGCGGGCTCAAGGGAACAAGCAAGTGTCTGCTTCCGGGCAGCGCGTGCCCTCCAATCAGGGCGCTCAACTGCGGTGGCTCTCACCGGTCCGCAGGGACGCGAGTCAGGACTCTGAGGGCCTGCGAGCGCCTCCACACCCGCGCCTGACCGCTGGCCGGGGTCTTCGAGCAGGTCGCGGCGTGCTGTGCGTATAACGACTTGCGCGGTGAGTCCTTGCGCGGCTTCTTCGCGCTCGACTGATCCGGTCCGGGTCGTCAGCCCACGCCTGAGCGGCCCACTGTCCGGCGCGCCAGACAGTCAGCCCGGCGCAGGATGAGCGCCGCCCCGTCTTCAGGTGAGGCTAGTCAGCCACCGCACGAATCAAGCAGTCTCGGTGGCCGTGGTCACGCTGTCTTGACCGAATCGAACCGGGCCATCGGCTGAGGGACAAGCAGCTACGGCAAGCAGTGGCAGCGTATGGCAAACCTCCGTGCAAGCACAGTCGTTAGTGACGAGTGTGGCGAGCGCAGGTTCAGCTCCGGGCTACTCGCCCACGAGCGCTTCGTAAATCCGATGGCGACCGACACGAGCCACACCCTGGCCGAGCTTGGCTAAACGGTTCTAAACGCGGGTGAGCGCGCACTAAATGCGCGATCTCGGGATCTGTCGCCGCGTAAACGGACGGCGCAAACTGTGGCCGGTCACCCAATAGGCAACGCAACTCGCGCCGGTCATGATGCGCCCATCGGTTCACCCAGTCTCTTGGAGGAGATCAGGCACATGAGCAGCGCTTCAGATTCAGCCGGTCCCGAGCGGACCTCTCGACGTCTCATGCAGGTCCGGCGCACCGCAAAGGTCTTCGGCACCACGGTGGTTCTCGGGCTGGCGGCGGCGGGGGTCAGCTACGCGTCGATCCCTGACAGCGGTGGGGTCATCCACGGGTGTTACAACAAGACCAGCTACGCACTGCGGGTGATCGACACCGCAAAAACGAGCGCGTGCCCTTCGAAGACGACCAGCCTCAACTGGAATCAGACCGGTCCGCGCGGGCTGCAGGGGCCGCAGGGGCCGCAGGGGCCGCAGGGGCCGGCCGGAGTCGCCCAGGGCGTCAGCACGACGAACTCGACGAGTGTGTCGCTCGCGCAGCCGCAGACTCTCCTGCCCGTGATGACGGCGCCGGCGGCGGCGACCTCGGGCACCTATTATCTCAGCGCGAGCATCATGCTCGTCGTGGCCCAGGGCGACACGGTGGCGTGCATTCCGGCCGTCAACGGCGACGAGCGGGGCATCTTCACCACACTAGGCCCTGTGCCCAACCAGACCTACGAGACGCTCCCGGTCTCGATGGCCGTCTCGCTGAACGCGGGTGACACGGTCGAGATCGAGTGCTCTGGGTACACAGGCGCCGCGGCAACCTCGTTCTACGACGGCGGTCTCACCGCCACCCTGATCAACAGCTCGAACGCCAATGCCGCCAAGCAGGCTCCGCGCACGCCAGGCGCAACCCTGCCTCCGGTCCTGCGCTAGATCCGTCCTTCGGCCCGCAGATGCGGTCGTGCGACCTGTGGCGTACGGCCGCTTTCTGCTGGCTTGGTAGCGCCCTTAGAATCCGTCCTGCGGGAGGGGCCCTCCAACTCACGGACCACGACAGCGCCGACCGCCATTGCGCCCTTCAGACCACGTCGGATCGTCACGGGCAGCCGACCCGCCGCCGGGGAACCTCTGGGCTCCTCTCACCCGGCTGCTGGGACGCGAGGCGGCCCTGGCTGAGCTGGTCTCGCTGCTGTGGGAGGTTCGGCTGCTGGTCCTCTGCGGCCCCGGCGGCGTCGGCAAGTCACGCCTGGCCCTGGCGCTGGCCGCGAGCGTGCGCGGGGATCTGATCGGCGGCGCGTGGTGGGCCGACCTGTCCTCGACGGACGATCCGAGCCTCGTGGCCCGAACGGTCGCCGACGCCGTCTTGCCGGGCGAGGCCGCCAGTGATCCGGTCGCGGCCATCGCACGCGCGCTCAACCAGCCGGCGCTGGTCGTGCTCGACAATGCCGAACAGGTCTCGGAGACATGCGCGGCGCTCGCGGCCGACCTGCTGTCACGCGTGTCCCAGCTGCGCATCGTCGTGACCAGCCGCCAATCGCTCGGGGTCACCGGCGAGCGGGTATGGCGCGTGGCGGGCCTTCCCGTTGAGACGGCGACCTCGGTAACGGATGATGGTGTCGCCGGCGCCGAAGCCCTGTTCGCGCAACGCGCGAAAGAAGCGTCCGCAGCCTTCGATCCCGATCCGCCGCAGACGCGGCGGACCGTTCGGAAAATCTGCTCTTGGCTAGATGGCAACCCGCTGGCCATCGAACTGGCGGCGGCTCGCGTGCCCGTGCTCAGCGTGGATGAGATCGCGGCGCGCCTGCGCACCGATATCGGCTTCCTGCGTCACTCCCGGCGAGCCTCCTCAGACCGCCAACGTGCCCTCATTGACACTATCGAGTGGAGCTATCGCCTGCTCGACGAAAGCGACTGTCATGAAGGCGGTGGCCGGCGCGCTGTGGGGTGACGTCGGGCCTCCCGCGAAGAATCTGTGCTTCGGCGAGAAGCGACTCCTCGAAGGAGGCCCTCATGCAGTATGTCGGGATCGATTGGGGCACCCGTAGGGCGGCGTGGTGCGCGTTTGACGAGCGCGGCGGGATGGTCGAAGGCAGCGTGTCGGCCGACCAGGACGGTCTGGCGCGGCTGGTGCACACCCTCGGCCCGGACGCGTATGGGTGTGTGGAGATGATGAGCGGCGCGGTGTGGGTGCGTGAGCAACTGCAGGCCTGCGGCTGGCGGTTCGCGGTCGCCGACGCGCGCAAGGTTAAGGCGATCGCGCCGCTGGCGTGCAAAACCGACAAGGTCGACGCCCGCGTGCTGGCCCAGCTCGCCGCGCGTGACCTGGTGCCCGAGCTGTGGGTCCCGTCGTTGAGCTGACCGGGAATTGCGCGAGCGGCTGCGCCGGCGCGGGCATCTGGTGCGTCTGCGGACCTCCGCGCGTAATCGGATGTTCGGGCTGTTGACCCAGTGGGGGCTGCGCGGCACGTCTGACCACGCTGCGCAAGCCCGGTGCGCTGGCGCGACTGGCCAAGCGCGGCGTGCCGCCGGTGTGGATCCAGTCGATCCAGACGTTGCTTGAGGTCGTCGATGACCTCGACCGTCAGATCACCGAGATCGAACGCGAGCTTCGCACCCTCGCTCGCGCCGACCCGCGCGTGCAGTTACTCGTGACGATTCCCGGTCTCGGGCTGCTGCTGGCGCTCACCATCACCGCCGAGATCGGCGACATCTCCCGGTTTGCGAACCCGCGCAAGCTCATCGGCTATGCCGGGTTGGCGCCGACGATCAAGCAGTCCGGGCAGAGCTCCTGGATCGGACCGATCTCCAAGGCCGGCTCACCCGCGCTGCGGTGGGCCGCGGTCGAAGCTGCCCAGCACGCCTGGCGGCCGAGCAACCCCTGGAACCGGCTGTATCCGCAGACCAAGGCCCGGCACGGCAAGGCCAACCCGGCCAAGAGCGCCGTCGCCCGCAAGATCCTGATCGCCTCCTGGCACGTCCTCTCGCGCCAGCAGCCGTTCAAGCCGGCCACACCCGTTCTTGTTCCCGCACCTGCCCCGGCAAGCTCCCCGACGCTCTGGCCGCCTGACGGCCCTAAAGCGACATGAGAAGCCGGGACAGCTGAAACAGATCATCTGCGCAGCCAAGCGCCGAAAGAGAAATCAGCACCACCCTGACCACATCGGAGGAGACCCAGGCAACCACACGCTTGACATCCACGACACCTTCAAAGAGAGCGGCGCCTGCTTGGGCGCCTGGGTGTGTTCCGCGGGGGCTTCTCACTGCATGCGGCGGAGGCGGTCTGCAGCGATGAGTCGATCGAACGCGACACCGTGCTGGATCTGCTCGGGCAGCTTGTCGATCGCTCACTGGTTCATGTCGTCGAAGCCCCGGGCTCCCCAAGATTTCGCTTGGCGGCGACCGTACGACAGTTCGCTCTGTCCAAGTTCGACGAGGCCGGCGAGACCGACGCGACCCGCGCGCGACATGCCGGCTGGTTCGCCGGGCTCGCCGAGCAGGGCGGCCCCCAGGTAGGCATTCCGGCCGACCAACGGTGGGTCGAGGGGATCGACCTCGACCATGACAATCTGCGGGCTGCCCTCGCGTGGCTCGGAGAGCACGCGCCAGAACGAGCGGCGCGATTGGCCGTCGCGCTGTGGCCGTTCCAGCGCCGCCGCGGTCACTACGACGAGGCGCGCACGTGGCTGGAGGGCGCGCTCGACCACGAGGACCACCTGTCAGATGAGGCAGCGCTCGACGTGCTGATCGACCTGGGCGAGGTATGCCTGCTGCAGTGCGACTATCCAGTGGCGACGGCCCACCTGCAGCGGGCGCTGGAGCGCCTCGGCGACGACCGGGAGTCTCGTGCGGCGGCGCGGGTGCGCCAGCGGCTGGGCTCGATCGCCCGTGAGCGGGCTGACTATCCGGAGGCGCGTCGGCTGCACGCCGAGAGCCGGAGGATCTGGGCCGCGCTGGGTGATGCCCACGGAGTGGCGGCCTCTGAGAGCTACCTGTCGTTCGCGGCGTGGCTGGACTGCGACTTCGAGAGGGCCGAGCAACTCGGCGCTCGGGCGCTTGCCCAGTTCCGCGCCTCCGGGCACCTCGCCGACACCGCGCTGACCCTCATCAACCTTGGCGCTGCCGCGGGATACAGGGGCGACCGAGGCGCGGCCGTGACCATCCTGCAAGAGGCGCTGAGCGCATCACGCCGCCTCGGCTTCCAGGAGGGCATCGCGTGGTCGCTCCATGAGCTGGCGATCGTGACTCGAAGCCGTCGTGGGTCGCCCGCGGAGCGTGAGCTCATGTTGCGCGACGCTCTGCTCATCCACCACCGGCTCGCCGATCGGTGGCGCACCGCCTCGGTGCTCGAGGAGATCGCCGGCTCACTGATGATCCGTCTGGACGAGGGCCTGGCCGCGACGTTGCTGGGGGCGGCGGACCGGTTGCGCGAGCGGACCGCGGCACCGATCCCGCCGGTGGAGGCCGCGGACCGAGACCACGCGCTGGCGCGCCTGCGTCGCAGCCTCGGTGAGGTCGGCTTCACCAGCGGGTTCGACGCGGGGCGCTGCGCCGATCTCGATGCCGTGGTTGCCTAAGTCGTCGACGCGCTCGAGCGGGCCGAACCCGCCTCGCCGGATGGCGCAGCACAGCGAATCGCTCCGGTGCTCACCGCACGTGAGATGGGGGTACTCGAGCTTCTCAGTGCTGGGGCCACCAACCGGGAGATCGCCGAGGACCTCTATATCAGCGCGAGCACCGCCGGGGTGCACGTCTCCAACATTCTGCGCAAGCTCGGTGCAAGGCGCCGAGTGGACGCGGTCGCCCGCGCGCAGGCTCTCGGGCTACTCACCGACCGGTCCGGCCACCCGGCGGGGTCCCGCAACTCCGACACCTAGCGCGCCCGCACACCCTGCCGAACGGGCCCACGTCACCCTCCATGGACGGGCAGCGGCCCGGCGTTGCGGGTTGATGACCTTCACACGGCGGTTCAGCGATCTCATTCTCACTCTCTGGGGTCAGGCCGGGCGACACGCGCGTTCAGCCATCGGTGCCGACGAGCTCCCCATGGGTATGTCGATCGAGGTCGAAGCGACCGTCACCCTGGCCTGATTCGGCCGAGACGGTCTATGGCGAACGGGGAGACGCGCCCGGGATCGCCTCGGCGCGGCGCCCTAGGGTTTGCGCCAGGCGAGCAGCAACCCGTCGCCGACGGTCAGCAGCACATTGTCGACACGGTCGTCTTCCTGGACGCGCGCCGCGAACGTGCGCATCGCAATCGTGCCGTCGTGTGCATTGGCCCGATCGAGGGTGTCCCCGTCGCGAAACAGGTTGTCTGCGACGATCACGCCGCGCGGGGCAAGTTTGTCCACGACCGCGTCGTAGTAGGCGGGGTATTCAGATTTCGCGGCATCGATCCACACGAGATCGAATGGCCCCTCAAGCCGTTGCAGTGACTCAAGGGCAGGCCCGACCACCAGCTCGATCCTGTCGCCGGCCGGGTGAGCAGCGAAATGGCGACGAGCGATCGCGGCGGTCTCAACGTCGACCTCGAGTGTGACGACTCTGCCGTGCTCGCCGACCGCCGCGGCCATCGTCAGAGCGCCGACTCCGGTGAACGTGCCGACCTCCAAGACACGCCGCGCGCCGCCGATCACGATCAGGGCCTCGAGCAGTCGCGCCTCTGGCAACCCGGCCATCATCTCTGGGTACACCGTGTTGCGCGCGGTCCATCCGGCAGCCTCGGCCAACGGGCCGGCGAACGGCGTCGTGTGATTGGCGGCGAAGGCAGCTGCCGCCGGATCGATCAGGTCAGGCATCGATCGACATCATAGGTCGGCCTCGTCGGCGTCCCAGCGGCAAGCGACGCGGCCATGGGCCGCTCCTCGTGTGGTCAAAGTACTCTTCCGTGACGTGAGCACCCTGTCTTCACACGATCCGGACGCTGGCCGAGGGAACGAGCAGGGAACAAGGACTTGCGGCAAACGACGGCAACGTATGGCAAAGGTCGAGGGCCGAAATCGGCGTAATTTCGAGCTTTGGCAACGTACGGCAACGTGTGGAAAAGGTTCCGCCCAGCTCTTGCAAGCAGGAGGTCACCGGTTCGATCCCGGTTGGCGCCTCACAGGAAGTCCCTGCAACTCGAGTGTCTGGCGGCTGCCCTCCAAAGGCCCTCCGCACCTGTTCGCGCACTGGGCGCAGCGGAATCCCGAAGTGAAACGTCTGGAAGTCACGGCGTGTCTTGCCGCGGGTGGCGGAAGGACGAACTCGCCGATCACCTTCAGCACCTCATGACCGTTCGAGGCGATGCACTCGTCGACGAGCTTCTGTGACTTAGCGAACGCGCCGGCAGGAGTATCTGAGGCTGACCGAATCCAAACGAAGCCGGACTCGCGAAAAGCAGGTCATGCGGCAGCCACGTGCCGATTGTCGCCATGCGGTTTTTCAGACGATCCGTTGCTCCGTCGCAGGAGAAGGCTGTGAACGGGTCGATGAAAAGGAGCGGCGAGCCAGCTGACCATTCACCCGCCGGGCGGGACCAGCCACCAGGCGTCTTTGGGGGCGAGGGAGGAGCCGAGGATGGCGGGCGACGGTCGTCTGACGGCATTTCCGTCGCCCAGGGATCGTCAGCTCCGCACCCTCTGAACGACGAGTTCGGTCGTGAAGCAGAACAGCAGTCATCTCGGCCTGATGGCTGCTCCTGACGAGGAGCGCCAACCGCGCGGCGTGACGGAAGTAGGTGTCCAGCGCGCACGCTCTGACGCAGCCGCTCTCGCTACGCGAGGCAGGACTCCAGGCGCTCGCTGGCCAAGACCGCGGACCACTGCAGCTTTAGGTCGTGATCGGGATGCGTGATGGGGTGGCGGCGTCTCGATCAGGGTCGATGGTGGCTGGGTCAAGGGCTTGGCAGAGTGCTTGGACGATCGAGGGATCGAATTGGGTACCGGCGTGGCGTCGGAGTTCGGTGATCGCGAAGTCTCGTCCGGGAGCCTGTCGGTAGGGGCGGTCTGAGGTCATCGCCTCGAACGCGTCAGCGGTGAGAATGATTCTGGATTGCAACGGAATGTTGTGACCGGCGAGCCCGTCGGGGTAGCCGTTACCGTCGTAGCGTTCGTGGTGGTGGCGAACCCAGCGGGCTTCCTCGGGCAGGCCGGCGGCGGCGACGATCTCCTCGCCGAGAATGGAGTGGCGTTTCATCTGTTCGTATTCAGTGTCGGTAAGTGCGGCTGGTTTGGTAAGGATCGCGTCGGGGATTCCGATCTTCCCGACGTCGTGCAGCAGTCCAGCGATCCGCATCTGGTTGATGAGCTGAGGGTCGAGGGCGAGTTTGGTGGCGATCAGGGCGCAGAGTTGCGAGACGGTTTGACAGTGGCTGCGGGTGTAGGAGTCCTTGGCGTCAACCGCCAGGGCGAGGGCGCTGGAGAGGCTGTGGACACGCTCGGCCTCGCGCGCGTCATCGGGCGCGGCGGTGGCGGGTTCAAGCTCTGGCGAGTACAGGGTGATGGCTTGGTGGTGGCGTTTGCCGGCGATCAACGCCAGGTCGGCTTCGCGGATGATCTCGTCGACGCTGGTTGCGTTGGCTTCGGTGATTCCTGCGGTTACGCCGATCGCTGCTGCCACGAGCTGGGGCTGTAGGCGCTGGGCTGTCTCAAGGGCATTCCACGCGCGGATATCGGGCAGGATCACCGCGAACTCGTCGCCGCCGACACGATACGCATGTGCCCGGCCGCGAAACGTGTCGCGCAGGATGTCAGCGAGGGTCGTGAGGCGCTCGTCGCCGGTTTGATGGCCGTGGAAGTCGTTGACCTGCTTGAGGCCGTTGAGGTCGAGCATCATGAGGGTGAGTGGTCGGTCAGCGCTGGTGTGGGTTTGCACATCGCGGGCGAGATCCTCGTGAAACGCGCGGTGGTTGCGCAGTCCGGTCAGGGAGTCAACCAGGGCGGCGCTCGCCAGCCGCTGCAGCTCGGCTCGATGGCTGGCGCTGACCCGCCGACGCAACCCCAGCAGAATCACGGCGAACGCGCCAAGCAACACCAGCCCCACACCGAAAGCGATCGCGATCGCACCCCGGGCCGAGACCGTCCGGCCACGCAGCCGCGTTGATTCGTACAGCGCCCGCTGGGCCGAGGTGGCGCTGCGCGCGTAGACGGCCGTTTGGATCACTCCAAAGATCGGGTCGACGATCTTGTGGTCATAGTGGATGACCAGCGGCGTATTGTGCTCATCGACGGCGGCAAACATGCTCGCGCTGGCGGTCAGATACCTCGCGTGTTGTGCCACGAGGCGGGTCACCAGTCGCCGCGTCGCGGCGGAATGATCGATGGTGACGATCGAAGCCAAATCGACGTCCAGGTTCTGCTCGGCCTGGGTATGCAACCGCAGAACGGTGGGGCCGGGCTCTAGGCGGTACTTGCGCTCCAGAGATTCCTCCTGGCCGACCCAGAAGCGAGCGTCGCTGTACAGCTCACTGAGTCGTGTCGCGGCCTGGGCTCGCGCTGCCTCGTCGGCCAACCCATTCTCGGTGAGAATCGAGAACCCGGCCAGGAAGCACAGCACCACTAACAGACCACCTACACACACGCGCGCCACCCAGCGGGCCGCCCTGGGATCGGCCGGCAGCATCCCACGCAACGGCGATCCTTGACGGTGGGTCACGCCATGACCGGTCGAGAATCGCCACAGCAAAAGATGGGCATCAGTCCGCATCGACACCCCGACCTGGAAAGTCAAGCGCCGTGCTCGGAACGGACGTAAAGCGTGCGACGGGGCGCCAGCGATCCGCGGTCACGGCAGATGGGATTGGTTGCCGGCGAGCGTGTGGCGCCAGCTGGAGGGGCAAGTTCATGCCGACGGCTCGAAGTGTCGATAGCTCACAAACCCCTCGAAGGATGGTTTCTGTGGCGCGTGTACGGTTCACGATCTCCCATAAGTTCTTAGCGGTATCAGCGGTGTTGGCGCCGGTGATCTTGGCGGTCGCGCTTGCCGGCGTGATCGGACTCGGCTCGATGAAGACCGAGTTTGATCGCGTGTTTGCCGACAACATCCACACCAGCCAGATCTCCACCAGCTTGGGTGCCGAGTTCGCCCGCGCGAATCAGATCGGACTGCGGTTAGCCGCGGTCACCGATCCCGGTGAGCGACGCGGATTGTTTGCAACCCTGGACCGAAGGGTCGTGCCGCTGATCAACACCGGGTTGAGCGAGCTGCAAGCGCTTCATGCCCAGGATCACAGCGCCGAACGCGCTCGGGTGCAGCGGCTGGCCCAAGGGTGGGCTCAGTTCGTGGCGCTGCGCGACGCAGGTGCTCTCGCCATGCAAAGCGTAACCGCGGGCGATGATCAGGCCCGTGATCGCCTCGCGGACCGGCTGATCGCGATCTTCGACCCCCTCAGCTCCATCACGCAGAGCGAGGCGACGCTGGAAACCGATCAAGCCGGGGACGCGTATGCGCAGGCCGTGCAGACCTACGATCGCAGCCGGCTGGCCATCTGGTCAATGGCGGTCGCTGCGTGTCTTCTGGGGGTCGGCAGCATGCTGCTGTTGGCTCGTGACGTCGTGCCGAGAGTCCGGCGCTATTCGCGCTTTGCGTCTGCGGTGGCGAGCGGCGACCTGAGCGTCCGCGTGGCAGCCCGGGGATCGGATGAGCTGGCAGCCCTCGGCCGCACTCTCGATGAGATGGTCGAGCGGCGCGAGTTCGTCGACACCCTTCAAGTCACCGAGAGTGAGGAGGTCGCGCATGATCTGCTCAAGCGACAGGTGCAACGCTCCGTCCCCGACAGCAACGCGGTCATCCTGAACCGCAACAACAGCGACGATCACCTGGAAGCAAAAACGGCCGTGCCGGAAGACTCACCATTGAAAGCGGCGCTCAGCGGCGCCAGGCCGCGCTCGTGCATGGCCGTGCGGTTCGCTCGCTCCCATAGCGAGGATCCCGACCGCGAACCGCTCGCCCGCTGTGAGGTGTGCGGCCAGAGCGGACGCCGAAGCACGTGTGAGCCGCTGTTGGTCGCCGGTGAGGTAATCGGCTCGGTGCTGCTAGAGCACCCCGACCCGCTGGGCGAAGACCAAACCGCTGCGCTGCGCGATTCGGTCTCTCAGGCGGCTCCGATCCTCGCCAACCTGCGCGATCTCGCGCTCGCCGAGTTCCGCGCCTCGACCGATGGCCTGACTGCACTACCGAACCAGCGTGCCGTCAAGGAAACCGTCAAGCGGATGGTGGCGCAAACCGCACGAGCCCTCGCGCCGCTCAGCGCAATCATGTTCGACCTCGATCACTTCAAGCAGATCAACGACAGCTACGGGCATGACCGCGGCGATGACGTCCTCGCGGCCGTCGGCGCAGCCCTGGCCCAAACCGTACGGTCCAGCGATTTCGTCGGACGCAACGGCGGAGAAGAGTTCATCGTGCTCCTGCCTGACACCGATCCCGGCCCCGCCTTCATCCTCGCCGAAAAGATCCGCGCCGCAATCTCTGACATCACCGTCACCGGGGTAGACCGAGTCATCACCGCCAGCCTGGGCGTCGCCACCATCCCTCACCACGCCGGCGACGGCGATCAGCTCGTCCGCGCCGCTGATCGCGCCCTCTATCTCGCAAAGAACAACGGACGAAACCGCGTCGAAGCCGCGACTGCCACCGCCCACACCCTACTCGAGCACGCGCCCATCACCACATAGCGAGAGCAGCTCCGAACGCGGGGCTCGGATACCGCCCTGTGGGGGGCCTGCGTTGGTCGCGAGGCGATCGTGCACGGGCGGTGACAACCCGGCTCGTTATGACACGGTCGCGACCTTCCTACGCCCGCCCGGCCGGATCCTCACCGTCCGCTCAATCAGGATCCGCCGGATCGTCTGATCGGCCACCCCCAAGTGCTGACCGACGTTGTGCCGCGTCCACCCTTCCTCGTGCAGGCGGACCGCCTCGTCAATCTGCGCCTCGGTCATCATGGGCCGAGTCTTGCCCGCACGAGCAACGTGCCTGGGGCCGTCGTGCGATGGAGGTCGTAGACCTTCGCCAGCTCGCAGACACGAGCACCAGCTTGATACTGGGCGATCAACGCCTCCAGCTCGGCCGGAGAGAGCCGCCGCTGAGCCTGCCGCAGCACCCGCACGTTCGGAGCCCGCGCATCGTCAAACACCGTCACCGACGTGGACGGAGTCTGCGCCGCTGCGGGCTCAGACATGGGGCCGGTGAGCCGGGGGCCCGCGAGGCGGGGAGCCGCCGCCGTGGATGCGCGGAGCTCAGCTCGACAACGGGTGAGCCTGCGGGACGCTCCGCGCTTCTGAGAGCGTGATCCAGACGCTTCAGAGCCCTCCGCGCCGGACACTGAACTGTTGTGATCTCGGCGGTCCGAGGCCTGCGGCTGGGGGACTCTGAGGGCCAGCGAGCGTTTTCACGCCACGCCTGACTATCCGCCTAAGTCTTCGAGGAGGTCGCGGCGCTTTGTGCCGATGACGGCTCGCGCTGGTGAGTCCTTGCGCGGCGGAGCGCTCGCTCGGCGTCGGACCTGTGGAGCGGCTGCTTTCACGCGATAGCGACGACGCGGCTCACGGCGGCCGTCCTGCTGGTCCCGCCGACGATGCTTAGGCAGGAGCCAGGACTCGCTCGATGCGCTCCCTCTCGCTTCCGCGCGATGCGGGGCGCTTCGTCGGTCGGTCAAGGTTCGCGTCGAAGCGCGAGATGCGCTGCGCACGACCTACCGCTCGTCGTCCCGGTCGCCTCGTCGCGGGTCACACGCCCGATACCCAACGCTGCGACCAGACACGCGAGAGCAGAGCGCTGGTCACTGTCACAGGCGGGGGCTCTGTCTCGTCTCACAAGTGACAACATGAAACGAGAGGAGCGGTCATGAAAGTCTTCCTAGCCGGCGCCACGGGCGTTCTCGGCAGAGCATTGGTCCCGCAGCTGGTGGCGCGAGGGCACGAGGTGGTCGGAATGACCAGGAGCGCATCCAAGGAGGACCTGCTGCGCACCCTGGGGGCGCGCCCGGTCGTGGCGGACGCGCTGGACGCCGACGCAGTCGCCCAGGCGGTGGCCTCCGCCGAGCCCGAGGTGATTGTGCATGAGCTCACGGCGTTGTCGGGGCCGATGACTATCCGCGACGCGCGGCACCCCGAGCGCTTCAGTGGGGCGATCATGACCAACCGGCTGCGTACCGAGGCGACGGACCATCTTCTGGCCGCCGGGCGCGCTATGGGGGCGCGGCGTTTCGTCGCGCAGAGCTTTGGGGCGTTTCGGTGGGCCCGCACGGGCGGGCCGGTGCTGACCGAGGCTGACCCCCTCGACCCCAACCCGCCGGCGGCGCTGGGAACAGCGCAGGAGGGGTACCTCTATCTGGAGCAGGCGGTGACGAGGATCGACTGGGGCGATGGCCTGGTACTGCGATATGGCGGCTTCTACGGCCCGGGGACCTCGGTCAGCCTGGCCGCGGATGCCGTGTTCGCGGCGCCGATCCGCAAGCGGCAGTTCCCGATCGTCGGCGACGGCGGCGGCGTTTGGTCACACATCCACATTGAAGACGCCGCGGCAGCGACCGCGGTTGCAGTCGAGCGCGGCCAGCCGGGTATCTACAACATTGTCGATGACGAGCCCGCGCCAGTGCGGGACTGGCTGCCGGTGCTCGCGAACGCGCTGGATGCCAAGCCACCGAGGCGGATCCCCCGTTGGATTGGTCGGTTGGCGGCCGGTGAAACGGCAACGCTCATGATGACCGACGTGCGGGGCGCCTCGAACGAGAAGGCCAAGCGCGTGCTCGGCTGGAAGCCGCGCTACGCGAGCTGGCGTCAGGGCTTCGCGCAGGGACTGGGCTAAAGCGATGACCGAGCAGGAGTTCAACGCGCTACGCCCGTCAGCGTTTGCCATCGCCTACCGGATGCTCGGCAGCGCCAGCGAAGCCGAGGACGTGGTGCAGGAGGGCTTCTTGCGTCTTCACCGGGCACGTGTTGACGGCGAGCGGATTGAGTCGCCGCGTGCCTACCTGTCGACCGTGGTCTCGCGGCTGGCGCTCGACCAGCTGCGCTCGGCACGAGTCCAGCGCGAGACCTACGTTGGCGAGTGGCTGCCCGAGCCGCTCCTGACCAGCGCCGACGTCGATCCGGCCCGTAAGGCCGAGACGGCGGACTCGCTGTCGCTTGCCTTCTTGGTCGTGCTCGAGAGCCTGTCGCCCGAGCAGCGCGCCGCATTCCTGCTGCGCGATGTCTTCGACTACCGGTATACGGAGATCGCAGAGATCGTCGGCACCAGCGAGCAGAACGCCCGCCAGCTCACCACCCGGGCCCGCCGCCACGTGCAGCAGCGGCGAACACGGTTCGAGGCCTCACGCCACCAGCGCGAGCAGCTCGCGACCCGCTTCTTCGCGGCCGCTGAGGAGGGCGATCTCCAAGGGCTGCAAGAGCTGCTGGCGCACGACGTAGTGCTCCATGGCGACGGTGGCGGCAAGGCACCCGCCCTCGCCCGAGCGCTGCATGGCCGAAGCAAGGTAGCGCGCGCGCTGACGCGAGGGTTTGTGCGGCTAAACACACTGCTCGGCGGGTTCAACGCGCGCCGCGAGGAGATCAACGGCCAACCGGGCGCGCTGTTCTTCGACCGCGACGGTCGACTGGCCAGCGTGATCACCCTCGATGTCGCCGACGGTCAGATCCAAGCCGTCAACTCGATCGTCAACCCCGACAAGCTGCGGCATCTCGGGCCGGTCGCCGACATCAAATCGCTACTGAGGTCAACCAGATGAACGCCAGCACCGGCTCGCCGCGCCTCACAGCATTTCCAGCGGCCTCGCGCGAGCATCTCCGGTCACCAACGAAGCTTCTTCCGGTCCGTACCGCTTACGCGGCGCTCGCCTGGATCCTCGTGTTCGCCGCCTTTCACGTTTACTGGTTCCTCGGCGGATCGTTCGGGCTGAGCGGCGAGCTACCCAGTCTGGTCCCGGATTCGGTGGTCGGCTGGATTGGTGAGGTGCTTGAACTGGTCCCGTGGCTGCTCGGCCCTTGGGTGTGTCTGGCCATCGCTCGCGGGTGGCCCAGCGGCAGGATGCGCCGCGCGGCGTTGATCGTGGTCTGGCTGGGCTGCGCGGTGCTCGTCCTCCGCGGCGCCGCCGGGCTCGTCGATGACCTGACGCGCGCGGTCGGCCTGTTGCCCAACGGGATCACCGGGCTCTCACACAAGCAAACGATGGGAGCGGCGTACTACCGGTCCGCGTCCGCGATCTGGTCAGGCAACGTTATCGACGGCTACTTCTTGGCCGGCGGGCTGACCTTCGGCCTGCTGGGTCGGCGCTACCGCCCATCTCGATCAGAGGCTCGACACGGGGTGCCGCCATGGACCTCCAGCTGACCTGCACCGCCGGCGGGCGCAGGTCACGGTCGATGAGCACGGCTGGGGCCTCCATGCCCGCACGAGCGCGATTTGCAGGTCTCCGACCTGGTCGGGCAGCACGTTCCGCACATTCGCCAGGAGGAGGGATGGCAATCGGCCGGCAGTTGACCCGGCCAGTGCACGTGCATAACTGACCAGCGCGACGTCGCAGGGTTGCCGGTGTTGACGATTGAGACGCGCGAATCGGGACCGGCCGGATCGTCGGCGTCAGGCGAGCGCTCCGCCGCGCAAGGAGTAGCCCGGGATAGCCCTGGCGGCGCCGCACGAGTGCTCCGCCGCGCCGGCGAGCAGTCGTAGCGAGTGGAAGCACGTGCTGGATTCTCGTGTGCTGACGCGAGCGGGGCTCGTCGTCAAGGCTCCGACGTACGAGAGCCGGAAACGACTCTGTGCGCGGACTCCACCCACGCGCTCGCGGAACCGCTCAGCAGACCGGTCAAACCGGTCTTGCCTCGGAGGTCTTCGGTTGCTAGAACTACGGCGGATGCCCGCCCGCGACCACGAGTCCATCGCCGCGCAGGTCGGCCGGCATCTGCGCGGCCGTAAGGCAGAGCTCCTCGCGGCGTTGCGTGAGCTGCTGCGAGTGCCGAGCCTTCCCGGGTCGGCGGAACAGAATCGCTGCCAGGAAATCATCCGGCGGCACCTCCATCCTGCCGCACGCGTCGACGACTGGGTCCCTGATTGGCACTCACTGCGCCACCTCGTCGCGCCCGATGGGCGTCGCCCCTACGTTGCAGTTGGCGAGGAGCGTGGGGCGCACTACGAGCGTGGGATCAGCGAGGTGCGGTGTGTCGTTGCGACCGTGGGCGACCACGGCCCTCACCTCGTGCTGAACGGACACATCGATGTTGTGCCGGCTACGCCCGATGGGTGGTCCGGCGACCCGTTCGAGCCCGTCGAGGAAGACGGACGGATCTACGCGCGCGGAGCGATGGACATGAAGGCGGGCGTCGTGGCCGCCCTGTTCGCGTTCAACGCCGTATGCGAGCTCGGACTCGTGCGGAGCGGCGCGGTGAGCCTGGCGGTCGTGCCGGAGGAGGAGTCCGGCGGCAACGGAACGCTGGCGTGCCTCCAGCGCGGCCATGTAGGCGACGCGGTCATCTTCGCGGAGCCGACCGACCTGCGGGTCACCCATCGCCACATCGGCATCCAATCCTTCGCTCTGCACGCGCGCGGACGGGCAGGAGGGATCCTCAAGACGGGTCCCGAGGGCGGTGCGAGCGCGATCGACGCCATGGTGCGAGCCCTCGTCGCGCTCGATCGCACCGCCCAGGCCCGCCGGCGGCGCGCCCTGGCCGCTGGTGGCTACGCGCAGGACGACGATCCGGCGTTCATCAACGTGGGCCTGATCGACGGCGGCGAGTGGCCGGCCTCCCGCGCAACGCGCTGCACGGCGCGGGGCCTGTTCGGCGTCACTCCGGGGGAGACCGTGGGCGCGGCGGAGGCCGAGCTGGCCAACGCCGTGGCGGGTGCCGGCCAGCGAGGCGATGCGACGGTCGAGATCTCATTCGGGTCCGGTGGGCACGCAGGCGGAGAGCTGCACGCCGACCACGAATTGGTGACCGCGCTGCTCGCCGCCGGCGACGATCTCGACTACGGACTCGAACGCTCGAGGGCCGGCGCGATGGTCTGCGATGCAAAGATCGTCGATGGGGGAGGCTGGGCACCTGCTGCTGTGTTCGGTCCCACCGGTCGCGGTCTGCACGGGGTCAACGAGTACGTTGAGATCGAGTCGGTCGTGCGGTGCGCCGAGGTGCTCGCGTTGGCCGCGGTGCGGTATTGCGAGCGCCGCGGAGAGGCCGCGGGGTGAGGCTCACAGACAGGAGAGCGTCCGGAGTACCGCCGCGACGCCGTCGTGGTGCCCGGCGATCACGGTCTCCGCAGTCGGATCAGCGTTCACCGCGGCACCGGTGCGATCGCAGGTGACTCCGCCGGCCTCCCGGATGAGCAGCAGTCCGCTGAGCAGATCCTCGACCTCATTGCGATGAGCGACGACTCCAGCCACTCGCCCGGTCGCGCACAGCGCCCAATCGACAGCGGGCGCCCAGGTCGTCAGGACACGCTTGTGTGAGCGAGCGAGCGCGCGGGGTGCCTGGTCGGCGAACGAGTCGTCCTCACCGACCGCGTATCCCTGCATCCACGCGATCGTCATGCGTGGCGGTGCCGGCGGCGCGGCGATCCGTACCGGAATGCCGTCGCACTGCGCGCCACGGCCGGCCGCCGCGGTGAAGGTGCGGGCTCGTGAACCGTCCCGAATGACGCTGAGCACCGGCTTGCCGTGGCGCAGTAGGCAGATGCAGACTCCGAGCAGTGGCAGTCCAAGCGCGAGGTTGTTGGTTCCGTCGAGTGGGTCGACGAGCCATCTCCAGGCGGGATCGCCGTCCAGGAGTCCGGCCTCTTCGGATTTGATCTGATGGCCGGGAAAACTCGAGCGGAGCCCTTCGACGATCAGCCGTTCGGCCTCGAGGTCGGCGTCGGTGACGACATCGCCTCGCTCTCCCTTGGCGTGTACCCCATCCGTGTCGGCGCGGAGGAACCGTTGCGCGACGTCGGCGGCGCGGTTAGTGAGGGCGGGCACGACGTCGAGCCCGATCTCGAGTACCGCGTCGAGGTCGTCCTCACCGGCCATGCGCCGCGGGCTCCGCGTCGTTCTCCAGCCACTCCCCGATGGAGGTGCGGGCGCAGTTGATCAGCTCCGGCGGCGCGCCCGTCGCGGCGTCGAGTGAGTTCTCGGCGACGCGCGCCAGAGTCCGGTCGTCTAGCCCCATTGCCTCACGGCAGCGCTGGTACTCCTCCAGCACGCTGACGTCGAACAGCAGCGGATCGTCCGCGCCCAGGGTGCAGCGGACGCCCGCATCGATCAGCGCGGGGAGCGGATGCTCGCCGAGGCTCGGGAACACGGACAACAGGATGTTTGACGTCGGGCAGATGTCGAGGTACACGCCCTCCGCCGCGATCCGCCGGACGAGGTCCGGATCCTCGATCGCGCGGACGCCGTGCTGGATGCGCGTGGCGTGCAGCGTGTCCAGTGCCCCGACGATACTCGCCGACCCTGCGAGCTCTCCGGCATGAGGGGCGCTGATCAGGCCTGCCCGGCGCGCGACGGCGAATGCGTCCGCAAAGGGCTCCGGTGGATGGTCCCGCTCATCGCTCGACAGACCGAAGGAGACGACGCCACGGCCCGAGAACCGTGCGGCGAGGCGTGCCTGCGCCTCGCACTCGGGGGGTGGCTGCGTGCGGTCGCCGGCGATCTGCAGCGCGGCCGCGACCCCGTACTCGGCGGAGGCATCGGCGAGCGCATCGAGGAAGAGTTCGACGATCGCGTCCTCGGGGCCGAAGCGGCTCAGGTACGGAGGGACGTACAGGCCGGGTTCGATGTAGACGACGCCTTCAGCGGCCGCGTCCTCGATCACCTCGCGCACCAGGCGGCGCACGTCGGACTCCGTGCGCAGAACGTCGAGCGCGGCGTCATAGGTGTCGTTGAACACCGAGAAGTCCCCGTACCCCTCGAGCACGGGGACCGGCACGTCGTAGCCGTCAGCCAGCTCGCGCAGCGTCGAGGCTCGCATCCCCGCCTCGAGGTGAAGGTGCAGGTGCGCCTTGGGAAGTGCCCGCAGGTCGCGCGTCATCGCAGGTCCGCCGGCTCCCCAGAGCCACAGATGAGATCGAGCATCCGTGCCTTGAACGCCGGCAGGTCCGCATCGAGGACGACCGACGCGTCACGCCGTCCCTCGGTCCAGGGAGCTCGCAGGTCGGATCGCCGATCGACGACCAGCATTCCACGGGTTCGCGTGCCGGAGAGCTCGATGGATGCGGGCGCGGCGACCCCTGCCCGGACCAGACCCGGGTCGGCGGCGATCGCCACCGTCAGCGCGCTGTGCATCGCGCACTCGCGCACCCCGAGCCGTCGCTCGTAGAAGTCGTAGTAGTAGGGGAGGATGCGAGCCAGGTAGTCCGCCCCGACGGTGCCGGACCGCTCCATCCGCGCGAGGTCGGTGACGTCGAGCAACGCCCGGGTGGTCACGTCGAGGCCGACGATCGTCACCCGGCATCCGGAGGCCAGGACCACGTCGGCACCCTCCGGATCGTGGAGCGCGTCTGCCTCGGCGACCGGCGTGACGTTCCCGGAGACGGCGAGTGCGCCGCCCATCCAGATGACTTCGTCGATCAAGTCAGGCAGCTCAGGGTCGATCGCGAAGGCGAGTGCCAGGTTCGTGAGCGGCCCGAGCGCGACGACCGCGACGGGTTCGGACTCCTCACGGACGGTGCGAACGATGAGCTCGGCGGCGGACTCGGGCACGGCTGAGCGCAGCGAGGCTGGGAACTCGACGTTGCCGACCCCATTCTCTCCGTGTACGTGGGGAGCGAACGCGGGGCGTCCGATCAATCCGGCCGCCGCACCCCTGGCCACGGGAACATCGCGGGCACCGATCAGGTCCAGCAGGGTCAGCGTGTTCTCCGTGGTGTGCTCGACGCTTGCGTTCCCGAAGACGCTCGTGACGGCGAGCACTTGGAGCCGTGGCTCTGCCAGCGCGAGCACCACCGCGACGGCGTCATCGATGCCGGTATCGGTGTCGACGATGACCCGTCGTGCGAGAGTTCGGCCAGCGGACGCGGTCATGTCTGCGTTCTATCAAGCGGGAGGCAAACTGGCAAGACCGGCCGGACCAGTTTTGCCGGATCGCCGATCATGTCTATTCTGTTCGCATGTCCTTCACAGGCATCGGGATCCCCGGGCAGTCGGTGTCGCAGTCCAACCGGGTCGCCGATGAGCTGCTGCGGCGCATCCGGGAGCAGCATCAGGTCGGAGACCGACTGCCCTCCGAGCGGACGCTCGCGGAGGAGTTCGGAGTCAGCCGGCCGGTCGTTCGCGAGGCGCTGCGGGTGCTCGTGATGCTCCAGGTGGTGGACGTCCAGATCGGCCGGGGCGCGTTCGTCCTGGCCAAGCCCGAGCTCGCGCCGTCACTGCAGTCCGCCGACTCGATCGATCTCCTCGACGTGATCGACGTCCGGGATGTGATCGAGACCGGCGCCCTGAGGCTGGCGACGGAACGCAGCGACGCCGCCGGGCGCCGCGCGGTCGCCCGCGCGATGAAGGCGCTGGAGAAGGCGGTGGAGAACGATGCGGACACTGCAGATCTCGACCGCGGCCTGCACGAGGCGATCATCACCGCGAGCCGGTCCGCGACCCTGATGCGGATCTGGCGCGGCCTCGAGCGCGAGATCGCGCTGTCGATCAGGCTCTCGCCCAAGGGCCAGTTCATGAGTCCTGAGATTCTCGAGCAACACCGACGACTGGCCGCGGGCGTCGTCGACGGCAGGCTGGAGGATGCGCTCGACGCGGCCAAGCTCCTGCACGAGGACAACCGCGCGTTCGTGCGCCAGTTGCTGTCAGACTCCCCGAACCGCTGAGTTCAGGTCAGCCCTCCGATGAGGGCGTACTCCGGGTTGGCCGCGGTGAGTCCGCAGTCGACCATCAGCAGCGCGCCTGTGACACCGCTCGCCATGTCGCTGGCCAGGAACGTCGCGGCTGAGGCGACCTCCGCGGCCTCGACGATCCGGCCCATGGGATACAGGCGCTCCATCTCCCGGCGGGCGGCGGCGGGATCGGGAGCGAGATCCCAGGTGCGCGTCGTCAGCGGCGTGGCCACCGCGCCGGGGCACACCGCGTTGACCCGGATGCCCTGCTTGCCATAGGTGACCGCGGCTGCCCGGGTGAGGTTGACCACCCCGCCTTTGGTGGCGCTGTAGGCCCCGAGCAGTGGGTCACCCGTGACTCCGAGCACCGACCCGACGTTGATGATTGCACCGCCTCCCGCGCCCTGCATGCGTGCGGCGGCCTCGCGGACTCCGATGAACGTGCCCCTTAGGTTCACGGAGACGAGCCGGTCGAACTCCTCGGTCGTGGTGTCCGCGATCGTCTGCTCGATCTGGACCCCGGCGTTGTTGACCATCACGTCGAGACGACCGCCCCATTCAACCGCCGCATCGAGCGCCGAGGCCAGCTCGGCCTCGCTCTCGACCGAGCCGAGCTGGGCGCGAACCAGGGAGGAGTCAAACGGCGCCGGCTCCTCACGGTCGAACACCAGCACCCGCGCGCCTTCTGATGCGAATCGCTCGGCGATGGCGCGTCCGATGCCGTTCGCGGCTCCGGTCACGACACAGGTGCGGCCGGTCAAGAGATCGCTCACGCCGGCCTCGGGCGCTGTGCACGCAACACGGCGACCGCCTCGCCCAATCGAGTGAGGAACTCATCGACGTCGTCCGATCCCATCGGCGTCGACAGGCACCCGGTCCCGCGAGCGGTGAGATAGATCCCACGAGCCAGCAATTGATGGTGGATGAAGCGCCAGCCGTCGGCGTCAATATCCTGAACGTCCTCGTAGGCACGGATCGGATCCTCGCGTAGCGCGATGTGGAACATCGAGCCCTCGCCCATCACGGTCGCGGGGATTCCGCCGGCGGCGAATACGTCGGCGATCCCCGCCCGCACCTGAGTGCCGGTCTCGTTGAGTCGCTCGATCTCCCGATCGCCCCAATGCTCGAGCGTCGCCATCGCCGCGGCCAGCGACAGCGAGAACGCATTGAACGTGCCTGGCTGGGGGACGCGCGGTGCCATCCCGTCCATCACGGACATCAGTTCCTCCGAACCGCCGAACGCGGCGAGCGGAAGCCCGCCGCCGATCGTCTTGCCTAGTGCGGTGAGATCGGGGGTGACCCCGCGGATCGACTGTGCGCCGCCGCGAGCGAGCCGGAAGCTCTGCACCTCGTCGAGCACGAGCAGTGCTCCGTGGGAGTGCGCGGCCTCGGTCAGCCACTGGAGGAAGTCCCGTGTCGCCTGGATGAGCGCATTGTTACCGAGGAACGGCTCGACGACGACCGCTGCGATCTCGCCGTCGTGGGCGCTCAGCGCTCTGGTGACGGACTCCCGATCATTGAGCCGCGCGATGACAGTGCCCACCGGCGCGAGCCCCTCGCTGTTGGGCGTGGGCGCCGAGAACTCGCCCGGCCGCAACGGCGAGGACTGGATGCTCTGCTGCACCTCGTCGAAGTTTCCGTGGAACCCTCCCTCGAACTTGAGGATCCGCGGGCGACCGGTGACCGCACGGGCGACCCGCAGCGCGAATAGCACAGCTTCCGATCCGGTGACGGTGAAGCGAATGCGTTGCATCGACGGGACCCGTGCGGAGAGCTCCCGTGCCAGCACGAGCTCCTCCGTCGTCGGCGCCCCCAACGCGGTGCCCCGCTCCAGCTGCGCAATCATCGCCGCGTTGGTCGGAGCGTGCGCGTGGCCGTGGATGAGGCTCGTGTAGTTGTTGACGAGATCGAGGTAAGCCCGGCCGTCGACGTCCTCGATGCGAGCGCCCCGTCCATAGACGCCGAATACCGGATGGGGTGGGTAGAGCAGCGTCTGACGCGAGTGACCGCCGGCCAACCGGGTGCGAGCGGCACCGAGCGCGGCGCGCGAACCGTCGGTGAGCGTCGCGTAGTCGAGCTCTCCGGAAGAAGCAGCGGTTCCAAGGTTCGCGGACATCGATTTCTCCTGTCGTACGGTCGCACCGGGCGGCCCAGGGCCTTGACGACTCAACTGGTCTTACCTATCTTACCACTATGACCACGATGCAATCAACCAGAGAGCTGGCCGTCGCGGGCTCGACGCTCGCACTCGCCAGACCCGGCGCACCTGCGATCGGTACCGACCCCGGTGCATGGGGCGGCGCGCTGACGACGATCGCCGCCTGCGGGCTCGACCACGTCGACCTCGTCTCGGCCTGGGTCTCACCCGGGACGCTTGACGACGCGCATCTGGATGCTCTGGGCGAAGCGCTCGAGGAGTCAGGGCTGCACCTGACCGGCGTCTCGCTTGTCCGCGCGAGCATCATCGACCCCAGCGATGGGCTTGCCAACCTGGAGCTCACGCATGCCACGCTCGAGGCGACCGCCCGTCTGGGCGCCCCGGTCCTCAGCGTCGGCTTCCATCGCCCACTCCAGGGAGCGCAGCTCGAGGGTCCCTTCTGGATGGCGCCGGCCCCCGTCGATGAGGCGAGCGACGCAAACTTCGATCGGGCCATCGAGCGGCTGCGTCAGGTGTGCGCGGCCGCGGAGCAACTCGACATCGAGGTCTCGCTCGAGCTGCACGAGGGGACGTTGCTGGATCGCGGTGAGCGGATCGTGCGCCTGCTGGAGGGAGTGGGAAGCGACCGGCTCGGGGTCAACCTCGATATCGGGAACCTGGTCCGCGTCCCCGGCCCGATGGCAGAGCCCTGGCGCGAGACGGTCGAGGCGTGCCTCGGGCGGATCAACTACTGGCACATCAAGAACTACCTCCGGCTGGAACAGCCCTCGACCGGGCTTGTGCTGAGCGCTCCCTGCGCGATCGCCGACGGCGAGATCGACTACCGGACGGCGACCGAGCTGGTGATCGGCGCCGGCTACCGCGGAGCGCTGTGCATCGAGCACTACGGCGGCGATCCGCTTTGGGTGATGCAGCAGGGGCGTGAGTACCTGGAGTCCTTGCCAGCAGTGAACTGCGTGGGTCGATCATGAAGCCGGTCGTCCTGGCCTCCGATGACGCGGGCGCGCCGCTGCGGCGCGTCATCGCCGATCACCTGAGCGCCCGCGGGATCGACTCACTCGACCTGGGGACCGACGAGGCCGCCAAGGCATACCCAGCCGTCGCCGAGGACGCCATCGCCCACCTGACCGACGGCAGCGCCGAGCGCGTCATCCTCGTGTGCGGCACCGGCATCGGCATGTCGATCGCGGCGAACAAGTGCCCCGGCGTCTATGCGGCCTTGTGTCACGACACCTACAGCGCTCGCCGCGCGCGTAAGAGCAATAACGCGCAGGTGCTCACCATGGGCGCCCGGGTGGTCGGCTCTCAGCTTGCGCTGGAGGTCGTCGACGCGTGGCTGGAGAGCGAGTTCGAGGGCGGAGGCTCCCTCCCGAAGGTGGCAGCGGTCGCGCTACTCGAGGGGCGCGCCCGTGCGTAAGCTCATCAACGACCCGTTCGACACCGTCGACGACATGCTGGGTGGCCTGCTCGCGACGTTCCCCGGGATCGTCGACTTGACGGAGTCTGGTCGTGGGGTCGTTCTGGCTCGCCGCAGCCCGCGACGGGTAGGGGTCATCGTCGGGGGCGGCTCGGGACATGAGCCGGCGTTCCTGGGCTACCTCGGCCAGGGACTCGCGGACGCTGCCGCGGTCGGCAATGTGTTCGCCTCTCCGGCCGCCACCCCGGCGGTCGAGTGTGCGCGCGCCGTCGCCGGCGAGGACGGAGTGTTGTTCCTCTACGGCAACTACGAGGGCGACATCATGAACTTCGCGATGGCCACCGAGCTCCTCGCCGATGAGGGGATCGAAGCACACACCGTCCTGGTCACCGACGACGTCGTGTCGGCCGCGCAAGCCGCCGATCGCCGCGGCGTCGCGGGCGACGCCGTCGTCTTCAAGGCGGCGGGGGCGCGAGCGGACGAGGGCGGATCCGCGGCCGAGGTCGTCGCGGCGGCCATGCACGCCAATGCCAGGACGCGGAGTGTCGGCGTCGGCCTCGGGCCCTGCACGGTCCCGACCGCGGGCCGGCCGACGTTCGAGCTGCCCGACGGGGAGATGGACATCGGGATGGGAGTTCATGGTGAGGTCGGAATCCGCCGCGCGGCGCTGGCGACGGCCGCCGAGGTCGTCGACGAGCTGATCGACCTCCTGCTCGCCGATCTGCCACCGCACACGGGAGAGCCTGTGCAGGTCCTCATCAACACGCTTGGAGCGACCCCGCTGATGGAGGGCCTGATCGCGATGCGGCGCGTCGCCGCCCGGCTCGCCGACGAGGGCGTCGCCATCCACCGCGCTCTCGTCGGCGAGTACGTCACGTCGCTCGAGATGGCCGGACTGTCGCTCACCCTCACGCACCTCGACCCCGAGCTCGTCCGGCTGCTCGACGCGCCATGTGAGCCCCTACTCGCCCCCCGGATGGGAGTCCTTCGATGACCTGCGCCGCCGCGTTGTTCCGTGAAGTCCAGATCGCGATCGAGGAACACCGCGAGGAGCTCGATCGTCTCGACGCGATCGCCGGTGACGGTGACCACGGCGCCACGATGGTGATGGGGTGGAGAGCCGTCAACATGGCGGTGGGTGAGGCCCCAGCCCACACCGATGCCGACACGCTCCGAACTGCGGCGCACGCGTTCGCGTCTGTCGGCGGATCGATCGGTCCGCTCTGGGGGACGGCACTGCTGAGGGCCGCCCGCACGCTCGATGGGGCGGACCCCGGCGACCCGCGCACGATCTGCTCCGCGATCGCCGCGGCCGTTGCCGGCATCGCGGAGCGCGGTCGCAGCCAGGAGGGAGATAAGACTCTCCTGGATGTCGTCGGTCCCTCGAGCCGGGAACTCACCCGCCGGGTCGAAGGGGGTGAGGCACTCGGTCAGGCGCTTGGCGCCGTCGCCAAGTGCGCCGCGGACCGGGCGAGCGCGACCCAGGAGCTGACACCGCGCCGGGGACGTGCGCGCCGCCTCGCGGAACGCTCGCTCGGGCACGTCGATCCGGGTGCAGCGTCGGCCGCGCTGATCTGGCGCGTCGGGGCCGAATTCCTCAATCGGCAGCCCCGAGCAGCTTGACAGAATTGGTCTGACCGGATATACCTATCCTGCAGCCCGGAGAGGAGAGTCGAACAGTGTCGACCACAGCTCGGGAACACCACCATTCGCCAGCGAACGTGACCCCAGGTGACGAGCACATGACCGCGATTGCCGCAGCCCAGGACCGGATCAGCGATCCTCTGCCGACTGTGTCGGCATCCGCGCACGTGGTCGTGCGCGACCTCAGCAAGTCGTTCTCCTCCGGGCGCAGCTCGCGGTTGACGGCGCTCGAGGGCGTGGGGCTCGAGGTCCAGGAGGGCGAGTTCACCGCGATCCTCGGGCCTTCCGGGTGCGGCAAGTCGACCCTGCTGAGAATCATCGCGGGGCTCGAGCCCCAGACGAGCGGCGAGGTCACCGTCGCGGCAGCAGATCCCCGGGAGCTGGCGCGTCGTCACGAGCTCGGCATGGCATTTCAGGACCACGCCCTCCTTCCGTGGCGGACGGTGGCCGAGAACATCGCGCTCCCCTTCCAGATCGCAGGACGACGCCCCGAGCAGGCCCGGATCAACGAGCTGCTGGAGCTGATCGGCCTGGCGGAATTCTCTCGGCACCGCCCGCGCCAGCTGTCGGGGGGCATGCGCCAGCGCGTGTCGATCGCACGGGCACTTGTGCTTCATCCCTCGGTGCTTCTGCTGGACGAGCCGTTCGGCGCGCTCGATGCGGTCACCCGCCGCCGGCTCAACATCGAGCTGGAGCGGATCTGGCTGGCGGAGCGAATCACCACGATCATGGTGACCCACTCCGTCGATGAGGCGGTCTTCCTGGCAGACAACGTCGTGGTGATGAGTCCCACTCCCGGCCGCATCATCATGAGCAAGCGCATCCCGTTCGAGCGGCCGCGCAGCCACGAGCTGCTGAGCACGCCGGAGTTCCACGCGCTCGCCGACGAGCTGACGCGAGCCCTGGACGACGGCGCCACATGATGGCCGCTCGATCGAAACGGATCGGCAGCTGGGCGATCGCCGTGCTCGTCATCTTCGGCGTCTTCGAGCTGATCGGCGACAGCAGGGCGATCCCCGAGTGGCCCTCTTTGCACGCGGTGATCAGCGGGATCTTCGACTCGAGCAGCCTGTTCACCAGCGCTCTCGGGGCAACGGTCACCGCGGCGGGAATCGGTCTGCTGATCGGTGCCGCCGTCGCGGTGGCACTCGCCGGGATGGCGATCATCGTGCCGGGGGCGCGCCGCGCGGTCCTGGGGATCGCGGTGTTCGCCAATGCGCTTCCGCTCGTGGTCCTCGGATCGCTGCTGATCTCGCTCGTATCCGCCAACACCTGCGCGACCGTGCTGGCGGCGATCGGCGTCTTCTTCGTGGTGCTGCTCCCGTTCGCCACCGGCCTGGACGCCATCTCGCCCGTCCGCGCGGAGCTCTTTCACTCCCTGGGCGCCTCTCGCTGGCACCAGCTCCGGCTTCTGCAGATACCTTCCGCCGTGCCGCTGCTGGCGGACGGCATCAAGCTCGGCGTGCCTGCGGCGATCCTCGGGGCGACGCTCGGTGAATGGTTCGTCGCAGACCGTGGCCTCGGGGCGATCCTCGTCTCCTCGATGCAGAACTACGAGATCGTCAACCTGTGGGCTGCCGCCCTGCTGGCCGCGCTCACCTCGGTGGTCGGCTTCGGTATCGCCAGCGCTGGCCAGGCGTGGTGTGTGAGGAGGTTCGGGGATGCCTGAGATGGGGTCCTCCCAGACCGGTGGCGGCGCAGTCACGCTCGAAGCCGCGCCCGCACTTGCCTCTACGACGGCTGACCTCGACGTCCAGGCCCGTGCCATCCGCGCCCGCGCCCACGGTCACGCCGTTCTCGGAGGGCTCGCCTTCATGGTCGGGGTCCTGGTCCTGTGGCAGCTGTGGATCTGGGTCGATTCCGTGCCGTCGCTGGTGATGCCCGCGCCGATCACCGTCCTCGGCGACATCGTCGACCATCCCGGTGTCTATCTCTCGCCGGCTTGGGGAACGATCTGGCTCGCCGTCGTCGGGCTGGTGATCGGCATGATCGCCGGCAGCGCCGCGGCCGTCATCTGCTGGACGTCGGAGGCCCTGCGCGTGCTCATCACCCCGGCCGCGCTGCTCATCCAGTCGGTGCCGATCGTCGCGTTCATTCCGGTGCTCGCCCGGCTGCTCGGCTACTCGAACACCACCGTCATCGCGATCGACGCCCTGATCTCACTGCTGCCGGCGTTCGTGCTGGTCGGATCCGGACTGCGCATGGTGCCGCCCGGCGCCTCAGAGGTCTTCTCGGCGTGGGGAGCCAGCCGCGTCTCGCGCCTGCGACTGCTGGCGATCCCGAGTGCCGCTCCACGGTTTCTCACCGCCCTTCGGATCGCTGCCGCAGGCAGCATCGGTGCCGCGGTCGCCGCGGAGTACCTGATGGGAAGTCAGGGCTTGGGTCTGTTCATCGTCAACAGCGCCAATCAGGCGAACCTGGTGCGGGAGTGGGGAGGGGCGGTGATCGCGGTGGCGCTCTCAATGCTGAGCTTCGTCGCCGCCGCTCAGCTGGAGGTCTGGGGCACACGACGCCTCAGCTAGCTGTCTTTAGAAGTTCTCAACTCAGTGGAGGAACGATGGAGGACAACGGGATTCGTCGTCGCGAATTCGTCAAATACGGCATGGCCGGAGCCGCCGCGCTGCTGCCGGGAGTCCTCGCCGGGTGCGGGGGCTCATCGGCTTCCGGCGGAGGAGGTGGCGGTGACGCCATCACAGTTCAGCTCGGCTGGCTGAAGGACGTCGAATATGCGGGCTTCTGGCTGGCCCTGCACAACGGTCACTACAAGCGGCTGGGGGTCAACCCGACCTTTCTGGCGGGTGGTCCCAACATCGCGGATATCGCACCGATCATCGACTCGGGGAGGGCGCACATCGGGGTGGACCCGAACGGAATGGTCGACCTGGTCGGCTCCGCCTCGAAGTCAGGGCTGGTCATGTTCGCGACCATCTACCAGACCAACCCAGCGGCGATCATGTCGCTGCCGAAGAACCCGGTGCACACCCCCCGGGATCTCGTCGGCAAGAAGATCGGCCTGCAGGCCGGCGACTCGCCGATCCTCGACGCCGTCTTCAAGATCAACCACCTGAACGGCTCCTACCACTCGGTCCCAGTCGGATTCTCACCCGAGCCACTGGTGCAGGGCGCGTGCGAGGCGTACTACTGCTTCTCCTACAACCAGCCGATCACGCTGCGCGAGCAGGGAGTCGAACCGATCGTCACGAGCTTCGCGGATCTCGGCTTTCCGGCCTACGCCGACATCCTGTTCGCAAAGGACAGCTACCTCAAGAACAACCGCGACACGGTCACGCGCTTTCTGCACGCGAGCATCCTCGGCTGGCAGGACGCCAAGACCCAGCTTGGGCTCTCCGCGCAGCTGTCCGTCGACACCTACGGCAAGACTCTCGGCCTCAACCTCAAGCAGCAGACCCTGCAGGCCAGGGCGCAGATCCCACTGCTCAGCAGCCCCTCACTCGCCGACAAGGGCGTGATGTGGGTCGATCCCGCGGAGGTCGCAGGTCCGATCTACAAGGCGCTCAGCGCCTCCGGGACCAAGAGCCTCCCACCGGTGAATCAGGTCGTCGACACCTCGATCCTCGAGTCGGTCTACAAGGGGCAGAAGACGCTCGCCTCCTGACCCTCTCTGCCGGGTCGGTTCCAGTCGAAGGAGCCGCCGGTGCCTCCGGGAGCCGTGGTCACTCCATCATTACCGAATCCGCCGGGTCGCCGGCCGAGGGCACAAGCAGGGAACAAGCACTTGGCGGCAGCCAGTGGCAACGTATGGCAACGGAGAGGGCCGATATCGCCGTGATTCCGGGCTTTGGCAACGTACGGCAACGTGTGGAAAGACTCCGCCCCACTTTGCAGGCAGGAGGTCACCGGATCGATCGGGTGGCGCCACTCAAAAGTACCTGAAAATGACGATACCGACGGGGCGGCCGGCACCAGGGATCAGATCGGTCTTGGGGGTGATGCTTGGTATTCCGCGTCAGTTCGCGTCCTCCTCACTCCTTCTCCACGGACCCGGCGGCTCGCCCGGAGGTGAGGTACCCGACCACCAGGTCACCCAGCATTGTGCGGTAATGGTCGCGTAGCTCGACGCTCGTCAAGTCGCGATTGAACAGTGCGCCGAACGTGTGGCGGTTGGCGATGCGGAACACACAGAAGGCGCTGATCATCATGTGCAGGTCGACCGCGTCGACCTCGGAGGTGAAGGCGCCCGCGGCACGCCCGCGCTCGAGGATGGTCGCGATCAGCGCGATCGCAGGCGTGTTCAGAGTGGTGAGATGTTCGGAGCGCCGCAGGTGCTCGGCGCGATGGATGTTCTCGATGCTCACCAGGCGGATGAAGTCGGGGTGCCCCTCGTGGTGGTCGAAGGTGAGCTCGGCGAGGCGGCGGATTGCGGCGATCGGATCGAGGTGTTCGACGTCGATCGACTGCTCGGCGTCCCGGATCGCGGTGTATGCCTGCTCCAGAACGTCGATGTAGAGCTGCTCTTTGCTCCCGAAGTAGTAGTAGATCATCCGCTTCGTGGTACGGGTCGAGGCGGCGATCTGATCGACGCGTGCCCCGTCGTAGCCGCGATCAGCGAACTCCTGGGTGGCCACGGCGAGGATGTTCCGGCGCGTCTGGACAGCGTCTCGCTCGCGCCGGGCAGAGGGTGCGCGCTCGGCCTTTGAAGCTGCCATCACGTCCTTTCGAGCCGTCGGATCAAGACCGATTCTATGGCTCCCACTTGACACCGACCGGCCACTCTCGATATATAACTAACTAGTTCGTCCATTAGTAATGGACGAGGAACCGAGGTTGGAGGACCGAGGACTGCGTACCTGCATCGCCACCGTGTGCCTCAGCGGCACCTTGGAGGAGAAGCTCGCCGCGGCGTCGCGCGCCGGGTTCGACGGCATCGAGCTGTTCGAGCCCGACCTCGTCGGCTCGCGCCTGTCTCCGACCGAGATTCGTACGGCCGCCCACGAGCTCGGGATGACGATCGACCTCTACCAACCGTTCCGCGACCTCGAAGGTGTGAGCGACGAGCAGTTTGCGCGCAACCTTCACAGGGCGGAGGCGAAGTTCGAGGTGATGGAGCAGCTCGGGGTGACCACGATGCTGGTCTGCTCGAACGTCTCCCCACAGGCAATCGCCGACGACGCTCGCGTGGGCGCCCAGCTGCGTGCGCTCGCCGAGCGGGCGGAGCGCCGCGGGATGCGGATCGCCTACGAGGCGCTCGCATGGGGCACGCATGTGAGTACCTACGACCACGCGTGGCGGATCGTGCGGGACGCGGATCACCCGGCGCTCGGGGTCTGCCTCGACAGCTTCCACATCCTGTCACGGTCCACCGTTCTCGGGACGATCGGGAAGATTCCGCCGGAGAAGCTGTTCTTCCTGCAACTGGCCGACGCTCCCCATCTCGTCATGGACGTTCTGCAGTGGAGCCGGCACTACCGCTGCTTCCCTGGGCAGGGCGGCTTCGACCTGGCGGATTTCACCTCCCAGGTGCTCGCCGCCGGATATGCAGGACCGCTCTCGCTCGAGGTCTTCAACGACGTCTTCCGGCAGGCGGATCCCGAGCGTATGGCGGTCGACGCGATGCGCTCGCTGCGGATCCTGCTGGAGCGGGTGACCGGTCCGCTGCGGCGGCCGCTGCCGCCCCCGGCCAAGCTGCGCGGCTACGCGTTCGTCGAACTCGCTGTGGAGCCGGCGTCGGTGGGCGCGACCCAGCGGCTGCTGCACGCGCTCGGTTTCACGCAGGCCGCGCAGCACCGGACCAAGCCGGTGACGATGTGGCAGCAGCGAGATCTGCGTGTGCTGCTCAACGCCGGCGCCTCCTCCGGGCCCGGAATCACGGCGCTCGCAGTGGAGAGCGTCGATCCCGAGGCGTCGGCTCAGCGAGCAGAGTTGCTGCTCGCCCCGATCCTCGCTCGTCAACGCGCTTCCGACGAGGCGGACCTGGCGGCGGTCGCCGCGCCGGACGGCACCTCTGTGTTCTTCTGCCGCAGCGACGAGCGACCGGAGGTGCGCGGCTGGCTCCAGGACTTCGAGACACTCGGTGGCGGCGAGCGCTCATCGATTGGGCTCGAGGCGATCGACCACATCACGCTCGCGCAGCCGTTCGACTACTTCGACGAGGCGGTCCTGTTCTATCGCTCGGTTCTCGGCCTGGAGCCCGGCGGAAGCCTCGAGCTGTCAGCGCCAACCGGGCTCGTCCGCAGCCAGGCGGTGAGCAACGCCGAGAGGACCGTGCGCCTCGCGCTCAACGTGCCCGTGCTCGCCGGCGGCAGGCCCGCCGCCTCGGGCCTGCAGCACGTCGCGTTCGCCTGCCCCGACGTGCTCGCGGTCGCCGCGCGGATGCGCGACTCCGGCTTCGCCCCGCTCGCGATCCCGGCCAACTACTACGCGGACCTGGCCGCGCGCCTTAACCCCGCGCCCGAGCTGGTTCAGTCGATGCGCGAGTTGGGCGTGCTCTACGACCGTGAAGGCGGTGGCGAGTTCCTGCACTTCTACACCCCCACAATCGGCGAGCGCCTGTTCTTCGAGGTCGTCGAGCGCCGTGGTGGCTATGACGGGTACGCAGCCGCCAACGCGCCAATCCGGATGGCGGCCCAGCGGGCCGCGCTCGCCGTCGGGGGCCTCGAGGCCACGGGGCTCGGTGGCACAAGAGCTGAACCAGATGAGCGGTCAGCCGTAGAGGAGGGGCATGCCCAGCTCAGCGCGTGATCATCAGGAGCCATCACGCGACGGGCCGGCGCCGATGGAACGAACGCCGGCGCGCGCGGCGGCGGCGGCCTGGATCGGCAGCCTGCTCGAGTACTACGACTTCTTCATCTACGGAACGGCCGCCGCGCTGGTCTTCGGCAAGGTGTTCTTCCCCTCGGCCAAGCCGGCGACCGCGACCCTCCTGTCGCTAGGGACCTACGGGGTGGCCTACGTCGCTCGGCCCGTCGGCGCGGTTTTCATGGGTCACCTCGGCGATCGCCACGGCCGCAAGCGCGTCCTCGTCCTCACCGTTGCCGGGATGGGGCTCGCAACGTTCCTGGTCGGGTGCCTGCCCACCTATGCGGACATCGGCATCTGGGCGCCGATCGTGCTCGTCGTGCTGCGCCTGCTGCAGGGACTGGCGGCCTCCGGCGAGCAGGCCGGAGCCAACTCCGCCAGCCTGGAGCATGCTCCGGACCGGCGACGAGCCCTGTTCACGAGCTTCACCCTCGGCGGTACCCAGGCCGGGCTGATCATCGCGACCGCGCTGTGGCTGCCGATCTCGTCCCTGCCACGACACGAGCTGCTCAGCTGGGGGTGGCGGATCCCGTTCTGGCTCAGTGCGATCGTCGCCGTCACCGGGCTCATCATCCGGCGCCAGCTCGAAGAGACACCGGCGTTCCGTGCGACCGCGGCCAAGCCGGAACGCGGGCTGCCGGCGGCCACCCTCGTTCGATCTCACTTCGCCGATGTGGTGCGGGTCGCGCTCGGCGCGCTCGCCTCGACCGTGAGCACGATCTTCGGTGTGTACGCACTGTCCTTCGCAGTCAACACCGTCGGGCTGAACGACACGACCATGCTGTGGGTGCTGATCGCGGCCAACGCAGTTGCGCTCGCGGCGATTCCCGGCTGGGCACATCTCGCTGACCGGATCGGACGCCGTCCCGTCTTCATCTTCGGGACACTCGGCAGCGGCGCCCTGATGTTCGCGTACCTGGCCGCGATCGCAAGCGGCGACATCGTGCTCGTCTTTCTCACCGCGGTGGTCATGGCGGGGGTCGTCTACAGCGCGCAGAACGGGATCTGGCCCGCCCTGTTCGGCGAGATGTTCCCCACGGCGGTGCGCCTCTCCGGCGTCGCGATCGGCACCCAGATCGGGTTCGCGCTCGGCGGCCTCGCGCCGACGCTGGCAGCGCGATCGCCGGACCTGGCAGGGGCGGCTGGGTGCCGGTCGCGGCGCTCACCCTCGCGACCAGCGTGCTGGCGGCGATTGGCGCATTGACCGCGCGAGAGACCTATGACCTGCCCCTGGGTGATCTCAACGGGCAGGACGGTGGGTCGCGGACCGAAGCGCAGTCCGCTCACGGCAGGCGCTCGCGCGTGGAGCTGAGGGCCTGATGAGCGGATCGGCGCCTGAAGGGCTCCGTGAGCCGCTGTCAGATTCGGTCGCCGGAACGCCGGTGCTGCGCGTCCGCGACGTCTCGATGCACTACGGCGGTCTGCGCGCGCTTCACCAGGTCAACCTCGAGGCGCACGCGGGGCAGGTCCTCGGACTCGTCGGCGACAACGGCGCGGGTAAGTCCACGCTGCTGAAGATCATCGCGGGCGTCCAGCGCCCCAGCTCCGGCGAGGTCGTCGTGGGTGGAGCGGCCCAGCGCTTCGAGACGCCGATGGCCGCGGTCGAGGCGGGCATCAGCACCGTCTACCAGGATCTCGCGCTCGCGATGCAGCGAACCGTCGTCGCCAACTTCTTCATCGGACGTGAGCGCTGCGTGGACAGCTGGCTCGGCCGGCGGCTGGGGTGGCTCGACACCCGCTCGATGACCGAGACGACCAAGGAGGAGCTCGCGCGGCTGCATACCCGGATCCCCAACGTCGGTGCGGTCTGCAAGGAGCTCTCCGGCGGGCAGCGCCAGGCGCTGGCGATCGCGCGTGCCGCCGCTTGGTGCCAGCGCGTGCTGCTGCTCGACGAGCCGACGAGCGCGCTCGGTGTCGAGCAGCAGGCCGAGGTCCTGGATCTCATCACCCGGATCCGGGAACAGGGGGTCGCGGTCGTCCTCGTCAGCCACCAGATGCCCGACGTGATGAAGGTCTGTGACCGGGTGACGGTGTTGCGGCTGGGCGAGGTCGTCACCACGATGAATCGCGACGAGCTGACCGCCGAGAACCTCGTCGGCTACATCACCGGTGCGCAGCGAGGCCGGGAGGCGAGATGAGCGCCCCCCACCTGCAGACACCCCGTTCGCCGGTCGAGCAGCCCGGCGAGCGGTCCGCACGCTCAGGCCCACCGCGGGCTTTGGTGTGGATGCGTGAGAACTGGATCTTTGGCGTGCTCGTGGTGATCGTCGTCGTCTTCTCGATCGACTCCTCGCACTTCCTCAGCAAGGCGAATTGGCTGAACACCTCATCGACGGCGACCGAGGTGATGCTCCTCGCCGTCGGGCAGACGTTCGTGATCGTCTCGGGTGGCATCGACCTGTCGGTCGGGGCGACACTCGGCCTGTCGGGGATGAGCGGCGCCTGGGTGATGGAGCACTTCTTCTCACATGCCGGGGTCCCCACAGGCTCGCCGGTGCTGGTGACCGCGATCGGCTTCGCAGTGACGCTCGTGGTCGGTGGGCTCGTCGGCCTGGTCAACGGCGTGCTCATCGCTCAGTACGACATCCCGCCGTTCGTCGTGACGCTCGGCACGCTCGGGATCTGCACCGGCCTCGCCGACCTCATTTCCAACGGGCAGGAGATCACCCAGCTGCCGCTGGCGATCGGCAACCTCGGCAACGAGAACCTCGCCGGCTGGATCCCGGTCATTGTCATCGTCACCGCCGTGATCACCATCGTCGCCGGGCTGGTGCTCGCCAAGACCCGCTTCGGTGCGCTCGCCTACACGATCGGCGACAACCGCGAGGCAGCAGTCCGGGCCGGCGTCGCCGACCGAGCCCACCTGCGCCGGATCTACGTGCTGTCCGGCGCGCTCGCCGGCGTCGCTGCGATGACCGTGATGGCGCGCCTGGCGGCCGCCTCGCCCACGTCCGGCTCCGACGACGAGCTGAACGCGATCGCCGCCGTCGTGATCGGCGGCGCGAGCCTGTTCGGCGGACGCGGCACGATCGCCGGCGCGGTGATCGGCACGCTGATCATCTCCGTCCTGCTCACCGGGCTGATCATCATCAACGTCCCATCGTTCTGGCAGCTGGTCGCGGTGGGGGCCGTGCTCATCGCCGCTGTCTACATCGACCAGCTCGGGGCCGGACGGCGCCTCGGCGTCCGGAGGGGGCCGTGATCAGCCGCTCCAAGCCCCCGTAGCACTGCCAATCCGGTCGGTGACATCCCGTCGCCGCCCTCGGACTGCAACCACCTCGGAAGGAGAGATCATGATCAGACGAACGCCGCGTGGCGCGGTGGTAGCAGCGCTCTGCCTGGGCACGGCGGCGATCACTGTCGCCGGCTGTGGCAGCAGCGCGAAGAAGTCGAGCGGTGGCTCATCCCACGGCCCGGGCTCCGAGCATTACTCGGTCGCCTTCATCCCCGGAGCGACCGGGGTGGCGTTCTACGAGACGATGGGCGCCGGCATCAAGGCCGAGGCCCACAAGCTCGGGATGAGCTACAGCACACAAGGCGCGGCGGACTTCACCCCCGCGGCCCAGACTCCGGTCGTCAGCGCGGTCTGCTCCCGCGGCCCGAGCCTGCTCCTCGTCGCCCCGACCGACCCGGCGGCGATGCGGCCGGCGATCGCGCGCTGCATGAGCGAGGGGGTCAAGGTGGTGCTCGTCGACACCGGGCTCGCCAATACCTCAGGCATCATCAGCTCGATCACCTCCAACAACATCCAGGGCGGCGAGGCGGCCGGCAAGGTGATCGGCAAGGCGCTGCACGGCAAGGGGCAGGTTTCGCTGATGAGTCTCAGCGCGACCGCCACCACGCAAGTGCAGCGCCTTCAGGGTGCCCGCGAGGAGTTGAGGCGCGCCTACCCGGGAATCTCGGTCATCTCGACTCAATACACCCAGCAAGCGCCGACGTCCTCGGAGACGACTGCACGCTCGATCATCTCGAGTCACCCCTCGATCGGCGCCTTCTTCGGCGCCGCAGAGCCCAACGCTGAGGGCACCGCCCAAGCACTTGTGGCGACCGGCAAGAAGGCGGTCAACGTCGGCTACGACGCCGCGCCGCCCGAGGTCGCCCTGCTCAAGAAGGGCGAGGTCTCGGCGCTCATCGTCCAACAGCCGGCACGCGAGGGAAAACTCGGCGTCGAGTACGGCCACGAAGCCCTCACCGGCCACACGTCGCAGATCAAGTCGAAGGTCGAACTCCCCAACGTCGTCGTGACCACCGCGCAGGCCAGCTCGGCATCCGCGCGCAAGTACTACTACACGAGCACCGGATGAGCGCACAGGTCCCGGTGGCGACACACACTGACATCGGCGCATGAGGGCCGCTCTCCTCACCCGACCGCGGGAGATAGCGATCGTCGACGACTGGCCTGAGCCCGAGCTCGGCACCGGCGAGGTGATCGTGGAGCTGACCGGGCTCGGGATCTGCGGATCAGACCTCGAGCTGTGGTCCGGGGCACGTCCGATCGACGGCGGCTTCCCGTGGCTGATTGGTCACGAGGGGATTGGGCGGATCGTCGCGGTTGGAGCGGGCGTTCCGCAGGAGCGGGTTGCGGAGCGGGTCGTGATCGAGCCGAACTATCCCTGCGGACGCTGTGCGGCCTGCCTCGCCGGCCGGACCTCGACCTGCCCCAACCGTGTGATCGTTGCGATCAACGTCCCCGGTCTCCTTCAGGAACGAGTCGCCGTGCCCGCTCAGTTCGCGTGGCCCGCCCCCGTCTCGGTGAGCGATGCCGACCTCATCTGCACTGAGCCGTTGGCAGTGGCGCGGAGTGCTGTGAGCACCAGTCGCTTGCGCTCCGACGATCAATGTCTGATCGTCGGAGCCGGCTCTCAGGGACTCCTCGTCTGTCAGCTGGCACTTGCGCTTGGCGCCCGCGTCTCGATCGTCGAGCCTCAGCCAGGGCGCCGCGCGCTGGCCGAACGGCTCGGAGCGGTCTCCGTCGAGCCCGGCGAGACGCGTTACCCGATTGTCTTTGAGACGTCGGGTTCGGGTGGGGGCGTTCGCGCAGCCTTGGACTTGGTGCAACCAGGCGGGACGATCACCATGATCGGCATTCCCCATGAGGACGTCCCGGTCTCCTTCGCCGCCATCGTCCGCGACCAGATTGAGATCAAGGGGTCGTTGATCTACGACCACCCCACGGACTTTCGTGCGACGCTTGATCTACTGGCGCGGGGGGCGGTGGCTCCGAGCGAGATCCTGACCGCGCCTTCTCCCTTCGCCGCGGTGGGCGATGCGATCGCCACCGCTCGCGACGTCGCCGGGAAGACATGGATCGCATACCCGTCCTCCAACCTCGGGAACGGCGGGCGCGCGAGGTAGAGGGGTTCAAGCTGGCGGCCGACCGCCTCGTCGTCAGGAAGATGCGACATGGGCCGCTTTCAGCCTGTCAACTGTCGCTGACCCTCACGGACGCCAAGGGAGCTATCCACCGGCCGCGGGCTTGGCGTCCGGCTCCTTAAACACTGAAGCTCGAAGAGCTAGGAAAAACCCTCCGAGCTTCGCACCCACCGCCGAAGCGGTTGGGGGGATCTGCTCGGGAGGATATCGCTGCCGCGGGCGGAAACAAGGGCGTCATGCCGACCGCGGATGCCGTGGGCGGCGGCACGCCGGTGCGTGTTTGGGCTGAAGTACTCCCCGGTGACCTGCCCGCGGCCGCGCGGCTTCCGGACCCCGCGAGTCCCCCCTCCACGACCGGGAGACTCGCTTTCCGCGCCGCGGCGGAGACCTACTATCAGCGGTGGTCGATCGTCAGACCAGGGGTCTGAAGATCGACCACATCCCACGCCGCAGCACTCGCTTTCCATGACGGCCCGGACGCTCGGAATCAACGCGGCGAGCGATCACGCGGGACGTCCAGCGCGGACGGGCGTCCCGCTGCGGTTCCGCTCGTGCCTCGCTGGTCGCGGGTCGGGTCGTTGCCCATGCAAGTTCGCGAGATTCGTGCATGGGCGCGGCTGCGAGTCCGACCTCAGGAGGCTGCTCCGGCGCCGTCTGGGTGCCCGGAGACGCCTGCGCGGCCGGTGCCCTCCGGTGGCCGTGATCGTCCCGGCTTAACCGAATCCGCCCGGCCTGCCGGTCGAGGGAAGAAGCAGGCAACAAGCACTTGCGCAAACAGTGGCAACGCATGGCACACGTCGAGGCTTCAGCTCACCAATGCCAACGAGGGTCTTCCGAGATCCATTGAGCGGCGGACACAGTCGTGAGCAGTCCCGGTCCGCGGGCGATTGGGTTCGCGGGAGGCTGTCGCTTCAGAGGGTGTCGTCCGGCGGCAACGCGCTCGTGCGGCGCCGTGCGCTCTGACGAGTCCGGTGTTGAGCCCAAAGAACCGCGGCCGAAAGCAGCACGCCGATCGGCCGTTCGCCTTGGACGATCGAATAGAGCAAACCGCGGCGGGCGGCGGGCGTCTGCTCGTTGACCAGCGTGATCAGATCGCGAGCTCGGCGTTGGCCAACCCCGAGGCCAGCGCGCGCACGACGACCAATGCCAGGCAGCTCTGGACGAAGGAGGTCAGGCCGGCGGCCGCACACAACAACGTCGATCCAGCGCTGTGGTTTCGCGAGGACCTTCGGGCACGCGGCTGCTTGAAGCCGCCGGGTTTCAGCTCGACTCCGCCGTCGACCCTCGGACGAGTGCGAACCTCCGAAGGAACCAGGAGCGCAGGGTCATCGCGCACGAGCTGTCAGAGGCGGCTTCCGCGGATCGAGTGGTCGATCACGGTCATGGGGTGGAAGATCGGTCGATCCAGATGGGCGGCGATCTGGATCGCACAGCCCGGGTTGGCGGCCACGATCGCCTCCGCGCCGGTCGCGCGCAGGTTGTCGGCCTTGCGGGCGCCGAGCTCGGCCGCCGCGCGGCGGTGGGTGAGGTTGTAGATGCCCGCCGAGCCGCAGCACAGCTCCCACTCGGCCGGCTCGAGCAGCTCGAGCCCGGGGATGGCGGACAGCAGCGCACGCGGCTGGGCGCGTACGCCCTGGGCGTGGGCGAGGTGGCAGGCGTCGTGATAGGCGGCGCGCAGCGGTACGGGGTGACGTGGGGCGCGCGGTGTCACGTCCGCGAGGAACTCGGTGACATCGCGGACCTTCTCCGAGAACGCGGTCATCTCCGGGTCGTCGGAGAACAGATGCCCGTAGTCCTTCATTGCCGATCCGCAGCCCGCGACGTTGGTGAGCACCACCTCGTAGTTGCGGTAAGCGGCGACGGTCGCCTTCGCCAACGCGCGCGCCGGCGCCTCGACGCCGGAGTGGAACTGAAGCGCCCCGCAGCAGCGCGGCTCACGCGGCGCGTGCACCTCGTAGCCCTCGGCGGCCAACACGCGCACGGTGGCGGCGTTGACGTCGCCGAAGAACACACGCTGCACGCAGCCCTGCATGAACGCGACGGTCCCGCGCTTCTCTCCGATCGCGGGGGTCACCTCAGGCAGCGTGGTGAGCGCGGTACGCAGGTCGACGCGTGGGGCGAGCTTCAGTATCGGCAGCCGCTCCCCGAGCGAGTCGCGCAGCCGCAGGCGCTCCTGGATGGCCATCAGCGGCGCGAGCGCCCGGAGCCTGCCAGGGTGAGTGAACAGCCCGAAGATCGCCGTCCGCAGCGCCCGCTCCCGCCAGGTGCGGTCGCCGTGACGCTCGACCTGCGGCCGCGTGCGCTCGATCAGGCGGTCGTACTGCACGCCGGAGGGGCAGGCAGTGACACATGCCATGCAGCCCAGGCAGTTGTCCAGGTGAGTTGTCATCTCAGGCGAGATCGTCTCGCCGGGCTCGTGGCCGATGCGCATGAGCAGGATCCGCCCGCGGGGCGAGTCCATCTCGTTCTCCTCGACCGCGTAGCTGGGACATGTCGGCAGGCAGAAGCCGCAGTGCACACAGTCCCGGATCAGGTCGAGCTCAGGCGGGCGACGCTCATCCCAGGCGCCGGCGGTCATGACGCGGCCCCCGTGAATGTGAGCTCCGGAAACATGCGAACGGGATCAAAGCGCGCCTTGACTCGGCGCATGAGCGCAACCGCTCCGGGCGCGGGGGACGGCAGAGCATCGCCGATCCGAAGGGTGACAGTCGCAGGCAGCGAGCGGCTCAACTGATCGATGCGACCGCCGAGATCCTCGCCGCCCGGGACCGCGATCCAGGAGAGCCCGAGGGCGGCACGGGAGACGACGGTGGCGCCGGCACCCTCGGCGGCGGCGATCACAGGGCCGAGATCGCCGATCACCCCCGCGACCTTCACGACGGCGCCGTCCCCGATCCGTTGACCGGCGCGCTGAAGGGCCCACAGTTCCCCGTCGTCCTCGACGACACCGGCCTCGGCCAGACCGGCCTCGGCGAGGCGATCGGCGACGCCGCGCGCCTGGTCGACCGCGGTCTCGCCGCCGAAACGCAGCAGGACGGCGCCACGACCGTGACCCCACCCAACGTCAAGGCAGTCCGCCTCCAGCGGTAGCGACGCCATGTCGGCGGCCACGGCCGCAAGGCGCCGCGGGTCGCCGGTCTCGGCTCGCGCGGTGGCGGTGGGCCCGAGGGCGGGGTGGAGGCGCACGGTCACCGAGGCGATGTAGCCGAGCGTGCCGAGCGAGCCGGCGAAAAGCTTGCCCAGGTCATAGCCGGCCACGTTCTTGATGACCTTGCCTCCCGCCGTGGCGACCGTGCCGTCGGAGAGAACCACGGTGATACCCACGAGCAGGTCGCGCACTCCGCCGAAGCGGTGACGGAGAGGACCGGAGTCCGCACTGGCCACCACTCCGCCGACGGTGGCGGCGTCATCCTCGCCCAGCGGAGGATCCAACGCCAGCATCTGCCCGGCCGTCGCGAATGTCGCCTGTGCGTCGGCGAGCCGCGCGCCGGGCTCCAGAACGGCGGTGAAGTCACCTTCGTTGTGCTCGACGATCCGCGACATCGCGCTGCTGTGGAGCTCCACTGTGCCCTCGGCCGAGGGGAGCGAGTCCTTGGTCTGAGCGCCGCGCACCCGCACCGGGGTGCCTGCCTCACCCAGCGATTGCAGTGCCTGTGCGGCCTCCTGCGCCGAAGCGGGGGCAACCGAGCTCAAAAGCGCTCCGCCAGGCCCGCCGCCTCCAGCGGATGCTGCCGGTAGGGCCCGGGCACCTCGCCGCACAGCCGCGGGGTCGGCATCACCTTGCCGGGGTTGGCCAGCCCGTCCGGGTCGAACGCGCAGCGCAATCGCTGAAAGGCGCCGAGGTCAGCCTCGCTGAACATCTTGGGCATGTGCTTCTTCTTGTCGACGCCGACCCCGTGCTCGCCGGTCAGCGATCCGCCGGCCTCCAGGCAGGCGTCGAGGATCCTGCCCGACAACTCCTCCGCGCGTTCGGCCTCCCCCTCCACCGCCGAGTCGAAGCACACCAGGGGATGCAGGTTCCCGTCGCCGGCGTGAAAGACGTTGGCGACGATCAGCTCGTACTCGCGAGCGAGCTCGGCGATACGGTCGAGCACGTCGGGCAGCTGTGTCCGCGGCACCACGCCATCCTGCACGAAGTAGTTGGGGGCCAGGCGCCCCATCGCGGGGAAGGCGGCCTTGCGGGCCTTCCAGAAGCGGGCGCGCTCGTCCTCGTCGCCGGCGACCCGCACGTCGTCGGAGCCGCAGCGCTCGCACACCTCGGTCACCTGGGTGAAGCGCGCCTCGCACGCGTGCTCGGCGCCGTCGAGCTCCACCAGCAACGCCGCCTGGCGCCCCACGGGAAACCCAGCGTTGGCCATCGCCTCCGAAGCCTCGATCGCCTTCTCGTCCATCATCTCGATCGCGGCCGGGACGATCCCGGCGCCGACGATGTCCGATACCGCCTGACCGGCCTGGCGGGTGGAGTCGAAGAACGCCACGAGCGTCTTGACGGTCTCCGGCGAGGGCACGATCCGCAGCCACACCTTGGTGGCCACGCCCAGCGTCCCCTCCGAGCCGACGAACGCGCCGAGCAGGTCGTAGCCGGGTGCATCAAGGGCCTTGCCGCCGACCTGGATGAGCTCGCCGTCGGGTAGTACGAGCTCGAGGCCGGTGACGTAGTTGGTCGTGAATCCGTACTTGAAGCAGTGCGCGCCGCCGGAGTTCTCGGCCACGTTGCCGCCGATCGAGCAGACGATCTGACTGGAGGGGTCCGGCGGATAGAAGAACTCGGGTCCCACCGCTGCGGACACCGAGGCGTTGGTCACGCCGGGCTCCACGCAGACGCGCAGGTTCTCCAGGTCGACCTCGAGGATGCGCTTCAGCCGCGAAACGACGATCAGCACACCTTCGGCGACGGGCAGCGCACCGCCTGACAGACCCGAGCCGGCGCCGCGTGCCACCCACGGCACTCGAGCGCGGTGGCAGGCCCGCACCACAGCGGCGACCTCCTCGGCGCTGCCCGGCAGCACCGCGGCAGCCGGGACTGCCTGATACTGGAGGAGCCCGTCGGATTCATAGGTTCGCAACTGGTGCTCCTGCACGTAGGTCCACTCCTCACCCACGATGCCGCGAAGCTCGTCGATCAGCTCCCGGATGCTCATGGGACCATCCACGAGAGCACCGCCGTCGACTGCAGCAGAACCAGCACCCCCATCGCCAGGATCAGCCCGACGCTCCATGGCAGGACGCGCCGGAAGATATCGCCTTCCCGGCCCCCGAGGCCGACGGCAGCGGCGCCGATCGCAAGGTTCTGCGGGGAGACCATCTTGGCGAGCACGCCGCCGGAGCTGTTGGCCCCCGCCAGCAGCACCGCGGACAGATGAGATTGCTTGGCGGCGGCCGCCTGTAGCGCTCCGAACAGGGAGTTGGTCGACGTGTCAGAGCCCGTCACCGCCGTGCCGAACCAGCCGATGATCGGCGACAGGAAGGCGAAGAACCCGCCGGCTCCCGCCGCCCACGTGCCGAGCGTCACCGTCTGACCGGAGAAGTTCATCACGTACGCGAGCGCGAGCACCGCGGAGACGGTCACGATCGGCCACGCCAGCTCCCGGAGCGTCTTGAGATAGACGAATAGGGCCCGGCCCGGATTCACCCGCAGGACGAGCGTGCTGAGCAGCCCTGCGACCAGCAATTGCGTGCCGGCGGCCGTAAACCAGTTGAGCTTGTAGGTCTCGCTCGTGAGCGGGGCGCCGGTGGGATCGACGACGTGCAGCCCCGGCCAGCTGAACTCCGTCGTCAGCTTGTCAAGGTCGGCGGTGATGCTGGTGATACTGCAGACTCCAAGCACCACGATGATGATGATGTAGGGCACGAACGCGGTGAACATCTCTCCGCGGGAGATCGGCTGACCCTCCTCGGCGCGGGTCCGGCGCGCGAGAGACACATCCTCGGGGGACGCCCCGGCGAGCGGCGGCAGCGTGCCGGGTACCTCCTCATCGGAGCGCAGCGGCGCCGCCGGCGACCACACCTGCATGAGCGCCAGCAGCGCGGCGGCCGAGCTCAGCGACGCGATGATGTCGGTGAGCTCGGCCGAGATGTAGTTGGAGGTCACGAACTGCATCACGGCAAAGGTTCCTCCCGCGGTCAGCGCCGCCGGCCACGCTCCGCGCACGCTGCGGACGCCGGAGGCCATCACGACCAGCAGGAACGGGATGAAGAAGGCGAGGATCGGGCACTGGCGGCCGACCATCTCGCTGAGCAGGTGCTTGGGAACGCCACTGGTCTCGGCCAGGGTGACGATCGGGATCGCAATCGCCCCGAAGGCGACGGGCGCCGTGTCGGCCAGGAGCGCCAAGCAGGCCGCCTTGATCGGCCTCACCCCCAGAGCGACCATCATCACGCCGCAGATCGCCACGGGCGTCCCGAACCCGGCCAGGGCCTCGAGCAGCGATCCGAAGCAGAAAGCGATCATGATTACCTGCACGCGCAGGTCCTCGGAGATCTGGCTGAACGCGCGGCGCAGGACCGCGAAGTGCCCGGTCTCGGCGGTGAGGTTGTAGATCCACAGCGCGTTGATGACGATCCACATGATCGGGAAAAACCCAAACGCCGCGCCCTCCGCTCCCGCGTCGAAGCTCTGGCCCACCGGCATCGAGTACACCGCGATGGCCACGATGATCGCCACCCCCAGCGCCGCCAGCGACGCCCACTGGGCCTTCAGGCGCAACACCCCGAGCAGCACGAACAGCACCAGCAGGGGCAGGATCGCGAAGATCGATGTCAGGCCCAGCGAATGCGAGACCGGATCCAGGACCTGCTTGTACATTGACCCTCCCTCAGCCACTACTCGCTGCCCCGCGTCCGTGAGGATCGCGCGGCGCAGTCGTTCTGGTCTGACAACCCCACGGTACCCCGCACCCGCCATTTCATGCAGTGCCGGCATCGGTCTCGGCGGTGAGCGGGCCGCCGTGCGCGCCGGTCAGCGCAAGCGGCCGGCAAAGCCTGTGGTGTCGCGCGCCGAGGGCTTTGCCGAAGCCTGGCTCTCATGAGCGGGCTGGCGTTGCCCGCACTGTCGCTGCTGGCTGTGCTCGGCCTGCTCGGCGGAGTGGGCATCACCGCTCTCGGTCCGGGCGGAGTGCTGCCGACGGTCGGTCTCTTCGCCCTGACCAGCCTCCTGCCGGGCCAGGTCGCAGGCACCGGGATCGTGACCCATCTCGCCACCGGCACGCTGGCGACCGCCGCCTACACGCGGTCGGGTCAGCTGCGCGACCGCGAGACGCGCCGCACCGCCCTGCTCCTGGCCGGCGGCGCCGTTCTCGGCACGCCGCTGGGCGTGCTCGTCAACGGCGTCGTCTCCAGGCACGGGTTCGGCATCGTGCTCGGCACGGTCGTCGCGCTGGTCGCGGTGCTGGTGTGGCACCGCGAGCACCATCGGCGCGACGCGCCGCTGAAGCACCCACCCGCCCCACTCGCGGCTGCGCTCGGTGTTGCGGTCTCCATCGCAGCGGGCATCGTCGGCGTCGGCGGGCCGATGCTCACGGTTCCGCTGCTCATCGCGCTCGGCGTCCCCGTGCTGGAATCGCTGGCCTCGGCTCAGCTGCAATCGATCGTGATCGCCGGCGTCGGCACCCTGGGGTACCTCATCCGCGGCGTGATCGACTGGCCTCTGGTGGCGCTGATCGGGCTTCCCGAGTTGGCCGGCGTGCTGCTGGGCTGGAAGATCGCCCACTCGCTTGAGACTCGTTACCTCAAGAACGCCCTCGTGATCACGCTGCTGGCGCTCGCGCCCTACCTCGTTCTGCACGGCGGCTGAGACCCCGCCGCGGCGTCGAGGGGCCGCCGGGGATGTATGGCGCCGTACCCCCGGTCCGAGCTCGTGGGGCGCTTGTCGTGCTGACAGGTGCGCAGTGAACGAACACGATCTGTCTGTCGTCGGAGTGACCAAAGGGGTCATAGGACTGCCCGCGGGGCATGCGTGTATGAGCAGGTCCTCCGCGGTTTTGGTCCGTGCCCACTCGGGTACCGGTCAGCGGAGGAGGAGCCCACGTGTTCACACCGGGTCTACAGACTCGTCGGCGGTTCATCGGCAGCGCCTCGCGCGCAGTAACCGGGTTGACAGCGCTCGGTGCCGTCGGCTGCAGCGGCGCGGCGGGGTCGCGCGTGAAGAACAAGCTGAAGATCCCACTCGCCAACTCCTCCATCGGCAACTTCTGGCGGCTGGAGATGGAGAACACGTACAAGGCGGTTCTGGCGACGGAGCCCTATCACTCTCAGGTGTTCGGCGAGGTCTACAACGCGAGCAACGACATGTCCGACCAGGCTCAGCAGCTCTCGAACCTGATCGCTGCGCGGGTGGACGCGATCATCATCGATGCGGCGTCGCCCACCGGGCTCAACGGCGTGGTCCGGCAGGCCATCGACCACGGGATCCTGGTGATCTCCTTCGACAACATTGTGACCGCGCCCGGCGCGCTGCAGGTCAACACCGACCAATTCGCCTTCGGGCGGCAGCTGGCGCAGTGGCTGGTGCGAAAGCTCGGCGGCAGGGGGAACGTGATCATGGTGACCGGCGTCCCCGGGACGTTCGTCGACACGAAGCGCACCGCCGGGGGGATGTCGGTGTTCTCGCGCCACCCCGGGATCAAGGTGGTGAACACGTACTCGGGGATGTGGGACTCGAGCGTTGCGCAGACGAACACCGCGGCGGTGTTGCCATCGCTGCCGAAGATCGACGGCGTCTGGGCCCAGGGCGGCACCGACGGGATCCTCAAGGCCTTCCTCGCCGCCGGACGGCCGCTTCCGCCGACCGCCGGCGAGTCGGAGAACGGCTTCCGGGAGTTCATGAGCGGCGCCAAGACCGGCAGGAAGGTGCCCGGGTACTCGATCGGCCAGCCCACCTACCTTGTGCTGCTGGCGCTCGAACTCGCGCGACGGATCCTCCGTCATGAGTATCCGCGCAAGAACCTCACGGTCCCCTTCCAGACTGCGACCAACCACACCCTCAAGAACGGGCTGAACGTGTTCCCGGAACTTCCCGACGCCTTCTTCACCCCGATCACCGACATCTCAAGAGAGCACCTTGTCGATGTCCCGCTCGCCGCCGTGCTCAGCGGCAAGACGAACCGCCCCTCCATGCACGTCCGACTGCCGAAGGCATGAGCGAGCACCGCGGCAAGACCGCCATCGAGGGCGCCGAGGTGCGCAAGTCATACGGCGGCGTGCTGGCGCTGGGGGATGCCGACTTCGCCGCCGCGCCGGGCGAGGTCCACGCCCTGGTGGGCGAGAACGGCGCGGGCAAGAGCACGATGATCAAGGCGCTCGCCGGCGTGATCCGCCCGGACGCGGGGCGGATCCTGATCAAGGGCGAGCAGACAAGGCTGCGCTCACCGCAGGACGCCCTGCGCCGCGGTGTGGCCACCGTGTTCCAGGAGCTCACTCTGCTCCCGCGCATGACCGTCGCCGAGAACCTGCTGATGGGACGTGAGCCGCGCGGCGCCGGCGGGCTGATCCGGCGCCGGGCGCTCCCGGGAGCGGCGGAGGAGCTCCTCGCCGAGCACGGTGTGGAGTCGGTCGACGCCGGCGAGCTGGTGGAGAACCTTGCGCTCGCTCAGCAGCAGCTCGTGGAGATCGTCCGCGCGGTCATGCGCAAACCGGCTGTCCTGATCCTCGACGAGCCGACCTCGGCGCTCGCCAAGCGAGAGGTGGAATGGCTCTTCGGGCTCGTCCGCCGCCTGCGGGATGACGGCTCGAGCGTCGTGTTCACCTCACATCGATGGAGCGAGGTGACCGACCTGGCCGATCGGATCACGGTCTTCCGCAACGGGACCGATGTGGGCACGCGTGAGAAGCTCAGCGAGGAGGATGCGGTGTCGCTGATGACGGGCCGCGAGGTGTCGACCGCATACACCGAGCCCGAGGGCAAGCCGGAGGACGAGGTCCTGCTGAAGGCCGAGAACCTGACGGCCCCCGGGCTGGACGGCGTGAACCTGAGGCTCCGGGCCGGCGAGATCCTCGGGATCGGAGGGCTGGAGGGCCAGGGGCAGCGCGAGCTTTTCCACGCCCTGTTCGGCCTCACGCCCGGCGGCGGACAGCTCGAGATCCGCGGCAAATCGGTCCGGCTGCACAGCCCGCGCGACGCCATCCGCGCCGGCATCGCGTTCATCCCTCAAGACCGCAAGGCCGAGGGGTTGCTGCTGCCGATGACGGTGCGTGAGAATCTCACGCTGCCGATCCTGCGCCGGATCGCCGCAGCCGGGATCCTGCGGCCCGCGGGGGAGAGGAAGACGGCGGGGGAGATGATCGAGCGCCTGGCCATCGACGCCCGTCGGCCCGGCCAGCCGGTGGGCACGCTCAGCGGCGGCAACCAGCAGAAGGTCCTGCTCGGTCGCTGGCTGCTGGCCGACTCGCGCATCCTGCTCCTCTACGACGTGACCCGCGGGGTCGACGTGGCCACCAAGCAGGACATCTACGAGCTCGTCACCGACCTCGCGGCCGAAGGCCGGGCGATCCTGTTCTATTCCTCGGACACGGAGGAGATCGCTCACCTCTGTCACCGCGTCCTGGTGCTCCGCGAGGGCGCCGTTGCGCAGGAGCTCGAGGGGCCGGGCATCCCCGCCGAGGACATCATCGGCGCCTCGTTCCATGAGGAAGCCCATGCTTGAGACCGTGGGCGCCCGCTCGCCGGACCGCTCGACCGCGCAGCGGCGCGGGCAGGTCGTGGCTCAGAACGCGCCCCTCGCGGTCGCGGCCGTCCTGCTGGTGGCGATGCTGGTCGTCTACGTCGTGCTGTACGCGGTATCGACCAGCGCGTTCCCGGGCACGTTCGAGGCCGCCTCGATCACCGACCACGCGGTTCCGCTGTCGCTCGCCGGGGTCGGGCAGAGTCTCGTCATCCTCACCCGGGGGATCGACCTCTCGGTGGGCGGGATGATGGACCTCACCAACTCGATGGCCGCGCTCAAGCTCCAGGGCGGCCTCGCCAGCGAGGTCCTGTGGACGGTCATCATCCTGCTCGTGGGAGCGGCGGGGGGCCTCATCAACGGGCTCCTGGTCGCCTTCGGACGGATCCAGCCGATCCTGGTCACGCTCGGCACGCTGTCGATCTTCCAGGGGCTCGCGCTGTGGGTGCTCCCATCGCCCGGGGGACATGTTGCCGGGGGCTACACCGGTCTGCTCCTCAACCCAAATGCGCCAACTGCGCTGATCTACGTGGTGCTGCTCGGTCTGGCCTGGGCGGGCTTTCGGCGCTCGCGCCTCGGTGTGCAGATCTTCGCGATCGGCAACGATGAGGCGTCGGCGCGCGCCAACTCGGTGCCGGTCGCGCGGACCAAGGTGATCGTCTACATGCTGGCCGGCGTCATGGCGGCGGCGGCGGGGATCGCCCTGGCCACCACCACCACCGGCGGTGACGCGACGGGCGGCGACGTGTTCACCCTCTCCTCGATCGCGGCGGCGGTGATCGGGGGTGTGTCGCTGTTCGGAGGTCGCGGCAGTGCGGTGGGGGCGATCTGCGGCGCGTTCGTGCTCACCGTGCTCGTCGACGTGCTGTTCTTCGCGAACATCGATCCGCTGTTCCAGCCCTTCTACCAGGGGCTGTTCCTGGTCCTCGCGGTGGGCGCCAGCACGCTGCTCGGCCGTGCGCTGGTGAGGAGGCGACGATGAGCTCCACGACGGAGTCGCCGCGCCCGCCGAGCGCGCTGCGCACGGCACTGAACCCCGATCGACGCAAGATCGTCTACGGCTTCGCCGCCGCGATCGCCCTGTTCGTGATCGGCGACATCCTCAAGCCCGGCTTCGCCAGCGCCAGCGGGATCCAGCAGGTCCTGCAGGTCTCCTCCTTCGTGGGGCTGGTGGCTGCCGGCCAGACGTTCGTCATCCTCATCGGGGGCATTGACCTGTCGGTCCCGTGGGTGCTCAATTCGGCGGCGATCGTGATGGTCGCGGTTGCCAACGGATCGGACGGCGGCCTGGCCGTCGGCATCGTGGTGGCGCTGGCCCTCGGCGTCGTCTGCGGACTGGTCAATGGGCTGGGCGTCGCCCTGCTCGGGGTGCCCGCGGTGGTGATGACGCTGGGCATGAACGGGATCATCCAGGGCCTCTCGCTCGGCGTCACCCACGGGCTCACCTGCGGCGGCTGCATCAAGCCGCCGCCGACCGCGCTGATCAACGCCATGACGGGCAAGACGCTCGGGATCGACACGAGCCTGCTGATCTGGATCGTCGTGATCGTGGTGGTCTCGCTCACGCTGTCGTTCACCACGTTCGGGCGGCGCGTCTACGCCGTCGGCAACTCACAGCGCGTCTCGCACCTCGCCGGGATCAACGTGACACTGGTGACGATCGCCCTGTACGCGCTCAGCGGACTGTTCGCCGCGATGGCGGGAATCGCGCTGGCTGGATTCGGCGGAGGGGCCACGATCGGCATGGGCGACCCCTACCTGTTCCAGTCGATCGCCGCGGTGGTCGTCGGCGGGACCTACATCCTGGGCGGGCGCGGGCACTACCTGGGCTCGGTGGCGGGGGCGATCGTGCTCACCGCGCTGGTCAGCGTGCTGCTGTCGGAGAACGCGCCCAACTACGCCCGCGACATCGTGTACGGGGCGGTCATCCTGGTCATTCTGCTCGTCTACGGGCGACAACAGGGCGAGACCTGAGGCCGGCCGGATGGCCACGGCGCGGCTGGATGCCGCGGGTTGGACGCGACGGTCGAGTGACAGGTCGAACTCAGACGCAGCCGTTGTCGCGTTATGACCGGCTGAGCGCCGTATGACCAAGCACGCCGAGTTCGCGCACCTCTTCCGTGCGCTGAAGGCATCAGCCGCGGCGGCGAGGGTCGCGTCAAGACCGCCCGAGCTGCGGCGCCTGTCGTTCGTGCCCTTGGTGATCGTCGACGAGGTCGGCTACATCCGTTCGATCCCGAGGCCGCCAACCTGATGTTCAGCCTCGTCTCCGCCCGCCTGCGAGGCAAACACGACGCCCGTCCAAGTCGCGCGGCGGTTGAGAGCTAGACGCGACGCGAAACCGACCCCCCTTCCACCGCGCGCCGCACCCCGGGAGAGGGGGGTGAGTTTCCCACCGGGCCCACCAGGTTCGAGACGTGCAGCTCCGGCCGCCGGTCACGCCACGGCAGCGCCTCTTCCAGCGCCGAGGCGAGCTCGATCAGCACATGCTCCTGTGCAGGTCGCGCACCCAGCTGAACGCCGATCGGGAGCCCGCTGGAGTGCTGGGCCAGCGGCAGCGAGATCGCCGGCTGGCCGGTGACGTTGTAGACCGACAGGAACTGAAGTGATCGCTGCTCCTGTGTGATGAACTCGAGCGGCGCCAGATCGACGTCCATCGAGAAGGTTCCGTTGGGCGGTGCGACCTGCGCGCACGTCGGCGTCAACCAGATGTCGTGCGCGTCCGCGGCGAAGAACTGACCGACCCGGCGCCGCAGCACGTTCATCTCCTCCAGTGCGTCGAGGAACTGACGCGGGTGCTGGCCGCGCGCATAGTGGTAGTAGCGCAGCGTCGCCGCCTCGACCGTGTCCGGCCCGACCACACGACCGGTGTCCGCAGCGACCTCATCCAGCCAGCGATCGAAGTCGTGAAACCACACGTCGAGACACACCCGATCGATCGCGGCAAGATCGACCGCCGGTGCGCCCGCCACGACCTCATGTCCGAGCTCGTCGAGCACGCCGGCGACGCGCTCCACGGCGGCCGCCACCTCGGGGTCAACGGGCGCATCCATAAGCGGCTCGGCGGAGAAGCCGATCCGCAGACGCTGCGAACTGCAGCCGACGTGCTCCAGATACGGGCGCGGGGGCCCGGCGATCACATACGGATCGCCGGGTTGCGGTACCGAGATGCAGTCGAGCATGGCGGCCGTGTCCCGCACCGTGCGCGTCAGCACGGAGCTCTGGCACATGCCATATCCGTCCTCGGACTCGTCCGGAGCGGCCGAGACCCGTCCCCGGGACGGGTGAAGGCCGACCGTGCCGCACCAGGCCGCCGGGCCCCGCGTCGACCCGCCGATGTCTGAGGCGTGGGCGATCGGGACCACCCCGGCGGCGACCGCGGCCGCAGAGCCGCCCGACGATCCGTTCGTGCTGTAGCCCTTCCGCCAGGGGTTGGAGGTTGATCCATAGAGCCGGTTCTCCGCGGAGGCGGCCATCGAAAACTCCGGGGTGCTGGTCCGGCCGACCAGGTTCACGCCGGAGCCCCTGATCATCTGGGCGTACGCATCGTCGTGGTCGACGGTCCGGCCCTGGCCCAAGCGGCTGCAGAACTCGGTGCGCAGACCGGCGAAGCTCCCGACGTCTTTGACCAGGAACGGCACACCGCGAAACGGGCCGCCGGCGAACGCCTCCAGCGGGCGGCTTCGGGCAGCCTCGTAGACCTCGATCACCGCCCCCAGTTCCGCCGCGGTTGCCGCGTGCGCCTCCAGCGCCACTGCGGCCAACTCCTGTGGCGACACCTCGGCTCGCTCCACCAGTCCGGCCAGCCCGAGGCCGTCGTACTCCGCGTACTCGATCGTGTTCATTAGTCTCCTCGCTATTCGCACGGGCGTACGGTTCGTGCGACGGCGACAATACCGCGAGTCCTTGCCTTCTGTCAACGCGTTCAGTAGGCGCTGTACAAGTTTCTCGTACGATGTACGATCAACAACGTCACTTATCAGTCGACGGCGATCTGTCGCTAGGCGCGATGCGCGCAGACCTCGAACCACGGGAGAGGACCAGGTGGACGCACCGGAGAACGCTGGGCAGGGCGTGCTGGGGCGCGTCTCGGTTCCGCACCCCGATGGGGCGTGCTCGTGAGCGGCCCAGCGCGGCCGGCTCGCCACTCTCCGCTCGTGCGTCGAGCAATGATCGTCGACGCGGCGATGTCCCTGATCGATAAGCAGGGGCTCTCAGCGACGAGCGCTCGAGAGATCGCCAACGCCGCCGGCGTGTCGCTCGGCACCCTGACCTACCACTTCGAGAGCGTCGACGACATCCTCGTCCAGGTGCTCAGCGCATTGATGGACCGCTTCGAGCGTCGGCGGGCGATCGTGCTCGCCGAGTACACCGATCCGCTCGAACGCCTGTGCGTGGCGCTCAGTTCCTACCTGGACCCGGAGGTCTATCCACCCGCGACGTGGCGGATCTGGCTTGACTGCTGGGCGCGGGCTGCGCGCAGTCCGATGCTGCGCAAGTGGCAGCTGGAGCGCTATGCGGAGTCCTACGAGGAGGTGGAGGAGATCATCGCCGACGGGATCGCGCAGGGTTGCTTTCCCCCGGTGGACGCCCGTGAGTGCGCACGCGAGCTCGTGGCACTCCTTGATGGGCTCGCCGAGCAGATGCTGATCGACTCTGAGCTGAGCAGCGAGCAAGCGATGGCAATCATTGACCGCGCCGTCCGGAGACGGATGGCGGCCACTCATCCCTGACTGGGGGGAACCGCCGCCGTCCTCCTGACCCAGGCGCGGGCAGCCGAGCCAAACGCAATCGGATCGCTGGCTGGCGGCCAGCGGATTCACGCGGTTGGGCTTGGAAACGCAGTCACCGGGCTTTGCGCCGGCGGGGCGATTGCGGTGCGCGGCCGAGCCACCGTCCGGGGCGGCCGGAGGATCTTCTTCGCACGGGCACTCCGCGAGGCGAGGATCCTCAGGATCGCCGCATGATCGCGAGCGCACGACCGATCGCGTCACGGGAGCCCTCGATGTGCGCGCCGCGTTCGCGCCGAGCTCGTGTCAACGTGAGCGTGCCGGCGTCGAGCATGAGCAGCGTTTGGATGTCGCAGACCACGCTGGCATCGGCGCTGACTGGGGACGGGCCGGATCGCGGGAGCGCCTGGTCGTGGTCGACGATGATGTGGAAGTGCTCTTGGCCGATGGTGAAGTCGTAGATCTCGCGGAGGTCGGCGATCAGCTGGGGTGCCGCGGTGGCGCAGCGGACAAGGGCAAGCAACACCCCGCGGGCGCCCGCGGGGTCGAGGCGGTCGTCGAGCGGGAGGCCAGCGCCCCATTGGGCGAGGCCAACGACCGGTTGACGCAATCGCTCGCCGAGGTCGGTGAGCACGTAGACCTGAGCCTCACCGGGCGGCGGGAGCGTGGTCTTGGCAAGGACGCCGTCAGCCTCGAGGGTCTTGAGACGGTCAGAGAGCCGGTTGGTTCCCATCGCCGGCAACTCACCGAGCAGATCCTTGAACCGCTTGGGGCCGAGTAGGAGCTCGCGGACGATCAGCAGCGACCATCGCTCCCCCACCACATCAAGCGCGCGGGCGATCGGACACATCTGCCCGTAGGTACGCGTTGCTGTTGTCATTCAGAACCCACCCTAGTCGAAGAAGTCGCTAAACGACTTGACATCAGGGACTATACGATCAGTATAGTCACGACAACACCCCGACGGAGACCGAACCTACCCTCCGCCGACACGCCATTCCGACGACTGGGGAGTACGAACGTGATGAGCACCGATGCCCGACGCCGTGGCCGACCGCTGGGAGTGGTGGCGCGCGTCGCCGCTTGGACGACGCGCCACCGCGGGCGTGTGCTGCTGGCGTGGGTACTCGTTCTGGTGGTCGCCGTCGCAGCGTTCAAGAGCGCCGGATCTGACTTTTCGAACAGCCTGACGCTGCCCGGTACCCCATCCCAGGCCGCGGTGAACGAACTTCAACGCGACTTCCCGCAACGCGCCGGAGATCAGGACCAGATCGTGTTCGCCACCTCCAGCGGATCGATCACCACCGCCGCAACCAGGGCCCGGATCGCGTCCGCGCTGACTCGGGTGAGCCGTCTTCCCCACGTGGTCTCGGTGGCAAGCCCCTACGCGTCAGCCGGACGGCATCAGATCTCGCCTGGGCACACCGTTGCCTTCGCCACCGTCACCTTTGACAGGCAAGCCCGCGCGCTCCCGGTGGCGGCGATCAACACGGTGATCCTGACCGCCGAGACTGCACGCACCAGCTCGCTGCAGGTCGCGCTCGGCGGCCAGGCAATCGAGCACGCCGAGAAGCCCTCGTTGGGGTCGGGGACCCTCATCGGCCTGCTCGCCGCGATGATCATTCTGCTGATCACCTTCGGGTCGTCCATCGCGATGGGTCTGCCGATCATCACCGCTTTGCTCGGGCTGGGTATCGGCAGCAGCCTGGCCGGTTTGGGCTCTCACATCGTCCAGATCCCCGATTTCGCCACCGAGCTGGCTGCGATGATCGGCCTCGGGGTCGGGATCGACTATGCGCTGTTCATCGTCACCCGCTTCCGCGAAAACCGCCAGCAGGGCGAATCGGTCGACGATGCGGTCACTCACGCAATGGACACCGCCGGCCGGGCTGTGCTGTTTGCCGGCGTGACCGTGATCCTTGCGCTGCTCGGTCAGCTCGTGCTTGGAGTGGGGCTGCTCAGCGGCCTGGCGATCGCCTCGGCCCTCGCGGTTCTGACCACGTTGTCGGCAGCCCTGACCGTTCTACCAGCGCTGCTCTCCCGCATCGGGGATCGAATCGGCCGCCGCTCTCACCGGCCGTTGCGGTCACCTCGCTCCTCTGCGCGCTTCTCCGGGGCGTGGCTGACCTGGTCGCACGCGATCGCTCGTCACCCGTGGCGTGGCGCGCTTGCGGGGCTGGTCGTGATGCTCGGCCTCGCGGTCCCTGCGCTGTCGCTGCGCTCGGGGACCAGCGATGCCGGCAACGACGCCTCCAACCTCACCTCCCGGCATGCGTATGACCTGATCTCCCGCGGGTTCGGAGCGGGTCACAACGGCCCGCTGTCGGTGGTCGTGCGTCTGTCCCGCCGCGACGACACCGCTGCGGTGACCGCGGTGACGGGCGCGCTGCGGGCACAGCGCGACATCGCCTCGGTGGCGCCGGCGCAGATCAGTCCCGCGGGCACGACCGCGCTGATCAACGCCTACCCTCGCTCATCGCCGCAGTCCGCCGCGACGACGAGACTGGTCAACCATCTCCGGGATGCCGTGCTGCCTCAGCTGCACCGCGCCACCGCACCTCGGGTGCTGGTCGGCGGGGCCACCGCCTCGGCAGTCGATTTCAGCCATGTGCTCTCGACCAAGCTGCCGCTGTTCATCGGCATCGTCCTGATCCTGTCCGCGATTCTGCTCGCGCTGGTGTTCCGCTCACTTATCGTGCCGCTGCAGGCTGTGGTGATGAACCTCCTGTCGATCGGCGGCTCGTTGGGCGTGATCGTCGCGGTCTTCCAATGGGGATGGCTGGGCAGCGTGCTCGGCGTCACCCCCGGCCCGATCGAAGCGTTCATTCCCGAGGTGCTGTTCGCGATCGTGTTCGGGCTGTCGATGGACTACGAGGTGTTCATCGTCAGCCGGATCCACGAGGAATGGGTCCGCAGTCGCGACTCGAGCGCCGCCGTTCATCACGGCATGAGCACCACGGGCCGGCTGATCACCGCGGCCGCCGCGATCATGATCAGCGTCTTCGGCTCCTTCGCGCTGGGCGACAACCGCGACGTCAAGCTGTTCGGGATCAGCATGGCCAGCGCCGTCTTCCTCGACGCGTTCGTGGTGCGCAGCCTGCTGCTCCCGTCGGTCCTGCAGCTCCTCGGACCGCGCACCTGGTGGATGCCTGCCTGGCTCATCCGTCGCACCCCTCAGATCTCGATCGACGCCGAGATCCCCATTCTCACCCCGGTACTGGAGGAACGATGATCACCCAACCCCCCCGAACCCACCGACCTCGGGATCTGTCAACTCGGGAACCGGCGATCGACGTCGGCCACCTGGTCCGCACCTTCGGGTAGGGGATCCTTTTCCGCCTGTGTCGCCGACGGCGTTGCCGTGTGGATCGTGCGAGCGCCGCGGAGTGGCGATCGCTCACGGCTTGCGTGTCCCCGCGCCCGGCGGATACCGCCGGCCGGGTTGCGCTCCCGGGAGGAGCGCCGCCAGGCGCTGGCCGACGGGACGGGTCGCCTTGGGGCCCAGGACCTTCGGCCGAAGGCTCACCCCGGCGTGTCGCGGCTGGCGAGTATCTCCTCGTCAAAGCTCCAGCTGGCGCCGGCGTCATCTGAGACCTCCGCGTGCCAGCGGAAGGAATCGGGTGTGATGTGGGTGAAGCGCCAGCGCAGCTGTGGGTCATCTTCGTCGCTGATCAGGACGATGTCGTCGTGCTCGGGTCGGCCGATGAACCGGCGGACGCGGCCGTTGACGGGTTCTATCCATGTCGAGCGCCACGCGTCGATCGTGGGGTCGTAGAAGCGGATCGTCGAGCCGTGGAAGGTCTGAGGCGGGCGCACCTCGCCTGAGTGAGCGCGCGTGGGGACGATCCAGATGTCTTGCACGGCTCGGCCGCCGAGGACCCAGCCGAAGTGCAGCTCGCCGCGCATCGTGGCGGGATTTCCGTCGGGGTCGGTGCCGTGCCATTGCAGATCCCAGGAGCCGACGAACTGACCGAACAGCATGAGCTTGTCGGCAAGGTCGGGAGCTGGGTCGGGGACATGGAGCGCGTCGATGAGCCCGCCGCGCGGCGGGAGGGTGCCGGTGGTCACAGGTTCCTCTCCTTGGCTGCTGAGGCGTCGTTGAGCGCGTCTGAGTGGCGAGCGGTGGTCCCGCCGTCGGGGCGCCGGTGTCCTCTTGGCTTGGCAGATCGCCGACGGCGGATCGCGGTGGCGCTCACGGGTTGCCGTATCGCAACGCCAGCGTTGCGACGGTGTAGGAGATCCCTCCGACGGCGAGCAGCGCGGCATATGTAATGGTGCTCTCTCCGCGTACGAGAGTGAAGACGGCGCATCCCGTGATCGCGACGACGAGAACTGTGCCGACGATGGACATCGCGCGTATGTTGATGCTCGCGTCTCGCTCGTTGTCGTCGTGGTGGCGTCTGCGACGGGCGGCTCCGAACCGGTCGGCGGCCCGCGAGAACGCGCTGGTGGCGCAGAGCGCCGCAAACCACTCGACGCCACTGAGGATGTGCCCGGTCAACGCGGCGGCGAGGAGGATGACAGTCCCGATGGCGACGGGAACGAGGGGAAGCAGCCACTGCGAACGCCGTCGATCGGCGATGGCGGCCCGTGCGTTGTGATTGTCCGAGCTCTCTGGTCGTGTCATTGAAGAGGTGATTTGGGGTTCAGGAGATGAGTAGCGCCGCGACGGTGAGCATGACTGCTGCGGTGACCCAGTGGACCCCGAACGCGGTCGCCTTCGGTCCGCCGGTGCGCAGGACGATCGTGCCGTCGGCGATGGGGATCGTCGCGACGGCGAGCATCAGGTAACCGAGCTGCCGGTGTGCGCCATTGATCAGGAGGGCGACCACGGCGAGACCGATGGCGATGTCCCGCGCGGCCTTGACGGCGAGCCATGCGCGGTCAGGCGCCCCGGTGCCGCGGGCGCGCGGAATGCCGAACCCAGCGGCAGCCGGACTCGGGGCCAGGAGATAGCGCACGCCCATCAGGATGATGGCAAGGGCAATGAGTGCGGCGAGCGTGGATCCGACGTCGCTCAGCATGCCTGGCCCCTGGGGCCCCTCGTCGGCTGGAGCCATTCGGTGTCCATCTCCGGCGCGGTGTGGATCGCGGTGACCCGCAGCTGCCGCTCCCCGGTATTGGTGAAGCGATGCGCGCTCCTCGCGGGGGCGATGAGGACGTCTCCCGCGCTCGCCATCAGTCGGGCGCCGTCGATCTCGAAGCGCGCCTCTCCGGCGTGGATGACGAACACCTCCGCGTAGGGGTGGCGGTGAAGCAGCGGGCCTGCGCCGGGTCTGCCGTCGAGGAGGAACAGCGAGACCGGCAGCCCGCCGTGGTCGGCGCCGATGAACCGATAGGCCTCAGGCGCGCCCGGAAGCTCATCGCGGCTGATCCGCAATGACCGGGCTGCCGTCGGAGGTGTGGCCGGCGATGTGCGGGCATGGGGAATGGCGTCGTTGAGATCAGTCATGAATGCAGTCTTGGCCCGAACGGCACATTCGTCCAACCGATAGTCGCAATCGGACTGAGCGATAGCATCACTGAATGGAGCTCCGACAGCTCACGCACTTCGTCGCAGTTGCCGAGGAACGTCACTTCACCCGCGCCGCGGCGCGGGTCCACCTCACGCAGTCGAGCCTGTCCAGCTCGATCCGCTCGCTTGAGCGCGAGCTTGGCAGCGACCTGTTCGTGCGAAGCACTCGGCAGGTGCAGCTGACCGAAGCCGGACGGGCGCTGCTTCCGGCCGCCAGACGGGCGGTCGTTGCCGCCGAGGACGCCCGGGATGCAGTTGCCGCCGTCCGCGCACTGGTGCGCGGACACCTGGCAATCGGTGCCATCCAGACACTTGGCCAGATCAACCTACCCGGGCTGATCGCCCGCTTCCACCGCGCGCATCCGGCTGTCACGCTCAGGCTCCATCACGTCGGCGCTCCCGAACTCGTGCGACGCACCGCAGACGGGGAGATCGACCTCGCGATTGTCGACTCTCCGCTCGGACCGCAACGTCACCGGGTGCAGGCCAGGACGATCGCCACTGAGCCCCTGGCACTCGCCGTCGCCGCGGATGGTCCCCTCGCGCACCGCACTCGCGTCCGCCTGAGTGATCTCGCCGACCACGAGTTCGTCGAGTACCGCCCGGACTCCGCGCTGCGGGCACGCATCGACCGCGCGTGTCACGCGGTCGGGCTGCAGCGTCAGATCGCCTGTGAGGTCGACGCCCTGCCTGAGCTCGTCGAACTCGTCTCGCTCGGACTAGGCGTCTCACTGCTGCCGCCTGCCGCGATCCAAATGGCGGGTGGCCGCGCGACCGGCGTTGCGACGGACCCTGCCATCCCGCGCGAACTGATACTGGTTACCCCGCTCGACCGTGAGCCTTCGCCGGCCGGCGCAGCGTTCCTGCGACTGCTTGGACGCCACCCGAGCACCATGAACTCGGTCGATCCGGCGCCCGACGAACCGCCCGGCGGCGATCTGTAGGCGGCCGCCGTTCTACCGCGATCCGCGCGTTCATTCACCGCGGTACGCGTCGACCCACCGGCTCCCTCACGATGCTCTCACGCGGCTGAACTCGTGAACCCGCCACGACGGCTCGCCCGTCTGCCGACCGGCAGCCGGGCCGCAGGGCGCCTCGACGCGGGTCAGGCAGGTGAACCGCTCCCGCGAGCCGGTGGGCGGGGGCCCGTCGGGCGCTTGCCTTTCCGATTTCTGAGGAGTCCAGTCCCGACGCCCGCATCGTGACGAGAGCTGTTGCGTCAGCTGCGAGTCCTCGGTAGACCTCACTCATGGCAGCGAATCCGCCGTTGGAAATGGTTGGCGAGGTTGTTGAGGGTGTGGAGGTGGGCCGCTTCGTCGAGGTGCTCGACGGCAGCGCGGATGGTGACGGTTACCTGATCTCGACCGACGCCGATGAGCAGAAGATGCATGATGCCGTGACCAATCGGGTTGAGACCTACGACGATGTCAACGCGTTCTTCTTTGAGAGGAGCTGGACGATCGAGTGGGAAGATCCAGGTGCGGGTGTTCGACAGCGATCCTGATATGGCAAGCGTTGCGAGCCGGCTGGGTAACGACGGATGATCGCGACTGCAATTGCGCGTACGCGCGATGCCGGGAGCGCACGGATCGAGCTGCAGATCGGTGAACAACCCCTCCCGTCGGGGTTCGATCAGCCGATCGGTGTGGCACGCCATCCAATGAGGAGCTTCGCTCGTTGGTTTGTGCAGCTTCAGGCGTCAGCGAAGATCACCGAGGGCGTCATCGACTTCCGCGCCCGCCGCTACATGCTGTTCGGGCCTTATGCCCAGATATATGCCAATGGCGAGCTTCGGGGTGGGGCTCCCGGGCGATCGCTCTCCTCCCTGACGCGTGACAAGGACAGGTCGGCGGTGCCTCTGCGGTTGCTCGACCTGCTCGACGGGATGCATGACGCCCGCGAGAGCGGCACGGAGATGCTGCGCGGCGTCCCATGCCGGCGGCTGACACCAGATCTCGAGGCTCGCCACGCGTCGGCGACGCTGCCCTCGCTGTGGTCTGCCGATCCGGACGTGCTTCGGCCAGAGGTCTGGCTCGGAGAGGACGGCTACATCCACCGGGTCCAGGTTCACGCCATGGACCGCACTCAAGGCCTTGAGCTCTGGGACGTCGGGGTGCGGCTTGACCACCTCGACTGGACCCGCCTGCCAACCCAGCAGCCAGCTGAACGGGGTTGAGCGGCGCACGGACCTGATAGTGCGCCAACAGTCTCCGGCACAACCCGAAAGCGCCGAGTACCTTACAGCGGAACGCGCGCCGGTGATCCAGATCGCGGCAACGCGGTGGCCGGCGGGGTCCGCGGCGGCCGAGCGCTGGTCGTGAAGGCGCTCGCGCCCGGGCAGCGCCTCACTCCTGTACCGGGACTGAGGCGTGGATGTCGGTCAGCCTACGTCGTGGTGATGGTGAGGGTCGCCAGGGTGTGGGTGCTTATCGCTGGGATGTAGGTGAGGTTCTGGGGTGGGACCTTGAGGTTGGGGAAGCGGCGGCTGAGCGTCTGGAGAGCCACTCGGGTTTCCAGGCGTGCCAGTGGGGCGCCGAGGCAGAAGTGGGTGCCGCGCCCGAAGGCGAGGTGGCGGTCGATTCCTGGGCGATCGAGGGTGAACGTCTCAGGGTCGGGGAATTGCGCTGAGTCGTGGTTGGCTGAGCCATACAGCAGTTGGACGATCGCGCCCTTGGGGATGGCTGTACCGCCGATCTCTACCTCCCGTGTGGTGATGCGGAATAGTCCTTTGGAGGATCCGCGCCGTCGGAGGGTCTCTTCTATGACTGCCTGGGTCAGGTCGTTGTCGTGGGCAAGTTGGCGCCACCGTTCGTGGTCGGGGGAGAGGTAGAGCACGGCGTGGGCGATGAGGTTGGCTGTGGTGTCGGTGCCGGCCAGGATCAGCTCGGCGGTGATGGCGAGGATGTCTTCGTCCTCCAGCTGGGTGCCGTCGTTCAGCGTCGACGTCGCCAGTGCCGAGAGCAGATCGTCTCGCGGGGCGTCCCGGCGCGCTTTGAGCTCGTGTGCGATGTCGGTGTGCAGCGCGCTGATGCGTGCGATGCGAGCGATGAAGGCTTCGGCCTCGGCTGGGTCAAGCTCACGCCCGCCGGGGGAGTTGACGACGAGCAGATCCTCGGAGACCACGCGCATCTGGGCTGCGTGCACCTCGTCGAGGCCGATGATCCCCGCGATCACCGAGGTCGTGAGCGGGTAGGTAAACGCGTCCATGAGGTCGACTCGTTCCTCGGCTCCGAAGTCGTTGCAGAGTTGCTCGGTGCGCGTCTGGATGAGCTGCGCGAGAGCGGCCACCCGCCGCGGTGTGAACGCCTGCTGCGCCAGCTTGCGCCGTACATTGTGAGCGGGCGCGTCGGTGATCGCCAGAAACCGCGAGTCATCAGGCACACCCCCGGCGAGGACGCGGTCCAACTTGGGCCGGAGTGCGCCGGGAACGCCGTCGGCGAGAGTCTCGCCCGCCATCTGCGATGAGAAGGTCTCGGTGTCGCGCAGTGCGGTGACCACGTCCTCATAGCGGGTGATGAACCACAGGCCCATGGTCTCCGCGCGAAACACCGGCGCGTGCTCCCGTGCGATCGCATAGGTCGGATACGGGTCCAGCAGCTCGTCGGGAGCGAGTGGGTTGTAGGCGGCGAGGTGCGGGCAGGCGGCGGGCGGGTTGCTGGTCGACATCGGTCCATCCTTCAGGACCACGCCAGGAAAGTCAACACCTGTCGAGAATATCCTCGACAGGTGTTGACTCGCTACGGTGTGCTCATGAGCAGCCCGTCGCTTCGCCGCCGCTCCACCCCGCAGCCCAAAGGGGACTCGCGCGAGCGCCAACTGATGGCCACCGCCCGCCAGCTGATGGTGCAGGACCGCTTCGAACAGGCGTCGGTGTCCCAACTCGCCGCCGCAGCAGGGGTTTCGCGTCCCACCTTCTACTTCTACTTCGAGTCGAAGGATGCCCTGTTGGCCAGCGTGATCGACGCCACCCAGGCACAGATCGCGGCTGGTCTGGACGCCGCTCTACGCGCGCCCGGACCGCCGGGGCAGCGGCTTGCCGCGGCGATTACGGCGGCCGCTGACGCGTGGTGGAAGCATCGGGCGACGATGTCCGCCGCGATCGCGCTCGCAGCAAGAATGCCCGCGCTCGAAGCTCGAATGACAACCGCCATGGACGGGATCAATGAGCGGTGCACCGAGCTGCTGCTCGCGCATGGCACAGCGCCCGAACGAGATGACCGGACCGCCGCCGAGGCACTGATCAGCATGCTCGCGCTGCTCAACGAACGCGCGTTCAGCCACGCGCTGATGACGGCGCGCAACCGAGCCGACCTGATCCCAGTGCAACAGCGTCTCCTCGTCATCTGGCAGCGGACACTGGGACTTCCCGACGCCTGAACCAGGCGACTCAGCCGGCCCAGGCGAGGGCAGCAACGAGATGTAGGCGCTCGAATGCGCTGGCTTGTCGGTCGTGTCGCACTCTCAGCGCTGGAACGCGTCCAGGGTGGTGGCTAAGCAACCCCCAGAGGCTGGGTCGACCGCGACGACTGCTTGCGGCAGCGGCGGCCTAAGCCACGTGCGCGCTTCACCGAGGACCCGTCCCGAAATCGCAGCGCCGCACTTTGCTGCGAATCCGGTCACGCAGTCTCCACCATCACCGTCCGCCCGTCGCCCGGGGTCGCGAGGCCGGACGAGCGCTTCGCTGCCACAGCGCTCGTCCGCTCGCGGTGCGGCAGCACACCCACGCGATAGTGCGGACTGCCAGGCTCAGAGACACGGCTTTCGCCGAGAGGCGGACAGAGGAGGCGCTCGAGGGCGGCTTCGCATGCGCAAGCTGGCGGTCTCGGTCGAATGGCAGGACACAACTCCTCGGCGAGTGACGTCCTCTTTCGCGACGCTGAACTACATCAGTAGTTCGCAGCCATAGCGTTCGGCGACCTCGCCCATTCGGGCCAGGTCGGGCGCCGGCACGTCGTGGGGTGCCGGTGGCTCGCGCCGCGCGGCCGGCACGCTCTGTTCGCGGACGAGCCCTTCCAGCCCTGATGGTGTCAGCAGGAAGAGGACGGTCGCTCCGTCTTGTCCGGCTTTGAAGCGGTGGGGGATATCGCGTGGACCGACCACGAGATCGCCCGGCTCCGCCTCGACTGTCTGCTCTCCGATCTGGAATGTCAGGTGTCCCTTGGTGACGAGGAACGTCTCCTCCTCGCGGTGGTGGACGTGCGGGGGGGTCATGCGACCGGGCGCCAGGGTCAGCTCGATCACGGTGAGCCCACCGTTCGTCTTGTCGCCTTCGAGCCGGATCTCGGCAAGGTTGCCCCACCACCAACGAGCGTCGCCCTCGCCGGCGCGGGCAACTTCCACCTCGGCCTGAGTTGCTGTCTGGTTCATTGTGTTGCCCTCCATACGGGTCGGCGATGGAGCGGCCGTGACCGCGTGCCATTTTCCGGCGCCACATCGCGTGAGTGAGTTGTGTGGCGGCAAAGCTATGGGCGACCCACCGCTCTGGCGATACCAGCTTTGTGGCATTGCCGGGTCGCTGGGCGGCCCGTAGAGTCGGGGCGGTGCGCTGGTACGCGAAGGAACGGGCAATCGAGCGCGTCGCGCGGGCGGCGTCGAGTGGACTTGACCTCGTCGGCTTCTGGAAGGAGGCGCGAGACGCGCTGGGTCCCGCGATCCCGCACCACATCACGCCGTGCTGGTACACACTCGATCCGGCGTCCCTGCTCGTGACCAGTCACTACGACCACGGGATGATTCCCGAGCTGCCACCGGAGTGGCTCGCCCACGAGTATCGCGTTGAGGATTGCCACAAACTGGCTGATGTCTCCCAGGGCGGCGCGGCGCTCTCGACGCTTCACGAGGCCACGGGAGGCGACCCCTCCAGTAGCCCCCGGTGGCGGCAGTTCATCCAGCCCTACGGGGGCGAGCAGGAACTGCTCCTCCCGCTGCGCGCGCGGACCGGGGAAGTGTGGGGCGTTCTCGCCCTATATCGCGCGCCTGGCCAGGCGGCGTTCGACGCCGAGGAGCGAGAGCTACTGACGGCGCTGGCTCCGCATCTCGCCGAGGGGGCGCGGCGGGGCCTGCTGGTCGGAGAGGCCAGTGAGCCCGAGCAACCCGAGGCGCCGGGGCTCGTCGTCCTCGATGAGCGTCTGGAGGTCGACTCACTGACTCCGGGCGTCGAGCGCTGGCTGCGGGAACTGCCCGGAGGCGAGACGGGACCTGATCGGCTGCCCCAGTCGGTTATCTCAGTCGCGGGCCGCGCTCTGAAAGGGACCAATCCCGCCCGACCGAGCGAGATCGCCTTCGCCCGCGTGCTCGCGCGGACGGGTCGCTGGGTCGCCCTCCACGGCGCGCTGCTCCAGACCGACAGCCGCCGCCGCGTCGCCGTGATCGTCGAGCCGGCTCACCCGGCCCGGATCTCACCACTCTTGATGGCCGCTTATGGCCTAACCGCCCGCGAGCAGGACATCGCCCGGAGCGTCCTCGGCGGCCTTGCCACGACCGAGATCGCCCGAACGCTCCAGATCTCGCCGCACACTGTTCAGCAGCACCTGAAGACGATCTTCCAGAAGACAGCTGTCAACAGCCGCCGCGAGCTCGTCGCCAAGGTATTTTTCGCCCATTACGAGCCGCGGCTTCGCGACAACGAGCGACGCGCGGTTGACCATCACCCGCTGCGGGGAGGGCCCGCCGCCCCGGCATCTGAGCCGCTGCGGACGAATGCTCCCGCGTGAAACGCCAGGCCCGGTCGACGAAGGTCCTGGATTTCGTGATGAGCTCGTTGTTCACCCTGGACGACGGCAACCGTCTTCAGACGCCAACGGTGATCGGCGTGCTGGGGGGACCTTCTCGCAGCAGGTCGCTGAGATGCCGGGGTAGTTCGCGGGGGGTGAGCTGGTCAGTCGTGGTCTCGAGCTCGCCAAGCGTCCACCATCGCCAGCCCGCCAGATCGGTCTTTTCTCGGTGACCCCAGCCAGGTCTGGATCAAACCTCGCCGTTCGCGCAAGGAACCATCGCTCCCGCTGGTCATAGCGCGCATCGCGCCAGCTGAAGAGATGACGACGGTGCCAGATCTCAGCGCCGAGCTCGATGTCAGACCGGCCCGTCTCCTCACGCAGCTCACGCTGCGCGGCGCTCTCGACGTCCTCACCGGGCTCAACCGCACCGCCCGGCGGAAACCAGAACGCAACTCCCGTCGCCGGATTCACCGCGCGGAAGAGAAGCACGCGATCCGCGTCATCGACCAATAGCACGCGAACTGCGTGGCGAAGCAGCACGGGATCGCTCATCCGGCGAATCTACATCCCTGCGTGTCGACGCTGGATCTCCTGGCGTCGACACGTAGGCGTGCAGATTTCGCCAGGCCGCGTGAGCAAAGCGGGCGTCAGCGGTGATGAACGTGCCGTCACACCGGCTCACCGTGGGGTCGGCGACCGTTTGACGACCGACGGGCGCGCCGACCGAAACTGCTTCTGAGTCGGCAGATCTCACCACCGTCGAGATCGGCTCTCTCCAGCTGGGCGTCGATCAGCAGGGCCGGCAGCTCTGAGTCATCGGCCAGCCCGCCGTCAATGCCGGCGGCACGCCGAATGGAAATCTCCCCATGCTCACACGCGATGCCCACCGCCCACTCGGCGTCGTCCGACGCCTCGATCCCGGTCCGGCTGACACCTCAAGGGCGAGGTAGTACTCGCCGGCGCCCACGAACTCGCGATACCGAGATGTGAGGGGTTTAGCATTGAGTTCGGCCACCAACGGGCTCAGGGCCTGAAGTTCAGCTGCGAGCTTCTCAGGATCAGTGTGTCGGTGTATCTCGACCACGGTCGGCCAGGTTATAGCCGGTTGCCGGCTGCGTCCCCGGTTCGGGCGTCAGGCGCCGCCCGGATGGCTTACCACAGCGTGTAGCCCCCGTCGATGACGAGCACGGAGCCGGTGACAAAGCTCGACGCATCGCTGGCGAGATACACCACCGACGGGCCGAGTTCCTCTGGCAACGCGTAGCGTTGCATCGGCGCGTCCTCGATCCAGTGCCGCCGGAACTCCGGCTGGTCGACCGGCGACATCTCCGTCTTGACGTATCCCGGAGCAAGCGCGTTGACGCGAACTCCGAACGGCGCCCACTCGGCCGCCAGCGACCTCGTGAGGTGGTGCACAGCAGCCTTGGAGGCGTTGTAGGCCGGCTGCATCTGCGGGCGGTTGACGATCAGTGCCGACATGGACCCGATGTTCACGATTGCACCGCTGCCGCGCCGGACCATCTGCTCTCCGACAATGCGGCTGCAGTTCCAGAGCCCGTCCACATTGACATCCCAAACCGTGCGCCACTGCTCCTCAGACACGTCCAGCGCCGCACCATGCAACGCCACGCCGGCGTTATTAACCAGCACATCAACAGGTCCGAGCTGCTCGGACACCTTCTCCAGCATGGCCACCACGCTCTCCCGGCTGGTGACGTCCGTGGCCACGGCGATGGCGCCCAACTCGAGAGCGACGTCCTCAGACCGCGCCTGGTCACGGGCCGCGATGACCACTCGCGCGCCTGCTTCGCGCAACGCACGCACAAACGCATAGCCGAGACCGCGATTACCGCCGGTGACGACGGCGACTTTGCCGTCGAGGCGGAAACTGTCAAGCACCGTCATCAGCCAGCGGAGCTCGAGCGGACGATCCCGCTCAGGGTCGGGGCTCTCTTGACGCAACGGATCACGGGGACGGAGCTTATCCCAGCGTGCCGAGCGCAGCGCCCGCGACGGATACACGTTCGGGCCGGTCGTGACCAGCTGGCAGGAACGTTCGGACTGTGAGGGCATGGCTCCACGGCGATGGCTCTTTGTGGATCTCTAACCCACTCGCCCATCCGACCAACCCCCACGGCACCGGGCTGAGCTGCTTCGGGTCTCCGAGCGGGCCGGCGCGGTCCTGCAGCGCTGGCGCATGCCCGAGATCATCAGAGCGCTCCTCGCCGCCAACCACAGCGGGCTCTGGCTCGCAAATCGATCGAGAGTGGCTATCCCGAACACCTCTCACGCCCCAGCGCACCCCGTTGATTCGCTGTACCGCATCACCCCTGGTCAGCGCGCTCCTGACGGGCTTCTGTCCGCTGGTCCGGACGGTGCACACAGGCTGGCCGCCAGCGGAACGACCGCGACAATCGCCGTCAGCGACGTGCAGGACGCGGAATCAATCGTGACCATCACCGGTGACCGCCAGACAGCGCACGGACGTATACGAGTGACGAGATGTTCGTCTCAGCTCTGTGCGAGCCAGTGCTCACGAGTGACCCAGTAAAGGTCGACGTCGATGCGCCTCGCGCATCGGTGGCCTGCAGCGATGCGGTCCGCTCATAGGTCATCCCGATCCGCTGCGCCACACGCGCTGAAGGTGGATTGATGCTCTGCGGCGCCGAACACACCTCGGTCAGCTGCAACGTCAAGAACGCCTCTTCAAGCGCCGCGGTCGCGCCCTCGGTCGCGTAGCCCTGCCCCCAATGGCCGGGGTCAAGCCGCCAACCGATCTCCACCGCCGGCATGGTCGTTCTGGTTAGATCGACGGTCGTGGAGCTTCGGCCCGAGATCGCGTCTTATTACGAGCAGGGGCGTGAAGCCCAGCGGCTCTCCGAAGCTCGCACGGGCGGCCCGCTGGAGTTTGCCCGGACGATCGAGTTGATCTGTCGCTACCTGAAGCCGGCGCCCCTGGATGTCCTGGATGTCGGCGGTGGCCCCGGCACGTACGCGTTGTGGCTGCAGGATCGCGGCGATCGTGTCCAGTTGGTCGACCCAGTCGCGCTTCACGTCGACCAGGCACGCGCCCTGTCGCTTCGCGCCGAGCTCGGCGACGCGCGTCAGCTCTTACAGCCAGATCGTTCGGTTGATGTCGTGCTGCTGATGGGTCCGCTCTACCACCTGCTCGAAGCCGGCGAGCGGTGCCAAGCGCTGGCGGAGGCCCACCGTGTGCTCAGGCCCGGCGGTCTGCTGATCGCCACCGCGATCTCGCGATCCGCTGCGTTGCAGGACCTGCTGGTGCGCCTGGATCGCCTGCACGAGCCCGACGTGATGGCGATCGTCGAACGCGCCGTCCGCACTGGGATCTTTGACGGAAGTCCCGCCGGGCTGTTCACGACTGCGTTCTTTCACGCCCCGCGCCTGCTTGAGCATGAGGTCAACGCCGCCGGGTTTGAGCACGTCGACATTCTCGGCATCGAAGGACCCGGCTTTCTCATCTCTGACCTGGAGGCACGCTGGCAGGATCCCGCCAGGCGAGCCGCCATGCTGGCCGCCGCACGCCTGATCGAGGCGGAGCCCGACATGCTCGGCGCCGCCAGCCACCTCATGGCGGTCGCGCGCGTCAACGGTTAGCCCCACACTGTGCTCCAGGACATCCCCTGTCGCCGTGCGCTGCGTCGGCCCGCGAACGTGGGCGTCACTGCCTGGCATGATCGCTCCTGCACGGATCTCGCAGGCTCCTCGGATAATCCAGTGATACCCATGGGAGTCGATCTCGGGGATTTGGCTCACACGCTCTGTAGGCAAACACTCGCGGAGGTTGGAATGCACGACCAAGTGGTCTCGTTCACCCAGATGGCCGATGGCACGCGCCAGGATTACGAGCTGCTGGCCGCTGCCGAGGAGCGCTTCTGCCAGGCGCTGCCTGACCGTCTGCTCGCGGCTGTGCAGGAGCTGCAGTTCAGCCTCTCCGGCTATCAGGTGACGCGGTATGAGCATTCGTTGCAGAGCGCGACCCGGGCGCTGCGCGACGGGCGCGATGAGGAGTACGTGGTGATGGCGTTGCTGCACGACATTGGCGACTCCCTGGCGCCGCACACTCATTCCGAGATGACCGGCGCGATCCTGCGTCCGTTCGTCCGACCCGAGCTTGTCTGGATCTGCGCTCACCACGGCGCGTTCCAGCTCTACTACTACGGTCACCACTACGACATGGATCGCAACGTCCGCGATCGCTGGGCCGGCCACGAGTACTACGCCGCGACCGTCGATTTCTGCGAGCGCTATGACCAGAACTGCTTCGATCCGAGTTACCAGTCCGAGCCGCTATCGACGTTCGAGCCGATGGTGCGGCGCGTCTGCGGCGAGCCGCGGTACCTGCCCGACGACTACGCGTGACTGGTCCGAATCAGCCTCTCCGGGCATAGGCAATAGCGCGCGCGGCTGGGATCCGGCGAACACTTCGCGACTGAAGGACTCGCCTTTCGGGCCGGAGGGCTCGGGCACGAATGCGATCCCACGATCGCCGGCGATGGGTCGTCCCTCGCCTCAGCGTCCACCATGACGAGCGGATCCACGCAAGTGCGTAAGTGACGTTTGTCCCTAGGTGAGGGCGCTGGCGTGCGTGCCGGGTATGCAGATGGCCTGTGTACAGAAACCGCGGTGGTGTTCGTTAGATCGAGACGAGGACGACGGCGATTAGCGAGGTCAACATGCCGAGCCTCTGAGACGGGCTCCATCGCTCTTTGAGCCGCAGTCGTGCGATGAGGACGGTGCCCGCGGGGTACAGGGAGCTGAGTACCCCGACGATGGCAAGTTCGCCGTGGCGGGTGGCGAGGAGGAATAGGAGGTTTGCCGCGCCGCTGAGGACGCCGGCGATGATGGTCATCGCGAGCGTCTTGGAGCTCGGCATGCCTGCTCGGTGGGCGCCGCCGAGCGAACGGCGCGACCAAGATCAGCGATACGCCTTGTCCGGGGAGCAGTGGCCACGCGCCATGGTGCGATCCTGCCTGGTCCAGGGCCACGAAGAGCAGACCGAATCCGGCCCCAGCCGTCAGGCCGCAGACGATGCCCGCGGTCGCATGCTGGTTTGGGTCTGCTGCGGACTGGCGGGACACAAGGCCAACCGCCGGGATGGTGAGGATGATCCCGATCAGCTGAGCCGCAGCGGTCACCAGGCGCGAGTCCCACGCGCGGCTCATCACGCCCGCGACATAGTCAGAGACGCCGTAGGACAGCGCCGACAGCAATGCGAGCGCGATCGTTACCGGGGACGGTGGTCAGGCGGCGCCTGTCGTTGAGCCGCGCCGGCCGTCGCTGGCGGGGATTGCCTGCTCCATCGGACAGTCCGGGGTGCAGACCCTCCAGTCGCATCGCAGGCGCGCGAGGAGAACCGCGGAGTATGCGACCTCCGTATGACGGCAATCGCGGGGCTTGTGAGCAGGGCTCGCTCGCTCAGTGGACCGGTCCGGTTGGAGCGGATCAGGTCGTCCGGATGGAGGGTCTGAGCCCCACGCGAGGTCCGCCTGGCGGCGATCCGGGTCAGCGCTTGAGCGAGGAGGGCGATAGCAGGCCGAGCTCGCGCGCTCGCTTCACCGCGTCTGCGCGGCTGTGCACGCCGAGCTTGGCGTACACGTTGCGCAAGTGGGTCCTGATCGTGTTCAGCGACACGAACAGCTCGGCCGCGATTTCCGGCGCCGGGAGGTTGGTCGGCAGGTAGCGCAGCACGCGCAGCTCGCTCTTGGAGAGGGGTTCCTGGAGCGGCGCGGCGTCGTCGGGCCGGGCGGCCGGAGTGTGTCCGGAGAGCAGGTTCAGGATCTCGGCGATCAGCGAGGCGTGAGTGGTCCGAAGTCGCGCCTGGCGCTGCAGCAGCTCGGCGGTCGGGTAGAGCAGGAACGGAAGCAGCAGGCCGCCGGGCTCGGCGACGTCGAGCGCGCGCTCGAGGCGCGCGACGCCGCTCCGGGATCGCGAAGCGCGTCGCGCGCGATCGCCTCCAGCAGCAACGCCTCGATTTCCCAGACCGGAGCCATCGGCCGGGGTCGAGTCCGTCGAGGAGGGGTGCGAGGATGCCCACGGCGGCCTCGGGATCGTCGCGGGCGTAGATCTCAGCGCCGCGAGTACGACCCGCATCTGGCTCGTTTCGCGAACCTCCTCGTCCATCTCCGCGAGGGCTCGCTCCACCTGTTCGGTCTCGCCCAGGCGGACGAGCATCCGGAGCTTGAGCGCTTGCACGCGCGCCGTGAACATGTGCGGCATGACAAGCAGCCTCTCCATCCGCTCGGCGTCCCGATAGGCTGCCGCCGCCTCCGCGTGCTGGCCACGCGCGCACGCCAAGAACCCCCGTGTCGCGTGCATCATCGCCGCGGTCGGTTGGGTGTCGTGCCCGAGGACGCGTTCGGCCAGGTCCAGCCACGACTCTGCCTCTCCGAGCCGCCCGCGCCAGACCGTCGCCCCGCCGAGCGCGACGTACGCGGCCGCAGTCGCTGGTGCGGTCTCCTCCCAACCGTGCCTGCGGGCCAACTCGATCGCCTGCATGGCGCGCTGCTCCACCGGCTCGCCGAGAGCGAAAGACGCTCAGGAGCGCCCGGTGTGCCAGCGCGTGCAGCTCGAGCATCGGTATGGAGATCCGCCGGGCCTCCTCCAGCCCGTGCTCGAGGTGGCGCTCGGAGTCCTCCAGTCGACCGGCCCACATCTCGGCGATCCCGAGGTCGGTCAACACTCTTGTGCGCACCTCCTCGCCGAGGCCGAATTCCGTGGCCTCGGTTGAGGCGAGCAGTCGCTGTGCCTCCTCGGCAACGGCCCGAAGGTCGTTGCGGGCCCGAGCGAGTTCGAAGTCGCTCGAACGCAAGCGCGATCGTAAAGCGCTCGCGACGGTCTTCGATCACCGACGCCGGCATCCGCGCCGCCAAGCCCAGATACCGCTCGGTCTCCTCCAGTGACCCCGCCGCCCGCTTGTCGGCCGCGGCGAGCACCACCAGCTCGGGATCCGCTGCGACCACGCCGGCGGGAAACCCAGACAGAAGCTCGCCGCGAGTGGCGAGCCGTCCGTCGAAGTACAACCCGAACCAATTGTCTGCAAGCAGCCGCGCCGCCAAGCCCCAGTTCTCGGCCGCCTGCGCGTGGCGAATCGCCTCGACCGGATACCCGTGTTCGGCCCACCACTCGGCGGCGGCCGTATGCAGCGCCGGGCACTTCCTGCGGGGCGGTCCGCTGCAGCTCGAGCGCAAGCAGGTCCCTGAACAGGTGGTGGTAGCGAAACCAGGTTCGCTCCGGATCGACGGCGGCCACGAACGCGCCCGCGTCCTCGAGCCCGGCCAGGATCCCGTAGGACCCCGAGCCTCCCGTCAGCCGGTCAGCGAGCGGCCCGCTGACCCGCTCCAGCAGCGAGGTTCGCAGCAGCAGTTGCCTGACCTCCGCCGGCTGGCGCTCGAGCACCTCTGCGAGCAGATAGTCGGCCACCGCCCGATCGCGGCCCGAGAAGCTGACCGCGTAGCGTTCGGGATCGGGGTGGCGGGCGAGCGACAACGCCACCAGGCGAAGGCCCGCCGCCCATCCTTCGGTGGTTGTGACCAGCGACTCGAGCGCGCCGTCGGACAGCCGCACCCCCACTGCCTCCAGCAGCGCGCGCGACTCCTCGAGCGTGAAGCGAAGATCTTCGGCCCGGATCTCGGTGAGCTCGCCCTCGACACGCAAGCGGTGCAGTCCCAGCCGCAGATCGTGGCGTGTCAACAGCACGAATCGCAGCTCAGGCGGGGCGGTCTCGAGCAGCAGCTCGATGTTGCGGCTGACCTCGTCGGCCTGGAGCTCGTGCAGGTCGTCGATCACCAGCCACAGCGGCTCCCGGAGCGAGCTCAGATCTTCGAGCAACCGTCCGACGACGTTCGCGCCATCCAGATCAGGGGCGGCTGTCAGCTCCCGCACGCGTTCAGAGCCGGCACCGGTCTGGCGCAGCGAATCGAGAACGGAGAGCCAGAACACCTGCGGATCGTGCTCCTGACGTGCCACCGACACCCACGCTGTGCGCTTGCTGAGACCCTCCGCGGCGATCCAGGAGCGCAACAGGAACGTCTTCCCACTGCCCGCCGGTGCCGACACCTGAACCACCCGCCGCGCCGCTCCCAACAACTCAAACAGGCCGGGCCGCGGGACCAACCATATCCGTGCGCCGGAGTCGGAGTGTTCGTCGGCTGCTCGCGGGTCGGCCACGGCACACATGGTTGCACCCTGCGCCGTCCCACCGGTTCGTCGGAAATCACCCGGACGATGCGATGTGCGCTCACCCCCCGGACAGCGACTCTGATCCCATGCCAGCCAACGAGAGAGCGGTCCCCGATCGCCAGCCGCGGTGCTACGAGATCCGCGTCCGCGGGTCAATCGGCCCGACACTGATGCAGGCGTTCCCAACGCTGGCCGCGTCCAGCCGCGCGCAGGACACGTTGCTCACCGGCTCGCTCCCGGACCAGAGCGCGCTGTACGGCGTCATCCACCAGCTCGAGGCGCTCGGCCTGGAGCTGCTGGGGATCCGCTGTCTGGCGACCGGCGCTGGACCGGAGATTGCCAATAAAGAACCAACGACCTGAATGGAGCTTCTGTGAATACCGCCTCCCCTCACCCTGTAGACCGCCCTGCTGCGACTCGGCACATCGACTTCCGCCCGGGGATGGACATGTGGTGGGAGATCGTGCGCACCGCCGAGGAGACCGATGGCGAGCTGCTCGAGGTCAACGGCTGGCTCGGTCCCCACCAACCCAGCCCGCCCGTGCACGTGCACGCCAACGCCGAAGAGAGTTTTGAGATCGTCGAGGGCCGACTTGACGTCAAGCTCGATGGTACCTGGCGTACGTATGGTGTGGGAGAGCTCGCCGCCGTGGCCCCCGGCCACCGGCACACCCTCCGAAACACTCACGATGAGCCGGTCAGGTTCATCAATCGCCATCGCCCCGCCGTCGACTATGAGGGGTTCTACCGCGACATGGCGTTGCTGGCCTCGACCGGCAGGATGGGCGCAGGAGTGCCGCACAGCCCGCGACAGGTGATCTACGTGGCGATGCTCTTCCAAGCCCACCCAACGGCGATCCGCATGTCGCGCGTTCAGCGCGTTGCCTTCGCATCGCTCTCGGGTCTGGGCCGGATGCTGGGGATGAGCCTGTGAGCTCGCCCACGTCCCGCACCAAGAATCTCGCGCTCGTGCTGCTGGCGATGACCCAGTTCGTGATCGTGATCGACGCCTCGATCGTCAACGTCGCGCTGCCGTCGATCGGGAGTGCGCTGCACTTCTCCCGCGATGACCTCACCTGGGTGGTGAACGCCTACACGCTGACGTTCGGCGGCTTCCTGCTGCTGGGCGGGCGGATGGCGGACCTGCTGGGGCGCCGCCGGATGTTCATGCTCGGTCTCGTCGTCTTCTCGCTGGCCTCGCTGGCCGGCGGACTGGCGCAGTCTGAGACGTGGCTGATCGCCGCCCGGGCGATCCAGGGCCTGGGCGCCGCGATCGTCTCCCCCGCCGCGCTGTCGATCATCACCACCACCTTCGCCGACGGGGCCGAGCGCAACCGCGCGCTCGGCATCTGGGGCGCGGTGGCGGGCGCCGGAGGCGCCGCCGGGGTGCTGCTCGGCGGGATCCTGACCAGCGGACTGAACTGGCGCTGGGTTCTGTTCGTCAACGTCCCGATCGGGCTGATCGCCGCCGCGCTCGCCCCCCGCACGCTCGGCGAGAGCCGCCGCGAGGAGGCCGGCAACTCCTTCGACGTCCCCGGGGCGGTCGCCGTCACCGGCGGGCTGGCGCTGCTCGTCTATGCCGTCGTCGACGCGGTCAACGTTGGCTGGGGGGCGACCCGGACGATCGTCTGCCTGGCCGCCGCCGCCGTGCTGCTGATCGCGTTCGTGGCGATCGAGGCGCGCCAGCGCGACCCGCTGATGCCGTTCTCGATCTTCAGGCTGCGGACGCTGCGCGGCGCCAACGTCGTCGGACTGCTGATCGGCATGTCGCTGTTCTCGATGTTCTTCTTCATCTCGCTCTACCTCCAGGACGTGCTCGGCTACTCGCCGATCACGACCGGCCTCGCCTATCTACCGTTGGCGGTGGGGATCGTCATCGCGGCCGGGGTGGCCTCCCAGCTCGTCACCCGCGTCGGCTTCAAGGCACCCCTGATCGCCGGCCTACTGCTTGTCGCCGGTGGCCTGCTGTGGTTCTCACACGTGCCGGCGACAGGCGGCTCGTTCGCCGCGGACATCCTCGGCCCGTCGCTGCTCGCCGGCGTCGGATTCGGACTGGCGTTCGTGCCCGTGACGATCGCCGCCGTGACCGGAACCAAGCCACACGAAGCGGGCCTGGCCTCCGGTCTGATCAACACCTCCCAGCAGATCGGCGGCGCGCTTGGGCTCGCAATCCTCGCGACAATCGCCAACAGCCGCACCCAGAGCCTGTTCAACGCCGGGGTCCACAGCTCCGCCGTGGCACTGACCAAAGGCTTTGACCGGGCGTTCCTCGTCGGCGCCGGCCTCGCCGTCGCCGCAGCGCTCGTCGCGGCCGTGCTGATCTCCTCGGACGACAGCCACCAGCACTCGAAGGCCGCCCGCGCCGGCGAGGCCGCCGGCGCAGATAGTGCGGCCGTTCCCGCCGCGGCGGGCTGAGCGCCTCAGTCGATCCCACGCTCACCGGCGCCAGACGAAGTCGGCTGACCCACCACGTCGCCGCGTGGCGCAGCTCCCGCCCGCGGGAGCTGCGCCAACCCCCGAACCCACCCCAAAAAACGACCTCACACAAAGGACCAAACTCATGATCTTGATCACCGGAGCCACCGGCCACGTCGGATCGGAACTCATCACCGCACTCCTCCCCGAGCAGGCCGGCCACCTACGGGTCCTCACCCGGAATCCTGACGCGGCTTTCCCCGACGGCACCGAGAAGGTCGTCGCCGATCTCGGTGACAGCGATCTGGCGCCCGCGCTCAACGGTGTGGACGCGGTGTTCCTGCTCACCGACGGGCTCAGCATCGCCGCACACGGTGAGCGGCTCGTCGCCGCGGCGCTGCGAGCGGGCGTGAAGCGGATCGTCAAGCTGTCCGTGCTCGGTGTTGGACACGGCGCCACCGACCTCATCACGAGCGGCCACCGGGACAGCGAGCAAGCGATCCGCGACAGCGGCATCGCGTGGACGTTCCTGCGGCCCACCGCGTTCATGTCCAACGCGCTCAACTGGGCGCCGATGATCACGACCGATCAGGTCGTGCACGCCCCGTTCGCGGCCGGCCGGGCGGCTGTCGTTGACCCCGCGGACATCGCTGCGGTCGCCGCGGCCTGCCTCGCCCAGGATGGTCACGACCACCGCGTCTACGAGCTCGCCGGCCCCGCACCGCTCAGCCCCCCAGACCAGGTCGCGATCCTCAGCCGGGTGCTGGACCGCGAGCTGCGCTACGCAGAAGCCGACCCGGCCGACATGGCCGCGCAGCTGCTGTCCTACGGCATGCCCGAGGATCTCGCGCATGCCGTCATCGAGCAATTCCGCTCCACCTTGGAGCCGTATAACGCCACACCGACAGACGACATCGCCGCCGTCACGAGGCGCCCATCACGTAGCTTCTCCGACTGGGCCCAGGCCCACCGCACCGAGCTCCTCACGCCCGCCTGGTGAAGGTCAGGCATGGCGACGGTGTGCGCCGGTGACAGGCTGTCCTGAGCTCTCACGTCAGGACGCACCCGACGAAACCCACCGCCGATCGAGCTCCGCACGGAGCTCGATCGGCTCACACCATGTGCGCCCGTCATACACAGCCAAGTTCGCCTCGGCGTCGCCGACGAACCCGAGCGGCTGTGGTCGACCTCGTGGGTAGCCTCAACGCGTGCTTCTGACCCTCTCGACGACGCATCGTCCGGCGACGGATCTTGGGTTTCTGTTGCACAAGCACCCAGATCGGGTGCAGTCGTTCGCCTTGCCGTTCGGGAAGGCGCGGGTGTTCTATCCCGAGGCGGGTGAGGCGCGGTGCACCGCGGCGCTGCTGGTGGATATCGATCCGGTGGGATTGGTGCGGCGGGGTGGTCGGTCGGGCGGCTTCGCGTTGGCCGAATACGTCAACGATCGGCCCTACGCCGCCTCCTCGTTCATGTCGGTGGCGCTGGTGACGGTGTTCAAGAGCGCGATGGCAGGAACCTGCAACGGTCACGAGGAGCTGGCCGGCTCCCGGATCCCGCTCGAGGCGTGGCTTCCGGTCGTGCCGGCGCGAGGTGGCGAGGATGAGGTGCGGCGACTGTTCGAGCCGCTCGGTTACGCGGTGGAGGTCGAGCCGATCGAGCTCGATCCGGACCATCCGGACTGGGGTGCAAGCCCATATGTCGGGCTGCGGCTGTCGGCCAACTGCCGGCTGGCTGACCTGTTGACGCATCTGTACGTCCTGATGCCAGTGCTCGACGACGACAAGCACTACTGGGTCGACGACGCGGAGATCGAGAAGCTGGTGCACCGGGGCGAGGGATGGCTCACCATCCATCCCGAGCGTGAGGTGATCGTGCGCCGATACCTCAAGAACCAGGCGCGATTGTTCTTTCCCGCGTTGGAGCAGCTCGACGTGGCCGCGCCGGTGTCCGACGAGCTCGATTCCAGCACCGAGCCGGCAGCGCACACGCCGCTGCGCGAACACCGGCTGACGGCAGTCGCAACCGCTCTCGAGCAGTCCGGTGCACGACGCGTTCTGGATCTCGGGTGTGGCTCCGGCGCGCTGCTCACTCGTCTGATGGCGGGCCGGTATGAGCGGATCGTCGGAATGGACGTCTCAGCACATGCGCTGCAGCAGGCCGCTCGGCGGCTCAACCTCGACGAGTTGCATGACAGCCAGCGGCGGCGGATCGAGCTGCTGCAGGGCGCGTTGACCTATCGCGACCGGCGGCTGGAGGGCTTTGATGCGGCGGTCCTGATGGAGGTGATCGAGCACCTCGATCCCCCACGGCTGAGTGCACTCGAACAGAATGTGTTCGGCACCGCGCGTCCCGGGACGGTCGTGGTCACCACTCCCAACGCCGAGTACAACCAGCGCTGGGAGACGCTGCCCGCGGGGAGCTTCCGTCACACCGATCACCGTTTTGAGTGGAGTCGTGCGCAGTTCGCCCGCTGGGGTGACCGGGTTGCGGAGCGTCACGGCTATTCGATTCGCTATCGGCCGGTCGGCGACGAGGACCCGGAGGTCGGTTCGGCGACCCAGATGGCGGTGTTCGCGCGATGAAGCTCGACCTGCCGGATCCGAGCCTGGTGGTGTTGATCGGAGCGTCGGGATCTGGGAAGAGCTCGTTCGCACGAGAGCACTTCCTGCCGACCGAGGTGATCTCCTCGGACTTCTGCCGCGGGTTGGTCGCCGACGACGTGAACGACCAGGCCGCGACACCTGACGCGTTCGCGGTCCTGCAGTTCATCGCCTCCCGCCGGCTGGCGCAGCCGCGGTTCACCGTGATCGACGCGACCAACGTGCAGCGCAATGCCCGGAGGTCGCTGATCGAACTGGCCAAGCAGCACGACCTGTTCCCGGCGGCGATCGTCCTCGATCTCCCGGAGTCGATCTGCCGGGAGCGCAACCGCGGTCGCCCGGACCGGGAGTTCGGCGCGCATGTCGTGCGACAGCAGATCTCTCAGCTCCATAAGTCTCTGCGGGGTCTGCAGCGCGAGGGCTTCCGTCGCGTGCATGTGCTGCGTTCCCCCGATGAGGTGGCCGCGGCCGAGATCGTCCGCACGCCGTTGTGGACCGATCGACGGACCGAGCACGGGCCGTTCGACATCTTCGGGGATGTCCACGGATGCCACGCCGAACTCGTCGCCCTGCTCAGACGGCTCGGCTACACGGTTGCCGATGACGAGGTCACGGTGACACCGCCAGATAGGCGGTGTGCGGTGTTCGTCGGCGACTACGTGGACCGCGGGCCGAGCTCGCCGGCGGTGCTGCGACTGGTGATGGCGATGGCAGCGGCCGGCACAGCGATCTGCCTGCCGGGCAATCACGACGTCAAGCTCGTGCGCAAGCTCAAGGGCCGCGACGTGCAGATCAGCCACGGGCTCGCCGAGACGCTCGCGCAACTCGAGTCCGAACCTGAGGCGTTCCGCGACGAGGTGAGGGATTTCCTCGATCGGCTGGTCAGCCATGTGGTCCTTGACGACGGCCGGCTCGTTGTGGCGCACGCCGGGATGAAACAGAGCTATCAGGGCCGCTCCTCGAGCCGCGTTCGTGACTTTGCGCTGTTCGGCGAGACCACCGGTGAGACCGACGAGTTCGGGCTGCCGGTCCGCCGCGAGTGGGCACGCGACTACCGCGGCGGGGCGGCGGTTGTCTACGGCCATACCCCGGTCACCGAGCCAGAATGGGTCAACGACACGATCGACATCGACACCGGTTGCGTGTTCGGCGGGCGGCTGACCGCGCTGCGGTGGCCCGAGCGCGAGCTCGTATCGGTCCCCGCGCAGTCGACCTACTACGAGCCGGTCCGGCCGCTGCCTTCCGCCGAGCCGGCCGCCGAGGACCGGCCGGCGTTCGTGCTCGACATCGAGGATGTCGCCGGCAAGCGGATCGTCGAGACCGACTTGGTCCGGACGGTCACGATCCGGGAGGAGAACGCCGCCGCCGCGCTGGAGGTGATGAGCCGCTTTGCGACCGACCCACGCTGGCTGATCTACCTGCCGCCGACGATGGCGCCCTCCGCGACCTCGCAACGGGCCGACCTGCTCGAGCACCCAGAGGACGCATTTGCCGAATATCGCCGTGAGGGTGTGACCGAGGTGATCTGCGAGGAGAAACACATGGGTTCTCGTGCAGTTGTCATCGTCTGCCGAGACGAGCAGACCGCCCACGGCCGGTTCGGCGTCGACACCGGGCAGACCGGGATGATCCACACCCGCACCGGCCGTCCGTTCTTCGACGGGGACGACGACATGGAGGCAGCCGTCAACCGGGTCCGCGCCGCCGCCGACGCAGCGGGTCTCTGGGATGAGCTCTCGACCAGCTGGCTGGCGCTGGACTGCGAGCTGATGCCCTGGTCTGCCAAGGCGATGGATCTCGTCCGCCGCCAGTACGCGGCGGTCGGCGCGGCCGCGCACGTGGGGCTCACCGCGACGCTGGCCACGCTCGAGCAGGCCAGCGAGCGCGGACTCGACGTCAGCAAGCTGATCACAGCCGAACAAACCCGGCTCGAGCACGCCGACAAGTACCGCGACGCCTACCGCCGCTACGTCCGTCCCGTCAGCGGCATCGGTGATCTCCGGCTCGCCCCGTTTCATCTGCTCGCCGCCGAGGGCGCGGTCTTCAATGACCAGGACCATCCCTGGCACCTGGAACGCATCGATCGGCTTGTCGCGGCCGACCCGGACTGGCTCACCGCAACTGGTCGAGTCACGGTCGATCTCACCGACGACGTCAGCCAGGCCACCGCGATCGACTGGTGGGAGCGCCTCACCGAGGACGGCGGCGAGGGGATGGTCGTCAAACCGATCAACTACACCGCCCGCGGCCGCAAGGGCCTGGCTCAGCCCGGGATCAAATGCCGCGGTCGCGAGTACCTGCGGATCATCTACGGCCCTGAATACGTCGACCCGGGCCAGATCGAACGCCTGCGGTCACGCAACCTCTCCCGCAAGCGCGGCCTGGCGGTCCGTGAATTCGGACTCGGGGTCGAAGGCCTGACCCGGTTCGTGACCCGGCAGCCGCTCTACCGAGTCCACGAATGCGTCTTCGGCGTCCTCGCACTCGAGAGCGAACCCGTAGACCCAAGACTCTGACCCACGACGCTCCGCCGGCGCTCGCTCTTCAACTCGCGCATCGACGTTCGCGGACGCTCGGTCAGCAGCGACAGGGTCAGTCGAGCAAGCCGTCGAAAGCAGGGCCAAGGAGGAGCACGTCGACGTCTTGGTGAAACCGCCAGACGCCCTGATCCTCGTCACGACAATCATGAAGGTAGGGGCCGAGGTGTGAACTTGCGATCATCTCGGGCAGCGAGACGGAACCGTCAAAGGCGCATCGCTGGAGGTAGCCCTCGACGGTGACGGTGTCGTGTAACGGGATGGTGTGGTCGTAGGACAGCCGGACCACGCCAGGGTCGGCGCCCATCGCGCGGAGCGCCTCGGCGAGATCCTCTGCGGCGGCGTACATGGTGCCCTGTCCGTCGCGGAAGTCGTCGAGGAAGTGGCGGTAGAAGCGCAGGTAATGGCCGTCACGGCTGCCTTGCGCGATGAGCAGCGCGCCACCGGGCGCAACCGCGGCGAGGATGCGTGCGGCCGCTGGGCGCACCGCGACGGGCGTCAGGGCGTAGAGGGCGTGGGTCGCCCAGACGACATCGAACGGTCCGACGCTGTCGTCGAGCTGCTCCACCAGGGTTTGGTGAGCAGCGGCCTTGACGAACGGCGGACGGAGAGCGAGCGCGGCCTCCGACAGCGAGAAGGGCGACGGGTCGAGCAGGTCGTAGTCGATCTGCAGCTCACCGGCCAACGCGCCGACGCCGCCGAACTCCAGGAGCGCCTCGGGGAATTTGCCCGAGCCGCACGCGACATCGAGCAGCGTGATCTGTGGGCGTCCATCGGCAACGCGCCGAAGCCATGCCGAGTGATCGATGAATCCTCGAGCCAGGCGCTCGTAGTCCCGACGCGCGAGAGCGTAAAAGGCGTCCATTTCGGCTCGGCCCTCCTCGCTCCAATGAGCCAGGCTGCGAGCGGCGGTATCCACGGCCAGCAGTCTAGGTCGCCCGTCCGCTCGACCGCCTCGCGGTTCGGATGGCAATCGAATGTGAGCCTGCCTGTGCTCGTGAGCCGCCCCCGAGCTTGGCGGTGCTCGCCGCGGCGGTCGGGGGTCGGGCATCATTTCGTGTCGCGCGCCAGGAGGTAGCCCCTCCGCCGCGATCATCTGGACGCCGGGGTGCGGACGTCGTCTGCTCGGGATTGCCTCAGGGTTCGGCCGGCGTTCCGACGCAGACGTCCGCCACGGCCGGTTCGCCCACTCGCTGGACCTCTTCGACCGAGATCTTGAGGGTATGGAGATGGTCGCCGGCGCTGCAAAGGATCCTGTGGAAGTGCAGCAGGCGGGTATCGAGCACCTCCGGCGTTCCAAGCAGCCCTCGGAACGGAGGCAGAGCGCCAGGATCGAAAGCCGGGAAATCCCGCGTGATCTCGTCCTCAGTCGCGAGCCGCATGTCGGCGCTTGCGCCGAACACCTCTCGTGCCTTGTCGAGATCAACACGCTCCGAGGCGGGGATGATCGCGATCCGGTAGCCGTCGGTGTCGTACAGCACTACCGTCTTGGCCATCCGAGGAGCCGCGCTGCCCGCTGCGCTCGCCTCCTCCCTCGCGGCATATGTGGCGTAGTGGTCAATCAGCTCAAAGGAAGCGTGTTTCCGCTCGAGGAAGTGTGCGACCGCCTCGGCGCCGTGCATCCCCTGTTCCGGTTTGTTGTCGTAGTGCATCGTTGAACCTCCCCTCGTCGCGCATATCTTCTCGCGCACCGGGTCCCGGTGCAACGACGGTTCCTCGGAGCGGCATCGGTGGGAACCACGGGGCCACCGCGGCCCGCCACCCGTTGACCAGATTCACCGCCAGCGATCGCCTCGTTGAGGATTGTTGCCCCTCGGAGCCCAATTGTTCGAGCGCCTTGGTGACGGCGCGCTGTACGTCAGGGACATCGGTGGGGTTCAGGCGGTCCCTGCGGGGAGCTGGTCGCGGTGCCCGAGGGTTGCGGGGTCCTTTGGCCGTTTCGATGGCTGTTGCGGTTGAGGGTCTACAGCCGCCGTACGATCAGCGCCACAGCGAGCACGACCATCGCCTTCCACAGTGCCGACAGAGCCCCCTCCAGCGGGGCGAGCACGCGGTCGTTGTCGAGTTCGAGCACCTGGCCGTCACGGAGCGTCTGACGGCCGGCCAGGGAGATGGTCCGTCGGCGTAGCTCTCGTGCCGGGCTCGAGAGCTGGCGCTGCGCTCCGCTCAGTAGGCAGCAGGCGAGCGCCACCAGGATGGCTTCGACTCGCACGTTCAGCGCCTCCACGAACCAGCCGGTGAACGCGGGGAAGCCGCCCCACGCGACCGCGAAGCAGAGGTCGGTGTGAAAACGGCCGCCGAACAGCTCCAGGTTGTAGGCGAGCGCGAGGAACGCCCCCACGACGACGAGCGGGATCAGCCATGCCGACAGGATCAGCACGCCAGCGATCCCGATCGCTACCGCGCTGGCCAGTCCCACCACGGCCAGCCAGATCAGCGTGGCTCGTGATAGCCGCGTTCGGAGCGGCCGCCCTGACAGCTCATCCAGGGCGTGGCAGGCGATGCCAAGCGCGAGGAAGAAGGCGCCGAGCGTGGCGCCCAGGCGCCAGAGCACGAACGTCGGCGCCAGCGCGGCGCCGATCGCCACGTAGCTGAGATGCCATGCCGTGTAGGGCGGATGCAGGATCGTCACCAGGTCGCGCCAGCCGCCGGAGGACAGCGCGTAGAACGCGGGACGCGGAGGGGCGGGGCTACGGGCGCGCCGCGGGCTTTCGAACACCTGTCACCACGATGCCAGCGCCGAAGCTCAGCTCCTGTTGACTAGCTGCGTCGATTCCGGCGTCGCGCCACAGCCCGGGGAGGTCCCGCTCCGCCGTGTGGAACTGTTCGATGCTCGGGCCCAGGAACCGACCGACGTCGTACCACTCCTTCGACACGGCGCGCCCGAGCAGCGGCAACCCGACCCGGGTGTGGATTCGCCAGAGCGTTCGCAGCGTCGGGTCGGCGGGTATTCCGAACTCGACCATCCCGATGCGACCGCCCGGTCTTACCACGCGTGCCAGCTCGCGCATCGTCGCCGACCGGTCGTCGACGTAGCGCAGCAGATAGGTGAACGACAGCGCGTCGAACTCCCCGTCGGTGAACGGCAACGACTCCGCCTCTCCGAGCACGAACGACAACCGGCCGCTGAGCTCGGGGGTGTGCTCCAGCCGGGCCCGCGCACCGCCGAGCATCGCCTGGCTCTGATCTAACCCCACAACCTCGGCGCCCCGAGCGGCGAGCGCGAACGCAACCATCCCGGTGCCGGTCGCCACGTCGAGGATCCGCATCCCCGCCCGCGGCTCGATGAAGTCGACCAGCGCGCCGCGCCACCGGGGATCCTGACCAAAACTCATCACCGCCCCCACCCGGTCATACCGGTCCGGGAGCCCGCGAAACAGCTGCACGGCGTGGCGCTTACGAACAGAAGGCATCGAAGGTCAGAGCCTACGGGCACCGCCCCCACGGTGCGGAGCAACGATCGGGCGGTCACCTCGGCCTCGCGCAGCGAACACCGAGGCTGCGCCAGCGGCAGCTGGGAAGCCCCTGCGGCTCCCCAGACGTATCTCCAGGTCCACCACACCGGCCAGCCTCCCTGCTCCCGGCGGCAAACGGGCCCCAACCGCCGTCCGGCCGACGCCCCGGTTAACCCGCCGACGCGGTTACTCGGACGCCCGCCACGGCGCGCCGGAGGACGAAGATTGGTCGGCGGGTGCGGGTGGGGTGTGGATGACCGGTGGTTGGCCGCTGGTTGTGTGGACGCGGTTGCGGCCGGCGTTTTTGGCGGCGTAGAGGGCACGGTCGGCAGCTCGAAACAGGGTGACGGAGTCGCCGGCATCCTGGGGGAGGGTCGCGACGCCTGCACTGGCGGTCACGCGTCGGTCGATGGTGACGACGCGGATGGCGGAGATCGCGACGCGCGCGGCTTCGGCGACTTGGAGCGCGCCGTCGGTGTCGGTCGAGGGCAGGAGAATCAGGAATTCCTCGCCGCCATAGCGGCCGACGAAGTCTGAGTCTCGGACGGCGTTGCGGAGGGCGACGCCGACGGCGGCGAGCAGCTCGTCGCCCCGGTCGTGGCCGTACAGGTCGTTGATCTCCTTGAAATGGTCGAGATCGACCAGGATTGCGGTGAGCGGTGTGATCGTTCGCGAGGCTTGCGCGACCATCCGTTTCAGGGTGTCCTGGACGGCGCGCTGGTTGGGCAGACCGGTAAGGCGATCGGTCGCGGCGCGCAGCTCAGCAATCGCGAGGTTGCGCAGGTTGCCGAGCACGGGCGCGGCTTGAGCGACGGTTTCGCGGATGCGTTGGCTGGTGCGCTGATCAGGCGGCGCGTCGTGCGCGACGAGCACCGATCCGATGACTTCACCGCCGACGAGCAGCGGCTCACAGGTCGAGACACTGGGAAGGCAGCCGCAGAGCTCGCAACTGGTCAGTGGTGGTCGGAGCCCGCCCTCGATGTGGCTGCGCGCGAACCGGACCGCGAGGCACGACCGTGGTGTGGCGTGCTCCAGCGGTTCTCGGAGCTCCCCAAGCTCAGTCAGGGCGGTTCTGGCTTCGAGGCGGTCCGCGCTGTTGTTGCGTCCGAGGACGACGGCGCGGGTGCCGGTTTGGGTGCGCTGGATTTGGCGGCGCAAGAGCTCTTGGGCTTCGCCCTCGTTCTCAGTGGCCTGGAGGGTGTCGATGTATTCGCTGGCGCTTTCGCCGTGGTGCTGAGCCTCTGCCTGATCGGTGAGTAGCCGTTTGAGCGTCAATCCGGCGCGGATCATGGTTGCCGCGGCCAGCAGGGCGATCACTGCCGCCGCCATGAGCCAGAGTCGGCTGACCTGGTAGGTGTGTTGGGCGCTGCTGTGCGCGGCAGCGGCCGCGTCGATCTCGATTCTCTGGCGGGCAGACACGGACGCAATGAGAGGGTCCAGCCGCCGTTGGACCTGAAGGGCCGCGGCGGACCGCGACGACGCAGACACGGCGGTTCCTGAGGCCAACGGTGCGTGACCGACCAGCGGGAGAAATGCGCGCCATGCACTGAGAATCCGCGAGATCTGCGCGTGCTCGGCGGCAGGATCTCCGACGTGGAAACGAACCAGCGCGCGGATGCTTGCGTTCACGCCGGGGATCACTGTCTGATCCAGGAGGACGCGCTGTGTTTCGGCCCTCGTCTGGTTGCTGGTCTGGATGATCTCCAGGCTGAGGGTCTCCGCGCGTCCGAGGGAGGTCGCGACCCGGTTGGTCGTCTCGGCGGTCAGAAAGTTGTCCTGGAACACCTGGCGGTTGGCGCGATCCACTGCCGCCAGTCCGCTGAGCCCGAGCACGAACATTGCTGCCAGCGCCCCGATCAGCACTCCCAACGCCGCGAAGAACCGGGTGCTGGCTCGAATGTCGCGTATCCGCACCTCGCTCATATCGACCGCGGTCGTGCGCGCCTTGAGCTGAGCAGGGCGGCGAGACGCCGCGGTCATCACCGGCGGTCGGGTGATCGACGGATGGCCGGCGCGATCGGCGCTCGAGCAGAACGACCGCCCGGTCCATTTGTCCCTGCGCATCCGCGCCGTCGGCTGCCATCCGATCGTCGCGCCACCAATGACCGGGCTACCGTGGCGGGTCGAACGATGAACCTCGCCGACGCACTCCCACAGGACGTCAGCGCCGACACGCTCTACGACGCGTTCGTCGAATGGGCCGCCGAGCGCGGCCTGGCGCTCTACCCCCACCAGGAGGAGGCGGCGATCGAGCTCTTCGATGAGCGCAACGTGGTGCTTGCGACACCGACCGGCTCGGGCAAATCGATGGTCGCGGTCGCGGCGCACTTCGCCGCGCTGGCGACTGGGAAGAGGACCTATTACACGGCGCCGATCAAGGCGCTCGTGTCCGAGAAGTTCTTCGACCTGTGTCGCATCTTCGGCGCGATCAACGTCGGCATGGTCACCGGCGACGGCGCGGTCAACGCCGAGGCGCCGATCATCTGCTGCACCGCCGAGGTGCTGGCGAACATTGCGCTGCGCGGCGGCGCGGCGTCCGATGTCGGCCAGGTCGTGATGGACGAGTTTCACTTCTACGCCGACGGTCAGCGCGGGTGGGCGTGGCAGGTCCCGCTGCTCTGCCTTCCTCACGCGCAGTTCGTGCTGATGTCGGCCACGCTCGGCGACGTCTCCAAGATCACCCGGGACCTCACCCGCCGAACCGGCCGCGAGACGGCGGTGGTGGACGATGCCGAGCGCCCGGTTCCGCTCAGCTTCGGCTGGTCGCTCGACCCGCTGCACGAGTTGCTGGAACGGCTCGTGGCTGAGGACCAGGCGCCGATCTACGTCGTGCACTTCACTCAGGCCTCAGCGACCGAGCGTGCGAACGCGTTGCTCTCGGCCAAGCTATGCACGCGCGAGGAGCGGGACGCTATCGCCGAGGCGATCGGCGGCTTTCGCTTCACCGCCGGGTTTGGCCGGGCATTGTCTCGCTTGGTGCGCGGCGGGATCGGCGTGCACCACGCCGGCATGCTGCCGCGCTACCGGCGTTTGGTCGAACGGCTTGCGCAGACCGGCAGGCTGAAGGTGATCTGCGGGACCGACACGCTCGGTGTCGGCATCAACGTTCCGATCCGCACGGTTGTCTTCACCGGGCTGGCGAAGTTCGACGGCACCCGCCATCGGCTACTCAAGGCGCGCGAGTTTCACCAGATCGCCGGCCGCGCGGGTCGCGCCGGGTTTGACACCGCCGGCACCGTGATCGTGCAGGCGCCCGAGCACGTGATCGAGCGTGCCCGCGCGGCGGCCAAGGCGGCCGAGAAGGGCAGGAAGCTGCAGCCCAGGAAGGCGCCCGAGGGCGAGGTCAGCTGGACCGAGGAGACCTTCGATCGCTTGCGTGACGCCCAGCCCGAGCCGCTCGTCAGCCGCATGCGCGTCGATCACGCGATGATCCTCAACGTCGTCAACCAACCGGGCGACGCTGTGGAGACGATGCAGGAGCTGCTCACAGACAACCACGAGGATGAGCGTGGTCGTCAGCGCCTCTACGAACAGGCCCAGGCGCTGGGCGACGAGCTCGTTGCCGCCGGGGTGCTGGCCTGGCTGCCCGAGCCCGACGCTGAGGGCCGCACGCTCGCGCTGGCGGTTGACCTCCAGGAGAACTTCGCGCTGAATCAGCCGCTGGCGTCCTTCGCGCTGCAGGCGCTGGAGCTGCTGGGGCAGGAATCCGAGCGCGATCCGCTCGATGTCCTCAGCGTGGTGGAGGCGATCCTCGACGACCCCGTCCCGGTGCTGATGGCGCAGGCCAACAAGGCAAAAGGGGAAGCCGTCGCCGCGATGAAGGCCGACGGCATCGAGTATGAGGAGCGGATGGAGCTGCTTGAGGAGGTCACCTACCCGAAGCCGCTCGATGAAGGGTTGCGTCAGGCGTTCGACTCGTATCGCGTGAAGCATCCGTGGGTGCGTGAGTCCGACCTCTCACCGAAGTCCGTCGTGCGTGACATGTACGAGCAGGGGCGAACCTTCACCGAGTTCATTGCCCACTACGGCCTTTCGCGCTCCGAGGGCCTCGTCCTGCGCTACCTCTCAGACGCCTACCGCGCGCTGCGGCGCACCGTGCCTGAATCGATGAAGACCGACGAGCTGGACGAGATCGTGGACTGGCTCGGCGAGACGGTCCGCCAGACCGACTCCAGCCTGCTGGACGAGTGGGAGGCGCTGACCGATCCCGACACCGCCCAGCGCATCGCCGACGGAGAACCCAGGCCGGCCGCGCGGCCAGTCACCGGCAACGAGCGGGCCTTCACCCGAATGGTCCGCAACGCCCTGTTCCAGCGGGTCCAGCTCGCCGCGCACGATCGATCCGATGCCCTGGGCGACCTCGATGCCGCCAATGCCGCGCTGACTGACCCGCCCGCGCGCCCGGCGATGACCGCCGATGACTGGCATGACGCGCTCGGCACCTACTGGGACGAGTACGAGTCGATCGACACCGGCGCCGAGGGACGCTCGCCAGCGCTGCTGGTGATCGATCGCGCCGACCCCGCCGTGTGGCGCCTGCGTCAGATCATCGAGGACCCCGACGGCAATCACGACTTCGCGATCATCGGCAGCGTCGACCTCGCGGCCTCCGATGCGACGGGCGAGCCGGTCGTGCGCATCGAATCCTTCGGCGCGGGCTGACCACACCTCCGATACCACGGTGAGCGCTAAACCCGATCGAAACGTCCTCGGGAGGTGAGCGGCGTGCTCTGGGCCACCTCGGGGAGGTATTCGTCGAGGAACACTCGGGCGACGAGCTCTTGCCGTGAAGCGACACCGACCTTGTCGTAGAGGCTCTTGGTGTGGTCCTCCACCGTGTGCGGAGAGAGGACCAGCGACTCGGCGATCTCGACGCGAGACAGCCCGCGTGCGAGGAGCGTGGCGACCTCACGCTCACGGGCGGTCGCGCCGAACGCCTCCAGGCGGACGGTTGCCGAGCGCGCCGCACTGGCGCGCTCGATCACGATCGCCACGCGACCATCGGACGCCGAACCCGGACGGGACGCGTGGAGGGTCACCCACCCGTCCTGGGCGGGCACCGTGACGACGTTCGCGCCTGACTGGGCCGCGCGGGGGGCGCTGCGGACGAACCCCGTGAGTGAGAGCACTGCGGCGGGCATGTCGTCCTCGGCGTAGGGGAGGTCGTTGTCCGCGATCGAGGCCAGCAGCTCTCGGGCCGGCGGAGTGATCATCTCCACCTCGTCGGCGGGGCCGAGAACGATGAGGCCGGGCGCCTCGAGCCCATTGACGCGCCGAGCGGCGTCGAAGCGCAGCGATGTGCGGATCCCGCGCCCGATCGCCGCGGTGATCGCGGCGAGCACGTCGGCGTCCTGTTGCTGAAAGGGGCCGCTTGACCCGCGTCGGGCGATGTGGACCGCGCCCCAGACCCGGCCGCGAATGACGAATGCGGCTCGGAGCTCGTGCGGGATATCGAGCGGCACGAGGAGATCGCGGTAGCGCGGGCTGCTGTCGGGTCTGCCGCGGGTGGCATGGTCGAGGATCCCGACCGGCACCCGTTTGGCGGCGAGCCCCGCGAACGTGTTGGCGTCGTCGATCATGTATTCGCTGCGAACGATCAGCTCGCCGGCGCCGGGGCCCTGCTCCGGCGCGAGGATCCCGCGGCCGATCAGCTCCGCCGGATCGTCGCTGGTCAGCAGACGCGTGTGCGGGTCCAGCGTGTGCCAGCAGCTCGCGTCGTTGTCGATCACCGTGCGCACCCTCGGAGCGAGCTCGGCAAAGAACTCCTTGCGCGGCAGCCCCCTTGATGCGAGGAGATCGATCTCGTCGACCAGCGCTGCGACCGACCGTTCCATCACCCAAGTCTCCCACCGCGTGCAAGAAAGATCCCCGCGCGCGAGGGATGGTCACCGGGCGCCGTGCAGAGCATGCTGCGCACATGACAACTCTCACCCCCATCGCACAGCAGCCCGGCACCGGCGAGCACCTCTGGTTCTTCGGCGGGCTCATGACGATCAAGGCGGCGGGCGACGGCTCCCTGGTCACCGAGCAAACCGCCCCACGCGGAAGCGGCTCGCCGCTTCACGTCCACCATCACGAGGACGAATGGTTCTACGTCCTCGAAGGTGAGCTCACCATCTGGGTCGACGGCGAGACCCACGTTGCACCAGCCGGCTCGTTCATCCTCGGGCCGCGCGACATCCCGCACACGTTCATCGTGAGCTCCGAGGTGGCGCGGTTCCTCCTCGTCACCGAGCCGGGCGACTTCGCGGGCTTCGTCCGCACGCTCGCCGAGCCCGCCCCCGGCCGGGAGCTCCCGCCCGGCCCTCCAACGCCGCCCGACATGGAACTGGTGATGAAGACGGCCGCCGAATATGGCCTTGAGATCCTCGGCCCTCCCGGCATTCCGGCCTGACATCGGAGGAGCCAGAACATGGCCACCGAGGCCCCGAGTCAAATCCGCGTCGGCCGAGAACAGGCTGGCCGCGCGTGCCCCGATGTAGCCGGCGGCTCGCGCATCGGTCTCACCCTCCTGGTCGCGGGCGTTGAAGGCGGCGCTCCGGCGTTGGTCAGTGTGATTGACAAGCAGCTTGACATCGGTTAGGTTCCGAAATCGAGAGGGAGGACGGGTGGAATCCGGCGGTGTCATTCCGGAGAGTGGAGGGATCACCATGGCAAGACTGGTCATGCGTTCTGTTCGAGTCGTGGTGATGCTCGCGGGGGTGTTGGCGGCGGCACTCGCTGCGGCGTCTGCCTCAGCCGCGGCGGCTCCCGTGACCGGCCATTCCACTGGCACGCTGCGGGACGGAGCGACCTGGATCGCGGACGTCCCGGCCAATTGGAACGGGACGCTCCTTCTCTACAGTCATGGGTACGGGCCGCTGGTCGCCGCCGATGCCCCCGATCCGACCACGCAGGCGGCGCTGCTCAGCATGGGTTATGCGATGGCCGGGTCCTCCTACGATCCGAACGGGTCGTGGTGGGCACTCGGCAGCGCGGTCGCCGACCAGTTTCAGACGATGTCGGTTGTCGAGAAGAAAGTCCTGCGGGCGTCCCCATCGAAGGTCTATGCGTTCGGGACCTCGATGGGCGGCCTGGTGAGTGCGCTTGAGGATCAGCACTCGAACGGTCGCCTCGACGGCGCCCTGACCACCTGCGGGCTCGTCGCCGGCGCAAATCAGCTCAACCAGTATCAGTTGGACGGGGAGTACGCGCTCAGCGAGCTTCTCGCGCCGGCCGAGAACATTCAGCTCACCAATTTCACCGTCGGCCCGCCCACGTTCTCCGACAGCGCGGCGAGTGCGGCCGAGCTGCAGGCGACCGCGACCGCGGCGCAGACCACACCGCAGGGACGGGCGCGTCTGGCGCTGGCGTTTGCGTATCTGAACGTCTCGCCGTGGGGAGATGCGACACAGCCGGGTGTCGACGACTTCACCGCCCAGGAGCAGGGTCAGTACGACGATTACTCCACCGGCCTGTTCGGTAGCCCGGTCACACCGTTCACGTTCATCGTCGAGGGACGCGACCAGATCGAGGCGGCGGCCGGGGGTGAGGGCTCAGGCACCCTCGGCGTCAACTTCGCCCGGCTGCTCACGCATTCTTCCTACTACCCGGAGGTCAAGGCCCTGTACGAGGACTCGGGGCTCAGCCTCCAGAGCGACCTGGAGGAACTCACCCGGAATGCCACCATCAAGCCTGACAGGGCCGCGTATCGGTGGCTTGCGCGGACATCGGTTCCCACCGGTCATCTGCAGGTTCCGGAGCTTGACCTCAAGACGATCTCCGATCCGCTGATTCCGGTTCAGCAGGAGCGCTACTACGAGGGCCTCGTCCATCGAGCGGGTGACGGCGCGCTGCTGCGCCAGGCATACGTCGAGGCGCAGGGTCACTGCAACTTCACACCGGCCGAGCTCGTCGCCGGCGTGCAGGCGCTCGCGTCCCGGGTCCGTTCCGGGAGCTGGGGCAACCTTGCGACCTCAGGCGCGCTGAACAGCGCCGCGGACGCGCTTCCGGCGGATCTCGGCGGAGGAGCGTTCATCCCGTTCTGGCCCGAGCGGCTGACCGGCGCGATGCCGCCGTCACCGTCGTGGAGCGGCGCGGATCACGCACATCGCGTCAACGCGCACACCTCTCACTCCCACCGCGGCAGTTCGACGCGTCCCAGAAAGTAAGCGACGCGTCCCGGAGGGTGAGCCCGCGACAGCCGGAGCCGACTCCCCGGACGGCGCGGCCCGGCGAGGACAGGTCGTGGAGAAGCGTCGCGCTGGGCGTGACCGGCTGTATGACAGGTGGTCGGTGGTTGACGCCTACGTGTTACTGCCGCCGCGTCAAGTGGGGCGCACGCCCGCCATCAGGTGACTCAAGGTGTGCGGCGGTCCGCCTGAGCGGCAGCGCGGACCAGCCATGACTTGAAGTCGTAGCGCTGGTGGTCGTTGAGACCTTCCATCATGCGATCCTCGATCGTGATCGCCCGGCGGTGGGCCTCCACGAGCGTCTGAGCGCCCGCATGGGTGATGTAGACACGACGAAGCCGGCGATCGGCGGGATCGCGTCGGCGCTCGATGAGCCCAGCGGCTTGCAGAGTCATGAGCATCTGGTGGGTCGACTGGGGGCTGTACATGCTGTCCTGCGCAAGATCGGCGCCCGTGGCGCCCGGCTGGACCTCGACCAACCGCAATACGCCGAACTGCGAGGCGGTGATCCCCAGCGGGCTCAGCGCACTCTCCAACGCTATCCACAGGGCGTGCTGGGCCTGGCGCAGGAGGTAGCCCAACCGGCCATCGGGACCGCGGAAGTCGACGCCGAGCGGGGTTGGCATCCGTGCGAGTCTAAGTCCGACGCTCAGCCATTCGCCGGTGCGATCGTCGCAGCTTGCCGGATCGCACCGGGCTGCAGTAGAGTTCATCAGGTTCCTGATGATGTGCGGGTCCGCGTGTGACTCGCGCCCGAGGAAGGAGAGGGCAATGAGCAAGTTCCGCATCTCGACCCACGGTCGCCTGCAGGACTGGATCGCGGTCGAGAACGGCTACTTCGACGACGAGGGCCTGGACTACGAGCTTGACGTCAAGGCCCAGGAGAATCACGCGCAGGAGGTCCCGACCGAACAGCCCGGCGACGTGCGCGTCGGCGCCTATGAGCTCTACCGCGCCGGCGGCGGGGGCAAGAAGCACATGAGCTGCGCCTGTCACTGGGCGGTCAACCAGGCGGCGACCGACTCCGCAGGGCGAATGTGGGGGCACGCCTACTCGGTACTGCCGAGCGCCATCTACGTGCTCCCCGATTCTCCGATCCGCCGGCCCGCAGACCTGGCCGGCGTCGAGATCGCGGTGGGTTATCACTCCGGAAGCCATTTCTCCACCATCCAGGCGCTCGAGCCTTTCATCGAGTCCGAAGACATCACGCTCCGCTTCGGCGGGATGCCCTACGACCGCGTCGACGCGCTGCTGGCCGGAGAGGTCCCGGCAGCGGCCGTGTGGACCGGCGCCGCCTACCTCGTCGAACAGCAGGGCGCCCGCAAGATCCTCGACACCACCTTCATGGCCGCGTTCATGTTCGACACCGACACCGACCCGGGCGACGTCGCCAAGTACTTCGCCGCGCTCAAACGCGCCCAGATGGATCTCGACCTCACCCCGGAGCCCTACAAACACCACTACCTGCGCGAGATCCCACCACGCTTCCATGAGCTGATCGACGTTCGCGGCTTTGGACCCGGGGAACGGATCGTCTTCTTGCCCTACACCGCGGAGGCCTATGAGCAGGCCCAACGATGGATGCAGGATCGCGGCCTGTTTGAACCATCCACCTCCACCCCCGACTTCGCGACCGCCGTCCAGATCTAACCCATCCGGACACTCCCCCCGCGCGCCCAGGGTTTGGGCCGAGCCAGAACCGCTCGGCCCGCGCGGCGTGGTGCCGCGCGATGCCGTTGACGGCTATTCGTCGGGTGATGTGTAGCGCCGCGGGCGGGATTCGTTGCGAGCGCGCGTTTGGTGGGCGGTCTCTAGTGCGCTGGCGTGCTGCTGGCGGGTCAGGTGTCGGATGGTGAGCGTGCCGTCGGCAGTCTGGGCGCGGATATGGCGAAGCTTGTCGGCGCGGGTCTCGTCCCTGCGCCGCTTGAGCGTGACCGCCGATTTTTGTGCGGCCGTGAGAGGTTGGGTCAGAGTCGGGTCGAGTTGGTCAAGAGGGTCAGGCATAGGGAGACGGCCTTCCGTGATGGTTGGGTCCCGGCTGGTCAATGGTCAGCTGGATTCCGGGGTGGGGGAGGATTGGGCGCGAGCTTCGGCGGCCTGGGCTCGAAGGACGCCGGCTTGCGCGCGGATGAGGGCGGCTTCGGCGCGTTCGCGGGTGGCGATTGCGCGTTGCATTGCGCCTTGGCGGATCGCGTCGCTGTCGGCCATGTCGGGTTGCTGGTGGGCGGGGAGCTGGTGGATCGCTCGCGTGTCGTCGAGTGCTTCCTGTTGGTGGTCGCGGCCTTCCTGGGCGTGGTCGAGCGATTCCTGATTGACGTCCCGGGTGAGTTGTTCACGATCGATCCGGGCCTGGCGATCGTCCAGGATCGGTCCGTAACGCGCGGAAGAGGTCGGCTGTCGCTGCTGATCGTGTCCGAGTTGTGCGTGGTCGATGCGTGCTTGGTCTCGGTCGCCGGCCAGTTGCTCACGGTCGCCGATCGCCTGCTCCAGTTCGGCCAGGCTCTGCTCTTTGGCCAGTTCCTCGGTGCGGATCGCCTGGTCAGTCTGATGGGACATTCGCGGTTCCTTGCCGTGGGGTGTCGATGAGCTTCCAGCAATCGGTCAGCGGCAGCGGGCGTCCGGTGAAATACCCCTGGACGTAGTCAACGCCAAGTCGGCGGAGTTGGTCAAGTGTTCCCTGGTCCTCGACGCCTTCGGCGATGGTGCGGAGGCCGAACTGGTGGGCGACGCTGACGATCGCTGTGACGATCTGCTGGTCTTCCTCGTTGATGGAAAGCGCGCGTACGAACTGGTTGTCGATCTTGAGGTAGTCGACCGGGAGATGGCGCAGGTAGGTGAACGACCCGTGGCCGACCCCGAAGTCATCGAGGGCGATCGCGCAGCCCAGGCGTCGCATCCGCGTCGCGAAGCGTTGTGCAGCGACGAGGTCTTTGGAGACCGCGGTTTCGGTGATTTCGAACACCAGATTCTCGGCGGTGGTGTTGCTGGTGAGGATCGTCTGCTCGATGCGGTCGACCTGCTGATCGGCGCAGATCGTGGTCGCCGACACGTTGACGGTGACGGGGCGGTGAGCGGCGATCTCGACTGCTCGGTTGATGACCCATTCATCGATCACTCCGATCAGGCCATGGCGTTCGGCCGCGGGAATGAACAGGCTTGGGGCAAGCAGCTTGTCGTCATGCTTCTCGCGCATCCGGACCAGAAGTTCAGCCCCCACCGGCGGGGACGCGCCGAGACCAACGATCGGCTGGGCATGCAGGACGAGGCGGTCCTCTGCCAGTGCGGAGTAGATCATCGCCGCGTATTCCAAGCGCTCGCGCTTGGCGTGCTCCTCGGCCCGTCGCTCGGTGATGTCGGTGGCGGCGAGGCACACCGCGTCGACCACCCCCGCAGCGTTGGGCAGCGGAAACCGGGTCGTGAGGATGACGCGCCGCTGAGAGCCTTCGAGGACGGCCGTCTCCTGCAGGGAGCTGCGGCCGCTGTCGAGCACCGCGAGATCGCGCGCGTGGACGTCGGCGAGCGTCGAGGGGGGCAGCAGCTCAGCGTCCTGACGTCCGATGAGCCACTCGCTGCTCTTGCCATATCGCAGCTCGAACTCGCGATTGACGAGCCTGTAGCGGTGGTCGCGACCTTTGACGCAGATCATCGCCGGCGTGTTGTCAATCACCGCGCGCAGCGTCCGCTCTGAATCCCGCAGAAGCTCCTGAGCGTGGCGACGCTCGGTGATGTCCTGCACGTGGGAGACGAACGCGAGCGGTTCGCCTGTCTCGTCGCGCAGCAGTTGCATGCGGACGGACGCCCACACGACAAAGCCACTCCTGTGCAGGTAGCGCTTCTCGCGCTCGAGGGTCTCACAGCCGCCGGTCAGCGCAGCGTCCACGAACGCTGCGTCGGCATGTGCATCATCGGGATGGGTGAGCTCGGCATGCGAGAGGCCGACCAGGTCCTCGCACTGATAGCCGACCATGTCGCCAAATGTTTGGTTGCACCAGATCCAGCGACTGTCGCGTGACCAGATGGTCATGCCGCCCGGAGACCGTGCACATGCGGCGCGCAGCAAGTCGGGCGGGACCGGCGCGGAGGCGCTCAGCATTGCGAGAGCCGAGGCCCGAAGGAGGGGTGGGCTCGCGGTGCGGCCGGTCTGCGAAATGGCCGGTAGGCGCGCGGCGGCCACCGGTGGTCCGCTATTGGCCCCTCGCTGCGATCCCCGTGCTTCCATGCGCACCTGGTGCTGGATCGTTCCGGCCAGACGATCCCATCGTGTGAGCAGCGAGACCGGCTCGCCTCACCGGAAGCCTGGAACAACCGCCGGTTGGTTATTATCGGCAGCCAGGGCGGCATGCTTGAGTCCCGTCAGTCGTTTGACGAAACCTGGGTGACCTGCAGAGGGGCCGCGGCGGCTCATCGGCTGTCCGAGGATCAGACGGTTACGGGGCGGGATTCCCCCAGCCGCGGGACGCAACTCCGGTTGGGTGATCCGGCTGGGACGCCGGTGGATCGGCAGGAAGCGGGTTCCTACCGCCGTTGTTCGTCAAGCCCGAGCTCCTCGCGCAGGTAGTCCTGGAACTGGACGATGAGCGCCTCGGCGCCGCCGAGCGCCCAGCCGCGCTCGATCATGCCCGTGGAACTGCCGCGCTGCACGGCCTCGACGAGTGCCGTGTCCTCGTGTCCGACCTGATTGTCGAGTACGAACAGCTCCTCGATCCACTGCGCGTCGGCGCTCTCACCGAACCAGTAGTCGAGGTAGCCGGCACACGTCTCCGGCCCGGTCGGCCACAGCGGGCCGATCGACAGGTTGGGGTGGCCCGGCAGCACGTTGAACTTCATGGTGGGGAACCACAGGTGGTTCTGGCCCTCCACAAGGCTTCCGTGCGCGTCGATCGGTCCGCTGCCGTCAAGCGACTTGGGGTGCACCGGGGCCCACATGCTCCCCCGCCGGCCGGAGGGGTCGAGCACCAGGCGGCGCTCGTCGATGACGTCGACCAGCCCGGGATGGTTGAGCTGGCAGTGGTAACACTCCAGGTAGTTCTCCAGCGCGATCTTCCAGTTCGCACGGATCTCGTAGTGGACGCGGCGATTGACCTGCAGGCTGTCGACCTCGAGCCCATGCGCCGCCACGACCTGGGGGAGATCGCCGAGCGCGTCCGTGAGCGGCGCGGCATCGGGATCGGGGTTGGCGAACACGAACGGCCCCCAGGTGCCGACCGAGACGGGGACGAGGCCCAGCCGGCCGGCGTCGAAAGCGGGATCGTCTCCGCTGCGCGGTGCGGCGCGCAGGCATCCGTCGAGGCCGTAGGTCCACGCGTGGTAGGGACACTGCAACGTGCCGCGGCGCCGCGCGTCGGTGGCCACGATCGCTCCGCGGTGGCGACACACGTTGAGAAAGGCGCGCAACGTGCCGTCGGTGTCGAGCGTGACAACGATCGGCACCGGCCCGGTCTCGGAGGCAAAGTAGCTGCCTGGTCCCTGCAGCTCGCCGACGTGACCGGCGTACTGCCAGGCGCGGCGGAAGATTCGCTCGTGTTCGCGCCGGAGGATCGCCGGGTCGGTGTACCACGACCACGGCGGGGTGCGGCTGCCGGGAACCTGGGTGGTGGGAACGGCGGACATCAGACACCGTCCCTCGGGAAGCGATGGGTAACCGTCCGGGCGTGCACCCGCACGTCGGCCTCGTAGGCGTCCAGCGAGGTGGTCACAGTGAACGCGTCACGCTCACAGGTCATCGTGCTGCGGGCCTCGCCTCGGATATGCCAGCCGGGTCGATCGAGCGTGACCGTCGCCCGGCAGGCGACGCTGGCTGACAGCGGATCATCGTCGCGCACGCGGTAGAGCGTCACGTTTTCCTCTCCCATCTCGGTTGCCGTGGCGAGGATGCGCACGCGCGAGGGATGCCAGTCGAACTCCACCTCGGTCGTGCCGTCGTCCAGATCGCGCCGCACCTGGCGGCCGCCGTCGCGCAGCATCGTCGTCTCGCTCTGCAGCGGCTCACCGCTCTCCGGTGGGCCGAACGCGGGTACCGGCGGCTCGTGTGCGCCGGCACGGCGGCGCGGCAGGGTGAGAACGCTCGCCGGTCCGCAGTGCACCGTGAGGACGCCGTTCTCGGGCGAGGGCCAGACCCAGGGCCAGTAGGTGTTCGACACCGCGAGCCGCACCCGGTGTCCGGCGGGCAGCGCGTACCCGATCGACTGCAGGGAGACGCGGACGTCGACCGGCTCGCCAACCGGCATCGGGACGCTGCGGTCGTGCCCCTCCCGGCGGCTGAGATTCAGCAGCCCCCGCGCGACGAGCGTCGAGGTCCCATCGGGAGCGATGTCGCACACGCGCACGGCGAGGAGCGCCTGAGGCCGATCCACGCTCACTCGCAGGCGAGCCTCGCCGCAGCCGAGGATCTCGATCCGCTCGGTGAGTGGCTGGCTGTCCCAGCACAGCGACGCCCCGTCGTCAGGCCGCTGATCGAGCGCGAAGTCACCGGGGCTTCCGTCTCCGCACCAGACCCCGGCCTGCAGGCCGGTCGTCTGCAACCCGCGCAGCATCCGCGCCGTGGCGGTCCCGTCGGAGAGCGCCTCCGACAGGCTCGTCGAGCCGACGTGCAGCGTCCAGGGGGAGAGCGACGGCGATGGCCAGCACGGATCGGCGACCCACCGGCCCTCCCGGCGGGGATAGGATCCCGCCGGGGGGACGGGCTCCTGGAGATAGCTGATCAGCCGGGGCTCGTCGAAGAAGCCGTTGTCCTCACCGGCGAGGGCTGCCCCGAAGAAGCGCACGCACTCCTGGAGGAAGCCGATGGCGGGACCCGGCGCCCCTTCCTCGGGGTGGGTGTGACCCCACGGACCGATGATCCCGCGCACGGGCGCGCGCGCGTGCTCGACCACGCGCAGCACCATGTCGCGGTAGCCGTCGCTCCAGCCGCCGATTGCGAACACCGGGCACCGGATCGCCGCGTAGTCCTCGCAAGCCGAGCCCTGCTGCCAGTACTCGTCCCGGCGTTGATGGGCCAGCCAGGGCGCGATGAACAGGGAGGTCGCTTCCAAGCGCTCGAGCCACTGCTGCCGCCAGCGCGGTCCCACGACCTGCGGGTCCGGCGGTTGGCTGAGGTAGGCGAGCATCGAGGTCGCCCACTGCGTCATGTCCATCGCCGACACGCAGCCGCCGATGTAGTGGACGTCGTCGCTGTAGCGGTCGTCGCTCGCGTGGATCGCCACGACGCCCCGCAGTGCCTCCGGGTGGCGGGCCGCCATCTGAAGCCCCGCAAAGCCACCCCACGAGATCCCGATCATGCCCACCGCACCGGTGCACCACGGCCGGTGCGCCAGCCAGTCGATCACCTGCTCGGTGTCGGCCTGCTCCTGCGGTGTGTACTCGTCCTCGATGACCCCCTCGGAGTCTCCGCTGCCGCGGATGTCGACGCGCGCGTAGGCGAACCCGTGCTTCGCGAAGTAGCTGCCCCAGGCGGCGTCGCCGATCGCGGTCCCGTCGCTCTTGCGGTACGGGACGGAGGTGAGGATCGCCGGCACCGGCTCCTCGAACGAGCCGTTCGGCAGCCACAGGCGCACGGCGAGCCTGACGCCGTCCGCCATCTCGACCCACTCGTTGTCGACCACGTGGATCGCGGCGTCCTGCCGTTCGGGGATGAGCGGAGGTGTTTGACGGGCGCTCATGCGGGCCCTAGAGTAGCCGCTACCGATATGCGAAAGCAAGTTTCGATGAGTGAGAATTCAGTCGGGACACTGGCTCGCGGTCTCGACGTCCTGGAGCTGTTTGGGAGACTCGGCCCCGAGCTCTCGCAGAAGGAGATCTCGGAGGCGCTCGGCCTGCCCATGCCGACGGTCCACCGTCTCACTGCCCTCCTGACCGAGCGCGGGTGGATCGACCGCGATCCTGGGACCCGACGGCTCAGGTTGGGGCTGGAGATGGCTCGCTTGATGCCTCCGCTGATGGCGGGCATGCGTCTCCCGGAGCTGGCGCGGCCGCATCTGCTCCGGCTGGCGTCAAGCCTGCAGGAGACCGTCAACGCCGCGATCCTCCAGGGCAGGGAGATCATCTACCTGCTCAGCGAGTCCGGTGATCGCCTGCTCACCCCGCAGGTCACCGTCGGGATGCGGCTGCCCGCGCACTGCACGGCGCTCGGCAAGTGTCTGCTCGCCGCGCTGCCTGACGAGGTCGCGCAAGAGGCTCTCGGGGCGGAGCCCTACGAGCGGCTGACCGCTCGGACGCTCACCACCTGGGAGCAGATCGCTCCGCACCTGGCCGAGGTGCGCGCCTCGGGCGTCTCGATCTCCGAGGAGGAATACGAGATCGGCCTCGTGTCTGTCGCGGTGCCGGTCGCGTGGCCCGATGGTCCTGGCGCGGCCGCGATCAACGTCTCGCTGCCGTCCGCGCGGGCGACTGCGGCCTTTCGCCGTCAGCTCACCGTCGGACTGCTGGACGCCGCGCGCGGGATCGAGCGGTCGATGAACGTCCAGGGGGTGCACCGGTGAGCGCCGTCGAGCCGGCCGGCGGCATGCTCGTGGACGCACTGGCGGCAGAGGCAGATCGCTTCGCGCAGAGGCTCGCGGCGGATCTCGCCGCGGAGCCCGCGCTGCGCTTCCAGGGCATGCCCTCCGACGCCGACTCGCACCGCGGCTATCGCGCGCTCGGGGACGCCGGGTGGATCGGCATCCACTGGCCCGAGCGGCTCGGCGGACGAGGACTCACCGCGCTGCACACGGTCGCGTGCGAGGAGCGCTTCGGCTACAACTGGCTGCCGTTGTCGGGCTATCTGCTGTCGGTCAAGACGATCGGCAATGCGCTGCTGCGTTTCGGCAGTGAGGCGCTGCAGGAGCGTCTCGTCCCAGAGGTGGCTGCCGGCCGGGTGCTGTTCTGCCAGGGCTTCTCCGAGCCGGATGCGGGCTCCGACCTCGCGTCGCTCCGCACCCGCGCGCACCGGGTGGGCACCCGGTTCGTGGTGAGCGGTCGCAAGATCTGGACCTCGAGCGCCGACTACGCCAACTGGGTGTACCTCGCGGTGCGCACCGACCCTGACCGCGAACGCCACCGTGGCATCTCCGTGCTCGTCGCGCCTCTCGACACGCCCGGGATCACCGTCCGCGTACACCCAACGCTCGGCGGGGGAGCGATCGGCGAGCTCGAGCTCGACGACGTGGAGATCCCCGCCGACGGTCTCGTGGGAGAGCTGCACGGCGGCTGGCGGGTGCTCATGGGCACGCTCGACTACGAGCGCGTGACGAGCGAGAAGGTGGGCACGATCTTCTGGCTGCTCGACGCGCTCACCCCGCTCGTCGAGGGGACGGACGCGCGCCGTCGCCTTCGCCGTCTGCGCGGGGCGGCGCTTGCCGCTCGTCAGCACGGCCACCGCGCCGCCACGCTGCTTGAGGCGGACCGCCCGGCGAGCGCCCAGAGCTCGATGGCGAAGCTGTCGATCGCCGAGCTCATGCAGGAGGTTGCGGGGTTCGCGCTGGACCTGCTCGGTCCCGAGGGATTGCTCGAGGAGGGCATCGGCACGCTGCGCGGACGGGTGGCCGCCTTCCAGCGCGCGTCGGTGGCCACGACGATCTCCGGCGGGGCGGCCGAGGTCCAGCGGACCGTGATCGCGTACCGGGAGCTGGGGCTCCGACGATGAACGCCGATGGCCTCCCGCTGAGCGGAGTGCGGGTGCTGGAGTACGCGCAGTACGTGGCGGGTCCGTTCGCCGGCATGCTCCTTGCGGACCTCGGAGCCGACGTGGTGAAGATCGAGCCGCCGCAGGGCGACGCGTGGCGCCACTACGAGCCCTTCGCCCCCGGCGAGAGCCGGTACTTCTATGCCCTGAATCGCAACAAGCGCTCGGTGGTGCTCAACCTCAAGGACGAGCACGATCGCCGGGCCAGTCGCGACCTCATCCGCGAGGCGGACGTGGTGCTGCACAATCTGCCGGAACCCCGGGCGACCGAATTCGAGCTCGACCGCGAGAGCGTGCGGGAGGCCAATCCCGATGCGGTGTGGTGTTGCGTCTCCGCGCTCGGCAGCGATGGTCCGGACGGCAACGTCACCGCATTCGACCTCGTCGCGCAGGCCCTGTCGGGTCTGTTGTTCGCCAACGCGCATCCGGCTGACCTGGTTCCGCAGAGAGCGGGCGGGATCGCGATGGCCGACTTCACCGCCGGACTGCTCGCGACGATCGCGGTCCTTGGGGGCCTGGTCGGCCGTGGCCGAGGGACTGCGCCGGCGCTCGAGGTGTCGCTGCTCGGTGCCGCGCTCGCGGTCCAGGCGCAGCGCTTCGTGTCGGTGACGGACGTCGATCCGCAGCCGCCGAACGGAGAGTCCCGCCACGCCACCGCGGGCGACCTCGCGCGCCATGCCCGGGAGATGCGCGCGGCCCTGGAGCTCGAGCCCTACTACCGCGCCTACGCCGCCTCCGACGGCTTCTTCGCGCTCGCCTGCCTCCACGAACGCCAGCGCCGCGCGGCGGCGGCGGTCGTCGAGCTTGAGGATCCGTGGGCCGCCAACCCACAGGCGTCGCCCGCGGGCGAGGCGGAGCGCCTGCGGCGGTTGGAGATGGTCGCCGAGTTCGAGCGCCGGCTGGCGGCCCGGCCCGTCGAGGAGTGGGTGGGGCGGTTCCGTGCCGCCGGCGTTCCGGCGGCTCCGGTGCGACTGCTCAGCGGCCGGTTCGAGGACGAGCAGGTCAAGGCCAACGGCCTGGTGCAGACCGTCGAGCAGCAGGGGGTTGGGCCGGTGCGACTGCTCGGGTCACCGTTCAAGGTGGACGGAGCAGTCGTCCCGGCACGCTGGAGCGCGCCCGGGCTCGGCGAGCACACCACCGAGATCCTCGGCGACCGGCAGGAGTCACACGCGTGAGCGGCGCCCTCGATGATGCGCGGGCGTTCGCCGAGAGCGTCGCCGGAGTCGTGGAGCGGACCATGCCCGCCCGCGTCGTCTGGACGCCGGGTGAGGCGAGCGAGCCGTGGCCGGCGCTCGAGGACGCGCTGCGGACGGTTGAGTGGCCGGAGGTGGGCACCGACCCCGCGCTCGCCGAGTTCGCCGCGCTCGGAGCGCTGGAGCTGGGGCGACGTGCCGCGCCGCTCTCCTGCGTCGATCGCCTGCTCGGCGGGAGCCCACTCTTCGGGGATCTGGTGCGCTGCCTGGTGCCGGGCCGCACCGCGGTCGTGATCGACGACGGCCCCGCGGTGCGCACTGTCATCACCGCCGAGCCGGTTCCGGCCGCGGACGGGCTCGAGGTGCATCGGGTCATCGAGCTCGGTCCGGCGGTGGCGATCGATCCGTCCGGATGGGGGACCGCGCGGCAGGCGTGGCTGGCGGCGGGGGTCGGCTACCTGGCTGGGATCGGACAGGCCGCGCTTGACCTGACGGTCGCCTATGTCCGCGACCGCGCCGCTTTCGGAACGACTCTTGGCGGGCTCGCTCCCGTCCAGCAGCTGCTGGCGGGCGCAGCCACGGCGGTGCGCGGCGTCAGCCTTGTGGCAACCGCCGATCCCGGTCCCGAGGCCCTTGCCCACGCGGGCCCGGCGATCGGCGCCGCCTGTGCGGCCTGCCAGCAGGTGACGGGCGCGATCGGCTACACGCTGGAGTACCCGCTGCACCGGTTCACCCAGCGCGCCCGGGCGCTGAGCGTCTGGAACGAGACGCTGCTCGACCTCCTGTAGGGGTTGATGCCACCGCGTCGCCGCTAACGGTCGGCGGCGACGCGGGCGGCCACCGGCGGGTCAGCCGCGTCCTCCCGATCGACGTGGCGATCACTCGGCCGCGTCGCGGGCACGGCGTCGAGCAGCGCACGCGTGTACGGATGCTGCGGTGCGCCTGTCACCTCGGCCGCCGGCCCCGTCTCCACGACCTCGCCATCGCGGATCACGGCGATGCGGTCGCTCATCCGCCGCACCACCTCGAGGTCGTGAGAGATGAACAGGTACGCCAGGTTCCGCTCACGCTGCAGGGCGAGCAGGAGGTTGAGGATCTGTGCCTGAACCGACACATCCAGCGCGGAAGTCGGTTCGTCGCAGACGATCAGATCGGGCTCCAGGGCGAGGGCCCGGGCGATCCCGATCCGCTGCCGCTGCCCGCCCGAGTACGTGGTCGGATGGGAGTTCGGATCCGCGTTCTCCATCCCGACCGAGGTGAGGAGCTCCGCGATCCGGTCATCGCCGGAGGGCAGCCCATGCGTGCGCAGCGGTTCGTCGATGATCTGGCGCAGCGTGAACCGCGGGTCGAGCGAGTCATAGGGATCCTGGAAGACGATCCCGATCCGTCGCCTGATCGCGCGCAGGCTCCGGGCCGTGCGCGGGTACGGGCGGCCGGCGAACTGGAGGCTGCCCGAGGTCGGGCGCTCGAGGCCGAGCACGATCCGCCCCACCGTGCTCTTGCCGGAGCCGGACTCGCCGACCATCCCGAGTGTCTCGCCCGGACGGATCTCAATCGAGACGCCCCGTAGCGCGCGCACACTTCGGTACTGCTTGTGGACATCGCGCAGTTCGAGCAGGGGATCTGCGACGGTCATGGGTGCGCGGTGAGCAGATGGCAGGCTGCGGAATGCTCGGACCCGCGGGTGAGCATCGGGGGCATCGTCTCGGTGCAGGGTGGCAGCGCGTGGGCGCAGCGCGGGTGAAACGGGCAGCCCGCCGGGAAGGCGCCCAGCGGCGGCGACCCGGGGATCGCCTGGAAGGGCGCCTTGGGCAGCGCCTCACGGCTCTGGCGCGGGGCCTGCACGAGAGCCTTCGTGTATGGATGTTCGGGGCGCTCGAAGATCGTCTCCACCGGCCCCTGTTCGACGATCCGCCCGCCGTACATCACCGCCACCGCGTCAGCGATCTCGGCCACCACGCCGATGTCATGCGTGATCCACACCAGCGCCATGGCGTCGGCGCGGGTGAGGCGACGTACGAGTGAGAGGATCCCGGCTTGCACGGTCACGTCGAGTGCGGTGGTCGGCTCGTCGGCGATCAGCACCCGGGGCCTGGCGGCAAGGGCGATGGCGAGCATCACACGCTGGCGCATCCCTCCCGAGAGCTCATGGGGATAGCGGCGAGCGACGCTCTCCGGCTCGCTGATGCCGACCTCGGCCAGCAGCGCCACCGCGCCGGCAGCGGCCTCGGAACGGCTTGCCCCCTGGCGAAAGCTCAAGACCTCGGCGATCTGGCGGCGAGCGGACTGAACCGGGTTGAGGGCGGCCATGGCGTCCTGGGGCATGTAGGCGACGATCCGGCCGCGGGCTTCGCGCAGCGTGCGGCCGCGGGTGCCCACCAGGTCGAGGTCGCCGACGAGTGCCCGTCCCTCGATCGATGCGCCCGGCGGGAGCAGCCGCGCGATCGCGAGCGCGGTCGAGGACTTCCCGCAGCCGGACTCACCCACCACGGCGAGCGTCTCGCCGGGGGCGACCGCGAAGGAGACTCCCTGCACTGCGTGGGACTCTCCGTACCGGACGTGGAGATTCTCCACCCTCAGTCCGGACGACGCCGGCGCCTGCGGCAGCGTGACGGCGCTCATTGGGTCTCCAACCGGGTGCGCGGGTCGACCGCCATGCGGATCAGGTCGATGGAGAGCGTCGCCGCGACGACGAGGACCGCGGCCACGACGACCGTTCCCATCAGCACCGGCCGGTCGACGTTGTAGAACGCCTGCGTCTGGAGCTGGCCGATCCCGGGCCAGCCGAACACGGTCTCCACGAACACGACGCCCGACAGGAGGATCGCGAAGTCCAGGCCGGCCATCGTCAGCGCGGGGGAGAAGGCGTTGCGCAGGACATGTCGGCGCAGCACGATCCGGCGGGGCAGTCCCTTCGCCACCGCTGTCCGGGTGTACGGCGCGGCGAGCGTCTCCTGCATCGCATCCCGCACGACGTTGGCGTAATAAGGCATGCCGAACAGGCCGAGCGTGAGCGCCGGTAGGACGATGCGTGTCCCGCCGGTGCCACCGTCGATCGGGAACAGGGAGAGCTTGTAGCCGAAGAGGAGCAGCAGCACGAAGGCGAGCGAGAATGCGGGCACCGACAGGAAGCCGACGTTGATCACGGCGAGGATGCGGCTGCGGCGCGGCCGCATCCCGTCCCACACTCCGAGAGCGCCGCCCAGGATCAGCTCAAGCACGAGTCCGGCGAGGCCGAGTTCGATCGTGGCCGGCAGGCGATCGACGATCAGCTGCGCGACCGGCTGGTCCTGGACGTAGGAGACCCCGAGATCGCCGTGGACGACCCCCGCCAGGTAGTGGCCCAGTTGTGCGAGCACCGGTTGGCTGAGGTGGAGGTTGGCACGCACCAGGGCGAGGATCTGCGGGGTCGCACGCGGGCCGGCGATGGTGCGCGCCGGATCACCGGGCACGACGAACATGAGCACGAACGTGAGCAGCACCACCCCGAACACGGTGAGCACGCCGAGACCGATGCGAGTGGCTAGATATCGAGCCATGATCTGCGCAGCGAGATGGATCCGCGACGCGCGATGCCGTCGCCGATGAGCACGAACGCAAGCACTGTGAGGACGATGCAGATCAGGGGCTCCACAACCTCGTGCGGCGCGTACTGCAGCGCGTTCTGGCCGTCGTTGATCATCGCGCCCCACTCGGGGGTGGGCGCCTGGACTCCGGCACCGAGGTACGACAGTCCCGCGCCGATCGCCACCACCGCCGCACCGTTGAGCGCGGCGATCACGAGCAGCAGCGAGGAGAGGTGGGGAACGATGTGGCGACGCATGATCGTCGTGCTCGGAACGCCCTGGGCGACAGCCGCCTCCACGAACGTCCGCCGGCGCAGGGCGAGCGTCTCCCCGAACACCACCCGCGCCGTCCATGCCCAGTAGAGCGCCGTCACCACGACGATCACACCGAACACGCCCTCGCCGACCACGCTGGCCAGCGCGAGTCCGGAGATGACCGTGGGCACCGAGAGGAAGATCTCGGTGATCCGCATGAGCACCATCTCGGTCGCCCCGCGCAGGAAGCCCGCGGTCACTCCGACGACGGCGCCGAGGCCGATCGACGTGACGTTCGAGATGAAGGTGAACTCGAGCGTGGTGCGACCTCCGTAGGCGAGGCGGGCCAGCATGTCGCGCCCGATGCTGTCGGTCCCGAACGGATGTCCAGCGGAGCCGAACGGGAGCGGCAGGCCGTGTGCCGAGATGCCGTTGGCGTAGATCCTGTCCGGGGCGCCGAACACGGGCGCCACCAGCGCGAACAGAATCAGCGCCCCGAGCAGGGCCAGTCCCCCGGCGAGGGAGGCCGACGCCCGGGGCCGCCGGGCGAGGGCGCGGAGGCTAAGCCGCCTTCCAAAGGCGGTCGTAGTAGGTGCCGTAGAAGACGTTGTAATGGAAGTTGTGGAGGTTGGGGTTACGGCCGTCGATGAAGTTCAGGCTCTCCAGGAAGATCCCGGGCGCATCCTCGGCGATCAGCCGTTCGGCCTGTGCGAGGTACGTGTTGCTCTGGGCCGTGTTCGGCGCGCGCAGCGCCTGCTGTGCCAATTGGTCGACCCTGGGGTCGGAGTAGTTCCAGTAATTCGCCGACCCGTTCGAGACGTAGTTGGAGCTCAGGATGTCGAGCGCGGTCGGCTGGACCTGGTACCAGTGGACTGGCGCGGCGGTGAAGTTCTTGTCCTCGGTCGCCGTGTTGTAGGCGTTGTCGCTCACCGTGTCGATCGACATGTTCACACCGACTGCCTTGAACTGCTGCTGCAGAACCTGTGCGATGCTCGGGTCTGGGTCGTCTGAGGTGGAGGTGAGCGTGAACGACGTGTGCTCAGCGCCGGCGGCGCGCAGCAGGGCGCGTGCCTTCTCCGGGTTGTAGGGGTACGGGGCCGCGACCCGATGGAAATCCGGCAGCGTCTCGGGGAAGGGCAGTCCCCACGCGACTCCCTCGCCGTACCCGATGCGAGCCACCGCGCTGCGGTTCACCGCGTAGTTCAGGGCCTGGCGAACCCGGACGTCGGTGAACGGGTGGCGATGCAGGTTCAGTCCGATCCAGCGCACTGCGGGCAGGGCCACCTTGACCACGTACTTCTTCAGCGAGGGCTGCGCGTACACCTGGGGGACGAGCGAGGGGCCGATGCCCTCCCCGATCGAGTCGATATTGCCGTGCTCGAGCTGCAGCAGCTCGGTCTGGGCGCTCGATCCCCAGCGGTATACGACGCTGTCCAGATACGGCAGGCCCTTCCAGAAGTAATGCGGGTTGCGCCGGAACGTACACGTCTGGCCGGAGGTGTCGTAGCTCGCCAACATGAATGGTCCGGTCGAGACGACGTGACGGGCGAAGGCCGACCCGTACTTCCGCACCACCTCCCGAGGAACCGCTGCGGTGTACGGCTGGGCGAGGATGTTAGGGAAGGTGATGTCCGACGCCTGCAGTTGCACGCGGAGGGTCATCGGGTCGATCACCTTGAGTCCGCTCACGGTCTTGGCCTTGCCCTTGAACAGCGCCTCGGCGCCGTCGATCGTGTACAGGTAACTCGCTGCCCACGAGGCGAGCTTCGGATCGAGCAGTCGCTCCCAGCTGTACACATAGTCCTCGGCGGTCACCGCGCGTCCGTTCTGGAACCGCACGCCGGGGCGCAGATGGATGGTGTAGACGGAACCATGCTCGCTGGGCTCAAGCGACGCCGCCGCGTTCGGATACGGCCCATCGCCGCTCGCGCCGAAGACCATCAGGGCGGCAGTCGTGCAGTTGCACAACGAGTCCCAGCTCACCAGGTCGTAGCCGATGGCGGGATCGAATGAGTTGCCCTCCTGCTCCCAGCCGACCGTGATCGATCCACCGCTGCGTCCGCCGGTCGCCGCCGGTCCGGGGATTCCGGAGGCGACCGTGACCGCCGGCGCCTTCTGAGACGGGAGCTTCTGTGAGGTGCCGCCGCAGCCGGCGATGTAGAGCGCGCCCACTCCGAGACCGGCGCCCCGCAGCAGGGCCCGCCGGGAGAGTCTGGCTGAGGCGCCGTCGAAGTCTGAGGGGTCTGGAAGTTTCAATTATCGAAAAGCAGTTTCGACTGCAGAGAGCCTACCGTCACGTGAGGCTCCTGACAAGGGTGGCTCTGCAGCGATCCCGCGGCTGGTCCTCGGCCCGCGCCCCACGGGTCAGTGAGCGGTCGACGCTCAGGCGCCGGCTGCCTGACGCGCCTCCTCATCTCGACGAACGTGGCGTCGGGCGTCCCTTCTCGACCAGCGCAGCTCCGCGGCCGGACGCGGATGGGAACTCAGGACGGCTCGGCGGTGAGGTCGCCGCTTGCGCGGCCCGCCTCCACGAGGGCCAGCTCATCCGCATCATGCTGTGCGTCGGCGCGGAGCACCGCGAGGACGAGGACGGCAGCTACCAGCGCACACACCGCGCAGATTGCGAACACGAGCTGGTAGGCGCTCCCGAGTGCATGGAACGCGGTGTCATGCAACGGGTTGAGTGGCACGGTGTGGCCGTTGACCTGGGCCGTTGCCGGCACAGCGACGGCGCCGAGCGGGCCGGACTTGACCGCCCCGACCGCGGCGGCGGCCGCCGCCTTGGCAGCCGCTGGAGCAGTCGCCACCGAGTTGTAGAAGGCCGCGAGCTGATGTTGCAGGGCGTGGTTGGCGGCGATGGCGTGTTTGATCTTCCCGGCGGCGCGGCTGGTGCCGATCGCGATCACCACCGTCGGCCCCAGGGCGAAACCGAAGTCGCGCAGCAGGCTGGTGGTGGCGCTCGCCATGCCGGCGAACTGAATCCGCACGGTGTTGACCGCCACCGCGGTCACGGACGAGACCGAGAAGCCAAAGCCGATGCCGACCACCACGAGCGGCGGCAGTATCGCCCCGATCGAAGTGTGGTCGATCGAGACCGTGGCCGCCCAGGCGGCGCCCAGCGCCTGCAGCAGGAAGCCGCCGCCGAGCATCCAGCGCGGGTTCACCCGAGGCATCATCCAGGAGATCAGCGGCAGCAGGAACAGCGCGAACCCCTGCAGCGCGACGAACCCCAGCGATGCCTCCAACGGGCTGAAGCCCTGCACGGCGGTCAACCGGATGCTGGTGGCCGCCGCGCAGCCGAGGAACGCGAACATGCCGAGCACGGTCACGAACGAGTTCAGGGAGAAGTTGCGACTGGCGAACAGCTTCAACCTCAGCAACGGCTCGCGCGTTCGCAGTTCGATCCGCGCGAACCAGGCCATGAACACGACGCAGACGATGTAGCCAATCACGCTCTGTGTGCCCGTCCACCCGAACGATGACGCCTGGACAACCGCGAACAGGAGCGCAAACAGGCCGATCGCGAATGTGATCTGGCCTGGCCAGTCAAGTGTGCGACCCTCGGGCGATCGGGAATCCGTGGCCACGAATGATGTGACGATGAGACTCAACAGTGCGGTGGCCATGACGGCGAGCAGCGCCCAGCGCCAGCTTGCGGTGGAATCCGAGCCCCAGGACAGTTTCGTCAACAGGCCCGCGAGTACGGGCGCGAGGAACCCGCCGGATGACAACGCCGCGGCATAGATGGGGATCAACCTTCCGCGCGCCTTGGCCGTTGTCGTCTTGGCCGCGATCATCGCCAGTGAGGTCGGGAACAGCGCGGCACCTCCAATGCCGGCGAGTGCCATGCCAACCCACAGCACGACGACCGCGTTGTGTGTGCCTCCGCTCGGCGTGGCCACGGCGGCGATCAGCTCACCGACAGTCATCAGCAGCGCCCCGCCGATGAGCAGCCGCTTGCGCCCGAACATGTCTCCGATGACACCGAACGTCAGTTCAAACAGCGTCAAGGGGATCACGATCGCGGCGGAGATCCAATTGAGCTGCGATGCGGTCGTGCCGAGGTCCTGCTGGAACAGGCCGTTCAGCACCGCCGGCGTGGCGAACCCGATCTGACCGACACACGCGGCTAGGCACGCCGCGACAATCGTGCCAGTGGTCAGATCTGTACCCCTGTTCTCAGACGTCCCCGCAACCGACATACGCCTCACCTCCCGCTCAGACCGCGCAACAGTACCAGCCGACCGCTCGCCTCGACGTAGCGCGCCGCCCGGCACCGTCGACGAGCCGTCGACGGTCGGAGCGGTCCAGCGGCGGGCAGACCCGCGACCTACCGCGTGAGCTCGGCCGGCGCGTCCGACCGGGTGAGCTTCCCGGGATTGGCCATCGCAGAGATCCGGGTCAACCGACCGTCTTCGAGGCCGCGGAATGAGGGCCGTGAAATACTCGGTCACACTCGGACCTGTTTGTTGGAGGTGGTCCGGGCAGACCCTCTCCCTGTCCCTGTCCTGGAAGGAACCCGATGACAGATGGCGCATCGCAAGTCGCTTTGGTAACCGGTGCCGGGACCGGAATCGGTCGTGCCACCGCGCTCCGGCTCGCTCAGGACGGCTACGCGCTCGTGCTGGCGGGACGGCGCTCGGCGCCGTTGGAAGCGGTCGCCGACGAGGTCCGCTCGTGCGGTGCAGCCGCGACGGCGATCGCGGGGGACGTCTCGAGCTCCGAGGGCGCAGAGCAGGCGGTCAGCGCGACGCTGGCCGCTCATCGCCGTCTTGACGTGCTCGTCTGCAACCACGGGGTGGGTGATTCGCTGCCAGTCGGTGACGATACGCCGGAGGGATGGGAGCGGACGATGCGCATCAACCTCACCGGCCCGTTTCTGCTTGCCCGGGCGGCGCTGCCGCACCTGCTCGAGCAGCAGGGATCGGTGGTGACGGTGGCCTCAACCAACGGTTGGCTTGCCGGGCCCGGGTGGGCCTCCTACTGCACGTCCAAGGCGGGGCTCATCATGCTCACAAGGTGCTTGGCCAACGACTACGGCCCGAGAGGTCTGCGCGCCAACTGTGTCTGCCCGGGCTGGGTGCGGACGCCGATGGGCGAAGAGGACATGGCAGCCGTCCGCGAGGCGTGGGATGTCTCGACAGAGGACGCCTATTGGCTGTGCAGCCGCGACACGCCATTGCGTCGCCCGGCCGATCCCGAGGAGATCGCCGACGTCATCGCGTTCCTCGCATCGCCTCGCGCCACCTACGTATCGGGCGCTGTCATACCGGTCGATGGTGGCGCCAGTGCGGTGGACAGCTCCTCGGCGCCGTTCCATGGGCCACCGGAGCGCCTGCGCGATCTGTTGCGCGAAGCCTGAGTGCACCCGCGATCCGCGGCCTCGCGATCGCTCTGTCGCAGGAGCGCCCGCGTGCCGCTCGCCGGGTACTCGATCTCGCTGGAGGCGGGAAGAGCCAGCCTCCTCGGGTCACGGTTGCTGGGAGGTCAGTCTGCCGAGGGCGTCGAGCAGCCGTTCTACCGATTTTTCCGCGTCGTGACGTGCCGCGAGCGCCCAGAGGGCGGGCGCGTCGGTCGGGTACGCACCGCGACGGCCGGGTGGGAGCGCGACGGGGAGATCGTCGACTGGCTGCACGACGGTGATCGCGGCCTCGAGGTATTGGCGGTCGGCCGGGCGCAGGGTGCGCTGCTGGAGCACGCCTGCGATGTCGCCGTGGCGTCGGATCATCGCGGCCGCGGTCACGGCGCCGACGCCCTTGAGGCCGGGAAGGCCGTCGGAGGGGTCGCCGCGCAGGACCGCGAAGTCGGCGTAGCGGCGGCCGGGGATCTGGTAGCGGCGCGTGATCTCGGCTTCGTCGATGACGGCGAGGCCGGATCGCTCCGGGTACAGGACGCTGACGCGGGGATCGTGCACGAGCGCGAACAGGTCTCGGTCACCGCTGGCGATCTCCACACTCCCCTGGGCGAGTCTGGTCAAGGTGGCGATTACGTCCTCGGCCTCATGGTCGGCCACGCCGACGAGGTCGATGCCGATGTATTCGAGTAGGCGGGGGATCACGGGAAGGTCGTCGACCAGGCCGGGTGGAACCGGCTCTGCGACTCGGTGGGCCTTGTAGCCGGCGATGAGGGCGACCCGCCACTGGGGTCGCCATGCCCAGTCCTCGGCGATCACCAGCCGCCGCGGCCGGCGGTCGAGGAGCAGCCGCGCCAGCCTGTCCAGGAAGCCCGATATCGCGTTCCCGCGGTTCCCGGTGGTGCGCGCGCTCGCCAGCGCGCCGTAGTAGGCGCGAAAGATCAGGCTCGATCCATCGACAAGCAACCACTCGCAGGCCATCCCCCCGCCATTCTGCCGGGCCGCGGGGGACTGCGTCAGCTCTGCCGGCGCCTGTGTCGCCGGGCAGAGCCGGGGTAGGCTCGGAGCGATCACGACAGATGGAGGCAGGAATGGAATATCGCACGCTCGGGCGCAGCGGCTGCGTCGTGTCAACGCTGGCGCTGGGAACGATGACCTTTGGGACCGAGAGTGACGAGGATGTGTCCCATGCCCAGCTCGACGCCCTCGTTGCAGCGGGAGGTAACCTCATCGATACCGCCGATGTCTACAGTGACGCGGCTTCCGAGGAGATCATCGGGCGATGGCTGGGACGGCAGAGCAGCGACGTCCGTGACCAGCTGGTGCTCGCAACCAAGGGTCGCTTCCGTGTCGGTCCCGGGCCCAACGACCTCGGCCTGTCGCGTCGTCACCTGCGCGCCGCCTTGCACGCCTCGCTGCGGCGCCTGGGCGTGGACCATGTCGACCTCTACCAGGTGCACGCCCACGATCCGCTGACCCCGCCGGAGGAGACGTTGCGCTTCCTCGACGATGCGGTCCGGGCCGGGGACATCGCCTACGTGGGGCTGTCGAACTACACCGGCTGGCAGCTGCAGCAGATCGTCGATCTGGCCGAGCTGCGATCGCTCGTGCGACCGATCACCCTCCAGCCGCAGTACAACCTGCTCGCTCGGGAGATCGAATGGGAGATAATCCCCGCGTCGCTGGCCAACGGCCTGGGGCTGTTGCCCTGGTCGCCGCTCGGCGGGGGATGGCTGACGGGCAAGTACACACGTGAGGACCGTCCGTCGGGCGCGACCCGATTGGGGGAGAACCCCGATCGAGGTGTCGAGGCCTACGACCGACGTCGCGGGGTCGAGCGCACGTGGGCGGTGATCGACGCCGTGGCCTCGATCGCCGAACGACGGTCGGTCAGCATGGCCCAGACTGCGCTGGCCTGGCTGATCGACCGCCCCGGCGTGAGCTCGGTCATCCTCGGCGCGCGCACGTTGGAGCAGCTCGCCGACAACCTGGGCGCCGCCGGTCTCCATCTCTCCGACGAGGAACGTCGGATGCTGGACGCGGCCAGCGACCCCGCGCCGGCCGACTATCCCTACGGAGAGCTTGGCACCGAACAGCGGGCGCGCGCCCTGCCGCCGCCGAGCGGCAGCTGAGCCCCACTGGCAGAGCGATCTGGAATGGGCACGTGGCCCCGCGGTGGATCGCGCCTCGGATGAGATAACGGCACTGCTCGGCAACTGACGTTCGGGCAGCTCCCGGGGACCGATCGTCCGGGTGCGTGATCGCGCGCGCGTTCCATCGCCGAGCTGGGGACGGTGGTGTCGTCGTTGAGGCTGATCCGCGGGATCGTGACCGATGCCATCGGTGTCTCCTCGGAGTGGTCAGGGTCAGTTCTGGTGGGCGGCGTACTGCTCGTCAGTGACGTGCCGGCCCCAGGTGGTGTTCTTGCCCTCGTCGTCGTTGAGGACGACCGACAGATGCGTCATGAACCGGTCAGGCGCCGCTCCGTGCCAGTGGTTCTCGCCGGGCTCGAAGAACACGCGGTCGCCCGGGCGGATCTCCTGGATCGGCTCGCCTTCACGCTGGCAGCACCCGATGCCCTCGGTGACGTAGATGGTCTGACCGCGAGTGTGGGTGTGCCACGCGGTTCGCGCCCCAGGGGTGAAGTGCACGCTGGTCGACAGCACCGGAGACTGCGGAGCCGGGGTGGCGACGGTATCGATGTACACGCTGCCGGTGAACCACTCGGCCGGGCCCTGGGCGGTCTCGATCGAGCTTCGAGTGATCTGCATGAGGCTCTCCTTGCTGGGTCGCCGTCATCGGCGGCGGTTGTCATCGTTGAGGCGACGGCTTCATCGTTCGTGTCTCCATGGTGCGCCTCAGAACGCATAAGCGCAAATACTGATCTTTTGGGTTTGATAGAAAAATCCTATGGACCCTCGGCGGCTTCTGACCTTCCGCGCGGTCGCTCACGCGCGGTCCTTCTCGCGGGCCGCCGAAAAGCTGTCCCTATCGCAGCCGTCCGTCTCGCATCAGGTCGCCCTGCTGGAAACCGAGATCGGGGTCCGTCTGCTCGACCGGGGGCGCGGTGGGTTGCGCCTGACGCGTGCGGGCGAGGTGCTCCTCGAACACGCCGACCATGTCGCCTGGCGGCTGCAGACGGCCGAGACGCAGATCGCCGGTCTGGCCGCGGACCGCCGAGATGAGGTCCGTCTCGGGGCGTCTCCGACCGCGCTGGCGAGCTTCGTCCCCTCCGCCATCGCGCGGCTCAGGCTGGCTCATCGCGACCTGCGAGTGCTCCTCAGCGACGTCACATCGGGCACCCTCGAGCCACGGCTTCTCCGGGGGGAGTTCGACGTCGCCCTTGGATACCAGGACGCAACCATCGAACGCCACGCGCTGCCTGGCGCGCAGCGGATCGACCTGTTCCAGGAGAGTTTCCTCGTGGCCCTGCCACCAGATCATCGGCTTGCTCGCTCACGTGGCCGAGTCTCTCTGCAGCAACTTGCCGACGACGATTGGATCATGCCGTCGACAGAGGGGTTCCTCACCCAGGCCTGCCGCGACGCCGGCTTCGAGCCACGGATCGTGGCGACCACGAGCGATCCACTCGCGACCCGGGGCCTGATCGCCCGCGGATTGGGAGTTGGATGGGTCGCGAGCCTCCTGATCGGTGACTACGCCGGCGTGGCGGTCCGTCCGGTCAAAGACGCGATCCGCCGGCGCGACATCTACGCCCTGCTTCCACCCGGAGACCGGCACCCCCTCGCCACGCCCGTGATCGACGCGTTCACCGCGGCAGCCGCAGAGCTCGACGCGGCCGCGTAGCCGGCGTGCGGGAGGTCCTTCGTGGGGCCCCCTCAGCCGAGCACGCGGGCCGGCGGAGTGGGTCATCAACCGGCGTCGGCGGGTTCTGTGCCGGGCTCGGGGTCGGAACCGATTCGCGGTTGGCCCTCGGGCTGGGCGCGCTCGTATTGCGCGGTCCTCTTCGTTGTCGCAGCGGCGCGCGGCGTGACGGTCCTTGGGTTCCCAATCGGCTGTCCAGGGAGTACGATTTCGCAGCGGATCGTCGCCGGGCCAGGCCGGCGGTCCAGGTTGAGTCTCGGGGCCCTCGCGGTGACCAGCCGTCGCGGGGACCATCAGTGTTATCGAGGCGATGATCTGATGCTTTCTGTCTCACGTTCCCAACTGCCCCTCGCCGGTCGTGACGAGTGACTGACACGGCACCGCGAATCGAGCCGGCCGGTGCGCTGGAGGTTCGCAGCAGAGCCGATCAGGGCGTCGTTGTCCTCTGCGTGCGTGGCGAGCTTGACCTCAGCACGGCCCCGGACCTCGAGCGGGAGTTGGCTGGGGTTCGCGAGCGGCGACCGGCGCGAGTGGTGGTTGATCTGAGCCGGCTGGCGTTCATGGACAGCACCGGCCTCGGGCTGATCATCCGTGTGGAGCGCGACATGCGAGAGGAGGGGATCGGCCTGGCTGTGCGTGGCGGTTCGGCGCAGGTCCGGCGTCTGTTCGAGGTCACGGGTGTGGGTGATCGACTGACCTTTGAGGGGTAGCGGCGGCGCCAGGACATCCGATTCTGTTCGCGTACCGTGTCAGGACGGCGTGGGCGAGCCGGGCTTGGGCAGTTCGGGATCGAGGAGTGCGCGCAGGTTGTGGGCCGCGTCGCGCAGCAGCCGTGAGATGTGCATCTGTGAGCATCCGAGCTGCCGGGCGATATCGACTTGGCGCACATCGCCCTCGAGCCGGAGGCTGAGCGCTCGACGCTGCTGGAAGGGCAGTTGTCCGATCGCGTGTGACAGAGAGAGCTTGGCGTCGACCAGCGCGAAGCGGTCGTCGCTGTCGCCGAGCGTGTCCGCCAGGGTGTGCGTTTGCTCGGGGGCTGCGCTCGGTGCGGGCGCGTCCAGCGAGTCGGCGTGACGTGCGGCTGCGACCTCGAGGCCGAGCAGCACGTCCTCGAGGCTGACCTCGAGGTACTCGGCGAGCTCGGCGACGCGAGCTGCCCGGCCGGTCCGCGCGGTGATCTCGCGTGATGCGTGATCGACGCGGATGGCCATCTCCTGTGCGCCGCGGGGACGTGCAGCGACCAGCCGGTGTTGCGGAAATAGCGTCGCAGCTCACCCACGATCGTCGGAATCGCAAACGCCACGAACGGGGTCTCGCGTTCGGGGTCGAAGCGATCGATCGCGCCCAGCAGCCCGACGGTGGCAACCTGCACCAGGTCCTCCATCGGTTCATGCGGGTTGGCGTAGCGACCCGCCAGTCGTCGGGCCAGGGGCATGTACTCCTCGATGACCGCGTCACGCGCGCGTCGATCTCGGTGCTGCTGCCAGCGGCGCAGCGCATCGCTGGTGGATTCCGCGTCACGACGCGTCGCGAGCAGGTGATGGGACGTGCGCAGGCGGGCCATCAGGCTCCTCTCGTGGGGACAAGGATTCGATGAGCCCGCAGCACGGCCTGAAGGACCGCCTGCGTGCTGAACGTTGTCAGTGCCCCGGACGCCCGTGCGACGGACGTGAGGCCCCGCTCAACCTATCACCGGACACAACGCCTGGCAACGAGGTGTCCCGTCTCGGTGACGAGCGGCCCGATCGATTCAACCCGCGCGCAAAATGGGACGCGAGTCCGTCGCGCTTCGTATCTCGAAGCCGGCGTCCTCGCGCCCCGGATCGGCCTGGCCAGGCCAACTTAATACCTGCCGAGACCGACATGGTCTGAATTCCCGCGCATCCGGCCGGCAAACACGCCACGGCCCATCTCAGGCGTCACCCGCCGGGTCATGGCTGTTTGGAAGTTCGGGCGGGGGCGTCACGTCGCGGGGCTCCAGCAGGAACATCTCAGAGGCGATGTCGGCGGTGGTGTCGATGCCGCTGATGAATCCGCGGACCCGGCGCCCGGTGATCCGCTCCACCGGAGCGATGAACCGCTCCCGCTCGGCGTACTGAAAGAACAGCCGCACATCACGCAGTCGCTGGTGCTCACCCATCGTCTGCAGGTTGCGCTCCGCGGGAGTGAACGTATGCTCCAGGAGGCACACCAGGGTGTCAGGTCCAGCGTAATGAGTACGCACCTTCGTCGGTCCGCGCCCGAACTGGTCCTTATAGATCTGCACCATCGCGTGCGAGATCTCCTGCAACGGCCGGCCCTCCGATCCAGCGGCAGTCTCAAACCCGCCCATCGGGGTGGTCCCTGGCGCGTTGTGGGTTTCGTCGCCTGCGTTGGCCATGTCAGCTGCTTTCTCGCCCGGGGACACCGTAGGTCGCAGCTGGGGCGCCGGGCATCAAGCGTCCAGCCGACACTTCCGTCTTCGCCCCGCAGGCTCCGGGCACCCAGGTCTGAGCGGGTGCGCGCTGTCCGGTGATCGGAGACCGAGGCGGCTATTTTATTCATAGGGGTTGCCCGGCGTCGCCCAGCGGCTAACACGAGATGAGCGGCCGGCGCACGTCGGTCACCGTCCTCAGCGGGTCAGGATGGCTCTGCGTCGCCTGGGCGGTCTGCCCGGGAGGCTCAAGCGGACTCGCTCGCTCGCGCGTAGAAGTCCCAGGCTTCGACCCGGTTGCCTGCCGGATCGGTGGTGAGATAGGTTGAGCGGTCTCCGCCGTCGTGGCGCACCGGGCCTTCGGGCTTCAGGCCGGCGGCGCGGGCGCGAGCAACGATGTCGTCCAAGGTCCCGGGCGTCACCGAGAACGCGAAGTGGACGTGACGTCCGCCGCGATCGTCGTGCTCCTTGGCACCTGGCGACCAGATCCCAAGTCGGGCGCGCTCGCCCACCGACCCCCGGACGCGGCTTTCATGGTGGTTCATCCCGTCAACCTACCGCCGGCGGCCCCAGTGTCACTCGCCCTCAGCTCGCGGTCGCGAGCTGGGGCAGAACGCTGTCGCGGTAGAAAGCGAAGAACTCCTCATGATCCTCGCCCACCTGCTGGACGTAGAGCTCGTCGACGCCGGCATCGGCGAACTGCCTCAGGTGGGCGAGGTGACGTTCGAGGTCCGGGCCGCAGACGACCTGCTCGCCGATCATCTCCTCAGTGATGAGCTGGGCGGTTTGCTCGAAATGAGCCGGCGTCGGCAGGATCTGCGCCAGCTCACCGGGCATCACCTCGTTCGGCCACAGCCGGTGCACGATGCGGCGACAGGTGCTCTCCTCGGCGCCGTAGCAGACCTTGGTCCCCGCCTGCACGGGCTTGCCGTCCCCGCCCTGCTTCCGGAACTGGTCAATGGCCTCGCCGTCCGGGCTGACCAGGCAGAAGCCGTCGCCGATCCGGGCAGCGAGCTTGATCGCCTTTGGCCCGAAGCCGGAGACGTAGATCGGTGGCGGTGCGTCCGGGCGGGTGTAGATGCGGGCGTTCTCGACCCGGTAGTGGGTGCCGCGGTGGCTGATCTGCTCTCCGCTCCACAGCCGCCGGATGACGGCCACCGCCTCCTCGAGCATCTCCAGCCGGGTGTCGGCGTCCGGCCACGCGTCGCCGAGGATGTGCTCGTTGAGCGCCTCGCCCGAACCAACGCCGAGGATGAAGCTGCCGCGCAGCTGGACGGCGGCAGTCGCCGCGGCCTGGGCGATCACCGCGGGATGGATGCGCAGGGTGGGGCAGGTCACAGCAGTGGTCACCGGCAGCGACGTCGCCTGCGACAGCGCGCCGATGACCCCCCATACGAACGGGCTGTTGTCCTGAGCGTCGACCCACGGGTGATAGTGATCGGAGATCCACAGGCGGGAGAAACCGGCAGCCTCGGCCAGACGGGCCTGAGCGACCAGCTCCTCGGGTCCGAACTCCTCGCATGACAAGAAATAACCAAGCTTCACGAGTCCCTCCTGTGCTGAAACGAAACGACCCGTGGCTGCCCCGGTCGGCATGCTCGCAAACCCGAGCGCATCGCGCCGGCGATGGTCGGCCCTCAAGGCTCATTGCGCCGTGACTTGCTCCCCTCCTCCCTTCGACACACTGGCGCCACGCTCAAGTGAAACATCCTGACTCACTTAAGTGGTTGGCCGATGGCGCAACAAAGGGTTTGTGACGTGACGGATGGGCTAGCTGAGATACCGCCGGCAGGTTGTGACTGGACCGACCTGAACACATCTCGAGAACAGCGGAGGGGTGCCTGATGGATGAGCCGGAGCGACCCGTGGGAGAGCTGCTCAGGGAGCTCTCTGAGCAGACCTCGACCCTGGTGCGTCAAGAGCTCGAGCTCGCCAGCCTCGAGTTGGCGCAGCCGAGAGCGTGAAGGAGGACGTGCAATGGACGAAGGCCAGAGCCAGGCAGGCGAAGGGATGACCCACGATCCGGAGAGCCGCACGCCAGAGGATGTGCGGGCCGAGATCGAGCAGACCCGCGCTCTGCTCGGTGACACCGTCGAGACGCTTGCCGCCAAGACCGATGTCAAAGGCCAGGCCGAGCGTGCTGCCGGCGACGCCCGGGCGACGGTGAGCGACACAGCCGGCGATGCGCGACAGGTGATGTCGGGCACAGCGGACGACGCGCTCTCCGCCGCGCGACTGGCCACGCCCAACTCGGCCGCTGACGCCGCGCGTCGACTCGCGCTCATGTTCCGGGAACACCGCGCGAGGCTGATCCCGGCAGGCGCGCTCGCGCTGGGCGTGCTCATCGGAAGTAGGCGAGCACGGTGAGCCTGATGTTCAAGCCGGTCGGAATCATCGTCGGTCTGGCGGCCGGCATCGCCGGGACTTGCCGTCTCGTTCCTGCTCGCGGGCGGGGCCGCGGTCAGCTACCGGCGGCTCTCCGCCGCGACTCCGAGATCTCCCGATGAGTGAACCCACGACACGGAGCCAACGCGCGGGCGGCGGGGACCCGCCGGCCAACCGCGCCGACGACGTACCCGAGCGACCGACGGATCTACCGCGCTCTGAGGTCCCCGGAGTCCTGAAGCGCACTCTGCGCGAGTTCAAGGCCGACAGCCTCACCGATTTGGCGGCCGCGCTGACCTACTACGGCGTTCTGGCGATCTTTCCGATGATCATCGTCCTGGTCTCGGTGCTCGGACTGATCGGGCACTCCGCCACCCAACCGCTCATCCACAATCTCAGCAAGGTCGCACCCGGACCAGCCAAGCAGATCTTCACCAGCGCGATCCACAACGTTCAGTCAGGCAAGGGGACCGCCGGCATCCTGTTCATCGCCGGGCTCCTCGGCTCCCTGTGGTCGGCATCGGGGTATATCGCGGCGTTCATGCGCGCCTCCAACGTCGTCTGGGATGTCGAGGAGGGACGGCCGATCTGGAAGACGGTTCCGATCCGTCTCGGCGTCACTCTGGTGACCGTGATCCTGCTCACCCTCAGCGCACTGGCGGTCGTGCTCACGGGCAGCCTGGCCACACAGGTCGCCACAGTCCTGGGACTGGGGCACTCGGCCGTGACCGTCTTCGATATCGCCAAGTGGCCGGTCATGCTGCTCCTGGTCAGCCTGATCCTGGCGATCCTGTACTACGCCGGACCCAGCGTCCGTCAGCCGAGCATCCGCTGGGTCAGCCCCGGAAGCATCCTCGCCGTGATCGTCTGGATCATCGCCTCGGCGGCGTTCGCGTTCTATGTCGCGAACTTCAGCTCCTACAACAAGACCTACGGCGCACTCGCCAGCGTGGTGATCTTCCTGGTTTGGCTCTGGATCACGAATGTCGTGATCCTGTTCGGCGCCGAACTCAACGCCGAACTCGAACGCGGCCGACAGATCGAGGCCGGTCACCCCGCAGACCGCGAACCGTATCTCCCCATGCGCAACTAGACCTCGGCCACGACCGGAGCGATGACCTGTCCCCTGGGCGGAACCTCGGGTGACCCGCCAGAGCGGGACAGTGTCCTGGGTTGCCGGTGCACGCGGCGGGGTAGTCCGGCTGGGCCCGTTTGATCTCCCGCGCCGCCCACTGCGCGCACGGCCATCCCTCAGCCCCAGGAGCGCTCCTTCATGGACGACGACCACGAGACCCCCACGCTCCGCCCCGGACAGCCGTTCCCGCAGGGGGCGACCTGGGATGGCAACGGTGTCAACTTCTCGCTGTTCTCAGAAAACGCTGAGCGGGTCGAGCTCTGCCTGATCGATGACGACGGCAGCGAGCGTCGTATCGACATCAAGGACCGCACCGCTTTCCAGTACCACGTGTGGGTCCCGGGGCTCGGGCCTGGGCAGCGCTACGGCTACCGCGTTCACGGACGCCATGCTCCGGATCAGGGCATGCGGTTCAACCCGCACAAGCTGCTGATCGATCCATACGCCAAGGCGATCGACGGGGACGTGGACTGGAAGGCCGCCAACACGTTGCCCTACCCGCCAACCGGCGGCGAGGACGACGATCTCCAGTTGGATCTGACCGACGACGCAGCGGCGATCCCCTGCAGCGTCGTGGTCGACCCCGCGTTCGACTGGGGCGAGGACCGGCTGCTCGGGCACCGATGGGGCAACACGATCATCTACGAGACCCACGTCAAGGGCTTCACGATGAATCACCCCGACGTGCCCGAGACGCTGCGCGGAACCTATGCCGGTCTCGGCTCGGCGCCGGCGATCGACTACCTCAGCCGCCTCGGCGTGACGGCGGTCGAACTGCTTCCCGTTCACCACATCGCCGATGAGAGCTTCCTCGTGGACAGGGGCCTGTCGAACTACTGGGGCTACAGCACGATCGGCTACCTCGCGCCGCACGCCGGCTACAGCGCCTCGGGGACGCGAGGCGAGCAGTTGCACGAGTTCAAGGCGATGGTCAAGGCACTCCATGAGGCTGATATCGAAGTGATCATGGATGTCGTCTACAACCACACCGCCGAGGGCAACCACCTCGGTCCGATGCTGTCGTTCAAGGGCATCGACAACCCCTCCTACTACCGCCTCAGCCCAGAGGACCCGCGTTACTACATGGACTTCACGGGGACCGGCAACAGCCTGAACCCCGTCAATCCCAACGTCCTGCGGCTGATCATGGATTCGCTGCGCTACTTCGTGCTCGAGTGCCACGTCGACGGCTTTCGATTCGATCTGGCCGCGACGCTCGCCCGAGAGCTATATGACGTCGACCGGCTCTCGGCGTTCTTCGACATCATCCACCAGGATCCGATCCTCTCCCAGGTCAAGCTCATCGCGGAGCCCTGGGACGTCGGGCCCGGCGGCTACCAGGTCGGCAACTTCCCGATTCAGTGGAGCGAATGGAACGGTGAGTACCGTGACTCGATCCGTGACTTCTGGCGTGGCCAGACGCCGGTCTCGGAGTTCGCCGAGCGGTTTGCCGGCTCGGCAGATCTCTATGGGGACGATGGCCGCCGACCGGCGGCATCGATCAACTTCATCACCGCTCACGACGGGTTCACGCTGGCTGACCTTGTCTCCTATAACGAGAAGCACAACGACGCCAACGGCGAGAACAACCAGGATGGCACCGATGACAATCGGTCCTGGAACTGCGGTGCGGAGGGAGCGACTGAAGACGAGGCGATCAATCGTCTACGGGCTCGGCAGCAGCGAAACCTCCTGGCCACGCTCCTGCTCTCCCAGGGAGTCCCCATGCTGCTCGGCGGCGACGAGTTCGGTCGCAGTCAGGACGGCAACAACAACGCATGGTGCCAGGATTCCGAGATCTCCTGGTACCACTGGGAGAAATCAGACGAGGAACTCCGCGAATTCGCGCGCCAGCTGATCGCGTTGCGTCGGTCCGAACCGGTCTTCCGCCGTCGTGACTTCCTGGCCGGCGAGGAGACCACCGGCCGCTCCGGTCTGCGCGATGTCGTCTGGTTCGGCTGTGACGGGATCGAGATGCAGGACGGCAGCTGGGAGCGCGACGACGCTCACGCGCTCGGCGTCTTCCTCAACGGCGGAGAGATTCCGACTCACGACCGTGACGGCCGCCCGATCGAGGGCCACTCGTTTCTGCTGTTGCTCAACGCCCACCACGAACCCCTGCAGTTCACCATCCCGCAGGGCCTTGGTGACTGCTGGACGCCGGTGATCGCCTCCGATGACAGTGCCGAGCAGTCCGGTCCGGTGACCCCCGGCGATGAGCTCTCGCTCTGCGACCGCTCGCTCGTCATCCTGCGCCGAGACTGAATGCGGGCGATGCGCGACCGCGGGCGCCGCCGACACTGTCATCGGCGGCGCGTGGGCAGTCCCGGCGAGACGTCGCCTGGCGTCGGTCACGGGTCCCCGACGCCTGGCTCGTGCACGACCTCGAGCTTGATGCCGTCCGGGTCCGCCGAGGTGCGGGGCCCGGCTCGCGTGACAGGCGAGCGGGGCCCCGCGGGGTTGCCTCGGGATGGGCTCGAGGATGTGGAGCAAGCCCTGCCGGCGTTATCGACTATCCAGGACAGGGTCTTGATAGATGCGTGGCGCCTCTAGTCTTGCGGTCGTGCTTCAGACGACCCTGGCCGCATGGTTCGCCGCGATGCTGGTCGCCGTTTCCACGCTCGCGGCGCGGCGGTGGGGGCTGCGCGTTGGTGGTGTTGTCAGCGCGTTTCCGGCGATCGTCGGACCGGTCCTCGTGCTTGTTGCGGTTGAGCATGGGCCCACTGCGGCAGCGCGCAACGCAGAGGGGACGCTGCTCGGTCTTGTCGGGCTTGCCGCCTTCACCGCCGTGTACGGGCGAGTCGCGTTCAGGCGGGGGTGGACTGCGAGCCTGGTGAACGGATGGGCGGCGGCTGCGGTCGCCGGGCTTGCTTCGGCGGCTGTGGGCGCGCGGGCCGGAGCCCCGGCGGGACTGCTGCTGGCGGGCATCTCCCTCTGGCTGGCTCATCGCAGCCTCACGTCCAAAGCGGCCGAGCCGGTTCTGCTGCCCCGGTCGACCCCGCCGAGCGCCTCGAGCATCCCCGCTCGAATGGCGGTGACCGCTCTGATCGTCGTCGTGCTCGCCGCATCGATCAGTGCGCTCGGGCCGCTCGCCGGCGGGATTCTGGCGGCGCTGCCGGTGCTGGTCTCGGTTCTCGTCGTTCTGGCCCATCGGGAGGCGGGTGCCGCGGCGGCCGTGGTGCTGCTGCGCGGTACGTTGGGCGGGATGGCCGGCTTCGTCGCGTTCTGCCAGATCGTGGCGTTGCTCATCACTCGAGCGCCCCTCGTGCCGGCATTCACCGCAGCGACGATCGTGGCGCTCCTGGTCCAGGCATCAGCCCTCCGGGCCAGAGCAGCCTGAACAGTCAGTCGGGAGTGCAGCGTCTGGCCCGGCGAATGACCGAGCGCCGACGCTCAGCGCGACCAGTCGAAGAACGGCCGGTGGGTTGGGGTCTGCAGCGTGAGGTCCTGCATCAGCCCGGCACCGAGCAGCTCTTGGACGGCCGGGGAGCCGCCCGGGATCACGGTGAGTTGGGCACCGCTGCGCCGAGCGAAGCGAGTGATTGCGGCGAGCGTCGCCGCGGTGGTCCAATCGACCGTCTCGACCATCCGCAGGTCAACCGACAGGTGACTGAAGCCTCGGCCGATCAGTGAACGGGCCTCATCCTCGAGCTGGCTCAACGCCCTGTCGTCGAGCACCGCACTGGGTCGTATGCAGACTCGGTCCCGCTCCGCGATCACCGTGAGAGTCTCTTGAGCCGGTTTGTCGGTGGTCGCCATCGATCGTGCGGGTGATGCGCTTGCGCTGCGCCCTGAAGCGGACGACGGGACACTGCCCGGCTACGAGGCCTGGAAACCACAACTGGTTCCTCGCGGCGTGGGCGTGCCGGGCCGTCAATGCTTCCGGCGATGGTGAATGGGCAGCTCCGGATGATGAGAGTCGTCGTGACCGGTGCCACCGGCAATGTGGGAACCGCCGTGGTGAGGGCTCTGCGAGCCGAGCCGGAGATCGACGAGATCATCGCGGTGGCTCGCCGTCGTCCCGACCGCCCGTTGGGCGACGACGTTCGCTTCGTCCCCGCCGATGTCTCTCGCGACGATCTGGAGCCGGTCTTCCGCGGGGCGCAGGCGGTTGTGCATCTCGCGTGGCTGATCCAGCCCGGTCGTGACGAGTCGGTCACCGCCGAGGTCAACGTCGAAGGAAGCCGCCGGGTGTTCCGGGCAGTCGCCGCCGCCGGCGCGCGATCGCTCGTGTACGCGTCCTCGGTCGGGGTCTACTCCCCGGGACCGAAAGATCGTCGCGTCGATGAATCCTGGCCGATCGACGGGATCCCCAGCTCCTTCTACTCGCGGCAGAAGGCCCAGGTCGAACGGGCACTCGATGTGCTCGCGGTCGAGCGGCCAGGGTTGAGGATCGTGCGGTTGCGTCCCGGCCTCATCTTCCAGAGATCGGCGGCCACCGAGATCCGCAGGCTGTTCGCCGGACCGCTACTGCCCGGAACGCTGCTGCGCTCGAAGCTCGCACCGATCGCACCAGCGGTCCCACGGCTCCGGTTTCAAGCCGTTCACTCCGACGACGTCGGCGACGCCTACCGCCGAGCGGTGCTCGCTGACGTCTCAGGCCCGTTCAACCTCGCCGCAGAGCCGGATATCGGCACCGAGGAGCTGGCCGGCCTGCTGCACGCTCGGCCCGTCCCCACCCGGGCCGCGGTGTTGCGGAGCCTGGCGGCGGCCGCCTACGCATTGAGGCTCACGCCGGTCGAGCCCGGCTGGCTGGACCTCGCGCTGAGCGTTCCGCTGATGAGCGTCGAGCGCGCCCGCGCCGAACTCGGCTGGACCGCGAGTCGATCGGCTACCGACGCGCTCGAAGAGCTGGTGGCCGGAATCCGCGACGGCGCCGACGGGCCGACACCGCCACTCAGTCGCGCCACCAGCGGTCCGCTACGAGTGCGCGAGTTCCTGACCGGGATGGGTCAGCGGCCGTGACACCGTCGACCACACCGTCGTCTCGACGGCATCAGGCCGGCGGGCGAAGCGAAGCTCCGCCCATCACAACGCCCGCAGCGCCGGCAGCAGCTCGTCCTGTGCCCAGCGCAGGAACGGCTCTTGGTGCTCGCCGCCGATCTGCACGAGCGCGATCTCGGTGAAGCCGGCGTCGATGAACGGGCGGATCGCCTTGACGTGCTCTTCGAGGTCGGGGCCGCAGCTGATGGCGTCACCGACCTGCTCGGGAGTGATGAACGCGGTGGCGGCGTCGAAGGACTCCGGGTTGGGGAGATCGGCGTTGACCTTCCAGCCAAGCCCGAACCAGCGGAACTGCTCGTGGGCGCGCTGCACGGCCACGTCGCGATCGGCGTCGTAACAGAGCGCGATCTGGCCGACGCGTGGCTTGCCCTCGCCGCCGGCGGCGTCGAACATCTCGCCGAGATCTCCACGCGGCTCAACCGCGATCATCAGGTCCGCGTGGCGGCCGGCCAGCCGGCACGATTGCTCGCCGGAGACAGCCACGCCGATCGGCACCCGCTCGGTCGGCAGGTCCCACAGCCTCGCCTGCTCGACCGTGAAGTGGTCGCCGCGGAAGTTCACGCTCTCATCGCCGTCGAGCAGCGAGCCGATGATCTGGATCGCTTCGGCGAGCATCTTGTGCCGGGCGCCCACCGCCGGCCAGCGCTCTCCGACCACGTGCTCGTTGAGGTTCTCGCCCGAGCCGAGGCCGAGCCGGAAGCGGTTGTCCGAGAGGATCCCCAGGGTGGCGGCCTTCTGCGCGACGATCGCGGGGTGATAGCGGATTGTCGGGCAGGTCACGTAGGTCATCAGACCGATCCGCTCAGTCGCGTGCGCCGCCGCACCCAGGATCGACCATGCATAACCGGCGTGCCCCTGCTCCTCCAGCCACGGCTGAAAGTGGTCTGAGCAGACGGAGAAGTCGAATCCGGCCTGCTCGGCCAGAGCGAGGTCACGGACGAGCTGGTCCGGTCGTGACTGCTCGGTCATCATCGTGTAGCCGAACGCGGTCATCGCGTCCCTCCTGCACTCAATCTCGTGGTGTCGATCTGCTCGCAGAGCTCGGCGACTGACTCGAACACCGCGATCGCGCCCGCCTCACTCAGCTCCTGCTCGGAGAAGCCGCCGGTGATCACCGTGATCGTCTCCACGCCCGCCTGTGCCGCAGACTTCACATCCCACGGCGTGTCGCCGACCATCACCGCGGAATCCGGTCCACCCGCGACACGGTCGAGTGCCGCATGGACAAGGTCCGGCGCCGGCTTGGTCCGCTCCACGTCGCCGGAGGTCGTCCAACCATCTGCGATCTCCCGCGCGTCGAGCATGTCGAGGTAGTGCTCGACCTCCTCGTCCTTGGCAGAGCTCGCCAGCACCACCTGATGGCCCCGCTCGCGGAGGGCCAGGATCAGCTCCCGAGCCCCCTCCATCGGGCGGACTTCGCCGATCAGCTCCATGTAGAGATCCCCCTCGGCGTCACGGATCTCATCCCCGAGCTGCTCCTCGACCTGCTCACCGCAGAGCGCCTGAACGACCTGATCGCCGCCCATCCCGATGTGCCGGTGGATTCGCCAAAGCGGCACGACGATGTCGTGTCGCGCGAACGCTCTCGCCCACGAGATCGTGTGCTGGTAGTTGGTATCGACGAGCGTTCCGTCGATATCGAGGATCGCGGTCGATACTGCGCGGTCAGCGGAACCCATCGAAGACATGCTCTGCCCGCCGAACTGGGGCCCTAAGCAGAAACCGTTCGCTCGACCCGATCATGATTCCTCTTTGCCGCCCGCGACCGGGGGTAACGGTGAAGCATGAGAGCTCTTACCTGGCAGGGCGTCAGCGACGTCCGCGTCGACAACGTCCCTGACCCGACCATTCAGCAGCCCGACGACATCATCGTCCGCATCACGAGCACCGGCCTTTGCGGTTCCGATCTGCACCTCTACACCGTGCTCGCGCCCTACCTCGACGCCGGAGACGTGCTCGGGCACGAGCCGATGGGAATCGTCGAGGAGATCGGCCCGGGCGTCACCGAGCTCAACGTGGGCGACCGAGTTGTGATCCCATTCAACGTCTCGTGCGGCGACTGCTGGATGTGCGGTCACGGGCTCCATTCACAGTGCGAGACCACGCAGGTCCACGAGTACGGAACCGGCGCGTCGCTGTTCGGCTACACCAAGCTGTACGGGCAGATCCCCGGGGGGCAGGCCGAACTGCTGCGTGTCCCGTTCGGGAACTTCCTGCCGATCAAGGTCCCGCAGGGCCCGCCCGATGATCGCTTCGTGTTCCTCTCGGATGTGCTGCCGACCGCCTGGCAGGGCGTCGCGTACGCCGACGTGCCGGAGGGCGGCACCCTCGTCGTGCTCGGCCTTGGACCGATCGGTGACATGGCCGCTCGCATCGCACGCCACCAGGGTCGGCGCGTGATCGGCGTCGACCTCGTGCCGGAACGGCTGGCGCGCGTCGGAGAGCTCGGCATCGAGGTCCTTGACCTCACCGAGCATGACGACCTGGCCGGCGCGATCCGGGAGACGACCGACGGGCGCGGTCCCGACGCGGTGCTTGATGCCGTCGGAATGGAAGCGCACGGCTCGCCCGCCGCCGGCGTGGCGCACAAGCTCGCGGGTCTGCTGCCTGACCGGGTCGGGCAGGCGGTGATGGAGAGGGCCGGTGTCTCCAAGCTCGCCGCGCTGCTCTCGGCGATCGAGATCGTCCGTCGGGGCGGCACCATCTCGCTGTCCGGGGTCTACGGCGGCGCCGCCGACCCGCTGCCGACGCTGCAGCTGTTCGACAAGCAGATCCAGGTCCGGCAGGGCCAGGCCAACGTCAAGCGCTGGGTCGACGAGATCATGCCGTTGCTCACCGATTCAGACCCGCTCGGTGTCGAGAGCTTCGCCACCCACCACCTCCCGCTCGAGGAGGCTCCCGAGGCCTACGAGACGTTTCAGAAGAAGGAGGACGGAATGATCAAGGTCGTGTTCACCCCGTAGGAACCACATCGACCGGGGACCCGCTCCTTCCTCGAGTGCTCACGAGCCGGCGACCGACCATCCGTGTGGATGGTGGTAGGCTGGTTGGGAGATGGCAAGAGCATTGGCTGACGCGGATCGCAGCGAAAAGATCACGATCAACGTCGGGCTCGTCGATCTCGGTCAGATCGACCTGCTCGTCAGCGAGGGGTTCTTCGCGAACCGGACTGATTTCATTCGCACGGCGATCCGCAGGCAGCTCGATAGCCGGTCGGATGCCGTCGAGAAAACCGTGGCTCGACGCGAGTTGGTCCTCGGCATCGAGCATTTCAGCCGCAGCGCGCTGGAGCAGGTCAGGGAGTCCGGTGGCATGGTGGAGCTGCGGGTTCTCGGTCTGGCGACGATTGCCGATGACGTGTCGCCCGAGCTCGCGCTCGCGACGATCGCGCGGGTCGAGGTCCTCGGTGCCTTTCGGGCGCCGGCCGCGGTCAAGGCCGCGCTTGCCTCGCGCACCACGTGACCATCCACCCGAGCTGGGCGACTCGGCCCGTGGGTGGAGGCGCGCGCACGATTGACTGGTCTTCGGGCATCGCCTGACGACGCCCCTGAAAGGAAGTGCGATGAGTCCCGATACGAACATCACGATGGCCGAGGCGCTGCGCCTCACGCGGAGCGGGCGGCTGAGCGAGGCCACTGCGGTTCTCCAGCGGGGTCTGGCGGGCGTCGCCGGCCCGAGTGAGCCGGCCGCCGCGCGGCGTGAACCCGCCTGCCGAGGCCTGATCGGGGCTCGCCGGAGCGCACCGTCCGGCCCGCTGGACGACCTCGGGCCGGCCCACCGACCTGCAGCGGCCGGTCGGAGTGGTGGCGGAGGTGGTGGGTCGAGCGCGGTCGCCGCACCGGAGGGTGAGACCCGGCACCTCACCCACCGCGCAAGCGCCGGAACCCGCACCTACGACGTGTACGTCCCGACCACCTACGTCGGTGCACCGATGCCACTCGTGGTCATGCTGCACGGTGGCAAGCAGAACGCGTCGGACTTCGCCGCCGGCACGCGGATGAACGAGCTCGCGGAGCGGCACTCCTTTCTGGTCGCCTACCCAGAACAGTCAAGGTCAGCGAACAGTGGCGGCTATTGGAATTGGTTCAACGCCTCTGACCAGCACGCGGACGCGGGCGAGCCGTCGATCATCGCCGGTATCACTCGCGACGTCATCGATGGGCTCGCCGTGGACACGACGCGCGTGTACGTCGCCGGTCTGTCGGCCGGGGGAGCAATGGCAGCGGTCATGGCTGCGACCTACCCGGACCTGTACGCGGCGGCTGGTGTGCATTCCGGGATCGCCTACCGCGCCGCGCACAACGTCGGCTCGGCGTTCACTGCGATGCGCACCGGTGGCAACCCGGCCCCGAGCAGCGCCGTACCGGTGATCGTCATCCACGGCGACCGGGACACGGTCGTCGCGCCGATCAACGCGGACAAGGTGATCGGTTCGCGGTTCGCGGCCGGCGACATCACGGGCCACGACGCACCAGTCACGCTGCGCGGCCACGCCGGGCGCAGCTACACCCACGCGGTGCACCGCGACCGTGACGGGCTCGCCGTCGCGGAATCGTTGATCGTCCACGGCGGCGGCCACGCCTGGTACGGCGGCAGCCCTGCAGGCTCCTACACCGATCCCGCCGGCCCCGACGCCTCGGCCGAGATCGTCCGGTTCTTCCTGCAGCACCAGCGGCCGCACACGGCCTGACGCCGCCCTCCGGTGCCAGGCAGCGCATGGCCGCCGTCTCCCTCGTGTACTACGGCGGGCATGACGGCCCCGGCCCCGAGGAGCTCGGGGACGAGGTGTGGGCGGGGATGATCGACGGGGAGCGCCAGCAGGATCCCGAGCGCCAGGGCGTGGCGATACTGATCGAGGTCGACTCGGTCGCCGGCGCCGGAGCCAGCGGCGTCTTTCAGCAGGTCCGCGAGGCTTGATCCAACCGGGCGCCGGCCCGGACTTCCCTACCGGTCCTCCGCGAGGTGCCGGCTCCAACGTTCCTCCACGTGCCCGAGTCGCCACCAGGAGACCGCGATCGCCCAGGTCGCCAGGAACAGGCCGACAATGATGAATCCGAGCAGGTTGATGTCGATCTTCTCCCACCATGCCCAGAAGCCACCCGACAGGTTGAGCTTCTGGAAGACCAGCCCCGATAGCTCGACGGTCCCGATGATGAGCGCCACGGCGACCGACAGGCCCGTGATCGCGATGTTGTAGAAGACCTTACGCACGGGCCTGGCAAAGGCCCAGTCGTAGGCATAGTTCATGAATGAGCCGTCGATCGTGTCGCAGAGCGACATCCCGGCCGCGAACAGCACCGGCAGGATCATGACCGAGTACCACGGCAGCCCCGCCGCCCCGGCGCTCGCCGCGATCACCAGCAGCGCAACCTCGGACGCGGTGTCGAAGCCAAGGCCGAACAGCATGCCGATCGGGTACATCTGCCCGGGCCGGGTGATCATCCTGGTCAACCCGCCGAAGAACCGGTTGAAGAAGCCGCGCGCGTTCAGCTTCTCTTCCAGCGCGTGCTCGTCGAAATGGCCGGACTTCATCTCGCGGAAGATCCTGATGATCCCGAACAGGATCACCACGTTGAGCGCCGCGATCACGTAGAGGAAGCTCCCCGAGACGAGTGTCCCGATCCAGCCGGTGATGCTGTGCAGTCCGGACCTGCCGTTCTCGACGGGGCCGGCGAGCGCCCGCAGCCCGACTGCGAGCAGGAAGGAGAGCAGGAACACGATCGTGGAGTGACCGAGGGAGAACCAGAATCCGACGCTCAGCGGCCGCTTGCCCTCGTGCATCAGCTTACGGGTGGTGTTGTCGATCGCCGAGATGTGGTCAGCGTCGAACGCGTGGCGCAGGCCCAGCGTCCACGCGGTCACACCGATCCCGACCGTGAACACGCCGGAGGCCCCGAGCGAGTAGCTCCTCGGCGCCACCACGCCGATCAGCAAGCCGAAGCCGACCACGTGCAACGCCACGATCACCGCTCCCATCATGATCATGGTCCGTCTCTGAGTGGATTCCAGGGAGCGCCAGAACCCTCGCAACGTGTGCTTCCCCGGGGTGACGTCCGTTCCGTGCATCTCACCTCTCCCGTCGGTCGACTCATCGGTTGGTGCCCCCTGGTGCCCGCGAGCGGGCGCCAGGGGCACTCCCAGCTCAGCCCAGCTCAGCTCAGCCGCAGCTCTGCGACTGCTCCCTCCGGGATCGACACCGTCGGCCCCGCCGTCTCGGCATCCGTCCAGATGACGTAGTCGCCGTCCGCCAGACTCCCGAAGATCGCGGTCAGCACAGGACCGTCGGCGGTCATCCGCTCGTGAACCCCGGTGTGGACACGCGGTCCCTCCTCGTCCCGGCTGATCTCGATCTCACGCCCGCGGTACCGATCAGCCGGGTAGATCACCAGCGCACCGCGTCCCGTTCCGATATCCAGTGCGACGGTCGCGCTCTGCTGCCAGCTGGGCCGGCCGTCGGTCGCGGTCGCAAGCCCGCTCGAGCTGCTCATCAGGACACCAGCGACAACGGCGCCGTGGCATATCCACTCGCCGGAGTCCCGAGGTAGGGGAACTGCGACAGATAGCTCGTGTTCGCCGACGTCAGCCCATCGGTCAGCAGTGCCGCCGCCGCGTCGGGCGTATAGCTCTTGTCCACGAGCGGATAAGTGGCTCCTGCGATCGCGCGCAGCGCCACCGATGTGACGTCGTCGAACACCCGGCGGCCGTTCGGGAAGCCCGCGAGGTCCCCGCCGATCACGCCGAGGGGGTTGGGGTTGCTGGACGGTGGAATCGAGACGTTCAACCGCAGCTCGTCGGCGTAGGTGCTGCCCGTGTAGTTCTGGAACCCGGGGACCACCCCGGTTGGGAGCCCGGTGAGGAGGATCGCGACGAGATCGGCGCGCGCGGCCGTCAGCCCGGCGAGGTTCGGAAACACCCCCGGATACAGCACCGGCAACAGCCTGGCCAGCTCCGGATGCTGGACGTAGGACAGGAACTGGCTGTCGGTCTGGGGTGTCAGCGAGTTCCAGAGGTCCTTCTCACCCATCGGGACGATGACCTCGTTGAACAGCGGGTTCCCGAGTCGCGACACCTGTACCGGGGGACCGAATGACCCGGTGATCCCGCCCGGCTCCCGGATCGACGCCTTCGCGCGACTGGCCGCCGCCCACACGCCGATCACCGCGCTGCGCGCATGCCAGTCGTGCGAGCCGTCGGACTGCGTCAGGTCGCGCTTGGGCACCTGGAGCGCGATCGAGTGCACCCCGAACTCGTTCGTCGAGTTGACACCGACGGAGTTCGCCATCCCGCCGATGTGGAGCTTCTCGAACGGTCGCAGGTCCCCGAGATCGAAGACCGCACCGAGGTCGATGTAGAAGCCGTCGAGTCGCTGTCCAGCGAACACCGTCCGTCCGGGATTGAACTCATGCACCGCCTGGGCGGCGAGCGCCGGGTAGTTGGGAGTGGACGCCGGTCCGATGTTGCACGGCGGGCAGCTCAGATTGCTCGCGATGACCTGCGAGCCGTTCTGGTTGGTCTTCGTGATCGAGTAGAACTGCTTGCGGTTCCAGTTCGCGCTCGAGATCGAGTTGATCGGCCCGGTGTTGTACAGGAACGTGTTCGGGTTGCCGACCACGGTCTCGAAGTTGAAGTCATAGGTGACGTCCGGCACCCCATCTCCGTTGTTGTCGACGTAGATGGAGTAGGTGACATCGTCGGCGAACTCGAAGAAGTTCGGGCCGCCGAACGGCGCCTCGAACGGCAGGTAGTTGGCGATCAGCGTGACCGTATCCGGCTGGTCGGGTGAGACGAATGCGTAGGTGTCCGTGTTGTCGGCGACCGGGTCCTTGCTGGTCGCCGGAGCCTCACGATGAGACGACATGTTGAAGCCTCCGAAATCAAGTCTGGATGGAATGGCCGCGATGTGCGGCCGTCGGTCACCTGGCGGCGCGCGCCAGTCGCTCGGCGAGCTTGTGATCACGGATCGTGATCTCGCGCTTGCCGGACATCACGGTGATCCGCCCGTCATGTGGGTTTCCGAGCCACGCCACGATCGGCTCCGGGTGATGGCCATGCCGGTGATCCTTGGCCTTGGCCTTGGCCTTGGCCTTGGCCTTGGCCTCCTCGGCCTCGGCCTCGGCCGCCCCGAGGGCCCCCATCGCGACCAGGCCGGCGGCCGCCCCAGCCCCCGTCTTCACGAAGCTGCGTCGTGTGACGTCATCCATGGTGCTTCTCCTCTCGATTGCGCCGGCCCACTGGCGATCGAGACGGCGAAGCGGCGGCTCGATCATCCCGCGAGACGGCGACGGGTAACTCCTCTCAGCCGCACCTACGCAAGCCACGCGAATCCGGATCATTCGCGTCGGGAGATCCTGACCCGATCGCCGCGGGTCCGGCCGCACCCGGGTGGCCCCGATGGCCGGAGACAGACAGGCCAGTCCCGACGGAGCGAGCGAGCCGTGGAGCCGGGGCGTACGTAGCGCCGGATGCGCCGGATCAGTTAAGGAGACCTAACGGGCCGGTCTGATCGGCGCCTTGTCCAGGCCCGTATCACGGTGCAGACGCCCCGCAACGGATGCGGGGTCATTACACACCACTCGGCTCTGGAGGTCCCATGTCGGACACTCATACGCACAATGACGAGGTCCCTGCGGCCGGGGTCGTGGAGCGCCTTGCGCGCGACGACGTCGAGCGCAAGCAGTTCCTGAGGATGGCCGGCAAGGGCGTTGGCGGTGCCGCGATTGCGGCCTCGCTCGGGGCGTTCATCGCGGCCTGTGGTAGCTCCGGGGGTGGAACATCGGCGACGGCCGGTGCGGCCGCCGCGGGGAGCACGACCAGCGCGGCCACCACCACGAGCGCATCGAGCACCATGGCCATGTCCGGGGATCTGGCGATCGTGAACTACGCGCTGACCCTCGAATATCTGGAGTCCGAGTTCTACGCCAAGGTCGCCAAGTCCGGGCTCTTCAAGGGGGCGACGCTCTCCACGCTGAAGACATTCGGGATGGAGGAGTCAGACCATGTCGCCGCTCTGCATAAGGTGGCCAGTCAGCTGGGTAAGCCCGCCGCACGCCCGACTGGGAAGTTCCCGGTCCATTCTGCGGCGCAGGTCGCCAAGCTCGCCGCCTCGGTGGAGAACCTCGGCGCCGCGGCCTACCTCGGGCAGGCCGGTGCGATCAAGAGCAAGGAGGTGCTCGCAGCCGCACTTTCGATCCATTCCATCGAGGCACGACACGCGGCGACGCTCAACCTGTTGACCAAGCAGAACCCGACCCCGCAGGGCGCCTTCGCCAAGCCGATGACGATGGCCGAGGTCCTCAAGGTCGTCAAGCCGTTCATCGTCTAGGCCGCGGACCGCAAAGGAGATCTTTCATGACCACATCTGACACTCACACTCCGGGGCTCGATGCCGTCGAGGTCCACGGGATGACCCGTTCGGGCTTCCTGCTCAAGGGAGCGCTCGCCACCGGTGCCGCCTACGGCGTGAGCGCGATCGCACCGTTCGTGTCGGGGGCGTTGGCTGCGACGAGCAGCAGCGACCTGGACATTCTCAACTTCGCGCTCACGCTCGAGTACCTGGAGACGGACTTCTACCGGTCCAAGGGTCGGTCGGTCGGTCTCTCGGGCAAGGCCAAGATGCTCGCCATGTCCTTTGGGGACGAGGAGGCCGAGCACGTCGCCGCGCTCACCAAGGCGATCAAGGCCGGAGGCGGTAAACCCGTCAAGAAGCCGACCTTCGCCTTTCCGGTGCATGACTCGGCCGGCTTCCTCAAGCTCGCCTACACGCTCGAGAACGTCGGTGTCGGCGCCTACAACGGTGCCGGGCCACTGCTCAAGAGCAAGGCGCTGCTGGCCGCGGCGGGTTCGATCGTGCAGATCGAGGCGCGACACGCCGCGTCGATCGCGGTCCTGACCGGCGAGAAGATCACGCCCAATGGAGCGTTCGACAAGCCCTTGACCATGAAGCAGGTCCTGGCCAAGGCCGGACCGCTCATCAAGGGCTAGCCGACGGTGAGCGCCGCGCCCTCGGCTCAAGCCGAGGGCGCGAGCGCTCCTGCGGATCCGGGCTAGGTGGACAGGACGGGCTAGCCCCCCGAGCCGGCGCCGACGGTGTACGCGTACGCAAAGTCGTGGAAATCGGCGTACGACTCCAGGACCCCGATGGCGGGGTCCGCCGCTCCGAAGTCCGACGACTCGATGACGCTGAGGATTCCGTGCACCTTGGAGCCCGCGGCTGCCGTGGGCGAGAGCGTCGCCGTGAGGGTTCCCGTGGCTCCCGGGGCCAACTCCTCCGGCGTCACGGTGTTGCCGCCGGTGATGTCATTCCCCGTCGGCTGCAGCTCGAAGAGCCCGACGTGATTCGTCGTGTTGGTGACCGTGACGCTGATCGGGACGCTTGCCCCGGAGTTGATCGTCTTCGAGGTTGAATCTGGGAGACCGCTCTTGGTGAGTGGTGCGAGCTGGTTGTACGCAACATTCCCGGTCACTGTCTGGGAGAACTCCGTCCCGTCGGTGGTTGCGCCCTGCATCACATCGATCTCCCACAGTCCCGGCTGAGGATGATTGGCAATGAGCGTGGCGTTCCCGGTCGGGTTGTTGGCAGTCGGCGTCGCATCGGTCGACGTGACGTCGATGTTCCCCGACTTGGTGACCGCCGGTCGTAGATCGTTGGGCGAGAACAGGTAGTAGTAGACCGGATCGTCGGCGGCGTGATCCGGTGCCTTGAACGAGACGTCGAGGTCGTGCTGGCCCTTGGGGACGTCCAGATAGAACGTCTGGATCTGCCCAGCTCCGCGTGAGACCGAACTGGTCAGCGTCGCGCCGAAGGTGCCACCGGTCGACGGGATGAGGGTCCGTCGGGCGATCGGCACCGAGGTCGCGACTGAGCCGTCGGCCGAGGTGAACTGCACCGACTCGGGCGCGTCGCCGGGGGCCTGGGGCATGTCGATGTTGAGCGGCACGCTCACCTTGCCGCGCGCCGGGATGGTGACGGGCGCCGACGCCGGACTGGTCGTGAAGTTCTGGCCGCTGGCCTGGAAGGTCACGGTTCCGGTGTAGGGCCCTGGGACGTCCGGCGGTGTCTGCACATGGCCGCGACCGTTGGACCACAGGATCTGCGCGGTCCAGGTTCCGGCCATCGGATGCTGGACCGTCGTGTGCTGAATGTCCGGACTGGCGGGCGGCGAGTTGGAGCCGCCGTAGTCATACGACTGCTGGGCCAGCTTTCCGGACGGGTCGGTCAACAGGATGGTCAGGATGTTGTTGGGGTTGTTGGTCGGGTCCGGCCAGATCATGTCGGCATCGAGCTGGTCGACGCCACTCGGCACCGTGAACTGGATCGGCGCCGCGGCGGTCGCTCCCTGGGCGGGAATGACGGAGCCGGCAGCGGGGGCGCTGACGTTCTCGGTGGTCGGGTCACCGAAGGGCGTCTCGCCTCCCAGTGACCGGTAGGTGCCGGTGACCGTCTGCGGGGAGGACGAGGCGTTGAACAGCGTCACCGACTTCTGGACCGTCGACCCGCCGGTGCTCTCCACGTCGAGCTGCGTGGGCTGGTCCACCAGCTCCGAGGCGCTGGAGCCGGTCGTCCCGGCCTTCGTCGCGCCCGGCATCTGCCGTGCGGCCTCGACGGCGGCGTAGATGTTCAACAGGCCGGCGCCCTGCTGATCCGCCTCAGCGCCGATGTCGGTGGCGGTGCTGGTGAGGATGCGCTTGACCTGAGCCGGCGTCGGGGTATTGCCATTGTGGGTGTCGCGATAGGCCTGGATCACGTCGGCCGCGGCGCCGGAGACGAACGGAGCCGACTGGCTCGTGCCGCCGAACGCCTCGGTCGGAAGCGGCGGGTCCTGGCCGGCGCCCGCGGCGGCAAGCCCCAGATAGCCGGGGGCCACCAGGTCCACGACCGCGCCGTTGGGGGCGGTGCCGCCCGAGGACAGGGTCGTCATGTTGTCGTCTTCCCAGCCGTTGGTGTAGCCGTCGGCCTGGGCGAGGAGCCTCAGGTCGGTCGTCCCGCCGACGTCGATGATGTCGGGGTTGTCGGCCGGTGCCTCGACGGTGCCGGACGAGCCGCTGTCGCCGGCGCTCTCCACCACGACCACGCCCGCCTTCACCATTGCCTGGTTCGTCGGCTCGAGTAGATCGTCATTGGCGCCGGGCAGCGCGCCGTAGCCGTAGGACTCCGAAACGACGTTGACGCCCTCGCTCACAGCCTGCTGCAACCCGGCGATCACCTGCGACTCGGGCGCCACGATCTGACCCTGTGAGTTGGTATCCGTGAAGTAGCCGGTGGTGAGAATCGAGGCACCGGTTGCGTCACCCTGGATCCTGAACGTGCAGGTGGGGGGGATATTCGAGAACGGCAGCTGAGACTCGTAGGAGTACGTCACCGTCCCCTGAGCGCCCATCGTGCTGACGTCTCCGTTGAACTCGTCGCTGAAGACGTTCTCGTTCGGGTGCGGTGCATCGATGATCACGTGCGACCCGTCGGGCCGGATCAGGTTGGGGTTTCCGGCCAGCGTGTCCGCGTCGACATTCCCGATGATGACCCCGGTACCCGTCGCGATCGAGGACGCTTCCGGCCCATCGGTCGGATCGTCGGAAGCGTCGTGGATGCTGGTGAGCGCCTCGGGCTCCAGCATCGGCTTGTTCGGATCAGTGCTGCACAGTTGCTGCCCGTCGGTCGCCGTCGCCGGGACGGTCGACGTCTGCACCTGGGAGGGCGCCACGGTCGGCGTGCTCCCCGCACCGGCCGAGATGATGATGGTGCCGTCGGGGACCACCGCCTTGACGCCCGCTGTGTGGCTCAGCGCCTGTGCCTCGGCCGTCGGCATTGTTGCCGCAACGGCGTTGAGAAGTGAAAGGTTCGTGATGTGCGTGGCCCCGATCTGATGCAGCTGGGCCACGAGCGGGGCCTGCATCGACGCGGCTTTCGCTGCTCGGGCTTGCCGGTCGGTCCGGTTCGCCGGCAGGTTGGTGAGCTGGTCATCGAAGACGACGATCACAGCCTCCTGCTTGCCGGATGCGCGTGCGTTGACCTGGCCCGGGCTCAACTGAGCAAAGTGCGGCGTCGTCACACTGGACCGAGCCGGCGCAGCGGCCGCCGAAGCGGCACCGGCCGTCGCGGTGACGCCCACCGCCAACGCACCAACCAGCGCGGCACCCTTTCGCGGGGTCAGCAACATCCTCCCACCTCCATGTTCAGGCCCTCTTCACGCACCGACTCCGTCTGTCACACCACCGGCCCTGCACACCAGATGACGCCCAACGGCGCGCAGATGATTCCACAACCGGCGCCGTCGTGTCGCCGGCTCCCGCCTGCAGGTCCGCCAACGCACCTCAAAGCTGACCAATGCTCATCAACCCGAGCTCGCGGACCCCACCGTCGTGCGGGCGGTCGTCGATCCGGTGATGCCGGGCGTCTCGTCGTTGGGAACGCCCTGGTGAACGAAGCGTCCACATGGCGTCCTTGAGAAGGCCGGACGAGAGGCACTGCAAGGTCGCGCCGGCGGCCATCGCCGGCGTCCGGCGTCTCCATCACGGGTAGAACGATGAGACGTCGTCCTACGACAGTGAGGAGTTCAGATGGCAGATCGCATGCAGCGACTGAAGGGCAAGGTCGAGGAGATGCAGGGGAAGACCAAGAAGAACGCCGGGCGTGAGGCGGGGCGTCCCGGTACCGAGGCCCGAGGGGCCGCGCAGGAGGGCAAGGGCAAAGCGCGCAATGCCGTGGGGAAGGCGAGGAGCGCGGTCAAGAAGTCCTCGCGCTAGCTGTTCGTCGTCCAGATGCCGACCGCCCCGCAGCCAGGAGACATGCCTGGGCCGGGGGGGTCGGGTGGCCGGCGGTCCGGGTCACGCCCGGTTCAGCGTCGCCGGCCGCTCTGGGGGATCGGTGGACGGATGGGGTACCGCAGGCGCTCGGCGTCGGTCATCTTCCGGATGACCAGCGAGCCGCTCTCCACTTGATGCTGGACGTCAGCCAGCTTCTCCTGGCGCTTCTCCTCGGCGCGCTCCCGGGTGGTCTTCATCACGTTTCGTCCTCCGCCCCTGAGTCGTCGTCAAGATGTTCGGCGGTCGGAACATCCGGGACCGGCGAGGCCGCTGCCTCGCGTCTGGCTTCCTTCTTGGCCTGCTTCTCCGCGCGGCGGTCGCGTTGGCGTGCCTCGCGGTTGAGCTTGGCGAACGTGGTCTTCTTCTTGCCGCGAGGGCTCACGGGCGCCACCTTCCCGCGTGTGATGGGTCTGACGCGATGGAGGCTCGGCGCCCCCATCGCGGTTGCGACATCAGACCGTTACGACGTTGGCGGCGGACGGTCCCTTCGGGCCCTGCTCGCTGTCGTAACTGACCTGCGCGCCTTCAGCGAGCGACCGGTAGCCGTCTCCCTGAATCGCGGAATGATGGACGAACAGGTCCTTGCCCGGCTCATCGGGGGTGATGAACCCAAAGCCCTTGTCGTCGCTGAACCACTTCACTGTTCCTGTGGGCATAAGGCGCCCTCTTTCGTTCACGTGCACGGCGTGACACGAAGGCGCTGAGGACAGCGAGCTGGCGAAACGCGGGCACTGCAGTATCGGCCAAGCGAACACCTGGCCACTACAGACGATAGCCGACGGACCTCTGCCCGCGACGACGCTCAGAGGAATCCCTACTTGTGCGGTCATGCAGGCACGCGTGTGACCACGACATTTGGACTCGCGTCGGTGCGGTGGTACGGTGGACGAGCAGCCGGCTGGAGAGCGCCGGCTGAAGCAGATTCGCTGATCGGATGAGCGAGGCGGTCGGGTGACCGTCGTGGCCGGAAGGAGCCGGATGTCCGCAGGAGCAGACCAGTGTCCTGGGGCGGGCGTTCGACGTCGGTGATGCCGCCGTTCTTCACCCCGATGGCCGAAGGTCCGGCCGGGGAGCGCAACTACCAGGATCTGCGCCGGCAGGTCGAGTCGGAGATGGGGCGACCTCCGACCGAGCGGCGGATCATGGAGCTCTGGACGCGTCGCGGAAACCGGGACTGCGTGACCGCGGTCGGTGCACCGGATCCGATCCGAGGGGGAACCGTGACCGCGATCTTCGACATGGGGCCTCACCAGCCATTCATCGTCTACCGCCGGCACTCCGGCGATCCAGATCAACAGACCCCGGAGATCCTGGGCTGCAACGCCTACTCGGTCTCGGAGTTCGCCAGATGAGCACGCTGCAGGAGATTGAGGCGATCCATGCGGAGGTCAACGAGTACCGCGACAGTGTCGCGCTGCTCCGCGCGCGGCTGTATCGCCGCGGGACCCGGACCACCCCGCGGCTCGAGCAGTTGCAGCGAGGCCTGGACAGCGCCCAGCTGCGGCTGCGCGCGGCTCGTCCCGGCCCGCGGTCTGCACCGAAGTTCTGACTCGCTCAGGGCTGCGTCACCACGCGAGCTGACCGGCGTCCTACCTGCGCGATGCCATACCAGCTTCAATACGGCAGATGATCGACATGCCGCTCACCGAACTGATCCTGACCGGCGGCCAGCGCCTGCAGGTCGAGGGAGACCTGCAGGCGGTCGAGGCCGCCGTGATCTCCGCCGCGCGTGGCTCGATCATGGAGCTCGCCTGGCTCATCGAGGCGGCCACCGGCGAGCGGGTTGGCGTCAACCCCGAGCACGTCGTCCTGGTCCGCGCCTCCACCACCGCCTCCGCGCAGTAAACACGCGGCCGCCGCGCTGGGCGTGCGTTCGGCGTCCGGGTCCCATCGGATCAGTTAAGCGCGCCTAACACGGACTCCTGATCCGGAGGCGCGAACGACCCGAACTGGCCGTGATGAAGCGACTGCGTCCCATCGCCCATGGCGATCGCCTCAGCGTCGTCGGGCACCTCGACGAGCTGCGTAACCGTCTGTTCGTCTGCGTGGCCGTGCTGGCAGCGGCCTTCGGGGTGTGCTTCTGGCAGAGCGGGCGGATCGAGCATCTGCTCAACCGTCCGCTCGACCACCTTTCGAGGGTTGCGCGGGACCACATCAGCGGCACCGCGAGCAACGAGGTCCAGGAACGCAGGCAGCTGCTCAAGGCCGCAGGGGCCGCCCACCATCTGGGCGGGTACCTGCCGAAGGCAGCGGCGTCGACGCTCCAGGCGTTCGTGCATCACCTCACCGCGGCTGCGGCGGCGCTGCCGGCGCACACGCCGGGAGAGGTTCCGATCACGACCAATCTCGCCGAGCCGTTCACGGTGTCGATCACCGTCGCGTTCTATTTCGCATTGGTGATCGCCTCGCCGATCCTGCTCTACCAGATCTTCGCGTTCCTGCTGCCGGCCCTGACCGAGCAGCAGCGCCGCCTGATTCGCCCGACCTTGGTCACGGCGCCGCTCTTGTTCTTCACCGGAATCGTCTTCAGCTACGCGATTGTGCTGCCGGCGGCGATCAAGTTCCTGCAGGGGTACAACAGCTCGAATTTCAACTCGCTGATCGGTGCCCAGCCGTTGTATTCGTTCGAAGTGCTCACCATGGGCGGGATCGGCCTCGCGTTCGAGATGCCGCTCATCCTCCTTGGCCTGCGAACGATCGGGGTCATCGACGGCGGCACCCTCACCAGGCACTGGCGCTACGCGATCGTCGCCATCGCCCTCATCGGGGCCGCGATGCCCGGCGCCGATCCGGTCACCACCGGTCTTGAGACCGCGCCGCTGGTCATCCTGTACCTGGTCTCGATCGTGTTGCTCAAGCTCGCCGATCGACGCGACGCCAGGCAGGCGGCGGCGACGCCGGTGGAGGAGACCACCCCCGCCTAAATCGTCTCCTCCGATCGGCCCCGCTCCGCGACTTTCAGCGGCGGTCGCTCGGTCACCGCGACCATGGAGATGGCACCGTTCTCCCAGGGCTTCACGTATCGGGCGGAGATGGACGAGCGAGGCGCGGCGGGCAGACGCCGCTCGACGGCGGCGAGGATCGAGTAGGCCATCTCGCCCAGCGCGCGCAGAGACTGGTGGCGGTTCTGCCGGGTTCCGAGGTCCGTCTCGGCGAGTGCGTTCAGGCCGCGCGCGTGCAGAGCATCGATCAGGGTCGCGGTCTCGACTCCGTAGCCCACGGGGAATGCGACCTCCTCCAGAAGCGAACGTCGCGCGGAGAACTCACCGGCGAGCGGCTGGCTGAACCCGGCGAGCGCCGGAAAGTGCATGTTGATGAGCGGGCGGGCCATCAATTCGGTGACCCGGCCGCCCTCGTTGGGAACGGGGTGTCCGTTGATTCGGAACGGTCGGTCGAAGGTCCCCTTGACCATCTCGATGCTGTCGTCAAGCAGCAGCGGTCCGAGAAGGCCGAGCAGGTGCGCGGCATCCGGATCGGCGGTGTCGCCGTCCATGAAGCACACGATGTCCCCCGAGCTTGACTGCAGGGCGCGCCACATGGCGTCGCCCTTGCCGACGGCGGGGCCCACCTCGGGCACCAGCTGGTCCTGCTGGAGCACGCACGCGCCGTGTCGCTCGGCGATTGCCGCGGTGCCGTCCTCGGAGTTCGCGTCGACGACGAGCAGTTCGTCGACCAGCCCGGCCGCCCGTGCCGGCCCGACGGCGAGGTCGAGGATCGGGGCGATCGTGGCCGCACATTCCCTGGTGGGGATGATCACCGATACGGTCGTCGCGCCGGACTTCGCTGCGGCGAGTTCCGCCAACGGGAATTGGCGTGCGTGATATCGGCGCGTCGCCATCCAGCGTGATACGGCGAGGTCGACGGACAGCCCGCGTTGCGCGCGGCCCTCGGTGCGGGCGGAGGTGGTGACACGCACGTCGGGCGCGCGGAGGATCGGGATGCGATGAGCCGCAAGACGAGCGGCGAACGCCTCGTCCTCCAGCGCCGAGAGGGGCTCGAGACCGCCGACGGCGCGGTATGCGGCGGCGGTGATCGACAGCGACGCGCCCGCGAAGTGATGGTGTGCGGCGTCGGGGTCGTCCCGGTGGACGAGCCGCAGCCTCTCGACGGCGTCACGCTCCCGCTGTGCGCGGACGGCGGCCGGCAGCGCGTCGGACTCGGCCGGGTCGAGCTCGATGCGTCCGGCGATGACCGCTGCTCCGCGGTCACGATGCTCCAGTTGCCGGGCGAGCCAGTCGCGCGCCGGGCGAGTGTCGGCGTCGGTGGTCGCGATCAGACCTGTCGCAAGGCCGAGCTCGTGCAGCCGGCGGCAGGCGGCGTCCATCCCGATGCGCCGCGCCGGTCCCGTCCCGAGTCCGGGGCCGTCGAGCAGCGTGAGCGCCAGGTTGTGCGCCGCTGCGACGCTCGCCGCGACCTCCCCGGTCTCGTCGGAGCAATCGTCGAGAACGACGATCGCCTCGAAGGCGTCGACTCCGGTTGTCTGTTCCCCCAGAGCTCGCAGGCACTCGGAGATGCGCGCTTCCTCGTCGCGCGCCGGGATGACGACGACCGCCGCTAGTTCTGCCATGGCGCGCCCTGCTCGATCAGCATGCGTCCGCGTTCGTAATCCTCGTCGGCGTTATGGGTGAGCACGCCGACGATCGCGTTGTTCCGCCCGTACCAGACGGTGAACGCGTCATCGAGGCTCGAGCGCTGCACCCGGGACTCGTCGTATCCGTCGCCCCAGGCCGCGTATTTGAGGGTGTGTGGGCCGATCGTCGACCAGAACCCCGGAACGTCGTCCCACACCGCGGAGCGTCCGGCCGCCACCGCGCCCGCAACCTCTCCCTGGCCGAGCGCGTCGCCCCAGTGCTCCACGGCGAGCGCTCTCCCGGCGGTCTGGTTGTGCGCGAGCGCGACGTCCCCGGCGGCCAGCAGTCCGGGAATCGGGGTGCGCATCGAGGCGTCGACGGCGATTCTGCCCCCGTCGGTGACAAAGCTCTGTCCGGTGAGCAGCTCGCTGCGTGGGGCCACCCCGGTTGCAAGCACGACCACCGGTGCGCTGAGCCGTCCTCGGTCTGAGATGACATGCAGCTCGCCGTCCCGGCGTTCGATCGCCGAGACGGTCGCACCGAGCGTCACCTCAACCTCGCAGTCGCGTAGCCAGGTCTCGATCGCCCAGGCTGCGTGCTGCCCGAGACGGCGCTGGTTGGGGGCAGGCTCGTCCGAAACGAGACTGACCGGGTGACCGCGGCGCCGCAGCGAGGTTGCGATTTCGCAGCCGATGAATCCCGACCCGACGATGACGGCCGCATTCCCCGGGACGAGGTGACGGTTCAGCTGGTGTAGATCGTCGAGCGAGCGGACCACCCGAACGGCCGGATCGTCGACGCCGGGGACCGGCAATCGCGTTGGTTCGGACCCAGTCGCGATCAGGCACCTGCGGTAGCTCAGCGTTCGGCCGCCGGCGAGGACGATCTCGCCCGCGTCGGGATCGAGTCCCATCGCCCGGCCGGAGATCAGCGAGATGCCCTCCTGCCAGAACCAGAACTCGTCCTCCAGCAGGGTTTCGGCCTCGTCGATCTCACCCCGCAACAGTTCCTTGGTGAGCGGCGGCCGCGCGTACGGCGCTCGGCTCTCGTCGGTGACGATCGCCACGTCGCCCGTTCCGCCGGCGTCGCGGTAGGCGCGGACGGCCGAGAGGGCGGCTGGTCCGCCGCCGATGGTCACGAACTCGAAGCGGTTGCTCATCGCGCCTGGAACACGTCGAGGAGGTACTCATCGGTGCTCGCCGACTGCAGCGGCGAGCACCACCACTGGCTCGCGAGCGCCTGGTGGACCTCCTCGGCGCTCGACGGGCGCTCAGGTCCCGCCGTCCGCCAGTGCACCGCGACCACCCGGGCGGACGGGGCGCTGAGATCGCGCAATCGCCCGAGGGTCGCCTGGAGGGTCTCGGGCTCCAGGTAGTACAGGATCTCGGAGGCGACGATCAAGTCATATCGCCGGATCGGGATCGCGTCCGGAATCGAGCCGAGGATGACCTCGACGTTCTGCCTGCTGGCCAGGCGGCGTCGGGCCTCGGCGACTGCGGTGGGCGCGCCGTCGATCGTCGTGAGACGGGCGCAGCGCCCGGCGAGCAGATCGCTGAACACGCCGATTGAGCTGCCGAGCTCGAGCGCCTCGCCGAGCCGTCCCGAACCGCACGCTTCCAGCGTGGCCGCGTACTTCGCCCGTTCGTAGCGGCTCGTCTCGTACGCCCAGGGATCCCGCTCCGAGCGATAGAGAGCCTCGAAGTCCTCGAGAGTCATATGGCTCACGACCATCGCTCCAGCGCCGAGGAGCCGACGCGGACGAGCAACGGATCGAGCCGATGCTGAAGCAGGAACAGCTCGAGGTCACGCCGCGCGCGATCGAGAGCGCCGCCGCGCACGAACGACGTCGAGCCACAGCCGCGAGCGGCCTCCTCCAGCAGGCTCCGGCAGGCGTCGGCAACCGCGGCGCGCGCGTGAATTGCGACCGCGGGCAGGCCGGGATCGGCGCACTCGATCGCTGCTGCGACCGTCGACATCCACGCGTCGATCGTGCGCTGCGCGGTGAGGATTCGCCCCGCCGCCAGCGCCTCGAGGTCGCCACGAGGCGTCCGCTGTGCCAACCCCGCCAGCGCGCCGCGAACCGCGGTATCGGCCATCCCGGCCCAGCTCGCGGCGGTGCGCAGCGCGTCACGGGCGAACCAGGGTTGGGCGGAGATCGCGCCGGGCGCGCCGAGCCGAGCCATCACGGGCACATCGTGAAAGACGACCCGGTGCGACTCGGAGGCGACCAGTCCCGCGGCGCGATACCAGCCGCGGTCGACCTCCACGCCTCCGTGACTCAGATCGATCCAGACGAGCACCGGCTCCTTGGCGTTCGGATCGCGGACCAGCACCGCGGCGCGGTCGAGGCCACCAGCGCCTGAGCAGAACGTCTTGACGCCGCGCACCACCTCATCGCCCGCGGAAGTGGAGATCTCCGCCGGCGCGCCTTCTCCCGTGCCGGGATTGCCGCCCCAGACACCCGCCAGCAGCCGGCCCTCGCACACCGCCTGCAGTTCGACGTCGCGTAGCGCGGCCGGGGCCTGCACCGCGACGCGCTCGACTGCATTGAGGTGGCCGTCGAAGATCCGTCCGACCGAGCCGTCGGCGGCGGCGACCCGCCGGACGAGCGACAGCTCGAGGTCCGCCGGCGGGCGCCGCTCCCCCGGGTGGGCATTGAAGCTGAGCGCCCCAGCCTCGCGGAGCAGCGCAAACGCGTCGTCCGGGAACCGCCGAACCGACGCCTGGTCGCGCTCGTCGGCGGACCGCTCGATGGAAGCGAGCACCCCTTCCAGCGTCTGCCAGAAGCCCTGCGCCTCCCCCGGTGTCCGATGAGATGCGAAGGTCGTCACAGGGCGCTCAGCGTCAATCCCGACCGGGCTGCGTGGTCGGCGACAAGCGCGACGAAGGCCGCCGTCTGCGCGCAGTCGCTTCGTCTGGCGCCCGGTCCGATGCCATCGTGCGCCAACACCACGGCGTGGGAGGTCAATTGTGATTTGGCGCCGGAGAACATGTCGACCGCGTTGTCACCCCGCCAGTCGTGCGTGTCCACGTCCCAGCCGACCAGCGTGAGCCCGAACTCCTCGGCGACCCGCGTCGTGCCGTCGGTCCGAACCCCCCAGGGGACGCGCCACAGCGCCGGCCGTACGCCGAGAGCGGCCAGCCGCCCGAGCGCTCGCTCGGTGTCCGCGCGGATGTCGGCGTCGTCCATCTCGGTGTGCCGGATGTGCCGATCGCAGTGCAGGCCGATGTGGTGTCCCGAGCGCTCGATGCGCCTCAGCAGCGCGGGGTGGTCCTCCACGGCGGGCGCGATGACGAAGAAGGTGGCGGCCGCTCCTGCGCGCTCGAGCGCGTCCAGAACGGCGGGGGTACCCCGAGGATCCGGCCCATCGTCGAACGTCAGGGCCAGCCCCTTCCCATCCCGCCGTAGGCTCATCGTCGGTGCGTTCTCACGAGCATTGATCCCTGCGTACCCGACGCAGCGTCCCGGAACCAAGCTATCCCGGACAAGGTCATTGTCAGGACCAGGTCTGAGCTAGATCAGGCGCCGCGGTCGCGGCGTCCCCGTGCGCGAGCCGGGCGCATTCGGCGAACGCGGGGATCAGCGAGGAGCCATCGTCGGCACGGGTCACGAGCGCGAGCTCGGCCGCCGGCGCGCGGGTGAGTGGCCGGTAGGTGACGCCGTGCAGCGCCAGGCTCGCGACCGACGCGGGGACGGGGGAGAGTCCGACCCCAGCCGCCACGAGGCCGATGATCGTCAGCGTCTCCGGTGCCCGCTGGACGATGTTGGGGGCACCGCCCGTGGCCGCCAGGCGACTGACGATCAGGTCGTGAAAGCCCGGCGCCTGCTCGCGCGGGAACAGCACGAGCGGTTCGCCCGCCAGCCGGGCGAACGGGATCCGGCGCAGCCGCGCGAGCGAGTGATCGGCGGGCACTGCCGCGATCGTCGGTTCGGCGGCGATGCGCTCCACCCGGATCCCGGCCGGCGCCTGGAGCGGCGGGCGGACGAGTCCGGCATCGATCACCCCGGACTCGAGCGCCCGCAGCTGGTCGACCGTCGAGCTCTCGCGCAGCTCGAGCGAGACGCCTGGCCGCACCTGGCGGAAACGCTGAACGAGCGAGGGCACCGCGGAGAACAGCGCCGAGCCGACGAAGCTCACCCGCAGGACGCCGGACAGTCCCTCGTTGAGCGCCCGGGCCCGGGCGGCCGCACCCTCGAGGTCGGCGAGCACCGCGCGGGCATCGCGCAGAAACGCCGCGCCGGCGGGTGTGAGCTCGACCTGACGCCGCGTGCGCGCGAGTAGACGACAGCCGAGCTCCGCCTCGAGCGCCGCGATCTGCTGACTGAGCGGCGGCTGGGACATATGCAGGCGCGCTGCGGCGCGCCGGAAATGCAGTTCCTCGGCGACGGTCACGAAATAGCGCAGCTGTCGCAGTTCCACGATGGTCAACACTACTGATCGGGATTGCAGATCACAATGCCCTATTTCGATATTGGACGGGATCAATCACGAGCCGTACCGTCCGCACATGTCCTACGTCCTGACGTGCCCGAACTGCGGTCCGCGCGAGGTCACGGATTTCGGGTTCGGCGGCGAGCTGCACCCCCGCCCGACCGCGGCCCCGAGTGAGCGAGACCTCAACCGGTATGTCTACTTCCGGCGCAACGTGGCCGGCCTCCAGGTCGAGTGGTGGCACCACCGTTCCGGATGCCGGGCGTGGTTCCTCGCCGAGCGTGACACGCGCACCAACGAGGTGAAGTGGACGGCGATGCCCGCCGATGCCCCCACCGACGGCGCGGCGGCCGCATGACCCGGCTCAGCCCTCAACCGGGGGAACGTATCGAGCGCTCCAGGACGGTCACCTTCAGCTTCGACGGAAAGCGGGTCGAAGGTTACGAGGGCGACACGATCGCCAGCGCCCTCCTCGCCGGCGGACGCACGACGCTCTCACGGTCGTTCAAGTACCACCGGCCGCGCGGTGAGCTGTGCGCCTGTGGACAGTGCGCGAACTCACTGGTCGACGTCGACGGTCGCCCGGGCGTGCGCGCCTGCTCAGAGCCGATCACCGAGGGGATCCGGGTCACGCATCAGAACGCATGGCCGTCGTTGGACTTCGATGTCATGCAGGCGGTCGACAAGTTCGGCGGGCCGTTCACGCCGGTCGGCTTCTACTACAAGACGTTCATCCGCCCGCGGCGGCTGTGGCCGCTCTACGAGAAGGTGCTGCGCAGCGCCGCCGGGCTCGGAAAGCTCCCCAAGCGCCAGGAGGAACGGACCTGGGACACCGAGTACCGGCGCCGTCACTGCGACCTGCTCGTGATCGGCGGCGGCATCGCAGGACTGACGGCCGCGATCACCGCTGCGCGTGGTGGCCTGGACGTCGTCCTCTGCGACGAGGACGTCACCCCTGGCGGACTCCTGCTGTCCGAGGGTCGCGTCGATCGTGCACAGTCGCTGATCGACCAGGCCCGCGTTGCCGGGGTGGAGATCCTCGCGCGCGGCGTCGCGCTCGGGTTCTTCGACGGCCTGGTTCCCGTCTGGCAGGGGTCGACGCTGCATCAGGTTCGGGCCGCGCGCCACGTGGTGGCGACCGGAGCGATCCAGCAACCGCTCGTCTTTCCCGACAACGACCTGCCGGGGATCATGCTCTCGGGCGGCGCCCGCCGGCTCGGCGCGGTCTACGGCGTCGCGCCCGGGACGCGAGCGGTGGTGGCGACCGTCGACGACCGCGGACTCGACGATGCACTCGCGCTGCACCGGATGGGCGTGAGCATCGAAGCGGTCGCCGACCTCCGCCGGGAGTCCTCGCTCGCACCCGCCGCCGCGGAGCTGAAGGCAGCCGGGATCGACGTCCTCCAGGGTGCCACGGTGGTCCGGGCGCATGGCAGAAATGCGATCGAGGCCGCGACCGTCGCCCCGGTCGATGGAGGTGGCCAGGCCGCGTCGGTGGCGGCGCAGCGGATGGAGTGCGACCTGCTGGCGATCTCCGGCGGCAGCCACCCGGCCGCGTCACTGCTGCTCCAGGCCGGCGGGCGGGCCGACTACGAGCCCGAGCGCGCCGGCTACCGGGTCACCGCGGTGCCCGACGGCGTGGACGTCGCCGGGTCGGCCGCAGGCGATGAGGACTACGAGCTCGCCGAGCTCTCCGGGCAGCTCGCGGCTCTCAGGGCCGTTGCGGCGCTCGACGGCGCGGGCGCCGGGAGCGGTCGGCCGCAGGCCGAGATCGAGCGGCGGATGGCCGAGGTGCGGCGCCCGATCAGCGTGGCGACCCCGCCGGCGGTGGCGACGGACGGCGAGTCCGGCGGCAAGTGCTTCATTGACTTCGACGAGGACGTCACCGTCAAGGACGTCGAGCACGCGGTCGGCGAGGGTTACGAGTCCCTGGAGCTGGCCAAGCGCTACACGACGGTGACGATGGGACCGTCGCAGGGCCGCTTCTCGCAGATCCCCTCCGCCCGTCTGATCGCGCGCGCGACCGGAATCGATCTGGGAGACGTCGGCCTGACGACCGCTCGCCCCCCGTGGCAGACGGTCCCGTTGGGAGTGCTGGCCGGCCGGCCGTTCGAGGCCGGCAAACGCTCGGCGCTCCACCAGCGCCACCGGGATCGAAGGGCCGATGTGCGCTGGGCGGGCGACTGGCGGCGGGCCTACCACTACGGCGACCCGCAGGCCGAGGCGCGGGCGGTGCAGACGAGCGCCGGTCTGATCGACGTCTCCACGCTCGGCAAGCTGCTCGTCCAGGGTCCGGACGCCGGGGAGCTGCTCGACCGGATGTACCCCAACCGGATGTCGAACCTGGCTGCAGGCCGGATCCGCTACGGGGTGATGCTGTCTGACGCGGGTCGCATCACCGACGACGGCACGGTCTGCCGCATCGACGACGACACGTTCTACGTGACCACCACGAGCTCCGGCGCCACCGCCGTCGAAGGCCAGATGAACTGGTGGCTGGCCGCCTGGAATCTCGATGCGCGGATCACCGACGTCACCCAGGGCGTCGCGGCGATGAATCTCGCCGGGCCGAACGCGCGCGTGATCCTCTCGGAGCTCACCGACATCGACTGCTCGAACGAGGGTTTCAAGTACCTCGACGCCAAGCACGCGACGGTGGCGGACGTCCCCGCGCTGGTGCTGCGCATCGGCTTCGTCGGCGAGGTCGGGTACGAGATCCACTGCCCCGGGCCGCAGGCGACTCACCTGTGGGACGCGATCGTCGGCAACGGCTCTCTCGCCGTCACTCCGTTCGGCTTGGAGCCACAGCGCATCCTGCGTCTGCAGAAGCTGCATGTGATCGTCGGGCAGGACACCGACTCGGAGTCGACGCCGTTCAACACCGGAATGGGGTGGGCGGTCAAGTTCGACAAGGAGCAGCCGTTCCTCGGCCGCTGGGCGCTCGAGGCGCGGAACGGCCAGACGCCCGCGACGGGGCTCGTCGGGTTCACCGTCCCCAGTGGGGAGGTCATGACCGAGGGCGCGGTCGTCGTCGTCGGCGGCGAGCCCGCAGGCCAGGTGACAAGCGCTCGCTGGTCACCCCACCTCGGCGTCTCGATCGGCCTGGCCACCGTTCCGAGCGAACTGGCCTCCGACGGGCAGACGATTCAGATCTCCTACGCCGGCAGCACGTATGGTGCCGTCGTGACGACCAAGCCCTTCTACGATCCCGACGGCGAGGTGCTGCGCGCATGACCCTCGGATTCCTGAGCCCAGCTGTCCAAGCCGGATCTCCGCCCGCACAGAGCCCGATCGCCGCCGCGGCGGCGCGCGCCGGCGCGCGGCTCGAGGTGCGCGAGGAGTGGGAGGTGCCGGTGAGCTTCGGCGACGAGGTCGGCGAGCGCCGCGCCACGCAGGAGACCGTCGGCTTCGCCGATGCATCCTGGCTGCGCAAGACCCAGCTCGACGGTCCAGCGCAGGCGCTCGACGCATGCGCGGCGGGCCTGAGCTTCGGTACCGCCAGCCTGCACGCCGGAGCCTGGTGGTGCCGCCTGACCCCGACTCGGGCGCTGATCCTCGGAGCTGCGCCCGCGGCCGACTCAGTCGTCGGCGCGCACCTGCTGGACGTGACCACCCAGTACTGCGCCCTGCGGATCGCCGGACCGCGTTGCCGCGACGTCATGGCACGCTTCTGCGCGCTTGATCTGCGACCCGCCGTTTCGCCTCCGACCGCGCTTCGACCGGGCTCGGTGGCGCGGACGCCGGGACTGGTCGTGGTCGAGGAGCCAGATCAACTGCTGGTGCTCGTCGGGGCCGCGTTGGGGGAGTACTTCTGGACCGTCGTCAACGATGCCGCAACGCGACTGGGTGGCCGGCCGGCCGGGACCGACGTCCTGCGCGGTGGGGCCCTGAACCTCCAGGAGGCGAGCGCCGATGCGTGACCTGTTCCGGAAGCGGCGGATGTGGCGCCGTCAGCCCGATCTGAAGTCCCACTACGACGTGGTGATCATCGGCGGAGGCTCTCACGGCCTTGCGACGGCCTACTACCTCCGCCAGCACGGCATCACCAATGTCGCAATCCTCGAGAAGGGCTACATCGGGTCTGGCGCGGCGGGTCGAAACACGACGATCATCCGCTCCAACTACAAGACCCCCGAAGGTGCACGTTTCTACGACGCCAGCGTCAAGCTGTACGAGGGCCTGTCCGAGGACCTGAACTTCAACCTGCTGTTCAGCCAGTGCGGGCACCTGACGCTCGCCCACACCGACCGGGCGCTGTTCGTCATGGCCAACCGTGCCGAGGTCAACCAGCTGCACGGGATCGACTCGCGGCTGATCGACACCGACGAGGTCCAGGAGCTCGCGCCGACCATGTACTGCGGCGAGGACGCCACCTATCCGGTGCTCGGGGCGCTGTACCACCCGCCCGGCGGGATCATCCGCCACGACGCAGTCGTCTGGGGGTTCGCGCGTGGCGTGGACCAGGGCGGCGCGGAGATCCACCAGTACACCGAGGTCACCGGCCTCACCCGCTCCGGCGATCGCATCACGGGAGTGCAGACCAATCGTGGCACGGTGAGCGCCGGAACAGTGGTCAACTGCACCGCCGGTTGGTCCTCGTTGATCTGCGAGATGGCGGATGTCGAGCTGCCGATCACGACCCACATCCTGCAGGCGTGCGTGACCGAGCCGGTCAAGCCGTTCCTCGACGTGGTGATCGTCTCCTCGCAGATGCACGTCTACATCTCCCAGTCCGATCGCGGTGAGTTCGTGATGGGATCCGAGATCGAACCGTGGACCACCTACCGGACCCGCAACACGCTGAACTTCCTGCAGGACCTGACCCGCCACACGCTGGAGCTGTTCCCGCAGCTCGAGCATGCGCGGCTGCTGCGTTCGTGGGCAGGGCTCTGCGACCTCTCACCGGACTACAGCCCGATCCTCGGCCGCACCGAGGTCGAGAACTTCCACGTCAGCGCAGGCTGGGGGACCTACGGCTTCAAGGCCGCCCCGATCGTGGGAAAGACGCTCGCCGAGTTGGTCGCCACCAACCGCACGCCGGATCTCATCGCACCGTTCGAGCTGGAACGCTTCTACACCGACAACCTCGTCTCCGAACTCGCGGCCGCCGCCGTCAGCCACTGATCACACTCTCATGACCGAAACGACCACCGCCACCGAGCCCGCCACCACGCCGGCACCCGCCATCACCACGATGCGGTTGCTGGTCTCCTGCCCGGACCGGCCCGGGATCGTCTCGGCGGTCTCGCGCTTTCTGTTCGACACGGGCGCCAACATCATCCGCTCGGCTCAGTACTCGACCGATCCCTCGGACGGGACGTTCTTCCTGCGCACCGAGTTCGCGCTCCCGGCCGACGCTCAGGACGATCTCGCCGAGCGATTCGGGCTGGTGGCAGACCGCTTCGGCATGACCTGGCGTATCTGGGATTCGAGCAAGCGCAAGCGCGTGGCGATTCTCGTCTCCAAGTACGACCACTGCCTGGTCGATCTCCTGTACCGCTGGCAGCGCGACGAACTCAACGGCGATGTCGTCCTGGTCGCTTCCAATCATGAGGACTTCCGCGGCGTCGTGGAGGCGGCCGGCCTGCCGTTCCACCACGTCCCGGTCGAGAAGGGCCACAAGCCGGAGGCGGAGGCGACGTTGATGGAGATCCTCGACGGCCGGTGCGACGTGGTCGTGCTCGCTCGCTACATGCAGATCCTCTCCGGTGACTTCCTCGCCCGGGTCGGCGTGCCGGTGATCAATATCCACCATTCGTTCCTGCCCGCGTTCGCCGGCGCCGGTCCGTATGAGAAGGCCAAGGAGCGAGGCGTGAAGCTGATCGGCGCCACCGCGCACTACGTGACCGAGGAGCTCGACGCCGGGCCGATCATCGAGCAGGACGTCGTCCGGGTCAGCCACGCCGATGACGTGCCATCGCTCGTGCGCCAGGGCGCGGAGGTCGAGCGTGGCGTCCTGTCCCGCGCCGTTCGGTGGCACTGCCAGGACCGGGTCATCCGGCATGGCAACAGCACGGTCGTGTTCTGAGCGACGGAAGGTTTGGGCTTGGCGGCCCGAACGTCTACTGTCGCGATCGACGACGAAGTCGGTGACCCGAGAAGGAGAGGCGATGCCCGCAAACGGAGAGGGGCCGGAAATGAGCTTCACCGCTGAGCAGCTCGAGGCGACGTTGCAACCGCTCGAGCGGGCGTCGATGTTGCCGCCGGCCGCGTTCCTTGAGCGCTCGGTCCTCGACTGGGAGCTCGCCAACGTGTTCACGGGCGGGTGGATCTGTGCAGGCCACGTGTCGATGGTCGGAGAGCCCGGGGCGTTCATCAGCCGGGAGGTCGGCGACCGCGCGTTCATCGTGATCGGCTCAGAGGACGGCATCCCGCGTGCGTTTCACAACGTCTGCCGTCACCGCGGCGCCCGGCTGATCGAGCAGCCGGAGGGCACGGTCCGGCGTCGGCTGCAGTGCCCGTATCACGCCTGGTCCTACGACCTCCGGGGAAACCTGCGCGCCGCCCCGCATATGGACGAGGTCGAAGACTTCCAGTTCGAGTGCTTTGGCCTGGTGGAGATCCCGTGCCGGGTCGCCGGGGGCCTTGTGATGGTCGATCTCAGCGGTGCCGCGCCACCGGTGCAGGAGCACTTCGGCGACCTGCTGACCCACCTCGAGCACTACAGCACCTCGCATCTGCACCGCGGCGGGATTCGCACCTACGCCGTCGACGCGAACTGGAAGGCGATTGCCGAGAACTACTGCGAATGCCTGCACTGTCCGGGCGTCCACCCTGAGCTCAACGCCCTGAGCCACTACATGAGTGGAGACGGCATCTACGGCGAGGGCGCGTGGTGTGGCGGCTCCATGACGCTGACGCAGCGTGGTGCCGTCACCATGGGCAGGGAGGGTGGACATGCGCACGGGCGACCGCCGATCGCCACGCTTGCCGAGCCCGACCTGCCGAACATCCTCTACTTCACTGTGTTCCCCAACGCGCTCGTGTCACTGCACCCCGACTACGTGATGCTGCATACCCTGTGGCCGCGCCAGCCTGGCCACACCGAGATCGTCTGCGAGTTCTTCTTCGAACCGGAGACGATCGCCCGGTCCGACTTCGACCCCAGCGATGCCATCGACTTCTGGGATCAGGTCAACCGGGAGGATTGGCACGTCTGCGAGCTCACACAGCAGGGGATGAGCTCTCCGGGTTACTCGCCGGGGCGTTACTCGACGATGGAGCGCGATGTCCACGCGTTCGACACGATGGTCGCGGCTCGCTACGCGGAGGGGCTGCGGGAGCCCGTCGGGTAGAAGGAGCCCGGCGCGCCTCGGTGGGCTGCGCCCGGAGATGGCGCAGCCCGGCCACGGTCAGCCGGCCGCGGCGACCCTCCGCCTGGCCGGCTTCGCCGGTGTCTTCCCACCACCGCCGGACTTCGACTGCGCCGCTATCTGCGCCGCGCGAGCCGCGATCCGATCCTCGTCGGTGACCAGGTACCAGGAGGTCGCGCGACGCTGGCCTTGACGCCGGACCTCGCCCTTCTGCTCGCTCTCCTTCAGCAACTCGAGCAACACTGACTGATCCCCACCGGTCTGGTTGGCGATCGCCGTCGTCGTCATCCCCGGCGTGTCGCCGACGACCTTGAGCAACTTCTCCAGCGGAACGACCGACTTCGCGGGCTTCCGTGGAGGCTTGCGCTGACGCGGTGCGGCGGGGGCGGCCGCCTTGGCTTCGGCGGCCGGCGCGGTGGCTGTCGCTGCGGCGGAGGTGGCCGGGGCGGCTGTGGCCGCGGCGCGGGTGCGCTTCACCCTCGGCGACGTGTCGGCTTGCTCCAGGATCTGAATTGCTGCACGCAGGCGATCGGCGTCGCTTTCCGCTTCCGCCAGCCGTTCGCGCATCGTGGTCAAAAGGCTCGTCATGGTTCCTCTCGGTATGGGAAGAGATCGAGCCTACCCATCGCCCTCGGGCATCGGGCCGATCGGTGGCGAGATGAGGAGCGAGAACCCCTCGAACGGGCCGAGCGTCACATGGAAGCTGTTGAGCTCGTCGACGGTGGCGTGACCTTCCCAGCCGCCGAACATGTCGCTCACAGCCGACTGTGGCACCAGGAACTCGGAGCGGATCGTGCCGATCACGTCCTCCTCGGAGAAATTCAGGGCGAGGAGATGCTGCCGCCCGGAGGGGAGCAGATGAAGGAGGACCAGCATCGCCTTGTGCGGAACGCTCGGCACATCGATCTGGTCGGCGAGATGGATCTCGTACTCCCGCCGCACCGCGATGATGCGCTGGAGACGGCGAGCGAAGCTCGTGGGGTCACGCAGCTGACGCGGAAGGCTGCCGTAGAGGCTGCGCCCGGGCGGCAGCAGCCCCCAGGACCGGCGCCGGCTCTCGTCCTCGTCTCCGACGCCCATGAGGTCGTGAGACCCGCGATTGATCCAGCGTGTGTCGCCGTCACGGATGAGGTCGGCGACGAGCGCGGGATCGATGGTCAAGATCCCCGACAGGTCCCAGCCTGAGAGCGCGAACACGCCGGGCTGAAGCGCGTTGAACATCGCCAGCAGCAGATGAGCCCGCTTGATGCGCTCGATCTCGCCATCTCCGATCTGTGCCAGATCGGGAATCCTCAGCGCGGCCGCGATCACGGAAGCCGACGTACACGCGATGCCGTTGGTGGTGAACGTCAGGTTGTACGGTGCCGCCGGGCCGGCGAGGTGGTCGACGAGCTCACCCCGGATCGTCGTGGCCAGGTCCCGGCCGGTGAACTGCCGGCCGCGGAACGCGAACTCGTCGTCGCCGTGGCCGGTCGCGAAGTGCACGAGCTCGTGGGTGAGCTCGTCGTGATTCTGCAGACCGTGGACAAGTGAGACCGGGGCGACACCGAGCTCGCGGGACAGCCGCAGGGTGAGTCGCAGGAACTCGGTATCGCCCATCACCAGTGCGTGGTGGTAGGCCGGCCGGTTGACGAAGTCATAGGAGAGGTCGGCCCCCGAATCAGACATCGCGCGGATGTCGTCGATGGTGAGGTTGAGCTCCTGGAAGGAGAAGCCGCCGGCCTTGCGGATCATGCTGGCGATGAACTGGTTGGCGCCCTCGGAGAGCGGATGTCCCTCCGACCACGCCGGCAGGCCCTCGGTGCTCTTCTCCACACCGAGGAACCCGTTCGCGTCGAGCCGGAGGGCGCCCGAGCCGAGGTCCGCCAGCGAGTGCAGCGCGTCGCCGATCACCAGCCGCATGCCGGCGAAGGACGGATCCAGCCAGTTGATCGACGGCTGGCCCTCCTTGAAGTAGTGCAGGTAGACCCAGCGCCGGGCGACCCCATCCAGGCCGGTGATCGGACCGGAGACGCTCCAGTTGGTCTCCTTGACGCCCGCCTCGTAGAAGATCACCCGCTGCAGCCGGCCGATGATGTAGCCGGCCTGCTCCAGGCCCATCTCGGACTCGGCCGAGAGGTTGACCGAATCTCGGCCGGGCGGGACATCGGGCAGCAGGTGCCAGTCCGCCGGCGGGATACAGACCATGTGGTAGATCCCGGGGTAGTCCTGGTAGCCGAGTTCGGCCAATCGGAAGTCGGCGCCCTTGCCGGTGTGCCCGGGCACGATGTCGTCGATGATCACACCGTCGTGATCCTCGGCGGTCAGGCACAGCCGGCGGAAGTCATCCTCGGAACCGAAGTCCGGGTCGACCTCCATGCTGATGCGGTCGAAGTGGCCGTCGACCGATGGGGTCTGGCGCCACCCGGTGAGGCCGCCCGCCTTCTTGACAGGCCCGGTGTGGATCGCGTCGATCCCGATCTCCGAGAAGGAGTCCCACAGCAACTGGTCGGCCAGGCCTGCCAGGAACGACTGTCCCTCCCGGGTCACGAACGAGAGCGGATACGCGGTGAACCAGACCGACGCGCGCGCCAGCGCCGCTCGCGGCGCGGGATGGGCGAACGGATTCTGAAACATGTGCTCGGTCCCTGACAGCTGCCTGGCGATCGCGTTGGCATCGGCGAGCATCGAGGAGGACACGAGCCACTCGACATAGCGCGGATTGCTCGCCACGGCATCGCCCTCGGCCTCGCTCGGCGGGCGAACCAGCCGGCGGGCGCTCGGCCGCAGGCGGCGTGGGCGGGCCGGGTAGAACTGCTCGTCGTATGTGATCTCGCTCGGCTCGTGGACGACCGCCTCCTCCTCAGCGAGATCGGCGGGTTCCGTGGTGGCGATGCGGTTCGTGTTACCTGGAAGGGTCATCTGTCGGCTTCTCTCTGGAACCCTAATGAGTGTGCTCGCTCCGATCCCGTCCGACCGCCCCGTGCGCCGTGGCGGGCAACTGCTGGCAGGCCTGGCGCTCTACGGGGTCACAGCCGCGATGCTGGTGCTCGCCGGGCTCGGGCTCGATCCGTGGGACGTCCTGCACCAGGGGTTGTCACGAACGTTCGGCCTCGGGATCGGCACCTGGGCGATCCTCGTCAGCTGTCTGGTGCTGCTCCTCTGGTGGCCCTTGCGCCAGCGACCGGGCCTGGGGACGCTCGCAAACGCGACGCTCGTCGGAACGGTGATGGATGTGATGCTGTCCCTCGTGCATCCTCCGCACGTGCTCTGGGCTCGGATTGCGCTCCTGCTCGGTGGCGTGGCCGGCAACGGGATCGCCACCGGCCTGTACGTCGGCGCCGGCCTAGGGCCTGGCCCGCGTGACGGGCTCAGCATCGCCATCGCCGCTCGCGGTCGCTCGTTGCGCGTGGTGCGCACGTGCATCGAGGCAACCGTCCTGGTGACCGGCATCCTGCTCGGCGGTACCTTCGGCGTCGGCACCGTGCTCTATGCGCTGTCGATCGGGCCGATCACCCACCTCACGATCCCAGCCCTGGCGATCGACCGCGTTGCCCCCGCCGGCTAGGCGCTCCAGCCGAGCTTGGCCTCCAGCGAGCTGATGGCGGGCTCGAGCATCCCCGCGAGCTGGTCGATGTCGTCGGCGGTCACCGTCAGCGCGGGGGAGAGCTGGATCACCGGGCTCTCGCGATCGTCGACGCGGCAGATGAGGCCGGCCCTCAGCAGATCCTCGAACAGTTCCTGCTTGAACAAGCGCATGTAGTCGGCGGGTTCGAGATCGCGCCCGTCCTCCCACCTCGGGTCGATCTCCAGCGCCCAGAAGAAGCCCATCCCGCGTATGTCCTTCACCAGCGGGTGGCGGTCCGCGAGGTCGCGCAGGCGCTCGCCGAAGTGATCCTCCAGGGCCAGCACGTTGTCCAGCAGATGCTCGGACTCGATCAGCTCGATGTTCGCAAGCGCGACCGCAGCCGCGACCGGGTGCCCGCCGAACGTGGAGCCGTGGTTGTACATCGCCTCCCTGTCCAGCGCGTCACGGACCTTGCTGGACATGACGAGGCCACCCATCGGGATGTACCCCGAAGTGAGCCCCTTCGCGAAAGTGATGATGTCGGGCTTGACGTCGAATCGCTCGATCCCGAACCAGGTCCCCAGCCGGCCGAAGCCGCAGATCGTCGCATCGGCGACCAGCAGCACGCCGTGCTCGTCGCAGATCTCGCGCACGGCGGCCCAGTAGCCACGTGGCGGGACCAGGCAGCCGCCGGCGTTCTGCACAGGCTCCAGGAACACGGCGGCGACGTTCTCCGGCGGTCCGAACTCGATCGCGGTCCGAATCTGCTCAGCGCCGCCTTCGGGGTCCTCCCCGGTGTTGGCGACCTGGATGAAACCGGGCGGCAGCGGCTCGAACGGCCCCTTGATCTCGGCGAGGCCGCCAAGTGCCAGGGCGCCATAGGTCACGCCGTGGTAGGCGGAGCGCCGGCTGATGAACTTGAAGCGCTGGGGCTGGCCACCCGCGGCGTGGTACTGACGGCAGAGCTTCAGCGCGGATTCGACACCCTCACTGCCTGAGTTCACGAAGAACGCCGATGCGGGACCGTCGACCGGGGCGAGGTCGGTGAGCTTCTTGGCGAGCCTCAGGGCCGGCGTCGTGTGCGCCGACCAGTTCGGATAGAACTCGAGCTGCCCGATCTGCTCGGCGGCGGCGTCACCCAGAACCTTACGGCCGTGTCCGACCTGGGTGGTGTACAGACCTGCCAGCCCGTCGAAGTACCTGTTGCCCTTGTCGTCGAAGACCCAGGTTCCCTCACCCCGGACGATCGTCGGAAGCTCGCGCCAGTCTTCGTCATTGGCGGTGAAGTGGAGAACGACGCGGTCGCGCGGATCGTCCCCGCGCGGAAGTGGTGGTGTCTGTACGGCCGTAGCCGTACTGTTCCTCTCGCTCATCGCGCGGACGCTAACAGGTTATTGAACACACGTCCAGTAGCTGTTGGCGCTGTCCGCCGATCCTCTAGCCTGTCCTCGCATGGCCACGCAATCCGTGCCGGTCCGTGATCGGCGAGCCCCGGAGGAACGGCGAGCGCTTCTGCTGGAGGCGGCCGGTGCGGTGATCGCCGTTCACGGCTTCGACGGTGCCACGGTGAGAGATGTCGCGAGGCAGGCCAATGTATCCACAGGCCTGTTGCATCATTACTTCGACTCCTTCCCGGACCTGCTGGCCGCGGCGTTCGCACGGGAGGCCGAAGTTGACAAGCATCGTCTCTCGGCCGCCGCCGCGGCGATCCCGGACCCGCTGCCCCGTCTGGACATGTTGGTGGCGCTCTACGCGCCGCGCGCCGATGACCCGGGCTGGTTCCTCTGGTTCAGCGCCTGGAGTGCCGCGGCCCGTCAGCCGAAGCTGCGCCAGGGCGCCGAGCGCATCCATCGCGAGTGGGCCTCACAGTTCGAGGAGGCACTCGTCGCCGGAACGCGCAGCCGCGCATTCACCTGCGCCGACCCACCGGGCACGACCCGCCGGCTGATGTCGCTGATGGACGGACTGGCGACGCAGGTGGTGGCCATCCGCAGCCTTGAGGCCTCGGACGTCGCACATGACATTGCGATCGCCGTTGCGGCCGAGACCGGGCTGACCCCCGAGGACTTCCCGGAGGTCGCCCGGATCGGGACCGGACCGCTGCCCCGATAGCCCGCCTGCCTCACGCCGCCCGCGCTCGAACCTACGATCGCGGCATCCGGGCACTGCTGCGGCGCTGACCCGCGTGCCGGGCAGCAGCGCTCAGACCGGGTCGTCGATCAGGAACAGCTTCGCGGCGAGCGCACCGGTGTTGCGGCCACGGTGGCCACGTCCGGTCGCGAGTGTGAACGCGTCTCCCTCGGAGACCCGCATCGGCGACTCGTCGTCGGAGAATTCGTATTCGACCTGCCCCTCGAGCACGAAGCCGGCGTGGCCGTCCAGGCACCACTCCTCGCGCCGGGCCTGCGGTGCGTATTCGACGATCGCCCAGCGACGTCCCTGCTCATGGGTCTCCCGGGCCCTGATCCCGGGGACATCGTCGGCCCAGGGCGTGTGCTGCAGCGCGATCACGGCGTTGCGTTCGAACGGGGACGGCGGGTGAGCTGACACGGTGCTACCTCCGGGGTGAGCGAGGGATGGGGTCAGAGGATGTCACCGCTCCGCCATCAGCTTCAGCCGCTCTCCCGCTGCCAGTCTCCCCGGTCGCAGCACGTGCGCGTACACGCCGAACGGGACGCCAGGCCCGCGGGGCAGCTCGCACACGCCGCGGTAGGCCCTGATCACCCGTACCAGCTGCTGGTCGCGCCGGCCGCGATCAGGGTCGCGGGTGATCGCGGCGCACCGCGCGACAGGATCCCCGATTCGCAGCTCGATCCGTTCGCCCACCAGCCGCATCCCGCGCCAGGTGTCCTCGACGTGCGGCTCGTCCGTACGCAGGCCGATCAGCATTCTGAAACGGCGCGGGTCGACCGGCTCGCCGGCCTCCGCGGCGAGACGCTCCACCGATGCCGAGCCGAGGACGGTGACCGGGCCGATGTCGATCCCGCCGCCCGCCCCGTCGGCCTGCACCAGCCGCACCGCCTGGCCGGCGAGTTCTGACAGAACCCCCGTCCATGGACCATCGACGACCCGTCCGTGCACGAGCTTGAAGCCGTAGAAGTCGGCCCAGACCGGCAGTCCCGGCCGGACCGGTCCGCGGCATACGACCTGCTCGCCGTCGCGCAGGACGAGTTCCGCTCCGACCTCCGCGCGCAGCGACGCGAACGCGCCGGTCCGCGTGAGCGAGAGCAGCTTGTCGTTCTCGTCGATGACGAAGAACGCCCGGTCGCCGACGGCTCCGGTCTCGCGGAGGTCCACGGCGTCGGGATGGTGCAGCGCCGTACCCTTGATCGGAGTGATCGTGAGCAGCTCGACGCGCACCTCGCGGAGAACGACTGCCGCGGCGAGACGCGGTTCGCGGACCGAGCTCATGAGCACGTAGGGTACGGGCAGCCAGGCCCCGGGAAGATGGATCTTCGGACTCTCTACGCACAGCGATGGTTCGCCGGTAAGGGGCGGCCGGTGGACGACATGTCCCGCGTCCTCGGGGTCGGCGGGCTCGAGGTCGTCGAGGTCCGCTACGCCGATGACGAGGGCCCTGAGCGCTACCTCATCCACGGTGACGAGCTGCGATGGGCGGAGCTGCTGCACGCGCTCGACGCCGGACCGCTCACGAACAAGACCGCCCGACTGCAGCTGCGTCGGGGACCGGCGCTCGAGCCGTTGCTCGACTTCGACGGTGACGGCGAGCGCCTCGCGTCGCTGGACCAGTCGAACACCCTCGTCGTGATCGGCGAGCGCCTGCTCGTGAAGGCGTACCGCAACCTGAGGAGCGGGGTGCATCCGGAGGTGGAGATGTTCGCGGCGCTGGCCGGCACGGAGGCGCCGGTGCCCGGCTTCGGCGGCTCGCTCGTGCTGACCGACGAGCAGGCGCGGGAGACGACGGTCGCGCTCCTGCAGCAGTATGTCGCAGACTCCGTGAGTGGTTGGGAGGCGATGATCGCCCCGGCCGCGGCACATCTGCGCGGTGAGCACGAGGTGGCGCTGCCGGCGTTCGCCGATGCGGGCGCCGCCGCGGCGGTCCTGCACCGCGTTCTCGCCGAGCGGCTGGGGGTCGAGCGCGCTTCCGCGGTCGGGGCGGCGTGGCATCGTGAGGCCGTGCTCGCGCTGGAGGCCGCGCGACAGCTCGAGCGGTCGCTCGACGCGGCGGCGATCGCGGAGATCGGCAGGCGGCTGGGCTGTCTGGTGGGCACCGATGATGCCCAGCTGCAGCGGATCCACGGTGATCTGAACCTCGCACAGTTCCTGTACGCACCCTCGGAGGTGCTCATCATCGACTTCGAGGGCAACCCCACCGCTCCGCTGGCGCGCCGCCGGGTCCCGGACACGCCGTTGCGAGACGTGGCGACGCTGCTGCGCTCGATCGACCACGTCGGCTCGGCGGCTGCTCGTCGCGCCGATGGGGCCGATCCCAGCGCATGGATCGAGCGCACGCGCCGATCGGCGCTCGACGGCTACGAGCGCGAGGCTGGGGCTCCCGCCGATCCCGCGCTCCTGCACGCCCTGGAGATCGTCGCCGAGTGCCGCGAGCTCGTCTATACCCATCGCGTCGTGCCCGAGTGGGCGTATGTCGCCCGCGCGGGCCTGGTCCGGCTGCTGAACGCGCCCGCACCCGCCGCCCCATGAACCCCGACCGATTCACCGATGACATCGTGGCCGAGCCAGAGACACTTGAGCGGGCGGCCGCGGAGTGGTGGCGCCGCCGCCTCCGGGCCGGGACGATGCCCTGATCGCGCGGCTTCTCGTCATTCGAACGATTTCTTGACCAATCGCTTGCGGTTGCGCATGAGCGACCCGATACGAAGTTGTGGCCGACGCAAATGGCCCGGACACAATCGCGCTCATGCGCAGTGGCACCCGACATCCCCGGCCGCTCACCGCCGCGTTCACCGCGATGTGGCTCATCGTCGCGCTGCACGGCGCGCGCGCTCTCCTGAATTTCGGCGGACCAGCGATGCGGTCGTTCTGCGAGACCTGGGTCTACACCGCGGCGGAGGTGCTGGCGGTCGCTCTCTGCATCGCCCGCGTGTGTACGCAGCGGGCCAACCGCCTGGCGTGGGCGCTGGTCGCGTTCGGGATGCTCGCGTGGACGGCTGGGGACCTGGTGTGGACGCTGTGGCTCGACGACCTCTCCGATCCACCGTTCCCATCGCTCGCCGACCCGCTCTATCTGGCGATGTACCCCGCAATGTACGCGGCCTTCATGCTGCTCATCCGCTCACAGCGCGGCCGCTTCCGTCCTGAGCAGTGGCTTGACGGGGTGATCATCGGGCTGGCCCTGGCCGCGGTGGGGGCCGGGCTGATCCTGCCCACGGTGCTCGGCGAGAGCCAGGGCCACTTCTTCGGCGACGCCGTCAATCTCGCCTATCCGCTCGGCGATCTCGTCCTGCTCGTGTTGGTCGTGGTGGCGTTCGCGTTGTCGTCGTGGCGGCCTGACCGTCTGTGGGTGTGGCTCGGCGCGGCGATGGCGGTGGACGCCGTCTCGGACCTGGTGTTCACCTACATGCAGGCCAAGGGCACCTACGTGGCGGGCGGCATACTGGACACCTCATGGCCCGCGGCGATGGCGCTGGTCGCGGTGGCGAGCTGGCAGCAGCCGCGGCGCCGCGACGCGGACAGACCGGTTGCCGGACTCTCGGAGGTCGTCCTGCCGGCGGCGTTCGTGTCGCTCGCCCTCGTCCTGCTGGTCGACGCCGCGTTCACTCGCATCACCCCCACCGCGGTGGCGCTCGCGGCCGCTGCACTCGTCATGGGCATCGTCCGGGCGGCCCTCACCTTCATGGAGAACGTCCGCATGCTGCGACGCAGCGCGCAGGACGCCGTGACCGACGGTCTCACCGGTCTGGGCAACCGCCGCAGGCTGATGAGCGATCTGGACGACGCGGTCGCCCGCGCCGACCTTGACCATCCCTACACGCTGGTGTTCTTCGATCTCAATGGCTTCAAGAACTACAACGACACCCTGGGGCATGGCGCCGGAGACCTGCTGCTCGCCCGGCTGGGACCGGCGCTCGACGAGGCCATCCGGGGCTGTGGCCGCGCGTACCGCCTCGGCGGCGATGAGTTCTGTGCGCTGCTGCGCGGCCGGCTCTCGCTCGACGATGGGCTCGTCCGAGCGGCCAGGAGAGCGCTGACCGAACGCTGTGAGCTCGCCGACATCAGCGCCGCGCTCGGCATGGCCGCCATCCCCGCGGAGGCGGAGACGACAGGTGACGCACTGCAGCTGGCCGACCAGCGCATGTACGCCTCCAAGACCCGCGGCAGCCGTGAGACCGTGGCGTGCACCCGCCAGCTGCTCATGCAGGTGCTGGCCGAGCGGGCGCCTGACCTGCAGGACCACGTCGCCGGAGTGGGCCAGCTGGTGCGGACGCTCGGGCACGGCTTCGGCCTGGAGGCGACAGCGTTCGACCAGCTGGTGCTCGCCGCGGAGCTGCACGATGTCGGCAAGCTCGGCATCCCGGACGCGATCCTCGGCAAGCCAGGGCCGCTCAGCGACGAGGAATGGGCGCTGATGCGCTCCCACCCTGAGATCGGTGAACGCATTCTCAGCGCCGACCCGGCCATGCAGAGCGTCGGCAGGCTGGTCCGCTCAAGTCACGAGCGATGGGACGGCACGGGCTATCCCGATCGCCTGGCAGGCCCCGAAATCCCGCTCGGCGCGCGGATCATCGCCGCCTGCGACGCGCTTGAGGCGATGACGAGCGACCGCTGCTATCAGGCGGCGCGCTCGCTGCCGGATGCCCTCGCCGAGCTGCGGCGGTGCGCGGGGACCCAGTTCGATCCGGACGTCGTCGTGGCGTTGTGCGCACGGCTGGAGCTCGCCCCGGCCGCCCCGAATCCGTCACCCGCCTCGAGCCTCGCGTGACTCGGGGCCGCGCATCCGGCGGGGCCGCGCACCCGGCCCCGAGCCGAGTGGCGTTCCGGTGCGAGCACCCTCTCCACGAGCGAATGATCACGCGCCGCGGGGAGATCTCCCCATCCTGGCGGCGGGACGTGCGGGCGGGCCAGGCCCGCTCGCACATCGCCGGGTCAGCTCAGCTTGCGACCGGCGTGCGCCCCAGCGCGGTTTCGGCCGGGGTGTAGTCGATGCCCTGGTCACGCGCGACCGGCGCGTAGGTGACCTCACCGGCGGCCACGTTGAGTCCGGCGAGCAGGCCCGGATCGGACTGCAGAGCGTGATGAACGCCCTCGCTGGCGAGCTTGATGACGTAGGGCATGGTCGCGTTGGTGAGCGCGTAGGTGGAGGTGATCGGCACCGCGCCGGGCATGTTGGCCACGCAGTAGTGGGTGATCCCGTCGACCTCGTAGGTCGGATCGGTGTGCGTGGTCGGGCGGCTGGTCTCAAAGCACCCACCCTGGTCGATCGAGACGTCAACCAGCACCGCCTGGCGCTTCATCAACGACAGCTGATCACGCGTGATCACATGCGGCGCCTTCGCGCCGTGCACGAGCACCGCGCCGATCACCAGGTCGGCCTCGGGCAGGCGCTCCTCGATCGACAGCGTGGTGGCGAACAGCGTGTCGGCGCGGCCGCCGAACGCGATGTCGAGCTCACGCAGGCGGTCGATGTTGCGGTCATAGACGTAGACGGTGGCGCCCATCCCGATCGCGATCTGCGCGGCGTGGTAGCCGACGACCCCGCCGCCGATCACGATCACGTTGGCCGCCGCCACACCCGGCACGCCCCCGACCAGGATTCCGCGGCCGCCGAGCGGCTTCTCGAGCATGAACGCGCCCGCCTGAGTCGCGATCTTGCCCGCGACCTCCGACATCGGCGCCAGCAGCGGCAGCCGGCCCCTGGCGTCCTCGACCGTCTCATACGCGATGCAGGTCGCTCCGGAGTCACGCAGACCCTGGGTCAGCTCAGCGTCGGGCGCCAGGTGCAGGTAGGTGAACAGGACGTGGTGCGGGCGCAGACGCGCGACCTCGACCGGCTGGGGCTCCTTGACCTTGACGATCATCTCGGCCTGGTCGAACACGGCGTCGGCGTCCGGCAGGATCGTCGCGCCCTGCGTGACGTAGGCGTCGTCGATGATCGCCGAGCCCTCCCCGGCGCCCTTCTGCACGAACACCTCATGCCCCGCGTCGACGAGCTCACGCACGCCCGCAGGGGTGAGCGCCACCCGGTACTCGTCGGTCTTGATCTCGGTCGGAACGCCAACTCGCATTACTGCTCCTCTCTCGGATTGATGCGGCAGAATCGCCCGCGTGATGAGCGTTGACAAGAGACGTGGGTGATCTTCTGTGGAAACGGAACTTCTCGATCAGACTGACTTCCGAATCCTCAAGCTGCTGATCGAGAACGGAAGGGCGTCCTACGCGACGCTCGGCAAGGCGGTGGGTCTCAGCGCGCACGGCGCCGCCGACCGGGTGCGCCGGCTGCAGCGCAGCGGCGTCATCACCGGATTCACCGCCGTCGTGGAGCCCGCCAACCTCGGGCGCTCGCTCGACGCGTTCATCGACGTGCGGCTGCTGGCCACCACCTCATCCGAGGCCTTCGAGTCGTTCGTGCTCACGCTGCCGGCGGTCAGGGAGATCGCGTTCGTGACCGGTCGCTTCGATTACCACGTCCGCGTCGCGTGTCTGGGGGCCGACGACCTCGACGCGACGGTCCGCGCGATCCGTCGTGAGGGCGCCGCCGCCACCGAGACGCGGATCGTCCTGCGCTCAGCTCAGGGCAGCGACGTCGTGTCCTGACGCGCAATCGAGGAGGAGCGAAAGGCGTCCTCGCGTGTCTCGTGCGTCGTGACGTGGAGGGTCACGCCGGCGAGCCGCAGCGCGTCGCTGCTCGGCGACCGTGCCGGGATCACCAGTGCGAGGGTCTGGCCGCGCGCGCGTAGCTGCTCGCGGAGCCTGAACAGGAGCTGGATGCCCGCGCTGTCCAGGTAGTGCAGCGCACTCAGATCGAGGACCAGGCCGGCGTGTTGAGCGGAGCTGGTCTCCGCGATCGCGTGCCCGATCGACTCGGCGTTGGACAGATCGATCTCGCCGGTCAGCTCCGCGACCAGGACGCCGTCGTGCTGGGTGAACTGCACGTCGCCAAGGTTCATCGCCGCAGCCGTCTGCGCATCACGATCTCGGTTCCGTGTGAGGTGCGATTGGTCTCGACCTCGTCCATCGCCATCTTGATGATCGCGAGCCCGCGGCCCCGGTGGTCACCTCGCGGCGGGCGCCACCGCCCGCGGTCGCGCACCGTGATCGACACCTCGCCCTCGTCCGCGTGCGCGAGCAGCGTGAAGGTCGCCGGTGCGGGGGAGTAGGCATGCTCGATGGCGTTCGTACACGCCTCGCTGGCGGCAAGCGTGATCTCGGCGGCCTGGTCGCGGTCGGCCCCCATGTGCCGCAGCCACCGGCGAACCGTACGGCGCGTCTCAGAGAGGACGCGGGGCTCGGCGGGCAGTTCCAGCACGAGCTCGTCCGGCACCGGGGCGTTCTGGATCGCGATCAGCGCCACGTCATCGCGCAGCCCCTCGACCGGCACCAGGTGCTGGATGGCGAGTTGGCAGATCAGGTCGACCGAGACCTCATCCGCCAGCAGCGCGAGCATCTCGTCAATGCTCTTGGTCAAGGGAATCCCGCGCCGCTCCACCAGACCGTCGGTGTAGAACACGAGCGTCTCCCCCGGGGAGAGCGTGATCTCGGTCTCGCTGCAGTGCCCGTACGGAAAGGCACCCAGCGGCGCGGCCGGGGTCAGCTCGACGACGCGGGGCCTGTCGCCACCGACCACCACCGGGGGAAGGTGGCCGGCGCTGGCCAGCTGGACGATGCCGGTGTCGGGATCGAGCACCGCGTAGGCCGCGGTGGCCATCGCGAAGTCCGGCAGCGACTGGACGAAGCGGTCGACGAGCGTCAACGTGCGGCCCGGCTCCGTGCCCTGCATCGCGTAGGCCTGCAACGCGATCCGAAGCTGGCCCATCAGCGCCGCGGCGCGCAGTCCATGGCCGACGACATCGCCGATCACAACCCCGAGCCGGCCGCCGGCGAGCTCGAACATGTCGTACCAGTCCCCTCCGACCTCGTCGCTGGCGGGCACGTAGCGAGCTGCGACGGAGACTCCGACCGTTTCCACGAGATGCTTGGGCAGGAGGCTGCGCTGCAGGACCATGGCCACCCTCTGCTCATGGCGCAGGGCCGACAGCAGCTGCGCGCGCTCGATGCCGGGCGCGGCGCGCACCGCCGCCACCTGGAGCACGGCCAGATCCCTGGGGCCGAACTCGCGGGGGCTCAGCGAGCCGACGTGCAGGACGCCGATGAGCGACCCCTCGACGATCAGCGGGATGCCGAGCAGCGAGCGGATCCCCTTCTCTCGCAGGATCGGGTTGAGGATGTCCGCGTGATCGACATCGGCGATGAAGATCGCGACCCGCTCGGCCGCGATGCGGCCGGCGAACCCGCGTCCGATCGGGATGCGGACTCCGCGGTCGACCTCCTCCTCGATCCCGGTGGCGGCCTGCGCGACGAGCTGCTGGCTGCCCTCATCGAACAGCAGGATCGCGACGGTGTCGACTGCCAGGGCCTCCTTGACACGTACGAGCAGCTCGTCGAGGAACCCGTCGAGCTCGAGCTCGGAGAGCGCCGGGTCGCTGAGGCTGTACAGCATCCGGACCTGCTCGATTGGCGCCACGTCGAGCTCGACCGGCGGCAGGACCACCTGGCCGGTCCCACGGGGCAGCGACTGGCCGAGGGACGGCGGCTGTGTGAAGCTCATCCATCTCATTGTGCCCGCCTCAGCGTGCTCGAACGCGGAGCGTGCGCAGAGGCCGGGCGCCCACGCGGTGTCAAGCTCGCGACGACGTCTCGCTGATCCCGAGACGACCGCGCCGTGACGCGGGAGCAGCGCCGCGTCAGTCGAGGCTGTCCGGGAGGCCGAAGCGCCCGAAGGTGCCGACCAGCCGGCGCTCGTCCATCGGCTGTTCGGGGAACCGCTCGTAGACCTCGGGGTCCGGCTCCTCCGTCGAGCGGACGATGAACGCCGTGACGTCGCGGACGAGGTCACCGCGGAGCGTGAGGATGTTGAGGGCGAACGGCAGGTGGGCTCCGCGCGCCTCGTCCCACGAGTAGAAGGCGAGCGCCGGCTGGGCGTTGGCCCGCGTGATGACCGCCCGCCACCGCCAGGCTCCGGACAACGACGTCTCGCGCGCCCAGGTTGCGATCGTCTCGCGGGGTGCGTACCAGCTGCGAAGCGGGGGCATGGCGAAGCTCGCGTCCGCGACGAGCAGGGAGGTGAACGCGTCGACATCGTTGTGCTCCCATGCATGGACGTAGCGGTCGACGAGCTCACGCAGACCGCGGTCTCCGAGCGTGCGGAGAGTCGCCTGCTGGCTCTGGTCAGGCACGCGGGCCCTCACGGCGCTGCGGGCTCTCTGCAGCGCGCTGTTCACCGAGGCGACGGTCGTCCCGAGCATCCCCGCGGACTCCTCAGCCGAGAAGCCGAGCACCTCGCGGAGCAGCAGCACCGCGCGCTGGTTGGCGGCCAGGTGCTGCATCGCCGCCACGAACGCCAGCTCGATGCTCTCGTGCTGCTCGTAGCTTGCCTCCGGAGCGGCCCGCCCGGCCGGAATCCCGATCGCCTCGTCGGGGTACGGCTCGATCCACGTCGACTCCGCCAGGGGGCCTCCAGGCGGGCTGTGTGGCTCCGCCGCGGGTCCGAAATCATGGGGGAGCATCCGGCGTTTGCGGCGCTCGAGCTCGGTGAGGCAGACGTTGGTCGCGATCGTGTAGAGCCACGACCGGGCAGAGCTCGTCTGCCTCAGACCGTCCGCGCCGCGCCATGCCCGCAGAAGCGTCTCCTGCAGCGCATCGTCGGCGTCGTACACCGAGCCGAGCATCCGGTAGCAGTGGGCATGGAGCTCGGCTCGGTGGCGCTCGACGAGCTCGGCGAACTCGCCGTCGGGTGGGGCGCTGACGCTCAGCGCTGGTCCTCCACAACCATCAGCGTGTGGCCGCTCGGGTCGCGGAACCAGAACATCGGCGGGACGGGATCACCCATCCGCGAGACCTCGGCGTCGACGTCAACGTCCCGCGCCTTCATCTCGCTGTGCGTCGCGTCGATGTCGTCCGTGGTCAGCGTGATCCCGGTGTTCGCCGGCTCCAGCTCCGAACCGGGCGGGGGCGGCGCCAGCGCGATTCCGGTCGTGCCCTCGGGGAGGTAGACCTCGACCCACCGGTAGCCGCCGCCGAACGGAGTGTCGGTCCGCTTCTCGAAGCCGATCGACTCATAGAACTCGATCGCGCGGTCCTGATCCACCGTCGGCACGCACACCAGCGAGATGCCCTTCAGCTGAGTTGCGGTCGTGCTCATGCCTGCGTCCTCCTGAGGAAGTGGTTGACACTCTCTGAGACCAAGTATCCGTCCGAAACTCATCGGTGGGCCGAGGAATCTTCTCATCGGAGCGTCCTGGGCATCGGATCGCTGAGGTGCGCCCGAAGGGTGCCCGCCGTCCCAGGGCGGTGCCGCGGCGTGACGTGTCGGTTTTTACCCCGGAGCGGGGGAAAAACGAGCAATCCCCGTGCGGCGTCGGACCCGGCCTCATCTGCCGCTGCTTCCTCACCCGGCGAGCTTGAGCGCGTACAGGGTCGCCGCCACCGCTGTCGCCAGGTTGAGCGACGAGACCCCAGGGGCCATCGGCAGCGCGATCCGGCGGCTGGCCCGCGCCAGGAGCTCGTCGCTCAAGCCGTCGCGCTCGGTGCCGAACGCGAGCACCGCCGCGGCGGGGAAGGCGCGAGTTGCGAGCGGGTCCCCGCCCGGGTCGAGCGCGATCAGCTCGCGCCCGCCGGTGCGGATGTCGCGGATGCGGTGGACCGGCAGGGCGAAGTGCAGTCCGGCGCTGCCGCGCAGGGCGTCCGGGTGCCACGGGTTCTGGCGCCCGGTGGTCATCACCGCCGCGGCGCCCGCGGCAGCCGCCACCCGGACGACCGCCCCGAGGTTGCCCAGGTGACGCGGATCCTCCAGCAGCACGACATGACCTGCGCCGGCCAGCAGCGCGTCCGGGCCCGGCTGGGTGGGGCGTCGGACCACGGCCACGATCTGCCCGCGCGGCACCACCCGCCTCAGTGCATCCCCGTCGACGACCGCCACCGGAATCTGGACGTCCGGGGCGAGCCGCTCGAGCAGGCCGTTGACCTCAGCCAGGTCCGCGGTCCATGCGCCGAGGATCTCGGCCCCGAACCGGACCGCGTGCTTGATCGCGTGGAACCCCTCCAGGACCACGAGGTCTCCAGTCCGTCGGGCGCGGCTGACGTCGCTGAGCTCCATCTGCGCCGAGATGATCGCTCACCCGGGCGGGCGCTCGCGCGTCTACCCCGAGACCGCGGGCCCGTAGGCGAGGTGCACGACCCCGTTGTCGTAGGTCTCGCTCTCGATCAGGCGCAGCTTCGCCTGGGTCCCGTGGCTGAACAACCGCGCGCCGGAGCCGAGCACGACGGGATAGACGAACAGGTGGAGCCCGTCGATCAGCCCGTCCCCGATGAGTGCCCGCACGAGCGTCCCGCTGCCGCTGACGTAGATGTTGGCCTCGCCGTCCTGCTTGAGCGAGCGGATCGTGTCGGCGTCGTACCCGCCGATCACGCTCGAGTTGTTCCACTGCGGGTCACGGAGCGTCCTTGACACCACGTACTTCGGGGACTCGTTCATGAACGGCGCCCCCGGATCGTCGGCCGCCGTGCGCGCGGACCAACTCGGGGCGAACAGCTCGTAGGTCGTGCGCCCCATCAGCAGCGCCCGGCTGGAGCCCATGATCGAGCCGATTGCCGTCCCCATCTCCGGGGTGAAGCCGAACTCCGCGCTCCAGGCGGGATTCTCGATGACGCCGTCGAGGGTGATGAATTCGTGGACGAGCAGTTCTCCCATGTCTGACCTTTCTCGAGTGCTTTGACCGCCGAGATCTCACCAGGCCCGAGGGTCGGTGTCTTGAACAAAAGCGACAGCGCTATCTGCTGAGCGCGGCGGAGGCGATCTCGGCCGGCGTCTGCCCGGCGAACCGCCTCAGCGACCTCGTCAGATGCGGCTGGTCTGAGTACCCGGCTGCGAGCGCGACGTCGATCGGGGGCACCCCGTCACGGAGCATCGTGACCGCCCGTTCGGCGCGCCGTATCTGCCGGATGGCACCGCGGGTCAGTCCCGTTGCTCGTGACACTCGTCGCTCGATGGACCGCACGGACAGGTCATCCACCCGGCCGTCGACGGCCGCTGCGACGACGGGATCCCTGACCAGAAGATCTCTGCGCACGAGAGCGGCGACGAACGCGTCGACATCGTCGCGACCCGGAAGCTCGAGCCGGTAGCCGTCGAGCCATACCGTGGACCTGGTCGACGGAGAAAGTGCCATCCCACGATCGACCACCGCCCCGGGCGGCAGCACCGGCATGAACGCGCCCACGCTGAAGTGGATCCCGAGGAATTCCGCGTCCTCGGGGATCGGAGCCGTCGTCGCCCGCGTCGTGGGGCCGAGCACCGTCAACTCCGCACGGCCGTCCTGCCTGGTCACCACCATCTCCCAGTGGCTCGCCGCGACCGCGATGAACGAATCCTCCGGCACGCTGCGCGTATGCCACACCCGCTCCACCAGCGGCGATTGAGCGGATCCGGCCTCGAACTCGAACAGGTCAACCGCTCGGCGCATGCGACGTCCATCTTCTCAGCCGGGGTGCGATCCCTTGCAGAGGTGATCGCCTCCGCGTCGCGTCGCGCCGCACCGACGAACCACGGCCACGGAGCGACCTATGACCAGGAGAGCAGTCTCGACCGACGACGCACCGGCGGCGCTCGGCCCACGTGCGCCTTCCCCGGGGGCTGCTCGTCTCGATCGAGGCGATCGCGGTCATGCAGCGATGACCGCGACGCCGGTACGGCCGCCGTCGACGTCGATGACCGTGCCGGTCCGCTGCGCGCCGACACCGATGCCGAGGAGCTCTCGTTGATGATCTTCGCGCTGCTCCAGGGCGGTCTCGGCCTCACCGCCACTGCCGCCTCGATCAGGCCGCTCGAAGCGTGACTGGACGGCGCCCTCGTGCTCCTGCGCGCTCACGGCGATTGACAGAGTGAGCGCGACGGGGCACGATCGAGACCGATGGCGCGGCTCGTCGGCATCAACCACGTGGCGCTCGAGGTCGGCGATCTCGACGAGGCCCTTGCCTGGTACGGGCAGTTCTTCGAGTTCGAGCTACGGGGCCGGGCCGGCGGACGGATGGCGTTCATCGACATGGGCGACCAGTTCATCGCGGTCGCCGCCGGCCGGATGCAGCCGCCCGACGAGGCACGTCACTTCGGGCTGGTGGTCGATGACCGCGAGGCGGTGCGTGAGGCGATGCGGAGCGCCGGGGTCGATGTGTCCGCGAGCGGATCGATCGATTTCACCGATCCGTGGGGTAACCACGTCCAGGTCGTCGACTACCGGGACATCCAGTTCACCAAGACGCCGGGCGTGCTGCGCGGAATGGGACTCTCGGATCTCCCCAAGACCGAGGCCGCGCAGCGAGAGCTCAGGGACAAGGGCCTCGGCGGCTGAGTCTCAAGGCACGGTCGGCGGCAGCTCGACCAGGTGAACAGGGCGGGTTCGCCGGACAGCGTGATCCAGCCACCGGTCGTACTCGGCTCGGAGCCGGTCTCCTCAAGATGCAGAGCGGCGCCGGCGATCAACGCCCTCACCCGGCTGAGCCTGGCATCGGTCAGTCGGAGTCGGCCACGATCGAGCCGACTCGCTGCCCGAGCGTCCGGTCGCGCCCATAGGCGACCGCGCCCCAGACGAGCGCCACCAGCAGCACGCCGCCGGCGATCGCGGGGTAGCTGTCGTATGGCGCAGGCTGTCCCGGCTTGATCAGCTCGTACAGCGGATAGCCGATCGCGGCGGCGCCCACCAACGGCAGCAGCAGGTGCTTGATCGGCGAGAAGCTCTGGCGCTCGTGGCGGTGGTAGTAGACCGGCAGCGCGAGGTTGGCGACCAGGTAGGTGAGCGCGATCAGGATCGTTCCCAGGGTCGCGCTCTCGCCGAAGAACGTCACTGGTGGCGTGGTCCACCCGAAGACGTATGACAGTCCGAGTGCGAGTACGAGATACACCGAGAAGGCCACCCACGGGGTGCGGCGCTCGGACGTCAGTTTCGCGAGTACCGACGGCAATAGACCCTCGCGGCCGGAGTTGAAGATGATGCGCGCCTGCGAGTTGGTGGCCGAGATCAGACAGGAGCAGATCGAGGTGAACCCCGCCAGGTAGGCGACGAACATCAGGCCGCCGGCGACTCCCCCCGCGGCCGTGATGAACGGCACCGCCGCGCCGGTGAGTGCAGCGGCGTTGTCGTTGAATCCGACCACGGTCGCGTAGGACAGGAACACGTAGACCGCGCCGACGACCGCGATGCTCGAGAACACGGCACGCGTGACGCCGCGGCGCGGATCATGGTGCTCCTCGGCGAGCGCCGCCGAGTTCTCCCAGCCGACGAACAGATAGATCGCGAGGGGGAAGCCGAGCGACAGCCCTGAGAAGCCCCGGTGCAGGTGCGAGGGATCGAACGGCTGCGCGTTGATATGGCCGGAATGCTCGATCAGCAACGCGACCGCGACCACCAGCAGCAGCGTGACCTGGAACACGAACAGCGTGGCCGCCACCTTCGTCGAGGGCTTGGCGCCGCTCACGATCAGCGTGAGCGCGCCGATCGCCAGGACCGCGCTGATCGCCTGCCACGGGACGGTGATGCTCAGGTAGTGCTGCAGGATCGTCTCCAGGAGGCCTCCGGAGATCGTCACCACCGACGCCACCGCGATGATGTAGCCCGAGGCGAGCACGACGGCCGTCACCACCGCGGAGTAGCCGCCGAACGCGCTGCCGATGAACGTCACGAACGAGCCGGTCGACGGCCGCGAGCGAGAGAACTGGCTGAGCGTGTTGCCGAGCAGCGCGATCGCGATCGTCGCGGCGATCACCGTCAGAGGCGCGGCGATTCCCGCCGTGGCCACGATCGTGGCGAAGCCGAAGAAGAAGCTCATCGCGGGAGCCATGTCGGCCAGCGTTGCCGCCGCGATGTCGAGGTCGCTCAACACCCCTCGGGCCAGGCGTCCGTCCCCAGCTGCTGAGCTCTCCACTGCCTGTCGTTCACCGGTGCTGGCCATCGGTTCCTCCTCTGCGCCGCGCGCATCCGCCCTGCCTGGTTGTCCCTGTCCTACCCCGGAGGCGAGAGCTGATCCCTGCGGTGGGCGCGCCCGCTCTCCGGCACGCCGTCGGTGATCCGCCCGGTTCTCGGCTCAGATGGCGCGCGGGCACGAGTACGGCAGCGCTGCCTGGCGCGTCGGTCGTTGTGCGGGCTGAACCCCTGTTTCGCGGCATGCAGAAGCTCGGCATCCGCGACCGCCATGACCTGTGAGGGCGTCTTTTTGCTCAATCCCTCGGCGGTAGCGGACGATGTATCGGTCTATGACCCGACGGAAAGCGGTCCGGATCCTCCTCTTCGAGCGCGCTCGCCTGGTGGGCGGCCCGAGAGCTGTGCGCTGCGCCATCATCGACCTGTCGGCGGTCGGCGCGCTGCTCACGTTGACCGCAAGCGTGCCCCAGGCCCCGCTGCGGCTCGAGTTCGAGCTCGGCGGGGAGGGCCTGAAGCTCGAGGTCGAGGTCAAGCGGGCCGCGGAGGGCAAGCAGGTCGCGGTCGCCTTCATCGATCCCCCGATCGATCGGCTGCACCGGCTGATCGCCGTCGAGCAGCGCCAATCGCTGGCCAAGGGCCGGATCAACGTCTATGAGCGCCGGACGCACCGGCGCGGCGCGGGTCCGCGCGGTGGGGTCCCGTTGGAGGAACCGGACGAGCCCGCCGGCTGATGTTCCTGCTCATCACCGGTGCCAGCGGAGTCGGTAAGTCGACGGTGCGAGGTCTGATCGCGGCCGATCTGCCGTCCGCGGTGGAGCCCGTCGAGTTGCACGACGTGGTCGGTCCCGAGCGCTTCCCGACGCTCTCGTGGCGCCAGCGGTCGACCGAGGCGGTCGTGCGCCGGGCGATTGCGCTCCAGGCCGAGGGACGGCACCTGCTCCTGGCCGGCGATCCGGTCGCTGCGGGTGAGGTGATCGCTGCGCCCTCCGCCCGCGAGGTGCTCGCGTGGTCCGTCGACGCGCTTGCCGGCCTGGCGCCGGTGATGCGCCCGCCGTCCTGAGCCCTGCCGCTCCAGGCGGGTGGGGAACCTCTGTCCGCCTCAGCCGGACAGACCTTCCCCACCCGCACCCGGTCCTGAGCGAATGGGCGACTCGATCACGTCGAGTGATCCGTCGGCGAGCTCCACGCGCAGGCCGCCCGCGGCCGCGATCTCCGCGATCTCCTCAGGCCGCTCCGCGCCGCCGGCCTGAAGCACGAGCCGGGCGACGTCGCCGCGGACGCGCTTGGCCATGTGGCTGATCACCGTCCGCGTTCCGTCCGGCGCCTCGGTGAACCCCCGGACGGCCAGATGCGTCGCGCGGCGCGGCCTCCACGCCGCCGAGTAGGAACCCGAGCGCAGGTCGAGCACCAGGCCGCGGTCGGGCAGGGCGGCGCGCAACGGCTCGCGCCAGTACGCGGCCAGGGCGCCGATCCCGGGCGGCCTGGCGCTCATGTCGAGCCGATAGGCCGGGATCCGATCCCCGGGGCGAACCATGCCCCAGAGCGCGCTCGCGATCAGCACCCCGTCCCAGGGCAGGTCCTCCAGACCCAGCGCGCCGAACAACACGCCCGTGTACAGCTCGGCGGCGGGGATCGCCGGGGCGCTGCGCAGGTTCGGGTCGACGGCGTCGATCAGACGCTCGCGCGGCTCGCGCAGCCGCGAGTACACCAGCGTCGACAGGCCGACGCGCCGGCCGCGGTCGGGCGACGCCTTGCCCTGGGAGGGGGGAAGCAGCACGAGCACCGGGACGAGGCTAATCGGCACGTACCCGCGGCTCGCGGCAGGGCGGATACCTTGGCCCGCCCCGATCGGCTAATACCCGGAGGGCGGAGCGAATTGGCTGATCGTGAGCTCTGCGCCCTGCGGGTCGCGCAGGTCGGCCTCTCGGGTCCACATCGTGTCCCGGCCGGCGAGGATCTCGGCGCCGAGGCGTTCGGCTGCGGCCGCGCTCTGGTCGCGATCGGCGACGCTGAAGACGACCTTCCAGCGGGGTGCGCCTGAGTCCTCCCCGATGACCTCCGCGCCTGCCACCACGTCGGCGAACCCCTCCGGGGCGCCCGCCTGGCGGGCGTAGATCTCGGGGTCCGAGGTCGCCTCCAGGTGATCGCCGTACCCCTTCACGCGCCACATCTCCACGCCGCCCGGCATCGTCGAATGCTCCCAGCCGAACACCGCCTCGTAGAACGCTCGCGCGCCGTCCAGATCACGGGTGCGCAGATGCGAGAAGTTCCAAGCTCCGGGCGCGTTGACCAGCTGGGCGCCAAGTCGCGCGCCGGCCTGCCAGAGGCGGAAGCCGGCGCCCTCGGCATCGGCGCAGATCGCCAGGCGCCCGGCGCGCCCCGCCGGACCGACGTCGACCGGCTCTCCGGAGACGGTGCCGCCGTGCGCAGTCACGCGCGCCGCGATCCCGTCCACGTCGCCGACGGCGACGTAGCTGTTCCAGGCGACCGGCGCTGCGCTCGACGGAGCGAGCGCGGCGACGTCGCGGTCGTCGATTGCGGCGACCCAGTAGGAGTCGGGGATCCCGGGCGGCGTCACTTCGGTCCACGCCCAGCCGAACAGCTCGCCGTAGAACGAGCGGGCGGCCTCCGGGTCAGGCTGCTCTGTGTCGATCCAGCAGGGGACTCCGGCGGGGTACGTCCGGACATCGGTTGCAGCGCTCATCGGTCTCCTCCGGTCGCGTTCCTGGTTGTGCGCTCGACGCTATGTGGAAATGCGGTCATCCGCTGCCCGCTGCCCGCTGCCCGCTGCCCGCTGCCCGCTGCCCCTCGCAGCGGGCAGCGGCCGGCGGCAGGTCCTACAGTCCCACGCATGAGCTGGACCGTCGAGTTGGCGCCGAATCTCGAGCGCGAGCAGGCCTCGCTGCCGGCGGCGTTTGCGGGCGCCGTTGCCGATGCGCTCTCTCGCCCGGCCGCCCAGCAGCCGACATGGCCCGACGCCGAGCAGGCCTCCCGAGTCCGTGGCGTCCTGAACGCGGTGCCGCCGATCGCGGTCGCCTCAGAGGTCGACGCACTCCAGGCACGGTTGGGAGCGGTCGCGCGCGGCGAGGCCTTCCTGCTGCAGGGGGGCGACTGCGCCGAGACGTTCGACGACAACACCGAGGCGCGACTGCGGGGCACGATCCGGACGCTGCTGCAGATGGCCGTCGTCTTGACGTACGGGGCCGAGATGCCCGTCGTCAAGCTCGGCCGGCTGGCGGGACAGTACGCCAAGCCGCGCAGCGCGGAGATCGGCTCCGACGGGCTGCCCGCCTACCGCGGCGACATGATCAATGCGCTCACGCCTGACGCCGACGCGCGCCGCCATGACCCGGGCCGCATGATCCGCGCCTACGCCAACGCGGCCGCCGCCATGAACCTCGCGCGCGCCGTGACGAGCTCCGGCCTCGCCGATCTGCACCACCTCCAGGAATGGAACATGGACTTCGTCCGCCGCTCGCCGGCGGGTGAGCGCTACTCCCGCGTCGCCACCGAGATCGACCGGAGCCTGCGCTTCATGTCGGCGTGCGGCGTCGACGACAGCTCGCTGCGCGCGGTCGAGTTGTTCGCCAGCCACGAGATGCTCGTGCTCGACTACGAGCGTGCGCTGTTGCGGCCGGATCGGGAACGGCTCTACCTCCTGTCGGCCCACCAGGTGTGGATCGGCGAGCGCACGCGCCAGCTCGACGGCGCCCACGTCGCACTCGGTGCGCTGATCGCCAACCCGGTCGGGGTGAAGATCGGACCCACGATCACGCCCGATCAGGCAGTCGAGCTCGTGGAGCGGCTGGATCCCGAGGGCGTCGACGGACGGGTGACGCTCGTCTCCCGCATGGGCAACGAGGCCGTCCGGGATTGCCTGCCTCCGATCATCGACGCCGTCACCCGATCGGGCCATCGTGTCGTGTGGCAGTGCGACCCGATGCATGGCAACACGGAGGAGTCTCCGAGCGGCCACAAGACCCGCCGCTTCGACCGCATCGTCGATGAGGTCGAGGGCTTCTTCGAGGTCCACCAGCGCCTTGGGACTCACCCCGGCGGCATCCACGTCGAGCACACCGGTGAGGACGTCACCGAGTGTCTGGGCGGCGCGCAGATGATCACGCATGGCCAGCTCGCCTCACGTTATGCGACGGCGTGTGATCCGCGACTGAACACCGAGCAGGCGCTCGAGCTCGCGTTCCTCGTCGTCGAGATGCTGCGCCGAACCGCCGGCTGATGCGCCCGGTCTGTGACTTCCTCGACTACTCGGGCCGCGAGGATCGGCTCGCGGGCGGGGTGCGGATGGTGCCGGTGCAGACAGCGGCAGGCTCGTTCAACGTGTGGACCAAGCGGATCGGCAACAACCCGGCCCTCCGCGTCCTGCTCCTCCACGGCGGACCGGGTGCCACCCACGAGTACCTCGAGGCCTGTGACGGTTACCTCCCGGCCGCCGGCGTCGAGTATTACTACTACGACCAGCTGGGGTCCGCGTTCAGTGACCAGCCGGATGAGCAATCTCTGTGGGAGCTCGATCGCTTCGTCGACGAGGTCGAGCAGGTCCGGGAGGCGCTGGAACTCACGCCCGACAGCTTCGTGCTCTACGGCCAGTCGTGGGGCGGGATCCTCGCGATCGAGTACGCGCTCGCGTTTCCAGACCGTCTCAAGGGCCTGGTCATCTCCAACATGATGGCCGACGTCCCTGCCTACAACGCCTACGCTCGGGACGTGCTCAAGCCCGGGATGGACCAGGACGCCCTGCGCAGGATCGAGGCGCTCGAGGCCGCCGGGGAGATCGAGGATCCGCGCTATATGCAGCTCCTGTATGAGCATCACTACGTCGAGCACGTGCTGCGGATGCCACTCGAGGACTGGCCGAACCCGGTCACGCGAGCGTTCGCCGCGGTCAACCCCGCGATCTATGTCTCGATGCAGGGCCCCAGCGAGCTTGGGATCAGCGAGGACGCGCGGCTCGCGCAGTGGAGCCGCTTCGACGAGCTCTCCTCGATCCAGGTGCCGACCCTGGTGATCGGCGCCCGCCACGACACGATGGACCCAGCACACATGCAACGGATGGCAGAGCGCCTTCCGCGCGGCACATACCTACACTGCCCCGCGGGGAGCCACCTCGCCATGTACGACGATCAGCAGACGTACTTCTCAGGGCTGATCGACTTTCTGCACGATCTCTGACGCGCACTCGGCGCCGGCTCGACTGCGTCCTGGCGGGATGATTGTCTACACGCATGTACCTCGAGCAGATCTCGGTCATCGTCGACGACTACGACGAGGCGATCCGGTTCTTCGTCGACAAGCTGGGCTTTGAGCTGATCGAGGATTCCCCGGCGCTGACCAGCAACGACGGCCGGCCGAAGCGCTGGGTCGTCGTGCGACCCCCGAATGCCCGCACGGCGCTGCTGCTTGCGCAGGCGGACGGCGATCGACAACGGGATGCGGTCGGCCGGCAGTTTGCAGGCCGGGTCGGGCTGTTCCTGCGCGTCGAGGACTTCCGCGCCGCCTACGAGCGGATGTGCCGCAACGGCGTCGAGTTCGTGGGCGAGCCCCGGGCCGAGAGCTACGGAGAGGTCGCCGTCTTCCTGGACGTCGCCGGCAACCGCTGGGATCTGCTCGGGCCCCGGCCCGGGTAGGCGTCAGCGCCGCCGCGGACGGCTCAGCAGGGACCCAGGCGCCTACGCTCGAGTCGTGATCGAACTGCGCCCGATGTCGATCGACGAGGTTCGGCTCGTCGAGGACTGGCTGCGCGAGCCTCATGTCGCCAGGTGGTGGCTGGCGGGGACGACGGCCGACGCGGAGTCGGCCGAGATCCGCAGCTGTGTCGAGGGTGTGACGAAGTCGGCGACCCACATGCTCACCGTCCTGGAGCGTGGACAGAGGGCAGCGTCTCCGGTCGGCTGGTGTCAGTGGTATCCGTATGACGCCTACCCCTCCGAGGGCTCCGCCGCCGGCGCGCGGGCAGGGGAGTGCGGATTTGACTACGCGCTCGGCGATCCCGGCGCGGTTGGACGGGGCCTGGGGACGCAGCTGATCCGGGCGCTCATCGCCGAGGTCCGCCGGGAGCACCCGCGCTGCGGGTTCATCGTGGCGCCTGACGCGCGCAACCTGGCATCACGTCGTGTGCTCGAGCTCAACGGGTTCGTTCTGGTGGAGGTGCGCCGGATCGAGACAGAAGACACCGAGGAGCCAATGGCGATCTATCGGTTGCCGGCGCTCGAGTCCGGGGTGGTTGAGCCACTGACTCCGTAGGTGTACGCTTACGGTTCGTGAAGGCTTACCAAGGTGACGCGTGGACGGCGCTCGGGGATCCCACTCGCAAGGCGATCTTCGAGCTGCTCGTCGACCGCCCACGGGCGGTCGTCGAGCTCGCCGGGGCGCTGCCCGTCAGTCGCCCGGCGGTCTCGCAGCACCTGAGGGTCCTCAAGGACGCCGGGCTGGTGATCGATCGCCCCGAGGGGACCCGCCGTATCTACTGCATCGATCCGGACGGGCTGGTGGCGCTTCGAGCCGACCTCGAGCGGTTCTGGGGAAGCGCGCTTGCCGCCTACAAGTCCGCCGTTGAGCAACCCACCGAGGAGGAGACGTGAGCACGCACACCCAGGCAACCGCGACGTCCGTTCGCAGTTCGATCGTCGTCCAGGCGCCGATCGAGCGCGCGTTCAGTGTGTTCGTCGAGGATTTCGGCCGTATCAAGCCTCCGGAGCACAACCTGCTCGGTGTCGAGCTCGCCGAGACGGTGTTCGAGGCTCGCGCCGGCGGTCGGGTGTTCGACCGAGGTGTCGACGGCAGCGAGTGTCATTGGGCCCGAGTGATCGCGTATGAGCCACCGGACCGGGTCGTCCTCGGGTGGCACATCGACCCGCGCTGGCAGATCGAGACCGATCCCGCGCGCACGAGCGAAGTGGAGGTGCGGTTCATCGCCGAAACCCCCGAGCGCACGCGGGTCGAGCTCGAGCATCACAACTTCGAGCGCCATGGTGACGGCTGGGAGGGCGTGCGTGACGGCGTCGGCGATGCCCGGGGCTGGCCGCTGTACCTCGAGCGGTACGCCGGTCTGCTCGCGGAGTAGTCCGCCCGCACGCGCTACGCCGGCGCGGGTGGACGCCGCATGGGCCAGAACGGCGGGCCGCCTGGGAGCCGCTGCTCGCCGAGGTGCATGAAGCCGAGCCGCTCGTACAGCGTCGCGCTGGCCTCGCTGCTGGCTTCGAGGTACGCGGGCAGCCGCTCCCGGTCGCAGCGGTCGAGCGTGGGGCGCAGCAACGCCGACCCGAGTCCCTGGCCCTGGGAGCGCGCGGCAACCCCCACGTAGCGGATGTAGTAGTGCGGCTCCTGCAGGTGGCCGCGCTCGAACTGCTGCTGCGTCCGGGACGCTCGCGCCAGCTGCCGTCCGAACACCCGCAGCCAGCCGATCGCGTCAGAGAGCCCCATGCTGCTCGGCATCCTCCACCTGCCGGGCGGTAGCTCCAGGCTGGCGCCGCGGACGTCATCGGTCGTGAGCACACGGCCCGCCTCAGCTCGCCGGGGTCGGCCTCTCGCACGTGCCATGGCGACATTCCCATCTAGCCGCAGATGGTCCCGCGGAACGAGCACTCGGTCGAGCCGGTCATCATGGCCTGCTCGTACTTTGACAGCCGCTCCCGCAATGGCCGCCGCACCGGCTCCAGGCGGTAGAGGCGTTGGCGCTCCTCCGCCCGACATCTGACGAGCCCCACCTCACCGGCACCCGGAGGTGCTCCCAGACCCGGGGCTGGAACAACGCGCGATAGCGTGGAGCCGTGAGCGAACGCGCGGTGTTCTTCCGTCCCGAGGGGCTGAGCGGCGTCGAGGCGCTGCACGCGCGATTCGTGGAGCACGCGTACGTGCCGCACTCGCACCCGACCTGGACCGTCGCCGTGATGCAAGCCGGGGCCGCGCGCTTTGAGGTGGACGCGACGAGGCAGCGCGCCGACCGGGGTGAACTGTTCGTGCTCGAGCCCGAGGCGGTCCACACCGGCATGGCGGCCGTACCGGAGGGGTGGGGCTATCAGGTGCTGTATCTCGACCCGGCCCTGGTGCATGACTGGGCGGAGCGGGACGCGACCGCTCCCCGGGCCGCCCGGTGGGTGGTGTTCCGCGATCCGGCACTGCGCTCCGCGCTGCTGCGGATGCACGCCGCGCTCGCCGCGGGCGAGACCGGGCTGGGCCGCGACGAGCTCGTCGTCGAAGCGGTGGCGGCGCTGCGACGGCACCTGCGCCCGGTTCCGCCCGACGCCCGCCGCGGCGCCGAACACGCTGCGGTGCGGCGAGCTCGCTCCTACCTGGCGGATCGCTGGGACCGGCCGGTCGCCCTCGCCGAGCTGTCGGCGTTCGCCGGCCTCAGCCGTTTCGAGCTGGTCCGCCGCTTCCGTGAACAGACCGGACTGACCCCGCACGCCTTCCAGACCAACCTGCGGATCGCCCACGCGCGCACGATGCTGCGCGGCGGTGACCCGATCGCGGGCGTCGCGGCGTCGTGCGGCTTTGCCGACCAGTCGCATCTCACGCGTACCTTCCGACGGGCGGTCGGCGTCACCCCGGGTCGCTTCGCGGCAGCGACGTAACCCGGTAGCCGTCGCCGCAGACCGCAATTTCATTCAAGACCGCCGGAGTCGCGGCTGGGATGCTCAGGCCATGGCGGTGACCGACTTCGACACCAAGGTGGCGGTGGTGGTCCGCGATGACCTCGCTTCCTGGCAGCGTCTGAACGTCTGCGCGTTCCTGATCAGCGGCGTGGTCGCCGCTGCCGGGCCGGGTGCGATCGGAGCGGACTACCTGGACGCGGACGGGAACCGCTACCTCCCGCTGCTGGTGCAGCCGGTGCTCGTGTTCGAGTCGAGCGCCGCCAAGCTGCTGACCGTCCGTGAGCGCGCCGCGCGCCGCGAGGTGCCGATCGCCCTCTACACCGCGGACATGTTCACCACCGGCAAGGACGAGGACAACCGCGCCGCGGTCCTGCGCGTCGGCGCCGCGGATCTGGACATCGTCGGTATCGCGCTGCGGGCGCCGCGCCGCAACGCCGACGCCGTCCTGAAGGGCCTCAGCCGCCATCCGTAGTGAACCGCCGAGTCCCGGTGCGGGTACGATCCCGCCGTGGACCTCGGCCAACCGTCGTCATATCTCGCACTCGAGCCTGGCACCCCCGTCTACAGCTCGGACGGGGAGCAGATCGGGAAGGTCACGCACGTCCTGGCCGTCGAATCGGAAGATGTCTTCGATGGCATCGTCATCGGTGAGCATCTGTTCGGCCATGATCACCGGTTCGCCGATGCCGATGACATCCAGGGTGTCTTCGACCGCGGCGTGGTGCTGGGGCTCGACCGGTCCGCCTGCGAGACACTGCCGAAGCCGGAGGCCAACCCCGCGGCGATGAGCGACGACCCGGCCGAGTCAGACTCGGAGTTCCGGCACGCGAAGCTGCGGCGTGCCTGGGACATCATCTCCGGCAATCAGTGACGCGGCGAGCCGGCGCCTAGTCCGAGGGACGCGGCTGGCCCGAGCCCTTGGGGTGCCGATGGCCCGAGCTCCCACGGATGCTCGTGCGGGTCGACTGGCGGCCGGTGCGATCGCCGCGCGCCGCCCGGCCATCGGTCGGGCCCGCCGGACCGGTGCCGATCACGTGTGTCGCCGCCAGCCGGCGGAACAGGCCGTCGACGGCCATCAGCTCGCGCTCGGTGCCCCGCTGGACGACCTCGCCGCGGTCGAGCACGACGATCTGATCGGCGCGTCTGGCGGTGGCGATGCGGTGGGCGATGATGATCGAGGTCCGCCCGCGGAGCAGTCGGTCCAGCGCGCGCTCGATCAGCAGTTCGGTGGGCCGGTCGATGTTGGAGGTCGCCTCGTCGAAGATCAGGATCCGCGGGTTGGCCAGGAGTGCGCGGGCGATCGAGATCAGCTGGCGCTCGCCGGCCGACAGGCCGCTGCCACCCTCGCGGATCTGGTGCCGCAGCCCTGCCGAGAAGCGGGAAGCGACCCGGTCCAGTCCGACGAGCGCGGAGATCCGCTCGAGCTCGTCGTCGGTGGCCTCGGGTGCGGCGAAGCGGACGTTGTCGGCGATCGTGCCGGAGAACAGGAACTGGTCCTGGAGCACGACGCCGAGCTGCCGCCGGTAGCCGCGCAGGTCGAGCGTGCGCAGGTCATGACCGTCGACCGTCACCGCGCCCGCGCTCGGGTCGTAGAAGCGCGCGACGAGCTTGGCCAGGGTCGACTTGCCGCCGCCCGACTCGCCGACGATTGCGCAGCAGGAGCCGGCCGCCACGTTGAGGTCGATCCCATGGAGCACCTCGTTGTCTCCGTAGGCGAAGCGCACCTGGTCCAGTCGCAGCTCCCCGGTCAGCCGGCCGGGAACGATCGCGCCCTCCGGGCTGGCGATCTCGACGTGCTCGTCGAGCACCGCGGAGATCTTGGTCATCGCGGCCTGGCCCGACTGCAGCTGTGAGTAGACCTCCGACAGCGACTGCAACGGCTGAAAGGCCAGCGACAGCAGGAAGTAGGCGGCGGCGATCGTCCCGATCTGGTCGGAGGGGAGGATGTGCGCGCCGACGGCGAGCACCGCGACCGTGGAGATGACGCCGAGCAGCTCGATCGACGGGAAGAACACCGAGACGATCTTCTGCGCGTAGATGTTGGCGCGCCGGTTGCCGCCGTTGAGCTCGTCGAAGCGCTCGCGGAATGCCTGCTGGCGCCGGAAGGACTGCACGATCACCATCCCCGCCACCGACTCGGCGACGTGTGCGGTGACACCCGCGATGCGGTTGCGGACTTCGAGTTGCGCCCGCGTGGAGGCGTGCTGGAACCAGCGGCTGAGCACCATTGCGGCCGGGAGCACGACCAGCGCCGCCAGCCCCAGTCGCCAGTCGTTGATGAGCAGGGCGAGCACGGCCGCAGGCAGCAGCGCGCAGCTGGTGACGAGCGTGGGGAGGCCCTCTGACAGCACGTCGGAGATCGCGTCCATGTCGCTCGTCAGGCGGGCGATGATCCAGCCTGCGCGCTGCTCGGAGAAGTAGCGCAGCGAGAGCGCCGTCAGATGGTCGAACAGCTCGCGGCGCAGCCCGACGACGATGTCCTGCCCGAGCCGCGCCATCCCGCGGGTCATGATTCCGTAGAGCACGAATCCCGAGACGCTGACGGCGACGAATGCGACCAGGGCGAGGTCCAGGGTGGTCGTGTTGCGTTTGGCGATGCCGTTGTTGATCGCCACCCGCACGAGCAGCCAACTGCCGGTCTGGGCCAGCGCCTCGCCGACCGCGCAGGCGAACACGGCGGCGACCCACAGCCGCCGCTGCACGATGAACCGGCGCAGGCTGAGCAGCCCGGTCGGGATGGACGGGCGCTTCTGCGCGACGATCTCAGTGAGCGCTGACAACCGCGTCCTCCCCGAACAGTCCGGCGAACGGCCCACCCTGCTCGATCAGCCCCGCGGGCACGCCCTCCTCGACGACGCGGCCGTCGTCGAGCACGGCAACGCGGTCGGCCAGCGCGAGCGTCGAGAGTCGCTGCGTGGCCAACAGGACGGCTCGTCCGCGCAGGCCATCGCGCAGCCCCGCCACGATCTCGCGCTCGAGCTCCGTGTCGACCGCCGACAGGGGGTCGTCGAGGATCAGCACCGGCGCGTCGGTGAGCAGCGCGCGGGCGAGCGCGACACGCTGGCGCTGCCCGCCGGACAGGTTGACTCCACGCTCGCCGATGAGCGTGTCGAGTCCGTCCGGCAGTCCGGCCACGAACTTCGCCACGCCCGCCAACTCGAGCGCGCGACCGATCGCTCCGTCGTCCGCGTCGGGACGGCCCGCGAGCAGGTTGGCCCGCAAGGTCTCGGAGAACAGCACCGGCCGCTGGGTGACGAGCCCGACCGTGCCCCGCAGATCCGTCAGCGGCAGCATGCGGGTGTCGACGCCGGCAAGGCGAACGACGCCGGCCGTCGGGTCGTAGTGCCGAGCCAGCAACGAGAGCAACGTCGACTTGCCGCTCCCGGTCCGCCCACACACCGCGACGATCTCGTCAGGCTCCACCTGGAGGCAGACGCCGCGCAGCACCTCAGACCCATCCGGGTAGGCGAAGTGCACGCCATCGAAGGCGACCGTCACCGGTTCGCCGCCGGGCAGTGATGCGGCGCGGTCGGCAGGCGCTTCCGGGAGCAGCGGGATCTGCTCCAGCCATGAGAACGCCCGTCCAGCCGAGGCGAGCGCGCGCTGCCCGAGGTCGAGGATCAACCCCATCGCCTCAAGCGGCCACACGATCTGGAGCAGCAGCTGGATGAACAGCGCAAGCTGACCATAGGTGAGCGTCCCGGCGATGACCTCGCGTCCACCGAGCAGGAGCACGACCGCCACCGACAGCGACGGGAGGTAGAAGACCGGCGGTAGGAAGGTCGCCTCCACCCGGGCCTGGCGGATCATCTCGTCGCGGATCGCCGTCGCGCGGTCGGCGAACCGCTCCTGGATGATCTCCTCGCGTCCGAAGGCCTGCACCATCTCTATCCCGACCACCGCCTCGTTGGCGGCGTCGGTGAGATCGCCCTTGCGCGCCTGCACCGCGCGGGAGATCGGCGCCACCCGACGCCCGAACCGCCACGCGAAGTACGCGATCGCCGGCATCGGCAGCGCGCTCCACAACGCGAGGATCGGGTTCGTGGCCACCAGCAGCGCGCCGGTGCCGACGATCAGCATCGCGCTCTGGATCGCCTGCACCATCCCCCAGCCGATGAAGTAGCGGATCGGGTACAGGTCGTTGGTCGCGCGTGACAGCACCTGCCCGGTCGGCTGCCGGTCATAGAAGGCGCGGGGGAAGCGCAGGTAGGCGCTGTAGAGCAGCTCGCGCACGCGGGCCTCGATCTCGATCCCGACTCGCGAGGTGGCGTAGCGACGCAGGTAATTGACGCCTGCGCGCACGAGCGCGAGCACGACGATCAGGATCAGCAGTGGCGCCAGCGGCTCGCGATGGGTGACGATCGCCCGGTCGATCGCGCGTGCCACGAGCACGGGAATCAAGAGCGAGAGAGCGCTGTAGACGAACGCATAGGCGAACCCGATGAGGCTCAGCCGGCGCTGCTCCCGCCACAGGCGAAGCAGCCGCCGTGCGGTCAGTCCGAGGCCGAAGGGCTCCGGGTCGAACAGCCCGGTGGGACCGGGCGTGCTCATCCGGCTCGGATCGGCCACGTGCCCCCGGCCGCGAGCACGACCGGCGCGCTCGCGCCAGCGGTCACGTACGGCAGGCCTCATCACAGCAGTCAGTCCTCCATGTGCCCACGATCGGGCGGTCGGCTGAGTTCCACGCCGTCGTCCGACCGCGTCGGGGCGGGATGCACAGGAGGCGCCCACACCAGCAGGCGCGACCATCCAGCCTAGACGATGTTCTGACCCAGCCGGCCGACGAGCTCGTCGTGTGGTTGAGATGATCCGGTCATGGTCGAACGTCGCGTCGTCAGGTCGGAGAACCCGATCCTGAGTGACCTGGGCTGGCCGGTCTTCGAGGCCAGAGGCGAGCATGACGGCCCCCGGCTGGCGCTGTTGGCCGGCGTCCACGGAGCTGAATATCCCGCGATCGCCGCGGTGCGGACGTTCATGCGCGAGCTCGACACCAACGCGCTGGCGGGATCGATCCTGGCGGTGCCGATCGTGTCGCCGTCCTCGTTCCGTGCCCGCTCGGCATTCGTGGTGCCAGAGGACGGGCGCAACCTGAACCGGGCGTTCCCGGGCCGGGCGGACGGGTCCTTCACGGATGCTCTCGCCGATCACATCTTCCAGACCTTCATCGCTGGGTCCGATCTGCTGATCGACCTGCACGGCGGCGATCTGTTCGAAGCGCTCGAGCCGTTCACGATCTACCAGGACTCACCTCAGCGCGAGACGGCGCACCGGCTCGCGTGCGCGTTCAACTTCCCGTACGTGATCCGCGAGCAGGGGGGTGACCTGCGAGGGATGACCAGTGCCGCGGCGGCCGACGCCGGCATCCCCGCGATCGTGGCGGAGGCCGGCGGCTGCGGCCTGCTCGAGCCGGTCGCCGTGCGGCGACATCTCGACGGGCTGCGTAACGCGCTGCGCGCGGCCGGAATGCTCGACGAGCCGCTGGTGGCGCCTGCGACGGACCAGCGCCTGGCCGCCGACTTCCGCTGGCTGCGCTGCCGCGTCGAGGGATGGTGGCAGCCTGAGATCGAGGTGGGCGCGATGGTGTCCTGCGGACAGCGTCTCGGCGCGATCCTCGATCCCTTCGGTGATGAGCTGGAGCGGATCCACGCCCCGCTGTCCGGCGCGGTCGCGTTTCTCACCACCAGTCCCGCGGTCGGGCAGGACGGCCTGCTGCTGGCGATCGCCGGCGCGCTCAGCCCCGTCGACGGCTCTCGATGATCGCCGCGAGCGCGTCGATCGCACGCGCAGCTGCCGTCGGCGCAAGGTTGGCGTAACCGAGCGCCAGGGCATTCCGGTCGTGGTCGCCCACCGGCCCTCCGAGTGCGATGCCCTCGGTCCCCGCGCGGCCGGCGACGTCCATCTCGCTGACCCCCTCCGGGAGCTCGAGCAGCACGAACAGCCCGGCCGAGACCCCGCTCACCCGCAGCGTCGGCAGCCGGGTGCCCAGGGCCTCCAGCAGCGCGGCGCGGCGCTCGTGGTAGCGGCGGCGCTGGCGGCGCAGGTGGCGGTCCAGGTCGCCGCGGTCGAGGATGTGCGCGAGGGCGAGCTGGAGGATCGGGGAGGGTGCTCCGCCGCGCCGGCGCGCGGTCTCGCGCACCGGCGCGCTGAGCCGTTCGGGCATCACCAGCCAGCCGATGCGCAGCGCCGGGGAGAGCGTCTTGCTCGTTGATCCGGCGTACGCCACGTGCTCGGGAGACAGGCCCTGCAGACAGCCGATCGGCTGACGGTCGTATCGATATTCAGCGTCGTAGTCGTCCTCGAGGATCAGGCGGCTCGACCGACCGGCCCAGGCAATGAGCTCGCGGCGACGCTGCGCGGAGAGGACGGCGCCGGTGGGGTACTGGTGTGCGGGGGCGACCGCGACCGCGCCGGTGGAATCGGCCAGCTGCCTCACGATCAGGCCGTCGTGGTCGACCGTCACATGCCGCGTGAGCAGCCCGGCTTCATGCGCGGTCTCCTCGGCCCCCGGCCATCCCGGTTGCTCGATGGCGACTTCCGCGACCCCCTGTGCGGCGATGGTTGCCCACACAAGGCCCATGCTGTGACGGGTCCCGGACGTGACCAGGATGCGATCCGGGTCGGCCAGCACGCCGCGGACGCGGGCCAGATACGAGGCCAGCGCGGATCTCAACTCCGGCATCCCGGCCGGGTCGGGCAGGCCGAGCCGGTCGGCCGCGACCGAGCGCAGAACGTGCCCGAGCGCAGCCGCCCACATGGCCCGCGGGAACTCGGCGACGGCGGGGGTGAACGGGTTGAGGTCGTAGCGGGGGGGTGAGGCCGGACGCTCCGGCGCCCGTCTGCCGACGGGGCTGGACGCCAGTGGCGCGACGGTCGTCCCACCGCCGCGCCGCGTCTGCAGATATCCCTCGGCGGCGAGCTGCGCATAGGCATCGACGACCACGCCGCGGGAGACCCCGAGCTGCGCGCACAGCGAGCGCGTGGCCGGCAGCCGGGTCCCGGGCGCGAGCCGGCCGCCGCGCACGGCCTCGCGCAACGCGGCCTCCAGCTGTGCGCGTTTCGAGCGCCCCATCGCAGCCCCGAGCTCGAGGTGCAGATCCATTTGGCCCTGAATTATCACATCGGTTTGGACCTTCTATGCGAGCCAACCGGGGCGTACGGTGTGACCTATGCCTACGAAGAGAACCCGCGTCCGCCGCGCCCCCGCGCGCGGCCGGTACGAACGCGAGCAGATCGACGCGATTCTCGATGAGGGTCTCGTCGGGCACCTCGGATTCGTCGACGACGACCAGCCATTCGTGATCCCCACTCTGTACGCGCGCGTGGGTGACACCGTCTACGTGCACGGCTCGGCCGCCAGCCGCGCGATCCGCCGCTTGACCGACGGCGTTCCGGCGTGTCTCACCGTGACGCTGCTCGATGGCCTCGTCCTCGCACGCTCGGTCTTCCACCACTCGATGAACTACCGCTCGGTCGTGGTGCTCGGGACCTGCCGCCCCGTCGAGGGGCCCGATGAGCGCGAGGCGGCGCTGCTGGCATTCACCGAGCGAATGGTCCCCGGACGCTGGGACGTCGTGCGGCCGCCCTCCGCCAAGGAGCTGAAGGCGACCCGGGTGCTGTCGATGGACCTGGAGGAGTGCTCGGCCAAGGCCCGCACCGGCCCGCCCATCGACGATGAGCCCGACTACGCCCTTCCGGTGTGGGCCGGTGAGATCCCCCTGCGCACGGTCGCCGGCGCATTGGTCCCCGATCCCAAGCTGGCGTCCGGCGTCGGGCCGTCGGCCGAGCTCACCGATTGGTCACCCACAGCCGGTCGCGTGCGCGAGGTCGTCTCGCGCTGACCACGCTCCGGTCGCGATCGTCGCTACGGTTCCGGTCATGCAGCCGGACGGGCAGCGAGCGCTTTGAGCCAGATCGCTCGACTGGTCGGCGCACTGGTGCTCGTCGCGGTTTCCGGCTGCGGCGCGGCGCGAGATCCGCGGCCGGTGCGGCCCGGTCATCGCGCTCCCGCGGCGGCGGATGCCATCGGGGCGCGCACTGCCCCCGGCCCGGCGAGCGCGATGCGGGCCGCGGCGACCACCGCGCGCGGCCTGTCGCTCGATCAGCTCGCCGGTCAGCGCGTGGTCTACGCCTATGCGGGGTTGCGGCCGCCGAGCTCGCTGCTGTCGGCCATCCGGCGCGGCGAGGCGGGCGGGGTGATCTTCTTCAGCTGGAACATCTCGAGCGTCTCGCAGATCCGCGGCGTCATCGACGAGATGCAGCGCGCGAGTCTGGCCGGCCCGTTGCACGACCGGCTATTGATGATGACCGACCAGGAGGGCGGGGAGGTGCGCCGCCTGCCCGGGCCCCCCGCGCTGTCGGAGAAGCAGATCGGCGAGAGCCCTGACGGCACGGCGCTGGCACGGTCCGCCGGAAGCGGCGCGGCGCGCGAGCTCCGATCCGCGGGGATGGACGTCAACCTCGCTCCCGTCCTGGACGTCTACCGCCGGCCGGGCAACTTCATCGACGAGTTCCACCGCTCCTACTCCGGCAACCCCGCGACGGTCGGGCGACTCGGGAGCGCATTCATCAGCGCCCAGCAAGGGGCGAGCGTGGCGGCGACGGCCAAGCACTTCCCCGGGCTGGGGGCAGCGGGGCGCAGTCAGGACACCGACCTGCGTCCGGTCACGCTCAACGTCCCGCTGACGCAGCTGCGTGATCGCGACGAAGCGCCGTACCGCGCCGCCATCGCCGCGGGGGTGAAGCTGGTGATGCTCTCGTGGGCGCGCTACCCGGCCCTTGATCGCATACGCCCGGCGGGCCTCTCCCCGACGGTGATCCAGGGTGAGCTGCGGGGGCGCCTTCACTTCCAGGGGGTCACGATCACCGACGCGATCGGCGCCGGCGCGCTCGCGCCGTTCGGGGGGCCGACCGAGACCGGCGTGCTCGCCGCTCGCGCGGGTGCCGACCTCATCCTCTGCGCCGGCACGCGGCCGGACGATGGCTCGCCCGGCCTGTCGGTGACGCGCGCCATCGCCGCAGCGATCGCCAACGGCCGGCTCTCGCGATCGGCCGCGCTGGCCTCTGTCACACGCATCCTCGCGCTCAAAGCGCACCCATAGGCGTGGACGTGGACCGGTCTCCGTTCGACGAGGTGCTCGACCGCACGCGCTCCAACTCGGTGAAGTGGGGCGGCGCGCCGATGATGCTCACGCCGGCCCAGGCGGCGGCCGACCCACTGCCGATGTGGGTCGCCGACACCGACTTCAAGGCGCCGCAGGCGGTGATCGACGCGCTCCACGGCACAGTCGAGGACGGGGTCTTCGGCTATCCCGCCGGTCCGACCGACGGCTACCTGGAGGCCGTGGTCGGCTGGCAGGCCAGGCGTTTCGGGTGGGAGGTGCCGCGAGCGTGGGTGGTGCCGACCGCCGGGGTCATCACGACGCTCAAGACGGCGGTCCAGGCGTTCTCCTTGCCAGGCGACTCGGTTCTGATCCAGCCGCCGGTATACGTGCACTTCCACAACGACCCGCTGCTCAACGGCCGCCATCTGGCGCTCGCCCCGCTGGAGCGGATCGACGATGGGTACCGGCTCGATCTGACTGCCTTCGAGGAGGCCATACGTCCTGACACCAGGCTGTTCATCCTCAGCCATCCGCACAACCCGACCGGGAACGTCTGGTCGGAGGCCGAGCTGCGGGCGATGGGTGAGATCTGTGCGCGTCACGGGATCCTCGTCATCTCCGACGAGATCCATGAAGACCTCATCATCAACCCGGACAGGCGACACATCCCGTTCGCAGCGCTCGGCGCCGAGTTTGCGCGGGGGAGCATCACCTGCACCGCACCGAGCAAGACCTTCAACCTGCCCGGACTCCAGTGCGCCAACGTGATCGTCCCCGATCGGCGGCTGCGCGAGCAGTTCGTACGACATTACGAGCGCAACGTGTTCCCGGTCGTGAACCTGCTGGGGATGGTCGCTGCCGAGGCCGCTTACACACACGGTGAGCCATGGCTGGAGGAACTGCTGCCCTACCTCCGTGCGAATCACTCCCATTTCGCCGAGGCGATCAACAGTGCCACGAGTTCGGTGCGCGTTCTCCCCGCCGACTCGCTGTATCTGGCCTGGATGGACTGCCGCGGGCTGGGTCTCGACGCCGAGGCGCTCAACGCGTTCATGCTCACCAGAGCCCGCGTCTGGCTCGACAAGGGCCAGAAATTCGGCCTCGCCGGCCACGGCTATATGCGCGTCAACCTGGGCTGCCCTCGCTCGACGGTCGACGAGGCGATCCGGCGGCTCACCGGAGCGCTCTCCGGCGCCGGCCGCTGACGCCAGGCGCGGTCAGGAGGCAGCGGGCAGAACCTCGTAGCCGGCGGAGATGAACTGTCCGTGGCCGGCGACGGTGTCGAGCCGCAGCCGGGTGGACTCGATGCGGCGGGGCAGCAGTGGGGCGCCGGATCCGAGGGTCACCGGCGCGATCGAGAGCTCGACGCGGTCCAGGGCGCCCGCCTCGAAGAACTGGCCGGCGAGGTCGCCGCCGCCTGCGATCCAGATGTCCCCGCCCGCGGCAGCGGCGCGGATCTCGGGCAGGGCATCGGACACCGGTCCGCTGACGAAGCGGATGTCCGCGCCCTCGGGACGCGGCAGCCGGCGGCTGGTGAACACGAACGTCGGCCGATCCCCGTAGTAGCCCCGCCACTTCTCAGGCTCGGCGAGCAGGTTGGTCTCGCCCAGCACCCACTCGTAGGTCGTCGAGCCCTCCACGAACACCGTCACGCCTTCCAGGAAGCGCGCGTAGCTCTCGCCCTCCGCGGGATCGTGCGCGACCGCGAACAGCCAGGTCAGTGAGTTCTCGCTGTCGGCGATGAATCCGTCCAGCGTCGTCGCGGTTCTGTAGATCGCACGGGACACGGGCGCCGGTCACCCTACCGGGCGGTCGTCCCGGCGTCAGCGCGCGTCGTGGAAGCTGATCCCCAATGCGGTCGCTCACGCGTCGGGAAGATATGAACGTGGCCTGCTGCGCAGGGCATTCCAGTCGCCCGCGCGGTAGCGCAGGATGAGCGGCGTCGGGCGCTCCTGCCCCGCTTGCCGGCAGCGCTCGAGCACAGGAGCATGCGTGTCGGGAAACCGCGGCTGATCGCCCGACAGCCGCTCGCCCCATCGGTTGGCGATCGGAGCCAGGTGCTCGTGGAACGTGGTACGGGCCTGCTGGATCTCGTCCGGGAGCGGGTGCGCGAAGTACCGGTAGCGTCCGTCGCCGAGCGGTGGCGGCCCATGTCGACCGTCGCGCGAAAGCCCTCGCCGTCGAAGAGATCCGAGAGCCGACACCACTCCTCGGCGGTGTCGACACGGCCGGTGATCGCGAAGCCGCGCTCGTCGAGCTCTACTCCTCGCTTGTCAGTGCCCGGGCGAGGTGGTCGGCGAGCAGGTCGCGCGCCGGCACGCGCGGCTGGGTGGTGGCGAGCATCGCGATCCGGTAGGTGGGCAGCTGGAGCGGCAGCGCCGCTACCGGCGGGCCGTCGCCGCCCAGCCAGCCGTCTGGCACGACGCTCAGGCCCAGCCCGGCAGCGACCAGCTGTCGGAGCGTCTGCGGGTCGCTGGTCTCGAACAGAGGCAACGGGCTGAAGCCGGCTTCGGTGAAGGCGCCGAGCAGCAACTCACGCAGCGCGGTTCCACGCTCGGGCATCACGACGGCCCGCCCGCGCAGCTCGTCGAGCTCGAGTGCGGTGCCGGAGCGGGCGCGGTCAGAGCCGGCGAGCGGATCGTCGACCGCACTCAGCAGCCACAGCCGCTGCTCGGCAAGCGTGCGGATCGTGACCTGAGCCGGCAGCTTGCGCACGGCGTGGGACACCGCGAGCACGGCAATGTCGACGGTGCCCGCCGCCAGCTGCTCGGTGACCTGGGCGGCCGCTCCGTGGTGCAGGGCGAGCTGCACCTGCGGATGCTGGCGATGGAACGCGACGAGCGCCTCGGGCAGCCCTGGGGAGTCATAGACCGTCGCCGCCACCCGGACCACCCCGCGGGCGCCGTCGAGGTGCTCCGCGACCGCCGCCTTGGCCTCCGCGACCTCGCGCAGGACGGCGCGGGCGTGTGCGAGGAACTCGGCGCCGGCCGGCGTCGGCTCAACGCCCTTGGGTCCGCGGCGCAGCAGCGCCAGGCCGAGCTCGCTCTCCAGCCTCGTGATCTGCTGTGAGAGCGCGGACTGGGTGACATAGACCTCCTGGGCAGCCCGCACGAAGCCGCCGTGGCGGACGACGGCATCGAGGTAGTCGAGCTGGCGCAGCTCCATCCGGTCCGGACGCTAGCTGCCCGCCATCACCGGAGCGGCGAGCGCCTCGTCAAGCTCCGCGGACAGGCGGTGCTTGGGCCGGGAGCCGACGAGCCGCAGGACCTCGACACCGTCGCGGAAGACGAGGAACGTCGGCATCGACAGGACGTGACGCTCCACGAGCGTCTGCTGGTTGGCGTCCGCATCGATCGTGGCGAACAGGATCTCAGGACGCTCGGCCGCGAGCACGTCGAGGATCGGCGCCATCGTCCGGCACGGCGGGCACCACGCGGCCCAGAAGTCGACGACCACGGGTCGGTCGGCCTCCAGCACGCGCGCGGCGAAGTCGGAATCGGTCACGGTCTGCAGATGGGCGTGCATGGCGAGCCTCTCAGTTCGTAGGGTCACCCACCTCCGGCGGGTGCGGGAACCGGATCTTCCGCCGGCAGGCGCCCGGCCTCCATTCCGTTCGCTGATCGCCGCGTTCAGTCGGCCGGCGCGTGGTAGCGGTCGAAGTCCGCCGGCCAGGGCAGCGGGAACAGGTGCCGGTAGGGCCGAGCGTCGGAGATCACGGCGGCGAACGAGGGCCGATGGGCGAGTGCGCGGTAGTAGCGGGTGAGCTCGGGATGCGTCGCCTCGTCCCACGGGTGGATCGCGAGTGCGTAGAAGAGGCCGGGCCCCGCGGCGCAGTCGGCGATCGTGAACGCGTCACCCGCCAGGAATTCGTGCTCGGCAAGCTGCGCCTCAAGCATGTCGTAGGCCATCTCGAGGCGGCCACGGGCTCGCGCGGCGGTGCGCTCGTCGACGCGTTCCTCGATCGTGTCGAGCACGATCGCCTGAACCGCGTCGGTGACGTACTGGTCGCAGATGCGGTCCCATTTGCGCGCCTGGAGCGAGGGCACCAGCCGCGCGCCGGCGACGTGCTCGATGATGATGGAGGACTCGCCGATCACCTCGCCGCCGTCGCGCAGCACCGGGATCGACGCGGGCGGCCACAGCTTCGCCAGCTCCGCCCGGTCGAAGTCGCGCTGTTCCTCCAGAACGTCGTAGGTGATGCCGAGCTCGCCGAGCGCGATCACCACCTTCTGGCAGTAGAGCGCAAACGGGTGCTCGTAGAGCGTGAGCGGGTTGGTGCTGACGGTGTCCATGACTGCTCCTGGATTGGGGGCTTTCCCTCTGGTCGGAGCGGACCCTCGGCGCTCGACACCCCGTTGTTCGTCCAGGAAGGCTCAATCCCGGACCGCTTCTCACCGATCACAAGAGCACACCGATGTCCGCCGTGCGATCCACCTCCGCCGTCACCCCCGCGACCTCCGGCGCCGGCCGCGAGAGCACCGACGCGGCCGTCGCCGCCTTCCGGCGGCTGCAGACGAAGGTGGGCACGATCATGCTCGCGTACGAGCGGCCCGACGGCGGGCTGATCTGCGAGCGCAGCCGCCCGGGCGCGCCGCCGCTGTTCTATCGGGTGAGCCCGAACGGCCGCGTCGACGCCGATCGCCGGTACGACTGGAGCCGGCAGCGCTTCGTCGTGGTGCCGCTGCCGGCCGGGCTGGACTGACCGAGCCAGGCTCGCCGAGCGGTCAGCCGCCGAGCGGTCAGCCGCCGAGCGGTCAGCCGCCGAGCGCGGCGACGAGCACGGCGAGCCACGGCGAGACCGCCGAGCGGACCGCCTTTCCCGAGCTGAGCGTGTGGCTGCCGCCGATCGCCACGACCGAGCGGTTCTCTCCCGGGGGCGGCATCCCGAACGGGTCACTCTGGCCTTGGACGATCAGTACCGGGATCGACGCCGGGACCGCTTCCAGCTCAGCCAGCCGTGACTTGGACGCGTCGCCCTGGCGTGCAGGCCCCGGCGGCAGCAGCGGAAACGCCAGGCAGACCACCCCCGCGGCGCCGGCGAGCTCCGCGGTGCGGCACGCGACTCGGGCTCCCGAGGAGCGCCCGCCGACGATGCAGCGGTATCCGGCGAGCGGACCGCTCGACAGCGCATCCATGACGGCCAGCCACGCAGTGTCGAGCTGACGCGCCGCCGGCGGGGAACGGCGGCCGGCCACCCGGTAGGGCTGCTCGACGAGCGCGACCGTCAGCCCGAGCGCGACCGCGGCCTCGGTCGCCGCGCGCAGGTCGGTCGAGCCGACCCCGCCGCCGGCTCCGTGCCCGAGCACGAGCGCCAGCGGGCGGTTGCTCCGCTCGGCGAGCTCGCCGGCCTCCAGGCGTACCCGCGCGATCCCATGCGGCGTCGGCACGTCGATCATCCTGCGACCTCCTCTGGCGTCCTCACTAGAGGATGAATGGAATGAGCATCTTCGTGGAGTCTCGGTACGTCGGGTAGGCGGTCGGGAACGCGGCGATGAGGTTGCGCTCCTCGACCGTCGCCGCACGGTAGAACACGCCGCACAGAACCGCGGCGACGATCAGACCGACGAAGTTGGTGGCCAGTGCGGTGCCGGTCACCCCGAGCAGCAGGCCGGTGTAGATCGGATGGCGGATGAGCCGGTAGGGCCCGGAGGTGATCAGCTCCGGCTCGATGCGTTCGGTCATCGGCATGCCCCAGTTGCGTCCCAGGTGGATCCGTGCCCAGATCGCGAGCGCGAGCCCCGCGACGAACAGCACCGCGCCGGTCGCGCCCAGCACCGGGCTGTGGACCACCAGTCCGCCGGTGCGAAAGACGCGCACGATCACCAGTACAGCGATCAGGGTCAGACCACCGACGGGCGTCCACCGCCGTCCCCGCGACTCCTTCGCCCTGGTTGCGGCCGCGAGCCAGTAGATCCAGAACGGGATCCAGGCGAGGGCGATGGCGATCTTGAGTGTGGTCACGGCGTGCGCATCCAGCCTGCCTCAGGACGGGCACACAGCGTACGCTCGAATCACCCGCTCCAGACGCGGTCACGCGGCCGCGCTGTCAGTCCTCAGCGACGATGCCCGCGCTGATCAGGTTCAGCGCCTCGGCGAGCTCAGCGCACCGCCCGCCGCAGTAGAACGGGCCGATCCCGTCGCGGGCCAGGACCCGCAGCCGGGCCAGCGCCGCCGGATCGACCGGCAGGCCGCTGGCGAGGACGGCGGAGAGGTCCTCGAGCAGCGGGGCGCAGTGCAACACCGAGGATCGGCACGGCGCCACGTAGGTCGTGCGTCTGAAGTTCACGGCAGGGCGCCGCGCGTCGCCGAGCGCCCGGTCCAGACCCTGGGCGAGTTCGGTGCGGTGACGTCTGCTGGCGAGCTGCACGGCGCGCGCGGCATGTCGCGGCGAATGCCACGAGGGAACGCCGGCCGCCAGCTCCTTGTCGAGCCGCTCTCGGTGAAGCCATGCCGACACGTGCGTCCGAAACGACGGGACGCCATCGCCTGGATCGAGGTCCGGGTTCGCTCTGAGGACGAGACCGCTCATGGCACGAACATGTGGCTGCCACTCTGGATATGCCCGGTGCGGACGTGACGAAACGCACTAATGCTCCTGCAGCGCCGCGTCGGTGAGCGGGTCGATGCCTGCCAGCGGAGCGGCGAGAGACTGCGACAGCCCGTAGCGCTCGGCCAGTGCGGCCGGGGACAGGTAGGAGACGCGCGTGGTGCCCTCCTCGTCCCAGACGACGAGCTTCAACGGCAGGTCGAGCGCGGAGAGCGGGACGGCGGCCATCACCGGCGTCCCGCCTGCTGGGTTGCCGAACAGGACGAGCACGGTCTCCCGAAGCTCGAGTCCGACCGTGTGGGCCGCGGCCCGCTGGTCGATCGTCGCGAACACGGTCATGCCCCGTGCGAGGAGGAGGTCGGTGATCCGCGTGACGGTCTCAGGGACCGGCCACGGGCTCTGCTTGGTGGTGAACATGCCTGGATGTTGACGGCATCGGGCGATCTCTCAACCGCGCCAGGTCCGCTGTCGATAGCTCGGGTGATGGGAGTCGCCGTGATTCGCCCTGCCCGACACCTCCACGCCGCCGTGCTGGTACCGCTTGGGGTCGCGCTCGGCGCGATGATCGCCTGTTACGCCGGGTTGAACGCCGCCGACTGCTACGACGTCGCCTGGACGGCTGCCGGGATCAGCGCCACGATCGGCACCGTCGCGGCGCGCCGGCGAGCCCGCCGGGAGCACCGGGCGCGGTGGACGCTGTGGGCACTCGCCACGGCCGCCTGGCTGCTCGGCCAGCTGTTGTGGGACGTCTACGGCGTCGTCGGCTTCCCGCAGGATCCGAACCTCGCCGACGTCTGCTGGTGGGGATTCGCGCTGCTGGTGACGGTCAGCATGCTGCGTCCGCCGCGGACCGAGCGCGCGATCCAGACGTTGGCGGCTGTCGAGTCCGCGCCGTTGATCTGCGCGGCGATCACCCTGTGCCTCTCGCTGCTGTGGCGGACCGCGGCCCACTCGGCCGCCTCGCCGGCGATGAAGCTGTCGGACCTGGTCTACCCCTGCCTGTACGCGTCGGCGACGATCCTCACCCTCCAGGGAATGCTCGGCGGCGCGCTGCGGGGCATGCGCCACCCGGCGCTCCCACTCGTGCTCGGGGGCACCGCGACGATCTCGGTCGCGTTCATGCTGTGGAGCAGTCAGCTGCTGCGCGGGACCTACGTTCCCGGCACCTCGGTGCTCGATCCGCTGTGGGTGGTCGGGCTCGGCGCGATCGCGCTCGGTGGTCTGGCGGCGGAGCGCCGTCCGGAGCGCTTGCCCGAGCAGACCGAGCCGGGTCAGCTGGGCGTGGTGCTCCCCGCCGGAATGTTCGGGCTGCTGTTCGTTGCGCTCGTGTGCGAGGCGATCACCGGTGCCTCGATCCGCGCCGAGGCGAACCTCGTCCTCGGACTGCTGTGCTCGGGCGCCGCGCTGATCCTGCGCTCGACGTTGCTGGTTCGGCGCACGCGTGAGCTGCTGCGCCGTGAGCGCGCCGCGCTGGCCCGCCTGGTGGAGCGCGAGGGCGAGCTCGCCCGCCTCAACGAGCAGCTCGTCGAGGATTCACGACACGATGCGCTGCTGGGGATCGGCAACCGCCGCGCGCTGTCGGACGACCTGCCGATGTACCGCGCCCTGCAGCGTGAGACCGGCGAGCGGATAGCCGTCCTGCTCTGCGACGTCGACCACTTCAAGTCATATAACGACCGTTTCGGCCACCTCGCCGGTGACCAGGCGCTGTGCATGATCGCCGCGACCGCCCGCGGCGCGCTGCGGACCCAGGACGCGGCGTACCGGTTCGGCGGAGAGGAGCTGCTGCTCATCCTGCGCGGCGCCGGCCCCGAGGAGGCCGCCAAGGTCGCCGAACGCGTCCGTGGCGCGGTCCAGCACGCCGGGTTCGCCCACCCGCTGGCGGAGGCCGCCGTGCTCACCGTTTCGATCGGCCTGGCCTGCGGTGTCGACGAGCCCGAGGAGCTGCTGGCGCGGGCCGACATCGCGCTGTATGAGGCCAAGGAGTCCGGTCGCAACCGCGTCGTCGTCGCGGGCGAGGACGCCGCCGGCGGCGCTCCCGGGCGCCTGCGGCTCGACGAGCCGGAGGGTCCGGCGCCGCGCCACCTGCGCAGCATGCTCGCCGTCTCCCGGGCCGCGGGCTCCGGCCAGGGCGCCATGCCGGTGCTGCAGGCGCTCGCGGACGCGATCCACGGCGAGCTCTCGTTCAACGTCGTGGCGGTGAGCCTGCGCGAGTCCGCGGAGCTGTTCCGTACGGTGATCGTGCTCGGCGACCCCACCGCACGGCAGCTGCTGCTCGACACGACCAAGCGCCTGGCGGAGTGGGAGCAGCTGGTCGGCTGCGGGCAGGACATCCACGGTGCCGCGTGGCTGCCCGCCGGCAGCTACGACCCGGACAGCCAACGGCTCAGCTGGCGCCCCGCTGCGGTCGCCCCGCTCGACGCCGGCGGCTGGGACCCCGACGACATGCTCCTGCTTCCGCTCCGCGGCGGTTCCGGCGAGCTGCTGGGGTTCATCTCGGTCGACCAGCCGCTGCTGGGCCGCCGTCCGACGGACGCCGAGATCGGCGTGCTGATGGGCGTTGTCGACCACGCCGGGCTCGCCGTCGAGCAGGTCCAGCACGGAGCGGCGCGCGGCGAGGAGTCCGACGAGCTGCGGCTGGCGGCGGTGATGCTGCTCGCCGAGGCGCTCGATCTGCGCGACGCGAGCACCGCGCTGCACTCCCAGACCGTCGGCCGGCTGGCGCGCAGCACGGCGGTCGAGCTCGGCCTGGCGGAGGCGCAGGTGGACCGGGTGCACGCTGCGGGCGTGCTGCACGATCTCGGCAAGCTCGGCATCGCCGACGCGATCCTGCACAAGCCTGGCGCCCTCGACGACGCCGAGTGGCGTGAGATGCGCCGCCATCCGGAGATCGGCGCGCGGATCCTTGAGCACGCGGGGATGAAGGACATCGCCGTCTGGGTGCGCGCCCACCACGAGCGCATCGACGGACACGGCTATCCCAAGGGGCTCGCCGGCGATGACATCCCGCTCGAGGCCCGCATCCTGTCGGTCGCGGATTCCTACGAGGCGATGATCGCCGATCGCCCCTACCGTGCGGGAATGAGCCCCGAGGCCGCGCGCGAGGAGCTCGAGCGCTGCGCGGGCACGCAGTTCGACCCCGGAGTGCTTACCGCCTTCCTGCGCGCGCTCGACGCCGGCCGGGACGGCGAGGAGGGCGACGAGATGCACGATCGCTCGCCTGAGCCGGCCGCCTCGGACGAGGTCATGGTGCAGCCGGCCTGAGCGCCGGGTCAGCCCGTGATCACGCGGTTGCGGCCCTGGCGCTTGGCCACATAGAGCCGCTCGTCGGCCAGTCGCAGCACGCTCGGCAGCTCGTCCGGATCCGTCGCGACGGCGAGCCCGATCGAGGCGGTGACGACCAGTCCCCGCGCGACCCGCTCCCAGCTCTCGGTCTCGATCACGGCGCGCACCCGCTCGCAGGCCGCCGCGGCGGGACGTGGCGGGCTGGCCGGCATCAGCATCAGGAATTCCTCGCCGCCGTTGCGCACGATGACATCCTGCTCGCGCAGCACGTCGGACAGCAGGCGCGCGACGTGGACCAGGACCTCGTCGCCGATCGCGTGGCCGAAGCGGTCGTTGATCTGCTTGAAGCGGTCAAGGTCGAGAGCGGCCACCGCCAGCGGCGCGGCCACCACCGCCGAATCTGGCGAGCGCAGCGTTCGCGCCAGAAAGCGGCGATTGCGCAACCCCGTCAGCCAGTCGCGGTCGACCTGCTCGCGCAGCTGCGCGGCCTCGAGCGTCGCACGCTCCAGGCTCAGCTGCAGGGTGGAGAGGTCACGGAACGCCTGACGTTCGAGCTCGGCGGAGCGGGCGAGCGCGTCGTAGGCCTCCTCGAGCATCCCCGCCGCACGCAGCTCCTGAGCGAGGGTGGCGAGGATCAGGCTGCGGATCTGCGGCACGCGATCGCCGAGCCACTCGAGCGCCGCCTCAGCGCGCTCCTTGGCCTCATGCAGGCGGCCCAGCGCCATCTGCGCCTGGACCTCGGCGCGCACGGTCACTGCGAGCACGTACGGGTTCGGCCACGGATCCGCGGTCTGGAACTCGATTGAGCGCTCCGCGTCGCCCAGCGCCTCGCGAGGCCGTCCGGCCGCAAGGTTGATGTCGGCTCGGGTCGACAGCACGACTCCCTGTGCGAAGCGATTGTCCTCGCGCAGCGAGCGGGCTCTGGCGAGCGCTCGGTCGATCTCCTCCCGCGCCGCCTCGGGGTCGGTCGCCTGCAGGAAGCAGGCGAGGTCGTTGCGCGAGATCGCCTCCTCCCAGACGTCCCCGGCCTCGACCGTCAAGGCGAGCATCTCCTGGATCCGCTGCTCGAGATCGTCGACTTCGAGGTTGCCGAACACCATGCACGTCGTCCGCCGCACGTAGATGCGGGTGCGCAGCTCGCCCGACGCATCGGCGTGGGCGACTGCCTGCTCGGCGTGACGGAGCGCCTCCACCGGGGAGCCGGCGAAGAAGCTCACCTGGCCGCGGACCGCGGCGACCTCCGCGCGCGCGATCGGGTCCTCGGTGAGCTCGGCGTGGCGCTCGGCCTCGATCACCAGCTCGAGCGCGCCGTGCAGGTCGCCCCGGTGCAGCGAGACGGCGGCCTGCAGCGCACGGGCGCGAGCACTGGTCAGCGCGTCCCCCCGGGCGCGCGCGGATTCGTGGCAGGCGGCCGCCGCCGCCAGGGCTTCGGCAGGGCGCTCGTAGAAGATCCGTCGCGCCGCGTCGAGCTGCGCGCCGGCGGACTCGAGCGGGTCGCCGGTCGTGTCGGTGTGAACCAGGGTCATGAGAAGGTGGGCCGCCGGGTTCTGATCGGCTCAATCCTGTCGAATCTTGATCCTGGGTGCCGGCTGGCCACTGGACGGCGGCGCTGTGAAAGACTCACGCCGCACGATGGCCGATCACAGTGGTCAGACGATCCTCATCACCGGCGCCAGCCGCGGCATCGGCCGTGCGATCGCGCACCGCTTCGCCGCGCTCGGCGGACGGCTTGCGCTCGTGGCGACGAACGCCGGGCTGCTGGCACAGGTCGCGGCGGAGCTCCCGGCGGGAACGCAGACGCACGTGATCACCGCCGATCTCACCGATCCGGCCGAGTGCCGCCGGGCGGTCGCCGAGGCCGAGCGGGCGCTCGGGCCGGTCGAGGTGCTCGTCCACAACGCCGGCGTGCTCAGCCGTGACTTCGTCGAGGACGTGACCGAGGAGGATTTCGAGCGTGCCCATCGGCTCAACACCGGCGCTGCCCTGTGGCTGAGCCAGGCGGTGCTGCCGGGGATGCGCGCTCGCGCGCGCGGGTCGATCGTGCTCGTCTCCTCCGAACTCGGGATCATCGGCGCGCCGACCTACACCTCCTACTGCACGAGCAAATGGGCGCAGCTCGGGCTCGCCGAGGTGCTCCGGCACGAGTTGGCCGGAACCGGCATTCAGGTCTGCGCGGTGTGTCCAGCCGACGTGCAGACCGACCAGCTCGAGCAGGAGAACGCATGGGGGCCGACCGGAGGCCAACCCCCGTCCAAGGCGCTCTCGCCAGATGCCGTCGCCCGCGCGGTGATCCGCGGCGCCGAGGGGACCCAGGCACTGATCATCGTCGACCGGCCGCTGATGGCGCTCGGGTTCCGGATCATGGCCGGACCTCGCCGGCTGCGCTTCGGCCCGGTGCACGACGCGTTCAAGCAGCTGCTCAAGGAGCGGGGGCCGCGCGCGTCGGCCGGCAGCTGACCCGGCTCAGCCGGCCGGCATGCACGGAGCGGAATCCCGGTCGATCCTCACCGTCCCTCCCGCGAGCCGGGAGACGCAGGGGATGATGTCCACTCGCGGCTGATCCCGTACGTGTGGTGACCGGCTGCGGGGCCGAGACCACGCCGGTGATGGACCCGCGACGATGATCGACATCATCACCCGCGGCGAGTCGGCGGCTTAGAGCGCGAGGCCGGCGGGCTGCTGGAGCAGCTCGCGGATCGCGGCCAGGAATCGCGCGGCGTCGGCGCCGTACAGGATCCGATGGTCGCAGGAGAGCGTGAGCGTGAGCAGCCGGCGGTCGACGATCGCGCCGCTCTCCTCGCGCGCGAGCACGTCGCGTATCGCCCCGACGCCGAGGATCGCCGCCTGCGGCGGGTTGACGACGGGGGTGATCGCGGTCATCCCGTACATCCCGAGGTTCGAGACCGTGAATGTCCCGCCCGAGAGCTGCGGTGGGGTGACCGTGCCGTCGCGCACGGCCGCCGCCAGCTCGCGTGTCTGAGCAGCGATCTGGCCGAGCGTGAGCGTGTCGGCGCCGTGCAGCACCGGCACCACCAGCGCCTCCTCGCCGGCGACCGCGATCCCGACGTTGACCGCGCCGTGCAGCACGAACCGCCCGTCCGCGTAGGAGCCGTTGGCCCGCGGGAAGCGCCGCAGCGCGAGCGCGCTCGCCTTGACGATCAGATCGTTGAGCGAGGGGGCGGGGGTTTCCCGTGCCGCCGCGAGCGCCTTCAGTTCTTCACGGAACGCCAGCGCGGCGCTCATCTCGACCTCGGTCTCGACCTGGAAGTGGGGGATCGTGGCCTTCGACTCGGCCATCCGGCGTGCGATCAGGGCCTGCAGCCGGGTCGGCTCGACCTGGCTGTCGCCGTCGAGGGGCGGGGCTGGCGGGCGCGGCGGGGTCTGGGCGCGCGGCGCGCTTGGGGCCGCCGGGGCCTCGGCCCCGGTGGGGCGGGCGGGCGCCGCGACCCCGGCCGCGCGCAGCACGTCGGCGCGCACGATCCGCCCCCGCGGGCCGCTGCCCGTGAGCTCGCTGAGCGAGACACCGTGGCGCTCGGCGATCCGCCGCGCCATCGGCGTCGCGGGCACGGCCTCGGCGGCCGGGGTCGCCTGGGCCGCGACGGCCTCCCGCGCGTCGCCGACGCCCGCGGCCGCTCCGTCGACGCCCGAGGCCGCTCCGTCGGACCCCGAGGCCGCTCCGCCGGACCCCGAGGCCGCTCCGCCGGATCCCACCCGCGCGATCACCTCGCCGACGGCCACGGTTGTGCCCTCCGCCGCCACCACCTCAAGGGTCCCGGCGGCCTCGGCCTCGTAGGTCATCGTCGCCTTGTCGGTCTCGATCTCGGCGAGCTCCTGTCCCTCGGTGACCTCGCCGCCGTCCTGCACCAGCCAGGTGAGGATCGTGCCCTGCTCCATGGAATCCGACAGGCGCGGCATGAGGACGTCGGTCACGGAAACCCTCCAGGTCAGATGAGGTCGAGGGCCGCGCCGACGATCGTCTCGGCATCGATCCCGAAGTGGCGGTAGAGGTCTTCGACGTCCCCTGACTGCCCGAAGTCCTGGACGCCCAGGCAGCTGATCGGCGAGTCGTTCACCGCGCCCAGGAACGACAGCGTGTGGGGATGGCCGTCGAGCACGGTCACGAGCGGGCTCGCGGCCTCCGCGGGAAACAGCTCGCCGAGCACTTCGTCGCGCCCGCCTGCGAGCCCCCGCCGCGCCTGCAGCGCCCGGAACACGAGATCGGCCGAGGTCAGGCACACGACCGCGGTCGGGATTCCGTCTGCGGAGAGCTCCTGCGCGGCGGACAGCACCTCGGGCATCACGACGCCCATCCCGACGAGCGTCACCCGCGGCGCTCCGTCATGCGTCTCATGCAGCCGGTAGCCGCCCGCGAGCACCGCCCGCCTGCGTGCATCGCGGGCCGGCCCGGCGGCCGGCACCGCGGCAAGCCCCTGATCGACCGGTCGCGTCGAGAGCCGCAGATATGACGAATGACCGTCCTCGCGCGCCAGCCCGGCGAGCGCGGCGAGCAGCACCCACTCGAGGTCCTGGCCGAACGCCGGCTCCCAGGCGACGCAGCGCGGCTGCTCCAGGCCGACCGACGGAGTGATGATCGACTGGTGGGCGCCGCCCTCGGGCGCGAGCGTGACCCCGGCCGGCGTCCCGATCAGAATCGACTGGCCGCCCGCGTACATGCCGAATGACCACTGCTCCAGTGCCCGGTTGACGAACGGGTCGTAGATCGTGCCGATCGGCAGCAGCGGCTGGCCGTCGCGTGACCACGTTGCGCCCAGCTCGGCGAGCAGGCCGACGAGGTTGCCCTCGGCGATCCCCAGCTCGATGTGCTGCCCGTGCGCCGACTCGCGCCAGCGCACCAGGGTGTCGGTGTCGTCGGCGAACCAGTCGACCCGATCACCGACGTTCCACACCCCGACGCGGTTGATCCAGCCGCCGAGGTTCGTGGAGGAGGCGACGTCGGGCGAGACCGAGACGACGTGCGCCGCGACCTCGGGCGCCGCGTGTGCGAGGTCGGAGAAGAAGCGGCCGAGCTCCTGCTGGGTGGAGGCTCGCCCGGCGTGCTCGCGCCCGACGTCGGCGGGCACCCGCGGCGGGGACCGGCGATCCAGCGGCGCGCGCTCGAGCCGGCGGGCCGCGCGCTCGCACAGCTCCGCCTCCGGCGAGCCGGGTGCGAACCGAGCCCACGGATCAGCGTCGTCGGCCCCGAGTTCGCCGGCCAGGCCGCGCCACTGCGCCTCCGACAGCAGCGCTGAGTGGTTGGCGGGGTGGCCCTCGGTGGGCAGGCCCCAGGCCTTGATCGTGTAGGCGAAGATCACCGTGGGCCGGTCGCTCGCCTCACCCGCCTGCGCGAACGCGTCGAGCAGGTCGGAGAGGTCGTGGCCGGCGAGGTCGCGGATCGCGGCGGCAAGCGTCGCGTCGTCGAGTTCGGCGACCAGGCGCGTGAGCTCGCGGCGGCCGCGGGCGGGCGAGCCCGCTCCGGGCAGGCGCTCGCGCAGCTCGGAGGCGTCGGAGCGCAGCAGCCGCTGATACTCCTCGTTGGGCATCTGGTCGATGCGCCGGCGCAGCGCCTCGCCGCCGTCGCGCTCGAAGATCGAGCGCAGCAGCCGCCCGTATTTGACGGTGATCGTCTGCCAGCCCGCCGCGCCGAACATCTTCCCGATCCGGCCGGCCGCGATGTCCGGGACGACGCGGTCGAGCGACTGGCGGTTGAGGTCGACGATCCACAGCACCTCGCCCAGGGAGGGGACCATCGGGTCGACGAGCGCCTCCCAGATCGCGCCCTCGTCGAGCTCCGCGTCGCCGATCAGGGCGATCTCCCGGCCGGCCTGGGGGACCTCGAAGTGCCCGGCGACGTAGCGGTGGGCAAGCGCGCTCCACAACGTCGCGGTGGCGCCGATCCCGACCGATCCGGTCGAGAAGTCGACCGGGTCGGGATCCTTGGTGCGGCTCGGATAGCTCTGCAGACCGCCGAACGAGCGCAGCTCGGTGAGATAGCGCTCGTCCAGACGCCCCAGCAGGTAGTTGATGGCGTGGAGCACGGGGGAGGCGTGCGGCTTGACCGAGACCCGGTCGACCCCGCGCAGGTGCTCGAAGTACAGCGCGGTCATGATCGAGACCATCGAGGCCGAGGACGCCTGATGACCTCCCACCTTCACGCCCGAGCGGGTCTCACGGACCTTGTTGGCGTGATGGATGATCGAGGTCGCCAGCCACAGGACACGCCGCTGCACCTGCTCGAGCGTCTGCAGCGACGCCGTGGAGTCGGTGGCGGACGGAGCGGTCTCGGTCACGTGGTCACCGTACACCGGTCGCCGGTAGCCGTCCCGGCCCCGTGGTATCCTCGTATCAATTGTTGCAAGCGCCTTAGAGGGAGGGTGACATGCTCGTCCGCGATGCGATGAACCCGGTGACGGTCACGGTCGGCCCGTCCCACACGATGCGGGACGCCGCCCGGCGCATGATGGCCGGCGGGACAGGGGCCGCGATCGTGTTCGACCCGGACCTGCCCGGTCCCGGCATCGTCACCGAGCGCGACGTGCTGGCGGTCGCCGGCAACGGTCAGGATCTCGACCGCGAGCTCGTCCAGGACCACCTCACCTCCGAGCTGGTCTACGCCGAGCCGGACTGGCCGCTGCATCGCGCCGCCGAGGCGATGACCGCCGGCCGCTTCCGGCACATCGTCGTGGTGCAGGACGGCGAAATCGTCGGGATCCTCTCGATGCGCGACATCGTTCGCCGCTGGGTGGCGGGCGGCTTTGACCTCGCCGCCGCCTCGGGCGAAGTGCGGATCGGCTGAGACGACGGGACGCGGCGGCGGCCGGTCTGCCGCCGCCCGCAGCGCCGGGTCAGGCGATCGTGACCTCGTCGGAGAGGTACACGTCCTGGATCGCGTTGAGCAGCGCCACGCCCTCGTTCATCGGGCGCTGGAACGCCTTGCGACCGCTGATCAGGCCGGTGCCGCCCGCCCGCTTGTTGATGACCGACGTGCGCACCGCCTCGGCGAGATCGGTGTCGCCCGAGGAGGCGCCGCCGCTGTTGATCAGGCCGGCGCGGCCCATGTAGCAGTTGGCCACCTGGTAGCGGGTGAGGTCGATCGGGTGGTCGCTGGTGAGCTTCGAGTAGACGAGGTCGTTCGTCTTGCCGTAGCCACCGCCCGCGAGCTTGTTGACGGCGCCGTAGCCGTTGTTGGTCTCCGGAAGCTTCTGCTTGATGATGTCGGCCTTGATCGTGACGCCGAGGTGGTTGGCCTGACCGGTGAGGTCGGCGGCGAGGTGGTAGTCGACGCCGTCGATCTTGAACTCGGGGTTGCGCAGGTAGCACCAGAGCACGGTGAACATGCCGAGGTCATGGGCCTCCTCGAACATCTCGGAGACCTCCTGCAGCTGCCGCGTTGACTCCTCTGAGCCGAAGTAGATCGTCGCCCCGACGGCGACGGCGCCCATCTCCCACGCGGTCCGCGGGCTGCCGAACGGCACCTGGTCGAACTTGTTGGGGTAGGTCAGCAGCTCGTTGTGATTGAGCTTGACGATGTAGGGGATCCGGTGCGCGTACTTGCGCGCGGTCGCGGCGAGCACGCCGATCGTCGAGGCGACCGCGTTGCAGCCGCCCTCGATCGCCAGCTCGACGATGTTGGCCGGATCGAAGTACGCGGGATTCGGGGCGAAGCTGGCGCCCGCCGAATGCTCGATCCCCTGATCGACGGGCAGGATCGACAGGTAGCCCGTCCCGGCCAGGCGCCCGTGATCGAACATCGAGCGCAGGTTGCGGATCGTCGTCACGCTGCGGTCGGTGTCAAGCATCACGCGCTCGATGAAGTCGGGCCCCGGGAGGTGCAGCTGCGCGGCATCGATCGTCTCGGAGCGGTGCTCCAGCAGGCTCTCGGCGTCATCGCCGAGCAGGTCCGTGATGGTGTCGAACGACGTTTCGGTGACGCTGGCCATGGGCTTCTCCCTGTGCTTTGTCGATCGGACTGGCCGGCCCTGCTCACGCGGGTGGCCATCGCTTGCGACGATAGCTCAATCAGGCACGCCGAAACAGCCGTCCCGCACGGTCAGCAGGCCGTCCTGGACGAGGCCGTCGGCGGCCTCGGGGTCGGCCGCGGCGAGCTCGATCGGACCGTCGGCGACGACCCTGCGCAGGAGCATGCCGCGCCGCTGGCGCAGGCTGCCCTCGTAGCGCGCCTGGCGCCTCCGTGCGGGCGCCGGATCGGCCGCGCCGCGGGCCGGGCAGCCTTCGCTCACCGGACACGTCCCGCACGCCGGGCGCGCGGTGCAGATCCGCTGTCCGAACTCCATCAGCGCCTGACCGGCCCGCCACGGGTCTGTGCTCATGTCGATCCCCTCGGGGAAGCGACGCGCGAGCACCCGGCGGGTGTTGACGTCGAGCGGCAGCACCGGCTCCTCGCGGGCGAAGCAGCGGACGGCCGAGGCGACGTACGGGCCGACACCGGGCAGCGCGGTGAGGTTCTCCGGCCAGCCCGTGGCGCTCACGATCCGGGCGGAGCGGTGCAGATCCCGGGCGCGGCGCGGATAGCCGAGGCCCTGCCACTGGGCGAGCACCTGGGCCAGCGAGGCGGCGGCGAGCGCGCCGACGGTCGGCCAGCGCGCCATCCAGCGCTCCCAGGCGTCCGCCGCTCGGGTGACGCTCGTCTGCGCCGACATCACCTCCGAGACCCAGATCGCGTACACGTCGCGGCTCGCGCGCCATGGAAGCGCGCGAGCGTGCCCATCCCACCAGGCGAGCACCGCAGCGACGGCCGGGTCCTCGACGGTCGGGGTGGCGCGAGCGGCGGGCATGCGGCGATCTTCACAGAAGGACCATCTCTGCGACCGGTGCCACCCGTACCCTTCTGGGGCAGTGGAGAACGAAGCCGCCGCGGTCCCCGGGTACGTCAACCGACCGACCGGTCATGTGCCCGAGCACCGGACGGATCCACGTGCGCGGGGCCGGTACCAGGGCCGCAGGCCATCGATGCGCATCGCGCGCGTCGCGCTGCGCGCTTACGAGCAGCGCGCCGAGCGCCGGGCCTGGCTGCGCTCCTGGCTGGCAGCCCAGCTCACCTCGGCCCCAGCACGCTGATCGCGCCCCGGCGGCCGCAGCGATGAGAGCGACCGTGCGGTGCCGCCGCAACGTGTGCGCTTGAATGGTGGGGAGTGTCTCAGCCGACCTTCTCACGGCGAGCGGTCCTGCGTGCGGGAGCCCTCGGTGCCGCCGCGCTGGCCGCCGGCAATGTCGCGTGGCCGCTTGACGCCGAGGCGGACGTGACCCAGGAGACGCCGCTGGCCCAGGGGCGGTACACGCTCGACGGCGGCTGGTTGTTCGGCGGCGTCTACGCGTCCGGGTCCGAGCAGCCGGGCTACTCCGAGGCCGGCTTTGCAGGGGTCTGCCTGCCGCACACCGTCACCTCGCTCTCGTGGGGCTATTGGGATCCAGCGACCTGGGAGGACCAGTGGATCTACCGCAAGCACATCTCCCAGGCGGCGGTCTCCGGTGGGCGCGTGTTCGTGGACTTCCAGGGCGTCATGACGTCTGCCACCGTGTACCTGAACGGAACCGCGCTCGCCACCCACCAGGGTGGCTACCTGCCGTTCTCGGTCGAGCTCACCGAGAGTCTGGTGGCCGGCGACAACCTGCTCGCGGTCAAGGTCGACGGAACGCTCCAGGATCTGCCGCCCAACGACGTGGCCGGAGGCGATGCCTCGATCGACTTTCTGCAGCCGGCAGGCATCTACCGCGACGTCGCGCTGCGGATCGTGCCCGAGGTGCACATCGCCGACGTGTTCGCCAAGCCGGTCAACGTGCTCACCTCGCCCGCCCTCGAGGTCGCGGTGACCGTCGACGCCGGCGCAGCGAGCAACGACGTGGTCGTCGCCTCCACGCTGCTCGATCCGGGGGGCGCGGCGGTCGGCACCGCGAGCAAGACGATCGCGGTGCAGCGCGGCCGCAGCAGCGTCGTCGGCCTGACCATCCCGAATCTGACGGGGATCTCGTTGTGGTCGCCGGAGAGCCCGACGCTCTACACCGTCCAGACGACGATCACGCTGGGGCGGGCGGTCGACGCGTTCGCCATCACCACCGGCTTCCGTGAGGCGGTCTTCCAGCTCGACGGCTTCTATCTCAACGGCTCCCGCTACGAGCTGTTCGGCCTCAACCGCCATCAGCTGTTCCCGTACATCGGGATGGGCGGCTCCGCCCGGCTCCAGGCCCGCGACGCCGCGATCATCAAGAACGAGCTCAACTGCAACATGGTCCGCTGCTCGCACTACCCGCAGTCGGAGTACTTCCTCGATGCCTGCGACGCGCTCGGGCTCCTCGTCTGGGAGGAGCCGCCCGGCTGGCAGTACGTCGGCGACCTCGCCTTCCGGGAGGTCGTGCTGCAGAACGTCGAGGACATGGTCCTGCGCGACCGCAGCCGTCCCTCGGTGATCGTATGGGCCACCCGCCTGAACGAAACGAGTAACAGCACGACCAACCAGTCGCTCTACGCCGAGACCGACCAGATCGCCACCCAGCTGGACGGCAGCCGGCAGACGACGGGGGCGATGGACATCTACTCGACGACGAGCGGCTGGAACCAGCAGGTGTTCGCGTTCGACGACTATCACTCCGAGGGCAACCAGGCGACGCTGTGGCCACCGCTGCCAGGTGTGCCGTACATGGTCTCCGAGGCGGTCGGCGCGCTCGACGGCGCGCAGACCTACCGTTGGATCGACCCTCAATCCCAGCTGGCGCTCCAGGGCGAGATGCACGCCCAGGTTCACAACATCGCGCAGGGCAACGACGCCTACGCCGGCCTGTTGGGCTGGTGCGCGGTCGACTACCAGTCGCTGAACGGCGGCACTCGGATCTGGAACAACCTGAAGACCCCGGGCGTCACCGATACCTTCCGCGTGCAGAAGCCCGGCGCCGGCTTCTACGCCTCGCAGCAGGCCGCCAGCGCACCGGTGATCGTGCCGGGATTCTTCTGGGATTTCGGCTCCGCATCGCCGCCTCAGGGGCCGGGGAGCACGGTCGTCTTCACCAACTGTGACGAGCTGCGTTTCTACGTCGGAAACGCCGTCACGCCGACCGTCACCGGCACGCCCGACGCCGGCGACTACGGCAACCTCACCGCCCCCCCGGTGTTCGTCACCTTCCCGTCGGTCAGCGCCTCGGGCTCGCCGCCGCTGCGGATCGACGGCGTCGTCGGCGGCAAGGTGGTCACGTCGCTGAGGATGAGCTCGGACACGAGCCAGGACCAGCTGCTGCTGACCCTCGACGACGGCGCGATCGTCGGCGACGGCACGGACATGACGCGCTTCACCGTCCGCGGGGTCGACGCTTTCGGCAATCACCGGCCGCTCGCGTCGAGCGACGCCACCCAGGTGACGTTCTCGGTCACCGGACCGGCGTCGCTGCTCGCCGACAACCCGTTCGCGTTCGGTCTCTACGGTGGCGTCGGCGGGGGCTTCCTCCGCTCGCAGGCCGGCGCGACCGGGGCGGTCACGCTGACCGCTACGCACCCGACGCTCGGCAGCGCTCACGCGACGGTGAACGTCGTCCCCGGCGCGCCCGCCCCCGGATCGGCCGGCTCGAGCCTGCCGCGCGTGCTCACGGCGCCGCCCGCCCCCGCGGGCCCGCCCCGCCGCCCGCGGCCCGACGCCGACGAGCAGAGCTCGGCCCTGACCAACACGATTCGGGGCGACCTGCGGCGGATGCTCACGCTGGGCGGGGTCAGATCCCGGATCGGCCAGCTGCTGCGCCACGGCTACACGCTCACCTTCCGCGCGCCGTCCGCCGGCCTGCTCGTCGTCGGCTGGTACCGGGTCACGCATGTCTCCGCGTCCGAGGAGCGAGAGCACTCGACGGCGCTCACCCATTCCCATCCCAAGGAGCGAGTCAGGCGTGTGCTCGTCGCTTCCGCAAGCGTCCACGTCCACTCCAAGGGCCGGGTTCGCGTCCACGTCCATCTCACTGCTCGCGGCAAGACGCTGCTGCATCACGTCCGTCACGAGGAGCGCCTGGAGGCCGAGGCCAGCTTCACCCCGCAGGGCAAGGGTCAGCCCAAGGTGAGCGTGACCCGCTGGCTCAAGCTGCGGCGCTGAGCGCGGGCACCGCCGCCGCGAGCCGCTCGAGGCCCGTGCGCAGATCGCTCTGGTTGGCCGCCGCCGAGAAGGTGAGGCGCAGGTGGGGCGCCGTCGGCTCCGCCGGGAAGAACGGCCGCCCGGGGAGCACCGCGACGCCGGCCCGGCGTGCGGCGTCGGCGGCCTCCACGTCGTCGACGTGATCGGGCAGCCGACCCCAGAGGTGCAATCCGCCCCGCGGCCGGAGCGCGACATGGACCGCCGGCAGCACCATGGCCACGTCGGCGGCGAACCGCGCGCAGCGCTCGGCGAGCTCGTCGCGCAGCCAATTGAGGTGGCGGGTCCAGCCCGGTCCCGAGACGAACTCCAGTGCCGTCTCCTGCACGAGCCGGGGCACGAGCAGATCGGTGACGAGCCGCAGCGCGCGGACGCGCTCGATCACAGGCCCGCGGGCGATCACCGCCCCGATCCGTAGGTTGGAGGAGGTCACCTTGGTGACCGCGGACAGGTGGATGACGCGTCCTTCGGTGTCGTCGTGCAGCAGTGGAGGCGGGACGTGGTCGGAATGCCCCAGCCAGCGTGCGTAGTCGTCCTCGACGATGAACGCACCGGCCTCCTGCGCGATCCGCAGGACCTCGGCGCGGCGCTCGGTTGCCAGCACCGCGCCAGTCGGGTTCTGGTACGTGGGCTGGATCAGCACTGCCCGGGCACGCGTGCGCTCGAAGGCGGCGGCCAGCAGCTCGGGAATGATCCCGTCGGTGTCGGTCGGGACGGGGACGGGGCGGATTCCGGCCGCGCGGAGCACCGCGATCGCGCCGATGTAGGTCGGCGACTCGACGAGCATCGGCTCGCCCGCGGGGACGATCGCGCGCAGCACGCTCGAGAGCGCCCCCTGACCGCCCGGAGTGATCGTCACATCGCGCGCCTGCACCGAGGCGCCGAACGCGCGCGCCACCCAGGTGCGCAGTCCGATCAGCCCGCTCTCGGGAGGCAGATTCCACACGCCCGGACGCCGAGCGGCGCGGGCTCCGGCGCCGGCCAGCGCGCGGATCGGCATCAGCGCGGGGTGCAGGTATCCGGTCGACAGAGAGATCACCGACTCGTCGTCGTCCGGCACGCCAAAGCTCAGGCTGCGGATGGAGATCTCGCGGTCGGCGAGCACGGCCGTCTGCCAGGAGTAGTCGACCAGCCCGGTGCGCGGCGGCGGCTCGGCCTTGAACGTGCCCGCGCCGGGGCGGGTGATCACGAGCCCCTCGGCCGAGAGCTCCGCGAGCGCGCGAGAGACGGTGACCGGGGAGACGCGATGGCGGTCGACCAGCACGCGGGTCGAGGGCAGCCGCGCGCCTGGCGCGAGCGTGCCGATCTCACCCCGGAGGCGGTCAACGAGCGCACCTGAACTGCTACTCTCAACCATGAAAGGTTATAGTAGCGCTACTCAGCAACGGACGATAACGATCACGCTCCCGCTGTTGATGACTCGCCTCGCCGCCGCCTGGAACGAGGGAGTGCGGGTGCAGGAGCTGCTGCTGTCCGGGCCCTGGGAGCGAGAAGGCGAGCTGCGCTGGCGGCGTGAGCTCGGACGCTGGCGACTGGTCGGCGCCACCCCGCCGGCTCCGAGCCGGTGGCACCACTCATTGCGATCCGGCTGACGGCACCGCCGGCCGGCTCGCTCGCGGAGCCGGCCGGCGGGGTCGCGGAGTCGGGTCAGCCGCCGACCCGCACCATCTTCTTGTTGACGAACTCGTCCGCGCCGAAGCGGCCAAGCTCACGACCGAAGCCGGAGCGCTTGACGCCGCCGAACGGCAGCTCCGCGCCCTCGGCGCCGGCGGCGTTGATGAACACCATGCCCGCATCGATCTTGTCGGCGATGCGCAGCGCCTGGTCGGAGTCGGTGGTGTACACGTAGGACCCGAGGCCGAACGGCGTGTCGTTGGCCAACTTGACTGCCTCCTCCTCGGAGCCCACGCGGTAGACCTGCGCGACCGGGCCGAACAGCTCCTCGTGGTAGGCGTCGTTGTCGGGCTTGACGTCGGTGAGCACGGTCGGCGGGTAGAAGTTGCCGTCGGCGTCACCACCTCCGAACGCCACCTTTGCGCCACCGGCGATCGCGCGCTGGACCTGCTCGGAGAGCCGTTCGGTCGCCAGCTTCGACGAGAGCGGGCCGATCGTCGAATCCGACGATGTCGGGTCACCGGGCTTGACTCCGGTGAGCGCGGGCCCGAACTTCTCCAGGAACGAGTCGTAGAGGTCGTCGGCGACGATGAACCGCTTGGCCGCGTTGCACGCCTGGCCGGTGTTCTCCAGGCGGGCGCCGACGGCGGCCTCGACGGTCGCGTCCAGGTCGTCGGTCGAGAGCAGGATGAACGGGTCCGAGCCGCCGAGCTCGAGCACGACCTTCTTGAGGTTGCGCCCGGCGATCGCCGCCACCGCGGCACCGGCACGCTCAGAGCCCGTGAGCGAGACGCCGCGCACGCGCGGATCACCGATCACCCATTCGATCTGGTCGTTGGTGGCGAAGATGTTCGTGTAGGCGCCCTCCGGGAAGCCCGCCTCGCGGAAGATCTCCTCCATCGCCAGCGCTGACTCCGGGCACTGGGGCGCGTGCTTGAGCAGGATCGTGTTCCCGATCACCAGGTTGGGGCCGGCAAAGCGCGCCACCTGGTAGTAGGGATAGTTCCACGGCATGATCCCCAGCAGTGGTCCGTAGGGGCTGCGCCGCACGAACGCCGAACCCTCACCGTCGAGCAGCTTCACCGGCTCGTCCTTGAGCAGGTCGGCGCCGTTGTCGGCGTAGTAGTCGTAGATCGCCTGGCAGAACTCGACCTCGCCCATGGCCTGCTCGATCGGCTTGCCCATCTCCCGGACGATGATCTTGCCGAGCTCCTCCTTGCGATCGGCGTGCAGCTGGCCGACCTTGCGGATCATCTCCGCACGCTCCTGGATCGTCGTGCCCGGGACCCACTCGGCGCTCGCCTTGGCGGCGCCGGCGATCGCGTCCTTCAGCTCCTGATCGGTGATCGTCGGGTACTCCTTTACCGTCTCGCCCGTCGCGGGGTTGACGACCGCGTAATCAGCCATCTCTCTTCCTCCGGTTTCCTCGTGCGTTGCCTTGGCGTTGATTCTCCCGCCTCGGACGCTACTGCGCGGTCTCGCGGGGAGGTCCTGACGGTTCGGCCAACATGGCCCGGTCCGCATGCGACGAATCGTCGAGCGGCGGCGGCGCGACGTGGCCGCGCCGTCGTGCCGGGCGGCGGTAGCTTGCCGCCCATGACGACGATCCGAGATCTCCGCGCCGATGACCGCTCTGACTGGAACGGCCTGTGGGCCGGTTACCTGCATTTCTACCGCGGCGAAGGCGAGGTCAGCGCCGAGGTCACCGAGCAGACCTTCTCGCTCATGACCGAGCGGCGCGACGGCTGCTTCGGCCTGGCGGCCGAGGCGGACGACGGGAGCGTGATCGGGCTCGCGCACTGCATCCTGCATCCAACGACCTGGTCGCTTGGCCCGACGTGCTACCTGGAGGATCTGTTCGTCGACCGGAGCCACCGAGGCTCGGGCGCCGCCAAGGCGCTGATCCAGACCGCGGGGGAACGCGCCAACGCCCAGGGTGCGGAGTTGCTCTACTGGCACACCCAGGCGTTCAACAGCCCCGCGCGCTCGCTGTATGACACGGTGGCATCGCTCACCTCGTTCGTCCACTACGAGCGCTCGCTGGGCTGAGCGGGGAAGGGGCCTCAGGCGGGCTCGCTCAGCAGCACGACCTCCTCGTCGTCGAACACCGCCCGCAGTTCGAGCCGCCCGCCGGCCGCCGCGACGTGCCGGGTGAGTGCGGCCAGGAACAGGTCGCCGTTGTCAGCCTCCACGCGGCCGGCGTCTGACTCGTCGACGCCGAGGGCCTTCGCCATCATCGCGTCCGTGACGCCGCGGCGCTGGCGAGCGCGGTAGAACCGCCGCTCGGCCTCCTCGAGGAGCCGATATCCGGCGACGCGGTCCTCGTTCAGACCTGTCTCCCGGCGGATCTGTTCCCAGCTCTTGTTGCGCGGCATGCGCTCTCCCTTCGGAACGTTTGGAGGTGGTCGGTGAAGAGCCGGTCGGCGACCTTCAGCTCGCTGCGGTACCAGCGCTTCTCCCGCCCGGCCTTGCTGCCACCGACGAGGATGATCGCGCGGCGGTCGGGGCCGAACGCGAAAAGTGCGCGCAACGGCTGGTTCGGCACCCGCAGCTCCTTCATGTTCGAATGGCGTGATCCCTTGACCGAGTCCGCCGTCGGGCGGCCGAGCGCCGGCCCGTGCGTCCGCAGCGACTCCACGCTGCGTGCCATGCGCTCGCGCTGCTCCGGCGCCAGCCCTGTGAACCATGCCTCGGCCTGCGGGGTGAAGTCGATGTTCCACTCCATCGACTGGTAGAGCCTCCGGCGGTCCGGCTCTCACCCCCCTGTGACAGAGATGTCACCGTTCGGCTCCCGGCTCCCGGCTCCCGGCTCCCGGCTCCCGGCTCCGGCTCCCGGCCCGACGCGCTGAGCCGCGGTCAGCTGTCGAATCCGAGGCCGAGCCGGTCGAGCGTCCCCAGCCACAGCCCGCGCCTGCCCTCCCGCCGGTCGGCGGCGGCGAGACGGTTGCGGGTGAGCTGGATCACGGCCGTGCGCAGCGGCTCGGGCGGGAACGGCAGCGGTCGCGTCTGCACGAAACGCAGCCGGGTGGCCTCGGTGTCCCGCCCGTCGAGCAGGTCGAGTGCGACCTGGGCGCCCCAGCGGGTGGCACCGACCCCGAGCCCCGTGTAGCCGACCGCCCACACCACGCGGCCGCCGAGTTCTGAGCCGAAGCACACCGAGAAGCGGCTGCAGGTGTCGATCGCGCCGCCCCAGCGGTGCGTGAACCGCACGCCTTCCAGCTGCGGGAAGACCGCGAAGAAGTGCTGGGATAGGTGGCCAAAGGTGGCCTCGTGGTCATCGAGGTGGTCGGCAACCGGTCCGCCGCGGCGGTACACCGCGTCATAGCCACCGAACAGGACCCGGCCGTCGCGGCTCAGCCGGTAGTAGTGGAACTGATTGCCCCCGTCGCCGATCCCCTGGCGGTTCTCCCAGCCGATCTCCGCCAGCCGATCGCCGAGCGGCTCGGTCATCAGCGCGTAGTCATAGACCGGCGCGATGTAGCGGTTGATCGCGCGGACGCCGTGCACGGCCGGGTACGCGCTCGTGCCCACGAGCGTCCGGGCACACGACACCGAGCCGCCGGCGGCCACGGTCACGCGCACGCCGGCGCCCTCCGCGGCGACACCGAGCACCGGCGAGTGCTCGTACACGGTCACCCCGGCCGCGATCGCCGCCCGGCGCAGCCCGTCGGCGAGCTTGGCCGGGTGCACGAGACCCGCGCCGCTGCGGTGCCATACCGCGCCCAGATACAGCGGGGAGCGGACCTGCGCCTGGATCTCCTCGGTCGACAGCAGCTCCGCGTCGCCGCCGTACTCGCGCGTCATCTCCAGGTCCAGCTGCAGGCCTGGAAGCTCATGCGGCTGCATCGCGACGGCCAGGTATCCGCGCGTCTCCAGCTCGGCGTCGATCTCCAGGCGCGCCACGTCCGCCGCCAGTCCGTCGAAGTTCTCCCGCCCCAGCCGCTCGAGGGTGTGCATCTCCTCGGGAAACCGTGCCAGGCCGTTCGCCAGCCCGTGGGTCAGCGAGGCGTCGAGGAACCCGCCGTTGCGGCCGCTCGCGCCCTCGCCGCAGCGACCGGATTCGAGCACCACGACGCGTCGATGCGGGTCCTCGCGGACCGCATGCAGCGCGGCCCACAGCCCTGTGTAGCCGCCACCGACGATGCACAGGTCCGCCTCGACGTGCCCGTCCAGGCGCGGCTCGGGTTCACACGGGTCGAGCGCGTCCAACCAGTAGGAACGGACCGTCGCGTCCGAGTACGCCGCGCGCTCTGCGCGGGTCGGTGCACCCTGTGGCCAGGGCGAGCTCACGACAGGCCCGCCCCCGGCGCGCAGTCCGCCCGTTCGACGCTGACGATCTCGCCACCGCATTCTCCTCCGAGACACCCCATCGACGCGAGAGCGTACGCGGAGCGGCGCAGAAGCGCCCGTGGGCATCCTGTCGCTCCCCACCCGCTCGCGGACGACACTATGACCGCGTCCGAGCGTCATCATGTCCAATCGATGGAGCTCACGCCGGACCGGACGACCGGAATCACCGTCGCCGAGGCGCTCGCGCTGCCCGCGCTGCGCCGAGGGCTGCCCGAGGTGCTCTCGGGCGAGGCGGCGCTGGACCGCCCGATTCGCTGGGTCCACGCGGGGGAGGTCCCGGGAATCGCCACGCTGCTGGTCGGCGGCGAGCTGCTGCTGACGACCGGGATGGGCCTGGCGCCGCGTGCGGCCGAGCAGCAGGCGTTCGTCGCCGAGCTCGCCGACCGCGGGGTGGCAGCGCTCGTGATCGAGCTCGGCTCGAGCCTGCAGACGATCCCCGAGCCGCTGCGTGAGGCCGCGGTTCGGACGGGCCTGCCGCTCGTGGCGCTTCACCGGGAGGTCCCGTTCGTACGGGTCACCGAGGCGATCCACACCGAGCTCGTCAACCGCCAGTACGGCCTGCTGCGCGACGGTGAGCAGATCAAGGAGCGGTTGATCGCGGTGATGCTCGACGGCGACGGGCTGCCCGAGCTGCTCCAGACACTCTCAGAGGTGCTCGGCAACCCGGTCTTCCTGCAGTCGGGGCGGGGCCGCATGCTGTTCCACGCCGGGGCCGGCGACGATCTCGACGCGTTCGAGAGCGCGGGCGCCCAGGCAGGCCTGGAAGCTCCGGTACCGATGGGGCCGGGCGGGCAGCCGGGGCGGCTGGTCGTGCTCCCGACGCGTCGCGCTCCCACCGAGCTTGACCAGATCGCACTCCGCCACGCCGCCGGCATCGTCGCGCTCGCGCTGCTGCGCGCGCGTGAGGAGGACGAGCTGCTCGCGCGCGAGCGGGGCAACCTGCTCGCCGAGCTGGCCGACGGGGTGAGCACCGGCATCCAGGCGGCGCGCCAGGCGGAGCGAATGGGATTTCGCCCGCAGGCCTCCGAGCTGCTGGCGGTCGCGATCGTCGAGATGCCCCCCAGCCCCGGCCAGGTCCGCGCGGCGCTGCTCGGCGACCTGCAGCGTGAGCTCGAGGGCCGGGCCACGCCCGTCCTGTGCGGCGGGCGCTCGGGCGATGAGCCGCTGCTCGCGCTCGCGGCGCTTCCCGGCCGGTCGCTGGCCGGCGAGCGTGCCAGCGCGGCGTCGGATCGGGCGGCGCTGGCCGAGCGCGCATCCGCCGAGCGAACCGCCGTGGCCGAACGGGTCGCCGGCGTCGTGGAGCGCGTGTGGGCACGCCGCCGGCCGGGCACGCGCACGATCATCGGCGTCGACGGGCCGGTCGGGTGGAACGACGCCGGCCCCGCGCTGCGCGTCGCGGCTCAGACGGCCGGAGCCGCGCGCCGCCTGCCCGAACGGCCCTGGTACGACGCTCGGGGCACAGAGCTCGAGCGGTTGCTCGCCGCGGTCGGCGACGAGCGCGTGCTCGGTGAGTTCGTGGAGCGCAACCTCGGGCCGCTGCTCGACCACGACCGCGACCACAAGCTCGCGCTGCTCGGCACGCTCCAGGCGCTGTGCGTCCATGGCGGCCACAAGGCGAGCGCCGCGCGCGACCTCCACCTGCACCGGCAGGCGCTCTATCACCGGATCGCGCGGATCGAGGCGCTGCTCGGGGTCGACCTCTCCGACGCGTCGCGGCTGACCACGCTCGACGTCGCGCTCCGTGCCCTGCCGTATCTGCCCGAACGCGGCCGGCGCTGAGGGTCCTCAGGCGGCCGCCCGCGTGCGCGGGCGGAGCGTGAACCGCACGACGAGGCCGGCGACGAGTGCCCAGGTTGGCGCTGCCACCCCGGCGATCGTCACGCCCGAGGCGGCAACGACGAACGTGATGGCGGCGGCGGTGCGCTGCTCGGGCTCGCTGACCGCGGCGCCGAGCGAGGACCCGAGCGTCGCCAATAGCCCGAGCCCAGCGACGGTGCCGACGACGTCGAGGGGCGCCGCCTGCAACAGCGTCGTCAGTGCGGTGGTGAGCGCGGCCAGGCACAGGTAGGTGACCCCGAATGTCGTCGCCGCCGGCCAGCGACGCTCAGGGTCGCGGTGCGCCTGCGATGACGCGGGGACCGATGCGCTGATCGCGGCGAGGTTGATCGCGTGGCCGCCGAACGGCGCGGCAAGCATCGAGCCGATGCCGGTCGCCGTCATCGCCTCGCGCCATGGGACCGTGTAGCCATAGGAGCTCATGATCGCCACCCCGGGGACGTTCTGGGCGGCCATCGTCACCACGTAGAGCGGCACCGCGATCCCAACCAGCGCCGCCCACGAGACACGCGGCGCGGTGAGGACCGGATGGGGGAGCAGAGGGCCATGCGCGCCGCCATGGTGGGCAGCGAGGACCGCCACGACGATGAGCGTCACCGCGAACGCGCCCGGCACCGCCCAGCGCGGCGCGATCCGCATCAGCACGAGCCAGGCGAGCAGGATCGGCACCACCTGCGCGGGGTGGGCGGCGAGCCCCCGAACCGGCGTGAGACAGATCTGGAGCACCACGCCGGCGAGCATCGCCTGCGCGATCGGGGCCGGGATCGCGGTGATCAGCGCCCCGAGCCGCGGCCACAGCCCGGTGAGCACGACCAGCGCCCCGCCGATCAGGAACGCCCCCACCGCGGCCGGCCAGCCACCATGGATCGCGGTCGCGCTCGCCAGCACCGCGGCGCCCGGGGTGGACCAGGCGATCGTGATCGGAATCCGGTGACGGCGGCTCAGCAGGAGAGTGCTCACCCCGACCGCGAGGCACAGGACGAGCAGCCCCGACGTCGCCTGAGTGGGCGTCGCGCCGACCGCGCGCAGCCCGGCCAGAACGACCGCGAACGAGCTCGTGTAGCCGACGATCGCGATCCCGAACCCCGCCGAGATCTGCTGCCTGTATCTCGCCAAGGGTTCCATATACAGAACACTAATCGATGGGTTCTGTTTGTGGAACCCCTTCGGATATCGTCGGGAGGCGAGGATGGACGCGATCGCCAGTCTGGTGGGGGAACGCCTGCGCGAGGCCCGCCGCGCGCGCGGGCTGTCGCTCGCCGTCCTGGCCGCTGCCGCCGGCGTCGGCAAGGGCTCGTTGTCGGAGATCGAGAACGGCACGCGTAACCCGACGCTCGCCACCCTGTATGCGCTCGCGGGAGCTCTCGGCCTACCGCTGGCGACGCTGCTCGCCGAGCGGATCGGCGCCGAGGTCGCATCGGAGGGGGTCCGCGCCGAACTGCTCGACGTCACCGAGGATGAGGTGCAGACCGTCGAGGTCTACCGGCTGCGGCTCGACGCCGGCGCCCGGCGCGACTCCGGCGGGCACGGCCCGGGGGTGACCGAGCATCTGCTGCTGGTTGCCGGCGCGCTGCGGGTGGGGCGCGTGGGAGAGGAGGTCATGCTGGCCGTCGGCGAGTCGGCGAGCTGGGTGAGCGACGTCGGGCACTCGTACGCGGACGTGGGCGGCGCGGGGGCGGACGCGGTGCTCGTCATCCGCTCGCCGCGGCGCGAGACGGCAGCGCGGGCTTAGGCGGCGGGTGTCTGGCGGGCGCTGCGCGCGAGGTGGATCGCGACCGCGATCGGCCCGATGACCACGCAGGCGATCACGACGATCGCGAGGAGCACGTGGAGCGACGACGGTCCGCCCACCGTGACGCAGTGCCGAGGACCGACGCCGAACACGCTCCCGTTGCGCCGGGCGAAAGCGGTGCAGCGCGACTTGGCGGCGATGGGACAGTCCGACACAGCTCGGCCCCGGCCCGCGGTGATGTGTCGCTTCGTCCCGGCCCCCGGGCGAGTCCGACACAGCGAGGCGCGGGACGGCTCTGGTGTGTCGGATCCTCCCGTCCTCTGGTGTGTCGGACCCTCCCCGCTCCCCGCTCCCCGCGACCGACCGCGACCGCGACCGAGCGCAACCGCGATCGCGGCCGACCGCGACCGCAACCGCGACCGCGACCGCGACCGCGGGATTCAGCGGCCGGAGATCAACCCGGCGAGCCGGGCCAGCGGGTCCGTCGAAGCGCTGTCGGACGCGCTCTCGCGCTGGTCGGCCGCGCGGTAGAGCCCGTAGACGAGGCGGGCGCCGAGCCAGCGCAGCGGCTCGGGCTCCCAGCGCCGGGCGCGGTCACGGACCCAGGGCAGGCGCGTGAGGGCGCTCTCCTCGCCGGTCACGAGGTCGACGAGCGTTCGCGCGGCGAGATTCGTCGTGCTCACGCCACTGCCCACGTAGCCGCCCGCGTCGCCCAGGCCGGTCGCGCGATCGAAGCGCACGGTCGGCGTCCAGTCGCGCCGCACGCCGAGCACGCCGCACCAGGCGTGATCGATCGCGACGTCGATCGTCTCCGGGAACATCGAGTGGAGGATCGTGGTGAGCTGGCGGATCGTCGCGGCCTGGGTCTCGCCGTAGCGGTCGGTGCGAGACCCGAAGCGATACGGGACGCCGCGGCCGCCGAGCGCAATCCGCCCGTCCGCCGTGCGCTGGGCGTACATGTAGGCGTGGGCCATGTCGCCGAGCAGCGCCTCGCGCTCCCAGCCGATCCGTGACCAGAGCTCGTCGCCGAGCGGGTCGGTGACGACGATCGCCGAATTCAAGGGCAGAAGCTCGCGCTCGGCGCCGGCCACCGACGGCGTGAAGCCCTCCAGGCAGCGCAGGACGACAGGTGCGCTCACCGTGCCGCGGTCGGTCACCGCGCGCCCCGGCTCCAGCGCCAGCACGGTCGTGTCCTCACAGATCCGGACGCCCCGGCGCTGGACCGCTCGCGCCAGACCGGTGACGAGCTTCGCGGGCTGGGCGCGCGCGCAGTGCGGTGAGAACAGCGCGCCGCGGGCGCCGGAGATCCGCAGGCGCTCCTCCAGCTCGCTCGCGTTCAATGCGATGACGTCCTCGGGTCCCTCGCCCCAGGTGCGCTCCTCGGCGAGCGCGGCGTGCATTCGCGCCTCCTGAGCGGCGCTGCGGGCGACCATCAACACGCCTTCCTTCACGAGATCGGCCTCGATCTGCTCGTCCTTGCAGACGGAGATGATCTCGTCGATCGCCTGCTGCATACCGCGCTGCAGCGCGATCACCGAGTCACGGCCGTGGGTCTTGGCCATCTGGTCGCGGTTGCCCGCGAAATGGTCGGAGACCCAACCGCCGTTGCGGCCCGACGCGCCGAACCCCGCGAACTCCCGCTCGAGCACGACGATCTCGGCGTCCGGCCGGGCGCGCGACATGTAGTACGCGGTCCACAGCCCGGTGAAGCCCGCGCCGGCGATCACGACGTCGGCGCGGCGGTCGCCCTCCAGCGGCGCGCGGTCGGGGGGAGCGGTCGGCGGGATCCCGATCTCGGCGTACCAATGCGAGATGCCGCCATTGCGGCGGGCGGCGGTCGCGCGGTGCGGGGAACCCATCCCGCGGAAGCTTAGGTGGGCCGGCCGCACGGTGACCTCATCCATCCCGTCCACAACCGCGGCCCCAGCTTCAGACAGAGCGACCACCCGGTCCACGGCACAACCGCGCAGAATCGACCGGGCACACGTCCGATGAGGGGGTCCTCACACTGATGCCGGTCGACCAGGGTTCAACGCTCCTGCACTTTGCGCGCAACGGCGACTTCGCCGAGGGCGGCGCCGATCTGACCGTGATCGAACGCGGCGAGGGCATGCACGTCTTCGACACCGAAGGCCGGCGCTACGTCGACGGGCTCTCCAGCCTGTTCTGCGCCCAGATCGGCTACTCCCACGGCGAGGAGATGGCGGCCGCGGTCGCCGGGCAGATGACCAAGCTCGCATTCTCCACGCTCTGGGGCACCGCCCACCCGGCGGCGCTCGAACTGGCCGAGAGACTCGCCGACATCGCGCCTGCCGGCATCGACCGCGTGTTCTTCACCGGCGGCGGCTCGGAATCGGTCGAGTCGGCGTGGAAGCTCGTGCGCCAGTACCACGACGCCAACGGCGAGCCCCAGCGCAGGAAGGCGATCGCCCGCAACAACGCGTATCACGGCGTGACTCTGGGTGCGCTCGCGCTCACCGGCGTCGAGCGCTTCAAGAAGACGTTCGACCCGCCGGCGATCGACGTCCGCCACGTCGAGCACACCGGCTCGTTCCGCTCCGGCCTGTCCGACGCGGAGCTGTGCGCCGCTCGGCTGGCCGAGCTGGAGCAGACGATCCAGGCCGAAGGCCCCGACACGATCGCGATGATCATCGCCGAGCCCGTCCAGAACGCCGGCGGCTGTCTCGTCCCGCCTGAGGGATACTGGCCCGGGCTGCGCAAGATCGCCGATCGCCACGGCATCCTGCTCGTCGCCGACGAGGTGATCACGGGCTTCGGACGTCTCGGCGAATGGTTCGGCTCCACGCGCTTCGGCGTCGTGCCCGATCTCATCACCACGGCCAAGGGGATCACCTCTGCCTACCTGCCGATGGGCGCGGTGTTCTGCTCGGAGAAGGTGGCGGCGCCTCTGTACGAGGACAAGCGCACGCTGCTGCACGGCATCACGTTCGCCGGCCACCCGGCGTGCGCGGCCGTCGCGCTCAAGAATCTCGAGATCTTCGAGCGCGAAGGCGTGCTGGAGAACGTGCGGGCGCATGAAGCCGGGCTGAAGGCTCGCCTGGAGACCCTGCGCGAGCTGCCCGTCGTCGGCGACGTGCGCGGCTGCGGCTTCTTCTGGGCAGTCGAGTTCGTCAATGGCCGGGGCGACGGCCGGCTGAACGCGGACGAGCGCGAGTCGCTGCTGCGCGGCTTTTTGCCCGGCCGCCTGCGGGAGGCCGGGCTGATCGCCCGCGCCGACGACCGCGGCGAGGCGGTGCTCCAGATCGCGCCGCCGCTGGTGGCCGACGACGCGGTGCTCGACGAGATCGTCGATGCGATGCGCACCGTGCTGGTCGAGGCCGGCGAGTTCATGGGCCTTTCGGCCCCGGCAGCCGCGCTGTGAGCGCCATCGACGCCCCGTTCGCCATCGGCGCGGCGACGCTCGCGCTCGGGGATCCGGCGTCGCTGCCCGGCGACCAGGTCCTGGACGGCATGCCCACGGTCGCAGAGCGCGCGGTGTGGACCTCGCCCGACGGGACGGTCGAGAGCGGCATCTGGGAGATCACGCCGGGTGTGAGCACCGACGTCGAGGCCCCTGAGGTGTTCCTGGTGGTGAGCGGACGCGCCACCGTCGAGATCGACGAGGGCCCGGTGCTGGAGCTCACCGCGGGGGTCGTCGGCTCCTTTGCCGGCGGCGAGCGCACGGTGTGGCGCGTGCAGGAGACGCTGCGCAAGCTCTACACCGTCTCGACTGCCTAGGACCCGCGCAACACGACGCCGACATTCCCAGGCCGCCGCCCGGGTAGTGTCCCGCGCGGACGAACTGCGAGTAATCGAAGGAGCTCCCGATATGCAGCTTGGAATGGTCGGCCTCGGCCGGATGGGCGCCAACCTGGTACGCCGCCTGATGCGCGATGGCCACGAGTGCGTCGTCTACGACGTGAACCAGGACATGGTCAAGCAACTCGAGTCCGAGGGCGCGGTCGGAGCGAGTTCGCTGAAGGAACTCGCCGAGAAGCTCACCCCACCGCGCGCGGCGTGGGTGATGGTGCCGGCCGGCGATATCACCGAGAAGTCCGTCGTCGGCCTCGCCGAGGCGTTCGAAAAGGGCGACACGATCATCGACGGCGGCAACTCCTACTACCGGGATGACATCCGCCGCTCCAAGGAGGTCGCCGAGCGTGGGCTCAGCTACCTCGACTGCGGCACGAGCGGCGGTACCCATGGTCTTGACCGCGGCTACTGCCTGATGATCGGCGGCGATCGCGAGGCGTTCGACCGGCTCAAGCCGCTGTTCTCGACGATCGCTCCCGGGGTCAAAGCCGCGGAGCGCACCCCCGGCCGCGAGGGCGAGCCGAGCGACGCGGAGAACGGGTTCATGTACTGCGGCGACTCGGGCGCCGGCCACTTCGTGAAGATGGTTCACAACGGGATCGAGTACGGGATGATGGGCGCCTACGCCGAGGGGTTGAACATCCTGCGCAAGGCGAACATCGGCGAGGAGCAGCGTGAGTCCGACGCCGAGACGGCGCCGCTCGAGGATCCCGAGTACTACCGCTACGACATCGACGTCGCCGAGGTCTCCGAGGTCTGGCGCCGGGGCTCTGTCGTCGCCTCGTGGCTGCTCGACCTCACCGCCCAGGCGCTGCACGATTCTCCGACGCTCGACGGATTCTCCGGCCGGGTGTCGGACTCCGGCGAGGGTCGCTGGACCGCTCAGGCGGCGATCGAGGAGGGCGTTCCGGCCCCGGTGCTCACGGCGGCGTTGTTCGCGCGGTTCAGCTCGCGCGGCCTGGACCGCTTCGCCAGCCAGCTGCTGTCGGCGATGCGTCACGGATTCGGCGGCCACGACGAGAAGCCGGCCGAGCCGTCCGAGTAGGACCCGGGCCCGTGGTGCGGGGCATCTCATCTCCGGTACCCCGGCGGCACCGGAGATGCCCAGCGCGCTCACTCCTCGTCCAGCCAGCGCCTGCGCAGCGGGCCTGCGGTGACGCCGTGGAGGACGATCGAGACCGCGACGCAGACCAGCGTCGTCCACACGACGACCGCCGTCGCGTGCGGCGGGAGCGCGTCACTGCCCGCTACGACCGCCGCGTAGTAGACCGCGGCCACCCCGCGCACCCCGAAGAACCCGAGGTAGAGGCGCTCGCCGAGGCGCATCGGCGCGCGTGCGACAGGCACGAGCACGAGCACGAGCAGCGGCCGCACGAGGACGATCACGACCGGCGCCAGCAGCCAGCCGCCGAGCCCCGGCAGCCCGAGCCCGCGCCAGGTGAGCAGCGCGCCGACCACCACGATCGCGACGAGCTCGGTCACCCGGCCGGCCTGCTCGCAGATCCAGTGGACGTGGGCGTGCAGGCGCTCGTCATGCTCGCCGCGTCGAAACGCGAACCCGGCCACGAACACGGCCACCAGCCCATAGGAGTGGAGCAGTTCGCTCACCCCGTAGAGCGCGAACGGGACCGCGAGCACGAACCCGTCGATCAGCCCGCGCGCCCGGGGGACCCCGTCCGGGCGGTCGGGCCCGAAGGCGCCGCGCTCGCGCAGCGAGCTGACTCCGGAGGCCGACAGCCGGCCGGCGAGCGCCCCGATGGCGACCGCCACGGCGACGTGGAGGAGGAGGCCGACCGCGAGCCAGTGGACGACCCACTGGTGACGATCGTGGTGGGCCAAAAGCAGCGCCCCGAGCACGAACGGGGCCGCCAGGCCGTCGTTGGCGCCCGCCTCGGTGTGCAGTGACAGCCGCGGCTCCCCGACCTCGTCCTCGCTCGGCTCCCCGAGCCCGAGGTCGCCGGCGAGCACCGGGTCGGTCGGGGCGAGGACCGCGCCGAGCAGCACCGACGCCGACAGGCCAAGTCCGAGGACCGGCGAGGCGAACGCGGCGATCGCGGCGATCGTCGCCGGGATCCCGACGATCAGTAGAAGCCCGATCAGCCGCCACGACGAGCGCGCCACGCGCCGCTCCACCGCGACCCCGGCGCCGAACACCGAGACGATCAGGGCGACGTCGCACACCTCTCGCAGCAGCGAGTGGTCGGCGAACGGGCTCAGGTGCCCGGCGCCGGTCAGCCCGAGGACGAGCGAGAGGGCGAGGCCGGCGAGGAGGTAGGCGAGTGCGCGCATGGTCGGTCAGACGCCGACCAGTCTTCCCGGCACACCCAAGTGCTCGAGGCTACCGGTCAGGCGCGTCGCGGGCCTCGGCGAGGAGCCGGTCCCCGTACCGGATCGGGCTGAACGCGAAGCCGGCGGCGATCAGGGCCGTGAGCAGGCCGGTGCCCACGTACACCGCGCCGACGCTGCCCGTCGCGTCGATGATCGCCGCGCCCGCCAGTGCCCCGAGGGGGATCGCCGACCAGGCGAGCACCGCCGCGACCGTCATCACCCGCGCGAGCAGCTCGGGCGGCACGAGCGCCTGGCGCAGCGCTCCGGTGTTGATGTTGAAGAGCATTCCGAACCCGGACGCGGCCGCCCACAGTGCCAGCGCCGGCCAGTAGTCGCCGACGATGGCCATCGCGGCGGTGGCCAGGCCCGAGACCACGAGTGCGCCAAGTGCGGTCAGCTTGAACGACAGCCGGCGGCGGATGCGGGAGGCGGCGAGGCTGAGTACGACGACGCCCGCCGCCCCCGCGGCATACAGGCCACTGACCTCGGTATCGGTCGCCGACAGCACTCGCTTGGCGAGCAACACCAGCTGGGACCATTCGGTCGCACCGACGAAGTTGATGATCGCCATCATCAGCGAGATCGTTCGCAGCACGGGGTTGGAGAACACGAACCGCAACCCGGCACGGGCGTCGGCGAGGATCGAGCGCACCCGGCCGCCGTCGTCCGCGGACGGCGCCTGGTCCGGCGCGTTGAAGCTCCGCCGGATCGCGGCGAGCGTGAGCGCCGAGACCCCGAACGACGCCGCGTCGACGAAGAACAGCTCAGGCACGGGGAGGGTCAGGACCGCGACGCCGGCGACCAGCGGGCCGAGGACCTGACCGGCGTAGCCGGTGGCCATGATCCGGCCGTTGGCGGCGACGAGGTCCTCGCGGCCGACCAGGCTGGGGATCGCCGCGAACTCGCCGGCGTCGAAGATGATCCCGAGCGTCGCCTGCACGAAGCCGACCGCGTAGACCGCCCAGACGTGGAGCGAGCCGGCGAGGTAGATCACCGGGAGGACGGCGATGACCAGCCCACGCGCGAGGTCGGTGCGCATCATCAGCCGTCGCCGGTCGGCGCGGTCGACGATCGCGCCGAGGATCAGCCCGAACAGCAGGTAGGGGGAGAAGTCCGCGACGGTGGTGATCGCGAGGTTGGTTGCCGAGTGCGTCAGCTTGTAGACGAGCAGCGGAAGTGCGAACAGCGTGAACGAGCCGCCGAGCTCGGACAGCGTCTGGCCCGCGAAGTAGACCCAGAAGTCCCGGCCCAGGGTCCTGCCCCCGGCGCTCGCCGCGGACTCGGCGGGCGCGCTCACCGCGCGCCGAGCGTGATCGGCCCGCGCGGCAGCGCCGCGGGCTCGAAGCGATCGAGCAGCTCGGCGGCGGCGTCGACCCGATCGCGATCGCGCGCCAGGCCGAGCGAGTGGGCGAGCAGCGCGAGCGTCGCGGCCACCGGCTCCTCCCGGTCGGCGAGCGTCGCGGCGCCGTGCCGCTTGGCCAGGCGGGCGCCGTCCTCACCGAGCACCAGTCCGACGTGGGCGTAGGCCGGGATCGGCAGCCCGAGCCAACGGCCGAGCAGGATCTGGCGGCCGGTCGAATCGGTGAGGTCGGCACCGCGTACGACCTGCTCGATCCCCTGGTCGGCGTCATCGATGACGACCGCCAGCTGGTAGGCGGGGACCCCGTCGGCGCGCCGCACGACGAAATCGTCGACGAGCGTGCTCTGCGGGCCGAGCAACGCGTCCCCGTAGGAGATGCGGACCGCGCCCGCATCGACGCGCAGGGCATGACGCTCCCCGGCGGCGATCCGGGCGTCCCGTTCGGCCGGCGCAATCGCGCGGCAGGTGCCCGGGTACGCCCCCTCTGGCAGGTCGCCGTGCGGTGCCGACGCGGCGGCGCGAATCTCGGCGCGGGTGCAGAAGCACGGATACATCCGGCCTTCGCGCTCCAGTTCGGCGAGCGCTGTCTCGTAGAGCGCACACCGCTCGGACTGCCGTACCGGCGTGCCGTCCCAGTCGATCCCGAGCGCCCGCAGGTCGCCCAGCTGGTCCTGCTCGCACTCGCGGCGCGAGCGCTGCGGGTCGAGATCCTCGATCCGGACGAGGAACCGCGAGCCGGCGGCGCGCGCGAACAGCCAGGCCACAAGCGCCGTGCGCAGGCTGCCGAGATGGAGCGGGCCCGTGGGGGAGGGCGCGAAGCGTCCGACCATCCGGGTGATCAAACGAGGACGGCTTTAAATGAGAGCGCCCCGGTACCGGCGGGATATGAGGCCGGACTCGGGGCGCGCTCGAGGGAGGAGAGGTACTGCGCTGCTGATGATAGGAACCCCAGCCTAGAAGACAAAGACGAGTATTCGAATCCATCCATAAGGAGCAGCAATCAATTCAGACGCGCGCCGGGCGCTCAGCCGATCGCCCACCGCGAGCGCGTCGTCAGCGCGCCCGCGCGGATCGCCCGTTCGGTGTCGGCGGATCGCAGCGTCGTCGGATATGGCGGGCGCTTCCAGGGATGTGCCGCGATCGTCCCGTAATGCTCGCGCACGTCGGCGGTGAGCTCGCCGCGATGCTCGGCGCAGGCGTAGCGCCGGCGGCCGAGCGGCCCGCCGCCGAGCCACAGGAGCCAGCGGCCGGGGTCGATGTCGAGGTACTCGCCGAAACCGAGCTCGCGCAGCGAACGCTCCAGCGCGGCCTGCGTCCCACGGTCGGGCATCGCGCCGCAGATGTCACAGCGAAAGACGACCTGCACGGGCATCGGCCCTCCGAGCCTAGCCCTGCGGGCGTCAGGCGCGCAGCGGCGCCACTCCGGCGGGGACGTCGTCGAGCATCGCGTCGAAGCGCTCGTCGACCCGTGCGTGCAGGTGCCACTCGTCCCCGGCGCCGGTGACCAGACCGGAACGGGCAAGCCGGCCGAGCGCGTGTGAGACCGACGGGCGCTCGGCGCCGACGAGCCGGCCGAGGAGCTGATGGGTGAGCGGCAGCGTGAGCCGGACGCCGCCGGGCTCGATGTGCCCCCAGCGTGAGGCGAGATGGAGCAGCAGCAGCGCGAGGCGGATTTCGAGCCTGGGCTGGCTGGTGATCGCACGCTGCACGTTGAGGCTGTGCGTGCGGCGCTCCGCCCGCGTGAGCAGCACCTGCGTGAGCTGCGGCCAGCGGGATACGCGCTCCGCGAAGCCGTCGTCGAGCACCGCCAGGTGCGCTGGGACGAGCACGCGCCAACCCGTCGAGCAGGTGAACAGCTCCTCGGGCTCACTCGTGTCGGGCTCCAGCACATCGCCCGCACCGAGCAGCTCCGCGGCGACGCGATCCCCCACGGTGACGTTGACCGCGAGTACGCCATCGACGATCAGGATCCCGGGTCCCCGACCGATGTCGCGCAGGTGCCGGTGGAGATCGAGGTCGCCGATGCCGGCCCCGAACACCACCGCGGCCGTCGTCCGGCGCGCGGCCAGACGGACCCCGACGTCGAGGCTGTCGGCGAGCTCGGAGTCGAGATCGAGCAGATAACGCAGCGATCCCGCGCCGCGCTCGGATGAGTCTCCGATGCGCGGTAGCGCGTCGTTCCGTGCCTCCCCACCTGCATGCGGGCGTGCTCTTTCGGTCACGCCACCTCGACGATCACGTGGAATGGTCAGCCTCTCCTGGGTGGGAGCATACGCGCGCCGTGCGCACCTCGCCGAGATCTGATCCGATGGCCCGGTTCACCGTAATCCTGATTACCGTCACCGGCGTTACCAGACCTGTGCGCGGGCGGCGGGTCACCTGTAGACCAGAGCCATGTGCCTCGCGATTCCCGGGCAGGTGATCGAACTCGTCGACGAGATCAACCAGATCGCCAAGGTCGACGTCGTCGGCGTGCGCCGCAATATCAATGTCAGCCTGCTCGCGGACGATGGCGACGGCGCCCAGCCCGGCGACTGGGTGCTGATCCACGTCGGCTTCGCGCTCTCCAAGGTCGACGAGGAGGAGGCGCACGCGACGCTCGCCCTGCTGCAGCAGATGGGTGCCGACTACGAGCAGGAGCTCGAGGAGCTGAAAGCGAGCCTGATCGAGTGACCTTCTGCGGAGAGGAGCACTGCATCACCTGCGGCGACATCGCGGTCGAGATGGTCGTGGCTGAGATCGACGTCGATGGCGCCCTGGCGCTGTGTGTCGACGATGAGGGCGGGCGACAGACCGTCGACGTCGCCCTGCTCGCGCCGGTGGCGCTCTCCGACCGGATCCTTGTCCACGCCGGAACTGCGATCGCACGACCAGTTCCCGCCCAACCCACCCCCAGCCAGCCGTGAGATACGTCGACGAGTACCGCGACGCGGCGCTTGGCCGGGCGCTGTCGGGCGAGATTCTCGCCGCGGCCGATCCCGGGCGCCACTACAAGGTGATGGAGGTATGCGGCGGGCACACGCACTCGATCTACAAGTACGGGATCGACGACCTGCTGCCGCCGAACGTCGAGCTCGTGCACGGTCCCGGCTGCCCGGTGTGCGTGATCCCGATGGGCCGGGTCGACGACGGGATCGCCGTCGCGCGCCACCCCGAGGTGATCCTCACCTGCTTCGGCGACATGCTGCGGGTTCCCGGCTCGAGCCAGACACTGCTGGAGGCCAAGGCCGGGGGCGCCGACGTGAGGATGGTCTACTCGCCGCTCGACGCGCTGCGGGTCGCGCGCGAGAACCCCGATCGTGAGGTCGTCTTCTTCGCGATCGGCTTCGAGACGACCGCGCCGTCGACCGCGCTCACGCTCAAGCGGGCCAAACGCGAGGGGATCACCAATTTCTCCTGTGTCTGCAACCACGTGACGATCGTGCCGCCGCTGCGGGCGCTGCTCGAATCTCCTGACCTGCGACTCGACGGCTTTCTCGGCCCCGGTCATGTGTGCACGGTTGTGGGCGCCCGGCCGCTGGGGTTCATCCCCGCCGACTACGGCAGGCCGGTGGTGATCTCAGGCTTCGAGCCGCTGGACATCCTGCAGTCGATCCTGATGATCCTCCGCCAGCTGAGCACGGGACGCTGCGAGGTGGAGAACCAGTACAAACGCGTCGTTCCCGAGGAGGGCAACCTGCGGGCGCTCGAGGTGATGGCGGAGGTGTTCGAGCTGCGCCCGCATTTCGAGTGGCGCGGTCTCGGCTTCATCTCGCAGTCGGCGCTTCGCCTGAGTGACGCGTACGCCGACTTCGACGCCGAGAGGCGCTTCAGCACGCCCGGGGTCCGGGTCGCCGATCCCAAGGCGTGTCAGTGCGGCGAGGTGCTGAAAGGCGTGATCAAGCCCTGGGAGTGCAAGGTGTTCGGCACCGGCTGTACGCCCGAGCACGCGATCGGCACCTGCATGGTCTCGCCCGAGGGCGCGTGTGCCGCGTATTACAACTTCGGCCGCTATGCGCGCCAGAAGGAGGCGGTGTGAGCGAGCCGGCGCCGACACCGACGCGCACCCGCCGGGAGGAGCGGGTGCTCGAGCTGATCGAGACCGCGCGCTCGAAGCGACCGCGGTTCCGCGACGAGCACATCACGCTCGCGCATGGTGCCGGCGGGAAGGCGACCCAGACGCTGATTGAAGGGCTGCTCGTGCCCGCGTTCGGCGGTGGAGCGTTGGAGGAGCTCGGAGACGCGGGGCGGGTGAGGGTCGGTGAGGACGTGCCGCCGGTCGTGATGACCTCCGACAGCTTCGTGGTCTCCCCGCTGCGTTTCCCCGGCGGCTCGATCGGCGAGCTCGCGGTCAACGGGACCGTCAACGACCTGGCGATGGCGGGCGCACGCGCGAGCGCGCTGACCGTCTCGCTGATCCTGGAGGAGGGCCTCGATGCCGGCACGCTTCGCAGCGAGGTCGAGGCGATCGCCCGGACGGCAGCAGCTGCGGGCGCCGAGATCGTCGGCGGCGACACGAAGGTCGTGCAGCGCGGGCTCGCCGACGGGATGTACATCTGCACGACAGGGGTCGGGACCGTCGACCCCCGCGCCCGGTTGGCGCCGCAGCAGCTGCGGGCCGGCGATCGGATCCTCGTCTCCGGGCCGATCGGCGAGCACGGCACCGCGATCATGCTGGCGCGCGGTCAGTTCGATCTCGACGCCGAGGTCGCATCCGACACGTGCTGCCTGTGGCCCGCGGTCGACGCGCTGCTCGACGTCGCCGGGCGCGAACTGCACTGCCTGCGGGACGCCACCCGCGGCGGCGTGGCGAGCGTGCTGAACGAGCTGGCGCGAGCCTCGCGAGTCGGAGTGCTCGTTCGCGAGGCAGAGGTCCCGGTGCGCCCGGTCGTCGCGGCGGCGGCCGAGTTGCTGGGGATCGACCCGATGTACATCGCCAATGAGGGACGCCTTGTCGCATTCGTCTCGCCCGAGGCGCAGGACGACGCGTTGAACGCGCTGAGACGGACGCCCGGCTGCGAGCAGGCCGCCGTGATCGGCGAGGTCACCCCGGAACCGCCGGGGATGGTGCTCGTCGCCACCGCGTTCGGCGGGCGCCGCGTGATGGACCAGCTCGTCGGCGACCCGCTGCCCAGGATCTGCTGACCCGACCACCGAGAGAGGACACCATGGCCACCCCGACCGAGTTCATCCCCAACCAGGCGGCGACCGAGGCGGTGACAGCACACGTGCTGTGGATCACCGCGGGCCAGTCGTGCGAGGGCGACTCGGTGGCGATGACCTCGGCCACCAACCCCAGCCTCGAGGACATCATCCAGGGCGTGATCCCGGGGATGCCGCGGGTCGTCGTCCACAACGGCGTGGTCGCGTTCGAGAACGGGCAGGAGTTCATCCAGGCGTGGTTCGATGCCGAGCAGGGCAAGCTCGATCCGTTCGTGCTCGTGGTCGAGGGCTCGCTCGGCAACGAGCAGGTGAGCGGAGAGGGCTTCTGGACCGGGTTCGGGATCGACCCGCGGACCGACCAGCCGATCACCGTCAACGAGTGGATCGACCGCCTCGCGCCCAAGGCGGCTGCCGTCGTCGCGGTCGGCACGTGCGCCACCTATGGCGGCATCCCGGCGATGAAGAACAACCCGACCGGCGCGATGGGCGTGCCCGACTACCTCGGCTGGAAGTGGCGCTCCAAGGCGAACCTGCCCGTGATCTGCATTCCCGGCTGCCCCGCTCAGCCCGACAACATGACCGAGGTCCTGATGTACCTCGTCTTCCACCTCGCGGGGCTCGCACCTGCGCCTGAGCTCGACGAGCAGCTGCGGCCGAAGTGGCTGTTCGGACGGACCGTCAGGGAGGGCTGCAACCGCGCCGGCTTCGTCGAGGAGGGCCAGTTCGCCACCGAGTACGGCTCCGACCACCGCTGCCTGGTCAAACTCGGCTGCAAGGGACCGGTGGTGAAGTGCAACGTCCCGGTTCGAGGGTGGGTCAACGGGGTCGGCGGCTGCCCGAACGTCGGTGGCATCTGCATGGCGTGCACGATGCCGGGCTTCCCCGACAAGTACATGCCCTTCATGGAACCTGACGTCTGGGGCAAGCGGGCCGCGGACTTCGAGCGCTTCAGCTACGGGCCGGTGATCGACTTCTTCCGCAAGCGCAACATCAAGACCAAATACGACATCGAGCCGGAGTGGCGCAGGCGAGGGCCGGCACTCACCACGGGCTACCAGAAGCGCTGGTAGGCACGCGAGATCCCGATAGCCGACGAGCCAGCACACCCAGGAGAGAGATAGTGTCCGCCACCGAGCAGAAGGTCATCGTCAAAGAGATGTCGTGGGACCCGATCACCCGAATCGTCGGGAGCCTGGGGATCCACACCGAGATCGACTTCTCCAACCAGAAGGTCAACAAGTGCTACAGCACCTCGATGGTGTTCCGTGGCTTTGACATCTTCATGAAGGGGATCGATCCGCGCGACACCCACTTCATCACCAGCCGCATCTGTGGCATCTGCGGTGATAACCACTGCACCTGCTCATGCCTGAATCAGAACATGGCCTACTCGGTCAAGCCGCCGCCGCTCGGCGACCTGGCGTTCAACCTCGCCGAGTCGGCCGACTACATGTTCGACCACGCGATCTTCAACGACTGCATGGCGAACGTGGACTTCTGCGAGCAGATGGTGAAAGAGACGAACCCGTCGCTGCTGCAGACCGCCGAGAACACCTCGGCGCCCCATTCCGACATCCACGGCTACAAGACGATCGCCGACATCATGCGGGCGCTCAACCCGTTCACGGGGTCGTTCTACCTGGAGACGCTCCAGGTCGCGCGCTACACGCGGGAGATGTACTGCTTGTTCGGCGGCCGGCACACCCACCCCTCGACGATCATGCCGGGCGGGTGCAGCGCCGACATCACGCACCAGACGCTCACCGACTACTACGTACGCCTGATGCGCTACATGGACTACGTGAAGCGCACCGTGCCGATGCACGACGACCTGTACGACTTCTTCCTCACCGAGCTTCCCGGCTACGACATGGTCGGCTTCCGCGAGACGAATCTCGTCTGTTGGGGGTCGTTCGACGATCCCGACTACGTCGACTACGACTACCGGACGATGACCGACTGGGGCCGGCGGCGCTACATCACCCCCGGCGTGGCGATCAATGGCGAGCTCGTCTCCACCGATCTCGTCGAGATCAACCTGATGATCCGGATCCTGCTCGGCTCCTCCTACTTCGACGACTGGGACAAGGAGGCGACGCTCGTCACCCAGGATCCGCTCGGCAATCCGGTCGACCAGCACCACCCATGGAACAAGCAGACGCTGCCGCGCCCCCAGAAGCGCGACTTCGCCGATAAGTACACATGGGTCGTCTCACCGCGGATGTACGACAAGCGCACCGACACACACGTGTGCTGTGACACCGGTGGTGGCCCGTTCGCGCGGCAGTGGGTGACCGCGAAGGCGGGGATCGTCGACTTCGGGTACCTGAAGGCGACCGGCCACTCGATCCAGATGGTGCTTCCGAAGTCCGCCTCGCTGCCCGAGATGGAGCTCGAGTGGAAGGTGCCGGAGAAGTCGAACGCCGTCGAGCGAGATCGGGCGCGCTCCTACCACCAGGCGTATTCGGCGCTCGTCGGGCTGCACTGCCTGGAGCGAGCGCTCAAGGAGGTCCGCGCCGGCCGCACGAAGAGCTGGAAGGAGTTCACGGTCCCGGAGTCGGCGGTGAGCTGCGGCTTCCATGAGGCGGCGCGCGGCGTGCTCTCCCACCACATGGTGATCCGGGAGGGCAAGGTCGCCAACTATCAGCCGTACCCGCCGACGCCGTGGAACGCCTCGCCGCGCGACACCTACGGGACGCCGGGACCCTATGAGGACGCCGTGCAGAACACGCCGATCTTCGAGGAGAACGGCCCGGACAACTTCAAAGGGATCGACATCATGCGCGCGGTGCGCTCGTTCGACCCGTGCCTGCCGTGCGGCGTGCACATGTACACCGGCGGCGGTCGCGTTCGCAAGGTGATGCACACGCCGACCGCGTTCGCCTGATGCCACCCGCCCCAGCCGCAGCGCCGGCTGAGCTCCTCGCTCGCGTCGAGGAGCTCTCGGCGCGGGCAGAGCAGCTCGAGGACCTGCGAGCGCGCGAGTTGACCGAAGAGCTCGTCTCGGCGGTGATCGCCATGTACGGGGACGGGCTGGAGCGGATCATGGCCGTGATCCGCGACTCGCGCGAGGCGGGAGCGACGATCCTGGACGAGCTCTCGCAGGACGGCGCCGTCGCCAGCCTGCTGCTGATCCACGACCTCTACCCGGTCGGACTGGCCGAGCGGGTGCTCGAGGCGCTCGAGACGGTCCGCCCCTACATGGAGTCACATGGCGGCGACGTCGAGCTCGTCGAACTGACCGACGACGGCGTGGCGCGGCTCGCGCTCCAAGGGAGCTGTCACGGTTGCAACGCGTCGCGCGCGACGCTCGAGACGGCGATCACCAACGCCCTTGAGGAGCACTGCCCGGACCTCGCCGGAATCGAGGTCGGCGGCGTCCTCGAAGAGAGCGGCGCCGTCTCGGAGATCACCGGGATGTCACTGCCGATGGCCGACGGGGAGCTCGCGCGCGCAGCCGCGGGGCTCGGGACCGAGCCGGTGTGCCTGCCGGTGATTCAGCCGAGTGGACCGCCATTTCGATGAGCGCGGACGCGGATGGGCTCGCCCGGTTGCGCGCGCTCGCCCGCGCCGGCGCGTCCACGCGAGCGCGCAACGGTCCCGCGACGCCACCCGAGGAGCGCTGCGACCTCTGCCGCACGACCGTGCCCGACGACCATCGCCACCTGCTGCACCTCGTCGAACGGCGGATCGTGTGCGTCTGCGAGGCGTGCTGGGCGCTGCACTCCGGCGACGCCCACTACCGCCCGACGGGCATGCGCTCACTGTGGCTGGAGGGCTTTGAGTGCGACGAGGCGACGTGGGCCTCACTTCAGATCCCGATCGGCCTCGCGTTCTTCATGCGCTCGAGCGCCTCCGACTCGGTCGTGGGCTTCTATCCGAGCCCGGGGGGCGCCACCGAATCCGAGCTCCCACTCGACTCCTGGCAGGCGCTCGTCGCTGCCAACCCGGTGCTCACCCGGCTCGACGCCGACGGCGAGGCGCTCGTCGTCAACCGCCTGTCCGATCCGCCCCAGTACGCGATCCTGCCGATCGACCGCTGCTACGAGCTCGTCGGACTGATCCGCACCCGGTGGGACGGGATCAGCGGCGGCGACGCACTTGCCGAGGCCGTGCCTGCGTTCTTCGAGCGGGTCCGCAGCCAGTCGACCCCGCCACCGAATGGGGTCGCCGCATGAGCGTCGAAGGGGTGAGCGGCACGTCGGCCGCCTGGATCCCGGCACCCGCGTTGGAGATCACCGGTGCTGAGCACGTCCCGTTCTCCGCCGCCCCGACGATGCGCTTCCAGGCGCTCGCCCGGGAGCCCGACGCTATCCCGGTCCAGTCGATCGCACTCTCCGTCCAGGTGATGATCGACCCGGCGCGGCGCGGGTACGACCCGGCGGCCCGGGAACGCCTCACCGAGCTGTTCGGCTCCCCCGAGCGGTGGGCCGCATCGACCTCGGGGCTCGCCTGGGCGCGGATCGCGGTCACGGTGCCGGGGTTCACCGGGGAGGCGGCATTCGGGATCGAGGTCCCGTGCACCTACGACCTCGAGGTGGCAGCAGCGAAGTACTTCTACGCGCTCCGTGACGGGGTCGTGCCGCTCTCCTTTCACTTCAACGGCACGGTGTTCTACCGCGACCGAGACGGCCGCCTGCAGATGACACCGATCTCCTGGTCCACCACCGCCCGTTACGGGATGGCGGTGAGCGCCTGGCGGGCGATGATCGCCGAGCACTACCCGGGCGGTGGCTGGGTGCGTCTCGGCGACGACACGCTCGAGCGGCTGCACACGCTGCGGGCCCAGCGCGGCCTGCCGACGGTCGACAGCCTCCTGCGCGAGCTCCTGGGGGCCGGCTGATGGACGTGACCCTCGAACGCGTGGTGTCCTCGCTGCTCTACGAGGGGTACGCGCTGTATCCCTATACGCCCGAGGCGACCAAGAACGCCACCCCGACCCCGTTCGGGATCGTCTACCCGCCGGTCTATGCCGCCGAGTGCGAAGGTGCCCACGACCACGCGCGCCTGGAGGCGCTCGCGGTCACCGACACGCCCGAGCCGACTCCAGCCCGGTTGACGGCGACGTTGTGCTGGCTGGCGCCAAGCGGTGAGCGCAGCCCGGCCGTTGAGCGGCGGGCGGTACTGGGGCCGGTCGGGATCGGGGAGCGGAGGACCGCGGAGTTCCCGGGCGGCCGCTTCACGCTGCGCTCCGATCCGGCCGGGCGGCCCGGCACCGGATCACACGTCCACGTCCGGGCGTGCGTGCACAACACGAGCGAGGTCGCGGCCGGCCTGGACCGCGCCGGCGCGCTCGCCTCCTCGCTGCTCTCCGTCCATCTCGTCCTCGAGATCTCGGGCGGGCGGTTCCTCTCCCCGCTCGAAACCGGGCTGCGCAGCGCGAACATCTGGCCGGTGCTCGCCGGAACCGCCGACGAGGCGGTGCTCGGCGCCGGGATCGTGCTCCCCGATCATCCCCAGCTCGCGCCCGGCAGCCACGGCAACCTATTCGACAACACCGAGATCGAGGAGGCGCTCGTCCTCCACGTCCACACGCTGAGCGACTCCGAGCGCGAGGCGGCGCTTGCGGGGGATCGAGTCGTCGGCGACATGCTCGAGCGGGCGCTGGCGCTCGGGCCCGAGGAGATCATGGCCCTGCACAGCGGCCTCTCCGAGGTCGCCGAGCCCCGCGAGGCCCACCCCTACTCCGACCCGGAGATCAAGGGCGAGCGGACGACGAGCATCGGCGGGGGCCTGGTCTCGCTCGGCGACACCATCGTGCTGCGTCCCGGGGTGGATCGCGACCCCTACGATCGCATGCTCGACGGGCGCCGGGCCACGGTCGAGCGCATCTACATCGACTCCGACGACCGTGTCCAGCTCGCGGTCACCGTCGACGACGTTCCCGGCCAGGACCTGTTGCGCGACAGCGGGCGGTTCCTGTTCTTCTTCGCCCACGAGGTGGCTCTCCCATGACCCAGGCACGGATCCCCCAGGTGCTCGTCGCCGGTATCGGCAACACCTGGCTGCACGACGACGGCTTCGGCTCCGAGGTGGTGCGCCTCCTGCGCGAGCGCGGCACGCCGCCGGCCGGCATCCACCTCGCCGACTTCGGCACAAGCGGCCTGGACCTCGCCTACGAGGCGATGCGCGGCTACGACGCACTGATCCTCGTCGATGCCTCCCGTCAGGGACGCCAGGCAGGGACGCTGTACGTGATGGAGCCGACAGCCGAGGACGTCGACGGCTCGATCGAGGACGGCCAGATGCTCGATCCGCACGGGATGGACCCGTTGAACGTGTTGCGCTTCGTCAAGTACGTCGGCGGCTGGCCGGGACGCGTGGTCGTGATCGCCTGCGAGCCGCAGGACGTGACCGATGTCGGGTTCGGGCTCTCCGCGCCCGTCGCCGCGGCGCTCGAACGCGCCGCCGACGTCGTGCTGGAGACCGCCTCCGAGCTGCAGGCCGAGCCCGCCGCCCCCGGAGCCGCCCGTGCATGAGCTATCGATCGCCAGCGCGGTGCTCGACACCGCGCTGCGCCACGCCGGCGGCCGGCGGGTCAGCACGGTCTCCGTCCGCACCGGGGCGATGCGCCAGGTGGTTCCGCGCTCGCTCGAGTTCTATTTCCAGATCGTCGCTCGCGACACGCCATGCGAGGACGCGGAGCTGCAGCTCACCGAGGTCGCCACCGAGCTCCGCTGCCGTGCCTGCGAGACATCCTGGTCGCCGAGGATCCCCGCATTCCGGTGTCCGAGATGCGGCCGGGCCGAGGTCGAGATCACCGCGGGCAAGGAACTGGAGGTCGACTACATCGAGGTCGAACAGGAGGAGACCGCATGCATCGCACCAGGGTGAGGGTCGTCGAGGACGCGCTTGACGCCAACAACACGATCGCCCGCGCCAATCGCGCGGACTTCGATCGTGAGGACGTGGCGGTACTCAACCTGATGAGTGCACCCGGCGCCGGCAAGACATCGCTGCTGGAGGCTGCGCTCACACGACCGCTGCCGGGAGGCTCGCGGGTCGGTGTGCTCGAGGGCGACGTGCAGGGCTCGCTGGACGCCGACCGCCTCGCCGATCTCCATGTGCCGGTCGTGCAGCTCAACACCGCCGGGGGGTTCGGTGGCGAGTGCCATCTGGACGCGAACATGGTCCGCTCGGCGATCGACCAGCTGCCGCTCTCGGAGATCGAGCTGCTCGTCATAGAGAACGTCGGCAATCTCGTCTGCCCGGCCGAGTTCCGCGTCGGTGAGGACGCCCGCGCGATGGTCTGCTCGGTCACCGAGGGCGAGGACAAGCCGCTGAAGTACCCGCTCATGTTCCGCGCCTGCGAGCTGGTGGTGATCAACAAGATCGACCTGCTTGCGCATCTCGACTTCGACCTGGAACTGCTCCTGTACCACCTCGACGCGGTCAACCCGCATGCCCGGCGGATGCTCACCAGCGCTCGGACGGGGGAGGGGATCGAGGAGCTGCGTGAGTGGCTGTCCGCGCTCGCCACGAGGGCCCCTGCGGTGCTGTGATGGGCGCGACGGCGATCGCCGAGCTCTTCGAGACGCGTCTCGAAGAGCGACGCGAGGCCGGCAGCGCGTACTTCGCACAGCAGGCGACCCGGTTGGCCGAGCTCTGCCACCAGATGGCCGAGCGATTCGCCCGGGGGGGACGCCTGATCGCGATCGGCACCGAGCCCGCGGCCCGCTCCGACGTCCGTCATGTCACGGTCGAGTTCGTCCATCCGGTGATCGTCGGCAAGCGGGCGCTGCCCGCGATCGGCCTCACCGGCGACGGTGCGCCGCTCGAGCGAGAGCTGGCGTTGACCGTCGGCGCCGACGACATCGTGATGGCGTTCGGAGAGCGCGACGGCGAGGGTGGGTCGCTGGAGCGTGCGCTCGGGCTCGGCCGCCGGGCCGGCGCGCTGACCATCGCCTTCGCGCCCCTCGGTGCAGAGGTGGAGCTCGAGCCGCCGGCCGCCGATCCGTTCGTGCGCCAGGAGCTGGTCGAGACCGCGTATCACGTCCTCTGGGAGCTCGTGCATGTGTTCTTCGAGCATCGCGGCCTGCTGGAGGGTCGCACCGAGCGTCGCGTGCACGACATCGGTGCCTCGAGCTTCCTGTATCCGTTCCTCTCCGAGGGGGAGTCGGACCTCGAGGCGGTGCTCGCCGACGTCGCCGCGTCCGCGCAGATGAAGTTCTCCGATGTCGTCGAACTGCGGGCGGCCACGCTCCTGGGCGCGCGTGAGACGCTCGGCGCCGCTGCCCAGGCGCTCGGCGCCGGACTCGACGCAGGCGGGCGGCTGCTCGCGCTCGGCAACGGCGGCTCGGCCACCGACGCGACCGATGTGGTGGCCGACTTCCTGTCCCCGCCGCCGGGCCATCGGTGGCCGGGGCGCGCCGCGATCGATCTCGGGGCCGACGCCGCGATCCTCACCGCGCTCGCCAATGACATCGGCTCCGAGGCGATCTTCGCCCGTCAGATCATCGCTCACGGCCGGCCGGGCGACACGGTGCTCGCGCTGTCGACGAGCGGCGGCTCGCTGTCGGTGCTCGACGCGCTCGCGGAGGCGCGCCGCCGGGACCTGCGGACGATCGCGCTCGTCGGCTACGACGGTGGGCGGATCGTCGCCGAGGGGCTCGCCGACCATGTGATCGTCAGTCCCTCCCAGTACATCCCGCGGATCCAGGAGGCGCAGGCGACCGTGTACCACCTGCTGCGCGAGCTCGTCTCGTGAGCGCGCTCGCCCGCACCGGGGGACGACTGCGCGTCCGCGTGCGAGTGACGGGCACGGTCCAGGGCGTCGGCTTCCGCCCATTCGTGTACCGGCTGGCTCGCCGGGGCGAGCTGTCGGGCTGGGTGCTCAACGACGAGCACGGCGTCCTGCTGGAGGTCGAAGGGTCGGAGTCGGCGATCGAGCGGCTCGTGCGCGCGCTGCGCGACGAGGCGCCGCCGCTCGCGATCGTCGAGCGGATCACGCCGGAGCCGGTCGCGGCGTCGGGTGAGGGCGGTTTTCGCATCCTCGAGAGCGCCCGCCGCGACCGGTCCGCCGCGCCGCCGGTCGCCGCCGACTCCGCGCCATGCGGAGATTGTCTGCGGGAGCTGCGTGATCCCCGCGACCGGCGCTACCGCTACCCGTTCATCAACTGCACCAACTGCGGGCCCCGCTTCACGATCGTCACCGGCGCCCCCTATGACCGGCCGCTGACGACGATGGCCCGGTTCGTGATGTGCGACGAGTGTGCCCGTGAGTACGGCGATCCGCTCGACCGGCGCTTCCACGCACAGCCGAACGCGTGCCCGCGCTGCGGCCCGCGCCTGCGGCTCGCCGACCGTGACGGACGGCCGATCACCGCCCTCGGCTCGGCCCGTGACGCGGTGGAGTTCGTCGCCCGGCGCCTGCTCGCGGGAGAGATCGTCGCAATCAAGTCCGTCGGCGGGTTCCACCTCGCCTGCGATGCGCGCAACCAGCCGGCGGTCGCGGCGCTGCGGTCCCGCAAGCATCGCGAGGACAAGCCGTTCGCACTGCTCGCCCAATCGCCGGCCGTTGCCCGCTCGCTCGTCGAGCTCGGCCCGGAGGACGAGACGCTGCTCACGAGCGCGGCGCGGCCGATCGTCCTCGCCCGGCGGCGCACAGCGGGGGAGCGGACCGCCGTCGCACCGTCGGTTGCCCCTGGCCTTCCCGAGCTCGGCGTGATGCTCCCCTCAGCGCCGCTGCATGAGCTGCTGCTTGACGATCTGACCCGCCTTGTTGGCGACGCCCCGTTCCCCCTGGTGATGACGAGCGGGAACGTCTCCGATGACCCGATCGCGTTCAGCGACGAGGACGCGCTCGCGCGCCTGGGCGTGATCGCCGATCTGTTCCTGCTCCACGACCGGCCGATCGAGACACGCACCGACGACTCCGTCGTGCGCGCGGTCGCCCTCCCCGACGGGCGCCGGATGGTGATGCTGCGGCGATCGCGCGGATACGTGCCCTCGACGCTCACGCTGCCCATCCCCACCGAGCGGCCGCTGCTCGCCTGCGGCGCCGAGCAGAAGTCGACGTTCTGCCTGGCCGCCCGCGAACACGCCTGGGTGGGTCACCACATCGGCGACCTCGAGCACTACGCGACACTCCGGGCCTTTCAGGACGGCATTCGTCACTTCCAGCGGCTGTTCGCGGTGGCGCCGGAGAGGGTCGCCCACGACCTTCACCCCGACTACCTGTCGACCCGCTACGCACTCGATCGCGACGGGACCGAGCACGTCGCCGTCCAGCACCATCACGCCCATCTGGCCGCCTGCCTGGCCGAGCACGGCGTGACCGAGGCGGCGGTCGGCGCGATCTACGACGGCACGGGCCTCGGCACCGATGGCACCGTATGGGGCGGTGAGCTCCTGAGCGGCGGGTTGAGCAGCTTCGATCGGTGCGGTCACCTGTGGAGGGTGCGGCTGCCGGGCGGCACGGCCGCCGTCCGGCAGCCCTGGCGGATGGCGGCCGTGTGGCTGCAGGAGGCGTTCGCGGACGAGCTTCCGGTGCCGCGTCGCCTGCGCGACGCGGTCTCCGACGAGCGATGGCGGGCCGTGCGCACGGTCGCCACACGCGAGGAGCTGTCCCCGGTGACGAGCAGCGTCGGCAGGCTGCTCGACGCCGTCGGCGCGCTGTGTGGTCTCGGCGCGGAGGTGACCTACGAGGGACAGACGGCGATCGCCCTGGAGGCCGCGGCGTGGGCGGCCTCGGAAGTCGCCGGCTTCGAGATCGAGCTGATCGACCGCGACGGGATGCTGATGCTCGACCCCCGGGCGCTCATCCGCGCGGTCGCGCTCGACCTGGAGCGCGCGGGCGACGTGCCGGCGATCGCCGCGGGCGTCCACCTGGCACTCGGCCATGCCACGGCGCTCGCGCTGGAACGGATCGCCCGTGCGTCCGGCACGGACACCGCCGTCCTGAGCGGCGGCGTCTTTCAGAATCGATGGCTGCTGCAGTCAGTCGCCGCGCGTCTGGACCATGCCGGGATGCGGGTGCTGGTGCCGGAGCAGCTGCCGGCGAACGACGGCGGGATCTCGTTCGGACAGGCCGCTGTCGCCGCTGCCTCGGAGGCTCGCGTTAGTCCCATGTGAAGAAGGCCGGAGCATCGCGAAAGTGAACTAGGCTCGACGACATGCGTGGGCGGGCAGGCCTTCTCATCATCGTCGCCTCATGCGCGGCGATCTTCCTCACCGCGTGTGGCGGCAGCAAGGGCGGCGGTGCCGTGCACGCCAACGGCACCGTCAACGGCCACCATGTCAAGGACCTGTACGGCACGCTGCCCCAGGCAGGGACGCCGACCGGCGCGGGGACGATCACGATGGGGCAGATCAACGGCGACACCCCGACCTACATCTTCCCGATCGTCCCCTCGGCGAACGCGACCGACGGGACCGGCCTGCTCGTCGACCAGCTCTACGTGCCGTTGTTCAACCTTCAGGTCGGTGGCCAGCTGAAGATCAACTGGGCGACCAGCGGCGCCGAGCACCCGACGTTCTCCGACGGCGACAAGCGGGTGACGATCCGCCTTCGGTCCGGATTCAACTGGTCAAACGGCAAGCCGGTCAGCGCGCAGGATGTGCTGTTCGACATCGCGTTGCTGAAGGCCGCGGTCAAGCAGAACCCATCCGACTGGGACAACTACACGCCCGGGTTGTTCCCCGACAACCTCGCCCGCGCGACCGCCCAGGGGTCGCGCACCGTCGTGCTCACGTTCAAGCGCGCCTACAACCCGGCGTACCTGATCGGCGATCAGCTCGACTTCGCGCTCACGCCGCTGCCGAGCCAGGTGTGGAACGTCACCTCGGCGCACGGTCCGCACCTCACCGATTGGACCAAGCCGGCGGTCGCGCGGCGCATCTACGACTACCTCAACAAGGCCTCCTCGACGCTCTCCACGCTCGCCTCCGATCCGCTCTGGAAGACGGTCGACGGGCCGTTCCATCTGACCTCGTTCAGCACCGTCAACGGCTCGATGTCATTGCAGGCCAACCCCAGATACACGCTCGCGGGCAAGGTCCGGTACAACACGCTCAAGGTCGAGTCGTTCACCTCGACCGATTCGCAGCTGAACGCGCTGCGGACCGGCTCCCTCGACGTCGGAGTGGTCGACTTCTCCCAGCTCGGTGAGGTTCCGGCCCTCAACCACGCGGGCTACAACGTGTTCGGCTATCCGAACATCGGATCGTTTGGGTTCATCCTCAATTTCCATGACGCCACCGGCCATTTCGACAAGATCATCTCGCAGCTGTATGTGCGTCAGGCGCTCTCGCACCTCATCGATGAGCCCGCCTACATCAAGGGGATCTTCAAAGGCGCGGCTTCGGCCGCATACGGGCCGCTGCCGAGCGTCCCTCAGACTCCCTACACGCCCAAGACGGCGGGCACGCCGACCTACGCCTACAGCATCGCGGCGGCCGCCAAGCTGCTGAAGGACCATGGGTGGAAGGTTGTGCCGGGCGGCCAGAGCACCTGCGAGAAGCCGGGCAGCGGCTCGGGCGAGTGTGGGGCCGGGATTCCGAAGGGGACGCCGTTCAAGTTCCAGCTCCAGGCGACGCCCGCCGGGGAGAGCGAGTCGGTTCCGCTCGAGTCCGACGCGTTCGCCTCGGCCCTCAAGCGGGTCGGCATCGACGCGACGATCGGGACCAAGACGTTCAACTTCGAGATCTCCAACTACGACGATGCCAATTCGGCCGACAAGAAGTACGAGAACGACTGGGGCATGGCCAACTGGGGTGAGTACGGCACCTCCCCGTACCCGACCGGGGAGAACATCTTCAACACGGTCGGCACCTCGAACTTCGGCGGCTACTCCGATCCGACGGCGGACAGGCTCGTCACCGCCTCGCTCTACGGCCACAGTGCAGCGGCCGCGACTGCGACCAACAGCTACCTGGCCAAGGACGTGCCGATGCTGTTCCTGCCGTGCGCCGATGTGCTCGATGCGGTGAGCAACAAGATCGGCGGCACGAGCGACTCGTTCCTGGCGATGACCCAGGACGTGTTCTATCCCCAGTACTGGTACGTCAAGAAGTCCTAGCTGCGATCGGCGGCCGTGGTCGTCCGGTCAGCCAGAGCACATTGCGGCCGACGGCGCTTGACCTCTACAGTCGACCGATGAGCGGTTCCCGGTCTCCGCGACGCAGGCTTCGGGGATTCTGGCGCTCGCTCACCGCCGGCGAGAAGCGGGCGGTGCTGGCGATGGCGGTGGTGATCGTCGCGCTGCACGCCGCCGGGTTCGGGATCATCCTCGGCCTCGTCGCACCGCACCGCTACGCGCTCGGTGCCTCCGGCGTCTTCACGGTCGGGCTCGGCGTCACCGCCTGGACGCTGGGGTTGCGCCACGCGTTCGACGCCGATCACATCGCTGCCATCGACAACACGACGCGCAAGCTCATGAGCGAGGGGCGCCGGCCGCTGAGCGCCGGCTTCTGGTTCTCGCTCGGGCACTCGACGATCGTGTTCGCTCTCTCGTTCCTGCTCGCCATCGGACTTCGCGCGCTCGCGGGCCCGGTGCGAGACTCGGGGTCCTCGCTGCATGCGGTGATGGGCTGGCTCGGGACGCTCGTCTCGGGTTCGTTCCTGTATCTGATCGCGGCGCTGAACGTCGTGACCCTCGCGGGCATCGTCGCGATCTTCCGCCAGATGCGCGCGGGCCATTTTGATGAGGAAGCGCTCGAGCGCCGGCTCTCCGAGCGAGGCCTGCTGAACCGCGTCCTCGGCCGCGTCGCGCGCGCGGTCTCCACGCCGCGCCAGCTCTATCCGGTCGGGGTCCTGTTCGGCCTCGGGTTCGACACCGCCACCGAGGTCGCGCTGCTGGTCGTCGCGGGGACGGCGGGCGCCGCCGGGCTGCCGTTCTACGCGGTGCTCAGCCTGCCGCTGCTGTTCGCCGGCGGCATGTGCCTGGCCGACACGCTCGACGGTGCGTTCATGAACGTCGCTTACGGGTGGGCGTTCTCCACGCCGGTGCGCAAGGTCTTCTACAACCTCGCGGTCACCGGCCTCTCGGTTGCGGTCGCGTTCGCGATCGGCACGATCGAGCTGAGCGGGCTGGTCGTGCAGAAGCTCGACCTCAGCGGCAGCTTCTGGACCTGGTGGGAGTCGATCGACATCAACCTCCTCGGGTTCGTGATCGTCGGGCTGTTCGTGCTCGTGTGGGCGATCGCACTCTGCTACTGGCGCGTTGCACGCGTCGAGGAGCGCTTCGAACAGCTCAGCTGAAGGCGGCGGGCATCGCGACCGTCGGCCCGGTCGTCTCCGGCTCGTTCCCCTCGAGTTCGAGCAGGTCGTCTTCGCGGTCCGGCCGTACGACGACGATCTCGCCGGGGGCGTGTGCCAGCAGCCAGGCGACGTCATCCGGCGCGAACCCGGGCGCTCCCGGCGCGGCGGCGGCGATCACGATCCGGTCGTAGCGCTCGCACTCGATCGCACGCATCAGCGCGTGCCGTGCGGTCCGTCCGCGCTCCAACCGGGCGTCGACCGGAACGCCGAAGCTCGCCGCGCGCTGCTCGATCGCCTCCTGGCTGGCAACCGCCGCCGTGGCCTGGCGCGGGAGCGGACAGTCGAGCGGCAGCCAGCGGGGGACCGGGGCCAGGAACGCCGGGATCAGCACGGCATCCTCCGCTCGCGCCAGCCGAAGCGCGGCGTCGAGAGCTCGGCGGGAGAGCGCCGGGGCGATGAACGGGAAGAGGATGCGGGGCGCCTGCGCTCCCGGTCGGTCCTCCGGCGATGAAGGCTTGGTGTCTCGCCACGGGGCCTTCATCGCGGGCCGTCCTCACGGCGGCTGCGATCGGCGACGATCCGCAGGTCGACTCCGGGCAGCAGCCGCAGCAGACGGTCGGGCAGCGGCGTCCGGGTGCGCTGCAGCATCGAGCGAGGGGCCGGGGCGCCGATCAGTACATACGTGGTACCGCGCTCGCGGGCCACGCGCTGGGCGACGGCGGCGACGTCGTCGCCGTACTCGACGAGCAGGTGGGCACCGAGCACGCTGCACAGCTTCCGCAGGGCCCCGAGCTGCTCGGACTGCGCGGCGTCGGGCTCGTCGGCTGCCACCCACAGCACATCGAGCTCCGCGCCGAGTCGCTGCGCGGAGCGCCAGGCGCGCCGCACGATCCGCTGCGACTCGGGCCGCGGGGTGACGAGCGCGAGCAGCCGCTCCCCGATCGCCCATGGCGCGGTGGTATCGAAGACGCGCTCGCCGCCCGGGCGCGCCTCGGTGGGCGGCCCCTCGGCGATCGTCCCGTGCGGATTGCGCTGCGCCTCGATTCCCTCGGCGACCTGGCGCAACGAGACCTCACGCAGCGCGGTGAGGTTGGCGGGCGTGAAGAAGTTGGCCAGCGCGGTGTCGACTCGTTCGGCCGGGTAGATCTTGCCGGCGCGCAGCCGCTCGCGCAGCGCCTCGGGCGTGATGTCGAGCAGCATCACCTCGGAGGCGCTTGCCAGCACTCGGTCGGGGAGCGTCTCCCGCACGCGCGTGCCGGTGAGATCGGCGATCTGATCCGATAGCGACTCCAGGTGCTGGACGTTGACGGTCGAGAACACGTCGATCCCCGCGTCGAGCACGGTGTCCACGTCCTCGTAGCGCTTCTCGTGCCCGGCACCGGGGGCATTGGTATGAGCGAGCTCGTCGATCAGGCAGAGTTCCGGCGCGCGGCGGAGGATCCCCTCCACATCCATCTCGGAGAGGACCGTTTCGCGGTAGGTCAGCTCGCGCCGGGGGACGACCTCGAGCCCGGCGGCCTGGGCAGTCGTCTCGGCGCGGCCATGGGGTTCGAGGTAGCCGATCACGACGTCGCGTCCGGCCTCGAGTTCCGCTCGCCCCTCCTGGAGCATGCGGTAGGTCTTGCCCACGCCGGCGGCCATCCCGAGGAAGACCTTGTGGTGACCCCGGGACGGGTCATCGCTCATGCGCCGAGCAGTCCGTGGACGACGAGGTCGATGAGCTTGATCCCGATGAACGGGGCGATCAGTCCACCGAGCCCGTAGATGAGGAGGTTGCGTCGCAGCAGCGAGGTGGCGCCAACCGGCCGGTAGGAGACGCCCTTGAGTGAGATCGGGATCAGCAGTGGGATCACGATCGCGTTGAACACGATGGCGGAGATGATCGCCGAGCGCTGCGTGCCGAGGTGCATGACGTTGAGGACGTGCAGCGGCCCCTGGGCGCCGTGATGCGCCGACCAGGTGAACAGGAAGATCGCCGGCAGGATCGCGAAGTATTTGGCGACGTCGTTGGCGATCGAGAACGTGGTGAGCGCTCCGCGGGTGATGAGCAGCTGCTTGCCGACCTCAACGATCTCGATGAGCTTCGTCGGATTGGAGTCGAGGTCGACCATGTTCCCCGCCTCCCGCGCGGCCTGGGTGCCCGTGTTCATCGCCACGCCGACGTCGGCCTGCGCCAGTGCGGGTGCGTCGTTGGTGCCGTCGCCGGTCATCGCGACCATGCGCCCCTGTCCCTGGTGCTCCCTGATGAGTGCGAGCTTGTTCTCGGGAGTCGCCTCGGCCAGGAAGTCGTCGACGCCGGCTTCCTCGGCGATCTTCGCCGCGGTGAGACGGTTGTCGCCGGTGATCATGATCGTCCGGATGCCCATCGCGCGCAGCTGGTCGAACCGCTGGCGCATTCCCTCCTTCACCGTGTCCTTCAGGTAGATCACGCCGAGCACCTGGCTGTCGCGAGAGACCGCGAGGGGCGTGCCGCCCTCACGCGCGATGCGATCCAGCGCGGCGCGCAGCTCGTCCGGGGCGCGACCGCCGTGTTCGGTGATGAAGTCGATCACCGCGTCCCCGGCGCCCTTGCGCAGTTGGTGGCCGTCGATGTCGACGCCGCTCATCCGCGTCTGCGCCGTGAACGGCACGAATTCCGCGTTCCCATTGAGATCACGTTCCCGGATTCCGTACTGCTTGGCGAGCACGACGATCGAGCGGCCCTCCGGCGTCTCGTCGGCGAGCGAGGAGAGCTGCGCGACCTCGGCGAGCTCGGCCTCGCTGACCCCGGGCATGGGGACGAATTCGGAGGCGAGCCGGTTGCCGATCGTGATCGTGCCGGTCTTGTCGAGCAGCAGCACGTCGACGTCTCCCGATGCTTCGACCGCCCGCCCGGACAGCGCGAGCACGTTGCGGCGGACCAGTCGGTCCATGCCGGCGATGCCGATCGCGGACAGCAGTGCTCCGATCGTCGTCGGGATGAGCGCCACCAGCAGCGAGATGAGGCTGGTGTCGGAGATGTTCGTGTGGGCGAACAGGCCGAACGGGCGCAGGGTCGCCACCACGATCATGAAGATCAGGGTCAGGCCGGCGAGCAGGATGTTGAGCGCGATCTCATTCGGCGTCTTACGCCGTTCGGCGCCCTCGACCAGGGCGATCATCCGGTCCATGAATGAGTGACCGGGCTCCTGGGTGATCTCGACGATGATCTCGTCCGACAGGACCCGGGTGCCGCCGGTGACCGCGGAGCGGTCGCCGCCGGACTCGCGGATCACCGGCGCGGATTCACCGGTGATCGCCGATTCGTCGACCGACGCGATCCCCTCGATCACGGTCCCGTCGCCGGGGATCAGCTCGCCCGCCGGCACGACGACGACATCACCCCTGGAGAGTTCGGCGGCCGCCTTGCGGGTGCCGTCCCGCAGCGTCGCGACCGTGTCCTTGCGCATCGAGCGCAGCGTGTCGGCCTGAGCACGCCCGCGTCCCTCGGCGAACGCCTCCGCCAGGTTGGCGAACACCACCGTCAGCCACAGCCAGACAGCGATCACAAGCGAGTACCAGCCGGGCTGACCGCCTGACAGCGAGTCGTCGCCGGCCAGCTGCATGACCCACGTGACCGAGGTGATCAGCGCGCCGATCTCGACGACGAACATCACCGGGTTGCGGATCTGGACGCGCGGGTCGAGCTTGACGAGGCTGTCCAGCAGCGCGCGGCGCAGGAGCTCACCGGAGAACAGCGACGCGGACTGCCGACCGCCGGAGCCTGAGGAGGCCGGCGGGGTGGGTTGGGTGTCGATGGTGGTGGTGCTCATGACAGTTCCTTAGGCATGTGCGCGGTCGAGCGCGAGGTTGAGTTCCATCACGTTCACCGATGGCTCACCGGAGAACCCGAGGCCGCGTCCGCCGGTGAAGCGGTGGACGAGTGCCATCACGGTGGACAGCGGCAGGTGACGCACCGCGGCGACGCGGTGGGCCTGGATCGAGGCGTTGGCCGGCGAGATGTCGGGATCGACGCCCGAGGCCGAGGTGTCGACCGCGTCCACCGGGACCTTGGACAGCGTCAGCGAGGGGTCGTAGGGCCTGTTCAGTGACAGGTAGGCAGTGGCATTGGCGGCGATCGCCTGTTCGGTCACCTTGTCGTTCGGCCCGTAGTTGGCGAATGCCGTGGCGGCCGCGTTGTCCGCGGGCACCGTCCCCGAGGGTCGGGTCTGGAAGTAGCGCTTGTCCGGTGTGGTGACCGGCTCGCCGTCGGCCAGCTTCACCCTCCCGGACCTCGTGTGCACGAGGTTGGTGAACTGCTGTCCGATCTCCTTGGAGCCGACGAGCTTTCCGTGCCGGTAGACGAGCTGCCCGTTGGCATTGCCGGGGAACACGCCCTGCGCGATCCCGGTGATCACGAGCGGGTAGAGGATGCCGAGGACCAGCGTCAACCCGAGTATCGATGTGATGGCGGTGCGAATGTCTTTTTTCATGGCTAGTAGAGGTGTCCGGTGAGGCCCTGGACGACCGGTCCGAGGAGCAGTGCGGGGAAGAAGGTGAGCGCGCCGACGAGGATGATCACGCCGATCAGCAGCACCACGAACGTGGGGTTGTCGGTGCGCATCGTCCCCAGGCCTGGCGGGCTCACGCGCTTGCCGGCGAGCAGCCCGGCGACCGCCAGCGTGAACAGAATCGGGCCGTACCGCGCGAACAGCATCGTGAACCCACCGAGCAGATCGGCGAAGGTGACGCCGTGCGAGCCGAGGTTGCCGGCGTTCGGCTGGATGAAACCGGTGTAGCCCGCAAAGGCCGATCCGTTGTTGTTCGCCTGGGAGAGGTAGGCGTACAGCGTCTCCGAGAACCCCTGCGGGCCTCTGCCGAGCGTTGAGATCGATGCTCGGCCTGCGTGCGAGGCGACCGCCAGGGCGGTGGAGAACAGGGCCGCCAGCGGGGTGAGCAGCAGCCCGATGGCGACGAGCTTGATCTCCCGCGCCTCAATCTTCTTCCCGAGGTACTCCGGGGTGCGCCCGACCATCAGCCCGCCGAGGAAGACGGCGAGCAGGACGTACAGGAGCATCGAGTACAGCCCGGTGCCGACGCCGCCGAAGATCGTCTCCGAGGCCGACAGGTTGGCAAACGGGATCGCCCCACCGATGCCGGTGAAGGACTCGATCGCGCTGTTGACCGCTCCGCAGGAGGTGACCGTGGTGACGACGTCGAACAGCGCGGAGCCGGCGATGCCGAAGCGCTGCTCCTTGCCCTCGAGGTTGCCGCCGTCGGAATGCGCGATCCCTGAGGTGTGAATTCCGGCCGCGTGCTGCGCCGGTGAGCCGTGCGCCTCCGCGATGTAGCAGACGATCACCGCGCCCAGGAACATCACCATCATCGTCGCGTAGATCGCATACCCCTGGCGCTTGGCGCCGACCATGCGGCCGAAGGTGAAGACGAGGCCGGCGGGGATGATGAGCACCGCGAGCATCTCCAGCAGGTTGGTGAACCCGGTCGGGTTCTCGAACGGGTGGGAGGAGTTGGTGTTGAAGAACCCCCCGCCGTTGGTGCCGAGCTCCTTGATCGCCTCCTGGGAGGCGACCGGTCCCATGGCGATGTGCTGGGCGCCGCCATTCGTCAGGCCGTGGGCGAACAGATAGGTGGTGAAGTTCTGGATCGAGCCCTGGAAGACGAAGGCGAGCGCGACGACGATCGACAGCGGAAGCAGGATGTACAGGCAGGTGCGGATGATGTCCTGCCAGAAGTTGCCCAGCGACTTGCCGCTGCGCGATGCGATGCCGCGGATCAGCGCGACCGCGACGGCGATGCCGACGCCTGCGGAGAGGAAGTTCTGCACGGTGAGCCCCGCCATCTGGCTGAAGTAGCTCATCGTGGTCTCGCCGCCGTAGTACTGCCAGTTGGTGTTGGTGAGGAACGACGACGTCGTGTTGAACGTCACATTCCACGGCGCGGAGTGGTAGTGCAGCGGGTTCAGCCCGGTGAAATCCCAGAACGTCTGCGTGCGCAGGATCACATAGAGCAGGACCCAGCCGGCGAGCGAGAACCACAGCAGCGACTTTGCGTATGCCTTCCAGTCCTGGCCCTGTTCAGGGTCGGCGCCGAAGCCCCGGTACATCAGGCGTTCGACCGGGCCGAGGACCGGGTCGAGCCACGTGTGACCGTTCGTGTAGACGGCGGCCATGTAACGGCCCAGCGGCAGCGCAAGTGCGGTGAGCAGCGCGGCGAAGCCGAAGATCGTGATCCAGCCGAAGACGGTCATCAGAACCGCTCTCCGCGGAGCAATGCGTAAAGGAGGTACAGGCACACGATCGCCGAGACGATCAGCCCGAACAGGTCAGCGCCGCTCATATGCGGTCGATCCCCTCGAGCAACGCGTAGAGGAGTGCGAAGCTGATCACTCCGAGGATGACTGCGACAATGTCCATGTCACTCATCCTGGGTGCGGCGTCGTCAACGCGACATGAAGAACTCCCGGGGCGACGTACAGAAGTTGTGAAGGGCAGGCATCTGCGAACAGATGATGTGGACTCACGCGGTCCTCGTTTCTTGCCGGAGTGATACGGAGCCTCCCAGCCGCCGGGTGGGACGGGCATCCGCAGAAAACCCCCGGTGTCGGTCGTACGGACTGCGGCGAGAGCGCGTGCCGCGCCTGCGAGGTGCGCGTCGGCCCGCGCCGGCGACGAGCTCGTCATGGTCGCCGACCTCCGCCACCTGACCGGAGTCGAGTACGACGATGCGGTCCGCGTACCGGGCGGTCTGGAGCCGGTGGGCGATGAGGATCGTCGTTCGTCCCCGCGAGACATGGGCCATCGCCTCGTTGACGCGGGCCTCGGTCACCAGATCGAGGTTGGAGGTCGCCTCGTCGAGCAGCAGGATCGCGGGATCGACCAGCTGTGCCCGGGCGAGGGCCAGCAGTTGGCGCTGCCCTGCCCGTGAGAGCTGCTGGATCGGGGAGAAGAACAGATCGATGTAGAGCACGAACGCGACGAGCGCACCCGGGGTGAGGCGACCGTCGTGGATCAGCCCGGCGCCGACGCCGAGCACGATCACCCCGGCAAAGCCGGACAGCATCTGCACGAACGGGAAGTAGGTGGCCACCAGCCGCTGCGCGCAGGCCGCGCCGGCGGTGGGTGACGTAGCCCCACAGGCGGCGGATCCAGCCGAGCTGTGCCGGGGCGTCCTGTTCGGGGCTCACCCGGTGGCCCCGGGGTGCGCGGCCGGTCCGGTCCGTGCGTGTGCGCGCTGCGCCCAGCGCTCCCCGCGTCGCTCGTCGAGCGCACGGCCGAGCCAGACGAGTGACGCGAGCAGCGCGTCTCCGTCCGGCGTGCGCCGGCACAGGTCCCGCAGCCGATCGCGCATCTCGGTCTCGACCTCGGCGAGGAGCCGCTCGCCCGCGGGCGTGAGCCGGAGCCCGGCGACGCGCTGGTCGCCGTCGACCCCGAAGCGGGTGAGCAGGTCGCGCTGGGTCAGCGACTCGACTGCTGCGCTGATCGCCGGGCGGCCGAGCGCCAGCTTGGCGGCGACGTGCGACGCTCGCTCCTCACCGGACGCGACGGCGGACAACACGCGGTAGTGAGCGAGATTGAGCTCCGTGGAGGAGCGCTCGAGCACCGAGGAGGCGCGTGCCAGCGATTGTTCGACCGTCGAACTTGTTTGGCTCATCGGCCACGCCGAACCGTCGGCCCGCCGATTGCGATTGAGGACGGGCCTGCGAGCGGCGATGATCTCCGGTCATGCCCCACGCGCCCACCATGACCGTGCACCCCATGTCCCCGATGACAGGCGATGAGGTTCGGGTCGCGACCCGCGCGGCGCTCGCCGGCGCCGACGGCGCTCGGATAGTGAGCTGCGCACGGCGGGAGCCCGACAAGCAGGTCTACCTCGCCTGGCGCGCGGGTTCCGGGGACGCCCCGGTTCGCGAGGCGCTCGTCGTGCTCGCGGGCCCGGACGGGATCGAGGAGGTCGTCGTGGAGCTTGGGGCCGGTGAGGTGGTGGCCCGCCAGGCGGTGCCGGGTGCGCGACCGCCGATCACCCCTGAGGACTATGAGCAGGCCGCCGCATGCGTGCTGGAGGACCCGCGGGTCGTCGAGGCGCTGCGGGCGCGGGGCGTCGAGGATCTCGCGCTGGTGCAGATCGATGTGCTGCCGAGCGGCTCGTTCGGCCACCCGCTGGAGGCGGAACATCGGTTCGGCCGCGCCGTCGCCTATCTGAAGCGCGATCCGCTCGACAATGCCTACGCCCGGCCGATCGAGCACCTGATCGCGTTTGTCGACCTCGATGCGCACCGTGTGCTCGAGATCGAGGAGGGCGAGCGCCGGCCGATCCCGGGTGCCGACGGCGATTACAGGGCGGGCGTGGTGGCGCCGCGCGAGGACCTGCGCCCGTTCTCCATCACCCAGCCCGAGGGCGTGTCGTTCGTCGTGGAGAGCGGCGAGGTGCGCTGGCACCGCTGGACGTTCGTCCCGTCGATCGATCCGCAGGAGGGGCTCGTGCTGCACGACGTGCGGTACGACGACCGGCCCGTTCTCCACCGGGGCTCGTGTCCGGAGATGATCGTCCCCTACGGCGAGAGCGACCCGATGCACAACTGGCGCACGTACTTCGATGCGGGCGAGTACGGGCTCGGCGCCTCGATCAACTCGCTGGAGCTCGGCTGCGACTGCCTGGGCGAGATCACCTACCTCGATGCGTGGCTCTCCGACCACCGCGGGGAGCCGCAGCGGATCGCCAACGCCATCTGTCTGCACGAGGAGGACGCCGGGATCCTCTGGAAGCACACCGACCATGCGACCGGTCACGTCGAGACCCGTCGGGGGCGGCGCTTCGTCGTCAACGCGATGGCGACGGTCGGCAACTACGAGTATGCGTTCCGCTGGTACCTCGGGCTCGACGGCACGATCGAGGTCGAGGTGCAGCTGCACGGGATCGTCTCCACGATCGCGGTGGCGCCTGATCGCGCGCCCACTGGGTCCAACCTGATCGACAACGGCCTCGCGGCCCCCCATCACCAGCACCTGTTCTGCTTTCGGCTCGACCTCGACGTCGACGGCACCGCCAACTCGGTCTATGAGGTGCAGGCTGCCGCGGTCCCGGCCGGTCCGGACAATCCGCTCGGCAACGCGTTCGCTCCCGTGGTGACGCCGCTGCGCTCCGAGGCCGAGGCGCGGCGGCGGGCCGACGACGGCGCCGCGCGCGTATGGACCGTGAGCAGCTCGCGTCTGGGGGCGAACGGCCGGCCCACGGCCTACCGCCTGGTGCCTGGTCACGGGACCTCAACCCTGCTCGCCCAGCCGGAGTCCAGCGTCGCCCGCCGCGCCGGGTTCGCGGCCCACACGCTGTGGGTGACCCCGTATCGCGCTTCGGAGCGCTTCCCGGCGGGCGCATACCCGTACGGGCGCGATGAGCCCGACGGCCTCCCCGTGTGGAGCACGGACCGTCCACTGGAGGGCGAGGACGTGGTGCTCTGGTACACGATCGGCGTCACCCACTTCGTGCGCCCGGAGGACTGGCCGATCATGCCGATGAGCAGGGCCGGCTTCCGCCTGGAGCCGGTTGGCTTCTTCGACCGCAACCCGACGCTGGACGTCCCGCCCCCGTCCGAGACGGGGTGCTGCCACCGGAACGGCGGCGCCACTCCGGGAAGCTCGTGACCCTCCTCGCGGTGTGAAGCCCCCAAGAGTCGGCGGGGGCAGCACGGCCCCGGCCTCGCGCGTCGCGGCGGCTCGGCGTCTCGGCGGGCCTCGGCGGACCTCCGCGGGCAGACGCGGGCAGACGCGGGCTGGGCGGGCTGGGGCGCGCTCGGGCGGCAGGCGGGACCAATCGCCACATCTGAGCCCCGAAGACGCGTGCTGTGTCGGAAGTCCCCGGGGGCCGGGAACGATCGACACAGCGCCCGCGTCCGGGCCCTTGATGTGTCGGAAGTTCCCGGACGCACGCGGCGCCCATGAGCGAGTGCGGGCGACGGCGAAGCACGGGATCAGCGGCTCAGCTGCCGCCGCGCACCAGCGGCTCAGCTGCCGCCGCGCACCAGCGGCCCGTCCGCCCGCCGCGGCGCACCACCCTCGATCGCCCGGTCCGCACCCGCGGCCCAGCCCGCGACCAGCAGTACGCACGCCACGGCCAGCAGCTCCAGCAGGCCGGCCGTCCAGCCGCCCTCCAGGCCGTGCAGCACACCGACCGACAGCGGCCCGAGCGCTGCCACCAGGTAGCCGATCGTCTGCGCCATTCCGGAGAGCTCGGCGCTCACCGCTGCGCTGCGTGTGCGCAGGACGAACAGGGTGAGGCCGAGGCTGATGCCGGCCCCCTGGGCGACGCCGAGCACGACCATCCAGCCCCACGCGCCCGCGCGCGGAGCCACGAGCAGGCCCACGAGCCCGACCAGGAACGCGCCCGCGGTGAGTGCGATCGGCCGCCGCTGGTCGGGCAGGCGCGTCGCCCAGGAGGGCATCGTCAATCCCGCGGCGATCCCGGTGAAGTTGAAGACGGCGAGCATCCCGCCGGCGGTGGTCGGGCTCACGCCGTGGTCCTGCAGCAGCGTCGGCAGCCAGGCGTTGAGCGAGTAGAAGATGACCGACTGGCAGGCCATGTAGGCCGCCACCCACCAGGCCAGGCGGGAGCGCCAGACCGCGGCCGCGGGCGTGCGGCCGGGGGCGTCCGCCGCGGGGGTGTGCCCGCGCAGGGCAACCGGGAGCCACACCAGCGCGGCGACGGCGGCGGGGATCCCCCAGAGCGCCAGCGCTCCGCGCCAACCGAGGTGCAGGCCGTCGCCGAGCGGGACCGTGAGGCCCGCGGCGGCGGTTGCCCCGGTCGAGAGCATCACCGAGTAGAGCCCCATCATCAGCCCGGTGCGATGGGAGAGGTCGCGCTTGACGAGGCCCGACAGCAGCACGTTCTCGATCGCGATTCCGGCGCCGGCGAGCGCCGAGCCGGCGAACAGCGGGCCGTCGCCCGGGATCAGGCGGATCGCGATCCCGGCGACGAGCATCGTGATCGCGACCGCCAGCGCCCGCTCAAGGCCGACGCGCCGGCCGAGCCGAGGCGCCACGAGCGCGAACACGCCGAAGCAGAGCAGCGGCAGCGTGGTGAGCAGGCTGACGCCCGCCGTGCTCAGGCCGGTGCTCGCACGAATGCGCGAGGTGAGCGGCGCGACCGCCACCACCGCCGGGCGCAGGTTGACCGCAAGCAGCGCGATCCCGAGGACGAGCAGACGCGGTCGTGCGCCGCTCGATGCAGGCGCCGCCGCGCTCGCGGCAGGCACCGGTGGGAGCGGTCCGGCCATCACCGGCACCCTAGTGAGCCCGTCCGGACCGCGGGAGGACCGACCAGTCAGGCTCCGCACACGTTGCGGCATGGGCGTGCAGAACGCCGCCCGGTCGGCGATGATGGGGGCATGCCCGAGAACCCCTCCACACGTAGCGTCAAGATCGGCGCCGACGAACGCACCGGTTGGTCCTCGGAGCGCCCGCGCCGCGACGGCGCGCCCCCGCGTCCCGTCGACATCTCCGAGAAGTGCCGTGTCCTGCGGCCGACGGACCGCATGCGCTACTCGCCCGGGTCGATCGTCATCATCGCCGGTCCTGCCGCCGTCGCCCTGGACAGGTTCGCCGACCGGGTGGTGGAGGAGCGCGGCGTCGTGCTGTCGCTGGCCAAGGTGCGCGCTCTGCTGCAGGGCCGCGTCGCCGAGGACGAGCTCGGGTACAAGGCCGCCGAACTGCTCGACGCGGCCGTCCAGAAGCGTCTTGCCGCCCGTCAGTCGATCGTGGTCCCCGTCGAGGGGTTGGAGGCCGAGAACCGCGAGCGTTTCGTGCGTCCTGCGCATGCCGCGCGCCGGCCCCGCCATCTGATCCTCGTCGACGGCAGCCCCGACCAGGTCTCCGACGATGAGCGCCCGCTGCTGGACGAGTTGCGCCGGGCGCTCGACTCCGGGGACGTCGGGCGCGAGGGCTTCCAGACCGCGATGCGCCTGTCGGGCCAGACGCGTGACGAGCTGAAGCGGATTGTCTTCGCCCGCCCGCCCGCCGATGACTGATCTGCGCTCCACGCCGCGTCACGTGAGCTGATGGACCTCGGGATCTCACACCGAGTCGCGCTCGTGTGCGGCGCGACTCGGGGCATCGGTCGCGCGGTCGCGCAGGAGCTGATCGCCGAGGGCGCCCGGGTCGCGATCACCGCCCGGAACTCGGCTCGCACGGCGGCTGCCGCGGCCGAGATCGGCGCGGCGGCGGGGTACGGCTGGGATTCCAACGATCTCGACGCTGCTCCCGCTCTGGTCGAGTCGGTGACCGCGGAGATCGGCCCGATCGACATCCTGATCACCAACACCGGCGGCCCGCCCTCCGGCCCGGACCCGCTTGGCTTCTCCGCCGAGCAGTGGCGCGCCGCGCACCGGTCGCTCGTCGAATCCCCGATGGCGCTGCTCGGCCTCGTGGTGCCCGGGATGCGCGAGCGAGGCTGGGGACGGGTCGTGGGGATCGCGTCGACGTCCGTGCGGGAGCCGATCCCCGTGCTCACGCTGTCCAACGCGGAGCGCTCGGCGGCACTGGCCGCCTACAAGACACTCGCGGGCGCGGTGGCCGGCGACGGGGTGACGATCAACACGCTGCTCACCGGGCAGATCGCGACGGAGCGCCTCAGCGACCTGTACGGCTCGCTGGAGGCCGCCGAGGAGGTCGCCGCTCGCAACGTTCCCACCGGCCGCCTCGGGCGACCCGAGGAGATGGCCGCCGCCGCGGCCTTCCTGTGCTCCGACCGCGCCGCCTACATCACGGGCACGGCGCTGGCGGTCGATGGCGGGATGTTGCGCGGGGTCTGATCCGTTTCGCGCGTCGCTCCCACGGGTACCAAAGGCGGCGCGGCGGCCGATCCAGGCGCCGCCGCGACGCTCACAAAGGGAGAGAGACGATGGATCTACGCATCCGCGAGACGCTCGCGGCATCGCTCGCCGCGGCATGCATGGTCGGCGTTGCGATGCCCGCCGCCGCGTCGGCGGGTTCCACCAGGGCCCACGCGGCGACCGCGACCGGATCCACTGCCAGCTGCCCCTGGTTGAACGACTCCGAGCCGATCGAGACGCGCGTCTCGCAGCTCATGTCGCAGATGTCACTCGCCGACGAGATCGACCTCGTCGAGGGTCACCAGTCGAGCAACCCGCCATATGTCTTCTACGAGCCCGCAATCCCGAGCCTGTGCATCCCGCAGCTGGGCGAGGAGGACGGCCCCAACGGCGTCGGCGACGGGCTCACCGGTGTGACTCAGCTGCCCGCCGGGGTCACCCTCGCGGCGACGTTCTCCAACAGCCTCGCGCGCCGGTACGGCGCCGTGGTCGGCTCCGAGGAGTGGGGCAAGGGCGCCGCCGTCGATCTCGGCCCGACGATCAATCTGGACCGCGATCCGCGCTGGGGCCGCTCATTCGAGGCCTACAGCGAGGATCCGTATCTCAACGGCGACCTCGGCACCGCCGAGGTCAAAGGGTTGCAGGCGACCGGCGATCTGGACCAGCTCAAGCACTACGACGACTACAACCAGGAGACCAACCGCAACACCCCGCAGGACGACGAGGTCATGTCCGAGCGCACGTTGCAGGAGATCTACCTGAAGGCGTTCAACCTGGTCGTGCACCGAGCAGACCCGGCGTCCGTCATGTGCTCCTACGCGTCGTTCACGATCCCCGACGCGCCGGTGGCAAGCGCACAGCAGGAGCAGTACGCCTGCCAGAGCGACTACCTGGAGAACGACGTCCTCAAGCAGGACTGGAACTTCCCCGGGTTCATCACCTCCGACTACGGCGCGCTGCATTCGACCCAGGGGATCGTCGACGGCACCGACCAGGAGCAGCCCGAGGACACCTACTTCGGGCAGGCGCTCGAGACCGCCATCCAGAACGGCTCGATCCCGCAGTCCTACCTCAACTCGGCGGTCTCGCGTGAGCTCACCGAGATGTTCCGCTTCAACCTGTTCGACGCCCCGCCCACGGGGAACACGTCGAGCGTTGTCACCAGCCCCGCTCATGTGGCGGTCTCCACCAAGGTTGCCGAAGCCGGCACCACGCTGCTCAAGAACGCCGGCGCGACGCTGCCGCTGGCAGCGAAGAACGGCGGGAACGTCGCGGTGATCGGGCCGTCGGCCCAGGCGAGCCCGACCGACGGAGGCGGCGGCTCGGCGCAGGTCCTGCCCTCGAAGACGGTCACGCCATTGCAGGGACTGGAGAGCGCGGTGAAGGCCGGCACGCATCTCACCTACACCCCGGGGCTGCCGACCGATGCATCGCTGCCGACGATCTCGGACATCACCCCGGCGTACGCGCCGACTCCGTTCGGAGGCAGCTACACCGGCACGCTCACCGCGCCGGAAACCGGAACCTACGTGCTCGCGTACACCAACCCGTACCCGTACTACACGGCGAGCTATCTCACGCTGAACGGCAAGCAGATCCTCGACAACCCCGGCACGCCGCCGCAGAGCACGTACTCGGTGGCGGTCCATCTCACCAAGGGCACCCAGTACACGATCGGGCTGAGCGGCGGCTCTTCGCAGCTCGGCTGGGCCACGCCGTCGATGCTCGCGTCGGACATCTCAGCCGCGGTCAAGGCGGCGAAGTCCGCCCAGACGGCGGTCGTCGTCGTCTCCGACGACACCGAGACCGAGGCCGCGGACCGGCTGGGGCTCGCGCTGCCGTCGGCGCAGAACGAGCTCATCTCCAAGGTCGCCGCCGCCAACCCGCACACCGTCGTCGTGATCGACGCGGGTGCGCCGGTCACGATGCCGTGGCTCGGGTCGGTGAGCTCGGTGCTCGACGCGTTCTATCCCGGCGAGACGAACGGGACGGCGCTCGCGAATGTGCTGTTCGGCAAGGTCAATCCGAGCGGCCATCTGCCGGTCACCTTCCCGCAGAATCTCTCGCAGGTCCCGGCGAGCACGCCGCAGCAGTTCCCCGGCGTGAATGGCCAGGTGCAGTTCTCCGAGGGGCTGGACATCGGCTACCGCTGGTATGACCAGAAGAACATCGCGCCGCTGTTCCCGTTCGGCTACGGGCTGTCCTACACCACGTTCGGCTACTCGAACCTGCAGGTGCAGGCGCCCGCGCAGCCGGGCGGGGACGCGACGGTGTCCGCGACGGTCACGAACACCGGCTCGCGGGCCGGCTCGGACGTCGCCCAGCTCTACCTCGCCGATCCGTCAGCGGCGGGTGAGCCGCCGCGTCAGCTCGCCGGCTACCAGCGGGTGACGCTCGGCGCCGGCCAGTCGACCCAGGTCACGTTCAAGGTCACCCCGCAGGATGAGGAGTGGTGGGATACGAGCGCGAACGGGTGGTCGCAGAGCCCGGGCACATATGGCGTCTACGTGGGCGACTCCTCGGCGCTCGCGGACCTGCCGCTGCAGGGGAGCTTCACGCTCGCCACCACGGCCGGCTCTCGCGAGGTGTCGGTGAGCGCTCCGGCGAACATGACGCCGGGCTCGCCGTCGACGGTGACGGTGAACCTCACCGCCTCCGGGACCCAGACGCTGCCGCGGGCCACGCTCGCGCTGCAGGTGCCACAGGGCTGGACGGCCACTCCGGTCGGGCGCGCGTCATTCACGAACGTCGCGCCGGGAACCGCGCTCACTGCGCAGTTCTCGGTGACCCCGGCGTCCGACTCGCCGAACATCAACGCGACGATCCACGCGACCGCAACGCTCGGACCCGACCTCACCAGAGAGGCCGGAACCTCGACGACCGTCGGCTGATCCTCGGCTGAGGCCTCCGGGGAGCGTGCGCAGGGGCGCGCTCCCCGGCGGGGCGGTCTCTGGGAACATCGGAGGCCGTGATCCGCGTCGCGGTCCTTGACGACTATCAGCGCCGCGCGCACGAGTGGGCGGACTGGTCCTCCCTCGGCGACGAGGTCGAGGTCGAGTTCTTCGCCGAGCCGCTGGCGGCCGACGAGCTGCCGCGCGCGCTGGCCGATTTTCAGGTGCTCGTGCTGATGCGCGAGCGAACGAGCTTCCCGGCCGAGGTGCTCGCCCGGCTTCCGGAGCTCCAGCTCGTGGTCACCACCGGGATGCGCAACGCATCGCTCGACGTCGCCCACCTACTCGGCCGGGGCGTCGTCGTGTGCGGCACCGAGCACGATCCCGGCGGGCCGGGCGTCTCCAGCACGGTCGAGGTCGCGTGGGCGCTCATCCTGGCCACCGCCAAGCGCGTGACCGCCGAGGACCGCGCGCTGCGCGATGGCCGCTGGCAGACCGGCCTGCCGGTCAACCTCTCCGGGGCGACACTCGGGTTGCTCGGTCTGGGGCGGCTCGGCGCGCAGATGGTCGGGCCGGCGCGCGCGTTCGGGATGGACGTGATCGCGTGGAGCCAGAACCTCACCGCCGCGCGCGCCGCCGAGGTGGGGGCTCGCCTGGTGAGCCGCGATGAGCTGTTCTCGCACGCCGACTGGCTGTCGATCCACCTCGTGCTCTCCGACCGCTCGCGCGGTCTGGTCGGCGCCGCCGAGCTCGCCGCGATGAAGGCCGGCGCGACGCTGATCAATACATCGCGAGCCCCGATCGTCGACCGCGAGGCGCTGCTTCAGGCGCTCCGGGACGGTCGGATCGGCGCGGGGCTCGACGTGTACGACCGGGAGCCGCTGCCCGCCGGAGATCCGCTCACGGAAACCGACGGCGCCGTCCTGCTGCCCCATTTGGGATATGTCTCGGAATCGGCGATGCGCACGATGTACGGCCAGGTCGTCGATGACATCGGCGCCTGGCGCAGAGGTGGACCGATCCGCCGCCTGCAGGCCTGACCCATTGGGTGGCACGTCTCGCCGATTAGTGGACCATTGGGGGGCTCAAGCTCCAGCGTTTCGACACATTCGACACGAAGTGGCGCGAATGAGGAAGCTTTTCGCCGTGGTCCGCCCCGCTGGCCGGGCGCGGGACCGACCCCCGATGACTGGAGGCAGTCTGAATGTCGTGGGACGCGATCGCCGACAACGCACGCCTATCAGCGCTTTGCGAGCTCGGGATCATCGACACCGATCCCGAGGCGGAATTTGATCGGTTCACGGCGCTCACCGCCGAGCTGCTCGATGCCCCGGTCTCGACGATCACGCTGATCGACCACGATCGCCAGTTTTGGAAGAGCGCCTACGGGATCACCGGCCCCTGGGCCGAGGCGCGCGGGACCCCGCTCAGCCACTCGCTCTGCCAGGAGCCGGTCACCACCGGCGCGCCACTCGTGATCAGTGATCTGCGCGCCGACCGGGAGCGCGGCCACTGCCTCGCGCTCCGCGAACTGGATGTCGTCGCCTACGCCGGGATGCCCCTCGTGCTCGCGGACGGCTTTGCGGTCGGCGCACTCTGCGCCATCGACCATGAGCCGCATGAGTGGGGCGAGCGCGAACTGCGCATCCTCTCCGAGCTCGCCCAGATGGTCAGCTCGATGCTCGATCTGCGCCGGTCGCTGAATCAGCAGATGCTGCACGACCCGCTCACCGGGCTGCCCAACCGCGCGCTCACGGTCTCCTACGGCGAGCAGCTCTCGAGCGCCGAGGACACGGGGGACCTGCTCGTGATGGCGATCGGCATCGATCGACTCGGCTCGCTCAGCGAGCTGCACGGCGTCATGCGCGGAGACCACCTGATCAACCTGCTCGTGCGGCGGATCGCCCATCAGCTCTCCATCGAGGACGTGCTCGGCCGGTTGCAGAACGACGTGTTCGCGGTGCTGCGCCCGCGCCTGGAGGACCACTCCGAGGCGCTCGACCTCGCCCACCGCATCCGTGGCGCGGTGTGCTCGGACCCGATCACGTTCCGGGGCGAGGCGATGGAGGTGTCGGCGACCGTCGGGCTGGCGATCGCCGGTCCGGGGATCGATGGCGACACGCTGATCGGCCGCGCCCTCTCCTCGTTGGAGCGGGCCCGCGCACAGGAGGACGACGTCGTCATGTTCGTGCCGCGCACCGCCGGGGAGACACCCGTTCGCTCGCGGGTGCGCAGCGCGCTCGCGGGGGCGGTCACGCGCGGCGAGATCCTCGTCAACTTCCAGCCGATCGTCGAGCTGGCCACGGGCGAGACCGCCGGCTATGAGGCGCTCGCCCGCTGGCGGCATCCCGAGCTCGGGTTGATCGGGCCCAGCGAGTTCATCCCGGTGGCCGAGGCCACGGGCGACATAGTGATCATCGGCGAGCACGTGCTGCGCACGGCGTGCAACCAGCTCGCGATCTGGCGCTCGATGGTGCCCGCGGACGATCTCGGCGTCACCGTCAACATCTCGCCGCTCCAGCTCGCGTCGCCCGGTGTGGCGAAGATGGTGCGCTCGATCCTCGACGGGGCCGGGCTGCCCGGGTCCGCGCTCACGCTCGAGATCACGGAGAAGATCTTCGTCTCGCCGGGGCCGGTGCAGCGCACCAACCTGGAGGAGATCCGCGCACTCGGAGTCCACATCGCGCTCGACGACTTCGGCACCGGGTATTCGGCGCTCAGTTACCTCAAGCACTTCCCCGTCGACACGATCAAGGTCGATCGCTGCTTCTTGAATGGCATGGAGACCGACCGGCGGGACGCGGCGCTGATGCGCGCGATCCTCTCGATCGGCAACGGCATGGACCTCGATGTGGTCGCCGAGGGCGTGGAGACCCGAGCGCAGCGAGAGCTGTTGCGACTGTGCGGCTGCCGATGGGGGCAGGGGTTCCTGTTCTCCGAGCCGCTGCCCGCTGAGCAGATACGCATCTCGGGGTCTCCTCCGCTGTCGGGTGGGCCTGCGGGGCCGGTTGGCGACCGGATCGTCGCCGCGCCTGAGCGGTAGCCGCGCGCCCCGGAGCCGCGCCCGCGAGCCGCCGTGGCGGTCTGCGCGCTAAGTTCGGCCGGGTGCTGAGCCCCGGCGCGCCAGTCGAGCAGCTGTTCTGCGAGCTCGTGGCCGTTCCCGTCCCCGAGCGGGGGTGAGCGGGCGGTCGGCGATGCGATCCGCGGCTGGCTGGCAACCGTCGGCGTCGAGTCCGCCTTCGACGGCGCCGGGCGCGAGAACGATTCGGACGCGGGGAACCTGATCGCGCGGGTCCCCGGAGCGGACGGAGGGCCTGTGCTGCTGTTCGTCGCCCATATGGACACGGTTGAATCCGGCGCCGAGCCGATCAGGCCAGAGGTCGACGCCGACGGGGTGATCCGCTCGACGGGGGAGACGATCCTCGGCGCCGACAACAAATCGGCGGTGGCGGCGGTGATGCGCATGCTCGCCTGGGCGGCATCGGAACCGCACGCCGCCGACCCGGCTGGTCGTCCGACGGTGATCGGCGCGTTCACCTGCCGCGAGGAGGCGGGCCGGATGGGCGTCTCGCTGCTCGATCCGGCACTCGTCGCGGAGGTCGACTGCGCGTTCTCGGTCGATGGCTCCTCGGCAATCGGGACCGTGATCACCCGGGCGCTCGGCCAGCAGGTGTTCAGCGTCCTCGTCCACGGCCGGTCCGCGCACGCCGCCGCCGATCCCGGAGCCGGGGTGTCGGCGATCGCCGTCGCGGCGCAGGCGGTCGCGGCGATGGAGCTCGGACGGCTGGAGGGCGGAGGCAGCGCATCGATAGCGGCGATCGCCGGTGGCGCGGTGCTCGACCGGCTCGGCGGCGCAGCGGGTGGACGGAGCGCGGTGTGGAAGGCGATCGAGGCGACGCCGACGAACTCCGTCCCGGATCTCGCGATGCTGCGCGGCGAGGTCCGCGGTTACAGCGAGGAGGCGATCGCAGAGGCACGCGCGGGCCTGGAACGCGCGATCACGGACGCATGCAGCGCCCATGGCGCCACCTATGAGTGGCACGACCGGGAACGCGGGGTGCCGCCGTTCCCGGGCGCCACCGACTCACGCGCTCTCGCGCTCGCGCGGGCGGCCTGCGAGCGCGTCGAGGAGGCCCGATTTGCCGTCGCCGAGGCCCACGCCACCCTGGAGGCCAACTACCTGTGCGCGGCCACCGACGTCGTCGCGCTCGCCAGCGGCGGCCGCGACGCGCACCAATTCACCGAGTCGATCGGGGTCGCGGAGCTGCGCACGCTCGAGTCGTTGCTGTGCGCGATCGTGGCCGAGGCCGGCGGTGGGGAGCCGTTTCGGTCCTGAGGACCGATAAAGCTCCCCGCGTGGTCAGTCGTCCTCGGCCGCGCCCCGCGCGAGCATCCCGGCGACTGCGTAGATGTGCGCGAACGCGCGCGCCTCCTCGCCGGTCCACAGCGAGGAGCCATGGCCGTAGGTGGACCCGAGTGCGCGGCCGGCGTCGAGCAGCGAGTGCTCGGAGCGGGCACCGAGCATCACCGCCGAGCCGCGGTGCAGCCGGACGCGGACCTCGCCGTCCACGCGGCGGGAGGCGCTGCGCAGCAGGGCACGGATGTCGTCAAGCACGCCGTCGTAGTAGCGGCCCTCGTGGAGCATGTCGCCGAACTGGGTGCCGAGGCCCGCCTTGAGGTTCTGCTGGGCGAGCGTGAGCACGAGGCGCTCGAGCTCCTGGTGGGCGCGGATCAGCAGCAGCATTCCCGGCGCCTCGAAGCCGAGCCGGCCGACGATCCCCATGATCGTCTGACCGGTGTGGATCCCGCGGCCGAAGCCGTGGAAGGCGCCGATCCGGTTGAGCATCGACAGCACGTCGTAGCCCGCCACTCCGATCGAGCCCTCCGCGTACGCGTCGGGGACCGGACCGCTCGCCACGTCGAACCCGGTGGGCAGCCCGCCCGCGAAGCCGATCACCAGGTCGACGGGGTCGGCGGGCGCGTCGGCGACCGCCACCGTCGTCGGCCACGCCTCCTCAGGCAGGTACTCCCAGGAGCCGTAGGTCTCGCCGCCGCCGATCGTGGTGCCGAGGATGCCGAAGTTGAACGAGTACTCGGCGGTGATGTCGGAGACCGGTATCCCGCGGGCGCGCAGGAAGTCCCGCTCCTCCTCGCGAGTGTGCGCCTCGTCGCGGATCAGCCCGGCGATCTCGATCCGCGGGGCCATCGCCTTGACCACCGCGTCGAACCGCACGTGGTCGTTGCCCGCCCCGGTCGAGCCGTGCGCGATCACCTCGGCGCCGCGGTCGAGCGCCACCTTGACGACCTCCTCGGCCTGGAGCATCCGCTCCACGCCCGACGCACGAGGGATAGACGCCGCCGCGCAGGTAGTTGGCGCGCAGGATGTCCGAGACGAACTCCTCATACAGGCGCGCGCGCCCGTCGACGACGACATGCTCGACGGCGCCCAGCTCGGCCGAGCGCGCGGCGATCGCCTCAAGCTCCGCGTCGGGAAACCCGCCGGTGTTGACGGTGACCGTGGTGACGCGATCGCCGCGGTCGACGAGCACGGCGAGGGCGTAGGAGGTGTCAAGGCCGCCTGAGAAGGCGAGCACGCAGTCGCGTCCGGGCATCAGATCAGTGCGCTCCAGGATCGGGACCCGGTCCTCGACCAGGCCGGGGGACAGGATGAAGTACTCGTGCGTGCCGGCGTCCAGGCGCTGCTGCAGCGCCCATTGGGCGTCGAGGTCACGCGGAGTCGAGCAGCAGCGTCGGCTCGGCGGCCTCCTCGTCGGGACCGAACACATCGGTGCGGTAGGCCATCGTGTGATGGACCGGGTGCAGGTCGAGCACGGCCGCCAGCAGCCGCATCGGCCCGAACTTGCGGTGCACCCGGAGCGCCGGGTCATAGAACTGGGTGACGCCGGTGAGCGTCCGGGCGCCGTAGGCGAGCAGCCCCAGGCCCTTGGCGACCGTGCCGAGCCCCGGGATCGCCGAGCACAGCGACCAGCCGACCCAGGCGCGGCGGTCCGGGGTCGGGGATGCGCAGTAGCCGGCGACCGGGATCGGTCCCTCGTAGCCGAGCCGGTCGGCCTCGGCGAGCACCGCGGGCAGCACGCCGGCGATCCGCTCGCGCTCGTGCACCGATCGCTCCGGGGCCTGCATCGCGTGCTCGGCCGCCTCCCGTGGCAGCGTGATCAGCAGGAACCCGGAGGGCAGCAGCCCGAGGTCGATCATCACCCAGTTCTGCAGCGGGATCCCCTTGGCGCCGAACGCGGTCGCGTTGAGCACGTTGTAGGTGCGCATCAGGTCCTCCAGCTTCCACGAGCGCTCGTAGGGGCCGAGGAAGTCCAGCGGCGTGAGCGTCACCGGTCCGTCGCCGCCGGCGCTCAGCTCCAGGTCGAGCGTCCGCAGCACCTCACCGTTGGAGGCGAGCCACAGCTCGTAGCCCGTCGCCGGTGATCCGACGGGCATGGGTCGAGGATCTCGGCGGCGGACAGCACGAGGGGCCCAGGGTAGAGGTCGGCCTGCGCCGCCGGCCGCGACGGGTCACGACCGCTCAAGGCTCCCTACAGGGTGCCGATGAAGACAATGATGTCCCTCGAGATGGCGATCGGTCAGATCGATCAGATCATGAACCTGCAGCAGGAGGTCGACGACCCGAGCGCGTTCGCCAGCACGCTCGCGTCCGGCGGCGTCGGCTCGACGAGCGGCACGGCCGCGAGCTCGAGCGGCGGCGCGGGCCTGACCACGAGCAGCGACTCCGCCCAGTTCGCCAACATGCTCGCCGCCAACCAGACGAGCGCCATCACCGGCACCGACGACACCTCGCAGGACACCGGCCTCACCGGCACCGGCCTCTCCGACAGCCTGCTCTCCGCGCTCACCGGCTCCTCGACCACCTCCACGACCGGCCTGACCGGGACGGACGGGGCGAGCGGCCTCGGGACCACGACGGCGGCGACCAACGCCAACGCCTCCTCCCAGGTCCAGGCGATGACCGACCAGGCCAACTCCCTGCTGGGCAAGCCCTACGTGTGGGGCGGCGGCCACAGCGGCTGGGGCCCGCAGGCCGGCTATGACTGCTCCGGGTTCGTCTCCGCGGTGCTGCACGCCGGCGGGTATCTGAGCTCCCCGCAGGACACGCAGACCCTGCCCGACCAGCCGGGCATCGTCAGCGGCCCCGGTCAGTACGTCACGATCTACGACCGCACCGATGCCGGGTCCAGCAACGACCACGTGATCATCGATATCGCCGGTCAGTTCTACGAGTCCGGCGGCGGCCACGGCGCCTGGGGCGGCGGTGGCGGCGTCGAGAAGATCGCCCAGCCCTCGCAGGCCTACCTCGACTCGTTCAACCGCGTCCTGCACCCAGAGGGGCTGTAGCCCGCGGCGGCCGCGCAGGGTCCCCGCATCGGTAGCGGGTGCCGGCTGGCTCCGATCGCAGCGCGCCTTGACTTTCTCAAGGCAACTCGACGTTTGGTCGATCAACAGGGCATGACCCTCGTGGAACTGCCCTCGGCTCGCCTGGCCGCTGACCGGCTGTGCTCGGCGACGGCTCACCCGGCACTCCGCCGGCGACGCCGATCACGCACCGTGGAGTACATCGTCGTCCAGGCGGGCGGCAAGGGCACCCGCCTGGAGCACCTGACCACGAACAAGCCGAAGGCGCTCGTCCCGGTAGAGAACCTGCCGATGATCTTTCACCTGTTCCGCAGGTTCCCGGACAAGCGGTTCATCGTGATCGCGGACTACCACCGTGACGTCCTGCGCGAGTACCTCGCCGCGTTCGCCGACGTCACCTACCAGGTCGTTGACGCCGCCGGTTCGGGAACCTGCGGCGGCGTCGACCAGGCACTCGCGCTGCTCCCCGACGACGAGCCGTTCATGCTCGTGTGGTCGGATCTGATCCTGCCCGACACGTTCGAGCTCCCGAGCGGCGGACCGCAACTGGGTGGGGATCTCCCAGACGTTCGAGTGCCGCTGGAGCTACGCGGACGGCGGGTTCAGCGAGGAACGCTCGCGTGAACATGGCGTCGCCGGCCTGTTCGTGTTCGAGGACAAGTCCGCGCTGGCGGGCATCCCCGCCAGCGGCGAGCTGGTGCGCTGGCTGCAGCAGCAGGGGCCACGACTACGACGAGCTCGGCCTTGCGGGCACCCGCGAGTTCGGCCTGCTGTGTGAGTACGAGACGCTCGCCACCGAGAAGACGCGCCCGTTCAATCGCGCCACCGTGGTCGGTGACACGTTCATCAAGGAGCCGGTCGACGCGCAGGGCCGCTCGCTCGCCCGCCGCGAATCCGGCTGGTACCGGCACGCGCTCGAGCTCGGCGTCAGGAACATCCCGCAGCTGTACGGATTCGAGCCCCTGACGATGGAGCGGATCGACGGCGGGAACATCTACGAGTACGCCGACCTGCCGCTGGACGACAAACGCGCGGTGCTGGCCGACCTCACCGCTGCGCTTCGAGATCTCCACGGCCTGGAGTCGGCCCCTGCGGACTCGTTCAGCGTCCGCGAGGCCTACTACGGCAAGACCGTCGAGCGGCTGAAGGCGGTCCGTGACCTGATCCCCTTCGCGGATCGCGAGACGATCGTCGTCAACGGCAGGCAGTGCCGCAACCCCTACTTCCACCGGCGCGACCTCGAACGGGCCCTGGACGCGCTGACGGTGGAGCAGTTCGCGTTCATCCACGGTGACCCGACGTTCTCGAACCTGATGCTGCGCGGCGGCACCGAGCCGCTGTTCATCGACCCGCGCGGCTACTTCGGGCACACGGAGCTGTATGGCGACCCGAACTACGACTGGGCAAAGCTCTACTACTCGGTCGTCGGCAACTACGACCAGTTCAACCTCAAGAACTTCCGTCTCGCCGTCCACGCGGACGCTGTCGAGCTGACGGTCGCATCGAACGGATGGGAGAGCCTCGAAGAGGATCTCTTCGCGCTGAGCGGGGCCGACCCCCGCACGATCAAGCTACTGCACGCCGTCATCTGGCTGTCGCTCACGACCTACGCCTGGCAGGACTACGACTCCATCTGTGGGGCGTTCTACAACGGGATCTATCACCTGGAGGAGGTACTGTGAATCACGATTTCGAAGAGACGCTGCGCATCCTCTCGGGTGCGATCCGTTCCCTTGACCCGAAGCGAGATCGTCCGCACTGGAGCGCGCCGCGATCGCCACGCTCGAGCGCGGGAACAAGCTCGTCTTCTCCGGTCTCGGAAAGAACGTCCCGATCTGCGAGAAGGTCGTCGGCACGCTCAACTCGGTCGGCCTCGCGCCGCGTTCCTGCACACCAACTCGGCGGTCCACGGCGATCTCGGCGTGGTGCGTGACGGCGATCTCGTCCTCATCCTCACCAAGAGCGGTGAGACCGTCGAGTCGGTGCACCTCTCGCGCCTGCTGAGTCAGCGGAACTGCCAGCAGTGGCTGCTGACCTTCAACCGCGACAGCATCCTGCGCCAGGAGATCCAGAACGCGGTCGTGATCGAGCTCGAGCATGAGGGCGACGGCTGGAACATCCTGCCCAACAACTCCACCGTGCTGAACCTGATCGTCCTCCAGGGACTCGCCATGGCGCTGGTCGAGCACTTCGGGGTGCCGGTCGACGTGCTGCACGCCAATCATCCCGGTGGCGCGATCGGCGCAAGCTCGACGCGGCGAGCTCGAGGCGGAGCTGGAGTCGCCGGGCTGGGCGCCGCCAAGCTCCAGGAGCGCATGTTGTAAGTCACCGGCGGGCGATGACGGAGCTCGTCCTCTCCCCGCTCGGACACACCTGGTTCCTCGATCTCGACGGCACCCTCGTCAAGCACAACGGCCACCTGACCGACGGCCGGGACACGCTGCTGCCCGGCGCCGACGAGCTGCTCGCGCAGATCCCCGCCGGGGACCTGGTGGTGATCATCACCAGTCGCACGCGAGGAGCACCGCGAGGCGACGCTCGCGGTTCCTGGCCGACCACGGCATCCGCTACGACCACATCATCTTCAACGCCCCGTTCGGAGAGCGGATCGTCGTCAACGACGCGAAGCCTTCCGGTCTGGTGACCGCCCTTGCGCTCAACGGGGTGCGGGATCAGGCCTACGGCCCTCTGGTGCGAGTGGATCCGACGATATGATCCGCCGGGTTCTCCCCGGTCGTAGCCGAATGCCTCTTTTCCACAGCAAAATCAACTATCTGGCCGCGCTGACCGAGGCCGACGCGGCGGCCAAGCAGGCGCTGGATCGCGGAGAATGGCCGTGCCTGGTGATCGATCCGGACTTCTTCACGAAGCTGGGCGCGGTCGTGCCGATCAGCAACGCCGAGACGGTGGTCGTGAGCGAGGCGATCGACGCGCTCGAGGCGAAGGTGGCAGCGGGCCGCCGACCGTTCGTCATGTATGCCGTTGAGCACGCTCAGGATGGATTCGAGGTCATCGCCTGGGCGACCGAACATGGGGTCAGGTATCTCGGCGTCGGCGGATATCTGGTCGGCGGTTATGTTCATGACGATCGGGTCGCGCGGGAGACGCTGGAGGCGGCGCTGCTTGAGCAGACCGTCGACGGCTACGAGAAATTCTGGGACCCCGGATCGCATCAGGACTTCATCAACCTGACACAGGCGCTGTACCGCACGCGTCGACTGCCCGGAAGCGTCGTGGAGGTCGGATGCTTTCGCGGAAGCAGCGGGGCGATCATGCTCGACTACTCGGCGAGGAAGAGGCTTCCTCCCAGGCATTTCTGGTTCTTCGACGTCTTCCAGGGATTCGACTACAAGGAAGCGCTTGAGAGCTCCGACCTGGTCTGGGCGAACAGTCACGCCACTGAGGGCGTGCGACCGTCCGCCGACGCCTTGAGCGCAGCGGGAGTCAACCAGGTCACGGTCAGGAAACTGAACATCATCACCGACGACATCCCGGATGATCTGGGGCCGGTCGCCGTTGCGAACATCGATGTCGATCTCTATGAGGCGGTGGTGGCCGGGCTGACCAGGATCGCTCCACTGATGACGATCGGTGGCATCATGATCTGCGAGGATGCCGGGCACACGCCGGCACTGATCGGCGCGGCGTTGGCCTTGGAGCAGTTCCTCGATTCCGATCTGGGCGCGAGTTTTACCCCGGTGCACATGACCTCAGGTCAGACGCTCCTGGTCAGGCACTCGTGATCGTGGCTCGGATATTCTCCGCGTGGCGCGGGCGTGGGCTCTGGCGCGCGCTTCAGCGGAGGTACGCCATCGACGACGGTCTGTACGTCCTCGTCTTTCCCGACGATGACAGCGACCTCAACACCTCGGCGCTCGGCCACGTCGGAACCCTTGTCGCGAGAGCGCGGGGCCCGGGGGGCGGTCGTCGTCACCTCGGTCGAGTCTGTGGCGAGCGAGGCGCAGCGGAGCGCGGGCGTGCACGCCGTCGAGCTTCGTTCCAGCCGCGAGCTGGACGGCCTGCTCGCGTTGGCGGAGCTTCGCCGCTTCTCTGCGCGGATCATGTTCGTCTCGTTGGACAAGCCGCACGGGCGGCGACTGCAGCGGCTCGTCGGCCAGCGCGGGGTGACCCTGGAGGATGTCGTCTGCGTGGCCCTGCTTCGCCTGCGGAGCTGGAGTGGTGCGGCATGACCGACGCATTCGAGGACCGCGGACCGCGGGCTGAAGCTGCGCCAACTCGTTGCCGATGACGCATTTGCCGGCAAGCAGATCGCGGTGTTCGGAGCCTCGCGGCTGTCGTCGAACCTGATGAAGGAGCTGACCGGGCTGGATGTCGTTGCTGTCCGTCGACAACGACCCCGGGAAGGTGGGCACGACGTTCGGCGGCGTCGAGGTCCGCCCCCCGGGCGAGGTCTTGTTCCCAGGCGCGACGACCTTCGATCATCGTCGGCTCCTACGCGGTCGAGGAGATCGCCGACCAGCTCAGTTCCTTTGGCTACGGCCGCCGGTCGCGTCGTCACCTTCGGCCCAGAGCCCGCCGATATTTCAGGCGAGGTGGTTCCTCGGCCAGCTGTCGAGAACGGCGAGGGCGTGGCGCGCCTGGCGCCGGACCGGCGGGCATCGCGCGCGGAGGACGAACGTGTTCTTCGCCCCCTTCACCGGCCTGGGGGACATCTACTACATCGGTCTCTGGTTCGCCGCCTACTGCGAGTCTACGAGCGGTCCGCGGCTACGATTCGTGTGCGCGAGCGAACGGTCGGCGCGACTGGCGCCGAGGTTCGGAATCTCGAACGTCCGTGTCGTTGAGCGCGCAGATATCGAACATGGTCACGACTGCGCGGTTCGCACGCGGTGCGATCTGAGCCGATACGTGGATCTGAACTACGGGGATCTGGAGGTCGCCTCGGTCGCGATGGAGGGCTTCAAGGGTCTGACCTACGAGGCCATGTACGTGCACCGGAACTTCGGTCTTCCGGCCGGCACCGCGGTACCACCGCCGGTATTCGAGAGCCGGGCGGCGATATCGACGCGTACCTGGCCGCGGAGGGACTGGTGCGCGGCAGCACCGTCGTGCTCGCGCCGCATGCCGTCACCTTGAAGTCCCCGGTGAGTCACGACTTCTGGACGCGGTTGGCCGCCGAGCTGGCCGGACGCGGTTACACGGTATGCACCAATAGTCGCCGGCACGGAGGAACCTCTCCCGGGGACTCGGCCGCTGAGCTTTTGCGGCCGACCATGCGGTACCGATCCTCGACGCGCTCGGGTATCTGATCAGCGTCCGCAGCGGCCTGTGCGATCTCGTCAGCAGTTCGACGGCCACCAAGATCGTGCTGTTTGAGAGAGCGGGCCCAAGTGGCGCAAGGCGACCCTGCGCGAGTACCTGACGCTTGAGACCAGCGTGCAGGCGGGAAACGCTCGTGGAGCTCGACTACAGCCCCGACGCCGCCACCCAGATTCTCCACACGATTCTTCCGCGATTTGAAGAAGGGCTGGTTCCTCGTAGAGATCGCGTCCGCGATCCTGAGATCGAGGAAGGGTGCCGTAGTGGCTGACTCGGCACCTAAGTGTGGGATGGGACCGTCGTACGGAGCGGTGCGGTGGTGGGGGAGCGCTCGATCATCGGTCGTCACGCATACGTCGGGCCCGGGGTCATCATCGGGAGCGACTGCAAGGTCCAGAACCAGGCGCAGCTCTATGAGACGGCCGTCCTGGAGGGACGGAGTGTTCGTCGGGCCGGCGGTGGTCTTCACCAACGACAAGTTCCCCGCGCGCAGTCACCCCGGATGGCCGCCTCAAGTCAGCTGAGGATTGGGAGGTCGTTGGCGTCACCGTTCGCCGGGGCGCCTGGATCGGCGCCCGGGCAGTATGTGTCGCTCCCGTGGAGGTCGGGGAATGGGCGATGGTGGCCGCCGGCGCGGTGGTCACCGCCGACGTCGCTGCCCATGGTCTGGTGGTCGGGTCCCCCGCCCGCCGGATCGGATGGGTCGGTCGCAGCGGACAGCGTCTGCAAGCTGATGGGGCCGGCCTGGTCAACCCCGAGACTGGGGACTGCTTCCGGGAGATCGACTCCGTTCTCGTCAGTGCGGTGAGGAGGTAACGGTGTCGAGGCCCGAGATGTCCTATCGGCGCTATCACGCGGCGATGTTCGAAGCGACGAGGGCGTATTCGACCCTCGGGACCTCGGGGAGTGTCTGACCCATATCGCCTCGCTGCTTCCTGATCCTGACCTGCCGTTCGATCCCGCGCACCGTCGAGCTGGGGGTGGGCGTGATCGGCTGGAGCGAAGCGTTGACCGGTCCCGACACGGCGGCCCTCCAGAAGGCCAACCCGGAGTACGAGGTCACGGTCACGCGAGTCTCACGGAATGACCGAGCACCGTTCCCGTCGTCTCTGCGGTGCGGCTTCCGGGTCAGCGCGGCGCCTCGCGGTCAAGGTATGCGGAGCCCCGCCGATCCATCCAGCGGCGCGAGGTTCGCTCTTCGCTTCTGTGACTGGCGAGGCCGGCCGGTGCGCCTGGACACCACAGAATCTGGCGGTCCGCGGCGAGCTCGGCCGGTTCGACCCGGCGCGCAGCGACCAGGTGGGACGACTGGTAGATGGCTGGGTCGAGTGGATCGGACGGGCGATCCTCTCCGCGCCAAGCGGTCTCGACTACGCGAAGTTCCTCACGATCTCGCCCGCGAGTCTGTTCTACTTCGCCGATTCCGACGTCGGGGAGCCCTGGCGGCGCCGGTTCGCCGAGGTGATGACGTGCGTCGCCCCGGGAACGGAATGGGCCGACCGGTACGAGTTCCTGGCCTCCGGGGCCGACGGCAGCTTCACGTCCGGTCTGCGGCCACTGAGCGTCGAGGTCCCGGCCGGAACCACTGAGTCGCCCGGAGAGTTCCGGGCGCCGGTTCCGGTTCGGACCGGTGACGTCGTCGACTTCGTCCCGGGCCCCACCCCGATCCCACGTCCTGGACGCACCTGGCTGAGCGTTGAGAACGCGACGCTGCAGGACGGAGGGACGATCACCTCGGGCGCGAACCTGATTGCGTATGACCCGCGAACCTATCCGTGGCTGGAGCTCATGCAGATGGAGGCGCGCTCTGTCTTCGGCACCAAAGCGCGCCAGGATGGCGTCCTGTTCCGCCAATACCCGGAGGCGGGTCCAGCAGCATCCCGGAGGCCATCCTGCTCGCCGGAAACTACGACTGGAATTGGTACCACTGGATGATCGAGTACCTGCCGCGCGTGCTCGATGTGCCCGCAGAGATCCCGTCGGATGTCCCGGTGATCGTCACCGACCGGGTTCTGCCGGCGGGCCTCGAGGCCCTGCGCGAGTTCACTGACCGGCCAATCAGGGTCATCGACGTCCACGCCTCCCAGAGCGTCGGCCTGCTGCACGTCGCGCCGCCGATCGGGAAGATCAACGATTGGCTTCTCGGTGACTGGCTCGCGGGCTACTCGCTTGATCCAGAGGTCCTGTATGAGATGCGTGCCGGATGGGGCGTCGACACACCCCGCGCGGAGCGAGGGCGTCGTGTGTTCCTGCGGCGCGGCACCCGAGCGCGCACGGTCAAGAACCAGAACTCGATCGAGAGGCTGCTGTCCCGCAGAGGCTTCGAGGTCGTCGATCCTCTCGACGCTGACGCTGTCGCAGCAGCGCGAGCTGTTCTCCTCCGCTGAGATCGTGGTCGGAGCGAGCGGCGCCGTGATGACCAACTACCTGTTCATGCGCCCGGGGTCGGCCGTGATCGCACTGACCTCGCGCCAGCTGTTCGACTACCTGCCGCCGGCAACGCTCGCTCAGGTGTCGGGGCTGAGCTTCAGGTATGTGGTCGGGAGATCCCGTCCGCCGCGAAGGGCCAAGACCGTCATGGGTCTGGTCCATGCTGATTTCCGGATCAGCACCCGCGCGCTGAAGCGAGCGCTCGATGATGCTCTCGGTGAGATCGAGCAATCCTCAATGTCCGAACGTTCAAGCGCGGGGCCCGTCTCCGTGCCCGTGGGAGGCACACTATGACCGAACCGCTCATTCGGACGGCGGTTGTCGGCGCCGGTTACTGGGGCCGCAACCTCGTCCGCGACTTCCTCGCCTCAGACGAATTCGAGCTGGACTGGTTGTGCGACACCGACAAGGGAGCAGCCCGGACTCTGCTCGGGCGCCGGTCTCCGGTCAAGGTGACCGCGGACGTGCTGGAGATCATCGGGGATCCGGAGGTCGAGGCGATCGTCATCACCACGCCGGCGGGGACCCACGCCCCGCTCGCGCTCGCTGCCCCTCGAGCCGGCAAGCACGTCTTCGTCGAGAAGCCGCTCGCGGACTCCTCGGCGCAGGCGGCGAAGGTCATCGCCGAGGCCAAGAAGGTGGGACGGACGCTGCTGGTCGACCACACATACTGCTACGCACCGCCGCTGAACCAGGTACGCGTCACTGATCGAGGAGGGTCACATTGGCGTGATCGACTACTTCGACTCGACTCGGATCAACCTCGGACTGGTCAGGATCGACGTTGATGTGATCTGGGATCTGTGCCCGCATGACCTGGCGATCCTGCTCTCCGTGCTGCCGGCCGGGGTCGTCCCGGTCGCCGTACGTGCGATCGGCAGCGATCCGCTCGACGTGGGCAGCAGCTATGCCGCTCACGTGACGATCCACATGAGCGATGGCTCGGTGGCGCACATCCACGACAGCTGGTTGTCGCCGATCAAGGTGCGCACGGTGGTGATCGGCGGGTCGGAAGGGACGATCGTGGGGAACGATCTGGATCCCGACGCCCCGCTTGCGGTCTACGACGCGAGCCCGGATCTGGCTCGCACCGGCCAGGGACGCCCTTCTGCGCCCCTCACCATCCCGCTGCAGTGGGGCGACATGACCGCGCCCGCCGTCGAGCAACGTGAGCCTCTGCAGGCGGCCGTGGCGGAGTTCGCTCGCGCGATCCGCACTGGTGAAGAGCCGAAGACCGGCGGCGACGTCGGGCTCCGGATCGTGCGCCTGCTGGAGGCGGCGACGACAAGTGTGAACGAGGACGGACGAAGGGTGGAAGTTCAGCTATGACGACGGAGGCCATCCCGTTCGTTGACCTCAAAGCCGCCCACGCGGAGATCGCCGACGAGGTCGCGGAGGGTTTCGAAGGAGTTCTCTCGAGCACCGGGTTCGTCGGCGGGCCGCACGTCGCCGCTTTCGAGCAGGAGTACGCCCAGGCAGGCGCCGTCGGTCACTGCATCGGAGTCGCGAACGGGACCGATGCGATCGAGCTCGCCCTACGCGCTGTCGGCGTCGGGCCCGGGGACGAGGTGGTCCTGCCCGCCAACACGTTCGTGGCCACCGCTGAGGCCGTGGCGCGTGCCGGGGCAACCGTCGTGCTGGCCGACAGCGACCCGGCAACCTACCTGGTGGACGTGGCAGCCGTCGGTCGGGCGCTGACCGAACGGACGAAGGTGATCATCCCAGTCCATCTGTACGGCCAGATGGCGTTCGTCGAGCAGCTCGAACCGCTGGCGGAGGCCTCAGGCGCGACCATCGTCGAGGACGCGGCCCAGTCTCAGGGAGCCTCACGGCTCGGGAGACGCGCCGGTCAGGATGGGATCGCCGCCACAAGCTTCTACCCCGGGAAGAACCTGGGTGCATACGGTGACGCCGGAGCGGTGGTCACCGACGACGAAGGGGTGGCGCGGAGGGTCCGCGAGATGTCACAGCACGGCTCCCTGACGCGATATGTGCATGACGTCGTGGGGATGAACAGCCGGTTGGATGCGCTGCAGGCGGTCGTCCTGCGCGCCAAGCTGCGCCGCCTCGACGAGTGGAACGACCGGCGTCGAGCCGCTGCGGCGCGCTATGACGAGCTTCTCGACGGGCTCGACCTGGTGCGCCCCGTGGAGGCGAGCGGCAACCATCACGTGTGGCACCTGTACGTCGTGCGGCTGCCGGACCATTGCGCTCCGAAACGGCGCGACCAGCTGATCAGCGAGCTCGCCGAGGCCGGCGTCAACGCCGCGATTCACTATCCAACGCCTGTTCATCTGACCGACGCGTTCGCTTCGCTGGGTTACACCAAGGGTGACTTCCCGCACGCGGAGGCAGGTGCCGAGCGCATCTTGTCGCTGCCGATGTATCCGCACATCACGGCGGAGCAGCAGCGTCGCGTGGCGGACGCTCTCCGTGGCGCTCTGGGAAGGCAGCTTCTTGCGGCCTGATTCATCGTGAGTCGCTTCCCCCGATCGTCATGAGCAGCGTGACCGCCCTCATCTTCGCGGGAGGTACCGGCCGGCGGATGAGCACCCGGGCAACCCCCAAGCAGTTTCTCGAACTGCATGGCAAGCCCGTGATCATCTACACGCTCGAGCACTTCGAGAGGCATCCTGAGGTCGAGAACATCGTGGTGGTGTGCCTCGAGTCATGGATTCCCGAGCTCGAGCGCCTGCTGCACCGCTACGACATCCAGAAGGTGTCGGTCATCGTTCCCGGTGGCGACACCGGCCATGCCTCCATCTACAACGGACTGATGGCGATGCGGGACGCTGTCGCCGACGACGACATCGTCCTCATCCACGACGGGGTGCGTCCGCTGATCGACGAGCGGCTGCTGAGCGAGAACATCGCCGTCGCTCGCGAGCACGGGGCCGCCGTGACCGGAGAGCACGTGGCTGAGAGCATCGTGCGGGTCGATGCGGGCGAGGACATCGTGGAGGTGCCGCCGCGGGAGGAGATGTACGTCGCCAAAGCGCCGCAGAGCTTCCGCTACGGACTGATCCACGGGTTGTACACGTGGGCGAACGTCGTGGGAGTCGCGACGATCGACTCCGCCCATCTCTGCAATCTGCGCGGGATCCGGCCGCGCGTGGTGACGAGCACCCCGCAGAACATCAAGATCACCAATCCGAGTGATTACTACGTCTTCCGTGCCCTTTACGAGGCGATGGAGAACCAGCAGATTCTCGGAACGTGAGCTCCACCGACGTGCTGGCAGAGGATGCTCAGGCGGGGCTCAGCGATCCGTCGATCCGGTGGGAGCGCTTCCGGGGCGCAACCGTCCTGGTGACGGGTGCGACCGGAACGATCGGGGGCGCCATCGGGCGGATGCTCAGCGCCGCCGACGCCGCGCATGATCTCGGCCTCACGTTGGCGTTACACGGACGCGACGTCACCAAGGGGAGACGGCTCGCGGCCGAGTTGAACGCGCAACTGATCGCGGGCGACGTGCGTAAGCTCCGGCCGGCGACCTGCGGGCTGGACAGAGTCGACTATGTCTTTCACGGCGCGGGAGTGACTGCATCGGCGCGTATGGTCGCCGCACCCGAGGAGGTGCTCGCGACGGCCGTCGACGGCACCCGCCGGATCCTCGATCTCGCTCTGGCTCTGGGGGCGCGCGGCGTCGTCTGCGCATCCTCGATGGAGGTCTACGGCCGGGGCCTGACCGGCGTGGTGAGAGAGACCGACATGGGAACGCTCGACCTGAGTGACCCGCGCAGCAGTTATCCCGAGGCCAAGCGCCAGGCCGAGACCCTCACCGCGGGCTATGCGGCCGAGCACGGTCTGCGGACGGCCAATGCCCGGATGGCGCTCACCTTCGGTGCCGGCGTTCCGAACGACCCGAACAACACCCGGGTCCCGCTGCAGTTCGCCCGCGCGGTCCTGCTTGGGCGCGACATCGAACTGCACACCGACGGCGCCGGGATGACCAATGTGTGTTACCTGGCGGACGCCGTCCGCGCATTGCTGCTGCTGGCCACCGATGGTGCTCCCGGTGAGGCCTACAACATCGCCAATCCGCACGCGAGCATGACCGTCCGCCAGATGGCGGAGGTGGTGGCCCGTGACGTCGCCGGAGGAACGGTCAACGTCGTCGTCAGGCCACCGGAGGACATCGCCAGCCGCGGGTACGCGCCGCCCGCGGCCTACCGCCTGGGCACGGACAAGATCGCCGCTCTCGGATGGCAGCCCCGCTACGGGATGGCGGACATGTACCGGCGGATGCTCGCCAGCTGGCGGTCATAGCACCGGCATCACGATCGACTCCCAACCGGGAAGCGCGAAGAAGTCAGCGACCTTGTAGCGCGAGCTGCTGTAGTACGCGTCCGGCGACACGTGGACCTTACGCGCCCGGGCGCCGTGGACGACGTCGCACAGCCCGCTTCGCAGCGCGATGAACGTTCCCGCGTGCTCGGCGACCTCGAGCAGGTCCGCTATCTCGACCTCCAGCGCCACCGTCCCCGGCACTGGATCCTCCTCGCCGTGCACGACGGTCGCCACGGTGTATCCCCGCGACGCGTAGAGCTCGGCGGTGTCCTCCCAGAATGATGGGGCGACGGGCAGGACGCTCTTGGCGTACGGCGCCAGCAGCACGGTGCGTGCCGGAGCAAGGTCGTGGCAGGGCGGCCGGCGGCTGGCGAGCGTCAGCGCTTCCCGCCTCGGGGTCAGGGGCTGCGTCTCGTCAGACAACCCGTAGACCAGCTCGCGGTAGACGTCCGTGAATGCCACGAATCGCTCGTCGAGCACGCGCACCGGAGCGGCGTCGCCATGGGGCCGGTCGTGGTGAGCGATGGTCGCGTCCGACGCCTCCGCTCTCACAACCCCGGCCACGAGGTCGTCCATCTCGGCCTGGGTGAGGCGCTCGACACGCTCGTGGCAGAAGAGCCGCGCGACCTGCCGGCAGCTCTCCCCGACGACGACCGGAACGGCCGGCGGAAGCTGACGAGCGGCGAGGAACGCCGGAAGGTAGGCCAGGGCCCAGTACACGTCGCCGAACGCGCCGAACGGGCAGAGGACCAGGTGGCGGCCCGGGTGAGCACGACGCAGTCGCTCGAGCAGATGCTCACCGCGATCGGAGTCTGCGCCGGCCGCCGTGGCGGTTGCGATCGAGAACTCGCCGACACGGATGATCCTCTCCTCCGCATAGCCCAGCTCCAGCAACTGCCGACGCATCTCGTCGTAGAAACGCGAGGCGATGAGAACCAATGACGGCTCGCTGTGCTCGATGATCGCCTCCGGGGCGATGATGGGCACATCGCCCAACGAGCTGCCCTGCTTCATCGGGTTGTTGTCGAGGACGGCCGTGAGTCGGATTCCGTCGCGGTCAAGCCGTCGGCGAAGCTGCTCGGTCGCGGCGGTGTGACCGAAGGCGTACACGTTGAGGCCCTGCAGCATGCCCGAGCGCTGCAGCGTGTCGATCGCGCTATCGACCGCGGAGCTCACGACCGGCGCTCAGCCATTCGCCACGCAGCTGATCACGTAATCGTGAATGTGCCGGCCCGCGCTACCGTCGGAGTGCGCGGTGAGCGAGGCGAAGTACTCATGCTGTCCTGGCACCCGGCCGGCGCTCTCGGACAGTTTCCTGCGCAGATGGTTGATCGCACCTTCGGAGACATACCATTCCGGCTGGGCGTATGCGGTCAGGGCGGCGTTATGGCGCTCGTGGTGGACCTCGGGACGCGGCACATTCGTTGCGACGTTGACGTCCTGGACGACGATCGGCTTGCCGGTGAACCCGAACAGCTGTACGACCGAGCTCCAGTGACCAAAGTAGGCATCTGCGTTGTGGATCGCCCGCTGCAGGTCCAATGAGGTGTCGACGATCACTCGGTCCGAGCGCTGCGCGCGGGTCTCGTAAGCGGTGTACAGCGCTTTGACCTGCGGGACCATGCTCGTGATGGTCGCCTGCTCCAGCGGGTGAGGCCGCCACCACAGCGCCAGGTCCTCACTCGCCTCCACCACGTCGAGGACCTCGTCCAGCTTGCGTACTGTCTCAGCGGGTGTGTTCAGCAATGTCGCCAGCGAGGTCAGCTGCAACAGGACAGTTCGACCATCGGCCTGCTGAGCCCATTCCGCCGGCAGTGGCGAGCCTGGCGTGCGGACGTAGTCGAACTTCGGCGATCCGAGCGGTACCACCTTGTTGCTCGTCCAGGTGTCGATGACCGCCTGGTCGATCTCCTCCGATTGGACGATCACCTTGTCGAACAGCTCGAAGCTCGGCGATCGATACAGGTGCTCTCCCGGAGGGGCTCCCGACACGTAGTACGGGATGTAGACGAGCAGGTCCGTGTGCGGCCGGAGCGCCGTGCTGTAGAACTGCGGGGCGACGCTCGTCACGCGGTTGTTGGCGTCGTACGGATTGTGCACGTAGATCACGTCGGGATGCGTGGCCTTCAGGTCGAACTCCGTATACGACGTCACGGGGACCTCGGCGGGCAGCTCTGTGAGGTGCACGTGCCAGTCACCGGCTTCGCCGTTCGGTGCTCGGTCCACGTACGGGATCGGGACGACGATCGTCTCCACCCGGGGGTCGGCCTCGGCGGCCGCCCAGATGCTGTGGAAGGTGTCCCACATGGACGCGTGGTAGGGCATGAACACGACCGTGTAGATGAGGTCCTCGTCGGTGAGGAGCCGCTCGCGTAGCGCACACAGCTGGGCGATCAGCGCGTGCTCCATCCCCGTCGCGTCGGATGACGACTGGGCCGCCAGGCTCTCGGCGGTCGCGGCGATCTCGTCACGCAGATCCGCGTAGGAGGGGGCGTCGATGAGGTCAACCGCCTCACGGATGTCGTTGCCCATCCGGCGCACGGATGGGGGCTCAAGGTAGGGGAGCTGACGCGCGCCTTCGAGCATGCTCTCGGCCACCGCGAGCAGATGGTCGCGCTCACGGGTGCGCATCCGGTGACGCTCTCGGCCGGCGGCTTGCGTTGCGAGCGCGCTCATCACCCCGCCACCTGTGCGTAGAGCGACGGGAGCTCGGTGTAGCCGCTCGAGGCCCAGCCGGAGTTCTGTAGCGCCGAGATCTGAGCGGACGGGTCCTGGCCGGCCGTCTGCAGGATCGCCTGGATACCGCTGCTCGCGGTGCCGTAGCCGGGGATCGTGTTCCCACCCTTCAACCAGCCCGCGGTCGCGTCGGCGGCGCTCGTCGGGTTTGACCAGATCGAATCGGTCGAGCCGTAGGTCGCCGAGTCGGTGTAGCCGATGTTCAGCCAGTCGTTGTTGTTGGCGCTCTGACGTGAGACGGCCGCACCGCCGGACTCCTCGGCCAGGAGCCAGGCCGAGACGACGCCTGGGTCGAGCCCGGTGTCGGCCGCCAGTCGGCTGGCGAACTGCTGCTGATCGGAGGTCAGCATCGTCCCGGCTGCCGGCGGCAGCGTGGTCGATCCGGTCGCGCCGGTCGAGCCGACGGCACTGGAGAGCAGGCTGGTGAAGTCCGGTGATCCGCCGGACGCCGCAGCGGATGAGGCGGTACCGCCGGTCAGGCCCGCCGCGGACATGCCGGTGGAGCCGGTGGAGCCGGTGGCGCCGGTGGTGGCGGAGGAGGCAGTCGCCGGGGAGAAGGCACTCTGCAGGCCGGCGAGCTGCTCCTGGATCTGGCCGATCTGCGCCTCGACGGCGGAGAGTTGGCTGATGGCGTCGGTGTAGCTCATGGGTCGCGCACTACGGATAGTCGGCGCCGGGTCCGGATCCTTAAACGAAACGAGGCGGACTGCAAGCAGCCCGCCTCGTTCCAACCGTTCCCTCGATGGATCGGATATGTGGATGTGAGCCCCGCTGTGCGACCTGGGTGGAACGGGGCTGTTTTTCTCGCGGTGACAGCCGGGCTGCCGCGGGCGAGTTGTTGACGCTGGGCCCCGCCGCCGCACGAGGCGGCGACGGGTCTCAGCGAAACTGTGGGCTAGTGCCCGGTAGATCAGCCCTGGAGGAGCTTCAGGATCATCTGGGGCTGGCTCTGCGCCTGTGAGAGCATCGCAGTACCGGCCTGCTCCAGCACCTGCTGCTGGGTCAGGGTCGTCATCTCCTGAGCCATGTTCACGTCCGTGATCTGGCTGTTGGTGGACGACAGGTTGGTCGAGGTCGCGGAGATCTCGTCCGAGGTGTACTGCAGACGGTTCTGGACCGCACCCAGCTGGGCCGCGTAGGACGAGAGGGCGTTGATCGCAGAGGTCAGGTTGGCCAGCGCGGTGCTGGAGCCGAGGTTGAACACCTGGCCGCCAGTGGCTGCGCTCGTCCAGGAGAAGCCCGCCGTCATGGTGGTCGTCTCGATGTTCGAGAAGGTCACCGACAGGGTGTCACCAGCGTTGGCGCCGACCTGGAACGTCACCGTGCCGCTCGAGCCGGCGGAGCCGCTGAGCAGGTTGATGCCGTTGAAGTTCGACGACGTCTGCTGACGGTCGATCTCCTGCGTGAGCTGGTTGACCTCGTCCTGGATGTCCGTCTTATCCGTGGTGGAGTTGGTGCCGTTGTTGTACTGGACGCCCAGCTCATAGATGCGCTGGAGCATGTCCTGCACGTTGCTCACGGAGCTCGACGCGGTCTGAACCATCGAGACGGCGTCGTTCGTGTTGTCGCTGGCCTCGCTGAGGCCGTTGATCTGAGAGGTCAGACCCTCGGAGATCGCGTAACCGGCGGCGTCATCGGCGGCCGAGTTGATGCGCAGGCCCGAGGACAGGTCCTGCTCGGCCTTGGCCACTGCATTGCTCGAGTTGAGCAGGTTCTGCTCGGTCTGCATGGCCGAGACGTTGGTGAGAATCGAAAGGGACACAGTTACACCTCCATGGTGCGGTCGGGTTTTTAGTCCCCCGGCTGCTCCTTGCGGCCGGTCCCTCCGGTTATCGGCCCTGTACCAGATGACTTGAACATGTTTTCCGGAGTGTCCAGAAAGCGTGGACAGATGGCCAAGGCGCCTGTGATGGCGGACGACTTGAAGGGGTGAACCCTTCCGGTTCGCTGCGAGCCCGCGGTGGATGAGCGGGAACCGACGTACCGGTGAGGCGAATCACCCACAGCCGTCGCCTCGCCGTGGAAGCGCGCCCCGAGTGCGTTCAGGCGCTGAGGTCGATGCGACGGGGCGGGGCCTCCGCGTCGTCGTCATCGGTCAGGTCGACGTGCCGCGCGGGCGGCTCGGCATCGCCGTCCGCGGTGACGTCGATCAGGCGGGGTGCCGGCGCCGGCAGGACGACCGCGGATGCGTCGTCCGCATCTTCGGACACCTCGAGACCGTCGACGTCCACCTCGACGGCTTCTTCCTCGTCGCGACGGCGGCCCTGCTCGCCGTCGCCTCCGCCGCGGCGATGGCCGTCGCGATGGAGCGGCTCCGAGCGCTGGGCGGCGCGAACCTCGGGAAGGAGCGACGGGTGCGACAGGATCGGCTCGATAGCGTCCATGGAAGACCTCTATCCGCGTCGGTCAGGAACCGTTTGCGCTCGCGGGGCCGCCGGACTTTGCGTTTGCGCCGTCGCCAGACTGACCACCTGACAGCGCGCGGACGTGCTCCTGGTGCAGGTCGAAGATCATTCGCAACTCGGCGAGCACGATCTGACGCCAGACCGCGACCGCGCATCCCCAGGCGAGGAGGTAGCCGCCGATGCCGACCAGGAGTGCGCGGACGAGGACGCTCGTGATCGAGAGGCCGGCGCTGTGCGCCATAAACGCTGCGACCCCGAAGCCGACCAGGCCGCCAAGGCCCTTGATCCGGCGCACGGATGCGCGCGCACGCGGGTGGTTGGCGACGCTCGGACGCCCGCCGTCAGCGCCGTCGCCCTTGCCCTTCTTGCCCTTCTTGCCCTTGGTGGACTTGGCGTCGCGCTCCTTGGCCTTGGCGTCGGCCTTCTTCTTGCCGCGCTCGGTTGCCTCTTCCCGACTGGTGGCCATCAGATCAGATCCCCGCGGGTCTTGGCACGGGCAGCGCGCATCAGTTCGAAGACGTAGCGGATCAGACGCTGGCGATCGTCCTCGTGGATCGCCTCAAAGCGCAGCGCGCGGCGGCCGTTGGTGTCGATCCGGACGACACGCGCCACGCCCTCCGCGGGCGTCTCGTTGTCGCCGAAGCGGATCTCGAAGCGCACCACATCGCCGATTCGCAGGTGGTCGGCCCCGTTCAGGAGCATGCCACCGCCGCTGATGTCGACCGTCTGGGTCGCGCGCGGGGCGTAGAGCGGTGGGCTGTCGATGATCGCCTCGCGCGAGGCGTGCACGCGCACGAACTGGCGACGCTGGATGACCTCGGGGTCGCCTTCGGCCCGGAAGCGCACGACTGAGGCATCTTGGAACACGGCTTCGCCGTGCAGGCGGATGATCCCCCGCACCGAGGTGTACTCGAGCGTCGCGTCGCTCTCCTCGCCGACCGGCGGTTCCTCGACCTCGGTGAGCACCACGAGCACGACCTCCTGATCGCGCTCGTAGGTCTGCACGGGCAGCTCGGCGCCGGCCGCCGTCCACAGGGTGCCGCGGAAGCCCGACGGGTGCGAGAGCACCGTCGCGTTGGGTTCAGGCACTGCGGTCATCGCACCAGATCACCCGCAACCCCGTGCGGATCGACGGCCGAGATGGCGTCGGCGACATCGAGGCCGCTGTGGACGTGGCCGAGGGAGATTCGCGTGCTTGGATGGCGAGCTCGAGCAGACCGTTCCGTGCGTTCCGCCTGGTCGTAGTGGGTGGCGACCCGGCCGTCGACCTGAAGCGGGGTGTGGTGCTTGGACCAGGCTTCTCCAGTGCCTTCTGGGTGAAGGTGGCGAGCGTGCGAGAGCAGCACCCCGTCGGGCAGGAACCGTGCCAGCGTCTCGGCGAGCGACTCAACCTTCCCCATGCGTGGCCAACCCGCGTCGCCGGGGTGTCGAGGATCACGAGGTGGCCCACCGAGCGGCCTGGACCTCGCGCACGGTGGCGCGGATCGTCATCGGCGGGATGAGGTGGAGAGCACCTCCTCGCCCTCGAGCAGCTCGGCCAGCTCGTCGTCTGGCTGGTCCTGCCTCTGAGCCGGGCGACGGTCACGCCGAAGCCCTGGCGACCCTTACGCGGCGAGGGCGGCGACCACTCGGGTCTTGCCGCTGCCGCTGGGGCCGACGATCGCGATCACGCCGCCGTCGACCGGCGGGTCGGCGGGCTTGGGCGGCCCACTCGCGGATCAGCGCCGCCTGGGCATTGGCGACGAGCATCGGCTCCGACGGGGAGCCAGGCGGCCTCCGCTGGCGTCAGCCACCAGCTGCTCGGCGAGCATTGCGCTGAGGCCATGGTCCATCAGCCGGTTGCGCAGGCGCGTCTGGCCGATCGCCTCGGAGGCGTGGTCGCTGTCCGGGGCGGCCGCCTCGGGGGCGATCGTCTCGTCCGCGGCGATGGTCTCCTCGGGGGCGATGGCTGCGTCCGGGGTGACGGTGGGCCTCCGGGGCGATGGTCTCGTCGGGGGCGATGGTCTTCGTCCGGGGTGACGGTGGCCTCCGGGGCGTCGGGCACTCCGGGATGGCGGTGGCCTACTTCATAGCGACGCTCGTCTCCGGAGCCACCTGGGCCGGCGCGGTCATGGTCGGGTCCTGTGCCGGCCCGGCTCTTGCATCGGCAGCGGTCGGAACCCGGAGCTCATCGGGGGTTCAATGAGCACCCGCGGCCTGCGGCATGGCGACCTGAGCGGCCTCGGGCTCAGCCACCTCGGAGCGGTCTCGGCCGGCCGCCGGGGTGCGGGTCGGTGAGACCCAGCTGGTCGAAGGCGATGAACCCGTTGTCCGGTGTCGCCTCGGCAACCGGCTGGGGCTCGGTGGCGGTCTCGGGCTCGACAGCCTGGGGGGCCTCGACGCTCGCCTGCGGCTGGGGCGCGGGGCCGGTGTGCGCGGCCGGCTGGGGCTCCGCGATCGGCTGAGACGCGGCGACCGCCTGAGGCGCAGCGGGCTGCTCGGGAACGGGCGTCGCCACCGTCTCGGCGGTCTGCGTGGCCAGGCTGGTGGCGGGCGGAATCGCCTCGCTCATGGGTGCCTGAGCCGGGGCCTGCGCGGCGGGGGCCTTCACGTCGCGCCGCCGGAGCGGGTGCGGGCGCAGGCGTCGGCGTAGGCACGACGGGTGCCGGGGCCTCAGCGGCCTGCGGCGTCATGGGCACCTCAGCGGCCTAGGGGTGCGGCGGCTCGTGTAGCGGCAGCCTTAGGGCGCGGCAGTATCCACCGCGGCACGCGAGGGCGCACGAGCACGAAGGGGTCGGGGGGTGGCGTCAGGATCGAATGCGTTGTTCGGCGGCCACCTGCTCCGACGAGCGAGCAGCACGGCGAACGGGTCCGGAGTGGTCCGCAGGGCGCTCGGCGCGGCGACACCCGCCCGTGAGCTTCCTCCTGTGGCATTCCGCCGTTCGGCGCGGGGGCCTCCTGCGCGACGGCGACGTTTGACGTCGGGGCGGCGACCTCCGGCTCGGCGGCGGCCTGCGGCGCGGCGGCGCTTGCCGTCGGGACGCTCGGCATTGCGGCCTCCGGCTGGAGCGGGGGCCCCCGGTAGGGCGGATCTCGGCATGTCCTGCTGGGCCCGGTACGGCGGTCTGGTGGCGAGCACTCGTGGCCTCCGGTGTCGGCGCGTGGGACGTCTGGGCCTCGGGCATGGCGGCGGCCGGCGAGGCAGCCTCGGCCACGGCCATGCTCGGCAGGGCGGCCTCGGCCACGGCCATGTTCGGCAGGGTGGCCGTCGGGCATCGGGGAGTTCATGGCGGCGGCCTCGGGCAGGGGGGCACTCGGGGCGGGGACCTCGAGGGCATCGGGGCGCTCGAAGCAGTGGCCTCGGCGGCCCCCCGGGCCTCGACGTCGTCGTCGGCGTAGACCGACAGCCGCGGCGCGGCCTGGGCGTCGATCTCGACGCAGCGCTTGGCGAAGAACCCACCGACGCCGCCGGTGAGGCCCTGGCGCTCCCTCAGGATCGTCGGCGCCCGGTCCAGAGCTCGGCGCGGATGCGCGGGATGAGCTCCTCGACCGTACGTCCTCGGTAGGTTCGGACCTCGCCGGGGCGGGTGTCGGTGGTCGCAGATGTGTATCCAGGCAGATGTGCTCATGTGCGAATGACTCCTTCGGTGTCGACGGTGATTCCGGGCGAGATCTCGTTGTACGAGCAGATCGGCAGCTGAGGCACGTTGGACTCGAGCATGCGGCGAAGGTGTTGGCGGCGGACGCGCGCCGAGCAGAGCAGCGCGGGCTTCGGCGATGCCCCGGCCGGCGGCGTCGTCGTTTGCGGCGCGGATCGCCTTGACCAGCGCCTGGGCGCCGGTTTCGCTCGAGTGCCAGAACCTCGCTGTAGCGGGCGGTCTGGCTGATCCCGGCCGCGATCTCCTGCTCGACGGCGGGGTCGAGCGTGGGGGCGCCGTGCCAGGTTGCTCGCCGTCGAGCAGGCGGGGCGATGATCGCGCGGCCGAGCGCGTGACGGGCGTACTCGGCGAGCAGGCTGGGGTCGCGCGTGATCCGCGCCTTGTCGCCGACGGCCTCGGTGATCGTTCCCAGATCGCGGATCGAGACCCCCTGGTGAGGAGCCGCTGGAGGACGCACTCGGAGCTCGCCGAGCGACAGCACGTCCGGGACAACCTCGGTGACGACCGCCTCGTTGGACTCCTTGAGCTGGTCGAGCAGCGCGCGTACGTCCTCGCAGGGGTCAGCAGGTCGGCTGCGTGCCGGCGATCATTTTTCCGTGAGGTGGGTGATGATAGCTTGGGCTCCGGCCATAGACGACGGTGTAGCCGAACGCTTCCGCCTCAGATTGCTGGGCGTCCGCGATCCGCACGGCGGGAAGGCCGATGCGGGCTCTGTTGTTGGGGTGCCGGGAAGGCGCAGTGTACCGGAGGGGGCAACGCCAGTTTCATCGCCAGCTTGTGCCCTGCAACGATCCGCCCACGCGTGACCACGGCCCCACGGACCTTGACGACGTAATCGTGGGAATCAAGGTCGATCCTCGTCATGGATACGGCCGAGGGATCACCGTGCCCGAGCTCTGATGCGATTTGTTGACGATTCGGCGAGATCCGGCCCACGAGCGTGCCGCCCGAGCCGCGGTCGACCATCGGCACCAGGCCGAAGCCGATGCCGAGCTCCAGCGGATCGATCGGCAGCCCCTTGAGCCCCTCGTCGTGCGCCACGGTCCCTTCGGCTCGAGCTCCTTGGTGCCGGCAGCGGGCAACGCGGCGGCGAGCGCGGGAGCTGGCTGGGAGGCCTCGATGCCGTCCTTGCGCAGCACCCAGCCGATTCCGAAGAACATGCCGCCGATCAGGAGGAACGGAATATTCCAAGCCCGGGACCATCGCGAAGGCCATGATCGCGCCGCCGGCGACCAGCGGCGCTTCTTCTGTCCGAGAATCTGGCTGGTGATCTCGGCGCCGAGGTCACGCTCGTCGGAGCCCGAGCGGGTGACGATGATGCCCATTCCCACGGAGATCAGCAGCGCCGGGATCTGCTCGGTGAGGCCGTCCCCGACGGTGAGCAGCGAGTAGTCGTGCGTCGCCTTGCTGAACGCGAGGTGATGCTGCACGACGCCGACGATGATCCCGCCGAGCAGGTTGATCACGACCATGACGACCGCCGCCATCGCGTCGCCCTTGACGAACTTCGAGGCACCGTCCATCGAGCCGTGGAAGTCGGCCTCGCGGGAGATCAGCTTGCGGCGCTCGCGCGCCTGCTCGTCGGTGATCAGGCCGGTGTTGAGATCGGCGTCGATCGCCATCTGCTTACCCGGCATCGCGTCGAGGGTGAACCGCGCGGCCACCTCGGCGACGCGTCCGGCGCCATTGGTGACAACCACGAACTGGATGACGACGAGGACCACGAAGATGACCAGACCGATGACGACGTTGCCGCCGACGACGAACTGACCGAAGTCCCGGACGACCGAGCCGGCGTTGCCGTGCAGCAGCACCTGGCGCGTCACCGACACGTTGATCGCCAGCCGGAACATCGTCATCAGCAGCAGCAGCGACGGGAACGAGGAGAACTCGAGTGCCGACTTGAGATACATCGTGGCCACCACGATCGCGAGCGACGGAGATGTTGAGCATGATCAACATGTCCAGCAGCATCGGGGGCAGCGGGATGACCAGCATGCAGATGACGACCACGACACCGATCGCGGCGAGCATGTCGGTATGGGCGAGAATCGGGCGCAGCATGTTGTCCATCGGCCGCAGCCTTCCTGGCGGCGGCCTTGCGGCCGGCCATCCGGTAGACGTGGGCGAGCAGCTGGGCGACGGCCGCGAACAGCTCGACGGGAATCATCTGGTCGATCTCGACGCTCGCGTGGAGCGACCGCGCCAGCGGCGGGTCGGGCACGATCGGGACGCCGTTCTCGGTCGCGATCTTGCGGATCTGGGCGGCGATCAGGTTCTTGCCCTTGGCGACCACGATCGGGGCGGGCTTGGTGCCGTCGTAGACCAGCGCGACGGCGTAGTGGGTCGGGTTGGTGACAACGACGTCGGCCTTCGGGACCGCGGCCATCATGCGAGCGCGGGCGGCGAGGATCCGGCGCCGGCGAATCGCGGACCTGACCTCGGGCGGGAGGTCCTGATTGCGCGACTCGTCCTTGATTTCCTGCTTGGTCATCTTCAGGCCCTGCTCGAACTGGCCTTCTGCCAGATGTCCTCGATGACCCCGATCACGATGTAGACCGCGGGCCCCGGATGGCGATCGTCTTGGCCCCGGCGAACATCAGCGCCCCAAGCGCGGCGGGCGTGGCGCCGATGCCGGTTCGAGGTGGGTGATCATCGGGATCAGCGACAGCGCGGCGGCGCCCGCCACGACCGTGACCTTCGCCAGTGACTTACCGGCCTCGAATCCGGCGCGCTTGCCGAACAGGCGCTTGGCGCCGGAGGCCGGATTCAGTCGCGCGAACTCCGGGCTCAACGCCTTCATCCGTGGCTTCAGCCCGACCTGGGCGACGTTGGCGATCAGGCCGACCGCGATGCAGATGGCGGCGATCGGGGCGACCGTCGTCAGCATGACCTTGAGCACGAGCTCCTCCAGGCCGTGAGTGCGGCCGCCGAGGTCGCGGAGTAGTTGGCGATCTGGCCCCAGATCGCCCTCATCGCCTCGCCGGCGTTGGTCACGATCTTCGGTCCGAAGGCGATGATGCCGATCAGGCCGCCGACGAGCGTCGCGCGCCGGAGAGCTCGACCGAGCGGGCGACCTGACCGTTGTCTCTCGCTTCCCTGCGCCGCTTGGCAGTTGGCTTCTCTGTTCTGTCGGTGCCGGCCATCAGACTGCCTGCAGGGCCGTGGAGACCGCGCCGGCCACCTGGTTGGAGAGGAACCCGCCGAGGAACGGCAACGAGGCGGCGACGACCAGCATCGCGACGCCGATCTTCAGCGGGAAACCGACGGCGAAGATGTTGAGCTGGGGCATGACGCGGCTGACCATCCCGAACGCGACGTCGGTGATCAGCAGCGCAAGCAGTGCCGGGGCGGCGAGCTCCAGGGCCGAGACGAAGATCGTCCCCGCCGCGGTGTCGACGCCGGCGGCCAGGGAGCTGATCTTCGGTGCGCCGGTGAGCGGCACGAGGACGAGCGTGTGCTCGATTCCGCGCAGCATCCAGGCGTCCCCGCCGATCGCGATGAAGAGCGCCAGCCCGATCATCGAGTAGATGTTGGTGAGCGTGCCGCCCTGGCTGCCGTCGAACGGGTTGATCAGCTGGCCATAGGAGAAGCCGGCAACCACTTCGAGCAGCGCCCCCGCCGAGTTCACCGCGGCGATCACGACGCTCACGGCCAGCGAGAAACCGAGCCCGGTGAGCGCGTTGGTGATGAACAGCGCCGCGATGATCAGCGGGTCGCTGGGGATCGTCTGCCCGTGCATCGCGAACCCGGTCATCCCGATCGACAGCGCAACCGCGATGATCGTGCGCACCTGGACCGGGAGCATCGTCGAGCTGAACAGCGGGGCGACCACGAACAGCGGGCTGATCCGTGCCAGCACCAGGAAGAACCCGAGCACGTGGCCCGGGCCGATCTCATGCATCAGGCCGTTGAAGACAGACTGGGTCATGCGCCTGAGATCAGCGTCGGGATCGACTGGTAGAGGTTCTGGGTGTAGTCGACGACCTGCCGCAGCATCCACGGCCCGAGCACGACGATGATCACCGCCAGCGCGATGATCTTCGGGATGAAGGTGAGCGTCTGCTCCTGGATCGAGGTGACCGCCTGGAAGATCGAGATCACGAGCCCGATCACCAGGCCGGCGAGCAGCTCGGCCCGGCCACCTCGACGGCGAGCGTCATCGCCTGGGTGGCGAGATTGATGACTGTGTCCTGATCCATCAGCCGTGGAAGCTCGTGACGAGCGCTCGGGTGATCAGGTCCCATCCGCCGACCAGGACGAACAGCAGGATCTTGAACGGCAGCGAGATGAATGTCGGCGGCAGCATCATCATCCCGACGCTCATCAGCGTCGAGGAGACGATCAGGTCGATGATCAGGAACGGCAGGAAGATCAAAAAGCCGATCGCGAAAGATGTCTTCAGCTCCGAGAGGATGAAGGCCGGGATCAGCACGTAGGTCGGCACGCCCTTACGGGTGCTCGGGGCCGGCTTGAGCTTCGCCATCGAGATGAACAGCGAGAGGTCCTCGGGCTTGACCTGGTTGAACATGAACTCGCGCAGCGGCTCCTGCGCGCGCTCGATCGCGACCTCGGTGCTGATCTTGTGATGGATCAGCGGCTCGTAGGCGTCGTTCTTGATCTGGTCGATCGTCGGGTGCATCACGAACAGCGTCAGGAACAGCGCGACGCCGACGAGGACCTGGTTGGGCGGCGTCGTCGTCGTGCCCATCGCGGTCCGGATGAAGCCGAGCACGATCAGGATCCGCGTGAACCCGGTGACCGTGAACAGCACCGCCGGGATCAGCGACAGGCCCCCGATCAGCAGCAGCAGCTGGACCGAGTTGGAGGAGTGGACCGCGCCGATCACACCCGCACCGTCATCTGCCGTAGGACATCCATGACGTTGCGGGCCGGCCTGCGCCCGCCCGCCTCAAGCAACAGCGGCTCGGCCGGATCGTCGGCCGGCAGCGCGATGCCGGTCATCAGTGCCTCGGCCTCGGTGTAGACCTTGATCGGAGTGACGCCTGACTCCGAGATCCCGACGAGCACGACGTCGGAGCCGGAGCGCACCAGCGCAACCGAGCGGCCGTGGGCGAGGGGCAGGGTGGCGACATGCTCCAGGCCCTCGCCCGTCGCCCGCTGGCCGCCGCCGCCCTTGACCTTCTTGAGCACGCGAGCGATCCCGTAGATCAGCCCGACGACGATGACGAGCGCGACGATCGTGCGCAGGATGCTGCCGCTGCCGACCGACGAGCTGTGATGAGCCGTGGTCGTGGAGAGGTGCAGCGGCGTGCCCTCACCGGTCCCTGAGGCAGCCGCAAATGCAGCCGCGGGAAACCCGAGGGCAAGGGCGCCGGTCAGGCAGGCGCCACGGAGGATCGTGAAAGCAGACCGCATCGAGGGGGTGACTTCGAGGGAAAGTCACTCTTTTGATCGGCTCGAACTCCCAGATGCTTGAGGAGAACTTGCACGAGCGACTCCCGCGCGGATACACCGCTGCGGGAGCGCCGTGAGTCGGGCGATCGGGGCGCTACGCGGCGTCCGCGGCGGGCGCGGGCGGCTCGGCGGTGGGGTGGGTGGGGACCGTGTCCTCGGAGAGGATGTGGGTCAGCCGCAGGCCGAACTGCTCGTCGATCACGACCACCTCGCCGCGGGCGATCGGGGTGCCGTTGACGAGCACGTCGACCGGTTCGTCGGCCATGCGATCGAGCGTGATCACCGAGCCCTCGCGGAGCTCGAGCGTCTCGCCGACCGTCATCCGCGTCCGTCCGACTTCGACGGACAGGTCGATCGGCACGGCGGACAGCCGCCGCAGGTCCGAGTTCGCGCGCGGATCGGCGCTCTCGTCGTTCAGCTGGGGAAGGTCGAGATCGGGGGTCATCGCTGCTCCTATTGGATCGCGAGGTCGGTGAAGTAGACCTTGGTGACCTTCACGTCGGTCTGCGTCTTGATGCCGTGCAGGATCTCCTTCTGGAGAGCCTTTCGCCCCGCTGCCGTCAACAGGACCTTGGAGGAGTCGTTGGTGACGTCGCTGGTGACGATCGCGCGAATGATCGGCTCCTGCACCAGCGTGCCGTTGCCGGCCGGCGTCGTGGCGTCCGCGTTGGCTGCGGTCGCGCCATCGCTCTGGCCTGGCGCCAGCAGCAACGCCACCGTCATGGTCGCGTACTTGCCGTCGGTGAGGTTCAGCTCGAACTGCTTGGGCAGAACGTAGATCGTCCCATTGACGATCGGCTTGGCCTTTGCCTTCTTGGGCAGCAGGAACATCTTGGCGCCGACGCCACCGACGACGAGCAGGAGGATGAGAGGGATGAGGACTTTCTTGCTTTTCATGGCGGGTCGGGCTAGGAGGGGGCGGGATAGTCGCGGTTCAGGACGATGTCGACGCGGCGGTTCCGCGCACGCCCGGTCGCTGTCGTGTTGGACGCGATCGGATGCAGGTCTGCGTACCCGGCCGCGCCGAGGCGGCCCCTGGTGACGCCGTGCTCGGTCAGGTACAGAAGGACGTTCACTGCGCGGTCGGTCGACAGCTGCCAGTTGGTGGGGAACTCCGCCGTATGGATCGGCACGTTGTCGGTGAAACCTTCGACTGTGATCGGGTTCTTACGATCAACGTTGAGTAGGCGGGCGACCTCGTCCAGGAGCGGATCGCCCGTGGACTTCAGGGTTGCCGACCCTGAGGTGAACAGCAGGTTGTCGGTGAGCACCCGCACGACCAGGCCCTGGCGCGTGATGTTCGAGACCACGGATTTGGAGAAACCGTGGGAGTGCGCGTAGGCGTCGAGTCGGTGTTTGAGCGCCTCGAAGGACTTCTGTTCGGCAACGGTCCCTGAGGCGCTCACCATCGCGTTGCCGATCTGCTGCGCGTTGGTGTTCCGGAGCGAGGGAACGTTCGGCGTGATCGGGATGATCGCCGGCACCGGCGCCGTGGCAGGCGTGTGCTTGCTCGTCGACTCCGACCCCGACTGCATGATCGCGTGGCCGCCCGACAGGATCGAGCCCGAGAACGCCGACTTCAGCGACTCCTGGAGCGTCTTGAACTTCGAGATGTTCACCGATGAGATCGAGAAGAGGACCATGAACAGCGCGAACATGAGCGTGAGCATGTCGGCGTAGGTGAGCAGCCAGCGCTCCTCGTTGTCCGCCTCGACGGCGTGGCCGCCCTTCTTGCGCCGTCCACCGCGGCGTGCGGAGGACATCAGGCGGCCTCCTGCTGCTGTGAGATCTCCTCGACATTGCCGCCGCCGTCCTCGCTCTCGCGCTCGGCGGGCGGCACGAACGAGCCGAGCTTCTCGGCGACGACGCGCGGGTTATCGCCGGCCTGGACGGCGAGGATCCCCTCGAGCGTCAGGTTGCGCAGCTCCGACTCCTGCTTGTCGAGCGCCTTCAGGCGGTTGGCGACCGGCAGGTACACCACGTTGGCCGAGCTGACGCCCATCAGCGTCGCGATGAACGCCGATGAGATGGCCGGGCCGAGCGTGGAAGGTGCGGAAAGGTTGGAGAGAACGTGCACGAGACCCATGACCGTTCCGATGATCCCCATCGTCGGCGCGAAGCCGCCGGCCTTCTCGAACGGCGCGGCGCCCTCATGGTGGCGGGCCTGCATGCCTTCGATCTCGGCCTCCAGGACCTCGGCGACGAGCTCGGGGTCCGAACCGTCGACGACGAGCTGCATGCCCTTGCGGGTGAAGTCGTCCTCGATGTCCTTGGTCTGCGCGTCGAGTGCCAGCAGGCCCTCGCGGCGTGCCTGCTCGGCAAAGCCCACGAGCTGCTTCACGCGGCCGGTCACGTCGAGCTCCGGGGGGCCGAAGGCGATCTTGTAGAGCTTGGGGATGCGCTTGAAACCGTCCATGCCGACGGAGGCGAGCGTCACTCCGCACGTCCCTCCGAGAACGATCAGCAGGGCGGGGATGTCGATGAACGAGGCCGGTGAGACCCCGCCCATGATCCCGCTCATCAGGATGCCGCCGGCGGCGACGGCGATTCCGATTGCGGTGGCGGCTTTCATATCACTCGTTCAATCGGCCGGAGAGGCGAGAACTTCAGGAACGGGCGGCGTGTTCGGTGGACGAAAGGGGGAGGGGGGTGACGTTGTCACCCTCCGGGCTGTCGGCGAGCAGCGCAGCGCGCCGGCGCACGTGGTGACCCGAAGCGCGCAGCGCTCCGCGGAGGTCCATGGCTCCGGCGAGCACCGCGATGCGCTGCGTGCGCACCTCCTCGGCGACCCGCTCGGGCGTCTCGGCAACGACGACCTTGTGACCGTTGGTGAGCGTGATGACCGTGTCGGGCGTGGCCTCGATGGTCAGGATCAGCTCGGAGTTGAGCTGGAAGGCCTCCAGCACATGCCCAAGTCGGTGCAGGGTGATCATTGTCGTGGTCCTCGAGAAGTTGGTGTGGGTGGCGCTCAGAGCGACCGGAGGTGGCGCGGGCGGGCGGCGGATGCACCTGCGCCGCCCGCGCCATGACCGGAATCAGGCCGGCATCTGCACCAGGGTCTGGAGCATCTGGTTGGCCGTGGTGATGACCTTTGAGTCGGCCTCGTAACCGTTCTGCGCGTCGATCATGTTGGCGAACTCCGTCGCCATGTCGACGTTGGAGGACTCGAGCTCGCCGGACTGCAGCGAACCGATCCCTCCGACCCCCGGGGTGGCGACGCTCGAGGCACCGGAGGCCGTCGTGGCGCTCCACAGCGAGTCACCGTCCCGCGAGAGACCGGCGTTGTTGTTGAACGTCGCCATCTGCAGGTACCCGGCGGTGTACTGGGTGTTGTTGTAGCTGTACGTCACCTCGCCGGTGGAGCTGATCGCGACATCGGTGGCGCCGGTCGGGATCTGGATCGCGACGCCCGTGTTGGAGCTCGAGCTCGCGGACGCCGAGGTGGCGGGGGTGGACTGGCCGAGCACGTACTGGCCGCCCTGGGTGACGAGGTAGCCCTGCGAGCTGACCTTGAAGTTACCCGCGCGGGTATACGCGATCGTCGTCGGGTCGATCGACGGGTTGCTGGTGGCCGTCATCCCGGACCCGGTGGGACCGCCGTCGCCGCCGGTCTGCAGCTCGGCGTTCGTGCCGCCGCTCGCAGAGGAGGAGTTGGCGACCTGGAAGAAGCCCTGGCCCTGGATCGCGAGGTCAGTCGCGATGCCGGTCGACTGATCGGCGCCCTGGCTCATGTTGTTCTCGATCGCACCGACCGAGACGCCCAGGCCGACCTGCTCGGGGTCCGAGCCGGCGTTCTGCGCGGTCTGGCTCGAGCCGCCCGCGATCGTCTGCGAGAGCGCGTCGACGAACGAGGTGCCCTGCGACTTGTAGCCGATCGTGTCGACGTTGGCCAGGTTGGAGGCGGTCGTGTTCAGCATCGTCTGCTGTGCCTCGAGGCCGCTGATCGCGGCGCCCATCGCTTCCATCATCGGGACATCACTTCCTTTCGTACTTCGGAGGGGGAGAAGGGTTGAAGCTGGTGTTCAGGAGCCCTGAGAGCTCGTGGTGGTCGAGGTGGTCGAGGTGGTCGACCCCGCGCTCGTGATCTCCGACAGCGAGATCCCGCTCGTGCCGCCGACCGTCAGCGTCGGGCCGGAGGAGGTGAAGTCGACCGAGGTGACGGTGCCGGAGCCCGCATTGCCGTTGGAATCGGTGTAGTTCACGTTCTGGCCGAGCATCTGCAGCGCCGAGGAGGCCGCCTGATTGGAGGCCGACTGCGACGAGGACTCCTGGATCTGGATCTGCTCGTCCAGTGAGCTGAAGCTCGCGAGCTCGCTCATGTACTGGGTCGGATCGGACGGGTTGAGCGGATCCTGGTTCTTCATCTGATCCATCATCAGATTCAGGAAGTCGCCCTCGTTCAGTGAGCCCGCCATCGCCGACCCAGCCGAGCTGGTCTGGGATGGGCCGATGGTGCTGTCGGTTGTGCTGGGTGCGGAAACGCTCATTGGTTTCTCCTGGTTCCGGCGCGCCGTCAGGCGAGCACGTTGACGAGCGCGGAACCGGTCAGGTCCGCGACGCGTTCGGTGGAAGTGGGTCCGGCGCTCGACTCCTCCTCATCGCCGGCGGCCGCGCCGGTTGAGGAGTTGGAGTTCTGCTCGCCCGCGGCCTCACGGTCACCGCGGTCGGAGGTCGAGATGTCGAGGCGCAGCAGCGAGGTGCCGTTCTGCTCGAGTGAGCGCTTCAGATCGTCGCTGCCGGCTTGAAGGGTCTGGGCGGCGTCCGCGTGGGCCGTGATCACCCGCGCGACGATGCCGTCGGCGGTGTGCTGCAGATGAATCTGGATGTCGCCGAGCGACTCGGGCGAGAGCTCGATCCGCGCCACGGTGACCCCGTTGCCCTTCGCCGCCATCGTGATCGTCGCCTCGACTGCCTCGGCGGCGTTGCCCAGTGACACGGGCGCGCTGGTGGCGCTCGCGGCGGTGCTCACGCTGGTGGTGGTGGTCGCCGCCGTTGCCGTGCCGACAGGCACGCTCGTGCCTGAGGTGGTTGCGGTGGCCGCGGAGGTTGATGGGGTGGTGGCGTTGGTGGCGATCGTGCCGGTGCCCTCGGCGCTCGCACCGCGTCCGGCGCTCCGCCCGGCCGGCGCGTTCGCACCAGAACGCGTGTCGTTGGCCGGCGACCCGGCGCCGGGGTCGGAGGACGCGCCGCCTCCGGTCGTGTTCTGCCCGGAGGGGGCGGCCGCAGCGGTGAGGGGCGCGGCCGTGGCGGCGGCGGTGGTCTGAGCCTGGTTGCCTGAGTTCGTCGGGGCGCTCGCGGGCGCAGGCTGTGCGGCGAGCGCGCCGGCGGTGGTGGTGTCGCTGGTCGATCCGGCCTGGGTGGTCGCGATCGGGGGCGGGCCCGCGGGCGTCGCGGTGGACGTCGTCGCGGGTGCGGACGTGTCCCCGGGGACGGGCGTCGCGGTGGCCGGAGCCATCGACGAGCCGTCCGTCGATGCAGCCGCAGGCGCGCTCGGTGTCGTCCCGGTCGCCGGCGGCGCGACGGCGCTACGCGACGGCGTGGCGGGGAGGGTGGCGGCGGCCGGGGTCGAGCTTGTGGGCGCGGCAGCGGTGGCGGGAGTCGGCGCCGGCGCGCTCGGCTGCGGTGCCGCGGAGGTGTCGACCGGTGCAGGGGCGGCGCCGGTGGAGGGGGTGGCCCCCGGCGAGCTGGTGGCATCGGTCGGAGCAGCCGATGTCGCCGGAGCGGCGGCGGCCGCGACGGTGGCCGCGGCGGCGGCCGTGGTCTCCCCGGCCGGGGCAGCCTGCGACGCGGTCGTCTCCGGCGCGGTGGCGGGAGCGAGGTCGGCTGAGCTGGGTCCAGTCGAGGCCGGCGGGGTGGAGGTCGCCGCGAGCGTTGCGGCAGCCGGCGCGGTTGCGCCCGATGCGGTTGCGCCCGGTGCGGTTGCGCCCGGTGCGGTTGCGCCCGGTGCGGTTGCGCCCGGCGAGGGAACCGGCGTTCCAGCGACGGTCCCGCCGACTGTCGCCTCGGCACCTGGGGTCGGCGTCGGGGTCGGCACGCTGGTGGTGAGCGGGACTGCTGTGGCGGACAGCGAGGCGAGTGCGTCGGAGGTGGGGGAGGAGGCGGTCGTCGCGGGAGCCGTGGTGTCGGCGGTCGAAGCGGCGGGGGTCGTGACGCGCTTGGGCCCCGGCCCATCGCCGTGCTCCTGGTGTGCCCGCGTGACCTCGTGGCCCAGCGCGGCGGCGAATCCCTGGTGTGCAGTCGTGGCGTCGGCGGCGGCGGCGGCCCCTGCCGTGGTTCCGGGCGTCGTGGGGGTCGCGGTCGACGAGGCAGCCCCGGCGGACCGGCCCGTGGCGGGCGCCGCCGGCGTCTCGGCCATCGTCATCGGCAGGCCGATCATGCGGCGTCCCGGCGGCGGAAGTTGTTGAGGGCGACCTCGTCGAGCTCGATGCTCTCCAGGCGCGCCTGCTCGCGGTCGAAATCGGCGCGGCGATGATCCTTGAGCCGCTCGAGTGCCTGACGAGTGCGCGCGGCCTCGGTCAGTTGGTGGCGGTGCTGGGTGACGACGTCCTCCGAGCGGCTGAGTGCATCGAGTGAGGCACGATGGTTGCGCTCGGAGTGCTCCAGGTAAGCCTGGCGCGCGAGCAGTTCGTCACCGCCGACGGGAGAGCCGGTGACCTCCAGCTGGGCGTCGCGGGCGTGCAGCACAGTCTGCGCCGCCTGCTCCATGGCGACCTGGGTGCGGTGGTGATCATGGATCGCACCGGCCAGCGCCTCACGGGCTGCGTCTTCGGCGCGCTCGCGCAAGGCGCGCACGCGCTCCAGGGAAAAGCGAAACGAGGGACCGCTCACGTCCCCGTTATCGGCCGGGTCCTCAGGAAGTCAAGCCCGGGCGCATCGTCATTCCGTCCAGGTGCGCCGGAAACGCGCGGCTCAGGCGGCGATGCGCGACGCGGGATCGCCGGAGTCGATCGCGTCGATGAGCTCGGCGAGCACCGCCTCGGCGCGACCGTTCTCAATCTGGCACGTACCGGCCGCCTCGTGGCCGCCACCGGCGTGGCTGAGCATCAGCGAGCCGATATCGACGCGCGAGGACCGGTCGAGGATCGAGCGACCCACCGCGAACACCGTGTTCTGCTGACGCAGGCCCCAGAGCACGTGGATCGAGACCCGGCACTCGGGGAACAGCGCGTAGAGCATGAAGCGGTTGGTCGGGTGGATGACGTCCTCGTTGCGGAGGTCGAGCACCACGGTCCGGCCGTGCACCGTCGAGCACCGCAGCAGCTGCTCGCGGGCGGCGTCGGCGTGGTCGTTGTAGAGCGCCACGCGCTCGGCGACATCGGGCGAAGCGAGGATCTCGCCGATCGACGAGTCCAGGCAGTGGTCGATGAGCTGCATCATCAGCTGGTAGTTCGAGATCCGGAACTCGCGGAAGCGGCCGAGGCCGGTGCGCGGGTCCATCAGGAAGCTCAGCAGGATCCAGCCCTGCGGATGCAGGACGTCCTGCAGCGAGAGGCGCGCCGCGTCGGCACGGTCGACCGCTGCCATCATGATCTTGCTCACGCCCGGGAACCGCGACTGCGCGCCGAAGTAGTCGTACACCACGCGCGCGGCCGAGTACGCGCCGGAGACCATCACCCGGTTGGGCTGATCGTCCTGAATCCGCTCGACCTCGGAGGTGTGATGGTCGAAGCAGAGCGCCACCTCCGGCCGGTACGGCAGGTTCGTGGTGATGTCGCGATCGGTGAGCTCAACCTTCCCGTCCTGGACGTCCTTGGGGTGGACGAACAGGATGTCCTCGAGGATGCCGAGCTCCTTCAGGAGCGCAGCGCAGACGAGGCCGTCGAAATCGGAGCGGGTGACAAGGCGATAGGCGCCCTGAAGGGAGGGGTTGGCGGGGGTGAGCATGCAGCGGATTTCGGCCCCCGTTCCGAGGTGCCTGAACCCGGATCCCGATATCTGGCCGTTTGGACGGGTAACGAGGTCGAATGGCCGATTCCAGGGCCCGTTCCAATCGAGCAGCCGAGATCCTGGCACGTCAGGATCGCATCGAGGTCTGGGCGCTGCCCTGGTTCTACCTGGCCATCATCGGCACCGGGTACTTCTTCACCTTCTACGACATCGCCGACATCGGCTTCGCGCTGCCGCAGATCCAGGCCCAGTTTGGGCTGACCGGGAACGAGTCGACCTTCCTCGCGCTTGCCATCGGCCTGATCGGCTACGCCGTCGGCTCGATCGTGATCGGCGCGCTCGCCGATCGCGTCGGGCGCTTCCGGATGCTGATCGTCACGATCCTGCTCACCGCGATCGGGTCGTTCGGGGACGCCGCCTCCCAGAGCCTGACGATGCTCGTCGTGTTCCGCTTCATCACCGGCATGGGTGTCGGCGCGGACCTGAACCTCGTCTCCACCTACATCGGCGAGATGGCCCCCGCGCGCCTGCGGGGACGCATCTCCGTGCTCACCTTCCTGGTTGGGATCATCGGCCAGGCGGTCACGCCGCTGATCGCCCTCGCCCTGATCCCGTCTCTCCACGACGGCTGGCGCTGGCTGTTCATCATCGGCGGCGTCATCGCGGTGATCGCGCTGCTGGCCCGTTTTGAGCTTCCCGAGTCCCCGCGCTGGCTCGCCCTCCACGGCCGCCTGGATGAGGCCGACGGACTGGTCGGGGAGATGGAGCGCCGCGCCCAGGCGCGTGGCCAGACGCTCGCCGAGCTCGAATCGTCCGAGATCGACACTCGCATGGGGTTCCCGTTCCTCGAACTGCTGCGGCCGCCCTACCGGTGGCGCGTCGTCGTCTTCCTGGCGATGTGGTTTTTCTGGTACATCGGCAATTACGGCTTCCTCGGGGACGCCGCCTCCCTGCTGAAGACCCAGGGCCTCTCGGCCGGCACCACGTATCTCGCGATCGGCGCCGTCGGCTACCCGGTCGGCGCGGGCGTGATGATCTTCGGCATCGACCGTCTCGAGCGGCGGCTGCTGCTGCCGATCTCGAGCTTCGTCTGGCTGGTCGCGATGGTGTTGATCGGCGCGGCCTCCTCAGAGGCGGTCCTGATCGTGGGCGCATTCCTCGGCTCGATGGGCCTCGGAATGTTCCTCCAGGCCGCCTACACCTACACCGCCGAATCCTTCCCGACCCGCGCGCGAGCCAGCGGCTTCGCGCTCTGCGACGGCCTCGGGCACGGCGGCGGTGCGCTGGGCGCGCTGCTGCTGCCGGACGTCGTCTCCTCGCTGTCGTTCTTCGCCGGCTTTGCCCTGATCGGCGTGACCGGGTTCGTCGCCGGCCTGATCGCTCTGGCCGGGCCGAGGGTGTCGAACCTGTCGCTCGAGCGGATCTCGCGGTAGCGGCCGCTGGTCGGCGGGGCGCGCGTGAGGCGCTCGACGCGTACACGCGCCGGGAAGAGGTCAGGCGAGGCTGAGGCCCGGGATCGCCGGGCCGTCGGCGGACGGTGCCAGCGCGATCGCCGGCCGCGCGCCGGCCGGCTGCGTGCCGGCAGCCTCGTCGGTGTCGAGGGGGGCGGCGGGCGGGGCTGCGATCTCCGGCACCACGATCTCCGAGGCGAGCGCCACGAGCGCCGCGTCGGCCTCGGGCAGCGTGCTCGCGTCGTCAACGCGCTGGCGCAGGAACGCGTCGATGCGGGGACGGAGGGCGACCGCCGAGTCCAACAGCGGATCCGTGCCGGGCTGGTAGGCCCCGATCGAGATCAGGTCCTCCTTCTCGCGATACACGGCAAGCGCGGAGCGGAGACGCTGGCCGGCAGATCGCACCTCGTCGGTGCAGATCTCGCCGATCAGGCGGGAGACTGACTGCAGCACATCGATCGCCGGGTAGTGGCCCGCGTGCGCCAGCGAGCGCGTCAGGACGATGTGGCCGTCGAGGATCGAGCGAACCGCGTCGGCAATCGGCTCGTTCATGTCGTCGCCGTCGACGAGCACGGTGTAGAGCCCGGTGATCGCGCCGCGCGGCGAGGTCCCCGCCCGCTCGAGCAGGCGCGGCAGCAGCGCGAACACCGACGGGGTGTAACCGCGCGTGGCGGGCGGCTCGCCGATCGCCAGGCCGACCTCGCGCTGAGCCATCGCGAAGCGCGTGACCGAATCCATCATCAGCATCACGTTCTTGCCCTGGTCGCGGAAGTGCTCCGCGATCGCGGTTGCGGTGAACGCCGCCTGGATGCGGACGAGCGCGGGCTGGTCGGAGGTCGCGACGATCACGACCGAGTGGCCGAGGGCGTCGCCGAGGTCGCGCTCGATGAACTCCCGGACCTCACGGCCGCGCTCACCGACCAGCGCGATGACGTTGACGTCGGCGGTCGTGGAGCGGGCGATCATGCCGAGCAGTGAGGACTTGCCGACGCCCGAACCGGCGAAGATGCCGAGGCGCTGGCCGATCCCGCACGGGACGAGCGTGTCCAGCGCGCGGACGCCGAGCCCGATCCGCTCGGAGATGCGCGGACGCGAGAGCGCGTCGGGCGGGGCGGCCTCGGCGCTGCGCCGTGCGGCGTCCACGAGGTCGCCATACTCGTCCAGCGGCGTGCCCAGGCCGTCGATGACGCGACCGAGCAGCGCGTCGCCCACGGGGGCTTCGAACGGCCGGCCGGTCGCCCGTACGAGCGTGCCCGGTCCGATGCCGCGCAGTTCACCGAGCGGCATCAGCAACGTGCGGCCGCCGCGGAAACCGACGACCTCGGTGGGGATCAACCCTCGACCGCCCTCGCGGGTCTCGCGTTCGTCGCCGACCATGCAGATCTCGCCCATCTCGACCGACAGGCCGCTCGTCTCGATGATCAGGCCGATCAGATCGCGCACCCGGCCCTTGCGGCGGGCGAGGTCGTCGTCGGCCAGCCGGCGCGAGACCTGGGCGATCGTCTCGGAGCTGAAGGTCTCCGCGAGCGCGCTCACGCGACGGTCCGTCCGAGCTCGGCGCAGACGATCTCGCGCGCCCGCTCCAACTGGGCCTCGACCGTGGCGTCGATCTCTCCGTCGTCGGTGCGCGCGATCACGCTGCCCCGACTCACCCGGCGGTCGGCCTGGACGCCGAGGTGGTCGATCCCGCCAAGCTCGGAACGCAGGCGGCTGACGGCCGCGGAGAGCACTTCGAGCTCGCCCGGATTGACGATGAGCGTGACCTGCCGACGGTCGGCGAGCCGGCGGAGCATCAGCTCGGCGACGTCGACCAGTCGCTCGGGAGCGACGGAGATGGCGCCGGCCACGATCTGCTCGGCGAGGCGGAGCCCGAGGACCACCGCGTCGGAGCTGAGCGCGTGAAGATATTCCTCGCGCATCGCGTCCAGGGCGTCGTGCGCCTCGGCGATCAGCAGCAGGGCATCCTCGAACTGAGCGCGGACCGCGCGTTCGGCCTGGGCGCGGCCCTCGGCCTCACCCTGGGCGCGTGCGGCCTCGCGGATCGCGTCGGCCTCCTCCAATGCGGCGGTCAGGGCGTCCTGCCCGCGCACCGTCGGCGGCTCCAGCGGCTCGAAGTTGAACGGCGAGACGACTTCAGCGGTCTTGGGCACGGCGGATCTCCGAGGGATCGAGGGGGTCAGTGCGTGCCCACCCAGAGCACGCATCCCGGGTTATCGGCCCGGGATGCGTCCTTCTTGAGTGCGCAGACGTCGGTGAACGGGGTCATCCGCGCGTGCGGAGCCCCCCGGCGTCAGGCTGTGACCTTGAAGCGGGCGACGAGGCGCGTGAGCTGCTCGGCGCTCCCGGCGAGCTGTTCCGCGGTCGCGGCGACCTCGTGGGCGGAGGCAGAGGTCTGCTCCGTGGAGGCCGAGACCTGCTCGGTGGAGGCGGAGGACTGCTCCGCGACCGAGGCGACCTCGGAGATCGAGTCCTGCATCATCTTGGCGCTGGCGGCGATCTGCTCGGCGGCGGCGGCGATCTGCTCGACACGGCCGCTGATGTCCTCGACGGAGTCGCCGATGCGCTGGAACGCCTCACGGGTGCGTGTCACGACGGCCGTGCCCTGCTCGGTGCGCTCGGCGCTGTCCTCGACGACGGTCACCGCCTTGGAGGTGTCCTGCTGGATCGCGCCGATGAGCGTGGAGATCTCCTCCGCTGCCTTCTGGGACTCCTCGGCGAGCTTGCGGACTTCCTCGGCGACGACGGCAAAGCCCTTGCCCTGCTCGCCGGCGCGTGCGGCCTCGATCGCCGCGTTGAGTGCGAGCAGGTTGGTCTGCTCGGAGATGCCGCTGATCGTGTGCACGATCGCGCCGATCCGCTCAGACTTGTCGGCGAGCTCGCGGATCGCCGCAGTCACCTCACTGGAGCTGTCACGGACCGAGCGCATCGCCTCGGTCGCCTCCTCGGCGGCGATCACGCCCTCCTGGGCGAGCTGCCGCGCGGCGTGCGCGGCCTCGGCGGTGCCGCTGGCCTGCTCGGCGGAGTCGGCGACCGCGCGGGTGACCTCGTCGGCTGAGTGGCGGGCGGCGACCACGAGCTGCACCTGTCGCTCGGCGCCGAGGGCGACGTCGCCGACGGCGGTCGCGATCTCACCGGTGGCGCGGCCGGCCTCCTGGGAGGTCGAGGCCATCTGGCTCGAGGAGCTGCCGACGTCGCCGGCGGTGCTCGTCACCTGGCCCAGGACCTCGCGAAGCGTCTCGGCGGATCGGTTGTAGGCCGCGAGCGTCTCGACGATCCTGTCGATGATCCCGTTGATCGCCGTGGCGATCTGGCCGAGCTCGTCGCCCGATGGTTCGTCGATGTGCGCGGTGACCGGCCGGTAGGAACGGGTCAGGTCGCCATCGGCGAAGGCGCCGAGGCCGTCGCGTACGAAAGTGATGCAGTTGTCTTTCAGCGAGTTGATGCGCGACAGGACCTCATCAGCGGCGCGCTTGATCGAGCGCGACAGGGTGAACGCGACCACGAATCCGACGATCAGCACGAGCGCCAGCAGAACGAGGCCGAGTGTGCGCGCCGAGGAGTAGTGGGACTGGTCGGTCTTGTCGACCTTCGAGGCCTGCGTGGTCGAGAGCGCCGAGAAGCTGTTGACCGTCTTCTGCAACGCGGTGAACGGGGTGTAGATGCGCGTGAGCACGGCGGTCGAGGTCCGGGGCGTGAACGCGGCGAGCGAGGCCGAGTGGTAGGTGGCCCACTGGACGCTCATCCTGTGAGCGAGTGAGCGCTCTCGTGCGCTGGTGGACATCGCCGACAGCTCTTGCAGCGCGGTGTCGATCTTGCGAGTGTCGGTCGACGCCAGGGCCGAGATCCGGGCTTGGATCTTGGCGCCGAAGCTCGCATAGGCATCCGCCATGCCGTTGTAGCTGTTGGTCAGGGTTCCGAACTGCCCGGTCGTCTGCTCGACGGGCAGCTCCCGGGTTGCCAGTTGGTGACTGTCGCGGTGGAGCGTGCCGAACTGGAGGAGCAGGACCACCCCGAGGACGGTCGTGAGGGCCAGGACCAGCCCGAACCCAGAGAACAGCTTCACCTGTAGAGATGCGTTGCGCATCCTGTCCACGTCAGTCTCCTTTCCGTCTGCGAGACCCAGACGGACGAACGATGTCAATGTCCGCCTGCGGCCCCTGGCCAAGACCCGTGCAGGTGGTGAGATCCACTACTCGAAAAGCGTTATCGGCTGGACGCCGGGCGCGCTTGAGGGCCGCCCACACGCGGCCCTCCAGCAGCGGGAACCAGCCCTCCGCGGCGAAGCTTCGCTCCGCGTACAGCGGGAGGGCGTGAGGCGTGGCTAGGCCAGCGCCTTGCCGACGGCCTCGAGCAGGCCGGCGGGCTGGAACGGCTTGACGACGAAGTCTTTGGCACCGAGCTTGATCGACTCGATGACCTTGCTCTCCTGGCCGAGCGCCGAGCACATCAGGACCTTCGCGCTCGGGTCGATCGCGATGATCTCCGCCAGGGCCTCCAGGCCGTCCTTCTCGGGCATCGTGATGTCGAGCGTCATGACGTCCGGACGCAGCGCGGTGTACTGCTCGACCGCCTGTGCGCCGTTCTCGGCCTGGCCGATGACCTCATGGCCGCCGGAGGTGAGCGCATCACTGACGACCTTGCGCATGAACGCAGCGTCGTCGACTACCAGTACTCGTGCCATTTTTCTCGGAACTCCTTGTGTGGGGTGGTTCAGTGTGTGAGCGCCGGGGCGGTCGGCTCCCGGTTCTCCATCTCGGTCAGGCGAATCGTCCAATGGCCGTTGTCGTCGACCAGCAGCGTCCCTTGAGCGAAGCGCAGTCCGTTCACGAACAGGTCGACCGGCGCGTCGGCGTGCTTGTCCAGCTCCACGACGGCGCCGAGCGGCAGCGTCAGCGTGTCGGAGAGCGGAAGTCTCGTTCGACCGAGCTCCGCCCAGACGCGCATCGTGATGCCGCGAAGGGTCTCCTCGACGTCGCGCGGGCCGCCCTGATCAGGGGAGGAGCTCACGGCAGGCGGGCCGTCCTCACCGGCGAACTCGTTCATCGCCTGGCCGACGCGCGTCACGAACGCGCTCGGTACAAGCTGGATCAGTCGGCACGCCGCGCCGCCGACGAGAAACGTCGTCGTGGTTGCGTACGGCGCTGACCCGAACATCTCGTCGGCCTGAGCGGCGTTGTCGATGGTGCACGTCTGCGGCGGGGAGATCTCGATCTCCTGGCCGAGTACGACGCCGACGGCGCCGGCGGCGGCCGCCATCATCTGGTTCGACGCCTCTGAGACCGCGGAGAGCTCGATCTCGGTGAGCGGGGCGCCCTCCTCGACCTCGGCGCCCGCCCCCATACGCTCGGCAAGCGTGCGGGCGCTCGCGGGCGGGGCGAGGAACACGTTGGCGCCGGTGACGCCATCGACATAGGAGACGCCGGCCGCCACCGTGCCCGGCTCGATCGACCCGAACGGCGAGTCCTTGCCCTCCAGCACACTGACCTCGCCGCGCTCAACGGCGCCCGGGGCGAACATCTCAAGCACCTGAGCGATCGCCTCGGCGGTCGAGGCGCCCAGGCGCAGGAGTGCCTCTCGCTGATTGACCGCTCCGCTCACGCTGATCGCCTCCGCTCGGATTCGGACCGGGACCCTGTCATGTCGGCGGCGTAAGTCGTCCCGTTTCGCTCCTTCTCCTCGAAGAATCCGCTGAGCTGGACGGCGCGCCGCTGGCCATGACGGCCGGCGCGGGCGCGGGCGAGCGGGACGGAGTCGGCATACAGCTCGATGCCGTCAACGGCCGGAGCCTCGAAATGGATCGTGCTGCCGGGACCGAGCGCGAGGATGTCCCGGACCGCCATCTGCACGTGGGCGACCTCGGCGCGAACCGCGACCGGCACATTGCCGAGTGGGTCCTGCAGCGGCCTCGAGTGAGCGGCCTCCTCCTCATCAACCTCGCGGCCGGAGAGCCGACGCTCGATCGGCTCGATCGCCGCCCACGGGACGAGCAGGCCCAGCGAGAAGGACTGCTGGTTGATCTTGACCTCGATCTGCGCGCTGTAGGTGGGCTCGCTCACCGAGGCGATCTGGCTCGCGTCATGGGCGTCGAGCTCGATCACCTTCAGCGTGACGCCGCCGAGCTCCTTCCAGGCGAGTGACAGCGGCGTCACGAGCGAGTCGAACAGGCTGTGCGCGAGCGACCAATCGATCTCGGTGAGGCGGCGGTTGCGGCTCGGGCGCTCCGGCGCACCGCCGAGCATGCACTCCAGGCACACGATCACGAAGGACTGCTCGACCGCGAGCACGATTCGGCTGCCGACAGGCTCGATCTCGAGCACAGCGAGCAGTGAGTTGGGCGCGATCTGGCCCTGAGTGGCATTCCAGGTGAGCTGGGCGGTGCCCAGCGGTTCGAGCTCGAGCGGCCACCGCAGCTCGGAGGAGAGCCGCGTATTCGCCGTCTGGCAGAAGCCGTCGATCGCCCGATTGAGGCCGCGCTGATGATCGGCGCCGAATTTCGTCGGACGGGAGAAGTCGATTGTGCGCACGCGCCCGCTACGGCGCGTGGACGGGGCGTCGGGCTCGGGCAGCTGCCCGTCCTTGGCCGCCTCGACCAGCGCGGCGATGCGATCCTGTTCAAGCACTTCCATCAGGCGGCCCTCCTCATCGCAGACGTACCGGCGATCGCCGGGATCAGCTCGGTTTCGCTTCCTCCGGCGACGCGAACGGTCGCGCCGCCGGCACCGACGGAGATCCGCACGGTTCGGCCCTGCGTGCCGCCGGTCTGCGCGGCATGGCAGCGCATCCCCGCGGCGCTCAGCGCCGAGCGGACGGCGGCCTCGTTGCGCGCGCCGATCTCCAGCTGGCCACCGTCGCCGAACATCGCGGCCCCGCCGGTGATGGCGACCCTCGTCCGGCCGGGCGCCGCTCCGTGGGCGACCATCCGCGCGAGCAGCTCTGGGACGGCCGTGTCGGCGAACTTGCCCGTGGCCGTGCGATCGCCACCCGATTCGGGCAGCATCACGTGAGCGAGACCGGCGACGTGCGCCTGTGCGTCGATCATGACCACACCGATGCACGAGCCGAGCCCGAGGGCCACGAGCTCATCGTCGGGATTGTGTGAGACGACGATCTCTCCGATGCGTGCATGCGTCATCCCACTCAGCTCACGGCGGGGCCAAGACCGAGCGGGACAAGCAGCCCGTCGATCCCACCAGACGTCGGCAGCAGCATGAAGCCGATCGCGCACGGCTCACCGGCGACGGTCAGCTCGGAGTCAAGCACCAGGGCGAGGTCCTCATCGCCCGCCACCTGTGTGATCAGCGAGGCGACGAGCGCACCGACCATGTCGATCTGGAGCAGCGGCGGGCACGGCATCAGCTCGAGCCCGGTCATCGCGGCCAGACCGTTGAGATACGAGGTCCCGAGGATGTTGCCGATCTCGCGCAGTGCTGAGTCGCCGACCTCGCTGCCGGGCTCGACCCCCAGCATCTCGCAGATCCGGCCGCTCTGGTCAGGCGGGATGAGCAGCAGTACCTGGCCGCCGAAGTCCCCCGCGACGCCGATCAGGACCGCGCTCACTTCCTGCTCTGGGTCCCCGCATGCGTCGATCGCGTCGGCGATCGGGAGCGCGAGCGCGCGCGGGACGGAGATATCGACCTCGCGGCCAAGCATCTGGGACAGCGCGCCGGCGGCATTTCCGGAGGCGATGTTGGCCAGCTCCCGGAGGGCGTCGAGCTGCGAGTCGTTGAGGCTGATGGTCACGGGAGCTCCGATCCGGTCAGGCGGCGAGGGCGGCGGATGCCGTGGCGCCAAGGTCGACGTTGGCTGTGATGGAGGTGCGCTGAGAGCCGACGGGGGAGAGCGCGTCGCAATCGACGATCAGCGCGATCCGGCCATCGGGCAGGGCGGTGCCGCCCGACACGGGCTCCCCGCCGGAGACCGCCCCGGGGAGGGGGCGAGTGACGAATTCACGCTGGCCGACGAGCTCGTCGACCGCCAGCGCCATCCGCTGCTCACGGCTGCGGACGATGACCGCGAAGTCGTGCGGTCGCGGCTCGCGCCCGAACACCCGTGAGGCGTCCAGCAGCGGAAGCACGCCCTCGTCGAGCACGAGCAGCTGCTCACCGGCGACCGACTGCACAGGGTGCTCGGCCAGGCGCAGCGTGCGCTCGATGCGGTCGAGCGGGATCGCGTAGGGACCGCCGCTGATCTCGACCAGCAGACCGTTGACGATCGCCAGAGTGAGCGGCAGCCGGATCTGTGCCGTCGTCCCCTGACCGTGGACCGAGTCGACGATCACCTCGCCGCCGAGCTCACGGATCTTCGCGCGGACGGCATCCATCCCCACCCCGCGGCCTGAGATGTCGCTCGTCGTCTCCGCGGTGGAGAAGCCCGGTGCGAACAGCAGCTCGACCGCCCCGGCCATGTCGATGTCGTCGACCGTCGCGGGGTCGATCAGCCCGGACTTGGCGGCCTTGCGGGCGATCGCCGCCGGATCGATCCCGCGCCCATCGTCACGCACCTCGATCACGACCGATCCGCCGGCGTGGCGCGCGGCGATCTGCAGCGTGCCCTCGGCGGGCTTGCCGGCGGCACGCCGCTCGTCGGCGGATTCAAGGCCGTGGTCGAGCGAGTTGCGCACCAGATGGACGAGGGGGTCGCCGAGTGCGTCGACGACCGTCCGGTCAAGTTCGGTCTCGGAGCCGATCAGCTCGAGCCGGACCTCCTTGCCGAGCTTGGTGGACAGATCGCGCACGAGCCGCGGGAAGCGCAGGAAGACGACATCGACGGGAATCATGCGGACCTGCATGACCATCGCCTGCAGTGCCTGCGAGCTGCGGGTGAGCTCCTGCATCGCCTGGTGCAGGTCGGGTACGTCGAGGCGCGAGGCGATCGCCTCGAGTGCGGTGCGGTGGATGACGAGCTCGCCCATCGAGTGCATGAGCGCGTCCAGCCGCTCGGCGTCGACGCGCACCGTGCGTGAACCACCGGACGCGGGTCGGGCGGCCGGGGCCTGGCGCGCCTTGGCGGCCGGGGCTGCAGCAGTGGGCGCGGAGGTGGCATCGACGGCGGCCTGGAGCGCGCGCGAAGCGCCGCCTCCGGCCTCATCGACGGACCCTGTGGTGGACGCCGGCTCGTTCGAGGCGGGGGCTGCGGGCTGCTCCGCGGGCGCCTCGTCGGCGGCAGGAGTGGGGGAGAGCTCGTCGACCTCGACGCTGATGACGTCGGAGATGCCGCCCACCGTCGCGAGGATCTCCTCCTGCTCGTGCTCGCAGGCGAGCCATCCTTCGACGAGGTGGCCGTCGAACTGCTCGACGCCGTCGGGCGTCGGCGCCGAGCCGAGCATGTCTCCGTGCTCGGCCAGGGCGGCGAGCACCATGTGCGCGCGCACCGCCGGCATCAGCACCGCGTCGCTGAGCACGGCGCGAACGTGGAGCACCCGGATGCCGTCGCCGAGCAGTGCCTCCAGGTCAGGGACGACCCGGCCGCCCTGGCGCTCGATCTCCTGCTCGGGAGCACGGGCGTAGACGAGGCTGCGCAGGCGGGTGATCAACTCGGCGGGGTCGAGCTCCTCGGTGCCGACGGACTCGATCGATGCGACCGCGCCGCCGAGCGCATCCAGGCAGGCGAGCACCGTGTCGACGGCTTCGCGTGAGAGCGCCCGCTCGCGCTGGCGCAGCAGCTCGAAGACATCCTCCATCTCGTGCGTGAGCGTCGCGATCTGCTCGAATCCCATCGTCGCACTCATGCCCTTCAGCGAGTGCGCGATCCGGAAGATCGTGTCGACCTTCTCGCGGTTGCGGGGATCCTCCTCGAGGCTGACGACCGCAAGGTTGAGTTCCTGGAGGTGCTCCTCGGCCTCGGCCAGGAACATCGGCATGTACTCAGAGGTGTCCATCATCTGTCCTTGCGGTAGAAGAACGGTGCAGTGGGGGTCAGGCCGAGGGAGGACGCGTTGGCGACGCGCTCGGTAGCGCCGACGAGCAGGTAGCCGCCCGGGCGCAGGGACGCGGTCAGCCGCTCATGAAGCGCGTCGCGGACCGGCTCGGAGAAGTAGATGACGGTGTTGCGGCACACGATCAGGTCGTGGCTGTTGGGCCGGGGCTGCAGCCGGAGCAGGTCGCCGACCTCGAAACGCATCATCCGTCGCAGCGCCTCGTGTGCCTGCCACCCGTCCTGCACGCGGTCGAAGGCGGCGCGCATCATCGGCTCCGGCACGGTTCGCGCATCGTCGAGCGAGAACCTCCCGGCCTGTGCGCGCTCGACCATGCGGCGATCGATGTCGGTCCCGAGGATCGACACGGTGGTGGTCGGGATGCAGGCGCGGCAGACGGCCGCGATCGTGAAGGCCTCGGCGCCGTAGGAGCAGCCGGCACTCCAGATCCGCACCCGCGAGGCGTCGGCGGCCAGCTCGGGAAGCACACTCTGCTCGAGCTGCGTGATCTGCGCCGGGTGGCGCCACAACTGGGAGACGTTGATCGTCACCCGGTCCAGCAGGTTGTCGAGCAGCTCGTGGTCGGCCCGGAGCATCGGCAGGGTCTCGGCGAGATCCTCGACTCCCAGCCGGCTGAAGAAGGTGCGCAGGCGCCGCTCCATCTGCGGGCGGCGATACTGGGTCAGGTCGACGCCGCAGATCCGGCGAAGGCCCTCGCAGAAGACGGCGTAGTCGTCGGTGGCGCCGGCATTGGAGGTCGCGGCTCCCGAGGTGGTGAGGCTCACGAGCCCGCCTCCTCGGCGATCGCTCCGGCGAGCGCGTGCAGCGGCTCGACGCGGTCCACAAGGCCGGCCTCGGCGACGGCGCGCGGCATCCCGTAGACGGTGCAGGTCTCCTCCGCCTCGGCGAGCACCCGGCCGCCATGGTGGCGGACCGCCTGCGCGCCGCGCAGTCCGTCCTGACCCATGCCGGTCATGACCACGAGCAGCAGGCGGTCGCCGTGACGGCGGGCCGCATCTTCGATCGTGAGGTCGGCACGCGGCCGCAGGCCGCCGACCGGGTCGTCGTCGCTGAGCTGGGTGCGGCCGGCGTCGTCCATCCGCAGGTGCCGGCCGCCCGGGGCGAGCAGCACGACGCCGGGGTCGAGCGTCTCCGCGCCGGCGGCCTCCTTGACGGTGAGCGTGCTCGCGCGGTTCAGGCGATCGGCGAGCGACGCGGTGAAGCCGGCGGGCATGTGCTGCACGATCATCGTGCCGAGCCCCAAGGGGGACGGCAGCTCGGGCAGCAGCGCGGCAAGTGCCTTGGGGCCACCGGTCGAGATGGCGATCAGCACGACCTTGGCGCCGCGGGCTGAGGGACGGCGCAGCGGCGGCGCGACCGGAGCGGCCGGCGCTGGGGCGGCTGCCCGCGACCACGGAGGGGTGAGCGTGCGCGCTGCCGGGGCGAGGCGCAACAACGAGGCCTGACGGCGGGAGGTGACGGCGAGCGTGACCCGTCCGAGCAGCGTCTGCTCGAACACGGGTGCGTCGGCGAGTCCAGTCGGCTTGGTGACGAGCTCGAAGGCTCCCTCGGCAAGGGCGTCGACGGCGTAGGCACCCTGGGCGGGCGAGAACGCCGAGACGACGACGACCGGGAGGTCGAGGTTCTCGCCCCGCATCGTCCGCAGCACGTCGATGCCTCCCATGCCGGGCATGGAGAGGTCGAGTGTCATCGCGTCGGGACGGTGATGACGGCACTCCTTGAGCGCCTCGTCTCCGTCACGGGCGGTGGCCACGACGTCGAACCCGCCGCGCGTGAGCACGTCGCCGACGAGCCGCCGCATGAGCGCGGAGTCGTCGGCGACGACGACGCGCGGGCGGGCCGATGCCGAGGCCGCGAGGGTCATGCCGCGAGGGGCAGCTCGGGCGTGGCCGCCGGGAACAGGCAGTCCAGCGTGAGCAGTGCGACCAGCCGGCCCTCGACGCGGATGATCGACTGGATCAGCGAGCTGTCGGCGGTCGGCGCGGCGGAGATCTGCTCCTCGGTGACGGTGAGGACCTCTTCGACGGAGTCGACGATGACCCCGGCGGTCTCGGTTCCGATCTCGGCGATCACGATCTTGGACTGCTCGGAGACCTCGGTGCGGACCCCGATGCGAGCGGCAACGTCATAGACCGGGACGATGCGGCCCCGCAGGCTGATCACGCCGCGCAGCCAGTCGGCCGGTGAGGCGACCGAGCGCGGCTCGCTGTAGCGAATGATCTCCTGAACCTGCTGGATCGGGAGGGCGTAGTGCTCGCCACCGAGGCTGAACACGACAAGTTGATGTGACTGGTTCTCCGTGGACATTTGTGGTGCCTGCTCCTTGCGTTGGCGGGCGTCCGGACCCGCTTGTCCGGACGCAGATTCCCATGGGGAGTAGTCGTCAATCGGACCGGGGAACTTGAGCGTGCGCGCTCAGATGATGGCTTCGTCTTCGCCTCGGGCGAGGACGACTGTTCCGGCTTCCTCGAGGCTGCGGACGACCGCCACGACCTTGCCCTGAGCCGCCTCGATGTCGCGCTTGCGCTGAGGCGGCTGGTACTCCATCTCCTCGGCGAGCATCTGGGCGCCGCGCTCGGACATGTTCGACAGGACCTTCGACTTGACGTCGTCGCTGACGCCGCGCAGGGCAAGCGCGAGATCCTTCTGGTCGGTCTCGCGGAGGATGAGCTGGATCGAACGGTCGTCGAGCTTGACGATGTCCTCGAAGACGAACAGCAGCCGGCGCACCTCGGCGCTCAGCTCGGCATCGGCCTCGGTGAGCTGCTCGAGCACGTTGCGCTCGGTCGAGCGGTCGGACTGGTTGAGGATCTCCGCGAGCGACTTGACGCCGCCTGCGCCCGTGTACTCATGGGCGACGACGGTCGCGAGCTTCTGGCGCATCACGTCCTCGACCTGCTGGACGACCTGCGGGTTGGTCTCGGCCATCCGGGCGATCCGAAGCGCGATGTCCGGCTGCGCGGCCTGGTCCAGGCAGCACAGCACCTGAGCGGCGAGCGTGGTGTGCAGATTGGCGATCACCAGCGCGATCGTCTGCGGGGATTCGCTGCGCAGGAAGGTGGCGATCTGCTCGGCGGGAGTGCGGCGCAGGAACTCGAAGGGGCGCTTCTCGATGACGGTCGACAGCCGGCCGACGATCTCGGCGGCGCGGTCGGCGCCGAGCGCGCGCTCGAGCACCTCGCGGGCGTAGTCGACGCCGCCCGCGGTTACCGCGTCGAACGCCTCGACGGTCGCGGCCATCTCCTCGAGCACCGAGTCGGCGATCGAGGGCTCGAGCATGCGCATGTTCGCCATCTCGAGCGACAGCTCCTCGATCTCCTGCTCGTTCATGCGCGAGAACACCTCGGCGGCGCGCTCGGCGCCGAGCGAGACGAGCAGCACGGCGGCCTTGCGACGGCCCTTGATGTTTGCCGGCAGCGGCGCGGCGGTGGAGCGCTTCGCGGGCACAGGGGAGTTGCCCGGCGGCGGGTTGTAAAGCTCGACGGCCACTGCGAACTACTCCTCTGCCATCCAGGCGCGCAGGTGCTGCGCCACGAGATCGGGGTCGCGTTGCACGAGCTCCTCGATCTGCTTCCGCGCGACACCGACGTGTGGCTGCAGCGAGCTCACCTCGACGGGCATGGAGGCCTCCAGCGCGGCCAGCGGACGCGGGGACTCGAGCTCGGAGAGCCACTTGGGCTGACCGAAGGAGTCCTTCTCCCGCTTCTTGATCGCGCGGAGCATGAAGAAGAGGAACACGATGGCGCCGATTCCGAGCGCGCCGTACTTGCCGTACTTCATCATCGGATTGGCCGCAACCGGCTTGACCGTGGTGGTCGTCGCCGGAGCGAACTTCAGCTGCGAGACCGAGATCTGATCGCCGCGCTTGGCGTTGAGGCCGACGGCGTTGGCCACGGCGCTCTTGATCGTCTTCAGGTCGGCGGCGGGGACGGAGGAGTTGACGAGCACCGACACGCTCTGGCGCTGGATCGCGCCGGGGGCGATCACCGAGTGGGTGATCGTCTTGTCGACCCCGTACTGCGTGTGATTGGTCGCGTTCTTGTAGTTGCTCGTGCCGCCCGAGCCGGTGCCCGCCGCGTACGCCGGGATGTTGCTGGTCGTCCCAGACGTGCCGGACGCGGACGTGCCGTTGCCCTTGAGCGACTGGTTGGAGGTGGCGGCGTTCAGTGCCGTGCCCTTCTTGCCGTAGATGAGCGACTCCTGCGTCGCGCGGTTGGCGTTGAGCGTCGCATTGACGACGACCTGCGCCTTGCCGACGCCGAGTGTCTGGGCGAGCATCGCCTCGACCTCGGTCGACATCGAGGAGTCGTACTTCTGCTCGGCGGCCTCCTCGGCGGGGAGCCCGCCGCCGGAGTTGCCCGACGAGTTGGAGGGCCACAGCTCGGCGCCGCTGGCTCCGGTGATCGTCACCTTGTTGAGCGACAGGCCGGGAACGCTGGAGGCGACCAACTGGGCGATCCCGCGGACCGCACCCGACTGAAGATTCGACGTGCCGGAGAGCAGAACCGAGGCGGTGGCCGCCTGGCTCTGATCGGAGAAGAGCTGGTCCTGGGTGTCGGGGATCACCAGGTTGACCTGCGCGGAGGAGATGCCGTCGATCGTCTCGATCGTCGACGCCAGCTGGCCTTCGAGCGCGCGCTCATAGGTGACCTGCTGCTGGAAGTTGGACTGCCCCAGCGACTGCTTGTCGAGCAGCGAGAACCCGGGCTGGGAGCCGCTGGACAGCCCGGCGCTGGCGAGCGCGACGCGCGCCTGCGCGGTCTTGCTGGACTCGACCGCGATGGCGGTGCCGCCGTTCTGCAGCTGGTAGGGGATGCCCTGCGCCGCCAGGGTCGCGGTCATCTTGCTCGTCTGCGACGGGTCGATGCCCGTCTGCAGCAACGAGTAGCTCGGCGCGGAGGCGAAGTGCATGACGAGCACGATGAAGACGACGGCAGCCGCGAAGGCACCGCCGACCATCGCCCAGCCCTTCGGCGACAGACGTCTCACCAGGTCCATTACTGACCCCATCGGCAGATCTCAGCTAGACCTGAACCTGGAACAAGGTGGTCTCTGCGGAGATCAACTTGTTCTGGATCTGGGAGGCGACATCCATGGCCAGCGACGCGTTCTCCACGGCGGTGACGGCGGTCGTCGGATCGCTGATCGTGCCCGTGGCCAGGCCCTGAGCAGCGGTCGATGCGGTGTTCTGGGTCTGGTCCAGCCCGCTGATCGCGCTGGAGAGCGCGGAGCCGAAGCTCGCCGAGCCGGTCTTCGCCGGCTGGGAAACCGACGAGGCGGACCCGATCGACCCGATCGAGCCGACGGAGGCGGCGGATCCGAGCGCGGACACGCTGGAGAGGGCGGGAATCATTTGAGCAGCTCCAGCGTGTCGGAATACATGGTCTTGGACGTGCTCATCGCGGTCACATCGGACTGGTAGGTGTCCGACTCGTCGATGAGGTCGGTCATCTCGGTCACCGAGTTGACGTTCGGCATGCGGACGTACCCGGCCTTGTTGGCGCCCGGGGCACCCGGGTCGTAGGTGAGCTGGTCGGGCGTCTTGTCGGCGACGATCCCCGCCACCTCGACGCCTCCAGGAGGCGCGGACGAGTTCCCCATCGCCTGGGAGAGCGAGGTGCTGAAGTCGCCGCCGACGGACTGCAGGTCGACCTCCTGGCGCTGATACGGCTTTCCGTTCGGACCCTGGGTCGTCTCGGCGTTGGCGAGGTTCTCGGACGTGACGTCCATCCGCATCCGCTCGGCGGTGAGGCCGCTGGCGGAGATGTTGAGAGAGTCGAAGAAGCTCATGCGTTGCCTCCCTGGCCGATCGCGGTGAGCATGATCTGCTCGCGCGCCGACGCGACCTGCGTGAGGTCCTGGTAGAGGAGTCCGTTTTCGGAGATCTGCGCCGAGGTCTGCTCGGCGTCGACTCCGTTGCCATCGGCGGAGTTGACCCCGCCCTCGGCGGCCGCCGTGTAGTTCACGGAGCTCGGCGCCTGGCCGGCTTGCATCGCCGACTGCAGCTCGCCCTGGAAGTTGACCGTCTGCGCCTGGAAGCCAGGCGTGTCGGCGTTGGCGAGGTCGTTCGCCAGATAAGTCTGGTCGAGCATCGATCCGCGCATCGCGGATTCGAGGGACACTTGTGTCGTATCAAGGAGTGACATGCGGTCAATTGGTCGCGGACCGGCCCTCCGTGGGCACTCATCAGACCCGCTCCTTGCAGGTCGCTTGGATACTCGGCCGAGAGGCCAGATCCTTGAGGGGGGAGGTCAGAGTTCACGACCCGAAAATCAGGCCGCGCACCCCCCGGCCGAGGCGTCAGGCGGAGGTGAGGATCCGCGGGTGCGCAGCGCGCGCAGGTGCGTAGCCGGCGGCGGTGCGGCGCGCCGTGCGCACGCGCGCGAGGTCACGCACGATGGAGCTTCGGACGCGGCCGAGCTCAGCCGCGATCTGACCCTGCAGGGCCAGGCAGCGCTCGAGGGCGGCACGGGCCTCGGGCGGTGGCGCCATGGGCGCGATCAGCTTGACGATTGCGGCGCGTTCGCGCTTGACCGCGGGCAGCCGCTCGAAGTCCCGCGCACAGACGAGCTCGAGCTCGCGGCGGATGGAGGCTTCGAGCGCCTCGTAGGGCGCCGCCGGAGACTCGAAGGCGCTCATCCGGCGAGCACTGCGACGGGTGTCCGCTCAACACCGGCGCTCTGGGCGGCATCGTGCTGGTCGGCGATCGTCGCCCAGGAGTTCCGCAGCTGGCCGAGCAGATTGCTGACCTGCTCCAGCAGCTTCGGGTTCTGCTCGAAGCGCGCGCGCTGACACTGGCGCAGCGAGAAGCCGTAGATCGACGAGAGGTTCGCCGGGATCTGACCCTGGCTCATGTCGAGCGTGTTGCGCAGGTGCCGCAGGATGTGCTCGGCATTGCGCAGTTTGTTGTGCGCGGTGGCGACATCGCGCTCGGACATGGCGACGCTCGCCTGATGCAGGAATCGACGCGCGCCGTCGTACAGCATCACGATCAGCTGCGGCGAGGAGGCGGTCAGGACAGCGTTGGCACGATATGCGCCGGAGGAGGCGGAGGCGTATGAGGTCATGTCATCCGAGGGAGTTGATCTGCTGGGTAAGCCAACTGCTCTCCGAGCTGTTGGACGAGAGCGCCGATTCCATGGCGGCGAACTGCTGGACGAGCTGATTTTCCTGGTCGTTCAGATTGGCCTGCATCGTGGTGATCTGAGTGCCCAGGGTCCTCACCTCGGTGGTGTTGCCGTTGATCCGCTGGGTGAGCGTGCCACCGGCGTCGGCCTCCGTGCCGACGAGCGAGGAGAAGCTGTTGGCCCACCCGCCGAGCAGCTGCTGCACCGCCTCGGGATTGGCGGTGATGGCGTTCTGCAGCGTGGTGCTGTTGAGCGTGAGGTCACCGGCCAGGGCGTTGGCGGACTCCGTTCCGGTGCCGGTCGTCGCGCCGGTGCTCACACCGAGTTGGAGCATCGAGGTCAGCGAGCCGCCGCCGATCGCGGAGACCGTTGCGTACATCGCGGAGCGCATCTGCGAGAGCAGGTTCTTGAGATCCTGATCGTCATACAGCGTGCCCGTCTCGGTGCTGTTGGCGTCCGACGGCGTCGTCGAGAGCTGCGTCTGGATGTTCGTGATCGCCGTGTTGTAGTCGGTGATGAACTGCTGCACCGCGGTCGACACTTTGGAGCTGCTGACCGCCGGCGCGGACACGTTGACCGTGACCGGGTTGGATCCCGTGACGCCCGACAGCGTGAGCGTGACGCCCGGGATGCCGTCGGAGACCGTGTCCGAGGCTGACGTCTGCGTCGCGCCGCCGTCGATCGAGTATTCGGCATCCTGGCCGGGCTTCGCGTCGGCAGTGATCTCTGAGAGTGCCCCGCCGCCGTCGACGACCTGGATGTAGTTCGGGTTGGAGACCGACTGGTCGCCGGTCGAGCGTTCGGAGAAGACGATGTTGCCCGACTGCGTCGCGGTCGCGTAGACACTGAGGTTGGAGTTGCTGTTGATCGACTGAGCGAAGCTCGCAGCGGTCTCGCCCGCGGTGATCGTCACCGACGAGCCGTCGATCGTGATCGGGTCGTCGCTTGTCGGCGAGGTGAAGCTGAACGTGCGCTGCGCGGACTGCGCAAGCTGGGTGACGGCGACCTGGTAGCCGCCCTCCACCGCGCCCATGCCGCCGGTCAGGGCCGCGCCGACGCTCGCCGAGTTGCTCGACGTGGCCGTCTGCGTGGGGTCGTAGAGACCCGGGTCCAGCAGCGCCATCGCATCGGTCTGGACCGTCTGCAGCTGGCCCTGGATCGTCTCCAGCGCAGTGTTGCGGGCGTTGAGCAGGCTCTGCTGCGTCTCGAGGTTCGTCAGCGGCTGCTGCTTGGTCGCCATCAGCTCCTCGATCAGCTGATCGGTGTTCAGGCCAGAGGAGATGCCGGTGATCTGTGGCGTCGAGCTGCCGGTGAGCGTGCTCAGCTGGAAGTTCGACGAGACGGTCGAGGTGGTGGATGAGGTCGTGGACACGGTCAGCTCCAGGTGGTGGTCAGTCCGGGACGTCGCCCGAGGCGATGGACAGCACGGTGCTCGGGGCCACCGTGTCGAGCACGGTCCCGTCGAGGCTGGTCAGCTGCACCGACAGGCCGTTGGCATCGTCGGTGCTGAAGTGGAGAGCTCTCCCCGAGGCGGCGAGGCGGTCGGCCGCCTGCGCGGCGGTGAGCATCGCGGCGAACACCTCCTGCGGCGGCGAGTTTGGGATCGCGTCGCGCGTCACCGAGTCGCCGGCCGCCGACGGTTCCACGTGCGTGCGCCGGGCGTCCCGGACGCTCTGCGAGAACGCGTGGGTGGGGTCGGTGCAGATCGGGTTGATGCTCATGGCGCTTGTCGAATACTCGGGGGTGGCGGGCGGTGGTCCGCTGCGGACCTCCCTGCCCTGTACCCCGGGTAATCGTTCGCGCCGGCGCCGAACTTGAAGTCGGTTCGATCATCCGTCCAAACTCACGCGGGGGTGCCTGCCGCGCTGCGCCGGAGCAGCGCGATCAACTCGCCGGCCCCGGTCAAGGACGGGTCGAGCTCCAGCGCGGCCTCGGCGAACAGGATCGCGTTGTCGTGCGCGCCCGTCGCCGCCGCCACCTGGGCCAGGCCAAAGCGTGCGCGCGCATCCGGGGCCTCCGCGCAGACGGCGAGCCACTGTGCGGCGGCACCGGCGGGGTCTCCATGACGCAGGTGGATCTCCGCGACCAGTTGAGCGCGCTCGCGGGCGGCCAGGTGTGAGCCGTCGAGCAGCCCGCGCAGCTGCGCGTACGGGGCCTGGGCGCGGGCGCGGAACATGAATTCGAGCATCGTGGCCAGCAGTGGCACGCTCGCCACGGTCAGGCCCTGGCGGGTTCCCTCGCCGGCTGCGGCCTCAAGCCAGGCGTCGAGCAACTCGCGCTCGGCGTGAGCGAGGCCAACGCCGACCGCCCGCTCTCGCGCGGCCCGGGCCGCCTCCAGCTCGCCGCCGGCCAACCGCGCCGCGGTCTCGATCCGGCAGGCGAGGGCCGCGTAGGGATCCTCGTCGGGGATCGGTGCGACCGCCTCGGCGGCCTGACTCCACTCGCCATGCGCGAGCAGGATCTCGGCCAGCGCGACCCGAACCGAGCTGTCGCGCTTGGCGTCGCCGTGCTCGAGCACCGTCCGGTACTGCGCGACCGCCGCACCGGGGGCGCCCGAGCGGACGAAGGCGCGAGCCACTGCGATTCGCGCGGCCGCCGTGAGCGGCTCCAGACGAGTCTCCAGCTCGGAGAGGATGTCCTTGGGGGCAGCCCCCTGGCTGCGGCGCGCGCCAACGTACAGGGCGGCGACGCCGAGGTAGCCGGGATGGTGGGTGATCGACCAGTCGAGATGCGTGAGCGCCCCGTCGCTGTCGCCATGGTCGAGCGCCAACTTGGCGAGCGCGAGCCGGGGCAGGTAGGTACCACTGCCGACGAGGCCGCCGAAGCTCGCCGGTGCGTCGCCTTGAGCGATGCAGCGCTCGAGCTGCGCCTGGGCCGCTTCGGGCTCGCCGAGTTCCAGCTGGGCTGCGGCCTGCTCCAGCAGCAGGTCGGTATAGGCGGGGAAGTGCTCAAGGCCCGTCTCGGCGAACGAGATCGCCTCGGCCGCCTGGCCGCTGAGCCGCAGCGCGCGGATCAGCGTGGACAGCAGCGAGGGGGTGTAGAAGGTGCTGTGCACCTCGCCGGCGGCAACGATCAGGTGCCAGGCGCTTGAGAGCTCGTCGATCGCCTTGCCGGCGTCGCCGGCCGCGGCGTACTCGCACCCGAGGTTGAAGTGCAGGAACGGAGTCGGGGGGGCGCCTGAGCCGAGCTCCTCGAGCAGCAGTGAGAGATTGCGCGTCGACTTGTCCTTGACCGCGCGCGTGTCCTCGAGATAGCCGTAATGCTCGATGCGCACCGAGCTGTGGCCGACTCGGCCTGGAGCATCGCTCGGCAGTGTCTTGTAGATCTGCTCGTGGATCGTGCCCGAGAAGCGGTACTGAGGTCGGTTGCGGAACACGCGCAGCGCGGTGTTGACGATCGCGGCGCCGTCGCCCAGTTCGCCGACGAAGCTCGTCTCGATCAGGTGGAACGCCTCGCGCCACGTCTGGCCGGTGAGCTCGCGCAGGCGCTCGACATCCTCGGAGACGAGGACCTCGTCGGCGTCGAGGTAGATGATCCAGTCGGAGGTTGCCGCGTCGAAGGAGACGTTGCGCGGCTCCGCGAACGAGCCGGTCCACGGATGCTCGATCACGCGCGCGCCGAACGAGCGCGCGATCTCGATCGTCGCGTCGGTTGAGCCGGTGTCGACGACGATGATCTCGTCGACGGCCGGCCGGACGGCCTCCAGGCAGCGGGGCAGCATCTGCTCCTCGTCCTTGACGATCATGCAGAGGCTGATCGTGAGCCCGGTGGCGGCCCGAGCGCGGCCGGAGATTCCGCGTGCCCGGTGAACGAGCCCGGGCACCGCACCGTGCAGTGGCCGGCTCGGGCGGCGGCCGCGCAGCCGCTGCGCGAGCTGGTCGCGGTTGCGGGCGAGGTCGGGAAGGCTCGGGTCAAGCCGGGCCGCCGCGCCGAACAGGGCGCGTGCGCCGTCCAGGGCCCACACCTCGTAGCAGGCGACGCCTGCGTAGAGCAGGAGCACCGGCTCGCTCGGCTCGCGGTCGAGGATCGTCAGCGCGCCATCGGCCACCGCGACGAACGACCGCACCGCGGCGGAGTCCGACGCCGAGCGCGCATACAGAAGCCCCTGCTCGAGCACGAGTAGCTCGGTGCGGTAGCGATGCTGGGGCTCCGGGAGCCCGCTCGCCTCGGCGAGGGCCTGCTCAAAGCCGCTGAAGTCACCGGCTGTCAGCGCGGCGCCCGCGCGTGTGACGATGCCGGAGGTGATGCCCGCGGGATCGTTGTGAAGTGGTTCGTCGGTGTGGGTGCTGCCGGGGAGCCGAAGCGCCATGCGTCAACCTTTGGGATCGAGGGATCACGCATGTCATCGGCGTTGCCGGCGCGAAGTTGAGTCAGTGCGGGACTGGGCGTACGCCGCCGTCCGGGAGTCCGACGCTCGACGCGCGCACACGCGCGATCGAGCGCCGCCGGCTCCGGCTCTCCTCGCTCAAGGATCCGTTGGACGCGACGATGACCTGGTCCATATGGACATCGGTCTCGCCATTGCAGCTCAGGGCATGCTCGCTGAGCAGGTCCGCCAGAACGAGCTCTCCAACGATCTTGCCAACGGGTCCACCCCCGGATACAAGCCGCAGCTGTCCGAGCAGCGCAGCTTTGACTCGCTGCTGCTCCAGAACAGCTCAAACGGTCACACGATCGGCACGCTCGATGCGGGCGTCGACATCGCCAAGACCGTCACCAGCACGGCGGCCGCGCCGCTGCAGCAGACCGGGCAGGCGCTCGACTTCGGGATCGCGGGCGACGGCTTCTTCGCGGTGCGCAGTCCTCAGGGAGTGCGGTACACCCAGGACGGGCGCTTCGGCCTCAACAGTCAGAACCAGCTCGTCGACGCAGCCGGCGACCAGGTGCTCTCCCAGAGCGGCCAGCCGATCACGGCGACCAACGGCAAGGTGAGTCCCACCAGCCTTGGCGTCTTCAACGTGTCGGGCGCCTCCGAGCAGGGGGACAACCTCTTCACCGGCACGGCGACAGGCCGCGGCTCAGGGGTCGTGCACTCCGACGAACTCGAGCAGTCCGGTGTCGACTCGATTTCGACGATGACCGACATGATCGCCTCGCTGCGCTCCTACCAGGCCGGCCAGAGCGCGATTCAGTCGATCGACCAGACCATGCAAGAGAACGCCCAAAACACCGGCTCCGTGCCGGGAGGTTGATAGATGCTTCAAGGTCTTTACGCAGCGGCTTCCGGAATGGAGGCGCAGCAGACGCAGATCGACGCGATCTCGAACGATCTCTCGAACGCGGACACACCCGGCTATGAGTCGGTCAACGTCGGCTTCCAGGATCTTCTGTACTCGAGCGGCGGCGCGTCCTCGGGTTCGACGGTCGCCACCGGCGCCGGCGCCCAGGCGTCGATCGTCGGCCGCGACACGACCGAGGGGGCGATGACCGACACCCAGCGCCCGCTCGATGTCGGGATCGAGGGCGATGCCTTCCTGCAGGTGCGGTTGCCCAACGGTCAGACCGGGCTGACTCGCGACGGCGCGCTGCAGACCAATAACAAGGGTCAGCTCACAGATGCCAACGGTGACACGCTCGTTCCCACGATCACGATCCCGACCGGCACCGACGTCGCGAACGTGCGAATTGCGCAGGATGGCTCGGTCACGCTCGACGGTAAGTCGCTGGGCAAGATCGGCCTGGTCACCGTGCCCGCGCCGGGTCAGCTGCTGGCCAACGGCGACAGCACCTTCACCGTGACCGCAGCCAGCGGCGCGATGAAGCCTGCCACCGGCGCCGCCATCCACCAGGGTTACCTGGAGGGGTCCAACGTGGACATGGCGCAGGAGATGGCGACCATGATGACGACCCAGCAGAGCTACGCGATGGACAGTCAGGCTGTCCAATATCAGTCGCAGATGCTCCAGATCGCCAACCAGCTGAAGTCCGGAGGCTGATCTCGATGAGCGCTCTCCCTTCCGTCTCGGGCCTGCCCGCGACCGCCTACGCGAACGAGCCATACGCCATCAAGCACGGCGACAAGGCGGCCAAGGCCGCGTACACGGAAGGCCTCGGCTTCGAGCAGGTGTTCCTCAACCAGCTCACCCAGCAGCTGACGGCCACGCTCAGCGGTGACTCGGGCGACTCGAGCGGCTCCTCGGATTCCTCGGGCGATTCCAGTGATGGCACCTCCGCCGCCACCGGCGGCCCGTACTCCTCGCTTCTCTCCTCCGCGCTCACGCAGGGCGTCATGTCCTCCGGCGGTGCAGGCGGGCTCGCCATGCAGCTCGCGCAGTCGCTCGACCCCTCCCTCGCGCTCCACACGAAATGACCGCCTTCTCCCACTCACTCTCCTCTGACCGCGGCCTCGGCGCCGACGTCATCGCTCACCTCGACGTGCAGATGATCTCCGCGCGTCGCCTGCTCTCGATCGTGCTGGAGCAGGGCGGAGCGATCCGTGCCCGCGCCGTGCACAAGGTCGTCGCGCTCGCCGGTCTGCTGCAGGCCGAAATCGAGCGCCGAGCGGCGATCGACAGCGAGCGCGCCGGCCTGCTCGCACGGGCCGGTGACCGGCTCGGGATCGACCCGGCCGACGTCACGCTCGTACGTCTGTGCACGATTGTCGACGAGGAGACCGCGGAGGCGCTGCGCGAACGCAGCTCATCGCTGCGCGAGGTGCTGCGCGAGATCCGCCGGGAGCACGACATCAACCGCGGACTCATGTCCCATCAGCTCGCCTACCTCGACCACCTCTTCTCGCTCGCCGACGTCGACCGCACTCTCGGGTACGGCGCCGCCGGCCGTCCCCGCAAGGCGAGCACCAAGCTCACCATGTCCCACCGCGTCCTTGACCTGGAGGTCTGACCGTGACGATTCCCACATATGCCGGTCTGGGCACCGCACTGTCGGGCCTGGAGGCCATGCAGGCCGGCATCGATACGACAAGCCAGAACATCTCGAACGCGTCAAATCCGGACTATGCCGACGAGAGTGTCAACCTTGTCACCAACCCATCGCTGACGTTCTTCACCGGTGAGGGCAACAACCCGCCGGTGGAGCTCGGGACCGGTGTCGCGGTCCAGTCGATCACCCGCAACGATGACCAGTTCATCGACGGGCAGTACTGGACCGCGAACGCGAATTCGTCCTACTACTCGACGCTGTCCAACCAGCTGACCGACACCGAGGACGACCTCAACACGTCCTCCAGCTCGGGGCTGCAGGCGTCGCTGAACACCTTCTACTCGTCATGGCAGACGCTGGCGACGAACTCGAGCCTCGGGCCTTCGGTCATCGGTGCGGCGACGAACCTCGCAACGCAGCTCAACCAGGCCTCACAGCAGATCTCGACGCTGCAGGGCCAGGCCGGCGATGAGGTGACGACGCTCACCTCCTCCGGCGGCGAGCTCGATCAGTACGCCACCGACATCGCCAATCTCAACCAGCAGATCGCCGACACCAACGCGGCCGGCATGTCCTCGAACTCGCTGCAGGATCAGCGGGCGACGGTGATCAGCCAGCTCTCGTCGCTGGCGAACATCCGGGTGACTCAGCAGGGCAACGGCTCGGACACGATCACCCTGATGAACACGTCGACGACACCGGCGACCCAGGTCGGCTCCTCGCCGCTGGTCGACGGCGGGAACGGGACGACGGTGCCGAGCGCGTCGGCGGCGGTGACGTTGCCCGCCTCCACCGATCTGACCTCGATCGGCGGGACGATCGGTGCACTCGCCCAGCTCGCCGACACCAACGCCTCGGACCCCAACGCGTCGCTGGCCCAGATGAAGAGCCAGCTGGACACGGTCGCCTCGGGCGTCGCCAACCTCGTCAACACAGCGTCGGGCACCACGTTCTTCAGCCCGAACGATGGCACGACCACGGTCACCGCGGCGAACATCTCGGTCGATTCGTCGGTCACGAGCTCCTCGCTCGCCGCACTGTCGAGCACCACGGCCACCACCGTCTACGGCACCGAGTCCCAGGCGACCAACGACCTGGCGACGTTCGTCAGCCAGGTCGGCAACACCGTCGGGCAGGCGAATGACTCCGCGACGACGTCGGCTTCGCTGTTGTCCAACATCTCCAACGAGCGCCAGTCCGTCTCGGGCGTCTCGCTCGACCAGGAGATGACCAACCTGATCACCTACCAGCAGGGTTACCAGGCCTCCGCGCGTGTCATGAACACGATGCAGAGTGTCATTCAGACCCTCATCACGAGCGTCGGAGGCTGAGTGCCATGAGCTTGACACGCATCACCACCCTGATGACGAGTAACCAGATCCTGTCGGAGATCAACTCCTCGCAGGCGGCGCTGGCGAACACCGAGGAGGAGCTGTCGTCGGGCAAGACGATCAACCAGCCCTCCGACAACCCCTACGGGGCCGCGCTCGCCGTCCAGCTGGGCGGCCAGCTGAGCCAGCTGAGCGACTACAACAACAACATCACCGACGGCCAGGCCTGGACCCAGACCGCCACCTCGGCGCTCAACTCCATCCAGCAGCAGGTGCAGCGTGCGCAGGAGCTCGTCACCGAGGCCGGCAACGGCACCATGAGCGCGAGCGACCTGTCGGACATGGGCGGCGAGATCAACCAGATCATCTCGTCGATCCAGAGCACCGCCAACGCCCAGTACAACGGCCAGTACGTGTTCAGCGGCACCTCGACCTCGACGGCGCCCTATGACTCGAGCGGCAACTACCAGGGCTCGAGCGCACAGGTCACCCGTCAAATCGGCCCCAACGCGGACGTGACCGTCTCGGTCAACATCTCCGATGCGCTCGGCACGAGCTCGACAAGCGGACTGCTCTCGACCCTGTCGAACATCGCCAACCAGCTGACGACCGGCTCGGGCACCTCGGCGCTCAACACGACCGATCTCACGGATCTCAAGACCGGCCTGGACTCGCTGAGCACGCTCCAGACCCAGCTCGGCACGAGCACCGATCAGATGACGATGGCCGCCAGCACGATCTCGGACATGCAGACGAGCGTGACATCCGACCTCTCCAACGACACAGAGGCGAATATGGCGACCACCGAGACGACCTACTCCAACGAGGAAGCGGCTTTCGAAGCCGCGCTCAAGGCGGGTGCGTCGATCGTGCAGAGCTCGCTGATGGACTTCCTGTCCAGCAACTGAGGCGACGCTCTTGAGCGCAATAGGGTATTCAGAACGCATGACCCTCACCGTCGAAAGCCCTCGCTTCGGACGCGTCGAGATCGATCCTTCGACCGTCATCGAGTTCCCCGAGGGCCTGATCGGCCTCGAGGGGCATCGCTTCGCGCTGCTCACCAGTCAGCCCGGCAGCCCGCTCATGTGGCTGCACTGCATCGACAACCCCGAGTTGTCGTTGCCGGTCACCGAGCCCCACCGCTTCTTCTCAGCGTTCTCGGTGGAGCTCACCGATGAGGACGTCGAGCGAATCGGCTACGACGGCGAGACGCCTGTCGACGTCTACGTCACGGTCGTGGCCGCCTCCGCCCTGGAGGACTTCACGGCCAACCAGAAGGCCCCGATCCTCATCCGCGACGGCCGCGGCCACCAGGTGATCAACCAGGTGGCGAACGCCGACCTGCGCGCCCCGCTGTTCGCCGAGGCGCTCGGTTCCGAGTCGGCCGCCTGAGCGGCCGTTCGGCTCGGTCGCCCGGGTCGTGAGGTTTGCGGGTGGCAGGCACGCCGTGTCGCCGCGTCGCCGCTCGCCCTGTCGCGGCTCGCCCTGTCGCGGCTCGCCCTGTCGCGCGGGCTACCGGGGCTACGTTCTTCCAAAACTGTCCGTGAGGAACAGTTTTTGCGTTCGCGACGCTTCGCTCGGCCGCCGAGGCCCCGCGCGCGTCTCACTCTGAGCGCCTTGAGCGCCTCCACGCCCGATAAGACGCCCAGAGTGCCCGGCTGCACGCGCGTCGCTGGTCGCGGGGGTGGTCGTGGGCCCTTCCGGCCAGCGTCGGCCCCGTTCACACCCGAGCCCGCCGGACCCGGCCGCTCCGACCCGCCGGACCCGCCCCCTACGGCACGCCGGCGTCCGCCATCCCAACCCGCCGGACCCCGCCACCGCGGCACGGATCGCCATACTGTGTGGATGCTCAACATCACGAGACGCCGGGGCGAGCGCATCGTCGTCGGCGACGACATCTTCGTCTCGGTGATCGAGGTGAGCGGCCAGATCGTGCGCCTCGGAATTGACGCGCCGCGGTCGGTCCGCGTCTATCGCGAGGAGCTGTGGCTCGAGATCAAGGCTCAGAACGAGGCGGCCGTGCAGGCCGCAGCCTCGGCCACGCTGCCGGAGGGAACGGTTCCGGAGCTCGGTCGACCGCTGCCCGGAAAGACGGACTCCCCGTCGGCTGACGGTGCGCCGGCTGACGGGGAGTAGGGAACCGATCTCAGGGATAGGACGGCGGGTCGCGAGGTGGAGCGCGACCCGGCGTCGAGATGTCGCCTAGGCGACGAAGCTGAACAGCTGTTCGTCGGCCTCGAGCTTGCGGCGGAGGTTCTTCAGGATCTGGGAGTGCAGCTGGCAGACGCGGCTCTCGGTGACGCCGAGGATCTCGCCGATCTCACGCAGGGTGAGGTTGTAGACGTAGAGCAGGACCGCGACCTTGCGCTCACGCGGAGCGAGGCACTCGAACGCCTCACGGAAGCGCTCCTTGGCCATCGTCGCCATCGCCGAGTCCTCAGGGTTGGTGTCACGATCGAAGGAGGCCAGCGTGTCGATGCGCTCGATCGCCGCATCCTCGTCGGAGTGCACGAGCGTGTTGAGCGACCCGACCTGGGAGCGGGCCAGCTCATCCTTGCGGCGTACGAGCTCCTCGACCGGGACGCTCATCGCCTCGGCGAGCTCGTCACGGGTCGGCTTGCGACCGTAGAGGCCGATGAACTGGTCACGGGCCTTGGTCAGCTCGCGGTCCCAACGACGCAGTGAGCGCGGCGCCCAGTCATTGCGGCGCAGCTCGTCGAGCACGGCGCCGTGGATGCGGGTCCAGGCGAACTGCTCGAGCGTTGCGCCCCGCTCCGGGTCGTAACGGTCGATCGACCGGATCAGCGCCTCCAGGCCGCAGGAGATGAAGTCCTCGACCTCACAGCGCGCCGGCATCTCACGGACCTTGCGATAGACGATGTACTTCACCATCGGCGCGAAGGTCAGGACCAGGCGGTCGCGCAGCGCGGGATCGCCGGTTGCCTTGTACTTGGTCCAGAGCTGGAGCGCCTCATCGGCCGAGAGTCGGCCGTTGCGCTCCTTCAGTGCAGTTCCACCCATTGTCGGATCCACCTTGCGTTGCGGGCTCGCGACCACCCTTCATACCCTGGTCCAGGAAGTCGCGGGAAGACTCAAGTTCGAGTGCTCACTGCCTTTTCGGCTGACTGGTCCGGTCGAACCATCCCCGACTTGAGGTAGACGAATCGCAATTTTCTTGCGAACATGTGCCGGGCATGCCCGGCGGCATTCCCGAGGTTCTGATCGCGGACGACCAGCTGGCAGTCCGCCGCGGCACCGAGCTCACCCTCAGGGAGGCCGGGTTCCGAGTGGCGGGGATGGCGGCCACGGTGCCCGAGGCCGCGGGGCTGCTCCGTCGCCGCCGCTACGACGTCGCGCTCGTCGAGACGATGCTGGAGGACGCCTCGACCGCGCCGCTGCTCAGTGAGCTGCTTGCCGAGCGCCCCGGCGCGCCCGTGATCATCTTCGCCGGCCGAGACCGGACCGCGCTCGGCGCCGTCGCGCGCGTCGGCGCTCCCGGGCTCGTGCTCAAATCGAGCGCGCCCACAACGCTGATGCAGGCACTCCGCGCGGTGATCGGCGGCCGCCGGTTCATCGACCCACTCGCGGAGGCGCGCATGCCCGAGCCGCCCCGGCGCGCGCCCCGCGGCGGGACCGCCCTGCTCAGCCCGCGTGAGCGGGAGATCCTGGCCATGCTGGCGGAGGGTTTCTCCGGTGCCGAGATCGCCACCCGGCTGTTCCTCTCGACCGAGACGGTGCGCACGCACGTCCGCAACGCGGTGCAGAAACTCGGTTGCCGCACCCGTACGCAGGCGGTCGCTCTGCTCATCAGCCAGTCGGTCGGTCAGGTCTCGAGCCAGCCCACGGGCTGAGCGCGCGCGCCGAGCTGATGAGCGAGCTCCGGCCGGTCACCAGCGCGGCCCGCGGGCAACGCTGAGCTCTTGCGCCGCTCTGCGATGCGCGTTCCTGACGGGGTCGCGTTCGTGTTCGGCGATCGCAGCTGGAGCGACCGCGAGCTGGGGGAGGCCGTTCAGGACGGCGCCGCGGAGCTCTCGCCCGCCGGCCTCGGCGCAGGCGACCGCCTCGCGGTCCTCGGCCGCAACAGCCACCGCCACGTGATCACGTGGCTTGCGACGCAGCTGCTGGGGGCCTCGCCAAGGGATATCACGGCGCGGCGATCATGCCCGTGCACGCCATCCGCGAGCTGTCAGAGCGGTTGCCGCGGCAAGCTCCTGGGGCGCGAGCTCGGGCAGTCCGTCGCCGAAGACGTCGTCGGATGCCGTCGATGAATGAGGAGGCGTTCCCCGACTGGGCGCAATGGCTGGCCGCGCACCCCAGGCGCCTCCACACCACCTACGGCTTCGCGCTGTTCACCTGGCGCCCGCACGGCGCGGGTCAGCGACCGGCGGCGTAGCCCTGCGAGCCGCGGGCGTTGGCGCCCGCGCGCAGGAAACCGCCGGAGCGGGCAACCGCGCTCAGGCGCCCGAGCCGCCAGGGCTCGACCACGATCACGTCATGCCCGCGGCGGCGCAGCTCATCGACCACCGCGGGCTCGATCCGGCTCTCGACGACCACCCGGCCGGGAAAGGCCTCCCGCGGATAGAACGAGCTCGGGAAATGGTCGTTGTGAAATGCCGGCGCGTCGATCGCCTCCTGCAGGTTCAGGCCTGTGTGAACCAGGTTGAGGAACAGCGACAGCGACCACTGGTCCTGCTGGTCGCCACCGGGAGTGCCGAACGCGATCCACGGCTCGCCGTCGCGCAGCGCGAGGTTCGGCGAGAGCGTCGTGCGCGGGCGGCGGCGTGGCGCGAGCGTGTTGGCGGTGCCCTCATCGAGGGCGAACATCTGGCCCCGCGTCCCGAGGCAGAACCCGAGCGAGCTGATGTGCGGCGAGCTCTGCAGCCAGCCGCCGCTCGGGGTCGCCGACACCATGTTCCCGAAGCGGTCGATGACGTCGATATGACAGGTGTCGCCGCGGGCGCCCGGGTCGGGATCCAGCGTCGGCTCCCCGGCGCCGGCGGTCGCCGCGAAATCGCCCCCGGCCGCAAGCGCGGGCAGGCGCGGCGTGATCCCGCCGATCGTTCCCGGCCGCAGCTCGAGGCTTGCGCGTTCGCCGACCAGGGCCGTGCGCTCGGCGACGTAGCCGGGATCGAGCAGCGCCCCGACGGTGTCCTCCACGAGTGGCGAGTCTCCGTACCACGCCTCGCGATCGGCGAACGCCAGCTTGGAGCACTCGGTGATGAGGTGGATCCAGTCGGCCGACACCAGGCCGGCTGAGCCGAGGTCGAACCACTGAAGCAGCGACAGCTGTTGCAGGAACACCGGTCCCTGACCCCAGGCGTTCGTCTTGCACACGCTGACGCCCTCATAGTCATAGGTGACCGGCGACTCGAGCGTCGGCTGCCAGGTCGCCATGTCCTGCGCGGTGAGCAGGCCGGCGTGCGGCTCCCCGGTCCCATCCGGCGCCGCCAGTTCACAGAAGCGCTCGATCTCCTCAGCCACGAAGCCGCGGTACCAGGCGTCGCGGGCTGCGGCGAGCCGTGACTCGCGGGTCGATCCATTCGCGGCGCTCTCGGAGAGGATTCGCTCGTAGGTGGCCGCCAGTCCCGGGTTCGTCAACCGTGAGCCCGCCGCGGGTGCGCCGCCGCCGGGCCCGGTGAGCCAGGCCGCGGCCGATGTCGGCCAGTCCGCCCGGAACATCCCGGCGACTGCGCCGATCGTCGCGGACACCCTCGCGAGCGCAGGGAATCCGTCGCGGCAGTAGCCGATTGCCGCCTCGAGTACGTCGGCGAGCTCCCAGCTGCCGAATCGCTCCAGCATCAGGGTCCAACCACCGAACGATCCCGGCACGGTCGCGGGCAGCAGACCGGTGCCCGGGATGAGGTCGATCCCGAGTGTCCGGAACGCCTCCGGCGTGGCCGTCGCCGGCGCAACTCCCTGACCGCAGACGACGTGCACCCGGCGCTCTGACTCGCTCCACAGGATGATCGGCACCTCGCCGGCCGGCCCGTTGAGGTGCGGCTCGACCACCTGCAGCACGAACCCCCCGGCGGCCGCCGCATCAAACGCGTTGCCGCCGCGCTCGAGCACGCCCATCGCGGTCGCGGTGGCCAGCCAATGGGTGCTTGCCGCCATCCCGAAGGAGCCGACGAGCTCGGGTCGGGTGGGGTGTGTCTCACTCACCGACGGCGACTCTAGGACGTGGGGTATACCAACCCGTAGATGACCGACCCGGACCCCGCTCAGCCCGCGCCGAGGCTCCCGCCTGGCCCACGGATGCCGGTGGCGCTGCAGACCGCGCTCTGGGTGCGCCGCGCGCAGTGGATGCTCGGCCAGTGCTCCCGGAGGTTCGGCGACACGTTCACGCTGCGGATCGCGGGACAGGGCACGTGGGTCGTGATCTCCGCGCCGGGTGACGTCGAAACCATATTCAAGACCGACCCTGAGATCGCGCGGGCGGGGGAGGGCAACCGGATCCTCGAGCCGATCCTCGGCCCGGACTCGGTGCTGCTGCTTGACGGTCGCGCCCATCTGCGTCAGCGCAAGCTGATGCTCCCGGCCTTCCACGGGCGGCGGATGGCGGCCTACCGCGAGCTGATCGCCGGCATCGCCAGGGCCGAGATCGAGCGCTGGCCTCGCGGCGAGCCTCAGCGGCTGCGCCCGCGGATGCAGGCGCTGACGCTCGAGGTGATCCTGCGCGCCGTGCTCGGAGTGAGCGATCCCGTCCGGCGGGAGGAGCTCCGCCACGCGCTCCGGCGCCTGCTCGCGATGGGCACCGACCCACGCTGGGGGTCGCTGTTCGTCGTTCTCGGGCCCGACCGCCTCGGCGAGTTCGCGCCCTTCCGCCGCCGGCGCGATCCGGTCGACCGGCTGCTCTACGCCGAGATCGCCGAGCGCCGCGCGGCCTCCGGCACGGGCGCCGAGCCCGAACCGGGCGACGACATCATGTCCCTGCTGCTCGCCGCCCGCCACGAGGACGGCACGCCGATGAGCGACTCCGAGCTCCGCGACGAGCTGATGACCCTGCTCGTCGCCGGTCACGAGACGACCGCCAACGCGCTTGCATGGGCGTGCGAGCGGCTCGCCCGCCACCCCGACGTCATGCAGCGGCTCGCCGATGAGGCGTGCAGGGGCAACGACACCGCCTACGTGTCCGCGGTCGTGCAGGAGACTCTGCGCCTACGGCCGGTGATCTCGATCGTCCAGCGCGTGCTTGCCGGGCCACTCACCCTCGCCGGGTACGAGCTCCCGGCGGGAACGGTGGTCACACCCGCGCTCTACCTGGTCAACCGGCGTCCCGACACGTACCCCGATCCGGAGCGCTTCGACCCCGAGCGGTTCCTCGGCCAGGCCCCCGGCACCTACACCTGGATCCCGTTCGGCGGCGGCGTGCGGCGCTGCCTGGGCGCTGCTTTCGCGCAGTTCGAGATGGAGACCGTGCTGCACGAGCTCGCCGCCCGCGCCCGCCTGACACCGGTTCGTCCTGGATCCGAGCCGGTGCTCCGCCGCGCGGTCACCGAGACTCCGCGCCACGACGCCGAGGTGCTCGTCTCCTGATGCTCGCGGGCGCGCGGTCGTGAGCGGCGGCGAGGGCGGCGGCCGTCCAGGCCGCCGCCCCGCGCCATCCCCCGGATGCGCCCCTCAGATGCAACCGACGACTCCTCAGTGAGGGGGAGCCGAGGGCGAGTCGTCCCCCAGACCGGCCGACGTGTCCGCCGGGCGCAGCCGGTCGAGCAGAGCGGTCAGCTCGAGCCAGCCGTGGAACCGCCGCGCCGGCTCGCTCGCGGCCGCGAGGCGGCCATGGATCGGTTCGCCGGCCTCCAGGTCGAGCACGACGCGCTGGCTGGGCGGGGTGGGTGGGTTCAATATGTGGCGCAGTTTGGGCGCACCGGGGCCGGATCGCGTCAGGAGTCGCTACTGAAGATTCGCTCGAACGCAGATGAGGTGCGAGTTGTCCGGGAAACAGACTCCGCTCGCCGAGCCGTATGCTGCCGCCGTGTCAGCCGCGCGGGGTTCGGGGTATCCACAGCTGCTCGAGCGTGCGGCCGAGACGGCGGCGATCGCCGCGGCGCTGGCCGACGCGCGTGCGGGACGGGGGACCGTTGTCATGCTCTCCGGCGCCGCGGGAATCGGCAAGACGGCGCTCGCCGAAGCGGCGGCGCGGGCGGCCGGAGAGCAGGGGATGCTGGTGCTCGGCGCCCGGGGCGGCGAGCTGGAGGGGTCCTTCGCCTACGGGGTCGTGCGCCAGTTGCTCGAGCCCCTGATCCGCACCGCGGACGAGCGGCGCCGGGCCGCGTTGTTCGCTGACGCCGCCGCGGGGGCTCTCCCGGCGGTGCTCGGGCCGGTCTCGGAGGAGGTCGCCGGGGTCGAGCCGCTCTCGGTTCGGCACGGTCTCTACTGGCTGATCGCCAACCTCGCGGCCGAGCGCCCCACCGTGCTGGTGCTCGACGACATGCACTGGGCCGATCGGCCGTCAATCGTCGCCCTCCTGCACCTTGCGCGCCGGATCGATGATCTCCCACTCGCTCTGCTCGTCGCGATCCGGGAGGGTGAGCCGACCCCGAACGAAGACGTGGTCGCCGGCCTCGCCGACCTTCCCGCGACACTCGTGCACCGCCCGTCACCGTTGAGTGATGACGGCGTCGCACAGCTGCTTCAGTCCGAGTTCGGCCACGCTCCCGCCACAGGGTTCGTCGCCGCCACGCGCGAGGCAACCGGCGGCAATCCGCTCCTCGTGCGCGAGCTTGCGGCGACTGCGCGCGCCGATGCGATCGAGCCCACCGACGCGGCCGCGGCTGACCTCGCCGGCGTGGCGCCTGCCGGAGTCGCGCACGCAATCCTCACCCGCCTCGGCCGGCTGTCGCCGAGCTACGTTGCGATCGCTCGCGCGGTGGCCGTCCTCGAGCACCAGGCGACGGTCGGCCGGATCGCGGAGCTCGCCGGGCTCGACGAGCCGACGACGCTCGGCGCGCTCGACGGCCTGGTCGCCGCGGGAGTGATGGGTGCGGGCTCCCGGCTCGAGTTCCACCATCCGGTCGTGCGACGGGCGATCTACGAGGAGCTTGCGCCCGGTGCCCGCTCGATCGCGCACCGGAGGGTCGCCGAGCTGCTCGTCGGTGAGGGAGCCGACCCCGAAGCCAGCGCGGCGCACCTGCTGCTGACCGAGCCGGCCGGCTCGGTCGAGGTCGTCGGATGGCTGCGCGAGGCCGCGTCGCACGCCCTGGCGGTCGGCGCGCCGGACAACGCGGCCACGTACCTGGAGCGAGCGCTCGAGGAACGCATCGAGCGACCGCTCCGCGGCGCGGTCACGCTCGAGCTCGCCCAAGCCGAGAAGCTGGCGCGGCGGCCGGCCGCGATGGAGCACTTCGACGAGGCTGCACGCCTCCTCGCCGATCCGCGCACGGAGGCGATGACGCTCGTCGAGCAGGCCGAGATGCTGGGGTACTTCGGGGAGTTCGACCGCTCGCTCGAGATGCTCGGGCGAGCCCTCGCCGCGATCGAGCCGGATGATCCGATCGCGATCCGTGCGGAATCGCTGCGCGGCGTGATGAACGCGCACGACCCGCGGGCGATCGAGCTGTTCGTCGGAGAGCTGCCGCGGATGCGGGAGCTCGCAGACAGCGGCACGGCACCAGAGCTGGCGATGCTGCTCGCCAGCTGGAGCGCCGCACGTGGCCTGCCGGCCGGGGAGGTCCTGGCCCGCTTCGAGCAGGGCTGGCAAAACGGCGCGCTGCTCGCCCGTCCGGGCGCCAACGAGGCGATCCCGCAGGGCATCACCGCGCTGGTGCTCACCGAGCAACTGGACCGCGCCGAGGAGGTGATTGCCGAGATGCGCGCCGTCGGCCGCCGGGTCGGCTCGGTGTTCCTCGAGCTGTCGGCAAGCGGCCACGAGGCATGGATCGCGGCCGAGCGTGGCGACCTCGAACGGGCGGTGGTCTCGCTGCGGCAGTCGCTCGAGCTCACCCAGGAGCTGGGGCTCGTCTTCGGGACCACCGCGATGCTCGCCTACGGCGTCGATGTCCTGCTCGAGCGACCTGACGCCGCCGATCTCGCCGCGCTGTGCGAGTCGATCACCTCTGCCGCACCGGAGGGAACGGTCGCCTGGGCGATGTTCGTCGCGACGCGCGGTCGGCTCCGGGGCGTTACGGCCCGCCCCGAGGCGATTGCGGACCTGCGCTATGCGGGCTCGATCGTGGACGCCCTGGGCTTCCGGACGCCGGGCTCGTTCCTGGATTGGAGAACGTCGCTGGCGCTGGTGCTCCCGGTGGAGCAGCGCGAGGAGGCGCTCGAGCTCGCCCAGGCACAGCTCCGGATCGCCGAGGAGGTGGGGAACGTCCGCCTGCGAGGGATCTCGCTCCGAGCGCTCGGGGTGCTGAGCGGTGATCCCGAAAGCGGCCGCCGACAGCTCGAGGAGGCGGTCGAAGTACTGGCGGGCAGTCCCGCTCGCCTGGAGCATGCACGCGCGCTCGTCGAGCTCGGATCCTGGCTGCGGCGCGCCCGTCGACGAGCCGATGCCCGAGAGCCGCTTCGCCTCGGCCTCGATCTCGCCCAGCGCTGCGGCGCCGTCCGCCTCTCCGAGCGCGCGCGCACCGAACTGCAGGCCACCGGCGCCCGTCCGCGCCGGGACGCGCTCACCGGGCGCGACGCGCTCACCCCCAGCGAGGCGCGCGTGGCGCAGCTCGCGGCCGAGGGGCTGACGAGCAGGCAGATCGCCCAGTCGCTGTTCGTCACCACCAAGACGGTTGAGACCCACCTCGCGCACTGCTACGGAAAGCTCGGTATCCACTCGCGCATTGAGCTCGCCGAAGCGCTCCACCCGGCGCTCGACGTGGTCGCCGACTGACGCGGGCGATCAGGCGGCGAGCCGGCGCAGACCGCTCCGCCCAAGGCCGTGGGCGCAGTTGTCACCGAGCATCGCTCCCAGGACCGCGGCGAGCACCACGAGCGCGACCTGGAGGTGGCCGCTCGCAGACGCCCGCTCGGACGCCCGCTCTCACTCGGCGCTCGGGAATCGCAGCCGAGCGCCGGTGAGCCCCCCGCCGGCAGTGAAGCGCGCGGTGGCCCGGTTGAGCACGAACCGCTCCACGCCACCGTGCTCGGTGGCGACGAGCAGTGCGCGTTCCTCGAAGTCCACGCGCTGCACGACGCCGTGCTCGGTGGCGCCGAGGTGGTCGATGAGCACCTCGGCGCCGACGGTTGGCATCACACGCAGCATGTCGCGATGATGCCACCGCCCGGTGAGCGTTCAGTGAGCGGCAGCGCCCCAGGGCTCCAGGTACGCCCGATACGTATTCACGCCGATCGGGAAGGTCGCGTTCCACACGAGCGTGCCCGCGGCGCTGAACTGCGAGACCGAGTTGAGGATTCCCCAGCCGACGAACTCGCCGCCGCTCGGCAGCCGCTGTCCGTTGCCCTGCGAGGAGGCGAGCCCGGCCTCAGGCTGGTTGTCGGAGGCTACGAGCGTGGCGACCTTCGTGGTCGGGTCGAGCTTGATCGTGACCACGCGGCTGTAGGGCAGCTCCGAGGTCACGCCGACGCCCGTGTTGGCGGTTCCGGCGGCCTCGTTGTCGAAGATCGTCAACGTGTTGTTGCCGAGCCACTCCGGGTCGTGCTGCCAGGCGAAGATGTCGCCCGCCGCGTTGAGCGTCTGGCCAGACGCCGCCTGCAGCGTGAACGTCGACGCCTTGCCGCCGAGCTGCCAGTTGATCGCGCCGGTCTTGCGGCTGACGTCATACGTCGTCCACGTGTCGCGCGCATCGATCAGCACCGACCCGTTCGGCCCGAGCTTCACCGCGTTGGCGTGGAAATAGTCCCACGGGGTGCTGGCGGAGGTGGGCAGCGGCTGCTCGCTCTGGGAGTAGGGCACATGGTCGGCGGAGTTCCATGAGAACAGGACCTTGCCCGTCTTCACGTCGATCTCCTGAATGACCCCGTCGATCACCGTCTGATTCGACGGTCCGCCGATCGAGCTGAGGTCGGCCGTCGCGGTGTCGTAGGAGATGATCCATGCGCGGCCGTGCGGGGCGAGCAGGAACTCGTGGCCGTCGGTGGTCAGACCGTTGCCGGCGCGGACCGTGGCGATCGTCTTGTAGTGCTGGTTGAGGATGTAGTCGGTCCCGTTCGAGAGCCCGCCCAGACCCGTGCCCTCCCAGTAGGTGAGCACCGGCTTGCCCTCGTAGCGCTGAACGCGCAGGTCGGCGTCGCTGTCGCCCGCGGGGGCGGCGTGCCACCACACCGTTTTGCCGGCCCGGTTGAGGATCTCGGCGCCGTTGGCGTACTCGGCCTGGGTTTGAGCGGTGTCGTTGGTCGGCGTAATGAACACGTCGTCGGGGTTCAGGCTGTGCCCGTTGCCGAGCACGGTGACCGGCGGCGGCGCGGTCGGGGTGGCCGCGTGCGGTCGGGTGGCCGCCACCGCCGTCGCCGGAATCGCGGCGATGAGGAGCGCCGCGGTGGCGGCGACGCGCCGGCCGCGACTGATCATGCGTGAATCCATGTGGGTCCTTGGGGAGTGGGAGTGGGAGTGGTTGCAGACCGGGCCCTGACCGGTCTCCGGCGAGCGCCGGCTACCCAGAACCTGACCTAGTCAATCAATTTAGTCATGTTTTGCGGCGACGTGACTTCTCGCCGTGGTTTGTAACCTGCGCCGCCGTGAGCATCACCGTTGTCGGATCAATCGCCTTCGACGCCGTCGAGACCCCGTACGGGTCGCGTGACCGCATGCTCGGGGGCGCCGCCACCTTCTTCTCGCTGGCCGCGTCGATGTTCGACCAGGTCAACCTGGTCGGCCCCGTCGGCGACGACTTCGGCGAGGCCGAGATGGCCGTTCTGCGCACCCGCGGGGCCAACGTCGACGATGTGGAGCATGTCGCGGGCGGCAAGTCGTTCTTCTGGAGCGGCCGCTATCACGACAACATGGACACCCGCGACACGCTCGACACGCAGCTGGGCGTGTTCGAGCACTTCGAGCCCAAGCTGTCGCAGGGCTCGCGCGAGGCCGAGGTCGTCTTCCTCGCCAACATCCAGCCCGGCCTGCAGCTCCAGGTCAGGGAACAGTGTGAGCGCGCCGAGTTCGTCGCGCTCGACTCGATGAACCTGTGGATCGACATCGCCCGTGACGAACTCGTGGAGATCATCGGCCGCGTCGACTGTCTGCTTCTCAACGACGAGGAACTGCGCCAGCTCACGGGCAAGCCGACCGTCTACACCGCCGCCCAGGAGATCCTCGGATGGGGTCCCTCGATCATCGTCGCCAAGCAGGGCGCCCACGGCGCGACCCTCGTGACCGCCGACAGCTACTTCTCGCTGCCGGCCTACCCGCTCGAGCTCGTCGTCGACCCGACCGGCGCGGGCGACACCTTCGCCGGCGGGTTCGTCGGCTTCATCGCCTCCCACGCCGGCAGCGCGTTCGACGACAACGTGCTGCGCAACGCGATGGCCTACGGCACCTCGCTGGCCTCCTACACCGTCCAGCGATTCGGCACCGAGGCGCTGCAGGCGATCGCCCCGGAGGATGTCGACGAGCGGGTCGCCAACCTCTGGTCCTACGGCCGGTTTGATCTGATCGAGTCCGCGCTGCGCGCCTGAGGAGGGCGTGTGTCCGGCGAGGTCCGGCGCCTGCGGCGGGATGAGGGCGAGCTGCTGCGTCAGGTCCGCCTGCGGGCACTGGCCGAGAGTCCGCGGGCGTTCGGCGCAGCGCTCGCGGACGAGGCCGGCCTCTCGCGCGAGGACTGGCACGAACGTGCCGCGGCGGGTGCCGCCGGGGAGCAGCAGGTGGTGTTCGTCGCGCTCGACGGGCAGCAGCCGGTGGGCATGGCGGGTGGTCGCTGGTTTGAGCGCGCGGAGTCGACGGTCGCGCTGTGGGGGATGTGGGTCGACCCGCATGCGCGGGGCACCGGACTGGCGGGGACGCTGGTGGACGCGGTCCGCGACTGGGCGAGCGAGGTGGGCGCGCGCCGGCTGCGGCTCGGCGTCGTCGACGATGCCATCGCCGCGATCCGGCTCTACGAGCGACTGGGTTTCCGGCGCGAAGGCGAGGTGCGGTCGTTGAAGCGGGACCCAGACCAGCTCTATTTCGAGATGTACCGGGCGGTCTGAGGCGCGCGGGGGCGCCTCGCGGGTACGGTCGACGTGCTGTTCGCCACCAGGGCGTGATCTCCACGCCGCTCCGGCTCGGTCGGCTGAGCGACCGCTAGAAGATGCCGATGCGATCGAGCGGCCAGTAGGTGGCGAGCGTGACACCGATGATCCAGCGTTGAGGGATCGGGCCCCAGAACCGGCTGTCGTCGGAGATCCCTCGGTTGTCGCCCATCATGTAGTACTCGCCCGCCGGGACGGTGATCGACTGCGAGAACGTGCACACCGACGGCGTGAGGCACGGCTGGATGTACCTGCCCCGCTCCTGCACCCCGTTGCGGAACACGTGGCCGCCGCGAATCGTCAGATGGTCGCCGGGGAGCCCGACGACGCGCTTGACGAACGCCTGGCCGGACATCGACGCCGAATGGCTGTCGCACGGCTCGGCGTGCCCGGGGCCCTGCTGCGGATCCGCACATTGGCTCCCGCTGAACGTCGCGCCGACCGGAGGATGGAAGACGACGATGTCGCCGACGTGCGGGTGGGTGTTCAGGCGCCAGACGAGGATCCGCTGGCCGACGTCGAGCGTCGGCACCATCGACGTCGTCGGGATCTTGTACGGCTTGATCAGGAACGCCTGGACGAGGAACGCAAGGCCGATCGCGATCCCGACGGTGATGACGATCTCCGCCAGAGATCCGAGCGCTGACCGGCCTTTCGGCTTCGTCACCGGGGCCACCGGCTCAGGCCCGGATGGTGCCGACGAGAGCGCGCGGCCCGGCGCCGCTGGCCGAGGAGGGGAACTCGCTGATCAGCGTGACCGCCAGCGCGAGCCCGACGATCGCGGCGAGGCCGGCGCGGCGGGCCAGCCACGCGCAGCGCCGCACGCGCGCGCCCCGGCCCTCCAGGTGCGCGGCGCGGCGGATCAGCCCGGCGAGCTCGGAGTCGAGGCGCTCGAAGTAGTCCTCGCTCGTCATCCGGCGAGCTCCGCCCGCAAGCGGGCCAGCCCACGGCTCACGCGCTTGCGCACGACGAGCTGCGAGCAGCCGAGCGAGAGCGCGATCTCGCTGTAATCGCGCTCTTCGACGATCCTCGCGCGGACCGCGACGCGTTCGTCGGCCGGGAGCCTCGCGAGATGTCCAGCGACGTCGGTCCGGTGAGCGTCGATCATCTCGTGGACCCGCTCGATGTCCTGGTCGTCGATGCTGAGCGCGCGTACGCCGAGCTGCCGCCGCGCCCGCGCGTCGACGCGGCCCCGCCGCACGCTGTGTCCGAGGACGTTGCGTGCGATCCCGGTCAGCCATGCCTCCGCCGACGGGTGCCGCGGCTGATAGCGGACCGCCGCGATCATCGCGGCTGCGAACACCTCGGCGGTGAGGTCCGCGGCCAGCTCGGGATCGCCGGTGCGGCGCATCATCCAGGAGAGCACCGCTCGCAGGTGACGGCGATAGAAGGCGCTGGAGGCGCGGTCGTCGCAGCCGGAGATCGCCGCGAGCAGCTGCTCGTCGCTCCAGTTGGATCGATCCGAGAAACGGGCCACGTTCACTACATACCGCACGGCGCCTGGGCCGTGACCGGCTTCACGTCCCGGCTCGGAGCTCCTCGAGGATCTGTGCGGTCCTGGACATCCCGAGGCGGGTCGCCCCGGCGTCGATCATCGCGAGTGCCTGGGCGGCCGTCCGGATCCCGCCCGACGCCTTTACGCCGAGGCCGGCGTTGCCGACGTCGGCGGCCATTCGCGCGACCGCCGCCTCGCCTGCTCCACCGGCCGGGTGAAAGCCGGTCGACGTCTTCACGAAGTCCGCGCCCGACTCGACCGCGGCGGCGCACGCGGCGTCGATCTGCTCGTCACTCAGCACCGCCGACTCGATGATCACCTTGAGCACGACCGGCGCCGGCGCGACCGCGCGCACGGCGGCGATCTCCTCACCGATCATCGCCCAGTCCCCGACGACGGCGTAGGCGAGGTCGATCACCATGTCGAGCTCGCTCGCGCCGTCAGCGAGCGCGCGGGCGGCCTCCTCGGCCTTGACCGCCGCCAGGTGGGCGCCCGACGGAAAGCCCACGACGGCGGCCAGCCGCACAGATGAGCCGGCCAGTGCCCGCGCGGCGGCGGGAACGCGTGCGGCCGACACACACGCGGCACAGACATCCAGCTCGGTCGCTTCCGAGCACAGAGCCTCCACGTCCCGGTCGCTGGCCTCGGGAGCGAGCAGCGTGTGGTCGATCATCGCCGCCACCTCGGCGGCGGTCGGCTGAGGGCTCATCTCCCGATCAGCTCCCCGGCCTCGCGGGCGAGCGCCTCGAGCATCGTGGTGGCCTGAGCCCGGGCCTCATCCGCGGCGCCGGGCGCGACCGTCAGCACGACCTGGAGATACAGCTTCAGCTTCGGTTCGGTACCACTGGGGCGCACGGCCAGCCGGACCTCCTCATCTGCATGGATGATGACGCCGCTGGATGGTGGCAGACCGAGTCGGGTGACGCTGCCGTCCCGGGCGAGGCGAGTTCCGCCCGAGAGATCGTCGATCGCGGTCACCGTCCGTCCGATCAGCGTATCTGGCGGCGCCGCCAGCAACCGGTCGACTGCGTCGTGCCCACCGCCGGAACCGAGCGCCAGCGAGCGCTCCGCGGTCGCGTGTAGTCCGAACCGCTCGGCCAGCCGATCCAGGCACGCCCGCACGCTCCAACCGTGAGCCCGTGCGTGCGCACAGATCGCCGCCATCGCGAGCGCCGCCGAGATCCCGTCCTTGTCGCGGACCAGGTCGGTGACGCCGTATCCGAGCGCCTGCTCGTAGCCGAACAGCAGCGAGGCGCCCGGGTCGCTCGCGTGCATGATCCACTTGAAGCCGGTGAGGGTCTGCGCATGACGCGCGCCCGCCGCCTGCGCCTGCCGCGCGAGCAGCGAGCTTGAGACGACGGTGGTGACGAGCAGCTGGTGCTCCGGCTCCTCGACGTGGGCGAGCAGCTCATCGGCGAGCAGCGCGCCGACCTCGTCGCCGGTGAGCATCCGCCAGCCCCCGTCTGCGCCCGTCCAGGGAACCGCGACCGCGAGCCGGTCCGCGTCGGGGTCGTTGGCGAGCACGACATCGGCACCAGCCGCGCGCGCATCGCGGAGGGCGAGGTCGAGCACGCCAGGCTCCTCGGGGTTGGGCTTGGGCGCGGTCGGGAAGTCCGGGTCGGGCGCCGCCTGCTCGGCAACGAGCGCCGGCGCCGGGAAGCCGGCGGCGCTGAACGCGCGCGCGAGCGTCGCGGCCCCGACCCCGTGGACCGGCGTGTAGACGACGCTCAGCATGCGCTCGGGGGAGACGTGAGCGAGCGCAGCCGGCACGACCTCATCGAGATATCCGGCGAGAACCGCCTCCGCGGCGACTGGCTCCGGCGCCGCGCGCGCGATCGCGTCGTCAGGTCCGAGCGCGTCGATCAACGCGGAGATCTGCTCGTCATCGGGCGGGATGATCTGGACGCTGTCGGAGGCGTAGACCTTGTAGCCGTTGTCGGTCGCGGGATTGTGGCTCGCGGTGACCATCACCGCCGCGTCGGCCTCGATCGCGCGGGCGTGATGCGCGAGCAGCGGCGTGGGGACCGGGCCGTCGATCAGCAACCCGCGGAGCCCGGCGCCGGCGAATACCGCGGCCGCGTCACGGGCGAACTCCGCGCTGCAGTGGCGGGCGTCGTGACCGACCAGCACCGCGCCGACGCCGGTTGCACCAGCCTCGTTCCGGCGGCGCACGACGAACTCCGCGAGGCCGGCGCTCGCCCGCCGCACCGCCTCGCGATTCATGTGGCCCGGCCCTGGCCCCATCGGCGCGCGCAGGCCGGCGGTCCCGAAGCGAAGTGCTCCGGCCGCGGGCGCGCCCGGGTCGCTCACGCGCGGCTCCCGGGCTGTGCGGCGCCGGCTCCCCCAGCGTTCGCCGCCCGGGCCCCTGGCAGCAGCGCCGCGAGCCAGGCGGGGCGCACCGCGAGCACCGCGTAGAGCCCGCCGCTGATCAGCGCGCCCACGAACGGGGTCGGGATCTGGTTCACCCACCAGCTCGGAGCGATGTCACCGAACCAGATCGAGAACGCGCAGCCGATCGAGAACGCGCCTGCGGCTGGGAGCGAGAGCCACTCCGGCCACGAGCGCGGCGTCCGGAAGAACGCCTCGGCGGGTGTGGCGCGCCGCTGGACGTAGAGCCAGTCGGCGAGCATGACGAACGTGAACGGGAACAGCGCGTCGCCGATCGAGTCGATGAAGCTCGAGATGTGGTTGAGGATCCCCGCCACCGCCAGCAGCGTGGAGAGGATCCCGAGCACGAGCGTGCCGGCCGGCTGCTCCCACCGGCGGGCCGGCAGGAGCGTGTTCGCCGCGACGAGCAGGTCGATCGTCGACGGGTAGAGGTTCATCGCATTGGTGTGGATGATCGCCAGCACCACTCCGATCGCCGCGATCGTGCCGACCCAGGAGTGCTTCGTGCCGAGCAGCGCCACGTTCCAGTTGTGCGTCCCCTCCTGGGAGAACAGCCCGACGACCCCGAGCAGGAGCACCGCGAGCATGATCCCGACCGACGCCGCGAGAAACCATGCCGGCGTGGTGCGCTCGCCACGGGCGCGGGGCCGGGCGAAGCGGGTGACCGTCGACAGCTTGTACGTCCAGGCGAGGATCGAGAGCCCGAGGATCGTGGTGAGCGCCGGACCCCAATGCAGCGCACCGTGTGCGGTGGGGACGCTCAGGTGATAATCGGAGAACAGGTAGGCGACCAGTACTCCGTAACAGACGACGAACACCAGCGCGGTGTAGCGGTAGAACGGTTCGAGGAAGCGCATTCCGACGAGCACCGCCGCGGTCTGGAGCAACCCGACGAGCCAGGTCCACGGCGTCGCCGAGGAGGAATGGGCGATCGAAGCGAGCAGCCCGCCGGCGACGGCGGTGTTCAGTCCGAAGAAGCCGATGTTGACGACCGTGAACAGCGCGCTGAACAGGAACGCGCCGGCCTGGCCGTAGGTGCGGCGAGCGACGATCAGCGCGGTGAGCGGGATCTCCCGGCCCATCTCGGAGAACAGGCCGGCGGGGATGAACGCGAGCAGCCACGCGACGACGACGGCGACGATCAGCCAGAGGAGACCGAAGTTGAACAGCAACTCTCCCAGGATCGGGGTCAGCGCCGAGGCCGAAGCCATCGTCCACACCACGAACACCCGCCACGGTGTCATCGTGCGGCGCTCGTCGGGGATCGGCGCGACGCCGAGGGTCTCCAGGCGCTCGCTGTGCGCGGACTCGCTCAACGCGAACCGGCCCCGATCACGCGGTGGATGAGCGGCGGCGCCTGCACCTGGGCGTCGGCGATCGTGAGCGCCGCGCGCACCCGGGCGGCGACGCGCTCGGCATCGCTGTGGTCTCGGGCGAGGATCCGGGCGACCGGCGCACCGCGGTGCACTTCATCGCCGACCTGGGCGAGCAGCTCGATCCCGACGGCGGGATCGATCTCGTCCTCGAGTCGCTCGCGCCCGGCACCGAGCGCGGCCGCCGCACGGCCGATCGCCACGGGCTCGATCGTGCCCAGATAGCCGTCGCGGTCCGGCTCGACAGCGAGCTCCACCGCGGCCTGGGGGAGGAGTGAGAGATCGTCGACGACGCGCGGGTCGCCGCCCTGGGCCTCGACGAATGCCCGGAACCGCTCGAGCCCGGCGCCGCTCTCAAGGGCCTCGCGGGCGCGTGCGACGCCGTGCTCGGCGTCATCGGCGAGGCCGGCGAGCCCGGCCAGCCGGCCGGTCAGCTCCAGGCAGAGCTCCGCGAACCGGCCGGTGCGCTGGCCTCGCAGCACCTCGACAGCCTCGACGATCTCGACCGCATTGCCCACCCACGCCCCGAGCGGCTGGCTCATGTCGGTGATGAGCGCGGCGGTCCGCCGGCCGGCATGCTCGCCGATCCCGACGCAGAGCTCGGCGAGGTGGCGAGCGTCGTCGGGGTCGACCATGAACGCTCCCGCTCCGGTCTTGACGTCGAGCAGGATGTGGCCCGCGCCCCCGGCGAGCTTCTTGGACATCACCGACGAGGCGATCAGCGCGGGCTCATCGACGGTTGCCGTGACGTCGCGCAGCGCGTACATCTTGCGATCGGCGGGGACGAGGTCGGCGGTCTGGGCGCCGATCGCGACACCGATCCGCTCCACCTGCTCCATCAGCTCCGCGGTCGAGAGCGCGACGCGCATCCCGGGGATCGCCTCGAGCTTGTCCAGCGTGCCGCCGGTGTGACCGAGCCCGCGCCCGGAGAGCTTGAGCACCTGCATGCCGAGCACCGCTGCCAGCGGCGCCACGACGAGCGTCGTCCCGTCGGCGACGCCGCCCGTGGAGTGCTTGTCGGCGGTTGGCCCACTCAGGCCCGAGAGGTCGATCCGCTCGCCGGAATCGAGCATCGCCTGCGTGAGCACCGCCGCCTCGCGGTCGCTGAAACCGCACAGCCGGCCGGCCATCAGGAAAGCCGCCATCTGATAGTCCGGGACAGCATCGCGGGCGTAGCCGAGCACGAGCGTGCGGAGGTCGTCCTCCGCGATCTCCTTCCCGTCCCGCTTGGCTGCGATGACGTCCACAACCGACATGTCTCCCACCCTACCCGCGATGTCGTCGCCTGATCGTCTCCCACAGCGAGCCGCAGATCCCGGTCGCGAACAGCACCACGACGAGCAGCGCCGCGATGTCGATCCAGGAGACGCCGTGGTGGATCATGTCGCTCACCGTGGCGGCGGCGATGGCAGCCGTGAGCGCGATCGTGATCAGCAGCAGCGCGACGCGGACCACGGACGGAGGACTGCGGGGCGGCGTCGGACGCCCGATCAGGCGAGGCCGACCGGGGCGCCCGCGGAGGTGATCCGCCACGGCTGGCGCTCGTCATCGGTGAGGCTGAGCGTCCAGCGCTCGGTGAAGCTCTGCGTGCGAGTGCGGCTGCCCGCCACGACGCCGGCGGTGTCCCGGTTCTCCAGATACCGGCGTCCGGAGAGGTCGACTTCGATCGTCATCGTCGGCGGCTCGGCGGCGGGGTCCAGGGCGACGATTCGAATGCGCTTGACGGCTGGGCCGCGGACAACCATCCGCAGTGACCCGCTCGTGTCCCCGGCGTAGAGGAGCTCGCGCTTGGCCTGCTGGGTGGCGATCGCGTCCAGCGCATCGTCGGGCCCGTCGATCGCCTCCGCCCACGCCTGCACCGCGCGCCGCGCCGCGACCTCGAGGATGTCGGGCGAGAAGCGGCCGTCGGCGAGGCTCAGGTCGTTGGCGGCCGCCTGGGCGTTGCCCTCGTAGGAGACCGACACGAGCTCCGCCGGGCTCGTTCCCTTCGGCGCCGCGTCGGCCACGGCTCCCTCCACGAGCGCGGCGTCGCGGAGCCCGCGCTCATCCGCCCACGGGGTGGCGACGATCTGCTCGTCGAGCGCGTGCGCGCCCTCGCGGTTCGCCTCGATCGAGATCAGCTTCCAGTGTCCGTCGCTGCGGCCGAGACTCCAGAACTCACGTACGCGGGTGGTCTCCCCGAGGCGCCCGTTGCGCTTGAGGTGGCGGCCGTGGCGGTCGATCACGTAGTCCTTCATGCGTGCGTCGATGCGCACCACGACGCGGTCGGTGGTCTCCTCGCCGCGATGGGTCATACCGACGAGCTCGGCCGAGGGCTCACCGAGGACCTGGACACGGTTGCGCCAGCCGCGGCGGTCGAAGTCATCCAGGCGCCGCTCCCACTCACGCATCAGGTCGCGTCCCACCAGCGCGTGCAGCCGGTTGCGATCGTCGGCGTCCCACGCGAGCTGGATGTCCATGAAGAGCTTGGCCGCGGCGGTCCGGACCTCGTCGGCGCCCCACGCCGGATCGGCCTCGGCGGCCTCGGCGGCGGCGAGCTCGACGCGGCGTTCGCGCTGCGAGGGGCCGTGGCGGCCGGGCCGTGGTCCGCGCTTGGCGGCGCGTGCCTGCCACCCGTCGCTCATCCGCGGCACCACCCGCTTGTAGAACAGGTACGCGAGCGCGAGTGCAAGCAGCACCAGCGCCCCGAGGCCGTGCCCGAGCACCGCGATGTGGATCAGCAGGTCGAAGATCAGGTACAGCGCGAAACCGCTGTGACCGCCGCCGCCTCCGCCGCCGCCACTGAAGCCGCTGGACCCACCGCCCGCCGATGCGAGCGCGTCGGGGGCGAGCAGCAGCACGAGCGCGCCGGCGGCGAGCAGGAGGAACAGTGCTCGCCGACGGCGGGGGCTCATGCGGAGAGCGCCTCCGCCAGTGGTCCGACGCCGGGCTGCTCCTGGACGATGTGCTGGTCTGCGTGATAGCTCGAGCGGACGAGCGGGCCGGCGGCGACGTGGTCGAAGCCGAGCTCGTAGGCGGCCTTCTCGAGCGCGGCGAACTCGTCTGGATGCCAGTAGCGCACGATCGGGAGGTGACGTTCGGTCGGGCGCAGGTACTGGCCGACGGTGAGGACCTGGACCTGGCTCTCGCGCAGCTGCCCGAGCGCGTCGACCATCTCCTGGAAGGACTCGCCGAGCCCGACCATCAGGCCCGACTTCGTCGTCACCTCGTCGCCGCCGAGTTCCTTGGCATTGCGGAGCACGCGGGTCGAGCGCTCCCATGTCGAGCCGCGGCGGGCGACCGGATAGAGCCGCGGGACGACCTCGACGTTGTGGTTGAAGACGTCCGGGCGCTCCGCAACCACCTTCGCGAGCGGCATCTCGGCCCCGCGGAAGTCGGGCGTGAGCACCTCGACCTTGCAGCGCGGCGCCTGGCGGCGGATCTGGCGGATGACCCCGACGAACGCGGACGCGCCGTAGTCGGGGAGGTCGTCGCGGTCGACGCTCGTGATCACTGCGTGGCGCAGCCCCATGCGCGCGACGCTGCGCGCGACCCGGGCGGGCTCCAGCGGATCGTTCCAGGTGGGCTTGCCCGTCTGCACGTTGCAGAACCCGCAGCGGCGGGTGCAGGTGTCGCCGAGGATCATGAACGTCGCGGTGCCGCGCTGCCAGCACTCGCCGATGTTCGGGCAGGCGGCTTCCTGACACACCGTATGGAGGTTCTCCTCGGTGATCATCTGCTGCAGTTCGCGGTAGCGGGCGCCTCCCGGCGCCGGGACCTTGAACCACGGCGGCTTGCGGCCGCGGAACGGCTCGACGTCGGGTCCGATGACGGTCAGCACGTCCATGCCGCCCGGATTGGCCCGCGACCGTGTCCGATGCTCGCGTTCTGCCATGAACACAGGGTATCGATGCAGTGTTGAGCAGGGATGAGTCGGTGCGCGTGCGGACCGGCGCTCAGGTCCCCGTCGCGTCGCCGATCCAGAAGCGCGCGCCCGGGCCACGCGCGCCGACGCGGTCGTTCGGGTTGGCGAGCGTGCAGCGATCGAGCGAGAGACACCCGCATCCGATGCACTCGGTGAGCCCCGACTTGAGACGCTCGAGCTCGGCGATGCGCTGGTCGATCCGCGTCGTCCACTGGGTCGACAGGCGCGACCAGTCGCGCCTGGTCGGCGCGCGGTCACCCGGGAGCTTGTCGAGTTCGACCGCGATCTCGTCCAGGGTGAGCCCGATCCGCTGGGCGAACACGATGAACGCGATCCGGCGCAGCACGGCTCGTGAGTAGCAGCGGTGTCCCGAGCCCTCGCGGGTGGAGCTGATCAGTCCGCGCTCCTCGTAGAAGCGCAGCGCCGAGGACGCGACCCCGCTGCGCCGCGCGACCTCTCCGATCTTGAGCAGTTCCGCCATGCCACACAGGGAATCACATACTGCGCTTGACTTCAAGTTAACTTGAACTTGTAGGGTGCTCGCATCGCATCGAACTCAAGACCGTGAGGAGACGCCCATGTCAGCGTCGAAGATGACGGCAACCCCGTCGAGCACAGCAAGCGAGCGGATCACCGACGTGGTCGGCGCGTGGCCGGGCGTCGAGGCGAGCTGGGGCCGTCGCGGCGAGTTCGCCTTCCGGGTGGACCGCCATGAGATCGGGCACCTCCACGGGGACCACGCCGCCCATTTCTTCTTCCCGAGAGAGCTCTGGTCCGAGCTGCGCGCGCAGGGGCGCATCGGACCGCATCCCGTATTCCCCGACCGGCAGGGGCCTGCGTCCCGCACGATCGCCGGCGAGCAGGACATCCAGGACGTGATCGTCCTGATGCGGCTCGGCTACGACCGCATCGCCGGCGCGGCCTCGGAAGGTGATGAGCGATGAGCGGCGCCCGGGTGGCGATCGTCACGGGAGCCTCACGCGGGCTGGGCCTCGCGCTCGCACGGGAGCTCGCCGCGGGCGGGTGGCGGCTGGTGATCGACGCGCGCGGCGCAGCGGCTCTGGAGCGCGCCGCGGGAGAGCTGCGCGAGCTCACCGAGGTGCGGGCGCTGGCCGGTGACATCTGCGACAGCTGGCATCGGGCTGCGCTGGTCGAGGCCGCGGGAGAGCGGATCGACCTGCTCGTCAACAACGCGAGCATCCTCGGACCGAGCCCGCAGCCCGCGCTTGCGGACTATCCGCTGAGCGTGCTGGAGTCGGTCTTCCGAGTCAACGTGTTCGCGCCGCTCGCGCTGGCGCAGCTGGCCCTGGGGCGTATGGCTCGCGGTGTCGTGATCAACGTCACCTCCGACGCGGCCCTCGAGCCGTACCCCGGCTGGGGCGGGTACGGATCATCCAAGGCCGCGCTGGAGCAGCTCGGCGCAGTGCTCGCCGCCGAGCATCCCGAGTTGCGCGTCTACACGGTGGACCCGGGCGACATGCGCACCCGGATGCACCAGGAGGCGTTCCCGGGCGAGGACATCTCCGACCGCCCGCCGCCGGAGGAGAGCGTCCCCGGGATCCTGTCGCTGATCGAGCAGGCGTGCCCGAGCGGGCGCTACCGCGCACGCGAGCTGACGGCGGTGGCGCGGTGAGCGCCCTCGCGTTCGAGCTTGCGCCCGCGCTGGAGGCGAGCGAGCCGCCCGAGGCCCGCGGCCTGGCGCGCGACGAGGTCCGCCTGATGGTCGCCAGCCGCGGCAGCGGCGAGATCGTCCACACCCGCTTCCGCGAGCTCACCTCGTATCTGGCGGCGGGCGATCTGCTCGTCGTCAACACCTCGGCGACGCTTCCGGCGGCGGTGCCGGCTGTGCACGACGACGAGCCGGTCGAGGTCCGGTTCTCCACTCCCGCTCCGCACGCGGGAGGCGACGACGAGCTCCACGTGGTTGAGCTGCGCACCGCGGGCGGCGAGGCGATGCTCGGCGCGGGCAGGGCCGGCGAATGGCTCGCGCTCCCGGGCGACGCGCGGCTCGAGCTCGTCGCCGGTTATGAGGGCAGCGATCGGCTGTGGCTCGCGCGGGCTGCTGTCGGTGAGCCGCTTCAGCGCTATCTGCGCCGCCATGGCCGGCCGATCAGGTACAGCTACGTGCCGGGGCGCTGGCCGCTCAACGCCTACCAGACCGCTTACGCGACGGTGCCCGGGAGCGCGGAGATGGCGAGTGCGGGCCGCCCGTTCACCGCCAAGCTGATCACGCGCCTGCTCGCACGCGGTGTGCTGCTCGCGCCGCTCGTGCTCCACACCGGGGTGTCGTCTCCCGAGCGCCACGAGCCGCCCTACCCGGAGCCCTACGAGGTGCCGGCGGCCACGGCCCGGCTCGTGAACGCGGTGCGGGCCTGGGGCGGCAGGGTGATCGCCGTCGGGACGACGGTCGTGCGCGCGCTCGAGACGGTGGCGGCGCCGGACGGCACGGTGCGGCCCGGCAGCGGGTGGACGGACCTCGTCATCTGCGGCGACCGCGGGCTGCGGGCGGTCAACGGGATGATCACCGGCTGGCACGAGCCGCTCGCCTCGCATCTGCAGATGCTCGAGGCGCTCGCCGGGGAGGCGTTCATCGAGCGCTGTTACGCGAATGCCGTCGAGCAGCACTACCTGTGGCACGAGTTCGGTGACAGTCACGTGATCCTGCCCTGAGCCCCGGGTGCTCGGGCGCGATCGAGCACCGGATGGTGTCGCCCGCGCGCCTCCATGTGAGTGTTTTCATACTTCTCAAGCGGAGTTCGCGGCCGACCGATTGCCGGGGCGTGACCCCCCAATCCACACTTCTCACCGCTGCTCCCACCGAGAATCGCCTGCGCTTCGGCCAGATCGCGGCGCAATACGACCGCGTCCGTCCCGGTTACCCGGCCGAGCTCATCGACGCCGTACTCGCCTACGCGCGCCTCGATCCGCAGGCGCCCGTGCTCGACGTCGGTGCCGGCACCGGCCAGGCGACGGTTCAGTTCGCACACCGCGGGCTGAGCGTGATCGCACTGGACCCGAGTGCGGAGATGGTGCAGATCGCCAACGACAAGTTCGCGGGCGCCGGCCTGGACGCGGTCGCGGTGGTCGGGGAGTTCGAGTCCGCGCCGCTCGGCGAGGATCGCTTCGGGCTGATCTACGCCGCCACCTCCTGGCACTGGCTTGATCCGGATGTCTGCTTCCACGTCGCGGCGCGGTCGATCGCCGCGGGCGGCACGCTCGCCGTGCTGTCGACGTGGCCGCTGTGGCGACGCACCGCGCTTCGCCCGGCGCTCGACGGGGTCTATGCCCGCAGCGGCGCCCCGCTGCTCGAGATGGGCCCGATGTGCACCGCCGAGCCCGACCCGGGCGCTCTGTCGCGCGAGTGGCTGCGCGAGACACGTGATTGCGGCGGGTTCGGTGACCAGCAGGGCAAGCTGGCCTCCTGGTCGGTCACCTACACCGCCCCGGAGTACGTCGAACTGCTCGGCACCTACGGCGATCACATCGGTCTCGAGCCTGAGGTCCGCGAGCGCCTGTTCGACGGCATCGTCGACGTCATCGATGCAGCGGGTGGGGCGATCGAGGTCCCCTACGCGACGCTGCTGCTGCTCGCCCGGGCCTGGTGACGGCGCTCCGGCGCCTGGTGCGGACCTGCCGCCGGCACCTTCCGGAATTCGTGACACCGGTTCTCCCACGGGGGACGCGTGTCACGAATCAGGCGCCATCCGCATAATTCGTGACACCGACCCTCTGGCGGGCGGCCGGTTTCACGAAATCCGGCGCCCGCCGACCGATCCCCGGTGACAACGCCGGGAGCACCGGCCGCGGGCTCGGCCCCGTGCGGGCAGGGTGCCCCCTCCGGCGCCGCCGCGGCTCAGACGACCGCCGGCGCCGCCGCGGCTCAGACGACCGCCGGCGCCGCCGCGGCTCAGACGACCGCCGGCGCCGCCGCGGCTCAGACGGCGGCCGGCGCGCCGAGCGCCTGCTCCAGGCGCTCGCGTGAGACGAGCCGCTGGCGGCGCCCCAGCGCCTCGGCCACCGAGAAGGCGGCGCGGCGGCGGAAGCAGCGCATCAGGCCCTGACCGGACTGGCCGGCTTCGGCGGCGATCGATGTCATCGTCACATCGGGCAGCCCACAGGCGACGACCCAGCCGAACGGTGCGAGATCGTTCTCGACGTTGACCGCGAAGCCGTGGGTCGTGACGCCGCGGGCGACGTGGACGCCGATCGAGGCGATCTTGCGGCCCTCGACCCATACCCCGGTGAAGTCCGGCCCGTCCTCGGGCCGGGCTCGCGCCCGGATCCCCTGGCGGGCGAGCGCATCGACCAGTCCGCGCTCGAGGGTGCGCACGTACTCGACGACGTCATCGACCGCGACGATCGGATAGCCGACGAGCTGGCCAGGCCCGTGGTAGGTGATCTTGCCGCCGCGGTTGACCTCGACGATCTCTATTCCCTGCGCGCGGTACCAGTCCTCGCCCATCGACAGCTCGCCGGGCGCGGAGCGCCGGCCGCGGGTGTAGACGCGAGGATGCTCGAGCAGCAGCATCACATCGGGCACGAGCTGCGCCTGGCGTGCGTCCCGGACGCGCTCCTGCAGCGCGAGCGCCTCCAGGTAGTCGATCTCGCCGAGTTGGACGACCCACAGCTCCGGACGCATACGGTCCATGGGATCGAGGGTAGACGCCGTCGTGCCCGGCGCGGAGAATCCACCGCGGTCGAGTCAAGCGCGGAGAATCCACCGCGGTCAAGTCAAGCGCGGAGAATCCACCGCGGTCAAGTTCAGCGCCAGGGAGGTCAGCCGCCGATGCAGGAGACCGTGAACATCTTCGAGGCCGGGCCGATCGAGGGCCGGATCGATGTCGCCGCGCTCGCCGGGTCGAGCGAGACCTCCGCCTTCCTTTACGACATCGCACCGGGTGGGGCCTCGTGTCCCTACCACTACGAGTACGTCGAGGAGTGGCTCCTGGTGGTCGCCGGCGAGGCGACGATCCGCACGCCCGACGGTGAGCACCGCGTCCCGGCCGGCCGGCTCATCCGCTTCCCGGCGGGCGCCGGCGGGGCACACAAGATCGCCAACCGCGGCGCGGTGCCCTGCCGGGTGCTCATGTTCTCCGCGCGGGCGGCACCGTCGGTCTCGGTCTATCCCGACAGCGGGAAGATCGGGGTGTGGGCGGGCGGCGACGGGTCCGACGACCACTTCTTCGTGCGCGCAAGCGCGGTGCCGTGGTCGCACGGCGAGGACGGCTGGCACGAGGCCTGAGCGCGGGCTACGGATACTGCCCGCGCGTCACCTTCACCGGCAGCAGCCCACGCAGGATCTTGCCCTCGGTCGAGAGGTAGAAGTTGCGCCGGTCGAAGCGCGGCGTGCGGCTGAAGATCAGGAACACGTACTTGAACCCCTCCGCGAACGAATAGGCGGGCATCAGGTCGCCGAGCGTCATCGGGGTGGTGGTGACGTCGTTGATGATCGTGTAGCTGTCGGCCACACTGGCGTTGGCCTTCATGTTCTGCAGCCACTGCAGCGCGGTCCGGGCGTAGCACTCCTCGCCGGTCTGCAGGTAGAGGTCGAACGACGCGTTGGGGTACTCGGGGCGGAACTCGTTGGAGGCGGACAGGACCTGGCCGGTGCTGTAGTCCCACTGGTCGGGGATCACCTTCCAGGTGTCGAGCGCCGCGGTGAACGTCTCGTAGTAGCGCCGGGCGAGGCCGAGCTGTCCGGCGTGGGCGAGCACCTCGGGCCAGAACGCGGTGAGCTCGGAGACCTGACGGCTGAGCGTGGCGCCCGTCAGGTAGTCGACCTGGCGGTACTGCACCTGGCCGTTGTAGGTCTCGAGCTCGGCGCTGCGCATCGCGCGGTCGGTCTGGCGGAACCAGCGCAGGTAGTCGCGGTCTGAGAACATCGCCCAGCCGCCCCACAGGTACTCATAGAAGGAGTCCGCCGGCGGGTTGGGCGCCTGGTCGGTGGTGTCGACGAACCGGCCGGTCTCGACGTTGATCGTGGTGGCGAGCAGCCCGAGCGGCGAGCAGAGCGCCATCGCCGCGCCCTGCGCGCGCTTGGCCAGCTGGAAGTACCTCGGGTCGCCGGTGAGCTGGGAGAGGACGCCGAACTCCAGCACGCATGAGCCGACCTCGGCCAGCGGCGGCTCGTTGCCCGACACCGCGCCGGTGTGCAGGTTGACGTACTGGTAGGGCATCCCGCTCGGGGACTGGGTGAATGCCGGCAGCAGCCGGTCGGCGATGTCGACGCACTGCGCGAGCAGCCGGGGGTCCCCGGTGGCCAGGTAGCCGGCCTCCAGACCGCCGACCAGGCGGATGATGGCCTCGAAGACGTGGAAGTCGCCGTCGATGTCGAAGTCGAGGTTCTGGTGGATCCAGCTCACGCCCTCCTGGAGCAGGTCGTCGAGACCCATCACGTACATCGTGTCCAGCGCCTCGATGATCGACAGCCCGACCGACTGACCGGGCACGAAGAACGCCTGGCCCTGCTTGGAGAGCGGCAGCAGCTGGTCCTGGCCGTAGGCGTACTGCGCGTAACCGCTCCAGGCGTGCAGGAACTCGTCGACCACGAACTGGGCGACCTCGGGATCCCCAGGACCGAGCGACCAGGGGGCGGGCGGCCCGTTGACCTGCCGCGGCGCGGGCGGGTACACACCACCGGCCCAGTGCGGTCGGGCGGCGAGCGCGGAGCCGGGCAGCCCGCCGAGGGCCGCCGCGCCGCCCGCGGCGAGCGCCGAGCCGACGAACGCACGGCGGGTGATCGATCCGGTGGCTGGCGTCTTTCTGGTCGGCATGTCCATCGAGGCCTCCTCGAGCGCAGGTTGACAACGTTGTCAGTGCCCACGCGGGGGCTGCGCGAAACCTGCCGGCCGGGAAGCGGCGCTCAGCTGCCGACGTTGACGACCGGTTGGTAGGTCCGGCACGGCTCGCCGCGCAGCGCGCCGCAGTCGCTGGGGAGCCCGGTGGGGACGGCGATCGAGGGCACGACCGGCAGGGTCAGGTTCGAGTCCATCGTGCCGGAGTATCCAAGCGTCACCTGCGCGGTCCCGGTGGCGGTGGGATCCCCGAAGGACCACAGCGGCTGGTCACCGCCGATGGAGGCGATGATCACACGGATGCGGGAGCCCGCCCGGTAGGCGTGGCCCTCGTAGTAGAGCGGGATCGTCACGTGCGTCCAGCGGTCGGCGGAGAGCGGATGCAGCTGGGAGCGGCGCAGCGTGAGCAGCGACTGCAGCGGAGTCGAGCCCCTGGTGAGGGCGCTGTCGCCGCCGCGTAGGTAGCCGTTCTGGACGTAGACCTCGTTGCCGTCGGGCCGGACCTCGGTGATCGTCGCCTGCAGATCGACGGCCGGCTTGGTCGACCTCACCCAGAGGCTCACCGATCCTGCGCCGACCACCACCGTGTTCTGGCTCAGCGGCGCGGTGACGAACGAGGCCGCCTGGCCGGCCTTCGGCGAGATCCATTCGTAGCGGGGATGCAGCCCCCACAGGCCCTCCGGACCGTCGTTGCGGCCGTGCCAGTCGGTCGCCGAGCCCTCCGCGGCGCGGTAGGTGAACGTGTCGGTGCCGACGGTCCCGGGCACCGTGCTGAGCGCTCCGCCCGGGGCCAGGTACCAGGAGTCGGCCTCGGTGCCCGGCAGCGGGAAGCCCGTCGCCCCGGCGGTGAATGCGGGCATCGGGATCCCGGGCGTGTTACCGGCCGCCGCGCCGTTGTCGAAGCCGATCGTCACCTCGGGCGTGGCGTTGAAGAGGGCGAGCGCGGCCCGGTAGGTCGGCGCGCTCTCCACCGGATCGGCGGGGACGTCGTTCAGCGTCCCGTGGATCCCCATCACCATCTTGAGCAGCGTCGGCCCGAACAGCGGGAGTGCCGCATCCAGGCCGGTCCGGGTTGTGTGACCGGCGCTCACGTCGACATCGAGCACCGGCTTCCGGTGGGCGACGTACAGCTCGTAGAAGTCGACCAGGCGGACGAGCGTCTCCGGGTCGAGCGAGTCGGTGTGGGTCCCGTTCTGGAAGTAGAACCACTTGCGGCGGGTGCCGGTGAAGTCCTCGGCCAGGTCGGGGCAGTGGCCGCCGGTCTCCTCGTCGGTGAACTGGCAGGCGAGGAACGTGGCAGCGTGGATCCGGTGCACGAACGTGACCGGGTCGAGTGGGTTGTCGAAGCCCGGATGGAAGTAGCGCTGTTGCGCGATCTCGTGCGTCAGGTTGACCGCCTCGCCGTGGAGCGCCTGGTTGGCGCGGCAGATCGTGTCGCCCTCCCGGATCCGCTTCAGCGCGTAGGACTGGTCGGAGGTGCGTGAGAACGGTTCGGCGTCCTGCACCCGTTGCGTGGCCCAGGTCCCGGCGAAGCCGGTGTTGAGGTCTCCGCCGGGATAGAGCGTGGTGATCGTCGAGTCGATCGGGGAGAGCGGTGCGATCGCCTCCAGCGCCGGCGGGTCGGTGGCGGCGGTGAACAGCTGGCTGATCCCGCCATAGGAGATTCCGAGCATCCCCACCTTGTGATCGAGTACCCACGGCTGATGGGCGATCGTCTCGATCGCGTCGTAACCGTCGAGGCTCTCGTCGCGGTCGAAGTAGTCGAACGCGCCGCCCGAGCAGCCGGTGCCGCGCATCGAGACGTCGACGACCGCGAAGCCGAGCAGGTTGGCGAGGTTGGCGATCCCGTTGACCGGGCCGGCGGGGTTCGCGTAGCCGTAGCCCGAGTACTCGACCAGCGTGGGATAGGGCTTGCTGACCCTGACGATCGAGTCGTTCTCCTTCAGCCCGCCGATCACCAGCGAGCTCGCCAGCACGGGATGGGGGAGATGGACATCGATCGCGAGCCTGGTGCCGTCGCGGACGGTGAGGTACTGGTAGCCCGCACGGAGTCGCTGGCCGTACAGGCGGATGGACGGTGGGCTCGCCCGGTCGGTGAGGACACGCAGCGGCCCGGACCGCCAGCTGCCGCTCGCGATCCGGTCGCCGCGGCCGGGCCTGACGCCGCGGAACAGGACGCCGCCCTGGCCGTCGACCCGCTTGGTCTGGAGCGTGCGGCCGCCTGCGGCGAGCAGGCCCGCGCGGGCGCGGGGGTGAAGGCCGACCGCGTAGGCCTGCTCCGCGCCGCCGCGCGCGGTTGGGGTCGCGGAAGCGGTCAGCTTCGGGGTCACGGTTGTCTGGGCGGCCGCCTGGCCCGCGCCCACCGCCGCCAGACATGCGGCGGCGATCCCAAGTCCCGCGACCCGCCGGGCGAACGATGCAGCTCTCATCCCGGCGGGCAGCCTACTCCTTGGCGGCGGTGAGCGATTTCGTCGCGCCGCACAACGAAATCCCTCACCTGACCGTCAGCCGCTGACGCTCTCCAGATGCCTGCGCACGGCGGACAGAAACTGCGCGGAGAGCGCGCCGTCGAGCGCGCGGTGATCCCAGCTGAGGCCCAGGATCGTCATCGACCGGATCGCGATCGAGTCGTTGCCGTCCTCGTCGGTCACCACCACCGGTCGTTTGACGACCGCCTCGAAATCGAGGATCCCCACCTGAGGCTGGTTGATCACCGGCGTGGCCATGATCGAGCCGAACTGGCCGGGTGCGGTGATCGTGAACGTCCCACCGCTCACATCGTCGTTGGTGAGCTGCCGGGTGCGTGCCCTGCCGGCAAGCTCCCGGATGCGGGCCGCGAGACCCTCCACCGACAGCTCCTGGGCACGGTGGATGACGGGAACGATCAGCCCGTCCTCCCCGAGGGAGACCGCGATGCCGAGGTTGATGTCGGCGTGCCGGGTGTACTGCTCCCCGTCGAGCCAGGCGTTGAGCGCCGGGTACTCGCGGAGCGCGTCGACGGTCGCCCGCGCGATATAGGCGAGCGCGGTCACGCCGAGCGTCCGGCGTGCCTTCTCCACCCGCGTCAGGTCGGCCTCGGCCCAGGTGGTGCAGGTGGCCGCCACCTCGAGCGAGCGCTTCATGTGCTCGCCGATCTGGCGGCGCATCCGTGACAGCCCGTCGCCGGTCGCCGCGAGGGCGGGTGCCGGTGCGCCGGTCGGAGACGGCGCGGCGTCGTGAGCGGGGACCGGAGGATCAGGCCGGTAGGGGCTCTCGATGTGCAGCGGCGGGTCCTCGACGCCTGCGCCGCCGCCGTTCACGATCGCCAGCACGTCCTGCTTACGCACCCGGCCTCCGCGTCCGGTGCCGGGGACCGTCGAGAGGTCGACGTTGTGCTCGGCCGCGATCCGCTGCACGACCGGCGAGTAACGGCGGCCGTTGCCGTCGCCCCGCGCGTCCGGGGCCGGCGGCGCGGGCGCCGCCGGGGCGGCCGACGCAGCCGAGGCCGGGAGCTTCTGTCCTCCTGAGGAGGACGAGCCCTCCCCGCCCGGGGCGCCGGCGGGGACCACGGCGCCCTCGCCCACGGCGAGCCTGGCGAGCACGACGCCGACCTCGACCGTCTGCTCGACCTCGACGAGGATCTCCGCGATGATCCCGGCCGTCGGCGAGGGGACCTCGGTCTCGATCTTGTCGGTCGAGATGTCGCACAGGGTCTGGTCGGCCTCCACGCGATCGCCGACCTCGACGCGCCAGGCGACGATCGTGCCCTCGGCGACCGAGACGCCCATCTGGGGCATCGTGATGTCGACGAGCGTGGCGGCGGGAACCGAATCAGTAGGCGAGGAGCTCACGGCAGGCCTCCTTGACGCGATCGACGCCGGGCAGGACGGCCTGCTCCAGTGGCGGAGAGAACGGGATCGGAACGTCCGGGCTGGCCACGCGCGTGACCGGCCCGTCGAGATCCTCGAATCCCTTCTCGGCGATCAGCGCGGCCACCTGGGCGCCCGCCGCGCAGGTCATGTTCGCCTCGTCGACGATCACCACCTTCGAGCAGCGCGCCACCGAGTCGAGGATCGCGTCCTCGTCGAGCGGCACGAGCGAGCGCAGGTCGAGCACCTCGATCGAGGCGCCCTCCAGATCCTCGGTCGCGGCGAGTGCGATGTCGACCATCGCGCCGTAGGCCATGACCACCAGGTCCGAGCCCGGCCTGGCCACCCGCGCGGTGAAGGGAGTCTCGTAGACGCCCTCGCGGACGTCGCCCTTGACCCGGCGGTAGAGGTGCTTGTGCTCCATGAAGCAGACCGGATTCGGATCGTGCATGGCGGCGTGCAGCAGCCCCTTGGCGTCCTCAGCGGTGGAGGGCGCGACGACCTTGATCCCCGGCGAGTGCATGAACAGCGCCTCGGGATTCTGCGAGTGGAACGGGCCCCCGGAGAAGCCGCCGCCGCTCGGCAGCCGCACCGTGATCGGCACCGCGAGGCCCTGGCGGTAGTGCATCTTGCCCGCGACGTTGACGAGCTGGTCGAACCCGCACGAGATGAAGTCCGAGAACTGCATCTCACACACAGGCCGCAGGCCGACGACGGCCGCGCCGACCGCACAGCCGATGATCGCCGACTCGGCCAGCGGGGTGTCCATCACCCGGTCGGGTCCGAACTCCTCGATCATCCCGTCGGTCACCTTGAAGGCGCCGCCGAACACGCCGATGTCCTCGCCCATCACCATCACGCGCTCGTCGGCCCGCATCTCGTCGCGCAGCGCGGAGGAGATCGCCTGCAGGTAGGTCATCGTCGCCATCAGCGACCACCTCCCTGCGCGAATCCGCTCCACGGCGCGTGGCCGTCGCCGAGCGAGGTCGGCTCGCCGGTGCAGAACAGGCCGTCGAGCACGTCGTCGGGGGCCGGCATCGGGCCGGCGAGCGCCTCGGTGACAGCCGCATCGAGCTCGGCGACGACCTCGGCGCGGAGCGCCTCGACGTCGATCCCGAGCGTGGCCAGGCGCTTCTCCTGGCGCTCGATCGGATCGCGCTGCTTCCACTCCTGGACCTGCTCGACGGGGACGTACTTCATGTCGTCGTGGGCGGCGTGGCCGTGCATGCGCATCGTCACCGCCTCGATCAGCGTCGGCCCCTCGCCTGCGACTGCGCGCGCCCGCGCGGCGCGCGTGGCCTCGAACATCGCCTCCGCGTCGTTGCCGTCGACCGACACGCCCTCAAAGCCGTAGGCCTCGGCGCGGCGCACCGGGTCGACCGCGAACTGCTTGTCCAGCGGTGTCGAGTAGGCGTACTGGTTGTTCTCCAGGACGAACACGACCGGGAGCTTCTGGACTCCCGCCCAGTTCATCGCCTCGTGGAAATCACCACGGCTGGTCGAGCCGTCGCCGAACCACGTCAGCGCGCATCGTGCCTCGCCGCGGATCTTGAATGCCATCGCCATGCCGGTGGCCACGAGCATCATGTCGGGCAGCATCGAGACCATCCCGACGCAGCCGAGGTCCTTGTCGCCGAAGTGGACGTTGCCGTCGCGCCCGCGGGTGATGCCCGCGGCCCGGCCCATGTACTGGCTGAAGATCCGGCTCGGCGTGACGCCACGGATCAGGTGAGCGGCGAGGTCCCGGTGCAGGATGCAGAGCCGGTCCTCGGCTGCCATCGCAAATGTCGCGCCGGCGGAGACCGCCTCCTGGCCGTAACCGTCGTAGAAGGAGCCCGGGACCTTGCCCTGGCGGTACAGGCTCATCGCCCGCTCTTCGATGCCCCGCATCTGGAGCATCGCCCGCAACAACTCGATCCGGTCGTCCTGGGTGAGGTGCGCCGCGTCGGCGCTCACCGCACCGTCGGATGCTGTGACCTGCGGCGCGTCCGCCCGTGCCGTGCCGGCTGGTGGAGCAGTGTCGGCCATCGCCATATTCGAACGTCTCCCTCGTCTGCGCTTGGGCCACGCGGGATCTCCGCGGTGGCGGTCTGGTGGACGGGCGCGTCGCAGGGGTCTCCTGTCGACCACGCCTACGGCCCCAAGATTAGAGGTTCTTGGGCCTACCCTTGGCGGATGGACCTGACGTGGCTGGTCCGGATGCGCTGGCGTCTACTGGGCGCGTGGATGTGGCCGTCGTTCATCGTGCTGGCGGCCGCGGACGGCGTCATCGGTCACGTGCTGCCTCCGGCGGGCGGGGCCGAGAGCGTGGTCGGCGGCATCGTCCTGGGGCTCGTGCTCAATCTGCTGTGCGTGGTCGTGCTCGGCCCGCTGCTCGGACGGGCGCTGCGCGCGCGGCGCGGCGACCTGCCCGTCGCGATCGCACGCAACTACGCCGGAACGGTGTGCATCGTGCTCGTCACCGCGGGGTTCGCGTTCATCGGTGCGCTCCACCATGCGCAGATCACGCGTGACCGGGCAACGCTGCATGACGCGGCCGTGCGGGCGGCGGCCTGGATCGGCGACCACGCCCCGGCCCGCTTTCAGGCGGGCGCCGCGTCACTGGACAGCTACGTCCTGCTGGCGGGCTCGGTCTACCGCGAGTGCGTGAAGGCGACCCGCGGCGGACCACCACATGACTACTGCGTGATCGTCTACGAGGCACGCAACGGCTCGGCATTCGTCCGTCCCGCCGGCTCGGAGTCCAACGAGACGCTTTCACGCGGCGCCGACTGAGCCGTCGGACACGGAGAGAGGGCCCGCCGTGGCGGGCCCTCTCCGGAATGGGGTTCTGGGGAAGTGCTCGGTCAGCCGATCAGATGGACCCCCTTGATCCGAGTCACAGTGCGCGGGACCACCAGCTTGATCATGCGGTTGGTCCGCACGGTGATCGTGCGATACACGACGCGGGTGTGGCCACCGGAGCGGACACGGAGCGTCAGTGCGACGCGCGCTGTGCGATGGGTCGACTGAACGCGGAGCATCACGAAGTGAGTGCCGCGCTTCGGGATGACCAGGCGCATCACGGTGATCCGGGTACGCACGATGTGCTGGATCGACCGGACGTTGCCCGGAGCGGTTGTGCCTGCGGTCCCGACTGCCGGAACCACCTGCGGGGTCTCAGCCGGCTGGGTGGCCGTGGGGCCGCTCGGCGGAGTGCCGGACGACGAGCCAGGCGTGCCGAAGTCGACGTCGATGTGGCGCAGCAGACCCTCGTTGGTGTAGTCGGCGATCACGTCGACCGTGTCCGGGTTGCTGTCCAGCACCTCAATCGCGGCATTGCCGTTCGCGTCGGTCTGCAGGCAGGTGCGGTCCTGGCCGGGCCCGTTCGGGTCCTGGACCGGGATCGCGCCGCCGTAGTACACGCCGTTGACGTAGCCCGTGAACCGGGTGACGCCGACGTTGACGCTGTTGGTGGTGAAGCACACCGTCTCGCCGCCGTATGGCGATCCGTCGATGTCCTGTGCGTGCGAGATGACGATCCGCGAGTTCTGATCCTCGGTGCCGGTGCCCTTGGGCACGTAGCTGAGGGCCTTGTCGAACAGCGAGTGGACCGTCTCGGTGAGCGGTGCCGACTTCTCCTGCGGGAAGTTGGTCGGCTTGTACGGGTACTCCGCGGTCGCGGTGACCGACGCGGTGCCGAGGACATCGATGCCCTGCAGGTCGCAGCCACCGTCGAGGTTCTTGTCTGCTCCGAGGTTGTCGAAGTAGTAGCCCTCGCCCGGCACGTACTGGACTTGCGCCTCACCGTTCTGGTCGGTGTACACGTCGACCTCGTTCGGACCACTCGGCGTCTGCCGATAGGTGCCGATGCCGGCCGGCGGGTTGGAGCCGTTGTTCAGGCAGGTCGTCGTGGTTGCGATGTTGCTGTCGAGCACCGCGGTGTCCCAGAAGTGGTACAGGCCCGAGCTGCCGGGTCCGTACTGCGAGTAGGAACCGTTGCCGGGGATGTTGATGAAGCCCGTGAAGTCGTTTCCGTAGGCTCCGTCGATCCCGGACGAGTTGTCCGTGGGACGTGCGGTTGCGGGGATGTAGGCGTCGTAGAACGGCGCGAACAGATTCCCGTTGGCGTTGTCGCCGAGGAAGTCACGCGAATACGTGACCGTCTTGTCGGCGGGCTGCAGCGAGCCGACCCCGGACGTGTCCGAGCTCGAGCCGCTGTTCGGGGCGATCGCGAGATCGACCAGCGCGGCCGGCATCGGCGCGTCCTGAGCGTTCAGGTCGCCGTTCGGCAGGTCGGTGTCCGGCGCATCGGTCGGGTCGAACGGCCCCACCGTGCTGTTGGTCGACAACGCCGTGCCACCGTCGCTGAGGTAGGAGAACGGTCCGTACTCGCCACCGCCAGAGCAGTTGTCCCCGTTGTCCAGCGGCGTGGTGTACGCGCCCGAATCGCCGGTGATCACCGGCGCGAGGAGCGTGTCGGCCGACTGCGGATACGAATCGCAGGCGCCCGGCGCGTGACCCGAGGTGTTGTTGTTGTCTCCGGAGGTGTCCCACATGTCGGCCGCGTTGCCGGTGCCTGCGGTCCCGTTGTTCGCGGAATCGTCGACCGCCAGCGCGTTCGCCAGCACGGCCCAGTCCTGCGGCAGCGTGACGGACGACTGACCGACCATCTGCTCGATCTGCGGGTTGCCCGACAGCGGAATCGTGCCGGTCACCTTGACGTCGAGATAGTCCGGCGTGTTGCCGGCTGTGGGGTTGCCCGAGCCGCTGCCGTCATTGATCTGCGTCGGCCCGGGATCACCGGCGAAGTTCGACGAGCCCATGTGCGTGAGGGACGGCTGGTTCAGCTGCATCCAGCCTGCGAGGAACTCGTGGGCGAGGAAGGGGATCGCGGGGCCGTAGCCACCTTGACCGTCCGGCTGCGCGAGCCCGGTGACGTCGAGCTCGATCCGGGCCAGGCCCGGCGTGTTGGCGACCACGTCGCCCATCGCACAGATCCCGCCGGCTCCCTGATCGAAGTCCTGCGAGATGAACAGCTTGATTGTCGGGGTCTGGAACTGTGGCGCAGTCGTCTGGTCGGTGTGGTCACCGGTCCAGCTCTCGATGTTGAACGACGCCTCCGCGCCGAGCGCCCGTAGATCGAAGGTGGTCAGCCCGAACGTGTTCGGGATGCACTTCTCGAGCCGCACCGTCTCGCCCGTCCACGCCAGATACGGCGTGTTCGTGCCCTGCGGATCGAAGCCGGCCGTGTTGCCTGCTCCCGTGTCTGCCGCCGCAATCGACGGCACTGCTGCCGCCAGAGCGATCGTCGTTCCCAGGACAGGCAGCAGCCGTGCGCCTCGTCCCAGGCGGAACTTATGTCTCATCAGAGACAAGCCTCCTCAGTGATGTTGAACGGCTTCACGGGAGTGCCCCCTCGTGTCGCCCCTGAGCGCGGCAAAGTACTGAGCAATGAAGAACACCACCAACGACATTACGGATGGGCTGAGGCCCACCGTTCCGGGTGGTTCCGGGGCTATCTCTCAGGCCCCCCGACGGGCAGGCCTGACAACACACTCACGTTTCGGTTGAGGATCAGGCTCGGGGCGGAAACGTCCGCAAAGTGCGTCCCAGAAGGAGAATCGGCCCACGTGGCACCCCGCGAACGCCGCGTGCGGGCAGGAGTGACACCTGCGCGGCGAGCTTCGTCCGCCCGCCGCGCTTTGGTGTCACGGGTGGGCGGAGGCGGGATCCGGGATGCGACTGCGTCTCGCGCGCCGCCGGCCGCGCCCAGCGCCTACCGGCCGCTGGCCAGCAACCGGACAGCAGCCATCCGGTTGTGCACGCCCAGCCGCTCGAAGATCGAGCGCGTGTGGAACTTCACGGTGTTGATGCTGATGAACAGTCGCCCGCCGATCTCCTCGTAGGAGCAGCCTTCGGCGAGCAACCGCAGGACCTCCAGCTGACGGTCGCTGAGCGAGTCCAGCGGCTCGGAGGACGGCCGTGCGAGTGCCGCCTGCCAGCCGCTCGGCAGCACCGCCTGCCCGCGCGCGATGTGCGCAAGGCTCGCCACGAGGTCGCTCGCGGGGTGGTCGGTGAGCAGCAGGCCGCCGAGCGAGCGTTCGAGCACGGCGCCGAGCAGCCGCCGGGTCGGGGCGTCGGCGACGAGCACGATCTCGGCGGTGGGGAGCAGGCTGCTGAGGCCGTCGATCAGGGCCAGCGCGCGCTCCTCGTCGGCGCTGATCCCGAGCAGGATCATGTCCGGCGATGTCTCGGCGATCGCACGGGGCGCGATCTCGCCCCAGACGGTGGCGACGACCTCGAACGTGGGCTCGCCGAGCACGGCCAGGGCCAGGGCCTCGGCGATCAGCCGTCGCGGATCCGCCACCGCAAGCCGCAGCGTCCGCGGCGGAAGCGCGCTCATCGCTCCCTCTCGCAGAACAGGAGCGCGCGGCCGCTCGACCAGGTCATCCATCGTCATTTCCCCCCATTCATCGCCCGTTCGCCCCACCAAATGAGCGGCCGTGCTCGCCGGTCCGATTCTCATCGCCCCGGCTCCCCTCGGAGCCATCCACCCAGATAGGCGCTCCGACGATGGTCAAAGATAATCAAGCGTGAGCAGGTTTGCAACCGCATACCAGAGAATCCGGACGGACCCGCGGATCGGGCCCTCGCGCCGGGTACGCTGGCCGCGGAATGGCAGATCGCGTCGCGCTCGTCACGGGGGCATCCGCTGGGATCGGGGAGGCGACGGCGCGAGCCCTCGCGGCCGCGGGCCCGGCGCGCCTGGTGCTCGTCGCGCGTCGCGAGGACCGGCTGCAGGCGCTCGCCGCCGAGCTCGGCGGCGCGACGGTGATCGCCGCCGATCTCGCCGACCCCGGCAGCCACGCGCGCATCGCCGAGGCCGTCCGTCGAGAGCACGGTGCGCTCCACCTGCTCGTCAACAACGCTGGCGCACGCTGGCCCGGCACGTTCGCCGAGGGCGGCTGGGAGAACGTGGCGCGCCACCTGGCGATCGATCTGGAGTCACCGGTGCGGCTCACGGAGGCGCTCCTGCCGCTGCTGCGTGAGACGGCGGCGGCGCGAACAGGCCGGGCGGGCTCACACGAGGAACCGGTCTCGATCGTCAACGTCGCGTCGACCGCGGCGCGGATCGGGCGGCCCGGCGCCGGCGGATACTCGGCGGCGAAGTTCGCTCTCGCGGGGTGGAGCGACTCGCTCCAGGCCGAGGAGGGCGCCCACGGCATCCATATCGGGCTGGTGTTGCCCGGGTTCGTCCAGACCGAGGGGTTCCCGGCCGAGGAGCTGCTGGCCAGTCGGCGGACCCGCTGGGTCGTCGCTCGCCCCGAACTCGCCGCCGAGGCGATCCTGCGCGCGGCGGGCTGGGGAGGGCGCCGTCCTCGCGCCGAGGTGTACGTGCCGCGCCCGTACGCGGTGATGGCGGCGCTGCGGGTGCTGGCGCCCGGGCTCGTGCGCCGGGCGGTCTCGACCGGCGCCTTCACGACCGCCGCCCGCCCTCGCGACTGACGCCCCGGGGCGTGACCGCCCTCACGCTCGACCACCCCCGGCGAGCTTAAGCTACGGTGCCGTAGCTACCCGACCACAGGAGACCCCGCGATGACCGACAGCCCCCGACGAGTGGCCGTTCTCGGTGGCAGCCGAATCCCGTTCGCCCGCCAGAACGGACCGTATGCCCGGGCCTCCAACCAGGACATGCTCACCGCGACGCTCGACAACCTGAGCGCGAAGTTCGGCCTTGAGGGGCACACGGTCGGCGAGGTCGCCGCCGGCGCTGTGCTCAAGCACAGCCGGGACTTCAACCTCACGCGCGAGTCGGTGCTCGGCTCGCGCCTGGCGCCCGAGACGCCCGCCTACGACGTTCAGCAGGCATGCGGAACCGGGCTGGAAGCGACGATCCTCGTCGCCAACAAGATCGCGCTCGGCCAGATCGACTGCGGCATCGCCGGCGGCGTCGACACCACCTCTGACGCGCCGCTCGCGCTCGGTGAGGACCTCCGCCAGACGCTGCTGGCTGCCAACCGCGCCAGGTCGAACGTCGATCGCCTCAAGGCGCTCACCCATCTGCGTCCCAAGGGCCTGCTCCCCGAGATCCCTCGCAACGCGGAGCCTCGCACGGGCATGTCGATGGGCGAGCACACCGCACTCATGGCCGAACAGTGGGGCATCGGGCGCGAGGAGCAGGACGAGCTCGCGGTCGAGAGCCATCACAAGCTCGCCGCTGCCTATGAGAGCGGGTGGATGGACGACCTCGTCGTTCCGTTCCTCGGGCTGGAGCGCGACCAGAACCTACGCCCGGACTCGAGCCTCGAGAAGCTCGCCAGGCTCAAGCCGGCCTTCGGCGGCCCGGAGGGCACGATGACCGCCGGCAACTCCACGCCGCTCTCCGACGGCGCCTCGACGGTGCTGCTCGCCTCCGAGGAGTGGGCCAGGGCACACGACCTTCCGGTGCTCGCCTTCTTCTCGACCGGGCAGACCGCCGCCGTCGATCATGTGCACAAGGGCGAAGGCCTGCTGATGGCACCCGCGTACGCGATGGGCGTGATGCTCGACCGCGCCGGCCTCTCGCTCCAGGACTTCGATGCCTACGAGATCCATGAAGCGTTCGCCGCCCAGGTGCTCTGCACCCTGAAGGCCTGGGAGGATCCGTCGTTCTGCTCCGACAGGCTCGGCCGCGCCGGGCCGCTCGGGTCGATCGACCGCGCAAAGCTCAACATCCATGGTGGCTCGCTCGGGGCGGGCCATCCGTTCGGGGCCACCGGCGGCCGCATCGTCGCCGCCCTCGCCAAGGAGCTTTCGGAGAGCGACGGCCCCTCGCGCGGCCTGATCTCCGTGTGCGCAGCGGGCGGCCTCGGCGTCACAGCGATCCTGGAGGGCCCCCACCATGGCTGACCGTTACCAGCAGCTCGTCAACACGCCGATCGGCAAGCTCATCGCCGGCCAGGTCGGGCTCCCAGCGCCGCCGATCCTCGATCGCTACCGCCCCGGGCAGCCTCTGGTCGCCGGCACCGTGCTGATCGGAGCCCCGGCGCCGGACGGCGGCCGGCCGCCACGGCTTGCCGCGGCGGCGCTGCAGACGCTCGCAGACGCCGGCGTCGAGCTGATGCGGACCGCGGACGCGGCGCTCGATGATTCCCCCGCGCCGCGGTTCGACCCCGAGGACGCCCCGCCGGCGCAGCGGTTCAAGGCGGTCGTGTTCGATGCGAGCGGGCTGCCCTCCGCTGAGGGTCTGCAGGCTGCATACGCGTTCTTCCACGCGACGGCGCGACGCGTCACCGCGAGCGGCCGGATCGTCGTGCTCGGCACGCCGCCCCAGGCGGCGGAGAGCCCCGACGCCGCCGTCGCCCAGCGAGCGCTCGAGGGGCTCGTACGCTCGCTCGGCAAGGAGGCGCGCCGCGGCGCCACAGCGCAGCTCGTCTACGTCTCGCCCGGGGCGGAGGATCAGCTGGACTCGACCTTGCGCTTCCTGCTCTCGCCGCGCTCGGCATACGTGTCGGGCCAGGTGATCCGGGTCGGCAAGCGCGTCGCCGCTGCGGGATCGTTCGAGTGGTCGGCCCCGCTGAGCGGCAAGGTCGCGCTCGTCACCGGAGCGGCGCGCGGGATCGGCGCGGCGATCGCCGAGGTGCTCAGCCGCGACGGCGCCCACGTCGTCTGCCTCGACATCGAGCCGATGACCGACGACCTGCAGGTGGTGGCCGGAGCGATCGGCGGCTCATCGCTCACCGCCGACGTGACCGCGCCCGACGCCCCGGCGCGGATCGCCGAGCATCTCCTCTCCGAGCACGGCGGCGTCGACATCGTCGTCCACAACGCCGGGGTCACCCGCGACAAGACGATCGGGCGGATGACGGAGGAACAGTGGTCGATGGTCCTCGGGATCAACCTGATCGCGCCGCAGCGGATCACGGCGGAGTTGCTCGAGCGCGACGCGCTGCGCCGAGGGGGGCGGGTCGTGTGCCTGTCGTCGATGAACGGCATCGCAGGCGCCGCCGGGCAGACGAACTACGCCGCCTCCAAGGCGGGGCTGATCGGCTTCGTCGAGGCCCAGACCCCGCTGCTGGCCAAGCGGGGGATCACGGTCAACGCCGTCGCGCCCGGATTCATCGAGACGCCGATGACCGCCGCGATGCCGTTCGGTCCCCGCGAGGCCGGGCGGCGGATGAACAGCCTGTCCCAGGGCGGGCTGCCGATCGATGTCGCGGAGACGATCGCCTGGTTCGCCTGGCCCGCGTCCGCGGGAGTCACCGGCAACGTCGTACGCGTCTGCGGTCAGTCGCTGATCGGGGCCTGAGCGATGGCCCGGAGCGAGCAGGTGCTGCACGGGACGCCCTCCATGCCGCGTCTGTTCGCGCGGGCGGCGTTGGCGATGGTTCCGGGCGCCGCCGCGCTGCCGTTCGTCGGCGGCGGGGTCGGCCCGGTGAGAGAGCGGGCGCTCGTGCTCGCCGACCAGCGCATCGATCGGGACCGGCTGGCTGCCTACGACCGCGTCTGCGGGTTCGACTTCTCCGACATGCTGCCGGCGACCTACCCGCACATGCTCGCGTTCCCACTGCACCTCTCGCTGCTGACGCGTGGATCGTTCCCGGTCCCGGCGATCGGCCTCGTCCACATCGCCAACCGGATCGCCATCCATCGTCCGATCCAGGCGAGCGAGCGGCTATCGCTGCGTGTCTGGGCCACGCCGCTCTCCCCGCACCCCCGCGGCCGCCGATTCATGCTCCGCAGCGAGGCCTGGGTCGGGCCTGAGAAGGTGTGGGAGGAGGCGTCGCTCAACCTGGCGCGCGGCCGCCGGGACGACTCGATCGATCCGCCACCGGGGCCGCCCGACAGCTCCGAGCTCCCGCGGGCAGCGGTCTGGCGGCTGCCTGGCGACCTCGGGCGCCGCTACGGCTCGGTGTCGGGCGACATGAACCCGATCCACGTCCACCCGCTCTCAGCGAAGGTGTTCGGCTTCCCGGCCGCGATCGCCCACGGGATGTGGACGAAGGCTCGCTGCCTGGCCCAGCTCGGACGTGAGCTGCCGGACGCGTTCACGGTCGAGGTGGCGTTCCGCAAGCCGATCCTGCTGCCGGCGGCGGTCGCGTTCGCAGAGGGCAGGGCGCCGGACGACCCGCGGGCGATCGCGTTCGGGGTGCGTGACGCCGGCAAGGACGCGATCCACCTCGACGGCCTGCTCACGCCGGCCGACTGAGCACTCAGTTCACCGGCTGCAGCCCGCGCGCCAGCGCCAGGACCACGACGGCCACCCCGGCGCACAGCAGCAGCGAGTCGTGCAGGCCGGTGACGAGCCCCCGCGCGGCGAGCGACCCGCACACGGCAACGCCGATCACGGACCCGCTCTGGCGGGCGCTGTTGAGGGTGCCGGCCGCGACACCCGCCCGCGCCGGCCCGACAGACCCGAGCAGCGCGGCGGTGATGATCGGCACGATCAATCCGAGGCCGGCACCGATCGCGACCAGCTGGGCGACCAGCGACAGATAGGACGAATGGGGACCCGCGCCGAGCAGTCCGAGCGAGCCGGCGGCGAGGCACAGCGCGCCGACAAGGACCAGCGGGCGCGCCGCGCGCCCGGAGCTGTGGCGGCCGGCCAGGATGTTGACGGCGAAGACGACCGCCGTCATCGGCGCGAACGCCAGGCCGGCACGCAACGGCGACATCCCCTGCGCGCGCTGCAGGAAGAGGCTGAGCACGAAGATCAGGCCGTAGAAGGCGATGTTGATGACGACGCCGATCGCCGCTGCCGAGCGGAAGGCGGGAATCCTGAACAGGCTCGGCGGCAACATCGGCTCCCGGCGCCGGCGCTCGATCACCACGAAGCCGATCCCGGCGCACACCGCGACCGCAAACCCGGCAAGCACCGGCGGGCTGCCCTCCCCGCGCACCCCGCCCTCGATCAGCGACCCGGCGAGCGCCGCCAGCGCGAGGATCGCCGTCAGCTGCCCGGGCAGGTCGATCGAACGTGACCCCGACCGGGGCGTCTCATCCGCGTAGCGCAGCGCGAGCGTGATCCCGAGCGCGCCGATCGGGACGTTGATGAAGAAGATCGACCGCCACCCGAGCGAGGCGATCAGGACTCCGCCGACGAGCGGCCCACCCGACAGGGCGATGCTCGCGCCCGCGGCCCACAGGCCAATCGCGCGCCCGCGCCGGTCCGGCTCCGGATGGGCATGGCGCAGCAGCGTCAACGAGCAGGGGACGAGGACAGCGGCGCCAATCCCCTGGACCGCGCGAGCGGCGATCAGCGCCCCGATCCCCGGCGCCGCGCCGCACGCCATCGACGCGAGCGTGAACAGCGCGAAGCCGGCCACGTACACCCGCCGCGCGCCGATCCGGTCCCCGAGCGCGCCGCAGGTCAGGATCAGCGCCGCAAATGTGATCGTGTACGCGCCGACCACCCACTGCAGCGCGCTCACACCGCCGCCGAGCGCGTCGGAGACCGGCCGGATCGCGACGTTGACGACGCTCACATCGAGTTGCACGACGGCGAAGCCGAGGCTCGTGGCCGCGACCAGTCCCCGGTCGAGGCGGGTGCTGTCTGCTGCGGTGGACATCGCCATCGACCGTAGGCAATCAATGCTTCGACGGGCATCGAAGCGTCACCGCGATACGGTGGACCCGATGAGCAGACGTGGTGATGCCGACCTGTCCGCGGTGGCACGGCTCCTCGCCGACGCGGGTCGCTGCCGGATGGTGCTCGCGCTCGACGACGGTCGCGCGCTACCGGCCAGCCGGCTGGCCGAGGAGGCGGGCGTGTCGGCGGCGACCGCGAGCTCCCATCTCGGCAAGCTCGTCGATGGGGGCCTGCTCACCGTCGAGCCGCACGGGCGCCACCGCTATTACCGGCTCTCGGGGCCGGAGGTGGGCAGACTTCTCGAGACGATGGCGACGCTCGCTCCGGCGACGGAGATCCGCTCGCTGCGCGAGGACAGGAGCGCGCGAGCGCTGCGCGAGGCCCGCACCTGCTACGACCACATCGCCGGGCGGCTCGGGGTCGCGCTCATGCAGAGCCTGCTCGCGGGCGGGCTGATCGCCGGCGGCGACGGCCAGTTCCATCCCAGCCACCCCGGGGCTGATCGGCTGTCCTCCTACGGTCACGAGGTCGACTACGAGATCACGCCGGACGGCGCGGCCTTCCTCGACCGCTTCGGCGTCGTGATCCCACCCCGCCGACCCGTCGTCCGCTACTGCGTCGACTGGTCCGAGCAGGCCCATCATCTCGCGGGCGGGGTGGGGCGCGGTGTGCTTGACCGCATGCTCGAGCTCGAATGGATCGCACGCCGCCCCGACGGCCGGGCGCTCGACATCTCCGACGCGGGCCGTCAGGGTCTCGCCGAGCACTTCTCGATCCAGCCCGAGCGGGAGCTCCGGGCAGCGTGACCCCGACCTGGATAGGGTGCCGAAGATGAGCGCTTTCGATCGTTTCCGCGCCTTGCACGAGGCTGACGAGTTGTTCGTGATGCCCAACGCCTGGGACATCGGATCGGCGCGGCTGCTCGAGCACCTCGGGTTTGCCGCGATCGCCACGACGAGCAGCGGCTTCGCCGCCGGGCTCGGGCGTCTGGACGGCGGGATCGACCGGGACATGGCGATCGGCCACGGTGCCGAGCTGGCAGGGGCGGTCAAGATCCCGGTGTCCGCCGACCTGGAGAACTGCTTCGCCGACGCGCCCGACGGGGTGGCTGAGACGATCCGGGCGGCGGCCGCCACCGGGCTGGCGGGCGGATCGGTCGAGGACTGGAGCGGCACCGAGATCTATGAGCGGGAGTTCGCCGTCGAGCGCGTTCGCGCGGCCGTCGAAGCCGCCGCCGGCGAGTTCGTGATCACGGCTCGCGCCGAGAATCTGATCCGCGGCGTCGAGGACCTCGACGACACGATCGTGCGGCTGCAGGCATTTGCGTCCGCCGGCGCCGACGTGCTGTTCGCGCCGGGCCTGGCGAGCGCCGACCAGATCCGCGCCGTGCTCTCGAGTGTCGAGGCTCCGCTCAGTGTGCTGATCCTGCCGGGGGTGCCGCCGGTGGGCGAGCTCGCCGAGCTCGGCGTGCGCCGTGTGTCGGTCGGCGGCGCGTTCGCGTTCACCGCTTACGGTGCGCTGGCGCGCGCCGCGCGTGAGATCCTCGACGAGGGCACCTTCAGCCTCACCGAGTTTGCCCGTGCCGGACGCGAGGCCGTCAACGCGGCGTTCGGCTGAGCTTGTCAAACGGTTGCGCTGCCCGTGCGGCTCCGAGGGTCGCACTCGTGAACGACCTGGGACCGCCGCGCCGAGAGGGCCGTGTGCCGTCTAATCTGATGAGCTCATGACTACGTTCGCCGACTTGGGCCTCGAGCCCGCTCTGCTCGCCGCCCTCAACGACGTCGGCTACGACTCCCCGAGCCCCATCCAGGAGCAGGGGATCCCGCCGCTGCTCGAGGGGCTCGATGTGATCGGCCAGGCCCAGACCGGGTCGGGCAAGACCGCCGCCTTCGGGCTGCCGATGCTCCAGTACGTCGATCCCGAGGAGGACGACGTGCAGGGGCTCGTGCTCACGCCCACGCGCGAGCTCTGCATCCAGGTCACACAGGCGCTCCGTGCATACGGCAAGTCCAAGGGCGTCGACGTGGTCGCGGTCTTCGGCGGTGCGCCGATCCGCAGCCAGCAGGCGCAGCTGCGCGCCGGGGGGCAGGTCGTGGTCGGCACCGTTGGGCGGGTCAAGGACCTCATCAGCCGCCACTCGCTGATGCTGCACGCCTGCCGCTTCGTGGTGCTCGACGAGGCCGACGAGATGCTCGACCTGGGGTTCCTCGAGGATGTGGAGAAGATCCTCGCCCTCACTCCATCCAGCCGCCAGACGGCGCTGTTCAGCGCGACCATGCCGCCCGAGATCCGCCGCCTTGCCGACCAGTACCTGTACGACCCGGTGACGGTCAAGGTGAAGGCGGACACGCTCACCGTCGACACCGTCGAGCAGTTCGCGCTCGAGGTAGCTCCCAAGGACAAGACCGATGCGCTGATCACCGTGCTGGAGGCCGAGCGGCCCGACCAGGCGCTGATCTTCGTACGCACCAAGATCCGCTGCGACCAGCTCTATCGCACCCTGCGCGATCGCGGGATGAACGTCCGCGCATTGCACGGCGACATGAGCCAAGGTGCTCGCGATGGCGTGATGATCTCGTTCAAGGCCGGGCACGTACCGTTGCTCGTCGCCACCGACGTCGCCGCGCGCGGTCTCGATATCTCGGGCATCTCCCACGTCATCAACTACGACGTTCCGACCTCCCCGGACGTCTATGTGCACCGGATCGGCCGCACGGGCCGGGTCGGCCGCAGCGGCCGGGCGATCACGTTCTTCGAGAAGCGCCAGGCTCGCGACATCGAGGCGATCGAGAAGCACGCGGGAGTCAAGCTCTCCCCCTGGGTCAAGGACGCCCACGTCGCCCCGACCGCGCCGGCAGCCAAGCCGCGGCGCCACACCAAGCCCCACGACGCCGCGCGCGCGGCGGTCAACGGCAGCCCCGGGCGCACGGTGTTCGTGTCCGGAGGCCTGGCCGCGGGGCTGGAGCCCTCCGACATCATTCACGCGATCACCGCCACCGGACTCGACGGTGAGGCGGTGCGCAACGTGCGCATGCTCGAACGCTTCGCGTTCGCAGAGGTGCCGCGCTCGGAGGCCGAACAGGTCGTCGAGCGCGCCACCGGCACGCACGTCCGGGGCCACGAGCTCCGCTTCGAGCTCGCCGCGGACTGACCCGCCGCGGCGCCGCGCTGCACGACTCCGTGCACGCCCGTCAACTCGGCGTCAGCACTCACGGACATCCCCGCGACTTCCGTCCGCAGATCGGGTTCCAGGGTGTGTGACCGGTCGCGCGCGGCCGGCACCGTCAGGCCCGCTTTCCCGCGGGCGCCCAACCAGTGGAGGTCCACCTCGTGCCACTTCGATCACTGACCAGCCGCCGCCCGTCCGCGGCGCTCGTCATCTCCTCGGCCGCTCTGTTCATGTCGATGGGCGGTGTCGGCGTCGCCGCGACCGGTCTGATCGGCACCAACCAGATCCGCAACGGCGCGGTCACCTACAACAAGATCGCGCCGAACTCGGTCGGCAAGGTCCGTCTGGCCGACGGCGGCGTCATCAACTCCAAGCTCGCCCACGACTCGGTCTCCTACAAGGACATCCAGCCGGGAGCGGTCGGCTCGGTGCGCTCGAACATCAACCAGATGCAGGAGCGCGTGAAGGGCACGTGCGCGGCCGGTTCGGCATTCGCCAGCGTCAACAACAAGGGTGCTGTGAGCTGCAACGGGACCGCTCCCCAGGAGTACGGCTCAAGCGCGACCGCGACGCCGGCGACGGTCACGGGGACAGCCACGACGACCGGAACGGTCGCATTGCCCACGGGACCGACCTACCTGGGGTTCGCCAACACGAAGCTGACCGCGACGAGCGGCGCAAACGGGGTCCCGGTGACGGTCAAGTGCACCTTCACCGTTGGCACGACGACGACGTCGCAGACGACCGTCCTGACCACCGACGGCACGAGCGGCGACACCACGACCGACACGCTCCAGCAGCAGCTGCCCGGCGCGGCTGGGACGTCGACCGTGGCCTGCACCGCGACGGTTCCGGCCGGACGCACGCTTCCGGCGTTGACCGGCATCTCGGCGATCAACGCGATCGCCACCGCCGCCAACAACTGACCCGCAGGGACGCGTGGGCAGACCAAGGACGGGTGGGCGGGCTCCGCTCGCCCGTCCTTGGGTAGTGTCGGGGCATGAGCACAGCCAACATGAACACAACGCTGGGCACGATCGAGCTCGAGCTGTTCGACGAGGACGCGCCCAAGACGGTCGAGAACTTCCGGACGCTCGCCGGCGACGGCTTCTACGACGGGTTGATCTTCCATCGCGTGATCCCCGACTTCATGATCCAGGGCGGCTGCCCGGAGGGCACCGGGACCGGCGGCCCGGGCTACACCTTCGAGGACGAGTTCAACGACCACAAGGTCGTCCGGGGGGCGCTGGCGATGGCCAACGCGGGCCCCAACACGAACGGCTCGCAGTTCTTCATCGTGACCATCGACGCCGCGCCGTGGCTCGACGGCAAGCACACCGTGTTCGGACAGGTCACCGCCGGCATGGACGCGGTCGACGCCATCGAGCAGCTGCCCACGGGCGCGAGGGACCGTCCGGTCGAGCCGCCGTCGATCGAGTCGATCAAGCTGGATCCGTCATGAGCGTCGAGGCCGGCGCCGGGCCGGCGGTGTCGGCGAACGGCGCGCCGGAGCTCGGACCGCTCGACGGCCTTGCCGAGCTCCCGGTCGACAACCCGGCGACCGGGGAGCAGATCACCACGGTGCCGGTGCTCGGCGCCGCGCAGCTGTCCGAGCTGGCAGCTCGCGCGCGCCGGGCGCAGCCCGAATGGGATGCGCTCGGGTTTGAGGGCCGCGGGCGGATCATGCGCCGCGCCCAGAAGTGGATGATCGACAACGGCGACCGGGTGATGGACACCGTCGTCCAGGAGTCCGGCAAGACTCGCGAGGACGCCCAGCTCACGGATCTCACCTACACCGTCTCGGCGCTCGGCTTCTGGGCCTCGCATGCCGAGCGCTACCTCGCCGACGAGAAGGTCTCCTCGTGGGCCACGCCCGCCGCGATCGGCAAGAAGCTCACGCTGCGTTACGTGCCCCACGGCCTGGTCGGAGTGATCGGCCCGTGGAACTACCCGATCGTCAACTCCTTTGGCGACTGCATCCCGGCGATGATGGCCGGCAACACCGTGATCCTCAAGCCTTCCGAGGTGACGCCGCTCTCCTCGCTCCTGATGGCTGAGATGCTCGACGAGTGCGGGCTGCCGACCGACGTCTTCCAGGTCGCCACCGGGGACGGCTCGACCGGGTCCGCGTTGATCGGCGAGGTCGACTGCGTGATGTTCACGGGCTCCTCGCGCACCGGCACCGCGGTCATGAAGGCCGCCGCGGAGCGGTTGATCCCGTGCTGGTTGGAGTTGGGTGGTAAGGATCCGATGCTCGTCTGCGCCGATGCGGACATCGAGCGGGCTGCCAACGCCGCCGCGTGGTCCTCGATGTGCAACGCCGGTCAGGTGTGCATCTCGACCGAGCGCTGTTACGTCGAGGCGCCGGTCTACGACGCGTTCGTGACGCGAGTGACCGAGATCGTCTCCGGCCTGCGCCAGGGGCCACCCGCCGAGGTCGGCACGGTCGACGTCGGCGCAGTCATCTTCGCGCCCCAGCTCGACATCGTCTCCGAGCACGTGGCCGACGCGCTGAGCAAGGGTGCGCGGGTCCTCACCGGAGGCCACGGTCACGCCCAGCCCGGTCGCTTCTTCGAGCCGACGGTGCTCGTCGACGTCGACCACACGATGAAGTGCATGACCGAGGAGACGTTCGGCCCGACCCTCCCGATCATGCGGGTCGACAGTGCGGAGGAGGGGCTGCGGCTCGCCAACGACTCCGCGTACGGCCTGGCCGCGAGCGTGTGGAGCGGCGACATCGGCCGCGGAGAGGCGCTCGCCCGCCGGATGCAGGCCGGCGTGGTGTCCGTCAACGACACCCAGGCCCACTACCTGTCGCTCAACCTGCCGATGGGCGGATGGAAGACCTCGGGAATCGGGACCCGGCACGGGGCCGGCGGCATCCGCAAGTACACCCAGGTCCAGTCGCTGTACGTGACGCGCTTCGCGCTCAAGCGCGAGCTGTGGAACTTCCCGTACTCGCGGCGGACGACGAACCTGTTGCGCCGCTTCTTCGGCTTCCTGTACGGTCGCGGGTCGCGGGACTAGCAGGGCCGGCTTCCACCGGGCGCCTCAGCCACGAGGCGCCCGGCGAGCCCGGGGAGGGTCAGGACTTCTTGCCGCGCTTCGTCGGGGCCGCGGTCGTTGCCGTGACCTGCTGCGAGAGCGTGAGCTTCTCCACGCACGTGAAGTGCAGCGAGTCCGGCGTGTAGCACGCCATCGTGCCGGAGCCGCTGATCCCCTTCATCATGCCGCTGGCGCCGGTGAGCTTCACCGTCCCGTTGTACTTCGCTTTACCGAACGACGTGGCGGTCGGCGGGGCCGAGAGGCTCGAGGCGGTGAGCTGGAAGCTGCCGTACACGCTTCCGGTGGCGAACCACTGCTGGACCTTGCCGCTCATGTCGCCGGCGGTGTCGATCGCGAACACCTGCCGCGCGACGCCGGGGCGCGCCGAGGAGCAGGTCGAGTTACCGAAGTTGACGCCGGAGGTGGTGCCGGCCGTGACTCCGGACGAGCCGGGAGGCGCCACGGTGGTCAGCGAGAGCTTGCAGGACTCGTGTGTGGTCACGGTCTTGGTCGTCGTCGTTTTCTTGGTCTGATGGGCCGGAGTGGCCGCCAGTGCGGCGGCGGGGATTCCGGCGGTGAACAGGGCTGCCACGGCAGCGCCCGTGAACACGATGCGCTTCAAGCTATCTCCTGAGGGTGAGGAAGGTGTGATCCTGCGCGGCGGAGTGTTACGTCGAAATGCGACGCCGCGGTGAACATTTGGTGACCCCGCGGTTGACGACCTGTGACGTCAGCGTTTCCGCGACAGGAAGAGCGAGGGGATGAACGCCGGAACCTGCTTGTCCGCGGTGTAGCCGAGGTGGGACACGCCGAACAGGGTCTCGATGCTCTTCAGCAGCGAGAAGTGGTTGTAGGTCTCGATCGTGTTGAGCGTGTGCGGCTTGATGTAGGGCGAGATCATCAGCAGGCCCACCTGGCCGCCGCCGGGGGGATCGCCGGTGATCGCCGGACTGCAGTCGGCGGGCGTGGTGGTCGTGCTGGTGGTCGTCGTCGGGGTGGTGGGCGTCGTCGCCGTCGACGTGGTGCTCGTCGTGGTCGGGCAGCCGGGGGGCGTCGTGCTCGTGCTCGTGTCCGTGGTTGTGGGCACCGTGGCCGTGGTCGTCCCAACAGGGCTCGTCGTCGTCGGCGCGGTGCTCGTCGGCGCAGCCGCGGTGCTCGTGGTGGACGTCGTGGGGGTCGTTGTGCCGGCCGCGAGGTTGGGGAACGACGGCTGTCCGCAGCAGCTCGCGGTGCTCCAGTCAGGCCCCGACTGCGGCGCCTGGTCGAACGTGATCAGGATCAGCCCGTCCGCCCTGTAGGCCGCGGATCGCTCGATCTCCGGGACGACCTTGTGCAGAAATGCGTCGGCGCGGGCGAGGCCGCCCTTGGCGCCCGGTCGGCATGGCGTGTCCGATCCGTCGTCGCAGGGGTCGGGCGCGATGTAGGAGAAGGCCGGCGTGGTGCCGTTCGTGCGCAGGTCCTTGGCCAGCTCCGTGAGACCGACGTCGCTCTTCACGCAGGCGGCGCGATCGTCGACCGCGGAGTGGAAGTAGACCCACGGGTTCTTCCAGGTCACGTAGCCGTCCTTGCCACTGGCCGCCTGCGCATCGTCGGTCGCGTCCTGGGCCGGGTGGGGGCATCCCGCGGCGGTGCTCGTGTCGGTGAGCGGTGCGGTTGACGAGTCGCTGCTGGTCGTCGTCGAGCTGGTCGTGCTCGTGGTTGCCGCCGGCGCGGTCGTCGAGGCGACGGTCGGCGTGGTCGCGGATGTCGTGCTCGTCGTCGTGGTCGGGGAGGTTGCGCTGCCAGGGTGACGCTGGCCCGAACTGCCGATGCCCTGGATGTAGGCGCGCCACTTCAGGCCGGCGATCTGGAGCTGCTGGCCGAGCGTCTCGGTCGAAGCGGGATACAGGCAGCCGGCGCCCAGCACCTGTCCGAGCCTGCCGGTCGTCCCGGGCGTGATGTCCGAGTACGTCGGGCAGTTGGCGATCGTCTGCTCGGTCGGGCCCTGTCCGCTGATCAGGGCGACCTCGTTGGCGAGCGGTGAGGTGGCGACCGCGTCGTATTGCGTGATCAGCTCACCCTGGTCCGCGAGCGTCTTGGCGAGGTAGGGATGGCCCTGGGTCGTGCCGAACGACTGCGAGTAGCCCTGATTGCTGAGCACGATCTCCCACACATGGCCGATCGGAGGGAGCTTCGTCGCGGGCTCGGGACCGCTGGCCGAACCTGAACCTGAGCCGTTGCCCGAGCCCGATCCGCTGCCTGAGCCCGAACCGTTCGATCCGCCCGACGAGGAGCCGCCGCCGGACCCCGTCGTGCTGGGGGCCGGCGATCCCCCTCCGCCCGATGACCCGCCGCCGCCCGATCCTCCACCTCCAGCCGAGGGTGAGGGTTGTGGTGCCGGGGTGCTCGCGACCGTCGTCGGTGCGGGCGCCGGGTGATGGACCACGACGACGACGTCCCGGGCGAGGCTCGCGACGCCGCCGGGGCGCAGCGACGCCCCGAATACCGCGCCGAGTCCGAGCATCAGCAGAATCGAGACCGCCGCCGCCCGCGCCAGCGGGAAGATCTCTGGGGATCGCTCGCGCGTGGGCTCAGCGGCCCCGGGCTCTGCCGGCTGTGCCGCCTCCGACGGATCGGTGCCGCGTCCTGACATCTCCCGCAATGACGCCGCGATCGAGGCGGGGAGCGGCGCTCGCCGCGTGCCGCAACGCAGGCAATAGCGCTGGTCGTGGGCCAGCTGCTCGCCGCAGACCAGGCAGCGATCGACTCCCGGCGGAGTCGGTTCGGAGGGCTCGTGCGGCGTCATGACGGCGCACTAGTCTCATCCGCGCCCGGCCCGCGATTGTGAACATCTTGCGAACGCGCCATGAAGCGGCGTGCGCCCGGCGTCCGGAGCCCTTCACACCTTGGTTACATCAGTCGGCGCGGGCGGCCGTACGCTCGACCCTGTATGAGCACCGACTTCCAGGCCGACGGCCGTGAAGAGGGGACCCAGGAGTTCGGCGCGGCGACGGCCGTCCAGGGCGGGACGCCGACCGAGACCCTCGTCTCCGCCGCTGTCGGCGACCGGTGTGTGAACTGCGGCGCGACGCTGCAGAGCGATCAGCGCTACTGCGTCGTCTGCGGCGAGCGCCGCGGCGCCCCACGCTTCGCCCTCCCGGCGCCGACGGCCACGACCGAGGTCACGACCACCTCGTCGATCTCCGCACGGGGGGGCTCCCGCGGTCCTCGGTTCGGCTCGGCGACCACGCTGATCGCCGGCGTCGGCACGCTGCTGCTGGCGCTGCTCGTCGGCTTCCTGATCGGCAACGCCGCCAGCAAGAACAACACGAGGACCGTGAGCGCGAGCACGCCACCGATCAGGGTCATCAACGTCGGAGGCTCGAGCGGTGCCTCGACCGCGCCGACATCGACCACGTCGAACTCCGGCGCCAAGACCTCTTCGGGCGCGCACAAGTCCAAGACGAAGGCGGCGAAGTCGACGGTCTCCAAGAAGCAGGCCAAGGCGGAGACCAATGCCGCGGCGAAGACGCTCGGTGGCAATGCCACCCCGCCCGCCAACACGAAGGTCGGGCAGAAATGCTCAGGCTCCTCGTGCAGCAAGCCCGGCTTCAACAAGAAGACCAAGAAGTTCGACGGCTCGTTCTTCGGGCAGTAGAGCCGGCTGTGTCCAGTACGTCCGACTCCCCGTCGACTCGGCCCGTCCCGACGGTCGCGGCCCCGCCGCTGACCTCGCGGACGAAGTTCGACGACGACCGGAGCTTCGATCTGCGCCGCCGCCGGGATCAGCTCAACGCAACCGTCGCCGAGCTGCAGTGGGATCTGGGCGGGCTCGTCTACGAGATGGCGATTCGCGATCAGATCCGGGTCGACGTGATCGTCCGCCGCGCCGCCGCGCTGCAGGAGGCCGACGCCGAGCTTCAGGAGGTCGAGCGGATCCTCAAGCTCGAGGAGACCGGGATGGCCGGCGTCTGCTCCAACTGCGGCTCGCCCCACAGCACCGGCGCCTCGTTCTGCTGGCAGTGCGGACAGCCGCTGCTCGCCCAGGTTCGCGCCGACTCCGCCGCAGCGCGCTGAGCGGTCTGCCTGGGCGCGCCGAGCGGTCTGCCTACGGACCCGGGCGTGATCTCCACTCACCCTGAGCGGTAGCGTCCGCACCATGCCCACTCCTGATCAGCCCACCCTCTTCTGCTACGACGGGTCCGACGAGTCGCGGCGCGCGCTCGCCTCCGTCGCTGGCTTGCTCACCTCCGGCACTGCCGTCGTGCTCACGGTCTGGCAACCGCTCACCGCCCGGCTCACCGAGACCGGCGGCTTCGGCGTGTTCGCGCTGGAGGACGAGTCCGAGGTCGACGAGCAGGAGCGCGACGCCGCTCGCGAGGCCGCCGAGGACGGCGCCGCCCGGGCGCGCGCGATCGGTCTGGAGGCCGAGGCGCGCGTCGAGCAGGCCGACGGCCCTGTCTGGCAGTCGATCGTCGACGTGGCCAACGAGATCGACGCCGGGCTGGTCGTCTGCGGGACCCGTGGCCGCGGGAGCATTCGCAGCGCGCTGCTCGGCTCGACGTCCCACGCCGTCCTGCAGCACGCCGGGCGTCCCGTGCTGATCTCGCCCGAGCCGCACGGCAGCTGAGTCATCGCGGCGGAGCTTCTCCGCCCGCGCCTACACTGGCCGGCGATGGGCAGTCCCGCGCCGCGCTACGACCGCATCGGATCGGGGTACGCCCGTCGGCGCCATGAGGACCCGGCGTTGCGGGCGCGGATCCATGCCGCACTCGGTGGCGCGCGCACGGTCCTCAACGTCGGCGCGGGCGCCGGCTCCTACGAGCCCCCCGACCGGTACGTGATCGCGGTCGAACCGAGCGATGTGATGGCGGACCAGCGCCCGCCGCGGCTCGCCCCCGCGATCCGTGCCTCGGCACAGCGGTTGCCGCTCCGAGACCGATCGGTCGACGCCGCGATGGCGGTCATCACGGTCCATCACTGGGACGACGGCCGTGAGCGCGGCGTGCGGGAGCTGCGACGCGTCACTCGCGGCCCGGTGGTGATCGTCACCTTCGATGCCGCGGTGTGCGCCCGGATGTGGCTCCCGGCCGACTATCTGCCCGAGGTCGCCGAGCTCGACCGGCGCATCTTCCCGGCGATCGACGAGCTGCGCGACTGGCTCGGGGGGACCACGCGGGTCGAGGCGGTACCGGTTGCGGCGGACACCCCGGATTGGACATTCGCTGCGTTCTGGGCTCACCCCGAACGGGTGCTCGATCCGGACGCCCGCGCGGCGACCTCGGGGTTCGCCCGGATGGACCCGGCGGTCGTCGCGCGCGTCGTGGCCGCGGTTGGCGAGGACCTGCGCTCCGGGGCATGGGACGAGCGTCATGGCCACCTGCGGACGCTCGCCGAGCTCGACGTCGGGCTCCGCCTCGTGGTGGGCGAGCCCTAGCCGAAGCGCCCGGTGACGTAGTCGCGCGTGCGCGTGTCGGCCGGGTGGGAGAAGATCGTGTCGGTCGAGGCGTACTCGACGAGCGTGCCGACGCGGTCGATCGGGTCCAGCGAGAAGAACGCGGTCCGGTCGGCGACGCGCGCGGCCTGCTGCATGTTGTGGGTCACGATCACGATCGTGTAGCGGGACTTGAGCCGGTGCAGCAACTCCTCGATTGAGGCGGTCGCGATCGGGTCGAGCGCCGAGGCGGGCTCATCGAGCAGCAGCACATCGGGCTCGGTGGCGATCGATCGCGCGATGCATAGACGCTGCTGCTGGCCGCCCGACAACGACAGTGCGCTCGACTTCAGCCGGTCCTTGACCTCGTCCCAGATCGCGGCGTTGCGCAGCGCCCGCTCCACCCGCTCGTCCATGTTGCCCTTCATGCCGAGGTTGCGCGGCGCCCAGGCGATGTTGTCGTAGATCGACTTCGGGAAGGGGTTGGGTTTCTGGAAGACCATCCCGATCCGGCGCCGGACCTCGACGCGGTTGGTCGCCTTGGCATAGACGTCGTGGCCGTGGTAGAGCACCTGGCCGCCGACCCGGAAGCCCACGATTGAGTCGTTCATCCGGTTGAGCGAGCGGATGAACGTCGACTTCCCGCATCCCGAGGGGCCGATCACCGCGGTGACGACGTTGCGGTAGATCGGCATCGTCACGTGGTCGAGCGCGCACTTCTCGCCGTAGTAGACCGACATGTCCCGAATGTCGAACACGACCTGGCGGGTGGCTGAGTGATCGAGGCCGGTCTGCAGCGGGATCGGGGTCACCGTCGGCGGCTCGCTCAGCGGGCTCAGCCGCACGCGCGGCGGGAGATCCGGGCCGGTGCCCGCGAGCTTCAACGGCTCGGTCGCCGGGTCGAGGAACTCCGGAGTCATAGTCCCATCCTTTTACGGCTGCGGGCGAGCAGCAGGCGCGCCCCGACATTGGCGATCAGGATCAGCGCGAGCAGCACCAGCGAGGCGCCCCACGCACGCTGCAGCCCACTCGGAGTCGGCGACTCGATGAGCTCCCAGATGAGGACGGGCAGGTTCGGCACCGCATGGCCGAACATATCGAGCGTCGTCTTGTTCGAAAAGGTGGCGTCGACGACGAGCACGGGCGCGGTCTCGCCCGCGGCGCGGGCGACGGCGAGGATCGTGCCGGTGAGGATCCCGCTCGCGGCACTCGGAAGGATCACGGTGAGCACCGCTCGCCAGCGATCGACGCCGAGGGCATCAGACGCGTCGCGCAGGCCCTGCGGGACGGTGCGCAGCACCTCCTGGGTGGTGCGGGCGATGAGCGGGAGCATGATGATCGCGAGCGCCAGGGACGCTGCGAAGCCGGAGTCCGCATGCTCCTCGAGCACGACGAGGCCGAGGATGAACAGCCCGACGACGATCGTGGGAAGTCCCTGCATCATGTCGATCGCGAGCTGGAGCACCTGGCCGGGGCGGGAGCGCGGTCCGGCGAACTCGACGAGGTAGAGCGCGCAGAGCACGCCCAGCGGTACCGCGACCGCCGCGCCGAGGGCCACGATCACGGCGCTGCCGGCGATCGCGCTTGCGATTCCCCCACCAGGCCCGCCGTACTGCGGGGGGTCGTGGATGAGGAAGCCGAGCGAGAGCGACCCGGCGCCGTGCTGGATGACCGTGTAGGTGACGATCCCGAGCACCGCGACCGCAGCGATCGCGGCGGTGGTCGCGCCCCACACGACCACCTGGCTCACGAATTGCCGTCTGCGCAGGTTCCCGGTCGCGGTGAGCGGAGCCGTTGGGTCAAACGGCGGCGGCTCGAAGGCGGACAGCTCAGACAACGGACCGGTGGACCTCGTAGCGGCGGGCGACCGCCCGGGCGAGCAGGTTGACGGTGAGGCTCATCGCGAGCAGGATGACCGCCAGGTAGAAGAGCGCGGATCGCTGAAGGTTGTTCTCGATGTACTGGATCTCGAGCGTGATCCGGGCAGCGAAGGTGTTGCCGGGCATGAACAGTGACTTGCTGATCGTCTCGCCGCCGCCGATCACCGAGGCGACGGCGATCGCCTCGCCGAGCGCCCGGCCCAGTCCGAGCATGACCGCCGCGCTCACCCCGGAGAACGTCGTCGGGAAGACCACCCCGCGGATCACCTCCCACTGGGTCGCCCCGAGCGCCTCGGCGCCGTCCCGGAGCTCGCGGGGCACGCTGAGAAAGAGGTCGCGGCTGAGCGAGGCGATGATCGGGATCACCATCACGGTGACGAGCAGCCCTGCGGTGAAGATCGAAAGCCCGGTCGTCTGCCCCGTGCCGAAGATCCCCAGGAAGCCGAGGGCTGAGTGCAAGGCGGGCTCGATCTTCTGAATGAGCGGCGCGAGCACGATGATCCCGAAGAATCCGAGGATGACGCTCGGGATCGCTGCCAGGAGCTCGACGAGCGGGCCGACGACGGCTCGGACGACCTTGGGCGCGAACATGCTGAGATAGATCGCGATCGCGAGCGAGACCGGCACGGCGATGATGAGCGCCATTGCCGAGACGACCCCGGTGCCGTAGAGCATCGGGAGCGCACCGAAGTGCTTGAGGTTCGGCGCCCAGGCGGTGTGGACGAGGAAGCCGAGCCCGAGACTGGAGAACGCGGGCGAGGCGCCATGGACGATCTGATAGATGACGGCGATCAGCACCGCCCCAACGACCAGCGACCCGATCACGCATAGCGCGCGCATGACGCGGTCGCCGACCGACCCCTCGAGCTGGACCCGGCGGCGGTCGGAAGCGGTGGCGACAGGGGTGGTCTGAATGGACATCGCTGCGGCAGCGTAGAAAACGCCATCCGCGATGGCGCGCCGTCGACACCACGGTCACAAGATGTCCAAGCGGCGATTACAACTCGGACACAATCCGCGAGCCGAGAGCGCCCATGCTTGCGCTGCGCCGACGTACCGGCCGGGCCGTCGAGCGTTCATCCCATACTCAGAAAGGGCACTCACCTTGAACTTCGCGTTCTCACGCCGCCACGTGCTCTCCGTTGCGGCCGTCGCCGCAGCGGCGACCGGCTTCGGCGGACTGGCGTCCAACGCCATGGCCTCCGGACTCACCCTGAACGGCGCCGGCTCCACTCTCGTCGCTCCGTTCGAGCAGGAGTGGGCCCAGGGCTTTGACGCCCGGACTGGCAACACGGTCAACTACTCGGCGGTCGGGTCGGGCACCGGCATCACCGACATCTCGCAGCGCACGGTCGACTTCGGCGCCTCCGACGCGCCGCTGACCTCGGCCCAGGCCCAGCAGTGCAACAACTGCACCCAGATCCCGTGGGCGCTCTCGGCCACCGGCGTCGGCTACAACGTCCCGGGCGTCGGCCACAGGCTGCGCCTGACGGGCTCGGAGATCGCCGGCATCTATCTCGGCAGCATCACGAACTGGGACTCCGGCGCGATCAAGCGGAGCAACCCGCATCTGCACCTGCCCAATCTGAAGATCACCCCGATCTACCGCTCGGACGGATCCGGCGATACCTACGCGTTCACGAACTACCTGACCGAAGTCAGCAAGACCTGGAGCAGCAAGGTCAACTACGCGACCTCGGTCCAGTTCCCGACTGGCGTCTCCGCCAAGGGCAACTCCGGCGTCGCCGCGCTGCTGCAGCAGACCAAGGGCGGCATCGCCTACATCGCCGTCTCGTACCTGATCAGCCAGCGCCTCAACGCGGCGGCTGTCGAGAACAACGCCGGCAACTACGAGTACCCCAACCTGTCGAACATCGAGAGCGCTGCCTCGACCGTCAAGCGGGTGCCGAGCAGCAACGCGCTGCACATCGTCGATCCGTCGAAGTCGGCCAAGATCGCCTACCCGATCTCGACCTTCACCTACGCGATCGTCCCGAGGAGCGGCAACAAGCAGGCCTCCCTGCTGAAGTCGTTCATCAACTACGCCCTCACCACCGGCCAGAAGTCAGGTCCCTCGCTTGACTTCGCGCCGCTGCCGAAGGTCGTGCTCGACCGCGACAAGACGGTCACCAACAGCCTGAGCTAGTCCGCTCTCGCTGGTCCTCGTGCTCCCGGCCCGGTCGGTCGCCTCTCTGGCGCCCGGCCGGGCCGCGGCCGTGAGGTCCGGCTCAGAACCCCTCGCGCGTCACCTGGAGCGCGCGCCGCGCAAGCTCGATCACGCCCTCGCCGAACGTCTTCAGGTACGGATCGTCGGTCGCGCCCGACATCGCCCGCCGATAGTTGCCCTCCATGAACACGACGGACTTCCAGATCGCAAGCACGATGTACCAGTCGAGCTGCTCCACCGGCCGGCCGGATCGGCCGGCGTAGAGCTCGACCAGCCCGCGGCGGTCGGGGAACCCATCGCCCTCGGTCACGACCTGCAGGCTGAAGCGGCTCGGCGGGTCCTCGCGCTGGCGCCAATGGGAGAGCATGTAGCCGACATCGGCGAGCGGATCGCCGATCGTCGCCATCTCCCAGTCGAAGATCGCGATCAGGCGGGCCGGCGGGTCGGCGCCGAACATCACATTGCCGAGGCGGTAGTCGCCGTGGACGATCCGCGCGGGCTGCTCCGCGGGCAGATTGTCGGCCAGCCAGCGACCGACCTCGACGACCTCGGGGACATCGCGCGTCCGGCTGTGCTCCCACAGCCCGCCGAAGCGGCGCAGCTGACGCTCCAGGTAACCGGTCGGGCGGCCGAAGCCCTCGAGATCGAGCGCGGTCCAGTCGACCCCATGCAGCTCGACCAGTGCGTCGACGAGCTCGGTCGCGATCCGTTCGTGCTCATCACGGGAGTGCAGCGCGTCCGGGACCGTGGATGTGATCACCTCGCCGTCGATCAGCTCCATCACGTAGAACGGGGCGCCGATCACCTCGAGGTCCGCGCACTCCGCCAGCACACGTGGCGTGCGCACGGCGGTCGCCTCCAGCGCGCGCAGCAGCCGAGCCTCGCGGAGCACGTCGTGGGCGCTCGGCGGCAGCGGCCCGCGCGGCGGCCGGCGCAGGACCACTCCGGTGGACAGCGCGAAGGTGACGTTGGAGTGCCCGTCGCCGATCGGCGTGGCGGCGAGATCGTCAGGGCCCTCGAGTCCCGCGTCGGCGAGGAACGCGATCAGCGGCTCGATCACCAGCAGCGGCTCGCGCTCGTTCCGGGCGCCCTCGGCGTGGGTGCGGACGATGTCGTCGGAGGCGATCATGGCCACGGCAGGCTATCGCCCGACGCACACAGGCCATGGCGGGATCGCAGTAGCGTTACCGGTGACCATGCCCGAGCTACCCGAGGTCGAGATCACCGCCCGCCTGATCGGCGCCGCGGTCGCAGGTGCCCGGGTCGAGTCGGTGCTCACGCCGGGCATCAACGCGCTGCGCTCCTTCGACCCGCCGATCTCGGTGATCGAGGGTGCGAGGCTCACCGGGATCACCCGCCGCGGGAAGCTGTTCGTGATCGGAACCGACGCGGGAGTGTCGGTGCTCGTGCACCTCATGTCGGCGGGACGGCTGCAGCTGTACGACACGAGGGCGTCGCTGCGTGATCGCACCTCCCGAGGGCTGATCCGGCTCGACGACGGTCGCGAGCTGCGGCTGCGCGAGTTCGGGACCAAGCAGGCGGCGTGGGTGAAGCTCTACCGCGACGGCGAGCTCGACAGCGACGAGCAGCTCGCCACGCTTGGCCCGGAGGCGTGGCCCGACCCGCCGGAGCTCGGGCCGCTGCTCAACGCCCCGAGGCCCCTGCACGGCCTGCTCCGTGACCAGCGGGTGATCGCCGGGATCGGGCGGTCGTGGGTCGACGAGATCCTCCACCAGGCGATGCTCTCGCCGTTCAAGCGCGGCTCGGAGCTCAGCGAGGAGGAGGCGGCGCGCCTCCGGACGGCGATCATCTCCGAGCTCGGGCGCGCGATCGCGCACTACGAGGACACGCTGCGGCTGCCGATCCCTGACAAGCTGCCGATGCCCCTCACCGTCCATCGCCGCAACGGCGAACCGTGCCCGCGCTGCGGCGACGAGATCGAGGCGGTCTTCTACGAGGACTACGTGATGTGCTACTGCCCGACCTGCCAGACCGAGGGCAAGCTGCTGAAGGACCGCCGGCTCTCGCGGCTGCTCAAGTAGCTCGGTCTCTCCAAGCGGGCGTTTGGCGCCGCCGGTCGGTGGGTAGCTTCCCATGCCGCAAAGTCGACAAGATTGATCGATTTACGGTTATATTGCGCGGATGCTAAGCACCCGCCCAGTGCGCGGAAGGACTCGCGCCGGCGCCCGTCGTGCAAGGGGCGCCCGTCTCCACCGATACCTCACCGCAGTCGCGACGCTTCTTGCCGCGGCCCTGCTGCTCGCGCCGAGCCTGGCCCGCGCCGACAGTTCGTCGACGTTCACAGTCGTCGGGACCAGTGAGGTCAACGACTCCGGTCTCATGTCGCACGTGATCGCCTCGGCCTTCGAGGGCGAATATCCGCAGTACTCGTTCAAGTTCACCTCTGACTCCTCCACCCAGGCGGCAATCGCCGGCGCGGAGGCGGGCGGGCCGAGCGTGCTGATCGCCGCCAACCCGGAGGCCGAGAACCAGTTCGTCGCCTCCGGCTACTCCTACGAGCCATACGGCCGGGCGCTGTTCAGCAACGACTTCGTGTTCGCAGGCCCCGGGGCCACCGACCCCGCCGGGGTGAAGACGAACGCCGCCAACAACATCGCCCAGGCGTTTTCGGACGTCGCGGCCGCGGGGATCGCGGGCAAGGCCGAGTTCGTCTCCCGTGGCGGGACCTCCGGCCAGTCGATGCAGGAACACGCGATCTGGGCGCTCGTCGCGTCCAGCGATCTCGAGCCGGCGGGGCTCGTCCTGTGCACTCTCAATGCCGCCAGCGGTGGGGGCGACACGCCGGTCGCCGCCAGTGTCGGCATCGCCAACGGCGGGCTGTGCCCGAACAACGGTGCGCCGCCGAGCTCCAAGCAGGTGCCTTCGTGGTACGCATCGACCGGGCTGGCCCAGGGCGCGGTGGTGCTCGCGGCCAACAACTGCGCCGGCTACCCGAGCGGACCGAACACCTGCTACGTCTTCACCGACAGCGGGACGTTCGATTACCTCCTCTCCGGGACCGATACGGCGGGCACGATCGCGAATCTCGGGCTCCTCACCCAGAACAACGCGAAGACCGCTCCCGGCGGCCCGGCCGCGCTGGACAGCGTTTTCCACGCGTACATCCTCAACCCGAGCGCGCACGGCCAGAGCGTCAACCTCACGGCGGCGCAGTTCTTCGTCAACCTCATCACCTCGGCGCCGATCCAGTCGGCGATCGGTGACTACCTCGCCGGATCCTTTGGAGGCAATCCGTACATCGCCGGCGCCTCGCCGGTCATCGACGCCAAGGCGCTGCCGGCGACGTTCGCTGCCTCGGCACCGCTCTCGATCCGCGGCAGGGTCACCAATGCCCAACCCGGCTACCCGCCGCCCAGCGGCGTCGTCGTCTCGCTGCGGCGCGTGTCGGGAGATCAGTCGTTCGTCGTGGCAAGCGCCAGGACGAGCGCGACCGGAGCCTTCAGGATCACGGCTCCGCTCGTGACGAAGGGCGCCTACGTGCTGACCACGCCGCAGTTCTCACAGGTCGAGCTGCCGGCGCTGACGCCGCCCTTCGGGGATGTTCTCGCCCCGGCGGCCACCGACTCGTCGTACATCGGCGTGCGTGGCGCGATCACGAGTCAGAGCGCGACATCGCTCGGAGGCGCCGCGCTGCTGACCGGCACCGTCGCGCCCGCAAGCGGTCACCTGAGCGGCCGGGTGACGGTCTACGCGCGCCGGATCGGCGTCAAGGGGGCGACGTACCGCAGGGTCGCGGTCACGAAGCTCGCGTCGGGCGACGGCAGCTTCGCCGCCATCGCCGATCTGCCGCCCGGTCGCTGGCAGCTCGAGACGTACTTCGCCGACCCGGGCACCCTCGTGACCTCGGCGGGGACCAAGACGACGGTCACCGTGTCGGCCGCCCCCAAGCCCCTGATCTCGGGCCGTGGCGTGTCGGTCGGCAGGAGCGGGCACGTCACCGCGCGTGTCGCCCTGTACCCCAAGCCGGCGAAGGGTGCGACGGTCCGCCTGCTCGCCGTCAAGCTCAGCGGCGCCGGCCGGGCGGTCTCCCAGGTGCTTGCCACGGTCAAGCCGAGCCGGGCGACGCGCCTGGTCACGCTCCAGGGCACGCTCACGGGCAGCGGCCACTGGGCGATCCTCGAGTCCTACGCGGTCCCGAAGGCCGGAACCGCCTGGACGCATGCGCTGAGCCGCGTGACGGTCAGGGCTACCACCAGGAAGCAGTAGTCGGTTGGACGCCAGGCGGCTGCCGCCGTCGTGCTCGGACTGCGGGTCCGGGCACGGCGGCGGCACCGCCTTTCGCGGCGCGGCGCGGTGACCGCACCGCCTGTCCCGGTGCGGCTCGGTGACGGCGCCTGTCGCGGCGCGGGTCGATGACGGCACCGCCCGGCGCACGACGGGGCTGCGGGAACTTCGGACACATCAGATCCCCCGACGTGGGTGCCGTGTCGATTGTTCCCGGGGGCCGGGTCAAATCGACACAGCACCGGCTGCGGCGGTCTTGATGTGTCGGAAGTTCCCGGCCCGGGGTGATGCGTCTCGTGGTCCCCGGCCAGGCTGCGCGGACGTCCGACGCCGGGTGATCCCGCCTCCCGCGGTAGGGTGGCGCCATGACTCTGAATCCCGGCGATCCCGCTCCCGATTTCACGTTGCCCGACCAGAGCGGCGAGCCCGTCTCGCTCTCGTCGTTCAAGGGCAAGAACGTCGTCCTGTACTTCTACCCCAAGGCGGACACGCCGGGGTGTACGACCCAGGCCTGCGGGGTGCGTGACCATCGCCCCGAGTACGAGTCTGCCGATGCGGTGGTGCTGGGCGTCTCACCGGACGCGCCAAAGAAGATCGCCAAGTTCGACGACAAGTACTCGCTCGGTTTTCCGCTGCTGGGCGACGAGGACCACTCGGTCGCGGAGGCCTATGGCGTGTGGGTGGAGAAGTCGATGTACGGGCGCACGTATATGGGCAACGAGCGCACGACCTTCGTGATCGGCTCGGACGGACTGATCAAGGACGTCTTTCGCAAGGTCAAGCCCGCCGAGCACGACGAGCTGGTGCTCGGGGCGCTGCAGCCCGCGGCGTAGGCGCTCAGCAGGAGAGGTCGATCAGCAGGTCGGCGTCCGCCGCGCCGCCGGCCACTGCGCGCGCGTTCGCCTCGTCGACGCGCATCACCCAGGCACGCGCCTCCTCGGGATCCTTGCCGAACTCGATGTGCCGTGCGATCAGGCGCTCGCGACGTAGATCGTCGTCGAGTGCGCAGAACCAGACCTCGTCGAACCAGCGCCGGACGGCTCGCCACTCTGGGGCGTGCAAGAGCAGGTAGTTGCCCTCGCTGATGACCACCTCCGCCTCGCGGCCCACGTGGATCGCCTGGGCGAGCGGCTGCTCGAGATGACGCTCGAACGCCGGTGCCCACACCGCCTCGCCGGCGGCCAGTCGCATGAGCAGCGCCGCATAGCCGCGGGCGTCAAACGTGTCCGGCGCGCCCTTGCGCTCACGCCGGTCGAGCTGCTCCAGCGCGATGTCGGCGAGATGGAAGCCGTCCATCGGCACGTGCGCCGCGGGGATCCCGAGGTCCTGAAGCTCGGCGGCGAGCACGCCGGCGAGCGTCGTCTTGCCCACGCCCGGGGCGCCGGCGATGCCGATCAGCAGCCGGCGGTTCGCCGGAGCGGTCGCCCGCAGCTCGGCGGCGCGGTCGACGAGCTCGTCCAGCGACGGCGCGAGATGCGCCAGCGCGTCGGGCGCTACTGCGTCGCGGTCGCCGGCGTCGTCGTTGTCTGAAGCGGGATGCACAGGGCCGGGCCGCCGTCCTGGGCGGCAACGTAGACGTAGCCGGAGCGGCACTTGCCATTCACCGGGGGCACGCTCCCGGGCACGGTCGGGCTGCCGTTCTGGCAGTCCTGGCCGGTGCAGGAGGTCGACGTGGTCGTCGTCGTGGTGGTCGTGCTCGTGGTGCCGCCGCTGAGGCCGGCGCCACCCGAGGATCCACCGGATCCTGATCCGGAGCCGGTGTTTGCGGAGGTGGTCGTGCCCGATCCGATCGTTGTGGTGTCGCCGCCCGAGGGCGACGACGCGGTCCCGCTGGTCGTGGTGCTCGTCGCGCCGGTGCTCGCGGTGCCCGACGAGTGGGTTCTCGTGTGTGAGGCGATGCTCGGCGTGGTGACCGAGTGATGCGAGCCGCCGCATGCGGCGAGGCCGACGCCGAGCGTCAGCGAGCCCAGCAGAGCGGCAAGCAGCGACCGACGACGTCCGCGAACCATGCAGGAGCGGGACGGGGGGTTTACTGCAGGCCCTCGCGCGCTTCGCGCACGAGAGTGACCGCTTCGGGGAAGACGATCGCCATCACCGAGCGCAACTGCTCGGTCTGCTGCTCCGTCGTGCCCTGGATATTGACGCGGTTGATCGCCGCCATCGTGAGGTCGACCGCGAGTTTGATCGCGTTGTCAGCCCACGCCAGTCGCTGAGCGCCCTGCATCTGCTCGGCGAACTCGCCGAGCCGGCGCTGCAGATCGTCTGGGTCGCCGAACAGTCCGCCGAAGCCGCTTCCTTCCATGGTGTTCATGGTAGCTCGCCGATGCTCGTCGTTTTGAGGGGTTCGTGAAGAGCGGTCCGTGATCGGTCGCGGCCGCGTAGCATTGCTCGGCCATGACCCCTGAGGAACAGCTCGCCTTCGAAGCCCGCCAGCGTCCACGCCAGATCGTCTTCGCCGCGGCGGGAGGCCTGCTGCTGATGATCGCCGCGATCGTCGGGCTGATGGGGCCCCACAGCCCCGTCAGCGAGCTGACGCTCAACCTGATCACTGAGCATCACCGCGCCGGCTACGACATCTTCGCCACGATCCTCAACTCAGTGGCGGAGGTGGCATTCGGGGTCACGCTCTGGTACCTGTGGCGCTGCACCCGAGCCCGGGCGACGAAGTCGCTGTCCTATCTGCCGTTTGTCGTCGGGATCGGCGTCGTCATCGCGGCAGCGACGGGCATCGTCTACGTCCTCGCCTTCGCCCATATCGCGTCGGAGTTCGTGGCCACGGGAGCGCAGACCTACGACCAGGCCAACCGCCTGGAATCGAGCGGCGTGATCGAGATCTGCAAGGTGCTTGGGCAGCTCGGCGCGCTGCTGATCGCGGTCAGCTTCGTGCTCGTCTCGCTGCAGGCGATGCGGGTCGGGCTGCTGCCCAAGTTCATGGGCTACGTCGGGATGCTGGCGGGCGCGCTCTTCCTGTTCCCGATCACCCAGATACCGATCGTGCAGCTGTTCTGGTTGCTCGCGCTGGCGATGTTGTTCGCCGGGCGCTGGCCCGACGGGGTCCCGGCGGCGTGGCAGACCGGGCAGGCCGAGGCGTGGCCATCCTCGGCGGAGCTGCGTGCGCGTCGCATGGCGAATGCCGAGGTGTCACGTGACCGCCGCGCCGCCCGCAAGCGCGGCGACCATCGCAAGGCGGTGAGCGACGCGCCGCCGCCCGCGCAGAGCGCCGATGCGGGCTCCGCCGCGTCGGCCCGGCCGGCCGCGTCCAACGCCAGCCGCAAGCGCAAGCGCAAGCGCCGTCGCTGAGCGGTGACCGTCGAACGGCGTGAACACGCCGTTCGACCGATTTTCGGTGCCGCTCATCGATTGCGGTCTTGCGGGGCGGCCTGTCAGTCCGCACTCTCTCCCCGGCTTCACACCGCCGATCGAAGGAGGAGAGATGGAATCAGGGAATCTGCCCCCGCGCGAGGCGAACATCGCGCCCGCCACCGAGGATCCGACCGTCGTGCACGGCGGCAGCTGGACGCCGGCCGACCCGGCGCCCCTCGGGCTTGCCGGCTTCGCGCTGACGACGTTCGTGCTGAGCATGATGAACGCGAACCTGGTCAGCTTCGGCAAGGGGTTGCCGGTGGTCCTCGGCCTCGCGCTTGCCTACGGCGGCATCGCCCAGCTGCTGGCCGGAATGTGGGAGTTCCGCAACGGCAACACGTTCGGTGCGGTGGCGTTCAGCTCCTTCGGGGCGTTCTGGATCTCGTTCTTCTTCCTCGTCTCGTTCGATCTGGCGAAGATCGCCCCGAGTGAGGTCGACTCCGCGCTTGGGCTCTACCTGTGGGCCTGGGCGATCTTCACGGGCTGGATGACCGTCGCCGCGCTGCGGACGACCGCCGCGGTCGCGCTGGTGTTCCTGCTGCTGACGTTGACCTTCGTCTTCCTCGGCATCGGCAACTCGGGCGGCCATGCCGGCACCATCCACATCGGCGGGTACCTCGGCCTGGCGACCGCGATCGTCGCCTGGTACACGGCGATGGCGGCGGTGGTCAACTCGACCTGGGGCCGGACGGTGATGCCGGTCATCCCGCTCGGCGGCTGAGCACGCGGCCGCATCCGCTCGCATTGAGCGTGGCGGGGTAGGACACTGTGTAGAGAGAGGACGGGACGCCGGCGGTCTGAGTCGGCGTCCCGGGCCGTTCCAGGCGAGGCAAGTTCGACAAGGAGAGTGCGGGATGACAGACACGGCTTCGACGCTCGAGGGCAAGCTCGAGGAGATGCTGAGCATCGAGACGTTCGACCCGCCGGAGTCGTTCGTCGCGCAAGCCAACCTGAGCGACTCCAAGATCTACGAGGAGGCGGACGCGGACTGGAAGGGCTGGTGGCTCAGCCAGGCCAAGGAGCTGTCCTGGTTCAAGGAGCCGACCAAGGACCTCAACGACTCCGATCCACCGTTCTACAAGTGGTTTGAGGACGGCACGATCAACGCCTCCTACAACTGCCTGGACCGGCACGTCGAAGCCGGCAACGGGGACCGCGTCGCGTACCACTGGCACGGTGAGGACGGAGAGACCAAGGATGTGACGTACGCCGAGCTGCACCGTGATGTGCAGCGTTTCGCCAACGCGCTGAAGGATCTCGGCGTCGAGAAGGGCGACGTGGTCGGGATCTTCATCCCGATGATCACCGAGGTCGCGGTCGCGATGCTCGCCTGCGCGCGCATCGGCGCGATCCACAACGTCGTGTTCGGCGGATTCTCGGCGGACTCGGTCAAGGAGCGGATGGAGTTCTCCGAGGCCAAGGCCCTGGTCACCGTGGATGGCGCCCGCCGCAAGGGCAAGACGGCCCCGATCAAGGACCAGGTCGATGCCGCGATGGAGGGCCTGGACAGCCTCAAGAACATCATCGTGATCAAGTCGACCGGCGCCGACTGCCAGATGAAGGAAGGACGCGACGTCTGGTACCACGAGATCTGCGAGGCCGCCGATCCCGAGTGCCCCCCCGAGGAACTCGACGCCGAGCATCCGCTGTTCGTGCTCTACACGAGCGGATCCACCGCCAAGCCCAAGGGCGTGCTGCACACAACCGGCGGCTACCTGACCGGTGCGAGCGCGACGCACCGTGCGGTGTTCGACCTCAAGCCGGAATCCGATGTGTACTGGTGCGCCGCGGACGTCGGCTGGATCACCGGCCACTCCTACATCGTGTACGGGCCGCTCGCCAACGGCACCACGAGCGTGATGTGGGAGGGCGCGCCCGACTACCCCCACAAGGGAATCTGGTGGGAGCTCGTCGAGAAGTACAAGGTGACGCTGCTCTACTGCGCGCCGACAGCGATCCGCGCGTTCATGAAGTGGGGAACCGAGCACATCGAGAAGTTCGATCTCGGCTCGCTGCGGCTGCTCGGGACGGTGGGCGAGCCGATCAACCCGAAGGCGTGGCTCTGGTACCACGAGGTGATCGGCGGCGGGCGCTGCCCGATCGTCGACACGTGGTGGCAGACGGAGACCGGCGCGATCATGATCACTCCATTGCCGGGGATCGTCTCGACCAAGCCCGGCTCGGCGACCCGTCCGTTCCCCGGCGTGGCGGCGGAGGTGGTCGACGAGCGGGACGGCAAGCCGCTTGACGATGGTCAGGGGCTGCTCGTGCTCACCCGGCCATGGCCGTCGATGCTGCGCACGCTCTACAAGGAGGACGACCGCTTCGTCGAGACCTACTTCTCGAGGTTCGGCAAGGAGACGTATCTCGTCGGCGACGCCGCCCGCAAGGACAAGGACGGCTACTTCTGGATCATCGGCCGCATCGACGACGTGGTCAACGTCTCCGGTCACCGGCTCTCGACCGCGGAGGTCGAGTCGGCGATCGTCTCCCACGGCAAGGTCGCGGAGTCGGCGGTGATCGGCCAGACCGACGAGGACACAGGTCAGGCGATCTGCGCCTTCGTCACGCTCGAGGGCGACCTGGCCGGCTCGGATGCGCTGATCGAGGAGATCCGCGCCCGGGTCGCCGAGCGGATCGGCAAGTTCGCACGGCCCAAGCGGATCATCTGGGCCGACGACCTGCCCAAGACCCGCTCGGGCAAGATCATGCGCAGGCTGCTGCGCGACATTGCCGAGGGGCGCGCGCTCGGCGACGTCACCACGCTCCGTGATCCCGACGTGATGTCCCAGCTCGAGGGCAAGATCAAGGAGGAGCAGGCCGCCGAGAACTGATCGCGCCCACCCCCTCGCCGCCGCTCATGAGCGGCGGCGAGACCGGGCTGAGGACCGGCGGGACCACGAGCCGCGCCGGCTCTCGGGCGCTCGGCGCGACTGCGATCCGCGCCGGCTATCGAGCGCTTGGAGGGCCAGCAGGGAGAGGATCCCGCCCTGTACCGGGCGAGCCTGGAAGCCGACCTGGTCGCCCGAAATCGTGCTGTAGAGATCGGAGAACGGGACGCGGTTCGGGGTCGTGTTCGCGTACAGGTAGACACGCTCGATCAGTTCCCGGCTGATCGGGTAGTCGCGCAGCCAGGCGGCGACCCACATCTCCCAGTCGGACTTCGCGTAGCTGTGGGGGACCTGCAGCGGCAACCCGAACATGTTGCTCACCGTGGGGTAGAACGCGGCCTGCTCGGCCGCGACCGAGTCGGGCACCAGGCCCGTCCCCAGCAGCGCGTCGGCGAACGCGTTGTAGGTCGTGCCCCAGGTGCCGTTGCCGTCGTCCGGGCCGTTGTAGGTGAGGTCGAGGTGGCTGCCCGACGGATCCTGGGAGTGCTGCAGCCAGTAGGCGATGAAGGTCTGGGCCTTGCTCGAGTAGTGGCCGGCATCGGCGGTGTTGCCGAGCGTCTGCGCGATCTGGCCCATCGCCGCCACCGCGACGATGCCCTTGAGCGCCAGGTTCACCGAGTGCGCGATGAACCCGGCGAAGTCATCGGTCTGGTTCTGGAAACCGGGGTCGGGCAGGACCGAGACGAGGTAGTCCGCCCACTGCTTGAGCACCGTGTAGTGGCCACTGAGGTATGCGGCGCTCGCGGAGCCGGGGGACGCCTGGGCGTAGGCGGCGGCCATGATGATCATGTTCCCGGTCTCCTCGACGGGCATCGCCTCCTCCTTGCCCGGGGCGTAGCCGCTCGCATTGGGGTAGGGGCCGAGGTCATGGGGCGAGTAGGGCTCGGTGAACTTCCCGCTTGAGGCGTAGGCGAAGATCGGCTGCAGCAATAACGACAGGTACTGCGGATCCAGGTACATCCAGGCGGGCGAGGCCGGGAACATCACGTCGACGGTGTTCGTGTCCCCGTCGGAGGAGATCTCCTTCAGGAACGCCCACGGGGTGTTGTCCGGCCCGATCGCGAGCTCGGTCCCACCGTAGGCCTGGCGCAGCGCGAGGACGCACAGTCCCTCGTACTCGGCGCCGCCCGCGCGGGTCGCGTCGGCGGAGACCTTGGTGTCAAGCGCGGCCGCGCGCCGCCGGGTGCCCGCGAGGTCCCCGTGGAAGAAGGCGAGCATCTGCTGCCAGCTCGAGAAATACTGCGTCCACAGCGGCTGAAGCGGAGTGCCGAGATAGCTGACCAGCGGGGTGCGGACCTGGCCGAGCGAGAACTGCCGGGTGACCGGCTGGCTCCCGATCGACCCAAGATCGGCGGCAAAGCCGAACGACGGATAGCCGTCCCCGTTGATCGAGGTGAAGTTCGGATCATTGGTGTCGGTCAGCGAGCCCGCGTCGACGAACTGCGCGCGCACCGCGGCCGAGCTGCCCGACTGGTAGGTGAGGCCCGGGGACTGCGTGGTCGCCCACACGATCGTGCCCCACTGCGCGCGGTCGTTCACCTCGGTGAGGGGCTGTGGGTCGGCCAGTTGCAGCGTCCACACCTGGAGCGTGCCGCCGCTGTAGGGGACCGTGGCGGGCGCCCAGGTGAACTGCTGGCTTGAGTCGCCCGACAGCCACTCGCCGGAGATATCGAGGAACACCGCCACGTCGTGGGAGTTGCCGTCAATGCACTGCGCGGTGACGAGCACCCACGCCATCGGGATCGACTGGCGGCGCAGGTCTCCGGGCTCGATCGGGGAGAGGTACTCAAGCGCGATCTGGACGCCTCCCGCCTGGAGCGTGAACACCGAGCGAGTGGCCGTGGTGTGCAGGTTGGTCTGGTCGAGCGCCGCCTCGAAGTCGCTCACCGTCGTCTGCTGCCCGTAGCCGCCATTGGGGACGTCGAGCACGATCGTGGGGTCGCCGGCGAACATGTACGAGGCGCCGTCGATCCGCGCAATCCCGGCCATCGCGGTGACATTCCCGTTCCAGAACGTCTCCCAGGTGCCGGGCGAGATCGTCGAGGCCTGCCAGGTGCTCAGGTAGGGCGAGCGCACGATCAACGGCGCCGCCGGCGGGCGGATCGGCGTCGTCTTCAGGCCGGTCGGGACCGCCTGGCCCTTGCCCGGCGTGGCGAGCTCCGGCCGGCTGCCGATGCCCTGTGCGGCGGTGGGGGCCAGCCGGTCCGCGGTCCGGCTGCGCGCCGAGGCGGTGCCGGCCGCGGCCAGCCCGCCGCCAACCGCCGCCACCCCGGCGCCCGACACCTGCAGGAAGCGCCGCCGGTCGATGGGCCCGCCGGTCGGTGTGGCGCCGGAGGGAAGCTCCTCGCCCGGGTCGTGGCGTTGCTGGTCGGTCATGGTGATCCCTTCTCCCGATGCGCCGGGCGCCTGGCCGCCCGGCTGACAACGTTGTCAGGTACCCATGGGGGCGCGTGCCCTAACCCCCGGCTACTGGTAACTCCCGCGCCCGGATGTGTCGGATTTTGCCCCGGTGGGGGCAAAATCCGACACTCCAGCCGTGGGCGGCGCGGCTCAGCGGTCGTCGGCGCCGCGTGCGGTCTGCTCGCCGGCGCGGAACTCGGCCAGGCGTGACTCGTAGCGGTCGACCGCCACGTCGTAGGCGACGTTGCCGAGCAGCAGCCGGAACGGCGGATCGTCGCGGTCGAGCGTTCGCAGCAGCGCCTGCGCGGCGAGCTCGGGATTGCCCGGCTGCTGGCCGTTGTTCTCCTCGCGCTGCGCGGCACGACGGTTGGCGATGAACTCGAGCTCCTCATAGGCCGCGATCGGCTCCGTGCGATCCATCGAGGACCCTGCCCAGTCGGTCCGGAAGCCGCTCGGCTCGACCATCAGCACCCGCACGCCGAACGGCTCGATCTCCTGGCGCAGCGTCTCGGAGAACCCCTCCAGGGCCCACTTGCTGGCGTGGTAGATGCCGGTGAGCGGGAAAGCGGCGAGACCGCCGATCGAGGAGACCTGCACGATCCAGCCCGAGCCCTGCGCGCGCAGGATCGGCAGCGCGGCCTGCGTAACCCACAGCGCGCCGAACAGATTCACTTCGACCTGGCGACGGGCCTGGTCCTCGGTGAGTTCCTCGATCGCGCCGGCCATGCCATAGCCCGCGTTGTTGACGACGACATCGAGCCGCCCAAAGTGCTCGTGGGCGCGCCGGACGGCGGCGAAGCAGGCGTCGTGATCGGTGACGTCGAGTTCGACGGGCAGCAGCGCGTCCCCGTGCTCGGCGACGAGGTCGTCCAGCGATGACGTGTTGCGGGCGGTGGCGGCGACGCGGTCGCCGGTCGCGAGTGCGGCTTGCGCGAACGAGCGCCCGAAGCCACGCGAGGCGCCCGTGATGAACCAGATGCGATCGGACATGCGGTGCTCCTACCCAGGATCACGCCCGCTACCCCCGGCTCCCGCGACGGGTTGGTCGTTTTCCAGACGAGGCGGCTGAGAAACGACCAACCGCCCCTCGGCGGAGCCTCAGGCGAGGGACGCCGCGGCCCGGTCGGGCGGTCGGTCCGTCGCGCGGAGCGCTCGGCGCTCAGGCCCGGGACGCCACGGCGCGGCCGGTCCGTCGCGCGGCGCGCTCGGGCAACGTGCGCCCGGTGACCCGCAGCCCGAGCAGCACCGCCACGGGCAGGCTCGACACCACGACGGTGCCGATGAACCATGCGGTCCCGGCGTCGGTGCCCTCGAAGAAGGCGTGGACCAGCCCGAGCACCCAGGCGACGATCACCAGCCGGTGGATGATCGCGTAGCGCGCGCGGCCGATCCGGTCACGGGCATAGAACGAGAGGCCGATCGCGATCAGCATCCAGCCGGCGACGATCCCCATCGAGGTCCAGATCGTCTTGTAGGAGGAGACGAACGGGATCGTCACGTCGCCGAGGTTCGGGTGCAGGAAGGGATCGCCGAGCAGCAGCAGACCGTGGAATGCGATCGCGACCAGCGTCGAGACGGCGAGCGCCTCGTGATAGGTCCGGCGGTCCGCGGTCCCGCCTCGCTTCATCCTCCCGGCGATCACCAGGCCGTAGGAGATCGAGCCCGCGGCGAGCACGAGCGCCGCCGTGCCAGCCCCGCGCGAGAGGATCCAGAACCAGTGAGTGGTCAGGCTCATGCGCCGACCCGCACCCGCGGCGGCTCGGTGAGCGCGGCGGACGGCGCGAACACGGTGACCACGCCGTCATCGTCGATCGTCGCCCCGCCGTCGGGGAGCCACTCCACGGCGCGAACCGGGCCGGACAGGAGCGCCGCCTTGGCGCGCAGCTCGGCCTCCAGCCCCGTCGTCGCGAGTGCGGTCACCTGGACGAGGCCGGTGAACGCCGGTTCGCCGGTGGCCGGATCAAGCAGGTGATGCCCGACCCGGCCCTCGGCGTCGCTCCAGGCGCGACGTCCGATGCCGCTCGTCGCCGCGGCCCCCTGGTGCAGTGCGAAGGTGTGGAGGATCGCGCCGCCGACCGGCGCGGCGATCGCGATCGGGCGCGCCAACGTGTGACGGCCGCCGAAGCGCACGTCGCCGGCGGCGTCGACGGCGAAGCTGTCATGGCCGGAGAGGATCGTTGCCAGCAGGTCGCCGAAGGCGCCCTTGGCGGTGCCTCCGAGATCGATCCGCAGCCCGGGCGGCCGCGTGATCGTGCCGGCGCGCTCGTCGACGGAGATGTCGCGCCACCGAGCGTCCGAGCGCGGCATCGCGGGGCGCCGTGCAGGGGCCGCGGACAGCGCCCGACGGATCTCCACGCCGGCCGGCCCGCCCAGCGCCCCCAGCGAGCGCCGGTACCCGGCGGACTCGAGCTCACCGAGCAGCGTCGGATCGACCAGCCCACCAGTGAGCCGGGCCGCGTGGACGGCGGCGCGGACCAGGCGGAGCATCATCGGCGATGCGGGGACGGTCTCGCGCGGGTCCCGGTTGAGCTCGGACAGCTCCGAGTCATCTGCGAAGCGGGTGAACTGATCGTGCCACTCGAGCAGCCGCCCGCGGACGAGCGCGGTCGCATGCTCGGCGTCGCCGGCAGGCCCCCGCCCGGAAACGAACACGCCGCAGCTTCCCCCGAAGCAGGCGAAGCGGCTGATCGACTCGTCGCTCATGACGCGCTCGTGGTGACCGCGCTGGGCGAGGTGGCGACCGCGCTGCTCGACTGAGAGCTGGAGCTGCTCGTCGCGGCTGATCCGGCGGTGGTCGAGCCGGAGCCGGAGCCGGTCGACGGCGACGCGGCGACGGTCGTCTTCGTGTGGGTGGTGTGAGCGAGTGCCGGATCGTGGCCGCTCACCAGCTGGACGAGCACGGCGCCGCTGGCGGCGAGGAAGGTGGCCAGCGACATGCCGGCGACCCGGCGGCGGATCGCGCGGGCGCGCTGCCGGCGAGCCGCGAGCTTCTCCCTCGCTGCGGCACGGCGGCTGCGCTGAATGGGTGGGAGATCCTCGTTCATGACGCTCAGCTTGACGGCGCGTCATCGCAATCCCGTAACAGTTCCCGAAGGGAAACGGAAGAGGCGGGGCTAGACGCTCAGGCGCCGCGAGAGCTCGGCCGTGTGCCGCCGCGCGACCGGGACGGTCGCGCCGTCGGCGAAGACGAGCTCCGCGGTGCCACCAACCTGTGGCCGCAGCTCGACGGCCTGGCGGAGGTTGGCGAGGAACTGACGGTGCACCCGCACGAACCCGTACGGCGCCCACCGGCGCTCCACCTCCGCCAGCGTGGAGCGCAGCAGGAAGCGCGAGCTCGCAGTCACGACGTGCACGAAATCGCCGTATGAGCTGACGTACTGGATCTCGGCCCGTTCGAGCAGCCGCGTCGCGCCGCCGTGCAGCGCCGAGACCGCGACGACATCGAGGGCGCCGTCGAGTTCGCTGGAGGTCGAGCCGAGCGTGTCCTCCAGGTGTCCGTTGGGATCGGAGGTTCGGGCGGCACGGGCGTGCGCCACCCGCTGGACCGCCTCGCTGAGCCGCGCACGGGCGACGGGCTTGCGCAGGTAATCGAGCGCCCGCAGTTCGAATGCCTCCACCGCCGCGTCGTCGTGGGCACTGACGAACACGAGCTCCGGGGCGGCCGCAAAGCGGCGCAGCACCCGCGCGAGCTCCAGGCCGTCGAGCCCGGGAATGCGCACGTCGAGGAAGACCGCATCGAAGCTCGCTGCGGCGACGCGCCGCAGCGCCTCCGCGCCCGCGTCCGCGCACTCCACGCCGGAGACCTCGGGCATCGCGCGCAGCAGCCGCTCCAGGTCGGCGAGCGCGCGAGGCTCGTCGTCGACGGCGAGGATCCGCAGCCCCGCACCGTTCATGCGGCGGCCCTCAGCTCGTCCGCGCTGGACGCCGGCACGGTCATCGCGACGGTCGTGCCATGCCCAGGGGTCGAGTCGATCCGCAGCCGGTACTGCTCGCCGAACGTGCTGCGCAGCCGGGCATCGACGTTCGCCAGTCCGATTCCACCGCCTGCCGCGGAGCGGGCTCCGCCGTCGCTGCCGGCGATGAACCCGGCGCCGTCATCGGTCACCGACAGCTCGACGCGATCCCCGTCGGTGATCGCGCGAATCGTGATCGTCCCGCCGCCGGGGCGGCGCACGCCGTGCCGGATCGCGTTCTCGGCGAGCGGCTGCAGCGACATCGTCGGCACGATCGCGTTGCGGGTCTCCGGGGCGACCTCCACGCGGACCTCCAGTACGCCCGGGAACCGCGCCTGCTCGAGGTGCAGGTAGCGGATGACGTGCTCCACCTCCTCAGCGAGCGAGACATAGGAGCGCCCGTCGCGGAACAGATAGCGGGTGAACTCGGCGAAGTCGATCAGCTGCTCCCGCGCGACCTCGGGATCCTCATGGATGTTGGCGGCGACGGCCGCGAGCGCGTTGTAGAGGAAGTGCGGCGAGATCTGCGCACGCAGCGCTCGCAGCTCGGCGTGGGCCAGCCGACGTTCCTGCTCGGCGAGCACCGAGAGCTCGACCTGCGCGCAGACGAGGCTCGCGGCCTCGGCAACGACCCGCAGCTCGTCCTCCGATGGCCGCCCGGTGGCCCGGTAGAACGCAATCAGCGTTCCCGCTCGCCGGCCGCCGACCACCAGCGGAGCGAGCGCGGCAGCGTGCAGCGGACATTCCGGGTCCGAGGAGACGAGCCGCGGGACGACGCGGACGCGGTCATCGCGCGTCCGCGCCAGCAGCGGTGTGAGCATGTCTCCGGGCCTGACCTGCTCGCGCCCCTCGCCGTCGATCGCGAGCACGGTGTCGGTGTCGGCCAGCGCGATCGCCGCGGCTCCGGTGAGCGCACGCAGATGGGGCAGCGCCTCGGTCGCCGATGCGACATCGAGCCCGCGGCGAAGGTGCGGCAGCGTCGCTGTCGCCGCATGCAGGGCCGACTGCATGCCGTGCGCCTCACCCGGATCCGGGTTGCCGACCGCGAGCGGCCAGGGAAGGCTGGGACGCCCCGTGCGTGCCGCGGACCAGATGAGGCGGAGCCCCAGCGCCAGCACCAGCCCGATCAGTACTCCGTCGGCAACGTTCATGAGAACGTGACAATCCTAACAATGTGGTCGGGCGGCGCTCACTGATCAGTGGTCGTTCTGACGAACGGCGCCGCTCGGACCACCCAGCTCAGGCCACCCAGCTCGGGCCACCCCGGCCGGCTCTTGACCATTCCCATCGGTGAGGGATACCGTCCGGGGATCGCCGCCACCGCACACACGCGCGTCTGCGTCCAGCAGCTCGAGCCGCGGGTCGGAGATCCGAACCACAACCGTGCCCGGTCGCTGGAGGCGATCGAGGAGGCGGCAGCCGGCGGGGCGCAGGTCGTCGTGCTCCCCGAGCTCGTCAGCTCGGGCTACATGTTCGACTCTGCCGAGGAGGCGGCCTCGTTCGCGATCGGGGTCGACGATCCGCTGATCGGCGAGTGGGCGGCCGCCGCTGCGCGGTTTGAGCTCGTGATCGCCGCGGGCTTCTGCGAGCGCGGGGAGGACGGACTCACGTACAACAGCGCCGTGCTGCTCGACGCCGGCGGCGTGCGTGCGGTCTACCGCAAGCTCCACCTGTGGGATCACGAGAAGCTGTGGTTCACGCCGGGCGACGCGCTGCCTCCGATGATCGAGACGCCGGTGGGACGGGTCTCGATGGTCATCTGTTACGACCTCGAGTTCCCGGAACTCGTCCGCACGGTGGCGCTCGGCGGAACCGAGCTGCTGCTTGTCCCGACGAACTGGCCGCTGATGGACCGGCCCGGCGACGAGCGCCCCGGCGAGGTGACCAACGCGATGGCGGCGGCGCGCATCAACCACCTCGCGATCGCCTGCGCGGACCGCGGCGGCGTCGAGCGCGGTCAGGCGTGGACCGGCGGCAGCACGATCGTCGACCCCGACGGCTGGGCGGTCGGTGAGAACCCATGGCGGGCCGGCGGTCAGCGCCGGCTCGGACCCCTGTACGCCGACCTCGACCTCGCGCGCGCCCGCGACAAGCGCTTCACCGAGCTCGCCGACGCGTTCGCCGATCGCCGGCCCGAGCTCTACGGCGCGGTTGCGCGCGCCGACGATCTCGCCGTGCGCTGACGGTCGCGTCTCACGCATGGGCCGGGAAGCGCACGCCGCCGCGCAGCGCCACCCTGACGGCGGCTCCCGCCGCCGGCGGCGGACCGTCGACCGTCGCGCTGAGCGTCCCCCGATCGAGCGCCAGCTCCACACGCGCGCCGTCCTCGGTCGGGATCACGCGCGTGACCGTCGCCCGCAACGGCCCGCCGGGGTCGAGCGCGACGTGCGAGGGCCGCGTCAGCAGCAGCTCGCGGCCGTCATCGCAGAGCAGCTCGCCGTCGTATCCCAGGAAGCGCGCAACCGCTGCGCTGGGCGGCGTCGTCAGCAGCATGCCGGGCGCACCATCGGCCAGGACCGCGCCGGCGATCAGCACCACCAGCCGGTCGGCGAGCGCCCATGCCTCGGCTCGGTCGTGGACGACGACCAGCGTCGCCCGCGCGGGATCGCGCACGACCCCCGCGACGTCGGCGAGCAGGTCCGAGCGGGCGCTTCCGTCGAGCCCGGCGAACGGCTCGTCGAGCATCAGGACATCGGGCCGAACGGCGATCGCCCGCGCGAGATGGACGCGCCGTCGCTCGCCGCCGGAGAGCTCGCTCGCCGGCCGCGTTGCCAGATGCTCTGCGCCGAGCGTCGCCAGCGCCCCGATCGCCCGGTCGCGTCGCTCGGCCCGCGGCACGCCCCACCAGGCGAGTGCGGCGACGACGTTCGAGAGCACGGAACGCCGGGCGAGGTCGGGCGACTGCAGCGCGACCGCCACACGTCCGTGCCGCTCGACCGTGCCGGCCGCCGGCTCCACCGCGCCGGCGAGCGCGCCGAGCAACGTCGACTTGCCCGCACCGTTGGGCCCCAGCAGCGCCACCACCTCACCGGCGCGGAGCTCGAGGTCGATGGAGCGCAGAACCTCCCGGCGGCCGCGGGAGACGCTCACCCCGTGGCAGGCGAGCAGCGCTGTGCTCACGACGAGGGTCCGAGCCGCAGCCGGATGCCGCCACCGAACTGCCCGAGCAGCGACAGCCCGCCGATCAGCAGCAGGATGAGCGCGAGCAGCACGATGCCGATGGCCAGCGCCTCGGCGTACATCGCGGCGCCCGACTCGAACAGCGCGGCGCTGGCGAGCGTCTGGTCGTACCCGTACACGTTGCCGCCGACGATCACGATCGCGGCGACCTCTGACAGCGCGGTTGCCAGCGCCGCGATCACTCCGGCCATCACCCCCACACGCGCCTCACGCAACGCGAGCGCGGCCAGCTGAGCGCGCCCGGCGCCGAGCATCCGCGCCTGTTCGGACAGGCCTCCCGGGAGCGCCCGGACGGCGGCGATGGTGAGCGCCACCGTATAGGGCAGCGCAAGCACCGACTGGACGACGAACACGCCGGTCCGGGTCGCATTCAGGTGCAGAGATCCGAGCGGCCCGGCCGGCACGAACACGAGGAACAGGACGAGTCCCACCACCACCGGCGGCAGCCCCATGCTCGCGTTGGCGAGTATCCGCAGCGCTTCACGCCCCCGGAACCGGCCCAGCCCGATGACCAGGCCGAGCGGGACGCCAACCGCGCTCGCCACCGCCGTCGAAATCGCCGCGACCTGAAGCGTGAACCCGATCACCTGCAGCAGGTACGGATCGCCGTGCCCGATCAGGGAGACCGCCTCCCGCAGCTCGTTCCAGAGCAGCGCCATCGTCAGCGGGCGCGCAGCCGCAGCCGCAGGGTGTCGTTGCGTTGCCCGAGGACGGTGAGGGCGGCCATCAGCAGGCCGATGAGCACGAGCAGCACGATCGCGATCGCGAGGGCGTTCGGATAGTCGGTGTAGTCGGTCGTCTGCTGCAGGACGGCGGAGGCGAGCGTCTGGTCGTGGTTCTGGATGTTGCCGCCGACGATCACCACCGCCCCGACCTCCGACAGCGCTGTCCCGAGCGCCGCGATCACCGCCGCCATCACCCCTATCCGGGCCTCCCGCAGCGCGAGCCGGGCGATCTGACCGCGTCGTGCGCCGAGCGCCCGAGCCTGGTCGAGCAGGCCGGGGGGAAGTGCGTTCACCGCGGCGGCGGTGAGTGCGACCGTGTAGGGAAGGGCGAGCAGCGTCTGCGCGATATAGACGCCCTTGAGCGTGAATGCGATGCGCAGCCCGCCGAGCGCTCCGCCGGGCAGCAGCAGGATCAGCACGACGATTCCGACGATCACCGAAGGAACGGCGAGGCTGGCGTTGGCGATCGCATGGACCACCCGCCGGCCTCGGAATTGACCCAGTCCGATCGCACAGCCGAGCGGAATACCGAGCGCCGAGGCGATCCCGGTGGCGACGAGCGCGAGGCGGATGGTGACCCAGCCGAGCCGCATGATGTCTCCGTGGCCGCCCCAGATCAGCGGCACGGCCTGGCGCAGCTGGCTCCAGAGGAAGCCCACGCTCAGCGAGACGCGCTCTGCACGTAGACGAGCTTGCCGTCGGCGAGGCGGTAGACCGAGCCGACCTTCTCACCACGTCCGAGCGCGCGCGCCCCGCGTGGTGGCAGCGTGGTCACCTTCTGGCCCGGGGCGAGCGTGATCTCATGGCTGCGAATCTGCTGCAGGCCGTGCTTGGTGATCGCCGAGCCGAGGTGCAGCGAGGAGAGCGCCGCGAGCAGGAAGGCGACCGCCAGCACGATTCCCAGGTCGAACAGGTTGACCAGGCCGTCGAGTGGGTCGCCGGAGCGGTCGTCGCGGGTGCGGGCGTGGGGGGTGACCGAGATCATGTGGTGCGCGGATCACTCACGACGGCGGCCAGATACTGCAGGTCGGAGAGATCCTGACTGTACATCCGGTCTCGGGACAGCGAGAGCGCATAGGCGACGGCGCCGATCAACAGGCCGAGCACGGTGACGCTGAAGGCGACGCGCAGGTCGTGGCTGAGCTGGGCGGTGTCGCCGCTGGCCAGGCCGGTGAGTGCGGGGGAGAGCGGAATGAGCGTCCCCATCAGGCCGAGCGCGGGACCGAAGCGCACCAGCATCCTCGTGCGCCCGAGCCGGCGCTGGGAGTCGAGGTCGAAGTCGGCGAGCGCCTTGTTGAGCTCCGGCTCGGCGCGCACCGAGCGGGCGTGCTCGACGATGAAGGTCAGGGTGGCGCGCATCGGCGCGCTGCGGGCACACCCGGTGACTGCGGCGAGTGCCTCCTGGGGCTTCCCCTCGTTGAGCGCCTCGCGTGCCCGGTCGGCATCGGCGAGCAGGCCCGTGAAGCGGCGGCTGCGGCGGTTGCGAAGCTCGACCAGGAACCCTCCCAGCTCGTAGATGACCAGCGCGAGGGCCAGCAGCGCGAACACGAGCACCGGGACCTCCAGGACGCTCGCGACCCGAAAGATCGCGTCGTCGACGGAGTGGCTGGAGAGGGCGTAGGGGACCGGCACGTCGCTGTGGGAGTCGGTGCCGTCTGGGGCGGCGCTCAGCGGTGCAGCCTAGGCGAACGCCGGCGCTGCTCGCGGGCACCGCCCAGCGCGAACAGCCCGAGCACGACGAGGCCACCGATGACCGCCGCGGGCACGGTGACGCGCGTGTCGGGGGCGGGGGAGGCGATTGCAGCGCTCTGCGAGGCGAGCTCAGGGCGCGTGAGCGGGCTCTGTGAGGCGCTCACCGGGACGACGTCGGCGATCAGCCGGCCCTGGACGAGCGTGCCGCCGCGAGCCGGCGCGTGGCGTGGAGCTCGGTGGTGCGTGCGCGGCGGGTGCGAGGTCGACGCCGTGGTGCGCGTCGTCGTGGTCGCCGCTGTGGCCGGCGATCTCGCCGTCGATGTCGTCGTCACCGCCGCGGTGGTGGCCGTGGTCGAGGTCGTCGGCGTCGTTGCCGTGGTCGTCGGCGTCGTGGATGTGGATGATGTCGTCGCGCCCGTGGTCCGGCCCTGCCCGCGGCGACTACCGCCGGGACGCCGGTGATGGTGGCTGGACCCGAGTCCGGAGGTCGAGTGCACCCTGCCGTGCCCGCCCCCGCCCGAGCGGGCCTGCTTGGAGCGGACCGGCTTGTAGGTGAGGGCGACGCTTCCGGTGCCGCCGCTGCCGCTCGCCGTGTCGCTGACGAGCACCGTGGCGTTCGCCGTCCCCCGCGGGATGGTCACCGTGGGGCTCGCCGCGTCGGAGCCTGCGCCGGTCGAGATCGTCCAGCGCCAGTTGAGCGAGCTCGCGGGTACGGCCGTTCCCGCCGCGGACTGGACCGTGGCGCTGAGTGTGACTCGCTCGCTGTGAGTCCCGTGCCGGAGCGTGTGGGCCACGATCTGAACCGAGAGTGGCGCGGTGTTCTCGTAGACGACGAGCTCGACCGGGCCCGACGCGGTCACCTGGTCACGTCCGTTCTCGTCGTCGCCTCCGCGCCACGGGCGGGTGTACGTGTTCTGCGCCTGCCCGCCGTTGTTGGAGACGACCGGGAGGGCGCCGGGGGCGGCGGCGTCGGCGTATTCGGAGGGGTCGGTGAGCGCCGCCGGTGACAGCGGCGCCTGCGCCGCTCCATCGGGCCGCAGCACCTCCACCGCGGCCAGGTTGTTCAGCGGAATCGACAGCCCGCACTGAACGATCTCGGCGAGCGACCACGTCGTGCCCGCCGGCAAGGTGTCCGTCGATCCGCCGGGGTACAGAGTCAGCGCGCCGGGACCGGAGTACGGTGGGCACGCGTCGAGGGTCGAGAGCGCGACCGTGCGTGCGGCGGCGGTGCCGGCGCTGCCGGTGAAGACCGTCGCGCTGACGACGGCCGTGTCGGCGGCCGCCGCCGGAGCGCCCGCAAGCGCTCCGGCGAGGACAGCCACCGCCGCCAGCGGTCGGTTCACTTCTTCTTCTTCTTCTTCGCCTTGATCGTCACGTGCCCGACGGTACGTGTCCACGCGGTGCCGTTCGCCGGCGCCTTGTAGGACTCGAGCACGGCCCAGTGGCCGCTGCCCTTGAGCTTCCCGTGGAGCGTGACCGTCTTGGCTCCTGTGCTGACCTTCGCCGAGTCGAGAGTCGAGCGCGCCGGTGCGCCGGCGGCGCTGAGCTTGACGACCAGGAGTGAGACCTTCGCGCCCTTCGCTGCCTTCGGCGAGATCCGGACGTGTGTGGTGAGCGCGCCGCTGCTGCTCACCGAGCCGCCCGTCCCGGTGATCCGGGCCGCCGCGGCCGCCGCAACCGTCACCGTCGTCGTGCGCGCTGCGGAGGTCTCAACCGTCCCCTTGTCGGAGAAGAGGGTCCTGATCTGCCAGCGGCCGGGTTTGAGCCCGACGATGCCGGCGAACCTGCCGTCGGCCGAGGCGAGCTTCAGCGCGGCGAGCTTGTGGTAGTTCGCGTGCCTGACCCCGAGCCTGCGGGCATAGACGGTCACCTTGCCGCTGATGTGGCCGGACGAGGGCCCGACCGCACCGGTGACCAGCGCGCGTCCGCCCAGCGAGGTGGCCTTCAACGCCGAGAGCGCACCACGAACCGCGATCGAGGTGGCGCTCGTCCGGGCCGGCGAGAGCGTGTCACCGTAGGCGGGATCGAGCGTCGCGTTCTCAGTCTGGCTGAACTGAGGAGTGCTGAGCGTGTAGGAGCCGCTCGCAGGCAGCGTCAGCTGCATCGTGAACGCGCCCGTCTTGCTCGTCTTCGCCGTCGCGACGGGGACGGTCACGCTTCCCGCGACGCGGTTGAGGGTCACGACGACGCCCCCCAGGGCCGGATACCCGGGCTGAGCGTTGGCGACGGTGCCGGAGATGTCCAGCGGCTTGGACGCGGTGTACTTCTTCGGCAGCTTCCTGGTCGTGGTGATCAACGGCGACGCGTCGGCGGTGAACGGAGCTCCGCCGGCCGAGCTCGCCAGGTAGCCGGCCAGCCGGGCCTGGATGGTCGGCGAGGTGATCAGGTTCAGGAAGTCCTGAGCCGCGGGAAGGTTGACGGTCTGCCCCGGCTTCGACGGGTTGATGATGTAGCCGTGGAAGTAGTTGACCAGCGTGTACTGGCCACCGGGCGCGGTGGCGCTGTTGTTCTGGGTGAGGATCGTGAGGTTCGGTACCGCTCCGGCCGGATCGGTTCCCGACTGCAGGTAGTCGTAGGTCCCGCGGTCGGTGAATACGTAACAGGAGTTGGCGCCGCTCGAGTAGGTGTCCGGAGGGCAGGCGTTCGCGTTGACCACATTGGGGCCCTGGGTGAACCCGGTCACCGCGTACCAGGACGGAAGTGCCGAGCCGCTCGGCACCGCGCCGCCATTCGGGCACGGTTGGCCGTTGGCAACGCCGGCGCTGGCCGCGATCGGGGTCTCTCCGCCGCCGTTGGCCGCGTTGACCGCGCACAGGATGAGCCCCGAGGGCTCGAGATGGTTCTGGGCGACGAGCGTCCAGATCTGATGCTCCTCGACAGTCGTCCCGGGCGTACCACCCCGGGAGACGAACGTGGCCTTGCCGGCGATGCCCGCCGATGCGACATCGGCGAACGCCTGCGCGACGTTGTTGGCCGCGTTGGCGCTCACGCCGGCGGGATCCGCCGTCGGACCGGCGAGCACGAAGTCGTTGGTCCAGAGCGCGCGGCCGTAGCGCTCGTACGAGTAGCCGCCGGCGACGAACTGGTTCTCCAGTGAAGCCGCGTGGACGATCAACGCGCTTGCGCCGACGGCCCCGGTCTCGGCGTCGGTGATCGCGGTTCCGGTCGCGGTGCCGATGTACTTGAACGTGAACTGGGGGTAGGCCGCCTGGAACGCGGGCTGGATCACGTTCTGGATCAGCCCGGAATCGCTGACGTCGCTCGTGCCGACGACGGTCAGCGTCGAGGACGAGTCGGCGCTCGCCAGGCTCGGCGTGAGCAGCGTGAGCGCCGCGACCATCGCGGCGAGCGGGGCGATCAGGCGGCGGAGACCCGCGCCGTGCCCAGGATGCGCGCCGGAGCGGACCGCTCGGCGCGTTGAACGGATGGGAAGCATTCGCGCACTATAACTCCGCGCGCCTGGGCATTGCCTGTGCACACCGCCCGGTCAGCGGACGGTTGCTGCGGCGGCGCCGCATTGGGCGAGCCCGTACCGGCGGGCGAACGTTCCGGGGTCGATGCGACCGAGCGCCACAAGTCCGCTCTGGACTGCGGCGTCGTCCCCGGTCCGCTGAAGCGACGCCAGCCGGCGGTAGCCGGCCGCAAGCGACGACTCGTCCGCGATGAATCGCTCGAGCGTGGCGCGGTCCGCCGCCGGCCGGGGCAATCCGCGGAGGGCCTTCGCCTCGCGGCCGACGACCGGGGCGGCTTTGACGAAGTCGACGGTCTCTCCCGACGCGCCACCCGCTGGGGGAAGGTTGGCGAGCGCGCGATTGGCGGTCGCGCAGATCGCGTTCCCGCGGGCGATCACGGAGGCCCGGGTCGCAGGCGTGCTCCCGCATCCGGCAAGCGCGATCGAGGCGGCGGCGATCCCGGTCGCGAGTGCGAGGTGGTGACGGAGACGGGTGAGCACGCCCGGGAATCTAGGGCCACGGTGTGCTCCCCGCCGTTGCGGGCTACTGGCAGGCCTCGCATTCCCCGCCGGTGCGCACCGCGTCGATCGAGCAGGCGAGCGCCTCGGCGGCGCCCGACGGCTCCTGAGCGGGCGCCGCCACCGTCGCCTTCTCGATCGTGCTCGCGCCAAGCGTGCGCAGGTAGTAGGTCGTCTTCAGTCCTGCACGCCACGCGGCGCGGTACATGTGGCTCATCGCCTTCATGTCCGGTCGCGCGAGGAACAGGTTGAGCGACTGCGACTGATCGATCCACTTCTGGCGCCGGGAGGCCGCCTCGATCAGCGCTCCTGGCGGGATCTGGAACGCGGTCCGGTAGCGATCGCGAAGCTCCGCCGGGACGGCGTCGATCTCGGTGAGGTCGCCGTCGCGTGCCTTCAGCTCGGAGGCGAGCTCCGCCGTCCACAACCCGGCGCGCTTGAGGTCGGCCACGAGGTACGGATTCAGCACGACGAAGTCGCCCGAGAGGTTCGACTTTGCGAACAGGTTCTTGTACATCGGCTCGATACACGGCGAGGTGCCGATGATGTTCGCGATCGTCGCCGTCGGGGCGATCGCAATCACGTTCGAGTTGCGCATCCCCTGCACGCGGACCTTTTCCCGCAGTGGCTCCCAGTCCATGCGGCCGGAGCGATCCACCTCGACCACCTGTCCCCGCTCTGCCTCGAGCAGCTCGAGCGTGTCCTGAGGCAGGATCCCGCGGTCCCATTTGGAGCCCGCATAGGACGGGTAGGACCCCCGCTCGGCGGCGAGATCGCTCGATGCCTCGTAGGCGTAGTAGGCGATCGCCTCCATCGCCTCGTCGGAGAACGTGATCGCCTCGGGCGCGTCGAATGCGAGCCGCTTGCGGTACAGGGCGTACTGCAGCCCCATCACCCCGAGGCCGACGGGCCGATGGCGCAGGTTCGCCGTGCGCGCAGGCTCCGTCGGGTAGAAGTTGACGTCGATCACGTCGTCGAGCGCGCGCACCGCGATCCGGATCGTCTCCCGCAGCCGCGCGTGGTCGAGCTCGCCCTCCGGGGTGAGATGGCGGTCGAGCACGATCGAGCCGAGGTTGCAGACGGCAGTCTCCTCGGTGCTCGTGTTGAGGGTGATCTCGGTGCAGAGGTTTGAGGAATGGATGACGCCGGCGTGGTCCTGAGGGGAGCGCACATTGCACGGGTCCTTGAAGGTCAGCCATGGGTGCCCGGTCTCGAACAGCATCTTCAGCATCTGCTTCCACAGCTCGATCGCGGCGATCGTCTCGCCGAAGATCTCGCCGCCGCGCGCCCGGCGCTCATACGCCTCGTAGCGGCGGGTGAACGCGGCGCCGTAGGTCTCATGCAGGTCCGGGACATCGCTCGAGCGGAACAGGGTCCAGTCGGCACGCGCCTCCATCCTCTGCATGAACAGGTCCGGGATCCAGCACGCCGTGTTCATGTCGTGCGTGCGGCGGCGCTCGTCACCGGTGTTGCGACGCAGCTGGAGGAACTCGAGGATGTCGTTGTGCCAGACCTCGAGATAGGCGCAGCCCGAGCCGGCGCGCTTGCCGCCCTGATTGACGGCCACGAGCTGGTCGTTGTGGAGCTTCAGGAACGGGACGACGCCCTGGCTCTCGCCGTTGGTCGACGCGATGTGGGAGCCGGTGCCGCGAACCGCGGTCCACGAGCCGCCGAGGCCGCCCGCCCACTTCGAGCACATCGCGTTCTCGGCGATGCCGCGGCCGACGATCGAGCTGAGCGTGTCCTCGATCGTGTACAGGTAACAGGAGGAGAGTTGGGAGTGGGGGGTGCCGGCGTTGAACAGCGTCGGGGTCGAGGAGCAGAACCGGCGCTCCCGGTAGATCGCATAGAGGTCCGCGACCCGCTCCTCTCGCCTCCGCTCGCCGGTGTCGGGCTCGCCCAGGCAGACGCCCATCGCGACCCGCATCCAGAACAGCTGCGGCGCCTCGATGCGCCGCGCCGGCTCGCTCGTCTTGTCGACGATCAGGTACCGGTCATACAGGGTCTGCAGCGCGAGGAAGTCGAGCTCCAGATCGGCGCTCGGGTCCAGCGAGGCGGCGAGTGTGTCGAGCCCGTAGTCGAGCAGCCGCGGGTCGATGCGACCGATGCGCGTTCCATGGGCGAGCATCGCGGGAAGCGCTCGCCGGTGAAAATCGGCGAGCGCTGACGGGCCGTCACGGACGATGTCCCAGCCGAGCGTCTCCTCGTAGACGTAGGTCAGCAGGACCCGCCCGGCGAAGCGCGCATACTCGCTGTCGCGTTCGACGAGCGCCTTGGCGTTGAGCACGACCAGTCTGCGCAGATCCTCCCGAGCGACCCCCGGCCGGATCGCGCGGCGCAGCTCGCGCTCGAGCGCGTCGTCGTCGAGCCCGAGCTCCAGCCCCGCCCGCGCGAACGCGATCCGCCGGCGCAGATCCTCGCCGGTCCACTCCAGCTCGGTCCCGTCCGGCGCGAGGACCGGGATCGGTGGCGGCAGGGGCCGCACCGGGCCGTGCGCATGTTGCTGCTGCTGGGCGCGCAAAAGCGCCCGCTCGGCGCGGTAGACGATGTAGCGCTCGGCGACGCGCATATGGCCGGCAAGCACGAGCTCCTCCTGGACGATGTCCTGCACCGTCTCGATCGGCACATAGGCGATGCCGAGCGTTCGCGCGCGCTCGTCCGCGCGCGCCGCCAGCGCCGCTGCCGGACCGGAGTCGAGCGACAGTGACAGGAACGCCTTGCGGATCGCGGTCTCGATCTTGGCGGGCTCCCAGCCGGCGACCTCGCCGGAGCGGCGGATCAGCCGGGGCGCGCCTTGCGTCCGGGAGGCGCCATCGAGTCCCGCGGGCGGGAGCGCTCGGCGCAAGACGAGCGCCTTGGCGACCTCGAAGTGACCGGCCGCGATCAGCGCCGCCTCCGCGAGAGCCGACAGGTCGTGCGCGGTGATCGAGCGGGCGCCCTCGGCAGCGGCCGTCCGCAGGCGGGCAGAGACCTCGAGCGTCGCGGCGCGGAGGATCGCGCGTGCTGCGGCGGTGTCGGCGCCACGCTCGCGGGACGCGAGCGCGAGCGTCGTGAGCGCGTCGGCGACCGGCTGGGCGATGTCGTCGTTGGTGAGTCGCCGCTCGCCGCCGTCCTCCTCGACGAGGGCGAGCTCGGGCTCGGGGAGGGCCTCGCCCGCGAGCGCGGCGCTCGCGTCGACGCCCGAGCCGGGGTCAGTGGGCAGAGGAGTCGCGGCGGCGCGCTTGAGCTCCAGGTCGTGATGGATCTCGTCGAGGTCGATCAGCATGTCGTTTCCTTCGGTCGTCGTGAAGAGGGCGCTGATCAGAGCTCGTCGTCGTCAACGAGCTGCAGCGAGGAGGCCTTCTGGTACTCGGTGACCCGGCCCTCGAAGAAGTTCTGCTCCTTGCGCACGTCCATGAGCTCGGCAAGCCACGGCAGCGGGTTCTCGGCCGGCTCGGCGTGCAGCGGCTCGAGCCGGCACCCGGTCAGGCGCCGGTCGGCGACGAAGTCGATGTACTGCGCGAAGTCATCCGCCGAGAGCCCCACGCCCTCAGTTGGCAGGCAGTCGGCGATGAAGCGCTTTTCCAGCGACACCGCCTCCGCCATCAGCTCTCGCAGTTCGGCGCGGAACGCGGCGGTCCAGATCCCGGGATTCTCGGCGACCATCTCGGCCAGCAGCCGCCGGAACAGCTCGATGTGGTTCGACTCGTCCCGCAACGTGTACCGGAACATCGTCCCGATCCCGGTCAGCTTCCCCTGCCGGTAGAGCGACAGGATCATCCCGAACAGGCCGTAGAACTGCGTGCCCTCCATGCACTGGCCGAACACGAACACGTTGCGAGCGAGCAGCTGCTGGGCAGCCGGATCGGTCATGTCGAGGTCGCGCCGCAACTGCTCGGAGACGCCGGTGACGAACCGGTTCTTGTCCGCGATCGTCGGGATGTCGGCGAACATCGCCTCGCACTCGTGCGGGTCGATGCCGAGCGAGGCGATCATGTAGAGCAGCGAGTCGGCGTGGATGTTCTCCTCATGCGCGTGGCGACCGAGCACGAGCTTGAGCTCGGACGCGGTGACGAGCTCCCGCACGACGTGGATCACGTTGTCGCCGACGATCCCCTCGGCGGCCGAGAAGTAGCCGATTCCCATCCTCACGATCCAGCGGTCGATGTCGGTCAGCGCCCGGCGGTCTCGCCACTGCTCGATGTCCTTGGCCATCTGGATGTCCTCGGGCTCCCAGTGGTTGGCCTTCATCGTGCGGTACAGCTCATACGCCCAGCCGTACTTGAGCGGCAGCAGGTTGAAGGTCATCGTCTCCCGGCCGCCGATGACGCGCTTGGCGGCGAGCGCCTGCTCGGCCTTGGCGCGGTCCAGGACGAACCGGCGGCCACCGAGTTCGTAGGTGCGGGTGTCGGCGGCGTGGCCGTTGGTCAGGGGAGCGGCGGGCTCGGCGGTCGTCTGCATGTCGGTCTCCGGTTGTTCGGAGAGGACGGGTCCGCCGGCCGCGCGCCTGAGCGCGCACGCCGTCGCCTGCCGCCCTTACTCCGAGGGCGTTCACAGCGACGTGGGCGGCAGGCGACCGGACTCATCCCCGGCCTCACGAGCGCCCCGGCGAACATCGAACCGGGTCACTCAGGAAAGGCGGGGCTTCACCGTTGCGGGACAGTGCCGGGCTCTTACCGGACTTCGCTGACCGCTCACGCATCCTCGGTATTCCGAGGCCGCAGCAACGTAGCCCCTCCACCGGACGGACTCAGCGCCCGGCCAGCCGCGGCCACCGGGCCCCACGCGACCGGCTCGCGGCCGATGACGCGCGTGGCAACGGGTTGAAAGCGGGGTGCCGCCCGGTCAAACTGGCCACCGCGGACCATGTCGGCTCGGGGGATCGCATGTCCGATGTCTCGTCTGCCGGGCCCGCCTTCGAGAGTCCACCATGAACGCGTGCCGTCGACGAGACCCTGCCGGACGACTGGCGACTTTCGCAGTCGCCGTGGTGTCGTCGATCGCGCTCCTGCCCGGAGCGGCCCGCGCCGAGGTGGGCGCGAGCTTCGGCGCGCCACAGCCGGTCGACGCTGCCAATCCCCTCAATGCCCTCGCCTGCTCGGCGAGCGGAGGGCTCTGTATCGCCGCGGACTCGAGCGGACGGGTGACGGTCAGCGCCGATGGCGGGGCGGACTGGTCCGCGCCGGCGGCGCTCAGCGGGTTGACGACGGCCGCCGGCGGGGTCTCCTGTACGCCGGACGGAATGTGCGTGGTCCTCTCCGACCGCGAGGCATATGTCCTGACGGGAGGGGTGACGGGATCCTGGTCGAGCGGAACGACCCTCGGCACGGGCGTCGTCGTGGGGCTGTCATGCGCATCCGAGCAGCTTTGCGTGGCGATCCAGGCCAACGGGGAGGCGCTGGTGTCGACCGACCCGGCGAGCGCGAGTCCCAGCTGGAACCCGACGATGACGGGCGCGGCCGCGTTGGACTCGGTCTCCTGCCCCTCGACGACACTCTGCGTGGCGGGTGACGGCACGGGTGACGTCTGGTACGCGAGCGATCCGGCGTCAACACCCTGGTCTGAGATCCAGAGAGTCGATACGGTGGCCGGCATGGGGGTGCCCATCACGGCACTGTGGTGCCAAGCATCCGGGCTGTGCGTCGCCGGAGACGAGAACGGAGACGTTCTCGATTCGCCTGACGTCACTCAGGGAGCGGGGTCATGGTCCGCGCCGGACCCGACCGGTGCGAGCGCGCCACTCGAGAGCATCGCGTGCGTTTCCGGCGGCGGCGGGTGTGTTGCCACCAGTGCGACCGCGACCGCCGCCGGGCCGGCGCTCGCGGGCCCGGGCCTGGTTGGCTCAGGCGGGTGGGGCGTCGCCTACGGCGCGGGGAGCGACCTGACGCAGGTGGCCTGCGTGAGCGCTCAGAGCTGCCTGGGGACTGATGCGATCGGCGACGTGGTCCCGGGTGCCGTTGGGCCCGGGGCAATGACCCTGTCGACGAGGATCCTGTCGTTCGGCCAGATCGGAGTCGGCGCGCGAACTCCCGCGCAGACCGTCAACGTGACCGACTCCGGTCCTGGCGCCCTGAATATCGGCGCCTCGACGCTCACAGGCGCCGCCGGATCCTCGTTCACGGTCGACGGTGACACCTGCTCCGGTGCGCGCCTCCCGCCTGGAGGCTCCTGCACCCTCACCGTCGCCTTCGCACCCAAGGCGACGGGTGCTCTCGATGCCGGCCTGCAGATCCCAAGCGACGATCCCGCGGGTCCCGCGACCGTCTCGCTCTCCGCCACGGGATCGGACTCTGCCTCCTCGACGCATTCGATCTCCCACTCCAGCCGTCCCTCGACTGCGGGGCGCACGCGGGTCACGCGTGCGGCGGTGACCGCGACACTCGTCGACGTCATCGTGCTCTGCAAGGGGAGATCCGGACAGCGCTGCACGACTCATCTGCGACTCACCGCGCACGAGAGGTTGCGCGGCCATCAGGTCCTCGGCGTCAGCGACGCGCGACGCATCGTCCCCGCTGCGCGGGTGACGGTACGGCGGATCACGCTGGGTACAGCCGGAGTGACGCTCAACGCCGATCGTGGGAGGGTCGTGCACCTCTCGCTGGGCGCGGCGGGGCGCCGGCTGCTGATCCGGCTCGGGAGGCTCCGCGCGACGCTCACCGTCACGCAGACGGTCGGGCGCACGACGGTCGGTATCCGCCGCTTCCACCTGTCCTTCTCGACCCGCCGCAGCCGATGAAGCGCCGGTCGACGCGTCCAGCGAGCACTCCGAAGCGCCGGTGGTTCGAGCTGCGGCGGTCGCGGTTGGCGATCAGCTCAGCGGCAGCGGTTGGCGTGCTCACCGCGGGCGCATCCACCGCCGCTGCGCTGGGCGCTTTCCGGGAGCCCGGCCCCCTGCGATCATCGCCGGCCGCCAACCGACCAACCGCCATCGCCACGCGGTCCGGGACCGTGAGCACGTTGAGCACCTTGAGCAGCGTCGCCGCCCAGGGCGGGGCCACCGCTTCGTCCACGCAGTCGACGGCCCTCGCGACCCGGACCGGCACACAGGCGCGCGTCACGACGATGTCCACGACGAGTTCGACATCGGCGGTCTCCGCCACGCCGCAACCAGGCGCCGTGCCGACAAGCACGCACACGAGCGGGGGGCAGCCGATCCTCACCCAGACGCTGAGCGTCGGGGGCCCCGCGGGCCAACCCGCCCCGACGGAGACGACCACCTCCGCCCCACCGACGACCGAGGTGCCCACCACGGCGCCGCCGAGGGACACCACCACGACCGGTGCCACCCCCACCACGACCGGCACCACCTCCGCCACCACGACGACGACGCGGACGCAGACAGGCTCGGCGACTTCCACGCACGCAAGCCCAACCACTCAGACCGCGACGAGCACCGGGTCCGCGACCCCTCCCGTCCCGATCTCGCTGTCGTCCGGCGCGGCGAGGACCTACGCGCCCGGGCAGACGGTGCAGACCGCGGTCGCCGATCCGGCGGATGCGATCGACGGCAGCCAGCGGACGGCATGGAGCTGGACGCTCGGGCCGTCGGACGCCGGCGCGGTGGACGCTGGTCTGCTGCTCGATCTGCGCCGCGCGATCAGCCTGAGATCGGTGACGATCGTCACCGCCACCCCGTGGATGTCGATCGTCGTGAAGGGGGCGACCGGTCCGGTTCCCAAGACGATCACCGCGCCCGGCTGGATCCAGTTGGCACGCGTCAAGGCGCTCGATCCGATGGCGACTGTTGCCCTGCGCCACACCGGGACCCCGGTCCGCCATCTGCTGATCTGGATCACCCATCCGCCGCCCGGAGTCAACAGCGGCCGGCTCCAGCTCAACGACGTCACGGTCATGCCCGAGTCCGGGGAGACGGGCGCCGGTCACTGATCGGCCGGCGCGAAGACGACCGGCGCCTCGAACCGCGCCCGCCGCGAGGCTCTGCGCAGGACGTGGAGCACCCCGGGTCCCAGCAGCACGATGCAGACGAAGTCGGTGATCGCGCGCCCGGTGTCCCACCCGAGCGAGGTGGTCGTGTCGAACACGAGGTAGCGGTGCCACTGGACGCTGAAGGGCGCGCCCGGCAGGTAGGAGATCGAGCTGCCCGGATCGACGCTGAACGGCCAGAACTGGAGATTGAGCATGAAGCCGTAGAAGTAACCGGCGAGCACCCCGTAGAGGGCGAGCATGGCGATCTCGCGCTTGCCGCGGCAGGGGGGCAGGAGCCCGGCGAAGAGCCCGATCCAGGCGCTCGCGAACATCTGGTACGGCATCCATGGCCCGACGCCGCCGGTGATGACGGCCGAGGCGAACAGCGAGGTGCAGCCCAGCGCGAACCCGAACCCGGGACCGAACACCCGCCCGGCGAACACGAGCATGAAGAACACCGTCTCGAACCCGGCGGTCCCGGCCCCGAGCGGTCGCAGGCCGGCGTTGACCGCCGACAGCACCCCGAGCATCGCGATCGCCTTGGCATCGACCCCGCCGTCGGCGATCTCGGCGAACACCACGGCGAGCACGAGCGCGAGCGTGAGCCCGAACATGATCGGTGGCATGTACCGGGTCCCGAAGCGCCCGGGCTCGAGCACGAACGGCCACAGGAAGCACGCCAGGCCGATGAGCGTCGCCGCGGTCGCGACGATGATCGAGCGCGCGTGCATGCGGATCGCCCGCCCCTCGGCGGGTCTCGCGACCCCGGCCCGCACGCTCACCGCTCCACCCCCGCCGTGAGCCCGTCGAGCACCTGCCCGACGGTGAGATACGGCAGCGGGGCAAGGATCTTCGCCACCTGCGGCGCGAACGCCGGCGACGCAACGACGATCTCCGGCGTGGGGCCGTCGGCGACGATCTCGCCCTGGGCGATCACGATCACGCGGTCGCTCGCCGCGGCGACGAACTCGACGTCGTGGGTGCTGAGCACGATCGATCTCCCCTCGCGCGCGAGGTCGTCGAGGACCGCTGCCAGAGCCTGCTTGGCACCGTAGTCGAGCCCGCGCGTCGGCTCGTCGAGCAGGATCACGCCGGGTGCGGCGCGTAGTTGGATCGCGAGCACGAGGCTCAGCCGCTGGCCCTCGGAGAGATCACGCGGATCGACCCCATCCGCGATCCCCGGGGCGATCCGATCCAGGAGCTCGCGGGCAGTCGACGTGATCACCTCGGCGGTCTCCCGGTCAGCCTGCGCAAGCTCGGCGCCCACCGTCGGCAGGTAGAGCAGGTCCGCCGCCGTCTGCGGGACGAGGCCGACGAGACGACGAGCGGCCGCCGAGGGGACACGGCCGGGATCCCGCCCGCTCACGTCGACCGCGCCGGCCTGCCGACGTCCTGATCCCTGGAGCGCCCACAGCAACGATGACTTCCCCGAGCCGTTGCGGCCCATGAGGGCAACGATCTCGCCGGCCGCGAGCCGCACGTCGATGCCGGCGACCGCCACCACCTCGCCATAGCGGACGACGACCCCGCGCGCTCGCAGCGTCTCCACCGGGGTCGCCGCGGTGACGTGGGCCGGGTTCGGTGGGTGGTCGGCGAGATGCTCGCGGAGCCCTGAAGCCTGGCGGCGGGCGTCCCGAACCGACAGCGGGACGGGCGACCACTGCGCGGCGCGGGCGAGCTCGACGATCGGGGCGGCGACGCTTGCCGTCTCGAGCATCTCGGCAGCCGGGCCCACGCTCGCGCTCCCGTCCCCGGGGAGATGGATGACCCGATCGGCATGCTGGATCACGCGCTCGAGCCGGTGCTCGGCAATCAGGACCGTGAGTCCCAGGTCATGGACGAGGCGGGTGACCGCCGCGAGCGTCTCCTCGGCGGCCGTCGGGTCAAGCGCGGAGGTCGGCTCGTCGAGTACGAGCACTCGAGGGTGAGGGGTGAGGACGGCGCCGATCGCCACGCGCTGCTGCTGACCGCCGGAGAGCTCGCGCAGCGGGCGGGCCCGCAGTTCGGCGAGGCCGAGCAGATCGAGCGTCTCCTCGACTCGCTTGCGCATCACCTCCGGGGGCAGCGCGAGCTGCTCCATCCCATAGGCGAGCTCCTCCTCGACGGTGTCGGTGACGAAGCCCGCGAGCGGGTCCTGGAGCACCACGCCGACCACATCCGCAAGCTCGCGCGGAGAATGCGCCGCGGTGCTCCGGCCGGCCACCGTGACGGTCCCTGCGAGCGTGCCGCCGGTGAAGTGGGGAACCAGGCCATTCACCAACCCGAGCAGCGTCGACTTGCCCGATCCCGTGCGTCCGACGACCAGACACAGCTCGCCCTCCGCCACGCTGAGGGTCACACCGGCGAGGACCGGCTCGAGCTCGTCGGGATAGGTCACGGTGACCCGGTCGAACTCGATCACGCGACGAGCTCCGTCCGGGCCGCGGGCTCTGCGGCGGACTCCGCCTGCGCCTCGGTCGGGCGGCGCCGGGACCGGATCGGCGGCGGTGCGGCGAACGCCGGAACCGCGGCGATCAGGATCGCGATCACCGGAAGGGAAGGCAGCGGCGGGAGGTGCAGGGGGTAGAACGTCGGGTCGACCTCGGCGGCGTTCTCGCCGGCGCTGACATAGAGCAGGGCCGCGCACACGATCCCCGAGAGCGCGACCGTCCACTCGGGAGCGAGCCACGGGTCCGGTCGATAACGCGTGCGCGTGACGCGCCGGCCTCCGAGCGCGAGGCCCGCGCAGCAGACGACCGCTCCCACGAGCAGTGTCGGCGCGCCCAGCAGGCGCGGCGCGGTGCCGTCGAGCAACCCGTATGCACCGACACAGAGGCCTGCCAGTCCGGCGAGCATGAACCCCCCGGTCAGGCGGCGGCTGCGCGCTGATGCACAGCCGCTGCGCCCGTAGCCGCGCGAGTCCATCGCCGCCGCCAGCATCAACGAGCGTTCGAGTGCGTCCGCGAGCACCGGGATCGCGATCGATCGAAGCGCCCGGAGTCCGCGACCGCCGCCGCCCCGCAGCCGTCGAGCCCGTGCGACGCGCTGCACGCTCTCGATCAACTGCGGCGCCAGGGTCACCGAGACGGCGACGGCCGTCCCGAGCTCGTACAGCGCGCCGGGGAGCACACGCAGCGCGCGCTTGGGGTTGGCAAGCGCGTTGGCCGCGCCGATGCAGCACAGCATCGTGCCGAGGCGCAGACCGTCGACCGTCGCCGAGAGCGTCGCCTCGAGCGTGACCGGCCCGCCGATCTGCACGCCCGAGTACCAGGACGCGGTCGGGATGTGCGGCAGGCGGAACAGGATGTGATCGCTCGGCGTGACCCCCGACGGGAACACCGTGCGGAACACCACGCGAAGGACGATCACGACCCCGGCGAACATCACGTAGTACCGGAACGCCCGTGCCCAGGGTGCGCTGCCGCGGCGGCTGGCGACGACGAACCCGAGCACCGACAGCGTGAGCAGCAGCAGCAGCGGGTTGCTCGTGCGATTGACCGCGACGATCAGGCCGATCGCCCACAGCCACCAGGCGACCGGATGAAGCTCGCGAGGGACCCGTCGCGCGTCGAGGCCGGTGGTGCGTCCGCGGGTATGCCTGGCTGGGCTCATTGCTCGTGGCGGCGCAGCCAGATCGCGCGGCCCGCCCCCGCGCACAGCAGGAGGGCGATGGCGCCGGCAATGATCAATGGGGTCGACGAGCCCGCCGTCGCCCGCCGGCTCGTGGGGCGCGCCGACACGACCTGGGCCCCGCCGGCCCGCGTCGTCGACGTGCTGTGGGTGCTCGTCGCGCTCTGGCGGCGGGAGTGGTGCGCGCCGGGACGCCGCGGGTGGTCACGGTGGGCCCGATGCAGGGCCCGATGCGGGCGGGCACGCGGGGGCGGCGGGGTCCTGGTGTGGGAGACGGTCGTCGTCGGGGTGCTCGCCGGCGGAGGGTGCGTCGTCGTGGTCATCGTGGTGGTGGTGGTCGTCGTCGCCGCCGTCGGTGTCGTCGAGGTGCGCGTGGACGCGGGCGGGCGGGCTCGGAGCGCGGCCGGACTGAACGTGGGCACTGCCGTGCCGTGGGTGCCGGCCACATTCGTCGCGCCGAAGATCCACAGCTCGACCTCGCCGGGCTTGGGCACGTCGCCCATCGCTCCGAGCGGGGCGTAGGCCCAGTGGTTGGTGCCCCTGGGCGCAACCCAGTAGGCCCAGTAGCCCGTCGTGGGGGGCGTCTGGACGCAGGCCTGCTGGTTGGGTGTCGGGTATTGCCTGCCGTGGTGAAACGCGGCGTCGCCGAGCCGGCAGACGACCGCCGGCCCGTCGTGCTCGTCGCCTGCGGTGGTGAAGCCGGCCGCATGCAGCAGGGCGTAGCCCGAGTGCTGTCGGACCCCACAGCCGCGGACGATCGGACCGCCCCAGTGAGCGAAGTCGACTGCCACAACCGTGCCGTGGGCCGGAGTGCAGCCTCGGAGTGGCGCCGCGGAGGCGCGACCGAGTGCCGGGCCGTCCGCGAGCAGCGCGATGACCCCGAAGAGGGCGGCGGCGAAGACCTGCACGCGCAGCGGGGCGATCCCCCACCATCGGTGCCTGCTCGCGCTCATCGCTACGCCCTCCTTCGAAGCGTCCCGCGGAGCGGCGAGGTGCGCACGGTCGGCCGTCTCCGAGGCTAAGTCGTGGGACGTGAGAGTCAGGCGACCGGGCTCGTCCCCAGCTCCGTGTGAGCGGGGCGTTACCGTTGCGGGACAGCGTCGGGCTCTGACCGAACTTCGCTGACTCTCCGTCACCTTCGCATGTCACGAAGGCCGCGCAACCGTAGCACGCGCGTCTGGGGCTTCCGGCCGGCCGCGGTGCCGGGCGGGCAGGCTCAGCCGGCGCTCGCGCGGGCCTGCGTTCGCATCTCGGCGAGGATCCGTTCCAGCCGCGGCTCGGTCTCGGTATCGACGTGGCGCATCGCCGCCGCGATCCCGGGGTGCGTCTCGGAGATCAGCGCATGCATCTCGTGGGCGACCGCGCGATAGCTCGGGTGGCCCTCGCGCCCGGAGCGCAGCTCGATCAGCTGCATCGCCTCCCGGGCGTTCAGGTCGAGTACGAAGCGCATCCGGTAGCCGAGGCACAGCGCGTATGGGGCGGCGTGGGCGTGGCCTGCGTCGCGCAGGCGTTCGTAGGCGGCGGCGGAAATCTCCAGCGCGCGCCGGTACTGCTCCCCCGCGCCCGCCTCGAGGACCTGATCAGGAACGTCGGCCCCGAGATCCGGCGTGAGCGGCTGCCACTGCACGGTGAGCATCCGGTGACGCTGCAGGTCGCGGAAGGCGCCGTAGTCGGCGACGATCTCGAACCGGTAACGCACCGCCTCGAAGCCGCGTCCCGGGCGATGTCGACGGTTCTCCCGCTCGCCGACGAGGTCGGAGAGCATCGTGGCGCGCTCAGCGTCCGAGAGCTGCTCGACCGCTGCGCGCGTCCCGCTCTCGGCGACCCCGGTCGACTCGAACAACAGTGCGGACAGCAGGTCCTGCTCGGAGCCGTCGACATGCAGCAATCGCACCGAGGGACCCTTCCGGGTGTCGTCCTCGCCGGCCCGGCCATCGAGGCCGAGGCGCCCGGCCCAGCGCTCGCCGGCGGCGGCGCGCCCGCTGAGGTATTCGATCCAGCGCCCTCCTCGCTCCGGCCGCTCCACCCGCGTGAGGAAGCTCCCGATCACCGGTTGCAGCTCGTGGAGGACCATCGTGCCGTACTCCCGGGCCTCCGGCAGGGGATGAGCGAGCAGGTGGAGGATGAGCTGCTCGTAGGTCTGGCCCGAGGCGTAGATCCCCATGTGGGAGAGCGAGGCCGCGGGCAGCAGTCCGCGCAGCAGATCAAGCGCCTTGGCCCTGACCGCACGCGCGTGCGCCGCCGGGGACTCGCCATCACCGACCGGGAACGCCTGCGCCGCCCAGGCGCTCACGACCGGGAGCGCCGCGGCATAGCTCCCGAACAGCGCGTCCATGGCGGCTTCGTATTCGGGGCCGAGCACCGGGTCGCGGTAGTAGCGGTACCGGCTCCCGTCGATCGGCGTGTCATACGCGATGTACCGCGTCGACTGCTCGAGGTAGGCGGCCAGACGCGGGCGCTGGAGGATCTTCGTGAGGATGTTGGAGACCCACTCGCACGCCAGATGCGCGCCGCCGAGCTGAGCCACCGAATCGTCTCCATAGCCGAGGAAGATGCGCTCATACAACTGCGCCGCACGGCCGCTGTCGCGCGATCCGCCGCCGGGCGCCGTCGCGGTGCCCCCGGCCGCCGCGAGGTCGTCGGCGAACTCGTCGATCATCAATCGCCGCAGCGTGCCGGGGTAGCGGGAGTACCGCGCGAAGAGCGCACCCTTCACCGTCTCGGGTAGCCCGACGAGGGCGAACACGGGGCGATCGAGGTTCGTCACGTGCGGGGCGAGCAGCGCGCGTTCGTCGGCGCCAAGGGTGTCGGCGGGGTACTCCACGGGACGGACGATCGTAGACCTCGACTCGGTCGCTCGGCCGCGGTCGTGTGACCCAGCTCTCGGTGAGGGGTTGACCGGCCTCGTACAGTCCGTGATACGCATGCGTACCACGCCTGCACAGGAGACCTTCGATGTCCTGATCATCGGCGCCGGCCTGTCCGGCGTCGGTGCTGGATGCCACCTGCGGCGCTCGCTGCCGCACAAGACCTTCGCCATCCTCGAGGCCCGGGATTCGATCGGCGGCACCTGGGATCTGTTCCGGTATCCGGGGATCCGCTCGGACTCCGACATGCACACGCTCGGGTACGCGTTCTCGCCCTGGAAGGACCCGCGGGCGATCGCCGATGGCCCATCGATCCTCAACTACGTCCGGGAGACCGCCGACCGCCACGGCATCACCGAGCGGGTCCGCTTCGGCCATCGGGTCCTGGCTGCGGACTGGTCAGAGCAGGACGCGCGCTGGACGGTCGAGGTGGAGCGTGCCGCTGGCGAGCGGGTGACGCTCGGCTGCTCGTTCCTGCTCACCTGCTGCGGCTACTACGACTACGAGAACGGCCACTCCCCGCACTTCCCCGGGCAGGAGGAGTTCGCCGGCCGGATCGTCCACCCTCAGCACTGGCCCGAGGATCTCGACTACGCGGGCAAGCGCGTGGTCGTCATCGGCTCAGGGGCGACTGCGATCACGCTCGTGCCGGCGATGGCCACCGATGCCGCGCACGTGACGATGCTCCAGCGCTCGCCGTCGTATCTGATCACGCTGCCCGGCACCGATCCGATCGCGGCGCACCTGCGCCGCTGGCTGCCCGAGCGCGCCGCCTACACGGCGATCCGCGCCAAGAACGTCGCCACCCAGGCGGTCTGGTACTGGTTCTGCCGCCGCTTCCCGCGCCAGGCCCGGGCGATCATCCGCAAAGGCGCGGCCGCCCAGTTGCCGGCCGGGTTCGACGTCGACCGGCATCTGCGCCCGGACTACGACCCCTGGACTCAGCGCATGTGCATCTCGCCCGACGGCGACCTGTTCAAAGCCGTCTCGGACGGCGCGGCCTCGATCGTCACCGACCGAATCGCGCGCTTCACCCCGAGCGGGATCGAACTCGAGAGCGGCGAGGTGCTCCCCGCGGACATCATCGTCACCGCGACCGGGCTGCGCCTGAAGGCGATGGGCGGCATCGCGCTCTCGCTCGACGGCGAGCCGGTGAAGGTGGGAAAGAGGATCGCCTACCGCGGTTCGATGCTCTCCGGCGTCCCCAACTTCTCCTTTGCGATCGGCTACACGAACGCGTCCTGGACGCTCAAGGCCGACCTCACGAGCGAGTACGTGTGCCGGGTGCTCACCTACATGGACGCGAGCGGGTACACGTCGTGCCGTCCGCCGCTTGATCCGCCGGGGATCGCGCGCGAGCCGGTGATCGACCTCAGGTCCGGCTATGTGCTGCGCTCGCTCGCCGAGCTGCCCGACCAGGGATCCGTCCGGCCGTGGAAGCTCCGCCAGAACTACCCGATCGATCGCTACGAGTTCACCCGCAAGCCGGTCGACGACGGGGTGCTCGTCTTCTCGCGCGGTCGCCGGCCCGCTCCGGCCGAGACCGCCGCTCCGGCCGTCGCTGCGGTCTGAGCGGCCGGGCCGCTCAGACCTCCAGCCGAGCCGCGAGGACCCGCGGCGCATCCGAGAGCGCGAGCGCTGCCGCCCCGAGGACCTCCGCTCGGGCACCGAGCGTGCCCAATCCGACGCGCACGGCGTCCCCTGCCGCCGGGATCGTGTGGCGTTCGAGCTCGGCCCGAAGTGGCTCGAGCAGCGTCTGGCCGGCCTGCGCCAGCTCGCCCCCGACGAGCAGCAGCGCGGGGTTGAGGATGTTGACGACGGCCGCACTCGCCCGGCCGATCGCTTCGCCGGCTTCGGCGACGGCGCGGCACGCCCCACGATCACCGGCGAGGACGAGTTCGAGCAGATCGGCGGGCGTCACCGATCGTCCGAGCGTCGCCTCGAGCATGCGCGCGACTGCGACCGGGCCCGCGACCGCCTCCAGGCAGCCGCGGTTGCCACACCGGCAGATCGGCCCGCGCGGATCGCTCAGCACGTGGCCGAGCTCACCGGCGATGCCGACGGCGCCCGCGTACGGCCTGCCGCCCAGGATGAGGCCCGCCCCCAGTCCTGCGGACAGTCGGATGTAGACGAGGTCCTCGACGTCACGCCCTGCGCCGAACGCACGCTCGGCGAGAGCGCCGAGGTTCGCGTCGTTGCCGACGGCCACGCGGACGCCCAGGCGGTCGGTCATCTCCGTCGCGGGGTCGACTCCGTTCCAGCCCGGCAGGATTCCGCCCGCGTGCAGCCTCGGCCGCTGTGGGTCCAGCGGGGCGGCGACCGCCATGCCGACCCCGACGAGGCGCCCTGGCGGCACATCGCACCTCTGCAGGGCGCGGGCGCCGAGCTCGGCGGCGAGGTCCAGGGTCGCCGCCGGGGCGTCGTCGACCGCGGCCCCCTCGATCTGCTCCGCCAGCACCTCGCCCGCGAGGTTGCAGACCGCGACCGCCACGTGACGGTGGGCGAGATCGATCCCGAGCACGTGGCCGGCGCTCCGGGCGAGAGACAGGCGCGTCGGGGGGCGGCCGCTCGGCCGCGGCCCCTGGGTCGGCTCAGCAACGTCGGTGCTCAATGCCTCGCACACCAGGTGCGCATCGACGAGCTCCTCGACAAGCGCGGAGACCGTCGGGCGCGAGAGGCCGGTGAGCCGTGTGAGGTCGGCACGGCTGGATGCCGGTAGCCGATGGAGCGTCTCAAGGACCGAGAGGCGGTTCGCCTCACGGGTGCTCGTCGGGTCTCCGACCTCGAGAGAATGACCGTCACTTATTGACAATTTGTGCGGCTTGAGTCGGTTTTATAACGTTGCTTTCGGTTAACTTTTGACATAATCTACCCCGTCTGCGCACGATCACGAGGACTTGGGAGGTTATATATGCGCATAAAGCGACGTTTGAGTGTCACCTGTCTGGGGGCGCTCTGCGGGATGGCGACGATGGTCGCCACCGCATCCGCCACCACGACTCGGGGCGCCGGACCGTATCCCGATCTGTTCGCGCAGGCGGGATATACGCAGCAGCAGATCAACGCCAAGCTCGAGCACGGGTTCGACCAGTTGTTCTTCGGATCGGCAGGGGCCGGACCGACGAGAGCGAACGGCCAGCGCATCTACTACCAGCTGAGTCCGACGGAGTCCTACGTCGAGGACATCGGCAACCAGGACGTCCGGACCGAGGGCCTTGGCTACGCGATGATGCTCACGGTGCAGCTCAACCATCAGGGGATGTTCAATCGCCTGTGGGCGTTCGCTCATAACCAGATGGAGGTGCTGTCCGGGCCGCAGACCGGCAATTTCGCCTGGCACACCGACACCAGTGGCAATCAGTTCGCGGGCAGCAATGGCGATGCGCCGGACGGAGATCAGTGGATGGCCGCGGCGCTGGTGTTCGCCGGCGATCGGTGGGGCGACGGGAGTGGGATCGAGGACTACTCCCAACAGGCACAGGTGATTCTCAACGCGATGTGGAACGCGAGCGCGGCCGGGGGGCAGGACATCTTCAGCCTGACCTCGAACCTGCCGCAGTTCGGCCCTGGGGTCCCGTTCACGGATCCCTCCTACGTACTGCCGGCGTTCTACCGCGTGTTCGAGACCGCAGATCCGGCGGATGCCGCGCACTGGAAGGCCGCGGTCAACGCCGGTCAGTACTTCCTGCACACGGCCTATCAGGTGACGACCGGACTCGTCTCGGACTACACCTCGTTCAACGGCGATCCGCTGAGGTTCGGCTCGTCGATCGGATACAACGATGCGTTCGAGGAGGACGCGTGGCGGACGATCGCCAACGCAAACGTCGACGCCGCGTGGTTCGGCGTCCACGCCTGGCAGCGCGCGTACTCCAACCAGCTCGAGTGGTTCTTCGCCCGGCGGGGGATCCAGACCTACGGCCCGCGGTACACGGTCTACGGACGGCCGCTCACGCCGGCGGAGAGCCAGAACAGCTACGAGCCCCATCACCCGCAGGGGCTCGTCGCGATGAACTCCACCTCCGCGGTCTCGGCCACGCGGGCCGACCGGTTCGACTTCGTCCGGGATCTCTGGAATCAGCCGGTTCCCTCGGGCAAGCCGCGCTACTACGACGGGATGTTGTACCTGCTCGGCCTGCTGTACGACAGCGGTCGTTTCCAGGACTGGCAGGCGATTTCGGCCTCACACAGCTGAGTCGAAACGGGTTGCCGGGCGCCTGTCGCTCGGCAACCCGACTCAGCCGGCGCTGTCGGGATTGCCGGTCGACTGCGAGCCCTCGCCCGACTCGCCGCCGGACTCCTCGTCGCCGCGCTCATGCTCGGCCGGGCGCCGCTTGGTCGGCTCGGCCGGCTCCTGCTCCTCGCGGTTGTGCTCCTGCTTGCCCGGCAGCCCGTCCTTGCCGGGATGTTCTTCATGTTCATCTGCCATGAAACGTGGGCTACCCCTGTTGGACGACGGGAAAAAGCGTCTACCGTCTCAGTCAGTTCCGTGGCCACGAGCGCGCGCACCGAGACCAGCACGCAACCGACCGGCACCCCTGTGCTCCAAGCGCGCGGGATCTGCCACCGCTATGGCGAGCGCGTGATCCTCGACGACGTCTCGCTCGTGGTCCAGCCGGGTGAGCGCGTCGCGCTCACCGGAGAGAACGGAGCTGGCAAGTCGACGCTCATGTCGATCTGCGCCCGGCTGCTCACCCCGTACGCGGGCACGCTGAGGATCGAGGGGCGTGTCGGCTACTGCCCCCAGATTCCGGGGCTCCACGATCTGCTCACCGCCGATGAGCACCTGGCGCTGTTCAGTCCGGCGCTCGGGCTGAGCCGCCAGGAAGGGATCCGCCGCGGGCGCGAGCTCCTGTCCGAGTTCGGGTTCCCGGTCGGCGAGCGCTCGCAGGTCCGGCATCTGTCGGGCGGCTCGCAGCAGAAGCTCAATCTCGCGCTCGCGTTGCTCGGCGGCGCACGTCTGCTGCTGCTCGACGAGCCATACCAGGGCTTCGACCATGGCTCCTACATGAACTTCTGGGACCATGTCGCGAGCTGGAGCGAGCAGGGCCTCGCGGTCGTGGTCGTCACCCACATGCTGCAGGACCTCGACCTCGTCGACCGCGTCGTCGAGCTCACCCCGCGCTCGTGATCCGCCGCCACTGGGCGATGCACATCCTGCTGCCGGCCGAGATGGCGGCGCGGGAGCTGGTCCGCCGCCGCACGGCGCTCGGGCTGCTCACCGTCCTGCCGCTCGTCTTCTACGCCTCGTCGCGCTCGAACAGCTCATACGCCCCGGTGCTCGGCGGGATCGCGATGGCGTTCTCGGTCTCCGGCGCCTCCATCTTCTGCGCGCTCACCTCCCGGCGGCTCGACAGCCGGTTGGTGCTCGCCGGCTACCGACCGCGGGAGCTGCTCCTGGGACGACTGCTGCTGCTCGAGGCGCTTGGGTTCGTGGTCGCGCTGGTGTTCGCGGGGGTGATCGAGCTCGGCTCCAGCCCGGCCTCGCCGCTGGAGCTGATCGGCGGCGTATTCCTGGTCACCGCGTGTGCGGTCCCGTTCGGCCTGGCCGTCGGTGCGCTCGTCCCTCACGAGCTCGAATCGGTGCTCATCTTGATCGGTGTGGTCGGGGTCGAGCTCACGCTCCAGACCTCGAACATCATCGATCGCTTCATGCCCTGGTGGGGAGCGCAGCGGTTGCTGGAGCAGGCTGGCGATGGGCAGGGCGAGACGGTCGTGCCGATCCTGATCTGCGTGGCCTACGCGGTGGGGTTGTTCGGGTTGGCGGTGCTGGCGGTGAACCGGCGGTACGCGACGGTGCGGTAGCGCCGGCTGGCCGCGGCGGCGCAGTACCGCGCCGAGGCGTCGGCCGTCACGCGGCGCCCGCGGCTCGCTTTGGCGTCCGTGTGCGGCGTGATGTGTCGGATTTTCACCCGCACAGGGTGAAAAGCGAGACATCGTCGACTTGACATGTGACCAAAAGGTCACCTATAGTCTCCGCCATGGACAAGGTGTTCAAGGCGCTCGCCGATCCCACCCGCCGCGGTCTGCTCGATGAGCTGTACCGGGAGGACGGGCAGACGCTGAGCGCGCTCGAGGGACGCGTCGAGATGACGCGGTTCGGGGTGATGAAGCACCTCTCGGTGCTTGAGGACGCTGGTCTCGTGGTGACCAGGCGACGCGGCCGAGAGAAGCTTCACTACCTGAACACGGTCCCGATCCGACTCGCCCACGACCGCTGGGTGAGTAAATACGCAGAGCCGTGGGCGGCAACGCTGAGCCGGCTCAAGACCGACCTGGAGGTCGAGACGATGCAAGCCGTGAAGACTGTCTCGTGGGCTGAGGGAACCGCACCGGTGGCGAACGGGACTGCGGTGTTCGAGGTGTTCATCAAGACGACGCCGGAACGCCTCTGGGAGGCGATCACGGATCCCGCGCAGCGTGCGAAGTACAGCTTCGGAGTCGAGATCCATTCGGACTGGACCCCGGGCTCGGACTACTTCGCCGGCGCCCCCGGGGGCGTGAACATCACTTCCGGCACCAATCTGGAGGTTGAACCGCCGCGCCTGCTCGTGCAGAGCTTCGACGCGCTCTGGAGCGACGAGGTGAAGTCCCAGGGCACGACGCGGGTGACCTGGGAGATCGAGCCAGTGGGGACCTCCTGCCGGCTGACGGTCACCCACGACCAGTTGCCCGAGTCCGCCAACGCGGAGCTCTACGGCGGCTGGCCGATGATCCTGTCCGGCCTGAAGACGCTGCTCGAGACCGGTGAGCAACTCGACACGCCGGGCTCGCTGCTCTACGGGAACGCCTGACGCGGCCAGGGGGTGGCCACGGCGTGGCCGCCCCCTTTCCGTTCACCGGATCGATCCGCTCAGCGCGATCACGCCACCCTGAGGATCAGCCACGACGCCGCTGCGACTGCGGCCGGCTCCTACCGGAGAGTGTCGCAGCGATCACCGGGGCGGGGCGAGCCAGGCGCTGCACAGACGCTCGCGGCGCTGGAAGCCCAGCGACTCGTAGATCCCGAGCGCGTGGTAGTCCGCGTCGGCGACGATCACGAGCCGGCTGAGCCCGAACCGCGCGGCGGCGTCCTGCGCGGCGTCGTGCACCAGCCGACGAGCGATCCCGCGGCGGCGGTGGGTCGGCGCGGTGTCGACGGCCTGGAAGCGCCCGCGCGGTCCGGTCGCGATCACGCCGCAGCAGGCGACGACCGAGCCGTCGGCCGGGTCCAGCGCCACGTACCAGGCGCCGCGGCCCGCGCGGAACACGGCGCGCCGTTCTCGCTGGCGGGCGCGGGCGAACCGTTCGAAGTCGGCGTCGGGCGACGGGTCCTCGGCGTTGTTGGCGAGCGACACGTCGATCGCGCCTTCCCACAGTGGCTCGTCGTGGCCGGGAGCCGGATCCACGGCGCGGACCTCCACCTCGTGATTGGCGTTCGGATGAGGCGCGATCTCCTCCGGTGCGGCGATCAGGCCGGCGTCGCGCTCCAGGCGGTAGCCACGTTCGCCGAACTCGGCCGCCGCGGCTCCCTCCTCGCCGTCGCAGCGATCCCAGTAGAACGTGCGGTGCCGGACGGCCGGCTCGTCGGCGAACGCCGCGTCGAATCTCGCCTCCCAGCGCTCACCATCGCCGTGGGCAGGCGCGTGGTCATAGAGCAGCATGTTGCCCTCCCAATGGCCCGGGTTCGACGGCGAGCGGACGATCAGATGGTCTCCGTCGCGTGTGACGACCCGGTCATCGGGCAGCACGTCGATCAGCGTGTTGAGGACCAGCGAGCGGGGAGCCGTGGCGGACACGGCGCCAGACCCTAGTCATCTCGCCGCGGCGGTGCGCTCAGAACAGGCCGGTGAACGCCCGCCCGGCGTGGTCGGCCAGGTGGAAGACGATCGAGGGGAAGATCCCGAAACCGACCGTCGCCGCGGCGAACACGATCGCCACGAGCGCGACCTCCGCCGACGGCAGCGACCATGCGCTGCCGCGGGCAACCGAACCGCCGGTCGTTGCGAGCGGAGCGCCGGCAGGCTCGTCGGCCTCGGGCGAGCCGCCACCCATCGCGGGCAGGTTGAAGGGCACCAGCCGTCCGAGCAGCCCGGGCCCGGGGGACGGGCTCTCGGCGCGCATCCAGATCGTCGCGATCACGCGGAGGTAGTAGCCGAGCGAGATCATCGAGCCGATCACGAGCACGATCGCCAGCCAGGTGTAGGAGCCGTTGACCAGGGCGTGGATGAGCTGGAACTTGCCGATGAAGCCGATCGTGCCCGGGATTCCGGAGAGCGAGAACATCGCGATCGTCATCGGCCAGGCGAGCCACGGGTTGCGGGCGCCGAGTCCGGCGAGGCCCGAGAGCTCATCGCCGTCGGCCCTCTCGTTCTGGACCGCGACGACGACGGCGAACGCCGCCATGTTCGCCAGCAGGTAGGCGATCAGATAGAAGATCGTCGCGTCGACGCCGAGCTGGGTGGCCACGAGCACACCCGCGAGCATGTAGCCGGCCTGGGCGACACCCGAGTAGCCGAGCATCCGCTTCATCGAGGACTGCGAGAGCGCGCCGACGTTGCCGACGATGATCGTGATCGCGGCGATCGTCGCCATCGCGGGCGCCCAGTCGTTCTGGATCGGCAGTGCGGCGACGTCGAAGAAGCGGAGGATGACTCCCAGCGCGGCGGCCTTGGTCGCGACGGCCATGAAGGCCGTGATCGGCGTCGGTGCCCCCTCGTAGACATCGGGTGTCCACTGGTGGAACGGAGCGACTGAGGCCTTGAAGGCGAAGCCGACAAGCGTGAGGCCGACGCCGGTGAGCAGCAGCGGATCGCCCATCAGGCCGTTGCCGAGCTCGCCGTTGTTGATCCCGTTCGCGATGCCGGCGAAGTCCGTGTGCCCGGTCGCGCCGTAGATGAGCGCGAGGCCGTAGAGCAGGGTCGCCGAGCCCACCGAGCCGATCACCAGGTACTTCAGCCCGGACTCCAGGGATCCCTCGCGGAAGAACTCCGAGGCGCAGAGCACGTACAGCGGGATCGACAGCAGCTCGAAGCCGAGGAACAGGGTGACGATGTCGATCGAGGAGACGAGCACCGCCATCCCCATCACGCTGAACAGCAGCAGCGCGTGGTATTCGCCGTGACCGGCGCTGCGCGCCGCGCGCCCGCGCAGCGAGAGCACGACGCAGGCGATCGCGGTCACCGCGAACAGGATGTCGAGGATCAGCGCCATCTGGTCGACCCGCAGCGCCCCGGCGACGATCGTCATCGGGTGGTTGAAGCGGCCGATCTCGACCACGATCGAGGCGACCAGGGCGAGCACCGTGGTGAGCGGCACCACCCGCGCGCGCACCGGCTCGGCGGAGGCGCCGCCCATGATCCCGAGCAGCAGCACGATCATCGCGCCGCCCCCGAGGATCAGGAACGGCATCAGCGACGCGTAGTCGATGTGGGGGCCGTGGAAGGAGGTGGCGGTGGCGAACAGGAGGTTCATGGCTTCACGGAGTATCGAGCGGCTTCGAAGCGGACATGCCCGCTCACCTGCGCGCTCGGGCCAATGGATTGCCGGACCGAGTTCTGCGAGCGCTGCAGTCCGAACTGGGGATAGAAGGCGAATACGAGGATGACGAGCACCATCGGCACGATCGCCAGCGCGTCGCCGATACCGATCTCGGACGAGTCGACCTTCGGGCCGACGCGGTCGTGCATCGACAGGATGAACAGCCGGATGGCGTACGCCGAGGCGCCGACGACGCCGAGCGAGGCGAGGATCGCGATCGGCATCTTCGAGTTGAACACGCCGAGCAGGATCCCGAACTCTCCGGCGAAGTTGGAGGAGCCTGGGATCGCCAGGGTGGCGAACGCGACGATCAGCGCGAGCGTGGCGAGCACCGGGGCCTTGAACGCGATCCCGCCCATGTCGGCGAGCTTCTCCGAGCCGCCGGAGCGGGCCGCGGCGCAGGCGACGATGAAGAACAGCGGGACGGTGACCAGCGCGTGGTTGGCCATCTGCAGCAGCGCGGCGTTCGCGCCGGCCGGGGAGAGCGAGAAGATCCCGAGCGTGATGAAGCCGAGCTGGGCGACCGACGAGTACGCCACGACGAGCCGGGCGTCGGGCTGGGTCATCGCCACGAGCGTCCCCCACACGATCGATGCCAGCGCGATCAGCAGCATCAGCACCTGGAAGTGGACGGCCGCGTAGGGGAAGAGCGGCAGCACGACGCGCAGGAATCCGTAGGCGGCGACCTTGGAGAGGATCGCGGAGAACACGGCCACGGCGGGGATCGGCATCGCCTTGTATCCGTCGCGCAGCCAGCCGTGGAACGGGACCAGCGGCATCTTGACCAGGAACGCGATCGCGAAGCACAGGAAGATCCAGATCTGCGAGCTGTGCGACAGCGGGTGCGCCTGCAGTGCGCTGAACGCGAAGTCGAGCCCGGTGCCGTGCTGCGATGCCGACAGGACGCCGGTGGCGATCGCGCCCACGAGCATGAAGAACGAGCCGACGAGCGTGTAGATGACGAGCTTCGTCGTTGCGGCAACCCGGTTCTCCCCGCCCCAGATCCCCGACAGGAAGTAGAACGGGACGAGCATCAGGTCGAAGAAGATGATGAACAGCGCGAGGTCCTGGGAGCAGAACGCGCCGAGCACGCCCGACTCGGCGAGCAGGAAGCTGAAGTAGTAGATCCGCGACCGATCCCACTCGCGGTTCGCGCTCCACACCAGCGCCGAGCTGAACACGATCGTCGTGATCAGGACGAGCAGCACGTTGAGGCCGTCGAGGCCGAGCTTGTAGTGGATGCCGAGCGCGCCGATCCAGACCTGGTCGGTGACGAACTGCAGGCCGGCGACGTTGCTGTGGAACCGCGCGATGAACGAGATCGCGATGCCGAGCGTCACCAGCGAGCCGAGCACGGCCAGGCGGGAGACGAGCTCGCGCGGCACGAAGGCGACGAGCACCCCGACGAACAGCGGCAGCCAGACGAGGATGGAGAGCGTCATGTCGTCTGGACGAGGAAGTAGAGGGCCATCCCGCCGATGCCGACCATCATCAGCGCGACGTAGTAGCGCAGGAAGCCGCTCTGGCCCCGGCGGACGATCGCCGACAGCGCCCGGGCTGCGCCGGTCGTGCCGCCGGTGACGGCCCCGTTGATGACGCCGTTCTCGACGGTCGAGCCGATGAAGCGGCCGGCGAACTGGGCGGGGCGCACGACGAGCACGTCGATGAGCTCATCGAAGTACCACTTGTTGTAGAGGAAGGTGTGCAGTGCGCCCGCCCGCTGCTGCAGCCGTGCGCTCGTGCCGGGCTGTTGGACGTAGAGGCGGTAGGCGATCGAGATTCCGGCGATGGCGATGAGCGCGCCGATGACCAGCCCGATCCATGAGGTTCCGTTGGAGGGATCGTGCGTGTAGAGCGGATCGGTGACGAACGTCGGCGACAGGAACTGGGTGATCTTGTCGTCGACGCCCGGGATCTGCAGGAAGCCGCCGATGATCGCCAGCAGCGCGAGCAGGGACATCGCAAAGCGCATCGTGCCGTTCTGCTCGGCGATCGCGTGGTCGGGGCCGGGGAAGCCGACCGCGGTGTCCTCGATCTCGCCAGTCTGCGGGTTGAAGGGATGCTCGGCATGGTGCAGGTGGCCGTGGATGAGCTCCTCGGCCTCGGGACAGGGATCGCCCCAGAACGCGCGGAAGATCATCCGGAAGGTGTAGATGCCGGTCATCAGCGCACCGAGGTAGCCGAAGATCGCCAGCACGACGAACCCGCCGCCGCGATGCAGCGTATAGCCGAGGATGTCGTCCTTGGAGAGCCAGCCGGAGAACGGCGGCAGGCCGGAGAGGGCGAGGCCACCGATGATGAAACAGGCGAACGTGAACGGCATCGCCTTGCGGAAGCCGCTCATCTTGTCCAGCGACTGCTCGCCGCCCATCGCGGAGATGATCGAGCCGGCGGCCATGAACAGCAGCGCCTTGAAGAAGGCGTGCGTCATGAGGTGGAACAGGCCCGCCGAGTAGGCGCCGACGGACACGCCCATGATCATGTAGCCGATCTGGGACATCGTCGAGTAGGCGATGACGCGCTTGAGGTCGGTCTGCACGACCGCGATCGTCGCGGCCACCACGAGCGTGAGACAGCCGATGATCGCGCCGACGTCGGCGGCGGTGGTCGCGATCTGGAAGAGCGGATGCATGCGCGCGATCAGGTACACGCCCGCGGTCACCATCGTCGCGGCGTGGATCAGCGCGGAGACCGGGGTCGGGCCCTCCATCGCGTCCGGGAGCCAGGTGTGCAGCGGGATCTGGGCGGACTTGGCGAACGCCCCGACGAGCAGCAGCAGACAGCCCGCGACGAGGTCGGTGGAGTTGTGGTGGAAGATGTGCGGGGCGGCGGCAAACGTCGTCAGGAACGACAGCGAGTGGGTGTGGCGGATGATGAAGAACGTGCCGAGCACGAGCCCGACGTCGCCGAGCACGTTGATCACGAACGCCTTGATGCCCGCCTTGGTGGCGGTGTTGCGCCGGTACCAGAAGGAGATCAGCAGGTAGGAGGCGGCGCCGACGAACGCCCAGCCGACGATCAGCAGCAGGAAGTTGCCCGCCAGGACGAGCACGAGCATCGAGAAGACGAAGAAGTTGAGGTACGCGAAGTAGCGGGCGCGCCCGGCGTCGGACTTCAGATAGGCGATCGAATACACATGGATCAGCGTCGAGACCCCGGAGACGACCAGGCACATGAACAGCGACAGCGGGTCGACGAGGATCCCGAGCTTGGCGTCGAGGCCGAGGCCGACGTCGTAGTTCCACAGCGACGAGGTGAGCTCGCGCGCATGCTCGGGCAGGCCGAGCATCGAGACCAGGCAGATGACCGAGGCGACGAACGACAGCGCGATCATCGCCGAGGCCACCCAGCCGGCGAGTGGCCCCAGGCGCTTGTACCCGAGCGCGATGAGGATCGTGCCGATCAGGGGGAACCCGACGATCAGCCAGCCGTATGAGACGGTGCTCATCAGGCGTCGGGGGTGGGGGGTGAGACCCGGTTGGGGTGGGGGGTGGGTTCAGCCACGTAGTTCATTGAGCTCGTCGACGTCGATCGCCATCTGGCGTCGGTAGATGGCGACGATCAGGCCGAGGCCGACCGTGACCTCACAGGCGGCGATGACCATCACGATGAGGGCGAAGATCTGCCCACCGACGCCGCCCCACATGCGGCTGAAGGCCACCAGGGCAAGGTTGGCGGCGTTGAGCATCAACTCCAGGCAGAGCAGGATCACCATCGGGTTGGGGCGGATCAACACGCCCACGGCGCCGACGCAGAAGACGAGGACCGAGACGGCCAGGTACCAGCCGATGTTCATCAGCTCTCCCAGCCCTGCTGGTTGCGTTCGCGCGGGTTGGGCTCGATGTCGCTCTCGCCGCCCGTGCCACCGGTCGCGGGGACCGGCTCGCCGCTACGGATCTCGACCTGCGAGGGCGGCTGCGGCGTGCGCGCGGGTACGCCGATCGACTCGGCCATCGTGCCGGTGTAGGCGGGCCGCAGCCGGGTGCGCAGCTCCTCGTCGATGCCGTCGTCGTCCAGGCCGCGGCGCCGGCGGGCGAGCACGATCGCGCCGACCGCGGCGACCATCAGGATCAGCGAGGCGACCTCGAACGGGAACAGGTAGGTGGTCAGGAAGGCGGTGCCGATCTGCGCCGGGGTCCCGAAGACGAGCGAGAAGTGAGCGCCCGCGGTGCCGATCCCCTTCAGCGCCGTGCCGAGCACCGCGAAGAACAACTCGACCGCGAGGCACAGCCCGAACACCGGTGCGAGCACCTTCAGTGCGCCGCCGGGCCGGTGCAGCGGCTCGTCGAGGTCTCCGACGTATGCGACGACGAACACGTAGAGCACCATCACGGCGCCGGCGTAGACGACGACCTGCGCGGCGGCCACGAACTGGGCGCGCAGCAGCAGGAACAGCGCCGCCAGGCTGATCAGGTGGCAGACGAGCGACAGCACCGCGTAGAACGGGTTGCGCACCATGACCACGCCGATCGCGCCTGAGAGCGCGCCGATTGCCGCGATGAAGAAGATGACCTGCGACATCGAACGTCCTCGGCCGGGCTACTCGCCCTCACGCCGCAGCGGCGTGCGCTCGATCGGCTCGGCCAGCAGCATCTCCTTGGTGAAGATGAGGTCCGAGCGGGTGTAGTCCGACATCTCGTAGTCGTGACCCATCGTGATCGCGTCGAAGGGGCACGCGACCTCGCAGTAGCCACAGAAGATGCAGCGGCTGAGGTTGATCTCGTAGACCGCGGCGTAGCGCTCGCCGGCGGACACCCGGTTCTCCGGCGTGTTCTCGGCGGCGACGACGCGGATGCAGTCCGCCGGGCAGGCGGCGGCGCACAGCGAGCAGCCGACGCACTTCTCAAGACCGGTGTCCTCGAAGCGGTGCAGCTTGTGGCGGCCGCGGTAGCGCGGGTAGACCGGCGTCTTCTGCTCGGGATACTGGATCGTGGTGACGCCCTCGGGGATGCGCACGAAGGTCGTCTTCAGGCCGCGCAGCGTCTCGCCGAACGTGCGGTACAGGCCGCGCGCGGCGCCCGGCTTGGGCCCGCGGAAGACCTCGACGACGTCGGAGCTGGGGTCGTAGGGAGTCATAGGAGTCTCAGGCTTTCGTTACTTGGCGACCACGACGATCGCGGTGACGAGCATGTTGAGCGTCGCCAGGGGCAGGAGGATCTTCCAGCCAAAGGACATCAGCTGGTCGTAGCGCAGCCGGGGCAGCGTCGTGCGGACCCAGATGAAGAAGGTGAAGACGAGGAACATCTTCGCCAGCACGACGATCGGATCGACCCAGCCCGGAGGGTGGATGCCGAACGGCATCAACCAGCCGCCGAGGAACAGCGTCGTCGCCATTCCGGAGACGACGATCATGTTCGTGTACTCGGCGAACAGATAGGCGACGAATGCCGTGCCGCCGTACTCGGTGAAGTAGCCGCCGACGATCTCGGAGTCACCCTCGACGACGTCGAACGGCGCGCGGTTGGTCTCGGCGAACGAGGCCGCCATGAAGATCAGGAAGCCGGCCAGCTGCGGGATGAAGTACCACATGCCGGCCTGCGCGTGGACGATCCCGGTGAGCGACAGCGTGCCGCTGGTGATGATCACGCCGACGAGCGCGAGGCCCTGCGACACCTCGTAGGAGATCAGCTGCGCGGCACCGCGCATCGCGCCGAGGAACGAGTACTTCGAACCCGACGCCCAGCCGCCGAGCATGATCCCGTAGAAGGCGATCCCGCCGAAGGCGAAGACGAACAGCGGACCGACCGAGACGTCGATGCCGTAGAGCCCGACGCGCTCGCCGAAGATGTGCTGGACGTTGCCGAACGGGATGATCGCCAGCGAGGTGACCGCGGTGAGGATCGCGACCATCGGCGCGATCCGGAACAGAAAGCCGATCGAGGTCGTCGGCCGGAACGGCTCCTTGGTGGCGAACTTGAGGATCTCGGCGAGTGGCTGCAGGAGACCGAACGGGCCGACCCGGTTGGGCCCGTAGCGGTTCTGCATGCGGCCCATCAGCTTGCGCTCGTAGATGATGAGGATCGGCAGGACGGCGAAGATGATCCCGAAGATGATCAGCGCCTTGATGATCTGAACCCACCAGGGCTCGAAGTAGTTGACCTCAGCCAGAACCGGACTCATCCGACCTTCACCACCTCGATCAGGCGGCCGGTGAGCGCGTTGGCACTGCCGTCGGCGAGCCCGTCGGCGAGGAACGCCGCGCCGTCCGGGACGCCCGAGCGGATCACCGCGGTCGCGGCCAGGCGGGTGCCGTTCTGCGAGACGACGACCTCCTCGCCGTCGGAGATCCCGCGCAGCGAGGCGTCGGCGGGGGAGAGCTCGACCGACTGGTGTGGCACCAGGTACTGCAGTGCCGGGGAGATCTCGACCTCGGGCGCGGCCCACAGCGGCCGGTAGGTGCCGAGCGCGAGGTGGCCGTTGGTCGCCGCGGGCGCAAGCGTGTCGCTGGTGCCGGGCTGAGGCGCAAACCCGCCGCCGGAGGCGAGCGCGGAGGCAGCCCCGCGCTCCGGCCACCGTACGCCCGTGCCGCCGATCTCGTCGAGCGTGAGCCCGGCGTAGAACGGGACCGCCGCCACGAGCTCCTCGAACACGTCGGCTGACCGGCGGAACGGGAGATCGAGCCCGCACGCCGCACCGATCTCGGCGATCGCATGCCAGCCGGGACGGACCTCGCCGGGGTGCTGAATCGCGATCCGCAGCCGCTGCAGGCGACCGTCGGGATGCACGACCGTGCCCTCTTTCTCGGCGTGGGACTCAGCGGGGAAGATGACGTTCGCGTGCTCTCGCAAACCTTCGGTGAGGACCGAGGCGTGCGCCACGACCAGGCCCGCGGAGTGCAGCGCGCGCGCCCAGAGCTCGCGGTTCTCCAGGTCACGGACCGGATCGGTCTGCACGAGCCAGAGGGCGGTGACGTCGCCGTCGACCGCTGCCTGCGCGATCTCGGCCGCGGAGCGACCGGCCTCGTCGAGCGGCGCGTAGCCCGGTCCGGCGTCGGGGACCGCGCCTGCCTCACGCAGCCCGCGGCCGTTGGCGCCGGTCGGGATCGCGATCACCCCGGCACCGTCACGGCCGTCGAGGCCGAGATGGCCGGCGAGCTTCGCGACGAGTGCGGCGGCGGGCTCGGAGAGCCGCTCGCTGTAGAGGATCACAACGTCCTCGCCGCCCTCGCGCAACTGGGTGGCCAGGTCGGTGACGGTCTGTCCGACCGGACGGGTCGGGTCGTCCTCGCCGGCGACCGTGCGGTACAGCGCATCGAGGAAGTCGAGCTCGTGACCGGGCGCGTAGCGCGCGATATGGGTCGCGTTGCGCTCCAGGTGCGTCGGGCGGGCGGTCGCGACCGCGAGGGTGACGCCGTTGCGACGCACGCCCTTGCGGATCCGCAGATCGAGGATCGGGGCGTCCTCCAGTGGGTCGACGCCGAGCAGCAGCACGGTGTGGGCGAACTCGATATCGGGCACGGATGCCTGCAGCCCGGGCGCCGCGAGCGCGCGGGCGTTGACGGAGGAGATCCCGCCGCCGCCGCGTGAGTCGATGTCGTTCGAGCGCAGGCCTTCACGGAGGACCTTCTGGAGCAGGAAGCCCTCCTCGTTGGAGACGCCGCCGCCGAGGAGCGCGGCGATCCGGCCGGGATGCTTGGCCAGTCCGCGAGCGGTCTCCATGGCGCGCTCCCAGGAGACCTCGCGCAGCTCGTCGCCGTCACGCACCAGCGGCCGCGTGATCCGCTCGTCGGAGTGGATCGCCTGGTACGCGAAGCGGCCCTTGTCGCACAGCCAGCCGTCGTCGACCGCCGCGTTGCCGTCGTTGTCGCGAGAGAGCACCCGCATCACGCGCTCGTCACGAACGGTGAAGGAGACGTTGCACTGGGCGGGGCACAGCGTGCAGACGCTGCCCGCGCTCTCGATGTCCCACGGGCGTGCGCGGAAGCGGTAGGGCTGGGAGGTGAGCGCCCCGACCGGGCACAGCTCGATGATGTTGCCGCTGAACGGGGCGACGTACGGGTGGCCGTCGTGGGTGCCGACGTACGTGTGGGCGCCGCGCTCGGTGAAGATCAGCTGGTAGTCCTCGGAGATCTCCTGGGAGAAGCGCACGCAGCGGTAGCAGAGGATGCAGCGCTCGCGGTCGATCGCCACCAGCGGCGAGAGCGCGAGCGGCTTCTGGAAGTGGCGCTTGGGCTCGACCATGCGCGAGATGCCGCGGCCCCAGCCGAACGTGATGTCCTGGAGCGGGCACTCGCCGCCCTTGTCGCACACCGGGCAGTCGAGCGGATGGTTGATGAGCAGGAACTCGACGATCGCGTTCTGGGCCTCACGGACGCGGTCGGTCTGGGTGTGGACGACCATGCCGTCCTTGACCGGTGTCGAGCAGGAGGTCTGGAGTTTGGGGATGCCCTCGATCTCGACCAGGCACATGCGGCAGGCGCCGACCGGCTGGCCGAGCTTGGGCTCGTAGCAGAAGTAGGGGATCTCGACGTCGCCCTGCTTGGCGGCGTCGACGAGCATCGACCCCTCGATCGCCTGGATCTCACGACCGTCGATGGTCAGCGTGATGGTGTTCTGCTGCGGGCGGGGCATGGCGTCAGGGCGGGCGTGAGACTAGTAGGCGTGGCGGGGGAGCAGTGCTGGGCTGGTGGCGGAACCCGAACGGGCTAGTGAACCGGAAGCGGGCCGGCGAGCTCGTCGGCGACGCCGAGCGCGACCACGTCGGCGGCCTCGTTACCGAAGTTGCGCTGGCGCGCGTCCTCGATCTCGGCCTCGAGCTCGGCGCGGAACTTCTGAACCATCGAGCCGATCGGCATCGCCATCGCGTCGCCGAGCACGCACAGGCAGTTGCCGATGATCTGCGTCTGGACGGACGCCATGATGTCCAGGTCCATCGGCGTGGCCTGGCCGGTGTAGATCCGCTGGACCATCTTGTGAGTCCAGTTCGTGCCCTCGCGGCACGGGACGCACTTGCCGCACGACTCGTGGGCATAGAACTTGGCGACCTTCAGCATCGTGTCGAGCACGCGGCGCGACTCGTCGGCGACGATGATCGCGCCGGAGCCGAGCATCGTGCCCGCCTTGGCCATCGTGTCGAAGTCGTAGCCGAGGTCGAGGTCGTCGCCGGTGAGGACCGGCGAGCTCGAGCCGCCCGGGAACCAGAACTTGACCGGCTTGCCGCTCGGCGGGCCGCCGGCGAGGCCGTAGATGATCTCGCGCGACGGGATGCCGAGCTCGATCTCGTAGTTGCCCGGGCGCTTGACGTCGCCCGAGATCGAGATCAGCTTGGTGCCGGTCGAGTTCTCGACGCCGAGCTTTGCGTATTCGGCGCCGCTCATCTTCACGATCGCCGGCAGCGTGGCCAGCGTCTCGACGTTGTTGATCAGCGTCGGTCCGTTGTAGAGACCCTCGATCGCCGGGAACGGCGGCTTCAGGCGCGGGTTGCCGCGCTTGCCCTCCAGGGAGTCGAGCAGCCCGGTCTCCTCGCCGCAGATGTAGGCGCCGGCGCCGCGGTGGAGCACGAGCGAGATGTCGTTGCCGGTACCGAGAATGTTCTCGCCCACCAGCCCGGCGCCCGCGGCCTCGGCGATCGCCGCCTCGAGGATCTCCGCCTGCATCTCGTACTCGCCGCGGATGTAGATGAAGGTCTTGGAGATGTTGCCCGCGTACGCCGCGATCATGATCCCCTCGACCAGCATGTGGGGGCTCTTCTGCATGAGCTCGCGGTCCTTGAAGGTGCCGGGCTCAGACTCATCCGCGTTGCAGACCAGGTACTTCTGCATCTCGCCCTTGGGCAGGAACGAGATCTTGCGCCCGGCGGGGAAGCCTGCGCCGCCCCGGCCCCGGATGTTGGAGTCCATGATCGTGGCCAGGAGATCCTCGCGGGACATCGCGAGCGCGTTCTTGAGCGACTCGTAGCCGCCGCGGCGCCGGTAGACCTCGAGCGTGTTGAGGCCGGGCTCGTCGATGTTGTCGAACAGGAGCTTGGGCATTGGGGGGTTACTCCTCGTCCTCGGAGGGGATCTCGGGAGTGGTCTCGATCGCCGCGCTCGGGCCGGGGCGGTCCTCGAGGCGGTCGGCGTCCGTCAGTCCCGCGGTGTCGGCGCGACCCGAGTCCGGCGCCGGCGCGAACTCCTGAGGCGGCGCGGACGGTGCCTGGCCGGGGGCGGAGCCGTCGTCGACACAGCGGCGGAAGCGCAGCTGCTTGGCCTCGAGCACCGGACGGCCGGCAAGGATGTCATCCACGATCTTGGCCGCGTCCTCCTCGATCAGCGGACCGACGAACTCACCGTCGATCGAGGCCATCGGCGCGATGTCGCAGGCCCCGAGGCACTCAAACGAGCGCACGTGGACCGACTCGTGGCCGCCCGCGGCGCCGATCAGCGCATCGAGCATCTCGTCGCCGCCGAGCAGCGAGCAGCTGATGTTCGTGCAGACGTAGACATCGTGGTGCAGCGGACGCGGCGTCGTCTCGAACATGTCGTAGAACGTCGCCACCGCCTGTAGGTAGGCGGGCGTGAGCTGCATCACGCACGCGACCTGGTCGATCGCCTCCGGCGAGCACCAGCCGTGGATCGCCTGGGCGGCGTGCAGCGCCGGAATCGCCGCCGAGCGGCGGTCGGGGTATTTGGCCATCGCGGCTTCGATGTCGCGCCGCAGCTGCTCGGGGACCGGCGTCGTCGCGGGATCGGGGATCGTCGCCGGATCCTTGGTGAGGTCGACTGCGTCGTCCCAGCCGGGGACGCGGCTGCCGTGGGCGAAACGGGGGACCCGCCCCACCGAGGCGCTCATCGGTCGACTCCCCCGATGATCGGGTCGAGCATCGCCAGCGCGGCGATCAGGTCGGCGACGTAGGCCCCGTCGACCATCGGCTCGAGGGACTGCATGTTGTGGAAGCTCGGATCGCGCATGTGGACGCGGGCGGGCTTGGAGGAGCCGTCCGCGCGCACGAAGCAACCGAGCTCGCCGCGCGGCGACTCGATCGGGTAATAGACCTCGCCCGGCGCCACCCGGAAGCCCTCGGTGACGAGCTTGAAGTGATGGATCAGCGCCTCCATCGAGGTCGCGAGCTCGTGGCGCGGAGGCAGCGCGACCTTGCGGTCGGTCGTGATGTGCGGCCCTTCGGGCAGTCCCTCGAGCGCCTGGCTGATGATCTTCGTCGACTCGTACAGCTCGGCCTGGCGCACGCGGTAGCGGTCGTAGTTGTCACCGACGGTGCCCACTGGGATCTTGAAGTCGAAGTGGTCGTAGCTGGAGTACGGCGCCGCCTTGCGCAGATCCCAGGGATTGCCGGTGGCCCGCAGGAGCGGCCCGGTGATCCCCAGCGAGAGCAGCGTCTGCTCGTCGACGACACATGTCTCATGCAGCCGCTCGAAGACGATCTGGTTCTTCTCCAGCAGGTCGGCGTACTGGTCGGCCCGGGTCGGCATCTCGTCGAGGAACTTCCGGAGCTTGGCCGCAAAGCCGCGCGGGATGTCCTCCATCACGCCGCCGATCTGGAAATAGCGGGTGTGCATCCGCTGGCCGCTCGACATCTCGAACAGGTCGAGGATCGTTTCCTTCTCGCGCAGGCAGTACCAGAACATCGAGATCGCGCCGAGGTCGAGCGCGCTCGTGCCGAGCCACAGCAGGTGCGAGGCGATCCGGTTGAGCTCCAGGTGGATGACCCTCAGGTACTGGGCGCGCGGCGGCACCTCGATCCCGAGCAGCTTCTCGACCGCCCCGCAGTACGCCATCGCGTTGAAGTAGTAGGACATGTAGTCCATCCGCTCGACGACCGGAATGACCTTCCAGTAGGCCTTGTCCTCGGCGGTCTTCTCGATCCCGGTGTGCAGATAGCCGATGATCGGCTTGCAGTCGCGCACGACCTCGCCCTCGAGCGTGGCCAGCAGCCGCAGCACGCCGTGCGTTGCCGGATGGTGCGGGCCGATGTTGATCGTCAGCAGCTCATGGGTCTCGCCCATGCCGGCGGACTCGACCGAGTAGGAGACCGACTCCTCGCGCTTGCGATAGTCGGAGGTGTCGAGCTCTACTGCCATTTGCCGTAGTTCGTCTCTTCGTTGTAGGTGAACAGCACCGGCTCGCCGCCCATCGGGTAGTCGCGCCGCTGGGGGTGCCCCTCGAAGTCCTCGGGCATCAGGATCCGGCGCATGTCCGGATGGCCCTCGAAGACGACGCCGAACATGTCGTAGACCTCGCGCTCGTCCCAGTTGGCGCCCGGGAACAGGTCGACGATCGACGGGACGCGCGGATCCTCGGTGGAGACCCGCACCTTCACCGAGATGCGGTCGACCTCGCGCATGTCCATCATCTCGTACAGGACGCCCAGTCGGGGCTCGTCCTCGGGGTAGTAGTCGACGCCGTGCACCGACGGGATGAACGTGTAGCCCTTGTCCATCAGCGTCTTGATGACGCTCGGCAGGTGCTCGGGAGCGGCGAGCAGCACCGCGCGGTCGTGCGCGTACTCGGTGCCGAGGATCGCCTCCGAGTTCCGGTCCCGCAGCTCGTGGGCGATCAGCTCAAGGCCGGTCGCGTCAGGCACCTGCGGTGTCCCCTCCAGGGAACACGCCGATCGCCGAGTCCGCGGCGCTCTGGCGCGCGATGACCTCCGGCGTGAGGATTTCCGCGGTCCCGAGCGCGTCATAGCGCTCGCGCCAGCCGGGCTTGTCGGTCGACTGGACCTTCTCGCGCAGCCGGATGATCCCGTGGGCGACCGCCTCCGGGCGGGGCGGGCAGCCCGGGACGTGGACGTCGATCGGCATGAACTTGTCCGAGGCGACGAGCGCGTAGTTGTTGAAGATGCCCGTCGACGAGCAGCAGGCACCCATCGAGATCGCGTACTTGGGCTCGAGCATCTGGTCCCAGATGCGGCGCACGACGGGCGCCATCTTCACCGACACGCGGCCGGAGAGGATGATCAGGTCCGCCTGGCGCGGTGAGGCCCGCGAGGCCTCCCAGCCGAAGCGCGCGAGGTCGACGCGACTGGCGATCACATGCATCCACTCCATCGCGCAGCAGGCGAGGCCGAACGTGAGCGGGAAGAAGGAGTTGCCGCGAGCCCACGCCACCGCCTTGTCGACGGTCGTGGTCAGGACGCTGTCGCGGACGTACTGCTCCAGCGCCTCGCCCTCCAGGTCCCCGCGGAGCATGTCGCGCGCCGCGAGCTGCCGGGCGCGGAAGTCCTGCGCCGGATTCATGCCCGGAACCGTTGGTCCGAGCGGTTCGCGCTTCACTTCCATTCGAGGGCTCCTCGCCGCCAGACATAGATGAATGCGACCGTGAGCAGCACCACAAACGTGATCGTCTCACCGAGCGCGAATCCGCCGAAGGCGCGCAGCTGGACGGCGATCGGATAGATGAAGATGACCTCGATGTCGAACAGGATGAACAGCATCGCGATCAGGTAGAAGCTGATCCCGAAGCGGAAGCCGCGCTGGATCTCCGAGGGAAGACCGCATTCGTACGGGGAGAACTTGCTGTGGTGGCGTCGCTGATTCCGGACGCCGGTGAGCAGGTTGAGGACCCCGAACAACGAGCCCACTGCCCCACCCAGGACGAGAAAGACGATCGCCGGCAGATAGCTTCGGATCACAGCTCCCTTATATCACCCATCCAGGACCGCTTGTAACAACGTGTCACTTAGTGCGAAATGCGTCGAGCCGGATTGCGGCATCGGCGCCGGGAAGCTCCAACGAACATGAAGATCGTCCATATCGTCGTCGGTTCCGGATGCCTGGCTGCGACCGCCGCGGCCGCGCTGGTCGGAATCTGGGCGTGGTATCGCAATCCACGGGCCCGGCAGTTCTGGTGGCTGCTGCGCGCCGCGCAGGGGCTGCTCGTGCTCGAGGCGGTGCTCGGCGGGATCTGGGAGATCAGCCCCCACCATCGATCCTCCGGGCTGCACGTCATCTACGGGATCGTGCCGATCCTGGTCTCGTTCGTCGCCGAGCAGTTGCGGATCTCCTCGGCGCAGATGGTGCTCGACGCACGCGGGTTCGAAGACGCCGCCGCGGTCGGAGCGCTGCCCGAGACCGAGCAGCGTGTCATCGTGCAGACGATCATCCAGCGCGAGCTCGGCGTGATGGTGCTGGCCGCGATCGTGATGACGGTGCTCGTCGTGCGGGCCGCGATGACCGGCTGAGGTCGGTTGGGGCCAACCGCCTGAGGTCGGTCGGGGGCCAGCCGGCTGAGGTCGGTCGGGGGCCAGCCGGCTGAGGTCGGTTCGGACCGCTGGGGCTGCGCGGCTCGGGCGCTCAGGCGTCCGGGCGGACCGCGAGCTCGCGGTAGCGGCCCGCGTACCAGAGCAGCGGCTCGGTGCCCTCGCGCTCGGCGAGGCCGAGCGAGAGCACCCGGCCGATGGCGATCGTGTGATCCCCGCCCGCGATCAGCTCCTGCAGCTCGCAGGTGGCCCAGGCGAGCACCCCGTCGAGCACCGGCACGCCGTCGCGAAGCTCATGGGCGACGCCGTCGAGCTTCTCGGACTCCGGCAGCTTCGAGGCGAACACTCCGGCCAGGCGCTCCTGCGCGGCGGCAAGCACGTTGATCGCGAAGCGGCCGCCCTCACGCACGATCGGCAGGGTGCGGGCGCGGTTCTCAAAGCACACGAGCGCCAGCAGCGGATCGAGTGAGAGCGAGCAGATCGCGTTGGCGGTCATGCCCCCGCTCCCGGCCGACCCGGCGCTGGTGATCACCGCCACGCCGGTGGCAAATCGGCCGAAGACCTCACGGAATAGTTCGGGTGCTGGCTCTCCGGTCATGGCGGCATTCTGGCGAAGAGCCCGCCGGGCTCGAAGGATGACCCCGACGCCGACACCTCTGGTTGCCGCCGTAGGAGGACGCCCGCGCGTGAATCGAGAGCGGGCGCCACACAGTCGGCGCCGGGGATGATGCAGAGATTCTCCGCGGCGCGCGTGGATCCTTTCTGGCGGGCGCGTGTCCGTTGGGAGACACCTACGGCGGCTCGTCCGTCTGAAGCTGCCGTTTATGATGTGCGCCGCTGATGAGTGGCCGCCACCTGAAACTCGTGCTGGTGCCGATGGCGCTCGTCGCCGCACTGTGCGTCTCGGCGTGCGGCACGCAGCGCATCGACGTGCCCAAGCAGGCAGGCGCCCCCGCTCAGGGCGATCTCTACCACGGCGCGGTGCTGTTCTCCGAGCGCTGCTCGGGCTGCCATACGCTCTCCTACGCGGGCACCCATGGCTCGGCCGCCAACATCCGCACGGCCCAGGGCAACAGCGGACCGAACTTCGACGAGCGCTGCGAGCGCCCGATCACTCGGGTCCTGTACGCGATCGAGAACGGCGGCTTCTCGGGCCAGTACATGCCCCAGAACATCGTCGTCGGGCACGACGCCGTCGACGTCGCCGAGTTCGTGGCCAAGTACGCCGGGCAGCACGCGTCGACCAGCCCAGGCGCGCCGACCTGTTACGACAAGAAGATCGGCACGCTTCCGTCGAACACCGCGGGTCTGAAGAACACGGACACCGCGTCGCCGAACTACACCGCCTCCTCGGGCGGCTGAGCCGCCTGGCGCCGGCGCCCCGGCCGCCGGACCTGCCGCGCCACCGGACCTGCCGCAGTCCGCCCCGAGCGGGACTCTGGGCGTCAAAAGAGGCGTAGAGCCGCATTAGGCGCTCAGAGTGGCCGCCGGCAGTCACGTTCGCCGCACTCCGGGCGTCAAACGAGGCGTCGTGCCGCGACACCCGCCCTCAGCCCATCTCGCGCCCCCGCCGCACCGCCCCCACCAGCGACGACGCCGCCGGCAACAGTGGGGCGAGGAACGCCTGCATCACGTGGTAGACGTCGGGCTTGCCGTACCACGGGTGCTCGGTGCGGGCGTTCTCCGCGGTCAGCTGTGGGTACCAGCCGCCGCGCGCCTCGTCGATCAGATGGTCGGCCGCGAACTCCCACAGACGCCGGTACCACTCCTCGTACACGGGGCGGCCGGTGTGCTGCAGCAGGGTCGCGCACGTCTGGATGCCCTCGGCGACCGGCCACCAGTAGTGGTCTGAGTTGACCGGGCGCCCGTCCCAGTCGACCGTGTACCAGAGGCCTCCGTGCTCGCGGTCCCAGCCGTCGCGGACCGCGCGCGCAAACAGCGCCTCGGCGGCCTCCAGCTGCCAGCTTCCGGCGACCCCCCCGGTGGTCGCCTGCGCACAGCCGACGACCAGCCTCGCCCACTCCAGCGAGTGGCCGATCGTCGCCCCGTAGGGCCGGAACGCGTCATCGATCCGGTCGCGGTTGTAGTCACGCAGCGGCTGGAAGCGGCCGTCGTAGTGCTCGGGCAGCAGCCAGTCGCCGCTGCGCGCGTGTCCGTCGATGAACGTGCGGGCGATCGCCTCAGCGCGCTCGGCGAGGCCCGGGTCGCCGGAGACCTCCGAGGCCGCGAGCAGCGCCTCGCACAGGTGCATGTTGGAGTTCGCGCCGCGGTAGTCCTCCAGCGGCTGCCAGTCGCGGTCGTGGTCCTCGACGCTCGCGCCCTCCTGCTCGTGCCAGAAGTGCTCGTCGATCACCGCCAGCGCATCGTCGAACAGCGACCCCGCGAGCTCGTGACCGGCGGCGCGCCCCGTGGAGGCCGCGAGCAGCACGTGCGCGTGGCCGTAGGCCGCCTTCGTCGTGTCGCTCGGCTCGCCGTCGAGGCCGATCGCCTGGATGTAGCCGCCACCATGGCCGACATCGCGGTGTTCGTGCCACAGCGTCTCAAGGCCGCGGTCGACGATCGCGGCGCACCCGGGGATGCCGAGCAACTCGCCGAGCGCGTAGCAGTGCACGACCCGCGTCACGGTGAGCATCTGCTGCCGAGGTGGGCGCTCCGGCGGGCAGCCCATCGGCAGCACCCGCCCGTCGTCGTCGAGTTCGCGGAAGCGCCCGGACGGGTCGAGGCTTCCCCGGAAGAATCCGAGCAGGCGCACGACGTGGGTATGCGCCCAGGCGCGGTGCGCGGGCAGCTCCAGCCAGCTCTCGGTCGATACGCGGAGGGCCATCGCTCTAGCGCTCTCGGCAGCGTCGCTGCCAGATCATGCCGCCGTCCCGTCGTGGACGATCGCCGATAGCCGAGCGAGCACCTCGGCCGCCTCGTCGACTGGTCGTTGCCAGACGCGCCGGCCGATCGTGATCCCGCGCGCGCCGGCTCCCACGGAGGCGCTGACCATCTCGCAGAGTTCGTCGATCGTGCCCTGAGCGGGCCCGCCCAGGATCACGACCGGCACCTCGAGCTCGTGGCACCACGCGGCGAGCAGCTCCGGATCATCGGGGTACATCACCTTGATGATGTCCGCGCCGAGCTCGGCCGCCATCCGGCAGCCGTCGCCTTCGATCGCGATTGCGTCCGCGCCTCGCGGCGAGCGCAGCACGATCGGCTCGACCATCACCGGCATGCCGAGCGGGTCGGCGGCGGCGATCACCTCGCCGACGAGCGCCGAACGGGCGGCTCGCTCGTGCGGGGCGACGTCCCATGGCATCAGCACCTTGACCGCGTCGACGCCGAGCGCGACTGCCCGCTCGAGCGTCGTCATCAGCACATGCTCCCCGCGGTCGCCCTCGCGCCAATAGGTGTCGAGCGTGAGCAGGCGCGCCGGCGCCGCCCGAGCGGCGAACAGCTCCGCGGTCCGGGTGACGATGCCGGGACCGATCAGGAACCCGTCCGGGTTCAAGCCGATCAGCTGTCCGATCAGGCCGACCGGGTCCTCGAGACCGGAGACGCGCCCGAGCATCGAGCCGTGGTCGACCGGGAGAACGACGGATCGGCCGTCCTCGGCGAAGATCCGGCCCAGGCGGTAGCGCTTGCCGGCGGCGGCGACCGATTGGACGGGAGGCAGGGTGGCCTTGGCGGGGCTGACGACGCTCATGTGACTGGGGCCTCCTGGGCCTGAGGGATTTGCTGTACCGGTGGGGTTGGAAAGTCTGCGGCGGCGCCGAACACGCCGGCGGCCTGGGCGGCGAGCAGCGCAGCGCCGCGGACGCCGGGCTCGGTCACCTGGGGATAGGACGGATGCGGAAAGGCGTTCTGCTTGAGCGTCTGGAGCACCGGGTTGGCGGCCCAGCCGCCGCCGATCAGGACCTCGTCGATCGGGCCGCCGAGGTCCCGCAGTTCGTCGAGCGCGCGGGACGCGGCGTCCACCGCGTCGCGGGTCGCCTCCGCCCAGGCGCGCACGGCGTCCACGTGGCCATCCGTGCGGCCGTCCGCGCCGGGGTCGCCGCGGCCGTCCGCGCCGGGCTCCGCCCCCGCGCCGCTGAGCGCCAGCCAGGCGAGGGCATCGTCGTCGAGAGGCGTGCGCCCGCCGCGGCTGGTGCTGCCGAGCCGCTCGAGCAGCGGCGCCAGTTCGAGCCCGAGCCGCAAGCCGACGATCAGGTTGTAGACGTGTGGAAGCACGTGCCAGCCGCAGTTGACGCCGCGCGCGACGACCGCCGCGAGGTCGAGGTCGGGATCGGCCGGGACCGGCCGCAGCAGTGCCTCGGCGGTGCCGCAGGAGTCCATCACCTGCCCGGTCGTGATCAGCCCCGAGCCGACCGCGGCGACGAGATGGTCGTGTCCGGCGGCGGTGAGTGTGGCGCCGGCGATCGATTCGAGCCCCTCGATCGAGTCGCCCACCGCGCCCCAGGCGGTGCCGGCCTGGCGCAGCTCTCCGAACGCGTCCGCCGAGAGTCCGGCCCAGGCGATCGCCTCCGGCCACCAGGCGCGCTCGGCGATCGCCAGCGCCGCTGTCCGCGAGGCGAGCGACGGCTCGGCGGCGGTGACGCCGCCGAGGTCACGCACGATCCATTCCGAGACCGACAGAACCTGCCGAGCCCGTCGCATTGCCGGCCGGTCCCGCGCGGCCAGCCAGTGGACCATCGCCAGCGACGGGATCGCATCGTCGGAGAGCCCGGCGCGCCGTTCGGCATGCAACTCGTCGAACAATGCACGCCGGTCGTCGACGGCACGCGTGTCGTACCAGGCGATCGCCGGGGCGATCTCCTCGCCACGCCCATCGAGCACGATCGACGTCTCGGCGATCGAGGTCACGCCGAGCGCGATCACCTCGCCCGCCGGGGCCTGCGCGAGCGCGGCGGCGATCGCCTCTCGCACGCCGGCCGAGAGGGCGGCGCCGGACGTGTCCCCGCCGGTCTCGCAGGCGCGCCAGTGCGTCCTGACCGACGCGCGGGCGAGCTCACGACCGTCGAGGTCGACGATCCCCGCCTTCGTCCGGGAGGTGCCGACATCGACGCCGAGGAGCAGGGACGGCCGGTTCATCGTGCGGCTGCGGCCTCGGTCCAGGGGCGGGCGTGGCCGGCCATCGCCTCCAGCGAGCGCTCCAGCCGCGAACGGGCCGTACCCGACAGGAACGCGCGCCGCTCCTCGCCGTCGAGCGCGACCGCCTCCTTCCAGTACACGCGCCCGGCGATGAAGCCCGAGGCGCCGCCCTCGTCGCATGCGTTGGCGATCGCCGCCAGGAACGGCTCGAAGTCCATGCCCGCCGACAGCATCGCCCACGGAACGGTGACCGCCTCGCCGACCGCGCGGCAGCCCGCCGCGTCGCTCGGATACTCGAGCTTGAGCAGATCGGGGCCGACCTCGGAGAGGATCCGCGCCGACTCGGTGATCAGCTCGGCACGCCGGCGCGGGCTGGGCGCGTCCTCGCCGGGAAGCGGATAGAGCAGCGTCTCGATGACCGAGGGCACTCCGACCGCCGCGCAGTCCTCCACGACCGTGCGCACGACCTCGACGACCTCGGCGACCAGGTCCGGATCGCCGGCCTTGTGCGGGCGGTCGGGGCGCATCTGCACGAGTAGCTTGACCGCGTCGCCACCCATCGCCTGGACCTCCGCGGCGGTCTTCCCGCCCTCCAGGCCGGCCCGCGGCTCGCCCTCCCAGCTGACGCGGTCCGGCGGCTCGGCAGCGATCAGCATCCCGCAGTCGCCGGCGAGCGCATCCGCTCGAAGCACGGCGGGGACGCCGAAGTCAGGGTCGAGCAGGATGCCGCTCGCCCCTGGACTGAGTGCCTCGGTCACGTCGACCTTGAAGGCGCGGATCGTCTCTGGGTCGGTCGGGCGCTCGACAGCGGTCAGCATGCGGCGCAGGGTGTTGCGCTGGTCCATTGCGACGATCGCGAACGTCCCGTCGGGGCCGGCGATCGCATCCAGGCCGGTCGCCTGATCGGTTCTTGTAGGGGACATCTCAGTCATGCTCCTGTGATGGTTGGCTCAGGGTGGTCGGAGGGGGAGAGCTCGCCGGAGCCGCGTTCGATGAACGTGGTGGGCAGGACGAGCCGGTTCGGCGGTCCGCCGTCGCCGCGGATGCGGCCGAGCAGCAGTTCGAATGCGCGCGTGCCCATCTCGACGGGGTCCTGCAGCGCGACGGTGATCGCCGGGTCCAGCGCGTCGGCCATCGGGAAGTCGTCGAAGCTGACGACGGCGACGTCGGTGCGGCCGATCCGGTGCATCTCACGCACCACCGCCTGCGAGGCGGTCGCGTTGGCGGTGATGAGCGCGGTGACCGGGTCTGGCGGCGCGAGCACCGCGTCGAGCAGATCGGTTTCGGTCTCGTGGCCGCGGTGATGCAGGTCGACGACGTCGCCCGGGGAGAACTCCAGGCCGTGGTCCTCGAGCGCCGCGCGGAAGCCGACGAGCCGCTCACTCACCGGATACCGGGTGACCTCGGTTCCCGCAAACCCGATTCTGCGGTGGTCGTGCGCGATCAGATGCTCGGTCGCCATCCGCGCGTTGGCGGCGTTGTCGATCATCACGGTGTCGGCCTCGATGCCCGGCGACGGACGGTCGATGAACACCACCGGCACGCCGTCCGGTCCGATCGGCAGCCGCTCGGTGCGGTAGCCGAGGTGGCAGGGGACGATCAGCAGGCCTGCCACGGAGCGGTTGAGCAGGCCGGTGACGACCGCACGCTCCTGCTCGGCGTTCTCACCGGCGCTGGCGATCAGCAGGAACAGCCCCGCGGTCCGCGCGGCCTCCTCCACGGCGTCGATCACCGAGGAGAAGAACGGGTCGCCGATCGTCTCCACGACGAGACCGACCGCTTCGTCGGAGCCGGTGCGCAGCGATCGGGCGAGCGGGTTGATGCGGTAGTCGAGCTGCTCGATCGCCTGGCGGACCCGCTGCGATGTCTCCTCGGCGACGTAGGGGTCGCCGTTGATCACGCGCGAGACCGTCGTGACCGACACCGCGGCGGCGCGCGCGACATCGCGCATCGTCGTCTTCTCAGGCATTGATGCCCCCGCGGTCGAGTTCGCGGACCCGTGCCGGGTCGACCCCGCCGGCGAGCTCCTGCTCGCACGAGGCCGACGCGGTCGCCAGGGCGAAGCCGGCGGCCGACTGCCAGTCGCGCCCGTCCTCCAGGGCATGGACGAGGCCCCCGACGAGCGAGTCGCCGGCGCCGATCGGGTTGACGACGTGCACGCGCGCAGCCGGCAGGAAGACTGCGCCGGCGTCACCGCCGGCGGCGGCCGCGCCGCGGCTGCCTGCGCTGACGATCGCGTGAGCGGCGCCCTGGGCCAGCAGGTCCTCCGCCGCGCGCTTCGCTCGCTCGGGCACGTCAGCCCCTGCAGGCTCGACGCCCTCCACCAGCCGCCCGGAGATCAGCGACTCCGCCTCGGCGAGGTTGGGGGAGACGATGTCAGGCCCAGCCGCGAGCGCCGCGCGCAGCACCACGCCGGAGGCGTCGACGACGGCGCGCGCTCCGGCGCGGTGCGCGGCGGCCACCACGCGGGCGTATCCGTCGACTGGCGAACCCGGCGGAAGGCTCCCTGCGCATACGACGGTCTCATGACCGGCGGCCTCGCGCTCGACCAGCTCCAGCAGCGCCGCCCAGTCCGATTCACCGACCTCCGGGCCGGGCTCGTTGAGCACGGTCACCCGTCCGCCGGCCTCGATCAGGATCGCGGCGCCGCGCAGCGCTCCGGCGACCTCGACACCGGAGAGCTCGACGCCCTCCGCCGCCGCCAGCGAGTCGAGCGCGGCGCGGCTCTCCTTCGGAAGGAAGCCGAGGACCGGGGCGCGGTCGCCGAACGACCGTCCGACACGGGCGACGTTGATGCCCTTGCCGCCGAGCGTGACGGCGGCGCGGCCGGTGCGGATGACGTCGCCGGGGACGAGCTCCGCGAGCGGGATCGTGCGGTCGACGGTGAAGTTGGGGTTGACGATCAGCATGGGTGTGGGTGGTCGGCGAGCGCCCGCAGCGCGGCCAGGAGCACCGCTTCCGGGTCGCCGCCGCCGTCCAGTCGGATCGTGCCCGCAGGCAGCCCCGCGTCGGGGCCGGCTTCAGCAGAGTCAGGCAGGCGCAGCTTCGCACGGTCGCGTGGGGCGCCGCGCGCCTCCATCCGGGTGCGGCGGGACGGCTCGTCGAGCTCGAGGCAGATGAGCGTGGCGTCCGGGCAGCCGAGCCGCCGGCGGATCGCCTCCCACCGCGCCGGATCAAGGCGCTCGCGCGTGAACGGCCCGCTCAACACGACCCCGAGGCCGAGGTCGAGGTTGGCGGCGGCGGTGTCGAGCAGCGCGTCGTACCGCGCGTCGCGCAGCCGCGCGCCGAGCGGGCCGTCGAGCGCGGTCTCGTCGGCACCGGCGAGTGCCAGGGCGGCACGGGTCATGGCTCCGGTCACGATGTCGAGGTCGATGAAGGTGTGGTGAAGGACACGGGCCAGCGCGGCCCCGAGCGTGGTCTTGCCCGAGGCCGGCGGCCCGGCGACGACCAGCGCCCTGGCGCGGACACTCGCGGCGAGGCGAGTGTCTGCGCCGGCCCGATCAGTCTGTGCGTGCATCGGGCTGGGCGGCCGGTCTGAGTCTTCTTCTAGCCCGAGAACGAGGACAGGTAGAAGTACTTCGACACGCTCGGCTTGGAGGCCGTCGCGCTTGTGGCGACGACGTTCGGGACGAGCGTCTTCTTCGGGATCTGCGACGCCTTGCCGGTGAGCTTGTCGTAGGCGTACTTGACCGCGTCCATTCCCTCGACGGCGGGCTGCTGGATGACCAGGACGTTGACCACGCCGTCCTTGAGCAGCTTCGTCTCCGCGGGCTCGGCGTCATACCCGGCGACGAACACCTTGCCCTTCTTGCCGGCGGCGTCGACCGCCTGCCCGGCGCCCTGGGCGCCGTACAGGTTGGTGCCGAACACGCCGACGAGGCCCGGGTGAGCGAGGATCAGGTTGCGCACCTGGCTCTCGGCCGTGGTCGCCGAGTCCTGGTTGTACTCCTTGGCGACAACGCTCATGTTCGGGAACTTCTTGATGCCTGCGAGGAACCCGGCCTGGCGCGCGTCGGTCGTCGAGACGCCGGGGTTGACATTGTCGACGGCGACCTGGCCCTTGTCGTGAGCGAGCTTGGCGATCGTCTCGGCTGCCACCTCGCCGCCCTGGAAATTGTTCGAGGTGATCTGTGAGGTGAGCAGGCTCGTGTCGTTGATCGTCGTGTCGACGGCAATGACCGGGATGCTGGCGCTCGTGAACTTCTGGATCGGCGCCTTGAGCGCGTTGACGTCCGTCGGCGCGATCAGCAGCGCGCTCGGCTTCTCGGCCAGCAGCGAGTTGACGACGGGCAGCTGGGTGGTCGGGCTGAACGTCGTCCCGCCCTGCCACGTCAACTTCACGCCGAGCTTGGCGGCCTCCTTGGCCGCGCCCGCGTGCATCGTGATGTAGAAGGGGTCTGTGGTCAGGCCCGGCACGAGCGCGATCGTGTAGTGCTTGCCAGAGCTCGACGAACCGGACGAACCGGACGTCGCCGAGGACCCGGTGCTTCCGGACGAGCCGCTCGAGGATTTCTTGCTCGAGCCGCAGGCGGCCACCCCGAGGGCGGCGACGCCGGCGATGGCGACCGGCAGTCCTCGGCGCCTCGCGGCGGTGATCAGGTTGCGTGACATAGTGCTCCTCTCTCCTTTGGTGCGTACTTCCTGTGGGGGTTGTTGAGTTCCGTGCATCAGTCCGTCCCGGCTTTCGTCCGCACGCGGTCGACGGCGACGGCGATGATCACGACGGCGCCGATCGCCACCTGCTGCCAGAAGGTCTGCAGGTTGATCAGCACGAGGCCCGTGGTGAGGATCGACAGGATCGCGGTCCCGATCACCGTGCCGAAGATCGTCCCGCGGCCGCCGAAGATCGACGCGCCGCCGATCACGACGGCTGCGATCGCGTACAGCTCGTCGTTCTGGCCCGCGACCGGGGAGGCGGCCGAGAAGTTGGCGGTCACCATCAGTCCCGCCACCCCGGCGAGCAGACCGGCGATGACGTACACCCATACGAGGTGGCGATCGACGCGGACGCCGGCGCGGCGGGTGGCGATCTCGTTGGAGCCGATCGCCTGCGTTCGCATCCCGAACCGCGTGCGCGCGAGGATCAGCCCGAACAGGATCGCGATGATGAGGCTGATCAGCACCGGCCACGGCAGCCAGCCGTTGAGGATCGAGTCGCTGCCCAGGTTCGTCACGAAGTTCGGCAACGTGGTGATCTCGGTGGCGTTGGTGAGCAGATCGGTCGCGCCCGTGATCGCGGTGAGCGTGCCGAGCGTGACGATGAACGGCGGCAGCTTGAGGCGGGTGATCAGCAGCCCGTTGAGCAGGCCGACCGCAGCGCCGCTGGCGAGGATCGCCGCGACGCCGAGGATGGCGACCTCGGCGGACCCGTCGTGCGCGCCGATCATGTGCTGCATCAGGTCGGCGCCGAGCATCCCCGAGAACCCGAGCGTCGCCCCCACCGACAGGTCGATGCCCGCGGTCATGATCACGAATGTCTCGCCGACGGCCAGGATCAGATATTCGACCGCGTAGCTGGAGGTCGACTGCCAGGCGGCCTTCGAATACAGCGAGGACTTGAGAAACCCGAAGACCAGGATCAGCACGATCAGCACGCCGAGCGTCCAGAACGGCCCGACGCGCTCCATGAAGCGCTGGAAGAAGGGGACGCTCTCGTCGGGCTCCCGGGTCGCGGGGGCGTCGGCCTCGACCATCTCTGTCGGTTCGGTGCCGGTACTCATTTGGCCAGCTCCTTGGCGATCAGCGCAGAGCCGGTGATCCAGCCGACGATCTCGTCGATCTCCACCTCGGCCGGCTTCAGGTTCGCGACGATCTGACCGTGGAAGAGGACGACCACGCGGGTGCAGATGCTGTAGACCTGCGGCAGGTTGTGGCTGATCAGCAGCACCGGGGTGCCCGATTCGGCCACCGTCCCGATCAGCTGGCCGACCTTCTCCTGCTGCTCGACGCCGAGCGCCGCGGTCGGCTCGTCCATCAGCACCACGCGCGAGCCCCAGGCAACGGCGCGGCCCACGGCAACCGCCTGGCGCTGGCCCCCGGAGAGGCGACCGACGCGGCTGGCGGCCGAGGGGATGCGGATCTTCGTCTGCTCGAGGTCCTCGGCGCTCTTGCGGCTCATCCTCTTGCGGTCGAGCCAGCCAAGCTTGCCGAGTGGTCCGGGGACGGTCTCCTCGCGCCCGAGGAACATGTTCTGCCAGATGCTCAGATCGGGGGCGAGCGCGAGATCCTGGTACACGGTCTCGATCCCGGCGCGACGCGCGTCGATCGGAGTCTTGAGCGCGATCGGCTTGCCGTCGATCAGGATCTCTCCCGAGGTCGGCTGCAGCGCCCCGGAGATGATGTTCACGAGCGTCGACTTGCCGGCGCCGTTGTCACCGACCAGGCCAACGACCTCGCCGGTGTGCAGCGAGAGGTCGACGCCGCGCAGCGCGTGCAGGCTGCCGTAGCGCTTGGTCAGTTTGCGAATTTCCACCCGCGGCGGCTCGCTCGCCGCGGCGGTCGATCCCCCGCTCGGGGACGTGCCCGCTGCCGAAGCGGACTCGGGGGTCGCCGATGCGCCGGGGGTGGGCGATGCGCCGGGGGTGGGCGATGCGCCGCCGTCGGCGGTCGCGTCGGACCCGTCCGGGGGGCCGGCGGTGTCTCTCTCCATCTGCCTCTCCTCTTCCTGCCGCTTCTGTATCTGGAATCGTTATCTGAGAACGTTTCCAGAGCGGACCGTACCAGATCGGCTCGGGCGCTGGCAAGGGTCGATTCGGCACGCGGTTCGACGTCGTCCCTCGTCATACTGGGCCGATGCTCGACATCCGCCTGATTCGCTCTGACCCCGACGGCGTGCGCGCCGCCCTCGAGCGGCGCGGTCCCGCCGCCGCCGAGCAGATCGATCACCTGCTCGAGCTCGACGAGCGGTGGCGCGCGCTCACCACGGAGCTTGAGACGCTGCGCGCCGAGCAGAACCAGACGAGCCGATCGCTGCGAGGGGCGCCGACGGCCGAACAGCGTGAGCAACTGGCCGAGCTCGCGCGGCGCGGACGCGCGACGAGCGACGCCGAGTCGGCGGTGAAGGCCGAGCGCGACCAGGCGCTGCTCGGGTTGCCCAACCTCCCGACCGCGGACGCCCCAGCCGAGGACACCGTGCTGCGCGAGGTGGGCGATGCGACCAAGACCGGTCGCGACCATCTCGAGCTCGCCGGCTGGCGGATCGACATGGAGCGTGGCGCGCGGCTCTCGGGCTCGCGCTTCGCCTACCTGATGGGCGACCTCGCGCTGCTCGAGCTCGCGCTGGTGCGCTACGCGATGACGAAGGTCACCAGCGAGGGGCTGACGCCGGTGATTCCGCCGGTGCTCGTCCGCGAGGAGGCGCTGTACGGGACCGGCATGCTGCCCGACACCGAGCAGCAGATCTACTCGGTTCCGGAGGACGACCTGTACCTGGTCGGCACCTCGGAGGTCGCTCTCGCCTCACTGCACCGCGACGAGATCATCCCCTCCGAGCAGCTGCCGCTGCGCTACGCGGGCTTCTCGAGCTGCTTCCGCCGCGAGGCCGGCGCCGCGGGCAAGGATACGCGCGGGATCTTCCGCGTGCACCAGTTCGACAAGGTCGAGATGTTCAGCTTCGTCGAGCCGGATCTGGCGGAGGAGGAGCACCAGCGGATTCTGGCGATCGAGGAGTCGATCATGGGCGACCTGGAGATCCCCTACCGGGTGGTCGCGATCGCGGTCGATGATCTCGGTGCCTCCGCTGCGATGAAGTACGACCTCGAGGCCTGGCTGCCCGGGCAGGGGCGTTACCGCGAGCTCACCTCGTGCTCCAACACGACTGACTTCCAGGCTCGCCGCCTCGACATCCGATACCGGCCTGATACGGCCCCGCCCGCCCGCCCGACCCACCTGGCGACGCTCAACGGCACCGCGGTCGCGGTCGGGCGCACGATCGTCGCCCTGCTCGAGAACGGCCAACAGGACGACGGGTCGGTCCGGCTGCCGGCGGCGCTCGTCGCCGCGGGTGCCCCAGAGGTGCTGCCGCCCGCAGGCGACAGCTAACGGCGGCGCAGCGACGAAGAGCTAGCGCCGGCGGCGGCGCAGCGCGGTGACGGTCCCGAGGCGGGGCTCGTCGACGCGTTCGCCGGGGATCGCCCGCAGCGAGGGCCCACGGCCGGTATCGAGCACGATCAGTGCCGCTCGCGGGGGACCGCAGGTGGCGATCCGGGCGCGCATGCGCACGCCGAACGTGTTCCACGGGCGGACGTAGGCACGGCCGTCGGCTTCATCGCCGGCTGCGGCCTCCGCGACTGCCGCTGCCAGTCCGCCCCGCGACTCGCCTTCCGCGTCCGCGGGGACGAGCAGCTCGGAAACCGGGTGGTCGACGGCGTCCTCCTCCGCGAACCCGAGCAGGGTCTGGGCCTCGCGCGACATCGCCTGGACGAGCAGCCGTGAGTCGACGACGAGGAACGCGTCTCGTGGATCGGGCACGGCATCCTCGCGCGTCTCCAGCAGGAGCCCGAGTCCGCACCGGGTGCAGACCCGGGCGGTCGGCGGTGGCGCGGCGCCACCGGGCGACGGGGCGGCGCAATGGCCGCAAAACCACCGGAAGGTTTCGGGGGTTTCCCGTCCCCCCGAAACGAGTGTGAGAGCGCTTCGCTGATTCATGAGTCCTTTGTCATCCTGACGTACTCATCCCTTAGAACACTCGGTGTTCGGCGCAGGATCTTACGTGAGCATCGGCGACAGCGCAACAGCCTTTAACCGGTTCATCACCGCGCGGACGTTCGTCTGGCTCCTGCTTGTGGGTGAGCCGACAGGACTCGGACTCTAGTACTAGATTCAGGAGTATTGCCCTGGTCCAGGACTTTTCAAACGGAGAGGGGGGGATTCGAACCCCCGGACGAGGTATAACCCCGTCACGCGATTTCCAGTCGCGCCCGTTCAGCCGCTCCGGCACCTCTCCGAGCGGACCGAGGGTAGCGTGGTCGGGGATCGGTCGTTCCCTCAGATCTGCCAGCGGCCGTCACGCAGCAGCGGCACCCGGGTCCCGTCGCGTTCCTCGCCGGTCACCGACACCTCGTCGGAGCCGATCATGAAGTCGACGTGGATCTCGGAAGTGTTGATGCGCGGCCGGTCCCCATCGTCGTCGAGGCCGGATTGGTAGCCGGCGCCGAGCGCGATGTGGCTGGCCGCGTTCTCGTCGAGCAGCGTGTCGTAGAAGACGGTCCCGAGCGGCCCGATGCGCCCCTCGCGGTCGACGAGCGCCAGCTCGCCCAGGCGCGCGGCCCCCTCGTCCCGGGCGACGAGGGCCCGCACGACCTCGGCGCCCTCATCGGCATCGATCCGCACCGCTCGCCCGCCCTCGAAGGTGACCCGCAACCCGGAGATCGTCGTGCCGGAAGTGAACAGCGGCTTGGTCGCAGTGACGGTGCCGTCGACGCGTTCGGGATCGGGAGTCGTGAACACCTCCTCGCTCGGCAGGTTGGCGTGGTGGACGATCCCGTCGACGGTCTCCATGCTGGCGGCGATCCAGTGGCTGGAGGGCAGCAGTCCGACGCGCAGATCGGTCCCGGGGCCATCCAGGTGGATCGTGTCGAAGCGGCGTCCGGTGAGCGCGTCTGCGACCCGGAGGAGTTGATCGAACCGCTGCTTCCACGCCGCGGTCGGGTCCGGCTCGTCCAGGCGGCAGATGTGCGCGATCTCCGCCCACAGCCGCTCGAGCGCGGCCGCCGGCTCCAGCCGTGGATGCACGAGCATCGCCCAGTCGCGTGTCGGCGCGGGCACGATCGTCCAGTTGGTGGTGCGCGCGTTGACGACCGTCATCGACTCGGGGATCCGGGGCAGCATGTCGAGTCCGATCAGCTCAGGCGCGACGTCGTCGAGCGCGCGCGGTGCCGCCGGCCCGGACAGCGAGATCCGCGCGGCGTGAGCGTCGCCGAGTGCAAGCGTCCGCTCGCCGATCCACGGCGGCACATAGCCGAGCGACTCACGGTCGGCGTGCAGCAACCGGGCGCGCTTGAGGTACACGTCGAACACGCTGAGGTCGACGAACTTCGCGCCCGCGCGGTACGCGGCCTCCGCGATCGCCCGGGTGAGGTCCTCCTTGCCGGGTTCGGAGGCGATCGAGACGATCTGGCCGGGCTGGACATTGGCGCCGAGCCCGACAGCGAGCTCGGCGAGGGCGTGGGTCTGCGCGTCGTGGTCGATGGTCATCGGGAGATCTCCGGGTCTTTCGTCGGGTCGATCGTCTCTGCATGCCCACGCTCGCCGATCGACAATCGCGGCGGTACGCTGCCGCAGCGAGCACCCGCGGCATGGACCGTGACCACGCGAGAATCGGGAGAGAGAGATGCGCGAAGGGCTGATGATGGACGACTTCCCGCTCACGGTGACATATGTCGCCGAACGCGCCGAGACGTTCTATCCCGGCCGTGAGGTCGTCTTCCGGCGGCCGGACGGGACGATCGGGCGCTCGACGTTCGGCGCATGTGCGCGCCGCGCGCGTTCGCTGGGCGCCGCGCTCACCGAGCTCGGGATCAGGCCCGGCGATCCGGTGGCGACGCTGATGTGGAACCAGCCCGAGCACCTCGAGGCGTATTTCGCGCTGCCGTCGATGGGTGCGGTCCTGCACACGCTCAACCCGCGGCTGCATCCCGATGAGCTCAGCTTCATCGTGGGCGACGCGGAGGATCGCGCGCTCATCGTCGATGAGTCGCTGCTCGACGTCTATCGGGCATTCGCCGACGCGCGGTCGTTCGAGAGCGTGATCGTCGTGCGCCGTTCCGAGGAGCCCCTGGCAGACGGACTGCTCGACTACGAGGCGCTGATCGCCGATGCCGAACCGATGGTCTGGCCGCAGGCGCAGGAGCGCGCGGCGGGGGCCATCTGTTACACGTCCGGCACCACGGGCCGGCCGAAGGGCGTCGTCTACTCGCACCGATCGCTCGTCCTGCACTCCCTCGTCGTCGCGCTCCCGGATGCCAAGGGTCTCTCGTCGCGGGACGTGGTGCTGCCGGTCGTGCCGATGTTTCACGCCAACGCCTGGGGCCTCATCTACAGCGCCGCCCTGATCGGCTCGGGGCTGGTGCTTCCCGGTCCGCGGCTCGACGGCGAGTCGGTGCTCGAGCTGCTCGCCGATGAGCGGGTGACGGTCACCGCCGGCGTGCCCACGGTCTGGATGGCGATCCTCGACGCGCTCAACAAGGAGCCCGAGCGCTGGGACCTGTCGCAGCTCGGCGCGCTGCTCGTCGGTGGCTCGGCCGCCCCTCCGAGTCTGATCGAGGGGTTCGACCGCCACGGCCTCACCGTCGTCCACGCGTGGGGTCTGACCGAGACCTCGCCGGTGGGAAGCGTCTCGCGGCTGCCTCGTGAGCTCGACGACGCGCCTGACGCCGAGCGCTACGCCGATCGCGCCCGGCAGGGGGTCGCCCTGCCGTTCGTCGAGATCCGCGGGCGCGGGGACGACGGCGAGCTGATCCCGTGGGACGACTCCGCGATGGGCGAGCTCGAGGTGCGCGGTCCGTGGGTGGCGCGCGGCTACCTCGGCGGGGCCGGCGCGGACCGGTTCACCGACGATGGATGGTTCAAGACCGGTGACATCGTCACCATCGACCAGCGCGGCTCGATCCGCATCTGCGACCGCTCCAAGGACCTCGTGAAGTCCGGCGGGGAATGGATCTCCTCCGTCGATCTGGAGAACCGGCTGATGGCCCACCCCGACGTCGCCGAGGCGGCGGTGATCGCGATCCCCGACGATCGCTGGGGCGAGCGTCCGCTGGCCGCGATCGTGCTCCGCGACGGCGCCGAGCAGGACCCGTCCGCACTCCGCGAGCACCTCGCCTCCGACTACGCCAAGTGGCAGCTGCCCGACCGCTTCGAGTTCGTCGACGAGATCCCCCGCACGGCGACGGGCAAGTTCAAGAAGACGACGCTGCGGGAGATGTTCGTCTCCTGAACCGCTTGAGTCGTCGCGCTCAGTTCGCGGTGAGCTCCTGGACCATCGGCAGCACCGGTGTGGAGGGCGTCGTGTTCGTCTTCACCGTCCGCACACCGGTCCCCGACAGCAGCCGGAGGCGGACGGCGCTCGCCCGCACTGCCGGGAAGCGGATCACGTCGACCGTGTGCTCGCTGCGTGAGGCGACCGTCGCGACCGCTCGCCACCGGCCACCCGCGCGCAGCTCGATCGCGTAGCGCCGCGCGCGCAACGTGGAGACCGGCCCGGGCTTGGGACGGACGTTCGGCGTGACGACCGCCGGCCACATCCGGCCCCAGCGGATCGTGACCTGGGAAACCGGCCGAGCGCCGGCGCCGGTCGGTGCGCTCAGCGTCGCCGGCACCGCCGATGGTTGCCAGTCGGTGGCCGAGCTGCCGTCGACCGCGGCCAGCGGGGGCGCGCCGGGAGCGGAACTCGATGCGCTCGCCGCGCGGCAGCGCAGGGCGTCCCGGCTCGCCGGCCGGCTCGCCGGGAGCGTCGCGATCGTCAATGGTGTGCCCGTGCGCGCCGTGCGGCGACCTGCGGGAGTCGTCACCGGCAGCGGGGCGCCGCGCTCGAGCGTCACGGTCGCGCGGTTGCGATGGATCGCGACCGTGAACATCCGCCCGTGCCAGTGGAGGTCGCGCAGCGTCACCGACGTGATCGGACCTGACAGGCCCGGCGCGAGATGCACGGCCGAGCCGTCCCATCGCATCCCCGAGTAGCCGTAGAGGAATTCCTGGAGGAAGCCGCCGATTCCGGTCATGAACGTGAACGCCCCGCCGGTGCGGGTCTCCGAGAACTGGTGGAAGACGTCGCGGATGTACGGCTGATAGCTGCGCTCGGTGTACACGAACGCCTGGCAGGTGCGGGGGGAGAGCTGCGAGGACTCGATCACGCTGAGGGCATCGTCCATCGACGGGCCGCCCGGGTCGGTGCGCGGAACGTAGTACGAGAGGTCGTTGCGCTCGACGGCGAGCGAGGAGCGAAAGCCCCATGGGTAGGCGAGCAGCGTCACGTCGGCCTGTTTGACCAGCTGGCCCCGGTAGCCGGCGAACTCGGGGTTGACTCCGTTGCTGACCGGGATCATGCGCTCCAGCCCGGCGGCGATGCGCGCCCAGGCAGGCGGAGGCGTGTGTCCGGTGCGATGGGCGGCGGCGATCGCGTCGCGCAGGGTCGTCGCGGCCGCGACCTGGGTGTAGGCCTCGTCTGAGACGTCCGGGTTCTCCTCATCAGGCCCGGTGACGTGGCGGATCACATATCCGCCGAGGACCCGCGCGGCGCGGGAGGCCCAGAACTCCGCCGCGCCGGAGATCACCTGCCAGCCCCGGTGCGCGAGCCAGCTGCCGTCTCCGGTGGCGAGGTAGTACTGCCACTGCGCGAGCGCGATGTCGGCGGTGATGTGCTGCTCGTAGAGCCCTTCGCTGTTGACCGACGCCGGAGGCGGGATCTGCTCGGTTCCGTCGAGGGCGCTCTCCCAGGGAAAGCGCGCCCCCCTGGATCCGGTCGCGCGGGCGTGTGCGCGCGCCTCGGTGAGGCGGTCGGAGCGGTAGGCCTCCATGGCGCCGGCGAGAGCCGGGTGCTGGGCGAGCAGCGACGGGAACATCCAGGTCTCCGCATCCCAGAAGATGTGGCCGTCGTAGCCGTTGGACGAGAGGCCCGCGGGGGAGATCGACCAGTCCTGGTCTGAGCGGGTGCTCGACCACATGTAGAACTCCGACGCGTTCACATCTGTGGCGAGCGTGCGGTCGCCGGTGAGGTCGATGCGCCCGCGCCAGAGCGACGCCCAGTCTGCGCGGTTGTCGGCGACGAGCGTCTTCCACCCGGTGAGCGCGGCGTCGGAGGCGATGGCAGCGGCGGTCGTCACCGTGGCCGGGGGTGGGTGGGACGGAATCGAGGCCACCACGCCGACGTACTTCGTCAGCGTGTACGTGTGCCCGCTCTGGACCGGGAAACTGACTCGCTGGGCGACGCTCTGCGCCGCGTCCTGGTCTGCCTGCGTGCTCGGCGCGGTGATCGACGGGTCGGGCACGAGCACGCTCGAGAGCGCGGCCTGGATCCCGGTCCCGACGGCGGCGACGGTGAGATCGTCCTGGCGACCGGGGAGGTCCCATCCGCGGCTCACGCCGCGGGTGAGCACCGGGACCCCCTTTGCGACGTCGGTGTCGGCGGTGCCATCGATCGCGTCGGTGACCGTCGCGATCCCTGACCACCGGGGCGTGAACGACAGCCGCACGAGCCCGACGTTCTCCTGGGCGCGGTCGGTGAGCACCTGGTAGCGCACTGAGGTGACGCGGCCTCCGGGTGCCGTCCAGCGGGCGCGAGTGGTGATCGTGCCCGTCCGCAGGTCGAGCGACTGGCGGTAGCCGGCGACCGACCGGCCGATCCCGGTGAAGGAGCGGCCTGCGACAGAGAGCGACAGCGTGGACCAGGTGGGCAGGTTCGCGCGTTGCTGAACGCGCTCCGGCGCGGTGCCACGGCTCGGGTGCGCGTAGAACCCCGCGAGCTCTGAGTCGGCGGGAACGGTGCCGCCCGCGTAGCCCTGGCCGGCGGCCGGGACGCGCACGCCGAGCAGCCCGTTGCCGGTGAACGTCGGAGCGTAATGGGCCGCGGCCGCCGGGCTGCGCGCGGTGAGCTCGAACGCGCCACCGTTGCCGGGCAGCCCTGATCCCGCAGCGGCGGCGGGCGCGGCGGCGGCCGTCAGCGCGGCGAGGGTCCCGGCAACGAGCGCGGCCCGCACTGGCTTCCCGCTACGCGTCGTCGGTGTCCGCACCGGAGCGGGTCGGGCCGCCCGACGATGTCAGCGCGCTCTGTTGCTCGGCGATCGCCCGGGCGGGGTCGTCCAGGACGTCCGTGTGGCGCTCCTCATCGTCGCCGACCTCGGGGGTGAACTCCATCACGATCTCCGAGTAGCGGACCTCTGGGTCGCCGATCCCCTGCTCGCCGAGTAGCGCGACGAGGCCCGAGTCCGGGTACTCCGGCACCGAGGAGAGCGCGATGATCGAGGCGGTCACCAGAACCAGCGTGACCAGGAGCGCGAGGAACGCCAGAGCGGTGAGGAGCCACTCGGAGCTCAGTGCGGTGGCGATGATCAGCGCGACGCAGATCGCGACCGAGACCAGGCCGAGGGAGATCGCCTTGAGGGTTGTCATCCGCGCCAGCGGATTGCCCCGCGGACGCTCGCCGTGACTTGGATGCGGCCGGTCTGCGGGCACCCGGACGGTGTCGGCGCCGATGGTCGCGCGCAGCGCCTCGGTGAGACGACGGTTCGCGTCCGCCGACAATGTGGGGAGGTCGACCTCGACCGTCCGCTCCTCGAGTTCATCTGCCATCCGGCACCCTTTCGCTGGTAGACCCGCCGCTCGCCGGGCGGGGTCGGCACTGACCGTATACCCGTTCTCAGGATGATGCCGCGTGAGCGCCTAGAGCGCTGCGAGTCGCCGCGCCGCCTCGGCGATCACCTCGGGTCGCTTGCAGAACGCGAAGCGCACGAGCGTCGGGGCGAGTTGCGTGTCGTCGTAGAAGGTCGCCGTGGGGATGGCCACCACGCCCGCGCGCTCAGGCAGGTCGCGGCAGAACGCGGCGGCGTCGGTGCCGACGTCGGCGTTCACGAAATAGGTGCCCTGCGGCACGATCGGATGCAAGCCGGCCGCGTTCAGGCCCGCGCACAGCTGATCGCGGGCTCGTCGCAATTCCACCGCGAGCCCGTCGAGCACCTCGCGGGGCAGCGTGAGCGCGGCCGCGGCGCCGTGCTGGAGCGGCGTGCCCCCGCTGAAGGTCAGGAACTGCTTGGCCATGCGCGTGGCGGCGACGAGCTCCATGGGGCCCGACGCCCAGCCGATCTTCCAGCCGGTGAACGAGAACGACTTGCCGACGCTCGAGACGGTCAGCGTGCGCTCCGCCATTCCCGGCAGCGTCGCCGGCGGTACGTGTTCGCCGTCGAACACGAGGTGCTCGTAGACCTCGTCCGAGACGCACACGAGGTCATGCTCGGCGCACGCGCGTGCCACCAGCGCGAGCTCATCGCGGTCGAGCACCCGGCCGGTCGGGTTGTGGGGCGAGTTGAGCAGCAGCAGCCGGGCGCGGCCCGCGCCACCGGTGATCGCCTCGTGGAGCGCCTCCTCGGTGAGTCGGAAGTCCGGAGCACGCAACGGCACGGTGCGCCGGGTGGCGCCCGCGAACGTGATCGTCGCCGCGTAGGAGTCGTAGAGCGGCTCGAGCACGACGACCTCGTCGCCCGGGTCGCACAGGCCGAGCACCGCGGCGGCGATCGCCTCGGTGGCGCCGAAGGTGACGATCAGGTCCTCGGGTTCCAGGCCGTAGCAGGAACGCTGGTGGGCGAAGATCGCCTCCCGCAGCGCGGGAACGCCCGGCAGCGGCGCGTACTGGTTGGCTGTGCCGGAGCGCAGCGCGGCAACGACGGCCTCGATCGCGTCCGAGGGACCATCGACGTCGGGGAATCCCTGACCGAGGTTGATCGCCCCCGTGCGCTCGGCCAGTGCGGTCATCTCGGTGAAGACGGTCGTGCCGAGTCCATCGAGGCGTGCCGCGGGTCGCATCTGCGGCAGGCTAATCGGTCGCGCTGGGTGCGGGCATGACGCCCCAGTTCCGAAGCAGGGTCTCGGTCGACGGCAGCTCGCTCGGGAGCTCGGCGGGGGTTCGGGCGAACCGCGGCGCGGGCGCCGGGCGTGTGCGCGTCTCGCTGTGGGGTGCTCGGACGAACCCGCGGCGGGCCTGGGCGTGCGGATGGTCGGCGGCCTCGTGCAGCCCCAGTACCGGGGTCACGCACGCGTCCTCGTGGGCGAAGTGCTCGGCCCACTGGTCCCGGGTGCGGGTGCGGAACCTGTCGGTCAGCCGGGCGCGGTGCTCGGGCCAGTGCTCGCGGTCCCACTGGACCATCTCCTCGGGCGGGATCTCCAGCAGTTCGAGCAGACGCGCGTGGAACTGCGGCTCCAGCGCGCCGACCGCGACGTGCCGGCCGTCGGAGGTCTCGTAGACGTCGTAGAACGGAGCACCGGAGTCGAGCAGGTTGGTTCCCGCGACCTCGCTCCACATCCCGGCCTGTCTCAACCCCTGGATCATCGTCGTCAACAGCGCCGCACCGTCGACCATCGCGACGTCGATGACCTGGCCCTGCTCTGTCGCCCGGGCGTGCAGCACTCCGCTGAGGACCCCGAGTGCGAGCAGCATCCCGCCGCCACCGAAGTCGCCGAGCAGGTTCATCGGGAACAGCGGTCGCTCGCCCTCACGTGCGCTCGCGCCGAGCGCTCCGGTGAGCGAGATGTAGTTGATGTCGTGTCCGGCGCGATCGGCCATCGGGCCCTGTTGGCCGTACCCGGTCATCCGCGCATAGACGAGCCGTGGATTGCGGGCGAGGACGGTGTCGGGGCCAAGGCCGTTGCGCTCCATCACGCCGGGGCGGAAGGGGTCGATCAGCGCATCCGCGTGCTCGGCGATCTCAAGCGCCCTCTCGACGCCCGCCGGGTCCTTGAGGTCGAGTGCCAGCTCGGCGCGACCTGCCGACAGCAGGTCGGCGCCCTCCTCGGACAGCAGCGTCGGCACCCCCGGCCGCGTGATTCGCAGCACCTCGGCGCCAAGATCCGCGAGCACCATCCCGCCGAACGGGCCCGGCCCGATCCCGGCGAACTCGACGACTCTGACGCCCTGGAGAGGACCCACGCCCGCGGAGAGTAGTGATGCGGGCACGATGTCTCACCGACTAATTCAATCGACTTTATATGCTTGACGTCGACGTACTCATGCCCTCGCGCGATCGCCAGCTTCACCTCAACGCCTTCCTGTCGAGCTCGGGACATCACGAGGCCGCCTGGCGGCTTCAGGCCAGCGACCCACGTGCCGACTTCGATCCCGATCACTGGCGGGGGCTCGCCCAGCTGGCGGAGCGGGGTCGCTTTGACTCGGTGTTCCTCGCCGACCGCCCCGCATTGACCGACCACGGGGGCTTCCGGCCGGGCGGAAGCCTCGAGCCGACGATCGTGCTCACACTCATGGCCGAGGCAACGGAGCGGATCGGCCTGATCGCGACCGCCTCCACCACGTACAACGACCCGTACAACCTCGCCCGGCGGTTCGCCTCGCTCGACCACGTGAGCGGCGGTCGCGTGGGCTGGAACGTCGTCACCACCTACGACCCGGACGCGGCGCTGAACTTCTCCCTGCCGGAGCGCCCGCCGCACGCGGAGCGCTACGAGCGCGCGCGTGAGTTCCTCGAGGTCGCGTTGAAGCTGTGGGACAGCTGGGAGGACGAGGCGATCCTCGCCGACAAGGCGGGTGGGCGCTATGCCGATCCCGCGCGCATCCATGCCATCGAGCATGCCGGCGAGCGTTTCTCGGTGCGGGGCGCGCTCAACGTCCCGCGCTCTCCTCAGGGTCGTCCGCTGATCGTCCAGGCGGGCTCCTCACCCGATGGGCGGGCGTTCGCGGCCGGGTACGCCGAGGCCATCTTCACCGCCCAGCAGACGCTCGGCGATGCGCAGGAGTTCTACGCCGACATGAAGGAGCGAGCTGCGGCGGCCGGACGCGACGGGGACGACGTCAAGATCCTTCCGGGCATCGCCCCGGTGATCGGCTCCACCGAGGCCGAGGCCCGCGCGATCCAGGAGGAGCTCGACGAGGCGATCATCCCGGCCTACGGGATGCGGCGCGTCGCGAGCATCCTGGAGATCCCGGTTGACAGCCTGGAGCTCGACGCTCAGCTCCCGTTTGAGCTGTTGCCCGAGCAGCCGGTCCAGGGCAACCAGGGACGCTCACAGCTGATCGTTGACCTCGCGCGGGAGGAGCGCCTCACCGTCCGGGAGCTGTTGTCGCGTCTGGGCGGCGGCCGAGGCCATCGCACCCTGGTCGGAACGCCCGAGCAGGTCGCCGACGCGATGGAGCAGTGGTTCGCGCAGGGCGCGGCCGACGGGTTCAATGTCATGCCCGCGCTCCTGCCCTCAGGGCTGGAGCGCTTCGTCGACCACGTGATTCCGATCCTCGTCGAGCGGGGCCTGTTCCGCACCGATTACGCGGGGTCGACGTTGCGTGAGCACTACGGCGCTGCCCGCCCGTCGAGCCGTTACGCCACGGCTGCCTGAGCGGTCGTCGTCACCAGCGGCAAGCCATTCAGGCTGGCCCGGTTGCGGCCGGTGCCCGCGTCCTGAGGATCCGCCACTCCTTCCACACGAGCAGACGTGCCGGGGTCAGGTCGGTAGCGCGGTCCACGTCGCCGTGGGCCGCGCGGGAACAGCCGACACGGGCGGGGCGATGCGTTACCGTCGGGGCCATGACGACCGTCACCACCGTCATCGGGGATTCGATCCTCGACACCATCGGGAACACCCCGCTCGTCCGCCTCTCGCGGATCGGCGCCGGCCTGCGGCCCCAGCTCGTCGCCAAGCTCGAGGTCTTCAACCCCGGCGGCTCGATCAAGGACCGCGTCGCGGTCGCGCTGATCGAGGCGGCCGAGCGCGACGGCAAGCTCCGTCCCGGCGGCACGATCGTCGAGCCGACCTCCGGGAACACCGGCACCGGCCTGGCGATCGCCGCACGGCTGAAGGGCTACCGCGTGATGGCGGTCATGCCCGACAAGGTCGCCTCCGAGAAGGGCGACCTGCTGCGCGCGCTCGGCGCCGAGGTTGTGCTGTGCCCGACCGACGTCCCGCCGGACTCGCCCCGCGCCTACTACAACGTCGCCGACCGGCTGACCGCCGAGATCCCAGGCGCCTTCCAGCCCAACCAGTACCACAACAAGGCCAATCCTCAGGCGCATTACGAGACGACCGGGCCGGAGATCTGGGAGCAGACCGGCGGCGGGATCACCCACCTCGTGCTCGGCGTCGGCACCGGCGGCACCGCGACCGGGACCGTGCGCTTTCTGCGCGAGCGCAAGCCCGACCTCATGGTCATCGGAGCGGATCCCGACGGCTCGATCTACTCGGGCGGCGAGGCGAATGTCCACCCGTACCTGGTGGAGGGCGTCGGCGAGGACTTCTGGCCGACGGCATTCGACCCGGCCTCCGTCAACCGCTGGATCACAGTCTCCGATCGCGACGCGTTTCTGACCACCCGGCGTCTGGCTCAGACCGAGGGAATTCTGGCCGGCCCATCCGGCGGCATGGCGCTGCACGCGGCACTGCAGGTCGGCGCCGAGATCGGTGATCCCCGGGCGATGGTCGTGGTGATCCTGCCCGACGGTGGCCGCGCCTACCTCTCGAAGGTCTTCTCTGACGCGTGGATGCGCCAGTACGGCTTCATCTCACGCTCGGGCGATCTCACCGTCGGCGATGTGCTGCGCCGCAAGCGCGAGGCCGGCGAGCTGCCGGCACTCGTCACCGTGCAGCCGCATTACCGGGTGCGCGAGGCGATTTCGCTGCTCCACGAGCACCGGGTGTCCCAGCTGCCGGTGGTCAGCGCCGATGAGCCGACCAAGGTCGTCGGCGCGATCGGCGAGCGTGGGCTTCTGAAGCACGCCGCTGCGGACCCGGGGCTGCTCGATGCTGAGATCGGCGCCGTGATGGAGCCGCCGTTCGAGTCGGTCTCCGCCGACGACCCGGTGCGCGAGGCGGTCGAGCTGCTGGCGGGCGAGCAGCAGGCGCTGCTCGTGCGCGGCGCCGACCCGAGCCGGCCGGCCGAGGGTCTGGTGACCCGCGCCGACCTGCTCGAGGCACTCGCCTCATGACCTCCGAGCGGTCCGCGTTCGCGACGCGGGTCGTGCATGCGGGCCTGGAGCCTGATCCATCGTTTCGCTCGGTCATCCCCGCGATTCACCAGACCTCCACGTACGCCCAGGAACGCCCCGGGGCGTTCGTGGGCGACTACGACTACTCGCGCTCGGCGAACCCGACGAGGGCCGCGCTGGAGCAGGCGCTCGGTGAGCTGGAGGGCGGGCTGGCGGTCTGCTTCTCCTCGGGCATGGCCGCCGAGCACGCGCTCCTGACGGCGGTGTGCGAGGCCGGGTCGCATGTCGTGATGCCCGGCGATCTGTACGGCGGCACCTTCCGGCTGGTGGACAAGGTCCTGAGCCGCTGGGGTCTCTCGCACACCCTGGTCGGACAGCAGAATCTCGACGCGGTGGCGGGGGCGATCCGGGACTCCACTCGTTTGATCTGGGTCGAGACGCCGACCAATCCTCTGCTCGGCGTCGTCGACATCGCCGGCGTGGTGGCGCGCTCGGCCGGCGCGCTGGTCGCCGTCGACAACACGTTCGCCACGCCGGTCAACCAACGGCCGCTGGAGCTCGGTGCGGACTTCGTCGTGCATTCCACGACGAAGTACCTGGGCGGTCACTCGGACGTCGTCGGCGGCGTCGTGGTCACGCGCTCGGAGGAGTGGTACGAGCGTCTGCGCTTCATCCAGAACTCGGTCGGCGCGGTGCCCGGCCCGTTCGACTGCTTCCTCGTGCACCGCGGGATCCGCACGCTGGCGATCCGGATGGCCGCCCACGCGCGCAGCGCCGAGGCGGTCGTCGAGATGCTGCGCGGCTGTGAGCAGGTGAGCGACGTCCGCTGGCCGGGCTTCAGCGGCATGGTCTCCTTCCGCCACCCCGACGCGCTCGGGATCGTCGCCCGCACCCGGCTGTTCACGCTCGCCGAGTCCCTCGGCGGCGTCGAGTCGCTGATCGAGGTGCCCCAGGCGATGACCCACCAGTCGGTCGAGGGCTCCGACGCCGCGGTGCCCGCCGATCTGGTGCGGTTGTCCTGCGGAATCGAGGACCCGGCGGACCTCGCGGTGGACCTGCGCGAGGCGATCGGCTGTCCGCCGGGCGTTCGGCCCGACTGACCCGCCCCCGCCGCCCGCTCCCCCTCGGCGGCGGCTCCGCGTCGTTCCGCGGTGTTCCGCGGGCGGCTCCCGGCGCCGCGGCGTTCCGCGTCGTTCCCCGGCGGCTTCCGGCCGCTCCCGGCCGCTCCCGGCCGCTCCCGGCGCCGCCTGTGGGCGACGCTGCTATGCCCCATAGCACCGAAGCCCACGCGCGTTCCCGGCAGCGACGCGTGGGACGGGGTGCTATGGGGCATGGCATCCCAGCCCGCGAATCGCTGCTGCGCCAGCGCCGGGGGCGAAACCCGGCGCCCCAGAGGCTCTTACATGTGTGGGACTCAGATGGCCGTACGCAGCCGTTGCCGCAGTGACTGCGCGCCAGGCGACGATGATCTCCCGCGCGCAACTGCTCGACCTGGGGGTGGCGTCGAGCTCGGTGACTCAGGCGGCCGCGCTCGGGCGCTTGTATCGCGTCCATCCGGCGGTCTACTCGATCGCCCCTCCCGGCGCTCGTCCGCGGCTGGCGCCCGAGCATGCGGCGCTGCTGGCGTGCGGCCCCGGCGGGGTGATCTCGCACTGGAGCGCCGCGTGGCTGCATGGCCTCACCGACCGGCAGCCCTCGTCGGTCGAGGTGACCGTCACCGCAGACCGCTGCCGACGGCGGCCTGGGCTCCGCGTGCACCGCACGCAGACCCTGGAGTCTGCCGACCGGACCAAGGTCGGCCGACTGCCATGCACCTCGGTCGCCAGGGTCGTGATCGACCTCAGCCCCTCGCTTGATGACCCGCAGCTGGAGCCGCTGCTCGACCGGGCGCTCAGGGTGGTGACCCGGGTGGCGATGCAGTCGGCACTCGTGCGTGCGGCGGGCAGGCCTGGAACGGGGCGGGTGCAGACCCTGCTCGACCCCGAGCGTCCGTCCGCGGAGGCGTGGTCGAAGGCGGAGCGGCGGCTGCTCGAACTGATCCGCGGGAGCGGGCTGCCGATGCCTGAGTGCAACGTGCGGCTCGGCGATCGCGGCAGAGTCCCTGACCTGCTCTGGCGGGACGCGCGCGTCATCGTCGAGTACGACTCATGGGAGTTCCACAGCGGGCCGTCATCGTTCCACAACGACCGCGAGCGCCACAACGACCTCACCGCACAGGGCTACCAGGTGCTTCACGTCACCTGGCGGGTGCTCCATGATCACCCCGAGCAGGTCCTCGTGTGGATCGCCCGGGCCCTTGGAAGGTCCTGACGCCCGTCCACGCACGGGTGGGCAGCGACGGCCGTCCAGCCGCCGTCTCGTCCCATGCGATTCAGCGCGGCGTGGTCTTCAGCCGCTTCACTGCCGCAGTGGTGCTGTAGACCCCGGGCAGTTCGATCTGGGCCGAGGACACGGTCAGCGACGCCATGACCGCGTTCTCGCTCGCGCAGTTGCCGCCGATACAGCGGGCGACCGCGCAGATCGACTTGCCGCCGGTGTGCGTGAGAGGCCACGCGGTCGGCGAATCGCTCACCCCGTCCCCGTCCGGCGAGTTGAACGCGCAGCAGCCGAAGTCGTCGGCGCCGGTGTTCGTGTCGTCCGGGGTCGCGAGCCAATCCTCGCCCTGGGGGACCTGCAAGGTCGCATCCACCACGCCGCCCGCGATCATGTCTCCGGCGGGCGCGGTGAACATCCATGCCGGGCCGTCGCCGCTCGCGATCAGGCCGTCCTGCGTCGCGCCCAGCCCGCCGCCCGCCGCCCCGCAGCTGTCGGTGTCGCCACCGACAAATGAGGTCCGTCTCATCGGTGAGCGATCGTACCGGCTGATTCTCCTCGGTCGAGCAGGCGTGAGAGGAAGCGCTGGGTGTCGGCGCTCCGCGGCGCGGTGAACATCTGGTCGGGCTTGCCGCGCTCGACGATGCGGCCGTCCTGGAGGTAGCAGACCTCGTCGGCGACGTCGCGCGCGAAGCTCATCTCGTGGGTGGCGATCAGCATCGTCATCCCCTCCTGCTTGAGCTCGCGGATGACGCCGAGCACCTCGCCGACGAGCTCGGGGTCCAGCGCGCTGGTCACCTCGTCGAGCAGCAGCGCGCGCGGCTGGGTGACGAGCGCGCGCACGATCGCCACCCGCTGCTGCTGGCCGCCGGAGAGCCGATCCGGATAGTCCCGCTCGCGGTCGGCCAGGCCAAAGCGGCCGAGCAGTTCGGCGCCGCGCTCGCGGGCCTCGGCCGCCCCCATGCCGCCGCCCTTGACCGCGCCGAGCACGACGTTCTGCATCACGTTCATGTGCGGGAACAGGTTGTAGGCCTGGAACACGAAGCCGAGCCGCCGTCGGAACGGGACCGGATTGCGACCGGGAGCGGTCATCGGCTCGCCGTCGAGCAGGATGTCGCCGTCGTCGATCTCCTCGAGCAGGTCGACGCAGCGCATGAGGGTCGACTTGCCCGAGCCGCTGGCCCCGATCAGCGCCACCGCCCGGTGCTCGCGCAGCATCAGGTCGATGCCGCGCAGCACCGGCCGCTCGCCGTAGGTCTTCGTCACTCCGCGCAGCTCCAGGACAGCCGCTCCCGTGGAGGCCGAATCACTCAATGGGGCCCCAGCGCCAGCAGCCCGCCGCGCTCACGCAGCGAGCGGATCTGCAGATGGTCGACGAAGCGCGTCAAGGGGATGGTCACACACAGGTAGAGCAGCGCCGCGGCGATCAGCGGCGTGTAGTTGAAGTTGGCGTCGGAGAAGATCTGCGCGACCCGGAACGCCTCCTGCGGGCCGATGATCGAGACCAGCGCGACGTCCTTCTGCAGCGAGATGAAGTCGTTGAGCAGCGGCGGTTGGACGCGCCGCACCGCCTGGGGCACGATCACGTGGCGCAGCGCCTGGCCGCGGGTGAGCCCGAGGGCGAGTGCCGCCGCGCCCTGGCTCGGGTGCACCGACTCGATGCCCGCGCGGAACACCTCGCTGACGTAGGCCGAGTAGCAGAGCGCGAGCGCCAGGCCGCCGAGCACGACCGCGCTGGTCGGAACGCCGGTGAGCTGGAGCGCCGGCAGCCCGAACCCGATCAGGTAGACGACCAGGATCGTGGGCACGCCGCGCATCACGTCGACGAACACGACCGCCAGGATCTTCAACGGAAACAGCGCCGGCAGGTCGAGGACCCGGATCAACGCGATCAACAGGCCCACCGCGAGCACGACCACCTCGACCACGAGGAACATCCGCACGTCGAGCCAGAACCCCTCGGCGACGTGGCCGATCGAGTGGCCGAAGTTCGAGCTCGACAGGAACGTCCGGCGGACCGACGGCCACCCGGGGGAGGTGAGGATGAACGCGGCGAGTCCGCCGAGCACGACGATCGTCGACAGCGACGAGATGGCGATCGCGCGGCGGCGCCGGATGCGGCGGGCCGCTTCTCGGTCCTGACGGGTGGTCAGGGGAGCGTTGGTCGCCACGGCACTAGTGCAGCACGGGGACCTTCGCGGCCGACGAGATCCACCGCGTGGAGAGCGCGGCGAGAGTCCCGTTGGCACGCAGTGCCCCCACGGCGCGGTCGACGCAGCTGGCGATCGGATCGCCCTTGGCCATCAGCAGGCCCCATTGGTCGCCGCCGGCGGCGCTGAACTGACCGGCGATCGTCGAGCCCTTCAGCTCGGAGGTGAGCTCGAAGCCGGTCGCCAGGTCGACGATGATCGCGTTCACGCGTCCGATCTTGAACGCGTTGACGACATCGTTGGAGGTGTTGAACACGTCGGGCTGCTGGCTGGGCTTGATGCCGGCCTGCACCGCGGCCAGGGATGTGGTGCCGATCTGCACCCCGATCTTGGCCTGCTTGAACGCCGCCAGCGACTTCGCATGCGAGAGCGCGGACCCGGCCTTGACGAGGATCCCCTGCGGGTTGGTGTAGTACGGCGTGGAGAAGGTCACGACCTTCGCGCGCGCGGGTGTGATCGAGATCTCGTTGATGTCGAAGTCGAATGACTTCGGGCCTGGGGCGTAGGAGGAGTCGAACGGCTCGACGACCCATTTCACCTTGTCCTGCGCGTATCCCAGCTTCCTGGCGACCGCGTAGGCGACCGCGCCCTCGAGCCCTTCGCCGTTCTTCGGGTCGTTGTGCTCGAAGTACGGCGGGTACGCGGGCGAGTCGGTGGCGACGGTGAGCACGCCCTTGGTGTGGGTGGCGAGCTTCGCGGGGGTGCAGGCATCGGCGGTCGCCTTGACCGGGGCCGCCGCGGTCTTCTTCGGCGTCCCGCAGCCGGCGACGAGCATTCCGGCGACGACGGCCAGGCAGGCGAGTGACGGGATGCGCACATTCATCATCAAGGCGCACAATCTATCCGGCGCGAGGGGAGACATATGCTCACCCCTATGAGCACCGCGCTTCCCGAGAGCGTCCTGATCCGCGAGGTCGGCCCGCGCGACGGCTTCCAGAACGAGCCGGAGCGGATCCCGACCGACGACAAGGTGCGGCTCATCGACGCGCTCGCGCGCACCGGAGTGCCGCGCATCGAGGTGACGAGCTTCGTGCGCCCTGAGGTTGTGCCCCAGCTCTCCGACGCCGCCGAGGTGCTGGCGCGGGTCGACATTCCCGACGATGTCTCCACCGCCGTGCTCGTCCCCAACCGCCGCGGATTGGAAGGCGCCCTGGCGCAGCCCGACAAGGTCGACGAGGTGATCCTGTTCCTCAGCGCCTCGGAGTCACACAACCGCCACAACGTCAATCGCTCGGTCGCCGAGTCGCTGCAGGCGATGACGGAGCTGCTCGGGATCATTGCCCGGGAGGGCCTGCGACCGGTGGCCTCGATCTCGACCTCGTTCGGATGTCCCTACGAGGGTCATGTCGCGCCCGAGCGGGTCCTCGAGCTCGCCGAGCAGCTCGCCGAGGCGGGCGCGCGCGAGGTGAGTTTCGGCGACACCACCGGGATGGCCAACCCGCGGCAGGTGGGGGAGTTCTTCCCGCGCGCGCTGCAGCGGCTGCCGGGCGTCGAGCTCAACGGCCACTTCCACAACACCCGCGGTCAGGGGCTCGCCAACGCGCTCGCAGCACTCGAGGCGGGGGTGACGAGCTTCGACGCGAGCTTCGGCGAGCTCGGCGGCTGCCCGTTCCCGCCCGGCGCCACCGGCAACATCGCCACCGAGGACCTCGTCTCGATGCTGCATGAGATGGGGGTCGGCACCGGAGTCGATCTGGAGGCGCTGCTCGCCGCGGGCCGCGACGTTCAGGCGGTGCTCGGTCGGCCGCTCGGCAGCCACCTGCTCACCGCCGGGCCGGTCGTCTGGAACGACTGAGCCCCACCGAGGGCCGGACAGAACTTCCGATCAACAGAAGGAGAGACGGATGGAGATATCTCGAGTAGGGGTCGTCGGCGCGGGCTTCATGGGATCCGGGATCGCGGAGTCGTGTGCGGCCGCCGGCGTCGACGTCACGGTGTACGAGCCCGAGGAGGCGCCGCTGGTGCGGTCGCGCTCGCGCCTGGCGCAGTCAACCGATCGCGCGGTCTCGCGCGGGAAGATGACCGCCGACGAGGCCGAGACGCTGAAGGGGCGGATCGTCTACACGACCTCGTTCGACGATCTCGATGGCGTCGACGGCGTGATGGAGGCGGTCGTCGAGGACCCCCGCGTCAAGGGGAAGCTGTTCAAGACGCTCGACGAGCGGCTGCCCGACGCCCGTTTTCTGGCCTCGAACACGTCCTCGATCCCGATCGCCGAGATCGGTTCCTGGACGCGCCACCCCGACCGGGTGCTCGGGCTGCACTTCTTCTCGCCGGTGCCGGTGATGAAGCTCGTCGAGGTCGTGGTTGCGCTCGACACCGCGCCGGAGACGGTCACCGTCGCCGAGGCGTTCGCGTCAGGGATCGGCAAGCGCCCGATTCAGACCAAGGACCGCTCGGGCTTCATCGTCAACATGCTGCTGGTCCCGTACCTGATGGCAGCGGTGCGCATGTACGAGGACGGCTTCGCCACCCGTGAGGACATCGACGAGGGGATGCGCCTGGGCTGCGGGCATCCGATGGGGCCGCTCACCCTCTGCGACTTCATCGGCCTCGACGTCCTGTACGCGGTGTGCGACTCGCTGTATGAGGAGTTCAAGCGCCCTGAGTACGCGCCGCCGCCGCTGCTCAAGCGGATGGTCGTCTCCGGCCATCACGGCCGTAAGGCCGGCCGCGGCTTCTACGAGTACGAGTCCTAGACGCCGACCGGCGCTGGGCATCTCACGCCACCATGGGTCGCGTGAGATGCCCAGCCGCCCTCGTCGGTGCCTCGCCTCCTTCAGAATCCGCCGGGTCAGGCGGCGACCGCCTCCTGCTCGGGCGCCGACGCCTCAGCGGCCTCGCCCTGCGTGAAAGTCGCTCAGGCGGATGAGCACGATCGCGAGCGCGCCTGCGCCCAGCGCAACCAGCGCGCCCACCAGCAGCAGCGTGTTCAGCGCCGAGGCATAGTGCGCGGTGAGCGTCGCCGGGGTCGCGCCCCCATTTGCCGGCGAAGATCGAGCCGAGCGCAGCCACCGCGGTGGCGATCCCGATCTGGCGGAACGTCGTGTTGATGTCCGACGCCATGCCCGCGTCCTTGGGGGGGACGACGCCGACCGCGGTCGAGGCCAGCGGCGGGTTCACCATGCCGCTGCCAGCGCCGGCGACAGCGACAGCGACAGCGACAGCGAAGCCGAGGATCAGATGCTGATCATCGATCCGGCGGTGATGACGACGAGGCGGGCGCCGGCGCCGAGCGCCGACTCGTGCAGGCCGTCCTGTAGGTAGATGACGAGCTCGAGCAGCATCGCGTAGAGCGAGCCGTTCATCCCGAACGCGCCGACCAGGCCGCCGACGAAGGTCGGCTTGCGCAGCAGCGCAAGGTCGAACATCGGCTCGCGCCGCGCACGCTCGAGGATCGGGAAGGTCCCGAGTGAAGCCGCGGCAGCCGCGAGCGACACGATCACCCGCGTCGAGCCCCAGCCGGGGCGGCCGGACTCGATCAGGCCGTAGACGAGCGCGACGAGCCCGAGCGTGAACAGCGCGAACCCCGGGATGTCGATGCGGCGCGAGTGCGGCGGCCGGAACTCCTGGACTCCGATCAGGGTGACGATGATCGCGATGATTCCGAACGGGAGGTTGACGAAGAAGATCGGTCGCCAGGAGAGCTCGGTGGCCAAGAGGCCGCCGAGGACCGGTCCCCGCGCCCGCCAGGGTGACCACGGCGCCCCAGGTCCCGAACGCCATCCCGCGCTCGCGCCCGTGGAAGGCTGGGCGAGCAGGGCGAGCGAGGTCGCGAAGATGGTCGCACCGCCGATTCCCTGCAGCGCGCGGAAGATCACGAGCTCGGGACCCGAGCCGGCAGCGCGACGACCACGATCGTGAGGTCGACCAGCAGCATGAACGTGCCGAGGCAGACCGCGAGCAGTGTCAGCTTCTTGCGGGGTTCTGAGGGGGGAGCGAAGAGCATGGGTTGAGCCGGCGCTGCCCCACCGCGACCAGCTCAACGATCTCCTGTGGGTGACGACGACCTACATCGAACTGATGGGCGGGGCGGCGCTTGCCGGCACGCCGCTGACGCTGCCCTCCAGCGGGATGCTGACCGCAGTGCTCGCTGAGCCGCGGATCACGATCGCGGAGATGTCGCGGCGGATGCCGAAGTCGCAGCAGGCGATCAGTCAGGTCGCGACGCGGCTGGAGAAACTCGGGATGCTCGAGCGGTGGGTGGGCTCGGCCCGCGGCGTCGGTCTGTTCGTCACCGACGCGGGTCGCGCGATGGCCGAGGTCGGGCTGGCGCGCGAGCGTGAGCTGGTGGCGCGCCTGCGTGAACTGCTGGGCAACGAGCGCTATGAGGAGCTGTCGCGGCTACTGATCGAGACGCGCGCGATCGTGCACGAGGCTCAGGCGGGTTCCGCCACGTAGACGACCGGCGGCGCGCACAGCTGATAGACGTGCTCGGTCGCGCCTCGGCGCGGAATCTCATCGCAGATCTCGATGAAGCCGAGCTTGTGCAGCTGACGGAAGTGGTAGGCGAGTGCGCCGACCGACTGACCGAGCTCACGCGCGGCGACGACCGGGCTGAGCGTGCCGTTGCTGCGCATCAGCCGGATGATGCCTCCGCGGGCCGGATGGCTGAGGGCCTTGGCCCATGTCGCGTCGGCCTCGGCGAGCGCCAGGACCGCATCCGCGAGTGCCGCATCGTCCAGCTTGCGGCGCCGGCCGTCGGCAATCAGATTGGTGAGCTCTTCTCGATTCATCATCAGGTCAACCGCGCTGACCAAATATAACAATTCGTATGAACCTATTCAGCCATAGATGTGAGAACTCTTCGGCGCCGCGCCGCGTAGGCTGACGCCGTGCTCGAGGCCGCCAACCACCGACCGCCCGACGGGTCTGCGCGACAGGGGGCCCACGTGGGGATCCTCGGTGCGGGGCAGCTGGCCCGGATGGATCTCGAGGCCGCGATCGCACTCGACCTCGACGTCACGGTGCTCGCGTCATCATCAGGCGACGCCGCCGTCCGCGCCGGTGCACGGGCACAGATCGGCGACCACCACGAGCTCGCGGTGCTTGAGGCGTTCGCTGAGGAGGTCGACGTCGTGACCTTCGAGTTCGAGGGGATCGACCCCGTCCACCTCGCCGCACTCGAGCGTGCCGGCCATCGGCTGGTGCCGAGCGCCCGCGCGAAGCTGTTCGCCCAGGACAAGCTCCATCAGCGCCGTGAGCTGGCGACCGCCGGCTTTCCGGTGCCGCCGTTCGCCCATGCCCGCACGGCGATCGATCTGATCGAGTTCGCCGCCGGCTACGGCTGGCCGGTCGTGATGAAGGCGCCGCGCGGCGGCTACGACGGCCGTGGTGTGGTCGTCGCGACCACCGAGTCCGAGGGCGCCGCCTACCTCACCGAGCTGCCCGACGGCGCGCTGCTGGAGCCCGCGCTCGCGATCGAGTGCGAGCTCGCCGTCCAGGTCGCCCGCACCTCCGACGGGACCATGGCGACCTACCCCGTCGTCGAGACCGTTCAGCGCGACGCGATGCTGCGCGAGCTCGTGTGCCCTGCCGAGATCAGCGAGCAGCACGCGTTGCAGGCGTGCGAGCTGGCACGCGGAATCGTCTCGCATATCGGCGCCACGGGCCTCGCGGCTGTCGAGCTGTTCCTCACTCCCGAGGGCCTGCTCGTCAACGAACTCGCGCTGCGCCCGCATAACTCCGGGCACCACACGATCGAGGCGACCGTGACCTCGCAGTTCGAGCAGCACCTGAGGGCGGCGCTCGACTGGCCGCTGGGGGAGACGCGGCTGCGAGCGCCGGCCGCGGTCACGGTCAACGTGATCGGTCCCGCTGACGGCTCCGATCCGCGGGACCGGCTCCGCGAGGCGCTCGGGGTCGGCGGCGCGCACATCCACCTGTACGGCAAGCAGGCCCGCCCGGGCCGTAAGCTCGGCCACGTGACCGCTCTGGGCAGAGACCGCGCCGCCGCTCGCCAGACCGCGTGGCGTGCCGCGAGGATTCTCGAGGGGGCGGCGTGAGCGCTGCGCGGCCGGTCGAGGTCGGCATCGTGATGGGCTCGGACTCCGACCTTGAGACGATGCAGGCGGCGGCCGACGCGCTCAGCGAGTTCGGCATCGTCCACGAGATCCGCGTCGTGTCTGCGCATCGCGCGCCGCGGGACATGCTCGAGTACGGAACGCACGCGCACGAGCGGGGGCTACGGGTGATCATCGCCGGGGCCGGCGGCGCCGCACACCTGCCCGGGATGCTCGCCTCGGCCACCCCGCTGCCGGTGATCGGCGTGCCTGTCCCGCTCGCTCATCTCGATGGAATGGACTCGCTGCTGTCGATCGTGCAGATGCCCGCGGGAGTGCCCGTGGCGACCGTCGGCGTCGGCAATGCCCGCAACGCGGGGCTGCTCGCGATGCGGATCCTCGCCGCCGGCGACCCGGAGCGCACGGCCGCGATGCTCGCCTTCCAGCAGAGGCTGCTCGAGTCCTCGCAGGCGAAGGACGCGCGCGTCCGCGGGCAGTCGGCCTACACCTAGCGCGCCCCGCTGACGGCCCGGCCGTTGTGGTTGCCGTGCTCGACGGCCCCGCGCGGCGTCCGGATCCCGGCGAACAACGGCGGTGAGTACCACGCGGGCTCGCCGGTCTCCTCCCAATGGGCGATATCGGGCTTCTGCAGCCGCCCACGGCCAAGGATGAATATGTAGGCCGAGACGAGCGCGCCCGCGCAGACGATTGCGAAGCACAGCCAAGCCGCCTTGCCTATGCCCTGCTGCGGGGTGGGGCCGACGGTCTGGGCGAAGTGCAGGATGATCGGGCCGGCGGCGAAGGCGGCAGCGCCCCGCAGCAGCTCGAGCATCGCGAACACGCGCGGGAGCTGGGGAGCGTGGAGGGTGAAACCGACCGCGAACAGCGCCGGCGCGACCGAGGAGCCGACCCCGAGGCCGACCAGGCCGGAGCCAACGAGCACGAGCGACTGCGGTCCGGTCGCCATGCCGGTGAGCACCGCCGCCCCGCCGGCGACCGCCACCAGCCCCGACCAGGCAAGCAGTGGAATCAGGCGGGTCTTGACGAGCAGCCCGAAGAGGAGTGCGGTGAACAGCGCGCCACCGAGAAACGGCAACAGCAGAACCCCGAGATGGATCGGCGACGCCGTCCTCATCAACGCCTGCTGGGCGAGTTCGATCAGCGGGATCGAAGCGGCGCCCGCGGCCACCGCAATCGTCACCGCGGGCACGCAGAACGTCGTCAGCAGTTGCGCCATCGGCATCAGCGGGTTGCGCGCGCTGATCTGGTGCAGGACGAGCGTGAGCAACAGCAGCGCACCGGCCACCAGCGGCGCGAGCACGACCAGCGACACCATCGGGTGGGTCTGAAGCTCGGAGGCGCCGAAGAACGCCGCCGAACAGCCGAGCCCTGCGAGCACGATCGCCCACCAGTCGCGCGGCGCCTCGGGCGCCTGCGCCGGGGTGTCCTCGAACGTGAGCAGGCTCAGCAGCAGCGCCGTCACTCCGATCCCGCAGACGATCCAGAACATCGGCCGCCACGCATGCGCCTGGGCCTGGAGGCCGCCGAAGAACGGGCCCGCGGCGACGGCGCCGAAGATGCCCAAGTTCATCACCATCGCGGTGGTCGGCAGGCGACTGCTCGGCCAGCCGAGCACCAGTGCCGGGGCGGCCCCGATCAGCATCATCGAGGTGAAGAGCCCCTGCACGACATGGCCGGCGATGAACAGGCCGGGGGTGATCGCGGTGGCGGCCATCACCGAGCCGAGCGTGAACATCGCGGCATAGACGACCAGTAGCCGGCGCTGGGGATAGTGGACCGCCAGCTGAACGGCGAGCACCGTACCGAGGGCGTAGGCCGCGTTGGACATGCCGAGCGTCAGCTCGAGCGCCTGGCTGGAGAGGTGGATGTCCTGCTCCAGCGTCGGCAGCAGCGGGCCGAGCGCCGAGCTGAGGCCGAGGAACGGAACGAGCGCGCAGACGACGAGCAGCACGGCAGACCAGTAACTGGCGGCGAGTGGGCCCTTGCGCTTCATCGCCTCACCTCCTCACCCCGCGGCATCGCTGACAGCCGTGCGAGCTCATCGGGTCCGATCCAGCACTCGCCGACGCGCAGGCCCCGCGCGAGGTCGATCTCCCGAACCACCAGCCCGAGGGCACCGAGCGCGAGCAACCCGGCGCCCGCCGAGAACACCAGCCAGATCGAGCGGTCGTTCATCACGCGAGCGGCGACGATCGCCCACGTCCCAACGGCGACGATGACCGGGTCGGCGACGCGCTGATAGACGCCCTGCGCCGGCATCGCAAAGCTGTAGAGGGCCATCACGATCGCGGTCGCGCCGCCGCCGACGGCCACCCATCCGGTCACCGGCCGGCCGAACGCGAACAGCAGGACGAGCACCGCCGCGCCGAGCAGCAGCACCACGAAATTGGTCGCAAACCGCGCAGACATCAGTTCAAACCTAGCTGCCCCGCGCGCCCTGCCCCAACCACGCGTCAGGCCGGCGGCGCCCGCCGATACCCCTCTGCGGACTCGTCAAAACGCCTCTCCGTCACTTACTTGACAAACTCACTAGAGTTCATGAAGTAGAGCGCAGAGGGCGAGCGCGATCGGAGGCGTCACACCTCCATCGCGCCGACGACGCAAGCGCAAAGTCGATTAAGGACATAGAGATAATGCGCTTCAGCAGAAACGTCGGCTCCGTCCGCGGGGTGCTGGGAGCAAGGGCCGCTCAACCGCCCGCGCAACCGGCCGGGACCCCCGGAAAGACAAACACACAGGAGGATCAGTTGGGCTATCGACTTCTCCGCGGCACGCTGAGGCGCGCCGCCTTGACGACGGTCTGCGTCGGAGCCGGCGCGTGCGTCGTCCCGGCGGTGTCCGACGCGGCGGCCCCCACGCCCGCGTCGTTTACGAGCTGCTCGGGCAGCTTGAAGCCCGACTCGGGGGCGAGGAAGGCCAAAGAGCCGAACCTGCTCGACTACAGCTTCACCTGCAACGGCGGGATCGTCGCCTACACCGTCATCGCCTACCAGGCGGGTGACGACAACGCCGCGATCCAGGACTACGCTCCGGCGCCGCTCGTCCTGGAGACGGACAACCTGACCCCGAGTCCGACCGAGACGGTCACGTGTGAGGGGGCGCAGCCCTCCAACGGCATCAACTGCAACACCGGCACCTATCTCTCGGAGATCACCGGCGGTTACTACGTCGACGGCACGATCGATCTCGTACAGGACTATTGCAAGCACCTCCCCACGCCGGCGAAGGGCGAGACCCTCCGAGCTGGGACGCCGGCCATCCAGACGGCGCGTGTGCAGCTGATCGTGACCGACTGGTCGGGCGCGCAGGACGGGCCGTTCGCACTGCGGCAGGCCAAGGCCTGCCCGGTCGTCCCCAATGTGGCCCCCAAGCCGGCGGCCGCGACCAGCAAGCCGGCGAGCAAGAAGGCAGGGAGCTCCACGAAGGCGAGCTCGAAGAAGCGGACCACCAATGCATCCAAGAGCTCAGCTCGCTGAGCGTCCTCAGATCAGAAAGAGACACCACGTGAAGACACCGTTTCGCAAGCCCCCGATGAAGCTGCTGGCCGCCGCTGGAGTGACCGCGACGATGGTCGCGGTGCCCGCTGCCGCGTCCGCGACCACTCTCACCGGGTCCGGCTCCAGCGCGGCGCAGCCGTACATGCTCGAGCTGTTCAAGTCCTACAGCCAGATCAATAAGTCGATTCACTTCAAGTACATCGCCGACGGCGGCAACGCCGGCGTCAAGGACGTGCAGGCGGGCCGTTCGCAGTTCGCCATCAACACCCGTCCGCCGCTGCCCTCGGATGCCGGCACGACCTACGTGAAGCTGTTCCTCGACGGCCTGTGCATCGGCGTCAACCGTGCCAACTCGCTGACGAACATCTCGATGACGGACCTGAAGAACGTGTTCCTCGGGGTCGACACCAACTGGAGCCAGGTCGGTGGTTCGAGCCTCTCGACGACGATCGACCCGATCGGCCGCAACTCGGCCGCCGGGCAGTACACGTTCTTCCAGTCATCGGTGTTGGGCGGGGCCACGCAGGCCTCCGACGTCGCGCAGGACACCTCCGACGGTCTGGTCCAGATCGGCATCGGCAAGGACCCGAACTCGATCGGCTACGTCGGCCTGTCGCACTCGGGCCCCCCGGTGAAGAAGCTCTCGGTCAACGGTGTGAGCTGCACCGCGACGAACATCCGCAAGGAGAGCTACCCGCTCTACCGCTACGACTGGGGCGTCGTCCCGACCGGCAAGACCAACCGCCAGGTGATCAAGTTCCTGGAGTGGGTCCGCACGAGCAAGACCGCGGGCGAGGTCATCGACAAGGCCGGCGCAGTCGCCGCGTTCAACAAGCGGTAGGAGCCGGACATCCGGTCACGGACTGACATTGGTGATCCGCTGATGGACGACGAGTTCCTCGATTACGAGGAGCCCGCAACCGATCAGGACAAGCGCGCCGAGCTCGGGCTCGGCGCGCTCGTCTGCCTGGTGGTGTTCGTGCTCCTGGCGATGCTCGCGTTCATCCTGAAGGAGGCGTGGCCGTCGTTCACGCACAACGGCCTGCACTTCTTCGGGACCGGCGGGAACGCCGATCAGCAGCTTCAGGCGATCTTCACGGCCGGCGATAACAATCGCGCCTCCAACCTGCTGGTCAGGACGTGGCCGATCATCTGGAGCACGATCCTCACCACGACCATCTCGGTCGTGCTGTCGTTCGTGTGCTCGCTGTTCGTCGCGGTGTTCATGGTCGAGTTCGCGCCCGGCTGGCTGCAGCGAGTGCTCGAGCCGGTGATCCGGCTGCTGGCGAGCGTGCCGTCGGTCATCTACGGGCTGATCGGGGTGCTCGTCGTCGTCCCGTTCATCGGCAACCACCTGATCACCCAGTCCGAGAAGGCCTCCGTCACCCCGGTGATCTCGCTCGGCGGCTACAGCCTGCTGGCAGGCGTGGTGATCCTCACGGTGATGATCTCGCCGATCATGATCGCGATCTTCGCCGAGGGTCTGCGGTCGGTTCCACGCAGTTGGCTCGAGGGATCGCTGGCGCTCGGCGTCAACCGCTGGCGCACCTTCTGGAAGATCGCGGTGATGTCCGCGCGCCCCGCGCTCGTTGCGGGCACCGTGCTTGCGACCGCTCGCGCGATTGGCGAGTCCGTGATGCTGGTGATGGTCGCCGGAACGGCTGCGTTCGCGCCGAACCCGTTCGACGGGCTGATCTTCTTCTTCGAGCCGTCACGCGGGGTCGCGGCGTCGATCCTGCTCTACAAGGACGAGATCACCTCACCGCCGATGAAGGAGACGCTGTTCGCGTTTGCGGCGGTGCTTCTGATCACCGCGGTGTCGCTCTCGCTTGCCGGCTGGGCGGCCAAGCAGCCCCAGAAGCGCCACTTCAACGTGGGCGGTCTGGTATGAGCGCGAGCGCACCAGGTGTCTCTGCCCCGTCGCCCGCGCCGCGGAAGGCCGGCGAACGGCGCGGCCCGCGCGAGTCGAGCAGTTCGTGGCGCCTGACCGACCGTCTCGGCCTGGCGCTGGCGTGGACGCTCGGGGTGCTCTTCTGCGTGATCGCGCTGGCGATCGTCGTGTTCCTCGCGGTCCAGGGGATCCGCTACCTGCATCCGGATCTGATCTGGACCAATCCGAAGGTCTCCGACACCCAGAAGGGCAGCGGCGGTTTCCTCGACCCGCTGCTCGGGACGCTGATCGTCGGTGTGCTCTCGCTCTCGCTCGCCGGGCCGATCGGGGTCGGCGTCGCGGTGTGGCTCGTGGAGTACGGCCGGCCCAAGCTGCTGGCTCGGCTTGTCGAGTCGACCGTCGAGATGCTCGCGGGGACGCCGTCGATCGTGCTTGCGCTGTTCGGCCTGCTCATCTTCCAGACGAAGGTCACCGGCTTCCTGTCGGCGATCAACAGCGGGATCGTGTTCGGAAAGTCCTGCTTCGTCGCGGGCATCATGCTCCTGTTCGTCGCGCTGCCCTACGTCGTGGCCACCGTTCGAGAGGGCCTGCAGGCGATCCCCAACCATGTGCGCGAGGCCTCCTACGCACTTGGCAAGAGCAAGATCTCCACGATCCGCCGGGTGCTGCTGCCCTCGGTGCGGCCGTCGGTGATCACGGGGTCGATGCTCGGCTTCGGCCACACGATCGGCGACACCACGATCATCCTGCTGCTGATGGGGGACACGCAGGTCCTGCAGGGGATCGGCCACGTGCCGCTGCTCGGGATCCTGCGCGGAACCGGCTCGACGATGACGAGCTACATCTACGACAACGCGCCGACCGGAGATCTGAACCACCCCCAGCTCGCCTACGCCGCGGCGTTCGTGCTGCTGCTGATCGTCCTCGCCCTCAACCTGATCGTCGACATCTTCGCCCGCCGCTCAAGGGAGCTTCGATGGAGCTGACACAGATGGAGTCAAGACAACCGCCACCCGTGCGCCGGCTCACACCGGGGACGACGTTGAAGTCCTGGCCGACCAACCGCCAAGCCGCACCGGCTCCCGCGCCCGCCATCGCCCAGCCGCCGGCCCAGCAGAACGGCACGCCGCTGATTACCACCAAGCGCACCGAGCGCGAGATCGTGCCGACGATCGACCGCATGCACGTGGACGAGGTCTCAATCGCGTACGGGCACAAGTTCGCGGTCAAGACGGTCTCACTGCCGATTCGCCAGGGCGAGGTGCTGGCACTGATCGGTCCGTCCGGGTGCGGCAAGACGACGCTGCTGCGCTCGCTCAACCGGCTCACCGAGCTCACCCGGTCCGCGTCGCTGAGCGGCCGGATCACGCTTGACGGAACCGACATCGCGACGCTCGAGCCGACCGCGCTGCGGCGCCGGGTGACGATGGTCTTCCAGCAGCCCAACCCGTTCCCGATGTCGATCTTCGACAACATCGCCTATGTGCTGCGCGAGCAGGCGCGGCGGCGGCCGGGCAAGGGGGCGCTCCGCCCTGCCGTGGAGGACGCGCTTGCCCGCGCCGGTCTCCTGGAGGAGGTCAAGGACAATCTCGACCACCCGGCCCTGCGGCTCTCCGGTGGTCAGCAGCAGCGGCTCTGCATCGCCCGCGCGCTCGCGGCTCGGCCGGAGGTGCTGTTGCTCGACGAGCCGTGCTCGGCGCTCGACCCGCAGTCGACCAAGGTGATCGAGGATCTCGTCGTGAAGCTGCGCGAGGAGGTCGCGGTCGTGATCGTGACCCACAACCTCCAGCAGGCGTTCCGCATCGCCGACCACACCGCCTTCATGTACCTCGGCGAGCTCGTCGAGTACGGCAGCGCCGGCGCGCTGTTCGGAAACCCGCGCCAGCAGCGAACCCGGGACTACATCAGTGGTGCGTTCGGTTGACCGACCGACCATGGCGCGTGGCGTGTGTGCCGCCCTGGCGTCAGCGGGTGTGCTCGTGACGCTCGCCGGCTGTGCGACGACGCAGGACGAGGCGGCGCGCCTGCAGCTCAACTCGGCGCGGATCCGGACCGCCGAGCAGAAGACCGTCGTGCGCTCCGCCGGGTCCGCGGTCGCGGTGAGCACGGTGTCGCTGCTCTCCTCGCCGGGAGCACACACATTCGTGGTCACCGTGCACAACCGGCAGTCGAGCGCGGTGATGGACCTGCCGATCTCGGTCGGAGTGAGCTCTCGCGGCGATCGCCGCGTCGACGTCAACGCCCACTCCACGCAGGAGCTCTCCTACTACGACGCTCACCTGCCGCGCATCGCCGCCGGCGGCTCGCTCACCTGGGTGTTCACCACCACGGCGAAGCTGCCCTCTCGAGCGCACCCGTTCGCGCTCGTCGGCGCCCGCCCGTCGCCCGCCACCTCAGCGGGCGCGAGTGCTCCGACGATCGCCGCGCGCGTGACCGCCACTCAGCACACGCGGGGTGGCGCTGTGCTCGAAGTGGCGCTGCGCAACAGCTCGACGGTCCCGCAGTACCAGATGCCCATCTACGCAGTCGCGGAGCGCGGCGGCCGGTTCGTGGCCGCCGGCGAGCTGATCGTCCCCCATCTCGGCAGTCAGAAGACGCTTTCTGTCCGTGTCCCCGTCAGAGGCCCTCTGTCAGATGCGCGGCTCACCGTCGCCGCGCTTCCCGCCATCGTCCATTAGTGCTCATGAGGAGGCAATCGTGAATTCGCCAGAGAACGGGCACGATCCGGAGGCCGCGGTGACCGCGGTCCACGCGGCGCCCGCCACGCCGACGCAGTGCGACGAGTGCAACGCTCCCGTCGACGAGGAGCAGCGCTACTGCGTTGTGTGCGGCGCCCATCGCCGCCACGTCGAGGATCCGGCCGCGCGATATCTGAGCGAGCTGACCGCTCGCTCGCGCACGCGGCGCGCGGTGACGGTCGCCCGTCCGGTGCGCCAGGCAGGGCCGCGGGCCCGCGGACTCGGCCTCGCGGTGGCGCTGGCGCTCGTCCCGGTTGCGGCGGCGGTGGGTGTCGTCGCCGAGCGCTCCTCGGGTAATGGGAACGCAAAGCTCATCCACGCGCTGGTGCTCGAGCGCCAGGCTGCGAACGCTGACGCCGCGACCTCGACGACCGCCGGGAGCACCGCCGGGAGCACCGGCGGCGCCGCGACGAGCGGGAACTCGGGAGCGGCGGGCAACGCAGGCAAGGCCAAGAGCTCCAAGAAGGGCTCGGGGGCCAGGGGCTCGCACCACGCGACCAAGAGCACGAGCACGAGCATCCCGGGCGGCACCGTGATCTCCGCCAAGCCGCCGAGCCAGGCCCAGAAGCAGGCCGGCGCGCAGGCGACCGAGAAGGTGCAGAAGTCAAAGGGGAAGAGCTACGTGAAGTCTCAGCAGAACCTGCCCGGAACGGTGGTGGTCCCGTGAAGCTGCTCGGTCGCACCACCGCATCCGCGCCCACCACCCCCACCGTGGAGACCGAGACCAAGAGCGCCGAGCTGCTCGCCCAGCGCGAGCGGCTGACCGAGCGCTTCGCGCTCATGCAGTCCGAGCTTGGCGGCCTGTTCTACGAGATGGCAGTCCGTGACCACATCACGCTCGAGGTCCTGATCGAGAAAGCGGCGGCACTTCAGCGGATCGACATCGAGCTTGCCCAGATCGGATACCTGCTCGACACCGGCGATCGCTCGATCGGCGGCCACTGCCCGAGCTGCGGAATCGCTCATGCCCGCGGCGCCGCGTTCTGCTCCCAATGCGCCTCACCACTGGAGCCGCGGGTCGCCTGAAGCGATGCGCCGGCTCCCCGACATCCGCTTCAGTCGCTCCGCGCTGGCGCTCATCGCGATCGTCTCCGGCCTGGCGACGTTCGTGATCCTGCACGGCACCGGTGGCCGCTCTCCGGTCCAGCTGGCGGCGCTCGCCGCGCTGCGCGACAAGCCCCACGCGCCCGCGGCGGCAACCACGTCCGCGGCGACGACGCCCTCGAGCACCCACGCGAACACGCATGCGGGCGGCGGGTCGGGCAGTGGCGCGTTCGGTGGGTCGGGGAGCGGCGGCTCCGGGAGCGGGGGCTCAGGCGGGGGCGGCTCTGGCGGGGGTGGCAGCTCATCGCTGCCCGGGACCTCGGTACCTGTCTCGAGCGGCTCGACAAGCGCGCCGACTCCCACCTCGACGACCTCGGCCACGCCGAGCTCCACCGGCCATGTCAGGAAGAAGTCGGACGTGCCCAAGCTGAAGCACGTGTTCGAGATCGTGCTCTCAGCGCCAAGCTACAGGGCGGCTTTCGGGCACAGGTCGACCCTCACCGCGCTGCACTCACTCATCCGCAAGGGCACGCTGCTGAGCGGCTACAAGACCCTCGGCGACGGCGAGCTCGCCGATCAGCTGGCGGCAGTGAGCGGCCAGGCGCCCAACCACGACACGAAGCTCGGCTGCACCTCCTACGTCGACTTCCCGACCACGGCGGTGGCGAATACGGCGGGCGACGTGCCGGGCAGGGGATGCGTCTATCCGGACACCGCGCTCACGATCGGCGACCAGGTCACGGCATCAGGCGCGACCTGGGGCGCCTACGTTGCCGACATGGGCAAGGAGACGTGCGTGCATCCGAACTCGGGTGCCGCCGACAACGTGCTGCCCACCGGCGCGGAGCCCGGCTACGACACGCGCCACAACCCGTTCATCTACTTCCACTCACTGCTCGACCTCGGCGACTGCTCGAGCGACGACGTCGATCTGAGCCAGCTGCCGAAGGCGCTCGCGCATCCGTCGAAGACGCCGGCGTTCGCCTACCTCGCTCCCGACGCGTGCGCCGACGGCGATCCGACGATGGCTGCCACGACGACGACGGCGACGACCCCCTCGACGACCGTCACGGTCAACACAACCCCTGCCGTCGAGAGCACGACGACTGCGACGACGGGAGCGGCGGCGGCCACCAGTGCGACGCCGACCACCGCCACGACGCCGACCACCGCCACGACGCCGGCCACGCCGACGACACCGGAGGGCTGCCCCGCCGGAAGCCCGTCAGGCCTCGCCGCCGAGAACGCGTTCCTGAGGACCTGGGTCCCGAAGATCCTGCACTCGGGGGCCTACAAGCACGACGGCGTGCTCGTGATCGCGTTCACTCGCAGCGGTGAGGCGAGCGGACACCCGGCCCGCGCCGGCGCGCTGATCCTCTCGCCCGACGCGCGTCGCGGTGCGACCGTCGCCGGCGCGCAGACGCCGTATTCGTTGTTGCGCTTCGACGAGGACGCGCTCGGCCTCAGCTCGCCGCTCGCCCACGCGAAGGCGGCGAAGGGTCTCGCCGCCGCGGTGCTCACCGCCAGGAAGGGCTGAGCACCGGACTACTCGGCGGGCGCGGCCGCGGCGATCTGCGCCGCCGCCTCGGAGAACCCGATGAGGACGTCAGCGTTGGTGACGCCGGCGCGGCAGGCCTGCACCCACGCGGCCGCCAGACGCTCCCGCTCGGCCCTGTCCCGGATCCGCTCGACGGTCGCGGTGAGCGTCGTCGTGGCCGGGTCCGAGAGTCCCTTCAGCGGGCGTCCGAGTCGACGTCCGTCGGAACCGTAGGCCGTCACCGTCCAGCCGGCCGGCTCAGATCCGACCGCGATTCCGAACGCGAGCTCCGGCTGATCGATCAGCTCCGGCGGGGCGACGAGTGGCGGGCGGCGGTGCAGGAGCCTCGACAATCGGCGCACGCCGATTCAGGCTAGTCGCACGCGCCGGGGCGGCCTGCGCAGGCCGCCCCGGCCGGCGGAGATCTAGGCCAGGTCGAATCGGTCGAGGTTCATGACCTTGTCCCACGCGGCGACGAAGTCACGGACGAACTGCTCCTTCGCGTCGTCTGAGGCGTAGACCTCGGCGACTGCGCGCAGCTCGGAGTTGGAACCGAACACCAGGTCCGCCCGGCTGCCCGTCCAGCTCTCGCCGTTGGGGCCCGTTCCGGTGAACGCGCTCGAGTCGCCGGTTGCGGGCACCCACGTGGTGTCGAGGTGCAGCAGGTTGACGAAGAAATCGTTCGTCAACACGCCCGGGGTCGCGGTCAGCACCCCCAGCGAGGAGCCGTCGTGGTTGGCGCCGAGCACACGCAGGCCACCGACGAGGACCGTCATCTCCGGCGCGCTGAGGTTCAGCAGGTTCGCCCGGTCGATGAGCAGGTACTCGGCGGGAAGGCGGTTGCCCTCGGCCAGGTAGTTGCGGAAACCGTCGGCACGTGGCTCCAGGTATCCGAATGACTCGACGTCGGTCTGCTCCTGGGACGCGTCCACGCGACCCGGGGTGAACGGCACCGTCACCGATGCGCCCGCGTCGGCGGCCGCCTTCTCGACCGCGGCACAGCCGCCGAGCACCACCAGGTCGGCGATCGACACCGGCGTCGCGCTCGCCCGCTGGATCTCCTCCAGCTTGGACAGGACGGTCGCCAGCTGTGCCGGGTTGTTGGACTCCCAGCTGCGCTGAGGCTCCAGGCGGATGCGGCCGCCGTTGGCGCCGCCGCGCTTGTCCGAGCCGCGGAACGACGCGGCCGCGGCCCATGCGGCGCCGACGAGCTGGGACACGGTGAGCCCGGAGGCGAGGATCTCCCGCTTGAGCTGGGTGATCTCAGCATCGCCGATCACCTGCGCGGGCGCCGGGGGCAGCGGATCCTGCCAGAGCAGCTCCTCGCTCGGGACCTCGGGGCCGAGATAACGGGCGACCGGGCCCATGTCGCGGTGGGTCAGCTTGTACCAGGCACGCGCGAACGCGTCGGCGAACTCATCGGGGTTGTCCTTGAAGCGACGGGAGATCGGCCCGTAGATCGGGTCGAAGCGCAGCGCGAGGTCGGTGGTGAGCATCCGGGGGCGATGCGTGGTCTCGTCGTAGGCGTCGGGGATCACCTCGTCGGCGTCCTTGGCGACCCACTGGTTGGCGCCGGCGGGGCTCTTCTCAAGCTCCCACTCGAAGTTGTAGAGGTTCTCGAGGAAGTGGTTGGACCACTGGGTCGGCGTCTGGGTCCAGGTGATCTCGATCCCCGAGGTGATCGTGTCCGGGCCCTTGCCCGACTTGTAGCTGTTGCGCCAGCCGAGGCCCTGCATCTCCAGCGGGGCGGCCTCGGGCTCGTGGCTGACGTTGTCCGACGGTCCGGCACCGTGCGTCTTGCCGAACGCGTGGCCACCGGCGATCAGCGCGACCGTCTCCTCGTCGTTCATCGCCATGTTGCCGAAGGTCTGGCGGATGTCCTGCCCGGCCGCGACCGGATCCGGATTGCCGCGCGGCCCCTCGGGGTTGACGTAGATGAGGCCCATCTCGGTCGCCCCAAGCGGGCGGTCGAGCTCGCGATTGCCGGTGTGGCGCTCGTCGGTGAGCCACTCGGTCTCCGGACCCCAGTACACGTCGTCGTCGGGCTCCCACGCGTCGACGCGACCGCCGCCGAAGCCGAAGGTCTCAAAGCCCATCGTCTCCAGCGCGACGTTGCCGGTGAGCACGATCAGGTCCGCCCACGACAGCGCGCGGCCGTACTTCTGCTTGACCGGCCACATCAGACGTCGCGCCTTGTCGAGGCTCACGTTGTCGGGCCAGGAATTGAGCGGGGCGAACCGCTGCTGGCCGGTGCCCGCGCCGCCGCGGCCGTCGTGGACGCGGTAGGTGCCGGCGCTGTGCCACGCCATCCGGATCATCAGCGGCCCGTAGTGGCCGAAGTCGGCCGGCCACCAGTCCTTGGAGGTGGTGAGAACCTCGGCGATGTCGGCCTTGACCGCCGCCAGATCAAGGCTCTGGAATGCCTGGGCGTAATCGAAGTCCTCACCCAGCGGATTGGCGACCGCGGGGTTCTTGGCCAGGACCTTCAGGTTGAGGCGATGAGGCCACCACTGCTGGTTGGCATCGCCCTGAAGGGGATCGGTGAGACCATGAGCAACCGGGCACTGGGCGGCGCTCGGGTCGTTCATCTCGCCTTCGACGGCATCGCGGTTATCGGCCACGTCGGACACGGGACTCCTCTCGGGTTCTTGGTTCTGTCGGCTCGGGCGCCCCGGTCGGGCGCGCGGACTCCTGGCACTCGGGGCAGACGCCCCAGTAGATGACCTCCGCCTCGTCGATCACGAACGCGTGATCGTCAAGCGGGTCGAGGCACGGCGCCGTGCCCACTGCGCAGTCGACGTCGGCGACCGCGCCGCAGCGGCGGCACACCACATGGTGATGGTTGTCGCCGACGCGCGCCTCGTAACGGGCCACCGAACCCAGCGGCTGGATCCGGCGCACCAGACCGGCGGCGGTCAGCGCCGCCAGCACGTCGTACACGGTCTGATGCGAGACGTCGGAGTGCTCCTCGCGCACGATCTCGATAATCGTGCTCGTCTCGGCGTGCGGCCTGCGCTCGAGTGCCGCCATCACCGCGAGGCGCGGCCGCGTGACGCGCAGATCCGCGCCCCGCAACGCCACCTCATTCGCGCGATCGGTCATCGTCGAACACTCTGACGCCTTTTCTTGATCGAATCAAGTTTGTTCGTGTTTTCCGGGATTTCGTGGCCGCGAGCGCCGGGTGTGTCACCTGAGGCCGGATAATCAATCCTCAGGTGACACACGCAGACGCCGCGCGGGGCGCGGGGCGCGCCGGTCCGTGCGGGCGCGCGGGGCCCGGGCCGCGGGCCGCGGGTGGGCGCCTCGCCCTCGGCTACTCGCCGACGAGCGGAACGAAGCTGACCTTCTCGAACTGCTCGCGCTCGACGCCTGCGCCGGTTCGCCGCAGCCGGATCAGGTGCTGTCCCCTCCCCACCAGGGGGATCACCAGGCGACCGCCCACGGCGAGCTGGTCGAGGAGCGCCGGCGGCGGTTGGGCGGTGCGGGCGGCAACGTTGATCGCGTCGTAGGGCGCCGCCTGCGGGTAGCCGAGCGTCCCGTCGCCGCTGAGCAGGGTCACGTTCTGAATTCCCGCCCCGTCGAGTGCCCGGCGCGCGCCGTCGGTCAGCTCGGGATGGCGCTCGATCGAGTAGACGTGCGCTGCGAGCTTGCTGAGGACAGCGGCGTGATAGCCCGATCCGGTGCCGACGTCGAGCACGGTTTCACGGCCGGTCAGCCCGAGGAGTTCGCACATGCGGCCGACGACGGTCGGCTGGGAGATCGTCTGGCCGGCGGCGATCGGAAGCGCGTCGTCGTCCCACGCCGACGCGTGTTGCTCAGCCGGCACGAACAGGTCGCGCGGCACCGCGGCGATCGCGGCGAGCACGTGCTCGTCGGCGATCGTCGATCGCAGCGCCTGCATCAGTTTCTGCGCGTCGCTTGGCATACCCCGCGAACTACCCGGTCACGGCGCTCAGGCCACGGCACGCAGCAGCGCGGTGACCGCGACTGCGACCACGAACACGACGACGAGCGACCGGCCCCTCCATAGCGCAACCGCCCCTGCACCCACCCCGGCGGTCAGATGCCAGTCGGCGGCGTAGTGCCGGCCAGACGCGAACAGGCCGCCGGCGACGAGCGCGCTCAGCATCGCGACCGGAAGCAGCCCGGCGACACGCTGAACGCGCGGGTCGGCGAGCACCGACTCGGGCAGCGAGACCCCGGCGAGCTTGAGCCCGTAACACCCGACCGACGCGGCGAGGATCGTCACCCACAGGCTCACACGACCGCCTCCTCAGAACGTTCCTGTCCAGAACGGTCCTGTCCAGAACGTTCCCGCTCAGAACGGCCGGCAGTCGCTGCGCCGGGGAGCAGCCCGGCGATGACGGCCACCCCGGCGGCGGCGATGACCGGCACCCCCGCGGGCGCGACCGTGATCAGTGAGAGCGTCACCGCGACCGCCGCCAGCGCCACCGCGCGGCCGCGGGCGCGCGACAGCTGCGGCCACAGCAGCGCCAGGAAGATCGCGGGCGCCGCCGCGTCGAGCCCGAAGGCCGACGTGTTGATCCCACCGCCGACCAGCGCGCCCGCAAGCGTGCCCAGGTTCCACAGGGCGAACAGCCCGAGCCCGGTCACCCAGAAGGCGAACCGGCCCGCGCGCGGCGTCCGCTGGGCGACGGTCATCGCGGTCGTCTCGTCGATCACGAACTGGGCGGTCAGCAGACGCTTGAGGCCGCGCGGGCGCAGGATGGGGGTGAGGGGGAGACCGTAGAACGCGTTGCGGCACCCCAGGAGCATCGCTGCGGACAGTGCGGCCGCGGCCGGGCCGCCGACCGCGAGGACACCGACGAGCGCAAACTGGGACGCCCCGGAGAACAGCACCACGCTCAGCGTCACGATCTGCAGAAGGCCGAGGCCGGCGCTCGTTGCGACGGCGCCGAAGGTGAAGCCGAACGCAGCCGCGTACAGGGCGATCCCGGCCGCCGCGCGGGCGATCTCCCACCGCTCGGGCAGCGCCTCCCGGGGCGATCGCGCCATGGCTGAGGAGGTCGAGGCGGCATCGCTCATGCCCATGGCGACACATTAGGCCGGGGGCGCAGCAACGCGAGAGCAAATGTCTCTCACGAAACCTCCAGCTGCGCAATCATTCTCTCAATGGACGCCCTTGACCGACGGATCATTGCTGAGCTCCAGCGCGACGGGCGTCTGTCCAACGTCGAACTCGCCGACCGGGTCGGGCTGACCCCCGCGCCGTGCCTGCGCCGCGTCAAGCGCCTGGAGAGCGACGGTGTGATCCTCGGCTACACCGCGCGGATCAACCCCGCGGCCCTCGGGCGCGATTTCGAGGTGCTCGTCAACGTCGATCTCACTCGCAAGGACAGGGCCACGTTCGAGGCGTTCGAGAGCGCCGTCGCCGAGCTCGACGAGGTGATCGAGATCCGGCGCATGTTCGGCCTGCCGGACTATCTGCTGCGCGTCGCGACCGACAGCATCGAGAGCTACGAGACGTTCATCTCGACCCGGCTGGGCAACGCTCCCGCGATCCTGAGCCTCGACTCCCACATCACGATGAAGCTGATCAAGTCGCCGGACACCGCGTCGCCGGCTCGGCCTTGACATGCGAACAGTCTCGATATATCTTTGAGAGATCGACGTAGGGTCGCGGCCCGTCCCGCGGCCAACCGACACCATCGAAGGAGACCACAATGAGCGCCTCGTCAGTCCGGGGTCGCATCGCCGGTCGCGAGTCGCATCTACGCGCCGCCGATTCCGACCGTGAACAGACCGCCGACCAGCTTCGGACCGGACATGCCGACGGCCGGCTCGATCTCGACGAGTTCCAGCAGCGACTCGAGCGCTGCTACGAGGCCAAGACCTTCGGTGAGCTTGGCGTCCTCGTCTCCGATCTTCCGCGGAATGAGCCGGACGCGCGCGTCCCCGCGCGCCAACATCAGCGGGCCCGGCCGGGCTGGTTGCTCCCGGTCGTCGCGCTCCTGTTTGTGATGATGGCGGCCTCGGCCGGCGCCTGGCACCACGGCCATCACCCTCCGTTCTTCCTGGTGTTCCCCGTGCTCTTCCTGATCTGGCGGTTGGCGTCCCCTCGGCGCCCGCGCTGGTCGGCCGGCACGCGCGGCGGCCCCGGCCGCTGGGCCTGACTCAGCGCCCGCCGGCCGCTGGGCCTGAGCTCAGCGCCCGCCGGCCGCCGGGCGGGCGAGTCCGAGGTGATCGCGCAGGGTGGACCCGGTGTACTCGCGCCGGTGCAGGCCCCGCTGCTGCAGGATCGGGACGACGTGGTCGACGAACAGCCGTAGCGACAGCGGCGAGGTCGTGGGCTGCAGCGTGAACCCGTCGCTCCCGCCACGCGTCACCCAGTCCTCGACCAGGTCCGCCAGCTGCTCGGGCGTCCCCGTGAACTCGAGGCCGCCCGGAAGCCCGGTGATCGTCTGCGCGAGCTCGCCGAATGGGCGGCCTGACTCGATCGCGCGTCCGATGATGACCTGCGCGAAGCTCGTCTTCTCGGCGGTCGCGGCCAGCGCGGGATCGAGCGGCTTGGCCGGGTCGATCCGGTCCTGGTCGAGGCCGGCGTTGTGCGCGAGGTTGCGCCAGCGCAGCTCGGGATCGACACTCTCCTCGAGGGCCTGCCGGCGCGCCACCGCCTCGGCCTCCGTGCTGCCGAGCACGAACGCCAGTCCAGGCAGGATGCGCACCGAGCCCGCCGGGCGACCGTGCCTCGCCGCGGCCGCGTCGATCTTCTCCCGGAACGACAGACCGGCCTCGACGGTGGGCTGCGGGGTGAACACGACGTCAGCGACCTTGCCGGCGAGCTCGATCCCGGCCGGTGAGGAGCCGGCCTGGGCGAGGACGGGATGGCCCTGGGGCGGCCGCGGGACCGAGAGCGCCCCGGCGACGTCGTAGTACTCGCCGTGGAAGTCCGCCGGATGGATGCGGCCGGTCTCGGCCCAGACCCCGGTCGAGCGGTCGCCGACGATCGCGTCCTCGTCCCAGCTGTCCCACAACCGGCGCGCGACCTCGACGAACTCGCCCGCGCGGGCGTAGCGGTCGTCGTGCTCGGGATGGGCGTCGAGCCCATAGTTGAGCGCGGCGTCGCGGTTGTAGGTGGTCACGATGTTCCAGCCGATCCGCCCGCCGGTGATGTGATCGGCGGTGGCCAGCCGGCGGGCAAGGTCGTAGGGGGCGTTGTAGGTCGTCGTCGCGGTCCCAACCAGGCCGATCCGCCGGCTGCTCATCCCGAGCGCGGCCATCAACGTGATCGGGTCGTAGCGCACCTGCGGGAAGAAGCTCGCCCGGAACACCGCGATCGCGTTGGAGTCGGCGATGAACGCCGCGTCGAGCAGCCCGCGCTCGGCAAGCGCGGTCGCCTCGAAGAAGCTGCCGACCCCCGCGGCCGCCTCAGGGTCCTCGTCCTGGACCCGCCATCCCGATTCGTGGTAGCCACTCGGCGTCAGGAACACGGTGAGGTGGACCGGGCGCGGGGAGCTCATCGCCCCGGATGCAAGCACAGCGGCGACTCCCCAGCACCGCGGGCCTGCCGCGTTGACGCCGCGTGACGTGTGACATATTATCCTGCGCGCATCCAACGGAGGAGGAGGATTCATGTCGGGTCGACGTTCGTTGTGGGCTGCCGCTGCCGCGGTCGCGGCGGTCGCGGTCGCGGGATGCGGCGGGGGAGGCACCGCCACCGTCGGCACCTCGGGGGGCGGAGCCGGTACGTCATCGGGTTCGTCCGGCTCGTCGGGTACTCCGCAGCGTGGCGGCACGCTGACGATGCTCGGCCAGAGCGACATCTTCAACCTCGACCCGGTGAGTGCCTACTACACCGTGAGCACCAACCTCGAGCGGCTCTGGACGCGTCAGCTGTTCACCTATCCGGCGCCGACGAACTCACCGGCGCCCCCGAAGCTCGTCCCGGACATCGCGACCACGATCCCGACCACGAGCAACGGCGGGATCACTGACGGTGGCAAGACGATCACCGTCCATCTCAAGAAGGGCGTGGACTGGAACACGAAGCCGGCGCGCCAGGTGACGGCCGCGGACTTCGTGCGCGAGTTCAAGATGCTCTGCAACCCCGCCTCACCGGTCGGCGCGCCCGGCTACTACACCAACACGATTGTCGGCATGAAGGCCTACTGCGACGGCTTCGCCAAGGTGAAGCCGACCGCAGCCGCGATCGATGCCTACGCGGCCGGTCACTCGCTTGCCGGCGTGGCGGCGAAGGGATCGCTCACAGTGACCTTCCACCTCCTGAGCCCGGCGAGTGACTTCCTCAACATCCTCGCGTTGGGCTTCTCCTCCGCGCGTCCCGTTGAGTACAACAAGTACGTTCCGGACAGCGCCCAGATGCGCGCGCACACGCTGTCGGATGCCGCGTACGAGATCACGAGTTACAACGCGACCCGTTCGATCACGCTGGCGCGCAACCCAGCGTGGAAAGCGTCCACCGACCCGTGGGTCAAGGCATACGTCAACAACATCAAGATCACCGAGGGGCTGACCGCCGCCAGCGTCCAGCAGCAGTTGCAGGCAGGGACCGGGGACATGGAATGGGACGTCCAGCCACCGGCGCAGTCACTGCCGGGCCTGCAGTCCTCGCACGACCCCAATCTCGTGATCGGACCGACCGGTAGTGGCTACGTCGACCTCGGCATCTACCTCACGCTCAATCAGTACGCCGGGCCGATGAAGAACAAGCTGGTCCGTGAGGCGGTGGCACTGGCGGTGAACAAGAATGCGCTCGTGCAGCTCAACGGCGGCACCTCGATCGCAAAGGTGACCTCTCAGGTCGTCCTGCCTGGCAACGTCGGCTACGTGAACAACTTCAACCCGTTCCCGCAGAACACCGGCGGCGGGAATCCGGCCGCGGCCAAGAAGCTGCTCGCCAGGGCCGGTCACCCGAACGGCCTGACGCTCAAGCTCCTGTACTCGACGACCGACCCGATGCCCGCCGAGGCACAGTCGCTACAGGCGAGCCTCGGCGCTGCGGGGTTCAAGATCAAGCTCGTGCCCGCCACGCAGTCGGACTTCTACGGCAAGTACCTGGAGAACCCGGCCACATCCAAGCGCGACGTGTGGGACATCGCCCCGCCCGGCTGGGTGCCCGACTGGTTCGGCAACAACGGTCGCTCGACGATCGTGCCGCTGCTCACCCAGCCGGGCCCCGGGTCGAACGACTTCGGCGGGTACACGTCCTCGACCGTCAACAGCGACGTCGCCAAGGCGCTGTCGGCCCCGTCGCTGGCCACGGCCACGAAGTGGTGGCAGGCCGCGAACGAATTCGCGATGAAGGATGCGGCGATCGTGCCGCTGTTCGACCTCAAGTGGGCGGTCTATCACTCCAGCTCGGTGCATAACTGCTCGTTCTGGTGGCCCGACCTGAACTGTGACCCGGGCAACGTCTGGCTGAGCAAATGAGCGAGACGCGGTCGCCGACCGAAGCGGCTCGGCTCGTGAACGGATCGGGCCCCGCGCCCGACCCATTCGCGGCGTGGAGCTTCAACGACCCCTACTCCGATCGCCTCGTCGCATTCATGTCGGAGGGCTGGGGCTCGCTGCCCTCCCCGGGTGTCGCGGTGGCCCCGCCGCCGGAGATCCTGCGACGGAGGCGCGATGCGCTGCGCGCGGAGCTCGGCTGCGACGTGCCGGCGCTCGTCACCTCCGGGCGGGCGCCCGCCCGCAACGACGACGTGGTGTACCCGGTCCGCGCGAGCAGCGACTACGTCTATCTGAGCGGCGATCAGTCGGCGGGCGGCGTCCTGTGCCTTGACCCGGTCTCGAGCGAGGGCGATGTGCTCTATCTCGACGTCCCTGAGGGACGGACCGGAACGGAGTTCTATTCCGACGCCGCGCGGGGAGAGCTGTGGGTCGGTCCGCAGCCGTCGCTGGAGGCGCGCGAGCAGGCGCTCGGCGTCGTCTGCCGTCCGGCGGCGGAGCTCGCCGGGCGCCTCGGCGAGCTCGGCGGGGCGATCGTCAGCGGGCCCCCCGAACCCGCTCTCGACACGCTGCCGGACGGATCGGCGGCCGAGGCCCGCCGGCTGACCGGCCTGGTCTCCGAGCTGCGGTTGATCAAGGATGAATGGGAGCTCGGCGAGCTGCGGCACGCGATCGAGGTGACGATCGATGGGTTCGGCGACGTGCGCACGCTGCTGCAGGGCCGCTCGTCGGTCAACGAGCGCGAGGTCGAGATCGCGTTCGCGTCCCGCGCACGGCGCGAGGGCACCGGACCGGGCTACCCCGTCATCGCCGCCGGCGGTCACCACGCCACGACCCTGCACTGGAACCGCAACGACGCGCCGATCGGCGCCGAGGAGCTGCTGCTACTCGATGCGGGCGCCGAGTTGAACTCGCTCTACACGGGCGACCTCACTCGGACGTGGCCGGTCGGCGGCCACTTCAGCGGCGTCCAACGCCAGGTGTACGAGCACGTGCTCGCGGCCGAGCGGGCAGCAATCGAATGCCTGCGACCGGGCGCGCTCTTCCGCGAGCACTATGACGTGTGTGCGCGCACCCTCGCCGGCGGCCTGGCCGACCTCGGCGTGCTGCCGGTCCCCCCTGAGGAGTCGCTGAGCCCAGAGGGTGGGCTGCATCGCCGCTGGACGCTGTGCGCGCCCGGTCACATGCTCGGACTCGACGTCCATGACTGCTCGCAGGCGCGGGAGGATCGCTACATCGGTGGCCGGCTCCGCGCCGGGATGGTCCTCACGGTCGAGCCCGGGCTGTACTTCCAGCTGGGTGACGAGCTCGTACCCGAGGCATTGCGCGGGATGGGAGTCCGCGTCGAGGACGACGTGCTCATCACCGAGGACGGCTACGAGGTGCTCAGCCGCCGGTTGCCCCGTGAGATCGACGAGCTCGAGGCCTGGTGCGCCAGCTGACCGTCGAGCTGCACACCGACCGGCGGGCTGACACCCTGCTCGCCGTCGAGGACCTCCACGTCCGCTTCGAGACCGAGGCAGGCACCGTTCACGCGGTGCGCGGCGCCTCGTTCTCGATCGGTCGCGGCCGGACACTCGGGATCGTCGGCGAATCCGGCTCGGGCAAGAGCGCGACCGCGCAGTCGCTGCTCGGGCTGGTCCCCGAGGCGTCGGTCACCGGCACCGCCCACTTCGAGGGCGAGGATCTGCTCGCGCTCGATCCCGAGGAGCTGCGCCTGATCCGCGGCCGGCGGATCTCGATGGTCTTCCAGGACCCGCTCACGAGCCTGCATCCGCTCTATCGCATCGGGCGCCAGGTCGCCGAGGCGCTGCGCGTCCACACCGACATGGGGCGCGCCGCCGCGCGCGACCGGGCCGCCGAGCTGCTCGGCATGGTCGGGATCCCGCGCCCCAAGGAGCGGCTCGACGACTACCCGCACCAATTCTCCGGGGGCATGCGCCAGCGGGTGATGATCGCGATGGCGCTCGCGCTGGACCCGGCGCTGATCATCGCCGACGAGCCGACGACTGCGCTTGACGCGACCGTCCAGGCGCAGGTCCTGGAGCTGCTGGTCAAGCTGAAGCAGGAGCTCGGGACCTCGCTGATCCTGATCACCCACGACCTCGGAGTGGTCGCGGACCTGGCCGACGACGTGATGGTCATGTACGCCGGGCGCCCGGTCGAGGTCGCCGAGCGCCGGGCCGCCTACTACCAGCCCCACCATCCCTACACCCGCGGGCTGCTGCGCTCGATACCGGTCGCCGGTCGCACCGGCGGCCGGCTGCCGGCGATCCCCGGCCAGCCGCCGAGCATGTTGCGCGAACCCGCCGGCTGCGCGTTCGCGCCGCGCTGCACGCAGGCGTTCGCGCGGTGCAGCGAGGACCCGCCGTTGCGCGCGGTCGGCTCCGCCGAGCACCGATCGGCCTGCTGGCTCCCCGCCGACCCCGCCGCCGCGGCCGACCCCGCCGCCGCGGCCGACCCCGCCGCCGCGGCCGACCCGGCCGAGGCCGCCGCCGCGACCGCCGAGCCGGAAACGGCGGACACACTCGCACCGGCACGCCCGAAAGTGCCCGAGCGCACCGCGGCGCAGGCGCTGATGGAGCTCACCGGCGTGGTCAAGCACTTCCCGGTCGGCAGCAACGCGTTCATCCCCTCCCGGGGCCGCCCGGTCGTCCACGCGGTCGACGGCGTCGACCTCACGGTCCGGAAGGGCGAGACGCTCGGGCTCGTCGGCGAGACCGGGTGCGGCAAGTCGACGCTCGCCCGGTGCATGGCGGGGTTGCAGCCGCTGACCGCAGGGCAGATCAGCTATGACGGACGTGACCTCACCGCGATGTCGAGCCGCGGGTTGCGCGAGATCCGGCGTGAGATCCAGGTCGTCTTCCAGGACCCGTACGGCTCGCTGAACCCGCGCCGGCGGGTGGGCTCGATCATCGCGGAGCCGCTCCACGTCCACCACATCGGCAGCAAGGCCGATCGCCACCGGCGCGTCCAGGAGCTGATGGAGCTGGTCGGCCTCAACCCCGAGCACTACGAGCGCTACCCGTCGGAGTTCTCCGGAGGCCAGCGCCAGCGAATCGGGATCGCGCGGGCGCTCGCGGTCGAGCCGCGCCTGCTGATCTGCGACGAGCCCGTCTCCGCGCTCGACGTCTCGGTGCAGGCGCAGGTGATCAACCTGCTGCAGGATCTCCGCGACGAGCTCGGGCTCACCTGCGTGTTCATCTCCCACGACCTCGGCGTGGTGGAGCACGTCTCCGATCGCGTCGCGGTGATGTACCTCGGGCAGATCGTCGAGCTCAGCAGCGCGCGCCAGCTGTACCGGCGCCCTCGCCATCCATACTCCGCGGCGCTGCTGTCCGCCGCCTCGGTGCCGGATCCCGATCGCGCCCGTGCCCGCCGGCGCATCGTCGTCACCGGCGACGTCCCCTCGCCGGTGGACCCGCCCGGGGGGTGCCGCTTCCATCCACGCTGCCCCAACCGGCAGGACCGCTGCACGACGGAGGGCCCGCAGCTTGAGCCGGAGTCCTTCGACGATGCCCACTTCACCGCCTGCCACTTCCCGGTCAACACGCAGGTGCAGCCGTGACGACGGCGCTCCCACCGGTCGAGACTCCTCTGCAGGACGTCGAGGGCCTCGAGGCCGAGCGCGCCCCGCGCGGGCCGTGGGCGCTCGCCGCCCACCGCCTGCGCCATGACCCGGTCGCGATGGTGTCGGCCGCCTTCATCGTGCTGCTGGTGCTCGCCGCGATCTTCGCCGGGGTGATCGCCCACCTCACGGGCCACACGCCCGACCATCAGAACCTGAACACCGGGCTCAGTCCCAAGGGGCTGCCGCACGCGCCCGACTCGACGTTCTGGTTCGGGACCGACTCGCTCGGGCGCGACCTCTTCATCCGCGTCATCTACGGCGCGCGGGTGTCGTTGCTCGTCGGCATCACCTCGAGCGTGAGCGCGGTCGTGGTCGGAACGACGATCGGCATGGTGGCCGGGTTCTTCGGAGGCCTCGTCGACACGCTGCTGTCGCGGTTGATGGACCTCGTGCTCTCGTTCCCGTTCGTACTGGCGGCGATCGCGCTCGTCTCGGTGGTCGGGCCCAGCCTGTCGGTGATCATCATCGTGATCGCGTTCTTCTCCTGGGCCTCGGTCGGGCGGATCGTGCGCGGTCTGACTCTCTCGATCCGGGAGAAGGAGTACATCGAGGCGGCGCGTGCCGGCGGCGCGCGAGCGCCGCGGATCATGTTCCTGGAGATCCTGCCCAACCTGACCGCGCCGCTGATCGTCTACACGACGCTGCTGATCCCGGCCGGCATCGCGTTCGAGGCAACGCTCTCGTTCCTGGGCCTCGGCGTCGTCCCCCCGACTCCGAGCTGGGGAGACATGCTCTCGGAGTCGACCAACTACTACCAGGTGGCCTGGTGGTACATCGTCTTCCCGGGCGCCGCGCTGCTGCTCACCACGCTCGCCTTCAACCTGCTCGGTGACTCGCTGCGCGACGCGCTCGACCCGCGCGGCGAGCGACTGCTGCGCAGCATGGCCAAGCGCCCGCGGCGGCGGAAGGGGAGGCGCAGGCGATGATCCGCTTCCTGATCAGACGTGCGCTCGCCGGCGTGATCATCCTGTGGATCGTGAGCATCGCGGTGTTCGCGCTGTTCTTCGTCGCCCCTCACGACGTCGCCCAGAAACTCGCCGGACGCGAGGCGACGCCCGCCACGGTGGCCGCGGTGACGCGTCGCCTGGGCCTGAACCGCCCGATCCTCGACCAGTACGGAAGCTTCCTGGGGCGGCTCCTGCACGGCAACCTCGGCTACTCGTTCTACAACTCCGAGCCGGTCACCCACCTGATCGGCAGTCGTATCGAGATCGACCTGTCGCTCACCCTCGGAGGCGCGGTCCTGTGGCTGGCGATCGGCATCACCACCGGAGTGCTGGCCGCAACCCATCCGCGCTCGCTCATCGACCGGACGGCGACGTTCTTCGCGGTGGTGTTCTACGCGGTGCCGGCCTTCCTGCTCGGGCTGATCCTGCTCTACCTGCTGTTCTTCCGCCTGCACCTCGCCGGGTTCACGTTCTTCCCGGGGAGCGGCTATGTGTCGATCAGCGATCCATACGAGTGGGCGCGACATCTCATCCTCCCGTGGATCGCGGTGGCGCTCACCACGGCCGCCACCTACACCCGGCTCACCCGCGCGGGGATGCTCGACGCGCTCAGCGAGGACTACATCCGGACCGCGCGCGCCAAGGGCGTGCCCGAGCGAACCGTCACCTACCGCCACGCGCTGCGAGCGGCGCTCACCTCCGTCGTCACCCAGCTCGGGATCGACATCGGTGTGCTGCTCGGTGGCGCCGTGATCACCGAGAACGTGTTCGGGCTGCCGGGGCTCGGTCAGCTCGCGGTGCAGTCGGTGACCCAGCAGGACCTTCCGGTGATCATCGGCATCGTGATGCTCGGCGCGGCGTTCATCGTCGTCGCCAACCTGCTCGTCGACATCTGCTACGCGGTCCTCGACCCGCGGGTCCGCGTCCATTGACCACCCAGGAGGGAGCCGTGCACGAGGTCGAGCACCCCGAGCGGATTGCCGTGTCCCGCGCGGGCGGGACCGCCGCGTTCGTGGTCGGTCGCCGTGGCGACGGTGGGACGCGGGCGGCCGGCATCTGGTGCGGGAAGCTCGCCGAGCGCCCACAGCGGATCGACGAGCACGTTCCCGCGACCAACCTCGTCTTCTCTCCCGACGGAGCGCGCCTGGCCTTCGGGCTGCAGGACGACGCGAGCAGCCGCGTCCGGATCGGTCCCGCCGGCTCGAGCGACCCATCCTCGACGAACGAGGTCCCGCTCCCCGGCTATGTCGAGGCGCTGGAGTGGACGGCCGAGGGCCTCCTCGCGCTCGCAGCCGAGCCGGGCGCCGACTCCGCATCGCTCACCTCGGGCCGTCCGCTGCCCGGAGCCGGCGAGGACCCGGTGGTGGTCGATACCGGCATCGGCTGGCGCCGGCTGTGGCGGATCGACCCCGATCGGGGCGAGCCGGTGCCGGTGAGCCCGTCGGGGATGACTGTGTGGGAGTTCGCGGTCGTTCCGGGTGACGGGATCGTCGCCGTGTGCAGCGACGACCCGCGCGAGGACGGCTGGTACCGGCCCTATCTCGCTCACCTGTCCACCGATCCGGCGCAGCCCCCGCGGATCCTGCACCGCTCCGACTGGCAGCTCTCCTCGCCGGTGATCGACCGCGCCGGCGAGCGCGTCGCGTTCGTCGAGGGCTGGGCAAGCGACCGCGGGCTGCTGGCGGGCGAGGTCCGGGTGCTCGCGCTGCGCGACGCCCATGCGCAGCCCCAGCCGCTCGAGATCCCGATCGATGTCACCTGGCTCTCGTTCGACGACGAGGACGCTCTGTGGTTCGCCGGCTGGGACCATCTCGGGACCGCCTGGGGCCGGTCCGAGAACGGCTCGGAGCCCGTCGTCCACCGCGAGTCAGCCGGATGCGTGAACTCCCGCTGGCACCCGGCGGTCGTCCCACTGGGCGGGGAGGACGTGCTGACCGTGCGCTCGAGCCCCCAGGCGCCGCCCGAGGTCGTCCGCCTGCGCCCGGAATCCGCCCCGGCGCCATGGTCATCGCTCAACTCCGGCGCCGCGGAGCGCGACATCGAGGTGCGCGAGGTCCGCTGGAACGGTGAGGATGGCCTCGAGATCGAGGGGTTGCTGGCGCTGCCGCGCCCGGGCGCGAACGGAGCTGTCCCGCAGCTCATCGTCGACATCCACGGCGGTCCCAGCATCGCCTTCCATCACACGTGGACGATGACCTGGGCGGAAGTCCTCACCGCGGCCGGGTTCGCCGTGCTGATGCCCAACCCGCGCGGCGGCGTCGGCCGCGGGCAGTCGTTCGGCCGCCTCAATCTCGCCGATCCGGCGGGCGCGGAGATGACCGACATCGTCGCCGGCGTGCACCATTGCGCTGATGTGGGTCTCGTCACTCCGAGCCCGGCCGGGGCGATCGGGGCCAGCTATGGCGGCTACCTCACCGCGTGGGCGGTCTCCCGGCCGGATGTGTTCGCCTGCGGTGTCGTCATCGCCGGGGTCACGAATCTGATCAGCTGCCGCGGTACCGCCAACAACAACGCGTTCTATGACCTCCTGCTGCAGGGGTCGCCGCGCGATGCCGGCCCTGCGTACCTCGAGCGCTCGCCGGTGGTCGCCGTCGACACGCGGACCTCGCCCACGCTCATCCTCCACGGCGAGCAGGACCGGTGCGTCCCGGTCGGGCAGGCGCATGAACTCCACTATGCGCTGCGCGCCGCCGGGGTTGACACCGAGATGGTGGTCTACCCCCGCGAGGGCCACCAGACCGTCGAGCCTGAGCACCTCACTGACCAGCGGCGGCGCGTCGTGGACTGGTTCGAGCGATATCTGGTCAGCCGATGAACTTCGGGCTTCACGTCCCGAACTTCGGCCCGTTCGCCCATCCGGCGGTGATCGGCGAGCTGGCCGCGGCCGCGGAACACGGCGGCTGGTCGGGATTCTTCGTGTGGGACCACGTCGCCCGCGACGAAGGCTCGTTCCCGATGTGCGATCCGTGGATCGCGCTCGCCGTCGCCGCTGTGGCCACCGAGCGGGTGCGACTCGGGCCGCTCGTGACTCCCCTGGCCCGGCGGCGGCCGTGGAACGTCGCTCGCGAGGTGGCGACGCTCGACCACCTCAGCGGCGGCCGGATGGTGCTGGGCGTCGGACTGGGCGTGAGCCGCGGTCCCGAGTTCCACGACTTCAGCGAGGAGCCCGACCCCCGGATCCGCGGGGACCTGCTCGACGAGGGACTGGAGATCATCCGCGCCGCGTGGACCGGGGAGCCGGTCATCCACTCCGGTGTCCACCACCGCGTCGACGGGGTTGCGATCCTGCCGGCGCCGGTCCAGTCGCGGGTCCCCGTCTGGGGGGCCACTGAGCGGCTCAGCGGACGTCCCGTCCGCCGGGCAGCCACACTCGATGGCGTGTTCCCCTTCGGACTCGCCCCTGCCCAGGCCGGTGAGCTGCTGGGCGAGATCGCCCGGCACCGCCCCGCCGGCTCGGACCGCTTCGACCTGATCGCCGGTGGCGAGGAGGACTGGGCGGCATGGCGAGACGCGGGCGCGACGTGGTGGCTCCGGGTCCTGCCGTGGCGTGAGCCGCTTCAGACCGCGCGAGCGATCGTCGACGCCGGCCCGCCGGGATGAGCGCGGCCGCCGCCACCCGTGACGTCGTGGTGATCGGTGCGGGCGCCGTCGGCGCCGCGTGCGCGTACTACCTGTCGCAGGCCGGGCTGACCGTGACCGTGCTGGACCGAGGGTCGGTCGCCTCGGGGACGACCGGCGCGGGCGAGGGCAACATTCTCGTCTCCGACAAGCAGCCGGGGCCCGAGCTCGAGCTCGCGCTGCTGTCGGGCCGGCTGTGGCGTGAACTTGACCCGGAGGTCGCGGCGCCCGCCGAGCTCGAGCTCAAGGGCGGCCTCGTCGTCGCGCCTGGGGAGCAGGCGCTCGACGGGTTGCGCGTGCTCGCCGAGAGCCAGGCCGCCGCCGGTGTGCAGACCGAGGCCGTCGACGGCGAGCGCCTGCGCGAGCTCGAGCCAGAGCTCGCCCGGGACCTGCCCGGTGCCATCCTCTACCCCCAGGACATGCAGGTCCAGCCGATGCTCGCCGCCGCTCACCTGCTCGCGGCCGCTCGGGCGCGGGGCGCGCAGGTGCGCCTCGGCGAGGCGGTGACCGGAGTGCTCCGAGCGGGCGAGCGCGTGACCGGGGTGCGCACCGCCGCCGGCGAGATCCCGGCCGGGGCGGTCGTCAACGCGACCGGCGCCTGGGCATCGCAGACGGCTTCGCTGGCCGGCGTGCACGTTCCGATCCTGCCCCGGCGGGGGTTCATCCTCGTCACCGAGCCGCTCGGCCCGGTGATCCGCCACAAGGTCTACGACGCGGCCTACGTCGCCGATGTCACCAGCTCGGCGGAGGGTCTGGAGACCTCCGCGGTCATCGAGGGCACCAAGAGCGGCACCGTGCTCATCGGCGCCAGTCGCGAGCGGGTCGGGTTTCGACCCGGAGACCTCGACGCCGGTCCTGGCGCGACTCGCCCGGCAGGCGATTCGGCTGTTTCCGATGCTCGAGCGCGTGCGGAGCCTGCGCGCGTACCGGGGCTTCCGGCCCTACTGCCCGGACCACCTGCCGGTGATCGGCCCTGACCCGCGCGCGCCCGGGCTGCTGCACGCCTGCGGGCACGAAGGTGCCGGCATCGGCCTGGCGCCGGCCACCGGGTGGCTCATCGCCCACTGCGTGACGGGGCGCGCGCCGGACCTGTCGCTGGCGCCGTTCGCCCCTGAGCGGTTCGGCGAGGCAGGTCCGTGAGCGAGACATTCCAGATCACGGTCGACGGCCGGCCGGTCGAGTGCCGTGCGGGCGAGACGATCGCGGCGGCGCTGACGCAGGCGGGCATCGACGCCTGGCGCACGACGCGTCGCGGCGGGACGCGTCGAGGGCTGTTCTGTGGGATCGGCGTCTGCTTCGACTGCCTGGTGACGATCAACGGGGAGCGTCCGGTGCGCGCGTGTCTGGCCGCCGGGCAGCCGGGGGATCGGATCGCCACCGCGCTCGGCGGGCATCCGCACGGAGGTGACGCGCGTGTCTGAGGTCGACCTCGCCGTCATCGGCGCCGGGCCGGCCGGCCTGTCGGGTGCGGTCACCGCGGCCGACGCGGGCTGCCGGGTTGCCGTCCTGGATCTCGGTGCCCGTCCCGGCGGCCAGTATTGGCGTCACGGCGCCGCATCGCTCGGCCCGCCCGTGCCCGGGATGCATCACGGATGGCGGACGTTCACCGCGCTGCGTGACCGCTTCGACGCCCACCGTCTCGCCGGGGCGATCGACTACCGACCCGAGCATGCGGTGTGGCAGGTGCAGCGCCGCGCCGGCGGCTTCGCCGTGCGCGCAAGCGCGGGCGAGCGCGAACCGGCGCCGTGCACGGTCGGCGCCCGTACCGTGCTCGTCGCCACCGGGGCGTACGACCGCCATGTCCCGTTCCCGGGCTGGACGCTGCCGGGCGTGATGGCGGTCGGCGGTGTGCAGGCGTTGCTGAAGGGCAGTCACGTCTCTCCGGGGCGGCGCGTCGTGGTCGCCGGCACCGGTCCGTTCCTGCTGTCGGTCGCTGACGGGTTGCTCCGCGCCGGCACCCGGGTGGTGGCGGTCGTCGAGGCGGGTCTCGCGCGCGCCTATGCGCGTGAACCACGTGCCGTGGCCGCGGTGCCCGAGAAGCTCGCGGAAGCGGCCGGGTATGCGGCCTCTCTCGCGCGCCACCGCGTCCCGTATCTCACGGGCCACGCGGTCGTGCGCGCCGATGGCCCGGAACGGGTGCGCACGGTCACCGTGGAGGCGATCGATCGCTCCTGGCGGGTCCGGACGGGACGCCGCCGCCGGTTCGAGTGCGACACGCTCGCGGTCGGGTACGGCTTCGTCGCCCAGCTCGAGCTGCTGCTCGAGCTCGGCTGCTCCATGCGATTGGACCACGGCGGCTCGCTCGTGGTGGAGACCGATGGGGGCCAGCGGACGAGCGTCGCGGGCGTGTACGCCGCGGGGGAGCCGACCGGCGTCGGCGGAGCGGACCTCGCCGTCGCCGAAGGAGCGCTCGCGGGTGAGGCCGCCGCCGACGCGGTCGGCCGGGCGGGCGGTCTTGGCACCGCGGCAGGCGGCCGCGCACGGCGTCAGCGCCGGCGGCTGCGCGCCTTCGCGCGGACGCTGGCCACCGCCCACCCCGTCCCGGACGGCTGGCAGAGCTGGGCCGACGCCGACACGCAGATCTGCCGGTGCGAGGAGGTGACCGTCGGCGAAGTGAGCGCCGCGGTCGCGCTCGGCGCGTGCGACCCACGGGCGGTGAAGCTGCTGGCCCGCCCGGGTATGGGGTGGTGCCAGGGGCGGATCTGCGGCCCGGCGGTCGCCTCGTTCACCGCCGCCTCGCAGGGGCGGGCGGTCAGCCTCGAGGATCTGCGCGACATCTCCCGGCGATCACTTGCCCAACCCGTTCCGCTGGGGGTGCTCGCCGCGCAGGAGCCCGACGGGATGCAGTGTAATATGTCACATCGCACCGCGGGTCACAGCGGTGCCATCGACTCCGAAAGAAGGGGCCACGCACCATGAAGCCATGGCATGGGGTGCTCGTCGCGACAGCGACGCCGTACGACGATCAGCTGGAAATCGACCTTGAGCGCCTCGGCGAGCACATCACCTGGCTCGCGGCGAACGGATGCGACGGCGCGACGCCGAACGGCTCGCTCGGCGAGTACCAGGTCCTCACCGACGACGAGCGCGCCGCCGTCGTGCGCACCGCGGTCGAGGCCGCGCCCGAGGGGTTCAGCGTGATCCCCGGCGTCGCCGCCTACGGCGCGCGGGAGTCCCGCGCGTGGGCCGAGCAGGCTGCGGAGGCCGGGGCCGACGGCGTCCTGCTGCTGCCGCCGAACGCCTACCGCGCGGAGCCGCGGGCGGTCCTCGCCCACTACGCGGAGGTCGCGAAGGTCGGTCTGCCGATCGTCGCCTACAACAACCCGATCGACACCAAGGTCGACCTCATCCCCGAGCTGCTCGCCGAGCTGTACGAGCAGGGCAGCATCGTGGCCGTCAAGGAGTTCTCCGGCGACGTGCGTCGCGGGTACCGGATCGCCGAGCTCGCGCCCGAGCTCGATCTGATCGTCGGTGCCGACGACGTGCTGCTCGAGCTCATGCTCGCCGGGGCCAAGGGCTGGATCGCGGGCTACCCGAACGCCTTCCCGGCGACGTGCGTCGAGCTCTACGAGGCCTGCCGGGACCACGACCTGGAGCGGGCGCTCCCGCTGTACCGGATGATGCACCCGCTGCTGCGCTGGGACTCCCGGACCGAGTTCGTCCAGGCGATCAAGCTGTCGATGGATATGGCCGGCCGGCACGGAGGTCCCTGCCGGGAGCCACGCCAGACGCTGACCGACGACCAGCTGGAGGCGATCCGGGAGGCGACGCACGCGGCGATGAAGGTGGGTTCCAGGTAGTGCGCGCGCGCCGGGTCTTCTCCGCGGTCGACTCCCACACCGAGGGGATGCCCACTCGGGTGATCGTCGGCGGCGTCGCCCCGATCCCGGGCGAGACGATGGCCCAGCGGCGCGTCTACTTCCTGGAGCACCTCGACGACATCCGCCAGCTGCTGGTCAACGAGCCGCGCGGCCATGCGGCGATGAGCGGCGCCATCCTGCAGCCCCCGACCCGTGCGGACGCGGACTGGGGAGTGCTCTACATCGAGGTCTCCGGTTGCCTGCCGATGTGCGGCCACGGCACGATCGGGGTGGCGACGGTGCTCGTCGAGACCGGGATGGTGGAGGTCACCGAGCCGGTCACGACGATCCGGCTCGACACGCCCGCGGGGCTGGTGGTCGCCGACGTGCAGGTGGCCGATGGCGCGGCGACCGCGGTGACGATCCGCAACGTGCCCGCCTTCTCGGTCGCGCTGGATCGCGAGGTTGCGGTGCCCGGCCTCGGTACGGTGACGCTCGATCTCGCCTTCGGGGGCAACTTCTACGCGATCCTCCCGATCGAGCAGGTCGGGCTCCCGTTCGACCGCTCACGGGGTCAGGAGATCCTGGACGCCGGGATGCGGATCGCGGCGGCGATCAATGCACAGGACGAACCGGTTCACCCCGAGGATCCAACGATCCGCGGCTGTCACCACGTGCAGTTCCTCGCTCCCGGCTCCGACGCCCGGCTCTCACGCCACGCGATGGCGATCCACCCCGGCTGGTTCGACCGCTCGCCGTGCGGGACCGGCACCTCCGCGCGGATGGCCCAGCTCCACGCCCGGGGTGAGCTCGCGCTTGGCGACGAGTTCGTCAACGAGTCGTTCATCGGGACCCGGTTCATCGGGCGTCTCGTGGAGCAGACGGCGGTCGGCCGGATCACCGCGGTCGTGCCCACGATCACCGGGCGGGCGTGGGTGACGGGCACCGCCCAGTACATGCTCGACCCCAGCGACCCGTTCCCGGCGGGATTTGTGCTGTGAATGGTCAATACCCTCTTGCCTCGTGACCGCACCGACCGACCGCGCCGCCCGAGCGATGACCGCACCGCGTGACGCCGCAGCCGCGATCACCGTCGCTCCGCTCGTCGAGCGCCAGAGCCTGCGCGAGCAGGTCGGCAACGCGCTGCGCGCCGCGGTCGTCTCGGGCGAGATGCAGCCCGGGACCGTCTACTCCGCGCCGTCGCTGGCCGCCCGCTTCGGCGTCTCGGCCACGCCCGTGCGCGAGGCGCTGCTCGACCTGACCAAGGAGGGGCTCGTCGAGTCCGTGCGCAACAAGGGCTTTCGGGTCACCGAGGTCACCGACCGCCATCTCGACGACATCACCGAGCTGCGCAGCCTGATCGAGGTGCCGACCGTCACGCGCCTGGCCGGTGTGATCGAGCGCGAGCAGATCGAGGAGCTGCGCCCGCTCGCCGAGGAGATCGTCCGCGCGGCGAAGGGCGACGACCTGATCGCCTACATCGAGGCCGACCGCCTGTTCCACGTCGCGCTGCTCGAGCTCGCCGGCAATCTCCGCCTCGTCGACCTGATCAGCGAACTGCGCTCCCAGACCCGCCTGTACGGGTTGGCCGAGCTCGTCCAGCAGCACCGGCTGCTGAGCTCCGCCGAGGAGCACCTCGAGATCCTCGACGCGCTCGCCGACGGCGACGCCGCGCGGACCGAGGAGATCATGCGCCGCCATATCGGCCACGTGCGCGGTCTGTGGGCGCCGCACGGGCACGAGTAGGCCTCGCTCCCCCACGCGGCGCTCCGGGTCGAAGCGCGCTCAGGCGGCGCTGACGGCGCGAGGCCGGGCCGCGGCGACCGCCATCCGCCCGGCCTCGAACGCGCTCGCAAACGAGACCTCGGCCAGGCACCCCGGCGCGGCGACCTGATCGCCACACAGGAAGACGCCGTTGCCGCGGTCGATCGCGGGGCGCTCGCGCCAGGTGGAGCCCGGCAGGTCAAGCGCGCCGGTGCGGCCGTCCATCACCTGGCGGCGGCGGAAGGTGACCCGCTCACGCCATCCGACGAACGACTTGTCGAGAAGTTGCTCGAGGCGGGCGCAGGCCGCGTCGGCGTTCTCGCCGGGTTTGACCGGCATCTGTGCCTGCACGAGCTCCTCGCCGCTCGGCGCCAGCGTCGGGTCGTTGGCCGAATAGCGTTCGATCCACCCCGAGTCCGCCAGATCCGAGATGACCCACGGGTCGTCGCGGCGGCGGCGCAGCGCGAGGTCGAGGCATAGGGTGTGACCGCTCGGCCAGTGCAGCTCGGGATCGCCGAGCAGCTCACGGGCCTGGCGCAGCTCCAGGGCGACGATCGTCGTGCCCTCCGGCATCGAGCTCACGCGCTCCCCGGTCGTGATCCTCACGCCGATCGAGCGGGCGTGGCGCTCCATCGAGTCGACCATCATCCCCCAGCCGCCGACCGGGAACCGTGCCGCGATCTTGGGGTCGAGCAACAGCCGCTGGGCCCGCTCCCACACGAACGCCGCCGACAGCTCGCCGGGATCGTGGTGGAAGGTGTAGACGCCGGCCAGCCCTGAGAGCATCGCCGCGGTGCGTTCGTCGGAGTGGTCGGCGACCCAGGAGCGGAAGTCCTGCTCGCTGGGCGCTGCCCGGCCCCGCAGCCGCAGCCCCGGCGGGATCAGGCTGAGTGGGGGAGTGCGGTGAATCGAGCCCTCGTAGTGGAAGCGCACGCCCGTCAGCTGCGGACGCGCGACCGGCGGCAGCAGATGGCGTTCGCTGAGCCAGCTCCACAGCGCCCCGCCCTTGTAGATCGCGTGTGGACCGAGGTTCGTCTTGTACGGACCCGCGTCGCTGCGGGCGCGTCCGCCGAGCGACCCGCTCGCCTCGTAGAGCTCGACCTCCACTCCCTGTTCAGCGCAACTGATGGCCGCGGTAAGGCCCGCGACGCCGCCTCCGATGACCGTGATCTTGTGCATGGTGGGCACAGTATTGGCCAGCTGGCCCGGTGTACAGTGCCAGTCATGAGCAGCCGAGCAGGGCCAGTTGACGTGCTGCTCTCCGTCGAGCGCGGCAACGTCGCACTGCACGAACAGCTCGAGCGGGCGCTCCGAGACGCGGTGCGGGAGGGGCGCCTGCAGGCGGGGACGCGGTTGCCCTCCAGCCGGGTGCTCGCCACCGAGCTCGGGATCTCCCGCGGGGTCGTCTCCGCCGCCTACGAGCAGCTCGTCGCCGAGGGCTACCTGCAGACCCGCCAGGGCGCGCCCGTGCGCGTCGCCGAAGGTGTCCGTGCCCACGCGCCGCGCCCGGCCGCGCCGCCGCTGATCGCGCGGTTCGCCTACGACCTCACACCGGGGTTGCCCGATCTGCTCGGCTTCCCGCGCGAGCGGTGGCTGCGATCGGTACGGGGAGCCTGGCGCGAGGCGCCGCTCGACGCCGTCGGCTACGGCGACCCGCGCGGTGAGCCGTCGCTGCGCGAGGCGCTGGCCGACTATCTGCGACGCGCCCGCGGCGTGGCGGCCGACGCCGAGCACCTGGTGGTCTGCACCGGCTTCCGGCAGGGCCTGTCGCTCACCTGCCGCTGGCTGCACGCGGCCGGGATCGAGCGGGTGGCGCTGGAGGAGCCTGGCTGGCACGCGCAGCGGCTGATCGTCGAGGAGGCCGGGCTCGAGGTGGCGCCCATCTCGGTCGACGGGGAGGGCATCTCGGTGGACGAGCTGGATGCCAGCGGGGCGGAGGTCGTCGTCCTCACCCCGGCGCACCAGTTCCCGACCGGCGTCGTACTGAGTCCCGGGCGGCGGGCACGCTTGATCGACTGGGCCGAACGCGGGGACCGGCTGATCGTCGAGGACGACTATGACGCCGAGCTCTGCCAGGGGCGAGTGGGCGCCCTCCAGGGACTCGCGCCCGACCGCGTCCTGTACATCGGCTCGGCGAGCAAGCGGCTGACGCCCGGGATGCGGCTCGGCTGGATGCAGCCGCCCTCCTGGATGTCATGGGCGCTCATCTCTGCCAAGGCGATCGAGGACGCCGGCTCGGAGGTCTCCGGGCAGCTGGCGCTGGCGGACTTCATCGCGCGCGGTGAGTTCGAGCGCCACCTGCGGCGGATGCGCGTCCGCTATGCCCGGCGGCGGGGGGCGCTGGCGCAGTCGCTCGCGGAGCGCCACCCGAGCTGGCGCGCCCGACCGGACGCTGACGGGATGTTCGTGCTCGTCGATCTCCCGGGCGAGCTCGACGAGGGGACGCTGCTGACGACGGGCGCCCGGCGCGGCGTCGGTCTGGAGGGCCTCTCGCTGCACAGCTACACCGGTGCGGCGGCGCCCGGGCTGGTGATCGGCTGCGGCTCGCTGCCGGAGCCCGCCATCGACCGGGCGCTCGCGCTGCTTGGTGGCGCCGGGCCAGGGGCGGTCTGAGCGGCTCGGCCGGTCGGTTGGGCGGCCGGCTCAACCGGCGACGGTGCCGGCGATGGCGCCCACCCCCGCGGTGACGCCCATCGCGAGCAGGCCCCAGCCGCTGACCCGGAGCACGGCGCGGACCCGGGGCGCGCCGCCCAGCCGCGCGCCCAGGTCGCCGAGCAGGACGAGCATCGCGACCGCGACGATCACGCAGACCGGGATCCGGGCCGTCCGGCCCGGAATGATCACGGCGATCAACGGCAGAATCGCGCCTGAGGAGAAGGCGGCCGCGGAGGCCAGCGCCGCCTGCACCGGGCGCGCACGGCGATCCTCGTCGAGCCCGAGCTCGTCGCGCGCGTGTGCCTCAAGCGCGCCGTGGGCGGTGAGTGCCTCGGCGACCTCGGCGGCGAGCTCGCGCGCGAGTCCCCGGCCCATGTAGATGTTGGTCAGCTCCTGGAGCTCGGCCTCCGGATCGGCGGCCAGCTCACGCTCCTCCAGGGCGAGGTCCGCATTCTCGGTATCGCGCTGCGAGCTGACCGAGACCAGCTCCCCGGCGGCCATCGACATCGCCCCGGCGCTCAGCGCCGCGACGCCCGCGGTCGCGACCGCCGCCCGGCTCGCGCCTGAGGCGGCCACCCCGAGCGCGACGCTCGCCACCGACAGGATGCCGTCGTTGGCACCGAGCACCGCCGCACGCAGCCACCCGGCCCGGTAGCTGAGGTGCGTCTCCGGATGCTTGGGCTGACCCGGCATCCCTACACCTCACCTGGAGGCCCGGCCGGCGCCGGCAGCTCCCCGGTGTCGAGCAGAACGGCGATCTCCGCCGCCGCAGCCACCACCGTCTCGTTCTGATGATGGGCCGCCTCGGTCCACGGAGCGATGAAGCCGCGCTTGACCGTGGCAGAGAACTCATCGCCGGCGACCAACGCGCTCAGGTCGAACTGCTCCACGAGCACGCCCGCGACGGTGCTCCTGCCTGCGCCGGGCGGGCCGGTGACCATGAGCAGCCGAGACACCTGGGTATCTTCCCCGATCGGGAGGGCAAGCGAGCGGATTGAGCGATTCGCCTCGGAGGGGTGGACGGTCCTGTCGGGACTAGAGGTCGATGCCGAGCGCGTCCAGGCGGCCCGCCGCTTCGGCCACGTAATCGGCGGGGGTGTCACCCGGCTCCGGAAGTGAGATTCCCCTTTCGGTACGCCAGAGGGCATCGCCGAGGTAGTTGAGGAGGTGATACGCCATGATCCGCTTGAGGCTGAGGCGGCGCCCGGAGATCGCCTGGTAGCGCTCGATGACAGCGGTGAAAAGCGTGCACGGAGATCCCACAGCTGGTTGTAAGGGTGGAAGTCGCCGTGGACGATCCGCAACCTCTGAATAGGTGCCCGCGGTCGCCGACTCCGGCCCGGACGGATGCCCAGAGTGGTCGGCTGAGGTCAGGGGTGCCCTCGAGGGTGAGGGGGAGGTCGCCGAGTTCCGGCGCCGTCGTGCGCAGCGCCGCTCCGATGCTCGCCTCAGAGCACTCGGTCAACCAGGCGGGTGGCAATTGCGCTTCGCTATCGCTCGAGGTATCCGGCGAGGTGCGCGAGCGAGGACGCCAGTCCGGCGGCGTGGTCCTCCGCGGAGATGCCGTCCGGGACATCTTCGGCTCGGATATCGACGCGGGTCCCGGTCTCGACCGCGGTGAGCTCCCACCGGAGGGTCATCGTGCCGCTGTTGGCGCGGTCATCGGAGACGAAGTCCGCGGTCTGCACGAGCCGGACGCCGGGGACGAGGTCGACGAAGCGGACATCGACGACGTCCGAGCCCGCGGTGGTCTTGCCGCGGTGCGAGGAGCGGTCGGCGTAGGTCAGCACGAGCCGGTAGGACCCACCCGGAGTCGCGTCGAATCGCTCGAAGCGTCCGGTCATGCCGTCGGGTGGGAGCCAGACGACGAGCGCGTCGGGATCGACCAGGGCCGCGTACACCCGATCCGGCGGGGCGTCGATCAGGCGCGAGGCTGCGTCTGTCCGCGTCATCACGCGATCACTGAGAGGAGTCCGGTCGCGGCTCGCAAGCGGCTGGATCCTACCGAGGCCACCGTCGGGAGGCCGACCGGACCCGCGGGCCGGAAGCGCGTTTGATCGGTAGCGTCCCGCCCGATGAGTGCCCTGCACGTGTTCGACATGGACGGCACCCTGCTGAGGGGCACAACGGCGCCGATCGAGCTGTCCCGCCGGCTGAATCGTCTGGAGCCGCTGGCCGATCTCGAGGCAGGCTTCGCGGCGGAGCGGATCACCGCCGCCGAGTTCGCCCTGGAGATGCGGGAGCTGTGGACCGAGCTGAGTCCCGAGCTCGTGGCCGAGGTCGTGAGCGCGTCGCCGTGGATCGAGGGCATCGCGGAGGTGTGCAGCGACATCGCCGATCGTGGAGAGCGCTCAATGTTGATCACGATGTCTCCCGATTTCTTCGCCGAGCATCTGCTGGAGTTCGGGATCGACGTGGTTGCGGCATCTCGGTTCCCCTCGTTGCCGTTCGCGCACGCTCTCGACCCGGCGGGGATCCTTCAGCCCTCCGACAAGGTGCGCCTGGCCGAGGAGGAGCGGATCGCGCGTGGGCTGATGTCGAGCGACTGCGTGGCCTACGGGGACTCCATGTCGGACCTGCCCCTGTTCGGCGTGCTGGAGAACACGGTCGCCGTCAACGCCGACGAGAGCCTCGAGCGGGTCGCGGCCGTCGCCTATCGCGGCGAGAACCTCCTCGAGGCGTACGAGCTGGCGCGCGAGCTCCTCGCGCGCCGGCGGTGACGGACGCCATGTCGGTGACCGGTCCGCTGGTCGGCGTGAGCGCGGTCGTGGTGCGCGACGGGCTCGTCATCGTCGGCCGCCGGAAGGGATCGCACGGTGCCGGCAGCTGGGCGTTTCCGGGAGGCCGGGTCGAGCCGGGGGAGCATCCGCGTGACGTGGTGACGCGTGAGCTCAGGGAGGAGACCGGTCTCCGAGCGCTCCGGGTCGCGCCGCTGGCATGGACGAGCGACCTGATCGCGCAGCGCGGGGACGCGCTGCACTTCATCACGCTCCATCACCGCGTGGAGGTTGCTCCCGGCGAGCCGGTCGTCTGTGAGGCCGACAAGGTGGAGGACTGGCGATGGGTCGACTGCGACGAGATTCCAGAGCCGATCTTCGCTCCGGCCGCATCGCTGCTGGCCACCGGTTGGCGGCCTAGGGGAGGATCGCCTGGAGGGTGAAGCTGGCCGCCAGGCGCCACGGCCGGTCGGTCAGGCGCCATTCTCCGTGCTCGTCGCAGGTCATCTGCGCGGGCAGCGCGGGCCAGGGCACGCTGTCGTGCTCCACCAGCCGGGTGAGCTGCATACCGCGCTCGAGCAGTGCGGTGACCGTCTCGCCGAGGCCGTGGCTCCACTCGACGCTCCGCGTTGTCTGGAAGACGTGGTCGGTCTCGACGTAGGTCCCGCCCTCGTCCCAGACGGTCGGTTCGGTTCGCTCGAAGTACGGCTCCTGCACGACGAGCAGGTCAGCCTGGTGCTCGTCGAGCGTGGCCAGCATCGGATGCATTTCGCGAATGAACAGCCGGCCACCGGGGCGCAGCAGCGCGGTGACGATCTCCGCCCACCGGTCGATGTCGGGCAGCCAGCAGAGCGCGCCGATCCCGGTGTAGACGAGGTCGAAGGAGCCGGCCGGCAGCACGTCGAGTGCGCTGTACACCTCGGCCTGCACGAACTGCGTGGGCAAACCGAGCCGCTCGGCCAGCGCGCGCGCCTGGACGAGCGACTCGCCTGAGAAATCAAGGCCGGTCATCGTCGCGCCGAGGCGCGCCAGCGACAGCGTGTCGGTGCCGATATGACACTGCAGATGAACCCCCGTGAGGCCGGCGACCTCGCCGAGCCGGTCGCGGTCGAAGCTCACGACCCCCGAGATGAACTCGGGGTCCTCGGCGAACCGTTCAACCGCGTAGTCCGGGGCTTCGGCATGCACGGGGGCCCGCTCGTCCCAGCTCGCGCGGTTGATTGCCACGTAGTCGTCCATCGCTCCATCATCCACGATCGCGAACCGGAGGGCGGCTCACCGGCCGGCACCGGCGAGTGCCTCCCGGACGTGCTTCACCGTCGCGCCGCGGCGGACGTACGGGCCCGGGGCGAACTGCGCGACGCGCACCTCCTGAAGCAGCCACATCAGGTCGCTGCGTCCGGACGCCTCGGCCTCGAGCTCATTGATCTCCGCCATCCGCTTGCCGTCGACGGCGTACTGGCTCGGCAGCCGCTGCAGGCGCTGCACCGCGGCGCGGAGGTAGCGCTCGACGTCCGCCAGCCGGGACATCCCCGCGGCGGCCAGCATGCCGGGATACACGAGACGGCCGAGCTGCCGGGCAACGTCCTCGCGCGCGGGACCCAAAGCCGCGCTTGCCGGCAGGATGTCCAGCTGTTCGCGGACGGCTCGCGCCGCGTCGAGGATCTGTCCGAGCGCCCGGAGGGCGTCAAGCGTCGTGGGCCGCAGCTCACCGCGTACGTGGTCACGCAGCGCGTTGAATCCCGCAGCGTCCCACGCCGGCCCGCCGCCAGTTGCGATCAGCTGCTCCAGCGCGGCGCTCGTCGCATCCTCGATCGCCGCGTCCAGGCTGCCGTGGGGAGCGGCGGCGAGCGCGAGCGTGAGCTGCGGCCCGAGCTGTTCGCTCACCCATCGACGCGGCGAGCCAACGGTGAGCCGCAGCAGCCGCCGGGTTCCGCGGACCATCGACACCGCCTGTTCGCCGACGGTCTCGCACACGCGGATCCCGACCGCATCGCCTTCGTCGACGAGCGCCGGGAAGCCGCGCAGGCCGCCCGGGAGATCGACCGTGCGCGGCAGCGATTCGATCTCGAAGTCGTGCATCCCGTGTCGGGCCAGCTCCGGCGCCGCCTGCGCCAGGCGCGCCGCCAGGGCGGGGCGAAGCTGATCACGCAGCCCGCCGAGCGACCGGCCCGACCCGAGCACCGTCCCATCCTCGTCCTCGACGGAGAACGTCATCCGCAGATGCGCGGGGAGGGCTTCCAGGGACCAGTCCTCGGCGCCGATCCGCACGCCGCGCAGCCGTTCGATCGCCTCGGCGAGCACCTCGAGCAGCGGACCTGACCGAGGCGTGACGTCGGCCAGCAGCACGGCTGCGGTGTCGGGGATCGGGACGAGTGGCGTGCGCAGCCGCTTGGGCAGCGCGCGCAGCAGGGCGATGACGAGCTCGGTGCGCAGCGCGGGGACGAGCCACTCAAAGCCGATCTGCCTCACCGCCCCCAGCGACCCGAGCGGGATGTGAACGGTGACGCCATCGGCGGCCGAGCCGGGGTCGAAGCGGTAGGAGAGCGCCAGCTCCAGCGAACCTTGCTTCCAGATCGCCGGCCGGTCTGCGTCGTTCGGTGTGACGTCGCCCTCGAGCAACATCTCCATCGGGTACTCGAGCAGCGTCGGCTCCGTCCGTCGCATCTCCTTCCACCAGCGGTCAAAATGGCGACCGCTGACGACGTCCGCTGGGATCCTCGCATCGAAGAAGGCTGCTCTGGTCGCGTCGGTCGCGAGCAGATCCCGCCGCCGTGCGCGCGCCTCCAGCACCTCGACCTCCTCCACCCGGCGTTCGTTCTCGCCCATGAAGGCGTGGTGCTGGTCCCAATCGCCTTCGACGAGTGCTCGCTGGATGAACACCTCGCGGGCGAGGGACGGGTCGATGTGGCCGTATTGGACGGTTCGGGATTCGACGACCGGCAGTCCGTACAGTGTCACCCGCTCGGACGCGACGACGGCCGCCCGGCGCCGCTCCCATCGAGGCTCGCCGTAGGAGCGCTTCACGAGGTGCTCGGCGAGTGATTCGACGTCCTTGATCTCAGCGGCCGCCGCCGTGCGTCCCCACAGTCGCGTCGTCTCGACGAGCTCGGCGACCATCACCCAGGTCGGCCCGCGCCGTGCGAGCGCCGAGCCGGGGAAGATTGCGAACCTGGCTCCCCGCGCGCCGGTGTACTCGCGGGTCCCGCCGTCCTTCAACCCGAGATGGGAGAGCAGGCCGGCGAGGAGCGAGGCGTGGATCTCGGGCGGCTCGGCGGGTGTGTCGTTGAGTGTCACCCCGACCTCGCGCGCGGCGTCCTCGAGCTGGCCGACGAGGTCCTGCCACTCGCGGATGCGCAGGTAATGCAGGAACTCGGCCTTGCAGCGCTTGCGGACCTGGGAGCGCGAGAGCTCGTCCTCGAGCGAGCGCAGATAGCGCCACAGGTTCAGGAAGCCGAGGAAGTCCGACGACCGGTCCGTGAACCGGGCGTGGAGCTGGTCGGCCTGCGCGCGCTGCTCGACGGGGCGCTCGCGCGGATCCTGGATGGAGAGCGCGGCGGCGATGACGGCCACCTCGCGTGCGCAGCCGCGCCGGTCGGCCTCCAGCACCATGCGGCCAAGGCGGGGGTCGATCGGCAGCCGCGCGAGGCTTCGCCCGAGTGCCGTGAGCGGCTGCTCCGCCGACGGGTCGAGGGCGCGCAGCTCGTGCAGCAGCGCGATGCCGTCCCGGACCTGGCGACGGTCGGGCGGCTCGAGGAACGGGAACGCCTCGATCTCTCCCAGCTCGAGCGCGGCCATCTGCAGGATCACGCTCGCGAGGTTCGTCCGCAGGACCTCCGGGTCGGTGAACTCGGGGCGCTCGTTGAAATCGTCCTCGGAGTAGAGCCGGACGCAGATGCCGTCGGCGACGCGGCCGCAGCGGCCCTTGCGCTGGTCCGCGGACGCGCGGGAGATCGGCTCGACCGGTAGCCGCTGGACCTTCAGCCGTGCGCTGTAGCGAGAGACACGGGCCAGGCCGGTGTCGACGACGAAGTGGATGCCGGGGACCGTCAGCGACGTCTCAGCCACGTTCGTCGCCAGCACGACCCGGCGATGACCCCCTCGACCGCGCCTGAAGACCTTCTGCTGATCGGCGGCCGCCAGCCGTGAGTAGAGCGGCAGGATCTCGACGCGCGGGCCGAGCCGGCCGGTGAGGAGCTCGGCCGCGTCCCGGATCTCCCGTTCACCGGAGAAGAACGCCAGCACGTCCCCATCGCGCTCGCCGAGCAACTCCTCGACCGCATCGGCCAAGGCGTCGAGCAGTTCCTCGTCCTCTCCCGGCGGCCGGTACCGGACCTCGACCGGGTAGGTGCGGCCCGAGACCTCGACGATCGGCGCGCCGCCGAAGTGCTCGCTGAACCGCTCGGGGTCGATCGTCGCGCTGGTGATGATCAGCTTGAGATCAGGGCGGCGCGGAAGGATGCGATGCAGGCAGCCGAGCAGAAAGTCGATGTTGAGCGAGCGCTCGTGCGCCTCGTCGACGATCACCGTGTCATAGCGGCGCAGGAGCGGGTCACGGCGGATCTCGGCGAGCAGCAGGCCGTCGGTGACCAACCGGACGAGGGTGTCCTCCGAACCGCGGTCGTCGAACCGAACGGCATAGCCCACCGGGCCGCCGAGCGGCACCCCGAGCTCGTCGGCGATCCGCTGCGCCACCGTGCGCGCGGCAAGCCGGCGCGGTTGGGTGTGGGCGATCGTTCCGCGCACGCCGCGCCCGAGCTCGAGGCAGAGCTTGGGCAGCTGTGTCGTCTTGCCTGAGCCGGTCTCCCCGGCGACGACCACCACCTGGTGATCACGGATCGCGGCGAGCAGATCGTCACGACGGGCGGAGACCGGCAGCTGCGCGGGATAGGAGACTTCAGGGACCGATGCCCGCCGTCGCTGCACCCGGGCTTGCGCCTGCGCAAGCTGTTGCTCGAATCGGGCGCGCGCCCGCTCGTTGCCCTGCTGCAGCCGGCGCGCGCGGCGGCGCAGGCGCTGCTCGTCCTGCAGCGTCAGCTCGCCGAGCGCCGCCTCATCGACGAGTGGCATCCTCGCGAGAATAGGAGCCGCCGCCGGGAATCAGAGCCCGGCTGCTGCCCGTCCGTGCGTCGCCTCAGAGCGGCGGTCGCCGTCGGCGCCAGGGCAGTGCATCCTCGAGTTGGGCGGCGAGCCGGATCAGGCGGCCCTCGCCACCGAGCGGCGCGACGAACTGGACTCCCAACGGCACACCCTCGGCCGTCCAGTGCAGCGGCAGCGAGATCGCCGGGCGACCGGTGAGGTTCGCGAGCTGGGTGTATGGCACCCAGCCGAGGTTCTGGTCGATCATGTCGTCGACGATCTTCGTCAACGAGAGCACGCGGGCCGTGTGGGTCTTCAGCAGCGCGTCGGCGACGCGCTGCAGCGGCGCCGGGAGATCGAACTCGCCGACCAACGGCGGTGGCTTGGCCAGCGTCGGAGTGAGCAGCAGGTCGTAGCTCTCAAAGAAGCTGGTGAGCCGTCGGGTGTGATCGTGGCGGCGCTGGACCGATGCGAGGTAGTCGACGCCGCTGGTGGCTCGGCCGAGCGCCGCCATGATCAGCGTGTCGCGCTCAAAGCCCTCATCGCCCGCGCCGGTGCTGCGGCGCGCCTCCGCGACCTCCCACGCCACGTACACGAACCACGAGAGCAGGAAGTCCTTCGCCAGCTGGGCATCGTCATAGGGCGCGGCGGCGAGGATCTCCACGGAGTGCCCGAGATCCCTGAGCGCTCGGACCGCGGCATCGACGGCCGCGTCGGCCTCCGGATCGGGCTCTGGCGTGATCTCGGTCGGCACCCGCACGCCGATCGTGAGGCGGCCGGGGTCGGCCCCGACCTCTGCGGCGAGTGGCCCCGCGGGCATCGCCGGCTGGTACGGGCCGGCCGGCTCGCCGCCCGCCAGCAGATCGAGCATCGTCGCGGTGTCACGGACGGTGCGGGAGACCACTCCCTGGACCGCGGCGCCATGCATCGGCTCGGCCTCGGCGGGGCCCATCGGGAGAAGGCCGCGCCCTGGCTTGAGTCCCACCAGCCCGCAGCAGGCGGCCGGAATCCGGATCGACCCGCCTCCATCGCTCGCCCCGGCCACCGGGACGATCCCGGCGGCGACGGCAGCGGCCGACCCTCCCGAGGAGCCGCCCGGCGTGCGGCTGAGCGCCCATGGGTTGCGGGCAGCTCCGAAAAGCTCGGGCTCGGTGATCCCCTTGGCGCCGAACTCCGGGCAGTTGGTCTTGCCGAAGATCACGAGTCCCGCTTCGAGCCATCGCTCGACGACGGTCGCATGCTCAGAAGCCCGCCGCATCGCGAGAGCCCGGCAACCCCAGCTCGTCGGCACACCGGCGTAATCCTGGCCGAGGTCCTTGATGAGGAACGGTACCCCCGCGAACGGACCGCTGAGCGCGCCCGCGGCGCGCGCGTCGGCCTGCGGGCGCATCTCACGCACGATCGCGTTGATGCGAGGGTTGACCTCATCGGCACGGTCGCGGGCGAGTCCGAGCAGCTCGCCGGCGCTGACCTCGCCGCCCGCGACGAGCTCGGCCAGCCCCAGAGCGTCGTAGCTGAGGTACTCCGTGATGTCCATCCTGGCCCCGGAGCTCCTCAGCGGGCGAGGAACTCGAGCAGCGCCGGGTTGACCTGATCGGGGAAGGTCCAGCCGATGTTGTGCGGGCCGTCTGGCACCTCGATCACCGTCAGGTCGGCGATGAGCTGCTCGTCACGGAGCCGCGCGGCGGTCGATTCGAACGGCAGGATCCGGTCTGCCGTCCCGTGCATCACGAGTGTCGGCACGTCGATCTTGGGCAGGTCGGCGCGGAAGTCGGTGATCCAGGTATCGACGCACCAGTAGGACGCGTAGGGGCTGGCGGCGGCCGCGACGTTGAAGCTGGCGCGCAGTGCGGCATCGCCGATCCGCTCCGGCGCCAGCTCGTCGGTGTTGTAGAAGTTGGCGAAGAAGTCGTCGAAGTAGGCGTACCGGTCGGCGGCGATCGCCTGTTTGATCTCTTCGAACACCGCGCCGGGTACGCCCTTGGGGTTCTCGTCGGTCTGCAGCAGGAACGGGGGGATGACACCCAGCAGGACGGCCTTGCTCACACCCGCCGAGCCGTACTTGCCCAGGTAGCGCGTGACCTCCCCGGTCCCCATCGAGAAACCGGCGAGCACGACATCCTGGTCGAGCGCGAGCTGGTCCAGGAGCGCCTTCAGGTCGGCGGCGAAGGTGTCGTAGTCGTATCCCGCCGCGGGCTGGCTGGAGCGGCCGAAGCCGCGGCGGTCATAGCTGATGCAGCGATAGCCGGCTTCGAGCAGGGCGGACTCCTGGCGCTCCCAGGAGTTGCCGTTGAGCGGATACCCGTGAATCAACACGACGGGCTTCCCGGCGCCGTGATCGTTGTAGTGGATCTCGATATCGGCGCCGTTCTCCGTCCCGACCGTCACGAATGGCATCTCGCAGTCCCTCCCGAGTCGTTGTGAGCAGCGGCGACATCACATCACATCGGTGCGAAGTCATGCGGGTGGCGGATGAGCTCATATTGTCGATCGGCTCAGCAGAGCCTCCTGTTTCGTCATGGCCTCACGCTCATGCGCGACCGTGGCGAACTGCGTGAGGATACGGACGCCGAGCAGCTCACGTACGCGCTGATGGCTGCGCTGCAGGGCGGGATGCTGCTTGCCCAGACGGCACTTGATACCGCTCCACTGCGCGCCGCGCTGACCTCGGTGCTGGAATATGTCCGCTCCTACGCACGCTGACCCCACGACAGACACGGCTCGGAAAGGAGCCCCAGGTGACCGAAGTCCTGCTCATCGCTCGTCACACCATGAAGCCGGATCAGGAAGCCACGGTGCTGCCGCTGGTCGAGCAGCTCGTGGAGGCGACGCGCTCCGAACCGGGCAACCTCAGCTTCGATGCGTACCGCAGCCTTCGGGATCCCGCCTCCTACGTGCTGCTGGAGCGCTACGTCTCGCGCGAGGCGCTGGCCGCACACCGCGAGACGCCCCACTTCCAGGGGATCCTGCTCTCGGAGATCGTCCCCCTTCTGGCCCACCGGACGATCGAGGAGTACGACGTACCCGCCTGAGACGCGCGATGGCCCCGCTCAGCTGTCGGCCTCGTCGATGGTGAGCTGTCGCAGATACCGGTCGGGCGCGTCGAGGAAGCCGCGCATCTGCCGGACGGCTTGCAGATCGTCGTAGAGGACGCTCTCGACGCCGTCCTCGTCCAGCTCGTAGATCTGGGCCGCGGGCGTGGCGAGCAGCACCGGGGAGTGGGTGGCGATGATGAATTGCGCGCCGGAGTGGGCGGCGCGGGTCACGATCGCCAGCAGCGCGAGCGCGCTTGTGACCGACAACGCCGCCTCGGGCTCGTCGAGCAGATAGATCCCGTCCGCGCCGAACCGGTTGGCGGCCAGCGCCAGAAACGACTCGCCATGTGACTGTGCGTGCAGTGGCACGTCGCCGTATAGCGACAGGTCGGGTGCGTACCGATCGCCACTGTCGATGAACTCCGCGACGTTGAAGAAGCTCTCGGCCCGCAGGAAGTACCCGTTCCGCGGTTTGGTGGCGCTGAGCACCGGAGCCAGCAGAGGCACTTCGTGGTCGTCCACGACCTCGCGTGGCACCGAGGGCAGCTCGCCCAGGCGCGAGAACTCCCCGCCCTGCTCCGCAAATCCGATCGCGGCGGCAAGCGCCTCGAGGATGGTCGACTTGCCGGTCCCGTTCTCTCCGGCCAGGAGCGTCACCGGCCGCTCGAAGCGCAATCGCTCGATCTGAGCGACGGCCGGCACGCTGAACGGGAACCCGTCACGGTCATCCAGTCGCCGCAGCCCCATCAGGTACGGGCCCGGCCCAAAGCGTCGCGTGTCTCTTCGGTGCGGCACCCCGCAACCGTAGCCGCGCTCAGGGGAGTCTCAGGTGAACGCTGGTCCAGCCTTCGCGGTTGATCGTGCACCGAGCTTCCGCCGTTGACGGCCTGGATGACGTACTCACCCGAGGCAAGGCGATACCTGAGTCCTCACGGTGCCTATCCGCTCTGTTGCGCGTGGGCCTGCACGGCGTCCATCGTGTGCATGATCGAGACCGACTCGTCGAGGCTCATCAATGGGCTCTCGAGCTCCCCCGCGGCCAGGCACCGGGCGACCTCGTCGGCCTGATGGCGCAGTCCGTGTCCTTCGTGGTCGGACTCGACGCGCGTCGGCTCGCCGGACCTGGGGACGAGCGTCACGGCCGTGGGTCCGTAGAACCGTCCGTCGATCTCGATCCTGGCGTCCGTGCCGACGATCGAGGCGCGGGTCGGGCTCTTGGCGCGCAAGGTGCAGGTGAGCACCGCCTGGGCGCCGCTGTCGTAGCCGAACAGCATCGATGTCTGGGCGTCGACGCCGGTGAACGCCGGGTCGATGAGGGCGAGGACCCGATCAGGCGCGCCGAGGATCATCGACGCGAACGACACCGGATAGACACCCAGGTCGAGCAGAGCCCCTCCGCCGAGCTCCGGCGCGAACAGTCGAAACTCAGGGTCCTCGGCGAACCACTGACCGTGATCCGCCGTCACGGTGACGATCTCACCGAGCAGGCCACGCTCGATCCAGTCGCGGATCACTGCGATATGCGGCAGAAACCGCGTCCACATCGCCTCCATCGCGAACAGCCCCATCTCGCGGGCCACCCCGACCATCTCACTGCTCTCCCGCGCGTTCATCGCGAACGGCTTCTCGACCAGAACCGGCTTGCCGGCGCGCAGCGCGAGGATCGCGTTGCCGCAGTGCATCGGATGCGGCGTTGCCACGTAGACCACGTCGATATCCGGATCTGCGACCAGCGACTCGTAGCTTGAGTGCCGGCGCTCGACGCCGAACTCGTCGGCGAATCGGTCCGCCGAGCTCTGGCTGCGTGATCCGACCGCACAGACCACGCCGGACTGGGTCAGACGCAGATCGCTCGCAAACGTGTGAGCGATCCCGCCCGTGCCGAGAATTCCCCATCGCAGTGGACTGCCCGCCATGCCTGCATCCTTTCGCCGAGTTCCCGTCGCCGACAGCCTACGTACCGTGAGCCGCGAGGATCCGCCACAGGTCTTTGAACACGGTGAGGCTCGGGTCTGGAGCGCCCCAGCCGGCCCACTTCTCCGGCTCCCGCACAAATGAGCAGGCGGCGTCGCCGATTGCAGCGGCGGTCAGATGGGTGCCGTCCGCGGCGTGCCCGGAGACGACTCGGGCGGCCAGTTGGGCCGCGCGACCGCAGAGCAGGAACTCCTGCCAGCGCGTGATCTCGCTTCCGCTGCGGGTCGTGGTCGTGGTCGGAAAGGTCTTCAGGGTCAGCTGCGAACCGGTATGCCAACGCAACTCAAGCCCGTACCGATCGCCGGCCTCCTTCAGGGCTGCGCCGGTGGGGGTGTTGCGATAGGAGGGGTCGAGCAGGAGCGCGTGGGCGTCGGAGGCGAGGTTGACGGGGCCGTGGGTATGGGACTCGATGTGGTCGTCGAGCGCACGGGAGAAGGCCTGCGCGGGAGCCCCATCGCTCAGGCGCTCGATCATCCCGCGGACTGTCACGCCGGACAGGCCGAGCATCTGTCCGGTGGCCGCCACTCGCTCAAGGAGCGCAGCGAGCACCGGTTCAAACGCGTCGGCAGTGCCCACGCCGTCGTACCGCTCGGAACTGTCGCCGAACAGAAACGTGGTTCGCGCGGTCTCGTGGCTGTCGAGCATCAGCGCGCAGGACCCGAACGCCGGCGCAGGCCCGTTGATGAAGGCGGCGAGGTTGAGGCCCCCGTACTTGGGCCGGGCCGCTGCAGCATCCGGGGCGCTCCCCCGCGGCCCATTCGGGATCGACCCGGACGCCTCCGGCGGCGAGCATGCGCTGGATGCGCTGGCGATCGACGTGCCGGTCGCGGAGCGCTCGCGCACGCACGGCTTCAATCGCAGCCTGGCTGCTCTCACTGATCATGGGTATCGGCCAGGCCGGCCTGGAGTTGGCGGAGGATGGTGCCCACCAACCCCGACGCGAGCAACCCCGGCCCGAGCGGACCGGCGGAGTTCTCGCCCACCGGCGGAAGCGATCGCAGCGCGGCTCTGGCCCCGGCCGACAGATGACCGAGCTGCCAGTGGATCTCATCGGTGACCGCGTCCGGCCGCTCGGGTGCAGACAGAGCGACCGCCGTGGCGGCATACGCGGCGGCGCCCAGAGCGTGCGCGCCCATGTGGGGAACGCCACTGGCCTGTCCCGCCGCTCTCGCGGCCGCGACCGCCGCGGGCGCCTTCACCTCACGAGCGGCGCCACCGCCGGTGAAGCGGCGACGGATCTCCTCGGCGACACCGAGCTCTCCCCGGGCGAACGCCCGCGCGCGGATGATCGCGTCACGGGGGCGGTGATCGTCTGGAGCCTGCGCCTCGAAGAGGCCCAGTACCCGCTCTGCACAGTCGGCGGCCCACTCCGCAACGATCCGCCGGTCGGCTTCACTGAGCGTCTGCGGAGAGCGCATGCGCGGAGTGTCCCACTCGTCTCATGACGCGAGCGCCGCCGAGTCGCGCGCGGCTCACCGGGGGCGTGGGGTAGCGTGCGCGCATGAATTCTGCAGCTGGAGAACAGCCACGGCTCGGCCGTCGGATCGTCGCGCTGTTCACTCCCTACCGAGGCACCCTGGCGGCGATCGGCGCCATGATCCTGACCGGCTCGGTGCTGTCGGTGATCGGTGCGCTGCTCGTGCGTGACGTGTTCAACGAGGCGCTGTTCGCCCGCGGGGGTCCGGATCTCGGCAAGCTGTACCCGCTCGTCGCGGCGCTGATCGCGATCCCGATCATCAACGGCGTGCTCAACGTGGGGCAGACGTGGCTGACCGAGATCGTCGGCAACCGGGTGCTGCGTGATCTCCGTGACCGGCTGTTCGCGCATCTGGAACGCCTGTCGCTCGCGTTCTACACGGCGACGCGCTCGGGCGAAGTCCAGTCGCGGCTGGCCAATGATGTCGGCGGCGTGCAGACGACGATCACGAGCACCGCGTCATCCGTCGTCTCGAATGTTGTGACACTCGTCTCCTCGGTCGTGGCGATGGTGCTGCTCTCACCGCTGCTGACGGTCATCTCGCTCGCGGTGACGCCGGTGTTCGTCATCTTCAGCCGGCGGGTTGGGCGGGCGCGACGCGCGGCGCGCCGCGAGGCGCAGGCGTCGCTGGCCTCGATGGGCTCGATCACGCAGGAGACGCTGTCGGTGTCCGGGGTCCTGCTGGCGAAGGTCTTCGGCCGCCAGTCACACGAGGTGCAGCGCTACCGCGAGGAGAACGAGCGCCAGGCTGACCTTCAAGTCCGCCAGGCGATGGTCGGCCGCGGGTTCTTTGCGGTGACTCAGGCATTCTTCGGCGTGAGCCCGGCGCTTGTCTACCTCGTCGCCGGGCTGCAAGGCCGGCACGGCGGTGCGCTCTCGGCCGGGACGCTCGTCGCGTTCACGACGCTGCAGACGCGGCTGCTGATGCCGATCAATCAGCTGCTCCAGGTGTCGGTCGACATCCAGTCCTCGTTGGCTCTGTTCGGACGGATCTTCGAGCTGATCGACCTGACGCCGCGGATCAGCGATCGGCCAGACGCGGCGACGATCCCCGCCGGCCAGACCCGGGGAGCGGTCGTCCTGGATGATGTGTCGTTCAGCTACGGCGGCAGTGAGCAGGAGCCTGACGCGCCTCGCGTCACGGCCCTGCGCGACGTCTCGCTTGCCGTGGAGCCCGGGCAGCTCGCCGCGCTTGTCGGTCCGTCCGGGGCGGGCAAGACGACGATCTCCTACCTGATTCCACGTCTCTACGACGTCGATTCCGGAGCGGTGCGGATCGACGGCTACGACATCCGCGACCTGACCGCGGCGTCGATTGCCGCCGCGGTCGGTGTCGTCACCCAGGAGAGCTACCTGTTCGGAGGCACGGTGGCGGACAACCTCCGTTACGGCGCCGCCGACGCGACCGACGAACAGGTGCAGGCCGCGGCTCGCGCCGCGTTCATCCACGATCGGATCATGGCGCTTGACCATGGATATGACACGGTCGTCGGCGAGCGCGGATACCGCTTCTCAGGCGGCGAGCGCCAGCGCCTGGCGATCGCCCGCGTGATCCTCGCCGATCCGCCGATCCTGATCCTCGACGAGGCGACCTCGGCGCTGGACACCGAGTCCGAACGCGTCGTCCAGCAGGCCCTCGAAACCCTGATGCGACGGCGGACGACGATCGCGATCGCGCACCGCCTGTCCACCATTCGCGCCGCTGACGTCATCTTCGCCATTGACGGCGGCCGCGTCGTCGAGCGAGGAACTCACGACGAGCTGCTTGCGGCCGGCGGGCTCTACGCGCGGCTCTACCGGGAGCAGTTCGGCAATGGCGCGATCGAGGCGCACTGTGCCGACGGAGTCATCCTCGGCGACGGCCGGCCGTGCCGGCCGTCGGCTCGCACCGGGAACGGTCGAGATCCGCATCGTCGCGTGAGCGATGGCAACCTACCTGCGCCGAACGAGCGCGAGTCCGACGACGTCGCCGAGCTGCCGTCTGATCTGCGGACAGCGCTGCGATCGTGAGGACTGCCCGAGCGCGATGCACAGCTGGTGGCAGCGCGACATCATCGACCCCGGCAAGCTACCGCTGCTGGTCTGCTTCGCCGCGTTCGTCATCACGTTCCTGACGACGCGGGGGATCACCAGAGCAATTCGGGCGGGGCGGGGACCGTTTCACAACATCTCGGAGGGCGGAACGCACGTGCACCACGCCGTGCCCGGGATCGTCCTTCTCGTCGCCGGCGCGTTCCTCGCTGTCGACTCCGCACCGCACACCGCGGCCGCGGTGATCGCGGCCGCCGCGGTCGGCATCGGGACATCGCTGGTGCTCGACGAGTTCGCGCTCATCCTCCACCTCCAGGACGACTATTGGACCGCCGAGGGCCGAGTCTCGGTGGAGATGGTCAGCCTCGCGTTCGGTTGCCTTGGGTTCATGCTCGTGGGCCTCGCCCCGTTCAGCGTCAACGACATGGGCGACGCCGAGCTGGGCATCCGCCTCGGCGCCGACGCTGCGACCGCAGTGACACTCGCCCTGATCATCGTCTGCGTGCTCAAGGGCAAGTTCAAGCTCGCCCTGTTCGGCATCTTCGTCCCACCGCTGGCCTGGCTTGGCGCGGTGCGGCTCGCACGTCCCGAGTCGCGCTGGGCGAAGTGGCGCTACGGACCCCGGCGACGAGACCTCGCCGCGCAGCGCGCGGCAGGGTTCGACACGCGTTGGGATCCGGTCCTCGACCGGCTCAGCAACCTGATCGCCGGCAAGCCGACAGGCGCCGACACCGCTCCGAAGTGATCCCGGAGAACCTCGTCTGAACCGCGGGGACGCAGACGCGGCCCCGACATCCTCGCCGACCAGGCCGACGACATGGTGAGTGCCTACCGCGCCCGCCTGGGCGAGCTGCCGTGGATGGCGCCCTACTCGAACCATCCCGACGGATCGCCGGACCCCGGCAGCGCCGACTCGCTGGACCACATCGCGGAGAGGTAGCCGCGTGCGGTCGAGATCACGACGGCGGTGAAGCCGATGAGTGGTAGAGCTCACAGCGCGATCCAGGTGGTCTTCAGCTGGGTGGAGGCGCCGAGCGCGTGCGGCGAGCGATCGCGGCGGTGGCCGAGTCATGCGCCTCCGATGCGGCCTGGACCTCGGCCCGTGCGACGGTGAGCTGCTCCTCGGCGTCCTGGAGCGCTGCCTGTGCCCTGTCACGGCGCTGCTCGGCGTTGGCGAGCGTTCGCTTCGCGGCTTCCAGGCGATGTCCGGCCTCGCGCTCGGCGAGACGGGCGTGCCTGCGTTCCTCGGTGAGCCTGCGCTGCTCAGCGCGTTCGTGTTCGGATGAGCGCGGCGAGCGGCGCGCCGAGGGGTCGGCCGCGCGCGAGTCGCCGCCGAACCCGACGTGCTGAAGCTCCTCGACCAGCTGGCCGCGGAGCACCTGTTCGCGCGCGTCGGTGTCGAGCGCTGCGGCGTGCAGGGTGCTCGCGACGCGCTCGGACACCGCATCGCTCATTCCCTGCTCCGCCGCGACCGATACGAGCGCGCCCACCGCTGCCCGCTCACGATCCACGGCGTCGCGCAGCGCATCGGCGGTCCCGTCCCCGGACAGCATCCGATCCTGAGCGGCGCGGAGCGCGTCTCCGGCCTCCACGAGCACCGCGAACCGGTCCGGCTCCCCGCGGACCAGCTGATTGACCGTCGCCGCCGGCACCGACGGCTTACGCAGTGCGGCGACTCTGCCCGCCTCCTCGCGCCGCCCGTCTGCGCGCAGCGCCTTCACCCACGCGGTCCGCTCGGCGATGAACCGTTCCCGGGCGACTCCGTAGAGCTCGTGCTCGTCCATCACGTGCTCGCGGGGTGGTTCATCGATCAGGGGATGCCGTGCCCGGTGGCAGGTTGTCGTGATATCAGGCGAAGGCGCCGATGCCGGTGATGTCGCGGCCGACGATGAGCGTCTGGATGGTCTCGGTGCCCTCGTAGGTGTGGATGGCCTCGATGTCCGCCATGTGGCGGATGACGTGGTTCTCCAGCAGGATCCCGTTGCCGCCGAGCATGTCCCGGGCTTCGGCGCACACCTCCCGGGCGGTGCGGGTGTTGTTGAGCTTGGCGAGCCCGGCGATCGTGTCGGTGAGGTGCCCCCGCTCCGCCAGACGCCCGATCTGCAGGCAGTAGAGCTGCATGGCGGTGACCTTGGCGAGCATCTTGACGAGCCGGTCCTGCACGATCTGGAAACTGGCCAGCGGGTTGCCGAACTGGGTCCGGCGTTTTGAGTAGGTGAGTGCGGTCTCGTACGCCGCGACGCCGTGACCGAGGGCGGCCCATGCGCAGGTGCTGCGGGTGCCCGCCAGCACGCGCGCGGTGTCCCTGAACGAACCGGCGTCGGGCAGGCGGTTCTCGGCGGGCACGACAACGTCTGTCAGTTCGATGTCCGCCTGCCAGATCGCGCGCAGTGAGCCCTTGCCCTCGATCACCCGGGCGTCGTAGCCCGGCGCGCCCTTCTCCACCAGGAACCCCTGGACCTGGCCGTCCTCGCCACGGGCCCAGACCACGATCACGTCGGCGATGCTGGCGTTGCCGATCCAGCGCTTGGCCCCGTTGAGGACGAACCCGTCACCGTCCCGGCGCGCTGTGCTCTCCAACGCCACGGAGTCCGAGCCGTGGTCGGGCTCGGTCAGTGCGAACGCCCCGAGCCTTTGCATCCGCGCCATTTCCGGTAGCCATCGCTGCTTCTGGGCTTCGGAGCCGAGCAGCGCGATCGACTTCATCGCCAGACCCGACTGCACGCCGAGCACCGTCCCCAGGCTCCCATCGCCGCGATTGAGCTCCATGTGCATCAGCCCGCACGCGATCGGACTCAGGCCGGGGCAGCCGTAACCCGCGATGTCCTCGCCGACGATCCCCAGCTCGCCGAGACGGTGCACCAACGGCCACGGCAGCTCGGCGCGCTCCCAGTAGCCGCCGATCACCGGAAGTACCTCATCGTCGACGAACCGCCGCACGCGACGCAGCACCTCCAATTCGTCATCGGTGAGCTGCTCGCGCAGGAAGAAGTAGTCGGTCGACAGCGCGTTCCCGAGGTTCTCGAACAGCTCTTCGGTCGGCGGGGTGGTGCTCGTCATGGCGATCGGTCCTGTTCTGTGGTCGGTGGCGCTGGGCACCAGGGCGGACTGCCACGACCCTCATCCTCGTGATCAGCCGGACTGTCGGTTCGCCGGCTGCGTGGATGGCGTGAGAGTGAACAATCCGGTCCGAGCTCTCCCGGGCGGTGATCCGTCGCCGCTACCGGTCGACTAGTCCCCGGTGTCGTATTTGAACGAGATCCCGAGGCGGATCCGGTAATTGACGACCGACCCGTCCTCGATCGTGAGGTCCTGACGCACGACCTCGGCGACGCGAAGATCCCGCACCGTCTTGGCGGCGGTCTCCACCGCGACGCGAGCTGCCGCCTCCCACGACTCGCTGCTCACCCCGACGATCTCGGTGACGCGATACACGCTCTCGGCCATGTCTACCTCCCTTAGCTGAACGGTGATCCTGTGGTCAGTCTTTCAGTTCTCACCCTTGGAATGGAATAGTCTCGTCCGAGTAGGAGCGGGCATCCCGACGGAGGACGGAGCGGTCCAGGGTGCGCGGGATTTCCCTGCATCTGCGAGGATCCCCAGAGTCTGAGAGGCCAACATCGGGCCCGCGCGCTTCAATGCCTGTCATGAAACCGAGCAAGGGGCTTGCATGCCACTCACGCAGACGCAGTTGATCGCAGCCGTCGCCGACCGGGCCGAGCTGACCAAAGCCGATGCCAAGCGAGCCTTGAGCGCGCTGGACGAGATCATCCTCGCGGAGCTCTCCAACGCCCAGAAGGTCCGTATCGGTGGGCTGGTGCAGCTCACGGTTCGCGTCAAGCCGGCCACCAAGAAGCGCAAGGGACGTAACCCCGCCACCGGCGAGGAGATCGACATCGCGGCCAAGCCCGCCAGCGTCGATCTGCGTGCCCGTCCGCTGGCCAAGGCGAAGGCAGCGCTGCCGTCCGTGCAGAAGGCACGCCGGCGCCTCGCCGCCTGACGGAAAGGACCGCTTCCGGGCCCTCCTGTCCTGGTGTCCTGACCGATACCGGGAGCCTCAGGAGCGGCCCGGGCTCCTGACCGCGTAGCGTGCCGCCGGCTACCTCGCCGAGCTCTCCGGGGAAGCTGCCCCCGAGAATGGGCGTTCGTCCGGTAGCGGGGTCATCTGAGTGACACCTCGGCCGATGGTGCGCTCGAGTGCCGATCCGGCGACCATGCGCCCGGCTCGGAGGACCAGCCAGATCTTGTCTCGGTCGCTGAGCACTGCCGGGTCCGCGAGCGGGTCCCCCTCGATGACCGCGAGGTCGGCGAGTTTGCCGACCTTGATCGTGCCGACCTGCGCGTCGATTCCGAGTGCCTGCGCAGCTGTGTGGGTGGCGGACGACAGGGCCTGGCTCGGGCTCAGACCGTGGGCGACCATGCGGCGGATCTCAAGCGCGTGGTCCCAGCTGGGATGCCAGTCGTGACCGGCTGCGATGCGCACTCCGGCGACCTTGGCGGCTCGCAGGGTGAGGTCGGCCTGCCGCAGGTTGTGGTTCGCGAGCTCCACCAGGAGCGGCGACCAGCATGGAGCGGCGTGATTCTGCCGGGGCATGTACGGGGCGTCGCACCCGGTACCGGATGCGACGTCAGGGCCTTCGAGCCCGATCGCGTGCTCACGGCCGGCGACGCCGTAGAAGCACGACAGCGTCGGCACCAGTGTCTGATCGTTGGCAGCCATGTGCTCGAGCAGGTCGGGACGTTGATGGAGGTACATCCCGTGTTCGATCGTGTCGATCCCCTCCGTGACGGCGAGTTCGGTCCCGGCCAGTCCCTCGCAGTGTGCTGCGGTCCGGTACCCCTGACGGTGGGCCTCTGAGACGAGCACCGCAAGCTCCTCCCGAGTGAGTTGCGGGGGGTCTGGGTCCTCGAGCTCCACCGAGCGGGCTCCGGTGGTCATGACCTTGATGAAGTCCGCGCCGCGTCGCAACTGCTCGCGCACGGCTTTACGGATCTCGTCGGGGCCATCTGCTTCGCGGTACATGCCGTGAAAGAACCGGCCGCCCGGGGCAGTTGCCGAGATGATCCGACCGCACGTCAATAACCGCGGTCCGCGGAACGCGTCGTAGCGCATCGCCTGGCGTGCCGCGAACACGAGCTCCCCGTAGGAGCCCACGTCCCGCACGGTCGTGATGCCCCGCCGCAGCATCTCGCGCAGGTCAGCCGCCACGAAGTGCGGGGTCGTGGCGTCGAGCAGCGGTTCGGCGCCGGGGTCAGGCACCGGGAAGTCGGCCTTGACGTGCGCATGTGCATCGATGAGCCCGGGCAGCAGCGTGCGGCCTGCCAGGTCGATGACCGTCGCGCCCTCGGGCGGTGTCTCACCCTCGTCGGCCAAGGCGGCGATCCGGCCCTCGTCGACGAACACCGAGACGCCGCGGCGCGACGGTACCCCGGTTCCGTCGAAGACCGAGCCGCCATGGAGCCAGAGACGTGTCGTCGCTCGCGGTGGGTCGGCAAGGAGAGCGGGCAGGCGGGACGCCATCACGCCAAGCATCGCCATTGCGCATCGATTCGGCAAACTTGTGTTTCTCATGGGTGCGATGAGCGAACCGCGAGGATGGCTCGGCGTCGAAGTCCGGCACCTCGCCGCGCTGCACGCCGTGGCCGAGACACGGTCGTTCGTGGCCGCCGGCGCCGCGCTCGGGTACAGCCAATCGGCGATCAGTCTGCAGATCGCGACTCTTGAGCGTCTCGCCGGCACGCGGCTGCTCGAGCGGCCGGGGGGCCGCCGTCCGGTGTCGCTGACGCCGGCCGGCGAACAGATGATGCGCCACGCCCGACAGATCGTCGACCAGATCCGTGCCGCCGAGGCCGACCTCAGCGCTCTCGCAAGCGGCCATGCCGGCGTCGTCTCGCTTGGCACGTTCCCAACCGCCAGCCGTCACCTCCTGCCGGTGGCGCTGCAGATCCTCCGGGGCACGCACCCCGCCGTCGAGGTGTCGCTTGACGACGTCGGGCACCCTGACCAGCCGGCGCGGCTCGCTGCCGGGAAGACCGACCTCGTGGTGGGACTGCTGCCCTTCGACGGACCGTTCGTGATCCGCGAGCTGCTGAGCGACCCGTACGTCTTCATCACCGCCGACACCGGCGCCCGTCCGAGGCTGCCGACCGTCGCCCAGCTCGCAGGGTTGCCGCTGATCTCCTGGCAGCGCCCACCGTTCGCAATCGAGGCCCTGCTCCGAAGCCACGGGCACGAGCCAGTCGTCGCACTGCGCACGGACGACAGCAACACTGTTCAGCGCCTCGTCCGCCGAGGCCTCGGAGTCGCCGTCCTGCCGCGGCTGGCCATCGACCTGCCCGATCACGAGATCACCGCAATCGCCGCCGACCCGCTCTTACCTGCACGCCGCGTCGTGCTGGCCCGCAACCGCGACCGTCAGCTCGGCCCGGCTGCGGACGCACTGTCGCAGGCGATCATCAGCGCCGCCGAGCGCTACCGGCGCGCGTCCGCGCACTCCGCTCGGGTGTGAGCGTCGCCGCCACCGCCTTCATCGGCAGCGACGAGGCTACTTCTTGGTCATCGCGTAGATACCGATCGCGACGGCGAAGAGACAGAACGCGCCGGCGATCACCGCCACCGAGTAGTCGACGACTCGAGCGCCTCCGGTCTCCTCGGTGCGCTGCGCGCGCTCGACTCCAAGGATGACGAAGCCGAATACGATCGCCACGCCGGCGCCCCCCACGAGCGACGCGACGAGGATCTTCCAGATCGCGCTCCAGACGACGATCGGGCTGCTGGCTGCAGAGGTCAACATCAGGTCGTAGCTCCTGCGGTGGCGGGGGCGCCAAGCCTCGCCTCTTCTTCGGGCGAGATCCGGGTGCGATCAAGATCGCCCGCGCTGACCTTGGTGCGCTGAGCGAGTGTGAAGAGCCCGGCGGCCGCAATCGCCGCGATCCCGGCCATGACCGCAACCCCGAGGCCCGAGTTGTCGGTGCCGAAGAGATGAGCGACCTCCCAGCTGGCCGCGCCGAGGGCGGCTGCCATCGGGATCGTGAACACCCACGCGGTCAGCATCTGACCGAAGACGCCCCAGTGCACGCTCTCAAGCCGCTTCCCGGCGCCGGCGCCCATGACGCCGCCGGAGACGACGTGCGTGGTCGACAGCGGGTAGCCGTAGTAGGAGGAGGACAGGATGACCGCAGCACTGGCTGCCTCGGCGGCGAACCCCTGCGGGGACTCGATCTCGGTGATCCGGTTCCCCATCGTGTTGATGATCCGCCAGCCGCCGATGAAGGTGCCGAGAGCGATCGCGCAGGCACAGGCGAGCTTGACCCAGAGCGGGACATAGAAGTGGTTTGCGCTGATCGACCCGTGTGCGATGAGCGCGAGCGTGATGACGCCCATCGTCTTCTGGGCGTCGTTGGTTCCGTGGGCGAGCGAGACGAGCGCCGCGGAGCCGATCTGCCCGTAGCGGTAGCCGCGCCGGGCCGCGCCCTCACCGAGCAGCCGGATCAGGCGGTAGACGAAGAACGTCCCCAGGGCGGCCACGCCAAAGCAGATGATCGGCGAGAGGATGCCCGGCGCGACGACCGAGGCCAGGATGCCGTGAAACATGACGTCGTGGCTTCCCTCAGCGACGATCGTCGCTCCGATGATTCCACCGATGAGCGCGTGGCTGGAGGAGGAGGGGAGCGTGAAGTACCAGGTGATGAGGTTCCACAGGATCGCGCCGACCAGGGCGGCGAACACAAGCGGGAGCCCCGATCCGTGCGCAAGGGCCTCGGGGTTCACGATCCCCTTGGCGATCGTGGCTGCGACTTTGATCGAGATGAACGCCCCGACCAGGTTGAGGATGGCCGCCATCGCGACGGCGACGCGCGGTTTGAGCGCGCCGGTGGCGATCGAGGTGGCTACGGCGTTGGCCGTGTCGTGAAAACCGTTGGTGAAATCGAAGCAGACGGCGGTCACGACGACGAGGACGAGGATGAACATGAGATGAGACTCCCCGAGTGCGCACCGCATCGTGTGACCAGGTCGTGAACCTCTTTCGCGGTGGCGCCGACGCTGGCCCCTGGGCTCCGGAGATGCAGCTTGCCGTCTGTTCGGACCTGTCGCCGGCGGATTGGATTGTCGCAAGCGATCTTGCGTGGCCGCGGTTGGCGACGTTTGGCCCGGCGGGCTACGCCGGCTACGCGCGCATTCGGTTCATTCCCGACCCCGTCCGGGACGGCCGGCAGGAGAACGAGGCGGATCTGGACGCATCACCTGGAGAGGTTGACCAGTGGCGATGTCTGCTGCAGCTGCGTGTCGGTGAGACCGTTGATCCCGACGACTGTTGCTTCGGACTCTGGGAGGGCTGGGGGTTCCCAGAATCGGCACGCCGATGGCCCACCTTCGGTATTCCTCGCGACGCCCGCCTGCCGTCGCGGGCCTACTTCCTGTTTCACGGATCGCTGTCGGAGGCCGCGGTCTGGGGCGGGGGCTATCCGGCGCACGCCGGAATCTGGGACCCACCGGAGTTCTCCGGCGGCGGTGCGCCGGCGTTCGTCTGGCCATCTGACCACACGTGGTGCGTCGCCGCGGATATTGACCCGCATCGGGCGGCGGTCGGCGCATCCATGTCGTTGATCGAACGGCTGGTCGCCGATCCGGGTCTCGACGCGGTCGACGCTGACCCCGCCGCCGCGCAGCCCGCCTATCGGTAGGGCCGTGTCGGGTGAGGGTGCGCGGCTGAAGTGACCATGCTTCCTGGGCCTACCTGCGCACGCGGCGCAGCGTCATCTCGCGATGCAGGACCGTGCGGCGGTACCCGGCGCTGGTCAGCGTGATCGTGATCCGCACCCTGAGCGAGCGTTTTGCGCTCAGCAGCTTCCTGGATGTTCTGCTCAGCTTCAGGACGACCGTCTTTGGCTTGCCCGACCTGAGCGAGAACTTCACCGATCCGAGCGACACCTTGCGGGCCCTGCGCTTGACCGCCGTCACCGCGTAGTCGTTGACGGTCTGGCCGCTGAGCCGACCGGAACACCGCTGCGCGGCTCGCAGACGGAACGTGACCGTGGAGTTGCCTGGCTGAACGGCCCCGCTGAAGGAACGCAGCCTGACCGGTGGCTTGAGCTTGGTCGTCGTGGTCGTCCCCGACCCGCTCGTCGTGCCGCCACCCGCCGCCAGCGCGGTCAGATGATCGTGCACCGCGGTGCCGTTGGGGGCCAGCGGCGTGCCGTTGTAGGCGCTGATCAACCCGTGCCTGTCGCACGCGTCGTCGCCCGGCTGAGGCGGATCGTCGACGAGCCACACCCATGCCAAGTAGCTGACACCGTTGGTGTCAGCCCAGTTCATGTAGCGCTCATCGAACGTGTTCGCTCCGGGATTCGGGTTGCATCCGGCCGCCAGATAGTTGTCCTCGGCGAATTCACCGGTGACCACTGGCACGTGAGCGGCAACCGACGCGACACTGTTGTCCCAGCAGGTCTGGTTGTCGCAGGCCTTGCCCTGGTAGTTGTGGAACGACGCCGCCTCCTGGTTGAGGGGATCGTTCGGGGCGTGCTGCATCCAGCCCTGACCGCCGCCGTTGGCGCCGTTGGTGTCACCGAGGTCGTCGGCGTAGTCGAGACCACCGACCATGATCGGCTGGGTGGCGCCGGTGTTGCGGATGTCGGTCAGGAGGGTCTGCATGCCGACGATCTGGTACCGGGTCGTCGGATTGCCGTTGGCGTCGTAGGCCTGCGTGGAGCACGGAATCGGCGGAGCACCGCCGCCCACGAGGTCCGGCGTGGTCCCAGACTCCCAGCAATCCCAGCTGACCGCGTCCGACGCGTTGCCGTCGTCGCCCGACCGCGGGTCGGTCGGGTCGAACGGCTCGTTGAAGAGGTCGAACACAACCGCTGGGTTGGCCTTGAACACGCTGGCAACCGAGGTCCAGAACGCCGGCGAATGGTCCAGATCGGGCATTGGCTGCTGCTCGAGCGCGGTCTGGTTGCCCGGCGCGGTCCAGTGCAGGTCGAGGATCGCGTAGATCCCATGCGCGTTGAGGTCCGAGACGAAGCTCCGAATCTCCTGCTGGTAGCCGGCACCCCCGTACGGATCGCCCGCGGGGAGGTTCGTGTTCAGCCAGCAGTCCTCGTTGAGCGGTATTCGGACCGCGTTCGCTCCCCACGCGGCGATCGCTGCCGCGGTGGCGTCCGTGTAGTCCCCATCATCGAAGCCGTAGCCCTCGGCACACGCGTACTCGGAGCTCGAGACGTTGACACCGCGCAGCTGGATCGTCTGGCCGGCGCCGCCCAGGCCGTTGACGAAGTGATTGCCGGAGATCGAGATCTCCAGGGGCGTCTGCGCGGCCTTATCCGAGGCGGCTGTGAGCAGGGTGCCAACTACCGCGAGTGCGATCCCCAGAAAGGCTGGCAGCAGCCAGCGAAGTCCTCGTCGAAGCCCCAATTCGATATGCCCCCGGCCGCGCATGGTACGGGATCAGCGACCCTCCGTCCACCGGCGGTCACCGCCCCGCGGATTCCGGCTGCGAGCGGAGAGTCAGCGTCACCACTGGCTCTTGGAACGTCTCGATGTGTGTCGACAGGTCGTCACCATCCGCCTGAACGCTGTGGAGGTTCATCGCGCCCAGCTCAAACGGGTTTTCTGGACCGGTCTGACCCGAGACAGACTGGAGGCTGACGATGGCCTGCAGATCAAATGGGCAGTGCCGCCGGCGCGCGTCGTCCAACAGCAGGAGCGAGACCACAACGCCCCAGCCAAGCAACTCCGCCCGCCCCAAAACGCTTGATGACGCCGGAGGGATACGAAGGTGGGTGTCGTTGACCCATCGCTCCGCCGTCCAGCGGTCCATTTGCTCGGCCGTGGTCGCTCGAACCGCCCAGGGTTCGCGGAGGTAGACACGGTCGCCGAGGATCGCGACCCCACTCGCCGAGACCGCCCGGAGCTCGCTCGGAAGCGATGATTCGGCCAGGAACAGATCGAGGCGACCGTAGATCAGGCCCATCGCCCGGTTGAAGCAGACCTCCACGTCTGTCATCGAAAGCCTCATGCGGCGTTCAGTCTGCCCGGTCGCCATCGACTTGCCCTGAAATCCCTCCTCGCGCTCGGCGCCGCGATACGGGCCTGGGAGCGAGAGAACCGGTCCTCAGACGCGGGGCCAAGGACGCGGATGCGCGTCGGTATGGCCCGTGATGAAGCCGGCGCGATTGATCGGAGAACCACCCGCGCTCCACGGGCGGACCGGACCGGCCATGCGTGCACTGGGCAGGCGGACCACCGCCGATCCCCCCGGCCGGAGGTCGAGTACCACCGCCGGCGTGGCCAGGTGAGCTGCGGGTGGTGCCGATCGACAGGCGCCGGCGCCACCCGCCGGGTCAGTCGACACGAACAGCCCGTTGAAGTCGGTCGCGGCCACGCACAACCGCGCAGACGGACAGGCGAGCGCCTGCAGATCGTAGAAGCGGTGGTGACCGCGCCGACCGTTCCGCGGCAGCGCGACATCCCTCGAGCGCGTCGCGGTGGCCGGATGTTCGGTACTTAGGACACGCGCCCGACCACCCTGACGGTGCGGCCCGGAATGGGCTGTGTGACCGCGACGCAGAAATGAACCGATGGACAGGAGATCGCAGCCAACCCCTGCGCCCACGGCTGCGGCAGGCGCCGCCAGGGGCCAATCGTGGTCGCCGGAGCGGCGGTGGGGATGATCGCGCCACGGGAATCGATGCCGACGCACAGTCGGATGCTGGGACAAGCCAGGCCGCTGATGGCCGCCTCACCTCGCGTCGGGACATCCACGACGCGGCCCCGCGACCAATGAATGAGCACCGGGGCACGGGCGAGCGCGGGACCGACAAGCGTGCCCGAGAGCACCAGCGACACAACGAGAGCCCACCCGCCGGCCCGCCGGGGCATCACGCCCGGCGGGTCTCAAGGCGTCATGCATCTGCTGGTCTCTCGTCGCACATCTTCCCTCATCCTGCGCCGGGCCCGCACGTCCGCCTTGGTTATGAGCGCGCTGACACCGGCGGTCAGAGCTCACTCCGCTCGTAAACCTGCATCAAGTTGTTCACAGTGGGCCGAGGGCAGGTCCGCATGAGGACGTATCGGTCCAGACCGGCATTCGGTTCGCCTGACGAGAGCGCAGGTACGTTCGGTTGCGGAGACCGACGACCCCCGCGCGAGCGAGGGAGGAAAGGAGAGAAGAGCCCGTGATCTGGGGACTTCTTGCTGTCATCATCGTGCTGCTGGCGATCATCGGAGTTCTCGTCGCCCGTCAGCAGCGCTCTCGCAGACTGAAGGCGGAGTTCGGACCTGAATACAGCCGTGCGGTGACGCAGCACGGCGACCAGCGTGCGGCCGAGCAGGAGTTGGCCAGCCGCCGCCAGCGGCTCAGCCAATTCGACATCCGGTCCTTGGAGCCTGCCGCCCGAGAGCGCTATCTCGACCGCTGGGGAGCTACCCAGCGCCACTTTGTCGATGAGCCGCTCGACGCCGTCGGGCAGGCCCACGTGCTCGTACAGGAGGTCATGCGCGACAGGGGCTATCCCGTCGACCAGGACTTTGCACAGCGCGCGGCCGACCTGTCGGTCGAGCACCCGGATCTGGTCGAGAACTATCGGAGCGCGAACGAGATCTCGATCCGGGCGCGGTCCGGACAAGCCAGCACCGAGGAGCTGCGTCAATCGATGGTTCACTACCGGGCGCTGTTCGACGACCTCCTGGCTCCGGGTGACAGTGCAGATGATGGCGGCGGCATCCGCGATGACACCATCCACTCCGGCGATGGCGATCAGGCGGAAGTTGCACAGCGGACGACACAAAGGGGATGACGATGGAGCGCAAAGCGGCACTGACCACGAACGACCGGTCGAGCACCGACGAGCGGCTTGGTCCCGACGAGGGGTTGAGCACCCGAGACCTCGTCTCTCCCAACGACCGAACGGCGGACGCGGGCGAGGGCGCGCCGGACGGATCGGCTCCGGCGAGCTCCGCCCAGGCCGGTTCGGCCGCGGCCTCGTCAACGTCAACCACAGGCGCCACGGCTGACCCCGCGATCGCAGACTCTGCGCCCGCCAGTACCGGGGGACAGGGCAGGGGGGAGACCGCCGCTCCGGCGGGCGCCAGCTCGTCCGCTGCCACGTCTGACAGCGACGCGCCCCTCGTTCCGGCTGACATGAGCGCGACCTTCCAGCAGCGCTGGGAAGTGATTCAGACCCGATTTGTCGACGAGCCCCGGGGTGCGGTCGAGGACGCCGACGGTTTGGTCGCCAACCTCATGCAGCAACTCGCCGAAGGCTTCGCCAGGGAGCGAGAGCGGCTCGAGGGACAGTGGGATCGCGGCGAGGACATCTCCACCGAGGATCTCCGCGTGGCTCTGCAGCGCTACCGGTCGTTCTTCCAGCGTCTGCTCTCGACGTGACTCAGGGCGCGGCGACCAGTCACGCTCCGACGATGAGGCTTCGCGGTGTGCCGCGAGGCCTCTCGCCGGCGTCTGGCAGAGCGCCGCTGAGTTCCGTGGATCTGCGAGCGTCGGTGGGCGCGCACGGCGGGGCCCGCGACGCGGAGGGTTCGAGATGATCGTTCCCATCACGCGAGCCTGCGGGCGTGTGATGCGGAGCTCATGGCGGCTCTGGCCGGAGTTGTGAGTTCGAGCAGAAGCGTTGCGGCCCTCAAAGTCCATGGTGGTCTTACAACTGTGGTCTACGACGAGAGACTGACGCCGGCGCTGGGTATCGCCGCTCGTGGGGCGTGGCATGCGCAGGCGCTTCAGGCGCTGGACGCCGCAGAGGTCGTGTTCGCGGATCCGGACAACGGCATCACCGAGGGGGCCCGGTCCACAGAATGCACAAGTACGCCCTGCTGAGAGAACTTGCGGACCACGCGGCCCGTGGTCAGAGTGTGATCGCCTATCACCACGCCGATCGCTCAGGGCCGGCGGTTGATCAAGCTCGACGGCGATTGGCGCTGCTGGCAGCGGGAACGGGCCTGGCGCCTGTCGGGACGGTTATCGGGCGCAGGGGAAGTACGCGCTTCTTCCTGATATGTGCCGCCCCCGCCCACGCGTCACTCATCTCGAGTTCCGTCTGTGCCTTCACGTCGAGCAGTGGGCGCCGCACGTCGACCTGGTCACACCCTGACCGACTCCACGTTCGACCGCGCCCACAGCCGCTCTTACGGGTTCGCCGCGATGGATGGGCGAACGCCTTTCAGTCCTGCGCTCTGAGGGTCTGGGCGATGCTCCGCGGCGGGACCGACCCTCAGCCGGGCTCACCCTCGGGCCGGGTTCTCTGGCTCGCAACCACCGGCTTATCCGGGACACACCGCTCGGGGGCGGCTAGCGTTCCCGCGCATCATGGTGAGTGGACCGACGATTCGCGACGTCGCCCGGGAGGCGGGGGTGGCGATCGGGACGGCTTCGGATGCGCTCAACGGCAAGGGGCGGGTCGATCCCGCGACCCGGACGCGCGTGGCAGAGGTGGCCGATCGGCTCGGCTATCGCGCCAACCGGCATGCGATCAGCCTGCGATCCGGCCGTTCGGCCGCGATCGGATTGCTGCTGCCGGTACGCGGAGAGGCGATCTCGGATGAGGCGCTCAGTCTCGACTTCTACATGCGGCTGGCCGGCGCCGCGGCGGCGAGCGCGTTCGACAATCGCCAGGCGCTGCTGCTGCTGCCGCCGCAGCCGACGAGCGCCGATCTGCGCGGAATGGCGCTCGACGGCGGGATCGTCGTCGACCCGGCGATCGGCGACGCGCGCGTCGCGCTGTTCGACTCCCTTGGGATGCCGTTCGTGACGATCGAGCCTGACCTGGCCCGCGACGACGGCTGGTTCGTCGGTTCGCGCCCCGCAGAGAACACCGTCTGCATGCTCGATCACCTTGCCGAGCACGGCGCGCGTCGCGTCGCGCTCCTTGCGCCCCGGGCGGATTGGGGCTGGGCGACCGAGAGCCTGAAGGGCTACGAGGACTGGGTTGCGCAGCGCAAGGCGCCGCGCATCGTCTCACGGGTGGCGATGCATCCTGCGGCCGAGGCGGCGTATCAGGCGACGACCCGCCTGCTGAGCCGGCGCACGCCACCGGACGCGATCTTCGTCCTTGCCGGGCGCTTCGTCCGTGGTGCGCTCGCAGCCGCCGCGGATCTCGGCCGCCAGGTTCCCGGTGAGCTGATGCTCGCAACCGGAGTCGACGGTGGGTACGCCCGGGAGGCTCACCCAGGCGTCACGGCGCTGGAACTCCATCCCGAGCGGCAGGCCGTCGAGGCCGTCGAGATGCTGCTTCGGCGAGTTGCCGGCGACGCCGACTCAACTCCGCGGTTCGTCAGCGCGACGCTGCAGAGGCGAGCCTCCACCGGCTGCTGAGGACGCCCTTTCAGAGGGCTCTCCACCGGCCGTCGAACGCACCCTCCCGGCAGGTCCCGGCGCGCAGTGCTTGACCGCGTGGGAGCGGACGTGTAACTTGCGCCGAAAGGTTTCGGCCGAAACCTTTCGGCAGTTATCCGAACGGAGGAGATTGACGTGAGAAGCCCACTTGGACGGAAGTCCGTGGCCGCGCTGGCCGCCGTCGCGACGGCGGCCGCGCTCTCGGCGTGCGGCGGCTCCGGCTCGCGGTCAGGATCGACGAGCGGTGGCTCCCAGCAGGCCACCGACGCCGCGGCCGCGTCCGTCGGCAAGCTCATGCAGTCGGGCACGATTCACTACTGCTCCGACATCTCGGCGCCGCCGCTTGAGTTCTACGCCAACGGCACTCAGGCCAGTGGCTCGGACATCGAGCTTGGCAACGCGATCGCAGGCAAACTCGGGCTCAAGCCTGTGTGGGTCAACACGGCATTCTCGGGGATCATCCCCGCGCTCCAGGCCAACCACTGCGACGCGATCATCTCGCAGCTCTACGACAAGCCCGCCCGGCGCAAGGTCGTCAACTTCGTCGACTACATGAACTCCAGCGAGGCGCTGCTGGTGGCGAAGGGCAACCCGCATCACATCACGGGGCTATCGGCACTGTGCGGCCTCCCTGTGGCCGCCGAGACGGGCACGACGATCAGCGTCGATCTCGCACAGCAGAGCAAGCGCTGTATGTCCTCCGGCAAGAAGGCAATCGCCGTGCAGACCTTCCTGCGCGACTCCGACGCGCTGGAGCAACTGGGGCTCGGCCACGTCGACGCCTACGGGACCACGCTCGAATCCGGCGCGTATGACATGACCAAGAGCGGTGGCAACTACGAGTTCGCCGGAAAGCCGTTCGGTCAGATCCCCACCGGTATCGCGACGCGCAAGAACGACCCGCAGCTGCACTCGGCGATCGCCCGCGCCTTCACGGAGGTGCGCAACGACGGGCAGTACAAAGCGATCTTCGCGAAGTGGCACCTCAACGGTGACGAGCTGAAGTAGAGGCCCGATGCATACCTTCGAGTTCTCATTCTTCATTCACCTGCTGTTCCACCCGCCGCACAGCTTCGTCGCCGGAGCGATCCGCACGATCTATCTGGCGGTGATCTCCCAAGCGCTCGGGGTTGTGCTCGGGCTCGTGCTGGCTCTGTGGCGCCGCAGCCCGCATCGTTTACTCCGGGTGATCGCGAGCGCGTACATCTGGATCATCCGTGGCACTCCGCTGCTCGTGCAGGCCGTGCTGATCTACGACGGCACGGCTGCGGTCGGCCTGTACTCGTTCCCGAACATCACCGTGCTCGGGTTGTCGGTGCCGGGCGTGGTCCAGGCGGGAATCATCACCCTGACGATCAACGAGGGTGCATATATGGCCGAGATCCTGCGGGCCGCGATCGACTCAGTCGATGGAGGACAGGCCGAGGCCGCGGAGTCTCTCGGGATGCGGCGACGTCAGGTAATGCGGCACGTCGTGCTGCCACAGGCGATGCGCGTGGTCATCCCACCGCTGGGCAACGAGTTCAACAACATGCTGAAGGTCACCTCGCTACTCAGCGTGATCGGCCTCCAGGAGCTGTTCCTCGCCGCGCAGGACTACAACTCCGCGACCTTCCGTACATTCGAGATCTTCACCGTCGCCGCGATCTACTACATCGTGATGACCACGGTGTGGGCATTCATCCAGAGCCTCATCGAGCGCCGGTTGGAGTCGCGTGGGGGGACTCAGATCGACCACATCCCATTGCGCGAGCGGTTGTTCGGTGGCGGTGCGCTCACAGCGGTCGGGCAGCTGCGGGGCGCCCGATGATGCCGCTGAGCAGCCGAGGCTCACACGCGGAGGAGGCGACCGGGCCGGCTGCCGGGAAGCGCCTCGCTCCCGAACCAGCCGTGCAGTCCGACGGCGACATGGTCGTCCGGGCCGAGTCCGTGCACAAGTGGTTTCGCCGTCTACACGTACTCAACGACATCGACCTCACGGTTCGCCGTGGCGAGGTGGTCGTACTCATCGGCCCGTCCGGCTCGGGGAAGACGACGTTGCTGCGTACGTTCAACCACCTCGAGCGGATCGACAAGGGCCGGCTTGCGATCAACGGTCATCTGATCGGCTATCGGGAGACGCCCAAGGGGCGGTTGCTTGACGCCCCGGAGGGCGAGATCGCACGACAGCGTCAGGAGATTGGATTCGTGTTCCAGCACTTCAATCTGTTCCCGCATCTCACGGCCGGCGAGAACGTCGAGCTTGCGCCCGTGCGCGTGCGCGGCGTCTCTCGCGGACAGGCCCGCCAGGAGGCGCGAGAACTGCTTGCCCGGGTCGGACTCGGCGAGCGTTGTGACTCATATCCGCGCCAGCTGTCGGGCGGGCAGAAGCAGCGGGTTGCGATCGCCCGCGCGCTGGCGATGAAGCCGGCGCTGATGCTGTTCGACGAGCCGACGAGCGCACTTGATCCGGAGATGGTCGGCGAGGTGCTCGAGGTCATCCGCGAGCTCGCGCGCGACGGGATGACGATGGTCCTGGTCTCTCACGAGATGGGGTTCGCACGCAGCGTCGGGGATCGCGTCGTGATGATGGATGAAGGGCGGATCATCGAGAGCGGCCCGCCGGCGCAGATGCTGGACCAGCCACAGCACGAGCGCACGACTGCCTTCCTGTCGAAGGTTCTGCACTGATGACGCTCACGAGGTGTTCGACCGGCGGCGCTGTTGCGGCCGCCAATCACCTGGCGGCCTCGGCCGGCGTCGCGATGCTGGAGCGTGGGGGCAACGCTGCGGATGCAGCCGTGGCGGCCGCGGCGGTGATGGCGGTGACCTCGCCACACATGTGCGGGCTCGGCGGCGATCTGTTCGCACTCGTCATCCGGCCCGGGGAAGCCCCCGTCGCGCTGAACGCATCGGGACGCGCGGGCTCAGGCGCGGACGCACGAACGCTGCGCCGACGGGGACTGGCGCGGCCGGCGTTCCAGGGGGACATCCACAGCGCGACCGTGCCAGGCTGCGTCGACGGGTTGGCGGCGCTCACAGATCGCTTCGGTGGCCTGGCTCCGGCACAGCTGCTGGCGCCTGCGCTGGGTCTGGCCGAGGAGGGATTCCCGGTCTCGGCGACGCTGGCTGAGGAATCTCATGGCCTGACGCCCGAGACCAGGCTGCTCGCGTTCGGAACGCGGTCGGCGCTGCGCAGAGGCCAGCGGCTCGCCGCGCCCGCGCTCGCGACCGTGCTGCGCGCGATCGCCGAGGACGGGCGCGCCGGGTTCTACGAGGGCGCATTCGGACGGGAGCTGTGCGAGGCCGGGGAAGGCCTGTTCGCGCCGTCGGATCTGCGGGCGATCGCCGCCGAGTGGGTCGAACCGCTGTCGGTCGACGCATTCGGGCACACGCTGTGGACGGTGCCGCCGAACTCGCAGGGCTATCTCGCTCTGTCGGGGGCGTGGATCGCTGATGCGGTCGGGATCCCGGACGATCCGTCATCGGCCGGATGGGCGGCGGTGCTCGTCGAGGCGTCTCGGCAGGCGGCGTTTGACCGCGTGGAGGTCCTCCACGAGCACGCCGACGGTCAGGATCTCCTGGCTCCGGAGCGGCTGGAGCAGCGCGCGCGGGCCATTGGCGAGCACGCGGCGACAGGTCTGGCGGACGTCTACGCGGCCGGCGACACGACCTATCTGTGCGCGGTTGACGGTGACGGAGTGGGCGTCTCCCTGATCATGTCCAACGGGGCGGACTTCGGCTCCCACGTCCTGCTGCCGGGCGCGGGCATCTTCTTGCACAACCGCGGCATCGGATTCTCCCTGACCGAGGGCCACCCGGCCGAGTACGGTCCGGGGCGCCGGCCGCCGCACACCCTGACGCCCATGGCGGTGACCTCCGGCGGAGCGCTTCGAGCCGTGCTCGGCACGATGGGCGGCGACGCCCAGCCCCACATCGTGCTCCAGCTCCTCGCCCGTCGGCTCATCGCCCGCCAGCAGCCGGAAGAGGTCGTGGGTGCGCCGCGATGGGTGCTCACGCGTGATCCGACCAACGGGTTTGACACCTGGGATCTCGCGGAGCCCCCGATCGTCCGGATCGAGCGGGAGGCTCCATACGTGTGGGCTGATGAGCTCTCCGCGCGCGGCTACAAGGTCAGTCGCGCTGCCCCCGGCGACCAATCATTCGGTCACGCGCAGATGATCGCTGTCTCGGCGGGTGGGGTGCTGACGGGAGCAGCCGACCCGCGCTCCCGTGATGGAGCGTGCATTGGGCGCTGACCGGCCCGTGCCCGCGCACCGGTTCTTCGCCGTCCTCGCGCTCGCCAGCGGGGCGACGGACGCGTTCGGCTACCTCCGGCTCGGAGGGACGTTCACGAGCGTGATGACCGGCAACATGGTGCTGTTCGCGGTCGCCGCCGCGCACGCTGACGGAGCCCTCGTCGTGCGCACCGCGCTTGCGATCTGCGGCTACCTGGGCGGTGCCGCGCTGGGCGTGCGTCTGGCGGGCGTGACCTACACCGCGACGCCGGCGCGAACCGTGCGGCTGCTGCTGTGGACCGAACTCGCGCTGTTCATGGTCTACGCCATCGTGTTCCAGATGGTCCGCAACCCGGCGGGCCTCGGCGCCCAGGGGGCGATGCTGATGGTTGCCGCGCTCGGGCTCGGCATCCAGTCCAGCGCGGTGCAGAGCTACCAGGTATCCGGGCTCTCGACCACGTTTCTCACTGGCACGCTCACCTCGGTCGCGGTCCATCTGGCCCAGGGCAGACCGCTGCGCCACGCGGCGCGGTCGCTGCACATCCTCTGCGGCCTGCTTGCGGGCGCAGGCGCGGCAGCCGGCCTGGCCCTCGCCTCCCCGCGGGCCGCCGCGGCCCTCCCTGCGGTGCTCGTCGCGGTCGCGCTCACCGCCTCAAGGCATTCGGCGGGCACCGCCGATCGCACCGGTGAGCCGGAGGACGGGAAAGTGAGGACGTCCCGGCTACCGACGAGGCGTTAGCGTAGATGTGCGTGGATCGCGACGTGTGAAGGAAGGTGGGCTGCGCTGACGCGCTCGACGGTGTAGGTGGTGATTGAGTCGTGGCCGTCGCGTTCCTGAATCGGCACACCGGTCCTTGCGTTGAGCCAGATCGCGACCTGCTGCGGTCCGTCCGGGTAGCTGATCCGCAGCGCGCGGATGCTGCCGACTCGGTCCTTGCGCTCGCGGACCCCGTTGAGTGTGTCGAGCGCTTTGATGCAGGCGGCCCGGACGCTCGGGCTGCCGGCGCCGGCAGCCAGTGCCTCCGTTGCGTTGAGCCAGACGATGCTGTCGTTGCGGGCACGAAAGTCGATGATCTGAGGCGGACCGGGCGCAGGCTTCTGGCCGTGTGAGGACCGCGGGGCGGCGACGTGACCGAGCACTGCCGCACGGGCCTGGGCGGGGGAGCCCGCTGCGGCGGCGGCGATCCTCCGCAGACTGCGAGCCTCGTCGCCGGGTTCGCTGTGAGACAGGCCCTGTTTGACCACCTGCCGCAGTTGGTGCAGCGAGTTGGGCGCCCAGTAGTAGTGCCCGGAGTCCGTGTACAGGTCGTAGCCGCCGTACGCCGCTCCGTTGATCCAGTGATGGCCGTCCAGGACCGTGTAGCGGACGACGAGCGTCGCGTTGCCCGGTTGGCGGGAGGCCCCGAGCCGGCGCACGTCGGCGGCGAGCCTCACAAGTGGGGAGCGATTCAGGCCCGTCGCGGGAAGGTGAGGCGCGGTGCTCGGTGCGATCGCGAGCCTCGCCGGTGCGGGGTGGGGTGAGGCATGGCCGGGTCGGCCGATGACCACGGCGATGGCGAGGGCGACGGTGATCGCCAAGCTGATTGCCAGCCCGGCCGATCGTTGTCGAGCGCGGCGGCGTTGTGCGCTGTGGGCGAGCAGCGCGGCGCGTGCCGCCTTGGTTGAGGCCCGGGAGGGAGCCGCCGGGTCAGGGCGCTGCTCGAGCAGCCAGGTGATTTCGGCGTCGTGGTTCATGTGACGATCTCCTCGGTGAGAGCAGTGCGAAGGTGGGCCTTCGCGCGGTGGATCCGCGATCGAACCGTTCCGACCGAGACCTGGGTGGCTTCGGCGACCTGCTCGTAGGAGAGATCCGCCCAGACGTGCAGAAAGAGCGCGTCGCGGAACACCGGCGGCAGCTGACCGACCGCCTCGGCGACCTGGGCACCGATTGCCTCGGCCTCCAAACGATCGAGTGCAACATCGACATGATCAGCCTCGACACCCGCGTGCATCCGCAGGAGCGCTTGAGTCCTGCGACCCTCCGAGCGACGGTTATGGCGCAGCAGATTGGTCGCGATGCCGAGCAGCCATGGGCCGGCGTCGTCGCGAGAGCGGTCAAAGCGCGCCCGGGCGTCAAGCGCGACGCGGAACGTCTCGGCGGCGATGTCCTCCCCGGCCGCGCCGGCGCGACTGACGCAGTAGCGATGAACCCGCGGCCAGTGACGATCAAAGATCTCCGCAAAGCGCGCCGGATCCCGCCTCGACGCAGCGATGATCGCCCCATCTGCAAGCTGGTCGGAAGTACGTGAAGACGGCATCTACTCGCTCTTGCCCGCAGCGCCCGACTCGGTTCCCGAGGACGGGCGAGGCGCCGCACGCTCGCATCGACCAGGCATCGGTGTGTCCGCGCGGGTTCTGTAGCGGGGCGATCAATGATCGCGCAGTCGAGGTTGCGGCTCCTCGCACGACGACGGTTTCGCGGGCATTTCAGCGCGGTCCTTTCGATCCTGCTGGTTGCGCGGCTTCGCGTTGCGCCGTGGCTTGCGCTGACCCGAGCACGCCACGCTCCTTCAGGAAGTCGCGGTTCGCCTGGCCGACCTCGATCAGGTGCCCGTCCGGATCGCGCAGGTAGCAACGCAGCTCGACACCGTGGTCGACTGGCGGGGTCAGGAACTGGGCGCCCTTGGCACACCAGTCTTCATCGATCGCTTGGATGTTGGCGACCCGGATGTTCAGGAAGCTGCTTGCCGTGTCGGGATCGGGTGCGGTCAGCGTCACGGCCGGCTTGTCGTCGGGCCCGTTTCGGGGGCAGGAAACGACGCCATATCAGTTCTCCCCCAACCGCTGAGGGCGACGCCACGCACACCGTGTTGGCGGCGGCGTGACCTCAGCGATAAGTCGTGTCATCGTGTGTTTGAAGGCAGTCGGCGAGGTGTCAGGCGACTGTCTTTGAGGTGACGAAGCGATGGATCGCTTCGTTGGCGTGGTCCTGAAACGCCGGATCTGCCAGATCGGGGAAGATGTTCGTTTGATCGACCAGGGGACCTTTCATCTTGCCGGCCGCGCTGGCGTAGAACGTGCCGCTGGACAGTTTCGGGTCGGTGACGCCGTCCACCAGTCGCTTTGCGCCCACTTCCAGTCTGTGGCTGATGCCCAGGTGGGGCATCACGTGCTTGGCCGCGAAGCGGAACGGTGATGCCAGGTCATCGGGTGCGTGCGTGCCGGTGGTGTTGCCGGGGCTCACGGAGACGAATTTGCGGTCGGGGTGTTGGCGGGCCAGGGACGCCATCCAGAGGATGCCGAGCAACTTGGCCTGCCCGTAGGCCAAGTTGACGTCAGGTTTGCGGCCGGCGAAAAAGCCCCCGTCGATGACAGTCGCGAGCTCGTCGGCGGACTGTGAGACAAACGACGGCCGCTTGAACCCCATCCTCGGAAGTCCCCTGGCTGCTTCGCTTCCGGCGAAGACCGCCACCTCGCCGAGCCGGTCCTCGGCCAGGAGCGTCTCGAGGAGGACGACGTGGCCAAGAACGTTCTGCGCGAACATGTACGTGACCCCGTCGGCGGTCACGGCCATGGGCGTCTTGCCGCCCATCCCACCGGCGTTCATGACCACCGCATCGATCTCCCCGTCGACGCCGGCCAGGCCAGCGCGAACCGAGGCCGGGTCGGAAACGTCCATGACCGCGATGTCGAAGATGCGCCGGCCGGTCTGCGCTTCGAGCTCGGTCCTCGCCGTTATCGCCTTTTCCCGGTTCCGGCACGCCAGATAGACGTGGTCGAATTCGGGACGCAATGCCAATTGCCGGGTGATGTCCTTGCCGAGCCCGACGTTGGCGCCCGTGATCAACGCGGTCTTTCCTCGGGATGTGCTCATCAGAATTTCCTCTCATCTCTTCTTGGACTGGAATGCTCAAGCCACTATGACGGAGAGCTTCTGGCATGTCAAAGCCATTTTGATCGGTATACTTTTGCCGATGCCCTCAACGAGTTCTGGTCGTCCGCGGTTGACGCCCAAGGGCGAGGCAACGCGCGCTCGGATCGTCGACATCGCGGCAGCGCTGATCTTTCAGCAGGGCGTTTCCAACACGACGATCGAGGAAGTGCGCGACGGCGCACACGTGAGCAACTCGCAGCTCTACCACTACTTCGAGGACAAGCCGGCGCTGGTCCGCGCAGTCATCGAGCGCCAGGCCGACATGGCCATCGGCACGCAGGACCGGTTTGACCTCAGCAGCCTCGATGGCCTCCGGGAGTGGCGCGACTTTGTGGTCGATCAAAACCGCCTCAAGGACGGGCGCGGCGGTTGTCCGATCGGCTCGCTCGGTGCTGCGCTCGCCGAGACGGAGCCCGAGGCCAGGGCAATGGTTGCGGCGTCCTTCAAGCGCTGGGAGGCCAGCATCATGGCCGGTCTTCTGCGGATGCAGGCGCTCGGCCGACTCGCGCCGGAGGCCGATCCGCGCCAGCTCGCGCTCGCCACGCTTGCCGCGCTTGAGGGCGGCCTCCTGCTCGCTCAGATCCAGCGCGACCCCGAACCGCTCGCGGCCGCGCTCGACGCGATGATCACGCTCATCGCCACCCTCAGCAGCACCACGAGCACTTCGCTCGACCGCTGAGCCCTCGGACCGACGAGCTGGGAGAAGGCATCCCGGAGCGCTTCCGCCAACTCGACAGAAATTGGAATCTGTGAGCCAGTACTGCTAGGGCGCCGCCAGCAAGAATGGATCGCATGTGCCAACAACCGAGGGGAGTGTCGACAATGGATCTCAAGACAAGCGGGCTTTGATCACCGGTGGCACCTCCGGGATGGGTATCGCCACCGCACGGGGGATGGCCGAGAAGGCGCGTCGGTGATCATCACCGGCCGCGTGTGCGTGCACGTTTTGCCGCTGATGGGCTCGATGGCGTGGTTCGATCCTGAAGCGAGGGCTATCTGCGACCTGGGTAGGTCAGCTTCTTACCGCTGGTGTCTGAGGTGTGCGTGGGCGGCTGGTTGAGCGCTGGCTTGGTGGCGACGATCGGGGAGACGTGGATGTAGTTGCCCGGGTCGACGTGTGCGTCGCCGGGATACCGCTGGCAGTGATCGAAGATGCTGTTGCCACCACCAGTGCTGTTCCGGGAGTGGCCGATGTCGGCGACCAGCTGCCGTCGGGTATGGGCGAGCCTCATGTGTATCGAGGTCGCTCGGCTGGCGATCTTGCCGTCACAGCGGTACTTGGCGGCCAAGAAGTAGGCGTGTCGGCCCGGTGTGAGCCGCACCGTTCGGAGCGGGATGGGTGGGGGACCCAGCAGCCTGTCTGACGGGGCGCGCTGTTGAAGGATGGTGGCATGGCGATCGCGTCTGCGGTCTGGTCTGGTCTGGGAGCATGGTGTTGAGTAGGTAGAAGATCGCGCTGGCGCCTCGCCGGGCGGCGGGTGTCTGGTCGGCAGACGACTGCCGAGATGCAGGTAGCCGGCACGCTGAGACCTCCATTTGCGTCGACCCCGGGGCCGACCACCTGCGCTTTCCGTTACTCCGCCACGATCAGCCTGCGAAGTTGATCTCGGTGCTGATGACCGTGCCGGCTGTCCGGCCTGGGGCCTGTTGGTCGCTCCAGTAGAGGTTGGTGTGGGCGATCACCTGCTCCGGCGGCGGAGCGCCCCACGCGGTGAGATCTTCGGTGGTGTGCGCGTCGCCCACCAGGATGGTGTCGTATCCCCGGACCAGCGCACCGTGAAGCGTCGAGCGGATGCACGTGTCGGTCTGCGCGCCACACACCAGCAGCCGGCCGACCTTCATCGCTCGTAGAACGTCTTCGAGCTCGGTGGCCTCAAAGGCGTCTCCGTAGCGCTTGCCGATGAGCGGCTCAGACGCGTCGGGCACGAGCTCAGGGACGTAGCTCCACACATCGCTGCCCGGCTGAAGCTCATCGCTTGAGTGCTGCACCCAGATGACCGGCACGCCCGCACGGCGCGCCCGATCGACCAGCTGCGCGATCGACGCGACCACCTCGTCGCGGCGCGGCGCACCGGCGACAACGCCGACCTGGACATCGATCACGAGCAGCGCGCTGTGCATCCGGTCCGCCAGAGTCGTCATGGCACAGATCCTCGCACGGGATCACGGCCAACTGATGCGCCTGCGTTCGCGAGGGCGGTCACGCTCGCTTCAGGCATCGCGTTTCGCTCGCTGCTGGCGCTCGCTCGGCGGCGAACACGAGATGCCCCCGCGTTGTGGCAGAGGCCGAGAATAGGGGCGTGTCAGACACAGGGCGTAACGAGCCAGAGATGAGCGTCAGTCGCCGGTCCCACCGATCGCATTCACGACGACCGGCCGCGGACGGCTCGCGCCAGCGCGCCCACGCCGAGGCCGCCACCCCGGGGGCTCCGGCTGATCGGGCCGACATCGTCCCGGGCGTCTCCGTGGTCGTTGCGTGAGCCCAGATGATGCGGGTACTCCCTGAAAATGCAGGTGATCGTGCGCTGGCAGCGGATCGCTTTGTCGTGCGGTGGGGCTCTGGCGGTGTTGACCCTGGCCGGCGCGGAGCTCGGAGCTCGCGCGCTCCTGCTGGCGCTGCCCGGCACCGCCGCGCTCATGAGCGCGCTGATCGGCGGCCTCCTGTGGACATGGGCGGCCCTGCTCAGGTTCGACCCGCCCGGCGAGGATGAGAATCCGAATGAGGGACCCGGCGGGCCGAAGGTCCCGGGTGGGCCAAGCACACCGCTCCCCAGCGACTGGGATCGCTTTGATGCGGAGCGCCGCAATTGGGCGCGTGATCGTGAACCCACCTCCGCCTAAAGCCGCATCAGAGCGGTGAGCGAGCGCATCGGCATGACCCACCGGATGCGAATGTCAGGCCCAGAGCAACTGATCGGCGAATGGCCACCGCGGCGGCCGGGCTCACCGATCTGAGCTCGTCGGCGCCGGTCTCGTCTCGGATCGGGTCCGGCGACCGGAGCGCCGGCCAATTGCGACCGACCCGGCTGATCGCGCCCTGGTGGGGTAGAACGAGGGCATGAGCGCCGCGCGGGCATACCGAACGATCGGGGTCGAGGACCATCTCGTCACTGAGGACGTGCTGGCCGCTTGGGACCGGCTGTCCGAGGAGGCGCGCGCCGACTCGCAGCCCGGCGCGCCGCGCGGGGGCGAGCTCACCGAGCGCCTGCTCGAGGTGGGCGAGCGGCGCTTCGCCGCCATGGACGACGCCGGCCTGGACGTCCAGGTCCTCTCGCTCACCTCACCGGCCCTGCACATCCTGCCGGCTGCCGAGGCCCGGAGCCTGCAGGCCGCGACCAACGACCAGATTGCGGCCCGGGTCGCCGAGCGGCCGGACCGCCTGCAGGGTTTCGCCACGCTGGCGATGCCCGCCCCGGAGGCGGCGGCAGCGGAGCTGGAGCGGGCCGTAGGCGAGCTCGGTCTCCACGGGGCCCTGCTGTGCGGGCGGACCGGAACGCGCAACCTCGACGACGCGGCCAACTGGCCGGTGCTCGAGGTGGCACACGAGCGGCGCGCGCCGCTCTACATCCACCCGCAGATGTCGCAGCCGAGCGTGCGAGCCGCGCTCTACGGCGGGTTCGACGACGCCGTCTCCTTTGCCTTTGCGACCTCCGGGATCGGCTGGCATTACGAGAGCGGCGTGCAGTTCCTGCGGCTCGCGCTCAGTGGTGCCCTGGACCGGTTTCCCGACCTGCCGATCCTGCTCGGGCACTGGGGCGAGGTCGTCCTCTTCTACCTCGACCGCCTGGACAGCTTCGCCGCCAGGGCGAACCTGCCCCTGTCGTTCTCTGAGTATGCCCGCCGCCACGTCTATGCCACGGCCGGCGGACTGTACTCGGAGCGTTACCTGACCTGGGCAGCCGAGGTACTTGGCGTGGAGCGACTCCTGTTCGGCTCCGACTACCCCTACCGGCCCGGTCCCGACGGCGGCGTCGCCGCCTACCTCGCGCGCTCTGGCTTGAACCTCGAGGATCAGGCGCGGGTGGCGTCGGGCAACTGGGAAGCCCTTGTCGCCGCAATCCGACGCTGACCGGTCACAGCGTCATGTCCCACCGGCGCCTCCGCCGGCGGTGGCGCCGGTCGGTCTGTGGTCTATCCCTGACCGTAGCTGTCGATCAGCCACCCGTTGCGCGTGTGGCGGAGGTAGATGTCCCAAAACGAATCGGGGTTTCCCTCGGTTGGGGATGCCGACTCATGGAAGGAGCAGTACACAATCGCGCGATGCCGAGTTGAGCTGGGCAGCAAGCGGCACCGCAGGTGCGTGAACTTGCTCCACGCGAGCCCGGGCTTGGCCCAACCCATCTGATCTCTCGCGCTCGGGGCGACGTAGGAGATCAGCCGCGCTCGGTCGTGAGCGTTGGTTGCCTCAAACCAGCCGCGAGTCGAGCTTGTTGGCGTGGCACGGGACGGCCATACGGATCTGCCTTGCGCCGATCCTGTGAGGAGCGCAACTGAAGCGACACAAGCGGCCGCCAGATTGATCACTCGATGGACCACCGTCGAGCATCCTTTCAGACGCGCGATCGTGCCGAGCGTTGAGCGACCGAGAACGCCAGCGAGTCGTTCATCGGCCAGCGTCCGAGGAGTGCTCGGCGACGGTTGGTGAGCCTGCTTGGTCACGCGTCGGAGGCCTCAGCGGCTCATGACCGTTTCGTATACCGCGGCGAGGTCCTCGTCGGCGTGTCCGCCGGCTTCGGCGGCGCGGAAACGGTCGATCAGCACGCCGAGCAGCGGCAACGACAACTCCTCTTGCTTGGCCACCTCCTCCACGAGCTGCAGGTCCTTGAGCGCGAGGCGCACTGGGAAGCCCGCGGGGTAGGACCCCTTGCGCATCTCGCCGAGCTTCTGCACTCCGTAGGGTGAGCCGAGCGGCCCGCCGTCCAGCAGGCTGACGAGGTGGTCAGGGTCGAGGTCCATCGCTTCGCACAGCGCAAGCGTCTCGGCAAGCGCGGTGACCGAGCCGACCATCCAGTTGTTGACGGCGAGCTTCAGTCGTGATCCCTTGCCGGCGGGGCCGACCCAGTGGACGGAGCCGAGTGCCTCGAGCACCGGCATCACTGCATCTCGACCCTCTTCGGGGCCGGAGGCGAGCACGGTGAGGTTGCCGGCGCGCGCGACCTGGGTGCTGCCGGAGACCGGGGCATCGAACTGCGTCACGCCGTGATCGGCGGCCGCGGCGGCAAGCGTGTCGGACTCGGTGGCGCCAACGCTGCTCATCTGCAGCCAGACCGTGTCCCTCGGCCAGTCCTCAAGCGCATCAGCGAGGACGTCGAGCACGATGTCAGCGGTCGGCAGCATCGTGATCGCCACCGTTCCTGCTTCGACCGCTGCCCGCGGGCTGTCGGCTCGTGCGCCGCCCGCCTCACACAACTGCTGCACATGCACGGGCTCGCGGTCCCACGCTGTGACGGCGATGCCGCTGTCGAGCAGCCGCCGACCCATCTCATGCCCCATCAAACCAACGCCGATGAGACCGACCTGTGTGCTGCTCATCTCGGCTTCCCCAATCGCTCGCAGGTTGCAGTTCCGCCCCTCGGACTACCCCAGGACGCCAGATCCGGCGCAGGGACAGCCCAGGATCTCGGTGATGCGCGCCCGAGCGTGGGTGCCCTCCCTCTACACCTCGATCCAGGTTTCGCCGGCGACGAGGCGCTGGACGGTCGTGTCGAGGACTTCGCCGAGCAGCATCCACACCACGCATCGAGCCGCCAGGGTGTCGAACGCCTCGTGGCGCCTGAGCATGGCGTGGGTTCCGCCGGCGACATTGACGTAGGCGACATCCACGGTGGATCGGTCACGTCGGAAGATCGCGCGGGAGCGCTCAGGGCTGGCGACCCGATCGGCATCACCATGGATGATCACAACCCGGACGTCGCGACGCCTCGGCAGTGCATCGGTCGCCTCGACCCAGGGCGCCAGCGCGACCACGCCGTGCACTGACGGCTGACCGGCCGACAGCAGCGCGGCCCGGCCACCGAGCGAATGACCGACGAGGCAGACGGACATCCCCGGGCCGAACCGCGTCGCCACCTCGCCAAGCGCCCATTCGACGTCGCGCACCGGCGTGTGATGGGTGTCCCAGCCGCGCCGGGAGTTCAGCAGCCGCAACACGGCCAGCCTTCCCCCTGCGGCATGTCTGATGCTTGAAGCGACCGGCACCATGCGCAGCACCGATAACTGGGCGGGACTCACGCGAGTCGAACCCCGCCGATTGGCTCCCCCATGAAGCACGATGACCACCCCCGCCGGAGACGCTGGAACCACGACATCGATCAGACGCGCTGCAGGGGGCACCGAACCCCAGCTACCCGTTGAGGGGGTCGGCTCGTCTCTCAGGAGCGCCGGCCCTCCAGCGCATGCAGCGCGAGCAGCGCGAAGATCCCGCCCTGCACCGGCCGGGCCTCGAAGCCGTACACCTGATCGCCCGAGACCGTGTCGTACAGATCGCAGAACGGGACGCGGCTCCGGGTCGTGTTCGCGTATCGGTACTCGCGCTCGATCAGCTCCTGGCCGATCGGATGGCGATGCAGCCAGGCCGCCAGCCACATCTGCCAGTCGGTCTTGCCGTAACGGTGCGGAGTCTGCAGCGGCAGCCCGAACCGGTTGGTCCTGCTGCGGTAGAACGCTGCCTGCTCGGCCGCGACCGAGTCGGGTACGAGGCCGGTGCCGAGCAGTGCGTCGGGGTAGGCGTTGTAGGTGCATCCCCAGGCGCGGTTTCGCCTGCCCGAGCGATAGGTGAGGCCGAGGTGGCTGTGCCCGGGCGCCTGCGCGTGGGTGAGCCAGTAGGCGATGAACTGCCTGGCCTTGTCGCGGTAGTGGGTCGCGTCCGCCTGCTCGCCGCAGATGTGGGCGATCTGGCCCATCGCCGCGACCGCGACGATCCCCTTGAGCGCGAGGTTCACGCTGTGGGCGATCCTGCCCGCGAAGTCATCGGTCTGATTCTGCAGGCCCGGGTTCGGCAGGGTGTCCACCAGGTAGTCCGCCCACCGTTTCAGCAATCTGTAGTTCGCCTGCAGATAGACGAGAGCGGTCGTGCCCGGAGCGGCCTGGGTGTAGGCGGCGGCCATGATGATCATGTTCCCCGACTCCTCGAGGGGCATGTTCTCCGCGCCGCCCGGGAAATAGCCGGAGGCCTTCGGGTAGGGACCGAGATCGTGCGGGGCGAACCGTGCGGTCCACCAGCCGCTCGCCGCGTACCCGAAGATCGGTCGCAGCAGCAGTGACAGGTACTGCGGATCCAGGTAGATCCACACCGGTGATGCGGGGAAGGTCACGTCCACGGTCGAGGTGTCGCCGTCGGAGGAGATCTCCTTCAGGAACGCCCAGGGAGTGTCATCGGGCCCCACCGCAAGCTCGGTGGCCCCGTAGGCCTGACGCAGCGAGAGCACGCACAGCGCCTCGTATTCGGCTCCGCCCGCCTTTCTGGCATCGGCGGAGACCTTGGCGTCGAGCGTGTCCGCCCGGTGCCGCGTGCCACCGAGGTCGGTGTGGAAGAACGCGAGCATCTGCTGCCAGTCCGAGAAGTACTCGGTCCAGAGCGGCCGCAGCGGCTTGCCCAGGTAGCTGACGAGCGGCGTGCGGACCTGGCCGAGCGAGAACTGCCGGGTCTGGGGCTCCGTGCCGACCTGTCCGAGGTCGAGCGCGAAGCCGAACGAGGGATAGCCATCGCCGATCGACGTGTAGGACGTGTCGTCTGAGTCGAGCAGCCCGCCCCGGTCGACGAACTGCGCGCGGACTTCGTCCGAGGGCCCGGACTGGTAGCTGAGGCCCGGGACCTGCGGCGTCGCCAGGATGATCGTCCCCCACAGCGCGCGGTCGCCGACATCGGTGAGGGGCTGCTGCTCGGCCAGCTGCATCGTCCACGCCTGGAGCGCGCCGCCGCTGCTGGGAACCGAGACGGGCGCCCAGGTGAACTGCTGGCCCGGGTCCCCCGACAGCCACTCGCCGGTGACGTCCAGGTACAGGGAGACGTCATGGGACGCGCCGTCGATGCTCTGCGCGGTGACGAGCACCCACGCCATCGGGATCGACTGGCGCTGCAGGTCGCCGGGCTCGATCGGGGAGAGGTACTCGAGCGTGATCTGCACGCCGCCCGCCTGCAGCGTGAACACCGATCGCGTGGCGGTGAGCGTCAGGTGGGTCTGCTCGAGCGCGGCGCCGGTGTCGCCGATGCTCGGGTCGCCGGCGAACATGAACGAGGTGCCGTCGATCCGCACGATCCCGGCCATCGCGGTGGTGTCCCCGTTCCAGAACGTCTGCCAGGTGCCGGGGGACACGGTCGAGCGCTGCCAGGTGCTCAGGTACGGGGAGCGCACGATCAGCGGCGTCGCCGGCGGCCGGATCGGTGTCGTGCCCGAGTCCGAGCGGGCCACCGCCGAACCGGTCGCCGCCGTGGCGGCACGCGCCACCGCGGTTCGCGCCGTGGCCAGGCCCCCGCCCAGCGCGGCCACGGCGGTGCCGGACACCTGCAGGAAGCGGCGGCGGTCGATCATGTAGCGGTCGATCATGCGAGGGGCCTCCTGGCTGCGCCGTCACCGTGCCGTGCCGGCGTCCTGACGCGGTCGGCTAGTGGGCGCCGATCTGCGGCCATTGGTAGTAGGAGACCATCTGCAGATTCGGTGAGCGGTGCTCGATGCCGCCCAGCAGCGTCTCCCATTGCAGGGGCGCGTCGTATCGCATCCACCCAGTGGGATGGAGTCCGTCGCTCATCTCCGAGCACCACAGCGGAAGGTGGTACCGAGCCGCCCAGGCCGCCACCCGTGGGACCACCCGCAGTCCGGCCTGACGCTGCTTCAGGTCATAGCAGTGAAACGCGACCGCCTGCGCGCCACGCGGCCGTCCGATCTCGAAGGTCTGCTTCAGGAACGTGAAGCCCCACGGAGAGGCCTCCCCGAACACGCGCCGAGCGTGGGGGGCGAGGTGAGCGATCACCGGCTCGACCGCGTTCCACACCAGGTGGTAGTACACGCCCTGGTTGCGCCAGCAGTGCCGGCGGTGTCCCGAGCCGGTGCACACCCGCGCCTGGCGCGGCGCCACACCCTGGGGGAGCTTCTCCCCTGGTATGCCGCCGAGGTCCTGCTCGTTGCCGACCGACACCGCCCACACGTACGGCGCGTACTGCGGCAGCGTCCGGGCGAAGTAGGCCGCAACCTGCTTGGGGCTCCAGGCATTCTGGTACTGGAACGAGATGTAGACGTGGTAGCCCTCCGCCTTGGCGCGCGCGACGCAGCTCAGCGCCGCCGGCCTGGGGAAGTCAGGCAGGACGATCCGCAGCACCGTGGCGTCGTGGGCCTGCAGGATCGGCTGGACGTTGTCGCCGTCGGCCACGCACGGCGTCTGCGGGTCGACCTGCATCAGCATGGCGTGTGCGGGCGCTGCGATCAGCAGCGCGGACAGGACCGCGAGCACCATCACGATCAGGCGCGGCAGGGGAGACGGCAGTTCGCCGTGGGGGGTGGGCGTGCTCATGATGCGGCAGACTTCGTTCAGGTCCGGCCCGGGCTGACCCTTCTGGCCCGGGTCAGCGCCCGCGCCGTGGACCGTAACGGAGAGGGGGGGATTCGAACCCCCGATGGACTGATAGCCCATACCGGTTTTCGAGACCGGCGCATTCAACCGCTCTGCCACCTCTCCAGGTGGGATTCAGGCCGTCGATCGGCTGCGACCCGGGCGGGCGCGCGTACGATCGCGGCTGAACCGCGGAGTGATGTTACGAGGAGACCCCGAGAAGCGCCTTGCCGGGGTGGTGTGGTTTGCCCGCGGCGGGCACCACTGGCGCATCGGCCGTCGGCCCTGACCGGCCGCTCAGGCGTCAGCGATCGGGCGGCGCGCGCGGAAGAACGCCCGCAGCAGCTCGCCACATTCCTCGGCGAGCACGCCGCCGAGGACCTCGGGCCGATGGTTGAGCGGGCCGCGTTCGCGGACGCCGAGGATGTCGAGCGCGCTGCCGGCCGCGCCCGCCTTGGGGTCCGGCGCGCCGTAGACGACGCGCGGCACGCGCGCCAGAACGATCGCGCCGGCGCACATCGCGCACGGCTCGAGCGTCACGTAGAGAGTGCTGTCGAGCACTCGCCAGCTTCCGAGCGCGGCCGCCGCCTGACGGAGCGCGAGCGTCTCGGCATGGGCGGTTGGGTCCTCACGCAGCTCCCGCTCGTTGTGGCCGCGGCCGATCACGCTGCCGTCGTGGACGATGACGGCGCCGACCGGGGTGTCATCGTGGACACCCGCCCGGGCGGCCTCGGCGAGCGCCTCCCGCATGAACCGGACGTCGGCGACCGCGTCGTCCGCCATCACAGGGCCCCGTGGCGCCGCGGAAGCATCGGTTCGGTACCGTGCGGGAAGGGCAACTTCGTGTATCGGCAACATGCTTTGATCAAACGTGATCGCCCTTTGTGGTGATCGGATCGGAATGTCGAGGACACGAACCCCGCACCGGCCGGTGGGACCGCACGCCCTGATGGCGGCGTTGGTCGTGCTTGGCACGACATTCTCCACCGCCGGCTCCTCGCGCGCTGCCGCCGTGCGCCCCGACCGCGTCGTCGTCGGCTACCGCACCCGGTCCTGGACGCCGGCCTCGACCGGAGCCCGGCCGGAGATCGCCGGGGCGCTCGCGGCGGGCGACCGCCCGCGCCGCACCCCCGCGACCGTCCGGACGCGCGTCATGCGGCTGCGCGCCGGTGAGTCGATGAGGGACGTGGTGGCGCGCCTCCGCCACCGACACGACGTCGCCTACGCGGAGCCTGACTACGTCGCCCGCGAGGCCGGCATGTTCTATCCGGACGACCGCGGGTCCGCGGGGGTCGATCACGGATGGGAGCGCCAGCAGTGGGACATGCTGCCGGGCACCGGCGTCGACGCCCCGGAGGCGTGGGCGAACCTGCTCGCCGACCATCGCAGCGGCGGCAGCGGGGTCACGATCGCGGTGCTCGACACGGGTGTCGCGTATCGCGACTGGGGTCAGTTCAAGGTCTCCCCGGATCTGCGCCAGACGCGCTTCGTCGCGCCCTACGACTTCGTCGCGCACAACCGCTACCCGCTTGACCGCGATGGTCACGGGACGCTCGTCGCGAGCGTGATCGCCGAGTCGACCAACAATCAGGTCGGCCTCACCGGCCTGGCGTACGGCGCGCGGATCATGCCGTTGCGCGTGCTCGACGCTCAGGGCGACGGCGAGGCCTCGACGATCGCCGACGCGATCCGCTACGCGGTCAGGCACGGGGCGAACATCATCAACATGAGCTTCGAGTTCCTGCCCAGCCAGGTCCGCTCGGGCCGCCAGATCCCGGAGGTCGTGTCGGCGATCCGCTATGCCCGCGCACACGGGGTGATGGTGATCGCCGCGGCTGGCAACGACCAGCTGCGTGAGGTCTCCTACCCGGCGCGGGTCCCCGGCGTGGTCGCGGTCGGGGCGACCACCCGCGACGGCTGCCTCGCCAACTACTCCAACTCGGGCCCGAGCCTGGCGCTCGTCGCGCCAGGCGGCGGCCCGGATGCGATCCTCGAACACGACTCGGCGTGTCACCCGGCCCGCACGCTGCCGCCGATCTACCAGATGACGCTCGACGACCCGCCGCACTGGTCGAAGTTCGGATACCCCGGCTCCTACATCGGGACGTCGATGTCGGCGCCGCTCGTCGCGGCGGCCGCGGCGCTCGTGATCGCCGGTCACGTGGTCGGCGTGCACCCGACCCCCAATCAGGTGCTGAGCCGCCTGGAGGCGACCGCGACCCCGCTGCCCGCGGGATCCAGCGGATCGAACTCGACGTACGGCCACGGCCTGCTCAACGCCGGTGCCGCCACCTCAGCGCCGGCGGTCGTGACCCGCGGTCGCTGACCGTCCTGCGCCGCTCAGGCCAGGTGCACAATCGCGATGACGATCCCGGCGATCACGAAGACGAAGATCAGCGCCTGGGTCCAGAACCACAGCCGGGGCATCTGAGCGAGGCTACCGTCGCTCGCCGTGCGCGGACCCGCGCAGCTCGTCGCCGGTGAGGTCGTCGAGCAGCGAGAGTGCGCGCGGCTCGGCGCCGTCCTCCACGAGCACGGCGCCGCCGGGCCAATATGGGTGGGGCGGGCCGACCCCGTCGAGCAGCATCGGCTCATACACCCAGCTGCCGGTGTTGTAGACGCGCGGGCCGCCGGAAGCGGGCGTCCAGTCCGCGCGGCGAAGCGCTCCGGACCGCTCGTCGCGCGGGCCGAGGCGGTGGACGTGACCGAAGATGATCGAGCGAGCGTCGATCCCGAGTCGCGTCGCGGTCTCGACCATCGCCGGGACTGCGGCGCGCCGGACCTGGACGTCAAGCGCCCGGGCGGTGACCGATGTCAGGTTGACGTGCTGCAGCACCCGCGAGCCGTAGCGCGTGAGCTCCGCTACGTGCTCCAGCACGACCGCGAGCGGCCGTTCGAGCAACTCGCCGAACACCCCCTCCGACGATGTCCCGCGCCCGCGGCGGGGCAGCTCGTATTCGATCACCCGCGCGCTCCCCGCGTCCGCCCGGCCCCGCGCGAGGCGCCCCCGGGGCAGCCCGAACGTCGACTCCGGGATCAGGTGACGATCGAGATAGTGGCCATGGGTCGCCCACACCCCATCGCTCACCCAGAAGCCCGGATAGCTGACTCGGACCGTGGCGGGCCTCAACAGCTCGGTGACGGCGGCGAGCGATTCGGTCGCGTCGCGCGGGACCGCGTCGCAGAGCCCCAGCTGCGCGCCTCGGGCGAGCGCCCACTGCCGGACCATGACCCAGTCGTGGTTGCCCGGAACGACCACGATCTCACGTGAGGAGCCCATCCGGTCGCCGATCGCGCGGAACACCGGCGCGGCGGCCGTGAGCGGGTCCCGGCGGTGGCGGCGCAGCGCGAGCTCGACGATGTCACCGAGCAGCACCAGACGGTCGACGCCGTCGAGTGCGGCAAGCAGCCGCTCGAGCGCCGCGGGTCGGCGCAGCACGTCGTGGCCCGGACGCTGACCCAGGTGCAGGTCGGAGACGAGCAGCGTCCGCACCGGGGGCACGATAGAGCCCGGCGCATCGGAGGCCGGGCGGCGGGGGTGGGTCAGGCGGTGACGAGGGTCTCGAAGCTGAGCGCGGCATCCCGCGCCACGACGATCACCGGCACCGTCGCGTCCTCGATTGCGTGTGCGGCGCTCGAGGAGATCATCACCCGGCCCGGTCGGGCCTGCGGGCGCGAGCCGACCACGAGCAGGTCGATCCCGAATGCCGACTGGGTCACGCGCGCCTCGTGACGCGCGGCGAGTGAGAAGGCGGTCTCGATCGCCGCCTCGTCGGCGGTGCCGGGCAGGATGCCGATCGCGTCCAGGTCACGCGCGCCCGCCGAGTCGGCATACCCCGCCGGGGCGAGCGCCACCGCCGCGGGCCCGTTCTCCAGCAGCGCCTGGGCGGAGCGGCCGGCCGCGACGCGGCCGCGCGGCGTGCGGTAGTCCGGTCCGAACGTGATCACGTCCGCCGCCAGTTCGTCCGCGAGCCTGGCGAGGCCATCGCTCGTCGACGGGCTGAACACGACGCGGCGCGCGGTATAGGGGTCGCCGAGCAGCGTCGTGCCGCGCTCGAGCAGCTCGTCGGCCTCGCGCGCGGCGAGCAGCTCCCCCTCGATGCTGGTGTGCGGCGCGTGGCGGATGTAGGCGAGCGTCAGCCGTGCGCCGACGTCGTGGAACAGGCGTCCCAGCATCAGCGCGTCGCGGTCGTCCTGGGTGTCGTCGTAGGAGACGATGACGTGAGATGCCATGGCGGCGAGGATCCCAAGGCCCTGCCATCAGTTCCAATAACGTTTGGTCGGCTTGATATAAGTTCAGCTAATGCTGAACGTGGGGCGGCTCGAGGTGCTGCGCGCCGTCGTGGCGCACGGATCGTTTTCGGCCGCTGCCGAGTCGCTGTCCTACACCCAGTCGGCGGTCTCGCAGGCGATCGCGCGACTGGAGTCCGAGACCGGGATCCAGCTGCTCGTTCGCGAGCGCCGCGGGGTGACCCCGACCTCGGCCGGGCTCACACTCGTCGAGCACGCTGAGCGGATCTTCGCCGCCATGATCGAGGCCGAGGACGCGCTCGCGCAGGTCAGCGACGCACAGCTGCGCCGGATGCGGGTCGCGAGTTTCCCCTCAGGCGGCGCGGCGCTCATGCCACTCGCGGTGGCCCGGTTCCGCCGCACCCACCCGGACGTCTCGCTCACCCTCGCCGAGGGGGAGCCCGGCGACATTGCGCCTCGGGTGCGTGCGGGCGAGCTTGATCTGGCGCTGCTGTTCGAGTTCCCCGGCGACGCGGGCGGACGAGCCCGCCGGCGGCGCTCGGGGGTGGAGACGAACGCCGGTCTGCGGGTCGTGACCCTGCTCGAGGATCCCATGGAGCTCGTGCTGCCTGTCGCTCATCGGCTGTCCGAGCGCGCGACGCTGCGGCTTGCTGATCTGCGCGGGGAGCCGTGGGTCCAGACGAGCGCCGCCAGTCCATGTGCGCGCCACGTCGTGCGCTGCTGCCGCGAGGCGGGGTTCGAGCCCGAGGTGTCATTCGAGTCCGATGACTACGACACAGTCCAGGGGCTCGTTGCTGCGGGGGTGGGTGTCGCGCTCGTACCCCGGCTGGCGCTCGCCCGGGGCATCGGCGTGCAGACACCACACCCCGGGATCGTCGTCCGCTCGCTCGCGCCGGCGCCGCCGACGCGCCGCGTCGTCGTCGCCACCGCCGCCGGGGTCGCGGTCACCCCGCCCGCGCGGTCGATGATCCGCGAGCTGATCGAGGTCGCCGGCCGCCAGACGTGAGCGCCGCTCAGCCGCGGAGGGCGACTTCCCGCGCGAGCTCGGACGGGCGCGCGCCGACCACGATCGGCCGCAGCGCCTTCTCGAGCGGGCGGGCGAGCAGGCCGACCTTCCCGGGGTCGACCGCGAGCGCATAGACGGCGCGGGTGCGCTCGGGGCCAAGCGACTCGAGCTCCCACGAGCCGCGCAGATCAGGAATCTCGCCGGAGATCCGCTCGAACGACATCCGGCGCGGCGGATCGAAGCTGCACCGGACGCGGCAGCGGACCTCGCGGAACTTCGCATCGATCACGGTGTCGCACACCAGCGGGCGGCCTTCGGGATCACGCTCGATGACGGTCACGGACGCGAGACCCTGCTGCCATTCCGGCGCGCGGGAGAGGTCCTCGACGACCGCCCAGCACTGCTCGATCGAGGCCGGGACCTCACCGCTGCTCTCACCGCTGATGAGGCTCATGTGCCGCCTCCTCCCAGCAGCGGGGCGGTGAGCACGCTCGTGCCCGTCGAGCCCGCGCGCACGCCGACCGACAGCCGCGCCGCCGGCTCGAGGTTGCGGCCGTTCACCGCGAGCGACAGCCGGACCGACGGGGAAGGGGAGGCAAGCGCGATCGTCACCAGCGATCCTGCTACCCGGAGGGTGGTGTGATGACGCGCGCGCACCTGGGCGTGTGCGCTTCCTGACACGCTGAGGCCGGCGGGCAGACGGACCCGTATGCGGCGCAGCCACGGGGCATGACGGCCGCTCGCGACCGTGACCGCGAGCCGGCGCTGCGCACCGGGGCCGGTGAGCCGCGCGTCGGTGATCCGAGGAAGCGCGCCGACCGACCACGTGAAGTGCTGTCCGGCCCGCGCGCCCCGACCGTCGCGGACGGCGACACGGACGCGGTAGCGGCCGGGCGTGCGCGGACGGCCGGTGAGCTGTCCGCTACGGGGCCTGATCCGGACTCCGGCGGGCAGGCCCGAGGCGCTGTAGTGCAGATGGGCCGCGTCGACGTCGGCGGCGTGGAGCGTCACACCGACCGCGGCGCCGACGGCCGAACTCTGTCCGCCGATGCTCGCCAGCCGGATCGAGTCAGCGCACAGAGCCGTGACGAGCGGTCCGGCGTCCGGCGTGCCGAGGCCCGAGGCCAGGTCGTACCCCGGACCGGCCGACCAGCTGTCGCCGCTCGTGCCGGCGAAGTCGTTGTCGCCGCTGGTGACGTCGTGGAAGTTCCCGCGGTAGTCGCCGGCCGCGGCGCGATAGAGCGCCGGGCCGGCGAACCCGAGCGGAGAGCCGGCACAGGTGGGTGAGGCGTCGGCAAGCGTGAACAGCGCCGCCCACACGGGCGCGGCCGCGCTCGTTCCCCCGAGCGCCTGCCAGCCGGAGGGCTGGGGGACGGTGTCGGCGCCGTTCCAGTAGACCTCGTAACCGGTCGCCGGGTCCGCGTCCGCGCTCACGTCCGGTACCTCACGGCAGTAGCGGTCGCGGGGGAGCCCGCAGACCGGCCCGCGAGCCGCCGAGCTCCGCACATGCAGGAATCCGGGCGTGTCGAGCTGGTCGGGAGCCATCGGCCAGCGCGCAGACACCCCGCCGCCACCTCCGCCCGGGCCGCCGGTCCTGCTGTTCCACACCGTCTCGGTCGGCGGCGGGCCGGCTGCCTGCAGCGTCGTGCCGCCGACCCCGACGACATCCGGCTGGCTCGCGGGATCGTCGACCGCCAGGCCGGTGCTGGAGTGCGCCCCGCCGGTGTCGCAGTCCTGAGCGCCGTTGTCGCCGGCCGCCGAGACGAGCGTCTGGCCCTGTACGGCGGCTTGCTCGAACAGCACGCTCTCGGCCTGCTCGGCCGGCCCCCCGAGCTGTTGCTCGCACTGTCCCCAGGAGATCGACACGACCCGCGCACGATCCTGGTTGATGATCGCGGAGAACACGTCGTAGGGGCCGGACCCGGGCACCCCGGTCGGCGCGTTGGGGCCTTGGTAGACGATCACATGGGCGCGCGGAGCGAACCCGATCAGGTTCTCGATGTCGAGCGCCGCCTCGTCGCTGCCCGCGCCCGAGCCGGCCCCGCCGTCGACGCGGACATACGAGATCTGCGCGTCGGTCCCGTAGCAGGACTGGAAGGCGGCGATGTCGGCCGGGTCGTCGGGCTCGAGCTCGTAGATCGCGACCGTGACGCCCTGGCCCTCATCGCCCGTGGCGTAGAGCGAGTCGAACCCGTACGCGCCCGCGATCGTCTGGTCGGTGTTGGCGTGCACTCCGGCGGCGGCGGTGGAGGCGGCTGCGCACGGCTGCGGGCCGGTGGTGCTCGTCGCCTGCGCAGCGGCCAGACTTGCCGACAGCATCCGGCTCAGGGGCGTGGAGCGACGGACCGGGTCGCGCAGTGCCAGTGGGCGAGCCGCGGAGGAGCGCCCGAACGCGATCACCGCCTGCACCGAGCCGCGAGCGCTGCGCGGCAGCGCGCCGGTCACAAGTGAGCGGGCCGCGCCAGGGCCATCCGGCGGGAGCGCGGAGGCCGGGACCGTGAGCGGGATCGACAGCCCCCCGGCACTCGGGTGCCCCGGGTCCAGGCCGCGGAGGCGCAGCGCGTGGGTGACGGTCGTGATCGTCGAGGGACCGGCGCCATAGCGGGCTCCGAAAGCGCGGGGGCTGAGATAGCGGCGGTACCCCGGCGTGCCCGGCGTCGACACCGCGCGGACCTCGCGCGCGAGCGCCACCGGGTCGCGCGGGCGCAGGGTGACCGTGAGATGGATCCGCGGCGTGGAGGCGGCCGCGATCGGGGAGGCGATGACCGACAGTGCACAGACCGCGACGGCGGCGCACACCGCGCCGCCCGCGCCGCGGCCGATCGATCTGCGCCGTGCCATCGAGTCAGGCAGGGTAGATGGTTGACTGTGGGATATGAGTAAGCGACCTCGGCGGCTGGTCTTCGGTGAGATCGCGGAGCTCTACGAGGCACGGCGGCCGAGTTATCCGGAGGCGCTGATCGACGATCTCGTCGCCTGGGCGGCGCATGGCGTCGACGCTCCGACGGCGCTCGAGGTCGGCGCCGGCACCGGCAAGGCGACGCGGCTGATGTCAGCGCGCGGGGTGGCGGTGACCGCCATCGAGCCGAGCGCCGAGATGGCGGCGGTCGCGCGGAGGCTGATGGTGGCGGGCGGCGCCGAGGTCGAGTCGATCGAGTCCGATTTCGAGCACGCCGACCTGGGCGGCCGTCGGTTCCCGCTCATCTACGCCGCCCAGGCGTGGCATTGGGTGGCCGTGCCGCGCGGGTATGCGCTGGCACGCGCCGCCCTCGCCGACGGCGGTCGGCTCGTCCCGTTCTGGAACCGGCCGGCCTGGGAGCGCTCAGGGCTGCGAGCGGCGCTCGACGAGGTCTATGCGGCTCATGTTCCCGCGGACCTCGGCCGCGGCCCGTATCACCCGTCTGTGTCTCCTACCTCGAGCGAGCACGAGCAATGGGCCGAGCAGATCGCCGAGGTGGACGGCCTCGACGACCCGGAGGTGCGTGAGTACCGATGGTCGATGGACTACACCGCCGCGGAGTACACGGGCCTCGTGGCGACGCACTCCGAGACGCGGCTGCTCGACGATGACACCCGGCAGCGGTTCCTGACCGCGCTCGAGCGCGCGATCGAGGACCACGGCGGCGCGTTCAACCTGCCGATGCGGACGTTCGCCTGCATCGCGGTGGCCATCAGCTGATCGCGCGGTGGGCGGGAGGGGCGGGGCGGTCCCCGTCGATCGCCGCCCCGCCCCCGAACCCCCGGACCCGTTCCCCCTTGGCCCCTGACCCCCGTCGGCGTTGTGACGGCACGTGCCGTCGACCCTTCAGTCAACCGGGTCCGGTGTTATCCGTCTATGACGAGATCTACCTATTTCGTACCAATTCGCATACTCTCTGGCGATCATGGACGATCGGGTGGGTCGGCTCGCGAGCCTGTCGTATGAGGTTGCGCTCGCCGAGGACATCGATGAGCTCCGCCGCGTCGTGACGAGCGGTCTGCGGACCGTCGTGGAGGCGGATCTGGCCAGCTACACCGAGGTCACCAGGACGAGCACGCTCGCGCTGCTCGACCTTCCCGCGATCGACCTCACGAAGGTCGGCTCGAGGCTTGCCGAGCTCGCCCACCAGCACCCGCTGATCGTGCGCCACGCGCCGGCGGCCGAGGCGATCTCCGACCACCTCACGGATGCCCGCTTCAGGTCGCTCGAGCTCTACCAGGACATCTACGGACCGCTCGATGCGGTCGACCAACTCGCGATCACGATTCACCACGACGAGGACGTGACCGTCGGCCTCGCGCTCAACCGTTCACGGCGCGGATTCAGCGACGCGGACCGGCAGGCGCTGGAGGCGCTGGCGGCCGTCGTCCGAGCCGCCCGCGCCCGGGTCGTCGCCCGCGCACGGGCGCGTGAGCTGCTCGAAGCGCTCGAACGGGAGGAGGTGAGCGCCCCGGTCGGTGTGATCGCGATGTCCGAGCGAGGAGGCCTCGAGTTCGTCTCGGATCAGGCCCGGCGGTGGCTGCGCGCCTATTTCCCCGAGGACCCGGTCGAGCTCCCGCCCATCGTGCGGGCACGACTGCTGCGCGGCCCACGGGATGACACGCGAACGGTCAGCGTGGAGGGCATCGACGGGACGCTCACGATCAGGCGGTTGCCCGCCCGCCTCCGGGAGCCGCGACTGCTCGAGCTGCGTCAGCGGCGGCGCTTCTCGCATCGCCGGCTCACGGCTCGCGAGCACCAGATCCTCGACCGGCTCGCGTCCGGCGACTCCAATGCCGCGATCGCGCGCACGCTCGGCATCAGCGCCCGCACCGTCGAGAACCATCTGCGCGCGATCTACCGCAAGCTCGAGGTCAACAGCCGCACTGCGGCGCTCGCGCGCGTGCGCAACTGAGGGTCAGCTCAATCGCTGTGTCAGCCCGGCGCGTACGGCGGGCCAGTCCTCGTCGATCACCGAGAAGTACGCGGAGTGGCGGACCTCGCCGCCGGGCAGGATGCGGTGCTTGCGGAACGTGCCCTCGTACTGCGCTCCGAGCTTTGTCAGCGCGCCCCGCGAGCGCTCGTTGCGCGAGTCGGTCTTGAACTCGACGCGGCGCAGGCCCACGGTCTCGAACGCGTGGCTGAGCAGCAGCAGCTTCGTCTCCGCGTTGACGCCGCTGCCCCAGACCGCGCGGGAGTACCACGTCCAGCCGATCTCGGCGACGAGATGATCCAGCTGGAGGCCGAGGAACCGGGTCGTGCCGACGATCTCCCCACTCGAGGCGGAGCGCACCGTGAACGGGACCTCGATGCCGGTCTCGGCGTTCTCGAGCGCCGTGCCCAGCCACTGCTCGAGTGCCGCCCGCTCGGAGATGTCGACGCCGATCCAGCGGAACATCTCGGCGTCGGTCGCGATCGCCTCGAGACCGTCGAGATGCTCGGAGCTGAGCGGCTCGACGGTGACCAGCGCGCCGGTCAGACGGACCCGGAGGTCCGCGGGGCTGGGCTGGGGAAGAGAGTCCGAGAGGGCCATGGCGACGACGTTACAGCCTGGCGCGCCATGCCCACGCTCCTCACGATCATCGCCTCCACTCGCCCCGGCCGCGTCGGCCTGCCCGTCGGCGAATGGTTCCACGAGCGCGCCGTCGCCCACGGTGCCTTCGACTGCACGCTCGTCGACCTCGCCGTGCTCCAGCTGCCACTGCTCGACGAGCCCAAGCACCCGCGGCTGCGCGAGTACACCAGGGAGCACACACATGTGTGGAGCCGGACAGTCGCCGCGGCGGACGCGGTCGTGCTCGTGACCAGCGAATACAACTACGGCTATCCCGCCGCGCTGAAGAACGCGATCGACTATCTCCATCACGAGTGGCGACACAAGGCGGTCGGCTTCGTCTCCTACGGCGGGGTGGCGGCGGGCACGCGCGCGGTGCAGCAGCTCAAGACGGTCGTCGGCGCCGTCGGCATGTTTCCGGGCCAGGTCGCGGTCAACATCCCGTTCGTCCAGCAGTTCCTCGGCGAAGACGGCGCGCTGCACGCGAACAACGTGATGGAAGAGGCCGCCGACGGCATGCTTGACGAGTTACTGCGCCTCGACGGGGCGCTGCGCACGCTGCGCGGCTGACGCCCCCGCGCCCGGGCGCCGGCCGGGGATGTCAGCGGCGGCCGGGAGTAGATTCGCTCCCGCATGACCGTTCTCGAGGCACTGGCGATCTTCGCTGCGGGGATCGTCGCGGGGACGATCAACACCGTCGTCGGCAGCGGCACCCTGTTCACGTTCCCAGTGCTGCTGGCGTTCGGCTACGCCCCGGTGACAGCGAACGTCTCCAACACGATCGGCCTCGTGCCGGGCTCGGCCTCAGGCGCGATCGGCTACCGCGAGGAGTTCGCGGGGCAGAAACGGCGGCTCGCGCTGCTGGCGAGCTTCTCGGTGGCCGGCGGGGTCATCGGTGCGATCCTGCTGCTGACGCTGCCTGCCTCGGCGTTCAAGGCCATCGTGCCGGTGTTCATCGCGATCGCGCTGGTGCTGATCATCTTCCAGCCGCGGATCAACCGCTTCCTGGAGGCGCGCGGCTCGGCACGCGGCGACCAGGCCGGCCCGCTCGCACTGGCGGGCGTCTTCGCCGGTGGCATCTACGGCGGCTACTTCGGCGCCGCTCAGGGGATCATGGTGCTCGCGATCCTGGGGCTGTCGATCGAGGACCGCCTCCAGCGGTTGAACGCCCTGAAGGTCGTCATGACCGGCTCGGTCAACCTCGTCTCGGGCATCGTGTTCGTGTTCGCCGCCCACGTTGCCTGGGCTCCGGCAGGCCTGATCGCCGGCGGCTCGGTGCTCGGCGGCGTGCTCGGCGCCCGGATCGGCCGCCGCCTGTCCCCTCAGGTGCTGCGCGCGGTCATCGTCGTCGTCGGCATCGTCGCGATCGTCCGGCTGCTCACCTGACTCCGCGGGCAGCGCGCTCAGCGAGCAGACCGCCGCCGCGCCGGCGCGCGTCCCGGCGGCTGCGACGGGTTTCCGCGCGGCGTGACGCGCGGGATCGGCCGGCTGACCGGATCGCCGTCGGCGCCGCCGCCGACCTCGAACGATTCGCCATGATGAGAGATCGTCAGCGGTTCGTCGCCGTGCGCCAGCGTGTAATGCGCCCGCTCGCGGTCGACCTCGACGTGGAGGCTGCGACCGCGGAACTGAAAATGGAAGCCGAGCTTGTCCAGCCCGCTCGGCAGCCGCGGGGCGAAGGACAACCGCCCGTGGTGGTCGCGCATGCCGCCGAAGCCGCACACCGCAGCGAGCCAGGCCCCCGCCACCGAGGCGATGTGGATGCCGTCGCGAGTGTTGTGCTCGAGGTCCTCCAGGTCGAGCAGCGCCGCCTCGGCGAAATAGTCGTAGGCGAGGTCGAGATGGCCGACTTCGGCCGCGATCACCGACTGGATACAGGCCGACAGCGAGGAATCGCGCACGCACAGACCCTCGTAGTACTCGAAGTTGCGGCCCTTCTGAGAGGGCGTGAAGGCATCGCCGCAGGTCAGCATCGCGAGCACGAGGTCGGCCTGCTTGACCACCTGCTTGCGATACAGATCGAAGTAGGGGAAGTGCAGCAGCAGCGGGTAGTGGTCCGCGTCGGTCGCGTCGAAGTCCCACCGCGCGTGCGAGGTGAACCCCTCCGACTGCGGGTGGATCTCGAGCGACTCGTCGTACGGGATGAGCATCCGCTCGGCGGCGTCGCGCCAGGCGGCCGCCTCCTCCTCTCCGACCGACAGCTCGCGCGCCCGGTCAGGGTGGCGTTCGACGGCGTCGGCCGCGGCGCGCAGGTTGAGCTGCGCCATCAGGTTGGTGAAGACGTTGTTGTCGGCGACCGCGCTGTACTCGTCGGGCCCGGTGACACCGTCGATGCGGAAGCGTCCAGCGGCGTCGTGATGGCCGAGCGAGCGCCACAGCCGCGCGGTCTCCACGAGCAGCTCGGTGCCCGCCTCGCGCTCGAAGTCGGGATCGTCGTGGGCGTTCTGGTAGCGCACCACGGCAGCCGCGATGTCGGCGTTGATGTGGAACGCGGCTGTCCCCGCCGGCCAGTAGGAGGAGCACTCCTGGCCGGCGATCGTGCGCCACGGGAACGCCGCGCCCTCCAGCCCGAGCGTCCGCGCCCGCTCCCGCGCGAGCTCGAGCGTCTCGTGGCGCCAGCGCAACGCGTCGGCGGCGCCCTGGGGCGCGGTGTAGGTCAGTACCGGCAGCACGTACATCTCGGTGTCCCAGAATGTGTGCCCGTCGTAACCGGGACCGGTCAGCCCCTTGGCCGCGATCGCGCGGCGCTCGCCGCGGGCCCCCGCCTGCAGGGTGTGCCAGAGGCCGAAGCGCAGCGCCTGCTGCAGTTCTGGGTCGCCCTCCAGCTCGATGTCCGAGCTCGCCCAGAAGCGGTCCATGTAGTCGCGCTGTTCGCGGACCAGGCCCTCGAAGCCGGTGTGGCGACCGGCGGCCGCCGCCGCGGCGACCTGGTCGCGCAGCGCCGGGCCCGAGCGCTCGGCGGACCAGCCGTAGGCGATCATCTTCGCCAGTCGCAGCCCCCGGCCGGGCGCGAGGTCCGCGGTCACCGTCATGCGCGCCAGATCGTCCCCGGACTGCACTCTGGATTCGGTGCCCTCGGGCGCGTCGATGATGTGGGCCATTCCAGCCGCCACCCGCAGTCCGCTCGTGCGTGTGTGGTGGACGAGGATCGCCTCCAGGCCGTCGCAATCGTGCATCTCGGCGATGAGCGGGGCGGCGAGCGCCGCGGCGGCGCGCGGGTCGGCACTGGCCATCGGCATCGTCTCGTTGGCGACGAGCTCGGATTGCACCACGACGGGGAACTCTCCCTCGAGCGGCTCGACGGTGTACTCGATCACCGCGAGTGCCCGCTGCATGAAGGACACCATCCGCCGTGAGGTCACCTTGACCCGCCGGCCGGTCGGCGAGGTCCACACGACCGAGCGCTCGAGAATGCCGGCACGCAGATCGAGAACCCGCTCGTGGGATTGGAGCGTCCCGTAGCGCAGGTCGAACGGCTCATCCTCCACGAGCAGCCGGATGATCTTGCCGTTGGTGACGTTGACGACTGTCTGGCCGTCCTCGGGATAGCCGTAACCGGCTTCCGCGTAGGGCAGCGGGCGGGTTTCGTAGAACCCGTTCATGTAGGTGCCGGGCAGTCCGTTGGGCTCGCCCTCGTCGAGGTTTCCGCGTAGACCGATGTGGCCGTTGGAGAGCGCGAACACCGACTCGGACTGGGCGATGTTGTCGAGGTGGAGCGAGGTCTCGCGGATCGTCCACGGCTCGACCGGGTAGGCCGGGTGTTCGATCACAACAGGTCGGCGAGGTCCTTGACGACGACGTCGGCGCCGTGTGAACGCAGCGCGGCCGCGTGGTCGACCCGGTCGACCCCGACGACGTAGCCGAAGTGCCCGTCGTGGCCGGCCTGCACGCCGGCGGTCGCGTCCTCGAAGACGGCGGCGTCCGACGGGTCGACGCTGAGTGCCTTCGCGCCGGCCAGGTAGGTGTCCGGGTGAGGCTTGCCCTGCAGGTGCTGCTCGTCGGCGACCTTGCCGTCGATGATCGCGTCGAACAGGTCCTCGATCCCCGCCGAGCGCAGCACCGGCCGGCAGTTGGCGCTCGCAGACACCACCGCCCGCGCGAGCCCCGCCTGCTGGGCTGCCTTGACGAACTTCAGCGACCCCGGGTAGGGCTCGACCCCGTCCTTCTGGATCAGTTCGAGCACGAGGGCGTTCTTGCGGTTGCCAAGGCCGTGGACGGTCGGCCTTCCCGAGGAGCCATCGTCGTCGGCGCCGTCGGGAAGCTCGATGTCGCGCGATTTCAGGAACGAGCGCACGCCGTCGAACCGCGACATGCCGTCGACGTACTCGTTGTAGTCGTCCTGAGTGAACTCCTTGAACGAGTCGCCGTCGCGATCCTTGAGGAACTCGTCGAACGTCTGCTTCCAGGCCTTGAAGTGGATCTTCGCGGTCGGCGTCAGCACGCCGTCGAGGTCGAAGAGCAGCGCGGTGATGTCGTCGGGAAGTCCGAGCACGCGGCGAGCCTACCCCGGAACCGGGGAGAGGATGTGAGGAGTGTGTGATGGAGCGGTGTCCGGTGCTCCGCGTGGGGTATGACTACCAGCAGGCGAACCCGACGCTCTGACCCGCCGAACAAGGAGCCCCGACGATGACCGATGGACCGCGCACCACCAACGACGCCGGCATCCCGGTCGCCAGCGACGAGCACTCGCTGACGGTCGGCAACGATGGTCCGATCCTGCTCCAGGACCAATACCTGATCGAGCAGATGGCGAACTTCAACCGCGAGCGGATCCCCGAGCGCCAGCCGCACGCCAAGGGCGCGGGCGCGTTCGGCGGATTCGAGACGACCGAGGACGTGAGCAGATACACGTGCGCGGCGCTGTTCCAGCCCGGCGTGAAGACCGACATGCTGGCGCGGTTCTCGACGGTCGCCGGCGAGAGCGGCAGCCCGGACACGTGGCGGGATCCGCGGGGCTTCTCGCTGAAGTTCTATACGTCCGAGGGCAACTACGACATGGTCGGCAACAACACGCCGGTCTTCTTCATCAAGGATCCGATGAAGTTCCAGCACTTCATTCGCTCCCAGAAGCGCCGCGCCGACAACGGCCTGCGTGATCACGATATGCAATGGGATTTCTGGACGCTCTCGCCTGAGTCCGCCCATCAGGTGACGTGGCTCATGGGCGACCGCGGCATCCCAAAGACCTGGCGCCACATGAACGGCTACACCAGCCACACCTACATGTGGGTCAACGCCTCCGGCGACAAGTTCTGGGTCAAGTACCACTTCAAGACCGACCAGGGAGTCGAGTGCCTCACCCAGGATGAGGCCGACCGGCTCGCCGGGACCGACCCGGATTACCACCGCCAGGATCTGTTCGAGGCGATCCGGGGCCGTGAGTTCCCCACCTGGACGCTCCACGTGCAGGTGATGCCGTTCGACGAGGCGTGGGACTACCGCTTCAACCCGTTCGATCTGACGAAGGTCTGGCCGCACGGCGACTACCCGCTGATCAAGGTTGGGACGATGACGCTCGACCGCAACCTCACCGACTTCCATACCGAGATGGAGCAGGCGGCGTTCGAGCCCAACAACCTCGTCCGGGGCATCGGGCTCAGCCCGGATCGCATGCTGCTGGCCCGCGGCTTCTCCTATGCCGATGCACACCGGGCCCGGCTCGGAGTCAACTACAAGCAGATTCCGGTCAACTCACCGGTCGTGCCCGTCCACTCGTACTCCAAGGACGGGGCGATGCGCACGGTCAACGTCAAGGATCCCGTCTACGCGCCGAACTCATACGGCGGCCCGAAGGCCGATCCGTCGGCGACCGATCAGGCGGGGCTGTGGGCGACGAGCGGCGAGATGGTCCGCGAGGGCTACAAGTCCCACGCCGAGGACGACGACTGGGGACAGGCCGGCACGATGGTGCGCGAGGTGATGGACGACGACGCTCGGGACCGGCTGGTCTCCAACGTCGCCGGGCATCTGGCAGATGGCGTCTCCGATCCCGTCCTTGAGCGCGCGTTCGAGTACTGGAAGAACATCGACAGGACGATCGGCGAGCGGATCGAACAGGCGCTGCGCGTCGCCGCCTGAGGGTCGGGCGAGTCCTGAGCCGCGGCGCGGGGTCAGTCCCCGCCCGTGGCCGCCTCGTCCTGGCGCTGTTCGATCCGCTCGAGGATCGCGGTCAGCCGCTCGAGCGGCTCGATCACGTCGTCGCGGTCCGCCTTCTGCTCGACGGCGAGCCGAACGGCGGCGATCTCCCGTGCCAGGTACTCGGCTTCCGCCAGCGCGCGCGCGTTGACGTCGCGATCGCGCTCGACCTCGGCCTTGTCGCGGTCTGCCTGGCGATTCTGGGCCAGGAGGATGAGCGGCGCCGCGTACGCCGCCTGCGTGGAGAACATCAGGTTGAGCAGGATGAACGGGTACTTGTCGAAGCGCAGCGCCACCCAGGCGGCATTGATGGCGATCCACACGATGACGATCACCGTCTGGACGATCAGGTAGCGCGGCGTTCCGAAGAAGCGGGCGACCCGTTCGGCGGTGCTGCCGAAGGAATCGGGATCGTAGATGTGGCCGCCGCCGGTCCCGCGGGGGGTCGAGAGGTTGTCGCGCCGGGCCATGGTCAGTCGTGGGAGATGGCCACGCGCCAGTTCCGGGGCAGGATGCGGTCGAGCACGTCATCGATCGTCACTGCGCCCACCAGCCGACCCGATTCGTCGACGACGGCGAGCGAGACGACGTCGTAGGCCGCGAGCTGGGCCGCGACGTCGCGATCGGAACTTGATTCGCGGATCGGTTCGACGTCTTCGTCGAGGCACCGGCCCAGCGGCTTGGACGGACTCTCGCGCAGCAGGCGCTGGAAGCCGACGTTGCCGAGATATCGCCCGGTGGGGGTCTCAAGCGGCGGGCGGCAGATGAAGACTCCGGCGGCGAGCGGCACCGGAACGTCGTGCTCGCGCACCCGTGCCAGCGCCTCGGCGACCGTCGCGTCAGGCGGGAGGATCAGGGGCTCGGGCGTCATCAGGCCGCCGGCCGTGTCCGGCTGGTACTGGAGCAGGCGCCGCACCGGCTCGGCCTCCTCGGGGTCCATCGCGGTGAGCAGGTCGTTGCGACGGCCCTCGGGGAGCTCGCCGATCAGATCGGCCGCGTCGTCGGCGTCCATCTCGTCGAGGATGCCGGCGAGGCGCCCGAGGTCCATCCCCTCGATGAGGCGGACCTGATCATCTTCGGACAGCTCCTCCAGCAGGTCGGCGAAGCGCTCGTCCTCGAGCTCGGCGGCGAGGATCTGGCGCCGGCTGAGCGGAAGCTTGCGGATCACGGCGGCCATCTCGGCGGGATGCAGGCGATCGAGCTCGGCGGCCTCGCGGTCGACGGGCCGCTCCGACGCGAAGAGCTCGCCGGCCTCCGACCAGTCGAGGATGTCCGGGGCTCGGCGCAGACCGGGTACGCCGCGCGGGCCGAGACCGGGCGGCCTGCGCGGCGAGAGCGCCACCGTGGCGACCTCCCAGCCGCCCGGCTCCGGAGCAGGGGTGAGGCCGACGTCGATGACCCGCTCCCCCTTCAGCCGCTTGTCCACGACCTCGCCCTGGAGCAGCCGCTCGCCCGGCTTCAATTCGAAATGACGCTGGTTCACCGAGCCGCGCCGCAGCCGTGCTCCCTCGCTGGCGATCTCGCCGATGCGGGTGATCGCGACGAACACCTTGCGGCGCTGAATCGCGACGACGAGGCCGTTGACGCGGGGGGGCTTGGAACCGAGGTCGATGACCGCATCATCGATCCGGCCGATGTCAGCGCCATCGGCCCCGAGCAGCGGCAGCCTCCGAAGTCGTGAGAGGTAGACGATTCGCTGCTCCATGGCCCCAATCGTACGCAGGTGCGTCCCGCGTCCACCCTCAGCGAAGCGGGATCTCGCTGCCCCGGTCGGTCTCCGGGCGCGCGCCGAAGATCCGGCGCTCGGACTCCTCGATCGGCAGGTCGTTGATCGAGGCCTCGCGGCGGCGCATCAGCCCGTGTTCGTCGAACTCCCACAGCTCGTTGCCGTATGAGCGCCACCACTGGCCGCCCGCGTCGTGGGACTCGTACTGGAAGCGCACCGCGATCCGGTCCTCGGTGTAGGACCACAGCGCCTTACGGAGTGCATAGTCGAGCTCGCGCTCCCACTTTGCGGTGAGGAACGCGACGATCTCGGTGCGACCGCTCACGAACGCGCCGCGGTTGCGCCACACCGAGTCCTCGGTGTAGGCGAGCGCCACCCGCTCGGGCTCGCGTGTGTTCCAGGCGTCCTCGGCGGCCTGCACCTTCTGGGCGGCGGTCTCGGCGGTAAATGGGGGCAACGGCGGTCGGTCGGTCATGTGCCCATGGTGACAAGGCCGTCCGCGCGCCGACCGGTCGCCTCGCCCACAGCCCGCCGGTGCGACACAGCCACTAATTTCCAAAGCCTCATGAAGATCGTCTACACCCACACCGACGAGGCGCCGGCGCTTGCCACCCAGTCGCTGCTGCCGATCGTCCGCGCCTATGCCGGAGTGGCCGGCGTCGAGCTCGAGCTGCGCGACATCTCGCTCTCGGGCCGCATCCTCGCCCAGTTCCCCGACCAGCTCACCGCTGAGCAGCGGACGCCCGACGCGCTCGCCGAACTCGGCCGGCTGGCCACCACGCCCGAGGCGAACATCATCAAGCTCCCGAACATCTCCGCGTCGGTGCCGCAGCTGAAGGCGGCGATCACAGAGCTGCAGTCCCAGGGCTACAACGTCCCCGACTATCCCGACGAGCCGGCCGACGAGGAGCAGCGTCAGGCGCGCGCCGCCTACGACCGGGTCAAGGGATCCGCCGTCAACCCGGTGCTGCGCGAAGGGAACTCCGACCGCCGCGCACCCGCCTCGGTGAAGGCCTACGCCCGCAGCCATCCGCACTCGATGGGCGCGTGGTCGCCGGGTTCCCGGTCGCACGTGGTGACGATGCAGGAGGGCGACTTCCGCTCCACCGAGCTCTCGGTGACGCTCGCGAAAGCGGGCACGATCCGGATCGAGCATGTTGCCGCGGACGGCACGGTGACGGTGCTCAAACCGGACTTCCCGGTTCAGGAGGGAGAGGTGGTCGACGCGGCGGTGATGCGGCGTGGGGCGTTGCAGGAATTCCTCGCCGCCCAGCTGCAGGCCGCCAAGGACCAGGGGATCCTGTTCTCGGTCCACCTGAAGGCGACGATGATGAAGGTCTCGGATCCGATCCTGTTCGGGCATGCGGTACGCGCCTACTTCCCGGTCGTGTTCGCCGACCACGAGGACGGGCTGCGGCGTGCCGGGGTCAATGCCAACGATGGACTCGGTGCACTGGAGCGGGCGATCGCCACGCTTCCCGAGGCGGAGCGCGCCGCGATCGCGGACGCGATCCACGGCGCATACGTGACCGGCCCGGGCCTGGCGATGGTCGACTCAGACCGAGGGATCACGAACCTCCACGTCCCCTCGGACGTGATCATCGACGCCTCGATGCCCGCCGCGATCCGCAACTCGGGCCAGATGTGGAACCGCGACGGGGAGCTCCAGGACACGCTGTTCGTGATCCCCGACCACTCCTACGCCGAGCTGTACGCGGCGACCGTGGAGGACTGCAAGGTCAACGGCGCGTTTGACCCGGCGACGATGGGCACCACGCCGAACGTCGGGCTGATGGCGCAGAAGGCCGAGGAGTACGGCTCGCACGACAAGACATTCGAGATCTCGGGTCCGGGGGTGGTGCGGGTCATCGACCAGGACGGGACCGTGCTCACCGAGCACGTCGTCGATACCGGCGACGTGTGGCGCGCCTGCCAGACCAAACACGCCCCGATCCTCGACTGGGTCGCGCTCGCGGTGCGCCGCGCCCGTGCGACCGGATCGCCGGCCGTCTTCTGGCTCGACGAGACGCGCGCCCACGACGCCGAGGTGCTGAAGAAGGTTCACGCGGCGCTCGCCGACGAGGACACGGACGGTCTCACGATCGAGATCCTCGATGTCGGCGACGCGGTCCGGTACACGCTGGAGCGCGCCCGGCGCGGCGAGGACACGATCTCGGTCACGGGCAACGTGCTGCGCGACTACCTCACCGACCTGTTCCCGATCCTCGAGCTCGGGACGAGCGCCAAGATGCTCTCGATCGTGCCGCTCATGCAGGGCGGCGGCCTGTTCGAGACCGGGGCGGGCGGCTCGGCGCCCAAGCATGTCCAGCAGTTCGAGCGCGAGAACCATCTGCGGTGGGACTCGCTCGGCGAATTCCTGGCGCTCGCGGTGTCGTTCGAGATGCTTGCCGAGAAGACCGACAATCCGCGGGCACGGTTGCTCGGCGAGACGCTCGACCGCGCGACCGGCAGCGTGCTCGAGTGCGACCGCTCGCCGCTGCGGCGCGTCGGTGAGCTCGACAACCGCGGCAGCCACTTCTACCTGGCGCTGTACTGGGCGCGGGAGCTCGCCGCCCAGACCGGGGACCAGGAACTGGCGACGCGATTCGCGCCGCTCGCCGAGCGCCTGGCGAACGAGGAGGAGACGATCGTCTCCGAGCTCGCGGCCGTGCAGGGCGCTCGGGTGGACGTCGGTGGCTACTACCGGCCCGATCCGGAGAAGGTCGCCGCGGCCATGCGTCCCAGCGCCACGCTCAACGCGGCCCTCGACTCGCTGTGACGCAGCAGGTCACGGCCGCCGTTCCCAGTTCCGTCCTGGAGACGGTGGCCGCGCGCGCCCCCGACGCAGAGATCGTGGCGGTCGATGAGTTGGAGGATCTCTCCAAGCTCGACTTCATGGTGCCGATCGCCCACGAGCAGGGGAGCCTCGTCGAGCGGCTGCCCGCGCTCAAGCGACTTGCGGTGATTCAGACTCTGTCCGCGGGCGTCGACGCCCTCGAGGGACGCGTCCCCGCGCACATCACGCTCTGCAGTGCACGCGGTGCTCGCGACGGCGCGGTTGCCGAATGGGTGCTCGGCGCGCTGCTCGGCTCGACGACACGGATCGCCGAGAAGCACCGCGCCCGCCACTGGGAGCGCGACGTGAGCCTCGGCGACCTGCACGGATCGAACATCCTGATCGTCGGAATGGGGTCGATCGGACGGCGGGTCGCAGATCTTCTCACCGCATTCGGTGCGCGTCCGGTCGGTGTCGTGTCTCGGGCCCGGGAGGGCATGCACGGCATCGATGAGCTCGATGCGCTGCTCGCCGAGGCCGACGCGGTCGTCCTGCTCACTCCGCTCACCGAGTCGACCCAGGGGCTGATCGGCGCGCGTGAGCTCGCGCGGATGCATGACGGCGCGCTGCTCGTCAACGCGGCTCGCGGGCCGGTCCTCGACACCGACGCGCTGGTCGCCGAGACCGCGAGCGGACGGCTGCGCGCGGTGCTCGACGTGACCGATCCGGAGCCGCTGCCCGACGGCCATCCGCTGTGGGACGCCGAGGGCGTGCTCTCGATCACTCCCCACATCGGCGGCAACTCGCCCCGCGCGAACCTCCTCTCGGCTGAACTCGCGGGCGATCAGCTCGCGCGGTTCTGCGCGGGTGAGCCGCTGATCAACGTCGTCCAGGAGGGCCACCGGACATGAACCTCACCAACTACGGAATCTGGGTCACCTATCGCGGCCTCGGTCGCGAGCACGCCGCCGAGGCGGCGAAGCTCATCGAGCAGCTGGGCTTCGGTGCGTTCTGGCTCGGCGGCTCGGAGGATCCCGAGCAGCTGCGCCCGCTGCTGGAGGCCAGCGACGGGCTCGTCGCCGCGACCGGGATCACGAACATCTGGGCGAGCGAACCGGACTCCGTCGCCGAGCAGGCTGCGGCGCTCGAGACGGAGTTTCCCGGCCGGGCGCTGATCGGCATCGGCGCCGGGCACCGAGAGCACACCGCCGAGTACGTCCGCCCACTGACCGCGATGCGCGCGTTCCTCGACGGCCTCGACGGGGCGTCGGTCCCACTGGCCGCGCGGGGACGTGTGCTCGCCGCGCTCGGTCCGAGGATGCTCGAGCTCGCCGCTACCCGGGCGGCCGGCGCGCATCCCTACTTCACCCCGGTGGAGCACACGCGCTTCGCTCGAGAGCAGCTCGGCGACGGCCCTCTGCTCGCACCCGAGCTGGCGTGCGCGGTCGACTCAGAGCCTGAACGAGCCCGGGTGGCCGCGCGGGAGTACGCCTCCAGCTACCTCGGCCTGCGCAACTACACCGACAATCTGCTGCGGTTCGGCTTCACGGAGGCGGATCTGCGTGACGGTGGCTCCGATCGGCTGATCGATGCGGTGGTGCCGAGCGGATCAGCGCAGCGCGTCGCCGAGGTGGCGCAGGCCCATCTGGAGGCGGGCGCCGACCACGTCTGCCTGCAGCCGGTCGGCGTATCGGGAGTCCCGCGGGCGCAGTGGACCGCGCTCGCCGGTGCGCTCGGCCTCCACTGACCGGGGACGCACGAAGTCGCCCAGAGTCCGGGCGCCCCGACCGTTAGCCTCGGAGCCCGTGCAGAGGTTCGTGCGCCCGGTGGGGCTGATCGTCGTCGCCGCCGTGGCCGGGTTCGTGCTCGCCCGCACGCTCGACAAGCCGTCTCGACCGTCAGGCGCGCTGACGCGAACCACGTCCGCCGGTCTGCTCGTCGTCCACTACCCGGGTGACTGGTCCGCCCAGTCCTCGCGGCAGCTCACCGGGCTTGCGCTCGACGACCGGGTCGCGATCGGCCCCAAGGGCTCGGGCAGCCACCGGATGACGATCGGGACCGCGCGCGCGACCAGCCTCGGCACGCTTCCGGCCGCGTTTCTGGCGTCGCTGCCGCACCGGCCGACTCCGCAGATCGTGGCGCTCGGTCCCTATCGCTTCGATCGATATCTCGACCTGCGGCCCCGTGGCGCCGGCGCCGTCGTGTCGGTGTACCTGCTCGCCACGACCCGCGCGACGATCATCGCGACCTGCTCGAGCCCGCGCCCCAGCGGGATGTTCACCGCCGCGTGCGAACGCGTGCTGCGGACCCTGCGGCTCGCGCGCGGAGTGAAGATCGCCGAGAACGTCGACGCCGCGTACGCCCTGGAGCTCAACCAGATCCTCGCCACGCTCAACGAGGCGCGTCTGTCCAACGGGCCGGACCTGCTCAAACGAGACCTCGCCGCCCGCGCCCTTGCCGCACGTCGGCTGGCTCGGGCCGAATCGAAGGCGGCGACGGCGGCGAAGAAGCTCCCGGCCGGGATTGCGGTCTCGGCCAACGACACGCTCGTCGCGGCGCTGCGGGAGGCGTCGAGCGGCTACGGCGCGCTCGCCCGAGCGGCGCTCGCGCACGAGGCGACCGGCTACGAGCGGGCGCAGCACACTCTCGGTCAGGCGCAGCGCCGGCTCACCGGCGCCTTCAAGGACCTTGCCCGACTCGGCTACCGGCTGCAATGAGCGCCGGCCGGTTGTTCGGCCTCAGCTCGAAGAAGGTTCGCCACTGCCTACGCAGGCGCGGCGCAACTTCCGGGGTCCGGCGGAGTTCTTCCTGAGCACATGCACCGGGTCTCCACATTCCTCACCTCGCTGGCAGCCGCGATCACGCTGCTCGCCCTCGCGTCCACGGCCGCCTCTGCCTCGCCCCTGCGCTGGTCGATGGGCCGTCAGATCGATCACTCGGCCGGCGTCGGCCTCGGCATCATCGCCTGCCCTGCCTCCAACCAGTGCGACGCGCTCGACGACAACGACCGGCTCGTCCAGTTCGACCCCGCGTCGCCAAGCCACGCGACGCGGGTGCAGATCACCGCACCCGCCCGGCTCTCCGACCTCACCTGCGCCTCGGCGACGCAGTGCACCCTGATCGACGAACAGGGCGGCGAGGCGACCTTCAACCCCAGTTCGCCGCCGGCCACGCTCGCGTTCCAGACGGTCGACGCCGCGGTCGCCTCCGCATCGAGCTCCGCACAGGCCGCCGGGGCCACCTGCCCGTCGAGCAGCCGGTGCGTGCTCGTCGACAGCGCAGGCAACGTCGTCGTATTCGACCCCACGGCTCCCTCCGCGCCGGTGACCGCGACGCTCGATCCCGGCGAGGACTTCGGCCTGGTCGCGGTGACCTGCGCCTCGACCAGCCAGTGCACGGCGATCAGCCAGACGAAGGAATGGACGTTCGATCCGGCCAATCCAGGGGCCGCGACCTCGGCGACGATCGACACGGCGGCCGGCTTCGCGCGCGCAGTCACCTGCGCCTCGGCGACCCAGTGCACCGCCGTGGACCAATCCGGGCATGAGACGACGTTCAACCCGCAGAGCGCCACGACCACGGCACCCGTGTCGCTCGCGACGAGCGAGTTCACCCAGTTCAACGACGTCGCCTGCCCCGCGCAGACGCTGTGCGTCGCCGCCGACCTGGCGGGTCATCTGACGAGCTTCGACCCACGGACGGGCACATCGGTGGCGAACGTCGCCGTCACTGGCATCCACGACCTGGCGTGCGAAAGTGCGGCCGCCTGCGTCGCCGACGACGGCTCCGGCCGCGTCCTGACGTTCACGCCCGGCGCAACGAGCCGGCCGACCGCGACCCAGATCGACGCGGGGGCGGCGCTCGTCTCCGTCTCCTGCCCTGGCCGGAGTCAGTGCACCACCGTCGACGCGCGGCACGAGCTCACCTTCGACCCGCTCTCGGCGACCCGCGCGCCGCTGCATCTTCGCCAGTTCCCCGGGCGGGCGTTCCCACCGGTCTCGGCGGTCGCCTGTCCCGCGCTCACGTTGTGCAGCGTGCCCCGCAACGCCAGCCAGATCACGTTCAACCCGCGGGCCTTCGGACGCCCGAAGTCCCGGGTGATCGATCACGACGGCGACGGGACGATCGTCACCGTGCGCTGTCCCTCACGGACCGAATGCGTTGCGCTCGACGACGACGGGGCGGCGGTGACCTACAACCCGCAGACCGGACGGATCATGCGCCGCAACATCAACGTCGAAGAGGTGGAGGCGCAGACCGCTCTCGCCTGCCCCAGTCGCTCGCAGTGCACGGCGACCGACAACGACGGCACCGCGATCACGTTTGACCCGCTGACCGGTCATCGCCTGCTGTCGGTCAAGATCGACAAGCCGGTCGGTCTCGACGCCCCTTCGGGCGACTCCGACTACGAGCTCGACGGGATCGCCTGCCGCGGCACCCGGCTGTGCGTCGCGGTCGACACGCTCGGCAACGAGGTGAGCTTCGACCCGCACTCACACCGCGGCGGCCACCTGCACGCGGTCGCCCCCGGCAGCGCGCTCACCGCGGTCGCCTGCCCGACGAGCGCGCTGTGCGTGCTCGGCGACTCCTCAGGCCGGGTCTGGACCGGTGCCGCCCGCGGGTCGCAGTGGACCTCGACGACGCTGCGCGGCGCCTCCGGGCTCACCTCGGTCGCCTGCGTGTCGAGCACGGAGTGCGTCGCGGTGGACACGGCCGGGGACACGTTCACCGGGCGCTGAGGGCAGAACGCCCTCCGCGCGCGACTCGCGCGCGGAGGGCGATCGATTCAGGGGTCAGACGACCTCGACGAGGTCCTCGACGCCGGACTCGTAGGCCTCCTCGAGATCGCGCTGGCGGTCGGTGAGGCGCTCGTCGCGCACCGTCACCTCGGGGTCGCGCTCGCTGCGGTTCTGGCGCAGCAGCACCAGGCCGAGCACCAGTCCGATGGCCACCGAGGCGCCGCCGAACACGAACGCGAGGTGGTAGCCGCCGATCGCGGAGCTCACCGCGGAGTGGCCGCTGGCGACCAGCGCCTTTGAGTGGTTGGTGGCGATCGTGTCCAGCACCGCCAGACCGAGCGCACCCGAGATCTGCTGGGAGACGTTGATGATGCCCGAGCCGAGACCGGCGTCGGCCGGCGGCACGTCCGCCATCGCGATCTGCAGCAGCGGCATGAACGCCATCCCGATGCCGAGCCCCACCGCGAAGAACGCGAGGAACAGCGTCGGGAAGAACGCGGTGTGCGGTCCGGCGCCGTGGATGAGCACGAGACCGGCGATCACCGCGGCCATGCCGGCGGTCAGCACGCGCATCGGGCCGAAGCGGCTGACCAGTCGCGCCGTGATGCCGAGCGACAACGCGGCGACGGTGAGTGTCCAGGGCAACCAGGCCAGCCCGGTCTGGATCGCGCTGAAGTGGCGTACGTGCTCCAGGTACAGCGTGCCGAGGAAGAACGTCGAGTACATCGCGGTCACCAGGAATCCGCGCACGACGCTCGAGGCGACCAGGCCACGCAGACGGAGGATCCGCAGCGGCATGATCGGGTTCTCGATTCGCGACTCGAGCGCGAGGAACGCGCCCAGCAGGGCGATGGCGATCGCACCGGGGACCAGCACCTGGTGGGAGCCCCAGCCGTGGCCGGTGGCGCCGACGATCGCGTAGACACCCGCCATCAGGGCCACCGTGATGAGCACGGACCCGAGCCAGTCGATGCCGTGCTCAAGGCCGAGGCCGGAATCGGCGGGCACGAGCGCGTGGCCGGCGGCAAGGGTCGCCAGGCCGATCGGAATATTGACAAAGAAGATCCAGTGCCAGTCGAGCGCCTGGGTGAGGATGCCGCCGAGCAGCAGCCCGAGCGAACCGCCCGCGACCGCGGTGAAGACATACGCACTCATCGCCTTCGCCCGCTCTGCGGGCTGCGGGAACTCGGTGACGATGATCGCGAGGATGACCGACGCCTGCAGCGCGGCGCCGACACCCTGGAGGAAGCGGGCGGCGATCAGTACGTCCCCGCTCCAGGCCACGCCGCACAGCGTGGAGGCGAGGGTGAAGGTGGTGACGCCCAGCATGAACACGCGTTTGCGCCCGATCAGATCACCGAGGCGGCCGGCGAACAGCAGCAGGCTGCCGAACGTCAGCAGGAACGCGTTGATGACCCAGGTGAGGTTGCCCTGGGAGAAGTGGAGGTCGTGCTGGATCGAGGGCAGCGCAACGTTCACGATCGTCGTGTCGAGCACGATCATGAGCTGCGCCAGGCAGACGACCACGAGGGTCAGCCAGCGCCGGCGATCCGGACTCTGTGTGAAAAGTGAGGCCACGTAAAACTCCATCCGACGAGAAATGGGTACTAAACTGGAGGTTGCCTCCGAAACTATGTGGAGGCGGCCTCCGGATAAGAACTATAGCGGAGGTACCCTCCGTTTTGTGACGATCCGGTGAAGGAGCGACACATGAGCACGACAGAACCCACCAGAGAGCTGACCAGCACCCGCCCCAAGCGCGCCGACGCACGGCGCAACTACGACAAGGTGATCGCGGCCGCGCGCAGCGCGTTCACCGAGAGCGGAGCCGAGACCTCGCTCGAGGGAATCGCCCGCCGCGCTGGGGTGGGGATCGGGACCCTCTACCGGCATTTCCCCAACCGCCAGGCGCTGCTGGAGGCGGTCTACGTCGAGGAGGTCGACCGGTTCTGCTCGTCGGCCTCGGAGCTCGACGGCCTCGGCCCGTGGGACGCGTTCGCGACCTGGATCGAGGGCCTTGTCGACTACATGGCGACCAAGATGGCGCTGGCCAACGAGCTGTTCGACTACGTCGACCGGGGCGCGCCCGTGTTCACCGCCTGCCGCGCTTCGCTGTTCGCGGCCGGGGAGCCGCTGCTGGAGCGCGCACAGAAGGCCGGGGCGGTCCGTGGCGACGTCGACGTCGCCGAGGTCATCCAGCTGATCGGCGGAATCACCAAGATCCAGGGCGCCGAGCCCGAGCAGATCCGCCACCTGCTGTCGATCGCGCTCGACGGCCTGCGCGTGCGCCCCTGAACAGGCCGGACCCGCCGGCCGGCCGAACATTCGGCCAGCGTCGTGTCAAGGCTCTGTGAATGGTCGACGACTTTTGCGTTCGCTGGTAGGGTCCGGTGCGTGAGGGAGAGGGACACCGACCGGGGAGGGCGGTGATGCCGCACCTGCGCTGCATCAGCTGTGGGGTGGTGAGCTACGCACCCGCGGGCAGCGCTGGGAGCTGCCCGGAATGCGGCGTACCGTGGCCGCCCCGGCCCGACCGCGTGATTCAGTCCGCTGACCCGGAGCAGCGCCTCGGTGCACTTGTACGCATGACGCGCGACCTGCTCGACGTCGACATCGCGCTGCTCACGTTGATCGCCGATGAGCGGGAGACGGTGCGCATCTCGGCCGGCGGATGGCCGGGGGTCTCGCTGCGCCGCGGCGACTCTCTGCCGCTGGAGGAGACGTTCTGCCGGCTGATGCTCGAGGGGCGAATCGGCAACGTCGTCCGCGATACCCGTACCGAGGATGCGGTGGCCGAGATCGAGCTCGTCCGCGGCCTCGGCGCACGGGCCTACCTCGGCGTCCCGGTTCGGCCCTCGGACGCCGAGCTCTACGTGCTCTGCTGCCTGGCCCGTGAGGCCAGGCCGAGCTTCGGCGTCCGTGAGGTTCGGTTGCTGAGCGGGCTCGCCGAGTCGGTCAGCGTCGAGCTCCAGTCGAGCTGACCTCGGGGAGCCGGGCCCCGAGCCACGCGCGGGCGCCCGGGAGGTGGGCCGGGTCGATGAGGTGGCCGGCGTCGGATTCGTGGTACTCGATCGCCGCGCCGCCCTCGGTGAGCAGATCCCGCGCCTGACGCGCGAACGCCACCTCCATCACCGGATCCGCGCGGCCGTGGGTCACGTAGAGCGGCAGGCCGCGCACGTGATCCGGATCCGCAGCCCAGCCCTCGACGACCGGTACGAAGCCCGAGAAGATGAGCAGCCCGCCGGGCGCCGGACGCGCTCCGGAGAGGCCCATCGCGTAACTCATGGTCGCGCCCTGCGAGAACCCTCCGAGCACGGTCTGCGCGGGCGAGATGCCGGTCCGCTGCCAGAGCTCGTCGTGCAACGCGCCGAGCGTGGAGAACCCCCGCGCGAACGTATCGTGGTCGGGATAGCCGACGCGCGGCACCGCGTACCAGTGATACCCCGGAGATCCGGCGAAGGTCAGCGGTGCCCGCGGGGTCACGACGTGCAGGCGACGCTCGGGGTCGAGCACCTCGGCGAGCCCCAGCAGGTCACGCTCGTCCGAGCCGCGGCCGTGATGCAGCACGAGCAGACCATCCGCCTGCCCGTCGGCGGGACGCTCGCCGTACGCGAGCGTTCCCGTTGCGCGCAGCTTGCCGAGCGGACTCATCGTGCCGCCTGGCCCGCGCGCGCCCGCGGGTTGACGAGCGGGGTGAGCGAGCGCTCGAGCTCGGAGCGCAGGTGCTCATGCTGGCTCGGCAGGCGCAGTTCCTCGCCGAGATGGCCCGGGTCCTCGTCGACCGCAAAGCCGGGTGAGGTCGTGGCGATCTCGAACAGGATCCCCTGGGGCTGACGGAAGTAGATCGCATGGAAGTAGTCACGGTCGATCATCGGGGTCACCTGCATGCCGGCCTCGCGGGCGCGCTGTTGCCAGGACGCGTGATCCTCGTCGCGGGAGTGCCAGGCGATGTGGTGCACCGTGCCGGCGCCGGGGATCCCGCGCCGGTCGGTCGGGTCGTAGCGGTAGTGCAGGTGGCGGGTCGGGCCGTCGAGCCGGTAGTCCCCGGGAGCGAGTTCGGTGAAGCCGAGCGTCTCGGTCAGCAGATCGCGGTCGGCCTCGAGCGAGCGGCCGGCGTAGGCGCGGACGCCCTCGACGCCCAGAATCGCATGCTCGGCCGGGACCTCCGGATGAGCCGCGCGCAGCGGGGGGTTGGGGTTCTGCTCGGCGTCGGTGGCAAGGAGAGCCAGCCGCAGGCCGTCGGGATCGGCGAAGCTCAGCGTCCCCTCGACGCGCTCGGTCTCCACGCCCGCGCCGGCGAGTCGCTCAGACCAGAATGCGAGCGCATCCTCGCCGGCCACTCCGAACTCGATCGTGTGGATCATGCCGGCCCCGGCGCGGCCGGAGCGCGCGCCTGCGAACTCGAACCAGGTGAGGATCGAGCCGGGCGAGCCCTGCTCATCGCCGAAGTACAGGTGGTAGGCCTCCGGCGCATCGAAGTTGACCGTCTTCTTCACCATCCGCAGCCCGAGCAGGTCCGCGTAGAACGCGACGTTGGCGGGAGCATCGCCGGTGATCATCGTGATGTGGTGCATGCCGTCGAGCTTCATGGCGGCTCCTTTCGGCGAGGGAAAAGTAATTGCACACACAACTATATCGCAAGATGGTTGCATGTGCAATCAGTATCGTGGGTCCACCACACGACCCTCTCAGGTTTCACCTTGCCCGACTCCGATGGCCCCCTCAGGTCCGAAGAGCTCGCCGCCTGGCGCGGCATGCTCGCCGTGCACGCCCACGTGACGCGCGTCCTCGACGCCGAGATGCAGGCGGCTCACAACCTGTCGGTCTCGGCCTATGAGGTGCTCATGTTCCTCGCCGACGCCCCAGGCCACCGGATGCGAATGTCGGAGATCGCCGATGGCGTGCTCCTCACCCGCTCGGGCTGCACGCGCCTCGTCGACCGGCTCGCCCGCCGGGGCTACGTGGTGCGCGCCCTCGCCGACTCCGACGGCCGTGGCCTGTATGCGGAGATCACCCCCGAGGGCCTCGCCGTCGCCCGGGATGCGCGTCGCACCCACCTGGCGGGCGTCCGTCGGGAGTTCCTCGATCGACTGACCGGCGAGGACCAGCGGCGCCTGGGGGAGATCTGGGCGCGGTTCGGCAAGAAGTAGACGGGGCGGGTCTGGCGCCTCGCCTCAGCTCAGCGCGTCCGCCACCCGACCGCGCGCGGATGAAAGCGCACCGGCGTTCCCGGCCGTGCCTGTGCACACGCCGAGAGGTCGGACGGGTCGATCACCCCGATCACCGGGTATCCGCCGGTGGTCGGATGGTCGCGCAGGAAGATGAGCGGCCGGCCATCGGGCGGGACCTGAACCGCGCCGGTCACGATGCCCTCGCTGCGGAGCTCCTCGTGGGAGGCGAGCGTGAGCGCCGGCCCCTCGAGCCGCAGTCCGATGCGGTTGCTCGCCGAGGCGACCGTCCAGCTGGCGCCGCGCAGCGTCGCCTCCCCTGCCTCGGTCAGGCGCCCCCGGCGCGGGCCGTCCCACAGCGTGAGCTCGAGCGCGGCGGGCGGTGCGGCCTGGGGGGCGACATCAACCGCCGGCGGAACGAGGGCCGCTGCGTCGCCGAGCACCAGCCGGTCCCCGGTCCGCAGCGGCGGGGCGCCAAGGCCGGAGAGCACGTCGTGGGAGCGGCTGCCGAGGACCAGCTCACTGCGGATCCCGCCGGCGAGCGCGACGTAGGAGCGCAACCCGGCACCCGCAGTCCCGATCTCGAGCTGTGCACCGGCAGGGACATCGACCGCGGCGCCCCAGGCGGCCGGCCGGCCGTCCACGGTCACGCCGGCCGGAGCCCCGGTCACCACGACCCGGCAGATGCCGTCGGGTCGCAGCGCGACGCCGTCCAGCGTCGTCTCGAGCGCCGCGGCGTCCGGGGGGTTGCCGAGCAGCCGGTTGCCGAGCGCCAGCGCGTCCTGGTCGAGCGCACCGGATGGCGGGACCCCGAGGTGGGCGAGACCGGGCCGGCCGGCGTCCTGGATGGTCGTCAGCGCGCCGGCTCGGACCACCTCGACGGTCCGCCGGCTCACCCGCCCACGTCCTCGAACCGAACCCGGACGCCCAAGGTGAGCAGCGCCGCGGGATCGCGTCCCGGATCCCACAGGGGCAGCTCGGTGCGACCGATCAGCTGCCAGCCGCCGGGCGACCGCCTCGGGTAGACGGCGCTGTACTCGCCGGCGAGCGCGACCGAGCCGGCAGGGACCTGGGTGCGCGGGGTCTGGCGGCGCGGAACCCCGCGATCCTCCGGGAGCCCGGTGAGATAGGCAAAGCCTGGCGCAAACCCGCAGAAGGCCACCACGAACTCGGTCGAGGTGTGCAGCTCGATCGCCTCCCGGCGAGTGAGATCCCAGTGGGCGGCGACATCGTCGAGGTCCGGGCCGTCGTAGACGGTCGGGCAGCGCACGACCTCACCGCCCGGCGCGGTGACCGGGGCAGCGTCCCAGTCCGGCAGCGCCGCCGCCACGGGAGCCGGATCGACAAGGCCATCGATCAGGACGGTCCGCGCTGCGGGCACGACGTCGGCGGGACGGGGTCCGGGCCATCCATCCTCGCACTCGAGCCGCCTCACGATCTCGGCATGCAGCCCGAGGACGTCCTGCTGACTGTCGAGCTCGACGAGCAGCGCATGGCGTCCGGCCGGCAGCAGGCGCATCCGCATCGCCGCGGCCTACGCGAGCAGTCGGTAGTCGGCGGGATCCCAGGCGGCGAGCGCCTGCAGCGTGACGGACGCGCTGTGCTGCAGCAGCGTCGCCTTCGGGGAGATCGGCCAGGTCGCCTCGGCGCGCTCGCCCAGCGCCTGCGCGATCCGCAGCCGCAGCGGCTCCTCAGCCGTGCGCGCCGACAGCTGCAGCAGGTTGCGCATGAAGATCGCGACGAACTCCACCGGCTCACCGTCGTAGCGGCGGCGCTCGTAATGATCGAGGGCCGCGCGCGCGGTCGCCTCCGCCCGTTGCAGGCGGCTCGGCGCGTCGCCGCCGCCGCGGTCGGAGAGCAGCGCGTACAGGCCGACCATCGAGCCCTGGTTGTAGCTCCACAGCGCGGCGTCGATCGTGCCGTCGCCCCGGATCTTGTCGCGGAACAGGTCCTCGCCGTTGCCGAGCGTGTCGGCCACCCAGCGCGCCATCTCGCCGGGGGTGGGCGCGCCATCGCGCTCTCCGAGCGCCTCCATATGGAGGATCAGCTGGCCGTTGGGCGCGGTCGACACCGCGTTGCGGTCGTGGTTACGGGCGCCGAGCCCACGGCCCTGCTGGACCCAGAAGATGCCGCCCGGGTGGGCCGCGGCCGGGTCGGTGTCCCAGCCCGCCCGCGCGAAATCGACCAGCCCCGCGGCGCGGTCGAGCCGGCTGGCGCCGGGCCGCTGGCGCTCGAGCTGCACGAGCGCGAGCCCTGCCCAGGCGTTGTCGTCGTGGTAGATGTCGCCACCCCCGAACAGTCGCGTGAGCAGGCTCGGGGGATCGGAGGCGTACGCGGGGCCGCGCTCGTCCCAATAGCGCTCGAGTGCCCGCAGCCGCCGCGCGATCACCGCTTCTGCATCGAACCCCGACGCGTCGCGCAGCGGCGCCGGGATCCCAGCGACGTCGAGCGTCGCGATCAACGCCCGTGCAAACGGCCACACGTGGGCGACCCTGCCCGGGAGACGGAAGCGCCCATCGGGTCGCAGCGTGCCGTCGGAGCGCTCGAAGCGGGCGCTCATCGACGCATGGCCGTCGAGCGCCCGCCCGGCGAACGTGGTCGCGTCGAGGGTCTCCATGAACCGATTGTCGATAATCGGCGCTGTGGCCGTCCTCACCCCACAGCACGACGACTTCCCGCGCTGGTACCAGGACGTCGTCGCCAAGGCGGAGCTCGCGGACAACGGCCCGGTCCGCGGCACGATGGTCATCCGCCCCTGGGGTTACGCGATCTGGGAGCTGCTGCAGGCCGAGGTCGACGCGCGGATCAAGCGAGCCGGAGCCGAGAATGTCTACTTCCCGTTGCTCATCCCGGAGGGCCATCTGCGCCGCGAGGCCGAGCACATCGAGGGTTTCAGCCCCGAGCTCGCGGTCGTCACCCACGCCGGCGGCAAGCAGCTGGAGGAGCCGGCGGTCATCCGCCCGACGAGCGAGACGGTGTTCGGGGAGTACCTCGCCCGCTGGATCCAGAGCTACCGCGACCTGCCGCTGTGCCTGAACCAGTGGGCCAATGTCATGCGCTGGGAGCTGCGCCCCCGTCTGTTCCTGCGCACCAGCGAGTTCCTCTGGCAGGAGGGGCACACCGCGCACGCGGCCGAGGGCGACGCCGCCGCCTACGCGCGGCAGATCCACGCCGACGTGTACCGGGCGGTGCTGGAGGAGGTGCTCGCGATCCCCGTGCTCACCGGGTTGAAGACCCCGGCGGAGCGGTTCGCCGGAGCAACCGCCACGCTCACCTGCGAAGGGATGATGGGTGACGGCAAGGCGCTGCAGCTCGCCACCAGCCACGAGCTCGGGCAGAACTTCGCCCGCGCGTTCGAGATCACCTACACGAGCGAATCGGGGTCCGTGGAGCACTGCTGGACGACGTCGTGGGGCAGCTCGACGCGGATGGTGGGCGGCCTGATCATGTGCCACGGCGACGACGCCGGCCTGCGCCTGCCGCCCGCGGTCGCCCCCGCCCAGGTGGTGATCGTCGCGGTCAAGGACGATCCCGGGGTGCTGGCCGCGGTCCACCGGCTGCAGCGCGAGCTCGAGGAGCTCGGGGTTCGGCTCCGGGTCGATCGCCGCACCGACGTCGGCCTGGGGCGGCGGCTGACCGACTGGGAGCTGAAGGGGGTGCCGGTGCGGCTCGAGGTCGGTCCCCGGGACCTCGCTGCCGGGACGGTCTCGCTCGTGCGGCGCGACGGAGCCGAGCGCATCGCGGTTGCGCTCGATGCGGCCGCCGCGAGCGCGCGCGAGCTGCTGTCCGAGGCGCAGGACGCGCTCCTCTCGCAGGCTCGCGCGGAGCTCGAGCGGCGCACGACCGGCGTCGACACGCTCGAGCAGGCGCTCGAGGCCGCCGGTGAGGGATTCGCTCGCATCGAGTGGGCCGCCTGCGGCCTGGAGGGCGAGCGCCGCGCCAACGGCGCGGGGGTCACCGTCCGCTGCCTGATGCGCGCCGACGGCTCGATCCCCGACACCGTCGAGGAGGACGACCTGGTCGCGGTGCTCGCGCGCGCGTACTGACGTGCTGACGGGACGTGCTCGACTGGGACGTGCTGATGGGACGTGCTGACGGTTCCGGCAGCTGGATGTGACGCCGGACGCCGTCGATCATCGCGCTGAGAGCGCGGCGCGGATCTCACGGTCGTGGCTCGCCAGCCAGAGGCGCGTCCGCTCGGCACGCTGTGCCCCCTCGGCGAGCCAGTAGCGGCGAAATGCCTCGTGACCGGCGTTGACCGCCCCCCGCACGATCCGGTAGCACCAGTTGTGGGTGTGCGGCAGCGCCTCGGCGATCCCGGCGCGTTGCTCCCGCGACGCCCCATAGGCCTCGGCGAACATCGCCAACCGTGAGAGCGATCGGCCCCGGAGAGGCTCTGGGCAGTCGCGGGACTCCCGCAGCGGGACCCAGAGGCGTGCGCAGCAGGCGAGGTCCCAGACCGCCGAGCCGGGGCTTGCCAGGTCGAAGTCGATCAGGGCGACGGCGCGTCCGTCATCGAAGACCACGTTGTCGAGGTTCGGGTCGTTGTGGCTGACCAGCCCATCGCGGAACCGGTGCGGGACGGCGCTCGGCCAGCGGTGCCCGCCGGGATCGAACGAGGCCACCGACTCGTGGTACGCCCGCATCAGCTCGGCGACGCTGATGAGAGCGTCATCGGTCAGCGCCCATGAGGGGTAGGGAGGCAGCACGGCGCGCCCCTCGATGAACGAGACCATCTCGCGGCCCTGCTCGTCGACTCCCAGATACCGCGGCGCGCCGTCGAAGCCGACGCGCTGCAGATGGTCGAGCAGCGCCCGGGTCGCGGTGCTGGTCGGCCGCAGGGGGCGACGGACGGTATCTCCGACCCGGGTGGTCAGGCCGGTGTTCGTCAGTCCGCCGTACAGCGGCTCTTCGGCCTCGACGTGCGTCCTCACCTCAGCGGTCATGGGCCATCACGTCAGGCGCAGAAGCTCCTCCGCCAGGGATGCGTGGGTGATCAGGCTGGTCACGAATCCGCCGCGGATGACCGCCCGAACCGCGCGCGCCTTCGAGCGACCGTAGGCGGTGGCGATGATCTCCGGAACCGCGGCCAGCTGCTCGGGCCCGATCCCGACGATCCGCTCCGAGAGCGGAGTGTTGACCGGGCTTCCGTCGGCGTCGAGTTGGATGCCGCCCATCTCGCAGCAGACTCCCAGACGTGCGAGCTCCGTGTACTCAGCCGCGGTGATCGCGTCGGCGACCGTCGACTGCGTGGGGTCCCAGGCCCCGATGCTGATGATCGCCACCGTGAGGGCGCTGAAGCGCTCGAACGCCCGTGCGACCTCGGTCTGGACGAGCAGCGAGCGGGCGCTGCTCGGCTCGGACAGAATCATCGGCGCGTAGAACCAGTATGCGGGGCCGCCGGCGATGCGGGCGACGTCGCGGACGAGCTCGATCGAGCTCTCGTCGACGTCCGGCCGTGAGAGCGCCCCCGTCAGCTGCACGATCGTGCAGGCGGCCAGCGGGCCGAGCGCCGAGCGCATCGACAGCAAGGTGCGTGACCAGGCGAGCCCCACCACGTCGCTGCCGGTCACGATCTCCGACAGGAGCGCCCCTGCGGTTCGGCCGAGCCCGGCGCGCAGGGCGACGTGATCATCGGTGGCCGAGTTGATCACCATGCACCGGCGCAGGCCATAGCGATCTCGCAGACGCATCGACAGGTCGACGTCGAGGTCGCCCTCGTAGTGGAGCTCGATGCGCACCAGACCGCTGCTGCGCGCCTCCTCGAGCATCCGGGCCACCTTGAAGCGGGACAGGCCGAACTCCGTGGCGATCGCGGACTTCGTCGCTCCGTCCAGGTAGTAGCGGCGCGCGATGCTCGCCGCGAGCATCGTCGCGGCGGGGCCGGCCGTAGCCGGCGAGCGGACCACGCTCATCGTACGGTGCTCTCAATCGCCTGAGCGCCGCTCATTTGAGCAGCGTACCGGAGAACGTGCGCATTGTGCCCAGCACCGCGGAAGGTCCGTATGAGCGGTCTCGCACATGCGTGCGAGCCGGTTTTGGACCATTGACATCGTTCGGGAGGGTGATTAGGCTGGGTGCGCCGATGAGCGCAGGGGCGCTCATTTGAGCGTTAGGAGACACGTGTGTTCGCGGAGAGGACGCAGTGCTGAGAAGGTCCGGCCGGTGCGGCTTGATATGCGCACTGGGTGTGCTCGCGCTGTCGGGCTGCTCGGTCGCGGGCGCCGGCGGTGGCGGGGGCTCGGGGCCGCACGGCGTCGCGCTCCGGGTCGCGATCGTCTCCAACCCCCAGATGCAGGACGTCGAGATGCTCACCAAGTACTTCGAGCGCGAGCATCCGAACATCAAGGTCAACTTCGTGACGCTGCCCGAGAACCAGTCCCGCGCGACGGTCACGGACTCGGTCTCGACCCACTCGAATGAGTTCGACGTGGTGATGATCTCCAACTACGAGACTCCGATGTGGGCGCGGTACGGCTGGATCACGAACCTCCAGCCGTTCATCGCCAAGACCAAGGGCTACGACGAGAGCGACTTCATCCCGTCGATTCGCAGGTCGCTGTCCTACCGCGGCGCGATGTACTCGGTGCCGTTCTACGGTGAGTCGTCGGTCCTCGCCTACCGCAAGGACCTGTTGGCCAAAGCGGGTCTGCACATGCCGGCGCATCCCACCTGGCATCAGGTGGCCGCGCTGGCGGCGAAGCTCAACCGGAAGGGCACCGCCGGTATCTGTCTGCGCGGGGACTCGGGCTGGGGCGAGAACCTGGCCCCGCTGGACACCGTCATCAACACGTTCGGTGGGCGCTGGTTCACCCCACGGTGGAAGGCCCAGCTCACCTCGCCGGCCGTCGAGCGGGCGGTGTCGTTCTATGTCGATCTCCTGAGCAGAGACGGTGAGCCGGGCGCCGCGGAGGACGGATTCTCCGAGTGCGCGACCGACTACGAGCAGGGGCAGGCCGCCATGTGGTACGACGCCACCTCGGCGGCGGGCACGCTCGAGGCCAAGGGCAGCCCGGTTGCCGGCAAGAACGGCTACGCGCCCGCTCCGGTCGTGCATACCAAGCACTCGGGCTGGCTGTACACGTGGTCGCTGGCGATCCCCAAGACCTCTCCGGACAAGCAGGCCGCGTGGCAGTTCATCTCCTGGGCCACCTCCAAGGCGTACATCAAGCTCGTCGGACGCAAGCTCGGCTGGTCCAATCTGCCGCCGGGCAGTCGCCTGTCGACCTACCGGATTCCGCAGTATGAGCGTGCCGCAAAGGCATTCGCCAAGCCGACGCTCCAGGCGATCGAGTCCGCCGATCCCGAACATCCGACCGTTCAGCCTGTGCCCTACACCGGCGTGCAGTTCCTCGACATCCCCGAGTTCCAGGACCTCGGCACCCGGGTCAGTCAGCAGATCACCGCCGCGATCGCCGGCCAGGAGTCGGTGAAGAGCGCGCTTGCGACCTCGCAGCAGTACGCCCAGGACGTCGGGAAGGAGCATCGCTCATGAGCGCGAGCGCCGCCGCCACGCGGGTCGGGACTCGCCGGCCCCGCGGGGCCGAGGCGGTGGAGCGCCGCGAGCGGTGGGTGCGACGGGCGCCGCTGCTGCCCGCGCTGATCTTCCTGATCATCGTCACCCAGATCCCGTTCGTCCTGACGCTGTTCTACTCGCTGTTCTCCTGGGATCTCGCCAAGCCGGGCTCGCCGCAGTGGGTCGGGCTGAGCAACTACGGAGCGGTGTTCACCGACCCGGTGTTCTTCTCGGCGGTCCTGCACACGGTCGAGATCACGTTCATCTCCGTGGTGATCGCGACGGGGCTCGGTCTCGGCCTGGCGATCCTGCTCGACCGGGCGTTCATCGGCCGCGCGATCGTCCGCACGCTGCTCATCTCGCCATTCCTCATCCTGCCGACCGCCGCGGGCCTGATCTGGAAGACGACGCTGCTGGACCCGACCTACGGGATCGTCAACTGGATCATCCGGCTGTTCGGCGGCTCACCCGTGGCGTTCGTCACCTCGCAGCCGATGGCGTCGGTGATCGCCACCGTCGTGTGGCAGTGGACTCCGTTCGAGATGCTGATCCTGCTCGCGGGCCTGCAGAGCATGCCGCGGGACGTGCTCGAGGCCGCGCGGGTCGACGGCGCGAGCGCGCTGGCGACCTTCCGGGAGCTGACGCTGCCCCACCTGCGCTCCTACCTGGAGCTCGGGATCCTGCTCGGCGCGATCTACGTGGTGAACACCTTCGACGCGATCTACATGGTCACCCAGGGGGGTCCCGGGACCGCGACGACCAACCTGCCGTACTACATCTACCAACGCGCCTTCCTCGGCTTCGAGGTCGGGCAGTCGGCGGCGCTCGGGGTCGTCACCGTGATCGGCACGTTGATCGTCGCGAGCGTCGCGCTGCGCGTGCTGTTCTCCATCTTCATCGACGACAACACCGCACGAGCCTGATGTCCGCCGCCGCCTCCACCGCCACCCGTGGACGTCCGCGCCGCCCGCTGGGCGTCGCCATCCGGTCGCGGCTGGGCTCGATCGCCTGGGGGACGCTCGCCTGGTGTGCGGGGATCATCTTCTTCTTCCCGGTGCTGTGGATGGTGATCACGTCGTTCAAGCCCGAGTCCGCCGCGTACACGACCAATCCGAAGTTCGACTTCTCGCCCACGCTCAGCGAGTACAAGCAGGTGTTCTCGGCCGGGATGGGGCCGTTCCTGGTCAACTCGGCGATCGCCACCGTGCTCTCGGTGCTGCTCGTGCTCCTGCTCGCGACCCCCGCCGCCTACGCGCTGTCGCTGCGTCCGGTGGGCAAGTGGCGCGACGCGCTGTTCTTCTTCATCTCGACCAAGATGCTGCCGGTCGTCGCCGCGATCGTCCCGATCTACCTGGCGGTGCGCGAGGTGGGCCTGCTGGACTCGATTCCCACGCTCATCATCCTCTACACCGCGATGAACCTGCCGATCGCGGTCTGGATGATGCGCTCGTTCTTCCTCGAGGTGCCGGGAGAGATCCTCGAGGCGGCGCGCATGGACGGCGCCGACCTGCCTCACGAGCTCACCGAGGTCGTCCTGCCGGTCGTCTCGCCGGGGCTTGCCGCGACCGCGCTCATCTGCGCGATCTTCTCCTGGAACGAGTTCTTCTTCGCCGTGAACCTCACCTCGATCCGGGCGGCGACGATGCCGGTGTTCCTCGTCGGGTTCGTGTCGAGCGAGGGGCTGTTCTGGGCCAAGCTGTCAGCCGCGGCGACGATCGCCTCGGTACCGGTGCTGATCGCGGGTTGGATCGCCCAGCGCCAGCTCGTGCGCGGCCTGTCGATGGGAGCGATCAAGTGACCCGAGAGCGCGGGAGGAGCCGACCATGGCGCAGGTGACCTATGAGGACGTGAGCTGCCGTTACCCGGGCTCGGAGACGCTGTCGGTCGCCGAGCTCAGCCTCGACGTCCCTGACGGCGAGTTCATGGTGCTCGTCGGGCCGTCGGGCTCGGGCAAGTCGACCGCGCTGCGACTGCTCGCGGGGCTGGAGGAGCTCTCGGACGGGCGGATCGAGATCGACGGCCGCGACGTCTCCGGCGTCGACGCGCGCGATCGCGACATCGCCATGGTGTTCCAGAACTACGCCCTCTACCCGAACAAGACCGTCGCCGAGAACATCGGCTTCGCGCTCAAGATGCAGGGGGTCGACCGCGCCGAACGTGAGCAGCGTGTCAAGGAGGCGGCATCGATGCTCGGCCTGGAGGAGTTCCTCGGCCGCAAGCCCCGCCAGTTGTCGGGCGGCCAGCGCCAGCGGGTGGCGATGGGCCGCGCAATCGTCCGCCGTCCGAAGGCGTTCCTGATGGACGAGCCGCTGTCCAATCTCGACGCGAAGCTCCGCGTTCAGACCAGGGTGCAGATCGCCGATCTGCAACGCCGCCTCGGGACGACCACCGTGTACGTCACCCACGATCAGGGCGAGGCGATGACGCTTGGCCGCCGCGTCGCGGTGCTCAAGGACGGCACCCTCCAGCAGTGCGCGCCCCCGCGCGAGCTGTACGACGATCCAGTCAACGCGTTCGTCGCCGGCTTCATCGGGCTGCCGCAGATGAACCTGATCCACTTGGGGCTCGAGGACGGTCATGTGACACTCGGCGACGAGCGCGTGGCGCTGCCGCGCGAGCTGGTGGAGGAGGCCGGTAAGCGCCAGGCGAAGGAGCTCATCGTCGGAATCAGGCCCGAGCACGTCACGGTTGCCGACAGTTCGGACGGTGACGGAATCGCCGGCGAGGTGATCATGGTCGAATCGCTGGGTGCCGACTCCTACGTCCACGCGTCACTTGCCGGCACCGACTCGAGCTTCGTTGCGCGGACGGAGGGATACGACTCGCGCGAGCCGGGGACCAACGTGCGGTTGCGGATCGACCCGCAACGGATCTACGGCTTCGATGCCGAAACCGAGGAGCGGCTCGTCGCCGGCTCCCGCTCCCGGGAGGACTCGTGACGCGCTCCATCGCGACGCTCCTCAACGGTCCGGCCGAGGAGCAGCCGGAGGGTGTCACGCTGCCGGGCTACGACCGCTCGGCGGTGACCGCGTCGGTCATGCATTTCGGCGTCGGCGGTTTCCATCGCGCGCACCAGGCGATGTACCTCGACAGGCTGCTGGCGGAGGGCGAGTCGCGCTGGGGGATCTGCGGTGTCGGTGTCCTCGAGGCCGACCGCGCGATGTGCGAGGCCCTCACGGCCCAGGATCATCTCTACACGCTGGTGCAGAAGCACAGCGACGGCACGTACGAGGCTCGGGTGATCGGGTCGATCGTCGACTACCTCTACGCGCCCGACGACTGCGAGGCGGTCGTGGCGCGGCTCGCCGATCCGGGCACCGAGATCGTCTCGCTCACGATCACCGAGGGTGGCTACGCGATCAGCGACGTCACCGGACACTTCGATCCGCAGGCGGAAGGGGTCGCGGCGGACCTGCAGCCTGGGGCGACGCCGCGCAGCGTGTTCGGGCTGGTCGTGGCCGGCCTGGCCCGGCGCCGGGAGGCGGGCACCCGGCCGTTCACGATCGTCTCGTGCGACAACCTGCCCGGCAACGGCGCGCTCGCTCGCGAGGCGTTCGTCTCCTTCGCCCGGCTGCTCGATCCCGAGCTCGCGGAATGGGTCGACGCCGAGGTCCGCTTCCCGAACTCGATGGTCGACCGGATCACGCCCGGGACCACCGACGAGGACCGCAGGGCGCTCGAGAAGCGCTTCGGGATCGAGGACCGCTGGCCGGTGGTGTGCGAGCCGTTCATCCAGTGGGTGCTGGAGGATGCCTTCTGCGGGGACCGTCCACCGTTGGAGCGCGTTGGTGTGCAGCTCGTCGACGACGTCAGACCCTACGAGTTCATGAAGCTCCGGCTGCTGAACGCCAGCCACCAGGGCCTCGCCTATTTCGGCCGTCTGTGCGACCACACGTACGTGCACGAGGCCGCGCAGGATCCGCTGTTCCAGAGCTTCCTGCGTGGCTACATGGACCAGGAGGCGACACCGACGCTCGATCCGGTCCCGGGCATCGACCTGACCGCGTACAAGGCCGAGCTGATCGAGCGCTTCGCCAACCCGGAGATCCGCGACACGCTCGCGCGGCTGGGCGCCGAGAGCTCGGACCGCATACCCAAGTGGCTGATGCCCGTCGTGCGCATCCAGTTGCAGCGCGGGGGTCCCGTGCGACTGTCGGCGGCGATCGTCGCCAGCTGGGTGCGCTATGCGCAGGGCGTCGACGAGCACGGCGAACCGTTTGAGATCGTCGATCGCCGCCGTGAGGAGATGTCGGCGCTGGCGGCGCGCGCCGACACCGAGCCGCTCGCGTTCATCGCCAACCGCGAGCTGTTCGGGGACGTCGCCGACGATCAGCGCTTCGTCGACGCGTATCTGGAGGCACTCACCTCGCTGCGCGAGCGCGGCGCCCGGCAGACGCTCGAGCAGCTCGTTTCGGCCGTCGCGTAGACCGCCACGCGGTCGTCTCTCACGTTCTTCAGACGTTTCTCTTACGCCACCGATCCGTTCGGCGCCGACGATGTCCGGCGTGTCCTCACGGTCCTTCGCCCGGCGGTCCCGGCAACGTCTCGGTCGCCGCCCCATCCCGCCTCGATCCTCCACCGGCTCGCGTGACGGGCTGACCAGTCCGCGCGGCGGCGTCGTCTCCCGCTATCTGCCGGCCGCGTTGATCGCGGCCGGGATCATCGTCGTGGTCGTGGTTGCGATCGGTCAGCTCGGCACGTCGAAGAGCTCGGCGCGCACCGAGACGCAGGTCGTGACCGCGTCGGAGGGCGTCGTGCAGTCGACCGTGAGCGGCACCGGCAGCCTCGAGCCGGTCACCCAGGAGGACGTCGACTTCCAGACCAGCGGCACGCTGGCGCACGTCTACGTCAAGGAGGGCGAACACGTCCACAAGGGCCGGCTGCTGGCGACGCTCGGCGACACCACTGCCGCGCTCACCCTCAAGCAGGCGAAGGCGACCCTCGCAGAGGCGCGGACGACGCTCTCCAATGACGAGACGACGCTCGCGGACGGGTCGTCCAGCACGACGACGAGCGCGGTCGTGGACGGATCAGCGGCCGTCGAGGACGTGAGCTACACGCCGACCTCGAGCACCCCGGCCCAGACCACCACGCCCATCCAGACCCTGACCACCACGCCGACCGTCACCGCACCGACCACTCCGACGACTCCGACGACGGTCCGCACCACGGCGACCGAGACGACCGAGACCGCTCCGGCCACGACCACGGAGCCGACGCGGACGGGCACCACGACCACGACCACGAGCGCGGGCTCCGCGCGCGCCGGCTCGAGCTCCACCGGATCGGCTTCGTCCAGCGGCTCGAGCTCGACCTCCACCGGATCGGGTTCGCCCAGTGGCTCGAGCTCGACCTCCTCGGCGGCCGTGACCGCCGCCACCGTCGATGCGGACAAGCTCCAGGTCATCGAGGACGAGCAGACGGTCAAGGAGGACCGCCAGGCGCTTGACCAGACTCGGCTGCGTGCCCCGGTGAGCGGCACGATCACCTCGCTTGAGTCGATCGCCCCCGGTGACAGCGTCACCGCCGGCAGCACGTCGAGCGCAGAGTCCACCTCGGCGTCGACGAGCACCGCGGGTTCGACTGCGGCCGGCGCGTCGACGGGCTCGACCTCGTCATCCACGTCGACGAGCTCCGCTTCGTTCGCGGTGATCGACTCGCTCAGGCAGCTGTCGATGACGGTCTCCTTCACCGAGGCCGACGTCAACAAGCTCAAGGTCGGTCAGCCCGCGGTGGTGACGCTCGATGCGCTGTCCAACCTCGAGCTCGCGGGAAAGGTGACCAGCGTCTCCTCGATCGGCACGACGAGCAGCGACGTGACCAGCTACGACGCGACGGTCACCCTCAACCAATACGACTCCCGGGTCAAGCCGGGGATGAGTGCCTCCGCCGAGGTCGTCATCAAGCAGGGTCACGGAGTCACCGTGCCGAGCGGGGCGGTGACCGGCAGCGGGAACCTCGCCACCGTCACCGAGGATCTCGACGGCAGGCACACCACGAAGCAGGTCATCGTCGGCATCCGCGGCGACAGCCGGGACCTGATCGTCTCGGGCCTGTCCGCGGGCGCCGAACTCGTCGAGACCGAGACGCTCCCGTCCCTGGGCTCGAGCGCCAGCACCTCCAGCAGCTCCAGCAGCAGCCCCGGCGGGGCGTTCAGCAGGCGTGGCGCGACCGGGCTGAGCGGCGGATTCCCGAGCGGCGGATTCCCGAGCGGAGGGTTCAGCGGAGCGCCGAGCGGCGGAGGGGCCCCGTGAGCCGTAGCGCGGAGCCCGGCCCGGCGGCGCCCCCGCGCGTGATCGAGATCCGGGACGTGCACAAGCGCTACGAGGTCGGCGACATCGCCGTGCACGCGCTACGTGGGGTGAGCCTCACCGTCGGGCGCGGCGAGTACGTGGCGATCATGGGGGCTTCGGGCAGCGGCAAGAGCACCCTGATGCACATCATCGGGTGTCTGGACGTGCCGAGTGCCGGCACGTATCGACTCGGCGGGATCGACGTCGCGACGCTGGACGAGGACGACCTCTCCGACGTGCGCAACCGCCGGATCGGGTTCGTGTTCCAGAGCTTCAACCTGATTCCCCGCACCCGCGCGCTCGCCAACGTCGAGTTGCCCCTTGCCTATGGAGGGCTGCCGCGTGGCGAGCGCCGACCGCGGGCGCTGGCCGCGCTGCGCCACGTCGGCCTCGCTGACCGGGTCCACCATCTCCCGTCCGAGATGTCCGGTGGCCAGCAGCAGCGGGTCGCGATCGCCCGCGCGCTCGTCGCCAACCCGTCGATGATCCTCGCCGATGAGCCGACCGGGAACCTCGACACGCATTCCACCGGCGAGGTGCTCGGGATCTTCGAGCGGCTTCACGACGAGGGGGTGACGATCGTTCTCATCACCCACGAGGACGAGGTCGCGGCTCACGCCGGGCGTATCGTGCGGCTGTCCGACGGTGAGATCGTCTCCGACGAGCCGAACGCCGCGCGGCGCGGCGCGCTGGTGGGGCCGTGACCGAGACGCTGCGAGTCGCCCTCGGCGGGCTCTCCGCCAACAAGCTGCGGACGATGCTCACGGTCCTCGGGCTGATGATCGGCGTCGGCTCGGTGATCGTGCTGATCGCCGTCGGCACGGGCTCGTCCTCGGCCGTCGAGAAGCAGATCGACGCGCTCGGCTCCAATGTCCTGCTGGTCAGCTCTGCCACCCAGCTCGGGGGCTTCGGCAGCTTTGGGACGGCGAGCTCGAGCAACTCGCTGACGCTCGCCGAGGCCGACGCCCTGCAGAACCGCTTCAAGGCACCCGACGTGAAGTCGGTCTCGCCCGTCGTGGCCGGGTCCAGCGTCACGCTCACCTACGGCAACGACACCTATGAGCCGGCCAGCTTCATCGGCACGACGCCGAGCTATGCGTCGGCCGAGAACGAGACGCTCGCCGAGGGCTCCTGGTTCACCCGGGCGCAGGACAGGAAACACAGCCCGGTGCTGGTGCTCGGCTCGACCGTCGTCCAGGAGCTGTTCGGCGGGGCCGATCCGGTCGGCGACACGGTCAAGGTCAACGGCACGACCTTCACCGTGATCGGCGTGACCGCGTCGAAGGGCTCCAGCGGATCCTCGAACTCCGACGACCAGGTGTACGCGCCGCTGACGATCACCCAGGACACCGTCGCCGGCTACGGCAGCCTCAGCCAGATCATCGTTCAGGCGAAGTCACGTGACCAGCTTGATCCGGCGCAGACCGAGGTCGAGAACATCCTGGGCGCGCTTGACCCGGTCACCACCTCGTCGTCCTCCTCGTCCTCGTCGAGCACGGAGAGCTCGAACTTCAACGTGACCAACGAGAGCTCGGTGCTTCAGGCCTCGACGTCTTCATCGAAGGTGTTCACCACGCTGCTCGGAGAGGTCGCGGCGATCTCGCTGCTCGTCGGCGGGATCGGGGTGATGAACATCATGCTCGTCTCGGTCACCGAGCGCACTCGGGAGATCGGGATCCGCAAGGCGGTCGGCGCCCGGCGCTCGGACATCCTCATTCAGTTCCTGGTCGAGGCGGTGCTCGTGTCGCTGCTCGGCGGGCTGGCGGGAGTCGTCGCCGGAATCGCCGGCAGCCACTTCACGATCGCCGGGATCAAACCGGTGATCGCGCCCTACTCGGTCGTGCTCGCCTTCGGCGCCTCGGTGCTGATCGGTCTCTTCTTCGGCACCTATCCCGCCGGCCGTGCCGCGCGCATGCGGCCGATCGACGCCCTGCGCTTTGAATAGCGCCGGCGCGACCGTCACATCCATCGCTCAGAGGACGTACATGAACCCCACCCTCACCGAACCGCAGCCCGAACTCGACGACTTCACACAGAACCAGCTCCCGGGCCGTCCGCGCCGCACGCTGCTCACCAAGCTCACCGTCCCGCTGCTCGCGCTGCTGCTGGCGGCCGGCGGGTTCCTCGGCGGCATCGAGGTCGAGAAGAGCCATACATCCGGCTCCTCGACCGGCGGCCTGACCTCCTCGTCCTCGGCGCCCAGCTCGCTGCGCTCCCGCTTCGCCTCCGGGTTCCCGGGCGCGGCGGGTGGCGCGTCGTCGAGCACAGGCAGGAGCGGCACGCGCTCGGGCGGCTTCCCCGGAGGCGGCGCGGGGTTCGCCGGCGGCTTCGGCGGCGCCGGCGGTGGGACCACCGGGACGATCAGCTCGATCTCGGGCAACTCGATCGTGCTCAAGACCACCTCGGGCAACTCGATCACGGTGAAGCTCACCTCCGCGACGACGCTCAAGAAGGACCTGCGCGTCAGGCAGGCCTCGATCCGGCCGGGCGACACGATCACCGTCGAGGGGATCACCGCCGGGAACGGCTCGATGAAGGCCTCCTCGATCAGTGACTCGGGCGCGTCGAGTTCAAGCTCCTCCACCTCCGGTTCAGGTTCCAGCTCCAGCTCGTCGGGCTCCTGAGCCCCGGGACCTCCATGACTCCACGCACACGACAGCAGTGAGGTTGTTGATGATCAATCGCTCCCGGCGCCTCGGCGTCGTCGTCCTCTCCATCGCCTGCATGGGCCTGGTGGCCGCCTGCGGCTCGAGCTCGAAGTCGGGCTCCGGTTCGGGCGCCGCCAACCCTGCCGGTCATTTCACGAGCTTCAAGCTCACCACCACCCAGCGCGCCTGCCTCAAGCAGAAAGGGGTGACGACCCCCACCGGCAACTTCCGCCGCGGCGGCGCCTCTGCCGGCGGCACCCCGCCGAACGGCACGTTCCCGAAGGGCACCCGCAAGGGCACGTTCCCGAAGGGCACGTTCCCCAAGCACGGAACGCCGCCGGCGGGCGGCTTCGCGGCGCAGAACGCCAAGCGCCTGGCGGCCTTCAAGGCATGTGGCGTGTCGCTCCCATCACGTCCCGCGGGCGGCGCGCCGCCGTCGACGACCGGCTGACGTGCGCTACGCGACCCGGCAGCGAGCCGGCGCGGGCGTGGTGTGGCGCGTGCGCCGCGCCGAGATCATCGCTCGCCTCGCCATGGCGATCGCGCCGGACGCCGAGGCGATCGCCGACCGGCGAGGCGCAGTCCCGCTCCCAGAGTGAGCGGTGGGGCGCGGCGGGCGCGGTGCGGATGTCCAGCTGGCTGACATGAGAATTGGTGGCCGGGGCGGGTGGGCGCCCCGGCCTCGCTCGTACCATCGGCGATGACCGTGAGAACAGCGCAAGGCGATCGGAAGAGATTCGGAAGAATCTGCGCGCCGCCCGCGCCGCGCTACTCGACGACCGAGTACGGCGCGAACGTCGTCCGGTCCGGATCGGCCTCGAGCCGGTGGCCGACCGCGGGGAACGCACGCTGCGGGCAGGCGCTCCGCTCGCAGGTCTTACAGCCCATGCCGATCGGTGTCGCAAGTGCGGGATCACGAAGGTCGAGGCCGCGGGAGTAGATGAGGCGGTGGGCGTGTCGCAGCTCGCAGCCGAGCCCGAGCGCGAACGTCTTGGTCGGGGTCCCGTAGCCGCTGCGCTTGCGCGCGACCGTGCGCGCGACCCAGAAGTAGCTGCGGCCGTCGGGCATCTGCGCGACCTGGGTGAGGATCCGCCCCGGCGTGGTGAACGCCTCGTAGACGTTCCACAGCGGGCAGCTGCCACCGCCGCGTGAGAAGTGGAATCCGGTGGCGGACTGGCGCTTGGAGATGTTGCCCGCGCGGTCGACGCGCACGAACGAGAACGGCACCCCGCGCAGCCCCGGGCGCTGGAGCGTGCTCAGGCGATGACAGGTGGCCTCGAACCCGACCGCGAAGCGATCGGCGAGCCGCTCGACGTCGTACTGCTCCTGCTCGGCGGCTGCGTGGAACCGTGTGTAGGGCATCAGCACGGCGCCCGCGTAGTAGTGCGCGAGGCCGATTCGGGCCAGCGTGCGAGTCTCACCGGTGCCGAACGACCCCGTGGCCACGGTCTCCTCGAGCAGCGCGTCGTGTTCAAGCAGCGCCAGCTGGGTGGCCAGCTGAAACGCCTGCTGACCGGGCCGCAGCTGCCCGGAGAGCCGCAGCACCCCGGTCCCGGGGTCGTAGCGCCGCAGCTCGCCGCCCCCCGCGTCCTCGCCCCGGCCCACCACGACGCGTACGCCGTGCAGCTCACGCAACCGATCGCGCAGCACCCCCTGGGTGTCGCCCGGCGCGAGCTCCAGCTCGGCCGCGAGCGCCTCGGCCGCCACGTCGAGCCCGTCGATGTAGTTCTGCCGGTCGTAGAAGAAGTCCCGGACCTGCTCGTGGGGCATCGCGCCGAGCACCTCCTCGTCGGCCGGCCACCCCTGGCCGCCGACGAGCGCCGAGGTATGGGCGACCGTGTCGCGGTAGCGGCGGCGCAGCTCGATCAATGCGCGCGCCACGGTCGGCTGATTGGTGGCCAGCTCGGCGATCTCGCTCGTCGAGACGCGCACGGCGACCGCCTCGTCGGCCAGCGCCTCGCGCAGCTCGGCGATCAGCCGCGAACGATCCTGGGCGGAGAAGAACCCGGCGTCGACCCCGAACGCCTCCGTCAGCCGGAGCAGCACGGCGACCGTCAGTGGACGGCGGTTGCGCTCAAGCTGGTTGAGGTAGCTGGGGGAGATCTCCAGCCGGCGAGCCAGCTCCGCCTGACTGAGGCCGCGATCCTCACGAAGATGACGCAGCCGCGCGCCTGCCAGATCCGTGCTCATTCGACGTTTGCAATCTTTGCAGATCGAGGCGGCGGCGTTGTCACGGATTTACATCCAACCCTGTGGTACAAAGCATGCTGACAGGCTGAGCGATCGCCAGCAATGAGTTCGCAGAGTTTGCAAGAGGATCAGTGACCCCGAACCCGACGCCAATGGAGCCGCTGGCAGGCGAGTTCCCCGCCGCGGACCGCGCCGGCTGGGAGGCGATGGTTCGCGCGAAGGAGAGCGACCCGGAGCGCGCGCTGAGCACCGCGCTCGAGGACGGAATCGAGGTCAAATGGCTCTACGCGCGCGACGACGAGCTGGCCCCCGACCCAGGCGGGCTCACCGGGGCCGACCCGTTCGTACGCGGCCGGCGGCTGGGGACGCCCTGGGCGATCCGCCAGCAGAACTCCACGCCGGATCGCCGGCGGGCCAACCGTGAGCTGATCGAGGAGCTGGAAGGCGGCGCGACCGAGCTGCTGCTCCACGCCTCCGGCGCCCCCGGCCCTTCCGGCATCCCCTTCGCCGACGCGGATGAGCTCGACGAGGTGCTTGACGGGGTCCACCTCGACCTCGCGCCGATTGCGCTCGCGGCGGGCACCGAGGCGGCGCGGGCGGCGTCGGCGCTGCTCGAGCTCTGGCGCCGCCGCAGGCACCCCGTCTCCGGCGTGCGCGGCTCGCTGCGCTTGGACCCGGTCGGGACGCTCGCCCGGTCCGGGGAGCCCGATGAGGACCAGGTCCGCGACGAGACCGCGGCCGCGATGCGGATGCTGCGCGACGTACGCGCCGAGTTCCCGCACGTCCGGGTGCTCGCCGTCGACACGACGGCGTACGTCGAGGCGGGAGCGGGTGCGCCATTCGAGCTCGCCGTGGCCCTCGCCACCGCGATCGCATATCTCCGCGCGGCGGACGATTCCGGCGTCGACCCGGCAGCGCTCGCGGGCGCTCTCGAGTTCACCCTCTGCGCCGGGCCCGACCAGTTCCTCGAGATCGCCAAGCTACGCGCGCTGCGCCGCCTGTGGGCACACGCGCTGAGCCGCTGCGGCGTCGAGCCCGCGCAGCGCCGATCGGCGGTCTATGTGCGCACCAGCCGCCGGATGGTGTCGGCGCTCGATCCGTGGGTGAACCTGCTGCGCGCCACGACAGCGGCGTTCGCCGCCGCGGTTGCGGGCGCGGATGGGATCACCGTGCTGCCATTCGACGAGCCGGTGCTTTCACCGGGCGACTCGTCTGGAGCGCTCGGCCGGCGGATGGCGCGCAACACCCAGCTCGTGCTGCTGGAGGAGGCCTCGCTGCACCGCGTCTCGGACCCCGCCGGCGGCTCCTGGTACGTCGAATCGCTCACCGATCAGCTCGCGCGCGCCGCCTGGGCCGAGCTGCAGGCGATCGAACGCGGTGGCGGGATCGCGCAGGCGCTCCGCTCCGGAACGCTCACGCGGCGGGTGAGGACCGAGACCGCCCGCCGCCACGACGATCTCGCCCGCCGCCGTCGGTCGCTCACCGGTGTGAACAGCTTCCCCTTGCTGGGTGACGATGGGCTGGAGCGCGCCGGTATGGACGAGGAGAAGGCGCTCGACGCCGTGCCGGAGACGCTGCCCGGCGCGGGGGGTCTTGCCCCGGTGCGCGACGCGGCGCAGTTCGAGGCACTGCGGGCGCGCGCGGTCCGCATCGCGGCCGAGCGCCGCCAGGAGCCGACGATCCTGCTCGCGTGTCTCGGGCCATTGTCCGCGCACGTGAGCATCGCGCTGTGGGCCAAGAGTTTCTTCGAGGCAGGGGGCGTGACGACGCTGCCGAGCGGCGTCCAGCCGGACGCGGCGGCGCAGGCGTCACTGCTGAGCGACCGCCGGTTGCACACAGCAGCCGTCTGCGCGGGCCCAGACGCGACGCCCGAGCTCCAGCGAGGCGCGGTCCAGGCGCTGCGCGACGCCGGCGCGCGGCTCGTCTACCTGGCAGGCGCCTCCCATGACCAGGCGCTGGCGATCGGCGCCGACCGCGGCGTCCGTGATGGTGACGACATGGTGCAGGTGCTCGGAGAGCTGCTTGACCGCTTCGAGGAGGGAACTCAGCAGTGAGCTCACGGATCCCCGATTTCGCCGCGGTCGAGCTCGACGACGTGCCCAGCGAGCGAGTCGCTGCTCCGCATGATGCCGACGAGCATCTCTGGGAGACGCCCGAGGGGATCGAGGTTCCGCCGGTCTACGTTTCGGCCGACCGCGACGGCCTGGACTTCCTCTCCGGGATGCCGGGGATCCCCCCCTACCTGCGCGGTCCATATCCGACCATGTACGTGCAGAAGCCGTGGACGATCCGCCAGTACGCCGGGTTCTCCACCGCCGAGGAGTCCAACGCGTTCTACCGCCGCAACCTCGCCGCCGGACAGAAGGGGCTGTCGATCGCGTTCGACCTCGCCACGCACCGCGGCTATGACTCCGACAACCCGCGCGTGGCGGGCGACGTCGGGATGGCGGGGGTCGCGATCGACTCGATTCTCGACATGCGCCAGCTGTTCGACGGGATCCCGCTGGAGCAGATGACGGTCTCGATGACGATGAACGGCGCGGTGCTGCCGGTGCTCGCGCTCTACATCGTCGCCGGCGAGGAGCAGGGCGTCGATCACGCGCGGCTGGCCGGGACGATCCAGAACGACATCCTCAAAGAGTTCATGGTCCGCAACACGTACATCTATCCGCCGGAACCGTCGATGCGGATCGTCTCGGACATTTTCGGCTACACGTCGCGGGAGATGCCCAGGTTCAACTCGATCTCGATCTCCGGCTATCACATGCAGGAGGCCGGGGCGAGCGCGGACCTGGAGCTCGGCTACACCCTCGCCGACGGGGTGGAGTACGTGCGCGCGGGGGTGGCCGCCGGCCTTGCGGTCGACCGCTTCGCGCCGCGGCTGTCGTTCTTCTGGGCGATCGGCATGAACTTCTTCATGGAGGTCGCGAAGCTGCGCGCCGCGCGACTGGTGTGGGCGAAGCTGATGCGCCGGTTCGACCCCTCCGATGACCGCTCACTCTCGCTGCGCACCCACTGCCAGACCTCGGGCTGGTCACTGGCCGCCCGGGACGCCTACAACAACGTCGTGCGCACGTGCGTGGAGGCGATGGCCGCCACCCAGGGTCACACCCAGTCACTGCACACCAACGCGCTTGACGAGGCACTCGGGCTGCCGACTGACTTCAGCGCACGCATCGCCCGCAACACCCAGCTGTTCCTCCAGCAGGAGTCAGGCACCACGCGCGTGATCGATCCGTGGGGAGGCAGCTACTACGTCGAGCGGCTCACCGCCGAGCTGGCGCGGCGCGCGCTGTCGCACATCGAGGAGGTCGAGGGGCTCGGCGGGATGACACAGGCGATCGAGGCCGGCATCCCGAAGCTGCGGATCGAGGAGTCGGCCGCGCGCACCCAGGCCCGCATCGACTCCGGCCGTCAGGTGGTGGTGGGTGTCAACCGGTTCCAGCCCGAGCATGACACCCAGGTGAACGTGCTGAAGATCGACAACTCCGCGGTGCGGGCGTCACAGATCGCCAAGCTCGAGCGATTGCGGGCTGAGCGTGACGGCGCGGCCGTCGACGCGGCCCTGCGGGAGCTGACGGGGGCCGCCGCATCGGGCGCGGGCAACCTGCTCGACCTCGCCGTGGCGGCCGCTCGTGCGCACGCTACCGTCGGGGAGATCTCCGACGCCCTTGAGCAGGTCTACGGCCGCCACGCCGCCGAGATCCGCTCCATCGCCGGGGTCTACGAGCGCGAAGTGGGAGAGCATTCGGTGTCGTTCACACGCACGCGAGAGCTGGTCGAGCGATTCGAGCGCGTCGAAGGGCGCCGTCCGCGAATCCTCGTCGCCAAGATGGGTCAGGACGGCCACGACCGCGGTCAGAAGGTGATCGCGACCGCGTTCGCCGATCTGGGGTTCGACGTCGATATCGGGCCGCTGTTCCAGACGCCGGAGGAGGTCGCCCGCCAGGCGGTGGAGGCCGATGTGCACATCGTCGGCGCCAGCTCGCTGGCCGCGGGGCACCTGACGCTCGTGCCGCTGCTGCGTCAGGCCCTGGACGCCGCGGGCCGGCCGGACATCGCGGTGGTCGTCGGAGGGGTCATCCCGCCGGCTGACTTTCAGGAGCTGCGAGCCGCCGGCGCGGACGCGATCTATCCGCCCGGCACAGTCATCGGCGAGGCCGCCAGCGGCCTGATCGAGCTGCTGCTGGAACGGCACGGACACGCGCAGGCCGCGCCGACCAACGAGTCGTGAGCCCCGAGCGCCCGAGCCTGGACGAGCTCGTCGACGGGGTGATCGGGGGAGACCGGGGGGTTCTCTCCCGCGCGATCACGCTTGCCGAGAGCCGTCTGGGCTCCGACCAGGATCTCGCCCAGCAGCTGCTCGTTCGCCTGTCGGACCGCACCGGCGGCGCGATCCGGCTGGGTCTGACCGGCGTGCCCGGCGCCGGCAAGAGCACGACCATCGAGGCGCTCGGCCTGTGGCTGCTGGAGCGCGGCCACCGCGTCGCCGTGCTCGTCATCGACCCGTCAAGCGCGCGCAGCGGCGGGTCGATCCTCGGGGACAAGACCCGGATGGGACGGCTGGCGGTCGCCGAGGACGCCTATATCCGCCCGTCGCCGACCGGCGGCGTGCTCGGCGGGATCGCCTGGCGCACGCGCGAGGCGATGCTGCTCTGCGAGGCCGCCGGATTCGATGTCGTGATTGTCGAATCGGTCGGGGTCGGCCAGTCGGAGGCGGAGCTCGCCGAGATCGTCGACACCCTGGCGCTGCTGCTCGTCCCGGCGGGCGGTGACGAGCTGCAGGGGATCAAGCGCGGCGTCGTCGAGCTCGCCGACCTGGTCGCCGTCAACAAAGCCGACGGCGACCTGCTGCCGGCCGCCCGGCGCGCCGCCGGCGACTACCGGCATGCGCTGCGCATGCTCCCCGAGTCGACGCCCGGCTGGAAGACTCCGGTATTGCTCTACAGCGCCCTGGAGGGGACCGGTCTGCCGGAGCTCTGGGAGACGGTGGAGGCCCACCGCGAGCTGCTGCGCTCAACTGGCCAGCTCGAGGAGCGGCGCGCCGCTCAGCAGCGGCGCTGGCTGCAGCGATTGCTCGAGGAGACCGTCGTCCGCCGGCTGCGTGAGCGACCCGGCTTCGACGAGGCGCTCAACGGCGCGTGGTCGAGCGTCCGCGCCGGTGAGCTCACGGTGCCTCAGGCGGTCGGCGCGATTCTCACAGCCGCCGGCGAGGACCCGGCCTGAGCCGCCCCATCCAGCCGCCGGCGGTGCAGGTCCCGCTCCGTCGACCAGTGGCGCTCCCTACCCCGGTTTCTTCCAAAACTGTCCGTGGGGGACAGAAAACGCGTTCTCTCGGTGGGCCGCCACCTCGCCATATGCTGATCGCATGCCCGCGCCCGAGGGGAGCGACGTCACCGGCTCGGGCATCGCCTTTCACCTCCGCGACCGCTATGGCATCGACGTCACCGAGGTCGACGAGCTCGACGCCGGGGTCCACCGGGTGACACAGCGCGATGGTCCCGTCTGGGTCGCGCGGGAGTTCCCCGCGGCACGCCCGCCCGCGGATGTCGAGGGCGAGGCGGCGCTGCTCCGCGCGCTCGAGGGCGGGGGCTTCCCGGCGGAGCGGTGCGCCGACCCCGAGCCGGTCTCCCAATGGGGTGAGCGCACCGTGCTCGTCACCGAGTTCGTCAAGGCTGCCCCGCCGCTGCGGCCGGGCCGCTCCGCGGCGCTGCTCGGCGCGCTGCTCGGAGCCCTCCACGACCACCCCGGACGTGGGCAGCGGCCGGGTGGCGCGTGGCACCACCTGTCGTTCACCGGCGGCCCGCGTGAGGAGATCGCGGCTGCCGGGGAGCTGCTCGACGATGCCGCGGGCACGGTGCCGGCTCGCCGGCTGGCCACGCTCGACCGCCTGCGCGACGCCGTCGAGCAGGCGGACGACTGCTCCGACCTGCCGCATGCGCTCGTCCACCCCGACTTCGTCCTCGCCAACGCGATCCCGACGCCCGACGAGAGGCTCGTCATCGTCGACTGGACCGGCGCCGGTCGGGGACCCCGGCTGTGGTCGCTCGGCTTTCTGCTGTGGGCCGCCGGGGCCCGCCATCCGCGGCTCATCGACCTCGTCGTCTCGCGTTACCGCAGACGGATCTCGCTCGAGCCAGAGGAGCTCGCGCGGCTCGAGGGCGCGATCTGGGGCCGCCCGGTGATGCTGGACTGCTGGTCGTTCTGCCACGGCCGGCTGTCGCTCGAGGATGCCGCCGAGCGCCTGGACTCGAGCCGCCGGCTGGCCCAGACGATCGCCGCGCACGCGCGCGCGGCGTTCACGGCGGCGTCCTCGCCGGCCGTCCGGTCGTACCGCGGGCGGTCTACGCCACCGGCGTGAGCGGCGCGAGGATCTCGAGCAGCTCCCCGATCGCCCGCGTGCGGCTGACCCGATCGGGCACCGGGAGGTCGCGGTGGACCGTGTACCGGTTGCGCCGCCCGCTGCGCTCACGCGAGATGTAGCCCCCGGAGACGAGATCGTCGACGATCCGGTACACGGCACGCTCCGTGATGCCGACCTGATCGCCGATGTCACGCAGCCGGATTGCCGGATCGTCGGCGATGCACAGCAGGACGCGCGCGTGATTCGTGAGAAACGACCAGGTAGGGGCGTAGCCCGACGACATCGGGGGGAAGAATAGCCTTTCTAGAAACGATTGTCAGGTATAGTGGCTTCAACCGATTCACAAGGAGCTCATGTATGCCGCCGCGCAAAAACCCCATCACCACCTCAACCGGAGTCACCAAACCCTGGCTGAGCGCGGCTGATCGGCGTGCGGCGCAGACCGCGGAGCTCGCCACCCAGCAGTCCCGGCTCAAGCAGGAAGCGGCCGAGCGTCGACTCGCCCGGGAGCGTGCCGGCACGCCGCCGCCGCGTCCCCGCGCCGCCGCCAGGCCCTCGACCTCGCGCTGATCGGCGCGCGCGTCGTCGGGCCGGGCCGAACCGCCTGGCCTGGCCGCCGCCGTCCGCCTCACTGAGCCGCTGACCCGCGCCCCCGGCGTCGATCTGAAAGGCTGTGGGCGTGAGCCGCGCCACCGCCTGGCTATGTGCCACCTGTGGAGTCGAGCACGCCGAGCCGACAGGCGTGTGCGCGATCTGCGCCGACGAGCGGCAGTGGGTGCCCGCGGACGGACAGCGCTGGACGACGCTCGCCGAGCTTGACGCGGCCGGGCAGCAGATCCGGGTGCATGAGATGGAGCCCGGGCTGCTCGGGATCACCACCGAGCCCAGGGTCGGGATCGGCCATCAGTCCCATCTGGTGAGCACGCCCGAGGGAAGCCTGCTGTGGGATCCGGTCGGCTATGTCGAGGAGGCGGCCGTGGAGCGCATCCGCGCGCAGGGAGAGGTGCTGGGGATCGCCGGCAGCCACCCGCACATGTTCGGGACGCAGGTGGAGTGGAGCCGCGCGCTCGGCAATGCTCCAATCCTCGTCAGCGAGCCGCAGCTGGAGTGGGTGGCGCGCCTCGATGACGCGATCCGCACCTGGAGCGGGCGGCATGAGCTGGCTCCGGGCCTTGCGCTCGTCGAGCTCGGCGGCCACTTCGCCGGAAGCTCGGTCGTGCACTGGAGCGCCGGAGCGCAAGGGCGCGGGGTGCTGCTCTGCTCCGACACGATCCACGCGAATCCCGATGGCGTGACCACGACGTTCCTGCGCAGCTACCCCAACCGGATCCCGCTGTCCGCGGCGGTGGTGGAGCGGATCACGCGCGGCGCGGAGGCGCTTGGCTTCGACCGGCTCTACGACAACTTCGGGCGATCGATCGAGAGCGACGCCGCCGGCGCGGTTCGCCGCTCCGCCGACCGCTACATCGCGTGGGTGCGCGGCGATTTCGACCACCTGACCTGACGCTTCGAGCCCGGTCGGACCCTTCCATCCGCTCGGTCGGGCCCTGACATCGGCGGCACGGGGTTAGCCATCGGCGCGCGTGGGTAGCCCGGTGCCCGGGTTAGCGGCGAACGGAGAGAGAGGTCAGCGATGTCACAGCGCGTCGCCACTGCGGTGTGGAGCAAGCCGAGGCGGAGGTACGCCTTCTGCTCGGGGGTCGTTCTCTTCCTGGTCGGGGTGGTGGCGCTCGTGGGCGTCATGACCGGTGCCTCAAGCGCCGACCCCGCATCCCACCACGCCGCGACGCCGGCAGTGGGGCGCCAGCATCATGCCGCGGCCTCTGGAATGACCCAGGGGCAGATCAACGCCAGCGTCAACGCCCTGATCGCCAAGATGACAGTGGCCGAGAAGTTCGGTCAGCTGACGATGGCCGGCCCCGACGGACCGAACGGCACACCGGGCGATCTCCTCGCGGAGGCGAAGAACGGCCAGATCGGCTCGGTGCTCGACCTCACGGGTGTCACCCAGATCAACCAGGTGCAGCAGGCGGCGCTCCAGTCGCGGCTGGGCATTCCGCTGATCTTCGGGCTCGACGTGATCCATGGCTACCGCACGATGTTCCCCGTGCCTCTGGCCGAGGCGTCGAGCTGGGATATGAGCGCGATCCAGAACGACGAGGCGGTGTCGGCCGACGAGGCCACCGCCGACGGGATCAAATGGACGTTCAACCCGATGGTCGACATCAGCCGAGACCCGCGCTGGGGTCGCGTGGTCGAGGGCGCCGGCGAGGACCCGTTCCTCGGTGCCGCGGTCGCCGCGGCCAAGGTCGAGGGATATCAGGGCTCGAGCTACGCCGACCCCGACCGGATGGCCGCCACGGTGAAGCACTTCGCCGCCTACGGCGCTCCCGTCGCAGGCCGTGAATACAACACGGTTGACATGTCCACCCAGCAGCTCTTCAACGACTACCTGCCGCCCTACAAGGCGGCGATCAAGGCCGGCGCCGCAACCGTGATGAGCTCGTTCAACTCACTCAACGGCGTGCCGAACACGGCCAACCAGTACGCGCTGACCACGATCCTGCGTGACGAGTGGGGCTTCGGCGGCACCGTCGTGAGCGACTACCAGGCCGTACAGGAGCTTGAGGACTTCGGTTACGCCGCCAACGGCGCCCAGGCCGCCCAGGAATCGCTCAGCGCGGGGCTCGACATCGAGATGGCGGTCACGCTCGGGCAGACGGCCGGCAATCCGATCTACGACACGTTCGACACCTACGGGCCGAAGCTGCTGGCGCAGGGCAAGATCACGATGGCCCAGCTGAACACCGCCGTCCGCCACGTGCTCACCCTGAAGTACCTGGCCGGCATGTTCTCAGACCCCGACCCCGGGAACACCCAGCGGGTGGCGAGCTCCGAGCTCACCCCGGCCCACCTCGCCGCCGCGCGCACGATGGCCGACGAGTCGATGGTGCTGCTCAACAACGACAACAACGCCCTGCCGCTGAGCAAGAGCACGTCCAGCATCGCGGTGGTCGGACCGTTCGGCGACGATCCGCTTGACCAGATCGGCGACGACGTGCCGATCGGGTACGACACCACCCCGGCCGACCTGAAGACGACCGACAAGATCGTCTCGGTCCTCGACGGGATCAAGGCGGCTGACCCGTCGGCGAACGTCACCTACCAGCAGGGCTGCGATGCGGCCTGCACGGACACGAGCGGCTTCGGGGCCGCAGTCAACGCCGCCCAGAACGCGGCCGTGACGGTCGTGGTGGTGGGTGAGCCGGCCTCCGACGCCGGCGAGGCCTCCTCGCTCAGCGACATCAGCCTGCCCGGCCAGCAGCTCGCGCTCGTCCAGGCGATCGCCGCGACCGGCAAGCCGTATGTCGTCGTGCTGATGAACGGCCGGCCGCTGACGATCCCGTGGCTGGCCCAGAACGCGCCCGCAATGCTCGACGCGTGGTATCCGGGCACCGAGGGCGGCAACGCGGTCGCCGACGTGCTGTTCGGCAGCTACGACCCGAGCGGCAAGCTGACGATGTCATGGCCGATCGACACCGGCCAGATCCCGGTCTCCTACAACGAGCTGCCGACCGGGCGGCCGTATGACCCGAACAACAAGTACACCTCCCGGTATCTCGACATCCCGAACGCGCCGCAGTACCCATTCGGCTACGGCCTCTCGTATACGACGTTCGCGATCTCGAACCTCCAGGCGCCGAGCACCGTGACCGCTGCCAAGCCGTTCCAGGTCACCGCCACGATCCAGAACACCGGATCGGTGGCCGGGACGGATGTGGTGCAGCTCTACCTGCATGAGAGCGACACGAGCATCCTGCAGCCGGTGCGCAAGCTCGAGGGCTTCCAGCGGGTGACGCTGAACCCCGGTCAGAGCCAGACGGTCACGTTCACCCTCAACAAGCAGAACCTCGGCTTCTACAACGAGCAGGGGCAGTTCACGGTGGAGGGAGGCCCGTTCGACCTGTGGGTCGGTGACAGCTCGGTCGGCGGTCAGCACACGACGTTCACGCTCCAATGAGGGTCCGCGCGGTGGTCGCCGCCGCCATGGTGGCGGCGGCGCTGGCGGTCCTGTCAGTGGCGGCGCCGGCGGGTGCCGACAGCTTCACCCCGCGCCAGCGGGCGGTCCTCGAGGGGATCGCCCGCGACACGTGGCGGTTCTACGGCGCCGACGTCGACCCGACCACGCACCTGCCGCTCGACAACCTCGGGTGGGGTGGAGGCGGTGTCACCCGCGGCGAGTACACGTCCGCGGCGAACATCGGCGTCTACCTGTGGGCGGTCGTGGCGGCGAGAGACCTGCATCTGATCTCAACCCCTCAGGCCGACCGGCTCGCCGGAGCGACGCTGCAGGAGGTGGCGGGGCTCAAGCGTTTCGACGGGTTCCTCTACCAGTGGTATGACACGAACAACGGCAACGTCCTCTCCAATCCGGGGCAGGGTGACTGCACGGAGACCACCCCCGCACAGGACAACTGCTGGTTCGTCTCCGCTGTCGACAACGGCTGGTACGCCTCCGGGCTGATCGAGGTGCGCCAGGCACTGCCGGACGAGCGCTGGCTCGCCGACCAGTTGCTGGCGCCGATGGATTTCTCGATCTTCTACGACAACCGAGCCCAGACGAACTGCAACACGAACGCGTCGCTCCCGGGCGATCCCCCGACGGGCCAGATGTACGGCGGCTACTACGTCGATCAGGGGCCCGCGGGTTACCACAACAGTGCGCTCTACAGCGACCCGCGGATTGCCATGTACATCGGGATGGGCCGCCACCAGATGCCCGGTGACGTGTGGTGGCGCTCGTGGCGGACCTCGCCGCCGCAGCGCTGCTCGACGGATCCGGCCCCGTCGGACCCAGGGACCGGCTACTGGCAGACCTACACCGATCCGCAGTCGGGCAAGCGGTTCCCCGTGTGGGAGGGCCACTACACCTATCCGGGGACGAACCTCACGTTCGTCCCGACCTTCGCGGGCGGGATGTTCGAGGGCCTGATGGCCAACCTGGTCGTGCCGGAGACCGAGTGGGGGCCGCACAGCTTCGGTCTCAACGATGTGCGCTGGGCCGAGGTGCAGCAGACCTACGACACCCAGGAGCTCGGCCTTCCGGTGTGGGGCATGTCACCGTCGAGCACCGCTGACGACACCGGGGACTACGGTGGCTTCGGCGTCGAGGGCTTGGCGTTCGGCAGCAGCGCGCCGCTCGCCTGGTGCACCACCTGCGCCACGGAGACGACCGTCTCCCCGCACGCCTCGGCAATCGCGCTGCCGGTCATCCCCCAGCAGGCGTACGACAACCTCGCCCGGTTGCGCGGTCTCTACCCGGGGATCTACACGAGCGACGGCGGCTTCTACGACGCGGTCGACCCCTCGACCGGTTCGATCGGTCACCGCCGCCTGGTGCTCGACCAGTCGATGATCATGGCCGGAATCGACGACGCCCTGAACAACGGCGCCTTGCAGCGGTACTTCGCCGCAGACCCGGAGTCGTGGGCGGCGCGGGTGTACCTCGGGGAGGAGCGGATGTCGATCGGCTGAAGCCCGCTGGATCTACGCCTGCCCAACGCCTACTAGCTCGCGTCGCCGCCCTTGTAGCCGCTGGGCGGCCCCGCCTGGGGGCCGAGCTCCGCGGCGAACGCGCTCGAGTAGAGGTCGAACCGGCTCTGCCAGCCGCCGGGACCGGGGCGGATCCCGGCGAGCCGGTCCAGGCAGCTCTCCCATCCCGCCGCGTTGCGCGCGGCGGCGTCGGCCGCAAGCTCATTGATCAGGACCAGGCGCGTGCCGCCGTTGCTCGGGGCGAGCTCGAAGTGCAGCGTCTCCTCGCCCCAGGTGAAGCTGAGGGCATACGGCTCATTGACGGCGAGCACCTCGCCGGTGAGCGTCATCTCGATGATCTCGGGCGGGAACGGGAAGCTGATCGCGGCGCCCACCCGCCAGCGTCCGCCTTCGACGATCACGTCGCACGGGAACCACTCGCGCAGCTGATTTCGCTCGGTGAGGGCAGCCCAGACCAGCTCGGGCGGATCGGACAGCTCGCGCTCCAGGCGCACGGCCGGCTGGGTGCGATCGGTGATCAGGGTCGCGTTGGGCATCAGTTCTTCCTCCTGCGGTCGAGGTGATCTTCGAGCCGGTCCAGTCGCCGCTCCCAGAGCCGCCGGTAGGGCTCGAGCCAGTCGTCGAGCTCGGCCAGCGGTTCGGCGCGGACCCGGTACAGGCGGCGTTGAGCGTCGATACGCGACTCGACCAGGCCCGCCTGCCGGAGCACGCGCAGATGCTTGGAGACCGCTGGTTGGCTCAGCTTGAGCCGGTCGACCAGATGGCCGACGGGCTGCTCGCCGTCGCGCAGCAGGTCGAGGATCTCGACCCGGTGCGGCTCGCCCAGGGCTCGGAGTGCGGTGGTGCTCATCCCTGAAGATTGCCATCTCGGCATATAACTGTCAAGGCATGTTAGATACCGCCGTGGTCCGGGCGGCTCCGCCGTGACCCGGGCGGCGCTCTCGCCTCGGCAAGAGCGCCGCAACGGTCGCGCGGCCGTCAGCCGACGCGGGATCAGCCGGGCAGCGGCTCGTGCTCGCGCGGCGCGTTCGAGTAGTCCTCGGCCGGCTCCAGGAAGCCGCGGAGCTGCTCGCGCAGCTCCGGCGTGTCCTCGTGGCCATGGACCGACGCCGCATGCTCAGCCGCCGCACGGACGACCTCGTCCTCCTCACCGATGATCGTGAGCGAGCAGTTCGACTCACTCGGCCACCGGCGACAATCCGCCATCACTCGGCTCATGCTCCGCCTCCTTATCGGACGGGCACCCCTCGCGGAGCGATCATCCCACCGGGCGAACCGCGGATCAAGCTGAGTTACGCCGAAGACTGACCGGCGAGCAGCACCGGGCTCGGAGGCGAGGGGTCCTCCGGGCCGCCGGGCGTGCGCTGCAACATGCCGTCGACGAGCTCGTAGTGGCCGAGCGAGCGAATCGGCGGTGAGTAGACGTGGATGGTGATCGCGCCCGGTTCGTGCTCCATACGGTGGATGCCGTCGTTGCCGAAGCTGAACGAGTCACCCGCCCGGTACTCGTGCACGAGGCGCGGCCCGCCGTACATCAGGGCCTCGTTGCGCGCGACCCCGCTGATCACGTGGACCCCGACGCACGAGCCGTCGTGGTCGTGGTAGCCGGTGTCGCGGGGCTGCCACCAGAGGTTGAGCCACGCTTCGGAGGACTCCGAACGCCACAGCAGGACCGCCTCGCCGGCGCCGTCCTCGTTCAGCCCCGAGGTGTCGAGCGCGGCGGCGGCGCGGCGGGCCCGGATGGCGCACTGCTCCGGCGTGAGCGGCCCCGGCGCCTCGGCGAGCTCGGCGAGAAGCGCGGGCGTGCGCACCGGCCCGCCCCCCGCCACGACGGGCTGCGCGGCTTCGAGCGCCTCGGTGAGCGCTCCGAGCCGGTCCCCGGCGTCGAGCGCGAGCGGGCCTGCATCCAGGTGCCGGCGCACCAGCCGGTACAGCGAGCGGGTCCCGTCCCCGAGCTCTTCCGCGGTCTGGCGCAGATCGATGGCCTGGGCGGCACACAGCAGCTCGACGGCCGCGAGCCGGATGACCAGCCCGCTCATGGCGTGCAGCCGGGCCGCGCCCGAGGGGGCCATCGTGATGCGGTCCTCGATCCCCTCGGCGATCGAGGAGGTCGGCTGCTCGAGTGTCACCGGGGCGGCGAGCAGCCGCGCCTCGGCGGCGAGCGCCGCAGCGCCGTGGCCGACGATCGCCAGCCCGTCCTGAGCGCTGCGCGCGTCCTCGCGCAGTCCCGCGGGTAGGTCGGTGAAGCGTGGGTCCAGCAACTTCTGGATCCGTTCGGTGGCGATGGTGACGGCGCCCGCGAGCGCGAGGCGTGCGTGATCGAGCGCGAGCGCCACCGGTGCGATCTCGTGGCCCCCGGTCGAGATCGCCCGGTCCTCGGCCGGCACCACGAACGCGCTGTCACCCGATGAGCGCAGCTCGATCGACAGCTGCCCGTGCAGATGCTCCAGGGCGCCGTGAGCGGCGCCGTGGGTTTGTGCCACGCCCTTGAAGCACAGCGAGTCCTGCAGGTTGCGCGGCGCGCGCCGGCGCTCGGCGAGCGCGCCGCCGGCCAGCAGCTCCGACAGATGAGCTCGCGCGAGCTCGTCGCCGTGGTAGGGCCGCGCCGCGAAGATCGCCGGGTGCAGCGCGTCGGGGTTGGCGAGCACCGCCTCGCATGACAACGCGGCGGCGCGCTCCAGCGCCCCGAGGGCGCTCCGGGCACGTTCGAGCGCCAGGCACGCGGTGCCGACCGTGTACGCGTTCGAGTTGAGAATCGCGTGGGCCTCACGCGGCTCGGCCCGCAGCGGTTCGACCCCGGCCGCGCGCAGCTCCTCGGGCGAGATCGTCTGGCCGGTGATCGCCAGTCCGATCTCGGCCATCTGACTGAGGTCGGCCTGCCCGACGGAGCCGATCGTGTGCAGCTCGGGAGTGACCCCCGCGTTCAGCGCCGCGCACAGCGTCTCGGCGACGCGCGGGCGGACCCCGGCGTGGCCGAGTGCGAGACCGGCGGCCCGCGCGACCATCGCCGCGCGCACGAACCGGGGTGGGGCGAGCTCGCCATGGCCGACCCGGTGGGAGATGAGCAGCGCCCGGTTGAACGCCGCCTGCTCGTCGTCCTCGACCGCCACCAGTTTGAGGGCCCCGACCCCGCGGGTCACGCCGTAGATGGGGTCTCCGCGCCCGAGCGCTCGCTCGAGCACGGTGCGTGATGCGGTCATCGCCTGATGGGCGCCGGCCCCGAGCTCGACCGGCCTGCCGGCCGCCACCGCCACGACATCCTCGGGGGTGACCGCGCGCTCGCCGAGGACGAGTGGAGCCGCGTCGCCGGTCACGACCGCCCGTGCCCTGGACCCAGGCTCACCAGCGTGCGGTCGCGTGTCTCCTCGACGTGCTCGCGCTGCCCGGGCTCATAGCGGCCGAGCAGGCCGCGTCCCTCCCGAGCGCCGCCGGCGTCCTGCGCTCGTAGCCGGGTGAGCATCTCCGGGACCGCCTGCGCATTCGACAACGCGGGGAAGAGGCGCGCGGTGACGGCGGCGTGCACGCCGAGTCCCGCGAGGTCCATCGTGGCGAACGGACCGATCGCCGCCCACCGCGCGCCCAATGCCGCGGTGACCGCTGTGTCGACGTCCGCGACGTCGCAGATCCCATCCTGGACGAGGGCGTACGCCTCGCGCAGCAGCGCGTACTGCAGCCGGTTGGCGACGAAGCCGGGGGTGTCGCGGCGCAGGACGATCGGGCGCTTGCCCAGGGCGGCCGACCAGGCGGCGAGCCTCTCGGTGGTCCGCGGGGCGGTCGCGGTCGCCGGGACGATCTCGACGAGCTCCATCAGGTCGGCGGGATGAAACCAGTGCCATGCGGCGAACCGCTCGGGACGGCGCAGGGAGTCGGCGAGTTCCTGCACTGCGATCGACGAGGTCGTGGTGGCGATCACGCCCTCCTCCTCGAGCAGGTCCTCGGCCGCTGAGAGCACCGATCGCTTGATCTCCAGGTCCTCGGCGACCGCCTCGAACACGAGCGTGAACCGCGCTCCAGGCGGCGGCTCGACATCGATCCGCAGCTGCTCGCGCGCCGCGCGTGCCTGCTCGCCGGTGAGGGCGCCGAGCGCCAGTAGCCGCTCGGCGCGAGCGCGCGCCGCCCGCAGCCGCTGCTCAGCGGTGTCCCGGCGGCGGACCAGGACGGTCACCGCCGTGCCGTGTGCCGCCATCCAGACAGCGGCCGACAGCCCGATCGTTCCACCGCCCAGCACCGCCGCCGATCGAGGTGGCGCCTGGGCGGTCATTCCCAGAACCGCTCTCGCTCGAGATGTTCGGTCAGCAGCGTCGCGGCATGGGCGACGTGGTCGGTGATCGCCCGGCGCGCTCGCTGCCCGTCGCCCTCGGCGAGCGCCGCGAGGATCTCCTCATGCTCGGTCACGTTGAGCGCGAGCAGTTCGTCGGCAGCGCCGGCCGCCTCGGTCACATAGTCCTTCGGAAAGCGTTCCCGCAGCCGCTGGACGTCCTGGGTGAGCGCATCGTTGTCGGCGGCGGTGAGGACGAGGTCGTGGATCGCGTCGTTGGCGGCGCCGAGCGCGGAGGCGAATGCGGCACGCTCGTCGGCTTCGGCGTCCGATGACGGCGGTTCCCGGAGAAGCTCGGTGAGCTCGCCCTGCAGGCGCTCGAGCCGTCGCATCGTCGACCGGTCGACGCGCGCCGCGGCGCGCTCGGCGGCAAAGCCCTCGAGCTCCGCCCGCAGCTCGTAGAGCTCCCGGATCTCGCGCCGGCCGGGGCGGCGGACGATCGCGCCGCGGTTGGGGCGCAGTTCCACGAGGCTCGAGGCGGCGAGGCGGGTCAGCGCCTCCCGGATCGGGGTGCGGCTCACCCCGAAGCGTGCACACAGCTCGTCCTGGGCGAGGTGGTCCCCGAGCCCGATCCGCCGCTCGAGGATGTCGCGCTGGAGGCGATAGGCGATTTGGTCAGACAGCGTGGCGGCCGGGCGCAGGGCAGGGTCGGCGGCAAGCATCCGAGGATTGTATACATAGATCCGATCTGCTTGGATTGGATGTATGGATGCGGTGGATACAGGCTCGCGCATCGGGACTCCCGCACCGCGCGGGCTCGAGCTGAGCTGCTCGGGCTGGGAGCAGGAGGGCGCGCTCCGGTGCCTGATGAACACCCTCGATCCGGCGGTCGCCGAGGATTCCTCGCGCCTGATCGTGTACGGAGGCCAGGGCAGGGCCGCGCGCAGCTGGGCCGACTACGACCGGATCGTCGCCGCGCTGCGGCGGCTGTCGGACGAGGAGACCCTGCTCGTCCAGTCCGGACGGCCGGTCGCGGTCCTGCCCTCGCATGCCGACGCGCCGCGGGTGCTGATCTCGACCGCGATGCTCGTCCCGGCGTGGTCCGGGGAAGAGGAGTTCGCGCGCCTGGAAGCGGCGGGGCTGACCATGTTCGGGCAGATGACGGCCGCCTCGTGGTTCTACATCGGGACGCAGGGGATCCTCGGGTTCACACACGAGACGTTCGCCGCGATCGCCCGCCGCCACTTCGGCGGGACGCTCGTCGGCCGGCGCGTGCTCACCGCCGGCCTCGGCGGGATGGGCGGTGCGCAGGGACTGGCGATCGCCAATCTCGGAGGCCGGGCGCTGATCGTCGAGGCCGACCCCGAGCGCGCCGCGCGCCGAGCCCGGGACGGCTGGGTCGACAGCGTCACCACCGACTACCGCGAGGCGCTCGCCGCGCTGGAGCACGGCGACGGTGCCGAGGGCCGCGCCGTCGCGCTGGTGGCGAATATCGCCGAGATCGCGCCCCGGCTCGTCCGTGACGGCATCGCGTTCGACGTCGCGACCGACCAGACCGCCGCTCACGATCCTCGGCACGGATACGTCCCGGCCGGGCGCACCGCGGCGCAGGCCCGGGCGGCGGCGGAGGCCGCCGACCGGCAGCCCGGTGGAGCAGCCGCGCGAGAGCATGACGGCGCGGTCCGCCGCTCGCTCGTCGCTCACGCCGATGCGCTCCTCGCACTGAGGGACCGGGGAACGATCGTGTTCGAATACGGCAACGGCCTGCGTGCCCAGGCGGCGATCGCCGGCGCCGGCCGGGTCGACGAGATCCCCGGGTTCGTCTCCGAATACGTGCGGCCGATCCTCGCCCGCGGCGTCGGCGCCTATCGTTGGGTCTGTCTGAGCGGAGACCCGGAGGATCTGCGGCGCAGCGAGGACGCGGTCCTTGACGTCATCGGCACCGACTCGCTCGCCGGCTGGTTCTCGCTTGCGCGCGCACGGGTGCCGCCCCAGGGGCTGCCGGCCCGCGTCTGCTGGCTCGGTCTCGGTGAGCGCGAGGCGGTGAGCACGAGGCTCAACGAGCTCGTCGCGCGCGGGGAGATCGGGCCGCTGGCGCTGGGCCGCGATCACATGGATCCGCACTCTGTCGCCTCGCCGTCACGTGAGACCGAGGGGATGCGCGACGGCTCTGACGCGATCGCCGACTGGCCGGTGCTGTCCGCGCTGCTGGGTGCCGCCCAGGGAGCCACCTGGGTCGCGGTCGGGAATGGGGGTGGAGTGGGGATCGGGCGCAGCATCCACTCGGCGATGACGGTCATCGCCGACGGCTCCGAGCTCGCGGGCCGCAAGATCCGACGCGTGTTCCACTCCGATCCGGCGCTCGGAGTGGCGCGGTACGCGAGCGCGGGTTACCCGGAGGCGATTGAGGAGGCGTCGCGCTCGGGCGTCGATCTCGCCGGGACCGTCTGAGCGAGCGGGGGCGCGGCCGCGAGGCGCACCGTGACTCGCAGGCCCCCGGCGGGCTGGGGAGTGAGCGTGAGGGTTCCGTCGTGGGCGAGGGCGATGCTCCTGACGATCGCCAGGCCCAGTCCGGCTCCTGCGTGATCGGAGTGGATGCGTTCGGTGCCGCGCCGAAACGGCTCACTCAGCGTGGAGACGAGCTCTGGGGCGAGCGTCTCGCCGGTGTTCTCGACGGCGAGCTCCACCCCCGCGCGGTCCGCGGTGGCGGTGACCCGCACGGTGCCGTGGTCAGGCAGATTGTGGATGATCGCGTTGTGCACGAGGTTGGTCGTCAACTGGAGCAGGAGTGCGTGCGAGCCAACGGTCCGGGTCAGCTCGCCGAAGGTCTCGACGGTGACGCCGTGTTTCTCCGCGAGCGGGAGCAGCGTCTCGGTGGCTTCCTCTGCGAGCAGTGACAGGTCGACGCGGTCGCGGGTGACGACCCTCCGGTCGGCCCGGCTGAGCAGGAGCAGCGCCTCGGTGAGGTCGATCGCGCGCGCGTTGACGGCGTGAAGTCGATCGATGAGCTCGTCGGTGTCACGGTTCGGATCGTTGCGCGCCACCTCGAGCATCGTCTGCGTGATCGCGAGCGGGGTCCGCAGCTCGTGAGAGGCGTTGGCGGCGAACCGCCGCTGGTCGGCGACGTGCGCCTCGAGTCGCGCAAGCAGGCCGTCGACGGTGTCCGCGAGATCCGTCAGCTCGTCGCGGGGTCCTGAGAGCGCGAGGCGCTCGTTCAGGTTGCGCTCCGAGATCTGCCGCGTCGCCAGCGTCATCGTCCGCAGCGGGCTCAGCGCTCTGCCCGCGACCAGCCACCCGAGCGCGATCGAGACCACGGTCATGATCGCCAGCGCGATCCCGGACTTGAAGAGTCCCTGATGGAGACTGTGCCGGTTGCGTGCGACGGAGGCCGCGTACATCCGGCGCACCTGGTGGGCGGCCGCCGCGTTCCCCGGAACACCCTGGCCGGTCGACCCGTGCGTGGTCCGGTGCCCGACGATCAGGTCCACGCCGGTGCTGCCGCGGAAGAGCAGATACATCGCCGCGAGCAACGTCACCCCCGAGACGAGGAACAGGCCGCTGTAGAGCAGCGTCAGCCGCAGGCGCACGGTCCGCGCGGGCAGGCGCAGCACCCTGGCTCTATCCACGATCTGCTCGCTCACGCCCGGCATCGGCAATCGCCGCCACGCGGTACCCGACGCCGGGCACGGTGGCGATGATCCTCGGCTCGCCGAGCCGCTTGCGCAGCGCCGAGACGGTGATCCGCACGGCGTTGGTGAACGGGTCGGCGTTCTCATCCCACGCCCGCTGCAGCAGTTCCTCCGCGCTGACGACGCCGCCGTCGGCCGCGAGGAGCACCTCGAGCACCGCGAACTGCTTGCGGGTGAGCGGCACGTAGCGGCCGTCGCGGTAGACCTCGCGGCGGAACGGATCCAGGCGCAGCCCGGCGAGCTCCTGCACCGGCGGTCGGTGGTGAGCGCGGCGACGGGCGAGGGCTCTGAGACGAAGCACGAGTTCGCGGAGCTCGAACGGCTTGGTGAGATAGTCATCGGCGCCGAGCTCGAACCCGGAGGCCTTGTCGTCGAGCCGATCGGCGGCGGTGAGCATCAGGATCGGCATGCCGCTTCCGGAGGCGATGATCCGCTCGGCGATCTGATCGCCCGACGGCCCCGGAATGTCGCGGTCGAGGACGGCGATGTCGTATGCGTTGAGGCTCAGCAGCTCCAGCGCGGTGTCGCCGTCACCGGCCACGTCCGCGGCGATCGCCTCCAGGCGCAGGCCGTCCCGGATGCCTTCGGCCATGTAGGGCTCGTCCTCGACGATCAGCACACGCATGCTCTCGATGCTGCCACGCCGACCATATCGTCGCCGTATCGGAAATCCGATACGGGCCGGCAACGGTCCGCCGCCTTCAGTGGCGGGGTATGAGTGATGATCGATCAGCACGAACAGCCGCGCGCCGGAGGTTCAGGGGCCTGATCGCCGGAACGATCGCGGTCACGGCGGCCGCCACGCTCGTGGCGTCGGGCTGGGGCGGGCACAGGCCGCCGACCGCTACGACGCCGGCCGGCTCGGCGTCCACCGCGTTCGCTTGGCCATCGGATGGGGTCTCGGCAGCGCAGGTGGGCGGCGGACGGCTGATGCGAGGCCCGGGAGCCGACCGCGCGGTGCCGATCGCCAGCGTGGCCAAGGTGATGACTGCCTACGTGGTCCTGCGTGACCATCCGCTCGACGGCGACGGCTCTGGGCCGCGGATCGTCGTGTCGCCGTCCGAGGCCGCGGCGTACCCCGCCGAGCTGCGCGCCGGCGAGTCGGTCGTGAGGGTCGAGGCGGGCGAGGTCCTGACCGAACGCCAGGCGCTCGAGGCGCTGCTGCTCCCGTCGGGGGACAACATCGCCTGGATCCTCGCGCGCTGGGACGCGGGCAGCCTCGACGCGTTCGTCGAACGGATGAACGAGGTGGCGCGGGCGCTCGGCATGCGTGCCACGCACTACACCGACCCGTCGGGCCTGACCAGCTCGACCACCAGCAGCGCGGCCGATCAGGTCCGGCTGGGAGTGGCGGCGATGGGCCAGCCGGCGCTGGCCGAGATCGCGGGCCAGTCCAGTGCGGTCATCCCGGTCGCGGGGACCGTGGAGAACCTCAACCGGTTGCTGGGCGAGGACGGGATCGTCGGGCTGAAGACCGGCTCGACGGGTGCCGCCGGCGGCTGTGTGCTGCTCGCCGCACGCTCCGGCCCCGATGGCCGCGGGTCGCTGATCGTCGTCGCCGTGTTCGGTCAGCCCGGCAGCCCGGACACGATCCTCCCGGCCGCCCTCCGCGCCGGTCAACAGCTGGTCGGTGAGATCGAAGCACGGCGGGCCAGTCCGGATGCGGCTCCTCGTGGAGATCGATGAATGCGGCACACCTGAAGAGGGCAGTCGCGCTTCCGAGCTCATCGTCCAGCCGGGTCATGTAACGCTGACGGCGCGATCGTCCAATCTCTGGGGGTGAGCGCGATTGGATCGGAGCAGGTGACGCCGTCGACCTCGGAGCTCGGGCTGGTGTACAGGGAGAACGTCGGCGCGGTGACCGCGTATTTCGCTCGGCGCTGCACCGAACCGCAGGTTGTCGCCGACCTGGTGTCCGAGACGTTTGTGGAGGCGGTCGGGTCGTTTGGCACGTTTGATTCCTCTCGAGGCTCCGCGCGCGGGTGGTTGATCGCGATCGCCCGGCGGGTGTTCGCGCGCTGGTGCGAGGAGCTGTCGGGCGGCCGGGTCGCCATCGAGCGGCTGGGTGGACGGCTGGTGCTCGATGGGGATGAGACCGAGGAGCTCGCAGCGCGGATCGACACGCAGCGCCAGGGGCGGGCGGTGCTCGAGCGGTGCGCGTTCCTGCCGGCGCTGGAACGAGAGGCGATCGAGCTTGTCGACGTGGCCGGCCTCGAGCCGAAGGAGGCCGCGCGGGTGCTCGAGGTGTCCGCGGGGACGTTGAGGGTGAGACTGCACCGGGCGCGAGCGCGTCTCAGAAAGGAGAGTGCGCGATGAGTGCGTTTGAGGATCGGTTGTGGAAGCATCTCGCCACCGAGCACAGGGCCGATGAGGTCACCTCCATTCGGGGGCAGGCGGAGAACGAACGGCGGGCGTGGATCAGACGGGCTCGGCGGCAGCCCGTGGCGATGACCGCAGGCGCGCTTGCGGTCGTCGCGGCGGCAGCCGTCGCGGTGGTCCTGCTCGTCTCAGCGACGGCGAGCACGCCGCCGGCCTACGCGCTGACCCGGAATCCTGATGGCTCGATCACGGTCACCTTCAACGACCTGCAGACCGCGATTCCGCAGCTCAACGCGCGATTTGCCGCGATGGGAATCGACGAGACCGTGATTCCGATCACCAAGGGCTGTCCCACCAAGCTGTCGGTGCCCGCCTACCCCCAGGCCGACTCAGGCGACACGCTGACGTTCACCCCAAACGAGGGCCGTCAGTATCTGGCTCCTGGATTTGATGGCGTTCTCGCCGCGGGCTACTCATCCAGCGGGCGGTTGCTGGTGTTCATCGGTGCCCTCCAACCGCCGTTGCCAACCTGCTTGCCGCCGACCGAGTCCCTTCTGCCTCCGCATACCGGATCGTGACGCGGGCACGCGGCGCGACCGCCGCGGGTAAGATGCGGCCGCGGTCCATATTTGTGCCGCCTCTGCCGCCATCGCCGCAATGAGGACGTCGCATGAATATGGGGTTTCGCAAAGGCCAACTGCGCTGGGCCGCGGTCACGCTGCTGGGCAGCGCAGCGCTCGTCACGCTCAATGCCGGAGTGAGCTGGGCCGACGGGGTCACGCCGTTCGTCGACTGTGTCGCGAGCCAGCAGGGAACGACTGATCTCGCCGTGCGCTTCGGCTATGCCAATACAGGGATCCCGATTTCGATTCCCTTCGGTGACTCCAACCAGATCGTGCCTGGCATCCAGTTTCAAGGACAGCCGACGGTGTTCGATACCGGCGTCTACCCCGACGTCATGCAGGCTCAGTTCAATTCGGCTGCGTTCGAATCGATCGAGTGGGAGCTGAACGGGCAGAACGCGATCGCGACCATCGACTCGCTCGGCTGTTCGGCGGGCGCCACCGGCCCGGTCACCGCGGTCACGGCGACCACCGCCACCATCACCGGCACCGTGACCCCTGACGAGACCGCGACAAGCTCTCAGTTCGATTACGGCACGACCGGCAGTTACGGCTCAAGTACGCCGGCTGTCGCGGCGGTGGGCTACGCGCCCCAGGCGGCGTCGGCGCAGCTCACCGGCCTCACGCCGGACACGACCTACCACTATCGCCTCGACGCGAGCACCGCCAATCTGTCCACTCCCGGCGCCGACGGCACCTTCAGGACGGCACCCGCGCCGGCGATGCTCTCGTTGGAGCAGCATCTCGCCCAGGCCGACCCACGGGTCGGCAGCACCGACGCCGCGACGTTCACGGTGACCAACCTCGACACGACGAACCCCGCGACGGACGTCCACGTCACCGAGATCGTGCCCCCGGATGCGACCGCCAAGCTGTCCGCGTCAAGCGCGTCGTGTGCGCTCGATAGCGAGGGCCGCGTCGCGTGCAGCGTGGGCGACCTCGCTCCGGGTGCGAGTTCCACCGTCACGATCGCATTGCGTCTCACGCAATCCCGCCGGCTGACCAGTGTCGCGGTGGCGACCGCGGACCAGCCCAACGTGGAGCCTGTGACCGCGCTCGCGACAGCACGCGTCCGTTCCTGACCCCTCGACGGGTGGTGGCGAAACTGCGACCCCGCGGACGGAGGCGAACGCCGGCCCGTGATGGAGCGGGCACGTTCGAGCGGGCAGGTCCGAGCCGCGCCGCAGGCCCGGACATGTCACCGGCGGCCCCCGGGCACGATCCGCCGTTACGGTGTATCTGGTGGAGCGGATCCCCGTAGCTCTGTCCGGGATACCGGAGACCCTTCTCGGGAATCTCGGCCGCCGCGCGGCTGCCGCACGCCTGGGGGCTCTGAAGGACCCGATGGCTCTCGAGGTCGTCGACCGGGCCGCAACGGTGGTTGCGCTCGGCGAGGGGCTGGAGACCTGCTCCCGTACTTCCAGCGCGACCAGGTTCACGACCTGATCGCCGGGATCGCCGAGCGGCTTCCCGGCTCGGCGCTGGTGTTCGATGCGGTACCGGAGGTGATGCTGGATCTGGTGCGACGCGCCTCGGGTCGGGAGCGCGATCCTGCGGTTGAGTTGTGGACGTGGTTGTTCAATCCCGGCGAGCGCGCCGCCATCCAAGCGATCCCGCGTATTGAGGGGCTGCGCGACCTCGCCCCGCCTCTCTCACCCGGCGTGACGTCGCTGGGGATCGCCGCCATCGGTCTCCTGCCACAGCGGTTGCGCTACTCGATGCCGGTGTTCCCCATCCTGCAGGCCAGATTCAGCACCGCCTTCCGGATTGCATCGGGTGTCTGCTGACCACGCACGCAATCCCCCCGATCCTCCCGATCCCCGGGTCGCCCGAAAGCCGCATGTCCGTGCAGGGCCCGCTCAGGCATCACCGGCGTCGCGCGTCGCCCGTCGCCGCGCCGTCGGCTTCGGGGGTCGGAATCTGCGCAGGGGTTCGAAAGATCCGCACCTCCTGCGGCCAGTCGCAGGCCACCGCGATCCGACCGGCCCAATAGCGGGCTGAGGCCTCGTCTGGAACGTCGACGGCCGCAAAGCCGCCGATGACCTCCTTGGTCTCGGCGAACGGCCCATCGCTGAAGATGGGAGTGCCGCCACCGGGCTCGACGTGGAAGACGCGCGCGTCGTTGTCGAGACCACCGGTGAAGATGAAGACCCCAGCCGCCTTCATCTCCTCCACCACAGCCCGTACGTCGCGTGACCGCTGCCGCCATCCCGCGTCGGTGGTCTCGGTGACCCATTCGTCGTTGAAGAAGATCAGGTATTCAGGCATCACATCTCCTTGGGGGTTGCAGGTGGATCCGATCGGCCCTCCTTCCCCTCGACGAACAGAATCCACGCATCGGGACACCGGAGCGGAAAGCGCATCCCGCGACCAGCGCTGGCAACACCCGGCTCAGCGCCGACGACGGTCGCCCGATTGCTCTGCGAACTGGGAGCGAGCGTCCGCGACGACGTCCCGAGGCTAGGCCGGGACGGGATCTTCCTCGGGCGGCGGCTGCTCAGGCTCTGGCTCCACCGGCGGTGGATCCTCCGCCGGAAGCGGCTCGCGGGGCTGGTCCGGAAGCACCGCTGGCTGCGGCTCCTCCTCCGGCGGGGGATAGTCCGGCACGATCTCCGGGTCCGGTCCTTCCGGCAGTTCCTGCGGCGGCGCCTCACCCGGGCTGACGGGCGGAGTGATCGGCTCGGGGACTTCAGACGAAGTTTGCATCTCGTGTATCTACCCATTTCCGCGCCACACCACGGCGACCGCCCGCAAGTCGCCCGCTCGCGCTGCCGCTCTCATCACCGCCGATCCACGGCCTGGGACAGACGCACAGCGACGCGTGCTTGGGTGGTCAGGTGGGCTCCTCGGCGTGGTGAGCGGCCGCTCGGAGCGCCTCGGCACCGAGCAGATGCTCACAGCTCCGGATCAGCGGGCCAAGCGCGGTCACGCCGAGCCGTCCCTTGATACCGAGAGCCTGGATGCGCACTTCGACGGTCAGGCGCGAGCCCGACGGCAGGCAATCGACCCAGATGCCGAACAGCACCCGCGCAGTGCCGGCCGTCTCCCAGGCCCGGTAGGCGTCCGGGCCGGACAGCTGCGGATAGTCGCGATGGAGCGTCCAGATTCGGCCGGCCAGACCGCTGAGGACTCGGTGCGGACTTTCGTGCAGCAGCACAAACGGCGCCTCGCGCAGCATCCGATCAAAGGTCAACCGCGGCTCGAGACCCGGGATCTTCCACCGCACAAGGCGCCCGAGCGCGGCGCAGTCATCCAGCTTCAGCAGCGACGCCTCGTGCCAGAGCCGGTCGGCCGCCGCGATGCTCTCGCGATGATGGGCGACACGCACTGTGGGATGCGGCAACCAGTCATCGAGAGACGGGTTCTCTGCGGTCGTTGCCATGGCTTGACCGTACGACAACCCGCCGGCACACTCCCGGCGCGGAGAGAGCCGAGGCCCGCCGGCAGGGTCCTGTGGGCAATCGAGCAGGCGGGGAGTACCGTTTGCCGCGAGACCAAAGGAGTCGCATGAGCTTCGGTGCACCACCACCCCCTTCCAGTTCCGGATTTGAAAGTGCGGCTGGCAGTCGCGCCGAGTCCGAAGCGGCCGCTCGGCACTACCAGCGGGCCCACGGTGATGTTCTGACGCCGCGCGGCCGGATCGGACGGTTGGCCGACCGTCTCCGTAACGCGCTGAGCCGCAAGCGCGACTGAGCAGCGGGCGACCGCTGGCCCGGTCAACGCCGAACTCGAGCGGCGACGGCTGGCGGCTGATCACACGCGGAAGGTCGGAAACGTCGCCGAGCGCGCGTCCGCGGTCGTCCGCTCGGACACGCGAGGGCAGTCGCCGGGGGGCAGGTGCTCCTCTGCTCGGGGGCGCTCGTCGGTTAGCCTTGCTCTGTGTCTGAGGGCTTCTTCAAGCCGCCGGCGCCGGTCGAGGATCCGCAGCCGAGACCGCCGCAGCCGCCGTGGGCGGGACCGCCCTACGGGGTGCTCCCAGGGACGGTCGCGTTAGAGGTCGTTCTCGCCGGAAGCGAGCGGGCTGCGGTGTACCTCGGACGGTGCGCCGCGTATCCGACGGGCCTCGAGCTCGAGGTTCGAGTGCTCGTCGCGCCAGACGCCGAGGAGCTTGACCCGTCGCTCAACGGCATCTATCACCGACCGGGTCGCTCGAGCAGCTATGAGTCGATGCTGCGGTTCGGCATCGAATTCGCCGACGGACGACGGGTCAGCAACGTCGGCGGCCGCGGCCACGGTCTCGATGAGCCCGACGGCCCGGTGCTGTGGGGCATGGGCGGCGGAGGGGGCGGAGGCCGCTGGCACCAGGACTTCTGGGTGTGGCCGCTGCCACCAGCCGGACCGCTCGGTTTCGTATGTGAATGGCCCGCCGCGGAGATCGCGCTCACGCGCGTCGACATCGACGGGAAGGTGCTGATCGACGCAGCCGGACGCGCGCGAGAGATGTTTCCCGGCCAGGGGGCCTCGCACGGCGGCGGGAGCTGGGGCGGGTCCTGGTCCTCGTTTGGAACCGCTCCGGTCCAACACGTCCGCAGAACGCCAGGCGAATAGCTCCGTCCTCTCCGCGGGACGCAGCGCCTGCGGCGGCGGTGGGTGTGCCGAGGTCCTCGCGGAGGGCGGCGGCTCACTGCTTCTGGGGTTCCGGCGCTCGGAGCCTGCGAGCTGCCAGGTTCCAGACGGCGCGGTGCAGGTCGGCCCGGTCACTCGTTTTGGCAAACCGCGCAACTGGAGATATGAGCACTGAATCTCACGTCCTGGGGAGGACGATGCCAGAGCGACCGGCTGCGGTCGCGGTCGAGGTCCGGCCGCCGAGACGGCCGCCGAGCTCGACGGCGCGTGAGGAGTTCGAGCGCGTCTATCGCCGCAACATCGGCGTGCTGACCCGCTACTTCGCACGTCGCTGCCGGGAGCCACAGACGGTCGCTGATCTCACTTCTGAGACCATCGTCCGCGCGGTGAGCGGCTTCGCCGGGTACGACCCCCGGAGGGGATCGGATCGGGCATGGCTCCTGGGCATCGCCTCTCGGGTGTTCGCCCGCCACTGCGAGCAGTCGGCCAGCGGACGTGATGCCGTGATGCGACTTGAAGGCCACCGGGCGCTTGACGAGGACGAGATCGACCAGCTGACCGAGCGGATCGATGCTGAGCGCGAGGGCGCTGCACTGTTACGGCGCTGTGCGCAGTTGCCCGTTCACGAGCGGGAAGCGATTGAGCTCGTCGACCTCGAAGAGCTCACTCCGAAGGAGGCGGCCCAGGCCCTGGGGGTCTCACATGTCGCGTTACGCAAGCGGTTGTCCAGGGCGCGGTCACGGCTGAAGAAAGGAATGACAAGTCGATGAGCAACTACGAAGAGAACCTGTTGAGGCAAGTCATGCATGAGCACGGAGACACGCTTGACCAGGCCGAATGGCCGCCCCGTCGGGGAGATAGGGCCCGGGTCCTGCGCCGCCCTCGCGTGCTCGCGGGCAGCTCACTGGGGCTGGTGGGCATCGGCGCAGGCCTGCTGCTCGCCCTGAGCGCCGGCGGTGCGGCCGCTCCAACACAGGCGTTTGCCATCACAGAGCACAACGACGGCTCGGTGCTGGTGCAGCTCAACAGCCAGGAGGACCTCGGCCAGGCGAACCAGAAGCTCGCCGCGATGGGCATCAACGAGCAGATCACCCTCTACCCCAACCCCCATCCGACGGCCAACCGAGGGGTGGAGAACTGCACCGCAGCTCCCGGCGCGAGCGCGCCGAATCCGCCCATCAAGCTCAGTGTCGTCACCAACGACGCCGACAACACCGGCGTCACCGGCGCCGTGACCTGCGTCGTCGGACCCCGCTCCAGCTCTGCTAGCTCGACCGATAGCGGCAACAGCTGACCTTCGTCAGCTTGCGCACGGGGTCGCGGCGGCAGCGAGCGCCGAGGTGCCCCGTGCGCAACGATGGCAGTTGCGGTGCTCAGCCGCGATCTGCTCGCAGCGCGCGCCACTGGTCACTTGTCATCCGCCACTCGCATGAGATGCCGGACTCGCCGGGCGCCTGAATTTCGTCAGGCAATCTTCGAACACAACGAAAGCCGAGTTTGCGCGGCACACCGCCGCTGGCCTGGTTAGCCAGGTCGTGATGGATCTCCAGGCGCTCGATCCCGGGGTCTGAGAACGCGGCGTCAGCCAGCAGGCCGGCGGCGGTGGTCGCCACCCCCTGGCGCAGAAACCGTCGCGCTGTCCAGTAGCCGATCTCAAGTCCGCCCGGACCGATCCTGCGGTGCAGGCCGCAGCCTCCGGCGACGGCACCATCGACGAACACGCCCATCACGACATCTCCGCCGGCGAGCCAGTCTTGATGCCAGCTCTCGATCAGCGCCTGACGCTCGGTGACCGACAGCGGCTCGTGGGCAATCCACGGCATCCACGGACGAAGGTGCTCGATGCTGTCGGTCACAGCCTCGCCAAGGCGCTCGGCGTCGTCACACCTCCAGCGGCGCAACCTCAGCGAACCGGGCCCCGCGATATCTTCTGGCAGCCGACCGCTCACGGAAGTCGTTGCTCCATTGTCTGCCGCGGCACGCGTCCCGGCCGGCGGGTGAGGTCTCCGCGGAACGGCAGTCGCTCTTGAAGCTGCCATTGCTCGCCGTCGAAGACGAACAGGGCTGCCTCGAGGAGGCGCGATTGCACGGGCAACCGAACGTGTAACTCGGCCGCCACCTCGTCCAGCACATCCTCGCCGACGCTGTGGGCGACGGTGAGATGCGGGATGATCTCGTCGAATGCGCCACCGTAGGGCGGGGTTTCAGGCCAACGTTCGGCGATGGCGGTGGTGAGATCCCGAAACCCACTGGCTGGCTCTGGAGCGAGATAGAGCACGCCGGGAAATCTCCCGGTCTGCCTGAAGGAGACGTCTTGGGCCGGTACCGCTGCACAGACCTCGCGCAGCTGACCGATGACCGTGGCGTCGAGCCGCTGCTCGGGGAGGAACGGGTAGAGCACGGTGACGTGTGCCGGCATCCCTGCCGCGGCAGAGGTGTCGAATCCCCGCCGCCACCTCGAAACGACCGGCTCAACCGCCGCCACTGGCACCACGACAGCGGACTCGCCTCTCCCAACGGACACGGAAAGATCTTCGCACTCCCAGGGCTGCGCCGGACGGCCGCACCAGGGCTCCCTCAACGAGCCCGCGCGACAGGTCCGAACAGAGCTGGTGGCGCTGCCGTGGCGAACCGTTCGTCCGAGGCAGTACCGCCGGACGAGCGTACGCACGGGGCTCCGCTGCTGCTCCTCACTGGTGGCCGGCTGGTACCGGGAAATCCTCAGCGGCGAGGACGTCATGGGGTTCGATGCTCCCGCTCGGATCCTCGGGGATCTGCGGCGGGCCGTGGTGCAGCGCCGGGTCGGCGGCGCCCATCTCGAACTCCTCGGCGGCCAGCACATCGTGTGGTTCGTAGGCGTGCAGGTCCGGATGCGGCGCCGGTACGCCGAGCTCCTCGGAGTCCTATCCGGTCTCGTCAGCTGTTGGCCGGCGCTCGTCTTCTGCGGCGATCGCGCTCGCGCCGACCTGTTGAGCTCGGTTCAGGGGGTGGTCTGCGCCGTAGTGCTCGCGCGGGATGACCGGAGCGTCTCGTCCGGTTCCGTGGGCTCCGCCGGAGGACGGCCTCGTCGCGCTCGTCGTCTCGTGATACTCCTCTTCGACGTTGACGTTCCAGACGTCATGCGTGGTGCCCGTCGCGATGTTCTCCGCGGTGAGCATCGCGGTGTACATCGAGTGGTCCTGGTTGTTGTAGCGGTGCATGCCGTTGCGACCGACGGGATGAACGTTGGGTGCGGCTTGGTTGAGCCAGTCGACGATCGTTGCCACGTTGTCCTTGTAGCGCTGGTCATAGAACGGGTAGGCCTTCGGAACGCGCACGACGTAACCGGCCTCGACCTGACCAGGGGCCGCGAGGCCGAGGAATTCCAGCTCGCGCGTGGCCTGGGCGATGAGCTGATCGTCGGACGTATTCCAGGTCTCGTCGCCCTCGAAGACGAAGTACTCCATGCCCAGGCAGGTCCGGCCCTCCTTGACCAGGTACGGCGACCACACCCCGTAGTTCTGGATGCGCCCGACCTTGACTTCAAGCGCGTGGATGTAGATCCAGTTGTCGGGAAAACCGACCGATTCGGGAACGACGAGCGCGACGGTGAGATAGTCCCGGTAGCGCAGGTCGTCGGCGGCCGCCTGGACTGCTGGCGGCGGGTTCATTGCGCGGGCGAGCGCTGAGAGCGGCATCGAGGAGATGACGTGATCGCAGGAGTAGCGATGCTGCACTCCATCCGGTCCGCTGGTCACCACCGTATAGCCAGACCCTTCGGCGTTCTCAATACCGATGACCTTCGTGTTCATCACGATCTCGCCGCCTTGGGCCTTGATGAGGTCGCGGCAGCGCTCCCACATCATCCCCGGCCCGTACTTCGGATATTGGAACTGCTCGATCAGCGAAGTGATGTCGGTCTGGCCGCGACGTGGCATCACCGCGTTGATCGCCGCGTTCATCAGGGAGAGGTTCTTGATCCGCTGCGCCGCGAAGTCGGCCGGGAGCTTTGAGACCGGCACGCCCCACAGCTTCTCGTTGTAGGTCTTGAAGAAGTGGCTGTAGAGCCGCCAGCCAAACCGCGCGACGACCCAATCCTCCAGCGTGTCCTGATGCTTCGGGGGACGGATGCGCGCCCATGCATAGGAGGCCAGAGCGCGGACGGTCTCGACCGGACCGAGGTTGCGCAGCGCGTTGGTCGCCCGCAGGGGATAGTCGTAGTACTTGCCGCGGTAGAAGATCCGACTCATCCGAGGACGCAACATGAAGTCCTCGTCGGGCAGGATCTCGTGCCACAGCGCCTCGACCTCGGCGACCTTGGTGAAGAACCGATGCCCGCCGAGATCGAAGCGATAGCCGTCGCGCTCCACACTGCGGCTGATCCCCCCGACCATGTCGTCGGCCTCCAGCACCGTCGCGCGCATCCCGTAGCGAGTCGCCAGCACATACGCCGCGGTGAGACCAGCCGGCCCCGCGCCGATCACCACCACGCGCGGCCGCTCGGCCGCAGGTTCACCATCGACGGGACTCTGTGAAGTCACGGGTGTACTCCTTTGCAGACTGCGTGGTTGCCGGATCGCGCCCGAGCGCGAACGACGACGGCCGCGGCCCCCGCACAGTCTCGGCCGCGGCTCGAACCGGACCGTCGCCTCCCGGGAAGCCGGCGAGCGCGAACTCTACCCGAGAGGCACGACAGGACAGCCGCATCGTGCCCAAGCCGCCGGCGCGACGAGGCTTCTCGAGGCGGGTACCGTCGCGAGCTGTGGTGAGGAACGATCCGGCCCCACGGCTGCGGCTTGCGCCGCTCACACGGGAGGAAGCCGCGTTGACCTCGCGCTGGCGCTACGCGCCGGAGCTCGCGATCTACAACGGCACGACCGCCGCGATCACGGCCATGCTCGACCCGGCCAACCATTACCACTCGATCCGCCTCGACGGCGAGTACGTCGGCTACGTCTGCGTCGGGCCGGACGCCCGGGTCAAGGGCCTTCCGGCGATGGCCGGCGTCGACGATGTCGGGATCGGACTGGCCCCCGGCCGTGTCGGCCGCGGGCTGAGCCGCTGGCTTCTGCCCGCCGTGGTCGATTCTCTCGAGGCGGGAGGCGTGCTGACAGGATCTGTCCTGCGCGCCGTGGTCCTCGACTGCAATCATCGCTCGCTCGCCGCAGCGCAGCGCGCTGGATTCTCGGTCGCCGACGAGCATCGCGTCGGCGAACGCCGGTTCATCGTGCTGACCCGACCTCGGACAACGCAGGTGCCCGGCGCTCCGACCAGTGAGCGATGACTCCGTGCCGCCCGTTGTGGGTGAGATGCTGCTCGTGCTGGGTGCGGGTCGCAGACCGGCCGCAACTCTCAGGACCCGGTCGCGGG
>CAVSSZ010000006.1:0-38927 GCA_963730725.1 uncultured Solirubrobacteraceae bacterium | reverse complement strand
TGAGTTGCCCGACATGAGGTGCATGCACCCACGTGCCCTCGAGCTCCAACTCCACCCGCGCCTGACCCCGGTGGGCCGGCGGGTCCTCATCGCAATGCCATCAAGCGTCACGTGCGCGCCGAGGCGTATGGCATTTGCGTCGAGGCGGCGCTCGGGCTTCAGGACGAAGCGACGATCGAGGAGCTGCAGGCGTGGTGCGGGGCGCTGCCCCCTGCCTGCGCGCCGCCGCTGTTGCCGGCCGGCCGCGAACGGCTGCGGGCCGAGCAGGCGCAAAGACGCCGCGACGCCGAGGCGGCCGTCGCGTTTGAGCAGGTGGCGATCAGCCGCCTGCGGGCGGTCGGCGCGCGACCGCTGCTCCGACGCGCGCTCCCCGACGTGGTGGTAGCTCGCGCGCTCAGGAGGAACCAAGCTTGGCGAGTTTTCTGCGGACGCTCTGTGACGTGCGGCCGCGGATGATCATCGTGGTCGCCTCGCTCTTGGCTGGCTCGAGATCGAAGGTGATCCACAGCCGCTCGTCGCGAGGGAACTACAGGCTGTCGTGCGACTGCGCGACTACCCCTCCGGACGCGAGCGCTGATAGATCTCTTTGGCGGGCGACAGGATCATCAGTCGCCAGCCTACGAGAGGATCGGCGACCGCCGGCTGTTGGTGCGGTTGGCAGAATCGGGCAGGTCACCATGTCCGAGACTCCACACATGGCAGGAGACGTCCGTGTTGCGGAGCGTGAGCGCACCGCCGTCCTTGCTGAGGTGTTGGTTGAGATGAGCGGCATGATCGGCTCCTCACGACTGCGCCTCTCCATCGTGGTCGCTTTCGTCTGCGTGGCCATGGCTGTGGTCGCGGGGGCGGCGTCGGCGGCTTGGTGGAGTCCGGTCCGGACACTCGCGACGGGCGTTCCCGGATACTCAGACCGGGATCCAGCGTCACCCGTGCAATTGGCCGCCGGCCCTCACGGGGCGGTGGCGCTTGCGTTTCAGGGACCGGTCAACACGGTTGAGCTCACCCGCCGAAGCTTTGAGGGTGGGTTCGGCCGGCTTCGTTCGTTGACGATCGGCGGTCCGCGCCCGCCGCGCGGACCGGCGAGCTTTGATCCTCCGAGGTATCCGTTTCTGTACGGGCTTGCGCTGCCGGGGCGCTCCGCGGTCGTGTTCGCCTCAGACCCCAACGCATCGATCATCGCGCAGGTTCAGCCCCACGCTGGCGCCGGGTTGTCCGCGCCGCAGACTCTGGTGCCCGGTATCGCCGGCAACGGCGCGGTGGGGAGCGCCACGTTCGCCACCACCTCGCGCGGCGAGGTCATCGCCGACATCGCGCCCAACCACGACAACATCCAGTCCGAGCGGGTGTCGGTCCTGGCCGCGGGCGCGCGTCGCTTCTCTGATCCGCAGACGATCGGGCGGATCGCCTGCGGGGGCTCGACGGGCGAGCCGTTGGCCGTCGACGCTCTCGGCACGGCGTTCCTCGCCGCCGACCGCTCGTGCAAGCACACCTCCAAGAACACGTTGCGGATCCTGCGTCGTCCCGCTCTCGGTCGGGTGTCGCTCGATCGGGCGCTGCCGTGCAGAGGGTGTCAGTACGCAGTCGCGGCTGCCGGTGACGGCGAGGTCGCCGTCTCGAGGATCCTCGGCTGGGCGCACGGCGGCGTGGCCCTGGCAGTCGGTCGTCACGGTCGTCTCGGTCGATCACGCGTGGTCGGGAGGGTGAGCGCCGCGAAGTCGGTGCCCCCCGGGGCGACAGCCGTGCTCAACGCGCCCTATGTGCAGCGCCGCGGCCAGCTGACCGCCAGCTGGTCCTCGTGCCGGTACCTCGGCGAGGACTGCAACGTGATGGCCATGCGCGCCGATGTGCACGGCCGCCTCGGCCGGCCCCGGCGGCTGCTGGCCCGCAGCACACGCGAGGAGACAATTCAGACGATCGACGGTCCCGGCGACGTCCTGGTCGTGGTCTGCCACCACTACTCGTCAGCTCACTGCACGTTGAAGGCGTGGTTCCGCGGGCGCAGACGTTCCCTCTCGCTCGGTCGCGGACGGCTAATCGCCTCGGGCTTTCGCACGCCGCCGGCCGGCACGACCCTCGCCGTCGACACCGACGCGGCCGGTGACCAGTTCATTCCGCTCGTCGGCGACGACGGCTCGCTCCGCGCGGCCGTCCGCACCACCGGCAGCCGGCACTTCTCAATTCACGAGCTCGCGCCGGCTGGGACCTTTCCTCGGACCAGCCCGCAAGCGATCGTGACCAGCCGACGGGAGGCAGTGATCGCCTGGCGAACCGAGCATGGCCGCATCCAAGCCGCCGTCTACCGCTTCCCCTCCCCGCACCGCCGCTGACGACCAACCGGCAAGCCCCGAAGGCCGCCGACGCCCAAACACCAGGCACTGCGCTCGCCTGAGCCTCGAGGCAGGGAGTCAGCGATCCTCGGCCGCATGCGCCTCGGAGACTCACATTTCGCGTAGGCACGGAGACCTCCCTGCAGCTTTCCGCGTTGGCGTTGGCGCTCGCGTTCACAACGGTGGGCGATAGTCAGACGAGCGAGGCTGTCGCTCAAATGAGGGCGGGCATCGGATACCGGTTGGGGTCCGGTCGTTGGGGCGGTCGGCGGCGGGGTGCTGTTGGCCCCGGGGGGTGTTTAGGCGAGCGCGGGGGTGGCTCGGTAGAGCTTGAGGAGGTTGTGGGTGGTGGCGATGAGGTCGACCTCGGCCTGCACGGCCTGTCTGCCGCGTCGCCAGACACGGGTGATCTTGCGGATGTGCTTCCAGTGCGCGAACACGGGCTCGATGATCTGCTGGCGGCGCAGGTAGTCCTGATGGCCGGCTGGATCGTCGAGCAGGGCCTGCATCTCTGCGGCGCCGCGGCGAACATCGCGCTTGGGAGGAATCAGCACCCGCAGGCCACGGTCGGTCAGTTCGGTGAGCTGTCGGTAGTGCCAGTAGCCGCGGTCGGCCACCACCTGCGTGATCGGGGTGTCAGCGGCGATGCGCCGCAGGCTGTTCTGCGCGGCCTGCACCGTTGGCAGCAGCTGACCGGCATCACTGGCGATCCCGGTCACCCGAGTGGCGAGGATCACCTGCCCATCCGCGACCGCGGTCTGGACGTTGTAGCCCTGCAACCGCATCTTGCGATGCTGCACGATCCCGGAATCGGGATCGGTCACGTTGTATTTCTTGGCTAACAACCGCTGCTGCTCCTTGGAGAGGCCCGGCAGCGGCCGCGCTCCCGCGCGGCGTTGCCCGACCGGCCGGGCCTGGCGTTCGGCCTCGCGATCGAGCATCTCCTGCCGCTCAGCCTCGATGGCCTCGCGTTCGCGGCGGGCCTGCTCCAACAGTTCCTTGATCCGCGCTTTGCGCGTCGCTGGGTCCGCCAGCTCCTCAGGCAGCTCATCGCCGCGGCTCTCGCCATAGAGCTCATCCTCGCGACGGTCGTTCTCGATCGCCTCACCGACAATCCGCTCCGCCTCCGCCCGCAAACCGTCAAAGCTGTAGTTCTGCCCCAGCGACGCGTTGGCCGCCAGCTTGGTCGAGTCGACCGCGACCGTCCCCACATGCAGCATCCCCGCCCGCTGACAGAGCGCCAGCACGTCAAAGAACAACGCTGAGATCGCGGCCTGATGCCGGATCAAAAACCGCGCGATCGTCGCGTGATCAGGCGCTCGGTTCGCGCTGATGACCCTGAACGCCACATCCTCCACACACCGACGCTCGATCGCCCGCGACGTCGTCACCCCGACCGCATACGCATACAGCACCAACGCGACCATCATCGACGGATCATGCGCCGGACGACCCCGACCGTCCCGACGGTAATACCCATACACCGCTTCGAGATCAAGCTCACCGACCGTCTCGATCACAAACCGCGCCAAGTGACCCTCCGGCAACCAGTCCGCCAGATCCGGCGGCAACAACAACACCTGCTCACGATCACACGACAGAAAGCTCTGAGCCATACCCCAAAGAGTCTTAACCCCCCGGACAGACCCAGACCCATTTGACGCGACAGCCTCAGCCGTCTGACTATCGACCGCATCCCGCGTGGGGAAGGTCGTTTCGGGCGCCGTCCCGGACGCTTGCGACCAACTGCGAGCACGACTGCCCCGAGGCTCATCGACCGCTCCAGCGGCCGACCCACCCTCCACGCACACGCGGTGCGCGCCCGCCGCAGGGACGTCCGACGAACCGCGTACGCATGACCGGAAGGGACCGCCACGCCTGTGTGAACCGACCGGAGTCCTGATCGAGCGAGGGTGAGGTGTGTGACCGCGAAGGAGGCGGCGATCGTCGTCCATCAACGTCAAAAGCCCCGCTATGCAGGGCTTTTGTGAGCGCGCCCGGAGAGATTCGAACTCCCGACCTTCGGTTCCGTAGACCGACGCTCTATCCAGCTGAGCTACGGGCGCAAGGCGACGGATTGTAGCCGCGACGGCTGGATCCCCGGGTGCGCCTGCCGAGCCGGACCGGGTGCTTGGAACGGAGAGGGCGGGATTCGAACCCGCGATAGAGGTTTCCCCCCATACTCGCTTAGCAGGCGAGTGCCTTCAGCCACTCGGCCACCTCTCCGGAGGTTCGGCCAGTGTAGAACAGCATGCTCGGGCTACCATCGCGACTCGCCCCGGAGGGGTGGCAGAGCGGTCGAATGCACCGGTCTTGAAAACCGGAGTCCGGCAACCCCGGACCGCGGGTTCGAATCCCGCCCCCTCCGCTTGACGATTCGCGCGTCTGCGTCGTCGCGCGTCTGTGAGTCCCCGGAGGGTCGGCGCGAGCCCCGAGGGGCCTGGCGCGGCGCTCCAGACGGATGAGAGGTCAGGCGCCGGTGCGCTTGCCCGGCGCGGTGCCGAACACGTGGTCCCAGAACGGGGCGCTGACGCCGTAGCCGCGCTCGTGGTCCTGGAAGTGGTGACGCATGTGCAGCTCGCGCAGCCGCCGGCCGAGCGCCGTCGTGGGCCGGTGATGGTGCACGTGATAGTGCAGCATGTCGTAGGCGAGGTAGCCCGCGAGGAATCCCGCCCCGAAGGGCAGCCAGCCGGGCGTCCCGAGCACGAGCGAGAAGACCCAGAGGAAGAGCGCCGCCAGCGGGATCGAGACCGACGGCGGCATCACCAGGCGCATCGGGTCGTTCGGGTGGTCATGGTGGACACCATGGATGATCCAGTGCAGCTTGGCGCCGATCCCGCCCTCGGGCTCGAAGTGGAAGACGATGCGATGCAGCCAGTACTCGGTGAGTGTCCAGAACACATAGCCGCCGGCGATCCAGGCGACCGTCCACGCCCCGGCGCCGTGAATGAACCCGAGGACCAGGAGCGCGGTGATGACCGGCACGAAGATGATCGGTGGCACGGCTGGGTGGACCCGGGAGAGCCGGTCGAGGATGTCGGAGTCGAACATCCGTGGGGAGGCCCGCAGCACCTCGCTGCGGCTCAGCCCGTTCAGGTCGCTGGCGTGCTGATCGCTGGCCATCTCGACCAGCAATCATAGCCGCCGGGGCGGCCTGGCGAGCCTGAAAGTAAGGGTGCCCTTACAGCGCGGCTGTGGTGCTCTCGTCGGCCGGCATCGCGAGCACGATGTGGCGGAGCGAGAGCGCAAGGAAGGGCCGGTGCTCGATTCGCGGCTCGCCCCGGATGGCGGCGACCTCGACATCGGTGAGCGCCACGAAGGCGCGCTCGGAGGCATTGAGATAGTCGGTGAGACGGCTGCGATACCCGTCCGCCGGCATCCGAAGGACGCCGGTGATCCGGTGGCGGTCGGTCTCGATGATGATGCGTTCGTCGCGGTGATCCATTGGGGCGGACGATACTCAGAGGGTGGCCAAGCGATCCGCGAGCACCCCTGCGCCGCGCTGGTGGACGATCCGCCCGGCGCGCAACCTCAAGCCCGCGACGTACCGCTGCCCGCTGTGCGGCGGCCGGCTCCCGGCGCTCATGGACCACGTGCTGATCAAGCCCGAGGATGACGCGGAGCGTCGCCGCCACGCCCACAGCGAGTGCGTGATGAAGGCCCGCCGCGAAGGACGCCTGCCGACCCGCGAGGAGTACGAGCGCGCCGAGCGGGATCGCCGCCGGGCGGCGGGCGAGCTGCCGCCTCCCTGGTGGCAGCGCGTGCTCGGCCGCGGCCGGTAGGGTGTCCGCGCCATGGCGCACGATCTGAAACTCGGGCTGATGCTCGGATACTGGGGCGGCGGGCCGCCGCCGGGCGCTCAGGAGACGGTGCTCGAGGCCGAGCGTCTCGGTTTCGACTCGGTCTGGACCGCCGAGGCCTACGGGTCGGATGTGCTCACTCCGCTCGCCTGGTGGGGCGCCGCGACATCCACGATCAAGCTCGGCACGGCGATCGCTCAGATCTCCGCCCGGACGCCGGCCGCCACCGCGATGGCCGCGATGTCGCTCGACCATCTGTCCGGCGGCCGGATGGTGCTCGGGCTCGGGGTCTCCGGACCGCAGGTCGTGGAGGGCTGGTACGGCCAGCCGTTCGCCAAGCCGCTGGCGCGGATGCGGGAGTACATCTCGATCGTCCGTGAGATCTTCGCGCGCGAGGGACCGGTCACCAGCGACGGCCCGCACTATCCGTTGCCCTATCCCGGCGGGACGGGCCTCGGCAAGCCGCTGAAGTCGAGCATCCATCCGTTGCGGTCGCAGATCCCGATCTATCTGGCCGCCGAGGGCCCCAAGAACATCGCGATGGCCGGCGAGCTCTGCGACGGCTGGCTCGCGCTCTTCTATTCACCGCACCACGACGGGTACTACCGCGAGGCGCTCGGAGAGGGGCTCGGCCGCCCGGCGGCGCATCGGCCGGCCGCGGAGTTCGACGTCGCCGCCCAGGTGCCGTTCATCGTCACCGAGGATGTCGACGCGGCCCTTGATGCGGTGCGCCCGTTCTACGCGCTGTACTTCGGCGGCATGGGGGCGAAGGGCGCCAACTTTCACGCCAACGTCCCCATCCGGATGGGCTACGAAGCCGAGATCGCCGAGGTCCAGGACCTGTACCTGGCCGGCAGGAAGCAGGAGGCAGCGGCGGCGCTTCCGCGCACGTTGCTGGAGCAGCTCACGCTCATCGGCCCCGCCGACAAGCTCCGGCACGACCTCGAGGCGTGGCGAGAGTCGCTGGCCACGACCCTGCTGATCGCCGGCGATCCCGCGACTCTGCGCACCGCCGCCGAGCTCGTGCTCAGCTGAGCTGCTCGGCGGCCGTCGTCGGCTCCTCTGCCGAGCGCTGATCCTGGCGGTTGATCCGAGCGCCGGCGGGAGCGGGGACCGGACCGTCCAACAGCGGGTCATCGGTCTGAACCATCCACCGCTCCAGGCGCTCGCGCAGATCGGCGAGCACATCGGCGTACGCGGGATCATCGATCGAGTTGCGTCCTTCGCCCGGGTTGAAGAACAGGTCGTGCAGGCGCTCGCGGGCGACCGGCCGCGTTGCCCAGCCGCGCGCCAGGTAGGCGTCCTTGCTCGGCGAGTCGTCGCAGTTGGGCAGCACCGGGAACGGGTACTCGTCGAACCGTCGCACGTACTTGAAGCGCTCGGTGCGGATCGCGCGCTGCGGCTCGTACGCCGCGTGGAAGGTGAGCTCGGAGAAGATCTCGCTGCGCGTTCCCGGCGCTTCGGCTCCCGATACCAGGTCGATCACCGAGCGGCCCTCGAGCCACGGCGGCGGCGCGATGCCCGCGACCTCACAGATCGTCGGGTAGATGTCGAGCTGGCTGACGAGCTCGTCGTGCGCGCTACCGGGAGGCATGCCCGGCCCCCGCATGATCAGCATCACCCCGATCCCGCGATCGAGCAGGCTCGCCTTCGCCGTCGGGAACGCGAGGCCGTGGTCGGTGGTGCAGATCACAAGCGTGTTGCGGTCAAGACCGGTCTCGTGCAGCGTGTTCAGCACGGCGCCGACGCCCTGATCGAGTGAGCGGGCGCTTGCCTTGTAGGCCGCGATGTCGGACCGGATCTCCGGCGTGTCCGGGAGGAACGGCGGCGGCAGCGAGTAGACGCGGTCCCGCACCGAGCTCGGCGCGAAGAAGCTGCGGTGAGTCTCGAAGAAGCCGACCGACATGAAGAACGGCTGCTCGATCCCGTTCGACAGCGCCTGGATCGCGGCCGGAGCCACCGAGTTGACGGTTGTGTCGGAGATCTCGTGGACGACGTCGTAACCGAGTGTCTGAGGCGAGGCCGAGACGTGCTGCTCGCCGATCATCTCGGTGCGGTACCCGGCGTCGGAGAGCATTCGCACGATGTGGTGGCGCGGCTCGAACAGCCGGAACCCGCGGTGGGCGAGCCCCATCATCCCGTTCTGGTGGCAGTAATTACCCGTGAGCAGCGCCGCGCGGCTGCCCGAGCACGAGGGGGCCGCGCAGAACGCGTTGCGGAACAGGACACCCTGGTCGGCGAGCCACTGAATGTTCGGCGTCGGCACCGAGTGGCCGTACGGCTGCACGTACCGCCCGGTGTCGTGCGAGTTGAGATAGAGGATGTTCGGCGGAGTCTGAGGCGTCACGATCGCGGCGCGCCGAGCGGCACGACCGCGGGTCGGCCGCGCTGGGCGCGGTCGCGATGATAAGCGGCCACCCATTCCTCGGTCAGCGCGTCGGCTTGTCTCATCAGTGGCGTCGCCGTGGCCAGGTCGGGTGGCGGGGGCACTCCGATGAAGCGCAGCACCGAGCGGATCGTGTCGGCGCGATCGCGCTCCAGATCGGCCTCGTAGCGGACCACCAGGGGCTCGATTCCGTGTGTCTCGAAGAACCGCTCCCAGCCTGTCTCGTCGGCCTCGAAGCGAGCGCGCAGGTGGTCGATCGCCTCGAAGCGATACTCCGGGCGACGCGCGTCGCCCCGCTCGTCGCCGCGCCACGAACGGGTCTGGACGGCCTTCCACATCGAGATCGCCTGGCGCACCGTGTCGGCACGCCGTGCCCACACGTAGCGGAGCGGAGCCTCGCTGCCGATCAGCGCCTGCAGCAGCGGCGCGCCGTGCAGCCCGATGTACTCCGGCAGGGTCGAGGTGAGCGCATGGACCTCGGCGATCTGGTTGAACATGATCTTGGCGCCGAACACCCCGTTCTCCCCGGTGCCGTCGGCCAGCGTCCGCGCGAGGTGGGCGCGGTAGTCCGGCACGCCCTCCAGCGAGGAGTATCCGGGGGCCCGCGGCGGTCGCACGTCGTCGCGGATGCCGAGGCCCGTCGGCTCCAGTCCGTCCAGGAAGTCGCCCGGGTGCGGAGGGCGCCCGGTCTCGGCGGTCGCCTCGAAGTACTCCTGCGGGTGGCCTGCCAGCCCGGTCTCACCAAGCAGGCGGCAGAGGAGGGTCGAGCCGCTGCGCTGCGTGGCGCAGACGAGATATCCGTGAACCGGTGCGATAGCGAAAGCCTACTAAGTCAGTTGACTTTATGTGATCTTTCGGGAGACGGCGATGATCTGCTCCGCCTTGAGGCCGAGGCTCAGCCGCTCGCGCCCGGTCGACTCGTAGGGGGAGAGACCCGAGACCTCGTGCACTCGTGCCAGCCGATACCCGACCGTGTGGCGGTGTAACCGCATCGCCTCGGCGGTCCCGGTCGTCGACCCGTCGTGCACAAGGAACGCCCGCAGCGTCGCCAGCAGCTCGGTGTCGTGGCGCGCGTCGTAGGTGGCCAGCGGGGAGATCGTCTGCTCGCGCAGCGCGTCGAGTTCCTCAGGATCTCGGAGCAACACCCCGATGAGCAGGCGATAGGTCTCCTCCTGCCCGGGCGGCGGCGCATGATGGGCGTAGAGCTCGCCGAGCAGCTCCGCCTCGCGCAGCGCTTGGCGCAGCAGGGAGGGATCGCGTCGCGGCGCGGACAGCGCGACCGTCCAGCCGTCGGCTCGCAGCGCCTCGGCGAGGGCCTGTGCACCGGTCGCGGCTGCTCCGCGCGAGACCGGAACGAGCGCCCGCAGCCGCCCCGGCGCCGGGAGACCGACCAGCGCCGCCGGTTCGGACGGAAGGCCCAGGGCGAGTCTCTCGACCGAGGCGGGCGCGCCGCCATCACGCTCGCGGTGCGTTCCGTTGCGGTGCGCAGCGAGCGCCACGGCTCCGCCCCGGAGCTCGACGCCGGCTCGCCGGGCGCGGGTCAGCAGGCCCGCGAGGTCGCCCGGCTCGGCGGCCGACAGCTCGGCGATGATCTCGGCTCCCGGGGTCAGTTGGGCGGGTCGTCCGTGCTCCTGGATCAGGGCGGCGACCGACGCCGCGGTCGCCGTCGCCTGCAGCCAGGCATGGCGGTCCCGCGCGCTCGCGCGGGTCGCTCCCTTGACAGCCACCGCAGCGACGACGCCGACGACCTGCTCGGCGATCTGGATCGGAACCGCTTCGCTGATCTCAGCCGGCGAGTCGTCCGGCGGGGCGCCTGTGGCCACGGTCCGTTCGGCGTGGGCGGCGATCGCTGCGGCGGTTGGGTCGTTGACCGATCCCTCCGGGACGATCGCCGGAGGCCCGAGCGTCGGGATCGCGATCGCGACCGGGCAGCCGAGTGCTCGCGCGGCCGTCTCGGCCGCATCGCGCAGCTCGCCGCCGGCGACCGCGTCGGACACGAGCGCCAGCGGCGTTGGCCGGGAGGTGGTGCTGCCCGCCTCCCGGCCGCTGCGTCCCGGCGCGCTCTCCTCAGACGCGCCGGCGTTCCGCATGCTCATCGGTCCCGTCGCCGATTCGCGTGCGTGGGTGGGTCATACGTTGGTCGTCTGTCCGGCGCCCGTCGCGATCCCCGGGACGCCGGCGGGGTAGCCGAGCGATGGGATGTCGGACGGGTACACCTCGTGGCCGTGCTCGGCGGTGTCGCCGATCTCCATGTTCTCCTCCGACATTCGCAACGGCACGAACAGGCCGACGAGCTTGAGCAGGATGAACGTCCCGATTGCCGACCAGGCGATCACGAATGCCGCGGCGATCGCCTGCCACTTCAGCAGCGTCCAGTTGCCATGGATGAGGCCCGGCGCGGCGGCGATCGACGGCGTCTTCTTGAGGCCGAGATAGACCGTCATGTTCGGGTCGGCGAACACTCCGGTGAGCAGACCGCCGAGCAGACCGGCGATGCCGTGGGTGTAGAAGACGCCGAGCGTGTCGTCGACGTTGCGGAACGGCCGCATCCGGCTCATGTAGTTGAGCGCGAGGTACACGAGGATCGACGCGATGATCCCGATCGCGCCCGCACCGAACCCGTTCACGTATCCGGCCGCCGGAGTGATCGCCACCAGGCCGACGATCATGCCGTTGACTCCCGAGATCAGGCCCGGCTTGCGCCCGGTGAGGTAGTCCATCCCGACCCACACCATGAACGCGACCGCGGTGCACAGGTTCGTGTTGAGCACCGCTGCCGAGGCGGACGCGCCGGCGAAGTACGGATCGCCGCCGTTGAACCCGTTCCAGCCCATCCACAGCAACCCGGCCCCGATCGCGACCATTGCGACGTTGTTGGGGGCGTCGATCTCCCTGTCGCGCTGGAGTCTCGGCCCGATCACCGCCGCGGCGACGAATCCCGAGACACCGGCCGACATGTGGATCACGTAGCCGCCGGAGAAGTCGACTGCGCCATGCTGGGCGAAGAAGCCGCCGCCCCAGATCGTGAACGCGTCGACCGTGTAGATGATCGTCGACCACAGCAGCACGAACGGGATCCAGGCCTTGAGGTTGATGCGCCCGAGCACCGAGCCGAGCATCAACAGCGGCGTGATCCCCGCGAACACGAACTGGAAGTACGCGAGCGTTGCCTGCGGGAAGCGGAACGCCGGCCCGAGCGTCGCCAGCGGGATCGAGGCCTGTCCCTGTTCGGCCTTATGGCCGAGGATCTCGCCAGGGATCCCGATGAAGTTCCCGAAGAACCCGTGGCTCGAGAGTCCGTGCCACGGCGATCCGAAGCCCATCTTGAACCCCCACAGGAGCCACAGGATGAGCACCGTCGCAAACCCGGTGAAGGTCAACATCATGCTGTTGATCGACCACCGCTTCTGCATCACGCCGCCGTAGAGGACGACGAGCCCCGGAACGCTCATCAGCCCGACCAGCGTCGCCGCCGTCATCTGCCAGGCGTTGTTTCCGGGACTGAGCCACGTTGGATACGGCGTCCACCCCATGTAACTGTCTCCTTGTTGCTCGAGGAACTGACCGAACGTTGCCCGTCGCTTACGGCCGCGGCGGGTCGGACGACCGGTCACATTCCGGCCCTCCTTCACCGACTGACGCCAGTACACCGTGGCGGTGACGGGCGACCCATAGCCCTGCGTCCAGCAAACCCCTGGGTGGTCTGGACATAGGGATAAACCCCCCGCGAACGAACGCAGGCACCGGTCCGCGGCCCGCCTGCAGCGGATGGCACAGCACGGCGGAGGGGATCCTCAGAACTCGAGGGGGGCGCCGCGGGGCACGACGAGCACCGAGCCCCGGGCGGAGTTCAAGCGGCCGCGGGTGGCCCCATCCAATGCGATCCGGCCCGGGCTGGCGTCGGGGCGTGAGTCGACGACGATCAGGTCGGCGTCATGCTCACCGACCACCAGCTCGGCTCCGGTGGCGGCGGCGATCGCCTGAGCGGTGTGCGCGGCTGCGCCGTCGGTCTCACCGGCGACCGACACGGTTGCGAGCGCGTAGCGGGGCCCCGCGCGCAGTCCCGCCGCGGCGACCGCGACCGCGACCGTTCCGCCGTCCAGCAATCCCTGCGCTGAGCCCTGGGGTTCCACGTGGCCTGGCGGGGTCCGGTAGTCGGAGCCGAACACGACCATCGTCGCGCCCTCCGCCGCGGCCAGCTCCGCGAGTCCGGCGCTGGTCGAGGGATTGACCACGATGTGCGTGGTGATGTCGGGCTCTTCGAGCCATGTCGCGCCATGGGCCAGGCGACGGCGAGCGTCATGTTCGCCGATCTCCTCGCGCCGTGGGTCGAATTCGCGCATGTGGCGTACGTAGGCGAGCGAGAGGCTCGCGCCGGCGCCGGCGAGCATCCGCCCGAGCATCAGCGCGTCGTCGTCGTTTGTGGTCCCGTCGTAGGAGACGATGATCTGGGCTGGCATCGGCCCGGATCCTCCGTGACCGGCGCCCTCGAGGCATTGTCCGAGTGGATAAGGATCGCGCCCTGGACCTGTCCACCGCGCTCATCGAACGTCGGCCGCGGGCTCGACGGGCCGGTGCGTGAACCGGTAGGTTTGTGGCCGATGTCCGCCGATGCGGCCAACGTCTCGTCCGGCCTTCCGATGACGACTGCGTTCGAGTTCCCGGACCTCTCGGTGACCGGGAACCTCGGGGTCGTCTACGGGCTCGTCGTGCGGAGCATGGGCGTCGTCGGCGGTGTCGCCGCCGGCTTCAAGGCGCTGCGCCGTGGCGAGGTCAGCCAGTACACGCAGTTGCTGGAGGACTCGCGCCGTCACGCGATCGACCGGCTGGTCGACAACGCACGGCTCGTCGGCGCCGACGGCGTGCTCGCCGTCCGCTTCGACTCCTCGGAGATCGGCCAGCAGCTCACCGAGATCGTCGCCTACGGCACCGCCGTGAAGCTCGCCCCGCGGGGGTGAACCGCACGTGAGCGACGCGCAGTTCGGCGATCGGGACCGCGAGCGCCTGTTCTCGCTGCTGAGCGCCCATGCGGCGGCCGATCACATCGATCTGGAGGAGCTCGAACGACGGGTCGTCGCCGTGAGCGAGGCGAAAGGGGCTGAGCAGGCCGAGGCGGTCCTCGCCGATCTGCCCGCGCTCCCTCTGGGAATGCGGCGCCCGGAACACGCGACGGGATTCGGCGAGCGCTCCGCGCAGCCCGGCGCGGAGGCCGGACGGCCGCGGTGGGGCCGAGGCCATGCCGACTCCGATCGCCCGGCCGACGGCTGGCGGGCGACCGACGAGCGATTTCGCGACCCCCGCACCCGGCGCGTCATGCGGGTCTGGGAGGACGCCGCCGGCGGGCGCCACTACGTGCCCGACGACCAGCACCCCGGCTGAGGTGGGCGGCGGCCCCGCCGCCGCCCACGTGGACGGTGTCTTCTAGTTCCGGCGCGTGCCGCCGCCGCCGAACAGCGACAGGAACAGCAGGAAGACGTTGAAGACGTCGAGGAAGATCGATGCCGCGATCGGCACCGCCATCGTCATGTCCGCTCCGCGCAGTCGCTGGAAGTCGAACGCGGTGAAGAACGCGAAGATCCCGAGTGCGAGCAGGCAGTAGATGATGTTCGAGCCCGGGATGACCACGAACAGCGTGATCAGGCCGAACACGATCAGGGCGACCAGCGCCCAGAAGAACGCGCGGTAGTAGACCGCCAGATCGCGTCGGGTCGCATAGCCGAACGCACCGAGGGCCGCGGTGAATCCGGCCGTCGCGCCCGCCGCCTGATAGACGACGCCGGCGTTGGTCGACGTGTAGTAGTCGATCACCGGCGCGATGAACAGGCCGAGGAACAACCCCAAGGCGAACAGCAGCACGATCGCGAGCTGTTCACGCCCGCGCCGCGCCGCGATGTTGAGGCCGAAGATGCTCGCGAACGCAAGGATCAGGAACAGGAAGCCCGAGCCACCGGCGAGGTTACGGCCGATGTAGGCGCCGAGCGCCGCGCAGCCGAAAGTCAGGGCGACGAGGCCCATGACCTGGCCGAAGACGCCGCGACTCTGGTCGCGGGTGAGCGTGCCGCCGTAGCCATAACCGCCTGACTGCGGGCCGCCCCGATATGTACGAGTTCCGAGAGGCATGGATTAAAGGATAGATCTCCGCGCCGGATTTCCAGGGTGATTGAGCAAATTCTTCAAAAGAGTCAGATGTTCGTCCGCGGACCGGTGCGCGGCGCCAACCCGGTGAGCGGCGATACTGGAGTGGATGCCGTCTTCGACTGACGCTCCCGCCCGCCACCGCCCGCGCGGACGCCGCTCGCGCGGGGGCCCAGCTGACGACCGCCCCGCAGTCCCGCGCGCGGCGTGGACGCGGCTGGCCGCGTGCACCGCGGCCGCGGCGCTGCTGCAGCTTGACGGCACGCTGATCACGGTGGCGTTGCCTCGGCTGGCGAGCGGCCTGCACGTCTCGGGCGCCACCACATCGGTCGTGCTGAGCGCCTACTTCGGCTCGTACGCGCTGTTGCTGATCCCCGGCGGCGAGCTCGTTGATCGGCTCGGTGCGCGACGGTTGGCGCTCTGGGGGCTGGCGCTGTTCGCGATCGGGGCGATCGCCGGCGCGCTCTCCCAGACGTTCGCCGAGCTCATCGTGGCGCGGATCGTGCAGGGCGCCGGTGCCGGTCTCGTCAGCCCGGCGGCTCTCGCCGGCGCGGTCAGCGGCTTCCCGCCGGAGCGCCGCGGCGCGGCGCTCGGGATCTGGGGCGCCTCGGCAGGTACCTCGAACCTCGTGGGGCCGCTGCTCGGCGGCCTGCTCACGGTGACGCTCGGCTGGCGGGCGGACTGGTGGGCGCTCGTCCCGCTCACGGCCGCAGCGGCGGTCGGCGTCGCCCGGGCGGTTCCCGCGAGCCTCCATCCGGCGACCGGCCCTCCGCATGGAGTCGTCCCCCGGCCCGCCGACCCGGCCGCCAACCGGATCGTCGCCGCGGCGACACTGATCGCGGGGATCACGTTCGCGGTGATGATCGGCGCCTTCTACATCGCCGAGCAGTACCTGCAGCGGACCGCTCACTTCTCCGCGCTCGGCGCGTCGAGCGCGCTCGTCATCGTCGCGCTGCTGGTCGGCGGCGCCGCGCCACTGGCCGGCCGCCTGGTCGACACGCGCGGCGAGCGGCCGGCGACCGTACTCGGCTTCATCGGCGCCGGGGTCGGCCTGCTCGTGCTCGGGATCCCGGGCGTGCCGCTCTCCAACCTGGTCACGATCCTGCCGCTGATCCCCGTCGGGCTCGGGCTCGGCATGTTGTTCGTGCCGGTCTCACGGGCGGCTCTGAACGCCACGCCGGAGGCTTCGCACGGCCGCACTTCGGCGCTGCTGTCGGTCGGGCGGTTGCTCGGCGCGGCCGTCGGGGCGGGGCTGGCCGGCGTCGCGCTGTCGGGAGCGCTCACCGCCGGCGTCGTCCACCACACGTTGCTGATCGCCGCGGGGGTGTGTCTGATCGTCGGGCTGCCTGGGGCGTTCTGCTTGCGGCAGAGCAAGCGTGGCGTGGCGCCCGCCGCGGTCTGACGCGCTCAGGCCGGTTCGGTCAGCGGCTCCGCAGAGCCCTCCAGCATCGTCTGCACCAACCGCTCGGGCGCATCCCACATCGGGATGTGGCCGGCGTCCTCCAGCTCGACGCTGCGCACTCGCTCCGGAAGCGCCGAGGGGCGGCTGACCAGCCGGTCGTGGTCGGGCCAGACAAGCGTCACCGGCACGGTGATCCGGTCGAGCTCCACGAAGTGCCCGGCCCGCATCGCGTTGTTGACGGCGACGAACCCGGGCGCCCGCGCGTACGCACGCAGCAGCGCCTGCGCCTGCCTCGTCGTCATCCGCTCCGGGTGGACGATCGAGCCGGTGAGCAGCGCGCGGCGCCCGGCGCCGGTGGCCAGCGTGGCGAGCGCGATCGGCTCCAGCGCGCGCGCCAGCAGATGACCGAGGCTTGCCTTGGGCAGCAGCGGCGCCGACCACAGGCCGGCGGGCGCGATCGCGGTGACGCTCGCGGCCGTGCCTCGCAGCGCAAGCTCGAGCGCGACCCAGCCGCCCAGGGAGTTGCCGGCGACGTGGACGCGGCCGTCGGTGTCCCGGGGCAGGTCCAACTCCTCAAGGCCCGCCGCCACAGCGTCGGCGAGCGCCGCGGGGGTGGGAGGCCCGGTGAGCGGCGGTGTGGCCCCGAATCCAGGCAGGTCGACGGCCAGCACCGTCCGGTGTGACGAGAGCGCCGGGACGATCGGATCCCAGACGTGGCGGTCGGCACCGAGGGGATGGAGCAGGACGAGTGCCGGGCCGCTGCCGGACCGGTCATGGGCAAGCGCCATCGGCAGATGGTCGCTTAAGTGCTCGCGAGACCGGTCTCTCAGCGCCGGGACGGTCGCAGCAGCGGCGAGGACTCGTGATCGCGACAGGGAGTCCCCGATCAGCCACATCGTCGGCGGCCACAGGCCGACGAACAGCGCGCGTCGCTCGGCGTTGCCGCGCTCGTCCTGGTCCACGGTCTTGGCGCGGACCCACAGTCCGATGCAGAGCCCGATCGCACCGAGCGAGCTGAGGTGCATATGCCAGGAGCGCAGGCCGCAGCGGTGGAGGAACCGAATGAGCATCGAAGGCGTAGCTACCCGGTGCCGGGGTAGCTACACGCAGATGCCGCGCCGGCCCTCCGCCACTCGCCGCTGGCTGACCGCGGCTCTCCTGGCCGGTCGGCGTCGCCCTCACTTCCTGGGACTACGTGTGGCGCACGACGGTCCTGCATCGCGCCGAGACCGAGGAGGCTGCGGCCGGTCCGCATCTGCCGCCGCCGCGTGCCCGAGGGGATCGACCGCGCGGAGCTGCAGCCGCCTGAGGATGGCTGTGGGCCGCTCTTCCATCGGCGGTACACCACGCGCATCCGCGAGTCCCCGTTCACCCCCGAGGCGCTCGTGGACCGGCTCAAGCGCGACGTTAACGCGAGCCGCTCCGACGACCTTTGCGCGCTTTCAGCGCGTGCTCGGGGATGGCGAGGCGCTCGGGCGGGGCGACGAGTACGTCGTGCGCATGCCGGGACCGTGGGATGGACCGGTCCGCGTCGTCGACGAGGACCCGACGTCGTTTCGGCTGGCGACGCTCGCCGGCCACCTCGAAGCCGGTCAGATCAGAGTTCAGTGCGAGCGCCGAGCCGAACGGCGCGCAGCCGCTCATCCGCTTCGAGATCGAGTCCTGGGCGCGGAGCGGAGACCGCATGTCGGACGTGCTCTACCGCCGCGCCCGAATGGCGAAGGAGATCCAGCTGCACATGTGGGTGTCGTTCCTGGAGGGCGTGGTCAAGATGTCCGGTGGCCGCATGACCGGGGGCGTGGAGATCGACACCCGCCGGATCGAAAGCCCGTTCGGCGACTGATCGTGGCGACGCTTGCGCGGCACCCGCCGCAGGACGGCCTTGCCTCGCTCGCCGGTCGCCCGGTCAACTTCGATCCGGGCCGGCTCGATCTGGCAGACCCGCCACCAGGCTGGACGGTTGACGACAGGACGCAGCCGCTGCCCTCCGAGCCACCGGGAGAACCGGTCGCCGGGGGATCGTGGGAGATCGCCGCGCGGTTGATCCGCGGCTACGAGTTCGCCGATCCCTCGATCGTGCGGGCTCGCTACGACCCCGACGCCCCGCTGCTCGGTCGCGACATGCTGCTCGAGCTGCGGGCGCTCGGGCTGGTGAGTGTGTACGTCGGAGTGCGCGTGTCCGAGGTCTGGGACGGCGAGCAGGAACGCGACGGGCGACGCGCGCGCGTCTTCGGCTGGGCGTATCGCACGCTCGAAGGCCATGTCGAGCAGGGCCAGATGGGCTGGCAGGTGTGGAAATGGCTCGACACCGGCGAGGTCGAGTTCCACGCCCGCGCGGTCTCCCGCACCGCTCCGATCGAGAACCCGGTCATCTGGCTCGGCTTCCACGTGCTCAAGCGATATGAGCGCCGGCTGTACCTCGACTCGACCGACCGCCGGATGCGGGAGCTCACCGCCCGTGCGCTGCACGAGGAGTCCGCCACCGAGGCCGTCCGGCGGACGAGCACGGAGCTCACCGCCCGCGGTGGCCGACACGACGAGGTGCACGACCGGCTCGCCGGCCGGCTCAAGGAGTAGACGGCGCCGCCGCGGCGTAAGCTCCGGGCAATGAGCATTCTTTCGACCGCCAAGATGTACCTGAAGCGGACGCCGAAGCAGGAGGAGCCGAGCGACGTCTACGAGCACTCGGTGACGCTGCTCGACGGCGACGAGCTCGACCTCCGCTCGCTGCACGGCAAGCCGACATTGATCATCAACACCGCGAGCAAATGCGGCTACACCCCGCAGTACGAGGGGCTGCAGAGGCTCTACGAGCAGTACTCCGCACGCGGGCTGCAGATGCTGGGGACGCCGTCGGGCGACTTCGCCGACCAGGAGTACGAGGGCGCCGAGGAAATCGGCGAGTTCTGCCAGAAGAACTACGGGGTGACGTTCCCGCTCACGGAGCGGACCTCGGTTCGGGCCGATCCCTCCCCGCTGTGGGCCGACCTCGCCCGTCAGCCGCAGTCCGCCCCGCCCGCCTGGAACTTCAACAAGTATCTGGTCGACGGCGAGGGCCGGCTCGTCGCGCGGTGGGGAAGCAAGGTGACGCCGGAGGATCCGCAGATCGCTGCCGCCATCGAGAGGCTGCTGCCCGCGTAGCGCGCGGCGGCCGCCCGCCCCGCAGTCCATGCGGGGCGGGGGCGCGTGAGGTGCTAGCGCGAGCCCTGGTTGAGCCCGGAGCTGCCGGGCGTCAGGGTGACCCCGCGCACGACCTGGTTGTACCTGGGCGCGACGACCGTCTGGAACTGCTCGCCGCCTGCCGGCGCCGTCGCACTGATCGTGTCGGTGATCGAGACGAGCGAGTTGGGATCGGCGCCCTGGTCGCCGCCGCCGCTCACCGTCGAGGTGACCCCGTAGATCGTCGCCGTCCCGGTCTTCTTGTCGACCTGGCCGGTGATGTTGCGCAGGCCGTCGGCGGCCGGAGCCCACGGCAGGTTCGTCGCGGAGTTGTCACCCGTCGGGTAGCCCGCCACCGTATAGGGCCGCCCGAGGTTGAGGCCCGTCTGCAGCGTGTATGCCAGCTGCCACCTTTGCGAGGCGGTGTCGAACACCCATTTCTCAAGCCCCGCCGAGGTATCGGCGGCCGCCGTCGTGTACGTGTTGGTCGACGCGTCGTAGGTGTTGTTGCCGGTGCCCTCGTCGGCGACGTAGAGCGTGTCCCTGTTTGCAAACCACATCCCGAATGGGGCGTAGGTCGAGGTCTTGGCCAGCGTCGTCGGGAAGCCGGCCAGCACGCACATGTTGCTCGGCAGGCCAGTCGACGCGACGCTCGAGGGGTCGAAGGTCAGCCCCGCGGTCGGAAGCGGCGCGTTCGCGGCCGGGACGCCGACGCCGCCCGGGCAGGCGTTGCCGGTCGTGTCAAGGAAGTACACCGTGTTGACACCGTTGGAGCCGCTGCCCTTGGTGAAGTACAGGACGTTGTCGTACTCGGCGAGGCCGCGGAAGTTGTCGTCCTTGCCGATCTTGTCCGGGGGGTCGCCCAGCTGGGTGACGCTGAAGCTCCCGACGGGGGTCGGACTGCCCGGCGACTGGTCGGCCTCCGGCTGCGAGCTCTCGTTCATGATCTGTGCCCCGGCTCCGACCACGACGCCCTCAGGCTGCGGGCTGGAGCCGTTGCCGGCGTTGCCGGCGGTGTAGATGAGCGGAGAGCTCTTCGCCGAGCCAGAGTCGTCGATGACCGCCGCCCGGCCGTTGTTGCCGCTGTAGGCGTCCGTCAACGTGTAGGACTGCTTGCCGCTCGTCCGCAGCGTGCCGACCACGCGGTAGTCGCTGCCGGGTACGGGGTTCGTCGGATCGACGACCGCCGGCGTGTTGGAGTTGGAGACATCGAGCGCGGTGGCCGGAGCCTGGTAGCCCATGAAGCTGATCTGATTGCCGCTCGTGGAGAGGTTGAGTGCGAGCTCGGATTTCGAGGAGAAGCTCGTCACCATGTCGGAGGTGGGGATCTGCATGCTCGAGACGGGCGTGCCCGCGCGGGTGATCTGATCGAGGACGATCGGTGAGGTGACACCGAAGCTCGAGTCGACGATGTCGTTGTTGAACACGTACGGATACGCGCCGTCGTACTCAGCGGTGACACAGCCCGACGCGCCGACGGTGCACCCGGGCGGCAGCATGGTGACGCCGGGCTGGATGTCGGCCTCCTGATACTGGCTCGTGGAGACAACCAGGTCGTTCGGGTGCAGCCGGATGGTTGAGCTCGCCGTCTTGGCCCGGGCGACCGCCGGGACCACGGCGGCGGATGCCGTGAGCGCCGCGGCCAGCATGACCCGTCGCGCGGCGCGCACCGCGTGATCTGAGGAACTGCGATTCACGTCGACCTCCGATGTCGAAATGCTGGGGCGCCCGGCAACCTATGCACCGGCGCCGCCACCGGTGTGAGAATCGCGTGACGGAACTCTCATTCCGCTCTCATCCTCGAGAGCGGGCCGGCGGGCGCTACGCGTCGGCGAGCGGGGGCGGAGCGCTGCGGTAGGTCGCCGGCGTGGCCGAGAGCCCGATCGGGTTGCGGGTGAGCGGGACCGCGTCGCCGGTTGCGGCGTCGGGGACCGCGACGATCGGCTCGAGGCCGATCTGCTCGGCGAGCGCGAACGCGCCGGCGACGTCGTTGACCACCCCTGCGGGGACGCGCGCCTCGGTGAGCGCGGTCGCCCACTCGGCGGCTGGACGGGCGGCGAGGCGGCCGATCAGCGTGCGTTTGAGCTCCTCGCGGTTGGCCACCCGGGACGTGTTGGTGGCGAAGCGCTCGTCGGCCGCGAGCTCCGGCGCGCCGACCACGTCGCAGAGAGCGGCGAACTGGCGCTCGTTGCCGACGGCGAGCACGAGCTCGCCGTCGCCCGTCGGGTACAGCTCGTAGGGACTGATCGAAGGGTGGGCGTTGCCCATCCGGCTCGGCACGACGCCGGCGAGCGTGTACGCGGAGCCCTGGTTGACGAGCGAGGCGAGCAGGCAGCTGAACAGGTCGACCTGCACGCGCTGGCCCTCGCCGGTCGCGTCGCGGTGGCGCAATGCGGCGAGGATCCCGGTGGAGGCGTAGAGACCGGTGAGCACGTCGACGAGCGCCACCCCGACCTTCTGGGGCTCGCCGTCGGGTGCGCCCGTGATCGACATCAGGCCGCCGAGGGCCTGGACGAGCAGGTCGTAGCCGGGCAGCCGCGCCCCCTCGCCGTCGCCGAAGCCGGTGATCGAGCAGTACACGAGGCGCGGGTGGGCGGCGTGGAGCGCCTCGTAGCCGAGGCCGAGGGACTCCATCACGTCGGGCCGGAAGTTCTCGACGAGTACGTCCGCCGTGCCGGCGAGCTCCCGGGCGCGGTCGCGTCCCTCGTCGGTCGCGAGGTCGATCGCCACGCTGCTCTTGTTGCGGTTGACCGACTGGAAGTAGGTGGCGCGCCCGTGCGCATCGTGGGGCGGTCCCCAGTGGCGAGTCTCGTCGCCGGTGCCGGGCCGCTCGACCTTGATCACCTCGGCGCCGAGGTCGGCGAGCATCATCGTGGCGAACGGTCCCGCGAGTACGCGGCTGAAGTCGAGGATCGTGAGGTCGCCGAGCGCGGAGCGGTCGCTCATGAGATGTCGGATACGTCGGGGTGGTTCACGGGCAGCATCATGCTGCAATGATCGCCGAGTCCACCGTCTTCACAGCTCCCGGCCTCGTCACGGCGATCGCCGCGGCGGCGCTCGCGGTCCTGTTCATCGGCCTGTGGGCGGTCTCGGTACGGATCTCGGACGTGTCGATCGTCGATCCGGTGTGGGGGCCGGCCTTCGCGGTGGTGGCATTGGCGTGCCTGATCGCCGGCGACGCTTCACGCGGTGCCGGGGGAGAGGGGCGCCGCTGGCTGCTGCTTGTCCTGACCGCGGTGTGGGGGCTGCGGCTCGGTGGCTACCTGCTCGTGCGCAAGCTCGGTGACCCTGGGGAGGACCGTCGCTACACGAAGATGCGCGAGCGCCGCAGCGAGGCATCGTTCGCCCTCTACAGCCTCGGCACGGTGTTCCTCCTGCAGGGCCTGCTCGTGCTGATCGTCTCGCTGCCGCTGCAGGTGGCGGCCGAGCGTCGCACCGGGCTCGGCTGGCTCGCCTGGATCGGGGTGCTGGTCTGGGTGGTCGGCGTGTTCTTCGAGGCGGTCGGCGACGAGCAGATGCGCCGCTTCAAGGCGCGGCCGGACACCGGAGGGCAGGTGATGGACCGCGGACTGTGGCGCTACACCCGCCACCCCAACTACTTCGGCGACTTCTGCGTCTGGTGGGGGTTGTGGATCGTTGCCCTCGGCGCCGGCGGCACCTGGTGGACTGTCGTCGGCCCGCTCGTCATGTCGTTCCTGCTGATCAAGGGCTCCGGCGCGGCGCTGCTCGAGAAGGACATCTCGGAGCGCCGCCCGCAGTACCGCGAGTACATCGAGCGGACCTCGGGGTTCATCCCCCGGCCGCCCCGGCGCCGCTGACGGGGCGGCGCGGGCCGGACGATGCGGTGCGGTGCGGTGCGGTGCGTGTGGGGAAGGTTTTCGGTCCTGGCGACCGAGAAAGCTCCCCGCGCGGCGCCGGAGGAGCGCCGGCCGGGTCAGAGCGCGCGGCGCATCCGGAGCTCGACCGGCCAGCCCCTGCCCGCCGTCTGGCGGCCGCCGTCGTCGGTGAAGCCGCTGCGCTCGTAGAACGCCCGGGCGCGGAGGTTGGGCTCCAGCACCCACAGGGTGACCTCGGAAATGCCACGCCCGGCGGCCTCGGCGAGCGCTGCCCGCATCAGTGCTGTGCCGGCGCCGGAGCGCCACGCGGCGGGGGTCACATAGAGCGCGGTGATCTCGACGGTGCCCGCCTCGCCATCCGGCACACCGAGCGAGACGAACCCGATCGTCGTCGTCTTGCGCTCCGCGACGGACACCCACGGGCGGCCGCCGTCGACCGGATCGCCGCCGGGGCCGAGGAGCTGCTGCCACATCGCGGTCCGCCTGGCGACCGTCCGTCGGTCGATCTCCTCGTCGGGGACCATCCCGCGGTAGGCGCCCTCCCAGCCGGCGACGTGCACGGCCGCGATCGCGGAGGCGTCGCTCAGGCCCGCCGCCCGGATGCCGACCGGCCCGTGGTCGGTTTCATTGTGCTGTTCGATGAAATCGCCCGCATCGCCCGGATCGCCCGCATCACCCATCGGGCCGATGGTCGCAGCTCACCCCGAGGATCGCGGCTCCAGCAGGTAGTGGCTCACGAGCCACCGGTCCCCGCCGCGGTAGCCCCAGATCACCTCGGTCGAGATCAGGAAGAGCCGCCAGGTCGCCACCAGCCGGCGGGCCTCGCGCTCCGAGCGGCCCGAGCGGCGCAGCACGCCGATCGCCTCCTCAAGCGAACCGTCGAGTCGCTCAAGCCATGCCTCGAGCGTCCGCGCGTAGTGGGTTCCAGGCACCGCCCACTGGTCCTGCACCACCATGTCCTGCTGGAAGTGCAGCATCAGGTCGTGGGACGGCATCAACCCCGCCGTGAAGAACCGCGCGGCCGCCCAGGTGCCCTCGAACAGGTAGGGCAGCGTGCGATGGGAGAACACGTGGACGAACGCGCGCCCGTCGGGTGCGAGCCAGGTCGACACTCGCCGCAGTAGCTCCCGCCAGTTGCGCATGTGCTCGAACATCTCGATCGACATCACCCGGTCGAACCCGCCGTCCCGCCCCTGATACGAGTTCACGTCGGCGGTCACGACCTCCACGTTCGACAGCCCGCGACGGGCCGCTTCGCCGAGGATCCACTCCCGCTGCGAGCCTGAATTGGAGACTCCGAGCACAGAGCACGCCGGGTATCGCTCGGCCAGCCACAGCGACAGCGACCCCCACCCGCACCCCAGGTCGAGCACCCGCATCCCATCCTCGACACCGGCTCGCTCGCACGACAGGGCCAGCATCGCCTCCTCGGCCTCCGCCAGCGAGCCCGAACCCTCCGGCCAGGGCCAGAGGCATCCCGAGTACTTGCGCCGCGGCCCGAGGATCAGCCCCAGGAACTCGGCCGGCAGCTCGTAGTGCTGCGCGTTGGCGGCGTCCACCGACTCGGCCACCGGGCCGCTCGACATGCGCGCCACCAGTGCGCGCAGCCGCTCCCCCTGTGCCTCGACCCCGCCGCGGCCCTCGGAGCGCTCGCGCGCCCGGGCGCCGTACAGCGACCCGAGCCGCAGCATCGCGTCGGGAGCGAGATGACGCTCCAGCGCCCGGTCCAGGAGCTCGTAGCGAAATGGTTCAGAACTCGACATGTGCGGTTAGTGTGGCCTCCATGAGCGCTCGCTTCGTCCACACCTGCATACGCGTCCGTGACATCGACAGATCAACCGAGTTCTACGGCAGGCTCGGGTTCGAGCATCGCGGGCGGCTGAACTTCGACTCCGCCTACAACGTCTACCTCGGCCTGCCCGGCGACGGCGACGTACTGGAACTCACGGTCAACGTCGGACGCGAGGAGCCCTACGACCTCGGGGAGGGCTACAACCACATGGCGCTCGTCGTCGATGACCTCGACGCGCTGCTCGAGGAGATCGCGCCACACGGAATCGAGCCCGAGAAGCCCCCCTACGGGGTGGGCGGGACCGAATCCCGGGATGAGTACCGGATCTGCTTCGTGACCGATCCCGACGGCTACCGGATCGAGTTGATCGACGGAGCATTCCCGACCCCGCAGGACCCGCCGCACCCCTCGCGCTCGGCGTAAGCGCCCCGATCCTCCGGCCGTCCACGACCGGTCGAGATCACGGCCTCCAGGCCGTAGACTCGGCAGTGATGCCCAATCCTTGGCTGGCGATCGATGCCGCCACCGCTCCCGTGGTGCGAGCCCGGGAGGTACGAAGGGCTTGGGAGACCTTCGTGGGTGGCGGACCGACCGGTCGCGCGCAGAGCGTGACCGCGCTTCTGCGCGATCCGATCGTCGACTCGTGGCGGCGCTCGGCCGCCGCGGGTGTTGACCCCAGTGGCGGGCGCATGGCTCCGGTCGTCGCCGACGCCGACGAGGCCTCGGCCCGCTGGGAGATTCACCCGCTGGCGGACATGGCTCCGTTGATCCGCGCCTGCCTGGCGGCCACCGCCGACGAGGCCCAGCACCTGATCGTCGTCTCCGACGCCAACGGCGTGCTGCTGTGGGTCGAGGGAAACGCCAGGGTGCGCCTGCGCGCCGCCGACTCGATGAACTTCGCCGAGGGCACGCTGTGGAGCGAGGGCGGCGCGGGCACCAACGCGATCGGGACTGCGCTCGCCGCCGACCACGCCGTCCAGGTATTCGCTGCCGAGCACTTCAACGAGGTGGTGCAGGAGTGGACCTGCGCGGCGGCTCCCGTCCACGATCCGGACACCGGCCAGGTGATCGGCGTGATCGACCTCACCGGCCAGATGGCGACCGTGCATCCCCACTCGATGGCCGTCGCCGTCGCCACCTCGCAGGCGATCGAGGCGCACCTGCGCTGCGAAATGCTCAACCGCGACGCGCGCATGCTCGCGCGCTACGGCGACCGCCTGGCCAACTCCGAACCACGTGCGCTGCTGGCGGCCAGCGGCCGGGTGATCGCCTCCCAGCCGCTCGGCTGGCTGCCCGCAGAGCGCCTGACCGTGCCCGCCGACGGCGGCCGGGTGACGATCGCGCCCGGCATCACCGCGGTGGCCGAGTCGCTCGCCGGCGACGTGTTCCTGCTCTCCGCCACTCCCGCACCCGAACCGAGCGGCCATCTGCCGACGCACCTGACGCTCGCGCTGCTGGGCCGGGATCGGCCCACCGCCACCCTCGACCTCGGCGACTCCAACGCCCGGCAGGTGCAGTTGCGGATGCGCCACGCCGAGATCCTCACGCTGCTGTGCGCCAATCCGGGAGGTCTCACCAGCGAGCAGCTGTCCGACGGCGTCTATGGCGACCCGCTGCGGACGGGCTCGATCCGGGTCGAGATCTCGCGGCTGCGCAAGCTGCTCGGCGACTGCCTGGAGACCGATCACTACCGGCTGCGCGGGGCGGTGAGCTCCGACGTGGCCCAGGTCGCCGGGCTGCTGCATCGCGGCCAGGTGCGCGAGGCGGCGGCGCGTTACGGTGGCCCGATCCTTCCCGGCTCCAAGGCGCCCGGGGTCGTCCGCGAGCGCGATGAGCTCGATGGCTGGGTCCGTCAATCGGTGATGAGCTCCGGCGATGCCGAGGCGCTCTGGGAGTGGGTCCAGGGGCCGACCGGGAACGGTGACGTGCCGGCATGGCAGCGGCTGCTCGCCAACCTTCCGTTCCAGGATCCGCGCCGTCCGCTTGCCGCCTCCCACCTGGCGCGGCTGCGCGCACAGGACGCTGAGCAACCCGCGTTGTGATGTAACGCTCAGGTAACGCCGGATCGCGGTGTCCTGAGTTACCGTCGAGTGACGGCGCAGACAGCGTCGTCCCCGCCGGACAGGAGAGAGACTCAGTGAACGTTGGTGAACCCCCAGGGGCACTGACGCATGCCCCGGTTTCCGCATCGACGCGGAGCCTGAGTACGGCGCGCTCAGTGCTGCGCGTGCTCGCGCTGCTGGGCGAGCATCCGGAAGGCGTCCGAGCCGACGAGGTGGCCGAGCGGCTGGGGAAATCGACCTCGACCGCGTATTACCTGCTCAGCTCCCTGTGTGAGGAGGGGTTCGCGGTCCACGCTTCCCAGGGCGTCTACCAGGCCGCCCGCCGCGGCGGGGACGGCGAGTCGCCCTCCGCACCTCAGCGGACCCACGGCGACCTGAAGGCGACCGTCGAGGAGCTCTTCATCCTGACCCGTCGGCGCTCCTACCTCGGTGTGGTGCGTTCCGGCCGGATCGAGATCGTCGCGGTGCGCGGCCGCCAGGGGGTTCCACGGATGCCCGGGCTCGGCGCGGAGATCGAGATCCACAGCGGCGCGCACGCGCTGGCCATGGGCAAGGTGGTGCTCGCCGAGCTCGAAGCCGAGGGTCTGCGTCACTTCCTGGCGGGCGGGCTGCGCTCATACACCGAGCACACGATCACCGACCCACAGCGGCTCCTCGCCGAGCTTGACCTGGCGCGCCATGACGGCTTCGCGGTCGACCGGGAGGAGTTCGACACGAGCTTCTGCTGCCTGGCGGCTCCGATCCGGGACGAACGCGGCCGCTTCCGGGCGGTGCTCGGGCTGTCGGTGACCTCGAACGTATTCGACGCCGAGCGCAAGCATCTTGCGGACACCGTTCGCGGCGTTGCCACGCGCGCCTCGGCGGCGGCGAGCGATGCACGCGCACGCCGTTCGGACCCGCGCGTGCTGGAGCCGGTCGCGTGAGCGCCCAGACTTCCAAGTTCATGCAGAAAACCGCCGGTTCTTGTCGCAATCGGCACGAGAACCTACGGTCCAGTGAAGAGTCCGGAGGACGGAAGGCGCACCCCTTCCGCCCGGCGGAGAACGAGGGATCAGACCAAGGAGTGACGCGGTGAGCAGAGCGAGCATCACCAAGGCTCACAACAAGATCCAGGAACTCTCCTGGGAGCCGACGTACGTCTCGCCGGTCGAGAAGTACTCGACCGACTACACGTTTGAGAAAGCGCCGAAGAAGGACCCGCTCAAGCAGGTCCTGCGCTCCTACTTCCCGATGGAAGAGGAGAAGGACAACCGCGTCTTCGGGGCCATGGACGGCGCAATCCGCGGCAACATGTTCCGCCAGGTCCAGGAGCGGTGGATGGAATGGCAGAAGCTGTTCCTGTCGATCATCCCGTTCCCGGAGATCTCCGCAGCGCGCGCCATGCCGCTGACGATCGGCACGGTGCCGAATCCCGAGGTTCATAACGGTCTGGCGATCCAGATGATCGACGAGGTCCGCCACTCGACGATCCAGATGAACCTCAAGCGGCTGTACATGAACCACTACATCGACCCCGCCGGGTTCGACATCACCACCAAGGCCTTCCAGAACTGCTACGCCGGCACGATCGGCCGTCAGTTCGGCGAGGGGTTCATCACCGGCGACGCGATCACCGCCGCCAACATCTACCTGACGATCGTCGCCGAGACGGCGTTCACGAACGTGCTGTTCGTGGCGATGCCCGGCGAGGCGGCCGCCAACGGCGACTACCTGCTGCCGACGGTCTTCCACTCGGTGCAGTCCGACGAGTCGCGCCACATCTCCAACGGCTACTCGATCATCCTGATGGCGCTCGCGGACGAGCGCAACCGTGAGCTGCTCGAGCGCGACCTGCGCTACGCCTGGTGGAACAACCACGCCGTCGTGGACGCCGCGATCGGGACGTTCATCGAGTACGGGACCAAGGACCGGCGCAAGGACCGCGAGAGCTACGCCGAGGCGTGGCGGCGCTGGATCTATGACGACTATTACCGGTCCTATCTGGTGCCGCTTGAGAAGTACGGCCTGACGATCCCCCACGATCTGGTCGAGGAGTCGTGGAACCGGATCTGGAACAAGGGCTACATCCACGAGGTCGCGCAGTTCTTCGCCACCGGCTGGTTCGCCAACTACTGGCGGATCGACGCCATGGACGACACCGACTTCGAGTGGTTCGAGCACAAGTACCCGGGCTGGTACGACAAGTACGGCAAGTGGTGGGAGCGCTACGCGGACCTCTCCAAGAAGAACGGCCACGCGCCGATCGCCTTCGACGGGGATACCGACTACGTCTATCCGCACCGCTGCTGGACGTGCATGGTGCCGTGCCTCATTCGTGAGGACACGGTCGTGGACGAGGTCGACGGTCAGGTGCGCACCTACTGCTCGGAGACCTGCCACTGGACCGACGCGGTCGCGTTCCGGCCCGAGTACAACGGGCGCCCGACCCCGTCGATGGGCCGGCTCACCGGAATGCGCGAGTGGGAGACGGCGTACCACGGCGTCGACGTCGCGGAGATCATGAAGCAGCAGGGCTACGTCCGCGACGACGGGCACACGCTGATCCCGCAGCCACATCTGAACCTGGACCCGAAGAAGATGTGGACGCTCGACGAGATGAAGGGGCACACGCTGATGAGCCCCAACATCCTCCTCAACGAGATGTCGCCCGAGGAGCGCGAAGCGCACGTCGCCGAGTACAAGCGGGGCGGCCCCGCCGGCCGCAAGCCGGTGGCCGCCTAGCCACACGGCCCCACCGACAGTCGACGGGGAGGCGCCGCGGCCCGCACCGCCATGTGGCGGGCCGCGCGCCTCTCCGGAGACATCCCGTCGGTGCGTGAGGGAGATATGGGAGAGACCTACAACGTCCGGCTTGAGCCGGTCGGCATCGAGTTCGAGGTCGACGAGGACGAAACCGTCCTGCGCGGCGCCTTTCGCCAGGGGCTGATGCTGATGCACGGCTGCAAGGAGGGGCAGTGCGCCGCCTGCAAGTCGTTCCTGCTCGACGGTGAGGTCGACCTGGATAAGTACTCGAACTTCGCCCTCAACGATTTCGAGAAGGAAGAGGGCTGGACGCTGCTGTGCCGCGCCCACGCGATGTCCGACCTCGAGGTCGAGCTCATCAACTACGACGAGGAGATCCTGCGCAGCGGCATCCCCGAGCAGACCGAGGAGCTGACCGTCGAGACCGTCGAGTCGCTCACGCACGACATCTACCGGCTGGTGCTTGACGCGACCCAGATCACCTATCGCCCGGGCCAGTACGTCGACGTCCACATTCCGGGCGGCGACGACGTGCGCTCCTTCTCGATGGCGAACCTGCCCGATGCCGGAAAGCTCGAGTTCATGATCAAGGCCTACCCCGACGGCAGGTTCTCCGGGCTGCTCGCCGGCCGCAACGGCGACGACGGGATCAAGGCGGGCGACCGGCTCACCGTCACCGGACCGTACGGCGTGTTCACGATGCGCCGCACGAGTGACCGGCCGCTGCTGTTCATCGGCGGCGGAGCCGGAATGGCGCCGATCCTCGCGCTGCTGCGCGCGCTCGCGGCGGAGGGATCGGAGCGCAAGGCGGTCTTCTACTACGGCGCTCGTACACCGGCCGACCTGTTTCACCTCGACGAGCTTGCGGCGATCGAGGAGCGGTGCCCGAACTTCCGCTTTGTCCCGGCACTGTCGGACTGCGAGGAGGGAGAGACGTGGGACGGGGAGCGCGGGTTGATCACCGACGTGGTGGCGCGCTCCGAGGAGGACCTCAGTGGCATGGATGCCTACCTGTGCGGCCCGCCGCCGATGGTGGATGCGGCGATCGCGATGCTGGACGCCAAAGGAGTGCCCGAGGACCGGGTGTTCTACGACAAGTTCACCACGACCGCGCCCGAGTGAGCGCATTGTGACCCGATAGGAGAGAGGAATCGATGGCAACTGACACGGACGCCCCGGTCCAGGAGCGCAGCGTTCCCAAGCCGGTGTTCACCGACGCCGAGGCGGGGGCACGCGAGTTCCCCTCCTCGACCAGCCGCAGCTACAGCTACTTCACGCCGGCCAAACGGCGCGCGACCGTCTACGAGGACGTGACCGTTGACATCCAGCCCGATCCGGAGCGACATCTGCTCCAGGGCTGGGTCTACGGGTTCGCCGACGGCACGGGTGGCTACCCGCAGGAGTGGACCGAGCTGAAGTCCTCCAACTGGCACGCATTCCTCGATCCCAACGAGGAGTGGGAGCAGACGATCTACCGCAACAACGCCAACGTCGTGCGGCAGATCGGCCAGAACCTCGCCAACGCCAAGGCGGCCGGCGCGTTCCGCAACTGGAATCGCGGCTGGGTCACGGTCGTCGAGCGCCACGTCGGCGCCTGGGCGCATGTCGAGCACGGCATCGGGATGCACGTCTACCTGCCCGCGCAGCGCGACGCGCCGACGAACATGATCAACAACGCGCTGTCGGTGGCCTCCGCGCACAAACTGCGCTTCGGCCAGGACCTCATCCTCTACAACCTCGAGCTCACCGACCAGGTCGATGGGTTCGACGGCGAGGCCCACAAGGACGCGTGGGACAACGATCCGATCTGGCAGGGCGTGCGTGAGAACGTCGAGCAGATCACCGGGATCCGCGACTGGGCTCAGGCGTTCTTCGCCGCGGCGATCGTGTTCGAGCCGCTCGTCGGGGAGCTGTTCCGCTCCGAGTTCGTGATGCAGGACGCGGCGCCGCAGGGCGACTTCGTCACCCCGACGCTGATGGGTGCGGGCGAGTCGGACACCGCCCGGGACTTCCGCGTGGCGCGGGCGCTGTTCTCGATGCTCTCGGGCGACGAGAAGTACGGCGAGCAGAACCGGGCGACGATGCAGTCCTGGCTGTCCGAGTGGACCCCGCGCAGCGTGGCGGCGGCCCGCGGACTGCAGCCGATCTGGTCGCAGCCGGGGGAGAAGGTCATCCGGTTTGAGGACTCTCTCGAACACTCGCGCGCGCGCTTTGCGGAAGTGCTCGGCGAGCTCAACCTCGACGCAAAGGATCTCGGCTGATGAGCACCACGGAAGACCGCTTCGCCTCGAACCGGACGTCCTCGAACCGAGCGGGCATCACTCTCATGAACAACCAGGTCGGCCACGTCGTCGCTCAGGTGATGCGTGACCAGGGCAACGTCGAGGTCACCGAGCTGCCGTCGATGATTCGCGTCGACGGCACCGGCCAGTTCGAAATCGACTATGCGGAGTGCGCCGAAGCGCTCGGGTGGGATGATTTCGGCAACGACGACTTCGAGGAGATCATGTCGACCCACTACGGACGGATGGTTGTCCTCGACGACAAGATCATCATGTTCGCCAATCCGGAGGACGCGGCCGAGTACATCAGCTTCGACCTCAAGGCGATGTAGCAAGGAGAGGTCAGCTTCATGTTCGAGCACAACGGCGAGAAGTACTTCATCGTCGACAGCCATCTGCACATGTGGGCGGCTGGTCCCGACAACTGGGTCAAGGGCCAGGAGGAGTACGCGAAGGGGTGGATCGAGTGCTTCCACGCCTATCAGAGCCTCGGTCCCGAAGAGACGCACTGGCCGATCGAGAAGTTCATGTCCTACACCCATGACGACTTCGTGCACGATGTGTTCGAAGAGGGGGGCGTGGACGTCGGGATCTTCCAGTCGACGTACCTGAAGGAGTGGTACACGAAGGGGTTCAACACCGCGGCCCAGAACAACGAGCTGTTCGAGAAGTATCCGGACAAGCTGATCGTCAACGGCCGGTGGGATCCGCGTGACGGTGACGCGGGTCTGCGTGAGCTCGAGGAGGACGCCAAGAAGTACAACCTGAAGGGCGTCAAGCTCTATACCGCCGAGTGGAACGACGGCTCGCGCGGGTACACGCTCGCCGACGACTCGTGCAAGCGGTTCTTCGAGAAGTGCAAGGAGCTCGGCATCAAGAACATCCACGTCCACAAGGGGCCGACGATCTGGCCGCTGGACAAGGATGCGTTCGACGTCAAGGACGTCGACATCGCCGCGACGAGCAACACTGAGCTCAACTTCATCGTCGAGCACGTCGGGCTGCCGCGGATCGAGGACTTCTGCTTCATGGCGACGCAGGAGCCCAACGTCTACGCCGGCCTGTCGGTCGTCATCGGTGGCCTGATGCATGCCCGCCCGCGGTTCTTCGCCAAGGTGATGGGCGAGCTGCTGTTCTGGGTCGGTGAGGACAAGATGCTGTTCGGATCGGACTACGGCATCTGGGAGCCGAAGTGGCAGATCGAGGGCTTCCTTGACTGGGACTACCCCGGCGAGGAGTACTCGGACTACCCGCGGCTGACCGACGAGACCCGCCGCAAGATCCTCGGCCTGAACGCCGCAAAGCTCTACGGCATCAAGGTCCCCGAGGGGATGGACATCGCCGGAGCCGGCAGCCGGGAGGACGCCGAGCTCGTCGAGACGGCGACGGCATGAGCGTCCTGGCCTCCACTGCAGAGGAGGCCAGGCAGGTTCAGCAGGCGGCTCCCGCGCACAGCGCGGGAGCCGTCGGCGACCTCCGGGCACGGATCCTCGACGCGCTCTCCGCGGTCTATGACCCCGAGCTCGACGAGCCGATCACCCAGCTGCGGTTCGTCAGCTCGATCGAGGTCTGCGCCGGCGGCGCGGCGAGGTGTTGCTGCGGCTCCCCACGCCGCAGTGCGCCCCGAACTTCGCCTTCCTGATGGGCGCGGACGCCCGGCGGGCGGTCGCGTCGGTCGACGGGGTCAGCAGCACGACGATTCGCTTCGAGGACCACTACACCGGCGAGGAGATCAACCTCGCACTTCGCGGCGGAGCCGGATTCACCGCCGCTTTCCCGGGTGAGACCGACGACGATGACCTGGAGTCGCTGCGCGCGATCTTCACCCGCAAGGCGCTGATCGGTCGCCAGGCGACAGTCTGCGAGCGGATGCTCGCCGAGGGGTGCTCGGAGGAGGCGGTGCTCGGTGCCACGGTCGCGGAGCTCCCTGACATGCCGGAGGCCCGTCGCGCGCTTGAGCTCCGGGCCCAGCTCGGACTGGAGGTCGGCCCGCAGGCGGCGGCGTTCGTCGAGCCCGGCGGGGAGCCGGTCGGCGCGAACGGGCTGCGGCGCTGGCTGCGCGGCGCTCAGCTGGTGCGCCTTTCGCTGGAGGCGAACGGCGGGATCTGCCGTGACCTGTTGAGAGCCCGCCACGGGTTGGCGGCCGAACCCGAGGAGGAGGTTGCACGATGAAGGCCGCACGGTTGCACGGGTACCACGAGGCGCTCAAGCTCGACCAGGTCGCCGAGCCCGAGATCGACGGACCGTTCGACGTGATCGTGCGGATCGGGGCCGCCGGGCTGTGCCGGACCGATCTGCACATCCAGGAGGGGCAGTGGGCTTCGCGCTCGGAGGTCGCCCTGCCCTACACGCCGGGGCATGAGAACGCCGGCTGGGTGCACGCGATCGGATCGGCGGTGACGAACGTCGAGGTGGGCGACACGGTGATCGTCCACCCGTTCATCTCCTGCGGGCTGTGCATGCCCTGCCGGGTCGGGGACGACATGCACTGCCTGAACGGATCCTTCCCGGGGATCAACCGCGACGGCGGCTTCGCGGAGCTGCTGCTGACGAGTGCTCGGTCGGTCGTCAAGCTCGACCCGTCGCTGCATCCCAAGGACATCGCGGCGCTCGCCGACGCCGGCCTCACCGCGATCCACGCGGTGAAGAAGGCGATCCCCGTGCTGGGACCCGGGACGCGCGCGGTGGTGATCGGTGCGGGCGGCCTCGGCCACATCGGGATCCAGTGCCTGAAGGCGATGACATCCGCCGAGATCATCGTCGTCGATCCCTCCGAGAAGGCGCTCGCGCTCGCCGGGGAGATGGGCGCGGACACGACCGTGAAGGTCGACGGTCACGCGCACGTCGACACGGTGCGGGAGATGACCGACGGCCTCGGCGCCGAGGCGATCATCGACTTCGTCGGTGAGAAGGGCGCGATCGAGGACGGGATCGAGATGGTCCGCGACGGCGGCTTCTACTACGTGATCGGCTACGGGGAGAACATCGACATCCCCACGATCGACGTGATCAGCCGCGAGATCTCGTTCATCGGCAACCTCGTCGGGACCTACGCCGACCTCGCCGAGTTGATGACGCTCACCGCGCAGGGCCAGGTCACCCTGCACACCTCGACGTACCCACTGGACGCGATCAACGACGCGATGGCCGACCTCGACGGCGGCCGCCTGCAGGGCCGCGGCATCCTCATCCCCGCCTGAGAGAGAGACAGCAATGGGCAAGATCCTGTACTTCAACCACGAGGCACGGCAGCTGTTGCAGGCCGGCGTCAACGAGCTGGCCGACACCGTCAAGGTGACGCTCGGGCCCAAGGGCCGCAACGTCGTGCTCGAGCGCCTCACCGGCGCGCCGACGATCACCAACGACGGGGTCTCGATCGCCAGGGAGATCGAGCTCTCCAACCCGCTGAAGAACATGGGCGCCCAGCTGGTGCGCGAGGTCGCCAACAAGACCTCGGATCTCACCGGAGACGGGACGACGACCGCGACCCTGCTCGCGCAGGCGCTCATCCGCGAGGGGATGAAGGCGCTGGAGGAAGGCGCCAACCCGATGCTGCTGCGCCGCGGGATCGAGGAGGCGACCGAGTGCGTCGTCGCGGCTCTGCGCGCGGGCGCACGCAGAGTCGACGGCCAGCGCGACCTCTTCCGGGTCGCGACGATCGCCGCCAAGGAGGATGAGCGGATCGGCCAGGCGGTCGCGGAGGCGCTCGGCCACGTCGGCCCCGAGGGCGTCGTCACGCTCGAGGAGATGCCGCTGCCCGGGATCGAGGTCGAGTTCGTCGAGGGAATGCAGGTGGAGAACGGCCACTTCTCCCCGTACCTGATCCAGGACACCGAGCGGATGGAGACGGTCTTCGAGGACCCCTACATCCTGCTCACGAGCTATCCGGTCTCCCACATCCAGGACATCATGCCCGTGCTCGACGCGGTGATGAAGTCGCCGAAGCCGTTGATCATCTTCGCCGAGAAGGTCGACGGCTCGGCCCTCGGGTTGCTCGTGCAGAACAACCAGCACGGAACCCTGCAGGCGATGGCGGTCCGGGCGCCCGGCTTCGGTCACCGCCGGATCGCCCATCTGCACGACCTGGCGGCGTTCACCGGCGGCAAGGTGATCTCCAAGGAGCAGGGCGTATCGCTCGCCGACGTCAAGCCGGAGTCGTTCGGCACCGCGCGCCGCGTCGTCATCACCGAGGACTCGACCGTGCTCGTCGACGGCGGCGGCTCGGAGTCCGAGGTGGAGGCGCGCCTCGGTCAGATCCGGGTCGAGCTCGGCCGCGCGAGCCAGGACACCGACATCGAGGTCCTGCACGAGCGGCTGGCCAAGCTCTCCTCCTCGCTGGCGGTCATCCACGTCGGCGGCGCGACCGAGCCCGAGCTGAAGGAGAAGTTCCGCCGCACCGAGGGCGCGCTCGCCGCGACGCGCGCCGCGGTGAGCGAGGGGATCGTGGCCGGTGGCGGGACCGCGCTGCTGCGCTGCGACACCGCTCTGGACGAGCTGCACCTCGAGGGCGACTACCAGCGAGGGGTCGAGGTCGTGCGAGCGGTTCTGAGTGAGCCCCTCTACTGGGTGGCGACCAACGCCGGCTACGACGGACATGCGGTGATCGAGCAGGTGCTGGAGATGCCTGCCGGGCACGGCCTCAACGCCCTGACGGGCGAGTTCGTCGACCTGTTCGACGACGGCGTGATCGATCCGCTGCGGGTGACGCGGGCCACGATCGAGCATGCGGCGTCGGTCGCGGCGCTGATGCTCACCACCGAGGCGCTCGTCGCCGAGGAGCTCATCGCGCAGCCGGGAGCGATCATCGCGCCCGGGTTCGGCGACCTGGCCGAGGGGTTGGCCAGGCCCTCCTCGCCGGTCTGAGCCTGAGTTCGGGTCTTCCCCAGGGGCTCTGCTGGGAAGGTTGTTGACCGCAGCCTTCCCAGCACCCTGGGTGGGTTGGTGTGGGGAAGCTGGGCCGGGCTGGTGTGGGGAAGGTTCTTCGGCCTCAGCTCGAACAACCTTCCCCGCGGCGCGAGCAGTGCCGCGGCGGGCCGACCTGTGGACGGCTACTCCGACTGGCGCCCGAGTGTCGCCACGAATCGCTCGACCCGCCGCAGCTCCTCGGCTGACAGCGGGCCGGAAGCCGAGACGAGCAGCGTCATCGGGCCGCGGCGATCGGCCCAGCCTCGGGCGCGCTCGGAGAAGGCGCCGGCGACCCACACGAGCGGCAGCGAGCCCGCGAACGTGATCACCGTGTCCTCCTGAGCCCCGTCGCTCGCCTCACCGCGCAGGAGCTCGATCGAGACGAGGTCGAGCCGGTGGGCGATCTCGGCGACCTCGTCAAGGCCGCCGTCGCCGGGCAGCAGCGCCAGCTCACCCTCGCTGAGCATCGCCCAGCGGGCGGGGGCCTCGCGCAGCGCGCCGGGCAGGCAGACCAACCGGAACATCGGATCGGACACGCTCGGGAGAGTAATGGGCCGCACCGGGTTGACGCCACCCGAAAAGATTCGGTAGGCTGACCGAACTAAATCGGAGACCCAGTGAGGAGGGGCTCATCAGCGGTCAGCAGATCATCGTCGGCGCGGACATCGGTGGCAGCAAGGCAGCGCTCGCATTCGTCGACGCGGCCGGCCGGCGCCGTGACCTGGTCGTCCCCTCCGCCGAGTGGCACCGCCAGGGCGAGGGCGCCGTGGCCCGCAGTCTCGCGGAGGTGATCCGCGCGGAGAGCGGGCAGCCGCCCGCCGAGTCCAACGGCGCCCGAGCCGCCGCCGCCGGAGCGACCGCTGCCGGAGCGACCGCCGCCGAGGCGACCGCTACCGGAGCGTCCGCCGCCCGCTACGTGATCGCCGTGGGCGCCCACGGCACCGACACCCTCTCGCAGTGCGAGCGGCTCCAGGACGAGATCGAGGCGCTGCTCCCCGCGCACGTGCTGGCGCTCAACGATGCCGAGCTGCTGCTGCCCGCGGCCGGTCAGAGCCACGGGATCGGCCTGGTCAGCGGGACCGGCTCGATCGTCATCGGATACGGGCCGGGGGACGAGCTGATCAGCGTCGGCGGCTGGGGTGGCTTCCTCTCCGACCAGGGCAGCGCGACCGGGCTCTTCCTCGACGCCGCCCGCGCGCTCGTGCAGGCCCGCGACCGTGGTGAGGAGCCGGATCCCATGGAGCACGTGCTGCTCGAGCTGTGTGAGCTCGCCGAGCTGCGCGACCTGCCCGCCGCGCTTGGCGACATGGGCTCGCCGACCGGCTGGGCGCATTTCGTGCCGACGCTCTACGAGCGCTCGTTCGCGCTCGGCTCGCGCCTCGCCGGCGAGATCGTCACCTACTCCGGCGACGTGATGGCCGGGCTGGTCGCTCTGCTGGGCCGGCGTGGCTGCGACACCTCCACCGTGGTCGCCGGCGGCGGCATGATCGCCAACGCCGTCTGGCTGCAGGATGCACTGCGCGCCTCACTGGCTCGCCAGTGCCCTGACTCCGAGCTCGCGATCCTCACCTCCCCGCCCGTGGAGGGCGCGCTGATGCTGGCCACGGCGCTCGCGGCCGCGCTTGCCGATCCGCCCGCCTCCACAGACGACCTGCATCCGGCTCTCCGACGCCGCCTGGCCGCCTCCCGTCCGACCACCCCCGCCACCGGAGTCCCTGAATCATGAAGAAGATCCCCTACGCAGTCGCCGTCGCCAAGCAGGCCGAGGTCCTGGACCGCAACCGGCCGGAGCTCGCCTCCGCCGCCCGCAGCTTCGCCGACCGGGTCGCGCCCGACGCGGTGATCGGAGTGATGGGCATCGGCGCGAGTTACTACGCCGGCCTGAGCGCCCTGCGCGAGCTCTGGAAGCTCGGCCGTCGCGCGATCCTCGTCGATGCCGGCCAGCTCTGGGAGGACCCGGAGGTGAGCGTCGTCGACGCCTATCTGGCGATCTCGGCCTCGGGCGAGAGCCGCGAGACCGTGCAGGCGATCCGCGCCCTGCGCGACGCCGGCAAGCCGGTGATCGTCGCGGCCGTCATGGCGGAGGACACCGAGCGCC
>CAVSSZ010000005.1:0-497316 GCA_963730725.1 uncultured Solirubrobacteraceae bacterium | reverse complement strand
ATGGCGAGACCCGGACTCGAACCGGGGACACCACGATTTTCAGTCGTGTGCTCTACCAACTGAGCTATCTCGCCGAGGCAGGCCGATGCTAGCGAGATCCGCACCGCTCGCTACCGTGGCCGCATGGACGAGGAGGGACACGCGGACGTCGCGATCACGGTGCGGGGGCTGATCAAGTCCTTCGGCGAGGTGCGCGCGCTCGGCGGGGTCGATCTCGACGTGGCCACCGGAACCGTGCTCGGGTTGCTCGGGCCGAACGGAGCGGGCAAGACGACGCTCGTGCGAGTGCTGACGACGCTGCTCGCTCCCGACGCCGGCACCGCCACGGTCGTCGGGCTTGACGTGATCAAGGACGCGGCCAAGCTGCGCCACCGGATCGGGCTGGCGGGGCAGTACGCGGCCGTCGACGAGAACCTGACCGGCCTGGAGAACCTGACGATGGTCGGCCGGCTCTACGGCGCCTCGCGCCGCCAGGCCAAGGCCCGCGGGCGCGAGCTGCTCGAGCGCTTCCAGCTCAGCGATGCCGGCGACCGGGCGGCGAGCACCTACTCGGGAGGGATGCGCCGCAGGCTCGACCTGGCGGCGGCGCTCGTCGCCGAGCCGGCGGTGCTGTTCCTGGACGAGCCGACGACGGGTCTTGACCCGCGCTCCCGGCTCAGCCTGTGGGAGACGATCGAGGATCTGGTCAAGGGCGGCACGACCGTGCTGCTCACCACCCAGTACCTCGACGAGGCCGACCGGCTGGCGGACCGGATCGCGGTGATCGATCACGGCCGGGTGATCGCCGAGGGGACGTCAGACGAGCTCAAGAGTCGCGTCGGAGGCGACCGGGTGGAGGTCGAGCTGGAGGACCGCAGTCAGGCAGACGAGGCCGCGCGCGCACTTGCGTCGATGTCCGACGAGCAGCCGACCAGCGATGACTCGATCGTCTGCGTCACGGTGGCGACCCGCAACGGGGCGATCGTCGAGGCAGTCAAGCGGCTGAGCGACGCCGGCGTGGGCGTCGCCGACATCCACGTCCGCCGGCCGACGCTCGATGACGTATTCCTGACGCTCACCGGCCACGCAGCTGAGGAAGACGCGGACCGGCCGGCCGAGGAGGTCGAGGCATGAGGCGGCTGGTCACCGACACGCTGATCATCGCCGAGCGCAACCTGGTGCGGTTGCCGCGCCGGCCCGACCTGCTGCTCGCATTCACCGTGCAGCCGATCATGTTCGTGCTGCTGTTCCGCTACGTGTTCGGCGGCGCGATCGCGACCGGCGGGCTGCCCTACGTCGAGTTCCTGATTCCCGGGATCATCGTGCAGAACATCGCGTTCGGTGGCTTCGTCACGGCGCTCGGGCTCAACGAGGACGTGCACAAGGGGTTGATCGACCGCTTCCGCTCGTTGCCGATGGCGCGCCCCGCGGTGCTCGCCGGACGCACGCTTGCCGACGTGGTCACCAACCTGCTGTCGGTGCTCGTGCTGGTCGGGACGGGCGCCATCATCGGCTTCTCGTTCCGCACGCCGGTGCTGCACGTGCTCGCGGGCTTCCTCCTGCTGCTCCTGATCGGCTACGCGTTCTCGTGGGTGTTCGCGTTCGTCGGGCTGATCGTCTCAAGCCCCGAGTCGGCCAACTCGGTCGGCTTCATCGCCATCTTCCCGCTGACGTTCATCTCGTCTGCGTTCGTGCCGCCGGCGACCATGCCCGAGCCGCTGAAGTGGTTCGCCCACGTCAACCCGTTCACGATCATGGTCGACGCGATGCGCTCGCTATGGCTCGACACGCCCGCGGGCAACTACGTGTGGGGCGCGGTCGTGTGGGCGCTGATCATCATGGCGTTCTTCGCGCCGCTGGCGGTGTCGCGCTACCGTCGCGCCGCCGCGCACTGAGCGCCGGCGTCGGTCCGTTTCGCTGGACCGGTGGCGGCTCGAACGCGGCGATGCGGGCTCAGAGCGTCTCGGTGACCTTCGAGAGCCCGCGCGGGCGATCCGGGTCCACTCCGCGGCGCAGCGCGAGCGTGAGCGCGAGCCGCTGGAGCGGCAGGATCTCCAAAATCGGGAGCAGATGCGCTGCGACCCCGTCAGAGACGATCGGCAACTCGGCTGCCGCGGTGCCGGCGGGCGAGCCGACCCGGAGGACCGGACCACCGAGCTCGCCCAGCCGGGCCAGCACGGGCGCCATCGCCTCCCCGTCAGGGCCCGGTGAGACGACCGCGATCGTCGGCACGGAGGAGTCGATCATCGCCATCGGGCCGTGCATCAGGTCCGCGCCCGAGAACCCCTGAGCGCTCACGTAGCTCGTCTCCATCAGCTTGAGCGCCGCCTCGAGCGCGGTCGGGTATGAGTAGCCGCGCCCGGTCACGACGATCCGCTCCGCAGCACACACGTCGGCGGCCGATGCCAGTCGGTCCGGACTCGCCAGCTCGAGCGTCCGGGCGGCCGCCTCCGGAACCGCGGCGGCGTCTCGCGCCGCGTCCGCGCCGGAGAGCAGCAGGTGCAGCGTGAGCAGCTCGGCGGTGTACGTCTTCGTCGCCGCCACCGCCCGCTCCGTCCCGGCGGCGACGTCGACCGCGAGCTCGGCGGCGCTGGCAAGCGGCGAGCCGGGCGCGTTGGTCACCGCGAGCGTGAGCGCGCCGCATTCACGTGCGACCTCGAGCGAGTCGAGCAGGTCGGGCGAGCCCCCGGACTGGCTGACCGCGACGAACAGCACGTCGTGCAGGTCCGGCCGCGCCCCGTGCACGGTGTAGGCCGACGGCGAGACCAGGCCCGCGGGCAACCCCAGCCGTACCTCGACGAGATACTTCGCGTACAGCGCCGCGTGATCGCTCGTTCCGCGGGCGGCGATCAGGACGAACCGGGGCCGTGCCGCGGCCACCCGCTCACGGGCCTCCTGCAGATCGTCCACACGCGCCAGCCGTGTGGCGAGGATGGCCGGCTGCTCGGAGATCTCGGCCGCCATCAGGGCGCCGGGGGATTCGGTCATGGCGGCACTCATGAAGGAATTGGACTGTACCAATCATCGAACGACGGCACGTCGGCCCCGTGGCGCCACCCGAGCACCGCCGCCCCCATGACCCCCGCCCGGGCGCCGAGCACTGATCCGCGGACCTCTGGAGCCGACTCGCGCCAGGAGAGCCGCGAGGTGACCTCGGCACGCACCGGGTCAATCAACGCCGAGCCCGCTTCGCTGAGGCCGCCGGCGATCACGATCAGGTCGGGGTCGAGCAGCGCCGCCGCGCCCGCGATGCCGATGGCGAGCGCCTGGCACGCCTCGGACCACGCGCGCGCGGCCGCCGGTTCGCTCGCCCGCCGCTCGGAGACCTCTCTCGCGGAGACCCCGGGCTCGCCACCGTGGGCGGCGTAGTGGCGAGCGATCGCCGCCGCCGAGGCATAGCGCTCAAGACAACCCCGTTGACCGCACGGGCAGAGTTCGCCCTCGGGCCACACCGGCATATGTCCGAACTCGCCCGCGACCCCGTTGGCACCGAGCACGACCTCGCCGCCGACGCACACCGACGCCGCAACCCCGGTGCCGCAGACGGCGATGATGTGGTCACCACTCCCGCGCGCCGCGCCGATCGTCCGCTCGGCGATGCCGGCGGCACGGACGTCGTGCTCGACGATGGTCGGCAGGCCGGTGACCGCGGCCAGCCGCTCTCGGACCGGCACGTCGCGCAGCCCGAGGTTGCCGGCGAACACGACACGGCCCGCCTCGATGTCGACCACCCCGGGAACGACCGCCGAAACGACCCGCACCTCAGCGTCCCCGGCAAGCTCGGTGACCGCCGCCTCGAGCGCGACGACGACCGCCTCCGGCCCCTCCCCCACCGGCGTCGGCCGCAGCAGCTCACGCCGGATGCGGCCGTGAGCGTCGACCACCGCCCCCTTGATCGCCGTACCTCCCAGGTCGACCGCGAGCACCGCGCCGTCACTCGGTGTGGAGCCGGCCACCGGTGGTTCTACTTGATCGAGCCGGCAGTGAGGCCGCTCACGACCCGGCCCTCGATCACCGCGAACAGCAGGATCACGGGAATCGTCGCGATCACCGCTCCGGCGAACAGGTGACCCCAGTCGATCGAGTACTCGCCGATGTAATTGTTGATGGCGACGGTGAGCGGCTGGTGATTTGACGCCTGGCCCAACGACAGGGTGAGCGCGACGATGAACTCGTTCCAGGCCGCGATGAAGGTGAAGATGAGCGCGGTCACGATCCCGGGCGCTGCGAGTGGCAGCGTGACCCGCGCCATCGCCCCGAGCCGACTGGAGCCGTCGATCATCGAGGCCTCCTCGAGCTCGACCGGGATCGAGGAGAAGTAGGCGTTGAGGATCCAGACCGAGAACGCGAGGTTGAAGCCGCCGTTGACGAGGATCAGCGACAGTGTCGGGGGCAGGTTGAAGGCGGTGAACTCACGTTGGATGCCGACGAGCATCGCCGCCGGCTGGAACATCTGGGTGGCCAGCACGAGCAAGAGGAACAGCGAGCGCCCCCGGAAGCGGTGACGCGCCGAGTAGTACGCGGCGGGCACCGAGACGAGCAGCACGAGCACGGTCGCGCCGCCGGCGATCACGAGACTCTCCACGATGTTGCCGCCGAAGCCGGTCTGGAAGATCGTGGTGAAGTTGCGGAACGTCACGTCGCTGGGGATGAGGTTGGCCGCCAGCAGTTGCCTGTTGGGCCGCAGCGCGGTGATCACCATCTCGAGGTACGGCAACAGGAAGATGATCGCCACCGCGTAGGCGAGGACGCTGAGCATGAACGTGCGCGGCGTCAGCGGGCGCCGAGGTGGGCGCCGCGCGACCGCGGGCGCCTCGTCAACCGGCTCGGCAAGCGCGGTCGTTCCAGTGCTCACCGCGCTCACGTGACCGCCTCCTTCCAGCGCGTCACCTTGAGGAAGACGAGCACGACGACGATCACGAGCGCGAAGTTGGCCACCGACATCGCCGCCGCCTCGCCGATGAACGACTGCTTGAGGATGAACATGAACGTCGTCGTCGTGCTCGTCTCATAGCCCGGGCCGCCCCGGGTCATCTCCCAGATGATCGGGAACGAGTTGAACACGTTGATGACGTTGATGGTGGTCGCGACGAGGATCGCCGGGCGCAACAGGGGGAGCGTGATCGTGCGGTAGACGTAGCCGCGGCCGGCGCCGTCGACCCGCGCTGCCTCGTAGACCTGGTCGGGAATCGTCTGCAGACCGGAGAGGATGGCGTAGGTGGTGAACGGCAGCGAGACGAAGATCGCCACGATCATCATCCACGCGAGCGCCCAGCCGGGGCGTCCGAGCCAGTCGGCCTGGTTGGAGCCGTAGCGGTGGACCAGCCCGAGGGCGTGGAGGATGATGTTGACCGCGCCGACGTTCGGATCAAGCGCCCAGCGGAAGATCAGCGCGGTCATCAACACCGAGGCCGCCCACGGCGCGATCAGCGCGGTGCGGGCCAGCCGGCGCAGCGGAAAGTGCTGGTGAAACAGCTGGGCAAGGGCGAGCGACAGGATCAGCGTCACCGCCACGACGACGACGACCCAGATGACCGTCCGCTCGACCACCCCCGCCAGGGCGGGCTCGTGCCACAGGTTGCTGTAGTTGCGGCCACCCGCGCCGCCGACGACGAAGCCGTCGGCGGCGATGTTCTGCAACGAGCTGCGGACCAGGACGACCACCGGCCACAGGACGACGACGGCGATCAGGGCGACGGCAGGGCCGACCCACACAAGGGGGCGAAGTGAGCCGGCCCTGATCCGCATCGTCGCCCTGCCCGCCTAACCGAGCTTGGCGGCGGTGCTCTGCAGCGAGCCCAGCACGCTGGCCGGATTACCGGTCACCGCCGTCCCGATCTGGTTCTGGACCTGGGTCTTGACCTGGGCCCACGAGGTGGTGCTGGGGTACTGGACCGAGTGCGGCAGCGCCTTGATGAACGATCCGAACGTCGGGTCGTGGGCGAGTGCGGCCGCCCCCGAGGTCGTCGCCGGCAGCAGGTCGTACTCGCGGTCGAATTGCAGCTGATACTTGTTCTGGTACGCGAAGTCCAGGAACTTCTTGATCTGCGCGGCGTGACCGCCGGGCTTGAATGCCGCGACGTTGTCACACACGCCGAGCGTGTCGGTGAGCGCGCCGGTCTTTCCGGCGATCGGCACCGATGCCCAGTCCTTGCGCGTGAGCACACCCGCGGACTTGATGATCGGGATGAGTGCCGGAGAGCCGTTGATCATGCCGATCTTGCCCTGCGCGAACTGCTCCCAGAGCGGAGTGCGATCCTGGGTGCCCGGATGCGGCTCGGTGTCACCGGCCGACACGAGGCCCTTCATGAACGTGAACGCCGCGAGGTTCTGCGGGCTGTTGATCGTCCACTTGCCCGCCGCGTTCTGGTAGTTGCCACCGTCGCCGAGGAACCACAGCAGTGACTCCGCCTGTGCCTCCTCAGGACCGAGCGGCAGGCCGAAGCCGATCGCCCCTTGGGCCTTGATCTTGGCCGCGTCGGCCTTGATGTCGTTCCAGGTGGTCGGCGCCGAGCTGATCCCCGCCTTGGCGAACAGCTTCTTGTTGTAGAAGAGGGTGCGGGAGCTGGTCGTGAACGGCATTCCGTACTGGACGCCGTTGTAGGTGCCCTGCTTCTTGAACACCGGCAGCAGCTCGCCGGGATTGGACAGCACCTGGCTTGCCGGATACAGGAGTCCCTGCTGGGCGTAGTCGGAGAAGTAGTCCCCCTCGGTGATATCCGGGTAGTTGTGGTTCTGCACCATCGTCTGGATCTCACTGTCGAAGTTTGTCCAGGGCACGACGGTGACCTTCACCGAGATCGTCGGGTTGGACTTATGGAACGCCGTGGCGATCCCCTTCCAGTACTTGGCGCTGGTATTGCCCGGTCCGGTCCCGTAGTCGGCGGCGACCAGCTTCAGCGTGGTGCTGCCGCCACCGCCCGAGCCCGCACTCCCGCTGCCACCCGAGTGGCCCGAGCTCCCGCACGCGGCAAGCCCCAATCCCACCGCGAGCGCAACCGCCACAGCCGACAGGCGTTTTGTCATCGAAGTCTCCTCTCCCTGAACCGACACGACGTTGTGCGAGTGCACACTAGCGACTGTCCCATCAGTTGTCTAGACCAATTCGGGTCGATCGTGTACTTCCTCGGAGAGCCAGCCGCCCGCCGCCATCACGCGGCGAACCGCCAACCCGTCATCGAGCACCACAAGGTCCGCACGCCGCCCCGGCGCGATTGCGCCCAGCCGGTCGTCGAGCCCGAGCACACGAGCCGGGTTGGTCGCAGCGGCCGCCGCCGCCTGCTCGATCGGCAGGCCGCTGTCACGCACCGCGCGCTGCAGCGCCTCGTCCATCGTCAATGTGCTGCCGGCCAGCGAGCGGGTGCTCGCCAGCCTGGCCTCCCCGTCAAGGACATGGACCGCGAGACCGCCGAGGTCGAACGTCCCGTCGCCGACGCCGGCGGCGTCGATCGCGTCGGTGATCAGGATCGGGCAGTCGATCAGCCGGCAGACGAGCGCGATCACCGCGGGGTGCACGTGCCGGCCGTCGTTGATCAACTCGCAGGGGATCCCGGCCTCGAGCGCCGCCCCGACGAGACCTGGCGCCCGGTGGTGCAGCGGCCCCATTCCGTTGAAGAGATGGGTCGCGTGCTCCGCGCCCGCCTCGATCGCGGCCCTCGCCTGCTCGTAGGTCGCGTCGGAGTGGCCGATCGCGGCGATGATCCCTCGCTCGCGCAGCAGCGGGATCAGCGCCAGCGCGCCGTCGAGCTCGGGGGCAAGGGTCATCATCCGCAGCTCGCCCTCCCCGGCCGCGATCAGGCGCTCGAGGATCTGCGGGTCGGGCGTGATCATGTGCGCGGCGTTCTGGGCGCCGCGTCGCCGGGGCGAGAGGAACGGTCCCTCCAGGTGGGAGCCCAGGACGCAGCCATGCGGCGTCGGACCGCGTCGCGCGAGCGCGGCCGCCCACCCTGCCTGGATGACGAGCTCGTCGACCGGCGCGGTGACGAGCGAGACGAGCGTCGAGGTCGTGCCCCGGGTGCGGTGGTAGGCGACCGCCGCGTCCATCGCCTCCTGCGAGCTGGCGACGCTGTGGCCGCCGCCACCGTGAACGTGCAGATCGATGTAGCCCGGCAGCAGCCAGGCCCCCTCGAGATCGACGACCGGGACATCGGCCACGGGACGGCTGTCGGTGACCTCGACGATCACGCCGCCGGCCACATGCACCCAGGCGTCGTCGAGCACCGCTCCGGTGCTCACTACCCGCGCACCGGCAAGCAGCATGCCACGCGCATCGATGCTCGCGGCGCCGCTCACCGACCTCGTGACCCAAGCCGCGTGACGAGCGTGACCCGGTCGCCGCGAAACCAGGTGCGCCCAAACTCGACCACGGTTCCCTCGACATCGAAGTTCTGGCGGCTGACGACGAGCATCGGGGTGCCGACGTCGACCTGGAGATGACCGGCCTCCCGCGGGGTGGCCGGAGCGGTTTCGATCGACTCCTCGCCCATCACCAGGCTCGTCTGGAAGTGGGAGGAGAGGATCTCGTGCAGGGAGCCGTGGGCGTGGATCAGGCGAGTGAGGCCCGGGAACCGGCGGGACGGGAGCCACGACGTCTCGACGGCGATCGGCCAGTTGTCGGCGAGGCGGCGGCGCTCGAGCCGGTAGACGGGCGTCCGGGGAGCGACCCCGAGCCGCTGGGCCAGCTCCACCCCGGCAGTGATCCGCTGCGCGGCGATCACCTCCGCCGAGGGGGCGAAACCCGAAGCCTTGACCTGTTCGGTGAAGCTCGCCAGGTACAGCGGCCAGGTGATCTTGGGCTCCGCGACGTACGTGCCCGATCCCTGCCGGCGGACCAGCCGGCCCTCGGCGACGAGATCCGCGAGTGCCTGACGGACCGTCGTGCGGGAGGTCCCCCAGACGTCGGCGAGCTCCCGTTCGGTGGGGACTGCCGCCCCGGGCGCCAGCGACCCGATGAAGTCGAGCAGGTGACGCTTGACCGCGTAGTACTTGGGCTCGGACGCGGCCCCATCCTCGATGGCGGTCATCGCGCCGGGATCGGCTCGGCGGCCGTGACTCGCAGGCCGGTCTGCTCGTCGAAGAGATGGGCGTCGCCGCCGTCGACCGTGACCCCAACGCGGTCACCGATGCGGGGCGCGGCGCGACCCGCGCAGCGCACCACCCACGGTCGCTCCCCCGGCGGGTCACCGTCAAGCGTGCCGTAGACGTAGGCATCCGCGCCGAGCTCCTCCACGAGTGACACGGTGAGCGACAGTGCGCCGGGCGTTCCGAGCTCGGCCAGCCGGGCCGCCTCGGGACGGATGCCGAGCACGAGCTGCTCCCCGCCGGCCGCGCGGGCGCCGGCCAGCACCGGGTCGGGCATGGTGATCGGGCTCTCCCCGAGCCGCAGGCCGTCCTCGGCCACTCTCGCGCGGCGCAGGTTCATCGCCGGCGAGCCGATGAAGCCGGCCACGAACACGTTGGCGGGCCGCTCGTACAGCGCCCGCGGCGTGTCGACCTGCTGCAGGCGTGCGTCCCTCAGCACGGCGACCCGGTGGCCCATCGTCATCGCCTCGACCTGGTCATGGGTGACATAGACCGTGGTGGTCCCGAGCCGGGCCTGGAGGCTCGCGATGTTCGCTCGGGTCTCCACCCGCAGCTTGGCGTCGAGATTCGACAGCGGCTCGTCCATCAGGAATGCGCTCGGTTCCCGCACGATCGCGCGCCCCATCGCCACGCGCTGGCGTTGTCCTCCGGAGAGCGCACTCGGTTTGCGGTCCAGATAGTCCTCGAGCTCGAGCAGCTGCGCCGCCTCACGGACCTTGACCGCCCGCTCGGAGGCGCCCATCCCGCGGAGCTTGAGCGCGTACTCCATGTTGCCCGAGACGGTCATATGGGGGTACAGCGCGTAGTTCTGGAAGACCATTGCGATATCCCGGTCCTTCGGTGCCCGCTTTGAGACGTCGGCACCGTCGATCCGGATCTCGCCCGAGCTCACCGGCTCCAGTCCCGCGAGCATTCGCAGCGCCGTCGACTTCCCCGAGCCCGACGGGCCGACGAGCACCATGAACTCGCCGTCCTGCACGTCGAGGCTCAGCGCGTCGACGGCCGGCTCGGTGGCCCCCTCATAGACGCACGACGCCTCGATGTAGCTGATGCTCGCCATCCCGTATTCTCTCTCCTGGGTCGGCCGTTCACTCGGCCAGCGGTCCAAGTGGTCTAGACCACTAGGCGCCCAACCTAGCGCTCGCGGCGTCCTCCGTCAAGGGCGCCGTGCCGTCGTGTCGCGCAGACGAATGGACAAAAGTCGTATAGCGCGATAACCGTGTCCAGCGGTGGGTATACCCTCGTACCGTGGCTACGGGACGGACCGTCGACTGGGCCGCTGTACACGCCGACGCCACGTGAACCCAGACGACCAGCACATGTCCGCCGTCGCAGCCCGTCTGGCCGCGATCGTCGAGAACCTCGCCGACGCGGTCGTCGGCACCGACAGCGCGCGCGTCATCACGGACTGGAATCCCGCGGCCGAGCGGCTGTTCGGTTACGGCCGCGAGGCGGTGGTGGGACGCCACGCGAGCATGCTCGTCCCGCTCGCCCTGCGAGAGGAATCCGACCGCGTGTGGCGGGAAGTCCAGCGTGGAGCCGACGGCTTCATCCGGGTGGAGACCGAGCGCATGCGCCGCGATGGAACCATCGTCGACGTCGAGCTGACGATGGTGCGCGTCGACGATCCGGACGCGTCACTGGCCTGCTCGGCGACCTACCGGGACATCAGCCAGCGCAAGCGCACCGAACGCGACCTCGCCGATCAGACGATGCGGCTCAAGGCGCTGGCGATCGCCGAGCGGGGAAGGCCGGCGGAGCTCGGCCCCCAGCCCGAGGAGAGTGAGCCCGAGCAGGAGCTGGTGGAGCAGGTCGTCGACCTCGTGCGCCTCCACCTCGAGATGGATGTCGCCTGGCTCGGCGAGCTCACCGAGGACGAGCAGATCTTCCACGCGGTCTCCGGCCGCGCGTTCGACTTCGAGCCCGGCCGGATCACGCCACGGAGCGAGACGATCTGCAGCCGTCTGGTCGCGGGAGTTGTCCCTGAGGTCATCCCCGACACCCGGCGTGAGGCGGCCGTCTCGCACCTCCCAGGTGTCCTCGAAGGAGTGGCGAGCTACGTCGGCGTTCCCGTGTGGCTCCGCGGCGGCGAGCTGTTCGGCACGCTCTGCGCCGCGGGCAGCGAGCCCACGGAGGGTCTCAGGGAACACGACACCGGCCTGCTGCACGTGCTCGCGGCGATTCTCGGTGACCAGATCGACCATCAGCGGACGCGCGTCGCGCAGGCGCGTGGCCGCGCAGAGCGGGCCGCCCTCAGCGCGCTGCTGGCGGCCCTCGACGCCCGTGATCGGTACACCGGTAGCCACTCCCAGGCGGTCGTCGAGCTGGCGCGCGATGTCGCCACCGAGCTCGGTCTCCCCCGGGACGCGATCGAATCCGCGGGTCAGGTGGCGCTGCTGCACGACCTGGGGAAGGTCGGCGTCCCGGACACCGTGCTCCAGAAGCCTGGGCCGCTCACCGCGCTCGAGTGGGAGCTCATGCGCCAGCACCCGGCGATCGGCGCCCGGATCGTCGCGGCGATCGAACCGCTCTCCCACCTCGCACCCGCCATCCACGCCGAGCACGAGCGCTGGGATGGCGGTGGCTACCCGGACGGCCTGACCGGCGAGGAGATCCCGATCGCGGCGCGCATCACGCTCGTGTGCGACGCCTATCACGCGATGATCAGCGACCGCCCCTACCGGCTGGCGCTCGGCAGTGAGCATGCCCTTGAGGAGCTGCGCGAGCACTCGGGGACGCAGTTCGATCCAGCGGTGGTGACGGCGCTGCTGGCCGTGCTGACGACGTAGCGGATGGATTCAGGCCGCGGCCAGAGATCGTGAGCCGGGCGACATCCGGTGTAACAACTCGAGCGCCCCGCGCTTGTGCAGCGGTTCGTTGAGGTTGCCGCACTTGGGTGACTGCACGCACGAGGGACAGCCGTCCTCGCACCGGCATTCGCCGATCAGCCGGCGAGCGTCGGCGACCAGGCGGTGGAACTGCTCATAGCCGCGGCGGGTGATTCCGACCCCGCCGGGGTGGCCGTCGTAGATGAAGATCGTCGGCCCGCCGGTCTGGGGATGCGCATTGGTCGACAGGCCGCCGATGTCCCAGCGGTCGCACATCGCGATCAGCGGGAGCACCGCGATCTGGCCGTGCTCGAGCGCGTGCAGGGAGCCGAGCAGCGCGTCGGGAGGGAACCGCTCCGCCATCGAGCCACCGCTCGGTGGCTCGATGAGTTCGTCGAGCTCGTACCAGAGGGCGCGCGTGGTGAACTCGGTCGTCGGCAGATCGAGCGACTGGAAGTCGATCACCTCGGAGTCCTGCAAGCGCCGGCGCTGATAGCCGAGCACGGTCTCCGAGTAGATGACCGATCCGTAAGAGAGCACGACGCCGAGAGTGTCGCGCCGCTCGGCCAGGCGCTCGATCGCGACCATCGACTCGCGCTTGGTCTGGGTGTAGTAGTCGCCGCTGAACGGTTCGAGCATCGCGCGACGGGCGCGCAGGTCGAGCTCGACGACGAGGTAGGAGCGCCCGCCGTGCAGGTAGATCGCGCCGTCGTGGACGGTGGAGTAGGCGCGCGAGGCCTCGATCGTGCCGAGCACCTCGCCGCTGGCCCCGTCAAACAGGATGAACGAGTCGGGGCTCGCCGAGCGCAGCCCGACGCGGGCCGCCGGGTAGTCGTCAGCTCGCTTGGGGACGAAGCCGGTCGCCCGCTCGCGCAGCACACCGTGCTCGGCGAGCTCTCGCGCCAGGGGGCCGGTGCTCGGGCCGAAGAACTCCTCATCCTGGGGCGAGAGCGGGGCCTCATGCGCGGCGCACATCAGGTGTTCGGCGAGAATCTCGGGGCTCTCGGGGTCGAGGATCGCGGCCTCGACGGGCTTACGAAGGAACTCCGCCGGATGGCGGCAGAAGAACTGATCCAGAGCGTCCTCGCCCGCGACGTAGACCGCCAGCCCGCGGCCGCGGCGGCCGGCCCGTCCCCACATCTGTCGCAGGCTCGCGACGGTGCCGGGAAAGGTCACGCACACCGCTGCATCGAGCTCGCCGATGTCGATCCCGAGCTCCAGCGCATCGGTCGAGACGACCCCCAGCAGCTCTCCGGTCGTGAGCTTGCGTTCGATCTCGTGCCGCTGCGCGGTGGTATAGCCGGCGCGGTAGGGCTCGATCCGCTCGGCCAGGTCGGCCGGCAGCCGGTCGCGGCTGTGGCGCAGGATCAGCTCGACCCCCTTGCGCGACTTCATGAAGCAGATCGTCCGCGCGCCCTTGGCGATCAGCTCGGAGAACACCTCCGCGGCCTCGTACAGCGCAGAGGCGCGAATACCGAGCTTCTCGTCGAGCAGCGGCGGATTCCAGATCGCGATCCGGCGGTCGGCGCGCGGAGCACCGTCGGCGTCGACGAGCTCGAAGTCCTGCAGGCCGGTGAGCGTCCGTGCGAGGTCGGTGGGGTTGGCGATGGTCGCGCTCGCCAGCAGGAAGCGCGGCGCGGTCCCGTGGATCGCGGCCGCCCGACGCAGACGCCGCAGCACGTTGGCGACGTGGGAGCCGAACACTCCGCGGTAGACGTGGGCCTCGTCGACGACGACGATCGCGAGGTTGGAGAACAGGTCTCCCCAGGCATGATGGTGAGGCAGGATCCCAACGTGGAGCATGTCGGGATTGGTGATGATGAGGTTGGCCTTGCGTCGGATCGCGGAGCGCTCGTTGCGGGGCGTGTCGCCGTCGTAGATCGCGGGGCGCAGCTCCTTGGCCAGGCCGAAGCGGCTGAGCGCCCGGGCTTGGTCCTGGGCCAGCGCCTTGGTCGGATAGAGGTACAGCGCGCGGGCTGCCCGGTCGCCCGTGAGCACCTCGAGCGTTGGCAGCTGGAAGCACAGCGACTTGCCCGAGGCGGTGCCGGTGGTCACGATCGTCGACTGCGCGAACGCGCTCTGCAACGCCTCGGCCTGGTGGGCGTACAGCCGCTCGACTCCCGCGTGGGCGAGTGCGCGGGTGACGATCGGGTTCAGCTCGGACGGGATCTCGGTGAAGCGACCGGCTCGCCCGGACTGGAGGTCGTCATGGACCAGCCGTTCGTCCTGCGCGCCGGTGGCGAGCAGCTCGTCCCACGGCTCTGCGGTGGCGGCGCGACCCATCTGCCACTGAGTATGGCGGCCCGCCCTGGGTGCCCCGCGCCGCCAGGAGGAATAGGGCGACGCGGGGCTGGGCGGGCGTCCTACCCGGCCGGTTGGACAGTGACGGGGTTCAGCGGATTGCCCGGAGCGATGGTCGTGCAGTCGCTCGGGGCGGTGACGCCGGCGAAGCGGGTGGCGAGCCAGCTGAGCGCCGCCGCGCTCCACACCGGCTCGGTCGTCTCGTGGGTGAGCGGCGTCTCGGTGTAGTCGACGGGGTCGCCGGCCGCACACGCCTGGAGTGCGTAGCTGCGGACGTCGCCGGCGATCATCACGCCGTCGCCGGGACCGATGCCCGGCTGTTCGTTCGGCGTCCCGTCGAGCTCTCCCTGGTCGCCCTGGAAGATCTGAAGCGGGACCGTCGGGAGTGCGTCGTGGCCGAGGATGAGCTTGTTGGCGACGTTGACGAACACCGGGATCGACTCGGGCTCGGGGTACTTCGGCTTGGCGATCTGCGACCAGGTGATGCCGGCGTAGTCGTTCTCGGCGTCGTTGATGGAGACCGCCTGAAGCGCTTTGGCGACCTGCCGCCCGTAGGCGCTGAGATACGGGGTGATGTCAATGTGGTACGCGCGGGTGATCCCGACGAGCGCCATCGGCATGACGCCGGCCCAGGTACTCGAGCCCTCGACGTAATGCAGGTTGTGATCCGGCTCGATCAGCACACCCCCCATCGTCGCGCCGACGAGCTGGCTGTTGATATCCGGCGCGTACTGCGGAGCCATCTGAGCGGCCCACCCGGTCGCGATCGCGCCGCCCGAGTAGCCCATGAGAGCGACCGGCGTAGTCGTCGTGAGACCGTCGAGCGGCGAGGCGAGCGCGGCGCGGATGCCGTCGAGTGTGAGCATCCCGTACTCGGGTCCCGCGGCGAAGTCGGCCTGCTCTCCCTCGGTGTCGGCGACACTGACCGTGTCACCCGACAGCAGCAGCGCTGAGATGTCACCGGTCTCGATCGTCGTCAGCTCCCGGCCCTCGTCATAGGGCGCGCCGGAGAAGGAAAAGGACGGATCATCCGCGGTGGTCGTCGAGTCGTAGAACGAGTTGTAGGCGACGAGGTGCGGGGTCGAGCTCGGCGCCGGCGGGAGCAGCACCGAGGTGACGTTGACGGTCGGCTTGCCGAGCACCGTGGTCGAGCGGTACAGCAGCTGGTTGACCGTGACCGGCAGCGAGATCCCGGCGACGTGCCAGTCGATCGTGCGGGTCTTCAGCACCGTGCCGGGGGCGATCTCCTTCAACGGCTCTGCGCCCTGGTACCGGTAGAACGGGTCCTTGGACGGTGGCGGCGGCGCGCTCGCGGCGCGCGCCCGGCTGACGGACCCGAGCAGCAGTCCGAGGATGGTGAGGGCGGCGGCGAGGGTGACGCCCAACGCGCGGTGGCGGGCGCGTCCTCTCTGTGTGGTCACGACGGTCACGGCTCTCCTTCCGAGGGCGTCGAACTCCGATGGTACCCGAACGTACCCATTTCGCGGGAATCTATGCGCGGTGGGCTGAGTGGTAGCGTCGCGCGCCCTCCATGCTGCGCTGCCTGTATGTCGATCTCGACGGAACGTTGCTCGGTCCGGACGCGTCGCTCGTGTCCGGTGCGGACGGCGGCTTCTCCTCCCTGGGCGTGCGGGCGCTGGAGGCGTGCGCGCGGGCCGGCGCCGAGGTCGTCATCTACTCCGGGCGCAAGCAGTCGAGCGTCTGGGAGGCCGCGCGGCTGATCGGCTCGCGCGCGTTCATCTTCGAGCTCGGGTGCGGCCTGGTCGTCGACGGTCAGCTGGAGTGGCTCACCGATGGACTGAAGCCGTCTGACCTCGAGGGGTCGATCTTTGACCAGATCACAGCCTCGGGAGCGGTGGATCTGTTGCTGGAGCGGTTCGCGGGAGCGCTGGAGCCGCACACGCCCTGGTCGGCGGTGCGGGACGTGTCGCACCTGTTCCGGGGGTCGGTGTCATTGGATGAGGTGGGCGAGGCGTTGGCCGGCGCCGGCTTGGGCGATCGCTTCCGGCTGCTCGACAACGGGGTGATCCCCGAGGCGCGCGCGCTCGGTCTGATGCCCGAGTTGGACGTGGTGCGGGCCTACCACCTGGTGCCCGCCGGTGCGTCGAAGGGCCGGGCGGTGGCGCGGCACATGCAGAACCGGGGGTACGCCGCGTCGGAGTGCATCGCGTGCGGCGACTCGCGCGAGGACCTGTCGGCGGCCGGGGTTGTGGGGACCTTCTGGCTCGTGGCCAACGCGCTGGCGCGCGACCCGGGGCTGGGGGCGGAGATCGCGGGGCGGTCGGACGTGCGGGTGTGTACCGAGGCGTTCGGGGCGGGGGTCTACGAGGCGGTGGTGACGACGTTGGCCGAGCGCGGCTAGCGGGGCGGGACGCGGGGGCGCGGACGGCGGACGGGCGGACGGCGGACGGCGGACGGCGACGACGACGACGGACGACGGACGATCGACGGGGTGGGGACATTTATCGGCCGTGAGGACCGAAAACCTTCCCCACCTCTGAGGTCAACCGTCCGCGGCGGCGCGCCGGCGCGCGAACCGGGCCCGGAGTCGTGAGCCGAGCCCGGGACGGACCTGCGGACGCCACCTCGGCGAAGGCGGGACCGTCGTCCGGACGACCTCGACCCACCGCTCGAGCGGCAGCTCCCCGGCGATCAGGCGTCCGAGCGCGCTGGTGACCGGCGCCTCGATGCCGGCCCTGTGCAGAGCGATCGCGAGGAGCGGCACCGCGTCGAGCGACTCGACCGCCTGCTCGACCCGCTCGGAGATCTCCGTCGCCGGAACGCCCTCGGCGAGGAGCTCGCCCGCGCGGTGGTTGCGTGATTTGGGCGCCAGCGCGGTCGCCACGAGATCACCGGTGCCCGCGAGACCGATGAACGACTCCGGCCGCGCCCCGAGCCCCTCGGCGTAGCGCCACACCTCGGCGAAGATGTGTCCCGCCGCCGCGCCGGCCGCGTTGAGTCCCTGGGCCTCGGTCGCGCCCGATGCCAGCGCTGCCGCGTTCTTGGCCGCGCCCGCCAGCTCGACCCCGATCGGATCATTGGATTCCTCGCACACCACCCCAGCGCGGATGAACACCCCTGAGATCGCCTTCGCCAGTGCCTCTTCGCTGGAGGCAGCGACGAGCCCGGCGCCCGCGGACACCATCTCATGAGCGTGGGCCGGGCCTCCGACGCACGCGGTCCGCCCTGCGCCGACGTGCCGGCGAATGACGGTCGTCGGAGACTCGCCATCGGGCGCGACGAGGCCCTTGGCAAGGGACACCACCGCGGCGCGGTCGCCCATCCCCGATGCCTTGAGCCCTTGGACCACCTCGTAGAGCGCGGTCGACGGCACTCCGAGGAACACATAGTCCGCGCGCGCGAGCGCACCCTGGCCCACCTGCTCGATCCGCAGCTCGCGCGGAAGCTCGACCCCCGGGAGATACGCCTTGTTCTCACGATCCTGGGCGAGCGCTGCCGACTGCTCCGCGGTTCGTGCCTGCAGCGTCGTACGCAGGCCGCCGCGGGCGAGCAGCACCGCCACGGCTGTGCCGAACGATCCAGCGCCGATGACGACCGCGCGCCGAGAACCCGGCGCAGGGAGATGGATCGAGCGTCTGGGGACGGGAGGCATCGAGCGAGGGTAGGGGCGCGCGAGCCGGGGCGTCAGGCGACGCCGCGCCGCCGGCCGGCACCGGAAGCGGCCTCGTCCTCACGCGCGACCGCATCCGCGAGTTCCCCGGCAACCTCGGCGAAGTCCCCGAAGGCGTCAGCGACATCTGCAGCGCTGGAGCCGGTGATCGCGCGGTTGAGCCCGGCGACCGCGGCGTCGAATCGCTCCCAGATCGCCTCCGGGCCGCGCCGACCGGTGCCTGGCCGGAGTTCGTAGGGAGGCGAGGATGACTCGGCGCCCGGCACCGGGCGCCACATCAGACCCGCGGCGTGGGCGTGCTCCCAGGCGACGTTCTCCGCCGCCGCGGCGTCGGCCAGGTCGCGCAGCCGCTGGGCGAAGGCGGAGTCAGGCGGAGCCATGACGTGGGCGCGCATGGCAGCCGCCCAGCCGTCCCCAGCCTGGCGGACACGACGCATCGTCTGGGCCCGCTCCCGGTCGAGATCGTCGTCGAAGCTCACGGCCGTGGCTCGGTGTCGGCCAACCCCACCGAGCCGCCGCCCCAGAAGTCGTCGGCGGTCGGGTCAGGCCGTTCGCCCCCCTGCTTGGCGGGCGCGCCGCTGTAGCTCTCCTCGAGGATCCGGTCGAAGTCCGACTGCTTGATCCGCACGCGGCGGCCGACTCGCAGCGCCGGAAGCGTGCCGGCATCGATCCAGTTTCGGACCGTCTGCTGGTTGAGCTTCAGCGTCGCCGCGACCTCGGCGACGGTCAGGTACGACTCCTCGGATTCGTGGGCAGCCAATGCGTTCTGGTTTCTAATTGAGACAAACTGGAACCAATTCAAGAGTTATACTACCTGCCCCGGAGGACGCGGCAGGGTGACTTCCCAACCGGAAAGGCGCAGCAAAATCCGTGAAAACGGATGATCGGGAGACCACGGATGGCACACGCGGAGACGGCGCGGAGAACGTCGTGCGGCTGCCGCGAGACTGGGTCGGGCCCCCGGAGGAGCTCGTCCCCATGGGCTCCCGCGCACGCGCGCACGAGGGCGAGGACACGATTCCGGGCGCCGACGACTTCTGGGGCGAGGGCGCCGCGGCCGTCCACGGGGCGATCCAGCCATCCGCTCGACACGTCGACGGAACGGCAACCGCCCCAGCGCCGCGGGTTCGCGCGCGGCAGCCGCGCGCGCGTCGACCGTGGGGCTTCTCCGCCCGGTCCGCGCCCCACCGTGTGCCGGTCGGCCAGGTTCGGGTGCGCCCGCGGATGGCGGTGCTCGGGATCGCGGTCGCGTGCCTGGTTGCCGCCGCGGCCATCGGGCTCGCGGAGGGCGGCGGCCACCGGTCGCCCGTCGCTGCGATCGCGACGCGGACCGCATCGGGCGCCGCGCGCGAGCTTGGCCGGACCGCCGGCGGCCTTCCGGTGGCCGGGTTGCTTGCCTCGGCGCGGATCGCCCGCGCCGACCTCGCGAAAGAGGAGGCGGCTGCGGCTACGGCTGCGGCCGCGCGCGCAAAGCACCGCCGGCTCGCACGAGAAAACAGCACGCGGGCGCGGGCGCGGGCGCGTCGGCGCGAGGCCGCCACGCACCACACGCCGACGACCTCGCGCGGCGCGCCTGTGACCTCTTCGGTGACCTCGCCGGCCCAGACAGCCGCCCCGCCGGCCGCCCCCACGACCACTACCTCAAGCGCAACCTCAGCGGGAAGCTCGGGTTCGTCGGGTACCCACGCCACTTCCACCCACCACTCCGCCTTCGGACAGTCCGGCCTGCTGGGAGCGGGCCACTCCTCCGGCGACAGCTAGGCCCGATCCAGAGAGGACATCCCCGTGACCCGATTCGTCGGCTACCTGAAACAGAACGCAATCGCGATCGCCGCACTGTTCATCGCGCTCGGGGGCACGAGCTACGCGGCCGTCGCGATCCCAAAGAACTCCGTGGGCTCATCGCAGCTCCGCAAGGGCGCGGTGACCTCGACCAAGATCCGCTCGGGGGCGATCACGCCGGGGAAGCTTGCGGGTAAGTCGTTCGGTGGGCGGATCCTGTACTTCGCTGAGATTGAGAACAACGGCGCCGTCGCGGTGTCTGACCCGAAGGGCGTCAAGACCGATGCTTGGAACGCCAACATCCGGCGGGCGGGGTCGTGTTTCCCGCGCCAATCCCGAACGGCTGCTTCCCGCTTGCGTAGCGCCGCCTCGCCTTGTCGCCAACCGTCGGCGGCCCAGGCCCCGTCCGTGGGCGCGGGATTCAGCAACTCGACGCGTCGTCGCGTTCGCTGTCAACGCCCCGGTGCCGGTGACGCTGGCGATCATCTGCGCACGCTGATGGCCGCGCCACGCCTCGCACCCCGCAGGGCGGTCTGCTCGGCGCTCTGTGCGACGTTCGGCGTTGGGTCTGATGGCGTGCCGGCTTTCGCCGCGCCCGCCCGCGCCGACGAACTCGTCTACGCGTGCGGCCCGCAGCCCAACAACGTGTTTTACGAGGCAGACGCATTCGGGATGGAGGAGGCAGAGACCTGCGGACAGGCGGCCGGAACGATGGATCATCTTACTCGAGTGGCGGCGCTCGGCTGGCGCCGACGCCTATTGGGAGGCGCAGACGCTCCAGCCGGGCTGCTCATCGACCAGGCGAGCGTCGGTCTCCATGAGCATCAATGCGATCAACGAGCGGCAGTCCGTACGGCGGCGGACTTTTCTGGGGACCCGGCGCACTGACGGAGTCACCGTCGGCTGCCCCGCAAGCCGGCGCCGGACCCTTCAACGCGAGCGAATGAACCGGGCTTTCCAAGCAGCACCTTTGGGTTCCAGCATGATCTGCGAGGCAGAGCTCCTGCCCGAACGACGGCGCATTCTTGACGTCGGAAATGTGACGCTGTCGGTCGTGGAGACCGACGGCCCCTCCGTCACTGGCGGCGGCCTCTGGTCCACCACCGGCTGGGTCCGCGGCACCTGGCCGATCACAGTCAGCGGCGACTCTCCGTCGGGCGTCTGCTCGCTCTCGGCGTCGATCTCGGGCGATCCGGTGACCGCCTCCGCATCGGAGGGTCCGAACCAGACTGTCTGGCATCAGTGCAGCGAGAGCCTGTCGGGGTCGATGAACACGGCGCTCGCGGCCAATGGGACGGACGCGCTCACGATTGCCGACGTTGACGCGGTCGGCTACTACAACAACGCGACCGAGGCGGTCAGAGTCGACAACGTGCCGCCGACGGTGACGCTGAGCGGGCCGGCGACGGCGCTCTCGACCGCCGGCACGCAGTACGTGACCGTGGACGTCGGCACCGGACCGAGCGGTGCCTACGGGGCGGACTGCTCGGTCGATGGGGGCCCGCAGGTCTTCTACGCGGGCGCGAGCTCGCAGGTCCCGGTGAGTGGGATCGGCGCACACACGGTCAGCTGCACCGGGCTGAACAACGCGCAGAGCGCCGATGGCGCGCGGGCGAGCTCGGCTCCCGCGAGCTTCACGATCGACATCCAGCAGCCGACGGTGGAGGCGATCACGTTCTCCAAGATGGCGGACGCGCTGCACTGCCGGACGGTGGTCAAGCGGGTCAAGGTGCTCGGCAAGCCGCGCACGATCCGGCTGCACGGCCACAAGGTCCAGGTCCGCGGATACCGGACCGTGAAGCGGCACGTGCGGCGATGCAAGGCGAGAACGGTCAAGCGACGGGTGTTGGTGGAGCTCAAGCGCCACGGCAAGGTGGTTCGGAGGAACGGGAAAGTGGTGCGCGTGAAGCGGACGGAGCGGGTCGTCCTGCTGCCTCACCGGATCCACCGCACGCTTCGCCACGTTCGCCATGGCCGCGGAACGACGGTCTCGGGAATCCTCCTGTTGTCGGACGGAACGCCGATCGCGGGACAGACGGTCACGATCCTCGGCGCAGCCAACAACGCAGCTCACGCGTTCGCGCCGATCTCCTCCACGACGACCGACGCGAACGGGTTCTGGGTGGCGAAGATCCCCGCCGGCCCGTCGCGCCTGATCGAAGCCGCGTACGGCGGAACGGCGACGACCGCCGCGGCGAGCTCAACGCTCGTGCGAACCATCGTGCCCGCCAGACTGCGCATCCTCAGCCACACCGCGCGCGTGGCATGGGGCGACACGGTCACGTTCCGCGGCCGGTTGTACGGCGGCTATGTGCCGCGCGGCGGGGTCAACATCCGGCTGCGGTACGGGTATCGCCGCCAGAGCATCACCTACGGGGTCAAGACCCACGTCGGTCCGCGGGGTCGTTTCCGCACAACGTTCACGTTCGGGCCGGGAGACCCTCGTGACCACGTGCGCTTCCACTTCCAGTTCGCGACCCTGCCCGGCGGCAACTATCCGTTCCACACGGCCGACAGCAACACGGTCTCGGTCCTCGTCGGCGGGCATCCGCCGCCGGCACGCCACGGCGGCCGCCGCCGGCGCCGCTGAACTCCCGCTGCCAGCCAGCTGCCGCCAGCCAGCCAGCCACCGCCAGCCGGCCAGCCACCGCCAGCCGGCCAGCCACCGCCAGCGCTGCCTCCGACCGACGAATCCAACGCGGACGGGGGGTGGAAACCGAGTCGCCAGGCGCTCTTAAGAGGAGAGCACCATGCGAATGGCTTCCTCATCAAAGAACCTGCTCGACCTCGCGCGCGGACTCGGTACCCTTGCGGTCAGATGGTCGGCGACATCTTCCAGCCAACGCACCTGCTGTTCGTGCTCGTGGTCGCGCTGCTCGTGCTCGGCCCCAAGCGGCTCCCTGAAGTGGGCCGCACGCTCGGATCGGGGATCCGCGATTTCCGCCAGGCGCTCAGCGGCGAGTCACCCGACCCGCCGCAGCGACAGGATCCCGAGCAGGTCGCAACCACCACCCCGGAGCTGCGCCACCAGCCCGAGACGGCTGCGGACGAGGAGATCAGCTGGCCTGAGGAAGCCATCGGGCCGACCTCCTTCGACGAGCCCGTCGAAGCCGCAACCGCCGAGCCTGCGACCGCAGTGGTCACAGACGACGATCCGGCGACCGCGGTGTTCACGGACGCCGAGCCGACCAACGGCGCGCCCTACGAGCACGCCGGCTCCGAGGACGCATCCGAGCCGACGCTTGCCGGCGAGGTCCAGGCGGGCACCGAGACAGCTTCGGCCGAGCCGGCCGCAGGGAATCTCTCCTTCTACGAGCACGCGCTCGCTCGGCGAGTCTCCGAGACCGGCAACGACTCGCCCGAGTCGCAGACCGACCAGAGCACCTGATCTCGGCGGCGCGGGCCGCACCGCCGCCCGTCACCAACCAGCCGTGACTGACGCAGGCGACCGGGACGACGTGCGGGCCGCCGCTGTCGCGTTCGCGCAGGCGCTCGGCCTCGATGCGCCCGGCCTGGCCGACCGCCTCCAGACCGGCGATCCCCGCAGCGAGCTCGCCGAGCAACTCGGGGCGCACAGCTCACTCCTGCCCGAAGATCCCGAACCGCGGGTCACGGCCGCGAGGAACCAGATCACGGAATGGGAGCGACGCGACCTCCACCTGATCACCGTGCGCGACGACGCGTACCCCGAGGCGCTCCACATGGTCCACGACCGCCCGGCACTGATCTGGATCGCCGGAGACATCACGCTTCTGGAGCAGACCGACGCGCTGGCGGTCGTCGGAACCAGGCAGCCCAGCGAGGCGGGCCGCGACCAGGCGGCGACCTTCGCCGCGGATCTCGTCACCGACGGATTCACCGTGATCTCGGGCCTCGCGGCCGGGATCGACACCGCCGCCCACCGCGCGGCAATCCGAGCGGGAGGACGAACGATCGCGGTGATCGGGACTGGGCTCGACCACGCCTACCCGCCGGAGAACGCCGGCCTGCAGGCCGAGCTCGCACGTGACCACGCGGTGATCTCCGCGTTCTGGCCGGACGAGGGGCCTTCGCCCGAGCGGTTCCGCCGGCGCAACGCGGTGATGTCCGGGCTCGGCCTCGGGACGATCATCGTCGAGGCCTCGGTTCGCAGCGGGACGCGGGTCCAGGCGCGACACGCGCTGGCCCACGGGCGGCCTGTCTTCCTGCGCCGGACGCTGCTCGCTCAGAGCTGGGCCGCGGAACTCGCTCGCCGACCCGGCGTCCACGTCGTCGAGACCGCAGGCGACGTGATCGACATCGTTGAGAGCGCACACGGGCCTGGGCCTCTCACCGACGAGTCCCCAAGCCCGGAAGGTACGAGCTGACCGATGGCAACGGTCGTCGCGCTCTCCGATCCGTATGGGAACTTCCTGCTCGCGCCGCGTCCGGGCGACGGCGTGTGCCGGAGATGCTTCAACCTCACCGATGGCTACGAGCTCTGCTTCGCCTGCGAGCACGGCGGCAACAGCATCGATGTGATCGCCCCGATCTCCTACAGCGTCGCCGGCGAGCAACTGCACCACGCCCTCGCGGGCTACAAGCGCGGCTCGATGCGATGGATGCAGACGCTCACGCAGCAGCTCGCCGCGGTCCTGTGGCGCTATCTGGCGATGCACGAGCCGTGTATCGCGCGAGCGACCGGCGTCGCTCGGTTCCCACAGGTCACGACCGTCCCCTCCGGGACCCCGGGTCGGAACCCGCCCCATCCGCTCGAGGAGATCGTCGCGCACCTCGTCGAGCCGACACGCGACCGCTACCTCCCGCTGCTGCGGCGCACCGCCCATCCCGTGCCGGCCCACAGCTTCAGCCCGGACCGGTTCGCCGCGACGACCGCGCTCACCGGAGAGCCGGTGCTGCTGATCGACGACACCTGGACGACCGGGGCGAACGCTCAGAGCGCGGCGGCGACGCTGAAGAAGGCGGGGGCCGGTCCGGTCGCGGTCGTTGTCATCGGCCGCCACCTCAACCGCGAATGGGGTGAGAACGACCGCCGTCTCAAAGCACTGTCCCAGCCGTTCGACTGGACGCGCTGTGCCTGCTGCACGTCGCAGGCCGAGTCGAACGCGCCCGACGCTTCAGCGCCACCAGGCATCGAGCACACGACGCCAGTTCTCCCAGGCGATCGCCGAGACCTCCGACTCGCTGAAGCCGGCGTCCCGGAGTGCCGCGAGCACGCGCGGCACGCCCGAGATGTCGAGCCCGGCGGGGATCGTGGCGCCGTCGAAATCCGAGCCGAGCGCGACGTGCTCGGGGCCGATGCGTTCCGCGACGTACGCCGCGTGTCGCGCGATTAGCTCGAGCGGGGTATCGGGGTCCTCTTCGAGATCCGGCCGAAGGAAGCGCAGCGCGTAGACGATCCCGACCAGTCCGCCGGACGCACCGACTGCGTCGATCTGTTCGTCGGTGAGGTTGCGCGGAGAGGGGCAGATCGCATGGGCCGCGGTGTGGCTGGAGACGAGTGGGCCGACCTCGGCGCGCGCCACGTCCCAGAATCCGGCCTCGTTGAGGTGCGCCAGGTCGACCATCACTCCGAGCTCTGCGCACCGGCGGATGAGCGCCTGACCCGCGTCCGTGAGGCCCGGGCCGGTGTCGGGGGTCGCGGGGGCGGTGAACGCGACGCCGTGCCCGAATGCCGTCGGCCGGCTCCAGACCGGCCCGAGCGAGCGCAGCCCGGCCGCATACCAGAAGTCAAGGGCCTCCAGACCGGGGTCGATCGCCTCGGCGCCCTCGATGTGGAGGATCGCGGCCGGGGGGCCGTCGTCATCGCGGGCCGCGTCGAGATCCGCAATCGAGCGAGCGATCCGGACCTCTCCGGCCCGTTCGAGCGCGAACAGCCGCCCGGCCGCGCGGGTAGCCACACCCGCCGCAAGCTCGAACGAGACCGGAGGCACCAGATCGAAGCGCTCGCCGCCGTGGGCATCAGGCTGAGGCGGATACCCCGAAGGCCCCGGTTCAGGCCACTCCTCCGGCGTCGCAAAGACCGCGAAGAACGCGGCGCGGACACCGCCTTCGCGCATCCGTGGCAGATCGATATGGCCGGTGTCACGACGCACCGTGAGGGCGTCGTGCCACTCGGCGGTGAGCGCGTCGTTGTGGCCGTCGAGCGAGGGAATCGTCATCGCGGTGCACCCTAACGCCGCAACTCCGGATGTGAAGCTACAGCAGCGTAGCCCGAGCGGCCCGAAGCGGTACGCTGGCGATCAACGCATGCCCCCTCGACGCTCTGACGGATCGCCCAGGACCAGGCCGCGCCGGCGCTACGCGCCGCGGATGGCGCCGTCCGAGCGCCGGGAGCAGGTCATCGACGCGGCCCTGCAGGTGATCGTCGAGCAGGGCTACGCGGGTATCTCGATCGAGGCAATCGCGCGGACCGCGGGCGTCACCCGGCCGGTCATCTACGACCACTTCCCGAACCTCGGCGCCCTGCTGCAGGCGCTGATCGAGCGCGAGGAGCGGATCGCGCTCGGCCAGCTCGCCGAGGTCATCCCAGGCCCCGAGCTGGCCGGCTCCGCGGACCCGGTCGCGCTGCTCGGGTCAGGCGTGCACCGCTTCCTGGAGGCGGTCATCAGCCGCCCGTCGACCTGGCGAATCATCCTGCTGCCACTCGACGGGACCCCGGCGATCGTGCGTCAGCACGTCGAAACCAACCGCGCACGCGTCCTTGAACGCCTGAAACAGCTCGTGTTGTGGGGGATCGGCCCGCAGGCCGGGGCGGTCGACGTCGAGCTCGCCGCCAGCTCGATCCTGGCACTGGCCGAGGAGGCCGGGCGGCGGGTGCTCACCGACCCGCGGCAATTCTCGCCCGAGCGCTACGAGGCGTTCGTGCTGGGCATCGTCGGCCGCCTGGCAGACCGCGACTGACTTCTTAACCGCGACGAGGACCCAGATAGGTCCTCGCCGCCGGCCATCACGATCACATCCACGGCCGGGTAGGGACGCGTCCGCGATGCCCGTCTACGCCCTCCAGAACCCGGCACGCATTCCGAAGTTGCGCCGCCTCGCAAAAACTTCGATCACCCTCTTCCCCCCACCGGCCGGGCCCCTGTCCGTCACCGGACTCACGTTGCCGCGTGGGCTTGGCATACTGAGCGTTCCCCTCGGGGGCGTAGCTCAGTTGGTTAGAGCGCCGGCCTGTCACGCCGGAGGTCGCGGGTTCGAGTCCCGTCGCTCCCGTTCGTCACCGCGAGTCAGATCGCGGCAGGATGCGCCGAGTGCGCGGCAGCGTCGATCCGGCGTGCCCGCGGGCGATGCAATCGCGGCGCGCCGCTCGTGAAGACCGCCGCGTGGTGGCGATCGCCCTTCTTCACTCGACGAAGTCGTCGCTCCTCGATCAGGTCGAGGATGCATGCGATCACCGGCTCGACGAGCGCCGCTGGTTGTTCAGATGCCAGTTCTAGCCGAGCGGATTCATGCGGTAGTGCTCACCACGGGGCCGATGCGGGGAACGAGCACTTCCGGCCTCGTCATGCGCGAACGTCGCCGCCAGCCCCGCTCGCCAGCGACGTCCTCGACCACCACGTCGTGCCGCTCAGCCGCCCAATCGACACCGCACAGCAGCTGCCCATCTCCTCACCTCCGGTCCTGTGGTCGGTGTCTCGACGGGAGTGTCCGACCAACTGTGTAGGCATGACTGGAGCAAAGGAGCGTCATGCCTTCATCAACCAAGCGGAGTATCGATCGAGCGAGGGGTCCTCGTTCTGAGGGAGCCGGCGGCGAGCCCTTGAGCGAGGCGCCGGCGACCCCGTCTGAGATCCTCAGGGGCGTGCCGGATGATCTGCGCGGCAAGCTTCCCGACGAGGTCGTCGATCAGTTGCTGGCGGGAGCCAGGACTGAGGAGGAGATCGTCGGCCCGGGCGGTCTGCTCAGTCAGTTGACCAAGCGGCTGGTGGAGCGCGCGATGGAGGTCGAGATCACCGACCACCTGGGGTATGAGCGCCATCAGGAGCCGCCCGGCGGCGCGGGGAACACTCGCAACGGGTCGACGTCGAAGCGGTTGATCACCGAGCACGGCGAGGTGCCGATCGACACGCCCCGCGATCGGGATGGGAGCTTTGCCCCGAAGATCGTCAAGAAGCGCCAGCGGCGCTGTGAGGGGTTTGACGACAAGATCCTCGCGCTCTACTCCCGCGGGCTGTCGACGCGGGATATCGAGGCGCACCTCGCCGAGATCTACGGCGTGCACGTCGGCCGCGATCTGATCAGCCGGGTGACCGACGCGGTCATGGACGACGCTCGCGCGTGGCAGCAGCGCCCGCTGGATGACATCTACCCAGTCGTCTTCCTGGACGCGCTGGTGCTGAAGATCCGCGAGGGCAGAAGCGTGCAGCGACGCGCGTATTACCTGGCGATGGGCGTCGGCATGGACGGATCGCGCGACGTGCTGGGCATGTGGTTTCAGGAATCGGAGGGCGCGAAGTTCGCGATGCAGGTCCTCTCTGAGCTGCGCCACCGCGGCGTCTCAGACATCCTGATCTGCTGAGTGGACGGCCCTGAAAGGGTTCCCGGAGGGGATCGAGGCGGTGTTCCCCGCCACGACGGTGCAGACCTGCATCGTGCATCTGATCCGCAACAGCCTCAAATACGTGCCCCGCCGCGAGTTCGCCGACGTCGCCCGAGACCTAAACCGATCTACACCGCGATTGACGCCGATGCCGCCCACCAAGAGCTCGAGCGCTTTGATGAGAAATGGGGTCAGCGGTTTCCGGTGATCACCCAGGCGTGGCTGGACAGCTGGGAATACGTCACCCGTTCCTCGCGTTCCCACCCGAGGTCCGCCGCGTCATCTACACGACAAATGCCATCGAGGCCCTCAACCGACAGCTGCGCAAGGCGGTCAAGACCAAGGGCCACTTCCCCTCCGAGGACGCGGCCCGCAAGCTGCTCTACCTCGCGATCCAAAACGCCGTGCCGGCATGGACGAGAACCAGGAACTGGACGACCGCGCTGCTGGCATTCAAGATCCACTTCGGAGACCGCCTACCCGCCTAACCAACCCCGCCTACACACCTACACAGTTAGACGGACACCCTCAGAATTCCGGACGCCCTCTGACGTGGTTGGGTGTGTGTCGGGTCGCGCTCGGGGCGTCCATTGTGTCCGGACTGCTCCGCTGGGCTCATGGGCGGGTCGCTGGCCGTCGATGGAGTTAGGTGGCGAGGATTCCCTCGCCCGTCGAACGAGGATCAGAGGTCGGCGGTGGAGGTGGGTCGTAGGTGCATGAACAGACTGATGGGAACCGCGCGTGCCCGCACTAGAACGTTCCGCGCCGCTACCGCGGTGGTGATGCTCCTGTTGATCGTGGTGACGGCGGTGCTCGTCGGGGGTGGCATGGCGGGGATCACGCGAACGCAGTCGGCTCGACAGGCAGCTCAGGCTGTGGATCTCCTCGGGAACGTCGGGGCAGACTTTCCGAACCTGAGCCCGCTAGTGCTTGCTCACGGCCTTTCGCGAGCCGACGCGCACCAGCTCGACGTGGTGACCACTCGCGTACAGCGCGACGGGCTGTTGGCCAACATTGAGATCTGGAATCGCAGCGGGCGGATCGTCTACAGCAACCTTGCTGCGGCCGAGGGCACCCGGCCGCCAAGGCAGCCCGAGCTCACCGCCGCGCTGGCGGGTCGTTCTGTGATCCAAACCCATCGCAATGAACTCGATCCGTCCTCCGGCAGACGTACTGGGGTGCTGGACGCGCTGAATCCGCTGGTCAGCGGCCGGGGGGTTGTCTACGGCGCTCTTGAGGTCGAGCTGCCGCTCGCCTCTGCGGAGGCGACGGCCGCAGGCGCGCAGCGTCGCGGTGCCCTGTTTGTGATTGCCGGTGGTGCCCTGCTGTGCTTGTTGGTGGCTCCGTTGTGGGTTCGACTCACTCGCTCTTTGGCCGCCGACTGGATTCCAGGGCGTCGGCAGACCCTGCGGGCGGTTCGCCAGGCGCTGGAGCACGGCACGATCGAGCTCGTCTATCAACCCCAGATCGAGCCTGCTGGTCGACGCGTCGTCGGAGTCGAGGCACTCGTCCGCTGGCGCCGCAACGGCCAGCTGGTGGGACCCGACCGGTTCTTGGAGGCCGTTGAAGGCAGCGCTCTCATGCCGCGTCTGACTGACCGCGTGCTTGATCTCGCGTGCGCGCAACTTGCTACCTGGCAGCGTGCGAACATCGTGATCCGGGTCTCGGTCAACCTCTCTTCAAAAGACCTTGCCGATCACACCCTTCCTCACCGGATCGCGGACAAGCTCGACGCATGTGCCATCACCGGCCAGGGCCTGACGATTGAGGTCACCGAAACCGCGATCCTCGAAGACATCGATCACGCCGACGAGGTGCTCAGCGCCATTGATCAGATGGGCATCGACGTCTCCATTGACGACTTCGGTACTGGCCACTCCTCGATCGCCCGGCTACATGGGCTGTCGGTCTTCTCAGAACTGAAGATCGACCGCTCATTCCTCTCAGACACGAGCGAGCGGTCGCGGACCTACGTCAAGGCGATGGTCGCCTTTGGGCATAGCCTCGGGCTACGTGTCGTCGCGGAAGGAGTCGAAGACGAGGAAACCCTCCTTGTCCTGGTCGGCCTGAACTGCGACCTCGCGCAGGGCTACCTCATCTCTCGGCCCCTCGAGCCCGCGGCCATGACTCACTGGCTGCTCACCCACCCAACCCACCTAACCCGCTCCATCCCGGCCGTCGCCGGAGCCGAGTCTGAAGACACCGGTGAGCACTACTTCCAGCTCACTTAGAAGATCGCGCACGACCCCGCGCGGGACGCTCGCTCTCCGCGCCTGAGCTGGAGGGCGTCAGGAAAACTGTGTAGGCGGCTGGGCTTGTCTTAAGTCTAGACCTTGGGTTGAGGGTGTCAAGTGGTGGGTGTCAACTTGCGTCCGGAACTCGGTCACCGAAGGCGATCTTGAACGCCAGCAGCGCGACCGTCCAATTGCGCGTCCGCGTCCACGCCGGCACGGCGTTGGTGACCGCGAGGTAGATCAGCTTGCGGGCCGCGTCCTCGGAGGGAAAGCTGCCCTTGGTCTTGACCGCCTTGCGCAGCTGGCGGTTGAGCGCTTCGATGGCATTTGTCGTGTAGATGACGCGGCGGACCTCGGGCGGGAACGCCAGAAACGGGGTGACGTATTCCCAGGCGTCCAGCCACGCTTGGGTGATCACCGGAAACCGCTGGCCCCACTTCTCATCAAAGCGCTCGAGCTCGCGGTGGGCGGCATCGGCATCGACCGCGGTGTAGATCGGTTTGAGATCCTTGGCCACGCGTTCTTTCTCGCGGCGCGGGACGTAGCGCAGTGACGCTCTGATGAGGTGAACGACGCAGGTTTGGACGGTGGTCTTGGGGAAGATCGCCTCGATCGCCTCCGGGAAGCCTTTGAGGCCGTCCACGCAGCAGATCAGGATGTCGCGCACCCCGCGGTGGCGCAGTTCGCTCAAGGCCTGCATCCAGAACTTCGCGCCCTCCGATTCCTGAAACCACAGGCCCAGCACGTCACGGTCGCCGTCCAGGGTGACGCCCAAGGCCAGGTAGCAGGCGCGTCGCTGAACGCTGCCGTTCTCGCGGATCTTCAGCACCAGCGCGTCCAAAAAGATGATCGGATAGACGTCTTCTAAGGGCCGCTGGGCCCACGCCCGGGCGTCGTCCATCACCGCGTCGGTCACCTTGCTGATCAACTCGCGGCCGGCCGCCACGCCGTAGATCTCCTCAAGGTGCGCGCTGATGTCGCGCGTCGACAACCCGCGCGAGTAGAGCGCCAGGATCTTGTCGTCAAACCCCTCAAAGCGCCGCTGTCGCTTTTTGACGATCTTCGGCTCAAAGCTGCCGTCACGGTCGCGCGGCGCGTCGATTGAGACCTCGCCGTGCTCGCCGATCAGCCGCTTGGGGGTGGTGCCGTTGCGCGTGTTCCGGTGCCGCCTGGCGGCTCGGCATGCGGCGCATAGCCCAAGTGGTCGGTCAGCTCGACCTCCATCGCGCGCTCCACCAGCTCGCGTTCGATCTCGGTGATCTGACGGTCGAGGTCATCAACGACCTCCAGCAAGGTCTGGATCGACTGGATCCACACCGGCGGCACGCCGCGCTCGGCCAATCACCCCAGCGCGCCGGGCTTGCGCAGCGTGGTCAACGTGCCGCGCAGCCCCCACTGGGTCAACAGCCCGAACATCCGATTACGCGCCGAGGTCCGCAGACGCACCAGATGCCCGCGCCGGCGCAGCCGCTCGCGCAATTCCCGGTCAGCCAACGATGGGACCCACAGCTCGGGCACCAGGTCGCGCGCCGCGAGCTGGGCCAGCACGCGGGCGTCGACCTTGTCGGTCTTGCACGCCAGCGGCGCGATCGCCTTGACCTTGCGCGCGTCGGCAACCGCGAACCGCCAGCCGCAGGCCTGCAGCTGCTCACGCACCCACACCGCGCCGCTCATCATCTCCACACACCCATACGCGTCCGGGCCGAGGGTGTGCACCAGCCGCGCCAGACCGTCCTGGTCGGCCGACACGCTGCCTTCGACCATCCCACCGCGCTCGTCAAACGCGCACCACGCCGCCCTGCGGGTACCCCAATCGATCCCGACACGCCTTCATGACAGTCGCTTTCCGCGCCGACCCTGACGCTCGCAATCAAACGGCCCGCACTCGCCCACCCACGGGAACGCGGGCGCGTGCTTTTCCGAGCGAGGATCGTCAGTTATCCCGGCAACCGGTGATCGCGGCGTCGCGATCGCTCTCGTCAGAGCCGCGCCGAGCCGGCGATTTGCTCCGCCGCGCGATAGCGCGCACGCGGCTGTCCCCGGGCGTGTGGTCGGTCGGCCCGTCGGTGGTCATGCAACGGCGGCCCACCGGATGCGCCGGGCCGTCCCGGAGCGCGAGCTCGCCTGGGTTGGCCGGTGGGTGCGGCGGTTGGCGATGAGCCGCTCGAGCAGTCGGGGGTGGGTCGACGAGCGCGCGGTCCAGCTCGGTCGCAACTGCCGGATCGGCCACCGCGGCGGCGTCGAGCGCGCGCAGCCACCGACCGCTGTCGGCATCGAGCTGCACCAGGCCGGCGACCATCGCTGTGTCGGCTGTCCCTGGAGGGCACGTCCGATACGCGGCGCGACCGTGACGACGATCTTCCGTCGAGGCTCTCCATACGACGCAGCCGGCAACCCGCGGGCAGGCGCGTATCGCGCGTGTCCGACATTCACCTCGTGGCCGCCCCGCTGATCGTCGGTGGATCAGAGCGTCCGGTCTTCCGCTCGGGCAGCGCGATCAGGCCCGCGCCCGGCATGCCGTCCAGCGCCTCGCGCCGGCTGATCGCGAGCTCCAGGTTCGCGAGGGCCAGCAGGGCGTGCTCCCTGGCCAGTGCCTCGGCGCGTGCTCCTTGACGCCGCTGGATCGCCTGGATCAACCCCGCGTGGTGACGGTGGCCGATGAGGATGATCTCCTGCGAGGCATGCACCCCGGCCTCGGCCAGAACGAACGCGCTCGGCCCGGCGAAGGGCAGCGACACCACCGTCGCCATCGAGCGGTCGAGGAGGGGGCTGCGGGCCATCGCGAGCAGCCGCTCATGGAATGCCTCGTTGAGGTGCATGTACCGCTCGAGCGCAGTGGCATCGGAGAGATACACAAGCTCGAGCATCGCGGAATTGAGGGTCTGCAGGGCATCGGTGTCGCGTATCGGAACGCCGCGCTCGGCGGCGAATCGCGCGGCGGTGCCCTCCAGCACCCCGCGCAGTTCGATCGCATCCCGGACATCACTCTGGGTGAACTGCTGCACGACGTAGCCGCCGCCGGGCAGCCGGCGCAGCAGACCCTCCTTCTCAAGCTCCGCCAACGCAAGGCGCAGCGGCGTGCGTGAGACCCCGAGACGCTGCACCAGCGGCAGCTCCGACATCCGCTCGCCGGGGGAGAAGTCTCCATCGAGAATCGCCTGCCTCAGGTGCAGGAGCGCCTTGTTGATCTGGGTTCGACCTGCAGACCTGGCCACGTGCCTCGTCGCTGTTCTATCGGTCCGGGATCGACGCCCCCGCGCGCGTCTAGGGCGCTGGAGTGTACTCAGCTGGGGGGTGCTGTGCATGCAGAACACCCTCGCCAGAGGCTTCCGCACCATTCATGGGCGGTTTGTTACTCGTAGTTGCATGCATCCGGTGTCCGAACTACTATTCCGGCAGCCTCGGGGGCTTTTCCGGGGTTGCGTTCCAATCCTGAGGAGAGAGGAAACGACGTGCCCACTCACTTGACGGTGCCCAAAATGAGGGCTGGTCTCGCGGTGCTCGCCGCGCTGACCCTGTTGGTGCTGGCCGGCTGCGGCAGCAGCAAGAAGTCGAGCAATAGCGGTGGAACCGGCGGCGCGTCGACCTCGGCGAGCACTGCCGCGACGACATCGGCGAGTGGCTCGAGTTCCAGCAGTGGCAGCAGCTCGGTCAGTCTCTCGAGCTGCGGCTCCAAGCCGGGGGTGAAGGCGACCGGCTCGCCGATCAAGATCGGCACGATCGATACCCATCAGCCGGGGACCGACTTCACGGACGGCCCGAACATGATCAACGCCTACTTCGCGTGCGTGAACGCGAACGGCGGCGTCAACGGCCATCCGCTCAAGCTCTACGTGGAGCTGGACCAGACGCAGCCGTCCCAGATCGAGGGTGACGCCAAGCAGCTCATCCAGTCCGACCATGTGGTCGCGATCGACGGCGTCTTCGACCTGCTCGAGTGCACGCTCGACGCCAAGTACTGGGCGCAGCTCGGCGTCTACGAGATGGACGCCGGAATCGCACCGGGCTGCTGGGCCGGCCCCAACAGCGCCCCTGTGAACATGGGTCCGCGCTACAGCTCCGACGGCGCGGTGCAGTACGCGATCGCCAAGGAGCACCCGAACAAGATCGTGTTCGATCAGTCCAACGTGCCCGGCACGGGCTACATCGCCGGGGGCCCGACCGCGATCGCGAAGGCGTCGCACGTCGCGATCAAGACCGAGACCGACAACGTGCCGATCAACAATGCCAACTCGGTCGCGCTGCGGCTCGTCCAGGACGCCGGACCCGACGGCTCGGTGGTGCTCAACTTCACCCCGCCCGAGGCGCTGGTCATCCTTCAGGCGGCGCAGAAGCTGGGCCTTGAGGACCGCGTGAAGTCGTGGGGGTGCTCGACCCCGTGCGACACCGACTTCCTCGCCAAGGCACTCGGCCCGAAGTGGAACAACAAGTTCTTCGTCAACGCCGAGGCGGCGAACGCCGACGACCAGAGCAGTGCGGACATGACGGAATACAAGGCGATCCTCGCCAAGTACGGCCAAAAGGTCGCCGGCGGGATCGGCTCCTTCAGTGAGTTCGGCTACGTGCTCTCGAAGTTCCTCGTGCAGGCGCTCGACAAGGTGAAGGGCCCGTACACGATGAAGAGCGTCAACCAGGCGATCGTCGGGATCAAGAACGACAAGACGGGCTTGTTGTGCGACCCGTGGACCTACGGAAAGCGCCCCGTTGCACATTCCGAACCACACCGACTACACGGTGACCCCCGACAACGGCAAGATGAAGACCGTGGAAGGCTGTACGAACATCTCGAGCTCCGATCCCCAGATCGCCCAGTACCTGAAGGCCGCCAAGGCGGCCGGGATCAACACGGGGTCGTAGGTTCGTGGCCACGCGATCAGAGAGAGCGAGAACGTGAACGGCATGCTCGCGCTGCTGCATCTGGCGTCGTTCTTCCCGCCGTGGGTGGACGAGGAGCCGTTCCTGGTCACCGGGCTCGCTCTCGGTGGGGTCTACGCGCTGTCCGGCGTGGGCTTGATCGTGCTCTTCCGGACGACAGGGGTGCTCAACCTGTCGTTTGGCGCCGTGGGGGCGTTCGGCGCCCTGATCGCGTGGCAACTCATCAACCACTCGGGGGTCAACCAGTGGTTGGCCTACCTGGTGTGCATTCTGTTCGCGGGAGTGGTGACACTCGCCTACGGGATGGTGTTCGGCCGCGCGCTGGCGAACCGGGACCCGCTGGTCAAGGCAACAGCCTCGCTCGGCGTCACCCTGGTGCTGCTCGGAGCGATGGACCTGCTGTGGACATCGGGCGGCGGCGCGTCGCGCGCGATCGCGCTGCCGACCGACAACCACGGCTTCATGATCGGCCAGGTCCAGGTGACGACGACCGATGTGATCGCGCTCGCCGTCGGCGTGCTGATCGCCGCGTCGACGACCGTCTTCCTCCGGGTCAGCCGTCTGGGAACGGCGATGCGGGCGATGGCCTCCGATCGTGAGATCACCGCGACGCTCGGGGTTCCGGTCGCACGCGTGGAGGCCTGCGCCTGGTTCGGCTGCGGCGTGCTCGCCGGGGTCGCCGGGATTCTGCTCGCCGACCTCGTCGCGCTCGATGCGACAACCCTGACATTCCTCGTGATCTCCTCGATCGCGGCGACGCTCATCGCACGCCTGTCATCGATCGCGATCACGTTCCTGGCCGCGATCGTGATCGGGGTCGTCGAGTCGATGGTGGTCCCGATCCAGTCGATCACGAACTATGCGGACGCAACGCCGTTCGTGCTCGCGGTGATCGCGTTGCTCGTGCTCAGCCGGACGCGAGCGCTCTCGGGCGCCCGCCAGGGGTTCTAGACCGTGTCGACGACTCAGCTCCCCGCCGACGCCCCGCCGGAGTCGCCGCGCTCGGAGCCCCGGTTCACCCGGGATGAGATCGTCCGCGTCGGCGGGATCGCGCTCGGCCTGCTCGTGGTCATCATCCTCGTGCCGGCGATCTTCAGCATCTACTACGTCGACGCGCTCACCCAGGTCGTCGTCTACGCGATCGTCGCCCTCGGCCTCGGAGTGCTCGTCGGCCGCGTCGGCCTCGTCTCGCTCGGCCAGGCGGCGGTGCTGGCGATCGGCGCCTGGGTGGCGGCACGGCTGCTGTTCGGGACCGGCCTGCCCTACGAACTCGTGCTGCTCGTCGCCGGCCTGATCACGATGGTGATCGGAACGATCGTCGGGCTGCCGGCCCTGCGCATGCGCGGGCTGTACCTCGCGCTGATCACGCTCATGCTCGCCGGCGCGATCACGGTCGCCCTGGCGACGCTCAACTTCCCCAACGGCGGGCACGGCTTCAGCGGCTACAACGGCGCGCTGGTCCACATCCCGGCGATCCGCCGGCCGGGGATCGCGACATCCGACCGGGCGTACTTCCGCTACTCGATCGTCGTCGCCGCCCTCATGTTCCTGATCGTGCTCGCCCACCTGCGCAGCAAGCCGGGACGCGCCTGGGCGGCGATCCGCCAGAGCGAGCCGGCGGCGCTCGCGGCGGGGATCAACACGACGCTCTACAAGCTGTGGGCGTTCGCCCTCGCCTCCTTCGTCACCGGCGTCGCCGGCGGCGTCCTCGCCGGCGCACAGCAGTATCTCTACTCGATCAATTTCCAGACCCAGGACTCGATCACGCTGCTCGCGGTCGTCCTCATGGGCGGCGCGTACAGCATGTGGGGAGCGGTCATCGCCGGTCTGCTGCTGGAGCTGCTGCCGGCGATCCTCAACAACGTCGGGGTCTCCCCCGACTGGCTGACGATCCTGTTCGGGATCGGCGTGCTCCAGGTGCTCACCACCGCTCCGAAGGGCATCGTCGACCAGTTCCCGAGGGACATGGCGCGGCTGTATCGCTTCATCACTGGGGCCGGGCGACGCTCTCCCGGCAAACAGGCAGCTTCATGATCGAGGTCACCGGGCTCACAGTCCGCTTTGGCGGCGTCACCTCGCTCGACGACATGGATGTGACCTTCGATGCCGGCACCTGCGGCCTCATCGGCCCCAACGGCGCCGGCAAGACGACGTTCTTCAACGTGCTGAGCGGATTCGTGCGCCCGGCGAGTGGCAGCGTGACCGCGTTCGGCGAGAATCTCCTGTCGATAGCGCACTTCCGCCGCGCGCGGTGGGGCGTGCGCCGCACGTTCCAGACCGAGCAGGCGATTGAGCAGCTGTCGGTTTTCGACAACGTCGCGATGATCCACGAGCACTCCAAGCTCAGCCGCTCATCGCGCCGGAAGGACACCCTGGGGGCGATCGGCGTCGTCGGGATCCAGTGCGACCCCTCAGCGCCGGTGCAGACGCTGTCGGCCGGCGAGCGCCGGCTCGTGGAGGTCGCGCGGGCGATCGTCGGTCGCCCGAAGGTCGTGCTGCTCGACGAGCCCGCCGCCGGCCTGCCTGACGACGAGACCGTTGACCTCGGCAGGGTGATCCGGGAGATCCCCGAGCGCACCGGCGCCCAGGTGATCCTGGTCGACCATGACATGAGCCTCGTGTCGGCCTGCTGTGAGCGAACCGCGGTGCTCGACTTCGGGCGGCTGATCGCGTCCGGGCCAACCGCGGAGGTGCTGCGCGACGAGCGGGTCATCCGTGCCTACCTCGGTGACGAGGCGGCCGCATGAGTGCCACGAATGAGACGCTCGCCCTGGAGGGACTCGTCATCGCCCGCGGTGGCCGGGATGTCGTCCGGGGGGTGTCGATCGAGGTCGCCCCGGGGGAGGTGACGGCGTTGCTCGGGCCCAACGGCGCGGGCAAGTCGAGCATGGTGCTCGCCGTCGGCGGGATCCTCCCGCTGCGAGCGGGCGCCGTGAAGCTCGCCGGCGAGGTCCTGTCGGGTCGCCGCCCGGAGCAGATCCGCCGGGCAGGCCTGGCGATCGTCCCGGAGGGACGCCGGCTGCTCGCCGATCTCACCGTCGAGGAGAACCTGCGGGTGGCGACATACTCCCTCTCCTCCTCACAGGCGCGCGCGGGCCGCAGCCGCGCCCTGGAGCTGTTCCCGGAGCTCGAGAAGCGGCTCGCAAGCTCCGCGCGATCCCTGTCCGGGGGCGAGCAGCAGATGGTCGTGCTCGCCCAGGCACTCGTCTCCCGGCCGCGCTTCATCCTCATCGACGAGCTGTCACTGGGCCTCGCCCCGGTCATCGTCTCCCGGCTGATCCCGGTGTTGCGCACGGTCGCCGAATCCGGCGTCGGGATTCTGCTCATCGAGCAGTTCGCGCCGATCGCGCTGGGACTCTCCAATCGCGCCTACGTGATGGAGGGAGGCCGCATCCAGTTCGAGGGGCAGGCCAGAGAGCTGCAGGCGAACCCCGAGCTGCTGCACTCCGCCTACCTGCTGAGCGGCAGCGAGGCGGCGAGCGTGACGGCACCCGCGGCGCCACCGGCCGCGGATGACGCTCGGATCACCAGCGGTGAGTGAGTTCTACGACTACGTCATCGTCGGTGCCGGCTCGGCGGGCTGCGTGCTGGCCGCGCGCCTGTCCGAGAATCCCGAGGTCAGTGTGGCGCTGCTCGAGGCCGGCGGCGAGGACACGCAGCCGGAGATTCACGTCCCGGCGGCATTCCCCGCCCTGTTCAAGTCAGAGCTCGACTGGGATCTGCTGAGCGAGCCCGAACCGGGCCTGGACGGCCGTCGGCTGTACCTTCCGCGCGGCCGGATGCTCGGCGGCTGCAGCTCCATCAACGCAATGATCTACGTGCGTGGTAACCGCCTCGACTACGACGCGTGGGCGGCCGCTGGACATGAGGGATGGGGCTTTGACGACGTGCTGCCCTACTTCCGGCGCTCGGAGGACAACGAGCGCGGCGAGGGCCCCTACCACGGCGTCGGTGGCCCGCTGAGCGTGTCGGACGGCCGCTCGCTGCATCCGCTCGTCGACACGATGCTCGAGGCGGCGCGCATGGCCGGCCACGAAGCGAACCCCGACTTCAACGGCGCCCGTCAAGAGGGGGTGGGACGGTTCCAGCTGACCCAGCGCGACGGTCGGCGCTGCAGCACCGCCGATGCGTTCCTGCGTCCCGCCGAGCAACGGCCCAACCTCACGGTGATCCCGCGGGCGATGGCGTTGAGGGTGGTGTTCGAGAGTGAGCGCGCTGTCGGGGTCGAGATCGCCCGCGACGGCCGGGTGGAGACGATCCGTGCCGAGCGCGAGGTGCTGATCTGCGCCGGGGCCTATCAGTCACCGGTGCTGCTGATGCTGTCGGGCATCGGCCCGGAGGATCAGTTGGCGCCCCTCGGCATCGAGATCCGCGAGGCGTTGCCGGTCGGCGAGAACCTCCAGGACCACTACATGGTCCAGCTCAACTTCCTCACCGACGAGCCGTCCTTGTTCACCGCCGCCACTCCTGAGAACTTCGCCCTGCTCGCCGAGCAGGGACGGGGGCCGCTCAGCTCCAACATCCCGGAGGGCGCCGGGTTCTTTCGTGCCCGGGCGGGCGTCGACGCGCCCGACGTGGAGTTCCACTTCGCACCGTCGTTGCTCGTCGACGAGGGCCTGACGGCCCCGTCCGACCACGGATACTGCTTCGGTCCGGTGGTCATCAAGCCCACCAGCCGCGGACGGGTGATGCTCCGGTCGCCGGTCCCCTCGGCCAAGCCGCGGGTGCTGTCCAACTTCCTCACCACCGGGGAGGACCGGGCGAGCATGCTGGCAGGGATGAAGCTGGCGATGGAGATCGCCCGGCAGGCTCCGCTCCGCGCGGTGGAGCGTGCGCCGTTCAGCGTCCCGGATTCCACCGCCGACGGCGACATGATGGCGTTCGCGCGGCGGGCCGGCCAGACCGTCTATCACCCCACCTCCTCCTGCGCGATGGGGGCGGTGGTCGACGCACAGCTGCGCGTATACGGCTGTGAAGGGCTTCGCGTGGTCGATGCCTCGGTGATGCCTGAGATCACGCGGGGCAATACCAACGCCCCCACGATCATGATCGCCGAGCGCGCCGCCGACCTCATCCGCGCGAGCGTGCCGGCGGTGCCGGCCGCCGCCGGCGTCATCTGAGAACGGGTGGGCGTGAGCGTCTCCGCGCGGTTCGACGTGTCCGGCTACGGCGTCGTGGTCACCGGCGGCGCGAGCGGGCTGGGGCTCGCCTACGGCGAGGTGATGGCCGCCCACGGCGCAAGGGTGACGCTGATCGACCTCGACGCGGACGCGCTCGACACTCAGGTATCGCGGTTGTGCGAACTGGGCCTTGACGTGCGCGGAGCCGTCGCGGATGTCACCGACCACACCGGCCTTGACCGGGCGATCGACGATGCCGCACACAGCTATGGCCGGTTGCACGTGGCGTTCGCCAACGCCGGCATCGACCCTGGCGTGGGGTTCGTGGGCGCCTGGGCCGGCGATGAGCGCCCTCGGGTACCCGAGGGCGCGCTTGAGCGCTACTCCGACGAGCGCTGGTCGCGCGTGATCGACATCAACCTGACCGGTATCTTCGCCACCGCCCGCGCCGCCGCCCGTCACATGCGCCCCCACGCGTTCGGGCGCATCATCCTCACCACGTCGCTGGCCGCCACCGCCGTCGAGCCGGCGATCGGCTCCGCTTACATGGCGGCCAAGGCGGGTGCGCGTCACTTCATGCATTCGGCCGCGCTCGAGCTCGCCGCCGCGGGCATCACGGTCAACGCGATCGCACCGGGCTTCTTCGTCACCAACATCGGCGGCGGTCATGCCCACGACCCCGCTCTGCAGGCTGCGCTCAGCAGGTCGATCCCGATGCATCGCGTCGGGCTGCCGGAGGACATCAAGTCGCTTGCCCTGTTCCTCGCCTCGCCCGCCTCGGAGTACATCACCGGGCAGGAGATCGTGATCGACGGCGGCTGGGGGCTGGGCATCGCCGACTGACCGGTATGCCGCGCACCGCCCCCGACGGCGAGGATCGCCGCCTGCCCCGCGGTGAGGACCGCGGTGAAGTGCCGTTGTAGGAGAACGCGGCTCTGCCCTCGACGACGGTGTCCTGGCGCAGCCACCGCCGCCTCCTTCCCATGAGCCCAACGAAAGCCGCTCTCCGCGCGATGCGCACGCGACCGTGCGCAGTTCGGCAAGGAACTCGGCGCCGACCGTAAAGCCGGCGCGCCCCCATCCGCGTAGGTTGTCGGGTATGACGGACACCGACCGGCGGTCAGACGCCTCGGTGCCGGGCGGGGCGGTCGGTAGCGCCGGCCTGTCAGCCGCCGAGGCACTGGATCTGCTGGCCACGATGTGGCGCATCCGGGCGCTCGAGGAGCGCGTCGGCCAGCTCAAGCGCGCCGACGAGATCTATGGCCTGGTTCACCTCAGCATCGGAGGGGAGGGCGTCGCGGCCGCGGTCTGCCGGCAGCTGCTCGCCTCCGACGCGGTCTACAGCGGGCACCGCGCACACGGCCACGCGCTCGCCCAGGGCGCGCCGTCGGATCGGCTGATGGCGGAGCTGATGGGCCGCGACACCGGGCTGTGCCGCGGGCTGGGCGGCTCGATGCACCTCGTCGACCTCGAGCACGGGTTCCTCGGAGCGACCGGCGTGGTGGGCGGCAACCTGCCGCTGGCCGTGGGCACGGCGCTCGCCGCTCAACTGCGGGGCGGCACGGACGTGACGGTGAGCTTCTTCGGTGACGGGGCGGCGCAGGCCGGCACCTTCCACGAATCGATCAACCTCGCGACGTTGTGGAAGCTGCCGCTCGTCTTCGTGTGCGAGAACAACGGATTCGCGGAGTTCACTCCCCGCTCGGCGCACACCAACGTCGAGCGGGTCAGCGACGTCGTGGCTCCTTACGGGCTCGAGCGGGCAACCGTCTCGGGCAGCGACGTGGCCGAGGTCTGGGACGCGTTTCGTGGTTTCCTGCAGACGGCCCGCGACGGTGGTGGCCCGTTTCTGCTCGAATGCCTGACCCATCGACGGCGCGGTCACTACGAGGGTGACGCGGACAGCTATCGCGACACCGACGAGGCCGAGTGGGAGCTCAAGGATCCGATCGCGCGGCTCACCGAGCGCGGGCTCGCCGACGGCTGGCTGACCGCGCAGCGGCGCGATTCGGTCGAGGGAGAGGCCCGCGCGGAGATCGACACCGCGACGGCGTTCGCACGCGAGAGCCCGTACCCGCCGCCCGAGCTGCCGGCGCAGATGACCTACGCGCGCGACGGTCTGTCGTGACCCAGACCACCTACGTCCGCGCCGTCCGCGACGCCGTCTCCCGCGCGATGCAGGCGGATGAGCGGGTGATCGTGCTCGGCGAGGACGTCGCCGAGGGCGGGCCCTATACCGCCACCGCCGGCCTGGCCGATGCCTTCGGCCGCGAGCGCGTCCGCAACACCCCGATCAGCGAGAGCACCGTCGCCGGCGTCGCGGTCGGCGCCGCGCAGGCCGGCTACCGGCCGATCGTCGAGATCATGTTCATCGATTTCGTCACGCTCGCGCTCGATCAGCTCGCCAACCAGGCCGCGAAGGCGCGGTTCATGTCCGGCGGGCAGCTGTCGGTGCCGTTGGTGATGCGGACCCAGGGCGGTGCGGGACAGCGCGGCGGCGCGCAGCATTCGCAGAGCCTGGAGAGCTGGCTGGCGCACATCCCCGGGCTCAAGGTGGTGATGCCGAGCACCGCGGTCGATGCCGCGGGGCTGATGACCAGCGCGATCGCCGACCCCGACCCGGTCGTGTTCGTCGAGAGCAAGGCGCTGTACTTCGTGCGCGAGGAGATCGAGGACGAGCCGCCCGCGGTCCCGCTCGGCGTCGCCCGGACGTTCCGGGAGGGGACCGACCTGACGATCGTGGCGACCGCGCGGATGGTCCGCCGCGCGCTGGAGGCCGCGGACGCGCTCGCCGCCGAGGGCGTCGAGGCGACGGTGATCGATCCCCGAACGCTCGTCCCGCTTGACATCGATGCGATCACCGCCTCGGTCGAGGTGACCAACCATCTGATGGTCGTCGAGGAGGCCGTGACCTCGATGGGGTTCGGCGCGGAGATCGCGGCGAGAGTCCAGCACGCCGCGTTCGACGATCTGGATGCTCCGGTGGAGCGGGTCGGCGCGCCGTTCACCCCGGTTCCGCTCAGCCCCGGCCTCGAGGATGCCTACGTCCCCGATGTCGAGTCGATCGTGCGCGCCGCCCGGAGGGTGCTCTCGCTCGGCGCCGAGGTCGCCTGATGCGCGCGGCTGTGCTCACCGCTCCGGGAACGGTCGAGCTCTCAGACCGTCCCGACCCGTCCGAGCCCGGGCCCGGCGAGCTGCTGGTGGCGCCGCAGGCGGTCGGGATCTGCGGATCGGACATCCATTACCTGCACGGTGACCCCGCCGCCTATCAGTTTCCCCGGGTCCTCGGCCATGAGCTGATCGCGACCGTGCGCGCCACCGGTCCCGGTGGCGGGCCGGCGGTCGGTGCGCAGGTCGCGGTCTGGCCGCTTCAGGCATGCGGTCACTGCGACACCTGCCGGGACGGCCGGCCGAACGCGTGCCCGAACTTCTCGCTGATCGGCATCCACACCGACGGTGGGCTGCAGGATGCCCTCCTCGTCCCCGAGACCCAGTGCTTCCCGATCGTCGGCGAGGCGGCCCTGATGACGTTGGTCGAGCCGATCTCGATCGCGATCCATGCCATCGCGCGGGGGGCGGTCGGCACCGAGGCGATCGTCGTCTTCGGCGCCGGTCCGATCGGTCAGCTGATCGGGTTCGTCGCCGGCGAGCGCGGCGCCCGGGTGCTCATCGTCGACCGCCTGGAGTCCCGCCTCGAGCTCGCCCGGGCACTCGGGATGGAGACGCTGCTCGCCCAGGCGGACTCGGACGTCGTCCCGCGCGCGCGCGTGTGGGCCGGTGGCGACGGGCCTCGGGTCGTCTTCGACGCGACCGCCTCACCCGCCGCGATCGCCGGCACGCTGTCGCTCGTCCGCTCCGGCGGCCGTGTCGTCCTGGTCGGCCTCGCCGGGGAGCAGGCCGTGATGCCGTTCGCGGCGATCACCCACAAGGAGCTCGACATCGTCGGGTCCAGCGTCTGCATCGCCGAGGAGTTCGCCGAGGCGGTCGAGCTGGTGCAGCGTCGTGGCGAGCACCTGCGGCCGCTGCTCACCGGCGAGGTGCCGCTGCGGGACGCCGGCCGGGCATTGCAGCAGGTCGCCGAGCGACCGGCGGAGTCGATGAAGGTGGTCATCCGCGTGTCGTCCGGCGCCTGAGTGGAAGAGGGATGAATCAGGGTCGCGAGGCATTGTCGTTCCTCGCCCGCGGCGTGGCCCGCGAGCTGCGTGACCGGGTCGGCGACCAGCGCGCCGGAGGGTCGGCGCTGCGCGACGTCCACAACATCGCCGACATGTGCCGGACCGCGCAGCGAGCGCTGCCGCGGTCGGTGCTCGATTACGTCGAGGGCGGCGCTGAGGACGAGGTGACGATCGCGCGCAATCGCAGCGATTTCGAGCAGCTCTCGCTGCTGCCACGGGTGCTCCGAGGCGTCTCGGAGGTGAACCTCGCCACCACCGTCCTCGGTCAGCCGGTCTCGCTGCCGGTGCTCGCCGCACCCACCGGGCTCTCGACGATGGTCCACCCGTTGGGTGAGGTGGGCGTCGCCGAGGCGGTCAGCCGGGCCGGCACGGTGTATCTCCTCTCAGGCGCTGCCGGGCAGTCACCGGAAGCGGTCGCCGCCGCCACGAGCGGGCCGGCCCCGTGGTTTCAGCTGTACCTGTGGCGCGATCGCGGTCTCGTCCGCGACCTCCTCGCCCGGGTAAGGGAGTCCGGGTTCACCGCGCTCGCGCTCACCGTCGATGTGCCGCGGGGCGGCCGGCGTGAGCGCGACCTGCGCAACGGGTTCACGATCCCGCCCCGGATCACGGCGGGCACGATCGCCCAGGGCCTGGCCCGGCCGCGCTGGTCGGTGCGCTTCCTGCGCAGCGGCGGCGCGGGACTTGGCGATATCGATCGTGAGGGCAGGCCTCAGTCCTGGTCGGAGCGGGTGAACACGCAGACCGATCCGTCGCTCACCTGGGCCGAGCTCGAGTGGCTGCGCGGTGAATGGTCCGGGCCGCTGTTGATCAAGGGCGTGCTGCATCCCGACGACGCCGTTCGCGCGGTCGACTGCGGCGTCGAGGCGGTGATCGTCTCCAACCACGGCGGCCGCCAGCTCGACGGGGCGAGCTCGTCGATCACGGCCCTGCCGGGGATCGTCGAGGCGGTCGGAGATCGGGCCGAGGTCCTGCTCGACGGTGGCGTGCGCCGCGGCACCGACATCGTCAAGGCCCTCGCACTCGGTGCCCGCGCCTGTCTTCTCGGCCGGCCGATGCTCTATGGGCTGGCGACGGCCGGTGTCGACGGCGCCGAGCGCGTCATCGAGCTGCTGCGCGAGGAGCTGCTCGTGACGATGGCCCAGCTCGGCTGCACCTCGGTCGGCGAGCTCTCGCCCGAGCTGCTCCGGACGGTGACCGCCGCGCCCGGTCCCTAGCTCACTTCCGTCGCGCGTCCTGCACGTTGCCCGGGCCGGACCGCGGGAGTCCGAGGTACTCACGCGCGATCTCGCCGTAGCCCCACTCGCGCATCTGCATGTTGCGGTGGCTGTGCAGCATCGCCATGTCGTTGAACGCGCGCACGATCGGCGATCCGGCCGCGGCGGCGCTCGAGCCGGCGGTGCGGAAGATCTCGCCCTGGAGCACATCCCACAGCTGGCAGATCGCCTCCCGGCCGATCGCCGACAGCCGCCAGTCGTCGTAGTAGCTCGGCGCGACCCCCTGCTCGGCGGCCCGCCGGCAGATCTCGTTGTGCTGCTCGCCGGCGTGGATCACCGCGGCCTCGGCGGTGCCGATCCGCGCGATCGCCTTCCCGAACCACTGCTGGAAGCTCAGATCCTGGCGACGGGGCACATACGGCGGCATCACGCTGATCTTCGAATCGAGCAGCAGCTCGTACTCATCCAGCGCCCGGTAGGCGCCACCGACCGCCAGTGCCGCCAGGGTGAGCGTGAACAGTGCCATCGCCCGCCCGCCGTAGATCGGGTCGCCGTGCAGCGCGACTCCCGGGGTCGGCGGCGTCACGTCGAAATCGACCATCAGCGCGTCCTCGATGCACCAGTGCGCGGGCACGAGTCCGCGCTCGAACGAGATCGTGTTGGAGCCGGAGCCCCTCAGGCCCATCAAGCCGCCCCAGTCGTCGAGCCATTCGAACTGCTCCTGGGAGGCGACGAACAGCAGCATCCGTCCGTCGGTCTCGCCCGTGTCGCCGGCGATCAGCGCCTGACCCATGTAGTGGGTCGAGTACGGCACCCCCGACGCGTAGGCCACCTTCCCCGTCAGCGACCAGCCGCCGTCGACCCGCTCGGCGCGGGCGATCGGCGCCGCCACCGCGGGGCAGCGGAAATCCGCGGTGCCCTCGGCGAAGATCTCCTCCTGGGCCTGCTCGGGCCACCACGAGGCGATCTGCAGCGCGTGCGCCGCCGCCAACGCCACGCCCCAGCCGGCCGACATATCCCCGCGGGCAAGCTCGATGCAGACCCTCAGATAGGTGACCGGGTCGAACCCGTGGCCCCCGTACCGGGTGGGCACGTACAGCTTGAAGACGCCCGCCTCGCGGCAGGCGTCGAGGATCTCGTCACTCGCCCGCGTGCGCAGCTCGGTCGCCTCCGACTGCTCGCGCAGCAGCGGCCGCAGGGCGGCGACCCGATCGATCAGCTGGCGCGGGGTCGGGCCGGGCTCGTTCTCCACGTCAGGAGCCTCGAGCGGTCGCCGCCACTCGGCCGGGCGGCGGGCAGATACCCGTGCTCGTCACCGATCAGGTACTCCGCGGTCCGGCTCGCCATCGCCATGATCGTCAGCGACGGGTTGACCGACATCACCCGGGGGATCACCGAGCTGTCGCCGACGAACAGCCGTTTGACGTCGTGGGACTCGGCGTGGGAGTTCACTGCCGAGCGTTGCGGGTCAGAGCCCATCCGGCAGCTGCCCTGGACGTGAGTGGAGACGACCCCGGTCGCGTAGACCTCGCTGGCGCCGGCGCTGCGCAGGATCGCCGCCGCGGCGGTCTGGGACTCGGCGATCCGACGGCGCTCGCGCTCGGTGAAGCGGTAGCTGTAGCGATCACGGCCCTTCGCATCGACGAAGCACTGACCGTGGTTCTCGTCGTTGGTCATCGTCAGCAGCCCGTTCAGGCGCCGGTAGTTGCGCATCACGTCGACGAGCTCCTGACCCCACAGCGGCGTGCCGTCCTCGCGGGCGAGCGCCACCGAGGCGCCGATCGGGTCCTGGACGGTCGCGGCCTCGATGATGTAGCCGCCGTCGGCGTCGCGCATCCGCTGCATGCTGTGAGCGGAGATCGGATACACGTCGTGGGCGTCCTGGATCTCCTCGAACAGGCCCGTGATGATCTGGGCGGCATGGAAGCCGAGGTGCTGACCGATCTGCCGGCTCGACGGTGAGTGACCGGCGAGCTCGCGAACTCCGGAGCGGAGCAGGATTCCGGGGGTGGCCAGCGCGCCACCGGCGACGACGACGACGTCGGCGCCGGCCGACCGGGTGGCGCCGTCTGCGTCGCTCCACTCGATCCCGGTCGCCTCCAGCCCCTTCCCGCGATCCTCGATCAGCACCCGGGTCACGGTCGCCTCGGGGCGGAGCGTCAACCCCGCGTTGATCACCGCGTCCTGGATGTAGACGTTGAAGGTGTTCTTTCCGGCGTTGGTGGGGCAGCCCTGCAGGCAGGAGCCGCAGCGTGAGCAGTTCACATCGGTGTAGGAGTCGACCGGGTGCAGCGGTACCCCGGCCCGCTCGAACGCGGGTGCGACCGTCTGCACGCACTGCTGCCAGTCGCTGCGCGGGCGCACGCCGAGGCGGCGTTCGACGCGTTCGTAGTGCGGCGCCAGGTCGGCTTCGCCGAACGGCTCACCGCCGTCGCCCGTGATCCCGGCGGCGTCGTGCCACTTGCCGTAGTCCTCGTCGATGATTCGCAGCGCGACCTTCGTATTGACGGTGCTGGTGCCGCCGGTCACGCGGCCGCGGATCATCGGGAGCGGAGGGCCGCCGTCCTCGTCGTCGGCGAACGCCACCGGGAACCAGAGGGTGTGGTTGGCGTGTGCCTCCCAGCGGGTGAAGTCGCGCGCGGTCAGCCGCGGCCCGGCCTCCAGCAACAGCACGTCGCGGCCGGCCAGCGCCAGCTCGGAGGCGATGATCCCGCCACCGGCTCCGGAGCCGGCGACGATCACGTCGAAATGCTCGTTCATGTCGACGCTCCGAGCAGGTAGGACCAGTCGTGCGTGATGCGGGAGGCGAGCTCGATCGTGAAGTCGATCTCCTCGTATGCGCTCGGCCCGGGCGCGCCGGGCGCGAGGAAGTCGCTGTAGAACGCCTCGACGGCCATCGCGCGCACGAGGGCGAACTCGGGGGCGCCGGCCAGCGCGGCGAGCGCCTCGGTGGAGCCGGCGGCGGGGGCGAGCACCTCGATGCAGGCGAGCGCGGCCGCCCGATCGTCCTCGTCGGCGCGGGCCAGGATGGCATCGATATAGAGCTCCGGCCAGACGCGGGCGCTGCCGGGAACGATGAGCTCGCAGAGATCGCGCACGACCCGAGCGGTGCGGTCGTCGAAGACGTGCATCTAGCCGCTCAGGCCGCCGTCGAGCGCAAACGTGTGGCCGGTCATGAACGCACTCTCGTCGCTGGCCAGGTAGACCACCGCGGCCGCGATCTCAGCGGGCGAGGCGTGACGGCCCAGCGGGATCAGCGAGTCGAAGATCTCGGTCGCCTCCTGCGAGGGCCGGCCGGTCTCGGCCATCTCGATCGCGTGCTGGAAGTCGTTGTCGACCGGGCCCGGGTGCAGCGAGTTCACGCGGACCCCACGGCCGGCCATCTCCTTGGCGGCGGTGCGCATCAGTCCCACCAGCGCATGCTTGGAGGTCACGTAGGCAGCGATGTTCGGGATCCCGACCAGGCCGGTGACGCTCGAGTTGATGATCAGGCTGCCGCCGTCGGTGATCGCGCCGAGCGCGTGCTTGCAGACGAGCATCGAACCGACCACGTTGACTCTCAGCACGCGTTCGAACACATCGACCGGGAACTCGGTGAGCGGGAACGGCGCACCGGCGATGCCCGCGTTGGCAAACGCGACGTCGAGCTTCCCGAAGCGCTCGACGGTGGCCGCGACCGCGGCGGCGACCTGGTCCTCGGCGGTCACGTCACAGACCCGCCAGGCGACCGCGTCGGCCGGCCCCGCGCGCTCGATCGTCGCCGCCGTCGCGGCAAGGGCGCGCTCGTCGAGATCGGCGAGCATCACCTCCGCGCCCTCCTCGACGAGCGCCCGGGCCGCCGCACCGCCGATCGAGCCGCCGCCCCCGGTGATCAGCGCGGTCCTGCCGGCCAACCGTCCAGGCCCGCTCCCCGTCGCCATCACGCCACCCCCGCGGTGTGCTTGACGTTGATCTCCACGAGCACCCCGTTCGGATCGGTGACGAACAGCTGGCGTGGGCCGCCGGGGACCTCGTTGCGAATGGCGCGCACACCGGCTCGGGCGATCCGCCGCTCGAGCTCGTCGTAATCGTCCGCGTCGAAGGCGATGTGATCGACGGTGGCGGTGGCCACGTCGGGTCGGCCGGCGGTCCTCCCGCCCCGACCGGCCTCCAGGCCGAGGCCGGCGGCGTGCGCCTGGTAGGCCTCGCGGTCGGCGATGTGCAGGCACGCGGGCCCGTCCTCGACGGCGTACAGCCAATGCCCGGGGAACTCCAGCGGCGGCCGCGGCCCGGTTCCCAGGCCGAGGACATCGCCGTAGAAGTCGCGGGTGGCGTCGATGTCGTCGCTGAGGACGAGCACGTGCTCAAGGCCGGTGATGCCCATCAGCTGCTCGAGGTCGGCGACATCGGACTCCATTGTCCGGGTGCTCCGCGCCGGGACGCAAGTCCAGCAGAGACATGACCATTGTCTCTGAGCGCACTCTTCCCCGGCTGCGCGGTCGTGCTCTGGCAACGGTCGCGGCGCGTAGCTACTGTGCGCGCATGCCCGCCGAAGTGACCCCCGCCACCGTCCGCGACGCCACGTTCGAGGTGATGCGCCAGCTGGGGATGACGCGGATCTTCGGCAATCCCGGGACGACCGAGATCCCGTTCCTGGTCGGGCTGCCCGACGACCTCGAGTTCGTGATGGGCCTGCACGAGGGATCGGTCGTGTCGATCGCCACCGGAGTTGCGCTGGTGACCGGTGAGCCGCAGTTCGTCAACCTGCACACCGCCCCCGGGCTCGGCAACGCGATCAACGCGATCGCCAACGCCCGGGACCTGCACGCGCCGCTGGTCGTCGTCGTCGGCCAGCAGGACCGCAGTCAGCTGTCACTCGCCCCGTTCCTGTCGGGCCGGGCGCTGGAGCGCGTCGCCGGTGACTACCCGGTGTGGTCCTCGCTGCCGGTCCGCCCGCAGGACGTCCCCGCGGCGGTGGCCCGTGCCTACTGGGAGGCGCTCACCCATCAGGGCCCGGCGCTGGTGGTCGTGCCGATGGGTGATTGGCTGCAGGCGGCGCCCCCCGTCGCCGCGAGCTTCCCGGCATCGGTGGTGCACCCGGGAGCGGTCTCGCCCGCGCAGCTGGGCCCGCTCGCCGAGCTGCTGGCGCAGGCGCGGTCGCCGGCGATCGTGACCGGCGGCGGCAACGACAGTCAGGCGGGGTGGGACGCCACCGTGCGGCTGGCGGAGCGGCTCCGCTGTCCGGTCTTCCACGAGCCGTTCTCCCCTCGCGCGAGCTTTCCGGAGACCCATCCGCAATTCGCCGGGCATCTGGACTGGCGCCGGCGCGGGATCCGCGACGCGCTCGCGCCCCACGACACGGTGCTGGTGCTCGGGACGAAGGCGTTCCTGGTCTACATCCTCGAAGCCGAGGAGCCGATCGTCACGCCGCAGACCCGGGTGGCGGTGATCACCTCCGATCCGAGCGAGGCACACGCCAGCGGCTGCGAGATCGCGGTCGTGGGGCCGGTTCCCCCGGCGGTCGAGGCGCTGGTGGGGCTGATCTCCGAGCGCTCGGGTGATCTCACCATCCCCCGTGCCGTGCGACTGGCGCCGGTGGGAGCACCGGCGGCGGGCAAGCCGCTGACCGCCGGCCACGTGCTGTCGTTCGTGGCCGAGCGCTGGCCGGCCGACGGGGTGCTGGTGGAGGAGTCACCGTCGAGCCGCCCCGAGCTGCTCGCGCGTTTTCCCGCCCGAGCGCCGCTCGGATGGTTGAGCAACGGAAACGGCGGCCTGGGCTTCGGGCTCGGCGGCGCCGTCGGAGTGCGGATGGCCGCACCCGAGCGTCCGGTCATGGCGGTCGTCGGGGACGGCTCGGCGGTGTTCGGCATCCAGGCGCTGTGGAGCGCCGCCCACTACCGCGTTGGCGTCCTGATGATCGTGATGTCGAACGGCAACTATGGCGTGATGGATGCGCAGGCGGGTTGGCAGGACAAACGGGCGCCGTGGCCGCAGTTCCCAGGTCTCGACATCGCCGCGATCGCCCGCGGGCTGGGCTGTCCGGCGGCACGCGTGGAGACCTACGACGAGATGACCGAGACGCTCGGCGAGGCGCTCGACGGCCTGGCGGCGCGGAGCCGGCCGCTGCTCGTCGAGGTCGTGATCGCGCAGGACGACTGGTCCTGATGGTCTTGCCCTCTCGGAGCAGCGAGATTCGAGCCACGGAGAGCAACGATGATCGGTGACATCCTGTGGGCGCCCCCGGACGATTGGCGCGAGCGCCATGAGATCGGCAGGTTCATGGATTGGCTTCGCGACCAGCGCGGTCTGGACTTCGGTGACTACGAGGAGCTGCGGCGTTGGTCGATCACGGACCTCGAGGGGTTCTGGGGGGCGGTTGCCGACTTCTACGAGGTCAAGTTCCACAGCCCCTATGAGCGGGTGCTGGGCGAGCGTTCGATGCCGGGGGCGAAGTGGTTCCCCGGCGCGACCCTGAACTACGCCGAGCATCTGCTCGGCGGGCCGCAGGACCGCGACAGGATCGCCGTCCTCGCGCGCTCCCAGACCCGGGGGCCGATGCAGTTGACCTTCGGCGAACTCGCCGAGCAGGTCGGCCGCGCGCGGGCGGGCCTTGAACGCCTCGGGGTCGGTCGCGGCGACCGGGTGGTCGCCTATCTGCCGAACATCCCGGAGACGCTGGTCATGTTCATCGCGACGGCCAGCCTCGGCGCGATCTGGGCGACCTGTGCCCCTGAGTTCGGCGCTCGCAGCGTGATCGACCGCTTCGCGCAGATCGAGCCGAAGGTGCTGGTGGCCGTGCCCGGCTACACCTACCGCGAGCGCCACATCGACCGCACGCGGGAGATCGCGGAGATCCGCGCCGCGCTGCCGACCCTCGAGCACGTGATCGGCGTGCCCTACGGCGCCGGCGCACTGCCGGCCGATGTCACCTCGTGGCGGCAGCTGCTCGGCGAGGCCGGCGCGGTCGCGGTCGCGGAGTGGGAGCCGGTGGCGTTCGACCACCCGCTGTACGTGCTCTTCTCCTCCGGGACGACCGGCCCGCCGAAGGCGATCATCCACTCCCACGGCGGGCAGCTGGTGGAGCACCTCAAGCACCAGGGCCTCGTCTGGGACCTGGGGCCAGGCTCGCGGCTGCTGTGGTTCTCGACGACCGCCTGGATGATGTGGAACGCGCTGGTCTCGTGTCTGCTGCTCGGCTCCTCGATCGTGATGCTCGACGGCGACCCGACCTGGCCGGACCTCTCGGAGCAGTGGCGGCTGGCGCAGGAGCTGCGTCCGACCAACATGGGCATCAGCCCCGTCTACCTGATGGCCTGCCGCAAGGCCGGGCTGCTGCCCGGCCGCGAGTTCGACCTGAGCTCGATCGAGACCCTGCACACGGCCGGCTCGCCGCTGCCGCCCGAGGGCTACCGCTGGGTGTATGAGCACATGCCGCCGAGCACCCTGCTGTCGAACGGGTCGGGGGGTACCGATCTCTGCACCGGCGTGGTCGAGGGCTGTTTCGCCCGGCCCGTGTACGAGGGCGAGATCGCGGGGTCGGTGATCGGCGCCGACGTCCGCTCGTTCGACCCCGCGGGCGAGGAGCTCGTCGGCGAGGTCGGCGAGATGGTGATCACCTCACCGATGCCGTCGATGCCGGTCGGATTCTGGGGCGACGGCGACGGCGGCCGCCTCCGCGCCGCCTATTTCGATCTCTATCCCGGCGTCTGGCGCCAGGGCGACTGGATCAAGGTCACTGAGCGCGGCAGCTGGATCCTGAGCGGCCGTTCCGATGCCACGCTCAACCGGGGCGGCGTCCGCCTCGGAACCGGCGAGTTCTACTCGGTGATCGAGGAGCTGCCCGAGATCACCGACTCGCTCGTGGTCCACCTGGAGGACTCGCTCGGAGGCCCGGGAGAGCTGCTGCTGTTCGTGGTCTGTGCCGATGGTGCCGACCTCGAGCAACCGCTGATCACGCGGATCGCCGCCGCGCTGCGCTCACAGCTCTCGCCGCGGCACATCCCGGATCGGATCGTCGGCGTCCCGTCGATCCCGCGCACCCTGACCGGGAAGAAGCTCGAGGCGCCGGTCAAGCGGATCCTGCGCGGGGAACCGGCGGAGCGCGTCGCCAGCCTGGGGTCGCTGCTGGATCCGTCCGCACTTGATGCCTTCGTCGAGATCGCGAGGGATTCCGCGCGGCTCCAGAACTGAGCGCGATCGCCGGTGAGCGGCCGCCGGTCGCTTATCATCTGAGGGGAGAGGTCGGACCGGGTGGCGGTCCGAGGGAGAGAGCGACAGGAGGGTCGGATGAGCACGGCGCTCGCACCCTGCATGCAGGACACCGAGAGTGGCGGTCCGGAGCGCTGGTCCGTGCGCGGACGGGACGTCGCCCGCCAGCTCGACTCGTGGTCGGAGATCCTCGAGAGCACGCACCTGCACTTCGAGGTCACCCCGACCTACCGGACGCCGGCCAGGTTCAGCGGCGGCGTCGTCCGCCGGGCGATGGACGGCATCATGCTCGTGGACTGTGTGTCGGCTCCGTTCCGTGGCCGCCGGGACAGCGCCACGATCGGCGCCCGCGGCCCGATCGCGAAGGAGAACGTGGTCGGCTTCCAGTTCGTGCGCAAGGGGGTCGAGACCGTGCGGGAAGGCCGTCGTGAGATCACGCTGAGCCCGGGCAGCATCGCGATCTGGGATGGCCTGGAACCGACCGACATCGAGATCGTCGAGCCGTTTCGCAAGCGCACCCTGCTCTTTCCACGCGACCGGGTGCAGGCCGTCTGTCCGCGGCTCGGCGAGCTCGGGCCGCTCCCGTCGCTGGAGAACAGCGGGCCGGCGCGGCTGCTGGCCCGGTACATGAACGCTCTCGCCGCCGAGCTGCCGCTGCTCGGCACCGCCGCCGCCGTCTCCGCGGCGAACGTCGCGCTCGAACTGCTGCGCGCCGCCATCGAACCCGAGCTGCCGTCCGGCCGGACGGCCGAGCGTGCCGCGGTCCGCGCCGAGATCCGCCGCCATGTCCGCCGTCACCTCCAGGACGCAGACCTCGGACCGACGACGATTGCGCGCGCATTCGCGATGTCGGTGCGAGCGCTGCACGCCCTGTTCGAAGGGGGCGACGAGTCGGTCGCGGTGATCGTCCGCAACGAGCGGCTGCAGCGCTGCCTCGAGGACCTCCAGCACCCCGACGCGGGCTCGGTCACCGAGATCGCCTTCCGCTGGGGGTTCTGTGAGACCGCCCATTTCTCCCGGGTCTTCAAGCGCCGGTTCGGCGTCACCCCGAGCGAGGTCAGGCACATGGCGCAGCTCGGCACCCAGATCGGGCTGGGCGCCGGCGGCGCGCCGGTCTAGGACTTCGGACGGCGGTCGACCAGTCGGATCGCCTTGCCCTCGCTGCGGGGCAGAGAGCCCGGCATGAGCACATACACGGTGATCCGCAGGCCCATGTGCTCGCGCAGCAGCGCCACGATCCGCTCGGCCATCGCCTGGCGCGCATCGTCGCCGGTCTCCTCAGCGGCCTCGCACTCGAGCGTCAACTCGTCCAGAACGTCGGGTCGCTCGACCGTCATCCGGTAGTGGGGCGCGATCCCGTCGACGCCGAGCAACAGGTGCTCGACGTTGGACGGGTAGACGTTGACGCCGCGGATCACGACCATGTCGTCGAGCCGCCCGCGCAGTCCCAGCAGCCGTGCCGTCGTGCGCCCGCACGGACAGGCCTCCGTCGTCAGTCGGCCGATGTCGCTGGTTCGGTAGCGGATCAGCGGCAGCGCCTCCTTGGTCAATGTCGTGAACACCAGCTCACCCTCAGCCCCCGGCTCCAGCACGTGGCCGTCCTGCGGGTCGATCACCTCCACCACGAAGTGGTCCTCGTTGACATGCAGCCCGTCGCGCTGCTCGACGCATTCAACCGCCACCCCTGGTCCGCACATCTCCGAGAGCCCAAAGAAGTTGACCGCCCGGACGTTGAGCTCACGGTCGAGTTGCTCGCGCATCCGCGGTGTCCACGGCTCGCCCCCGAACAGCCCCAGCTTCAGCGGCAGCGTTGCCGGGTCGATACCCGCCTGCCGGATCGCCGCCGCGATCGTCAGCGCATAGGAGGGGGTGGAGACGAGCACTTCGCCGCCCAGGTCGCGCAGCATCACCACCTGCCTGGCTGTGAAGCCGCCCGATACCGGTACGACGGTCGCGCCCAAACGCTCCGCTCCCTGGTGAAAGCCCATGCCGCCGGTGAACAGCCCGTAGCCGTTGGCGTTGTGCACGACCATCCCCGGCCGGACCCCGGCGGTGGTCATGCACCGGGCCATCAGGTCAGTCCAGGTGTCGAGATCGTGACGCGTGTAGCCGACGACCGTGGGCGTGCCGTGGGTGCCGCTGGAGGCGTGGATGCGGACGATCTCCTCGCGCGGGACCGTGAACAGGCCGAGCGGATAGTGCGCTCGCAGCTCAGCCTTGGTCATGAACGGGATGCGACGCAGATCCTCGAGCGACCGCACGTCCTCAGTGGCGGTGATCCCCGCTTCGGCGAGCAGCTCGGCCCCTCGCGGCTGTGCCGCCAGCACGCGCCCGACGGTGCGTCGGAGCCGCTCCAGCTGCAACTCGCCGAGCGAGCGACGGTCAAGCGTCTCGGCCTCCGGGGCCCAGATCCGGGTCTCAGACGCTGCGCTGGGGGGCATTCCAGTGTCGCTCGAGGTTGCTCACCAAGGCGGGGCTCAGATGGCAGAGCGCTTGCTCGTGGGCGTAGGCGGACATGTACCGGCGGTAGATCTCGGGGGGCTCGGCACCGATCCGGATCATGCGGCGGTTACCGACCGCGCTCACCAGACCGGAGTCGGTCATCGCCGAGATCCGGTCTCGCATCGCCTCCTCGACGTCGTCCCGCTCGACGACCTCATCGACGAGCGCATCGGCGTCGGGGTCCCCGGCCCGCCACTCGCGACCCCATAGGATCGCCTGACGGGCCGGGCGCTCGCCGACGAACCGCGGCAGTCGCAGGTTGGAGGCGCCGGGGATGATCCCCTCCTTGCGCGCCGGCAGGTTCAGCCGAGCGCCACGGGTGGCGATCACGTAGTCCACGCAGTGCAGCAACTGACAGTGGCCGCCGATGGCGAACTGCTCGACGACCGCGACCCACAGCTTCTCGTGGATCGTCCCGTCCGGCGACAGCGTTCCGCGGAACAGCTTGTTGACGTAACCCCAATCGCGTAACAGGTAGAACAGGAAGTCGATCTTGCCGTAGTACAGGTGGGTCAGGTTGATGCCGGCGCCGAACACCCGCTGGCCGCCGTACTTCCTCTGATCGTGGTCGATCACGCCACCGCGCAGGACGCCGACCTGGATCTCGGGATGCAGCTGGATCAGGTCGACGGCCGCCTCGGTCTGGGCCAGGGTGGTGCCGTCCTCCGCATTCAGGTGGCGTGGGTTTGAGAGCTCCAGGAAACCGGCCTTCCCCTCGCGCGTCACCGTCACCGGACCGAGCTGCACGCTACCGGTCGTGATGAACTCGTCGAGGTGCTCGAGCGCCGTCTGGGTTGGCGCGAGCATCGCCTCCAGCAGATGCGTGCCCTCCCGCGGCAGCGCCAGCAGCTGTGCCAGCAGCAGCCCCTGGGCCAGCTCGAGGCCGGTTTTGTCGCTCAGCTTGAGCTCGCGCTCGACATCGATCTGCTGGCGCGTCGGCACCAGCCCGGGGACGCGGTCGGCCGCCGCGTACACCAGCTCGTCGATCCTCACCTGCGTGGTGAGGCCGTCGGTCAGCTCGTCGTACAGAGCCGCCGCGTCGATGTTCTGGCCGCGCCCGGCTGCCATGGCTAGTGATCGGCCACTGCTAGAGGTGGGGCAGCAGTTCGGCGACCGCGTCGATCGCGATGTCCGGGCGCTGGCGGGCGGACATCTCCGAGATCGGCGTCTCAGCGGAGATGCCACTGCGCACGAGGATCGTCGGTGAGCGGCCGATGTTCCCGAGTGCGATGTCCATCCGGTGATCATCGCCGATCACGCAGATGTTGCGTGACGGCACGCCGAGCCGAGCCGACAGCTCGCGCACGGCCGCCCGCGACGGCTTGCCGACGATCTGCGGCCGCGCGCCTCCCGCCTTGGCCACGGCGGCGGTGATCATCGCGCCGCGGCTCAGGATGATCCCGCTCGCGCCCGCGTAGCCGCGCACGTAGGAGGAGGTGAGCAGCGGCGCGCCCCGGTCCACCGCCCGGCCGGCCCGCGCGACCTCGTCGAGGTCGACCTGGTCGAGGTGCCCGACGAAGACCGCCTTCGCGTCATCACCGGCGGTCACGTGCACGCCGCGCTCGATCATCCAGTCGGTCACCGGCTCGCTGGCGAACAGCTGCACCGGCTCCCCCGGGAACTCGCGTAGGAGGTACGAGGTGGCGCTGTCGATCGGCGTGAGCAGCTCCTCGTCGGAGACCGGGAAGCCGTCGCGCCGCAGGCCCGCGGCGACGCGTGCGGACGGAATGTGGCTCGCGTTGGTGAACAGCACGAGCCCCCGTCCCGAGTCGCGGATCCGTTCGAGCACCTCGAGCGCACCGGGCTGGGGCAGCGCCCTGCCGGTGTGGTCGCGGTGGGCGAGTGTCCCGTCGACATCGAACATGAACCCGCGCACGGCCGCCGCCCGGAGGTCGATGGGGAACGGCGCCGGGTCAGCCACGCCGCCACACCACCGTCTCGTCTCCCTTGGTGAGGACGAAATCCTTGACCTGCGGGCGCTCCGAGAGGCCCCGGAGCAACTCGACCACCGGCGCTCCCCCGTCGCGAGCGCCGGCCGCCGGGGCCGGGGCGCCGCCGCGCGGCCGCGCGGGAGCGGGCGGCCGCGCGGTGCCTCTCGCCGCCACCATCGCGTCCACCTGCTCGGCGGGCATCGTCAACCGCAGCAGCAGCTCTTCCTCGGAGATCCCCGTCCCGAACCGCTCCCGGGCTCCGTCGAGCGAGATCGGCTCGAGCGCTGAGAGCTTCGAGGCCTGCGGGCGGGAGAGCACGGTCTCCGCCACCGACGGGTCGACCGGTGCCGGGGGCTCCCCGTAGTGACCGGCGAAGTAGCGGATCGTCTCGTCGGAGACGGTCTTCCAGCGCTCCCCGTCGATGATGTTGCGGGCGGCCTGGGTGGCGATGAACTGCGAGACGGGGGTGACGATGATCGGGTAGCCCATCTCGGCCCGCACCCGCGTGACCTCCTCCAGGACCGCTCCGAACAGCTCCGGGCGGCGCATCTCGGCGAGCATCCGCTGAGTGGTGGTGACCATCCCGCCCGGCAGTTGATGGCGGTAGTACTCGCCGTCGAACTCCTGGGGATGACCGGCCGGCAGTCCCTTCGCGCCGGCCAGCTCGGTGAAGTACCCCGCCACCACCGCCTCGGCCTCCAGGTCCAGCGCGCTCTCAAAGCCCGCAGCCGCCAGGTTGCGAACGGTGCTCTCGACCTCGGGCTGGGCGGTTCCGCGCGACAGCGGCCCGCAGCCGGTGTGCACGACCTGAAAGCCCGCCCTCACCCCCTCCACGTAGACCAGCGGCGCCAGCCCGATCGTGCAGTGGCTGTGCAGCTCGGCGAGGCGGCCCTCCCGGGCTGCGGCGGCGGCGGCGAAGTGCGGCGCCAGCTCCCGGACCGCGTCGGGCGTCAGCAGTCCGCCCGGGTCCTTCAGGTAGAAGCCGTCGATGTCCGGGCAACTCGCCAGCTCCTCACACCGCGAGGCGTAGTAGGCGTGGGTGTGCACCGGGCTGATCGAGTAGGTGAGTCCGACGATGACCTCCTCGATCCCCTCCCGGCGCGCGAGTGCCGCGATCCGCCGGATCCGCTCCGGATCGTTCGAGGGGTCGGCGATCTGGAAGCGCCGTAGGCCGTTGCGGGCCTCGCAGCGGAACGACATCGCGACCACGTCATCGGCGCACGGCACCCACGAGATGAACCGCATCCCGGTCCCGATCATCGAGAGCTTCGAGTTCGGCATCGCCTCGGCGGTCAGTCGCAGCCGCTCCCACGGGTCCTCCTGGTTGAAGCGGACCGAGACCGCCATGTGCGTGCTGGAGGTGAAGTCGAGCGCCGCGTAGCCGACCCGGTCCATCACCGGCGCGATCTCCAGCACGTCCTGCGTCGTCAGCCCGGTCGCGCTCCACAGGCTCTGATTGCCGTCACGACAGGTCGTGTCGACGATCCCCACCGACCTCATGGCAGCACGGTCCCGCGGGTCATACGAGCACTCCGCCGAGCCAGCCGGTTCCCACCGTCCCTGACCTGAAATCCGGGTGGCGCACGATGTCGAGCAGCAGCTCCCGGTTGGTCGAAACCCCGGCGACCTCGAGTTCCTCGAGCCCCTCGCTCACCACGTCGAGTGCCTCGGTCCGGTCCTCCCCGGCCCCGATCAGCTTCGCCATCAGCGAGTCGTAGTAGGGCGGGATCATCGCCCCCGGCTCGCAGTGCGTGTCGACCCGCAGGCCTGGCAGGACCGGCACCGAGAAGGCCGACAGCCGCCCGGGCGAGGGTCGGAAGTCCCGCGAGGGATCCTCGGCGCAGAGCCGGCACTCGACCGCGTGCCCGGAGATGTCGACCTCCTCCTGGCTGAAGCCGAGCCCGGCTCCGCCGGCGATCCGCAGCTGCAGCGCCACGAGGTCCCGGCCGGTCACCGCCTCGGTCACCGGATGCTCGACCTGGATCCGGCAGTTCACCTCGAGGAAGAAGAACTCCTCGGTCTCCATGTCCATCACGAACTCGACCGTCCCCAGGTTCCGGTAGCCGATCGCGTCGGCCAGTGCGACCGCTGCCCCACGGATCGCCGAGCGGGCCGGCTCGGACAGCCCGGGCGCGGGCGCCTCCTCGACGATCTTCTGGTAGCGGCGCTGCACCGAGCAATCGCGCTCCCCGAGGTGGACGACCGCCCCCGGCCCGTCGCCGGCGATCTGCACCTCGAGGTGTCGCGCGGCGGCGATGAACCGCTCCACGTAGACGCGGTCATCGCCGAACGCGGCGAGTGCCTCGGCCCGGGCGAGCGCGAACAGTCCCGGCAGCTCGCCGGGCTCGCCGACCAGTTTGATCCCCCGGCCCCCACCACCCCCGGCCGCCTTGAGCAGCACCGGATACCCGATCTCGCCGGCGAGCACGGTCGCCTCCGTGACCGAACCCACCGCGCGCCCCGGCAGCACCGGCAGCCCGGCGTCCTGCGCCTGCTCGCGCGCGGCGAGCTTGTCGCCGGTGAGGGCGATCACCGACGGCGGCGGGCCGACGAACACGACGTCGTTCTCCTCGCAGCGCGACGCGAGGGCCGTACTCTCGGCCAGGAACCCGTACCCGGGGTGGATCGCGTCACAGCCGGTCCCCAGGGCGGCCTGCACCACCAGGTCGTCGCGCAGGTAGCTCGCCGATGCGGCGGCGGGTCCGATGCAGACACTCCGATCGGCCAGCCGCGCCGCCATCCCGTCGCGGTCCGCGTCCGACACTCCGACCACGCACTCCAGGTCGCGCGCCCGGCATGCCCGCACGATCCGCACCGCGATCTCGCCGCGGTTGGCGATGAAGACCCGCTTCACGCCGGCTCCACCCGGAACAGTGGCTCGCCGAACTCGACCAGGTGCCCATTCTCAGGCAGGACCGCGGTGACGGTTCCGGCGACCCCCGCGGTCACCGAGTTCATCATCTTCATCACCTCGATGATGCAGACGACCGTGTCGGCCTCGACGACGCTGCCGACCTCGACGAACGGATCGGACCCGGGAGACTCGGCGCGGTAGAAGGTGCCGAGCATCGGCGACTCGATCGTCTCCAGCCCCTCCACCTGCGGCGCGGGCCCCGCCTGCGGCGCAGGCCCCGCGGGCTCCGCGGGAGCGGGGAGCGAGGCGGGGGCGGGGCGCACCGATCCCGCGCCTGAGCTCACACCGTCGCCGAGCACCACATGCAGTGAGAATCCATCGGTCCGCACCTGGATCTCGGCCGGCGCCGAGGAGTCGATGATCTGGAGGATCTCGCGAACCTCGTCGTGGGTCAGCGCCATGCTCGGAGCTCAGCTCTGCTTGGGGGCGCCGGTGCCGAACTGGGCCAGCACCATCGAGATCGCCGACGTCGCCGCAGGCGCCGGGCGCTGCTGATGAACCGCGGTGACCGGCCGCGACTGCACGACGAACACGTTGTCCGGCACCGAACCGGTCCGCGCCAGCGCCCACTCGACGTCCTGATGGGAGCCGAAGTGGGCCTGTGCGGCCTTTGCCACCGCCACCAGGGCCGCGATCTCCCGCTCGCCCAGGCATCGCGCCGCCGCCCGCTCGGCGGGGACCTCCTGGAGCAGCACGCCCCCGCGATCCGGATCGGGAACGTACTCGACCCGCTTGTCGCCGAGGGCTTCGCGCACGACCTCGCCGGTGACCTTGCTGACCAGGTAGTCGTCGGGCGTCACCTCGCCGCCCACGACCGACAGACCCAGCCCCCAGCTGGCGTTGATCGCGATCATGCTCGGATCTCCGCTCAGCGGGTTGCAGGTGAACAGCACGCCCGAGATCAGCGGGTCGACCATCAGCTGGATCGTGACCCCCATCGCCGGCTCGCGTCCGTCGCCCAGGTGCTCGCGGTAGCTGGCCGCGGTCTCGCTGTAGAGGCTCACCCAGCACGCCGACACCGCCTCGCAGATCCCGTCCAGCCCCCGCACCCACAGAATCGTCTCCTGCTGCCCGGCGAACGTGGCGGTCGCCGAGTCCTCGCCGACCGCGCTGGAGCGGACCGCCACGGGGGGCTCATCGGCGCCGGTCGACCGTGCCAGCTCGGCATACCGCGACGCGATCTGCGCGCGCACGGCCGCCGGGACGGCGAGCCGATCGCCGCCGGACACACGTGCCTCCTCGTACGCGTCCCGCGCCAGGCCGAAGCCCGGCGGCACCCTGATCCCGGCATCCAGGAGCTCGCCGAGCGCCGCGCTCTTGCCACCGAACCGCGGCTCGTCACCGCTGCGCAGCTCGGTGAGCGAGCGCGCGTATTCGGTTACCTGCATCTCACTCGCGGGCTCACGCCGGCGCCGCCTCGACGATCGTGACCGACCCGGCCGCCCCGTCGACCCGGATCAGGTCCCCGGTGCCGATCGCGCTCGTCGCCCGGCCGGTGCCGACGACCGCCGGCAGCCCGTATTCACGGCAGACGATCGCGGCGTGCGACATCACTCCGCCGATGTCGGTGACGGTCGCCCGGATCCTCGGGAAGATCGGCGCCCATGCCGGTGACGTCGAGCCGCACACGAGGATCTCGCCCTCGAGCACCTCGCTGAGCTGCTCGGGCGATCGGACCACCCGGGCCCGGCCCTCGGCCAGGCCGGGCGAGGCCGCGGCCCCGTGGAGCACGAGGCCACCCTCGGTCTGGCCTGCCCATTCCCGCACCCGCTCGGTGGTGACGCCCCACAGCATGATCGTCATCGGGTCGGTGATCGCGTCCGGCACCACCCCGAGCGCCGGCGGCGGCGTCCACTTGCCCAGCCGCTCGACGATCTGCTTGCGCCGGGCGACGATCGCCGGCCAGTGTCGCGGCCCCAGCGCGAGCCCGCCGGTCGCCCAGGTGAGCGTCAGCTCGTCAAGCGCCTCGGCGACCTCGTGGCGCTTCATGTGAAAGATGTCCTCGCCGTCCTCCAGGAAGCCATGGCCTGCCAGCAGGGCGCCGAACTCCCGGATCTTGTTCCACCAGTTGGTGAGGAACCAGTAGTCGCAGTAGAACTTGTGCTCCTCGACGTACGGGAAGACCATCCGGGAGAGGGCGAGCAGATCGTCGAACGTGCGGCGAGAGCCCTCGTCGAGCAGCGCCCCGTACTCGGTCGACAGCCGCTCGCGCTCCCGGGCGATCTCCTCGGTCGGCCGCTCGACGCCGCGCCCGGCGCGGATCGCCTCGACGTGCCCGACCAACGACGCGTACGGGATCGTCGGGTCGTCCTTCCAATTGCGGTAATAGTGGTACAGGCCGTCCCCGGTGGCCATGTTGAACCAGGGCTCCTTGATCGCCTCGAGCTCGGCCAGCCAGGCTCGCCCAGGCTCGCTCTCGGCCAGCGAGGCGTCGATCTGCTCCGGCGTGCGCCCCCCCGCGAAGGCCCCGTCGACGCCCGTGTCGACGGCCAGTCGCGCGAGCCGCCGCAGCTCCGCGTCGGGCCTCCACAGGATCACGTCGATCCCGGCGACCATCTGCGCGATGTGCTGGTCGGGGATGTCGGGCATCTGCGCCTTGCAGAACTCGGCGAAGGTGCTGTAGGCGCCGTAGCCGAGCAGCAGCAGTTCGAAGTGGTGCTGCCACATCAGGTCCGAGAGCCGCAGCGCCCGGTTGTAGGCGTTCAGGACCTCGTAGAAGGAGACGTTGCGCTCGGTCCCGAAGGCGACCTCGTCGTCCTCGTATTCGGGCAGCGGCGGCACCTCGAGTGCCACCAGCTCGTCGATCACCGCCATCATCCGCTCGCGCCACTTCTCGTACAGCTCAGGCCAGTTCTCGAAGTAGAAGCCGGCCCGTGCCTGGAAGAACTCGGCGCGCTCGGCGATCTTCGCCGGGTCGGTGACCGGGTTGCCGGAGATGTAGCCGTAGCCGTTGACCAGCCGGTAGTCGATCCCCATTGCCGGCGGTACCGCGAACACCCGGTTCTGCCAGGAGCCGACCGCCTGGTAGGGGCCGTCGATCGAGATCACGTCGAACGCCGGATACGGGACCGGGAAGTGCATCGAGTTCCAGAACCAGAACCGGTTCTCGTCCTCCGCCCGCCGCCGCTCGTCGAACAGCGCGTAGTACGGATACATCTCCTGCCACCCCTCGCATCCGGGCGGTGTCTCGATCGAGAAGGGGCTTGGGAAGGCGGCGAGCGCCGGGACTGCACTGACCATGTGACTCTCTCCTCCGGGGTGGCGGCGGCCTCGCAGTCGCTGCTCAAAGGGGCTTATACGCCCGTGCACGCATCCGGTCAACCGGCGCTGCGCTCTCGGGCAAGAGAATCGACACTGGCCGCCTGCCCGACCGAGCTCACCGATTACGATGCTCCCGCTCACGACCCCAGGAGGAGAGATGGCTCGTCTGGTGATGGTGCACGGCGCGTTCGGCGGTGCCCACGTGTGGGAGCCGGTGACTCCGGGCCTCCAGGACGCCGGGCACACGGTGGAGGCCTTCGACCTGCCCGGTCAGGGCCAGGACCCGACACCAGTCGAGCAGGCGTCGCTGGATGCCTACGCCGCGAAGGTGATCGAGGTGCTGTCGCAGGGGCCGCCGGCGGTGCTCGTCGGCCACAGCATGGGCGGGATGAGCGTCACCCAGGCGGCGGCCCGGGCGCCGGAGCTGATCGAGGCGCTGATCTACACGGCCGCGTTCGTGCCCGAGGAGGGCGAGAGCCTGATCGCGCTGACCGGGCGCCCGGAGGCGGCCGGCGACATGATCCAGGAGAACATCCAGGTCGAGGGCGAACCACCGGTGGCACGACTGTCCGATGAGGCAGCCCGCGCGGCGATCTACAACTGCTGCACGGTGGCGCAGGCCGATTGGGGGGTCGCCCGCCGGGGTGTCCAGCCGGTGATCCCGATGGGGCAGCCGCTGCAGCTCGAGTCAGACACGCTCGACGCGTTCCGGGCACTCCCGCGCAGGTACATCACGACGCTGCAGGACAACTGCATCCGCCCGGCGATGCAGCGGTTCATGTTCGAGCGCGCAGGCGCCGCTCCGGTGATCGAGATCGATACCGATCACGCCCCGTACCTGTCACGCACGCAGGAGCTGGTCGACGCGCTCGACACGCTCGCGCGGATCCCGCACACGGTGGCTCGCTGAGCCTGGATCGGGCACCCGCACAGATCGACAAGAAGGCCCGCGCGGGATGACTGGCGCCGTCCGCACGCGCGCGGGTAGCGTGCCTCCGATGACTGATCTGGTCGCCTGCTACTGGACCGTCGCCGGGCCTGTCGACATCCACTACGGTCGCGAATGGAGCACGTTCGACTGGCGAGACCGCTGCGAGCAGGCGGCCAGGGTCGGCTTCTCCGGGGTCGGCCTGTGGTCCGCCGACATCGAGCACCAGCTCGAGGTGCGGTCGATCGCGGAGATGGCCGAGATCTTCCGCGGCGCCGGCCTACGGCACATCGAGATCGAGTTCCTGCAGGACTTCTTCATGCCCGAGGGTTCCCCTGAGAAGGCCGAATCCGACCGGGTGAAGCCGATCCTGTTCGAGGCCGCTGCGGCGTTTGACGCCCATCACATCAAGGCGGGCAACATTCCGGCCGCCGAGTGCGACGTCGACCACCTGGCCGAGTCGCTCGCGCGGGTCTGCGCGGAGGCGGCCGAGCGCACCGACGCGACGATCGCCTACGAGATCATCCCGACCGATCCCCAGGTGCACACGCTCGAGGACGCGTTCGAGCTCGTCGAGCGGGCAGGGGCCCCGCGCAACCTCGGGATCGCGATCGACACCTGGCACATGGCCAAGCTCGGGATCTCCCCGGAGCGGCTGCAGGCCGTCGAGATCGACCGCATCGCCTGGGTGGAGTTGTCAGACGGTCACTTCCACAACCTCGACGATTTCATCTACGAGGTCACCTGTGACCGCCGGCTGCCCGGCGAGGGTGAGTTCGACATCCCCGGCTACGTGCGAGCGATGCAGGCCGCCGGGTACACGGAGCCGTGGGGTGTCGAGGTGCTGTCCGCCGATCTGCGCAGCCTCCCGATCGCGGAGGCTTTCGACCAGTCCTACGCCACCTCCAGCGCGCAGTTCGCCGCTGGCGTGACATGAACCCGTCGCGCCTCACCGCGGCGACGAACCTCACAGGGAGAATGCTCTGATGACCGAGCTCGCCGAGGACAAGCTGATCTGGGCGTACACGCAGATGGTGCGCATCCGGGAGTTCGAGGAGCGCGTCAAGCGCAGCTTCGAGGAGCACCCCGGCGTGATCCGCGGCCACACCCACCTCGCCGACGGCGCCGAGGCCTCGATCGTCGGCTCGCTGTTGACGATCGAGCCCGGGGATCAGCTGACCGCCACCTATCGCTGTCACGGATACCCGATCACCCTCGGTACCCCGACGACCGCGATCATGGCCGAGATCTACGGCCGCGTCGACGGCCTGTGCAACGGCTACGGCGGCTCGATGCACCTCGTCGACCCCGAGCGCGGCTTCCTCGCCACCTCGGGCATCGTCGGCCAGGGCATCCCGCACGCGACCGGCGCGGCGCTCGCCGCCCAGCTCGACGGGAATCGGAGGGTGGTGCTGTGCTTCTTCGGCGATGGCGCGAGCAAGCAGGGCGCCTTCCACGAGTCGCTGAACATCGCGGCCGTGTGGAAGCTGCCGGTCGTCTACATCATGGAGAACAACGACTACAACGTCGGCACCCGTTCAGATCAGGAGGACGCCAACGCGGCGGTGGGCGAGCCGCTGGCGAGGAAGGCGGCGTCGTACGCGATCCCCGGCGTGACCGTCGACGGCGGCGATCCGCTCGCTGTGCACGAGGCGGTCCAGACGGCCGTCGACCGCGCGCGCGCCGGCGAGGGCCCGAGCCTGATCGAGTCGAAGGTCTACCGCCTCAGCGCCCACGGCAACCTGATCGCGCCCCCGGGCGTGCCACTGCACTATGAGGAGCACGAGGCGATCAAGGTCTTCGGCAACCGCGAGGAGTACGAGGCCGCCCTGCGCGGCGACCCGAACCCGCGGTTCCGCCGGCAGCTGGTCGAGAACGGCACCCTCACCGCCGGGCAGGCCGACCAGATCGCGGCCGACGCCCAGGATGAGATGCAGGCCGCCGTCGACTTCGCGCTGAACAGCCCCCAGCCCGAGCCCGAGCGGGCTCTCGACCACGTCTACGCCTAGAGCGCTCAGAAGAGGTTTCCAGATGCCACACGAGCTTCCGTACATCGCGGCGATCATGGAGGGACTCGCCGAGGAGATGGCGCGCGACCCCAAGGTCATCTACTACGGCCAGGACGTCGCCCCCAACGACGACCACGATCTGGTGAAGGCGTTCGGACGGGATCGGATCCGCGTCTCGCCGATCTCGGAGACCGCCGAGATCGGGATGGCCGTCGGCGCCGCGCTTGCCGGCTACCGGCCGGTCGTGGAATTGCTGATGGCCGAGTTCATGCTCGTCGCCATGAATCAGATCGTCAACGAGGGCAACCGCTTCCGCCAGATGAGCGGTGGCCGGGTGAAGGTGCCGCTCGTCCTGAAGTCGGGCTACGGCTTCACCGCCGGCTGGTCGGGCCAGCACACCGGCACGATCTACGGCATGTTCACCGGCATCCCGGGCCTGAAGGTGGTCGTGCCGGCGACCCCGGCGGACGCCAAGGGCCTGATGACGACCGCGATCCGCGACGACAACCCGGTCGTCTACCTGCTGCACTACCTGCTCACGCTCGTGCCCGGCGAGGTGCCCGACGGCGAGTACGCGGTCCCGTTCGGAGTTGCCGACGTGCGCCGCGAGGGTGCGGACGTGACGATCGTGGCGATCGGCTACGAGGTCGGGCTCGCGCTTCAGGCCGCCGAGACGCTCGCCGGTGAGGGCATCTCGGCCGAGGTGATCGACCCGCGGACGCTCGCGCCACTCGACCTCGACACGATTCTCGGCTCGGTCGCCAAGACCGGGCGACTCGTCCTCGTCGACCAGGCGACCCGCCATGGCTCGTTCTCCTCGCGGATCGCCGCCGACGTCGCCGAGTTCGGCTTCGCCGACCTGAGAGGCCCGATCAAGCAGGTGACGGCGCTTGACGCGACGGTCGCCTACAGCGAGCCGATGGAGCAGTACGTGCTGCCGAATCCGGCGAAGATCGTCGACGCGGTCAAGCAGGTACTCGGCACGGCCCCGGTCACCGCGTAACCACGACGTCGTGGAGATCGCAGGCGCCACGGCGCTGGTGACGGGTGGAGCGTCCGGACTGGGAATGGCGACAGTGCAGGCGTTGCGCGAGGCCGGCGCGCGCGTCGTGATCCTCGATCTGCCGGCCGCGCGCGCGCAGATCGCCGAGGAGGACCCGGTCACGTTCGCCGGCGGCGACATCACCGACCCGGCCGCGGTGGCGCGGGCGGTCGAGACCGCGGCGGAGATCGGGCCGCTGCGGGTCCTCGTGAACTGTGCCGGCATCGGCCGCGGCGCCCGCACCGTCGGCCGCGACGGTCCGCACGACCTTGACCTGTTCCGTCACGTGATCGATGTCAACCTGATCGGCACCTTCAACGTCATCCGCCTCGCGGCCGCGGCGATGCAGCGACACGAGCCGGTCGCCGGCGAGCGCGGGGTGATCGTCAACACCGCCTCGGTCGCCGCCTTCGACGGTCAGATCGGGCAGGTGGCCTACGCCGCCTCGAAGGCCGCGATCGCCGGGATGACCCTGCCGATCGCCCGTGACCTGTCGACGCTGCTGATCCGCTGCGTGACCATCGCGCCGGGCACCTTCGACACGCCGCTGCTGGGCTCCCTGTCGCCCGAGATCCGGGCGTCGCTGGCGGCCTCCGTCCCTCACCCCAGCCGGCTCGGTGCGCCCTCCGAGTTCGCCGCACTGGTGACGCACATCGTCTCCAACCCGATGCTCAACGGCGAGACGATCCGGCTCGACGGCGCGATCCGGATGGCGCCTCGATAGACGGACGCGAGCTCGGAGGCTCGCGCCCCGAGGGCATCGGCGACAGCCCGACGCGCTGACGCCAATCCGGACCTCGCCGCACTCAGCGCTCAGCGGGCTGCCGACGTCCGCCAGCCCTCGGCGTACTGCGTCCGTGCCGTCTCGGCATACGGGACCGGGCTGACGATCGCCCGGACCTCAATCTGACGGTGCGGTTGGACGGTCGTCTTACGGGTGCCCCCGTCGGGTTCGCCCCAGAGCACGGTGACCTCGCTGCCGACTTCGATCTCGGGGTCGACGGTGGCCAGCGACAACGCCCGAAGTTCGTTGGCGCTGTAACCGGAGAACATCGACACGCCGACGACGGCGCCGCCTGAGTCGACCACCGAGTCGAAGCTCGAGGAACCGTAGTTGGCGATCGGGACGTTGAAGAACTGGTACGGGAGGTCATCGTGCGGGTCGACGAGCGAACTGAGGATCCGGGAGGTGTCCTCGCCGTTCCACGCCAACGTGACCTTGCGGCGGTGGTGCTCGGGCTCGAGTTGCTTCAGGGCGTCACGGCCGATGAAGTCGTGATCGAACTTCACGAACGGGCCGTAGCCGAGCTCCCAGGGGTTGAGGTAGTAATCCTCGATGTCGGGGGCGACGAAGCTGCCGGCGATCGAACTCGTCGCCTCGTAGCTGTCGGCCCCGAGCCACTCGCGATAGGGGCGCAGTTCCTCCCCGGTGTAGATCGCCGGCAGCGGCGAGGGGATCCAGCCGGACTCCAGCGTGTTGGATGCGTACGCACGGGCGCCGACCGGCTCGAGCCCGAACTCGCGGCCGGCCTCGAGGATCGTCTCACGAACCGAGTCGTAGTCCTCGTATGGCCCCCACAGCTCAAGCCCCGGTTCACCCGCCATACCGTGGCGAAGCGTGCGCACGGTCTGGCCGGCGACGTTCATCGTCGCCATGCGGAAGAACTTCAGCTGCTCGACGGGACCGCCGTTGACCTTCTCGATCACCTGCCAGGCATTCGGTCCCTGGATCTGGAAACGCCAATAGCGCCGGGTGACCGCGTGTCCGAAGGCGCGGGAGGGCGAGCGATCATCGCGCTCGATCTCGACGTCGTAGCCGCCCGTCTCGCCATGGAAGGCCAGCCAGTTGGTCGCGGGGGCCCGGCCGACGAACACAAACTCCTCCTCGGCCAGGTGGAAGAGGATGCCGTCTCCGATCACATGGCCGGCGGGAGTCGTCGGCACGTACTGCTTGGCCATCCCGACCGGGAAGGTGGCGACGCTGTTGATCGCCGTATCGGAGATCAGCTTGATCGCGCCTGGACCCCGGAGAAACAGGTTGACCATGTGATGGGACTGGTCGAACAGGACCGCGGTCTTGCGCCAGGCGATCTGCTCGCGGCGCCAGTTGGTGAACTCCTCCGGCACCACGGGGTACACGTAGGCCCCGATCTGTGAGTTACGCAGCAGCTCGACGATGTTGGGAGCGGCGTCAAGGACTTCCTGCAGGTTGCTCGGCGGCATGGGTCTCTCCTTGGTCTACGGCGGTTGCGAGTTGGCGTCCCGTGCCCGCTCGCCGCCGCGGCGCGGCTCACGATGCGGCCTCTCCGGACGGAGCGGACTGTTTCGACTCCACCGGTACTGCCTCGGCGAAGCGGATCACGGACAGGTCATGGGTCTGGTGCCATTCGCGGGTCGCCACCAACTCGTTGAACGTGTAGTAGTGCAGCCCCGCCACCCCGTGGTCCGCGGTGATGACGGCGCCCAGCTGGTCGAACAGCCGCTCGGTCGCCGGACCGTGTCGCGCGGTGATCATTCCGAGCAGGCCGCGCAGGCCCCGCTGTTTGCGCAGGAACGAGATCGACGGGCCGACACCGATGCGCGCGGAGATCTCCACCAGTTTGGCCGTCGAGACCTGGCCGGGCATGCCGATCCACACCGGGAGGTTCAGGCCCCGCCCCCGCTGGCGGGCGAGCCACCGCCTGAGAGCGGACGGATCGAAGCACAGCTGCGTGGTCACGTAGTCGGCCAGCTCGGCCTTGGACGTCAACGCCTCGTCGAGTGTCGCATCGTCGATGAGCGGGTGGCCCTCCGGATACCCACCGACGCCGATACACGCGGGGCGCAGCGGGTCCGCGGAGACGACCCGCAGGAGCTCGCCCGCGCTGGCGTACTCGCCGACCGGCTCGGCGACGTCACCTCCGATCAGGAACATGTCGGCGATCCCCAGCTCGCTCATGCGCCGCAGCAGCGCTTCGACATGCTCGGAATCGCGGACCATCCTTGCCGCGATATGTACGGTCACATCGTGCCCGAGCTCTCGCAGGCGAGCCGCAATGTCAACTGCCTGATCAGGACCGTGCTTGGGGGAGCAGGTGACAGTGAGATGGGCCGGGTGACCGAGCGCTCTGGCCTGCTCGATCGCCCTCGGGAACGGCAGGATCTCGTAGCGGGCGTGGTCATCGCCTCCAGGGATCATCGCCAGGCTCCCGAGGCGCCGCGTCCCGTGGAACGAGGGCGCGCAGGGCAGCAGCGCCGATCAGACAAAGTGGTCGACCTCGGGCTGCGCGCGAGCGATGAGGTTGGAACCCGGCAGCCGGTCGAACATCCGCTCGCTGTCGAAGGCCCAATCGAGATTCTCGCGCGCCAGCCGAGCGTGCTCGCGTCCGATCGCCTCCGCGCGCGAACCCTCACCCCGTTCGACGGCGTCCAGCAACTGATGGTGCTGGCGCTGCGCGACATAGAGGGTGCGATGCGACTCCCGTAGCTCGGACTGGACCATCACGAAGGCGCTGGGCGACGCGAATGGCAGCGCGAGCGCCCGGCGATACGCCGCCTGGAGGGCCTCGCTGCCCGACATCGCGATCAGGAGCTCGTGGAAGCGCTCGTTGAGCACCACGTAGCGCTCGAAGTCGGCGATCGCCGGCCGCGACGGGGCGATGAGGCGGTCGATCTGAGCCACGCAGCCGTGCAACGCTTCCATCGGGGACGGGTCGTGGACGCGCTCGGCGGCCAACCGGGCGGCCGCGCCCTCCAGCAGGCCACGCAGGTCGATCGCATCGATCACCTGCTCGCGCGTGAACAGCCGAACGACAAAGCCTCCCCCCGAGATCGCCTCCAGCAGGCCTTCGTGCTCCAGTTGCGCCAGCGCGAGTCGCAGCGGCGTCCGGGAGACGCCGAGCCGTTCGGCCAGCGGCACCTCGGCGACGCGTTCCCCGCCGCTCAGACCGCCTTCGAAGATGAGCTCCCGCAGCCGCAGCACGGCGGTGAGATTCTGGGACAGGCCTCCCGTCGGCTGGATGCCGGCTTCGCTCATTGCATGCAACCCAGTCGTGTCGCACACTTCTTGACCGATGTCGCGCGCGCGCCCGCCCGCCACGTGCCCCGCCCGACAGGGATCGGGCGGAGGGAGGTTCGCCGGTTGAGGTCGGGTCGAAGCATCGCTGCATGCCACATTACAGATTGCACGCACAAAACGGAATAGTGTCCGGGCATCCCGGGCGCGCGTCGTAGCCTGTCGCGCGGTGGACTGTGCGCCTCTCTCAAGCCTGGTGCTGCGGACCCCCCGGCTCGAGCTGAGGCTCCCAACCGATGAGGAGCTGCGGTCGCTCGCGGCGGTCGCGCAGGCGGGGGTCCACGATCCTCGGAAGATGCCGTTCCTGGTCCCGTGGACCGACCCCTCCCCGACGTTCGTATCGGACTTCCTGGCCTATCACCGGGGCATTCGCGAGCGGTGGCGGCCCGATGACTGGCGCCTTGAGCTCGCGGTGTTCCTGGCGGGGCGTCCGATCGGGGTTCAAGTCCTCAGCGCGGCGGATTTTGCGCGGACCCGGACGACGGGCAGCGCCTCATGGCTGGGGCTGGCCTGGCACGGTCGCGGGTACGGCACCGAGACGCGCTCCGCGATTCTCGAGCTCGCGTTCCTCGGCCTGGGCGCCGAGGCGGCGGTCTCCGGGGCGTTCGTCGACAACCCCGCATCCGCGCGCGTGTCCGCGAAGCTCGGCTATGAAGACGACGGCCTGCGCTGGCCTCACGTGCGGGGCCGCGCGATCCAGGAACACCGTTTCCGCCTCACGCGCGATCGCTTCGAGGCCACACCCCGCGTTGCGGTGACGATCGAGGGCGTGGACCTCTGCCGACCGCTGTTCGGCCTCGGCAGCAACTGACCGCGGCGCACCTTCGGTTGCCCGGCCGGCGCTCGCCTTCCCAGGCCACCGATGAGTTTCGGCGGGCGGCCGGGTCTTTCACCCGGACCGTCCAACGAGCCAGGAGATCATTCATGCGCAAGGTCGTTGCCTACGAACTGCTGTCACTCGACGGCGTGGCGGAGGCACCCGAGGAGTTCGTGACCGAGTTCGATGACGTCATGGAAGAGAATCTCGGTCGCGTCATCGCCTCCCAGGATGCCGTGCTTCTCGGGCGCCGCACCTACGACGAGTGGGCGAGCTTCTGGCCGAGCAGCGACATCGAGCCATTTGCGAGCTTCATCAACGGCGTCCAGAAGCTCGTGGTCACATCCACGCCCCCCGAGGCTGAGTGGCGGCAGACCAGCCGGGTCCGGGACGGCCTCGCAGAGTGCGTCCTCGATCTCAAACGAGAGCGCGGTGGCGACATCGGAGTCCACGGGAGCATCGCCCTCACTCAGTCGCTGCTCACGGCAAATCTCGTCGACGAACTGCGGCTCGTCGTCGCCCCCGCAGTGCAGATCCAGGGGCGAAGGCTCCTCGACGCCGGCCACGCTCGCCGGTTGTCGTTGACCCGCAATCAGATCTCTCCAAGCGGATATCTGCTGCTCGACTACCGACTGCGGTGACACGGCGATCGACCGGACGTGTTCGGGTGGCGTGCGGGAGGCGCCCATCGCCGGCATGACCGCTCTTCACGCTGGTCAACCGCCTCGGCCGACACCTTCTCCACGTCGGGATCCTGCTCATCGCCGCCGGCGACATCTGCGTTGCCATCACCCTCCGCCTCCGGGGGGTCCTTGAAGCGACCCAGCAGCTCTCGACCTCGCTCGGCGTCGCCGGGCTCGGCCCGATCTTCTTCTCCGCCTTCGACCACCAGCTCGCGACCGATGCGCTGCAGATCACCGCGTGGGCGTGTCTCGCCCCGCTCCTGGGCGCGTTCCTGCTCATCTTCCGGCTGCCGATGCGCGCGCGAGACGAGCATGAACAGCTCCCGCCGAGCGACCAGCGGACGCCCTCGGCCGCCTCGCTCCAGCCCTCGTGACCGAGCGAGATGATCGAGCGAGCGCTGCGCGGAGCGTTGCTCGGGGAGCGTGGACGAACCGGTCATCGGGGGTACGGTTCACCAATGGACTGGCTCCCGGCAGCTCGGAGGGCTCCGGTGGTGGTGGTGCTGGTCGTGGCCGTGCTGACGCTCGCCGCGGGCCCAGCGGGTGCCGCCGCGAGCGGTCCGCGGCGGGCGCCGGCGGCTGACACGCAGGGTTCCGAACCGCAGTACGTGGGCGTCGAGTCGCAGGCCGAGGCGGCCGGTCTCGATCCGGATGCCGGTCACTCTCAGCTCCCGCCTCAACGCCGGCGGGTGCGCCGGGCCCCGCCAAGGTCACCGGCGACGTCGATCACGGTCGACGTCTCGCATCCCGGCGCGGTCATCAGCCCCGCAGTCTTCGGTAGTGACTACCTGGCGCCGTTCGGCGGAATGGGCAGCTTCGATGCGACCAGCGATGCGTTCTGGCCATCGTTCACAGCGCAGCTGACCTCCGCCGTGGGTGCGGGATCGCTGCGCTTCCCCGGCGGGATCACGGGGCAGAGCTATCAGTGGATGCGCGCGATCGGACCGCAGGCGCAGCGATCCGCAAATCCCGTCGGACCCTCCGGCGCTCCCAGCCCGTCGACCGTCGGCCCCGACGAGTTCGGCAGCCTCCTCGATCTGACGGGCGCGGTCGGCGTGTTCGATGTCGACTTCGCCAACGGCACCGCGGCCGAGGCGGCCGACCTCGTGCACTACATGACCGACGCGCAGGGAACAAGCACCTGGGCGCAGGAGCGCGCCGGCAACGGACATCCAGCGCCGTACGACGTGCCCTACTGGGAGGTCGGCAACGAGGAGCAGAGTGCGGACTACTGGCGATCGGGAACTCCGGTGAGCATCGGCACGCCGCCGGCGGGCGCCAACCCCTGCCCGAACGTCGCCACCTGCGAGTACGTCTACGGAGGCACGACGGCGTTCACCGGCCAGCGGGTCGTGCTCTCCGCCGACCGCCGCAGTTCGGCGGCGGCGTCGACCGGCGGGGCCGGCCAGAGCTTTCTGGTCGCCTACCCCCCGGTGGTGCCCGGCTCCGCCGCGGTTGAGGTCGACGGCGCCCAGTGGAACCTGGTGCCGTCGTTGAGTGGCGTGGGGCCGTCCGCGCACGATTACACGCTTGCCCCCGCGACCGGGAAGATCACCTTCGGCGACGGGTCCAACGGTGCCATCCCGCCGTCCGGTGCGGTGGTGACCGCGAGCTACCAGTCGGGTCCCCACGACGGGTTCGCGCAGTTCTACAGCGCGATGAAGCAGGCCGACCCGAGCATCCAGGTGTGCTCCTCGGACACGACCCAGTCTTTCCTGGAGGCGATGGGGACGACCCAGCCATACGACTGTCTCCAGGACCATCCCTACGTCGGCTCGGGAAACATCTCGCCGTCGCTGCCGATCGACCAGTACGAGTCGCAGGTCATGACCGTGCCCGACGTCGAGGACGCCGCCGTCCAGACCCTTCAGGCCGAAACCGACCAGGCTGCCGGACATCACGTCCCGCTCGTCCTCACCGAGTACGGCCAGCTGATCGATTCCACCCCCGACCCACTCGACGCGCCGTACTTCCTGAACTCCCTCGACGAGGCGCTGGTGAACGCCAGCCAGCTCGCGGACTGGATCCAGCTCGGCATCCCCGTCGCCGATCGTCAGCTGCTCGATGCCGAGCTGCCCGCCGCATCGGCGGTCACGACCGGCCTGCCCGGCGCGGCGCCGTTCGCGACCACCGGGGCGATCACCACTCCAGGCCCACAGTCGGTGGTGCAACCCACCGGCGAATACCTCGCGCTGATGGAGCCCCTGGCGGGCGGGAGTCTGCTGGATGCCACGGTGAGCGGAAACCCCATGCTCGCCACCTCCGGGCCTTCGAGCGGCGATCTGGCGGTCGTCTCCGCGGCCACACCGGCCGGTGTCCAGCTCGTGGTCATCAACCGCAGCCCGTCCGTCGACATCTCCTCCACAGTGACCTTCGCCGGGGTGACCGATTCCGCCACCGCCACCGTGAGCACGCTCGACGGTCCATCCCCACTCAGCGACAACTCGAGTGGGGCGCCTGACACCGTGTCGAGAAGTACCTCGCCGGCAACCGTGACCGGGGGCGCGACGACCATCACGTTCCCGGCGCACTCGATCTCGCTCCTCACCCTCCGCGGGGTCTGATCACACCGGAGTTCCGAGCAGCGGGAGCTGCGCGGTCCGGCGACGCGGTGGGGGGTGCTTTGCGATCCGCTCGTCGATCTGGACGTGGACGGTGTCGCCGGCCTCCTTGCCGATCGCCTCTCGCAGCACCGCCCTCACCGGCAGTCGGACCGAAGCCGGATCACCGCGCCGACGCCGTCGCCTTGCATCGTCAGCGCAGGGCCGGTCGACACCGCGGCGTCCAGCGCGCCCAGCTCGACCTCGGTACCGGTCCCGTCCGAGAGCAGGATGCTCGGAGTCAGGCAGACGAAGACATTCTCGCTCCCCTCGACGGGAGCGGGGTCAGAGCCATCGGCCTGGACGATTGCAACCGAGGCGGCGGCTCGGCCTCGGCGGGTCATCACGTTCAGATCCCGGCTGCGGCCTGCCACCTCGCAGATCGTCTCGCTGCTCCCGTCAAAGCTGAACGGCTCGTGCACGCCAAAGCGGTGCCGCCGTCCATCGACGGTCAGCGCCATCCAATCCCCCTCGATCAGGACGATCGTCCGGTCAACGTCGGGAAACGCCGAGAACGGCCCGCCGCCCTCGACCTCGGCGATGCTGATCCGCCAGTCGAAATCAGCCGGGCCGGGGCCGGCCGGCGAGGAGGCGACCTCGTAGGTGACCCCGCCGCCGTTGCGCCACGGCATCCGGCGATGCTGCTCGAAGCGCAGGACCTGCATCGCCGACGGCGCATTGCGGCCCCCACTCATCTCCAGCGCTCGTGTCGCGAGTCGGTCATCGGCGCGCTACATGCGCAGGAACGACGCGCCGTTGACGTCGATCACCGTGCCGCTGGCCATCTCGGCGTGTGGCGAGGCGAGAAACAGGATCGCCGCCGCGACGTCCTCAGGCGTGGACACCCTGCCCAGCGGACTCTCGGCGCGGCGTGCCACGCCCGCCTCGCCGGCGAGCGCCTCGGTGGCCATGTCGGTCTCGGTGAAGCCGGGCGCGACGGCGCTGACCGCGATCCCACGTGGCCCAAGGGCGCGCGCCAGCGACTGAGCGAACGCGACGAGACCCGCCTTGCTCGCTCCGTATGCCGGCTGCTCGGGCTCGCCGCGAAACCCGCCCCGCGAGCTGACGCACACGATCCGACCGCCGGGGCCCATGTGGCGCACGGCACACCACGTCAGGTTGGCGGCTCCGACCAGGTTGACGGCGAGCGTGTGGTGCCATGTGCGCTGCCACTCCTCATAGGAGCTCTCGTCGATCGGGTGGGCGACGAACACACCTGCGTTGTTGACGAGCACGTCGATGCTGCCCAGTGCGGCGGCGACCTCCTCGGCCATCGCGCGTACCGCGTCGGCGTCCGCCAGGTCAGCGCCGGCCACGAGGTGCCCATCGCCGGGAAGCGCAGCACAGACCGCCTCGGCCTGTTCGCGGCGGGTGCCGTAGTGGACCGCGACGCGGTCGCCGGCGGCGGCAAAGGCGTGGGCGGTCGCCGCACCGATACCACGGGAGGCACCGGTGATCAGGACGTTGCGCGAGCTCATTCCCACAGCCTAGGGACAGGCCGGGATCCGGCACGTGCCGCTCCAGGCAGACCGTCGTCCTCACTGCTCAATGGCACCCGGGTGTTGAAACCGGGCGAGCGGGTATGCGGTGGCTTGCCCCACCAACGACGCCAAGGAGACCTCATGTCCGAGTCAGATACCTACCGAGTGATCGAGATCGCCGGGACCTCGCCCGACGGTGTCACGGAAGCGATGCGCGCCGGCGTCGCGCGTGCCGCGAAGACGCTGCGCGACCTTGACTGGGTCGAGGTCCGGAGCATCCGTGGACACGTCGAGCAGAATGAGATCGCCCACTTCCAGGTCGAGATGCGCATCGGGTTCAAGCTCGAGGAGCAGTAGTCAGGTCGGCTCACACCGCCCGGAGCGCGAGCCCGAACGGGCTTCCCTCGGAGTCGCGGCATACGGCCCATTGCTCCCCCGGATGAATCACGGTCCCGCCGAGCGCTCGGACCTGCTCGAGCGCCGTCTGAAGGTCCGCGACCGTGAAGTACGGCAGCGACGCCGTGTCCCCCGGACCGCGGCCGCGCTCGTGGATGCCGATCGCGGTGCCGCCCTCTCGCGCCTGCCAGCCGCGCCCGTCGGCCGACGAGCGTTCGTCGAGTTCAAGCGCCAGCAGCGTCGACCAGAATCGTCGGGCGCGATCAGGATCATCGGCGGGAAACTCGATCAGTGCGAACGGATCGCTCACCGGCGTCACGATAACGCGCCCCGGCCCATCGGCTCGACCCGGTGCGACCGGCGAACGTGAACCAGGCGATCCCCGCGCACGCCGCGTAACAGCCGGCTTGGGCGTTGAGCAGAGCCCCGAGCGGGAGGGTGCTGCTGAGGACGCCGGCGGCGAGGATGCCGATCGCCTGCCCGATCGCCTGCGCGACCCCGAGCAGGCTCAGCGTGCGGCCGCGGAGCTCCGGCGGACTCGCCTGCTGGATGGCGGTCGTCAGCCCAGTGGTCAGGATCGTGCCGGGGATCCCGACCGCGATGAACAGGACCACGTACCACCAGGGCGCGGTGGTGAGGTGGGGGCTGTTCCAGCACAGCGCCGAGATCAGCGCGAATGCCCCGACACCGCCCGCGGTGAGCGCGCGGGCTGAGCTGCGTCTGAGCCGGGCGGTCACCAGCAGGCCGCCAAGGACGCCGCCGATGGCCTGGACGCCGCGCAGCAGCCCGACGAGCCCGTCCCCGGCGTGCAGCGCTCGCAGCACGAACAGGACGAACAGCACGAGAAACAGACCCTGCGCAACCGATGCCAGAAACGAGATGACGAGCGCAGCGCTGAGCTCGCGGTCGCCCTGAACCGCGCGTGCACCGTCCGCGATCGCCTCCAGCCGGCCGGGCGCCCCGTGATCCGGGCTCCGAGCGGGGGGCGGCGTGCCGGTCGCCAGAGGAAGCAGGACGGCTCCGCTGACGACGAAGGAGGCGAGGTCAACGAGCACGAGCCCGCGCAGGCCGAGCACGGGGAGCAGCGCGCCGCCGAGTGGTGAGCCGACGAGCCGGGCCACGTTGCCAGCCGTGACGATGGATGCGTTGACGCGCGTCACCTCCTGCGCGGCGAAGCGCCGGGGAACGATCGCCTGCTGGGCCGGCGCGGTGAGGCTTGTGAACGCAGCCTGCACTGCCGCGACGGCGTAGACCAGCCAGACGCGATTCGGCCCCACCCAGAGCAGGGGCACCACCACGAGCGCCTGCACGGCGGTCAGGAGCGCCAGCAGCCGCCCGGGATCACGTCGGTCGATCAGCGGTCCACAGGTGGTTCCGACCACGACAGCGGGAACGAGCTCGGCCAGGAACACCGACGAGGTCGCCAATGCCGAGCCGGAGGTGCGCAGCACCACCAGCGGCAGCGCGATGAACATCAGCCAGTCCCCGAGCTCCGAGATGGCCACCGCAGCGCAGAGGGTCCCCAGCGCCCGGTTGCCGCTCAGCCCGCCGACGGGAGGACCCGGAGGGCCGGCGAACCACACCCCCGGAGGCCTCACGGCGTCCGCGGATCGCGGAAGGCGAGCAGGCGGACCCTGGCCGGTGCGGCATCCGGCGGCGCCTGCCCCCGGGTCATCCCGATGTACGGGCGCACCAGGCGGTCGATCTCTGCCGTGAGCTGCGCGAGTTCGCTCGCGGTGATCCGAACTGCGTAGTCGTGAAAGGCCTCCGCGGAGAGCCACGGCTCCGGTTGTGCGGCGTGGCGGCGCCGCGCCTGGCGGGTCAGTTCCTCCTCGCGCGCCATCGCGAGCTCGTCCAGCGCCAGCGCGGCCTCCGCGGCCGCGGGGGACCGCTCGGCGCCGGCCGGCCCATAGCTCAGGCCGGTCACCGTCGCTCGCCAGGGTCGCTCCCGCCCATCGGCGGACTCGACGCGTTCGACGAAGCCGGCCCTGCCGAGCGCGCGCAGGTGATAGCTGCAGTTCGACGTCGTCGAGCCGACGCTCGCGGCGCAGCGTGCGGCCGTCTGCTCACCGAAGGACATGAGGTGATCGAGCAGCGCCAGTCGCAGGGGATGCGCGAGCGCCCTCAGCTCACGCGGATCGGTGACCTGCCGCCGGTGCTCGCGTCGGGAGGCAGAAGCGAAAGACATGTTTCGTATCTTGCCAGACACGGCCAAACTCAACCAGTCGCGCCGTCACCTGCCAGCGCGGCCGGATCAACGGCCCGTATACAGTGTCCGCCGATAGCACGTACGCATTCCACGCGGCCACGTTCTCAGACGCCTCGCCGGCGGCCGCGTGCGTCTCGTCACTTCAAGAGATCGCTCGGACGGCCGATGTCACGAGCGACGGCGTGACGGTCTGCGGCCACCTGCCGCAACATCCAGAGCCCCCTACCGCGAAGGTCGCCCCCCCGTGAAGGTCGTGAACTCGCCGGACACCGGCATCGATGACGTAGCCGAGCGCGACTCGCGTGGCTCCTCGATGCGCCGCAAGGTGGCCGTCAGCGTTGCTGGAACGGTCGCGGTCGCCGCCCTGCTGGGCTACGTGCTCGCCGGGCGAGGCGCTCAGTTCAGCGCGGCGCTGCGGACCGCACCGATCAGTTTGGTGGTGCTCTCGGTGGTGCTCCAGCTCGTCGGGTTGCTGACGCGCTGCGAGGCGTGGACGGTCTGCGTGAGAGCCGCCGGGGCCACGGTCGGCCGCCGCGTGCTGTTCACCTCGGCTGCGTTCGGCTGTGTGGCGAGCATCGTCAACGGCTCGCTCGGGATGGCGGTGCGGATAGCGTCGGTCCGCCGGGCGGCCCCGCAGCAGACGCCGCGGGCGGGGGCGCTGGTGGCGGCCGAAGTCCCGATCATCACCGTCGAACTGGCCCTCGTGGCGATCTTCTCGTTCACGCTCGTCGCACCCCTTGGCGTCCCGCTATGGGTCCCCGCGCTCATCATCGTGGCGATGGCCGGACTCACCGCCGTGCTGCGCCGGGTGTCCGAGCGTCACCGGACCGGCCTCGGGGCTGGGCTTGCGGTCCTGCGGATGCAGGGCCGTGGACGGCTGATCGGCTTTGCGCTGGTGGCCGTGTGCGCCCAGGTGCTGCGCAACTGGCTGATGCTCCGCGCGGTCGGCGTCGATGTCTCGATCTTCGATTCGATGGCCCTGCTGATCGTCATGTTCACGGTCGGCCAGCTGCCGATCGGCCCGAGTACGGGCCCGGCCGCCACCGTCCTGATCCTCGGCGCGCACGGTCTCGCCGCCGCTGCGGCCGCCGGCGTGCTGGTCACGGTCACGGGCGTCATCGGCTCGCTGATCTTCGCCACCTGGGCGACGATCGACCGCATCGCCACCCGCCGTCGCCTCACCACTGCGGCGCCGAGAACGGCGCCCGTCCTGCTACCGCCGCTCGTCACCCCGGAGGCCTAGGGTCACAGGCGATGGACGCGCGCCGCAGCGTGTCCGCCCACGGCGGTGCCGTTCGTCGTCGAAGTGAACGGCCGCCCGCCCCGGGCGCCCTGACTCAGGAGAAGAGCTGATGCGGTACCTGCTTTCCGTGATCGATGACACGCCGGACTCCGGCACCTCAGCCGAGATGGCCACCATCGACTCGTTCAACGAGAAACTCGTGGCGAGAGGGCAGTGGGTGCTCGCCGGAGGCCTTGAGTCGCCCACAGCGTCGACCGTCATCGACAACCGATCCGGGCAGCCGGTGTTCACCGACGGCCCGTTCGCGGAGACGAAGGAGTTCGTCGGCGGGTTCTGGGTGATCGAGGCGCCCGACCGGCAGACGGCGGTGCAGATCGCTGCTGACGGGTCGAAGGCCTGCAACCGGAGGGTCGAGGTCCGCGCATTCCTCGGTGAGTAGCGGAGTTCAGCGGCGCCGGTGGGCGATGAGCACCGTCCGCTCGGAGTGATCGGAGACCGCCCGCGCGACGCTGCCGATGACCAGCCCGCTCAGTCCGCTTCGGCAGTGGGATCCGAGCACGATCACGCTCGTGTCGTGCAGCTCTGCGCTCTCGACGATGCCCTTCCAGATCGGTGAGGCCTCGACCTCGAGCGGGCGCGCGCGAAACCCGGCTGCCTCCGCCAGACCCGATCCCGCGGCCGCCGTGCGCCCGGCTGCGGCGCGGACCTCGGCCGCGTTCTTGGCATCGAGCGGAGCGTCGTCGGCAGGGACGAAGCCGAGGTCGAACGGCTGCCAGACGCACAGCACGAGCGCGTCCCGTCCAGAGCTGAGCAGGTCGCCGGCCTCGTCGATGGCGTGCTTGGCGAGGTCGGAGCCGTCGTAGGCGATGAGGACCGGGCCGGAGTTGGCCGCCTGTGGCGCGTTCACGGCTGCGCGCCGTCGGTCGCGGGGACACCGGCCGTCGCGTGACCGCGGACCCGCGCCAGCAGCGGCGGCGACGGGAAGCCCGGTCCCTCGCCGGCCAGGAACCGGTCGATGTCAGGTGCCGCCGGCCGCGCGCCACCGAGCACGTAGAGCAGGACCGCAACCGCGGCGCCGACGACGGCCAGGCCGGCGCCGATCCAGAGCGCGATGCCCGTGCCTCCGAACTGGCCGGTCCCGACCGTGGCAGCGAAATGCGCGAACACCGGCGCGATCATGAACGCAGCAACCGCGCGGAGCAGCTCGACGATCGCAAAGACTCGCTGCAGGTTGGCCGCCGAGAGCGAGAAGCCCGCGACGAACAGCGCAGGGGCGACGGTCGCTCCCACGCCGATCCCGGTCAGCCCGGAGCCGATCAGGGTGAGCGCCTGGGTTGGTGGCAGTTCGAGACGGAAGACGATGATGCCGGCGGCGAGGAAGATCATGCCGACGAGCGGGAGGTACTGGAGCTGACGTCGTCCGAGCACGACGCCGAGCGCGACCGCCGTGATCACGGCGCCGGCGAACTCCGGCAGGTAGAGCAGCCCGACGTGCAGCGGCGCGTACCGCGACGCGAGCATGCTCGCCGACAGTTCGGTGGCCGACACCGAGGCGGCGGCGGCGAACAGTGCGATCACGATGCCGGCCACTGGGATCGTGCTCGTCAACATGCTGCGGATCGTCAGCAGTGGCCGGGCGCGGGTCGCCTGGTTGACGATCAGCGCGACGATCACGGCCAGGCCACCGAACAGCGGCACGACGGCGAGCGGATCGAGGAACCGATGGGTGAGCAGCTCCGAGGCGCCGAAGAACGCCGCCGCCGAGCCGACCGCGGCCAGCAGGATCGCCGTCGGATCCTTCGGCGCCGAGGGGTCCGCGGCGGGCGCGTCCTCGAAGGTCAGCAGCGAGAGCATCAACGCGATCCCGGCGACGCCCGCGACGATCCAGAACAGCGGGCGCCACCCATGCGCACCGGCCTGGACGCCGCCGATCAGCGGGCCGAGTGCGACCGCGCCGAAGATGCACATGTTCATGATCATCGCGGTCGGCCGCAGCTTGTCGCGCGGAAAGCCGAGGAACAGCGGCGGCGCTGCGGAGATGAGCAGCAGGCTGGTGCACAGCCCCTGCAGGACGCGGCCAACGAGGTACATCGGCGCGTCCTGAGCCCCGGCGGTGAGGATCGAGCCAAGCACGAGCACCGCCGCGTAGAGGACCATCATGCGTCGCTGCGGCAGCAACTGCGCGAACTGAACTGCCAGCACGGTGCCCGCCGCGTACGCGGCGTTCGCGATCCCCGAGCCGATGCTCATCGTCTGCAGGCTCATGTGGAGCCGCCCCGCGATCAGCGGGGTGATCGGACCGAGCGCGCCTGACAGGGCCAGGTACGGCACCAGGGCACAGACAACCATTCCTGCCACGGCGGGGTATCGACCGGCGAGCGGGCCCTGTCGCATCACTCGCCTCCCGTCGTCAACACTGCATCCCGGCCGACCATGTGCGCTCCAAAAATGTGAACGGTGAACAAAAGGTGAACGCACTCACCGGCACGCCCGACGGCGTTGCGGGAAACGCTCCGTGAGCGAGCCTAGCGTATCCGGAGTGCGCCTCCGGAACGGCCCGGCCGGGGCTCTGACACCGATCGCCGGGGACGCGCGACGTTTCTGGCTTGCGGTATAACCGCCCCGTCATGCGGAAAAGTGAGGGGTAGTGACTCGAATCGACATCGACGGACTGACCCGGGAACTCGGCGAGGAGCTCGATGCGCGACTGGAGGACGCCGACGCCGCACTCGCCCGGCGGTTTCCCGGCGACCGTGGCGGGCGCCAGCCGGTCCACACGGTGTACGTGGCGGGCGACCGATACCACGCCGGGCTCACCCGAGACTGGGGCGCGGAGGCGCTCGAGACGCTCGACGCACACGCCGGGTTGTTCGACGAGCTCGTCGGCGACGACGCGGTCGTGACGCGCGTGCGCCGCAAGCTCGCCGACGAGCCGGTGGAGGACCTGCGGATCGACTTCGAGGATGGGTACGGCGCGCGGCCCGGCGGCACCGAGGATGCGGACGCGGCCGAGGCCGGCGCCGCGCTCGCGCACAGCCGGGCGGACCACACAGCGCCGCCGTTCACCGGCATTCGGATCAAGAGCCTCGAGGCGCCCACTCGGCATCGCGCGGTGCGCACCTGCATCGCGTTCATCACCTCGCTCACCGACAACGGCGCAACCCTTGACGACTTCGTGATCACGCTTCCCAAGGTGACGAGCGTCGAGCAGGTCGAGGCGATGGTCCACCTCTGCGAGCGAGCCGAAGCCGCGGCGGACGCCGGGAGGATGCGCTTTGAGATCCAGGTGGAGACACCGCAGTCGATTCTCAGCCCCGAGGGAACGGGGCTGGTCGCGCGGATGGTCCATGCCTCCGAGGGTCGGTGCACCGGCCTGCACTACGGCACCTACGACTACTCGGCGTTCTGCGGGATCGCCGCGCCGTATCAGAGCCTGGCCCATCCCGCAGCCGATCACGCCAAGCTCGTCATGCAGGCGGCCGCCGCCGGCACCGGGGTACGCCTGTCTGACGGCTCGACCAACCGCCTTCCGGTCGGGGACCCGGGCGCTGTGCGTCGCGGCTGGGAGGAGCACCTGCGACTGGTGCGGCGATCGCTGGAGCGCGGCTACTACCAGGGATGGGACCTGCACCCGGCGCAGCTGCCGACCCGGTTCGCCGCGACGTTCGCGTTCTACCGCGACGACCTCGGCGACGCCACGCGCCGCCTGCACGACTACTTCGCCCGCGCGGACTCGGCGATCCTCGACGAACCGGCGACGGTGCGCGCGCTGGCGGACTACGTGTTGCGTGCGATCCAGTGCGGCGCGGCGAGCGCCGACGAGGTGGAGGCCGCGACGACTCTCGACGCGCAGCGGCTCGCGGAGCTGGCTCACCCACTCCGTTGACAAAGCGCGACCGCCGACGGTAGTATTCCGTACTCCGATAAGCGCATTCCGCATTTCGGAATACCACCGCGACAAGGAGACTCCGACATGGGCATCTCGCTCGGCGCAAATCAGTACGGCAAGGCGGAGAACCGTGTCGTGCGCATCCACCGCGACACCGCTCGCCATGAGCTCGTCGACCTCAACGTGTCGACGTCGCTGCGCGGGGCGTTCACCGAGTCGCACGTGACCGGCGACCAGGCGGACGTGCTGCCGACCGATACCCAGAAGAACACTGCGTTCGCGTACGCCAAGCGCCACGGTGTGAGCTCACCGGAGGACTACGCGATCGCGCTCGGCCGCCGGCTGCTTCAGGCCACGCCGAAGGCGAGCAGCGCGCAGGTGCGGGTCGAGCAGTACCCGTGGGATCGCATCCCGGTCGGTCCCGACGGCCACGACCATGCCTTCATCCGCCGCGGCGACGGAACCCGGACGACCGTCGTCACCGTCGGCGGCCGCGCCGGCGAGGAGCGCGTGTCGGTCGTGTCGGGCCTGTGCGACCTGGTGTTGCTGAAGTCGACCGGCTCGGAGTTCAAGGGCTTCCTGAGAGACGAGTACACGACGCTGCAGGAGGCCGACGACCGCGTGATGGCGACCTCGCTGGTCGCCCGGTGGCGCTACACGGGCACCGACACCGACTGGAACGCGAGCTTCGACGCGATCCGCGCGACCCTGCTCGAGGTGTTCGCCACGACGTACAGCCGGGCGCTCCAGGAGACGCTCTACCTGATGGGCACGCGCGTGCTGGAGACCCACGACGACGTCGCCGAGATCCGCTTCTCGGCACCCAACAAGCACCACTTCCTCGTCGACCTCGAGCCGTTCGGGCTCGAGAACGACGGCGAGGTGTTCATCGCCGCAGACCGCCCCTACGGACTGATCGAGGCGACCGTCGTGCGCGACGGCGCGCCCGACCCAGGCGATGCCTGGCTCGGGGTCCCGGCGTTCGCGTGAGGGGATGAGCACCACCATGAACGACCACCGATTGGATTACCTGGTCAACTGCTCGATGCTGTTCACCGAGCTGCCGCTGCTGGAGCGGCCCGCCGCCGCCCGCGCCGCCGCGTTCGACGCCGTCGAGTTCTGGTGGCCGTGGCCTGAGCAGGCGGTGCCGGGCGATGGGGAGGTCGACGCGTTCGTGCGCGCGATCCGCGACGCCGGCGTGCAGCTCGTCGGGCTGAACTTCTTCGCCGGCGAGCTCACCGGCCCCGACGCCGGCGTGCTGTCGGTCCCCGACCGCGCCGCCCAGTTCGCGGACAACCTCCCGGTCGCTGTCTCGATCGGCGAGCAGCTCGGCGTGTCGGCGTTCAATGCGCTGTACGGCAACCGGGTCGAGGACGCGACGCCCGAGCAGCAGGACGAGCTCGCGCGTGAGAGCCTCGGCGCCGCCGCCGACGCGGCTGCCCGGATCGGCGCGACGGTGCTGGTGGAACCGGTGAGCGGCCCGAAGCCCTACCCGCTGCGCACCGCCGACGACGCCGTCGCGGTCGTGACCGACGTGCGCGGTGCCGGTCACCCGAACGTCGGCTTCCTGTGCGACCTGTTCCACTTGGCCAACAACGGCGACGACCTCGACGCGGCCATCGAACGGCACGCGGACATCACCAGCCACGTGCAGATCGCCGACTGCCCCGGCCGCGGCGAGCCTGGCAGCGGCGAACTCGCGCTCGGCCGCCACCTCGCCGACCTCGAAACCCGTGGTTACGCCGGCTGGGTCGGCCTGGAGTACGCACCGACCACTGACACCGAGACCAGTCTCCGCTGGCTGCCGCGCGGGCGACGGGCCGCGCGCCGCGGCGTGGTAAGCCCATGAGCACCGCCAACCACAGAAAGCGAGAACGAGCATGAGCAAGATCGCCTTCATCGGCCTGGGAATCATGGGAAGCCCGATGGCCGTGCATCTGCAGAACGCCGGACACGAGGTCAGCGGCTACAACAAGCGCCGCGACCGCAGCGGGCCGCTCGTCGAGGCCGGTGGCCGCAAGGCGTCCGACATCGCCGACGCGGTCGGCGGCGCCGACGTCGTCGCGATCATGGTCCCGGACTCGCCTGACGTGCAGGAGGTGCTCGCCGGACCCGGTGGCGTGTTCGAGCATGCCGCCTCCGGGACGCTCGTCATCGACTTCTCGAGCATCCGGCCCGACGTCACCGCCGAGCTTGCCGCCGAGGCCAAGCAGCGCGGGCTGCGTCTGCTCGACGCGCCGGTTTCCGGCGGTGAGGCGGGCGCCAAGAACGGGACCCTGTCGATCATGGTCGGTGGCGCGGCCGAGGACTTCGACGCGGCCAAGGAGATCTTCGACCCGGTCGGGAAGACGATCGTGCACGTCGGTCCCAGCGGATCGGGCCAGACGGTCAAGGCGGCCAACCAGCTCATCGTCGGCGCCAACATCGAGGTGCTCGCCGAGGCGCTCGTGTTCCTGGAGGCGTACGGAGTCGACACGGCGGCCGCGCTCGATGTCCTCGGGGGCGGCCTGGCCGGCTCCAAGGTGCTTGAGCAGAAGCGTGAGAACATGCTCAGCCGCTCGTTCGATCCGGGGTTCCGCATCGACCTGCACCACAAGGACATGGGGATCGTCACCTCGGCCGCGCGTGAGGCGGGGGTGGCGCTGCCGGTCGGCGCGGTCGTCGCGCAGTTGATGGTCTCGGCGCGCGCGTGCGGCGACGGCGACCTGGATCACTCCGCCCTCCTCCGCGGCGTCGAGCGACTCGCCGGACGCGACCCAGACGAACGAAAGTGACGACCTGACATGGCACGCATGACCGCGGCGCAGGCCGCAGTGAACATCCTGAAGGCGGAGGGCGCGACGCAGCTGTTCGGCCTGCCCGGAGCGGCGATCAACCCGTTCTACAAGGCGATGGAGCTCGACGGCGGGCTGCGTCACACGCTCGCTCGCCACGTCGAGGGCGCCTCGCACATGGCCGAGGGATACACCCGCGCCGCGCCCGGCAACATCGGCGTCTGCATCGGCACCAGCGGACCGGCCGGAACCGACATGATCACCGGGCTGTACTCGGCGAGCGCGGACTCGATCCCGATCCTCTGCATCACCGGTCAGGCCCCGGTCGCCAAGCTCCACAAGGAGGACTTCCAGGCGGTCGATATCGCTCAGATCGCGGGGCCACTCACCAAGATGGCGGTGACCGTGCTGGAGCCCGCGCAGGTCCCGGGGACCTTCCAGCAGGCATTTCACCTGATGCGCTCCGGACGCCCGGGACCGGTCCTGATCGACCTGCCGATCGACGTCCAGCTGGCCGAGATCGAGTTCGACCTCGAGACCTACCAGCCGCTGCCGGTCTACAAGCCGCGGGCCAGCCGCAAACAGATCGAACGTGCCCTCGACCTGCTGGCCGCTGCCCAGCGCCCGCTGATCGTCGCCGGCGGCGGCGTGGTCAACGCCGATGCGGCCGAGTTGCTCGTGCAGTTCGCCGAGGAGACGGGCACGCCGGTGGTGCCGACGCTGATGGGCTGGGGCACGATTTCCGACGATCATCCGCTCAACGCGGGGATGGTCGGGCTGCAGACCTCGCACCGCTACGGCAACGCCTCGATGCTGGCCGCCGACTTCGTGCTCGGCATCGGCAACCGGTGGGCCAACCGGCACACCGGGGGCCTGGCCACGTATACGCACGGCCGCACGTTCGTGCACGTCGATATCGAGCCGACGCAGATCGGGCGGGTGTTCGCTCCCGACTACGGGATCGTCTCCGACGCGCGGGCGGCGCTCGAGCTGTTCGTCGAGGCCGCCCGCGATCGCGACCTGCCCGACCGCTCCGAGTGGGCGCAGGCGTGCCGGGAGCGCAAGCGCACGATGCTGCGCAAGACGAGCTTCGATGACGTCCCGATCAAGCCCCAGCGTGTCTATCAGGAGATGAACCGCGCGTTCGGCGACGACGTCCGGTACGTGAGCACGATCGGGCTCTCACAGATCCAGGCCGCCCAGCTGCTGCACGTCTACCGCCCGCGGCACTGGATCAACGCCGGGCAGGCCGGGCCGCTCGGCTGGACGGTGCCCGCCGCGCTCGGCGTCGCCACCGCCGACCCGGAGGCGACGGTCGTGGCGCTCTCGGGCGACTACGACTTCCAGTTCATGATCGAGGAGCTCGCCGTCGGCGCACAGTTCCAGATCCCCTACATCCACGTGGTGGTCAACAACGCCTATCTCGGGCTGATCCGCCAGTCCCAGCGCGGGTTCGAGATGGACTACTGCGTGCAGCTGGCATTCGAGAACGTCAACTCCCCCGGGCTCGGTGGCTACGGCGTCGATCATGTGAAGGTCGCCGAGGGGTTGGGATGCAAGGCGCTGCGGGTGTTCGAGCCCGACGAGATCCTGCCCGCGCTCGAGCATGCCAAGGAGCTGATGCATGAGTTCCGCGTCCCGGTCGTCGTGGAGGCGATCCTCGAACGCGTGACCAACGTGTCGATGGGGACCGAGCTCGACAACGTCACCGAGTTCGAGGAGCTGGCGCTGACCGGAGCCGATGCGCCCACGGCGGCGTATGCCAACCTCGACTGATGCCGGCGGTACTGCTCGCTCCCGACAAGTTCAAGGGGACGCTCAGCGGGGCGGAGGTGGCCGCGTCACTCGCCGCGGGGATCCGCAGCCGGCGGCCGGACACCGAGGTCATCGCCGTCCCGGTGGCCGACGGCGGTGACGGCTCGCTCGCGGCGTTCGAGGCCGCCGGGTTCGAGCGGGTCCCGGTGGTTGCGACCGACGCGGGCGGACGGGCTGCAGCCACCTGGTACGTGCGACGCGGCGAGGCTGCGGTCGTGGAGCTGGCGCAGGTGGCGGGGCTGGCGGGCCTCCGTGATGCGCCTGCTCCGCTGACCGCGACCAGCCGGGGTCTCGGGGAGCTGATCTCGCACGCGCTGGACAGCGGCTGCACCCGCATCGTGGTGGGAATCGGCGGCAGCGCCTCGACCGACGGCGGGGTCGGTCTGGTGCAGGCGCTCGGCGCCCAGGTCCGTGACGCGTCCGGAGCGGAGGTGGGTCCGGGCGGGACGGGTGCCGGGGCGGCCGCGACGCTCGATCTTTCCAAGCTGCCTGGAAAGATCGCGCACGCCCAGATCGAGATCGCCTGCGACGTCGATAACCCGCTCACCGGGCCCCAGGGCGCGGCCGCGGTCTACGGGCCGCAGAAGGGCGCCGATCCCGACCAGGTCCGGGAGCTCGACGCGGCGCTCACCCGGTGGGCCGACGTCGTGGCCGCAGCGACCGGTCGTGACCACCGCTCCTCGCCGGGGGCCGGCGCGGCCGGCGGCGTCGGGTTCGGGGCGATCGCCGTCCTCGGCGCCAGGCTGCGCCCTGGCGCGCAACTGATCCTCGAGCAACTCGCGTTTGCGGCCGCACTCGCGCGCGCGGACCTGGTCGTCACCGGCGAGGGTTCGCTCGACCAGCAGACGCTGCACGGCAAGGCGCCGGCGGCGGTCGCTGCCGCCGGCCGGGCAGCGGGAGTTCCGGTCGTCGCGGTCGCCGGGCGCTGCCTGCTCGACGAGCCCCAGCTGCGTGCCGCAGGGTTCGACTCCGTCTACACGCTGCTCGACGAGGCCGCCACGCCGCAGCAGGCGTTCGACGAACCGGCCGCCCTGCTGCGGCGCATCGGCGAGCGGCTCAGCGATCGGCTGCGCGATGACTGACTTCGACCGCGTCTTCGTCGCCGCGCGCGCGGTCATCGACGGTGTCGAGCGACCGGCCGCCGTCGCGGTGCGCAACGGGCGGATCGCTGCCGTCCTCGCGCCCGGGGAACCGGTCGCCGCCCGTGAGACCGTCACCCTGGCCGACGGCGAGGTGCTGCTGCCCGGCCTGGTCGACACGCACGTCCACATCAACGAGCCGGGACGCACCGAGTGGGAGGGCTTCGACACCGGCACCCGCTCGGCGGCAGCGGGTGGCGTGACCACCGTGATCGACATGCCGCTCAACAGCATCCCGGCGACGACGTCAGCGGCGGCGCTGGCACACAAGCGTGAGGCCGCGGCCGCGCAGGCGCACATCGACGTCGGGTTCTGGGGCGGCGCCGTCCCGGGCTCGGTCGGCGACATGGAAGGGCTCCACACGGCCGGCGTGTTCGGCTTCAAGTGCTTCCTGGTCGACTCGGGCGTGCCGGAGTTCCCGCCGCTGGACCCCGCCGGCCTGACGGCGGCGATCGACGAGACGGCCCGGCTCGGCGCGATGCTGATCGTGCACGCGGAGGACGCGGACCTGATCGCGGCCGCGCCTGAGCCGGGCGGCCCGTCGTACGAGGTCTACCTCCGCTCCCGCCCGGCGGCCGCGGAGGATCGCGCGATCGCCAGAGTGCTCGACGCGGCCCGTGAGACCGGCGGGCGAGTCCACGTGTTGCACCTCTCGAGCGCCGGCGCGCTGGCGCAGCTGCGGGCTGCGCGCGCCGAGGGCATCGACGTGACCGTCGAGACCTGCCCGCACTACCTCGCGTTCAGCGCCGAGGAGATCGACGACGGCGCCACGCAGCTGAAGTGCGCACCCCCGATCCGGGATGCCGAGAACCGCGAGCGTCTGTGGGCGGCCCTGGCCGACGGCGAGATCGACATGATCGTCTCCGACCACTCCCCCTGCACCGCGGATCTCAAGCGCCGGGACACCGGCGACTTCGCCGCGGCGTGGGGCGGGATCGCGTCGCTCGAGCTCGGCCTGCCGGTGATCTGGACCGCGGCCCGCGCGCGCGGTCACCGCCTCACGGACGTCACGCGCTGGATGGCGCGCGCGCCCGCCGATCGCGTCGGGCTCACGCACAAGGGGCGGATCACGGCCGGCGCGGACGCCGACCTGGTCGTCTTCGACCCGGAGGCGGAGTTCGTGGTGGATCCTTCGCGCCTGCACCAGCGCAATCCCGTCTCCGCCTACGCTGGGCAGCGACTGGCGGGCGTGGTTCGCCAGACCTGGCTGCACGGCGAGCGGATCGACCCGGACGGCGCCGCGGCCGGCGGGAAGCTGATCGAGAGGGGACGACGGCAGTGACGAGCTACTACGTGCCGCGCGGCGGGTTGCCGAGCCAGACCGAGCTGGCGAGTGACCGCACGCGGTTCACCACCTCCTACGCGCTGATCTGCAAGCGCACGATGCGCGACATCGTGACCAGCCGGCTGCCGTTCTGGGAGGACGCCCGGGTGTGGGTGCTGGCGCGGCCGCTGTCGGGGTTCGCCGAGACGTTCTCTCAGTACATCATCGAGGTCGGTCCGGGCGGCGGGTCCGATCACCCGGAGACCGACCCGGGCGCCGAAGCGGTGCTGTTCGTCGTCGACGGGACCATCGTGGTCACGATCGAGGGCGCCGCGCATCAGCTGGCGCCCGGCGGCTACGCGTACATTCCCGCCGGCGCCGCCTGGACGCTGCGCAACCGCACCTCGGACCTCGCCTCCTTTCACTGGATCCGCAAGGCCTACCAGCGTGTCGAGGGAATCGATGCGCCCGGCCCGGCGATCGCCAGCGAGCAGGAGATCGAGCCGGTTCCGATGCCCGACACCGACGGTGCCTGGGCGACGACGCTGTTCGTCGATCCCGCCGACCTGCGCCACGACATGCACGTCACGATCGTGACCCTCCAGCCGGGTGCGTCGATCCCGTTCGCCGAGACACACGTGATGGAACACGGTCTCTACGTGTTGCAGGGCAAGGCGGTGTATCTGCTCAACCAGGACTGGCTGGAGGTGGAAGCGGGTGACTTCATGTGGCTGCGTGCCTTCTGCCCACAGGCGTGCACCGCGGCGGGACCGGGGCCGTTTCGCTACCTGCTGTACAAGGACGTCAACCGTCATGCCCCGCTTCCCCCCGCCGATTCCGCAAGACAGAAATAGTTTTCCGATTTGCTTGTGCAGGGCGTTGGCCACCTGTACAATGGCGGTCGGCTCGGAGAGTGCCCAGGCACGGAAACCACCCGCCCCACGGCGGCCGTCGAGCCGGACAGCGAGGACAGGACGGAACGATGGTTGTTGTTGCTGCCGAGGCCGAGGTCATCATCAACGGTCTCAGCACGCCTCTCGGCGACGTCCCGGTGTGGACGACCGCACTTGACTTCCTGCGCGACCACGGACTGACGGGTTGCAAGGAGGGTTGCGCCGAGGGTGAATGCGGGGCCTGCTCGGTGCTCGTCGCGCGGCCGGGAGTGACCGCGCCGACCGAGTGGGTCGCGATCAACTCCTGCCTGGTGCCGATCGCCTCACTGGATGGCCAGGAGGTGATCACCGCCGAGGGGCTCGGGAGCGCGGAGGCGCTGCATCCGGTGCAGCACGAGATGGCGGTGCGGGGCGGCTCTCAGTGCGGGTACTGCACCCCGGGCTTCATCTGCAGCATGGCGGGCGAGTACTACCGTCCCGATCGTGCGCCGGCGGAGGATCGCCTCGATGCCGAGCACGGTCCCAACGGCTTCGACCTCCACGCGCTGAGCGGCAACCTGTGCCGCTGCACGGGCTACCGGCCGATCCGGGACGCCGCCTACGCGCTGGGCACGCCGCCGAAGGCCGACGCCCTCGCGGCGAGGTCGGCACGACCGGCGCCCGACGCGGTGGCCACCCGCCTGCGCCACGACGGCCTGACGTTCACCCGGCCGGCGACGCTCTCCGAGGCGGTGGAGATCCTGCAGGAGCGGCCCCAGACCACCGTCGTGGCCGGTTGCACCGACCACGGCGTCGACGTCAACCTGCGCGGCACCCGCCCCGAGGCGGTGCTCGCGATCGACCGTCTGCCGGAACTGCGCGAGCTCTCGATCACGGACGAGACGATTGAGATCGGCGCCGCGCTCTCGCTCACCGAGATCGAGCGGCGCCTGGATGGTCGGGTGCCGCTGCTGGCGGAGCTGTTCCCCCAGTTCGCGTCGCGTCTGATCCGCAACGGCGCCACGCTCGGAGGCAACATCGGGACCGGCTCGCCGATCGGCGACAGCGCGCCGGTCCTGCTGGCGCTCGGAGCGACGGTGGTGCTTGCCTGCCTCGACGGTGAGCGCGAGGTCGAGCTCGCCGACTACTTCACCGGCTACCGCACGAGCGTCCGCGAGGACCATGAGCTGATCCGCGCGGTCCGGATCCCGCTCCCGCTCGCCGCGGTGACGGCCTTCCACAAGATCGCGAAACGCCGCTTCGACGACATCTCGAGCGTCGCGGTCGCGTTCGCGATCGATCATGACGAGGCAGGCCTCGTCCGGCGCGCGCGGATCGGCCTCGGCGGCGTGGCCGCGACCCCGGTCCGCGCGATCGCCACCGAATCCGTGCTCCTCGGCGCCCCGTGGTCGCATGACACGGTGGCCGCGGCCGCGGAGATCCTCGGCGCCGAGGGCACCCCGATGGACGATCACCGCGCGAGTGACCGATACCGCGCGGCGATGCTGCGCACGAGCCTGCTGAAGCTTCACGACGATCGGAGAGAGCGATGAGTGAGCTCGCCACCCGCCCCGAGAACCCGTCGGTCGGGATCGCGGTCCCGCACGAGAGCGCCGTCCTGCACGTGACCGGCGCCGCGCTCTATACCGACGACCTCGTCTACCGCACCAAGGACGTGCTCCACGCCTATCCGGTGCAGACCTCGCACGCGCACGCGCGCCTGACCCGTCTGGACACCGCACCCGCGCTCCGGGTCCCGGGCGTGGTGAAGGTGCTCACCGCGGCGGACGTACCCGGCGTGGGCGACGCCGGGGTCAAGCACGACGAGCCGCTGTTCCCGTCGGAGATCATGTTCTACGGCCACGCCGTCTGCTGGGTGCTGGGCGAGACGCTCGAGGCCGCCCGGCTGGGTGCCGCGGCGATCGAGGTCGAGGCCGACCCGGAGCCGTCGTACGTGACGCTCGCGGAGGCGATCGCCGCCCGCAGCTTCCAGGGTGCCCAGCCGCAGGTGGTACGCGGCGATGTCGACTCAGCGATGGCCGCCGCCGAGCGCGTGTTCAGCGGCGAATTCGAGTTCTCGGGGCAGGAGCACTTCTACCTGGAGACGCACGCCGCGCTCGCCCACGTGGACGAGGCCGGCCAGGTGTTCATCCAGTCGAGCACCCAGCACCCGTCCGAGACCCAGGAGATCGTCGCCCACGTGCTGGGCCGGCACAGCTCGGAGGTCACCGTCCAGTGCCTGCGGATGGGCGGCGGCTTCGGCGGCAAGGAGATGCAACCCCATGGCTTCGCCGCGATCGCCGCGCTCGGGGCCGTGCTCACCGGCCGTCCGGTGCGGCTGCGGCTCAACCGCACCCAGGACCTGACGATGTCGGGCAAGCGTCACGGCTTCCACGCCGACTGGCGGGCGGGGTTCGACCGCGACGGTCATCTGGTCGCCCTGGAGTCAACGCTCACCGCCGACGGCGGCTGGAGCCTCGACCTGTCCGAGCCGGTGCTCGCCCGGGCGCTGTGCCACCTCGACAACGCCTACTGGATCCCCCACGCCCGGTTCAACGGCCGGATCGCCAAGACGCACAAGACCTCGAACACGGCGTTCCGCGGGTTCGGCGGGCCCCAGGGGATGCTCGTCGTCGAGGACATCCTCGGCCGCTGCGCGCCGCTGCTCGGGCTCGACCCGATCCAGTTGCGTGAACGCAACTTCTATCGCGCCGGCCAGAGCACGCCCTACGGGCAGCCGGTCCGACATGCCGAGCGCCTGCAGGCCGTCTGGAGGCAGACGCTCTCCGGTGGCGACGTCGCTTCCCGGCTCGCGGAGGTGGAGCGCTTCAACGCCGCGCACGAGCATGTGAAGCGAGGCCTCGCGATGACCCCGGTGAAGTTCGGGATCTCGTTCAATCTGACCGCGTTCAATCAGGCCGGCGCGCTGGTGCTCGTCTACAAGGACGGGTCGGTGCTGATCAACCATGGCGGCACCGAGATGGGCCAGGGCCTGCACACCAAGATGCTGCAGGTCGCCGCGACCACGCTCGGGATCCCGCTGGCGCGGGTGCGCCTGGCGCCGACCCGCACCGACAAGGTGCCGAACAGCTCTGCGACGGCGGCCAGTTCCGGCGCGGACCTCAACGGCGGGGCCGTCAAGAACGCCTGCGAGCAGATCCGTGACCGGCTGCTGACCGTCGCCGGCGGAATGCTGGGGGTGCATCCGCACGACGTCCGGATCGTCGACGGCGTCGCGCGTCCGCTGACCGCCGGCGTCCACGGTGGCGTCGAGTGGGAGGAGCTCGTCCACACCGCGTACTTCCAGCGCGTCCAGCTGTCGGCATCGGGCTTCTACCGCACCGAGGGATTGCACTGGGACTCGACGGCGATGCAGGGCAGTCCGTTCAAATACTTCGCCTACGGGGCGGCCGCGACCGAAGTCGAGGTCGACGGCTTCACCGGCGCCTATCGCACGCGGCGGGTCGACATCGTCCACGACGTCGGCGACAGCCTGTCGCCGCTCATCGACCTCGGTCAGATCGAGGGTGGCTTCGTGCAGGGCGCCGGCTGGCTGACGCTGGAGGACGCGCGATGGGATACGAGCGACGGGCCCGGCCGCGGTCGCTTCCTCACCCAGGCCGCGAGCACGTACAAGCTGCCGAGCTTCTCCGAGATGCCCGAGGCGTTCAACGTAACTCTGCTGCGCGACGCGACCGAGGCCGGCGCCGTCTACGGCTCCAAGGCGGTCGGCGAGCCACCGCTCATGCTGGCGTTCTCGGTACGCGAGGCGCTGCGACAGGCCGCCGCCGCGTTCGGCCCCGCCGCGACGAGCGTGCACCTCGCCAGCCCGGCGACGCCCGAGGCGGTGTTCTGGGCGATCCAGAGCGCGCGCGAACAGGCGGGCAGCGAGGTGGTCGAGGGGTTCCCCGGCCGCGAGCCACCGGAGCGCGACCCGGACGCGAAGCCGATGCAGAAGTCATCCGAGCGGCTGCAGCATGCCGTGCATGCTTGACGGCGCGTGGCTCGACGCGGTCGTCAGGCTGCGCGCGGCTCGCGAACCCGCGGTGCTGGTCACGCTCGCCTCGGTCCGCGGCCACGCGCCGCGCCGCGCGGGAGCCAAGATGGTGGTGAGCGCGAGCGGCACGTGGGGCTCGATCGGAGGCGGCAACGTCGAGGCGCTTGCGGTCGAGCGCGCCCGGGCACAGCTCGCTGATCGCTCGGCGGCGGTGGAGATGATGACCTGCGAGCTGTCCGAGCGGGCTCCCTCCGAACACGGTGCCCAGTGCTGCGGCGGAAAGGTGACGGTCCTGCTCGACCCCCTGCCGCCGGTGCCCGCGGTGGCGGTCTTCGGCGTCGGCCACGTCGGACTGGAGCTCGCCCGGATCCTGGTGCGTCATGACCTCGAGCTGCATCTGACCGACACGCGGCCCGAGATCCTCGCGGAGTCACGCCTATCGGTGCTCGGCGATGCGCCGGCCACTGTCCACGTCCACCGGGTCTCGTTGCTGCCGGAGTCGGTGGTGGCGGAGCTGCCCGCAGGCAGCCACATGCTGATCATGACCCACGACCATGGCGAGGATGTCGCGCTGTGCGACGCCGCGCTGCGGCGCAGCGATCTGGGGTCGATCGGGCTCATCGGCTCGTCAGGCAAGTGGGCGAACTTCCGGAGGCGGCTCGCCGAGGAGGGAGGCCACGACGAGGACACGATCGCCCGGATCAGGACGCCGATCGGCCTGCCCGACATCGCCGGCAAGGAGCCGGCCACGATCGCGGTCAGCGTCGCCGCCGACCTGCTGCGGACGTTCGAGAGCGAGGAGGCGCGGTGATGAGGATCTACCGCGCACAGGCGTTCGACGTGCCCGACGACCCGTTCCGTGGAGGGGGCCTGCGCTCCGAGCAGGACGCCGGCATCCTGGTCAGCGCCGACGGTCTGATCGTGGACCGCGGCCGCTTCGCAGACGTGCGTGCCCGAAACCCATCGGCCGATGTGTGCGAGCTCGCCGGCGGCCTGCTCCTCCCGGGCTTCGTCGACACCCACGTGCACTTCCCCCAGGCACGCATCATCGGCGGCCTCGGCATGCCGTTGCTCGACTGGCTGGACCGCTGCGCGCTGCCCGAGGAGGCGCGGATGGCCGACCTCGGTTATGCCGAGGAGGTCGCCGCCGAGTTCGTCTCCGGACTCACCGACGCCGGCACGACGACTGCCCTCGTCTTCGGCGCCCATTTCGCGCCGGCCGTCGAGGCGCTCTTCCGCGCCGCCTCCGAACGCGGGCTGAGGATCACGAGCGGACTGGTGGTCAGCGACCGGCGCCTGCGCCCGGAGCTCCACACCACCGCCGGGCGGGCGTACGACCAGGGGTTGGCGCTGGCGAAGCGCTGGCACGGCGCGGGGCTCGCGCGCTATGCGGTGATCCCGCGGTTTGCGCTGTCGTGCAGCAACGAGCTGCTGGCGTCCTGCGCGGCGCTCCACGCGGCGGTCCCCGGCAGCTGGCTGACGTCGCATGTGAACGAGAACCCAGCCGAGATCGCCACCGTCGAGGACCTGTTCGGATGCAACTACGTCGAGAGTTATCGCCGTCACGATCTGATCGGGCCCCAGACCGTGCTCGCGCACAACGTCCACCCGACCGACGGGGAGCTGGAGTGCCTGGGAAGCTCGGGCGCGGCCGTCGCCCACTGCCCCACGAGCAATGCGTCGCTGGGCAGTGGGATGTTCCCGCTGGACCGCCACCTCGCCCACCGTGTGCCGGTGGCGCTCGGCACCGACGTCGGCGGCGGCACCGGGTACTCGATGTTCAAGGAGGGGTTGCAGGCGTACTTCATGCAGCAGCTGCGCGGCTCGCGCGGGGTGCCGCTGACCGCGGCCCACCTGCTGCACCTCGCCACCGCGGCGGGTGCGGGCGCGCTCGGGCTCGGTGATCAGATCGGCGATCTCTCCGTCGGCAAGCGGTTCGATGCGCTGTGGCTGCGCCCGCCGGCCGGCAGTCCGCTCGACGTCGGGCTGCGCCACGCAGCCGACCCGGAGCAGGCGCTCGCTCGGGCGTTCGCGCTCGGTGTGAGCACGGACGTGGCGCGGGTCTGGGTCGAGGGCATGATTGTGAAGGCGGACACCCCGACTTACCACCATGCGGAACTCTGATATCGTTTTGCGGGCAAGTGATCGAGACGCGCCGCGGCGCACGGAGGGCTCAGATGGCAACCGATGGCTCCGTCGAGCCCCGCTCGAGCGGTGGCGTCCAGTCGCTCAGTCGCGCGTTCGCGATCCTCGAGGCGATGGCAGATGCCGGTGGCGAGATCGGCCTGTCACAGCTTGCCACCAACGCGCAGCTGCCGCCGGCGACGATCCATCGCCTGGTCCGCACGCTGGTCAGCCTCGGCTACGTTCGCCAGGAGCCCTCGCGCCAGTACTCGCTCGGCCCCCGGCTGATGCGCCTGGTCGACACGAGCACCAAGCGCATGGCGACACTCGCCCACCCGTATATGTCCGATGTCGTGGAGGCCCTCGGCGAGTCGGTGAACCTGGCGGTGCTCGACGGCGAGGAGATCGTCTATGTCGCGCAGCTGCAGCCCTCCCAGAACTTCATGCGGATGTTCACCGAGGTCGGGCGCCGGGTGAAGCCGCACGGCACCGCGGTGGGTAAGGCGATCCTCGCCACCAAGCCCGAGGCCGAGGTGCGCGATCTGCTGGGGCGCACCGGGATGCCCCGGCGCACCGAGCGCACCTTGACGACACCCGAGGAGCTGTTCGCCGACCTGGCACGGGTGCGGGAGCGCGGGTACGCGCTCGACGACGGCGAGCAGGAGCTCGGCGTGCGCTGCGTCGCGCTCGCCGTGGAGGGCGCGCCCCGGCCGGTGGCGGTGTCGATATCGGGTCCGCTGACCCGGATGTCCGACGACGTGATCGATCGCGCGGTCCCGATCCTCCGCGAGGCAGCGGAGCGGATCGGCGGCGAGCTCGCCGCTCCGGCCCCCGCCGCCGTCTGACCCCGCTGGCCCACGCCCGCAGGAGCGGGGTGGTTCGGATTTTCACCCGCCCAGGTGGAAAAGCCAGACCGGCGCGCAGCTTGACATCCGTGCACGACCGGTTTACGGTCCTCTCTGTCCAGTGGAAAAAGAAATCCGCTAGACGGAAGAGAGGGAGAGAAACCTTGTCGTCATCACAGACGTCCGTGCGGCCGCAGAGCGACTCACAGGCCACGGATATCCATCCCGTGGACCGCGTCCCTCCGGCGCACAAGCTGTTCATCTTCGGGCTGCAGCACCTGTGCATCATGTACGCGGGCGCCGTTGCGGTGCCGCTCATCGTCGGGCCGGCGATCGGGCTGAGCGCGTCGCAGATCGCCACCCTGGTCAGCGCCGACCTGCTGGTCTCCGGGGTCGCCACGATCATCCAGTCGGCCGGCATCTCCAAGCTGTTCGGCGTCCGTCTGCCGGTGGTCGCCGGCGCGACGTTCACCGTGCTGAACCCGATGATCATCATCGCCACCCAGTACGGCGGGGTGCACGGCCTGCCCTACGTCTACGGCGCGATGATGGTCTCCGGCGTGCTCGGCCTGATCCTCGCCAAGCCGTTCTCGATGATCGTCCGCTTCTTCCCCCCGCTGGTCGCCGGCACGGTCATCTGCATCATCGGCCTGTCACTTGGCGGCGCGGACATCTCGCTGATCGCCCCCAAGGTGGTCGGCGGCGCGAACGTCGCCGACGTCTCGAATGTCGTGATCGCCGGCATCGTGATTCTCTCGATCATCGTGATCAGCCGCGTGTTCCGCGGATTCATCTCGCAGATCGCAGTGCTGCTCAGCATCGTGGTCGGCACGATCGTGGCCGCGATCATGGGACGCGCCCACTTCGGCAACCTCGGCGGGTCCGGCTGGTTCGGCGCGCCTCACATCTTCCGCTTCGGCGATCCCAGGTTCGCGGCCGCGCCCATCATCACGATGTGCATCGTGATGCTCGTGACCTTCACCGAGTCCACCGCGGACATGCTGGCCGTCGGTGAGATGGTGGACCGGGACCTGACCCCCAACGATCTCGCTCGCGGCCTGGCGACCGACGCGCTGTCCGCGTTCATCGCCTCGTTCACCAACTCCTTCCCGGACACCGCGTTCGCGGAGAACGTCGGCCTGGTCGGCCTGACCGGGATCCGCAGCCGCTGGGTGGTCACCACCTGCGGCGCTCTGCTGGTGGTCCTCGGCCTGATCCCGAAGGTGGGGCAGATCATCGCCGACCTGCCCGGGCCGGTGATCGGCGGCGCGGCCACGATCATGTTCTCGATGGTCACCGCGGTCGGGATCCAGACGCTGCACAAGGCGGATTTCCGCGACAACAACAATCTCCTGATCGTCGCGATCTCACTGGCCGTCGGATTGCTGCCCGCGTTCGACCCACACTTCTACGACGCGTTCCCGAAGGACTTCCAGGTCATCTTCGGGTCGAGCATCACCGCCACCGTGATCTTCGCCTTCGTGCTCAACATCGTGTTCAACCATTGGGGCAGTGACAGTGGGCGAGAGAGCGCTGTCCAGTTCGCGGTCGGTGAAGGGGCCGTGGTGTCCGCCGGCGTCGCGGAGGGCCCCACTCGATGACAGACGGCGCGGGGCGCGGTGTCGGCACGCTCGATGGACTCTCGGATGACGATCTCCGGTCCCGGCTGCGCAGCTGCTGCGCGGCCGAGGCCTGGGTGGAGCGGGTGATGGCCGGGCGGCCGTACGCATCCGCGGCCGCGCTGCTGTCGGAGTCCGACCGGGCGACAGTCGAGCTGGACACCGACGGCCTCGCCCAGGCGCTCGGCGGTCACCCGCGCATCGGGGAGACCGCCCGGGCGGCGCACGGCGCCGATACCCGGTCCGCCGCCTTCTCGCGCGGCGAGCAGGCCGCCGTCACCGACGGCCCCGCCCAGGTGCTGGGCGAGCTCGCGGCCGCCAACGCCGCGTACGAGCAGCGCTTCGGCCACGTCTACCTCGTGTGCGCCTCCGGGCGCAGCGCGGACGAGTTGCTCGCGGTCTGCCGCGCGCGCCTGCGAAACGATCCGGAGACCGAGCGCGGCGTCGTGCTCGAGGAACTGGCCAAGATCAACCGGCTGCGACTGTCCAAGCTGCTCACGGAGGTGTCATGAGTCTGTCGACGCACGTTCTCGACGCGACCAGCGGCCGCCCCGCCGCGGGCGTCGCCGTCCAGCTCGAGGAGTGGGCCGCCGGCGAATGGCGTCCTGCGGCGGAGGCGCGGACGGACGCGGACGGACGCGTGGGGACGCTCGGCGATCCCGCCGAAGGGGTGCACCGGCTGCGCTTCGACACCGGTGCCTACTTCGCCGCGGCCAGGGTGGCCACGTTCTACCCGGAGGTGACTGTCACCTTCACCGTGACCGACCCGGGTGCTCATCACCACGTGCCGCTGCTGCTCAGCCCGTTCGCGTACTCCACCTATCGAGGCAGCTGACAGTCGTGTCGACGACGGTGGTGGTGGACGGGTGCGCGATCGCCACCGTCGACCCCGCCGCCACCGAGCACGCGTGCGGGCACGTGGTGGTGAGCGACGGGCGGCTCGCCGCCGTCGGCGCCGGGCCCGCACCCCCGATCGACGGCGCGCGGCGCGTCGACGGGCGTGGCTGCCTGGCGACGCCTGGCTTCGTCAACACCCACCATCACCTCTACCAGTGGCTGACCCGTGGCTGCGCCCCCGACGGCACGCTGTTCGAGTGGCTGACGGCGCTCTACCCGGTGTGGGCCCACATCGATGCCGAGCTCGAGTACACCGCCGCCAGCGCGGGACTGGCCGCGCTCGCCCTGTCGGGGTGCACCACGGCGATGGACCATCACTACGTGTTCCCGGAATCGGGCGGCGACCTGCTGGCCGCCGAGATCGAGGCGGCCCGGCGGATCGGGCTGCGCTTCTGCGCCACACGTGGCGCGATGAACCTCGGTCGCTCCTCCGGCGGGCTCCCGCCTGACGAGGTCGTCGAGAGCGCCGAACGGATTCTCGCCGAATGCTCCACCGCGGTCGCCAGGTACCACGACGACAGCTTCGACTCGATGCTCCAGATCGCGCTCGCGCCCTGCTCGCCGTTCTCGGTCACGGCGGACCTGATGCGCGACTGCGCCGAGCTCGCCCGCTCGCTCGGCGTCCGCCTGCACACCCATCTCGCCGAGACCCAAGACGAGGAGGAGTACTGCCTGGCGCACTTCGGCGCGCGGCCGGTCGACTACGTCGAGTCGCTGGGCTGGCTTGGGGACGATGTGTGGCTGGCGCACTGCGTCCACCTCTCCTCTGCAGACGTCGCCCGGTTCGCGCAGACCGGCACCGGCGTGGCGCACTGCCCGAGCTCGAACGCGCGCCTGGGCGCCGGCGTCGCGCCGATCCCGGAGCTGCTGCGCGCGGGCGCCCCGGTCGGTCTGGGGGTGGACGGCGTCGCGTCCAACGAGCACGGCGGGCTGGCCGAGGAGCTGCACCAGGCGCTGCTGATGGCCCGCGCGCGGCTCGGCCCGCAGGCGCTCAGCGCGCGCCAGGCGCTGTGGATGGCGACGGCGGGTGGAGCGCGATGCCTCGGCCGGTCGCAGGCGATCGGCTCGCTGGAGGCCGGCAAGCTCGGTGATCTCGCGCTCTGGCGTCTCGACGGACTCGGCCACAGCGACATCGCCGATCCGGTGACCGCGCTCGTGTTCGGGCCGCCGGCACCGCTTCAGCTGTTGCTGGTCGGGGGCCGGGTGATCGTCGAGGGCGGCGAGCTGCGCACCGCCGACGTGAGCGCCGTCGCCGCCGCCAACCGAGCCGGCTCGCGCGAGCTGGCGCGCCGCGCCGCGACACGCTGAATCCCGTGGAGGGTCCGAGCCCGGCCGGTAGGGCGAGGCCGGGGTGTGGTCGATTTCATCGCGCCCCACAATGAAATCGACCACGTCCGGATCCTGCGCCCCGCAATCAGGCGCCCTTCGGCAAGCGAATCAGGCCGCCGCGGAATGCAGCCGCCGCGCGACGAACACGAACCCGGCGGCCAGGACGATGCCCGCCCAGAAGCCGAAGCCGAACAGGCTGAAGTGGATGTGGAACAGGAACTTCAGCGCGACGAACAGCGCCGCCAGCGCCGCGAAGACGAAGCGCGTCTCGCTGCGACTGCCGCGAATCGACGGCAGCGCCGTCCCGGGTGACAGCCGCTCGACGCCGAGATCGGCGATCGCGACGACCGCGGCGAGCACCGCGAGGATCGCCAGCCAGCCATCCGGGGCGTCGGTCGCGGTCAGGCTTGCCGAGAACGGGCCGATGCTGAAGCTGAACCACGGCAGGGCGAGCAGGTCGATGACGAGCAGCAGCCCGAGCCCCCCGAAGATCCACTCCTCCCGGCCGATCGCGTCCGTCTTGAACGACGAGAACCTCGATGCTGACATCTGTCTGCGCCCCCTGTTTGAGTTTGGTCCCAACGACACCACCAAGCTTCACACGCCGCGGGGTCCGCGACATCGGGTGGGGGACCTGATCTTTTCCCCGGGACCGCGGCCTACGACGGCTCGGCGGCGGTCATCAGCGCCTGCACGCCGTCGAGGGTCCGCTCCAGTCCCCAGCGAAACGACTCAGCCTCGGTCGCCCGGTCGCGCCCGCGACTCGCCATCGCGATCCGGTCCAGGCGCGGGGAAACGCTACCTTCGGACCATGCTGACCCATCGGATGCGGCGCGCGTGAGCACCACGGTCATCACCGCCGACACGTTGGAGCGCAGCGCGATGCGCGACCTGTTCAACGCCGGGTTCTCCGGCTACCTCGTCCCGATGCACCTCGACGAGGCAACGTTCGCGACCCACCTGGACAGCAATGACATCGACCTCGCGGCGTCACCGGTGCTGGTCGACGGTGATCCGGTCGCGTTTGCGCTCGTCGGCATCCGCGGTGCCGACGCGTGGATCGGCGGCATGGGGACCGTGCCTGCGGCGCGGCGCATCGGTCATGCGCGCGAGGCCATGCATGCGGCGGTGGATCTGGCGCGTGCACGGGGATGCCGGTCGCTGTGGCTCGAGGTGATCGATGCCAATCAGCCCGCGCTGACGCTCTATGAACGACTGGGCTTCCAGAGGATCCGCGACCTGGTGGTCTGGAGTCTCCCGGAGGCCGTCGGCACTACCGAAGCGGTCGCGCTCCCGCTCAGCCGGGCGCGGGCCTGGATCGCCGCCAACCGGGAGAGCGACGAACCGTGGCAACGCGCCGATCCGGTCCTCGCCAAGCTCGAGCGCGACGGCGACACGCTGCGCGCGATCGCCGTGGAGCAGCGCGGCGAGCTCGTGGGCGCCGCCATCTACACGGTCGGCGACGGGTCGGCGAGGATCATTCAGATCGCCGCCCTGGATGAGGCGTTCGCCTCGATCCTGCTGCGTTGCGCGGCGGGCGCTGGGTCGCTGAGTCTCGCCAACGTCGCCGAGGATGACCCGGCCTCTCGGGCGATGGCGAGCCTCGGGGGCCAGCTGGTCGCGCGCCAGCACGAGATGCGCCTCGCCCTGTCGCTCAGGTGATCAGGCGCGCGAGGCCTCCGCGGAAGCGGCGGGCCGCTCGGGCGGGCCGACGGAGGTCACCGCAGCCAGAAGCACGTCGCGCGCCCCAGCCAACATCTCGTCGGCCAACTCCGGGTCCTCGACGGCCCGGGCGATGACCAAGGCGCCGGCCATGCAGGACATGGTCGCGATCGCACGCTCGCGGAGATCGCGCGCCCCCGCACCATCCTCAGCCAGCAGCCCCTCCAGGCGGTCGATGTAGCTGCGGATCTGCGCGGTGTAGGCGCCGCGCGCCGGATTGCCGGGCCGGGCGGCATCCCCGCCCAGCGCGGCCACCGCACAGCCCGTACCCGGATCGTCGCGATGCTCCGCCGACAGGTAGGTGGTGATCAGCGCGGCAAGCGGATCCGCGGCCCTCGCGGTCGTCTCGGTCACTCGGGCTGAGCCCTCGGCACAGGCCCGCGCGGCAGCCTCGGCGATCAGCTCGTCGCGGGAGGCGAAGTGCTTGTAGAAGCCGCCGTGAGTCATCCCGGCGTCGGACATGATCTCGGCGACGCCGGGGCCGTCGGTCCCTGCCTCCCGGATGCGTCGGGCCGCCGCCTCCACGATTCGCTCGTGGCTTCGCCACTTGTCCTCCTCCGAATGTCTCATGTAATGGATGATAGGCATCATCTGATATAGATGACGATCATCATCCAAGCCGTCCCAGGAGATGTGCCATGAAGATCGAGGGAACTGTCGCGCTGGTCACCGGCGCCAACCGTGGAATCGGCGAGGCGATCGTCGCCGAGCTGCGGGCGCGGGGGGCGGCGAAGATCTACGCCGGCGTCCGGAATCCGGGATCGATCACCGACCCCGAGCTCATCCCGATCGCGCTCGACATCACCGACCCCGCCCAGGTCGCGGCGGCCGCCCGCACCGCCGCCGACGTCGACCTCGTCGTCAACAACGCGGGCATCGGCGGGGTGTCGACGCCGCTCGCAGGCTCGCTCGACGTCGCGCGCGCCGAGCTGGAGACGAACTACCTCGGTCTGATCTCGATGACCCAGGCGTTCGCGCCGGTGCTGAAGGCCAACGGGGGTGGGGCGTTCGTCAACGTCCTGTCCGTCGTCTCATGGGTCGCGATGCCGCATCTGACGACCTACTCGGCGTCGAAGTCGGCCGGCTGGGCGTACAGCAACGCCGCCCGCATCGAGCTCGCCTCACAGGGCACCCAGGTCGTGGGCGTGCACGTCGGCTACGTCGACACGGATCTGACCGACGGCCTGGAGGGTGACAAGGTCGCCCCGGAGCAGGTCGCCGTCGCGGCGCTCGACGCGCTCGCAGCCGATGAGCCGGAGGCACTCGTCGACGATCTCGCGCGCAGCGTGAAGGCCGGCCTGTCCGACGACCAGAACCTGATCTATCCCGGTCTGCGCGAGCGGTTCGCGGGGGCGCTCCAGGCCTAGGCGCCAAGCGCACTCATGGCGGCCGGCGAACCGAGCCGGCCGCCGGGGGCCGCCACCCGAGCCCCGCCGCCCGAGCCCGCCACCCGAGTCCGCTGCCGGAAGCGCCCGCGGCGGTGTTACTGGCCGAACGCCACGGCGGCGGCGTGGGCGGGCCGGGCCTCGCCCCGCGCGACGTACTCGTGCAGCGCCGGCCACTGCTCCAACAACCCCCGGCTGTCGCCGCTGCCGAGCACACCGACGCCGACGATGTCCGCGAGCGTGAACTGCGCGCCGAGGATCCACGGCCCGTCGCCGAGCGCGGCCGCATAGGCGCTCGCCGCGTCACTGAAGCGGCGGAACTCGCGGCTCGCCGGCAGGGCCTCGGGCGGCTCGCGCATGCACCGGTAGAGCGTCGCCTCGAGTTCGTTCATACCGAAGAACATCCACTGGTAGACGAGCGCCCGCTCCGGGGAACCGGGCGGCGGCAGCAGACCCGCGTGCGGGTGAAGGTCGCCGAGCTGGAGCAGGATCGCCGCCGACTCGAACATCACCGTGCCATCGTCGAGCTCGAACGCCGGGACCCGGCCGAGCGGCTGGCGGGCGAGATGCTCCGGAGAACGGCGCTCGTCAGGCGCGATGCGCGTCGCGTCGAACGGTTCGCCGATCTCGTGCAGCGCCCACAGCACGCGCGTCGAGCGCGTGCGCGGCATGTAGAAGATCCGTGGCATCGCTGGCGCTCAGCGCAGGACGATGCAGGCGCTCGTACCGTGCGCGATCAACCGATCCCCGTCCTCGGTGGCCAGCGTCGCCTCGACGGTCATCACCCGACGACCGGGATGGATGACGCGACCGGTCGCGAGGACCCTGCCTGTCGTGTCGCTCATCCCCCGCACGAATCGGACCTGGAGATCGCTCGTGGTGTAGCCGACGCCCGCCGGGAGCAGCGAGTGCACCGCGCAGCCCATGCAGGAGTCCAGCAGCGTCGCCGCGATCCCGCCGTGGACGGAGCCGATCGGGTTGTACATCCACTGGGCGGGCTCGAGCGCGAACGTCGCGGTGCCCTCCCCGACCTCAACCAGGCTCGCGTCGATCAGGTCGGCGATCGGCGGCTTGGGGAGCCGGCCGTCGATCATCGCGCGCAGCAGATCGATCCCCGCCATCTCCCGCCCGAGGCCGGCGATCCCCGACGGGTCGCTCCACGAATACGTCCTGGTGCGCTCCTGGGATGTCCCGTCCGCGGTGGTGGCCATGGCGCGACACGCTAGCGCAGTCAGTTGCTTGGTGCAACCGATCCGCCTAGACTGAGCCGATGCCGCTGCACCGCGGATACGACGGGCAGGAATGCAGCGTGGCCGGCACGCTCGCGCTCGTCGGCGAGCGGTGGACGTTGCTCGTGGTCCGCGAACTGATGATGGGCGTGCACCGCTTTGACGATCTCCAGCGCGACCTCGGGATCGCCCGCAACGTCCTCCAGGACCGCCTCGAGCGGCTGACGGCGGCCGACCTGATCTGGCGCCGCGTCTACCAGGAGCATCCTCCCCGCTACGAGTACCGGCTCACCGAGCAGGGACTTGATCTGTGGCCCGTGATCGTCGCGCTGATGCGGTGGGGAGACCGGCATCTGTCCTGGCCCGAAGGCCCGCCGGTGACGCTCGAGCACCGGGAGTGCGGTGGCCGGCTCGATGACCACCTGTGCTGCGAGCGCTGCGGCGCGCCGCTGGGACCGCGGGACGTCTGGGCGCGACCGGGCGCGACCGTCGGACCGGACCATCCGCTACGGCGACGCGCTGCCCGGGCATAGCCGAAAGGACAACCGCCCGGCCAAGAAGGCGACGGTCTGTCGCTTGCGCAGGTGACCGCGGGCATGGAGAGTCCGGGCCGTGCCCTCGGTCCTCGTCATCGGCGCCGGACTCGCCGGCCTGCACGCGGCATGGCGGTTGCACGAGGCCGGCGTCGACGTCACCGTTCTGGAGGCGCGCAATCGGGTCGGCGGGCGGACCTGGTCACACACGCTCCAGGACGGCACGGTCGTCGAGCGCGGCGGCGAGTTCATCGCACCCGACGACGGCGTCCTGCGTGGCCTCGCCGCGGAGCTGGGCCTCGAGCTCATTCCTCATGGATTCTCATTCGACCGCCGTCCGCTGCCCGAGCACGCGGCTCCCACCGAGGCGGAACTCGATACGTTCAGCGCGGCCATCGCTCAGCGGACCGCGGCGCTGGACGAGGACGCACCGGCCTCGACGGTCCTCACCGAGCCGTCGACGGTCGAGGCGATGGCGCTGCGCCGGATCGAGACGTCGCTGTCGGCGCCGCTCGCGCAGGCCAGCGCCCGCCGCCTGTTCGCCGATCCCGCGCACCGCTACGACCCTGCGGTCAGGGTGCACGGCGGCAACCAGTCGGTCGCGCTGGAGCTCGCCCACCGCCTGGGCGAACGGGTGACCCTGGACACACCGGTCCTCGCCGTGCGCCACGGCGACGGAGCCGCGACGGTTCTCACCGCCGGCGGAGCAGAGCACCAGGCGAGCGCCGTGATCGTCGCCGTCCCGCTCCCGCTGATGCTCGAGCTGTCGCTCGAACCCGGACTGCCGGACGCCGTCCATACCGCGGCGAGCCGGACGGGGTTCGGCGACGCCGCCAAGCTCCACATCCCGCTTGCCGGCACACCGGCACCCGGCGGCATGGCGTCGCCGGACGCCACCTGGTGGTGCTGGACATCGGAGGCGAACGCCGACACCGCGCATGCGGCGCCGGTCCTGTCGTGCTTTGCCGGAGGCAGCGAGGCCGCGCAGCAGATCACCGCACGCGGCGCGCTGGCGCTGCGACCCGATGTCAGACCGGCGCCCGACCACGATCCGCTCTTCACCCACTGGGCCACCGAGTCGTGGACCCGCGGCTCCTACAGCGTCCCGCGGGTCGGCAGCACCGAGGAGGACGACATCGCGTGGACGCGACCCTGGGGCTCGGTCGTCCTGGCCGGCGAGCACACCGCAGGATCGCGAGCGGCGACGATGAACGGCGCAGCCGCGTCGGGCGCCAGGGCCGCCGAGACGGTCCTCCAACTGCTCTCCAGCTGACCGCATGCGCACGCCGGGCGCTACTTCAGGTAGACGGCGAAGAAGTCCCGGTCGTCAGGGGTGAGGTAGCGGAAGGGCGAGCGCTGCATGTCGGGCAGCAGGTTGGCCGGGTCATGGGCGCCCGGGGAGCGGTAGGTGATGAAGCTCGGCCAGTAGGCGTTGATATCCATCTCCATCGCGCGGACCGCGCCGGCGCGCTTGAGGATCTCGGCCAGCGAGTGAACCGTCATGTAGTCGGCCGCGGCGTACAGGAGGTTCCCGTGCCGGTCGATGCCGATGCCCGAGCGCCACACCATCACCGAGTTGCCGAGGGTCGCGCCCCACTCCGGTCCAGTGGACAGGTTCGGGTTCAGCCGGCCGTGATTGACGATCAGCGCCAGGTTCTGACGCGCGTAGACGATGTTGCGGCCGACGGCGGCACCCCCCTCCCAATCGACGACCCCCACCCGCCCGTCGCGGTAGCGCAGCACTGTCGCCAAACCGTTCTTCATCGTCGCGTAGGTGTGCCCGCCGCTGGCGAACCCGCCGCCGGAATCGGCGAGCTTGAAGGCGGAATTGAACGTCGCGAGCAGATGACGACGGCGGTCGGTCGGGACCTCTTCCGGCCCGCGTGAGGACATCGTGACCGCCGGTTCCTGGATCCCCGGGTACAGCCAGATCGACGTCCGGGCCTGATCGATCCAGGCGACGCCGGCGACCAGCCGCGGGTACGCGGCCTCGGGACGGAAGCTCGTGATCAGCAGCGGCGGTTGGCGGCCGCCGTCGGCGAACGTCCTGCGCCAGCGCCCCTCGCCAGGCAGCGCCGGATGGATGACGGGCGTGATCGGCGCCGGGCGCACGATCACGGGCCGGCGACGGCGGTGCGTGCGGGAGGGAGCGCCGGCGCTCACCGCCACGCCCGACCCCAGGCCGGGCTGGTGGGGCAGTGCGTGCAATGCCGGGCCGCCTCTGGCCGGCGCGTTGAGGGTGTAGTAGAGCGTTTCCACCCGATCAACGAGCCCGCGGGCGCCGTTGGCGCGCAACCACTCGACCGTCCTGACCCCGAGGCTCGAGTTCGAGCGCGCGGTGAGCATCGAGCCGTAGGAGATCAGCACCGGGATCAGCGAGAGGCAGGCAGCGATCGCGATGACGCGGCGCGGACGGACGCGCCGCCGGGTGGGGATGCGGGTGGCCATCGCTCTCACACCGTCGCGCAGGGTCGCGGTAGCGGGATAAAAGCTCAATGAGAGAGCCCTCACTCCCCCGTCAGGCGTGGTTGAGCCCGCCTCCATACGGTCGGCCGGGCGATGTCAGAAGCCGACGCGTCGATCACCGCAGCCCCGTCCACGACGGCGCTGCTCCCGACTCCACGCCGCGGCCGGGTCCGAGGGGTCGCCGCGCTCGCGCGGCCGCGGCAATGGATGAAGAACCTGCTCGTGGTCGCCGCTGCGGGCGCGGCCGGAGCGCTGGGCCGCGACGACGTGCTCGGGCACGTGCTCGCCGCGGGCGCGGCGTTCTGCCTCATCTCGGCGGGGATCTACGCGCTCAACGACGTGCACGACCATCACGAGGACCGCGGCCATCCGCGTAAGCGGCTTCGACCGGTCGCCGCCCGTGAGGTCAGTCCGCGGGCGGCGACGCTGGCAGGCCTCGTCTGGTTGGCCGCCGGTCTCGCGGTCTGCCTGGCGATCTCCCCCTGGCTGCTCGCTGCCGGCGCGGGCTATGCCGTGCTCACCGTGAGCTATTCGATGGTGTGGCGGGCGGTACCGGTGCTGGAGCTCGCCGCGCTCGCAGGCGGCTTCGTGCTGCGCGCGCTCGCCGGCGGTGCGGCCGGGCCGACACCATTGTCGATCTGGTTCCTGCTCGTGGTCAGCTTCGCCGCAGTGTTCGCGGCGACCGGCAAGCGCCTTGGGGAGCTCGTGCGCGCCGTCGAGTTCGGCGACTCGATGCGGCGCGTGCTGCGCCGGTATTCGGTGCGTGGCCTGCGCGGCGTCCTGGTGCTGAGCGCTCTCGGCGCGACCGCCGCCTACGCCGCCTGGGTTCTCTCGGGTCCCGACCCCGGCGATCTGCCGTGGCGGGCGCTGACGTTCGCGCCGTTCGCGGCGTCACTGGCGCGCTACGGCCGGCTCGCGGCCCGCGGCGCGGCCGAGACGCCCGAACAGCTCGTCTTCACCGATCGCCTGCTCGCCTGCGGCGTGGCGGTCTGGATCGTCCTGTTCGCGCTGAGCGTCAATGCGACTGTCTGAGCCCGCACAGGCGCCCGGACGCGACGCGCCTGCGGGCTCCAGGCCGGCGCGGCTGCACGGCTGGGGCGGCGGGCACGGGGTCCGGGCGGATCTGCTTCCGATCGCCGACGAGCTGCAGCTGACGGCGGTACTCGCCCAGACCGGCGGCCCCGTGATCTGCCGCGGGATGGGCCGCAGCTACGGCGACGCCGCCCAGTGCGACGGCGGCCTGGTGCTGGACCTGCGCCCCTGCCGCCGGACCGAGCTCGACGCGGAGCTCGGAACGCTCCGCGCGGGCGCGGGCGCCACGCTCGACCAGCTGCTCGACGAGCTCGCGCCCACCGGGTGGCTGTTGCCCGTGGTCCCCGGTACCCAGCACGTCACCGTCGGCGGAGCGATCGCCTGCGACGTCCACGGCAAGAACCACGGCACCGCCGGCTCGTTCGGTCGTCACGTCCGCTCGCTGGGACTGGTCACCGCGGACGGCGAGTCGCTCGAGCTCAGCCGCGAGCGCAGCCCCGAGCTGCTCGACGCGACGATCGGCGGCATGGGTCTCACCGGGGTGGTGATGTGGGCCGAGATCGAGCTCGTGCGCGCCCCGGTGAACGCGGAGCTGCGCGTGAGCGTCGACCGAGTCGATGACATCGACAGCGCGCTTGCGCTGCTCGACGACACCGACGGCGGTCCGCACCGGGTCGCCTGGCTTGACCTGCTCGGCCGGCGACTGGCCCGGGGCGTGGTCACCCGCGCCGCGATCGTCGGCCCCGCCGGCGGCCGCCGCCGCGGTTCGACGGTCACGGTCAATGCCAAGGCGAGGGTGCCGAACTGGTGGCCCTCCGGCGCCCTGCGACCCGAAACGGTCCGTGCGTTCAACGCGCGACGCTTTGCGGCCACGCCGCGCGCCGCCCGCGGGCGGCGCGAGCGCTACAGCACGCACATGTTCCCCCTCGACGCGCTCGACGCCTGGCCTCGCCTCTATGGACCGACTGGCCTCGTCCAGTACCAGTGCGTCGTCCCGCGTGGACGCGAGCGCGCGCTCCAGCTGGTGCTCGAGCGGCTGCGCGCTGCGCCGCCGCCCTGTTACCTGGCGGTACTGAAGGACCTCGGCGCCGAGAGCCCATCGCCGTTGTCGTTCCCGTTGCGGGGTTGGACGCTCGCGCTCGACATGCCGCGGCGCGCGCCCGGACTGAGCGAGCTGCTCGCCGAGCTCGATCGCATCGTGATCGAGGCGGGCGGCCGTGTGTATCTCGCGAAGGACGCGCGGCTGGACGCCGAGACGACGGCCGCGATGTACCCGCGGCTGCCGCAGTGGCGGGCAGTGCGTGACCGCGTCGACCCGGAGCGACGCTGGCAGTCGGATCTCGCGCGCCGGACCGGCCTGGTGCAGGCGTGAGCGCGATTCCGCAGCGCGTCGTGCTGCTCGGGGGCAGCTCGGAGATCGGTCAGGCGATCGTGCGACGCCTGGCGGCCGACCGGCCGGTGGCAGCGGCGCTCGTCGGCCGTGATCCGGACGGCCTGGCACGGGCGGCCGCCGAGCTGCGAACCGGGGCCCAGGTCGAGGCCACGGTGATCTGCGGAGCGCTCGATTCACCCAGCGAGCAGGAAGCGGCGGTGCGGCGGGCGGCTGAGACGCTCGGCGGGATCGAGCTCGTCGTGCTCGCCGTCGGACTGCTCGGCGGTCAGGAGGGCATCGAGGCCGATCCGGCACAGGCTGCGGAGGTGATGCGCATCAACTTTGTGCTCGCAGGCGGCCTGGCGCAGGCCGCGCTGCGCGAGCTGTGCGCGCGGTCCGCCGGGACGCTCGTCGTGCTCTCGTCGGTCGCGGGCGTGCGCGTGCGGGCGAGCAACCCCTTCTACGGCGCCGCCAAGGCGGGGCTCGACGCGCTCGCGGTCGGGCTCGGGGACGCGGCTCGGGAGCGCGGGGTGCGGACCGTCGTCGTCCGGCCGGGGTTCGTCACCGGCCGCATGACCGCGGGGCTGCCGAGCCCGCCACTGGCCACTCTGCCCGCGGCTGTCGCCGAGGCGACCGTCCGTGGCCTGGCCGCCGGGCGTGACACCGTGTGGGCGCCCGGCGAGCTGCGCGTCCTGTTCACGATCCTGCGGGCGCTGCCCCGCGCCGTCTGGCGGAGGTTGCCGCTGTGAAGCTCTCACCGCTCGCGGTCGAACTGACCTGCGGGGTCGCGCTGGCCCTGATCGCGCTGATCATCGCCCCCGGGCCCGGCGCACTTGCCGTGGGGGTGGTCGTCGTGCTCGCGCTGGTCGCGTTCAGCCTCGTCCCGGCGGCGATCGGAAACCGGCGGCGCCGGCGGGGGCGGTCACGCCGTCGTAGTCGTCGCTCGGCAATGTCGTAGTCGACTACGAACGGCGCAGCGGCCCCGCGGTGAGACCGTGGAGATCACCAACGAACCGGCCTTCCCCACAGGCCAGCGAACCAAGGAGATCCCCATGTCGACCAGGTCACTTCACCGCATCTCGCCCGTCAAGCTCGCCGGCCTCGGCGCGGTCGCCGCGGCGACTCTCGGCGTCGCCGCACCGGCGCTGGCCGCGACCTCGGGCGGTGCCCCGATGACCCCTGCCGCGATCCAGGCCAAGAGCGCGCCGTTCACGATCGGCTTCAGCGACCTGACCATCAAGCCCGGCCAGACGCTGGCCATCTCCGGCCTGGCCTACGCTCGCGCCGGCAAGAACCTGACGATCATGTCGAACGCGTTCGCGTCCGGCCGGTCGGTCAACGGCGTGCCCGCGGTCCAGACCCCGGCCCTGGTCGAGGGGATCTACCAGACGACCGTCCGCGTCTCGTCGACCGCCAAGCCGGGCGTCTATCCGGTCCTGCTGCGCTTCGGCAACCGTCAGGTCGCCTCCACCGACATTCTCCGGGTTGTCTCCCCCGGCTCGCCCGGCGGACGCTCGGTCCAGACCAGAGGCTGCGCGGGCATCGGCTTCACCGTCCTGCACAACGACCGCGCCGGCAGCGCATTCCTGCCCGCCGGCGGCTACAGGGTGTCCAGCCCGAACATGGCCTGCGGCACCGCGTCCGCGGACCTCGCCGGCTTCCTGGCGGGGACCGGCCGGACGACCCCCGGCTGGACCAGCTCCTCCGCGTCCGCCGGCCGCGCGACGTTCACGCAGTCCAGCACCGGGCTCAGCTTCAACGTCACCAGGCAGCGCTGAGGGAGAGGCGCTCGATCTCCTGGAGGTGCAGCGCGGACAGCGCCTCCAGGCGATCAGCGCCCGCGCCGGTGAGATGCAGCCGAACCACCCGGTGGTCCTCCGCGTCGCGCTCGCGCGTGACCAGACCCGCCGCGTCGGCGCGATCGACCAGGCCGACCGTCGAGTGGTGGCGGAGCAGCAGGTAGTCGGCGACCTCGCCAATCGTCGGCCCGCGTGGGTCCGAGTGGCCGCGGATGGCAAGCAGGAGCTGATGCTGGGCCGGGGTCAGCCCTGCGTCTGCGGCCTGCTGCTCGCTCCAGCGCTGGAAGCGACGCAGCCCGGTCCGGAGCGCGAGCAACTGAGCGTATGACTCGTCAGGCAGGGACATTGATCTTGTCGCGATAATATCGCCCCGCGATGGAAATTCCTGACCAGCCGGCCACCGACACCGACAGGGCGCTCGGGGACTTCACCGCGAGCCCGGCCCTGCTCTGGTTGGTGCCGGTCGCGGTGGCCGTCGGCGCGCTGGCTGCCGGCGTGTCACTCGTGCTGCTGGACATGATCGGGTTCTTCACGAACCTCTTCTACTTCCAGCGGCTCAGCGTCCATCTCGCCTCGCCGAACGGGAACACGCTCGGCGTGCTTGCGATCGTGATCCCGGTCGGGGGCGGGCTGATCGTCGGCCTCATGGCCCGCTTCGGGTCAGAGCAGATCCGCGGGCACGGGATCCCGGAGGCGATGGAGCGGATCCTCATCAACGGCAGCCAGGTGCAGCCCCGACTGGCCGTGCTCAAGCCGATCTCCAGCGCGATCAGCATCGGCACCGGTGGTCCGTTCGGCGCCGAGGGCCCGATCATCCTCACCGGCGGGGCGGTTGGGTCGATCGTGGGTCAGCTGTTCCACCTGACCGCCGTGCAGCGACGCAGCCTGCTCGTGGCCGGCGCGTCGGCGGGTATGAGCGCGGTGTTCGGCACGCCGATCGCGGCGACGCTCTTCGGCGTCGAGCTGCTCGCGTTCGAGTTCAAGCCGCGGTCGATGACGCTGATCGCCTTGGCCGCGGCAACCGCCGATGGGCTGCGGATGGTGATGGCCCACGCCGGGCTGGTCGCGCCCCAGCCGCTGTTCCCGATCCCGCCGCACGCTCAGCTCGGGGGCGTCGCACTGCTGGGAGCCGCGGCGATCGGAGTCGTCGTCGGTCTGTCGGCATGGGTGATGACCCAGGCCGTCTACGGGGCCGAAGACGCGTTCAAGAAGCTCACCGGCCACCTGCATTGGATGTGGTGGCCGACGATCGGCGGGCTGATCATCGGCCTCGGTGGGCTGGTCGACTCCCGGGCGCTCGGCGTCGGCTACGGCACGATCCACGCCGAGCTGCTCGGCCAGCTCGGAATCGGCGCCCTGGCCGCGCTGTGCGTGGTCAAGCTGGCGATCTGGTCCTGCGGCCTGGGCGGCGGCACGAGCGGCGGCATTCTCGCGCCGATCCTGATGATGGGCGCTGCCCTCGGCGGCATCCTGGGTCATGCGCTGCCCGGTGGTGCCCCGTCGGGTGTATGGGCGCTCCTGGGCCTCGCCGCCGCACTCGGCGGGGTGACTCGCTCGCCGTTCACCGCGATCATCTTCGCCTTCGAGCTCACGCACGACCAGAACAGTCTGCTCGCTCTGCTGATCGCGGCCACTGTCGCGCACCTGGTGAGCGTGCTCGTGCTCAAGCGCTCGATCCTCACCGAGAAGGTCGCGCGCCGCGGCTTCCACGTCATGCGCGAGTACGCGGTCGACCCGCTCGAGGCGACGTTCGTGCGCGAGATCATGGAGACCGACATCTTCAGCGTCGACCCAGACCGCTCGCTCGGCGATCTCTACGACTTCCTGCAGGAGGGCTCCTCCCAGCGGCGACAGCGCCTGTACCCGGTGCTCGAGGCGGATGGCCGCCTGGTCGGTGTGCTCCCGTGGTCCGCGGTGCTCGAGGCAAAGGACGAGGCCATCACGGCGCGCGAGGCGATGGTCCTCGATATGGCCGTCGCCCATCCGGACGAGATCCTGCGCCCGGTCGCCGACCGGATGGCCGCACGTGAGATCGGCGTGCTGCCGGTCGTCGCGCGGGGCGACCCCTCACAGCTGGACGGACTCGTGACGCAGTTCGACCTGCTGCGCGCCCGCCAGAAGCTGCTTGTCGAGGAGCGCCACGCCGAGCGGCTCCTGCGCGGCGGCGGTGCCACGAGGAACGGCGTCCAGTCAGGGCTTCTTGAGTCAGGAGAATGACCGCAGCCGCCGATATTGAAACGTCATGAGACTTCGGTTCTTCGATCGACTGATCCGACGGCGCCAGCGCGAGCGCAGGAGGGGCGCGCTGATCGACGCCAACGCGCTGGCAGGCGTCCTGGATCTCTTCGAGGAGCTCGTCTACGTCGGAGAGATCAACTCCGACGGTGAGTACGTCGGACGCTTCGCGAGCTCCTCGATCGACCGCTTCGTCGGCAGCTCTCTGGACGCAGGCGCCCAGTCCGGCGGTGGGCTGTGGGAGACGCTGATCCATCCTGAGGATCGTGACGCCCGGGCGGCGTTCCACCAGCAACTGCTCGCCGGGAAGGAGACCGAGGCGATCTACCGGGTCGTCGGCGTGGACGGTGTCACCCGCAGCATCCGGGACCGAGCACGCCCGGTCCGTCGCGCGGACGGTGGCGTGCTCGTCCAGGGCATCATCAGCGACGTGACGCACCGCGCCGAGGCGGATGCGCGGGCGGAGGAGGCCGCCGATCGATTCTTCACGCTGCTCGATGTCGTGGGCGAGCATGTCTACGTGGCCGCCGTCGAGCCTGACAACTCCCTACGTGAGGTGTTCCAGGGCCCCGGCGCAGATCGCCTGCTCGGCGGCGCCGAGCCGGACGCCGAGATGGAGAACTGGGAGGCGGCGGTCCACCCGGACGACCGGCCCGAATACGACGGATTCAACGAGCGGCTGATCCGGGGCGAGCGGGCCGACGCCCACTACCGGCTCCGCGGCGCCGATGGCATCACGCGGTGGGTCCATGACCGCGCCGCGACCCGCGCCCGGCCAGACGGCACGCTCGAGATCAGCGGCATCGTCTCCGACGTGACCGAGCGTCGCCGACTGGAGGATGCGCTGCGCCAAACGGTCGCCGAGATGGAACGGGCCCATGAGGAGCTCGAGGACGCACGGCAGGCGGCCGAGATGATCGCCCACACCGACGAGCTGACCGGCGCGCTCAGCCGCCGCCGGTTCGCCGTGCTGGCGGAAGCGGTCGAGTCTGATCGGTGTGGACTGCTGCTGCTCGACGCCGATCACTTCAAGCGCATCAACGACCGCCATGGCCACGCCGCGGGCGACCAGGCGCTGGTGGAGCTGACCGCTCGGATCCGGACTGGGCTCAGCGAGCGCGACCTGCTCGCGCGTTGGGGCGGCGAGGAGTTCGTTGCGCTGCTCGCCGACGTCGTCGACGACGTCGCCCTCCGCGAGAGGGCCGAACGCATCCGCGCTGCGATCTCGGCGACGCCGGTCACCTGCGGTCCTTCGTCCGTCTCGCTGACCGTGTCGATCGGGGCTGTGTGCGGCTCACGGTCGGCGGGCCTGGAGGGCCTCGTCGCCGCCGCCGACCGCGCCTTGTACGTGGCCAAGGCACGCGGGCGCAACTGCGTCTCGCTGACCTCCGACGGCCCGCTCGCCATGGCAGCGGAGGCGACCGCCGTCCACGTCTCCGAGCCCGACGAGCTGCGGCTCGCCCGGGCCGTCGTCCACGCCACCAGCCTCCAGGACCGCGATCGCCACGAGCACGTGACGGCCGTCGCCGACCTGTCCGCGGCGATCGCAACGCAGCTGCACCTCGACGACGCGGCCGTCCTGCGATGCCGCCTCGGCGGGCTGCTGCATGACGTGGGCAAGGTTGCGGTCCCCTGCTCGATCCTGGGCAAGCCGACGGTGCTGACCGCGGCCGAGTGGGAGATCGTGCGCAACCACTGTGCCCTCGGCGAGTCGATCGTCATCGGCTTCGACGCGCTGCGCGACATCGCACCGATCGTGCGTCACCACCATGAGCGCGTCGACGGCCGGGGCTATCCCGACGGGCTGGCCGGCGACGCGATCCCCATCGAGGCGCGGATCGTCGCCGCCGCCGACACGTTTGCGGCGAGCACCACGGACCGCAGCTACCGCGCGGCACGCACGCCGCATCAGGCATTCGAAGAGCTGCGGAATGTTGCGGGGACACAGCTCGACCCGGTGGTCGTCGACGCGCTGCTCGAGATCCTCGAGAACCTGCCGCTCGAATCGGCCGCAGCGCGGCACGCCGCCTGACGCGGTCGCCTACCCGGCGCCCGGAGCGCCTGGGACCACGACCACCGCGCCGGCGGTGCGGCCCTCCAGCATCGCCGCACGGTCACGTGAGAACCGGCGACGCAGGCGTCCGCCCCGGGCCGGGAGGACGATCACGTCGGCGCGCTGCTCACGGGCCGCCTGCGCGACGGCGCGGCGAAACGCGCCGCGGGCGAGCCCGTAGCCGACGGTCACCGACGGCGGGCACGAGGACAACACGGCCCTCGCCTCGCTCAGCGCAGACTCAGCGCCCTCGCAGGCGAGCTCGTTGCGAAACGCCGCCCCCTGCCGGCAGGATCCGCAGCCGACGTCGGTGCGCTCCTTGCTCGCGACCGCGACGACGGCCAACCGCGCGCCGGCTTGGCTCGCGAGCGAGTGAGCGTGGAGGAGCGCGGCTCGGCCCGCCGCGCTCTGCTCGTAGACGATGACGATGCTCATGCCGGTCTCTCGATGATCTCACGCGCGTTGAGGCACCGCGCTGGGCGGCGGCTCCTCCCCGCTGGCCGTCGGATGGGCCGGGAGCAACCCCAGCGCGATCACCGCGCCCGCGGCCGCGACCCCGGCGGCGACCTCGTTCGCCGTGTGAAACCCCTCAAAGAACGCAGAGCTCGTGGCCGCGCGGAGCGTGGCGGCGAGCGCCGGATGGCCCGTGGCCAGGAGGTGATGAGCGGTGATCAGTGCGGCGCCCACCGATCGATGCGCCGCCCGCCCGGCGGCCGCCGGCAGAGAGCCGGTGAGCCGGCCCGCGTACAGCGAGGCGTACACGCTGCCGATCACGGCGACGCCGAGCGTGCCACCGAGCAGCCGCGTGGCGTCGTTGACCGCCGAGCCGACACCGGCCTTCGCCTTGGGGACGACTCCGAGGATCGCCTCGGTGGCCGGCGCGCTGGTGAGGCCCATGCCGGTGCCCAGGACGACCATCTGCATCGCGATCGTCGCGTAGCCGGTGCTCACGGCGGTCGTGCTCGCCCACAGGTAGAACCCGGCCATCAGAAGCAGGCCGCAGGTCACGACCAGCTTGGTGCCGAGCCGAACGGCGAGCCGGGTTCCGATGACCGAGGCCAGGGCGACGCAGATCGCGACGGGCAGCAGGCGCACCCCCGTTGACAGCGGGCCGTAGCGCTTCAGGAACTGGAAGTACTGGGTCACCAGGAAGATGAACCCCGAGAGCGCGAAGAAGGAGATCGCGACCGACACGCTCGCAGCGGTGAAGCGTGGGTTGGCGAACAGGCTCAGGTCGAGCATCGGCCGTTCGCGGCGGCGTTCCCAGGCCACGAACGCCAGCGTCAGCATCGCGGCGACGCCGAAGCCGCCAAGGGTGCGACTGCTCCCCCACCCGTGGGCCGGGGCCTCGATGATCGTGTAGACGAGCAGGCCGACCATCGCGATCGACAGGGCGAATCCGGCGCCATCGGTCCGCGCGGACTCCGGGTCACGTGACCGGGGGACGTACGCGCCGACGAGCACGCCGGCGATCACCGCGATCGGCGTCATCGCGAAGAAGATCGAGCGCCAGTCGAAGACCTGCAGCAGGCCGCCGCCGACGATCGGGCCCAGCGCGATCGCGACGCCCGTGGTCGCGCCCCACAGCCCGATCGCCAGCGCTCTCTCGCGCCGCTCGGTGAACACGTTCGAGATCAGCGACAAGGTCGAGGGGAACACCATCGCGGCGCCGACGCCCATGATCGAGCGCGCCGCGATCAGCGCGCCGACGCTGGTGGTGAGACCCCCGGCGGTGCTGGAGGCGCCGAACACGAACAGTCCAGCCAGCAGCATGCCCTTGCGCCCGAGGCGGTCCGACAGGCTCCCAGCGACGAGCACTGACGCCGTGAACAGCAGATTGAACGCGTCGACCACCCACTGAAGTTGCGTGTTGGAGGTATGCAGCTCCCGGACCAGCGTCGGCAGGGCGACGTTGACGATCGTCGTGTCGAGGTTGATCACGAATGCCGCCAGGAGCAGCGCCGCGAGGACCATCGGCTTGCGAATACGGCTAGCTTGTCTCATGCAAGCCAGCCTACGCGGGAGCGTCAACTTTTGTCAAGCAAGCCAGCGACTGTGGAGTTCCAGTACGAGCTCGGGATCGCCTCCAACGTGCTGACCGGCCGGCTCGGGCGCTCTGCGACCACGGCGTGCTGGAGCGCGTGCCCGGCGCCGGCCGTCCACTGTTCAGGTAATCGCAGGACTGGCCGCCGATCCTGTAGCCATGATCTCGTTCTCAACAGCAGCACCGGCGCGCGGTCATGGACGCCGGATGCTGAACAAAGTCCCTGAGGTAACGCTCTACTTCTGGCTGATCAAGTGCCTGTGCACAACGGTCGGTGAGACGTTCTCGGACGATCTCGTCTCCAGCTGGTCCGGCGGCAACCCGTCGGTCGCCGCGCAGAACACCGCGCTGCTCGTCCTCACGTTCGTCACCGCGGGAATCCTGGTGGTCACGCTCGCCGTCCAGTTCACGCGCCGGCGGTACATCGCCCCGGTGTACTGGCTCAATGTCGTCCTGATCAGCGTGTTCGGAACCCAGCTGACCGACAACTTCGAGGGCAACGGTGCGGTGCCGAACCACATGGTCGCCATCACGGTCGTTTCGGCCGCGCTGGTCGCCATCGTGTTCTCGGCCTGGTGGTATGTGGAGCGGACGCTGTCGATCCACAGCATCCGGACCACCCGTCGCGAGGCCTTCTACTGGCTGGCGGTCTGCGCGACCTTCGCGATGGGCACCGCCGTCGGAGATCTCGTCGCCGAGCAGCTCAGCATGGGCTACCTGACCACGCTGCTCCTGTTCGTCGTGGTCACCGCCGTGATCGTTGCGGTGTGGAGGTTCACCCCTGCCAACCGGGTGCTGATGTTCTGGCTGGCGTACATCATGACCCGGCCGCTCGGCGCGTCGACCGGCGACCTGCTGTCCCAGCACGGCAACCAGGGCCTGAACCTGGGGGTCCACGTGACGAGCTACATCTTCCTCAGTCTCATCCTGGCGCTGGTCGCATTCCTCCAGATCCGCAAGCCGGACCTCACCCCGACGCAGGTCTCCGAAGGCGATGAGATCAACCGTCCCCACCTCCCCCACCCGCACGTGCACGCACCGCAGATCCACGCCGATCACGACGTGGCGCCGCAGCGGTCCTGAGTCGGCGATGAGACCGCCGGGCCCCGGCCCGGCCGTCTCGCCGCCACTGCGCGAACCTCACCCATCATGACCCTGGTCGGGATCTGCGAGGACGACGATGCGCTCCGGGAGGTGCTCAGGACCGCGCTGGTGCGCGAGCACTGCGAGGTCATGGTCACCAATCGCGGCACCGACGCGGTGCGCGCCTTCACCCGCCGGCATCCGCAGGTGCTCGTGCTGGACATCGGTCTTCCGGACTCCGACGGCCGTGACGTCTGCCGGGCTCTGCGCGCCCGAGGCGTCACCGCGCCGGTGATCTTCCTGACAGCTCGGGACGCGCTGCCGGATCGCCTCTCCGGATTCCATGCCGGCGGCGACGACTATCTCACCAAGCCGTTCGCCCTCGCCGAGCTGACCGTTCGTGTCCTCGCGCTCGCCCGGCGCGGCGCCGGCGCCGACCCTCAGCCCGGTGCCACCACCGTCCGGCTCGGCGCGCTGCTGGATCCGGCGACACACGCGATCAGCGGCGATCCACCGATCTCCCTCACGCCAACCGAGTACCGGCTGCTGGCGGCTGCGTGTGCCGCCCATGGGGCCGTCGTGCGCCGAGCGACGCTGCTCGCCGCGGGCTGGCCGGACGGAGCGATCGTGTCCGAGAACACCCTCGACGCGTACGTCTCGCGCCTCCGTGGGAAGCTGCGCGAAGCCGGGCGGCGCGAGGAACTGGCCAACGTCAGGGGCGTCGGGTACCGCCTGGCATGAGCCTGCGCACGCGCCTGCTCGCGGTGACCACCTGCATCCTGGCAGTCGGGATGTCGGTGCTCTGCCTGGCCGGCAACGCCCTGCTGGCGGGAACAATCGCCGGCGACCAGCGCCAGCGCTTGGAGGCGCGGCTGCAGGCGGTCGCTGCCAGCCTGTCGGTCGACCGCTCCGGCGACGTGCGGATCAACCCGACGATCAACGACGAGCTGCTCGACAGCTATGCCTGGATCGAGAGTCCGCACGGCCACATCCTCGAGCGACCGAACGAGGCTCCGAGCGCGCTCTCGCGGATCGCCGTATCGCTGGCACGCTCCACCGGACCGAGATCCGTCGTCGGCCCGCACGAGGTGCTGATGGGCAGCCGATCACTGAGGGTCGGCCGCCGCGTGGTGGCGACGGTCGTGGCCAGCGTGGCGATCGGGCAGCTCCAGCGGCTGCGCCGAGCGGTGCTGGTCGGATCGATCGCCGTCGTGCTCCTTATCCTGTTGATCGGTGCGCTGGCCACCCGACGAGCGCTGGGTGCCGCGCTGGCGCCGGTGGAGCAGATGACGCGCGACGCCGACGATTGGAGCGCCCACGACCTCAACCGTCGCTTCGACCTCGGCCCGGCGCGCGATGAGGTCACCCACCTGGCCGCCACCCTCGATCACCTGCTGACGCGGATCGCGGCCTCCCGGCGCCACGAGCAGCGCTTCGCATCCGAGGTCGCCCACGAGCTGCGCACGCCGTTGGCCGCGATCCGCGGCGTCGCCGAGCTCAACGGGGACACCGCGGAACTCGAGGACGCTCGCCGCGCGCTACGGGAGATCGAGGGTCACAGCCGGCGCATCGGCACGACACTCGACACGCTCGTCGCGTTCGCCCGGCGGGAGCTGAGCCCGGCCGCCGCCGGCGTCGATCTCGCCGAGGTGCTCGCGGAGTTCCCCGATGTCCGGGTCGAAAGGGCGAGCGACCCGATGCCACGCGTGGAGGGCGACCCGGCCCTGATCCGCCAGACGCTCGCACCGCTGATCGACAACGCCCGGCGCCACGCGGCCACCGAGGTCACGATCGAGCTGACGACCGCTCACGACCGCGCGATCATCGCAGTGCGCGACGACGGTCCCGGCCTGGATCCAGGAGTCGGGGAGGAGATCTTCCTGCCGGGCGTGCGCGGGCCCTCCGCCACGGGAGACGGCGCCGGGCTCGGCCTACCGCTCGCGCAGCGCCTGGTGGCGTCCTGCGGCGGACGGCTGACCGTCGGCGAAGGCCCTGGCGGGTGCTTCGTGCTCAGCCTGCCGATCCTCGACGTCTAGACGAGTGCTCCAGCCCCGATAGCGCCAGACCCGGGAGACATCGGTCACCCGGAAGCCCGCACCGGCATAGAGCGCCAGCGCGACCGGGTTGGACGATCTGGCGATCACCTTCAGCCGGGTGCAGCCGTGCTCGACGAGCCGCTGCAGCCCCGCACCGAGCAGCTGCGTCGCCAGGCCCCGCCCGGCATGTGGTTCCTCGACCCGCATCGGCTCGACAACCCCCACCCGGGTCAGCGGATCCGCCCAGAACAACGCGTATCCCGCGGTCGTGCCGTCCTTGGCGCGTACCGCCAGATCGAGCTTCGGGTCGTAGAGCGAGCACTGTCGCAGTCGGGTCTCGACCTCGGGGCCGTTGCGCCCGGCCATCGGGTGGGGAAGGCCGCCGGTCTGAGCACGCGAGACGATCTCGTAGCCGCCGGCGAGCGGCCGCCTGGGTGCACGGATCTCGGACGGGTACATCCATGAGGCGACGTAGGTGTCCTCGGAGGGGACATAGCCGCTCGCGCGGGCGGCGTCGCGCATCTGCACCTCGCGGTCGACGATCTCCATGTCCATGGCGGCCGGGTGCAGCTGGTCGCTGCGCTCGGCGACGTAGGTCCAGGCGGGCACAAAGCCTCCGTCGGCGAGCACGGTGCAGCTGAGCTGCGCGCCCCACCGGGTGAAGATGACGGCGGCGGCCGGACCGTCGGCGTCACACCACACCCGGGCGTCCGCCGGGTCCTCATGCTGGTCGCGCGGCCACCACCACTGGACCTCTGCAGCCTCCCACGTCTCACGCTCCGGCTGAGCCAGCCGCCGGCGCTGGAGCACGCGCGTCACCGCGTCGAGGTACTCCAGACCGGCCACGTCGTTGTGATCGGTCATTGCGCGATTGTGGTGGAATCGCAGCGATGGGCCGGCCCGGTGCGCTCTCCGAGCTCGACCGCCCGGATCGCCCGCAGGTGACGAGCGAGCGCGACGCGGCCGACGGCTCCGGCCGGAAGCTCGACGACGAACGAGGTCGTGCCGGGGAGGGTGTGGTTGGACCACGCTGTCTCCTCGCCGGGCAGGAAGGTCAGGCACGTCGCACCCATGTGCGCCAGCCGCGCGTAGCGGCGCGGGATGCCGCGGTCGCCACCGGATTCGTCGACCAGATCCATGTGCTGGTGGTAGGTGATCGTCACCGCGGGCCGGATCCGCCGCACCAGGCGCATCGCGGCTCGCGTCTCGGGCTCGGAGGCCGGCCGCGGCCCGGAGTCGAATGTCGGATCGCTCGAGTACTGCCACCGGAACGGGAAGTTCCGGTTCAGATCGACTCCGTGCGCGTTCTGGCGCGTGTCGGCGGCGACCCCGTCGGGGTTGAGTTCCGGCAGCACCCACAACTGCACACCGGCGGGGACCGGGAGCCCGCGCAACGCGTGGGTGATCGCCAGCCCAGCCTGCTCGTCACCGTGGATCACACCGATCACCAGGATCTTGCGCGGCGCGGTCGACGGGCCATACGCCCACGCCACGATCGGCCGGCCCTCGCCGGAACGGCCGATGACGACGCGGCGGCCGCGCACGGCGGCGGCACCGCGTCCGGTCGCCGGCAGGCCGCCCAGGGCGATGGTCGCGAGGATCGCCGCCATGGCGATGGCGGCGGTGCGCCGTCGGCTGCGATGACGGGCGATCACCACGCGATCCTCACAGATTGCGGTCGATGACGTCACAGGAGCGCCGGTTTCCGGCAACTAAGGTCGAGGACGGGGGTGATCCGGGGCGCCCCGCCCGGTTGGCGCCACCAGCATTGACCCAGGAAGAGCGATCATGTCCAGAGCCCGCCTGACCGCCTGCGTGGCGGCACTCGCCGCCGTCATCGCCGTCAGCGCCCCGACGGCGTCCGCCGCTGCGGCGAGCGGGCCGACCGTCCGCACTCCGCGCTCCGAGCGGGCGACCGTCACCGCCGGAGGTCCCGCCGCCGTGGCGCCAACCTCCACCACTCAGGGCTTTCTCGGGATCGCCACCTCGTTCAGCACGATCTCCGCGCTCGAGGGGACCGCCGCCGATCCGGACCTCGCCTTCCAGCATCTGCTCGAGAACCTCTCCCCCGGTGCACCGTTCCAGCTGCGCCTGGGAGGTGTGTCAGCGGACACGTCGTGGTGGGCTGTGCCCGGCATGAAACCACCGCGCTACCTCTCGACCCTCACCCCGCGGTGGGCCGCCAACCTGAAGGCCCTTCTGACCGCCGTGGGCGCCAGGACGATTCTCGGCGTCAACCTCGAGGAGGACCCTGACATCAGCCAGGCGATCGCCAGCGCCGAAGTCACGGACTTCAGCCGCTACATCGGTTCACACCTGATCGAGGCGTTCGAGCTCGGCAACGAGCCCGAGTACTTCCCGCTGTCGGTGGTGAATGGCGGGCGCGGACACGACACCATCGCCGCCTACGGCAAGAAGTTCTCGCAGATCGCCGCACGCCTCGGGGGCGCTCCGCTCGCCGGCCCGGCATCGGTCGGCACGGTGTGGCTCGGCGAGCTGGGCACCGTCCTGAGCAATCTGCCCTCGCACCTGAAGCTCGCGACGGTGCACCTCTATCCGCTGAAGAACTGCTCCCTGGGCGCGCACCCCCTGTTGTCGCAGTTGCTGGCCCCCTCCTCGATCCAGGGCCTGGCCGCGTCGGCGCGCGGCATGGTCAAGGCGGCCGCGGCCCACGACGAGCCACTCCGTGTGGACGAGCTGAACGGCATCACCTGCGGCGGCAAGGCCGGGCTGTCCAACTCCTTCGGGGAGGCGCTGTGGGCGCTCAACGTGCTGCCGGCGCTGTGGCGGGCCGGTGTCCAGGGTGTCAACTATCAGACGGTCGACGGGCTGCTCAACCAGGTGATCACCGCCCGGCACTCCGTCGCCGGCTGGCGCGTCTCGGTCGAGCCCGTCTACTACGGTCTGCTGGCATTCGCCGAGGCAGCGCCGGCCGGCTCGCATCTGCTGAGCGTCTCCACCCCGGGCGTGGCTCACGTCTACCAATTCGCCGTTCGCACCCCCGACGGGTCCGAGCGGGTCGTGCTGACCAACGTCGGTCCGACCGCCCGCACGATCGGCGTGCGCGCCGCAGGCGCCCGCGGGACCGGATCTGTGTCGCTGCTCAGCGCGGCGTCGCTGACCGCCGCCGGTGGCACGACGCTCGGGGGCCAGACGCTGTCGCCGCGGACGGGCCAGCTCACCGGCGCCCCGCACGGGACGCTGATCGTGCCCAATCGCCGAGCTGTGTACGCGGTGCCGGTTCCGGCGCACGCCGCCGCCATCCTGACGCTGTCGCGTTAGGGGTCGCGCGTGCCGGCAACCGCGTCGACTGACCGACGCGACCCAGTGCCTGTCGAGCCTGAGCCTCGACTTCGAGCGCTGCGAGCCGGGGCACCCGAAGGGCGGTCCGGACATGCAGATCGAGTCGGTGACCGTCGACGGGACGCCGGCATCGTTTCGCTGTGCCCAGCCGACCCATCCCGGTGACCCACACGGGCCCGACGACCCCGGCCCCCGAGCGCACGAGGCCTCTCAGACCGACCCGGTCGGCGGTCCGGGCAAGAACCCGCTGCCACCCGAGTGCCAGGCCGAGACCGCGTTCTCCGCGCAGCTGCCCAACCGGAGCCCGGCCTGCCGCGGCCGGCTGAGGGAGTTCTTCACGCAGTGGTTCGACACGGCTTATCACGGCTCAAAGCCGCAGATCACCGGACCGGGCCTGCACGGCCACCCGTTCGCCGCCGGCGGCTGCACCGCCACCGGCGATCGCTGAATCAGACCGACTTCGTGTACCGGTGACAGGGCACCGTGATCGGGCCGCCGGGCGCTGACGCCCGGTAGTCGAACCGGCCCTCGTCAACCCAGCGGTGCTTGGCGTAGAACCGCCGCGCGGGCTCGTTGCCCGCCACGACGGCCAGCCACGCCCGGTCGTGCCCGCCCGCCCGGACCTGACGCTCGGCCTCGGCGAGCAGGACCGCGGCGACCCCGGTCCCACGGGACGCCTCGTCGACGTAGACCTGCTCGACCTCGTCGCCGACCACCATGATGAACCCGGCAACCCTCCCGTCGACATCGGCGACCGTGGTGTCGGCGACCCGCTGCGCTGCCCTCGTCCAGAACGTCCGCTCGGTGCGCGCGCGGGCCAGCTCGTCGGGCACGTTGCCCAGGTGGCCCTGCTGCCAGCCCCGGTGCCAGATCGCCGCCACCTCCGCGGCATCCTCGGTCCTCGCCGGTCGGACTGCGACCTGCGGCGCGGCCCTCACCCGTCCTGATCGCCGGGAGAGGCGTCGGTCGGCGCGTAGCGGTTGTGCAGCGAAATCGGATTGCCGTCGGGATCAAGGCAGATCGCCTGCCAGCACACCCCGGAGTCAAACGTGTCGCTGACGAAGCGAACGCCCGCGGCCTCAAGACGCTCGCGGGCGGCCGCGACGTCGGCGACGTGCAGGGCGATCGGCATCGCGTTGGAGGAGAACGTGCCGCCGAAGTCCTCGGTGCGCATGATGGCCAGCGTCAGGTTCCCGGCCTGGTACTCGGCACCGTCCCGGGACCCGTAGCGCTTGACGAACGGCAGGCCGAGCGTCTCGCCGTAGAAGGCGGTCATCGCGTCGAAGTTCCGGGCGGGGATGCAGACGAAGTCCACACCGGTGATGAGAGGGAGCGTGTCGGTCATGGTCCTAAGACCATCACACCCCGGCAAACTCATCGCTCACCAGGGCGAGACGCTGCGCCCGCCCCAGTCCGTCGGATCGACATCGGCGACGGACTGCGTGAACGTCCACTGATGGCCGGCCAGGTCTCGCACGCTGTACTGCCGTTCACCGAACGCCTGATCAGCCGGAGCGCTGAGGATCTCCGCGCCTTCGGACGCCGCGCGGCGGTGATGCGCGTCGATGTCGCGCACGCGCACCATCGTGGAGTGCGTCACGCCCTCGGCGGGAGCGGGGACGCGACGCCCGTAGGTGGCGTCGGCGACGATGACGGCGCCTGTGCCGGCCTGCAACTGCGACCGGTGATCGCCGATCTGGACCTTCTCGGTGAACGCGAACACCCGGGTCAGCCAGTCGACGGCCTCTCGGACGTCGCCGTAGGCGAGGACGGGGATCACGCCCTGCGGGGGTGCGGATCGATTGTGCGATGACATGGCGTGGATTCTCCCTCAGAGCCGCACGTGTGCCGCCTAGCTTGAGCTGTGCTCTGACGACAATGCGGGCACGGCGGCGATGAGGGTGTCCGCCAACGCATCGGGCCTGGAGAGGAAAGGGTGATGGCCCGCCTGGAACTCGACGACGCGCGCTCCCTCCCTGACCCGCGTGCGCTGGATCTGCGCAGGGGTGGCCAGGTCGTCGGTGCACACGATGTAGGTGGCCGGCTTGTGATGCCAGGCGATCTCCCGTGGCGGCTGCGCGAACGGCGCGAGCGACTGGCGCGTGAGACGGGACAGCGCCTCGTTCGTCGTGGACTCGTCGCAGTCCTGGAGGAAGAAGCGACGGACCATGTCGGGGTCGACACCGATCGTTCCGTCAGCTGAGGGCTGCAGCCAGGGGGCGGGCTCGGAGCCGGTCAACTCGCCCTGCGATTGGCCGGTGTCGGGCATGACCGACGTGAGGTAGATCAGCTCGCTCACCCGCTCGTCCATGCCGGCCTCGGTGATGATCATCCCGCCGTAGGAGTGCCCGCAGAGGACGATGGAGCCGCCGGCCGATCCGATCGCCTCACGGCAGGCGGCGACGTCGTCGTAGAGGTCCCCCAGCTCCGGGCCGGCCTCGCCGCAGCTCGGCAGTGGCACCGCGATCGTGTCGATTCCGCGCTCGGCAAGCGGGCCGCTCATCTCGTGCCACCACCACGCGGCATCACGCACGCACGCGCCATGAACGAAGATCAGCGTTCCCATGGCGAGCAGCCTAGCGCAACCCGAAGGTTGCGCGTCAGGCGCGGGACCCGCCGGCCGCCGACGAACGCATCGAGGTGCTCGAGCGAGCGGCTCGATCCGCTGGTGGTCAAGCTCCAGGCGCATCGGCGGAGCACGCCTCGAGGTGCCGGACGTAGAGGACGGCTGTGCCATGGTTCATGGCCGCGAGGCTGAGCAGGCAGAGGCTTTTTGCGCTCAAGATCCGCCGGTGGCGGCCGATCGATCCAGAGATGTCGGCGAGGTCGGAGCAAACGACCAGCGGTTCGGCTCTCTACCAAGGAGCCGGGTTTCGTCGCGCCGCCCGCCTGGCGCTGGCCGTACTCGTCGGGCTCCTGGTGATCTCGGCGCTCCTCAGTGGCGGCATGGGCGTCGCCGGTCCCGGGGCGCTGGGCGGAATCGTCATCGCCGTCGCGGCGCTATGGGAAGCCCGGATGCGTCGCATCGGGATCCGGATCGAGCCCCAGGGCATCCTCGCCGTCTACGCGGTCGGTCACCTGCGCCTCCCGCTTGAGTCGGTTGCCGGTTTCAGCCTGCGCGGCGACGACTCACACGGCGGCGACGGGCGTGTCGTCATCGAGCTGCTCAGCGGCGAGCGGCGTGCCGTGCCCTCGGCCTCGGTCGTGCGCTGGGGATCGCTGTGGGCTCACGGACGCCGTTGGGTCGGCGGCCAGCCCGCGGAAGCGGTGGCTCAGCTCGCCGGACAGCTCCAGCGAGCTCGCCAGCAGGCGGCAGCCGCCCTGACCGACGCGCCGACGACGACGCTCTGAGCAGCGTACGTCACGAGCGAGCGTCGATCCATCGGTCGGCGATCAACAGTAGTCTCGGCGAGGTGTTCGACCACGTCGGCAACGCCGTCTCGGACCTCGCCGCGTCGGAGCGCTTCTACCGCACCGTCCTCTCGGCGCTGGGCTCCGAGCCGAGTTACGCGGATGCCACGCTCGTCGAATGGGAGGACTGGGACATCGGGCCGACCGATCCCGAGCACCCGGTGACCCGTGGACTGCACGTCGGTTTCCGCGCGCCGTCGCACGCGGCGGTGGACGCCTTCTGGCAGGCGGGGATCGACGCGGGCTACCGCGACGCCGGCGCGCCCGGCCCGCGCACCGCGTACGGCCCGGACTACTACGGCGGCTTTCTGCTCGACCCCGATGGAAACAGCGTCGAAGCCGTGCACACCGAGCGCGAGCGCGCCGTGCCCGACGGCTGCGTCGATCACCTCTGGATCCGCGTGCGGGACCCGGCCGCCGCTGAGCGTTTCTACACGACCATCGCCCCCTACGCGGGGCTGCGCGTCCACACCCCGGCCGCCAACCGCGTCCAGGTCGCCGGCGAGGACTTCAGCTTCTCACTGGTCCACGATGAGCGGCCGCTCACCGAGCACGTCCACATCGCGTTCCCGGCGCGGGACGACGAAACCGTTCGCGCCTTTCACGCCGCTGCGCTCGCCGCGGGCTACCAGGACCACGGCGCTCCCGGCGAGCGCGCCGCCTACCACCCGGGCTACTACGGCGCGTTCATCCTGGACCCCGACGGGATCAACGTCGAGGTCGTCAACCACAACCGCTGAGCCGGGCTCACCGCACAACGCACGCCGGAAACGACGGCGCCCGCACGTGCGGTTAGACGATCGGCGCCCGGCGGCTTCCCTCGCTGACCACGCCCGCGGGCAGATGGGCACGCAGTGCCGCCTCGGCGGCATCGGGGTCATCCGGGGTGATCAAGGGGGTCACCGAGCGTCCGTAGTCGATGAGAAAGCCGGCACGCTTGCTGGGGCGGCGGGGATCGAGGCTGGCCCATACGCCCGGGTTGGCAGTCCCCCAGATGCGCGCTCGGCCGTTGAGCGCGCCCAGCCGGACGCGCGTGATGTGGCGCACCCGGTCATAGGGGATCCGCTTGGTCCCCCAGGGGATGTAGTAGCCCCGGATCGCGATCTGTTGGTCGTCGAGATCGATCCAGCGGTCGCTGTAGGTCGTGGCCATCAGCTTCCTCCCTGTCACGGGCGCGAGCGCCCATTGTCAAGCTTATCTTGACAATAGACGATCTGTCAAGATCGGATTGACGTATGGGTTCCGATGAGAAGCAGCTCGCTGACTCGCGCTCACGGGTGGCGCTCGTCCTCGACCACAATCTCAGTGTGGTGAGCTCGGCGCTGCGCGGGGAGCCCGACGCCGCATCCGCGATGGCCGCCCTGCTGTCCGCGCGCACATCCGCGGAGGCGATCGAGCAGGCCACCCGCCTGCTGGTTCAGCAGGCGCGCGCCGCCGGTCGCACCTGGCAGGAGATCGGCGAGCTGCTGGCAATCACCCGTCAGGCCGCGCAGCAGCGCTTCAGCCAGTCGGAGTCGGCCGCCGAGGACGCCCACCTCGCCGTCCGCGCTGCCGAGGTCGTCGGTCAGGTCGCCGCCGCAGATTGGGAGGAGGTCACCGTCGACTGGGACGAGGTGATGCGCGGAGAGCTCGGCCTCGACCGGCTGGCCGACGCCTGGCAGAAGATCACCGCAAGCGCGGGGGCGCTGCAGACGATCGGGCACAGCTCGGTCGTCCGCAAGGGGCCCTACCGGATCGCCGATGTCCCCCTGATCTTCGAGCACGGACCGATGAAGGCCCGCGTCGTCTTCAACCACGACGACAAGATCAGCGGCCTGTTCGTGCTCCTGCCCGACGCGCCCTGAACGGGGCCCGGCCGGCGGCCGAGTCCCGTCGCGGAGCTGAGCCGCAGCGTCAGCTGCCGGTGGTGAGCGGCCCTTTGTCGGTGCCAAGTGCGAAGACGTGCAGCAGGCCCTGGTCAGAGCCGTCCGGCAGCGTCACCGAGGCCACCGTCTTCCCGGTCTGAAGCGGGATGTCGGTCGTGAAGACCTTCGTCCCGATCTGTTGCGATGATCCGGCCGCACTGTTGCGATAGGGCATCGAAGCGGCAACCCCGTTGCCGAGGGAGGCGCTGCCCGCCGTCCAGTCGGTGAATCCGAGAGTCGCGGATTGACTGGTCCCGTCGGTGTACGTGATCGTCAACGTGCCGCTCGACGGGCCGTTGGTCGCGGATCCCATGACCCCGAGCTCGGTGGCGCCCGCGACCGGTGGGACGTTGATCATCTGCCCCGCCGCCACGACGTTGTCCGGCTGGCCGGCCGCCGTGGCCGGCCAGGTGTACTGGATTCCGCCGCTCGTCACCGCGGCGCCCGGCGCCAGCCCCGCGGAGGCGAGCGCCTGCTCGGAGTAGCTGAACCCGAGACCGTCCAGGTCTCCGGCGGCCTGGTCGCCGTCGTCGGAGATACCGGCATTGTCGAAGTACGGCGCGAGGTCTCCGGGCCGGGCCACAATCACCGGCGTCGAGATCGGCTGGATCGTCCCAGACCGGCTGAACAGCCGGAACTTCACCTTGAAGTTGCCATCGGCAGGACCGCCGGTGATCGTGACCGGGGTCTCGGCGCTGCCTCCGGCCGGCAGGTCGAGGGTGCCGGATGATGGGGTCACCGAGAACCCGGACGGTGCGCTGGCCGTCCAGCGCACCGTCTGCGGCTGACCCGTCACCGACTGGACAGCGAGGGTGGTGGCCCCCGACTGGCCGGGCTGGACCATCACCGCCGACGGATTGGTCGAGCCCGTGGCGGCGAACACCGGCGGGCTCTGGGCGAGCATGGCGTAGATCTCGACCATCGGAGCGGTCTGGTTCTCGAGCGACTCGCCGCCACCGGGGTCGGGGTCGGAGAACAGCCCCGTCGACTGCCGGTCCTGGATCCAGGCCGTGTCGGCGTAGGCGGCGGCCATGCGGACATAGGCCCGGTCATGGTCGAACCTGGCCAGCGCAAACAGGTTGCGGAAGAAGATCGCATTGAACACGTCGGGCTGGTGGTACAGGTTGCCGTCCGAGCCGAAGTAGCTGATCGAGGCACTGGCGGTCTGCTCCGCCTGCTGAAGGTAAGTGGAGTCACCGGTGACCTGGTAGAGCAGCACCCCCGCACCGATCATCGTCCCCTGGTTGTAGCTCCACAGGGAGGTCTGCACGGTCCCGCCGTCGTCGAGGTGGTCGTAGTACATATCGCCTGAGTTCATCAAGCAGGCGCGCACCCAGTCATACATACGGGTGGCCCAGGTCAGGTAGTAGCGGTTATGGGTCGCCTGATAGATCTCCAGGCCCACCTCCGCGTTGGGGGCGTTTGAGATGGTGTTGCGCGGAGAGTCGGCCACGTCCTCCCAGAACACCCCGCCGGGGCAGGCGACGTCCGTCCTGGTGTCCCACCCGTCCACCACGAAGTGGAACACCTTCTCCGCCCGCTCCAGGTCGGAGTGCTGATGGATGAGCCGGTACTGCTGCATGAAGTCGAGCCCGACCCAGGCGTTGTCGTCGTAGTAGGTCGGCTGGAGGGAGTCCAGCGGCGGCCGGACGCCGGACGCGTACGCCGGGGGCTGGGGCTGCCCGGTGGGGCCGGTCTCCTCCGTGTCGTAGTACTTCATCACCCCCTGGTCCCGCGCTTCCATGTCACTGTGATACTGAGAGCGGTTCCCGGGGATCGCGGCCATCTGGTTCGTCGCCGCGAACGGGTTCACGAAATCCCACAGGTACCCGAAGTTCTGGGTCGGGTCGCTCTTCACGTAGAGCTGGTCCTGCGGCAGGTAGAGGTTGTCCTGCATTGCCTGGTAGGTGGCCGCGGCCCTCTGGGCGTCGACCGGGTTGATGCGGTTCCCTGCCCGGCTGGCGGCGGCCGAGGCGCGCGTTGCGCCGAACACCAGCACGACGGCGGCGCCGGCAATCGCGACGACCAACCTCCATGCTCGGGCCGGAGACCGCGACGAGCGCCACTGCCGCGGTGCGGCTTCGATCACGACGGAGCTCGGGCTCATGCTTGTTCCTCTCCTTGCTGCCCACACGTGGGCCGCGGGTTCTGGCGGCGCCCGGACGCTCGCCAGAGCCCCCCGCCTCGCCAACGGATGCTCCGGTCATCTGGCTCGGTCCCGCACCGGCCAAGGCCTGGAGTCCCGACTGACAACGTTGTCATCGCGGACCCTAGCCGACCGGAAACCGGAGGTCAAGGTGTCGCCACGAACCCGATCGCCGAGCGGTGCGGCGGCGACGCTTGTACCGCGGTCGGCGGCGGTTTATCGTCTTCGCTCGGGTTCGGAGCGACGAGGGATCGGGGATCGATGTTCGGCTTGGCCCGCCGACTGAGTCGGCTGATGGTGGCGTTGCCGGTAGCGACGGCGGTGGCGTTCGCGCCGGCGGTGGCGTTCGCGCCGGCGGTGGCGCACGCCGATTCCGCGCTCACCGAGTTCAACCAGCCGACCGGGAATGACGCATCTCAGCCGGTCGCCGAGGTCTGGTCCCTGAACGGCAACGCCGGCACCGGCACGAACTCACCGACGGGCCCGGTTCACGGCCAGGCGACTGCCGGCGCCGGCGCTGCGCCGTGCTCGAGCACAGGTCAGCTCGCCTACTCGGCGGCGAAGCACACCGGGGGGAAGGCGATGGTCTGGCTGGCCAACGCGAACGGCTCGGATCGGCACACACTGGTGCGGGCGGCGACTCCGGTTCTCTCTCCGAACGGCGAGATGGTCGCCGTGACCAAGTTCAATCGTTCGGGCGGACTTGGCCTGTTCACCGCCTGCGGCGGGCTCGTCCACCAGTTCTTCAGCAGCCGCGACACCATCAGCGGCGTCACGTGGTCTCCGGATTCGAGCACCGTCGCCGCCGTCGTCGCCGCGAACCCCGAACAAGCGCCGTTCCGGGAGAAACTGGACCTGATCGACGTTGCGACCGGGCAGGTGACGACCGTCGCCACCGGGTTCCTGAGCGGCTGGGGAGGTCCGACGTTCTCCCCGACCTCACCGGGCGAGCTCGCGTACTCGGACGTAGCCAAGGTGGGGCGCAATCCGAATATCTGGTCGGTGACGCCCGGCCATCCAAGCGTCCAACTCACCCGGCGCGGAACCAACCAGTACCCGGTATGGGGACCTCAAGGGCTTCTGTACCAGCACGCGCTGCGCGATGGCAAGTCCTATCTCGACCTGCTCGCGAGCGGGCGCTCGTCGACCCTGATGAAGCTTGCGGCATGGCCCGTCGCCGTGTCGAGCGACGGCACGCGTCTCGCGGCGGAGAGCGCGGCGTGCGGGGTGGTGTGGCCGGTGAGCGTCAATCTGGCGACGCGCAAGGTCGTGCACCAGTTCCCCACCAGCTTCGCCCCATACGGGATCTCGCCCTCCGGAGGGTCGATCCTGATCGCCGGCTCGAAGCCGAAAGCGGATTGCGGCGGTCCGCGCAGCGTGATCGAGACCGTTCCGTTCCCGGGAGGCAGGCCCAGGTTCGTCGCCGACGGCACCGACCCGAGCTGGGCGGACAGCCAAGTGTCCGGCGTCCTGGCGTAGTCGCTGGCGGGGCGCCCTCCGGACACCGGAGCGTCCGCGTCCCGAAGATGAGAGAGAGCTTTATATGGCGGGCACGTCTCGTTCACGACTGCAATCGGTTGTGATGCGAGCGTCATCGGGCGTTCCACGTGCGTGACGTGGCCGAACCCCAAGGAGGCGCTATGAAGGCACGAGCACGGGTCGCATCGGTGGCCGCCGCAGCGGCGGCGCTGGCGATCCCAATCGGACTGTCGGCGGGCCCGGCGTCCGCGTCGCACCCCGACACGAGCCAGATCCAGCACGTCCTGCTGCTCTCGGTCGACGGCATGCATCAGTCCGATCTCGCCTGGTATGTGGCCAACCATCCGGGCTCCGCGCTGGCCCAGCTCGTCCAGGGCGGCCGCGAGTACACCAACGACCACACCTCGGATCCGTCCGACTCCGATCCGGGCGGCACCGCGCTGATGACCGGCGGTGATCCGAAGGTCACCGGCATCTACTACGACGATGAGTACGACCACGACGTGTTCCCTGCCGGGACCACGAACTGCACCGGCCCTGTGCCGGGCGGCGATGTGATCTACGACTCGCCCGACGACAAGCTGGCCAACGTCCCGGATCTGCTGAACAACGGCAGCGGCAACACCTTCCCGTCCTTCGACGAGGGCGGCTCGATCTACCCGCACGGAGATGACACCGACCCGGGCAAGATCATGAATCTGAGCCCGCACCCGCAGTCGGGTCTGAACCCGGCGACCTACCCGGTCGATCCGACGACCTGCCAGCCGATCCAGCCGTGGGACTTCCTGGGGGTCAACACGATCTTCCAGGTGATCCACAACGCCGGCATGCGAACCGCGTACTCCGAGAAGCACGCCATCTACTCGTCGTTCAACGGCCCCGGCTCGGGCGGCCAGAGCATCGACGACTTCTTCGCCCCGGAGATCGACTCTCAGGCGGTGGAGCCCAACGGCGTCCCGTACCCGGTCGACGGCGCCTGGACCAACGACAACGCCGCGACCAAGCAGTACGACTCCTACAAGGTCCAGGCGGTCATCAACTGGATCGACGGCCATGAGCATTCCGGCAAGGGCCCGAAGGTCGGGACCCCGGCGATCTACGGGATGAACTTCCAGACGGTCTCCACCGCCGAGAAGCTCAAGAGCTCCCCGGCGCAGCTGATCGGCCCGGACGCGCAGGGCAATTACACGGAGGGGCCGTCGCTGGCCGGCGGTTACGTGACCGAGAACGGCATCCAGGTGCCCGGGCCGCTGCTGCAGAGCGCGCTCGATTACGTCAACGCCTCGGTGCAGCAGATGATGAACGCGATCCAGGCCCAGGGCGAGACCAACTCGACGGCGATCATCCTCACCGCCAAGCACGGGCAGTCGCCGCAGAACAACAGCCAGCTCCAGCGAATCGACGATGGCCCGATCATCTCCGGCGTCAACGCGGCGTGGGCCCAGAAGCACCCGGGCAACCCGACGCTCATCGTCCAGGAGGCCGACGACGACGGGCTGCTGTGGTGGCTGTCAGACCGCTCGCAGCAGGCGGCGCAGTTCGCCAAGCACTACCTGTGGTCGCACACCGCGCCGGCCGTGAACTATGCGGGCCAGACGATCACCGTGCAGCATTCCGGGCTGCGCAAGATCTACGCGGGTGCTCAGTCGGCGACGTTCTTCGGCGTCAAGAGCTCCGACCCGCATCATCCTGATGTCTTCGGGAAGGCGCAGGTCGGCACGATCTACACGACCGGCTCGAAGATCGCCGAGCACGGCGGAGACAACCCCGCCGACCGGGACGTCCCGCTCGTCGTGTACGCGCCGGGCAACATCTCGGCCGGCCATTCCGGCCAGTGGGTCGAGGGCACTCAGGTCGCCCCGACCGTCCTGCAGCTGCTCGGGCTTGACCCGAACCAGCTGCAGGCCGTCCAGGAGGAGGGCACGAAGGTGCTGCCCGGCCTCGTCGGCTGGACAAGCAGCGCGCGTCGCTGACGACCGTTTCCGGAGGCGGCGGCCCATGGGCCGCCGCCGACCGGGATCAGCCCCGGGCCAGCCGGGCCTGGATGCGGCCGGGCTGAGAGGAGACCACGAGCACGCCGACGCCGCACTGACGGTGACGGCCGACCCGGACGACGGGCGTACGTGAGGGAACCGCGACCCGGAGTGGCGGGCGGCTCGTGCCGGATACCGAGCCGCCGCCGCGGTGAGAGAAGCAGTTGATCGAGACCAGGACCTCGGCACGATGGTGGGGCGTCCCGTTGAGGACGAGACTGAGCTTCCCCGGATGGACCAGGTAGCGGGTGAGCCGGGCGCGGATGCGCCCGGTTGGCAGCACGACCGGTCCAGTGGTCCCGCGGGGCGGTCGCCGGGTCATGTACCGGTAGCGCATGATCCGGCGGGTCATATCGCACCGGTGACGGCGGGTGTCGCATGCCGAGGAGACCACGACGGCCACGCACCGATGCGTGCGGGCGCTGCAGGAGACGTATGAGTCCGTGGAGGCGGCCGTGACCGACGACGAGTCGACGAGCCGGAGCAGCAGGAGCGACTCTCGCACGAACTCCGGGATCAGAGACACCGGCCGGTCGAAGGTCGCGATCGGTGTCCCATCCGGGCCGTACTCCGTGACCGTGACGGGTATCCCGGCATCGAACAGGCGCACCAGCCTCGCCCGGGTCACCTTGCCCAGCCTCGTCGTGCCCGTCGACGTCGCCATCGCCGCGCCTGCGATGAGGTTGCCGGCCACCGGCGCGGTGGTCTGATGCCCATCGGCGAGGGTGGCGGTGATCGAGCTGATCCCGTCGGGCAGCAGCGCGACCGGCACCCCGGCAGCGGACAGCCCGGCGCCGAGGGTGCCGAGATAGCTCGACATCACCGTCAAGCTCTCGCACCCGGCAGTTGCGACCGTCCGCGCCTTGGTGCCGGGGAGCGGGAGCTTGCCCGGCAGAGCGGACACCGGAGGACCCGCCGGCTCGTGATGGGTGGTGATCACGCAGACCCCGGGGCCGGTCCCCGTCTCCTCGGCCCTCAGCGCGAACGCGACTCGCAAGCCCGCGAGCGAGCGGGGGTGTGCGCAACGTGCCGGCAGCGGTGGCGCGGCGAGCGTCGCGGGAATGGCGTACACCGGCCCTTCATGCGTGCGGCCGAGGTTGAGGCGCACCGATGCCGACGGGTCGTAGGTCGTCGCCTGCGCACCCGCGAGCGTCTGATCCAGATCGCTCGTCGCCGGCAGGGTGTCGGCGCTGGTGCGGGTCGCGCGGAAGATCGAGAGCTCCGCGGCGACCTGCGGGGCGGCCGGGCCGGAGACCGCGCGCGCGCCGGGCATCGGCTCGCCCATGAGCAGCTTCGCGCAGCGAGTCACCAGCCTCAGGTTCGTGCCGCGGGTGCCGGCCGCCACGGCGGCGGAGCCCGCGGTCGCCGCCAGCCACGCCGCGGCCCCGCACACGGCGATCAGCGCTCGGAAGCGCCCGGCTCGCGATGACATCGGCGAGCAGCCTAACCGGCGGCGGCGGGAATGGTCAAACCTTCCTACGGAAGCCGGGGGTCGACCCGATGCTTGCCGCCCGTGCTCGCGCGGCCATAGCCGCGGGCGATCTCCGGGTCGACGACCGCGGAGAGACCGATCGAGGCGCTGAACGATGTGGCGAATGTGGTCGTCACCTCGCCCGCGACGCGCGCCTGCATCTCCGCCGCCGCCTCACCGCCGAGACGCTGCAGGGCGCGATAGAGCAGCCAGCCGCCCACGCCCCATGACATCCCGTAGGTACGCCGCAGGGTCGTTGGACGCCGGTCCAGGCCTCCGTAGACGTAGACCTGCTTGTGCGTGGGCGACCCGTAGCGATCGAACGGCCGCCCGCGCATCTGCGCGCGCTCCATCGCGTCGAGGATCTGGTCGATCAGCTCACCGCCCCCGAGCGCGTCGAACCCGAGCGTCGCACCGGTCGCGGCCACCGCCTCGCCGAGCTCGTCGGGGAATCCGCTCGCGGAGGAGTCGCAGACATGCTCGGCACCCGCTTCTCGCAGCTCCGCGCCCGGCTCCGCGCGACGGACCACGTTGACCAGCCCGACGCCGTCGGCCAGGCACAGGCGCAACAGCATCCGTCCCAGGCTGGACCCCGCAGCGGTGTGGACGATCGCGCAATGGCCCTCCGCGCGCATCGTGCCCAGCATTGCCGACGCGGTCATCGGATTGATGAACCAGCCGGCCCCATCCGCGGCCGCGGTCCCCTCGGGAAACGGCTGGCAGGCGCGCACCTCGATGCGGCGCAGCTCCGTGTACATCCCTCCGCCGATGACCCCGACGACCTTGCCCATCAGCGCCTGCGCAGCCTCCGACGAGCCGGCGGCGACCACCGTGCCGGCTCCCTCGTTGCCCGCGGTCAGCGGTTGACCGACGCGGCCCGCCGCCGCCCGCGCGGCGGCCTCGGGCAGCGGGGCCAGGAGCGCGGGGAGCCCCCCTCTCTGCGCCGCCTCTGCCCGCTCGAGGTCCGCGCCGGCGAAGAGCACGCCCAGGTCGGAGGGGTTGATCGCCGCCGCCTCGATCCGCACCACCACCTCGTCGGGACCGGGCGCCGCGAGCGGGACGTCCTCGAGTGACACCTCGACGGTTCCGTCGGGGGTGACCAGGGTGCGCACCGAGCGGGATCGAGTGCAGTCGGACATCAGGCACGCCCCGGAATATCACGTCGGGCGACGAGCGGCAATCTCAGGCGGCCGAACGCTTCTCGATCGGGCGGCGGCGCAGCGCAGTCCGCATGATGGCCGGAGGGAGACAGGCGGACTGATCGGGGAGCCCCGATATCGGTGCCGGGTGGGACGATCTCGTCCATTTGGCCGAGGATCTCGTCGGACGATGGCCAGAGCCGCCGACTCGTCCGCGTGCTGATCAACGGCCTGCGGGCACCCAACCGGTAAGGTCAGCGCGCACATCGTCGGCACGTTCAGGAGTGGGCCATGTCCTACGTCGTGGATTTCGCAGATGTCTCAACGGTCGGGCTGGAGTCCTCGCCCGTCGCGGCGGCCCTCGCCGGACTGCGAGCGAATGAGTCTCGCTACTTCAAGAACAAGTACGGCCACACGTTCACGGTGCAGCCCGCGAGCGAGGCGAAGGACACGATCGCGTGGGTCCACCGCATCCTCGACGAGGAACGGGGAATCGTCATCGCGTCTCCCCCGCTCGAGGCGACGGCGTTCCAGGTGGAGAACATCCGGATGGCCTACGTGTTCTACGAGAGCGGACTGTCGATCAACGTGATGTACACCATTGACGAGGCGGGGAAGCGGGCCGTCGGATTCAAGCTCTCCGACGGGATGGAGATCCCCGAGGAGCTCGCCTCGCGGTTCAAGTTCGCCAGGCAGAAGTCGAAGCTGGCGGGGACCATCCGCGGCTCGTACTTCAACATCAAGAACGAGTACTGACCGCGGGGAGCCCGGGGTGGGCTCCAGAGCGCGGGACGGAGCCGAGGGTCCGGGTGAAGCGGTGAGGCCAGTCCCTGAGGTCTGCGGACTCTTCACGAGCACCGCGCCCTCCTCTCAATCGGACTCCTCTCGCGATCGAGGATTGGCTCTTATCAGAGGTCCAATGCCGACTTACCGTCCCGGCCATGAACCTCCATCGCCGGTCCTCAACCCTGCTGTCGGCCCCGGGTGCCCGTTCGCTGCTCGCCAGCTCTCTCATCGCCCGGCTCCCACTGGCGATGTTCAGCCTCGCGATCCTCGTCCATGCGCGGGAGCTGAGCGGATCGTTCGCCGTCGCCGGCCTGGCGAGCAGCGCCTACGCCATCTTCGGCGCCATCTCCGCGCCCGCGGTGGGCCGGGTGATCGACCGGACCGGGCAGACGCGCGTGCTGCTCGCCGGCTCGGCGGCCAGCGCCGGGCTCCTGATCGGCCTGGGACTCCTCGGTCGCGACGCCTCGCCGGTGCTGATCATCGGGCTCGCGGCGGCGGCCGGCCTCACCACGCCCCCACTGCCGGCGTGCGTGCGAACGCTGCTCCCGGCGATCGTGGCCGATCCGTCGCAGCTGCCCCGCCTGTTCGCGCTCGAGTCGACGGCGCTGGAGGTCACCTTCGTGATCGGACCGCCCCTCGTGCTCGGCGTCGGTGCGATCTGTTCCCCAGGCGCCGCGCTGGTCATGAGCGGGCTCGTCCTGCTCGCCGGGACGGTCGCCTTCGCCCTTCAACCGCCGTCGCGCCGGTGGCGTCCCGCGCTGATCCCGGACCAGCCGCGGCGCGGCTCGAGCTCGCTGACCTCGCCGGCAATCCGGGCGCTCGTCGTGATCTCGTTCGGGATGGACGTCGTCTTCGGAGCGACGGAAGTCGGCGTGACCGCAACCGCGCAGCATCTCGCCGACGCGGCCGCCGCGGCGCCGGTGCTCGCACTGTGGGGTCTCGGTTCCCTGATCGGCGGAGTGGTCGCGACTCGGCTCGCGGGCAGCGCCGGCAGCGGCCGCCGGCTCCTCGTGCTGATCGCAGCGCTTGCGATCACCCACGGTGCGCTGACGCTCTGCACCGGCAGTCTGATGGCCGCGGGGGCGGTCATCCTGCTGGCCGGCGCCACGATCGCGCCGACCGCATCGATCGTGTACGAGATGGTCGATCGCAGCGCGCCGGCCGGAACCGCGACGGAGGCGTTCTCCTGGGTGGCGGCCGCGGACGCGACCGGCGCCGCGATCGGCGCGGCCGTCGCGGGAATCCTCGTTCAGGACTTCGGCCCGGTCGCGGCGTTCGCGCTTGCCGGCATCGCGGGCGCCCTCACCGCCGCGGTCGCGCTCTGCCGCGCGCACACGGTGGGCGGGTCCACCCCGACAGCGTCGCTGGCGGTCGCCCGCGTCTGAGGATCAACCCCCGCGGCGCAGCGACACGATGCCACGGGCGAGCCGAGCCACGCCGTCCGCGATCACCCGCTCGGTGAGGTCGGAGTAGCCGAAGATCAGCCCGCCGCGAGCGCTCGGCGCGATCCGGTAGGGCCCGACCCCCGCCACTTCGACACCTTCGTGACGCGCAGCTTCGATGACCGCCGCCTCGTCGAGATCCTCGGGAAGCCACGCCACCAGATGCAGTCCCGCTGCGATCCCGACGGGCTCCAGCTCGGGCAGGTGCCGCGCGAGTCCGGCCAGCAGCGCGTCCCGACGCGTTCGGTAGATCGGACGCATCCGCCGGAGATGACGATCGAACTCGCCGCGGATGATGAAGTCGGCGAAGGTGAGCTGGTCGAGGATGGGCGATCCGCGGTCGGCGAGCAGCTTGGCCTCGCTGAACTCCTCGACGAGGTCGCGGGGCAGGACGATCCAGCCGAGACGGAAACCGGGGGCAAGCGTCTTGCTCGCGCTTCCGGCGTAGGCGACGCGGTCGGGATCAAGGCCCTGCATCGCCCCGACCGGAGCACGGTCATAGCGATACTCCGCGTCATAGTCGTCCTCGACGACGAGCGCTGAATTCTTCTCCGCCCAGGCCAGGACGGCCGCGCGCGCCTCCGGGGAGAGCACGCCACCGGTCGGCCACTGATGCGACGGGGTGAGGACGAGTACATCGGCGCGCAGCTGCGCCAACGCGTCGACGCGCGCGCCGTCCGCGCCGACAGGCACTCCGACGAGGGTCATCCCGAGCATCTCGGTGAGCGGGCGGGAGTCATCGGTCGCCGACGGGTCCTCCACCGCCACCCGCTTCGCGCCACGCCGCGCGAGCACGCTCAGCAGCAGCGCCACCGCCTGCGCGTAGCCGTTGGTGATCAGGACCGTCTCGGGATCGGACCGCGTTCCCCGGACCCGATTGAGGTACGCCGACAGTGCGGTCCGCAGCTCCACCGCGCCGCGACCGTCCAGGTAGCCGAGGCGGTCGGCCGGGGCCTCGGTGAGTACCGTGCGCACGGATCGCAGCCATGCGGTCCGCGGGAAGGCCGCCAGGTTGCCGCGCCCGTATCCGAAGTCCACCACCGCGCCCACCGCACGTGCTGGAGCGGTGCGCGGCGGGGCGGCGAGGGCAACTCCGGGCCCGGTTGCAGCGGGACCCGGCAGGAGCGCAACCTGGGTGTAGCCGCCGCCGCGGCTCGTCAGGTACCCCTCGGCGACGAGCTGCGCGTAGGCCTCGACGACCACTCCGCGCGAGACCCCCAGGTCGGCCGCCAGCGCACGGCTGGCGGGCAGCGCGACACCGCCTGGCAGGGCTCCCGACCGGATCCGCTCCCGGATCGACGCCTCGATCTGGCTGTGCAGGGCCTCTCCGCTCGAGCGATCCAGGTCGATGGCCAGCTCCGAGACGGGTGACAGGTTGGCCTTGGACGTGGACACGACGGGCGAGCGCCATCTTATGCGTTCATCCCCTACCAGCCGCCGATCCGACCAGGAGCCACTGGCGCGATAGGACGGTTATCGCGTCTGCCGAGAACGATCGCCCCCCTTCACCACCGCCCCCGCGATCGCATCGGCGACCACGTTATGGAGGTCGCAGATCACCCCGAGGTGCAGCAGCGATTCGGTCTCGGCTGCCACGTCGCCATCGCCGAGGCGCATCACCAGTGGGACGGCCGGACCGACCTGGGAGGCGGCGAGGCCGACCGCGACGTTGACCAGATCGTCGGAGGTGACCGCGGCGATGACAGCCGCACGCGGCACGCCCGCGAGCTCGAGCGTCTCGCGGTCCTCGGCATCCGCGATCGCGACCGGGATGCCCGCCCGGCGCGCCATGCGTACGCACGGCGCGGAGACGTTGCGCTCCACGGCGAGCACGGGCACCGACCGGTCCATCAGGCGCTGGGCGAGGCGGAAGCCGACCTGGCCGAGGCCGACCATCACCACGTGCTCACGGCGGGGCGCCGAGCGGCGCCCGATCAACGTGGTCAGCCGCGGCCGACTGAGCCGCCGCACGAGCGCAGCGGTGAACACGGCGACGAGCACCACCGAGACGAGCGCGGTGAGCGTTGAGACGAGCTTGAACCACCCCGGGCCGTGCGCGGCCGCCTGGGTGTCGCTGATCGTGGCCACCACGCGCGCGCTGGAGAAGATTGCGTCCTCGACGCTCTCGTGCAGCGCGGCGAGCGCCAGCAGCACCTCGACCACGAGGACGACGATCAGGCCGATGCCGGCCGCGGTGAGCAGACGCAGCGCGTCGTCGACGAGCCGGACGCCGCGACCCCAGCGGCCGACCGGCCGGGCGCCGGCCTGCAGGCAACACGTCATCAACGCATCCGCCGCGACGTCGGCGGGGGAGATGATGCCCACGCTCGGCACGATGCTGTGCAGCTGACCGACGATCGTGCGGTCGAACAGCGTCGTCCACAGCGGCAGGTCGGGTCGCACGTGCGCCGACAGGAGGGTCAGCCGCAGCGCCAACGCGTCGTCGTGGGTCACGACCACGACGGCCGTCCAGCCGTTCTCGGTCAGCAGTGCCTTTGCTTCGCTGTCGGTCTTCGGCGAGGCCGCGTACGCACGCCCACCCGCGTCGGCCAGCCGCCTGGCGATCGCGTCGGCCAGCGTGCCCGGGTCCCCGAGGATCAGCAGATGCATCCGTGCCATATACACGGCGCGCGGCGCCGGGGCGTTGCGGCCCCCCGGCGGCTCCGCCCACCTGGGGGGATGGGCGGGCCAGTCCGGTGGGTCAGCTGACCGTCTCGAGCACCGGGGTGAAGGCCGGCTGCTCGCTCATCGGCCGCACGTCGACGGCGATGACCTTGTACTCGGGACAGCTGGTGTTGACGTCCGCCGATTGGCCGACGAGCAGGTTCGTCCGTGCCTCGGGGAAGTGGAAGCTCGTGAACACGTGACCGGGCTCGATCCGCTCGGTGACTCGGGCATACAGCTCGGTGTGACCGACGCGGCTGCGGATCGACACCTTGTCGCCGTCGGAGATCCACAACCGCTCGGCGTCGCGGGGATGGATCTCCAGCCAGTCGCGATCGACCAGGTCGATGTTGTGCGTTCGGCGAGTCATCGTGCCGGCGTTGTAGTGCTGGAGCACCCGGCCGGTGACGAGGACGAGCGGGAACTCATGATCGGGCGCGTCGCCGGGTGCCTTGAACGGCAGCGCGGCGAAGTGGCCCCTGCCGGTCGGGTTGTCGAATGACGTGTCGTACAGCGTCGGCGAGTCCGAGCCATCGGGATGCATCGGCCATTGTGCCCCCGAGCGTCCGACCCGCTGCTTGCTGACTCCCCGATAGTGCGGGGTGAGCCGCGAGACCTCGTCCAGCGCGTCCCATGGGGTGCTCCAGCCCATCTCGTGACCGAGCATGCGGGAGACGGTGGTGATGATGTCGAAGTCCGTGCGAGCGTCGCCGGGCGGGTCGATCGCGGCCTCCACCAGCTGGAAGCGGCGCTCGGCGTTGATGAATGTCCCGGACTTCTCCAGGAACGCCGAGGCGGGCAGCACGACGTCGGCGTACTTCGTCGTCTCGTTCTCGAAGATCTCCTGGCAGACGACGAATTCCAGGCTCTCCAGCGCCTTGACCACGTGGGCGGTGTCCGGATCGGTGTGGGCAATGTCCTCGCCGAAGATGTACATCGCCTTCAGGTCGCCGGCGATCGCGGCGTCGAACATCTCGGGGATCTTGTAGCCCACCTGACGCGACAGGGGGACGTTCCAGGCCTCCTCGAACAGCTGTGCGGTCTCCTCGTCGTCGACGCGGCGATATGCGGTGTAGGTGTCCGGTAGCGCGCCCATGTCGGAGCTGCCCTGCACGTTGTTCTGACCGCGCAACGGAAGCAGTGCCGATCCGGGCTTCCCGACCTTGCCGGTCATCAGCGCCAGGTTGCACAGCAACTGCACCACCTCGGAGCCGTACTTGTGCTCGGTGACCCCCAACCCCCACACGATGCAGGCGCTGCCGGCCTCGCCGTAGATGTGGGCGGCGCGCTCGAGGTCGGTGGCCGGGATCCCGGTGATCTCCTCCACCGCCTGCGGGGTATACGCGTCGAGCAGCTCCTGCACGGTCTCATACCCGTCGGTCCGCTCGGCGATGAACGCCTCATCGGTCAGCCCGTCACGGCGCACCACGTGCGCCAGGCCGAGCGCCACCGCGGCGTTGGTGCCCGGCCGGTTGGCCAGATGCAGGACGCCGTAGTCGGCAAGCTCGATGCGGCGCGGGTCGATCGTCACCAGCTTGCAGCCACGCAGCGCCGCCTGTTTGAGCCGCGCGCCGACGACCGGGTGGCCCTGCGTCGGATTGACGCCGATCAGGATCGCCGCCTCGGCATGATCGATGTCGCTGAAGGAGCCGGTCGCGCCCGAGAGACCGAAGGACTTGCGCATCGCGAACGACGTCGGCGAGTGACAGACGCGCGAGCAGTTGTCGATGTTGTTGGTGCCGATCGCCGCCCGGATCAGCCGCGCCATCGCGTAGCAGTCCTCATTGGTCGCCCGTGAGGACGCCAGGCCGGCGATCGCGTCTGGCCCGTAGGCACCTTTGATCCTCGAGAGCTCGGAGACGATCCGCGAGAGTGCCTCCTCCCAGCTGGCGGGACGCAGCTCACCGTTCTCGCGGATCAGCGGCGTGGTGAGCCGGTCCGGCGAGCGGGTGAACTGATGGGCGAAGCGGCCCTTCAGACAGGTGTGGCCCTCGTTGGCTGGGCCGTCGAGCGCGGGCGACACCGAGACGATCCGGCCATCGCGGACGTTCGCCTCCAGGCGACAGCCGACGCCGCAGTACCCGCAGGTGGTCGTGACAGTCCGGTCAAAGCGCTCGTTGCTCACGGGCCCGGCTCCTTTCCACGCCGTCGAGCAGCGTGATCTCGGTGATGGCGTCGGTGGGGCAGGTGTCGGCACATGCACCGCAGGAGACGCAGGTGGAGTCGCGGAAGCCGGCGTCCAGTCCCGCGGTCACATTGGCCCCGAACCCGCGACCGGTCGCCGTCAGCGCGAACGCGCCCTGCACCTCATCGCAGGCACGGATGCACCGCCCGCATGAGATGCAGAGCTCATGCTGGAGGGCAAGGTAGGGATGGCGGAAGTCGTGCTCGACCTCATGCACGACGCCCGGCCACCGCGGCTCGTCGGTGACCCTGAGCCGGCCGGCGACCTCGGCCAACTCCGTGTGCGGCGCCGGCGCCACCGGCAGCTCGGAGAGCACGAGCTCCACCACCGAGACGGCGACCCGACGCGCGGTGGCGTCCTCGGTGCTGATCACCATTCCGTCGCGGCAGGGCGTGGTACACGCCGGCAGCGGCTTGGGCGCACCCTCCACCGCGACCAGGCAGACGCGGCAGGCGCCGAACGGGGCCTGCCGCTCGTCGAAGCACAGCGTCGGGACCCAGCGACCGGCCTGCTTGGCGGCGGTCAGGATCGTCGCGCCTTCCGGCACCTCGATCGGGGCTTCGTCCACGGTGACGGAGATCATGCGAGCCTCAACTCGTCTGCGAAGTGAGCCAGGAGGCTGCGCAGCGGTGCGGGCATCCCCGAGCCGTGCGCGCACAGGCTCCCGAGCTCGAGTGTCTCCAGGAGCTGTTCGAAGCGTTCGCGGTCGACGGGCGCGTCGGCGGCGAACATGTCATGTGCGCGGCGAAGGCCGATCCGACAAGGGAAGCACTTGCCGCAACTCTCATCCGCACCGAACTCCAGCAGGTGGACGGCGAGCGCCCGTATGTCGGTGTGGTCGTCGAACGCGCAGATGCTGCCGTGGCCGACCATGCACCCCTCGCCGGCCAGGGCGTCGAAGTCGAACGCGGTGTCCAGGCGCGACGCGGGGAGGATCCCTCCCAGCGGCCCCCCGATCTGCACCGCCTTGATCGACCGCCCGTCCCGCAGGCCGCCGGCGACCTCCTCGCACAGCGCCCGCACGCTCAGCCCGAACGGCACCTCGTACACCGTCGGCCGCGCGAACCGCTCGTTGAAGCAGACGAGCTTTGAGCCGTTGCTCTCCGAATCAGGACTGAGCTCGGCGTACGCCTGCGCACCGTGGCAGGCGATGAACGGCATGTTGGCCAGCGTCTCGGTGTTGTTGACCACCGTCGGGCACCCGAATACGCCACGCTCGGCCGGGAACGGCGGTCGCGCCGACACCGTCCCGCGCAACCCCTGCAAACACGCCAGCAGCGCCGTCTCCTCGCCGACCACATAGGAGCCGGCGCCCTCAACGATCGTCACATCGAAGTCGAACCCCGACCCGAGGATGTCCGGGCCGAGCAGACCCTGCTCGCGCGCGCGCTCGGCCGCCGCCTCCAGCGCCGGTTTGGACCGTGGATACTCCGAGCGGGTGAGCACGAATCCGTGCCCGGCTCCGACCGCCAACCCGGCGAGCGCGAGGCCCTCGAGCACCAGTGCCGGGTTCTGCTCCATCAGATACTTGTCGATGTAGGAGCCTGGGTCGCCCTCGTCGCCGTTGGCCACGATGAACTTCTCATCCCCCTTGGCGGCGCGCGTGAACTTCCACTTCGTGCCGGCCGGGAACCCTGCCCCGCCGCGGCCGCGCACGGTCGCCGCCTCCACCTCGGCGAGCAGCCCTTCGGGGCCGAGCTCGCGCAGCGCTCGCCGCAGCCCCGACCAGTCGCCCGGCCGGGTCAGGACCGGCTCGGCCAGCAGGCTCACCCAGTCGGGCTCGACTGCCTCGGTGCACACGCCGGTGATCGCTCGCGCCGGAGCGTCCGGCCCGGCATCGACCACGTCGCCGTCGCGGACCGCCGGCGAGGAGTGACAGAAGCCGAGGCATACCGTGTGCGCGAGCGACACGCTTCCGTCAGCCCTGCGCTCGCCGGGCGCAAGACCGAGGCCCTCGGCGACGGCCTCGACGTGCGCGCCGCCGGTCGCCGCAAAGCACGCCGTGCCGGTGCACACCCGCACGTGCCGCTCCCCGCGCCGGACCAGCAGATCGTCGTAGAACGTCGAGATCCCGTAGACCGTCGCCTCCGGAACCCCCGACACCTCGGCGGCGTGCCTGCGGTCCTCGTCGGTGACCTCGCCGTGATCTTCGACCGCCGCCTTCAACACCGCCAACGCGGACGGCGCATCCACGCCGTGATGGCGCCTGATCAGCTCGACGAGATTACGAGACACTCCTGGAATCTACACCTCGAGCGCGGGCGGTCAGCCGACAAGTCCGCAGAAGTCGACCGCCGCGAGGGCGAGCGTCTCGACGGTCGCGACGAGGTCGTCGACCGGGACGTGCTCGTCGATCGTGTGCGGGATCGGCCGCTCGCCGCGGCGGCCGCCGTAGGGACCGAACGCGACCGCGGGCATCCCGGCGATCCGGTTGAACGCCGAGGCGTCGAACCAGGAGTCGAGCGACTCCATCTCATGCGGGCGCCCGACCGCTTCGGCAACCCGGGCCAGGCTCTGGACGATCGGCTCCTCCGGCGGGACCTCGAGCGGCGGCAGGTCGACCGACCACGCCACCTCGGGTGGATTCTCGGCCAGCCAGTCGTCGGCGGCGCACGCGCGGGCGATCGCGCCCTCGATCTCCTTCTCGACCTCGGTGCCGAAGCCGCCCGCGTCAGCCTGTGCGGGCAGGTAGGTGATGTCGAGCGTCGCCTCACACGCGGCCGGATAGGTGACCCACCACTCGCCGCCCTTGATCATCGTGGTGACGATGCTCGGCGGGCGCAGCAGCTCGTGCTGATGGGCGGGGCGAGCGATCCAGTCCGCCTGCAGCGCCTGCAGCTCGGCGAGGACGAGCATCATCTTGTCGATCGCGTTGACCGCTCCTCCGTCGCGCCAATGCGTCTGCGAGACCTCGGCGTGACCCGGCCTTCCGCGGACGGTGATCGTCGGGGAGAGGATCCCGCGGCACGCCACCCAGGTCTGCAGGCTGGACGGCTCCGGAACGATCGCCGCATCGGCGCGCAGGCCGGCGGTCACGCAGGCCGCCGCGCCGGCGCCGCAGTACTCCTCGTCGGTGACCGTGTTGACGATCAGGTCGCCGGCGAGCCGGACGCCGAGTTCGGCCAGCAGCTCCGCGGCGACGATCATCGCCGCAACGCCGCCCTTCATATCGCACGTGCCACGGCCGTAGAGGAGCCCGTCACGGACGATCGCGTCGAACGGGTCGTGCGACCACTCCTCGACCGGTTCGGCGGAGACCGCGTCGATGTGCCCGTTGAAGATCAGCGAGCGGCCGCCGCCGCTCGAGGAGGCGAACCGCGCGACCAGCTGGGGGCGTCCGTCGAACGACAGGTCGGCCGGCACCTGGCGCTCGCTGCCGGGCACGCCCGGGCCGGCGGCGAGCAGCTCCACCTCAGCGCCGGCCGCACGCAGGCGGGTGGCGAGGTGATCCTGGAGCGCGGCCTCCTGCCGAGGCGGGTCCTCCGGACCGCGAGCGGTCGTGTCGAACCCGACGAGGCGGCTCGTGAGCTCGACCACGGCGTCGCGGCGCGACCACGCGGCGTCGCGGATCCGTGTCTGCAGATCGGTTCGGTCGTCGGCGGTCGTCATCGCCGGCGAGTATGCGGGACGGTTGCGCTTGGGTGAATCGGGATGTTCGTCGCCACGGTTCGCCGCGGCCGATCTGCGGGCGCTGCATCGGAAAATCACAACCAGAACGTCGCGAAGCTGATTGGACGGCCGCCCCGTTGCCGGGGACGATGCCGGTGCGCGAGCGTCGAGCGCAACCAACACGGTCCGATCCTGAGCGGGGTTTCACACATGTCATGCGAAGCGGTGGAGGTGCTTGTCATCGGCGGTGGCCAGGCCGGTCTGGCGATGAGCGAGCACCTGAGCGCCGGCGACATCCCGCACCTGGTGCTCGAGCGCGACCGGATCGCCGAGCGCTGGCGCACCGGCCGCTGGGATTCACTGGTCGCAAACGGCCCGGCCTGGCACGACCGGTTTCCGACCTTGGAGTTCCTCGACGTCGGGCCGGACGAGTTCGCCTCCAAGGATCAGGTCGTCGACTACTTCGTCACCTATGCGGAGAAGATCGCCGCCCCCGTCCGCTGCGGGGTCGAGGTGGTCTCCGCGCGACGTCATGTCGGCCGCCCCGGCTTCCGTGTGGAGACGACCGACGGGCCGATCGACGCGCGTTACCTGGTCGCGGCAACCGGGCCGTTCCAGCGTCCGGTGATCCCCCCGATCGTGCCCGCTGAGGGGGTACCCGTGCAGATGCACTCCAGCGGCTACCGCAATCCCGACCAGCTGCCCGATGGCGCGGTGCTCGTCGTCGGGGCCGGATCGTCGGGGGTGCAGATCGCCGACGAGCTGCGGGCCCGCGGACGGCGCGTCTATCTGTCCGTCGGTCCGCACGATCGCCCTCCCCGGCGCTACCGAGGCCGTGACTTCTGCTGGTGGCTCGGCGTGCTGGGCAAATGGGATGCCGAGACGCCGCCGCAGGGCGCTGAGCACGTCACGATCGCCGTCAGCGGAGCGCACGGAGGCCGGACCGTCGATTTCCGGGGGCTCGAGGCGAACGGCATAACGCTCCTGGGAATGACGAGCTCGTACGACGACGGCGTTCTGCGCTTCGCGCCCGACCTCGCCTCGAACATCACCGAGGGCGACGCCAACTACATCTCACTGCTCGAGGAAGCCGATGCCTATGTGGCTCGGATGGGCCTCGACCTTCCGGAGGAACCCGAGGCCCACGAGCTCGGCCCGTTGCCCAGCTCCGCCGCCACGCCGCACCGGGAGCTCGACCTGGCCGGCGCCGGCGTGCACTCGATCGTCTGGGCCACCGGCTTCGCTGTCGACTACGGCTGGCTCCAGGTGGACGCGTTCGACGCCGGCGGGAAGCCGTGCCATCGCCGCGGAGTCTCGTCCGAGCCCGGCGTGTACTTCCTCGGTCTGCCCTGGCTGTCGAGGCGCGGGTCGTCGTTCATCTGGGGGGTCTGGCACGACGCGAGGTATCTCGCCGACCAGATCGCGATCCAGCGCAGCTACGCGGCCTACGCCGGCGGTGAGATCGCCGCCGTCGCAGACCGGCCGCGTCAAGCTCAGAACGGCACGGGTCCAGCCCGGACGCACTCCCGTGCCGAGACCCAGCCAGCTGATCACCGCTGACAGCGTCAGCTCCAGCGCGGAGTTGACCGATCGCATTCTTCGGTGCCGGGCATGTCGGTCAGGCACTTGACTATCTGGTCACGCATGTCACCGGCAGGCGTGTGTGCGTCTCTTTCTCGTCACCTTTGGAGTACCCACGCGGTGTTGGTGGAACCACCGCGAGGAGGGGACAGGCGAAACCTCTGGAGCAGCAGAGCCTGTACCGGGGCACACCGCCACGGTCCGGAGCGCGCTCACACCTGTGCTGCACGCCGCCGCCGGCGGCATTGGCACTGAGCGCCGGCCGCTCCTCAGTGGTCAGACGTGGAGCGGATCAGCTCGTCCGGGTCGAGGTGACCGTCGAGCAGGTCACGCGCGACCCGACCGATCTTGAGGTTGTTCGCTCGCGCGTAGCCGCGCATGCGGGCAAAGGCCGCGTCGAGGCTGACCTGTGCGCGCTCGGCCAGTACACCCTTCGCCTGCTCGATCACGACCCTGCTCGTGAGCGCGCCCTGGAGCTGCTGCACCACCACGCGGGACTCACGGACGGTGCGTTCCTGCATCAGACCGACCGCGGCGATATCAGCCATTCCCTGCCCGACCGGGACATCGGACTCGAGCAGACGACCGGTCGCAGTGCGGAACAAGTTCAGCGCACCGACGGTCTCACCACGGACGCGCATCGGAAGGGCGTGAACCGAGCAGAACCCCCGCCCGAGCGCAGCCGGGGAGAATGTCGGCCAGCGCCCGCGGTCGGCCTCCAGATCCTCGCTCGAGACCGCCTCTCCCCGAGCGAAGCACTCAAAGCACGGCCCCTCATCGGTCTGGGCCTGCATCACCTCCAGCGCATGGGCGCGCTCACTGGAGGAGGCCATCACCCGCAGGATCCCTGCCGCATCCGCGAGCAGCACACCGGCCTCGTCGCAGTCCAACAGCTCCACGCACCGCTCGGACACTCGGTGCAGGAAATCGATGACATCGAAGTCATCGACCATCGTGTCGGCCAACTCGACGAAGGTCTGGACGATCCGTTGCTCTCGGGTCATGTCTGTGATGGGCCGGCCCCCGCCCCCTTGCGAACGCCGACCGACCCATCTTGACACGCGCACCGCCGGAGGACACGGATCACGACGAGGCCTCCAATCGCAGCCGCCGCTGCACGACATCACGCGCGACCTCCCGCAGCGGGCGGCGCTGCGCGAAGGCGTGGGCACGGAGGCGGACGAACGCCTCGTCGACCGGCACCCCGAGTTGCACGGAGACCATCCCCGTCGCCTGATGCACCTCGGCCCAGTGCGGGGGCTCGTGGGCCAACATCTCGTGGATCTCTCCCTCTGGCGCGCCGGCCTGCAACGCGAGCACGACCTGACTGGCGAGATCGGCAAGCACCGCTCCGCGAGCCCATTCCTCGGCCGACAGTGCCCCCGGCTGGGCGCGATACAACACCAGCACGCCGATCCGGATCGCGCCCTGGTGCAGCGGAAACGCGAACACAGCCCTCACGTCAACCTCGACTGCGGCTCGGGAGAACAGCGGCCAGCGGGTTCCGACCGGATCCGCGAGATCGGATTCGCCAACCGGTTCATCGCGTTCCCAGGCGTCGATGCACGGACCTTCGCCCAGCTCCAACTGCAACTCCTGTACCGCAGCGATCCCCAGATCAGATACGCCGGCGCTGCCCTCGAGCCGGCCGTCGACCATCAACGAGATCCCGCAGCCGCTCAGCCCGAGTAACCCAATCGCCGCTACGCACACCCGATCGATCACCGACGGGGCATCCCCATCGACGGCGGCCATCGCCGCCAACACCGCGCCGACCCGATCCATGGACATACCACACAAGCTACAGCCCGGTCGCGCTCGCGCACTGGGGGTCAAGCTCGACGGACACCTGATCGCCGGATGAGCCTCTGATGGTTGCGCGCCCCAACGCCGGGTAGAAGACCCCTGTTCCCAGAGGCCACCCGTGTGGAGTGACCGCGACGCGTCGTCGTGGAGCCTGACTTCCCATACGACGGCGGGGTTGTCGTGACACAGCACTGGATCTCGTCGATTTGTGACCTCAGGGCCGGCTTACGGTGAGCAAGCGCACCTAATTCGAACATCCGTTCGTCTATATATCGAGAGGATGCAGACCTGGCGGCCAAGTTGCCGGATTCCTCTTCGAGACCAGGTGCGTCCACTGACATTCGATCGATTGGATTTCGCATGAACTCTGCGCAGCAGAAGGTCGTGCAGTACCTCGGTGAAGCACGCGCGAGCGAGCTCGCGTTGACCCGCGTGTTGCAGTCCCAGATCGCGATGACCCCGAGCGGGTCGTACCGCTCGGCGCTCGAGAAGCATCTCGACGAGACGCGACGGCACGCACAGCACGTCGGAGACCGCCTGAAGGCTCTCGGCCACGACTCCAATCCCGTCACTGCTCTGGTGGGGTTCTGGGAGGACGTGTTCGGTCAGGCAGTCGCGCTCAGCAAGACGCCCCTGGATCTCCTGCGCGGCTCCGGCGGCGAGGAGAAGCTCCTGAAGAACGCAAAGGACACGTGCGCGACAGAGGCGCTGGAGATCGCGACCTACACCGCGATCGCCCGACTCGCGCACTCAGTCGGCGACGACGAGACCGCCGAGCTCGCGGAGGGGATCCTCGTCGAGGAGGAGCGCATGCTCCAGCGGGTGATGCGCGAGCTCCCCAAGCTCGTCGATGCAGTCGTGGGAGCCGAGGTCGAGGGCGACCCCTCCTATGACGTCACCACCACCGGCGCTGCCGACACGATGCGCGAGGCTGCCACTGCGACCCGGACCGCCGCGCGGAAGACCGCCACGGCCGGCAAGCGCGCGGCTCGCACCGCTCGCAGGGTTCCCGGCGTGACGCAGTCCGAAGGTCAGATCAAGGGCGCGGTCGCCGGAGAGGACGATCTCGCGATCGCCCGGTATGACACGCACACGGCGGAGGAGATCATCTCCAGGCTGAGCGGCCTCTCCCAGATCGAGCTCGCGAAGGTCGACGCCTACGAGCGCCGCAACCAGAACCGAAGCACCATCCTCGCTCGTATCACTCCGCTGCGCGGTGAAGAGCCGTGGCCCGGCTATGACGAGCTGACCGTCGCCGAGATCCAGTCGGTTCTCGCCGATGGAGACGACGAGCGCCTCAAGCAGGTGCAGGCCTACGAGCGCTCCCACAAGAACCGCGCCGGCGTCCTGAACGACACCGAACGCGAGCTCAGCAAAGCCTCCTAGTCCGTTCGCCCGCTGCGGGGTCGCATCGACCCCGCAGCGAGCAGCAGGCGGCTGCCGCGCATGTGAGCGAGCGCCCCTCTCATCGTTGGGTGGATCTGCAGGCCTTCAATGCCGCACAGCTCGAGCACCCAGCGAACACGCACGTCTGCGCCCACGATCGCCAGCTTCGGGTTGTGGCGGCTGATCCTGTGCAGCGCCGCCACCAGCTCGCTCAGCGTCGGTGAGTCGATGTGCTCTGTTGCCCGCAGATCGATCGCGATCGCGCGACTCCCGGCGACGAGCGCGCGTTCGCTGCGGCTGCGGAGTGCGAGAACTGCGACGGCGTCGACCTGTGGGGGGAGTGCGATGACCGCGACATTCCCATGCGCCTGATAGCTCACGGTCTGGTCTTCCTGATCGGATGGGGCCGTGCCGCCTTCGGTCCACGCTCGAATGAGCTCAACCTGCTCGACCGGCCCACGAAACGTGAGTGGATTTCCGTATGCGATGCGTTCGTGCTCCAGACGGACCCGACATCGGGGACGTCACCAGGGGCTGGAGCGACGCAAACGAGATCAACCTGCCGCGCGGACGATACACGTCACGCGACGCCCGCACCAGGCGCTCATGGAGCAGGCCGTGGGGACATCCGGCGTGAGGACGGCCGCAGCCGGGTAGCCTGTCAGTACCGCTCCAGTCCTTGGCGGCCCTGTACCACGAGTACGAGCAGCTTGGAGCGAGATGACAGTTGAGGAGTCTGAGCGCGTATCAGCGCGCACGCAGGGAGTGACGTTCGAGGGACAGTTCGCCGATTCACGGTCGGACGAGCGCGTCGCCCTTCTGACCTATGCACAACCGCACGTCGGCCGCAGCCTGATGCAGATCGGGACCTCCGTCGTCCCGTACATCGCGCTCTGGATCCTGATGTACGGCATGATCCATGTCTCGCTGGCGGTCGTACTGCTGTTGGCGATACCGGCCGCCGGGTTCCAGGTCCGGACATTCATCCTGTTCCACGACTGCACGCACGGCTCTTTTCTGCCGACCAAGCGCGCAAACGCGTGGCTGGGAGCGGTCCTCGGGCTCATGGTTCTCGCGCCCTACCGACAGTGGCGCCACGAGCATGCCGTCCACCACGCGACCGCCGGCGACCTCGATCGCCGCGGCGTGGGAGATGTCACCACGCTCACGGTCGCCGAATACACGGGGCGCTCCCGCAGCGGACAGCTTGCCTATCGGCTGTTTCGCAACCCGTTCATCATGTTCGGGCTCGGGCCGATCCTCGCGATGATGATCGGCCCACGCATCGCCACCCGGTCACAGCGCCCGCGGCTGCGTCACAGCGTGTTGGGCACCGACGTCGCGCTGGCGATCGTGATCGCCGGGTTGTGCTGGCTCATCGGCTGGCAGGACTTCCTGCTGATCTGGGCGCCGTCGTCGCTGCTGGCGGGCTCGGCCGGCATCTGGCTGTTCTACGTCCAGCACCAGTACGAAGATGCCTACTGGAAGCAGTCTTCGGACTGGAGCTACGTCGATGCCGCGTTGCGTGGCAGTTCCTATCTCAAGCTCCCGAAGATCCTGCAGTTCTTCTCCGGCAACATCGGCCTCCATCACGTTCATCACCTCAACGCCAAGATCCCCAATTACAACCTTCAGCGAGCGCATGACGAGAACCCGATCTTCCACCAGGTGCCGGTTCTCACTCTTCGTGATGGCGTGCGCGCCGTGCGCCTGAAGCTGTGGGATGAATCGCGCGGCACGCTGGTCACGTTCAGCCAGGCGCGCGAACAGGTGCCGACGCAGCGCATCGCCTGATCAGCGCTCATCGAGGGGCGGGACGCTCCCCGCGGTCGCGGCCCCACAGCGCACCGGCGACGCCCGCCGTTTCGATGTGCACGCTCCCGGCGGTATTTTGTGGCGATGCCGACCAGAACGCACGTCTCCGCCCCCGCCACCCCCTTCGACCGCGGCGAGGAGATCGGCGCCGCGCACGCGGATGAGATCGGTCTCACGCTCGAGCGCTACCGCGAGCTGTTCGCGCTCCTCGACGAGCAGCCTGTCGACCTGCGCGCTGCCGGCACCGAGGCGCTCGAGGCGATCGACGGGTTCGCCCCGGACGCCGAGACGGAGATCCGCGGGATCGCCGCCGGCGCGAGGGTGCCGGTCACCGATATCGCCGCGCTCAACGCACGGACCGAGATCCTCGCCCGCCTCGGAGCGACGGTCCCCGCGGAGTGCACGACGGTCGTCGCGTTCAACGAGGAGACGGGCACCCCGCTCACCATGCAGACCTGGGACTGGCACGACCTGTTCGCCGAGTCGTGGTTCGTGTGGACGATCGAGCTCCCCGACGGGCACGTGGTCCACACGCTCACCGAGTACGGGATCCTGGGCAAGATCGGCGTCAGCTCACGCGGGATCGGGACCCACCTGAACATCCTGCGCCACCGAGGCGACGGCGGGCGGATCGGCGTGCCGGTTCACATCATCGCCCGCACGATGCTCGACCGGGCCAGGAATCCGGGCGAGGCGGTGGCGATCATCGGCAGCGCGCAGACCTCCGCATCCTCCGTGTTCACGCTGGTCGGCGACTCCGTGCACGGGTCGACCGCGATCTGCGCCGAGGTCGCCGCGGAGGGACCGCGCTTTGTCGCGCCATCCGAGCGCGGGCTGCTGCTGCACACCAACCACTTCCTCGACCCCCACCTGGCCGAGCGGGACGATGCGCCGCGCTGGGGGCCTGACAGCTACCTGCGGCTCGAGGTCCTGCGCCGGCGGATGCGGCGCGGCGTCCCGCGCGACCGTGAGTCACTCCGCGAGGCGTTCTGCGATCACTCGGGCGGCCCGGCATCGATCTGCGCGCACGCCGATCCCGACGGAGCGCCCGGTGACCGGTGGACGACGCTTGCGACGGTCTCGCTTGACGTGGCCAACGCGGAGCTCTGGGTGTGGCCCGGCCGCCCGTGCGACGAGACCAACGGCTGGCACGTCGCCGGCTCAGCGGCGACGGACGCGCTCACCCCGGCCGGTTGACGCAGGCCCGAGGGCGCCTGTCACAGCCCGACGAGCGCGTCTCCATCGGCGCGCGCACGGCGCCGCGCCGGTGACCGGGGCGGCACGCCGGACGGCCAATCGCCGCTGCTCGGACAGGCGCTGGATGAGGATGTGGATGTCGGTCATGGCCGGCCCCGTCCGAGATCGGGGATCGGCATCGCCATCGCGACCGCTGCGGGGAGAGGGTGCGGTGCGTCGTCGGGCGTGTACAGACGCAGCCCGAACGCCGCATCTGGGCTGCCCAGCGCTTGAACAGGCTGACCACAGCGCGGGCAGAACGAAAGGTGGGCGGCGAGGGCCGGGGCAAAGCGCAACCGGCAGCCGGGACAGGAGGTGTGGCTCATGATCGATCCTCTCCGACCGCGGCCCCATTCGGCCGCTCGTAGGGCCGTCCCTTCCCCGGCAGGCGCCGTCCGCACTCCGGACACGCGCGGTTCATCACGGGGTCATCGCGTCGTGTGCTCTCCGGCTCGAAGAACACACGGTGACGCCCACCGCCGAAGACACGCAGAACGTGACCGCACTCGCACGTGTACTCACCGCGGACCGCGGAGGTTCCAGCTCGCTGCTCCTGTGTTGCGGTGGCCATGGCCGACCGCCTTTCTGCCCTTCTGGCGGAAGAGATCGCTCGGGGGGCGAGAAGGGCAGGGGCTCTCGGAGCGCACCACGAAGCCTACCATAATTCCGACCAAATCGCTCGGATTTTCGTCGCCTGCCGCCGGCTCAGCTCATGCCGGCGAGGCGAATCGCCAGCGGCGCCGCCGCGACCAGCCCGGGCAGCAGTGGCAGCTGGTTGAACTCCGCCGAGAGCGCGTGCGAGACGGCTCCCGCGACCGCGCCCGGCGGTGCCAGCGTGCCGCCCTCGCCGACCCCCTTGACACCCGACGGGTTGCCCGGCGCCGGCGTCTGCAGATGGTGGATCTCGAACGGCGGCAGCTCGGCGGCCGTCGGCAGCAGGTAGTCCATGAACGACCCGGTGATCAACTGGCCGTCCTCGGAGTAGACGAGTGACTCCAGCAGCGCGCCGCCGATCCCCTGCGCGGTCGCACCGGCGACCTGACCCTCGACGATCTGTGGATTGATGACCCGTCCGCAGTCCTCGGCGATGACGTACCGGGTGATCCTCACCCCACCGGTCTCCGGGTCGACTTCGACCTCGCACACGTGGGTTGCGTAGGGATAGGCGATCGCCTCGGAGTCGAAGCACGCGGAGATCCGGTACCGGTCGCTGCCGGAGGCGGCGCGCAGCAGCTCCGAGGCCGGGATCCGGGACTGCGGCGCGCCCACCACGTGGACCTCACCGTCGCGCAGGCGCAGATCGGCGACCTCCGCCTCCAGCAGTGCGGCGGCGTCCTCGAGCATGCGCTCGCGCAGGACACGCGTGGATTCCAGCAACGCGCCCGAGCCGAGGATCGCGCTCCGGCTGGCGAACGTCCCGGTGCCGGTGAGCGGCCCGACCGATGTGTCCGGCCGCTCGACCCGGACGCGCTCGAGCTCGAGCCCCAGCTCGTCGGCGACGAGTTGGGCGAACGTCGTCTCGGTGCCCTGACCGATCGCCGGCAACGTCGTCCACACCGACACGCCGCCGTCGTCGTCAAGCGTGAGGTGCGCGCTGTCGACGCCTGGGATCCCCACCATGCCACGACCCTGGTACACGTCGCGGTTGACGCCGGTGTACTCGACGTAACAGCTGATGCCGATGCCGATCGGGCGCCCCTCGGCGAGCGCGCGCTCGCGCCGCTGCGCGAACGAGGGGTAGTCGATCTCCGCCAGCGCCAGCTCGAGCGCGGCAGCGTAGTCGCCCGAGTCGTAGCGCTGCCCGGTGTGGGTGGTGAGCGGCAGCTCGTCGGCCGCGATCAGGTTGCGCCGGCGGATCTCGGCGCGGTCGAGCCCCAGCTCGCCGGCGAGGATGTCCATCAATCGCTCGTGCACGAATGCGGCAACGGGCAGCCCGACCCCGCGGTAGGCGCCTTCAGGCGCCTTGTGCGTCGCCACCGCGCGGGCGCGGTATCGGTACTGCGGCAAGCGGTATGGGCCCTGGAGCATGCCGGGGGTACCGAGCGCCTCCAGGATGTGCCCGTGCGGGTAGACGCCGTAGGCGCCGGTGTCGCAGAGGATGTCGGCGTCGAGCGCGAGCAGCCGCCCCTGCTCGTCTACGCCGGCCCGCACGGTGACGATCTGGTCCCGGGCGTGAGAGGCCGCGAGCAGGTTCTCGGCGCGGTCCTCGATCCACTTCACCGGCCGTCCGAGCCGGCGGGCGAGCGCGGCGACGATGATCTCCTCCGGGTAGACGTGCGCCTTGACCCCGAACGCCCCTCCGATGTCCGGGCTCTGCACGCGGACGGCGTGCTCGGGCAGGCCGAGCAGCGAGGCGGTGATCTCCGCCAGCGCGTGCGGGACCTGCGAGGAGGACCAGATCCGCACCCCGCCGCCGTCGGGCTGGGCGAGCACCCCGCGCGTCTCGATCGGCGAGGCGGAGAGCCGCGGGTGACGGAACTCGCGCTCGACCACGACCGCCGCGCGTGTGAACGCCTCGTCGATCCCGCCGGAGTCGTAGGTGAGGTCGTAGAGCGCGTTGGCGTGTCCGGGGTGAACCTGGCGTGCCTCCGGGTCCGCCGCGACCCGGCAGTCCGACAGCGCGTCCTCCGGCTCGTACTCGACCTCGACGAGCTCGATCGCGTCCTCGGCGAGGTACGAGCTCTCCGCCGCCACGGCGGCGACGGGCTCGCCGGCGAACCGCACAACCCGGTCGGCGAGCAGCGGCCGCGGCGGCGACCAGCTACTCGGCGCGGTGATCGGCGTGCACAACGGACCCACCCCGAGCGCGGCCGCGTCAACGACGCAGGCGACACCCGGCGCCTCGCGCGCGGCCTCCAGATCGATCGCCTCGATGCGGGCGCACGCGTGCGGGCTGCGCACGAAGGCCACGTGCAGCGCATCCCCGGCGGGCAGGTCGTCGATGAACCCCCCGGCGCCGGTGAGCAGGCGCGCATCCTCGCGTCGGGCGATCGCCTGCCCGACGAACGGTTCGCGCGCGCCGGATCCGGTCACGCGCACTCCCAGGCCGCCAGCACCGCTCGGCGGGTGAGCACCGAGGCAAGCCGGCGACGGTGTGCGGCGTCGGCGTGCGGATCCGAGGGCGGGTCGGCGGCGGCCGCCGCGGCCTCGCCTGCATCACGGGCGGACGCCTCGTCGACCGGACGGGTGGCGAGCAGCACCTCGGCCTCGGGAACGCGGAGCGGACCCGGACCGGCCCCGAGCAACACGACGCGGGCTCCGTCCGCGCGGCAGCGATCGCCATCACGGCCGAGGACGACGGCGACGCCGCCGAGCGCGAAGTCACCGTGGCGACGGGCGTGCTCCAGGAAGGCGGATCCACTCGGCGGTTCGACCGCCGGAACCTGGATCTCGACGAGCAGCTCGTCGAGCTCAAGGCCCGACTGGAGCAGGCCGGCGAACATCTCGCCCGGTCCGAGTACCCGACGCCCCCGGTGGGAATCGGCGACGAAGCGCGCATCGAGCGCGGTGAGCGCCGCGGGCAGCTCGGCGGCCGGATCGGCATGGGCGATCGAGCCGCCGATCGTGCCGCGGTTGCGGATCGGCGGATGGGCGAGCCAGCGCATCGCCTGGGTGAGCAGTGGCCAGTGCTCGGCGACGAGTTCGGAGCGCTCGAGCTCGGCGTGGCGGGTGAGCGCCCCGATGTGCAGCGCGCCCTCGCGCCGCTCGATGTAGGAGAGCTCGGCGACGTCGTTGATGTCGATCAGCGTCTCGGGCCGGGCGAGGCGGAAGTTGAGCATCGGCATCAGGCTCTGCCCGCCCGCGAGCACCTTGCCCTCGGCGCCGTGCCGGGCGAGCAGCTCGAGCGTCTCGGCGATGGTCCGGGGCGCGAAGTAGTGAAACGGAGCGGGCTTCATCGCCGACGCAGCCCGGCGGCGGCTCCGGCGGCAAGCACGAGCGCGAGCGCGGCGAGAATCCGGCGGCGCCATCCGCGGGCGCGCTCCTTCGGCGCAGCCGGGTCGCCCGGTTCGTCCGGTTCGTCCGGTTGGCCCGTTTCGTCCGTTTCGCCCGGTTGGTCCGGTTGGCCCGTTTCGTCCGTTTCGCCCGGTTGGTCCGGTTGGCCCGTTTCGTCCGGTTCGCCCGGTTCGCCCGGTTCGTGCGGGCGGAGCTCGGAGGCGGCCGCCATGGGTGGGGCGAGCGCACCCGCCTGCGCCAGCCGCCCCTGGGCGAGCCGCACCGCGCTCACAATCGAGTCGTATCCGGTGCAGCGACACAGGTTGCCGCCGATCAGCTCGCGCAGACGCGCATCGTCGAGTTCACCGGTGCTCGCGAGCATCGGCTCGATCGCCATCAGGAAGCCGGGGGTGCAGAACCCGCACTGGAGCGCGTGGGTCTCGTGGAACGCCTGCTGCAGGGGGTGCAGTGTGCCGTCGGCGCTCGCCAGCCCCTCGACCGTGCGCACGTGTCGCCCGTGAGCTTGGACGGCGAGCAGCAGGCAGGCCCGCACGGGCGCACCCTCCAGCTGGACGGTGCAGGCACCGCACACACCGTGCTCGCAACCGACGTGCGTGCCGGTGAGATGTGCCTCGTGACGGATGAAATCCGAAAGCAGCAGGCGGGGCTCGACCTCGCGCTCGAACACCGCGCCGTTGATCTCGATGCTGACACCGACTCGGTCCACGAACGATCGACGGTAACCGCGGGGTGAAAAAGCGCAACACGGCCTCGCTATCAATTCATAGCGGCAGCCTATGGTCGCGCCGGTAGGCTGCCGCGGCGATGAGTCCATCGCTCGCCGACCTCTCGCTGCGCGAGGCAGTCGCGCGGCTGCGGTCTCGGGAGATCACTCCCGCCGAGCTGCTCGACGCGTGCCTGGATCGGATCGAGGCGAGGCGGGGACTGGGCGCGTTCGTCGCCGTCGACGGCGACGGCGCGCGGCAGCGCGCCCGCGAGGCACAGCCGGCGCCGCTGCACGGGGTCCCGATCGCGATCAAGGACCTGATCGACGTCGCCGGCCTGCCGACGCGTGGCGGTACACGCGCGCTCGAGCACGCCCTGCCGGCCGGGGCCGACGCAGCGGTGGTCGCGGGCCTCCGGTCGCGGGGCGCGATCCCGGTCGGCAAGGCGGCCACGCACGAGCTCGGCACGGGGGTCACCACCCCCGCGGTGCGCAACCCGCGCCTTCCCGACGCCACCGCCGGGGGGTCGAGCGGAGGCTCAGCCGCAGCGGTCGCCGCCGGCGCGGTGCCGCTCGCGCTCGGCACCGACACGGCCGGCAGCGTGCGCATCCCCGCAGCCTGCTGCGGGATCTGCGGAATGATCGGCCGCAACCGCGCTCTTCCGATGGACGGGGTGATGGCCAACAGCGAGAGCCTCGACACGCTCGGGGTCCTCGTCCGCGAGCCCGGCGACCTGCCGCTGGCCTGGCATGCGCTGTCCGGTGCGGCGCCCCAGGAGCGAGCGTTGTCGACGGCGCTGGTCTGCGGCGGGCAGACACTCGGCCGCGTCGGCGATGAGGAGCTCGCCGCCTCCGCGGCCGCCGTGCACCGTCTCGGATTGCCGGCCCGGGAGGTGACAGTGGAGCCGCTGCGCGAGTGGGCGCCGCTGCGGGCGATCGTGATCGACGCGGAGGCGCTGCAGGCGCGTCGCGCGGACGGCCTGTACCCGCCATCGGATCCCGAGAATGCGATCAGCGCGGAAATCGTCGAATCGCTGGCGAAGGCCAAGCGGCGCCCGGCCGCGGAGGTGGCCGCGGCGCGGACCCGGCTCACGGAGCTCGGCGGCGAGCTGCACCGGGCCGTCGGCGAGGGCTGCGTGCTCGTGCTCCCCGCGCTGACCATCGCGCCGCCGCCGCACGATCTCCCGAACGGCGAGGTCATCGGCCGGCTCAGCAGACTCGTCGCGCCGATCAACATCGCCGGACTCGCCTGCGCGGTCGTGCCGGTCGACGGCGTCGGTGTCCAGCTGGCCGCGCGCGACGAGGACACCGTGCTGGCGGCTGTCGCGCGCTTGGGTGGGTGAGCCGACGCTCAGGGGGCGACGCTCAGGGGGCGACGCTCAGGGGGCGGCGTCGGAGCGCCGCTGCCACGGACCCTCGACGAGGATCCGCGCGAACGCGGCCGCCGGCCGGCTGAACGTGTCGGCGACCGTGTAGGCCCACACGCGCCACGTCACCGGCGGATCGATCCAGCGAACGTTCTGGAGCAGGTCGCCGGGCACGTTCTTGATCGGCACCAGCGCCGGGCCGATGCCGGCGGCAGCGAGCCGGGCGGCCACCTCGACCGAGGCGGTCTGCACCGCCGGCTGGGGCTCAAAGCCGGCCGCCTGGCAGGCGGCGAGCGCCTGGTCGCCGAGACCATGCCCGGCCTCATACAGCACCCAGTCGCGGCTGGCGAGCGTCTCCAGCCGCACGTCGCCGGTCGTCCGCGCGACCGGGTCCGTGGGCGGCAGCACGAGCACGAGCTGCTCCCAGCCGAGCTCGACCCTCGCGCCCGCCCACTCATCGGGCAGGGGGCCGATCCCGAGGTCGGCGCGGCCCTCGCGCACGGCGGCGGCGACCTGCACGCGACTGGCGAACTCGAGCATCCGCACCGACATCTCGGGGTGACGCTCGCGCCAGCGCTTGACCGTCACCGGGAGCACCGCGGCGGCGAGCGAGCGCACCGTCGCCAGCGTGAGCAGCTGTGGTTCCTGCGCGGCCGCCCGCCGGCTGCTCTCCATCGCGCGACGCGCCGAGGCGAGCGTCGCCTGCGCTTCTGCGTACATCGCCTTGCCCGCGGGTGTCAGCCGCACCCCGCGTGACAGCCGCTCGATCAGCTGCACGCCGATCTCCTGCTCGAGCGTTCGGATCTGCTGGGAGAGCGTCGGCTGGGAGACGTGCAGGCGCGTGGCGGCAAGCGTGAATGATCCGGTCTCGGCGATCGCGACCAGGTACTCCAGCTGACGCAGGGTCATCGGGCCCCATCGGAGCGTGGGAGGCGCAGTCCGGGGGTGGCGCCTCCCCAGCGCGCGTTGCCCTCGGCCTCCAGCGCGAGCCCGGCGGCGGCGCCGCCGGCCAGGGCGCGGGCCGCGACCGCCTTGACCCGGGCGACGGCGCCGGAGTCGAGTGCCGCCAGCGCGGCGGCGAGCTCGGCGGCGGCGGCGGCCGCGTCCTCGGTGAGACGGTCGACGAGCCCGATCGCCAGCGCCTCCTCGGCATCGACGGTCCGCCCGGTGAGACAGAGATCGAGCGCCCGGCCGCGGCCGACGAGCGCGGGCAGCGCCCACGCGCCGACGGCGAGACCGTGGCCCGGGCCGAGGAAGCGCACCGAGGCGCCCGGACCCGCCACGCGCAGGTCGCAGGCCACGGCGAGCTGAGCGCCGCCACCGACCGCGGGCCCGTCGAGCGCCGCGATCACCGGCGCGGGGACGGCGATCATCTGCCCGTACAGCGCGTACAGCTCGCGGCTGACCCGCGCGCGCTCCTCATCAGGTACACCGAGGTCCGCGCCGGCGCAGAACATGCCGGGCCGAGCCGATCGCAGGACGATCGCGCGGGCATCGCCGTGAGCCTCGAACGCCGTCCGCAACCTGCCGACGAGCGCCTCGTCGATCGCGTTGCGTCGCTCCGGCCGGCTGAGCGACAGCGTGACGATCCCGTCGTGCGCGTCTGTCTGCAGGGGCTCGCCGGACACCATCGCGACCGGCACGGTACGGCATGAGAGCCGCTGACACGAGTCCGCCATAGAGCAGGCCTATGGGCGGATCGTCATTTCGTCTTGCCCTCCCGAACTCCAGTCGTAGGGTCGGGCAGCAGGCGCATGGGAACGGAGAGAGCACAGGAAGGGCCCGTCGCGGTCCTCACGATCGACCGGCCGCACCGCGCGAATGCGATCGATCTCGAGACGGCGCTCGAGCTCTCGTCGGCGCTGGACGAGCTCGCCGCGGACGGGTCGACGCGCGTCGTCGTGCTCACCGGCGCCGGAGAGCGCGTGTTCTGCGCCGGGATGGATCTCGACGCGGTGCGGGTGGGGCTCGCCGACGCGATCAACTCGGTCCCGGGCGGATTCGCCGGCCTGGTGCGCCGAAGCTTCCCGGGGCCGGTGATCGCCGCCGTCGAGGGCGCGGCGATCGGCGGCGGCTTCGAGATCGTGCTCGCCTGCGACCTCGTCGTGGCGTCGCGGTCTGCGACGTTCGCGCTGCCCGAGGTGGGTCATGGCCTCACCGCCGCCTCCGGCGGGCTGGTGCGCCTGTCCCGGCGCATCCCGGCCGCGGTCGCGACCGAGCTGCTGCTCACCGGCGAGCGGATCGACGCCGAGCGCGCGCGTGCACTCGGGCTCGTCAACCGGCTCGCCGAGCCCGGCGGCGCGCTGCCGGCCGCGCTCCAGCTCGCGGCGGCGATCGCCTCGCGCCCCGCGGCGGCCGTCAACGCGTCGGTGACGCTGGCGCGGCGGGTGGCGCGCGGCGACGAGACCGAGGCGTGGCGGCTGAACGATGAGCTCGCGGCCGAGGTGGCCGCGGCTGCGACCGAGGTGGCCGCGGCTACGACCGAGGTGGACGGCCAATGAGCGAGACCGCATCTTCCAAAACTGTCCCGGAGGAACAGTTTTCGCGTTCTTCGGCGGCCGGCGAGCCGCCCGGGCCTCGCCCCTTCGACGCGCTCAGCTACCTGGAGGGCAACGCCGAACGCGCACCCGACGGCCCGGCCGTCTGGGACGAGGGCCGGGAGCTGTCGTTCGCCGCGCTGCGCGACCGCGTGTACGCGCTCGCCGACCGGCTCTCGCACGAGGGGATCCGTCCCGGCGAGGTCGTCGCGGTCGCGCTGCCGAACGTCGCGCTCTACGTGGCGCTTGAGATCGCGGTCCCGGCGAGTGGCGCAGTGCTGTTCCCGCTGCCGCTCGGCATCGGTCACCGTGAGCTCGCCTCCGTGCTGGAGCGCTCGGGCGCGCGGCTGCTCGTCGCCGACGACTCGCCCGCCGGCCGCGGTATCGCGGAGGTGTCCGCGGGTCTGGCCTCACCGCCCGCGCTGCTCGCCGCAGCCGAGCTCGACGGAGACGTCCACGACGGGCGCACCGCCGGCCCGCCGGCGCGGGTGCCCGCCGACCCCGGCCGGATCGTCCAGATCGCGCTCACCTCCGGCACGACCGGCCTGCCGAAGCTCGCCTCGCTGAGCGCGCGACTGAAGCAGCTCACGTTCGAGGGGTTCACCACCCGGCTACGGGTGCAGCCCGGCGATCGCATGTTCCCGATGTCACCGATCACCCAGGGGGTCGGCGAGATGTGCCTGTATGCGCTGCGCTGCGGTGCGACGCTGGTGATGCTCGGCGAGCGCCGCTTCGATGCCGACGCGGCGCTCGAGATCGCATCGCGCAGTGAGGCCACGATCATCGGCGGCGTCCCGACGATGATCGGCCGGCTGCTCCACAGCCCCACGCTCGATCCGGCCGCGCTCTCGCATCTGCGCCTGACCGTGTCGGCCGGCGCTCCGCTGCCGCCCGCCGTGGCCCGAGAATGGGAGTCGCGAACCGGCAGCCCGGTCGGAAGCTTCTATGGCGCGATGGACATCGGCCAGCTCGCCGTCCCCGACCCCGAGGACCCCGCCGAGAAGCGCTGGACCACGGTCGGCCGCCCTCACACCACCGCCGAGCTGCGGATCGTCTCGCCGGACGGGATCCCGCTCCCCCCGGGCGAGGCAGGCGAGATCTGCATGCGCGGGCCGCTGGTCCAGGATCGCTATTGGGGGGAGGACTCGGGGCCCTACGATGCCGACGGCTGGGCGCACTTCGGCGATCTGGGCCTGCTCGACGCTGACGGCTACGTGCACGTCACCGGGCGGATCAAGGACACGATCATTCGCGGCGGCAACAACGTCAACCCGCTTGAGGTGGAGGCGCTGCTGCGAGAGCACCCGGCGATCGGTGACGTCTGCGTGGTCGGTCGCCCCGACCCCGACCTCGGCGAGCGCGCCGTCGCCTTCATCGTGCCCGCCGGCAGAGCTGGGCGGCGGGTCGGGCTCGAGGAGCTCACCGCGTTCCTGCGCGAGCGTGAGCTCACGCGGTACAAGTGGCCAGAGCAGGTCGAGTTGATCGAAGCGCTCCCGCTCGGCGCCACCGGCAAGGTCGACCGCCAGGCGCTGCGCCGCTCGCTCGACGCCCGCGACCCGGAGGACCGGACATGAGAACGCACACCGGCGACATCGAGACCAGCTGGCACGACGTCGGTGCCGGCCCAGCGGTCATGCTCATTCACGGCCTCGCCGACGACCACCGCGCCTGGCGACGCGTCGCCGGCCGGTTGATGCTCGACCACCGCGTGATCCTGTACGACCTGCGCGGCCACGGCGAGAGCTCGCTCGGCTCCCCTGAGGGCCGGCTCTCCCAGCTCGGCGGGGACCTGCTCGCGCTCTGCGACGCCCTTCAGCTCGAGCGTTGCGTGCTCGCCGGGTTCTCACTCGGCGGGACGATCGCGATGCGCGCGGCGATCGACGCTCCGGAGCGCGTCGCGGCACTCGCGCTGGTGGCCACCTCCAGCCGGGTCGGCGGCGCCGCGCAGGGCTGGTACCTGGAGCGCGCGGGAATGGTCGACGAGGGTGACCAGCGCCTGCGGGACACGCTCGACCAGGACACGGCCGACGTGTACCGGGCGCGCCCGGAGGAGACGGCCGCCGGTCTGCACATTCGCCGCGCCTCGACGCACGACCCCCGCGGCTACGCGAACGCCTGCCGGGCGATGGCCGGGCTGCGCGCGCAGCCGCTCGACGGCGAGCTCGGGCAGATCACGGCGCCGACGGCGATCCTCGCCGGCGACGAGGACCAGCACTGCCCTCCGCGCGCGGCCCAGATCATCGCCGAGCGGATCCCGGGGAGCACCATGGAGGTCCTGCCCGGCGCCGGCCACCCACTGCCGGTCGAGCGTCCCGACGAGACCGCCGAGGCCATCCGCCGGATCACCGCAGCCGCAGGAGTGTGAGAGACATGTCGATCAGCATCAGCATCGGAATCAGCCCGCGTGAGTCGCTCGCCGACTGGAAGCGCTTCTGCGGCCAGGCCGAGGAGGGCGGCGTCTCGGAGATGTGGCTGATCGACTCGCAACTGGCGATGAAGGACGTCTACACGGGACTCACGCTCGCGGCGCTCGCCACCGAGCGGATGACGCTCGGGACCGGCGTCACCAACCTCCACACGCGGCATCCCACCGTCACCGCGAACGCGATCGCGGCGATCGCCGAGCTGAGCGACGGCCGCGCGGCACTCGGACTCGGCGCCGGCGACTCGGCCGTCTACGGACTCGGCCGCACGCCGTCGAAGGTGGCCGAGGTGCGCGAGGCGCTCGGATTCTTCGGCGAGGTGCTGGACGGCCGCGCGGGGACATGGGAGGGCCGCCAGTACCAGCTCGCACAGTCGGCGCCGGCCACCCCCGTCCACCTCGCCGTGAGCCAGCCTCGGATGTGCCGGCTCGCGGGCGAGCTGGCGGACGGCGCGATCGTCATGGGCCCGGCACAGCCCGACCTGCTCGCCCGCCAGCTCGGCTGGATCGAGGAGGGCCTTGAGCGCGGTGGCCGCGACCGCTCGCAGATCACAGTCGGCTTCATCACCACGCTGTCGATGAGCGATGACCCCGAACGCGCGTTGCGGGACGTCCGCTCGTGGGCGAGCGCACAGGCGCGGCTCCAGGCCGACGCGGTCGACCTGCCGGCGAGCCTCGAGCCGTTTGCCGAGGAGCTCGCCCGGGCCAAGGCCGACTACGACTACGGCGAGCACCTCTCGACCCGCGCCGGCCATCAGGGCACGGTGAGCGACGAGCTCGTGCGCACGCTCGCCGTCGCCGGCTCGCCCGAGGAGTGCGTGACCCGAGTGCGCGGGTTGCTCGAGACCGGCGTCGACACGCTCATCTTCCCGCTGATGGGGACCGGCCGCCTCGAGCGCCTGGCCTCGATCCGGGAGCACATCCTGCCCGCCATCGAGAAGGGAGCGCAGCATGGATCTGGGGCTCGCTGACCGCAACGTCATCATCTCGGGGGGCGCCTCGAACATCGGCCGTGCGCTGTCACTCGCGTTCGCTCAGGAGGGGGCCCACGTGACGATCGCCGACATCGACGAGGCCCAGGCGGAGCGTGTCCGTGCCGAGGGGCCTGAGGGCCGGATCGCCGTGAGGCGCACCGACGTCACCGATGCGGCGAACGTGCGGGCCACCGTCGCAGCGACGCTCGAGCAGCGCGGCGGGATCGACGTGCTCGTCAACTGCGCCGGCTGGACCGTCGATCGGCTGTTCCGCGACAAGCCTCGGGAGGAGTGGGAGAAGGAGATCGCGATCGATTTCTGGGGCTTCATCAACTTCACGCGGGCAGTTCTCGACCATATGGTTGAGCGCGAGTACGGCCGCGTCGTCTCGATCGGCTCGGACGCGGGGCGCATCGGCGAGTGGCGCGAAGCGGTCTACTCCGGCACCAAGGCCGGCGTGATCGCGATGTCCAAGGCGATCGGCAAGGAGGTCGGGCGCCACAACATCACGCTGAACGTCGTCTGCCCAGGGTTCACCCCCGGTACCCCGGAGGCATCGGGCGAGGGCTCGATCTGGGCCGGCGACCAGGGGCAACAGTTCTCACAGGAGACACTCGACAAGATCGCGCGGGGCTATCCACTGCGGCGACTGGGCACGCCCGAGGACCTGATCGGGCCTGTACTTCTGCTCGCCTCCGACCGCGCGTCCTACGTCACCGGTCAAACCCTTTCGGTGAGCGGTGGCTACACGATGATCTAACGGGAGAAGAGGCGATGTCAACGCAGGTCCGCACGACCGTGCCAGACGGAGGAACAGCCACGTCCGAGGAGCGGGCGCGACGGCGCGAGGATTACGCGCGCGAACGACTCCCCGCCGCCCGCAGGACCGGAGGCGGTGCGGTGATGATGGTGCTGGTCGGGATCATCACCGCCTTCTTCTTCCCGACGACCGGCGGCGACTACCTCCTGTCCTACGGCGCCGCGGCCACGTGGATCGGCCTGGCGATCGGCTTCGTGCTGATCACCGCGCTCACCCTCATCACCACCTCGGCGGCCGCGCGCGAGGGACTCAGTTCCGACCTGCTCACCCGCGGCTGTGGCTACGGGTACGTGGGGTCTGCGGTGACCGCACTGCTCTACAGCGCGACATTCGTCATCTACGCCGCGCTCGAGGGACAGATCCTCGCCACCTCGATCGAGCAGGTGTGGGCGCTGCCGATCGGCGTCTGGTACGTCCTCGTCGGGCTCGTGTTCATCCCACTCACCTGGTACGGGATGACACAGCTGTCAGTGACGATGTGGGTGTCACTGCCGATCTATCTCGTTCTGATCGTGGTGGCGATCATCACCGCACTGAACCGCCACGGCGGCTTCCCCGCACACCTGTTCAACGCCGTGCCGCCGCATGCCGTCACCGGCGCCGCCGGAGTCGCGGGGGTGCTCGGCGGGGTGGCGGGGACGATTGGGCTGAACCCACTTGAGTTCAGTGACTACGCCCGCTTCGCGGGGCCGGAGGCCCCCCGGCGCCGCGCGCTGCTCACCGTCGTGCTGCCCTACGCGCTGATGTTCTTCGTCGCCTTTCCGCTCGGGATCTTCTTGACGCTGATCACCGGACAGACGAACCCGGGCGTCTACTTCGTCGGGCTGCTCGGCCTCGGTCTCGGCGTCCTGTTCGCGTGGGTGACCCAGGTCCGCATCAACCTCACCAACGTCTACTCGGGATCGGTCGCGCTCTCCAACGTGTTCACCCGGGCGCTCAACTGGTCGCCGAGCCGGATCGTGTCCGTCGCGGTGATCGCCGCCGGCTCGGTCGGGCTGATGTTCGCCAACATCCTCACCCACCTGCTGTCGTTCCTCGAGTGGGACGGGATCTTCCTGCTGAGCTGGGTGGGAACGGTGGTGTGCGACCTGCTCGTGGTGCGGCGGCTGATGGGACTCGTGCGCGGGCGGATCGAGTGCGATCGCGAGCGGCTGCGGCTGATCAACCCGGTCGGCCCCGTGGCGCTCACGGTCGCGGTCGGCGTCGGGTCCGCACTGCACTACGCGGTGTCGAACGTCTACATCAAGGACCTTGCCGGGTTCATCGCCTTCGGGGTCGCGGTGGTCGTGCACGCGCTGATGGCGCGGGCCACGAGCGGGCGCTACTACCTGCGCAGCCGATGACGGGCCGCGTCCGCGCGGCACGGATGGTCGGCGACGCGAATGCGGGGAACCTTCTTCGGCCTCAGGTCGAACAACCTTCCCCGCACACACGTCAGGACCGCCTGAGCCCGTGCGCCGCCGAACGGATCTCGTCGAGGGTCGGCAGCCCGCCGCGCGCCCCGGGAGCGAGCGTCGCCAGCGCCGCACCGGCACCGGCCAGGCGCGCCGCGTGCACCAGCTCATCCCCCGCCGCCAGACGCGCCGCGAGGATCCCGCAGAAGCAGTCGCCCGCACCGGTGGTGTCGACCGGGGTGACCCGCAGCGCCGGCAGCTCATGCAACGAGCTCCCGTCGTGGACGAGCGCTCCGCCCGCGCCGAGCGTGACGATCGTCGGGCCGGGAGGGCCGAGGGCGTCCAGCGCGGCCGTCGCCTCCGCACCCCCCCGAGGCGCCTCGACGCCGGCGAGGATGCCGAGCTCGGACTGGTTGACGACCAGCACCGCGACCCGCTCGAGCAGCTCCGTGGGCAGCGGCACCGCGGGCGAGGGGTTGAGGATGAAGCGGCCGGTGGCGTGCTCGGCCGCCGCCAGCACCGCCGGAATCGGTACCTCGAGCTGCGCGAGCACGACCGCCGCGTCGCGGACCGCTTCGACGCGGACGTCCGCGGGCTCGAGCGCGCCGTTGGCTCCCGGGTCGACGATGATCAGGTTCTCCCCATGGCGGGAGTCGACAGCGATCGTCGCGCTGCCGCTGTACTCGCCCGGGACGCGGGCGACCGCCTCGGTGTCGATTCCGCGCCGCGCGAGATCCTCCAGCATCAAGCGCCCGGCGTCGTCGTCGCCGACGCGTGCGACCATCGCGACGCTCGCCCCGGCAGCCCGGGCGGCCGCCGCCTGATTGCCGCCCTTGCCCCCGGAGGCGCGCGCCGCGGATGTCCCGAGCACGGTCTCACCGGGCGCGGGCAGCGTCTCGACGGTGATCGTCACATCGAGATTGAGGCTGCCGACGGATGTGACCTGAGGTGTCACAGCGCTCGCTGGGCGATGTCCCGCCGCCCGCCGGTCGAGCCCCGGATCGCCAGTCGCGGCGCGATGAGGCTATGGCGCACCGGCGCATCGTCGCCTCCGAGCCGCAGTTCGAGCAGCCGGCACGCCTCGGCGGCGATCGCGCCCGACGGCTGCACGACGGTTGTCAGGGCCGGCTCGGTCAGCTCGGCCATCAGGATCCCGTCGAAGCCGGTGACCAGCACCTCGTCCGGGACCGCGACCTGGCAGCGCCGCAGCTCGGCCATCACTCCGAGCGCGATGATGTCCGAGCCGCACACGATCGCGCCCGGCGGGCCGGCGCGCAGGATGCGCCGCGCCGCCTCACGTCCGAACGCGGTGGAGAACTCTCCCGATTCACGCGCCGAAACGGTGAGCGACGGAGAGTCGGCGACCGCACGCTCGAACGCGCGGGTGCGGCTGCGTCCCGTCGAGCTCGAGTCCGGGCCGCCGACCATCGCGACCTGCCCGACGTCGCGCTCGGTGAGGTGCGCGACGATCGCCGCCAACCCGTCGTCGTTGTCGACGCCGACGAAGTCGGCGGGCAGGCCGTCGACCTCGCGGTCGAGCTGGACCAGCGGCAGACCGCGGGCGACGCGCTCGAGCGCCGCCCGGCTGCGGTGATGATGGACGGGGACGACGATCAGCCCATCCACCCGCCGTTCGCTGAGCCCGACCAGCCAGCGTGCCTCGGCCTCCACCGAGCCGTGGGAGTCGGCGAGCAGCAGGTCGATCCCGCCGCCCTCCAGCTCACGTGTGACCGACTCGATGAGCTCCGCGAAGAACGGGTTGGCGATGTCCGGGACGAGCATCCCGATCGTTCCCGTGCGGCGGGTGCGCAGCGCCCTGGCGATGCGATCGCCGCGGTAGCCGAGCCGATCGGAGGCCTCGAGCACCGCGCGGCGCGCGGCCGGGGAGACCCGTGGGCTCCCCGACAGCACCCGCGAAGCGGTCGAGGTCGACACGCCGGCGCGCTTCGCGACATCGCGCAGGCGGACGCGGGCGTGTCCGGACTCGAGCATCTCGCTCGCCTCGCTCCGGACGCCTGCCGTCAGCGACCCCCTGCGGCCGGCGCCGGCGCGCTCGCGGCCCCCGCGCCGGGCAGCGGCAGCGCCTCCTGACGGCGGACCTGAGAGCGGGTGAGCAGCGTGCCGACAAAGCCGATCGCGATCGCCACCACGACCCCGATGCTGGAGTATTCCCAGGCGCCGGTCTTGCCACCGAACCCGAGCGGGCCGAGCAGATAGCCCTGCCAGTTCAGCCAGCCCGCCGCGGCGTTGGTCACGAGCCCCCAGCCAACAGCGGTGCCGATCGCCAGGAGGGCGAGCGGCCAGGCGCGGAGGTCGCCGTAGCGTCCGCGTGGGTTGTACAGGTCGGTCTCGGCGTAGTCGCGCCGGCGCAGGGCCACATCGGCCAGGAACACGCCGCACCAAGCAGCGACCGGCACGCCCAGCGTGATCAGGAACCCCTCGAACTCGGCCAGGAAGCTCGCCTTGGCGATGAACACAACGTAGATCGAGCCGAGCGTCATCAGTGTCCCGTCGATCGACGCGGCCAAATGGCGCGGCAGCCGCAGCCCCGCGCTCTGCAGATTCAGCCCCGAGGAATAGACGTCCATCACCGTGGCCGCAACGAGGCCAAGGACGGTGAGGACGATGAACGGCACGAGGAACCAGTGCGGAAGTACGCTCGTCAGCGCTCCAACCGGGTCGGCCCCGATCGCCTTCGACAGGGATGCCGAGGAGCCCGCGAGGAGCATCCCGAACGAGAGCAGCACGACCGGCCCGAGCGCGCCGCCGATCGTCGTCCACCAGACGATCCCCGAGCGCGAGGCGTTGCGTGGCAGGTACCGCGAGTAGTCCGCGCCCGCGTAGACCCAGCCGAGACCGAAGCCGGTCGCGGCGAGCACGATGCCGCCGATGAAGGACGTCGTCGATCCTGCATGGATGGCGGTCACCGTCGAGAAGTGAATGTGGGAGGCGGTGAGCGCCATCACGACGACCGTCAGTGCGGCGCCGACGACCGTAATCAGCCCCTGCATGCGCATGATCAGGTCGAACCCGGTGATGCCGCCGAGCAGCGTGAGGCTGGTGATGATCGCGATTCCCACCGCCTTCACCCCGTTTCCGTCGCCGAGCCCGAGCTTGTTGCAGGCGGTCGCGAACGCGAGTGTGCCGATGACGACGAGCGCGATCTCCCAGCCGACGGTGAGCAGCCAGGCGAGAATCGCGGAGATGCGGTTCCCACGTACTCCGAAAGCGGCGCGGGAGACGATCTGGGTCGGCGCCGAGCCGCGCGGACCGGCCAGCGCGACGATGCCGACGAGCAGGAACGAGCCGACGACCCCGATGATCCCCGCGATCAGCGACTGCGCGAGGGACAGGCCATCTCCGAGGATGTAGGCGCCGTAGCTGATCCCGAATACGCCGACGTTCGACGCGAACCACGGCAGGAAGAGATCACGCGGATGACCCTTGCGCTCCTCCTCGCGGATCGTGTTGATCCCGTTGGCCTCGATGCCACGGGGCACCTTGGTCGGGACGACCGGCTCCTCGATCGGTGGTTGGCTGATGGTGGACACTGCGTTCCTCCTCGTCAGTTGGCTTCCCGGCTGTCGCCGCCCTCATAGTGCACCCGGACCTGGCCGCGAACGGCCGGAACGTGGACGCTGCCTTTGCCGGCAGCCTCGATGACGCGAGGCTCGCCGTCGACGGTGACAGATACGACCCCGCCCACCCGCCGCGGCAGCTCGACGGCGACCGGCTCGCCGTCGACGTGGAATTCGGTGGTCTCGCCGGTGAGGACGAGCCGAGAAACGCGTGCCGGCGGTGAGACCGCAAACTCCTCCCGGCCGTCGACGAGCACGCTCATGCGCTCCCCGGCCGTGAGCACGCGATAGCTGCGCCCCCCCAGACCCAGCGCCGCCTCGGCGCCCGTCGAGTCACCCAGGCAGAGTCCGTCCCAGGGGCTCACGTCCGCTCGCTCGGCCTCCCAGATGAACGGGATGAGCGCGCCCCAGGAGTAGAACGGGTCGGAGTCGTGCGCCTCGTGCGCGCCGGCGTCCACGCTGTTGAAGTTCTCATGGGAGTGGCGCTTGGTGGTCCACTCCGCGTCGTACATCTCCCACGACCGGCGCGCCAGCTCGGCGGCGGCCTCGTGGCGGCCGGCCCGCCGCAGCCCCTCCCATACCCAGAAGTTCATCGGCGGCCAGATGCGCCCCCGCCAGTAGCTGTCCTCCGCGTTGACCGGGTCACTGAACGGGGCGGTGGGCAGGGGCAGCGGGCCCCAGAACTCCGACTCGTTGAGCAGGTGTCGGCGAAGCATCGCGTCGATCTGCTCGCCGGTCGCCGCGCGCGCCACCAGCGGGAAGAAGCTCGTCGGCGACACGTGGGCGGCGAACGTCCCGTCCCAACGGCGCGCGGCGAAGATCTCACGCTCGGGGTCCCACAGCTCGCGGGAGATCCGCTGCGCGATCGTCTGGGCGGTGGCGAGATGCGACTCGACCTCCGGAGCGGGCCGGCCGATCTCCCGCGCGATCCAGCCGAGCATCTCCCACTCCAGTGCCAGCAGGCTGTTGTGCCCCGGCTCCTCCAGATCGATCGTGTGCGTCTCGCTGCGGAACACCGCCTCGTCGAACACCGCGAGGTTGTCCATGCCCGACTCGTTGAGCGCTCCCTGCTTGGTGAACGTGCCTTGAGCTCCGCCCGTCGGCGACGATCCGTACTCGTAGAGGCCATTGCCATTGCCGTCGCGCTCGCGCGCCACCCACTCGAGGTGCCGGCGTAGCACCGGGTAGGCGTCGGCGAGCAGCGTGCGATCGCCGGACATCAGGTAGGTCCGCCACACCATGAAGGCGCCGACCGGCAGCTGGGTGCGATCGACCCACTCCTCGTCGCCACCGACCAGACACGCCAGGTTGCCGGCCGCCTGCTGGCCGGAGAGCACCGCATGGAGGTTCGCGCGGGCCATGAACGGGTCGCCCGCGCGGGTGCAGAGCAGCGCGTTGTAGAACGCATCGCTCATCCAGATCCCCCAGCCACCGAAGCCGCGCAGCCAGGCCCGGCTGAGAGCGGTGTACGGCCGCTGGTGGGCATCGTCCCAGACGGTGTTCCACGCCATCACGTCGCGGATGGCGCGGGCCGCGGGAGGCCCGGCGGCGAGCGCGCGCGCCCGGGCCTCGTCGATCGTGTCCTCGACCTCGCGCAGACGCGCGCGGGCAGCGATGGCGGCGCGCTCGGCGTCCGTCTCCTGGCTGACCGCGAAGCTGATCGGCTCGCGCGGATTGCCGTAGAAGCGGCAGGCCACCCAGTCGCCGTCGGGCCGGGGCGGCGGGTGATAGAGCCAGCCGCGGTGCTCCAGGTCGTCGACGACGTCTGCGGGCCGCTCGTACTGTCCCGAGAGCGCGGGCACCGGGGCGACCGCGAGGTGGAACCACTGGCTTCGCCAGCGCGCCCGCGCCTCGTCACCCATCAGGTGGCCGGCCTCGAGCAGCGTGAGCTCGCGGGCCCCGCCTCCCCGTGCGCCGGACGCGGTGCCGTGCGCCGCCACCGGCGTGTCGACCATCCGATCCACCGGCTCACGCAGATCGGCCTGGTCGGGGGCGAGGAACCCGGCCTCGACCATGATCCCCAAGCGGAACAGCATCTCCCCCGGCTCGTCGATCGACACGCGTCCCGAAACGCCCGACCAGTCGCCCTTGGCGAACTCGACGGAGAGCGTCGTGCCCGCCGAGCGGACCCGCAGCGCGATGTAGTCGCCGTCGACGGTGTGCTCACCGAGCTCGAACGCGAGCTGGTTCTCGGCCGAGAACGGGTCATAGCGATTCGCGGTCGCGCTGAACAGCGCGACGCGCACCGCGAAGCGGCTCGGCACGTGCATCACGCACGCCGGGAAGCGCTGATCCCAGGTCGACCAGGCGCGATCGGGCATGACGGTCATCCGGCGGCCTCCAGGACCGGAGCGGCGCCGAGGCCGCTCGGTTGCAGTCCCCGCTGAAAGCGGGTACCGGCGTAGTAGCGGTTGGCGGCGGAGTTGGCAACGTGCAGCGCCAGTTCGTTGCCGCGCTCTCGGAGCATCCCGGGCGCGATCTCAAATCGATATGGCGGCCAGCCGCGCCCGCCGAGCGAGGTGCCATTCAGCTCAACCCGCGCCGCGCACTCCACGACCGGCAGGGTGAGCGTCCAGCGATCTCCGCCGGGGGCAGCCGGGCGGTCGAAACGGCAGCGGTAGGTTCCCGTGCCGGCGAACGTCTCAAGGCCCTGCCGCTCCCAGCCGCGGCCGGGGTCGATCGCGACCGCCTCCGCACCCGGGACGGTGAGCGTCCAGCCGTCGCGCAGCTCGACCGTCTCGCCGAGGGCTGACCCGGACGTCACCGAGGCGGGGAGCGGGATCCGCCGCGCCTGGCCGCCGACGAGCTCCAGGCAGGCGATCTCCTCCGGCTCGAGCTCGCAGCATGCCTTCCCGGGAGCGATCCGCACCTGCCGTCGCCCCGGGCCGTCGTTGAGAAGCACGATGCGGGTCTCCTCCCCGGCCCGGCCGCTCCAGCGCCACAGCGTCCCCGTCCCGTCACCGGGCTCCAGCTTCGGCCCGCTGAGACGGGTGCGGATCGCGTCCGGGACCCGCTCCGGCGCGTGATCGCTCGGGGGCTCGGCGCAGGCCGCGGCGATTCGCGCGGCGAGCCCTTCGACCGGTCCTTCGGCGGCGGTCGCCTCGGGCAGCGGCGCGCTCGCCATCACCGCGCCCCCCGCCGACGCGAGGTCCTGCAGCACGGCGGCGGAGCGACTGGACGCGAGCACGGAGACGCCCGCCAGCACGACGGCCCGGTAGGCGCGCCCGTTGATCGTCAGCTGCCCGTCCGCGGCGGTGGCTTCGTCAAGGGCACGGTCCTCGACGACGTCGAATCCAGCTCCGCCGCGCGCCAGCAGCTCCGCCCAGGCGCCGAACAGCGCTCCGTGTGGATGCGCCTGGCCCTCGGCCCACAGCGTGTGGAGCGGGTACACGAGCGCCACGTCGCGGATCGGCTCGGCACCGTCGATGAAGCTCGACACCGCCTTGGACTCGGCCGAGAACTCCGCATAGTGGCCGAACCAGGGCTCGAAGTTGCAGGTCGGGGGAAAGTCGAAGCGCGGGTTGCCCAGCAGATCGGGGTTCTCGCCGGTGCCATCGCTCTGGCCGAAGGCGTGGAACAGGAATCGACGCCCGCCGAGCATGTGCAGGCGCATCGCCTGCAGCCGCAGCTCGCGCAGCGTGAGCTCCCAGTAACCGGCGGCGAAGTCCTCCGGCGGCTCCCAGCGGGCCGCGTACTGCTCGATCGTGCAGCGCGAGCGCCCGTGCGCGCGGGCGACCGAGTCGCCCATGATCGGCGACAGCTGCGCCGAGAAGTTGGAGGCGTCGACGAGCGTCGCGGCGCGCGCGCGGTCGATCGAGAAGTGATCGCCACCGAAGTTCGTGCGGATGTCGAGGTCCGGGAACGCGCCGTAGAGCTCCCACCCGCCGACGTGTGCGAACAGCTCGTGGCCGGTGAGCGCGATGCCGTGCTCCCGCGTCCAGCGCGCGAGCGTTCCGAAGAAGCTCGTGATCCCACGCGCGGAGTACGCCGAGAAGAAGCGGCAGCGCGGGCGGATCGTGCCTGGTCCCAGGTCGCGCACCACCGAGAGCAACAGCTGTCCCGGCGACAGTTCGGGATCGTCGGCGAGCCGGGCGTCCGCGTGCCACATGAGGCTGCTCGTCACCGGGCCCTCACGCTCGCGCCAGTCGTAGAAACCGCCGTAGGGATGATCGAAGGAGAAGCTCTGCACCGGGTCTCCGATCAGCCCGTCGAGCGCCGCGAGGTAGGGCTCGTAGACGACCGACAGGAACCGCTCGGCGGCGGATGGGTCAAGGTAGTTGATCGCGCGCGAGCTCGCGCAACGGGCGGCGGCGAAGTAGGTGACCGTCCAGCCCTCGGGGACCCCCGCGCCGGCGGCCAGTGACATCGCGCACCCGTCGTCGCCGCCCTCGCAGGCCGCCCAGCCGGTGACGTCGACCGTGTCGCACGGATCGATCTCGCCGTCGCGCGGGTGGGCGATCGCGGCGACCAGCTCCCACTCGTCGAACCGCCGCACGCCACCCTCGTAGATCCAGCGGGCACCGACCGGGCCGAGCCCGTCGAACCAGTCCGAGCGGATCCCCGAGACCGTCGCCCGCCGATCCTCGGCAGGCGCGGTCGACCAGAACAGCACCCGTTCCCGGAGATGGCCGGCGCCCTGGACGGTGCGTCCGCCGCCATGCCCGCTCATCCAGTTGTACTCGTCGTAGATCCCGACCTTCAGCCCGGCGGCGCCTGCTGCCTCGACCGCGCCACGGTACCCGCGCAGGTACTCCTCGGACATGTAGTGGCCGAGGTCCATCGAAAGCCGCCCCTGGATCATCACCAGCTCGATCCCGGCGTCGGCCAGCTGGCGCACCTGGCGCTCCGCCTGGAGACGTTCGGGGGCTCGGCTCCAGAACCAGTACACCGCGGTTCCGCACTGAGCCTCGTCGCCCCGGCTGGGCTGTCGCTGCTCCTCTCTCATCCCGTGGGATCGATTCCACCACCACGTGCACGCATTCGTCAAGCGCTCGACGCCGTGCATAGACATCGCGTCTGGCGTGATCACACCCGTCTATGTGGCTCAGAGCGACGCCGCGGCCTGATAATCGTCGGTGCATGAACGACGAAACGCTCCGGTGCACGATCGAGATCCCGCGCGGAAGCCGCAACAAGTATGAGTTCGACCCGCAACTCGGGGCGATCAAGCTCGATCGCTTTGTGTCGGCGTCGGTCGTCTACCCCACCGACTACGGCTTTGTCCCCGAGACGATCGCGCCCGACGGCGATCCGCTCGACGTCCTGGTGTGCGTCTCCGAGCCCACGTTCCCGGGCTGCGTGATCATCGCCCGACCCGTGGCCCTGTTCGAGATGGCCGACGAGAAGGGCTCCGACGATCACGTCGTCTGCGTCCCCTGCAACGACCCCAACTGGACGAGGGTCCGGGACCTCGACGATCTCCCCGCGCAGTTGCGCGCCGAGATCGGCCACTTCTTCTCGGTCTACAAGGACCTCGACGAGGGGCGCTACTCGGAGGTCGGCGACTGGGGGGACCGACAGGCAGCCTGGCGCTGCGTGAGCGAGGCCCGCGCAGCGTGGCGGGCGCGGCAGTCGTCAGGGAACTGAAGTCGGCGAGATCCGTGGACCTTCGCGATGTCGCGCGCGCGGGAGACCTTCAGGCGACGAGGTCCTGCTCAGCTTGCGCGATCCACTCGCGTTTGGAGGCTCGCCACTCCTCATCGGTGTGACGCTGCTTCCAGTAGCCGGTCGCCGACAGGCGCTCGGGCGTGAAGCCGCGGTCCTGGATGAGATGCCGACGGACGCGCAACACGGCCTCGGCCTCGCCGTGGACGAACGCCCGGCCCTCGCCGGCGGGCAGCTCGAGCGCGCGGATCGTCTCAGGCTGCAGATCGGGCTCGAGGCCGGGCGCCAGCTGACGGTGCAGCCAGGTCAGCCGCAGGTCGCCTGGTGTGGTGAGCGCCAGCTCGTGGTCGGGGCCGTCGACCTCGAGCACGACGAACACCGGCACGCCGGCCGGGACGCGCTGCAGGGAGACCGCGATCGCCGGGATGACGGCCTCGTCGCCGACCATCAGGTGCCAGTCGGCGTCGCTCGACGGGCTGTACCCGCCGCCCGGTCCGCGGAGCAGCAGCTCGTCGCCGGGCTTGGCGCCCGCAGCCCACGGCCCGGCGAGGCCGGAGTCGCCGTGGACGACGAAGTCGAGCGTCAGCCGCCGCCGGTCGGGATCGAACGCGCGCACGGTGTAGCTGCGGGTCTTCTCTCCGAACACGCACTTGACGTAGTGGTCGGTGAACTCGCCGACGCCGAGGCCCGCCAGGTCGTCGCCCTCGACCACGATCCGAACCAGGCTGGGAGTGAGCACGCTCGTCTCGACGACGGTCGTACGGCGCGGTGGTGAGGCGGGTCTGCGGGGACGGTCCATGCACCCAGCCTAGGCCAGCCCCACCGGCTGACCCCGTGTTCAGTACGGCTTGCTCGGATAGCCCGGGCCGAGCCGGTTGTTGGCACGGGCCGCGAGCCCCTCGGCGTACTGCGGCCAGAAGGTGCCGCCCGACGGCCCACCGCCGCAGCCGCTGCTGTTGCCCGGCGTGTGCTCCCACAGGTAGGCGTCGGCACCCGCCCAGCCAGTGTCGGTCGTATCGCGGATGCCGAGGCCGCGCCCGGGCGGATTGCAGAGATCCTCCACGCCCTGGGTCGAGGGATGCGGGTTGAGTTTCGGGCCACGACCGTTGGAGGCGGTGTTGACGATGAAGTGCGTCCCACCCGCGCGCCGGGCGACGGCGGTGGCCCAGCGGTCCTCGTTGATCGTCCAGTTGTCGTGCGTGTCGTTGGTGAAGAAGCCACGGATGTGCCGGATCCCGATCGCCCTCAGGACGCGCGCGGTGTATCCGACGGAGTTGGAATCCGAATAGCCGCCCTCGACGTAGACGACCGTATGCGGCAGGCGCTGCATCGCGTTCATCTCGTAGCGGAGAGCCGCTTCCCATTCGGGCAGCGCACCGGTCTTCACGATGCCCCGGGTCGAGCCGATCCCGTCGAGCTCAAGCAGCACGACCGCCGGGCGCCGATCGATGCCGGCCGCCATCGCGTTCACACGCGCCTCGAACAGCGGCATGTAGGAGCGGACCTGGGCCGGAGTCGGATCGCCGCCGAGCGTCGCGTGCAGGAAATAGGTGGTGAAGATCGGCACCGTGCCCGGGTCCGCCTGCTGTATCTGGCAGACGATCTTCTGGGTCTGCTTGAAGATGCCGTCCGGGGTGCCGCCCCACGACCCGCTCGAGATCCGCTGCGTCTGGGGCACGGCGGCGATCTTCGACAGCAGCGCGACCTTCCGGGCGAGGGCGGGATCGGCGGCGAGCCTGGAGTGCAGGGAGCCCTGGTTCAGCTGCTGGGAGAACTGCGCCCACGACTCGCTCGGGCTGAGCGATGCCGGATCGAGCCCCACCAGTGACGCGATCGAGCTCGCTGCGTTGCCCTCGTACGGACCGGGAACGAAGAAGCTCGCGCCGTGCAGCGGGTTGGGGCCGGGGGCATTCTTCAGGTCAAGCGGGTTCGCCGGGTTGCGGGTCGCCGGATAGCGCTCCCCGCACTGCTGGGCAAACGCGGCGTGGGCCGTCGGCGGCGCGCTCCCGGCCGCGCTGGTGATCAGAGCGGCGCTCGCGCCGCAGATCGCAAGCAGGAGAACTGCTGAAAACCTCGTCACGGTGCGTAAAGGCCGCATGTTCAGGAGTCCTTCTGCTCTTGGGGGATCACGCGCGAAGCGTACCGGCTCTCGCCCCGAAAACACGTGCGCCAGCGACGACCGCTCGCCGCAGCGCGACGGCAATCGATCGTTTCGATTAATCTCCGCCGCCGATCGTCTGACGGATCACAAGGGGACGGATCGTGGGCGGTGGCGAGCGAAGTGCGTGAGATCTGGGCGACCGTCGCGGTCGCGATGCTCGGGTTGGTGCTCGCCACGGCGGGCGCTGCCAAGCTCAGGACCGGCCCGGCGACGCGCGATCGGTTGCGTCGCCCCCAGGGGGTGGCCGAGATCGCGCTCGCCATCGGCGTCCTGCTCGCGCCGGTGCGAATCGCCGCAATCGCCCTGGCCGTCGTGTTCGCCGGGTTCGCCGCGGTCCACGCGCGCCACCGCGGCGAGCAGGCCGGCGGGTGTGGGTGCTTCGGCGAGCCCACCGGCCTGGGGTCGCACGCGGGGGGACGACGGCTCTCGCTCACGGCGCTGTCGGCGGCGCTCGCAACTGGGGTCGCCGCGCTGGGCTCAGGGGCGCGGTCCCCGGCGGCGCTGCTCCTCGATCGGCCGATCGCAGGCGCGGTGGCGGTGCTGGCGGCTGCACTCGCCATGCAGGCATGGCGGGCGACGTTCACCTCGGCCCCCTCCGTGCGGCCCGCGAGCGACCGCCTGGTGACGAGCTCGGCGCTGTTCCTCGAGCGCCGCTTCTCACGGCGCGGAATGCTCGTCCGCGTGGCAGCCGCCGGGTCTGCGCTGGCCGTCGCGCCGCTGCGCTACCTGCTCTACCCCGGCACTGCACTGGCGGCGATCACCCCCGGGGAGTGCTCGCACGGCGCGTGCACGGACGGGTACACGGCGTTCTGCTGCGAGATCAACCATGGCCAGAACAGCTGCCCGACCGGGACGTTCGCGGGCGGCTGGTGGATGTGCACCGATTACCCGGGGCACAATCTGTGCGCGGAGTCCGGCATCCGCTACTACGTCGACTGCAACGCGCTGCCGGGCGAGACCTACCCCGGTGGCTGCCGCTGCGCGGGCTCGACCTGCGACGAGCGGCGCGTCGCCTGCAACGTGTTCCGCTACGGGCAGTGCAACACCCATGTTCCGGGCGTCACCGCCGTCGTGTGCCGGATGGTGGTGTGCGAGAACCCGAGCACCATCTCCGAGCTCGGCTGCAGCGCCTCGATGGCCGTCGACGACGCGGTCTGCAGTCAGGACGCAAGGTGCCTGGAGCCGGCGATCCAGGTCGGCGCGCCGGGAGGGGTGTGAGTTGAGCGCGACCACGATCCTGATCGTCGCCGGCGGCGCGCTGCTCGCGCTCACCTGGCTGTTCCTCGTCGCCGTCCTGCGCAGCCACGCCGAGATCCTGCGCCGGTTGCACACGCTCGAGAACCGGCTCGGTGGCGACGGCTTCACGCTCGGCGACGACCCTGAGGCACCGGTCGATCCGCGCGTTGCCTACGGACGGTCAGCGGGTGCGGAGGCCCCGGACATCGTCGGCGAGACGCTCGCCGGCGACGTGGTCAAGCTCGCGCTCGGGCCGGGCGCGCCGCGCACGCTGCTCGCGTTCCTGAGCACCGGCTGCTCGGTGTGCGGCTCGCTGTGGGAGCAGCTGCGCGCGGGCGACCCGGTGGCGCCGGGGATCCGGATCGTCGTCGTGACCAAGGGGTCCGATCGCGAGAGCCTCACGCGCCTGGAGCGGATCGCCCCCACGCAGGGGCAGCTCGTGATGTCGAACGCCGCCTGGAGCGACTACGGCGTGGTATCGACGCCGCACTTCGTGCTGGTCGACTCCGACGCGCGACGGATCCTGGGTCGCGGCGGAGGGACCAGCTGGGGGCAGGTCCTCTCGCTGCTCGCCGATGCGCAGGCCGACGCGAGGCTGCACGAGGCGCGCTCGACACCCGATCGCGCCGCGCGAGCCGAGCAGGCGCTCGCCGCGTCCGGGATCGGTCCCGATCACCCCAGCCTGTATCCCTCCCGCAGCGAAGGAGACCCGGATGAGTGAGACAGAGTTCACCGTCGTCGCCTGCGTGCTCGCGGCCGTGGGCGCGATGCGCGCGACCTGGTCGCCGTGCGGTCAGTCGATGCTCGCGAGCCTCACGCCGGTCGGCGAGCGCAGCCGCGGGTTCTCCTGGCGAGTGACCGCGACCGCCTACGCGATCGGGGCGATCGCCGGGGGCGCACTCACCGGCCTCGCGCTCGGCACCGCCGGCTCGCTTCTCCCCGGTGGCCTGGGCTGGCGCGGGCCGGCGCTGCTCGGCACGCTGCTCGTCGCACTCACGATCGACGCGACGCCCCTGCGTGGTCGGCTGTTGCGGGCACGCGGCCAGGTCAACGAGGACTGGATGGCGCGCTACCGCGGATGGGTCTATGGCTTCGGGTTCGGGGCCAGACTCGGGGTCGGGTTCACGACGCTCGTCGCGTGCGCCGCGGTCTACGCGGCCTTCGTCAGTGAGCTGCTGTCCGGCTCGGCGGCGGTCGGCGCGCTGATCGGGGTGACCTTCGGAGCGGTGAAAGCATTCGCGCTGCTGCCCGCGCGGACGGGCCGTGATCAGCCCTCGCTTCATGCGCTGCATCGCGCGCTCGCGCGTTGGGACTCGCCCGCGGCACGGGCGGTCGTGGCCGGCGAGCTGATCCTGTGCGTGGCCGTCATCGGCCGGCTTGCGTGAGGATCAGCGGACACGGTCTCTCGATCGATGCGCCCGACGGCTGGGAGGCCCGCATCCTCCGGCGGCCCGGCGGCGGGCCGGTGCTCCACGCGGCGACGTTCGCGCTGCATGAGCACGATGGGGACTTCGGCGCCGCCGCGACCGGACGGATGCGCAGCGACGACATCTTCTGCGCGCTGCTCGAGTTCGTCGGCGATGACCGGGCACGGGCGGGTGTCGGGCTGTTCGAGGCCGACGGCCGTCCCGTGCCCCAGCCGGCGGACTTCCGACCCAATCAGCTCCAGGTGACCCGCGCGGGGCAGTATGGCTGGCAGCGGTTCTATACCGACGACGGACGCCTGTGCTGCGTGTACGCGGTGGTGATGCCGCGGCGGCGGACGCTCGGCGAGCTCGTCAGCGATCTGTCCCGGGTGCTCTCGACGGTGCGATCGGTGGAGCATTGAGCGGGCCGGCACCAGCCGGGACGATGACGGTCTGGGCGACCGTCGCCCGCAGACCGGCGTGATCGGTCGCCGTGAGGCTCACCACATAGTCTCCGGGAGCACTGAACTGATGTTCCGGCGCCTCGAGCGCCGATGCGTTGGCGGAACCCGATACCGGGTCGCCGAAGCTCCACTCCCAGGCGATGATCCGGCGGCCGGGACCCGCGCCCTTCCGAGACTCGTCGAGAAACGCGACCACGCCTCCGGCACCGACCGTGGCGGTGAATGCGGGCCGCGGCGGTGACGGCAGGCCCCCGCGCAGCCGGCCCCAGTAGCGCGCAGCGTCGTAGCTGGGCGTGAACGCGCAGCGCGTTCGGTCGACCCGCGTTCGGTTGACGTAGGTCGCCGTCAGCCTCCGCGCGAAGCGGATCCCGCCGACCCTGCGCGCCGCCGCCACTCGCAGATGAATCGTGTACGGGACGAGCGCACCGCGGTGAACGATCCGGCCGCGGCAGGAGAGCGCGACCGGAAACGTCCCGTGGCCGACGTAGCTGCCGTCGCGTTCGCGGTGCAGGGTGAGGCCGAGCCTCCGCCCCTGCCCGCGGGTACGGCGGAGATGGAGCACGTCGCAGACATCGCCGCGGCACTGCCCCGGGCGGACCCGCCAGGTGCGGGTCAAGCGCTCGCCGCGATACTCCCCGCGCACGTTGACCGCGGCGGTGACGAGTGCGCGCATCGTGAACCTGCCCTGGATGCGAGCGGGCGGGATCGGGCCGGCGGCCGCTTGGACCGACGGTGCCGCGCCGGCACACGCGAGCATGACAGCCGCCCACGCCGCGGACCGCCGCCCGCTCACTGGACCGGCCGGCGCATCCGCAGGAACTGGATCGTCGCGCCGTTGCGCGTGAACTGCTCGGTCTCGTAGGCGTGGAACCCGGCGCGCTCGTACACGGTGATCGCGCGCGCATTGAACGTTGCGACTCGCAGCGCGATCGTCATCGGGCGCAGTCGCACGCGGTCGCTCAGCCACTCGCACAGCAGGCGCACGAACGGGACGCCGAGCCCACGCCCGGCACACTCCGGCCGCAGGCCGAGGCCGATCTCGACCGAGCCGTCCTCCGCGACCGGCCAGGTCTGGACGAATCCGATCAGGCCATGGTCGGACAGATGCACGCCGAAGTACACACCGGCACGGCGATCGGCGTCCAGGAGCTCGGCCAGGTCGTCGGGATCGGCGGCGTAGTCATAGAACGCGTAGATCCCCGGGTAGGACCAACCCCCGACCTCCTCGGCCTCGGGCTGCGTCATCGGCGTGATCTCGGCGCGATCGAGGTCCGCCGCGGTGATCGCGTCGAAGTTCGGGGTCACCGGCGCAAGCGTACGCCCACGCGGTCTGGCCATGGCGGGCTCGCGAGGTTCAGCGCGTGTCGGGGCGGGTGTGCCGGCGCCGGTGCTCGCGTGGCGGGCGGGCGGCGGCCCACCGGCGGAAGTCACGCTCGAAATCCGGCCACCAATCGCCTCGCAGCGCCGCCGGGTTGCGCCGGCACCACCACCATCGCGCCACCGCGGCGAGCGCAGCGGTGCCGAGGACCACGATCACCACGATCAGACCCGCGCTCATGTTGTCCACTCCTTGATCAGGGCCATGAACTCTCAGATACCCACAACGGACCCGATCGACATCAACGTGAGATGAAGATCACGCATGGCGGTGGCGAAGCGTCACGTAGGCTGCATTCGGTGGGGCTCAAGCTGACCGCAGACGAGCGAGACCAGGTGAGCGAGGCACCCGCGCCGGCCGGGGCCGACGCGATGAAGGCGGTGCTCTGCCGCACGCCGTTCAGCGATCCGGCGTGGATCTTCGAACGCAAGCTCGACGGGATCCGCTGCGTCGCGATTCGGGACGGCGAGCCGCTTCGCATGCTGTCCCGCAACAACCTTGATCTGAGCGCACGGTTCCCGGAGATCCGGGATGCGCTCGGCGCCCACGCGGGCAGGCGGTTCGCGGTCGACGGCGAGGTCGTCGCCTTCGATCGCGGGCAGACGAGCTTTGCCCGGCTCGCCGATCGCGGGCGGCGCCCGGTCGCGGTCTTCTACTACGTCTTCGACCTCGTCTGGCTCGACGGCCTGGACCTGCGGTCGCTGCCGCTGCGCACCCGCAAGCGCCTGCTTCGCGAAGCCCTCTCCACCGGCGGCCCGATCCGCCTGAGCACCCACCGCAACGTGGAGGGGGAGGCGATGTTCCGCCATGCCTGCGAGCAGGGCTGGGAGGGCGTGATCGCAAAGCGCGCCGACAGTCCCTACCGGACGAGTCGCTCGCGCGACTGGCTGAAGTTCAAGTGCGAGGCCGGCCAGGAGCTCGTGATCGGTGGTTTCACCGCACCGCGGGGCAGCCGGACCGACTTCGGGGCGCTGCTGCTCGGCTACCACGATCCGGACGGCTCGCTGCGGTACGCGGGCAAGGTCGGGACCGGCTTTGACCACGAGACGCTTGCCGAGCTCGGCGCCAGGCTGCGCGGGCTGGCCACCGGGGACTCCCCGTTCAGCCCCCGGGACGCGATCCGCGAGCGCGACATCACCTGGGTCGCCCCGACGCTGGTCGCACAGCTCGCCTTCACCGAGTGGACGAGCGCCGGGCGGTTGCGCCATCCCCGGTTCCTCGGCCTGCGCGAGGACAAATCCGCCGATGAGGTCGTGCGCGAGCAGTGACGCCGGCGCCCAAGGCGCGCCTACCGCCGGCGGACGAGACGCCCGACCGCTGCCATCAGCTCCTCGGTCCGCACATCCCGCTGCTCGGGATCGCCGGAGCCGAGCACGCAGTGATGGGCGTGGTCGTCGAGCAAGCCGAGCGCGACCTTGTCGAGCGCCGCCTGCGCGGCCCCGATCTGGGTCAGGACGTCGATGCAGTACCGATCCTCCTGCACCATGCCCTCGATCCCACGGATCTGTCCCTCGATCCGGCGCAGGCGCGCGAGGAGCTGATCCTTGGTCGCCGTATAGCCCCGCGACGGGGTGCTGATCGCCTGCCGCTCGTCCATCGCCCGAGAGTCTAGCCTGCTTCCGTATACCCCCAGGGGGTACTTGCTAGCGTCGTCCCGGTGACCGCTGTCCTCGACGTGATCTGGCACGGCCTGCGCGACGCCGCGCTGATGGCCTGGCAGGTGTGGTGGGCGCTCGTCCTCGGCTTCCTGATCTCGGCGATCGTCCAGGCCTGGGTTCCGCGCGAGCGGATCCAGACCCTGATGGGCGGCTCCGGCCCACGCGCGGTCGGCTGGGCAACCGCGCTGGGCGCCGCATCCTCGTCATGCTCCTACGCGGCGGTGGCGATCGCCAAGTCGCTCATGCAACGCGGCGCGTCTGCAGCATCGGCTCTCGCCTTCCAGTTCGCCTCGACGAACCTGGTCTGGGAGCTCGGGATCGTGCTCTGGCTGTTGATCGGCTGGCGCTTCACCGCCGCCGAGTACCTCGGGGGGCTGGTGATGATCGGACTGATGACGCTGCTGCTGCGGCTGTTCGTGAGCCGCGAGGATGAGGGGCGCGCACGCGAGCACGCCGTGCGTGCGGACACCGGCCATCAGCACCGCTCTGCGGGCGAAGACGGGCGCAGCTGGCGTCAGCGGATCGGCTCCGCCGAGGCGTGGTCGGACGTCGCGCACAACTTCCGCGGTGACTGGCAGATGCTCTACCGCGAGATCGCGGTCGGGTTCCTGATCGCCGGGTTCGTCGCCCAACTGCCGAACGGCTTCTTCAACAGCCTCTTCCTGCGCCACGCGCCCGCGCCGCTGGGCACGCTCGAGAACGTCGTGGTCGGCCCGCTGATCGCGATGCTCAGCTTCGTCTGCTCGGTCGGCAACGTCCCAGTCGCGGCGGTGCTGTGGTCGGGCGGGATCTCGTTTGCGGGAGTCCTGTCGTTCCTGTTCGCCGACCTGATCGTGCTGCCGATCCTCGCGATCTACCGCAAGTACTACGGCACCGGCTTCACCCTGCGGATCACCGCGCTGATGCTTGTGACGATGATGATCTCGGCGCTGGTCGTCGAGGCGCTGTTCAGCGCTGTCGGGTTGGCGCCGAGCGGCCCGCGGCCCGGTCGAGCCGACATCTTCAGCTCGATCCGCATCGACCACACGCTTGTGCTCGATCTGCTCTGCCTCGCTGCGTTCGCCGCGCTGTTCATGCTGACGATCCGCCGGGGCGCCAGAGACCCCGTGTGCGGGATGCAGGTCGACCGGGCGAAGGCGGTCCGCCGGGAGCACGCCGGCCGGACACACTTCTTCTGCTCCGAGCACTGCGCGCAGGCGTTCACCGCCTCTCGGGCGGCGCAGGGCCCGGCCGCCCCGCCGGACCCTCGCCCCAGGTGAACCGCACCCCCATCCGTTGAATCCGTCGCCGGCGCGCCCCCGACGTTCAGGTCCGGTGAGAGGACGCTGCAAAACTAAGCCGATCGCTGCCAAAACGGTGTTGCAGGGCGTTGCAGGTTGCGAATCACCCGGTGCAGCGGGGGGAACGCAGGTGGGCGATTGTCAGAACGGTGGACCGGGACACACATCTGACCACTCAACACGGCATGATCAACGCATGTCGGCTCCGGCGCTGTGGTTGAGCTTCCTCGAGGTCGGCGACGCGGGCGCAGCGCCACGGTTGCGCACCGGCCCTGGCCCGGACGCGGTGGAGATCGAGCTGACCGACCGCGCTCGCTGGGTGCTCGCTGCGATCTCGCTGCCCCGCGAGCTCGCGCCGGACACCGCATCTGACGAGCGCCGGCGGGCGCGGCTTGGCTCGCGCATGTGGAGCTCCGGCGAGATCACGGCCCGCATCCCCTATCAGCACCGCTCGACGATTCGCCTGGCGCTGGCCGATCTGCGCAGCCGGTTGCGCGAGCACGACCTGGTGCTGGAGGACTACCTGCTGATCGACACCGACCGCGGCCGGTACGGAGTGCGGACCGACCGCATCACCGTCGACGTGGTCGACCTCTATGCGGTCAGGCACGATCGGGAGGCTCTCGATCGCCGGCTCGACGCCGGCGTCGGCGACCGAAGCCGGGTGCAGCTGGCCGCGGCCTGCTCCCACCTGCTCGCCGAAGGTCCCCTCGCCGAGCTCGAGACGGCGATTGGCGCTTCGGCGATCCGGGCCTGTGTGCCGGCCCGGCCGCTCCTACGAGACCCAGCCGCGCCGGACGCCGCTGCGCCCGACCCGGCGGAGTCCGAGCCCGCGGCGAGCGGGCCGGAGCGGCCTCGCCGAACCCGCCGGCGCGCTGTGCTCGTCCGGGCGCTCGCCGCGGTGCTCGTCGCCGCGGCGGCCACCGCGCTCATCCCGATGCTCGCCAGTGGCCATCACCGGCGGATCCACGCGCTTGGACCGCCCCGGCCGGAGGTCTCCGGCGGAGTGGCCCACACATGGTCGGACCCCAAGCTCGCCGGCGGGCGCGCCGGCCCGGAGATCATGCCCCGGCAGCACGTGCTGATCGCCTGCAGGCTGCGCGGCTTCAAGGTCCCCGACGGCAACGTGTGGTGGTACCTGCTCGCGTCGCGACCGTGGTCGCACCGGTTCTACGCGACCGCCGACACCTTCTACAACAACGGGCGCACGAAGGGGTCGCTGCACGGGTCGGCGTTCGTCGATCCCAAGGTCGCTCGCTGCTCGTGAGGCGGGGGTTCAGTTTCGGCCGCCGCGCGCCGATAACACGCGCGTGGCAGGACGTGCATCCAGCGGCGGACCGCGTCTCGACGATCCCGCCCGTCTGGAGGCCCTCGCCCGGTCCGAGCTCATGGACTCCGGGGCCGAGGAGGTCTTCGACCGCCTCACCCGAGTCGCGGCGCGAGTGCTGGGGGCGCCGCTCGCGTTCCTGACGCTGCTCGACGACCACCGGCAGTTCTTCAAAAGCCGTTTCGGCCTCGACGAGAACCCACCGGCGCTGCCCGCGGCCAAGTCCTACTGCCAGTACGTCGTGGGTGACGCTGCGCCGTTCGTGGTGGAAGATCTGCGTCGCGACGGACGCATCGGCGATCCGTCGGGACTGATCGAGAACGGACTCCTGGCCTATTGCGGCGTGCCGCTCACCGACTCCGACGGGAACACCCTCGGGACGTTGTGCACGATCGACGATTCGCCCCACCGCTGGTCCGCCGAGGACGTCGAGCTGCTCACCGAGCTCGCGGCCGGCGCAATCGCCGAGATCGAGCTGCGGGTCGCCAATCGCGAGCTGCGCACCCGTCATCGGGAGTGGCGAGCAGTCCTCGACGGCATGCACGAGGCGTTCGCCGGCTGTGACGCCGAGGGCACCATCCTCCAGTGGAACTCGGCCGCCGAGCAGATGCTCGGGTTCAGCGAGCAGGAGGTGAGGGGCACCTCGGTGATCGACCTGCTCGTCCCCGGGCAGCGACGTGAGCGGGCACGGGAGATCCTCTCCGCCGGCCGCGAGGGGACCGATGGCCTGCAGGTCGAGACGTTCGTCCGCCATCGCTCGGGCGAGACGGTCCATGTGGAACTGAGCCTCAGCGTCGTCGACCTTCCCGGCGGGCGCCGGATCAACATGATCTGCCGTGACATCGCCGAGCAGCACCACCTGCGGGCCGAGATGATGAATGCCGTCGCGCTGCTCGACGAGTCACAGGCCTCCGCACATGTGGGGAGCTGGTCGCTGGAGCCCGGCAGCGGCCTCACCCGCTGGTCGCGCGAGCACTTCGCGCTCCACGGGCTCCCCCCTCGCGACGGCGCGCCCTCGGAGCAGGAGTTCCTCGCGACCGTGCACCCCGAGGACCGAGCCAGGGTGCTGCGGCCGCTGAGCGTCCTGGACGAGACGGACAACGTCTACGAGGACGAGTACCGGGTCGTGCTGCCGAGCGGCACGGTACGCACGCTCGCCTCGCGCATCGAGCTGCTCGCACCCGATCCGGACCGCGGCCGGCCGCGCCGGCTCTCGGGCACGACCTGGGACATCACGGTCGAGCGCGAGGCACGGGCCGCCCAGCGCGCGACCGAGCAGCGCCACCGCCGGCTGCTCGCGACGCTCCCGGACGCGATGGTGATCCTCTACGACACCGAACTGCGGCTGGAGCTCATCCAGGGTGGCCTGGTCGCCGAGCTCGGCATCGATCCGGCGGCGCTCGAAGGTCGTTCCCTGCACGACCTGGTCACCAACGACAAGTACCGGCTGCTCCCGGAGCTCGTCGGGCGGGCGCTGGCGGGTGAGTCGACGGCGATCGATCTCGACCTGCGCGCGGAGCCCGACAGCCCGCGCGACCGCATCTTCCAGATCGAGTTCGCGCCCTATTACGGCGAGTACGGATCCATCGTCGGCGCATTCACCGTCTGGCGCGACGTCACTCAGCGGATCCTCCACGAGGAGCAGCACCGGATGCTCGCCACGGTGGTCCAGCAGAGCTCCGACGCGATCGAGGCCAAGGATCTGGCGGGGGTGGTGACGGAGTGGAGCGGCGCGGCGGAGTCGCTGTACGGCTACACCCGCGAGGAGGCCGTGGGGCGGCAGGTCGGCGAGCTGATCCTGCCCCCGGAGTGCATGCAGGAGGAGGCCGCGGCGATGGCGCGCGCGCTCGCGGGCGAGTCGACCCAGGTCGACACCGTCCGTCGTCACAGGGACGGCCATCTCATCCACGTCTCGCTCTCGCAGTCCCCCATCCAGGACGCGGACGGTCAGGTCGTCGGCATCGCGGTGATCGCCCGTGACATCGCCGAGCGGATCCGCCATGAGCAGGCCCGCCGCGCGATCGCCGAGCAACTGCGGGTCACCGTCGAGCACGCGCCGATCGGTGTGGCCTTGATCGATCTCGACGACGACGCGGGTGGGCGCCTGCTGAGCGTCAACCGGGCGTTCACCCGCCTGCTGTCCGACCCCGATCCGGCCGGCGCCGGGGTGACGCTCACCGCGATGGTCCACCCCGACGACGCGGAGGCACTGCGCACCGATCTCGCGCTGCTCGCCTCCGACGAGTCGGCACGGGTCGAGATGGAGGTCCGCTGCCCGCATCCCGACGGCCAGGTGACGTGGCTGCTGCTCACCGGATCGGCGGTGCCCGCCGTCGACGGCGCCCCCCGCCAGGCGATCGTCCACGCGCTCGACATCCGCGAGCGCAAGCGATTCGAGGGCCGGCTCCAGCACCTTGCCGACCACGACCCGCTCACCGGGCTGTTCAACCGACGCCGGTTCGAGCAGGAGCTCACTCGCACTGTCTCATTCGTCGATCGCTACGCAACCCCGACCGCGCTCTTCCTGATCGACCTCGACGGCTTCAAGGCGGTCAACGACACGATGGGGCACTCCTACGGCGACGAGATCCTCACCCGCGTGGCCGGCGCGCTCAAGGCGACGATGCGCGAGACCGACGTGATCGGGCGGCTCGGTGGTGACGAGTTCGCAGTGATCGCCAACTCGGTCGGCGCCGCTGAGGCGCAGCTCGTCGCCGAGAAGGTGCTCGTCGCGATCCGCCACAACGGAGTCGTCGTCTCCGAGCATCATCGCGCCGGGGTCTCGGCCTCGATCGGCGTCACCCTGCTGGACCACGAGACGCACCTCGGGAGCGAGGCGCTGCTCGCCCGGGCCGACGCAGCGATGTACGCCGCCAAGGAGGGCGGCCGTGACCGGATCGCGTTCACCGATGATGCGGGCACCGGCACGGTCACCTCGCAGCAGTCGTGGCTGACCCGGCTGCGGGAGGCGATCGACCAGGACCGCTTCGAGCTCTACGCCCAGCCGATCCGCGGCATCTGCGCGGACACCGACGACTGCTACGAGCTGCTGGTGCGCATGCGTAGCGAGGACGGCGAGCTGATCATGCCTGCCGGCTTCCTGCACAACGCCGAGCGATTCGACCTGATCCAGGAGATCGACCGTTGGGTGTTCGGCCAGTCGCTACAGCTGCTGCGCCGGCACGCCGCGGCCGGGTCGGACGTCTGCCTGAGCGTGAACATGAGCGCCAAGACGCTCGGCGACCCGGCGCTGCTCGACGATCTCGGCGAGCTGCTGGCCGCCTGCCCGATCCCGCGCGACCGCCTGATCGTCGAGGTCACCGAGACCGCGGCGATCGTCAACATCGAGCGCGCTCGCGAGATCGCCAGGGCGCTGCGGTCGATGGGGATCCGGTTCGCGCTGGACGACTTCGGGGCCGGCTTCGCCTCGTTCTACTACCTCAAGCACCTCGAGTTCGACTTCGTGAAGATCGACGGCGAGTTCATCAAGGGCCTCGCCCACAGTGCGACCGATCAGCTCGTGATCCGCTCGGTCGTCGACCTCGCGCGTGGGCTCGGCGCGCAGACGATCGCCGAGTTCGTCGGCGACGAGGAGTCGGTGCGCCGCCTGCACGAGCTCGGCGTCGACTACGGCCAGGGCTACCACCTGGGACGCCCTGAGCCGATCGCCGAGATCCTTCCGGTCTCGGCGACCTTCAGGGGCTGAGCCGGCTCAGGCCGCCGTGGGCTTCTGGCGCTCGGCGGGTCCCCGGCCCGACCGGGCTGTGATCGAGTCGAGCATCTCGGCGACGTCGCGGGCGATCCGCCGGGCGACGTCGAGCTCGGCCTCGCTGTAGGCGCCGAGTCGCTCGGCCCACATCGCCCGCCAGCGCGCGGTCTTCTCGGACAGCAGCTTGCGCCCGGAGTCGGTGAGCGCGACGTTGCAGACGCGCCGGTCGGTCGTGGAGCGGGTGCGCTCCACGATCCCCGCGTCCTCCAGGTGGTCGAGCATCGCGGTGACGCTCGCCGGGTTCAGCTCGGCACTCCGGGCGAGCTGGCCGGCGGTGAGCGGACCGTCGGCCAGCGCGTGCAGCGAGCGGATGTGGGCGTGGGTGAGCTCGCCCGGCGCGCTCTCGCGGCTGCGAAGGCGCCGCTCGGCGGCGAACATCTGCGCGATCGCGTCCCGCAGGCCGTCGAGGGACTCCGCGTGATCGGTGGCCTGCGGCACCGCGCTCATGCGGTCTCCAGCACGCGCTCGTCGACGGCGTCCACCTCGGCGACCGCGGCCGCGTCGAGCGCGGGGCTCTCGGCGGCGCGGCGTTCGATCCGGGCGAGCAGCGCGGTCGGCACCAGGGCGATCAGGGTGGCGCCCATCACCCACCAGTAGGTGTGGCCGAAGGCGCTGGCGATGCTCGCGGCGGCGTGCGGGCCGGGAGCGATGTGCGACAGGTGGTTCTCCAGGACGACGGCGATGATCGCGGTACCGAGCGAGCCACCGACGCGCTGCAGCACGGTGAGCTGCGGGCTCGCGTCGTTGACCTGCTCCTTGCTGAGCACCGAGAACGCGGCAGTCATCGAGGGCATCATCGACAGACCCATCCCGACGCCGCGGACGATCATCGCGACCGCGAGCAGCGAGTAGGGCGTGGTCGCGGTGACCAGCACGAACGGGAGCGTCGCCGCCGCCATCACCGCGCCGCCGACCAGCGCGGTGCGGCCGGCGCCGAACCTCTCGGTGGCGCGGCCGGACACGAACATTCCGACGCCGCCGCCGATGCCCTGCGGGATGAGCAGCAGGCCCGTCTTCAGCGCACTGTCACCGAGCACCTCCTGGAAGTAGAGGGGCATCAGGATCATCGCGCCGAACAGGGCGGCGCCGAGGCAGAAGGTGACCACCGTCGCGGCGCTGTAGGCGCGGTTGCGGAACAGGCTGAGGTCGAGCACGGGTCGCTCGACGCGGCGTGAGCGCCCGATGAAGGCGACCAGCAGGATGAGACCGATGAGCACGGGAACGATCACGCGGTCGGAGGTCAGGCTTCCGGCGGCCTCGCTCTCCGAGAGGCCGTAGGTGATGCCGACGACCCCGACGGCCGCGAGCACCAGGCCGATCACGTCGAGCCGGCCGGCCTCGGCGGCGCCGGCGGCCTCGTCACGGGGCAGCAACCGCAGCGCGAGCACGAAGGCCAGCGCGCCAACCGGGACGTTGACCATGAAGATCCACTGCCAGCCGACCGACTGGACGAGCAGGCCCCCGAGCGTCGGGCCGAAGATCGGCGCGACGACGATCGGCACGCCGACGAGGCTCATCACCTTCGGAAGGTTGCGCGGGCCGGCGGCCTTGACCAGGATCATCTGGCCGATTGGGGTGAGCATGCCGCCGCCGATGCCCTGGATCACGCGGAACGCGATCAGCTCCTGGCTGGTCTGCGCGAAACCGCACAGCGCCGAGCCGGCGGTGAAGACGACGAGTGCGATCATGTACAACCGCCGGGCGCTGTAGCGGCGCACCGCCCAACCGGTGATCGGGATCACGGCGGCGAGCGAGAGCAGGTAGCCGGTGATCACCCACTGGATCCCCGACAGCGACGTGTTGAGGTCGTGGGAGAGGTCGTGGAGCGCGACGTTGACGATCGTCGTGTCGAGGACCGACATGATGATCCCGAGGATCACGACGATCGCGACGCGCATCACATGCGGTTCGATCTTGGGGGCGCGCGCTGGCGCTGCGGCGGTTGTGCTCATTTAGGGTCCAAAACTTTCGGTGGCAAATCTTTAGTCATCAAAATATCATCTCGGCAGACGCTGTCCACTCCTTGAGCGGGAGGTGTCCGAGCGATGACGACTCGCCCTGGCCTGGCCGGCCGGCCGGCCGGCCGGGAACAATCGACACATCACCGCCGCGTCACCGGGCGCCGTGTCGATCTGTCCCGGGGGCCGGGAAGATCCGACACACCACCAGCCGGGGCGGTTGTGATGTGTCGATCTCTCCCGGCGCTCAGCAGTTGTCCGACAGCCAGCCGAGCACTTCGATCGCGTGCGCGTTCGGCGGGAAGATCGGATAGAAGACGTGGTCGATCTGGTCGTTGACCACGATCAGCGTGATCCGGCTGTAGCGCATCACCCCGTCCGCCTCGAACGCCGGCAACCGCAGCGCCGCCCCGAGCGTGCTCGCGGGGTCGGAGAGCAGCGGGTATGGCAGGCGCAGGCGCTCGGCGGTCTCGCGCTGGGTGGCGAGATCCTGGGTGGAGAGGCCGTAGACGCGGTCGGCCCCCGCCTGCTGCAGGTCGGCGAAGTGGTCGCGGAACCCGCAGGTCTCCGGCGTGCAGCCACGCGCCCCGGGGATCTCGTCCCAGCCCTCGGGTAGCTCGACCCCGGGAGTGCCGGTCATCGGGTAGATGTAGAGAACGGTCAGCCCCTCGCCGAGCGCACCGAGATCGACCGGATTCCCGTCGGTCGATTCGAGCGCGACCGACGGCATCGTCATCCCGGTCAGATGGTTGGCGGCGCCGTCGTCGACGGGCACCGGCAGGTCCTCGGGCAGCTGCATGTAGTCGCTCATGTGCCGAATATTCCCACCGTCAGCCGGCGAGCCCACGGGTATAGGCGTAGTGCACCGCCTGGGCGCGGTCGCGGGCGCCGATCTTGGCGAACACATGGTTGACGTGGGTCTTGACCGTGGCGGCGGAGACGAACAGCTCGGCTGCGATCTCCCCGTTGGAACGTCCGGCCGCGATCAGCCGCAGCACCTCGGCCTCGCGCGGGGTGAGGTCATCGGGCAGCGGCGCCGGCGAGGTCCCGGCGTTCGGTGCATCGCCGGGGGACCCGGCCGCGGGCGCGACCGCGCGTCCGCTGGTGGCCGCGTCGAGCAACCGCGCCTGGACCTCCGGGTCGAGAAACGCATGATGGGCGGCGGCCGCCTGCACCGCACGGGAGATCTCGGCGATACCCGCGTCCTTGGTGAGGTAGCCGCGCGCCCCGGCGCGCATCGCGTCGAGGATCGAGTCCTCGTCGGCGTGGGTGGTGAGCACGACGATCTCGGTCTCCGGCCGGGCCTCGCGGATCCGCCGGGTCGCCTCGACGCCGTCCATCTTCGGCATCCGCAGGTCCATGAGCACGACGTCGGGCAGATACCGCGCGGCCAGTTGCACCGCCTCCTCCCCGTCGGCCGCCGCGGCGACCGGATCGATCCCGCCTGCCGCCTCGAGCAGCGTCATCAGACCTTCGCGGACCAGCCCCTGGTCGTCGACGACCATCACCCGCACGACGTCGCTCATCGTGGCGCCTCCGGTCGGGCGGGGAGCCGCAGCTCGACGCGCCAGCCGGTCGCGGTCGGGCCGGCGGCGAGTGTCCCCCCGAGCGCCTCGGCGCGCTCCCGCATTCCGGCGATCCCGTAGCCACCGCCACTGGCGGCCAGCGGCCCGGCGGCGACCGGCACCTCGGCCAGCCGGTTCTCGATCACGGCGGTGATCTCCCGCTCGTCGACCGTGACCGCGATCGACGTCTCAGAGCCCGGCGCGTGCTTGGAGACGTTCGTGAGCGACTCCTGTACGACGCGGAGGATGGCGCGGCCCGCGTCACCGCGCAGCTGCGAGGCGTCGCCGTCGATCGTCAGGCTCGTCGATTCCGCGGTGGCGAGCGTCGCGAGCGCCTCCTCGGTGGAGGGTCCGTCGCCTCGCAGCGCCCCGACCGCCCGTCGCGTCTCGCGCATCCCGTCCCGCGCCAGCTCGTGCGCGCGGCGCACGCGCGGGAGGATCGTCTCGGGATCGGCGCCGTTCTCGAGCAGTGCGGTCGTCGCCTCGAGCTGGATCGTCAGGCCGGCGAGCGAGTGCGCGAGCACGTCGTGGATCTCCCGCGCGATCCGGGTCGACTCCTCCAGGCGAGCCGCGCGCAGCGACTCCTCCTGGGAGCGCTGGCTCTGGGCGAGCAGCAACTCTGCCTGCTCGGCCTGCAGACGGAGCTGCCGGACATTGGCACCGGCGAGGCCGGCCGCCGCAAAGCCGAGCGCATAAGCGAGCAGCCCGAGCGCTCCGCCATCCCAGATGACCACCGTGGCCGCCAGCGACAGCGTGCCCAGCGCGGTGACCTGCATCGCGCGCACCAGGCCCGCACGAATCCCGGCCGTGACGATCGCGACGAACACGAACGCGCTGGCCGCGCTCGAGGGCGAGGCGCCCGCGAGCGCCCCGCCCGCGATCGCCAGCAGTGGGACCTCGGGCCCCGCCGGCCGGTCGAGGTCCGCCTGGGCGAACAGCCACACGCAGGCGCCGACGACGCAGAGCGCGAGCAGGATCGTGACCACCAGGTTCCGACCGCTGGTGCCGGGCCCGTCCTGAGAGGCGCTGATCACCGTCCAGACCACGATCGCGCACCCGAACAGGCGGATGAGGAACGAGGTGCGGCGGTCGAGGGAGGCGAAGATCATCGCGTGAGCTGGACGTTACGGGTCCGAGTGAATCAGGCGAGCTCGGCGCCGCTCGGCATCTCGGCCCGGACCCTGCTGCGGCGCAGGTAGAGCAGTCCGGAGCGTCCGACCACCTCGAACACCGCCATCGCCAGCAGTGCGTCGGTCCAGGCCTGCCCGCTGGTGATCGAGTGGGTCGCGCTGAAGTGGGTCAGGGACGCCGCGCCGCTGTGGTTGATCCAGACCAGGAAGGCGAAGCGCAGGCCCATGCCGAGCACCCAGAAGCAGCCGGCGAGCCATCCGGCTCGGGCCACGACGACGCCGTCCTCGCGGCGGCGCACGAACGTCGTCTGGCCGGCCGCGGTGCCGAGCATCAGACCGAACAGCGCGAGGACGCCGATCAGGACGAGATCGTTGCCTGCGGTCGGAACGGACTTGAAGTAGCTGACGACCGCGATCGCGACGATCACGAGCGGCCGGACGAGTGAGTGGGTCGTGAGCGCCCGCTCCTTGATCTGGAGCAGGACGAGCAGAACGAGGGCTGAGTCGATGAGGTAATCGGTGATTGACATGGGTCGATCTTCGATCCGCGCGGGCGATCCCACATCGGCGTCCGGGTGGATTCCCGGGTGGAGATCGGGCGTCTCTCAACCCTGGGGTGGAGGCAGCTCGCGCGTCAGCCGGTGACCGCGACCGCGGACGGGTATCCGCCGACGTGGATCGCGGGCGACACCGTCCCGGCGCGCGTGCGCAGCAGCCGCACCGTTCCCGCGTAGGTGTCGAGCACGACCGCGGTCTCACCGCCGGGAGCGAGGATGAGCGCCGACGGATAGGTGAAGCGTCCAACCGAGATCGGCCGTCCGGCATGGCCTGAGTCGACGTCGACCGGCGTGACCGTGGATGAGATCGAGTTGGCCACATACGCGGTGCGCCCCGAGGGCGAGACCGCCACCGCGACCGGCGAGTTGCCGACGTTCACCTGCCGGCCCGGGCCGCCGCCGGTGGGCAGCTCGGTGAGCTGGTCGCTGTCCCCATCGACCACCGCGGCCGTCCTGCCATCCGCGCTCAGCGCAAGCGCGTCGGGGAACCGGCCGGTCGGCTGGGTCCGGGTGGCACGGTTGGTCCGGATGTTGATCTCGGTCACCGCATCAGACCCCGAGTCGGCCACGACCATGATGTCCCGGCCCGCGGCCGCGGCGATCGCGACCGGATAGGAGCCGACCCGGATCGGCGCCAGCGCTCGCTGCGTGGACACATCGATCGGGGTGACCTGCCCGCCTCCCCAGTCGCACACGTACAGGGTGCGGCCGTCGCCGGAGAACGCGAGCGCCCGCGGCTGAGTGCCGACGGGGATCGGCGCACGCGCCCGGCCGGTGCGCAGGTCGATCGGCGTCACCGTGTCCGAGAGCGTGTTCGACACGAACGCGGTGGCGCCGTCGGGAGAGATCGCGATCGCGTTCGGTTCCCGGCCGACGGGGATCGCCGGCCGCACCCGGCGGGTGCGCGTGTCGATCGGAGTGACCTGGTCAGACCCGGAGTCCACGACGTAGGCGGTCCGCTGGTCGGGCGAGAGCGCGATCGCGTCGGGCGCGGCGCCCACCGGGATCGGCGCGGCGCGCCGGCCGCCGGGAAGCGCGATCGGGGTGACCCGGTCGGTGGCATTGCTCACAACGAATGCCGTCTGGTGCTGCAGGCCGGTTCTCGCCGGCGGGTCGGCTGGTGCAGTGGACGAAGCCGGCGGCGCGGTCGGGGTGCCCGGCTGGGGATACGGCGAGGGCGGGGGGACCGCTCCCGGTGCGCTGCTGTTGAACACGTCGTTGACCGGGTCGGCGAAGCGGTCGTTGGCGGTGAGCGGCACCAGCCCGAGCGCCCCCTCGATGGTGCGCAGCAGGCTGTAGTGGGTGTAGCGCCGTGGGGAGAGGAAGCCCTGCCGGACACCCTGCGAGGCGAGCAGCAGGGTCGGCACCCGCTGGGCGGGACGCTGATGGTCGGCGGCGTCCTCGTCGAAGGTGACAATCGCAAGCGAGCGCTGCTCGCGCCACGCCGGCGAGCGCATGATCTGCCCGAGTTCGTCGGCCAGGAACCGGTCGCCGGCCTGGACGCCACAGCCCTCCATGTCCTCGCAGTCGTTGATCCCGACCCAGGTGAAGTCCGGCGTCGTCGAAGCGTGCGCCAGATCGGCGGTCATCGCCTCCAGCGGCAGGACGTGCGCGGCGCAGTAGGACGGCCGGTCCCGGACGTCGGCGAAGTACATCATCGGAAGGTCGTCGTCCCAGTAGTAGCCGTGGACGGTGTCGTCGCACGGCCCGGTGGCGCTCTGCTCGTAGGCTGCCCAGGTCTCGCCTGCCGCGTCGACGCGGTCACCGATGTTCGGCGCGTCGATCGTGTACTGCGAATTCTCCTCGGCGGGATCGTCGAGCGGGATGCCGAACGCGCTCCCGCCGGCAAGCGCCAGGTAGTTGCCGTCGCTCGGATGCTCCTCGGCGTACATCTGCCCAAGCTCAGATCCCTGCGCCCGCAGGGCGTTGTAGTACGGCGCCTGCGTGGCGTTGCCGACGATGTCGTGCACGTCCTGGTTCTCGAAGTAGAAGAGAAACACGTGCTGGTAGCGCGGGACGCCGGACGGCGGCGGGGTCAGCGGCGCAGGTGATGGAACCGGCGCCGCCACGCTCAGGTCGAGGTCGGTGGCGACCGCCCGATCGAATCCGGCGAGCGGCGCGTGGCCGCCGTCGATGTCGTGCAGTGAGGTTGCCAGCTCCAGGACGACATCCGCCTGCACCGCGCCGGCGGGAACGCGCCCATGCAGCGAGCGCGCGACCAGGCCGAGTACCCGGGGCCCGTGCCCTCGGATCGGCCCCAGCCGGCGCGAGGCCAGACGCCGTCCCGCCGCCGAAAGGAACGTGACGCGCAGCGATGCCGCGCTCGTCGAGCTCGCGCCAAGGCGCCCGGACAGCGTGAAGCGGGCGCCGTCCGCCGCGCCGTCCCCGAGAGCCACCGACTGCCCCAGCCGCGCCGTTCCGCCGGCCCCGCCGAGGAACATCGGCGGCCCGGCGGCAGGAAAGCCGTGCGTGCCGGCCGGAACGACCGTCGGCAGGCCCCGGACCACCGACCAGCCCGGAATCGTCACCGCATCCCAGCCGCCGGCCGACACCGCGCCGGCCCGGGCGTCCGGATTGCGCAGCAGGTTGACGCCGGTCGGCGGCGTGGCCCGCGCCGGGGCAAGCGCTCCGATGCCCACCAGGGCAACAGCCACCGCGGCGAGCGTCGTCAGCAGCGCGAGGCGGACGGGCGTGGTCACAGTGGGGCACGCTAACCCGCGGCGGACCTCAGATGTTGGATTTCTGGGACGCCTCCGGGAGCACGGGCGCAAGGATGTGCCGGACGATCCCCGCGAGATGATCCGTGAGCTCCTCAGGGCCGATTGCGGCGAGGCCGCCGGTGCGCATCACGTAGCGCTCGAAGGCGACGCCGATGAACATCGACGTGATGAGATCCGCGCGGACATCGAGCGCCTCGGGCGCCAGGAGCGGCGCCAGCATCCGTGTGCTCTGGCGGCGCATCTGGTCGTAGAGGGTCGCGGCGGCACGCTCGTTCGTGGCCGCGCTGCGGATGACCGCAAGCAGCGGATCCTCCCCCGCATTGGTCTCCATGCGCTCCACGAACACCGCGGCCACGCGCTCGGGCAGCGTCGCCGGATCGCCGGCAACCGTCGCCGCCAGGCCGGGCGGCTCCGGGAACGCCGCCAGCATCAGCTGCTCTTTGGATCCGAAATGGCGCATCACCAGCCCGTGGGTGACGCCCGCGCGCCGGGCCACGTCGCGGATCGTGGTGCGCGCGTAGCCGTTCTCTGCCAGCGCCTGGCGGGCGGCCTGGAGGATCGCCGCGCGCCGCCCCTCCGGGTCACGCCGGCGCGGCTCGGCTGTTTCTGCGCTGCGGGGAGCCGACATCGAGCTAAGTGTACAAGTGGTCATTAGGACTGCTAGCCTAGTGACCACTTGGTCATTAAGAACGTCTCGAGCAGGAGCACGGCTGACATGACACCCACACCCCGCACCGCCGACAGCGCGCCCGTCATCGGCCGCCGGCTGATCGTGGTCGCAATCGCCGCCGCCATCGCCGGCGCCCTCCTCACGCTCTCCTTCACCTACGCGGACCATGAGCCGGCGCCGCACGGTGTCCGCATCGCACTCGTCGCCCCGGCGCCGGTCACCGGCCACGTCACCGCCGCGCTGCGCCAGGCCGCACCAGGCGCGTTCCGGGTGATCGCGCTCCCGTCGGCGACGGCGGCTCGCGCCGCACTCCACGACCAGCGGGTACGCGGCGCGCTCGTGCTGGAGGGCGGCCACCGTGCCCAGATCCTCACCGCCGGCGCGGCCGGATCCGCGCTTGCCCAGGTCGTGAGCACCGCGCTCGGTCACATCGCCGCCGCCGCCCACGTCAGCGCGTCGGTCCAGGACCTCGTCCCGCCAAGCGCCGCCGACCGCTCAGGGCTCGTCACCTTCGTGTTCGAACTCGGTCTGCTCGTTCCGAGCGTGATCGGCTCCGTGGGGCTCTACCTCGTCGGGTTGCGCAGGCGCGTGTGGTGGCGGGTCGCCGCCGCCTGGCTGTTCGCCGCGCTGATCGCTGCCCTCGGAACGTTGATCGTGGCCACCGGGTTCGGCGCCCTGCCCGGCCACTGGGCCGCCGTCTTCGGGATCGGGATGCTCGGAGCGCTCGCCTTCGTACTCGCGATCGCAGCCGCCCAGGCGACGATCGGGTTTCCGGCGACCGCGCTGATGGCGATCCTGCTCGTGTTCGTCGGCAACGCGGCCTCTGGCGGGTCGGTACCCACCGCGATGCTCCCAGACGTCTACCGGCAGATCTCACCCTGGCTGCCCAACGGCGCGATCGTGCACGCGGTGCGCGCGGTCGTCTACTTCGGCGGCCACGGACTCGGACAGCCGCTGCTCGCGCTCGCGCTGTGGGCGGGGGCCGGTTCGCTGGTACTCACCGCCAACGACGCTCTGCATACGCTGGAGCGCCGCCGCCAAGCGCGCGGCGGAGAGGTGGACGTCGCCGGGATCTACGCCACTCCCGGCGTCGTGCACGCCGCGGCGGGCCTGCGCCGCCGCGCGGCGGCCGGCAGCGAGCCGGCGGGCTCGCTGCCGGTGTAGGACGCCCGCGCTCAGTCGACCCAGTCGAGCGTGCGCTGCACCGCCTTCTTCCACTGCGCGTACTGCGCGTCGCGGTCCTTTTCATCCATCTGCGGCTCCCAGCGCTTGTCCTCGGACCAGCGATCGCGCAGCTCGTCCTGATCGGACCAGAAGCCGACTGCCAGCCCGGCCGCGTAGGCCGCGCCGAGCGCCGTCGTCTCGGTCACGGCCGGCCGGATCACCGGCACGCCGAGGACGTCTGCCTGGAACTGCATCAGCAGTTCGTTGGCAGTCATTCCGCCGTCGACGCGCAGATCGGTGAACGGCACGTCCGCCACCTCGTTGGCCGCGTCGACGACCTCCTTGCTCTGCCACGCGGTCGCCTCCAGAGCCGCCCGGGCGATGTGGCCGCGGTTGGCGTAGCCGGTGAGCCCGACGATCACACCGCGCGCGTCGTCGCGCCAGTGCGGTGCGAACAGGCCGCTGAAGGCCGGCACGAAGTAGACGCCGCCGTTGTCGTCGACGGTGCGTGCGAGGTCCTCCACCTCGGGTGCGGAGTCGATGATCTTCAGGCGATCCCGCAGCCATTGGATGAGTGCGCCGGTGACCGCGATCGAGCCCTCGAGCACATACGTCGCGTCCTGGTCGCCGAGCTTGTAGCCGGGGCTCGTCAGCAGTGAGTCGGTGTGCACGATCTCGTTGCCGGTGTTGACGAGCAGGAACGAGCCGGTGCCGTAGGTGTTCTTGGCGTCGCCCTTGTCAAATGCGGTCTGGCCGAACAGCGCCGCCTGCTGGTCGCCGAGGATCCCGCTGATCGGCACGCCGCCGATCGCCGATCCCTTCGCCTCGCCGTAGGTCTCGCTGGAGGAGCGGATCTCCGGCAGCATCGACTTCGGGATTCCCATCAGATCGAGGCTCGGCTCGTGCCAGTCGAGCGTCTCGAGATTCATCAGCATCGTCCGGCTTGCGTTGGTGACATCGGTCGCGTGCACGCCGCCGCTGGCGCCGCCGGTGAGGTTCCACAGCACCCAGGTGTCCATGTTGCCGAACAGCAACTGCCCGGCGTCGGCCTTCTCCTGGGCCCCGTCGACGTTGTCGAGCAGCCAGCGGATCTTGGGTCCCGAGAAGTACGTCGACAGCGGCAGGCCGACGTCCTTGCGCAACCGGTCGACGCCCTGGTCGCCGGCGAGCTCCCGCACCAGGTCGCTGGTGCGGGTGTCCTGCCAGACGATCGCGTTGTGGATCGGCTCGCCCGTCTCGCGATCCCAGACGAGGGTCGTCTCCCGCTGGTTGGTGATGCCGACCGCCTGGATGTCGCCTGCCTCGGCGGGCGAGGAGGCGAGCGCGCCGCCGATCACCTCGCGCGTTCGCGTCCAGATCTCCTTGGCGTCGTGCTCGACCCAGCCCGCCTTCGGGTTGATCTGCTCGTGCTCGCGCTGATCGGTGTGGACGATCTGTCCGTCGCGGTCGAACAGGATGAACCGCGAGCTCGTGGTTCCCTGGTCGATGGCTCCGATGTACTCAGGCATTGCTGGCTCCTCCAGGTTTGTCGAGATCGTCCACGCCCTGCTCCACGACATCGGGGTCGGGCGTCGCTCCGCGTGCGACGAGGACGTTGCGGATACCCAGGTCGTAGATGAACGCGCCCACGAGCGCGCCGACCAGCGGCCCGATGATCGGTATCCAGAAATAGTCGTTGACGTTGCCGTAGTCACCCGGCATGGCGACGCTCTTGAAGCCCGCCGCCCACGCCCACAGACGCGGCCCGAAGTCGCGGGCGGGATTGATCGCATACCCCGCGTTCGCTCCGTAGGAGAGACCGACCGCCACGACGATGAAACCGACGATCAGCGGCGCGAGGTTGCCCTTCACCGGCGCGTTGAACTCGTCGGTGATCGCGAAGATGAAGCCCACGAGGAACGCCGTCCCGATCACCTGGTCCATGAACGGGCCGATCCACGAATGGAAGTACTTGGCCGGGAATGTGGCGAAGATCGAGAAGTCGCCGACCGATGCAGAGGTGCCCTTGACCACGTGGCCCGCGTGCATCGCCGAGTCGATCGCCGAGCGGTAGTTGAACCACACGATCGCCGCGCCCACGAACGCGCCGAACACCTGAGCGGCCCAGTAGCTCGGCACCTTGCGCCATGGGAAGTTGCGGCGCACCGCCTGAGCCAGCGTGACGGCCGGGTTCAGATGCGCGCCCGACACACCGCCCGCAACGTACACGGCGAAGACCACAGCGAACCCCCAGCCCCAGGCGATCAGCAGCCAGTCCGCCTGCGCCACGAACGGCTTGGTGCCGCGGCCCGACTGATTGAGCGCCGCCACGACCATCGCCACGACTCCGTCGCCGAACGCGATGATCACCAGGGTCCCGAGGAACTCGGCGACAAGTTCGCCGAGCGTCGAGCGTTGCCAGCTCCACCGTCTGGTCCCGTTTTGCATGGGTACCTCCCTTGAGTCGCGGACTCCCCCTGTCAGCCGAGATAGCCTCGCAGACATGAGCCCAAACGCGCAGCCCGCCGAAGAGCTCAGTTCCGACCCGAGCTCGCTCAACCCGGCGCAGCGCGCACGTGCCGTGCAGCGGCTGCGCACCGAGACGTTTGACGTGCTCGTGGTCGGCGGCGGCTCGACCGGTGCCGGTGCCGCGCTCGACGCCTCGACTCGCGGGCTGTCGGTGGGGCTCGTCGAGGCGCGCGACTTCGCCTCGGGCACCTCGAGTCGATCCTCCAAGCTCATCCATGGTGGCCTGCGCTACCTCGAGCAGATGGAGTTCCAGCTCGTGCGCGAGGCGCTCCGCGAGCGCTCGCTGCTGCTCAACGTGATCGCTCCGCATCTCGTCCACCCGGTGTCGTTCCTGTACCCACTCACGCGCCGCGTCTGGGAGCGGGCCTACGTCGGATCGGGAATGCTGCTCTACGACGAGCTCGGCGGCCACAAGGGCATGCGGCGCCACCGCCACCTCACCAAGCGTGGCGCGCTGCGGATCGCGCCGGCGCTGCGCGCCGACTCGCTCGTCGGCGCGCTGCAGTACCAGGACGCCCAGGTCGACGACGCCCGCCACACGCTCGCGGTCGCGCGAACCGCCGCTCGGTTCGGCGCCGCGGTGGCGAACTCGGTCTCGGTGATCGGCTTTCTGCGCGAGGGCGGTCGCGTCGCCGGCGTGCAGGTCCGTGACCACGTCACCGGCGAGGCATTCGACGTGCGCGCCCAGGTCGTCGTCAACGCGACCGGCGTGTGGACCGACGAGCTGCAGCATCTCGTCGGCGAGCGCGGCAAGTTCCACGTGACGGCGTCCAAGGGCATCCATCTCGTCGTCCCGCGTGATCGGCTGCAGCTCGACACCGGCCTGATCCTGCGCACGGAGAAGAGCGTCCTGTTCGTGATCCCGTGGGGACGGCACTGGCTGATCGGTACGACCGACACCGAGTGGACACTCGACAAGTCCCACCCGGCCGCGAGCCGCGCCGACATCGACTACGTGCTCGGCCATCTCAACGCGGTGCTCGAGTCGCCGCTCGGCGTCGACGACGTCCAGGGGGTGTACGCGGGGCTGCGGCCCCTGTTGACCGGCGAGTCGGAGTCGACGTCCAAGCTCTCGCGCGAGCACGCCGTCGCCTCCCCGGTCCCCGGCCTGGTTGCGATCGCCGGCGGCAAGTACACGACCTACCGGGTGATGGGCAAGGACGCGATCGATCTCGCCGTGCACATGCTCGACGCGCGCGTGTCCGGATCGGTCACCGATGTGACCCCGCTGGTGGGCGCCGACGGCTTCCGCGCGCTGTGGAACGCGCGGTACCGGCTGGCGACCGAGTCGGGGCTGCACGTCGCACGGATCGAGCACCTGCTGCACCGCTACGGGTCACGGATCCGCGACCTGCTCGAACTGATCGCTGCGCGCCCCGAGCTCCGCGAGCCGCTGCCCGAGGCCGACGCCTATCTCGCCGTCGAGGCGCTCTACGCGGTCTCCCAGGAGGGCGCGCTCCACGTCGACGACGTGCTCGCGCGCCGGACCCGCATCTCGATCGAGAGCTGGGACCGCGGGGTCGCTGCCGCGCGCCCGGTCGCCCGGCTGATGGCCGAGGTGCTCGGCTGGTCGGACGCCGAGGTCGAGCGCGAGGTGGCGCTCTACGAGGGCCGGGTCCAGGCCGAGCGCGACAGCCAGCGCCAGCACGACGATCAGGCCGCCGACGCGGCCCGGCTCGTCGCGCCCGACGTGCTTGCCGGTGCGCAGGGCGAGGGCGCAACGAGCGGTGAGCGGCCGCCCGGGCCGACCGCCTATTAGCAAGGCCGATGATCGGTTCGCCCGCCGCGACCCCCGATGCGGAGTTCGAGCGACGGCGGACTGCCCGGCTGCTCTTGCGACGGCCGGAGAGCGACGACGTCGACTGGATGACCGCGCTTCACTCTGACCCGCTCAACTACGAACACTCGCCCGATCGCGCCCACGCGCCGCACCAGGCGCGCTCGCTCTCGCGGTCGCTGCTCGATGCGTGGGAGGGCGACCGAGTCGGCTACTGGATCGCGGAGCCGGCGGCGCCGATCGACGGGGTCCCGGCGGGTCGCATCGGCATGGCGGGAGTGCGTCCTTCCTCGCTCGCCGGCCGGCCCTGCTTCAACCTCTACTTCCGCTTCGTCGTGGCCGCGCGCGGCCGCGGATTCGCGGCCGAGGCCAGCCGCGAGGCGCTGGCCGTCGCCGCTGCAATCGACCCGTCGTGCCCGGTCGTCGTGCGTACCCGCGCGTCCAACCTCCCGGCACACCGACTGGCGGACGCGCTCGGGCTGATCCGCCGCCCCGACCTCGACGGGTTGACGACCGGCTTCGTCGTCTACGTCTCGGACTGGTGAGCTCGCCGCTCGCCTAGGACACGCCGCGCGCGACGCACAGCTGCTGCAGGCGCTCCATCGCCTCGGCGGTCGCCTCGGGCAACTCGGCCAGCGCACGTGCGGCCGCCCGCAGATCACGGACCGTCACCGCTCTGCCCTCCAGCGCGAACCGACCCAGCCACCGCACCGCCGCGCGGTCATAGCGCTCCGGATCTCCGTCCCGGAGCACGAGGCAGATCCGCAGCGCGTCATCGAGCGCGATCTGCGGCAGCTCGCGCGCGGCGGTGAGCACGAGCAACTCGTTGCCGGTCTCCAGGGCGCGGCGAAACCGTGAGTATGGCGAGCCCTCGCTGGTCATCTGATCGAACGTATGTTCGCACACTTGTGGTGGGCGCGCTGAATGGTTTCTTGCAATGTCTGGCGGCTGCGACCCAACTGCCGCGGGCGCGTGGGCGACGGTGCTGTCCCGGGTGGCATTTCCACCCACGCGCGACCCAGCTGCGGGCGCGTGGGCGATGGTGCTGTCCCGGGCGGCATTTCCGCCCACGCGTGACCCAGCTGCGGGTGACCTGGGGTGCCCCGGGCGGGACGTTCCGGCGTCCGAGCCGCCGTCGGAGCCCGCGGTCACGCCGGCGCGCACCCGGAGACCTGCGCGTCGCGGTCCGGCGGTCGATTTCATTGCCGGCGTCAATGAAATCGACCACTCACGCGCTCAGAGCGCCGGCTGGGCGAGCACCGGCGCGAACGCCTCCTCCATCGCCCCCACGAGCGGCGCACGGTCGCCGAGCACGCCCGGGACGATCTCCGGCGGCGCCGCGGCCCGGGTCGTCATCAGGCCGTCGAGGTAGGCGCGGCCCACCGAGTCGGGCGCGACCGACAGCAGCGTCGCCGCCAGGCCGCAGAACACGACCCGCTCCGGGTCGCAGGCATTGACAAGACCTGCGGTGCCGCGGCCGAGCGCACGAGCGACTGCCCGCACGGCTCGGGTCTCCTCGCGGCCACCCTCGCTCGCGGCGGTGAGGACGCGACGCGTGAACGTCACCTCGTCGGCCGGCAGCGGGCGACCGAGCAGCCGGGCGAGCGCCGCGCCGTCGAGCTCGGTGTTCCAGCAGCCCGATGCGCCGCAGCGGCATCGGACGCGGCGCGACCCGAGCGGCAGGTGACCGAACTCGCCCGACATGCCGTGTGCACCCTGGGTGACCCGGCCGCAATCGATGAGCGCTCCGCCGACGCCGGAGTCCATGAAGATGACGAGCACGCCGGAGAGACCCTCGGCAGCCCCGCGCGCGAGCTCCGCGACGGCCGAGTCGTTTGCGTCGTTGCCGACGTGGAGCTTGATGCCCGCCGCGACCGCCTCGCGGGGCAGCAACGACGCAAAGTCCACATCCTCCCAGCCGAGGTTGGGCGCCTGGACGAGCCGGCAGCCGCTCACGATTCCCGGCGCCGAGACCGCGGCCCGGCGGATCCGTGAACCGTGCGTGCGCCACATCGCCCCCAGCGCGCGGCGGACGGCGCCCAGCACCAGGCCGCGGTCGCGGTCGTGAGTGTCGTGAGCGCAATCGACGACTCCGCCACCGATCTCGCAGAGCTCGATCCGCCAGGTCTCGTGCGAGATCGCAACCGCGGCAACCAGCGGCCCCTCTGGGTGCGCCCACAGCGTTCGCGTCGGGCGGCCGCGGCCGCCCGCGGCCGCGGGCTCGCCTTCTGAGAGCCACTCGGCGCTGACCATACGCGCGACCAGGTCGGAGGCGAGGCCACTGGACAGGCCGAGGCGCGCGGCGAGCTCTGCGCGCGGAATTCCCGGGGTTCGGTGGACCGCCCGCAGCACCTCACCCGCCCGGCTGGGGGTTTCTGGGACGATGCTCACGCTTTTTCCTCGGAAGCCGAGTATATTCGTGATCGCATGGCCTCGACGACCCTAACCGCCCGACGCCGGCTGCGCCGTCCGTCCCCGATGACGGTCCAGCTATTCGTGCTCGCGGCGGCCTGCTTCACCTTCGTCACCACCGAGACCCAGCCGGTCGCGTTGCTCGTGCCGATGGCGCGCGGGCTGCACGAGTCCGAGAGCACCATCGGCCTGCTGATGACGGCCTACGCCGGCGTTGCCGCGCTGTCGGCGATCCCGCTCACGGTGCTCGCCTCGCATGTGCCCCGCCGGCGGCTCGTGATCATCACCGTGGCCACGCTCGTCGTCTCCCAGCTGGTGCTCGGGATCGCGCCGAACTACGGCACGGCGCTCGGCGCGCGCCTGGTCGGAGCACTCGCCCACGGCGTCTACTGGGCGGTCCTGGCCCAGATCATCGCGAGCCTGGTCCCGCGTGAGCGAGTGGGCCGCGCGACCGCGGCCGTGCTCGCGGGCAACTCGCTGGCGCTCGTCGCCGGCACGCCGCTCGTCTCCGCGCTGGGCGCACTTGTCGGCTGGCGCGCCGCCGTCGACGTGATGGGCGTGTGCGCCCTGGCCGTCGTCATCACGATGGGATTCGTGATCCCCAATGTCCCCGCCGCCAGCGCGATCTCAGACGGCCGGCGCGCGGTGCTCGCCCGTGCGGCCCGCCACCGCGGCGTGCTGATCGTGTGCTCGATCACCGTCTTCCTCGCCTTCGGCCAGTTCGTCGCCTTCACCTACCTCGCGCCGCTCGTGCGCGCCCATACCGGGCTCACCGGCACCGGCGTCTCCGCGATGCTCCTCGCCTATGGCGCCGCCGGGGTGATCGGGGTCGTGCTGGTCGGCCGGATCGCCGACCGGCACCCGAGGCGCGCGCTGATGCTGTGCTGCGCCGGGCTCGTCACCGGACTCGCGCTGATCGCCGGGATCCCTCACGGCACGCTCGTGTTGGTGCTGGCGATTCTCGTCTGGGGCGCCGGCTTCACCGCGCTGCCGATCTGCCTGCAGAGCGCGGTGCTGCGGGTCGCGCCGGAGATCCCCGACACCGCCTCCGCGATCTACGTCGTCGCCTTCCAGATCGGGATCGGCGGCGGCTCGCTGGCGGGCGCCGGACTGCTCGGCGCCCATGAGCTCAGCGCGATCCCCGACGTCACGCTCGCGGTCTTCATCGCCGGCTCGCTGCTTGCGGCGCTCGCCCGGGCGACGTTCGCCGCCGACGGCGCGACCGTGCGCCCCGGTCGCGAGATCGCCGCGCGCGCCGCCCTCACCAGGGTGCGCGCCCCGGGGACGAGCATCATCACCCGGCGGGTCCCCGCACGGGCGTCCGCCCGGCGCGCCCGCCGCGCGCGACGCCCCGCTGAGCGACGGTAGGTGAGCTCGGCAAAACCGTCGCGGCCGACCCGGCGAACGTCGGTCAAGGTGAAGGTGGCACTGCGTCCTGCTCGCCACCGGGTCGCGGAGCCGCACGGTTGTCGACCTCACGCGTAGCCGGCGGCCTGCAGTGCGAACAGCTCCGCGTAGGTTCCTCGTGCGGCCATCAGATCGGTGTGGGGCCCCGCCTCGAGGACCCGGCCATCCTCGAGCACGACGATCAGGTCGGCGGCACGCACGGTCGAGAAGCGGTGGGAGACGAGGAGCGTGATCGTTCCCTGTGCCTCCCCCAGCTGCCGCGCCGCGGCCGTGTAGCGATCGAACAGGGTCGCCTCGCTCGCGGCGTCGAGCGAGGCGGTCGGCTCGTCGAGCACGACGAGCAGAGCATCCGGGCGCATCAGCCCGCGGGCGAGCGCCAGACGCTGCCACTCGCCGCCCGAGAGCGGCCGCCCGCCGGTGAAGCGGGTCCCGACACGGGTGCGCAGGCCGTCGGGCAGTCGCTGCTCGAGCGCCGCCCCGCCGGCGTGAGCGAGCGCCTCACGTACCGCGTCCTCCTCGCCCGCCCGCGGCAGCCGGCCGATCCCGACGGACTCCTGAAGCACGAGCTCGAAGCGCACGAAGTCCTGGAAGGCGGCGGTCACGTGCTCACGCCACTCTGCGAGGGCGATGGAGGAGAGCTCCACGCCGTCGATGAGGATGCGGCCGCTCGCCGGCGCGTACATGCCGCACAGCAGCTTCACCAGCGTCGTCTTGCCGGCCCCGTTCTCGCCGACGAGCGCGACCGAGGCGCCCGCCGGAAGCGACAGGTCGATCGGGCCGAGCACGATGCGGTCGGTCCCCGGGTAGGCGAACGTCACCTGCTCGAGCACGATCCCTCGCTCCAGGCGAGCCGGAGTCCGGGCCTGCACTCCGTCCGCTCCCGCACCGGTCAACGCCGCCTCGTGGTCCTCCAGCCAGAGCAGCTCACGCGCCGCTGTCAACGAGGTCTGGAACGATCCGGCGGTGTCTGTCGAGCGGGAGATCTGCGTCTGCGCGCGGCGCATGAGCGTCACCGCCTCAACCACCGAGCCGGGGCTCACCTGCCCGTGCGCGGCGCGCAGCACGAGCACGACGATCGCCGCGACCAGGCCTGCCGCGAACACGATCCAGCCCGCGGCTTCCCAGGCGGCCGACACGATCGCGGCGCGGACGGCCCGGCGCCGGATCGTCTCGGCGAGCCGAGCGTGCCGGGCGGGCAGAGCCTCCGTCAGCCCGTAGGTGCGCAGCTCCCGGGCCGAGGCCGCGGTCGTGGCCAGCGTGAACAGCTCCTCGAGCATGCGCCGGTCCTCGGACAGAGCCTGGTCGGCGCGGCGCTGGACGCGCCCGGCGCGGCGATCGGCAAACGCGGGCGCGAGTGCCAACAGCGGCACCACGAGCACCGGCGGGTAGATCAGCGCGAGCAGCACGACCATGCCGATCGCCCGCAGCCCCTGGCCGAGTAGGTTGATGAGCTGGCGCGGCGCTCCGGCGAGTGTGCGCCGGCCGCTGGTGAGGGTCTCAAGCCGCGCGAGCAGCTCGGGGCGCTCGAAGTGCTCAAGCGTCGGCAGCGAGGCGGCCAGTCGCATGATCCGCACGCCGAGTGCGAGGCTCGTCCTGTCGGTGAGCAGTGACCCGCGGCTGCCCCCGATCACCGCGAGCAGCCAGCTGAGCGTGAACAGCACGGCAACCAACGCGGCCCCGAGCGCGATCCGCCCGCCGGAGCGGGCGATCGAGCCGTCGATCATCACCTTGAGCCCGACGGTGTAGACGACCGAGCAGACCGCGGCGGCGATCGAGAGCACGACCGAGACGCAGGCGGTGAGCGGCGCGGCGTGAAAGCCAGTGCCGACGAGCACGCCCGCCAGCCGCTTCACCCGCCTCATGATGCCGTCCTGTCGGTCGTGAAGCGCTCGGCCTGCAACCGGAACATCTCGGCGTAGCGGCCCCCGAGGGCCAGCAGCTCCTCGTGGCTGCCGAGCTCCGTGATCCGCCCGCCGTCGAGCACCCCGATGCGATCGGCGCGCCGCACCGACGCAAAGCGGTGCGAGATGACGATCGAGCTCACGCCGCGGGTCAGCTCGAGGAACCGGTCGTAGAACGCGGCCTCTCCGCGGATGTCGAGCTGAGAGGTCGGCTCATCGAGCACGAGCAGCCGCGCGCCGGCACCCACCGCGTACAGCGCGCGGGCGAGCGCGATCCGCTGCCACTGCCCGCCGGAGAGGTCGACGCCCCCACTGAAGTGCGGGCTGAGCACGGTGTCCGCGCCGCGGGGCAGCGCGTCGACGATCTCGCTCGCGCCGGTGCGCTGCAGCGCCGCCGCGACGAGCTCACGATCGGGCCGCCCCGCGCCGAACATGCCGACGTTCTCGGCGACCGAGATCGGCAGCCGCGCGAAGTCCTGGTAGACGATGGCGACCTGGCGCTGCCAGGCGCGCGGGTCGAAAGCGGACAGCGGTGTGCCGTCGATGGTGATCATGCCGCCGGTCGGTTCCCGCATCCTCGCCAGCAGCGCGATCAGGGTCGACTTGCCGGCCCCGTTCTCGCCGACGAGGCCGAGCGAGCGACCGGCCTCCAGCTCGAGCTCGAGCCCGTCGAGCACCGGCTCGCCGCCGGGGTAGGCGAACGAGACCTGCTTCAGGCCGACCCGGTGCAATGGCCTGCCCCCGACCGGCTGACCTCCCCCGCGCAGCGAGGGGACCGCATGCAGCGCCGACACCAGGCTGTGAAGGTCAGGCAGCGCGGACAGCGAGAGCTCGAGCTGGATGTCGGCGAAGCCGATCGAGCCGGCGGACAGGCTCGCGGGCAGCATCGGCAGCAGCGTCGCCAGCTCCCGGAGCCCGATCGACCGGTGATCGGCGGCCACCCCGAGCATCGCCGCGATTCCTCCGTAGGCGAGCAGCACCACCGCCCCGCACGCCCACACGCGCAGATCGAGCGCGCGCCACTGCCGCCAGGAGGGCTCCATCGCCTCGAGCCACTCCTCGCGATGGCGCTCGGCCGCCCAGTCCGAGAGGCCGAAGACGCGCATCTCCTTCGCCGCCGGGGACTTCCAGGCGAGGCCGAGCATGTACCAGCTGCGGCGCAGCTGCGGGCCCGCGCTGCGCGCACGCGTCGTGCGCGCGCGGATCAGCTGCGCGAGCGGCCGGCGAACGAGCAGCCACAGCGCGAGCAGCCCCAGGCCCACCCACCAGCGCCAGGTCGCCAGCACGACGCAGGCGAGGATGCCGGTGAGCCGGTCGCCGGTGAGCGAGACGACCTGCATCGGCGCGTCGGCGGGGCGCGCATTGAGCAACTGGCCCTGTGCGGAGGCCAGTCGTTCCAGCAGGTCCTGATCCTCGAGCGGCTCGATCCCGACGGGTGCGCACGCTGCGCTGATCAACATCCTCTGCATGAGCGCATCGACGCGCGCGCCCACCGCGGATGAGAGCCCGTCCTCGAACGGGCCGCGCATCAGTGACAGCGCATAGACGCCGCCTGCCAGCGCCAGGTCGCGGACGAGCGCGTGCCCGGCATGTGAGCCGAGCCCGAGGATGACGGCGCCGGGGATCGCGCCGGTGACGCGACCCATCGCGATCAGCACCAGCACGGGCAGCGCCCCCTCGGCGAGCACGAAGCCGACGGCGAGCACGCTCAGGCCCGGAGCGGCCCGCCACATCAGCCGCAGGGCGCGGACCTGCGGCGCCGACCAGAGGGACGCGGGCCGCAGCCTGTCGACGATGTCTCGCGCGCGTGGCCGGTGAGCGCGGGCCGTCATCGGCCCGGACCCTAGGGGGAGAGCAGCGGCTCTTCCACGCCTGACAGCGCATGGTTCGATGCGCTCGGCACATCGTGGAACAGCTCGACGGCAAGGGCGGCGATCGCCCCGATCGCCGGCACGGGCGGCTCAGGCCGGCGCGCCAGCAGCGTCCGCATCGGCACATCACGGATCTCGCGGAAGACGACGCCGGCCTGTGGGATGGCGGCGGTGATCGGCATCCGGTAGTAGATGCCCAGACCGGCGGCGACGAGCGCGAGCGCCTCCGGCGGCGAGCTCGCGGCACGGTACTCGGAGGGCCGGATCCCGAGTTCTTCAAGCTTTGCGCGGACGATGTCGAACGAGAACGGGATCGTCTCACGCGAGAGCGAGATGAACGGCTCGCCGTCCAGATCGGAATGGTCGATCGCGTCACGGCGCGCGAGCGGGTGGGACGCCGGGATCGCAACGACGCTCGGTTCGGCGTTCAGCGTCTCGACGATCATCTCGCACTCGCCGAGATGCCCCCGCGTGATCACGAGGTCGACCTCGCCGCGTCGCAGCGCGGGCACGATGTCGGTGACCGGCAACTGGGAGACGGTGAGCTCGACGTGCGGGTGACGCGCGGCCGCTGCGGCGACCAGCGCCGGAAGGTAGGCCGGGAGTGTCGAGAAGACGAAGCCGACCGACACGCTGCCCAGCGCACCGCGGGCGGCGGCGCGCGCCCGGCGCTTGACCCGCTCGATCGTCTCCAGCGCCTCCCGGGCGCCGCCCACGAGCTCCGCCCCGGCCGGGGTGAGCGCCACGTCGCGGGGCGTCCGGCGCAGGAGCGTCACGCCCAGCGAGCGCTCCAACGAGGCGACCTGACGGCTCACCTGTGGCTGGGAGAGCCCGAGCGCGAGCGCGGCACGGCCGAAGTGCAGCTCGTCAGCGACGGCGACGAAGGCACGCAGCTGCGGAAGCGTCGGCTCGATGCGCTCAGCGTATGAGAAATCAGCGCCTGCTGTCAGGCGGAGCCTGCTCGGTGGGCGGAGTCTTCCTCCCCGCGTTGGGCGGGCGGCGGCGCGCGCGAGGCGGCTCGCCCGGCCAGTGGCCGTGCTCCTCGAAGTAGCGGCGGGCCGCCTCCTCGCGGTCGCGGTCCTTATCCCCGGCGACCCCGAGGCGGAACATCCAGTTCAGCATCAGCACGGACAGGCCGGCGCCCTCCAGCAGGCCGAAGCCATCCACGCCGAACCCACCGGGGTTGACGACCAGGACGATCAGTCCGGCGATGACGCCGATCAGGCCGACGCCATAGCGGACGAAGAGCGTGAACGGGCTGGCGGACGCGCTGGAGCGGGTGCGGAACACACCGTGGACGCTACTGCGTCAGCGGTCGAGCTCCTCGTCCGCGCGCGTCTGCTCCTCGAGCTTCTCCCGCAGGTATCGGGCCTTGTCGGCGCGCCTCAGGTTGACGCGCGCCTCCTCTTCGGTCTCGGCCTGGGAGGCCGCCTCGCGCGAAAGTCTCTCCTGCTCGAGCTCGTGCTCGCTCAGCTCCTCCGGAGTCGGATGAGCGGGGTCGTTGTCATCCATCTCAGCAGAGGGTATAGTCTCCGCCGTATTCTGCACTTAATTTGTTGAGATAGTCCAGTTCACCGATGCACCCGGATCTCACCTATGTCCGGAGACGCGGGAGAGGATCGTCGTGCGCACCGCCGCCCACCTGATCGCGACCTCAAAGGGGGTCTCATGAGCCTGAACTGCACCGAACTCCACGACTTCGCCGCACGGCTGGCAGACGAGCCGGAGCGCTGGGCGCACCTCGTCGAGACGGGCTCGAACGAGCGCGTCTTCGAGCTCATCTGGGACGACGAGGAGGTCAACGCCTGGGTGATCGTCTGGAACGAGGACTCTGACACGGGCTTTCACGATCACGATGTCTCTGCCGCGGGAATCGCGGTGATCGATGGAATGGTCCGGGAGGACCGCCTCTCGATCGGCGGGCTTCCCCGGGTGCGCGTGTTCCGCGCCGGCGAGACGTTCACGGTCGAGCCGACCGCGATCCACCGTGTGCTCCACGCGGGCGGCGGGCCGGCGGTCACGGTGCACGCGTATTCGCCGCCGCTGCGCCGCATGGGTGCCTACCGCGTCGACGACGACGGGGTGCTCGAGCGCGAGTCGCAGTCCTTTGAACACGAGTTGCGCGCACCCGCGCTTGCCTGAGTAGGCCCTCCTCTCTCCTCAGGCCAGAGCCCAGCGCTCACCGTGGCCCCCCACGGTGAGCGCTGGCAATGCCTCACGCGATAGCGTCAGCGGCGATGCTCACGCGTGTCACCCACGACGGCGTCGATGATGTCGTCGCAATCGAGGAGCCGCTGGAGATCCGCGTCGACGGGGCGGCGCTCGCGGTGACGATGCGCACACCCGGCCATGACGAGGATCTCGCGCTCGGGTTTCTCCACGGGGAGGGCCTCATCGATCGCGACTCGCACCGCGCGGCAGGCCTCACCGATGATTTCGCCGCGAACATCGTCGAGGTCGCAGGCCCGCTTCAAGGGGCCGTGCCGACCCGTCGCTTCTACACGACCTCGTCATGCGGGGTCTGCGGACGAGGTGCGCTCGAGGAGGTCGCGGTGCACAGCCCGCCACTCGCCACCGACCCCCCGATGCCGGTGATCACGCGCACACTCGCCGGCGAGCTGCCCGACCGGCTCGAGCAGCCCACGTTCGAGCGCACGGGTGGCACGCACGCGACCGGCCTGTTCACCGCGACCGGGAAGCTGATCGTGAGCCGTGAGGACGTCGGACGCCACAACGCGATGGACAAGGTGATCGGCCATGCGCTTCGCGCGGGCATGCTGCCGCTCCACGAGCACGTGCTGTGCGTCAGCGGCCGTCTCTCGTTCGAGCTCGTCCAGAAGGCGGCGGTGGCGGGCTGCCCGGTCCTGATCGGCGTCGGCGCGCCGAGCTCGCTGGCGGTGTCACTGGCTGAGGACCGCGGCATCACCCTCTGCGGATTCGCACGCCGCGGGCGGCTGAACGTCTACAGCTGGCCGGCGCGGATCGCGGACTGACCGGCGGGCGCGGTCAGCGCGCCGAGGCGGCGAGCTCAGCGAGGCGGGCGATCTCCTCCTCGCTGGACCACGCGCCCGGCGAGGCGCGCACCAACCCGTCGTGGCTCGCGATCGAACGCACGACGATCCGCTCGGCGGCGAGCCGTGCGACCTCTGCCTCGGGGTCCTCCGCGCTCCAGGAGACGAGCGTCGAGCGCCCACGCGGCGCGACCGACAGGCCACGCTCGGCGAGCTGGTCGGCGAGCGACACGGCCAGAGTGGCTGCCCGCTCGTGGACCCAGTCCCAGCCGGCCTGCTCGAACACGCCCAACGAAGCGAGCGTCCATGTGCTGCGGACGCCGGGCGGGAAGCCGTGGTCGAGCCGGCCGGCGTCTGGCGCGGCCTGGAAATCGAGCGGATCGGTCTGCCGCGCGACCGAGGAGTAGCCGGGCCATGGCACGGTCAGCTCGTCGAGCATGTCGCGACGCACGTACAGCGATCCCGAGCCCTCGGGGCCGCACAGCCATTTCTGCCCGGACGCCGCGTAGAAGGCACAGCCCAGAGATCCCACGTCGACCGGCACGGCGCCGATCCCCTGGGCGGCGTCGAGCAGAAACGGCACCCCGGTCGCGGTGAGCGCCTCGGCGTCGACGACCTGGCCACCCACCCAGGAGACATGCGAGCAGGCGACCAGCCGGGTCCGGGGCGTGACGGCCTCGGCGATGCGCGCGAACGGGGCGACGACGACATCGACGCCGCGCCGGCGCAACCGCCCGAGCGGCGCGGTCAGCCCCGGGTGCTCCTCGTCAGAGGTGATCACCTGATCGCCGGGGCGCAGGTCCAGACCGGCGAGCACCGTGTTGCAGCCATCCGTCGTCGAGCCGGTGAGCGCCACGTCGGAGGGATCGGCGCCGAGCAGCGCCGCGTAACCGGCGCGGACGCGCTCGGCGAGGTCCAGGACGACCTCGATATACGCCTTCCCCGAGCGGCCGTGAGCGGTCTCCTCGGCGACTCGCTCGGTGACCGCCTGCGCGGCGGCGGCGGGCACCGGCCCTTCGGTTCCGGCATTCAGGTAGGAGCGCTCGGCGAGGACCGGGAACTCGGCACGGAACGCGGCGGCGTCGGTCACGCCGCCCATCTTATGCAGGGCCTCTAGCCGACGGCGATGCCGGCCCTGCGGCACGCGCGGGCGACGTCGCGACCGGCGGCGCCACTGAGGCCCGGATCTCCGACCCGCGAGCACAACGAGCGCGCCTTCGCCCCGCACGCGTACGTCTGGGTTCCGCCCATCGAGTAGGCGAGCGACACGGCGATGCAGCCGTTGCCCGAGCGCTTATCGCCGTGTGTCAGGGAGAGGATCAGCACGACGACCAGGGCGATCGCGGTGATCCCGCCGACGCCGCGGGCGAGCAGCTTCTCGCGACGCTGGAGCGGGCGCAGGCGCTGCTGCTCGAGGTAGGGTGGGCCGGATCCCGGCATCGCGGTCGCCCGAGTCTAGAGGCGGCTCGAGCAGATCCCACCAGCTTCCGGCGCCCGACCGGCGCCGGCCGCGCTCCGCCCATCGGCCGACCGCGACGGCGGTGAACAGGCCGACCGCGAGGATGATCCATCCGAGCATGGCTCGATGCTGCGCCGGGACCCGTGAAGGCGCCATCCAGATCCGGCGCCCACGCATACAGATCGTGTGAAGACGCCGCCGTTCAGAAGCCGGCGGTGCCGTCCGGCGTGCCGAGACCGGTCGGGCCGTCGTAGCCGACCACGCCTTCGCACAGATACGAGCCGCAATTGCCGTTGCGGCCGCTCGTCACGTCGAAGAGCCCGCCCGGATCGGCGTAGGGCAGGTTGGCGCCATCAACCGCCCCGGTGCTGCCCGCGAGCGCATAGACCGAGGCGATCAGCGGCGAGCTGAGGCTTGTCCCACCGATCTGCCCCCAGCCGTCCAGGCCCGGCGACTTGCCCTCCTCGATCCTGACGTCGCACGCCTGCGAGGTGCCGCATTTGTCGTAGGTGTCGTACACCGCAAGGCCCGTGTCCGGATCGGCATCCGCCGAGACGTCCGCCACCGTCCGGTTGGCGCAGCCGCCGTCGGTCTGCCATGTCGGCTTGGGCTCATACGCCGAACAGCCGCTGCCCGCGCCGCCCCAGGTGGTCTCGATCCAGCCGCGCACGGTGGCGGTGTCGTGCACGAGCTCAGTGCCGCCGACGGCGGTCACGTCCGGCGAGGCCGCCGGGTAGCTGACACCAAAGCCGTGGTCACCCGAGCTTGCGGTGATCGCGATCCCCGGGTGGTCGTAGGCCTGGTCGTCCGAGGTCTCGGTGCTCGACTCAGCGCTCACGTAGCTGTTGGAGATCGCGACCACGCCCGGGATCGCGGCGGCCGTGTCGACCGCGGTCATCAGGTTGGCCATCGAGCCGGTGACAGCCTCGACGACGGCGATGTGGCATGACGGGCACGCTGCAGACACCGCGTCGACGTCGAGGCTCTCCTCCACGCCCCAGGCTGGATTGCCGGTGGGCAGGTTGGTCGCCTTCCCGTGCTCGTTCTCGATCGTCAGACAGCCGCTCGCCTGTGTGCACGCGGGCAGCCCGAACTGCGTGCGGTACATCGCGAGGTTGGCGGCAAGATCGGGGTCCTTGTACGCGTCGACGACGGCCACCGTGGCCCCGGTCGTGACGGTGCCGGGGAGCGCGTACGCCGACTGGATCTCCGCCGGAGTGAACCCGGTCGGTCCGGCCATCACGGCCGGGCCTGCGTCGCCGGACGGGGCGACCGCGTCGGCGGCACAGCCGGCGGCTCCCGGGGCGGCCACCGCACAGCCGAGGGCAACGACGTGACCGCTGCTCACCGGCGCGCGCGTCGGCAGGTGAGCCATCCGTTGTGGGGTTGCGCCGGCGCTCGCCGCCGCGCCCAGCACGGAGCCCGCAGCCGCCAGCGCCACGACCAGGCGAGCCCGGGTCACCGTGCGAGCTCGCGCTTGAGGATCTTGCCGGTCGGGTTGCGCGGCAGCTCGTCGAGGAAGACGACCTCGCGCGGCACCTTGTAGCGCGCGAGGTTCTCCCGGACGTACTCCTTGACCGTCTGCTCGGAGAGCTCGTGACCGTTGCGGATGACGACGAATGCCTTCAGCCGCTGGCCGAACTGCACGTCGTCCACGCCGATCGCGGCCACGTCCGCGATCGCCTCATGTCCGGCGAGCAGGTTCTCGATCTCCGCCGGAAACACGTTCTCCCCGCCCGAGACGATCATCTCGTCGTCACGCCCGTCGATATACAGGCGCCCGCTCCCGTCGAGGTGGCCGAGGTCACCCGAGGACATCAGGCCGCCGATCCGCTCCTTGTCGCCGCCGCCGGTGTAGCCCTCGAACTGTGCGGCATTGCCGACGAAGATCCGGCCGGTGGTCCCGGCGGGCACCTCTCGCCCGTGCTCGTCGAGGATCCGCAGAACCGTGCCACGGACTGCGCTGCCGACGGTCGTGGCGTCGATCGCGAGGTCCTCCGGAGTGGCGATCGTCGCCTCGGCGACCTCGGTCGAGCCGTACATGTTGTAGATGACCGGGCCGAACGCGGACATCCCCCGGCGCACCAGGTCGGCGCTGATCGCCGAGCCAGAGGAGAGGATGATCCGCAGCGCGTGCAGGTCCCGAGCGCGGACCTGGTCCTCGCCGAGCTCCATCATCCGCTGGAGCATCACCGGCACGACGACCATCGTGGAGGCCTCGTTGTCGGCGAGCGCGTCGAGCGTCCGCTCGGGGTCGAAGCGGCGGTGCACGACGATCGTGTGCCCGAGCGACAGCGCGAGCAGCATCCCGGCAAGGCCGAGCGTGTGGAACATCGGAGCGGCGAGCACCGTGGTCTCCTGCGCGCGCAGCGGCACCTTGGAGAGGATCCCGCCGATGATCCCGAGCGAGCGAGGCTCGTCGCGGGGCGCGCCCTTCGGAGTGCCGGTCGTGCCGCTGGTGAGGATCACCACGCGCGGTCCGCGCTCGGAGCGGGGCGGCCGGGCGCGGGAGCCACCCGCGATCAGCGACGCGAGCGTGTCCGGGGCGTGTCGCTCGGCAGGGTCATCCACCCAGGCGCGCCAGCGTCCGCGCCGCGGCTCGATTCCATCGAGCATCGGCACATACTCGTCGTCGACGACGAGCATGTCGGTTCCCTCGCGCAACGCGACCTCGCGGATCTGCGGCCCGGCGAACGATGTGTTGAGCAGGATGATCTTTGCGCCGAGCTTGGCGGCTCCGAACACCGCCTGCATGAAGCCGCGGTGATTGCGGACCAGGATCGCGATCCCGTCTCCGGCGCGCACCCCCTGCCGGCGCCAGGCGTTGGCCAGCGCGTTCGTTTGCTCGTCGAGCTCGCGGTAGGTGATGTCCCCGAGCTCGTCGCGCATCACGACCCGGTCGGCGTGGCGCAGCGCACTGATTCCGAGCGAGGCCGAGAGCAGGCCGTAGCGCTCGAGCAACATCGCCATCTGCGCCAACCGCCCGGGCGGCTCGATCCCGAAGATGCCCGCGCGGAAGCAGGCACTCGCGAAGTACGCCTCGTCGCCGGCGCGCGTCGCCATCCGCCGGCCATGCTCGAGCAGACTCCTCACCCTGGGATCCCCCATCCGGAGGACGTTATCGGGGCGGGATCGTCACCGCATTCTGCGGATCGTCACGGCCCGCGCGCCCGCTCGTCGGCCATAGACTCGCGATCGTGTTCACGACCGGCGACCGAGACCTGCGCATCGAGACCCAGCTGATCGCGGGGGGGCGGCCCGCCGCGACTCCCGACGGGCCTTTGAATGAGCCGATCACTCCCGCCTCGGCGTTGCACCCTGGCGCGGTCGGCTACGCGCGCGGCGAGGCGCCCGCGTGGCGAGCACTCGAGCAGGTGATCGGACGGCTGGAGGGCGGTGAGGCGGTGGCGTTCGCCTCGGGGATGGCGGCCGCCACCGCCGCGTTCACGCTGTTCTCGCCGCGGCCGGCGATCGTCGCGCCGAGCGTCTGCTACCAGCACATCCGCGCGTCGCTGCAGGAGCTCCATGACGCGGGCCGCGCCGAGCTGCGCCTCGTCGACGTCACCGACACCGAGGCCGTGCACAGTGCGTGCGACGACGCCGACGTGCTGTGGCTCGAGTCGCCGACCAACCCGCTGCTCGGCATCGCTGATCTGCCGGCGCTGTGTGGGTTCGCGCGGGACCGCGGGATCCTCTGCGTCGTCGACAACACACTGGCGACACCGCTCGGGCAGCGCCCGCTCGAGCTCGGTGCGCACGTCGTCATGCACAGCGCGACCAAGGCGATGGGCGGCCACAGCGACCTGCTGCTCGGCGCCGCGGTGACGCGCGAGCCTGAGCTGCTCGAGGGGCTGCGCCATGCGCGCTCGCACGGCGGCGCGACCCCCGGCTCGCTCGAGGTGTTCCTCTGCCTGCGCGGGCTGCGCACGCTCGCGCTGCGCTACGGGCGCGCGCAGGAGAACGCCGGCGTGCTCGCCGAGCGATTGAGCGCCCACCCCGAGGTGAGCGAGGTCCGCTACCCGGGCCTGCCCGGCGACCCGGGTTATGAACGCGCCCGGGCGGTGATGGATGGCCCCGGGTTCATGCTCACGTTCTCGGTGACCGGCGGCGCCGCGCGCGCCGATGCGCTGCTTGAGCGGCTGCGCGTGCTCCGCCACGCCACGAGCCTGGGCGGGGTCGAGACGCTGATCGAGCGCCGCGCGCGCTACCCCACCGAGCAGGGCATCGTCCCCGAGAACCTGCTGCGTGTGTCGGTCGGCTGCGAGCACGCCGACGATCTCTGGGACGATCTCGCCCAGGCGCTCGCGGCGACCGCCGCCTGACCCGCCGCGCTCAGCCGCGGCTGGGCTCCCCCAGGATCCCCGCGATCCACGCCGCCTGACGGCCGAGGTGGAAGGCCTCCCCACCCTCGTGGTCGTTGTACGGATAGACCGCAATCTCCTTCGGGCCCGCGTAGGCGTTGAACGCGGCGTAGACGGTCGACGGCGGACAGATCTCGTCCATCAGCGCGACCGAGAACAGTGCAGGCACGGTGGCCCTCTGAGCGAGCACCGCGCCGTCGAAATAGGCGAGCGTCTCGAACGCGCGATCGACCTCATCGCGGCGTTGAGCGAGGTAGCGGGCGAGCTCCCCGTACGGCTCGCCGGGTGCGATCTCACTCGCCCGGCGGATGTCGCACAGGAACGGGACATCGATGAGCGCCGCGGCCGAGCCGCTGCCGAGCGCCGCCGCCGCGATCGTGAACGCGCCACCCTGGCTGCCACCGCTCACCACGATCGCCTCGGGGTCGACCTCCTCGCACCCGCGCGTGAACTCGAGGGCGCGGACCACGTCGGAGTAGGCGCGCCGGTAGTAGTAGTCGTTCGGGTCCGACAGGCCACGGGTCAGGAATCCGGGCTGCGACGGTCCCGCGCCGTGGGGGTCCTCCGTGTCGCCTCGCGTCCAACCCGAGCCCTGGCCGCGCGTGTCCATGATCAGCTCGGCGTAGCCGGCAGCGGCCCAGAACACGTGCTCCCAGGCCAGGCCACGACCGCCTCCATAGCCCTGGTACCGGACGACCGCCGGCAGCGGTCCGGAGCCGCGGAGCGCCGGCAGATGCAGCCAGGCACGGATCCGGTCGCCGCCGAACCCGGCAAAGCTCACGTCGAAGGTCTCGATCGCCGTCAACGGCGTCTGCGCGGGCGCACGGCGCGGGTCGAGCGGATGCGCGCGGGTCTCGGAGAGCGTGCGCGCCCAGAACGCGTCGAAGTCGGCGGGTGGGGCGGGACGGGGGTCGTAGCGCTCGAGGCCGCCGTCCGGTATGTCGTACTGGGTCATCGCTCCTGGCCTCTCTCGTGGGTTCGGCCGGTAGTCCACCAGTTCCGCGGCATCGGTGTCCAGCCGACGCACGGGTCCCGGCCGACTCAGCCGGCCGGGACCGACCTGTCAGTAGCCGTAGATGACGATGTAGCCGCCGTTGCCGTCGCCACCGGTGTAGCCCTCGCCGCCGGAGTAGCCGTAGGCGGCGCCGCCCGGGTAGCCGTAGGCGCTTCCGGGATAGCCGCTCGAGTACCCGTACCCGCCGCCGTAGCCGTAGCCCTCACCGGTTGAGCCGGGGTAGCCGTACGAGGAGCCCTGGCTCGAGGTGTCGCTCGATTCGCGCTTGTAGGCGACGGTGAACGCGCTGCCGCCGTCAGTGAGGCTCGACGGGCTGGCCGAACCGGTCGACCCCGACGAGAGCGCCTCACTGGAGTAGCCATAGCCGTACCCGCCGCCGATTCCGCCCGAGCTCTCGCTCGGATCGAGCGTCAGCGCAGCGGTCGACCAGTCGTTCGATGTGATCGTGCCGGTGTGACCACTGGAGTCGGTGGCGCTGGCCGAGGTGAATGACACCTTGCCGAAGTTCGACAACGGCAGCGCAGTGCAGTTGGTGGCGCCGCTCTGGCACTGCGACGGCGCTTCGGCGACCCACTCGGCGGTGGAGACGTCGGGGTTGCTCATCGTGAGGGTCCTGGTGTAGCTCTGGCCGGTCGTGTGGTTGACGATCGACTCGGTGACGTCATGGCCCGTGACGGTCGTGGTCGCGGTCATCTGATCGCCGGGGCGGACGGCGAGATCGACCTTGACCGGCGCCTTGGGGACGAGCTCGTACCAGGCGTAGTAGTGGGCGGTGCCATTGGCATCGCAGTTGGCCTCGGTGCCGTCCTGCTCAAGCGCCTGGAGACCGTCAGCGCCGCCGAGGCCCACCCAGAACGCCGAGTAGGTGGAGCCGGAGCTCGCGCACTTCGCGGTCGGCTGCACCCAGCTGCCGGTCACGGACTTGAAGGAGGTGGAGCCGCCGCTCGAGCCGGCGCCGACGACGTAGCCCGCCCAGTTGCCGCTGGTGGCCGTCTGTACATCGGTGGCGGCGCTCGCCGACGCGATCGGCGCAGCGCCGAGCGCGCATGCCGCCGCCACCGTGAGAGTGGGGAACATCCGCTTAGGTGTCATGTCACTCACTCTGCGCTCCGTCACGAAGAGCGGACCGAGAGGCGGCGAAGAGCGGCCGAGGAGTTGAATGAGAAAACGGTGAGTGCGACTCAGGCGCGCAGCCTGGAGCGCGCGCCCGCAAGCTTCACGGCCTTGCTGAGGGTCGCGATGTCGTACGCGCCCTGGTGACGGTGGCCGTTGATGAAGAAGGTCGGAGTGCCGGACACGCCCGACAGATCCGCGGACTCGACGTCATCGGCGATCCTTCCCGAGCCCTTGCGCTTCTTCAGGTGCGCCTTGAACGTCTCCATGTCGAGCTCCAGCCGCTCCGCGTAGCCGATGATGTCCCGGAGGGTGAGCGCGTCCTGGTGCTCGAACATCAGATCGTGCATCTCCCAGAAGTGGTCCTGGGCAGCGGCCGCCTCAGACGCCTCGGCCGCCATCTGCGCATGCGGATGGACGTCGTTGAGCGGCAGGTGGCGCCAGGCGTAGCGCACCTCGCCGAAGTCCGACAGGAGCTCGCGGATGACCGGCTCGGCTTGGCCACAGTACGGGCACTCGAGGTCGCCGTACTCCAGCAGCGTGACGAACGCGTCGTCCGGCCCGCGGATGTGGTCACGCTCGGAATCGACCGGCACGGCGAGGTCGACGATCTGCTCCGCGCGGCCGATCAGCGCGCCCGCGCGGAGCCGGCGTGGCAGCAGCCGAGAGGCCGCCTGCACGATCCAGGTGAGCGTCGGCGCGGCGACGATCGTGGTGAGCACGCCGAGCTTCGCCTCCGACAGCGTGACCCCCGTGAACGCCAGGGTCGCTATCAGCAGCGAGACGGTGAAGCCGATTCCGGCGACCGTGCCGCCGCCGAGCACCGACGCCCAGCCGACCGGCGGTCGCACGCGCCCGCGCGAGAGCTTCGTGACCAACCCGGCGACGCCGCAGATCCCCAGCGGCTTGCCGACGACGTAGGCGATCAGGATCGCCAGCGTCAGATCCGACGTGTACGCGTGGGTGAGGAACGAGCCGGAGATCGGAAAGCCGGCGTTGGCGAGCGCGAACAGCGGCACGACCACATAGCTGGTGAACGGATGGAACGCCTGCTGCAGGCGCTCATTGGGCGAGATCGCGCTGCGCAGGCCCAGACGCGCCTCCCGCTCGAGTTCGGAGGTCGGCTGCTCACGGAAGACGCGGAACAGGTCGGTGGCGCGCTCGAGGTCCGCCCGCTGAGCAGGGAACGCGATCGTGAGCAGGCCGAGCGCCAGTCCGACGACGATCGGGTCGATCCCGGTCTTCAGCACCGCCACCCAGGCCAGCACGCCGAGCACCAGGTAGGGCCCGCCGTGCTGGACGCCGCGCAGCCGCAGCGCGCCGATGCACGTGAACGCTCCGAGCGCGACTCCCAACGGCACGAGCGAGATCGACCCGGAGAAGAAGATCGCGATCACGAGGATCGCCACCAGGTCGTCGACGACCGCCACGGTGAGCATGAACGCGCGCAGGCTCACCGGGAAGCGGCGGCCGACGAGCGCGAGCATGCCGAGCGCGAACGCGGTGTCGGTCGACATCGCCACCCCCCAGCCTCCGCCGGCGGCGTGACCGTCACCGATCAGCACGAACAGCGCCACCGGTACCGCCATCCCTCCGACCCCGGCGAGCAGCGGCAGCACCAGGCGGCGGCGATCGCGCAGATCGCCGAGATCGAACTCGCGCCGTGCCTCGAGCCCGACGACGAAGAAGAACAGTGACATCAGGCCGCTGTTGACCCAGTGGCGCAGGTCGAGGCTCACCGCGCCCCCCGCGATCCGGACGCTGAGGGTCGTGTGCCAGACCGTCTCGTAGGAGGTGCCGATATTCGCCCACACGAGCGCCGCGATCGCCCCGACGAGCAGCACCGCCGCCGAGCCCGTCTCCGTGCGCAGGAAGTCGCGAAGCGGCGCCTCCAGGTTGCGCGCCCAGGCGGTCCGTCCCGACAGATCCCCGGTGCTCACGAGGCGCAGATTAGTGGGGCGGCCGGGGATGGTGGGCGGGGATCGGATCCGGGTCTCGACCCGCGGAGTACCATTGGCCTCACCCGTTTTTCTGAACACTGTGTCCAGTAGCGTCCCGAGGAGACCTCATGCCAGCGACCGACCCGCTCATCTTCGACGCCATCCGCACGCCGCGCGGCCGCGGCAAGGTCAATGGCTCGCTGCACGCGACCAAGCCGATCGACCTCGTCGTGACGCTCGTCCACGAGCTGCTGAGCCGCAACCCGGACTTCGATCCAGCGCGCGTCGACGACATGGTGCTCGGGTGTGTCACCCCGATCGGCGACCAGGGCGGTGACATCGCACGCGCGGCGGCGCTCAAGGCCGGCCTGCCGGACTCGGTGGCGGGCGTCCAGCTCAACCGCTTCTGCGCCTCGGGCCTGGAGGCGGTCAACATGGCCGCCCAGAAGGTCGCCTCCGGGTGGGAGGACCTCGTGCTGGCGGGAGGGGTCGAGTCGATGAGCCGCGTGCCGATGGGCTCCGACGGCGGTGCCTGGGCGATGGATCCGGAGACCGCCTACGACGCGTCGTTCGTGCCGCAGGGGATCAGCGCTGACCTGATCGCGACGATCGAGGGCTTCACCCGCGACGACGTCGACGCCTACGCCGTGCGTTCCCAGGAGCGTGCGTCGGCCGCCCAGGCCGAGGGCCGGTTCTCGGGCTCGGTCGTGCCCGTGCTCGACATCAACGACCAGGTCATCCTGGACCACGACGAGTTCATCCGCCCGGGCACCACCCAGGAGACGCTCGCCGGGCTGAAGCCGTCGTTTGCCGGGATCGGCGATATGGGCGGCTTCGACGCGGTCGCGCTGCAGAAGTACCACTGGGTCGAGAAGATCGACCACGTGCACACGCCGGGTAACTCCTCGGGCATCGTCGACGGCGCGTCGCTGATCGCGATCGGCAACGAGCAGACCGGGGCCGAACTGGGCCTGCGCGCCCGGGCGCGCATTCTGTCCACCGCCGTCACCGGCGCGGAGCCCACGATCATGCTCACCGGCCCGGCGCCGGCGTCGAAGAAGGCGCTCGCCAAGGCGGGGCTGACGATCGACGACATCGACCTGATCGAGATGAACGAGGCGTTCGCCGCGGTCGTGCTGCGCTTCGTCAAGGACATGGGCGCCGACATGGACAAGGTCAACGTCAACGGCGGCGCGATCGCGATGGGCCACCCGCTGGGCGCGACCGGGGCGATCATCCTCGGGACGCTCGTCGACGAGCTCGAGCGCACCGGCGGCCGCTACGGCCTGGCCACGCTGTGCATCGGCGGCGGGATGGGCATCGCCACCGTCGTCGAGCGCATCTGAGAGACCACGCCCTCCACGAGCTAGCGAGAGAGACCACATGAGCGAGAGCACCACGATCCGCTGGGACCAGGACGCCGACGGCGTCGTCATCCTCACCCTCGACGATCCCAACCAGTCGGCGAACACGATGAATGCCGCCTACGGCGAGTCGATCCGCGCGACTGCCGACCGTCTGGAGGCGGAAAGGGACTCGATCACCGGCATCGTCATCACCTCGGCGAAGAAGACCTTCTTCGCCGGCGGTGATCTCAACGATCTGAAAAAGGCGCGCCCCGAGGACGCCGAGGAGGTCGCGCGGTTCGTCCGTGAGAACAAGGCCGTGCTGCGCCGGATCGAGACGCTCGGCGTGCCGGTGGTCGCGGCGATCAACGGGGCGGCGCTCGGCGGCGGCCTTGAGATCTGCCTGGCCTGCCACCATCGCGTCGCCCTCGACGACCCGAAGGTGAAGCTCGGCTTCCCGGAGGTCAAGCTCGGGCTGCTGCCGGGTGCCGGAGGCGTCGCGCGCACGGTGCGGATGTTCGGGATCGTGGGCGCGCTGATGGGGCTGTTGCTCCAGGGTCAGGAGCTCCGTCCGGGCAAGGCGCTCGAGTTCGGCCTGATCGACGAGGTCGTGGCCACGCGCGATGAGCTCGTGCCCGCGGCAAAGGCGTGGATCGCCGCGCAGGATTCCGAGGAGTTCGCCGGCCAGCCGTGGGACCAGAAGGGCTACAAGATCCCGGGCGGCACGCCGTCCTCGCCGAAGCTCGCGATGAACCTGCCGGCGTTCCCGGCGAACCTCCGCAAGCAGCTGAAGGGCGCCAACTACCCGGCCCCGCACCACATCATGGCCGCCGCGGTGGAGGGCGCCCAGGTCGACTTCGAGAACGCCCTGGAGATCGAGGGGCGCTACTTCGTCGACCTCGTCACCGGCCAGGTCGCCAAGAACATGATCCAGGCGTTCTTCTTCGACCTTCAGCGGGCGACCGGCTCGCGCGGGCGACCTGACGACCTCGAGACGTTCGCGCCGAAGAAGATGGTCGTGCTCGGCGCGGGCATGATGGGCGCCGCGATCGCGTACGTCTCGGCGAAGGCCGGAGTCGAGGTCGTGCTGAAGGACGTGAGCCAGGAGGCGGCCGACCGCGGCAAGGGCTACTCCGAGAAGCTCGTCGCCAAGGCGATCGAGCGTGGCCGCCAGTCCCAGGAGGACGCCGACGCGCTTTTGGCGAGGATCACGCCCACGACCGATCCGGCGGCGGCCGCGGGCGCGGAGATCGTGATCGAGGCGGTGTTCGAGGATCCGAGCGTGAAGCAGCAGGTGATGGCCGAGATCGAGCCGCATCTCGCGCCCGACGCGCTGCTGGGCTCGAACACCTCGACGCTGCCGATCACCGGGCTTGCGGGGAACGTCAGCCGGCCGGCGGACTTCATCGGCCTGCACTTCTTCTCACCCGTCGACAAGATGCCGCTGCTGGAGATCATCCGCGGTGAGGAGACCAGCGAGGAGGCGCTCTACCGCGCGCTCGACCTCGCCAAGCTGATCAAGAAGACCCCGATCGTCGTCAACGACAGCCGCGGGTTCTTCACCAGCCGCGTGATCGGCACGTTCATCAACGAGGGGATCGCGATGCTCACCGAGGGCGTCCCCGCGCCGACGATCGAGCAGGCCTCCTCCCAGGCCGGCTACCCCGCCCCCGTGCTCCAGCTCTCCGACGAGCTGAACATGAAGCTGATGCGCAAGATCCGCAAGGCCGCCGAGGAGGCGGCCGAGACCGGATCCGGTTTCGACGAGAACCCGGCGACGATCGTCATCGACCGCATGCTCGACGAGTTCGAGCGCCCCGGCCGGCTCGAGGGCAGGGGGTTCTACTCCTACTCGGACGAGGGCAAGCGCACCGGCCTGTGGCCCGGGCTCCGCGACGCATTCCCGCCCGTCGAGGATCCCTCGGCGCTGTCACTGCGTGACCTCGAGGAGCGGATGATGTTCATCGAGTCGATCGAGACCGTCCGGTGCCTCGATGAGGGTGTCATCGAGTCCGTGGCGGACGCCAACATCGGCTCGATCTTCGGCATCGGCTTCCCGGCCTGGTCGGGCGGCGTGCTCCAGTACATCAACGGCTACGACGGTGGCCTCACCGGCTTCGTCGCCCGCGCGCGCGAGCTCGCGGCGAAGTACGGCGAGCGGTTTGAGCCGCCGGCGTCGCTGGTGGAGAAGGCCGAGCGCGGCGAGATCTACTCCGACGACGAGGTGCTCGTCGGGGCGTAACCCGCTGGTGGCTGACCGGCGGTTGGTTGGTCGCGGGCGCTCCGATGGGGCGCCCGCGCGCGTTGTGCGTGAGGTCGGCCGTCCGCTCTCGGGAGCTGTCTGGATTTTCACCCGCTCTGGGTGAAAATCCAGCGAATCCCGGCGTGCCCATGTGCGAGGCGCCACCTGTCGGCAGAACGTCAAGATTCCTTGATTAAGAGACAATGATCAAGGTATCTTGTTCGCATGCCCGAGACCGCCGCCGCCCCCACCCGCGCGTCCGCCCAGCGCCTGCGCGCGCTTGCACATCCGCTGCGCTGGAAGCTGCTCGACGTCCTCAGCAGCGAGGGCGAGGCGACCGCGACCCGGTGCGCGCAGCTGCTCGGCGAGAGCGTGGCCAGCTGCGCCTATCACCTGGGGATCCTCGGCAAGTACGGCTACCTCGAGCGCGTCCCGAACCTCGCCGGTAGGGAGCGCCCCTGGCGCGAGATCGACCAGACACAGGACCTCACCGCGGCCAGCCCCGAGCTCGAGGACCGGCTCGCGTCGGAGGCGGCGGTCGAGGCGTTCCTGGACCACGAGTTCGAACAGATGAAGGCGCGGGTACGGCTGCAGAGCGCCGAGCCTGAAGAGTGGTCGCGCGCGAGCAGCGCCGGGGGCTCCACCATGTGGGTCACCGCCGAGGAGCTCACCGCCATCAAGGACGAGATGAAGGCCCTGCTGCTGCGCCACGCGGAACGCTCCACCGACCCATCGCTGCGCCCTGCGGACGCCCGCCACGCGCGGGTGTTCTTCAGCACGTCGGTCCGCCCGCGCCGATGACGACCACCACTCCACGCCGGCGAGGGGGACTGTGGCGCCACCGCGACTTCAGCATCCTGTGGATCGGCGAGACGACCAGCCAGGTCGGCTCATCGGTGACCGGGGTGGCGTTGCCGCTCGTCGCGGTGCAGACGCTGCACGCCGGCGCCTTCCTCGTGACCGCCCTCACCGCCGGGACCTGGCTTCCGTGGCTGTTCCTGGGACTTCCCGCGGGAGGTTGGGTCGACCGGCTCCCACGGCGGCCGGTGATGCTCGCCTGCGACGCGCTGTCACTCGGGGCGTTCGTCAGCGTGCCGATCGCCGCCTGGCTCGGCGTGCTGACCGTCGCCCAGTTGCTCGGAGCCGCGCTCGTGGCCGGTGGCAGCGCGGTGTTCTTCAAGACCGCCTACGGCGCCTACCTGCCCTCGATCGTCGACACGCCCGACCTCACCGAGGCCAACGCCAAGCTCACCGGAAGCTCCTCCGCCGCCCAGGTGGGCGGCCCCGGGCTCGGCGGCGCAATCGCGCAGCTCGCCGGCGCCGCGTCGGGATTGCTCGCGGACGCGGTGAGCTTCGCGGTCTCCTTCGCGTGCCTGATGGCGATCCGGACCGGCGAGACTCCCCGCTCCTCACGGACCGACGGACGGTCGCGCCTGATCGAGGAGATCCGCGAGGGCATGCGGTTCGTGCTCGCCGACCCACTGCTGCGCTTGATGCTCGTGTTCGGCGCGAGCGCCAACTTCTTCCTCACCGGGATGAACGCCCTGGAGGTGGTGTTCCTCGTCCGGACGGTCGGGATCTCGCCGGGTGCGGTTGGGGCGGTGTTCGCGGTGGTGAGCCTCGGCGGCGTCAGCGGCGCGGTGCTCGCGGGGCGCGTCGCGCGGCGGCTGGGCACCGCCGGCGCAGCCCGGACCGCGATCCTGTGCGGGGCCCCGTTCGCGTTGCTGCTGCCGCTGACGAGCCCTGGTATCGGGCTGGCGCTGTGGGCCGGCGCGCTGTTCATCGTCGACGGAAGCGTCGTCGTCTCCAACGTGCTCACCAACGGCTTCGTCCAGGCGCGCGTCCCGAGCGAGATGCTCGGCCGTGTCGGCTCGTGCCTGAGCACGGTCGCCTACTCGATGATGCCCGCCGGCGCGCTCACCGCCGGCGTCCTCGGCGGCGTTCTCGGGGTGCGGGACGCGCTCTGGGTCCTGTGCGCCGGCATCGCTGCCTCCGGGCTGTTCTCGCTCGCGCCGGCGATGCGCACCCTGCGGGACTTCCCGGGAACGAGCGGCTGAGCGAGCAGCCGTCGCCGGCCCGGTCAGAGCTCGGCGGCCGGACGCCCGCGGTGCTTGACCTCGCCGGCGGCCGGATGCTCGCGGAGCGCATCGAGCCAGGCATTCACGTGCGTGAGCTCGGCGGGCGGGGCGAGCTGCGGGCCCCATTGCGGAATGCGGACTGCGAGCGGAATCCCTGAGAGGTCGGCCAGCGAAGGCTCGCTGACGCCCGCCAGCCAGGGTGTGCCGCCGCGGGTCAGCTCGTGCTCCAGCTTCGGCCAGCGCCGCATCAGCCGAATGCGCAGCCGATCGACGATGTCCGGCGGTTCGCCGTCGGCTGGACCGAACGCCTCCTTGCGGAATGAGAGAAAGAACGAGACCGTCACCTCGTCGTCGAGCCATCGCATCAGCCCGCGCGCCATGGCTCGGCGTGCCGGATCCTCCGGCCACAGGGACGGGCCGGGGCGCACATCCTCCAGCCAATCGCAGATGGCGCTCGACTCACGCACCACCATGTCGTCGAGCTCGAGCACCGGGACCCGTCCAGCAGGGTTGAGCTCGCGCAGACGCGGCGGGCGCTCGACCGGGTCGATCTCGATCAGGTCGAGCTCGGTGCCGGTGACCGCGGCCGCGATGCGGACCTTGCCGGCGAACGGCGAGAGGTGCCAGGACCAGAGACGGGGCGCGGCCACGCGCGCAGCCTATCGGCCCGTCGCCGCGGGGCGACGGCTCCCGCCCAGCCGGCACCCGAACCGGCCCCGGACGCAAGAAGACCCGCCGGCCAACGGGGGCGGGCGGGTCTCGTTGCCTCTCTCCTTCGGGCGCGAAGCTTGCTACTCGGCGACCGGCGGAGGGTACACGTCCGCCACGTACTCGTCCACCTTCTCCGGCGGCAGGCGGCTCGCGACCGCCCAGAAGTAGATGATCAGGCTGAACCCGATGGAGGCACCGATCGAGCCGTACAGGCCGAGGTCATAGTTCCCTCCGTGGCTCAGGACGTTCTTGAAGAATCCGATGCCGCCGATGATGCCACCGGCGCCGAAGTCGCTGAAGTAGTCGATCAGCGCCATGCCGATGATCCAGGTGATGATCCACGGCGCCGACTGCCAGTCCATCCGCGGGGCCTTCGCGTTGGCGTTCGTCGCGTACGAGATCCAGATCAGCAGGTAGCCGAGCAGTAGGGCGACGATCAGCGTGCTGACGTTCTGCCAGCCGGTGAACAGGATGACCAAGCCGGCGCCGGCGAACGCCGCCGGCGACAGGATATGGGCCGCCGGCAGCCGGTAGGTCCGCGGCAGGTCAGGCTTCTGCTTGCGCAGCGCGCCCAGCGAGACGGGGGCTCCCGCGTACATGAACACCGAGGCGCTGGTCACGATGTTGACGAGCTTGGCCCAGCTCGGGAACGGCAGCAGGAACAGCACCCCCACAAGCGTGGCGACGATCACCCCGAACACCGGCACGCGCTCGCGGTTGACCCGCTCGAACGCCGGCGGGAGGAAGCCGTTGCGGCTGAGGCCGAACGACAGGCGCGCGGAGGAGGTCTCGTACATGAGGCCGGTGCCGCCCGGCGAGACGACGGCATCGATGCGGAGCACCGTCGCCAGCCAGGAGATTCCGGCAATCGAGGCCAGCGTGAAGAACGGCCCCGCGTGGAGCTGGTTGGAGACCGCGCTCGTGCTCGTCGCCAGGCCGGTCCAGCCGCCGTTGGCTTTCAGGACGTTGGTGGGCATGGCGCCCAGGAAGGCGATCTGGATGAGGATGTAGACGGCGCCGCCGATCAGCATCGACAGGATCACCGCCCGCGCGAGGTCCTTCTCTGGGTTCTTCGCCTCGCCGCCGAGCTGGACCGCCTGCTCGAAGCCGAGCAGCGAGAAGATGATCCCGGCCGGGAGCGTCAGCAGGATGGACTTGACGGCCGAGCCGTGGACGAAGAAGCCGCCGCCCGCGTGCCCGAAGTTCGAGCCGTGGAAGTGGCCGATCAGCAGAACGAAGATGGTGATGATCGGGATCAGCACCTTCCAGCTGGTGATCGCGTTGTTGATCCGCGCGAACATGCGGATGCCGACGATGTTGACGACGACGAAGAACGCCAGCATGATCGCGGCCGCCAGATAGCCGACCCCGTGCAGGGTGCCGCCGGCGCCGCCCGCGGCCGGCGTGAAGTGGAAGAAGTTGCGGGCCCAGTGCGCGGTCGACAGATACTGGATCGCCGCGAGCACCTCGATCGGGGCGACCGTCGCCGCCTGAAGGTAGGACGCCCAGCCGAACGTCGCGCCGGCGAAGGAGCCGAACGCGTAGTGCGGGAAGCGGCTGGTGCCACCCGAGACCGGGAACAGGCCGGCGAGCTCGGCGTGCACGAGCGCCAGCGTCAGGATGATGATCGATCCGAGGACCCAACCGAGGATCGCCGACGGGCCTGCGATCGTCGCCGCGCCGAGCGCCCCGAACAGCCAGCCCGACCCGATGATCGACGTCTCCGAGGCCCATAGCAGGCCAATGAATCCGACCCCACGCTCAAGACCGTCACTGTCGTAATCGGCCTGCTGCGCGGGGGTGGCAAGTTCCGTCATACAACCCTCCCCAGGGTGATTTCCAAATGAAGCAAGGCGGGCATCCTACTCCCGTCGGTGACCATCCGCACTATCCGCCAGGACAACCCCCCACACGGGGGCCCGGTCCCGCATTGCTTCGACGCGAAGCGTCCCAGACCTGCCTTGCAGCCTATGGGCAGCCGCCGCCGTAGATCGTGCGCACGTAGAGCTGGGTGAGTGGTTCGACCAGCGCCTCGGGGTCCTCAAGCGCCGGCACCCGGCCCGTGCGTGAGACGAGCAGCGCCCGCTCGGTCGACCACACGAGCGCGGCCGCAAGCGCCTCAGGGTCGGCTCCCGCAGGGGCCAGCCCGGCCTGCCGATCGGCCACGATCACCGCTGCGATCCGGCGGGTGAGGTCGGCGTGGATGCGCAGCCACAGCCGCCGCAGCTCCGGGATCGCCGGCCACTCCACGCTGCCGGTGACCATCAGCGGGGCGTAGCGCTCCCACATCCGGATCAGCCGCGTCAGGCCCTCCCGGAATGCCTGCTCGGGGGTGCGCTCCCCGCGCGTGAACATCGGCTCGATCTCCCGCGCGATGTCCGTGCTGACCGACCGCAGCAACTTGACGACGACATCGTCCTTGGAGGAGAAGTGCTCGTAGAAGCTCGTGCGCCCGACGGCCGCCGCCTCGAGGATCTGTGCGACGGACAGCTCAGCCAGCGGGACGGTCTCCAGCAGCTCGGTCGTCGCGGCGAGGACGGCGGCCTGCGTCTTGGGCCGTCGCCCGCGGCGCGATCGCCCGGTCACACGCCCAGCGAGCGGCCGACGATCTCCTTCATGATCTCGGTCGTCCCGCCGTAGATGCGTGTCACGCGCGCGTCGACGAACGCGCGCGCGATCGGGTACTCGAGCATGTATCCGTAGCCGCCGTGCAGCTGCACGCAGCGGTCAATCACGCGACCCTGGAGCTCGGTCGACCACCACTTCGCCATCGCGGCGTCCTCGGCGGTCAGCTCGCCCCCGTTGAGCGCGAGCACCGCCTGGTCGCAGAACGTCGTCGCCAGCGAGATCTCGGTCGCCATCTCGGCCAGCGCGAAGCGCGAGCTCTGGAAGGCGCCGACCGGCTGGCCGAACGCGGTGCGCTCCTTCACGTAGGCGAGCGTCTGCTCAAGCGCGCCGCGGGCCGCACCGACGGCGGCGATCGCTATCGACAGCCGCTCCTGCGCGAGGTTCGAGGTCATGTAACGGAAGCCCTGGCCGATCTCGCCGAGCACGTTCTCGGCCGGCACACGCACGTCCTCAAAGAACAGCTCCGCGGTGTCCTGCGAGTGCATCCCCACCTTCTCCAGGTTGCGCCCGCGCGAGAATCCCTCCATCCCGGCCTCGACGATGAGCAGCGAGATCCCCTTGTGGCGCTCAGACGGGTCGGTCTTCGCCGCCAGGATCACGAGATCCGCGTTGATGCCGTTGGTGATGAACGTCTTGGAGCCGTTGACGATGTAGTCCGAACCGTCCGCGGCGGCGATCGCCGTCGTGCGCATCGACGCGAGGTCGGAGCCGATGCCGGGCTCGGTCATGCCCAGCGCCGTGATCAGCGACCCGTCGGCGATCCCGGGCAGCCAGCGGTTGCGCTGCTCCTCGTCGCAGAAGTGCAGGAAGTAGGGCAGGCAGATGTCGTTGTGCAGGGTGATCCCGAGCCCCGAGCCGGCGATCCCCGTGCTCCCAACCTCTTCGGCGAGGATCTGGTTGAAGCGGAAATCCTCCACCCCGACCCCGCCGTACTGCTCAGGGACCTGCATGGCGAGCATCCCCTTCTCGGCAGCGAGCGCGAACAGCTCGCGCGGAACGATCCCCTCGCGCTCCCACTGCTCGTGGTGGGGCGTGATCTCCTCGGCGATGAAGCGGCGCACCGACTCGCGGTAATCGGTGTGCTCGGGCTCGAACGACGTGCGGCGCATGGGGGCCCGACGGTAGCTCACCGCGAGCTGGGTTGACAGCATGTTCGGTTCTGGCGCGCTCGTCAGTTAGCCTCGCCCGCGTGAGCTCCTCCGGTCGAACCCAGACGGCGTCCACCCGCGCCCAGCCGGCGGACGCCGCAATCCTCGCCGCGACCGAGCAACTGCTGCGCGAGCGCTCGTTCGGTGAGCTCGCGGTCAACGACATCCTCGACGTCGCCGGGGTCTCACGGACCAGCTTCTACGCCCACTTCCAGTCGCGCTCGGCGGTTCTCGCGGCCTGCCTGCGCCGCGTCGTCGACGAGCTCGCCGTCGCCGTCGATCCGTTCCTCACCGAGGCCGAGCACGACCCCGCAAGCGCGATCCGGGTGAGCCTCGAGCGCTGGGTCGGCCTGGCCACCGAGCACGGGCCACTGCTGCGGACCGCCAGCGAGGAGTGGCCGCACGACCCGGAGTTGCAGGCACTGTGGTTCGAGGTGATGGCCGCATTCAGCGGTCCGGTGGCCCGGGTGATCGATCGAGCGCGGGCGACCGGAGCCGCACCCCCCGGTGCCGACGCCGACGCGCTCGCCGCGTGCCTGATGTGGGGCTATGAGCGGGTGCTGCACCTGGCGCTTGTCGGGGGCGCACTCGGGCTCGACGACCCGCAGGCGATCGTCGAGCCCCTGGCGCAGATGATGGTCGCCGGGGTGTTCTGAGGCGGTGCCCGGGTGGCGCCCGGGAACCCTCGTCACGTCGTCGCGACGATCAGCACATTGCAGCGTGCACCGTGTGAGATCGTGTTGGGCACGCTGCCGAGCAGCCTCCTCCCTCCCGACATGCCCTTGCTGCCGACGACGATCATCGTGGCGCTGAGATCACGGGCGACGCGCAAGAGGGCATCGGCCGGCTCGCGCTCGACGACGTGCCCCTCCGCAGTCAGTCCTCGGGCGCGCGCCCGCGCGAGCGCGGCGTGGGTGCCCCGGGCGGGCGGTTCAGCGGACGAGCGAACCGCTCGGGCTGACGGCCGGCCAGCGCCCGCCGGCGGAGCCGGCGCCGACGTAGGAGACGTCGCCGGGTCCCGAGTTGCCGGCCCAGGTGTAGAGCGGGCGGCCGGCGTAGGTGACCTGCCGCGAGCGGCCGACGCGGATCGAGCCGAGCAGCGAGTGGTTCACTCCCGAACCCGCCTCAAGCGTTCCATGGAGGGCCATGATCGGCCATGCCGACGGACACCCGCGGATGGACGCGCAGGCGTCGCGGTCGCGGCTGTCGCGACTGAACGCGTAGAGCGTGTCGCCGCTCGCGGTGACGAGGATCGTGCCGATCCGGGTGTGGCGGGTACGAATCGTGGTGCTCACGCTCGCGGCGGACGCGCTCGGTGCATGACGCATGCTGGCGGACGAGGAGGCGGCGAGCGTGACGGCGACGGCGACGGCCGCCATGAGCGCGAGCACGCCCGCTCCGAGCAACGGCATGTGCTTGACGAGATGGGACATCGGGATGGCTCCTTGATCGATGGTGGGCGCTTCGCAGCCAAGGACCCCGGCTTGCTGCCGATCCTTCCCGGCGTAGCATCCAAGGGGCGTGCGCCGGCTCGACCCGCAGGCTCTCGGAGATCATCTCGACGCGATGTACCGCGCCGCGTGGGCGATGTGCGGGTCGCGGGAAGATGCGGAGGACCTCGTTCAGGACACCTTCGCGCGCGTCCTGCAACGCCCGCGGCTGATCCGCGGCGACGAGCGCAGCTACCTCCTGCAGTCGCTGCGCAACACGTTCAGCTCGCGGTTGCGCACACAGTCACGGCGGCCGCGGACAACGGCGATGCCCGAAGACCGCGAGCCCGTCGATCCGCGGGCGCCGGCACCCGATCGGCTCGCCGAGACCGCCGAGGTCCTGCATGCGATCAGCGAGCTGCCCGAGGACTTCCGACTCGCGATCGTCGCCGTCGACATCGTCGGCCTGTCCTACGGCGAGGCCGCCCGCATGCTCGACACGCGGGAGGCGACGATCACGACCCGCCTGTACCGCGCGCGCAAGCGAATCGCCGATCAATTCAGCGATTCACGGGAAGGATCCTCGCCGAACCGGAGTCTTGCGTGATGGAAGGCGTGCGCGCTACGGAGCCCAGATGACAGACGGACACAGCGACAGCGACCAGATCCAGCCCGGCGAAGCCGACCTCACGCGGCTGGCTGACGGCTCGCTGCCCGAGTCCGAGCGCGAGCGACTCCATGCCCGCGTCGCGCGAGCGCCCGAGCTCCAGCTACGCCTGCGCGAGCAGCAGCGCGCAGTGACGCTCGTCCAGTCGACGGCCGAGGTCGCGGCGCCGGCGTCGCTGCGCGCCTCGGTCGCAGAGCTGACCGACGCGACGGCGCCCGCGCGAGGGGGCCGCCGCGGCCGGACAGCGTCCGACCGGCGCCGGACCGCGGTCTGGCGCCCGCGGGCGTCGATCGGGCTGGTGGCGCTCGCCGCCCTGCTGATCGCCGTCGTCTCGGTCGCGCTGCACGGACAGACCGCGCCGACGGTGGGCAGCGCCGCTCGCCTGGCGCTCGCCCCGGCGACCGGCCCCAAGCCAGCACTGAGCGCGACCGATCACGAGGTGCTTGCCGTCCGGCCGGTCGGAGCGCGCTCGATCCCGTTCCCGTCCTACGTGAGCCAGACCGCGTGGCGAGCCACCGGGGTGCGGCGCGACACGCTCAGCGGCCGTCACGTGACGACGGTCTTCTACTCCGTGGGAGGCACCCGCATCGGCTACTCGATCGTCTCCGGTGCGCCGCTCAGCGCGCCCAGCGGCTCCACGGTCCGAGGACCGACCGGCGTGCGCTACGTGTTCGTCTCGAGCGGAGGCGCGCAGATCATCACCTGGCGCCGGGACGGGCACACGTGTGTGATCGCCGGCCGCTCGGTCGCCCGCAGCACCCTGCTGGCGCTCGCGGCGGCCGACGAGCAGGTCTGAGTGTCGGTCCTCGCGCTCGACCTGGCGCTCGTCCGGGACGTCCTGCTGCCCGGGCTGTCGCTGACACCCGGGCGGGCGTTGATGGCGCGCGTGGTGGCCGCCGACGAGGGCGACGGCGGGACGCTCGCGATCGCCGGGTACCTGCTGGAGGCGGAGCTGCCCAAGGAGATGGCGACCGGGCAGAACGTGCGGCTCGTCGTGCGCGAGGTGACCGCCGACCGCGTGCTGCTGGCCGCCGCCCACGAGCAGCCCGCGTCCGCTCCGCAGACGCCGCTCGCCGCGCCGATCCAGCTACCCGGCGGCGCCCTGCTGAGGGTGCTCGAGGACGGTGGCCAGGAAGGCGAGGGCAGCGGAGCCGGAGGTCGCGACCATGCGATCGGGCTGCTCCTCGAGCTGCCCGGGCTGGGACCGCTTGAGCTGCGCTTCGGCCTGGACCCGGCCTCGGTGCGCGCCGCGATCTCCACCGACCCGGGGCCGGCGCTCGCGCAGGCGCAGGCCCAGGCGGGCGAGTTGCGCGATTCGCTGGCGCGCGTGTGCGAACGACCCGCGACGGTGACCGTCAGCCCCCGCCGGCAGCCGCTCGACCTGTATGCCTGAGTGGGAACCGCCCCCGCCCGCCCCGCCCGGGCGGCGTCGCGCCGCCGCCCTGCACTACGAGCCCGGAGCGCGCGCGCCGAAGCTCACCGCGGCGGGCGCGGGCCACCTCGCCGACACGATCATCGAGGCGGCGCGCGCGGCCGGCGTCCCGGTCCGCGAGGACCCCGCGCTCGTGCAGGCGCTCGCCGGCTTGGAGCTCGGCGCCGAGGTCCCCGAGCCGCTGTGGCGGGCAGTCGCCGAGACGCTCGCCTGGGCCTACCGGCTCGAGTCGCGCATCCGCGCCTAGGCGAGCCTTGACGGCTTTGTCATGCTGGCCTCATGAGCTCCACCTGCACCCACCTCGACACGATCACGGTGACCGAACTTCCCGCGAGCGTCGACGGCTGCGAGGAGTGCCTGCGCACCGGCGGCGTCTGGCTGCATCTGCGGGTCTGCCTTGAGTGCGGCTATGTCGGCTGCTGCGACGATTCACCCGGACGGCATGCCACCGCGCACGCGCGATCGGCCGAGCATCCACTGATCCGCTCGCTCGAGCCCGGCGAGACCTGGAGTTGGTGCTATGAGGACGAGGTGATGATGGTGATCTCCGGAATTGAGGGCGAGACGACGATCCCTCCCTCGCCGATGCTGAGCTGAGCGCGTGTCCACCGAGACCGAACCAGACATCCGCACCGAAACCGAGCAGGCAGCCCGCGAGGCGCCCCACGGCGAGCGGCCGACGCGGCTCGCGGCGATTCTCTGCGTCGACGATGAGCCCGCGGTGCTCGCCGCGGTCGCGCGCGACCTGCGCCGCAAGTTCGGCGAGCGCTACCGCGTCATGCGCGCGGGCTCCGGCGCCGACGCGCTCGAGCTGCTCGAGGAGCTCCGCCGCCGCGGCGACCACGTCGCACTGATCGTCTCCGACCAGCGGATGCCGGCGATGAGCGGCACGGACTTCCTCACCCGCGCGCGCGAGATCTACCCGGAGGCCCGCCGGGCGCTGCTCACCGCCTACTCCGACACTGCGGCCGCGATCGCCGCGATCAACGAGGCCGGCCTCGACTACTACCTGCTCAAGCCGTGGGATCCACCCGAGGAGGGCCTCTACCCGGTCGTCGGGGACCTGCTCGAGATCTGGGAGGGCAAGGCCGAGTTGCACCAGCGCGGCGGCGTCCGGATCCTCGGCCACCGGTTCAGCGCGCCGACCCACGATCTGCGCGACTTCATCGCGCGCAACCGCGTCCCCGGTCGCTGGCTCGACATCGAGGGCGATCGCGAGGCGCGCGAGCTGCTCGCCGCCTGCGGGATGGGCGAGGACTGCCTGCCCGTGGTCGTGTTGGAAGACGGCACCCCGCTCAAGCAGCCGTCGGTGGCGGACCTGGCCCGGCGCCTCGGCGTCTCGGTCGAGCCGTCCACCGACCATTACGACCTGGTGATCGTCGGTGGAGGCCCCGCCGGCCTGGCGGCGGCTGTCTATGGCGCGTCGGAGGGTCTGCGCACGGTCATGGTCGAGTCCGAAGCTCCGGGCGGGCAGGCCGGCCAGTCGAGCCGCATCGAGAACTACCTCGGGTTCCCGTCGGGGCTGTCGGGCTCCGACCTCGCGCGGCGCGCCACTACGCAGGCGCGGCGGCTCGGTGCCGAGCTCCTCACCGTCTCCAACGCGACTGCGCTCCGCGTCGAGGGAGCAGGGCGAATCGTCGAGCTCACCGGCGGCGCGCAGTTGTCGGCCAACAGCGTGATCATCTCCTCCGGGGTCTCCTACCGGATGATGCAGGCGCCTGGGTTCGCCGACCTCACCGGCGCCGGCGTCTACTACGGCGCGGCGATGACGGAGGCGCGCGCCTGCGCCGACCAGCACGTGGTCGTGATCGGCGGGGCCAACTCCGCCGGCCAGGCCGCGATGTATTTCGCCAACTTCGCCCACCGGGTGTCGATGCTCGTGCGGGCCGACTCGCTGGTGAAGTCGATGTCGCACTACCTGATCGAGCAGATCGAGAAGACCCCCAACATCGAGGTGCGCACGCGCTCGGAGGCGATCGCGGCCGAGGGCGAGGACGGCCACCTCGCGCGGCTGCTGATCCGAGGCCCGGACGGTACCGAGACGACCGAGGACGTCGACGCCTGCTTCGTGTTCATCGGCGCCGCGCCGCGCACCGACTGGCTCGAAGGGGTGATCGCCCGCGACGCGAAGGGGTTCATCCTCGCCGGGCTCGACGCGCGCGAGCATGGGTGGCCGCTCAGCCGCCCGCCGCACACGCTGGAGACGAGCGTGCCCGGGGTGTTCGTCGCCGGCGACGTGCGCGCCCGCTCGATCAAGCGGGTGGCGAGCGCGGTCGGTGAAGGCTCGATGGCGGTCTCGCTGATCCACCAGTACCTCGCCGACGGATGAGCACCTCAACCGACACGATCGCCGCCACCGCTGCGGACCTGCGTCCGATCGACCTGTTCGACGACCTCGACGAGGCGACGCTCGGCGAGTGGGCGGCGCGGGCCACGATCCACACCTGCGCCCAGGGTGAGCGGATCCGCGAGCGCGAAAGCCGCGAGGGGGTCGTGCTTCTGCTCGACGGACGGCTGGAGATGCTGGGGCTCGACGGGGAGATCGAGGCGATCCAGGGCAGTCAGTACGCGCCCACCTGGATCGGCGCCGTCCCCACGATGCTCGGGCAGCCGTCCCCGATGACGCTGCGCGCGGCCACCGAGGTGCGCTACGCGAGCTTCGGACCCGAGCCGTTCCTCGAGCTCGTGCGCGAGGAGCGCTCGGTGTTCCTGCGGGTGATCGGCCAGATGAAGCCGATGCTCGCCCGGGTCAGTCAGCGCCAGCAGCAGCACGATCGCCTGGAGTCGCTGGGCACGATGGCAGCCGGACTCGCCCACGAGCTCAACAACCCCGCCTCGGCGGCGCAGCGCGCCGCGGGCGAGCTCGCCGAAGCGCTGATGGTGCTCTCGGAGACGGTCGGCGTCTTCGTCGAGTCCGGCGTCGAGCGTGAGGAGGCAAGCGCGCTGGTCGCGCTCCAGCAGGGCGCGGTCGAGCGCTGCCGCGCCCGCACGGCGCTGTCGAGCCTCGAGACCGCCGACCGTGAGGATGAGCTCGGCGACGTGCTCGCCGACCTCGGAGCACCGGCCCCCTGGGACCTCGCGGGGACCTTCGCGGCTAGCGGGATCGAGCCCGACTACCTGCGCGAGGTCCGCGACGTCGCGGGCCCGCTCACGGTCCCCGTGGTGCGCTGGATCGGCGCGACGCTCGCCGCCAACCAGCTCGCCGCCGAGCTCGCCGACTCGACCAAGCGGATGAGCGACCTGGTGATCGCGATCAAGCGCTACGCGTACGCGCGCCCCGGGGAGATCGCCGAGGTCGACCTCCGCGAGGGGATCGAGACGACGCTCACGCTGCTCAAGCACAAGCTCAAGCACACGACGATCGAGGTCGTCCGGGACTATGCCGCGGACCTGCCGCGCGCGCGCGTCTACAGCTCGGAGCTCAACCAGGTCTGGACGAACCTGCTCGACAACGCGATCGACGCGCTCGACGGCAGCGGAACGATCACGATCACCACCCGGCTCGACGGCGAGTGCGCCGAGGTCGACATCGCCGACGACGGACCCGGGATCCCCGAGGCGGTCCGCCGTCGCGTCTTCGATCCGTTCTTCACCACCAAGGATGTCGGCAAGGGCACCGGCCTGGGCCTCGACAGCGCGCGGCGGATCATCGTCGACCGCCACCATGGCAGTCTCACCGTCGAGTCGCGCACCGAGCACCCGACAGGCACGATCTTCCGCGCGCGGTTCCCTCTGGCCGGCGGGCGGTGACCCGAGAACAGCGGCTCGCGCTGATCGGCGCGATCCTCGCCTCGACAATCGTCACCATCGACGCCTTCGCGGTGAACGTCGCCCTGCCGGCGATCCGGCGTGATCTCGGCGGCGGCTTCGCCGCTCAGCAGTGGGTGGGCAATGGCTATCTGCTCACGCTGGGTGCGCTCATCCTGCTGGCGGGCTCACTCACCGACCGGCTTGGCGAGCGGCGGGTGTTCACACTCGGAGTCGCCGGGTTCGGCATCGTCTCGCTGCTGTGCGCGGCGGCGCCCTCAATCGGGGTGCTGATCGCCGCGCGGGCGCTGCAAGGGGTCGCCGGGGCGCTGCTCACGCCCGCCGCGCTGGCGATCATCGTCGCCGTGTTCCCGCCCGACGTGCGCGGCGCGGCGATCGGACGCTGGACCGCGTGGGGCGGTGTCGGCATCCTGATCGGGCCGCTGCTGGCCGGCGAGATCGTCGACGTCGCGTCATGGCGCTGGATCTTCGCGATCAACCCGCCGCTGGTGATCGTCGCGATCGTGCTCGGACGGGTGGCGGTGCCCGCAGGCCAGACGCGCGCCGACGGCGAGGCGGAGACGCGCATCGACTGGGCGGGAGCTTTTCTGGCCGCCGCCGGCCTCGCCGGGATCTCATTCGGGCTGATCGAGCAGCCGGTGCTCGGCTGGGCGGACCCGGCGATCTGGGGCGCGCTCGCCGCCGGGGTGCTGCTGTTCGCCGCGTTCGTCGCGTTCGAGTCCCGCGCCTCGCACCCGATGCTGCCGCTCGCGCTGTTCGCCCGCCGGGGGTTCTCGGTCGCCAACGCGCAGACCTTCGCCATGTACGGCGGGCTGAGCCTGCTCACGTTCTTCCAGTCGATCTACCTGCAGCAGGTCGCGAGCTGGAGCGCGCTGAAGGCCGGCTCGACCGGATTGGTACCGACCGGAGTGATGTTCGTTTTGTCGTCCCGGGTCGGCCGGCTCGCGGACCGGTTCGGGCCACGTCCGTTCCTCACCATCGGCCCGCTCGTGGTCGCGGCCGGGTTCGCGCTGATGCTGCGGTACGGGGCGTCGGTCTCGCTGCCGGCCGACGTGCTGCCGGCGATGCTCGTGTTCGGCCTGGGGCTGTCGCTCACCGTGTCGCCGCTCACCGCCACGGTGCTCGGCGAGGTACCCGACTCGAGCGCGGGGATTGCCTCAGCCGTGAACAACGCGATCGCGCGAACCGCTGGGCTCGTGGCCGTGGCGGCCGTCGGGGCGATCGTGGCCGCCCAGTACGCCGCGAGCCTCCGCACCGGCATCGGCGACCGGCTGCCGCGCACCAGCCACCCGGCGTTGATCGCGGCCGAGCGCCGGGCGTTCGCCGCGATCGACGTTCGGGCGGTGCCCGCCGGGGACCGAGCGCTGGCGCTTCAGGTCTCGCGCCACGCCTCCGCGCGCGCATTTCACATTGCCGCGGGGATCGGCTCCGGGCTGCTGGTGATCGCCGGAGTCGGCGGCGGTATCGGGCTGCGGCCGCGCAGGCCCACGGGATCCGACGAGCCGGACGGATCGGCGGCCTGAGGCGGAAGACCCGCTCCCGGCCGCGGGCGAAGGGGTGTTCATGTCGAGGTCGCCCGTTTGTCAGCGTCGGCGCGTGGACGGTATGGAGGGTGGTCGCCGCCAGGCTCGAGCGACATGGTCGGCCGGTGACTGGGAGAGCTGCTCGGGGCTGGTCGCTCCGGTCAGCGCGGTCGTGCCGACGCGGCGGACGGATCGCGATGACGACATGGCTCGACGACGGCTTCGTCGGTGAGCTGTTCACGCTGACCGGGACGTTCCTGCCGCCTCCGCCGCCGGGCATGCAGCCTCCGTCACTGTGGGGAGTCGAAGCCCACGTTCGAGATGTCTTCGGCGCCGTCGGGGTCGGCGGCGAGGTGTCGATCAGCCGGGAGGTCGTCGAATTCGACTTCGCGTCGGTGGACGACGCCGTGCAGCGATACGCAGCCAGCTTCGGCCCGTTCCTCAGCGCCCGCGCGGTGCTCGAGCCACAGGGTCGGTGGCAGGACTTCCTGAGCGCATTCCAAGACCTGGTGACACGCTTCAATCTCGCCACCGATGGGGCAGCGCGGATCCCGTCCGGCTATCTCCTGATCCAGATCGAGCGCTGAGCAGTCACCGGCCGATCCGGTCCGCACCCGCGATAATGACGCTCGATGCCCAGCGGCCCTCTGCCCGAGAACATCCAGAGCTTCCTCGCCGCGCCGCGAGCGGCGATCGTCGGCTGGGTACGCGGTGACGGTGGGGCGGCCACGGCGCCGGTCTGGTTCAGGCTCCACGACGGCGCCGTCCAGCTGTCGATGGCCGCCGACGGTCCACGCGCCCGCCGGCTTCGCGAGGAGCCGCGGCTCTCTCTGAGCGTCCTCGGAGACAGCTGGTACGCACACGTCACGCTGCACTGCCGAGCCCAGTCGTTCACCGACGACACCGAGTTCGAGACGTTGGATGCACTCTCGATCCACTACACGGGCGAGCCGTATGCCGACCGCTCCGCCCCGATCGTGACGGTCACCGCGTCCGTCGAGCGGTGGCACACGTTCGGTGAGATCTAGCCCGCTGCATGAGCTGCGAGACGTGCGTCTCGATCGGCTCGGGAGTCGTTTCAACCAGCTGGCCCGGACGCCGAGTCGCTCGTGCCGGTGTCCACGAGCACTCCCAGCAGCTCACCGATCGTGGGTGCTCTGCCGACGTGCACTCGCAGCGTTCATCGCCACCGTCATGGCGTGGTTCGCGGTCCTGTTCACCGGCCACTACCCACGTCCGCTGTTTGATTTCATCGAAGGGGTACTCCGCTGGCACAACCGCGTCGGGGCCTACGCGTTCCTCCTCATCACCGATCGCTACCCGCCATTCAGCCTCCGCGCCTGACGATCACCGCACGTCGACGGCTCCAGCCTGCGACCGCCTCGCCGCGCAGGCGCACGTCCGCGCGGCGCGCGCCGTCCTCTCCACCCTCGAGGGCTCCGCGGGCGCCGCACAAGCCCAGATCGTGAAGATCGACCTCGCGAAGATCGGCATCCGGCGGCCCACCCGCCAGCCAGGGCTTGACCAGAGCCACCGGGGTGGTTGACCGGTTCTAGCGGGCCCCGATCTGCGCCCACTGGTAGTAGGAGACCATCTTCAGATCCGGGGAGCGCCGCTCGATCCCGGCCAGCAGCGTCTGCCACTGCCGGGGTGTGTCGCGTCGCATCCACCCTCGGGGACGGATGCCGTCGCTCATCTCAGAGCACCACAGCGGAAGGTGCTGCTTGCCCGCCCAGGCTGCGACCTCCGGGACGGTCCGCAGGCCGCCTCGTTTCGTGTCGTAGCAGTGAAAGGCGACAGCCTGCGCGCCATGAGGCCGTCCGGTCTGGAAGCTGTCCTGCAGGTAGCTGAACCCCCACGGCGACGTCTCCCCGTACACGCGGAGAGCGTGCGGAGCGACGCGAGCCACCACCGGCTCGACCGCGTCCCACACCCGCCGGTAGTAGGCGCCGGCGGTCCGCCGGCAGCGCCGCCAGCGTCCCCCGCCGGTGCACACCCGCGCCTCGCGCGCCGGTGCTCCCTGCCGGACGTCCTGCTCGTTGCCGACCGACACCGCCCATACATACGGGGCGTACGACGGCAGCGTCCTGGCGAAGTAGGACGCGACGCGACGCGGGCTCCAGGCGTTGTCGTACTGCATCGAGACGTAGACGCGATAGCCCTCGGCCTTCGCGCGCTCAACGCAGAGCAGCGCGTTCGGGCTGGGAAAGTCGGCCAGGACGATGCGCAGCACGGTGGCGTCGTGCGCCTTGAGGATCGACTGGACGTTGTCGCCGTTGACCGTGCATGGGATCTGGGGGTCGACCTGCATCGTCATCGCATGTGCAGGCGTCGCGGCGGCCAGTAGCGCGGCCAGTGGCGCGAGCGCCAGCGTGATCAGGCGCGGGCGGAGGGCAGGCAGGTCGGAGAGGCGGAGCGTGGACATTTCGCGGCGAACCTAGGCTGTCTGTGACGCGCAACAGCACCGTCGCCGCGTTCCCTGACGAAATCCTTATCGGCTCGTACCTTCGCGGCCATGAGTACCCGCCCAGGACGCGCCGGTCGCCGCTCAGTGAGCGTCGATCGAGCCTCTCGTCATGGGTCGGCGATACCGCCCGAACCGCGGATCGGCTTCGGTGGAGGCGCGCCCCGCCACCCATGGCGTTCCCGAGACCGCGACGATCGGGCGCTCGCCACCGAGGAGCTCGTCCGCAAGCTCGCCTCGCAGCACCTCGGCGCCGGCGTGCCGAGTGCCTGAGCGGAGCTGCCGGAGCGTGACCAGAAGCACCTTCTTCCGTCATTTCTCCGACAAGCGTGAGGTCCTGGTGGCCGGCCAGGAGACGTTGGCTCGACTGCTGGCCGAGGGGATCGCCGAGGCACCCGCCAGTGGTCCGAAGGCGCCGCCGACGAGACGGGACTCGCACCACGCACTGAACGCTCTCAGCGACCTTCAGGCGGCAACCGCGTCGCTGAGCTGACCATCGGGGCGCTCTGATCCGACGGGGAATGCGCGGGCCATGAGGATCTGCGCACGCACGGGCGGATCACTCGAAAACCGGGACCGGTCAGGGCATGCAGGCACTGCTCGCTGCGCTCGGCGAGCCCGGCTCCGATCCGCGGTGAACCGAGCAGGCCCTCCGGGGCGGTGTCCAGCTGCGCAGGCGGTCAAGCCGCGACCGCCGTCGCGAGCGACTCAACCATGTCCGCCGCGGGTCGGGGCGTTCAGGCCGCGTCTCGAACGGGGCGAAACGCGTCGCGGAGGCTGCGCGCCAGGAGCTCGGGCTCGGCGACCGCGGGAAAGTGGCCGCCAGTGGGGTGCTCAGCCCAGGCTGTGACGTTGTAGTAGCGCTCGGCGAGCTCTCGGGGCGGCTTCGGAAAGGGGACGCGTTCACCGCCGAAGATGCTGATCGCGGTCGGGACCGGTGATACGTCGTGAGGCGGGAGGGCTGCGTCGGGGATGTGGCGGTGGGCCCAGTAGGGCAGTAGCGAGGTGCCGATCGTGCCGGTGGCCCAGTAAAGGGTGAGGGTGGCAAGCAGCAATCCGCGGTCGAACGCGGGGCTGCCGTCCGGACGGGTGCTGCTCCACGCGACGATCTTCTCTCCGATCCAGGCGGCCAGTCCAGCGGGGCTGTCCGACAGTCCCGCGGCGAGCGTGCCCGGCTTGGTGGCGTGCTCGTGCATGTAGCCGCCCTCCTCCGCGGTCCAGTCCCGCACGGCCCGCGCGAACGCTTCCTCTGGCTCCGTCTGAGGCCCGGGCGCAACCGCCAGGCCGGGGGTCGCGAGATGGATCGCCGCGACGCCATCCGGTCGGTCGCGAGCCAGCCATGCGGTGACGCCGGCGCCGAGGTCGCTGCCGTGTGCGACAAAGCGCTGATAGCCGAGACCTGCGGTCATGAGCTCATGCCAGAGCCGAGCGACCTGGCGTCCGGTCATTCCGGTGGGCGGCGGCGGTCCGCTGAACGCATAGCCGGGCAGCGAGGGGACGATCACCGTGAACGCGTCGGCTGGGTCCGCGTCGTGCGCGCCTGGGTCAGCAAGGAGGTCAAGCACCGGCAGGTACTCCAGGAATGAGCCGGGCCATCCGTGAGTCAGCAGTAATGGCAGCGGGTCGGGGCCGCGGCCCTGCACCTGCACCAGGTGCAGCCGCTGACCCGCGATCTCTGCGCGCCGCTGGCGCAATGCCTCGAGCCGGAGCTGGAACGCGCCGGTGTCAAAGACACGCCAGTCCTTCAAGAGGTCGTGCAGCCAGGCGCGCGGTGCGCCCCGATCCCATGCCGACCCGAGGTCGGCGGATTCTCGATAGCCGCGAAGCCGGCGGTCGAGCTCGCGCAGGGCATCCCTCTCCAGGCAGAAGCGCTCGTCGACCACGCGCACGCGCCGGCAATCATCCACGCAACCATCCTGGCACGCTCCCAGGATCCCCGGAGTTCCGCTGCGGCACAGGCGCGATCACGTGTGCACGGCAGGGCACCGCGCTCGCGATCTGGAGCCGGCCCCTATCGATCGTTGAGATCGAGCACCGGGACCGGCGAAGCGATCGTGGTCTGCTCGCCGGTGGCGATGATGGCCGTACCGAGGGCAAAGAACTCGATCATGTGACTCCCCCAGCCGTGGGTCTGCTCCGAAAGGGTGACCCCGACGATGCCCTCGGCCTGAAGTTCCTCGGCCTCGGTCTGCATCCGTTGCATCGCGAGCTCGCGAGCGTCGTAGAGCGCCTGGGTGAAGTTCGGCAGTTCGGTGTTGCGCCCGGCCTGGGCCACGGTCGACAGCGGGCCGCGCCGGCCCACGTGGTAGACGCAGCAGCCCATGACCATGCCCACGGGTCGGTGGCCGGTCTTCAGCAGCGTCCAGAAGTCCTGGCCGGAGAGGTCGCTCTGAAACGGCTTGCCGTTGGGTGCGCGGTGCAGCACTCCCTCTCGATGCTTGACCGCGGTTCCGATCGCGATGAACTCGGCCATGTTGGCCCCCCATTCGTAGCGGCCGATGTCCAGTCGGACGCCGACGATTCCGTCGGCATCCAGCTCGTCTGCCTCGGCCTCCATGCGCGTCATCGCCAGATGGCGGGCGCTGTACATCGCCTGCGAGAGGACGACAAGCTCGCGGCTGGCGGTGGGGGCGGTGATCTGGACACCGACGTGGAAGATCGAGCTTCCGACGACGAGTCCGACAGGGTCGAAGCCGGCCTCGCGAATGAGCATGAACTCATTGACCGACAGGTCGGAGGTGTAGAGGCCCGAGCGGTTCTGACGCAGGCGCTCCCGGGCCGATTCCGGGACGCCCTCGGCTGCTGTGGTCTGAAGCTCCATCCCCGGGGTGGCGTCGTGGTCGCTCATCGTGCTCCTAGTCGGATCGTGGTCTTGAGCGGTCCCGGGGCCGCGCGTTCGGTGGGCCGGATCGCGGTGCCTGCGGCGTGCATGGTGATCATCCAGCCGTGTCGTCTGGCGAGCCCAGATCCGCTGACCCGGTACGGGACGCCCACGCGGCTGATATGCCAGCCACGCCGCGAGGTCGACGCCAGCGACGAGCTGAGCTCGAATGTCTCGCGCTGCACCGCATGGGAGAACTCCACTCCGACGGCGGTCCTACCTCCCGCGCGCATGGTCTGGTCGCGGATCGCGCGGCGGGCCCGCTCGCGCGCCTCGTGGAACGCCTCGCCGACCTCCTCCAGCTCCTGGACGCGCGTGAATGTGCGCGCGCGCCGCAGTCGCGTGACGCGTGACGCCGAGCCGAACGTCACGCTCGTCGCCGCGACCATCCCCGTGGGCTCGAAACCGGCCTGGCGCAGACGACAGTAGTCCTGGACCGACAGATCGGTCAGGATCGGCGTGCCCGCCGGCTCGTCTCCGGTCATCCGAACCGCGGTTCCCGACACCGCGCACTCGACCACACCGCGACCGAGGTCATGATCGGTGCGGTCCAGGTGGACGCCGACGACGACATCAGCGCCGACCGCCGCGGCCTCCTGGCGCAGCCGATCGATCGCACCACGCCGCGCGGAATTCCATGCGTCGCTGAGGACGTCAAGCTCGCACACGACGGCCTGCCACCACAGGTAGGACCTGACCTGCTGCGGTGATGGCTCGGTGTACATCGCGGCGTAGCCGCTCAGGCCGACCGGCGGTTGAGCGGGACCGACACCGCCGCCGTAGCGCAAACCTCGCATACCCGCCCGGCTCCCCGGCGGCAACGCCGGCAGATACTGCCATCCGGCCCTGACCACGCTCACGCCCATCACCTGCGCCAGGGGCCGAGGCCCGAGAGCTCGCAGCAGCGCGAACTCCTTGACCGATAACCCGCTCGTGAACACCGAATCGCCGCCGGCGGACGCGCTCAACCGCGCCCTGGCAGGCTCGCTGATTCCACCTTCCCAAGGGCGAGACTCGCCGTCGCCCTGCGCCTCCCCGCCTCCAAGACTCAAGAAACCCACGACACCATCATGCCCAGGAAACCGGGTCTGAAGCCCTCTACACTTTCCGCGTCTGGTCCGGTCCTCAAGCCGGGGGTGAAGGCGTGAGAAGCACGTGGCGGATTCTGGTCCTGGCGGCGGCTCTGATCGCGGCGTCGCTGCTGTCGGCCGCCGCGGCGGCTCGCCCGTCGCTCACCGGAGCCGTGCCGACCCGCCGACCTGCGGCATTGCGATCGCCGCCTGCTGCCGTGGGCGCCCGGTTGTTCGCCGGCAGGCTGTCCTCAGCTCCTGCGACCGCTCGTGCGGGCGGCACCTACGAGCTCGCCGGGGTCCTGGCCGACGACGGCGCCGGAGCGGCGCGTGCGCCGCTGGTCGTCCATCTGCTCGCCGCGGGCCGCTCGCCGATGGTGGTCGGCTCGGTGCGGGTCGGCGTGGGTGCGCACCGCAGAACTGCGTACCGGGTGCGGATCCGGCTGCCGGGTCGGCTGGCAAGCGGGTCCTACGCGCTGGTCGCCTGCGTGCCGCAGAACGGCATCCGCGGAGCGGAGGGATGCGTCACCGCCGCGCGGCACGTGCGGATCGGCGCGCCGCGCCCCGTGTCGCGCCGCGCGACCCCAGACGTCGGCAGCGCCTGCACGTCCGGGGCACATACGCTGTCGCCGTCCGGAGCTGTCCTCTATCCGGAGACTGGCAACGGCGGCTACACCACACGTTCGCGCAGCCCACCTATCCCGGCGACCCGAACGGCCAGGACGACCCCGACCCGCGTGCCCACGAGGCCGCGGAGCACAATCCGGTGGGCGGGCCGGGCGAGAACCCCCTGCCGCCGGCCTGCACGCCCGAGCTCGCGTCGAGCAATCCCAACCAGATCGATTCGATGGACGGAACCCAGTGCCCGGCAAACAAATTGGTGATCACACCTGCAGCGCCGATCGCAGCCGGCAGTCAGTTTGTCGTGCAGGTCAACTACACCGGCCGGCCGGGCGTTCATCACGACGGTGACGGCACGACCGAGGGCTGGTTCCGCAACGACCACCCGGGTGACGCCGGCAGTTTCGTCACGACCGAGCCGGTCGCGAGCGAGGACTGGATGCCGCTCAACGATTATCCCACGGCAAAGCCGACGTATGACTTCTACGACACGGTGCCGCTCGGCAAGACCGCAATCGCCAACGGCGAGCTCGTGTCACAGACCCCGAATGCCCCCGACGCCGACTTTCCGAACGGATCGACGACCTGGCACTGGCACTCTCCGGAGGCGATCGCCTCCTACCTCGTGGAGGACAGCATCGGCTCGTTCGACCTCACCGACACGATCACGCCAAACGGCCTGCAGTACTACCACGCGCAGGACGTCTCGATCCCCGAGGCACAGGCGGCACACAACCAGGCGATCATGGATCAGCAGGAGAGCATCGTCCAATTCCAGAGCATGTTCAACGGGCCGTTCCCGTTCACGACTGACGGGATCGTGATCGGGATTCCCAACGCCAGCTTCGACGAGGAGATGCAGACCAAGATCACCTTCTCCGGCGGCCACATCAATCTGCGGACGCTCAACCACGAGAACATGCACCAATGGTGGGGCGACAACGTCACCGAGGGCAGCTACGGCCTCACCTTCTACAAGGAGGGGTTTGCGACGCTCGGCGAGTTCCTGTTCCTCGCGCAGCGCGCGCAACAAGCCGCCGGAGGACCGGGTACAGCTTCGGGCGACACGGCCTTCGAGCACAGTCTCCTCCACACGTTCGACTCCGTGTACCGGAGCGGTGGCAGCTTCTGGAGCGCCGCCCCGTCCAATCCGATCCCCTTCACGCTGTTCGACTACGCCAGCACCTACCTTCGACCCGGGATCGCCTACATCGCCCTGCGGCAGATCCTCGGTCCGACCCGCTTCGGCCAGGCGCTTGCGCAGATGCAGCGCACCTACGCGCAGAGCAGCATCACCGAGCCGGAGCTCGAGCAGGGCTTCGCGGCCTTCCTGCCCCACCAGACGCCCCCCTGCGATGCCGAGCTCGGTCAGTTCTTCACGCAGTGGTTCGACACCGCCTATCCCGCCGCCGGCGTCGACAAGCCACAGATCACCGGCCCCGGGCTTCACGGCGCCGGGTTCCGCTGCACGAGCTGATCCGGGGCACCGTTATGCTCGCCCGTCGTGAACGCCGCATGAGATCGTCGCTGCGTTGAGCTCACGGTTCAGTTACCTGACCCACCTCGAGTGCGGTCGGTGCGGCGAGACCTACGACGCGACACGCCTGATGGGGACCTGCCCCAGCTGCGGCGCTCCGCTGCTGGCGCGCTATGACCTCGCCGGCGTCGCCAGGGAATGCTCGCCCGGCGCCTTCGCCGGCCGACCGCCGACCCTCTGGCGCTACCACGAGCTGCTCCCCGCCTCCTCTCCGGAGGCGATCGTCAGCCTCGGCGAGGGGGTGACGCCGCTGCTGCCGCTGCCCAGACTCGGGCAGGCACTCGGAATCCAGCAGCTACTCGTCAAGGACGAGGGCGGCCTTCCGACCGGCAGCTTCAAGGCCCGGGGCGCGACCACCGGCGTCACCCGGGCAAAGGAGCTCGGCGTGAGGGCGTTCGCGATGCCCACCAACGGGAATGCCGGCGCGGCCTGGTCGGCCTATGCAGCCCGCGCCGGGCTGCAGGCCTGCATCGTGATGCCGGAGGATGCCCCCGCGATCACGCGACGCGAGTGCTCGGCGGCTGGAGCCGAGCTGTATCTCGTGGATGGGCTGATCAGCGACGCCGGGCGGCTCGTGGGCGATCTGGTCGCCCGGACAGGCTGGTTTGAGGCCTCGACGCTGAAGGAGCCCTACCGACTGGAGGGCAAGAAGACAATGGGGCTCGAGATCGCCGAGCAGCTCGGTTGGCGGGTCCCCGACGTGATCATCTATCCAACCGGCGGGGGCGTCGGACTGATCGGTATCTACAAGGCGTTGCGCGAGCTGCAGGAGCTCGGCTGGATCTCGCCGAAGCTCCCCCGCCTGGTCGCCGCTCAGGCAACCGGCTGCGCGCCGATCGTCGAGGCATTTGAAGCTCACGCCGCGGTCAGCCGACCCTGGGAGAACACCTCGACCATCGCCTTCGGCATCAACGTGCCCAAGGCTCTTGGCGACTTCCTCATTCTGGAGGCCATCTATGCCACCGGCGGCTGCGCGGTCGCCGTCAGTGACGATGACATCCTGGCCGAAAGCCGGACGTGCGCCCGCGCTGAGGGTCTCGTGCCCTGCCCCGAGGGTGCGGCCACCGTCGCGGCCGCCCGAGCGCTGCGCCGCTCAGGGTGGATCGCCGAGGACGAGGAGGTCGTGCTGCTCAACACCGGTGCCGGGGTCATCTACCCCGAGACGCTTCCGGTCGAGTTCGAATCCGTGGCGCGAGATGGGCAGCTTCCGGCCTCACATTTGTAAGTTATTCTATTGGGTCAGTGGGAAATGGACCGGATCCGGAAAGGACAAGCTCGTGATCAGACCCGCTCTCCGTTCCCTCGGAGTCCTCGCCGGCTACGTCCCGACGATCGGCGCCAAGCGAAGCGATCCGCAGACCAGCTATTCGGAGTGGCTACAGGACTTCCCCAACCCCGTGGACTTCCACCTGCTGGTCAACGCCAACAGCATCCAGCCGCTCGGAAACCGCAACCGAAGCTATGTCCGCGACCCTCATATCCAGAGCGCGCTCGCCGAGCTCGACGACGTGCCGACGACGAAGCTCTCCAGCGTCAGCACTCAGTGGAGCGCCCTCGACCACTACGTGGCACAGCACGCCGACGAGCTCGTGTTCGGCGACGGCGAGGCACCGAAGTTCCTGTCGGACAGGATCAACCACGCCACCGCGGTGTTCAGCCCGATCTCGCTGAACGACTGGTCAAGTTGGGAGCTCAAGCAGTAGGGGCATACAGCGCCGCCACCCGAAGTGGTGCCAGCCCCGGTTGAACATCCCGGTGCCCGCTCCTCAGCGCCCCTCGCGCAAACCCCGGTCGAGCATCCCCAGCATCCGCTCCCAGGTCTGCTCGGGGTCGGCCGCCATGCGAAAGCCCCCGCCTTCCTGGAGCGTGATGAACCCGTGTACGGCGGAGCGCACGGCGCGGGTGCCGTGGATCGCATCCTCGCCCTCCAGGCCGTAGCCTCGCATGACCGCGAACACGACCTCGACGACCGCGGCCGCCGCCTCAGCCGCCCCCTGCTCGTCGGCGACGTTGTGGGCGATCGCCGCGTAGCGCCCGGGGTGGGCGAGCGCCCACGTGCGGTACGCATTCGCCAGCGCGTGCAGCGCCTCGCCGCCGGCGCGGCCGAGCGCCGCGCTCGCGAGCGCGTCGCGCAGGTCGTGTGCGGCGTCGATCGCCACCCGCACCCTCAGGTCGGCCAGACCATCGACGTGGGCGTACAGCGACGGGGGGCGCACGCCGAGCCGCTGCGCGAGCGCAGCGAGGGTCAGCCCGCCGAGGCCCTCGGCATCGACGAGCTCGGCGGCGGCGCGCACGACCCGCTCGGAGTCCAGGCCGGCGCGCGCCATCAGCGCCCCGCCGCTCCGAGCTTGCGCTCCGCCCGGGCGATCGCTGCATCCATCGCGGCGCCCGGAGTGCGCACTTCACGGCCGTGCCCGACGACGAGGACGCTCGGGTCGAGCGCGCGCAGCGTTCGCGCCGAGCGGAGATTCTGCGGCTTGTCGAAGGTGACGTACCCCGGCAGCGGAAAGCGCCAGTACGGGTGGCTGGCCACCGCCACGCCGCCGAGCGAACTGAACACGTCGCCGGCGATCAGCACGCCGCTGCGCGGATCGAAGAACGCGACGTGGCCAGGGGTGTGCCCGGGGCTGTCGACCACCTGCAGGGAGCCGACGATGTCGCCTCCCTTGAGGCGCTCGTCGGGGGTGGCCCGCAGCGTCGGCCAGCTGCCGGTCGGCTTGCGGTCGGTGACCTTCTCCCCGGCGTGGATCCGAGCGTCGATGTCGCTCATCAGCACCGGGACATCGGGCCCGAGCGTGTCGTGCAGCTCGTCGAGGGAGCCGACGTGATCGCCATGGCCGTGGGTGAGCGCGATACGACGAATCTCGCCGCCCGCGGCACGCGCGGCCTGCACAAAGTCGGGCGCGTGCTTGGGCAGGGTGGTGTCGACCAGCGTGAAGCCGTCATCCTCGCGGACGAGATAGGCGTTCACGAATCCATTCAGGCCGAGCCTGGTGACGGTGTCGGTGACGGCGGTGACTTTCATCTGGAGCTCCTCGCGCTGCAGTGGCTAATGTGAGTAGGAATTTACCTAAGGTGATTAGTTTCTGCAAGCGACAGTTATCCTCCGGCGCGTGAGGTGGCGTCGTCGCAAGCGGCTGACCGGCTCGATGCCGGCCCTCGCAGCCGCATGCGCAATCGGGGTGAGCGGGCCGCTGCTCGCGGGATGCGGGGGCTCCGCGCCGCCCAAGCCCGGCCCCACGCTCCACGCCTTCCTGACCGCGTGGAGCCACGGCGACTGGACGGCGATGCGCGGGGTCGTCGACGACCCGCCAGCCGACTTCCGGACGCTCAACGCCGAGGTCTTCTCCGCGCTGGGCGTCAAGGCGGCGACGTTCAACGCCGGCCCGATCACCACCGTCAAGGCACAGGGCTCCCGCCCCGAGTCCGCTGCCGCGACCATTGCCGCCCACTACACGCTGCCGCAGATCGGCTCGTGGTCGGAGACGAGCACCGTCCACCTCGTACTGCGCCACCGCACGTGGAGGATCGCCTGGTCGCCGCAGACGATCAGCCCCCAGCTGCACACCGGTGAAACGATCGGAGTGACCCGCAACTGGCCCGCGCGGGCCCCGATCCTCGGAGCGGGCGGTGCGCCGCTCACCCGCTCGGGGACCGAGGTGTCGATCGGGATCGTTGGAAGCCGCATCAAGGACTACGGCGCGCTGCGGACCGACCTGCTCGCCGCCGGCGCCACCGACGCCGAGGTCACGCAGGCGATCGCCCAGGCGCACGCCAATCCGCAGGACTTCGAGCCCGTGTTCGCGGTGTCGCTTGCCCGCTTCACCGCGCTCAAGAATCAGCGCACGTCCGAGAACGTGTACGAGGTGCCGGGCACCCAATTCCGCACTTCGACGCAGACCGGTGCGATCACCGATCAGCTCGCCGCCCACATCGTGGGCACGGTCGGTCCGATCTCCGCCGCGGAGCTGAAGAAGCTCGGCTCGCCCTACGACGCCGAGAGCGTCGTCGGACAGACCGGCCTGGAGCAGAGCCAGGAGCGCACGCTCGCCGGTACGCCGACGATCGAGATCAACGTCGACGACGCCGGGGGCAACCCGATCGCGCGGTTGGCGACCTACCGTGGCCATCCCGGGCACGCGGTGCGCACCTCGATCGATCCGCGAGTGCAGCGGGCGGCCGAGGCGGCGCTGGCCACCGCCACGCGCCCGAACGTCGCGATGGTCGCCGTCCAGGCCTCCACCGGCCACGTGCTCGCGGTCGTCTCGGACCCCGTGACCACCTACAACACCGCACTCGAAGGCGCCTACCCACCCGGCTCCACGTTCAAGGTGATCGACTCAACCGCACTGTTCCGCAAGGGGCTCGGTCCCGGCTCGGCGGCAAGCTGCCCCTCGACGATCACCGTCGACGGCGAATCGTTCCACAATGCGGGCAACGAGGCGCCGACCCCGACGATCACGCAGGCGTTCATCGAGTCCTGCAACACCGCGTTCATCGGGCTCGTCACCCAACACCTCTCGCCGCCCGATCTCCCAGCCGCGGCCGCGATGTACGGCCTTCAGGGCAGCCCGCACCTCGGACTGCCCGCGTTCTACGCCAATGTGTTGAAGGCGACGAGCCAGACGGGGTTCGCCGCCGACGCCATCGGGCAGGGCAACATCACGTTCTCCACGCTGGGGATGGCGACGGTCGCGGCCGCAATCGACACCGGAGTGGCGCGCGCGCCGACGCTCGTGCAGGACGCCGCGGGCGCCCGCGGCGACACGACCCGCACGCTGCCCGCTGCGATCGTCACCGGGCTGCGGCCGATGATGCTCGGGGTCGTCCAGAGCGGCACGGCAGCCGGAACCGGCCTGCCATCCGGCACCTATGCCAAGACCGGGACCGCCGAATACGGAAAAGGTCCCGAGGCCGACCTGAAGATCGACGGATGGCTGATGGGCTACAACGGGAACATCGCGTTCGCAATCGTCACCCAGAACACCGGCGGCCTGGACGGCGGACCGGTCGACGGGCCGATCATCGCCAAGTTCCTCGGCGCGCTTGGCGGCTGATCACCCCCCGCCCCGTTTGGAAACCGCACCAAGTGGGTTTCCTTTTCCCATGAGCGAGTTCGAGATCTCCTGGTTCGCCGCGCTATGCGACGACGACTACGAGTTCCTCGGCGTCAGCGACCCCGCGCTGCAGTCCAGCTGGGCGCACTGCCGCGACATCGCGCTGGCCGCCGAGGCCGGCGGATACGACAACCTGCTGCTGCCCTCGGGATACGCGATGGGAATCGACTCAGTCGCGTTCGCGGCCGGCATCGGGCCGCTGCTGCGGCGCATGCAGCTGCTGCTCGCGGTGCGGATGGGCGAGATGTGGCCGCCCCAGCTCGCGCGCCAACTGGCGACCGTCGACCAGATCCTCGGCGGTCGGCTGACGATCAACATCATCTCCTCAGATCTCCCCGGGGCGCCGCTCGAGTCCGCGCCCCGCTACGCGCGAACGCTCGAGGTGATGCAGGTGCTGCGCACGTTGCTCGACGGCGAGCGCGTCTCGCACCACGGCGACTTCTACGACCTCGAGCTCGACCCGCCCCGCGCGCGGCCCCAGGGCGGCTGCCCGCCGTTCTACTTCGGCGGTCTCTCGGACAACGCGAAGGAGGTCGCCGCGCGGGCGGCCGATGTCTTCCTGATGTGGCCCGACACGCTCGACGGGATCGCCGAGACGATCGGCGACGTCCGGACGCGGGCGGCCCGCCACGGGCGTGAGCTGCGGTTCGGCTACCGGGCGCACGTCATCGTCCGCGAAACCGAGCAGGAGGCTCGCGACGCCGCGCGGCGGCTCATATCCAAGCTTGAGGGCGACGCCGGCGAGGTGATCCGTGCCCGCTCGCTGGACACGACCTCCCGCGGCAACGCGCGCCAGGCGGAGATGCGGGAGGCCTCGGCCTGCGACGATGGTTTCATCGAGCCGAACCTCTGGACTGGCATCGGCCGCGCACGCTCGGGCGCAGGCGCGGCGATCGTCGGCGATCCCGACCAGGTGCTCGCCAAGCTGCGCGCCTACCGCGAGCTCGGCCTGGAGGCGTTCATCCTCTCGGGCTATCCGCACCTCGCCGAGGCCGACCTCTTCGCGCGCCACGTACTCCCCGCGCTCGACCACGGCCCGCTGCTACCGCGCAGCGCGACGCCGGTCAGCAGCTCCTGAACCACGCGCGAGGCGACCAGCGCCGTGATGTCGGCGGCGCCGATCTCGGTCGGGCACACCTCCACCACCTCGGCGCCGACCATCTCGACGCGTGAGGCGAGTTCCCGGCAGGCGCGCAGCAGCTCCAGCGAGGTCATGCCACCCGGCTCCGGCGTCCCGGTCCCGGGCGCAAACGCCGGATCGAGCACGTCGACGTCGACGCTGATGACGACCGGTCCACGACCAACCGCCGCGGTGGCCCGGTCGATCACCCCGGCGATGCCCAGCTCTGCCACCTCGTGCATGAAGATCGAGCGGATCCCGCGCTCGCGTTGCCAGGCGAACACCTCCGGCCCGGGCCAGTAGCCGCGCAGTCCGATCTGCACGTAGCGCTCGGGGTCGACCGATCCATCGCGCACGAGCTCGTACATCGGCGTCCCGTGCGAGAGCGCCACGCCGAAGCACTCGCGTCCGGTGTCGGTGTGGGCGTCGAACTGGATCAGACCGACCGGCCCGTGCACCGCCGCGCACGCGCGGATATCGGGCAGCGCGATCGAGTGGTCGCCGCCGAGCACGACCGGGATCGCCCCCGCCGCCAGCACCTCGGCGACGATCGCCGCGATCGCCGCGTGTGAGCGCTCGGGCGCCGCCGGGAGCACCGCCGCGTCGCCGTAATCGATCACGCGCAGCTGCTCGAAGGGGTCGATCCCAGCCTGCAGATGCGCGCCGGGGATCGCACTGGCGGCGCGGATCGCCCGCGGACCGAGCCGCGTCCCCGGCCGTTCGCAGACGAGCTCATCGAGCGGGGCGCCGACGATCACCACGTCCGCGCCCGCCAGGTCCTCGGGCTCCTCGGTGTAGGGGACGCCGCAGAAGCTCGCAAGCCCCGCGTAGTCGGGCTTCTCACCGACGTGGCGCCAGCGGCGCTGAGGGTCAAGCATCGATCAGCTCTCCAGTCGAGCCGACGACCTCTCGCCGGCGGGTGAAGTACGAGCGCAGAAACGGGGTGAGCGCGAACGCCAGCACCATCCCGAGCACGAGCGAGCCGATCCCGATCAGGATCGGGACCTCGATCCCGGCGACCGGCGGCGCGTAGTTGACGAGCTCGCCGTCGATCCTGTGGCGCGAGTAATGGGTGAACGCCTCCACGAAGATCGCCCCGAGCATCAGGAAGCCCGCGAGGGGGATCAGGCCATCGCCCAGGAACCGCCCGATCGAGTCGCGCAGCCGCCGCCGGTAGAGCACGACGCAGGCGAGACCGGTGAGTCCGTAGTAGAAGGCGATGAGGAACCCGATTGCAGTGATCGAGTCGCCGAGCACGCTCTGCGCCGGATCGGCGAGCAGCAGCACCACCGTCCACACCGCCGAGATCCCGCCCATCAGGAGTGTCGCCACCGACGGAGTCGCAAACCGCGGGTGGATGCGCGCCAGGGCCGTGGGCAGCGCACCCCAGCGCCCCATTGACAGCAGCGTGCGTGCGGTCGGCATGATCGTCGTCTGCGTGGAGGCCGCCGTCGAGGTGAGCACGACGAGCACGAGCAGCTTGTCGAACGGCGCGCCGAACACCCGTACGCCGAGCGCGTCGAGCACGTCGGTGGAGTGCGCGCTCAGGAACGCCGGCCCGGCGGTCGCCTGGCCGGCCGTCGAGACCAGCGCGAAGATCACGAGCAGGATGAGCGTCGAGAGCACCGCCGCCCGGCCCGGCCCGGTGGCGGAGTCCTCTGACTCCTCGTTGACGGTCACGCACGCGTCCCAGCCCCAGTAGACGAACACGCCGAGCAGCACGCCGTCGACGAGCGCGCTGGGCGAAAGTGCGAACGGGTTCAGCCACGACAGCGACGGGGTCACCGTGCCGGCGTGGTGGCCGGTGTACACGCGCACGAGCGCGACCACGGCGAACGCGACCAGGATCGAGAGTTCGAGACCGAGCAGCGCCTGCTGCAACCGCGCACTCAGCTCAACGCCGCGGTACGCGATCCAGGTCATCACCGCGATGAATGCGACCGCGGCGAGCGTGAGGGCGATCGTCGAGTGGGCGGCGGCCTGCCAGCCGACGAGCAGGAACAGGTACTTGCCCGCGATCTCCGAGAGCGTCGCCATCACGATCACGTCCGCGCCAAACACCGCGAAACCGCTCACCCAGCCCAGCCGCGGCCCGAGCGCGCGGGTGACCCAGGCGAAGGTGGTGCCGCAGTCGGGGTCGATCCGGTTGAGCGCCCGGTAGGCGAGCGAGATGCAGAACATCGGCACGAACGAGACGATCAGTACCGCGGGCGCGTGCACGCCGACCCCGGTGACCGCGACGAGCAGGCCGAGCGTCGCTGCCAGCGAGTAGGCAGGCGCCGTCGAGGCGACACCGATCGCCACGTTCGAGGCGAATCCGATCGCTCCCGCGCGCAGGCCCGGCTCGGCGGGCGCTGTCGGTGGCGGCGCTGTCGTGCGCGGCGGGGGGACGGGGTGCGTCGATAGAGTGGACGCCATGCGACTCTCCTCAGGCTTGGAACCCATGCGGGAGACGAATATAGTTGTGAAAGACCTTTTGCGCAACTACTTCCGTCGTTCGGCGCGATGACGCCCGCCCGGCCCGACGGACAGCTCGACGCGATCGACGAGGCGATCATCACCGTCCTGCAGGAGGACGGGCGCCGTTCCTACGGTGAGGTCGGCGACGCCGTCGGACTCTCGGAGGCGGCCACGCGTCAGCGGATCAACCGGCTGCGCGATTCAGGCGTGATGCGGATCGTCGCGGTCACCGATCCGGTGGCGCTCGGACGCGGCGTGGTGGCGACGGTCGGCGTGCGAGTCAGCGGGGACGCGCGAACGGTCGCCGCGCGGCTGACCGAGCATGAGGCCGTGGAGTACGTGGTGCTCGTCGCCGGCTCGTTCGACCTCATGTGCGAGGTCGTCTGCGAGGACGAGACCGAGCTCGTCGATGTCATCAACGGCGGGATCCGCGCGGTCGACGGCGTCCGCGAGACGGAGACCTTCATGCACCTGCGCACCGACAAGAACGTCTTCTCCTGGGCCCGGCGGTTGCGGCAGTGAGAGGTGCAGGGTGGTCAGCCGGGCGGAGAGCCCCCACCCGAATGGTGCGCTCTCCGCCCAGCGGTAATAAGCTACTCAATCAATTGCAAAAGTCGAATTACGCTCCCGGCGCCCCGGCTGGCGCCGGCGGTGTCCCGATCACCGAGTAGTCCTCGGCGTCGCCGATCCGAGGCACGCTCGGCCGGCCGTCTGGCCCCACGGGCACGTCACCGGCGACCGTGATGCGGTGCAGGAGTCGCGGCTGATCGTCGTAGTCCGAGACGGCGTAATGCTGCGTGGAGCGGTTGTCCCAGATCGCGATGTCCCCGTCGCGCCAGTTCCAGCGCACCGTGTTCTCCAAGCGCACGATGTGGCGCTGGAAGAGCGCGAACAGGTCGTTCGAATCGGCGGTCGAGACGCCGAGGAACGAACGGACGAAGTGGCCGAGCAGAAGCGCCGGCTCGCCCGTCTCCGGATGGACGCGGACGACGGGGTGCTCGGTCTCGAACTCCTGCTGGGAGAACTCCTCGCGGTAGGCCTGCTCCTGGGTGTCGATCCCCCCGATCCAGCGCGACTCGTCGTCGCGGACGTAGTCATAGAGGTTGGAGTGGATCGCGCGCAGCGAGTCCGCGAGCGCCTTCAGGCCAGGGTGAAGCGACTGGTATGCGAGCACCGTGTTCGCCCACACCGTCGTGCCCCCGTACGGCGGCAGGGTGATCGCGCGCAGCACGGAGATCGCCGGTACCCGGTCGACGAACGTGACGTCGGTGTGCCAGCTGTTCGCGCGGCTGCGCTCGGAGTCGATCGGCAGCACCCCATTCTCTCCGGCGACCGTGGGGTGGGGTTTGGTGAGCGTCCCGAGGAGCCGCGCGAACTCCTTCTGGTCGGCTTCGTCTGCGTGCTGCTGGTCGCGCAGGAACACGACGCGGTGCGCCAGCAGCGCCTCGCGTACCTCGCTCACGACCTCGGCGGGGACATCGCCGCCGATGCGGACGCCGTCGATCTCGGCGCCGATGTTCGCGGCGACCTTGGTCACGTCGATGTGCTCGTAGGTGTGCGGTCGGATGGGGGTGATCGTGGTCATGAGTTCTCCTGACTCATCGAGTGCCGTCAGTGGAGGGGTTCCGTCAGTGGAGGGAGCCGTTGAACGCCGTCGAGACGTGGGACGCGAACGAGTAGCTCTTCGGAATCAGGCCGGCCTTGAAGAACGCGTTCACCAGCCCCTGTTCGGAGGAGGTGATCGACGAGTTCACGGGCACCGGCGTCTCATCGTCGTCCTCGGCGGCCTTGAGCATCACGCTCTCCGGGAGGCCGGTCGCGGCCGCCCACGTCTTCGCCCACGCGGCCGGATGGGTGTTCACCCACACGTGCGCACGGTCGAGCTCCCGCAGATACGCCGTGATCTCCTTGGCCTTGGTGGCGTCGGCGACCGAGGACTGCGAGGCGACCTCGTAGGAGTAGACGGTTCCGTAGCCGGAGCCACCGGCGAGGATCCGAGCGCCCTTCTGCATCACCGTCTGCTCGATGTAGGGCGACCAGATATCCCATGCGTCGACCGCCCCGGACGAGAACGCCGCCAGAGCCTGAGCGGGCTGCAGGTAGTCAAGCTGCACGTCGTGGGACGAGAGTCCCGCCCTGGTGAGCACCTGGAGCAGGTGGTAATCCCCGGAGCTGCCCTCGGCCACGGCGATCCGCTTGCCCTTCAGCTGCGCGACGGATGTGATCTTGGACCCCTTCGGCACGAGCAACGCCGCGCTCTTGGTGTTGTTACGCAGCGCGCCGACGATGTCGATCTTCGACCCGCCCGCAGCCGCGAACACGGGCGGAGCGTTGCCGACGCCACCAATGTCGAGGTCGCCGGCCCCCAGTGCCTGAAGGATCGGCGGACCGGAGGTGAAATCAGCGAACGTGACGGTGAACGGCAGCTTGTGCAGCAGGCCCGAGGCCTGCAGCAGCGCCTCGGCCCCGGTGCCGGCCTGATCGCCGACGCGCAGCGCGGGCAGCGCGGACTTGTCGGCGGCGGCGACGGTGGTCGTCGTGGTGGCGGTGGTCGGCGTCGCCGCCGCGCCCGCGGAGCCGGAGGGAGACGAGCCCGAGCCGGTGGACTTGTGCGAGCTCGATCCGCACGCGGCGGCGAGCAACGCGACCGCGACCAGCCCGACGAACACGACGATGCGGCGGACGCGCGGACGGGGTGGCGTCTGGGGGGCGGGAGGTGTCATGCGTGGCCTTTCGTGTCGACGCCGAGCTCTCGCAGGAGCCGGTCGTGGAGTTCGATCAGTTCCGCGGAGTCCCGATCGCGGGGGCGCGTGGATGAGATCCGCGCCTGGTGGGCGATACGCCCGCCCGAGAGGACCAGTACGCGGTCCGCGAGTGCGAGCGCCTCGTCGACGTCGTGGGTGACGAGCAGCACCGCGGGGGCGTGGCGCTCCCACAGTCCGAGCACGAGCTCCTGCATCGCCAGGCGGGTGAGCGCGTCGAGGGCGCCGAAGGGCTCGTCGAGCACGAGCAGCCGTGGCTCGCGGGCCAGCGCCCGAGCGAGCGAAACGCGCTGCGCCTCCCCGCCGGAGAGCGTGAGCGGCCAGGCGTTGGCACGTTCGGCCAACCCGACCTCCTCGAGCGCACGCCGCGCGACGGTTGCGGGGTCATCGACCCGCAGGCCGAGCGCGACGTTGGCAGCAACCCGCTTCCAGGGCACGAGCCGCGCGTCCTGGAACGCGACGGCGACCTCACGCCCGGGGCGCGCGCCGTCGCCGGCGACATGGATCTCGCCCTCGACGCCGGTGTCGAGTCCGGCGACGGCGCGCAGCAGGGTCGACTTGCCTGAGCCGCTGCGGCCGATCAGGGCGACGAACTCCCCTGGCTCGATCTGCAGCTCGAGCTCGTCCAGCACCACGCGGTCTGCGAACGCCCGGCGCAGTCCCCGAACGGTGACCGCGGGCTCGGTGCCGGCGGGCGTGGCTGCGGGCACGTCGCTGAGGGCGCTCATGCCCGCGCCCCCGCCGGCGCCCGCCAGGCGAGCGCGCGGCGCTCGAAGATGCGGACGATCCAGTCGGTGAGCAGGCCGAGGATCGTGTAGACGATCAGCGCGACGAAGATCACGTTGTTCTGGTTGAACTGCTCGCCCTGATTGATGATGAAGCCAAGACCCGAGTTGGCGTTGATCTGCTCGGCGACCACGAGTGCGAGCCAGGCCACGCCGAGCGACTGACGCAGGCCGACGAGCGTCGCGGGGAGCGCGCCCGGGAGCACGATCTGGGTGATGGTCTCCCGGCGGCTGAGGCCGAGCGACCGAGCGAGCTCGCGCAGCCGCCCATCGACCCCGCGGATCCCGCTGAAGGCGTTCAGGTAGAGCGGGACGACCGCCGCGATCGCGATCAGCAGGATCTTCGGCAGCTGACCGATCCCGAACCACACGATGAACACCGGAACGAGGCCGAACAGCGGCAGCGTCCGCACCATCTGCATGAGTGGGTCGATCCCCTCCTCGCCGCGGCGGGAGAGCCCGGCGACGAGGGCCAGCAGCAACGCGGCGGCCCCGCCGAACGCGAAGCCGATCGCCATCCGCTCCAGCGAGACGAGCAGCGCGTGCTGGAGCGTGCCGCCGTAGGCGGGCGAGTTCGTGGTGATGAGCGTCCACGCCTCGCTCACCACCTTGGTCGGAGGCGGCAGCTTCGTCGGCGAGACGAGACGCACGACGTTCGTCAGCTGCCAGACCACGAGCAACGCGATCGGGCTGACCCCGCGCGTCCAGCCGGCGGACCGGGTGCGGCGGCGGCCGGATCCCGGCTCGGCCGTGGCCGGCGCGCGCTCACGCACACGGACGCCGGGAAGCGCCTGCCATCGTGGATTGGTCGTGCTCATGCGGACGGGTCTCCTGATCTCGAGGGGACGGTCGGAGTGGGCGACCGGCACCTGGAGGCCGACCGCCACCAGAAATACTACTAAGACAATCGAGAATGTAGTATTCAAGCGCTTCAACAGTTGACACGCGCCTGACGGAGGCGCGCGGTCCGCCGCTGAATCCGAGATAACCGACCGCCTGGGGCAGTTGTCTCGAAAGGGGCCGCTGGCTACACCCGACCGGTGTCGCGCCGGTAGGCGTACGTCGCGGTGGTGGCCAGCGCCACTGTCCACCCGGCCATCACCAGCCAGCCGGTCGTCCCCCAGGGCGCGCCGCCGGCGCCGACGTGACCCGCACGAGCGAGCCAGTAGGACGGCAGGCATTGACCGAGGTCGTGGAGGAAGCCGTGGGTCACCGGGAACCAGACGCCGCCGACGAGCGCGAGCAGCGCGGTCAGACCGCCCATCGCCGGCCCGATCGAGTCGACGGTGAGCAGGTGGCCGAGCGTGATCCCGAGGGCACCGAAGGGCAGCAGGCCGACGAGGACCAGGCCGGTCATCTCCAGCCAGCTGCTCGCGGACAGGCGCACCCCGAGGATCACGCCCGCCACGTAGAGCGCCGCGATCGTCATGCACGCCATCGCGTATGCGGTGAGCACCTTGGCACGGAAGTAGGCCCGCGTCGACAGCGGCGTCGTGCGCAGCTGCCGGGTCCAGCCCGCCTGGCGCTCCCCCGCGATCCGCGCGCCGGTGGAGATCATCGAGCTCATCGTCCCGAACGAGAGCAGGCCGGCCATGTAGAAGAGCGGCGCGGAGACGCCCGAGCCGGCGAAGTTGGACTGGTTGCTCTGCGGCCCGGCGATGATGAAGTACAGGACCAGCGGAAAGCCGAGCGAGAAGAAGAAGAAACGCCGGTTGCGGAACGCCCGCACCAGCTCGTACCGGGTGTAGACGATGCCGGTCATCGCGCCACCTTCATGAGGTCGTCGGGTTCTGCCGGGCCGCCGGTCAGCTCGATGAACGCGTCCTCGAGCGCCGCGCCGGTGATCTCGATGTCGCGCGCGGCCGGGTAGCTCTTCAGCAGCGCGCGGATCGCCCGGTCGGAGTCCGAGCAGCGCAGGATCACCGACTCGCCGTGACGGTCGGCGCTCGCGACCCCGTCGAGCGCGGACAGCTCGTCGTGGCCGGCGGCGGGCAGGGTCGTGCGGATCGTGCGGTGCCCGATCCGGGCCTTGATCTCGGTGGTCGAGCCGTCGGCGACGATTCTCCCGCGGGCCATCATCACCGCGCGGTCGGCGTTCGCGTCGGCCTCCTCGAGGTAGTGGGTGGCGAACAGCACGGTCTTGCCCCGCGAGGCGTAGTCGCGCATCGTCGTCCAGAAGTCGCGCCTGCCCTCGACGTCCATTGCGACGGTCGGCTCGTCGAGCACGAGCAGCGCCGGGTTGGCGACGAGCGCGATCGCAAGCCGCACTCGCTGTGTCTGACCGCCGGAGATCTTCTGGGTGCGTTGGCCGGCGGCCTGCCGCAGTCCGGTGAGCTCGACCACCTCGTCGATGTCGAGCGGGTCCGGATACAGCGAGGCCATCACGACGATCAGCTCGCGCACGGTGAGATCGCGGATCAGCTCCCCGGTCTGGAGCATGCCGCCGACGAGTCCCGCGTCGACCGCATCGCGCGGCGTCTTGCCGAACACCGTCACCGTGCCCCCGTCAGGCCGGCCGAGTCCGAGCAGCATGTCGATCGTCGTCGACTTGCCCGCGCCGTTGGGCCCGAGCAGCGCAACCGTCTCCCCCGGCGCGATCGAGAAGTCGATCCCCCTGACCGCGGGCACCGATCCACCCGGCCCGCGGTACGTCTTGGTGAGTCCCTGGATGTGGATTCCCGCGTTCATCAGGGGGAAAATAACAGACTGAGTCAAAGTTTGTACCCAGTATGCTCACGTCCGCATGTCAGGCCTGCGCGAGACCAAGAAACGCAGGACCAGAGAGGCGATCGCGCAGGCGGCCGCCGACCTGTTCCTCGAACGCGGATTCGAATCGGTGACCGTCGAGGACATCGCCCGCGCCGCCGACGTCTCGCGCCAGACGGTCTTCAACTACTTCCCGACGAAGGAGCAGATGCTGTTCGACCGGGAGGAGGAGATCGGCAGGGCATTGCTCGCGCTTGTCGCCGATCCGCCTGATGGCGCCGCGCTGGTCGCCGCCTTCCGCACGCACACACGGACGTTCTGGGAGCACTTCGGCGCGGTCCTCGGCGGCGACGGGGAGATGCACGGCTTCTGGGAGATCGTGCGCAGCAGTCCGGCGCTGCGCGACTACGCCGAGTCGTCGTTCGGGCGCCAGGCCCGGCGGGTCGGCGAGGCGCTCGCCTCCGCCTGGGGCCGGCCACCCGAGGACCCGACCTGCCAGGCACTCGCGCGTGCGCTGTGCGGGGTCAACGTCGCGTTCCTGATGGGCGGGATGGAGCGGCTCACCAACGGGGAGGACGCGGCGACCGTGGTCGAGGAGATGATCACGCAGTCCGACCAGGCGTATGCGGTGCTCGAGCGGGGGCTCGCCGCCTACGCACCCGCGTGACGGTCCACGCCGGCGGGGCACGCGGGCCCCATGGCGGCTCCTGTGCCGCCACCCCGGGCATGCCGGCTCCTACGCCGGCACCGCGGGCTCCAGTTCGCCGGTCGTCCGGCCGGGGGTCTCCTCCTGCGCGTCGCCGGCCAGGATGGCCCGGGTCGGAGCGCCGAGCAGGTAGAAGACAACGCCGAGAACCACGATCACGAGGAGCGGGACGATCTGCGAGAGCTCGAACTGGAGCCGCTGGCCGGCGAATCCGGTCGGCAGGCTGGCCTCCGGATCGGCGGAGCCGAGGCCCGGCCAGATGAGCATGAGGGCGGCGAACACCGCCCACGCGGTGGCCAGGCCGCCGACGAGCCAGGCGCCGGCCAGGCCGCCGGGGACCCGGAACGGGCGGCGCACCTGCGGGTGGCTGTAGCGGAGCCTGATCAGGGCCGGGAAGATCGCGCAGTACGAGATCGCGGTCGTCGAGATCGTCACCCCCAGAACGACGCTGAAGTACTTGCCGGCGTTGCCGCTCGTGAGCACGAATGCCAGCACCATCACGACGGTGGCGACGATGCCCGAAGCGATGTTGACGACGATCGGCGTCCCGAAGCGCTTGGAGAAGATGCCGAGCGCGCGCGGGGCGGCGCCGTCGTAGCCGGCGACCGCCTGGGTCCGGTCCGCGCCGATGATCCAGCTCGAGCCGCTCGACAGCAGCGCCCAGATGAAGCCGGCGGCGGCGACATCGCCGAGCGCGCGCCCGGCGCCGGTCAGCGTCGCGGTCCCATCAGCGGCGACGTGACCGCCGTAGACGGTGAACACGGTCTTCATCGCATCGATGAAGCCACCGAGACTCGAGACCTGTCCCGGAGGGAGCACGATCAGGATGGCGAGCACGGGCAGCCCGTACATCAGGATCGTCCCGACCGCGCCGCGCGCGATCGCGAACGGCACATCCCGGCGGGGGTTCTTCATCTCGCCCCCGGCGGTGCTCGGCAGCTCGAAGCCCTGGAAGCTGAAGAACAGCACGGGCGCGGCGAGGATGAACACCGAGTACGACGGCCGGAACGCTCCGGCGCCAAATCCATGGATCCCATGCTTGAAGGCGTAGGCGAGCACGGTGAGTGTGAAGCCGCCGAGCAGGATCACACGGATCCACGCGCCGATGATGGGAATCCACCGACCGACTCGGAATGACAGCACCGCCGAGGCGATCGCGACCCAGATGAAGGCGAGCGAGAACGCGTACTTGCCCGCGCCGTGCAGACCGATGAAGAATGCCGAGAATGTCGACACCGCGGTGATGCTGAGCGTGCCACCGAGCCAGAACGGATTGGTGATCCAGTAGAAGATCGAGGTCACCGCCGCCGTCAGCCGGCCGAACGCGAGCTTCGTCCACACATAGGGGCCGCCCTCGTCGGGGAACGTGGAGCCGAGCTCCGCGGTGAGCAGCGCGTAGGGCACGAAGAACAACAGCCCGAGCACGGCCAGCCAGGTGATCGCCTGGGCGCCGTCACTCGAGACCGCTCCGAGGGTGTCCAGGCCGACGAGCGCGCACAGCATGAGCACGAGCGTGTCGGCGCGGCCGACGGCCTTGCGCAGCTTGCTCTGCTCGAGCGAGCCCGCCGCCGTGGCAGGCGTGATGACTTCGCCTTCCGGCATGTCGAGTACCTCTCCTGTGATGTGACCTTGCGGTCGATGGACCGCGGCGGGGCGTTCAGCCCGCCGGGCGTGGGTGGCGCGAGACGGGGCCTATCCCGTCGCGACGTTCCGGGCGAGCAGGTCCGCGTACGTCTCGCGCCGGACGACGGCGCGTGCGTGCCCGTCGCGGCAGAAGACGACCGGCGGCCGGAGCGCGCCGTTGTAGTTGTTGGCCATCGTGAAGCAGTAGGCGCCCGTGACCGGGATCGCGACGAGATCGCCGGGAGCGGGGTCGGGCAGCGGTATTCCGGAGATCAGCCGGTCGCCCGACTCGCAGTGGCGACCGACGAGCTCAACGGGCTCCCCCGTTCCGGTACGGCCGTCGATCGTGGCGACGAACTGCTGGCCGTACAACGCGACCTCCAGGTTGTCCGCCATCCCGCCGTCGACCGCGACGAACGTCGGGACGCCGCGCTTGACCGTGACCACGCGATAGATGGTCACCCCCGCGCGCGCCACGAGGCTGCGGCCGGGCTCGATCAGAATCCGCGCACCGGCGGGTAGATGGCGCTGCGCCGCGTCGGCCAGCGCGCCGATCCATTCCTCGGGCACAGGCGGCTGCTCCTCGCCGGTGTAACTGACGCCGAGGCCGCCACCGAGGTCGTAGACGTCGAACTCCCCGAGCTCGGCCAGGCGCGCCACGGCCTCGGAGAACGGGGCCGTCTGGACGATCTGGGAACCGATGTGGACATGGACCCCGTCGAGCACGAGGCGACGGCTGGTGCGCAGGCGGGTGATCGCGCGCCGGGCCTCGGGCAGCGGCAGGCCGAACTTCGAGCCTGCCGCGCCGGTCGAGATCGCGGGGTGCGTCTCGGGCGCGACCTCCGGAAGCACGCGCACGAGCACATGCTGGCGCCCGGTCACCAGCGCCTCGAGCCGATCGATGTCGTCGTGGTTGTCGACGACGATCGTCCCGACTTCGGCGTCGAGGGCCATTCGCAACTCCGCGTCGGTCTTGGCGTTGCCGTGCATCACGATGTCGGCCGGGTCCACGCCGGCCGCCAGGGCCACCGCCAGCTCGCCGCCTCCGGCGATGTCGACGCCCAGGCCCTCGGACGCGAGGGCGCCGATCACGGCGACGCATGGGAACGCCTTGGAGGCGAAGACGACCTGCCCGTTCGGCCAACGCGTCTCCAGGGCGCCGCGGAAACGCCGAGCCTGTGAACGCAGCGCGTCCTCGTCGACGGTGTAGAGCGGGGTGCCGAATCGCTCGGCAAGCTCCTGGACCTCGCAACCGGAGATCGAGAGCCGACCGGCGCCATCGCGCTCGGTGCCCGGCGGGAAGAGTTCAAGGAGACCGACGGTCTCGGCAGTGACGTGTGGGTGCATACCTGGCGCGGGGCGGGAGTGTGGGTGTGGCCCGATGGATCGTCCCAGGCGAGAGGTTGCGCGTCGTTGTCGATCTCAACTATCTTTTCGGAATCTCGTTGTCGGATTCGCCAACAGGCGTCCCGCTCGCCGACGTGCTGCGCACCGTCGGTCCGACGGTCGCCGAGCTCGCCTCTCCGCCGGCCACCGCCGAGGTCCTGGTGCGCGGGACGGTGATCGAGGACCTGGGCGACGCGCTGCCGGTGAGCCCAGGCGGGCTGCTGCTGCTTGTCGGCGTCGCGGCGGATGAGGCCGGCGCGAACGCCTCTGTCGAGCGCGCCGCCGCCGCCGGTTGCGCGGGGGTGGTCGTCAAGCGGCGCGGGCGGCCACTCGAGGCCCTCATCGAGTCAGCGTCGCTCGCGGGACTCGCCGTCGTGGCCGCATCGGACGAGATTGCCTGGCGCCATCTCGACGCGCTGCTCTCCTCGGCGCTGGCCTCCTCGTCGACCGATCGCGGGGATGCCGGCGATGACTCGGGCGACGAGCTTTTCTCGATCGCCAACGCGCTCGCCGCTGTCGTCGGCGGGTCAGTCGCGATCGAGGACCTCGCCCAGCACGTGCTCGCCTACTCGAGCATCCCGGGCCAGCGCATCGACCGGCTCCGCAGCCAGGGGATCCTTGATCGCCGCGTGCCACCGGGCCCCGACGACCTCGAGATGTACCGTCGCGTGCTCTCCTCCGACGCGGTCGTCCGGTTCCCTCAGCTCGGTGAAGACCTGCCGCGCGCCGCCGTTGCGTTGCGCGCGGGAACGCTCCCGCTCGGGACGCTGTGGGCGATCGAGGGCTCGGACGATCTCTCACCCCGGGCCGAGCGTGCGCTGCTCGATGGCGCACGACTCGCGACGCTGCACATGCTCCGGGCCCGCAGCGCGGTCGACCTCGATCGCGTCCGCCGCGGCGAGTTGCTGCGCGCCCTGCTGGACGCGACCGGCGTGCCGGAGGCGACCTGGCCGCGGCTCGGCTTCGGGCCGGGCGACCGGGTGGCGGTGGTCGGGCTGACGCCAGGTGGCTCCGGCCGTCCCGCGGACGCACTGCTGATCACGCATGTTGCCCGTGAGGTCGGGAGGGTGAGCCACGTGCTGCGCCCCGACGCGCCGGTCACAACGTCCTCGCGCGCGGTGTACGTCCTGGTTGCGGGGCCCCACGCGGCCGCCTCCGCCGCGCGCCTCGCCGCCCGAGTCAGCGCCGACGCGTCACGGACGCTGGGCGGCCGGATCTGCGCCGCGGTGAGCGCGGAGGGCTCGGGCCCGCGCGCGATCCCGCGCCTGCGTGACGAGGTCGACCAGATCCTCCGCGTCAGCGTCGGCCGTGACGGCGGCCCCGACGTGGCGACAATCGCCGACGTGCAGAGCTCGGTCCTGCTCGCCCACCTCGGCGACGAGCTCGAGCGACATCCAGAGCTGCGCCACCCCGCGCTCGCGGACCTCATCGCCCATGACGAGAAGGGGGGCACGAGCCTCGCATCGAGCCTGCTCGTGTGGCTCGAGGCCCAGCAGAACGTGCAGAACGCGGCGAACCGGCTGCACGTCCACTCGAACACGTTGCGCTATCGGCTCCGACGGATCCGCGAGATCGCGCCGATCGACCTCGATGACAGCGATCAACGGCTGGCGACGTGGCTCGAGCTCCGTCTTCGCGACCCGCTGCCCGGAGCCGGCGGGTCCTAGAGACCGGCGAACTCCTCGAACAGCGCCCGGGCGGCGGCGATGCCCTGCTCGACGTACTCCACGAGCAGGCGCTCGTTGGGCGAGTGGATGTTCGCGTCGGGCAGCGAGAACCCGGTGATGATGGTCGGGATCCCCTGGCCCGAGAGCGCCGCGACGATCGGCAGCGTTCCGCCCGAGCGGGTGAGCAACGGCCGCACGCCGAGCGCTCGCTCGAACGCGTCCTGGCCGAGCGCCACCGCGCGCGAGTCGGGGTCGACGATCCCCGGGTCGGCACGCGACATCAGCTCGATCTCCAGCGAGGCCCCGTCCGGCGCAGCCGCGCGGAGCATCTCGGTGAACGTCGCCGCGATCGTGTCCGGATCCTGTCCCGGGGCGAGCCGGATCGAGACGTTCGCCTCGGCCTTCACCGGCAGGACGGTCTTCTCCAGCGTCGGAGATCCGCCGTGGATGCCGTTGACGTCAAGCGACGGCTCGGCGAAGGTGCGCAGGTAGTAGTCCCCGGCGGCGCTCGAATCCATCGGAGAGGCCCCGGCGAGCGACAGTTCGTCGGCGCCCGCGGGCAGCTTGGTCCAGGCCTCCAGCTCAGCGGTCGTGGGGGCGCGGATCCCGGCCCGCAGCGGCTCGGCCAGCCGGCCGTCGCGCGCGGTTACCGAGGCGAGCAGCTCGCAGAGCGCATTGACGGCGTTGAGCGCCGCGCCGCCGTACATGCCGGAATGCAGGTCGCGCTCGCCGGAGCGCAGCGTGATGTGGAAGTAGACGAGACCGCGCGTGGCGATGTCGAAGGCGGGCACGTCGCGAGCGATCATGCCGCTGTCGAAGATCACGGCGGCGTCGGCGCCGCGGTCGTCCTGGCCGAGGAAGCCGAGCACCGACTGCCCGCCGGTCTCCTCCTCGCCGTCGCAGACGAAGCGCACGTTGACGGGCAGGGTCCCAGCGCCCGCAAGCTCTCGGGCCGCCGCAAGCATCAGGTAGAGCTGGCCCTTGTCGTCGGCGACGCCGCGGCCGTACAGGTACTCGCCGCGGATCTCTGGCTCGAACGGCTCGGACTCCCACAGGTCCAGCGGATCCGGAGGCTGCACGTCGAAATGGCCGTAACAGAGCACCGTCCGGGCGCGGTCCGCTCCGGTGCTGGCGCTGATCTCACCGACCGCAAGCGGCTGGCCCTCGAAGTCGACCAGCTCTGCCTGGCCGCCGGCGCCCCGGATCAGCGCGCAGACCCATTCGCCGGCGCGGCGCACGTCCGCCTGGTGGGCGGCATCCGCGCTCACCGATGGGATCCGGAGGAACCCAGCAAGTTCGTCGAACCACTCGGGCACGGGCCGACCCTAGTACACCGAACCGCATCAACGCGGCGCGCGTCGCTAGTACCCTCTTGCACCCCGGGGCCAGGCTCCCATCACAGGAGCGTCGCATGACTGGGCCACGCCGACTGCGGACCGCTCGTCCGTTGAGGTTTGGTTGAGCCGCGTGCGTGATGGCCCGTCCCGCCCCTCCGATGTGCAGAATGGCCGACGTGTTTCCAACGACCTCTCTTCCGCGACGCGCGCTCTGCGCGTTCATCGCCGCGTTCGCAACCCTCCTGTGCGTGGGCGCCGCCGGCGCCCACGCGGCAACGGTCTCGGTGACCAGCACGCCCGTGAGCGGCGCCACGCCGTCCGGCTTCCTGGGCATCTCGATCAAGTACCCGTCGCTGCTGAAGTTCGCGGGCACCAACCCCTCGAAGGTCAACACCGCGTTCCTGAACTTGCTTGGCGACATCGCCCCCGGCCAGCGACCCGTGCTGCGCATCGGCGGCGAGAGCGCCGACTGGAGCTGGGTGCCGATCAAGGGCCAGAAGCGACCGCCCGGCGACTCGTACTCGATCGACTCGAGCTGGCTGAAGCTCGCGGCGGCCACCGCCAAGGGGATGAACGGCCAGTTGCTGCTCGGTCTCAATCTGGAGGCGGCCAACAAGACCGACACCGTCGGCGAGGCCCAGGCCTTCATCAAGAGCATTGGCGCCTCCAACATCCTCGCGCTCGAGCTCGGCAACGAGCCCGAGCTCTACCGCGCCTTCGCCTGGTACCACACCTCCAACGGCACCCGCGTGCTCGGCCGGGCGGCCAACTGGTCGCTGCCGGTGTACCGCACGCAGTTCGCCCAGTTCGCCGACGCGCTGCCCAAGGGCGTGACGATCGCCGGGCCGACGAGTGGCATCGGCACCTGGCTTGCGTCGCTCGGCTCGACGCTCAAGGCCGAGCCGAAGATCGGGCTGGTGACGATCCACGCCTACCCGCTCAAGCACTGCAGCGCGTCCCACAACGTGACCATCCCCGAGGTTCTCGCGGGCTCCGCCTCCTACGGCTTTGTCAACTCACTCGCGCCGTTTGTGAAGACCGCGCATGCCGACGGCAAGGGGATCCGCGTCGACGAGATGAACGCGATCACCTGCGGCGGCACCCGGGACGTGAGCGACTCGTTCGCCACCGCGCTGTGGATGACGGACACGCTCTTCAACATGGACCAGCTCGGCGTCCAGGGCGTCAATCTCAACGACCCCGCGGGCACGATCAACGCGATCCTCAACCCGGTCGTCTCCCACGGCCGGATCACCTTCCAGGTCCAGCCTGAGTACTACGCGATGATCATGTTCGAGCAGGCCGCCCCTCCCGGCTCGCAGATCCTCCAGATGCACAACGACGTCCCGAGCACGCTCTCCGCGTGGGCCACGCGTGAGACCAGCGGCGCCACCCACGTCGTGCTCGTCAACAAGAGCGGCACCTCCAGCCAGTCGACGACCGTCCGCGTTCCCAAGGCCGTCGGCCCCGCCTCGATCTCCATCCTCCACGCCCACGGCCTCTCCTCCACCAGCGGCGTCAGCCTCAACGGCCAGTCCTTCGGATCCACGACGTCCACCGGCCTGCTCTCGGGCACCGCCGGGACCGACGTCGTCTCCCCAGTCAAGGGCACCTACACGGTCAAGGTCCCGGCCGCGAGCGTCGAGATGCTCTCGTTCACGCCACAGCCCGGCGCGCTGCTGATGTCAGCGCTGCGCGGGCCGCAGGGGCTGCTCAGCTCGCTGCTGCCGAACTGGTAGCTCGCGAGTCCGGCTCAGGCGACCCCCCGCTCCACGGCCCGCAGCCGGCGCTCGAGCTCGTCCAGGCGCGCCTGGGCATCAGCAACCTCGGCCGGTGAGACGTCGAGCGGCGTGGGCCGCTGGAAGTTCTACTCCGCGCAGGCCCGCTGATCCACCGGTGGACGCGGCCGCCGGTCAGCCCGAGACGAGTTGGTGGTTGCGCAGTCCCTTCTTGCGGTCAAGCACGAGCAGTGCGCCGTGCAGGACGCCCTCGCCGTATTCGCTGCCCGGGTTGATGCAGACCGTGCGACCGATCTTCGTCATCCCGCGTGACTCGTGGATGTGGCCGTGCAGGGCGACGAGCGGCTGGTGGCGCTCGATCAGCTCCCGCACCGCCTGAGAGCCCGCCGCGGTCATCACGACCGAGCCGCCGCGGACGACGGGCTTGAGCGTGTCGTCGAGCGCCGGCGCCTGGTCCAGGGCGGTCGCCTTGGGCGGGACGTGGAGGTTGAAGACGCTCCGAGACGGATCGTCGAGCTGCCCGACCAGCATCTCCAGATGGGCCGCGAGTTGGTCCTCGGGCATCTCCCGCGGTGAGTCCCAGGGCGTCGGGTTGGCGATGCCGCAGGAGAGCATCTGGATCTGCTCGGCGAGCTCCACCGGGATGTCCTCGCAGGTCACCCCGAGCGGCGAGGCGTCAAGCACCTCGGAGAGCGCCGGCTCGTCGTCGTTGCCGAGCATCATGTAGAGGCGGATCCCCGTTCCGTCCAACCGCTCCTCGGCGAGCTCGAGCCAGCGCCGGACGCTGTCGGCCATCGCCCGCGCGAACAGCTCGCCGATCTTCGCCTCGTCTCCATGGGCCTCGGCGAGCTCCTCTTCGGTGGTCACGTAGGGATAGAAACCTCGGTCGCGGATGCGGTCCTCGAGCGACTCGAGCTCCTCCTCAGGCGCGACCCGGTCCCCGATCAGCTCGGCGACGCGCAGGCCCCGGGCCGAGCGCACGATCGGCACGACCGCCTTGCCGGTGATGTCACCGCCCATCACGAGCACGTCGGCCCCGTAGAACTTGCCCGCGTTCACGAACTTGCGCCACAGACGGTCTGAGCCGTGGATGTCGGAGGCGTAGTAGACGGTGAAGCTCAACGGTGGACCTCCTCGGGGACCTCGTACCAGCGCTTGCGGCGTCCGACCTTCGCGCGCATCCGCCACGCGCGCGTCTTGGGCGCGTCCTCCAGCCGCCCGCGGAGCGCGGCCGAGCGCGCGGCAAGGACCTCAACCCGTTCGGTCCCGAGCTCGAGCGATCCGACGATCTCGTCGAACTTCGCCAGGTTGTCGGTGACGGTGGTGAACAGCCCCCAATCCGCGCCGCAGGTCTCCTCGAGGCGTGCACCGCCGAGCCGGCCCGGCCCGTCGTCGCCGGCCAGCTCGTGGTCGAGCAGCAGCATCGCCGTGTCGGTGAGGTCCTTCTGGTTGATCTCGGCGACCTGCAGCTTGGCGAGCAGCAGGTCGGCGGCGGGCAGCGTCGGCGTCTCCACCTCCAGCCGGGCGGAGAAGTCGATCGTGTGCGACATCTCGAACTCGTCGAGAAAGACGTCGATGTGGAAGGTGCCGTCGGGCGCGTGGTAGAGCAGCCGGCGATCCCCGTGCGCGGCGTTGAACGTCCGCTCAGGGACATATCCCTCCCGCTCGAGCAGCTCTCGCAGCTCGCGCGAGCGCTTGCGGTGAGCGACGTAGTCGAGGTCGCCGTAGCTGCGGCCGAGCGCCTCGCGCGTGGCGGGCACGGAGCGGTGCCAGATGGCGACGCCGCCGAACAGCCGCAGCACGAGGCTCTCGTCCGCCGCGGCCTGCACCAGCCGCTGTCCCTCGTCGATGAGCGTCACTCGGGAGGGATCTCCTTGAACGTGTTGGCCAGCGAGATCCCCTGGCTGCGGCGGTACATCGACACCGCGGCGTACCAGACGACCGCGATCGCCGGGGCGACGAACACCTTGATCATCGGCGACCAGCCGAGCTTGCCGCCGAAACCGGTGTGGAGCGCCTCGAAGATGACGAACGCCCAGGAGAGCCCGGACACGATCGCCGCGAGGGTGATCACCGGAACGCCGACGAGCTTCGCGCGCGCCCATCCCGGTGCCTCCGCATGCATCGCCGCCCGCCGGAACGGGACGGAGCCTGCGGCGATCGAAACGACGATGAACGCGAGGCCCATGACGACGAGGATGTTCAGAAGGAACGCTCCGAGCCCCTGGTAGATGTTCAGGTAGTTGAGCAGCTCGACCACGAGCGCGACCACCCCGGTGGCGAGCACCGGTGTGTGGAAGCGATCAGAGACATCGGTGAGACGCGCCGGCGCGAGGCGGTCGAACGACCAGGCGAACAGGTTGCGCGTGCCGAGCATGAACCCGGTCGGAGTCCACCAGAAGATCGCCATCAGGAAGCAGAGGACGACGATCACCCCAAGCACCTGCCCACCGGGCAGGAACTTCACCAACGAGGGCAGGTAGGGACTGAATCCGAGCGTCCAGTGCGCGGAGCCGCCGCCGAGGCCCAGATACACGATCGACCCGAAGAACTTGTACCCGTAGTATTTGTAGACGAGCAGCGCGGCCACCATGTAGATGACCGCCGCCGCGCCCAGGCCACCGAGGATCGAGGTGACCGCGGTGCGACGCGCGTTCTTGATCTCCCCCGCGAAGTACCCGGTCCACTGGAAGCCGGTGTACACCTGGAAGCAGTAGACCATCGCGGCGAGCGTCGCACCGAGCTGCAGCGTGCCGCCGTTGTGGAAGCCGAGCGTCGAGGCCTTGGCGATGATCGCCGAATAGCTCGTACCTGAGGATCGGTTGAAGTGGTGTACGAACGAGCCGTGGCTACCGATCAGCATCAGCACGAGCCAGATCGCCATGCCAATCCACACGATCGCAAACGTGACCTTCATGTACCGAGCGACCGAGCGGACGCCGATCATCATCAGCGCCGCAAACGCGATCGTCAGGCACGTCGCGATGATCATCATCTCGCCCTTGGACGGTGAGTCGATCGCCGAGCCGTGGATGCCGGCCACATAGCCGAACGCCGGCAGCACGATCGAGAGCATGAACGTGAAGTTGAACGCCACCCACGTGAGGAACACGAAGGTGAGCGCGAAGTTCACCACAAATCCCAGGAACGGCGACAGGATGCGAGACACCCACACGTAGTCACCACCGGAGCGCGGCATCAGTGCGGTCAGGTACAGGTACACCACGCCGAAGCATGCGACCAGCGGGGTCGCGATCAGGAACGACAGGAACATGTTGGCGTGCGGCCAGAACTGCGGCGCGAACCCCATCACCTGCGTGATTCCGACCGGGATGAGCACCGCCGAGAACACGAGGTTGAACGCGTCGAACGCGCTCAGCTCACGGACCAGGCCGGTTGCGTTTCTGGTGAACAGCGTCGGAACGCTGTTCGATGTCTGCTGCTCGGTTGCCATCTCCTCCACCTTTCCCGAACTGTGACTCAGTCCATGAACGCGCCGCCGTTGACCGCCACCGCCTCACCGGTGACGAATTCCGCATCTGGCCCCACAAGAAATGCCACCACGCGGGCGACGTCCTCGGGCTGCTCGAGCCGGCCCATCGGCGTGTCCGCGATCCACATCTCTCGCACGTCCTCGGGCGCGACCCCCCGCAGCCCCGCCTCCCAGGCGAGCTCGCGGTCCTGCATCGGCGTGGCCACGTATCCGGGGCACACGCAGTTGACGCGGATGGAGTCGGCGGCCAGCTCGAACGCCATCGCCTGGGTGAGCCCGACGACGCCGAACTTCGAGGCGACGTAGTCGGACAGGTACGGCACCCGCCCTTGTTTGCCGGCCATCGACGCGAGGTTGACGATCGCGCCACCGGATCCGAGCCGCCGCATCGTCCGAGCGGCCGCCTGCCCGCACACGAAGACGCCGCGCAGGTTGATCGCGAGCGTCAGGTCAAGCTCCTCGAGCGTCACCTCGGTGAACGGCGCCATGTGCGAGATCCCGGCGTTCGAGACCCAGACGTCGAGCCGCCCCTGCCGGTCGGCGACCTCCTCGCCGAGCGCGGCGACAGCGTCAGCGTCCGTGACGTCGAGCGGCGCCGCCCAGCCCTCGAGCTCCTCGGCGACCCGGGCGGCGGCTTCGCCATCGAGATCGGTGACCACGACGAGGTATCCGCGGCTGCCGAGCTCCCGTGCGATCGCTCGGCCGATGCCCGAGCCGCTGCCGGTGACGACGGCGACCGGCACGCCGGAACTGGTCGTGTCGTTCATGGCTCGCTCCAGTCTCCGGCCGCCAGCCGGTGTGAGATCGGCCGTACCGCGGGCTCGAGCGCCCGGTAGATCCCGTAGAGCTCGTCGTAGCGCTCGCGGTACGCGGGACGGGGTTCGATCGGCGAGCCGAGCCGGGCAAGCTCGGTGACGATCGACCAGCCAGGCGCGCTGCCCACCCCGACGCCGGCGGCGAGCGCCGCTCCGAACGACGCACCTGGATGGTCGAGCACCGGCGCGAGGGGCGTCCCCAGCACGTCGGCGATGATCTGCTTCCAGAGGGTCGAGCGGCTGCCGCCGTTGGTCACGCGCGCCGTCGACAGGCTGACCCCGAGCTCGTTGAAGACCTCAACGTGGTGGCGGAAGCCGAACGCGACCGCCTCAAGCGCCGCGCGATACAGATGCCCGCGGGTGTGGCCCAGGTGCAGACCGACGAACGCGCCACGCTGGCGAGGGTCGTGGAGCGGCGACTTCTCGCCGAGGAAGTAGGGAAGGCAGACGATGCCGCCGGCCCCCGGCGGAGTGGCGGCCGCTTCCGCGTCGAGCGTCTCCAGGTCCGCGCCGCCGCACACCGCGGCCAGCCAGCGGACGAGCGAGCCGCTCGTCGCCATACATCCGTTCGGCAGCCAGCCGCCCGCCGGATGAGCATCGAGATACAGCCGCCGGTCGATCAGCGGAGCGGCGCTCACCGCGAGGATGTCGCCCGCCCCGCCGAGCTTGACAAGCCAGTCGCCGTCGTTGACGAGGCCAGCGCCATAGGCCGAGCTCACGTGGTCGGCGCCACCGACGACGATCGGGGTTCCCGCGCGCAGCCCGGTGTCGTCCGCGGCCACGGCTGACACCTCGCCGACCACCTCGCCGGGGACGGCGACCGGCGGCAGGATTGCCGGATCGACCTCGCTGCGCGCTATGACCTCGAGCAGGGGGCGCCCTTCGAGGTCGAACAGACCGCTCTCGAGTGCCCAGTTGCGCTCGAGGTGGGGCCGGGCGCCGAGCTGTCGCGCGACCCAGTCATACGACCCCGCCAGCGACGCGGTCCCCTCAAACAGGTCGGGCTCGTGGCGGCGCAGCCAGCACAGCGTGGGCGCGACCGACTGCTGGGTGAGCGCCGAGCCGGTGAGCGCGACCAGATCGAGACCCGAAAGCTGCTCAGCGAGCTGCTCGACCTCCACGTCCGCGCGGGCGTCGTTCTGGAGGATCGCCCGCCGCAGCGGCCGGCCGCGGTCATCGAGCGCGAGCACTGCCGGGACCATCCCGGAACAGGCCACGGCCTCGACAGGCTCGCCCTCGGAGACCAGCTCGCGGGTGACCGCGCACACACCGGCCCACCACTGGCCGGGGTCGGCCTCTGCCCAGCCGGGATGAGGTGAATGCAGCTCGACGCCCGCCTGTGCGCTCGTGACAGAGCCGTCGGCGAGGTCGACGCGCGCGCCCTTCACTCCGGAGGAGCCGATGTCGATCCCGAGCAGGGTCATCGGCTGAGGCTCACCTCACGGGCGTTCTCAACGAACCGCCGGGCGCGCTCGCGGTCGACCGGGTTCCAGGTGTAGCCGTCGACCTTCAGGTCCGAGCCGACGACGCAGCCGTCAGCGATCTTCAGGAACTCCGCGATCGTGTCCGCCCGGGCACCGGTGTTGAGCAGCACGGGCACCTCGGCGGGCACCGCCTCACGCACCGACTCCAGGGTCGCCCGATCCGGCTCGGAGCCTGCCATCGGCCCGGAGACGAGGATGACGTCTGCGAGGCTCGAGACCACCGCGGAGCGAGCCGCCTCGGCGGGCGCGCGCCGCCCGATCGGCGAGGCGAACTCGGGGGTGATGTTCATCATGATCGTCAGCGGATCCGCATCGAGCCGCCGCCGCTCGCGGAGCACGTGCGCGGCCTCTCCCTGCCACAGACCCATGTCCGACTCCCAGGCGCCGGTGAGCACCTCGCGCATGAACGATGCGCCCGTCGCCACCGCGACCGCCAGCGCGCAGCGGGCATCCCACAGGAAGTCGACACCGAATACCCGGTCGCGCGGCGCGCACTCGGTGACCACGCGTGCCATCACCGCCGCCGCCTCGGGCCCGGCCCGCAACTCGTACGGACGGTCACCCTCGTTGCAGAACATGTAACCGTCGAAGTCGGCCTCCAGCAACAGCTCGAGGTCGCGCTTGACCGCGTCGACCAGCCCCTGCACGCCGGCCGCCGCGTCATACAGCGGCGTGCCGGGGAGCGGCGGAACGTGGACCATCGCGATGATCGGCTTGCGGTCCCCGAACAGCTGCTTGAAACGGTGGCTCATTCTCTCTCCTGCCACTCGTGGGATGAGACGGACACGACCTCGGCCCCGGCCTCCCGGACCGCGGCGAGAACAGGGTGGGTGGGCTCGGCGTCGGTGATCAGGACGTCGATCTCCTCAAGCGTGGCGACCTGCGCCAGACAGACGCGGTCGAGCTTTGAGCGATCGGCGAGCACCACGCATCGCGCCGCCGCGCCGAGCGCCGCGCGTTTGACGCGCGTGTCGTCGAGGTTGTATTCGGTGAGCCCCTTGACGGCGTCGATCCCACCGACGCCAAGGAACAGCACGTCGCAGTTGAACCGCTGGAAGGTCTGCTCGGCGAGGTCGCCGACGAGGCTGAGCTCTCCCGGCCGGACGATCCCGCCGGTGAGGATCACCCGGGTCGTCGGCTCGTTGGCGAGCTCGACGGCGGCGTTGACGCTCGGGGTGAGGATCGTCAGCCCACCGCGGTCACGGAGCGCCCGGGCGAGCGCCAGCGTCGTCGAGCCGACGTCGAGGATCGCGGTCTCCCCGTACTCGACGAACGTGGACGCGGCGCTGGCGATCAGCGCCTTGGCCTCCTGCGCCTCCTGCGAGCGCGCCGCGAGTGGCGGCTCGTAGCTGCGGCTCACCGTCGAGATCGCACCGCCGCGGACCCGCCGGGCCACCCCCCGCTCCTCGAGCGTCTCGAGGTCTCGGCGGATCGTCATCTCCGATACCGCGAACTCGGTGGCGAGCGCAGCGATCTCCACCTCTCCGCGCTCGGCGAGGCGTCCGCGGATCGCGTCGCGCCGACTGTCCGACGTCATCATGGGCGCAGATTACATCTGAATGTGTGCAATTCACAAGCTCGTGTGACTTACTCTCACACCCGGTGGGAGTGGAGCTTGGTATTCCACCTTGGAATACCCTGTCCGGTGCGATGAGCTCAATCAGCGATCCGGTGGCCAGCGGCGAGCTCGCAGCGTTCCTTTCCGCCTACGAGGCCGGAACGGTGCAGGGCGCCGCGGACGCGCTCACCCTCACCCAGTCGGCGGTGACCAAGCGGATCCAGTCACTCGAGCGGCGGCTCGGGGCGGCTCTGTTCGAACGCGGGCGGCTCGGCGTCACACCGACAGCGCTCGGACGCACGATCTATCCGCCCGCCAAGGAGGCGCTCGCGCAGCTGGCCACGGTGGCGCTCGCCGCTGAGGCCGCCCGTGCCGGCGACCTCGGCGACCTGCGACTCAGCGCGAGCCTCACCATTGGCGAGTTCCTGCTCCCGGCATGGCTGTCCGCGTTCCGCGCCGAGGAGCCGGGCCTCCATCCGCAGCTCGAGGTCGTCGGCTCGACGGCGGTGCTCGCGGCGGTCAGGGAACGGAGGGCCTCGATCGGATTCATCGAGGGCGAGGCGACGCCCGACGGCTTCGAGTCGCTCGTCGTCGCACGTGACGCGCTGGTTCTCGTGGTCGCGCCTGGCCACCCCTGGGCACGCCGCACGACGGTGCCGATCGGAGTGCTCGCTGCCGGCGCGGGCGGCGCCTACCTCACGCGCGAGCGAGACTCAGGCACACGTGCGGTCGCCACCGCTGCGCTCGCCGCCCATGGGATCGAACTCACCCCGGCGCTCGAGGTGGCCTCGATCCAGGGGCTCAAGCGGATGATCACCTCGGGCGGCTTCTCGCTGCTCTCCGGGCTGGCGATTGCGGACGAGGTCCGGGCCGGGACGCTCGTCGCGTGCGAACTCGCGTCCGTCGATCTCTCCCGCGAGCTGCGAGCGGTGCGACTCGCCCGACGCGGCGACCCGGCACTCACCAGCGGGCCGGCAGCACGCCGGTTCTGGTCGTGGCTGACCGTGCGGGCGCGTAGCGATCCGGACGCTGGGGCACACTCACCTGCATGAACGCCCAGATCGCCCCGCTGAACGCACCGGCCCTGGAGCCGATCCTGTCCGCGGAGGCAGTCGACTTCCTTGCCGAGCTGCACGCGCGCTTCGATTCGCGCCGCCGTGAGCTGCTCGCCGCCCGCCGTGGGCGCGGCGCGCCCGCCGGATTCCTGCCCGACACGAAGGACATCCGCGACGCGGAGTGGCGGACCGCCCCGCCGCGCGAGGACTACCTCGACCGCCGGGTCGAGATCACCGGTCCGACGGACCGCAAGCTGGTGATCAACGCGCTGAACTCCGGCGCGGGGGGCTTCATGGCCGATTTCGAGGACGCCAACTCGCCGACCTGGCGCAAGCAGATCGAAGGCCAGCAGAACCTCGTCGATGCGATCGAGGGCACGATCACCTACGACGCGTCCGACGGGCGCCACTACGAGCTGGTCGACGATCCGGCGACGCTGCTGGTGCGGCCGCGCGGCTGGCACCTGCCCGAGCGACATATCCGCTTTGACGGCGAGCTCGCCTCCGGATCGCTCGTCGACTTCGGCCTGTTCGCATTGCACTCAGGCCCGCGTCTGCACGGTCAGGGCAAGGGGGTCTACCTCTATCTGCCCAAGCTCGAGCACCACCTCGAGGCACGTCTGTGGAACGAGGTGCTGTCGTTCGCCGAGCAGCGGCTCCAGATCCCGACGGGAACGTTCCGGGCGACGGTGCTGATCGAGACCTTCCCCGCGGTCTTCCAGCTCCAGGAGATCCTCTACGAGCTGCGCGACCACAGCTACGGGCTGAACGCCGGCCGCTGGGACTACATCTTCTCGGTGATCAAGACCAACCGAGCCGACCCGGCGTTCGTGCTGCCGGACCGCACTGCGGTGACGATGACCCAGCCATTCATGCGCGCCTACACCGAGCTGTTGGTGCGGACCTGCCACGACCGCGGCACGTTCGCGATGGGCGGGATGGCGGCGCTGATCCCGTCACGAAAAGACCCCGAGGCCAACGAGCGCGCGATTGCGGCCGTCCGCGAGGACAAGCGGCGCGAGGCCGGCGACGGGTTCGACGGCACCTGGGTGGCCCACCCCGACGTGGTGGCCGCCGCCGCCGAGGAGTTCGACGAGGTCCTCGGCGAACGGCCCAACCAGATCGACCGGCTGCGCCCCGACGTGCCCTATGACGACGCGCCGCTCAGGGACGTCGCCGCCACGGAGGGCGAGATCACCGAAGCCGGGCTGCGCAACAACCTGTCGGTCGGCTTTCAGTACATCTCGTTCTGGCTCGGTGGACGGGGTGCGGCGGCGATCAACAACATGATGGAGGACGCTGCCACCGCCGAGATCGCACGGACTCAGATCTGGCAATGGATCCACCATGGCTCCACGCTGAGCGACGGCCGCACCATCACGAGAGAGCTCGTCACCGGGCTGCTCGACGAGGAGACCGAGAAGATCCACCAAGCGGTCGGCGACGAGGTGTGGGAGCGGGGACGCCCACGCGAGACACGCGAGGTGCTGGAGGCCGTCTCACTCGGCGACGACCTCCCCGAGTTCCTCACGCTCGGCGCCTACGAGCTGCTGGACTGAGCCCGCCCGCGCGCCAATCCGCGCTCAGCCCTTCAGCGACCCGAGCAGCCTCCACGCCGACGGCATCAGCACGCCGGCCAGCGCGGCCTTGATGACTCCGCCGAGGATGAAGATCGTGAACCCCTCGTGGATCGCCCACCCCCAGGACTGAGAGGTGTCGACCTTCAGCCACGGAACGCCGACGCCGAAGATGAGCAGCTGACCGACCGCGAATGCCAGCGCGGCGCTCACCACGCGGCGGTCGCCGCCGCGCTCCGCGATCAGGCCCATGGCCCAGGCGGCGAGCACGAAGCCGAACAGGTAGCCGCCGCTTGAGCCGAACAGCACGCCGGTGCCCTGGGCGCCGCTCGCATACACCGGCAGGAACAGGCCAAGCACCACGTACAGGAGCATCGAGAGGCCGCCGCGGCGGGCACCGAGGCCCGCGCCCACGAGGACGACCGCGAACGTCTGGCCGGTGAGCGGCACCGGCGAGCCCGGAAGTTTGATCGAGATCTGCGCGCAGGCCGCGGTGAGCAGCGCTCCCGCGACGACGAGCATCACGTCACGGACGCGTGCTCCGGGAAGGGCGTCGGCGAGGACGGGGCGGGGGGCGGCGGTGGATGAGGTCATTGCGTTCCTTGGTGTGGGCGACGGGCCGCATCCTGCCAGGTGGGACGCGGGTCCGGCGTGCCGTCGGTCTCAGGGGGCGTCAGAGCGGGCGGCTGTAGTGCAGCGCGAGCGCGTCCTCGGAGCCGACCTCGTGGTTGTCGAAGCCGAGATCCTCGTAGATCTGGCGGGCGCGGACGTCGGAGGAGCCGACCGCCAGCTCGATGAAGTCCGCGCCGTGATCACGGGCTGCCTCCATCGCGGCCTGCACCAGCTCACGCTCCAGGCGGTGGGTTGGGTGGGATCGTAATTCGGGGACGACGTAGAGCTCGACGAGCGAGGCCTCGAGCTGCGGGGTCCAGATCGCCTTGCGCAGCCGCACGACGGCGAGCCCGCCCGGGGGGTCCTCGGCGAGCACGATCTCGGTGTCACCGCCGCCGAGCAGCTCGGCGACCCGGGCGGCGAGCACCTGGGGCGTCGGTGTCTCGTCCTCGACCTCGAGGTTGAGGTCGTGCAGCAGGCGCCCGACCAGGTCGAGCTCCTCGCCGGTCACCGAGCGGATGTCGAGGCGGCGGATCACGCGCTCAGCTCGCCGGCCTGCGGATCGCCTCGGCGAACTCGCGAGGGGCCTCCAGCGGGGTGAAGTGACCGACGCCCTCCAACCGGTGCACGCACGCGACCGGGGACATCACGGGCGACGCTGCGCGACCCGGCTGCCGACGTCGTAGCCCGCGTTCACCAAGCGAGACACCGTCGACGGGGGCCGAGCGCACCACGCGGGCCACCCTAGCGCCGCCGCCTGCCGAATACCCGGGTCAGCGCAGCTCGAGCAGGTCGGCCGGCCGCTCGAGCAGCGCGTCGGCGCCTGCAGCCTCGAGCTCGTCGCGCCCGCCGTAGCCCCAGAGCGCACCGAACGCCCGCAATCCGTGGGCGTGCGCGCCGATCACGTCGTGGGCGCGGTCGCCAACAAGCACAGTCGCGCGCGGCGCACCGAGCGCTTCCAGACCGGCGAGCGCCCGCGCCACCACGGTCTCCTTCGCGGTCCCGAGCTCGTCGACGCGGGTGCCCTCGACCACCGCGAAGCGAGAGCGCAGGCCGAGCGCCTCCAGCACCGGCTCGGCGACCTCGATCGATTTCGAGGTCGCGATCCCCATCGCGACGCCGCGGTCCGCCAGCTCGCCGATGAGCTCCGGGACGCCGGGGAACGCGGGAACCTCCGCGGCTGCGGCAAGTGAGCACAACCGATAGGCGGCGACGATCTCGGCGATCTCTCCCGGCGGGGCGTCGGGCACCAGAACCCGCGCCACCTCGTCGACGGGCGGTCCGGCCAGCCGACGGATCTCCGCGCCAGGCGACAACGCCGCCCCGAAGCGCGGGAGCGTGCGTTCCCAGCAGCCGCGAATTGCCGGAAGCGAATCGACGAGACAGCCGTCGAGGTCGAACAGCAGCGCGTCAGTGATCGTGATGATGGTGATGCCTGGAGATCGTCGGCAGCGTGCGCGCGTAGCTGCCACGCCCGGTCAGAAGCCGCTCGGAGTAGCGCCGCGCACCGAGATAGTGCACGCCGGGCGCGCTGAGCGACACCTCGCGCCCGCCGCCGACGGCGACGTGCCCGTCACCGAGATAGATGCCGAGCCCCTGGATCGAGCCGTGCGCTCTGCCGAAGAAGACCGCGTCGCCAGGCGCCAGGTCGGTCCGCGGGACGGTGGCGCCGACGTCGAACTGCTGGGCGGCGGTAACCGGCAGCTGCACGCCGTGCGCCCCATAGGCGCTGCGGACGAGCTCGGCGCCGGCACTCACGGACAGGCCCGCGTGCGGGGAGCCTGCGTCGAGCAGCCCCGCGGCGTGACCGTCGTGGTGGTGGGCGTGATGCGTGATCGCCGAGCGCTTGACGGCGACCCCGAGGTCGACGTGGTGAACGGCCGCCCCGGCGCCGGGAACCCCGGCGGCCCCGGTGACCGTCCCTGCCCCGGGGAGGCTCGCGTCGCCGCGGAGCAGCTGCACCGCCTCGCCGAGCTGCAGCTGATAGCGATAGCGGTACTCGGCGGCCGGGCGCTCGACGTCGGCGACCCACTCGCCCCAGCGGCTCGGGGCCGATGCCAGGGCCGGGTCCGAGCCCCTCACCGCGAGCGCTTCGTTGAGGAACCATTCGATCTGCTTCTGCGGGTCCGCGAGGTAGCCGGCGTAGGGCCCCTCGTCCCAGATCGAGGTCCGCATCTGGAAGAAGCCGACCGAATCGCGGTCGCCGTAGTCGAGGTTGCGGAGTCCCGACTCGGTGAGCGAGGCCATCACCGGCAGCTCCGGCGGCAGACCTACCCGGCGGGCGTTCGCTCCCATCCAGGCGGCGATCTGCTGCGGCGTGGCGTCGTTGCCCGGGTACGCGTCGGGATCGTGTGCAGCCAATCCGGCCGGGAGCTCGGGGACATGGTGCTCGTGATGCGGAGCGGGCGCGCTCAGCGGCTCGGCGGTGGCGGGCGCCGCCGCGGACGGGGCCGGCGCCGGCTGAGCAGCGGCGTGGCGGATCGGCTTGGCCATCTGCTCGGCGGGCGCGGCTCCCAGCTGCGGCACCCGCGGGTTGGGAAGGCGGTCGCCCTCATGGCGGACGGGTGCCGGCGCGGCGTGGTGATGGGAGGAGAGGCTCTTGAGGAAACGGGAGATCACATGGCCGGCGTCGCGCCCGAGCCGCGGCGCTGCGTGCTCGGCGACGTGCGTGAAGTCGACGCCCTCCGCTGCAGCCGCGACGATCACCCCCGCCAGCGACGAGCGCGACTCCCTGAGCTCGAGCGTGAGCATCGCGCGCGCCCCCGGCGGCAGCCCTTCGGCGACCGCGTCGAGGCCGTGCGCTCGCAGGACCGACGACGGGTCCGCGCGGAAGCTCCGCCTCAGTTCGGGGTCCGCGAGCAGCTGCTCGATCAGCGCGGTGCCACGGGTCAGATCATCGGCCATGGGACCTTCCAGCATGACGAATGACGGGCGTAGACTGGTGGCCGTGCGTTACGCGGGGACCGCACTGCTCTGTATGTTGGCCGCCTTCGGCGCGGCCTTCCTCATCCGGCGTGCCGTCGATCACGGGGCTCGGACCCCAGGCGGCACCGTCGCGGCCGACACCCGCACGGCACCCCCCGGACCCTCGCCGACGGGGTCGGGCCATAGCGAGGATGCGGTCACCGTCCGTCATCGCGCCGGCGCACGCCGGCTCGCTGACGAGTTCGCCCCGGGCGTGCAGCGGATCACTCGCCGGCGGCCCAGGCAGAAGCGCAGGCACGCGAGGCACCGGACGGTTTCGCCCAGCTCCGGGAGCACCGCGCCGACCGACGTGACGAGCACCCCGACCTACACCACGAGCACCCCCACCTACACGCCCACCACGAGCCAGTCCTCGCCGACCACCGGCAGCTCGGGGACCACCCATCACGGCGCGGGCAGCGGCACCGGGACGACCTCGATCGGCGGCTCGGGCAAGGGCTCGGGCACCACGACGATCGGCTGAGCGGGCCGTTACTCGAAGTCGCCCGGCCGCACCGCCATCGAGCGCAGCGCGCGTTCGGCGAGCAGCAGCCGCTTCTGGTTCTGCGGCGCCTCGTCGAGGCCGAAGCGGCTGAACAGGACGCGCAGATGGCCCTTGACCGCCGACAGGCTGAGCACCAGCTCGCTGGAGATCTGCTCGTTGGTTGCCGGGGCGGCGGAGTCGGAGCGGGTGAGTGGGCGGCACAGCGCGACGAGCACGCGGCGCTGCGCGTCGGAGACCTCCGGCGGCTCGGCGGTCGGCGTGGTCACGGTGACGTTGAGCGGTTCCTGGAGCGGCAGTCGGAAGCCGATCGCGGTGTCCCCGGCGGTGATCACGTCTCCGTCGCGGAGCGTACGCTGCCCGCGAAGCCGCTCCCCGTTGACGAACGTCCCATTGCGGGAGAGCCCGTCGTCCTCCAGGACCCAGGCGATGCCCCGGCGCTCCAGGTAGGCGTGGACGCCTGAGACCCGGGGGTCCCACGAGATCTCCAGCTCGCTGCCCGGCATCCGTCCGATCACCATCCGGTCCTCGTCGAGCCGGATGAGCTGTTGCACGCCTTCGCCGTCGCGCAGGAACAGGAACGGCACCCGCAGCCGCTCTGCCTTGATGAGCACCTGAAGCTCCGACGGGCTCATCTCGGCCCCGAGGACCGCCCTTTGCTGAGCTCGCACACACCAAATCTAACCGCCGCCCGCTTCCTGCGTCACATGCCGGCGGGATGCAGGATCTGGTTGAAGGAGGCCAGGTACTCGCGGCTCGGCGTGAAGCGGTGCACATCGGGAGCGCCGCCCGAGGAGATCCCGCCCTCTTCGTAGAACTGACCGTTGATATCGACGATCACGTGCTGGTCGCCGAGCGGGCAGTCGGTGCGATCGTAGATCGTCACGTAGCGCCCGTGCCCCGCCAGGATCCCGGGCTGGCCGGGCAGCGTCGCGGTCGTCTGAGGCGCGCCCAGGTAGCCCGCGGAGTGCAGGACGCCGGAGACGAAGCCTGAGCAGTCCAGACCGCCGTTCGGGTTGAACGAGCCGTGGCCACCCCCGTAGACGTACTGCGTGCCCATCACGGACTTCACGTATGCCTCCATCCGCGCGAGCTTCGCGCGGGCGGTGGCCGGGACCGCCGGGCTCCGGACGGGCGTCGGACCGCCGCCCGTGATCGGCACCCCGCCGTCGCCGCCCGTGTGACCGCGGTGGACGGTGTGGACGGGGTCGGAGCCACCCCCGGTTGGCACCGCCTGCGGGTCGCCGAGGAAGCTGCCCCGGGTGATCGCGTGGTGCGCCGCCGTGTCGATCGCCGTGCAGAGCGTCGAGCGCGCGGCATCGAAATCCTCGAGCACGTTCATGCCTCCGGCGCAGGCCTGCTCGTAGGCCGCCGAGACCCGGCGCAGCTGGGCGCTCGCCTGGCCGATGTCGGCGGACAGCGTGAGCAGCTGCTCGGAGGACACGCCGGCCCCGCGCGCCTGGGCGCTCAGCAGCTGCTCGAGGCTGCGGGTGTCCGAGGAGAGCGCCGAGGACGCCGCCTGGAAGGGACCCCGCGCCTGCTCGATCGCCGCCACCGAGCGCGTCCATCGCAGCTTGAGCTGATCGACCTCGGTCTGGTAGGCCTCGAGCGCCGCGCGCACCCCGTAATAGCTGTTGAGCACCTGATCGAGCTGGCGGGGCATCCTCCCGATCGACCCCCTGAAGGCGTCGGCGGCGGCGCCGCTCCAGGTCGTCTCCGTCGCCGCCGCGGTGAGTCCCCGGGAGGCGAACGAGGCGCGACGGGTCGCGTCGACGAACCGGCCGATGAGCGCCGACAGCACGGAGTCGTCGATTGCCATCAGCGCGTCGGCGCGGGGATCGGTGCACGGATCGGCGGGCATCCCGACCAGTATCGAGCGGGATTCCGGTCGCGCCTATGGCCCGGGGTATCGAGCGGGCGATACCGCTCCCCGGGAGGATCAGTGCTTTGGAGCCAGCAGCCGCGCCTGCGGGCGGGCGCCCTTGCGGATCGTCAGCCGGATCCGCTCCGCCGGACGGTGCGGCGCGGTGACGGTGAGCAGCAGCGCGTCCCCCGGATGCAGGCGCAACCCGCGCAGCCGTCGCTCCAGAGACGCCACGCCGGAGGCGGCCATCCGCCCCGACGGCAACGATGGGCATTGCCTGCCCGTGCAGGCAACCGCGACCCGGGCTGAGCGCGGCAGATGCGACGCGGAGATGGTGCGCAGTTCGGTGATCGTTCGAGCCCAGCGCCAGCTGATTGCGAACCGCGCCCGCAGGCCGTGTGCAGGCCGCGGCGTGAGCTCGGGGTTGTCGGTGGAGATCGTCCGCCGCAGTGCGGTCGTGGTGTTGCCGGCGGCATCGGTGACCGAGACCGCAAGCCGATGGCTGCCGTCGGGAAGCTTGGCGGTGGGAACGCGGATTGTCGTGGTCAGTGATGTCGGGCACGGCTGCGCCGCGTCGAACTCGAGCGCCCCGCTCCCCGAAGCGGTCCCGACGGGCACGCAGGCGCCGCCGTTGCGGCTCGGCGTCGCGTCGTGCACGGTGCGGCCATCGATCGTGACCGCGATCCGGAACACGCCGGGTCCGCCTGGATCCGATGCGCTGAGCCGCAGCCGGCCGGTCCCGTGCACGGCGTGGCCGAGCAGCGTGCCACCCAGCGATCGCGCGCTCGGGCTGGCGATGTTCTGCAGCAGCAGATCGGCCGAGCTCACCTGCACGAACGCCCACGCGTTGTCGCGCTCACCGTTGTCGCAGGTGAGCCCTGCCGTCCCGTCGCACGCGGCAGTCACGTAGAGGTTGCCGCCGAGGTTCGCGGGCAAGGTGAAGGTGCCCGTGTAGTCGGTCGCCGAGGACCCGCAGGACTTGCTGCCCGGGGTGCAGCGCAGCCGCGCGTCGGAACTCGTCTGGGCGGGTTCGTCGATCTCCGCATCGGCGGTGGCGCCGGTGCCCGCGCCATCGGCGGAGAGCACCACCTGCACCGTCCCTCCGACGAGGGTCGAGCCGGGCGGCGGCGTGTAGATGAGCCCGGCGGACGCAAACACGGGTGCGGGCACCGGATCGCTGAGCGTCGCGCCCATCGGCGTGCCCGGGGCACAGGCGGAATTGGCTCCGGAGCCGTACGAGGCGCCGCTCGTGAACGCGCTCCAGCCGATGCTCGTCGCCGCGCTGCCGTTCGGGTTCACACACGCGATCTGCGCCCAGACTCCTGCGCGTGCTCGGGGCGCGACCGTCGCCGCGATCAGGAGCACGGCAGCCGTCAGTGCGACGCTCGCCCCCCATGCCCTTGCGGCCAACCTCACCGGAGCCAGTCTAGGAGAGCGCGCCTGCGAATCGCTCATCCAACCGCTCAGGCGGCGCGCGTGATCGTCATTCCGGACAGCTTTCTGAGCCTCCGGGTCGCTCCCGACCCGACGTGGGCGACTCCCCAGCGGCCGAGGTCGATCCTCCCCCTGGCTCCCTGCTGGACCTTCTGCTCGATCAGCTCGTAGACGCTCTTGGCGGTGATCAGGCGCCGGCTCATGCCGCTGATCTCCTCGTCGATCACGTTCCGCCCGTAGACCCAGCTGTCGTCGAAGTGCTCGAGATGGCTGAGGACCGACTGGCCGCCGAGCTCCTGGGGCGTCAGGCCGTTCGTCGTGCTCGTGATCTGAGCGAAGTCCTGCGACAGGGCCCCGAGCGCGTTGGCGACGTATTGCAGCGTGTCGGTGTCGACGACGAACTTGGACACGGGGCGGAGTATCCGGCGGGGTGGGCGACGCCACCAGTGGCCGGGGGTATCGACGGGGCCGTACCCGCGGGTCAGTGTGCGCGCGGAGCGCGTGCGAGCAGCCGGACGCGAGGCTTGTGGTCGTCACGGAAGATCAACTCGATCGGCTCCGAGCGCCGGCCGGGCGCGGAGAACGTGATCACGAGCCGCTGACCGCGGCGAAACCGCGTCCGCTCGAGCTCGCGCCAGATGCGGGCGGCGCCACCGGCCCGCTCCTCGCGCAGCCGCAGCCGGGGACAGCGGCGGCCCAGGCACTCCAGCGCGACGCGACCGCGCCGCGGGAGATGGACGCGGAACGCCCTCAACAGCCGCGTTCGGTGGTGGGAGAGATCCCACGCGAGCTGCAATCGCGCTCGGACCTCGCCCGGTCCCACCCTCGGCGAGACGGGCGTGGGGTTGGCGACGGTGATCCCGCGGTCGAGCACCTGGGAGCTGTTGCCGGCGGCGTCGGTGACGGTGACGGCGAGCTCGTGGCGCCCGTTGGACAGGTGCCGCGTGGGCACCGGCACGTCGACGGTCTCGGAGGTGAGGCACGGCTGCGCGGAGTCGAACATGAGCGCGCCTCCGTCGGTTCCGGCCGCGACGCAGGCGCCCCCGTTGTCGTTGGGCTGGCCGCTCCACACCGTCCGGCCGCCGACCGCGACCGCGACCGAGTACACGCCGGGCCCGCTGCTCTCCGACGCCTGGAAGACGAGATGCGCGGTCCCGCGGGCACCACGCTGAAGCGCACTCCCGCTGAAGCGGGCACCCTGCGGTGACACGTCGGCGGTCAGCGCCAGCTCTGCACTGAGCACCTCGGCGCGCGCCCAATAGCCGCCGCTGGCGCCCTGACTGCAACTGCCGCTGGAGGAGTCACATTGGGCGACGACCGTCACCCCGCCGCCCGCGTCCGTCGGCAGCGCGAGCGGGCCTGAGTAGGTGGTCGTCGAGTCCGTCGTCCCTGTCGGACAGAAGCCGATATACGGGATGCAGGTGATGAGACGGTCGCTGAGCGTGTCCGCCGGGGAGTAGACCGACGTCTCCGAGACCGCGTCGAGATTCGGGCCGCCGCTCGTCGAGCTGAGGCTGATCTGGAGCATGCCACCTGACAGCGTCGAGCCGGAGGGCGGCGTGTACTGGAGCACCTCGCCCGAGCCACCGGGCGCGGCGGCGAAGCCGCTCACCAGCCCGGCCGAGAGCGGCACACCGGGACCGCAGTTGGTGTCCGCGGTCGACCCGGGCGGTGGCGAGCCGACCGAGCTCCCGCTCCACCCCTGGCTCGTCGCCGGGGTCCCATTCGGGTTCTCGCATGAGACCTGGATCCACTCACCGGCCCGAGCTGCCGGTACGCCGACCGCACTCAGCGCAACCACGGCCAGCGCCGTCGCCCATGCCTTTCCCCGCCTGCCCACTGGCTCGATTGTACGGGCGCCGGCCCGAGACACCGGCAGCGGTCCCGGTACGCTTGGCGCCCTTCGAATGCATGTGGTCCTCGACACTCCCGCCGGCGGAGCGGCTGACGTCGAACTGCGACTGAGCACCGAGGACGCGACCGTCGAGGATCTGCTCGCCGCAATCGGCGGTGCAGGCGGGGCCCGGGGGGTCCTGATCGACGGTCGCTTCTGTCACCTCGACCTGGCGCTGTCCGAGATCGGCCTCTACGAGGGCGCGCGTGTGCGTCCGGCCGGCGGCGCCACGGGCGGAACCGGGGATCGCACGACTCCGGCGCTCGAACTGAGGGTGATCGCCGGCCTGGACGCCGGTCGCCGGGTGGCGCTCTCACCCGCCGGGGTCATCGTCGGCCGCGATGAGGACTGCGAGCTGGCGCTGCTCGACGATGGCGTCTCCCGCCGTCACTTCAGCATCGCGGCGACGCCGGGCGGCCTGCGGGCGACGGTCACCGACCTGGGCTCCGCCAACGGGACCTGGGTCGAGGGCCGGCGGATCGCCGCGCCGGCCGAGATCGAGCCGGGCTCAATGATCGAGGCGGGCGACGTCGCGTTCACGATCGCAACCCCCGCGGCGCCGCTGCCGGTCGACCCCGTGCGACAGGCGAGCCTGCAGGGCACGATCGCGTTCAATCGCCCGCCGCGCGCGTTGTCGATGAGCAGCTCCGAGCCGATCGAGATCCCGATCGAACCCGGCCAGGGGCAGAAGGCGCGCTTCAGCATCGCCTCGGCCGTCGGACCGCTCCTGATGGGCGGCGTGATGGTGGTGGTTCTGCACAACATCATCTACGCGCTGTTCATGCTGCTCTCGCCGATCCTCGTGCTCGGCAACTACCTGGAGCAACGGCGCCAGAACCAGCGGTCCTCACGCGGCGAGGAGCGCTCGTTCCGCGAGTCGCTCGATCGGTTCGCAGTCGACGTGTCGAGCCGCCGCACCGCCGAGCGCGACCGCCTGCGCGCGGGCTTCCCCGACCTCGCCGAGATCGTCCATCGCGCAGTCGCCCCCGATCCCCGGCTGTGGGAGCGCCGGCCCGACCATCACGACTTCCTGCACCTGTCGGCGGGGTATGGCGAGGTGCCGTTCCGCCCCGAGGTGACCGACAACCGCCAGTCGGCACAGGCCGCCGAGCTCGTGCTCGCCGAGAACGGGTGGCTGGAGCTCGCGCCGATCGACGTCGACCTCTCGCGGGGCGGAGTCGTGGGGATCGTCGGCGACCGTGCGCCGTCGCTCGCGCTCGCCCGGGCGCTTGTCTGCCAGGCCGCCGTTCTGCATGGACCGGCCGACCTGACGATCGCCGCGCTCGCCGACGAGGCGTCCGGCGGCGACTGGGACTGGGTCAAGTGGCTGCCCCACACGCGCCAGACCGCCGGGGGCTCAGGCCCGCGCCTGGCCGTCGGAACCACCGCGGCGGCCGTGCTCGCGTCCGAGCTCACCGAGGGCGATTCCGACGATCCGCGCACGACGCTCGCGGTGCTTGACATTCCCGCCCTGATCGAGGGTCGCGGCGCCGCGGGCCGGGCGCTGCTGCGCGCCGGGGAACGCGTCAGCGGGATCGTTCTGGCCCGGAGCACCGAGCGGCTGCCCGCGGCATGCACGACCGTGGTCGAGCTCGACGAGGAGGCCGGCGAGGCGGTGCTCTCCCGTCCGCAGCTCGGCCGCCGGATCGACCCGCTGCTCGTCGCGGGGCTCTCGGACCAGACCGCGCGCAGCTGCGCGGTGGCGCTCGCGCGGTTCGAGGACGCCGATCTGCAGATCCCCGGCGGCTCGCTCCCGGACTTCCTCGCGCTCCCCGGCCTGATCGGGCTGCCCACCCCCGACGGTGCGCAGATCCGTGCCCGGTGGGAGGTCACCGAGCACGCCACCGAGTTGGTCGCGCGGTTCGCGGTCGCCGAGGACGGTCCACTCGACATCGACCTCGTCGGCGACGGCCCACACGGCCTGATCGCCGGAACCACCGGCGCCGGCAAGAGCGAGCTGCTGCGCTCGCTGGTCGCGTCGCTGGCCGCCACCCACGGCCCGGCCCGGGTCAACTTCGTGCTCGTCGACTACAAGGGCGGCAGCGCATTCGCGGAGTGCGCGGAGCTGCCGCACACCGTCGGGATGGTCACCGATCTCGACGAGCACCTCGGCGAGCGCGCGCTGCGCTCGCTCGAGGCCGAGTTGCGCTACCGCGAACGCGTGCTGCGCGAGCACCGCACCGCTGACATCATCGAGCACGACCGGCTCGTCGCCGAGGGCCGGGTGGATGCGCTGCCACGGCTCGTCGTGATCATCGACGAGTTCGCCACGCTGGCCGCCGAGCTTCCGGATTTCATCGCTTCGCTCGTCGGCATCGCCCAGCGGGGCCGCTCGCTCGGGGTGCACATGATCCTCGCCACCCAGCGTCCCGCGGGCGCCGTCAACGAGAACATCCGCGCCAACACGAACCTGCGGATCTGCCTGCGGGTGCAGACCCCGCAGGACTCCACCGACGTGATCGACGACCCGGCCGCGGCGAAGATCCCGCGCACGCAGCCGGGCCGCGCACAGGTCCGCCTTGGCCCTTCCGAGCTGGTCCCGGCACAGACCGCGCTGGTCAGCGGCGCGAGCGGTGACGGGCCCGTGAGCGCGGTCGCGGTCCTCCCGTTCGCCCCCGGCCGGGCGCCGGGCCCCGGGGTCGGCGCGGTGGGCAACGGCGCCGGCAACGCCGCCGTCTCGGATCTCGCACGACTCGTCGCCGCCACCCGGGAGGCCGCCACCGGCTCCCCGCCCGCCCGCCGGCCGTGGCTCGACCCGCTCGCCGGCGACGTCGACCTCGACCACCTGATCGAGCTGGGGCCACCTCGGCCGCTCGCCGGGGAGACGGCCCCACCCACCCCTCTGGTGTCCCTCGGTCTCGCCGACGACCCCGAGGCCCAGGCCCAGTATCCGATCGGCTGGAACCCGAGCGCGGGGAACCTGCTGCTCTACGGGATCGGCGGCAGCGGTACGACAACGGCGCTGCAGACGATCGCGCTCGGTCTCGCCCGCACGACCGACCCCGCTCACGTCCACGTCTATGCGATGGACTTCGGCGCCGGCGAGCTGGCCGCGCTGGCGGCGCTGCCCGGCGTCGGCGCGGTCACGACGGCCGCCGAGCATGAGCGCCAGTCGCGGCTGCTCCGGCGGCTGCGCGGCGAGCTCGCCGTCCGGCGGTCGCTCGACCCGGTGGGCCGTGCGGCCGCGCCGCGGATCGTGCTCCTGCTCGATGGCTACGCCGGCTTCGCCTCCGAGCACGCCGACCTCGCCGGCGACGCGCTGCGTGAGGCGCTGGCGCGGGTGTGGGCCGACGGCCCAGAGCTCGGCATCCATACCGCGATCGCCGCCGACCGGCTCGGAGCGGTCCCCACCGCGCTTGCCTCGCTCTCCCAGCAGCGGATCGCCTTCCAGCTCGCGGACATCGCCGACTACGCGCAGTTCGGGCTCTCTCGCCGCGCGATCCCCCGCTTCTCACCCGGCCGCGCGGTGATCGGCGGCACCGGACAGGTCGTCCAGTTCGCACGCGTGCGCGACGCGGGCGCGGCGATCGCGGAGCTCGCAGCACGCGGCGTGGCCGCGATGCCCGAGGGCGGACCGCCGCCGGTCACGGTGCTTCCCGAGAGCGTGCCGGTCGAGGCGCTGCTCGGCGGCGGGCGCGTCTCACGCGAGCCGTTGTTCATCCCGATCGGGATCGGCGACGAGACGCTCGAGCCGGTCGGGTTCGAGCTCTACGAGGGCGAGCACGCGCTCGTCGCCGGCCCGCCCCGGACCGGCCGCACGACAACGCTGCTCGTCATCGCCGAAGCGATCAGCCGCCTGTACCCGGGGATCGAGCTGGCGGGGGTCGCAGTGCGGCGCGGCTCCCGGCTGCGAGAGTGCCCGCAGCTGTCGCGGGTCGCGACCTCGGCGCAGGAGATCGCCGAGCTGATTGCCGAGCTGCGGGCATCGGAGCGGATGCAGGTGCTCCTGATCGACGACGCGGACGCCACCGACGACCCCTCGCGGGCGCTCAGCGACCTGTTCTCAGCGGGCGGAGCCGCGGGCGGGCACATCCACGCGGTGATCGCCGGGCGCGCCGACGAGCTGCGCTCGCTCGGTCACTGGTCGGTGGGCGCGCGCAAGTCCCGCGTCGGCCTGCTGATCCAGCCCGACCTGCAGACCGACGGGATGTTGCTCGGCGTGACACTGCCCCGCCGCCCCGCCCCGCCCGCGCGGCCGGGCTGCGGCTACCGCGTCGACGCGGGCGGGTTCGAGCTGATGCAGGTCGCGGTCGCGTGATCGGCGCTGTGCCGCGCTTCGTGACCGCCGCCGAGGTCGCGGCGCTCGGCTTCGCCGAGGCGGCCGACGCGCTCCAGGCGGGGCTGGCCGATCGCTCGCCGCAGACGCTCGATCCGGTGCCGCGCAGCGCGATCGAGCTCCCCGCCGAGCCGGACGGTGGCGGTGATCGGGAGCTGCTGCTGATGCCGTGCCACGGGCCGGAGGGAATCGGGGTCAAGCTCGTCACAGTCGCCCCGGCCAACCCCGAGCGTCACGGACTGCCGAGGATCCAGGGGACCTACGCGCTGTTCACCCCACACGGGCTCACGCCGCGCCTGATCATCGACGGCGCGGCCCTCACTCGGGTGCGCACCGCGGCGGTCTCCGCACTCGCGACGCGGCTGCTCTCCCGACCGGAGAGCCGGCGGCTCGTCATCTTCGGTGCGGGTGTGCAGGGCGCAGCCCACGCGGCGGCGATGCGCGCGGTGCGCCCGATCGAGGAGGTCACTGTGATCGGGGCCAGACCGGACAGCACCCGCGCGTCGGCGCTCGTCGACTCGCTCCGTGCCGATGGGCTGTCGGCACGGTTGGGCGACGGCGCAGCGCTCGCCGAGGCGGACATCGTCTGCACCTGCACGACCGCGACCGAGCCCCTGTTCACCGCGGACGCGGTGCGCCCGGGGACGCATGTCAACGCGGTCGGCTCCCATCGCCCGTCGATGTGCGAGCTGCCGATCGAGCTGCTGGGCGACGCACTCCTGGCGGTCGAAACCGAGCGGGCCGCGCACGCCGAGGCCGGCGAGATCGTTCGCGCGATCGAGGCGGGAATCCTCCCAGAGGCGGGTTTCGCCGCCGAGCTCTCGACGCTCGCCGCCGGGCACCTCGCGCGGCGGGACGACGCGCAGGTCACCGTGTTCAAGTCGGTCGGCCTGTCGGTGGAGGACCTGATCGTCGCTCGCGCGCTCGCGGACCGCTTGGAGCCCGGCACGGGTTTCGGCGAGCTAGCGTGAGCGACATGACCGACTCCGCCACCCTCACTGCCGTCGATCCCGCGACCGGCGCACCTGGAACCTCGTACCCGGAGACCACTGGCGAGCAGCTCGAAGCGCTGCTGGCCGCCGCGGCGGCCGCGGCCGGTGATGAGCGCTGGCACGCCGACGAGGTGCGGGCGGCGATGCTGTCCAGCCTCGCCGACTCCCTGGGGGAGCACGTCGACGAGATCGTGGCCGTCTGCACCGCCGAGACGGGCCTGTCGGAGGCGCGGCTCCGTGGCGAGGTCGAGCGCACCTGGCGTCAGGTGCTGCTGTTCGCCGACCTGATCCGGACCGGAGAGCATCACGAGGTGATCGTCGAGACCGCCGACCCGGACTACAAGCCGGTGCCGCGACCCGACCTGCGGCGGATGACGGTGCCGCTCGGACCGGTGGCGGTGTTTGCGGCATCCAACTTCCCGCTGGCGTTCTCGGTGGCCGGCGGCGACACCGCGTCCGCGCTGGCCGCGGGCTGCCCGGTGGTCTGCAAGGCGCACCCCGGCCACCCGGGGACGAGCGCGCTCGTCGGATCGCTGATCGACGGCGCGGTCGCTGAGCACGGCCTGCCCGCCGGGGTGTTCGGCCTCGTGCAGGCCGCGTCGGTGGAGCTCGCGACCCGGCTGGTGTGCGACGACCGGATCGAGGCGGTCGGCTTCACGGGCTCGATCGCCGCCGGCCGGGCGATCTTCGATGCCGCGGCGCGCCGAGCGCGTCCGATCCCGGTGTACGCGGAGATGGGCTCGGTCAACCCGGTGGTCGTGACCGCTGCCGCCATCCGTGAGCGCGGCGAGGCGATCGCCGAGCAGCTGGCTGGCGCGGTCAGCCAGCACGCGGGGCAGCTGTGCACCAAGCCCGGTCTCGTGTTCGTGCCGACGGGCGCTGACGGCGACGCGCTCGCACGGTCGCTGGGCGAGCGGGTGTCGGGGTCCGCGACGGCGCCGATGCTCGGCCCTCGGCTGCTGCACGGCGCCCAGGCTGCCGTCTCGGAGCTCGAGTCCGCAGGAGAGCAGCGCGTCCAGCTGCTCGGACGCAGCGCTCCCCCGTCCGACGGCGCGCTCGCGCTGCCCGCCGCGGTGTTTGCCACCAATACCGCCGAGCTCCGTGCGGATCCGGCACTGCGCGAAGAGCGCTTCGGTCCGATCACGGTCGTCGTCCGCTATGAGGACCTGGCGGATCTGCTTTCGACGTTGAGGGAGCTGGAGGGTCAGCTTACCGGCACGATTCAGCTCGCCGACGAGGGCGAGGACCGCGACGCCGTGCGAGCGATCGCGCAGGCGCTCCTCGCCCGGGTCGGGCGGTTGGTGATCAACGGCGTACCGACGGGCGTGGTGGTCAGCGCCGCGCAGTTCCACGGCGGGCCGTACCCGGCGACGACCGCCCCCGCGACGACCTCGGTCGGGTCGCTCGCGATCCGCCGCTTCCTGCGCCCGGTGCTCTACCAGAACGCGCCGGACTGGCTGCTGCCCGAGCAGCTGCGCCGCTGAGTTTCGCCGGTGATCAGGCGGCCGGGAGCTCGACGAGCACCCGGCCGTCCCGGACGCTCACCGGGTACACCGTGAGCGCCTGAAGGCACGGCACGCGCACGGCCGCGCCGGTCATGTAGTTGAAGCGGCCGTTGTGCTTGGGGCACTCGATCAGCTCGCCCATCACCAGGCCGTCCGCCAGGTGCGCCTGCTGATGAGTGCAGAACGCGTCGGTGGCGTGAAAGCTGTCACTCGGGCTGCGGTAGACGGCGAGCGCGCGGCCGCCTGCCTCGACCTCGATCACGTCCTCCTCGTCGACATCGTCGATCCCGCACACGTCGACCCAGGCGCTCATGCACGCTCGAACACGGCGTCGTGCATCTCCGGCCGGAATGGACTGGCCCCCGCGGGCAGCTCGCGTCGGATGAAGTGCGTCGGATCGTGCAGCTGGCGCCACAGCGTCGGGATGATCTCGCGGTAGGCGGCCCACAGGCCGGAGCACGGCTCCGGCAATTCGTCGCGGATCTCGGCGTGGAGGGCCGGCAGCGCGTGGTAGGGCACCATCGGGAACATGTGGTGCTCGACGTGGAAGTTCATGTTCCAGTAGAGGAAGCGGAGCACCCGGTTCATCCGCACCGAGCGCGCGTTGAGCCGGTGATCCAGCACGTTCTCGGCCAGACCCGCGTGCTGGGTGATCCCGAAGATCGTCGCCAGCCAGCGCCCGTACAGGCTCGGCAGGCCGACGTACAGCAGCGGCACCGGCGAGCGGGTGAGCACCGCCGCGACGATCACCGCGGCGTAGACGGCGAGCCAGCCGCGCGCTTCGCGATACACCTTGTGGCGCTCGGACTCGGGGATGAACGTCGCCTCCTCGGCGGTCACCCGCCCGCTCGCATGACGCGTCACGGAGATCATCGTGTCCCATGCGTCGCGCAGCCCCACGAAGTTGACGATCAACCGCGCCAGGTCCGGTGGCCGCATCGCGGCGATCTCCCGATCGCGCCCGACGATGATCGTGTCCGTGTGATGGCGCGCGTGGCTCCAGCGCCAGAACGTCGGCTCCTTCATGTTCAGGAACGACGCCACCTGGTACAGCACGTCGTTCATCCACGTCGTCTTGAACGCCGTCCCGTGCCCGGACTCGTGCCAGCGGGAGTCGGTCGCCGAGCCATACAGCACCCCGTAGGCGAGGAAGCACGGGATGCACCACGCGCTCGGCCACAGGAGCCCGCCGGCCACGCCGGTCGCGATCAGCAGCCCGAGCCACAGCGCCGTGTCGCGCAGTGCCGGCCCGTCGCTGCGCCGCATCAGTTGCTTCATCCGCTTGCGCGCGATCTCGGGGTGGTACCACTCGGCGGCCACGAGCCCCATCCGCTCCGCCTCCTCAGCGCTCGGTCCGATCAGTGAGTAGTCGCGCGGTGGCATCGCCCGGGCCATGACCCAGGATTATGGCGGTACCTACGTGATCTGCTCGACGATGCCGGCGGGCTCCTCGCCGAGGTAAGCGGTCGCGGCGACCGAGTCCCAGTAACCGAAGGTGCGCCCGCTCCCGGATCCGGACCCCCAACCGTTGAAGGTCATGACGAGCGATCCGAGGTCGGTGGCGAGCGCGTACTGCTGCGTGCTGAGCGACTGCGCATCGTCACCGCGCTCGGGATACCGGGCGATGATCAGCAGGTCGCGGAGCACGTGCCTGGACACCCGGGTCTGCTCGTGGCGAATGATGTCCCAGCCTTCCGGCTCGGAGAGCTCGAAGGACTTCGGCAGGCTCGTCAGCGGCGTGTAGAGGACCGCCAGCGTGTGATACGGCTTCGTCGGGTCATCTTCGTGGGCCACGGCACCGACGAGCACCACTCCCGGCGCCTGCCCGAGCGCGCGCAGTGCGGCGGTCTGACGGGCGAGCAGGTCCTCACCCTCGCGCGCCTCCTCGGCTGACTTCTGGTCGTTCGCCGCTGCCGCGAGCTCATCGATATCGGTCCATGCGGTTCCGTTCGGAAGCCGCAGCTGGAAGTACAAGGGCTCCCCTCCCGCCGGGCGGGGAATCCGGCGCTCCACCTTCACTCCCCAGCCCTTGGCGGTGTACGCCTCGTCCACCTGCTCGGGCGAGTAGTCAGGCTGACGATGGGTGAACGGGTTTCTCACGAGCCGGCTCCGACGGCGTCCTTCAGCTTGTCCTTGAGAGGATCGACGCCCAACGTATCAATGAAGTGCCCAAGGTCCTCGATCGGCGCCTTCGCCGTCTCCAGCGCCTCCGTCTGCGCTCTGAGCGCGGCGGTGATCGTCTCCGCTGAGGGGTTGCCGCCGGCCAGACTCTCCGGGACGTTTCCGTCCTCGAAGGCGAGGTCCTTGCTCATCTGGTCCGAGTACCCGAGGCTGCGGTACTCCTGATAGGACTTCATGCTCGACAGGGCCTCTCCGGCCTCCTTGGCCGCCGCGGCGTCCTCGGGCCGCAGCAGCGAGGCCGCGCCATCGCCGAGGCTGGCCGCGGAGAACGCCCCGTCGATGAGCGCGGCCTTCTCGTTGCCCTGGGCGGCCTCGGACACGGTGCTCGCGACCCCGGCCCGCGTCGCCACGCCCGAGCTGTAGGACTGCACTGCCCTGGCGCCGGACATGAACGTGCTGCCCGCGGTTTCGGGCTCCTCCTCGCCGCCTGGCTCGGCGGCGCCCGAAGCGTCCCCCTCAGCAGCGCCGGCAGCACCCTCCTCGGCGGCGGCGGCGCCACCCTCCTCGGCAGCCGCCACGCCGCCCTCGGCGGCTCCCGCCGCTGCCTCCTCGGCGCCACCTGCGAGTAGCGCCTCAGGTGCGACCACGACCGTGGCGGCGAGTGCCACGACGGTCGCGGCCGCGCCGACGTCTTCGGCGAACCGCCCGAGTGCCTCCCAGCTTGGGTGCTCCCACAGGTTGACGGCGGCCGCCGGCAGGTCCTTGATGTGATTCCAGAGATTGGTCGCGACCCCTACGACGCCCTTGACGATGTCGTCGCCGATACTGACCAGGCTCCCGAAGAAGCTCGAGTGATGCTGCGGGGCCTTGCTCCCGGCGCTGTTGATCGCCGAGCGGCAATGGCCGCGGACCGTGTCGAACTCGTCAAGCAGCTGGCAGCCACGGCCGCTGAGTCCGCTCACCTCGCCGGACAGCCGGTTCACGGCCCCCTGCGCACTGCTCAGGTTGGTCTGCGCGGTCGAGACCGCTCCCTTGGCGGTGGTGATGGCGGGGTCGGTTCCCCTGGCCTTCGGCGCGTTCTGCGCCGTGGTCAGATTCGACTGGGCGGAGCTCAGCGAACCCCGGGCGCTCGACAGGGCGCCCTGCGCACTCGTCAGCTGTCCCTGGGCGCTCTGCAGTTGCTGTGCAAGTGACTGGAACTGACCCTTGATCGGCGCAACGTTGGTCGCGTAGGCGCGCAGCGCCTGGGCGGCATCGGCGTAGGAGGACTGCACCGTCGAGAGGTCCCCGGGCAACTTGCCGAGCTTGGCCCGAAACGCATCCGCCGCGCCACCGGTCCAGGTCTCGTCGCCGTGCGCGCCCTGGAGCCCGGTCGACGCCTGCTCGGCCTGGCCGGAGACCCTCTGGAAGAACCCGGCGAGGCTGTCGATCTCGTCGGGGCTGGTTGCGAGCAGCTGGGCCGCGCGCGGATCGGTGAGCGGGTCGGCCATCACCCGCCTCCGTGCGTCTGGGCGGCGGCCACGATCGACTGCTCGGACCTGCCGTAGCCGGCAGCGGCGTAGTCGAGCCGCTGGACGACGTCAGCCATGTGCTTCCCGAGCTGGGAGATGCCGTGGTGCCACGTCGAGCAGAAGCTCGACACCTCGCCCTCGAGGTCGCTGCCGCCGAGCAAACCCTCGTACCCCGACGCCACGCCCTGCATCCCCTGCATCTGGGAGTGGATGGACGACAGCGTCGAGGAGAGCCCGGACAGCGAGGCCGGATCCACGGTGAAGGTTCCCATGACGGTGATCTTTCTGAGTCAGGACCCGGGGCCGGCCTACTGCATCGAGGTGCGGATCGCGTCCTCGGTGTTCTGATACTGCGTCCCCGCGTTGTTGAGCAGCCGCGAGATCCCATCCAACGCATCCTTCAACCCCGCCGCCGAGCGCTGCCACTCATCCCACAGGCTGTTGAACTGACCCGACGCTGCACCCTGCCAATCGCCACCCACCACGTTCAGCACCTCGTTCTGCATCCGCGAGAGCTGATCCTGGATCTGGGTGGAGCCCGTCGAAACCTGACTGGACAGGCTGTGCAGATCCTCTGCGGTGACCTTGATGAGACTCATGACCGAAAACCCTCCGACTGGAATTGATGGCCGCGCCGTGCGATCGACGCTGACGACAGTCTCCAGTCGCCCTCCCCGCCCTGGAAGTGGCCGAGGGTATGGACCCGCCGATACCCAGCCGGGCTCCCCCGTTACAAGCTGTCGAGTTGCTTCTGCAGCGCCCGTTCGTCGGCAGTGATCGCCTTGCGGGCCGCGCGGAACCGGGAACTGTTCTCCTGCTGGGTGGCAGTCGCGAGCCGGCCGTATGCGGACGCGACGCTGCGCAGCCGCTTGGCCAGGGGCGCCGCCTGCGGCGTCTGGCGCTCGTAGCGGATGACACTGCGGGCGACGCGCGAGTAGTCGCGCTGCACCGTGCGAGCGTCGGTGATCTGCGCCGAGGGCGTGGTCGCGTTCGTCAATCGCGTGACCGCGCGCGAGCGACGGCCGCCGAAGCCGGTCATCAACTCCACGACTGCGCCGTTGCCGTTCGCGACCACGGTCGCCCGCTCGTCCTTCAACGCTGCCCGCTGCGACCGCGCAACTACCCGCTGCGCCACCCGCTGCTCGGCCGCGCTCTGCGATCTCGGTCCACTCGGCGCCGCCAGCAGCACTCCGGCGGTGGCGGCGCCCGCCATCGCCGCCAGGATCCCGATGATCGCCGATCGGCGGGGCCACGGATTCGCCCCGCTCTCCTCCTCGCCCGTGTTCCCATCGCGGTGGCGACGCGCGGGCCGCAGGATCGTCGTGTAGCTCGGGCGTGGCCGTGATGTCGGCGCAACCGTCCGCATCCCGCCGACCGTCCGCGGGATCACCCCCATCTGGTCCTCGGTGTCGCGCCGCGGCGGCACGGGCTCCGGATCGGGCGTGGCCAGGTCGGTATCGGTGAACCGCGCCGGCGTGAGGGGCGCGCGCTCCACCGTCGGCGTGTCGTCAACCACCAGCCGGGCATCGCGACGCCAGCGCGGGCCGAGCAACTCGAGGATCGCGTCCTCGAGCGTGAACCAGGCCTCGTCGGCGCTCGGGAAACGGTCGGCCGGATCCTTGGCGAGCATCCGGGCGATCCACCGTTCGATGTGCTCATCGACTTCGGGGTTGGCCGAGCGGACTGGCGGAACCTCCTCGTGGACGTGGCGGTAGAGAACCGCCACCGGGGTATCGGTCTGGGCGAACGGCGGCGCGCCGGCGAACATCTCCCAGGCGATGACCCCCAGCGAATAGAGGTCGCACGCAGGCGTGAGCGGTTCGCCGAGGGCCTGCTCGGGCGACATGTACGCCGGGGTGCCGATCGTCGTTCCGCTCACCGTGACCACGGCACGGGTCCGCGCGTTGTTGAGCGCGCGCGCCACCCCGAAATCGGCGATCTTCACCCGGCCGTCGACCGACACGAGCAGGTTCTCGGGCTTCAGGTCGCGGTGTACCACGCCGTGGAACGCTCCCTGCGAGAGCCCTGCCAGCACGCCCTCGAGGACCCCCGCGATCTGAGCCAGCGAGAGCCCCTCAAGGTGCTGGCGCAGCGAGCCGTAGGGCAGGTACTCCATCGCGATGTAGGGCACGCCCGCCGTCTCGAAGAACTCGTGGACCGTGACGATGTTCGCGTGGTTCATCGCACCGGCCAGGCGCCCCTCCTCCACGAAGCGCTGCGCGAACGTCTCGTCGGCGGCATGGAACGGCGCGAGCTCCTTGAGGGCGACGTACCGCTGCAGATCGGTCTGGCGCGCGAGATAGACCACCGCCGCACCACCCCGGCCGATCACCTCGAGCAGGTCGTAGCGGCCGACCCGCCTCAGTGGGACCTCTTCCACGATGCGGTCGAGTCTGCCACCGTTTCCGCTCACTATGCAGTGTTCGGTCTGCAAACGCAGGGTCTTGAGGACCGACACCCGTTGTCGAACCTGCGGCACCCCGCTCGACGGGGAGCGCCATCTCGACGTCGTGCTCCCGGGCGGCGAGCGGATCCCGCTCGACCGCCGTCTGGTCCTCGGGCGCTCACGCGCGTGCGAGCTGCGGCTCGAGGTCCCGAGCGTCTCGCGGGTGCACGCTGAGATCGACCTCACCCCGGACGGCGCGGTGCTCTGCGACATGGGCTCCAGCCACGGGACGTTCGTCGACGGTCGCCGCGTCGAGGACTCCGTCCCGCTCGCCGCGGGGATGCGAATCGACCTCGGCGATTGCCGGCTGGACGTCGCCGAGCGCGTCGATGAGGCCGCCGCGGGGAGGACGATGTCCGTCCCCGCGGGCCTGTCGGTGGTCGTACCCGCGGTCAGCTCGCGGCGAGCGTCCCGGCCCACCCGCCGCCCGGGGAGTGCCGCGCGCCGGCCGCGGATGCGCTCTGGCTGGTCGTTGAAGCGACTGGAAGCCGGTGAGGGTGAGAAGCGCCACGTGCTCAAGGATCACCGCAGCGGCGAGCTGCTCGCGCTCGCCGACCCGGAGGCGGCGCTCGTGCCGCTGCTCGACGGACGCCACGATCTGCCGGAGCTGATCGCGGAGGCGGAGGCCCGCTGCGGCGAGGCCGGGCTCGAGCGCCTGGCCCGTCTGCTGGCGGAGCTCGCCGACCGCGGAATGCTCGCGGGGCTCCCCGACCCGCGGGAGGATGTCGGTGCCCACCCGCCCCGCCGGCCTGGACTGCTCGAGCGGATGATGACCCCGCGGACCTACGCGCTGGACTGGCTTGCACGGCTGATCGGGTGGGTCTATGCCCACGGTGGCTATCTGCTCGTCACGACGCCCGCGCTCGCAACGGCCGCGGCGGTGGCGCTCGCCGGGTGCGTCGCCTTCGTGCTGGTGGTCGCCGGTGGCGGCTCGACCCCGCTGGTCGTGGCCAGCCAGGTCGGTATCGGGGCGGTGGTGTTCGTGCTCGGCCGCCTCGTGCTCGTGCTCTGCCACGAGCTGGCGCACGGTCTGTGCGCCGAGGCGTTCGGCCGGCCAGTCACCCAGGCGGGGCTGAAGATCGCACTCGTGTTTCCCTACGTGTTCGTCGATACGACCGACGCATGGTTCGAACCGCGCCGCCGCCGGATCGCGATCTCGCTGGCGGGACCGGCGAGCGACCTCACGCTGGGTGGCGCCTTCGCGGTGGCGTGCCTGGCCTGCGACCGGGGGACGGCACGCGACGTGCTCTTCCAGCTCGCGTTCGGGGGATACGTCGGGGCGCTGTTCAACCTCAACCCCCTGCTGCAGCGCGACGGCTACCACGTGCTCGTCGACGCGCTGCGCGAGCCGGGCCTGCGACGCCGCGCCTCCGAGCGGGTCACCGCCGCGATCGCCGGGACGGCCGAGCCGGCCGCCCCGTCCGTCCGTGACCGGCTGCTCGGATACGGGATCGCCTCGCTCGGCTGGTCGCTGGTGATGGTCGCCTTCGCCGTGGTCATGTCGCTGCGTTATTACGACCGTCTGTCGCGGCTGATCCCGCCCACGCTGGTGTGGACGGTGCTGGCGGCGTTCTATCTGGTGCTCGCGCTACCGCTGACCGTCACGTTGCTTCGGCCGCTGTGGGCACGCGCCACGCGTGTTGCGTGAGCGCCGCCGCGGTCACGCGAACAGCGCCTGCTGGGTGAAACCCGGGGCACCCTCGATCTCGAGCATCCGGCGCTTGGTCCTGATCCCGCCGGGCGCCGAGAAGCCGTGCAGGGACCCGTCGGCGGCGAGCACCCGATGGCAGGGGATGATGATCGGCGTCGGGTTGGAGCCGAGCGCTGCGCCCACTGCGCGGGCGGCGCTGGCGTCGCCGAGAGCGCGGGCGATCTCGCCGTAGGTCGTTGTCTCTCCCGGGCCGACCTCGCGGGTGACGGCATACACCCGGCGCGCGAACTCCTCGACGCGATCGCCATGGCTGACCGCGATCCCGGTGAGGTCCACAGGCTCGCCCTCGAGCAGCCGCGCGATCAGCTGCGCGGCGTCGCGTACGTACGCTGGTGTGTCAAGCGGCTGGTGTGGCTCGCGCGCGCCGGACGAGCGCGGCATGTGGACGCGGGTGATTGCGTCAGCGTCCCAATCCAGTGCGCAGTCGCCGAGGGCGGTGGTGAACGTGAACATGAGCGGCGGTCTCCTGAGCTCGTGACGATAGGTCACTCGTAAGACGTCACCCGCCCGATCTGCGTGAGAGGTTCGACGCCTCAGAACCCGGTTGCGTTGAACGGGGCGAGCGCGGTCGCGAACATCGCATCGGCGCGCTGCAGGGCGCCCGGCGTGTGCTCGGTCACCGTCCCGGCTATCCGCTGCCCGCGGAGGCTGACGCCGCCGAGATACGCAGCGGCAAGCGCCGTCTGGGCGAGCGTCAGATCGGGGCTCGCCCCAGTCGGTTCCGCGGCGGCGTGGTCGCCGTCGGCGGCGAGCCGGACGCGGCCACCGGCGCTCACCTCGGACTCGTCGACGATCTCGAGCACGAGCTCGCCGGGCACGGTGTAGCGCCGGGCCGCGAGCGCGCCCGGGACGTCGAGCAGCTTCACCCACAGGTGATCCGAGATCTCGGTGACCCGCAGCGTGCGTGCATCGGCGAGCAGCCAGTTGGCCGGCTCGTCGACCGGGCCGCTCAGCTCGATGCAGTCGACCAGATCCAAACCGGTGAGGTAGGCCCACAGGTTCCGCTCGGCGGCCTCGTCGACGGCGAACAGGGCATCCACCTTGACCGTCGCCAGCGGCCAATGCCAGTTCTCCGGCTCGGACTTGGTCGTCCAGGCGAGGATTCCGTCCGGGCCGGCGTCCCCCTCGTGCACGAGGTAGTTGTGCGGCAGCTCGCGGGTGGACTCCCAGCCGTCGAGACCGAGCTTCTCATCCCACCACGGGTGGTCGCGGTCGACCTGACCGGCACGCCGGCGGCGCGCACGCTCAAACACGGCCGGGGCAACCGCCGCGTACTCCTTGCGCGTGACCCGGCGCAGGCGCGTGAGGTCACCGGCGATCGTCGCGCCGCGGCGCTCGCGATGCAGCGTCCGGTACGCGCTGAACGCCGCCGGGGCGTAGCCGAAGCGACCGTAGATCGGCCACTCGGCCGCGATCAGCATCGAGACCGTGTCGCCGCGGTTCCGCGCTTCGCGCAGCGATTCGGTGACCATCCGGGTGAGCAGACCCTGCCGGCGGTGGTTCGCGGCCACCGTCACCGAGGTGAGCGCGTCCGCGGCCACCACCTCGGTCGCGCCATCGTGGCCGGGCACGGTGAGCGTGCGGTCCTCCGTCTCGAGCGTCGCCACAAAGTCGCCTCGGTCGCGCACCCCCCACGCCCGCTCGGGGTTGAACCGCCGCTCGACGTTCTTCACCCATTTCGCGGTGCGCTCGCCCTCGGGATCCTCCAGGAACGTCGACGCCATCGTCGCCAGCCAGCCGGGTAGCTGTTCGGGGGCGACGGGATGGGCGATCTCGAGGGTCGAGCTGCGCACAGGCGCAGCGTGCCACACCGCGCCTGGCGGCGGGTTGCGTAGGGTCCTGACGGTTCAGATGACCGATCCGCTCGACGCCGAGGACCCGCAGCTCACCCGCGACAAGCAGCGCGCCTTCGCCGCGCTCACCGAGGTCGGACAGGCGATTGAACGCGACCGCGGCGAGGAGGCGGTGGCGGCTGCCGGGCGGCTGCTCGAGTGCTTCCAGGCGCGCGCCGGCGCCCCGGACGGTGAGGATCCGGTACGTGCCGGGTTCGGGACGATGGTCCTTGACGCCGCGCTCTGGCTGATCGGCGGGGGGCGGCCCGCGGCGGCGCTCACGCTCTGCGACGCGCTTCTGTCGCGTCTGAGCGATGGCACCGAGGCGGAGCGTGCGGTGGCCGCGGGAGCCCGCTTCCTCGCCGCCCAGGCCGCGGTGCGGCAGGATGACGGCGGCCGCGCCCGGTTGGAGGTCGAGGCGCTCTGCAGCATGGGCGAGCCGGCAATCGCCGCGCTCGACCGGCTCACCACGCGGCTCGTCGCCGCGGGCGCCGACGCGGCATGGCACGCCCAGCTCGCCGCGGCGAGCGTGACGGTCCTGTGGCGACTCGGACGTGGCCCTGAGGCGCGGGTGATCGCCGCGGAGGCGGCCGCCGCATTTGAGCGCCACGGCGACGCCGCGCTCGCCGGGATGCTGGTCGCGCTCGAGCACGAGCTCTCGCGAGGGGAGAACTGACGCGCGTGATCAGCGCCGGCCGGTGAGATGCGACCAGACGCTGCCGGCGATGGCCGCGGATGGGAGATTTCGCGCGGCGCTCAAGTTTCGGCAGTCCGTGCCGACTGCGCTGGGACATGTCTCGGCCCAGGTTCCAGCGCCGCCGGACGGCGCCTTGGCTCACTGTGCTCGGCAGCGCCCTGCTCACGCTCGCCGGCTTCACCGGCACCGCATCTGCGGTCACACCCGACCCGACGAGCAACTACCCCGAACAGATTCCCTCCGTCTGCACCACCGCGCCCCTCTCGATGCAGTGCACGCAGGCGGGGATCGTCGAGCTCGACGCCGCGCGCGCCTGGGAGAACGAGCCGGCGTACCGGCTGCCCGACGATTTCCTCTCGCTCTCCGGCGCCCACCAGATCGTCGTCCTCACCAACCTCGACCGCGCGGCCAACGGTCTGCGGGTCGCCCCCGGCACCACCGCCGCGCTCAACCGTGCGGCAATGGCCGGCGCCGAAGCCTGGACCGACCCGGTCGTCAGGAACCCCGGGCTGTCCTGGGCCGCCAACTGGGCCGGTGACTTTCCGGCCCCGGTGTGGGCCTACCTCACCTGGATGTACGACGACGGCTATCCCGGACCCAACATCGACTGCCCCGCCCCCGGCGATCAGGGCTGTTGGGGGCATCGGCACGACATCCTCTCTCGCTTCTCGCCCGGCGGTGCACTCGAGATGGGCGCTGCCGACCTGAACGACAGCAGCTATGCGCTGATCATCGCCCAGGGCCTGCCGAACGCACCGGTGCACTACACGTACCGTTTCCCGGCGCCGCCGCCGGCGCCCTGATCGACCCGCAGGGCCCGCAGGCGTGGCAGGCCCGCAGGCGTGGCAGGCCCGCAGCCAGGGCAGGCCCGCCGGCATGGCAGGCCCGCAGACGGGTAGTCCGTCAGATGTGACCGACGAGAGCCGGCAGAGCGAGCGGGCCGAGGCGGACCGCGACGAGAGCGCTGAGGAGCGACTCGATCGCAACACGATGGAGCTGCTCAACGAGCTGCGCGTCGCCAACACCGGGATCCAGGTGATGTTCGCGTTCCTGCTCGTGGTCCCGTTCCAGCAGGGCTGGAAGCACGTCGACGGGTTCGAGCGCACCGTCTACTTCGTCACCCTGCTGCTGGTCGCACTTGCTGCGTTCCTGCTGATGGCTCCGTCGATTCACCACCGGATCCTGTTCCGGCGCGGCGAGAAGCCGTTCCTGGTGGACGTCGCCAACCAGTTCGCGATCGCCGGCGGGATCTTCCTGGCGCTCGGCTTCGTGGGGATCCTGCTGCTGATCTCCGACGTGGTGGTCGGCGGCATCGCGCCGGGCATCGTGGCCGGTGTGGCAGCGGTGACCGTCAGCACGCTGTGGTTCGCGGTGCCATTGCTGCGCCGGTAGCGCCCGCCGGGCCGGTGGCGACCATGGGCGCGTGCCGACAGGAGTCGCACTCGTGGAGGTTCCTGGTGTGGGGACTCCTGGTGTGCGCGGCATTGCGGTGCTCAACCCCTGAGCCGCCGCTGCCGATGACTGCACGGACGGCCGTCGTATGCCGGGCGCGCACTGCCGAGCCAATCAGGCACTACGGACCACATCACCTACACCGGGGAATTCATGCGCTCGCACACTCGCGCCCAGGCTCAGGAGGGTTTCACCCTGATCGAGCTGCTGGTCGTGATCCTCATCATCGGCATCCTCGCTGCGGTTGCCATCCCGACCTTCCTGTCACAGACCGGCAAGGCGAAGGATTCGAACCTCCAGACGAGCCTGGCGACGGTCCAGACAACCGAGGCGACGTACGCAACCCAGAACGGCGGCAACTACACCGCCAGCCAGTCGGCTCTGCAGGCGATCGAGCCGACGCTCACCACCCCGTTCAGCAGCTTCAACCTGACTCTCTCAACCAGCCCTTCCGGGGTCCCGAGCGGCGACAAGGGCTACAGCGCGACCGGCACGAGCACCAGCAGCCAGGGCGGGACCTTCACCCTCACCTACGACGGGTCGACGGGCCAGGTCACCAAGTCGTGCAGTCAGCCCAACAAGAGCGGCTGCAACGCCAGCGGCTCCTGGTAGGCCCCCGCGCGGCCCTCTGCAGCCGCGATCTGAGTCATGCTGCGGATGGGCGGTGACGGGCTCGAACCGCCGACTTCCTCCTTGTAAGGGAGGCGCTCTACCAGCTGAGCTAACCGCCCGCGGTGGTCGATCCTACCCACGCGCCCCCATGGTGGGCCGTGCTTTGCGGCCCGCCCGCGACGTCTGGGAGCGGTCCGCGTTCTCGCCCTACCATCCTGTGCGTGAGCAACGGCTTCGGAGGCTTTGACCCGCAGCGGGCGATGGACCAGATCAAGCGACTGGCCGCCGACGCACCTGCCCATCTGCAGGGCGGGTTCGAGCGCCTGGTGCGGGACTCGACGCCGCAGCGGCTCGAGCAGTTGATGCGCTCGCCGGCGCGTCGACCGGTGCTTGACGGGATCTTCTGGCAGATGCCCAAGCAGGTGGATGCGAGCGTCGTCGGCGAATCGACGCTCTCCATCAAATGGGTCGTGACCGGCCGCTCGGACGGGGCGAGCGACGTCTACCAGCTCGTGATCGAGGACGGGCTGGCACGGACCGAGCGGGCGGACACGGTCGAGGCGCGGTTGACGGTGACCCTTGACGGGGTCGAGTTCCTCAAGCTGGCCAGCGGCAACTCGGACCCGATGCAGGCGTACTTCACGGGCCGCATCCAACTGAGCGGCGACATCATGGTCGCCGCGAAGCTCGCGCAGATGTTCCGGATGCCCGGCGCGCCGAACCCTGAGCGCGGCAACGGGAACGGCACCGAGCCGCCGCAGTAGCGCCGGGCTCACACCCGCCGCGCGCGAGGGGCAGCCGCATCTATGCTCGTCCCCATGGAGGAGGCAGGGTCGGATGATGCTGCGGCGATCGAGCTGCGGGGGGTCGTCAAGCGCTTCGGGCAGCTGACGGCGGTCGACGGAATCGACCTCACGGTTCCCGCGGGGATCTGCCTTGGGCTGCTCGGACCCAACGGCGCGGGCAAGTCGACGACGATGCGGATGCTGACCGCCCAGGCGATCGCCGATGAAGGCACGATCTCCATCCTCGGGTTCTCGCTGCCGTCGGACTCCAAGCGGGCGCGGATGGCGATGGGGGTCGTCCCGCAGCTGGACAACCTCGACACCGAGCTCACCTGCCGACAGATCCTGAGCGTGTTCGCGCGCCTGTACCGCGTCCCGAAGGGCGAGCGACCCGACGCGATCGACCGGGCGCTGAGCATCGCGAACCTCGGCAACCGGGCGGACACGATCGTCAAGGAGCTCTCGGGCGGGATGCGCCGCCGGCTGCTCGTGGCGCGCGGGCTGATCCACCGCCCGCAGCTCGTGCTGCTCGACGAGCCGACGGTCGGTCTGGACCCGCAGGTCCGCCAGGAGCTGTGGTCGCTGATCGACTCGCTGCGAGCCGATGGGACGACCGTGCTGATGTCGACCCATTACATCGAAGAGGCCGAGCGGCTGGCCGACACGGTCGCGGTCATGTCGAACGGGAAGATCATCGCGCGCGGCACACCGGGCGAGCTCGTGCGGGCCCATGCCGGGCGCGAGGTCATCGAGGTCTACGGCACGCCCGACCACCTGGCCGCGATCGAGCGCGAGGCGGCCGACAACGGCTGGGTGCACCGGCGCAGCGGTCCGGCGGTGGCGCTGCTCAACGCCGAGACGCTCGACGGTCAGGCGCCGGAGGGCGTGCGACGACCGGCCAACCTGGAGGACGCCTTCGTGGCCCTCACCGGGGAGACGATCGAGTGAGCTCGGCGGTCTCCCGCGCCCGCGTTCCGCGGCGGATCCACCGCCTTGAGCCGGCCGCGCTCGCAGGCGTGATGAGCCGTGACGTCGTGATCTTCAGGCGCTACTGGAAGGCGACCACCTTCTCCTCGATCGTCCAGCCGACGATCTACCTGTTGGCGTTCGGCCTCGGCTTCGGGTCGCTGGTCTCGCGGGTCGGTCACGTGCGCTACGTCGAGTACGTCGCGACCGGAGTGGTGGCGACCGCAGTGCTGTTCTCCTCCGCGTTCCCGGGGATGTTCAACACATTCATCCGCTGGCAGTTCCAGCGCACCTACGACGCGCTGCTGGCGGCGCCGGTCGACGTCGAGGAGCTGATCACCGCCGAGATGCTGTGGATCTCGGTCCGCGCCGGGGTCTACGGGGTCGCACCGCTGCTCGTCGGCTTTGCGTTCCACCTGACCCCCGAGCCGGGGATGCTGCTGGTCCCGCTGATCGGCTTCGTCGCCGGCTTCGGGTTCGCCGGGTTCGGCGTGCTGATCGCCGCGGTCGCCAAGACGATCGACAACTTCAACTACGTGACGAGCGCGGTGCTCACGCCGATGTTCCTCGTCGCGGGAACGTTCTTCCCGATCTCCTCACTGCCGGGGGCGCTGGAGACGATCGCGCTGTTCAACCCGCTCTACCACTGCGTCGCGCTCGTGCGCGATGTGTCCCTGAACACGTTCCACGGCGGCGCGGACCTCATCCACGTCGCGGTGCTGCTCGTGTGGGCGCTGCTCACCTGGCGCCTGGCGGTGTGGCGGCTGGAGAAGCGCCTGATCGACTGATCAGCCGAGGCGCGCGCGCCGCGCGGCACCGGCTCCTAGGCGGCCGGCACGCCCTCCAACGGCGCGACCCGCTCCAGCAGCGTCCGCGCAGCCGCGATCACGAGATCACGCCGGTACGTGGTCGCGAACGCAAACCGCCGGTCGGAGTCGGCGCCCTCGTCGCCGAGGTCCTGGGCGACGAGCGCCCCCGCGAAATGCGGTCCGACGACGATCACGCTCCACTCGCCGGCAAGCCGATCGTCGTGGGGGATCGATGCGCCGCGCACACCCTCGACCGGCTCGGCATCCAGGCCGAGACCGAGCGCCGCGACGAGGCTCGCGCCCTGGTGCAGTGCGCGATAGCGAACGGCGGTGCGCGCGGTGAAGTGGCGGGCGTCCTGGAAGGCGGCGAGCAGCACCGCACCCTCGCCGATGCGCAGCGCCCGGTTCTCGAGGTGGTGACTCATCGGCAGCAGCAGGCTCTTGGTCGCCTGCGCGGTCGCGCATTGGGCGGTGACGACCTCGAACGGGGTGCGTCCGCTCGACGAAGCGGGAGCCACCGCCGGCCGCCGCCAGCCTCGCGCGACCGGGGCGCGGGGGACGACCAGCGGGGCCGGACGGCCCCAGCGGAAGCCCTGCCCGAGGGTCGCACCGAGGGCGCGGGCGACCGCCAGATGCTCCTCGGTCTCGATCCCCTCGGCGAGAACTGCGGCCCCGGTGCGCTCACTCTCTGCGGCGACGGCGGAGACGATCGCCGCCTGATCCGCCGAGGGCCGGTCCTGGACGAGGCGGAGGTCGAGCTTGATCACGTCGGGTTCGATGAAGGGCAACAGCGCGAGCGAGCGCACATCGGCGCCGAGATCATCGAGCGCGATCCCGCGGCCGGCCGCGCGATGGGCGGCGACGTCACGGAACAGCTCCGCGGGCCGGCCGGTCACCGCGCGCTCTGTGATCTCGAGCACGAGCTCCAGCTGCTCCTGCGCGCGTGCCCAGATCTCGGCGTGGCGCGCCGGGCACTCGGTGCCGACTGCGGCCGGCTCGCAGTTGAGGAAGAGATAGGTCCTGCGATCGAGACCCGCGTCCAGCGCCGCCTCGACGGCACGGGCGCGGCACAGCCAGTCGAGCTCGACCGTCAGCCCCGCGGCATCCGCCGCCGCGAACAGGTGATCAGGTCGCTCCAGCGCCGACCCGACGGGGCCCCGCGCGAGCGCCTCGTACCCGACACAGCCGTCGGTCGCCAGGGAGACGATCGGCTGGAAGACGGGCGTCACCAACCCCTCGGAGAGGATCGCGTGCAGTTCCTGCACTGCGGCCGGCGGGCTGAACCCGGCATCGAGCGCGTGCGGGACGGGCTCGGTGCTGTGGACATGCACCCGGTTCTTGCCCGCCTCCTTGGCGATCTGCATCGCGCGGTCGGCGTGACCGAGCAGCTGCTCGGCGGATGCGGCGTCGCGCGGGTAACCGCTGACTCCGACGCACACCCGGATGCTCACCGCGCGGCCCGAGCCCGCAGGGAGCTCGATCGGCTCACGCATGCGGCTGACGATTCGCCCGGCGATCTCCTCGGCAAGGCCCCAGACGTCGTCGACGTCACGTATGAGAAGCAGGAACTCGTCGCCGCCGGCGCGCGCGAGCATGTCGCCGGGGCGGACCGCGGTCCGCAATCGATCCGCGACCGTCCTGAGCACGAGATCCCCGGCCGTGTATCCGTGCGCCTCGTTGACCATACGGAAGTCGTCGACGTCGACCCAGAGGAGAGCGACCTGCCGGTCGTTGACCTGCGCGGAGGACAGCGCTGCCGCCAGCGCGTCCCGGAGCGCGGCGCGGTTGGCCAGGCCGGTGAGCGGGTCGACGCGCGAGGTGCGCTCGCCGCGGCGACGCCCGGTGATACGCGAGCTCACGTCCTTCTGCACGCCGAGGTAGCGGACGACCTCCCCCTGCTCATCGAACTCAGCGGCGAGGGCGATCTCGTTCCAGAACGGCGTGCCGTCGCGGCGGTAGTTGATGAGCGTCACGTATGCATCGCGGCCCTCGGCCAGCGCGCGCCGCATCACGTCGATGGTTCGCGGGTCTGTCTCAGGCCCCTGCAGCACACTGCACGGCCCGCCGAGCACCTCAGCGGCGGTGTAGCCGGTGAGCTCCTGGAAACCTTCAGAGACATAGACCAACGGGAAGCCGGGCTGCGTCGCGTCGGCGACGACGACGCCGGCCAGCCGTTCACGATCGGTGCTCATGTCCGGGGCATCGGTCAGTCAGGACCCATTCTTGAGAAGGAGAGATGAAATCCCGGCGGTTGTGCGCCTCAGGCGGCCACGCTCGGCCCGGTCTGGGCTCCGGACGGTGGCTGGATCGAAGGGGTGCTGCCGAAGCGCCCGAGCGTGATGGTGCCGGTCGCGCCACCGCCCTTGCCGTTGTTGCAGACATCGACACGGCCACCGCGCCGCGTCCGCCCGGTTGCCACGTAGCGCAGCGGAAAGTGCGCCCCGTCGGCCGAGACGGCGATGGTGCTGGGAGTGGCGCCGGGGGCGTTCCCTGCGTCGCGGACGATGATCGCCCGCCGGTGGTCGACGATCGGGCGGCTGCGCTCGACGCTCAGGCGGCCGTGATCCTCGGTCAGACAGCGGGCGAGCGTTCCCGGCGCAAGCGTCCCCAGTGAACGGGTGAGCGATCGCCCGCTCCGCCCGGGAAGCGCGAGCCAGCGCCCTGCCAGGCGCCCGGCTCGCGCCCGCGCCGCGGACGAACGGCCCGCCTGGGCCAGCCAGAATCGCCGGTTGGCCTGCAGATAGACCCGGGGCGAGAGGACGATCAGCTCGAAGCTCGAGCGGCCAACCGTGGTCGAGGCCAGATATCGGCGGTTTGAGGCCGCCGACAGATTGACGACCGTGCGTTGGCCGTTCTGACGGAGGGCAGCGTGCATCGAGTAGCTGTGGACCTGCCGCAGCGCGTCAGCGGCGGCCGCCAGGATCGCCCGCGGCGAGCGGTCGGCGAGCACCGATCCGTGCTTCTGCTTCGCCTTGGGCGTCACCGCGGCACCACCGCTGTCAGATCCCGCGGTGGTCTCGCCGGCGACCGTCGGAGTGGTCGGCGTGCTCGATGACGAGCGCGTGATCGTCGTCGTCACGTGCCGGATCGACGTTCCGCCGCAGCCGGCGATCCCCACCGCGCAGGCGAGCAGCAGCACGGCGAGGAGGCGGGGCGGGCGCATCCGGGCCATCGTGGCAGTTTCTGCCCTGAGACGGACCAGATAGAACTCGCAGGCGATGCTCTATCGCCTGCTCTACCGCCGTGTGCTCGCACGCTTCGACGCGGAGACGGTCCACGTACTGACGGCCCGCACGCTCGGGACGCTTGGCCGGATCGCCCCCGTCCCCCTGGACGCGCTGCTGCGGGCGCTGACCGGCGCGACGGCACCTGATCCGCGGCTGTGCGTCACCGCGTTCGGCCTCGAGTTCCCGAGCCCGCTCGGGGTCGCCGCCGGCCTTGACAAGAACGTCGACTGGTTCGAGGAACTCGGAGCGCTCGGCTTCGGCTACGTCGAGATCGGCACGGTGACCGCCGAGCCGCAGCCGGGCAATCCACGACCGAGGATCCACCGCCTCCCGGCCGACCGGGCACTGCTCAACAGCATGGGCTTCCCCAACGACGGGGCCGAGGCGGCCGCACGCCGGCTGCAGCGGCCCCGGCGGACGCTCGTCGCGGTGAACATCGGTCGCTCCAAGCTCGCAACCGACGCAGAGGCGGACTACCGTCGCTCGGTGACGCTGCTGGCGCCTCACGCGGACCTGCTCGTGCTCAACGTGAGCTCCCCCAACACCCCGGGGCTGCGGGACCTGCAGGCGGTCGAGGTGCTCCGCGGGCTGGTGAAGTCGGTCCGGGCCGCGCTTGAGGACTGCGGGGCACACCCGCCGCTGTTGGTCAAGATCGCGCCCGATCTCGACGACGCGGCGGTCGACGCGATCGCCGACGCCGCGCTCGAGCTCTCGCTCGACGGTCTCGTGTGCACGAACACCACGATCTCGCGCGACGGCCTGGCATCGCCGGAGGCGCTCACCGCGCGGCCTGGCGGTGTCTCCGGCGCCCCGCTGAAACGCCGCTCGCTCGAGGTGCTGCGGCGCGTGCGCGCACGGGTCGGCGACCGCGTCGTGCTCATCTCGGTCGGCGGCGTGGAAGGCCCGGACGACGCGCTGGCCCGAATCCGCGCCGGCGCGACGCTCATACAGGCCTACACCGGGTTCGTCTACGGAGGGCCGAGCTGGCCGGGGCAGATCAACCGCGGGTTGTCGGAGCGATTGCGCTCGGTCGGCGCGCAATCCGTCCAGGACCTGGTCGGAAGCGAGGCACGGGCGATCGCCGGTTGACGCCGGTGCGCAGGTTCTGCACGGCAACCGGACCAAGCTGGACGACCGGCTCACGGCAGCCACTGCCGGTTGACACATTTCAACCGGCAGCACTGACGAGTCGTTGAGCGGCGGCCCGTGCGCTCAAGCGGCGAGCGGACTGGACCGATGGCTCCCGGGTGTCCACGCTCGACGCACCCGTCCAGCAACCGTCCGCCGCCGAACAGGCGACGGCGCTGGAGATCGCGATCAACGTACGACTCGAGGGGCTGCTGGAACGCGCCGAGCGGCTGCGGGACCGGGCCCTGGCCGAGCACGACGCACATACGCTCGCACGTGCGGAGCTGCTGATCGCCGATCGGCACGGACGCGTCGGAGACCTCGACCGGGCGATCGAGTTGCAGCGCACCATGCTCGGGCGGGCGCGCGCGCACGGCCAGCCGACGATCGAGGGCCGCACGCAGTTCTACCTGGCCTCTAATTGGGATCGGATCGGGCTGCGGACCGAGAGCCTGGAGGCGGCCAACGACGGCGTCCGGCTGCTCGACCACAGCTGCCCTGCGCACTGGCACGTCGAGCACCACATGGTGCTCGCGATGCTCACGAACTACGACCGCGCCGCAGGGACAGACCTGGAGCTGATGGAGGACAGCCTGCGCCGCGCCCGCGCGCTGGGCGATCCCGACGTCCTGCTGCTCGTGCTCAACAACTTCGCCTGGACCGCCCATCGGTGCGAGGAGGGCCGGCCGCGCGCGTACGAGCTGATGGATCAGATGACGGCACTGGTTGCGGAGGGCCGCGCCATCCCGTCGGCGGCGGATCTCGACACGATGGGCTGGTTGCGGCTCGCCAACGGTGAGCTGGAGGAGGCCGAGCGGCTGCTCGAGCTCGGACTCACCCACACCGATCACGTCGAGCCCGACAGCGTGGCCGCGCTGCGCATCCACCTTGCGGCGGTGCGCCGTCGGCAGGGTCGACTGGACGCCGCCGCGCAACTGCTCGAGCACGGTCGCTCGGAGGCCCTCGCCACCAAGACGCCCGAGTTCGCGCTCGAGGCGCTGGACGCGCTCGCCGAGATCGACGCCGAGCGCGGCGACCACCGTCGCGCCTACCGCCGGCTGCGCCGGTTGCTCGAGGAGCGCGCCCAGTTCGAGCGCGAGGAGGGCGAGCGGCGGGCCGCCGCCCTCCAGAGCATCTACGCCGCTCAGAGCGAGCGTGACCAGCGCCGGTACTACCAGGAGCTGTCGGTACGCGACCCGCTCACCGGCATGTACAACCGCCGCCACCTGGAGGACCGTCTCAGCGAGCTGGTCGGAACCTGCGAGATCGCGCTGGCGATGCTCGACATCGACCATTTCAAGCGCGTCAACGACGAACATTCGCACGAGACGGGGGACTGCGTCCTGCGCGAGCTGGCCGCGATGCTGGCCGAGCACGCGCGGCAGATGTCACCCGACGGGTTCGCGGTCCGGCTCGGCGGCGAGGAGTTCGTGCTCGTCGCCCCGAACGTGTCCGCAACCGAGGCGGCCGCCTCGCTCTCGCGACTGCGCCGGCACGTTGCCGAGCACCGCTGGACCGCGGTCCCGTCGACGGTCGCGCCCACCGTCAGCATCGGCCTCGCAACGAGCGCTCCGGGCGGCGCCGATACCCGCGCCACGCTGCTGGCCCGCTCCGACGAGCTGCTCTACCGTGCCAAGCGCGCCGGCCGCAACCGGGTGGTCAGCGACGCGGCGGCGCCGCCGTCCCTCCCGCCGCGGTTGGAGCCGGCCGCCACGCCGCTCAATTCGTAGTTGAGTTCAGGTTCGGTTCATGGTGAGATGGCTCCGTCATGGAGCCCCTCACCCAGCCCACGCGCCAGGTGGACGTTGCGGTTGTCGGCGCCGGGCTTGCCGGGCTGACCGCAGCACGTGGGCTGAGCCGCGCCGGACGCTCGGTCGTGGTACTCGAGGCGCGCCCGCGCGTCGGCGGGCGCACCCTCAACCACGAGATCGGCGGCGGCGCGGTCGTGGAGGCCGGCGCCGCGTACGTCGGCCCCACCCAGGTGCATGTCCTCGCGCTCGCCCGTGAGCTCGGGATCGAGACGTTTCCGGCCGGCATCCCCGGGGACCAGGTGTTCGTCCACGGGCGCCGGGTGAAGCGCTACCACGGCGACGTGCCGCCGGACCGGCTCGCGCTGCCAGGGCTCGGCATCGCGATGGCGCGTGTCAACCGGCTCTGCCGCCAGATCCCGCTCGAGGCGCCGTGGGACCACCCGAAGGCGCGTGCCTGGGACTCGATCACCTTCGAGAGCTGGCTGCGGCGCACGACGACCGGTCTCGGGCCGGGAGCGCTCGAATGGTTCAACGTCTTCCTCAGCTCGGCGTTCGGCGCCGAGGCGCGCGACGTCTCGCTGCTGTTCAGTCTCTGGTACATCGCGATGATGGGCGACGAGACCCACCCAGGGAACCTCGACCGCGGGATCGCGATGGAAGGAGGCGCCCAGGAGGCGCGTCTGGTCGGGGGCAGCCAGCTCATCTCGCTGCGCCTTGCCGAGGAGCTCGGCGAGCGGGTGGTCCTCGACGCGCCGGTCCGGCGGATCGAACAGGACGGCTCCGCTCGCGTGCACTGCGACGCGGACACCTGGACCGCCGAGCGAGTGATCGTCGCGGTGCCGCCGCAGCTGGCCTCGGAGATCGTCTGGGATCCCCCGCTCCCGCCGGCCCAGGACGCGCTCCTGCGGCGGCTGCCGCTCGGGACGCTGATGAAGTGCGACGCCGTCTATGACACGCCGTTCTGGCGCGAGGAGGGGCTGTGCGGGATGGCGGCGCTGCGCGACGGCACGCCGATCCGGTCGATCTTCGACAAGACCCCGCCGGAGGGCGCCCCTGGCGTGCTGATGGGGTTCCTCGGCGGCGAGGACTGGCGGCTGTGGGCGCCGGTCTCCCCCGACGCCCGCCGGCGGGCGGTACTGCACTGCTTCGCTCGGGCGTTCGGCCCGCGCGCGCTGCGCGCGCGTGACTACTTCGAGACCGACTGGGTCAGCGAGACGTGGAGCCGCGGCGGCCCGACCTCGATCCCAGGTCCCGGAACGCTCGTCGACTTCGGACACAGCCGCGCGGTACCTCACGGCCTCGTTCACTGGGCAGGGACCGAGACCGCGCGTCACTGGAACGGCTTCATGGACGGCGCGGTCAGCTCCGGCCGGCGCGCCGCCCGGGAGGTCGAGCAGCTGCTATGAGCCGCCGAACCGGGGCCCCGCCCACCGATGTCGCCGAGACACTCGTCATCCGGGCGCCGGTCGGGCGCGTCTGGGCGCTCCTGTCGGACACCGGCCGCTACGCCGAGTGGGTTGAGACCTGCCTCGAGGTCACCTATCACCATGGAGAGGCGGCGCTCGGCGGGATCTACAAGGAGGTCGGTCACGGCCTCGGCCCAATGACGGTGCACACCACCTGGCGCGTTGCCGAGATCGCAGCCCCGCACTATCGCCGTGATACGGGAACCGGCATGCCGCTCGTGACCGGCCTCGAGTCGATCTTCGAGCTCGCGACCGACGGTGACGACACGCGCTTCACCTGGCGCAACCGATACCGCCCGGCGCTCGGCGCGCTCGGGCGGCGCATCGACGCACTCCAGCAAGGGGAGTTACGCGGCATGATGCAGCGCTCGATGGCCCGCGCGGCCGAGATCGTGGCGGCGCAGTCGCAACGAGGTCTGCCGTGAGCGCGACCGTCGGCCCTGAGCTGACTGCCGCGCGAGAGCGGATCGCCGCCGCCTCGCGAGAGCTGGCCGCCGCCGGTCTCGTCCAGGGCACCGCAGGCAACGTCTCTGAGCGCGTCGGGGAGCTTGTCGCGATCACGCCCACCGGCGCGCGACTCGCCGAGCTCACCGCCGCCCACATCACGATCATCGATCTCGAAGGCGCCATCGTCGACGGTGCGCTCGCCCCCACGAGCGAGGCGGGCCTGCACCTCGGCGTCTACGCGCGTCACCACACCGGGGCTGTGGTGCACACGCACGCCCCGCTGGCCACCGCGCTCTCCTGCGTGCTCGACGAGCTGCCCTGCGTCCATTACCAGATGCTCGCGCTCGGCGGACCGGTCCCGGTGATCCCCTACTTCACATTCGGATCGCCCGAGCTCGCCGAAGCGACGGTCGACGCGCTGGAGGGCCGGCTGGCCGCGCTCATGTCCAACCACGGCGCGATCACCCACGGCCACGACCTGGCGGCCGCCGTCGAGAACGCCCACCTGCTCGAATGGGCGTGCACCGTCTACTGGCGCGCCGCGTCGATCGGGACGCCGCGCACGCTCACCGAGGCCGACCTCGCGGCGGTCATCGAGACCGTCGTCCGCAGCGGCTACGGCACCACCCGTCCCCACGACCAGGAGAAGTGACGGATGCGCGCGATCACGCTGGGGGTGCACGTCGTCGACACGCTCGCGCGGCCGATCGAGTCGATCCCCGAGGGCCAGGGCGGCCAGCTCGTCGAGGAGATCCGGCTCACTCCCGCCGGCACGGCCGGCGGCACGGCGGTGACGCTCGCCAAGCTCGGCGCCGAGGTCCGGTCGGCGGGCGCCATCGGCAGCGACGCGCTCGGTGAGGTGCTCGTCTCGATGCTCGGCCACGCCGGCGTCGATACCAGCCTGCTCGTCCGCCGGGAGGGGGTGCAGACCTCCGCGAGCGTGCTGCCGATCAGACCCGATGGCTCGCGCCCGGCGTTCCACGTGATCGGCGCCAACGGCACCTACACCTCCGCCGACGCGCCATGGGACGCGATCGCCCAAGCCGACTACCTCCACCTGGGGGCCCCCGAGTTCATGGGCGGCGAGGAGGCCGTGAAGATCCTGCGCCATGCCCGCGCACACGCGACGGTGACCTCAGCCGATCTGCTCGCCCCCGGCGACCAGGCCGCCCACATCATCGACTGGATCGGCGCCGCGCTGCCCGAGCTCGACTACCTGCTTCCCAATGCCGAGCAGGTCATCGGCCTGTCGGGCGCCGCGGAGCTCGAGGACGGCTGCCGTGCGCTGCTGGACCGCGGGGTCGGCTGCGTGGCCGCCACCGACGGCGCGCGCGGTGCCGTCGTCGCAGACGCGTCGGGCGTGGAACATGTCCCCGCGTTCGCGGTCGACGTCGTCGATACGACCGGCTGCGGCGATGCCTTCTCCGCCGGGTTCCTGCGGGGGCTCTCGCTCGGACTGGCGCGCCGCGACGCGGCGGCGCTCGGCTGCGCGACGGCCGGCTTCGTCGCCGGCGGGCTCGGCTCGGACCACGGAACGTTCACGCTGCGCGACGCCCAGGAGCTCGTCGCGTCCGGGACGGTCATCTGACCGGGGAGGGCGTGCACCGAGTGTCCGCCATCGCTGAGGAGTCGCTGAGGCGCACGCCGACCCAGCGACGCGCCCAGGAACGCGTCGAGCGGATCCTCGACGCCGCCGACGCAGTGCTCGCGGGCGAGGGCGTGATCGGCACCCGCTCGATCGCCGAAGCCGCCGGCGTCTCGATCGGATCGCTGTACCACTGGTTCCCGGACAAGGACTCGATCGCGCTCGCGCTCGCACTGCGTCACTGGAGCGAGCTCTCCGAGCTCGTCGCGGTCATCGCTGACCGCGCCGAGGCGCGGGAGCTCGGCGACCCGATCGGCGAGGCGTTCGCGGCACTCGCGACGGGGTTCCGGCAGCGACCGGGCTTCCTGGCGCTGTGGTTCGGCGAGCTGCGCACCGCGGAGCTGCGCGAGGCGACGCGCCCGAGCCGCGAACGCGTCGCGGGCTCCGTGCGAAGGATCCTCGACGTCACTCATCCGGCGTCGGACGCGGAGCTCCGAGCGACCGTCGCACGAGTGGTCACGCTGCTGGGCGACGGGATGCTGCGGGAGGCGTTCCGGGTCGACCGTGACGGAGACCCGCTGCTGTTGGTCGAGGGGGCCTGCGCGCTGCGGGCGTATGTCGCCGAGCGACTGGGCATGGTCGGCGATGATTGACGGCATGTCCACCGAATCGCTGATGGACCCGCCGATATCCGAACCGGAGACCCAGCCGGCCGAGTGGGCGGTGGTGATCGCATTCGCGCTCGTCGTTCTGGTCACCCAGCTGCTGTGGCTCACCTTTGCGCCGATCGACACCGACGTCGCGCGGGACTACGGCGTCTCCAAGGACTCGATCGGCTGGTTGGCGAACGTCTTTCCGCTCCTCTACGTCGTGATCGCGCTGCCCGCGGGGCTCGCGCTGGACCGGTGGTTTCGATCGACGCTCATGCTCGGTGCGGCGCTCGCGGCGCTCGGCGGCGTTGTCCGCCTCGTCTCCCCGACGTACGCCTGGGCCATGGCGGGACAGCTGATCGGCGCCTGCGCTCAACCGCTCGTGCTCAACGCGATCACGAAGATCGCCACCGGCTATCTGCCGCCGTCCCAGCGCGCGGTCGGAATCGCGATCGGATCGGCGGCGCAGTTCCTCGGCGCCATCGTCGCGCTCGTGCTCGGTCCGCTGCTCGAGGCGCCGCACGGCATCAGGCTGCTGCTCGCCGTCGAGGCCGCGATCGGCTGCGCCGCGCTGCTCACGCTCGCCGTCGGCCTGCGCACGCCGCCCGCCGAGTCGGGGCCGGCAGCCGGGGCCGGGCTGGCGGAGCTGCGCGCGGCGTGGAGCGTGTCGATGGTCCGCTGGCTGTCGGGGATCATGTTCGTCGGCGTCGGCGTGTTCGTCGCGGTCAGCACCTACCTGCAGCCGATCCTCCACCACGACCACATCTCGTCGACTGCCGCCGGCCTGATGCTCGCCGGAATGCTGCTGGCGGGCGTCGCGGGCTGCGCGATCAACCCGCCGATCGTCGCGCGGCGAGGTGCCCAGCGCGGGTACCTCACGCTCGCCGTCGTGTGCGTCGCAGTCGCGATGGCGTTGCTGGCGATCGCACACGCGGTCACCGTGTTCGACTTCGTGGCGATCGCGGTGGTCGGCTTCCTGCTCCTTGCGGCACTGCCGGTGATCCTGGAGCTCACCGAGCGGCGGATGGGCAGCGCCGGAGGCGTCGCCACGGGCATCCTGCTGCTGATGGGCAACCTCGGAGGGCTCATCGTGGCGGTGGCCGTGGGCCTCGTGAGCGGGACCCCGGTGGCGGCGTTCCTGCTGCTCTCGGGGGTGACACTGTGCGGGCTGCCGATCGCCCGGCGCGTCCGCTCCGCCGCGCCGATCCAGAGCGCAGAGCCGATCCCGCCGGCTCCGCCGACGCTCGCCGGCTGACCTCGCCGCGTTCGATCCGGCCACGCCGAGGGCGTCCAACCGCTGCAAAGTTCAACATCTCGACCTGCACTTTGGTCGGGTCAAAGCTCAGCAACCCGACCGCAGCCTGCCTTTCACTCTCAACCCTCATCCGTAGTCACTACGGATTCTGCGATCCATTGCTCAAGCTTTCGCGGCCGGTGCCGACACGGGTTGTAGATGGAGAGCGACCTGAGTGGAGGTCGTGAATGCTGCCCTCGTCGAAGGAACGGAATGCCATGACCTCGCTGCATCGGAATCGGATCCACGGCTGGATCGTCCCCGCCATCGCCTCACTCGTCGCCGCGTTCGTCCTCGCGATGCCAGGGCTCGCGCGCGCCGATGACACCTCGCAGGCCCCGGCCGCGACCCCCGTGACCGTAACCACCGCCACGACGGCCGCCGCCGGCTCCTCCGCTGTCGCCCCCGACCCGTCGGCCACCACCGACACATCGACGGCAGGGACCGGCGACAGCTCGGCGAACTCCGTCGCTACGCCGGCGACGAGCTCGACGGACACCACGACCTCGACCAGCGATGACACGTCGTCAACCGACAGCACCGACCCGACTGACCCCAGCGACTGGGGCGGCATCGCGCAGCCGGATGCCGCCAGCTGGCGGTAGCGAATGAGTCACACCGTGACCGGTGACGGCGCGCTGAGCGCGCCGCGGCGGCGCGCGCTCATGCGCGCGCTTGCGCGCGGCGAGGCCAGTATCTGGCTGCTCAGCGCGGCGATGCTGGCGGGAGCCGCGCTCCTGCTCACGGTCGGGGGGGCGGGCTCGCTGCGCGCCGTCCCGTCCTCGATGCACCTGCCCGTGTGGGCGCTGGCGATCGGCTTCGCGCTGGCCGAGCACCTCGTGGTGCACGTGCATTTCCGCCGCAGCTCGCACTCGATGTCGCTCGGCGAGATCCCGCTCGTGTTCGCGCTGCTCTACTCGGGCGGCTGGACGATCGTGATCGCCTATACGGTGGGGCGCGCGTGCGCGCTGGTGATCCTGCGCCTGCCGGCGGTCCGCCTGGTGTTCAACGCCGCGGAGTTCGCACTCGGCGGCTGCCTGGCAGTGATCACGTTCCACGCGATCGGTGGGAGCGCATCCACCTCGGATCCGCGCATCTGGCTGGCCGCCGCGGCCGCCGCGACCGCGGCCTCCGCATGTGCGGTGCTGATGATCACCGTCGCAGTCTCACTGTCGGAGGGCCGGCTCACCCTCGACCGGGTCTTCTCCTCGATGCGGACCGACCTCACGGTCACGCTCGCCAACACGTCGCTCGGGCTGTGCGCCGCGCGGCTGGTGGAGAACGACTGGCGGACGGCCGTTCTGCTCGTGGTGCCGGTGCTCGCGATGTTCGCCACGATGCGCGCCTACGCAGCCCAGCGCGCGCGCCACGGCCGGCTTGAGTTCCTCTACGACACCGCCCGGGCGTTGTCGGGCTCGGCGGGCACGGGCGAGGCGTTCGTGAGCCTGCTGACCCGCTCCCTGGAGGCATTCCGGGCCGAGACCGCCGAGATCATCTTCTTCTCGCCCGACGGTGACGAGGCGCTGCGCACGACGATCGACGCCGCAGGCAACGCCACCCTGCTGGAGCCGCTTGGGACCGACCTCGCGGGTCCGCTCGGCGAGGCGATGAACGCCTCCCCGGCCGCCTGCGCCGCCCGGGAGATCACGGACCCGTTCCTCAAGGACTACCTGCGCTCGCGCGGCCTCGGCGCCGGGCTGTTCGCGACGCTCCAGGGCGAGCACAACTGCATCGGCGCGATCGCGCTGGGCGATCCATCCGGCGTGGTGGAGCACTACGGCGCCGACGACGTGAAGCTGTTCGAGACGCTCGCCGCCAACACGAGCGTCGCTCTGGAGAACGATCGACTTGGACACACGGTGTGGCAGCTGCGGATGCTGCAGTCCGAGCTCGAGCATCAGGCGTCCCACGACCCGCTCACCGGCCTCGCCAACCGCTCGCTGTTCTCCGAGCGCCTTGACCGAGCGCTCGGCCGCGCCGGCGACGGCACCGCTGTGATCTTCATCGACGTCAACGAGTTCAAGATGGTCAACGACACGCTGGGCCACGCGGCCGGCGACGAGCTGCTGATCGCGATCGCCGGGCGCCTGAGCGACTGCGTGCGGCCGACCGACACGCTCGCCCGGCTCGGCGGCGACGAGTTCGCCGTCCTGCTGGAGGACGGCGCCACCCAGGCACATGCGGTCGAGATCGCCGAGCGCATCGACGGACGGATGGAGGAGCGCTTCTCGATCGCCGGCGAGCTGCATCTGGTGCGGGTCTCGATCGGGATCGCGCTCGGCGAGACCGACGGGATGACCTCCGAGCAGCTGATCCGCAACGCCGACCTGGCGATGTATCGCGCCAAGCAGGCCAAGCGCGCCGGCTACCAGCTGTTCGAGTCCGGCATGGAGGTCTCGGTGCTCCACCAGCACGGCCTGCGCCGGCGGGTGCGCGAGGCGACCCAGCGCGACGCGTTCTCGGTGTACTACCAGCCGATCGTCGACATGGACACCGGCGCCCTCACCGCGCAGGAGGCGCTCGTTCGCTGGATCGACGGGCCGCGCGGGATGATCGGGCCGACCTCGTTCATCCCGGTCGCCGAGGAGCTCGGGGTCATCGTCCCGCTCGGCCGGCGCATCCTGCACCGGGCGTGCCGCGAGGCGCAGACCTGGGAGGCCGACGGCGGGCTCACGCCGGCGGTCCACGTGAACATCTCTCCGATCGAGCTTCGTGATGACGGATTCCTCCCCGGCGTGCACTCGGCACTCGAGCAGAGTGGCCTGGATCCCCACCGGCTCGTGCTCGAGATCACCGAGAGCGTGCTGCTCACCGACCCGGCTCGCTGCGTGGCGATCCTGCAGCAGCTGCGCGGCCTCGGAGTGCAGCTGGCGCTTGACGACTTCGGTACCGGCTACTCCTCACTCAGCCAGCTCCGCGGCCTGCCGCTCGACTGGCTGAAGCTCGGCCGCCCCTTCGTCGACGACATCGAGCCGCATGGCACGAGCCGCCCGTTCGTGCGCATGATCATCGCGCTCGCCTCAAGCCTCGGAGTCCGCGTCGTCGCCGAGGAGATCGAGAGCCGGCGTCAGATGCAGCTGCTGCGCGCGCTCGGCTGCGGCTACGGCCAGGGGTACTACCTGGGCGAGCCGGCCCCCGCCGGCACGAAGGTCGCGCCGGTGGTGGCGACCGTCAACGCGTAGAGCGAGCGCGTCGCAGTGATGAACAGGGTCGTGCCGGCCGGGCCGCCGAAGGTGCAGTTGGAGACGACCTCGGGCATCGGGATCCGTCCGAGCCGCACCCCGTCGGGCGCGTAGATCTCGACGCTCTCGCCCGCTGAGGTCCACAGATTGCCGTCGACGTCGACGCGAAAGCCGTCGAACAGGCCGGGATCGCAGACCGCGAACACGCGCTCATTCTCAAGCCGCGTGCCTCCGACCACATCGAAGGCGAACAGATGGTGGCGCCCTCCCTCGTGTCGATCCGCCGAGGTGTCCGAGACGTAGAGGATCGACTCGTCAGGCGAGAAGGCGAGCCCGTTGGGATCCTGCAGCGCGTCGCTGACGAGGGTGAGCGCGCCGTCGGCCGGGTCACAGCGGAACACGAAGCAGCCCGCCTGCTCGGAGTCGGCCTTGTGGCCCTCGTGGTCGGAGATGATCCCGTACGGCGGATCTGTGAACCAGATCGCGCCGTCGGACTTGACGACGACATCGTTGGGCGAGTTGAGCCGACCCCCGGCGTAGCGATCGGCGAGCGTCCGCAGCGACCCGTCCCGCTCGACGCGGCTCACCCGCCGCCCGCCATGCTCGCAGCGGACGATCCGGCCCTGGTGGTCGAGCGTGTGCCCGTTCGCGTATCCGGCCGGGTGCAACGCCACCCCCGCTCCATCCGCCTCGCTCCAGCGCAGCACGCGGTCGTTCGGGATGTCACTCCAGTAGACGCAGTCCTCCGCGGGGACGTAGACGGGACCTTCGGTCCATTCCCCGCCAGTCCACAGCCGGCGCACGTGCTCGTCGGGGACGATCAGCCCCTCCAGCCGGGAGTCCTCGACCTCGACGGTCATCCGGCGGCCGAAGCGACGAACTTGGCGACGGCTGCGATCTGCGCCCTGGAGAGCCTGCCGGCGAAGCTCGGCATCGCCGCGCCGCCGGCCGTGACCTGGCGGGCGACGCGCGCCTCGGAGGGCTTCAGGTCGTCGAGGTTCGGTCCGACGTCCCCGGTCGCGTGGGCGGCGGCGAGCGTGTGGCAGGAGCCGCAGCCCGCGCTGGTGAACACCGCCAGCCCGGCGGTGGCGGAGGATCCGGACCCGTCCGCACCCGCGTTCGAGGTGGGCGCGGAGGTGCTCGAGCCCTGTGTGGCCGCCGCGGTCGTTGTCGCCGCCGGGGAGGTGTGCGCCGGCGAGGTCGCGGTGTGCGAGGTCGATGCGGGCGGGGCCCCGCCGCCACCGGCCGGGGACGAGCCGCCGCACGCGACCACCGAGATGGCCATCGCAACGGCGAGGGGCGTCGCGGCCACGCGTCGTCGAACTGGGCGGGCCCACGACCTCATCTGGCGGCGATCCTACCGGCCTGCCGCCGCCGGCGTCTCAGCCGGCGCCCGCCAGGCGCCGCGTGTTCTCGACGGCCATCAGCCGGACCTCCTCCTCGCTGAACCCGGCCTCCAGGAACCGGTCCGCCATGATCGCCAGCCCGTCCTCCACGGGTGGATTGAACACCTGGCCGAGGTCCGATCCCCACACCGTGCGGGCCGCGCCGACGGCACGGGTGGCCTCGAACACCGCCTCCCAGGTGCATTTGCCGGTGTACGGCGTCGTGAACGCACGTTCCATCAGCGCCCCGCGATCGGCGAGCTCGCGCTGCACGGCGGGCGGGATCGACTGCGACGGGAACTCAGGATGGGTGACCACGATCGTCTCCACCCCGGCATCGACCGCCGCCGCGACCACGGCGACGATCTCCGCCTGCGAGAGGTGCCCGGTGGCGAGCACGATGCCGTGGTGGGCCACCACCTCCAGGACCTCCAGCAGCGCCGGCAGCGGACGCCCGGCCCCGTCGAGAACCGGCACCGGGCCGGGACGGACGCCGGCCGCCCGGAGCTCGAGCTCGAAGCGAACCCAGACGGGGACCTTCCCGTCGGGATCGGTCGATTCGACCTCGGCGTGCTCCTGCGGCGAGCTCACCGTCGGCAGCCACACGATCCGCGCTCCCTGGCGGGCGGCGACCTCGACCGCCGTCGCGTTGAGACCTCCGACAGCGTGGTTGAGCGTGATCGTGCCGAGCGCCCGGATCCCCCGATGCGCCGCGGTGACGACCGCCGCGCGCTCGTGGGTGGCCGTGTAGTGCGACTTCAGGCCGAACCCGGCAAGGCCGACCGCCTCGCAGCGCGCGGCGAGCTCCAGGTCGGTGATCCGGCGCGGCGCGAAGTCAGGCGCGACGTGGACATGCGGGTCAAAACCGCCCCGCACCGCCTCGCGGGCCCGCTCGGAGGGCACCGGATGCTCGGCCGGTGTCTCAGCCGACGCCGACATGGTGGCCGTTGACGGGTCGCGAGGGCGGTGGCGCGACGCCGCACAACGGCGCCTGCGTGGGCTCCTGCGCGCCTGGAACCGTGCGGGATCTCGTTGGCATTCGCCGACAAGCATCGCATTGACAGCGTCCTCGTGACGCTGGGCGAGGCTCAGGGTCGCCAGGAACACATAGGGCAGAGCGAATCCGAGCACGAACGACCCGCATGCGACGGCCGGCAGCCAACCCGTCGCCCGCAGCAGATCGCCCGCCGCGAAGTTCACCAGGCCGATGACCGCCAGCACCGGTTCCCCGAGCCGCCCGATCACCCGGCCGGCCGATAACGCGGCGACGCCGAGCCCGGAGAGCGCCATCACCAGCGTCGCCGCGACGGCGACCTGCCGCAGGCCCGGTGTCTGCCGGATATGGATGAGGCCGCGCCGCACGGGACGCCGGCAGGGCTCGGCGCGCGCGGCCTCGGCGACATCGGCCTCGTCGACGCGCAGGCGTGTGATCACGAGCGCCGCGAGCACGAAGCTGGCGGCGTCGAGCGCCGCCACCGCCCCGCCGCCGAGCAGCACGAAGAGCCCCGCACCGAGCAACGGCGACGCCAGCCTTCCGGTCTCCTGAATCGTCAGCCGCCAGCCGTTGATCCGCCGCCGGAACTCGGTGCTGAACATCTGCGCGAAGAGCGCATCCTCCGCTGGATTCATGAGCGTCGACTCCACCTCGTACGCGGCCATCACCGCGAAGATGAGCCACACCGCGCGCCGGGTGTGGACGAACAGCAGCAGCGCCACCGTCGCGGCCGCGGCCAGGTTGAGGCAGAGCAGCAGCCGACGACGCGGCAGCTGGTCGGCGATCAGCCCCGCGAGCGGGGCGAGGAGCGTCGCCGCGTACACGCACGCCCCCACCAGCCCCGCCTGCGCGCTGGACCCGGTGAGCGACTTGACCCAGATCCCGGCAACGAGTGACATCGCGCTATTGCCGACGAGCGAGGCGGCGAGGCCGGTGAAGTACCAGCGCGCGTTCGCGCGGGCGACGCGCTCGCCGGACGCATCCGCGCGGGGGCGGGAATCCGTCGAGCCTCCACGTCATGAGCGTACCTGCGCTGAGTCTAGATCTATAAGTAAATCTGTAGCGTCATGGCTCAGGTCTGACGCCGGTGGTGGCGACGCGCGTTCGTGAGCCTGATTTGATGGCACGATGACGCGGCCGGGACGAGCGGGCGTACGCGTGGCGAGGCTGATCGTTGCGCTGCTCGACGCCGCAGCCCTCGCCGACGCCGCGGACGGCTCCCCGCATCTCGGTCACTTCTTCAGTTACTTCACGATCGAGAGCAACATCCTCGCCTGCGCGGTGCTGCTCGGGGGCAGCCTCGCCGATCCGGACTCACCCGGGTGGTCAACGGTGCGAGCGGCCGCGACGCTCTACATCACCATCACCGGGATCGTCTACGCCGCGCTGCTGGCGCATCAGGACGTCGGGCTGACCGCGGTGTGGGTCAACGACGTGCTGCACCGCGTCGTTCCGCTGGTGCTGATCCTCGACTGGATCCTGTTCGATCCCTGGCCGCGCACGTCCCGCTCGTCCGCGCTGAGCTGGCTGGCCGGGCCACTCGCGTACCTCGCCTATTCCCTCCTCCGCGGACCGATCGTGCAGTGGTACCCGTATCCGTTTCTGGACCCCAGGCGCAAGGGCGGTTACGAGCACGTCGCGCTCACCTGTGTCGTGCTGGCGATCGGGATGGCGATGCTCGCGCTGCTCGTGAGCTGGATCGGTGACCGGCGGGCCACGGACTGGGGCCCGCGCTGAGCGCGAGGCTGCGGCAGACTCCACCCGTGGAGAACGGCGAGATCGCGGACCGGCTGGAGGCGTTTGCGATGCTGCTGGAGCTCAGCGACGCCAACCCGTACGCGGCTCGCGCCTATCGCCGCGCTGCCGAGGGGATCCGTGGAACCGCGGTGCCGATCGACGAGCTCGTGAGCAGCGGGCGCGTGCGCGAGTTGCGTGGCGTGGGCTCAGGCATCGAGGCGCGATTGCGCGAGCTGCTCGAGACGGGCGAGATCGCCGAGCTGGCCGAACTCGAGCGTGAGCTCTCCCCAGGACTGGTCGGTTTGCTGCGCTACCTCGGCGTGAGCGCCCACCGCGCGCTCGAGCTGGCCCGCGGGCTCGACGTGCACACCCCGGAGCAGCTGCGCGAGGCGGCGGCCGCCGGGCGACTCCGCGCCGTACCCGGGGTGGGGCCGAAGACCGAGGCGCGCCTGCTCGGTGCGCTCGCTCGTGACGCCGAGCCGCCCGCGCGCACCGGTCTGCTGCTCAACCGGGCGATCGAGCTCGTCGACGGGATCGCGGCGGCGCTCGAGGGCCGGCCGGCCGGTGACGTGCGCCGGCGCCGCGAGCTCTGCGAGCACCTGTCCGTCGTCTGCGAGGCGCGCGAGGGCGGACCGGTGCTCGATCGCTTCGCCGCCCTGCCGCAGATCGTCGCGCTCGCCGAGCGTGAGGAGCGGCGCGCGCTCGGGGTGACCGTCGAGGGTGTGGCAGTCGAGCTGGTCCTCGCCCCACCCGAGCGCTCTGGGACCGAGCTCATCCGCTGCACCGGAACGCCCGCGTATGTGCAAGCGCTGGAGCCGCTGCCCGAGTTGCCCGACGAGTCCGCCGTCTATGCGGCGCTCGGCATCCCCTGGTGCCCGCCGGAGCTGCGCGACGGTCCGTTCCGCGGGGACCCACCCCAACTCGTCGAGCTCGCGTCGATCCGCGGCGACCTGCACTGCCACTCGACGTGGTCCGACGGCCGCGCGAGTGTCGAGGAGATGGGCCGCGCCGCAAGGGAGCGCGGCTATGAGTACATGGCGATCTGCGACCACACCCCCGCGGTGGGCGCGGTCCAGGGGCTCGACGCCGACGCGGTGCGCCGGCAGGCTGAGGAGATAGCGGCCGCCAACCAGGCGCTGTCGCCGTTCGTCGTGCTGCGCGGAATCGAATGCGACATCCTGCCTGACGGCCGCCTCGACCTCCCCGACGATGTGCTCGCCGAGCTCGACTGGGTCCAGGTCAGCGTCCACGGCGGCCAGCGCATGCCGGCCCGCGAGATGACGGCGCGCGTCTGTCACGCGCTGGCGAGCCCGCACGTCAGCTGCCTCAGCCATCCAACCGGCCGGCTTCTCACCCGCCGGCCGGAGAGCGCGGTCGATCTCGACCAGGTCTACGCGGTCGCGGTCGAGCACGGGGTCGCGCTCGAGGTCAACGGGCTCCCACCGCGGCTGGACCTGAGCGGCGAGCACGTGCGCGACGCTCTCCGGGCAGGCGCCCGCGTCGTCTGTTCCACGGATGCCCACTCGGTCGCCGGCCTGGCCAACATGGAGTTCTCGGTCGCCACCGCCCGCCGGGGATGGGCGACCGCTGCGCAGGTCCTCAACACGGGCTCGCTGGAGAGCCTGCGCGCGTGGACGGCGCGCTGATCCGCTGCCGGCCCTAGACGCCGGGACCGGGAATCTGGCTGGTCGGGGGGATCGGCGGGCCCGGTGAGCCGCCGGAGAGATCCGGCGTGCCGTAGGTGTGGAACGTCGGGACCGTGGCCACTCCCCACGCCTGGCCTCGCCGGCGCTCGGCCTCGGTCCAGACGACCGGCTCGTAGTCCGGGTCGTAGATGAAGTGGGTCCCGGTCGTCACCTCGACGCGATTGCCCCCTGGCTCGTAGACATACAGGAACATCCCCTGGGCGACCGCGTGCTTGGACGGCGCGGCCTCAATCGGGACATCGGCGTCGAGGAACAGATCGGCGGCTCGCAGCAGCTCCTCACGGGTGTCCACGAACCACGCCAGATGATGCAAGCGGCCGTGGCCTCCGGCGTGATCGGCGGTGTAGATCAGCTCGTGGGCGGCGATCGTGAAGCTCATCCACGCCCCCGCCTCCTCGCCGGAGTCGAGGATCACCTGCTCATACAGCCGGCAGCCGAGCGTCCCGACCGAGAACTCTCGGCACGCGGTCACGTCGGCGCCGAGCAGGTTGGCGTGGTCCAGGCGCTTGACGGCCGCGCCACGGTCAACGTGGCGCTGGGGGACGTTCTTCAGCCGCGGGCGCAGCGCCTCGGGCGGCACATAGCGCTCAGCCTCGTGCAGGACCTCCATCACGTGGCCGTCCGGATCGCGGAAGCGGTAGGCGGGACCGTGCCCGAGGTCGCCCTCGCTCCAGCCCTCGCCGAGCCCCGTCGCCTCGATCGCCGCCACCCGCCGCGCGAGGCCTTCCCCGTCCCACGCCCGCAGCGCCAGGTGCCCGAGACCGGGCAACGGCGCCTCGGTGAGCTTCAGCCCGTAGACCTGCGTCTCGCCCCAGCCGCGCAGGAACACCGACTGGCCCTTGCGCGCGACCACCTGCATCCCGAACAGCTCGACGAAGAACCGCTCGCTGCGCTCCGGATACGGCGTGAGCAGCTCGGCGTGATGGATGTGCGCGATGTCGCGGCTGAGCGCGTTGTTGTCCACGATCGCGCCCACGCGCCGCCGGCGGTCAGCCCTCGACCCGCTGGCGCAGGCCGTCCAGATCGTAGGAAAGGCTGCCGGCGCGAAGCCGCTCGCGCTTGTCCGCCTCACGCGATTCCCGTTCAAGCGAGGCGTCGAGCACCGACTCGGCCCGGTCGGGCTCCACCACCGCCACCCCGTCGGCGTCCATCACCAGGACATCGCCACCGTTGATCGTCGTCCCGCCGACCGTGACCGGCTCGCCGATCGTTCCAGCCACGTCCTTGGCCGCACCGTGCACCCGGACCCAGCGCGACCAGATCGGCAGGCCGAGCTCGCGCAACTCCTCGACGTCGCGCACCGCCGCGTCGATCAGCATCCCGGCGGCGCCCTGGGTGAGGGCCTGTGTGGCGATCAGGTCGCCGACCAGCGCGACCGGTCGCGGCTCGGGCATCGCCAGCACGATGATCTCCCCGCGCTGCACCGACGCCATCACGGCGTGGACCATCAGGTTGTCGTCCTGCCCGCAGAGCACCGTCCGCGCCGGACCGGCGACCCGTGAGCCGGGGACGATCTGGTGCAGGTCCGCGTCGACGAAGCGCCCGCGGCCACCAGCCTCGTACACCGTCGCCGAGCCCAGCCGCGCCAGCTCCAGCAGCGTCTCCGTCGACGCGCTCACAGCTCGCTCACCACCTGGGGAATCACGCGCTGGAACGCCTCGGCCTGGCGAATCGACTGATCACCCGAGGCCCGACGCGCGTGGTTACCACGGTGATCGGCGCGTTCGCGGTAGTAGGTCTGCAGATACGCCTGCGCCTTCATCTCCGCCATCGCCGCCACCTTGAGATCGATCACCGCGGTGATGTCGACGAACGTCGTCGGCGTGAAGTTGCAGAGCTCGGGCTGATGGGGCTCGAACAGGAACAGCTGCGGCGGACCGATCGTCCCGAACGAGCTCGGCACCCCCGCGCCCGCGGCAAGGCTGCGCGCCCGGTCGACCGCGCGGTGCGCAACCGGATGATCCGGGTTGAAGGGGTCGGTATCGGTGTGGGTGATCAGGACATCCGGCGCGAACTCGCGGATGACGTCCGCGACCTGCAGCAGCGCCTCCGCATCGATCTCGAGCGGATAGTCGCCGAGGTCCAATGCGCGAAAGGATGCGCCGAGCTGCGCAGCCGCGCGTTCGGCCTCGCCGTGCCGGACTCGCTTGACGTTCTCGATCGTCTGGTCTTCCTGTTTCCACAGCTCACCCGACTCGCCCCGTTCGCCGTAGGAGAGCGCGACCACCTGTGCCTGGCCACCGGCCGCCGTGCACACCGCGATCGCCCCGCCCGCGCGCCAGACGAAGTCCGCGGAATGCGCGCCGATCACCAGCATCCTGCGACTGCTCACAGCCTGTAGTACAGACGGCCTCCTCCAGAATGTCAACAATCGTGCCTCAGATTTGTGCGGGGTAGCCCAGCATCCGAACCCGATCATCACAGCACTGTTGACAATCAGCGAAACCTCAACCTACGCTGTGCGGGCCGTCGGACCACAGGGGATCGCGCGAGCAGCCATGAACCCAGACGACAGCCCGAGGCCCACCCTCTCCGACCGGATCCGGGCTGCGATCCTCGACGGCAGCTTTGCGCCGCGCCAGCGGCTGATCGAGGCGGACCTGTGCGAGCGGTTCGGCGCCTCGCGCTTCCAGATCCGCTCCGCTCTGCAGGACCTGGCGGCCCAGGGCCTGGTCGAGTTCCAGCGCAATCGCGGCGCGCGGGTGCGAGACGTCAGCCTCGGCGAGGCCATCGAGATCACCGAGGTGCGGATGCTGCTCGAGGGCCATGAGGCGGCCCGAGCGGCCCAGCGGGTGACGCGCGGTCAGGCCGCGGAGCTCCGGCAGCTCGCCAAAGACATGCGCAGCGCGGTCGAGAACGGCGAGCTGATGCGCTACAGCGAGTTGAACGTGACACTGCACGCGACGCTGCGAGAGATCTCCGGGCACACCATCGCCGCGCAGCTGCTCGAGCAGCTGCGGGGCCTCACCGTCCGCCACCAGTTCACCCTCTCGCTCGTGCCCGGCCGCTCGGCCGTGTCCCTGCCGCAGCACGAGGCGATCGTCGAGGCCGTCGTCAACCACGACTCCGCCGCAGCCGAGAAGGCGATGCACGACCATCTGCGCAGCGTGATCGAGGCGTTCACCGCGTTCGCCAAAGCGTCGGCGTCCTGATCCAGGCTGGGCGCCGACCGCAGGCCGCGGCTCAGACCGGTTGACCGGCGTCGCGCATGAGCCGGCCCACCGGCACCGCCCGCAGGTGGTGGGCGCGCAGATCGGCCTGCAGCTGGGCGAGCATCGCCAGCACGCCGGAGGCGTGCGGCGCGACCTCGATCACCTCGCCCGCGCGCAGGTGCGCGGTGAGATCGTCAAGGTCCTGAAGACGGAGCTTGCCCGCGATCGGCCGCCCTCCCGCCCCGTGGGCCAGGAACCACTGCCCGAGGCTCGGGTGGTTGGAGGCATACAGGAAGTGGTGATGCTCGCCGAGCGCGTGCATCAGCGCGTGCAGTCGAGCGGGGGTACGCAGCCAGCGCAGCACGCCGCCGTCGGCAAGCCGCGGCAGGGTCTGGTCGCCGAACGTCCTCGCGGCGCGATCGGCCGCCGCGGACGGCTGGTCCAGGGCGAACGACACGTGCATCCCCCGCGCCGCGAGCGCGGCGGCGAGCTCGGACACGCTGCCGGCACTCGTGTCGACCATCACCCCGACCTGGGCGACGGACGTGTTCACGGCGGTCACGGGACCGTTGTGGACGATGTGCGACACCACGCTGTAGGCGGTTCCGGTGGACACCAGCCAGGCGAGCACGAGGGCCGCGGCCGCGGCGCTCAGCCCCGCCCGGACACGGCGCGTACGCCAGGCCGGCCGCAGGACCGCCCGACGCTCCCCGCGAAGCACGAGCGACGCGGTCGAGGGGCGCATGGCGAAGCTCGGATCGGGATCGGATCGCGACTCGAGTGCGCCTCTGATCGCGGGGACGAGCGCGTCGCGGCGACTGACGACCTGCGCCAGGCCGAAGCGTCTGAGCGCGCGGTTGGAGGCACGAACGTGTCCGACGCCGAAGCCGTAGGAGATGACGGGACAGCCGCGAATGATCGCCTCGAGCACCGTGAGGCCCGCGGTGGAGTGGATCAGGACATCGGCGGCGGCGAGCACGTCGCCCATCTGGTCGGTGAAGCCGATCACCCGCACCCGAGACTCGTCGGCGAAGCGCATCGTGACCTCTCCGCGCAGCCGCTCGTTGCGCCCGCACAGGCACAGCACCGCCGCGTCGGGAATCTCGAGCGCGGCACGGGTGGCGCCGACGACATCGCCGACACCCCAGCCTCCGCCTGAGACGACGATCACCTCCCCCGAGACCGGGAGGCCGAGCGCCTGGCGTGCCTGCGGTCGCGAGCGGGCCGCGAGGAACGCCGGCGATGTCGGTGGCCGGGCCCAGCGCGCGCTGCCCGGGCCCGCGATCCGCTCGACCTCCTCGACCGACTCCGGGTGGGTGACGAAGTGAAGGTCGATCCCAGGATGGGCCCAGTGCTGCAGGCCGGCCAGGTCGGTGATCGCCGAGTAACAGGGGACCTGAAGCCGACCGCGTCGACGCAGCTCACCGAGCACCGCAGTCACCCCGGGGTAGGTGGAGATGATCACGTCCGGATCATGTGCCCTGATCAGACGCATCAACCCGCGGCCACCGAACGCCGTCAGCCCGCGCCGGGCCAGCCACCGCGTAGGGGCGAAGTACATGAGCAGCAGGTACTGCAGCTCGAACAGCCAGGGCGCCCAGCGGAACATGACGCGCGAGTTGTCCCGTAGGACCCTGGTGAGGATCGACCCCATCGCGGGCAGCCCGTTGACGACCGAGACCTGGACGTCGGGCTCCTCATCCCGCAGCTCGCGCGCGATCGCGCGCGCGGGCAGATCGTGGCCCTCGCCGATGTCCGCCGAGATGATCACCACCCTGCGCTCCAGCGCTGCGGCGTCGGGCTCACCAGCCGGGGCCGTCGCCGCCGGCGGCGCGGCCACCGGGACGAGGGGCTGCGCCTGGCGCCACTCCACGTAGCGGCGAACGCCCTCGGCGAACGGCGTCGCCGCCGTCCACCCGAGTTCCTCGCGGGCACGCGCCGAGGACACGACCTTGCCGCCGAAGTCGCCCGGCCGGACCGCCGTGTGGACGATCTCGGCCTCCCCGACCAACGCCTGCACGGTCTCGGCGATCTGCCTGATCGTCACCGTCTCCTCGCCCGAGAGGTTGTAGACGCGGTTGGCGGCCACGTCGGCGAGCCCGGCGACGACCCCCTCGGCGAGATCCTCGACATAGACGAAGCGCCGGGACTGCAGACCATCGCCGGCCAGCGTCAGCGGCTCGCCTTTCAGCGCCTTGTTCACGAAGGCGGGGATCACGGCCGCCTCGCGGGCTCGTGGGCCGAACAGGATCCCGAAGCGCAGGATCGTGTAATCGATCCCGTAGAGCTGCTGATAGGCGTGGCAGTACAGCTCACCGGCGAGCTTGGTACTCGTATAGAGGTGTCTCGGCGCCGGCAGCAGCGTCTCCTCGTCGACCGCCTCCGCCTCGCAGTCGGAGTAGACCCAGATCGTCGAGGCGAAGACAATCCGCGTCACTCCGACCTGCCGGCACGCCTCGAGCACCGCGACGGTCCCCCCCGAGTTGACCCGCTCGGAGTCCTCGGGCCAGGCGTGGACCTCCCCCACGTCGGCCACCGCGGCGAGGTGGACGACCGCGTCGCAGCCGTGCAGGGCGCGCTCCAGCACGTCGCGGTGGAAGATCGAGCCGCGCACCGACTCCACCGTCGCGTCGTGCCACGGGGACTCGCGCAGATCGAAGATCACCGGCTCGTGGCCGGCCGCGCGCAGCTTGTCGACCACGTGGGAGCCGATGAAGCCCGCGCCCCCGGTGACGAGCACCCTCACGAGGGGCTCCCACCGCCCTCGCTGCGCGCCGCGGCGAGGACCGCGTCACCAGGCCGGTAGTACAGCGGCACGCAGGAATGATGTGATGCGACCCAGTCGGAGTTGGGCAGATCGACCGCGTGACCCATGGTCCGATGACACGGCTCGTCGTAGACACGGCCGGTCGAGCGCTCGAGCCAGTCGAAGACGATGTACTTGTACAGACCCGAGGTCATGCCCTCGGGCAGCTCAAGACGGCTCGGATGGACGGGGTCCAGAACGCGACGTGCGACCGAGTTCTTCCAGGCGACGATCTCCTCCATGCGCTCAGTCTGCAGCATGCCGAGCGCGGCGGTGAACTCGCTCATGCGGAAATTGAGACCAGCTACCTCGTAACTCGGCTTGCCGTAGTTGCGAAACGCCCGGGCGTGCTCCAGCACCTCGGGCCGGCGTGACACCAGCACGCCGCCCTCCCCGGTGGTGATCGTCTTGGTGGCGTACAGCGAGTACACCCCCGCGTCGCCGAAGCAGCCGGGTCGACGCTCCCCCCATCGCGCGCCGTGGGCGTGGGCGCAGTCCTCGATCAGAAAGATGTCGTGCGCGGCGCAGTAGGCGGCGATCTGCTCTGACTCGAAGGCGATGTGCCCCCCGATGTGGACGAGGATCGCCGCTCGGGGCGCGAACGCCTCGGCCTTCGCCTCGAAATCGGCGAACGACATGCACAGGTCCTCACGATTGCAATCGACGAACTGCACCTGAGCGCCGGAGCGGAGCGCCGCCAGCGGAGTGGCCATGAAGGTGTTCGACGGACACAGGACGGTCTCGCCCTCGACGCCGGCGAAATCCAGCGCGGCCAGCGCGCCCCCCGCCCAGCTCGAGACCGCGACTGCCGGCAGCCGGTTCCATGCCTCCCAGGCGGCCTCGAAGCGGGCCGTCATCGCCGCCTCAGACCAGCGCTCAGAGTCGAGCACCTCGTCGATCAGCGCATGCAGGCGTGCGCGGTCGCGATGGTCGAACCCAATCGCGAACCGCGAGTGGTCGGGGATGCTCTCCTGGTGCGCAGGGACCGTGGTCACGTGTTCAGCCTCCGGCGAGGGTGTCGGTTGTTGCATCGCCATCTCACCATGAACTCAGGACGTTTGGCGAAAATCGGTGCGGCGATGCCCACCGTGCGTGGCGACTCTCTGCAGCGTGACCGTGGCGAGCCGCTGCTCGGCGCAGCGCTCGAGGATCCGCGGGAGCGCCGCCACCGTCGCCCGGAAGCTCTCTGCAGCCGCGTAATGGTCGGCATCGTGCAGCAACACGATGGCACCGTCGAGTCCCCCGGCGCGCGTCACGTCGTCGACGACGGTATCGGCGGTCGCGACCGACCGCCAGTCGCGACCCCAGCGACTCCACAGCACCGTCTCCAGACCGGCGCGCCGCGCGAGCGCGATCCCGGGGCCGCTGCACGCCCCGTAGGGCGGCCGGTGAATGACGGGGATGATGCCGGTGGCGGTCTGGATCGCGTCCATGCCGCGCGCCCGGTCGTCGGCGAGCGCCCGCGGTGTGAGCCGCAGCTCGCAGCGGTGGGTGTCACCGTGCAAACCGATCGCATGACCGGCGTCGGCGATCTCCCGCGCGAGCGACGGCAGCCGCCGCACCTGCTCGCCGACCAGGAAGAACGTCGCCCTGGCGTTGCGGCTCGCCAGCAGCGAGAGCACCTGTGCAGTCCCCTGGGCATGCGGTCCATCGTCGAAGGTGAGGGCAACCGTTCGCTGGTCCGGGAGCCGGCGGCGCAATGAGAGGAGATCACACACCGGGGGCGCATGGCACGCGATCGCCGGGGCGCACTGGATCAGTGCGGCTGCCACGAGGGTCCCACCGAGCGCGGCGCGATCGGTCATGGGCTCGGTAGCGCTCGGCGCCCTGCTGGCCGTCGGCGCGGGGCTGCTCTACAACGGCGGCGTTGCGCTTCAGTCACTCGAGGCACGCGATACCCCGGCACACTGGGCTTGGCGACCGACTCTCATCTCCCGGCTGCTGCGCCGGCGGCGTTGGATCCTCGGCACTGCGATCGGGTTGCTCGGCTGGCCGCTGCACGCCGCATCGCTGCTGCTCGCGCCGCTTACCGTCGTCCAGCCGGCGCTCGCGCTCGGCCTCATTCTGCTGCTTGTCGTCGGCATACGGCTCGGCGAGCGCGTCGGCGCCCGCGACATCGCCGCGGTGACATCGCTCATCGCCGGCGTCGGTGTGCTCGCCGCCACCGCGCCGGCCCCCCATTTCGGTAAGGGGCCCTCGAGCTGGGCCTTCGTAGCGTTCGCGGCGTTCGCACTCGCGGCCGCGAGTGCTGCGCTGCTCGCGCGCCGGCGCCCGCTCGACGTACGCATCAGCGCGGGGGTGGGCGGGCTGAGCCTCGCGGCCTCCGGGATGAGCACCGCGCTCGCCGCGGCGGCGCTGCACCGCGGAGACACCGACGCCATCATCGGCTGGATCCTGGTCACCGCTGTGGCCGGCGGCGTCGGGCTGCTCGCGGAGATGAGCGCGCTGCAGCACCTCTCCGCCTCGCGCGTGGCGCCCGCCGAACAGGCCGTCGAGATCGTGCTCCCAGTCCTGCTCAGTCCGGTGATCGGAGCGGGTGCGATCGGCAGAACGACCGTCGGAGTGCTCGTCACACTGCTCGCCGCCGGGCTGGTCACAGCGAGCGCGATCGTGCTGCTGGGGTCCTCGGAGGCGATCCGCACGGTCATCGAAGAGCAGCCGGCCGCGGTCGACGCCGGATCGCACGGAACATCCACCCCACCGTGACTGCGCGCGATGAGAGGGTGATGAGGGGACGCCGCTTCGGGACGCCGGCGAGCGCGGTTTGCGACCGCGGATTGATCGTGCATACGACCACAGATGGACCGATTGTCCCGAAAGCTCACCCTCGCGCCCGATTGCCCTTCTCCGGCGGATGCCTGACAATGGGCGTTCGCCTGTGACTTTCGAGCCCTCCGACAGCCGGAGCGCGATCCGGTGTTGACCTTCGGAGCGCTCATCACGACCTTCCAGGCGCTCGTACTCGGGGTGCTCCAGGGCGTCTCCGAGCTGTTCCCGATCTCGAGCCTCGGACACACCGTGCTGTTCCCGCACCTGTTCGGCTGGAACAACATCGTGCGCTGGCAATCCCAGACCGAATCGCCGTGGCTCGCGTTCATCGTGATGCTGCACGTCGGCAGCGCGATCGGACTGCTCATCTACTTCTGGCGCGACTGGGTCGCAATCGTGCGGGCGTTCTTCACGAGCCTGCGGCGGCGGAGTGTGCAGACACCGACCGAGCGGCTCGCCTGGCTGATCGTGGTCGCGAGCATCCCGGTCGGGATCCTCGGGCTCGCGTTCGAGCACACGCTGCGCGTCGCCACCGCGAAGCCGCTCATCGCGGCGATCTTCCTCACGCTCAACGGATTCATGCTGATCGGCGCCGAGCGGTTGCGGCGGCGTGCCAAAGCGCGCGAGCTCACAGCGCGGGGCGGCTCCGGGCCGGGCACGGGCCGGCGGCTTGAGACGCTCCAGTACCGAGAGGCTGCGTGGATCGGGCTCGGCGAATCGACCGCTCTCATCGCAGGGGTCAGCCGCGACGGCGTCGTGATGGCCACCGGCCTCGCCCGCGGGCTCGACAACGCCGATGCGGCGCGCTACGGCTTCCTGCTCGCGACGCCGATCATCCTCGCCGCAGGCTTGATCAAGCTCGGCGACCTGCTTGGGCCCAACGGCGGGGGCGGAGTACGGCTGGCCGCGCTCATCGCCGCGGCCGCGGCCGCGGTCACCGCAGTGATCACGGTCCACTTCCTCACGCGCTACTTCAAGAAGGGCACGCTCTGGCCGTTCGGGATCTACTGCGTGCTGTTCGGCGCGTCGATGATCGCGTACAACGCCTGAGCTCACCGCAGGGGAAGCCGGACACGCGCTGCCGCAGCCGCCTGCCGCGAGGTGAGGTCGTGGTTGGCGACCAGCTGTGAGAGCACGTGGCGCTGGCGCTGACGCGCGAGCTCGGGGTGCTGCAGCGGGTCGTAGGCCGACGGCGCCTGCAGCAGGCCCGCCAGCATCGCCGCCTCGGGCCAGGTGAGGTGCGCCGGCGCGGTGCGGAAGTAGCCCTCCGCCGCCTGGCGGACTCCCCAGTAGCCGTTTCCGTAGTAGTTGACGTTGAGGTACATGGCAAGGATCGCGTGATGGGAATAGGTCGTGCCGAGCTTGACGCCGAGCCCGATCTGCCGCAGAACCCCGAGCACGCCGCCGGACTCGCCGTAGAGCGCCTTGGCCAGCTGCTGGTCGATCGTCGCTCCTCCGGGGTTCGTCTGCCCCTCCAGCAGCGCCAGCCCGGCACGACCGATGCCGGTCGCGATGTTCACCACCACGTGCTCATCGAAGTGCTCGTCCTCGGTGGCGATCACCGCCGCGGCGAGCCGCCGCGGGACCGGCATCGCGCCGCCCTCATGGTGGCTCCGCATCTGCGTCCGGGCGAGAGCGGTCGCGTCACCGACTCCGCGCAGGGAAACGACGGCGCCCGCGGTCGCGGAGAGGATCGCGACCGGGAGCAGGAGCACACCTGCCACGAGGCATCGCAGCGCGCGCCGGTGAGCCGGCCGCCTCACACATCACGTCTCACGAGTTGCACCCACCACACGGTAAACGCCGAAGGCACCTCGTCGTGTCACCCGCAAGCCGCCTCTCAGTGTGCTCTCACGCCACGGCGATCAGTGACACGGTTGGCAGCGATACTGATACTACGTGTTGCGTTATTACGTCGTGCGTAGTAGTATGAGGGCATGCCATCGACGCGACCGAACGATCCCACGCTGCTGATCCTCACGAGCCTGGCATCGGGCGAGAAGCACGGATACGGACTGCTGCAGGACATCGAGCAGTTCGCCGGCGTGACGCTCGGGCCTGGGACGCTGTACGGGGCGATTGCGCGACTGGAGGAGCGCGAGATGATCGAACCCGTGCAGGAGTCGGGCCGCCGTCGGCCGTATCGACTGACCGCCGCGGGCGCCACGGAGCTCAGCGACGCCCTCGCGGAGATCCGGGCGATCGCCGACGAGGGCAGCCGCCGCCTGGCGGCGCGGCTCACACTCGCGGGAGCGCGCGCATGAGCACCCGCCGCGGCAGGCGAACGCCGCGCCGCTTCACCCCCGGTCCGACCACCCTGCTGGCGCTCTTTCCGGCGGCTTGGCGTCGCCGATACGGCGATGAGCTGGACGCGCTGATTCTCGACATGCACCGCGACGGCCGGGACACCGGAGCGCGCGTGCGCGCCGACCTGCTCCGCACGGCCGCGCGCGAGCGGCTCCGGGGCGGTGGCGACCCGAGCCGGCAGGTCCGCGGCGGCGCCTCGCTGGTGCTGTGGGCGTGGGCCCTGTTCGTCATCGGTGGCGCGATCCTCGCCAAGACCAGTGAACACTGGCAGCAGGGGCTGCCCGGAGCGGGGGCGGCCCACGCGGCGTTCTCCGTGCTGAGGGTGGTCGCGTTCGCCGCCTCGGCGCTCCTCGCCGGCGGGATCGCGATGACGGTGCCGGCGGCCTGGCGGCTGCTGCGTGACGACGGCTGGGCGCGAATCCGGGGCCGCGGCGCGCTCGCGCTCCTGCTCAGCGCGGCCGTGATTGCCGCGACCTTCGGCATCTCCAGGTGGGCGCACGGCCTCAGTTCCGCCCAGCGCAACGGCCACGACCATATCTACGCCGCGGCGTTCGTCGGATGGGGCGCCCTCGTGGCGGCCTGCCTGTTCGCCTGGACGTCGGTGGCAACACGGATCGCGGCCGATGCCCGCTGCGAGCGGGCGATCCTGCGGGTCCACGCGCGCCTTGCGCCGGCGGTGGCGATCGCGATGGCGGCGATGACCGTGGCCGCGCTCGTCTGGTGGGCGGTCGTGGGCAGCCGCGCGCCCGGCGCGCTGACCGGCGGCTCGACGCTCGTCCACCCCTCCCCAGTGGTGCCGGCGTTGGTGGTCGCGGCCGCGCTGATGCTGCTCGCGACAGCGATCGGAGCGGTCGGGGCGGCACGCGCCGACGGAGCACACGCCAGGCTGTAGCCGATCCCGGGCCGAGGCCGATACGCCCCCGTACGAGCAGATCCTCGACCTGGTGGTTTCGTTTCTCGGCCCCCGCCAGCGGGCGGGGCGCTCCGTGCCGCCGGGGATCGTGGCCGGCAGCGAGATCCCGATCTACCGGAAGGCCGGGTTTGGCGGTCCGCTGCGGGTGGAGGTCAAGTTCGTTCAGGCCGTAACCGATTGGGCTTCCTCGTGGGCGATGTGGCTGAGCTGGCGCCACATCAGGAGGAGGAACACTCCCGAGCCGCCGAATGCGAACCAGAACGGACCGGTCACGCCGAACTGGCTCGCGATCGGCCCTCCGAGCGCGGCGCCGAACACGAGACCGCCGTAGACGCCGAGACCGTTCACGCTCGAGACCCGGCCCTGCAGCGCCTCGGGCACTGCCTGCTGGCGCACGGTGACCGACGTCGAGCCCCAGATGAAGGCGTGGGCACCGAACACGACCATGATCCCCATCGCGACCACCGGGGCGGTCGTGAGCGCGAGCGAGAGGTGGGTCGCGGTCTCGATGATGAGACCGACGCGCATGATGTTGCCGAGGCTCACCCGGCGGATCAGCCACCCGTAGCCGAGGTTGCCCGCGATACCGCCGATCGCCATCGCGGTGGTGAGCAGCCCGAAGCCGACCGCGCCGAGATGGAGCCGCTCCTCGGCGTAGAGCACAAGCACGGACCACGCGGCCCCGAACGTGATGTTGAAGATGAAGATCGTGAGCACGAGCGTGCGCACCCCGGCATGGCGCACCGTCCAGCGGCACCCCTCGACGACCTCGGCCCAAAGGTGCGTGCGCACCACCGGTGGCGTGCGGTCGGGCAACGCGATGCGCAGGATCATCACCGCGCCGGCAGCGACCAGGATCGCCTGACCGACGAACGGCCACGCCATCCCGCCGGCGAACAGCAGCGCGCCGAGCGCCGGGCCGGCCAGCTGGTTGAGCGTCACCACGCCGGTGAGGATCCGGGAGTTGCCCAGGATCAGATCGTCGCGGTCGACGAGCGACGGCAGGATCGAGCCCGATGCCGTCTGGCTGAACACCTCGGCCGTCCCGAGCAGGAAGAGCGCGGCGAGCACGACGGCGATGCTCGCCCGGTGGGTGACGATCGTGAGCACCAGCAACGCCAGCACGACAACCCGCGCGAGCTCCACTCCGGCGGTCAGCCTGCCCCGGTCGAAGCGATCGGCCACCGCGCCGCCCAGCAGTCCGAACAGCAGCCAGGGAAGGCGCTGCAGCAACAACGCGAGCGCCACCAGGCGTGCGTCGCGGCTCTGGGAGGCGACCAGCAGCGGGCCCGCGGCGACGGCGAACCCGTCGCCGAGCTCCGCTGACCATGAGGAGGCGACCAGCCACCGGAACCCGGAGCCGAGTCGCGCCGGGAACAGTCGCTCGATCATCCCGCCGGCCGATGCTACGCCGTCCCTTTCGCCACCGAGGCCGGGTCCGTAGAGTTTCGGCCACGTCCGAGGATCGAGGGAGGTCACGCCGTGCCGAGCGATGAGCAGATCAGCCGCAAGATCGACCAGCTCGAGGAGGAGCGCGAGCTCCTGCGCCGCGACGAGGGCGCCACACACGGGTCGACCGCCGGCGATGCCCAGCGGCTGGAGGAGATCCGGGTCGAGCTCGACCGGCTGTGGGACCTCCAGCGCCAGCGACGGGCGCTCCGCGACGCGGGGATGGACCCGAACGACGCGGAGGAGCGCTCCGGCGAGACGGTCGAGGGCTACTGGCAGTAGGTCAGCCGCGGCCGGCCGGCCGGCCGGCCCGGGCCGTCGAGTCAGTGGCCGTTGCGCTCGCGGTGCCTGCACCCAGGCCAGCAGCATGGCCGGCGCATGCCGTCCTCCAGCTCCTCCTGGGTCCGCCGGATGCGGCGCTCTCGAGTGCTCCTCTGCTTCGCGTCCTCCACCCAGCAGATGAACTCGTTGCGGGCGAGCGGCGTGATGTCCTTCCAGCGGTCGAGCGCGGTCGCGTTGCCGATGAGCGCGTCATGCAGATCGGACGGCAACTCGTGCACCACCCCACCGGGTACGGTTTCCGTGCCCACGCCTGCATCGTAGATCGAGAGGAGTGACGATGTCACTGCAAGACCGGCCATCCGCCGGGGAGAAGCCCCTCCTGCTCGTGTGCCACGGTGACGACGGCGGACCGCGGCTGCATCCGTGCCGTCGAGTGCAGGAGGCGCTTCGCGCCGCGGGCATCGACTACGACAAGCAGGTCGCCGCGCACGGCAGCCCGATCCCGTTCCTGCGCCAGGGATCGCGTGAATCCATGCGCGAGGTCACCGGCGATACGAAGCTGCCCGCGATGCGCCTGCCCGACGGGACCGTGCTGCACCACTCGCGGGCGATCCTCTCCTGGGTCAAGCATCGCTCATGAGGGTCCAGCAGCACTCATGATCGTGTAATGCCTGAGCCGGTGGTCCCCACTTAAAGGGTGTGACCACCTCCCAGATCAAACACGAGGCCCCGGTGCACGGCCCGCCCCGTCTCGAGTTCGAGGCCGTCTACCGAGACAACGTCCGTCAGGTGGCGGCGTTCTTCGCCCGTCGCTGCGGCGACCCCCAGCAGGTGGCGGACCTCACCTCGCAGACGTTCGTCGAGGCGATCAGGTCCGCCGCCACCTACCAGGGGCGAGGGTCTCCGAGGGCGTGGCTGATCGCGATCGCCCGGCGGCTGTATGCGCATCACGTCGCCGAGCAGGCGAGCGGGGCGGACCTGATCGACCAGCTCGGCGGGCGCGTGGATCTCGCCGACGACGAGCTGGAGGACCTGGCGGAGCGGATCGACGCCCAGCGCGACGGACGCAGAGTGCTCGAGCGAACTGCCGGGATGTCGCCGCTCGAGCGCGAGGCGATCGAGCTCGTCGACCTGATCGGCCTCACTCCCAAGGAGGCGGCGAGCATGCTCGGCGTCTCTCCGAACGCGCTTCGGGTGCGCCTGTTCCGCGCCCATGCACGAGTACGAAAGGAATTCGGCGATGACCGCCTTTGACGATGGACTGTGGACACGACTGGTCGAGGAGCACGACGCCGATCTGGTCGGCTTCCAGACCGACGCGTCAGCGCACGGCCGGCGTCCGCTGGCGTTCGGTCTGGGCGGCCTCGGCGCTGCGGGCGCGGCGGTTGCGGTGTTGATACTCAGCGGCGGAGCGAGCAACGCATTCGCCGGCTGGACCCCGCACCCGGGCAAGGCGACGGCCGCGGAGCTGGCCGCCGCCAACTCCTACTGCACCGCGAACGTGGGGTTCTCCGGGCTGCCGCTCCAGCTCAGCGAGGAGCGCGGCCCGTTCACCGCCGAGATCTTCGCCAACTCGACGCAGAACGACTTCTGCCTGGTCGGTCCGTCGTTCTCCAACTCGTCGGGCTTTGAGACCTCCTCGCCCGTACAGGTCCCGGCGGGTCAGCTCTTCCTGTGGGGCGACCACACCTTCGACGACGGAGGGCAGCCGTACGGCACGGTGATCGCGCGCGCGGCCGACGATGTCATCGCGGTGGCACTGACCCTGGACGACGGCTCGCAGGTCACCGCGACCCTCCAGAACGGTTGGGTGGTCGCGTGGTGGCCGGGCTCCCAGCAGCTCGCCAGCGCGCAGCTGACGACCTCCGCGGGCACGCAGACCCAGACGTTCCCTCAGAGTGAATGTGCCGTACACAACTGCCCGCCCGGCGCAGGCCCGCACGGTGGCGCGCCCGGCGGTGGCCCCGGCGGCGGCTGAGATCGAACCGCGGAGGGGAGTCGTGTCCTTGGGGCGTTCGCGAGGTAGCGCGTCGTGGCGTCGGCCGCCGAGCAGCGTCGGGCGAGGAACCGAGACCGGACCCCACGCTCACGCGTCCCGCACTCGCAACACCGCCCCACCGGCGACGAGGGCCCCCACCGCCCACGCCGCGAGGATCGCCAGCCCGCCCCACGGCGAGTCCGGTTGCGCACCGAGGCGCCGCGTGGCCTCGACCGCGAGACCCGCCGTCATCGGGGCGATCTGCTCGATGTGGCGCCGCCATGGATCCGCGAGCAGCAGCGCCAGGAGCGGAGGCAGATAGAGCAGGCCGAGCACGCAACCGGTCGCGACCGCGGTGTCACGCACGATCGCGCCGATCCCCAGGCTGAGCAGCGCGATGAGGACGAGGTAGGCCACCGCGCCGACGGCGGCGCGCGCGGTCCCCGCGTGCGTGATCGAGACAATGCCGCCGCCGTGGGCCGGATCGATACCGGCGGACGGGAGCAGCGCACCCCCGACCGCCACACAGCCGGCGACGGCCAGCACCGCGGCGGCGACCGTGATCCCGGCGACGGCCAGCGCCTTCGCGCCCAGCATCGCGTGGCGCCGCGGGACGGCGGCGAGGCTCACCCGGACCATGCCCGTGCCGTACTCCTCCCCGATCGCCAGCACCGCGATCACCGCGACCACGGCCTGCGCGAGGTCGACGCCGGTGAGCGCGAGCTTGGTCGGATCCGGTCCGCCACCGGGAGCGCCGGGTGAGACGTGCGTGGTGGCGACCATCGCGGCGCTCGCCGCGATCGCGACGGCGATCACGCCCGCGGTCAGCCACCACGTCTCCCCGACCGTGCGGAGCTTCGTCCACTCCGCTCCGAGCGCGGCGCTCACGCGTCTCTCCGGCGCAGCACGACGTGAGCCGCGCCAAGCGCGACCGCCGCGTAGCCGCACAGCACGAGCAACCCCGCCCACGGCGGCAGTGGGTAGTAGCCGTTGCTCATCGTGTACGGGAAGCTGACGAGCGGGGAGCGCGGGAGTAGCCCGAGCACCGAGAATCCGGCGGCCGGGGTCACGGTGTAGAGCCAGGTCGCGCCACCACCCGCACCGGGACCGAGCACCCCCGGGCCGGTGAACGCGGGCAGAACGAACAGGACGACCCCGGCGAGGATCGCGATCGGGCTGCGGCGCACGCAGGCGGCGATGCCGAGCACGGCGATCGCCGAGAGCGCCACCAGCAGGCCGCTGCCGGCGATCACCTGTGCCAACGCGAGCGGACCGGCAGGGTAGATGTAGTTCCCGTTGGAGCGCAGCACGTGCAGGGCCAGCGGGATCGCGGCGGCCGACGCCACCGCACCGACGACGAAGCCGGCGGCTCCGATGATGGCCGCCTTCGCCACCAGGACCCGGCCGCGCCGGGGGGTGGCCGCGAAGGTCGTGCGGATCAGGCCACCGCGATACTCGCTGGTGGCGAACATCGTCGCGACGACGATGAGCACGATCAGCGTCACCACGACGCCGAACAGGAGCGAGTCCGACGCGGTGTCGGGGCCGGCGTCCGCAACGGCGGGGGCGATGTCACCCGTGCCGGCGACGAGCAGTGATCCGCCTGCGCGGCGCTCCTCGCCCCGGCCAAGCGCGGTGTAGAAGTCGCGCGGACCGATCCCGATGCTCGTGGCCCGCCACCCACCCGCAGCGCCATGCACCCCCGCGCGAGCTGTTCCGCCCAGAGTGATGTGGTCAAACGCGGCGGTCGCGCGGGTCGCCTGCCCCGAGAACGTGTTGGGCGAGGTCACGAACAATCCGACCAGGAGGGCGCGCGGCAGCCCGCTCAGCCGGGCGCGGCCGATCCGGTGCCAGCTCGTGCCGTCGCTCGAGTCATAGCCCGTGATCGTGTCGCCCCTGCGGGCCAGTCGCAGCCAGCGCGTGGCGCCCGCGGCGATCGCTCCCGGCAGTCCCGCATGGTCGTGGATGTAGTCGTCCTGGAAGCGGACCCCGTGACCACCCGTCGCCATCACCGCCGCGTATGCCGCTCCCTGCCGAGTGCTCGGGGTCACCATCACCCCGGCCTTCGACCAGCCGGCCAGGCCGGCGCGGGTATGCGCCAGCGACGGCGCCTCGTCACTCGGCCCGGCCCAGATCCGGCCGGTGAGCGAAGCGACCCGGACGGTGATCGTGCCGTCGCCGGTGAGCCGCCGATAGACCAGCTCGTACGCGTCGGCGACCGCCTCACCCCCCGGTCCGTTCGGGACGTACGGATGGCCGTTGACGCAGCTGCTCGGGTTGGGACTCGTGCAGTAGCCGGTGTGCTTGCCGTGCGACTGCAGATAGCTGAACAGCACGAGCAGGGGCACGGCGAGCACGAGTCCGATCAGCCAGCCGCGCACGGTCCGGAACTTCGTCCACTCCGCGCGCATCGCGTCCGGGAAGCCCAGGCCGCGACCGGCGGCCGAGCACGCGCTCATCGCCGTGGCTCCGGGTCGGCGCCCGACCGATACTCGACCGCACCGGTCGTCAGCCGCAGATAGGCGTCCTCGAGCGACTCACCGTCGGCGGTCAGCTCCGCGAGCGGCCCGGCGGCGAGCACCCGGCCGCGGCCGATCACCACCACCCGGTCCGCGACGTCCGGGAGCTCGCTCAGCAGGTGGCTGGAGACGAGCACCGCACGGCCCTCGGCCGCGAGCCCGCGCAGGAACGAGCGCATCCAGATGATGCCCTCCGGGTCCATCCCGTTGAACGGCTCGTCCATGATCAGCATCGGCGGGTCGCCGAGCATCGCGGCGGCGATCCCGAGCCGCTGCCGCATCCCCAGCGAGTAGCCGCCCGCCTTCCGTCGTGCCGCCTTTCCGAGACCGACCAGCTCGATGACCTCGTCGACGCGCCGTGCGGGAAGACGCTGGGAGCGGGCGATCCAGAGCAGATGGTTGCGCCCGCTGCGGCTCGGTTGCAACGCGCCCGCGTCAAGCAGCGAGCCGAGCGTTCGCATCGGGTGGGTGAGGCTCGCGTACGGGCGGCCGCCGACCGTCGCCGTTCCGCGCTCGGCGGAGTCGAGCCCGAGGATGATCCGCATCGTCGTGGACTTCCCGGCGCCGTTGGGTCCGACGAAACCGGTCACCGTGCCGGGCGCCACCGTGAAGGTGACGCCGTCCAGCGCCGTTGTTCGGCCGAATCGCTTGTGAAGGCAGTCGACCTCGATTGTGGTGTCGCTCATGGATCGCTTTGTACGTCCGCGACGGTGTCATCCCGGTGTCGGCGATTGACACCTGGCAGACACCCGGCAGCTGTCATCGTCCCCGGCACGATGCGAGTGCTGATAGTCGAGGACTTCGAGGTGCTGGCCCGGTCGATCGCGACCGGGCTGCGGCGTGAGGGCATGGCGGTCGACGTCGTGCTCGGCGGCGACGAGGCGCTCCCGCGTCTGGCGCTCGCCCGCTACGACGTCGTCGTCCTGGACCGTGACCTGCCCGGCATGCACGGCGATGAGATCTGCCGACGGATCGTGGATGGCGGGCTTGGAGCGCGGGTGCTGATGCTCACCGCCTCGGGGACGGTCTCCGACCGGGTCGAGGGGCTCGGTCTCGGCGCCGACGACTACCTGCCCAAGCCGTTTGACTTCGGCGAGCTCGTGGCTCGCGTCCGGGCGCTCGCACGCCGCGTCGCGACGCCGTTGCCGCCGACGCTCGCCTGCGGCGACGTCGTACTCGACAGCGGCCGGCGCGTCGCCTTCCGCGCCGGGCGACGGCTCGAGCTCAGTCCGAAGGAGCTCGCGGTGCTTGAATGCCTACTCTCCTCCCAGGACCGCGTGCTGTCGGCCGAGGAGCTGCTCCAGCGGGCGTGGGACGAGTACACCGACCCGTTCACGACCGCGGTCAAGACGACGATCCGGCGCCTGCGCGCCAAACTCGGCGACCCGCCGATGATCCACACGGTGCGTGAGGCCGGCTACCGGATCGGAGCCGAGTGATGCAGGCCGCGGACTCGCTCAAGCGGCTACTGCGCGCGCGCCGTCCGGTCCTCCGGGTGCAGCTGGCGTTGCTCTACTCGGGCGTGTTCATCGGGCTGCTGGTCGTCCTGTTCGCCGCCTCGAGTGTGCTGTTCGGGACCGAGAATGTGTTCTTCGGCCACTCTCAGTCGGCCTACCACGTGGGCGCTGCCCCCGCCCACCCACGCCCGGGCCCGACATTCAGCCCGTGGCCATTGCTGATCGCGCTGGCACTGGTCGCCGTCGGGGTGTTCGCCGCGTGGTGGCTTGCGGGTCGCTTCCTGCGCCCGCTGCGGACGATGACGGCCGCCGCGCAGGAGATCTCGGCGACCAATTTGAGCCGCCGTCTCAGCCTGGCAGGCCCCGAGGACGAGCTCACCGAGCTCGGCCAGACGCTCGACGACCTGTTCGCGCGGCTGCAGGCATCGTTCGACTCCCAGCGCCAGTTCGTCGCCAACGCATCACACGAGCTGCGCACGCCGCTTGCCGGGCAGCGCACCCTGCTGCAGGTCGCGCTCGCGGACCCCGACGCCGGCGCGGAAGCGCTGCGCGACGCGTGTGAGGAGGCGCTGCAGCTCTCCGGCCAACAGGAGCAGCTGATCGACGCGCTGCTCGCGCTGGCCACGAGCGAGCGTGGTGTGGAGCGCTGGGAGTCGTTCGACCTCGCGCGGCTGGGCGAGGATGCGATCCTCAGGCGCCGGCAGGAGGCAGAGCGCCGCGGGATCGCGATCGACGCCCGCCTTGACCCCGCGGTGGCAAGCGGCGACGCGAGCCTTGCCGAGAGCCTGATCACGAACCTGCTGGAGAACGCGATTCGGCACAATCTCGCCGGCGGATCGGTCCAGTTCTCGACCGAGACCACGCCCGCCGGCCCACGCCTGCGGGTCGCCAACACCGGTGCCGAGGTGCCACCCGCCGACCTCGACCGCCTGTTCCGACCGTTCCAGCGACACGGTCGCGCGCGCGTCGGCGCGACCGACGGCCACGGTCTCGGCCTGGCGATCGTGAAGGCGATCGCTGACGCCCACGGCGCATCGCTGACCGCGCGCTCGGCGCCGCAGGGCGGCCTGGAGGTGGAGGTCACCTTCCGCGCCGGCTGACCCGTCAGTCGAGCGCCCGTCTCAAAACGGCGTCGAGCGGACGGGGAACCAGACTCGGATCGAGCGCCTCGACGAGCAGCGGTGCGTAGCGGATCTTCCGGCGCGCGCCACTGCCCATGAACCGCCGCAACTGGGCTTCGGGCGGTCGGGCGCGCCACTCGGGCTGGCGCTGGAGAGTGGCGAACCGCTGCTCGTCGCCCTCGGCCGCAATCACCGTGAGCACGCGATCGGCGCCGAGGGCTCGGATGAGCTCATCCTCGAGGTCTCTCTCGCAGCAGAAGAACCCGCGCGCCTCCAGGTCGCTGCGGTCGGCGACCGCACCGAAGCCGCCCTGCTCAAGGCCGCGGCGGAACACCGCCTCCTCCCCGGCGTCATAGAGGCCGGCGAGACGGCGCCTGTCCCCGCGGTCTCGATATGCGTTGAGGTATCGGCCGATCGCGTGGGCACCGCCCATCACGGCCAACTCGACACCCGCCTGCTCGAGGGTGACGCCGCGGCGATCGGCGAGCGCCTGCACCGCCGCGCGGTCGCTCTCGCCCTCCACCAGAACGATCGACGCCATCCGCGCGATCGGCGATCTACCGCGGGAACGGGCTGAGCGGAGTGCGGTCCCCGACCGACCAGCGGTGGCCGAACGGGTCGGTGAATCCTCCCTGGCGGTGGATCCCCCAGGGCGCATCGTGGTCGCGCACGCTCTCGACGTCGGTCGCTCCGGCCGCGGCCGCCCGCTCCAGGAGCGTGTCCGGGTCGTCGAGGAACAGCTCGATCCGCGTCGTCGTGGTCTTAGCGGCGGCCGGACTGGACTCGTGCGTCTTGCCCGGGACCGCCTCGTGCAGGAAGAGCGGCGCGCCGCCGATCTGCAGCCCCGCGACGCCGCCGAGATCCCACAGGACGGCCGCCTCGAGCGCGTCGCTGTACCAGGCGACCGCTGCCGCCGCGTCAGCCACGATCAGCATCACCGAGAGCGAGGACTCTCCACCCGGAGCGCTCATGCAAAAAGGGTATCTGCGGCCACTGGTGTTTGGGGGCAGGCAAGAGGAGAATGGGACGATGCAGCCCGGGACCCGTCGCCGGCAGCTCGATGAGACGCTTCGCGCGGCCTACAGCGAGGGCCTGCTCAGCGAGAGCACGTTCCTCACCCGCCTTGATGAAGTGCTCGGCGAAGCGACCGTCGACCCGCGGCGGCTGGTCGGTGACCTCACCCTCGGCGCGACCCGCGGGCCGGCGGCTCGGGTGCGACGACTGCTCTCGCGGATCGCGATGTGGCCGACGGCTCGCTCGACTCCGTTGCTCGCGCTGGACTGGTCCGGAGCCACCGAGCGGGTGCTCGTCGGGCGCGCCCCCGAGTCCGACATCGTGCTCGACGACAACGCCGTCTCTCGTCGCCACGCCGAGCTCACGTGGCGCGGCGGAACCTGGGTGATCCGCGACATCGGATCCAAGAACGGCACGGTGCTCAACGGCCGGACGATCGAGCGTGCGCAGCTACGGCCGGGCGACTACGTCTCCTTCGCCAAGCGGACGTTCCGCGTCGACTGACGCTGCGAGGACGAGCGCTCGCGCGCCATGCCGCCGAGCGGCTCCTCCTCACTGAACGCGGGGCTGGTGGCGTAGTGATCGAGCGTCGGCCCGATCCAGCGGGCGACCTCCTCCGGCGAGCTGGAGGCGAGCGGCTCGATGCCGAGCACCCAGCGCGCCCAGGCGGTGCCGATGAGCGTCGAGGCCACCATCGAATGGCGCTGTCCCCACGGCATCCCCGGGGCTCCCTCGGGGGCGATCCGGATCCGCGTCGCGAGGAACTCCCGGATCGCACGACCGGCCTGCGGGGAGGTGGCTGCGGCCTGCGCGATCGCGACGAACGCCTGTCCGCCGGCGGCGCGCTCCAGGCGCGTGAGGAACTCCTCGGCCAGTCGCGTGCCGTTGAACGCGGCGTCGCCCGGCATCGCGCTCTCGCCGACCACACGCGGATCGAACGGGAAGTGCAGCGTCTCCACGAACAGCTGTGCCTTGTCGCCGAAGTAGTGGTAGACGAGCGCCGGATCGACCTTTGCGGCGCGGGCGACCGACCGGATCGTCGTATCGGCGTACCCACCGGCGACGAACTGCGTGCGCGCTGCTCGGACGATCGCGTCCCGCGTCTTCTGGGGTCCCGGCCGGCGGCCGGCCGGGCTCATCGGCCAGCCCTCCCGTGGTCTGGCAAGAGCATCGTCGCACGATTATTTCACGGACGTGAGTTTTCCTGGTAATTTCACGGCGAATGAATTCCGCCCCGGCCGCGACCGCCACCACCGGGCTCGGGCGGCTGGCTGCGTGGTGCTTCGACCACCGGCGCCGGGTCGTCGCGATATGGATCGTCGTGGTCGTCGTGGTGATCGCCGTCTCGCAGGTTGTCGGCGGCAGTCTGAGCGACAGCTTCTCCTCCTCCGGCTCGCCGTCCGGGCAGGCACAGGCGCTGCTGGCCAGGAGCTTCCCTTCGCAGGCGGGAGACAGCGCGCAGGTCGTCGTCGAGACGCGGACCCCCGTCACCTCGGGGTCCAACCGGCAGCGGATGGCCCGGCTCGTCGCGGCGCTGCGGCCGCTGCCCCACGTGAGCGGGGTCGTCGGACCGTTCGATCGGCAGGCCCATCACCAGATCAGCTCCAGCCGGACGATTGCGTTCGCGCAGGTGCAGTTCGACGAGCAGGCCGGCACGCTTCCGAACTCCGCTGCTGTCCGCGTGATCGATGCCGCGCGACGATTTGACGCTCCCGGGTTCAGCGTCGCCCTCGACGGCTCACCGATCTCCTCGGCCGAGAACCTGGCACCCGGCTCCAGTGAGGGGATCGGCATCACGGCCGCGATCCTGATCATGCTGCTCGCCTTCGGCTCGGTGATCGCGATGGGGCTCCCGGTCATCACCGCACTGCTCGGCGTCGGGATCGGGTTCGGTCTGGTCGACCTGCTCAGTCACCTCATCACCGTGCCGACCTTCGGTCCCGAGCTGATGGCGATGATCGGCCTCGGGGTCGGGATCGACTACGCGCTGTTCGTGGTCACCCGCTACCGCGACGGACTGGCGCGCGGCCGGACCCCGCGCGAGGCGACGATCGTCGCCCTGCAGACGTCGGGGCGCGCGGTGCTGTTCGCCGGTGGCACCGTCGTCATCTCACTGCTCGGGCTGTTCCTCATCGAGCAGGCGTTCATGGACGGGATGGCGCTCGCCTCGATCTTCGCCGTGATCGCGGTGCTGCTGGGCACGCTGACCCTGCTGCCGGCCGCCTTCGGGTTCTGCGGCCACGGGATCGACCGGATCTCGATCCCGGGGATGCGGCGGCGCTCGGCGACCGCGGCGACCGCGGGGTTCTGGTACCGCTGGAGCCGGGTGGTGCAACGGCGCCCGCTGCCGTTCGCGGTGCTCGCCGTCGCGCTGGTCGCGGTGCTCGCGATCCCGTTCTTCTCGATGCGCCTGGCCTTCGCCGACGCCGGCAACGATCCCATCGGCCAGACCACCCGGCAGGCGTTCGACCTCCTCGCCCGCGGCTTCGGCCCCGGGACGAACGGCCCGCTCGTGGCCGCGGTCAAGCTTCCGGGCCGGCAGGCCGTCACGGTCCTCGACACGCTCGCGCACCGGCTCGCAGCCACCCCGGGCGTCGCATCGGTCCCGCCCGCGCGGGTGAACCCGGACGCCACCGCGGCGGTGATCATCGCCACTCCGACCACCGCCCCGTCCGCCGCGCCGACGGTCGCGCTCGTCCACCGGCTCCGCGACAGCGTGATCCCCTCGGTCATCCGCGGGCGCGGGGTCCGGGTGTTCGTCGGCGGGGAGACGGCCGCAGGCGTCGACTCGGCCACCCACCTGTCCGCGCGTCTGCCACTGGTCATCGCGCTCGTCATCCTGCTCTCGTTCGTGCTGCTGGCTGCCGTCTTCCGGTCGATCCTGATCCCGATCAAGGCCGCCGTGATGAACGTGCTGTCGATCGGCGCGGCCTACGGCGTGATGGTCGCGGTCTTCCAGTGGGGTTGGGGGCTCAGCGCGTTCGGGTCGTTCGGCAAGGGCCCGATCGACCCCTGGATCCCGCTGATGATGTTCGTGATCACGTTCGGCCTCTCGATGGACTACGAGATGTTCCTGCTCTCGCAGATGCAGGAGGAGTGGGTGAAGACCCGTGACAACGCGACCGCCGTCGCCAACGGTCTGGCCTCGACCGCGAAGGTCATCACGGCCGCGGCCGCGATCATGGTCTGCGTGTTCGGGTCGTTCGTGATCAACGACCCGCTGCGCATCCTCGACGTGTTCGGCCTTGGGCTCGCGGTTGCGATCCTCATCGACGCGACCGTCATCCGGATGATCCTCGTCCCCGCGCTCATGGAGATGCTCGGCAACCGGACCTGGTGGATGCCCGACTGGATCGAGCGACGCTTGCCGCGACTCGCGATCGAGCGTGTCGGGTGAGCGCGGCGGCGACCCCGGCCCGGCTTACCGTGTGACGAGCTCGCCGATCGTCCGCTCGAGGAACGAGAGCGTGTCGGTCGCCACCGCGATCGCCTTGCTCGTCGGCAGCCCGGCTCCGTGGCCCGCTGAGGTCTCGGTGCGCACCAGGACGGGAGCGGAGTCCTCGCCGGCGACCGCCTGGAGGGTCGCGGCGAACTTGAAGGTGTGTCCCGGGATGACCCGGTCGTCGTGGTCGCCGGTGGTGAGCAGGATCGGCGGGTAGATACGGCCGGCGTGGACGTTGTGCAGCGGCGAGTACGCGCGGACCCAGCGGTACTGCTCAGGGTCGTCGGGGTCACCGAAGTCGCTCTTCCACGCCCACCCGATCGTGAACCGGTGAAAGCGCAGCATGTCCATCACGCCCACATCCGCGACGGCGGCGCCAAACAGCTCCGGGTGCTGGGTGACACATGCCCCGACCAGCAGGCCGCCGTTGGAGCCGCCGTTGATCGCGATCCGCCGTGGCTGTGACCATCCCGAGCTCTCCAGCCAGCGCGCGCACTCACAGAAATCGTCGAACACCCGCTGTTTGTGGGCGAGCTTGCCCGCCTGCTGCCAGGAGCGACCGTACTCGCCTCCGCCCCGGAGCACGGCCATCGCGAACATGCCGCCGCGCTCGATGAAGACTGCGCGGCTGATGTTGAACTCGGGCGTCAGCGGCACGTCGAACCCGCCGTAGCCGTAGAGCAGGACGGGGATGTCGCCCGTCGGCTCGACGTCGCGCCGGCGAGTGAGGAACAGGGGGATGCGGGCGCCGTCGTCCGCGGCGACGAAGATCTCCTCGCTGACGAACTCGTCCGGATCGATGCGGGCCGCGGGAGGCCTGATCCGTCGCGTCTCACCGCTGTCCAGATCGTGGGTCCACACCGAGCCCGAGTCGGTGAAGGAGGTGACCACGAAGTGCAACGTGGCACTTTCGATGCCGCCCTCGAACCCGGCGTCGCCATGACCTGGGAGCAGCGAGGAGATCTCGGGCACCGGGATGTCACCGACCGCAGCGCCGTCGAGGCTGAATACCGACAGCTGTGAGCAGGCGTCCTTGAGGTGGTGACAGACGAGACGGCCGCCGCACCGCCGCGCGGCGAGCAGCATCGCGTCGGACTCCGCGACCACCTCGCGCCAGCGCTCGCGCCCGGCGTCGTCGAGATCGACGGCAACGATCCGCTGACGCTCGGCGCCGTCGTCGGTGAGCAGATAGAACGTGCTGCCCACGTTCGTGACGTAGCTCGCCTTCGAGGAGAAGCCGGTCACCAGCGGGCGCGCGCCGCGGGCCGGATCGTCGCGGTCGGTGACGCGCAGCTGCGCCTCGGGCGCCGTGCCCTTGGTGGTGGAGATCACCACGAACCGCCCGTCGTCGCTGACGATCGCGCGTGAGATCCACTCGGGCTCCTCCGGAGATTCGAACACGATCTCGTCCTCGGCCTGATCGGTGCCGAGACGGTGGAAGCGCAGCTTGTGCGCCTGGGCCGCCTCGAGGTACTCGGCGCCGGGCGCGGGCTGGTCGACCGTGCCGTAGAAGAACCCCGAGCCATCCTTCAGCCAGGACGCCCCTGAGTACTTGGACCACTCGACCAGGTCCGCCCGGTCCTCGCCGCTCGCGACGTGCCGTACCCGCCAGGCCATCCAGTCCGAGCCGCCGCTGCTCGTGGCGTAGGCAAGCAGCTCACCGTCGTCGGTGACCTCGAACGACGTCATCGCGACCGTGCCATCGGCCGACAGCTCGTTCGGATCGAGCAGCACGCGGCCCTCATCCTCCGGGCTGTCCATCACATACAGGACGTCCTGGTTCTGCAGCCCGCTGTTGCGCAGCTGGAACCACCGCCGCCCGCGCTGGAACGGCGCCGTCACTCGTGGGTAGTCCCACAGCTCCGACAGGCGCCGCCGGATCTCCTCGCGCTGCGCCACGCCGGACAACCACGCCTCGGTGAGCTCGTTCTCGGCGTCGATCCACGCCCGCGTCTCCGGGGCGTTGGTGTCCTCGAGCCAGCGGTAAGGGTCGGCGACCAATTCGCCGTGGAAATCGTCGACCTGGTCGACGCGGTGGGCCGGCACGACTGGATGGTCAGCTCGCTGCTCCACGACGCGACGAACATACTCGAAAACCACGTCGCCGCCGTCCGTGAGCGGCGACGCGGTACCGGCAGCCGGCCGGCCTCAGTCAGACGCCCGTGCAGATCGACAGCGAGGCGCCGCTCAGGCTTCCGGCCGCCCGGGCTCCGTGCGAGAGCTCTCGCAGGAAGCCGATCTCGTTGCCGGCATGGATGTCCGCGAACGCCACCTCCAGGTCGCCGAGCCCGCGCTTGGCGATCGCGAGATGGGCCTGGTCGGTGAGGTTGTGGTCCTCGTGGCTCAGGGTCGTCACCATCTGTCCCATCTGGATCAGATCCCGGCGGACATGGCCCGGGTCGGCGCCCACCGGGTTGGTCTGCGCGATCGTGACGTAGCGCTGCATGTCAGCGTTGAACCGCGCGCCGAGTGCATCACCGTGACGGCAGGTCTCCGCGGGGGTGGCCTTGGAGGTACCGCCACACGCAGTGAGCGTGAGGGCCGACACGACGGCTGCGGTCACGAGGATCGGCTTGGACATGGGTGGCTCGCCCCCTGACTCCGGCGTGGATGGTTCTCCCGGCGCACGGCAGCGCTGCCGCGGACCGAGGTGTGGAGTCATCGGCCCGCCGGCGCCCGATCTCGATCGGCCGCGGGAGGTGTGGACGGATGGGCGCAGCGATCGGTGGGACGAGGCGGCGTCTGGGTCTGCCCTCTGCCCGCCGGTGGACGCCCCTGCCTCGGCCCTGACCGGCGTGTAGATGGCGATCAGGACACCTGTACCGGTCGCTGAGCTGTCGACCAGCTCCAGTCTGGTCGGCATACCCCCGTCGAACAGGCGGCGGCCGGTGCCCAGCACCACCGGATGGATGAACAGCAGGTACTCGTCGACCAGCGCTCGAGCGGTCAGGGACGGGGCGGCAGGTCCGGGGGCGACCGGTCGGGACGGTCCTCGCGGCTCGGCGGCCGCTTGGGACCATGCTGCTCGAGGGCTGCGAGCACGAGCTCGATCGCCTTCTCGAGCTGCGGGTCGCGGCCGGCGGCCCAGTCATGCGGCGCGATCGCCACCTCGACGTCGGGGTCGACGCCGTAGTTCTCCACCGTCCACCCGGGGCCGCCCTCGAACCAGAAGGCGTAGCAGGGCTGAGTCACCAGCGTGCCGTCGACCAGGCGATAGCGCAGGTCGATGCCGATCACGCCACCCCAGGTCCGCGTTCCCACCAGCGGCCCGAGCTTGCGCTGGCGAAAGCCCATCGAGACGATGTCGCCGTCGGAGCCGGCGTATTGATCGCACAGCGCGACCATCGGGCCGCGAGGAGCGTCGACCGGATACGTGATCGCTTCGAAGTTCCTCGGGTTGTCCCACGCGCTGACCACCGAGGACAGCCGTTCGAGCACGAGCTCCGAGGTGTGCCCTCCCCGGTTGCCGCGGAAGTCGCAGACCAGACCGTCGAGGCCGGTCTCGATCCGCAGGTCCCGATGCAGCTCGCCCCAGCCCGGCGACATCATGTCCGGCACGTGCAGGTAGCCCACCCGGCCGCCGGTGCCGGCCCGGACGGCGGAGCGATTGGCGGCGACCCACGCGTGGTATCGCAGCGGCTGCTCGTCGGCGAGCAGCGTCACCGCCTCAGTGCGCCGGTCTCCGTCCTTGGTGCGCAGGCCGACCTCGACCACCTTGCGGCCGGCTCCGACCAGCAGCGGCCCCGGTCCGGTGGCGGAATCGACCGGACGGCCGTCGATCGACTCGATCGCGTCCCCAACCTGCACGCCGATCGGCTCGAGCGGGCTGTGGGCCCCGGGCACCGACTGCTCGGCGGCGGGCAGGTGGGTGATCCGCCACGCGCCGTCGTCGTCGCGGCGCAGGTCGGCGCCGAGATGACCCATCCGCTCGAGGGCCGGAGTTGAGGCCGGATCCGTCGATACGTACGCGTGCGACGTCGCGAGCTCACCGTGGAGCTCCCAGATCAGGTCGTGGAGCTCGTCGCGGGTTGCCACGCGGCCGGCGAGCGGGCGGTAGCGCGTGAGGACCCCGTCCCAGTCGACGCCGCCCATGTCCTCCACCCAGAAGTGCCGGCGCATGAGCCGGCCGGCCTCGTCGAACATCTGCAGCCACTCGTCGGCGGGCTCGACGGTGATCCGAACGCGTTCGAGATCGAGCTCGAACGGCGCCCGCGCGCTCTCGTCCTCCTGCTTCTGCTTTCGGTCGGCGGGCTGCACCCGGAACGTCGCGTCGGTGCGGACCACCAGTGTGCGGCCGTCGCCCGAGACCTCGACCCCATCGGCCTCCTCCGCCAGCGTCTCGACCTTGCCGCTCGACAGGTCCAGGCGCTCGAGGCGACCCTTGACCGGATTGCCGAACGGCTCGATCCGATCCTCGCCGAGCTCCCCGGCGACCGGCAGCGATCGCCAGACCAGACCACCTGTCACCGCGCGTAGGTCCGCGAGCCGCCCGGAGGCGACCGGCAGCTCGACCAATCGCGACGCGAGGCCCTCGGGCTCGACCACGACCTCGGCGACTCCGTGCTGGGCGGGGCCGGAGTCGGCCTCAGGCGCCTCCCACGGCAGATCGCCCCCGGCCGGTTTCGGTGACAGCGGACCGGGTGTCGCGGCGCTGAGCCGCAGCAGGTACGGGCGGGTGGCGACCGGGAACGAGAGGTCGAAGCGCAACTGGTCGTAGACCGGGTCGAACGTCCGCCGCGACAGGAAGGCCAGGTAGCGCCCGTCCGGGGTGAAGGCCGGCTCCCGGTCGTGGAAGCGCAGAGGAGTCGCCTCCAGCACCGCGGTGCCGCTGACGTCGGCGAGCTTGATCTGGCGCAGCCCGGCCTCGTCGCTGCGCGGACCGGCCGCGGCCCAGGCCAGCCACCGCGAGTCCGGCGAGAAGCACAGGCCGCTGGCGATGTCGTTCCCCGAGCGATCGAGCTCGCGGGTCGCACCGCGGGCAACGTCGGTGAGCCGGACCGCTCCGTCCTCCCCGGCGGTCGCCACCCATGCGCCGTCCGGCGATGCAGCCAGCTCGACCACCTGCGCGAGCTCGCCACCCGCCACCCGCCGCTCGGTGCCTCCGTCGAGCTCCGTGATCTCCAGGGCGTCGTCACCATCGGCGTCGGTGACCCACACCACCCGGTCGTCCCCCAGCGGCGTCGCGAACCGAGCTCGTACCCTGCCGCCCGGCGCGAGCACCCGAGCCGGGCCATCGCGATGGGTGCACCACACCGCCGCGCCGCGGACATCCAGCGCGCTCGCCCGCCCGGTGCGGTCCGGCGCGACGCGGCCGACCGCATCGGCGACCTTCAGCGGGTAGCGGACCCGCCCGTGCCGGGCCGATCCGAGCCGGATCTCGAGGCGGCGAGGCATCGAGTCGGCGGCAACGCTGTCGAGGATCCACAGGTCGCCGAAGCAGCCGTAGACGAGCCGGGTACCGTCGCCGTCGGCGTTGCGCGCGTACGCATCGCCGTGGTCGCTGTGCCGGCGCAGATCGCTCCCGTCAGGAGCGGCCGAATAGACGTTGCCCCACCCCTCGTGATCTGAGAGGAACGCGACGCGTCCATCCCACCACTGGGGATCCTCGATCTGGCCGTCGAGCTCAGCCGCGAACCGCCGGAAGGTGCCGGACCCGTCGGCGTCGATCCACGCCTTGCCGGCGGTGCCACCTCGGTACCGCTTCCAGCTGGCGGCGCCCCTCAGTGTCTGATCGGCGCCGACGACGACGCCGCCTCCGGGCGCCCGGGACAGGGCCGAGATCGGGCCGAACTCCAGCCGATCCGGTTGCCCGCCGTCGACCGGGACCATCCAGGCCCACGTGTTCCAGCTGAACGGCTGACCGGTCGCGCTGACCACCACCAGCGTTCGCTCATCGTGCCAACCGAGGACGTGCGTGGCGGCGTCGCCCCACCAGGTCAGTCGCCGCGGCTCGCCATCGTCAAGCTGAGTGACCCACGCCTCCGGGTGGCCGGCAGCGTCCGAGCACCAGGCGACCTGGCCGCCGCCGGGGGAGATCCTCGGGGTCCGGATCGTGGCTCGCTCGGCGCCGAGCCGCCACGCCGTCCCGTCCTGGACCGATCCGACCCAGAGGTCGTCATCGGCGACGAACACCAGCCGGTCGCCCCGAATCGACGGGTAGCGGAGGTAGGCCTCGCCGGGCATGGGGCGCACCATATGTCATGGCGGCGGCCGGGTGTCGCGTCCGGTCAGACGATGTCGCCGCCCAGCGCGACCACCAGCCGGTCGGCGTTCCTGACGGCCGTCTTCGGCACGTCGAACTCCCACACGGTCCCGTTGGAGAACTGCAACCGCAGGTGGGACAACAGCCTGCCCTTGTGCAACTCGACCCTGGCGAGCTCCTGCCGTGGCGCCCGGGCGAGCACCTCGTCGGTGACCTTCATCTTCAGCGCGCCGGACTTGGTCCTGATCAGCGCCACCTCGGCATCGCTGGCGGCCACGTATCCAACCCGCCCGAACGACGGCAGGTCGGATGCCCCCGACGAGCGACCGGCAACCGCCGTGGCCGCAACCGCGCCCACCACCCCACCGATCGCCCCGACCGATGCCTTCTTCCCAAACCCCCGCGGGTTCACCAGCACACCCGCGACCTCCGGCGCACCGAGCGCCGCCGAGCCGTCATCAGCCATGTTCCCGGTCCTCCTGATTCAGCATGCGCGCGACACGCCCAACCCGGCCGGGAAGCGCCTGGCCGCCTCGCGCCGTCCCACGCGCGATCAGCTCGCCGGCGATCGCGGCGTCGCTACCCCGGCCGACTGCTCGGCCGGGGCGGCCGCCGCCGCCTCGCCCTGGGCCACAGCCGCCGCCTCGCCCTGAGCGGTCCGCACCGCCGCGGCCTCCGAGGCCGCGACCTGGGCGGCGGTCCCCTCGACGATCTCGACCTTGATCGGCTTGCCGTCGGCGTCGAGATAGATGACCTCGCCCATCACCTTCGGTCGCAGCGCGGGCACGACGACCGTCGGCACGAGCAGCGGCAGGAACAGGAGGTTCAGCCAGTTCCACAGCGTGTTGCCGGTGAATCCGGTCCACGACCAGTGCCCGACATAGCCGCCGATGACGAGCCCGACGAACGCCGCCAGACCTCCGAGCGCGACGGTCGTGTGGCGCGTCCCCCAGCCACGGCGCACCTCGGCCAGGCGCGGGGCCAGCGCGACGGCGAGCGGAAGCACGAGAAGCTCGAGCCAGTCCCACACCGTGTTGCCGCGGAACCCTGTCCACGCCCACGGGATCGTGTAGCCGAGGATGACCAGGACGATGAACACCGCCAGGGCGGTCGCGCCCCGGCCCTTCGTCCGTCTCCCGACGCGGGTGTCCGACCGAAACCAGACCGGCAGCACGGCGAAGGCCAGCGGCAGCAGCAGCAGATGCAGCCAGTCCCACAGCGTCGCCGTCGAGCCGCTGATGCCCGTCCATGGCCACGTGTGGCTGTAGCCGCCCCACACGACGACCACGAGCACCACGCCGGCCGCGGCGGACACCACGAGCCGCCGCGTATCGCCACGCGCGCCGCCGCCAGCGGACCCCGAAGCCGGCTCACCCATCACGTCGATTAGACCACGATGGTCAAGTGCCGGCGAGTCGCGGTCCGGCGATGGGCGAGGCAGGCCTCGCTGCCCGACACGGCCTCGCCAGGGCCGCCCCGGAGGGCGACCCTGGCACGAGGCCGTCAACCGCGGATGGTCAGGACAGGATCACGAAGGCGTCGACGTCCACCCGGGGCTTCCCGGAGGTGCCGAGGAGCTTGATGACCAGCTTGTTCGTCCCGGACTTGCCCTTGACCACGTCCACGATCTCCGCCGGCTTGGTGGAGCTCGCGTTCGTGCTCACGGTCTTGGCGGCCCCGCCGTTGATCGAGACCGCCGCCGAGCCCCGGTTGGAGCCCTCGGTCGTCATCCACGCAACCGACCTGCCGCTGAACGACAGCGTCGCCGTCCTGCCCGCGACCGTCGCGTAGTCGACGTCTCCGCCGTTGGCGCCGGACACGGCTTGACGTGTCCAGCCGCTCGAGTACGTGACCGCGCTCGCGTTCTCCTGCAGCAGCGTCAGCGTATATGCGTTGCCGGCCTTCGCCGCGCTCGTGTTGCCCGCGTTGTCAGTCGCGGTCACCTCGAACTTGTAGGTGCTCCCCGGCGCGAGGTTCACGGTCTCCGACTTGGCCGACACGTTGCCGAGCGAGCTGTACGCACCGCCGTCCCTGCTCTCGTAGAGCGTGTAGTGGTTCACACCGCTCGTCGTGTCCTTACCGGCCCAGCTGACCGTCACCGGGACGGTCGCACCGACGGGCCCGACCTTGTTCTTCAACGCCACCGCCGGCGCGGTGCCGATCGTGGGCGCGACCGTGTCGTAGCAGAGCGGGCCGTCGGTGTCGTCGCCCGATTGCAGACCCATGTTGTCCCAGGCCTCCACGTGGACCGTGTTGCACCCCTGGCCCTCGGCTGACAGGTCGAGTGAGCCACTGCTCTGGTTGACGAACTCAGGACCGTCGTAGAACGAGTTGCCGCTCCCCGGCGTCGCCTCACCCGTGGGGTCGCCCGGACTGGTGTTCCATGCGTCGCTGAACCCCGCTACTCCGCTGGCCGGGAAGCCGCCGCCCGTGTCGGCGACCGAGATCCCGATCGTCTGGTCGGTGTTGTACCACGTGCCCGGCGTCGGCCCCGAGAACGTCACCGTCGGCCGGCCGTCATCCGCAAGCAGGTGCCAGTTGAACGCCCACGCGAGCTGCAGCATGTTGGCCGAACCCCAGCCGGTCACGAGGTCGTATCCCGAACCTGCGCAATACCCGGGACCGACATTGTTGGTGTTGCAACCGGATGTGATGTCGTAGAACGGATCGTGCGGCGCGCCGTCGAGCGCCGTCTCATAGATCGGGTAGTTCGCGTTTCCCATCGGGGCGCACGCGGAGGACCCCGAGCCGCAGATGTTCCCCTCCGCCAGCAGGTACGAGTTCTCCTGGGCGAAGAAGCCCGCAAGTTCTGGAGCGACGATGCTCGTCCCTCCGTTCCCGCTGAGGCTCCCGCCGTAGTACAGGTTCTGCGGAGTGTGATACCAGTCGGCGTTGAGCGAGATGTCCGGGACACCGCGTGACCCGCTCCCGCACGGCTGATTGCTCTGATAGGACGGCGCGGCGTACTCCGAGCTGCAGCCGCCGCCCGATCCTCCGTCGTTGGAGCCGCATCCGTCCGGTCCGCCGGACCAGGCGTCCTCGAAGTTGTAGGCCGGTCCGGAACTCAGGCTGAGTTCGGTCCCGCCCGCTCCGACGACGTTCGGATCCGAGGCCGGATAGCTCACCGCCAGATGCGAGCAGTCGTCATAGGCACCGCGGTCACCCGACGCCGCGGTCAGCGTCCATCCCTGGCCCGTCATCTCGTCGAAGATCGCGTCCCGGGTCGACATCGTCGAGGCGGAGCAGCCGTAGAACTCCGTGCAGCTCCAGCTCGTGCTGAACACCCTGGCCAGGTTGTCGCTCACCATCTGGTTGTACATGTCGGTGAACGTCGAGTCATTGAAATTGGCGCCGTCGTACAGGTACACCTTCGAGGTATCCTGGAAGGACCCGAAACTGTTCGACATCGCCGTCGACCACTCCGCGTCCATCGTGCCCTCGGCGTCGCAGCACGAAGGCGTCCCATCGATGTTGACCTCCTGCACGCTGTAGGCGAGGTACGGGTACTGATTGTGGAACCCCTGGATGTCGCTGATCGCCTGCGAGCCGAAGGTCGCGATCGCGATCGTCGTCTGCGGCGGTGAGCCGCCGGAGTTGTTCAGCGGGTTGCAGCAATGGCCCTGGTCGTAGAGGGCGTTGTAGTCATACGCCTCCGAGCTGTAGATGTCGGTCGGGTCATAGGCTCCGCCGGTGATGTTGGAGCTCGGCTGGTTCGCCTCAGCAGCCAGCAGCTTCGCCCGGCTCCCGTCGGCCTCCGCGCTTGCGCCATTGGAGACCACCGGCCCTGCGGAGTACGCGGTGCTCGCCGGTTCCTGAAGCCCACCGGAGGCCGGGTACATGGTCTGCAGGCTGCTCAGGCCGTCCACCGATCCCACGATCTTCTGCAGACTGCTCGGCAGCATCGGGGCCCCGGCGTTCGCAAAGAACGTGCTGGAGCCCATCTTGTAGTTGTTGATCTGGACGTTCAGTGCACTCTCGATCGCGCCCACGCTGCCCGACAGATCGACGACCAGGCGGTTGGCGTACGTATGCGTGACGGTCAGGCCCGCCTGCTCGGCCCACGCGACGACCGCTTGCTGTGCGGCGGGGGTCGGCCCGAAGCGCGCCGTCCACTGCGATGTGGTCAAGAAGTGATGGAACAGCGGCGAGTGCTTGGACTGGATCGCCGTGAGGAACCGCCGCTCCGCTTCCATGTGCGGCGCACGCAGCCCGATCGCGAGGCGGATCGTCTGTGACGTGTTCTCCGCACCCAGGTTCTGCGCCGTGCCGTTGCGGACCGGCAGCGGTGTCTCGGCATATGCGCTCTGGCCGGCCCGTGCCGCCCGGGCGAGCTTGGCGTGCGCGGCCCCCTTCTGTGCGGCACCGGCCCCGGAGGCGTACACACCGAGCCCGATCGCGGATGCCACCACCACGAGCCCGAGGCCCAACCGGACTCTGTGCACGGCCCATCGGATACCCGCCGCGTGAATGCGGCGGCCATTCCCACTCGCCCTCATACTGGTCCCCGTTTCCCCCTGCGCTCCGTGCGCTGACACCCGCGGGCCCCCCGGCCGCGGTCCGCGGCCCCCGCCGCGGTGCGCGCAGAAGCCTAGGTTCGCGGTGTCATGAAGTCAAGAACTTTGTCACTCGAGCGTTGCCGGTTCACAGGTGAGGTCCACCACACCACAATCGCGTCAGTAATGATGGGCAGCGTTGGTGAGCAATCCCGGTGCCTATTCGCCTCACTGTTCAGACGACACTGACCATGTGAGTCAGGCGTCGCCTCCACGGCACTGGGGTCAGTCGCGGATCGCCCCGCCGCCGGACGGGTCGAAGAAGTAGAGCCGGTCGGTCTCCACCGCAAATCGCGCGCCGGCACCCGCTCGGATCTGCGAGCTCGAGTCGATCCGCGCGATGCCCGTCGCCTTGCCGCCCAGCAGAGACTTTCCGGCCGCCAGGTCCGAGCGCTCCTCGACGTCCCCGCCCGCGGCCACGGCGTCTTCGGATCGCACCGGCGCGGCCTCGATCTGGAAGTGGACCATCAGTTCGGAGCCGAGCGCCTCGACCAGCTGCACGTCCCCCTCGAGCATGGCGCCGGCCAGATCGCGATCCTGCAGCGCCGCGTCGGAGAGGTGGTCCGGGCGGACCCCGAGGACCACGGTGCGGTCCCGGAACTCCCCGAGCCGCGGTCGCGCCTGTCGCACGGCCGCCGGGATGTGGAGCGTCTGCTCGCCGAGCCGCACCGCGTCACCGTCCGGCGAGACGGTGCCCTCGTAGAGGTTCATCGACGGCGAGCCGATGAAGGCGGCGACGAACAGGTTGTCCGGCTCGTCGTACAGCGTCTGCGGCTTGTCGCACTGCTGCAGCAGGCCGGAACGCATCACCGCGACACGGTGGCCCATCGTCATCGCTTCGGTCTGGTCGTGGGTGACGTAGAACGTCGCGACGCCGACCCGGCGCTGGACCTCGGCGATCTCGGCGCGCATCTGGACGCGCAGCTTCGCGTCAAGGTTCGACAGCGGCTCGTCCATGAGGAAGGCGGCCGGCTCCCGGACGATCGCCCGCCCCATGGCGACCCGCTGACGCTGGCCGCCTGACAGCTGGGCCGGCTTGCGCTCCAGATGCTCACGCAGCCCAAGGATCTCGGCGGCGGCCTCCACCTTCTGCGCGATCGCGGGCTTGGACATGCGCCGGAGCTTCAGCGCGAACCCGATGTTCTCGGCAACCGTCATGTGCGGGTAGAGCGCGTAGTTCTGGAACACCATGGCGATGTCCCGGTCCTTCGGGGGCAGGTCGTTGACGATCCGGTTCTCGATCCGCAGCTGGCCCTCGGTGATCTTCTCCAGTCCGGCGACCATGCGCAGCGCGGTGGTCTTGCCGCAGCCCGAGGGGCCGACCAGCACCATGAACTCGCCGTCGGCGACCTCGAGGTCGAGATCGGACACGGCGGTCGTCCCGTTGGGGTAGACCTTCGTCAGCTTCTCCAGAGTGACCATCGCCATCGTGCGTCTCTCCTACGGATCGGGATCGATGTGGGGTGCGGCCGGTCAGCCCTTCACCGAGCCCGAGGTGAGCCCCCGGATCAGGTGACGCTGCAGGGCGAGGAACACGATCACCACGGGCAGGCTGACCACCACGGCCGCCGCCATCAGCTGATTCCATGCGGTGTTGCCCTGGGTGGCGTACTCCTGGAGGCCGATCGCGAGGGTGCGCGTCGATTCGGTGGTCAGCACGGAGGCGAACAGGACCTCCCCCCAGGCGGTCATGAACGCGAACACGGCGACCGCGATGATCCCCGGCCGCGCCACCGGGAGCACGATGCGGAACAACGCGCCCCACGGTGACGTGCCGTCGACCATCGCCGCCTCCTCCAACTCGCGTGGGATCGAGGAGAAGAATCCCGCGAGCATCCACACCGAGAACGGCAGTGCGAACGTGAGGTAGGTGATGATCAGGCCGAGGTAAGAGCCGTACAGGTTGATCCCGATCGTGTGCCCGATGTTGACGTAGATGAGGTACAGCGGCAGCAGGAACAGGATCCCCGGGAACATCTGCGTCGAGAGCACGGCGAACGAGAACGCGCGCCGGCCTCGGAACTGGAAACGGCTGATGGCATACCCGGCAAACACCGCGAGCGTCACCGCGACGACGGTCGATACCGTCGAGACGAGCAGGCTGTTGAGGAAGTAGTGCAGCAGCGGCACTGTCGACCAGATGTCCGCGTACGGCGAGAACGTGATGTGGCTCGGGATCCACTGGAAGGTGTTCTGGACGTCCTTGAGGGGCTTGATCGAGGTCTCGAGGATGATGAACACCGGGAACAGCGCGAACAGCGTGATCAGCGCCAGCGTGACCCGGCGGAACATCCGCGCGGCGGGTGACTCATACATCGAACTCACCTCCGCGTCGCAGGACCCGGAGATAGATCGCCGACACGATGATCAGGAAGAGCATCAAGAGCACCGACATCGCGGATCCCAGCCCGAAGTTCCAGCTCTCGAACGAGACGACGTAGATGTGCAGGCTGACCAGATCGGCGGGCGACGGCGGCGAGTTGCCGAACAGCACGAACGGGGTGTTGAAGTCGTTGAAGTTCCACAGGAACAGGACGAGGATCAGCACCAGGTTGGCCGAGCGCAGCGAGGGGAGCGTGATCGAGCGGAACTGGCGCCAGCTTGACGCTCCGTCGACCGCCGCCGCCTCGTACATCTCGGTCGGGATGTTCTGCAGGGCCGCCAGCAGGATCAGGAACGCGAACGGGAACCAGCGCCACACCGCGGCGGCGACCATCGACCAGAACGCCTTGCTCCCGAGCAACCAGAACGGCGGGTTGTGCGCAAGGTGCAGCTCGTGCACGAGCAGGGTGTTGACGACACCGTTGTCGCGCTGGAGCATGAAGCTCCAGACGATGATCGCGACGTACACGGGCAGTGCGTAGGGGACGAGCAGCACCGAGCGCAGCCAGCCGCGCCCTCGGAACTCGACGTTGAGCCCGGTCGCGGCGATCATTCCGATCACCCACGAGATCCCGACGACGAGGAAGGTGTACGGAACCGTGATCTCGAAGGAGTCCAGCAGCGCGCTGCCGATCGGGCCGTGGATGCTCAGCGCGAGCTTGTAGTTGGCCGTCCCCACGAACGGCGCCGTCGACCAGTGGTGCAGCGTGAACAGCGTCAGGCCATACAGGCTCATGACCACGCCCGCCACCATCGGGATGAAGTGGACGAGCAGCTCGAACAGCACCGCGGGGGCGATCAACAGATACGGGATGACTCCCGGCCGCTGCCACCAGGGAGCGCGACGGGGGGCGGCGGAGGAGGAGAGCTTCTCCTCCTCCGCCTGGACCGGCTTGCTCGGTTTGAGCACCGACATCATCGACTCCCGCGAACCGGCTACCCGCTTACTTGCCGCTCGATGCGTCGAGCTGGCTCTGGGCCGAGGACAGTGCCGACTGGATCTGGCTTGTCGTCAGCGACGAACCGGTGGCGGCCTGCGAGATCAGCTTGGTGATCGCGCCACCGAGGTCTGTCTCCATCGTGCTCTCCGACGCCACCTGCGGCAACGGCGCCGCGTGATCGTTGTACTCAGCCTCCAGCGTCTTGTAGACCGCCGTGGAGAACGTCGGCGTGTGCTGCGCGGCGAGCACTGGCGGGAACGTCCCGTAATGGTGGTTGATCGCCACCTGGGCGCTCGAGCTGGTGAGGAACTTCACGAGCGCCAGTGCCGCGGCCTTGTGCTTCGTCGAGGCCGGGATCGCGAGGTTGATGCCGGCCGGGAACGTCTGCAGGTCCGCGGTGCCCGACGCGCCGGCGGAGAAGGAGGGAATCGCCGCGCTGCCGTACTGAGACGGCTTCATCCCGAGCTGCGAGAGCGTCGACATCGGGTTCTGCCAGACGAGCATCGCCGCCTTGTTGTTGGCGAAGTCCGACTCGGCGACGTTGGAGTCGTTCTGCGCGTCGGACGGGTTGGCGATCTTCTCGGAGCCCACCATGTTCACGTAGGTGGAGATCGCCTTGGCCTCCTTGGCGGTCGCGAAGTCCCACTTGCCGTTCGCGTACAGCGGGTTCCCCGACTGCATACCGAGCAGGTATGCCCAGTGCGCGGCCTCGCTCGTGCTGCCGCCCTCGATGGCGATCCCGTACCGGCCGCCCGTGGTGAGCTTCTTGCCGTCGGCGACGAGTTGCGCCCACGTCTTGGGCGGCGAGGAGATGCCGGCTGCCTTGAAGTCGGCCTTGTTGTAGAACAGCGCGTACGCCTCGGAGTAGACGGGCACCGAGACGGGCGCCTTGCCGGGCAGGCCGGAGACCTTCAACGCCGAGGACGCGAACTTCGAGGCCCCGCCGATCGCGTTCATGTTCGAGGAGTCGAACGGCAGGAAGCCGTTGCTCGCCGACAGCGAGGGCGCCCAGGTGTTGCCGATCTCCATCACGTCGGGGCCGGTGCCGGAGGTGACGGAGGTGAGGATCTTCTGCAGCAGATCCGACCACGGGATCACCTGCATGTTCACCTTCACCCCGGTCTGCGCGGTGAACGTCTTGAATTCCTTGGTGAGCGTCTTGGTCGTGTCCGACGGACCGGCGCCCTCGACACTGGCCCAGTAGTTGATCGTCTGGCCCTTGATCGAGCCCGAACCTGAGGAACCACTCGACGCGGCGGTATTTCCGGAGCCGGAGCCGGAGCCGGACGAGCTCCCGCACGCGGCGAGAGCGGTTGCGGTCAGCGCAACGGCGAGGCCGGCGGATATGCGGCGTCGTGTCACTTGCGCCGTGACCTGCGTGGGAACCATGCTTCCTCCTCGGAGCGTGTGGGTGAACATCTAGCGTTCGGGATCTGTGAAGGTGTGAACGGCATACGGGCCGAGCGCGAACCGGCGCGGCCCGTCCAGGCCCTCGACAACTGCGTCGATGGCGTCGCCGCTCAGGTTGGTGACGCCGGCCAGCGCGATACCGTCGCCCGCGGCCACGACGCAGCTGACGCGCGGGTCGGCGCACCGCAGCGAGCGCGTGACGCCCGCGGTGTCGGCGAGTGCGTCGTACAGCCGCCAGGTCGGCTCGGGGTTGACCCGCGGTGTGCGAGCCGCCATGTACTCGAGCGGGTACGTGCACAGCACGGCCGTGCCGGCATCCACGCGCCGGGTGAGCAGCACCGGGCGATCGTGAGCGTCGACCGCGACCACGTCGGCGCCGGTCGCCTCCACCGGCAGGAAGCTGCGCCCATCGGCCGTCCCGCCCACCGCGAAGCGCAACTCCTCTCCCTCCGCGATCCCGCCGAAGGGCCGCAGGAAGCGCACCTGGACAACGTTGTCCTGGATTGGATCGGTGAGGCCGTACCGCAGCGCATGCCGGACCCCGAACGTCTCCTCCAGGCCGTACAGCCACGGCCCCCGCTGGGTGGCCGTGCTCCCCGCGAAGTAGGAGAGGTAGAGCGTCGCACCCGCGGACACCCGTTCTCGGAGCGCTGACATCCCGGGCGCGGTGAGCTGCTTGGCGGACGGCAGCAGGAACAGCCGCGTCTGCTCACCCAGCCCGTCGCGCTCGCGTTCGACCGACAGGCGAAGGTCGGCCTCGCGCCCGACGGAGTAGGCCTGCAGCAGGATGGCGCGCATGTCCGCCCGGTCATCGTCCGAGGCAAACGGCAGCACACGCTCGAAGTGCTCTGGCAGCACGATGGCGGCCTGCGAGGCACGCGCGCATGCGGCGAGCGCCTCTCGCGGGAGCTCGCCCACCATCTCCGAGAATCGTGCGAGCTCGCCGAGCGCCGGCTTGGGCGCGCCGGTGCGGTCGGTCAGCCCGAAGTGCAGCTCGAACGGATGGTGGCGATACGGATCCTGGCCGGCGAGGTCGTCGAAGTCGCAGTTGTTCCAGGCGAGCCAGCCCTCGGCGCCGGCGAACAACGACGAGTGCAGGACCTGGCGGTAGTAGTGCGCGGCGTTCTCGTCGGAGGCGAAGTCGGACGAGAGCCCGAACTCCTCCAGCACGACGGGCCGCGCGAAGTCCCCGGCGAGCAGACAGGCCAGCGCGGCCGTGCTGTGATGCCGGACGGCGTCGTCGGACATCGGGTACACGTGCGGCCCCATGAAGTCGACGAGCGGCGCGAGCCGGCGCAGCGAGAATCCGTTGTCCTGGCCGGTGACCTCGATGCCCCAGGCGCCGTCGCCGACCGAGGCCGGCTGATCGGCGCCGGCGGCCCGCAGCGCCTGCAGCAGCAGTCGCGCCCAGGTGGTCACAGCCTCGGTCGGCGCAGAGCCGCCGTAGATCGGCATTTCGTTCGTGAGCAGCCAGCCGCTCACCGCCGGATGGGCGGCGAACCGGCGAGCGACCTGCTCGACGAACCAGGCCTGCTGGCCGACCAGCCAGGTGTCGCGATAGAGGTCCCTGTCCCCGCGCCAGACTGGATCCCAGTTCTCACCCGACATGTGACCGACGATGAACGTGGGGATCGTGGTCATACCGCGATCGCGGTGTGCATCCAGGAAGTCGGCGTAACGATCGACAGCGCCGGCGTCGAGCCGCTCCGGGGCGGGCATGAAATCAGGCCAGTAACAGAATGAGCGGGTGACGTTGCAGCCGTGGGCGGCGAGCACGTCGAGCTCCTGGCGCACGATCTCCGGCGAGTAGCGCTCGTCCCACATGCGCGGCCCTCCTGCGCGCGACCAGAAGTTGACGCCAACCCACGGGCGCTCCGGCAGCGCCCGTGGGGTGGTCGCCGTGTCGTGCGCTTCGGTCACTGGTCCTGCTCCACAAGCGCATCCGCGGCCGACTGCCAACTCGAGATCGCCTCGATCGCGTTGGGCTCACAGCCGCAGCTGGCGCGCACCACCAGACGGGTCGGGAGCACGATGTCCCGCGCGCAGGGGAGCCCCTTGACCTTCGCCAGGAGCGCGTCCACTGCGACCCGCCCCAGTCGCTGGATCGGCTGGTGGACGGTGGTCAGCCCCGGTGTCAGATGCCGCGCGAGCGGGATGTCGTCGAAACCGGTCACCGCGACATCGGCCGGAACCTGGATCCCCTCCGCCGAGAGGGCGTGCTGCACGCCGATCGCGGTCGAGTCACTCGCGCAGGCGATCGCATCCGGCAACGTGCCACCCGCACGCAGGCGGCGTCGCACGGTCTCCACCGCGCCCGCGGAGGACCAGTCACCGATCCACCATTCGTCGGGCTCGACGGTCGCGCCGAGCGCTTCGGCGGTTGCCCGGAACGCGGTCGCGCGGGCCTCGTTGTCCGGGCTGATCGCCGCGCCGGATAGGAACGCCAGGCGCTGCCTGTGATGGACGAGGACCAGGTGCTCCGCCATTTCCCTCATGCCGCCCTCGTTGTCCACGCGGACCGTCACCGCCGTCCGCGAGCGGCCCGAGCCGGCGAGCAGCACGACCGGGACCCGGCGGGCGATGGGTGCGACCTGCCGGTCGCTGAGGACCTGGTCGGCGAGGATCAGTCCGTCGCACGCGCTGGTGAGCGAGGCGATCGCGTCCGCCGCAGTGGCGCGTCTGGTGCCGTGGAGCAACAGCGAGTAGCCGTTGCTCTGCGCGGCGTACTCGGCGCCCCGGATCACGGAGTCGGTGAACAGCAGCGTCTCCTCCTCCAGCTCGAGCAGGTCATCCTCGGAGGGAACGCGGGCGAAGACCAGACCGATCACCTTCTTGGAGCCACTGGAGAGCCCGCGCGCGGCGCTGTTGGGCACGAAGCCGAGCTCCCGGATCGCCCGCAGCACGCGGTCCTGGGTGTCGGGCCGGATCGACCGGTGACCGTTCACCACCCGCGAGACTGTCGCTATCGACACTCCCGCTCGCTCAGCCACGTCATAGATCGTCACAGGCGAGGACTCGCCGCGTGGTTCCACTCTCTCTCCCTTACCTGGCCAGCCGCATGTAAGCGGTTACCGGCACTGAGCATAAACAGACCACTCCGCTCAGGTCAAGGGAGAAGCGCCATTTTCTTGAAAGCGCTTACCAAAGGCGGTAGGGTCCTCCTCCGCAACAGGGAGGCGAGCGCACGGCTCGCTCACCGTGTCCAGGAGGTCATCGAGGTCGTGTCCACCACCGCTGCCCGTCCCGCGTTCCCCCAGGGCTTCGTCTGGGGGGTGTCGACCGCCTCCTACCAGATCGAAGGCGCCGTCGATGCCGACGGCCGCGGCACCTCGATCTGGGACACGTTCAGCCACACGCCGGGGCGTGTCTACAACGGCGACACCGGCGATCGTGCCTGCGATCACTACCACCGCCTCGACGAGGACCTCGACCTGGTCGCCTCGCTCGGAGCCGGGTCCTACCGGTTCTCGATCGCCTGGCCGCGCATCCAGCCCGACGGACGCGGGCCGGCGAACCAGGCGGGCCTGGACTTCTACCGGCGGCTGGTTGACGGCCTGCGCTCTCGCGGCGTCACCGCGACCCCAACCCTCTACCACTGGGATCTGCCCCAGGCGCTCGAGGACGCGGGCGGGTGGGTGGCGCGGGACACCGCCGAGCGCTTCGGGGAGTACGCGCACATCGTCGCCGAGGCGCTCGGCGACGGCGTCGAGCGCTGGATCACCCTCAACGAGCCGTGGTGCTCGGCCTGGCACGGGTACGGCAACGGTCTGCATGCGCCCGGCTACACCGACCCCGGAGCGGCGGCGGCGGCCACCCATCACCTGTTGCTCGCCCACGGTCGAGCCGTCGCCGCGCTCCGGGAGGCGTCGGCGACCCCGGTCGGCATCACGCTCAACCTCGTGCCGGTGCGCGCGGCGAGCGAGGATCCGGCGGACGTGGCCGCCGCGCGGCGTTTGGACGGCAACGCCAACCGCCTGTTCCTCGACTCGATCTTCGAAGGCCACTACCCGGAGGACATGCTCGATCACTACGCAGGGACCACGCCCGGGTTCTCGGTCGTCCAGGACGGCGACCTCGCCGCCATATGCGCCCCGCTCGACTTCCTCGGAATCAACTACTACTCGCCCGCGCTCGTCGCCGATCCCGCGAGCGCCGAGCGCGCGCATCGCGAGGGACTCGTGGCCTCGCGCGTCGAGAGCGAGCCGGCGACCGACGGGCTCGGCGTCCTTCGTCTCGGGCACGCCGGCAGCGACCGGACCGCGATGGGCTGGGAGATCGAGCCCGAGGGCCTGACCGAGTTGCTCTGCCGCGTCAACCGCGACTACGACATCCCGCCGATCTACATCACCGAGAACGGCGCCGCGTACCACGACTACGTCGACCCCGAGGGACGCGTTCTCGACGACGAGCGCATCGCCTACATCGACGCCCACCTCGGCGCCGTCGCCCAGGCGATGGAGACGGGCGTCGACGTGCGCGGCTACTTCTGCTGGAGCCTGCTTGACAACTTCGAGTGGGGCCGCGGGTACAGCAAGCGATTCGGCCTGGTCTACGTCGACTACCCGACCGGCACCCGCATCCCCAAGAAGAGCTACTCCTGGTACAAGGAGGTCGTGGCTGCGGGCAGCTCGGTGCCGGTCGCCTGACCCGTCGAGGCCCGCCGGACCGCACGAGAGGTGCTCGCTCCACGTGACACCCCGACTCGCGAGCGCCGGTCGCTGGACGGCCTGTGGCGATTCGCGCTCGACCACGGCGGCGAAGGGCGCGCCGGCCGGTGGTGGGACGGCCTGCCCCTGCGGGCGGTCGAGATGCCGGTCCCGGCCAGCTACAACGACGTGCTCCCCGACCGTGCCACGCGCGACCACGTCGGTGAGGCGTGGTACGAACGAAGCTTCCTGTGTCCGCGCGGCTGGGAGGGGCAGCGGGTGGTGCTGCGCTTCGGATCGGCGACCCATCGGGCGGAGGTCTGGGTCAACGGCGTCGCGGTCGCCTCACACGACGGCGGCTACACCCCGTTCGAGGCCGATGTCACGGGCGTGGTGAGCTGCGGCGCGCCGGGTCGGGTCACCGTCGCGGTGGACAACGAGCTCACCTGGGAGTCGATCCCGCCGGGCTACGTCGAGGAGACCGCAGGCGGCAGGCGCCAGCGCTCCTTCCATGACTTCTTCAACTACGCGGGCCTGCATCGGTCGGTGCTGCTCTACACCACCCCGGCGGCGTGGCTGGAGGACATCGCGGTCCTCACCGGACTCTCGGGCACACGCGGCACGGTGCACTACTCGGCGAACGCGGCCGGCGCGGATGGGCTCGAGCTGCACGCGAGGCTGTGCGACGCGCACGGCACCGAGGTCGCCCGGGCGGTGGGCGATTCGGCAGAGCTCGTCGTCCGGGACGTCCACCCGTGGCGGCCGGGGGAGGGCTACCTCTACGAGCTCTGCCTCGAGCTCCGCGACGGGGAGGGACTGATCGACAGCTACTCGCTGCCGGTCGGCATCCGCACGGTCGCGGTCGACGGCGAGCGCTTCCTGATCAACGGCGAGCCATTCCGCTTCACCGGCTTCGGCACCCACGAGGACAGCCCGCTGCGCGGCAAGGGCCACGACGACGTGGTGATGGTTCACGATCTCTCGCTGATGCGCTGGGTGGGGGCGAACTCGCTGCGCACCTCGCACTACCCATACGCCGAGGAGGTGATGGAGTACGCCGACCGCCACGGCATCGTCGTGATCGACGAGACCCCCGCCGTCGGCCTCAACATGGGGCTCGGCGGCGACCTCTCGGCGGGCCACGGGCTTGTGACCTTCTCGCCACAGACGATCGGAGCCGCCGCCCAGGACGCGCACGCCCGCGTGATCGGCGAGCTGATCGCCCGGGACCGCAACCATCCGTGCGTCGTCGCCTGGTCGATCGCCAACGAGCCCGAGTCCGAGACCGCCGCCGCGCGCGCCTATTTCGAGCCGCTCGTGGCAGAAGCACGGCGCCTGGACCCGACCCGGCCGGTCGCCTTCGCCAACGCCGCCACCGCGCCGGCCGGCGCCGATGTCATCACCGACCTCTTCGACCTCGTGATGATCAACCGCTACTACGGCTGGTACGAGGACATCGGCGACCTGGCCAGTGCCGAGCCCGCCCTCGAGGCTGAGCTGCGGGCGTGGGCGGGCAAGCACGGCAAGCCGATCATCGTCACCGAGTACGGCGCCGACGCCGTCGCGGGCCTGCACGGCGCCGTGGCGATCCCGTGGACCGAGGAGTACCAGGCGCAGCTGCTCGACATGTACCACCGTGTCTTCGACCGCGTCGAGGCCGTCGTCGGCGAGCACGTCTGGGTGTTCGCCGACTTCGCGACGCCCGATGGGATCAAGCGCGTCGCCGGCAATCGCAAAGGGGTGTTCACCCGCGATCGGCAGCCCAAGGCCGCCGCGTTCCTGCTGCGCCGGCGGTGGGCGGAGTCGGCGTGAGACCTCGCCGAGGCGCAGTCGCTCGGATGCGATCGGCCGAGCGGACGGGTGCGGGTGGGTGTCACTCACACGGTGGGTATCGCGCGCGCAGCCCGGCATCCTCCCACGTCGATCACTCTGCGGTGAGCCTGGCTCGGTCGGCGTCGGTGCTGATGCTCACGTCCGCGGCGATCAGCGCGTACTGGGCGGCAGGCGGCACGGCTCTGCTCGGGACGGTCGGGGGCGCCATTGCACGCTGGGGCGCCACGGCGGCGCCGGCGTGACACTCGCACTCGCGGCGATCGTCGTGCTCAAGCTGCTCGCCGCCTGGCTGCCGTTGCGAGCGGTCGGAGAACCCCGCTCGCGCGCGATCAAGCGGCTGGCGTGGCTGGAGGCGGCAATCCTGACCGTTTATGGTGGCGCGCTGACCGCCACCGGACTGGCCGTCCAGGCGCATCTCCTCAACGCCGGCGCGCACGCCGACTGGAAGGCCCTTGACTGGCACGCATATCTCTGGGACCCCTGGTTCCTGATCGTCGGACTCCTCATCCTGGCGGCGCGGCGCCCCATCAGGGCAACCGGCCCGAACGCCCCACCGTTACGCGAGCGCGCCGGGACGAGGTCGGCATAGGCAGGCGATGTGAATGCCGTCATGGGTCGTGAACGCTGCGCCGGACCGCGCGACGTTAGAGCGGTAGCCGCTGTCGAACTCCAGATGAAGGTCGCGATCCGTCCCAACGAGTTCGACGGCTTCCACAGCCCACATGTTGATGTCGAGAAGAGCAACGGACGCTGCCGGTGCAGAAGGGATTCGGCTGCATTGCCGGCGCAGCACGAACGTCGGCCTCGGCCGCACTTGCGCTACGCGACGGTTGGGGGCTAGCTCGCGTTGGCTCAGATCGCCAAGAGCGGTGTGGCGCGGATGACTGCGGCGTCACCTCGAGCAGAGAGGGAGGAGATGAGCCGCGGCACCAACTCGGTAAAGGCGGCTCGCGGGGATCCGTCCCGTCCGCTGCACGACTGGTTATCTGAGCTCGTTGGGGAGTGATGCTTTCGACGGTGGGCGATGTTCAGACGATGAGTACCCCCAACGGGATTCGAACCCGTGATTTCCTGCGTGAAAGGCAGGCGTCCTAACCGCTAGACCATGGGGGCGGGTCGAGGGGATTGTAGGCGCGGCGCGCCGGGTCGGATCCCGCCGGAGCTCGTGCACGGCGGTGGGCGGAACGGCGCTCCACCCCGCCGCCCCATAGGATTCCGCAGCCGTGGGTTCGCTCCAGATCACCACCGAGCTGCAGGGACGCGGACCCGGGAGCGCGTTCGTCCTCACCGACGAGCAGGTGGAGACCGTTGGCGAGGGCGCCAAGCGGTTCCCGGCGGCGACGACAATCAACGGCCACCGGCTCCGGACGACGGTGGTGCGGATGCGAGGAGAGTTCCTGTTCGGCCTGAGCAAGGCCGCGCGTGAGGAGGCATCGATCTCGATCGGGGACGCGGTGACGTTCACGCTGGAGCTCGACGAGGGACCGCGGGAGGTCGAGGTTCCCCCGGCGCTCGCGAGTGCGCTCGACGCCGATCCCGAGGCCAAGCGCCGGTACGACGCGCTCGCCTTCACCCACCGCAAGGAGTACGCGCGCTGGATCTCGGAGGCCAAGCGCGAGGAGACCCGCGAGCGGCGGGTCGCACAGGCGGTGGAGATGATCCGCGCCGGCCGCACCCGCAGCTGACCCGCGGATTGCGGCGGACGCCGGCACCGGGCTGTGCCAACTCGTACACCTGTTGGGTATCGCACGCTCATGCTGAATCTGAGCCGTGATCGGCCGACAACAGATCCGTACCACCCGCACCACATCCCGCATTTCGCAGCCGAGGACAGGAGTCCACGTGGCGCTCACCGATACGTCTGACAACGCCGTCCCCACCGTCGTACGTCCCACTCCACAGCTGGTCCGCTGCGCGTGCGTCGAGTGCGGCACCCACACGAACGCAGTCCTGACCTTTCGCTTGACCGGAAGCTGCTCCAACTGCGGCAGCTTCGACCTCGTGCCGATCGATGGCGCCGAGCCGCTGGGCGGCCCGGTCGCTGCCTGATCTCCACACCTCAGGCCGCCGCCCGATTCCGCTCGGGCTTCCACCCACCCCGATGTTCAGCGGGCGGCGGTCTGAATCGTCCTCTCTCGCAACCCGGCGCCGGCCGAGGGTCGCTCAGCCGACCCGCGCGAGCGGCAGCCCGAGCGCCACGAGTTCGGCGCGCAGCTGCTCGGGAGACCTGAACAGCACGGTCTCCATCCCGAGAGCGCGCGCGGCGGCGATGTTGCGCTCGGCGTCGTCGACGAACACCGTCTCCTCGGGCACCAGCCTGAACCGCTCGAACAGCCGCCTGAAGATCTCGGGCTCGGGCTTGATCACGCCCTCCTGTCCGGAGACGACGGTGCCGGCCAGGGAGCGCAGGAACGCGTAGCGCTCGTAGCGCACCGGGTAGGTCTCGGCCTCCATGTTCGTGAGCCCGTAGCAGGGCACGCCCGCCCGCTGAAGCTCGGCGAGGATCTCCACCGTCCCGTCGATCGTCCCGACGATCATCTCCTCGGTGCGCTCGCCCCACATGTGGATCTCCGAGGCGTACTCCGGAAAGCGCGCGGCGAGTGCCGCGCACGACTCCGCGTAGCGCACGCCGCGATCGTTGTCCTCGTGCCACTCGCGCGAGCACACCTCCGCCAGGAAGCGCTCCATCTCGGCCTCGTCGTCGAAGACGTCGCGGTAGACGTGGCGGGGGTCCCATTCGAGCAGCACTCCACCGATGTCGAACACGACTGTGGACACCGCGCGCTCAGTCATGACCACCGCGCCGCCCGGACTCCGAGGCGGCACTCGCGATGTGCGGCGCGCCGGCCACCGCGTCGGCGATCCGCCGCCGCCGCTCCTCGATCCGCTCCCAGCGCTCCCGCGACCGCTCGAGCTTGCCGGACTCCTCGGCTTCCGAGCCCGCGCCGTAGCGTCGCCGCGCCCAGCGTGAGTCCGGCGCCGCCAGCCGCACTGCGCCGACGAGCGAGACGACCGGAACGAAGATCCCGATCACCCCCACCAGCGGCTTGCCCTTGTAGATCACGACGACCGACAGCAGCACGTCGAGCACGAGCACAACCGACAGCGAGCCGATCGTCGTGCCGGCGCCGCTGACGTCGAACGGTGCGACCCCGACGAGAATCAGGCCGGCGAACACAGTCGCGATCACGACCGCGTCGAAGGAGGTGCGCCCCTCCTCGGCCCAGTACACGTCACGGAGGTAGATCCACAATGCGAACTCGTCGAGGGTCAGGCCGACGCCGATCCCGAACCCGGCGGCCAGGATCTCGCTGAGGGGGCTCTCCGGATCCCAGGCGAAGTTGACGAAACCGCAGGCCATCATCAGCACGATCCCCCACACGAGGTGGTGAAGGTGGACGCCGCTGCCGGTCTTCACGCTGCCCGGCCACCACGGGAATCGCTGGGAACGGTTCATCCGCGCGCTCGTGCGGATGAAGACGAACGCGAGCAGGAACGCGGCCAGCAGGACGAACCCCGCGCGCTGGCCGTGAACATCGAGGAAGTGATTCGGTGCGTTCAGCCGGAACGTGATGTCGGCCATCGCCCCGCAGAGATTAATGACCGCCGAGCGCCTCCAGCGGAGCGGGCTCCGCGCGCCGCCAGCCGAGGGCGGGCGCGATCTCAGCCGCGATCGTCTCGAGCATCCGCGCGTTGTACTCGACGCCGAGCTGGTTGGGCACGGTGACCAGCAGCGTGTCCGCCTCCCGCACCGCCCGATCCTCGGCCAGTTCGGCGGCGATCGCATCCGGCTCGCCGGCGTAGGTACGGCCAAAGCGGGCGATGCCCCCGTCCAGATAGCCCAGCTGGTCAGAGGTGCCGCCCGGGCGCATCCCGAACCAGCGCCGGTCCTCCTCGGTGACGATCGGCAGCACGCTGCGGCTCACCGACACCCGCCCCTGCCGCTCCCAGCCCGCCTCCGCCCACGCCGAGCGGAAGATCTCGATCTGCTCGGCCTGGAGCTCGGAGAACGGGACACCGGTGTCCTCGGTGAGCAGCGTCGAGCTCATCAGGTGCATCCCCTGCTCGGCGGCCCACTGCGCGGTGGCACGCGTGCCGGCGCCCCACCAGATCCGTTCGGCGAGCCCGGGCGACTGGGGCTGGATCGGCAGGCGTGCGCCGGCGGCGCCCGGTCCGGCGAACTGCGGGTCAGCCTCCACGACCCCGGTGCCGGAGATCGCCGCACGGAACAGCGCGGTGTGCGCTCGCGCGAGGTCCGCATCGGTGTGTCCCTCCGCAGGCACATACCCGAACGCCTGTGCTCCCTGCTGCGCGGGCTCGGGCGAGCCGCGGCTGACGCCGAGCTGCAGCCGGCCTCCCGCGATCAGATCGGCTGCCGCCGCGTCCTCGGCCATATAGAGCGGATTCTCGTAGCGCATGTCGATCACCGCCGTCCCGATCTCGATCCGCGAGGTGCGCGCACCGATCGCCGACAGCAGTGGGAAGGGCGAGGCCAACTGCCGGGCGAAGTGGTGGACGCGGAAGAACGCCCCGTCGATGCCGAGCTCCTCGGCGGCCACGGCCAGCTCGATCGACTGGTTCAGGGCGTCCGCCGCCGTCCGGGTCGCCGAGCGCGGCGAGTCCTGCCAGTGGCCGAAGGAGAGGAACCCGAGCCGTTGCATGTCAGAGACGACTGTAGGGCGGCCGCCGAAACGCCCGTCTTCACAAAATCTGTATGCGCAGGGCCGGTTTTGCCCGGTTTTCTGGGTGTTCGCGCGGCACCATCAGGGCGTGCCCCCATCGCACCCCGTCGCCGAGCTTGAACCGGAGTCCAGAGCCACCCCCCACGGGACTCCGCTGCGACGCAGCTTCAACGAGGCCGCGCACAAGCTCGGATACTGGCCCGTCGGTCCCGCGCCGCGCCGCGCGGGTGCCGACGAGCCATCGGCGGCCGTCACCGCGGCCGCGGACGAGGACCGCGACGTCGTCGCGCACGCGTCCAAGGCGGTGCTCGGGCTGGGCGCACTCGGGATCGTGTACGGCGACCTCGGCACGAGCCCGCTCTACACGGTGCAGACGATCTTCACCGCCCACAGGGACGCGGCGCACACCAACGTCGCGGGTGTCTACGGGATCGCGTCGCTGATCTTCTGGGCGCTGATGCTCGAGGTCTCGCTCAAATACGCGATCGTGATCATGCGCGCCCACAACCGGGGCGACGGCGGAATCATGGCGTTGACGGCGCTCGTCCAGCGCCGCAAGCCGCCCCGTGCCGGCACGCTGATCGTGCTCGGGATCTTCGGCGCCGGCCTCTTCTTCGGCGACGGCATGATCACGCCGGCGGTATCGGTGACCTCCGCCGTCGGGGGCCTCGAGGTGGTCAGCCACAGCTTCACCAACCTCGTGGTGCCGATCTCCCTGGTGATCCTCGTCGGACTGTTCGCCGTGCAGCGATTCGGTACCGGCGCCGTCGGCTGGATGTTCGGCCCGGTGATCGCGCTCTTCTTCGCGGTGATCGGCGTGCTCGGCGCGGTCCAGGTCATCGCCCATCCCGGCGTCGTGCAGGCGCTCTCCCCGGTGTGGGCCGCCCGGTTCATGGTCGACCATGGCGTGGAGGCGTGGCTGACGCTCGGCGGCGTCGTGCTCTGCGTCACCGGCGCCGAGGCGCTCTACGCCGACCGCGGTCACTTCGGCGCGGGCCCGATCCGCATCACCTGGTTCTCGGTCGTGCTCCCGGCGGTGCTGCTCTCCTACCTCGGCCAGGCGGCCCTGGTGCTCGAGCATCACCAGGACGTCTCGAACCCATTCTTCCTGCTCGCACCCCGCTCGATGCAGCTGCCACTGGTGATCGTGGCGACCATCGCCACGATCATCGCCTCCCAGGCCGCGATCACCGGCTCCTATTCGGTCGCCAAGCAGGCGATCCAACTGGGTCTGCTGCCACGCCTGAAGGTCGTGCACACCTCCAACCTCGAGGGGCAGATCTACGTCCCGATCATCAACTGGTTCCTGTGCGCGGGGGTGGTCGCACTCGTGCTCGTCTTCCAGAACTCCACGCGCCTCACCGACATCTACGGAGTCGCGGTGACCGGCACGTTCATCCTCAACACGATCCTGTTCACCGCGCTCGCGCGCAAGCTGTGGCACACCTCGTGGTGGAAGCTCCTGCCGCTGAGCGGGACGTTCCTGATCGTGGAGGTCGCGTTCTTCTCCGCGAACCTCGCCAAGATCGCGCACGGGGCGTGGGTCTCGCTGGCGGTCGGGCTGCTCGTCGCGTTCGTGATGATCACCTGGCGCAAGGGCCGCGAGATCCTCACCCGCAACCGGAACGCCGAGGAGGGCGACCTGGAGACGTTCCTGGCGCGCCTCTGCGAATCGGATGACCCCCCCAGGCGCGTGCCCGGGACCGTCATCTTCCTGTCACCCAGCCGCCAGACGACGCCGCTTGCGCTCCGGGCCGAGGTGGAGCACGGCCACGCATTGCAGCAGCACATCCTGATCGTGTCGGTGGCGCCGATCGGGATCGCCCATGTCGATCCCCCCGATCGCTGCGCAGTCGATTGGGTCGGCCGCGGGACGTTCAAGGTCGCTCACGTCACCCTGCGGGTCGGCTACCGCGACACCGTCGACATCCCGGCCGCGCTGGCGGCCGCCCGCAAGCGGGGCCGGCTCGCACGCAACCTCGACCTCGAGCACGCCTCGTACTACGTCTCGCGGATGTCGATCACCCCAACCTCGGCGCCCGGCATGTCCCGCTGGCGCAAGGCACTGTTCGTGTTCATGGCCCGCAATTCGACCAGTCCACTCGACCAGTTCCGGCTGCCGATCGAGCGGACCGTGATCATGGGCTCGCGAGTGACGTTCTGAGCTGAACGGCTACCGCACCGGCTCGAGCACGAAGACCGGGATCTCCCGGTCGGTCTTCTTCTGATACTCCGCGTAATCGGGCCACACCGCCACCGCGCGCTCCCACCACTGATCGCGCTCGGCGCCGCTCGCCTCCCGGGCGGTGTAGTCGCCCTTGTGGGTCCCGTCCTGGACCTCCACCAGGGGATGCTCGACGATGTTGCGGTACCAGGTCGGGTGCTCCGGAGCGCCGCCCTTGGAGGCGACCGCCGCGTAGCTGCCGTCGTGCTCGACGCGCATCACCGGGTTCTTGCGCAGCTTGCCCGAGCCGGCGCCGACCGAGGTCACGATCACCACCGGGACTCCTCGCATGAGCGTGCCCTTGGTCCCGCCCGAGTCCTCGATCTCCGCGACCTGGTCGCGCACCCACTTCGCCGAGCTCGGCGCGTATTCACCCTGCAGCGGCATCTCTGTCTCCTGGTCGCAGTGAACGTTCGTCCAGAGGATGACACGCTCCCGTCGCACGCTCACTTAGTCGCGCTTAACATTTCCGGCGATGGCGATCCAGGTGCCACCTCGTCGGGTGATCGTGCTGCTGTGCGCACTGCTGACGGCGCTCGGCGTGACCTCGATGCTCGGCGCCGCGGCCTCGGCGGCGACGAATCCGCGCGCCCAGGTCGTTGTGCTGAGCGGCCAGACGATCGCCTCCGGCCAGGCAGTCACCTCGCCCGACGGGCACTACGCGCTCACGATGATGAGCGACGGCAACCTCGTGCTCGAGCTGAGCAACCCATACGGCTCGCCGCGCGTCATCTGGTCGACGGGCACCGGCAGCTCTCCGGGAGCCACCGCGCAGCTGCAGTCCAACGGCAACCTCGTCGTCCACGACGCCGCGGGAGCCACGATCTGGAGTGCCAACGTCACCTCGTCGGGGTGCGCCAACCTCGATCTGCAGGACGACGGGAACCTCGTGCTCTACAACTCGACCGGCGCCTACTGGGCCACGCACACCCTCCAGCAGACGCTCCAGCCGAACGACGAGCTGCTCCCCGGCCAGACGATCCTCGCCCCTGGCGGCGAGTACGAGCTGCAGATGGGCACCGACGGGTACCTGCGCATCATCGATTCCGCCGGGACCGTGTGGAGGAGCCCGGAGGGCGGGCCGGCCGGCAGCTACGGGATCCTCTTCTCCGACGGTGACCTGGAGATCCGCTCGACCGGTGGCATCCGCGAGTGGTACACCGGGACCTACGCGGCCGCTGACGCCGATTCGGTCGCCGAGCTCACCTCGACCGGGGAGGCGGAGTTGGTCGCGCCCAGCGGCACCGTGACCTGGAGCAGCGACTCCAGCGCGACACGCACGGGGATCGCCTCGCTCAACATCGCGCGTTCCTACACGGCGTGCCCGGCGCCGCCGCCACCTCCCACCCCGTCACCCACGCCGATCCACCCCCATCCCCCGACCTCAGGCGCCGTGACGTTCACGCTGCCCGGCGTGCGCGTCTCGATCAGTGTGCGCTGGCATTTCGACGGGCCGGTGAGCTGGATGAGCGCCGCGACCGTCCGCCGTTTCCCGCGCGGCGCCCGCCTGACGATCAGCTGCGCTGGCCCCCGCGGCTGCCCGACCCGGACGATCCACCGCCACGGACACCGGATCACGCGCCGCGAGCGCTTCAGCGCGAGCGGACGCCAGGTGCGGGCGATGATGCGGCGGGTGGTGGGGCGGCGCTTCCGCGTCGGGGCGCGGGTGATCTTCTCAGTCACCGAGCGCGGTCACCGGCCCGCGCGCAGCGAGGCGATCATCCGCCGCGGCGCCAGTCCGCGCTCCAAGGTCCTGCACTAGGTTCGTGACGGGCCGGTTCGCATCGGGCCCGGGACGCGTCGCGCACGTGGATCCGGGTAGCTCCCCGACGACACCCGAGAAAGGCATAGGCATGACCGAGACCACTCAGATCCCCACCATCACCCTCAACGACGGCCGCGCGATTCCACAGCTCGGCTTCGGCGTCTTCCAGGTTCCGCCGCAGGACACCGCCGAGGTGACCGCGCTCGCGCTCGACGTCGGCTATCGCCACATCGACACCGCCGAGATGTACGCCAACGAGCAGGGCGTCGGCGACGCCGTGCGCGACTCCTCGCTGGACCGCGACGCGATCTGGATCACCTCGAAGCTCGCCAATCCCAAGAGTGAGCCCGACGAGATCCGCGCCGCGTTCGAGGAGACCCTGCAAAAGCTCGGGTCGGACCACGTGGACCTGTTCCTGATCCACTGGCCGCTGCCCACGCGACCGGGCAGCGACTTCGTCACGCGCTGGAAGGTGCTCGAGGAGTTCAGGGCCGACGGCCGCGCCCGCTCGATCGGCGTCTCGAACTTCGAGGTCGCGCATCTGGAGCGGCTGGCGGCCGAATGCGACGTGGTGCCCGCGGTCAACCAGATCGAGATCCATCCGTACTTCCTCAACGAGGAGGTGCGCGCCTACGGCGAGAGCCACGGAATCGCCACCGAGGCGTGGTCGCCGATCGCCCAGGGCGGCGTTCTCGACGACGCGGTGATCACCGAGATCGCCGACCGGGTCGAGCGCACCGCGGCGCAGGTCGTGCTGCGCTGGCACGTCCAGCGCGACTCGATCGTGTTCCCGAAATCGGTCACGCCGGCCCGCGTGCGGGAGAACTTCGAGCTGTTCGACTTCGAGCTCACCGACGCCGACATGGAGGCGATCACCGGGCTCGACCAGGGCGAGGCGGGCCGCACCGGCCCCAACCCGAACCAGTTCACCGGCGGGGACTGACCGCGGCCGCCCGCTCGTCGTAGCCTGTGCGGCGTGAGGCTCGATCGCGTCGTCGTGGGAGACATCGTCAAGGCGTCGATCGGCGGACGTGTCATCTACGGCGAGGTGCTGGAGGTGGCCGACGGTACCGTGCGCTTCACGCCGATCTCCCGCGCCGCGGGCTGGTCCCACGCGACCGCGGCGCAGGTCGTCGGCCACTGGCGGCGGACCGGCCGCCGGCGGACCGGCGAGGACGGCGAGAGCGTCGCCCAACCGCCGGAGCAGCTCTCGCTGCGAATGGCGGACTGACTGCGGCTCAGGCCGCGAGCGCTGGACAGGATCCACACACCGACCATCAAGGAGCATCGATGCCAGCCAAGGGCAATGCAGAGTGGAAGGGCGATCTGAAGGGCGGGAGCGGCACGTTCACCGCCGGCGACACGATCAGCGGCGAGTACTCGTTCAAGTCCCGCTTCGAGGAGGGGCCGGGGGCCAACCCCGAGCAGCTGATCGCGGCCGCGCACGCGTCGTGCTTCTCGATGGCCCTCGCCAACATGCTCGCCGAGGCGGGCACGCCCGTCGACTCGGTGAAGACCGACGCGACGGTGACGCTGCGGATCGTCGACGGCGCGCCGACGATCACCGCGATCGCGCTGAAGACCGTTGGCTCGGTACCGGGCATCGACGAGGAGGGCTTCAAGAAGGCAGCGGCGGACGCCAAGGCCGGCTGCCCGGTCTCCCGGGCGCTCGCCGGTGTCGGCGAGATCACGCTGGACGCCTCGCTGGCGTCCTGACCGGCTGATCGCCGCGGGGGTCGTCGGGGCCAACTAGGCCCCGACGACCCTCAGCGCCAGCCACATGAGCGCGGTCGCCCCGAGGAGGGCGGGCGGGACCGTGAGCACCCCGAGCACCGCGAACTCGCGGCGCGGCAGACTGGTCCCGTCGGCCGCCAGCGCGCGACGCCACAGCAGCGTCGCCAGCGAGCCGACCTCGGTGAGGTTCGGGCCGATGTTGACACCGACGAGCACCGCGAGCACCGGGCCGACCCCGTGCGCGGCGGCGACCGGAACGAGCAGCAGCGTCGCGGGCAGGTTGTTGACGAGATTCGCGAGGACCGCGGCGACCGCGGCGATCAGCAGCAGCGCCGGCAGCGATGGGTGAGCGCCGCTCGTGGCCGGGATGATGTCGCGGATCGCGCCCTGCAGACCGTGGGCGCCGACCGCGGCCACGATGACCGCCAGCCCGAGGACGAACACGATGAATCCCGGCTGCACCGCCTGCACGAGCTCACGCGCGGTCCGCGCCGGCGCGCGCAGGGCGGGCAGCGTGATCAGCACCGCGCCTGCGGTTGCGATCCATACCGGCGCGACGCCGAGCAGCGAGCTGGCCAGAAACCCGGCGAGCGTCAGGGCGAGCACGGCGAGCGCGAATGTCGGAACGCCCTTCGGGTCCTCCGCGTCCGGCGCGTCCGCGGCGGCCGCCGTCCCGGGTCGCTCCGCTCGGCGTGGAGTGAGCCGCCGCAGCGCCACCCAGTCGACGGCGACCGCCCAGGCGGTTGGCAGCAGCATGAGCGCCCCGAACCGGGCGAAGGACAGCCCGCTCGCCCGGAACGCGAGCAGGTTGGTGAGGTTGGAGACCGGCAGCAGCAGTGAGGCGGAGTTGGCCAGGTGCACACAGGCATAGCTCGTCGCGCGGGGCTCGGCGCGCAGGCGCGCCGCGCAGACGAGCACGACCGGCGTGAGCAGCACGACGGTCGCGTCGAGACCGAGCAGGATCGTCACCGCCGAGGCCGCCGCGAACACGAGCGCCAGCAGCCGGCGCTGATCGCCGCGCGACCGGACCGCGAGCAGCTGGCCGAGCGCGTCGAACAATCCTTCACGCCGGCACCCATCGGAGAGCACCAGGAGCGCCGCCAGGAAGCCGATCGTCGGGCCAAGCTCGCGAATCGCGTGCGCGGCCTGATGGGCGCCGACGACCCCTGCCGCGAGCAGCACCAGCGCTCCGGCGGCCGCGACCGCCGGGCCGGGCAGGCGCGGGCGGCGGGCGACCGCCGCGGCCAGCGCGGCGAGCAGCGCGATCAGGGAAGCGGCGAGCGACACGGAGGCCTATGAGAGCAGGCGCCGCCGCCGGCCGGCGCGCGGACGGCTCAGCCGCGTGAGGGGCTGATCAGGCCGTTCTCGTAGGCGAAGACGACGATCTGCACGCGGTCGCGGAGCTCGAGCTTGGCGAGGATCCGGCCGACGTGCGTCTTCACGGTCGCCTCGGAGAGCACGAACGTCTCGGCGATCTCGGCGTTTGACAGCCCGCGCGCGACGAGCTCCAGGACCTCGAGCTCCCGGGCGGTGAGCTGCGCGAGCCGCTCGCCGGAGGCAGGATCGGCCGCCCCGGAGGCGGGCAGGTGGTGGACGTAGCTCTCCAGCAGCCGCCGCGTCACCCGGGGCGCGATGACCGCCTCACCGGCGGCGACGGCACGGACCGCGGACAGCAGGTCCGCGGGCTGGGCGTCCTTGAGCAGGAAGCCGCTCGCGCCCGCCCGCAGCGCCGCGTAGACGTACTCATCGAGGTCGAAGGTGGTGAGGATGATGATCCGGGTCGGTGCACCCGATTCGACGATCCGGCGCGTCGCCTCGACCCCATCCATGACCGGCATCCGCACGTCCATCAGCGCGACGGCCGGCCGCAGGCGCGCCACCGCGGCGATCGCCTCGGCGCCGTCGCCCGCCTCGCCGACCACGCTGAGATCCGGCTGGCTGTCGATCACCATCCTGAAACCCATCCGCATGAGCTCCTGGTCGTCGGCGAGCAGCACGCTCGTCGTCATCGCGAGTCCCTCCGACCGCCGAGCACCGCGGCCTCGGGCGCGATCGTGAGCGCCACCCGCCAGCCGCCCTCCGGCAGCGGACCGGCCTCGAGGTCGCCGCCGTAGGCGGCGGCCCGTTCGCGCATGCCGTGGATGCCGCGCCCTCCCGAGGGCAGTGCAGGTTGGACCGGGCCCACCGGCACGGAGCCGGCGGACCAGGACCCGCCCATCGCGCCGGTGTCGGAGACCTCGAGCAGCACCCGGTCGGGCTCGCAGCGCAGCGTCAGGCGCGCGGTCGCCGGGCGCCGCGCGTGCTTGAGCGTGTTCGTCAGTGCTTCCTGCGCGACCCGGAAGACAGTGAGCTGCGCGCCGCCCGGCAGCGCGTGGGGATCGCCGAACACTTCGATCGCGACCGGGATCCCGGCTGCCTCGACTCGGGCGAGCAGCTCGTCGAGACGATCCAGACCGGGCTGCGGCTGGAACGGATCCTCGCCCTCGGCTTCCGGCCCGTCGCGGAGCACGCCGAGCAGCCTCCGCATCTCACCGAGCGCCTGGCGGCCCGTCTGCGAGACGCGCTCCATCGCCGACAGCGACGTGTCGGGCGAGGCGCCGAGCGCGTAGGTCGCGCCGTCGGCGAGACCGATCATCACCGTGAGGTTGTGGGAGACGATGTCGTGCATCTCACGCGCGATCCGGGCGCGCTCCGCGGCCGCGGCCAGCCGCCCCTCCTGATCGCGCTCGAACTCCAGCCGCGCGGCGCGCTCGCGCAGCGAGGCGATGAGCGCGCGGCGCTGGCGGATCGAGACGCCGAGACCGCCCGCCGCAACCCCAAGGCCCGTGATCCCCACCCACACCTTGGCCGGCTGGTCGGGCGACCACCGCAGCGCCGCCATCACCGCGCCGGCTTCGATGATCGCCGCCGCGATCGCCATCTCGGTCAGCTCGCCGTCGAGCATCAGCCAGAACATCGAGATCAGCACCGCGCCGTCGGAGAGCTGCGGCGTGGAGGTGAGCCACTGTGCGAGCGCGACCAAGGCGATCAGCCCGAACGACAGGCGCGGGCCGCGATGGCGCAGCAGCAGCGGCGCAGGCAGCGCGAAGCAGAAAATGACAACGTCGGGGTGCCGCAGCCGTCCCTGGATTGCGATCCCGGCGAAGCTCACGAGCGCGAGCGCCACCGCCGAGAGCACGTCGAGCGCCACCGGATGACGATCGACCCACCGGGTGACTGGAGCCACCCGGCGGTGCATCCAGTCCGCGATCACCTCATCGGACGAGCGCTCCATCCACCAAGTGTGACGGGTGGATGGGCCGATCACGACTACTCCAGCTCGGCGGCGAGCCGCGAGGGGGCAGGGTTCCCGTGGGGGTGCGCCTCGGTGTGCGCGTGGGGCTGCACGTCGCGCCGGCTGATCGTCACCCAGGCGACGAGCGCGATGAACACCGCGAACTCGACCAGGCTGACCAGCGGATCGCCGAGATTCAGACCGCCGTTGGTCGGCTTGGAGAAGCCGTCGGCGAACGACGCTCCCAGCGGTCGGGTGACGATGTAGGCGAACCAGAACGAGAAGATCGGGTTCCAGCGAAAGCGCCACCAGCCGATCGCGGGGACGGCGAACACCGCGGCGAACAGGAGCGCCGAGGGCCAGAAGCCGAGGTTGAGGCGGTAGGCGGTGAGATCGCCGGCGGCCGTGCCGAGCGCGAACGTCCCGAGCACGGCGGCCCAGTAGAACCGCTCGCGGCGGCGGGTGTTGATCGAGTGGATCGAGAGCGTGCCCTCGCTGCGATACCACCAGAGGAAGATGAGCCCGGTGACGAGCGCGAACACGGGAGTGGTGACCGTGTACGGGATGCTCGCGCCGTCGTGGATGCCGTCGGCGGCCATCGTGCCGAACACCGCGACCATCATCACCGCGAACCAGTAGTACGGCGCGCGGTACTCGGTCTGGCGCAGCTGCAGCCGCAGCGCGAGCACGAGGCCGAAAATCCCGATCGCGGCTGCGGCGGGGACGCTCTGCTGGCCGAGCGAGTCCGACATCGCCTCGCCCATACCGGTGGTGAGCAGCTTCAGCACCCAGAAGATGAGACCGATCTCAGGGACTTTGGTGAGCAGTCGGCGCGGAGCGTCCGTGCGAGAGGTGGCGTCGATGGAGGGCATGATCAAGACGGTAGGTTTCGGCGAACTCCGCCACAACGGCCCCGCGGGGGATCTTCTGAGGCTCTCATGTCATTCTCAGGTCGGATCTCGATAAGCCTGAAGATTGATCTTCGGCCTCAGGCCCTTCCGTTGCGGTCTCGCGCGGTGGAAAGTGCAGGCCATGAGAGTCCTCATCGCCGATGACGACCAGCGCCTTGGGCACGTGCTGGTCCGTGGAATGGCCACCGATTCGATCAGCGCCGACCTCGTCTGCAGCGGTGCCGAGGCGATCGTGCGGGCCACGGCCACCGACTACGCGGTGATCGTCACCGAGATCACCCTGCCCGACCTCGACGGCTTCCAGGTGTGCCGCCGTATCCGCGACGAACACGTGGACGCTCCGATTCTCATCCTCTCCTCCCGCGACTCGGTCGAGGACCGCGTCCAGGGCCTCGACTGCGGCGCCGACGACTACCTCGGCAAGCCGTTCGCATTCCGCGAGCTGCTCGCCCGCCTGCGCGCCATGAGCCGCCGCGGCGGCATCGCTCGTGGCGTCGTGCTCGAAGCCGGCGACCTCCAGCTCGACGCAGCCCGCCACCAGGTCTCCCGCGGCGACACCAAGATCGAGCTCTCCCGCAAGGAATTCGCCGTCCTCGAGGCGCTCATGCGCGAGCCGGGGCGCGTGCTGTCGCGCTTCGAGCTGCTCGAGCAGGCCTGGGGCTACCACTACGAGAACCGCTCCAATGTCGTCGAGGTCTACATCCGCTATCTCCGCGAGAAGATCGACCGCCCGTTCGGCTGCGAGACCCTGCAGACGGTGCGAGGGGTCGGGTACCGCATCGCGGCCTGAGTTCAGTCGGCGCTCGCGAGGCAGCGCATCGGGTCGTCTGCGCCGTTCCGCGCTTCTGCCCACGCCGCCGTGACCCGACCGCGGGCGCGGGGGCGATCATGCTGTCCCGCATGGCATATCTGCCCACGCGTGACCCGACGGTGGACGCGGGGGCGATCGTGCTGTCCCGGGTGGCATTTCTGCCCACGCGTCACCTGGGACGGCCGCAGCAACTACAGCGACGTCATCCCGATCGCCGTCAGTGCGATCGCCGCGATGCGCAACGCGCGGCTGTCGGTGAGAGCGGCGAACGGAAGCAGCCAGACCACATACCACGGCAGCAGGAACGTACTCGTGATCAGCAGCGCCACCACCGCCCAGCCGGTGGCGGTGATCCAGTCGATGCGGTGCCTGCGCACTGCGACGACGAGGCATGCGACGGCGATCACGCAGACCGCCTGCAATCCGATCACGATGCCGTGGGTGAGATCTCCGAACCCAAGGCCCCAGCAGATGATGCCCGGAATGCTCTGATGACCGCCCTTCGCCTGGATCACCTCGAGCGTCGAAAGCAGGTGCAGCGGACCTGAGCCGAACAGGACGGTGGAGATGATCCCGACGCCGAGCAGCACGAGGAGCGCCCCGGCGAGCAGCCGCAACTGATGGCCGCCCAGGCGGGTGTGACCGGCCGGCCCTCGACGAGCGGCAAGTGCAAACGGCAGGAGAATGCCGGCGGTGAGCTTTACCGCGACCGCGGTGACGAGCAGACCACCCGCGGTGCGGGCACGGTGGGCGACGAGCGCCGCCAGGGACCAGCAGAGCGCCGCCATCATGAGCATGTCGTTGTGGGAACCGCCGACTGCATAGACGATCAGTACCGGGTTCAAGCCCACGAACAGGGTCGCTTGCGCGACGTCGCGCCCGAGACGCTGCGCCGCCTTCGCGACGCCTGCGATTGCGATCAGGCTGCACGCGACGGTGAGCAGCTTGTACGCAAGCGTCGTCGCCAGAATCGACAGGTGCCCCATGAGGTAGCTGATCCCGGTGAACAGCGGCCCGTAGGCGGTGGGCGTCGCCACCCACTGAGCCCCGACGAACGGAGCGTAGGAGTCATAGGGGATCGCGGATGGCCCGTAGACGTACGGGTTGATGCCATAGTCGGCGCCCATCCGTCCGTACGCGCCGTAACTGAAGACGTCGGTCGTCATCAGCGGCGGCGCGAGCGCCATGATTATGTGGAGCGCAATGACCGCGCCGACGATCGCCCGCGCCGGAAGCCGAGAGCCATACCGGACGATCCCCGCGTAACAGACGCACATGATCGTGAACAGCGCAATCACGCCACCGAGGTGGAGGTCAGGCCCAAGGCCGGCCAGAGGCCCCGCATAGATCTTGGGGAACGTCTGCGAGAACGCGCCCTTCAGGTTGTCCGGCGCGAGCTGCGGCGTGCGCGCGGTGCACATGACGCTCGCCAGCCCGCAGGCGATGAGCCCGGCATACGCCACCCAGACAAGACGGTTGGGCGTGACGATCTCGGACGGCGAGCCTCCACTCGGTCGCCGGCGGTGCGCAGCCGAGCGCCCGAGCGCGACCGAGCCGCCGCCTACCGTGACGGTCGACTCACTCATGCGAGCGAGGGTGGGGGGTGAGCTGAATACATCACGCGACGCAGGTTCCTGGCGTGGGGGTGGTTCCAGGGCCGACGTTCCGATCCTCTCAGAAGACGGCCACCAAGTTCTCTACCCCAGTATTGCCAGAGTCAGATCAAGGACAGACAAAGGGCCTTTGCGGGGAGCTCGTGCCGGTGTCACCATTGCACACATGCCCGATGACCGTTTCGAAGCGCGCCTGCGCGCGATCGCCCAGCAGCTCTCCCGCTCAATCTCCGACGTCGACCTTGATGAGGTCGCCGACAGACTGGGGGTGGACCCTGACCGGGTCCGCGGCGCGGCCGGCGCCGTCGAGGACTGGCTGAACGACCGCTCGAGCGAGCCGCTGTTCTCCACCGGCCCCGGCGAGCCGCACGAGTACATGGACACCAGCGAGCCCGCCCGCCCGGACCGGAGCGCGCCCGCGCGGACGGACGGCCCGCACCCGCTCGACCTGCCAAGCGACCGTCAGGGCCGGGCGCTCAGCGCGCTCGCGTCCGGTCGCTGGACGGTACGTCCCGGCTCAGGCCGGCTGTCGAACGCGGAGCCCTCCGTGGGACCGCCTGCGCCGGGCGACGAGGACCTGGCCGGGGATCTGCGCGCGCGCGACTGGATCACTGCCGACGGCACCGTGACGCTCGTCGGACGCCAGGCGCTGCTGCGGTGGTGCCGGACCGCGGAGAGCGAGGCCGATCGAGCCCGCGCTGCGCAGGGCCGGTCCGAGGCCTCACCGGACGCCTCCTCTCCGGACCTCTCGACCGCGGACGCCCCCTCGCCGGACCCGCCGCCGGAGCCGAGCGCCTGAGCGGACCCCGATGCGACGCATGACCGTGGCGGCGCTCGTCGCCGTCATCGGCATGCTCGGACTCGGCCACGGGGCGCGGGCGGCCGGCCGGGAGCCCGCGACCGTCAGCTCCGGCCCGCTCACAGTCCTCGCCGAGCCCGCTGCGGGAGTGACCCCGTTTGTCGCGATGATCGCGGGAGCGCGCCGCACGATCGAGCTGACGATGTACGAGCTGACCGACCCGCGGGTGGAGAGCGCGCTCGAGAACGCGTCCCACCGCGGGGTCGACGTGCGGGTGCTGCTCAACGGCGGATATTACACCGAGCGCGAGCCCACCAACGATGCCGCGGCGCACGCCCTTGCCGCCCACGGCGTCCACGTCCGCCTCTCCCCGACGTACTTCGCGCTGACCCACCAGAAGACGCTCACCGTCGACGGTCGGGAGTCGGCCGTGATGACCCTCAACTTCGACGGCGAATACGCGACCACGCGTGACTTCGCGGTGCTCGACCGCCGGCCCGCTGATGTGAGCGCGATCGTGGCGACGTTCGACGCCGACTGGGCGCGCCGTCGCGTCACGCCGTCGGCGGGCGCCGGCGACCTCGTGTGGTCGCCCGGCGCCGCCACGACGGTCGTGCGGACGATCGACTCGGCGCACCGATCGATCGCGCTCGAGGACGAGGAGATGGCCTACGCGCCCGCTACCTCAGCGCTGTGCGCGGCCGCGCGCAGGGGCGTCACGGTGACGATCGTCATGACCTGGGAGAGCGACTGGTACGACGCGTTCTCCGAGCTGAAGCACTGTGGCGTGAACGTGCGCGTCGACCACGGCCAGAGCTACTACATCCACGCCAAGGTGCTCGTCACCGACGACCGCCGGGCACTGGTCAGCTCGCAGAACCTGTCCGACGGCTCGCTGGAGCGCAACCGCGAGCTCGGGGTCGTCATCACCAGCGGGCCGCTGGTACGCGCGCTCGCGGCCGACGTGGCCGCGGACGCGGCGAGCGCGCCGGCGTTCTACTACTGAGCTCAGGCGCTGCCGAGGAGCACGCCGGCGGCGACGATCAAGGCGCCGCCGAGGGCGACCTGCACCAGGCTCACGCGGAGCGAGACCGACAGGAAGCGACGACGGATCAGCGAGATCGTGATCAGCTCGATCGCGACGACGACCCCGGCCACCACGAGCGCCGGGTGGACGCGGTGGATGAGAAACGGCAGCGAGTGGAAGACGCCGCCGACCGCGGTCATCAGGCCGGTCACGATGCCGCGGACCACGGCCGACCCGCGGCCGGTCTCGGTCCCGTCGTCCGAGAGCGCCTCGGAGAAGCCCATCGAGATTCCCGCGCCGACGGCGGTGGCCAGCCCGACGAACAATGCCGCGTGGGTGCCGGAGAGCAACGCCGCGGCGAAGATCGGTGCGAGGGTTGAGAGGGTCCCGTCGATCAGCCCGACGAGCCCCGGCTGGATGTAGCGCAGGACGATCGTGCGCTCATCGGCGCTGCGGAGGTCGGAGAGTGCGCTCACGTCACACAGCTTATCGCAAGCGAATGAAGATTGCGACGGAGGTAAAATAAGGGTACCCTCACGAACCGCCCGGAAGCCACTCGGCGGCGAGCTCGAGGAAGGCGTCGAGCGCCGGCAGGGCGCGGCGCTCCCGCGGCCACGCGAGCGTCACGTTCTCCAGCAGGCCCGGTGGCATGAGCTCGACCGCCCGCACGGCCGGCGTGGCCAGGTCCGCGAAGCTCGGCGGGACGATCGCAACCCCGAGACCGACGCCGACGAGCTCGATCATGGCGAGCGGGTCGATGGTCTCGGCCGTCACCGCGGGACGGCGCGCCCCCGCGGCCCGGAAACCCTCGTCGATCGTCTGGCGCACGCCCGAGCCGCCCGGGAAGGTGACCAGCGATTCGGTGGCCAGCTCGACCAGCGACACCCGATTGCGCGTGGCGAGCGGATGGCCGTAGGGGACGAGCGCGAGCAGCCGCTCACGTGTGATCAGAGTGCCCTGGAGCCGTGCCGGCAACCGATCGGGCGCGAACGTGATCACCGCCACGTCGACGGTGCCGTCCTCCAGCCAGCGGATGAGCTCCTCGGAGGGAGCGTCGCGGATGACGATCTCGACCGCGGGATGGCGCCGCTGGAACTCGGCCAGCGTCGCGGGCAGCGGTACCGGCCCGCTCGGGCTCCCGCTCGCGATCCGCAGCGTGCCGGTGATCACCCCCGTGAGCTGGGCGACCTCCGCCCGCGCGACCTCCGCGCGTTCCAGCAGAGCACGCGCGTGGCCCAGGAGCACCTCCCCTGCCGTGGTCGGAGTGACGCCGCGCCGATCACGATGCAGCAGCTCGGCACCGAGCTCGCGCTCGAGGTCCCGGATCTGCTGGGAGAGCGCCGACTGCGCGACATGCAACCCGGCGGCCGCGCGTACGAACTGCCCCTCTTCGACGACGGCGACGAAGTAGCGGAGGTGTCGAAGATCCATGTATCTGGGAAAGAGATGCTGTACTTCTGAAAGTGCTCTTTGACTTATACCGTGACCGGGCCGATAGTGGGGTGTGCAACCACAATCAGTCGCCACAGACTCCCGAAAGGAGTGGCCATGACGAACCAGAACTCTCGCCTCCACCGCACCCTTGACTCCGTCCGCCGCGTGTGGGACGACCTCGACCGCGGTAGCCGCGCGATCTTCCGCTTCTAAGCCTCCTCCGCAGATACGCCGGGCATCGGAGCCCGCCCATCCAGGGCCGGCTCGGATGCTCAGGCGTCGTTCAGCGCGAGGCGTGCGAGCTGCTCGATTCCAGCGCGCGAGCGCGCGACGACGAGGAATCGCTTGGCGTGACAGAAGACGGCGTCCTCGACGCCCGTCACCGCCACGAGCTCGTCGCCCTCCAGGCCCGCCCAGTCCGCAGGCAGCTGGCGCCGCAGCTCGAAGGTGCCGAGCTCGAGCGGCACGCCCTCCAGGCCGAAGCCCTGGCGCTTCGGATAGATGACGAACAGCGCGTCGGGCGTCGCCGGTACGAGCGCCCGCTTCCAGGGCGCGTTGAAGGGAAGCTCGACGACCCGCGGGTCGTCGGCCGCCGCGATCGCCTCCTCGACGATGCGAACCGCCCGCCGAGCGGAGGCCACCGAAGCGATCTCGCGCGCGAGCACGCCGCGTGCGAGCTCCAGCGCCTGCTCGAAGCGCTCGCGCTCCTGCGCGGGCGTGAGCGTCTCGTCCCAGCGGGCGTTGAGCCCGCCGATCACGCCACCAACGGTCACCGGGTGCACGTCGTCGACGACGAGCTCGGCGAGCCGCTGGCCGCTGTCGGCGGCGTCGACGGACTGCACGAGCGTCGCGTCGACAGCCTCGGCGACCTGCTCGTCCCCGGCGCACGCGCGTGCACCGAACTCCCGCCAGATCAGTCCGAAGGAGGCGTAGCGCACCCCGTTTGGACGGGCACGCTCAAAACTGCGCTGATGGTGGTCGAAATCGCCGGTCGCCGGATCGTCCCGGAAGCCGACGTCGACCCGCAGGTCCGCGCCCGAGATGAGATCGCGATCGCGCGTGCGGACCACCTCCACCGGCCCGACGCCACCCGGCTGATCGGCGCCGAGAAGCTGGATGGTGGCGATGGCGAACACCTCATCCGCGTGAAAGGAACCATCGTGAGTGGCGATCCGCATGGGCACGGAAGCCTAGAAGCCGACGGATCGGCAATGCGAGCAACGCCCGCGGCGCGTACGCTGCCAGACATGGCCCAGGACGACGCCGGCGAGCTGCTGCGCCGCCATCACCTGCGCTCCACACCGCAACGACGAGCGATCCTGGCGGCATTCCGCGGCACCACCACCGAGCATCTCTCGGCGGAGGAGGTTCTCGCGCGAGCGGCGAGCGCAGTGCCGGAGATCGGTCGCGGCACGGTGTACGCGACCCTCGCCGAGCTCGCCGAGCTCGGCCTGCTCGCCTCTGTCGGAAGCAGCGACCCCGTCCGCTACGAGACGAACCTCGCGCCACACGACCACTTCCACTGCCGGCTGTGCATGCGCCTGTTCGACGTCGAGCTCGGCGGAGGCTCGCTCCGCCGCCGACGGCTCGACGGCTTCACGATCGAGCGCGTCGTGTTGCGGGCAGAGGGGATCTGCAGCGCCTGCAGCGAGTACCTCCGCGGTCTGGACGACGGCGCCGCGGGGGTTCTGGCTCGCCCGACGCTGCCTGACGAGCGGATCTCCTCGCTGGCCTGCGCCGGGGTTGACAGCCCGATCGGGACGCTCGGCGTGGCCGCCTCGCCCACCGGCATCGTGCGGGTGGCGTTCGCTGATCATGCCGACGCCGAGGCGATCGCGACGCGATCGCGCAGTCGCCGGGGGCCGAGCGCCGCGCGCGAGCGGCTGCGCGCCGCCGCCGTCACGCTGGAGCGCTACTTCGACGGAGACCGCACGCCGTCGTCGGACCTGCTCGATCACCTGCCGGACCGGAACTCCGACGAGCTGCTCGCCGCGGTCCGTCAGATCCCCTACGCAGAGTCACTGTCCTATGAGCGGCTGGGCGAGTCCCTCAGCCCGTATGAAGCCGGACTGCTGCTCGGCGGCAACCCGGTCGCGTTGCTGGTCCCCTGCCATCGCGTGAGCCGCGGCACCGAGCGGCCGACGGCATACGTCGGCGGAGGCGCGAGGCTGCGCTTCCTGCACGACCTCGAGGCGCGCGACCAGCTCTGAACCGACGTCCCGGCTAGTCGAGCCCGGGTGCGAGGTCCGGGTCGAGCTCAGCGCGCAGGCGCGTGCCGGCCCGCCGCAGCAATCGCGAGACGTGCATCTGCGAGCAGCCGAGCCGGGCCGCGATCTCCGACTGCTTCAGACCCTGATCCAGGCGGAGGACCAGTGCCTGACGTTCCTCGTAGGGCATGCGCGCCAGAGCGGGAGTGAGCGAGCTGTCGACCTCGACCGCCTCGTACCCGTCGTCCTCGGCGCCGAGCCGGTCGAGCAGCGTGGCCGCGCGTGCGTCGTCGTCGTCGCCCGCCCCGGCTGGGACGTCGAGTGAGTCCGCGTAGTGCGCAGCGCCCGCCTCCAGGCCCTCCAGGACCCGCTCGGGGTCGAGCCCGAGGTGGCTCGCGATCTCGCCCACCGAGGGGCTGCGACCCGTGTCCCGGGAAAGCTCGTCGACCCCCGCCTGGACGCGCAGCGCCAGCTCGAGCGCTCCGCGATTGACGTGCACCGCCCAACTCGTGTCACGGAAGTGGCGCTTGAGCTCGCCGAGAATGGTCGGCGCTGCGAACGCGACGAATGGCCGTCCGCGCTCGGGCTCGAAGCGCTCCACGGCCTTGACGAGCGCAAGCGAGGCGACCTGGACGAGATCCTCGAGCGGTTCGTGTCGGTTGCGGTAGCGCGCAGCGAGCCGCCGCGCGAGCGGCAGGTGGCGCCGGACGAGCTCATCGCGGGCGGCGGGGTCGTGCGCACGCCGTCGCCACAGCTCATGTTCCTCTAATGCAGAATCAGTCCTGATCCGGACTTGATACCACTAAAGACGGCCAAAGAGAAAAGACGTGCTTCAGAGGTCGCTGAATCGGGCAGTCTGATCCCGACGACGCGCCGGCTCGGCGCGCCGCACCGTTCAAGGAGGTAGGGATCAAATGATTCTCCTGGGCATCATTCTGTTGGTCATCTCCTTCGTCGTCGGCATCCATCTGCTGTGGGTGCTCGGCGCGCTGCTGCTCGTCGTGGGGGTCGTGCTCGCGCTCGCGGGAGCGACCGGTCGCGCGGTCGGCGGCCGCCCCCACTACTTCTGACGTACCCCTGACCGACGCGAGCCCGGAGCCCTCGAGGCTCCGGGCGCTTCGCGTCGCGCACGGTCGCCGGGCGCGACGGCGAGGGGACGCCGGCCGCCGGCCTGGTGCCCGCCGGTGCCACGCGCCGGAGCGCCCAAACACGCAACTTCCGCGCGCCGTCTCGGTTTCTCCCTGCGGCCGACCCATAGGGAAGCGAGGACGGAGATGACGATGCGTACCCGGCTGGCAAGCGCGCTGGCCGTGATCATGCTGGTGGGGCTGTTCCCGTCGCTCGCCGCCGCGGCGGCGCCGCCCAACGACTCGCGCGACAGCGCGACGCAGCTGACCGCCCTGCCCGAGCGGATTCAGGGGACGACGGTCGGCGCCACGGTCGACCCCACCGATCCGGGATCCAACTGTGGCACCGAGGGCGGATCGGTCTGGTATCTGCTCGCCGTCGGCGCAACGGCACCACATCAGGTCGCGATCCAGGTCGACGCTCAGGGCGAGCTCGACGCGTCGGTCGACGTGTACGTCAAGGACCGCTCGCAGACGCAGCCGGTCACGTGCCAGCGGACCGACAAGCATGGCGAGGCGGTGTTCGCGTTCACCCCACAGCGCCGAACGGTCTACCTGATTCGCGTCGCGCAGCTCGTGAACTCCGCCAGCGGGAACTTCACCCTGAACGCGTTCGTCCCTCCGCCCCCGGCAGCGCCCCCGGGCACTCCTCTGCTCCAGGGAGGCGCGTCCGGTTCGCTCACTCGGGTCGTCGCCGTCTCGCAGGCGTACTCGGCGCCGCTGACCGCGGGCGTGTCCTATGCGGTCAATCTGGTGTCGCGGATCAAGGGATGCATGGGGCTCTCGATCTTCTCCCCGGGGACGCAGTCGTTCGATGCCACCCCGGCGAGCCCGTTCCGATGCGAGGGCTACCGGCTGTTCACGCCACGCGCGAGCGGGCGCTACAGCTTCCTCGTCCAGGCCGACGGCGGGGTGACCGGCCGCCAGCCCTACCACCTGCAGATTGCCCGGGCGACGGACGCCCAGACGACTCCGGGGGTGCCGCTGCCCAACTACGCCAAGGCGGCGGGACACCTGAGCGCAAGCCACGTCGGGGTGGTGCGCCTGTACCGGTTCGACGTGACCGCACGCAGCGATCTCGACCTCGATCTGCACACCGGAGCCCGCCACCCGTTCGACCTGCAGCTGCGCTCGGAGTCCGGGCGGGTCCTCAACTGCGCATGCGGGGACGAGGGCAGCCAGACACTCACGGCGATCACCGGGCCGGGCCGCTACTACGTCGCCGTCAAGGCGCGTGATTTCAGCTCAGGCGGTTTCACCCTGCTGCGGCGCTCACGTGCGATCACGCGCACCCAACTGCGGATCGACGGCACGCGCTACACCGTGCGCCCGCCCGGTGGCGCCGTCACCGTCACGCTTGCCGTGTCCGCGCATGCGAATGGGCCGGCGACCGTCGAGATCGACCGCTTCGACCCGGTCTCCGGGTGGCAGTACAACCGAACCGTGACGGTGCATGTGTCTGGGGGCGAGGGCTCGTTCACCTTCACCCCGCCGAGCACCGGCCAATGGCTGATGCACGCGAGCTTCCTCGGCTCGCACGGCTTCAGCCCGAGCCAGAGCCGCGGTGCGCGTGTGCTCTCCGCAGGCCCGCTCAGCGAGGTGCTCGGGTGAGCACCCGCACCGCGGCGCCGGCGCCCATGCCATAGACGACGTGGAAGAACGCCTCGCTCGCCAGTGAGACGGGCGAGCGCTTCCACGGCGGCGCGGCGATCCCGAGCGCGGGCAGCTGGGCGAGCCCGGCCCCCCACACGAGCAGCCCGAACACCGGACCGCTCACCTCGGGCGGGACCTCGCCGCCCGCAGCGACGATCCCGTATGGGACCCCCCAGGATGCGCCGTAGAGCCAATGCATCCCCTGGTTGGCCGCGCGCCGGTGGCGGCGCTTCAGGCGCCCACGGCCGGCTCGGCGCGTGAGCTTGTCGGCGACGTCCGCGGGCGCACTTGAGGGCTCGGCATCGGTGAGCGCGAACTCGGCGCCTTGAGCGATCGTCATCGCGGCCGTCCCGGCGAGACCGGCGAGCAGGCCGATCCCGGCACCACGCAGCACGGTCGGCCGCTCGCGCCGCTCGAGGTCCTCGTGGGGTGGGGGCAGCTCCGCGTCCGCGGCGGCGCCGTCAGCGTCGCCGGCGTCAGTGTCGGCGCGGGTGGAAACGGCCGCCAGGCCGTATGCGAGCAGGTCCTCGCCGACTGCGACCACGGGATCCGGCAGCCCGGTGGTCTTGACGACCAGGCCGCGGATCCGCCAGGTGGCATAGGTGCCGATCGCGGCGGCGACCGAGCCGGCCGCGGCGCCGGGCGCTCCGGCGACCTTGCGCCCCGTGTACGCGCCGGCGGCCACCCGGCCGGCCAGCGCCGGGATGTCGGTGCGGGCAGTGGCCAGGGGCGTCTTGTCGATCGCGACCTCGCCGGCGGCCGCGAGCGCGACCCCGATCCGCGACCGTCCACGGATCTGCCCGTGGGCCGCGAGCATCGCTGGCCCCGCGGCCGTGCGCATGGCACAGGAGAGCCCGGCGAGGGCGGCATCGGGCCAGCGGAGCGCGGAAGGCATCGCAGGTCACCTACCCACGCACACGATGGCCGCAATCACCGCTCCCCCAGCGACCACGCCGACGAGCGGTGTTCCCGCGCGTCCGGCTCACCGCAACGCGAGCATCAACGCGCCGCAGACGACGGCCGCTCCGGTGACGAGCCACGCGACATCGTCGCCGGGATGACCGCTGTGCAGCTCGTGCAACCCTCGAGCGGTGCGCTTCAACACCGCGCGCACGGTGTGCAGGCCGAATGGCACCCGCCCAGGCGCGAGTACCGCGAGGGCGATGGCCGCACTGAGGGCGGTGAGCCCGAGACCGACCAGGATCTCCGCGGCCGATGGTCCGCTCGCCGCCGGACCGTGAACCGCTCCCGCGTGGCTCGTGAGTACCGCCCTGGCGTACGCCGCGGTGGCGATGAAGCGGTCCGCCCCGGCGAGCGCGAGCCGCCGGGCGCCGGGCGCCACGCCGGTCGCGATGCCGCCGAGCACGAGCACGAGCGCCGGCACGAACAGGACCGCCGGCGTGCGCTCGCTGCTGCCCCCGAGCTTCTCACCCTCCTCCGCCGACTCGCCGCCGAACCGGAGGTCGCGGTCGTCCGGGCCCCACCCGAGGAAGACGCGGGCCGCAGCGGCGAGCACCGAGCCGCCGATCAGGATCTCCGCGACGCTCATCACGATCGGCACCCATCCGTACCCCGGCTGGGAGCTCGCCGCGGTCTCAATCAGCGAACGGCCGGTGAAGGTCCCGAACCCCGGCATGGCCGTCATACCGAGAGCGCCGAGCGCGAACAGAAGTCCGGTGAACGGGAGTCCGCGCCCGAGCCCGCGGACGCGGAGCGAGCCGCTGTCGCCGCGGCGGTGCTGCAGGATCCCGATGCACACGAACAGGCCCGCCTTGACCAGGCCGTCCGCAACGACATACACGGCCGCACCCGCGAGCGCCTCCCCGTCGAGCAGGCCGAACCCGATCAGGAACAGCCCCATCGAGCCGATCGTCGCGAACGCCATCAGCCGCTTGGGCAGATGCTGGAGCACACACATCACACCGCCGCCGATGGCGGTCACCGCCCCGAGCACGACCAGGATCAGGCGCAGCGCGGCGGTGTGGGCGTCGAGCGGCCCCGCGAACACGGTCCAGTAGACGCGTGCCAGCCCGTACAGGCCCATCTCGCTCATCACCCCCGCAAACAGGATGCAGACGGGCGTCGGCGCGCTCGTGTAGGCGTCGGCGAGCCAGAAGTGGAACGGAATGATCGCCGCCTTGACAAAGAACCCGGACGCGATCAATCCGAAGGCGGCGATCACGAGACCTCCGCCGGGACCGTGGGCTGCGCGCAGCGCGACGCCGATCTGGGCGAGGTTGAGCGCTCCCGTGCGGCCGTAGAGCAGAGCGATCCCGAACAGCACGAGGAATCCCCCGATCGCGTTGCAGATCCCGAAGTTGAGCGCGCCCTGCAGCGGCGCACGCTCGTCCGAGCGATGCGCCACGAGCGTGATCCCGACCACCGTCATCAGCTCGAAGAAGACGAACATGTCGAACAGGTCGCCACTCAGACAGAAGCCGCAGAGGGCCGCCATGAACACCAGCAGGAGCGCCGGGAAGGCGTGACCGACTGAGTCGAAGTGGCGCCAGGAGAAGATCAGGGCGGCGATCGTCAGCAGCCCGGAGAACGTCGCCAGGCCTGCGCCGAACGGGTCCACCGCGAATGAGATCCCCAGCGCGACCCCATGGTGGGGGCGCCAGCCCCCGAACCAGTAGACGAGCTCGCCACGATGGATCGCCAGGCGCAGCACGAGCGCGCAGAGCACGGTCGCGCCGATCGCGGCGACGAGCGCGACTCCCTCGGCGATCAATCGCTTCCGCAGTCGCTGCGTGCCGGCGAGCACCGCCGCACCGAGCATCGGGACGGCGAGGATGAGCGGGACCAGCGGCGTCACCCGCGCAGCTCGCGGATCGCGTCGGGATCGACGGTTCCGAACCGCCGGTCGGCCTGCAGAGCGAGCGCCAGCAGCAGCGCGGAGACCGTCGTCTCGACGACCACGTCGGTGAGCGTCAGTGCCTGGACGACGGGATCGACGGCGGGCGTGCCCACGGTGATGCCGACGAAGATCGGCGAGCGGCCGCCGTGGACGTATCCGATCGCCAGGAGCAGCACATAGGTCGAGGCCTGGACGACGCCCAGGCACATCACCAGGTGAACGAGGTGCCGGCTGGTGATGACGCCATAGAGCCCGATGAGCAGCAGCCACGCGGCGACGGCGTAGGGCGCGAAGCTCATGTCACCCGAGCGCCGGCCGATCGTGCTCGGCGAACTCCGCGACGATCAGCGAGATCGCGGCGCCGACCTCGAGCCCGACCACCGTGGAGAGCGAGGCGATCGTGCCGCTCGACAGCAGGCTGCCCGTCGTGCCGAGCGGCAGGAAGTTGGAGAGGAACCGCAGACCCGCGATCAGTCCGGCCACGCCGATCGCGACGTACCCGCCGGAGCCGAGCCCCTCGAGCGCCTCGAGCGCGCCATGTCCCCGGATCGTCCGCATGCCCCGCGCACCATCGGTCACGAGCAGTGTGATGAGCGCCGAGGCGAGTACCACACCTCCCTGGAAGCCGCCGCCCGGGGTCAGTTGCCCGTGGGTCACGATGTAGACGCCCAGCACGATGAGCGGCGCGGCGCTCCACCGTCCGACCAGTGCGAGCAGAGGATCGGGAACCTCCGCCTCCTCAGGGCCGCTGGGTTGCGCCACCGGCCGCTCCCTCCCGGAGCGCTCCTGGCGCAACAGCACCACCAGCCCGATCGAGGCGGCGAACAGGATGAACTCCTCGCCCATCGTGTCCAGGCCGCGATAGTCGAAGTTGATCGCGGTGATCACATCGGTCGCGTGGCGCTGGCGCACCGTCACGTGATTGAGGCTCACGCCGTCGATCCCGTGGAAATGCCCGAAGGCCGGCAGCCCGCTGAGACCATCGACGAGCACGGCGGCGAGAACGATCGCCGAGACCGCGAACAGGACCGTCCGGCGACGTCGGCTCATTCCTCGCGCTCGCGCGAGGCGGCCCGGCGATGCAACTCCCGGAGGGTGAGCAACGCCATCACCGGCAGCGCGATCGATCCCACGACGATCTGCGAGAGCCCGACATCGGCGGCCTGGAAGACGAAGAACATCACCGCGAGCGCGAGACCGAAGACCCCGGTGAGGATCACCTGGCGGGTCGGATCGCGAGTGAGCACCACCGCTGTCCCGCCTGCCGCGACCGCGAACAGCGCAACCGCCTGCAGGGCCGTCATCGCTCCGGCTCGTCGCTGTCAGCACGGATCCACGCCGCGCGGGCAGTGGCGTGGGAGATGACCGGCGCGGCGAGCAGCACGACGAGGGCGACGAGCAGCGCCTTATCGCCGATGAGCGAGAAGCCCTGCCGCACGAGAACCGCGAGCGCAATCGCCGTCGCGCCGAGGCCGGCCGGGGCCGTGAAGTGCAGCCGCGAGTACACGCCGCGCATCACCGCCACGCCGATGCAGCACAGCAGCTCCAGTCCGACCCCGAGCCACAACAGCACCGACGCCGCAACGCCGCCGAAGCTCACGCGCGCCACTCCAGGAAGCGCGCCAGCGCGAGTGAGCCGCCGGTACTCACAAACGCGAGAACGACTGCCAGGTCGACGAACGGCTGGCGGTGGGTGCCCTCGGCGAGGAGCAACAGGATGAGCGCGCAGAGTGGACCGGCGAGGCTGAGGGCCGCGGCCGCCGACATCACATCGCCGACGAGCATCGCGACCCCGAGCGGTATCAGCCCGGCCGCCAGAAGCACAAGCCCTGCCAGCAGCCACTCGTTCATCCGAGCTCCAGCGGATCGGCGGCCTTGCGCCCGTCGCGCGGGGTCAGCTCGTGGAACAGCAACGTGTCGTCGGCCGGCCGCACCGCGATGACGACGGTCGAGGGGGCCACCGACCCCGCGAAGCTCGCCAGCGCGATCTGAGCAGCCCGTCGTTCCGGATCCGCCTCGCACGAGAAACCGACCGCGCGGACCCGCCCGGGATCGCGCTCGCCGTAGCGGAGCGCCCGCCACAGGACGGCCACCAGCTTTGGCAGGTCCCCCGCCAGTGAGCCGAGCGGCCGCCACATCCGCGACCAGCCCCGGAACGCGGACGGGCGCGGATGTGCCCGGGCGAGCGCGAGGACCGCTGCGCTCGCCCCCAGCGCCGCCGCAACGGCGCCGTCCACGTCCTCGGCCGGAGTGGCGAGGTCCTCCAGCAGCAACCACAGCGCCATCCCGAGGACCCACCAGAGCACCCATGCGCGCACGAGCGTGCCGCGGGTCACGCGCCCAGCTCCCTGCGCCTGGTCATCGGCGGAGGATCCCGGAATCCCCGGACGGCAACGGAGATCCTCAGGCAGCCGCGCCGAGCAGTCCGTGCGGGTCGAGGACGAACTTCTTGGCCACGCCGGAGTCGAACTCCTCGTAACCCTGCGGCGCGTCGTCGAGGCTGATCACGGTCGCGTTCACCGCGTCCGCGATCTGAACCCGGTCGTTCAGGATCGCCATCATCAGCTCGCGGTGGTACTTCATCACCGGCGCCTGGCCGGTCATGAAGTGCAGCGACTTCGCCCAGCCGATCCCGAACTGCAGCGACAGGTTGCCGTGCTTGGCGGACTCGTCGGAGGCTCCGGGATCGCTGGGGACGTACAGCCCGGGGATGCCGACCCCGCCGCCCGCGCGGGTGACGCCCATCGCGGTGTTGAGCACGACCGCGGGTGCCTCCTCGCCGTCGGCACCGTGGCCCTTCGCCTCGAAGCCGACGGCGTCGACGGCGCAGTCGACCTCCGGCACGCCGAGGATGTCCTCGAGCGCCGATGCCATCGCGTCTGCGCCCTCCACCTTCGAGAGGTCGATCGTCACGCAGCCGAACGACGCCGCCTGCTGCAGTCGTTCCTCCTGCATGTCGCCGACGATCACCGCCGCCGCGCCGAGCAGCTGCGCCGAACATGCAGCCGCCAGGCCCACCGGCCCGGCGCCCGCGACGTAGACGGTGGAGCCGGTGCCGACACCAGCGGTCACGGCGCCGTGGTAGCCCGTCGGGAAGATGTCCGAGAGCATCGTCAGGTCGCGGATCTTCTCCATCGCCCTGTCCTTGTCCGGGAACACGAGACAGTTCCAATCCGCGTAGGGCACCGTGACGTACCTGGCCTGGCCACCGCGCCAGCCGCCCATCGCCACGTAGCCGTAGGCGGAGCCGGGCTGCTCGGGGTTGACATTCAGGCACACCCCGGTCTGGCGCTCCTTGCAGTTGCGGCAGCGCCCGCAGGCGATGTTGAAGGGGATCGAGACCAGATCGCCCTTCTTGACGAACTCGACCCCCGGTCCAGCCTCGATCACCTCACCGGTGATCTCGTGGCCGAGCTGCAGTCCCTCAGGGGCGTCGGTGCGCCCGCGGACCATGTGCTGGTCGGAGCCGCAGATGTTCGTGGCGACGACCTTGAGGATCACCGCGTGAGGCAGTTCGCGTCCGACGTTGTCGGGGTGCACTCCCGGCCCGTCCTGGAGCACGAAGCTCGCGTCTTCCACATCCTCCACCTCGACGTGGCGCGTCCCGCGGTAGATGACGGCGCGGTTCTGATCAGCCATGGGAGACCTCCCTCGGTCGGCGGCGATGGCCGCCGCGACCCTGCTCGGTTAATGTGTGCGACACCAAGCGCATGCCCGCCCGCTGGCGCCGCAAACGGCGCGGTCCGAAGCCGCTGTCGCGGGTTTGCCACGAGGGGGAGAAGGGCAGGTGAGAATCCAGATGGCGACGCGGAGTCAGGTGCAACGGCTGCTCGACGAGGGTCTCGACTACGCGGAGACCGCCGGCCGCCTCGCAATCGCACCCGGGGAGGCCTACCTGCTCGCGACCGGTCGCCCCGCGGACGGCAGCGACAGCCGGTACTTCACCGATCCCCGCGACCTGCCGTCCAGCCCGCAGCGGCTCCTCGGCCCGCCGCCGGTCAACCCGATGCGCCACCCCGATGTCGACGCCTGGGTGCGCGATCGCGCCCGCCGCGAGCTGAGCACGTGAGGTCCCCGCGCGATCTCCTCGGCATGTGGCCCGCCGCGCGTCAGCTCACCGGCGAGGACCGGCTCGGTCGCGGAGCCGCGGCCAAGTCCAGGGGCAGCCGCGAGCACGTCGCCCGCACGCGGACCGCGGACCGCGTCGTCAAGTCGGTCTGCCCGTACTGTGCGGTCGGCTGCGGGCAGAACGTGTTCGTCTCCGACGAGCGTGTGATTCAGATCGAGGGCGATCCGGACGCGCCGCACAGCCGCGGCCGGCTATGCCCGAAGGGCTCGGCGACCAGGCAGCTGACGACCGGCTCCAGCCGCGAGGAGCACGTGCTCTACCGCAGGCCCTACGGCACCGACTGGGAGCGGCTCGACCTCGACACCGCGATGGAGATGATCGCCGACCGCGTGGTGAAGACCCGGGCGGAAGGATTCGAGTGGGAGTCCGAGGACGCGCGCGTGCGGCGCTGCATGTCGATCGCGGCGCTCGGCGGGGCAACCCTCGACAACGAGGAGAACTACCTGATCAAGAAGCTCCTCACCGGACTCGGGGTGATCCAGGTCGAGAACCAGGCGCGCGTCTGCCACAGCTCGACCGTCGTCGGTCTCGGCACCACGTTCGGGCGCGGCGCCTCAAGCACGCTTCCCGGGGACCTGCAGAACTCGGATCTGATCGTCCTCCAGGGCTCGAACATGGCGGAGGCCCACCCGGTCGCGTTTCAGTGGGTCGTGGAGGCCAAGCAGCGCGGGGCGACCATCGTCCACGTCGACCCCCACTACAGCCGCACGAGCGCGCTGGCCGATCTGTTCGTGCCGATCCGAGCCGGCAGCGACATCGCGTTCCTCGGCGGCGTCATCAACCACGTGATCCAGAACGATCTCGACTTCCGCGAGTACGTCCTGCACTACACGAACGCCCCGACGATCATCGGCGAGGAGTTCCGCGACGTCGACCCCGAGGGGCTGTTCTCAGGCTTCGACCCCGAGACGGGCGCCTACGACCCCGACAGCTGGCAGTACGAAGGGGCCTACATGGCCGCGGCATCCGGCCAGCGCGATCAGGCCGGCCATCTCGCGGCCATCCCCGAGAGCGACGCGGGCACCGGCGAGACGATCGACCGGGGAACGCCTCGACTCGACCTCACCCTCCAGCATCCGCGCTGCGTCTGGCAGATCCTCAAGCGTCACTACGCCTCCTACACGCCCGAGATGGTCGAGCGCGTCACCGGCTGCGATCAGCAGACGTTCGCCGAGATCTGCCGGCTGTTCGTGGAGAACTCGGGCAGGGAGCGGACGACCGCGTTCGTCCACGGCGTGGGCTGGACGCAGCACACGATCGGCTCGCAGTACATCCGCTGCGCCTCCATGCTGCAACTGCTGCTCGGCAACATGGGCCGGCCCGGTGGCGGCGTGATGGCGATGCGCGGCCACGCGTCCATTCAGGGCTCCAGCGACATTCCAACCCTGTTCGACACGCTGCCCGGCTACATCCCGGCGCCGCACGCCCATGCCCACCAGGATCTCGACAGCTTCATCAGCTCCAACTCGCCCGACAAGGGATTCTGGGGCGACATGCGCAACTACATGGTCAGCCTGCTCAAGGCGTGGTGGGGCGCCGCCGCGACCGCCGAGAACGAGTTCTGCTTTGACTACCTCCCGCGGTTGACCGGCAGCCACGGCACCTACGACACGGTCATGTCCCAGATCGGCGGCATCGTGAAGGGCTATTTCCTGTTCGGCCAGAACCCGGCGGTCGGGTCGGCGAACAACCGCATGCAGCGTCTCGGGATGTCCAAGCTCGACTGGCTGGTCGTGCGCGACTTCTCGCAGATCGAATCGGCGACCTGGTGGAAGGACGGCCCTGAGATCGAGTCCGGGGAGATGCGGACCGAGGACATCGCGACCGAGGTGTTCTTCATGCCGGCCGCCGCTCACACCGAGAAGAACGGCACGTTCACGAACACCCAGCGAATGGTGCAGTGGCATCACAAGGCGGTGGACCCGCGCGCGGACCAGCGCTCGGAGCTGTGGTTCGCCTACCACCTCGGTCGCATGGTGCGCGAGCGGCTGGCCGATTCCGAGGACGAGCGAGACAGGCCAGTGCTCGATCTCACCTGGTCCTATCCGCTCGACGGCGCCGGCGAGCCGGTGGCCCAGGCGGTGCTCGCCGAGATCAACGGCTACGACGCCGACGGCACGCTGCTGTCGTCCTACACCGAGCTGCAGAGTGACGGCTCCACCGCGTCGGGGTGCTGGATCTACTGCGGCGCCTACGCGGGCGGCGTCAACCTCACCGCCCGGCGCACACCCGCCCGCGAGCAGAACTGGACGTGCCCGGAGTGGACCTGGGCCTGGCCGGCCAACCGTCGCATTCTCTATAACCGCGCCTCGGCCGATCCCGAGGGGAGGCCATGGTCGGAGCGCAAGAAGCTCGTCTGGTGGGACGAGTCCGAGCAGCGGTGGACCGGCCACGACACGCCGGACTTCGAAGCGACGAAACCCCCGAGCTACCGGCCTGCCAAGGATGCCAAGGGACCTGATGCGATCGCCGGCGACGACCCGTTCATCATGCAGGCCGACGGTCGCGGCTGGCTGTTCGCGCCCGCCGGAGTGGCGGACGGTCCGCTGCCAACCCACTACGAGCCGCAGGACTCGCCGGTGCCGAACCTGATGTACCGCCGGCAGCGCAACCCGGCCCGCCAGCTCTACCTCCACGAGAACAATCGCTACCACCCCGATCCCGGAGGCCCGGGCTCCGACGTCTATCCGTTCGCGGTGACGACCTACCGCCTCACCGAGCACTTCACAGCCGGCGGGATGTCGCGCTGGACCCCATACCTCGCCGAGCTGCAACCGGAGTTCTTCTGCGAGGTCTCGCCGGAGCTCGCCGCCGAGCGCGCGCTCACCCACGGCGACTGGGCGACGCTCGTCTCCGCGCGCGGCGCGATCGAGGCGAGGGTGATGGTCACCGACCGGATGACGCCACTGCGCCTCGGCGACCGGATCGTCCACACGATCGGCATGCCCTACCACTGGGGCCCTAATGGGTATGCCAGGGGCGACTCGATGAACGAGCTGTCCTCGATGGCGTTGGATCCAAGCTCCCACATCCAGGAGGTCAAGGCGCTCACCGTCGACATCCAGCCGGGCCGCCGCCCGCGTGGGGCGGATCGCCTGGGTCTCGTCGAGCAGTACCGCGTCCGCGCGGGGATCACCGCCGCGACCGGCACTGACTCCCGCGAGTCGACCGAGACGAAGGTCCCGTCGTGAGCGAGTCAGCCTGGTCGGAGGTCCGGCTCGTCCCGCGCGGGAGCGATCCGGCCACCGACACCGGATATCAGGATCACCCGCCCCGGCTCGGCTTCTTCACCGACACCTCGGTGTGCATCGGCTGCAAGGCGTGCGAGGTCGCCTGCAAGGAGTGGAACGACGTGCCGGAGGACGGGCTGAACTGGACCGGTCGCTCGCACGACAACTCGGTCGGCCTCAGCGGTGACACCTGGCGCCATGTGGCGTTCATCGAGCAGCGCGTTCCGGTCGAGGCGGACGGCGGCCCGCTTGGCCTCGGCGGGCCGCTCGGCGCCAGCGGTGTCGAGCTCGATACCGGCCCCGGCAACTTCCTGCGTGGTGAGGACGAATCGTTCCGCTGGCTGATGTCCTCCGACGTCTGCAAGCACTGCACCCACGCGGCCTGCCTCGATGTGTGCCCGACCGGCGCGCTGTTCCGCACCGAGTTCGGGACGGTCGTCGTGCAGTCCGACATCTGCAACGGGTGCGGCTACTGCGTGCCCGCGTGCCCCTATGGGGTGCTGAACCGCCGCGAGGGCGACGGCCGGATCTTCAAGTGCACGCTCTGCTATGACCGCCTGCAGGTCGGCCAGGAGCCGGCGTGCGCCAAGGCCTGCCCGACCGACTCGATCCACTTCGGCGAGCTCTCGGAACTGCACGAGATGGCCGACCAGCGAGTCGAGGAGCTGCAGGAGGCGGGCGTGTCCTCCGCGCGTCTGTACGGTCGCGACCCAGCGGACGGGGTCGGCGGCGACGGGGCGTTCTTCCTGTTGCTCGACGAACCCGAGGTCTACGGGCTGCCGCCCGACCCGATCGTCACCACGCACGATCTCCCGGCGATGTGGCGCCGAGTCGCCGTCGCCGGGCTCGGGTTGCTCGCCGCCGGTTCGCTGTCCTTCGTCGGGACGCGCCGGGACGCGCGGGGCTGATCGCCATGGCCAAGACGCGGCGCGGCGAGCCCGAGTTCACCTCCTACTACGGCCGCCCGATCATCAACCCGCCGATCTGGGAGGAGCTCGACATCGGCGGCTACCTGTTCCTGGGCGGCCTGGCGGGCTCCTCGTCGATCATCGCGGCGGCCGCCGATCTCACCGGCCGCAGGGCGATGGCGCGGGCGTCACGCCTCGGCGCGTCCGTTGCGATCTCCGCGTCGCTGCTCGCGCTGATCCACGACCTCGGAAGGCCGCTGCGCTTCCTCAACATGCTGCGCGTGTTCAAGCCGAGCTCGCCGATGTCGGTCGGGGTGTGGATCCTCGTCGGCTACGCGCCGCTCACCTTCGGGGCAACGGCGTCGGAGCTCATCGAGGAGCTGCCCGACGCGGTGGGCCGCGCGGCCGGCCTCGGGGCGGCCGCGCTCGGCGCGGGCGTCGCCTCCTATACGGCGGCGCTCGTCGCCGATACGGCGGTGCCCGCGTGGCACGGCGGCTTCCGCGAGCTTCCGTTCGTGTTCGTCGGATCGGCAGCGATCGCGGGGGCCGGCCTGGCACTCACCGCATCTCCGACCGCGGATACGGTGCCGATCCGCCGCCTCGCGGTGGCGGGGGCCTGCGTCGAGCTCATCGCCGAGCGGCTGATGGAGCGCTCGCTGGGCATGGTCGCGGAGACGCTCCGGAGCGGTTCGGCCGGCAGAAAGCTGCGCGCCGCCAAGGCGCTCACCGCGCTCGGGGCCGCCGGGGCCGCGTTCGGTGCCGGACGCTCGCGGCGGGTGGCGGCTCTTTCCGGGGCCGCGCTCATCGCCGGATCGCTCTGCACGCGCCTCGGAATCTTCGAAGCGGGCATGATGTCCGCTGAGGACCCCAAGTACACGGTCATTCCCCAGCGCGAACGGCTCCAGGCCCGCCACGCGGCAGCTGCCGTCTGACCACGAGAGCGAGGTATACGGACATGGCGATCGACTCAGCCCCGACGACGGCGGTGGATGACGAGCTCCCGCGGTGGGACGTCGATGTGCTGTTCGGATCGCTCGACTCCGACAAGTACCGCGAGGCGCGGGCCGATTGGCTGAACACGATCGAGCAGTTGGCGGCGCTGTTCGATCGCCATGGGATCGGTGCGACCACCGCCGGCGTGGCGACCTCCGGCCCGAGTCAGGAGGACGGCCGCGTCCTCGCCGACGTGATCGAGACGCTCAACCGGATCTCCGAGCAGGTCCGGCGGCTCGGAGCGTACGTGAACGCGCTCGTCACCACCGACGCGAACGACTCCGCCGCCACCGCCGAGTACTCACGGCTGTCAGCCGACGCCGCGCGCCTGACCTCGCTGCAGACCCGGCTGAACGGCTGGATCGCGGGGCACGGCGCCGACGCGCTGGCCGCCAGCTCCGAGGTGGCCGCCGAGCACCGGCCGTGGCTCGAGCGCTGCGAGCAGAGCTTCGCCCACCAGATGTCCGAGATCGAAGAGGACCTGCTCGCCGAGCTCGAGGTGCCGGGCGTCGAGGCGTGCGTCACGCTCGCCGGCGAGCTCACCTCCACGCTCGAGGCCGAGGTGCGCGGAGAGTCGCTGCCCGTGAGCGCGGTCCGCGGGATGGCCAGCGACGACGACGCCGCACTCCGCCGCGAGGCCTACGACGCCGAGATGCACGCGTGGCGGACGATCGCGACGCCGATGGCGGCCTGCCTGAACGCGATCAGCGGCCACGGCCTGATCGTCAACCGCCGCCGCGCCTGGCCGGATCCGCTCGCGCCCTACCTGTGGATGAACCGGGTGACCAGGGAGATCCTGGAGGTGATGCAGGACGCCGCGCAGGAGAGCTTCCCGGACTTCCGTCGCTTCCTCCGCGCGAAGGCGACGCTGCACGGCCACGACGGCCCGCTGCCGTGGTGGGACATGGTCGCGCCGGTGCCGGGCGCACCGGGCTGTGACTGGGCGCAGGCCGAGGCGTCCGTGCTCGAGGCGTTCTCCACCTACACCCCGCGCCTGCACGATCTCGCCGCCCGGGCCTTCCGCGAGCGCTGGGTCGACGCCGGGCCGCGCCCGGGCAAACGCGGCGGCGGCTTCTGCATGGGGATCGGTGATGGAGCTTCCCGGATCCTGATGAACTTCGACGGCAGCTTCGACAGCGCGCAGACACTCGCCCACGAGCTCGGCCACGCGTACCACAACCTCAACCTCGCCGGCCGGCCGGCGCTGCTGCGGCCCACGCCGATGGCGCTCGCCGAGACCGCCTCGATCTTCTGCGAGACCGTCATGGTCCAGAGCGGCCTCGCGTCCGCCGACGACGACGCTCGCCTGGCGCTGCTCAACGTCGACCTCGTCGGCACCACCCAGGTGGTCGTCGACATCCACTCGCGGTTTCTGTTCGAGTCCGAGCTCTACCGCCGGCGCGCCGACGGTCCGTTGTCGGTCGACGAGCTCTGCGCCGCGATGACCGCGGCCCAGGCGGCCACCTATGGCGACGGCATCGACCCGGGCACCTACCACCCCTGGATGTGGGCGGTCAAGCCCCACTACTACGACGTCCACCAGCACTTCTACAACTGGCCGTACTGCTTCGGGCTGCTGTTCGGCATCGGCCTCTACGCGCGCTACGTGGCCGACCCCGAGACGTTCCGGGACGACTACGACGACCTGCTCTCCTCGACCGGCCTGCTCGACGCGCTGCCGCTCGCCGCGCGCTTCGGGATCGACCTCACCGACCCGGCCTTCTGGCGCGCGAGCCTCGACGTCGTGCGCGAGCGGATCGACGCGTTCTGCGCGCTGGTGGCCGGGTAGCGCCTCGAGGTCGCGTTCCTCGACCCCGGCTCGCTCGAGCCGAGCGCGCTACCCGCCGTCTACCGGCGTCTGATCGCTCGCGCCGCGGCAGGCGTCGCGTCAGCCTGAGACGGGCCGGGGCGTGGGTGGCGGCATGTCGTGACGCCGGGGGTCAGGCTCGCGCTCAGAGCGCCGCGGACCCGCTGGTGACGATGCGCGTCTGCCCACCGACCCACACGACGCCGTCTGTGTCACGGTCGACGTGGACCCGACCCACCCGTCCGAGCGCGGTCCCCTGCCGGGCGACGTAGGGGGCGGTCAGCCGGCCGGACCCGAGCAACCACTCCCCCACCCCTGCGTTGAGGCTGCCGGTCACCGGGTCCTCCCAGTAGCCACCGTCCTCGATCACGAAGGCGCGGATCTCCGGGGTCCCGTCGGGATGCAGGCCGACCACCCCGATCTCCCGCGACTCGCCCGGGGTGGTCGGGGCGAGCGCGAGCACCCGCTCGGCGCTGGCCAGCAGCACGGTGCCCCAGCCCGGCCCGTTGTCGGTCCAGGCGTGGTCGACGACTTCCAGGCGCGAGATCCCCAGCGAGCCGACGATCGAGGCAAGCGTGGCCTCATCGATCGGGCCGGAGCGGATCAGCGGCGGCCCCGCGAACGCGAGCCGTCCCTCGGCGTCCCGGCGGACCTCGATCAGGCCTGCCTCGCACTCCTGCACGACGCGCTCACGCGAGTCCTCGCCGCTCGCCTGCAGCCAGGCGTGAGCGGAGCCCAGCGTCGGGTGCCCGGCGAACGGCAGCTCCCGGCTCGGGGTGAAGATCCGGACCCGGTAGTCGGCGCCCGGCTGCGTCGCGGGCAGCAGGAATGTCGTCTCCGACAGGTTCGTCCAATTGGCGAATCGCTGCAGCTCGGCGTCGTCGAGGCCGTCGCCGTCGATCACGACCGCAACCGGGTTCCCGTACGCCGCGCCGTCGCCGAAGACGTCGATCTGGGCGAAGCGGCGCGTGCTGGTCATCGCAGGCTCCCCAATCCGAGCGAACCGTCCGCGTCGCCGGCCGCGTCCGCGGTGTCGGGTGCGGCGACGGCTTCGCCCGGCACCGGCGGGTTCTCGAGCATGCCGACGGCCGGCACGAAGAACAGGCAGCCAGTGATCGCGGTGGAGAAGTCCAGGACGCGGTCGTGTGCCGCCTCGCCGGTGCCGAGGAACATGTTGGAAAGCATCTGTTCGATCACGTCCGGCGCGCTCGCGTAGCCGATGAAGTACGTGCCGAACTCGCGCACCCCGACCGCTCCGAAGGGCATATTGAAGCGCATGATGTCGATCTGATTGCCGTCGGCATCCTCGATCACGTTGAGTGCGATGTGGGCGTCCGGCGCCTTCTCGTCGTCGTCGATCTCGATGTCGGAGAGCTTGGTGCGGCCGATCACGCGCTCCTGCTGCTCGACGGTGAGGGCGTCCCACGCGGTGAGGTCGTGCAGATACTTCTGCACGATGACGTAGGAGCCGCCCGCGAACGAGGCGTCCTCCTCGCCGATGGTGACGGCCTCGAACGCGTCCCCGCCCTCCGGGTTCTCGGTGCCGTCGACGAAGCCCAGCAGGTCTCGCTCGTCGAACGACTTGAAGCCGTGGACCTCGTCGAGGACCGTGGCGGCGGCGCCGAGCGCCTCGGTGAGCCGCTGGGCGAGCTCGAAGCAGAGGTCGGCGCGCTCGGCCCGGATGTGCAGGAGCAGATCACCCGGCGTGCTCGGCGCGGTGTGGACCGGGCCGTGCAGCGGCGCGAACGGATGCAGGCGAGCGGGGCGCGGGGCGCCGTACAGGCGGTCCCAGCAGTCCGAGCCGATCCCGACCACGCAGCTGAGCCGCGCCTCCGGCGCGCGGAACCCGACCGAGCGGCGCAGGCCGCCGGCGTTTGCGAGCACATCGCGGACCGCGTCCTCGCCGCCGGGCGCCACCGTGAGCACGAGGAAGATCGCCGCCGAGGTCGGGCGGTCGACGATCTGCTGCTGCTCGGGCACGGCCATCGTCGGCGATTATGACCGCGAGCGCGCGGTCAGACCGTGATCCATGCCGTCTCGATCGCGCCGAGCTGTGGATCGCCGCTCAGCCGCAGGCGGATCGTGCCTGCGCTCGGGAGCTCGACCACGAAACGGCCGAACGTGTCCGCGCGGACCGAGGCGAGCGTCGTTCCGTCCTGGCGCTGAACCTCGATCGTCGCCTGGACCGGAGGCGAGAGCTGCCCACGCAGCGTGCGACCTTCCCCGCGCGCCTCGACGTCGAGGTCGATCGCTCGCCGGCCGGTGCCGAACGTGACCGATCTCAGCGGCGCCTCGGTCCCGCGGGCGAGCGCCGGCTCCTCGGAGGCGAGCGCCGAGTCGGCGAGCAGCTCGGCCAACTCGGCGTCCAGGCGCCTCCAGCCGAGCGCCGCCCGGCCCGCCTCCATCACCGTTTCCGGCATCGGGTCGGCGCGGCCGAACAGGTCGCCGAGCTCCTGTTCGAGCGAGTCGTCGTCGTGGAACGAGGAGCTCATCGCAGATCCGCTCCCTGCAGCGCAAGGCTGTGGCGGAGCTTGTCCAGGCAGCGGGCGCGGGTCGGCCCGATCGCCCCGATCGGCATCTCCAGCGCGGCGCCGATCTCCTCGTAGCTCGGCGCGTCGGGTGCGGAGAGCATCCGCAGGAGCGCCTGGCAACGCTCGCCGATCACCCGGAACGCGCGCCAGAGCGCAGTGTCGCGCTCGCGCACGATCAGCCCGGAGTCGATCTCGTCATCGGAGGGGACGTCCCACATCCATTCCTCATCGGTCGGCAGCTCGCGGGCGCCGAGGCGGAGCGTGCGCAGGCATTCGCGCCGCGCGGTCGTCGCCAGCCAGGCGCCGAGCCGTTCGGGGTCCTCGATCCGGTCGAGATTCTCGACCAGGCGCAGCCACGTGTTCTGGATCACGTCAGCGGCCTGGGCCGAGCTCAGCCGATGGGCGCGTGCCGTGGCCCAGAGCAGGCTCGAGAACCGCTCCACGATCGCGTCCCAGGCGAGCTGGTCGCCGCCGCGCGCCTGATCGAGCAGCTCGGCGAGCGTCATCGCCGGATGTGGAGCTGGGGCAGGGTGACGCCGGGCGAGCTCAGCGTGGTATCGGTCACCTGCGTCACGGGCACGCCCCCCGCGCCACTCACCAGACGCCGGAACGCCTCCACCGGCGGGAGCCCCTCCCGGGCCACCAGCCGGGCGATCGCCGCCGACACCTTCGGCGCCGCGAACGACGTGCCGTCCCACCGCGCCCAGCCCTCGAACGCCTCGATCGCGTCGACCGGATCGCCCTCCACACGCCCGGTCCAGTGGATGTAGGCCGACACCACGTCCTCGCCGCGCGTGCAGCAGTCAAGCCACGATCCCCAGTTGGAGAAGCGCGCCTTCGAGCGTCCCCGGCGGTTGGTGGCCGCGACTCCGATGACGTCCGGCAGCGCCGCGGGCCAATACGGATGGGCGGAGTCCTCGTTGCCCGCCGGCGTGACGACCGCGACGCCCGGCCGCGGGGCATCGGGACCGGAGAGCAGCTCCATCACCCGCGTGAACGGGAGCGACGGATAGTCGTCGAGTGTCGGAAACGAGAAGCCGAGCTGCACGACGTCGGCGTCCGCGTGCTCGAGCAGCGCGTGCGCGAGCGCGACCTCGGATGAGAACAGGCGCTTCTGCTCCGGTGCCGTCTCCCCGGTGATGAGGATGTCCTGGTCTCGCTGACCGACGACGGTGATGAGCGCCTCGTCGCACAGATGCGCGATCTGGCCGGCGATGAACGTCCCGTGTCCGACGATCTCGTGCAGCCGCCCGTGCGCGTCGGTGGTGATCTCATCCGGCGGATCGGGCACCCACCGCGGCGGATCGCTCGCGGCGTCGAGCGCCGAGCCGGGCACCGAGGTGACCCGCTCATCAAGCGCACGGTGCGGCGGGTCGGTGACGATGTAGCCCGTGTCGATCACGACGACCCGGACGCCCGTGCCGGAGAGCGGACGTATGAACGGTCCGTCGCCGTGCGGGTGGAGCGCTGGGAGCGGAGGTCCCGCCGGGCACCCGGCCAGATGCGGGGAGACGACCGACACGTGGTTCGGCGACACCGCGGGCAGGGAGAGCTGCTCGCCGCCCGGAGTGCTCACGCTGACGTCGCCGCCAAGCGGGCGAAGGCGGCGCACCTCGTCCAGCGCGTTGCGCTCGGGCGCGATCAGGCGCCAGAGCTCGACGTCGGCCGCGGGACCCGCCGCGGGCGCCTCGCCCTGGCCGGTGTCGTCTCTCGCACCTCGGGCGCCGAGCTCGGCGATGCTTCCTCGCTGAACCGCGATCGCGGCGAGCTCCTGCTGGAGGTCGGGTGACGCCTCGCGGGCAGCGCGGCTCACCACCAGGTCGCCGCGCATCGCGATCACGACCTTGTCCTCACCGACGTCGTAGACAACCGACGGATCGGCGATGAAACGCTCGACGAGTGGGCTGTCGAGCGGATTCTCGGGGGAGAAGTCAGTGTTGGGGCTCATGGTCTGCCTTCGATCTCGCAGGCGCCACCGGCGCTGCATCCTATGGACAAGAGGAGCACGGTGCGAGAGATTTGATACATGGCCGTGCGAGCGCGCGAGCGGGACCCGCTCGAGATGGCCGAGATCGCATTCGCGCAGGTGGAGGCGGACGCGGCCGGAGCAGAGCGGCTCGCCTCCGGCGCGCTGCGCCTCGCCCGCGCGCACCACTCGGCTGAGGCCGAGGTGGCGGCGCTGCACGCGCTCGCCTACGCACGCTACGAGCTGGGCGACCCCCGCTCACTGCGGAGCGCGCGGGCCGCGGTGCGCACCGCCGAGCGCCATGGTCTGACGCAGCGGGCCGCGCATGCGCGCCGCCGGCTGGCGTTCGATCTTGCCGCGCACGGCAGGCTGTCGGCCGCCGAGCGCGAGCTCGATCTCGCCTGTGCCGGCTTCGATGCGCACGAACTTGCCCGCTCCCAGGTCTTCCGGATCGCGTTCCGGATCCTTGCCGGCCGTCCGCCCGACCCCGTCGGCGACTCCGACCGCGCTCTGAAGACGCTCCAGGCCCATGATGACCGCATCTGGGAGGCGCGGCTGCGCCGGAACCGTGGCCTGCTGTTTGCCGACCGCGGCGACATCCGCCTCGCGGAGGACGACCTGACTCGCGCCCGCGACCTGTACGCGTCCCTCGGCGCGAACGAGGCGGCCGCCGGCACCGCGATCGAGCTGGCGCGCGTGGCGCTCGCCCGGGGAGATCTGCCGGACGGGCTCGCCCGGCTGGACCGGATCGACCCGGCGTCGATCCCCCCAGCGCAGCGCGCCGACCTGGAGATGCTGCGCGCACGGGCGCTCGCGGCGGCGCATCTCACCGGCGAGGCGCTGGCGGCTCTGTCGGCGGCGCAGACGATCTGGACCCGCTGGCGGGTCGCCGAGCCGGAGGGGCGGCTGGAGGCCGTGCGCCTGACCCTGCTCGCGGGGGATCCGCGCGACGCGCAGCGCCTCGCGCGCAGCGCCTCGGCGTGGTTCGGCCGCCACGACAGCCCGATCTACCGGGCGCGCGCCGACGGCCTGCGGCTCGCTGCCGCCCTTGCGTCGGGCACGGTCCCCGCATCCGTACTCGTCTCCGCTCGCCGTGCCGCGGCGACCCTCGCCGAGACCGGATGGCGCGAGGAGTCACAGCGGATCCGGGTCGCGCTCGCCCGCGGCGAATGCTCGCGCGGACGGTGTGAGGCCGCACGAGCCGAGCTGGCCGCGTGCGGGGCGCTGCGCCGGCGCGGGCCGGTCGCCGACCGGATCGAGGCCTGGCATGTCGAAGCGCTCCTGCGCCGCGCCGCCGGCGAGCCGGCCGGCGCCGCCCGGGCGGTCCGAGCGGGCCTGGACCTGCTCGATCGCCACCGTGCCGCGCTCGGCGCTTCGGACCTGCGCGCGAGCGTCTCGGCGATCGGGGTGACGCTCGCTCAGCTCGGTCTGCGGACCGCACTCGAGGGCGGACGGCTCGAGGCGCTGCTCGGCTGGTCGGAGCGGACGCGGGCCAACGCGCTGCGGCTCGACCCGGTCGCCGCGCCGGACGACGCCGAACTCCGCGAGCGCCAGCGAGAACTGCGCGCGGTCGCCGGCCAGCTGCGCACGGCGACCGGCGGCGGCCACTCCGTGCAGTCGCTCGTCGTCCGGCAGGCGGCGCTGGAGACCGCGATCCGCCGGCGTGTCCGGCACGAGACCGGGGCTGGGAACGGCCCGGCGGCGCTGCCCGGCCGCCGCGCGCTTTCGACCGCACTTGGGCCGCGCGGACTGATCGAGCTGATCGAGCTCGACGATCAGCTGAGCGCGCTCACCCTGGCCGGTGGGCGCCTCGCCCATCACCCGCTCGGGCCTGTCGAGCCGGTCACCGAGCAACTGGAGTGGCTGTGCTTCGCGCTCTCTCGCCTGGCGCGGCTCCCGCGCGGCGCCGTGCAGCGGACCGCGCTGCAGGACGGGGCGCGCGCCTCCGCCGCGGCGCTCGACCTGGCCGTCGTCGCGCCGCTCGCGCAGGCGCTCGGCGAGCGCGAGCTCGTGATCGTGCCGACCGGCTCGCTCCACGCCCTGCCGTGGGCGATGTTGCCCTCGCTGCGCGGCCGGGCGCTGTCGGTCGCTCCGTCGGCGGGCAGCTGGGCGGCGCTCGGCTCAGGCGGGACGCGACGGGACCGGACGGTCCTTGCGGCGGGCCCCGGGCTCCGGCACGCGGGCGCCGAGCTGCGGGCGATCGCGCCGCTGCACCCGCGGGCGGTCACGCTGCGGGGCGCGGCGGCCACGGTCCCCGCCGTGCTGCGGGCGCTTGACGGCGCCGCGATCGCGCACCTCGCCTGCCACGGCCGCTTCCGTGCCGACAGTCCGCTGTTCTCCTCGCTCGAGCTCGCGGACGGGCCGCTCAACGTCTATGAGCTCCAGCGGCTGCGGCGGCCCCCCGAGCTCATCATCCTGTCCGCCTGCGACCTCGCTCTGTCCGAGCGCCGTCCCGGTGACGAGCTGCTCGGGTTCGCGGCGGCGCTGCTCGAGATGGGAACCCGGGCCATCATCGCCAGCGGCGTCGCCGTTCCCGACGCCGCGGTCGTGCGGCTCATGAGCCGCCTGCACGAGCTGCTCGGCAGCGGGCGCTCGCCGGCCACCGCTCTCGCCGTCGCCCAGCGCGAGCTCGCCCCGCGGACGCTCGCACTCGGCGGTTTCGTCTGCCTGGGGCGCGGCTGAGCGGCGACCGCGCCGGGTGCAGCGGGCGCACCCGGCGACCGGAACGAGGTGCGCCGTGTCGACCCGCGCCTCGGCCGGGCCCGGGTCGCGGAAGCGGCGCACCACCCCCGCCTCCCGATCCGGCGCGTTGACGGTGCGCGCTGCGATCGCGAGGATCGCGTGCACGGCGAGCGTCACGTCCGCGCCCGGCCACGGGGCCCACGGCGGCCCGGTCGCCTGCTCGCGGGCGCCGAGCATCTCGGCATGCTCCTGCCGTCGCGTCTGCCAGCAGCGGATACAGCCGGCGGCGCTCGGGACGACCGCCGGGCCAAGCCACACGCCATCATCGGCGCGCACCGCGGTGAGAAACGGGATTCCACGGTTCATCAGCGCCCTGGCATCCCAGTCCAGTCGCCTGCGCGTACCCGGGTCCTCGCCGGTCTCGGTGAACGCCAGCACGTGCAGCTGGGGAACGAGCGGATGTCCGATCCGCGCCGCGAGGCTCCGGGCGACCCGATCGCCCCACGAGTCCAGCCCGACCACCAGTACGCGCGGGTTCATCGCCGGCTCGCTCATCGATCCATCGCCGGCTCGGCCGAGAAGCCCGACGCGCGCGACCGGACGTGATCCGGTCGCGCGCGTGCCCCCTTCAGTGCCCCCATCTGTCCTTCGCGGGACCCCCTGTGCGCCCCGCGGGCCGCGTCGAGCACCGTCATCCGCTTGGTCCCCCGTGGCGCAAGGGAGACGGTGCTCGTCGCGGTCATGACAGACAGAGCATCCGCCCTTCCCGCTGATACATCGAGCTCCGAAACTTTTTCCCGCGCGCCACAATCAGCCCGTGACCGACCCGCGATCCGGAGACGCCGACGCGATCGTGGTCGGGCTCGGCGCAATGGGCAGCTCGGTGCTCTGCCGGCTCGCGCGGCGCGGGGCGCGCGTGATCGGACTGGACCGCCACCACCCGCCGCACGATCGCGGCTCGACGCACGGGGACACCCGGATCACGCGGCTGGCCATCGGCGAGGGTCCCGAGTACGCACCGCTCGTGCGCCGCTCCCACGTGCTCTGGCGCGAGCTCGAAGCCGAGACCGGGGCGACGCTGATGCGGCAGGTCGGCGGGCTCGTGATCGGCGACGCGGACGACCCGTTCCTCATCGAGACGCGCGCCAACGCCGTCCGGAACGAGATCGCGCACGAGAACCTCACCCACCGGGCGCTCACCGAGCGGTTCCCGATGTTCGCCGCGCCGGTCGGCACCGAGGCCTACCTCGAACCCGAGGCCGGCATCCTCCATCCCGAGGCCGCCGTGCGGACCCAGCTCTCGGTGGCTCGGAGCGCCGGGGCCGAGCTGCGACTCGGCACAGAGGTGCAGCGCTGGCATTCCGACGGCGACGGAGTGACGGTGGTGACCGGCGACGACGCGCTCCATGCACGGGAACTCGTGCTCTGTGCCGGGGCGTGGATACCGCGTCTGGTGCCTGAGTACGCGGACGTGTTCGAGATCCACCCACAGCTGCTGCACTGGTTCCCGATCCGCCGGGGCTACGACGCGCTGCGGACGATGCCGATCTTCATCTGGGAGATCCCCGGCGAACGCGACGATTTCACCCACCTATCGGGCGGCTTCTACGGCTTCCCGGCGATCGACGGCCCCGACGGCGGGGTCAAGCTCGCGACCGAGCGCTATGGGCAGCCGGCCGACCCCGACGAGCCGCTGGCCGCCGCCACCGGCGCTCGGGAGGCGGCGCGGCTGCACGAGGAGCACATCGCGCGACTCTTCCCGTGGGTCGATGCCACGCCGCTGAGGACCGTGTCCTGCCTCTACACGAACACCCGCGGAAGCCGCTTTTTGATCGGCCCCCATCCCGAGCGCCCGCACGTGACGATCGTCGCCGCCTGCTCGGGCCACGGCTTCAAGCACTCGCCGGCGATCGGCGAGGCCGTCGCGCAGCGGCTCACCGAGGGCGAGAGCACGATCGATCTCAGGCCCTTCGCGCTGCCGTCGCCCTTCGCAAGAGGTAGTCCCGCTCCGGCCGGCTCCGGGTGAGCCGCGCCGCGACCCGATACGCCTCCGCGGCCGCGTCGCGATCGCCCGCGCGCTCGAGCAGGTGGCCGCGGATCGCGGCCACGCGGTGACCGCCGGCCAGCCGCGGGTCACCCTCGACCTCGGCCAGGAGCTCGAGGCCGGCGCGCGCGCCGGCGCACATCGCGACCGCGACGGCGCGGTTCAGGGTGAACACGGGGTTGGGGGCGATCCGTTCGAGCAGCTCGTACAGCGCGGCGATCTCGCGCCAGTCGGTCTCATCGGTACTCGGTGCCTCCGCGTGGACGGCCGCGATCGCCGCCTGCAGCTGGAGCGGGCCGACCGGCCCGGTGATGAGCGATCCCTCCACGAGCGCCACCCCCTCGGCGATCAGCGCCCGGTCCCAGAGGCTCCGGTTCTGGATGTCGAGCGGGATGAGCTCGCCGGCGGGACCGGTGCGCGCCCCATGCCGCGCGTAGGTGAGCAGCATCAACGCAAGCAGGCCGGCGACCTCATCGTCGGCGGGCAGCACGCGACGCAGCAGGCGGGCCAGGCGGATCGCCTCCCGGGCGAGGTCGAGCCGCTGGACCTGGTCGCCCGAGCTCGCGGTGTGGCCCTCGGTGAAGATCAGGTAGAGCGTGTGGGTCACCGCCGCCACGCGCCCCTGCTCCGGACCGCCGGCGGGGAGCTCGAAGCGCGCTCCCACCCCGGCGATGGTGCGCTTTGCGCGGCTGATCCGCTGTGCCATCGTCGCCTCGGGCACGAGGAACGCGCTCGCGATCTCCGCCGTGGTGAGCCCGCCGACCGCGCGCAGCGTGAGCGCGATCTGCGACGCCGGCGAAAGCGCCTCGTGGCAGCAGAGAAACAGCAGCGCGAGCGAGTCGTCGTGCGCGGGCGCGTCCTCCCCGGGCGGCGGCGTCTCGAGCGCGTCCTGCTGCTCGCGCCGGCGCCGCGCCGCATCGCTGCGGAACTCGTCGATCAGCCGGCGCGAGGCGGCGGTGAGCAGCCAGGCCCGCGGGTTGTCGGGCACGCCGGCGACCGGCCACCGGGTGACGGCCGCCAGCAGCGCCTCCTGCACCGCGTCCTCACACGCGCCGAACGCGCCGTAGCGACGCACGAGCCGGCCGAGCACCTCGGGCGCGAGCGGGCGCGCGAGCTCGGCGCAGCGCTCAGGACTCGCCGCCGCCGACATCCATGATCGGGCGGACCTCGATCGGCGCGAAATGGACGCTCGGCCACCGCGACGCGATCTCGAGCGCCCGCTCCTCGGTCTCGCAGTCGACGATCAGATAACCGCCGAAGTGCTCCTTGGCCTCGGCCAGCGGTCCGTCGGTGACCACGGGTGCGCCGTCCCCGGGGCGGATCGTCCTCGTCTGGACCGGGTCGGCGAGCGGCTCGGTGCCGAGCAGCTCTCCGGACCCCCGGATCTCGTCGAGCAACTCCTGCATCTCCTCCATCAGGTCCGTCCGGCCGGCGAACAGCTCGCGCATGGTCGCGTTGTCGTAGAGCAGGATCATGTACTTCATCGCGTCCTCCGGTCTATCAGGGTGGCCATGCCGGTCGGTCGGAGCCGGAATTCGGTTCTCGACACCGGCGTCTCAGGCGGAGCTGAGCAGGTCCGGCGAGAGCTCGGCGAGCGAGGAGCATCCGCACAGGCCGAGCGTGAGGTCGATGTCGGCGGCGAGGTCGCGCAGCACCTGGCGGACCCCGGCCTCGCCGGCGAGCGCCAGCGCGTACAGATAGGGCCGGCCGAGCAGCACGGCGCGCGCCCCGAGCGCGACCGCCTTGACCACGTCGGCCCCGCTGCGGATGCCACTGTCCATCAGCACCGGGATCCGGCCCGCGACCGCGTCGGCGACGCCGGGCAGCACGTCAAGCGTGGCGGCTGCGCCGTCGACCTGGCGGCCGCCGTGGTTGGAGACGACGATCCCGTCGACGCCTGCGTCGATCGCCCGCCGCGCATCATCCGGGTGGCAGATCCCCTTCAGCACGATCGGCAGCCGCGTCCGCTCGCGCAGGAAGGGGAGATCGGCCCAGGACAGGGAGGGCCGCGAGTAGATCTCGACGAACCGCTGCACACTCGCTCGTGAGGTACGCCGGCGCAGCTGTGAGAGCAGCGTCGAGAGCGCCGCCGGCGTCACCTTCGGGCGCGGCGCGTTCGGGTTGACCCCTGCCTCCGCGACGAGCCGCCGGAACACCGGGTCGCTTGTGTACTGAGCGATGCCCATCCCCCGCAGGAACGGCAGCGAGCCCAGGTCGAGGTCACGCGGGCGCCAGCCGAGCATCGTGGTGTCGAGCGTGACCACGATCGCCTCGCACCCGCACGCCTGCGCACGGGCGATGAAGCTCTCGACGAGCTCGTTGGAGGTGCTCCAGTACAGCTGGAACCAGCGCCGGCCGTCGCCCATCTCAGCGGCGCACCGTTCCATCGCCACCGACGCCTGGTTGGAGAAGATCATCGGGACGCCCTCGGCGGCCGCGGCGCGTGCGGTCGCCAGATCGGCGTCGCGATGTGCCATCTCCGCCACGCCGATCGGCGCCAGCAGGAACGGGGCGTCGGTCCGCCGTCCGAACAGCTCGACGCTCGTGTCCCGGACAGACGCATCGCGCAACATCCGGGGCACGAGCCGCCGGCGCTCGAACGCCGCCCGGTTGGCGGCGATCGTCGCTCCGGTGCCGGCGCCCCCGCCACGTAGGCGAACGCGCGGCCGGACATCACGCGCTCGGCCTCGGCCTCGAGCCTGGTGAGGTCGGTGGAGACGCGCGGCCGGACGCCCGAGACGCCGCCCAGGTAGATCTCCTGCTGGCGCGCTCTGCCGTCCATCCGCGCCGCAATCTACCTGCGGGCGGGTCTCAGCGGCGACCGATCGCCACCGGCGCCGCGACGTCGGTCGCCGGCACGTTCCAGCCCGAGACGCTGATCACCGGCACCGCGCCGTGCAGGGCCGCGCGCCGGTATGAGGCGGTGAGCGTCTCGGACTCACCCGGCCACAGCGTGATGTCGTTCGCGGACCAGAACACCGGCAGCACCTCATCGTCTCCGGCCTCGAGCTTGCCCGTCGCGTTGCCCCGTCGCACGTCGGCCCGCAGGAAGAACGACACGGTCGATGTCGGTGAGTCGTTGGTGATCGTCACCTCGCTTGTCATGTTCGAGCCGGCCGGGCCGTGGCCGGGCCTGGACGAGGCCGAGAGCGAGACATGGGCCGTCGGCAGCGTCTGGAGCTGGCGCAGCGAGGCGTAGCGCGTCATCGTGACGTTCGGCAGCGGGAGCGTCTTCTTCCAGTTGATCTGGTCCTTCTGCGTCGACATCCAGTAGACGTTGCGGTCCACGACCTGCGAGCCACTGCGCAGCACGAGCTCCACGAAGTACGTGCGGGCCGGCGTGGGCGGCGTGGTCGCCGCGGGGACCCTGGGATGCAGCACGTCGGTGACGACACCCTGGGAGCTGAGGTTCCTCGGCGTCGAGGTCTCGTCCGAGACGACGTTGCCGGCGATATCCAGCACCCGCGCCTGCACGGTCAGGTCACGCTCGGTCCGCGGACCCAGGTTGTCGATCGCGACATCACCCGTGTCATAGGCATACAGCGTGTGCAGAGACCGGTTGGCCTCCTGCGCCCCGAAGAAGCTGCCCGACTCGTCGAAGTCGCTGTTGTAGAGCGTCCACAGCATCGAGGGCCAGCCCTTGTTGAGCTCCCAGTAGTCGACGCCGGTCGAGGGAGCCTGCTTCCGGGTCGAGTGGTCGATGTAGGCCTCGAACTGCGCCCGCTGTGTCTCGTAGTTCGCGACCTGCGCCTTCTCGACGTAGCTGTCAAGACTCGTCCACCTGCCGTAGCGCGCCTTGATCGCCGCGTCGAGGTCGTGCAGGGTGCCGAACGCGTAGCCGTAGTTCTTCTGCTTGTTGGGCAACTGCTTCTCGTAGTTCAGGTGGTACTGGTTGTAGTTGGGCTTGGTCCACAACGCGTGCAGCTCCGCACCGGACATGAAGCGCTTGAGTGAGTCGAGCGTCGGAATCGTTGCCCCGGAGCTCGCTTCGCTGTCGAACCCCCAGGCACCGCCGACATCGGTGCGCGTCGGGTCGTTCTTTAGGTAGTGGGTGGTGTCGTACCAGTAGCTCGGCGGGAACCAGTCGTACGGCCCCTCCTTCTCCCCGGCGGGGCCGAGGTTGACCGCGGGCAGATACTCCGCGGAGGCGATCAGCGGCTCCTGGAAGCCCACGGCACGGAAGGCACGCTGCGAGACCCGCTCCTGCTCGGCGGTCGGCGGATCGTCACTCCAGCTGAAGTTGAGGATGCTCGGGTGGTTGCGCAGGTTCTCGCCGATCGCCTGCGCCGACAACGCGAGGACGTGGTAGTCATGCGCCGAGGTCAGCTTGGAGTCCTGCAGCTGCCAGGCATCGCAGCACTGGAACCCGGCGTCGATCAGGATCCCGGCGCGGTCCATCTGCTCATAGAAGTTCGCCGGCATCTGCTTGCCCTCGGTCCGGATCCCGTTCAGGCCGAGACTCTTGATCATCGCGATCTGCTGCGTGAGGTTGGCCTTGGAGTAATGCAGGAACAGGTTCTCCGACCAGCCGCCACCGCGGAACACGAACGGGCGGCCGTTGACGAGGAACTGGCGCGAGCCGTGCGGCTCGATCGGCGCGGCGCCGATCAGCCGTGTCGTGATCGTGCGGATGCCGAAGGTCTCGGACTGCGAGTCCACGCTGCCGTTCGCGGAGTGCGCAGCCATCGTCAGCCCGTACAGGGGCTGCGCGCCCATCTGGTAGGGCCACCACACCCGGGGGTGGTGCAAGGTGGTGGTGAAGGTCATGGTGCGTGCGGTTCCTGCCGGCAGCGACACGGCCCGCTTGAGGACCAGCGTCCGATGCGCGGCCCCGGCCGGGGCGCGCAGGTGCGCGGTGACGGTTCCGTGCTGCGTCCGGCCGGTGACGTTGTTGACCACCGCGGTCATGGTCAGGTGTGCGCTGGACATGTTGGCGGCGTCGTGCTGCACGACATGCGCATTGGAGATCGCCAGCGGCCCGGCGGTATGGAGCTGGATCGGGAACTGTACGCCCGTATTGTTGTCCGGTGCGATCTGGCTCCAGTCGACGTTGTCGAGCGTGAACATCGTGTTCGGATCGTTCGGGAACACCTTCAGCGCGAGCGCGTTGGTGCCGGAACGCACGAGCGGGGTGACGTCGAAGCTGAAGCGCGTGTAGTCGCCCTGGACGGTCTCGTGCGTCGCCACCTCGTGGCCGTTGACCCATACGTCGGCCTCACCGACCACGCCGTTCACGATCAGGTGAACATGCTGAGAGGCGCCGTGCGGAGCCCGGAAGGTGGTGCGAAACCACCACGGAACCGCGAACTCCGGAATCGTGTCCTTCCCGATCTTGTCCAGGTAACCGAAGCAGCGCTTCATGTTGGTCCCGTAGAAGACCTGCGGACACCGGCCGTTCTGGACGAGGGCGTTCACCTCGGTCCCCACGGCCCCGGCGGAGTCCGGTCGCACATGGAGCCACGAGCTGGTCGCGTACCCGGGCGCGGAGACGCGGGCGCCGCCCTGTGAGACGTGGGCGCTGCTCTGAACCTGCCAGCCGCCGAGGCCGACCGTCCGGGTATCGGCGGCCGCCCGGGACGCGCACGTGATCAGTGCGAACAGCGTGACCGCGGCAAGCAGACTCAGCCGCCGACGAACCTCTCCGGACATTTCTTCCTCCCTCACAACCGCATTCGGTAAGGCACTTGCCAAAAACCCTACCCGGGATGCCGGTGCGGAGTCAAGGGTCCAGGTCATTCAAAGCTGCGGTCTTCCGATTTCGTGACCCGACCAGTGCCGGCAGCTCGTGCATTGCTCCGAACACCGTCGTGCCGGGACCGGCGAGCAGCCGCGCCGGGGTGAGCCCACCCGCGTAGGCGAGCACCTCCATCCCGGCGGCGCGCGCGGCGAGCACACCCGAGTGGCTGTCCTCGACGACCACGCACCGCTCCGCCGCAACCCCCATCCGCTCGGCGGCGAACAGGAACAGGTCGGGTGCGGGCTTGCCCTCCTGCACGTCCTCGGCGCTGAAGATCCGCCCCGCGAACCGCTCGTAGAGACCGGTGAGCCCGAGCGTGTAGCGCAGATGATCGTGGGTGCCGCTCGAGGCGACACAGGTCGGCCCGGAGATCGCGTCGAGCGCGTCGAGGACCCCGTCAACGGGCTCGAGCTCGGCGGCGAACGCCTGCCGGTAGAGCCGCTCCATCTGCTCGTCCCAGCCCTCGGGCAGCGCGTGGCCGAGGTGCGCCTCGATCGCCGCCCGGGTGTCGCGATCCGAACGGCCCACGAACCGTTCGATCACCTCCGCCTCGGTGAGCGGCCAACCCAGCTCGCTCAGCATCTCGACATCGACCCGGACGGCCAGTCGCTCGGAGTCGATCAGCACCCCGTCGCAGTCGAAGATGACCAGTTCGGGGCCCACTAGGGCTGGGTGACCGGCGCGGAGTCCGAGGAATCCGGTCGCCCGCCCGCACGCCCGGCGAGCGCCACGTGGCAGGCGACCTGGACGTTCCCGATCGGCTCCAACCGGGGAGTGATCTGCCCGCACTTCTCGATCGCGAACGGACAGCGCGCGCGGAACCGGCAGCCTTCGCTGGGATTGACGACACGCGGCGGCTCGCCGGTGTCCGCCGAGAGCTCGGTGCGTTTCTCGTGCGGGTCCGCGACCGCCGAGAGCAGCAGTTGCGTGTATGGGTGCTTGGGATCCGAGAGCACGGTCTCGGTCGGCCCGGACTCCACCTGGTGGCCCGCGTACATGACGACGATGCGATCGGCCACGTACCGCGCACTCGCCAGGTCATGCGTGATGTAGAGCACCGAGACTCCCTCACGATCCCGCAGGCCGGCCATCATGTTGAGCACGCCGGCGCGGATCGAGACGTCGAGCATCGAGACCGGCTCGTCGGCCAGAATCAGCCTCGGCCGGACCGCCAGCGCCTGGGCGAACCCGATCCTCTGGCGCTCGCCGCCGCTCATCTCATAGGAGAACCGGGTGAGCATCCGCGGGCTGAGCCCGACCGCCTCACACACGCGCTCGGCCTCACCTCGGCGCTCGTCGCGGCTCAGCTCAGGGCGGTGCAGCGCGAGGTTGCGCATGATCCCGTGTGAGATCCGGAACACCGGGTGAAACGCGCTGAACGGGTCCTGCAGGACGATCGGGACCTCACCTCGGTACCAGAGCAGGTCCTTGCGCGAGCGCAGGCTGCCCAGCGAACGGCCGCGATAGTGGATCTCGCCCTTGGTCGGCTTGTAGAGCCGGGCGAGCAGCCGAGCGACGGTGCTCTTGCCGCTGCCGCTCTCGCCCACGAGCGCCACGATCTCGCGCTCGGAGATCGTCAGGTCGAAGTCGTCGACGGCATGGAGAGTCTGCTTGGAGAACAGCCCGCCGAGCCCGAAGTGCCGAGTCAGGCCGGTCGTGCGCAGCAGCGGCTCGTCGCCCTCAGGCTGCGGGATCCGGGAATCCTCGGTCACGACGACCGCGTCTCCTGAGCCGGTTCGGTGGCGGGCGGTGAGGACTCGGCGTAGAGCAGACACCGGACCTGCACGCCGTCGCGGGAGTAGAGCTCGGGCTCCCGGACGGGGCAGATGTCCATCACGTCCGGGCAGCGCGGATGGAAGCGGCAGCCGCTCGGCGGCCGCGCGAGATCCGGTGGCGAGCCCGGGATCCCGGCCATCTCCCGGCGCGGGCCTCGGACCGATGGGAAGGCGCTCATCAGCCCCCGGCTGTACGGATGCAGAGGGCGCTCGAAGATCGCCTCGGTGGGTGCCGATTCCGCGATCTGGCCGGCGTACATGACGATCACCCGGTCCGAGTAGCGGCTCACCACCGACATGTCGTGCGTGACGAACAGGACGGCGAACCCGAGCTGCTGCTGCAGCTCCCGGATCTTCGTCATCAACGATTGCTGGGCCACGACGTCCAACGCCGAGGTCGGCTCGTCCATGATGACCAGCTGCGGGGTGAACAGCAGCGCCATCGCGATCATCGCCCGCTGGCGCATCCCGCCGCTCAATTGGTGCGGATAGCTGCCGAGGTGGACGGAGTCGATGCCGACCAGCTCCAGCACCTCGCGCGAGCGGGTCTGGATCTCCTCGCGCGATCTGGTGCCGTGGGCCTCGAGCGTGTCCTTGAACTGTGCCGAGATCGTCTTCATCGGATTGAGCGCGTTCATCGCGCTCTGCATCACCATCGAGTAATCGCGCCAGCGCATGTGACGCAGCTCGCCCCCGTGCAGCCGCACCATGTCGCGTCCGCGGAAGATGACCTCTCCGCCGACCACCTCGCCGGGCGGCGAGAGCAGCTGCGCCACTGCGAACAGCAGGGTGGACTTTCCACAGCCCGACTCGCCGACGATGCCGACGAACTCCCGCTGCGCGACGGCGAAGTTGACCTCATGTAGGACATGGACGTCGCCGTTCTCGGTCAGGTAGTCGACCGACAGGTCCCTGACGTCAAGCAGAGGTTCGGTCACGCGGCTTGCGCCTCCTTCGCACCGGTCGCAGGGCGGGGTTGCCGATCTCGTCGAAGGCGTAGTTGAGCAGCGCGAACCCGCTGCCGAGCAGCGCCACCGCGGCGCCCGGTGCCAGCGCCCACCAGGCGTTTCCGGCCTCCAGCGCCGAGGCCTGCTGCGCGTTGTACAACATCGTCCCCCACATCAGCTCGCCCGAGTTGCCGAGCCCCAGGAACTGCAGGGTCGCCGCGAAGCCGACGACGTAGACCGCCAGCGACAGGAACGACGCGACGAGCAGCGAGGTCATCGTCGGCACGATCTCGACCAGGATGATGTAGATCGACCGCTCCCCGCGAGCCCGGGCCGCGACCAGGAAGTCCCGGTTGCGCACCGTCAGCCCCTGCGCCCGCAGCTGGCGTGCCTGGAACGCCCAGCTCGTGATGCAGAGCACGATCACCAGCGAGGTCGGCCCCGGAGGCAGGTAGGTCGCCAGCAGGATCAACAGCGGCAGCACCGGGAGGATCAGGAAGATGTCGGTGATGACCGTCAGCACGCGATCGGTCGCGCCGCCGAGATACGCGGCGGTGACACCGACGACCGTCGACACCAGAGTGGCGATCGCGCTCACGATCAAGGTCACGATCAGCGTGAGCCGCGTGCTCCACACCAGCTGGGAGAACACGTCCTGGCCGAGCGACGTGGTGCCGAGCAGGTGCGCGGAGGACGGTGGGCTGTTCTGGCCATAGACCGCGGCGGTCGGGCTGTGCGGCGCGATCACTCCCGGGAACGCCGCCGTGAACGCCATCACGAACAGGATGATCGCGCCCGCCACCGCCTTGCGGTTGCGCAGGACGGCGCGCAGGAAGCGGCCGTGCGCGACCACCGCCTCGAGGTCGACGGGTGTCTCTGAGAGCGCCTCGGTGACGGCCATCAGGCTTCGCGCATCCGCGGGTCGAGGACGGCGGTGAGCAGGTCGGCCAGCAGCACGCAGACGAGCACCGCCAGGGTGTAGAAGAGGAACAGTCCCTGCATCAGCGGCAGATCGTGGTCGGTCGTGCTCGTGTAGAACAGGTACCCGAGCCCGGGGTAGGAGAACAGGTACTCGATGGCGATTGATCCGCCGAGCACGTAGCCGATCTGCATCGCGAACCCGGTGAGGTTCGGCAGCACCGCGTTTCGCCCCGCGTAACCGGACATGACACGCACCTCCGTCAGTCCCTTGGCGCGCGCCATCTTCACGTAGTCCTCGGAGATCGTCGTGACCATGTTGTTGCGCATCGAATACACCCACAGTCCCGCGGTCACCACGACCAGGCTGATCCCGGGCAGGATCGCGTGCTTGAGCACGTCCCCGATGAACGAGGCCGAGAACGACGGCGTCGCCCCGATGTCGTAGTTCCCCTGCAGCGGCAGCCAATTGAGCTTCACCGCGAAGATGTAGATCAGCAGCAGGCCGATGAAGAACACCGGCACCGTCGAGAGGATGAACAGCGCCGGAGGCACGATGCCGTCGAAGCGGCCGCCGCGCCGCCAGGCGCTCACGGCGCCGGCGACGGTGCCGATCACGAACGCGATCACCGTCGTCACCCCGACCAGGCCGAGCGTCCACGGCAGCTTGGAACCGATCTCGCTGACCACCGAGACGTTCTGGGCGGTCACTCCGAAGTGGCCGGTGAGGCAGTTGCCGAGGTACTGGAAGTAGCTGGCGATCACGCTCTGGTGGACGTTGGTGCCGAACTGGATCTCGAGCGCCCGCAAAGCGGCCGGGTTGACGGTGCCGCGGAACGTCGCGAGCACCGCCTGAGCCTCGTTGCCCGGCATCACCCGGGGAATGATGAAGTTGACCGTCAGCGCGGCCCAGAGCGTCACCAGGAACAGACCCAGTCGCCGGACGAGATACCTCACTGCTCACTCCACATGATCTCGCCCGGCTCAGAGCCTGTGCTCATCCGGATGTCGGATACAGGTGCGTCACGACCTGACCGTTGTCGGGGAACGCGTACGGCGATGGCTGCGCGTACGGGTTCGACTGGGTCGGCCAACCGCCGATGTGCGAGGTGTCGTACTGGTACCAGTCGACGCCCTCGGTGGTCGGGATGAACGGGATCTGCTTCACCATGACCTGTTGGATCTGGTGGATGATCTGCACCTGCTCGGAGGAGCTGGCCGCCGGGTACTTGTTGAACAGGGCATCCACCGCCGCTGACTTGAACCGGGGATAGTTCGTGGAGCCGATGTTGCCGCTGAACAGCCACCCGCGCAGCTCGTAGTACGGGCTTGGGCCCGGGGAGGCGGCGGGACCGCCGCTGCCGGCGTAGGCGAGCTGGAACTTGCCGGACTGGATGTCGGCGGTGTAAGGAGTTGAGTTCTCGTCCTGCACCGTCACCGAGATCCCCACCGCCTTCAGCTCCTGGGTGATGATCTGCAGGGACGCATCCCAGTCGGAATAGCCGCTGATCGTCTTGATCGTGAACTGCAGGGGCTGCCCGCTCGGGGACTGGTAGATCCCGCCCGAACCCTTCTTGTACCCGGCGGAGTTGAGGATCTGCTCCGCCTTGCTCGGGCTGTAGGTCGGCTGCGTGATCGAGCTGTCGGCCCAGCTCTTGAACGTCGGCGTGATCACGCCCGTCTGGTTGGCGGGCTGCTGCTCGCCGCCCTCGCCGAGCTTGGAGATGTTGCTCTTGTTGAGCGCGTAGGCGATCGCCTCGCGCACCGGCAGCGCCTTGAGAACGGGATTCTCGAGGTTGGGGACGAGCGCCACGTTCAGGACCGGCGGGAACCAGATGTGGCGGTGCGTCGGGTCCTTGGCGACGTAGTAGCTCTTGACGCTCGGGATGTACTGGCCACCCCACTGCGCCTGACCCTGGGCGAGCTCCAGGTTGGCCGGCGTGTTGCTCAGGAACGCCGGGTAGTCGATCTCCTCGATGCGCGGCACCGGATGACCGGGCTTGCTCTGCCAGTAACTCGTGTTGCGCAGGTACTTGATGTTCTGCGGCGAGCAGCTGGAGACCTTGTAGGGCCCGGTGCCCACCGGGCTCGAGTCGGCGTAGGTGGAGAGCTTTGACTGGTCGAGCTTCGACCAGATGTGCTGCGGGACGATCGGGGTCTGGTCCGCGACGTAGTAGAAGTACGTCTGCGCCGGCGCATTGAACGTGAAGACGACCTTGTTCGCGCCCTTCGACGCGACCGCGGTCAGCGGACCGCCCGCGTTGTGCCAGAGCGCATTGAGGTCAGCCGCTCGGTCCTTCTTGATCGCGTCGAACGTGTAGAGCACGTCCTTGGCGGTGAACGGCGTGCCGTCGGTCCACTTGACGCCGCTGCGGATCGTGAACGTCAGCGTCCGGTAGCCGTTGGTCCATTTCGAGGAGGAGGCGAGCATCGGCACCGGAGCCTTGGTGCTCTCCAGGATGTTCACGTACTCGAGTGGCTCGTAGATGTAGCCGAACGTGATGCCGGGGCCGAGCAGCGACGCGTTGAACGGGTTGAACTGGCAGGTCCAGGTCGAGCCGCTCTCGTTGTCGATCACGAGCTTGCCGCCGACCGCTGCGCCACTCGGCGCCGACGCTGTCGTCGACGAGCCGGTCGACGAGCCGGTCGACGTCCCGGACGTCTTCGATTTCGAGCCCCCACCACAGGCGGCGGCACACATGCACATCGCAACCAGCGCAACGAGCCATGCCAAGCCTTTCAACGGCAGCCTCTTCATCACACACCTCTCCTCACAGCGGCGATCGGCCAGATTCTGACCGGCGTCGAGCTGGCCGATCAGTTTGGGAAACCTCTAAACAAAAGCGAATATATCTCCGGTTCCCGTGTGGGTCAACCTGGTTAGGCACGGAGAGCCCTTTTTCCAAATTGCGACGAAACGGTCATTCCCCGCGGTTACCTGGGCAGCGCGACCGGCGACAGCAGGGAGGCTCGGGCGGCGTGAAGAGCGACCGCGATCGCCCCTTGGAGCGCCGCTCGCTCGCCGAGCAGGCTCGTCTCGATCCGCGCGGTCATCGGAACGAGCGCGGCCGCCGCGCCGCGCACCGGACGCAGCAGCAAAGGGCTCGACCCGATGCCCCCGCCCAGCACCACGAGCTCCGGATCGAGGATCGCGCACACGGTGGCGATTGCCGTTCCCAGCCGCGAGGCCACGCTGTCGACGACGCCCTGCGCGGTCGCGGATCCGCTCGCCGCCAGGTCGAACACCTCCTGCACCGAGGCGAGCTCGGGGTCGCCCGCGTCCCGCCGGTCGTTGAACGCAGAGACGATGCCGGTGGCACCGATCTCGTCCTCCAGACCGCCGTGCAGCCGGTGCCGTGGATTGAACGGATCTCCGACCAACGGGAGGTAGGCGATCTCACCGGCGGCGCCGTGCGCCCCGCGCACCACCTGGTCGTCGATGATGATCCCCATGCCGATCCCGGCGCCGATCGCGATGAAGACCATCGTCGAGACGCCGCGTGCCAGGCCGAACCACTGCTCGCCGACCGCCGCCAGATTGACGTTGTTCTCGACCAGCACCGGCAGGTCGAACCGGTCACGGAGCACTTCGAGTGGGTCGAATCCACCCTCCGGGACGACGTTGTAGGCCAGCGAGGTCACTCGCCCGCTCGCCTGGTCGACGACTCCGGGCGAGGAGATTCCGAGCGCCAGCGGCGGCCCGTGCTGAGCGCTTGCGCGGTCGATCACCTCGCTCACCATCTCGAGGATCTGGACGCCGACCGCGCGACCGCCGTCCTTGGCCGTCGGCCGCCTGAGGTCGCAGACGGGCTCGCCGAACAGGTCCGCCGCCGCGACGCGGAGGTTGCTGCCGCCGATATCGGCACCGACGACGAAGCCGGCCCGCGAGCTGACCACGTACGAGACCGGCTTGCGCCCGCGCTGTCCGACACGGGTGCCTGCGGCGCGTACCAGCCCGCCCTGTTCCAGGCGGCTGACGGCCGCCGAGACCGTCGGCTTGGAGAGCTTCGTGGCCGTGGCGATCTCCGGTCTCGTGATCGGCCCGCGGCGGAAGATCGTCTCCAGGACCGACTGCTCACCGAGCTCGCGCAACAGGCTCTGGCGCGAGTCACCGTCGGCTCGTCCGGGCCTCCGTCCCCCATCTCCGTTCGCCAGCGGGCCCATTGAAGTTAGGCCTCTTTACGAATACGATGCGCCGTAACGGGCACGAGAGTCAGCATTGTACCGGAGATAAGGCAAAGTCCTTGCATAAGCGCCCGACAGGGAGGAAACGTTCGTGAGCACGAGTCGGCTCGCCGCCAGTGTGACGATCATCGGTTGCGTGCAGGCGGATGTGGTGATGGGCCCGGTCACCGACCTGCCCGCGCCCGGCGGCGCGTTGCTCACCGAGCGGGCGGCCGTCCGCGTCGGTGGGGCCGGCGCCAACGCCGCGCTCGCGGCCGTCGAGACCGGCCTCGAGGTACGGCTGATGGGTGCGATCGGCGACGATCAGCTCGGGACGCTCATGCGCGAGCAGCTCGCCCCTGCCGGGCTGGCGGGGGAGCTGGCCGTCGGCGCAGGCGAGGCGACCGGAATGACGGTCGTCCTGGAATCGCCGGTTCGCGATCGCACGTTCCTCACCTACCTCGGGGTCAACGACCGCTGGGATCGCGGGATGATCCCCGACGACGCGCTCAGTTGCGAGCACCTGCTGCTGTGCGATTACTTCGTCGCGCCCCGGCTGCGCGGCGCGCCTGCTCTCGCACTGCTGCAGGCCGCCCGGGACCGCGGCGCGCGGACGTTCTTCGACACGAGCTGGGACCCCGACGGCTTCCCCGCGACGACGCGGGACGAGGTCTACGCGTTGCTTCCGTCGGTCGACGTGTTCCTGCCCAACGAGCTCGAGGCGTGCGCGCTCGCCGGTCTGCCGGACGACCCCGCACGCGCGGGGAGGGCGCTCCAGGCAGTCTCGGGGGGGTGGGTCGTGGTCAAGCTCGGGCCTTCCGGATGCCTGGCCTTCGGGCCGGGCGCGGTGGAGATCGCCGCCCCGGCGCCGGCCGTACGGGTGAACGACACGACCGGCGCGGGAGACGCGTTCAACGCCGGCGTGATCCATGCGCTCGCCGCCGGGGCCGGCTGGCACGAGGCGCTCGCGCGGGCGACGCGGTTTGCCACGGCGATCGTGACGCGTCCGTCGAATGATCGATTCCGACCTGCGCTGACGGAGGTGCCGCGATGAAGCTCGCAGTGATCGGAGCCGGCTCGACCTACACGCCGGAGCTCGTGTCCGGCCTCACCCGTGACCGCGAGCGGCTGGAGGTCACGGACCTCGTCCTTCACGACATCGACCCCGGGCGGCGTGAGGTCGTGGGCGGCCTGGCACGGCGGATGCTCGAGCGCCAGAGCTTCGGCGGTGCGCTGGAGATCACCGGAACGCTCGACAGCGCGCTCGACGGCGCCGACATGATCCTGGTCCAGATCCGCGTCGGCGGACAGACCGCGCGCCTGCGCGACGAGACGATCCCCGCCGCCTGCGGCTGTGTCGGTCAGGAGACCACCGGCGCGGGCGGGCTCGGCAAGGCGATGCGCACGGTGCCGGTCGTGCTGGAGATCGCCGACCGGGCGAGGTCGCTCGCGGCACCGGGGGCGTGGATCGTCGACTTCACCAACCCGGTCGGGATCGTCACCCGCGCCCTGCTCGACGCCGGCCATCGCGCGATCGGGCTGTGCAACGTCGCGATCAACTTCCAGCGCCAGATCGCCGCGCATCTCGGCCTCCCGGTCGACCGCGTCCAGGTCGACCAGGTCGGCCTCAACCACCTCACCTGGATCAGAGCGGTGTGGGTCGACGGTCGTGACGTGCTGCCCGAGGTCATCGAGCGCCACGGGGGGGCGCTGGCCGACGAGATCGAGTTGCCGCTCTCGTTGCTGGAGCGCCTGGGAGCGATCCCGTCCTACTACCTGCGCTACTTCTACGCCGAGCGCACGGTCGTCGCCGAGCAGGCGACCAAACTACCCCGCGCCCAGACGGTGATGGAGATCGAGAGCGGCCTGCTCGACCTCTATCGCGACCCGTCGCTCACCGAGAAGCCTGCGCTGCTCGAGCAGCGCGGCGGCGCGTTCTACAGCGAGGCGGCGATCCAGCTGGTCGGCTCGCTCGTCGGCGACACCGGCGATGTGCAGGTCGTCGATATCCGCAATGGCACGACGCTCGCCGGCCTGGCCGAGGACGACGTCGTCGAGGTCCCGGCCCGCATCGGGCGCGGCGGCGCGGTCCCGGTGCCCCAGCCACCGCTCGCTCCGGAGCTGCTCGGACTGGTCCAGCACGTCGCCGCGTACGAGCGGATCGCCGCAACGGCGGCCGCCGACCACGACTTCGACCGCGCCCGCCTCGCGCTGCTCACCAACCCGCTGGTCCGCGAGTACGGGCTTGCCGAGACGCTGCTCGAAGAGCTGATCGCCGGCGACGCCGCCGCCACCGGCGCAGGCGCGACGACGCGGTGAGTCCCGAGGGTGATGCGCTCGTCCTCGCGGTCGACGGGGGCGGGGTCAAGACCGACCTTGCCCTGCTCGACGCCGGCGGATCGCTGCGGGCGCACGTCCGCGGCGGGCGGAGCCAATTCCACTACCTCGGGGTCGACGGCTGCATCGCGGTCCTCGAGGGGTTGCTGACCACCGCGCTCGATGAGGCGAAGCTCGATCCCGACGCCCGCCCGCTGGCCGCGACCGCCCAGCTGCTGCTCGCCGGCATCGACATCCCCGAGGAGCTGTCCGCGCTGCGCGCGGGACTCGAGCGCCTGGGCTGGAGCGACCACCTCGTCGTCGGCAACGACACCGAGGCGCTGCTGCGCGCCGGGACCGACCGCGGTTGGGGGATCGCCGTCGTCTGCGGCACCGGGATCAACTGCCTCGGGCTGGCCGAGGATGGACGCGAGGCGCGGTTCCTCTCCTTCGGCTCGATCTCCGGTGATTGGGGCGGCGGGAGCGACCTCGGGCTGGCCGCGCTCGCCGCGGCGGTCCGGGCCGCCGACGGCCGCGGCCCGGGGTCCGTCCTGGAGCGGGCGGTCGCGGATCACTTCGGCCTCGGCGATCCGTTCGCGGTGGCCCAGGCGGTGCATCTGGAGCAGATCCCGGGGGCGCGGCTCGGCGAGCTGGCGCCGCTCGTGCTCGCCGCGCGAGAGGACGACGCGGTCGCGGCGGCGATCGTGCAGCGGCTGGCCGACGAGGTGCTGGCCTTCGTGCGCGCGGCCTGCGGGCGGCTGGAGCTCGGCGGCGCGGACCCGGACGTCGTGCTCGGCGGGCGCGTGCTGCGCTCGGTCGGCGTTGACGTGATCGACACGATCCGAGCGGGCGTGGTGGAGGTGGCCCCGCGGGCCCGGGTGGTCGTGTCCCCCAGCGAGCCGATCGTCGGTGCCGCGCTGCTCGGGCTCGACGCGGTGGGGGCCGGCGCGGGTGCGCGGGAGCGGGCGCGGGCGGAGCTGGACGCCGCTGTCGCGCTACCTGACCGTCGGGGGTAGCGTCCGGGTCGGCAGTCGCGCGTGGCGTCCGGGCTGCCGCCTCCGAAGCGCGAGGAATGCTCATAGGTCTCGCGTCCGGCCACCGCCGCACAGACTCGACCCGCGATCTCGTCGAAGTACAGGACGATCGACCCATGCAACGCACGAACTTCGGCGAGATGAAGTGCTCGATCGCCCGTACGCTCGACGTCATCGGGGAGCCGTGGTCGCCGCTCATCCTGCGCGACGTGTGGGTCGGCTTCACCCGCTTCGATCAGATCCAGGCAGACCTCGGCGAGGAGGGGACCGAGCTCATCGACATGCTGATGGTGATGGTCGGCTGGGCCGACAAGTGGCTCGCCGCCGCCACCTGATCGTTTCACCGATCGGCCGCGGTGGCCGATGACCCACAGAATGGCCACCGGCAGCGCACCCACCGAGCTGACGAGCCGACGCGAGCGGGTCGGGTGGGCGCCGTGGAGCGAGGTCGGGCGCTGGGCCGCCATCGCCGCCGCGGTCGCGGCGGTGCTCCTCGGCGGCGTCGCGATCGTCGCCGCCCACACCCGAGGCACATACCCGGACGGCATCGACAGTGGCCTGCTGATCCGCCACCACGGCGTCGGGGACGCGCTCTATGTCTTCCGCCGCAACCTGCTCGTGCTCGGCATCCACCTCTGCGCGTGCTGGATCGGCGCGATCCTCGGCCGCCCATACCGGCCGGCGCCCGACAGCCTCGGCCGCCTCGGCCGCCTGCATCGCCCCGTGCCGGACTGGATGGGCCGCGCGGCGCTGCTCTGGGCGCTGCTGGTCACGCTGCTGAGCGTCGGCGTGCAGGCGCTCGCGCTCGGCCGGCTGCTCGCCGACATCTCGCTCGCCGCGGACATCCCTCGCCTCGAGCTGCTCGTGCTCGTGCTGCCACACGCCGTGCCTGAGCTCCTTGCCGTGTTCCTCCCGCTCGGGCTGTTCCTGCTGGAGGCGCGGCGTGGACGGCTCGAGCGCCTCGGACTCTGGTCGCTGCAGGCAGCGGCGATCGCGCTGCCGGTGCTGCTGTGCGCGGCCGCGATCGAGACCTATGTCACCCCGGGACGGGTGATCGCGGCCACCCATCATGCTGCGGCCGCCCGAGCCGGACGGGTCGCGATCACTCGCTGAGGACCCGCAGGTCGAGCTTCGCGAGACGCTCGGGATCGACGAGGAAGTCGAGCGCGACGATTCTGCCCTCGCGGACCGTGAACGCGCCGACCGAGACCGGGGTGCCATCGCGTTCCGAGACGAGGCCCGCCGCGCCGTTGACCAGCGCCCGGCGGACGGTGAGCGCTGTCTGGCGTGACCACATCGCCGCCTGCCGGGCGACCGTCTCGGCGCCGCGCGCGTGATGCGAGAGTCCGCTCAGGCCGCCGTCGGCCCGCAGGACCACGTCGGGGTCGAGGACCGCGACGAGCGCGTCGAAGTCGCCGTCACGAGCGGCGGCGAGAAACGCGTCGAGCACCTTCCACTGTTCCGGCAGCGGGGCGTCGGGGACCCGCACATCGCCGCGCACCCGGCGGCGGGCGCGGCTGGCAAGCTGCCTGGTCGCCTCCGGAGAGCGCTCGACGATCGGCGCGATCTGCTCGAAAGGCACGGCGAACATGTCGTGCAACACGAACGCCAGCCGCTCACCGGGAGTCAACGCCTCCAGCACCACGAGCAGGGCCAGCCCGACGGAGTCGGCCAGTAGCGTCTCGTGCTCGGGGTCGGTGCCGTCGGCGGAGTCGATGATCGGGTCGGGGAGGTACTCCTCGAGCGGCCGCTCACGACGCGTGTTGCGTGAGCGCAGCGCATTGAGCGCGACCCGAGCGACGATCGTGGTCAGCCAGCCATCGAGGTTCGCCACCTCGTCGGCGCCCGCGCGACTCGCGCGCAGCCACGCCTCCTGCACGACGTCGTCGGCCTCGCTGAGCGACCCGAGCATCCGGTAGGCCACGGCGCGCAGACGGGGCCGCTGCTCTTCGAAGTGCTCCGCGAGCCATTGCTGATCGGTCATCGTCACGTTCCTTGATCGCGGTGTGTCAAAGGAGTAGACCCGCGGAAGACAACCAATGTGACCGCGGCCCGCGATTGGAGGAATGTCCATGGAACCACGTATGGAGAACCCGGCGATGGTCGTCCCCGGCGCGATGGAGGCGCTGCAGAAGCTCGGCACCGCCGCGCAATCCTCCGGTGTCCCAGCGACGACGCTGTACCTGGTCGAGATGCGCGCCAGCCAGATCAACGGCTGCAGCGTGTGCCTCGACATGCACTCCCGTGAGATGAAGCTCGCCGACGAGCCCGACGAGCGTGTGTTCATGGTGAGCGCCTGGCGCGAGGCGCCCTATTACACGGACGCCGAGCGCGCCGCGCTGGCATTGACCGAGGCGACAACCCGCCTGGCGGACAGCGCCGGGATCCCGGACGACGTCTGGGATGAGGCGGCCCGTCACTACGACAACCGGCAACTGGCCGGCCTCGTGCTGATGATCGCCGGGATCAACGCCTGGAACCGCATCAACGCGTCCACGCGCCAGATCACCGGCAGGTGGGTCGAGCAGTGGATCAGCACGCCTGACCCCGCAGGGCACACCGCCTGACCCGCTCGCAGCGCGTCACCGAGGCGATTCCCACGATCGCCCGGTGGCGTGCAGCGGCGGATCGCCGGGCGAGGCCACCGGCCATCCCGGCCGGGCCGCGTCAACCGATCGGTTGACGCCGAATCAACCGTTGCCTGATCACGGTCCAGTCGGTTGAACGATGACATTCGCGCGAGGGAGTTGGATCATGGACACCATGACCCCCACGACGACCGACATCACGACCGACACGGTCATCGCCGTCGACGATCTTCGCGTGCGCTACGGCGCGACGCTCGCCGTCGACGGCGTCTCGCTGGCGATCCGCCGCGGCGAGATCTTTGGAATCCTCGGCCCCAACGGAGCCGGCAAGACGACGACGGTGGAGTGCATCGGCGGGCTGCGTACGCCGGACTCCGGATCGATCTCCGTGCTGGGCCTTGACCCGCGCGCGGACCGTGACGCCGTCCGCGAGCGGCTGGGGATTCAGCTGCAGTCCTCCGAGCTGCCCGACAAGCTCCAGGTCGCCGAGGCACTGGAGCTGTTCGCCGCCTTCTATCCGGAGCCCGCCGACCCGGCGGAGCTGATGGAGATGCTCGGGCTGACCGAGAAGCGCACGACGCGCTTTGCGAACCTCTCCGGAGGCCAGCGCCAACGGCTGTCGATCGCGCTGGCCCTGATCGGGCGGCCGCAGATAGCGGTCCTCGACGAGCTCACCACCGGCCTCGATCCTCAGGCCCGACGCGAGACCTGGCGGTTGATCGAATCGGTTCGTGACAGCGGCGTGACCGTCGTGCTGGTCACGCACTTCATGGAGGAGGCCGAGCGGCTGTGTGATCGTGTCGCGCTGCTGCATCGCGGCCGCGTCGTGGTGCTCGACACCCCCGCCGCCCTCGCATCCGGCACGGGCGCCGGTCAGCGGGTGAGCTTCGTCGCCGACGCGCTGGACGAGCAGCCGCTGCGCGCGCTCGACGGGATCGGCGAGGTCGTGCGTCACGGAGACCGGATCACGATCACCGGTACCGGAGACCTGCTCGCCACCGTGGTCGCCGAGCTCGTCCGCCAGCGCGTCATCCCGCGCCAGACCCAGGTCCACCAATCGACGCTCGACGACGCGTTCGTCGCGCTCACCGCCGACGATCTCCAGGAGGACGCACGATGACCGCCCTGAGCACCCATGCGCGGACCGCCACGCCCGCGCACCAGCGGCGTGCCTTCGGCGCGCTGCTGCGTACCGAGGGAAAGCTGTTCGTGCGCGAGCCGATGATGATCTTCTGGGGCGTGCTGTTTCCCGTGGCGCTTCTGGTGATCATCGGAGCCGCCAGTGGCAACAAGCACCAGAAGGCGCTGGGTGGCCTGCGCTTCATCGTGGTCTACACACCGACGGTGATGGTGTTCACACTCGCGATCCTGGCGTTGAACGCGCTGCCGGCGGCGCTGGCGGCGTACCGCGAGAAGGGTTACCTGCGACGGCTGTCGACCACCCCGGTGGGCGCGGTCCGGCTGCTCGGCGCCCAGTTCTCGATCATCTTCTGCGTCTCGGCGCTGGCGATCGTCCTGCTCGCGGTGGTCGCGCGTCTGGCTTTCAACGTCCCGCTGCCGCAGAACGTCGGCGGGTTCGTGCTGGCAATCGTGCTCGGAGCCGGCGCGATGCTCGGTCTGGGCACGCTGATCGCATCGCTCGTCCCCACGCCCCGCACCGCCTCCATCGTCGGCTCGCTGCTGTTCTTCCCGATGATGTTCTTCGCCGGCCTGTGGGTGCCGCGCGCGGAGATGGGCTCGGTTCTGCGCCACATCTCGGATTTCATGCCGCTCGGCGCGCTGGTGGCAGCGGTGCAGAACACCGAGGCCGGTCATTGGGCGGGCACCTCTCACCTGCTCGTGCTCCTCGGCTGGGCCGTGATCATGTGCCTGGCCGCAGGTAGATTGTTCCGCTGGGAGTCATGACGAGCTCGCGCCGGAATGAGTGGCTGGACTTCTGGGAGCGCCGTGAGCTGAAGGTTTTCACGGGCCTGCCGTACGTGCTGCTGGCGCTCTGCACGGCCTTCGACCTCCTCGCCGGCGGCGGCACGGTCGTCGATCTCGCCGTCGCCGTCGCCGCGGCGGCGCTGATGGCGATGACCGATGTGCGCGATCGCCGCAGCTCGTGGACCGACCCGCGCACCGTACCCACCACGATCCCGGCCGCGCTCACCTTCCTGGTCCTCACCGGGCTGGCGGCGGCGCTGGTCATCCGCCAGCCGCTCTTCGGCTTCTACGTCTTCACCGGCTACTTCTGGGCGTGGCGGCTGTTGGAGGGCCGGGCGCGGCTCGCCGGGGTGGCGCTGGTCGCGGCCACCGTCGCGATCTCGCAGACCGGCTCCGGCCCGTATGACAGCACCGGTCAGATAGCGGCGCTCGTCGCCGTCTATCTCGTCAACCTCGGAGTCGCCGGAACGCTCACCTGGTTCGGATGGATCGGCGAGGAACAGCACGGCCGCCGAGGCCGAGAGCTCGACGAACTGACCCAGGCGCATGCTGAGCTGGGGCGGATGATGCGCGAGAACGCCGAGCTTCAGCAGCAGCTGGTGAGCCAGGCGCGCGAGTCCGGGATCGGGCAGGAGCGTCGCCGGATGGCGCGGGAGATCCACGACACGATCGCCCAGGGCCTGACCGGAATCGTGACGCAGCTGCAGGCCGCCCAGCGCGCCGGGGGCCGCGTCTCGGATGGGGTCGCAGCCGAGCACCTGGAGGCCGCGATCGAGCTCGCGCGATCGAGCCTGACCGAGGCACGCCGATCGGTCCAGGCGCTCGCCCCCGAGCCGCTCGCGGACGCACGGCTGCCTGAGGCCATGCAGGAGGTGGCCGGTCGCTGGTCCGGGCTGCACGGCGTGCCGGTCACGGTGACGACGACCGGCAGCGCGCGGACGATCCGGCCGGAGCTGGAGGTCGCTCTGCTGCGCACCGCCCAGGAGGCGCTCGCGAACGTTGCCAAGCACGCCCGCGCCAGTCGCGTCGGGTTGACCCTGTCCTACATGGAGGATCAGGTGACCCTTGACGTCCGAGACGACGGCATCGGCTTTGAGACGATCAACGGCACGCGCCCGCGCCGTCCCCGTGACGACGGCGGCGGCTTCGGCCTCACCTCGATGCGCCAGCGCGTGGAAGGCGTGCTCGGGACGCTCGAGATCGAGTCCGAGCCGGACGGCGGCACCGCGATCAGCGCCTCGGTTCCGGCGGTGAGCACATGAGCGCGCCGATCCGTGTGATGATCGTCGATGACCATCCCGTCGTCCGCAACGGGCTGATCGGCATGTTCGACGGCGACGAGGAGTTTGAGGTCGTCGGTGAGGCGGGCGACGGCGCCGAGGCGGTCCGCCGCGCCGGCGCGCTCGCCCCGGATGTGATCCTGATGGACCTGCGGATGCCGAGGATGGACGGCGTGGCGGCGATCGCCGCACTCGCCGCAGCGGGGTCGCCGGCGCGCGTGGTCGTGCTCACCACCTACGACACGGACTCCGACGTGCTCTCGGCGATCGAGGCCGGCGCGACCGGCTACCTGCTGAAGGACGTGCCGCCGGCGGAGCTCTTCCACGCGGTACGGGCCGCCGCCTCGGGCGACGCGGTCCTCGCGCCGGCGGTCGCGACGCGTCTGGTCGATCAGCTGCGCGCTCCCGGGGCCTCGACCGCCCCGTCGCCGGAGCCGATCTCGGCGCGCGAGCTCGAGGTGCTCGAGCTGGTCGCGCGCGGAGCGTCCAACCGCGAGGCCGCCGAGCGGCTGTTCATCTCCGAGGCGACCGTCAAGACGCACCTGATCCACATCTACTCCAAGCTCGGCGTCAACGACCGCGCCGCCGCGGTCGCCGAGGCGTTCGATCGCGGACTGATGATCCCGCGTCACCGAGCCACCTGAGGGCGGAGGCGGCTGTCAGCCGTAGATGGGCTCCACCGCCGCCAGCGCCACCCGACACACCGTCTTGAGGCATTGATAGAGCTCGGATGCCAGATCGCAGCGCATCCGCACGGTCCGAGGGTCGAGCCGGGTCACGGACGGGATCTGGGCGCATGCCGCGGCGACGCTTGAGACGGAGAACTCCATCTCGCAGGTGAACGGCGCGACGGGGGGCGTCATCGGACCGGCATTGACGGCGCGGGCCGCCGCCTCGCGCAACATCTCCGAGGTCACCTCGGGGTGCAGGCAGTTCGCGGTGTACCGGTCGATCGCCTCCTTCACGGCGACATGCTGGGCATGGGGGGCGTACCGCGCCGCGTCCTCACACGTCTTGTCGTCACCGGCGACCAGAACGACTCGCGCCTCGAACTCAGCCGCCAGGGTGGCGTTGATCAGACCCTCGCTCATCACCCGATCGTTGAGCTTCGCCTTGACCAGTGGAGCGCCGATGTGCGTGTGGCTCAAGATGCCCTCCTCGCCGGCGGCGGTGTGATAACCGACGAACGCCACGAGCTCGGGCCGCGACTGGATTCCCTCCATCATCGAGAACGTCTTGTGCTTGCCGGTGACCATGCGCACCCGTGGATCGAGCCGCTCGAGCAACAGATTGCGCATCGAACCGTGGGCCTCGCAGACGAGAACCTGCTCGACTCCCGCGTCGAAGAATCCGAGCGCCACGGAATTGACTTCCTGGGTGAAGATCGGCTGGAATCGAGCGAACTCGGGAGTTCCCGGCATGCAGTCTGCCGTGCAGGTGACGCCGGTCATCCCCTCGACGTCTGCTGAGATCAGGGCCTTCAACCGAAGGCCTCCTTTCATCGGTGGGCGCCCGCAGACCCTAGTCATGGATCCAGCCCGCGGCCTCGGCCCGGCGAACAACATCCGCCACGAGATCTTGTGGGATGTGACAGCGCCTGCGCTACCGGCGGCGGGACGGCGCGCGGCGCTCGGCCGCGGCACATTTCAGGCACAGAACCCCGTCCGGTAGGGCTCGCATGCGCCCCGGCGGGATGGGATCGCCGCAGACGTCACAGATCCCGTAGCTCCCGTCGTCAAGCTTGGCCACCGCCCGCTCGGTCCTGGCCAGGACGCGCTCCAGCGAGTCGCCCACACCGATATCGGTGAGCCGGCTCACCGCCTCGGTCGTTCCATCGCCGATGCGCTTGCCGAATCCCTGCGCGGTGCCGAGCTCGGGGCGCTGACCGAGGACGGCCAACCGCTCCCGCACGCTGTCTCGGCGCTCCTCGAGCTCCCTGCGGATCGCGTCGAGGTCCAGATCGTCGCTGTGACTCGCCATCTCTGTGGTGTACCACCTCGTCTCGGAACCGATTAGGGTGGAACCTCATGCCGTGGTTGTCCGTTGGTCACCTGCACGTCGACGGATGACCGCGCCGCCGGCACCCGCGCCGGGTAGCCCGGAGCCCTCCGGACCCGCGCAGGTGGACGATGCCAAGGCGCGCCGCAGTCTGCGCAACGGGTTCATCACGCTGATCCTCGCGCTCGCACTGGCCGTGGGACTGGTGCTGGGAGTCCCGGGACTCAAGGGCGTGGCGACGACGGTGTCGCACATGAAGACAGACTGGGTCGTCGTCGCGGTCGTCCTGGAGGTGCTGTCGTGCGCCAGCTACGTGGTGGCGTTCCTGCAGGTGTTCGATCGGGCGCCGGTGCGGCTCGGCGCCCGCGTCGCGCTCAGCGAGGAGGCCTTCGGGGCCGCGGTGTCGCTGGGGGGAGCGGGCAGCATCGCCGTCGGCGCGTGGCTGATGGTCGAGCGGGGCGCGCCGCCGCGGCGGATCGCCCAGCGCTCGGCGGTGCTGTTCCTGTACACGAGCGCGATCAACGTGATCACGCTGATCGTGGCCGGCCTGGGTCTGCTCCTGGGCCTTCCCGGCCCTCGCAACCTGCTCCTCAGCGTTGTGCCGGCGGCGGTGGGTGCGGTCGTGCTGGTGCTGTTCCTGGCGCTGCCGCGCTACGTCGAGAAGATCCTGGAGCGGGTGAAGCCCGGCCGGCTGCACACGCTGCTGAGCGAGGCGGCGGTCAGCGTCCGCGCCACCAGGCAGCTGACGTTTCGTCCCGACTGGCGGATCCTCGGTGCCATCGGCTACCTGTGGTTCGACATCGCGGTGTTGTTCGCGTGCTTCGCCGCCGCGCACCGAACCCCGCCCCTGGCGCCGGTGGTGCTCGCATACCAGATCGCCTACCTGTCGAACTTCATCCCGGTGCCGGGCGGCATCGGCATCCTCGACGGCAGCATGATCGGCATGTTGGTTCTCTACGGCGCCGGGGGCACCGTCGCCACCGCCGCGACGCTCGCCTACCACGCGATCTCGCTCTGGGTACCTGCGATCTGGGGCACGATCGCGTTCGTCGTGCTGCAGAGGACCAAACGGCAGCCGATCGTCCTGCGCAACCCACCGGAAGATCTGTGACGGCGCCGTGCGGCGCTACTGGCCCGCGGGCAGGTTCGCCTCCTGGGCGATGTACTGCGCCCGGCGGATGAAGATGAAACCGTGATAGACGATCGTTCCGTCCTGGAAGGTCAGCTGACCACGCCGGATGAACCGCATGAATGACGAGCTGGACGGGGACCCGAGCTGCACGACGCCCGGTCCCCGTTGATGGGTCATCAGCAACTTGCCGGGAAAATGAAACGGCCAGTCGCGAAATACATAGACGTTCTGGTCGGTGACCAGCACGATCCGGTGGAAGGCGAAACCGAGGATGCTGATTGCGAGATCGATGTACGAGCCGACGATCGGAACGAACTTCACGATGTCGACGATCACCCCGAGGGTGACCATGGTCGCGAGGTTGTTGAAGGTGAACGCGACCGCCACCGCGCCTTCGCCGTCGACGTGAGCTCGGCGGGCGATACGCCTGGCCATTCGCTGGTTGTACGGACGAACCGAGTACTGGCGCTCAGCAGACCGTCCGAACGGATCAGAGCTCATCGCGGGGCGCCGGACGCAGCCAGGATCATCGCGTCGGTTCTATCACACCGGTCCCCGGCGTATCGGTCGCGGCGCCGGCTCGCCCGAACCCGCGCGTGGTACGTTGAGGATGTCCATCGCACGACCCTCCGGTTGGCGATCGTGCGCTCACCCGGTCCTTCAGGACCTCTCTGCCGGTGAGCGCTCTGCCCGAGAGGCCCGTGAGGAGCACAGGATGGATGCTGTACGCACAGCGCCCGAAGTGCGGTCACGCCGCGTGCCACTGGCGCGGGCCGGGTTCGGCAACGCCGCGGACCGCGTCCTCGCGAGTGCGCCCCGTGGCCGAACCGGAGCTTCGCTGCGCATCGCGATGCTCGCCCCGCCCTGGATCTCGGTCCCGGCGCCGGGGTACGGCGGTGTGGAGTCGGTCGTCAGCACGTTGACGGAGGCACTCGTCCGGCGCGGCCATGACGTCACCTTGTTCTGCGCACCGGGTTCGGTGTCGACCGCGACGGTTGTGACGCTGCTCAAGGAATCCCATCCCGATGAGATCGAGCGCTCGCTCTACGAGGTCGATCATGTTGGGCAGGCGTTCGATCGGATCGACCTGGCCTCCATCGATGACCGCTTCGACGTCATCCACGATCACTGCGGCTTCACCGGGCTGGCGATGGCACGCCGCATCGAAACGCCGCTGGTGCACACGTTGCACGGGCCGTTCACCGCGGAAACCGCTGCGTTCTATACCCACCACGGCCACAAGGGGGCACTCGTCGGCATCAGCCGGACGCAGCTCTCCTCAGCACCACCCGAGTTGGGTCTGATCCCGTCGATCCCCAACCCGATCGACCTGCGGGCGTGGCCGCTGCGGGAGCGCAAGGGCGACTATCTGCTGTGGATCGGACGCATGACCCCGGAGAAGGGACCGCACCGCGCCATCGCCGTCGCGCGCGCCGTCGATGTCCCCCTGGTCCTGGCGGGGGTGGTCCAGCCCGGGCAGCAGGAGTTCTTCGACCGAGAGGTGGCGCCGCACATCGATGGCACCCGCGTGAGCTTCGTCGGAGAGGTCGGCGGAGCGATCAAGCGGTCGTTGTTCGCCCGCGCTCGCGGACTCCTGATGCCCATCCGGTGGGACGAGCCCTTCGGGATGGTGATGGTCGAAGCACTCGCCTGCGGGACTCCGGTGATCGCGTTCCGGGAAGGCGCGGCGCATGAGATCGTGATCGACGGCAGAACCGGATTTCTGGTTGAGGACGAGCGCGCGATGGCCGATGCGATCGGTCATCTGCCGCGGATCAACGCGCGTGACTGCCGTGACTGGGTGAGCCGGCACTGCGATGGCGAGGTCGTCGCCGCCGCCTACGAGCGCATGTATCGGTCCGTGGCCCTCCCGGCTGTCGCCTTGGAGCTCGCAGGTGTCTGAGCGCACGCTCAGCGTGCTCGACGGAAGCACGTTTGTGGTCGGTGATCGCCTCGGTGATGTCGGCGCCGACGGAGCACGTGAACATGGCTTCTACTCCGACGACACGCGCTTCGTGTCGCGATGGCTGCTTCGCGTCGGAGAGACTCCCCTGGAGCTGCTCAGTCTCCATCAGAGCGCGCACTTCGACGCCCAGTTCTTCCTCACCCCCACGATCGGGCCTGAGGAGCAGGCCCCGTGCTCGATCGTGCGCCATCGGCTGATGGACCACGTGTGGATGGAGGAGGTCACGATCACCAACCACCTCCACGAGACCGCGCGGCTGCACGTGGTGCTCGAAGTCGCCGCCGACTTCGCTGACCTGTTCGAGGTCAAGGAGGGTGTCGTCGCCGACCGAGCGATCAGCTTCACCCACGACCACACGAGCCTGACGCTGGCCTACGAGCACGGCGCCTTCCGGCGGTCGGTCACCGTCGCGTCGACGATGCCGGCAACGATCACCCCGAGCGGCTTCGAATACGAGCCGGAGCTCGGAGCCGGCGAGCAGTGGTCGACCAGCTTCACCGTCTCGCCCTGCGCGGTCCAGCCGGGGGCCCGATTCGCGCGACGCGAGTCGCGCGGCTCACTCGCCGATGTTCGCGTACGACGAGCGGCGGAGCTCGAGACGTGGCTGGCCCAGGCGCCGGCGCTCCAAGCCGAGGAGCCGGCGCTCCTGCGCACCTATCGCGCGAGCCTCACTGACCTGGGGGCGCTTCGGATGCAGCCCGACATCGCAGACGAGGCGACGCTCCCCGCCGCGGGACTGCCGTGGTTCATGGCGCTGTTCGGTCGCGACAGCCTGATCACGAGCTACCAGGCCCTCCCCTACCTGCCCGAGCTCGCCGCGACGACGCTGCGCACGCTTGCTGCGCGCCAGGCGACCGCGCGCGATGACTTCCACGAGCAGGAGCCGGGGAAGATCCTCCACGAGCTGCGCTTCGGTGAGCTCACGGCAAGTGGCCGGCGTCCCCACTCGCCGTACTTCGGAAGCGCCGATGCGACGCCGCTGTTCCTGGTACTCCTCGATGAGTACCACCGCTGGACCGGCGACGACGCGCTCGTCCGCGCGCTCGAGAGCCACGCCCGCGCGGCGCTGGCGTGGATCGAGGAGGGCGGCGACCTCGACGGGGACGGCTACGTGGAATACGAGCGCCGCAACCCCACCAGCGGCCTGATCAACCAGTGCTGGAAGGACAGCTGGGATTCGATCCAGTTCGCCGACGGCACACTCGCCCACGGCGCGATTGCGACCTGCGAGATCCAGGGCTACGCCTACGACGCGCAACGACGATCGGCCCGCCTGGCGCGCGAGGTCTGGAACGACGACGCCCTCGGCGACCGCCTCGAGCAACGCGCCGGCGACCTCCAGTCGCGCTTTCGACGCGATTTCTGGATGCCCGAACGCGGCTGTCACGCCCTCGCGCTGGACGGCGACAAGCGCCAGGTCGACAGCCTGACCTCCAACATCGGACACCTCCTGTGGTCCGGGATCCTCGACGCCGGCGAAGCCGCCGCCACCGCCGAGCGGCTGCTCGACGAGCAGCTCTTCTCCGGCTGGGGTGTCCGCACCCTCGGCACGCGCGAGGTCGGCTACAACCCGCTCGGTTACCACACTGGAACGATCTGGCCGCACGAGAACTCGCTCATCGCCGCCGGCCTCGCCCGTTACGGGCACCACGCAGAGGCCCGCGCGATCGCCTCCGCGATCCTTGCCGCGGCACCGGGTTTCGAGCACCGACTGCCTGAGGTCTTCGCCGGCTTCCCGGCTTCTCTGACCTCCGTCCCCGTGGCGTTCCCCACGGCGTCACGTCCCCAGGCGTGGGCCGCCGGAGCCCCACTGCTGCTGCTGAGCACCGTCCTCGGCCTCCAGCCAGACGACAGTGTCGTCGAGGCCGACCTACCCGGCCCAAGTGGGCACATCTCGATCCGCCGCCACCCGGAGCGGCGACCGCAACCGACACCAACACTGGACTGAACATGAACGACCCTGAAATCGCCGCCCTTGTCACCCGACTGTCGCGGCCCCACCCCTCGGGTGGAATCGTGATCGAGCGCGCCGCGCTCCTCGCCGCCGGCGCGGATTACCCGGCGATCGTCGACTGGATCATCAACCACTCCGGCGCGCCTGAGACCGACGCACCAGCCGGGCGCAGCCGCGGAGTCCACGGCTCGCGCATCAGCGATGGCAACGATCCCGCACCGCATCAGCCGAGCCGCTTTCTGCTCCCCGCCAACGCGCTGAGCTGACCTCGTTGGAGCCGGTGGCGTACCGCCGGCTCTCGTTGTCGCGCCTTCGGACCCGCGGCGAAGGACGTCCCGCATACAGACGGGCGTTCGCCGCCCAATGGGCGATCCACGCCGGCACTCCGCACGCCGGCTGACACAGCTCCCTTTCCGGCTTCACCGCGGCCGGCCGTCTCGCTCGACGAGCGTCCGGGGCCTCACCTGCCGTTGGCGAGTTCGCGCAGGATCGCCCGGTGAGTCGGCCGCGCGGCGGAGTAACACCGCTCGCCGGCCGGCGTGATCTGCGTCCACGCCGCGCGGCGGTCGTCCTCGCACACGCCTCGCGACACGAGACCTGCCTTCTCCAAGCGGGTGATGAGGCGCGACAGCGCGCTCTGCGTCAGGTGGACCTGCTCCGCGAGCTCGTGCATGCGCACCACCCCGTCCGCAGCATCGAGGTGTTGAAGCACCTCGAAGTCGCTGACGGTGATGCCATGGTCCGCAGCCAGCGCGCGGTCGAGCGCGCAGGTGGTGCGGTGATAGCGATTGAGCGTGTCGTGCCAGGCCGTCGCGAGCGCATCCTCCTCGCGCGCCCTGGCCCCCTTCGGGCTGGTTGTGGCCGACCTCTTCACCCCCCCGCATTCTAGCGTTCAGCAGCCAGTTGGGTGCGTGAGCATAAGATGAGCACGCAATACATGCGGTTGCATCTCATGAGTGTGCATATAGTTCCCTCCATGTCTTCAACTCTTCTCGAGACCCCACCTCCCGCACCTCCGGTGTCCGCCCCGGTGCGCAATCTCGGATGGACGCCGGCGACCTGGCTGCTGCTGGTCGTCGTCTGCGGCGCCCTGTTCCTCGACGGCCTCGACCTCTCGATGATCGGCGTCGCGCTGCCCTCGATCGGTCGCTCGCTGCACCTCGGCCCCGGCTCGCTGCAGTGGATCGTCGGCGGCTATGTGCTCGGCTACGGCGGCTTCCTGCTGCTCGGCGGGCGGACCTCTGACCTGATCAGCCGCCGCACCGTCTTCCTCACCGCCGTCGCGGTGTTCGGCGTCGCATCGCTGATCAGCGGCGTCGTCTCCGCCGCGGTACCGCTCGTCGCCATGCGCTTTGTCAAGGGGGCCGCGGCGGGCTTCACCGTCCCGGCCGGACTGTCAATCCTCACCACCACCTTCGCTGAGGGGCCGGCTCGCAACCGTGCTCTCGGAATCTGGACGCTTTGCGGCGCGAGCGGCTTTTCGCTCGGGCTCGTGTTCGGCGGCCTGCTCACCGAGCTCGGCTGGCGGGCGCCACTGCTGATGCCAGGTCCAGTCGCGCTTGCGCTCGTGGCAGCCGGGTGGCGGGTGATCCCGCGCGCCGCGGGCCAGTCGCTCTCCCTGCGCCACTTCGACCTCACGGGTGCCCTGACTGCGACCGGATCACTGCTGCTGCTCGTCTACGCGGTCGTGGAGGCCCCCGCGCACGGCTGGGCGTCGGTCTCGACACTCGGCGCGCTCGTCTTGAGTGCAGCGCTCATGGCGAGCTTCGTCGCGGTCGAGTCTCGCCACCCTCGCCCCCTGCTGCGGCTCGGCATCCTGCGTTCGGCGCCGCTCGTGCACGCGAACGTCGCCGCGGCCGCGATGTTCGGCAGCTACGCCGCATTTCAGTTCCTCGTCACCCTCTACGTCCAGGACTCGCTCGGCTGGAGCCCGATCGGCATGGCCCTCGCGTTCCTGCCGGCCGGCCTGATCGTCGTGGCGAGCGCAACGCGCATCGACCGCCTGCTCGCCCGCGTTGGCACGCCCGTGATCATCCTGGGCGGGTTCATCGCCTTCGTCGCGGGCTACGGGCTGTTCCTGCGCGCGCGGCCCGGCATGCCCTACGTTGAGTTCATGCTCCCGACGATGCTTCTCATCGGCATCGGGTTCGGGCTCTGCTTCGCCGCGATCAACACCCAGGCGACCGCCGGCGTGGCTGACGCCGAACAGGGCCTCGCGTCCGGCCTGGTCAACACCAGCCTGCAACTCGGCGGCGCGATCGTCCTCGCGGTCGTCACCGCAATCCTCGGCTCCGGCACCGTGGTCCCCGGGCACATGCTGCCCGGAACACACACCGCGGTCGCGGTCATCCTCGGCGTCTCAGGCGTCGCGATGCTCTTCACCGTCCTGCACCTCTACCGAACACGCGAGGTGGTCGTCCCCCGCGGGGTACCGGGCCAATTCGCCGGCGCGCCGACGGAGACCTGTGAGCTCTGCTCCTGACCCGGCGGCGCTGCGGCTCGGCCGCTGGTGAGCGGTCCAGTCGCGGGGGCCAGAGCAACGAATCAACCCGAAAAGGTCCCGGCGACCAGCAGCGCGATCGCGGCGGCGGCGGGAGCCAATGCAAGGCCGACCCGCGGAAGCACCCACCGTGGGCGTGTCCCACGCTGGCGTGCGGCCCGGGAGGGCGTCGAGGTCGAGCTGGCGAGCACGCGGTCGGCGATCGGCCGCGCGCTCGGACTGTCCGGCGAGAGATCGTCCTCGCTGATGAGCGGACGGACGGAGGCGACCCGGCGAATGATGGGATCGTCTTCGATTGGGTGCTCATTCGGCACGGCCGTCCTCCTGCGGTGAGCCGGAGGTGGGCGACGAATCGGCGTGTGACCTGGAAGCCGGCGCTTCCGACTCCTTGAGCAGGGCACTCAGGCGTTGGCGAGCCCGGTGCAGACGCGACCGTGCGGTCACTGGTCGCAGCCCGAGCACCTGACCGGCCTCGGCTGGGGTGAGCTCGTCCCAGGCGATCAGCAGGATGAGCTCGCGATCACGGGGTCTCAGCCGGGCGAGGGCGGCCATGACCTCGGCGCCCTCCGCGCGATCTTCGAATGGCATCTCGGCCCAGGGCACCGTCACCGTCGACAGCGCGTTGACAAATGCCGCCTCGCGCTTTGACTTGCGCTGAGCGTTGCGCGAGTGGTTGCGAGCAATCCCAAGCAGCCAGGGCAACGCCTCGCGCCCGTCCGGGACCTTGTCCATCCGCTTCCAGGCGACCTCGAAGGTCGCGGCGATGATGTCCTCGGCATCCGCCGATCCGTGGCCGCGAGTGCGCACGAAGCGCGCCACCGCGCGGTAGTGCTCCTCAAATGACGCGCGAAAGAGCTCCTCCCTGCTCACACAGGGGTTATGTCCGCACGGTCGCGAGCGTTGCGCGACCGGGGACAGAAATCCGACCAAGAGCGGCAACGTCGCCGCGTACCGGGACCGAGCCGGCGGTGGCGGCGCGCCGTAGGATCTGACGGCCCAATCGATCGAGGAGAAGCTATGGCCGCCAAGCTCGTTGTTCTGTACGGAGCGCCGCAGGATCCCGCGGCATTCGACGCTCACTACACGCAGACCCACGCACCGCTGGCTGAAAAGATCCCCGGCCTGCGACGGTTTGATCACGGCCACGTGGTTGGTGGCGCCGACGGATCTCAGGCGCCCTACTACTACATGGCTGAGCTGTACTTCGAGGACGCCGACGCGCTCGCCGGCGGCCTCGGCTCCTCCGAAGGTCAGGCAGCCGGTGCCGATGTCGCGAACTTCGCCACCGGCGACGCGACGCTCATGATCGTCGAGGCCTGACCGGATGCGGCGACGTCGCCCTGCGACGAGTCGAGGTCGGTGAGGCGATCACGGTTCGCCGGGGATGGTCAGTTGATCGCGTCGTGGGCAGACGCCCTGGAGACGGCCGATCTACCGCCCACCCTGATTGTCGGAGCGCACCGCCCCAGCGACGAGACGCTGCGGATTCACGAGTACTCCCCGGGCAAGAGCACCCCGGCCTTCACATTCGATCCCGAGCGGTTCCGGGCGCACGAGGGGTTCTTCGTCGAGCAGGTGCGCCAGTGGGCGCGGGCTCGGTTCGCGGTCTCGCTTCCTGCCGATCGCACCGCAGTCTTCGGCGTATCGCAAGCGGAGAGCTCGCACTCGCGATGGGTATGCGCCATCCCGACGTCTACGGTGCTGTCTTCTGCGCATCGCCCGGTGCCGGATATCAGCCGCCCGCCGAGATGCCAACCCCGCTGCCGCGCGCATACCTCGTCGCGGGCACCCGTGAGCCCTCTTCGCCAGGAACGCGGCTCGCTGGGCAGACGCATTGCATGACGCGGGCGCGGAGGTGGTCATGACCGAGCGCGACGGCTCTCACGGCGACGCCTTCTGGAGAGAGGAGTTCCCGCTGATGGTCGACTGGGCGTTCGGACGCTGAGTGGCGCGGTGCGACGCCGGTGACAAGAGTGGCGGGCGCTTCTGCGCTTCTCGGGCTGTCCTGGACGGCCGGACCCCGCCGCGAGGCGTGTTCGATTGACAAACGGTGCGGCCGGCTCATCATATGGGCAGGCAATGACCTGCCCGGGACGGGACGTCCCGGCGCGACGGACGACACGGAGGTGACGAGGGGTGGGACTTGAGATCAGGGAGACCTGGCAGACCGAGAAAGGCCTGGCCGTCACATTCGTCACCGAGCGCGGGCCGGTGGCGGTGGAGGGCAGCGAGGAGCAGATCGCGAGGCTGGCCGAAGTGATGGCGCAGGTCGCGGCGCTGGCGCCGCTCAATGAGACCGAGAAGGTGTGGCTGGAGAACGTCGCCGTGGGCGGCTCGCTGGTGAGGCTCGGGCTGGCTCCCGGAGGGGAGGGACGGGTGCAGATCATCAACCCGGCGAGGCCGGCCTGCTGATCCCGGCGCCCACCACTGCCCTCGATCGACCGGCACCCATTCCAGCATCCTCCGGCACACCGCGAACGCGCTTCACCGCGGCATCGCTTCAGCGAGCAATGCGATCATCCGCCAGCCGCGTGGACGATCCCGTTTTTCGCGGGAGCATGCGCCGGCAGGACCTGCTCGGCGCGCGCGCCGGCAGTTTTCTGCGAGCGTCTGAGTCGTCGTGGGACGCGAGCGTCCCCGCGGGGGATGTGGTCGATTCTCAGCCGCCTGGTCTGACGATCGCCCACCGTTCGCGGGTGGCTGAGATGACCCGTCGGCGTTGGCTTCGCGTCGGCGCCAGTCGCTCGGTGACGAGGCCGGGTGCGCGCGGCGCAGAAGCGAGGACCCGCCCGCCCTCCGGCTCGCGGCCGAGCCCTGGAAGGGAGGCGGCGGCAGCGTACCACCGCCCCTGATCACTCGTCAGAGCGCGCCCGCGCCCACGGATCCTCCGGTCAGCGTCGGGAATGAAGCTCCTCGCCGGCCTCTTGCAGGGTGAGCTGAAGGATGTCGACGATCTCGCCCAGGACGTCCTCGTCGGCGACCAGCGGCGGCGCGATCTGGACGACCGGGTCCTGGCGGTCATCCAGGCGGCACAGCAGCCCGCGGTCATACAGCCGGCCGGACAGGAAGTCCTGCAGCAGCCACTGCTCCTCCTCGGGGCTGAACGTCGCGTTGGTCTCCTTCTCCCCGACCAGCTCCAGGGCCCAGAAGAACCCCATCCCGCGGACGTCACCCACGATCGGCAGCTCCCGGAGAGCCTCCAGGCGCTCTGAGAGGTAGCCCTCCTGCGCGTTCACGTTGCCCAGCACATCCTCACGTTCCATGATCTCGAGGTTCTTGAGCGCGACGGCGGCCGCAACCGGATGGCCGCCGAAGGTGGCTCCGTGGGAGTAGAACGCACGACCGTCAAGGAACGGGCCGGCGACTCGATCATGGATCAGGACCCCACCGAGCGGGACGTGCGCCGAGGTGATCCCCTTGGCGAACGTGAGCAGGTCGGGCTCGTATCCGAACTTCTCGGCACCGAACCAGGCGCCCAGCCGACCCCAGGCGCAGATCACCTCGTCAGAGCACAGCAGGATGCCGTAGCGGTCACAGATCTCGCGCAGGCCGGACCAGTATCCATCGGGGGGTACCAGCGATCCTCCGGCGTTCTGAACCGGCTCGGCGATCAGCATCGCGATCGTCTCAGGACCCTCGAACTCGATCGTGTCGACGACCTCGTCGAGCAGCGCGCGACAGAACGCCGCCTCGTCGTGCCCGAGCGGGTGACGAAAGCGGTTGGTGTTCGAGACAAACGCGGTGGGAACGGCGAGTGGCTCGAAGGGCGTTCGACATGAGGTGATCCCGGTGAAGGAGAGGGCGCCGAGGGTCGTGCCGTGGTAGGCGTAACGCCGGGAGATCGCCTTGCGCCGGCCCGCTTCGCCCCGCGCGGCGTGATACTGACGCGCGATCTTCCAGGCCGACTCAACCGCCTCAGAGCCGCTGCTCACGAAGAAGCTGCGGTTCAGTCCACCCGGCGCCAGCTGCGCAAGCCTCGTGGAGAGCTCGATCGAACGGGGATGGGCGGTCGTCCAGTTCGTGGTGTACCCCAGCTCGCTCATCTGAGCCAGAGCCGCCTCGCCCAGCTCCCGTCCGAAGCCGTGCCCGACGTTTGTGCAGTACAGGCCCGAGAGCCCATCGATCTTGCGGGCGCCGTCCTCGGTGAAGACGTGGCAGCCCTCCCCGCGGACCAGCACCGGGACCTGCTCGTGCTGCAGGCGCTCCATGTCGGTGAAGTGCAGCATCAGGTGAGCGCGGGCATCCTGCTGCCAGCCCACGGCGGGCTGGGTGTCAGTTTCGAGTGTCATATCTCCCTCTCGAGACGTTGTTGAAAGCGATCAGACGGCGAGACTTCCATAGCGGCCGTCACGCCAGCGCAGAGCGGCTTGGAGGCCCTCGCGGCCGGCGATCTCATCGAACTCCCGCTGTTCGGGCGTATCACAGCCGTTCAAGATCGCTGACAGGTCAAGGTTGGAGTTGACCGCTTGGGGCAGTCCCATCGCCTCGTAGGTGCGCAGCAGCCCGAGCTTGGTGTAACGGAGAACCGCCACCGGGGTCGGGGCGATCTTGCCGACCATCAACTCCACCTCGGCGTCGAGCCGGTCGGCCGCGACGACGCGATTGATCAGCCCGATCTGCTCCGCACGCGCCGCATCGATCGCATCCCCGGTGAACAGCAGCTCGTTGGTGTGCTTCTGGCCGATCAGGAAGGGCATCAGCATCGTCACCGGTCCGGATCCGTAGCGGATCTCCGGCTCGCCGATGCGTGTTCCCTCTGCGGCGAGGATCAGGTCGCATGCCATCGCCAGGTCACAGCCTCCCGCCAGACAGTAACCGTGCAGTGCCGCAATCGTCGGCTTGGGCAGCCTCAGCAGTTGCAGGGTGACCGCCACATCCTTCTCCAGGATCTGGTGCCACTGATGCGCATTCTGGACCTGGTCGGCGACCTCCTCGCTGAGGTCATAGCCCGCCGAGAACGCCCGGCCTGCGCCCCGCAACACCACCACGCGCACGGCCTCGTCGCCGGCCGCGCGGGTCAGCGTTTCACTCAGGGCGTCGACCAGCGCGTAGCTGAGAGCGTTGAGCTTGTCCGGCCGGTTGAGCGTGATCCGGGCCACCGGCCCTTCCACCTCGTAGAGAACTGGAGACGACGCGGTCTCAGCGGGCACTGATGCTCCTTTCCGTGGTGACGACCAGCGCGTCGACGGCGATGGCCGACTCGGCGCTGGCGATGATGGGATTGATGTCCACCGACGCAATCTCGGGGTGCTCGGCGGCCACCCGTGACAGCGCACGCAGCGCGACCACGAGATCGGCATGGCCCGGCGTGCCGGGCGGCGGGCCGGAGAGCGACCGGACCAGCTCCTCGGCTCCGTCCCGGTCGACGGGCGCGATCGCGACGGCACTGGCACCCAGCGCCTCAGCCTCTGCTCCGCCCTGGCCGATCGACACCACAGGCCCGCAGGTCGGGTCGCGCAGCAGGCCGATGATGATCTCCTGCGCCGGCGGGAGCTGACGGGCGACGAGCACCGCGCCGCCCAGGCTCGCCGCCGCCGCTGCCGCCGCCCCAGCGTCGGCGACATCCAGGATGACCCCGCTCGAGCGTGCCTTGTGGGCGCTGCCGTCGACCTTGACGACCACCGGGAAGCCGAGCTCTGCGGCCGCCGCGGACGCCTCCTGGGCGGAGTGGGCCCGGCGAAACGGGGCGAACTTCACGCCGTAGCGCTCCAGCAGCGTGGCCGACTCGAACTCGGGTAGGAACCCGTCCCGCAGCAGGTCGCCGACCTCGATGATCTGGCCGACCGGCTCGGCCGGGGGTCGACGGGGACGCCAGGCCGCGACGGCGGACAACGCGTTGACCGCGGCGCGGGTTCCGCGCAGGAGCGCGATGTCCGCCTCGGTGGCGAACTTCGCGATCTCCGGCGGTGGGTCGACACACCCCGCCGAGATCACGGCCGGGAAGATCGGGTGTCCCCGGGTTGCCCGGTCGAGATCCTCGACCACCCGTCGGCACCAGGCGATGTCGCGCGTGCTCCGGAACTGCGTCAACTCGACGACCGCGGCCAGGATGTCGTAGACGCCGGCGTCGCGCAGCCGCGTGAACGCGCCGCTGAAGATCCGGTCAACCGAATCCACCGCCCAGACGTCAAGTGGGTTGGCGGGCTCCGTGAAGTTGGGAAACGCCTGCCGGAGCTCTGCGACCACCCGCGCGGGGATCGGCTCGAGCACCAGTCCCGCGTCCTGCGCCTGGTCGGCGAGGAGTGCCGCCTCGCCTCCGGACTCAGAGACCGCGGCCAGCCGCGGGCCCTGTGGGCGGCGTCGGCGGCCGAGGACCTCGAGGGTCTCGACCAGGTCAGGCACGTCGGTGACCTCGATCACCCCGTAGGCCGCCAGCAGCGCTGAGAATGCGCGGTCTGATCCGACCATCGCGCCCGTGTGGGTCAGCGCGACGGCCGCGGCGACGGCCGAGCGGCCGACCTTCAGGCAGACCACCGGCTTCTCGGCCCGAGCGCAGGCCTCCAACGCGGCGCGAAAGGCCTCGGGCCGGCGCACCGTCTCCAGGAACAGCCCGATCGCGTGCGTGCCCTCATCATCACCGAATGCCGCCAGCCAATCCGCGGCGTCACGGTTGAGCTCGCTGCCCGAGGAGACCACGCTGCGGAACCCGATCCGTGGCCCACCGGCCAGCAGAGCCTCGGCGATCGAGCCCGATTGAGCCAGCACCGACACCCGCCCCGCGATGACCGCACGCGGTGGTGTCCCCACCCACAGCGAGCTCCGGGCCGGCTGGACGAATCCCATGCAGTTGGCACCGAGCACCGCCGCTCCGGCCTCGTCCGCGAGCGCCGCGATCCGGCCTCCGATCTCCCTCCCCTCCGCCCCTGACTCGGTCCCCAGACCGGGCAGGACCAGCGCCTTGACGCCGGCAGCGAGCACGTCGATCACGGTCTCCTCGGCCAACCGGTGACCGACGACGACCAGCGCGGCTTCCGGCACGGCCGGCAGCTCGGCGATCTTCCGGTAACAGCGCCTGCCCAGCACCTCGTCGCGGTTGGGGTTGATCAGCCAGGTCTCGGCAGGCCCCGCGCATGCGGTCTCGACGATCGCCGGGTGGCGCTCGGACGCGCCGACGATTGCGACCGACGCCGGATCCAGCAGCGATCCAAGGTCGCGCAGCGTCCCGGATCGCGCCGCGGCCGCCTCAGTCATCGGCCCAGGTCATGCGACCCTCGGCTGGCCTTGTGAAGCCGGCGCCGCCCGGAACGCCGCACGCAGAGCACCGGGATCGATCCCGAGCGAGGCCGAGACGAATGCCGCGACCCGGCCGCGCGCCGTCGAGAGATCCATCGCCGGGTCACGCAGCAGCGCGCGCAGACCGAGTCCGTCCAGCAACCCCATCAGCGTGTCGGTGAACGCGTCGAGGTCCACCGGCGCGGTGAACTCGCCGTTCTGAACCCCGGCGGCGACGATGCCGCGCAGCCAGCTGTGATACCGCTCGTAGAGCCGCGCCGCGAGCGGCTGAAGATGCGGATCGCGCGCCGCCCGCAACCACAGCTCGACCCACAGCACGAAATCGCGCTCCACCGTCCCCGGCGCCGGAAGACAGACGTCGATCGCCTGCGCGAGTCCGTCGGTCGCGCTCGGCACGGGGCTCTCGCCCCCCGAGAAACGCTCCGTCGCGACGACATCGAAGGAGTGCAGGAAGGCCTGCTCGAGAAGCTCGTCTCGCGTCGAGAAGTACCGGTGCACGAGCGCCGTCGACGCCCCCGCGCGCATCGCCACCCGGGCGATACGGAGGTCGTCGACCCCCTCGGTGGCGATCAGGTCGCACGCCGCCTCGAGGATGCGGTCTTTCGAGCTCTCGCGCTGGGTCATCGCCGCAGTCTAATCCCAAAGTAACTTTGTAGTCACTTGCACAATCATGCTAGCTTTCGGCGATGACCGCAACCAGGGAACCCGCGCACACCTCCGGCCGATCCGGGAACGGGTCCGGCAATTCGGCCTACGACGTGATCGTCGTGGGCGGCGGGCACAACGGCCTGACCACCGCCGCGTACCTCGCTCGCGCCGGGCAGCGCGTGGTCGTCCTCGAGCGACGCCCGCTGCTCGGCGGCGCCTGCGTCACCGAGGAGGTCTGGCCCGGCCGGCGGGTCTCGCGAGCGTCGTATGTCGTCTCGATGCTCCAGCCACGGATCGTGCGCGAACTCGAACTCGAGCGTTTCGGCTACCGGGCGGTGCCGTTGGATCCGGCCTACGCCGCGCTGACCGACGACGGTCCGATCCTCTTTCGCGACAGCGCAGCGGCGACCGCCGAGTCGATTCGCCGCCTCTCGCCGCACGACGCCGACAACTACGCCGCGTATGAGGCACGCCTGTTCCGCGTCGCAGACTTCCTGCGTCCGATGCTCCTGCGGGAACCTCCGGCGCTCGGGTCAAAGCAACCCGGCGATCTCCTGTCTGTCGTGCGGGAGGGCGTCCGCGCAGCCGGGCTCTCACGCGCAGAGGTGCACGAGGTCATCCGCATGTTCACGATGTCGGTCGGCGACCTGCTCGATGAGTACTTCGAGCACGACGGCCTGAAGGGCTCGATCGCCTCAACCGGCGTCGTCGGGGTGTGGGCTGGTCCCTACACACCCGGGACCGCATACAACCTGCTCCACCATGCGCTCGGCGAACTGAATGGCATGCAGGGCGCCTGGGGACACGTCATCGGCGGCATGGGCGCGATCAGCGAGGCCATCGCCGCCTCGGCGCGCAGCGCCGGTGCCCAGATCCGGACCGATGCGGAGGTCGCGTCGATCGATGTCGAAGGCGAACGGGTCCTCGGGGTGACACTCACGGACGGAGAGCAACTGCGAGCCCCGGTGGTCGCGTCAGGAGCACATCCTCAGACGACCATGCTCGGTCTGGTCGGCGCCGAGAGCCTGCCTGACGAGGTGACGGCCGAGATGCGCCGCTACCGGACGCGCGGCGGCTCGGTCAAGATCAACATGGTGCTCTCCGAGCCTCCGCGGTTCGACAGACTCGCCGACGATGTGCAGCGCGTGCTGCACCACACCGGCACGACGCTCTGTCCGTCGATCGACTACCTCGAGCAGGCCTGGATCGACGCCTCGCGCGGGCGCCCGGCGGCACACCCCTACGTCGAGTTCGAGCTTCCCTCCGCGGTCGACTCGTCGCTCACCGATGATGGCAGCTGGATCATGACCATGTTCACCCAATACGGGCCGCCCGATGCGGCGGCGTGGGATGACGGAGCCCGCGACAGATATGCCGACGATTGCATCGAGCATCTGGCGCGGCACGCCCCGAACGTACCTGCGGCGATCCTCGAGCGGGAGGTCCTCGCCCCACCGGACCTCGAGCGGATCTTCGGTCTGACCGGCGGCTCGATCTTCCACGGCGAGCAGAGCATGGACCAGATGGCGTTTCTGCGTCCTTCCTCTCTGCTCTCCGGATACGCAACCCCCGTCAGGGGCCTGTACCTATGCGGCGCGGGCACGCATCCAGGGGGAGGTGTCATGGGAGCGCCGGGTCACAACGCCGCCCGGAGGATCCTGCGCGACCAACGCAAGACGAGCCGCCGCCGCTGGCTTACCCCGGCGAGACGCCAGCGCTCCCGACTCGCCGGCTGACCTCGCCCGCGCCGGTCATCCATCCGGAGCTGAGCCGCGGTGCTCGCCCGACCCATGCGCCAGCTGGTTCTCCGAGTCACCCGGCTCCTGGAAGCCATGCTCAAAGAGCCTCTTGATTCCCCTCCGCTGCGGGACACACCATGCGGCCCAGCGGACAGTCGACCCGCGAGCCCGTTCGACCCCGCCGGACGGGGCTTTCCGAGTGGGCCGTGGAGGGATCGAACCTCCGACCTTGGGATTGAGAGTCGCTTATTTGCAGGGTATTTACCGGAAATACAGGCTGCTCTTTCTAGTTATTGCAGGTTAGAGCGGGTCAGAATCGCTGAGTTGGGGACATATTTGGGGACACGGCATCGCGGACGACCATTCGCGCGCGGACGGCGCGCTCCGCACTAGTCGTCCGCGAGAAGACGGTCGAGCTCGGGGAGGGCTTCGAGGTCTTTCTGACGGCCGGCCGCGCGCTTTGAGGCGACGATGTCAGCCAGGCTCGCGACCGCGAACGTCCGTCCGTCGTCTTCCATCTGGATCGCATGCCGCTTTAGTTCTGGGTAGCGGACGTGTTGACCGTCCGCGGCTGGAATCTGCTGGAGGACGTCAATGCCTCCAGCATCAGTGCTCCAGTTGCCGATCTCCATTTGCGAGAGCAGTCGGTGATCGATGAACGGAACAGGGATGGTCTCACCGTTCCCAGCCTGGAGCTCAGAGTGAAGGTCGGAGAGGGCCTGGGCGAGACGCTCAAGGTTCTCGACGGTCAGCGCGGGACAGATATCCAAATCCTGGGTGAGGCGAGTCGCGCCATGCTGCAGCGTCCCCCACCCTCCCACGACCACGTACGCGACGCTGCGTTCGTTGAGCGCGTCGATCGCTCTCAGCGGCTCGAACACGCCGCCGCCGGATCTACGCGGCGGGCGGTAGGCCGCGCTCGGTGCGAATCCGCGCCTGCTCCCGGTCTACGAACGCACGCAGCTCAGCCGGTGTTGCTGGCCGACTCGCGCCCGCCAGCACGGTGCGGTCATCGGCGGTCCGCGCGGGGGCCTCGCGCTCGGCACGGCGCCGCTGCTCGACAGTGAGTGAGGCGCTATCCACGGCTTTCAGTTTACCGGGGAGCCGATGAACGTGAGACGAGCAGCAGCGTCGCCGAGCGAGCGCCAGCATGCCCAGCCTGGCGGTTGGTCAATGCAGTGGTCGGCTACCGAGGTGGCGCGTAACGAAAGGACGCGTCCTGGCGCCAGTAATACGCCTCCTTCATGGCACAGCAGGTCAGCGATCGCGACCGGGCCGCGGGCCGCACCGGACTGCCGCTCGCTTGGTCGCCTGAGGCCGAGCGACGGCGCCGAGTGGCTGGTCCGCTGGAATCCGTGGTTGTAGTTCGGCTTCGTGAACGCGTTCGCGGTTCGGTCTTGACCTTCTGGTTAGTTGAGGGTGTTTGCTGTCGGCGATGGAACAGTTGTTGACGATCGGGGAGTTCGCGGAGCGGTGTGGGCTGTCGCGCAGCGCGCTGCGGTTCTATGACCAGAACGATCTGCTGCGACCGCAGCTGGTCGATGATGAGACCGGGTATCGCTACTACGCGATCGGGCAGCTTGAGCAGGCCACGCTTGTCCGTCGGCTGCGCCTGGCGGAGGTTCCGATCGGAGTGCTGCGCGACTATCTCGCCGCCGCGGGCGAGGGGCGACGCGCGATTCTCGACGCTCATGTCGCCTCGTTTCGCGAGCGTGCCTCAGCGGTCGAGACCGCAGTGGATGAGCTTCGCCGAGACCTCGCCGGCGTGGATCGAGCTGGCGGTGCTCGGTTCTGCGTGATCGCCGCGGCGGCATTGGCCGCCGCGATCGCGCAGGTGAGTTTCGCGATCGCGGATCCCGCGGTGCGTGCCGAGCTGGGCGTGGTATGGGTCGAGACCAAGGAGGACTCGCTGCGGCTGGTCGCGACCGATAGCTACCGCCTCGCGGTCCGGGACCTGGTCCCCGAGCAGATCGGGTCCGGCAGGTTGCGCGGGGTGATCGACGCTGAGCACGCTGCAGTCATGGCCGCTCAGAGCGCCTCGGCTGGGCCGGTCGAGCTCTCTCAGGACGACAGCGACGAGATCAGCGCGACGGTCGACGGTCGTCGCCTGAGGGTCGGGCACTCAGGGACGGAGTTTCCCGATTACGAGCGGATCCTCAGCGGCGTGCCGTCAGGCGATCAGATTGCGCTGCCCCGCGATGCCCTCGACCCGCGCGCTGGCTGAGCTGCCTTCCCAGGCGGCTCAGCTGCGCCTGGAGTTCGAGCCTGAGGCTCTCCTGCTGCGAGCGCAGGGCGATCGCGCGAGGGTTGCCGGCCGCTGGTCGGGTCGATCGTTGCGGATTCTGGTCGACAGTCGCTACTTCGCCGAGGCGGTCGACGCGACGGTGGGGCCTGATGTGGTCATCGAGGCCGTCGATCCGCTGGCGCCGATCACGTTGCGTTCCGCGGACACCGGAACCTTCAGCGTCTTGACGATGCCGATCCGGCCACCAGACGCCGGGTGAGCATCCCCACACGCGATACGCTCCCGCCGCCACAGGCGACGGGACCCATCCCGCTGCGCGCACTGCTGCGCGACCGCGCGTTCCTGCTCTACCTCACCGGTCAGACGACCTCAGGGGCCGGCTCGGCGCTCTCAAGCGTCGCGCTGGTGTTCGCCGTCCTGTCGATCTCCCGCTCGGCGGGCAGCGTCGGCTTGGTGCTGCTCGCAAGCCGTCTGCCCGGTATCGCTCTGACCCTCGGCGGTGGCGTCATCGCCGACCGCTGGTCACGCAAGTGGATCTCGGTCTGCGCGGACAGCACCCGCACCGTGCTGCAAGCCGCGACCGGAGCTCTGCTGCTCAGCGGACATGCGACCGTTGCGGAACTCGCGACGCTGCAGTTGCTCAGCGGCGGCGCCAGCGCGCTGTTCGCGCCGGCGGCCAGCGCGCTGCTGGCGACGGTCGCGCCGCGGGGCCAGATTCGCCGCGCAACCTCGCTGCTCGGGATCACAACGGCAACGGCACAGACCGGCGGACTTGCGATCTCCGGAGTGATCGTCGCCCTTGCCGGACCTGGAACATCACTGATGATCGATGCCGCCACGTTCGGCGTCAGCTCACTGACCCTGGCCCTGATCCCAGCTGCACAGGTCTCCCGACCATCAGCACAACGGGTCCTAGATGATCTCAGTGAGGGGTGGCGCGTGGTGAGGAGCCGTGGCTGGGTGGCCGTGTACGCGGCGCACGTGACGATCCTCAACGTGCTCGTGCTCAGCCCGTTCTTCGTGCTCGGACCGGTGATCGCCAAAGCCCACCTCGGCGGTGCGCCGGCGTGGTCGGCGATCGCCCTGAGCTATGTGATCGGCAACCTCGTTGCCGCCCACATCACCTACCACTGGGCGCCCCGACGCCCGGTGCTCGCCGCGCTCACTCGTCAGCACCGCGCTTGCGCCGATGCTCGCCCTGCTCGCCGTCGCGGCTCCGATCTGGCTGATCGTGCCCGCCGCGGTACTCGCCGGCGCTGAGACGACGATCTACAACACGCTCCTGACCGCCGCCCTGCAAGCCAACCTACCCGAGCACACCCTCGGACGTGCCACCGCGATCACCGGCATCGGCTCCACCGTGCTCGTCCCGGTCGGCATGGGCCTAGCTGTTGAGCCCGGTGACCTCCCGAACGCGGGTGAGGGGAGGGCGGTTGCCGAGCGCGCTGTGGGTGCGTCGCTCGTTGTAGTGGCGCACCCAGTGTGGCAGCGAGTCGCGTCGAGCCTGACTTGAGGCGTATTCCAGGGCGTAGGCCCACTCGCGCTGCAGGGTCTGCTGGTAGCGCTCGACCTTGCCGTTGGTGCGCGGCGTGTAGGGCCGGGTGCGGATATGCGTGATCGCGTATGCGTCCAGCAGCTCGCGCAGCGAGCGGTTGTGGATGTAGGCCCACGCGTTGTCGGTCATGAGCCGCTCGGCGGCGATGCCGTGCTCTGAGAAGAACTCCAAGGCTCTGGCCACGAACGCGGTGACGGTGGCGGCCTGCTCATCGTCGTGGATCTCGGAGTAGGCCAGGCGACTGCAGTCATCCACGATCGAGTGCACGAACTCCCAGCCTGCTCGGGGAGAGCGACGGGTCCGATCCCCGGTCACGGCGTGCCCAGGCTGATCGAACTTCCCGAGCTTCTTGGTGTCCATGTGCAACAGATTCCCCGGGCACGGCCACTCGTAGCGAACCACCGCCGGACGCTCAGGCCGGAGCTGGCGGGAGCAGCCGCCGCGTTGCAGCACCCGGTGCACGGTCGAGTGCGGCCGCCCGAGCTCGTCGGCCAGCCGCCGTGGCGACCAGCCGGTCTGGCGGCGCAGCTCACAAATTCGGTGCTCCTCCTCCGCCGGCACCCGCGCCGGCGAGCGGCGCGGGCGGCTGGAGCGCTCTTGCAGGCAGGCCAGCGACCGGCGCTCAGGCTCACTGCAGGCCCGCCAGCGACGTACCCACTCCCACACAGTGGACTTCGAGACGTTCGCGCGACCGTGCGCGGTGAACCGAGCTTTATGGTGCGGCATTCCGGGCCTCCTTGAAGGCGGTGAGCTTCGACACCCACAACCTTCTCGGCAGGCCCGGACCTACTACCTCACGTTCGGAACGTCCCTGGGCACGTCACCTAGCCGGAGTCATCGCGAGCGCTCTTGGCACCTCAACCGTCATGCTCAGCGGCTCCGCCCTCGTCCTGATCACAACCGCCATCTGCGTGTCGCTGCGGGCCACTCGAGTGCCTTTAGGACTCGACCGCCAGGACTAACCCACGCTCACGTCACACGCGGCACCGCACAACGGCGGCCAAACAGCCGCCCCTTCGCAGGCGTCGCGAGCAAGCCAACCGCGGACTCGTCGCGAAACCGCGCGTCCAGCCGATGCGATGTCGGCTACGGAAAGCATGTGTGTACAACTCGGTACGGTGACCGGCATGACCTCATCCTCCAGCGATGCTCGTGCGCCCTATGACGCGGTCGCTCGCGAGTACGCGGTCATGAATCAGACGGCGCCCTACAACGCCCTGTACGAACGCCCCGCCGTGATCAGCCTCCTGGGTGACGTCGCCGCACAGCGAGTCCTTGATGTCGGGTGCGGTTCGGGCATTCTGTCGGCGCACCTCGTCGAGCATGGCGCCGAGGTCGTCGGTTTTGATGCCAGTGCGGAGATGATCGAGATCGCGAAAGGCCGCGCACTGGAGCACGCGGAGTTTCGCGTGGCCGATCTTGCCGAGCCGCTGACGTTTCTGGCTGACGGCAGCATCGATCTCGCGGTCGGGTCGTTGGTCATCCACTACCTGCACGACTGGGTCGCGCCGCTGCGTGAGCTTCGGCGCGTGCTGCGACGCGACGGCGCGCTTGTCCTGTCGACTCATCACCCTGCCCAGGACGTCGCGCTCTCCCGCGATGGCAACTACTTCGCGACCGAGCATCTGCACGATCGATGGAGCCTGGGGACAACCACCTTCGACGTTCAGTTCTGGCGCCGTCCTTTGACCGCGATGTTCTCCGCGTTCGCCGCGGCCGGCCTCAGCGTCGACGTTGTCCAGGAGCCGATGCCCGTCGACGAGTGCCGGCAGCTGCACCCAGATGCCTGGGCGGCGCTGACGACCAAGCCGGCCTTCATCTTCTTCCGCTTGAAACCAGGCAAACCCCCAGCCAGCGCCTAACTGACCTCAGCGTCAGGCCACCTCAGTTCGTCGCGCAGCGAGCGCCGGGCGGGCTGGCCGGTGCCCGGCAAGAGCAGGCGTCCGCTGATGGGAGAATCCCTGCGTGAGCTCGTCTGAGGACCTCAGGACGCTGAGCAAAGAGCAGATCCGGGATCGGCTCCACCTGCTCACTGAGCAGGAGTTCGCTGTGTCGACGCGGAGGCGTGAGCTGCATGGCGAGATCGATGCGCTTCGTCGCGAACTTGTGAATCGCCTGCGCGACGAGGGCGTCGACGTCATCACCGGCGAGGACACACTCGGGCCTGGCCCCAGCGGCAGTCGCGAGCCACGGCGTCCGAAGCCGCAGTTGGGCTCGGATGGAGCGGCCGTAGCGGAACCCCCTCACAATGAGACCGCCACCTGATCCCGGGCGCGTCCGTTCGTCGCGGAGTGAGCGTCTGCCGGCGGCTATCTGGCGCATGAATGCGAGCGTGCGATTGACGGCGTAGGCCTGGGTTTGGCCGTCGCCGGGGGACGGGGGAGTGATCGGAAGTTCTGCGCGGCGCGTAACGCTTGGGCGCGAGCCGGACAATCGTGGCGGTATATGAGTGCCGAGGATGATCGCCGCAGCCGCTTTGAGCGACTGTTCGAGCTCCATTACTGTGATGTGAAGGGCTATGTGCTGCGACGTGCGCCGCGGGCGAGCGTCGATGATGCTGTCGCCGAGACGTTTTTGATCGCGTGGCGGCGTCTGGATGACATCGACTCCGATCCGCTGCCATGGCTGTTTGGGGTCGCTTGGCGCGTACTGGCCAACCAGCAGCGCGCCGAACGTCGGCGATTCGCACTCGTCGATCGCCTGCGACGAGAGCCCGCGGCGGCCCGCCCGGCGGCGGGGGCACTGGAGGATCGACTTGCCGACGCGCTCACCGCACTGTCCCCGCGTGAGCGCGAGGCGCTGCTCCTCATCGCCTGGGAGGGACTGGACCCCGGGCGTGCCGCTCGTGTGGCCGGGTGCACCGCTGGCGCATTCCGAGTGCGCCTTCACCGGGCCCGCCGCCACCTGGCCGAACTCATCGACGACGCCGGGGATCAATCGTTAGGCGGCCAAGCCCGCACTGCCTGGCCAAAGGAGACGCGATGACAATGACTGACGATCCAGTTCTCGACGCGCTCACCCGCGCCAACCCTCATCCCCGCGAGTCGATCCCCGGACCCGAGCAGGATGCTCAGGCCCGCGCGCTGCTTGCCAGCATCACCGCGACTCCCGCGACTCCCGCGCCGCCGCGCCGCTCCCGGCCCCCGCGAGTTGTCGGCCCGGCGCTGGTGGCTGGTGTGAGCATCCTGGTCGTGCTCGCCGTCGTCGCGGTCGCGCTGCACGCCGGCGCCGCTGGCCACCGGTCCGCTACGACGCCGGTGGGGGCATCGGGCCAAGTCGAACTCAAGCTTCAGGTGCCTCCCGGGAGCAGCGTCACTTCGGCTGCCGTCGGGCGAGAAGTCGCTGTATTGCGCGCCCGACTGCGCGACGCTGGGGGCCTACGGGGTGAGCGGTTTGTTCGCCTCGGCTCTGACGTGCTGGCGATTCGCTCGGCGGCGCTGGCCGCGTCCCGGCCGATGCAGCGGCTGCTGACCGCCGATCCTCGGATCGGGGTGATCGACTGGGAGGGCGAGCTGATCTCGCCCAACGGGCGGACTGTGGCGTTGCAACTGTTGAACGGCCAATATCCGCCGGCTCAGACCCTCAGCCAGGGCAGCGGGACCAGCGCCAGCACCCTGCCGGGTGGTCCGAGAGCCGGCGCGCAGACGCTGTACTCCGCGGTACGGCTCGCTTCCCGGCAGCCCACGCTCGGCTTCGCAAACCGAACCCGTCAGGGATCAGAATCATTCGCGTTCGCTCCAGCCGACAGCCCACACTGCCGCTCCGCCGCGGTTCCCTGCTGGGCGGCCGGCCCGAGTACCACGCGCGCCGCAGCCATCCGCGGGGCACGACGCGCCGGGGTCTCGCACCCGATCGTGCTCACCGTGCCCCAAGGCACAAACATCGTCCAAGCCACTGGACCACGGTCTGACATCGGCGCTGACTACCGTCAACAGACGGGACGGTTCTTTGTCTTGCGAGATGCTCCCGCGCTCACCACGGCCGAATTTCGCGATGCGTCGACAACCAGCCACCACGGCGTGATCGCCGTCAAGGCAAACCTCACGCCCGCCGGGGCACGAGCCTTCGCACGGGTGACCGCCACGATCGCCCACCGCGGGTCATCACTGCGGCTCGGCTCCCAGAGCAACTACCAACACTTCGCGATCGTCGACAACGACGCGCTCCTCGAAGTGGGCATCATCAATTACGTGCAGTACCCCGACGGAGTCCAGCCGCCACTCTCACAACACGGCTTCGAGATCGAAGGAATCTCTCACTCCACCGCCGAGCAAATCACCCAACAGATCAAGCTCGGAGCCCTGCCACTGAAAACCCAGATCTTGCGAGCCTCATCACACTGACCACGCGCAATCGAGCAAATGTGCCGGCCCACAGCCAAAGGGCTGGCCGGCCCATTGAGCAGCCGCAAGAACCACCGGCCGGCGAGAGCCCGCGCGACCTCGCGCCGCGCGGGATCGTCGCGATCCGATCGCCCGAACTGGCGTGCCCGAGCGCGCGAAAGGAGGCGCGCCGAGTGCGGCTTGATGCATGGCGGCCGCCGGCCCGCGGCGTCGATCTTGCAGAATGCTCGGATCCTCATCGACGCGGTCATCTTTGACATCGGGGACGTCCTCGAGATCAACCCGCCCACCGGCTGGCAGCAGCGATGGTCCCAGCGACTGGGCTTGGACCTCGACGAGTTCGAGCGGCGCCTGGGTGAACTCTGGGCGCAGGGACCGACCGGCGGACAGGATCTCGCGAGCATCGAGCGCGAGACGGCCGCAGCCTTCGGTTTGGACGATGCCTGTCTGCGCGCTCTCATGGTCGACGTCTGGGAGGAGTACGTCGGGTCGCTCAACCTCGAACTCGTCGACTACTTCCGCGGGCTGCGCCCGCGCTACAAGACCGCGATCCTGAGCAACAGCTTCGTCGGCGCGCGCGAACGCGAGCAAGCGGCCCACCAGCTGACCGACCTCTGCGACCTCATCGTCTACTCCCACGAAGAAGGCTGCCGCAAGCCCGACCCTCAGATCTACCGCATCGTCTGCCAGCGGCTCGACATCGCTCCCGAAGCGGCCGTCCTCCTCGACGACCTCCAAGAGAACATCGACGGCGCCCTACACATCGGCATGAACGCCGTCCGCTTCCACGACAACACCCGGTCAATCTCCGAACTCAACGCCCTGCTCGCCGCATCAGGCTGGCCAGCTTGCTGAACTCCGGGCGCCTGCTCGCGTCGCAAACCAGGTGTCCGGAGAACGGCGCTGCGACGCACGAAAGCGGGCGCCGGTTAGTCCTCGCTGAGGAAGGTTTCGATCGCATCGAGCCATGCCCTCGGCTGGTCGATGTGGGCCATGGGTGCTGCATGGTCGATCACCACGGCTCGGGCGTTGGGCAAGCGGTCGGCCGCTTCCAGAGCGTGTGAGGCCGGGAAGCGCTGATCAGATCCGCCGTGCAGCAAGAGCATCGGGATGCGCGTCGCGCCGAGTTCGGCGATCGCACTCTCTAGAACCTCAGCGATAGCTCGAGAACACGGCCCCCGGCCCAGTCCCCCGGCCGCGGCGCAGCACATGCGTGCAGAGGGGTGTCGCGTCGCGCAGGACCGGCCCGAACGGGCTTTGCGGGAGTGTTCCGGACACGCAACGACTTGTCTTCTCAACCCATACGCGAGTCAGACCGCCATACCGGCGGCAGCGGCGTCTGGTCTTTGCAGCCAACGGGTGGCTCGGAGCTCGTGGAGGATCGCGCGGGCCTCAGCGTCGGCGTCGGCGTCGAGCTGGCGAGCGGCTCGCTCGAGCAACGCCGTGGCGAGCAGCGGCCGGGCGCCGACCGAGCGCAGCAAGGAGATCGCCTGCGCCTGGAGGGTCGAGGCGGACTCCTCGTCGCCGCGGCGGCACGCCTGCTCGGCGGCGAGACGGGCGCGCCCGGCGCGCACCAGCGGCGTCGCGCGCACCGGTGGCACGCTCGACCCGTAGGACTCGAGCTCGGCGATTGCGGATGCGTCCCCAAGCGACACTGCCGCCGCGACGCAGATCGCGTAGGCCTCCTCGACGCTCTCGGTCGCCGTGCTGAGCGCACTGAGAACGGGACGCGCGAGCGTCAACGCTCGCTGGGGAGCCTCGGACTCCAGCGCATCGCGAGCGAGCGTCACCGCCACCGCCGACGCGAGATCAGTGTGCGACGTGTCGTGATTGGCCTCGGCGATCGCACGACAGCTCCGCCAGGTCTCGCGGTCCCCGCGGGCGGCGGCGACACCGATTAGGAACGCGGCGGCGTACACGGCCGAGAGCGGGTCGTCGGCGCCGGTGAGCAGCGCCACCGCGATCGGCTCGGCCTGGTCCCAGCGGCCGAGCACGACCAGCGGTGCGATCGACTGCGACAGCAGCATCCGCTCCCATCCCCGGTCCCCCCGTTCGCGAGCCTGGACGAGGGCGTCATCCACTTCGCGCACCGCGTCCGCGGGACGGCCGCTCTCGAGTGCGAGGGCGGCGAGGTTATAGCGGGCACGCAGCGCGACCGCGGTCAGGCCGTGCGTATCGCCGAGGCTGCGCGCCAGCTGAAGCACCGCGCCGCCCTCCTGGCAGCGATGCAGCTGGATCAGGTACACGGCGCGGGTGATCAGCGCGTTCGCCAGCGCGGGCCAGGCCTCCTGCTCCTCCAACGTCGTCAGCGCCTCGTCCATCAGCGGGCCGGCCTCTGCCAGGTTTCCGCTGAACACGAGCGCGCCGGCCATCGCCGCGAGTGCCTCGGCGCGCACGATCGGATCGACAGTCTGGTCGTCGGCGGTGCGAAATGGCTCCAGCATCCCCCTCGCCTCGTCGAGCCGCCCAGTGACCCTGAACATCTCCGCGAGCGCAACCGCCGCCGAGCCGCCGGTCGTGTTCCCGGCGCGTTGATAGAGCTCGATCGCGCGCCGTAGTTGCTGCTCGGCGGCCTCGGCGTCGTCACTCTGCCGCAGCGCCCGGCCTGCCTGTTCCAACAGCGCTGCGCGCTCGAGGTCGTCCTCGGCCAGCTCAGCGGCCTGCTCGAAGTAGCGCCGCGCCTCGGGGCCCAGTGCCAGGGATGCGGCCGCGCGCCCGGCGGCGGTGAGCCGCGCGCGTGCCGACGCCCGAAGCGCCACGACGTCGTCGGCGGCGGGGTCGGCACGGATCGCCTCTTGGTAGTGGGAAGCGAGCACCTCAGCGATGTCGGCCGGCTCACCGGGCCAGCTGCGTTCAAAGTGATGCGCCGCCGCCAAATGCAGCGCCTTGCGCGTCCGTCGCGACAGCATTCCGTAGGCGACCGTGCGCAGCAACGCCTGCAGGAACAGGTACTGACCACGCTCGGGAGACCGTGGATCGTCATCGCGCGAGAGAACCTGTTTGGCCACCAGTTCGTCAAGCAGCCTCGTGACCTCCGGCTCGGGCCGCTCGGCAAGCGCCGCGACGCCCGCCGCGGTGAACGCGTGCCCGAGCACCGAAGCCTTCTGCAGCAGGCCCCGCTCGAGGCTCGACAGGCCGTCGAGCCGCGAAGCGACGAGCGCGTGCAGCGTCTCCGGCACCTCGAGATCGGACACGTCGCCGGTGAGGACGTAGCGCGCGCCCTCCTGAACAAGCAGGCCGCGATCCTGCAGCATCCGAATGGTCTCGACCGCGTACAGCGGGATCCCCTCCGAGCGGCGGCCAATCTCAACGACGAGCTCCTCAGGCAGCCCGGGCGCAAGCCCGTCGAGCATCGCCGCGATCTCGGTCAACGGCAGTGGCTCCAACAGCAACGCAGGCCACGAGGATCGGCGCTGGTGCAGCTCCGGACGGCCGAGGGCGAGCACGAAGATCCGAGAGTCGGCCGACCACTCCATCAGATAGTCGATGAACTCAAGCAAGCCGCCGTCCGCCCACTGCAGATCCTCGAAGGCGAGGATCACCGGGTTCGCGTCGGCCATCCGCTCAAAGAACAGGCGCCAGCCGGAGAACAGGTCGGCACGATCGGCCTCCGGTCGCTCTTCGAGGCGCAGCAGATGCGCGAGGCGTGGCTCCACCAGGCGCCGCTCGCGTTCATCGCCGACGTGCTCGGCGACGGTCGCGCGGAGCTTCTCGCGCGCGACAGCCGGCGACTCCTCGTCAGTGATCTGCGCACGGGTCCGGACCATCTCGGCCAGCGCCCAATAGGCGACACCCTCGCCATAGGAAAGGCATCGGCCCTGATGCCACCAGCGCTCCTCCTCGATTCCGTCCAGGTACTTGAAGAACTCCCACAGCAGCCGGGACTTACCGGTGCCGGCCTCCCCGAGCACAACGATCCGACGGGCCCGCGCGTGACGGGCGCTCTGCTCGCCCGCCTCGATGATCGCCTGCAACTCGCGTTCGCGACCGACGAACGGCGCCTCCAGTCCGACGCTGCGCCGAGCGCCTCTCGCGCCGGCGACGACCCTCAGCGCACGCCACGCGTGCACGGCCTGCTCGCGACCCTTGACGGTGTGACCGCCGGCGTCCTCGTAGGCGATCGCCGCCTCGGAGGCGCGGCGGGTGACGTCGTCGACCAGCACCGTCCCCGGAGCGGCAAGCGATTGCAGGCGTGAGGCGGTGTTGACAGTGTCGCCCATCACCATGCCCTCGCTCTCCGCGCCGAGCTCCACCGCGGCCGGGCCGGTCAATACGCCCACACGCAGCCGCAGCTCCCCCGACAGTTCGCCGACCGCCGCCGTCAACGCCAGGCCGGCGCGGACGGCGCGCTCGGCGTCGTCCTCGCGAGCGACCGGTGTGCCCCAAACCGCCACCACCGCATCCCCGATGAACTTCTCGACCGTACCGCCGTGGCGCTCGATCAGGGCCTTGCAACGGTCGAAGTACCGGGTCAGCAGCTCGCGGATCTCCTCCGGGTCACGATGCTCGGATAGCGTGGTGAAGCCGACCAGGTCTGCGAACAGAACCGAGACCAGCCGACGTTCCGACACCAAGACTGACGCCGCTCCCGCCGCGTGGTCGGCCACCGCGCTGCCGCACTCGGCACAGAATTTCGCACCCGTGACGACCGGCTCGCCGCACGTCGGGCACACCTCGAGAACCGGGGTACCGCAGTGGATGCAGAACCGCTTCGCCGCCGGCGTCTGGTCGCCGCATGCGGCGCAGAGTTGCATCACGGTTGCGCTCATTCCGGGAACTCCGTGACGAGCGCGCGCCGCCGGTCGCGCGACGGGGTCGCGCCAGGCCGCTCGAAGACCGCGCGCGCATCAGTGCTCGGCCCGGCGTCCCGGGACACTAATACCCGCAGCGGCACCTCGATGGCGCCATTTGCGATTGTCAGAAAGACCGTCGTCGCGCTGCCCACCAGGATCCACGCCGAAATGCGCCTTGTACGTTGAACCACGATCTTGACGGCCGACTGGCCCGGGCGCAAGCCGTCGTCCGCAGCCACTCACACCGCACGGCGGTTGACGGGCCCGCTCGTGATCACCGCACACCGGATCGTCCGGCCCGGTCCGGCAGACGAGTGCCGGCGACATTGCGATAGCGCGTCGCCGGCGAAGCTGGTGAGTGCGTTGCCGCGGATGCGACGACGCTGGCCGCTGGCGAGCGCGGACGACTGCTTTCGCGGCCGCCTGGGAGTGATGCTTTCAACGGAAAGCATCAGTAGGGGTTCAGGGGAGGACCGCCGCTCGAGGGTTGACCGCCGAGGCCAGATCCAGTTTCTTTGCGGGTGACCTCGTCCAAGCGGCGCATCGCGGACCTGGTTTGGTTGACGATGAGTATGGTGACGCCTCCAAACCGCTCGACGGCGAGATCGATCACGAGGCGCGGGACGTCCGCGGCGGCGAAAACCACTTCGATATAGGCAAGGCGCGCTTCGAGACCGCCCAGCTCCTCGATGACGGTGCTCAGCTCACCGGGGGGCGGGAGCCCGTGGTTGCTTGGCGCCCTGTCACGTGAATGAGTGGGTCAAGACGCTCAAGCCATCCGCCAGGAATCGTCGTGCGAGTCGTGAAACCGGATGCCCTTGACGCCGGCTCACGCCCGTCAGGACCGTAACCCGCAGCGGTCGCTCAGTCACCGTGACCGCCCAGCGCCGATCTCCGCGAAGGCCGCCCGCCGCAGGCTTCGCTCCCCACGCTCCAGCAAGACGTCCCAG
>CAVSSZ010000004.1:0-10309 GCA_963730725.1 uncultured Solirubrobacteraceae bacterium | reverse complement strand
ACACTCACCGGAACTGCGAACGCATGAGACCACTGGTCGGGCGCGACGAGAGCTCCCGTCGAACCCCGTCGGACTCCGCGCACGTCAGCTCGCCGCACATCGCGAGACCTGGACGCTCACTGGCTTGTCCTCTCGTCGCGGTTTTGCGACCTAGCTCATCTTCTGGAGGGCCGGGAACACGTACGTGGCGCTCATCGACCCATTCGGCGGGGGCAGGATCGACGCCTGCGTGTTGCTTCCCGGTGCTGGATAGTAAATGCGGAGTATCGGCAGGATCGGGGTCGGCACCTTGACTCCCGGGGTAGAGGGCGTTGTAGTAGACCGTCGATGGTGTGGGGATCCAGTTGGTGGCGGGTGCCCCGTGCGGGCAGGGTTGGTGCGATCCAAATCGTCACCGACCCGTCCGGGTTCTTTGCGAGCCTGCCGGAGGTCAGCTGCTGCGATCCGAGCTGCGAGACCGGCTGGATGGGTCCCCACTGCAGATTGATCGGACTACCGGGGTTAGACAGGTGGACAACCGGACCCGCCGTGCCGCTGTACTGAATCGGCACGTTGCCCATCGACAGCTGCTGCAGCCACTTGGTCGAGACCTTGAACGAGTATGTTGCGGCCTTGGTGTTCGGGTCGATGTTGCGTGTCGGGGTGGTCGCTATGTAGTACGGCATGCCCGGTGTGAGGCCATACTGCGCGGCGGTCGGGCCGAATAGGATCGGCGTACTCGCGACCAGTGGCCCCCAGGCGGAGGGTTCGACGGTGACCATGTCGTTCGACGGATCTACGCCGGTCACGGGAATGCTCGCGGCCGAGGTAGGCAGTCTCTAGGAACGCTGGCCTCGGAGATCAACGGGTCGCCGGACTACGTGGCATCGGGCTGGGAGTGACGGTCATAGACGGGAGAGCCCGCCGGTTCCCTTGACGGTCGTTCACGGTCGGCGGCACGGTCCAGACCACGGCAACGTCGCCGGGCTGGTAACCGGCGAGACGTAGATGTCGGCTTGTAGGTGTTGTTGCCGTCGAGCTGGGTGCGGCCGACGTGCCGTCCAGGTTGTTGATCTGGGCGTAGAGCGCATCTTGCGGCAGGTTGGCCCCGCCGTAGATAGTGAGCGCGGCCCGGATTGGAGGTGTTCCCTCGGGCGTGTTCGGGGTAATTCCCGATCCCGCTGTTGAGGTAGCTCCAGTAGTTGGTGGCTTTGGTGACGCCGAATCGAGGCTGACCTTCTTGTTGACCTGCGCTCGCCCGGCGTCGTAGCCGGTCTGGAGCGCCTTGACCTGGCTTGGGGCCCCAATTGCGCGGGATCGTGAACCCGTTTGCGGTGAGGCCGATGCGGCCTGAACAGGGCCAGCGTGATGCCTTTGCGGGAATGACGGGTTGCGGTAGCGCCGGTTGGCGCGGGCCTGCGGAGCGATCCAGCTGGGCAGTGTCCTCAGCGGGATGCCGTTGAGGCCGGTCGCTCGCCGTCGGGGAGCGGGTTGACGCCTTAGCGCCTCGCCCATCTGCTTGAAGAAGGGGGCCGCCTGCGTCGGGGCGGTGTGCCACTTCTGCCGCCCGCTTGATCTGCTCCGGCGTTGGGGTGTACTGGCTCAGGCTGGAAGTACTTGGGCCGATGCCCACTGACGCCTCGAAGTCGGGCGAGTGCTGCTCATGGCCGAAGTGCTCGACGACGTTCTTCTGGATTGAGGCGAGCGGAGGTAGGATCAGTCGCCGGCACGAGCGTGTCGGCACGGATCCGAATGAGGATCCACCCCGAGATTGGTGTCGATAAGGCACCACCCGGTAAGTGAATCCGTCGATCCGCGCGATGCGCTGATGGGCGTAGCGCGAGGTCGGGCCTACCAACAGGTAGGTCTGCGCGCGCGTGGGAGGGGGTCGTCCGCGTGCCGATACTCCGCCACCGTGTTGACAAAGTCATCAAGCAGGTCCGCCACGTTTAGTAGTGGCGGCGCGATGGCGGCACGGTGAGCACGAGCGCCTTGGTCCCGCCGCGCCCCTTCGCGCCGCTGAGATCGATCAACGCATTGAGGTACAGGACCGAGGCGTCGCCGGCGTTCGTGCCGTTGTTGTTCCAAGCCGCAGCTGCCTTTCCACCACCTAACGTGTTGCGGGGTGCGGTAACCAGATCGCTGTACTTCCCGAAGCGGTAGACGAACTCGGGGGCGACGCCCCAGATATAGGCAGCTGCGGCCAGCTTCTGGATCTTGCCGGGATCGGTGAGCGGCGAGACTGACGCGACGGCTACAGAGGGACTGACGGCGCCCGGTCCCACCGACGATCGCTCCCAAAACGAGCGCCGCGGGAAGCCGATGACGAAGCCGTAGGACCTTCACCATCGTTACCCTCCTCGCGCAGCCTCATCAGCACGGCAACCCGCGGCGAGCATACTCGGACCGTGGCGTGAGCGCAAACGATCGTCAGCCATCGCTCGCGCGACGACACGGCAACCCGCGGCACCGCACGGAAGCCGACGGCAAGCACCAGAAGCACGGTTTCGGGAGAACCCGATCGTGGCTGCGCACAATGAGCCGAGTGGCTACCAATCACGGACACCGCTCAATTGCTGAGACAGCGACACGCGACAGCGACAGCCCGGCCTGGCCGGCATTGCCTGCCAAACCTGGGTTCAGCGTGCTGCGCTCGACGGCGGCAGCCCGCGCGCTGCTTGCTCACCCGGCTCAGTGCGATCTCCAGCAAGCACCCGGTTGTCGCTCGCCTGCCGTGTCGAGAACAGCTCCGCAACGATCGGGTTGGCGAGAGGCTGTCGGAATATCGGTGCTGTCTGGCGGGTTTAAGACACTTCCGGTATGGCTCTAGAATTCGCTGGGGTTGATCGTGGTCAGTTGTTGTTGATGCCGCCGTCGTTGACGGAGTGGCTGCCGGAGGATCATCTGGTGTGGACGGTGCTCGGGCGCGGTCGATCAGATGGACCTGGATCGGTTCCGGGAGGCGTATCGGCTGGGTGCGGCGGGCCGCGCGCCGTTTGATCCGGCGGTGATGGTGGCGCTTGTTGCTCTACGCGTATGCGCGCGGGAATCGGTCTTCGCGGGGGATCGAGCGGGCGTGCCTGGAGGATGTGGCGTTCAAGGTGATCACGGGGATGCGGACGCCCGGATCACTCGACGATCGCGGAGTTCCGCCGCCGGCACGAGGTGGAGATCGGTGAGCTGTTTGACGAGTCCTCGGGCTGTGCCGGGAGGCGGGGTTGGTGTCGGTGGGGGTGATCACGATCGATGGGACGAAGATCAAGGCGAACGCGTCGATGGATCAGAACCGCGCCTATCGGGAGCTGGTCACCGAGATCCTGCGCGAAGCCGAGGAGGTCGACCGGCGGGAGGACGAGCTCTATGGCGAGGATCGCGGTGATGAGTTGCCTGAGCAGCTGCGGACGGCCGAGGGTCGTCGGCAGGCGCTGGCGGACGCGAAGCGTCGTCTTGCTGAGCGCAAGGGCCGCCCGTCGCGTGATGAGACCAAGCCCGAGCCGGAGAAGCTCGAGATGGACCTGGAGTCGATGGTCCTCGGTCGTCGGGTGCTCAAGCGCGGCGGTCGGATCGAGTGGCTGCGGGTCGCGCGGCGCGAGCTGGAAGCCCACCGCACGCGTCAAGGCGCCCCGGTGGCGCGTGATCGTGACGACCGGATGATCGGTGCGCTTGAGCGCCTGGAGGAGAACCATCGGGTTGATCTCGCCGCGGTTGAGACTTATGAGCGTTGGCGGGCGACGGCGCGCGACACGAAGGGTCGGGTGCTCAAGGGCAACAGCAAACCCTGGGTCGCCCCGGAGCTGCCCGAGGGCAAGATCAACCTGTCAGACCCGGACTCGCGGGTGATGCGCACGCAGGGCACCCCGCCCCGGCAGGCCTACAACGCCCAAGCCACCGTCAACGACCGGCAGGTGATCCTGGCCGCGGAGATCACCAACGCCGCCCCGGACTTCGGGCAGTTGGAGCCGATGTTCGACGCGACGATGCGCCAGCTCTCAGCACAGGGCCTGACCGAGGCGCCGGAGGTGGTGATCGCCGACGCCGGCTACTGGCATCACCCGCAGATGCAGGCCATCAGCGAGCAGGGGATCGAGGTGCTCGTCCCGCCCGACGGGAACCTGCGCGAGGGCAAACGCCGCGGCTGGGAGGCCGGCGTCTATGAGCAGATGCGCGAGAAGCTGAGCACCGACCGCGGGCGCAAGCTCTACGCCCAGCGCAAGGTCACGATCGAGCCGGTGTTCGGCCAGATCAAATACAACCGGCACATCGACCGGTTCATGCGCAGAGGCAGATCCGCCGCGCAGTCGGAGTGGCGGCTCGTCACCGCCACCCACAATCTCTTGAAGCTCCACAGCCACTGGATCGCCACGCCGGCCTAACACGCCGGGTCGGCGATCTACACCCCGCCGGCTAGCGGCCCCGTCGGTGACACGCCGCCGGGTCAGCTTTCTCGCTCGTTGCGCATTTTCCGACGGCCTCGCGACGTTGCGTCGGTTCGCGGGCAACGCGGTTCGCAGGATCAACCTTGCGAGCTGACGATCCCTTTTGTCGGCACGCTCGTCCGGGGCGCGCCGCTGCTTTGCCACGCCTCCGATCGCCCGAGTCGTCGTGGCCGCACGATCGCATTTCGTGAGAGCGATCGTACGGGTCGGGTTCGTGCGGATGATGCCTAGGGCGACGGAGCGGAAGCCCGGCAGCGTCCACAACGCCGGCCGGGCCGACGAACACTCTCAGTGGGCGGGCGCCTCCGTCACGGTTCCCAGCCTGACGGTCGGGCGGTCTCGGTGTTGTCGCGGACGAGCTCGCGCAGGTGACGGGCCGGCTCGATCCCGGGTCGACGTGGCCAGCGCCGGTGGCGCGCGCACCTGATCGGCATGGCCGGCCATAGCGCGGGTCCATTTCAGGGTCGTGCGCGGGGGTCTCATGCATCCCCGCCGTCGGTGCCGGAGGTCGCGTTCGGGCGCGTCGGCGACCGCGGTCTCCTCGTCGGATCGAGGGCTGCTCTCCGACTCCCAGGTGATCGCGGCCCGCCGGCTGCTTGGCCTGCCTGCTCGGGCTTCGATCGGCTCGCGGCTGTCGGGCTCTGCGACGACTGTCCGGGCCTGCTCGAGCGGTATGGCGATCGACGGGAGGTCGGGCTCGGTCCGGCTGATCCGTTCGGCGAGGGCTTGGAGGCGATCGCCGTCCCGATCGGAGTCGACGGACTCCTCGGCGTAGAGGTGCGTCTCCTCGCGGGCGCGGGTGAGCGCGACGTACGTGCCCTCGCGGGTGGCGTGGGCTGAGACGATCAGGTGGGCGGTGTCGGTCGTGATGCCTTGGGCGGGGAATGGGTGCTGGACGTACGCGAGCCGGAGCTGCGCGGCGTCGGCCTGGTCGATGCTCAGGTTGACGGGCTGCCCGGTGGGGAGCGCGAGCTCGATCGTCTGGGCGATCGGGGTCGATGTCGCGGATCAGCGCGGTGGTGCCGTTGCGCAGCGGTCCGTGATCGGGGTGGTTGATGGTGCGACGGATCTGGACCTCGTCGCCGGGGTGGAGGCTGTACGGGCGGCCGGGCGCCGGGATCGTGTCGGTGCCGAGCTCGCCGTGCTGGTGGCGGATCGCCTGGTAGCGCGCGTTCAGCTCGTCGAGGTGGTCGTTCGAGGTCTGGGCGAGCACGATCGTCGTGCGCCCGTTCTGGGTGTCGGTGTGGGCGGCGTCGAGTGCGGCGTCTTCGGCGCGGGTGAGGTCGGCGCCGATGTGGACGCGCGCGCGGGCGGCGTAGCCGCGGATCGCGAGCTCGTGGTCGCCGTCGCGGAAGCGGGCCTGGTCGCGGCGGTCGGCGGGGTCGTGGGCGCGGAGGTTGCGGGTCAGAACGGCCCGGCTGTGGTCGGTCGCGGGTGGCGGCCTCGAGGTGGGGCCAGAGTCCGCCGGCGCCGACGGGCGGGTTCTGGTGCGGGTCGCCGACAGCGATCAACCTCGCGCCGGAGGTCTCGACCGCGGCGAGGAGGGCGTGTTGTTCGCGGGTGGAGGCGAGCGCGGCCTCGTCGTGGATGATCGTCGTCTGCGGCCCGAGGACGACCGTGCCGTTGGTGATCGCGGTCTGGAGCGCGGCGAGCGAGTAGTGGCGGGTGTCGACGCCGGCGTGGTGGAGTTCGCGCGCGAGGCGCTCGGCGGCGACGGCGGCGGTGCTGGTGACGATGATGTCCCGGCCGGCGTCGTGGTGGGCGCGGGCGATGCCGGTCAGCGCGGTGCTCTTCCCGGTGCCGGCCTGGCCCTCGATCATCACGAGTTGACGGTCTGAGCAGGCGAGCATGATCGCCTGGCGCTGCTCGTCTGACAGCCGGCCTCCCCGACCTTGGAGCTCACGGTCGAGCCGGTCTGCCTGCGCGACGACAGAGTCCCGATCGAGCGCGGTGATCCGGTGTTCGATCACGCGCTCTGCGGTGCTGATGGTTGTTCGTTCGCGGGCGCGGTGCTCGCGGGTCGTGCCGCTCCCGTCGGCGAGGCGGAGGATCTCCCCGGCGTCACGCAGCTCGACAAGCGGCCGGAGCGCGTCGTCGATCGGGATGCCGGCGGAGCGCTCGAGCGCGACCGCGCGCGCCTCGCGGGCGGGGAACGTCGCGTCGAACTCCGTCAACGCGTCGAGCACCCGATCCGGCGCGGCCGGCGTCAGCGGTTGGCGCTGCTGGCGGCGGAGCACCTCGACGCGCTCGGGCGTGAACCCGATCCCCCGTGCCGTGCGCTGCCACTCCGCATCGAGATCGGCCGCGGTGACCGCGACCTTGCCGGCGCGGGTGATCGTCCCCATCAGTCGTTCCTCGGCGGGGGCGAGCTGCCCGTTGGCGAGCAGCAGCTCGAGGCGCTCGTGCGCGTCGGCGGCGGCGGGGCCGCCTTCGGCGATCACCGCTCGCAGGTCGCGCTCGGTCGCGCTCAGCCGGTCGCGGATCGCGGCCTGGACCTGGTGGTGGCGGCTTGACCAGCGGTCCAGCAGCGGCTGCGGGACGCCGGCCAGCTCGAAGTACCGCTCCCCGCGGCCCGTGCCGCGCTCGACCGAGAACCCGAGCGTGGCGAGCTCGCGGGCGAGCTCGGTCCGGTACGCCGCGCCGACCTCGCGCTGATGCTGCAGCCACGTCCGCGAATCGATCGCCACCAGCCGGCCATCGCGGCGGTGCGCGGCGTGCAGCAGGACATGCGAGTGCAGCTGCGGGTCCGGGACCTGATCGGCGACGGCGCGAGCGGTGGTGTGCCGCCAGCTCGTCGCGACCACCCCGACCGCCTTGGCATGCAGAACCGTGCTCGCCGTCCACGCGTTGGCGCAGCATCGGCACGTGCCGGACCGCGTAGTCAAGCGCGCGGTCGATCGCGATCTCGTGCGCGGCCTCGATCCGCCCACGCAGCTCCGGCGAGCCGAGCGCCCAGACGGCGCTGACCGACTTCGGCGCGGAGAACGTCGCGTCCAATGCCGCGACCGCCTCACCACTGGCGCCGACCCGGCGCAGCTCGCCGCCGGTGTCGGGGCGGCGGACGTCCATCAGCGTCCGCAGCTGCTCACCGGTCACCGGCACAGTGGCGTCGAGCCCGAACAGGTGCGCTCCGCCCACCCAGCGACCCGGAGCCTCGACCCGCTCCCCGTCCTTGAGGTAGTAGTCGCCCAGCTCCGACGCCCTGGCCTTCCCCTCGAGGTACTCGGCATAGCCGCCCGCCGTGCGCCTCGTGATCTTCGCGACGATCAGCACCCCAGACCCCCGACTCCCGCCACGTCCGTCGCCCACCGATCCAGACATACACTCCACGCACAGGCAGTGCTGGGGGCAAGACGTCCCAACTCGTCCCAAGCCGTCCCGCCCGCGAAACGGCCACCGGAGCGCCGATCCGAGGCACGGACCCGGTCGTGTTCATGATCCGGCCGGGGTGGTGAGCGTCCGCCACGGCTCGTCGCGGTGCGCGGCGGTGAGGGTGAGGAGCTCCCAGTCGGTGCCGTCGAGGTGCAGCCCGTGGCCGGCGGGGATCCCGGCGACCTCGCCGGGCGAGAGGACGCGGGTGCGCTGCGTGGACACCGTCCGGCTCTTCTTGCCCGGATCGGTGAACGGGTTGGCGTCGCTCGTGCGGGATATGACCTGCCGGTCGTACTCGCCGAGCATCGTCGACACCGCCTCCAGGGTCGTGGTGTCGGCGATCCCGGGCAGCAGCAGCTTGGTCCCGAACAGGGTCAGGAACCCGTCGGCCGCCTTGCCCCACCGGGCGCGCGCCTGCGAGAGGTCCTGCAGCGCGGCGAGAAGGGTCAGACCCTGCCCGCCGCCCTCGGACGCGATCTGCGGCAACTCCTGAAGCGGCGCGATGTTCGCGACCTCGTCCAGCGCGAACAACACCCGCCCGGCGAGCTGGCCGGCGGCGTGCGCCCGGTATGTCGCGCGCCGAACCTCCGCCAGCAGGCCGCAGACGACCGGCGCGACCGCGGCCTGCTCCTCCGCCGGCGCGCAGATGAACACGGTGTCGCTGCCGGCGACGAACGCGGCCGGGTCGAAGTTCGGGTCGCTCGCCGTCATCAGCGCGCCCTCGCTCGTGTAGGCCTGAAGCGCGTCCGCGGCGGCGGAGAAGACCGAGGACCGCTCCCGGCCCTCCGTGTTCAGCAGTCCGAGCAGCGACCCGAACGCCAGCCGGCTTGCGCGCTGATCCTCCAGCAGGATCCCGGGCTCGTCGAGCTCGTGTCGCATCACCCAGTCAACGACCGTCTCCATCTCCCTGCCGTGCACGGCCGCGGCGTGCAACAGGGGCGCCAGCAGCGCCTGCGCGCGGTTGGCCCAGTGCGAGCGGTCGGTGGTGCCGGTCCCGACGGTCACGGTCATCGCCCGGGCGATCACGACCGCCCCGTCCCACGTCAGCGCGCTGGTCACCGGCGACCACCGCAGCTGCTCGAGCCCCGCCGGCGGGCTGCTCGCGCCGGTCGGGTCAAACATCCACACCCGCCCGTCACGCGCCCTGGCTCGCGCGGTCGCGCGAGCGACATCCGGCTTCGTCGAGGTCACGATCGCCGGGCCGTCGTGCGCGAGCACCGCCGGAATGATCACGCCGCTGGTCTTGCCCGACCGCGGCGGGCCGAGCAGCAGCACCGCCCGCTCGGGCCGCGCGAACCGCCACTGCCCATCGTCGCCCGCGCCGAGCCACACCCCACCACCGGCCCTGCGCGGCGAGCTCGCGGATCGCGCGCAACGGATCCCCGGCGGGGATCGCGGCTGGCCTTGGCGCACGCGGCCGCGCGCGGGAGGCGATGGCCGTGTCGACCACGACAACCACGAGGATCACGAGGATCAGCGCGATCGCGACGCTGGTCGCGCCGAAGTGGATCGCGCTCGCGATCAGCAGCACCACGCCCAGGGCGGCGAGCAGCACCGGCGGCCGAGCGATCCACCGCCGGCGCGGCTCGGTCTGATGCGACGGTCCCCACCCGTCCGGTCTGTTCTCAGGCGTCATCTCACCATCCCCGCCGGCGGCTACGCCTCCAGCAGCCGCTCGATCCGCGGGCGCAGGAATCGCCACGTCCGCCCGAGCCGGCTCGCCGGCAGCTCACCGCGGCGCGCGAGGTAATAGACCGTCGAGACCGGAAGGTGCAGAAGCTCGGCCACCTCCGAGGCAGTCATCACCTCATCGCGCGTCAACGGCACGCGACCAGCCGGGTCGCGCGAGCTGGTCATCTGCGGCGTCGCGGTGAGCATGCCCATCACCATGCAGGCTCGCCTGGGACGGCGCAAGGACATCTCGGGACGTCCTCAAGGACGTCCTGGGACGTCCGGGGACGTCTTCGGACATCTACACTGGAAGCGCTGGAAACCGGCGACTTTCGGGAAGGGGAGACCGTCTTGGAGAACGAGCAGCTGCGGACCGCGATTACCCGCGCCGGCCTGTCGCTCGACGAGTTCGCCGACATCGTCCAGGTCGACGTCAAGACCGTGCGGCGCTGGCTCGCGGGTCGCACCCCGTACCCGCGGCACCGCACCCGCGTCGCGAGCGCGCTCGACACGACCGAGCACGCGCTCTGGCCCGACGCCGTTCCTGCCCCGGCCACGTCTGATGCGCTTGAGCCGACGACGCACGAGCCCGGCGACGTGGTCGCGGGCTACGCGTACTCGTCGGATCCCGCCGCACCGAAACCCGCCGAGCTCCTCCGCGCAGCGGTCGAACGGATCGAGATCGTCATCCCCAATCTCGCATCCCAGTCCGGGCTCGTCGCGCTCCTGCGCGCACGCGCCGCGGACGGCTGCCGCATCCGCATCATCATCGAGGAGCCAGACGACCGGATCGAACCGCTGCTCGACATCGACGCGATCGAGGTCCGCGCCTCGCCCGCCGGCGAGGACCA
>CAVSSZ010000003.1:0-247006 GCA_963730725.1 uncultured Solirubrobacteraceae bacterium | reverse complement strand
TGAGCAGGTTGACTCGCAGCGGCTTGGTGGTCCGGATTGCAGGTGGCCGGTCCTCCGTGTCGAACGACCGTTGTTGAAGGCGCGCGCGGTTGCAGCCCGCGCCCGCCGGATCATTCGAGCTGGAGGTACCGACCGTGGCTGACGGTATGGCATCGCTCGGGCGTGACAGCGCGCAGACGGTGGTGTGCGCCCCGTTCGTGCTGGGGGTGGCTCCGGGTGCGATCGTCGCGGGGTTTGATGTGCATCGCCGGCAGATCACCGTCGACGGGTTGGACACGCTGTCGGGGGAGTTGTGGCGCGGTCAGCTGGACTCAACTGCTGCGGCGGTCCAGGAGTGGGCTGTCAGGTTTGCGGGTCGTGAGATCCATGTGGCGGTGGAGGCGTGCACCGGCTGGCTGTTCGTGTGCCGCGCCCTGGAGGCGGCGGGTGCGGTGGCACATCTGGCTGAGCCGGTGGAAACCAGTGCGCTGCGGGGCCGCAAGCGCCGCGCCAAGACCGACCGGGCGGACGCGAAGTGGCTGCGTCAGCTGCTGTGCGAGGGGCGGCTGCCGGAATCCTGGATCCCGCCCGAGCACGTGCGCCAGTGGCGATCACGCGCCAGGCTGCGCAACACGCTGCTGGCCGAGCGCACCAGCTGGATCCAGCGGATCCGCGCGACCCTTTATCACCACGGAGTCGCCGGCGCCCCGGATGACCTGCGCACGCTCGCCGGCCGTCAGTTCCTCGCCGAGCTCGAGCTTCCCGTCGACGCGCGCGAGCGAGTCCGGGTGGCGCTGGAGATCATCGACATGCTCGAGATCCAGCTGACCGCCATCGAACGCGACCTGCGGAGCCTCGCGCGCCACCAGCCCGGCTGCCGAGCGCTGATGACCCAATACGGGATGGGCGAGCTATCGGCGCTGATCACCCTGGTCGAACTTGGTGATGTGACGCGCATGCACGCTTCGCGCCAGGCAGTCAGGATGGCCGGCCTGGACATCGGGGTGCACCGCTCAGACCGCCACGCCCAACTCGGGAAGCTCACTCGCCAGGGCTCCGCGCCGTTGCGCTGGGCGCTGTTTGAAGCCGCGCAATCGGCCTGCAAGCCCGCCAGTCCTGATTACGCGGACTACCACGCACTGAAGGCGCGCGGGCTGTCACACAACCGCGCGTCGATGACCATCGCTCGCAAGCTCGCACGCCGCTCCTATCACCTCCTCCGAGCGCTCGGCCCCGCCGCGCTCGACCCACCCGATCCTCCCCCCTCCAACCGCTCCGACCAAGCCCACACGTCACCGATGCGTCCCAAGCATGCGGCCAGCTCCAGGAGCGCCCGAGGCACCCACGCCCAGCGTGGCGGCCCACGAAAGACAGAGCGGCCGCAGTCGCTCCAGCAGAACGACCGATCAACCATCTCGTCGCCGACCGCCACGACCGGCAGTCGCGCACCCAGATAAGGCAGGGCGTCCAGGAGCACGACCCCCTGGGAGGTACTTGACAACCCCAACGAGCTCAGATAAGCGAGCGTCCCCGCGCGGGATGTGGTCGATTCTCAGCCGCCTGGTCTGACGATCGACCTCCGTTGGTTGCGAGCGTCAGCGATGTCGCGGAAAGCGAGTGCTGCGGCGTGGGATGTGGTCGATCCTCAGACTCCTCGTCGGAGGATCGCCCACCGTTTGGTTGCGAGCGTCTGGCTGTCGCGGGAAGGCACGCGTCATATATCTAATGCGTGAGCCTCATGCCGCGGTCGGCTTGCCTGCGGCCCGCGCGGTCTCTTTTTTGGCGCGGCCAGGTCGGCGGAGGAACGCTGAAGGAGTCTGGGGAGGCGTAGCCGACCGTCTCGACGGCTCGTTCGTATCACGGAGACGGAGAGTCCCGGAAACGATTCCCCAGGCGCGAGATCGGTGCCGGGAGTCTGTCCGATCGCAAACCGCAAACCGCACGGCCAGCGTGGCGCGGGATACGCCTATCGCTGGCAGCCCTCACCGTCGAGTCGCACACTACGCACTCGACGGGCACCATCTTTCGCGCGCGGTTCCCGCTGGCCGGCGGGCGGTGACCCGAGAGCAGAGGCTCGCGCTGATCGGCGCGAGCCTCGCCTCGACGATCGTCACCATCGACGCGTTCGCGGTGAACGTCGCGCTGCCGGCGATCCGGCGTGACCTCAACGTCCGGTGCGTCTTGGAGCTCGCGCGGAGCGCCCGCGGGTGACGGTCGTCGGTTCACGCGCAGTGTGGGGTCCGCCGTCCGGAACCGTCGGGTTGTCTTCAGCGGGTTGTTCGCGGAGCACGCTCAGGAGTTCTTCCAGCGCCGCGATGATCGCCTGGCGGCGGACGGGGGAGCGTCCGGCGAGCAGATAGTCGAGCGTGTGGGTCTCGGTGTTGCGCTGGAACTCCTGAGCGTCTTGGCGGATGTGGTCGGGCACGAGTACCAGGGTCCGGCGTCCGTCGGTGGGGTCTGAGCGGGTCTCGGCCCAGCCTCGCTTGACCAGGCCCGAGACCGCTGTGGACACGCGGCTCTGGGCGTAGCCGGTCCGGTCGGCCAACGCGGTGATCGTGCTCGGCGGATTGTCGAGCAAATCACCCATGACGATCAGCTCTGCTGTGGGGACCTCGGAGGCGTGCGCCCGCATTTCCAGCCGCCCGGCGTCGGCGAGACGTTGTCCAAGCCAGATCAGGTCGGCGGTCTTCATCACCACAGATTATCATCACACACGATGTATCTGTTACGATGCATCTTGCGAGATACAAACCTAATCGGACGGGAGTAATGCTCACACAGGCTCTGATCATCAACGCAGTGGTGTTATTCGTAGTACTGGAATCGGATCTCGGCCCCCACCGTAAGGTGACGTGGTTCCGAATCGCGCGGCCGATGATCACCACAGTCATCATCATCCCGTTCTTCATCAAGGACGTGGCCACATCCGGGACGGGACTGTCGTTGGAGGTCATTCTGACCGCGGCCGGGCTGGCTGTTGGGGCGACCGCCGCGACGCTCATGCGCGTCTACCGCAGCCCGAGGAACGGGAAGCCGGTCACCCGGGCCGGATTCCCCTACGCGATGGTCTGGACGACCGTAATCGCCGCCCGCGCGGCGTTCTCCTACGGTTCGGTGCATTGGTTTGGGTCCTCCCTGAACCACTGGATGCTTCACCATGATGTGACCTCCGCCGCCATCACTGATGCGCTGATCTTCATGGCGTTGGCGATGGTCCTCACCCGCGTCATCACGATGGGCATCCGCGCGGGCACGCTGCGGCGGGCCGGCGTGGGGGGGTGGTCGCGTCATGAGCGTGCTGACCATCGTGGCGGTCATCGCCATCCTTGGCTACGTCATCAGCCGCCAACTGCTCGGCGAACCGATCCGCGGCAAGCGCCTCATCATCCTGCCCGCCATTCTGACGCTGATCGGGATCCTCGACCTCGCCAAGCACACCGTCCACCCAGGCGGGACCGACATCCTGCTCATCGTCATCGTCATCGGCGCCGCTGTCGCCCTCGGGATCGGCCTCGCCCAGGGACGGATGATGCGTCTGGAGGAGCGCGACGGCGGCCTCTGGGGCCAGCTTCCGCTCCAAGGCGTGTGGCTCTGGGCGATCCTCTACGCCTCGCGCGGGGCGCTGATCGGCGTGGCGCACGCCACCGACGCCCACGTCGCCGCCGGCAGCCAATCCGAACTGCTCATCCTCGGCATCAACCGCCTCGGTCAAGCCGCCAGTATCGCCACACGAGCGCTCGCTGCCGGCATGGCGCTCGCGCCTGAGAACGACGGAAGCCAACCCCTCGCGAGCCTGTTCTCAGGCAGGCAGTCACCCGGACGGTCTCGGTCACACCCGACGCCGCGTGTCTCCGCAGACCAAGCCACCCACCCGGCCTTGAACACGCCGGCGGCACTCGAATCCGCCGAGAAGCTCGCACGACTCACTCAGGCCCGCTGGGGTGACATTGCCCACCAGCTCTCCGACGTGGCCGCGGACGCTGCAAACGCCCGGATGCAGGACAAGCGATCTGAACGCCGTGACCGCCACGCCACGCGACGAGACCGACCCCGATGACACCCGACACCGCCGACACTCCCCAGATCACGGTCGCAGTAGCCGACAATCAACCTCGTGGGATGGTGACGGATCCAGCGGCCGCGGGTTGGCCGGTCTGCAGGCGGGTACACCGGACCGAGGCGGTCAGTTTGGCTCGCGCGGGCCGCCACTTGGGAGGCACGCCCGAGGTGAGGAGGCCGTCGATGCTGTCGGATGGTTCTGCCGGGTCTCTCCAGTTGCGACAGCAGTGATCTCAGCTGAATGCGACACAACCTCACGAAGCTGCGACACGCTCTGCGAGTACTTACCGCGTTGGTGCGAGCGTCGGGGTTGACTGGGGGAGCAGCCGTTAGCACTCTGCTGCTCGCCATCCGAGGCTTCTGCCTCGGCGACGAAGCGGAAGCGCTGGAGGTGTGGCTGCGGCTCGCCGCACCCGTCATCAACGCAGCCTGAGGGCGCGTCCGCATCGATGATGAAGACTCCGTCGGCGCGGTCCCTCGGCCGGGAGCGATTACGCGGTGAGGCCGTTCCAAGAGCTTCGACGTCGTTCTGAATGGCCTCGCCTGAACGCATCGATGAGCGCACGCCATCTGATATCCAGCTCGATTGTCCCCTCGAGGTGCTCGGTGATGATCCGCAGGGAAACGTCTGAATCTGGCGACCGTTCCCAGTAGGCGGCGTCCACGCGAAGCGCACTGGCCAACAGAGCACCCGGGCGAGCATCGCGGTCTGAGAGCCCGTCCGGTCTGAGTCGCTGGAGCGCGAGCGGAACCAGTTGATCTAGGGCAATTTCCTGGTCGATCATGAAGCCGAGGTCCTCGTCTGTGAAGTCGATGAGCGGCTTGGTCCGCAACTCGTAACGTCGCCTGATCAGCGGCGCCGCGTCGGGCGGCCCAGGACCCCAAGCCGGGGGGCCGACGACCTCAAGGGTTCGCTTGCTCTTGTCAGCCGGTATCTGGTGCTCGGCGGCATGACGCCGGAGCTCGTGGTCCATCACGCGATCACTCTCGGCAAACCGGTCAGACGAGCTCCCCGGACGCTCTTCCTCTATGCGGCTCAGGCGCAGGGCACGCCCCGTGCCCTCAAGCACGTCGATCGACGCCAGCGACAGTGCTCGGCTACCCCCCATGCTGCCCCCGAGCGCGATCGCGTCCTCAGAGAACGCGTAGTAGGCGCCGAGCGTCCCGATCCGGGCCAGCTCGTCATCGGACACCGACAGCGCGCGCTCGGCCAGATCCCCCTCACCGTGCTGGCGGAGCATGACCGCAAGCACCTCACGACTGACCTCGATCGCCACAGGTCGACGATAACGACTTGCTCAGCCCCTTGATGATCGTCGCCGCAGCGCACCGGACGGCCAGGGAAGAGCAGCGTGAGACCTATCTCGTGGCCCCCCATGGGACCGCCCGATGGTCAGTTCATCCGAGGCAGCCGAGTCAGGCTGGGCAGCGGAGACTTCCCAGATCACGAAGAAGCAGCAGCGGAGAACGCCGTCCGCGCGATCGCTTTTCGGCTTCGAGAGCGACTCCGCCTGACGCTCCCAATGCGACGCGACCGAGCGCACCGGCTCGGTGCTCATCGCTGCAGCGTCGCGCAGTACCTGATGTCCTGGAGGGCGGCGGCCGGTTCCGCCGGTGGGCGATGCCTGCCGGCGGAACCTGATCCGGATCAGTGCCCGTCGCGCAGTCCAGCGGAGGCCGAAATCATCGGCGCGCGCCGCTCGTGGATGGTGTGAATGATCTCGGTGTTATCGATCCCGCGCAGATACACCGAGGTGATCGCCAGGTTCGCGTGGCCGAGCTGGCGCTGAATGACCACCAGCGGCACCCCTTCGCGTGACATCTCGACCGCGTGCGCGTGGCGTAGCTGGTGGGGCGCGAACCGTCGCCTGACCCCGGCGCGCGCGGCAGTCTGGCGCAGCTGCACCCGGATCGTTGCCGGAGCGCACGGCCGACCGCGCGTGGCGCCGCGCAGCACGCAGAACAGCGGCCCCACCGGAAGGGTCCGTCGAAATTGCAGCCACGGGTCGAGCTGTTGCCAGGCCCAGCGGTCCATCCCGACCTCGCGGCGTTTGCCGCCCTTGCCGTGGCGCACCACGATCGCGCCGCGCTCCAGATCCAGATCGCTCTCGCTTAGTGAGAGCGCTTCGCTGACCCGCAGCCCCGCGCGCCAAAGCACCACGATCAGCGCCCGCAGCCGCACTCCCTCAGCGCTCTCCCCGGCGGCGCTCATCACCGCGACGATCTCATCGACCGTCGGCGGGTCCGGCGGATAGCGCAACCCCTTGTTTCTGGGTGAGCGACCGCGGTGATATCCCGGCATCGTCGCCGGCGAACGACGCCGACCCGCACAATCCAGCTGCGACGAAGAAACTCCCATCTCGTCCTCCTTCAGGACTCAAAGAAACGGACCAAGCCATCGTCGCGCCGTCGCTTGGAGCCTCGCATCCATCGCCCGATCCGAAGTCCGGGTTGACGCGTGGCGGCGAACTCACTGCTCCGGTATCACCGTGGCCAGAGTCGTCGGACCGATTCTGCGTAGACGCCGTAGATGTAGGGCCCCGGGGTCTGGGCGATCCGGTGGATGCGATCGAGATTGACAACCAGCCGCTGCGCTTGGTCCGCGCCGCGGAGGTTGGCGTTGGTGAGACAGAACGCGCGGACGTTGTAGGCCGCCAGGACCTCGAGTTCGGCCGGACGGCGGCGGATGCGCGCGTCTTTCATCAGCACGACCCATTCGCGCTCGCCGGCATCTTTGAGCCATTCCTCGTCCTTGAGCTCTTGGCCGATGCGCTCGCCGTAGACGTCGGCCATTGAGTGAACGGTCGCACCAGCCTGGCGCAGCGCATCGGGAACCACATGACGTCCCAGACTGCGATCGATGAAAAGCTCAGGCAGCGAGTCGGGTGGCAACCCGAATGACGTCCTCGACTTCGCCCTGCGGGACGCCGAAGTCCTCCGCGATGTCAGCCACGCTGTCACCGGAGCGGAACCGGTCGACGAGGTCCTCGACGCGCGCCCCCCCGTGAATGACTACCGGCTGCCCGAAGGCACGCTCGGGGTCGACGACGACCCTGGCTGCGCTATAGGCCGGCAACTGGAGTTGTGCGGCCCATCCGTCGCCGCCGTAGCTGATGCGCTCAAGGTAGCCGCGAATGACCTCGGCGAGATGCTCCTGACCGGTCCGCACGACGGTCAGCAGTGCCTCGTCGTCGCTGTCTTTGGCGTAGTCGAAGATCAACTCTGCGCCGTCGGTATAGACGCGCTGTGAGGCAAGAGCATGCTCGAGCCCAAACTCATCGCTGAGGCGAGCAACTGCAGGCCGGATGCGCTGCATCGGCACTCCGGCGTGCCGCAGCGCACTGAGAACGTAAGCCTCAGCGAACCCGACAAACGGAACGGTCGCGGATCGGCCAGCCCGTGGAAGGATCGTAAGCAACCCCGGCCCGTCGCTCGGGCGCGCCCACTGGTGCAGCGTCGAAGCCGGTACATCGAGATAGGCAGCGCTTTCGCGCAGCGTAAACAACGCCTTGCGCACCCGGTCGTCGTCGGGCGCCAGCTGAGAAGGGGATGTCGCGATAGAAGCCAGAACTGGATCGTAACTCGGCCCCCCGTCGTCAGACGGAAGCCAGGCGGTCTCACGAGACCAGGATCGAATCACCCCGAACGCTCGCATCCATGTTTCCGGAGGGCCGCCGAGGGGCGTCTGCTTGGGGACGAATATGTGCGTCGAGGGCTCGGTCGCCTTGAAGGCGGGTGGCGACGCTCAGGGCGGCTTCCGTGTGCACGCCGATGCGGGCAGTCAGGGGCGCGGCGGCGGGCTGTGGAGGTCCCGCTCGACGAGTGTGAGTTGCTCGGGTGGGATCGCGGTTGGGCAGATCATCCAGCTCTCGGCATCCAATCCGCCGCTCGCGTTTGGGTCGCTGACCAGCCACTCTTCCTCGAGCTCGACCGCCCAGATGTCGACGCGGCCTTGCTGGCTTCCCATACGCGCGAACCAGTGCGCGTCGTCGAGGTCGCTGGCGAGGAAGATCCCGGCCGCTTCCGGGGCGGTGCTACCCGCAATTCCTCGGCCGGCCATCCGTTGGTGGTCCAGGCCGTGGCGGCGAATCGAATCTCGGTTGCTGGCGAACGTCGCGTGAAACCACTGTCCGGTCACCTTCCGGGCCGACAGGCCTACCCGCCCCCGCAGGCCGCCTTCGGAGCGGATTGCGTTCTCGATGACCGCACACCACGCCGCATCAGCGGGCTTGCCCGATGCGGCCAGTAACACCTCGTCAAGAGCGCCGGCCGCTTCCCCGCTTGGACCGTCGGCGTACCACTCCGATCCCGATTCGTCCAGTTGGGAGAGCTCCAGGTCGCCGCGAGCGGTCAGGATCGTGCAGGAGTTGCCGTCGGTCATCCTGCGGTGCTTATCACGGACCGTCGCAGACACCTGCCCTCACGGAGTCGCGTACGCCTGCTTTGACCTGGACATCCCCTCCCACCGCGGCGCTCACTTCGCGACGCGAGCAGAAGCCCGCGGTGAGAGTTTCGGCGCGGCGACTAAGCAGAAGCGAGTGTGGAATACGTTCTTCAGGTAGTGATCAGGATCCAGCGCGACACGCTTGCCGAGATGCTGCGCAGCCACGGCGAGGATGATCTCGCCGACCGCGCCGACTCGTTCAGCGACGATCAACTGGCGCGCATCGGGAGGTTAGGTGCCTACTACGCCTGGTCAGACTAGGCCATTGCCCTCGGCGGGAGCATGGGCGGCACACGCGCGCTGTCGCTTGCCACGATCGACGTGATCGAGGACATCGAGCGCGAGTAGCGCCGGCACCACACCGAGGCCGAGATCGCACACGGTCTCAGCGAGAGACCGACCGCTGATGAGCGCGCCGCCGATCACGCGCTGCGGCGCCACGCCGGTGAGAAGCAGCAGCCTCCCGACGACGCCTGACCGGGCGACAAGCAAGAAGTCCCGGGACTTCTGCTTTGACTCCTTGGGACGGCCGCGCCCCGGCGCTCGCTCCGCGACGGCAGGGTAAGAGAGGCGGCTCGACCCGCCGCGACCTCGCAAATCAGTGCTCGCCGCCGTTCATCTGGGTGTTAGCCGGGCGACCATAAAGAACGACCCAACCGCGAGCTTTGGGGCGCGCACCCAAAACCATCAGTTCGTACTGCGCGCTTCTTGCGCCGTCTGATCAAGATCGCACCCAGGCTTAGTACGCGCTGCGGTACCGCTAGCGCGGTGCGGTAAGTCGGACCACGCGGATCCGCTCCAATTCCGACTCGTCCAGCTCGTCGGGCCGGCCGTCGAGCAACTCGACCGGAGTCCGCGCCCGACGCAGCTGTCGACCACTGCCCTCAAGGACATCCAGTGCCGCCAAGGAGAGCGCTCTCTCACCGCCCATGCTGCCGCCTTGCTCCATCGCCTGCTCAGAGAAGGCGTAGTGAGCGCCGAGGATCCTGATCCTCGTCAGCTGCTCGTCTGTCGTCGTTAGTGCTCGCTGTGCCAGGTCATCCTCGTCGAAAAGGCGCAGGAAGTTCGCCAGGGTCTCCCGCTGGACACGAAGCTGGGGTGGTGGCACACGTGCAACATAACCCAGACCAACACGCGGCGGGCAACGGTCGACCTGGGCCGCGCAACGGCATCTCGGTACCCACCAAGGCTCCGACTCGTCGGGCTTTGCGAGGCCGCTTCGCTCAGCACGCTCCAACGACTCCGTGGCTCGCTGGCGAGCGGCAAAAAAATCATCCTGCGCCCATAGCTTTGGCTCGAGTCTCGGTCCGTGAGACGGCTGTCGCGAGACTACGCGCGTCAGTCCCGTCCTGGGCCGGATCTAAGGATGGATGTTCTGCTCGCGCTCTTCGTCACCGGCCTCGGCTCGCTGATCGACGGGCAGATTCTCTTGGATCAAGTGTCGCCGTCGCAGGCCTGGCGAATCGCCCAGACGCTCGCTCGATTGGACAGGCGGTCATTCCGATTGAGCGAGCGTCTCGGACGCTCCCATTCAGGCGCCGCGGCGACGCCAGCGCGCGCCTGCTCCGCGACGACTGCGGGTCCGCGCCTTCAGTGGACTCGTCTGTCCGTCCGATGTCGCTGTCCAGCGCGTCCGCCGTCGGTCTGGTCAGGAACGTGAACGCAGCTCGTCGATCTCCTCAGTGATGAGGTCGACGCTCTCAGCAACGCTGAGAGCTGCCGTGTCGAGAATCAGGTGGTCTCGCTCCCAGGGCTCATACTCGCGGTCGATCACCTGCTGCCAGTCAGGAAGCACCAGCCCAGGCACGTCGACCTCTCGGTTCTCGACTCGCCGCCGGTGCTCGGCGACGTCTGAGCAGATCAGCTCAACTTCAAGCAGCCACGTTCCGCGACCCTCGGCGATGGCGTGCCACCCATCACGCGTGTTCGTCAGCGGGTTGACGCATTCCACGACCGCGTCCAGTCCAAGCCCGAGCTGGTCGTCAACGAGCCTTGAGGCGACGATGTAGCCGGCGGCGACGGGCGAAGCGGGCAGCTCGTCAGAGTCAACGAGGCCCTGCTCGATCGTGTCGATACGCAGGTACGGTGCCCCCAGCCGGCGCGCCAGCGGCTTGGCGATCGAGGACTTGCCGGTACCCGGCAGCCCGCTGACGACAACCAGACCTCCCCTCGCCACGTTCATCCCACTCCCTTGAGTTCCGGCGCCGCCGGACTTCTTGCTCATGACCGCGACTCCACCGGATCACGCCAACCATACGGAGCCAAGCCGGGCCGGAGGAGCCTCATCGGCTCCGCCACCGGGATAAGACCCGCCATCCGCCGGTGCCGTGGCGACCGCTTTCGCAGCCCACGAAACGGCAAACCTGGCGCTTGGTCTGCGACGCTTCCGAGCGTCCGGGAGGGGTTGGCGCTGACGCTCGCTCGGACAACGGAGCGAGCGCCGCGCTGGCGTCGCGACCGTCTGAGCGGATCGCGCAGCGGCGATCGAGATCGTGGCAACGCGCTCGCCGTCCGCGCCGCTACTTAGGACAGTCAGGCGGGAGGAGACGCGACCGCCAGCGCGCCAACGATGGCGTCAGTGGTCTCCCCAGTCATTGGTCCGCCGGCGTTGATGCGCTTCGCGAGCCGCCTCGGGTACACCAGCGGGAATCCGTTGATGGTCAGAGTCGACCACGTTGGCAGCTCGGTATCGATGAAGCACATCGCTCCGCGCACTGGCACGTCTGGCGAGATCTCAGCCAGAGTCCTCTGGACAAGCTCGACCTGCCGTGCCAGTCCCTCGACGAGCTTCGTTTGATCACGGCCTTTGATCAGAAGCTTTGGCTCTCCGAAGAGCGGCGCTTTGACCTCGGCCTTGCCCGCGTAGCGCTTCGCGTCGATCACCCACACGCCAGAGGCCGCGACCGCAATGTGGTCGATGTTGGCGCGGCTGCGCGGGATGCTCCGGTCGTGCAGCATCCTGACGTCTGCGTTCAGGTATTTGGCAAGCGATCTGGCGACCCGTTCTTCGCCTTGGGCGCCTGTGGCCCACCGCTGCTCATGGCTCGGCGCATCCCGCAGCGCGAGGATGAGCCGGCCGAGACGCCGGTGCTTGTCCATCGTTCGCCGCTCTCGACTAGCCCGGAGTTGCTCGTGCCGACGCCGAGCGCTCGCCCCCGCTACCCCAGCGTCAAGGTTCTCGTCGTCTGCTCCCACACGCATCGCAACTATTCACGACCCCCCAGTCCCGGACCTTGAGAACGCCAGCTCACCTTCAGCAGATCGCTGAGGGAGGTTTGTATCCGGCCACGACGGAACCTGGTTGGGCTTGACTGCAGCGGCTCCCATCGCGGCGCAGCAACCGTCGGCTCTGCCCGCACCCGCCCCTGGTCACCGGAACCGCGGCGAAGCGCTCGCCAACGAGATCCCCGGCCGGGTGATCAGATCCGCGGCCAAGCAGTCGTCCGATGGTCCGGCTCAGGACGCGTGATTGCCGCACACAGCTTGGGTCGCGGCGTCGGGGGACGCGGCCCTCGGCGATCCACGCCGCCCGGGACCGGCGCCCCCAGTCATCCAGATCGGCGAGCTTGTGCAGCACCACGGCTCAGCATTGCGAACTGCCGTGCGAGCTTCTCGCGGTCCACGGGCCCTGAGCTCTGGGAAGCCCAGATCCCGCCGGAGGCTGTCTGATGCCCGGCCGTGTGCGACTCGGCCCCCGCGGTTCAGTCCCAGCCGAGCCGTCGGAGCGCTCGGCTCGGGGTGAACTCGACACGGCCGCCGTTTCAATAGTCGCGGCGCCGGTAGTAGCGACGCGTGGTCAATGGGTGGTCGCGCAGCACCTCGAGGTGCGCGCTTAGGCGTTCGGTGATCGTCGCGATCACGACCTGCGAGATCAGAGCGCGCACGTCTGGATCGATCCCGGGCAGATCGAACTCCGCGGTGTCAAGGACGGTCACCTTGTCCGTGACGTCCGGGACGAAGGCACCGACCCGCTGCACCAGGGGCCGTGACGCATCCTCGCCGGTGAAGAGGAGCACGCTGACACCGGGCTCGACGAGCTCGAGCGTCCCGTGGAAGAAGTCGGCCGCGTGGATCGGACGGGTGCGGATCCACTGCATCTCCTCCAGGATGCAGGTGCCGTAGTACCACGCCTGCGCCCAAGTGCCGCCCGCGCCAGTGATGATGTGAAACGGCTCGTCCTTGAACGCCGCGGCAAGTTCGGCGGCGCGTGGCTCGAACGTGCGCTTGACCTCGAGCAGGAGCTGGGGGAGCAGTTCCAGCTGACCGACGATCCGATCGAGGTCGTCAAGCTCGTCGCGCTTCGCTCGCAGGGCCAGGACCAGCAGCAGCGACTGCAGGTAGAACGACTCCGACGAGGTGTCATCCTCGGCGAAGTTGGTGAAGTTGATGTCAGCCTGCCGGGCCACCGGTGAATCAGCATGGCCGGTGAGGGCGACGACCTTGGCGCCGTGGCGCTTGGCGTACGCCAGCATGTCCTGGGTCTCCGGAGTCGTCCCGGAGAGGGAGGGCAGGACGACGATCGACCGGTCGTGCAACGCCACCGAGCCTGCCGCCATCATCTCGGCAGGCTGGAGCAGAAACGTCGGGAAGGTGCTCGTGCGCTGGAGCAGCCCGGCCGCCGGCAGCATCAGCACGCCGGCCCCGCCTGCACCGAGAAAGTGCAGGTTCTCGGCGCCCTCATCCAGCAGCGTGTCGATGGCCGTCCGGATGGGTCCGGCCAGCGACACTGCCCCGGCCTGGATCGAGCGGAAGCGCTCTTCGTCGAAGTTCAGCATGGTTCCTCGCGTTGTCGATGGTGTAGGTCTGGTCGTCCGAACCGAGCTCGCCCGAGGCGCTCACGGCGACGCGTTCGTCAGGTCTCGGTGGCCAGCGCCGGAGCGCTTGATTCGTGCCTGACCGGGTCGAAGCAGGCCACCGTGTGGCCGCCGGCGGCCTCGGTCAGCTCCGGGACGGTCGCGTGACACCGGTCGTGGGCGGCCGGGCAGCGCGCGTAGAAATCGCAGCCGGAGTGATCGCCGTGGGCGGTCGAGATGTCGCCGCCGATCAGCGCGTCGTCGGTGTCTCGCGCGGTTGGGTCCGGGATCGGCACCGCCGCCAGCAGGCCGGCGGAGTAATGGTGAAGCGGCTTGGAGAACAGCTCGTCGGCGCCGGCCTGCTCGACGATGCGACCCAGATACATCACCGCGACGTCTCTGGCGATATGCCTGACGACGCCGAGGTCATGAGCGATGAACACCAGCGTCAACTCGAGATCGCGTTGCAGGTCCGCGAGCAGGTTGAGGATCTGCGCCTGGACCGAGACGTCGAGCGCGGAGACCGGCTCGTCGAGCACGACGAGCCGGGGCCGGGTGATGAGCGCCCGCGCGAGTCCGATCCGCTGCCGCTGCCCGCCGGAGAACTCGTGCGGATAGCGCTTGGCGTGATGCGCGGGAAGCCCGACCCGCTCGAGCATCTCCGCGACCGTTCGCCGGCGCTCGGCGCCGCTGCAGATGTCGTGGATGTCGAGCGGCGCCGCGACGATGTCCTCGACCCGGCGCCTCGGGTTCAGCGACGCGTACGGATCCTGGAAGACCATCGTCAGATCACGCCGCACGCGTTGGAGGTCTCGCCGGCTGAGCGCGCCCAGGTCCTTGTCGTCGAACATGATCGTTCCGCTGTCGGGTTTGTGCAGACCGACGATGCAGCGCGCGAGGGTCGACTTGCCACAGCCGGACTCGCCGACGAGCGCGAGGGTGGAGCCGGCGTCCACGTGCAGCGACACCCCCTTGACCGCGTGCAGCCGCTGTCCGGTGCGCAGCGCGAAGCTCTTGTTCACGTCGCGCAGGTCGAGGGTCGCGCTCACGCCGCGTCTCCGGAGATCACCGAGCTGGGCACGTCGACCGGCAACGGGCCGAGGGACGCCGAGCGCAGGCACGCGTCGAGGTGGCCGGGGGTCGCACCGCGCTGTTCGAGCGCGGGCAGCGTCTTGCAGATCTCCGTCGAGAACGGGCATCGAGGGGCGAACGCGCACCCGTGGTCGGGCCGTGCCATCGATGGCGGCTGGCCGTCGATCGCGCGCAGCCGTGCGACGCGCGGGCGGTCGACACGCGGGATCGATGCGAGCAGCGCCTGGGTATAGGGATGCCGTGGCGCGGCGAAGACGTCGGCCGCGGTGCCCTGCTCGACGAGGCGCCCCGCATACATGACCGCGACCGTCTCCGCCGATTGAGCGACCACCCCCAGATCGTGCGTGATCAGGACGACCGCGGTGTTGTACTCGGCCTGCAGGCGGCGGATCAATCGCATGATCTGCGCCTGGATCGTGACGTCGAGCGCCGTCGTCGGCTCATCGGCGATCAGCACCGCGGGCCGGCATGCGAGCGCCATCGCGATCATCACCCGCTGGCGCATCCCGCCGGAGAACTCGTGCGGGAAGTTGTCCACTCTCTGCGCCGGATCGGGGATCCCGACTTCGGTCAGCAACTCGACCGCACGGGCTCGAGCCCCCTTGCGGGAGATCGGTTCGTGCGCCCTTAGGACCTCGGTGATCAGCGAGCCCACCCTGTGCACCGGAGTAAGCGAGGTCATCGGGTCCTGGAAGATCATCGCGATCTGCGCCCCACGGACGCCGCGCAGCTCGGAGTTCGACAGCGCCAGCAGATCACGGCCGCCGTACAGGACCTGGCCCTCGAAGCGGGCGTTGCGCGAGCGGTTCAGGGCGGTGAGCGCCATCGCCACGGTCGACTTCCCCGAGCCGGACTCGCCGACGAGGCCGAGGACCTGGCCGGGCGAGAGGTCGAAGCTGACGCCCCTGACCGCGCGCACGGTCTCCTCCTCGGTGCGGAACGAGACCTCCAGGTCCCGCACGCTGAGGATCGGATCAGTCAATGGAGATCCTCGGGTCGAGCTTCGTGAACAGGAGATCCGCCACCGCGTTGACGATCACAATGAAGAAGCCGCCGTACAGCGTCAGCGCCATCAGGGGTGGCAGATCGAGCTGTGAGACCGCCTGCTGGGCGTAGGCGCCGACGCCGTTGATCCCGAACACAGGCTCGATCAGGATCACGGTGCCGCCGACCGCCGCACCGAAGTCCAGGGCGAACAGCGACGCGACCGGGATCAGCGCCGTCCGCAGGACGTGGCGCAGCAGCACCCGTCGACCCGACAGCCCCATCGCCCGAGCGGTCCGCACGTAATCCGCGGTCTGGACCTCGAGCAGCGAGTTGCGCACGACCCTCGAGTAGAAGCCCATCGAGACGACCGACAGGCAGATCCACGGGAGCAGCAGGTGCTCGAACCATCCGAGTGGACTCTGGGTGATCGGCACGTACCCGCCCGGTGGGATCCAGCTGAACAGGAAGAAGCTGTGCCAGACGTAGGTGAACAGGTACAGCATCACCGCGCCGAGCCAGAAGATCGGGGTTGAGATCCCGGCCATGGCGAGCACGGTGAGGATCCGGTCGACCCACTTGCCCTGGTTCAGTCCGGACAGCACCCCGAACAGGACACCGAAGCCGAGCCAGATCGCTCCGCCGCCGATCGCCAGCGACAGGGTCTTCGGAATCGCGCGCCCGATGGTCGGCAGCACCGGCGTCTGGTTCTGGTAGCTGATCAGGTTGTGCTTGATCAGCAGCCGATCCATCATGTCCAGGTACTGCGTCCACAGGGGCTTGTTGAAGCCCCAGGTCTCCCGGATCGCCCTGATGTTCGCCGCGGTCGGATGGCGGCCGGCCATTCGCACCGCCGGATCGCCGCCGGGGATCACGTTGAAGATCACGAACACGATCACCGACAGCGCGAACAGGACGATCACCAGTCCGCTGATGCGCCTCAGCCACGAGCGCCACGCACTCATCACGCGCCTCCGTGCCGCGTGCCGTGTGGGTCAAGCGCGTCGCGCAGACCGTCCCCGAGCACGTTCAGCGAGATCGCGGTGAGCATGATCGCGATGCCGGGCGCGAGCGTCTGCCAGGGCGCGGTGACCATCGTCGAGTACCCCTCCTGGATGATGTTCCCCCAGGACGGCGTCAGGACCGACACTCCGACCCCGAGGAAGGACAGCGCGGCCTCGGTCAGGATGTTGTTGGCGATGATCAGCGTGAACAGCACGAGCGTCGTCGCCGCCACGTTGGGCAGGATCTCCCGCGTCATCACGCGCACCGGACCGGCTCCGTGCGCGATCGCCGCTTCGACGAACTCGCGCCGGCGCAGTCCGAGCACCTCACCTCGGATCGGCCGGGCGATGTACGGGATGTACACGACCGCGATCACCAGGATCGGGATCAGCAACGAGCTGGAGGAGATGTGGATCGGCCCGATGTCAAGGCCGCCGACGATCAGGCACGCGGAGATCGCGATCGCGAGCAGATAGACGGGGAAGGACCAGATCAGATCGAGCAACCGCGACACCGACCGATCGATGAAGCCACCGTAGTAGCCCGCCGGGATGCCGAGGATCAGCGCGAGCAGCGTGCACAGGAGCGCCGAGGCGATCCCGACGGTGAGCGAGGTCCGCCCGCCGTAGAGCAGCCGGACGAAGAGGTCACGCCCGTTCGCGTCAGCCCCCAGCAGATACTGGCCGCGCAAGCCGGGACCGATCGGGGTGCCGTCCCCCGAGACGACCGCCACTCGGTGTCCGCCCGACATGATGTATCCCTGCAGATTCTGGACGTTCGGCCCACGGTGAGCGACGAAGTGCACCCACAGCGTTGCCCCGGGAAATGACGCGAACAGGATGAAGATGAACACCGCCCCGGCGATCATGGCCGGGCGGTTGCGCCTCAGCCGTCGCCAGGCGCCTCGCCAGTTGCCGACCGCATCCGCCGCCGGGGCCGCGATTGCCGCGGGCCCGTCGACAACGCCCAGATCCGGGGCCTGGACGCTCACTTCGATAGCCACATGGACGGGAAGAGCTCGTAGAAGGTGGCGTTGAACACCAGCCCATGCAGGCGCGCCGAGTAGAACTTCGGGAAGCTGCGATTCATGAACGGGACGACGGGGGCCTGGGTCTTCATGATCTCGGCGTCGAGCTTCGCCCACTGGGCCTCACGCGCGGGGCCGATCGCCATCTTCCGCACCTTGTTCATCTGCGCGTTGAGGGATGGGACGTTGAGGTTCGAGTTGTCGTTGGTGCCGACCTTGGTGATGTAGCGGCCGTTGAACTGCGCGTCGACGTAGTCCTCCGCCTCCGGGAAGTCCTCGTCCCACTCGTTGTAGGAGACCTGCGGGTCGGTCGCCTCGTTGGCGACGGTGTCGTAGTAGATGCCCTCCGACATCGTCTTGACCGTGGCGTGATAGCCAAGCGAATTCAGCACGGAGGCCATGTACTGGGCGGCCTCGGGCTGCGGGTCGGTGCTCGACGCCCAGACCTGGACCGACATGCCCTTGGTCCCGGACGCGTCGACCAGGCTCTTGGCCTTCGCCAGGTTGTAGGGGTAGAAGTTGTGCGCCTTGTAGGCGGTCATGCCCGATGGGATGAGGTTCTCGGTCGGCGTGCCCTGGCCGCCGAAGATCTTCACCAGCGCCGGCCGATCGATCGCGTAGTTGATCGCCTGCCGCACCTTCACGTTGTTCATCGGCGGTTTGCGGCCGTTAAGTGTGAAGTAGAGGAGCGCGTTGCGGGTGTAGGTGTGCACCTGGCTCGGGTATTGCTTGGAGATCGCAGCCAGGCGATCGGGCGCGACGGCCTCGAAGTAGTAATCGAGATCTCCATCGGCGATCTCGTTGACCGCCTGATCGGGCGAGACTCCGATCGTGACGTGGATCCCGTCCAGATGGCCGTTCGGGATGTTCGGATTCCACTGGTGGAAGTTCGGGTTGCGCACGATCGTGATCGCGCCCTGCGGCGTGTAGGACTTGAACATGTAGGGGCCGGTCGCGATCCGCCATCTGGGAACGGTCGAGACATCCTTGTCCGGAGTGCCGGCCGGGACCGCGTCGGCGAACGGCATCGCCAGGTACTCAAGGAACGTCCCGTCGCGCTGCACCAGGTGGAAGGCGATCGTGTGGGTCGTGTTGTCGGCGACGATCCCGCTGATGCCGCCCTTCTTGGTCTTCTCATACTGGGAGGCGCCCTTGATGTCGGTGTAGAAGCCGACACCCGGCGAGTTGACCCGGAACAACCGCTCGATCGAGAACTTGATGTCGGAAGGCTCGACCGCGCGATTCTCGGGGGGCGAGAACTTGACCCCCGGATGGACGTGGAAGGTGTACGTGGTGCCGTGATCGGTCACCTTCGGCATCGCGGTCGCCAGATCAGGAACGATCTCATTGCCGGCGTTGCCGGCGGCGCGCTTGAAGGTCACCAGGCCGTCGTTCGTCGCCGACAGCATCTCCCAGGTCTCGGTTGAGTACGCGAGCGCAGGGTCAAGGTGGTCGGGATTGCTGACCATCGCGGCGCGGAGCGTGCCCCCGTTCACCGGCGTGCCCGCGTTGGCGTTGGCGTTGGCGTTCGAGCCGCCGCCCGAGCCGCCGCACGATGCCAGGGCGATCGTTGCCATCGGGGCCAGCAGCACCGCCGTCCACCGCGGCGCCGAGTGCCGTGGCCGTGCCCGGGGCGAGGTTACCGTTGCCTGGACGTCGCTGCCACTCATGGCGTCTCCTTTGCGTGTTCGAGCCCTCACTTCGACAGCCACATGTCCGGGAACATCTCGTAATAGGTCCCGTTGAACACGAGGCCGTGCAGCTTGGGGGAGACGAACTTCGGAAGGTCGCGGTTGATGAACGGCACCCATGGCGCCTTCGTCATGATCTCGCGGTCGAGGGCCGCCCAGCGGGCGTTGCGCGCAGGCCCGAGCTGCATCGCCCGCGCCACATCGATCTGGCGATTGATCGCCGGGTCGTTGAAGTTCGAGGTGTCCTGGTTGCCGACGCTGGTGATGTGCTCGCCGTTGAGCTGGATATCGATGAAGTCCTGCCCCTCCGGGTAGTCCTGGTCGAATTGGACGAACGCCATCTGCGGGTCCCCCTTCTCGGTGGAGATCGTGTCCCAGTAGACGCTCTCGTTCTCGGTCTTCACCGTCGCGTGGTAGCCGAGCGAGCCGAGCACCGAGGCCATGTACTCGGCGGCCTGCGGAGCGGGCGGCGTGCTGTGCGACCACACCTGGACGGCCATCCCCTTCGTCCCGGAGGCGTCCACGAGCGCCTTCGCCCTCGCCAGGTCGTACGGATAGGGCCACTGGCGGCGGTAGGCGGAGCCCATCGTCGGCGGGATGATGTTCTCGGTCGGGGTTCCCTGGGCGCCGAAGATCTTCAGCAGCGCATTGCGGTTCGTGGCGAGGTTCACCGCCTGGCGGACCTTGAGGTTGTCGAACGGCGCCTTGCGCAGGTTCATCAGGAAGTAGGTGATGTCGTTGCGCGGGTAGATGTGGACCTGGTCGGGGTGCTGCGCCCGCAGCTGGGCGAGGCGGTCGGTAGGGACCGCCTCGAAGTACCAGTCGAGCTGACCGTCGGCGGTCTCGTTCACCGCCGACTCGGGGCTCGTGCCGATCGTGATGTCAACCCGGTTGAGGTGGCCGTTCGGCGTGTTCGGCGTCCACTGGCGGAAGTTGGGGTTGCGGACGAGCGTGATCTCGTTGCCGGGCTGATACGAGCTCACCATGTACGGCCCGGTGGCGACCCGCCACCGTGGCTCGGTCGAGATGTCGCGGTCCGGAGTCCCGGCCGGTACCGCGAACGCGAACGGGATCGCCATGTACTCAAGGAACGTCCCGTCGGCGGCGGTGAGGTGGAAGGTGATCGTGTGGGCGTGGTCGTCGGCGACGATCCCGGAGATCCCACCCCGGTGGGTCTTGTCATAGCGGCTCGCGCCGACGATCCCCGTGTAGAAGCCGACGCCACCGGAGTCGATCCGGAACAGCCGCTCGATGGCGTACTTGATGTCGGTCGGCTGCACGGTGCGGTTGACCGGCGGCGAGAAGTGGACGTCGGTGTGGAGATGGAACGTGTACGTGCGCCCACCGTCGGTGACGGCCGGCATCCGGGTCGCGATGTCCGGGACGATCTGGGCGCCCGCCGCGCCGGAGGTCCGCTTGAAGGTGAGCAGGCCGTCGCCCGTCGCCTCGAGGAGCTCCCAGCCCTCGGTCGCATAGGACAGACCGGAGTCAAGGTGGTCGGGGTTGTCCGGGATCGCGGCGGTGAGCGTGCCGCCGTTCACCGGCGCGCCCGCGTTCACGCCGTCGTTGGCGCTCGAGCCCCCGCTCGACCCGCCGCACCCCGTCACCGCGAGGGCTGCGGTGAGCGTGGCGAGGACCGCCGCCCGCCGCACGCCGGGGAGTCGTCTCCGGACCGTGCGCCCGGGCGCGGCCGGCCGTTCTGCGTCGCTACCGCTCATCACGTCTCCTCGTGCTTGATCGAACCCAGCTGACGGCGGCTCATGCGAGCGCTCCGCCCTCGTGACGCCGGCTCATTGCGAGCATCCAGTCGGTCGTGACGGCGGCTCATGCGAGCACCCCATCGCTCGTGACGGGGCCGGTGGGCCCCCACTGCGTGCAGGCGGCTGCACCGGCCAGGGAGCCGGCCCGCATCGCCGCTTCGATCCCCTTCCCGTCCATCCGAGCCGCGATGAAAGCGGCGATGTACGCGTCCCCGGCGCCGAGCGTGTCGATGACCCGAGCCACGGGAGTCGCATCCACCTGCCAGTCCGTGCCGGCCGAGGCAGCGATCGAGCCGCCCGCGCCGAGGGTCACGACGACGAGCGGCGCGCCCGCATCGAGCGCGCGCCGCACCATCTGCTTCGGCGTGAGGCCGGCAGCCGAGGAAGCGGACATGAAGACGACGTCCACCACCGGAGCCACGCGCTCCAGCATGCGAACACCCCCGCCATGACCCAGGTCGCATGAGAGGACCGCGGGCCCCTCTCGAAGCGTGCTGCCCCAGTCCGCCAGATCCACCTGACGTGCGAAGTGCAGCCATCCGGCGCTCGACAGCCAGGTCGCGGTCTGCGGATCGATCCGATAGTCCGCGGCCACCCCGTAGTCCTCCTTCACGAAGCGCCGCTCGCCATCCGGGTCATGGTCGACGACCGTCCGTCCGGTCGACCCCGGCATGCGCTGCACGCGGGATGTGTCGACTCCCGCCGCGGTGGCCGCGCCGACGATCACCTCCGCGTCCTGATCGTCGCCGACCGCACCGACGTACGACGCTCGACGCCCCATACGAGCCAGTGCAACGGCGACGTTGAATGCGTTGCCGCCGGCCAGGTGGGCAGGTGAAATCGCCTCCGCGGTGCGCCCGTTGTGCTGGAGATCCCGGCGGCCCGGCAGCGTGACGTCGACGCAGTTGTCGCCCACGCACACGATCAATTCAGAGGGAGGAGGCATTCAAGACCGTTTCACGTCGTTTGACCACCCAGGTGAGAGCGCTCTCGCAATAGACTGCGAACGCTATCACCGTCTCCCGCTCCGCGCCATGTCCACACGGATAACTGCTTTGATAGCCTGCCTCAACCATGTCTGATAGCGCTCTCATCAATCACCCCGTCACGCAGCTCACTCAGGCGCTCATCGCGTGTGACTCGACGAACCCCGACCTGACCCCCGGCGGAGCCGGCGAGGAGGCGGTCAGCGAGCTGATCGCCGATCGTCTGCGGGCGGCCGGCATGGAGGTCGAGCTGGTCGAGGTGCGGCCGGGCCGCCCGAACGTGATCGGGCGGCTGCGCGGCAGCGGACGCGGGCGTACGCTGATGCTCTGTGGGCATACGGACGTCGTCTCCGCCGACCCGGCGGGGTTCAGTCCGCGGATCACGGACGGCCGCCTCTACGGCCGCGGCTCGGTGGACATGAAGGGTGGCCTGGCCGCCGCGATCGTCGCCGCGGAGCGGCTTTCCTCCGGGCCGGCGCTCGCGGGGGATGTCCTTGTGGCGGCGATCATCGACGAGGAGTGGCTGAGCCTCGGAGCCGAGTCGCTCGTCGAGTCCCACCGCGCCGACGGCGCGATCCTGGCCGAGCAGTCCGATCTGGAGCTGGTCGTCGAGCACGGCGGCTTTGCGTGGTTCGAAGTGAGGAGCGAGGGAGTGGAGGCGGCCGGCATCGATCCCAACCGCGGCGTCGATGCGATCACGCTGCTCGCGCCCGTGCTCGAAGGCATCGCCGCGCTGGACGCCGAGCTCGCCACGCGGCCGGCGCCCGCATACGGGCGTCCCTCCGTGCACGCGTCGACGATCTCAGGTGGCTCCCAGTTCCCGGCCTACCCGACGAGCTGCGTGCTGGGCATCGAGCGTTGCACGGTCGCTGGCGAGACCGTTGCCGATGCGCGTGCCGAGATCGACGCGCTGCTCGACTCGGCCCGTGCCTCGGACCCCAGGTTCACGGGCACCGCCAGGCTCGTGGTGGGGCGCGAGCCGGTGAAGCTCGATTCCGCCGGCCCGCTCGTGCAAGCGCTCGAAGCTGAGATCACGAGACATCGCGGAGCGGCGCCTCGGCATCTCGGCGACATCGGATGGGCCGACTCCGGGCTGCTGGTGGAGGCCGGGATCCCCTGTGTCATCTTCGGGCCGACCGGTGCCGGGTGCCACACTGCAGAGGAGTACGTGGAGCTCGATTCGCTTGTGGCATGCGCCGAGATCATCGAGGCAGCAGCGCGGTCGTTCTGCGGAGTCGTCTCCTCGTGACCGGCGACGCGCTGGCGCCGATACTCCCGAGCTCCGCTGACCATGACCCGGACGGACGTCTGACGATCGGCGGGTGCGCACTCGCCGATGTCGCCGAAGTCGCCGGCACACCCGCGCTGGTGGTCGACGACGCCGAGCTGCGAGCATCGGCGCGCGAGTACCTGCGGGCGTTCAGATCCCGCCGCGACGACGCCGCGGTGTACTTCGCGTCCAAGGCGCTGTCCTGTTCGGCGGTCATCGCCGTCATGGCCGACGAGGGGTTGGGATGCGATGTCTCCTCCGCGGGAGAGCTCGCGATCGCGCTGGCGGGAGGGATGCCCGCCGAGCGGATCCTGATGCACGGCAACGCCAAGCGCGACGTCGACCTGTCCGCGGCGCTCGACGCCGGCGTCGGATTGATCGTGATCGATTCGCTGGACGAGCTCGCCCGCCTGCAGCGTGTGCTGGACGCGCGTCGCCCCGATGCGCCGCCGCAACGGGTGCTCCTGCGGGTCAACCCGGGGGTGACGGCTCCGACCCATGCGGCGATGGCGACCGGCGACGAGAGCTCCAAGTTCGGCCTCGGGATCGATGCGCTGCGGGTGGCGATGTCGCAGATCCAGGCCAGCGCGCGGATGACGTTCCATGGGTTGCATGCGCACATCGGATCCCAGATCACCGAGCTCGAGCCGTTCATGCAGAGCGTGAGCTCGCTCGGCGACGCCGGGCTGGATGTCGGCTCCGTGGTCGATCTCGGCGGCGGTCTCGGCGTCCGCTACACCGTCGATGGCTCCGGGGCCCCGTCGATCGACCAGTACGCACAGGCGCTGCTCAGTGCCGTCGACCGCGCGCTCCCGCGCTCGGCGTCGGTGCTCGTCGAGCCGGGCCGATCGCTCGTGGCCAGAGCGATGGTGACGGTCTACCGGGTAGTGTCGGTCAAGCGTTCGACGCGCACGTTCGTCTCGGTCGACGGCGGGATGGCCGACAACCTCGAGCCGATGATGTACGGGACCCCCTTCTCCCCGTTCGTGCTGGACTCCGACCGCCGACTGGAGCAGTGCGATGTCGTCGGACCACATTGCGAGACCGGCGATCGCCTCGTCGAGCATTGGCCTCTCGCCGGCCCACGCGTCGATGATCTCGTGGTCGTGCCGATGACAGGCGCCTACTGCTACGCCCTCGCGAACAACTACAACGGCGCGCTGCGTCCGCCCGTCGTGATGTGCAGCGGAGGTCAGGCGCGCATCGTGCAGCGACGCGAGACGATCGACGATCTGCTGTGGCGCAACTGCGACGTCGCCCTGTCGCTGCCGCAGCGGCAGACCGCGGTCGGGGAGAGCTGACCTGATGGCGGTGACGATCCGCGACGTGGGGGAGCTGGCGGGCGTCTCCCAGGCCACCGCGGCACGCGTGCTGGGCGGCTACGGCCCGGCCTCGCCGACCGTCCGCGCGAAGGTCGAAGCGGCCGCCGAGCGCCTTGGATACGTGCCCAACTCGGTGGCGCGGGCGCTCGCGTCCGGACTGACCCACGCGGTCGGCCTGGTGGTCGGCGACATCGAGAACCCATTCTTCGGGGCCGCGGCCCGCAGCATGAGTGACGCGCTGGAGGAGCGCGGTCATACGGTGCTCCTCACCAACTCCGACGAGGACCTCGACCGTGAGCGCCGGGCGGTCGAGACGCTGCGCGCGCGACAGGTGGACGCGTTGGTGGTGGCGCCCAGTGCGAGCGGAACGCTTCCGCACCTCGCGGCCGCCGCGGCGGCGGCTCCACTGGTGCTGCTCGACCGCGTCGTCCGAGGCCTGCGGGCGGACTCGGTCACGGTCGACAATCGTGGCGGCGCTCGGATGGCGGTGGAGCACCTGATCGAACACGGTCACCGCCGCATCGGGCTCGTCTCAGACAACCCGTCGATCAGCTCCTCGGCCGAGCGGATCGAGGGGTATCGGGATGCGCTCGGAACCGTCGGGACCAAGCCCGACGGCCACCTGATGTCGTTGGGCGGCGCGACGCGCGATGAGGGCTATCGCGCGGCGCGCAGGCTTCTGGAGGCGCCGGACCGGCCAACCGCCCTGTTCACCGCGAACAACTTCATGACGGTCGGGGCAATGCTGGCTCTGTCCGATCTGGGTCTTCGCGTGCCCGACGACATCTCTCTGGTCGGGTTCGACGACCTTGAATGGACGACCTTGGTCGATCCTCCGCTCACGGTCGTCGCACAGCCGGCGTCGGAGCTCGGCGTGGTCGCGGCCGATCGGGTGCTGGCGCGCATCGCCGGCGGAGGAGGACGGCCGCGCAGGTTCAAGCTGGAGACGACGCTCATCACGCGTGCGTCCTGCAGGTCGATTCGATGACGACGGCCGCGCCGAAGCGAGGACGCCACCCGGGCGCATCCCCCGCAACCGCTCGCGGGACACACCACTTCTATACCTGAACCGGAGGATCAATGTCTCTCATCGACACGGCACCGACGCTGCTCGGCGGCATTGCATCGAGCTTCCACACCAACCCATACACGGGGGGACACATCGAGGTCCGGCGGGCGCACGGCGCGACTCTCGAGCTGGCCGACGGGCGCGAGCTCCTGGACACCTTCATGGCCCACGGGAGCACCGTCCTCGGACATGCCGAGCCGTCCGTGTTCCGCGCCGTGCAGCGGGCGCTGGAGGCGGGGATCGTGCTCGGCTACGAGACCGGGATGGCCGCCGCGGTCGCTGATCGACTCGCGCGGATCCTCCCGGGCGCCGAGCGCATCCGTTTCTGCTCGACGGGCACCGAAGCCGTCACCACTGCGCTCCGGATGTGCCGGGCGCACACCGGCCGTGATCTGGTCATCAAGATCGACGGCCACTACAACGGCGGCAGCGACTACGCAATGCTCAACTCGACCGCGGCTGCGATCGACCTCGAGAACCCGGTCGGGCGCCCGGCGCGGCGGATCAGGTCGTGCAGCGGAATCCCCGAGACGACCGCGGACTCGATCATCCCGATTCCGTGGAACGACCCCGCCGCGCTGGAGAGTGCGCTGTCGATGTACGAGGAGCGGGTCGCCGCGGTGATCATGGTGCCGCTCGATCTCAACAACGGCTGCATCACTCCCGCCGACGGCTACCTGGAGGCGGCCAGCCGGCTCACCGAGCAGCACGGCGCGCTGCTCGTGTTCGACGAGGTTCTCTCCGGCTTCAAGACCGGTCTGGACGGCGCGACCGGCATGTATGGAGGCAATCCGGACGTCACGATCTGGTCCAAGGCGATGGCCTCAAGCTTCCCGGTCTCGGTGATCGCCGGCCGCGAGGACGTCATGGCGGTCATGGCGGCCCCGCTGCCCCAGGGAGCGCTCCAGGGCGGCACGCACTCGGGCAACATCCCCGGACTGGCGGCCGCTCAGGCGACGCTCGACATCGTCGAGGACCCCGGGTTCTACGACACGCTCACCGAGCGAACCCGGAGCCTTGCCGGCGCGATCGAATCGGCGCTGCGCAACTGCGGACTGTCAGCGCGCGTGCAGAGCGCGGGCTGTGGCTATGGCATCTACGTCGGGACCAACGAGCCGATCCGGAGCTGTGCCGACATTCGCCGCGAGGTCGACGCCGAACTGGCCAAGCGCTTCTTCACGGCATGCATAGAGGAGGGCGTCTACTTCCACACCGATTTCACGGTGACGATGGCGCACACCGACGAGGTCCTGGCGGAGATCGTCGCCCGGATGACGCGCGCCGCCGAACGGGTGGCGGACTAACGCGACGCCGGCCCTACGCCGCCTGCCGTCGCCCGAGGCCCACGAAACACTCGAGCCACGTGCCGAACAGCTCACGCGCCAGTTGGATCGAGCCCGCCTCGTTCTGGCGCAGGTCGCCGATCAGCGGGACGAGCGCGCCGACGCCGAGGGTGGTGGCCAGGCTGTGGCGTAGGCGGGCACCTCGCCCCACTCGGTCGCCAGCCCCGCGTCGACCTCGAGATGGAACTGCAGGCCGTAGACACGTTGGAAGACGAACGCCGGCTGTTCATAGGCGTCGGAGCGCGCGAGCCAGACCGCGCCCTCCGGTAGGTCAAACGTGTCGCCATACCTTTGCAGAGCCCTGAACGACGGCGGCACCCACCGGGTCATCGCCGGCTGCAGGCGACGGAAAGACGGGCATCACGCCGACCTCAGCTCCCAGGGCCGGATAGACGTTGGCACGAGGACCGCAGCCAGTAGCTGCGCTCCCAGACATACGACCCAACACGGCGTTCCCGCTCGCACCGCATCGGCGATCAGGCGCCGCTCCGCGACAAGCCACGGGAAACGCTTGTCTTCGCACGCGCCCATCAGCCCACCCATCGCGACGATCCCGGCACACCCGCGCCAGTCCGGCAGCAGATCGTCCTTATCGACCATGATCCACTCGATCTGAACGCCCCAGTCCAGCATCTCATCCTCATATGCGGCGGGTGGCTCACACGCGATGTGCTGAAGCACCGGCAGCGTCGGCCGTGGACCAGCCGCGGTGGTGAGTTTGACATCCCGGCAGTTCGGTGGACAGCCCTGCCCGCGGCGGAAGACTTCTTCCGCAGGCTTGGCAACTGGCCGAGCGTCGACATCCGCGCCGTGGCGAGGCAGAGCGAGAGCGTCGCGCCTGGTGTCCGCTGGTTCGGCCGGTGACACAGCGAACGCCACACAGTGGGCGGCCCGCGATGGCTCTCGCGGGCTAAGCGCTCACGCGCCGGGCGTTCACTCGCAATTCGGATCCACGGCGGAGCGACCGCTGGCGATCGCTCGCCTGGCGCCGACGGTGCATATGCAGCCGCATAATCGGGCGACGGCGCGATCGCGGCGCCGGAGTCGAATCGGCTCAATCGGCGGGTTCCGTTGATTCCACGCGCCGAGGTCGGCCGCAAAAGCAGACGTCCGCCGCGTGGCAGGCGCCGACGAATCGCCGATTAGCCGGCGCCGTTGGTGCTGGTATCGCCCGTCGTCGAGCCGCTGGTGGTGCCCGTCGTCTAGCCGGGGAGGGTGACCCCGTTGGACCCGCGGTTGCCGGGGGTGATCGAGCACTCGGCCAGGTGCCAGGTCCCGGCACCCCGCACGCCGGCGGGCACGACATCGGTGCCGTCGCTGCCGAGCAGCATCTCCACCCGCTGACCCTGATCCCCGGTCGAGCACTTGATCGGACCGGGGACGGGCGCCGGACCGCGCTCGATCCCGACGTCGAGCATTCCCTGGAAATGCATCGGCGTCGAGCTGCTGCACGGCGGCCTCCATCCCCGATACGTGGTAGAGGTGCACCAGCAGCGAGCCGTCGCCACTTGTGGTGATCGCGAACGCCGGCGGCGCGGTGGAGCCGCTGAAGGCGAGCACCACGCCAGCCGCGACTGCGACCAACCCCAGGGAGCCGCCCGCGAGGATCCGCGGCCGCGTCGTCCAGCGACGCGCCGAGCGCGTCTTAGCGGTTGGTGTAGGGCTGCCAAGCCGGGGGTCACCGGGCTCGGCGACGGTCTGCGCGAACAACGCGTCGTGGTCGTGCGCCGGCGGGGGCGCCGGCGGTCGGGCCGCGCGCAGGCGGTCCATCACGTTGTCGTTTCTCATGTCTGCCTCCAATTGGGTTGCTGTGGAGAAACACGGCGGGTGGCGGACTGAACCGCCAGCTCATCCGTGAGCCGGCGCCGCGCGCGGTGCAGACGCACCCGGAACGCCGTCGGTGAGATCCCGAGGGTTCGCGCCGCCTGCGCCGGGGTCAGGTCGTCCCAGGCGATGAGCAGCAGTGCCTCGCGGTACTCCTCAGATAAGGCCCGCAGACCTGCCGCGAGCTCGGGGTCGAGCTCCAGCTCAGGCGCTAGCGGCTCGTCAGGCGCCTCCACCTCGAGGTCGCCCAGCGATCGGCTCCCGGCTGCCGGCGCTCGCCGGCGCTCGGCCAAGAGCAGGTTGCGCACGGTATTGATCAGCCACGGCCGCGAGTCGTCGACGGGGATGTCCGCCAGTCGACGCCAGGCGATCGCCATCGCCTCGCCGGCGATGGCGTCGGCATCACGCGCGCCCCGGTGACGTGCGTAGGACGTGATAAAGCCCAAGTGGGCGAACACCTCGGCAAACCGAGCTTCGACAGCGCTGCGATCGCTCTGAGGATGACTCTCCATGATCCTCACTGTCGATTCCGCCCCCAACTGTTACACGCTCCGCGGGAAATATTTGGGCAGCCACCGAGCGTAGTTCTCGAAACTGCTCTCACCGCTCAGATCGCCGCGCCGGGCTGAGTGCATGGCGACGACGACGCAACTCGCAGGAAGGGCGGTGGTTTGCGCGCGTGCGGCGGCCCGTCGGACTCGACAGCGGGTGTGAGCTATGTTCGCGCGATCATCGGTCCGCCGCGCGGTCTCGTGTTGGCGGCGGCAACGGCAAGGAGCGGTAGATGACAATCCAGCAGATCGAGACCATCGATGCGGCGGCATTGAAGACCGCTCTGGAGGGCGGGACTGAGTTGTTGTTGCTTGACGCCCGCCTGGCTGAGGGGTTTGAGGAGGCGCATCTCCCAGGGGCGGTGCTCGCAACCTCGGACACGATCATTGATGAGGCCCCCCGGCTGATCCCGGATCCAGCGAGAACCGTCGTGACCTACTGTGGCAGCTTGAGCTGTCGCCGCAGCTCTCGCGCGGCTCAGCGCCTCAGCGACCTGGGCTACCACGTGATCGAGTTCCCGGGCGGACTTGAGGAGTGGGTTGAAGCCGGCTATCCGGTTGAGGAGTGCCGTAACGACCCTCGGTAATGGCTGCTGCCTAAGGGTTTCGGCGGCAGGACTTCTGCGCTCCGCGATGCGCCACCGATACGCGGACCGTCGGCTGGATTGGGAAGCAGCCCTCCGTCATTCAGACGTTTGTCTCGGGCCTTCTGGGCGCCCGCTTTCGCCTCGCGCGGCCGCACACCGGATGACAGCGGCCATGAGAACCTCCCCACGGGCGGCCGTTTGATCTCCCCGTTGATGGCCACCGGATCTCCCCATGGGTGGCCATCGGATCTCCCCAGAACCTTGTTCTGATCAGCCGGTTGTCACGCTCGCGCGGTTATCGAGCGTGAGTGTGGAGGCCGGGTTGAAGAAACCGGAGGAAGTGATGGAGATCCTTGAGGCGTATGACCTGACGGGGTCGTTGCGTGGCGCGGCGGCGTTGGCGGGGTGTGATCACAAGACGGTGGCGCACTGGGTGCGCCAGCGCGAGTTGACTGGCGGCAATGCGCCGGCGCGGCGGGCGCGGCCGGCGATGGACGACTTCGCGGGCAAGGTCGTGGAGCTGGTGGAGCATTCCAAGGGCCGGGTCCGGGCGGATGTCGCGCATCGCAAGCTGGTCGCGATGGGGTATGCGGGGTCAGAGCGCACGACGCGGCGGTGGGTGGCGGAGGCCAAGCGGGCGTGGCGGCGTGAACATGGTCGTCGCACCCGGCCGTGGATCCCGGAGCCAGGGCTATGGATGCAGTTCGATTACGGCGAGGGGCCGTCGGTCGCCGGCCGGCAGGCGGTGTTGTTCTGCGCGTGGCTGGCGTGGTCGCGGTATCGCGTGGTGCTGCCGTTGGTCGACAAGACGATGCCCTCGGTGGTGCTCGGCCTGGATCGGGCGCTGCGGCGGTTCGGGGGCGCGCCGACGTATGTGCTGACCGATAACGAGAAGACGGTCAGCGTTGATCACGTCGCGGGGATCGCGGTCAGAAACCCGCAGATCGTGCAGGTCGCTCGCCATTACGGGGTGAGCATCCAGACGTGCGTGCCCGCTGATCCGCAATCGAAGGGCGGTTCGGAGGCGACCGTCCGGATCGCGAAGGCCGATCTGGTCCCGACCGATCACAACCTCCGAGATGAGTATTCGTCTTGGACGGAGCTGGAGGTGGCGTGTGAGGAGTGGATGGCGCACGTCAACACCCGTCAGCACCGCTCCACCCAGCAGGCACCGGTGATCCGGCTCGCCGAGGAGCACGAGCGGCTGCACCGCCTGCCGCGGATGCCGCACACCGTCTGCTTTGGGCAGACCCGCAAGGTTGGCTGGCAGTCCACGATCAGCGTGGGCGGGGCGGTCTACTCCGTCCCGCATCTGCTCGTCGATCAGCGGGTGTGGGTCCGCGCTCAGGGCGATGAGCTGATCGTCGTGCATGCGGATGACCCCCAGGGCCCGAGGGAGGTCGCACGCCATCGGCTGACCACTCCGGGGCAGCCGCGGATCTGTGATGAGCACTACCCGCCCCGCCCGGCCGGCGCCTTGGAGCGCCGTCCCAAGGCTCGCTCCCGCGAGGAGCAGGACTTCTTGGGGATCGGAGCGGCAGCAGAGCGGTGGCTGACCCAGGCCGCGGCTTCGGGCACCCAGCGGATCCGCCGCAAGATGGCCGAGGCCGTCGACCTGGCCAAACTGCACGGCGCCGACCGAGTCGACCGCGCACTGGACAGCTGCGCCGACGCCGGCCGGTTTGCTGACGGCGATCTCGCGTCAGTGTTAGCCCACCAGCAGGCTCAGGGTCAGTTGATCGTGCTGCCCGCTCGCACCGAGCACGCCTCGCTGCAGGCATCCACGCGCGCGTGGGAGAGCTTCGGACGATGACCGTTCAGACACCCGCGGCACCGCCGCTGCCCGACGAGCTCGACCGGCTGCTGCGACGGCTGCGGCTGCCCTATGTCCGCAAAGCCGCACCAGACGTCATCGCCACCGCCGCCGCTCAACGCTGGGAGCCTGCCGAGATCCTGCGAGTGCTCTTGACCGAGGAGGCCGCCGGCCGTGACCACGCGACGATCAGCATGCGCCGCCGCGCGTCCGGGCTGCCGGCCGGCAAAACGTTCGACGCCTGGGATTCCGAGGACTCGGCGATCCCCGCCGCCTCCCAGAACGCGCTCCGAACGCTGGAATGGATCGATCGCGCCGAAACGCTCGTGCTCTGCGGCCCGTCCGGGACCGGCAAGAGCCACTTCATCGAAGCGCTCGGGCACCTCGCGATCGACAAAGGCAAGACCGTCACCTGGCACACCCTCGAGACGCTCGCAGTCCTCGTCCGCCGCCACCGCGCCGACGACAGCATCAACAAAGCAATCAGCAAGCTGATCCGATCCGACCTGATCGTCATCGACGACATCGGCCTGCTCCCCGTCTCCACCGACGCGGCAGAAGCGATGTTCCGCGTCATCGACGCCGCCTACGAGAAACGCTCGATCGCGATCAGCTCCAACATCCACCCCGCCGGATTTGACGAGCTGATGCCAAAGACGATCGCTACCGCGACCGTCGACCGGCTCCTGCACCACGCCCACATCCTCACCACCGACGGCGCCGACAGCTACCGCCTCGCCCAAGCCACCACCGGCAAAGGAGTCAAGCCCTTGACCTAAACCTCGAGCTCAGTTCCCGTGATGGTGGGGAGATTCGTGGCCACCAGCGGGGAGAAAACATGGCCGCCAGTGGGGAGATCCGATGGCCGCCCGTGGGGAGAACCCGATGGCCATTGACACACCGGACGCTCGGATGGCGACGAACGGCAGCGTGAGTCGGCGCGCCGGCGGCGCGCTGGCGCCCCACCCGGGTTATACTTTCGGTATGAAGACAGCGGTGTCGATCCCCGACGATCTGTTCCGGCGCGCCGATGAGCTCGCCGAGCGGCTGGGCAAGAGCCGCAGCGAGATCTACCGTGAGGCGCTCGCCGACTACCTCGAGCGCCCCGATAGCGCCGTCGTGACCCGCGCCCTGAATGAGATCGCCGACGAGCTGGCCGCTGACCAGGCCGGATTGGTCGACCGCGTCGCGCGTCGCACCCTTCAACGCAGCGAATGGTGATCTCCCAAGGCGACGTCTGCTGGGCGTCGCTTGAGGAGCCCGTCGGATCGGGCGCAGGGTTTCGTCGCCCTGTTCTCATCGTCCAGGGCGACGCGTTCAACGCCAGTCGAATCTCGACCGCCGTAGTGGTGCCCCTGACCAGCAACCAGCGGCTGGCCGGCGCCCCCGGCAATGTGCTTCTGCCGGCCACCAGCACCGGCCTACCCAAGGACTCGGTCGCCAATGTCTCGCTGATCGTGGCGATCGACCGGGACCTGATCACCGAACGCACCGCTCAGCTACCCGACGCCTACCTCAACCGCGTCCTCGCCGGGATCGACCTCGTCCTCGGGCGCGAATAGAACCATCCACCAGGTCGTCCAGATAGCGCGCGGACGCTCGCAACCCTTCTCCCGCTCAGAGCCCTTCCTCACTTGCGCTCGGCGACGGGAGGAGGTCGCTCGCTGGCCGCGTTGACAGTCTCGTCGGCGAGCGCCACAATTGTGTCCATGACGACGGAGCCGCTGCGATCAGTTCGCGATCACCTCTCTGAACTTGTCGATCGTGTCGAGCGCGAGCACGAGCGCGTCGTGATCACCCGCAACGGGCGCGACGCAGCCGTCCTGATGAGCGCGGTCGATCTCGCCGAGCTTGAGGAGACGCTGTCGGTCCTCAGCGATCCCGACGCGCTGGCCGACATCCGCGAAGCTGATGCCGCCTACGCCCGTGGCGAGGTCGTGCGTGGCGTGGACGCCGTCCGTCGTCTGCGCTCGTGAGCGCAGACGACGCGTACGAGATCGTCGTCACCCCTCCTGCCGCGAGAGCCCTCTCTGCTCAGCTGCCCGAGTCGGTCGCTGCGGCCGTCATCGAGTTGCTCACCACGACGCTGATCACCGAGCCGCGCCGGATTGGCAAACCTCTGCGCGGCGAACTGACCGGCATCTGGTCAGCCCGTCGAGGCACCTACCGCATTCTCTACCGGATCCGAGAGGACCCCCGGGAGGTCATCGTCCTGCGCATTGAGCACCGACGCGACGCCTACCGGCCACGCTGAAACCGGGCTGACGCTCGCTTCCACTCCGAGGAAGGACCGAATCGGACGATCGGATTGCGACGACAGCGCTACTCGGTTCTCCCAGGCTCGTCATCCAAGACTCGTTAGGAGATCTGCTGGACCGTCTGCCCGCGATGGGAGTGGGAGGATCTGTTCGTGTCCGTTGCAAGAGGCCAGTCGGCGGTCGTGGTGCCCGTGGCGGCGGTTGAGCCCGCTGTGTCGAGCTGGCGACATCGGTTTGACTCCTCCGCCGCTGCCGGGATGCCCGCCCACATCACCGTGCTCTATCCGTTCCTCCCCGCCGAGCGCCTCAACACAACCGTGCTTGATGAGCTGCGCGAGGTCTGCGCTACGGTGCCGTTCCAACACGTCGTCTTCAAGCAGACCGCGAAATTTCCGGGCGTGCTGTACCTGGCTCCGGACCCGGACGATGGGCTTCGAGAGTTGACCGGCGCCCTCGCGGACGTCGGCCCGAAGCCCCGCCTTACGGCGGCGTGTTTGATGATGTGATCCCGCATCTCACCGTCGCGCACAGCGTGGGCGAGGATGTGCTGGATGAAGTCGCATCCGAGCTGCAGGACCGGTTGCCAGTGCACTCGCGCCTATCGAGGCCGTCCTGTTTGTCTTCGACGGCGAGCGGTGGCAGTTTCAGGAGCGGCTGCCGTTCGGCGAAACCCCCATCGCCTGCCAGGACGTCGCCGGGGCAACCAATGAGGCGAGGCTTTCGAGGGTGAACGAAGCCGCCTCCTGCGATACCTAGGCAAGGGCTCCGGGCTACCGCGTTCCATCTCCTCGCGGGATGCGCTGACCGCCGCCAAGCGACGAGAGGGTCGTTTAGTTGAGCGGCTTGACCATCACCAAACACGGGTTTCCTTCGCCCCACAGCCCATGAAGCTCCTCGACTGGAAGAAAGCCGCACGCGCGATAGAACCGTCGCGTATGGGCGTACCCAGCGTCCGGGTTTGACGGACCCAGGGTCTTGACGCTGATCAGGCGGGCGCCTTCCGTGGCGGCGCGCGCCACCAGAGCGGTCACCAGAGCCCGACCCACGCCTTGGCGATGCCAACCGCGCGCGACGGCCATCACATGGATCTCAATGCTCTCCGGGAAATGACGGCGATGGACGAGCACCCCACTGCCTGCCCTGCGCCGTCAAACGCGACCAGCGCCGGGAGCGACTCCGCGTCGACGACGTACTCCCGAGCGGCCTCCGGATCCCGAACCACTCCGGCAATCCCGCCAACAGACCTTCCACAACCTCCGGACTCGGGCCACGCGCGACCACCTCAAACGTCATGGCGCTCACGCTAAAGCAGCGGCAGCCTCAGCTACCGCTAGAGCGGCGGGCCAGAGCAATCCGAGCCGTAGCGCCGGCGCTTGCTTTCCTCGACCAGACCCCTGACGCTCGCTCCGCGACGTATGAAGTGCTGGGGGCCGGGTTCCGCCGCCCGGCGCCCGGGGCGGCGGAATCCGAGAGTTTGATCAGTGGCCAGCGTGTAGGCCGGCGGTGGCGGAGATCATTGGTGGGTGGCGTTCGTGGATGGCGCGGATGATCTCGGTGTTGTCGATGCCGCGCAGGTAGACGGAGGTGATCGCGAGGTTCGCGTGCCCAAGCTGGCGTTGGATGACGACCAGCGGCACTCCTTCGCGCGACATCTCAACGGCGTGGGCGTGGCGGAGCTGGTGGGGCGCGAACCGTCGTCTTCCCCCGGCACCAACCGCTGTCTCGCGCAGCTGGACGCGGATCGTGGCCGGCGCGCACGGTCGACTGCGCGTTGTGCCGCGCAGCACGCAGAACAGCGGCCCGACCGGTAGCGCTTGGCGCAGTGCGAGCCATGGCGTGAGTTGTTCGCAGCCCCAGCGGTCGATGCCGACCTCGCGGCGCTTGTCGCCTTTGCCGTGTCGCACCAGGATCGCGCCGCGGTCCAGGTCAAGGTCGCTCTCAGATAGGGCGAGCGCCTCGCTGATGCGCAGCCCCGAACGCCAGAGCACGACGATCAGCGCCCGCAGGCGGATCCCGTCCGGGCTGTCACCGGCCGCGCTCATCACCGCCACGATCTCATCCACCGTCGGCGGATCCGGCGGATAGCGCCGGCCCTTGTTTCGGGGCGGACGGCCTTGGTGATATCCCGGCAGGGTCGCCGGCGAGCGATGCCGACCCGCGCAGTCCAACTGCGAAGAAGCTCCCATCTCGTCCTCCTTCAGGACGTCAACAACTGGATTGACGGATCCTCCCTCAGCGCCGCCAACCGCAGCCGTCAGCTCGGCAACGCATCCTCCGAAGGTCGCTCGGCGAGACACCGGTTTGCGGGCGGCTCCATCCGTGCGTGGTTTCTCGTCAATGCGGTCGTCGGGAGCAGCGAAGCCGACGTAAATCCTGGACGTTGAAAGGAAGTCTCCGGCCGCTAACGGAAACGCGGGTCTCCGTGCCGGTGTCGACGAGTGCGCACCGAGCAACGGTTCGACGGCTTAGCTTGTCGGGCCGTCGGGACTTGGCGGGGGCTACGCGCCGGCTATCCCGAGGAGCGCGCCGCGACGAAGCTGAGTGGCTCGATCCCGGAGCGGCGGTATTTAGCGTCCAGAATGCGCAGCGCGGCTCACGATCTGCGGCGTTGGACCGATGGAGGCTGAGCGTGCGCCCGCTCAACCCCCGCCACACAGTCGCCGGCCTACGCCTGCTGTTGACCTTCGGTCTCCTACTGGCCACGACTGGCTGTGAGGCCTCACGTAGCAGCCACGGCAGCGCTACCAGCCGGAAACACTCGGCAACCGCCGAGACGCGTCAGGTGAGTGCGACATACCTACCGGACCGAGCTGCCACCATGACCCCCGGCCGCTACATCGACTGTTCGACCGCCGGAGCCCCGCAACCCACTGCGGACAAGCCGGGAGACGTCCCCGACAGGCTGCACGACGGCTACGACGGCGGCTATGGAGGGGCCGACATCACGCGAGTCAGCCTCGCGCGCAACGACGTCTCCCTATGCGTCGATGTGCAGACGAAGGCGCCCCCAGCTCACAACGAGTTCTTCGAGCTCACTCTGCGCAGCATGACCGGTCAGGAGAACGGCGAGGGGAACACGGCACCGCTTGTCGACGTCGCGTTTGGCCGCGACCCCCATCTGGTCCACCGCGGTTGGCTGGTCGAGCTGAGCTATCCGGGGGTGAGCGACAAGTCTGTCGGCGCATCGGTGGGCACGGCCGGAGCCCGGACATCGCTACTCATCAAGCGAAGCGAGATTCCGTCCTACCTCTCAACGACGAGCTTTCAGTGGAGCCTTCAGACCATCGTGACCGAGTTCGTCGATCACACGCCGCGCCAAGTCGGCGACTGCGCTCCGGACGGGAACGACGTTGCGTACCCGCCCGGCACCGCCACTCCCCAACCGCCCGCTACCTGCGCGCCGTAGCGCCGCGCAGCCCCCAACTCCCCCTGCGACGCTGTCGGCGCCGCGCAGCGCTCGCCTCTCCCGCGAATAGCCGGGAGATTCGGCCTGCTTCGCGACGCGACGGGACTCGAAAACTCGCATCCAGAGACAATCGGCTGGTCGCCGGAGTTTGATGACCTTGACTCGATCCGCTCAGCTCCTGACTCCGACTGGGCGGCCGTCAAGCAGCGCGTCCCAGTCGGGGTTGAGGCCAGTGGGCGTGTTGTCGCGCGTCAGCCGTTCGGGATCTTCTTGGATCTCGGCCGTGGAGCGCTCGGCCTGATGGAGAGATCATCGATGCCGTGGCGACCAGATGGCAACCGCATTGGCATCCCCCGATATAGGTGCGCAGGTGCAAGGCACCGTCGTCGGGCACAGAGACAGCGCCCGGCAGGTTCATTTAGCCTCGTCAGACCCGTGGGCTGATCACGGCACCTAGCGGACCGCTGTCGCGGGGCGTGAATGAGCATCAGGCCGGTCGGCTCGTGGGCGCTCCCTTTCCGAACCTGCTGGCGGCAATTCTGACGATCGCATCGCGACGCTTTCAGTCGTGAGGGTAGGTCCGGAGCAGGTCGGCGTCTGCATCGAGTTCGGCCAGCGCGGAGTTGATTTGGTCGAGGACGCCATCCGCGACCAGGCGGATGAATGCGGGGTCGCCGGATTGGCCAGTTCGCGTACGCCGCGGATGTGGTCGTGGAGTCGGGCCTGCACCGCGTCAAGCAGCGCGTCGAGGGTTCCCGAGTACTGGTAGGAGTTGAGAAGCAGACGCAGCCGGCGGGGACGATCGGCAAATCGAGTGAAGCCCTCGGCTGCAGCGACACTGCGGGCATGCAGCGGCACCCAGGCGGACGCGACGAACGCGAGGTCCCAGATCGGGTGGGCATGGCGCGGCGAAGTCCCAGTCGATGAACCCGACCTGACCCCGGTCGAGCGTTCGACCAGCGCCGCAACACGAGCCCTTGATCGCTCGCTGGCCCAAGGTCGGCGGGGCCATTCTTGCCAGCAGTGGCCCAACCAAGCTTCCCCTTGCGGATCGACATCCCCGGCCGACCCATCCTTCCACGACTACGAGCTCGCCACCTTGGACTTCCCGGCTGTCACGGCTCAGGCGACGACTGGGCGGCTGAGCCGACGACAGACATGCACGCGCTTGAAGCGACGACGCATCTCGGGTTCCGCATCGAGTTCTGCATTCAGGAAGACCTCTACCGCCTGCAGCCCGAGGTGGCTTGTGACGGCATCGGCTGGCTCGCCGGCTCCGGCCCGATAATCGGCGTAGACGTGGAGGTAGTGGCTGTCCTCGACGAACCCGAGCGCGCGATACCAGGCCAGCACCCACGCATCGTCGCGCGTCCATGCCTCGATGACGGTCGCACCACACTGGGCCGCGCGGGCCATCCCCTCTTCAAGAAGCCGCGTAGCGAGCGACTGTCGGCGGAAGTCTGGGTGAACAGCGACTGTCTCGATCGTGGCCACCGTGCCCTGAAGTGTGGCGTCGAGGATCCCGACGATCAGGCTGTCGTGGAGCGCGACCAGCTCGATCGCGTCGTCTGATGACTGCTTGCTGGGGACGACATCGTCGAAATACGCGGTGTCAAGAAACGCCAGCGCACGACAACGCAGCCACGGCGCTTCATCAGTCGCAACGAACTGGCGGATCACGAAGGCCATAGAGCCGATTCTCTCACTCGATCATCTCAACGAGCCCGCCACCGGACTGGGGTCGCGGACGACTGCTTATCTGAGCTCGTTGGGGTTGTCAAGTACCTCCCAGGGGGTCGTGCTCCTGGACGCCCTGCCTTATCTGGGTGCGCGACTGCCGGTCGTGGCGGTCGGCGACGAGATGGTTGATCGGTCGTTCTGCTGGAGCGACTGCGGCCGCTCTGTCTGCTCCTCACGCCCCACTTGCGCGCGACCGCCGCCGTCCCGGTTTGTCGTCGTTCTGCTGGAGCGACTGCGGCCGCTCTGTCTTTCGTGGGCCGCCACGCTGGGCGTGGGTGCCTCGGGCGCTCCTGGAGCTGGCCGCATGCTTGGGACGCATCGGTGACGTGTGGGCTTGGTCGGAGCGGTTGGAGGGGGGAGGATCGGGTGGGTCGAGCGCGGCGGGGCCGAGCGCTCGGAGGAGGTGATAGGAGCGGCGTGCGAGCTTGCGAGCGATGGTCATCGACGCGCGGTTGTGTGACAGCCCGCGCGCCTTCAGTGCGTGGTAGTCCGCGTAATCAGGACTGGCGGGCTTGCAGGCCGATTGCGCGGCTTCAAACAGCGCCCAGCGCAACGGCGCGGAGCCCTGGCGGGTGAGCTTCCCGAGTTGGGCGTGGCGGTCTGAGCGGTGCACCCCGATGTCCAGGCCGGCCATCCTGACTGCCTGGCGCGAAGCGTGCATGCGCGTCACATCACCAAGTTCGACCAGGGTGACCAGCGCCGATAGCTCGCCCATTCCGTATTGGGTCATCAGCGCTCGGCAGCCGGGCTGGTGGCGCGCGAGGCTCCGCAGGTCGCGTTCGATGGCGGTGAGCTGGATCTCGAGCATGTCGATGATCTCCAGCGCCACCCGGACTCGCTCGCGCGCGTCGATGGGAAGCTCGAGCTCGGCGAGGAACTGACGGCCGGCGAGCGTGCGCAGGTCATCCGGGGCGCCGGCGACTCCGTGGTGATAAAGGGTCGCGCGGATCCGCTGGATCCAGCTGGTGCGCTCGGCCAGCAGCGTGTTGCGCAGCCTGGCGCGTGATCGCCACTGGCGCAGGTGCTCGGGCGGGATCCAGGATTCCGGCAGCCGCCCCTCGCACAGCAGCTGACGCAGCCACTTCGCGTCCGCCCGGTCGGTCTTGGCGCGGCGCTTGCGGCCCCGCAGCGCGCTGGTTTCCACCGGCTCAGCCAGATGTGCCACCGCACCCGCCGCCTCCAGGGCGCGGCACACGAACAGCCAGCCGGTGCACGCCTCCACCGCCACATGGATCTCACGACCCGCAAACCTGGCAGCCCACTCCTGGACCGCCGCAGCAGTTGAGTCCAGCTGACCGCGCCACAACTCCCCCGACAGCGTGTCCAACCCGTCGACGGTGATCTGCCGGCGATGCACATCAAACCCCGCGACGATCGCACCCGGAGCCACGCCGAGCACGAACGGGGCGCACACCACCGTCTGCGCGCTGTCACGCCCGAGCGATGCCATACCGTCAGCCACGGTCGGTACCTCCAGCTCGAATGATCCGGCGGGCGCGGGCTGCAACCGCGCGCGCCTTCAACAACGGTCGTTCGACACGGAGGACCGGCCACCTGCAAGCCGGACCACCAAGCCGCTGCGAGTCAACCTGCTCATGCCATCTTTCGATCCGCTGAGCAGACCCACGCTGACTTGCGCTTGGCGACGAATCCGCAAGTCTGCCGTCGGGATACGATGGCGACGTGGGCGAATCAAGGTGGAGGCGGTGGGGCAGGATCCTGCTCAAGGTGATCTGGCAGACACTAAAAGAAGCGTTGGGGAACCTGGGAAGCTGACCAGTCCCGGGCCGTTCTCCAGCTCGATGGGAGCGGCCGTCGATAGACCGCGGTTCTCATCTGTGGAGCCGGCGGCGGAGTGCTCTGACCCCGAGCGTCGTCAAGGCGCAGCCGATGATCACGAGGGTGACGGAGGTGGTCACGAACAGCGCTGTCGCCTGATGTGGCCGGATCCAGGCCTCGGCGACCCGAAAGAGGGTGAAGAGTCCGAATACGAGGGCGAAGACCCACGCCCCTAAGCGTGCTATTTCGTGACCCCTCATCCACCGCCTCCTTGCCAGAACGCCGACGCCGTAACTCCTCCCGTCACGAGCGCGCTCAAATCAGCAGATCCGTCGATCGCGCATACACACCGGATCTGCGGTCGGCTCCAGGCATGCTTGCTTTTCGAACCCGTTGGCGGAGGTTCTGACGCCCGCTTCGCGACGGTTGCACAGATGGCGTCCCAACAGAAGTCACGAGCAGTTCAGGGAAGTCGAAATCCGGGTACTACCGCATCGCTAGCACCGCCCGCGCATGACCGTCATCGAAGGCGGCGTACTCAGGAAGGAGCCGAAGCATGCTTGGAACGGCGGCCTCAAGCGGATCGATCATTGTGATCGTTGTCCTTTGCATACTCGCAGCGATCTTCCTCACCTTGCGCTTCATGACGATGATGCGCAGGCGGCGCGACGACTAGAATTCCGGGTCACGGAGCCGACCACTGACGCAGCCGGCAGCTGCCGCGCGGTGGTGGGGCGGCTGAGCGATCTCGCGGAAGCCGGGCGGGTCGCCAGCAGCCCAGTCGCGACGATCGGAAGAACGAACCAGGGGTCGGTCCGCGCCCTTCAGAAGGCCGGGTTCGAGGTCGAGGCTGAGATCGAGCACGCGCAACAGCCGATAGCGCTGTACCGCCGTCCTCTGAGACGAGCGGACGCACTCTAGCCGGAAACGAGCGAGACACCTGCTCTGCGTTCCGGCCCTCAGCACCTTCGGACGATCGCTCGGCGACGAGCGGGCGTCTACGCGCGCTGCGTGAGGTAGACGAGTTCGGCACCTGGCCGGTCCGGTGCGTCGCGGATCTCTCTCATCCTGAAGCCGTTGACGGTGAGATTGTCGGTCAGCTCTCGAGGCTTGCGGAATCGCAGGGTGGAGTCGGAGGTGAGGACCGCCCCGTCGCGATCGAAGGTGTACGTCCAGCGGAACGAGACGAGCGGCAGGGCGATGTCGGTGAGCTCACACCACGCAGTCACCTGGCCGCCTTCGGGAGCCGGCGCGGAGCGGCGGGTGCGCTCTGGGGTCCAGTCAAGCCAGGCCTGCCGCTGCGGATCGCGGGTCTCAAACACCAGCCAACCTGCGGGTCGCAAGGATCGCCGGCACGCGGCCAGGCACTCGTCCCAGTCCTTGTCCTCGACGAACACCTGCGCGACATTGGCGGTCATGGTGATGACGTCGACGGGCGGTCCGTCGTACGCCTCCACGCCCCCGACGAGCCACCGGACGCGATCAGCGAACGGCTTGTTCTGAGCGATGGCCACCGAGGCCTGAGCCGGATCGACAGCGCTGACCTGCAGGCCACAGCGGGCCATCTCGCACGCCAGAACCCCGGTGCCGCATCCCACGTCCAGGACCGACCGGGCCTCCAATTCAGCCACGATCGCCGAATAGGGCTCCAGGTCGTCGCGCGCACCGTCCAGCGCGTCGTAGACCGCTGCCAGACGCGGCACCGAGAAGCAGGCGTCAACCACGGGCGGAGTCTGCCGCGGCACTCTCGGCGGCCGGTGCGGCGCTCCGGTCCTCTGTCGCTGATGCTTTCGCTCTGTACAGCGGCCGCCCCGGCGCGCTCGCTTGGCGACGATTGGACAAGTGACGACTGGCGGGCGGTTGTCTCATCTCCGACGCCCTTAGGGCCGACCCCGTGCAGGTGGGCGCTGATGATCTAGGGATCGCGGGGCTGGGATGAGCGGATGGCGCATCCTGGGCACAGCGGTCACGGCGGTGGTGACGGTCGGCACCACGCTGGTGTTCTTGTTCGTCGCGGCCATGGTCTCGTCGCCCTCATACAACTGCGAGGACGGCTGCAGTCCTGGCAGTCGATGGGCGCCTGGTGCGTGGGGGTCAGTCGTTCAGGTCGCTGGTCTGGCGATCCCGGCAACGCTCGCCGCGTGCACGCTTGTCTGGGCGGTCGCCACTGGCCGGCGCCGCGCGGCGCTGTGGAGCTGGCTGGCCACGACCTGCTTGCTGTCGGGATGGTGCATCTTCACCGGCGCGGCCAACGTCTCGATCAGCTTTTCGCAGTCCAACTCACATTGGATGTGGCTCGCAGGACTCCTGGTCGCAAGCGGCAGCGGCGCGGTCGGCGTCATCTCCACCCTCGCGTCGTATTGAGCTTCGCGCTCGCTCCCATTGGCGAAGTTCGTCCCGCCGGGCGCTCGCTCGGCGACGCAAGCAGTACGCGAGGCAGGTTGGTCAGACCGCGATTTCCTTGCGTGCCTGGCGGACGAAGAAGGCGTCACCGCGGGCTGTGGTTCCGGGAGTCGCGTCAAGCTGCGCGAGGAGTTCATCCAGGACCGCGAGTGCTTCGCTCCTCCGCCCTAGCTGGGCCAGGCTATCGGCGCGGACAACGATCAATCTGATCGAGCGAAAGCGCGCTCCCGCTTGTTGGGCGGCGGCTTGGACTTGTTGGAGGGCCGACAGTTCGTTCTCGCCGACCACGAGTGGTCGTTCAAGGCTGGTCTTGTAGGCGGCATGGAAGCGATGCTCGCGCCCGCGCAGGTCACCCGCGGCGATCTGGGCGCTCAGGGCAACAGCAGCCCGCGCCTCTCCGCCGGTTTCGTTGGCCATCTGGAGGACGGTGTCGATTATCGACTGCGCCAGGGCGCCAAGCTCAGCCGACGGGAGACGCCACGCGGATTGAGTGGTCAACGTCTCCGCGCAGGACAGCAGCACCTCCGCTGCCTGGATGAGATCTGACGCCTCCAGCCGGTGGCAAAGGATCCTCGTGAGCTGGGTCGCGGCGGACAGGGCGCGAGCACGGTCTCGGTGCTTGAGGTAGATCCAGACCGCTCGGTGCAACCCGTGAGCCGCGGACAGCCGGGCCTCGGCGAGGTCACTGTCTGCGAACTTCGCGGCGACCTGCTCGATCAGCCGGACAGCCAGGCCGGTTTCACCGCGATCAAGGTTCAACCGTGCCTGCAAGCTGGATGCGCTTGCCTCGATCACCTGGGCGCGCGGAAGATCAATCAACGCGGCAAGCTCGGCGGCGCGCCCGCGAGCGCTTCTGCTTGGCCCGTCTGGCCTCGCTCAGACAGCGCGTAGGCCTTGAAGTGCATGGTGTCGGCGACGACCAGTCCAGCGTCCTGCCCGACAGCCTCAAGGTCTGTGGCGAGCACCTCGTCCCACACCGCGAACGCCTCGTCGACGCTGCCTGCATCATTCAACTCAAACCCTCGGTGCAGCTTCGCATCCAGGGCTCCCGCCGTCGGCCCCGACGACGAGTCCTTTGGCCCTGCCCCATCGTCCTCCTGGTCTTCTGAGCTCAACCCACCCTCCCAGCCATGGCATGCGCAACACTCTCGGCACAGCATCAGAGCACGGCCCCGAACGCTCGCTCTCATGAATGAATCAGGTCGGTGCGCACGCTCGCTCCGCGACGCGTCCACTTGCCGGGGCGGCGGCTTGGCGTAGCCGTCGCCCTGGTCCGCAAGAATGGTCTGGCTGGCCGTGGTCGAGATACGCCCCCATACCGATTCTGCCGAGCTCGGAGCTGAACTTCAGGCGCTGAGCCCGTTGGTGGCCGAGTTCAATGATGAGTTCCTCACGCCTCGGTATCGCGAGTTCGTGCACGCCGGCGAGTATTACCTCGCGCTAGAGGTTCTGGTTGCCTTGGCCAACTAAATCCCCGAGTCGCGGCGGGGATCGAGGCTCGTCTGTCGCAGGCGAGCGACATCGTCGACCCAGACGTCGTCGGTGAGTATCAGCGGCTCGCTGCTCGGCGCTCGACCTGACCCCCGGCTCAGTCCCGGTTCGGGGACGCGCGCTTTCGCCTCTCAGGACCACCATCCGCGGACGCCTCCTCCGCGACGGTTCGGAGTCCGCCAACGCAGTAGCGGCGCAGGCGCGCGCCAGCTAGCCAAGCTGGTCGGTGAGGGCGGCTGCGTCGGTATCGAAGTGGTCTAGAAACTCCTTCGGGACTTGCGCGCGGAATGTGGCAAGCGAGGTCCGAGCTTGGTCTGGATGCCCGGTGGTGATGAGTAGCGCTGCGACCAGCAGCCCCGGAGTGGACGCAACCCGGGTGGTCCACCTGCCGGCGTTGACGAACGTGATCATCGCGTCGGGAGAGGCGTATTCGTGCACGAATGGGATGCCCCACCGCTGAATTGCATCGGCAAGTTGCTGGGCCGCGCTGATGGCGCCCCTCAGGTCGGTGAATACAGGCAGCTGTTGATCGTGGTCATCAACTAGCTCCTCAAGGTCGATCGTCATGCAGTCGGCGTCCCGTATGCCAGCGGCCTGGAGCAGCACGCTGGCCTGGCGATGGCGAACCCCAATCTCACCACCGACCGAAGCGCGCGTCGACCTGGTGCTTGGTCCCAGGAGCGAACCGCCGAACACCTCCGGGCCGCTTTCGAGCATGAGCTCGAGCGTTGCGTCGCAGTCCGAACCGAGATCCTGCTCAAAGCGGCCAAGGAACATCGAACTGCCGTCCGGCGGCACATGATCGAGGCAGCGCCAGCCGCCCGCAACGAGTACCTCGCGTGCGTGGTCGGCAAAGCGCTTCAGGACGAGTTGGCTCTCGGGGCTGGCCGGGATCCCAGGAGCCTATGCGAGCACCGGGACCGCGACAAGGACCGCCGCGCTCACTGCTGTCAAGTACTACCCGCCGGCGCGAGCCGGTCCAGCAGCGGCCGTCGCATGCCGGTCGCGGGTGTCGTCTCCGCTCCCCGTCTCCCGGCAGGAGACCTGCTTTCGATCACGCGGCTTGGGGGCTCGGACGCTCGCTCCGCGACGAAAGCGCACGGCTGGCTGATCCAATCGGCGAGAGCTACTCGTGAGCCGACGCGAACCGGCGGCGGACGAGAGTGGCGGATCCATCCTCAACGAGTTGACGGCCGTGATCGGAGGGCACCTCGATCACGTCGCCCTCATGCAACACGTGGTTGTCGGTCACGATGATCGGGCCGCGCAGCATCTTCACCCCAGAGCTCAAGCCGCGGAAGCCAGGTCCGGGCAAGGTGTCGAGCGCCAGCGCTCTCCGGATCAAAGCTTCGGGCTGCCGCGGCCACGAGCTGAAGCTTACGGCTCCCGGACTCCTGCTTTCGTCGTCCCAGATCGACCCCTGCGCGCGCTCGCTCCGCGACGTAGGGAGGTCTCGGCTGACGCGGGCCATGCCGTCGTCCTCGTGGACCTCGGCGGTGCGCGCGAGTCCTCTTCGCGCATAGGGATGAAGAGCGCTGCCGGCTCCAGCGATCCAAGAGGCCCGCGATGCCTATGCAGCCTTGACGGCGCGCGAGAGAGCGCCCGTCCTGCCTTTTTCGATCCGAGGGAAGGCCGCGGCTGCCGGCGACCGATCCGCCTACAGATCAATCCGGGCATTTGCACCCGCTGGCAGCGAGCAGTCGCCAGCCGGGTGGAGATCGCGGCGCTTGATGTAGCCGCTGCTGCTCACGATGCAGTTCGATGGGACGTCTTTTGCGACGACCGCACCGGCGGCGACGACCGATCCTGAGCCGATTCGGACGCCGGGGGTGATCGTCGCGTTCGCGCCGATCCAGACATTGGACTCGATCACGATGGGTGCCGTCGTGATCCCGTCGAACCGTTCGGCCGGCTCGACGGGATGGCCCGCGGTGGTGAGCGTGACACCGGGACCGATGAGCGTGCGGTCCCCGATGGTGATGCCACCCATGTCATAGAACGAGCAGTTCTGGTTCACGAAGACCCGTTCGCCGAACTCCAGGTTGAGGCCGTAGTCGCAATAAAAGGGCGGATAGAGCGTGAGGGTCTCTGGCATAGCCCGACCGAGGATCTCGCTCAGCAGCGCGGCACGCGCCTGGAGGTCGCTGTGACCCAGCACGTTGAGTCGTGACGTCAGCTCCATGACGACCTGGACTCGGTCAGTCACCGCCCGCGCCTGCGGCGTGCGTCTGGGAATCAGCTGCCCGTTGCGCATCGGCGAGATGTTGGCATGCGGCCACCTCGGAAAAAGCGGGAGCTGGCGCTGGCGGTGAAAGTCTAGACCTGAGCTTCAGCCACGCCTCCTCCCTCGCGCGGTAGGAAGGGCGCCAAGGGCGCCAACGGCGTCGCGCTCGTCGCGCTGCATAAGCACCGACGCGCGGCGCTGCGTCATATCCGCGCCAGTCTTACCGCGTGAAAGCAACGGCCCGGTCGCTGCAACGCCTCCACCCCAGACCGCCGCCCGGCCAAGGGCGGACGCTCGGATCCATGCGCCCGAAGGCCGCCGGCGGGCGCCTGCTCTGCGACGCGAGCGCCTGGACGCCATATCAGCGTCCCCTTTACTACCTTGGTAAAGGAATGACGAGGATCTCTACGAAGAATCAGATCACCCTCCCGGTGTCGGCGCTGACCGAAGCCGGCTTGCGTGCCGGCGAGGCTGTGACCGTCGAACCCGCCGGCGATGGCGAACTGCGTGTGCGGCGGGCCGCGATGACGTTCGAGAGCGCGTTGGGAGCGCTCACGGGCGCCTATCCGGCGGGGTACCTGGACACGCTGGACGCTGAAGACGCCCAGCGGTGAAGCGTTTGATCGACGCCGACGTGCTCCTCGGCGCGCTGGACAGCAGCAACGCCCACCACGCTCAGTCGCGGCAGTGGCTGACTGAGTGGCGCGCCCGCCAGGACACCGTCGCGATCAGCGCCATCAATCTCACCGAGGTCCTCGTCGCTCCAGCCGCCGACGCTCGGACTCTGACGATCGCCCGGGAGGCGATCGCCGCTCTCGGGATCGAAGTTCAGCTGCCTAACGAAGCGATCGCGATCGACGCGGCCCGGCTTCGGGGCCGCCATCCGATCAGCCTGCCTGACGCCTACTGCCTGGCCACCGCCCGGCACACCAAGTCCACCGTGGCCACCTACGACCAGAAGATGCTCAGGGCCGCAGCAGCAGAGGCGATCCCAGCCGCCTGATAGCCGCGCAGCACCCGATGGACTCGCTTTCGTCGGCCCAGGAGCGCACCCTCGGACGCCCTCATCGCGACGCAAGCGAGCGCCGGAGAGGCTCCGTGACGGCGCCTGCTCCAAACACAGAGCGAGCGTCGGCGTGGTGCTAAGGGCGCGGGTCCGGGCTAGACGTGGTCGCGGCCACCGGGCCGGGACTCAAAACGTCCGCGGTACCGGTATTCGTCGCCGACCTTGTTCCGGCAGGTGGTCCAGTTGCCGTGTCGCGTGCATGGGAAGCTGAAGATCCAGGGCCAGTCACCGGTTCCGGTGCCGGAGATGTAGCCGATTCGGAAGTCGCCGTGCTCTATCGCGTCCGCGACCGACACGCAGGGCATGTTGCTCACGACATAACCGCTCACCTGCCATTTTGCTAGGCAGCCCGCCCCGTCGCGGTGCCAGTCGCGGACCCACGAGCTCGGCTTGTAGAAGTGCGTGCGAGGGTCCGAACCTCCCGGGGCCATAGGGGTTCACGTAGGTCCCGGTCCACGCAACTGAGCCAAAAGCAAGGAAGATCCGATTGCCGTTGGGTCGCTGTAGGTAGTACTCCGTGATGCAGTCCCAGGTGTCGCGGTGGTACTCCTTCTCGTTGCAGTCCTGCCCGTGACGGGCGCCGAGATCCGTGGCGGCGGCGGGCACCCCACCCGCGACGTACTGCGAGGAATGTGTCGCGTCAACCGTCGGTGGATGCGCGAAAGCGGCAGAGGCAAACGCGGCGCTCGCGAACACTGTGATTAGGCATATGGACGCTTTCCTGAGCATTGAGGACCCAGTCTGAGGGCATCGCCACTGGCGCAGCACCGCGATCGCCGGCTCATCCGACTCGGCGTTGTCGGAATGGCGGCCAAGCACTTGCCAAGGGGCGCGGCGTTGCCGATTCCTCCTCGCCCAAAGCGCTCGTCGGCTCAGGGGCCGATCCGGCGAACGAAAACCATCTGTCCCAGAACGGCAGCTGGGTGTCGTGAGCCTCCTACCCGTTCGCGTTGAGGAGAGGTCATGAGTGACGCGGTCTCGGACCCCGGAGACGAACTCCGGGTTTAGTCTGTCGAATGGTGAACACGATCGCGTTGGGCGATGGGCGTCGCGTCACGCTGGGTCGATTGGCGAGCGGTGGATCCAAGAATGAGACCCGATACGGCCGGGTCGGCCGGGAGTCGGTCGTCGTCAAGATCCAAGGGGAGCACGGTCGGCTCGTTGATGAAGAACGGGCGTTGCGGTTCCTAGGTGCCCACGGGGTGTGCGTTCCGCGCGTGGTGGCCTCGGGGGACACCACGCTTGGCCAGCGTTTTCTCGTGGTTTCCCGTGAACGCGGGGTCCGCACGATTACGCCCGAGGGGTGGAGCAGATTCGGGCGTGATCTCGCGGCGTTGCTGGAGGTGCCCGTCTCAGATTGCCCGTTCCCGACGGTGAGCACTGCGCAGTTCGTGGTTGACCACCGTGATCGCCTCGGTCTGGTCGGTCCGCTGCTCACGGATGGGCTCGCAGACGAGATCGATCGCGCGATCAGGCAGGTCGCCGGCGTCGATCGCGCGGTGGTAACGCATGGCGACCCCGGCAGCGGCAACTATCTCGACGATGAGACTGGTCACGGAACGCTCCTGGATTGGGAGACGGCCTCGGTTTCACCGTTGGGGCTGGATCTCGGTCGGGCCGCCTTCATCGGGCTCATGGACCACGGACACAGCGGCATCCCCGAGCAGCTCGTGGGCGGGCTTGTGTCCGGCTACTTCGCCGAACCACGCACGGCGCCGCTCGACCGAGAGCTTGTGCGCGCGTGGATCATCATTGGTGGTCTGCAGTTCATCCACGGCCGCCACGTCCAGCTATTGCGCCCGGACCGCACGCCCCAAGTCGCTGCGCGTGCTCTGGAGACCTACATCGCCTCCGTGCGGTGACCGTCGCTCGTGCGAAATCTGCTCGATGCCAGGAGCCGTCGGGCAGGACCGTAGGATTTGCTGATGGCTTTGACGCGGTTCTCTGAGCTGTGGCGCGATCGTGTTGATGAGAGCATCGCCGTCGACCGGGACTTTGCCGAGACCGTCCTCAGCATTATGCGGCGGCTCAATGATCCCAACGCTCTGGCCAGACCGCTCGACGACGTAGTCTCTCAGCCTTGGGGTCGCCAGCGACGGGACTGGTATGACGGTGCCGCCCAGGTGGAGATCGGTGCCGAGCTCCAAGCCGGCCTCCTGGTGATCGCGCTGATTGAGGTCGGCGCGCCACCTGGCCGTGATCGCGAGCAGGCCGGCAACCAACAGAAATTGGACCGACTTTCCTCTCCGTACTCCGCGTGGTGCGCGTCCGGGAACGATGACGGTCGGCTCGAGTGGCGGCATCCGATCCAGATCAGCCATGAAATGGATGGCGGCGAGCCGCTGGTCGTCGTGTACCCGCCCTCTGGTGTGCCTCTGGAGATCGGGCATACCGAGCCCGAGACGACCGTGCAGCATCTCGCGCGTGACGGGGGCGTTGCGCGGTGGCCCTACGGTCATGTACTCATCACGCTGCTACTCAGCACGTGCACGACCGGCAGGCCCGTCCAGCTCGATGCGCCGGAGGTGCTCATCGGCGGGGACACTCTTCAGGGACGAGCGGCGAGGCTCGAGACCCTGCGGTCACACTCCGCGGAGTCGTAGCCCGTCGGCGTCGCCCCAAACGCGGCGTAGCGCTCGCCAATGTCGTGCGCTCTGATAAGCCCTCTCGCAGGAGCCCGCGAATGAGTCGATAGGGTCCCACGATGCCGAACTCTGCTGCGCCGCGGCGCGTGTCTCCATGGACGATGGGAGGTAGTCGTCTTGAGCGTCGATGGTGAGCCAGTCGGCGCTCGCACCGGGCCGGCCCCTCCGATTTCTATGGACAGGGCACTGCTGTCGAGGCGGCTCAGTCAAGTGTTTGGGCAACGGCCGCTCACGCTTGAAGGTGGCCGTCTGGCGGCCGTTGCGCTGGTGGTCGGCGAGGACCACGGCACGGTTGGGTTCCTCCTGACCCAGCGAGCCGCCAACCTGACGGCGCACGCCAGTCAGTTCGCGCTGCCCGGCGGCCGCGTCGAGCCGGGAGAGGACATCATCGATGCGGCGTTGCGCGAATTGAGTGAGGAGCTGGGCCTGCTGCTGACACCGTCGCACGTAGTCGGAAGACTTCCGGACTACCGCACCGGTTCCGGTTATCGCATCGCACCAATCGTCCTGTGGGCGCAGGACGTCAGTGCAGTGCGTCCCAACCCAGACGAGGTTGCGTGCGCCTACCACATTCCCCTGGTCGCGCTGCAAGGTCCCTCGGTGCCGACGCTGATGCGCATCGCTGATGAGGAGCGGCCGATCATTCAGCTTCCGCTCGGGGGCGACCGAGACGTGCATGCCCCGACCGGCGCGATCGTCTACCAGTTCGGGCAGGCAGCGCTCCGCGGCAGATACGTCGATGCTCAAGCGTTCGCCGAGCCGCACTGGGCACGACAGTAGATCAAGGGTTCAAGCGTTCGCGGGGCTGGCGGAACAGCGCCGCATCCGCGACACCACCACGATCGCCGCGAAGCGATTGCGCGTCCGGCTCGCTGATGAGCAGCGGAATCGCGGCATAGGGATCGCGCGCGGCCGACAGCTCGCATGATCGGGTTGTCGCCGAAGGACTCCTCGCTCGTGAAATCCGTTGCGCGTCGAAGGCCGGCCTCGCATAAGCATCACGTCTCCGCTTCATGGCTGCTCCGCGACATCACGTGCTGGCAGTTCTGGCAACCGCGAGTCGCCAGACTGAAGCAGCCGCGGTAGGCGGACCGTACTTCCTATTCGAGTTGCGTGGCGGACTAGAGCGTTCGTGGGCGGCCGAATGGCTTGTTGCTGGCGACCGTCATTGTGGCCTTCTCATAGCTGAAGCTCACCAGAGTGGCCTAGCCTTTCAAGCGGCGCAGGCGACCTCGTTTCAACCAGCACCCTCATGGACGCCTGCCCTACGACGATTTCAGTCTCGGTGCAGTGACGCGATGGACCATGGCCATCGTTAAACCAAATAGTGCCCCGCCCGCCGGTCGGCGAACATTCGTATTCTTCGCCACGTCGCTGTCGCGCGTCTGCGCGAGGTCACACTCGGCAACGATGACCTCCGCGCCTCGGTCCTCGATCGGACCCGCGTGCAGCCGCGTCAGGACCGGCGATGACACTGCCTCCCTCGAGTGCAGTCCGCGCTCGGTCCGCAGCGATCGCGGATCGAGACGAACAGCTGTTGAGGTACGCGTCGTGATGCCGATCGATCGAGTGGCCTCCCGTCCAGCGTCGGGATGATCGGGCCAGTTGGTCGGAGCGGCGATGAGATCCGCACCTCCGGAGCCAGAGCGCGTCTGCTCAGGGATTAGAGTGGCAAGGCCAATCCGATCCGCCGTACCCAGTATCGACTACAGGCGCAGGCCGTTCGCCGGCTGACCAGCGGCGCTCACGATGCCGGTGGAGCTGCGTAGACGCCCACCTCGCGCCTCGATTGAAATCCGTTGCCCGGAAGTTTGCATAAGCTATCGCGATCCTCCTGCCGCCGTGCGTCACGCTGGCCTGTCTACCAATGCGATCGCCAGACTCGGGGTGGGCGCACCACTTCGGGGCTGTAGGCGGATCCAGGTTGCTTTACCAGAAGGCATAATGCATCGCTTCCGCCAGCGAACGCGACATCAATTTTTTTTTTTTTTTTTTTTTTTTTTTTTTTTTTTTTTTTTTTTTTTTTTTTTTTTTTTTTTTTTTTTTTTTTTTTTTTTTTTTTTTTTTTTTTTTTTTTTTTTTTTTTTTTTTTTTTTTTTTTTTTTTTTTTTTTTTTTTTTTTTTTTTTTTTTTTTTTTTTTTTTTTTTTTTTTTTTTTTTTTTTTTTTTTTTTTTTTTTTTTTTTTACACACTACCAAACTGCCGCTGGTAAACCCACATCGCCGCTCCTCGTGCAAAAGCGAACCCACTTAGTTCCTTAGATAACCTGATTGAGTTGTCTACCTATGGCGGCGCGAGTATGTTGGGGACGACGCCTGCCGGGACCGGCGGGTGTGAACCTCGCGGCGCCTGTCGCGAAGGAAGGGGGCCAAGTTGTCCCTGGATCAGATGGAGAGCGCGTTGGTTCGGCGTTCTTCCCTAATCACGTCTCGTTCACCTCGATCGTCATGCACTGGCGCTGTACGAAACCGTGCTCCGACGGTCAGCTCTCGCCGTCGCGCGGAGCCGAAGGGAGGTCAGTTTGTGGGCTCTTTGCTGCTGCTTGCTCATCATCGCGAACTGGCCGATCGGTCGGTCGCGCGCGGGCCGCGCCCTCTGCGTCTATCACCGACTCTTCGCTGTCGTCCCGCTCTGTCGCCCGCATTGCGCATCTCCAGCCGCGTGATTCGTTTCCTCGATCCGCGCACAGGCGCTCGAGTCGCTCAGCGACGTGCTCGCTCCGTCGGCAGAGCTGCGCGGGTGCTCGGCCCTCTCCGTGTTCATCCTCGTCGGCGCCATGTCCCTAGTCGGCGCCCAGCCGGCGCTCGCGCGCCATGATCGTCTGCTCGTCGGCTCTCCGATGTCGTGGCGGCATCGATGCGATGTCGACCTCATCCTGCGTTGAGCTCTGCCACCTGGACTTCGTCAGCAGCAGCTCGCGGGCACGCTGTCGGTGACATGGCCGTCAGTCAGCGCAGCTGGACACATCTCGAGCTGCCGACGACACGTCGTCGCGGGCGCGGTCATAGACACGCCGCGGTCCGTTGGCGCATGATCGCTCGCTCGTAGCGCTCTCTCAGCTTCTCCAACGACCCGACTCACGTTTAGTGGTGACGAGATCGATGTCCTTGTACTCACGAGAGAGCGTCGGATGGGAGACGGTGCGTGCTCGTGAACGGCGAGGCCCCGAGCGGCGCACTGTGACTCCCGACTGCTGTGCCCCATCGGTGAGCCGCCGCGCTTCGGCGACGATGTCCGCGGCGGCCGCGCTCATTCCGTCGCCCACCGTTTGAGGTTGTGCCGCGAGTCCTCCAGTACTCCTGCAGCGCGGCCCTGCAGCGCTCCGGCTGCCGTCCCTGAAGGCTCGACCAGCTCCCGTCGCGCTCCGACATCCGGTCATCTACATCGCCGCGTCCTGGAGCACGAGGACGAGCGACAGCTCATGTTTGGCGCTCTGCTTGAGCTGCTGCTCACTCGCGCACTTGTACAGCAGTTCGATGATCGCACGGTGGAACTGACGATTCGCGGCGGCCACGGCGAAGACATCGCCGCGCTGGAGGGCCGACTCGTGGTGGTCGAGCGATGTGGTGAGCGCCAGAAGCTCCTCGTCCGAGAGCCCACCCGCTCGATCGCAGGCCGCGCTCTCCTGGATCCTCCGCAGGCCGTAGAGCGCGTCGAGCTCGTCCGGCGTTAGCCGACGGACGGGACACCGTGATCGACCTCGTGCACCGTCAGGCCGGTCAGGGTCAGCACCTTCAGGGCCTCCCGTGCCGTGTTGCGAGCAACGCCGAAGGTCTCGGCGACCTCCACCTCGCGCAGCGAGTCACCCGTGCGCAGGTGCCCGTCGAGGATCCGGTCGCGCAGTGTCGCCGAGATCATCTCGGCCGCGCCGATCCGGCGCGGGAGCACCTCGCCCAACGCCGCCTTCAGACCACCGTCAGCCGGCATGGTCGACCGGGGCCGGGGCCGGGGCAGCCGGTGCTTCCTGTGCAACCAGACGCGCCTCGGTGAGCGGGGGGTGCGTCGGCCGGGGGAAGGGTCGGTCCGCAGCCCGTGCGTATCCGCGCAGCCGGCGCAGCGGGGCGGACACCAATCCGTCAGGAGTTCGTCAGGCACGTCGAAGACTTCGGCCACATCGGGTTGCGATCGGCTCCGCGCCGGCGTCGGGTCCCCACAGCGGGACCGACAGATCGCCCCCCGGCACGTCGAGGCGGCGATCAGGAGGTCGATTTCGCAGAACACCTCGAAGAAGTCTCCGGCGCGCGCGGGCACGGCTTCATGAAGTAGCGCTCGTCGTTGGCCATCAGCCCGGTGACTTGGAAGACGTTGATGACGTCGTGGATATCGAACTCGGTCAGGCCGAACGGCATGACTGCCCGCACCAGGTTGGAGTGGCAGTGAAAGTCGTAGCTGGTCCCGCTGAGCATCTGGTTGACGTAGGGGTCGCACCTAGTGCCCAGGAGGTCGTGGCACCCCGCGCCGTCCTCGTCGAGGCCATCGGCCACGGTGTCGGCGATGACCGTGACGAGCGGGCGCAGGAACGGAAGCGTCGACCACAGACGGTGGCCGGTGGTGACATGGGCGCCGTGAAACTGTCGTGTTCTCGCTGCCCAGAATCGCTCCCGCGGATCGAAGCGATTCCAAAAGTTGACGTCGAGAACCTGCGGTCCCTCGACGATCGAGAACCGAACCACGCTCCCGGCGGCACCTCGAAGGCTCGGCCGCTGCGCACGGGGATGAGGTGGGACTCGACGAGCCGGCGCTCATCGACCCTGGCGGCGACCGGTCCGTAGATGTCTCGTCCGCACGCAGCGGACTACCGGAGCCTGCGACATAGCTGCGCTCAGGCGTCACTGTGTCTCCCTTGGTCGCTGTTTACCCCAGCTTCCGCCGCCCGATACGGGGATGCAGATGAGATCGAAATAGTGCGCGTCAGCCGCCGAACGCCACATGCTACGCGCCTCCTCTCCTCGTTACGGCGGGCCTGATCCCGGCGACGCTGCCCCCAACGTCGACTTCGGCCGGAACCGCCACGACCCTCTCCATGCGCCTTACGTTATCCCGGATCGCACAGTTGCGCAACAACCAGACAATCGTTATGCTGGCAACGCGCTCAGCCTCCCATCAAGGCCAGCGCAGTTCGATCGCATCCCGAGGAGGAGAGCGTCGTGTCCGAGACCCTTGAATCGCCCGCCGGCGGACGCCCGGCGTCGAGTGCCGGCGTCTTCGTGCGCCGTTCGTCCGGCCTGACGCGCGAGATTTCCAGTCGGAGCGCGCTCGCCGGCAACGTGCTGCTGTGAATCTGGTGGCCGCAGCAGCGGTCGCGGTCACCATCCCGTTCACCTTCCCGGCGCCGATATGCCGGTGGCGATCCTGCTGGCGATGGTTCCGTCGCTCGTTCTCGGGACGGTCTACGTCATCTTCAACGTCGCGATGCCCCGCTCCGGCGGCGACTACCTGTACATCTCCCGAACGCTGCATCCGTCGATCGGCTTCGCCGCGAACTTCAGCTTTGTGCTGTGGAACATCATCTTCGGTGGCTTCCTGGCCAACCAGGTCTCGACTGTCTATCTGTCGGCGTTCTTCACCGCGGTCAAGCTTCCCGGGGCCGCGTCCGCAGTCTCTTCGCACAAATGGGTCGCGTTCGCGATCGGCACTGTGGTGATTATCGCCATGGCGGCCATCGTCATCGTCGGCACCAGGTTCGCGATGCGGCTGATGAACTGGTGCTTCTACATCGGCATGGCAGCGCTGCTCGCGACGCTCGGCCTGATCGCTGCCACCAGTCACAGCGCGTTCCGGCACGCCGTGAATGCCCAGGGGTCGTACGACAAGATCCTCGCCTCAGCGCATAAGGCCGGCTATGCCTCGCCTCACAGCTGGCACGAGTTCACGCCGACGATCAACGCCGTGGCCCTGGTGAGCCTCACGACGCTGTTCGTCATGTACTCGGCCTACGCGGGCGGCGAGGTCCGCAACGTCCGCCGGTCCGTCCCGATCGCCATCTACGGCTCGGCACTCATCGGCGGCCTCGTCTTTCTCATCATGGGCATCGTCGCGGTCCATTCCTGGAGCAACGACTTCATCGCCGCAAGTAACTATCTTGCTGTCAACTCCCCGAAGCAGTACCCGCTCAGCTCCTCCCCCAGCTTCGCGTTCTTCGCTGTCCTGCCGCATCAGAGCATCCTGTGGGCGGTCATCGCCAACGGCGGCTTCATCCTGCTGATCGCAGGCAACCTCATCTTCGGCTACATCGCACTATCGCGATGCCTGTTCGCATGGTCCTTCGACCGGCTGTTCCCACAGGCCGTCGCCTCCGTGAGCCGGCGAACCCACACGCCGCTGGTCGCGATCGGCATCCTGGTGGTCGGCAACATGATCGCGCTCATCTGGTACACGTTCCAGTGCACCGTGACCTTCCTCGGCGGGTCGACCATGGCCTTCATCTCGACCTTCCTCACCACCGCGCTTGCGGCTGTCTTGTTCCCGTACGTGCGCCGCGAGCTCTACCAGGCATCCCCCTGGCGCAAGAGCTTCCTCGGCGTGCCCGTCATCACCATCGCCGGACTGCTCACGATCGTGATGCTGGGCGCGATGGTCTACGCGTTCCTCACCAACTCGACCTTCGGCGCGAACGAACTCAGAGCCTCGAGTTCTTCCTCGGCTTCTGGGTGATCGGCCTCGCCGTCTACCTCGTCGTCCGCTTTGTGCGCAGCCGACAGGGGGTCGATCTCAACAGCGCGTTCATCGAGCTGCCACCGGAGTGATCCGTCCAGCATGACCACGTTCACGCCGGCGGTGGAGCTCGCTCGGCTGATCCGCGAGCGGCAGATCTCCCCTGTCGAGGTCGTGGAGCAGACCCTCGACCGCATCCAGCGCGACAACGGGCACCTCCATGCGTTCCTGACGGTCTCCGCTGAACCGGCGCGACGGCAGGCGCGCGCGGCCGAGCGGGCGCTTGCCGCCGGCGAGGCGACCGGGCCGCTTCATGGAGTGCCATTCACCGTCAAGGATCTGGAGTGCACCGCCGGCACCCGCACGACCTTCGGGTCACGGCTGTTCGTGGACCACGTCCCGGACGAGGATTCCATCGGCGTCGAGCGACTCCGAGCCGCCGGGGCGATCCTCGTCGGTAAGACGAACACGCCCGAGTTCGGCCTCCTCGGCGAGACCCGGAATCTGCTCGGAGAGGACGCCCGCAACCCCTGGAATCTGGGCCGGACAACTGCCGGATCGAGCGGCGGAGCCGCCGCGTCGGCGGCCGCCGGGCTTGCAGCGCTCAACCTCGGCAGCGACGGTGCTGGCTCGATCGCCGCTCCGGCGGCGATGTGCGGGGCGGTCGGCATCAAACCGACAACAGGTCGGATCCCTGCCTGGCCGATACCGCCGACCTCGCGTCTGTTCGTCGCGAGCGGACCGATCACCCGCACGATCGACGATGCGCAGCTGATGCTCTCGGTCATGAGCGGGCACGACCCCCGTGACCCGATCTCGCTGCGCCATCCACTTCCCGCCGCCGAGCCGGACCTGCGGGACACCCCGCGAAGCGTCGCCTGGACCGCGGACCTTGGCCACTTCCCGGTCGATGCCGAGGTCCGCGCCGCGTGCGAGCGCACCGTCGCGCGATTGCCCGAGTTGGGCTGGAGCCTGGACAGCGATCGGCCGGAAATCGCCAATCCCTGGGACGCCTATCTCCCGCTGTTCTGGGCTGAGACCTGGCTGGAGCTCGGCCCGGCCCTGCGCAAGGACCCCAGCCAGTTTCATCCCGAGGTCATCCTCGAGATCGAGCCCGGCGAGAAGATCACCGCGGGAGACTACATCCGAGCGCTGGGGGAGCTCACCTTCTTCCGGCGCGCGGTCGACGAGTTTCTCGAGCGATACGACCTGCTCGCGCTCCCGGCAACCGCTACCGCAGCATTCCCGGTTGGCCACCAGCCGACTACGATCGGCGGCCTCACCGTCGAGCCCAGCTGGATGAACTTCATGCCCTTCCCGGTCGCCTGGAACATGGGCGACAACCCGACGGCAACAGTGCCGGCGGGATTCACGCCCGATGGCCTGCCCGTCGGGCTCATGTTCGTCGCACGCGCCGGCCGCGAGGACCTGGTGCTGGCCGCGGCCCGCGCGGTCGAGCTCCTCGCGCCCTGGGCAGCGCAGCGTCCGACGCTTCCGACTGTCGCGGCCAACGATGAGGCCCGGTGGGAATGAGGCTGTTCGCCCGCGGGCCGAAGGATGAGACCAAGGTGTTCTTCACCACTGACGTTCACGGGTCCGAGCGCTGCTTCCGCAAGTTCGTCAATGCCGCGCGTGCGTACAAGGCCGACGTGCTGGTGCTCGGCGGTGACGTGACCGGCAAGCGGGTCGTGCCGCTGGTCGAGTCAGGCGGTTCGTACCGCGGTTCGCTTGACGGCACCGACCACGTATTGACGACCGAGGAAGAGATGGTCGCCTTCGAGCGCCGCGCCGCAGACTCCGGCCTGTACGCCTGGCGGACCGACGACGCCGGCGTCGCCCGACTCGCGGCCGATGAACAGGCCGTCGAAGCAGTCTTCCTCGAGCTCGCCTCCAAGCGACTGCGCGAGTGGCTTGCGCTCGCCGAGGAGCGCCTCGACGGGTCTGGGATACGACTCTTCTTCAATCTGGGCAACGATGACCCCTTCGAGCTGGACCCGATCGTCGACGGTTCCCCGGTGGCCGTCTTTCCCGAAGCCCGGCTCGTCGAGCTTGACGAACACCGGGTCATGGCGAGTGTCGGGTTTGCGAACCAGACGCCGTGGCACTGCGCTCGCGACGTCCCTGAAGAGGAGCTCGGCTCTAGGATCGAGGCAGCGATCGCCAACGGCGACCGAGCGGGTCGTCAGCTCGTTCTCAACCTCCACTGCCCGCCATACGACAGTGGGCTGGACACGGCCGCCGTCCTCTCAGACGATCTGACCCCCGTCACCCAGGGTGGTCACGTGCTCCTCGGGCCGGTCGGCTCGACCGCCGTCCGCGCCGCGATCGAACGCCACCAGCCGGTCCTCTCCCTCCACGGTCACATCCACGAGAGCCGAGGGATCGCCAACATCGGACCGACGCTCGCCATCAACCCCGGAACCGAGTATCCCGAAGGCATTCTGCGCGGTGCGCTGGTGACGCTCGACGCGAACGGGGTCACCGGCTACGTCCTGACGTCCGGTTGATCGCCCGCCGCCGTGCTGCGACGGGCATCCGCATCCGGGAGCGCAGCCGTGCTCTCCACAACTGCCCAGCCAGCGGCCAACTCGCCGAGATCGCATGAGCGCGCGCATCACCAGAGACCTCGCGGTCATCTGACGGCATCGCCGTCGGCGGCTGCACCCTAGCCACGCGGGCGCTTAAGGGCATCCGGGACGGCCGCTTGCCCACCTCGTGGACCGCACACTCCGTAGCGTCGCTGAGACCGCGTCATGGCAAAGTTGGCGAGCAAGTGCCCGCGCCCGCCCTGCTGTGAGGCTGACACGAGCGGCTGGCGCTCTTCAGGGCGGGGCGGCGCCACCGCTGCCTACGGCGATGCGCTCACGCGCCGGGGCGTTCGCTCGCAATCGGATCCGGCAGCAAAGGACTAATCCGTAGCGGCCGCACGACGCTATGCCTTCCGCGCGGCAAGGGACTCGCGAGCGGCGGCGCGATCGGACGAGTGCCTTGTTCTTTAAGGAGTCGTCTCGATCAAGCGCGACTCGGTGGCCAGTGCGATCGCGGAAGCCGCCGGCGTTCTGTCCCGCTGGCGCGTGATCCGATTCTGCGGACCCGAGAGCTCGGGGCTGGAGTTGGCGCGCCTGCCACCTCGTCCCCCGCTTGCTACTCCTCGTCGTCCAGGGGAGCAGTCTCAGTGCATCGCTCTGGGCAGGCTTCCAGGGATCGTTGCCTCGTTGGGGGTGAGGGGCTCATGGTTCGCCGGGTCTTCTCGTTGGTTTCCGTCCTGGGGTTCTCGGATGGGTTGGCTCAACCTTGGAGGGCTCGCGGTCGATAGGACCGGTGGGCGGTCGCCGAACGAGCCGACGTTTTCTGGTTTCGCGCTGACCCTTTTGTCTCCCGCCTGAGTCCCCGGCTGCGATCTCTCGTGGCCGGCGCCCCAGTGATGTGTTCTTGCTGCTGTCAACAGGAACCGAAAAGGGCGCCAGTTTCAGGAACCGAAAAGTGCTCCACCTGGCCGGTCGGGAGTTGTGTGGCGTGAGGGCTGGTGCGGTGGCTTCTCGCGAAGTGAGCCGTAGGCGAGCGCAGTGAGATGCCACCGGCGCGGCCGGGGTGAGGGGGGTCAGTTTTGGGGCGGCGCGGGCGGGGCGGCGGAGGCGGGCGCGGTGCCGCGCTCGCGGAGGCGGTAGCTCTTGCCTTTGAGGGTGACCATGGTGGCGTGGTGCACGAGTCGGTCGATCAGCGCGGCGGCGACCATCGCGTCGCCGAGGATCTCGCCCCAGGCCTCGAACCCGCGGTTGCTGGTGATCACGATGCTGCCGCGCTCATAGCGGCGCGAGACGAGCGCGAACAGCAGGTTGGCGGCCTGACGTTCCAAGGAGGTAGCCGACCTCGTCGACGATCAGCAGCTGGTAGCGCTCCAGCCGTTTGAGCTCCAGGTCGAGGGTGTTGCGTTCCTGGGCCTCCTCCAGACGCGAAACCCATTGCTGGCGGTCGCGAACGCGACGCGTAGCCGTGCTGGCAGGCTTTGATCCCCAGGGCGATCGCGAGATGGCTCTTGCCGGTGCCCGGCGGACCGATCAGGCAGACGTTGGCGTGCTCCTCGATCCACGCCAGCTGCGCGAGGTGCATCACCAGCGGCCGCTCGGCGGAGGGCTGGGCGGTGAAGTCGAAGTCCTCCAGCGTCTTGTGCGCCGGAAAGCCAGCGGTTCGGTGCGGGTCCTGGCGCCGGAGGCTTCGCGGGCGAATACCTCGGCTTCGCAGAGCGTCTCCAGGAACTGTTCGTAGGGCCACTGCTCCTCGCGAGCACGCTCCGCGGTCGCCGCCAGACGCTCAGCGATCCGCGGCGCCTTCAATGCCGAGAGCAGATATGGGAGTCGCTCGCCGACCTTCGCCTTGGCCGGGGTCATGCGCACAGCTCGGCGTAGTCAGAGAGCTCGGGCGCGTCGATCCGAGCGGCGGTGAGCAGCGCGGGCGTGGCACCGGGGGTGGCTCAGGTCGCATCCGGGGCTCAGGGACCCAGACCCCAGGTCGATAAGACCGTGGTAGCGAACAAGCTCTTGGCCGCGCCAGCAGATCCACACCTCGTCGCGGGAGGCGTGCAGCTCCACGCGCTGATGCACCAGCTCGACGGGCGCGCGATAGAAGCACGCGCCGTGACGCAGATAGCCGTCGGTCGGGACGCGAACCACGCGGCTCAGCGAGAAATCAAAGCGCGTGGGCGGCAATGGCCGCAGACCGGCGCGATCCTCCAGGAGGCGCTCAGCGACGACAACCTGCCGCGTGGCGTGCCGGCGCTGGTGCGCGACCCGGTCTCGCCAATCGCTATAGACCCGGTCAAGCTCGCCGAGGGTCTGGAAGCGCCGCGCGGGCCAGAACCCCGTCTTCAAATACCGCACCGCGCCCTCGACTGATCCCTTCTCCCGCGGCGTGGCCGGCGTGCACGCCGTGGAGTGAAACGCGTAGTGACCGCGGAGGTGCAGAAACCGCGGTTCCAGCGGACCACCTCACGGTTCTCGCGTTTGCGACCGCCGTTCTGAGGTTGTCATAGACGCACTCCCGCGTGATGCCACCCAGCCTATCGAACACCCGGATATGACCCTCCAGAAACGACTCGATCGTCATGTCGAAGCTGAAATGCGCGGTCTGCGCCCCGCAGAACGGCAACGACGCCACCAACGCATAGACCCGCCGCTCCACCCCGGCGATCCGCGACGGGTCGGCATCTCACCCCAATCAAACTGCACCACCTGCCCCGGGCGATAACCCGTGCGCTGCGCCGCGCGTTCCTCCCGCGGCCGCAACGTCTGAAGCTTGCGACGAACCAGATCAACCGAACCCTGATACCCGTGCTCGTCGCGCAAAAGCTCGGTCAACCGCGGCGCCTTGATCTCCGGCCACTCCCGCAGCACCCCCTCGATCACCCCCATCAGCGGGTCAAGCTGCGACCCGGCCGGCGCGCGCACATACCGCGGCGGCGCCTCGGCCGCCAACGCCCGCGCGACCGTCCGGCGATGAACCCCTAGCCGCTTGGCGATCTGCCGCTGCGACACGCCGTCGCTTGCCAACGCCCTGATCTCCGCCCACTCCAACGCGCTCACCACCTCTCCCGGCCTCCTCCTCGTCGATCAACCCGACGAGCCTGAGACCAGCGCCGGACCGCCACCCAAGTGGCGCCCTTTTGATTCCTAGAAGTGGCGCACTATTCAGCGCCCGGCGTCAGCTGCCTTGCTGCGTGCAGGACTGACCGAGGAGACGCGATGCTTCGTTGTGCTGGCGGGCTGCTGGACTGGTGGGGAGTTCACCGGATCGCCCGTGGTGGATGCCGCCGTGCTTCGGTTCTCGGGGTGGTAGTCGGCGTGGTGTTTCTGTCGGGCGGGTCGACCGCGCTGGCCGCTCCGGCGTTTACCCAGGTCGGCACCGCAGCCTCAACCGGAACCAACAGCTATCCCGCTTCGATGGCGTTCAGTCCGAGCGGAGGGCTGCTCGCGGCCGCCACCGACAACACCAACAAGGTGTTGATGTTCTCGGTCACGACGGGCGGCGTGCTGTCCCTGGTCGGGTCTCCGACCAGTACCGGCACCAACCCGATATCAGTCGCGTTCAGTCCGGGAGGTGGCTTGCTTGCCACCGCCAACCAAGCGGGTAATTCGGTGTCGGTTTTCACCGTCTCCTCCGGGGGCGTGTTGACCGTGGCCGGCTCACCGACCGCGGTCGCCAACGCGCGCTCAGTGGCGTTCAGTCCACGCGGCGGGCTGCTCGCGGTCGCCAGCCAAAGCGGCGACGCAGTGCTGGTGTTCGCGGTCTCGGCCGGCGGCGTTCTGACCTTTGTCGAGACATCCAGTACCGGTACCGGCAGCGGACCGGTCTCGGTGGCGTTCAGCCCGAATGGAGATCTGCTCGCGACCGCCAACTACGGCGACGGCACAGTCTCGGTGTTCTCGGTCTCCGCGGGCGGCATGCTGACTGCGGTGGGTTCCCCCACCAGCACTGGGAGCGCCCCGCTCTCGGTGGCGTTCAATCCCAATGGGAATCTGCTCGCGACCGCCGACTCGGGCGACGGGACGGTGTCGGTGTTCTCGGTCTCCACCGGCGGCGTGCTGAGCGCGGTCGGGTTCCCGACCAGCACCGGCAGCGGAGCCGGGTCCTACCCATCCTCTGTGGCGTTCAGTCCCGATGGGGGTCTGCTCGCGAACACGAACTCCTCTGACAACACGATTTCGGTGTTCTCGGTCGCGGCGAGCGGGGTGTTGACCGCGGTTGGATCCCCGATCACGACCGGGGCGTTTCCGTACATGCTGGCGTTCAGCCCAGCCGGGGGGCTGCTCGCGAACAGCAACATACCTCTCAGCACGGTGTCGGTGTTCGCGGGCGGCGACCCGACTGCGCAGATCACTTCCCCCGCCGATGATCAGACCTACGCCCAGAGCCAGACGGTCGCGACAAGCTTTGCGTGCACCGCCCCGACGGGGTCAGGAGCGATCAGCTCCTGCACCGACTCCAACGACGCATCGGGCACATCCGGGACACTTGACACCTCAACGCCTGGAGTACACGCCTACACCGTCACCGCTTCCAGCAACGACACCCTAACCTCACGCACGACGATCCACTACACCGTGACCGCGGCCCCACCAACCACCATTCCGACGAACACCGGAACCTCTACCCTGACGCCAACGCCCCCACCGGTCGAACCAGCTCAGATGCAGCTCACGGGGATCTCGGTGACTGGCACCACGGTCGTGTGGTGCCTAGGCGACGGCTGCCGGTACCCCAGCCCAGTTCTTCAATTCCAACTCACCCGCGCCACCACCATCCGGCTGGTACTACGCACCCACGCGCACGGCCACTGGCAACGAGCCGCGACCACCACGCTGCCCGGACACCAGGGCATCAATCGCCACCGGCTCGCCGGACGCTGGCACGGCCACCTGTTCCCCACCGGACCCGTGAAGGTCCTCGTTCAGATCCAACAAGACAATCACTGGAGCACTGCCAAGACAATCGGCCTCACCGTTCGCCACACCCGTCAGCCCCGCTAGGACAGCACCGCCAAGCACACCTAGCACGTTGACCCGAACTCGCGAACCGGGTCAGAGCCCCACTCCCCGCAAGAATGCCGCTTCGTCGCGAACGTGGCACCACGGTCTCGCTCCTGCTTTCCATGCAAGGGAGCGGGATCGAGGAGCGCGACCGCAGCGATCCCGCGCGCCGTGTCTGGCTGGTGGACCGTGACGACCGCATTGGTTTCAGCGGCAGCCCGAGCCGCGCGAGCGCTTCGCCGACATAGGACGACTCGTCCGAACCGCCTGCGCCGCACGAGCGGGTTGCCGCGGTATCGATCACGTAGGGTGGCCATGGCCGGCGAGCACCTCGCCGCGCAGGCGTGCGTTGGCGGAGCTAGCGTCGACCTGGGATTAGGCGCCGGTCTCGAGGTGGCCGGCGAGGCTTCGTAGACGCGCGGCCAGCTGCGCGCGTTCGTGAGGCTCGAGGGCCGCTGAGATGCCGGCGGTGACTCGCTGCCAGACGTCCGCCGACTCAACGGCCTGATCCGGGACGCGAGCCGACTCCTTCGGCTTGAGCCATGCGGCGAGCGCTGCCGCCAGTTCGTTGCGGCGGAGAGCAAACAGCCGCGCGCGGTGCCCATTGGCGCCCGAGGGGTGCGGGAACCCGAGGCAGCAGCGTTGCCTTGCGACTGTGCCGTCAGTGGCGAGCATTTCGAGGGCTTGTTCTGCGGCTTTACCGAGTGGGATCAGGACCGCGTCGGGCACCTGGGCAAGCTCGGGTCCGAGCGTGGTCCTGATCGTGCGGCGCAGAAGCGGGCTTTCCAAGATGGACGGCGCGGACCCGGTGTAATTGCGGCCGGCGACGAATACTGGGTTGCGAAGCGCTGAGGTGCTGTGCATCAAGCCCGCCTCGGACCCGAACAGCTGCTCGGTCTCCGTGATCCCGAGCAGCCCGGGAAGACCGAGGTCGTCAAGCATCCGGTCCAGGTTGGTGCGCATCGACCCCGCAAAGCTGGCGGTCCGGTCGACTTGTTCCAAGATCTCCTCGTGAGGAAGGCCGGCGCGTAGTCCGTCGCGCGCAACCTCAAAGGCGATCCGCATCTGCGTGAACCCTGGAGTGATCCCAATGAGCACCACCCGCGCGGCGGTGTTGATCTGCTCAAACGGGACGTAGTAGACCCCTAGCTCGCCTTCTCGATCCAGCAAGAAGACATCGGTCATCAGATCACCGGTCGTCAACCGCCCATCCGGAAGCGCCGCGATCCGCTCGGCGAACTTCTCAAAGAGCTGACTGGCCATCCCGGGAGGGTAAGGCTCCACATCGCAGCGCGCGTCCAAGGACCGGCCGAGCCCGTACGCGGACCATCCGGTCCCTCCACACGAAGGACCCGCCAGCCTCAACTAGGCAGTCAAGGTGCCAGGGGAGTCCGGCAGAGGAGCGACCAGCGGCGCGCGTCAAAGCATTGATCGCATTCATCCTCGACCTGATCGAGGCGCGAAGGGCCCTCGAGAGGAGAGCGATCACCGCCACGCAGCGGTGCGCACGAGCGCTCCGCCGCGTATGCGGCGACGGCCGTTCACGCTCGCGGGTGATCGCGTTGCCGCGATCTGAATCACCGGCGCGCGGGCATGTTCGGGCGCCGGCTCGCCGCCGGTGTAGGCCCGACTGAATACTGCTCCATCTGCGCCGGGGCGGACGAAAACTGACCCCATGGCCGCGGGTGGCGGAGCTGCTGGGGATGATGTCGTCAGGCTCGTCGCGTTCGCGCGATGAGAGGGGCGGCGAGAGGGAGGTCGATGTGGAGTGGTGGGCCGAGCGTCGACATAACGCCCACCACGTCACAGGGTTCATGGCCGGAGCGCCTCAACTATCTTGGGTCAGATGGAGCCGCTTCCCCGCCAGATAAACCCCCGCGAGGCGCCTCCGGCCACTCAGCCCGGCAGGTCAACCCTGCAGCGGGCGACCCAGGCCATCTGGTCCAGGTGCTGCGTACGATCGCGGCTCGGCGGCCTGCCGTCGTCACCCGAGGAGTACCTGCCCGCCGTCGTTCTCACGACCTTCCTGGGGTTGCGGGCATCATCGGCACGGCCAGCGACGTCGCCCGCCGGTCGGCCACCTGCTCGTGGCGGGGCTGACACTCGGCGTCGGCCATATCGTCTCAGGGGCGCGGGTCCGCTGCGCATCCAGCAGCGGCGCGATCAGTGGTGAGCCACCGGCCCTCCGCGGATCGGCTGCCCTGACCGCATGGTCCGAGGGGGCCTCTCGACGCTGTCGTCCTCGCTGTCGGCGGATGATGCAAACGCTCCGTACACCACCCGAATCACGATTCCGGTCACGTTCACATGAATCACGACCGGCAGCCGGGCATCCACCACGACCCGACGACCGCGAGCACGCAGACCGTGAAGGTGACAGGCAGGACCGCGGCGATGAAGACGAGGGAACATCATCCAGCCGTAGCCGCTGTCACTCGGGTCCACGCCGAGACGTGCCAGCGCGTCATCGACAGGCGCGCCCACCATAGTGGCAGGATGCGGTCTCATCGCGAACCACTTTCTCCGGGGCTATTCGCATGCAGAGTATTAAAAGTCGGCATCACAGCGCGGGGGCATTTGCACAAGACTGATGTGTAAACTACTCTGTCGGTGGCCCTTGCCCTTCTCGATCCCGTTCTGGCCTTCGGCGCGCTGTTCGGTGCGTGCGTGTGGGTGGGCGGATTCGTGGTGATCGGTGTCGTGGTCGGGGTGGCCCGCCGACAGCTCGATCCTCCGGCGCAGGTCGCGTTCTTCCGGTTGCTGGGTCGGCGTTATCTCCCGATCGGGTGCGCGGCGCTCGCGCTGGCGCTGGGGGCGGGCGGCGGGCTGCTGCGCTCTCGCCGCTGGGATGGCACAGCACTAGCCGCGGTGCTGGTGGCCGCTGTCTTGGTGGTCACGCTGGCCGCCGGCGTGGCTCAGGCCCGCGGCATGACCAGGCTCCGTGCCCGGTTGCTCGACGCGCCCGCGGACCTCGCGCTCTCCGGGCGGGTGCGTCGGGGCGCCGTTCGCGCCGCTGCGCTGCGGGCAAGCATCGGTCTGCTCAGCTTGGTGCTGCTCGGGTTGGCGGCGGTGCTGGCCTCACCCGGAGCCTGACCGGTGACGAGCCAGATCCTCGTCGCGCTCGCCCCGCTCGAGTGCGTGCGCGAGGTTCAGCAGCTCTTCGGCGGGCATCGTCTCTTCGATGACCGCGAACAGGTGGCGATCCTCCAGGCGCACGTGCTCTGACAGGGCCGCGCCGAGCTCGTGCAGTCGCTCCAGGTCCGGAGCGGCTGTACGGGCGAGATGATCGGCCTGCGCGCGGATTGCGACGTGGTCGCCGAGCACCTGCAGCACCAGCGGATGGTGAGCGTCGCCGTGCGTGGCGTAGGCGGGCAGCAGCAGCTCTTCCTCCAGCCGGAAATGGCGGCGGCCGTCTGGGAGCCAGAAGTCGAGGAATCGTTGGCGTTCTGCGCGTGCTGTCTCGACGGTGGCCCGCCGCAGCTTGTGGGCGACGAACAGCGCCTGATGATGATCGCGGGAGAGGATCGCCAGCGCCTCGCTGCGCTTCACGGCGCCTTCTCGACGGCAGGCGTCTGTCGGGCGAGCGGGCCGCGGACCCGGACCAGACAGCCGGCCAGGTCGGGATCGTGGGGCTCGAAGGCGACGAGCCGGGTCTCCGGATCGAGAGTCTCGAGCAGACCGGTGGTGAGCCCGCGGTGCAGCCCGCATACAAGCGGCTGGCGCTCGTGGACGGCTTCGCGGTAGGGGCAGTTGCGCAGCCGATAGACCAGCCGATCCTTCCCCAGCGGCTCGCGTGCGGGTGCGAACCCGAGCGAGCTCAGTACGTCGAACAGCTGCTGCTCGGCAGGGCGCGCGCTGTCATCCTCAGCGACAAGCCCGCGGCCGATGCGGCGGCCGGTGGCCTCCATGTCGCGCACCCGCACGCCGCTGGAGGCCAGCGAACGCACCAGCCACCTCGCCAGCTCCGCGTAGCCGGTAGGCGGATCCCCGCCAGGCTGGGCGTCCGGGCTGATCGCCCAGGCGTCGCGGGGGCGGCCACGGGCGATCCGCTCGCGGCGACGATCGACCAGACCGGCGTCGTGCAGCCGCTCGAGGTGCAGACGGATTCCATTTGGGTGCAGCCCGAGCTCCTCGGCCAGCTCCTCGGTGCTCGCGGGGCGTCTCAGCTCGCCGAGCAACGCGAACACGCGCGCTCGCGTCGGTTGAGCCAGCGCATCCCCGGGTCGGACCGGAACATCCATCCTCAGCAAGGTTCGCACAACCCCATTAGAAAATCGTGGTGCTCGTGCTCCGGAGCTGCGCCGAGAGTCCCGTCGGTCATCTCACAGACGCAGAGCGAATCTGGCCGCTTCGGTGATCCGCGCAGGACCCGAGGTCGGTGAGAACACCAGTACCGCTCGGGCGGGACAGAGCGGACTGACCTCGGTGGGTGCGCTCACGCTCGCGCTCCGCGATAGTAGTCGGCGTTGATCCGGGCGTAGTGTCGCCATTCGGAGGGCATCTGATCCTCGGCGAAGATCGCGTCGACCGGGCACGCCTCGACGCACGCATCGCAGTCAATGCACTCCTCCGGGTCAATGAACAGCTGCTCGGCCTCGCCGTAGCCCGGCTCGTCGGGGGTGGGATGGATGCAGTCGACCGGGCAGACCTCAACGCATGAGTTGTCCTTGACGCCGATGCACGGCTCTGCGATCACGTAGGTCATCGATGGCTCCCTGGTAGCGTGGTCTCGCTGAGTTTATACAAGCAGCCTGTGGAAAAGCGTGCAGCGGACGTCATCACGTCGACCATGTCGGTTCGGATCACAAACGAGACGAGGAGGCTGACGATCAGCCCGGAGATGAGCGGCACCGCCCGCGAATAACGCGATCAGTCATCCGACCCGCGGGCAGCGCGAGCAGATACGGAACGCTGTGGCCTGCGGCCCACCGCCTCAGCCGGCGCTGGCGTGTCCGTTCGATGGCGGCGGCGCTCACGACCCACCTCGGTCCCCTCCGACCCCCCGCCCCTCGGTCTGCCCATCGCCACTCCTCTGGATCGAGCGTTACGACGACCAGTCGAAGATGTCCGCCGCACGCGAGACCCGAGCCCTGCAGCGCTCCACGCGCAGCCGGCGGGATCATAAGGCTGTGTGGGTCCTGGTGGTCGGCGCGTTTGCAATGATGATCCAGAAGAGGGTTGCGTCAGTCTGTCCGAGGTTGCGCCAGCCGTCGAGTCGGTCGCAGTCGGTCACCAGGACCTCGCCGGCGCGAAGGCTGGGGGTTTGTCCAGCGAGCTCCAACTGAACCAGACCGCTGGCAACGGCGACGATCCCGAGTCCGGGCTGGTGGTCGGATGGTGTGCCTGTCTCTCGCACGGCGAGGTGAATGAGGTCAACGCGCAGGTCGGAGCCGGCGGTGCCGAGGAGGGTGATCGTGGGCTCGGGCCCGTGCTGGGGGTCGTCGGTTCTTCGACCGATTCGGTAGAGGTCGGGGTCCTTGCCGTGAAGCAGATCATCGATCGTGATCCCGAGGGCGGCGCTTAGCCGTGAGAGGGTTGCCAGGGAGAGGCCGCGCTCGGCCCGCTCGGCCTGGGAGATGGCGCTGGCGGTCACGCCCGCCAGCGCCGCGAGGTTGTGCTGGCTGAGCTCGCGAGCGCGGCGCAACGCTCGCAGCGATGCGGCGACTCGACCGGTGATGTCGGCCGGCTCGAGCACCGGCAGACGTTCGGCCAGGTGCCAGTGCAGCAGCGCACCCCGGGCTCCTTCGTCGCGGCCCTCGGCTTTGACGACCCGGATGCTCCGGTCATCGACTCGAAATACACACTGAGTGACTGACGCGACGGTGTCGCGTACCGTCAAGGGGACGTTGCGGGCGCTCATCGACCAGTAGGCAATCGCCCCGAGCTCAAGCAGCAGCGGACAGCAGCGCGCGAAGAACCCACGAGTGCTGTTGGCTCCCCAAGCCTGGACCATACGGTCCATCGATTCAAATAGAAGCAGCCGGCGCGGACCGCGCGGTTCACAGAGGCGGTCAATCTCGCGAAGGAGATCGGCCGGATGGCTCAGCTGACTCCCCGGTGCGGCGTCGATTGCCTCGAGTCCGGCGACATCGAACGTCTCAGCAGGGCGTCCCAGGGAGATGAAGGTTCGGGTCTCGAACGCGTCGCGTTGGCCAGCGATTGCGCGGTAGAAGGGTTCCATCGGCGCCCCATCGAGATCCCACACGACGTTGTCGCCCCAATAGAGGCCGTCGAGCACGGAATCGAGCGCCTCGAGGCCCGTGCTGACTCGTCCTTGTGATCGCGGGGGCTCAAGCACTGCTGTCGAACCCTAGGATCTCACGAGACGACGCAAATGTCACGGCCGACGGCGCATTCTGTTCATTCTGCGTGAGGCAGCGGGTGCTGAGCGCCGCCGCGTTCACATCGGCTTCTCAGAGGCTCGCTGCCTCTGAGAAGCAGTGCTGTCATCGATTCGCGCCCGCGCACGAGCCGATCTAGAAACCAGGCACTTCCCCCACAACCGGAGGACGATGTCGATTCCCCAAACCCCCGATGCGGCTGGCATCGACATGGCCTGCCACCCCAGATGCGGCATTGACGGTCACGCTCCGCGCCTACTGACCGTGGATGCCGCGGCCCGCAACCGCCCTCTTGGCCTAGCGACAGGCGCCGCTGTACCGACTTCGGGAACACGTGCCTGCCCGGCGCGGCGCACCCGTGGTCACACACCGATGCGGCGTGGCGGCGCGCTCCAGCGGGGGCCACGCCGTCGGTCACTCACGCGTCCGGAGCGCACTTACGACCCGCGAGCCTCGCAATGACAACACTGCTGCTGACCACACAACCAGACGGGCGCTGCGTAACTCATCGCCGTATGGGCGTCCGTGATCGTATCGATGCGCGTCTTCACGCCGGGCGGTTGGATGCCGCCCTCGCAAACGGAGCCTCTCCAGACGCGAGTGCCCAGCTCTCGCTACACGCCCATAGGCTGATCAGCAAGAGTACGCGGCGGGAGTTAGCCTGCCAAATCCGCCAACTACTCCGCGAGGCCGAGCGCTGCGCCCGCCCGGGTGAGCGTCGCGTCATGGTGGTACCAATCTGCAGGCGGAAGGTCACTGACGCACACTCAGCCTTTGAGGCGCTGGCCGAGGCCCTGACGCGTCCTGGGCCAGTGGACGCTTGCGGCATCGCGCAGCTACGACTGCTCCTCAAGAATGGCGCCGGCCCTCTTTACTGCCATCCACATGCCGACGACCTGGCCACACCACTCGAGACGGTACTCGATGCCCTAGAACCGCATTTCTAGATCAGGCAGCCCCGGGTGCCCTGCTTGCAGCGCCAGCAAGTGTTCTGGGGGACTCGGCGAGCTCGGCGCAGCGCAGCGAGGCTCGCGCTCAGGGGTGGACGGAGGCGCGAGTCATCGTCTCCGCAGCCTTTGTCGCAGCGCCTCGAGGTCCACCTAAGGCGACCGTCGCATGAACCGGACGCCGGAGTCGCAGCGACAGACGCTGAGGTCGAGGTGTAACTCTCGGTCGAGGGCGCGTCCCGCGGCGGTGCTCTTCCGCTACAGCCTGTGTGCTTACCCTTCGGCGCCCGGGCGAGCGTGATGGCCGTAAACGGTCATCCAGTATGCGCCGGAGGGGAGAAGTAAGGTGGCAGATGGTGGTCAATCCATTTCTATTTGGTGGTCTACCGTGACCAGGTCAGACGACCGAGGTCAGCGAAGGAGCGAGCGGAGTGGAGACAGTTAGGGTCCCAGAGGATCACACCGAGCACGAGCTCGAAGGAGGCGTCCTGCATCTGGGTGGCGCGGTCGTGATGGCGGTTGCCGGAAGCGCCCCTGCGTACTCGATCGCATCGACGACGGCTGTGCTCGTGCTCTCGGTTGGGCTTGCCGGTCCGGCGGCGCTCTTGTGGTGCGGCATCCCGATGCTGGGAATCGCGATCGCGTACCAGCAGCTGAACAAGATGGGCGCCGACGCGGGCGCTGCGTACGCCTGGGTCGGGCGGGTGCTCCATCCGTACCTGGGTTTTCTGGCCGGCTGGTGTCTGGTGATTTCAGCGACCATCTTTATGGTTGCGGGGTCGCTGCCGGCAGGTCAGGCGACGATGTCTCTGTTCAGCGCACATCTATCCACCGAGGCCGGCTGGTATACGGCGGTGGGCGCGGTCTGGTTTCTGGTGATGATCTACTTCGTCGCGAGAGGGATACGCATCACCGCCAACGCACAGTGGGTCATGTCATCAATCGAGGTCGTGCTGTTGGTTGTGTTCGTTGTACTTGCCTTCGCACATAGCCACAGGGCCCTCGGGTTTTCCTGGAGTTGGCTCTGGTTCAGCCACTTCGGCTCCGCAGGCAAGTTCGCCGACGGCGCTCTGGTCGCGGCCTTCTACTACTGGGGCTGGGACGTGTCCTCAAACCTGGGTGAGGAGACCGCGGCGAGTGAAAGGAACTCAGGCGCCGGCGGCGTGGCGAGCGTGATCATCTGTTTGATCCTGTTCGAGCTGTTCACGATCGTGATGAACATGGACCTCTCCCAGCACACGATCACGAGCGGCAGCGTCAACCCTCTCCAAGCCCTCGGGGGGCTCGTCGGTCATAGCGTCGGCGCAAAGCTGATGATTGTCGCGTTGATGCTCTCGACGATCGCGACGCTTGAAACCACGATCATTCAGGTCACCCGCTCATTGTTCTCGATGGCCCGGGACAAGACCCTGCCGGCTCGCTTCGGCCACTTGCACCCAGAGTGGAAGACCCCGGTCTTTGCCACGCTCGTGGTCGCTGTCGTCTCGCTCAGTACCTTCATCGCCGCGAGCTTCGTCGGCGGCATCAACAATGTGCTCACCGACGCCGAGACGGCTATCGACCTGCAGATCTGCATCTACTACGCGCTCGCGGGGTTCGCCGCCGTGGTCGCGTTCCGGCGTTATGCGCTGCACTCGGTCAAGAACGTGCTGCTCATGTTCCTATTCCCGCTGATCGGTGCCTGCTTCATGCTCTATATCTTCGCTGTGTCGCTGATCACCAACAGCATCACCGGCGTGGCGCTTTGGCTCGGGATCGGGGGCATGCTGATTGCCGCGGTGCCGATCGCTTACTACTCCCACAAGGGCAGCGCCTACCTCCACCAGCGGCCGACTCTCGGCCGTGCCGCGCGCCAGTCGTTGGCCACCGGGGGCGCGGATTAGAGACACCGGCGCTGAGCCGCCGGCCCGGAACTCTCTTGGACATGGGCGTTGCCGCTGGACCGCCGGGCATCGGTGTAGAGCGTCCCGTCACGCGTCGCTGGCCCTGCGGCCCGACAGAAGGGGGTAGAAGGGAACGTTTGGCCACGTCCCCGCATGCCCGTCGATGCCAATGAGAACGCCGCCTTCACTCTGCTCCCAGGCCTTGTCGGCGCCCGCTTCGGTGACGGGATTGGGCTTGACCGCGACGGCAACGGCTTGCTCGGCGTGCTGCCGGTGGCGGCTGGTAGCTCAACGCGCGCGACTCGGCCTGCGCGCCGCCGCCCCGGGACACGCGCGAACACCGAACTCACGGTGGCCGAGCCTTTGGCCATACACCCTAAGGGAGGTGAAGAGCCGGTTTGGGAGAGAAAGTGGGGTCTGGCCGGTCGAGCGCTAGGCGCCCGATGAACGGCCGATGCGCTCTACGCAGAGCACGACCCCCGGCGATGAACCGGGCCTCATCGTGCCGCGGCCGCCGCCGCGGCTGGACCGCTCGGCAGCGGTCGGGACGCACGACGGGGGACCCTCGGTGCCCGAGGATCCCCCGTGGTGGTGCTCACGTCGCGCCAATGCGCTGCGTGTATCCCCGGTTGATCTAGCTGCAGATCGCGCCCGGGTCGGCGTCGTGGGCGGGCAGACACTTGTCGCCCGTCCAGGTGTTCGCCGTCCCGGCGGTCTTCATGCCGATGGAGAGATCCTCGGCGTCGTAGCCATCGTTGTTCTGCAGGGTGTTGTGGGCGAACGTGTTGTTCATCGCCTGCTGATAGCCCGCGCCGTCCGGGCCGGCGGCCAGGATGCCGTCGCCGACGTTGCTGTTCGATTTGTTGTAGGCGATCGAGTTGCCGGTGCTCGGATCGTTCTCGGCGTACTCGCCGACGTAGATGCCGTCATCGGTGTTGCCCGTGACGGTGTTTGCCTTACCGTCGGCCCCTACCTTCGAGTTCGTCTCGCCGAACAGCGCGATGCCCCACTCGGCGTTGCTGGTGACCGTGTTGCTGTACACGGTGACCCCCTTCGCACCGGAGAGGTCGATGCCGTCGCCGACCTCGTCGCCCACCGTCGCCATCTGGGCGTTGGTGGCGTCGGACACCTTGTTGCTGGTGATCGCCCAGGCTCCCTGGGTCGGGCCGGCGGCGTAGCCCGAGTCCTCAATCGCGTCGATGTTGACGTCGTTGTCGTCGAGCATGTTCCCGTTCAGCGTCAGCTTGCCGACGTTGATGACGAGAATCCCTGAGGCGTTGGTGATCCCGTTGCCCTCCGGGTTGCTGTACGTGTTGTGGCTCACGGTCGTGTCCTTGTTGACCGTGGCTGCCGCGATTCCGTAGAGCTCGATGCCGTTCTGCGCGTTGTCGACGCCTGCGCCGGAGCCGGTGACCACCGAGTTGCTGATGTTGCACGTCGTGGTGAGCGAGCGGCAGGTGATGCCGTTCTTGTCGTAGGCGCTGACATTGAGGCCGGTCATCGTCACGGTGTGGTCGGCGCTATCGCTGTTGGCGACGAGGACGCCGCCGTTGGCGCCTGGCTGAGCACCGAACGTTTCGGCGTTGTGCTGGACGTGTTCGATCTGGTCAGAGCTCAGCGACCCGGTCGAGTTCAGCATGAAGACGCCGACGTAGTTGGTGCCGCCGTCGGACTCGGTGAAATTCGAACCATCGACGGTGAGATCGGCGAGGCCACCGCTCTTCGCGCCGTTGAAGGTGACGATGTCCGCCTGAGCGGTGCCGGGATGCGTTGGATCGTCCGTCGAGGTGGCGAGCGAGCTTGGATCGATGATTGTGTCCGCCGTGGCGTCATTGCCCTCGCCGGCGCCCGTGATCGTTAGATTCTTGCTGGTGATCGTCAGCTGCTCGGCGTACGTTCCGGCGGCGACGCTGATCTTGGCGGTCGTCGGCGCCTCGCCGATCGCGTGCTGGATCGTTGCGCACGGATTGCTCGACAGACGGCACGTGTTCGGGTTGCCGTTGCTGTTGCTGTCGTTGCCGGTGCTGCCGTTGACGTACAGCGTGGGCGCCGAGGCCGCGAGTGCGGGCCCGGCGAAGGCGAGCGAAGCCCCCACCGCGCCGGCCGCGCCGAGGGCGCGGAACATGCGTGAATGCACTGTCTCTCCTATGAGGTGAATTTTGGTCCGATCGCCTCACAAGGCCCCTGCAGGCGACCGGGCCCCCAACGGTCGAGGAACCTACCAAATAGCCAGGCGGAAATGTGGCGACCGGTCAGATTTTCTTCATCTTCATCTCGACTTATGCCGGAAATTGGGCCGTTGCCCACATGAAAAAGGAACCCTCCGATCGTCGGAGGGCCCCCGGGGTCCTTCCCGGTCCCGTCGCTGCTCGCGACGGAACCGGGTGAGGCGGCTCAGCTGCAGAGGCCGAGCGGATTGCTGTCGTTGGCGGGCTTGCACACGTTGCCCGTCCAGGTGTTGGCGGTGCCCGCGGTCGTACCCGGGCCCCCACCAGTCGAACGGTCCTCCGCGTCGTAGCGGATGTTCTTCTGGAGCGTGTTCTTCTCGAACGTGTTGCCAGTCGCCTGCTGGTTGCCGCTCATGTCCGGGCCGTCGGCGAGGATGCCGTCGTCGCCGTTGGCATTGGCGGTGTTCTTCGCGACGGTGTTACCCGTGCTGGGCTGGGTCGCGGAGAGTTCGCCGAGGTAGATCCCGTCGTCGGCGTTGTTGGAGGCCGTGTTCGCCTGGCCCTTGGCCGTACCGCCGATGTTGACATTGGTGGCACCGAACAGCGCGATGCCCCAATCGGCGTTGCCGTTGACCGTGTTGCCGTAGACGTCCGTGGTCACGTTGGTTGCGCCGTTCCCGTAGAGGTCGATGCCGTCACCGACGCCGAGACCGAGCGGGACAGATCCGGTGTTGTTGACGCCCGCGGTCACGGTGTTCTTGCTGATCGTCCACGTGCCCTGGGCCGGACCCGTGCCGTCGTCGTAGCCGACGATGTTCTCGTCGTTGTTGTTGACCTTGTCGCTGGTCAGGGTCAGGTTGGTCGTGTCGTACGCCAGGATCCCGCTCGCGGTGTAGTACGTCCCGTCGGACGCGTAATCGGGAGAGGTGTAGGAGTTGTCCGTCACCGTGCTGCCCGTGATCGACGCGGTGACCCCGGCGTCGGTCTCGATCCCGTTCTGGGCGGTGAGTCCGGTCGCCCCGATGCCGGTCACGGTCGAGCCCGAGATCGTGCAGGTGAGGTCGGTGCCGTTGCAGTCAACGCCGTCCTTCTGGTACTTGGTGACGGTCGTCGTCTTCATCGTCACGGTCTCAGGCCCTTGGGCGTCGTCGCTGGTCGCGTAGACCGACAGGCCGGCCTGGCAGCCGAAGTCGCCTTGTTGCTCCTGAACCCCGGTCACGGCGTCTGAGCTGAGCAGTCCGGTCGCATCTGCGAACTCGACGCCGACGTAGTTCAGGCCGCAGCCGTCCGCGGTCGGCTCCGTCGGGCCGCTGTTGCTGCCGCTCACCTCGAGGTTGCTGAGCCCGCCGCCTGAGGTGTCCTGGAACTCGACGATGACCGCCTGCGTCCCGGCCGGGTTGGTGGGGTCGTTGCTGTCCGTGTTGAGCGTGCTCGGGTCGATGATCGTCCGCGTCGATCCCGCGCCGTTGATCGTCAGGTTCTTGCCCACGATCGAGGGCTGTTCGGCGTAGGTGCCGCCGGCGACCTCGATCGTCGCCGTCGTCGGCGCGACCGAAATCGCGTGAGTGATCGTCGCGCAGGGATTCGCCGACAGCCGGCAGGTGTTGGTGCCCCCCTGGTCAGTGCCGCTGCCGCCGTTGACGTACAGCTTCGCGCCGCTCGTGGTGGCGGGCGTGACCGCCCGGTGGACGGCGTGGTGATGGGTCGCGTGGCGGCGACCGTGCGGCGTATACGGTGAAGGGGCCGCCAGCGCCGAGCCGGCGAACGCCAGCGACGCGCCGAGCGTCCCCGCCGCAATTGTCATGCGTGTGAGCACCGTGCTCTCCTCTTCGTAATGGCCGGCGCCGAATACTGCCCCAAACCGGCGGCCGCGCCCAGTGAACGGCGCACAAGCTAACCCGCGACGACCCCACCGTCAATGAGTCAACAGAATGGCCACACCCGGGCAGCTCGAGCGCCCGGGTGGCCAGTGCGTCGGTCAGAGCGTGACGACGCCCTGCTCGACCCGGCCGCGGGTCACGCCGCGCAGATCGACGAACAGCGGACCGTCGCGCACCACGGCTCCGTAGTCGATCCCGGGGTGGGCGGTGACGAGCACGATCACGTCGCCGTCGAGCAGCTCCTCCAGCGGGCGCGAGGAGAGGTTCTGGCGCACGAGCTCCGGTACGTGGGGGTCGTGATACGTGATCTGCGCGCCACGGCCGGCCAGCACCTCGATGATCCGGAGCGCGGGGGACTCGCGGATGTCTCCGACCCCGCCTTTGTAACTGACGCCCAGGATGCCGATGCGCGAGCCCCGAACCGGCTTGGCGACGTCATTCAGTGCACGCTCGATCCGCTCGACGCAGTAGATCGGCATCTGCTGGTTCACCTTGCCGGCTAGTTCGATGAACTCAGTCGACATATGAAACTCACGTGCGCGCCAGGTGAGGTAGAACGGATCGACCGGGAGACAGTGGCCGCCCATGCCCGGACCGGGCTCGAAGCGCATGAACCCGTACGGCTTGGTGGCGGCGGCGTCGACGACCTCCCAGATGTTGAGGCCCATCCGGTCGGCGAGGATCGCCAGCTCGTTGACGAGCGCGATGTTCACCGAGCGGAAGATGTTCTCCAGCAGCTTGGCCATCTCGGCCGCCTCGGGGGTGGAGACGCGCACGATCTCGTCGCAGACGAGGCCGTAGAGCTCGGCCGCGCGCTCGGTGCAGGCATCGGTGACCCCGCCGATGATCTTCGGGGTGTTGGCCAGCGTGAAGTCGGTGCGGCCCGGGTCCACGCGCTCCGGTGAGAAGGCCACGTGGACGTCGGAGCCGACCGACAGGCCGCTCTCCTCGAGCAGCGGCACGAGCTGCTCGCGCGTCGTCCCCGGGTAGGTCGTGGACTCGAGCACGATGAGCTGTCCGCGCTGGACGACGGCCGCCATGTCGCGCGCGGCCCCCAGCAGCGGCTCGAGGTCGGGCTCCCGGTTGGCGGTCAACGGCGTCGGCACGCAGATCAGGACCGCCTCGCAGCGGGCGAGCGGGGCGTAGTGGGTCGTGGCCTCGATCCGGGAGGCGACCGCCGCGAGCCGCTCGGACGGGATGTCCTCGATGTAGGACCTGCCCGCCGCGACCGCGGCGATCTTGCTGCCGTCGACGTCGACGGCCACAACATCCTGGCCGGCCTCGGCGAACGCCACCACCAGCGGCAATCCGACGTAGCCGATTCCGATGACACCGATCGACATGGCAGCCCACGATACTCGCGCAGTAGGATCCGTCCCGGACCGTGCTAGGTGGGGTGTTAGCGGCGCCCTGTACCCGCAATCCGCTCCAGCGGGGCTGAATTCCCTTTCGAGGGTGCCGGTTCGGGGTCAGCGTCCCGTGTGAGGCGGTGATGGTCTGGTCCCGCCGCGATGGAGACCCGTGAACCAGGTCAGGTCCGGAAGGAAGCAGCCTTAAGCGGTCACCTCCAGGCGCGTCGGGAGCGCTGGATCGGAGTCTCGACACGAGAAAATGCGAGCCCCGGCACCACATTCGACGGAGGGTGCACGGTCCGTTTTGCCAGCCCTGGCGTGGGGAGGGGGGACAACTAGACTCGATCCTCTCCATGTCGACCGGTCCCTCGCTCTATCGACGCCATCGCCCGCGCACGTTCGCGGACGTCGTCGGCCAGGAGCAGGTCGTGCGCACGCTGTCCAACGCGGTCACCCGCGGCCAGGTCCACCACGCCTACCTGTTCGTCGGCTCGCGCGGGACCGGCAAGACCTCGATGGCCAAGATCCTCGCCGCCTGCCTGAACTGCGTCAACGGCCCCACGGTCTCCCCATGCGGGGTCTGCGAATCATGCGTCTCGATCCAGAATGCGACCTCGCTTGATGTGATCGAGATGGACGCGGCGTCCAACAACTCCGTCGACGACATCCGCGATCTGCGCGAGTCGGTCGCCTATGCGCCGGTGTCCGGTCGCCACAAGGTCTACATCCTGGACGAGGCGCACATGCTCTCCCAGCAGGCCTGGAACGCGTTCCTCAAGACGCTCGAGGAGCCACCGCCGCGGACGATCTTCGTGCTCGCCACCACCGAGGCGCAGAAGGTGCTGCCGACCGTGGTCGATCGCTGCCACCGTTTCGACTTCGGCCGCCCCACGGTCGTCCAGTTGACCGAGGTGGTCAGCCGCGTCGCCGCGACCGAGCAGATCGAGATCGAACCTGCCGCCGTCGCGCTCATCGCGCGCCACGCCACCGGGTCCTTCCGCGACGCGCTCGGCACGCTCGAGCAGCTGCTCACCTACGCGGGCGACGAGCGGATCGCCGCCGCCGACGTGCTCTCGGTGCTCGGTGTCGCCGATGCCGAGCAGCTGTTTGAGGCGCTGGATGCCGTCGCCGCAGGGGACGGTGCGGCAGCGCTCCGGGCGGCGGCCCGGCTCACCGCCTCGGGCCGTGACCCCGGTCAGATCCTGCGCGACCTCGAGCTGCACGGGCGCGAGCTGCTGGCGGTCCAGATGCTCGGCGAGGTCCCGGAGGAGGTCCGGGTGACCCCGGAACGCGACGCGCGCCTGCTCGCGCAGGCCCGCTCGCTGGCGGCGACCGATGCGGTGCGGCTGCTCGACCTCGTCTCCGAGGCGCTGGAGGCGACCGCGAACGGCGCCCAGGCCCGGATCCAGCTGGAGCTCGTGCTCGTCAAGGCGGCCGCTCCGGAGGTCGACCCGTCGGCGGCCGCGCTGCTGGCGCGGATCGAGCGGTTGGAGAGCGCGCTGTCGGGGGAGCGGACCGCTCCGACCCCGATCAAGGCCCCGGCCATCCGGGAAGTTGTCCGAAATTCCCCCCCTGCGGGTGAAAATGCGGCAACCCCGGTCGAGGTTGTGGCGTCGCCGGTGCTGAGGGCGGCCGAGGACCTGCCGCCTCGCGCCGAGGTACCGCCGCCGCCCGCCGAGGTACCGCCGCCGCCCACCGAGGTACCGCCGCCGCCCACCGAGGCAGTGGCTCGGCCCACCGAGGTACCGCCGCCGCCCACCGAGCAGCCCGAGCCCGCCGAGCAGCCCGGGCAGCCCGGGCAACCCGCGTCGCCCGCCGAGCAATCCGGGCAACCCGCGTCGCCCGCCGAGCAACCCGGGCCGCCCGCCGAGCAACCCACCGAGCAACCGCCGCGGCCCGCCGGGGAACCACCCGCCCAAGCGCCCGCCGCTGCGGTCGAGAGGCCCACGGCCGTCCCCGACGGTCCACCGGAGCTCGCCACGGTCGCCGCCTGCTGGCCCGCGGTGATCGACATCGTCCGCCAGGCCAATCAGCTGCTCGGCGCGCTGCTCGTCGACGCGCGCCCGGTATCGCTGGAGGGCAGCGAGGTGACGCTGGCGTTCCCCAAGAGCAAGGCGTTCGCCCAGCGCAAGGCGCAGCAGGAGGACTACCGCCGCGCGACCGCCGAGGCGCTGCGCTCGGTGGTCGGCACGCCGCTCAACCTGCGCTACGAGCTGCGCGACATCGCCGGGCCCGAGGAGGAGCCGGGCGGCCAGGCCGCTGCCGAGCCGGGCCTCTCCCAGGAGGAGCTCGTGCGACGATTGGTGGAGGAGTTCGACGCGAAGGAAGTCCTCGACGATCCCGATCAGGAGACCTGATGCCCCCTCAGCCCAACATGCAGCAGCTGCTCAAGCAGGCCCAGAAGATGCAGGAGGACATGATGGCGGCCCAGGAGTCGCTGAAGGACGAGTCGGTCGAGGCATCGGCCGGGGGCGGCATGGTCAAGGTGACGGTGACCGGCGACCTGATCGTCAAGTCGATCACCGTCGACCCGGAGGCGGTCGACCCCGAGGACGTCGAATTGCTCCAGGACATGGTGCTGGCCGCGGTCAACGAGGGACTGCGCGCCGCCCAGGAGCTCGCCGCGAGCAAGATGGGCGCGCTCACGGGCGGGCTGGGCGGTCTCGGGCTGCCGGGGTTCTAGACCGGAGTGTCCGCGTTCGCGCCGCCTGTCCAGCGGCTCATCACCGAGCTCTCCAAGCTCCCGGGGATCGGCGGCCGCACCGCGCAGCGGCTCGCCTTCCACGTGCTGCGCGCGTCCGACCAGGAGGCAGGCGCGCTCGCCGAGGCGATCCTCGAGGTGAAGTCGCGGATCGGGCTGTGCGAGGTCTGCTTCAACCTCGCCGACGGCCCCCGCTGCCGGATCTGCGAGGACGAGCGCCGGGAGAGAGAGGTGATCTGCGTCGTCGAAGAGCCTTCGGACGTGATCTCGATCGAGCGCACGCACGAGTTCCGCGGCCGCTACCACGTGCTCGGCGGCGCGCTCTCGCCGATCGACGGCATCGACCCGGAGGACCTGAAGATCGACGAGCTCTACGCGCGTGTGGGCGGCGCCGCGGACGAGAACCGCGGCTCGACGATCCATGAGGTCGTGATCGCCACCAATCCGACGACCACCGGCGAGGCGACAGCGCTGCACATCGCCGGCGAGCTCCGCGCCCGCCATCCGGAGCTCATCGTCACCCGCCTGGCAAGCGGCCTGCCAGTCGGCGCCGACCTCGAGTACGCCGACGAGCTGACCCTCGGCCGCGCCTTCGCCGGCCGCCGGGCCGTCTGATCCTCGACCGCCTACATTCACAGCGTGGTCGAGACAGTCGTCATGAAGTTCGGCGGGACGTCGGTCGCCGACGCTGCGCGGATCAAAGCCGCCGCCCGGCGGATCGTGGCCCAGCGTGAGTCGGGCAAACGCGTCGTCGCGGTGCTCTCGGCCCGCGGTAAGACGACCGACGAGCTGATCGCGATGGCCGAGGAGGTCTCACCGATCCCCGACCCCCGTGAGATGGACATGCTGCTCTCCACCGGGGAGCGGATGTCGTGCGCGCTGTGCGCGATGGCGATCAACGATCTCGGCCACAGCGCGATCTCGCTCACCGGCTCGCAGGCGGGCATCGTGACCGACACCTCGCACACGAAGGCGCGGATCCTCGACGTGCGCGCGGACCGCATCCGCGAGGGCCTGGAGGAGGACCGGATCGTGCTCGTCGCGGGCTTTCAGGGGGTCTCCACCAGCCGCGACGTGACGACGCTCGGCCGGGGCGGTTCGGACACCACCGCGGTTGCCGTCGCCGCGGCGCTCAGCGCGGAGGTCTGCGAGATCTACACCGACGTCGCCGGCGTGTTCAGCGCCGACCCGAGGATCGTGCCCGACGCTCGCAAGCTCACCCACGTCTCGTTCGAGGAGATGCTCGAGATGTCGGCCTCCGGCGCGGGCGTGTTGCAGCTGCGCTCGGTTGAGTACGCGCGAACCCACGGCGTGCGCATCCACTGCCGCTCCAGCTTCGATCCCGGCCCCGGTACCTTTGTCATCGGAGAAGACGAGACGATGGAACACCCGCTCATCACCGCCGTCACCCACTCGACGAACGAGGCCCGGATCACCGCGGTCGGCGTGCCCAACCAGCCGGGTGCCGCCGCCGCGATCTTCGTGGCGCTCGCCGAGGCCAACTGCAACGTGGACACGATCATCCAGAACGAGCCGCAGACCGAGGGCTCGGTCGCGGAGGTGTCGTTCACGATCGGGACCGAGGATCTGCGGGCCGCCGAGCAGGCGCTCGCTCCGCTGCGCGAGAGCCTCCAGCTGCGCTCGATCGACACCGACAACGAGATCGGCAAGGTCTCGATCGTCGGGGCCGGGATGCGCACCCATCCGGGCGTCGCCGCCAAGGTCTTCCAGACGCTCGCCGAGGAGCAGATCAACATCGAGATGATCTCGACCTCGCCGATCAAGATCTCGTGCATCATCCGTCAGGACGTCGTCCCCCAGGCCGTCCGCGCGCTGCACGCGGCGTTCGAGCTCGGCGAGGGCGGGATCGAGGTCGAGGAGGGCCCGCGATGACACGCATCGCCGTGGTCGGTGCGACCGGCAACGTCGGCCGCGTGATGCTGGAGGTGCTGCGCGAGCGCGGCCTGGACTCCGATCTCGTGCTGTTCGCCTCCCCGCGCTCGGCGGGCCTCCAGATCGACGGGCGCCCGGTCCACGTGCTCGACGAGGACGCCGAGCTGTCAGGGATCGACATCGCGTTGTTCAGCGCGGGGGCATCGACCTCCCGCGCGTGGGCGCGCCGTTTCGCCGACGCCGGCGCGGTCGTCGTCGACAACTCCAGTGCGTTCCGGCGCGACCCCGAGATCCCGCTCGTCGTCTCCGAGGTCAACCCGCACGCGATCGCCCGGCACTCGGGGATCATCGCCAACCCGAACTGCTCGACGATGCAGCTGATGGTCGCGCTCGCGCCGATCCATCGCGCGGTCGGCATCGAGCGGCTGATCGTCTCCACCTACCAGTCGGTGTCCGGCACCGGCAAGGCGGCGCTCGACGAACTCGACGCGCAGTCGCGTGCCGCTGTCGCGGGCGAGCCGCTCCCGGACCCCTCGATCTACCCCGACCAGATCGCGTTCAACGTGATCGGCGCCGCCGGCTCGTTCGCCGAGGGCGAGGATCACACCGACGAGGAGCGCAAGATGATGTTCGAGACGCGCAAGATCCTCGAGGACGAGGCGATCGGCGTCGCGGTCACCTGCGTGCGGGTGCCGGTACGGGTCAGTCACTCGGAGTCGGTCAACCTCCAGACCCGAGAGCCGCTGTCGGCCGAGCGCGCGGCCGAGCTGCTGCGCGATGCGCCGGGCGTCGAGCTCGGCCCCCCCGACGTGCCGCCCGCCCAGCTGACGCCCTCGCCGGTCGCGGCCGCAGGGCGCGACGAGGTGTTCGTCGGGCGCCTGCGCCGCGACGAGTCGCATCCGCGGGCGCTGCAGATGTGGGTCGTCTCGGACAACCTGCGCAAGGGCGCGGCGACGAACGCCGTCCAGATCGCCGAGCTGCTCGTCGGCGACCGCGCGGCCGCCTGAGCCGCCGCGCTAGCTCCCCTGCCAGACGAGATAGTCGGCGCTCGGGCCGCCGCAGGCCTGGGTGGCCTCCGAGGACCAGGCGCGGATCTGCCCGCCACGCAGCGTGATGCCGATCTCGGTCGGGATCGAGCGTCGGGCGACCCGGCCGCTGCAGCGGTTCTCGAAGCGCGCGCGGGCGAACAGCACGTTGCGGCCCGCGCGGACCGCCACGGCAGGACCGTCGTCGACGGACAGCGTCAAGCGGCAGCCGGCGTCCGCGCAATGCGGCGTCAGTATCCACGGGATGCTCATCCGGTCGCCGACGCGGTCGCCCTTGACCCCGAGCGTGGCGGCGACCCGCCCGCTCATCGTGTGGCGGCCGGCGACGCGGTGGGCGAGGCTCCCGGGGATGATCGCGCTCGCGGTTGACGGAGCGGCGACGACCGCGTCGTAGCGCGACTCGCTGAGCGTCGCGTGCGGGCGGGCGATCTGCACGGAGTTGGCCTCGTCGAAGGTGACCGTCGCGCTGCGCACCGCGCGCGCGGCGGTGGCGCTGATCCCGCACGCCGGGTCGGGGGTGAGGCCGCCGGAGAAGGAGATCTGCTCGGGCAGGTAAGGGGAGCCGGACTCGATGACGATCCGTTCGGCCTGGCCACCACGGGGCGCGTGGTCGGAGAGCACGGTCGAGGTGTGGCCCTCGAACGTCTCGTGGCCGGTGATCGACAGCGTGCCGCCGGGGATGGAGGCGACCTCGCAGTCCTCCAGCAGTGTCGGATCGTCGAGCGCCTGCACGAACCAGGCAGGAAGATGCAGCTCGGTGGGCCGCATCGCGTCCCAGCCGCGGCTGACCACCGGCACCTGGGAGGACTCAAGCCCCTGCGAGCTCACCCAGTAGAGCGGGTTGCCGCGCGCCCAGGCCGAGCCGTCGAGTGCCCGGACGTCCGCCTCGATTCCGTCGCTCTGGTGGGAGGTGATGTCGATGCCGCGGTACTGCAGCGAGGTGACGATCGTCGAACGCTGGCCGTCGCGCGTGCGCTCCTGGTCTGTGACCCGGATCGATGCCTGGGAGCCGAACCCCGTGCGGCTGGCCGCCAGCAGCTTCGACGCGCTGGGGGCGGCGATCCGGCCGAGCACCGAGCCGTCGACGCCGCAGCCCGTGAGCACGGCAGCGGTCATGACCAGCGCGATCGAGACGCGGAGGCGGCGCACACGATGGCTGTCGGCAGAACCGGCCGAGAACTGTAGGTCCGGGACCGGTCAGCGCGCCGCGCGCCAGACCGACAGGCCCAGCAGCGCGCCGATCACCACCGGGGTGATCCACCACGCGGTCGCGCCCGCGCCGGCCGCCAGAGCGGTCACGCTGAGCGCGATCACGACCCCGAACGCCAACCGCCAGTCGTCGCCGACGACGAAGTCCCAGATCGCCAGCCAGGCCGAGCGCAGGCGGCTCACGAGGTCGCCACCTCGGGCGGAGTGCGACGGCGCAGCGCGGCCACGCAGGCGATCGCCAGCAGCAGCGTGCCCGGGATGAGCACGAGCAGTGCCGCGTCGCCGCCCGGCCAGTGCGCGCCCGCGCCCTCGGTGCCCCAGAACATCCCGAACGAGACGAGCATCACGCCGACGGCGAACTTCATCGCGTTCTCCGGGACGCGGGCCAGCGGCTCGCGTACCGCGGCTCCGGCGGCGACCACGGCGATCACCGCGATCGCGGCGGCGATCGCGGCGAGCCCCACGTCATGCTGATTGGCGCCGAAGGTGAGCACGATGAAGACGACCTCCAGCCCCTCCAGCAGCGTGCCCTTGAAGGCGACCGTGAACGCATAGCCGTCGATGCGCTCGGCGCCTGAGGCACGCATGCCGGTCGTCTGATGCCCAGCATCAGCATCAGCAACGGCACCGGCGCCGCCGGCCGCCTCGGCCGCCGCCCGCTCCCGCGCGAATGCCGCCGCCTCGTCGTGCAGCGCTTTCAGCCCCGCCGCCCGCAGCACCGCCTTGCGCAGCCACTGCAGCCCGAAGACGAGCAGCAGGCCGCCGACGGCGATCCGCAGCACCCCGATCGGGAGGGAGGTCAACGCGGGCCCCAGAACCGCCGACAGCGCGGCGAGCACCACGAGCGCGGCGCCGACTCCGTAGAACGCCGAGCGCCAGCCGCGCGTCACGCCGACCGCGAGCACGATCGTCAGCGCCTCCACGGCCTCGACCGCGCAGGCGAGGAACACGGACAGCGCGAGGCCGAACTGAGCGCCGCTCACGGGTCGAACTTACACATCGCCCGGGCGTCCCACGCCGCAGCCGCGGGACGGCCTCATCGCGCTCTCACTCGAGCCAAGCGTCAAGCCGGCGCGCCGGCGATGACCGAGGAGCTCCACTCGATCACCGAGGTCGGGCGCACGACGTGCTTGCTCATCCCGAGGTCCTTGGGCTCCAGCCCGAGCGCAAGGCCCAGCAGCTGGGGGAGATGGAGCACCGGCAGCCCGAGCTCGCGCCCGGCCTGGCGCGCCGCCAGCGGCTGCTGCAGGTCGAGGTTGAGGTGGCAGAGCGGGCACGGCACGACCAGGCAGTCGGCGTTCGCGTCGATCGCGTCGCCGAGGTGACGGCCCGCCATCCCCAGCGAGGCCTCCATGTTCATGGTGATGATCGGGAAGCCGCAGCACTTGTAGACGCCGGCGTAGTCGATCACGGTGCCGCCGAGCGCCTCGATCACCATCTGCATGTAGCGATCGCGGGGATGCTCGTCGTCGATCCCGAGCCGCTCGATCGGGCGAACGATGTAGCAGCCGTAGAACGGGCCGACCTTCAGGCCCGACAGCGGACGCTTCACCTTCGAGCGCAGCGTGTCCAGCCCGATCTCCTCGACCAGCAGCCACAGCAGGTTCTTGTTGGTGAGGCGGCGGGTGGGACCATGTTCATACGAGAGCCCCTCGTCGGCGAGGTTCTCGTTGATGTGCGCCCGGTACTCGGAGTTGGCGTCCAGCCGCTCCTGGCACTCGGACTGCGCGCCCTGGCACGTGGAGCAGATGTTCATCATCAGGTCCGTGCCGGTCTGCTGGGCGAGCGCGAAGGTGCGCGCGTTCAGAGAGTCGGCGAGCTCCTGGTTGTGCTCGGCGATCACGCCCGCGCCGGTGCAGCAGGCGCGGTCGAGTTCGACGAGCTCGAGGTCGAGCAGCGGCGCGACCTTTGCCATCGAGCCGTGCAGCTCGGGGGTGAAGCCGCGGCTCACGCATCCGGGCCAGTAGGCGACCTTCATGAGTTCTCGCTTTCGCTCGCAGCCGACGCTCCGACCGGTTCGGGCTCGGTGTCCTCGCCGACGACGTACAGGTTGAGCTCGATGCGCTCCTTACGGCCCTCGACCTTGTTGAAGAGGTTCTTCACCGCAGAGAGGTCCTTCGAGCCGATCTTGTGGCCGAGCATCGCGGTCTTGATGCTCACCTTGCCGCGGAGCACGGCGGGCACGATCGCCGGCAGCGACTTGAGCAGCACCGCACCGGCCGGCGGCGCGAACTTGCCGAACCACGAGTTGCCGCCGAACGAACGCGGCAGCAGTTCGGCCTCGTGCAGCAGCCCGTTGTCCCGGACGAGCGTCGCGAACGACTCCTCATGGCGATTGCCGTTGTTGCGATCGTCGATGTGGAAGTCGCTTCCGGCCCGACGGCGCAGGCGCATGATCTGGCTCATCGGCGCCACGTCCTTGGGGCAGGCGTCGATGCAGTTGAAGCAGTGCGTGCAGTCGTACAGGCCGTGCTCGTCCTCGGCGAGATCCTTGAGGCGCTCCTCGTGGTCGGCGTCGCGCGGGTCGCCGACGAAGCGATAGGCCTTGGCCAGCGCCGCGGGGCCGATGAAGCCGGGATCGATCTCCATCGACAGGCAGTCCGAGACGCAGGCGCCGCACTGGATGCAGGCCATCGACTGCGTGATGTCGACCATGTTGTCGTGCGGGACGATGTACTCCCGCTCGGGCACCGGCTGCTTGTTGACCAGATACGGGGTGACGCGCTGGAACTTCTTCCAGTGGACCGCGTCCATATCGACGATCAGGTCGCGGATGACGGGCATGTTGCCCATCGGCTCGATCTCGATCACCCGCTCCCCATCAGAGGCGCCGGCGCCGCCGACCGCCTCGGTGCGCCACTTGCGGTCCGCGGCGATCCCGAGGTGGGTGTTGCACGCCAGGCCGGGCTTACCGTTCATGCGCACGCCGCACGAGCCGCAGATCGCCTGCTGACAGGAGCAGCGGATGCCGACGGAGCCGTCGACCTCGTCGCGGACCTTGAGGATGCCGTCGAGCACCGACTGGCTCTCGTCCATCTCGACCCGGTGCTCATCCCAGTAGGCGGCCTGACCCGATTGCGGGTCGAACCGGCGGATCTTCAGCAGGTACTCAGGCATCTCAGTACGTCCTTTCCTGGGGCTGCCACTTGGTGATCGTCACCGGTGAGTAGCTGACCGTCGGTACGTCCCCGCCGTTGGCGGAGATGTCGATGTGCTTGAGCCACTCCGCGTCGTTGCGGCCCGGGTAGTCGGTCCGCGACTGGGCCCCCCGGGACTCCTTGCGCTCCAGGGCGCCGACGATGATCGCCTCGGCGCAGTCGAGCATGTAGCCGAGCTCGATCGCGCCGATCACGTCCTGGTTGAAGACGGTGCCGCGGTCATCGATGGTCGCGTGCTCGGCCTCCTCCTTGAGCCGGCGAACGATCTCGTGGCAGGTCTGCAGGCCGGCCTCGTCGCGGAACACCGCGGCGTACTTGTTCATGGACTCGCCAAGCTCATCCTTGAGGGCGGATACTCGGCGGCCGCCCTGGCGGTTCATCAGTCCGTGGATCATCTTCTCGGTGTCGGCGAGTCGCGCGGCGGGCGTGGATGGCATCGTCATGTCCTTGGCCAGCCGACCGGCGTGCTCTCCGGAGCGCCTGCCGAAGATCAGCGTGTCGAGCAGCGAGTTGGCGCCGAGACGGTTGCCGCCGTGCACCGAGACGCAGGCGACCTCGCCGGCGGCGTACAGGCCGGGGATCGTCGTCTGGCCGTCGACGTCGGTCTTGACCCCGCCCATGATGTAGTGCTGCCCGGGGTGGATGTGGATCGGCTCGCGGGTGATGTCCACGCCGGCGAAGTCACGGCCGATGTTGACGATCTCGCGCAGCGCCTCGAGCGTGCGCCGCCGCGGCACCTTGGTGATGTCGAGTGCGACCGTCCCGTCGGGGAAGCCGCGGCCCTCGTTGATCTCGGTCTGCTCGGCGCGGGAGACGACGTCGCGAGAGGCGAGCTCGAGTTTGTTGGGGGCGTACTTCTCCATGAAGCGCTCGCCCTGGGCGTTGAACAGCTGCGCGCCCTCGCCGCGGGCGCCCTCGGTGATCAGCAGTCCGTTGCCGGCGAGCGTCGTCGGGTGGTACTGGATCATCTCCATGTCCATCAGGCGCGCACCGATCCGGTAGGCCTGGGCGATGCCGTCGCCGGTGACGATCAGTCCGTTCGTCGTCGGCTTGTAGGCCTGGCCGGCGCCGCCGTTGGCGAGGATCGTCGACTTGGCGTTGAAGACCTGGAGTTGGCCGTCGCGCAGGTTGCGGCAGATCGCGCCGATGCAGCGCCCGGCGTCGTCCTGGAGCAGGTCGGTGCCGAACCACTCCTCGTAGCGGTCGATCTGCGCCGAGTACTTGACCAGCTGCTCGTAGAGCACGTGCAGGATCGCGTGGCCGGTGATGTCGGCCACGTAGTAGGTGCGTGCCGCCGACGCCCCGCCGAACGCGCGGGTGCCGAGGTGGCCGGTGTCGTTGCGGTGGAAGGTCACTCCCGCGTGCTCCAGCCAGAGGATCTCGTCAGGTGCCTCGCGGCACATGATCTCGATCGCGTCCTGGTCGCCGAGGTAGTCGGAGCCCTTGACCGTGTCGAAAGCGTGAGACTCCCAGGTGTCCTCCGGGTTGAGCGCGGCGTTGATGCCGCCGGCGGCCGCCACCGAATGGGACCGCACCGGATGGACCTTGGAGATGATGGCGACGGAGGCACCCGTCTGGGCGGCTGCAAGAGCGGCCCGCTGGCCGGCCAGGCCGGCCCCGATGATCAAGACGTCATGTGAGGGCACCCCTGCAATATAAGGAATATGCCCCCGTCCACCCCCGGTGCGCACGCCGGAACGTCACCGCACGGACGGCTTCTGAACGCCCCGGGTCAGACGCGGAACGCCGAAGCGAGCGCGCGGCGCAACTGTTCGACGGTCACCACACCGCGCAGCATCCCCTCCGAGTCGACCGCCATCAGCGCGCCGAGCCGTCCGAGTGGCTCAGAGCCGATCAGGGCGGTGATCGGGCTCTCCACGCCGACTCGGCCGGCCGTGCGCGAGCCGTCTCCGACGAGCGAACCGACCCTCACCCAACCCTCGCCGACCTCCGCGGCGCGGCGGATGTCGGACTCGGTGGCGATGCCCGCGAACCGCCCATCCCCCTCCACGACGGCAAACCACGGCCACCGGTAACGCAGGAAGTAGTCCTCGACCGCCTGGGAGGCGGGCAGGTCGGCGGGGATCGTCACCGGCTCGGAGTCCATGATGTCCCCCACGCGGACGCCGTCGATCCGCTCCTCCAGCGCCGAGCGTGCGATCGCGGCGCGTGCCTCGCTGTAGAGGATCCAGGCCAGACCGGCCATGTACAGGCCGCTGAACGAGCCGGCGCCGATCAGCAGGTAGAGGCCGAACCCGCCGAGCGCCAGCGCCAGCACCTGTCCCAGCCGGGCCGCGGCGACCGTCCCGCGGCGGCGCTGGCCGGTCACCCGCCAGACACCGGCGCGCACGATCCGTCCGCCGTCGAGCGGGAACGCCGGGAGCAGATTGAAGGCGAGCAGCAGCACGTTGACCGGAATCAGCCAGCTGAGCGCGAGCAGCGCCGGGGTGATGTGGATGTTCGACTGAAGCTCGATTGCGTCGAGCAGCCGGTGGGATCCGACGAGCGCGAAGTCGGCGGCGATGAACACGACGATCATCGCGGCCGTGGCGAGCGGCCCGGCGACCGCGATCGTGAAGTCCTCGCCCGGCGTCTCGGGCTCGCGGTCCATCAACGTGAGGCCGCCGAACAGGTACAGGTCGATCCGCTCGACGCCGACGCCGCGGCGTCGGGCGGCCACCGCGTGCCCCAGCTCGTGGACGATGATCGACGCGAACAGCGCGAGGACGCTGATCACGGTGGTGAGATACGCGACCGTGTCAGAGCTGTGCAGGGTCGTCCGGAACGGCCCCGACAACAGGTAGATCATCAGGAACAGGACGATGAACCAGCTGGCGTCGACGCCGACGCGAATGCCGGACACCGTGAACAGCCGCACCGAACGGGAGCGCCCGAGCATGCCGCAATGGTCGCACAGACCCCCGGAGGGTCCGGCAGGGTGACGCAGGCGCATGATCGGCTCACCACATAGAGTCGGTTGCCTTCGGACGTGCAGCGACCCGCCCCGAGGGGGCTTACGGCAAAGGAGACGCGATGAGTGGACAGCTCGATGAGCTGAAGCAACGGATGGCCCGGCTGTCCGATCTCAAGTACGCGAGCGCGCTCGCCAGTTGGGATCAGCAGACGAAGATGCCCACTCGAGGGGCGGAATCCCGGGCCGACGTGCTTGCCACGCTCGCCGAGCTGCGTCACCGTGAGTTCACCGACGCGGAGACCGGCCGTCTGCTCGAGAGCGCCGCCTCGGAGGTGAACGGCTCCGATGCCGACTCCGATGACGCGCGCCTGCTGCAGTCGGTCGGCCGCGACTGGGAGAAGGCCCGGCGGGTCCCCGGCACACTCACCGCCGAGATCGCCCACGCCGGGTCACGCGGCCAGGAGGTCTGGATCACCGCGCGCCAGAACTCGGACTTCGACGCGTTCCGGCCTGCGCTGCAGCGCAACGTCGAGCTCGCCCGCCGCTATGTCGACTGCCACCTCGGTCACGACGGGTACGAGTGCGCGTATGACGTGTTGCTCGACGACTACGAGCCGTTGATGCGAACCGCGCAGGTGGCAGCGTTGTTCGACGAGCTCAAGCGCGAGCTCGTTCCGATGATCGCCGCGATCAACGCCTCGGCGGGCGTGGACGCTTCGCCGGTGCAGGTGCGCTTCCCGGTGGAGGGTCAGCGCGCGCTGTCCCGTGAGATCGTCGAGATGATGGGATTCACCGATCGCGGATGGCGCCTGGACGACACCGTGCATCCGTTTGCGACCGGCGTCGGCGACGGTGACGTGCGCATCACGACCCGCTACGACGAGAACTACTGGCCGATGGCGCTGTTCGGATCGATGCACGAGTGCGGTCACGGCCTGTACGAGGAGGGGTCGTCGCTCGCGCATCCCCGCAGCCCGCTCGGTGCCGTCAATTCGCTGGCGATGCACGAGTCACAGAGCCGGCTGTGGGAGAACATGGTCGGCCGCGGGCGCGCATTCGCCACTGTGCTCGCACCACGGGTCTCCTCGCACTGTGAGGCCCTGCAGGGGATCGACTCCGACAGCCTGTTCCGCGCCGTCAACCGCGTGGAGCCATCGTTCATCCGAGTCGAAGCCGACGAGGCGACCTACGCGCTGCACATCATCCTGCGCTTCGAGCTCGAGCAGGAACTGATCGAGGGGACGCTCAAGGTCGAGGACGCCGCCGAGGCGTGGCGAGCGCGCTTCAAGGACTATTTCGGCCTCGAGGTGACCAACGACGCGGACGGGATCCTGCAGGACGTGCACTGGTCGGCCGGGCTGATGGGGTACTTCTCGACGTACGCGCTCGGCAACCTGATCGCCGGTCAGTTGTGGGAGCGTGCGCACCAGGACCTGCCTGAGCTGGAGACCGCGCTGGCGGCCGGCCAACTCGGCGGTCTGCGGGACTGGCTGCGCGCGCACGTGCACCGACACGGTGCGAAGTTCCCCACCGCCGAGCTGTTGCAGCGCGAGTTCGGTGCGCCGATCTCGGTCGCGCCGTTCGTGCGGTATCTGAAGGACAAGCTCGGCGACGTCTACGGGCTGTCGCTCTAGGGGAGCCGCTCGGGGCGAGGAGAGGGTCCACCGTTCAATGGAGACACGAAAGTGAGTGATCGATGAGTTCAACCCCAGTCAAGGTGGCGGTGACCGGAGCCGCCGGCGCGATCGGCTACGCGCTGCTGTTCCGGATCGCCTCCGGGCAGATGCTCGGCCCCGATACGCCGGTCGCCCTATCGCTGCTCGAGATCCCGCAGGCGGTGAAGGCCGCCGAGGGCACCGCCATGGAGCTCGACGACTGCGCGTTCCCGCTGCTCTCCTCCGTGGACATCACCGACGATCCGAACACGGCGTTCGACGGTGTCTCGGTCGCGCTTCTGGTCGGTGCCCGTCCCCGTACGAAGGGAATGGAGCGCGGTGATCTGCTCGAGGCCAACGGTGGCATTTTCAAGCCCCAGGGGCAGGCGCTGAATGCCCACGCGGCGTCGGATCTGAAGGTGCTCGTGGTCGGCAACCCGGCGAACACCAACGCGCTCATCGCCCAGGCGAACGCGCCCGACATCCCCAAAGAGCGATTCACCGCGATGGTGCGCCTCGACCACAACCGGGCGATCGCGCAGCTCTCGGCGAAGGCCGGCGTCGCGGTGAGCGACATCACGAACATGACGATCTGGGGCAACCATTCGGCCACCCAGTACCCCGACGTGTTCCACGCAAAGGTCAAGGGCCAGGGCGCCGCTGAGACCGTGAACGATCAACAGTGGATCGAGAACGACTTCCTTCCCACTGTGCAGAAGCGCGGCGCCGCAATCATCGAGGCGCGCGGCGCCTCCAGCGCGGCGTCGGCCGCCAACGCCGCTGTCGACCATGTCCACGACTGGGTGCTCGGCACGCCGGACGGTGATTGGGTGTCGATGGCGATCCCGGCCGACGGCAGCTACGGCATCAGCGAGGGCGTCATCACGGGCTACCCCGTGACGTGCAGCGGTGGTGAGTACACGATCGTCGACGGCTTGGAGATCGACGATTTCTCGCGCGGGAAGATCGACGCGTCGGTCAAGGAGCTCCGCGAGGAGCGCGACGCGGTCAAGCAGCTCGGCCTGATCTAGACGGACCCGTCACTACGACAACGGCCGCCGCATCCGGTGTGGATGCGGCGGCCGTGGTGCGTCCGGCGGGCGCTGAGCCCGTGCCGGATGAAACCGTCAGGCAGCGGCCTTATTGGCCGGGTGCCAGCCCTGACCCTCGCGCTTGACCGACCCGTCCTCGACGAGCTTGGGCATGACGCGGTACAGGTAGTTCGGCTCGATCTTGAGCTGGGACGCGATCTCGGGGATCGTGATGCCGGGCTTGTCCTTGACCAGCTGCAGCGCCTGGTTGGCGCGGGTGTTGCCACCACGGCGGCCACGGGGGCGGCCGGGACGACGAGCGGCACGACGCGGTGCCGGGGCGCTCGCGCCGTTGGCACTCGCGGCGCGCGGACGACCGGGGCCCCGGCGGGCGCCGCCGACCAGTGCCGTGCGTGCGGCCTCGAGCTTCTGGACCTCGAGCTTGAGCTCCTCGAGACGCCCGTCGATGTCCTTCACCGCTTTGTCGACGAAGTCAGCCAACGTGTGTACCTCCGGTAATAGCGAGAAATGAACCTCGCACCATACAACGTGAATGTGAGAGTGACGGAAGCCTTGCAGGTGTACAGGGCGCGAACCTGCTCAGCCGCGCTCGAGCAGAGCCTTCAGACGCGACAGTGAACTGCGTGCCTCGCGCTCGGAGGTCGCCCCGACGATGAACCGTCCGGCGACGCTGCCGAGCCGCCCTCCCGGGGGGTGGAACTCGTTCGTGTAGCGGAAGGCGGTGCGGCCCATGGCGTCAGTGGATAGTTCGTACCGGATCAGAGCGTCGGAGTGCGCGGGGCCGGCGCCCTCCCAACGAGCCAGGCGCGGAGGGTCGAGCTCGACCAGTCGCCAGTGCACGTGAAAGGTGATGCCGCGGACCGACATCGCCTGGTCCATCGTCGCGCCACGGCGCAGCGGCGGGCGCGGGAAATTCTCCACCGACTTGTGGATCGTCACCCAGTCGCGCAGACGGCTGGGATCCATGACCGTCTCCCACACCCGCTCGATCGGGGCATCGATGACGATCTCGTCCTGGACGGTGCTCATAGCTTGAGCGGACCCTAACGCGCCGCGAGCGCGTGCGTGCGCTCCCACTCACCGAGCGCGTGCTCGATCGCGCTGTCGAGGGAGTGCAGTCTCACCGTCAGTGCCTCGGCTGCGGAGCGCCCACGAGGCAACAGATCGGTTTCCAGGCTCTCCATCAGCGGCCGGACGAGTGCCGGGTCCTCCCGGGCCAGCGCGGCGGCGAGGACGCTCGCCACGGGCGTGAGCGAGAGGGATCGAAGCCTCACCGCGTCACGGTCCACGAGCATCAGGTCGGCGATCCTCTCCATCAGCTCCCCGTAGGACACGACGTCCGGACCGGCGGCGTCCAGCACATGGCCGCCGTTCGGTTCCCGTTGGCCCGACTCCAGATGCGCGCCCGCCGCCGCGACGAGCATCGCCAGCACGTCACGCTCGTCGATCGGCGCCGTGCGGTTCGACTCCCAGGCAGGCAGTGCAAGTATCCGCAGCCGCTCGATCAGCCGCACCAGCAACGCGAACGATCGTGAGCGGGCGCCGATCACGATCGAAGCGCGAAGCGCGACCGAGTCCGGGACGGCGGCGAGCAGGGTGCGCTCGACCGCGAGCCGGCTCTCGAGGTGAGACGACAGCGGTCCATCGGGTACCGGGCCGCCGAGGTAGACGATCCGTCGCACCCCGGCCCGGGTGGCCTGATCGGCGAATCGCAGGGCCGCCTGGGCCTCGCGGGCCGGGAACGGCTCGGCTCCCGGCGCGCCGCGCTCCATCGCGTGGATCAGGAAGTAGGCGACCTCGACACCGTCCATCGCGGCGGCAAGGCCCTCGCCGGTCTCCGCGTCGCCCGCGCGCACGTCGAGCCCGGGGAGCCGCACCCGGTCGGGCGCGCGCGCGAAGCCGCGGACGTCGTGGCCCTCGGCGATCAGCCGAGCGGCGAGCAGCGGACCGACATACCCCGTGACCCCGGTGACGAGCAGCCTCACTGGCTCATCAGCGTGCCCAGGGCGCGGGCCGCACGAGGCTCGGATCGAGCTCCGCGACGGAGGCGGCGCCGGTGAGCGCCATCGCGATCCGCAGTTCCTCGAGCAGCAGTTCCAGCACCAACCGGGCGCCGGCGCTGCCATCGATACCGAGTCCCCAGAGCAGCGGACGGCCGACGAGGACCGCACGTGCGCCGAGCGCGAGCGCCTTGACGATGTCGGTGCCGCGCCGGATCCCTCCGTCGACGAGTACATCCAGCTCCGAGCCGACGGCGTCGGCGACCTCCGGCAGGGCGTCCGCGCCCGACAGCGTCGTGTCGAGCTGACGGCCGCCGTGGTTGGACACGATCACGCCGGCCGCGCCGTGCTCGGCCGCCAGCCGGGCGTCGCGCGCAGTGAGGACACCCTTGACGAGCACCGGTAGCTCGGTCTCGGCGGCGAACCGCTCGAGGTCGGACCAGGTGAGCGAGCCGTCGATCGTCGACGAGGTGTCGACGGGGATCGGGCTGCCGATCGGATTGCCGTTGGGATCGGCGCGAATCCCCAGTCGCCGCTCTCGCTCGCGCAGGCCGAGCACCGGCCGGTCGACGGTGAGGACCAGCGCCTCGTACCCGCTCTCCTCGGCGGCCGCGATCAGCTCGCGGCTCTCGCCCCGGTCGCTGAACACGTACAGCTGAAACCAGCGCGTCACGTCCGGGACCCGCTCGGCGAGCGCCGTCGGCGGCGTGGACGCGAACGTCGACAGGCACATGATCGACTCGGTCTCGACGGCCGCCTGTGCGATCGCGGGCTCGGCGTCGGGGTGAACGAGCTTGGCGAACGCGGTCGGCGCGATCACGATCGGGTGCGGGCGGCGGCGACCGAGCAGCGTCACTTCAAGGTCCGGGTCGGTGACGCCGCTCAGCATCCGCGGCGCGAGCGCCAGCCGCGACCACGACACGTCGTTATCCGACAGCGTCGTCTCGTCCGCGGCGCCCCCGTTGATGTACGCGCGGGCCTGATCGGAGAGAGCAGTCTCAGCGGCCCGGCGGACGTCGGTGAGACTGTGCAGCTCGAGGTGGGGATCGCTCATCCCGCAGAAAGCTAGTGGGGTTCTCGCACCGACTCCCGGAAATTGCGGCGGTCGGCCGTGCGCTCCACGAACACCCCGCAATTTCGCATGTTTCGCGCGATCGAGAGATTCCTGCGTTTTCCGGAATTCGGCCTCATGGCGACCTCGTCGATGCGCTTTGATGCCCCACCTGTCGTCGAGTTGAGCTTCGAGAAGAGAGAGTCGGTTGGGTATGGCAAAGGGTCGGAACGGACGGGTCGCGAGCGCGGCGAGTTGTGAGCAGTGCTTCTTTCACGAGAACCTCCTGTGCGCGGTCCAGAGCGGACCGTGCGCGACGTTCCGACCCGCCGGGCCCGACGGTCTGCGACCTCCGAGCCAGCTGCGTTTCGTCTTCCGCCAGGAGCGCCGCCAGCAGGTCGCCTGGTCCTTTCCCTCGGCCACCGAGCAGGTCGCGCTGCACGCGTGACGAAGGACACGCACCGGGGGCCGGTTCGCCTTTAGAGTCCGCTCCTTCCGTCGGGCCACCAGAGCGAGGAGATCCCGGTTGCAGGTCACGGTGCTCGGTAAGTCGCCGTCATGGCAGGATGCCGCAGGCGCGTGCAGCGGGTATCTGGTGCGCCACGACGGCTACACGCTGCTGCTCGACTGCGGCAACGGGGTGTTCTCCAAGCTGCGCTCGGTCGTCGACTACAGCGCGGTTGACGCCGTGCTCATCACCCACCTGCACGCCGACCACTTCTTCGATCTCGTGCCCTACAGCTTCGCCCTCACCTACGGGGTGCGAGTGCAGCCGCCCAGCCCCGAATTACATGCCCCGCCGGACGCGGGGGAGCACTTCTCGATGATCGGCGGCTCGCTCGGTGACGAGTCGCTGATCTCCGGCGCGTTCTCCACCTGGGAGTACGACCCAGCGGTGTTGCTCACGCTCGGCCCGCTGCAGATCCGATTCTGCGAGGTCCCACACTACGTGCTCACCCATGCGGTGCGGATCTCCGCGGCCGGCTCGGGCGACTTCACCTTCGGCGCCGACTGCCGGCCCAACGAGGAGCTGCCGGCGTTCGCGGAGGGCTCGGAGCTGATGGTCGTCGAGGCAACCCTGCGTGAGCCTGAGACCTTCGGCACCCGCGGCCACCTCACCGCGCGTGAGGCGGGCGAGCACGGGCGCGCGGCCCGGCCGGGCCGGCTCGTACTCACCCACTTCTCCGACGAGCTCGACGAGGAATGGATCCGGGAGGAGGGCAGCGCCGGATACGGCGCGCCGGTCGAGCTCGCCGCCGAGGGCGCGGTCTTCGATCTCTGAGCTCCGGCCGTTCGTGCTCCGACCGCGCCGTCCCGGGTAGGCTGGCGACTGTCGTGTCCTCGCGTGACCCGTTCGCCAACTTCGACCGAATGCGCCGGGAGATGGACGAGCTGTTCGGCGATGCGCTCGAGCGCTCGGGAATCCCCCGCCGCCGCGTCGGCCGTTGGCCGGCGGTCGACGTCACCTACGCCGCCGATCCGCCCCGAGCGATCGTGACCGCCGAGCTCGCCGGGGTGCATACGGCCGACATCGAACTGCACGTGGAGGGACGGCGGCTGATCCTCGCGGGGCGGCGCGCATCGCCCTCGCCCGAGGGGGAGGTCTACCAGCAGATCGAGATCGAGCGCGGCGCGTTCCGCCGTGTGCTTGAGCTCGGCGCCGACGTCGATGCCGAGCAGGTACGCGCGCGCTACGAGGACGGGATGCTGCGCGTGGAGCTGCCGCTGCTCGCCCGTGGGCCTCGCTCTCGCGCGGTACCGATCGAGGGACCGGACGAGTCCGAGCCGGTGAACGAGAGCCGCGATCAGATCGAGAGCGGATGATCGAGGTCGTCCCAGGCGACGGTGGTCCCGAGGGCGGGGCGGAGGTCCCCGTCGACGGGGTGGGCGGGGGGCGTGCGGTGCCGGGGCGTGCCGGCGTGCTGCCCCTGCGCGACGCGGTCGCATTCCCCGACCTCGTCGTGCCACTGAACATCGGCCAGGATCGATCGGTGGCGCTCGTCAACGACGTGCTCCGCGGCGACCGTACGATCGCGCTCATCGCGGGGCGCGATCCCGAGGTGGAGATCCCGGGTCCCGAGCAGATCTACGACGTCGGCGTGCTCGGCACGGTGGCGCGGATGGTGCGGCTGCCCGACGACACGCTCCGCGTGCTCGTTCAGGCGTCCCAGCGGATCCGCGTCAGGAGATGGACCGACACCGAGCCGTACCTCGTCGCCGAGATCGAGGAGGCGCACGACGTCGTCAAGCAGGGGCCGCAGCTCACCGCGCTGATGCGCAACGTCCAGCGCGACTTCGGCGCGATCGTCGGCGAGGTGCCCTACCTGCCGGAGGAGCTGTCGGTGATGGTCGCCTCGATGGAGGACCCGGTGATGCTCTCGCACCTCGTCTCGGGGGTGATGCAGATCTCCACCGAGGAGAAGCAGTTGCTGCTGGAGGAGCTCGACGTCTCCAAGCGCCTGCGGCGGCTCTCGCGCGACCTGGCACGGGAGCGGGAGCTGGTCGCGCTCGGCACCAAGATCCAGTCCGAGGTCCAGTCCGAGCTTGAGCAGGGCCAGCGCGAGTACTTCCTGCGCCGCCAGCTGAAGGCGATCCAGGAGGAGCTCGGCGAGGAGGACGAGGCGGAGGTCGAAGCGCGGGAGCTGCGTGAGCAGATCGAAGCGCTGCAGCTGCCCGACGGGACACGCCGCCAGGTCGACCGCGAGCTTGGTCGCCTCTCGCGGATGCAGCCGGCGATGGCGGAGTACGGAGTGGTGCGCACCTACCTGGAGTGGATCGCCTCGCTGCCATGGTCTCAGTCCACCGAGGACGACCTGCGACTGGCCCATGCCCGCACCGTGCTGGATGAGGACCACTACGACATCGAGCAGGTCAAGGAGCGGATCCTCGAGTTCCTGGCGGTCAAGGCGTTGCGGGGCTCAGAGGACGGGGTCGGCCGCGGGGGTGGTGGGCGGGACTCGAATTCCGGCGGCTCGATCCTGACGTTCGTCGGACCGCCGGGCGTGGGCAAGACCTCGCTCGGGCGCTCGATCGCCCGCGCGCTTGGCCGGAAGTTCGAGCGGATCAGCGTTGGCGGTGTGCGTGACGAGTCCGAGATCCGCGGACATCGCCGCACCTACATCGGCGCGATGCCCGGCGTGATCATCCGCGCGCTGCGCGATGCCGGCGCCAACAACCCGCTGTTCATGATCGACGAGATCGACAAGATGGGCTCGGACTTCCGCGGCGATCCGGCGAGCGCGATGCTCGAGGTGCTCGACCCCGAGCAGAACGGGACCTTCCGCGATCACTATCTCGACCTGCCGTTCGACCTCTCGAACGTCATGTTCGTCTGCACCGCCAATACCCTGGACACGATCCCGGGGCCGTTGCGCGATCGGATGGAGGTGATCCAGCTCGCCGGCTACACCGAGAGCGAGAAGCTCGAGATCGCCCGGCGCTACCTGGTGCCGCGCCAGATCGAGCGGGGTGGGCTGTCATCCCGGCGGATTGCGTTCACCGACCGCGGTCTGGAAGCGATCATCTCCGGCTACACGCGCGAGGCCGGCGTGCGCCAGCTCGAGCGGGAGGTCGGCGCCGTCGTGCGCAAGGTCGCGCTGCGGGTCGCCGAGGGCGATCTCACGCGCAAGGTCAGCGTCTCGGAGCCGCGGGTACGTGATCTGCTCGGCACGCCGCGCTTCCACGCCGAGTCGCGCCGGCGGACCTCCCGGCCCGGCGTCGCCACCGGCCTTGCCTGGACACCGGTCGGCGGCGAGATCCTGTTCATCGAGGCCTCGGCGATGGAGGGCACGGGCCGGTTGCAGATCACCGGCCAGCTGGGCGACGTGATGCGCGAGTCGGCTCAGGCGGCGCTCACCTACGTGCGCGCGAATGTGGAGGAGGTCGTCGGCGAGATGCCCGACGGCTGGTTCGGCTCTCACGACATTCACGTGCACGTGCCGGCGGGGGCGATCCCCAAGGACGGTCCCAGCGCGGGCGTCGCGATGGTGACCGCGTTGTGCTCGCTGCTGACAGGGCGTCCCGTGCGCTCCGACGTCGCGATGACCGGTGAGATCACGCTCACCGGCCTGGTTCTGCCGATCGGCGGTCTGAAGGAGAAGGCGCTCGCCGCGCAGCGCGGCGGAATCAGGACAGTGATTGCGCCACGCCAGAACGAGGCAGACATTGAGCAGATCCCCGCGCACCTGCGCGAAACGCTGCATTTCGTCTTCGCGTCAGTCGTCGGCGAGGTGCTGCAAGCGGCGCTCGCGACCCGGCGCGCACGGGGGTATCGCGTATCCTGACCTGTCAACCCCTAGAAGCGAATCAACGCTCCAATGCGAGGGAGTCCCATGGCATCTCGACGTAAGAAGGTGGCGAAGGCGGTGCCGTTCAGCGCCTCCGACCTTCAGAACATCCAGAAGGCGAATCCTTATGTGCAGCGGCTGATCGAGGACGCCGAGCTGCGCGACAACCTGACGACGGCGATCGACTCGGGTCGGAGCGCCTACAACCGTCTGCTGTCCTCCAAGGCTCCGCACAAGGCGGCGCTCGACGACAAGAAGCTGCACAAGGACGTCTCCAGCGCGGCCGAAGCGGCCCGCAACGCAGTGATGGCGCTCGGCGACGCTCCCAAGCACTCGAAGCCCAAGAAGAAGCGCGGCGGCTTCGGTCGCAAGCTCGTGCTGCTGCTGCTCGGCGGCGGCGTCGCGCTCGCGGCGTCCGAGGGGCTGCGCTCCAAGGTGCTCGACCTCCTGTTCGGGGCCGAGGAGGAGTTTGAGTACACGCCGCCGACGCCGGCCGCCCAGACGCCGCCGGCCAGCCCGGTGACCGCCGCCTGAGCACGTCGCCGACCGGTACTGCTCCTGTGAGCGAGGGCGTCCGTGGCGGGCGCCCTCGCGTCGTTGAGCGGCGAGGCCTGCTGGCGGTGGGAGTCGTCGTGGTGGCGGTGGTGCTCGCGTTCCTCGCCGCGTGCCAGCTGGTGCTGCCCGGGATCGCGGCGGGGCGGCTGCGGTCGATGCTCGCCCGCTCGGGTTCGGTGCGCTCGGTATCGGTTTCCGCGTGGCCGGCGGTCGAGCTGCTCTGGCATCACGCCGACTCGGTGACGATCTCGATGCGCTCGTGGTCCGCAGGCGCGGGGCGGCTCGACGGGCAGCTCGGCCGGCTTGGCGACGTGGGCACCCTCCGTGCATCGATCGGCGTGGTGCGCGTGGGTGTGCTCACCGTTCATCGAGCTTCGCTGTTCGTGAATGGGGGCCAGGTCCTCGGACAGGGGACGGTGCGGCAGGCGGATCTGCGTCGCGCGGTGCCTTTCCTGCGCTCGGTCGTTCCGGTCGCGAGCTCCGGTGGGCGACTCGTGCTCCGGGGGACCGCCTCGGTGCTCGGGCTGGTCGGCGGATCGGTCGACGCGACCGTGCAGGCGCGCGGCGGCAAGCTGATCGTCTCACCGGACGTGCCGCTCGGCGGCCTGGCCACCATCACCGTGTTCTCCGCTCCCGCGGTGCGGGTCATGGGCGTGAGCGCCGTGTCCGCGCCAGGGGGTTTCGTGGCCCGGATCAGCGGCCTTCTGCGCTGAGCCGCACGACACCGGGGCCGCGGGGCGGCTCGCCTGGCGAAGGTTGATAATCGCTCCGCATGGATCGCGAGGTGACATCGGTCACATCACCGGGCGACACGGCCGGGGCGTTGCTCCGCCCGTACGTGCCCACGGTGGTCGTCGACTGGCTGCGCGACCGTCCCGAGGAGCGTCATCGCTCGCTCGACTGCACCCTCGTGTTCGCCGACGTCTCCGGGTTCACCCGGCTGACCGAGATGCTCGGCGCACGCGGGAAGATCGGAGCCGAGGAGATGGCCGGGGTCATCAACCAGACGTTCGAGCGCCTGCTCGTCGCCGCCTACTCGTATGACGCGGGGCTCATCAAGTGGGGTGGTGATGCAACGCTGCTGCTCTTCCATGGCCAGCAGCACGCGGAGCGTGGCTGCCGGGCCGCGGCCGAGATGCAGCGGGTGATGCGCGCCCACCAGACCCTGCGAACCAGTCGCGGCGCCGTGCGGCTGCGGATGTCGATCGGTGTACACAGCGGGCGCTGTGAGTTCTTCCTGGTGGGCGCCGGCGGCCACCGCGAGCTGATCGTCACCGGCGAGTCGGCGACGACGCTCACACAGATGGAGAAGGTCGCCGGGCCAGGCCAGGTGGTGATCAGCGACGGGACGGCTTCGGCGCTCGGCGCGGCCGGCCATCGTGTGCCCACCGACCAGCTCGGGGACGGCTGGCTGTTGCGCCGCGCACCCCCGGCCGGCCTCAGGCCCGCCGACCTGGACCGGATCGACGGGGATGTCGACGTCGGGGTGGCGCTGTGCCGCACGCTGCGTGAGCACGTGCTCGGTGGCGGTCTGGAGTACGAGCACCGTGAGGCGACCGTTGGATTCATCCAGTTCTCCGGCGTCGACCAGTTGCTGGTGGACCGAGGCGCGGAGCATGTCCGCGACGTCCTTGACGTCCTGATCGCCCGGATCCAGAGCGCGACGGAGCGTCGCGGGGTCGCGTTCCTCGCCACCGACCTCGGTCCCGACGGCGGCAAGGTGATGCTGAGCGCCGGCGCCCCGCAGCGTCTCGGGGATGACACCGATCGCCTGATCGCGGCCGTGCGCGAGGTGCTCGACGACGGCGGCCCGCTCGTTCTCCGTGCCGGAATCACCTGCGGCCGGGTGTTCGCCGGGGACTACGGACCTCCGTACCGGCGGACGTATTCGCTGATGGGCGACTGCGTCAACCTTGCGGCCCGTCTGATGGCCCACGCCGATCCCGGCGACGCGCTCGCCTCCGCCGACGTGCCGGCGGCGGCGTCGGACGAGGTCGCGTTCGTCCCCGCCCCGCCGTTTGCTGCCAAGGGCAAGCGCGCGCCGGTTCATCCGTTCCGGGTCGGCGCGCCGGGCTCGACCCCGTCCGCACATGAGCGGCCCCGCAGCGGCGCGGGGGACGGCCCGATGGTCGGTCGCGAGGCGGAGCGCTCCGTCCTGCTGGACGCCGCGGCGGCCGCCGGCGCCGGCGAGGGCTCCGCGGTCGATCTCGTCGGTGAGCCCGGGATGGGCAAGTCGCGGCTGCTCCAGGAGGTGGCGTCGGCGATCCCGGCCGAGGTTCTGTGGATCGGCGGGGAGGTCTACTCCGGCGGGCGCCCGTATGCGCCCTTCGAGCGGCTGGTGCGCCGCCGCTACGGCGTGGGCGAGGACGCCCCCGGCACCGAGCTGGCGGCCCGGCTGCGGGCGGTGACCGAGGCGCACGTCCCGCATCTCATCCCGTGGCTTCCGCTGATCGGGATCGTCGCCGGCGTCGAATTCCCGTCGACGCGGGAGGTCGAGCAGACCGATCCGGCGCAACGACGGGCCCGGCTTGAGGAGGTGACCAGCGAGCTGCTCGGGGCGATCCTGTCCGGGCCGACGGCGCTCTTCTTCAACGACGTGCACCTGATGGACGACGCGACACGGTCGCTCATCCGGCGGCTGGCGGCCGATGCTCGCTCGCGGCGGTGGCTGGTGGTGGCAAGCCGGCGCCCGGACGGCCCGAGCCCGCTGGAGGACGGGACGGCGATCCGGGTCGAGCTCGGCCCGCTCAGCACCGAGGCGGCCGCCGAGCTGCTTGCGCGCGCCACCGCCGCGGCCCCGCTGCCGGCTCACCGGCTCACGGCACTCGCCGAGCGTGCGGCGGGCAACCCGTTGTTCCTGCGCGAGCTCGTCGCTCAGCTCACCGCGGGCGAGGACCCGGACGAGCTGCCGCGATCTGTGGAAGGCGCGATTGCGGCGCGCATCGATCGCCTCACCCGAGCTGACCGATGGACCCTGCGCTCCGCGGCGGTGCTCGGCGTCGACGTCGATGGAGCGCTGCTCGACGAGGTGCTGGGCCTCGCGCCGGGGGCGCAGGTCGGCGACGCACGCAGGCTCGGCGGTCTCGGGGAGTTTCTGGAGCCGGTCGCTCACGGGCAGTGGCGGTTCAACCATCAGCTGGTCCGCGAGGTCGCCTACGAGGCACTGCCCTACGGGCGACGGACCGAGCTGCACGCGCTCACCGCGGCGGCGCTCGAGCGGCGTGCCGGCGGCGCGCCTGACGAAAACGCCGAACTGCTCTCGATCCATCTGTTCCACGGCGCGCAGTACATGCCCGCGTGGTGGTACGCCCGCGCCGCGGCGGAGCGTGCGCGGGCACGGTACGCCGGACCCGGAGCCGCGGAGGCCTACCGGCGGGCGCTCGCCGCCGCCGCCTGCATCCCAGGCGAGATCCCGCTCGATGAGCTGTCCGCCGTCGATGAGGCGCTCGGCGAGCTCTGCATCGAGCTCGGCGAGCTGCATGATGCCGACGTTGCGCTGCGCCGCGGGTTGCGGCGGGCGAGCGGGGATCCGCTCTCGTCGGCGCGGTTGGAGCTGAAGCTCGCCTACCTGCGGGAGATTCCCGGCCGCTACCCGGCTGCGCTGCGCTGGGCCGCGCGCGCAGAGCGGACGCTCGAGGGGCTGGAGGGGGCAGAAGCCAGACGACTGCGCGGCCGACTGGCCGTCCGAAGGGCGGGGATCAGCTACCGCCGCGGCCGGCATGCCGACGGCATGGCGTTCGCGCGCGCCGCCGCTGAGCTCGCTCGCGAATCAGGTGACCGGCCGGCGCTCGCCCAGGCGCTCGAGTACGGCGATGTCTGCGCCGTCGAGGCCGGACTGCCCACGGGCTCGGGTGCCGAGCAGGCGCTGGCGATCTATGAGGAACTGCAGGATGTCGGCTCGGAGGCGCGCGTGCGCAACACGCTCGGGATGCTCGCCTTCCATCACGGGGAGTGGCCGGAGGCGTTGCGCCACTACCGCGCCGCCGAGGACGCCTATGCCCGCGCCGGAACCCGCTGGGACGCCGCGACCGCGGTGGCCAACGCGGCCGAAGTGCTCGCCAACCAGGGCAAGCTGGCCGAGGCGGAGATCGAGCTGGAACGGGCGATGCGCATCTGGCGGGGAGCAGGCGCCGCGTCGGAGGTCGCCTTCGGGGAGTACCAGCTCGGCCGGATCGCGGCGCACAGCGGGCGGCCGGAGGAGGCGAGCGAGCGGTTTGAGGCGGCGCGTGTCCACTTTCAGGCCGTCGGCGAGCTCAGCGAGGTCGCCGTCGTCGATGCGTTCGCGGCCGAGGCCCTCGAGCTGACCGGCCACCCGGAGGCCGCGCTCACGCTCGCTGACGCGACCCTCACGCGCGCGACCTCGCTGGGCGCGACGGCCGTCGTCCCCCTCGTGCAGCGGGTGCGCGGCGCGGCGCTGCGGTCACTCGGTGATGACGAGGCCGCGGAGCAGGCGCTCCGTGCCGGACTGACGGCCGCGCGGGCGCGCGATGCGCGTCACGAGATTGCCTTCACCCTCCGCGCGCTTCTCGATCTCGTCCCCGCCGATGGCGGCTCCGAGGCGCGGGCGTGGGGAGAGGAGCTCGACGCGCTGGTGGCTCAGCTCGGGATCGAGCCGGCGCCGGAGCCGGACGGTCAGGCGGCACGCGCCTGAACGCCCGGTCCGGGTTGCCTGCCTGTCAGTGACTCATCCGTGGATCGTCCGCGGTGACGATCACGGTCTGGGTGTACTGGTCCTCGCTGCCCTCGCTCCCTGATTGGAAGCTCGCGGCCTCGGTACAGGGCGGCACGACCTCGTTGGAGGAACACTCGGGCAGCAGCCCGTAGTACAGCCCGTCCGGACCGAGCACCGGCGGGGCGAACCCCTTGGTGATGAACGGCACCGGCGAGCCATAGCAGACGTTGCCCTCGGTGCCGTAGGCCTGGTTCGCGATGTCCGCGGCCGTCCCGAACACCGTGTAGGTGACGAACTTCTCCGACGGGGAGTTGGTCGAGCTGAACACCAGCGGGTCGCCGGTCGCCGGCGTCGAGCACGGCAGCTCGGTGGTCTGGAACGAGATCGAGATCGTCTCGGTCGCGCCGACGGTGTTGAACGTCGAGATCTGAGCCGCGGCGGTCCCGTCGATGCTGGTGTCGGTGCTCGTCTCGCAGTTCGGGTCGCCCGTCTGGCAGGTGGTGGTGACCGTCGGATTGGTCGCGGTCTTCGTCCGCGTGATCACGATCGAGTCCGAGCTCGGCGTCTCCCCGATGTCGCCCGAATAGGCGCCCGTGATCGTGTTGGGACCCAGCTTCAGCCGGTTGGCACGGACCGTGATCGACATCGGGCACGGATCGGACGTGAGCAGGCACTCACGGCCGGGCTGAACCTTGCCGAGTCGCGTGTGGGTGGTCGTGTCCGTGAAGGTGACGGCCCCCGACGGTGTGACGAAGATGCCGGGGTACACCGTGGCAGTGATCCTGACCGAGCCGCCCGGCCCGACCGTCTGCGTCGTGGCGGTGAGCACGGTCTGGGTGTCGGTCTCGGCGGATGCTGCTTGGGCGACTCCCCCGAGCATGGTCAGCAAGGCCGCCGAAACAGCGGCGAGCCTCGCGATCCTGCGTGTCGCGTGTGGCACAGCGATTGGCACGTCTCATCTCCTCACCGGCGTCGATCCACGCCGGAACCTGCCTCCCACCGCAGCCCCTATCGTCAACAATAATCGACCGGGCCGTTCGGCGCACCTTTCGTGAGGGTTCGGGAGCGATGTGATCGGGTCCTGGACCGGTCGCCGGCTATGCCCGAGTGTTGATAATCGCCGCGATGGATGATCCCGTGTTGGAACTGCGCCGCCTCGGCCACCGCTACGGCGAGTTCGAGGCGCTGCGCGATCTCTCGCTGTCGCTGCGCCCGCGCGAGTGCGTCGCGCTGATCGGTCACAACGGATCGGGCAAGACGACCGCGGTGCGCATGATCGCCGGGCTGCTCGAGATCACCTCGGGCGAGATCGAGATCGCGGGGGTGCGGGTCGGCGAGGAGGCGGCACGGGCGGCGACCGCGATCGTGCTCGATACGCCGGCGCTCTACGACGACCTCTCCGTCGTCGAGCATCTGGAGCTCGTGGCGCTCGCCCACGGAGTCGTGGAGGACGATCTCGACGATCGGGCCGCGGAGCTGCTCGTGCGGCTCGGTCTCGACGCCAAGCACGACAGCCGCCCGGCGGCGCTCTCGCGCGGGATGCGCCAGAAGGTCTCGCTCGCCTGCGCGCTCGTACGGCCGTTCTCGCTGTTGGTGCTCGACGAGCCGGTCGTCGGGCTCGATCCGGCCTCGCAGCGCACGCTGCGCGAGCTGATCTCCGAGGCGGTGAGCGGCGGCGCCGGTGTGCTCCTCACCACCCATCAGCTCGACTTCGCCCGCGGCATCGCCACGCGCGCTGTGGTGCTCGCCGACGGCGAGGTGATCGACGACGGTCCCTACGACGCGGTCATCGACGGCGAGCCGGTGCGCGGCCGGGGCCTGGTGTGAGCGGGGCGGGGGGGCCGGAATGGGAGGCCTCGGCGGCGACCCCGGGCTCCTTCGGCCCCGCGGGCGAACCCGGGATGCTTCGCGCCGACGCGGTCCGCCGGTACCTTGCCGAGCACCGTCTCCGTCGCGGGCCGAAGCTGTTCACGATCTACGTGGTCGTCCTCTGCGCGGCGGTGTTCGGCGTGCTCGGCGAGAGCGTGCTGAAGGCGATCGTCGGTGGCGGTCTCGCGGAGCGCTCGGTCGTGCAGTTCGGTCCGGCGGCGCTCGCGCTGTTGCTGCTCTCAGCCGCGCGGTTCGGCGTCTGGCAGGGCCCGGTGTCGTTCCGCGTGCCCGACGTCATGCTCGTGCTGCTGGCGCCGCTGTCGATCGCCTCGCTCGTCCGCACCCGGCTCGCTCACGCGCTGGCGGTGGCGGCGGCGACCGGGGCGTGCCTCGGCGCGCTGGTGGCTCTGCTCGCCGCCGGCGGCGTGTCGGCGCTCGGCCCGGCCCGAGCGGTGGCGGTCGTCATCGGGGTGACGGCGCTGTTCGCGCTCGGGATCTCCATCAGCTGGCTCGTCGAGTGCTCGGCTGCGGCGGCACGTGCGGTCGCCCGGACCGGTCCGCTGCTCGTCGTCGGCGCGCTCGCCACGCTCGTCGCCGCGGCCGGACGGGTGGGTGCGGTGATCGCGGCCTGGTCGGGGCCATGGGGCTGGGTCACTCAGCCGTTCACCGGTCGTACCGGCTGGCCGGCGGCGACCGCGCTGCTGCTCATCCTGGCGGTGGTGGCGGTGCTGGCGGCGTGGCGCCGAGTGGACGAGGCCCGCGCGATCGTCTTCCTCGAGCGTGCCGAGGTCCGCACGGGCATGGCGACGGCCGCGTTCGTGCTCGACTATCGCGGCGTCGCGCAGCACCGCCGCGGGGCGGGGCGGGGCGCCACCGGCCCGGGCGGCGCCCTGCGCGTCCGCGGGCGCGCCCGGCGAATGATCACGATCCCGCGGCCGCGGTCACCGCGCCTGGCGATCCCGTGGCGTGACGCGCTCACCGCGCTCCGGGCACCGGCGCGCGGCGGCGCGGCGGCCCTCGTGACGGCCGCGTGCATCGTCGAGGCGGTCACCCATCCCGGGCGGGGACTCCCCGCCGCGGTCTGTGCCGTCGGCTTCTACGCGGCGGGGGCGCTCGTCAGTGAACCGCTGCGCGACGAGGTCGACCATCCCGACCGCGGCGCGATCCTGCTCTCCCGGCGCTTCGCCTCGCTCCTGCTCTCGCACTGCGTGGTGCCGTTCGTGATCCTGTTCGTGAGCGGGGCGGTGACGATCGCGGTGCTCTGGGGGGTGGGGACCGTTCGGGCACTCGCGCTGCTCACGATCCCCACCCTGCTCCCCGCCGCGGCATGGCTCGCCGTGCTCGGCGCGGCGCTCGCCACCCGCCGCGGCGGCCGGATCGACGGCGACACGATGGGCCGGATGGCAATCGTCGACCCGTCGAGCCCCGCGTTCGGCGCCGCGGTCATCGTCGTGCTCGCGCCGTGGCTGTTGGTGACCGGCCTCATTCTCACCCTGGCGGTCGCGCTGCTCGGACGAGCGGTCGTCCACCACGACCAGATCATCGCCGCGGGCACCGACGTCACGGCCCTCACCGTGATCGCCGCGCTCGTCCTGCTGCGAATGGCCTGGCGCTCGCCGCGGCCGTGACTGCCGGCGGCGATGGGGGCGGCGGCCGCGCGCGACCGAGCGGGTAAATGTTTCGTGAAGTGCGGCGCACGGGGTCCGGCCGTCTGCCCACAATGGGTCGGTGGCAGAGGATTCAAGGCTGACGCGGCGTGACGTGCTGTCCGGCGCTGCGGCGGTCGGCGCGGGAGCGTTGCTCGGTCCGGTGGCCGCCGCTCGGGCGGGACGGATCGGCGCGCACGCAGACGGCCGCGCGCACGCAGACGGCCGCGCGCACGCAGACGGCCGCGCGTACCAAGGCCGCGTGTTCACCCGGCCGCTCGGCGCGTTCCGGGCCGGCGAGGTCCGCACGATCGTGCTGCCGCTGCCGGCCTGCCTGGCAGCGGCGCGGTGGTCAGGCCCGGGCGACGCACGTCTCACCGTGAGAAGCCGGCGCCCCGACGGCAGCTGGGGCCGCTGGGCGGTCGCATCCTCGGCCGGCCACGACGGCGACGGCGTCAGGACGACCGACCACGTCGGCGAGGGGATGTGGCTGGGTCGCGCCACCGAACTCCAGCTCCGCTCCCGCGGGCACGTTCACCAGGTGACGCTCCAGTTTGTCGCCGCGGAACGAGGTGGCACGGCCGGCCGCACGGCGGACTTCGTTGCGCATGCGCTCCCGCTGCTTCCCGCGACGTTGCCAGCGGGCCCCGGCCAGCCCCCGATCATCGCCCGGGCCGCCTGGGCGGGCAGCGACCGCGCGCCCAAGGGGGGCCCGTACTACGGCGCGATCGAGATGGGGATCGTCCATCACACGGAGAACCCCAACGGCTACTCCCCCGCCGAGGTGCCCGCGATGCTGCGCGCGATCTACGCCTACCACGTGCACGGCCGCGGCTGGCTGGACATCGGCTACAACTTCGTGATCGACCGCTTCGGGCGGATCTGGGAGGCGCGCCAGGGTGGGGTGGACCTTCCGGTGCAGGGCGCGCAGGCCGGCGATTGGAATCAGATCTCGTTCGGCGTGGCGCTGCTGGGCACGTACACCGACGTGCGCCCCTCGGCGGCCGCGGTGGCGGCACTCGAGCGGCTGCTCGCCTGGAAGCTCGCACTGAACGGGCTGCCCGCGGTCGGCGAGCTCGACGCGGTGGCCAGCGGCGCCGACATCTCCTACACCCAGTTCCATGCCGGCCAGCACGTCCGGTTTCCCCGGATCGCCGGGCACCGGCAGGTCGACGCGACCGACTGCCCGGGCGGGGCGTTCTTCGCCGAGCTGCCCGCGCTGCGCCCCCGGGTGCAGACGATGCTCGGCATCGAGTCAAAACTCGCGCTCGGTGGGGAGATCACGCTGTACGCAGACGGCCCGGTCGTCTTCCTCTCGGGCGGCCTCACCCAGCAGGGAGCTCCGGTCGCCGGCGCGGCGGTGGAGCTGCAGCGGATCGTCGGTCACGCCGGCGCCGCCGAGACCGTGGCCACGCTCACCACCGCCGCCGACGGCACCTTCACCTCGTCGTTGCCCGCCACCGCGGGCCTGCTGGTCCGCGCCGTCAAGCTGACCGCGCCCGCGGCGGTCTCCGGCGTGCTCGGCGTCGAGTCGCTCCAGGCATCGACGTCCTGAGCGCGGGTCAGGCGAGCACCGGCTCCCGGATCAGTCCGCGCCGGCGCAGGATCGGCCGCACGCCCTCGCCGAACGCATAGGCCTCCTCGACATGCGGATAGCCGGAGAGGATGAACTCGGTGATGCCGATGTCGTGGTACTCCTGCATGAGATCGGCGATCTGCTCGTGGCTTCCGACCAGCGCCGTGCCGGCGCCCGCGCGCAACAGTCCGATCCCCGCCCACAGGTTGGGGTGGACCTCGAGCCGGTCGCGGCGGCCCCCGTGCAGCTGCGCCATCCGCCGCTGCCCGACCGCCGCGGACTTCGCGAGCCTTTCCTGAGCGGCGGCGACCGCGTCGTCGTCCGCGTCGGCGATCAGCGCGTCCGCGGCGCGCCACGCCTCCTCGGCGGTGTCACGGGCGATCGTGTGCAGGCGGACGCCGAAGCGCAGCTCCCGACCCTCCGCTTCGGCGAGCGAGCGGACCCGCGCCACGTGCGCCTCCAGCGCGGGCGGGGGATCGCCCCAGGTCAGATAGACGTCGGCGTGACGGGCCGCCACCCGGATGGCAGCGTCGGAAGAGCCTCCGAAGTAGATCTCGGGTGCTTCCCCGGAGCCGCGTGCGACCGCATCCTCCACCCACAGGTGAGAGCCCTTGTAGGTGAACGATTCGCCGGCCCAGATGCCCCGCAGGATGGTGAGGAACTCGTCGGTACGGGCGTAGCGGCCGTCCTTGTCCAGGCCGTCGCCGTACCGGCGCTGCTCGTCGTCATCTCCGCCGGTGACGATGTTGAGCAACAGCCGGCCATTCGTGTGGCGCTGGAAGGTCAGCGCCTGTTGGGCGGCGAGCGTCGGCGTGAGCGAACCGGGGCGGAACGCGACGAGGAAGCGAAGCCGGTCGACCATTGAGCTGAGCGCAGCGGTGGTGATCCACGCGTCATCGCAGAACGTGCCGGTGGGGGTGAGGGCGGCGTCGAAGCCCGACTGTTCGGCGGCACGGGCGACCTGCGCCAGGTAGGAGAGGGTTGCGGCGCGCCCTGGCCCGTCACCGTCCTCGCGCCGGTACAGGCCTTCGGCCTGGGCGGCGGATCCAGCCTCGAGCAGCGTCCGTCCGTCCCCGTGGGTCGGCAGATACCAGTGCAGCGCGATGGTCATGCGAAGCCTCCAAGGGTTAATCTCTATAAACTCGATCAAGATTGTACTGTTAACGACGTCCACCAGATTCGCCATCAAGGAGCACCGTTGATCCGTCCCACTCTCAGACACCTCGCCATCTCGCTGCTCGCCGCGCTCACCGCGCTCGGGTCGGCCGCCTGTGGCTCGAGCTCCCCCGCGGGATCCGGGGGCGGCGGAGCCTCAGACCCGTCCGGTGGCGGCACGGCCAGCCACCTCTCGGTCGGCTACTTCACCGGCCTGGTCGCCGAGCCGGAGACGGTGATCGGCTCCGTCAAGTCGCTGCAGTCCAGCGTCGGGGCGTCGGTCAAGTGGGTGCCGATCACAGCCGGTGCCACGGCCCTCGCCGAGATGCGCGCGGGCGCGTTCGACCTTGTGGCCGGCGTCGGCAACCCCCCGACGACCGCGGCCATCTCCAACGGCACGCCGATCGACGTCATCTGGGCGCAGAGCTTCGACGCCGACCAGCTGCTCGTGCCGAAGTCGATCACCTCGCCCCAGCAGCTCGTCGGCAAGACCGTGGCGGATCTCGAAGGGTCCTCTGAGGATTACGAGCTCCGCGGCTGGCTGGCCACCCAGCATCTCACCGGGAAGGTCAAGGTGCTCGGTCTGGCCAGTGAGCAGGCGGACGAGGCCGCGTACGTGGCCGGCAAGGTGCAGGGCGCCTACGTCGAGGGCGTGCTCGCCGACAACATCGAGGCGAAGGGCGGGCACGCGCTCACGAACGCGAAGAAGATCGCGTTGCTCGGCTACCCGTCGCTCGATGTGCTCGTGGCGACGACCAAGGACGTGCAGCACGCGCCGGCGACGGTGCAGAAGTACGTGTGCGCCGAGCTGACCGCAACCAAGGACCTGCTCGGCTCGAGTGGCAGGACGTACTTCGCCGACAGCGCCAAGATGCTCGGCGCGCCGGCCAGCCAGGCGGTGACCGCCACCCAGGCCTACGTGCCCTATTACATCCCGCCCGCGCAGGAGCTGCACTGGCTGAGCGGCGGTTCGTCCAGCCCGATCCTCGCCTCCTACGTCAAGACGGCGAAGTTCGATAAGGCGCAGGGCACGATCCAGACGGTACCGAGCACCGCGACGCTCGCGTCGCACATCGATGCGTCGTTCGCCAAGAAGGCGCTGAGCGGCGGGTGCTCATGACCCCGAGCGAGACGATCACGAGCGACGCCCAGCTCGCCTCTCGCTCCGGCAGCGCGGGCGAGTCGCTCGTCGAGGTCAGCGGTCTGAACAAGGTGTTCCACCGGGGAGGGCGGCGAACCGTCGCCCTCTCCGGGGTGGAGCTGACCGTCCGCCGCGGCGAGTTCGTCTGCCTGCTCGGTCCGTCGGGCTGCGGCAAGTCGACGCTGCTCAACATCCTTGCCGGGATCCTGTCCTACGAGGACGGGACGGTCGAGGTCGATGGCCACCGGGTGAAGGGACCGAGCGCCGAGCGGGGCATGATGTTCCAGAGCCCGATGCTGTTCCCGTGGCTGACGACGCGTCAGAACGTCGCCTTCGGCCCGAGGGCGCAGGGGCGCCGGCGTGGGGGGGAGCGGGCGAGTGCCGAGGAGGTCCAGTCCGTGCTGGAGACGGTCGGGCTCGCCGGCTTCGAGGACGCCTTCCCCAAGGAGCTGTCTGGCGGGATGCGCCACCGCGCGGCGTTCGCACGGGCGCTGGTGAGCCGACCCGCGGTGCTGCTGATGGACGAGCCGTTCGGGGCGCTCGACGCGCTCACGCGCGCTCGGATGCAGGAGTTCCTGCTCGACATGTGGCACCGCTTCTCGCTCACGATCGTCTTCGTCACCCACGACATCGAGGAGGCGATCCTGCTCGGCGACCGGGTGTGCGTGATGGGTGGGCGCCCGGCTGGGATCGTGTCCGACCTGAGGATCGACCTGGGTCGTCCGCGGAGCGACGATGACCTCGAGACCACGCAGTTTCTGACCATCAAACGTGACCTGCGCCGCTTGCTCACCGGGCGCGCGGCGAGTGGGCAGCGACCGGCACCCGCCGGGGAAGGGAGCGACGCATCGTGAGTGCACTCGAGTACGGGCCGGCCCGGCTGGCCGCCGACGCCGCCGCGGCCGGCGCAGCCGTCGACCATGAATGGAGCGAGGAGACAATCGATCTGGCCTCACGCCGCCGGCAGGTGCGCCGCACCCGGCTGCAGCGCACGGCGTTGCGGCTCACCGGCGTCCTGCTGCTGCTCGTCGCCTGGGAGATCGCGGCGCTCATCCTCAGCGACGCGACCTTCCTGCCCACCGTGACCTCGGTGGTCTCGACCTTCTTCCACTACCTCAACAAGCCCTATCCGGCCGCCGGCGACCCACTCTGGAAGGACATCCTCGTCTCCGGGCGGCGAGTCGTCATCGGCTTCGCGTTCGCGGTGGTCGGCGGGGTCCTCATCGGCGCCGCGATGTGGTCCTGGCGTCCGCTGCGGGAGATGATCGACCCGGTCATCGAGCTCACCCGGCCGCTGCCGCCCCTCGCGTTCATCCCGCTGCTGATCGTGTGGTTCGGGATCGGCGAGACGCCGAAGATCGTGCTCATCCTCATCGGGGTGCTGCCGATCATGATCGTCTCGACGGTTGCGGCGCTCGATTCGGTCCCACGCGAGATGGAGCTCTGCGCACGGACGCTCGGCGCCTCACGGATGTATGCCCTGTTCCATGTGCAGCTCCGCGCGGCGGTGCCGGGGATCATCACCGGCATGCGCCTGTCGATGGGCGGCGCCTGGACGTCCATCGTCGCGGTCGAGATGATCGCTGCCACCAGCGGCATCGGCTACCTGATCCTCAACGCCGGCAATTACTCGCTGGTGGGGCTCGTGATGTCGGGGATCATCGCCATCGGACTGATCGGCCTCCTGTTCGACACCGTGCTGCGCGGTCTGTTGCGTCTCTCGGATCCGAGCCGGTCCGTCGCCGAATGATCGACTGCGACGTCCACAACACCTGGCGCTCGGCCGACGAGCTCCGGCCCTACATCGACCCGGCGTTCCGCGAGTGGTTCGATCGCGGTGAGGTACCCGGGTCGCGACCCTCGTTTCCGGCCGCGCACCGGCCCTACCTGCACCCGGAGGACTTCAAGCGGGTCGATGCCGAGCCGGCCGGGGGCGGGGCGGCCGGCTCGGACTACGAACTGATCTGCGAGCAGTTGCTCGACCGCTACTCCGTCGACTATGCGGTGCTCACCGGCGATGAGCCGATCGAGGTCTCGACGCTCGCCAACCCGTTCTACGCCCAGGCGCTGGCCCGCGCGAGCAACGACTACCTGATCGAGCAGTGGTTGGGGCGTGACCCGCGGTTCGTCGGATCCCTGGTCGTCGCTCCGCAGGATCCCGACGGCGCCGCCAGGGAGATCCGCCGTCTCGGAGGCACGCCCGGAATCGTGCAGGTGCTGCTCTCGAGCGGATCCCAGCGGCCCTACGGCGACACGTTCTACCACCCGATCTGGGACGCCTGTGCCGAGGTCGGCCTGCCACTGGCGATCCATCTCGGGGGGAACGCCGGGGTCAACGCGCCGCCGACCGGGTGTGGGCCGCCGACGTTCTTCTGGGAGACCCACGCGCTGCTCTGCGAGACCGGGATGGGCCACCTGGCGAGCGTCATCGTTCACGGCGTGTTCGAGCGGTGGCCGAACGCCCGGTTCGTGCTGATCGAATGCGGGGTCGCCTGGGTACCGCCCCTGCTGTGGCGTCTCGATGCCGACTACCGTGCGCTGCGCAAGGAGACGCCGTGGCTGAACCGGCTGCCGAGCGAGTACGCGCGAGAGCACATCCGGGTCACCACCCAACCGCTGGAGTCGCCGCGCAACCGGGAGGCGCTGTGGGCGAGCCTGGCCGACATCGGCGCGGAGGAGATGCTGATGTTCGCCTCCGACTATCCGCATTGGGATTTCGACGACCCCGGTCAGCTGCGGCTGCCCGCGAAATGGCGCGAGGCGATCCTCGACACGAACGCCCGCCGGCTCTATCGCCTGCCCGCGCCCGTCGAGGCCGCTGTCGCGACGTGAACGGAGAGCACGTCGTCGGCCGCGCGGAGGAGATCGCGCCCGGCGAGCGGCGGATCGTCACCGTCGCCGGGCGTTCGATCGGGATCTTCAACGTCGGGGGCCAGTTCCACGCGCTGCACAACCGCTGTCCTCACCACGGCGCGCCCCTGTGCGAGGGGCGCGTCGGGGGGACGACGGTGAGCGGCGAGGGCTACGAGTTCCGCCACGAGCGCGAGGGTGAGATCCTGCGCTGCGCCTGGCACGGGTGGGAGTTCGAGATCGCGAGCGGGCGCATGCTCGCCGATCCCCGGATCCGTGCCCGGCGCTATCCCGTCCGCGTCGACGACAACGGCGACCTGCTGCTCGCGCTCGGCCGCGCCGCGCGCGACCCGGCCTGACTCGGGTCAGCCCTTCGGGGTGGCCCAGGGCGCCCGCAACCGGCGCTCGAGCTCGTCGCCCAGCTCATCGATCGCGATCCGGTCCTGGGTGAGCGAGTCACGGTCGCGCACGGTGACGGTGCGGTCCTCCAGCGACTGGTGATCGACGGTGATCGCCCACGGCGTCCCGATCTCGTCCTGGCGGCGGTAGCGGCGGCCGATCGCGCCGCCCGCGTCGTATTCGACCTGCATCCGCCCGCGCAGCGCGTGATGGATCTCGGTGGCGAGCTCCGGCTGCCCGTCCTTGCGCACGAGCGGCAGCACCGCGGCCTTGACCGGCGCGAGCTGCGGGTGCAGGCGCAGCACCGTGCGCGTCTCACCCTCGATTTCGTCCTCGTCGTAGGCGTCGCACAGGAACGCCAGCATCGCGCGGTCGACGCCGGCGGCCGGCTCGATCACGTGCGGCACGTAGCGCTCGCCGGTGTTCCCGTCGTGGTACTCGAGCTTCTGCCCGGAGTACTCGGCATGCCGGGTCAGGTCGAAGTCGCCGCGGTTGGCGATCCCCTCGAGCTCTGACCAGCCGATCGGGAACAGGTATTCGACGTCACTCGTGCCGCTGGAGTAGTGGCTGAGCTCATCGGCGTCGTGGGCGCGCAGCTTGAGATGGTCGGCCCGGATCCCGAGGCCCTGATACCAGTCCATGCGTTGGCCGAGCCAGTGCTCATACCACCGTTGTGCCTCGTCGGGCGGCACGAAGAACTCCATCTCCATCTGCTCGAACTCGCGGGTACGGAAGATGAAGTTGCCCGGGGTGATCTCGTTGCGGAACGACTTGCCGATCTGCGCGATCCCGAACGGCGGCTTCTTGCGGCTGAACTGCAGGTAGTTCTTGAAGTTGAGGAAGATGCCCTGCGCGGTCTCCGGCCGTAGGTAGACGGTCGCGCCCTCCTCCTTCACCGGGCCGACGGTCGTCTCGAACATCAGATTGAAGTCACGCGCCGCGGTGAGGTCGCACTGCTCGTCCTCGCCGGGGTGCTTGGACGGCCGGCGCCCGCAGGCGGAGACGTCGAGATGGTCCTCGCGGAAGCGCAGTTTGCAGGTGCGACAGTCGACGAGCGGGTCGGTGAAGCCGGCCAGGTGGCCGGAGGCCTCCCAGGTGCGGGGGTGCTGGATGATCGCCGAGTCGAGCGCCACCACGTCGTCGCGCTCCTGGAGCATCGCCCGCCACCACTGCGCCTTGACGTTGTTCTTGAGCAGAACGCCGTAGTGGCCGTAATCGTAGGAGGAGCTGATCCCCCCGTAGATCTCCGAGCTCTGGAAGACGAAGCCCCGCCGTTTGCACAGCGAGACGATCTTGTCCATCGTGACGAGGTCGGGGGCGGCCATGGGCCGAGGATGGTATCCGCGTATCCCCGCTGAGCTGACCTCCCTCAGCCTGCCGCGGTGAGTTCGGTGAAGCGCGGGTTCTCGCGCAGCGAGACGAAGTCGTCGTCCTCACGCGCCCATGTGGCGAACTCGGGCCGGTCCTCGATCGCCCGCTCGAGGTGAGCGAGCGCCGGGTCGACGTTGCCGTCGAGCGCCTCCAGGCAGCCGGCGGTGTAGTGGACGCTGCCCGTGTCGGGGAACCGGGACAGTGCGTCCTGCACGATCTCCCGTGCCTGTCCACGTGTCGCCGGCTCGGCCATCAACGGTCCGGCGCGGAAGCTCCACTCCCAGGCACTCGGCTCGAACGTCGGCGGGCCGCCGAAACTCAGGACGGTGGTGCCGGCCTCCAGCGCGACCGCGTGGCGGTGGGAGCGGGGATCGGGGATGAACACGTACGTGCCGGCCGGCGCCTCGTGGTCGGTCCCGTCGATCGTGAACCGCGCGCTCCCGCGCGCGACGAAGTAGAGCTCCTGATGGTCGGTCTCCGGGTCCGCGCCCTCGGTGTGGGGCTCGACGACGTCCTCGCCCGCGTTGGTGGCGATGTAGGCGTTGGTGCCGAACGCGCGGAGACCCAGGGCGTGGCGGACGGGCAGCCACTGAATCGAGAAGTCGAGCCCGCCCACTGGAACGGGCTGGATGTCGTCGAGCGACAGGACGGTCACCGGTGCGGGCATCAGAACTCTCCGTGGGTCGTGGGGTTTGGCACTCTCGGCCAGGGAGTGCCAGGGTGAAAGCTATACTTTGTGCAGCATGCCGATCTACGAATACCGCTGCAAGAAGGGCCACACCTTCGACGTCATGCAGCGCTTCTCGGATGACGCGCTCGACAGCTGCGAGGTCTGCGGGGCCCCAGCGCAGCGCGTGCTGCATGCGCCCGCGGTCCATTTCAAGGGATCTGGCTTCTACAACACCGACTACGGCACGAAGAAGCGCTCGCGGGAGATGAAGGAGAAGGAGAAGGAGAGCTCCAAGAAGAGCGAGAGCTCCTCGTCCTCCTCCTCGAGCGAGTCGAAGTCCTCGTCGAGCGACTCCAGCTCGAACGGCTCGGGCTCGGGCTCGGGCTCGTCGAAGTCCTCGGACTCGTCCTCCAAGAGCAAGGCCAAGGCCACCGACTGAGACGAGCGTGCGCACGCGCGGCGGTCCTCGCCGCGGTCGTGCTCACGACCGCCGGCCCGGCGCGGGCCGGTGTGCTGCGTGCCCAGTCGATCCGGGCGATGCAGCTCGCCGAGCAGCGGATGCAGGCGACCGCAGTCGGCCTCGCGACGACCGATTACCCCTACTACACCGGGACCTCGGGCAGCTGGGTGACGACCGGGCCGGGCGCGTGGACGAGCGGCTTCTTCCCGGGGTCGCTGTGGCTGCTGCACCGCGCGACCAGGCAGGCAGCGTGGGAGTCGGAGGCCGAGTCCTGGCAGGCGGGGATCGAGGGGCAGGACACCGACACGGGCACCCAGGACCTCGGCTTCATGATCTTCAACTCGTTCGGCAACGGGTTCGAGCAGACCGATGACGCCGCGTACAAGCAGGTGGTGCTCACCGCCGCCGCCTCGCTGGCCACGCGCTACAGCCCGGTCGTCGGCGCCATCCGCTCGTGGGGATCGTCGAGCGACAAGCAGTTCACGGTGATCGTCGACAACCTGATGGACCTCGAGTTGCTGCTCTGGGCGGGCACGCACGGTGGGCCACAGGCCGATTCCCAGATCGCGCTCACCGATGCGCTCACCACGCTGCGCGATTTCGTGCGACCGGACGGCAGCACGATCCACGTCGTCAATTACGACCCGAGCACCGGTGCCGTCGACAGCACGAGTGATGACGGCACGACCTGGGCGCGGGGCCAGGCATGGGCGATCCACGGCTTCACCACCCTGTACGCCTACACCCACGACCCACGCATGCTGAGCGCGGCCGAGGAGGTGGCGAACTGGTGGGTTGCGAACCTGCCGGCCGACGGCGTCCCGTACGCCAATTTCGAGCCCGCCGATCCCGCGACCGAGCCTGTCGACTCCTCGGCGGCAGCGATCGCGGCCTCGGGGCTGATCCAGCTCGCCGGCCTGGTGCACGATCCCACCCTGCGCTCGGCGTACCTGGGCTCCGCTCGGACCTCGCTGACCGCGCTCACCTCGCCGTCCTACCTGTCGAGTGGAACCGGCAACGCGGCGGTGCTGCTGCACGGCACCGACAACGTCGGCGCGGGCATCGTCGACACCGGGCTCTCCTACGGCGACTACTACCTGCTTGAAGGTCTGCTCCGGCTCGACCCGAGCCTCGGCCGGCAAGCGGCCCGGACCGCGCTCAGGTGATCGTCAGCCCACCGTCCACCGGCAGGGTCTGGCCGGTGATGTAGGCGGCGGCCGGCGAGGCGAGGAACACGGCGGCGGCGGCCAGTTCGTTGGCCTCGCCGACCCGTCCGGCGGGGACGCGCGCCATCATCGCCTCGATGTAGCCCGGCGCGTAGGCATCGGTCATCTCGCTGGGGAAGAAGCCGGGGGCGAGTGCGTTGACGCGGATCCCCTTGCGGCCCGTCCACTGCTGGGCGAGGTCGCGAGTGAGTCCGATGATCCCGGCCTTCGAGGAGCTGTAGGCCGCCTGGGGCAGGCCTCCGGTGGTGATCCCGAGCACCGACGAGATGTTGACGATGCTCGAGCCCGGAGCCATCACCCGGCCGCACGCCTGCGCCATCCAGTAGCTGCCGTTCAGGTTGATGTCGATCACCTGCCGGAACTGCTCAGGGGTCTCGTGGGTGGCGGGCGCGGCGGTTCCGACGCCTGCGTTGTTGATGAGCACGTCGATGTGGCCGAAGCGCTCGATCGCCTCGGCGACGATCCGGTTGCATTGCTCGGGATCGGCCACGTCGGTCTGGACGCAGAGCGCGGCTCGGCCCGCTCCCTCGACGAGCGCGGCCGTCTCGGCGAGGCGGTCGGCGCGGCGGGCGCCCAGCACGAGGTCGGCGCCCGCTTCGGCCAGCGCCCGCGCGAACGCCACGCCCAGGCCGCTCGAGGCCCCGGTGACGATCGCGACCCGGTCGTCGAGGCGGTAGAGATCGGTGATGGGCACGCTCGGGTGTCCTTTCGGTCGGTCAGCGGTGAAGGTGCTCGCGGGCGCCCTCGGCGCCAACGATCAAAATGATCTCAGCAGGCTCTTCGACTACCCCGAACCAGTGCGGAGTCCACGTCGAGAACTCGACCGCCTCCCCGGGGGCGATCGTCAGGTCCGCGTCGTCGAGGCAGAGTCGTACGCGGCCCTCCAGCACGTAGATCCAGTCGTGGCCCTCGTGCACCGGCAGCGGCGCGGGCGGTGGTGTGTGCCGGGTCGCGCTGATGCGTACCCGGTAGGCGTGCAGCCCGCCGGTGGTCCGGCGCGAGAGCGGCCAGATCGTCAGCCCGCGGTGACGCTGGGGTCGCTCGCGCACCCGCGGATCCGCGGCCGGTCGCACGCCCAGCAGGTCGTCGGCGGTGACGCCGAGCGCGGCCGCCAGCGCTGGAACGTGGTCGAGCGCGATCCGGCGCTTTCCCGACTCCAGCCGGCTGAGGGTCGAGACGTCGATCGAGGCGCGTGAGGCGACATCGGCGAGGGTCAGCCCCTGTTCGGTGCGCAGCTCACGCAGCCGACGCCGCATCCGGGCATCGATCGGCTCTTGACTTGCCATATCAGCATGGCAGTTTGTCAGTTTCCGGTGATCAGGCGGTGCACCTCGGAGCGGACGTTCGCCGCGTTGGGCACGAGCACGTCGGCACCGTTGTAGCTGGAGTTGGCCTCGGTGAGCAGACGCGGCTTGGCGGTGCCGCCCAGTTCGGCGGAGAGGAACAGCTGCATCAGCGAGAAGCCGCCCATATCCGTCTGGATCACCCCGGGCGCGTCCCAGGCGACCCACGGCAGGTGGAAGAAGGTATGAGCGGTGAGCAGTTGGGACTTGATCGAGTTGAGGATCTCCTGCTGGGCGGCCTCACGGTTCAGATCGGTGTAGGCGATATTGCACGAGTTGTCCCGCGTTCGGGCGAGCGTGAGCGCCTGGATGCCGGACAGGTGGTGCGTGCCCGGCTTGAGGTTGAGGGTGAACCCGCCATCGGCCTTGCCGCCGGAGATCTCCGAGCAGATACGGCCCGTCTTCACGTTGACCCCGCCGATGTCGTCGATGAACTTGGGGAAGTTGGCCAGGTCGACGACGACCAGGTGATTGATCGTCTGGATGCCGGTGAGCTGCTTGATCACCCTGAGCGTCATCCCGGGGCCGCCGCATGACCAGGCAGCGTTGATCTTCGCCTCGCCGCATCCCGGGATGTTGACGAGCGTGTCGCGCGGGATCGACAGCCGCCGGGAGACCCCGCCGCCGATCCGCCACAACATGATCGAGTCCGTCCGGGCGTCCTTCTCGGTCTGCTGGGATGCAGTCAGACCCCCCTCCTTGGAGCCGGCGCCGGTCGTCGGACGGTTGTCGAGCCCGAGGATGACGACCGTCTCGGGCGAGAACAGCATCGTCGAGCCGCCCGAGAGCTGCGCCGTGGCGCCCGCCGGCAGCGAACCGGTCCGGCTCTCGGCGGAGATGAAGAACAGCACGACCGACAGCAGCACCCAGGCGACGATCAGCCCGACGACCCAGCGCACCACCCGCCATGGAGTGATTCCGCGGCGACCGCCGCGTCCGGGCCACCACAGACGGCGGCGCCCGCTGCCCGCCTCCCGTTCCCGGACGCGGGCCTCACGCGAGGGCCGTCCGATGCCTCTGCGCGCATCCTCCTCGACCGCCTCCTGGGGGTCGCGCAGGCGTTCTCGCAGGCCGCGAGGGGTGGCCCGATAGGTGGTGTACGGCCGCTCCTCGCGGTCGGATGGCGCGCCTGACCCGCTGCTCTGTCGGGACTTCCCGCCTGAGCGGTAGACCCGGTAGGGCGGGTCATGACGGCCATCCGGCGACGGGGAGGGCTTGCCGGATTCGTTCGACATACTGCTCTGCATATAGTGACGACATGGCGGCGCGACGCGTCATCGGCGTCGACCTCGGGGGAACGAAGCTACTGGCCGGGGTGGTCGATCCCGAACTGGGCGTGCACCATCGCACACAGCGGACAGTGGTCGGACTCGACCAGCGCGCGTTGATCGAGGTCGCGCTGGAGGCGGTCGGCGAGATGCGCGCAGCGACCGGCGGGATGGCGATCGAGGCGGTCGGTTTCGGGCTGCCGGCGCTGATGGACCGCCGCGGCGGCTCGCCCACGGCCGTCGTCGGGGTCAACACGCCGATGCACGATCTCGCATTCGCCGACGTGATGGCCGAGCGGCTCGGGCTGCCGGTGTTCATCGACAACGACGGCAACACCTCGGCGCTCGCCGAGCACCGCGCGGGCGCGGCCCGCGGGACGCGCGACGCGATCGTGATCACGCTCGGGACGGGGATCGCCGGAGGGCTGATCCTGGGCGGTCAGATCTACCGCGGCGCGTTCGGCGCCGCCGGGGAGCTCGGGCATATGGTGATCGAGATCGACGGGCCGCCGTGTCATGGGAACTGCCCCAACCACGGCTGCGCCGAGGTCTATTGCAGCGGGACCGCGTTGGTCGAGGAGGCCCGCCGGCTCGGCGCGATCCGTTCCGGGTCAGGGCTCGAACGGCTGCTCAGGAACGCCACGCTCGCCGGCCCGCTGGTCACCGAGCTGGCACACGACGGCGACGCGGCGGCCCGCGAGGCGGTCGCGCTGATCGGTGCGCGGCTCGGGGTCGTCGTGGCGAACGTGCTGAACATCTTCAACCCCGAGATCGTCGTCATCGGCGGGGGGGTGATCGCGGCCGGGGAGCTGCTGCTGGCCCCTGCGCGGACGGTGGTCGCCGAGCGCGTCCTTCCGTTCCTGCGCGAGGGCGTACCGCTGGTGGCGGCGCGGTTCGGCATGGAGGCGGGGATGGTCGGCGCGGCGGCCCTCGCCTATGACGAGCTGTCCCGTGGCGCTCCGGCCGCCTGAGCGCGCGCTCGGGCGCCGGCGGTGAGCGGCCCCGAGGACCGGGCGGCGATGGCAGCGTGAGCCCGGAGTTCTGGGTCGCCAGCCGGGACGGCTCGCTCGCGCATCTGGAGGTCCGAGACGGCCGGCTTCGCCGCCGCGGTCACGACGTCGTCCTCGGCGGAGACCTCGCCGCCGTGGTGGCCCATCCCAACGGGCGCTGGTGCTACGCCTCGGTGCGCTCGCTGCCCGGAATCGTGCGACTGTCCGTCGATCCTGACACCGGCCAGGCGTATCGCCACGACGCGCTGCCCTACCCGGCCCGGTTCGTGCACCTGTCCCTCGCCCCGGCGGGCGAGGCTCTGATCGGCACCGACTACGCGGGAGAGGTCGCCATCTTCCCCCTCACCGATGGCAGCCTCGACAAACGCTCGGTGATTCGGCTGCGCCCCGGACGACACCCGCACGCCGCCGTGGCGGGTAGGGACACGCTGTGGATCGGGCTGCTCGGCGAGGACTCGGTGCTCCAGGTGCCGCTGGACGAGGGCCGCCCCGCGATGGCGAGCGCGACCCGGACCGCGCTGCCGCCGGCGTTCGGGCCCCGGCACCTCGCGCTCACGGACGAGGGCGCGGTCGTCGTCGGCGAGCGCCAGGGCGCGCTTGCGCGGGTACCGCTCGGCGCCGCGGAGCCCGGCGCCGTCTGGTCGATCCTGCCCGAGGGGCTGGACCTCGCCCCTGGGATCGTGCGAGCGACCCCGGCGCCCGAGCCGACCCACGCGTCGGATGGACGCCCGCTCATCTGGGCCGCGGATCTCGCGGTGTCGGCCGACGGTCGCACGGTCTACGCGAGCGAGCGTCGCACGAGCCTGCTCTCGGTCTCCCGGGTCGGCCCGGCCGGCGGACGTCTGGTGAAGGTGGTGGAAACCGAGCCCCGGCCGCGCGGCCTGGCGCTGGACGGCTCCGCCCGGTGGCTGCTCGTGAGCGGTGAGCTTGCGGACACCGTCACGCTCTACGATGCCGCTGAGCCCGACCTGCCCGTCGTTGACCGTTGCCCGGTCGCCCGGGGATCGGTGTGGGTGCACGGAGTCTGATCATGCCCGTCATCGAACGCGTCCGCATCACCCCCGTCGCGTTCGCCGACCCGCCGTTGCTCAACGCCGTCGGCGTCCACCAGCCGCACGCCCTGCGCGCGGTGCTCGAGCTGGAGACCGACGCGGGATTCGCCGGGTTGGGCGAGTCCTACGCCGACGAGGCTCACCTCCGCCGCCTTCACGACGCCGGCAGAGCGCTGGTCGGGTACGACGTGTTCGACGCCAACGGCATGTACGGAGCGATCCGGGATGCGCTCGCCGGCCAGCGCGGAAGCGACGGCCACGGGCTCACCGGCATGATCACGACCTCATCAACGGTCGATCGCGTGTTCTCTCCGTTCGAGGTCGCCGCGCTCGACGTCCAGGGGCAGTCGATCGGCCGGCCGGTGAGCGACCTGCTCGGTGGCGCCGTCCGCGCGCAGGTGCCGTTCAGCGCCTACCTGTTCTACAAGTGGGCCGGGCATCCCGGGGCCGAGCCCGACGACTGGGGCGAGGCCCTGACCGCCTCCGCGATCGTCGCGCAGGCGGAGCGGATGACGCACGAGTACGGCTTCGGCGCACTGAAGCTCAAGGGTGGCGTCCTGGACCCGGACGAGGAGATCGCGGCGGTGCGGGCGCTCCGTGAGCGCTTCCCGGAGCTGCCGATCCGACTGGACCCGAACGCGGCCTGGACGGTCGCCACGTCGCTGCGTGTCGCCGGCGAGCTCGCCGGGGTGCTCGAGTACCTCGAGGATCCGACCCGCGGTCAGGAGGCGATGGCGCAGGTGGCCGCCCGGGTGTCGCTGCCGCTGGCCACCAACATGTGCGTCGTGGCGTTCGAGGAGGTCGCCTCCGCGGCGAAGCTCGACGCGGTCTCCATCGTGCTCTCCGACCACCACTACTGGGGCGGTCTCGGCCGCTCACGGCTGCTCGCCGGCATCTGTGAGATGCTCGGCTGGGGCCTGTCGATGCACTCCAACTCGCATCTGGGGATCAGCCTGGCCGCGATGGTGCATCTCGCCGCCGCGACGCCGAACCTCACCTACGCCTGCGATACGCACTGGCCGTGGAAGACCGAGGACGTCATCGCCGGAGAGCCGTTCAGGTTCCGCGACGGAGCGCTGGCGGTGCCCACCGACCCGGGCCTCGGCGTGCGCCTGGACCGCGACCGCCTCGGCGAGTTGCACGAGCAGTACCTGCGCTGTGGCATCCGCGACCGCGACGACACCGGGTATCGCCAGTCACTCGAGCCTGGCTACGTCCCCCGGACGTGGTGAGCGGGGTGAGCACCCGGGGCGGGGCGGGCCCCAATCCGGGGCGCCTCGTCGTGTGCCCGACGCCGATCGGCAACCTCGAGGACGTGACGCTGCGCGTTCTCCAGGCCCTGCGCGACTGTGACGTGATCGCCTGCGAGGACACGCGCCGCACGGGCGGGCTGCTTGCGCGCCATGGCGTCGAGGGCCGGCTGCTCAGCTACCACGAGCACAACGAGCGTGCGCGGACCGAGCCGCTCCTGGCCCGGATGCGCGGGGGAGAGACGGTCGCGCTCGTCTCCGACGCGGGGATGCCACTCGTCTCCGATCCGGGACTCGTGCTGGTGCGCGCATGCATCGAAGCCGGCCTGGAGGTCGAGGTCCTTCCTGGGCCGTCCGCGGCGCTGACCGCGCTCGTGGTGAGCGGGCTGGCGAGCGAGCAATGGCGGTTCGTCGGGTTTTTGCCGCGCCAGCGCGCGCGGCTGGCCGAGGTCCTCGCCGCCTCCGAGGCGCTGGTCGCCTTCGAGTCCCCGCGGCGCCTGGCGGCGACGCTCCAGACGCTCGCAGAGCACGACCCCGCCCGTCAGGCGGCGGTCTGCCGTGAGCTCACCAAGCTGCACGAGGAGGTCGTGCGGGGGACCGCGGCGGAGCTGGCGGAGCGCTACGCCGGCGAACAGGCGCGCGGCGAGATCGTGCTCGTTCTCGGCCCGGCATCCGCGCGCCCGGTGGACCTGGACGGGCCGCTCGGCGCGCTCGGCAGGCTCATCGAGGCCGGTGCCAAGCCGCGCGTGGCCGCGGGCGTGGTCGCCGAGCTCACCGGCACGAGCGCGAACGCGCTCTACCGCGCCCACACCGCTCAGCGCGAGTGAGCCTCGCGCGGGGCCGGCGGGGGTGCCGTCGACTCGCGCACCACCAGGCTCGTCGCCAGCTCGATGCGACGGCTCGGCGGCACGCCGGGTGGGTGGGGATCGCCATCCATCGCGATCAGCTGCCGCGCGGCAGTGGCTGCCATCTCGCCCAGGGGCTGCCGGATCGTGGTCAGCGGCGGACCGACCCAACGCGCAAGGTGAAGGTCGTCGTAACCCATCACCGACAGCTGTTCAGGGATCCGCAGGTCATGAGCGCGGGCGTACTCGTAGACGCCCACCGCCTGTAGGTCGCTGCCGGCGAAGATCGCAGTAGGGGGGTGGGCCAGTCTCATCAGCTCGGCGGTGCACCTGCGACCGGCCTCGACGTGAAAGTCCCCGATGCGCAGCAGCGCGGGGTCGAAGCCGATTCCGGCCCGCTCCAGCGCGGAGCGGTAGCCATCGACACGTGCGACCGAGCAGAGCATGTCCTCGGGCCCGCTGATCATCGCGATCCGCGTGTGGCCGAGCTCGATCAGGTGTTCCGCGGCGGCGAGACCACCCGACCAGTTGGTGGAGCCGATCGAGGCGACATCGGGCCCGGGCTCCCCGGCGGGGTCCATCACGACGACGTTGATTCCCCGGCTGCGCAGCTTGTGCTGCTCGAGCGAATCGAGGTCGGAGAAGATGAGGATCACCCCGACCGGCCGCCGGCGCAGCACTCCCTCGATCCACGCGCTGCCCGGGCTGTGGCGATCGCCGCTCTCGGTCACGATCAGGCTGATCCCCGCCTGACGCGCGGTCCGCTCGACGGCCGGGATGATCTCCGCCGCCCACTCGCCGGTGATCTCGTGGAAGACGAGCTCGAGCATCCGCTCGGCGCTCGGCTCGCCGCCTCCCCGGCGCAGATAGCCGTTGGCCTGCAGCAGGCGCTCCACGTGGGCCCGGGTCTGACTGGCGACGTCGGGACGTCCGTTGAGCACCTTGGAGACGGTCGCCACCGACACGCCCGCATCACGGGCGACGTCGGAGAGCCGGACCCTGCCTGGCGGCTCCGCCCCGCTCTCGCCCTGTGCATCGGTCATCTGTCGCCCTCTTTCTCGCAAACTTTTCGCGCTGCCGCCCATCCTACGCAGGCAGCGGACGCTTGCTTCTTGACTTTCTCGGCACGGCTGCGTTAGCCTCGCTCTCGAGAGTTTTCGAACTAAGTCCGAAAGTTTCGCACAATCTGGACTGCAGGTCGAGCGAGCTTTCCGGGCCGGCAGGAGGAGAGAGAAATGGTTGGTGCTCGGAAGTGGTTGCGTGTGCAGGCGACGGCCGCCGCGATCCTCAGCGCTGTGCTCCTGGTGAGCGCGTGTGGCAGCTCAGGGCCGGCCGCGGCCGGCTCGGGTGGAGGAAAGGGCTCGTTCGAGGTTGCCGACTACGGCGACGCCAACGACGTGCTCGAGCAGACCGCGGTCAGCATGTACAACGCGACCCCCGAGGGGCACAAGGTCAAGGCGGTCCTGCAGACGTTCCCCGGCGCCAACTACTCGCAGAAGCTGCAGACGGTGATCGGCACCAGCGAGGCGCCGTCGGTGTTCTTCAACTGGGGCGCCGGATCGATCCAGAGCTACGTGAAGGCCGGTCTCATCCAGCCGCTCAACTCAGACCTCCAGTCCAACCCGAAGCTGAAGTCGAGCTTCCTCCCGGTCGTGATGAACGCCGGGAAGATCGGCAGCAACTACTACGGGATCCCGATGCGCGGAACCCAGCCCGTCTTCCTCTTCTACAACAAGACCGTTCTCGCCAAGTACCACCTCACCCCGCCGACCACGTGGTCCCAGTTGCTCTCCGAGGTGCAGACGCTCAAGGCCAAGGGCCTGATCCCGATCGCCCTCGGCGGCGGAGACCAGTGGCCGGAGCTGATGTGGATCGAATACATCTACGACCGCGTCGCGGGCTCGCAGCTCATCACCCAGGCGCTGGCCGGAAACCACGGCGTGTGGAAGTCGGCGGCGAGCGAGAAGGCGCTCGCCGACGTGGCCCAGCTGATCAAGAGCGGCGCCTTCGGCAGGAGCTACGACTCGGTGAAGTTCACGACCGGCGCCTCCACGAAGCTGCTCGCCACCGGCCGCTCGGCGTTCGAGTTGATGGGGTCCTGGGAGTACTCCACCGCCCAGGGCATCAGCCCATCATTCGCCAAGAGCGGCCTCGGGTACGTGACCTTCCCGACGATCCCGGGCGGCGCGGGCGAGCCGACCGATCTGGTCGGCAACACCCAGAACTACTACTCGGTACTCAAACGGGCCTCCCAGCAGAAGGCGATCGGCGAGTTCCTCTCGGAGATGTACCAGCCGGCGTTCGTCAAGAAGCTCGTCTCCAAGGGCTGGCTGCCGACGACGACCAATGCGAAGAGCTACATCAAGTCCTCGCCATCCCCGGGCTTCCTCACCTGGCAGTTCGACCGGGTCAAGCAGGCCGGCCACTTCCAGGAGTCCTGGGATCAGGCGTGGCCGCCGGCGCAGATCACACCGATCCATGACGCCGTCGGCAACTTCTTCGACAACCAGAGCGCCTCGTCGTTCATCTCGGCGATGTCGGCGCTGCCGGCCGGCTGAGGCGGAGGAGGTCGGCTCGAATGGCTGTCGTCACCCACGACGACCGCAGAGATCCCGGCCCGGTCAGCGGGCGGGTCGTCCACCGCCGCCGCGCGCGCTCCCGGGTCCGCCAGGCCGGTCGCCCGAGCATCGTCTGGGCGGTTCCCGCCAGCGTCTACTTCGCGCTGTTCGCGCTGCTGCCACTCGGCGTGGTCGTCTGGCTGTCGTTCACGACCTGGTCGGGCGTCGGATCCCCCCGCTCGGTGGGCTTCGGGAACTGGGCGCACCTGTTCTCGGATCCGGTGATGCGGGAGAGCATCTGGCTGATGCTGCTGCTCACCGCGCTGGGTGTCGTCACCCAGACGCCGGTGAGCCTGCTGCTCGGAGTCTGGGCCGCCGGGAAGGGACGCACCCGCTCGGTGCTCACCGCGCTCTACTTCATTCCGCTGCTGATGTCCTCCGCCGCGGTCGCCATCGTCTGGCGAGCCCTGCTGGACCCCAACTTCGGGTTGCCTCATCAGCTGCCGTGGCTGTTCGGATCAGGTGACCTGTTCGGCAACCCGGCGGACGCGATCGGCGTGCTCACCTTCGTGGGCCTGTGGCAGTGGACGCCGCTGTACACCCTCATCTACCAGGGGGCGACGCGGGCCATCCCGGTGAGCCTGTACGAGGCCGCGTCGATCGACGGCGCAGGCCCCGTCCGCCAGTTCTTCACCATCACCCTGCCGCAGCTGCGCAACACGACGATCACCACGATGATCCTCATGGTCATCGGCGGGATGACGACGTTCGAGACGATCCTGATCCTCACCCAGGGACACCCCGGTAATTCGACGACCACCTCGGCGTACTACATGTACTCCCAGGCGTTCAACAGCTTCGACTTCGGCAAGGCGTCGGCGATCGCGGTCGTGCTGGTCGTGGTCGCCACCGCGATCGGCATCGCGATCACCAAGTGGTCCGGCTACGACAAGATGACCAGCACCCAGGAGGGGGTGTAGTGCACCGATGACCCGTCGTCGCCCCAACTGGATCGCGATGGGGTTCGGCCTCGCGTGGGCGCTGGTGGTGCTCGCGCCGGTCTACGTGCTGGTGCTCGCCGCGATCCAGACCCAGCCCAACTACAACAGCCAGGGTCCTCTGTCACTGCCCAAGGCGCTCACCGGGTCGAACTTCTCCGCGGTCATCCACGCGGGCTTCCTGCACTACTTCCTGAACACCCTGATCGTCACCGTGGCGGTGGTCGCGATCGTGCTGGTTGCGGTGCCACCTCTGTCATTCTCGATCGTCCGCGGTCGCAGCCTGCTCTCGCGCAGTGCCTTCCGCATGTTCCTGCTCGGCCTCGCGGTCCCCGCCCAGGCGGTGATCGTGCCGATGTTCTATCTGATGACGAAGCTGACGTTGTACGACACGTTTGCGGCGATCATCCTGCCAACGGCGGCGTTCGTCTTTCCCGTGGCGACCCTGATCATGAGCGGGAACATGCGCGACATCACCTCTGAGCTGTACGAGGCGATGGCGCTCGACGGGGCGTCGAGCTGGCGCACGTTCCGTCAGCTGGTGCTGCCGCTGTCACGAGGCGGGCTGGCGACGATCGTGGTGTTCGCCGCGCTCACCGCCTGGAACGGATTCCTGTTCCCGCTCGTGCTCACGCAGTCCTCCAGCGTGCGGGTGTTCACCCTCGGCCTGTTCAACTTCGAGACCACCTACGGCATCAACGTTCCGGAGATCTCCGCCGCGGTGATCATCTCGATGATCCCGATCCTGCTCGTCTACCTGTTCGCCCGGCGCTCGCTGGTGCAGGGCCTGATGGGCGTCGGCGGGAGGTAGGCGACGGTGACGATCCGATCGACTGCCGGCTCTGACGTGGCACCCTGGAACGACACCAATCGACCCCCGGCCGAACGGGTCCAGGCGCTCGTCGAGCAGATGACACTGCGAGAGAAGGTCGCACAGCTCTACGCGCTCTGGATCGGGGACCCGGTGGGAGCCGACGATGTCGCCCCCTCACAGCACGAGCTCGCCGAGGAGATCGACATCGACGCGGAGTTCGCTCATGGGCTCGGGCAGCTCACCCGGACCTTCGGCACCGCGCCCGTCGACCCCGCGGTGGGCGCGGCGGAGCTGGCACGCACCCAGCGTCGCCTGATGAGCGCCGGTCGCTTCGGGCTCCCCGCCGTCGCACACGAGGAGTGTCTGGCGGGCTTCACCGCGCTGGATGCAACCGCATATCCGATCCCGCTCTCCTGGGGAGCGAGCTTCGATCCCTCGCTCGTCGAGACGATGGCCCACCGGATCGGCGCATCCCTGCGGGCGGTCGGTGCCCACCAGGGCCTCGCTCCCGTGCTCGACGTGGTGCGCGATCCGCGCTGGGGTCGCGTGGAGGAGACGATCGGCGAGGATCCCTACCTCGTCGGCGTGGTGGCGAGCGCCTACGTCCGGGGCCTGCAGGAGGCCGGCGTCATCGCGACGGTCAAGCACCTGGCCGGATACCCGGCATCGCGCGGAGCGCGCAACATGGCGCCCGTCTCGCTCGGCCCCCGGGAGTTCGCGGACATCCTGCTCGTGCCGTTCGAGATGGCGGTCTGCGAGGCGGGGGCGCGCAGCGTCATGCCGGCCTACACCGATATCGATGGGATCCCCGCCTCGGCGGACCCGGGGCTCCTCACCGAGCTGCTGCGCGAGCGCTGGGGGTTCGACGGCACCGTCGTCGCCGACTACTTCGCCGTCTCATTCCTCAAGCTCCAGCACGGGCTCACCGGCACGTTCGGTGGGGCGGCTGCGCTGGCCCTGCGCGCGGGCCTTGACGTCGAGCTGCCGAACGTCAAGTGCTACGGAGAAGAGCTCGTCGCCGAGGTGCAGCGTGGCGGCGTGGCCGAGGAGCTCGTCGACCGCGCGGTACGGCGTGTCCTGCTCCAGAAGCTCGCGCTCGGGATGCTTGATCCCGGCTGGAGTCCGTTGCCGCCGGGTCTCCGGGAGGCCGATCTGGAGGATCCCGAGGCGCTCCGCGGCCGCATCGACCTGGATCCGGCCGAGAACCGCATGCTCGCCCGCCGCATCGCCGAGGAATCGCTCGTGGTGGCGGCCAACGACGGCACGCTGCCGCTGAGCCGCGAGCACCTCGGCCACGCCCGCGTCCTCGTGGTCGGCCCCACCGCAGATGACCCGCTCACCCAGCTGGGCTGCTACTCGTTCCCCTCCCACGTCGGGGTGCAGCACCCGGAGGTGACGGGTGGGATCGAGATACCGACGCTGGTCGACGGGCTGCGCGCCGAGTACCCGCAGGCGCGCATCGAGCAGCTGCCGGGGGTGAGCGTCGACGGGATCGACGACCAGGGCATCGCTCCCGCCGTGGCGGCCGCGCGTGAGGCCGACTACGTGTTCGTGTGTCTCGGCGACCGCTCGGGGCTGTTCGGGCGAGGAACCTCAGGCGAGGGCTGCGACGCGGTGGACATGAGCCTGCCCGGCCGGCAGTGCGAGCTGCTGGAGGCGCTGCTCGACACGGGAACCCCGGTTGTGGTGCTCGCCATCGAAGGTCGCCCCTATGCGCTCGGCTCCGCGCCCCGGCGGGCGGCGGGGATCCTCATCTCGTTCCTCCCCGGCGAGGAGGGTGCCGCCGCGATCGCCGGGGTGCTGAGCGGCCGGGTGCAACCCGCGGGGCGTCTCCCGGTGAGCGTGCCCGCGGACCCGGGCGGGCAGCCCTGGACCTACCTGACCGGAACGCTCGGCGAGCGTAACGGCGGGTCGCGCATCGATCCCACGCCCGCGTACCCGTTCGGGCACGGTCTGTCGTACACGACGTTTGAATGGAGCGACCTGGCGGTGGAGGAAGCGACCGCGCCCACCGATGGCGCGCTGACGCTGTCACTCACGGTCGTCAACCGCGGCGAGCGGCACGGGGTGGAGGTCGTCCAGCTCTTCCTGCACGACCCGGTCGCCACCGTGGTGCGGCCGCTCAACCGCCTGATCGGCTTCGCCAAGCTCCGGTTGGTGCCTGGCGAGCGGGCGCGTGTCCACTTCGTCGTGCCGGCCGACGTCACCTCCTTCACCGGCGCCGACGGCCGGCGGCGCGTCGAGCCCGGCGCGCTCGAGCTTCGTCTCGGCGCCAGCAGCCGGGACATCCGTCTCAGCGCTTCGGTCGCCCTCACCGGAGAGGCGCGGACGGTCGACCACACCCGCGCCATGCACTGTGAAACCGCCATCGAAAGGGCCACGAGATGACAACGGTCGTCTTCGACAAAGCGACCAGGATCTACGAGGGGATGAGCGAGCCCGCCGTCGACGGGCTCAGCCTGGAGATCACCGACGGGGAGTTCCTCGTGCTCGTCGGCCCCTCGGGCTGTGGGAAGTCGACATCGCTGCGGATGCTCGCCGGCCTTGAAGAGGTTGACGACGGGCACGTGTTCATCGGCGAGCGCGACGTCACCGATGTGCCGCCGGCCGACCGGGATGTGGCGATGGTCTTCCAGAACTACGCGCTGTATCCGCACATGACCGTCGCCCAGAACATGGGGTATGCCCTGAAGATCCGGGGCGTGGCCAAGGAGCAGCGCGAACGGCGTGTCCTCGAGTCCGCGCGGATGCTCGATCTGGAGAAGCTGCTTGACCGCAAGCCCAAGGCGCTCTCCGGTGGCCAGCGCCAGCGGGTCGCGATGGGCCGCGCGATCGTGCGAGATCCGCAGGTCTTCCTGATGGACGAGCCGCTGTCCAACCTCGACGCCAAGCTGCGCGTGCAGACCCGTGCGGAGATCAGCGCGCTCACCCGGCGCCTGAACGTCACCACCGTCTACGTCACCCATGATCAGACGGAGGCGGTGACGATGGGCGATCGGATCGCGGTGCTCGACGGTGGGCTGCTGCAGCAGATCGGCACGCCTCGTGAGCTGTACGCCGCGCCGCGCAATGTGTTCGTCGCCGGGTTCATCGGCTCGCCGACGATGAATCTGCTGCGCCTGGAGGTGGGCGAGAGCGGACTGGTCCTCGGCGACGCTTCGATCGCGCTGGACCGTGAGACCCGCGCCGCGGCCGGTGAGGACCGGATCGTGCTCGGCATCCGCCCCGAGCATCTGCGCCGCGCGGCGGAGTCCGAGCCCGGGGTGCGAATGATCATCGAGATGGTGGAGGAGCTCGGCGCCGACACCTACGTCTACGGGCACCTCGACGCCGAGGGTGACAGCAGCCCGTTCGTCGCGCGGCTTGGCGGGGGAGACGTGCCGGAGGTCGGCACCGCCATCCGTCTCGCGCTCGACGACAAGCGGGTGCACCTGTTCTCCGAGCGCTCCGGTGAGCGAATCAACGGCCCCGCCGCCGGCGAGCCGTTCGATCCGCGCACGTTGTCCGCCCCGGAAGCCTGAGCGGGTTCCGTCCCTCGCGCCGCGTCCATGACCGCGCCCGCCGTCGATGCTCATGCCGCGTGGCTGGGCTGTATGGCGCTCCCACCCTCCGCGCGCCGGGATGCGGTCCGTGGCGCATGCGCCCGGGTGACCGTGCTCGGCTGCTCACCGACGCTGCGCGAGTCCGGCAGGGAGCTGCAGGCCGGCCTGGAGCGTCTGCTCGGCGGGGCGGTCGCGCTCTCGCACGGAGGTGGGCTCAGTGGCCCGGGCATCTGGGTGGGGACCGCCGAGGCCGTCGATACCGCCGTGAGCGCGGAGTCCGCGGAGACCGCGGAGGCCGTCGAGACCGCCGTGAGCGCGGAGTCCGCGGAGACCGCCGGGCTCGGGAGTATCGACTCGCCCGGCCTCGGGAGTCTCGGCTCGCCCGGCCCTGAGGCGTTTGTCATCTCGCCGCGCCGAGCGCAGGAGGGCGTCGCGATCATCGGCGGCGACGAGCGGGGCTGCCTGTACGGCGCGTTTGCCCTGCTGCGCCGGATCGCCTGCGGCCAGGGCCTGCCAAGCGAGCCGGTGCGCGAGGCGCCCGTCGCGCCGCTGCGCATGCTCGACCACTGGGACAACCTGGACGGCACGATCGAACGCGGCTATGCGGGCCGCTCGATCTTCTTCGACCACGGCGAGGTGACGCGCGACCTCGCCCGCGTCCGGGAATACGCGCGGCTGCTCGCGTCGGTCGGGATCAATGCGATTGCACTCAACAACGTCAACGTGACCCGCGATGCGGCGGAGCTGCTCACCGACCGCCATCTCGGCGCGGCCGCCCGGGTGGCGGCGGCGCTGCGTCCGTTCGGAGTGCGGATCGCGCTCAGCGTGAACTTCGCGAGCCCCGTCCTGCTCGACGACCTTCCCAGTGCCGATCCCACCGACCCCGCGGTGCGAGAGTGGTGGCGCACCGCGGCCGCTCGGGTCTACGAGGCGGTTCCGGACCTGCTCGGTTTCGTCGTGAAGGCGAGCTCGGAGGGCCAGCCCGGCCCGCACACGTACGGTCGCAGCCAGGCGGAGGGCGCAAACCTGATCGCCGAGGCACTCGCGCCGTTCGGCGGCGTCGTGCTGTGGCGCGCGTTCGTCTACGACTGTGAGCAGGACTGGCGGGACACCACCACCGACCGGGCGAAGGCCGCCTACGAGGAGTTCGTGCCGCTCGACGGCGCCTTTGCCGCCAACGTCGCGGTGCAGGTCAAGAACGGTCCGGTGGATTATCAGGTGCGTGAGCCGCCCTCGCCGCTGCTCGGTGCCGCGGCCCACACGAACCAGCTGCTGGAGGTCCAGCTCACCCAGGAGTACACCGGTCAGCAGGTCCACCTCTGCTACCTGGTGCCGATGTGGAAGGAGGTGCTGGATTTCGACACCGGCGCGGGCGGGAGGCGATCAACCGTGGCCGAGCGCGTGCTCGCCGACCGGGGAGAGCGGGCGCCGGCGGGGATCGTCGGCGTGGCCAACGTCGGGGACGAGCCCAACTGGACCGGGCACCTGCTCGCCCAAGCCAACCTGTACGGCTTCGGGCGTCTTGCCTGGGCGCCCGAGCTGAGCGCCGAGACGATCGCGCGAGAGTGGGCGGCGCTCACGTTCGGCCTCGACGAGGCGGTTCGTGACGCCGTGACCGGGATGCTGGTGTCATCGCGGCAGGTCTACGAGTCCTATACCTCTCCACTCGGCCTCGGCTGGATGGTCACGCCCGCCGTCCACTACGGCCCTGATCCGGAGGGCTACGAGTACTCCCGCTGGGGCACCTACATCCGAGCCGACCGTGAGGCGATCGGCGTCGACCGCGGGGTCGCACATGGCACCGGCTTCACCGCGCAGTACAACGAGCCGTGGCGATCGATCTTCGAGGATCGCGAGCGCTGCCCGCAGGAGCTTCTGCTGTTCTTTCACCGCGTCGGCTACGCCGAGGTACTGCCCTCGGGCAGGACGCTCGCCCAGCACGTCTACGACAGCCACTTCGCCGGGGTCCAGGCGGTGGAGCGCTTCGTCTCCGAGTGGAGCCGCCTGGCCGACCGGATCGACCCGGCGCGCCACGGCTCGGTGGCGCGACGCCTCGAGGCGCAGCGCCAGAGCGCCGAGCAGTGGCGGGATGTGATCAACGCGTACTTCCACCGCTACTCGGGCATCCCCGATGCGGCGGGACGAACGCTCTACTGAGATGACGTCCTCGGTGAGCTCGCGGGGACAGGTCGCCCCGGGCTTCGGGCCGGTGCGCGAGGCGTTCGACGCGCAGCTGTCAGCGACGGCCGGTCACAGCGCTCAGCTCTGCGTCTACCGCCGCGGCGAGCCCGTCGTCGACCTCACCGGCGGCCCGGCGATCGGCTCTGACGACATCACCGGCGTCTTCTCGGTGACCAAGGGCGTGGCCGCGGTCGCGCTCGGCACGCTCGTGCGAGACGGCGCGCTGGCGCTCGAGGAGCGGGTGGCGCGCTACTGGCCGGAGTTCGCGGCGGGTGGCAAGGACCAGATCACCGTCCGGGAGCTGCTCTCACACCAGGCCGGCCTGGTGTCCGTCGACGGCGGGCTGACGGTCGACGAGATCCTTGACTCGCGGCGTGGGGCGGCGCGGCTCGCCGCGCAGCGGCCATCCTGGAGGCCGGGGTCGATGTTCGGCTATCACGGGGTGACGCTCGGGATCTTCGTCGAGGAGCTGGTCCGGCGCATCGCCGGTCTCTCGTTGCAGCAGCTGTTCGAGACCGAGATCCGGGCGCCGCGCGGGGTCGACTTCTATCTCGGGCTGCCCGGGTCCGAGGAACGCCGGTACGTGCCGTTGCGCGAGCGACCGGCGCCGGGGCGCGAGCAACCGGCGCCGCTGCGCGAGCGACCCGCGCCGGCGGGCACCAGCGCGCCGCCGATCGAGGACGGCCTCGAGTCGCTCTTCTACCGGACACCGACTCGGTCCGGCGGCGGATCGGGGTTCGGTCCCGCGGACCGCGACGTCCGCGCCGTGGGGCCGGCCGCGGTCGGGGGCGTCGGCTCCGCGCGGGGGCTCGCCCGCCTCTACGCCGCCGCCCAGGGGTTCATCGGCGAGCCTCTGCTCGACGAGCCCACGATCGGCGCGATGAGCCAGACCCAGGTCTTCGGTCACGACCGCATCCTGCTGCAGGAGATGAGCTTCGGGATCGTCTTCCAGACGCCCCACCCACGGGTGCAGTTCGCCAGCCACCGCGCCTTCGGCCACGACGGAGCCGGCGGCGCCCTCGCGTTCGCCGACCCGCTCTACGAGCTGAGCTTCGGCTACATCCCCAACCCGCTGGTCGTCCCCGGCGGGGCCGACCGGCGTGCGATCGAGCTCTCGGCGCTCGCCCGGAGGGCAGTCCGCGACGGGTGGCGGTCGACCGCCGTCAGCTGATGCGGCGCCGTCAGCTGATGCGGCGCCGTCAGCTACCCCGCCGTCACGCTCACTGCGTCGGGCTGATCGTGCTGGGGGGCTGAGCGCCCCCGCCGTCGTTCCGGTCGTGCATGAACAGGTAGGCCCGGGCGGCGAGATAGATGTTGAGCGCCTCGGCGAGGAGCACCGTGAGGCCCCACAGGCTCTTGCGGGTGAGCAGGACGGTGAGCACCAGCAGCCAGATCCCGAGCAGGACCCGAATCGTGAGCACGGTCCGGGGGTGGTGGCGCGCCACCGACTCCGGCGGCGGCCCGTTGCGAATGCGGCTCGGTGCCGCGTGCCGCGCGAGGTTCACGATCTCCCCGGGCCGGGGCCAGCGCTGACCCTCACGCGCGCCGGACATGAGCACCGAGAGCATCTCCTCCTCACGATGCTGGCGGAACCTCCTCGGATACAGAGCAATCAGGCGCCGATAGCGCCGTTCGAGCGTCCTGGATTCAGTCATGAGGTTGCCATCCCGCCGATCGGATTGATACGCAGACGCGACATCGCGGCGTCCGCGTTGGAGCGAAGCCGCGTCGCTTCCTCTGAGAGCCGCTGCGCGCCCGTGGACGTGAGCCGGTAGTACCGCCGCAGCCTGCTGTCGACGATCTCCTCACGGTCGACCTCGATCAGCCCCTCGCCGCTGAGCCGGTCGAGCGCCGCGTACAGGGTGCCGGCGCCGAGCTTCACCCGGCGGCCGGAGATCTCGGTGACGTCGGTGATGATCCCGTAGCCGTGCTGGCTTCCCGCAGCCAGCGCGGTGAGGATCAGGAAGGTCGTCTCGTGGACGGGCCGCGTGCTCATGACGCCACTATATATCGATCAACGTAGTATGTCAACAGACCGAGCGAAGGCTGTCCAGGGACGTGTGTGATCTGAGGCCGGATAATCAATCCTCAGACGACACACGTCGGTCGATCGACCGGGAAAAGAGGCCGCCGAGCGGTCTCGAGGGCCGAGCGCTTTCGACGGCTTGGGCCGTCTCAGCGGCGAAGGCGCCCGCTCAGTCGGGTCTTGGCCGCGAACGCCGCCTTCATCGCCCGTTCGGCCGGCGAGCCGTCTGGCGGCATCAGACCGACCGCCCGGGCAAACTGCATCTGGTCGAAGACGACGAAGTTCGACACGACCTTGCCGTTACGGAGCACGAAGTGGTCGATGCCGTCGAGCGCGACCCGTCGACCGGTGGGGGCGATGCCCTGCCAGGGGGCGCCCGAGTGGGTTCCGGTGAGGTGCCAGCGGACCATCACGTCCTCGCCGCTCTCGGCGATTGCCTGGATCTCGATGTGGAAGTCGGGCAGCGCGGCGAACGCGGCCTCGAAGTAGGCGGCGATCGGGTCGGTCCCCACGCAGGTCTCGGTGGGGAACCGCTCGACCGTGGTAGAGGTCCACATCGGACGCAGCGGGCCCACGTCGTGGGTGTTGAGCACGCTGAACGCCCAGCGGATGAGCTCGGCGTTGGTGGCGGACTCCGGGGGTGCGGGTGCGGTGGCGGTCGTCATCGGCGAAGCATCCCGCCGTCGGCGACCTCCCGCAACCCGATCTCCGCGCGGCCCGACCCGCCGCGTCCCGCCGCAGCCGGCCGCGCACCGCCGAAATCAGCCGTGCACCGCCCAAACCAGCCGCGTCCCGCCGCGGCCGACCGCGTCAGTTGAACGCGGCCCGCAGCGATTCCTTGATCGAGGACGTCGACTTCAGCACGGCGGTCGGCTCGTAGCCGCAGTGGGCCATGCAGTTGTCGCAGCGCGGGTCCTTGCCGCGGCCGTAGGCGTCCCAGTCGGTCGTCTCGATCAGCTCCCGATAGGTCGACACGTAGCCGTCGCTCATCAGGTAGCAGGGCTTCTGCCAGCCGAACAGGGAGTAGCTGGGGATGCCCCAGGCGGTGCACTGCAGGTCGACCTTGCCCTCGAGGAAGTCGAGGAACACCGGGGAGTGGTTCAGGCGCCAGCGCTTGCGCCGGCCGCCGGAGAACGCCTCGCTGAACAGCTCACGCGTCTGGCGCACGCCGAGGAAGTGCTCCTGGTCCGGGGCCTTCTCGTACGCGTAGGCCGGCGAGATCATCATCTGATCGACCTCGAGGTCATCGTTGAGGAAGTCCAGGACCGAGCGGACGGTCTCGGGCGTGTCGTGGGTGAAGAACGTCGTGTTGGTCGTGACCCGGAAGCCGGCCTTCTTGGCGGCGCGGATCGCGGCGACGGCCTTGTCGAAGACGCCCTCGCGAGAGACCGATTCGTCGTGGCGCTCGCGCAGGCCGTCCATGTGGATCGCCCAGGCGAAGTAGGGCGAGGGCTTGAACAGGTCCAGCTTCTTCTCGAGCAGCAGCGCGTTGGTGCACAGGTAGACGAACTTCTTGCGCGCGACCAGCTGGCGGACGATCTCGTCGATCTCCGGGTGGATGAGCGGCTCGCCGCCCGCAATCGAGACCATCGGCGCCCCGCACTCATCGATCGCCCCGACCGCCTGGTCGACGGGCATCCGGCGGCGCAGTTCGAGCTCGGGGTGCTGGATCTTGCCGCACCCCTCGCAGGCGAGGTTGCACTGGAACAGCGGCTCGAGCTCAACGATCAGCGGATATTTATCGTTGCCCCGCAGCTTCTGTTCCATCAAGTACGCGCCCATGCGCGCGGCCTGCCTTATCGGGACCGGCATATCACTGACTCCTTTATCACGAGCCCCTCACTTCAGGCGGCAGCTTGAAGTGCATGTTCTCGGTGGCCACACGGCGTTCGCTCACGTTAACAGCGCCCAAGCCCGCCAGCGCGCGAACGACTCGCTGGACCAGCGCCTCGGGCGCTGAGGCGCCCGCCGTCAGCCCGACGCGCCGGACGCCCGCGAGCGCCGCCGGCGGGATCTGCTCAGCACCCTCGACGAGCAGGGCGGCGCACCCGGCGCGAGTGGCGACCTCGACCAGCCGCCGCGAATTCGACGAGTTCTCAGAGCCCACGACGAGCACGAGGTCGCAGTCGGCGGCGAGCGCCCGCACCGCATCCTGCCGGTTCTGGGTCGCGTAACAGATGTCGGAGGAGGGGGGACCGACCGCATCGGGGAAGCGGGTGCGCAGCGCGTCCACGACGCCGGCGGTCTCGTCGACCGCGAGCGTGGTCTGGGTGAGATACGCGACCCGGGTGGGGTCCGCCACCTCCAGGTCGGCGACCTCCGCCTCCGAGGCGATCACGCTCGTGTGCTCAGGGGCCTCGCCGAGCGTGCCCTCGATCTCCTCGTGGCCTTCGTGACCGACGAGCACGATGTCAAAGCCGGCCTGCGCGAAGCGCCGCGCCTCGGCGTGCACCTTGCTCACCAGCGGGCAGGTGGCGTCGATCACGTCCAGGCCCCGCCGAGCGGCGGTGGCGCGGACCGCGGGGGAGACCCCGTGGGCGGAGAACACGACCGTCGCGCCGTCAGGCACGGCGTCGAGCTCCTCGACGAACACCGCGCCGAGGCTCTCCAGGCGGCCGACCACGTGTCGGTTGTGGACGATCTGCTTGCGGACGTAGACCGGCGCGCCGCGCTCACGCAGGGCCGCCTCCACGATCTCGACCGCACGGTCGACGCCGGCGCAGGAGGCGCGCGGGGAGGCGAGCATCACCTCGCGGTCGCCGAGCGCGCCGCTCCACTCCTCGGCGAGCTCGCAGGCGCGGCGCAGCGAGCGGTAGGCCGTCGTGAAGCCGGTGAGCGTCTGCAGCGGCCGGTGCAACTCGCGGCTGGCGGTGTCCAGCACGACGCGCAGCGCGAGGAACGGCCGGTCGTGGATGGCCGGCGCCAGCCACACCGACTCCATGTCGACGGCGAGCGCGCCCGTGCGCGACAGCTCGCGGCGGCGCTCGCCACGGACGAGCCGGTCGCTGGAGGCGATCGGCCCCACGTGGACCCGCAGGCCGCCGCGACGCAGGACGCCGGCGAGGATCGTCGGATCGGCGGTCTGCACCGTATCGCCGGCCGGATCACGCAGCTCGGAGGCGAGCACGATGTCGCCGGGCTCGAGCGTCTCGTCGAGCGCGCCGCAGAAGCCCGCGAGCAGAACGGCGCGGGTGGGTGGGAGCTGATTCGCGGCGGCGGCCGATCGCGCGGCGCGCCGGGGTCCCATCCCGATCCGCTCCACCTGCGCCCAGGGCGCCCCGGCCCGCACCGCGCGCGCCTCGACCGACATCGGAGCGAGGACGAGCACCGGCTCACTCTCACGCGAGGCATCGGGTGCGCGGGCCAGCACGCTCATGCCACCGCACGCTCCTCCACCACGGACAGCGCCCAGGACTGCAGTCCCGCGAGGACCACCTGCGCCGCCGCGTGTCCACTGCGCACCGCGCCCTCCATCGTCGCCGGCCAGCCGGTGTCGGTGTGGGCGCCCGCCAGCGCGAGCCCGGGCAGCGCGGTCGCGGCGGCGGGACGGAGCGCCCGCTGGCCGGGAACGGCGCGGAACGTCGCGGCGGGGTCGCGGGTGACGAACGAGCGCAGTACCTGGGCGCCGCGCTCGCCGACCGGCAGCAGCGCCGCCAGCGCCGACAGGTAGCGCTCGAGCACCGCCTCGTTGGTCATCGCGAGCTCCTCGTCGGCCGCCGACAGCGTGACCACGAGATACTGGCCACGCTCGACGCCGGCGCTCTCGGTGCGATCGAAGACCCACTGGACCGGGGTGCCGACTCCGGCGGCGAACGCCACGTCGAGCACGGGGCGGTCATAGACGACGTGGACGTTGAGGATCGGCGAGGCGCCGAGCGCCCGCAGCGACTCGGCCGAGACGCCGCTGCCCTCCGGGATCAGGCGCGCCATCCGCTCGGGTCCGACGGCCAGCACGACCGCGTCACCGACCAGCGTCTCCGGGTCCGGGCCGCTGAGCTGCACGGTGAAGCCGGGCTCGATCGAGGCCACCCCGGCGCGGAGACGGACGTCGACCCCGGCGCGCCGCAGCGCGGCGCCCGCGGCGCCGTCGTGGATCCGGGACAGCGGAACCCGGGCGTGCCCGAGGTCGCCGGCCGAGGCGCTGGAGAGCAGCCCCTCCTGAAAGACGTACGCGGCCTGCGCGAGCGAGGCCTCCGCGGCGCCGAGGTTGACGGTCGGGCGGGTGATGAGATCCCACAGCGCGTTGGTCACCGCCGCGCGCTGGCCATGCGCCGCGAGCCACTCGCCGAACGTCCGCGCATCGTTGGCGGGGTCCTCCACGTCGACACGCGCCAATGCCGACATCGTCACCGCCGCCGACAGCCGCTCCCTCCAGGTGAGGAACGGGTAGCGCAGCAGCGCCCCGGCCAGGTGCAGCGGTGAGGGCAGCGCGGTGCGGTTCAGGCGGCCCCGGCGCCGACGGCCGTCCCGGCGGCCCAGCACGGTGATGTCGAGCCGGTCCTGGAGCGTCACCATTCCGGCCCCGCCGACCCGCTCCACGAACGCGCGATACGCGGTGCAGCAGCGCAGGAAGACGTGCTGGCCGTTGTCGGCGGTGAGCCCGTCGCGCTCGAATGAGTAGGCCTGCCCGCCGAGCCGGCCGCGGGACTCCAGCAGCGTCACCGCGTGGCCGGCCGCGGCGCAGTCAAGCGCCGCGGTGATGCCCGCGAGCCCGCCGCCGATCACGATCACGCTCCGCTCGCCGCTCATCGCGCGAGTATCCCCTTCGAGGTGGCCAGGCTGCGCGCGGCGACCCACGCCTTCTCCCACGGAGCGAGCGAGACGCGGGTGCGCATCACCTGCCCGGGGTCGGCGACGATCCGGTCGAGGATCTCCCGGTAGATGCCGGTCATCGCCAGCACGCAGGCGGCGCTACGGCCGTCAAGGTGGTTGGTGAGCTTCAGGCCACGGTCGAACCACTCCGCCGCGCGGGCGGCCTGGAAGCGGATCAGCTCGGCGCACGGCTCGTTCTCGTCGGACGGAACGCCGGCGTCCAGCGTGCAGCCGAACCGCTCCAGATCCTCGGAGGGGAGGTAGACGCGACCCATCTCCCGATCCTCGCGCACGTCCCGGATGATGTTGGTCAGCTGCATCGCGATCCCGAGGTCGTCGGCGAGCGCGTCGATCTCGTCGGTCACGTGGCCGTCGGTGAAGATCGCCACGCACAGACGCCCGACCGCCCCGGCGACGCGCCGGCAGTAGGCGACGAGGTCTCCGAACGTCTCGTAGCGGTCGCCCCGCACGTCGAACTCGACGCCCTCGACCAGGAACTCGAGGGCGTCGATCGGCAGCGCGTAGCGCTCGCAGGCCCACTCGAGCGCGATCCACACCGGATCTCCGACCGGCGAGGGACGCGCCGCGCCGAAGCTCTCCAGCATCGTCCGCTCGGTCGCGAGTGCCGCCAGCTGCTGCTCGGCGTCGAGCGACCCGTCGTCGCCGATGTCGTCGACCCGCCGCGCGAACGCGTACACCGCGCTCATCGCCGCTCGCTTGTCCCGCGGCAGCAGGCGGATGCCGTAATAGAAGTTCGCCGCCTCCGCCCGCGTGATCTCCTCGCAGCGGCGGCAGCAGCGCTCGATTTCGATCGCCGGGGCGCTCATCGTCCGAGGAACGCTCGCGGGAAGGCGCCGGCCAGGGCGCGCTTACGGCTGACGGACGGAGCCCCGGCACGCCCGGGCAGCCCGGCAAGTGCAGCCCGTCCGCCGGCGACGAAGCCGGCAATCGCGATCCGGGGACGCAGCGGGAGCGTGCGGGCCAGCGGCGCGCCGGAGGAGAGCAGCTGCCAGGCCCGCGCGGCCTCGTAGGCGATCAGTCCGGCGAGCGGCGCGTCCGGCGCTGCGGCGCGCGAGAGCGAGGACTCCTCGACCCCGAACCGCTGCTGATCCTCGACGGGCAGGTAGACCCGACCGCGCCCGTGGTCCTCGGCGATGTCCTGCAGGTGCTCGACGACCTGCAGGCCGGAGCAGATCCGGTCCGACAGGCCGATCCGCTCCGGAGTGGCCGCTCCGAACACTCCGAGCACGAGCTCGCCGACCGGGTTGGCCGACAGCGCGCAGTACGCCATCAGCTGGTCCCAGGTCTCGTAGCGGGTGACCGTCTGGTCCATCCGGTTGGCGGCGAGCAGCCGTCGGAAGGGACCCTCCGGCAGCGAGCACGCGCGCACCGTCACCGCCAGCTCACGCATCACCGGATGCGCGACCGAACCCCCGGCAAAGACCGCCCTGAGCTCCTCCTCGACCACGTCGAGGAGCGCGTCGCGGTCGCCGGCGGCCTCGTCACCGACGTCGTCCACCAACCGCGCATAGCCGTAGATCGCCGTCAGGTGGCGGCACGTGTCCGGCCCGAGCAGCCGGTTGGCGACGGTGAAGTTCTCGCTGCCGGCCTGGTTGAGCAGCTCCTCGGCGCCGGGGAGGTCGTCCGCGGTGAGCGCCCGCGGCACCACACTCATCGCCCGCACCGGCCGAGCGCCATCACCGGGAAGATCTGCCGATACAGGTGGTAGTTGATGTAGAAGTCGCCCGGGAACCCGGTGCCCGTGTGGTACGGCTCATCCCAGCTGCCGTCCTCCCGCTGGGTCTCGGCCAGCCACAGCATCCCGCGCGCCACCGCCGCTGAGCGCTCGCCGGCGGCATGGAGAGCGAGCAGCGCCCACGCCGTCTGGGACGGGGTCGAGGCGCCGCGGCCGATCCACGCCTCGTCGTCGTAGGAGCGCATGTCCTCGCCCCAGCCGCCGTCGTCGTTCTGGACGGACTCCAGGAAGCGCACCGCCCGGCGGACCGCCTGGTGGCGCGTCGAGATGCCGGCCGCGACGAGCGCCGGCACCACCGCACCGGTGCCGTACACGTGGTTGGCCCCCCAGCGCCCGAACCATGAGCCGCCCGGCTCCTGGTGGTCGAGCAGCCAGCGCAGGCCGCGCTGGGGCGCGTCCTCGCCGGCGCGGCCGAGCAGCGCATACATCTCGACGACGTGCGCGGTGACGTCGGCGCTCGGCGGATCGATCACCTCGCCGAAGTCGCAGAACGGAAGGTCCCGGACGAGCGCGCGGGTGTTGTCGACGTCGAACGCGGCCCAGCCGCCGTCGGAGCTCTGCATCCCCTCCAGCCAGACGACGCCCCGGTCGATCGCGGCCTTGACCCTCGCCGGATCGGGATGGTCCACCGCGCGCAGCGCCATGATGACCTCGGCGGTGTCGTCGACGTCCGGATAGTTCGCGTTGGCGAACTCGAACGCCCATCCGCCGGGCGCGAGCTCCGGACGGCGCACCGCCCAGTCGCCGCGAGCGAGGATCTGCTCGTCGAGCATCCAGTCGGCGGCGCGGACGATCGCCGGGTCGTCGGCCGGCACGCCGGCATCGGTGAGCGCGATCAGCGACAGGCACGTGTCCCACACCGGCGACTGGCACGCCTCGAGGCGGCGAATGTCGCCCTCCTCGATCGTGAACGTCTCCAGGCCGGCCAGGCCGCGCTCCATCACCGGGTGGTCGAGCTCATAGCCGAGCAGGTTGAGCGCGATCAGCGAGTAGACCCACGGCGGCTGGATGCCGCCCCAGCCGCCGTCGATCTCCTGACGGTCCACGATCCAGCGCTCGATGCGCTTCAGCGAGATCCGGCGCACGAAGTCGACCGGGAACCGCTGATAGCGCTGCAGGACCGCGTCGAGCGCGATGATCCCCTTGGCCAAGGGCGTCTCCCCGGGCGGCTGCCTGAACGGCTCCGGGCCGTCGAGCTCGGAGATCGAGAACGGCAGCGGTCGCACCGGGCGCAGCGCCAGCACCGCCGAGAGGGCGACGACCGTCTGCCGCGCCCAGCAGGCGAAGTCGTAGACGTTGAGCGGGAACCACTGTGGGAGCAGGATCTGCTCGGGCAGCAGTGCCGGGACGTCGTTCCAGCTCCAGGCGCCGAACAGCGCCATCCAGATGCGCGTGAACACGCGCGCCTCCTGCAACCCGCCGGCGCCGCGCACGAACTCGGCGGCGCTCAGCATGTGCTCGGCCTGCGGATCGTCGCCCGCGAGCTTGAGCGCGACATACGCCTCGATCGTCGTCGACAGATCGCCCGGGCCGCCCGCGAAGTTCGCCCACGTCCCGTCGGCGCGCTGCTGGGAGCGGATCCAGTTGGCCTGGCGGCCCGAGACCTCGTCGGAGCGGATGCCCAGGAACTGCCGCAGCAGCATGTCCTCGGCATCCATCGTGACGTTCGTCTCCAGTTCGCCCTTCCACCACCCGTCGGGGCTCTGCAACGACAGCAGGTGGTCGCGCGCCAGCGCCAGAGTGTCCGTCGCCGAGGGTCGGGTGATGCCGTCCCGCGAACCGGTCACCTCCGCCTCGACCGGCTCGATGTCCTCTCGTGTATCGCTCATCTCGTGCTTAATCCCATTCAAACACGTTGTGCAGTCAACCTGCCGTCCAGGTCCGGTTTTCCGGACGAGTGGGCGGTTGTGCGATCACTTGGTTGGACGACGCGTCAGGATGTATGCATGGCCTCCGCTGACCGCCCTGACCTCGGCGACGTGATCGCCGCTCGTGCGGGCGAGGCGATGGAGCTCAACCAGCGATATCTCAACCGGCAGCTGGGGCGAGTCGTCAAGACGCTCGGCTTCGACCGGGAGTGGGTACACGGTCGCGGCGAGTTCCTGATCGACGCCGCCGGTGAGGAGTACCTCGACCTCTACGCCGGCTACGGCGTGTTCTCGCTGGGGCGCAACCATCCCGCCGTGCGCCACCAGCTGATGAGCGTGATGGCGGCCGAACCGGCGAACCTGCCGCAGATCGGCGTGACGACGCTCGCGGGCGTGCTCGCCGAGGAGCTCGTCGGCCGCGCGCCGGACCCGATCGACGCCTGCGTGCTCAATTCGAGCGGCACCGAGGCCGTTGAGACGGCGCTCAAACTCGCCCGGGCGGCCACCGGGCGCTCGCGTGTCGTCCACTGCGAGCGCGCGTTCCACGGCCTCACGCTCGGGTCGCTGTCGGTCAACGGCAACGCGGAGTTCCGCGACCGCTTCGGGGATCTGCTGCCCGGCTTCTCGGCGGTCCCGTTCGGCGACACGGCGGCGCTCGAGGCGGCGCTGTCGGGCGGCGACGTCGCCGCGTTCATCGTCGAGCCGATTCAGGGCAAGGGGGTGTTCGTCGCGCCCGACGGATACCTCGCCGCGGCGGGCGAACTGTGCCGGGCACACGGCGCGCTGCTCGTCGTCGACGAGGTCCAGACCGGGCTCGGGCGCACCGGCTCCTTCCTCTGCCTGGAGCACTGGCCGGGTGTGCGGCCCGACATGGTGACGCTCTCCAAGGCGCTGTCCGGCGGGTTCGTCCCGGTCGGCGCCACGCTCTGCTCGCGCGCCGTGTTCGAGCGCACCTTCGACTCGATGGAGAACTCGGTCGTGCACGGCTCGACCTTCGGCAACAACGACTTCGGCGCGGCGGCCGGTCTGGCGACGCTGCAGGTACTCGACGACGAACGGCTGGTCGAGCGGGCGAGGACCATGGGGGCGCTCCTGCGCGAGCTCACCGCGCCGCTGGTCGACAAATACGAGGTCGTGCGGGAGGTGCGCGGGCTCGGGATGATGTGGGGCATCGAGCTCGGGGCGCCCGCCGGACGTGCCGCGCGGCGCCTGTGGGAGGCGATTGAGCGCCGCCAGCCGGGCATGTTCGCCCAGATGGTGACCGTGCCCCTGTTCCACGAGCACCACATCCTCACCCAGGTCGCGGGCCATCACATGAACGTGATCAAGGCGCTGCCGCCGCTCGTCATCTCCGAGTCCGAGATCCGGCGCTTTGCGGGGGCGCTTGACGCGGTCCTCGCCGACGCGCAGGACCACCTGTTCCGCTCCTACGCCTCGCTCGGCGTGGGGCTCGGCAGGCGGACGCTCAGCGCCCGCTGAGCGTGCTGGGCGGCGGTGCGTCGCCCGCGAGGCGTGCGTGCAGGTGCATGTCGTGCCAGCCGTCGAGATGCCAGAGCTCCGCGCGCTTGACGCCCTCCAACGCGAAGCCCGCATGCCCGGCGACGCGGCACGAAGGCTCGTTGTCGACGGAATGCTCCAACTCGAGCCGGTGCATGCCCTGGCGCTCGAACGCCCACTCGCACAGCACCGACAGCGCGCGCGGCGCGATCCGGCTGCCGCGGGCCTCCGGCAGGACCCAGTACGCGACCGCGCCGAGCCCCTTTTCGAACTCGAAGCGCGGGATGGCGAGACGGCCCAGCACGGCGTCCGTCTCATCGGTGATCGCCCAGTCGACCGCCGTGCGGTTCTGCCATCGCCGCGCACGCCCGATCGCCCACTCCCGGGCCTCGCGCTCGTCCAGCGTGCGGACATGCCAGCGCTGGATCGCCGGATCGCCGTAGGCGAGCACCAGCGCCGGCCAATCGGACGCGCGCCATGCGCGGAGCACGAGCTCATCGCCACGCAGCACCGGCTGCTCGCCTGCGAAGAACGCCTGCGGATCCAGGGCGGGGACGACCAGGTCGGGCATCGCTCGCGACGATACCCGCGGATCTGGCGGTCGTCCCCGGCGCGTGGACCGCTCAGCGCTCGACGAAGTAGGCGCCTGATCCCTGGCCGCTTGAGAAGTAGCGGGTGGTGACGGTCTTCTTGCGCGTGTAGAAGTCGACCCCGTCGGTCCCGTGCGCGTGCGTGTCACCGAAGAACGAGTCCTTCCAGCCGCTGAACGGGAAGAACGCGACCGGGGCGGCGACGCCGATGTTGACGCCGATCATCCCCGCCTGGACCTCGTGGCGGTAGCGGCGCACTGACGCACCGGACTCGGTGAAGATCGAGGTGCCGTTGCCGAATCGCGAGGAGTTGACGATCTCGATCGCCTCGTCGAGCGACTCGGCGCGGATCACGCACAGCACCGGGCCGAACACCTCCTCCTGGGCGATGTCCATCTCGGGGCGGACCTCGTCGAGGATCGTCGGGCCGAGGTAGGCGCCGTCGCGGTTGAGCTCGCTGCCCTCCGCGTCCGCCACGCCGCGCCCGTCGAGCACGACCTTCGCGCCGGCGGCCTCGCCGCGTGCGATCCAATCGGCGATCCGGTCGCGTGAGGCGCACGAGATCACCGGTCCGACGTCGGAGCCCTCGATGATCCCGTCGCCGACGGTGAGCGCCCTTGCCGCGTCGGTGAGCGGCCCCATCAGCTGCTCGTGGGCGTCACCGACGGTGACCACCACCGATCCAGCCATGCAGCGCTGTCCCGCGGCTCCGAATGCGGATCCGATCAGGCCGTCGACGGTCTGCTCGATCACGGCGTCGGGCATCACCACCATGTGGTTCTTGGCGCCGCCGAGCGCCTGCACGCGCTTGCCGTGCTTGGCCGCGCCCTCGTAGACGATCTTCGCCACCGGGGCAGAGCCCACGAACGAGACCGCGTCGATCCCCGGGTGCGAGAGGATCCCCTCGACGATCTCCTTGGAGCCGTTGACGAGGTTGACGACGCCCGCCGGCAGTCCGAGCGCGTCGAGCTCCTCGTAGGCGATCTGCATCGTCAGCGGCACCTGCTCGGAGGGCTTGAGCACGAACGTGTTGCCGCACGCGATCGCGAAGGGCAGGAACCAGAACGGGACCATCGCCGGGAAGTTGAACGGCGCGATCGCCGCGCACACGCCGACCGGCTGGCGGATCGTCTCGGCGTCGATGTTCCGGCTGACGTCCTCCAGGATCCGGCCCTGCATCGTGGTCGGCACCGCGCACGCCGCCTCCACCATCTCGATCATCCGCCCGACCTCGGCCCGCGAGTCGCCGATCGTCTTGCCCATCTCGGCGGTCACCGAGCGAGCGAGGTCCTCCGAGCGCGCCGTCAACCGCTCGCGCAGCTCGAACAGCTTGCGCGCCCGGGCGATCGTCGAGACTGCACGCCACTCCGGCAGCGCCGCCCGGGCGGCCGTCACCGCGGCGTCGAGATCGGCTGCGCCGGACAGGGGAACACGCGCCAGAACCTCCGCCGATGCGGGGTTGATCACGTCGAGCTCACCGGTCGCGGCGGTCGGCGCCGTCCAGGCTCCGGCGATGTAGTTGTCGAGCAGTCGGGCTGCGGTAGTGGTCATGGCCTAAGGATTCTCCTCGCACCGTCGATAAAGGGAGTAGTTGTGCCCTCGAGGACGTTAGATCGCCCGTACCCGCGGGCGGTGGGCGACCCGTCTCAACAACCGCCGAGCCGCCGGACGATGTGCGTGGAAGGACGGATGTGAACGCTCCGATGACGACTGTGATGCGGTGCGCGGCACGGATCGGGGCCGTCCTCGCCGCAACGCTCGCCCTGCCGGCGCTCGCTCTGCCGGCGCTCGCCGTGCCGGCGCTCGCCTCCACCGCGCATGTGTCAGCCGGTCCGCTGTTCACGACTGCACCCGCCCCGGCCGTCCCGGCGGGAGCCGCCGTCGGGGCCGGGGAGTCGGCGAGCTTCACATCGATCTCCTGCACCTCGCCGGGTGACTGCGTGGCCGGCGGCAGCTACCGCAACTCGGCGGGCGGGCGCCTGGCGATGGTGGAGACCGAGACCAACAATGTGTGGGGGCCTCCGGTGCGCATCGCACTTCCCGCCGGCGCCGTCACGGTCGCCAAGAGCCAGTCCGCCGCAATCGACTCCGTCTCATGCCCGGCCCAGGGGTACTGCGTCGCAGTCGGCTCCTACGCCGGCACGGGCAACGGCTCGCTCACCGTCAGCGAGGTCGGCGGGTTGTGGCAGACCGCCACGACGCTGCCGTCGGTGTCCGGCGAGATCACGGGGGGCGGCATCCTGGACTCGGTCTCCTGCACGAGCGTCGGCAACTGTGTCGCCGTGGGCACGAGCGCGACCAGCAAGGGACTGATCGAGCCGTCGATCGCCACCGAGGCGGACGGTGCATGGTCAAAGCCATTGCTGGCGACGCTGCCCTCGGGCGATGACGAGACCGCGGCCACGTCGCTGTCGGTGAGCTGCCCAGCCGCCGGCGACTGCGTGATCGCGGGGACCGACTACCCCGACTCCGGGCCGCAGCTGCCGCTGATCATCGCCGAGAGCAACGCGCACTGGCAGACGGCCGAGACGCTCGGTCCGCTGCCCGGCTCCCTCGCGGACGCCAACCAGGTGATCTCGCTGGGCGCGATCGACTGCGCCGCCGTCTCCCAGTGCACCGCGGTCGGCAACGACGAGACGGCCATCGGCGCCTCCGGTTTCGCGCTCGTCGACTCGGGTGGCGTCTTCGCCGAGGTGAGCCTCCCGTATCCGACGGGGACCGCCGGATTTCTCACCGACAACCCCGATCTCGGAATCGCGGCCATCGGCTGCGCGGACGCCGGGGACTGCGCGGCCGCCGGCGGATATCCGACGGCCGGAAGCCCCACGCAACCCGACGCCGCGCCGATGACCGCCGTCGAAGCGGGCAGCGTCTGGTCAGAACCGACAGCGCTGTCCGCTCCGGCGGACTCCGCACCCGCGACCTCCGGGCTCGCGACCGTCTCCTCGCTCAGCTGCCCCGCCGTCGGACTGTGCGAGGGCGTCGGCGGCTATCAGGCCGCCGGAGGGGAGCAGATCCCGATGGTGGCCAACTCCGTCTCCCCGCTGACGGTGTCCACGACCTCGCTCGCGCCCGCTCAGATCGGACATCCCTATTCGGCGCAGTTGGTCTCCGGCGGCGGCACCGGCGCCGGGACCTGGACGGTGAGCACCGGGACGCTGCCGATCGGGCTGACCCTCGACCCGGCGACCGGCGTGATCTCCGGCACGCCGCGGTTTGCGCAGAGGGCCACCTTCACGGTCGCCGTCTCGGAGGCCGGGCCGCCTGCTCAGAGCGCGAGCGCCTCGCTGGCGCTGACCGTGTCCACGAACGCGCCACCCGCGCCCCGGCTCAGCCGTCTGCGCGTCTCGCCGCGCCGGGCGTCGGCCGCCGGCCGCCGGGTCGGGCGCAACTGCGAAGCGCTGACCCGCCGCAACCGCCGCCGCCGTCATTGCCTGCGCGCGGTACGGCTCTCGGTGCGCTCACATCTCACGACCGACGCGGCCGTGCGCCTGACCGCCACCCGCGAGCTTCCCGGCCGCGATGTCCGCCACGGCCTCGTGCTCCGCTGCCAGGCGCCGACCCACCGCAACCGCCACGACCGCGCCTGCACCCGTACCTCTCGGGTTCCCGGGCACCTCACGCTCCATCTGAGAGCCGGCACCCACACCGTCCACGTCATCGCGAAGCTGGGCGGACACGTGCTGGCGCCCGGCATCTACCGCCTGGCGCTCGTGCCCTCCGCGGCGGGCCGGGCGGGGCAGGCGGTGACCGCGACGGTCACGATCACGGGCTGACGCCTGATCGATCACCGGCTGACGCCCGATCGACCGGAGGGCCCCTCCGGTCACGCTATGTTGCGCCTCAGTGACCGAGCGACCCATCTCCAGCGAGCTCACGCTGACGGTGAACGGCAGCGAACGCACCCTGGAGCTCGACAATCGCACCACGCTGCTCGACGCGCTGCGCGAGCATCTCGATCTCACCGGCACGAAGAAGGGATGTGACCACGGCCAGTGCGGCGCCTGCACGGTGCTGCTCGACGACGAGCGGGTCAACAGCTGCCTGGTGCTCGCGGTGGTGGCCGACGGGCATCAGGTGCGGACGATCGAGGGGATCGCGGAGCCCGGCGCCGACCCGGAGGATGGCGCCGACCGAGAGCTGCACCCGGTCCAGCGCGCCTTCCTGGACCACGATGGCCTGCAGTGTGGGTACTGCACGCCGGGCCAGATCTGCTCCGCGGTGGGGATGCTCGAGGAAGCCCGGCGCGGCTGGCCAAGCCGCGTCACCTCCGACATCGAAGCGGGGCTGCCGGGCCCGGGCGCCCTCGACCCCGACGAGGTCGCCGAGCGGATGAGCGGCAACCTGTGCCGCTGCGGCGCGTATGTCGGCATCGTCGACGCGATCCTCGAGGCGGCCGGGGCGCCGTCACGCGACGGGGCGCCGTCACGCGACGGGGCGCCGTCACGCGACGGGGCGCCGTCGCGCGACGGCGAGCCCTCCGGCGATCCGGGCCACGCATGAGGGCGCTCGCCTACGAGCGGGCGTCGGACCCGAGTGCCGCCCAGCGGGCGGTCGCCACCGAGCCGGACACGATGTTCCTGGCCGGCGGCACGAACCTCGTCGACCTGATGAAGCTCGGTGTCCACCGCCCCGACCGCCTGATCGACATCACGGGACTCGGGCTGGACGCGATCGAGCACCGCGCCGACGGGTCGGTGCTGATCGGCGCCACGGTCCGCAACTCGGCGCTCGCCGCCGACCCCGGGATCCGGGCCCGCTTCCCGGCGCTGAGCCAGGCGCTGCTCGCCGGTGCCTCGGGCCAGCTGCGCAACATGGCCACGACGGCCGGCAACCTGCTGCAGCGCACCCGCTGCGTGTACTTCCAGGACACGAGCAAGCCGTGCAACAAGCGCGAGCTCGGGAGCGGATGCTCGGCGATCGAGGGTGCGCACCGCGATCTCGCGCTGCTCGGGACCAGCGAGCAGTGCGTCGCGTCGCATCCGTCCGACATGGCCGTGGCGCTTGCGGCGCTCGACGCCCGCGTGCACGTGCAGCGCGCGGACGGCACCCGTGACGTCCTGCAGTCGCTCGACGCGCTCTACCGCGAGCCGGGCGATGACCCGACCCGCGACACCACGCTCGCCCCGGGCGACCTGATCACCGGCGTCGAGCTGCCGGCGCCGCCCGCCGGGGCGCGCATGGCCTACCGCAAGGTCCGAGATCGCTGGTCCTACGCGTTCGCGCTCGTCTCGGCCGCGGCGCTCGTCGTCGCCGACGAGGACGGCCGGCTGCGCGAGGCGCGGATCGCGCTCGGCGGCGTCGGCTCCCGCCCGTGGCGCGCCCGTCGCGCCGAGGCGCTGCTGGCGGGTGTGCGGCCTGATCCGGCCGCCTCGACGGTTCACGCCGGGGTGCTCGCCGAGTTCGATGAGGCCCGCCCGCTGCCGGACAACGCGTTCAAGGCCGAGCTCGTCGCCGACACCGCGGCCGCCGTCGTCGCGGACCTCCTCTGGGGCCCATGACCCAGTTCTCTGACGGTTCCGGCGGCGTCTGGACGTGAGCGCGACCGGAACAACGGTCGTCGGCGCCGGGATCGAGCGTGCGGATGGCGTCGACAAGGTGACCGGCGAGGCGCGCTACTCGTTCGAGCGCCGCGTGCCGGATCTCGCCTACGTCGTTCCGGTCCAGTCGACCGTCGCCCGCGGGCGCGTGCTCTCAGTTGACCCCGCCCGGGCGCTCGCGGAGCCGGGCGTGCTCGCGGTGCTCGACCCCGAGTCCGCGCCGCGACTGGAGCGGCCCGAGGGCACGCACCCCGAGTTGCTCGTGCTCCAGAGCGCCAACGTCGCCTACCGCGGCCAGATCGTGGCCGCCGTCGTCGCCACGACGCTCGAGTCCGCCCGCGAGGCGGCGGCGCTCGTCGACATCGACTACGAGGTCCATCCGCACGACGTCGAGCTCCGCGCCGACCACCCCGAGCTCTACGTGCCTGAGAACGCCAACGCGGGCGTGCCCGGCGAATGGTCCGACGGCGACGTCGACGCGGCGCTCGCCGGGTCCGCGACGGTCGTCGACGAGACCTACACCACCGCCACCGAGCATCACAATCCGATGGAGCCGCACGCCTGCACCGCCGTGTGGGAGCACGACGGTCTGACGCTCTACAACGCCGACCAGGGGCCGTACGCCACCGCCGGCGCCGTCGCCGGGGTGTTCGGCCTCGCGCCCGAGCAGGTCCGGGTCGTGGCCGAGTACATCGGAGGCGGCTTCGGATCCAAGGCGACGATGGCGCGGCCGACCGCCGTGCTCGCGGCGATGGCCGCCAAGGCCGTCGGACGGCCGGTCAAGCTCGCGCTCACCCGCCAGCAGATGTTCGCGCTCGTCTCCTACCGTCCGCCGTCGATCCAGCGCGTCCGGATCGGTGCCGACGACGCGGGGCGCTTCACCGCGATCGATCACGAGGCGATCACTCAGACCTCGCGCATCCACGAGTACGTCGACCAGATCGGCGCCTCGACCCGGATCGTCTACGCCGCCCCGAACCGCCGTGTCGTGCACCGTGTCGTGCGTCTTGACGTGCCCACGCCGGGCTTCATGCGCGGCCCGGGCCACGCCTCCGGGATGTTCGCGGTCGAGGTCGCCGTCGACGAGCTCGCCGAGCGGCTCGCCGTCGACCCGGTCGCCCTGCGGATCGTCAACGACACCGACGTCGAGCCGTGGAGCGGCCGGAGATTCTCCAGCCGCTCGCTGGTGGAGGCTCTCGAGGTTGGCGCGGACCGCTTCGGCTGGGTCCCGCGTGGTGCACGGGCGAGCGATGAGGCGCGGCCTCGCCGTGATGGGAACTGGATCGTCGGCACCGGGGTCGCCGCCGCCCACCACCCCGACTACCGCTTCGGCTCCACCGCACGCGCGCGGGCGCTCCCCGGAGGTCTGTTCGAGGTGCGGATCGCCGCCTCGGACATCGGTACCGGCGCCCGCACCGTGCTGTTGCAGGTCGCCTCCGACGCGCTCGGGGTGGAGCCCGCGCGGGTGAGGCTCACCATCGGCCACAGCGCGAGCGGGCAGGCGATGATCGCCGGCGGTTCGATGGGGACCTCGTCATGGTCCTGGCCGGTCGACATGGCCTGCCGCGAGCTCGCGCAGCGGCTCGCCGACGGGGAGTCGATCCCGCCCGAGGGCCTCGAGGTCCGAGCCGACTCGGCCGAGGCGGTGCAGGCGGCGGGCGAGCTCGCCCGCCACACCTTCGGGGCCGGCTTCGCCGAGGTCGCCGTCGACGTCCGGACCGGGGAGGTCCGCGTTCGGCGGATGCTGGGCGTGTTCGCCGCCGGCACGATCGTCAACGCACGCACCGCCCGCTCCCAGTTCTACGGCGGGATGATCATGGCCCACGGCCAGGCGCTGCTCGAGCGGACCGAGATCGACCCCGGACCCGGCGACTTCGCCAACCACGACCTGGCGAGCTATCACGTACCCGCGCACGCCGACATCGGGCGCCTCGAGGTCGTGATGCTCGACGAGCACGACCGCTCCGGACACCCGGTGGGAGTCAAGGGAATCGGCGAGCTCTCGATGATGGGCGGCGCCGCCGCCATCGCCAACGCGCTCTCGCACGCGACCGGGCACCGCTTCCGCGATGTGCCGATCCGGATCGAGGACGTGCGGTCCGCCCTGCGCAGGCAATAGCCTGTCGGCTCAGCGCATGTCCTTCTACATCACGACAGCGATCGACTACGTCAACGGCGTGCCCCACGTCGGGCACGCCTACGAGAAGATCGCGACCGACGTGATCGCGCGGCACATGCGCCAGCGGGGCGGCGATGTGTTCTTCCTCACCGGCGCCGACGAGCACGGCGAGCCGGTCGCCGACGCGGCCGCGGCCGAGGGGATCTCCCCCCAGGAGCTCGCCGATCGCAACGTCGCGCGCTTCAAGGCGCTTCTGCCGGAGCTCGGGATCTCCAACGACTTCTATGTGCGCACCACCGATGAGGCGCACGCGGCCCGCGTCCAGGGGGTGATGCAGCGCATCCACGACAACGGCTACACGTACAAGTCGCTGTACGAGGGCTGGTACTGCCCCCGTTGCGCCGACTTCAAGGTCGAGAACGAGATCCTCGAGGGCAACCGCTGCCCGATCCACGAGACGCCGCTCGTGCGCGAGTCCGAGGAGAACTGGTTCTTCAAGCTCTCCGCGTTCCAGGTCGAGCTCGAGGCGCTCTACGCCGACCACCCCTCGTTCGTGATGCCGCTGGCCCGGTACAACGAGGCGCTGTCGTTCATCCAGTCCGGGCTGCAGGACGTCTCGCTGAGTCGCGCGCACCTGAAGTGGGGGATCACCGTCCCCTGGGACACCGACCACGTCTTCTACGTGTGGTTCGACGCGCTGCTCAACTACTACACGGCGCTCAGCTTCGCCCGTCCGGGCGACGATCTCACCGATACCTTCTGGCCGGCGCAGTTCCACATCATCGGCAAGGACATCCTCAAGTTCCACACCGTCTTCTGGCCCGCCATGCTGATGGCCGCCGAGATCCCGTTGCCCGAGCACGTCTTCGTCCACGGCTTCCTGCTCGGCTCCGACGGCCGCAAGATGTCCAAGTCGCTGGGCAACGTGCTCGATCCGTTCGAGGTGCTCGAGCGGTTCGGCGCCGACGCGCTGCGCTTCTACCTGATGCGCGACGTCCAGTTCGGCGCCGACGGCGCGGTCGGCATGGACGCGCTGCAGGCGCGTTACGAGAACGAGCTGGCCAACGAGTACGGGAACCTGGCGAGCCGCACGATCGCGATGATCCGCCGCTACCGCGACGGCGTCGTGCCCGAGGTCGCGCTCGACCCGGTGCTGCGCGGCGAGTTCGACGGCCTCGTCGATGAGATCTGGGACCTGATGGACGGCGCCGAGGTGACCGCGGCGCTCGATCGCATCTGGCAGCGGGTGCGCCGCTGCAACCGCTACGTCGAGGAGCACGCCCCGTGGGCGCTCTCCAAGGAGGACCGGCCGGAGGCCCACCACGAGCTCAACGTGGTGCTCGCGTCACTGGCCGAGGCGGTGCGGGTGATCAGCGTGCTGCTCACGCCCTATCTCCCCGAGTCGACCGCGACGCTGCTGCAGGCGCTCGGGTCGCCGGTGACCGCGATCGAGCAGGCGGCGTTCGCCGAGCGCAGTTCCGGATCGCTCGTCGAGGCGATCGAGCCGCTGTTCCCCCGTCGCTGAGCCCGGCTCAGCCGGGGGCGATGAGCTCGTCGATCGCGTTGGTCGCGTCTGCGAGCTGGTCGATCACGATGCTGAGCTCGTGCTCACCCGGTGCGGCCTCCTCGGCGTAGCGATCCGCGAGTGCGCGCAGATCGACGTATTCCGAGCTCAGCTGAAGGTCGTCGGAGAGCAGCCCGCGGGCGATCGCGGAGAGCTGGACGTCAAGCGCCCGCGCGAATGGCGCGAGCGCCGGCTGCGGCGCGCGGTCGGGCGCGTCCTGGGCCTCGAGGCGCAGGGCGTGGATCGCGTGGACGAGCCGGAGCATCTCGTCCAGTACCCCGGAGCCGACGCGCGCGTCGATCCGGCGCCGGGCGGGCTCCGACAGCGAACGAGCCACGGCGGAGTCCGCCTGCGTGCGGATCAACCGGGCCTCCCGCGACGCGGCGCCGATCTCCGGCGGGAGCGGGCCGCCGTCGACGAACGCACGCAGCACCAGCCCGACATAGCGCCTGATCGCGTCCGTCAGCTCGGAGAGCAGCTCCTGCGCCGGGCGCCGTGACCACGTCGGCCAGGCCGCGAACACCGCCAGGCCGATCGCCCCGCCGATCAGCGTGTCGATGAGGCGGGCGGTCGCGGTCTGGGTGGTGTCCGGCGCGAGCGTGTTGAGCAGGAACACGACGAGCGCTGTGATGCAGGTGAAGCCGAGCGCGTAGCTGGCGGCGAAGGAGGCCATCGCCGCCCACCCGAACAGGCCGACGAGCGCGATCGTGACCTCCTGGGAGGGATGCAGCAGCGCGGCGGCGATGCCCGCGACGGTGACGCCGAGCGCGGTCCCCCCGACGCGTTCGAGACCCCGGGTGAACGTCGCGCCGAACTCGGGGCGCAACGTCGCCGCGGCAGCCACCACCACCCAGTAGCCGCGCTCGACCGGCAGCGCTCGCACCAGCAGCTCGGTGCCGGGGACGATGACCGCGAGACGGAGCGCGTGCCGGGTGGCCGGCGAGTCGAGCGAGATGTTCGCCCGCAGCGTCGCCAGGTCGGCGTACAGGTTCTGGAGCGGATGCGCGGTGCGGTGGTATGGACGGCGGTCGCGCAGGCCCGAGCCGGCCGCCGCGTCGGGGACCAGGCGCGCGATCGCCCGCAGCTGCCCCGCGAGCCCCGCCAGCCGTCGCCCGAGAACCGTCCACACCGCCTCGGGCACGTCTTCGGGCGCGGGTCCGCGCTGCAGACCCGAGACCGCATCGCTCACTTTGCCGACGCGGTTGTCGAGGTCCCCGGCCGGCGCGGCGTGACCCTCGATCGCCCCGGCGGCGTCGCGCAGGGAGAGGTAGGTGTCGGCGGCGATCGCGTGGACCGCTCCGCTCGCGTCCGGACTGTCGGCGATCCGGCCGACGAGGCCGTTCAGGGCGGTGATCGCGATCCGCACCCGGCGGCCCTCGTTGACGAGGCTGCGCAGCGGGGCGATCGCGCTGGAGCCGAACAGCGTGCCTCCGGAGAGCGTGGTGCCGGCATGGTCGAGCGCCTCCGCGGCGGGTGCGGCCGGGGTCTGGGCGTCGCCGAGCGCGAGCTCCGCGAGCGCGCGGTAGGCCTGGGCGGTGGCACGGCGCTGGATCACGAGCGGCGGGGGCCAGCGCACGATCGCCTGGAACACCACCTGGGTGAGGCCGCCCGCGGCGACGAGCCCGGCGATCCCCAGCGCCGGCCCGATCGGCTCGGTGAACCGCCCGAACACGACGACCGCGAGGATCGACTGAAAGCCGACGATCCCCGCCTGGCGGCCGACCCCGACGAGCAGGCCGCCCGCCATCGAGAACACGGCGAGCACGATCAGGTGGACCCACAGGACCTGGCCGGTGAGGCAGCCGGCGAGCGTGGCGAGCCCCATCGCCACGGCGTCGGTGGCCATCACCGCGTACGGAGGCCGCCCGCCGTTCACACGCCAGGCGATGCCGACGAACATCGCGCCGACGGCGGTCGTGACCCCGGCCACCGGCTGGCCGGCGGCGATCAGCCCGCCGAGCAGCGCGACGATCGGGATCGCGGCCAGCGCTCCGCCCGTCGGTGAGACCGCGGTCCGGTTGAACTGCACCGCGGCGCGTGCCGCCGCGGTGAGCGTCGAGGACGTGGTCTCGGTGGTGGACACGGGCCGACGGTACCCACGTTCGGTCCAGGACGGAGTGGATGATGCCCCGATGCGCAGGTATCCGGGGGTCCTTGTCGGCGCGCGGCGGTCGCCGGTTGATCACCGTGTGTGGACGCGAGTCGCCACTAGCCTGAGCCGTCGGTGACTGGATGATCGACAGCCACACCCACCTGCATCTGTGCGAGCCGCCGGACTCAGAGCTCGTCGAGGCGGCGGCGATCGAAGGGGTGACCCGGATGGTGACCGTCGGCACCGATGGGACATCGTGTCGCGCGGCGCTCGCCGCGGCCGAGTCGTTCCCGCAGGTCTATGCCGCAATCGGCCGCCACCCCAACTCGGCGACCGGCTTCGACGACGCCGATCTCGCCGAGCTCGAGGCGCTCGCCGGCCACGAGCGGTGCGTCGCGATCGGCGAGACCGGGCTTGACTACTACCGCGAGGGCGCGCCCGCCGAGGATCAGCGGCGCGCGTTCCTCGCCCAGATCGAGCTCGCCCGCCGGGTTGGAAAGCCGCTCGTGATCCATACGCGCGCCGCCGAGGAGGAGACGCTCGCGCTGCTCGACGAGCACGCGGGGGGGCTGCGCGTGATCCTCCATTGCTTCTCGATGGCCGACCGCGTCGTCGAGTGCCTCGACCATCCGGACTGGTGGCTGTCGTTCGCGGGCAACTGCACCTACCCGAAGAACGCGCCGCTGATGGACGCCGCACTGCGCGTGCCCGCCGGGCGGCTGCTCGTCGAGACAGATGCTCCGTACCTCGCGCCCCAGGCGCGGCGCGGACGGCCCAATTCGCCCGCGCAGGTGGCGATCACGGCCCGGGCAGTCGCGCTCGCGCGCCGGGTCCCCTACGAGGAGCTCGAGCGGGCGATCGACGCGAGCGCCGCCGACGTGTTCGGGTGGTGAGCGCGGTGGCTCGGCAATCCGCCCGGGGGATGGGCGGGGTCAGGTCTTCGGCTCGCCAGCGTGAGCTCGGGCAGAACTTCCTGATCGACCGCAACATCCTCGACGTGATCGAACGGCTCGCCGAGGTGACCGAGGACGACGTGGTGCTCGAGGTGGGCGGCGGGCCGGGGGTGCTCTCCGAGCGCCTGGCCGCGGCCGCCGGTCACGTGCACGTGATCGAGAAGGACGAGCGTCTGCGCGAGACGCTGCTCGGCGCGCTCGCCCCGTACGCGAATGTGGACGTCGTGTTCGGCGACGCGCTCGCCGTCGACCTGCGTGCGCTCGCGCCCCCACCGACAGCGATGATCGCCAACCTGCCCTACGGGATCGCCGCGACGCTGCTGATCCGCACGATCGACGACCTGCCCTCCCTCGGGCGCTGGGTGGTCATGGTCCAGCGCGAGGTCGGCGAGCGGTTCGCGGCCGCTCCCGGGACGGGGGCCTACGGCGTGCCCTCGGTGCTCGCCCAGCTGAGCTGCGAGGTCAAGGTGCTGCGGCCGGTGTCGCGACACGTGTTCCGTCCGGTGCCGAACGTCGACTCAGTGCTGCTCGGGATGCGCCGGCGGGCCGACGCTCCGGGCGAGCTGGCACCCGAGGTCGCCGCCATCGTGCACGGCGCCTTCGCCCACCGCCGCAAGGCGCTCGCCGGCTCGCTGGCGCTCTCTCTGCCCCGGCCGGCCGACGGTCCGGGCGTCCGGGAGCGGGCTCGGGAGGCGCTCGTCGCGCTCGGCCACCCCGCAGACGTCCGCGCCGAACGGTTGTCGCCGGCGGACTTCGTTGCGCTCACGCGTGCGCTCGAGGGGGAGGGACCGTGAGCCTGACCGTGATCGAGCAGGCCTACGCGAAGGTCAACCTCTGCCTGTTCCTCGGCCCGACCCGCGCGGATGGCCGCCACGAGCTCGTCACGGTGTTCGATTCGGTGCGGCTCGCCGACGAGCTCATCGCCGGCGAGTCCGACTCCGGCGTCGACGAGGTCGTCTGCGACGGCGTGCAGGGGCCGAACCTGGTCAGCGACGCGCTGCTCGCGCTGCGGGGGGCCGGCTGGGCGGCGCCGCCGGTCCGGGTGGAGATCTGGAAGCGGATCCCGGTCGCGGCCGGCATGGGCGGCGGCTCGGCGGACGCGGCCGCAATGCTCCGCTGCGCGCGGCGGTTGTCGCCGGTCGATGACGATGCGCTGCCCCGGATCGCCGCCTCGCTCGGAGCCGACGTTCCCGGCCAGCTGCGGCCCGGGCCGTCGCTCGGAACCGGGGCGGGTGAGCTGATCGAGCCGCTCCCGACGCTCGAGTCCTACGGCGTGCTCGTCCTGCCCCAGCCGTTCGCGCTCTCGACGCCGGACGTCTACCGGGAGGCCGACCGGCTCGGTCTGGGGCGCTCGCCCGACGAGCTCGCCGGTCTGCGGGCGCGAGTGGTGGAGTTGCTGGCGGCGGATGGCGCCGTCTCCGCACCCGGATCGCTCCCGGTCGAGCTCCTCGTCAACGACCTGCAGCCAGCGGCGCTGTCGCTCGCACCGGAGCTCGCCGATGTCCTCGGCGCGGCGCGTGAGGCCGGCGCCGACCACGCGATCGTGTGCGGGTCGGGGCCAACGGTGATCGGCCTCTTCCTCGGGCGCGAGGCGGGCGCACGCGCGCGGTCCGCCGCGGCCGACGAGGCGCTCCGCGCCCGGTTTCCGGGTGTCGTTGCCGCCTCGCCGGTCCATTCGGCACAATCAAGGAGCCCCGTATGACGAACCAGACGATCACCTATCTGGTGGCCGCCGGCTGCGGCGCCATCGCCTTGATCGCGTTCACGACGCTCGTGCTCGTCCCCGTGCTCAGCTCCTACCGAGGGGTCGTGGGCCGAGTCGGCGCCTTCCTGCTGTCGCTCTACGTCCTCGCGGCATTCGTCGGCGTCGGGGTCGTCGTCGGCGCCCTCATCATCGTCAAGTGGCCGGAGTGGTTCTAGTTCTGCGCGCCGGCCGAACGCGCTGAGGTGGCGGGCGTGGCGGATCTCGGGGCGTTTGCCGCGATGACCGATGCGGTCGAGGCCGGCGCCGGCCTGCCGGAGATCCTGCGCGGCGCCTCGCGCGCGCTCGACGCGAGTCTGATCCTGATCGACCGCTCCGCCAGCGTGCTTGCGGTCGCGGCTCGTTCGCCCGCCGACGAGCGCTCGCTGATGCGCGACATCGACGACGTGGTGACGCTTGAGCTGAAGGTCGCCGACGCGAGCGTCGGGCAGCTGCGCATGCGTGCCCGCGGCGAGGCGCCCGACGGTGCCCTGCTGCGGTTGGTGACGACGCTGATCGCCTCGGAGGTGGAGCGCGTCCGTGCGCCGGCGCGCGCCTCGGAGGAGGCGGCGGCGAGCTTCCTGCGGGATGTGCTCGCGCGGCGGATCGGCGATCGCGAGGACCTGCTCGCGCGTGGCAAGGAGCTCGGCACCGACCTCGCCGGCGGCGGCGCGGTGCTCGTCGTGCGCGCCCACGCCCGTTCGCCGACCGAGGACGACTGGCGCCGGCGGATGCTCGCGGTCGTCGGCCGCGGTGCTCGCTCGATCGCCTCCGGCTCGATCAGCACTCCGACCGAGGCCGGCGACGGCGAAATGGTCGTGCTCATCCCGGACCAGGACGGGGAGACCGGCCGGCGCGTCGCCAGCGCGGTGCTGCGCGAGCTCGAGTCCGGATTGGCGGGGTTCGCCATCCGCCTGGGTCGCAGCCGCCGTGCCGAGGACCCGCTGGATCTCCAGCGCGCGTATGACGAGGCGCTGCTCGCCCTCAACGTCGTCGAGGGCGATCCCGAGCGCCGTGAGCTCGCCTACGAGGAGACCGGCACGTACCAGTTGCTGCTGCCGTACATGCGCGACCCCGCCGAGCTCAAGCGCTTCTACCGCGAGACCGTCCGCCCGCTCGTCGCCTACGACGAGCAGTACGACACCGATCTGCTCGGCACGCTCGTCGCGTTCCTCGACTGCGACGCCAATGTGAACGCGACCGCGGCGCGGCTCATCACCCACCGCCACACGATCCGCTACCGGTTCGAGCGGGTGCGGGAGCTGACCGGCCTGGACGTCTCCTCGACCGACGGCCGTGAGAAGCTGTCGCTCGGGCTGAAGGCGATGCGGGTACTCGGGATCGCGGCGCCACGGGGGCCGTCGAGCGAACCGGGCGCCGGCGGCGGGCGCGTACCGCACTGAGCGATCTCTTCCGCTTTCGTGCGGTTCTCGGCCTCAATCCTGCCTGAGTTGCCTGACCGCGCTTGACCGCCCGTGAGCGCGGGTGGTAGACCTACGCCGCCGCGCGCTGGGAGGCCGCGGTCTGAGCAAGAGACAGGGAGGAAGCGATGCGGCTTCGACGGTGGCTGGCGCCCCTTGTGGGTTCCGTTCTGGTGGTGCTGGGCTCGATCATGGTCGGCGTGAGCGCCGGTGCGGACCCCGGCCCTGGCCGGGGGGCGACCGCGTCGCATCCCAACGTCGCTCTGCGGGCGATGACGCGCACCCAGCGGCGGGCGATCTCGCCGCACCTCGTCTACGCCCATCCGGGCGCCAGGCTGAGCTCGCGCCGCGCGCACGCTGTGCGGCATGTCTCAAGCACGCAGTGCCCGTGGCTCAATGACAGCCTCTCGGTCTCCGCGCGCGTGTCGATGCTGCTGGCCCAGATGACGCTCGCCGACAAGCTCGACCTGATGGAGGGCCATAACGGCGACGCCTCCAACGGCGCGATCGGCGACACCCACGCCATCCCCAGCCTGTGCGTGCCGGAGGTGACCGAGGAGGACGGGCCCGCCGGCGTCGCCGACGGGGTGAACGGCGCCACCCAGCTGCCGGCGCCGGTGAACGACGCCGCCACCTGGGACCCCTCACAGACCCGCCAGTACGGCAAGGTCCTCGGCAACGAGGAGTGGGTCAAGGGCAACGAGGTCGTCTACGCGCCGACGATCAACATCGACCGTGACCCCCGCTGGGGGCGCAACTTCGAGTCGTTGAGTGAGGATCCGCTCCTCACCGGCACGCTCGCCACCGCGGAGATCCAGGGGATCCAGTCCGAGGGCCCGATCGCCCAGGTCAAGCACTACGCGGTCTACAACGTCGAGACGAATCGCAACACCCCGGCCGACGACGACATCATCGACACGCGGACGCTGCACGAGATCTACCTGCCCGCGTTCTATGACGCGACCATCAAGGGCAAGGCCGGCTCGGTGATGTGCAGCTACTCCAGCCCGAACGGGGTGTTCGCCTGCCAGAACGCGCCGCTGCTGTCGATCCTCGAGCAGCGCTGGGGCTACAAGGGCTTCGTCGGCTCCGACTACGGTGCCGTCCACTCGACCGTCGCCTCCGCCAACGCCGGTCTTGACCAGGAGCAGGCGTCGAACTACTTCGGTCCGGCGCTGCAGGCCGCCGTCGAGGACGGTCAGGTGAGCATGGCGACGATCGACGAGGCGGTGACGCGGATCCTCACCGAGATGTTCCGCTTCAACCTGTTCGACGATCCGGCGACCGGCAACGAGTCGGTCGACGCCTCCACCCCGGCGCATGTCGCCTTCGCGCAGCAGAACTCCGAGCGCGGCACCGTGTTGCTGAAGGACTCCGGTGGCGTGCTGCCGCTGGGACGGTCGACATCGTCGATCGCGGTCATCGGCCCGGATGGCACGACCGACCCCGAGTCGGCCGGCGGCGGCAGCGCCGCGGTCAACCCGACCGGTCCGGTGATCTCGCCGCTGGCCGGGATCACCGCGCGCGCGGGCTCCGGGGTGAACGTCTCGAGCTACTCGGGGACGACGCCCTCGGCGGCTGCGGCCGCGGCGCGCAAGGCGCAGGTCGCGATCGTGTTCGCGAACAACTTCGAGAGCGAGGGCTCCGACCTGCCGAACATCACGCTCCAGAACAATCAGAACGCGATGATCAGCGCGGTCGCGAAGGCCAACCCGAACACGATCGTCGTGCTCAACACCGGCGGCCCGGTCACGATGCCGTGGATCTCCCAGGTGTCGGGCGTGCTCGAGGCCTGGTACCCGGGCCAGCAGGACGGCGCCGCGATCGCGTCGATCCTGTTCGGTGACACCGATCCCTCCGGGCACCTCCCGGAGACCTTCCCGGCCTCGCTGTCCCAGGCCCCGACCGACACCGCGGCGCGGTTCCCGGGCCAGAACGGCGAGGTGCACTACAGCGACAAGCTGCTCGTCGGCTACCGCTACTACGACACCAAGAACGTGACCCCGCTGTTCCCGTTCGGGTATGGGCTGTCGTACACGAGCTTCAGCTACTCGAACCTGCAGCTGTCGTCCACGAATGTGGGCAACACGCAGTCCGGACCCACCGGCGGGCAGAACGCCACCGAGCTCACGGCGACCGCCACGGTGACGAACACCGGCTCGCGTGCCGGCGCCGACGTCGCCCAGCTGTACGTCGGCGATCCCGCCTCCGCGGGTGAGCCGGCGCGCCAGCTCGAGGGTTATCAGCGCGTCTCGCTGCGCCCCGGCCAGTCCAAGCAGGTGAGGTTCGCGCTCACCGGGCACGAGCTCTCCTACTTCGACACCGCGGCCGATGGTTGGGTGCTTCCCGACGGGACGTTCACCGCGTATGTGGGTGACTCCTCGGCGCTTGCCAACCTGCCGTTGCAGCAATCGTTCACGGTGAGCCAGAGCGTCGGTGCGCGGACGATCGCCGTCGATGCGCCTGCGAACGTTGCGCCGGCCGCCCCGTTCACCGTGGCGGCGACGTTCCACAACGCCGGTGACTACGCGCTCGATGCGGCGCACGCCGCGCTGGGCGTGCCGGCCGGGTGGACGGTGAGTGCCCAGTCGCAGTCACCGTCGACGGTGGCTGCCGGGCAGTCGGTGACGGTCGCGTGGACGGTGAAGGCGCCACTCGGAGCCCAGAACTCCCAGGCGACGGTCACCGCCCGGTTCATCGGCTCCACGGGCGGAGGCGCGCCGGGGGTGGCCGCGTCGGAGCCCGCGCAGGTGACGGTCGAGCCGATCGTCTCGGTCCAGGCACCCGCGACAGCGCCGCTGATCGATCCCGGGCAGAGCGTGGGGGAGACGGTTGCGCTCACCAACAACCTCGATCAGCCGATCCAGGTCACGCTCACCCCGCAGCCGGGGGCCGGCGTGACCGTGACGCCCGATCCCGATGTGGTGACCGTGCCGGCGAACGGCACCGTGAACACGTCGCTGACGATCTCGGCCACCGCGGCCGGGGCGGGGAACCAGACGATCCCGCTCGACGTCTCGGCGGCGGTGGGGAGCAGGTCCTATGGCGAGTCGACCACCGGCCTGCCGGTGAACGTCGCCTACCCCTCGCTGGCGGCCGCGTTCAACAACACCGGGATCTCCGACGACTCCGATCCGTCCTCGGCGAGCTTCGACACCGGAGGCGACAGCTTCTCCGAGCAGGAGCTCACCTCGGCCGGCTACGGCCCGGGCGCCACATTCACCCATGACGGGATCCCGTACACGTGGCCGTCGGTGCCGGCGGGCTCACCCGACAACGTGATCGGCTACGGCCAGGCGATCGCGATCTCGGGCAGCGGCTCGACGCTCGGGTTGCTCGGCGCCTCCAACAACGGCAGCGCGACCGGGCCGGTGACCGTCATCTACACCGACGGCACCTCCTCGACGACGACGGTGACGTTCGCCGACTGGTACAGCGGCGTGGCGGCCCCCGGCGGGGACGTCCTGGTGACGACGCCCGACTGGAATCACCCGGCGAGCCAAGGCCCGCATCCGGTGAGCGTCTACGCCACCTCGGTGCCGCTCGATCCGAGCAAGACGGTCGCCGACGTGATCCTGCCCACGCAGAGCGCCCAGCCCTCGAGCGGGCCCGGACCGTTCCACGTGTTCGCGATCGGAATCGGCTCCTAGGCGGGGGGTGAACCACAGCTCCCCGCTCCGCCCGGGTGGTGTGGTCGGTTTCATTGTGAGGCGCAATGAAACCGACCACCCCCGGAGCTAGAGTCGCGCCCGGTGCGGATCGCGATCATCACGGGCTCAGGCACCCATGCGCTGCCTGGGTTCAGCGATGCGCGCGCCGAGATGGTGAGGACCCCGTTCGGGAGCGTCGAGGTCGTCCGCGGGCGGTTCGGCGGCGAGGATGTCCTGCACGTCTCGCGCCACGGCGCCGGTCATCGGCGGCTCTCGCACCAGGTGCCGCATCGCGCCGACATCTGGGCGCTCGGCGAGCTCGGGGCGGAGGCGGTGATCGGCTGCACCGTGTGCGGCGCGGTCGACCCCTCGCTCGAGCTCGGCACGCTGCTGGTGTTCGATGACCTCTGGTTTGCCTCCAACCGCCTGCCCGACGGCTCGCTGTGCACCTTCTTCCTGGACGAGGGCGACCCCCGGCGCGGCCACTGGATCCTCCACGGCGGGCCGTTCTCCGCAGGGGTGCGGGAGGCGTTGCTGGGCGGGGCCGCGGACGCCGGGCGCGCGGTCCGTGACGGCGGCACCTACGGCCACGTCGACGGACCGCGGTTCAACACCCCGACCGAGATCGCCCAGCTCGCCGGGTGCGGCGTCACCGCGGTGAGCCAGACCGGTGGGCCGGAGACCGTCCTCTGCGGTGAGCTCGAGCTGCCGTTCGCGCTGCTCGGGTACGTCACCGACCATGCCAACCAGGTACGTCCCGGCCAGACGACGCCCGTCGCGGTGCTCCAGGAGATGATGGCCGCCAGCACGGCCACGTTCGCCGCGGTGCTCGAGGCGGCGGTGCGCCGGCTGGCAGAGGGGGAGCCGTGCGTGGCCGCGGGGACGATGTACCGGCTCGAGCAGGGCTGAGGCGTGGCATCGCTTCGCGTGCTGGTACTCGATGGCGAGCCCGTCCCCGGAGAGGGGCTCGTACCGGCGCTCGGGGAAGAGCGGGCGGCCGCGGTCCGGCAGCTGCTCCTGGCGCGGGCGTGCGCGTGGGCTGAGGAGTCGTTCGGCCGGGAGGCGGTGCGGGTCGTGCGGCACGGGTCGTTCGCCGCGGCGCTCCAGGCGGATGCCGCTCCCGGCGGCGGGGGCGCGGACGGGGGAGCGGGCGCGGTCGTCGCGATCGTGCCCGAGCTTCCGGTATGGCATTCCGAGCTTGCACCTGCGGTGCGCGGCGACCTGGAGGCCGGCTGCGCGCTGGCGCTCGCCCCGATCTTCGACCGCGGCCTCTACCTGCTCGCGATCGCCGACGCCGCCGCTGACGGCATGGCGGCGCTCGCCGAGCTCGACCTCGCCGGCCCCGGCGGGATGGCCGAGCTGATCGGCCTCGCCCAGCGCGCGAGCTGGGAGGTCGGTCTGCTGCGCGCCGAGCGCGGCCTGAGGCGGGCGCGGGACGTGCGGGCGCTGCTGGCGGACCCGCTCACCGACCCGGAGCTGCGGGCACTGCTCGGATAGCCTCAGGTTGGTCTCAATCGACGCACTGGGGAGTGGTGTAAGGGCAACATGCACGCCTTTGGAGCGTTGCGATCCCGGTTCAAATCCGGGCTCCCCAATCGCGGATACGCCTGCTGAGGCGCACATTTTCCATCCGACGCACGAACTAGTGTTCGTGCCATGGGATGGCGGGATCCGTCGTACAGCGAGGAAGAGGTCCGGGAGGCGGTCGCGAACTCGCAGAGTCTCGCCGAGGCGCTTCGGCGACTCGGTCTGCGTCCGGTTGGCGGCAACTACAAGACGCTTCATCGTTACATCGAGCTCTACGGGGTGTCGACCGATCACCTCGATCCGAACTGGACGAAGCGCTCGCGGTTCTCCCACACGCCGATCCCGCTCGCAGAGGTGATGGTGGAGCACTCGACCTACTCGAGAACGAAGCTCAAGCGCCGCCTCTACGAGGCCGGGCTGAAGCAACGTCGCTGCGAGCTGTGCGACCAGGGTGAGATCTGGCGGGGCGCGCCGATGGCCTTGATCATCGACCACATCAACGGCGTGGGTGACGACAACCGGTTGGAGAACCTCCGGATCGTCTGTCCGAACTGTGCCGCGACACTCGACACGCATTGCGGACGCAAGAACCGGATCCTCACGGAGCCACGGCCGTGCCTGCACTGCGGGGCAGCGTTCACGCCGCGTTATCCGACGCACCGGTACTGCTCGCACGCCTGCGGCGTGTACAGCAGCAGCGGCCACGCCCCGCGCCCCGAGACACGCAAGGTCGAGCGCCCGCCCTACGACCAGCTGATGGCGGAGCTGGCGGCGTCGAACTGGTCCGCGGTCGCCCGGCGGTACGGGGTGAGCGACAACGCCGTGCGCAAGTGGGTGCGCTGGTATGAGGCGGACGCCGGGCGGAGAGATGAGGAGGGTTGAGAGGGGGTGCGCGGAGAGGCAGTCAAAGGGTGGTTGGCTGTTGACGCCCGGCGATCCATGGGATAGGACTGCATAATGTGCGTCCCGGGATGGCGCGCGAGGGCAGGGACATCACGGATTTAGGGGGTTTCGATGGGCCGTTCCATTCGACATTTCGGCGCGGGGTGCGCCGGGGTTCTCGCGGGGCTTGCGCTCGCGGCCACGCCGGCTCTTGCGGACTCGTCGTCGCCGCTGAGCTACCAGCCGGGCGGCCCGCTGTCGGCGCCGACGCGGACCGCCGCGTCAGTGAATGTCGCCGCTCAGAGTGAGTATTTCGGCGGATATGACGTGATGCCCTCGGAGGGCATCTCGAGCGCCGGGTCGACGTTCAAGCTGCCGAAGTTCACGTGTCCGGTCACCGGAGTGGCGCAGCTCGCCGGGTTCGGTGAGTGGGTCAACAACGCGGCCGGGGATTTCTACCAGGAGGGCGGCGCCACGGACGCGCTCGCCGTCGGATCACTCGTCTGCAACTTCGGCGAGCCGATCTATGAGATCAACGCCAGCACCATCAACGGCGGCGAGTACGACCAGGCCGAGGACATCAACCAGGGCGACGTAATCCAGACGCGCGTGGAGGAGCTGGCGTCCGGGGACGTCGTGGCGACCGTGACGGATCTGACGAGCGGACAGCAGGTGAGCTCCCAGGGCGCATCCGCCGGGGACGATGCCCAGATCTACGAGGGCTTCGTGCCGGACGTCTACAGCGAGGCTCTGCAGGACAGCATTTCGATCCCGAAGTTCAAGAGCGTCCAGCTGAACCGCTCGCAGATCGGGAGCCTGCATCTGGCCCAGGTCAATCCGACCGCGACCGCTCTGGACCAGGACGGGCCGGTGATGGTCACCCCCAGCGCCATCGCGGCGAAGCATCCCAGCGCGTTCACGCTGACCGAGAAGAGCGACCACTGAGGGGCCGCGCGGGTGCCGGCCGTCCGGCCGGCACCCGGCAAGACCAGGCGGAACCGTCGAAATTGCGGAGTTCTGGCCGACCCGGAGGCCCGCCCGGCTTCGTGGGCGCCGAGCGATCTCCTACGATCGGCGTGTGGCCGGTCCGGTCGTCGTCATCCTCGCCGCAGGCCAAGGCACACGCATGCGCTCGGCCGTCCAGAAGTTGCTCCACCCGCTGTGTGGACGGCCGATCATCGCGTGGCCGATCGCTGCGGCCAGGGCGGCCGGCGCGGAGCGGATCGTGCTCGTCGACTCACCGCAGGGCCGGCTCGACGAGTTTGCGGGCGACGGCGTGGAGATCGCCGTGCAGCCCGAGATGAACGGGACGGCGGGCGCATTGCGTGCCGCGGTCGAGCAGCTGACCGCCGGGCAGACGTTGCCGGACGACCAGACGTTGCCTGACGACCAGACGGTGCTCGTGATGAACGGGGACGCCCCGCTCGTGAGCACCGAGACCCTCGCCGCACTGGCGGCGGCACACGGGCGGTCCGGCTCCGCGGCGACGATCGCGACCGTCACGCTCGAGGACCCGAGCGGGTACGGCCGGGTCGTGCGCGCTCCCGACGGGACGGTCGAGCGGGTCGTGGAGACCAAGGCGCCCGGCGACGCCTCCGAGATGGAGCTCCGGATCCGTGAGATCAACACCGGCCTGTTCGCCTTCGACGCGGGGCCACTGCGCGTGGCGCTCAGCCGCGTGCGCGCCGACAACGCGCAGGGCGAGCTCTACCTGCCTGACGTGCTCCCGATCCTGCGTGAGCACGAGCGCACCGTCGACAGCTTTGAGATCGCCGACGTGGGAGAGCTCGCCGGGATCAACGACCGCGTCCAGCTCGCCGAGGTCGTCGCCAGCGCCCAGCGGCAGATCTGCGAGCGCCACATGCTCGCCGGCGTCACGATCGTCAACCCCGCGGCGACGGTGATCGACGTCGGCGTCGAGATCGGTCAGGACACGGTGATCGAGCCGTTCACGGCGCTGCGTGGGGCCACCCGGATCGGCGAGCGGAGCACGATCGGACCGGGCTCGACGCTGATCGACGCGACCGTGGGCGACGGCTCCACGGTGCTCCACGCCCACGTGACCGGCGCCGCGATCGGCGACCGGGTCTCGGTCGGCCCGTTCTGCTACCTGCGGCCGGGCACGGTTCTGCGCGAGGGGTCCAAGGCCGGCACGTTCGTCGAGATCAAGAACTCGGACATCGGAGCGGGCACGAAGGTCCCGCACCTGTCCTACATCGGCGACGCGACCGTGGGGGAGAAGACGAACCTCGGCGCGTCGACGATCACCGCCAACTACGACGGCTACACCAAGCACCGGACGACGATCGGCAGCGGCGTGAAGACCAGCGTCGACACGACGCTGATGGCTCCGGTGAGCATCGGCGACGGGGCGTTCACGGCCGCCGGGTCGGTGATCGGCCAGGACGTGCCGCCGGGCGCGCTCGCGGGGTCCCCGGGCGTTGCGCGGGCCAACCAGAGGACCATCGAGGGCTATGCCGAGCGGCGCGCTGCGCGGGCGGCGGCGGAGGCCGAATCCGACCCGGAGAAGAGCCAATGAGTCAGGCTGAAGCGACCGAGGACTGGCGTACACTCACCGCCGAGATGGACGCTGTCGAGCCGCAGACCGCGCGGACCGTGATGCGCCGGGAGTACGACAAGCGCCTGATGCTCGTGACGGGGCGTGCGAATCCGGCGCTCGCAGCGAAGATCGCCGACAAGCTCGGGGTCGAGCTGTCCGAGGTCAACACGAAGACGTTCGACAACGGCGAGGTCTACTGCCGCTACGGCGAGTCGGTCCGCGGGGCCGACGTGTTCATCGTGCAGCCGACCTGTGCCAACGCAAGCCAGGGCATGACGACGAACGATGCGCTGATGGAGCTGCTCGTCATGACCGACGCCGCGGTCGGCGGCTCCGCGCACCGCGTGATCGCGGTCACCCCGTGGTACGGCTACTCGCGACAGGACAAGAAGTCCGCGCCGCGCGAGCCGATCTCGGCCCGGCTGATCGCTCGCATGCTCGAGTCGGCGGGGATCGACCGGATCCTCACCATGGACCTGCACGCCGGCCAGATCCAGGGCTTCTTCCAGAAGCCGTGCGATCACATGACCGCGCTGATGATGCTCACCCAGTACTTCTCGGACCTCGCGCTCGAGGACCTGGTCGTCGTCGCCCCCGACGCCGGCCGGGTGAAGCTCAACAAGCAGTTCGCCGCGAAGATGGGGGCCGACCTGGCGATCCTCAACAAGGAGCGCCCCGCCCAGGAGGTCGCGGAGATCAGCTACGTGATCGGCAACGTCCGCGACAAGACGGCGCTGCTGGTCGACGACATGATCACCACCGCCGGCACGCTGGCCGCGGCCGCCCAGGCGGTCCGGGACGCGGGCGCCAAGCGGATCTTCGTCGCCGCGACGCACGGCAATTTCTCCGGCAACGCCTGGGCGAACCTCGCGGCGGCCGGGTTCGAACAGATCGTCGTCACCGACACGATCACCCTCCCGCCGGGCGCGCCCGACAACGTCGTGGTGCTCTCCTGCGCCGATCTGCTCACCAACTCGATCCGTCAGATCTTCACCGACGGCTCGGTGAGCGACGTGTTCGGCGGCGAGAACCAGCTGTTCTGAGCACGGCTCCCTGCGCGGCCGGCTGATCGCGGGCGGGCGGCCGCGGACTACGATCCCGACCGGTGTTCGATCCCGCCCAGAGCGAGCGTGCCGCGCGGCTGATGGAGCTGCTCGGGCTCTCCGACGACGAGCTGTGCGCGACGCTCGACGTCGACGCCCTCTCGTTGCTCTCCGGGCAGCTCGACCACCGGCCGGAGCTCTCGATCCTGCTTGCGCTGCTCGACGAGGCCGCGGAGCGCACGAGCCCGGCGGCGCTGCGGCGCTGGGTGCGGTCCTCCGGGCCGGTGGGGCGGCCGATCGACGCGCTGACCAGCCGCGACTTCGGCGCCTTCGAGACCGCGGTCGAGGCGCTCGCCGAACGCGGCTTCGTGATCCGCGGCGGCGGCGATGGCTGAGCTGCCGTTCGTCCATCGGCTACGCGTCCGCTACTCCGAATGCGATCCGCAGGGCGTCGTCTTCAACGCGCAGTACCTCGCGTTCGCCGACCACGCCCTCACCGAGCTCTGGCGCGAGCTGTTCGGCGGGTACATGGAGATGCTCGACGAGGGTGTCGACGTCGTCGTCGCCGAGGCGACCATCCGCTTCCGCGCATCGGCGCGCTTCGACGAGGAGCTCGACATATCGGTCGCGGTCGCTCACCTCGGCACGACCTCGATGACGCTTCACGACGCGATCACCCGTGTCGCGGACCACGCCCCGATCGCCGAGGTCGAGCTGCGCTACGTGTGGGTGGACCGGGCGACCGGCGCCAAGACGCCGGTCCCCGACTGGGCGCGGGCCAAGCTCGCGCCCTGATCGGCCCGGGTCAGTCCTTCTGCGTCGGCGTCAGTCCTTCTGCTTCGGCGGCTTGCGCGGCCAGATGCCGAGCAGATGGTGGAACGAGCGGGCGAGCACTCGCTCGACGGCGGCCGCCGAGCCCGCCATCACCGCGGCTTGGAGCGCGTGGCCGCCGATGACCTTCGCCGTGCTCCCGCGACCTTCGCCCGGGGTGGGCGGCGGTTCCTCGTCGATCCGCTCCCACACGGTGCGGAACACCTGGCGGCCCAGGATGCGGGCCAGGATCGAGCCGACGATGGCGAACGGGAGATAGAGCAGCTTCCTCATCGGCCGGAGCCTACCCGTCCGGGCGCCTCCGGACCCCGCCGGCGCGACGCGATCACACGTGACATTCGCCTCAAGCTCCGGATGGCCGAACCGATCACTCCATCTGGAGCTGGAAAAACGACCGCCCGTCATGAGTTAATTGGGAAGGTCAGAGGACCAGCGGGAACCCGAAGGGAGCGAGCCGATGCTCGAGGAAGACGACGCAGGCCGGGACGCCGAGGAGCTGCTGAGGTCTGCCCTGCTCGACGATTCCTCCGCAGTGGCCGTATCGCTGCGCGTCGACGGCCTGCCACTGAGCGAGTCGCTGACCGTGATCTTCCACGGCCGCAGAGACCTCGGAACGCTCCAGACCTACGTTGCCCGGGGCAGCCTGGGCGCCGGAACACGCGTCGCCGCGGGCTCGCTGCTGCGCGTCCCGTGCGACCTCGATCTGGCTGACGCCGGCGATCGCGCCGAGGCCGAACAGCTCTACGTCGAACAGGCCCAGATCATGCGCGACGCGCTCGTCGGCGCCGACACCGTGCTCGACGTCTGGCGCGAGCCGCTCTCGGATATCGCGCACTCGCACGTGAACGTCGATCACTCACCGCAGCTGTCGGTACGGCTGCCGGCTCACCGGATGCTGCCAACGGCGCTTGTCGCCGCCGACTCCCAGCTCGTCGTGACCCCCGTCTGCAACGCACGCACGCTCGCCGATGGATGGCCGCCGATGGGGATCGCGTGCGCCCAGCAGGAGTTCACCCGCGTCTACCCGCTCGCGGACGACCCCGAGCGGTGCGTCGAGGAGTTCCTCGAGCTCGCGGCCGAGCACGCGCACGAGCTCGCCGATCGCCTCGCCCACCAGGAGGCGTCGGTCCAGCGGTTCATCGAGCTCAGCGACGGCTGATCAGCTGTCGGCTCGCACGGGCCGGCGGGCCGGCTCGCGCGTCGGGCGGCGCTCGCGCGGGGGCAGATAGTCGCCCAGACGGCCGGGCTCACGCAGCCGGACGGTGGCCGGAACGGCATCGGGCAGCGGCACGCCGCCACGGGGCGGGGCCGGTGGGGCGGGCGGCGCCCCCGGGTCACGGCCCCAGCCATCGTCGCCCTCATCCCAGGGACCATTGGACGCGTCCGGATCCTCGCGCAGTGCCGGCAACAAGAGCACCGCGACACAGACGAATCCGATCAGGTGAACCCCGGCGATCCAGAGCACAAGCTGCACTCCATCGGACATATCGACAGGTTAGCGCCAGCTGGGGAAGCTGACCAGCAACAAGGTTCGCGGACTCTCCCTCCGCGGTGGCGCTAGCATCGTACGCCGCTCATGGCCAGCAACGACACGACATCTCTGAAGGTCTCCCCGCGCGAGGCGGGCCATTCCCGCGCGACCCGCCGCCTGCGCCGCACCGGTGCGATCCCGGGCGTCGTCTACGGCGGTACCGAGGCTCCGGTGGCCTTCCAGGTCGGAGAGCGCACGCTGCGCCTCGCCCTGCAGGACAGCGGCGCGGTCATGCAGCTCGAGATCGAAGGTGGCTCGAGCAGCCCGGTCGTCGTCAAGGAGCTCGTCCGCCATCCCGTGACCGGGGTCACGATGCATCTCGACCTGTTGCGCGTCCGGATGGACGTCGCGATCGAGTCGACCACGATCCTCGAGCTCACCGGCGCGGATGACGCGCCCGGCGTCCGTGAGGGCGGCGTGCTGGAGCACGTCATCCGCGAGCTGGCGATCGAGGCGCTGCCCGGGTCCATCCCCGAGACGATCGCCTACGACGTCTCGAAGATGCAGATCGGCGACACCCTCACGATTGAGCAGATCACGGCGCCCTCCGGCGTCACGCTGCTCGACGACCCCGAGACGCTCGTCGCGACGCTCACGCCGCCCAAGCTTCAGGTCGAAGCCGACGAGGAGATCGAGGCGGAGACCGAGGTCGTCGGCGAGGGCGCGGCCCCCGCCGAGGCAGGCGAGTCCGGCGGCGACGCCGGCTCTTCGGACGACGGCGACTCCGAGTAGCCGCCCGTGGAGCGCTCCGGCGCCCGCGTCGACTGGCTGGTCGTCGGACTCGGGAACCCCGGCGCCGAGTACGCGCGCACCCGCCACAACGTCGGCTTCATGATCGCCGAGCGGCTGATCGAGCGCTGGGATCTGCCCAGGCCCAAATCGAAGTACCGCGGCCTGCTCAGCGAGGGACGGGTCGGCTCCCCGGGCGTCGATCTGATCCGCGTCGCGGTGCTCCAGCCGCAGACCTACATGAACGAGGCCGGGCGATCCGTCGGCCCCGCACGTGGCGCACTCGGCCCGGAAGACCTCGATCATGTGCTCGTCGTGCACGACGAGATCGACATCCGCTTCGGCGAGATCCGGGTGCGGCTCGGCGGTGGCCTCGCCGGCCACAACGGCCTGAAGTCGATCCGCACCGGCCTGGGCTCGACCGAGTTCGGCCGGGTGCGCGTCGGCGTCGACCGCCCGCCGACGACCGATCCCGACCGTGTCGCCGCCTACGTGCTGGGGCGCTTCTCGGAGCCCACCGCGGATGTCGAGGATCTCGTCGACCGCGGCGCCGACGCGGTCGAGCGGGTGCTGAGGGAGGGGTACCCGTGAGCCGGCGTCTGCGCACGACGCTCGCGGCGGCGCTCATCGGTGTGCTGGCGCTACTCGTCATCACCACGCGCGCTTCGGCAGAGGCCAACGGCGTCGGGCTGAAGCCGGTGATGGGGTGGAGCAGCTGGGATTACCTGCGCCATGACCCGACCGAGGCGGCGGTCGAAGCCGAAGCGCAGGCGATGGTGACGAGCGGTCTCTCGTCGGTCGGCTACCGCTACGTGAACCTCGACGACTACTGGTACGCGTGCCCGGGACCGCAGGGCCCGGACGTGGACCAATACGGGCGCTGGGTACCGGCCGCCGCGCAGTTCCCGAGCGTGGGCAGCGAGAACGGCATCGCGGCGACCGCGGCCTTTGTCCACCACCTCGGGTTGAAGTTCGGGATCTACGTGACCCCGGGGATCTCGCTGCAGGCCGTCGCTCAGAAGACGCGGATCGAGGGGACCCGCGACACGGCCAACCAGATCGCGACCGCGACCGCGGAGCGCAACTACAACTGCCACGGGATGGTCGGGATCGACTACGCCAAGCCGGGCGCCCAGGCGTTCATCGACTCCTGGGCCGACGAGCTCGCCGCCTGGGGTGTCGACTACGTCAAGCTCGACGGCGTCGGACGCTCGGACATCGCTGACGTGAAGGCGTGGTCCCAGGCGCTGCGCCAGACCCACCGGGCGATCGGGCTGGAGCTCTCCAACAATCTGGCGATCTCGGACGCCTCGGCCTGGCAGCAATACGCCAACGGCTGGCGCACCGGGCCGGACATCGACTGCTACTGCTCGGGTTCGAGCTTCCCGTTGACCGACTGGACGAACGTCGAGCAGCGCTTCAACGAGGTCGCCGACTGGGCCCCCTATGGGCACCCGGGTGCGTTCAACGACTATGACTCGATCGAGGTCGGCAACGGCGCGGGCGACGGGCTGACGCCGCCCCAACGACAGACGCAGCTCAGCCTGTGGGCGCTCGGCGCCGCGCCGCTCATCCTCGGCGCCGATCTCACCCAGCTCGATCCGCTCGATCGCTCCTACCTGCTCAATCGCAGGGTGATCGGGGTCGATCAGGACGGAATCGACGCGCGACGGATCGTGCACACCTCAACCGCCCAGCTGTTCGCCAAGCGCGAGCATCCCGGCGACGCGGTCGTCGGCCTGTTCAACACGACCGCGGCCCCGCGGTTGCTCACCGTCGATCAGGCCCAGCTCGGCCTGCCACGCAGCGGGGGCGACCGCGTCACCAACCTGTGGACCGGTGCGTCGCACCTCACCGGTGCGCGCGTCGGAGGCACCGTCCCCGCCGACGGTGTGCTGCTGGTCCGGGTGACCGCCACCGCCCGCCGCACGAATACGAGCGGCGGCGCGGGAGGGGGCGGCGCCGGCGGGGCGCCCGCGCTGGCGCCGCGGGACACCGTGTCACCTTTGGGACGCTGATCCTCCAGTTCTGTCACACGCGGGTTTGACGGTCTCGCCCGGTGGGAATAGCGCATTCCAGCCGGTTGGCCGGGCCGGGTGGCGAGGACCGATAGGGAGGCAACATGCCCAGGATCAACAGGTGGGTGGCGCTTGCGCGCGCGTCGGTGGCGATCGGCCTTGCGGCGCTCTTCGTGGTGCCGGCGGCGCACGCCGAGAACAACGGCGTCGGCCTGAAGCCGGCAATGGGGTGGAGCAGCTGGAGCTTCCTGCGCCACAGTCCGACAGAGACGTCGGTCGAGGCTCAGGCGAAGGCGATGGTGACCAGCGGGCTGAAGAGTGTCGGGTACAGATACGTCAACCTGGATGACTTCTGGTACCAGTGCCCGGGTTCGCAGGGACCGAACGTCGACCGGTACGGCCGCTGGGTGATCGACGCCACGAAGTTCCCGAGCCAGGGCTCGGTCAACGGGATCGAGGCGACCGCCAACTATGTCCACAGCCTCGGGCTGAAGTTCGGGATCTATGTGACACCCGGGATCTCCCAGCAGGCGGTCGCGCAGAACACGGCGATCAAGGGGACGCCGTACACGGCGGATCAGATCGCCACCACGAGCTCGGAGAACAACTACAACTGCGGCGGGATGGTCGGGATCGACTATTCCAAGCCCGGAGCGCAGGCGTTCATCGACTCATGGGCGGACCAGTTCGCGCGCTGGCACGTCGACTACGTCAAGCTCGACGGCGTCGGGAGCTTCGACATCCCGGATGTCGAAGCGTGGTCGAACGCGCTGCGCCAGACCGGGCGCAAGATCCATCTGGAGCTCTCCAACAGCCTCAACATCAACGACGCGTCGACCTGGGAGAAGTACTCCAATGGCTGGCGCACGACGGGCGACATCGAGTGCTACTGCTCGAGCACCAGCTTTCCACTGACCGACTGGTCGAACGTCTCCAGTCGCTTCGACTCGGTGGCGCAGTGGGCGCCCTACGGTGAGCCGGGGGCATTCAACGACTACGACTCGATCGAGGTCGGCAACGGTGCGGGCGACGGTCTGACGCCCGATGAACGCCAGACCCAGATGAGCCTGTGGGCGCTCGGCGCCTCGCCGTTCATCCTCGGCACCGATCTCACCAACCTCGATCCGCTCGACCTCTCCTACCTGCGCAACCGGGCGGTGATCTCCGTCGATCAGGACGCCATCGACGCGCACCGGATCGTCAACGAGCCGACCACCCAGGTGTTCACGAAGAAGGAACCGTCGGGCGACGCCGTCGTCGGCCTGTTCAACACCGGCCCGGGCGCGGAGGTGATCTCGACCAAGCTGAAGGCGCTCGGTCTCCCCGGCGGGCAGGAGTACATCGTCGACGATCTCTGGAACCACACTCGCCGTGAGACCGGCGGGCGCATCGACGAGGCGGTCCCCTCCCACGGCGTCGCGCTGCTGCGCGTGCGGCCGCGGACGAACAACCGCCCGACCCCGCCGCTCACCGTGCTCGGCATCTCGGGCAAGACGCAGGTGACCGGCGATGACACGTTCACCGAGAAGGTCACGTTCAACAACGACGGCGTGCAGCCGGTCCACCACGTCCACCTCACGCTGTCGGCGTCGAGCGGCTGGACGGTGACCGCGAAAGGGCCGACGAGCGCGGCGACGGTCGCGCCGGGAGCCACGGTGACGGCCGCCTACGCGGTCTCCGCGCCGGCCGCGACGCAGCCGTTCCAGGCGGGCACGCTCACCGCGAGCTCGGTCGACGACTGGGCCGGGCACTATCACCATCAGACGAGTCAGACCGCGGTCACGCTCACCGGCCCCGCGCCGCAACCGCCGTACCTCACCTACTCCTCGGCGACCGACGCGCCGGCGACGTTCTCCGAGGTCGGCGATCAGTTCGGAATCGAGGGGGCGGGTGCGGACGTCTACACCGGCGCTGATGACTACAGCGCGATCTACCGGCCGGGCGCGGTCACGACCGGGTCGACGGTCACGGTGGAAGTGACCAGCGAGCAGAACCTCGCGGGTTACGCGAAGGCGGGGATCATGGTCCGCAACGACATCGCCGCCGCGGGCACGGCCCCGGAGGGCGTGATCCTGTTCGATTCGCCGTCCGGTGGGATCCAGCTCGAGTACGACGACAACGGCGGGCAGTACATCGACAACGTCACCCCGCCCAACGGGACGATCCCCTCGTCGGTGCCGGTCTACCTGAGGCTCGTCAAGACGACGGCGGACACCTACACCGGCTCCTGGTCGACGGACGGGACCAGCTGGCAGACCGTCGGGACCGTGACCGTCCCCGGCCAGGCGACGACGCAGGACGCCGGCATGTTCGAGGTCTCGCACGATCCCGGGGTGACCGCCATCGCCACGTTCGAGGGGTTCTCCGTGAGCTGAGACGCTCCTGTCCGGACACTCCCAGGGGACCGGGTTGAGATTGCGGTCTCCTGGGTGTGTCCGGCGAGATGGCGAAACGCCTCGAGCGCGCTCCTAGACTCGTAAGCGCCGCTCTCGATGCTTCGCCCGCTCCTCGCTCACGCCGATGATGATCCGCAGACCGCCGCGCTTGCGCGCGACGGCGGGGAGGCGTTCGTCTCCCAGTCGCTGCGGCCGTATCTGATCGCGGCGCTGCTCGACCGCGACCCCGAGCGCCCCGCGATCGTCGTGGCCGGCGACGACCGCGCCGCCCGTGACCTGGCGACCGGGCTGAAGACCTGGCTGGAGCCGCGTCCGGTCCGGTACTACCCGAGCCGCGGCGTCACCTACGAGTCGCACCTCGCGCCGCCGCCCCACCTGGTCGGCCTGCGCATCGCCGCGCTCGACGCGCTGCTCGAACCGCCTGTCGATGCTGACGCCCAGGCGCCGGTGATCGTCGTCTCGGCGGTGGCGCTGTCTGAGAAGGTGCCGGAGCGCGCGCTGCGACCGCACCCGTTCGTGCTGCGCACCGGCGAGCTGATGGATCTCGACGAGACCGCGCTGGAGCTCGTCGCCTCCGGGTATGAGCGCGTTGACCAGGTCGAGGACCGTGGCCAGTTCGCCATCCGCGGCGGGCTGCTCGACCTGTTCCCGGCGACCGAGGACCGCGCGGTGCGGGTCGACCTGTTCGGTGACGAGGTCGAGTCGCTGCGCTGGTTCTCCACGTTCACCCAGCGCTCCCTCGGCGAGACCGAGTGCGTTGAGGTGGCGCCCGCCGCCGAGCTCGCGGCCGAGCACCGGGAGCTCGCCGAGATCGCCGCGCTCGAGGACCCCGATGAGCGCCCGGATATCGCCGAGCTGCTCCCGGTCGACCGCTTCCATCCGCTGCTCGAGCTGATCGGCGAGCAGGCGGCGGTGCTGATCGCCGGCGCCGAGGACCTCGCGCCCTCGCTGGCCGACCACTGGCAGGACGTCTCCGCGGCGCTCGCCGACCAGGACGCCCAGCACCTCTACGTCGACCCCGACGCGATCCTCTCAGAGCTCGGGGCGCGGGTTCGCATCCGCCTCACGAGCATCGACCAGGACCAGGCGTTCGCGTTCCGCGCCCAGACCGCCGACATCGCCGCGCGCGGGCTCAAGGAGGCAGAGCCCGAGCTCGAGAAGCTCACCCGGTCGGGCTATCGCACCGTGCTCGCGTTCGCCCAGCGGGGGATCGGGGAGCGCTTCGCCTACAACCTCGGGCGGCTGAAGGTCCGCTGGCTCGGCGACGAGGCGACCGCGCCGACCTCGGAGTCCGACGGACGTCTGCTGATGGTCCAGGCGCGCCTGTCCCAGGGGTTCATCGCACCGCAGTTCCACCTCGCCGTGATCCCCGAGCAGCGGCTGTTCCAGCGCCGGCGCGGTGAGCGCTCGACGGGATCGGGCACCCGTCGCCGCGGCGTGCTGCGCTCGTTCGCGGACCTGCGCACCGGTGACATCGTCGTCCACGAGGACCACGGGATCGCCCGCTTCGCCGGCTTTGACACGAAGACCGTCGCCGGCGTCACACGCGACTACCTCTACCTCGAGTACGCCGGCTCGGACAAGGTGTTCGTCCCGGTCGACCAGCTCGCCAAGATCTCCCGCTACGTCGGCGGGGGCGGGGCGCACCCGCCGCTCTCAAAGCTCGGCGGCACCCGCTGGGAGACGATCAAGTCCCGTGCGCGGCGCGCCGCGCAGGAGCTGGCCGGCGAGCTGCTCAACCTGTACGCCGAGCGCAAGCGCCGCGCGGGCCACGAGTTCCCGCCCGACACCGAATGGCAGATCGAGTTCGAGAACGCGTTCCCCTACACCGAGACGCCCGATCAGCGCGACGCGATCGAGTTCGTCAAGAGCGACATGGAGGCGGCGCGCCCGATGGACCGCCTGATCTGCGGCGACGTCGGCTACGGCAAGACCGAGGTCGCGCTCCGTGCCGCGTTCAAGGCGGCTCAGGACGGCAAGCAGGTGATGGTGCTGGCGCCGACGACGATCCTCGCCCAGCAGCATTTCGGGACGTTCTCCGAGCGGCTCAAGGACTACCCGGTGACGATCGAGCACGTCTCGCGCTTTCGCTCCGCCGCCGAGCAGAAGGACGCGATCGCGCGCTTCGGCGCCGGCGAGGTCGACATCCTGATCGGGACCCACCGGCTGCTCAGCCGCGACGTGCGCCCCAAGGACCTCGGGCTGCTCGTCGTCGACGAGGAGCAGCGCTTCGGGGTCAAGCAGAAGGAGCTGTTGCGCCAGCTGAAGCTGCGCGTCGACGTGATCGCGATGTCGGCCACCCCGATCCCGCGCACGCTGCAGATGTCGCTCGCCGGCGTGCGGGACATCAGCGTCATCGAGACCCCGCCCGAGGGCCGGCGGCCGGTCAAGACGTTCGTCGGCGAGTACGACGAGGAGCTCGTGCGCCGCGCACTGCTGCGTGAGAAGGAGCGCCACGGCCAGGCGTTCTTCCTGCACAACCGCGTCGAGACGATCGACGAGACGGCGGTGCGCCTGCGCGGCCTGTGCCCCGGGATGAAATTCCTCGTCGCCCACGGGCAGATGGAGGACGGTCAGCTCGAGGAGCGGATGATGGCGTTCCTGCGAGGGGACGCGGACGTGCTCGTCTGCACCTCGATCGTCGAGTCCGGGATCGACATCCCGCAGGCGAACACGCTGATCGTCGAGCGCGCCGACATGTTCGGCCTCTCGCAGCTCTACCAGATCCGTGGCCGCGTCGGGCGCTCCACCGAGCGTGCCTACGCCTATCTGCTGTATCCAAGCGCGGCAGCGCTCACCCCCGAGGCGGCGCAGCGGCTGTCGGCGCTGTCGGACTACACCGAGCTCGGTGCCGGCTTCAAGATCGCGATGCGCGACCTCGAGCTGCGCGGCGCCGGCAACCTGCTCGGCGACGAACAGTCCGGGCACGTCGCGGCGCTTGGCTTTGAGCTCTACATGCGGATGCTCGACGAGGCCGTCGAGTCGATGGAGGGCGAGGACGGCGGCGGGGCCGAGGACTGGGAGCCGGTGCGGCTGGACGTCAACGTCGACGCCTACGTGCCGGCCGACTACATCCCCTACGAGCAGGCGAAGGTCGATGTCCATCGCCGCGTCGCCGGCGCCCGCGAGGTGGCGGACCTGATGGCGCTGCGCGACGAGCTGGAGGACCGGTTCGGTGAGCTGCCCGAGCCGATGTCGAACCTGATCGCGCTGCAGCAGGCCCGCATCAAGCTCGGTCAGGCCGGCGCCCAGAACGTCGCCGTCCGTGGCGACCGGCTGGCGGTGACCCCGATCGAGATGGATTCGGTGCGCGCCAAGAAGATCCGCGCCGAGATCCCCGGCGCGCTGTACGAGTCGGGCAAGTCGCAGCTCTCGGTGCGCGTCTCCAAGGAACCCGGCGAGCGCTTTCCCGAGATCATGCACGCCGCCGACGTGCTGCTCGCGGTCATGCGCGACGCCGACGGGGACGCGAGCGACGCCGAGCATCGCGTCGCGGCCGCGTGAGCGGCAGAGCAGATAAGAGCCTGTGAAGTCTCGGCCCGGGATCCGCTCCCGCCGAGAATTCGACGCTAGTATCGGCCGCCGATGAAGTCTCGTAGGTTGATTCCGGCGCTTGGCGCCTTTTTTGTGGGCATCGCACTGCTGGTGGCCGGCTGTGGCTCGAGCGGCGGGGTGCCCTCGGGAGCGGTCGCCAATGTCGCGGGGAACCCGATCTCCACGCGCGCGCTCAACCACTGGATGTACCTGGTGGTCAAGTCGCAGTCCGCGCAGACTCCGAATCAGCCGATCATCGTCCCGAACGATCCGCCGAAGTTCACCTCCTGTATCGCGGAGGCGAAGGCCGGCTACCCGCAGCTCAAGAAGGAGAGCGACGCCGCGGTCCGCAAGACCTGCCAGGGCGTCTTCACGCAGCTCTCCACCGAGGTGATGCAGTTCTTCATCGAGGGCTACTGGTACCAGGCGTACGCGCACAAGCTCGGGATCACGATCACGCAGGCCGAGATCAACAAGCAGCTCGATAAGGAAAAGAAGGCGCAGGGGATCAAGACGAACGCAGCGTTCGCCAAGTTCCTCAAGCAGTACGGCTACACGACCGCCGACATCAACTGGCGTACGCGTGAGACGCTCGCGCTGCAGAAGCTCGAGGCCAAGTACAACACCAAGGTCACCAAGGCCGACATCGCCGCCTACTACAAGGCGCATGCCTCGACCTTCGGCACGCCCGAGACACGCAACATGCGGATCGTGCTCGCCAAGACCCAGGCCAACGCTCAGAAGGCGCTTGCCGCGCTGAAGAGCGGCCAGAGCTGGAAGACGGTGGCCAAGAAGTACTCAACCGATCCGACGACCAAGGACAACGGCGGACTGCTTGAGAACGTCTCCAAGGGCCAGCAGGATGCCGCGCTGTCCACCGCCGCGTTCGCCGCGCCCAAGGGCAAGCTCGTCGGCCCGGTCAAGGGGTCGTTCGGCTACTACGTCGTGCAGGTGATCAAGGTCACGCCGGCCACCAAGCAGTCGCTCGCCAAGGCCACGCCGCAGATCAAGCAGACGCTCTCCGGCACCAAGCAGCAGACCGCCACCGCCACGGTCAACAAGAAGGCCAAGGCGCTGTACGGAGCTCGCACGATCTGCGCGAAGTACTACGTGATCCAGGATTGCAAGGGCTACAAGAAGCCCAAGACGACGAGCACCGCGCCTTCGACGGCTCCGTCGACGACGCCGTCGACCACCCCGGCGACGAGCAGCTCGACGACGACGGCCACGACCTCGAAGTGAGCGAGGTCGCGCGGGCGCTGGAGCGCCTGGACGCGATCACCCACCGGCTGCGGCGCGACTGCCCGTGGGACCGCGAGCAGGACGAGCGCTCGATCGTGCCGCACACGGTCGAGGAGGCCTATGAGTTGGCCGACGCGGCCCGCTCGGGCGACGACGCCAAGCTGCTCGACGAGCTCGGTGACGTTCTCTTCCAGGTCCACTTCCTGGCGATGCTGCTGCAGGAGCGTGGCGCCGGCGACCTCGCCGCGGTCGCGGAGCACGTCACCGAGAAGCTGATCCGCCGCCATCCACATGTCTTCGGCGAGGCCGAGGTGGAGAACGCCGGCGAGGTGCTGCGCAACTGGGACCGGATCAAGCAGGACGAGGCCGGACGCGAGCCCGGGATCTTCGGCGAGGTGCCGGAGAACCTCCCGGGACCGCTCTACGCCCGCAAGGTCCAGCGCCGGGCGGCGAGCTCGGGGTTCGATCCTGCCGCCTCTGATCCGTCGCAGCCCGTCGATGCGCTGCACGCCGTGGTGGAGGCAGCCGCGGCGCCGCAGGCGGGAGATCGAGAGATCGGCGACCTGCTGTTCGCCGCGGTCAATCTCGCCCGGGTGCGCAGGGTCGACCCGGAGCTCGCCCTGCGCGATGCGAGCGGCCGCTTCCGGGACACCGTCACCGCGGCGTCCCAGCTGGCCGCATCCGAGGGCGGAACTTGGGACGATCTGTCGTTCGAGGACCAGCTCTCGTACTACGTCCGCGCCGTCCATCACCGAGGAGACCGATCCGCCCCATGAGCCAGATCGAGCATGTGCACGCCCGCCAGATCCTGGACAGCCGCGGCAACCCGACCGTGGAGGTCGAGCTGTCGGTCGAGTCCGGAGCCTGGGGCCGGGCGGCCGTGCCCTCCGGCGCCTCGACCGGCGAGTTCGAGGCGACCGAGCTGCGCGACGGAGGAGATCAGTGGATGGGCAAGGGCGTCTCCCGCGCGGTCGAGAACATCAACGGGGAGATCGCGACACACATCCGCGGGATGGAGGCAGCCGCCCAGGCGGCGCTCGATCGCACGTTGATCTCGCTCGACGGGACCCCCAACAAGTCGCGCCTCGGCGCCAACGCGATCCTCGCCGTGTCCCTGGCCGCCGCACACGCCTCGGCCGCGGAGGAGCGCCAGCCGCTGTGGCGCTACCTGGGTGGTGAGACCGCCAACGTGCTGCCGGTGCCGATGATGAATGTCCTCAACGGCGGCGCGCACGCCGACAACGCGGTCGACTTCCAGGAGTTCATGATCGTTCCGGTCGGCGCTGAGAGCTTCTCCGCGGCGCTGAAGATGGGCGCCGAGACCTTCCACGCGCTCAAGCAGACCCTGCACGAGCAGGGACACGGCACGACCGTCGGCGACGAGGGTGGCTTCGCCCCCGACCTGGAGTCCAACGAGCAGGCGCTGGAGCTGCTCGTCTCCGGGATCAGGGCCGCCGGCTACGAGCCCGGCGAGCAGGTGGCGATCGCGCTTGACCCGGCGGTCTCCGAGCTGTTCCAGGAGGGTGAGGGCTATGTGCTGGAGCACGAGGGTCGCACCCTGTCCGCCGACGAGCTGACCGGGTATTGGGCTGAGCTGTGCGAGCGCTACCCGATCATCTCGATCGAGGACGGCATGGACGAGGAGGACTGGGACGGGTGGAAGACGCTCACCGAGCGCCTCGGCGAGCACCTACAGCTCGTCGGCGACGACCTGTTCGTCACCAACACCCAGCGCCTGAAGCGCGGCATCGACGCGGGCGTCGGCAACTCGATCCTGATCAAGGTCAACCAGATCGGAACGCTGACCGAGACGTTCGCCGCGATCCGGATGGCCAAGGAGGCCGGCTACTCGGCGGTCATGTCGCATCGCTCGGGGGAGACCGAGGATGTGACGATCGCCGACCTGGCGGTGGCGACCGGCTGTGGGCAGATCAAGACCGGCGCGCCATCGCGCTCGGACCGCGTGGCCAAGTACAACCAGCTGCTGCGGATCGAGGAGGCGCTCGGGAGCGAGGCGACCTATCCGGGGCGGTCGGCGTTCCGGGAGTAGCGGCGCGTCGCCGACGGGGGACGCCGTGAGGAGTTGCAGCATTTTGCCCAGGAGCGGGTGCGGATCGCGCGATTCTCGTTCTGTGATGCAGGTGAGCGTGCGGCAGGAAGGAGACCGGCTCCGTCGAACGAAGGCGTTCAGGAATGCCGCCCGCTCGCTCAGCCTCCTCCGCCGCACGCGTCCGCTCGACCGCGGGCGCGGCCTCGTCCGCCTCGGGCTCGACCGCCCGTGCCCGTGCGGCCGAACGGCAGCAGGCGCGCTCGACCGGCCGCGCCGCGCCGCGACACGTCCCGCTGCGCTCGGCCGCGATCCGGGTCCGCTGGGAACGGCTCGGGCGCATCGCGCTGCTCGTCGTCCTGGGGGCGGTGCTCGCGCTGTACGCCGAGCATGCGGTCTCCTACCTCTCCACGCGCTCGCAGAACGCCCAGCAGAACGCAATCGTCCGCTCGCTGGAGATCCGCCACGCGCAGCTGCTGCGCAGCGAGCAGACGCTCAACGACCCGACGACGATCATCCGCCGCGCCCGTCAGCTCGGCATGACCCGCGCCGGCGAGCAGCCCTACGCCATCACCGGCCACTCGGCCCGCTGACCGGCCCTCGGCGTGCCCCAGCCGGGAGCGCGCGATGAGCACACCGCGCTACGAGGACCTGATCGGCCTCTGGCAGGACGGCGGCCGCCGCCTTGCCGCGTTGCAGGGTCGGGAGCGGGCCGCGGCCGAGCGCGTCGTCGACGCGATCGTCAACGAGCTCGCGCGCCGGCTCGGTGGCCCGTACACCACGCAGGAGCTGGCCGCGCTGTACATCGAGCAGGGCACGGACTGGTGCTTCGACATCGCGGTGCGGGTGGCGCCCTCGACGCCCGAGGCGTGGGACCTGACGACCGTCGCGGGAGCGGGGTTTGCGCGCTACGCCCGTGGCGCGGCCGACTATTCGACCGGCAGGCGGATCACCGATCAGGGCGACCCGGAGATCTGACCCGGGCGGCTGACGCGTCCGGGCGCGCGAGTCGCGGCCCGGACACGGTCACCGAATGTCAGTCGTCGTCGCCGTCGTCGCCGTCGTCTCCGTCATCGGAGTCGCCGGCGCGGCGGATGATGATCTGATCCTCTTCGATCGAGACCTCGACCGGGCGGTGTCCCGCCCAGTGCTCGGCATACACGGGGTCATCCTGAACGGCGGGGTCGAGCCACAGTCCGTAGCCCTCCTCACCGTGGTCAAAGGTCGCCTCGAGCGGCCCGGAGCGGCGCCGGCCTCGACCTCCACGACCTCCGCGCCGGCCGCGGCGACGGCGGACGGGCTTCTCCGCCTCGTCCTCGTCCTCCTCGGTCTCGGCGCTCTCGGCCGCGGCGGCGTCGAGCTCGGCTGCGATCAGCGCATCGTCCTCGGCGCGCAGATCGATCTCCGCGTCGAAATCCGCTGCGGTGCCGTTCTCGGCCTCGTCGGAGGCCTCGAGCTGCTGGTCGCGCTTGAACGCCTGGATCTGCTGGACGGTGACCTCCAGCTGATGCGCGATCCAGGCGTCAGTCCTGCCCTGGCGGACCCACGCGCGGATTCGGTTGAGTTCGGGTCTGAGTGAGCGTCTTGCCATTTGCGGACGGAGAGTAGTACAGCCGTCGGTTACAACCCGCCTCCAGCGGCTACCCGTGCAAAATCCGTCCTCTCCCTTGCGAGCCGTCAGACCCCACCGCTATCCTCAGCGAACCGAGAGGGAAGGCGCCACTCACCTAGTGGTAATACCCCCCGCCAAGTCGTCCCCGCGACCGATTCCGAGCCGGGAGGCCCACAAAAGTGCTGGTGTTGACGCGCAAATCGAATCAAAGCATCATGATCGGGGACGACATCGAGGTCTCGGTGCTGGCGATCATGGGCGAAAAGGTCCGCATCGGGATCCAGGCTCCGCGCGACGTTCCTGTGTTTCGCAAGGAGGTTTACCTCGAGATCCAGGACGAGCAGCCGAGCGAGGACAAGACCGCCCGCCACGAGGTCGACGCCGCGCTCCGCAGCCTCGGCGACTCCGAGACCGAGAGCTGATCTGCGCGCGCCGGACGGGCGCGCGCACAGCTAGCTGAGCAGCAGGTACAGCGACTCGAACATGCCCGCGGTGACCAGCAGCGCCGTGAGCACCATGCTGAACACGAGCACCCAGTAGCGCGTCGAGCCACGCTTGCGCTCGCGCTGCACCGCGCGCACCCGCGAGCGGCGCACGGCCTGCTTGCGCAATGACTCCTGGCGGCTGCGGTCCTGCTGAGTCTCGAAGAGGAACTCCTCTTCGATCTGAGCAAGGCTCTGACGCATCTTCAAGGCCATCGGTGGGGCAGGCTACCACCGGTGCAAGAATTGATTCAGCCCCCGCCGGTCGCCTCTCGGACCTCCCCGATCCGGGGTGCTGAGGGCGGGCCCCTCGGAATCTGCCCCCGTACCTCGTAGGCTTGCGCACTTCGATGGAGCACCGCTTCGAGGGACACGCGTACTCGCTGGGCATCGAGGAGGAGCTCATGATCCTCGATGGCGAGACCCATGAGCTGGTCAACGCGATCGAGGCGATGCTCGATTCCTCGCCCAAGGGTCAGATCAAGCCCGAGCTGATGGAGTCGGTGCTGGAGATCTCCACCGACCCGTGCGCCGACATGACCGAGGCCGACGAGCAGCTGCGCGGGCTGCGCCGTCAGGTCGCGCAGATCGCCGCCTCCAAGGGGATGGCGATCGGCTCCGCCGGCACGCATCCGTTCGCGATGTGGGAGGACCAGCGGATCGTCGCCCGGCCGCGCTACCGCGACATCATCTCCGCGCTGCGTTTCGTCGCCCGCCAGGAGCTGATCTTCGGGATGCACGTCCACGTCGGGGTCGACGGGCCCGACAAGGCGATCCACGTCGCCAACGGCATGCGCGTCCACCTGCCGGTGCTGCTCGGCCTGTCGGCCAACTCCCCGTTCTGGCGCGCTCAGGCCACGGGCCTCGCGTCGACCCGGACGCCGATCTTCCGCGCGTTCCCGCGCGTCGGGATCCCGCCGACCTATGACAACTGGGACGACTACGTGGCCCAGATCGAGTTCATGACCCGCGCCGGGGTCATCGAGGACTACACATATCTGTGGCACGACGTGCGCCCGCACGCGAAATTCGGGACCGTCGAGGTGCGGGTGATGGACTCCCAGACCCACATCGAGCACTCGCTCGGGCTCGCGGCGCTCGTGCAGGCGATGGTCAAGGAGCTCGCCGAGCACTTCGATGCCGGCAAGCAGCTGTCGAGCTACCCGTTCGAGATGATCGATGAGAACAAGTGGCTCGCCGCCCGGCACGGGCTGGAGGGTGAGCTCGTCGACCTGCCGAGCTCCGATCGCGTCACCACCCGCGAGCTCGCGCGCAGGCTGATCGACCGCATGCGCGAGCACTGCCAGGACCTCGGCTCGGAGTCCGAGCTTGAGGCCGTGGAGGACCTGCTCACACGCGGCAACGGGGCCGCCCGGCAGGTGGTGGTGTACGAGGCCAACCACGACCTGCGCGAGGTCATGGCGGAGATCGTCACCGCCACGCGCGTCTGACGCAGCCGAACCGGTCAGAAGGGGCTCGGGCCGGTTCTACAATCGGTTCGTGGGCACTGGCGGTCCCGACCTCTTCGTCATCTGCAAGAACTGCGGTTCTGAGGTCAGCCCGTACATCACCGAGTGCCCGTACTGCGGCAACCGGCTCCGCAAGCGGGCGCCGAAGCTCGATCGCGATCAGCGTCCGGCGGAGAAGCGAACGCGCCGCTCGCGCCGCCCGCCCGCCCCGCTGCTCAGCCGCCTGCGCCCGGGTGAGATCCCCGGCATCCGCGGCGACCGCCGCCCCTATCTGACGCTCGCGCTGGTGCTCGCCGGGCTCGTCGGCTGCCTGCTGTGGCGTACCGATCTCGGCGGCCAGGGCTCCAACCTGATCATCGCCGGCACCCCGAACGGGCAATGGTGGCGCCTGGTGACCGCGGCGTTCGCCTACAACAACACCGGGTACGCGTTCATCGTGCTCGGCGCCATGGGGCTGTTCGGCTGGTTGCTCGAGCGCCGCCACGGGCCGCTCGTCCCGCTCGCGCTGTTCGTGATCGGCGGCATCGGCGGGCTCGCCGCCACCGTCGCCGTGCAGAGCTCGGCGATCGTGCTGGGCGCGGGCGGAGCCGCGCTGGCGATGGCGTGCGCCTGGGCGGTACCGGACCTGATCGAGTTCTCGCGCAGCGGCGAGACCGACGGCGACCTGATCGGCGCCGCGGTGATCGCCGTCGCGGTCGCGCTGATGCCGCTGGCCATCGTCCAGGCGAGCTGGATCTCCGACATCGTCGGGGTCGGCGCCGGGTTCCTGATCGGACTGCCGCTCGCCCGCACCGCCGCCGCTCGCTGAGCGCATTCCAGGCTCTGCCGGGCCGCCGCGTCACGTGACGCTCGCCGGGCACCGCGTGCTGCATATGATCGACAGCCGTGCCCGAGCGCGCATACACCGACGAGGAGCTCGACGCCGCGATCGAGCAGCTGAACGAGCCCGGCCGGTTGCGGGACGGGCAGGACCTGGTGACGCGGGCCGCGCCGTCGCTGCAGCGGGTCCTCGCCGCGGCGCTCGCCGACGGCGGATGGTTTGACTCCGCTCACAACCAGGCGGTGCAGGATGCGGTCGCCGCGGGCGACCACGACACCCGGCTGCGCGCGGTGCGCACGCTGATGGCCGAGGAGACCCGCCTCGGGATGCTCGTCGGCGTCGCCGTCGGCTTCGAGCTGCAGCGCACGCTCGAGGGTCTGCCGGCACCGCAGGATTCGACCAGACAACAGGAGGACTGACCCCATGGACATTCGCTTCCTCGGCCACGCCGCGTTCACGCTCACCGACGGGGACGCGGTCGTGCTCATCGACCCGTTCCTCACCGGCAATCCGAAGGCGGCGGTGAGCGCGGACGAGCTGAACCCGACGACGATCCTGCTCACCCACGGCCACCCCGACCACGTCGGCGATACGGTCGCGATCGCCAAGCGCACCGGTGCGCCGGTGGTGGCGACGACCGAGCTCGCCGGCGAGCTCGGCGAGGAGGGCATCGAGACGATCGGGCCCAACTACGGCGGCACCCACACGTTCGACTGGGGAAGCGTCAAGTACTACCCGGCCTGGCATGACTCCTCGACGCCGTCGGGCAAGCACAACCATCCCGCCGGCATTCGCGTCGAGATCGGCGGGGCGGTCGTCTACCACGCAGGTGACACGTGCCTGTTCAGCGACCTGCAGCTGGTCGGGCGCTCCGGTCAGGTCGACGTGGCGATCCTGCCGATCGGCGGGCACTTCACGATGGACCGCCACGATGCCGTGATCGCGGCGGACTTCGTCGGGGCCAAGACGATCATCCCGTGCCACTACGACACGTTCCCGGCGATCGAGACCGATGTGAACGCGTTCGCGACCGACATCGACAAGACGCTCGATGCGACCGCCGTCGTGCTCGAGTCGGGCGCTTCGCACACCGTATGACCCACGCGATCGTGCTCGTCCAGGCCGACGCGTCGGCGCTCGGCACGCTCGGAGGCGAGCTCGCCTCGATCGACGGTGTCGCCGAGGCGTACTCGGTGACGGGCGAGTGGGACTTCGTCGCGATCCTGCGGCTGCGTGATCAGGACCAGCTCGCCCAGGTCGTGACCGGGCAGCTCTCGCAGCTCCAGGGCGTCAAGCGGACCCAGACGATGGTCGCCTTCGAGGCGTACTCGCGCCACGACCTGGAGGCGCTCTTCTCCGTCGGTCAGTGAGCGCGTGATCTGCCGCGGCGCGCGGCGGCGGCATGGGCCGCCGCCGCGAATCCCGCGACGTCCGCGCCCGTGCCCTCGGAGTCGATCGCGCGGCTGCCCGCGGCGAGCGTCGCGCGCAGCCCGGCATCGGTGGCCAGCCGGGTGAGCGCGGCCGCGATCACCTCCACGTCCTCGGGCTCGACGAGGATCGCGTTTCGCCCCTCCACCGCGATGTCGCCGGCCGCGCCCGCGCGACGGCTGCAGATGAGCGGCAGCCCCGCGGCAACCGCTTCACGCACCACGACGCCGAACGGCTCGAACGTGCTCACCAGCGCGAACGCTCCCGCGCGCGCGTAGAAATCGCCCATCGCCGCGGGCGCGACCGCACCCAGGAACTCGACGGTGAGGCCGAACCGGGCGGCGAGCCCGCGCAGCGCCGGTTCCTCGAAGCCGGCGCCCGCGATCTGCAGCGTCAGCCGCTCGCCGGCCGGGTCGGCGCGGGCGGCCGCCTCGATCAGCGCTCCGAAGTTCTTGTCGGGCACGAGCCGGCCCGCGCTCGCCACGACGAGGCGACCGTCCCGATCGCCCGCCTCCCGCGCGCGGGCCGCCGCGCGGATTGGCGCGAGGTCGCCCTGCTGGGGCGCGAGCGTGATCCGCTCCGGCGCCACCCCGAACGCCTCCAGGCGCCGGCGACCGGCCGAGCTCACCACGATCATCTGATCGGCGTGGCGGGCGAGCAGCCGGTGGAGGGTCAGCTGGCCGGGGGAGAGCAGCGGGTCGATCAGCGGGGTGCAGTCGCTGAAGATGACGAACCCGCGCCGATGCAGGCGGGACCACGCGAGCGCGCGCAGGGACGCGGCCCCGTACTCGACGGCGATCACGCAGTCGGGATCGAACGCGCGCAGCGAGGCCTCGACCCCGGCCGGCACCACGATCGGGCTGCGTCCGGGCCGCGCGCGCTGGCGGGCGCGCAGGTGCTCGGCCGGGTAGGGGTGCTCGGTCGGGAAGAAGCCGGGCGCCCCCTCCCAGCTGGCCGGCGCGCTCGACTGGTAGATGACCCGCAGCTCGATGTCCGCGCGCGCCGCGAGCGCCTCGAACAGCGGCTCGCGGTACGCGGCGGGGGCCGGCGGGAGGATCGCGACCCGCACCGGCGCGGGTCAGCCGATCCGAGCGCCCGGCTCGGCGCCGCGGTCCGGTCGCAGCAGAACCACGCCGCGCTCGTCATCGAGCGCGCCGAGCACCAGCACCTCGGACATGAACGGGCCGATCTGCCGGGGCGGGAAGTTGACGACCGCCGTCACGAGCGTGCCCTCGAGCTCCTCACGGCCGTAGTGCGTGATCTGCGCCGACGAGCGCTTGACGCCGATCTCCGGCCCGAAGTCGATCGTCAGCTTCCACGCCGGCTTGCGCGCCTGCGGGAACTCCTCGACCGCGGTCACGCGGCCGATCCGCATGTCGACCTCCATGAAGTGGTCGAAATCGATCATCGCCGCGCGAGCTTAGTGCCTGGCTCACGGGGTGGGGCAGTCCGGAGGTGCTCGTCACGCTTGCGGCCGGCATCGCTCTGCTGGGCGGGTTCGCGCGCTGGGAGGCGAGGACGCCGGAGCCGATGGTGCCGCTGCGCCTGTTCACCGGCCGGACGTTCGCCGCCGCCGCCCGGCCGTGAGTGCTCAGCGGGCCTGGGAGACGGCGAGCAGCCCGGCCGAGCGCTTGCCGTGCCTGGAATGCCACGGCCGCGCCGGCGGGGTGACCGGCGCGGTCGCCTGCCCGGTCGGCGCGGGGGCGGTCGCGGCCGTGCCGGTGGTCGTCGTGGGCACGGTGCCCGTCGACGTCGGAGCGGTCGTGGTGGTCGGCGCGGTGGCGCCCGGGAGTGTCGAGGTCGGCGTGGTCGTCGGCTCGGCCGGGGTCGTCGGGCTCGAGAGCGGCGGCGCCGGGGTCGTGGTCGTCGTCGGGACCGTCGTCGGGTCGGTCTGCGTCTGCGTCGTCCCGGGATCGGTCGACGTGGTGGTGGTCGTTCCCGTCGCCGTCCCGGTGGTCGTGCCGGTCGTGGTGGTGCCGGTCGTCGGCGTCGAGGTGGTTGTGGTCGACGTCGTGGGGGTGCTCGCCGTGGTGGAGGTGGTCTTCGTCGTGGTGGTCGCGTGGCGCCCTGCCGCGATGGCGCTCCCGCCGGTGGGATGCTGCGGCGCGCGATGCTGGACGGCGACGGTCGACGGCTTCTCGGAGTAGGACTGCACCGGCGCGATGTCCTGGCTTGCCTGGTGCACGGGGGCCGAGGCGACGGGCGTGGCCGGATGGTGGGAGTGCTGCTGGTCGACCTCGACCGCGCCGGCGGTGACGATCACCGCGGCGGCGAGCCCGGCGGCCGCCTTGGTGGCGACGGCGCCCATCCCGGCCGAGATCATCGAGCCGCCGCCGACCGCCGTCGAGGCGCCGATCGCGGCGCCCGCGCCCGCGCTGGCGGTCGATCCCGCCGCGGTCGCACCGGCGGTCGAGCCCGCGCCGTACCCGGCGGAATGGCCGAGGTGCAGGAAGGCGAGCTTCTTGAACACGACGAGCGGCCCGACGGGCAGCAGCGCGGCGAGCGCCTTGTTGGTCGCCCTCAGCTGGGTCCGGAACGCGGAGCAGCGCTTACAGTCCTTGAGGTGCCGGCGGACGAGCGGGCTCGGTCGCTTCTGCAGCCCCTCGGCGATCGCCGCGAGCTCCATGCGAACCTCGTCGCAGCTGAGCAACCGCGCTTCGGCCGCCTCGGTCAACGACACACGCGCGCGCACGAGCAGCGACTTGACGCTCGAGACCGTCGTCTCCATCGCCTCGGCGATCTGCTCGTAGGAGAGCGCGTCCATCTCGCGCAGGACGAGCGCGGTGCGCTGGGTCTCCGGCAATCCCTGGATGTCTCCGACGAGCATCCGGAACTCTTCGCGCTTGTGCACCTTGTCGGCCGTCGAGGTGCCGTGCTCGGCGAAATGGTGGTCCATCGAGTCGACGCCGATCGCCTGCGTGCGCCGCAGGTGGTTGAGGCTGCGGTTGCGGGCGATCCGGTACAGCCACGGCCGCACGTTGATCGGCCGGTCATCGGCGACGATCGCGTGGAACGCGGCCGTCATCACCTCCTGAAGCACATCCTCGGCGTCCTCGCGGGAACCGAGCAGGTGGCGGCAGAACGCCAGCAGCCGCGTTTCGTAGCGGCTCACCAGCACCTCGAAGGCCGAGGTGTTGCCGCGCCGCAGCAGGGTGATCAGGCGCTCGTCGGACTGCAGACGCAGCAGGGGGCTGCGGCTCGGAAGGCCGATCCCGGCGTGATATTTCAGCGCAGAGGCTTCCATCAGGTCATGACGGGCGGTGGCGCCGAGACGGCTCCTGCCCTCCAGAGCACGTTAGCGGCGCGAAAGTTGCGCCCGACAAGGAGATACCCGGGGAGGGACTCGAACCCTCACGCCGCGAGGCAGTCGCTCTTAAGGCGACCGTGTCTGACCAATTCCACCACCCGGGCGGGGCCCGGGACGTTACCGGCCCCGCGGACGGTCAGGAAGCCGCCGAGGCGACGTCCTCCTCGGCGTCATGTCCGAGCGAGAGCAGCTCGAGCACCGCGCCCCGGAGATCGGCGCGGCCCTCTCCCTCGAGCCCGTCGGCGTCGGCGGCCGGACTGAGGGCGCGGACCCACGCCTCGACGGTCCCGGTGAGCGAGGCGTCCGCGGTGAACGGCTCCGAGGATTCGGCGATCGTGACCGTCTGGGGGGAGATCGAGAGCAGCGCATGCCCGCCGCCGTTGCCGTCGTGCGCGGTGAGGGCGATCGAGCCGGGCGCGATCGTCCCGGGGCGCACGAGCCCCGGCAGCAGCCGGAAGATCGCGCCGACGTCGACGTGCTCGCTCGGCCGCGGAGCTCCCCAGGCCCACTCGTATCCCCAGCGCCCGAGCTCGCCGAGCACCGGAGCGAGGTCCCGAGCGCGCTCGGTCAGCTCGTAGTCGACCCGGGGTGGCACCTCCCGGTAACGCTGGCGGGTGAGCATTCCGTCGGCCACCATCCGGTTCAGACGGGAGCGCAGCTGCTCGGTCGAGATGCCCGGCAGCACGCGCTGCAGCTCGACGAACCGCCGTGGTCCGGAAATCAGGTCGCGGATGATCAGCAGGGTCCACTTATCGCCCACGAGATCGAGCGCCCGAGCGTCGGGAGACCATTGGTCGTACGGATGACGTTTCGCAGGCGGGACCTGAGACATGTCCGGCTCCTTGGGCGTCGGGGGTCGTTCCCCGAGGCCCGGAGCATAAACCACCACCAGGCGGTGCACGGCGGTTTGCGCCAGTTTTTTGCCGGCTGCGCGTTACAGGTCGGCGAAATGCCGATATCCGTGATCCGGACACGCGGCCACCGCGTAGCTCCAAAGCGAGGCCCCCTTGGGTGAACTGCTCCATTTCCCGGTCGAGCGCGCGCATGCACGCGAGGGTCAAGAGGCGCCCGCGGCCGCGTTCTTCTTCGACGTCACGTGCCCGCTCTCATACCTCGCCGCCGAGCGCGTCGAGCGCCGGCTCCCGGGTGCCGAATGGGTCCCGGTCGACGGCTCGGCGCTCACCCCCGGGCCACAGGAGCGCGAAGCGCTCGCGCGCACGCGCGCGCGTGCCGAGCAGCGCGCCCGCGCGCTGCGGCTGCCGCTGATGTGGCCTGAGCGGTTCCCGCTGCGCGCGCCCTGCGCCCAGCGCGCGGCTGCGTTCGCCTGCGAGCTCGGCGCGGGGCCGGCGTTCGCGCTCGCCGCCAGCCGGCTCGCGTTCTGCGGTGGCTTCGAGCTCGACGATCCGGAGACGATCGCCGAGGCCGCTGCCGCGGCGGCGGTTCCGCTCGGCGCATGCCTGGAGGCCGCGGGCGAGAACTGGCGCGACGACGAGATCGGCGAGGTGAGCGCGACCCTGCGCAGCGCCGGCATCGACCAGTTGCCCGCGTTCCAGGTCGGCGCGCACTGGTTGCAGGGCGAGGACGCGCTCGGCGTGGCCTCGGCGATGATGGTCCGAGGCCAGCTTGCGCAGGGGCCGCTCGCGCCTGCGGGCTGAGCGGCCCCCGCGCGCGTCGTCCCGCCGGCTCGCGTCAGCGCTGCGGCGCGGGCAGCGAGCGCGAGGAACGCGTCCGCGGCAGCCAGACCGCCCGCGCTGGCAGACTGTCGTGCGATGAAGGACCCCGTCGACCGGGCGATACGGGCGATCGCGCGCCGCAACTCCTACGCGCTGGTCTGGGCGCAGTTCGGGACCGCGCATCTGGTGACGCTCGTGGGACTGGGACTGCTGCGGCTCTATCAGCCGATGAGCGTGGCCCACTTCCTCACGATCATCGGGGTGTCACAGGGGCTGGTGGCGATCGACAACATCGCCTCGATCAAGCTCACCCGCAGCCTGTGGCGGCCGGTGCGCGCCTGGGAGCGCACCCCCGCCGCCGCGCGCACGCCCGAGCTGACTGCCGCCGCGTGGCGCGCGCTGGTGACCTTGCCCAGGGAGTACGTGCGCCGGGTGCGGCTCTACCCGTTCACCGTCGCCTACCTGCCGTTCACCGCGTTCACGGTCTGGCTGCTCGGCCTGCCGTGGTACTCGTTCTTCATCATCGCCGCGGCCGGCACGGCGGTCATCGCCTATGGGTTGATCGCGCGGTACTTCGCGATGGAGGTCGTCACCCGCCCGGTGCTGGAGCCGGTCGCCGCCGCGCTGCCCCCCGAGTTCCGGATCGACGTGCCCGGGCTGCCGCTGCGCTGGCGGCTGCTCGCAGTCGCGCCGGTCATCAACGTGATCACCGGGGTGGTCGTCGCGAGCCTCTCCAACCAGGGCCACCACGTCGATCTCGCCGACCTCGGCATCTCGTGGCTGATCGCGGTCGCCGTCTCGTTCACGATCTCGCTCGAGCTCGTGGTGCTCGTCGCCCGTTCGATCTCGGCCTCGATCGCCGAGCTGCAGACGGCCACCGAGCGGGTGGTGGCCGGCGATCTCAGCGCACGCGTCCCGCTCGTCACCACGGACGAGACGGGGCGCCTGGCGCAGTCGTTCAACACGATGATCGAGGGTCTCGACGAGCGCGAGCGGCTGCGTCGGGCGTTCAGCGCCTACGTCGATCCGGGGCTGGCGGAGCGGGTGCTCGCCGAGGGCGCCGACCTCGCCGGCGAGGAGCTCGAGGTGAGCGTCCTGTTCCTCGATGTGCGGGACTTCACCTCATTTGCCGAGACGGCCCGCCCGCGCGAGGTGGTGACGCTGCTCAACGACCTCTGGGAGCTGGCGGTGCCGGTGCTGCTCTGTCACGGCGGGCACGCCAACAAGTTCATCGGCGACGGGCTGCTCGGCGTGTTCGGCGCGCCCGAGCCGCTTCCCGACCACGGCGAGCGCGCGGTCACCGCCGCGGTCGAGATCGCCGCCACCGTGCGCGCTGCCTTCGCCGGCCGCGTCTCGGTCGGGATCGGGGTCAACTCGGGGCCGGTGATCGCCGGCACCGTCGGTGGCGGCGGCCGCGTGGAGTACGCGGTCATCGGCGACACGGTCAACACCGCCTCCCGGGTGGAGGCGGCCACGCGGCTCACCGGCGATCCGGTGCTCATCACCGAGGCGACGCGGGCGCTCCTGCCCCCGACCTGGTCGCTGGCGATGGCCGAGCGCTCGGATGTGGCGCTGCGCGGCAAGCAGGCCCCGGTGCGGCTGTGGGCGCCGGCCGTTGAGGACGGGATCCGGGCACAGACCAGGGCGGAGTCGGTGGCGGATTGATCCGACGGCTCGTGCCCCGGCCGATCCGGCGCTTCTTCCGGATCGCGTATCAGTCGAACATCACGGGGCTGTCCTCGATGGTCGCCTACAACATGATCCTCGGGGTGATCCCGCTGGCGTTCGTCGCGCTGTTCGTCTCCGGGCGCGTGCTCGCCTCCACGAGCGTGCAGGCGCGGGTGATCCACGACCTGCGCGAGGTGTTCCCGGGAACCGCGGACCACACGCTCGACTCGCTGCTCAACCAGGTCCAGCAGCGGTCGACCTCGACGGGGATCCTGGCGATCGCCACCAGCCTGTGGCTCGGTTCCTCGCTGTGGAGCGCGCTTGACACCGCGTTCAGCCGGATCTACGGGGGCGAGTCACGATCGTGGCTGCGCCAGAAGCGGTTCGCGCTCTCGATGGTCGGAGTCGTGCTGCTGTTCATGCTCGCGACCGTGTCGGTGCCCACCCTGCAGTCGATCCTCAGCTCCGGGGTCCACGCGCTCCCGTTCGACCTCTCGCACGTGGCGCTCGTCGTGTACGCGGCGTCGCTCGCGTTCGGTCTGGCGCTGCTGTTCCTGTGCCTGACGATCATCTACTTCCGCGTCCCGCACTTCCGGGTCCCGTGGCGAGCGGTGTGGCCCGGCGCGCTCGGCGCGACGATCGCGATCGGGGTGGTCGACTACGGCTTCCCCGAGTATCTGACGCACATCTCCACGATCGCGCGGTTCAGCTCCTCGATCGTGTTCATCGTGATCCTGCTCGGCTGGTTCTACGTGATCGCGATCATCATCCTCGGCGGCGCGATCGTCAACGCGCTGCGGATGCGTCCGCCCGGGCCGGACGACTGACCCCGCGGTAGGGTGCGCGCGGTGAGCGAGTCAGAACAGCACGGCGGCCGGCTGCTCGCCCGGGGACTGCGGGCGGCCGGGGTGCGGACCCTGTTCACGCTCTCCGGCGGCCATCTGTTCTCGCTCTACGACGGCTGCCGCGAGGAGGGGATCGCGCTGATCGACACCCGCCACGAGCAGAGCGCGGCATTCGCCGCAGAGGGCTGGGCGAAGGTCACCCGGGAGGTGGGGGTGTGCGCGCTCACCGCCGGCCCCGGAGTGACGAACGGCATGAGCGCGATCGCCTCCGCGTCGATGAACCACTCGCCGATGCTCGTGCTCGGCGGTCGCGCGCCCGAGTTCCGCTGGGGCCAGGGCTCGCTGCAGGAGCTTGACCACGTGCCGCTCATCTCACCGCTCGCCCGGCTGGCGCAGACCGCCCGAGCCACCGCCGAGATCCCCGGGCTGGTCGGCGAGGCGCTGCGGGCCGCGGCCGGACCCCACGGCGGGCCGGCGTTCGTCGACCTCCCGCTCGACGTCGTGTTCGGCGCTGCCGAGCCGCCCGCGCAGTTCGCCTCCGCGCCGCGGCCGTGGGAGGCACCGGGCGCCGACTCCACGGCCCTCGCCCGCGCGGCGGCGGCGCTGCGCGGGGCGGAGCGCCCGGTGATCATGGCCGGCACCGACCTGTACTGGGGCCGGGGCGAACAGGCGCTGCGGGCCCTTGCCGAGGCCCACTCGATCCCGGTCTTCCAGAACGGCCTCGCCCGCGGCTGCGTCGCGGCCGACCATCCGCTCGCATTCTCCCGGGCGCGCGCCAAGGGCCTCGGCGAGGCCGACGTCGCGCTCGTGATCGGCGTGCCGCTCGACTTCCGGCTCGGCTTCGGCGCCGCCTTCGCGGAGTCCGCGGTGGTGATCGGGATCGACACCGCCGAGGCGGAGAGGACCTCGCCGCGTGCGCTGCAGCACACGCTCATCGGCTCGCTCGATCAGACACTGCGGGCGCTCGCAGACGCGGCCGCTCCGGTCGAGCTCGAGCACCGGGCCGCACGTGAGGCGTGGGTCGCCGCGCTGCGCTCACTCGAGGACGAGCGTCGCGGCGCGGAGGCGGGCGAGCTCGCCGACCCGCGCGCGCCGCTGCATCCGATGCGGATCTACGGTGAGCTGGCCGGAATGCTCGACCGCGACGCGATCGTCGTCGGCGACGGCGGCGACTTCGTCTCCTACGCCGGCCGGGTCATCGACTCGCTGGCGCCCGGCTGCTGGGTCGATCCCGGTCCCTACGGGTGTCTGGGCTCGGGGCCGGGCTACGCGCTCGCCGCCAAGCTCGCCCACCCCGACCGCCAGGTGGTGCTGCTGCTCGGCGACGGCGCGTTCGGCTTCTCCGGGATGGAGTTCGACACGCTGGCCCGCCACGGTGTGGCGGTCGTCGCGATCATCGGCAACAACGGCATCTGGGGCCTTGAGAAGCACCCCATGGAGGCGCTCTACGGCTACTCGGTCGTCGCCGAGCTGCGGCCCGGGACGCGGTACGACGAGGTCGCGGCCGCGCTCGGGTGCCACGGTGAGCTCGTGTCGAGCCCCGAGCAGCTTCGCCCGGCGCTCGAGCGTGCGTTCGCGGCCGGGACGCCGGCCGTCGTCAACGTGCTGACCGACCCCGCGGTCGCCTACCCGCGACGCTCGAACCTCGCCTGAGCGCGAGGCCCGAGGAGCCTCCAGAAGACAGAAACCGCCCGCAACATGTGCGGGCGGCTTCCGATCCAGGTTGGCCCAATCGGGACGGGCAGGGGTACGTGCCTGAAAGGGCCATTTTGGGTGATCCGGACGGCGGGAGGCGCCGATGTCTGCGGCTTCGCCCGGATCTATGTAAGGGTGCGCATCGCCCGAGGGTCCTACGCGCCCCACGTGAAATATGACCTATTTGTCGAATCCGTGCAAGAGCTCATCGCCGGATTCTTAGTCAACGCTTGGTTGTGCCCGCAAATTCGCACCTATTTGTCCGAACGGCGAGTCAGTTTTCGGGCCGCCCCGCGCAGGATGTCGTGCTCTGAAACCTCGAGCTCAGGCAGCTCGAACAGCTTCAGAACCTCTCTGAAGATGAGCACGCCGGCGACGATCGTCGGCGCCCGGTCGGGGTGCAGCCCGGCGACCTCGCGACGCTCCGGAAGCGTCATCGCCGACAGGCGGTCGAGGATCCGCTCGCACTCCGCGCGGGTGACGCGGAACCCCTCGACGCGGTCGGGATCGTAGGGCTCAAGCGACTGCGCGATCGCCGCCAGCGACGTCGCGGTGCCGGCGACGGCGATGCCCCGACGGATCTGCGCCCGCTCGTCGGCCGGAACCGCGTCGGAGAGGATCTCGGCCACGTCGCCGATGAGCGCGTCGAGCTCCGGCGCGGTCGGCGGGTCGTGGTCGAGGTGGCGCTCGGTCTGGCGGACGACACCGGCCTGGGTCGAGACGTGGAAGCGGACGTCGGTGCCCTCGCCGATCACCATCTCGGTCGAGCCGCCGCCGATGTCGAGCACCAGCGTCGGGGTGCGGTCGGCCGGGTCGCGGTCGCTCGTCGCCCCGAGGTAGGTGAGCTGCGCCTCCTCGTCGCCGGACAGGATGTGCGGCTCGATCGAGTAGCGGTCGCGGATCGCCGCCCCGAACTGCTCGCCGTTGGCGGAGTCCCGCACCGCGCTCGTCAGCACCGCGACCGCGCTCTCGCACTCGTATGACTCGATTTCATCGCGGTAGCCGTCGAGCACGTCGAACACGCGCTGCATCGCGTCATCGGCGAGCCGCCCCTCGCGGTCGACGCCCGAGCCGAGCCGCGTCACGTTGGAATGGCGCACGAGCTCGGTGATCGCGTCACCCGTCATCTCGGCAATCAGCAGCCGGGTCGAGTTGGAGCCGATGTCGACGACGGCGACGTTCATGGCCCGTCATCTACCCGCGCCGGGGGTGGTGACACCGGGTGGGGCATCGGCTGCCCATCGAGCGCGGCGAGCACGTTCTGGACCGCGAGCTCGGTCATCGCCTCACGGGCCGCGACGGTCGCCGAACCGATGTGGGGCACGACGATCAGATGTGGCGCTGCCAGGAGCGGATCGTCGGCGGGCAGCGGCTCGGGGTCGGTGACGTCGAGCGCCGCCCCCGCGATCCGCCCGTCGCGCAGCGCCCGGGCGAGCGCGTGCTGGTCGACGACCCCGCCGCGGCTCGTGTTGACGAGGATCGCGCTGCGCTTCATCTGACTGAGCGCGGCGTCGTCGATCAGGTGGCGGGTCTGTTCGGTGAGCGGGCAGTGCAGCGAGACGAAGTCGCTCTGCTTCAGCAGCTCCTCCAAGCTCAGCCCCGTGCTGCGGGAGTGGACGAGCACGGTCATCTCGAAGCCGGTGGCGCGACGGGCAACGGCCGCCCCGATGCGCCCGCCGCCGACGATGCCGAGCGTTGCCCCCTTCACCGCGGTACCCAGGTCGCGGCTCGGCTCCCAGCTGACCCACTCGCCGTCCCGGACGCGGGCGATCCCCTCCGGCAGCCGCCGCGCCGCCGCCAGCAGCAGCGCGAACGCGAGGTCGGCGGTGGCGTCGGTGAGCACGTCGGGGGTGTTGCCGACCGCGATCCCTCGCTCGGCGGCAGCGGCGACGTCGATGTTGTCGTACCCGACCGCGTAGTTGCCGATCGCCCGCAGGCGCGGGGCGGCGTCGAGCGTCTGCGCATCGATGCGATCGGACACGGTGCAGATGAGCGCCTCGGGGCCGGCGGCGGTCAGCTGCTCGCGGAGCTCCTCGGGCGTCGGCGGCAGCTCACCGGGCCAGATCGTCGTCGCGTGGCGCTCGGCCAGAGCCTCGAGCGCCTGCCCTGGCAGCGCGCGGGTGACGAAGCAGACGGACACGTGGATGCATTGTGGCCGCTCACCCACAATTGAGGTAAATCTGCACAAACCTTCACAACTTCGATACGCTCGTCGCGCCGAGTCGTCGGCCGGGGCGCAAACGGCGAATCTGTAATCCGGGGAAAGGACCAGTTCATGCGGGCACGCATTGCGGCGTGTGCGGCGACGTGTACAGCGATCGTCGCGACCATGGGGGTGTCGGCGAGTGCCGCCACCGGACCACCACCGCTGAAGACCCACGGCGGAGCCACCGCGACAGTGTTCGCGACCGGCCTGAAGAACCCCACCTCGTTCGCGTGGGGCGATGGGGCGATGTTCGCCGGGGACTCCGGCAGCAGCGAGAAGGTCCCCAACGGCGGCGTGGACATCATCGCCAACGGGACCTCAACGACCGTGCCGAACGGGCCGGTGTTCGTCGGCGGCATGGTGTGGCACAACAACTCGCTGTACCTCAGCGACGCCTACCTGACCAGCACCGGGCCGTCCTTCAGGATCGAGCAGTGGAGCGGCTTCACCGGGACGGACTTCACCACCCGCAACGTGCTCTACACGGCACCGGCGGGCTTTGAGGGCTTCAACGGCCTCGCCTTCACGCCGGGCGGGCGACTGCTCGTCGGAGTCGACGCCGGTCTGCTCAACGGCAATGACCACGGCAAGGCGTCGAAGTCGCCGTTCCTGTACGACATCCTGTCCATGAAGGCCGACGGCAGCAACGTCAAGGTCTACGCGACCGGCATCCGCCAGCCGTGGCAGATGGCGTTCGCGCCTGGCTCGCGCGCGCCGTTCGTCTCCGACCTCGGGCAGGATGGCCCGAAGAGCGTCGCGAAGCTCGGCCCGCCCGACTTCCTGCTCAAGGTGCACCAGGGAGACAACTACGGCTTCCCGGCGTGTAACCACACCGGTGTGCCGAAGGGCAGCTGCAAGGGGGACACCAAGCCGTTCAAGATGTTCAGCCCCCACACCGACGTGATGGGCCTCGCGGTGATGGGACACACGCTGTACTTCGGCTCCTTCCTCGGCAAGAGCGGAAAGGCCGGATCGCTGTACAGCATGAGCGTCAAGGGCGGCAAGGCCTCGCCGGTCGTGACGAACTTCCCGATCGCGACCGACGCGCTGGCCGCGTACCAGGGAGATCTCTACGTCGGCGGCTCCGGGCCGACCGGCGGCGTCATCTACCAGGTCAAGCCGTAACGCAGTAGTCCAGCCCGACGTTCGCCCCGGTCACGCCTCGAGCGCGACCGGGGCGCCGTCGGCGTTGGCCTTGGCGGCGCGGGCGCCGTCGGCCTTGGTGGCGCGGGCCGCCGCGTCGCGGGCGGTCGCCGCGCGCGGAAGCGCCACCGCGAACGCGGCGCCGGCCAGCGCCAGCCCGGCCGCGATCAGGAACGCCAGGTGGAAGCCGTCGGTGAGCGCGGCTCGGGCGGCGAGACCCGCATGAGCGTCGGCCCGGGTGTGCGAGGCGGCAAGCGTCGCCAGCACGGCGAGACCGAGTGCACCGCCGAACATCCGCGAGGTGTTCACGAGCCCCGAGGCGAGCCCCGCCTCGTGGGAGGCGACGCCCGCCACGCCGGTGATGGCGGCGGGCGTGAACGACAGGCCGATGCCGATCGCCGCCAGCAGTGAGGGGCCGAGCATCGAGATCCAGAACGAGCCGCCGACCGGCAGCCGGGTGAACAGCACAAGACCCGCGGCGAGCGCACCCATCCCCGCGATCAGCAGCGTGCGCGCGCCGACCCGGTGCACGAGCCGTGACGCGATCGTCGAGCCGAGCACGATGCAGATCGTCATCGGCAGGAACGCGAGTCCGGTCACGACCGGAGAGTCGCGGCGCACCTCCTGCAGATAGAGCGAGAGGAAGAACCACATCGCGAAGCTCGCGGCCCCGAGCGCCAGCACGACCGCATTGGCCGAGCGCAGCGTGGCGGAGGACCAGATCCGCAGCGGCATCAGCGGCCGGCGGGCGACCTTTCCCTCGATCGCGACGAACGCGCCGAGCAGGGCGAGTCCGACGGCGATGATCAGCAGTGTCGAGGTTGCGCCCCAGCCCGTCTGGTCGGTGCGCACGATGCCGAGCACGAGCAGCGAGAGCCCCAGCGTGGCGGTGAGCGCGCCGGCGAAGTCGAAGCCCGAGTCGGCGGTGCTGCGCTTCGCGTCGGCGGTGATGTAGTGCAGCGCGAGTGCGGCGCCGGCGATCCCGATCGGGACGTTGACGAAGAAGATCCAGCGCCAGGAGAGCTCGGTGAGCAGGCCGCCGAGGATCACGCCCGCGGCGCCGCCGGCGCCGCCCATCGCGCCCCAGATCCCGACCGCGCGGTTGCGCTCCCGGCCCTCACCGAAGGTCGTGGTGATGATCGACAGCGAGGCGGGAGCGATCACCGCCCCGCCGAGGCCCTGGGCGACCCGCGCCGCCAGCAGCAGCCCCTGGCTGTCGGCGAACCCGCCGGCGAGCGAGGCGAGCGTGAACAGCACGAGACCCCACACGAACACGCGCCGGCGGCCGAGCACGTCGGCGGCACGGCCGCCGAGCAGCATGAACCCCGCAAACGTGACCGTGTACGCGTTGACGACCCACTGCAGGTCGACCTCGGAGAAGTGCAGGCCCGTGCCGATCGACGGCAGCGCCACGTTCACGACCGAGATGTCGAGGATCACCATGAACTGCGCCAGGCAGGCGAGCAGCAGCGTCGCGCGCAGATGCGGGCGTGCGGGGCTCAGTGTGGTACTGCTCATGGCGACCTCCAGGCGTCGTCGTTGTTCGATGACCGTCGAACACCCTAGTACGGCGGTTGTCGTACAACCGTTAGCGTCGTGTGTTCGACGCCCGAGGACCGGTGGTCCGTGAGGTCGCGCCTGCGGCGTTCAGCGCAGCAGCGAGGCGAGGCGCGCGAGTCCCTCGTGGACGTCGGCGAACCGGGTGGTGAGGGGGGAGAGGCCGATCCGGATCACGTCGGGCTCGCGGAAGTCCGGAATCACGTTGTGCTCGACGAGCCTCTGCGTGAGCTGTTTCGCATCCGGATGCGTGAGCGAGACGTGGCCGCCGCGTCGGGCCGGGTCGCGGGGAGAGCCGATCCCGACCTCATGCGGTGCGAGCAGTTCGTCGGCGAGCTCGACAGCGAACGCGGTGAGCTGGGTCGACTTGGCCCGGATGGCCGCGATCGTCGCCTCCGCCGAGAGTGCGATCCCCTGGTGTGCGGCGGTGAGCCCGAGCACCTGGGGGGTGCCGGAGAGCATCTGCGCGATGCCGGCGGCGGCGTGGTAGCCGGGCGCCATCGCAAACGGATCGTGGCGGCCGATCCAGCCCCAGATCGGCTGGGCGAGCTCGTCCTGGAGCTTTCGGTTCACGTACAGGAACGCGGGAGCCCCGGGGCCGCCGTTGAGATACTTGTAGGTGCAGCCGACCGCGAGGTCGACGTCGTCCTCATCGAGGTTCACCGGAACGGCACCGGCGCTGTGGGACAGGTCCCAGAGCACGAGCGCGCCGTAGGAGTGGGCGAGCTCGGTGATCCGCCTCATGTCGGCGATGTGCGCGGAGCGATAGGCGACGTGCGAGAAGGTGACGAGCGCCGTCTCCTCGCTGAGCAGCGGCTCGATCGCGTCGGGCTCCGGACCGCCGGCCGGGTCGGTCGTCAGCCAGTCGATCTGCATGTGGTGGGCGAGCGCGAGCCCTTCCACGACGTAGCGGTCGGTAGGGAAGTTCGCGTGATCGGTGAGGATGCGATGGCGGCCGCGCCGCGCGGCCAGCGCCGCGGAGGCGAGCTTGAAGAAGTTGACCGTCGTCGAGTCGGCGAGCACCGTCTGCCCGGGCGCGGCGTCGAGCAGGTGGGTGCCGAGCATGTCGCCGGCGGCGAACGGCAGCTCCATCCAGCCCTCGCTCCAGCCGCGGATCAGCCGCTGCGCCCACTCGGTGTCGACCGCTCGGTGCAGCGCCTCACGGGTGGCGTACGGCAGCTGACCGAGCGAGTTGCCGTCGAAGTACACGACGCCTGCGGGGGGCGGGGCGAACCGCTCGAGGAACGGGGCGAGCGGGTCGGCCCGGTCGAGTTCGGTGGCGCGATCGCGATCCGGGGTAGACACTCCACAAGTATGAATGCGAAATCCGAATCAGAGCCGCTGGTCACGCCCGTCGAGGCGACCGATCAGCCGCCGCCCCCGCCCTCCGAGGCCGCCGTATCGAAGGGCCGCCGCCGCGGCGGCCGCAACATGCTGCCGGAGCGCGACCGGCGCTCCCCACCAGAGCGGCTCCTGGTCCGCCTGATCGCCACCTGCGGAATCGTCGGGATCGGCGTCGCGATCGCGGCGATCATGCACTCCTCGAACTCCCAGGGCTGGATGGTCGGGCTCGTCGTCTCGATCGTGAGCGTCGTGCTCGCCGCGGTGCTCTGGTCCTCGCGGGTGCTCTGACCCGGGCGTGAGGCCCGGCGCGCCCTATTCCGGGTGGGCCGGCTCGGGGGCGAGGCCCTCGTCGGCGGCGAGCGAGGTGCCGATGCGGGCCGCGAGCCCGGGCGTGGCGAGGACGATCACCAGCCCGACGACGAGCCAGGCGGCGACCACGATCCAGAAGCGGCTGTAGGGGAACGCCACCCCGACGACGTTCTTGTCGATCGTGTAGCCGAGGAAGATGATGCCGATGATCGGGAAGATGATCTCCCACAGCGGCGCGCGCCGGGCGACGATGAACAGGTGCCGGATCGCGCCGAGATTGGTGACGATGTAGGCGACGAGCAGGCTCAGCACGCCGAGCGTGCCGGGGTAGAAGAACGCGTTGACCGCGTTGACTCCCGCGATCCGCTGTCCGACGATCGCGCCGATGCCCACGACCAGCGCCACCGCGAGCGCGCCGGCGGGAGCGCCGGTTCTCGTCGACGCGGTGCCGAGCAGCGGTCGGAGCGGGGTGTCGCGGGAGAGCGCGAACAGGATCCGGCCGGCGGCGGTGGCCGCGGCCAGGCCACTGGCGAACGCGCTCAGCGTCGCGCCGGCGTTGATGCAGTCGCTCATCGCCTTGCCGACGTAGAGCTGGGCGAGCTGGCCGAGCGGCGCGCCGGAGGTGGAGAACGCCTTGACGCCCGCGGCGCCGGTGCCGAAGCCCCAGGTCTGGACGAGGATGCAGAGGATGTAGAAGATGCCGGTGCCGATCACCGCGTTGCGGATCGCGCGCGGGATCTCCTTGCGTGGATTGTTCGTTTCCTCCCCGAGCGAGGCAGCGCCCTCGAACCCCGCGAACGAGAGGAATCCGAACGTGGCCGCGAACGCCACCGTCGAGAACTTCGTGCCGTGGGGAAGTGAGAACACGTCCGCGTTGATGTGCTGATGGCTCGGCGCCGTCCCGGCGAGCAGCTTGACCACGATCACGATCATCAGCGCGATGATCAGCAGCACCGAGATCCCCTCGAAGCCGAGCAGCGAGCGCGTCGCGACCTTGATGTCCCCGAACGCGAGGATCGCGATGATGACGCCGGCGATGAGCGCGATCACCACGTAGTCGGCGTTCTGGGCGATGTTCGTCGACTTCAGGAACGCAACGCCGAACGTGCCGGCCTCGGCGGTCGAGGCGCAGGTGAACGCGAAGTAGGTCCCCATCAGCGCCCAGCCGGAGAAGAACCCGGCGCGCGGTCCGAGCGTCACACCGCTGAACGCGAACACCGAGCCCGCGTGGCTGTAGTAGCGCGAGAGGCGGATGAACGCGTAGGAGACGAACGCCACGCCGAGCGTCGCGAAGATGAACGCGAGCGGGACGGCGTGGCCGATCAGGCCGGCCGGCGCGGTGCCGTTGAGCGCCATCGCGGCGGTGGGGGCCATGATCGCGATCGACAGCGCGATCGCCTCCCAGAAGCGGAGCTCGCGCCGCAGCCCGCCGGGGTGCTGCTGAGGTGCGTCGGTGGTGTGGTCGCTCACGTGGTGAAGATGGCCTCGGGGAGCCAGCAGCCGACGACCCAGTTCGGAACGTCGACCAGCTCGTGGATCTTGAGGTCACACGCGACCGAGGCAATCGCGTACGCCTCCTCGCGCGTGTGGTCGTACATCTCGACGATGTGCTCGATCATCGCTCTCGTGGCCTGCCGGGAGGCCTCCATCAGATCGGGCGCGACGCCGGTGGTCACGTGGTAGGCGGACTGTTCGGTGCGCGCCAGCTCGCCCTTGGGGACCCTGAACTGGGGAGCCGGCAGGTTGGCGTGCTTGACCGTGGTGAGGCGCACGGTGATGTCCATCGCGCACTCGACCGCGGTGCCGCACACCTCCGCGTCGCCCATCGCGGCGTGCGTGTCACCGACGCTGAACAGGGCACCGGTGACGCCCACCGGGAGCAGCAGGGTCGTCCCGGGGCGCAGGTGCTTGATGTCGAGGTTCCCGCCGAAGGTGGAGGGGGGGAGGATGGGGTGGGGGCCTGGTTGTGCGGGGGCGACCCCGATCGTCCCGGGGAACGGCTCGAACGGGAGCATGACGCCGGGCAGGAACTCGACCCGGTCGGTCGGCGGGTCGACGCGGCTGATGTTGAGCCACGGCTCCGGGAACTCGTCGGCGAGCAGCCCGAAGCCGGGGATCAGCGCGGTCCAGCCCCATGCCTGCGGGTCGAGCTCGATGATCTCGACGGCGAGCGCGTCGCCGGGCTCGGCGCCCTTGACGAACACGGGGCCGGTGACCGGGTTGACGCGGTTCATGTCCATGGTCTGGACGTCCTGCGCCGTGGAGCTCTTGTCGAGTTGACCACCCGACGCGTCGACCGTCTGCAGCTCGACGACGGCGCCGGACTCGACCTCGAGGACCGGCTCGTTGGCGTTGTCCCACTCCGTCTGGGTGTGCTCGGACCCGACCGAGTGGATGCTATGTGATGTATGACCGAGGCCTGACAAGGTGCGGGAACACTATCGCCGGGGGCAAGTCGATGGCGAGTTCGCCGGGGAGGGGGGTGAAAGCCGCCCGCCCGGAGGCTCTTAAGGACATGAACGATCACGTTTCACCTCCTCCACCCGACGCCCTTGACGACTTCGTGTCGCAGCTCCTGGACTGCGGCGGCGTCCTCAGCCAGATCATCTCGTCGATGGTCGAATTCCAGTCCAGCGGCCGGTCCGCTCCCGAGGCCGCACCGATCCCCGAGGTGGCCCACACGTTGATCCGCTCGGTTCTGGAGGGCGCCGACTCGCGCTACTCCAAGCGCGATATCAAGGTCGCGGCGCGGCTTGTCCGCGAAACGACCCAGCTGATCTGCAGCGAGCTCTACGTGGTCGGGCCCGAGCTGCTCGATTAGGATGCGCGTCCGATGGGACTGTCCGATCAGCTGGTCGCGGTGCTGCGGGCCCCGAGCCCATGCTTCATCACGACCCTGATGGCCGACGGGTCGCCCCAGATCACCGAGGTCTGGGTCGACACCGACGGCGAGCACGTCGTCGTCAACACGTGGGAGGGCGCGCTGAAGCTGCGCAACGTGCGGCGCGACCCTCGGGTGGCCGTGGCGGTGGCGGACGTCGAGGACTTCCGCAGTTACCTCTCAGTGCGGGGAGAGGTCGTGGAGATCACGACCGAGGGCGCGAACGAGCACATCAACGAGCTCTCGCGCAAGTACCTCGGTACCGACTACCCCGGGTTCGGGCCCGACGTGCAGCGGGTCAAGCTGGTGATCAGGGCGGATCGGGTCGGAGGCGTCGCCGCGCGCTGACTCGGTGCCGCGGCGGTTTCGGCCGCTCAGCCTGAGGTAACCATGGTTCCATCGTCGAGTCGGGAGGCTTGTGATGCGGTGGATGCGATCGGTGGTTGGCGGGGTCGTGATGGCGTGCGTGCTGATCGGTGTGGGGTGCACGCTGGCTGGGAGGGCATGGGCGCGTGCCTCGGGACCGGTCGCTGCGACGGTGAGCGGCACGGTCCGCGGGCTCGTGGCGGGAGGCACCGATGAGTTCCTCGGCATCCCGTACGCCGCGCCGCCGGTCGGCAGGCTGCGCTGGCAGCCGCCGGAGCCCGCGGCGCCGTGGAGCGGAGTGCGCGCGGCGACGCAGCTGCCGCCGCGCTGCCCGCAGCTGAAGAACGGCAACGGCCCGAAGTCGGTCGACGAGAACTGTCTGTACCTGTCGGTGTACCGGCCGCACGGGACGACCGCGCGGGACCGCCTGCCGGTGCTGTTCTGGATCCACGGCGGTGGCTTGACCACCGGGTCGGGCGATCAGCACAACGGCTCACTGCTCGCCGACACCGACCACATCGAGGTTGTCTCGATCAACTACCGCCTGGGGGTGCTCGGCTTCTTCGATCTGCCCGGGCTGCCAGGCGGCTCGGCGGCATCGGGCAACTACGGCCTGCTCGACCAGGAGGCGGCGCTGCAGTGGACGCACTCGGATATCGCGCACTTCGGCGGCAACCCGAAGCGGATCACGATCGCGGGCGAGTCCGCGGGCGGCTATTCGGTGTGCGCGCTGCTCGCGGCGCCGCGCGTGCGCAGTATGTTCAGCCGGGCGATCATCCAGAGCGGCAGCTGTGAGACCACGCCCCCGGCGGTGGCTCGGCGCAGCGCGCTGGCGTTCGCCCGGGCGGCGGGGTGTCGCCACGCAGCCACGATCGTGCGCTGCATGCACGGCAAGTCGGTGCGAGCACTGTTGCGCAACCGGCAGTATCCGGGCGGCGATCTGCCGATCGCCGGCGGCGAGGCGCTGCCGGTGGCGCCGGCCACGCAGATCGCCCGCGGTGACTTCGCCCACGTGCCGGTCCTGATCGGCACCAACCACAACGAGGGGCGCACGTTCTCCGAAGGGCTGGCCAAGGCCCCTGAGTCGACGTTTGTGAAGATGATCCGCTCCGAGTACGGGCACAGCGCGCCGAAGGTGCTGGCGAAGTACCCGTGGGCGAGCTTCCCGGCGCCGTATCAGACCGCCTACGCGCTCGGCGCGGTGTGGACCGACAGCGGCTTCGAGGTCGGCATCGGCGGGTGCGCCGAGCAGCAACTGGCCGGCGAGCTGGCGCGCCGCACGCCGACCTACTTCTACGAGTTCAACGATCTGACCGCGCCGGGATTGAACCGCCAGGTGCCCGGCTACCAGTGGGGTGCCGGTCACGCGATGGAACTCGCCTACATGTGGCCGAGCTTCAACAACGGCTACTCGCTCTACAAGCTGCTCACCCCCGCCCAGCGCGAGCTCTCGCAGTGGATGGTCCGCTACTGGGGCGCGTTCGTGCGCGCGGGCGACCCGAGCGTGGCCGGCCAGGCGGCGTGGCCGTCGTTGGGGTCCTCCCGCTCGTTCATGTCACTGCAGGAGGGAACCGCCTCGGCGGCGGAGCCGTTCGCGCAGTTCGGCGCCGAGCACGACTGCGCGTTCTGGGATGCGCTGCCGGGGGAGCCGGGGTGAGTCGAGCCGGGGCGAGTCGAGCCGGGGTGGCTCAGTCGACCGCGACGACGGAGTAGACGGGCGGCAGCCGGCTGGCGGCCGTCGCCCACGTCGCGCCGGCGTCGCCTGAGCAGAAGATCTCGCCGGTCGTCGTTCCGAAGTAGAGCTCGAGCTGTTCGGCCTCGCCGGCGCGACAGAACGCCTGGCGCAGCACCGTCACATAGGCGTGTTCGGCCGGCAGCCCGTCGCCGCGGGCGGCCCAGGTCTCACCGGCGTCGCGGGTCTCATAGACGCGCACGCGCCCGTCGGGGGTGACGCGGTCCATGTCGGCGACCAGCGGGATCAGGTAGGCGCTGTCGGGGTCGGCGGGATCGACCATCAATGGAAAGCCGAAATCCGACGGCAGTCCGTCGCCGGCGATGTCGGTCCAGCTGGCGCCCGCGTCATCGGAGCGGTAGACGCCGCCGTGGAACTGCATGAACATCCGCTCGGGCTGCTTGGGGGCGCGCTCGACGTGGTGGACGCAGCGTCCGGCGTTCGGGTTGGCCACGGCCTCCTCGGGCAGGTAGCGCGGGTTGAGGCCGACGTTGCCGCGCTCCCAGGTCTTGCCACGGTCTTCGGTGAGCCACATCCCGGCGGCTGAGATCGCGAGCGCGAGCTTCTGGGGGTCACCCGGCCACGGGCAGATCGAGTGCAGGCACAGGCCGCCCCCGCCGGGCTGCCATTCGCTGCGTGACGGCTGACCCCACAGACCCTCGTTCAGCTGCCAGCTGGCCCCACCGTCGTGGCTTTCGAACAGCACGCCCGGGTCCCCGCCGGCGTACACGGTTCCGGGTGCCTCTCCCGGGGTGATCACCCAGATGCGCTCGAGTGCCTGCTCGCCGCCCTCGGGCAGCGCGACGCCGTCGGCCTGCTCCCACTCGCCGGTGGCGTCGGCGTCGGTCGTGTGGAAGATCTTGGGGCCGTAGAAGGGGGAGGTGGTGCCCGCCAGCCAGCGGCCGGTGGACGGCTCCCTGGTCGCGAAGTCGACGGGCTCCCCGGCGAAGGCGCGAGTCGTGATCTGGAAGTCCCCGTCGGCGGGGTCGCCGTCGAGGATGAACAGCCCCTTCTTCGTCCCGACCGCAAGCCTCGACACGCTCAGCCTCCTGTGATTGCCGGGACGATCTCGACCCGGTCTCCGCTGGCGACCGGGGTCTGCTCTCTTCCGCGCTCGCCGTTGATGAACACGTTGATGTGGCGGCGAACCATCCCCCGCTCGTCGAGGATCCACCCGTTCAGCGCGGGATGACCCCGCTCGAGCGTGCGCAGCAGCTCGACCACGGTGGCGCCTTCCAGGGTGTGCTCACCGCACCCTCCGGCGAGGGTTCGCAGAGGTCCGCGCAGCCTGACCACACCCATGGCGGCATCCTATTCCCGGCGAGGACGGGATGCCGATCGCCGTGCTCAGTCGTTGATGTCAAGCACCGGGGTGATGTCCGGCAGCTGCTGGTTGGCATCGGCGTGCTCGTTGGGCACGACCGCGGTGCCGACCGCGAAGAACTCGATCACGTGGCTGCCCCAGCCGTGGCTGTTCTCCTTGAGCTTGACCTCGACGATGCCGAGCACCCCGTCGCCGATCGCCTCGGCCTCCTTCTGCATCCGCTCCATCGCGAGCTCGCGGGCGTCGTAGAGCGCCTGGGTGTACTGCTCGAGCTCGACGTTGCGCCCGGTCTGGCGCATCGACTGCATCATCCCGCGGTGGGCGACGTGGTAGACGCAGTTGCCCATCACCATGCCGACGGGCCGCTTGCCGGTCTGCATCAGCGTCCAGAAGGCCTGGCCTGAGAGGTCGCTGGTGAACGGCCGGCCGTTGGGGGCGCGGTGGATCTTGCCGCCCTTGTGCTTGATCGCGGTCCCGATCGCGATGAACTCGGCCATGTCCGCGCCCCACTCGTAGCGCCCGATGTCCAGCCGGACGCCGACGATCCCGTCCGCGTTCAGCTGGTCGGCCTCCTCCTCCATCCGGGTCATCGCCAGGTCGCGCGCGTTGTACATCGCCTGGCTGAGCACGTCCATCTCCTGGCTCGCCTTCCAGCTCGACTGCTGGTAGCCGATGTGGTAGATGCTCGAGCCGACGACGAGGCCGACCGGTTCGAACCCCGCCTTCTCCACGCACAGATACTCGTTGACCGACAGGTCGGAGGTGAACAGCCCGCGGGCGTTCATCTGCAGGCGTTCTGAGGCGTGCTCTGCGAGCCCCTCGGTGCTCCCGGCTTCGTAGCTCGACATGTTCGAGAAGTTCTCCTGATCGGGTGGGGGAGGGGTCACTGGTCCCCGAGGTTGATCGACATCATCGGCATACCCAGCTCGGCGGGATGGGGCTTGTGCGCGCCGAGCCGAACCGCGGTCGCCAGCACATGCATCGAGACGATGAAGAAGTGGTGCGTGTAGCCGCCGGACTCGTACTCGCGATGGTGGATCTGGTGCCGGAGCGTCGAGACCACCATGTCGTTGGCGCCGACCCTGGAGCCCTGCCGGCGGATCTCGTTCATCGCCAGGTGGCGCGCCGAATAGACGCCCTCGGTGATCTCGGTCATCTCCTGATTGCCCCACCACCGGCCCATCTGCTGATTCGCCCACGGGCTGAGCGCGACGACCACCACGGCGGTATGACCGATCACGTCGATCGTCTCGGCCCCGATCCGCCGCAGCTTGTCGACATCCTGGGCCGAGAGCGCGCACAGCCGCGGCCCCTCGTGGGCCTGGCGCTTGCCCGGCGCGTGCGTCGTCTCCCGGACCGCCGTGCCGAACACCGCGAACTCGACGTTCCCCGGCTCGCCCATGAACGCCGTCTCGCGCATCTCGATCCCGATCACGGCGTCGGCGCCGGCGAAGGCGGCCTCCTGGCGAAGGCGCTCGAAGGAGCGTGTGCGGGAGAGGTTCCACGGCGCGGCGAACGACCGCATCTCCTGGATCCCGCCGCTGTAGCTCTGCCAGCCGTAGTTCTGCCAGCCGTGCTGCACGACCGAGGAGCCCATCACCTGCGCGATCGGCTGCAGCCCCGACGCCTGCGCAATCGCGTACTCCTTGGCGCTCAGGTCGCTGCTGAAGACGGGCGCGTCCTGATGGGCGAGCCCCGTGAGCCGCTGCTCCGCGCCAAGCGGAATCCCGCCCTCGGCGATCCGGTCGATGTCGACCGCGGCCGCCTCACGCTCAGCGTCGCTGGGTGGGGCAGGCCGCTTTCCAAACAGAGGCAAGACCGCCATCATCGCACGGCTTGCCGGTGCTTTGGCGCGGTTCTCGCGGTCCGCTGGACAGCTGATCGGAATAGTCGGTCTTTGCGAGCTTTAGGGCGTGCGTTGGGTGCGGGGGCGTGCTACCTTTATTGGTCCGCCGCGGGGTGGAGCAGTCTGGTAGCTCGTCGGGCTCATAACCCGAAGGTCGCAGGTTCGAATCCTGCCCCCGCTACTTCGAAAAGGTCCGCATTTGCGGGCCTTTTCTATTTTCCGGAGCGTGAATCCGCACAGATATTGGTTGACAGTGGAGTACCACTCTTGGAGTACCAAACCGGTCGCGAAATTGGCGTCTGATCGGAGGGTCAACGTCGAGCCTCATGGGCGTTTGGCCTGAGGGCTGAACCGGCGGACGCGATCACCCCGAGAATCGGCGCCCTGCCGTCATCTCAGGTAGCGTGGCGGCGGCTGATGTCAGGCGCCAGCGACCTTGCCCCTCGCGCCGCGGGCTTTGAGCTCCGTGCCGGGATCCAGCGAATCCTTGACGAATACGGCGCCGCTCGGTCCGGGCCGTTCGGGTCCAGCGCCGAGATCTGGACCGTCGTTCGAAGAGGTCAACGACGCGTTTGACACCGCGCCTCCCGTCGCCTCGCGTCCGACGGTCTCGGCACGGTGGTCGGCCGGACGGGGAAACTGGTCACGCATCCCCTGGATCTCGTTTCTCGATGCGCGAGAGACGAGGACGACGCAAAGCGGCGTCTATCCGGTGCTCCTGTTTCGCGAGGACCTGTCAGGCGCCTACCTAACGCTTGCCCAGGGGGTGACCGAGCCAGGCAAGCTAGGTCGCGCCGCGATGGTCGCCCACCTGGAGTCAGTCGCGTTTGAGGTGCGCCGGCAGTCCCCTGAGCTCGAGGCCGCCGGTTTCCAGCTCGACTCTGCCGTTGACCTTCGCACGAGCGCAAACCTCGGGACGGAACTACGAGCACAGCGTCATCGCGCACAAGCTCTACGAGAGCGGACACCTTCCTCCGGACGACGAAATCCTCCGTGATCTGGAAGCCGTCCTCATCGCCGACGACCGCTACATCGAGAACAAACCAGCCGCCCCGCCGGCCGAGTACGGCATCGGACCAGACCGAATGCGTTCCTGATCTACGTAGGAAGCGCGTCCGAGGCGAACCTGCGCGTTGGCCTCGAGCAGCGGCGTCTGGGGCTTTCCGACGGCGCCCGCAGATCTCTCGAGTCTGCGCGTTGGCGATCTCGTCGTCTTCGCCTCTGGCTACAACGGAGGAAGCCCACGAGTCGCGCCGGAGGACTGGATAGGACATCGCGTCAGCAGGTTGGTGCTCGGCCGCGTCACGCGAGCGGCGTACGTGGACCGATCTCCGGTCTGGCCGGATGAGCGAGCAGACGGCCGCACGTACCCGCACCGATTTACCTTCGACGAGCTTGAGACCATTGAGGACGTCTCGCTCGGAGGGGGAGAGCAGTTGTCTGACGTCGCCGCTGAGGCGCTGCGCATGTCCGCCATCAACCGCGGCCACGGCTACCTCGCCCCGATTGCCGGATCGCCGCTGCTCGAGCACGCGTTCGATGAAGTCGACGCTGAGTTGCCGGCAGTGCCGTTGCCTGAGATCGCCGAGCAATTCAGCGCGGCAGATCGCGGACGCCGGCCTCGTCCTGCCCGAAGAACGCGCTGTCGCTTGCCTGGCGTCGCTGATTGCGAAGCCGTTCGCGATCTTTACCGGGCTGTCGGGCTCGGGAAAGACGCAACTCGCTCTCCGCCTCGGCGATTGGTTCGGCGCCGCGGGGAGTCAATCGCGCCACCTGGTCGTCGCCGTCCGTCCGGACTGGTCTGGTCCGGAAGCACTCTTTGGCTACGAGGACGCGTCTGCAGCCACGCTCATCAGACGGGCGGTCGGCGTGGTACGTGCCGCCGCCGCTGGAGTTCATGCTGCGGGCGATCAGCGATCCTCAGAGGCCCGTACCTCATGATCCTCGACGAGATGAACCTCGCCCATGTCGAGCGGTACTTCTCCGACTACCTTTCAGCAGCCGAATCGCGAGAGCCAATTCTGCCCAACCTCGCCGTCGAGATGAACGACGGCGCTCGGTCCTGGCGCAAGCGACCCGGCGCGCCCGAGCTGCTTGCCGATCCCGCGGAACCTGTGGGTGGTCGGGACCGTGAACATCGACGAGACGACGTACATGTTCTCTCCGAAGGTGCTTGATCGAGCATTCGTCTTTGAGTTCCGTGTCAGCACCGATGAGCTCGCCGCCGAAATCGCGCGACCGTCAGCGCGTACCGGCGGCTGATCCAGCGGTCCTGCGATCGCTGCTCGCGATCAGCCAAGATGACCAGTGGCATGAATCCGAGCCTCACCTCGCCCGAGCGCAGCTCGTCGAGGAGCTCCAGCAGGTACATGCTCTGCTCGCAGTCTCGGGCCATGAATTCGGCCACCGGGTGATGGCCGAGTCGCTCCGATTCGCCGCTGTCTACGCGGGCAGCGGGACGACCAGACCTCGACGAGGTCCTTGACCTCATCGCGATGCAAAAGCTCCTTCCGCGACTTCATGGCTCCCGTCGGCGTCTGGAGCCTGTTCTGCAGAACCTCATGGTGTGGGCCGGAGCTACAGACTCCGTCGCGGACGGTCGACGAGCCCTGTCGCAGCCGACGGTCCCGCCTTCCGCGTACCGCCGCGAAGCTTCGACCGAATGCTCGCCTCTCTTCAGGCGAACCAGTTCGTCAGCTTCACCGAGTAGCTCGCGATGGCCGAGACCGCGACACTGGCGCTCCGAGACGCTGCGGCGGAGAGGTGGTCGGCAGCGCTCGAGATCTCGGCGCTGCCGCGCTCGTCGGCGCCTGAAGATCGGACCGCCGACCCTGACCGGCGGCGCAGTGAGCCCGCAATCCAGTTGCGAGAGGCCTCTTCCTATCGCTACGTGCTTGACCTGCCGATGCCCCGGAGATGTCAGGCTGGAGCCCGCTGAGCTGTTTGACCGCGATGACTCGTCCGGAAGATCGGGTCGGCTGCACACGCGTCAGTACGTGGGAGACGTGCTCGTCAGCGCGATCAGCCGATGGCGATGAGCTCGGTCGCTTCAGGGCCGCTCCTCGTGAAAGCGGTGAAGTTGGAGCACGAGCGCGAGTACCAGCAGATGCTGCGAGAGATCGCAGATCTTGCCGCTGAGGCCGTTCTTCAGGGCTTCGCTCCCGCCTCGACCTCGTTTGAGATCTCGCCGTCGAGGGCGCCGAGACTCCTGTACCAGCAGTTCGCGATCCTTCAGGCGCGGCTTGCCGACGAGGAGCTTCTCGACGCAATCGCAGAGGTGGTCCACCGACCGCAACGCGACTGGGTGCGCGAGACCGAATGGCGGCCGCCGGGACGACCGCTGAGAGGAGGTGGAGACGTCGCGCGAGCCCTCACGACCCCGGGCCGGCGAGTCCGCTTCGGTGACGCCTGTCGGCGCGCTCGACACCCTGCCCAGCTCGATCGCGAGTTACCGCAGCGAAGAGACGGTGGACACGGTCCCCAATCGGTTCGTCAAGTTCGCGCTCTCTCGCTGGCGCGAGCTCGCTGAACGGCTCGGAGACATTCTCAGCTCTCGAGGCTGAGGCGGCCTACGGCGTGCGGGGAATCGCAGCCGTGGATCGGGTCGTCGAGGCCCTCGACGACGTCCTGTCAGAGCCTTTCTTCCGACGAAGTAGGCCGGCTACAGGAGCTCCCCACCGCGAACCAGGTGCTGCTGAAGCGAGAGGGATACCGACAGATCTTCTCGACGTTTGCGTTGATCGAGTCCAGCCTGGACCTGCGCCTCGAGCTTGATGACGCGATCCACCCGTCGCAGCGCAACGTCGCCTCGCTCTACGAGTACTGGACGTTCCTGAAGCTCGTTGACGTGCTGGGAGAGGCGTGCGATGACCCCGACGCGTCGCTGCGACTCTTTGAGCAGGACGGCGACGGCCTATCCCTTGGGCTGAAGCGAGGTAAGGAGTCAAAACTTCAGTGGAACGTCTCGGTCGCCGGCCGGCGCCTCACCGTGAGCGTCTACTTCAACCGCTCGTTCCGAGCCACCGACGAGCCGGACTCCGACGGCTCCTGGTCGCGGGCCATGGTTCCCGACGCGTCCGTCCTCGTTCGTCCCGAAGCCGGACGGACCCGCGTCGAGAACGAGCGAGACCTCGACGTCTGGCTCCATTTCGACGCCAAGTACAAGCTGGACTGGTCGAGCGCCCAGTTCGAGCGCGCGGCATCCGAGCGAGAGGAGCTGCAACAGCCCGTCGCGAAGAGGAGCAGGAACGGCAAGCGAGCAGCCGACGAGACGACCTGCTCAAGATGCACGCCTACCGGGACGCCATTCGTCGCAGCGCCGGCGCGTACGTGCTCTTCCCGGGGACACCCGGAGCGCTCGAGTTCAGGCAATACGTTGAGCTCATCCCGGGACTCGGAGCGTTCCCGCTGCGGCCGGGCGACGACGCTGGACCGGCGGCGTTGCGCCGCTTTATCGCGGACGTCCTGCTCCACGCGGCTGACCAGGCAACGGCGGAGGAGCGTCACCGGTTCTGGCGGTCGCGCATCCTGTACGAACGTCCCAGCTCGGCGCTCGAGCGTTCGGTGGACTTTCTCGACCGCCCACCGGCCGACACCCCCGTGCTGCTCGGAAGTGTCCTCGACCAAGACCTCTGGGACTGGACTGACGCCGATGCATCGATACGTCGTTCCGCTGGGCCGTGACGGCGATGGCCTGAGCGTGCGTGCCGAGGAACTCTCGGCGCCGCTGGTCCTGCTCTCAGGTGGAGGGCGTGCCTTGATGACAGAGCGTCACGGCGCCTTGGACCCTCGTCGATCGAGAAAGACTTGGAGGCTCTTGCAGTACCCGCATCCCAGCGACGCGCCGGCGGTGCTCTGTCAACTTCTTCCGCTGGAGCAACAGCCGTCTTGGCTCTCTGAGCTCCCGTTGGTTGATCACCTAGCTCGAGCGAAGAATCCTGGCGAGCCGGTTCTGACGAGCTGGGCTCGATTGATGCATGAAGCGCCGGACCTCGATGTCCGCGACCGCGCACGCTCGCGGACAAGTGATGCCCGGCATGATCAGCAAGGTACGCGGCGTACCTCGCTCGACCGGCCGCAGCCGTCAGCCCCAGCACCAACTGGGCCGCATTTCGGATGAGGGGCCGCCATCGTTTAGCGGTCTAAAGGGCGGCGCTGTGATGCTGACATCGCTGTTGCGGTGGCGTCTCAGGGATTGGGCTCACTGCGTAAAGAACGCCATCGTGCGAGGGTAGGTCCGTCTTCGCTGCCGACGTTCAAGGATCGGGGCTCACTGGTCGATATTTACTGCCCATGGCAGCGAAGTTCGCACTCTTGTGGGGCGGCCCGGAACGCTTGCGCTCCAGCCGCGGGATCACGGCGTTGGGCCTCGCCGTCATTGTCGTAGTCGCCGGTGCTAGCGGTAGTCGAAACCCAGGTTCGGCCGCGGTAGTACTCCTCGTCTTCTCACCGCTCCTCTGGTGGATCGGGTGGTGGCTCGCTGGCCGGCTTCAAGGTTTCTGGACTCGGCTGATCGAGGGCCAGCCACCCGAGGTCTCCGTCGGCCGAGCGTGGCAGGGATCAGGCACCCGCAAGCAGCTCCGGCAGGACGGCAACGCGCGCATCCTCCTCGACCGCGGCGGCATCCTCCTGCGCCGACGCCATTGGTTTATCGGATCAGGTACCCCACCGTTGAGGTTGGCGTCCGCGCCATACCAAGAAGGCGAGCGCGTCCAGCTCACAGATCCGGTCCGGCTGGGGGCGCATCGAGATCGCGAATTCTGGTGGTATCGAGACGAGTTCTTCTGGACAAACAACGACGCTTACACCAGCCAGGACATCAAGGCGCTCCTGTTTACCCGGGAGCGTCAACGACAGCGCGAGCTTGAGCACGCGCACGCTCTGCTCGCAGCCGCCGACTCGCCCGCCATTCGAAAGCGAGAATCGATCCCGAAAGATGTGAAGCTGACGGTCTTCAAGCGCGATCAAGGCAGATGCGTCGAGTGCGGCAGCGACTTCGATATCCAGTACGACCACATCATCCCGTTCTCGATGGGCGGCGCGAGCACAGTCGAGAACCTGCAGCTGCTCTGTGCACGCTGCAATCAGCAGAAGGGCGGCCGTCTGTAGCACGGTCCCTCGGTCGGCCACGGGCTCGCGTCCACATCTGCGTGTCGCACCGAAATTTGGCAAGCTGTCCGAGCCGCACAGATCAGCGCGCGGAACGAGCACATTCAGAAGGGGCAGAGGTGTTAGATGCGGATCTCGATCCGATTCGGTGCGATTAGGTGGACGATGATCGCTGTGGCGGCCGTCCTGCTCTGCGGCTGCAGCAGCTCTGGCCCCTCAGGCTCAACCAGCTCGAGCGATACAGCGACCGCGAACTTCAGCTCCTCAGAGCCGACGTCGTCGTCGATCCAAGCCGCTCCAGCGAGGGCGTCGAGGCCGGCACGACCTGGGCCGCTCCGGACGGTTCAGCTCTACTGGCACGACATTGGGGCTCAAAAGTACAGGGCCGCCTACCACTACCTCGCCCATGGCTCGGTCACTCAAACCGCCGCCGACTTCGCATCTCAAGAGCAGCAGGCACAGATTCAGTCGGTCCGTTTCCAAGGGACTTAGCTTCAACCTCGCCTTCGTCGGCAACAGTCGACGTGCACTCATTGACCACGATCGATGCTCAGTACGGCTGTCGGACATGGAGCGGCGCCTACCAGCTCACACGCCAAGCCAGAACCTGGCGGATCGCGCGCGCCAACATATCGCCGGTTCGCTGCCCGTCTGCCGCGCCGTCCGCGTCTACAACATCAGGAGCGAGCACCAGCGGTGGCGGCAACAGCGGCAACAGCGGGAGTACCGAATGCTCTCCGCTGTCAGACTCGGGTGGCTGCTACGAACCCGGTGAGTACTGTCGCGACTCCGACCACGGGATGAGTGGAGTAGCTGGTGACGGCGAGGCGATCACTTGCGAGGACAACGACGGGTGGCGCTGGGAGCCGAGCTAGGAAGGCGTTGAGACCAGCACGACGGAGGCTGGTTAGCATCGCGCTGTGCTTGCGCTCGCTGCTGCGGCGGAGAAACCTCCGTTCGGGAACCCTTTGCGGCATACGAATGGCTCCGGAGGCGGCTGTGGCGAATGCGATCGTCCAGGGCGCACTCGGGGACGCGCTCCCGTCGTGGACTGCCCTGTGTTCGGCGAGCTGTCGCTAAGCGCAGTGCCGCTCAGCGCGGCAGATAGACAACATCTCGGGGACCGCAGGTCCCCCCGGCCGAGCACGCGTTGTAGACGGACTCTTTTGTAAAAGGACCCCTCCAAGTACTTCCGCCGCCGATCCCTGAGACGTGGGCCGGACGGTAGGGGTAACCGCAGAAATAGTACCCCATACGACCGCCACACACCCACCAACGGCCGTTGATGAGCACCGGCCCGGCGTCGCCGGTGGAGGCCCCATCGGCAGTAAGGTTGATGTGCTTGGCGTGCGGGTTGATGGCGCCGGCAAGAGTTGTCCGGGCCTGCGCGCATGACATGTGCACCGGATAGATCGCGTCTTTGCCATCGAACCCTCTCGCCGCGTAGCCGCAGCGATTAACCGTGACGGTCGTTAGTGCGGACGCTGCGCCGACGCCGATCACCAGTAAGGCGAACGCGATCACGATGCACCGCCATCCCCTGGCCATGGGCGACAGCCTACCAAGAAATCGCTGTCGTTCGCCAGCGGCCTTTACGCGCGACGCATCGGCGACATCGTGATAGCCGATCAGCGGCACCACATCAGCGCCCCGCAGCCTTCGCACTCGCCCTGCGCGCCCGAAGGACAACTGCCGCGACACTCGCGGAAGAACCGAAGCGGGACCCATGCGGGTCGGCGCCCGCAGTGCTGCGTTCGCTAGTGCCGCAACTGATGCGCCCCGGTCGCACCTAGGCGCGAAGATCAACGCAGAGGCCTCAGTTGAAGGCGCGCCTACGGCGCAAGACGCATCCTTAGGCGCGTTTCCTTTGACCATCGGATTCGCCACAGCCGTCACCGGAGCAGACGAAGCCTAGGCCGCGCCCTGTAGTCTGCTAGTAGCGCGGACGATGGCCCTAGCCGTGCGCGACCTCGAGAATGGAGTTGGCGTGACGAGTCGCCTTTGTTCTGTCCGTGTCCTTGGCATTGGATTCGTGGCGTTAGCTGTAGGGCTGACCTCAGCTGACCAAGCACTCTCCGCGGTGCAGCGGATGAATCTGGTCCAAGTCGCAAAGGGTAATTACCGCAGCGTCCAGGGGACGTGGAAATCAACAAGTGGAGTCCGTATATCTGTCAGCGGCGACCGAATGAGGATCCACGTTGGTTCCGAGGGCAACATAACCCTCCAGGGACCGCATGTTGTCCGGACGAGTTTTGCCAACAGTTCGAATTTCGGCGGATATAAGGCCAAGGCTGAGCTGACTCGCCGGCAACTGGTCTTTTACCCTGGAACCCTTCCGCACCTGTTCTACTTGGTCTTTGCGCCGAAAGGCACGGTTATCAAGGATTGGAGTGGCTACACAGTCCCGTCAAATACCTCCAAGCCTCGCATCTACATCGATGGAGATCCCGGCGAACACGCGACGCGTAACGACGGCGCTAATCACGAGAGCTCGGTCATGTACAACACGGGACGCGCACAATAGGCGGCGTCGGACTCCCGACGGTCTCGCCGTCGCTTCGTAGCCGCGGCGGAGCAATCGCCGGCGTTGCCGTACTCGCGCTCGCGAGACCGCGGTTCAAGTGGGGCGGATCGACAGCGGCGGGACCGGTGTCGCGGATTGTCACGGCTGCACCCCGTACTGTGGCACTAGCCCAGTCCATCACGCGCGTACCGCCCACCTAGTGTCCTGTTTCGTTGATTCGTTGGCAGTAGCGTGGCGATGGAGTCGAGGATCTGGTCGGCGGTCTTGGTCCAGACGTAGGGGCGGGGGTTCTCGTTCCAGGTCTCGATCCAGGCGCGGATGTCGGTGTTGAGCGCGCGGACGGAGCGGTGGGCGGCGCGCCGGAGCTTCTTGGTGGTCAGTTCGGCGAACCAGCGCTCGACGAGGTTGAGCCAGACTGCTGGAGGTCGGGGTGAAGTGCAGCACGAACCGGGGGTGCTGCGGCCAGCCAGCGTCTGATCTGCGGGGTCTTGTGGGTGGAGCTGTTGTCCAGCACGAGGTGCACGTCGAGCTCGGCGGGGACCTCGCGGTCGATCGTCTGCAGGAACTTCTTGAACTCGATCGCGCGGTGGCGTTGAGTGCAGCGAGCCGATCACCTTGCCGGTCGTGAGGTCCAGCGCGGCGTAGAGGCTCGAGGTGCCGTGGCGCTTGTAGTCGTGGGTCGCGCGCTCGGGGGTGCCCGGGCAGCATCGGCAGGATCGGCGCGGTGCGGTCCAGCGCTTGGATCTGGGACTTCTCATCCACGCACAGCACGACGGCGCGCTCGGGCGGGTTCAGATACAGGCCGACGACGTCGTGGACCTTCTCGATGAACTGCGGGTCCTTGGACAGCTTCCAGGTCTCCTGGCGGTGGGGCTGCAGCCCGAACGCCTGCCAGATCCGCAGACCGCGTCTGCGGTGAGCCCGACCTCGCGGCCATCGACCGCGTCGACCAGTGCGTCGCGTTCTTCGGCGTGCTCTCCAGCGTCTTGACGATCACCTCCTCGACCTGCTCATCGGTGATCGTCCGCGGCCGCCCCGGCCGCGGCTCATCAAGCAGCCCGTCAAGCCGCTGCTCGGCGAACCGGTTGCGCCACTTGGTGACCGTCGGACGCGAGACCCCGAGCCGCGGCGATCTCACGGTTCGTCAACGGCCTCGGCCGCGGCCAACACGATCCGCGAGCGCAACGCCAACGCCTGCGCTCGTTTGCCGGCGCGCGACCACGCCTCCAGGACAGCGCGTTCGTCATCAGTCAGCGTGATCTCAACAGCGATAGGAGTAGGCATGACCCACTCCTACCGTAACCCCGTGTCAAGGCCGTCGCAAACGCACCCCTTTTGGCCGGTTGAAAATGCACCCCTCGCCGGTTGAAAACTGGCCCCCTGGGGGTTGTGCGGCGGCTGCGTGTGGAGCGAGCCCGTAGCGCGAGCGGAGCGCGATGCCGCCGGCGCGCCGGTGGTTGGGGGGTCAGGTTTCGGTGGGCGTGGGCGCGGCCGAGGTCGCGGTCCTTGAGGCGGTAGCTGTCGCCTTTGAGGGAGAGGATCTCGGCGTGGTGGACGAGCCGGTCGATCATCGCGACGGCGGCGATCTCGTCGCCGAAGATCTCGCCCCATGCGCAGAAGGGCTTGTTGCTGGTGATGATCAGGCTGGCGCGTTCGTAGCGGCGGGAGACGAGCATGAACATCAGGTTCGCGGCCTGGGGATCGAACGGGATGTATCCGACCTCGTCGCAGATCAGGAGCGGGATCCGCTCGAGGCGTTTGAGCTCGTCCTCGAGCCGGCCTTGGCGTTGGGCGTCGGCGAGCAGGGCGACCCACTCGGTCGCGGTCCTGAAGATCGACGCGCTGCCCGGCGAGGCATGCGCGGATCCCGAGCGCGATCGCGAGATGTGTCTTGCCGGTGCCGGGGGTCCGAGCAGCACGACGTTCTCCTTGCCGTGCGAGGAAGTCGAGCTGCCCGAGGTGCTCGATCACCGTCTTCTTGATCGAGCGCTGGAAGGTGAAGTCGAACTCCTCGAGGGTCTTGCGCGCCGGGAACCTGGCGGCGCGGATGCGGCCGTCCCCGCCGTGCGCCTCGCGGGCGGCCACCTCGGTGGAGAGCAGCGCCTGCGGCGAACCGCTCATAGCTCCATTCCTCTGCGCGGGCGCGCTCGGCCAGCTTCGGCAGCGCCCTGCGCCGCGGCGGGCGCTTTCAGCGCGCGGAACAGGTGCGCGAGCTCAGCGCGTGTCGCTCATGCGATCAACGCGTCATAGACCGACAGCGGGCGGACCTGCACCTCGACGCCTCAGGCTCGGCGCCGCGGCGCTGCGCTGCAGCATACGGGCGTGCTCCAGCGCCGTGATCGTGCGGTGCTTGGCAAAGGACCGCTCATGCCGGCACGCCAGCTCGCCGCTGTCCAGCACGACCGCGGTGATCTCCCTGCTGGCCGAGCGCGGACCTCGACGCGCCGGCCGACCAACCTGGGATCCAGCGAGTAGTCGTTGGTGTCAAAACGAACATACGGGTCCGCCGGCACCCGGATGACCAGCCGCCGGTCGACATCGGGCTCGCCGGCCGGGAGCGCCGCATCACCCGCGCTCCTCGGCGAGCCGGTCGACGGGCCGGCCGCGCAGCGTCCTGTGCGTCCGCGCGTTGGCCTTCTCAAACCACGCGTCGAGCTGCAGCTGAAAGTCGAGGTGGTTGGCGAACCGCCGACCCGGCTCGAAGTTCGTCTCCATATACCCCTGCAGTCGCTCGACCACGCCCTTGGCCTGCGGATCTGCGGGCTCACAGAACCGCCAGTCGACTTTCAGCTGCCCGCAGAACGCCGCCAAGCTTTCGGTCGGGCGGCCCGCGCCGGCGTGCAAGCACCCCTCGCGGTCCCAGACCAGGACCTGCGGCAGCGCAGCCCAACGACCACAAGCACCGGCTCATCCCCCACAGCACGTCCGGTGCTTGCGGCTGAACATCAACGCACCGGCGCCGACCCGGGAATACCCCAGCGCACGCGACCACCACATATCCCGGCGGGTCTGGCCGTGCCCGACCGGCACCGGCTCAGACGCTGCCACAGATCGAACTGGCAGACCTCGCCCGGGTCGATAGACCGTCCGCTGAAACGTCCTGGGCTCCGCGAACAACGGGCGGACCTCTCGCAGATAGTCATCCACGATCGTCTTGCCGCCCATCGAACCCCAACGGCTCGATCAGCTCCCGGACCCGCACCCCCGGCAACCGCGGATCCGCGCGCAGCAGCTCATGGATCTCGTCCTTGAACGGATCGAGCTTCGACGCCGCCGCCGGCCGCTGATATCGCGGCGGCGCTTCGGATCGGATCGCGCGCCGCACCGTGTTCGCGATCAACGCCATACCGCCGAGCGAGCTCCTTGATCCCGACCCCGCGAACGAAATGCTCCCGACGCAACTCAGCCCACCGCTCCACGTCAAGCACGCCTCCCTCCCCGACTCGATCACCACGACCGAGCCAGGGTCCCCAAGCCCCCGGACGCCCTCTACCCCAGCGCTCAAAGGGGGTGCATTTTCAACCGGGTGGTTTCTAGCGATCGTCGCAACGGGGACGGGGTTTCAGGACGCTAACAGTGCGGTGAAGAGATCGATGGGAGAGCGGTCGTCGAGGATGATCCGGGGGCGTCGGTTGAGTCTCGTTCTCGACTGCGATGAGATGCTCGGGGGAGTGGGCGCTGAGGTCAGTGCCTTTAGGGAAGTAGTCGCGCAGCAGGCCGTTGGTGTTCTCGTTGGTGCCGCGCTGCCACGGCGAGCGTGAGTCGCAGAAGTAGACCGCCACCCCGAGCGACTTGGCGATCTCGGTGTGGCGGGCCATCTCGGTGCCCTGGTCCCACGTGATCGTCCTGAACATCGCCGGCGGCAGATCGGCCATGCGGGCGCGCAGCGCGGCGTGCAGGCTCTCGCCGTCGCGGCGGGGCAGGTGCAGCAAGCGCACCAGCCGGGTCTGGCGTTCGACCAGGGTTCCGATCGCTGAACCCTGGTTCTTGCCGATGATCAGATCGCCCTCCCAATGCCCAGCCTCGGACCGGTCGGCGGCGATGAACGGACGCTGGTGCACGGTCAGCATCGGCTGCTCAAACCGCGGTCGACGCCGGCTGGGATGCTGATGAGCGCGGCGGTGATCACGACCGGTCCGCAGCGGCGAGCGGCGCCCGGGCGCCAACGGCGTGGGCCGCATCAACCACGACCCCGGTCGATAGACCGCGCGATAGATGCTCTCATGACACAGCCGCATCTCCGGCGTCGTCGACGAAGCGGAGACGGAGATGACGGCTGATCTGCTCCGGACTCCACCGCTGCAACAGCAGCTCTGAGACAACCCGCCCCAGCTCGGGGTTGGTATCGACCCGCAGCCCTCGCAATCGGGCTCGGCGCTGCGCGGCGCGCCGGTGCGCGTCAAACGGCCCGTAGCCGCCGCGACGACCAGGGTGCGCGTTGCGGCGCAACTCCCGTGAGATCGTCGACGGCGCTCGTCCGAGCCGGGCCGCGATCGCTCGCATGCTCACCCCCGCGTGATGCAGATCGGCGATCTCGATCCGCTCGTCCTGCGACAGAAACCGTGGGCTGATCTGCCGGACCTCCAAACGATCCAACGGCGGCACGAACCGCACGACCTTCCCGTCACGGTAGACGTTGTATCCACGCGTCCAGTTCTTCGCTGTGGCTCGAGAGACGCCGACTTCTCGGCCGGCGCCACGGATGCTCCAGCCGCGAGCTCGCAGCTCCATGAACCGGCGGCGCTTCTCCGACTGCGGACGGCGGCCCGGACCTTTCTTGACTCGTCGATCGAGACAACACAACCTCCTTAAGGAAAAGGCAGTGTTGCGACGATCGTTAGAACCCACCCCGGCGAAGAGGGGTGAGTTTTCCACCGGCGACGACAACCCCGAACGAATTAAACCAGCATCACACTAGACAACCGCCACGTTCGTAGTGGACGCTACTACTACAACCGCGTCACCGTCCGCGCCGGCCGATAAACTTAACCACCCCATCCAGCACTGAGCGCCCTGCAAGCCAGTGGCTGACACCAGCGTCTAAACCCAATCCAGCCACAGACCTCAGCGATCCAGTCTGAGGGCACCGACAGCCCCACGAGGCGGCCTCTTGCGGTGTGCCCCGCCTCCGAACAGACGTGCAGCGACCGGTCGACCGCTCAGCGACTTCTATACATTGCCCGATCGCCTCGTTGGTCTTCAATGACCTGCGGACGTGATTTCAAGGAGCCAGCAGATTTGCGGAACGCGGCCAGCGACGGGGCAGCGGCGCCGCAGCATCCGTCTCGCGCTGTTTCCCGGCGCGCCGTGCGCGCCCACCGATCTGGCCCCGGGCAGCCGCCGTTGCGTTCGGGCGACCTCCGGCGGCCAGAGGCGTTGATGTGTCGTTCGGGGGCCATCTTTCCCGAGTCACATTAGAAATTCGCGGATCGCTCGATCCAACGCGAGCGCCTCGCGGTGCTGGAAGCGGGAGGTGGTGAGCAGTCGCGGCGTCGGTGGCGTTGCGCATGTTCCCGCGACTCGATCAGCACTTCGGGGACCGGGGTGAGGTTCAGGCCGGCGAGGTCGTCGCGGAACGATGATGCCCGTCGACGCCGTCGTAGGTGCTGGGCGGCATGTGCGTGACGGTCAGCATCGCGCGCAGCAGGTCGTCCCGAACCGCTCTCGACGCGCGATGACCGCGGTCATTGGGGCCGTCCGCGACCGGCTCGAGGATGGCGACGCCCCGGCCGTCGGGCGGCCCGCCGTCGGCGTGGATGTCGATCGCCACGTTGGCGTGCGCACGGTTGATGATCGCGGCGCGACGGTTGACGCAGGGTCCCACGCCCGTGTTGTTGTGCCGGGTCATGACGACCCGCGCACCCGGGGCGTGCAGCAGGTCGGCGAGGTCGGTGGCCACGTCGAAGTTGAACTGCGCCTCCGTGTAGCCGCCGTCGGTCTCGGTGCCGGTGGTGTTGCAGGCCTCCATCTCCGCGGCCGTTCCAGATCTAGATGGTCGATGTACCCCGGGTCGGTGTAGTTGCGGCCGTTGTGCCCCGGGTCGATCCCGATAACAGCCCGGCCAGCGGCATCCGAGAGCGGTGTTGCGGCGCGCTCGCCGCGGAGGAGGTCGGCGGGCTGCTCGTCTGCGTTTGTGACCCGGTGGAGTATGAGGAGACGAGCCGCGCCGTTTGCGTGTGGGGCGAGGCCGAATGGGTTGTGGTCCTCGACGTGGTCCGCTGAGCCTGCGTGCGGTGAGTTCCGGGCCGGGCGGAGCTGCCGCAACCGGTCAGCAGCAGGCACGCCGCTGCTGCGGCCATCACCTTCGGTCGAATGGTCCGGTGCACGCGACTGAGCGGAATCACTGGGAGTGTGCCGGACAGACGCTGGTGGGACCGCCGCCGGCCCAGCGTCCACGCCGGGTCTCGTAGCGCAGTTCGATCGTTCGGTAGGCCCATTGTCCATGGCAGGCGCCCAGGTTCCAGACCCGCAACCTCACGCTGCAGGGGTGGCCGTCTGCGACACCTTTGCCTGGGCACCAGCCAGTGCCGAGCCCCATCGCGGTCCGTGCTCCCCATTTCGACCAGACGATTCTGGCAATGTTGCTGGTGGGATCCCCGCCGAAAAACACCCGGCGGGGATGCACGGACCCGAATCCGGCGCCGTTGATGAACGCGTGCCGATATCCGAGCCGCGGCCCCCGCGCGGCCGCCCAGGCGCCCGCGCCCGTGCTCAGCGCACAAACGATGACGGCCAGCAGACAGACGTATGTGCGACGCAGCATGAAATCCCCTTGCAGCAGTTGATCGGTACGCCGAGCTAGGTCTCAGTAGTCCATGAGCGAACTGGCGATTCGCTGCACGACCGCCTCGCCTGCTTCCTGGTCGGTGACGTGTCCGACGGTAACCGCCATACCGTAGGTCTGCCCGCGGCAGGAAAACTGCGCGGCCTGGTTGACGACGTACGGCGCCCCGAGCTCACCGGCGTCTTCGGGCTTCCAGCCCTCCTTGCTGTACACGATGCCGGGCAGCCCGGCGGCGAGTAGGCCGACGTGTTCCTCCACGCTGGCCAGGAGATGCATCCCGAAGCTGCGATGCGCAGGCGGCATCATCTCTCCGATCACCGAGAAGAATCGCGCGAAGTCATGAGCGGTGACCAGCGACTGCCCGAGCGTGTAGACCGGATCGGAGGTGTCTAGGCGGAACCCGGACATGCCCGCGACCGACGCGACCTGCTCCACATCGCTCGACGGTGAGGTCAGGTGCGCGTACACCCAGTCGGCCGCGTCGTTGTCGGACACCTCGATCATCGAGGTCAGCTCCTGAACCGCGGCCGGATCAAGCGCCGTGTGCATGTGGTCGTGCAGGTAGGCGACCAGCAGCATCGATTTGGTGATCGACGCGCCGTAGTTGCCCTGGTCCGCGTTGACGGTAGCGAGCGTCCGGCCGGTGGACGTCATCAGCGCGAACCCGACCTGGTCGCCCGCTGCGCGCTCCGCAGCGACGGCGCTGCGCGCTGCCGTCAGGTCAAAGCCGCAGCCGGTGAGCGCCGGCTTGGAAACCCGACGCTTGTGACGGTGATGCGTCGTGATGGGTGCGCCCCCACCGGCCTGGCGGGTGGTTGTGGTGGTAGAGGTCCGGTGTGTGACCGTGGTGGATGTCGCCTGACTGTTGGTCATGGTCAGCGGATTCATCGGATGCGACACCATCGCGGCGGTTGTCGTCTGGTCGCGGCGCACCAGGTCGTCGTGATGGCCGCCGGGGCGCGTCACGGCGTAGGCCAGCGCAGCGCCGCCGATGAGATCGACGGCGACGACCAGCGCGATCAGCCTGCGGCGACGGCGGCGGCGCTGTTGCTCGTGCCGCCGCCGCGCCCGTCGTTCTTCAGGGGTCAACTAAGCGACCAGGAGACGGAGGCGCTGTTCCCGCCCGTGCAGGTGATGCCGCCGCCCGCCGGGGCGCAGTCCATTGCGTAGTTTTCGTTGGTGACCGGTGAGAAGGCCTGCACGACGACCGTGTCACCGCCAGTGGAGCTCAACCAGGCCCTGGTAGACGTTCTCCGCGAACGGGCAGGACGTGTTCGGACCTGCGTAGACGCCGTTGCCGCAGTCCTCCCCGTTGGCGTACGGGTCGCTGCTCGCGCCGGACGAGCTGCTCGACGACGATCCGGACGATCCGCTGCTCGATGAGCCGCTGGAGTGATGGCGATGCTTCGCGGCAGCTTTGCGCTCGCGTGCGGAGGCGCCGTTAGCCCAGCTCGTCAGGCTGTTGGTCCCCGAGATCGAAGAGGACGCTCCGGACACGACCGGGTCGATCGGCACCAGCGCGCTCTGCAGCGACGTCGACAGGGTCTGCAACTGACCCGCCTGGGAACTGTGGGGGTTGGCCAGCGTGGCGACGACCGCCTGCACGTACCCGTTCTCGTTGTCGAGCGCCTGCTGCACCTGCTGCGACAACGTCCGCGCAGATCCGGGCGCGGTCAGCGCGCTCACCGCACCGCGCGCCGTGGCGACCGCGGTCTGGGTGGAGCTGGCGGCGTTCTTGGCGGAGTTGACGACCGGGTTGGACGGGTTGACCGTCCCGAGCGCGTTCGACATCCGCTTGTTGGAGTTGATCAGCGGAGTCAGCGCGGTGCGCAGCTTCGAGCGGTACACCGCCGCGGCGCTTGGCGCGGCGGCTTTGTTGTGATTGGTCGCTCCGCCGCTGCGAGTGGTGAGGATGACGACGGCCACCGCGACCGCGACCAGGCCCAGAGCGCCGAGCGCGATCAGCAGCGCGCGCGAGTTCTTGCGCGGCGGGTCAGCGGGCGGCATCGTGGGGGTCGTCGTGAACGTCGGCGGTGGGACCGCGCCACCGGGGCCGGTCGAGTTGGTGTTCAGCGGCGAGTTGACTGGCGTGGCCATCCCCGGCGTGGCCATGCTCGGTGCGGCCGTCCCCAGCACGGCCGTTTCCGGCTCGTTGGGCATTCCGCGCGCCGGGATCGCCGAGCCGCAGTTGGCACAGAAGCGCCCGGTGCCGGCAGGTTCGCCGCACGAGGTGCAGAACCCGTGCTGTTCAACGGTTGTCGCGTCTTCATCGGTCAGCGCCATGCGCTCGTTCCCCCAGCAGTTGATCTGTGTTTGTGGCGCGAGCCTCCGTGCGGCGCGCCCCCTAAAGGCATGGTTTCGTCAGCCGGACTCAACCGTTCAGCGATCATCATAATGGTGCGACGGGACATTGCACAGCCCATGGACGAATCAGCACCCCGTCGCGGGTGCGATCCCGAACTCGCCGATCGCCAACGCCTCGTCCAGCGAGGAGTCGGTGAAGGTGACCGTGTTGATCGTGTCGCCGCAGGAGGCGTAGAACCCGAAGTACTGCGCCCCTGAGTTGCCGAACACGCTGGTCGCACCTGAAGTGGTCCCGTCCTGCGCGGTCGCGCTCAAGTCGAAATCTTCGAAGATGGCCGGCTCGGCGTAGGCGTAGAACGCACCGGTCCCCGGCGGCAGCGTGACGGTGATCTCGTAGGTTCCGTCCGGCTCGGTGTTGTAGTCATCCTCGTAGACGTCACCCGCGTAGTCGTTGCTCCACGTCTCCCACATATCGCCGACGTAGTCGTGCTGCAGCGCTGAGTCGAACGTGATCGCGCCGGTCGGCCCGCCGACCGCGGTCTCATCGGACCCCTCAGCGGACGGGTCAGCGGCGAACGGCTGCATCGTGTACGGACCCAGCGTCGCCGGTGGCGCTCCGATCCCGGGCGAACCGTCGAACGTGATCGCCGGCGTGGGCGGCGAAGGTGCCGGCGTCGGCGGCGTGGGGGTCGGCGGCGCGGGCTTGGGGGTGGTGGCTTGGATCCGTGCCCACAGGAAGTTCGCGGCGGCGTCCGTGTAGGTGATGCCGGTACCCGGCACGTGCAGGTGCATGTAGTTGTTGTGCGCGCAGTCGCTGAACACTTTGCAGCCGATGAGAGACGAGACGCCCTTGTCGCCGCAGATTGGGTCGTTGGCCGAGCAGTAGCTGCGCACCATGTTCACCTGGTTGCGCGGCCAGACGCGGGGTGATGAGCCGACGCCGGAGCTGGCGACCACCCCGTCGTAATGGCTGTCGTAGGAGCCGACGTCCATGGCCGAGGCCTGCTGCGGGTTGAACCGCGGGTCGCCCAGCATGACGATGCCGATCACGTGCGCGCGTTCGGAGGCGTCCATGTGCTGCTGGTAAGCGTCCCCGACGACCTGGGCGCCCGGCTGTATCCCGCCAGCACAATCCGGATGTTCGGGCAGGCCGCAACCAGCCGTGAGATGTCACCATCGAGGTTGTCGATCCCGTCCAGCACGCTGTGGTGGTAGCCGTGGACGTAGTAGTCGGGCTTCCACCACTGCACTGCGATCGCCTCGTACTTCAGCGGCTCGTCGTAGGACACGCCATGTGACTTGAGGCGCTGCTCGATCGGGTAGATGGTCGAGCCGTAGTCGTAATCCTGCGACGGGGTCTGCCCGGAGCCTCGGGCCCCTATGAACTGCACCGCAGGGCACGCCGCCGCGTGAGCCACGCGGAGGCTTGACCCCCGAACGTTGCTTGTCCATCGCGGGGCGGCGTGATGCTCCGAGGCGCGCCCGGTCGTGGCCGCGACGGACTGGGCTGGCAGGGCGGCGCCGAGGGCGACTACAGCCGCCGCGACGGCAGCCCATCGCCCATGACGCCAACCTTGGACTTGGACGCGCGCGCCCCCGCGTCGAATCCTGCTTCGCATGCCCTGCCCCCTCGATTCTCTGCGCCGGCATCTCGCCACGCGCTCTTATGGGCGGCAGTCTTGCGTTGCGCCGCCCGCACGTCAAGAGACAATCGTCACAGTGTCAGAGGTCTGCAACGCCTGGCAACGTCCCCAAGCCACTGCTTGTAGGGACTTCTCCGCAAACGCCCGGGCGCCGGGCTTACCAGCCGCCCCAGGCTCGTGCCTGATCCACCGGGCCGAGCTCGCGCGCAGGATCGTCAACGCGCGGCGTGGGTGCCTGCGCGCTGGGCTTTGGTAGATGACGGTCGCGCCTACTAGGGCTGAAAGACTTGCGTAAAGCCATCGTTGCTCGTCCAGAGGACGACTGTCGGCCGTGGGGCCAACCTGCCGCCGTTGTCGGTTTGAAGGCTGCGCCCAGGACCGTTCGGGTAGAACGTGACCGTCCAATTGATGGCGACGTCTTGATTCACGAGCATTGCCGTAACAACACCCTTCCGCCTTATGCACCTCAGACGCAGATAGCGCTGCCCGATACTTGTGGAGTACGTCAGGCCTCGCTGCGTCACGACCGTCTTCAGCGTCGGGCCAAAAACCAGTCTGCTCGCCGAAACGCTCAGCGTCGCCGCACTGTGCGGGCTTCCGGACACCCACTGCTCGCCTTTCCCATCTTGAGGGTTATAGGCGTACGCCTTCTCCGACCATCGACTGAGGCTGGAGAAGTTCCCGCGGGCAATCTGCGTGAGGTTCATCCGGGGCTGGGCCGCCCGGGGGATCGCTGCCGCTCCGGCGAGGGCCGGAGCTGCGCAAGGGATAGCCCGCGTCGGCCGGGCCGGACGAATGCTCCGCCGCGGCTGCGATAGCCCGGGCCGGCGATAGCCGGCGATCGCGATGCCGTGATTGCGCACCAGGACTGCGCGCCGTGGCGAGATAAGACCTCCGACGACAATGCAGAAGCCCGTTCATCAGGTGGTGCTCTGTGTGTCGCGGCGCGCACACGTACGTTCGGACTTCTTACGGTTTCCAGCCTGACGCAAGGTCCGTCTTGGCGTAGTGGCGCGGGAGCAGGTCGCGGTCCGGCTCGACCTCAGCTCGACGTGGCCATCGCCGGCGGCGCGTGTCTTGATCGGTCTTGGCCGGGAGTGTTCGGGTCAATCCCGCGTTCGCGCTGCGACGGCCGCGTCGCGCTCGGCCGTCGCAGTGTCGGGTGTCGCTGGTCAGTCTCACCGTCGAACGCGGTCTCCTCGCTGGTCGAGGTGCGCTCACGGGCCTCCGGATGATCGCCGTCAGGCGGCTGCGAGATCGGCCGGCTGGGCTCGATGACCGGCTCGCGGCGGCGGGCGTCGCGGTGATCGCCGCTCGTGCTCGAGCGGTATGGCGATCGACGGGAGGTCGGGCTCGGTCCGGCTGATCCGCTCGGCAAGGGCTTGGAGGCGATCGCCGTCCCGGTCGGAGTCGACGGACTCCTCGGCGTAGAGGTGCGTCTCCTCGCGGGCGCGGGTGAGCGCGACGTAGGTGCCCTCGCGGGTGGCGTGGGCTGAGACGATCAGGTGGGCGGTGTCGGTCGTGAGGCCTTGGGCGGGGAAGGGGTGCTGGACGTACGCGAGCCGGAGCTGCGCGGCGTCGGCCTGGTCGATGCTCAGGTTGACGGGCTGCCCGGTGGGGAGCGCGAGCTCGATCGTCTGGGCATCGGGGTCGATGTCGCGGATCAGCGCGGTGGTGCCGTTGCGCAGCGGTCCGTGATCGGGGTGGTTGATGGTGCGACGGATCTGGACCTCGTCGCCGGGGTGGAGGCTGTACGGGCGGCCGGGCGCCGGGATCGTGTCGGTGCCGAGCTCGCCGTGCTGGTGGCGGATCGCCTGGTAGCGGGCGTTGAGCTCGTCGAGGTGGTCGTTCGAGGTCTGGGCGAGCACGATCGTCGTGCGCCCGTTCCGGGTGTCGGTGTGGGCGGCGTCGAGTGCGGCGTCTTCGGCGCGGGTGAGGTCGGCGCCGATGTGGACGCGCGCGCGGGCGGCGTAGCCGCGGATCGCGAGCTCGTGGTCGCCGTCGCGGAAGCGGGCCTGGTCGCGGCGGTCGGCGGGGTCGTGGGCGCGGAGGTTGCGGGTCAGAACGGCCCGGCTGTGCTCGGTCGCGGGTGGCGGCCTCGAGGTGGGGCCAGAGTCCGCCGGCGCCGACGGGCGGGTTCTGGTGCGGGTCGCCGACCGCGATCAACCTCGCGCCGGAGGTCTCGACTGCGGCGAGGAGGGCGTGTTGTTCGCGGGTGGAGGCGAGTGCGGCTTCGTCGTGGATGATCGTCGTCTGCGGCCCGAGGACGACCGTGCCGTTGGTGATCGCGGTCTGGAGCGCGGCGAGCGAGTAGTGGCGAGTGTCGACGCCGGCGTGGTGAAGATCGCGCGCCAGGCGCTCGGCGGCGACGGCGGCGGTGCTGGTGACGACGATGTCCCGGCCGGCGTCGTGGTGGGCGCGGGCGATGCCGGTCAGCGCGGTGCTCTTCCCGGTGCCGGCCTGGCCCTCGATCATCACGAGTTGACGGTCTGAGCAGGCGAGCATGATCGCCTGGCGCTGCTCGTCTGACAGCCGGCCTCCCCGACCTTGCAGCTCACGGTCGAGCCGGTCTGCCTGCGCGACGACAGAGTCCCGGTCGAGCGCGGTGATCCGGTGTTCGATCACGCGCTCTGCGGTGCTGATGGTCGTCGTGTTCGCGGGCGCGGTGCTCGCGGGTCGTGCCGCTCCCGTCGGCGAGGCGGAGGATCTCCCCGGCGTCACGCAGCTCGACAAGCGGCCGGAGCGCGTCGTCGATCGGGGTGCCGGCGGAGCGCTCGAGCGCGACCGCGCGCGCCTCGCGGGCGGGGAACGTCGCGTCGAACTCCGTCAACGCGTCGAGCACCCGATCCGGCGCGGCCGGCGTCAGCGGTTGGCGCTGCTGGCGGCGGAGCACCTCGACGCGCTCGGGCGTGAACCCGATCCCACGTGCCGTGCGCTGCCACTCCGCATCGAGATCGGCCGCGGTGACCGCGACCTTGCCGGCGCGGGTGATCGTCCCCATCAGTCGTTCCTCGGCGGGGGCGAGCTGCCCGTTGGCGAGCAGCAGCTCGAGGCGCTCGTGCGCGTCGGCGGCGGCGGGGCCGCCTTCGGCGATCACCGCTCGCAGGTCGCGCTCGGTCGCGCTCAGCCGGTCGCGGATCGCGGCCTGGACCTGGTGGTGGCGGCTTGACCAGCGGTCCAGCAGCGCCTGCGGGACGCCGGCCAGCTCGAAGTACCGCTCCCCGCGGCCCGTGCCGCGCTCGACCGAGAACCCCAGCGTGGCGAGCTCGCGGGCGAGCTCGGTCCGGTACGCCGCGCCGACCTCGCGCTGATGCTGCAGCCACGTCCGCGAATCGATCGCCACGAGCCGACCATCGCGGCGGTGCGCGGCGTGCAGCAGGACATGCGAGTGCAGCTGCGGGTCCGGGACCTGATCGGCGACGGCGCGAGCGGTGGTGTGCCGCCAGCTCGTCGCGACCACCCCGACCGCCTTGGCATGCAGAACCGTGCTCCGCGTCCACGCGTTGGCGCAGCATCGGCACGTGCCGGACCGCGTAGTCAAGCGCGCGGTCGATCGCGATCTCGTGCGCGGCCTCGATCCGCCCACGCAGCTCCGGCGAGCCGAGCGCCCAGACGGCGCTGACCGACTTCGGCGCGGAGAACGTCGCGTCCAATGCCGCGACCGCCTCACCACTGGCGCCGACCCGGCGCAGCTCGCCGCCGGTGTCGGGGCGGCGGACGTCCATCAGCGTCCGCAGCTGCTCACCGGTCACCGGCACAGTCGGCGTCGAGCCCGAACAGGTGCGCTCCGCCCGCCCAGCGACCCGGAGCCTCGACCCGTTCCCCGTCCTTGAGGTAGTAGTCGCCCAGCTCCGACGCCCTGGCCTTCCCCTCGAGGTACTCGGCATACCCGCCCGCCGTGCGCCTCGTGATCTTCGCGACGATCAGCACCCCAGACCCCCGACTCCCGCCACGTCCGTCGCCCACCGATCCAGACATACACTCCACGCACAGGCAGTGCTGGGGGCAAGACGTCCCAACTCGTCCCAAGCCGTCCCGCCCGCGAAACGCCCACGGAGCGCCGATCCGAGGCACGGACTCGGTCGTGTTCATGATCCGGCCGGGGTGGTGAGCGTCCGCCACGGCTCGTCGCGGTGCGCGGCGGTGAGGGTGAGCAGCTCCCAGTCGGTGCCGTCGAGGTGCAGCGCGCGGCCGGCGGGGATCCCGGCGATCTCGCCGGGGGAGAGGACGCGGGTGCGCTGGGTCGACACCGTCCGGGTCTTCTTGCCCGGGTCACTGAACAGGTTGGCGTCGCTGGTGCGCGAGATGACCTGCCGGTCGTACTCGCCGAGCATCGTCGAGACCGCCTCCAGGGTGGTCGTGTCGGCGATCCCGGGCAGCAGCAGCTTGGTGCCGAACAGGGTCAGGAACCCGTCCGCGGCCTTGCCCCAGCGGGCGCGCGCCTGCGAGAGGTCCTGGAGCGCGGCGAGGAGGGTGAGGCCCTGCCCGCCGCCCTCGGAGGCGATCTGCGGCAACTCCTGAAGCGGCGCGATGTTCGCGACCTCATCCAGCGCGAACAGCACCCGGCCGGCGAGCTGGCCGGCGGCGTGCGCCCGGTACGTCGCCCGCCGAACCTCCGCCAGGAGGCCGCAGACGACCGGCGCGACCGCGGCCTGCTCCTCCGCCGGCGCGTAGATGTACACGGTGTCGTGGCCGGTGATGAACGCGGCCGGGTCGAAGTTCGGATCGCTCGCCGTCATCAGCGCGCCCTCGCTCGTGTAGGCCTGAAGCGCGTCCGCGGCGGCGGAGAAGATCGAGGACCGCTCGCGGTCCTCCGTGTTCAGCAGGCCGACCAGCGACCCGAACGCCAGCCGGCTCGCCCGCTGATCCTCCAACAGGATCCCGGGCTCGTCGAGCTCGTGACGCATCACCCAGTCAACGACCGTCTCCATCTCCTTGCCGTGCACGGCCGCGGCGTGCAACAGGGGCGCGAGCAGCGCCTGGGCGCGGTTGGCCCAGTGCGAGCGGTCGGTCGTGCCGGCCCCGACGGTCACGGTCATCGCCCGGGCGATCACCACCGCCCCGTCCCACGTGAGCGCGCTGGTCACCGGCGACCACCGCAGCTGCTCGAGCCCCGCCGGCGGGCTGCTCGCGCCGGTCGGGTCGAACATCCACACCCGCCCGTCACGCGCCCTGGCTCGCGCGGTCGCGCGGGCGACGTCCGGCTTGGTCGAGGTCACGATCGCCGGGCCGGCGTGCGCGAGCACCGCCGGGATGATCACGCCGCTGGTCTTGCCCGACCGCGGCGGGCCGAGCAGCAGCACCGCCCGCTCCGGCCGCGCGAACCTCCACTGCCCATCCTCGCCGGCGCCGAGCCACACACCGCCACCGGCGCGCGCGGCGAGCGTGCGGATCGCGCGCAACGGGTCCGCGTCGGCCGGGATCGCGGGCGTCCGTCGGCTGCACGGGGCCGAGCGCGGGAGGCGAGGATCGCGTCGATCACGACGAGCGCGACGAGGCACGAGGATCAGCACGATCGCGACGCCGGTCGCGCCGAAGTGGATCGCGCTCGCGATCAGGACCACCACGCCCAGGGCGGCGAGCTGCACCGGCGGCCGTGCGATCCACCGGCGGCGCGGCTCGGTCTGGTGCGACGGTCCCCACCCGTCCGGTCTGTCCACAGGACTCATTGTCAGCAGGCCACCCGGCGGCTACTCCTCCAGCAGCCGCTCGATCCGCGGGCGCAGGAACCGCCACGCCCGCCCAAGCCGACTCGCCGGCAGCTCCCCGCGGCGCGCGAGGTAGTAGACGGTCGACACCGGAAGGTGCAGAAGCTCGGCGACCTCAGAGGCGGTCATCACCTCATCCCGGGTCAGCGCCACGCGACCAGCCTGGTCGCGCGAGCCGGTCATCTGCGGGGTCGCGGTGAGCATGCCCATCACCATGCAGGCTCGCCTGGGACGGCGCAAGGACATCTCGGGACGTCCCCGAGGACGTCCTGGGACGACTTCGGACATCTACACTCAACCCCTGGAAATCCGCCACTTTTGGGAAGGGGAGAGGGTTTGGAGAACGAGCAGCTCAGGACCGCGATCACGCGCGCGGGGCTGACGCTCGAGGAGTTCGCCGACATCGTCCAGGTCGACGTCAAGACCGTGCAGCGCTGGCTCGCCGGCCGCACCCCGTACCCGCGGCACCGCACCAGGGTGGCCGGCGCGCTCGACACGACCGAGCACGCGCTCTGGCCCGACGCCGTTGCCGGCCGCCGACCACGTCGCCCGAGCGCGGGCAGCCAACGCCGGTGGTCACCGACGTGGTCGCGGGGTACGGGTACGCGACCGACCGCGACGCGCCAAACCCCGTCGACGTCCTGCGCGCAGCGGTCGAGCGGATCGAGCTCGTCATCCCCAACGCTCACGTCCGGACATCGTCGACCTGCTGCTCGCGAAGGCTGCCGACGGCTGTCATGCGCGGGCGATCATCGAGGACCCCGATGGACAGGTCGAACCGCTGCTCGGCATCGACGCGATCGAGATCCGCGCCTCGCCCGGCGGCGAGAACCACGTCCTCTACCGGGCCGACGACCAGATGCTCCTCGCGCTCCGCCGCATCGGCGTCCGCAGACGAGCCGCCACCGGTGATCCACCTCCAGCGCCGCACCAGCGGCGGACTGTTCGACCGGCTCGCCGACGACTTCGAGGAACGCTGGGACCAGACGACACCGCTCCCCAGCCGCGAGCAGCTTCACGCCTACCTCGCCGAGGTCGAGCGCGAACCCTCGCCCGAGCCGGACGTCGAGCCCGACCCGCGCTCGCCACCGTCACCGGCGCCGCCGACCGACCCGCGCCCGGAGCCGCCGCGCCGCTGGCCAGGACGACGGACCTGACCCTGCGCGGCCGGCGCAGCGATCAGCGGGCGCCCTGTCACGAAGTCGGCGCGATTGTCGCGCGTGCCGCCGGGCCGTCAAGGTCGGGGCCCTCGAGCCCCGCTGCGGCGGCCGCTGACGCGGCCCCTCTCTTGACTGCCCGTCGGTCACGCGCAGTGCTCCGCCGAAGTCGTGACAGGGAGAGCCCTGGCCAACCCGCAGAAACGAGCACCGTGGCCGCAAACGTCCTCGGAGCCGCGTGCCGCGAAGCAGTCGTGGTGATCCAGGGATGCGCGTGGTAGACGGACCTCACCCCTATAATCCGACATATCTGGGGTGTAAGACTAG
>CAVSSZ010000002.1:0-568840 GCA_963730725.1 uncultured Solirubrobacteraceae bacterium | reverse complement strand
GAAATGCCTGCAGATCGGGCACTTTTGTCAACGAAGGACATCACCAGCTGACCGGCCGGGATCCGTGTTGTCTCTCGTTTGAGTCTCGGCTCGAGATCAGACCGATCCCGCAGGCGGCGTCGTCGGATCGCGGCAGCGGGCCAGCTGAACAGTTCCACTGGCACCCCGCGATCGAAGTGTGCTTCGGCATACCCGTGCGTCGCGGTGACCGGCCTCCAGCACTTCGCTTTCATCGTGGCTGATCTGATCGGCCTCCCAGGAGATGTCGAGCTCCGCCACGAGTGTCGCGCGCCGCCCTGCCCAGAACCGGCGGGCAGGGCGGCGGACTGCGCCCGAACGTCAGTGAAGTTCACGAGTGTGGTTCAGCGACCGCGCCTACTCGGACGCTGACGCGGTCAGGCGGGCAGGGGGGCGCGTGGCAGCAGCACCGCGCGGCGAGCCGAGGAGCTCAGGCTGCGGCGCATCCACCCGACGCGCCACCGGCGACGGACGGACATGGGACGTACACCTCCTTTCCGGGAATGCCGCGCGGCTCGCGTAAACGATCAGGGAAGAATGGCGGAGCTCGAGACCCATGATGCCTCTACTCAAGGCGGTGGGTCCGTCAGCCGACCCCGCAACCATTCGCGGGTCCCGAGCTCCACCCGACAGATGAGCCGCTTCGTCTATGTCTTCAACCTCTGAGACCCCAAATAGGCCGCCGGCGCCCTCTGTCAAGACCCCGACGCGCAAATCTCATGTTGACGCAGCGACACAGACGTGCCGGCGACGGGGCGGGCCATACAGCGCGAAGGGGCATCTTCCGCTACAACACCAACGCACCGGCCACCAGCATCCGTATGTGGCCCGACCCGAGAGGCGTCATGGCACCCCGTCCGGTCCACCTCCTTGATGTCGATCCGGACCTCGCCAACGGGTTGAGCGTCGATGAGTTGCCGGTCGCGCGGAAGCTGGCGGTCGCCCGGACCGTGGAGGCTCGCGGGCCCTCGTGGTCGCCGGATGAGATCTCTCGCCAGGCAGGCCCGGGCTGGCTGGGCGTGTTTGTCGTGCGTGGGGTGCTCATGCGCACGGTTCACGTCGAGAGCCGCGTCGCATGTGAGATCTTCGGTCCGGGCGATTTGATCAGACCCTGGGATGCTGACGGCGAGTACGCCCCGCTGGTGATCGGCCTGGCGTGGCGGGTGGTCCGCACCAGCCAGGTGGCCATTTTGGACGACGAGTTCGCGAGGCGGATCGCCAGGTGGCCGACGATCATCGCCGAGCTGATCAGCCGAGTCGCTCGACGAGCTCGCGCCCTGGCGCTGAACCACGCCGCCAGTCATCTCTCGCATGCGCACGCGCGCTTGGCGATCGCGTTCTGGCTGCTCGGCGAACGGTGGGGCCGGGTCGGGACCGAGGGCATCACCATCACGCTGCCGCTCACCCACGAGACGCTGTCGATGCTGGTTGGCGTCCGTCGGCCGACCGTCACGCTCGCGCTCAAGCGACTCGGCGAAGCCGGCCTGCTGGAACGCAGGGGCCCGGACCGGTGGCTGCTCACCAACCGTGCCGTCGAGGCGCTCACTCGTGGCGACGGCCTCCGACTGGGCGCCTCAGACGACAGCGGCGAGACCTTCCTGAGCCAGCCGTAGGACCGCCCGCCCGTGGGGCGGTCCCGAGGGCCGCCCGATGGGGATCCCGCGCCCGAGCGGCCTGGCGTTCGTCAGCGAACGAGCTCATGGCCGTCAACGAGCGGTTGATGTTCGCCAGCGAACCGCCGCGCGACAGCTCATGTGCCGGAGCGGGGAGTGCAGAGGTCAATGACCGCCACGTCCCCTGGTGACCCTCCCGCTGAGACCCGCCGACACCGCGTCCGGCGATCCTCCGCGACCGGAGGGTGAGCTCGGGGCTGCGCGGGTATCGGGTCGGTGTGGACGTGGGCGGGCAGCCGCGCCGGCCGAACGCGCTGCGGCGACCGGACATCGATCTCGGACGAAAGGACATTTCCATGAGCCATACCGTCGGTGAGCAGATTCTGCGTCGGCTGATCGCGTGGCGGGTTCCTCGCGTGTACGGATATCCCGGCGACGGGATCAACGGGATCCTCGCCGGTTTCCACGAGGTCGGGAATGAGCTTGAGTTCGTGCAGACCCGCCATGAGGAGCTCGCCTCCTTCCAGGCGTGCGCGCACGCGAAGTTCACGGGAGAGACGGGCGTGTGCATGGCCACCTCCGGGCCCGGGGCCGTACACCTGCTCAACGGTCTCTACGACGCGCGGCTGGACCATCAACCGGTGGTGGCGATCGTCGGCCAGCAGGCGCGCTCATCGCTGGGCGCCGACTACCAGCAGGAGATCGATCTCGTCTCGCTCTACAAAGACGTCGCGCGCGAGTTCGTGCAGGTGCTCAATGTCCCGGCCCAGGTCGACCTGCTGATCGACCGGGCGATGCGGGTGGCGGCCGCCACCCGCTCGGTGACCGCGATCATCGTGCCCAACGACGTGCAGGAGCTCGAGTACTCCGAGCCGCCCCGGGCACATGGCGCGGTGTTCTCAAGCGTCGGCTACCGGCCGCCGCGCACGGTGCCGGAGCCCGGCGCGCTCGACGCGGCGGCGGAGATCCTCAATGCCGGGGAGAAGGTGGCGATGCTCATCGGGCAGGGCGCGATCGGCGCGGCCGAACAGGTCCGCCAGATCGCCGAGCTGCTCGGCGCGGGCGTGGCCAAGGCGCTGAATGGCAAGGCGGCGCTGGCGGACGATCTGCCCTACGTGACCGGCGGGATCGGACTGCTGGGGACCAAGCCGTCCTTCGACATGATGGAGGGCTGCGACACGCTGCTCATGGTGGGCACGAACTTCCCCTACGCGGAGTGGCTGCCCGAGCCCGGGCAGGCGCGCTGCGTTCAGATCGACATCGATGGGCGGCTGATCGGGATGCGCTACCCGACCGAGGTCGGCTTGGTCGGCGACGCCGCCGCCACCCTGCGGGAGCTCATCCCGCGCCTGGTGCAGAAGACCGACGGTGCGTGGCGCGAGGAGATCGAGGCCGGGGTGGAGCGCTGGTGGGAGATCCTCGATGAGCGCGCCCATCAGGACGCCGAGCCGCTCAATCCACAGCGGGTCTTCCATGAGCTCTCCGAGCGTCTTCCCGACCGGGCGATCCTCACCTCTGACTCCGGGTCGGCGACGAACTGGTGGGCACGTCACGTCAAGGTGCGTGAGGGGATGATGTGTGCGCTCTCCGGCACGCTGGCGACGATGTGCCCCGCGGTTCCGTACGCGGTGGCGGCGAAGTTCGCTTACCCCGACCGGCCCGTGATCGCGGCGATCGGCGACGGAGCGATGCAGATGATCGGCATCAACAGCCTGATCGACGTCGCGAAGTACCGCCACCGCTGGAGCGACCAGCGGCTGGTGGTGTGCGTGCTGCACAACGACGATCTCAATCAGGTGACCTGGGAGCAGCGGGTGATGTCCGGCGATCCCAAGCTCGAGGTCTCGCAGCTGCTTCCCGACTTCGACTATGCCGGCTATGCCCGGCTGCTCGGGCTGGAGGGGATCCGCATCGAGTCTCCCGACGCCGTCGGGGAGGCGTGGGACCGGGCGCTCGGCGCCGACCGGCCGACGCTGCTGGAGTTCGTCACCGATCCGGAGGTCCCGCCGCTGCCGCCGCACATCCGCTTCGAGCAGGCGCACGGGATGGCGAAGGCACTGGCCGGTCGCGATCCCGCCTCCGGCCGGATGGTGAGCGAGGCGCTCAAGGGCAAGCTCGCCGAGTTCCTGACCCGATGAGCCTCGTATCCAACCTCAGGGAGGGCCGCGCCCAGAAGCTGCTCAGCGCGGCGACCGCCGCCAGTGCACTGCCGATGGGGATCGAGATCTACATCAACCACTACGGAGGCTCGTTCGGCAACAAGTGGATGTGGACCCCGGTTGCGCTCTCGCCCGCGTTGAGCGCGGCCGGCGTCGCCGGTGTCGTCTCCGAGCGGGCGGCGCGCACGGTGCTGCCCGCACTCTCCAGCGTGTTCCTGCTCGACGGCCTGGCCGGCGTGTACTTCCATCTGCGGGGGATCGCCCGCAAGCCCGGCGGCTTCTCGGAGCCGACCTACAACCTGGTCATGGGACCGCCGGCGCTCGCCCCCGGCTCGCTGGCGATGATCGGCGGGATCGGGCTGATGGCCTCGGTGATGCGCCGGGAGCGGGACTAGGTCATGGCGCACTCATTCCAGACCGCGGACCACCTGCCCCACAACCGCGAGCACGGGGACCCGCCCGACCCCCGGGGGCTCCCCCGGCAGCGGGCGGGGACCACGCCCCAGATGCACGGGCGCTTTCCCGACTTCGACGTGATGGCCCACCGCGAGCACTGGGACCCGGTGACCCGGGACCTGCTCGTGGACCGCGTGGAGCATCCGCCCGAGTGCCGGTTCTTCGACGCTGACGAGCAGCGCACGCTCGGCGCGTTCCTGGACGTCGTCCTGGCCCAGGACGCCGAGCCGCGGATCCCAGTGCTGCAGATGGTCGACGCCAAGCTGTTCGAGGGCAGGCTCGACGGCTACCGCTTCGAGGACATGCCGTCCGACGACGAGACCTGGAAACGGGTCGCGCACCACCTGGACGGTTTCGCCGGCCTGAGCGCCGAGGCCCAGCGCGCGCTCGTCGGCCGCTTCGCCGCCGGTGACCTGGATTGGGAGGACCTGAACGTCGCCCGCGCGTGGAGCGTCGTGACGCGCGGGGCGCTGTCGGAGTTCTACTCGCACCCGTGGGCGTTCAACGAGATCGGATTCCGCGGACCGGCCTACCCGCGCGGTTATATGCGCCGCAACATGGGACCCACCGGGGTCGACCCCGACGAGCCCCAGGAGGCGTTCGGCCTGGATCCCGTGCGCGACCTGGAGGAGCGGTCATGAGTCGCTGGGTGCCGGGCCTCGGCGGGCTGATCAAGGGCTCGCCGGTCCCCGAGGAGAACGACTCGGCGTGGCTGCTGGACGTCCACCGCCGCGGCATTCCCGGCGCCGAGACGATGGCCCGCTACGCCGATGAGGACGAGGTCGACATGGTGATCGTGGGCGCCGGAGCGGGGGGCTCGACCCTCGCCCAGCGCCTCGCGCGGCGGGGGTGGCGGATCGTCATCCTCGAGTCCGGGCCGTTCTGGGACCCCGATCGGGACTGGGTGTCCGACGAGGCCGGGCAGCACAAGATCTACTGGACCCAGCCGCGGGTCATCGGCGGCTCCGATCCGGTCGAGCTCGGCAAGAACAACTCCGGCCACGGCGTCGGGGGCTCGATGATCCACTACGCGGGCTACACGCCGCGCTTTCATCCCTCGGACTTCCGCACGCGCAGCCAGGACGGCGTGGGAGCCGACTGGCCGATCGCCTACCAGGACCTGCGAGCGCACTACGAGCGCGTCGAGCGGGAGCTCCCGGTCGCCGGGCAGGACTGGCCGTGGGGCGATCCGCACGCCTACCCCCACGCCGCCCATCCGATCTCCGGGGCGGCGGAGGTCGCCCGCGAGGGTGCGCGTAAGGCGGGGATCACGATGCGGGTGGGTCCGGTGGGAATCACCAACGGCGCCTTCGGCAACCGACCGCATTGCATCTATCGCGGCTTCTGCCTGCAGGCGTGCAAGGTCAACGCCAAGGCCTCGCCGTTCGTCACCCACCTGCCGGACGCGATCGCCCACGGCGTGGAGGTGCGTGCCGACAGTCACGCGGTCCGGGTCGAGGTCGACGAGGGCGGGAGCTGCACGGGGGTCACCTACATGCACGACGGGGTCGAGCGCCATCAGCGGGGCGCCGCCGTGGGCGTCGCCGGGTACTCGATCGAGACCCCCCGGCTGCTGCTCAACTCCGCCGGACCCGGGCACCCTCAGGGGCTCGGCAACGGTGCCGATCAGGTCGGACGCTACGTGATGGTGCAGGGCGCTCCCCAGGTGGCCGGGCGCTTCTCACAGGTCATGCACCAGTACAAGGCGCCGCCGCCCGAGATCAGCTCGGAGGACTTCTACGAGACCGACCCGGCACGCGGCTTCGCTCGTGGCTTCTCGATCCAGACGGTGGGGCCGCTGCCGATCGGCTGGGCCGAGCACGTGCTCGCCGACGGGCACTGGGGGCATCCGCTGCGCGAGTACATGCGTGACTACGCCCACTGGACGACGCTCGGGTTGCTGTGCGAGCTGCTGCCCCAGCCCGAGAACCGGGTCACGCTCGCCGAGGAGAAGGATCGCCACGGAATGCCCGTCGCCCACCTGTCCTACAGCCAGTGCGCCAACGACCGCGCGAACATCGCCTACGGCAAGCAGGTGCTGGAGCGCATCTGGCAGGCCGCCGGCGCCCAGGACACGCTCGCGATCGACCGGTACGCGCATCTGGTGGGAGGCTGCCGGATGGGCGAGTCACCGGAGGAGTCGGTGATCGACTCCGAGCACCGCGTGTGGGGTATCCCGAATCTGTTCGTCTGCGACGGCAGCGTGATGCCGACCCAGGGATCGGCCAACCCGGCGCTCACGATCATGGCGCTCGCCTCCCGGCTGGCTGAGCGACTGGGCAGCGGGCGGATCTCTCCCGGCCGTGCCCGCGCCGGAGCCGCCGGGTGAGCCCCCGTCCCGGAGCGGAGGTCGACCGCGTCGTGACGCATGTCTACTCGATCCCCACCGAGCGGCCCGAGAGCGACGGGACCTTCGCCTGGCAGGCCACGACGGTGGTCGTCGCCGAGGTCCACTGCGACGGAGTGCTCGGGCTCGGATACGCCTACGGCCCGCGCGCGGTCGCCACGGTGATCGAGGATCAGCTCGCCAGGATCGTCTGCGGCAGCGATCCGCTCACCCCGGCGCGGACCTGGTCTGAGCTCCACGCCGCGCTGCGCAACGCCGGACAGGGCGGGATCGGTGCGATGGCGATCGCCGCGCTGGACCTGGCGCTGCACGACCTGCGGGCGCGGCTGCTCGGGCTCTCATTCTCGGTCGCGCTCGGCGCCGTCCGCGATGCCGTCCCCGTCTATGGCTCGGGTGGCTTCACCAGCCTCACGCTCGATGAGCTGGCCGAGCAGCTCGCGGGCTGGGTCCGGCAGGGCATTCCGCGGGTGAAGATGAAGGTCGGCCGCGACCCGAGGCACGACGAGGCGCGCCTGAGCGCCGCGCGCGAGGCGATCGGGCCCGATGCCGAGCTCATGGTCGACGCCAACGGCGCCTTCACCCCAGGCGAGGCGGTGGTTCAGGCGCGGCTCTACGCGCAGTTCGACGCCACCTGGCTGGAGGAACCGGTCACCCAGGATGACCCTGCCGGACTTCGGGTCGTCCGCGGGCAGGCGCCGGCCGGGCTGGCGATCGCCTCGGGTGAATACTGCTGGGGGCGCTATGACGCCGCGCGCCTGCTCGCCACCGGCGCGGTCGACGTCCTGCAGGCCGATGTGACGCGCTGCTGTGGGCCGACCGAGCTGCTGCGCATCGACGCGCTGTGCGGTGCCGCGGCGCGGCCGCTGTCGCTGCACTGTGCCCCCGCGGTGAGCGCGCACGTCGGCTGCGCGCTCGAGCGCCTGCTCCACCTGGAGTATTTCCACGACCACGTGAGAATCGAGTCGATGCTGTTCGACGGAGTCCGTGAGCCGGTCGAGGGTGCGCTGCACCCCGACCCAGCGGTCGCCGGTCACGGCCTGAGCCTGCGCGAGGAGGCCGAGCGCTACGCGGTCGCCTGAAGCTCAGGTCCGCGGCATACCCACCAGGTAGCTGAACCCGTCGGCCGCAGATGACCTGGACCGGCGGCGTCGTACCGCTCAGTGGCCTCGAGGATCCGGACTCACGCCTCGGAAGCGGTTTGCGGGAGCGCCTGGGGGCTCTGGCGGCGCGGCCTCTTTGCACGCGCGAAGGCCGGCTTGGCAGGGGAGGAAGACACTCGCCTGGCCCCCAAGCGCCTCAGCTCGCGCTGCAGCATCGCCTCCCAGTAGCGGTTGATCGCGATGCCCCGGCCGGGATCTCGAGAGTTTGGAGGCGGCGGAGCGGACACGTGCCGAGGATCGCGCCCAAGCTCTCGACGCGCAAGCCGGCGTGTTCGACAGAGAACCTGGTCACTGCCGGAGACGAGTGCGAGCGGCCGTGTCCTCGTTCGCCAGATGACCATCGGGTTAGCCCTCGGCCGATGAGCGGGAAAGGATGTTGGGCGTTCCTGGGATCGGGGTAGGGCCCGGAACGTCGCTGGCCTCAGGAGCTCTGCCGCACGGCCTTGTCCCACGTGAACCACCTTCAGTCCATCGCTGCTGCTCTCGTCAGCACGCGCGCTGAGTACGCGCACCTGTTCGCGATCTACGTCCCGATCGCGGCGGGAGTCTTCGTTCTCGTGGTGATGGTCATGGTCGGGGCGATCCTGCGCTACCGGGGCGCGGGGACCGTCTCCCGGCGCAACAACTGGACGGTGCTGGAGGGCAGCTACGCGGTGCTGCTGGCATGCGTCGTGGGCTTTCTGCTGTACGAGACGTTCAGTGCCGAGCATCGGGTCGACACGGTCGCCGACCGCGAGCACCCGAGCCTCACGGTCGATGTCACCGCGGCGCGGTGGGAGTGGACGTTTGACTATGCGGGCGACGGCATCACGGCGCGGAGCGGGCGCGCCGGGCATCAGCCGCTCGTCGTTCCCGCCGATCGTGCGATCCGCTTCAACCTGTCCTCGCTGGACGTGATCCACGCGCTGTGGATCCCGGAGCTCGAGTTCAAGCGGGATCTGATCCCCGGGGGCATCGAGCACGTCACGCTCACCTTCACGAAACCGGGAACGTTCGGGGGTCAGTGCGCGGTGTTCTGCGGGGAGTACCACAGCGAGATGATCTTCACCGTGCGCGTTCTCTCTCCCGGCGGATTCGCGCGCTGGCTGGCGGCCCACCGTCAGCCCGGCGGCGCGACGAGCACCGCTGCCGCCGGGGCGCCGTCCGGAGCGGCGGCATGACCGTCGAGGCTCCGGAACTTCCTCGGGCTCCCGCCCGCTCGGCCGGCTGGCTGGGCAGGGTGATCAGCACCGATCACAAGCGGATCGGTCTGAATCTCGGTGCGTGCTCGCTCGTCTTCTTCCTGGTCGGCGGGGTGTTCGCGCTGTTCATGCGCGCCCAGTTGGCGACCCCCAACTCGCATGTGGTCTCCGACAACACCTACAGCGAGCTGTTCACGATGCACGGCTCGACGATGATCTACCTGTTCGTGACGCCGGTGGCGGTCGCGATGGCGACCTACCTGGTGCCGCTGCAGGTCGGCGCGAGCTCGATCGCGCTGCCCCGGGTGTCGCTGGCCGGCTTCTGGGTGTGGCTCTCCGGCGGGCTGATCATGCAGTCGGGCTGGTTCACCTCGAGCGGTCCGGGCCGGGACGGGTGGTTCTCCTACGTGCCGCTGTCGACGACCCCGTACACCCCCGGGCCGGGTCAGAGCCTGTGGGTCGTCGGGGTGCTGATGGCGGTCGCCGGGTCGATGCTGATGGGCGCCTGCGTGCTGGTGACGATCCTGATGCGCCGCGCGCCGGGAATGGCGGTGCTGCGGATGCCGGTGTTCACCTGGACGGCGCTGGTCACGGTGTTGATGATCGTGGCCGCCTTCCCGGTGCTGCTGGTCGCGATGATCCTGCTGCTGATTCAGCGGCTGACCGGAGCGGACATCTTCTCCGGGTTCAACGGCGCGATCGACTATCAGGACCTGTTCTGGTTCTTCGGTCACCCAGTCGTCTACGTGATGTTCTTCCCGTTCCTCGGCGCCGCCGCGGAGGCGATCGCGACGTGTGCGCACAAGCGGTGGTTTGGATACCACGCGTTCGTGATCTCGATGATGGCGTTCGTCACTCTGTCGATGAGCGTGTGGGCACACCACATGTACATCACCGGTGGAGTGACCAACCAGTACTTCGCGTTCACCTCGACGGCCCTCGTCGTCCCCGCCGGGATCGAGTACTTCGACATGGCGGGGACCCTGCTCGGGGGCCGGCTGGTGATGCGCTGCTCGATGCTGTTCGGGCTGTTCTTCTTCGTGCAGTTCCTGATCGGCGGGCTGAGCGGGATCTTCGTTGCATCGCCGGTTCTCGACTACGCGGCAAATGACACCTATTTTGTCATCGCCCACTTCCACTACACGCTGTTCGCCGGTTCCATCTTCGGCTTCTTCGCGGGCGTCTATCACTGGTTTCCGAAGGTCACGGGCGTGATGCTGCGCGAACGGTTGGGCAAGTGGCAGCTGTGGGTGATGGTGGTCGGCACCAATCTCACCTTCTTTCCGATGTTCCTGGCCGGGGCCGACGGGATGCCGCGGCGGATCGCGCGCTATCCGCAGCATCCCAGCTGGATCACCGACAACGATCTGTCCACCGCCGGCGCCGGCATCATCGCGATCGGGATCCTGATCTTCCTGGCGAACCTATGGGTCTCGCTGCGCCACCAGGTGCCGGCCGGGGACGACCCCTGGGAGGGACAGACGCTGGAGTGGGCGACCTCCTCCCCGCCGCCGCCGCTGAACTTCGAACGTCCGCTGCCGCCGATCCGCTCCTTCGCGCCGCTGCTGGATCTGCGCGAGGCGGAGCAGGACGGCGAGCGCGCCGCCGCCGCCGCGGGGAGCTCCGGATGAGAGGGGGAGCCTGGCCGCTGCTGATCTTCGGCAGCCTGCTGGTGATCTTCGGCATCGGCAACCGCATCTGGGCCGATGCCACGATCCAGAGCGCGACCTACGCGTTCGCGGCAGCCGCGTGCTACCTCACGGCCGCGGCGCTGTCGGCGGCGGGGCGTGGTGAGCCGGTGCGCCGGGGCGCCCCGCCGGAGGTGGCGGTCACGCGAGCGATCCCGGCGGCGAGCGCGGGGTCGGTCGTGCTGGCGCTCGGCGCCGGCGCGCTCGGGCTCGGCTTCATCTTCGGCAAGTTCCTGGTGTTCGGGGGCGGGGGCGTGATCGGGCTCGGTGCGGTTCTTCTCGGCCGGGAGCTGAACGCGCAACGGCGGCAGCTCAGGCGCGGCGGCCGCCCGTGAGCGCTCCGGACCTGTGGACGCTGGCCGTACAGGACTGGCAGGTGGCCATCGTCCCGGATCTCGGCGCAGCGGCCGTGATGCTCACCTATCTGCTGGGGACGCGGCGCGTGCGTGGCGGCTGGCCGATCCTGCGCACGATCTCGTTCGCGATGGGTCTTGCCGTGGGGCTGATCGCGGTGCAGTCGGGCTATGACACCTATGACGACTGGTTGCTGAGCGCGCACATGGTCCAGCACCTGTTGCTGCTGGAGCTCGCGCCGTTGTTGCTGCTCGTCGGGCGGCCGGTGATGCTGGCGCTCCGGGCAGCGCCTGCGCACCGGCGGCCCGGCATGGCGCGAAGGCTGATGCGCCTGGGGCGGGTCACTCATCCGCTGATCTGCCTCGCGGTGTTCTTTCTCGTCGTCGGCGTCACCCATCTGGCGTGGTTCTATGACGCGACGCTGCACCATCCACTCCTGCATGACGGTGAGCACGCCGCCTTCGTGTTCGCCGGGCTGTTGATGTGGTGGCCGGTGCTCGACGGTGATCCGGTCCGTCGCCGGCGGCTGGGCGGGCTGGCGCGGCTGAGTTACGTGATGATCGCGATGCTGCCGATGACGTTGATCGGCGCCTATCTGAACCGAGCCACCACCGTCGTCTATTCCGCCTATGTCGCGCCTGATCGGATGCTGGGGATCTCGGCGCTGTATGACCAGCAGCAGGCGGGGGCGATCATGTGGGTGATCGGGTCGCTGGTGATGATCGCCGTCGGCATCTGGCAGACGATGGCGGCGTTGATCGCCGAGGAGCGCCGCCACCAGCAGGCCGAGCGGCGTCTGGACGCGCTGGCTGAACCGGCAGGCCGGGGATCGACATGATCTGGTTGAAGGGGTGGCTGACCAGACCCTCGCGCGTGCCGCGCCCGCTGCGTGCGGCGGCGGCGCTCGTGCTCTCCACGATCGCGCTGTTCGGGATCTTCGCGCCGCCCTCCTCGTCGGCCGGAGAGAGGACTGCCGCCGGGAGCCGGACGGTGCGGACCTCGGGTGGGACGGTGACCACGCCCGGGCTGCTCACCGGCACGGGCGGGCCGCCGAGCACCTCCCCGAACGCCCCGGACAAACGCCCCGAGCCGCCGGGCAAGGGCTCGCTGACGAAGACCTTTCCGGACACGGCCGCGTTGCGCGGGGAGGGTTCGACGCTGTACGACAGCGGCTGCTCGGCCTGTCACGGGTTCCTGCTCTCGGGCCGGGCGGGAAAGGGTCCCTCGCTGGTCGGGGTCGGTGCCGGACCGGTCAACTTCTATCTCTCGACCGGCCGGATGCCGCTGCAGAACCCGACCGACCAGCCCGAGCGCAGCCAGCCCGCCTACGACCGCCACCAGATCGATGCGCTGATCGCCTACATCACCTCGCTTGGCGGTGGACCGGCGTCGGCGGATGCCGATCCCGCGCAGGGCAGCCTCTCCCAGGGGTTCTCGCAGTTCACACTGCACTGTGCCGGGTGTCATCAGATCGTGGGCCGCGGCGGGATGACCGTCGGGGCGTTCACGCCGAGCCTGCAGCACGACAGCGCGCTGGAGATCGCCGAGGCGGTGCGGATGGGGCCGTATCTGATGCCGCACTTCGACTCCAGGCAAATCGACCAGCGCGAGCTCGACTCGCTCGTGCGCTACGTCCTGTACACGCGGCATCCCCGCAACGCGGGCGGGTGGGGGCTCTACAACCTCGGACCGATCCCGGAGGGAATGGCCGTGTGGTTCATCGCGCTGGTCGCCCTCGTGCTCGTCGCGCGGTTGATCGGTGAACGCACTGGAGGTGAGGTCGAATGACACGCAGGAATGCTCCATGGCTCGTCTGATCGGGATGCTGGTTGCGCTGCGCACCGTGTGGCGCACGCTGCGCGGAGGTGGGGCGCGCACCGACGGCGAGCACGCCGCGCAGGCTGCTTCTTCGACGGGCGCCTCGACGAACGGGGCCGATCCGAGCCGACGCGAGCTGCCCGCCGACGGGCGCCACGAGCTGTGGGTCGCGATGCTGCTGTTCGCGGCCGCCGCGTCCGCGCTGTGCTTCATCGCGGTGCTCGCGTTCGATAAGTCCAACACGCAGTTGCTCGGCCTGACGATGGGTTGCGCGATGCTGCTGCTGGCCTTCGCGGTGATCATGGCGGGCAAGCTCGTCGTGCCCCAGGAGACGAGCGTCGAACCCCGGGACCGGCTGCTGGTCCCAGAGCAGGCCCAGGAGGTCGCCGAGATCGTGCACGACGGCGGTGAGGGGATCTCCCGCCGCGGGCTGCTGGTGTGCGCGAGCTGCGTCGCGGGTGGTGCTGTCGCAGCCGCTGTCGTCTCTCCGGTCGCCTCACTGGGACCGCGTGCCCGGGTGCTGCATGAATCGCCCTGGCGGCGGGGAATCCGGATGATCGACGACACCGGCCGCCCGCTGGCGGCGAGCGAGATCCAGATCGGGTCGTTCTACACGGCGCTGCCCGAGGGCGAGGATGCCGAGGCGTTCGGCGCGGGCCTGCTCGTCATCCGCCTGCCCGAGTCGATGATCCACCTGCCCTCGGCACGGCGCAGGTGGACGCCCCGGGGGATGATGGCCTTCTCCAAGATCTGCACTCACGCGGGCTGCGCGATCTCGCTCTACCGCTATCCGACGTACGGGCCGACGAGCACGGAGCAGCCGGCGTTCACCTGTCCATGCCACTACTCGACGTTCACGCCGGGCGACGGTGGCAAGGTGATCTTCGGCCCGGCGGGACGTCCGCTGCCCCAGCTGCCGGTGATGATCGACGCCGAGGGCAATCTGCGTGCCGCGGGTGACTTCGACGAGGACATCGGCCCGGCCTGGTGGGGGACCCGCCGGACATGAGCTCTCCGAACCAATGGGCACGGCGCCGCTACGAGCGCGGACTGGTCTACACCGAGCAGCGCCTCGGCGGCGCGCCCCTGTACAAGTGGGCTCTGCGGTACGTGTTTCCCGATCACTGGTCGTTCCTGATCGGGGAGATCTCGCTCTACAGCTTCATGGTGCTGATCGCAACCGGGGTGTTCCTCGCGCTCTATTACGTTCCCTCGTCTCACCAGGTCGTGTACCACGGCACCTATGCGCTGCTGCGCGGGCAGCAGATGTCGGAGGCGTATCAGTCGGTGCTCAACCTCTCGCTCGACGTGCCCGCGGGCCTGCTGTTCCGGCAGGTCCACCACTGGGCCGCCGACCTGTTCGTCGCCTCGATCGTCCTGCATCTCATGCGGATCTTCTTCACCGGCGCCTACCGCAAGCCGCGGGATCTCAATTACTACATCGGGCTGACGATGCTCGGCCTGGCGATCCTCGAGGGGTTCGCCGGCTATTCGCTGGTCGACGATCTGCTGTCCGGGATGGGGCTGGCGATCGGCAACGGGGTCGCGTTGTCGATCCCGTTCATCGGCGGCCAGATGGCGAGCACGATCTGGGGCGGTCAGTTCCCGGGCAACAGCGCCTTCTTCTCCCGCCTTGAGATCGTCCATGTCTTCCTCATCCCCGGCCTGTTGGCGACGCTCATCGGCGTCCATCTCGCGATGATCATGCGCCAGCACCACTCCCAGTTCCCCGGGCCGGGACGGCGTGAGCGCAATGTCGTCGGTACGCCGATGTGGCCCGCGTACGCGCTTCGCGCAGCGGGGCTGCTCCTGGCGACGACCGCCGTGCTGTTCCTGATGGGCGGGCTTGTACAGATCAACCCGATCTGGCAGTGGGGTCCCTATCACCCTTACCTCTCCGAGAACGGCGCCCAGCCCGATTGGTACATCGGCTGGCTGATCGGCGCGCTGCGCCTGATGCCGAACTGGGAGCTGGTGATCGGAGGGCACACGATCATTCCCGAGCCGTTCTGGGGCGGCGTGGCGTTCCCCAGCGTCGTGTTCGGCGTCCTGTTCAGCTGGCCGGCCCTCGAACGCCGGATCACGGGAGACCAGCGTCGTCACGATCTGCTCGACCGACCACGCGACCATCCGACGCGCACCGCGATCGGCGCCGCGTTCTTCAGCTGGGTGTTCGTCATCTTCGCCGCCGGCTCGCTCGACCGGGTCTTCTTCCGTCTGCACTTCTCCTACGTCGGCCAGGTCCATTTCTGGCGGGCGGCGATCTGGGTCGTCCCGGTCATCGTCTACTTCGTGGTTCGGGCGTGGGCGCGTGCGCTGTCCCGCAGCCGGATGCATCCCCTGCGCGGCTGGCAGGGAGAGATTGTCCGCCACGATCGCTGGGGCGCGGTCATCGGATTCGACATCGGCGACGACGGGCCCGACCCCGAGCCCAGCGAACCGCCGGCCGGCTCCCCACCCGCCGAATGACCACCGGACCGTATGCGCTCGTGGCTCTCGCGACGCGCGGGGATTCTGCCGGCGACGGCAGGGTAGGCGTTCTGAGGATCCGGCGCGATGCGCATCTCGGTGAACTCTGCCGAAGGCCCACCCGTGGTCGGATGCGGCGGCGTCGGCCGTTGCCTGGTACCTACCCCTGAACGAGGAGTGCAGATGACTGAACAGCAACCGCAGGTGGTCGTGGTCACAGGGTCCTCCGGGGGAGTGGGCCGGGCGGTCGCCCACGCCTTCGCCAAGCGCGGTGCGCACATCGGGCTGCTCGCGCGCGGCGCCGAGGCGCTGGACCGCGTCGTCGAGGAGGTCGAGTCGCTCGGCGGGCAGGCGCTCGCGGTCCCCACCGATGTCTCAGACCACGCACAGGTCGAGGCGGCCGCAGTCGCGGTCGAGGAGCGGTTCGGCCACATCGATGTGTGGGTGAATGACGCGATGGCCACGGTGTTCGCCCAGTTCATCCATCTCGAGCCCGAGGAGTTCAAGCGCGCGACCGAGGTGAGCTACCTGGGGACGGTGTACGGGACGATGGTCGCGCTCTCGCGGATGAAGCCCCGGGACCACGGCACGATCGTCCAGGTGGGCTCGGCGCTCTCCTACCGCTCGATCCCTTTGCAGGCCGCCTACTGCGGGGCCAAGTTCGGAGTGCGCGGTTTCACCAACTCGGTCCGGGTCGAGCTCAGGCACGACAAGAGCAACGTGCACCTGACGATGGTCCAGCTGCCGGGGGTCAACACGACCCAGTTCAACTGGTGCCGCTCGAAGATGCCCGATCACCCTCAGCCGGTGCCTCCGATCTACCAGCCGGAGATCCCCGCCGAGGCGATCTACTGGGCCGCGCAGCATCGCCGGCGCGAGGTGTGGGTCGGGGCCAGCGCGGTGCTGGCGATCCTCGGTGATCGGGTGGCGCCGAGCTTCGCCGACTGGTATCTGGCCCGCACAGGCTTCAAGGGTCAGCAGATGCAGGACAAGCCGGTGAGCCCCGACCGTCCGGACAACCTGTTCGAGCCGCTCCCTCAGCTCGCCGCCACCCACGGCATCTTCGACGACCAGGCCAAGACCCGCAGCCCCCAGATGTGGATGGCGACCCATCGGCCGGTCGTGTTCGGCGCTCTGGCCGGCGTGGCGGCCGCCGCGACCGGTCTCGTGCGAGCCGCTCGATGAGCACGGCTCTCGACGGCAAGGCGCTGCTGGACGGCGCTGTCCCCCACGTCCTGCGGGAGTACGCGCTGCTGGCCGACGGCGAGCGGGGGATCATCGTCGGTCCCCGCGGCGATTTTGCCTGGATGTGCTTCCCCCGCTGGGACTCGGAGGCGATCTTCTCCTCGTTGATCGGCGGACAGGGCACCTACGCGGTCACTCCCCGGGATCGGTACGTGTGGGGTGGCTACTACGAGGCCGGCACCCTCATCTGGCACAGCCGCTGGGTCACCGGAGACGCCACGATCGAGTGCCGGGAGGCGCTCGCCATGCCCTCGAGCCCCGACCGCGCGGTCATCCTGCGACGCATCGTCGCGCTCCGCGGGACCGCCCGGGTCAGCGTCGCGCTCAGTCCACGCGCCGACTACGGCGCAGCGCCCTTCCATGGCCTGCGCCGAAGCGAGCAGGGATTGTGGACCGGGCGCTTCGGCGAGTGCCAGCTGGCCTGGGCGGGAGGCGCGAGTGCCTCCGACCAGCCCGACGGTCACGGTGGCCGGGTGCTTGTGCTCGAGCTCGAGCTCGAGGCCGGCTCCCACCACGACCTCGTCCTGACGCTCTCCGGGGATTCGGTGAGCGAGACGCCGGACCCCGACCGCGCGTGGCAGGGCACCGAGGCACACTGGGCCGACTGCGTCCCGGCATTCGGGGAGACGGTCGCGCCGGCCGCCGCTCGCCACGCCTACACGGTGCTCTCGGGTCTGACCGGCGCGAGCGGGGGAATGGTCGCAGCAGCCACCACCTCGCTGCCCGAGCATGCGCGGGGAGGCCGCAACTACGACTACCGCTACGCATGGATCCGCGACCAGTGCTATGCCGGCGGGGCAGTAGCCAGGTCCGGACCGCATCCCCTGATGGACGATGCCGTGCGCTTTGTATCGGCGCGGCTGCTCGAGGACGGGCCGCAGCTCAAGCCGGCGTACACGAACCTCGGTGGCGCGGTGCCCGACCAGCGTCACCTCGGGCTGCCGGGGTACCCGGGGGCGTCCGACATCGTCGGCAACTGGGTCAATCAGCAGTTCCAGCTCGATGCGTTCGGCGAGGCTCTGTTGCTGTTCTCCGCCGCTGCGCGCCACGATCACCTCGACGCCGACACCTGGCGTGCCGCCGAAGCAGCGGTCGCCGCGATCGAACAGCGCTGGCAGGAGACTGACAGTGACGCCGGCATCTGGGAGATCGACCCGGACGCCTGGACCCACAGCCGGCTCATCTGCGCCGCCGGTCTGCGCCAGATCGCGACGAGTGGACCTGGCGGCGAGCAGGGAGCTCGCTGGGTATCGCTCGCCGATCGAATCGTGTCCGATACCGCGGAGCATGCGCTGCATCCCTCGGGCCGCTGGCAACGCTCACCCACTGATCCGACCATCGATGCCGCGCTGCTGCTTGCCGGCATCCGGGGTGCGATCGACGCCGGCGACCCGCGCACCCTCGCCACGCTGCACGCTGTCGAGTCAGAGCTCGTCGAGGACGGCTACTGCTATCGCTTCCGCCCTGACCAGCGCCCGCTGGGCGAGGCGGAGGGGGCGTTTCTGCTGTGCGGCTTCTGGATGGCGCTCGCCTATGCGCAGCAGGGCGATCACGTCAGCGCGGCACGTTGGTTTGAACGCAACCGCGCGGCCTGCGGTCCACCGGGTTTGTGCTCGGAGGAGTTCGACGTCGACCAGCACCAGCTGCGCGGCAACCTTCCGCAGGCATTCGTCCACGCGCTGCTGCTGGAGTGTGCGGTGACTCAGTTCCCGTCAGGGAGCCGCGAACAGGAATGAGCGGCCAACGCCAGCCCGCTGCCCTGAGGACCGGTCCGTCCAGGCTGGCGGCGGCCGAGGCATGCTCGGGCACTGCTCTGCTCCTGTTCGGTCGCCCGCTCCTGGACGCGGTCGAGAGGCGGTCAAGCAGCCGGCAGGCGGTCGACATTGCGCGCATCCTGGGCGTCCGGCAACTGCTGCAGGCCCTGGTCACTGTCCGGCAGCCGACTCGACGGATCCTGCGGGCCGGGGCCGCGGTTGACGCTCTGCACGCGGCGACGATGGTGGCGGCGGCGGCAGCCGGCGTGGGCCCCCGCAGGCTCACCATCGCCAGCGCGGTCGTGGCCGGGACATTCGCCGCCGCCGGTGTCTCGCAGAGCCGAACTCGCTGAACGGTGATGGGAGATGTAACGACCGGCTTGCCGGTGTGCGTGCGCAGGCCGTTGCTGCTCGCTCGGCGACACGACTGAAAATCATGGTGTCCGCGTGCTCAGGATGGCCCCGCCGCGAGCAGCGAGTCGATGTGGCGTGCACGGAGCACCTCGCCAACGTCGGGATCCGACGAGCGGGACTACACCTGCAGCGTTGCGGTCATGCGCCGCACGGCGTCGGTGAGATGTGCGGGGCTGGTGGCGAAGTTCAGCCGCACGTGCCCGGCGCCGGCTGAGCCGTAGTTGAGCCCGGGTCCGAGCGCGACCCGCCCGTGCTTGAGGAACGCCTCGGCGGGCTCGGTGGCGAGCTGCAGGGCGGTGCAGTCAAGCCACGCCAGGTAGGTCGCCTGCGGCGGCCGCCAGTGGATCTGGGGGAGCTGGGTGGCGAGATCGTTCTGGAGTTGGGTTCGGTTGCGATCCAGCTGTGAGATGACCGCGTCGAGCCAGTCGTCGCCGTCGCGGAACGCGACCTCGGCGGCGATCTCGCCGAGCAGGCTGGCGTGGTCGTGCTGAGGACCGATTCGCGTGACCAGCTCGCGTGCCTGGTCTCCCGCGGTGACGATGAACGCGGTCTTGAGCGCGGCGAGGTTAAATGCCTTGGAGGCTGAGGTGAGTGAGACGCCGAATCGTCGAGCGGCGTCGGAGACTTCCAGCCAGGGCACGTGGGTCGCGCCCGGGAGGACGAGGGGGGCGTGGATCTCATCGGCAAGCACCCAGGTCTCGTGCGCCGCGCAGCGCTCGGCGATGGCTTCAAGCTCTGGGCGTGGAAGAACTCGGCCGGTCGGGTTGTGCGGGTTGGCCATCACGAACGCCCGTAGGCCGCCGGCGAGCGCCGTATCAAGGGCATCGAGATCGATCGCGCCGTCTGGCCGCAGGGGGATCTCGACGAGACGCAGGCCGGCGGTCGCCAGCTCCCGGAAGAACGGTGGGTAGGCGGGCGTGGCAAAGCCGACCGCCTCGCCGGGCGCCGTGAGCTGCCGGCACAGCTCCACGAGCCCGAGCATGACGTCGGGAACGACGGTCACCTGCTCGCGATCGATGTTCCAGTTCAGCCTCCTCTGCGCGAACGCGGCGAGGGCGGTGGAGAGCGTCCTGGGAGTTGGCACGGCGTAGCCGAGGTCGCTGCGATCAATCGTGGCAGCCAGCGCGTCGCGGACCGGCGCCGCGATCGCAAAGTCCATCTCGGCGATGGTGAGGCTCAGTACGTCAGGCTCGTAGAGAGCCCACTTTTCGCTGCGACGCTCGCGCATCGCGTCAAGCGCGGGAACTGGGAGATCGATCGTCGGGCCAGTCATCAGGGGAGTGGTGGGTCGGTGGCGGTGAGGCCGGCGACGAAGATCCTCGCCTGCCGGCGCGCGAGCTGGTCCCAATCGGCTGTGGTCGGGAGTGGTTGGGCGAGCATCGCTCCGGTGATGATGATGTCGGCCGGGGTGGCGTCTGGTCGGATCGTCTGGTCGCGGCGTCCCCGCGCGATGACCCTCTCGAGGAGCTCTCTGATCTCGGCTCGAAGCGCGACGATCTGCTCGTCATGAATGACGGGTCCGCCGTGAAGCGGCAGGATGAGTTCGTTGCGGGCCGCGATCGTCTGTTCGAAGAACTGCTCGAGCGCCGCGGGGGCCGGCTTCTCACTCAGCGCGGCGGCGCGCGCGTGTTGCCGGACGAGCTGGAAGGAGCGCAACGTCAATGCTGCCAGGAGGGCGGGGCGTGTCGGATAGTGGCGGTACAGGGTTCCGATTCCGACGGCCGCCTCGTGGGCGATCGTCGCCATCGGCACTCGCTCGCCATCGCGCCTGACCGCGATGGTGGCGGCGGCGAGGATGCGTTCACGGTTGGCCGCGGCGTCGCTGCGCAGTCGCCGCGCCACGAGTGGGGTGTCGGTCGGTGCGTCGGACATATCGAAGCGGATCGTGGCACGCAGCGACCCGAGGACGGCTCGGCGGTGTAGGGTCCTCATCACTAAGCGGACGATTTCGACCGCTTATTGTACGATGGGAACGCTGATGAACGACGATTCGCCCGCCGGGCCGCAGCCGGCAGTACCGATCCCCTCCGATGATCTTGCGCGGCGCCTGGCGCATGTGAGCCCCGACACCGATGAGTCGCTGGTCCACCTTGGCGTTGTCGGCGACACGTACACCATCCTGGTGTCCGGCGCCGACACCGCTGGGCGCTACACGCTGATCGATATGCACGTCCCGCCGGGCGGCGGGCCGCCGCCACACCGTCACGATTTCGAGGAGATGTTCACCGTCCTTGAGGGAGAGATCGAGCTCGCGTTCCGCGGCGTCAGCGCCACTGCGACCGCAGGCGACACGATCAACGTGCCGGCCAACGCCCCGCACGTGTTTCGCAACGTCTCGGCTCGCCCCGCCCGGCTTCTGTGCCTCTGCTCGCCCGCCGGCCAGGAGGAGTTCTTCAAGGAGGTCGGCGTTCCGGTCGCGCACCGAACCGAGGCTCCACCGGCGCTCGACGAGGCCGCCACCGCCGCGTTCATCGCCAAGGCGATTGCGCTGGCACCGAAATACCGGACCGAGCTGCTGCTCGGCGACGCCAAGCCGTGACTGCGAGCTGAACGCGACGGCTATGGGAAGGGAGCAACGCGCCGTCCTCGATTCAACTGCTGAGAGACGCACCACTCGATCTCGGCGGCGACGTGGCCGAGCAGCGGGTCATCTTCGAGGAGATGGTGGCGCAGAACCAACGCGATGACCGCTCACCGCGCGCCCGAGCGGACCGCCGACCTCCGCGTGCCCTCATTGACGCGCGCCCATGAACTCCCGGAGTGTCTCACCAGGCGGGCGTGGGCACAAGCAGCAGCGGATGAGCTCCACCGCGCGGGGCCGCTGCAGCGGGAACCCCGACTGCTGCTCGGCTGCGGCACCCTGCATGAGGACGCCGACCAGCCACCGATTGCGATCGCCGAATCCGGACTGCAGGTCGTCGCGGCTTGGCTTCGGCGCGCGGGACCTCAGCTCAGCGCGGGGATGACCTCGACGCTGAGGCGCTCGAGCTGCTCGGCGTCGTCGAGGAGCGAGTTGAGCAGGATGAGCTCAGCACCGGCATCCGCCACCGCACGGATTCCCGCAACGCACACCTCGAGCGGCCCAGCCACGATCTGCTGTGACCATTCACCGCCGTCGTAATGTCGCCTGAGCGCGTCTTCGAGCCGGCGGCGTGCGCGGGACGCATCGTCATCGACCTGGACGTAGACACGCTTGCCGATCCGGAACGTGTCGGGGTCACGGCCCTGCGCGCTGAGCTCCTGCCTGATGATGCCGACCTGTTCGGCGAACTGAACGACCGTCTGCGAGCCCGCGCCCATGAACGCGTCCCCGTGCCGCACCGCGCGGCGCATCCCGGCCGGCACGCTGCCGCCGAACCAGACCGGGGGGTGGGGCTTCTGCAGCGGCTTTGGCTCCATCGAGGCGCCAGCCTCAGCCGTCGGGTGCACGCCGCGGCGAAGCTGAGGGTCTCAAGCGAGGCAAGGCCCCCTGCCGAACCGAGCACCAGTTCTTGCACCCAAGCGCTCTCGAACAGTCCCAGTTCCTCGATGCGGGTCAACCAACGATGAGGCCCCGAGAAGCGTGGTGGCGTGAATCCGGCGGTCAGGAAGGTTAAGCGGCCGCTTGACTTTCCGGCATGGTCGGCGTACAACAGTTAAGTAGATGCCTAACCAACGCGAACCACTGGACAGCGTGTTCCGGGCCTTGGGCGACAGCAGCCGCCGCGGCATGGTCGAGCGACTCATCGACGGCCCAGCCACGGTCCGCGAACTAGCCGCCCCGTTGGACATGTCGCTGCCGGCAGTGATGCAGCACCTCCAGGTGCTCACCGACTGCGGCCTGGCGACGACCGAGAAGACTGGACGTACTCGGACCTGCCAGATCAATCCCCGGACGCTGCGCGCCGCCGAGGACTGGCTGCACCGCCGGCGGACCGACTGGGAACGGCGGCTGGACCGGCTGGGCGACGTCCTCGAGGACCAATCCGAGATCGCCACCGAGAGGAGCACCGCATGACCGAGCAGAGCGTCATCCACCACACCTTCACGATCGAGCGCACATACCCCGTCGCGCCCGAGTTGACGTTCCGGGCATGGGCCGTGCCCGCGATCAAGGCCCGCTGGTTCGCCGCGGCCCCTGGTCAGGAACACCACCTCGACTTCCGGGTCGGCGGTCTCGAGATCACCCGCGGCACCGCGCCCGACGGAACCGCGATGGTCTTCACCTCTCACTACCAGGACATCGTCGAGCAGCAGCGGATCGTCTACAGCTCGACTCTGTCAGGCAACGACGTCCTGGCGACCGTGTCGTTGACGACGCTTCTGTTCGCGCCCGTCGGTGAACGGACCGAGCTCACGCTCGTCGAGCAGGCCACCTTCCTCGACGGACGCGAAAAACCCGAATGGCGCGAGCACGGCACAGCTCAATGGCTTGACGAACTCCGAGCCGACCTGGCGACAGTCCCCGCGCTGTGAACACTGAGGACGTCTGTTCCCTGATAGGCACATCCTATCCGTTGCCCGGTGCTCGTGACTGGGGCCAATCGCGGCCTGGGACGGGCGCTGGTCGACGAAGCCCTGAGGAGAGGCGCGAGGCGTGTGTACGCCGCCGCACGGCGACCGATGGTCGTTCCGGATCCGCGCGTCACACCCCTGGTGTTGGACGTGACCGTTGGGGCCGAGATCCAGGCGGCCGCCGGGGGAGTCGAGTCTCTCGACATCCTGGTCAACAACGCGGGCGTCTCGGTCGCAGACGACTTGAGCGATCGTTCCGCGTTTGAGCATCATCTCGCGGTCAACCTGTATGAAACCCTGGATGTCACCCGGGCGTTCCTGCCGTCGCTGATTCGCAGCCGCGGAGCCGTTGTCAACATCCTGTCGCTCGGTGCCGTTGCCGCGGTGCCGGTGCTGCCGGCGTATTCGGTCTCCAAGGCCGCGTCGCTCTCGCTCACCCAGTCCCTGCGGGCGCTGATCGGGGGCCGGGGTGTGAGCGTGTACGCGGTTCTCCCAGGCCCGATCGATACGGACATGGTCCGAGGCCTCGACGTCCCGAAGACCTCGCCCGCGGACGTGGCGCGGGGCACTCGTGACGGCGTGGAGCGCCGGGAGGAGGAGGTCTTTCCCGACCCCATGTCGCAGTCGTCGGCCGACGGCTGGCGCGCGGGCGTCGCGAAGGATCTGGAGCGCCACGCGGCCCTGGTCGCTGCCCAGTCGATCGCGGCGTAAGGGGTGAGCGCGACATGAAGACGACACTGACGACCGGCGCGAGTGGTGCGCGAGAGGAGTGGCAAGCGGCGTGCCGCGCTGCTGGAGCGCGAGAAGGAACACACTCGCCCTCGAGGTTCACTGCTACCGGATGCCGTGCGTCGCAGAGGACGCCGAGGACCTCGCGCAGGAGACGTTGCTGTACCGCATCGCCACTAATGCGTGCCTCGACGAGCTCGAGCGACGGACCCGGCGACCCGAGCCGATCGACCCGTTCCCAGATCGCCCGCCGGAAGCGACGGCATCGCCGACGTATGACCCGCCTGCTCATGATCGAGGGGGGCAAGATCGCCGGAATCGACGCGTTTCTTGATCCTGCGCTGCTACCGAAATTCGGCGCTCCGGCCTCTGACGACAGTTGCCCCTCCCGGCAGGAGTCACGCGAGGAGCCCTCGCCATTTCATCCCCCTGCCCCTCCGAGCGGCTGGACCGGGCACGGCTGAGGACCGCCGCGCTCAGTCCGACCCGGCGGGGTGACAGGCGTGCGCCGACGGAGGCACATCGAGCGCAGGGTTGCGGTCGAAGAACCCGACAGGCTTGAGCCAGAACGACGCGACGTCCACCGACATGATCGGCCACTCCTCGGGCCGGGTGATGTGGTGGATCCCGAAGACGTACCAGAGGACGACATCGGTGTCCTCGATCGACCGGTTCTTCGCCGTCCACACCGGCAGCCCGCGATCGTCGCGGCTCTGGACGACGAACTCGCCGCACGGCCAGCGCTCCTCCTCGTGAAACGGCGTCACCCACAGGGTGTGGCCGATCACCTGGGCGCGGCGGACGACCGGCGAGTTTGGGTCGAACATCGGCGGCAGCGAGGCGCCGGGGACGAGCTTGTAGCCGACCGGGGAGCCGAGCCGGTTGCGGACGCGCTCGTTGACGACCTTCCAGGCGCGCTGGGTGTGCCATTCGTAGTCCTGGACTCCCTCGGACTCGGTGCGCAGCGGTGTGCTCGTCTGGCGCAGCGCCAGACCGTGCGGGTTATCGGGACCGACCGGGAGCGCCTCGGACTCGGTGACGTGCACCGTGTTGGCCTCCCCGTCGATGTCGAGGTCGAGCCGCGCGACGAGGAAGTGCTGATGGAACGGCGCGTACGTGCGTTCGTCGACGACCGTCCCATGCTCAGGCTGCTCGCCCTCGGCGAAGTGGGTCGTGACCATGATCCCGGTGGCGCGCACCTCGGCCTCGATGTTGCCGTCCTGGTAGAAGCGCCAGTAGATGAGGTATTCGTAGTTGGCGACGGTGACGTGGGAGGAGATCACGAGCCGTCGCTGGCGCCGCGTCTCGGCGCCGAGACGGGCGTCGACGTGCTTCCACAGGACGGCGTTGTCCTCCTCGTGAATGCACACCGCGTTGCTGATCGTGTATGGCTCCCCGCGTGAGTTGTGCAGGACGGCGTCGAGGTAGGTGATCTCACCGAGGCAGTCACAACCCAGCTCCAGTGACGTCGTCATGAAGCCGAGCCCCCACTCGCCGATGTCGAACGCCGTCCGCCGGTAGTGGTCATTGGACGGGTCGCGGTACGGAACGATCATCTCCGCGAACGACATCCGGTGCGCTATCGGGCGCGTGCGGCCGCCGCCGTCGTCGTAGCCGACGGTGTGCAGCACCAGTCCCTCGCGGTAGTTGAAGCCCACCCGCACCGACCATTTCTGCCACCGCACGAGATTGCCCTCGAGCCGCAGCGACGAGCCCTCAGGCTGCATGATCTCGAGCGGCTTGACGTCGTCGCGCAGTCGCTGACCCGGGACGAGCCCGGGCACGTACTCACCCATCGTCTCGGGCTCCGGGACCGACTGGTCATCCTCGACCTCGAGCAACTCCATGCGGTTGAGGTCGACGATCAGGTGCAGCCCCGAGACTGGGTTGGCGTAGGGGCTCGAGCCCGCGTCCTTGCGGTACCAGACGTCCGCCCATCCCAGCCGTCGTCCCGCGTACTCCTCGGGGAGCAGGTGCGCACCGTAGGCCCAGGTGTCGATGAGCACGAGATCCATGTCGGTGATCCCGCGACGTCGCATCGCCTCGATGACCCGCGGGTGGTGGCGCAGTGCGGCGTCGCATTCGTAGTACTCATCGTTGGTCATGTTCGGCTGGCCGTCGGGCTCCAGGCGCCAGTCCACGACGCGACTCTCGGTGAGCGAGACGAGCCCCTGGTAGACCGAGCCGCTGTCTCGGTCCCAGCACACGACGCGGGCGGCGCGGTCGATCGGGTCCCCTTCGGCGTGCTCGCGCACGGTCGCCTTGGACGGCTCACGCAGCTCGATCGAGGCGAACCGCCAGCGGTCTCCGACGTCGCGCTCACGTCGGACGGTGGCGACCGCCGCCCGGATCTCGTCGGCGGTCAGTGGATCGAGGGGATGGGGAATCATGCCGCGATCCTCCCTTTTCCCCGAGCTGACCGCAACAGTTCTTGGCTCAGGGCTTGACAGCCTTGCCTGGCGGCCTATTAGTCGGACCAGAGAGGTTTGACATAGAAGCAGCGGCTCATCAGACGGTGGAGGCCCGGGCCCAGATCATGAGGGTTCGCCTGACGGGTTAGGCACCTGCGGCCTTGGTCAAGGCTCTGTTAGCGGTCTCGGGCCTCCACCGTTCGTCTCGCGCCTCTCGGCCGCGTCGTTCTTCCGGAGAGGAGGTGAAGCGTTCGTATGTCTGTTCGTCGTCGTTGGCGGATCGGCTTGGTGCGGCGGGGACTCAGGTCGCCGGCTTACCGCGCGATCGTGTTGCCCCGTGGACGGCCGGCCAGCTGATCGATGCGCGCCGATCGAACGGGGCCGGACGGCGCCGCGCCGGCACGGCCGTTGGGTCGTGACCGGGTGGCGGCGCTGCTCGCCCGCAACGAGACCGTTGCTGCGCTACACACGCTGGACCTTGACGAGATGACCGCCGGATCTGATCACATCACCGATGAGGAGAGCGAGCTGCTGCAGTCCGAGTCGCTTGCTGCGCGTGGCCTGGACCAGACCCTGGCGGATCGGCTGCGACGGCGGCGGCTCGAAGGCGAGACGAGCTCCGCCGGCTATCTGCAGGAGGTCAGCAACCGGGCTCGGCTGCCGGCCGGGGCGGAGCGACGCCTGATCGAGGCTGCCCAGGCCGGCGATCGCCGCGCCCGCGAGGAGCTCGTCGAGGCGTTCTTGCCGCTCATCGCCGGGGTCGCCCGCGTCTATCGTGGCTCTGAGACGATCACTCGGCTTGAGCTGATGCAGGAGGGTGTCGTCGGGCTCCTGCGGGCGCTCGAGCGGTTTGACCCGACGCTGGGGGTGCCGTTCTGGGGCTACGCCGGCTGGTGGGTCCGCCAGGCGATGCAGCAGCTGATCGCCGAGCTGACCCGGCCGCTGGTCCTCTCCGACCGCGCGCTGCGCCAGCTGTCACAGCTCAAGCGTGCGCACGGCGACTACCTGGCCGAGCACGGCCGGGAACCGAGTGGCAACGAGTTGGCTGCCAGCACCGGCTTGACCCACACCCAGGTGGGGGAAATGCTCGCCCTCGAGCGCGCGCCGCGATCGATGGACGAACCGGTCCGGGGTGCAGAGGGTGAGCTGGGGGCGTTTGGTGAGCTGCTTGCTGACCCGTTGGCCGCTGACGCCTACCAGCAGCTGCTCGACCACTCGGAGATCGAGCAGGTCCGGGCGCTGCTCTCAAGCCTGAATGATCGTGAGCGGATGATCCTTCGCGCGCGTTATGGCTTGGACGGACCCGAGCACTCTCTGCGTGACGTCGGCGAGCGGGTCGGACTCAGCGGCGAACGCGTGCGCCAGATCGAAAATCGCGCACTGGCCAAGCTGCGGGCCGCCGCCGACCGCGGCGAGCGCTCCTGACTCACATCGCGCTCGACAGGTGCGCCGGCCGCCCGGTTGACTTTGCTGCGCGCCGGCCTATTGACGAAGCTACGGGAACGAACTCACTGGCTGGAGGTGAACGTTATGCACGCACTTCATCATCCTGATCGCCGGACGGTCCTGCTGGTCACGGCGCTCGCCGCCGCGCTGGCGATCGTCGTCTCGCTCGTAATGGCGACAAGCCTGAGAGGCGTGAACTCCGGCCCTGCATCGGCCGTGAGCCGCACGAGCACCACCTTGCGGCAATCCCTCACGCGCACGAGCCACCCGTCGAACCTGTTGGCCGGCAATGCGCTCATCAGCCCTCTGGGAGCACCGATCCGCCTCCCGTGGCGCTCGGCAGACCCTTTCGCGCCGACGTCGCGCTGATCCTCACACGGACGTCGAGTCAGCCGGGCGATGGGCCAGGACGCCAAGGTCGACCACTACCGGGTGCTGGGAGTGGCCCGGGACGCCAGCACGCACGAGATCCGCCGCGCCTACCGGCGCCTGGCGCGCCGGCACCACCCCGACCACAACCCGGCATCCAACGGCGACGCGCAGTTCGTGGCGCTCGCTCGCGCCTACGAGATCCTCAACGACCCCGCCCAACGCGCCCGTTATGACGTGATGCTCCTCCGCCGGGCCCCGTCAGCCGGCCGACCGATCACGCCGCCGGCGCGCGAGCGTCAACCGATTGTCCGGCGGGGGATCCTCGAGCTCTCCTCAAGCGAGGCCCGGCACCTCGCTCGTCACCCGCTCTCCCTCATCGATGCCCAAGGCCACGTGATGGTGCTCCCCGCAGGCGTCGGCCACGGCGACGCGATCACCCTGCTCCGTGACGGTGACCGCGTGATCGTGACGGTCGAGGTCACAAGAAAGAGTTGACAGTCACCAACCGAGATCTACTGAGAACGGTGAAGCCCATCTTCGATTATCTCAAGGGAGGTTTGCATGGCACTGATTCGCTGGGAGCCGGCTGCTGAGCTCAACACCATCCAGAACGAGATGAACCGGCTCTTCAACAACTTCTTCGAACAGCCCAGTGGAGGCCGCGAGGCCGCCTCGAGCAGGCGATGGATGCCGGCGATGGACCTCGTCGAGGTCGCCGACCACTACGTCCTGCGAGCCGACCTTCCCGGCCTGTCCGACGAGGACGTCAACGTCCAACTCGAGGACAACGTGCTCACCATTTCCGGCGAGCGCACCGCGCAGCACGAACACGATGCGCAGGGCTACTACCGGATCGAGCGTGCGTTCGGGAGCTTCGCGCGGTCACTCACCCTCCCCGACGGCGTCAACCCGGACGCCGTCGAGGCTCACTTCGACCGCGGCGTGCTTGAAATCACGATCCCCAAGCCCGAACAGAAAAAGCCTCGACAGGTGCAGATCTCCCTCGGCGCCCGCCCGACCGACGACCCCGACACGATCGAGAGCACCAGCCGCGCTGATTCGCAGACAAACAGCCACGACCCAGTTCCAGCCTGACCGACCAGACCACCGAAGGGCTCCTCCCAGAGAACGGTCGCGGACCGCGGATACCGCCGCCGCGGTCCGCGACCCATGCGTCCAATCGACGCCCAGAGGGCTGCGTGCGAACCTCGCGGCGCCGCCACCGCAGAGGTCAAGCATGTCGCGGGTCAGCTCGGCGTGCGTGACGTCGCCACGGTGGCCGCTCGGACCCAGGGCGCCGAGCACCGATCCGCCTCCGTCACGGCCACACGATCGTCACAGGTTGGACATCGCGAGGACACCACATCCGTGGCGCCGGCCGATTAGCTGCCGGGTGCTAGTCAGCCAGTAGTGCCTTGGACGACCGCGGCCACCCTGCGCGGCTCCACGGAATGCAATCGCCGCGGCGCCGCGGGGCCGCCACGGCAGGGAATCGCGCAAGAAAGAGGCGGTTGAATGCGGGAGCATGACCACACAGTGGGTGGCGGGGATGCGGCCGGAGCGGGCGCCGCAACCGGACGGGAGCACGACTCGGAGGGCTTGCTCGTCACGCGCCGCACGGCCCTCGTGGCCGGCGGTGTCGGAGTCGGCGGCCTGATCGTCGGTGGCGGCCTGGCCGTCGGGGTACCCGCCGCCGAAGCGGCGCTGCCGACCACCACCGTCCCAGAGCAGCTCCGGCTCGAGTTCGGCAACGACCCCGCGACCGAGATGACCGTCTCGTGGAGCGCTCCGGGCACGGTGCCGATGCCGGCGCCGACGCTCGGCTACTCGACCCGTCCGATCTCGGCCACGAATCGCGGCAAGGTCATCGCTCTGCCCGAGCCGATGCCGCTCGATCTGACCAAGGGACCTCGCCTGGGCCCGAGCTCGACCAGCTTCCTGGATGGTCAGACCGGGCAGACGACCTATCACTACCACGTTCCGCTGTCAGGCCTGCGGCCCGACACGACCTACTACTACGAGGTCTCTGACGGTGCTGGATCGACCGCCGCGGCGCAGTTCCGGACCGCGCCACGCGGGCGTGCCTCGTTCCGCTTCACCGCGTTCGGGGACCAGGGCGTGAACCCACCCTCACCGGGCACCACGGCGGGCGTTCTCAGCCCCGGCGACCGCGCCGGCTCGCCGCTATTCCATCTGATGGTCGGTGACCTCGCGTATGCGAACACAACCAACCCACCGTCGGTGTGGCGGCCGTGGGCACTGATGGTCGCGCCCGCCGCCTCCACCTTCCCGTGGATGCCGGTCCCCGGCAATCACGAGCTCGAGACGGGCACGACGGCTCTCACCGGCCGTGGCTCTGGCGTCTACAACGGGCCCTACGGCCTGGGCACCTACATGGCCCGTTACCTGCTGCCGGACAACGGACTGACGAACTGGGACGGGAACACGCTCCAGGGCAACTTCTACAGCTTCCAGGTCGGCACCGTGCTGTTCGTCAACCTCTACGGCAACGACGTGATCTGGCAGACGTCGGACTTCAGCTCGCCCAATGTGACCCAGTACACGGGCGATCTGAAGGCCGATCCGGGCACCACGGACCTCGTGCCCGACGACAGCAACGGCACCCCGAACCTCCAGCTCCAGTGGCTGGAGAAGACTCTCAGTCAGGCGCGGGAGCCGGGATCCGGGGTCGAGATGATCGTCGTGCAGTTTCACTTCCCATTCGCGAGCGTTGACACGGGCAACAGCTGTGATATGGGCCTGCGTGCCGCTTTCGGGCCGTTGTTTGACAAGTACGAGGTCGACATCACCCTCTCGGGCCACAACCACAACTATTGCCGGTCGCTCCCGGTCCGCGGATACGATCCGCCGGCCGGGGTGGCCACGGGTGCCATCAGCAACCCCTTCGGCACCTTCGCCACTGGCGATACGCTCGACACCCGTCGGCCAACCGTGCGTCAGTCCGAGCCGATCGCGATTGGCAACAAGCAGGTGTTCGATACCTCGCTGGGCACCGTGCACCTGGTGGTCGGCGGAGGCGGCGCCGGCTCGACAATCGGCGAGACGATCGACTCCGAGACCGGGTTCACGCAGGCCCACCCATTCGCCTCCTCAAACGCCAACAACGTCCAGGCGGTGGAGGACGCCCCATGGCTCGGGTACTACGACACCGTCAACGCCTACGGGTACGGAGTGTTCGACGTCGACCCAGGCGACCGCGCGGGTGAGACCTCGATCACGTTCCAGTGGTTCTCGGTGCCGCCCACCGGCAGCCCGCTCCCGACCGCGCCGGTGGAGAAGTTCACCTTCACTCGCCGCACCAAGAAGATCCAAGCGGGAGAGCCGAGCATCATCGGCACCCCGACGGTTGGCGTCACGCTCACAGCCGACCCGGGCATCTGGTCTCCGAAGTCGGCCCGCCTGCGCTACCAGTGGCTGCGCGCCGGTCTGCCGATCGCCGGGGCCACGGCCGCGAGTTACACGCTCAGCGCGGATGATGCCGGCGAACAGTTGCAGGTGCAGGTCACCGGCAGGATCCCCGGCACGGGGACCGACACCGCCACGTCCGCCAGCGTCCTCTGCGTCGCGGCGCCGCCCGCGCCCAGCCAGGCGACGATCAGCGGCAAGCTCGCCGCCGGCGGCTCGGTGGCCGCGGCGGCGTTGGCGCCGCTGGCGCTGGGCGCGACCCGCAGATACCAATGGCTGCGGGATGGTGAGCCGATCGGCGGCGCGAGCGACAGCACGTACGATCCGGTCGAGGCCGACGTCGGCCATCTGCTCGAGGTGGAGGTCACCGAGAGTGTCGAGGGCTACGACCCGGTGTCGGTGACGTCGGCCCCGCATCCGGTGTCGGATGGCGGCAGCGCGCTCGCGGTCCCGGCACTCACGCCGGAGCCCGCAGTCGGGGGTCGCAGTCCAGGCCGAGGTCCCCGCCGCGGACGCTGCCCACCAGTGGCTGCTCGACGGGGCCGAGATCGACGGCGCCCACGCCGCGTCCTACACCCCGGTCCCGGCCGACGCCGGCAAGCAGCTTCAGCTGAAGCTCAGCTCCGGAGGTGGGTCTGTGCTCTCCGCGCCCCAGCCCGTCGCCAGGGCCGCGTTCAAGACCGCGTCGCGCCCAGGTCTCCGGGGCGCGCCGGTCGTCGGCGGCACGCTACGGGCGATCCCCGGACCATGGCTGCCCAGCCCGACGCTCCGCTATCAATGGTTGCAGGACGGGGAGCAGATCGACGGGGCCACCGGGGAGACGCTCGTGGTGCCGGCGTCCAGCGCCGGGAAGCAGATCACTCTCCAGGTGACCGCCGAGCGCACCGGCTACATCACCCGCGCGACGAGCTCCGATCCGGTCACGATCGGCTACGGCACGATCGAATCCGCGATGCCGCGGATCGAAGGCGATCCGCGCGTCGAGCAGACGCTCCATGTGATCAAGGGTGAGTGGAGTCCCGGGGCTGAATTCCACTACCAATGGATCGTCGGTGGTGTCCCGCGCGACGGCCGCAGCACCGGCCCGGCATACAAAGTGCGCCCCGAGGATCACGGTCAGCGCGTGACGGTCGAGGTGACCGGCCGCATGGAGGGCTGCGAGCCGATCGTGCGGGGTTCGGCCGCGACCGAGCCCGTGCGTCGCGCATAACGATCAGCGGCGGTTGGGCCTGCCAGACCCAACCGCCGCAGGAATACCGTGGATCCATGAGTGAGCCGAGAAGCTCGGAGGCGAGCGCCCGACGCTTCTGACGTCGGCCCTCTGACCGAAGCGAACCGACGTGGGTTCGCCTACATTCGATGCAGGCGTATCCACCCGACGGCTCAACGCCGAAAGGAGCCAGACATGGAGTCCAACGAGGATCCCACCCGTGGTACCGGAATCGGCGGTACTGGCGACGAGACGCAGGGACGCGAGCATGGAGCGACACCACGTGAAGACCCGACGGAGGGCCGGGAGATCGGTAGTCGGTCTCACGAGGACCCCTCTGAGGGCCACACGATCGGCGAGGCTCCCGGCGAGGACCCGACGCAGGGGCGGACGCGTGGTGAGCGGCCCGGCGAAGACCCCACCGATCCCTGAGGGCCACCGCTAGGAACGGGTCCTGCCTCACCTCTCCGACGCCCACGCGGAACGCGTCAGCGACAGATGCGCCCGCACGGCGCGCTCGACGGCGGCTGCGTCTCGCGCCTCGATTGCGGTGAGGATCTCCCGATGCCCTTTCGCGACCTCCAGCAGAGGGGCCCCGGTCTCCGGCTCGTGGAATGCGGCGAGGCGCAGCTGATCAAGGACCTGATCGACCACGCCGACCACGCGAGGGTTGCCGGCCAGCGCGAGGAGCCCGAGGTGGAATTGCCTGTCGAGATCGAGGAAGGCGCTGAAGTCCGCTGCGCGCGCAGCCTTGACTCCATCCCTGACCAGGGAGCGAAAGTGCGGGGCGTCGCCGGGCTCGAAGACCGTCGTCAGACGCGCCAGCATCGGCAGCTCCACGAGCAGACGGAGCTCGAGCGCTGCGTCCAGATCCGCCGGAGAGTGCTCGACGATGCGGAAGCCGCGGTTACGAACCTGGGTCACCATTCCCCGGTAGGTCAACTCGAGCAGCGCCTCGCGTACCGGGGTGACCGATACGCCCATCCGCGCCGCCAGCGCCGGCGCTGAGTGGATGGTCCCGGGCGTGATGTCGCCGTAGACGATGCCGGCTCGGATCCTGCGCATCACCTGCGTGCGGAGGTTGACGACCTCCAGCGCCTCGTCGAGCGCGTTCACGCTGCGCCGGCGGGCTTTGCCGCCAGCCCGAGCCGCCGCATCTCACGCCGATAGTTGACCGCCACGGCGTCAAATGTGAGGTGCATCTCGGCCGCCAGATCGAACGGCACACGCTCGGGCCGCTGCGACTCGACGACGTGCTGGTCCTGGTTGAAGATCGTGTCCTCGAAGGACTGCAGGACGCTGTCGGGCTGCTCGGGGTCGTAGTTGCGCCCGATCGCGAGAAACCCGACGCAGTGGTCGGTGTCGACCGGCTGGGATGAGAAGAAGTAGACCATTCCCGCCTGCCCTCCCCAGTCCAGCCGGAGCAGGATCGTGTATGGCAGGTGCAGCTCGTAGCGACTGTGGCGCTCCGGCTTGTCGACGACCTCGTTGTTGAAGACCGGAAAGTCGTCGGTGTTCGGCGCCTCGGGCCGGACGATCGCGTAGTGCAGCACATGCCCCTCAGGGCGCACAGCATGCGAGGGGACGACCGGCCGATCGGGGTCGCCGAGAAGTCCTGGGTGGACCCAGGGGAAGTGACCGAAGTCGGTGAAGTTCTCCAGCTGCCGCGAGGCGTCGGCGCGCCACGCGTACGGCCCGGTCCGCACCACCGTCCACCCGTCGGACTCCAGTTCCGGAATCTCTGGAAGCTCCCACCGCGGCTGATCCATCGCGACCCACAGCATTCCGTAGCGTTCCTGGCAGGCGAAGGAGTCCACCCGCGCCTTGCCGGGCACTCGCGTCGGATCCTCGAGCTGCGGGATGGCAACGCACCGTCCGTCGGACCCGTAGCGCCAGCCGTGATACGGGCACATCAGCTCGTCGCCCACGACCCGCCCCAGCGAGAGCGCCGTCCCCCGATGGATGCACACGTCGCGCAGAACATGCGGCGCGCCAGAGGCATCGCGCCACAGCGCCAGGTCATGACCGAGCAGACGCACGCGCAGCGGCGCCGCGGCGAGCTCACTCGCGTAGGCGACGGGATGCCAGCACGACCGCAGCGCCTCGAAGTCTGGAACGGCAGCAGGTGAGACGGCAGACATCGAGATCCTCCTCCGGAACAGCGGGGGTGAGCCCGCCACCCTAGGTAAGGCCTTACACCTTGTCAAGTCGCCGCGGTTGACACGCACCTTCGCCCTGAGGGCCTCCGCAGCACGCGGATCGGCCGCTACGGCTCGTCCTGAACCAGCCGCCCCCGGACAATCAGGTTGCTCGGCGTGCGCATCATCCCCAGCCGGTTCCAGGTCATACCGAGCTCGCGGTGATCGGCGAAGCTGCTCACGTCGAGCTCGAGCTCCTCCCCGGCGGGACGGACCGTCCCCTCCAGTTCGAGCCGAATGCTCCTGCCTGCGACCTCAAGATCACCGAAGACGTAGAGGCGATCGCCCTTGACCATGACGCGCGTGGAGACGAAGCGAACCTGAGGATGATTCTCGACATCGAAGAAGTCCGCAGACCGCAGGTGCCTGTCGCGACGGGCGTTGTTCGTCGTGAGGCTGGCGGCCTCGATCGTCAGCTCGATCGACGGCTGCGCGTCAAGGTCGAGCGTCCCGTCGTAGCGCTCGAAGCGGCCCTTGACCGTCTGCAGGCCATACAGGTTGCGAACGCGGAACTCGACGCTCGAGCGGGCCGGATCGATCCGCCAGCGCGCGCCATGGATTCCAGGCGTCTCGCTCGATGCGGGCATCAGAGCCGGGCGCCGCGCAGGTGTCGGGTCAAAGCCACCATGTGTGCGAGATGACCACAGTAGGGGGCGCCCCGGGCAGCCTGCGGCCGAGAACGCGAGCGCGTCGGGATCCGGCGACACGCGGCGGGAACCTCCGACACATCAGGAGCGCGGCGGCGAGTGCTGTGTCGATTGTCCCCGGGGGCCGGGACAGACCGACACAGCAGCCGTCTGGGCGCCTGAGGTGTGTCGATTGTTCCCGCCCGCGGCCGGGGCCTTGGGCTTGCCCCGCCGCCCGGGCCTTCCCCCGCCTCCCGCCGCCCGGGCCTTCCCTGGCCTTCCCGCCGCCCGGCCTTCCCGCCGCCCCGGACGCACCCGCGCGCAGTTCCCCACCCGGGGGCGTCAGGACGACTCGTCGCTGGCGCGCCTGTAGCGCTCGTAGATGACTCGTGAGCCGAACGTCGTGGTCTCGACCAGTTCGAGGGGAATGTTCTTGGCGACCGGCGGCAGGAACGGCGTCCCGCCCCCGACGACGACCGGATTGCGGAGGATCCGCAGCTCGTCGACGAAGCCGAGCTCGATCGCCGTCCCGGCCAGGCCGGCGCCACCGATCGCGACGTTCTTGTCAGTCGCGCCGAGCGCCGCGACGATCTCGTCGGCGACCGACCCCTCGGCGAGCCGGGCGTTGCCCTGGACGCTGTCGAGCGTGCGGCTGAAGACGACCTTCGGGATGGCGCACCAGACGTCGGCGAACTCGGCCCGGAGCTCGTCGGCGCGCAGCGACGGATCGGTGTCCCAGACCAGCATGTTCTCGTAGAGCCTGCGGCCGCAGAGATAGGCGCCGAGCTCACGCACCTGCGAGAGGTGGAAGCGGAACTGCTCCTCGTCGGGGACCGTCCACGCGAAATCGCCCGCGCGGTCGGCGATGAAGCCGTCGACTGAGACCCCCATCGAGTACACCAGCATTGCCATCCGCTCGCACCGTATTACGTGTTTCGAGATCGATCGCGTGACGGGAGAGGCTCCGCGGGGGTATACGTGGTAGCCGTCATCCGATCGAAGGGGGTTTTCCCGTGCATGCCCGAGCTGTGGGAGTGGTGGTGGTCCTGGCCTCGCTGAGCTTCGCGCCCGCGGCGCTGGCCGATACGCCGGCACCGGGGACGCTGACCGTGGAGGGGCAGGGGTCGGTGATGATCACCCCGGACGTCGCTTCGCTCTCGCTGTCGGTGACCCGGTTCGATCCGACGGCCAAACCGGCGCTGGCGGCCACGAATCGGCAGGTCGCCGCGATCGTCGCTGCGATCCGTGGAGCCGGTGTCCCCGCGTCGGGGATCCAGACCGAGTCGGTGAATACGAGCTGCGGCAGGATCCGCGTCGGGCCGAAGCACCACAAGCGGTCGATCCGGCGTTGCACGGCGAGTGAGTCGATGTCGATCACGTCGCCGGCGGCGATCGTCGGGGCCGTCATCGATGCGGCCATCCAGGCCGGCGCCAAGAGCATCAGCGGGCCGGATTTCTCGTTTTCGAATCCGTCGGCCGGCGAGGTGGCAGCGGAGCACGCGGCGATCACGGACGCGCGCAACCAGGCGAATGCCGCCGCCGCCCAGCTCGGCTACGTGGTCACGGGCGTCCAATCGGTCAGCATCAACCCGCAGTCGGGCGTGACGCCTCCTCAGCGGGCCGCCTCCGGAGCGCCCTCGGCGCCGACGAGGGTCCATCCGGGCACCGAGGAGGTCGACGCGTCAGTCGCGGTCGTGTTCACGATCGGCCCTGCCACCCCCGCGCAGTGACCGTGGAGGACCGGACGAGTTGACGTTTCGCGGTACCCGGCCGGCGCTCGGTCAGGTGTTGTGGATGCGGAGGATCGGCGGGCGGTGCAGTGGCGTCTCCCGCGACCACGAGCTCCAGTCGCTGCACGGCGCGTCCGTCATGCGGCCGAGCATTGCCAGCAGCGGTTCGTAGCGCGCCCGCGCGCGCCGGAACTCCGTCCAGGCCGTCTCTCGATCGCTGCGCATCGGGATCCCGTGGGCGTCGAGGTCGTCGTAGCCGGCGTCGAACGTGCTGCGGGACAGTGCGATCTCCGGTTCCTCGCCGGGCGCAGCGGTATTGATCGCCAGGAAGTCGGCGATCACGCTGAGCGCCTGCACGCCGGCTTCAACGGTGAGCTCGCTTCTCGACTGCCGCGGCACGTCGCAGGCGGTGATGGTGAGCGAGGCCGCGTCGAGCACCGCCTCGGTGGCGAGCACCCAGTGGTTGTTGGGGTGCGAGGAGCGGAAGAACCCGAGCAACGGGAATGTGGTGTGCGACTCGCCGAGCTCGACGAACCAATCCTCCCAGCTCTCCCACACCTCTTCGAGCTCGTCGAAGCGGCCCAGTTCCCACGTCCGGACGAGCAGGCCGGCGCCAGTCGGTGGCGCGCCCGCGCGCACGACGAGCTTGGAGATGGCCGCCTCTCGGTGGGAGAACGCGCCGTAGAGCGTCGGCAGATAGGTGATGACCAGCGCAAGCAGGGTGAGCCCGACGCCCGCGGCGGCGAATCCGAGCAGCTGCGCCGCCAGGCCGTGGGGAGCCTCGGTGCCGAGGGTGAGCATCGATGAGCCGGCCAGCTCGAACGCGTGGGCGGCGCTGTGTGCCAGGCCACCGGACTCGGTGAGCGACCAGAACAGCGCCGAGAAGCAGAGGAACAGCAGCGATGACCAGACGAACAACTGGCCGAACACCCCAAGCGGTCCCTGGAGCGAGAGAACCCGATCTCGGGTGGCGTACTCGTCGCGGCGGGGACTGAACCGCAGCCGGAGCAGCAGCGCTGCCTGCACCCCGAGGAAGGTGACCCTCGCCAGGCGCGCAGGGACCCCGCGCGGCAGAACGACCGTCCGCAGGATCGAGATGAACGTGGCGAGGAGGATGTAGACCGCGAGCCCGGCGATCACGATCCGCGCGAGGATCACGGCAGCACCGCGCACGAGCCTAGGCGATCGAGCCCGGCGCGTGCGGGTCTCCGCCGCGCGCAAGGGCATCGCGCCCGCTGTCTGGCGCTCAGCTGCTGATCAGGACCGGCGTGCCGGGCGGCACATGATGCGCCAGCCACGTCACCGGATCGTTGTCGATGCGAATGCATCCGTGGGAGGCGGCGGTGCCGAGCGGGTCCAGCAGGCTCGCCCCATCGCGGCCGTGGATCCCGACCCGGCCAGGGCCGCCGCCGAAGCTGTAGAGGACGTTCGAAAGGATGGTGAGCGGGAGCGCCCAGGGGCCGAGGAAGGCGGTGGGGTCGGACTGCGGGTCCTTCTCGTAGATCGCGGCGAGTCCGTCCGGGGTCGGCGTCGACGGCTTGCCGACCACTGCGGAGTAGCGATGCAGCTCCCGGCCGTCGCGGTCGACGGTCACGGTTCGGGCGCTGGTGTTGACGGAGACCCAGTACGGGGTGTGCATCTCATCGACGTTGTTGCGGGGGATCCAGCCGGTGGTCCCGTCCGGGCGGATCGGCAGCAGCACCCGGAGCCACTGCTGCCCGTCATGCATCGCGGACCCGCGGACCAGCAGCACCTGGGGCTGCCCGGACAAGCTGGTCTCGGTTTGCACCCGCCACACCTTCCGCCCGGCGCCGGGCTGGCTCAGGGCCTCAACGCCCTGCACGATCCCGGCGATCGTCGCCCCATGCGCGGGCGACGGCGCGGCGATCGCAGCGGGCGGATGGACGACCGTGACGGCCCCGGTCAGGTGGAGAGACCGCGGCGAGGGCAGGGGGGCAGCCGACGCTCCGGGCGCGAGCAGGCCGAGACCGAGGGCGAACGTCGCGACGACCATCGGCAGACGTACAAGGAGGCGGGGCATCAAAGCAGACGGAGGGTACGCACCCGGGGTGCCGGAGAGCATCAGCTCCCCGGCACCCCGGGCAAAACCGGGCGCGGCTGGTCCTTAGCCGGTGACCCCCGTCGGCGGGGCCGGGGTCGGTGCGGCGATGACGGTCAACCTGGCCGATGCGCGAGCCGTCTTGGTGCCCGTGGCCGTTGCGGTCGCGTGGTTGATCAACACGCCGTGGGTGCTGATCAGCGCCTTGGCGTGCAGGATCAGCGTGCGGGAGCTGCCCGCCGCCAGGCTGTGGATCGTCCAGCACTCGCGGCCGTTGGACAGCGCCGTCGCGGGCGAGGCGCTGATGAACGTCAGGCCGAGCGGCAGTGCGTCACAGACCTTGAGGTTCTTTGCCGTGGCGCCGGACGCGGACACCTTGATCCGGTAGGTGACGCTCCCGCCGGCTCCGATCTTCGTCGGTGAGGCGGTCTTGCTGAGGTTCAGCTTCGGCGCCGGTGCGGTCACCTGCGTCTTGGCGTGGCTCATGTTGTTCGATCCCTTCGGATCGCTGCCCGAGCTGGTCACGGAAGCGCTGTTCACCTCCGTGCCCGTGCCCACGACCTTCTCGGTGACGACGATCGTGACGGACTTGCCGTCCGCAATCGTGCCCAGCGAACAGGTCAGCGTCTTTCCGACCGTGCAGGAGCCCTGACTGGGCTTGGCGTGCACATCTGTGACGGACATCTTCGGGGTGTCGGTGACCTTGACGTCCGCAGCGGAATCAGGCCCGTGGTTGGTGACCACCATCGTGTAGGTCAGCAACTGGCCGGGGTGCGCCGCCGCGTGATTGACCCGCTTGACGATCGAGAGATCAGCGCTCGGCTGCGTGGTCCTCGGCGCCGGGGTCGGGGTGGGAGTCGGGGTCGGGGTCGGAGTCGGAGTTGGGGTCGGAGTCGGTGACACACCGGTGACCGTCACCGTGGAGCTGGACGTGTTGTTCGCCGGGTTCGGGTCGGGGGTGGTAGCCGACACGGTCGCGGTGTTCGTGACGTCTCCACTGACGCTGGTTCCGACGTTGACGGTGAGCAGGATCTGCGCCTGCCCGCCGTTGGCGATGGTGCCCAGCGAGCAGGTCGAGCCCGAGCAGCTGCCCTGGGTCGGGGTGGCCGAGACGAGCGTCTCGCCGGCCGGCAGCGAGTCGTCGACCGACACGTTGCTCGCGTCCGAGGGGCCGTTGTTCGTCACCAGGAGGGTGTAGGTCACCTGGCCGCCCGCCGTCACCGAGGTCGGCGACGCGGTCTTCACGATGGCCAGATCCGCACTGGACAGCGGCTGGACCGTCGCGGTCGCCGTGTTGTTATTCGGGTTGGGGTCCTGCTCATTGCCGGTGACTGTTGCCGTGTTGGTGATCGCGGTGGTGTTCGGAGTCGGCGCATTGCCCGTGAGGGTGATCGTCGTGCTGGCGCCGTTCGCCAGCGGATTGCCCTGGCAGGTCAGCGTGCTGGCCGCGATCGAGCAGCCCGGCGTCGTGGTCTTCGGGTTGAGCAGAGTCGTCGGCAGCGGGTCGCTGACCACGTAGCCCGAGGAATTGCCCGGACCGTTGTTCGTGACCGTCAGCGTGTAGGTGATCTGCCCGCCGGCGGCGACCGTCGTGGGCGATGCGGTCTTGGTCAGCGCCAGGTCGACGGGTAGGCCGGGGTTTGAGGCGCCGTCGTTGTAGTTGTTCGCGGGTCCGGACTGGTGGTTGACCAGGGTGAACGTGGGGGTCGCGCTACTCGCTCCAGAGATCGCGATCTGGTAGATGTTGCCGGTGGTGTTGTTGGAGAAGCCGAGGTGGCCGTTGCCGTAGGTCCAGGCGGCGCCGTAGACGGTGTTGGGCGCGCCCGGAAGCAGGCTGGGCGGGATCGTGAAGTCGGTCACCGTGCCGTTGCTCGGATCGATCCGCACGATCCCGGCGCTGCCGATCCCCCACAGGTAGCCCTGGGCGTAGGCCAGGTCGGCCGCCTTCGGCGCCGAGCTCAGCGCCACGGTGTTATGCGCTGTCGTCGTGGGGTTGTACGCAAACAGCGTCTTCCCGCCCGTCGCCGACGAGCCAAAGTAGAGGTAGCCGTTGGTGGGGTCGAAGACGCCGATGTCCTCGAGCTGCGACCCCGGGTTGACGTTGACGCCGAGGTTGGTCGTCCCACCGGCAGAGTCGATCTGGATGATGTCGCCGGCGTGCGGCGTGCCGGAGATGATCACGCCATAGAGGTAGTTGTTCGTGGTGTCGTAGCCGATCGCGTTGTACTTGAAGCCGACGGCCGGACCAATGCTCTGGAAGGAGAGCGCGCCATTTGACTCGACCGCCTGCGACAGCTGGGTTGACGGCCCCTGCGCGATGAACACGGTCGGGGTCGCGGGATCGAACCCCGCACCCGGGGCCGCCGCCGCCGGCGATGCACCGACGCCGATCAGACCCGCACACGCCGCGGCCATCAGGCACCCCACTGCGAACGTCCTCCGCACCGGCCTGCCGGAGCACGCCAAGAACGCATACCAACCCGAGACAACCCGACTCATCCTTGCCACCTTTTGTTCGCGTTCACGGCCAGCCACCGACGCGGCGCAGCCTGCCGCTCGCCCCGGTGAGGGTGCCGCGGCGCGCGGAACATGCCATATCGCGCGCCATGACACAAGACTCTTTCGGAAGAATAGGGCCCATACCTCCCCATACCTGGGCGAGATCTCCCAGATCAAGGTGATTTGACCGCTGCGTGCCCACCCGCACGCGGGGTAACGGGAAGCGATGCACGGAGTGCGGCCTCGCCCACAGGTCCCGGGAGACGAGCTCGAGGCCGGTGAGCTCGATGAACGCCTGGCGCTCGCCGCAGCCGACGGCGACGATGCAGCGTTCGCCCGGCTCTACGAGCGCTACGCGGCGCGGCTGCACGGCTACTGCTGGACGATCCTGCGTGACGATGCCAACGCTCAGGACGCGCTGCAGTCAACGTGGTTGAAGGCTCTGGTCGCGCTCCGCGAGGGCCGGCGCGCCGCTCCGGTGCGCCCGTGGCTGTTCCGGATCGCCCACAACGAGTCGATTTCCGTGCTGCGCGGGCTCCGGCCCGAGAGCGGTGCCCTCGGCCTCGGGCCGGCGGCGCCTTCGGCGGAGGAGCAGGCGCTGCGGCGAGAGCGTCTGCACCAGGTCCTCGCCGACCTGCAGGCGCTGCCGGAACGAACGCGCGGCGCGCTCGTCCTGCGCGAGCTCTGCGGTCTCACGCACCAGGAGATCGCTCTGACGCTCCAGACGACCGTGGGAGGAGCGAAGCAGTCGATCCTCGATGCGCGCAAGGAGCTGCGGGAGTACGACAGCGGTCGTGACACCGCCTGCGCGGAGATCCGCGAGAAGATCTCTGCCGGTGACCGGCGGGCGCTGCGAGCGCGGGCCATGCGGGCGCACCTGCGTCACTGCGCAGGCTGCGCCGCCTTCGCTGCCGCCATCGAGGAGCGCCGCAGCCGGCTGCTGGCGCTCATCCCCCCGCTCGCCCCGCTAGTCGCGGAGCGGGTGTTGCGGCGCGTTCTCGCCGCGGGTGGCCGGGGCGGGGCAGCGCCCACGGCAGCGACCGCGGCGGCGGGGGCGTCGGCCACCGGCACCGGCGGCGCGGTCGCCACCGGTGGTGGTGGGGCGGCAGCGACGGGTGGTGGGGCGGTCGCGACAGGCAAGCTCATGGGAGCCGTCGTGCTCGGCAAAGTCGTCGCGGGCGCCGTTGCCGCCGGCGGCCTGGTCGCGGTCGGGAGCATCGCCGTGATCGGACATCGTGCAAGCCGCCCGTCACGGCCGACGCCCGTGGCTCAGATCCGCGCGCCCGTCACGCCCGGACCCACCGGCCGGCCGAAATCCAGCGACTCCGGTGTCCCGCCGGCTCGGCGCCGGGCCGAGCGCCATGCGGGGGGCGGCCGCCGCCGGCCGGCAGTGAGCAGGCAGGCGCCGGCCCGGCGGAGGCGGTCAAGACGCGACACCCGGCGGACTCACCATGTCCCCGGGCACCATGTCGGGACGCGCGGGTGGACGCACGCCACCCCGCCGCCGAGTCACGCCAAGCGCAGTGCGGCGACGATCCACGTTCCCCCGGGGCGGGCGAAGAAGCCCACGTCCGCGCCGCCCGGGCACACGAGGCGGGTCGCACGGACCGCCCCGCCCGGGCACGTGAAGCAGGCACGGACGGCCGCGTCCGCCCCCCAGGGACACGCGAAGCGGCGCGCCTTCCACGACGGCCGGCAGCCGGCACGCGCACGTGGACGCGTCCGGGGTTCGGGACCCACTCACCCACACTCCGGAAAATAGGTCCTGACTTTCCAGGCATTCGCGCGTAGGTGGGGGCGGCGGCGAATATCTGAGCGTGCGTGACGTTATGGTGATGGACGGCCTGTCGACACCATCATCGCACCGTCACGGCGACTGACGGAATCTGGTGTGACCGTCGGCGCGCCCATGTGAGTCACAGGTGTGTAAGCACCCCGCATCCGGGTAGCACGCTGCTCACGTCAATTCGTCAGAAAGGCGAAAAAGTGATACTGCTCGGAATTGTCCTACTCATCATCGGATTCATCGCGAAGGTCGCGATCCTGTGGACGATCGGGATCATCGTGCTGGTGATCGGTGCCGTGCTCGCAATCATGGGAGCGCTCGGTCGCGAGGTCGGCGGCCGCCGGCACTTCTTCTAGCGACTGTTGGGGGCGGGCTCGCTCGCCCCGACCTCCTGCACGCGCTCGTGAACGAACGAGAGCTTGTCGATGACGGCCGGGGCGAGCGTGAAGGGATACAGGTCGTCCCGGCCCATCGAGCGGTTGACCGCGTTGAGCGCGTAGGTGAGCGGCAGCCAGTTCTCGAGCAGTTCGGCGAAGCTGCGCTCGCCCGCCCGGGGTTGGGGGCTGGCCTTCAGCGAACGGTCGCCGGTCACCGCGCGCGGGCCCTGCACCGTCACGCCGTACTCGGCGGCCGTCTGGAGCGTGTCGCGGATGTGAAGGTAATGGGCGAATGTCTCCGCCCAGTCCTCCCACGGGTGCATCGTCGCGTACGCGCTCACAAAACGCTCCTCCCACCCCGTCGCGGGACCGCGCTCGTAGTGGCGCTCAAGCGCGGCGTCGTAGTCATCGCGCTCGTCGCCGAACAGGGCGCGGCATCGCCCCCACTGCTGCTCGCCGGTCACGAGCAGCGGCTGGAAGTAGTGGCCGAGCTCGTGCCTCAGGTGCCCGAGCATTGTCCGGTACGGCTCGGCGAGCTGCTGGCGGCGCTGTTCGCGGCGGGCGTCGTCGGACTCGGCGAGGTCGATCGTGATCACGCCGTCGGCGTGACCGGTGGTCACCGGCTGTCCGGCCGAGGAGAGAAGGTCGAACGCGAGCTGGCCGGGGCGCACTCCCGGGAGCCCGAGGTCGAGCAGCTGGAAGACGACCCGGCGTTTGGCGGCCTCCGCGAGCGCGAACTCGCGCATCCCTGGGAGATCGGCGTCGTTTGGCCGTGTCCGCGTCAGCTCGCAGGATCGGCAGAGCGTGTCGACCGTCCCGACCATCCAGTTGCAGTCGGCGGCGTCATCGTTGACGCATCGGTGCAGGCTCGCGTTCTCGCCCTCCAGCGCGACGAGCTCGAGCCGTTCGGGGTGAAAGCCCTGCGGCGTCCCGCAACTCAGGCACACGAAATTCTCGAAGAAGACAAGGCGGCCACAGTGCCCGCAGGCGAAGGAGAGCATCGACCTGACGGTATCCTCCGCGTCGGCCGGGCTTCGTGTTCATCAAAATCCCATGCTCATACCGGATGCTCTGGGCTTCCATGCCCGACGACCCATCCGACGATGACGCTTCCTTGCGGATCCTCATCCTGTCCGCCGATGTCGGAGAGGGCCACGTCGCCGCTGCCCGGGCGCTCGAGGAGGGGCTGCTCGAGTTCGACGGCGCGAGCGTGGTCCGTGAGGACGGGCTCCGCTGCCTCGGACGCCTGGCGCGGCGGCTGATCCGCGATGGGTACCGCCGTCAGCTGAGCGGCGCGCCGGAGTCCTACAACCGGCTGTATACGTTGTGGCGGAGGGTGCGGGTGCTGCGGGTCGTTGGTGCCCGGCTGCTCTATCGCGCGGGGCGCCGGCGGCTGCGGCGCCGGATGCGCGCTGTGCGCCCGGACATCGTGGTCTCCACCCATCCCGCGCTCACCGCCGCCCTCGGTCGCATGCGCCGGCGCGGTCAACTGCGCGCGGTGCTCTGCGCCACGATCACCGACCTCACCGACAACCCGATGTGGTGCGACCCGGGGACTGATCTGCACGTCGTCATGAACCCCATCGCGATCCCGTGGGTGGAGCGTCATGCGGGCGCCGGCAGCGCGGTCGCCGTCCGGCCGCTGATCTCGCCGCGATTCAGGCAGCCCGGCGACGCCGCCGAGGCCCGCCGCACGCTTACCCTGCCGGCGAGCGGCTCGGTCATCGTCGTGTCGGGCGGAGGCTGGGGAGTGGGCGCGCTTGATTCCGGCGTCGCCGCCGCACTTGCGGGCGGGGCCGACCACGTCGTCGCACTCGCGGGTCGCAACGAGGCAGCCGCGGCGCGGTTGACCGAGCGTTTCGGCGATGAACCGCGGGTCAGGGTGCTCGGCTTCACCGATCGGATGCCGGAACTGCTGCGCGCCGCCGACGCGCTCGTGCACGGGACAGGCGGCATGACCTCCTTGGAGGCGGTCGAGTGCGGCTGCCCGGTCATCGCCTTCGGGACCCGGCTGGCCCACGTCGAGGAGCACAATCGCGCGCTCGAGGAACTCGGTCTGTGCACCATCGCGCGCGACGAGCGAGACCTGAGCGATGCGGTCGCCGAGGCGGTGCGGCGCCCCAGGACCGAACGCGGGCCAGGCGGGGACGCCGGCCAGCCTCGTGCCGACGCGGCTGCCGTCGTGATGGCGGCGGTCGCGCGCGTGAACCCAGTGCCGCGCTGGCTGACCGGCCTGCGCCGCGCGGCCACCCCGCTCGCCTGCTCGGCCGGGCTGCTGTGGACGGTGACGACCGCCGACGCCTTCTCGGTTGCCTCGCGGGTGCTGCACGTTCACCCGCTCACGGCGGTCCCCGCCCGGACCGACCGGCTCGATCTGGTCGTGGCGGCGCCCGCGGGAAGAGAGGTCGCCGACGCACGGCTGCTCGCGCGCCACGGGATTCACGTCACCTTCAGCGTCACCTACCGACCGACCGCGGCGCTGATGTCCGGGGTGCGGGCGTCCGGCGATGATCTCATCCCCGCGCTCGAGAGCCCGGGGGCGACGCGCTGGCTGGGGACGAGTGACGACCTCAGCGACCTGCGTCATGTCCTGGGCGGCCGCCGGTTCCTGGTCCCGCGCGGCGGCATGTCGCTCGGCCAGTATCTGCTCGCGCGAACGGCCGGCGGGCAGCCGGTGGCACCGACCCAGCTCTCAAGCGGCCACAGCGTCGCGTCGCTGCGCCCGGGCGAGATCGCGGTCATCGGTGAGAAGGGCCCGGTCTCCGCGACCGAGCTGCTGTCGCTCGTCGCGCGCGCCCGCCAGGACGGGCTGCGTGTCGGATCGCTGCCCGGCGCGCCGTCGAGCGCCCCGATCACGCCGGCCGCGGCACCCGCGGACGGCGACTGACCGGCGGGTCTCAGAGACAACTCATCACCGCGCTGTACAAGCGGGCCTGCGTCATGCGGGTCGCGATCGTCACCGAGGTGTTCATGCCGGCTGTCGACGGGGTCGTGACCCGGCTTCAGCGGACGCTCGAGGAGCTGCAGCGCACCGGTGACGAGGTGTTGGTGGTCGCGCCAGAGGGCGGCCCGGCGTCCTACGCCGGCGCCCCGGTCGTCGGGGTGCGCACGTTCAGCATGCCGCTCTACCCCGACGGCGACGGCTATCCGCCGAAGCGGGTCTCGCTCCCCGGACCGGCGCTCGCCACCGCACTGCGGCTGTTCCGGCCCGACGTCATCCACGCGATCAACCCGGTGCTGCTCGCCGCGGGTGCGGTGGCGTTCGCCCGGGGACGCAAGCTGCCCCTCGTCGCGTCCTACCACGCGCATCTGCCGGCCTACACGCACTGCTACCACCTCGGGCTGCTCGAGCCTGCCGGCTGGCGCTACGTCCGCGCGCTGCACAACCGGGCCCATGTCAACCTCGCCACCTCCCATGCGGCCGTCGACCTGCTCGCCCATCATGGGTTCGAGCGGCTCGCCCACTGGCCCTTCGGCGTCGACACCGAGCGCTTCCACCCGCGCATGCGCCATGCCGGCTGGCGCAGCCGGCTCAGCGGCGGGCGCGACGACCGTCTCGCGCTGCTCTATGTCGGGCGCCTGGCCAAGGAGAAATCGGTCGAGCAGCTCGTCGAGGCCGTCCGGGGGCGCGATGACGTGACGCTCGGGGTGGTCGGAGACGGACCGATGCGGGATCGGCTGAGGCGCACCTTCCGTGGCACCCCGACGACCTTCCTCGGTTTCCTCCACGGGACCGAGCTCGCTCACGCCTACGCTTCCGCCGACGTGCTGGTGCAGCCCTCCCAGACCGAGACGCTGGGGTTGGTGACCCTCGAGGCGCACGCCTCGGGCCTGCCGGTGATCGCGGCCGACAGCGCCGCGGCGCGAGAGCTGATCGAGGAGGGCGTGGACGGGGTGCGCTATGACCCGAGCCGCAGCGGCTCGCTGGCGGGCTGCATCGACCGCCTGGTCGCCGACCCGCAGTTCCTGGAGGCGATGACGGGGCGCGCTCGCGAGAGCGTCGCGCACGCCACCTGGCGCCACGCGACCGCGGCGCTGCGCGACCACTACGAGCACGCCCGCGGCTGATCGCGGTGCCCCGTTGGGCGACGGGAACGATCGCGGTCGCGCTGCTCGCCGGCCTGATAGCGCTCGCGCTCGCCAAGATCGACCTCAACGGACTCGGGAGCGCGCTCTCGCACGTGAACGCCGGGTGGCTCGCCCTTGCGTGCGCGCTGATGGCAGGGGCGTTCCTCGCGCGTGGCGAGTCGTGGTTCGTGGTGATCCGCTCGGCGTTACCCTCCGACCAGGTCCCGCGGCCGGTCGTGATCCGCGCGCTGTTCATCGGCATGGCCGGGTCGAGCGTCGCGCCCGGTCGGCTCGGCGAGGCCGCGCGCGTACTCATCGTCTCCCGCCACATCGCGGACCGGAGCGGATCGCTTGCGGTCCTCGCCGGCACGGTGCTCGCACAGACCGTGCTCAACCTCCTGGCGCTCGTGGTGCTGGCGGCCGTGACGCTGGGCGCCGGGGCGATACCCGGCGCACGCACCGGCGGGCTCCTCGCCGCGCTCGGGCTGCCGCTGCTCCTCGTGGTGGTCGCGCTGGCCGCCTCGCAGGTGATGGTGCGGGCCGGGGAGCGGCCGGGCGGGCTGCCGCGGCCGCTGGCCTGGATCGCCCGCCAGGTGGTCGACGCACGCAACGGCCTGCGGGTGTTCCGAGAGCCCCGCGACGCCGCCCACGCCGCGGCCACCCAGTTCGTCGCCTGGGCGATGCAGTGGGCGTGCTGCTACGCCGTGCTGCTCGCGCTCGGCCTGACGCACCACGCCGGGACCGCCGCCGCCGCGGTGCTGCTCGCGGTCAATGTCACCGCGATCATCCCGCTCACGCCGTCGAACGTCGGCGTGTTCCAGGCCGCGTGCATCGCGGTGCTCGCCGTGTTCGGAGCGGCCTCGGCGCGCGCCCTCGCCTATGGGCTCGTGCTCCAGACGATCGAGATAGCGGTCGCGTTCGCGCTCGGGTTGCCATCGCTGGTGCGCGAGGGTGTATCTGTCGGCCAGTTGCGCGCGCTCGCTGCCGCCGGGGATCGGCGAACCGAGCGCTGAAGAGTTCGCCGACGGGTCACTCAGGCCAGCGCCCGCCGGCTCGCCGCCGGCATCGCGTAGTAGACCGCGACCGCCGCGCAGATGCCGAGCGTGACGTAGGAGGAGACGAACGCGAGTCCGACGGCCACCACGTACGGGACCATCCCGATGACGGAGACCCGCAGGATGTGGCGGCGCTCCTGGAGCGGCATGCGCTGGTGGAGCAGATGCTCCTTGCGCATCAGGATGTGGCGGTTGAGCGCGCCGAACGCCCAGCTCATCACCAGGAAGGACCCGGCGTAGATGCAGGCCGCGGTCGAGCGACCGGTCGGTTCGCGCAGGTAGGTGGCGATCAGGTCGGTCGCAAACGGCAGCACCGCGATCGTCATCAGCAGGAGCAGGTTGAGCAGCAGGATCGTGTGGTCGACCTGGCTCAGGCGGCTGATCATCGCGTGATGGTTGATCCAGATGATCCCGATCGTCATGAACGAGACGACGTACGCCGCGTAGTGCGACCAGTTCGCCAGCAGTGCGTGGGCGAGCGAGTGCCCGTGCAGGTTGGCCGGCACGGCGATCTGCAGCACGAGCAGGGTGACCGCGACCGCGATCACGCCGTCCGAGAACGCCTCCAATCGACTGGCTCCCACGGCGGAGAGGTTCGTCGCCGGCGCGTGCGCTCCTGTCGGCGCGTCTCGCACACCCGTCCGCTGGAGCGCCAAAGAACGCGGCAAGCGGCGCCCGCTGTTCGACACCAGGGTCATGACCGCAACCGGAGTGCTCCGCCTGCCCCGACGCGCTGTCGTCGGCGCCTTCATCACGATGCTGCTCGCCTTCGCGGCGTCCGCATCTCCCTCGATGGCGGCGGCGGGGCTGCGCGCCGCGGTGCCGAGCACCCGCGCCGTCCACGCGGACGTGTCCGACGGGACGGGCCTGCGCGCCTCGCGGGTCACCTCCAAGGCGGTGTGCCCAAAGCCGCGACGGGGGCACGCCACCTGCGAGGCGCAGGTCATCGTGATGCGCACGAGCCTACGGCTCGCACATCCGACGGTCTCCCGCAACGCGACGTTCAGGCTGGCCACGCAGCGAGGTGCGGTCAACCCCAGGCTCGCGGCGGCCGCGGCCACGAGCAGCTCCGCCGCCGCGCTCACCGCGCACAGCCCGGCGTGGATGCAGCAGGCGTATGACCTGACCTACCTGTCGGAGGTGAAGGGCAGCTCGGACACGGTCGCGATCGTGGACGCGGGCGATGACCCGAGCGCGGCCGCCGACCTGGCGACGTTCCGCAGTTACTGGGGCCTTCCCGCGTGCACCACCGCGAACGGCTGCTTCACGCAGGTCGGCCAGACCGGCTCGTCCGGCTCGCTGCCGAGCACCGCGAGCGCCGGCTGGCGCGAGGAGGAGTCGCTCGACCTCGACGCCGTCTCCTCGCTGTGCCCGAACTGCCACATCGATCTGGTCGAGTCGGGCAGCACCAGCAGCTCCGACCTGGACGCCGCCGTCGACGAGGCCCACGCGATGTCCGCCAACCAGATCTCGGCGAGCTGGGCGGGCGGCTCCTCGGTCCCGGTGGGCGAGGCATTCACCGGCGACAACGTGATCGCGTCCACCGGCGACAGCGGTTACGCCGGCTATGACGTCGCGGCCTGGCCCGCGGCGATGGCCGGCGTCACCGCGGCCGGCGGAACGACGCTCACCAGCTCGACGACATCGGCCGCGCCGCGCGGCTACGCGGAGACGGCATGGTCGCTGTCCTCCGGCGAGGGCGGCGGCTCTGGCTGCGCACGCAGCGAGGCAAAGCCGTCCTGGCAGACGGACACCGGCTGCCCCGGGCGCGCGTACGCCGACGTGTCCGCCGACGCCAACCCGAACTCCGGGCTGTATGTCTACGACTCAGCCGCCGGTGGTTGGCTGCTCATGGGCGGCACCAGCCTGTCGGCACCGCTCATTGCGGGCTACGAGGCGGTCACCGGGGTCAACGGGGCCACCCCGCAATGGGCCTACACCGATGCCGCGCTGCTCAACGACCCGGTCTCGGGCTCGACCGGCAGCTGCACGCACGACGCCGCCTACATCTGCACGGCGACCCGGGGCTATGACGGACCGACGGGCGTCGGCTCGATCTCGGGCGACGTCGTCAACGGCGCTCCCGGAATCGGCGGCCCGCCGACCGGGTCGGGGACGAATGACACCTACGTCACGGCGACCAGCGGCCTGACCGCGACCCTCGCGGGCGGCGTGTATCCCAACGGCTTGGACACGACCTACTACTGGCAGTACGGCACGAGCACCGCATACGGCTCACAGACCGCACCGGTCGACGCCGGCGCCGGCTCGCTGCCGACGGCCGCCTCCGCGACGCTCACCGGCCTCACGCCCTCCACGACCTATCACTACCGGCTCGTCGCCGGCAACGCCGACGGCACGATCTACGGCTATGACTACACGCTGACCACCGGTCCCGCGACCCAGGTCCCGCCGACCAACTCGGGGGCTCCGGGTGTGACCGGGACCGCCGAGCAGGGGCTCAAGCTCACCGCGGCCGTCGGTTCGTGGAGCCCGTCCGCGCTGTCCTACGGCTATCAGTGGCAGGTGTCCAGCGGCGGCTCAAGCTGGGCCAACATCTCCGGCGCGACCGCCTCCACCTACACCGTCCCCGGGGCCGACCTGGGCGACGACATCCGCGTCCAGGTCACCGCAAGCAACGCCTACGGCTCGGCGACCGCGACGTCCGCTGCCGCGGGCCCGGTGGCGTCCGGCGCGCCGTCGGCCACCGCCGCACCGGGGGTCAGCGGCGGCACGCAGCGCAGCGACGTGCTGAGCGCGAGCGCGGGCTCCTGGAGCGGTGCCGGAGTGTTGTACAGCTATCACTGGCAGCGGTCCGCGGACGGCGCCAACTGGGTCACGATCTCAGGCGCCACCTCGCCGAGTTACACCCTCGCCCAAGCCGACGAAGGCGACTACCTCCGGGTCCTGGTGACCGCCAGCAACCCCTACGGCAACGCCTCGGCCGCCAGTGCTGCCACCGCCGCGGTCACCGCGTTCCCGCCGGCCAACACCGCCGCACCGTTGATCTCGGGAGCCGCCTCGCGCGGTTCCGTGTTGAAGGCGACCGCTGGCTCCTGGAGCGGTCCGGGCCTTGCCATCGCCTACCAGTGGCAGCGCAACTCGGGTGGCGGCTTCACGAATATCCCCGGCGCCACGGCGAGCAGCTACACGCTGGCGGTGGCGGACGAGGGTGCGACCATCCGGGTCGTTGTCACCGCTGCCAACGTCGATGGTTCCGCGCAGGAGGTATCCAACGCCTCGGGTGTGGTCACCCACTCGGCGCCGGTCGATTCGGCCGCGCCGTCGATCTCAGGCACAGCCGGGCGCGGAGACACGCTGACCGGCGGCGACGGCACCTGGGGCGGGAGCGGTACGACCCTCACCGGTCAGTGGCAGCGGTCGTCCAACAACGGCTCGAGCTGGACCGACATCCCGGGCGCGACCGCCTTGACCTACAAGCCGACCGTCGCCGACGAGGGCGATCGGGTCCGCTATCAGGTCACCGGTACCAACGCCGACGGTCATGTGACGGCGTCCAGTCCGGCGTCGGCGGCCGTCGACGCGACCCCTCCCGCGAACACCGCCGCGCCCAAGCTCACCGGCACCGCAAGGCGATCCTCCACACTCACGGTGAACGCCGGAACCTGGCGCGGCGTGGGCAACACGTACACCTATCGCTGGGAGCGCTCGAGCGACGGTGGTGCGAACTGGACCACGATCTCAGGCGCGACCGGCAGTACCCGTACGGTCGCCACCGCCGACCGGGGCTGCAAGCTGCGGGTCGTCGTCACCGCGACCAACGCCGACGGCACCGCGATCGCAACGACCTCGGCGACCGCTGTCGTCCCGTCCTGAGGCCCGCGGGGGCCTCAGGCGAACAGCGGGCGCAGGTGGTCGTTGAGAAACATCCCGCCGGGATCGAGCTCGCGGCGGATCTCGATGAAGCGCTCGGCCTCCGGGTACCGCTCGCGCAGCTGCGCCGGGGTGAGGAAGTGCAGCTTGCCCCAGTGCACGCGCGCGTCGAACTGCCCGAGTAGCCGGTCGACGGCGCGCAGGTAGTCCCAGTAATCGGTGCCGGGCTGCCCGGAGACCGAGATGACGGTCGTCGCGGTCCGGTAGTTGGGCGACAGGAAGGCGTCGTCGGGCCCGACCGTGCGGACCTCAAGCGGGTAAACGGAGTCAGGCAGGCTGGAGAGCATCAGCTCGCGCATCGCGGCCAACGCCTCCGGCCCGCGCTCGAGCGCGACGAAGTACTCGAGCTCGTGGAAGTTCGGGTCGTACTCCATCGGATAGACCCGGTAGCAGCGGTCGACGAGCCGTCCGGGGGTCGGATCATCCGGTTCGTCCGGCGACGCCTCGTCGTAGATCTTCACGTAGCACCGGTCGGCCATCGGCTCGTCATGGCCGTCGAGGTTGTACAGCGCGCCGGACTCTTCGGTGGGCAGCCAGAAGAAGCCGAAGTGGCGGTGCTCGGACACGAGCTCGTCCCACCGCTCGAGCACCTCCTGCCAGCTCCACAGGCCGACCCGTTGGCGCAGCCGGTAGGCGGCCGTGACCTCCAGCTCGAGCTCGGTGATCACGCCGAGCATCCCCACCGACACCTGCGCCGCGCGCAGCAGCTCGGGCTCCTGCTCGCCGATCTCGCGGATCTCGCCCGACGCGGTGACCAGGCGCACCGCGCGCACCACGCCCGAGAGGCTGGTGAACCGGGTGCCGGAGCCGTGGGTCGCTGTCGATACCGCGCCGGCGATCTGCTGGGTGTCGATATCGCCCTGATTGATGAGCGCGAGTCCCTCGCTCCAGAGCGGTTGGTAGAAGTCGTGGATGCGGGTTGCCGCCCGGGCTCGCGCGCGGCGGCGTCCGGCGTCGACCGAGCTGACTCCGGTGAGGGCGGAGAGGTCGAGCAGCAGTCCGTCGGTCTCGACCACCGGGGTGAACGAGTGACCGGCGCCGGCCACCCGTACCCGAAGCCCGCGCGCGCCGGCGGCGGAGACGAGGCGTGCCACCTCGTCCTCGTCGCGGGGCGCGGCGAGATGAGTGGGCGAGGCGGTGCGGTTGCCGACCCAGTTGGTCCAGGTCGCCCCCGGCGGCAGTTCGGTCGTCTCGGTCATGCGCGCATCATCCCACGCGCGGTCAGCGCCGGGGCAGCACGAACCGCCCGTCCGGACGGATCTCGAAGTGGCTGCGTGGGAAGTCCTCGCGTGAGAGCTGCGCGACCAGCGGGGCGTCGCCGTCGCCGCGCGCGCGTCGAGGCAGGCCGCCGTCGAGGGTGACCGGGATCCATCGAGCCGCGACCACCCGCCCGGTGGCGACGCTGAGCCTCAGCCGGATGATGCCGCTGTCGTTCAGTACCCCTCCGCCGCTGAGCGTGTGGTACCCGATGAAATTGCCAAGGGAGTACGCGATCAGGTGGCCGCGGTCGTCCTGGACGCCCCGGATCACGTGTGGCCCTGAGCCGAGCACGACCGACGCCCCAGCCGCGATCACCGAGCGCGCGAACCGGCGCGCGTTCCCGCGGTTCTCACCGAGGAAGTACTGGGTCCCGGTCGGAGTGTGGAGCTGGTCGGCACCCTCCGCTCCCGCGTGGATGATCACGACCACGAGCGCGGCATGCCGAGCGGCCGCTCGCACCATCGCCTCAGCGCGAGGGATGTCGAGCAGATCCGAGGTGTTCGCGTACGGAGCGAATCCAAGGAATGCAACCCGCACTCCGTGGGTGCTCAGGTAGGTGATCTGTCCGGGGTCCCCGGTCCACGCGACCCTCGCGCGCTTGAGCGCGTCGGTCGTCTGCGCGTGGCCGCTCGCGCCGAAGTCCTGCGCATGGTTGTTGGCCTGGTTGACGAGATCGAAGCCGAGCCGGCGCAGGGCGACCGCCGTTGACGGCGGCGCCTGGAACGCGAAGCACGTCCCGGAGGTTGCGGTCCCCGCCGTCCCGCACTTGGAGATACCGCCGACCGACAGCGTCCCCTCGAGGTTGCCGAGGGTGAGGTCCGCGTCGCGGAGGGTTCCCGCGATCGGCGTGAGCGCCCGGTCCAGGCCGCCTGGCGGCAGCCCGAGCTGGGTGCTCATCGCCATGTCGCCGACCCACTGGAGCGTGATCGCCGCCGGCGTTCTGGACGCCCGGGGTGGCGCGGCGGCCGTGACCGAGGGGAGCGCCCCCGCGACCGCCACGAGCGCAGTCACCACTCCGAGCCTGCCGAGGACCCGCACGGGGCGGATCGTAGTGACGATGCTCCGCCGGCGTCGAGGGACGCGCACCGGGGGCGGCGGCCGCCTCGGCCACCGTCCCGGTCGCGGATTGTCAGTGGTCGATCAGGAGCGCATGCGGGGGTCGACGAACGCGTCGCTGACGTCGACCGTGCCGCCACTTGAGTGGAAGCTCAGCGCCATCGGCACCGCGCCGCCGTCGAGCAGGCCGCCGACCACCTGCAGGTCGACGAGGGTCGGCGATGGTTGCCAGCTCGGACTGGGCGTGATCACTCCGACCGGCAGGGTGACCACCAGCCCTGCCGGCTCGACGAAGGTCACATCGACGGTGACCCGCGCCGTGGTGTTGCCCGCGTCCATGAAGCGGATGGTGGGCTGGGTGGTGTCGACGCACGAGTACGGCGAGACCGCGGAGCCTCCGGCCGGCAGCACGAGTTCGCCGGCGCCGGTGGCGCCCGCGAGCTGATGCGGGTCGGAGCTCTGTCCGATCGACGCGCCGCCGGCGAGAGTCCAGCCGCTTCCCGTCGTCGGGAAGCTCCCACCCGGGACCAGCCGGTAGCTGTTGGTGTCCGACCACGGCGAGAACGGTGTCGTCTGGGCGTAGGTCTGGGCGCAGCTGGTGCCGCCGACGACCTGAGTGACGGACTGCAGGGTGGTGCCGAGCAACCCCTGAGAGGCATCTGCTGCGGCCGGAGCACTCACCCCGACCGCCCCACTTGCGATGAGGGCCGCCACCAGATGACGGCCTTGTAATGCTTTCAACACGGTGCCTTCCTCCTTGAAGTGCACCCGGCTGGCTCGGTGTCTCTGCGACACCCTGCCGAAAGTCCCGACTGATGCCAGGTCCCTGTCCGGTTGAGTTGTGAGATGACGTGATCACCATCGGCACGACGATGTGCCGCTTTGCCCAGGTTCGCCGAAGCTCGACGGACGTACGAGCGGACGGACTCCGGGCGCGTGGTCGGCAATCAGTCCGCTCGGCGCTCTCCGAGTTCAACCGGCGGCGTTGCGTGCCGATACGCGCGACGATGAGCCTCGACTTCTCCTACGACGAGCAGCTGCACCTCGCGGACAGCCGGCGCAACCGTGGGGTGCGGATGACGCGCCGAGAGCGCACCGCCGAGCTCGCCTCGGCGGCGGCGCTGGCCGCTGCCTGCGGAGCGCTCTGGATCGTCGATCCTCCCACTCACGTGTCGCCTCTGCGGGCCGGGTTGACGCTGCTCGTGCTGGCGCTCGCGCTGCGCGTTCGCTTCGAGACTCCGTTCGGGTTCACGAGCGCGGCGCAGTTGGCGTTCGTCCCGCTCGCCTTGGCGCTGCCGCCCGCGCTCGTCCCGCTTGCCACGGTGGTCACGGTCCTCATCGCCTACCTGCCGGACGCCATGCGCGGCGAGCTGCGCTGGAGTCGGCTGTTGCGGATGCCGACGAACGCGTGGTTCTCGCTCGGGCCGGCGTGGGTGCTCGGGCTCGCCGATCCCCGCGGCCTGCGAACCGTTCCAGTCCTACTGGCGGCGCTGGCGGCGCAGTTCGCGATCGACCTGGTGTCCTCGTCGCTGATGCTCGCCGCCACCGAGTCGCTCCCGCTGCGGGAGAACCTCGCGGACAGCTGGGTCTACGGCGTGGACGCGGCGCTCTCGGGGGTCGCGTTCGCGGTCGCAGCGCTGATGCGCTCCTCCGCGTTTGCCGTGCTCACGATCGTCCCGATGCTCGGTCTGCTGGCGATGTTCGCCCGCGAGCGCGCGAGTCGGCTCAGCGGCCTGCTCGAGCTGGGCGAGACCTACCGGGGAACGGCGCTGCTGCTCGGCGACGTCGTCGAGGCCGATGACGCATATACCGGTATGCACTCCCAGGGGGTCGTCGAGCTCGTGCTCGCGGTCGCCGATCGGCTCGGCTTGGATGCCGACTGCCGGCGGAACGTCGAGTTCGCGGCGCTGCTGCACGACATCGGCAAGATCGCGATCCCCAAGGAGATCATCAACAAGCCCGGCAAGCTCGATGAGCGCGAGTGGGCGATCATGAAGACCCACGCCGTCGAGGGCGAGCGGATGTTGCGCCAGGTGGGAGGGTTCATGAACGACGTCGCCGCGATCGTCCGCTCCCACCACGAGCGCTGGGACGGGGGCGGTTACCCGGACGGGCTGATCGGCGAGGCCGCGCCGCTCGAGGCGCGGATCATCACCTGCTGTGACTCGTGGAGCGCGATGCGCACGACTCGGCCCTACCGGCGGGCGATGCCATACGCGGAGGCGGTTGCGGAGGTGGAGCGGCATACCGGGACCCAGTTCGATCCGCTCGTCAGCGACGCGCTGCTGGCGGTTGTCTTCGAGCACGATCGCGATGCCGATGAAGGGCAGCTCCCGGCGGTTTTGACAGCCGTAACCTCCGTCTGATATATCAGACGTATGTCCAGCGGAAGCCCGTCCACGCAGCGCGTGGTCATCATCGGCGCCGGCATCGTCGGCAACAGCCTCGCCTACCACCTCACTCGGCTCGGCGTCACTGAGATCACGCTCCTCGACAAGGGTCCGCTGCCTCGCCCCGGCGGCTCGACGGGCCACGCCTCGAATTTCATCTTTCCCGTCGACCACAACAAGCAGCTCACCGAGCTGATCCTGGAATCGATGCGTCAATACGAGGAGCTCGGCCTGCGCATGCAGTGTGGCGGCGTCGAGGTGGCGCGGACCGAAGCGCGCATGCAGGAACTGGAGCGCCGCATCGACTCGGGCATCTCCTACGGAGTGGAGCGGCTGGAGATGATCTCGCCGGCGCGGATCAAGGAGCTCGTGCCCTATCTCGAGGAGTCCGGGCTGCTCGGAGGCTTCTACGCGCCGACCGCGTCGGTCGTGGAGTCGATCCCCGCCGCGACGATCATGCGGGAGCGCGCAGTCGAGGCCGGCCTCACCGTGATGGACGAGACCGAGGTGCTCGGGATCGATGTCGAACGTGGGAGCGTGCGCGCCGTCCAGACCTCGCGCGGTGAGATCCAGGCCGATCGGGTGGTGATCGCCTGTGGGGCGTGGAGCCCGCGGATCGCCCGGATGGCCGGGGCGAAGATCCCGCTCACGCCGATGATCCATCAGATGATCGAGGTCGGCCCGGTGCCCCGCTTCGCCGGCGCCAGGCAGCAGATCGAGTGGCCGATCATCCGCGACATGGACAACTTCATGTACGAGCATCAGAAGTGGGAGGGGCTGCACATCGGCTCCTACGCTCACCGGCCGATCGCGCTCACCTCCGACGAGATCCCCTCGCTGAAGGCCGCCGCGCTCTCGCCGACCGAGATGCCGTTCACCGAGGCGGACTTCGCGCCGCAGCTACAGGCGGCACGCGGGCTGATGCCCGAGATCCTCGAGGACCCGTCGGTGAAGATGCACTACGCGATCAACGGTGTGCTGTCGGTGACCTTCGACGGCCTGCCGTTGCTCGGGGAGACCCCGGAGGTGCGCGGCCTGTGGTCGGCCGCCGCCGTCTGGGTGCGCGAGGGCCCGGCCGTCGGCAAGACGCTGGCCGAGCTGATGGTGCACGGCGACTCGGAGATCGACATCCATGGCTGCGACATCGCGCGCGCCCACCCGCATCAGCGGACGCGGGCGCACGTCCTGGCGCGGGCCAGCGAGGGCTTCCCGAAGATGTACGGGATCGTCCATCCCGCCGAGCAGTGGGGGTCTGACCGTCCCAACCGCCTGGCGCCGTTCCACGCGCGCCAGCAGGCGCTCGGGGCCGCGTTCATCGAGACCGGTGGCTGGGAGCGGCCCAACTGGTACGAGTCGAACGCGGGTCTGCTCGAGGAGTACGGCGATCGCATCCCCACGCGCGAGGCGGAGTGGGACGCGCGTTGGTGGTCGCCGATCATCAACGCCGAGCACCTGGCGATGCGCGACCGCGCGGCGGTCATCGACCTCAGCGCGTTCGCCGTCTTCGACGTCACCGGGCCAGGCGCCCTTGACGCAGTCCAGCGCATCGCGATGCGTCAGATGGATGTCGCCATCGGGCGCGTCGTCTACACGCCGGTCCTCAGCCCGAGCGGCGGCTTCAAGGCCGACCTGACGATCATGCGTCTCGCCGAGGACACGTTCCGCGTGGTCACCGGGGCGGCGCATGGGATGGCCGACTTCAAGTGGTTCGCCGACCGCCTGCCGTCCGATGGGTCGGCGCAGATCCATGACCGCACGAACGCCTACACGACGCTCGGCCTGTGGGGCCCGCGCGCGCGGGACATCCTCGCCACGCTCACCTCGGACGACATCTCCCACGAGGGGCTCGCGTTCGGCCGCTGTCGCGAGATCGAGGTCGGTTCGCTGCCGGTGCTCATCTCGCGGATCTCCTACGTCGGGGATCTCGGCTGGGAGCTGTACGTGCCGTTTGAGCACGGCACCCGCCTGTGGGACGTGCTGCTCGAGGCCGGCGCGCCGCACGGGATCATTCCCGCGGGCATCGGCGTCTACAACACGACCGGCCGGCTCGAGAAGGGATACCGCGCCTACGGTGCCGAGCTCGACAGCGACTACGACGTGGTCGAGGCCGGCATGGCCTGGGGCAAGGTCAAGGACCAGGACTTCGTCGGCAAGGAGGCGCACGCCGCCCAGCGCGCATCCGAGCCCGTTGCGCACATGTGCACCCTCACCGTCGAGGACCACACCTCCTCGAGCGGCGTCAAGCGCTACATGCCGGCGAACGTCCCGATTCTCACCGCAGACGGCCGGCCCCTGGTCGACGCCAAGGGGCGCACCTCCTACGTGACGAGTGCCGGCTCCGGTCCCTCGCTCGGCGCCTATCTGCTGATGGGCTACCTGCCGCCCGAGCAGGCGGTCCTCGGCACCGAGCTGTCGGTGCGCTACCTCGGCGAGCACTACCCGGTGACGGTGCGCAGCGCGGATTCGACCTCGCTGTTCGATCCCGAGAACGAGCGCATCCGCTCCTAGGGATTCGCCCGCAGGCGCCTCAACACTCGACGACGTTCACGGCGAGGCCTCCGAGCGAGGTCTCCTTGTACTTGTGGCTCATGTCGCGCCCGGTCTCCCGCATGGTCCGGATCGCGTCGTCGAGCGAGACGAAGTGACTGCCGTTGCCGCGCAGTGCGAGCTGGCAGGCGTTGATCGCCTTGACCGACGCCACCGCATTGCGCTCGATGCACGGAACCTGGACCAGCCCGGCGATCGGGTCGCAGGTGAGGCCGAGGTTGTGCTCCATGGCGATCTCGGCCGCGTTCTCGACCTGCGCCGGCGTCCCGCCGAGAACCTCGCACAGGCCTGCCGCCGCCATCGCGCATGCGGTGCCCACCTCTCCCTGGCAGCCGACATCGGCGCCTGAGATGGACGCGTTCTCCTTGCACAGGCTCCCGATCGCGGTCGCCGTGAGCAGAAAGCGGAACACACCCTCCTCCGAGGCGCCGGGCACGAAGTTGGCGTAGTAGTGCAGGACCGCCGGGACGATCCCGGCGGCGCCGTTGGTCGGCGCGGTCACCATCCGCCCGCCCGACGCGTTCTCCTCGTTGACGCTCAGTGCGTAGAGGTTCACCCACTCGAGGTGGACGAGCGGCGAGTCGGGTGGGGCGAGGCGCAGCTGGGCATGGAGCTTGGCGGCCCGCCGAGGCACGCCCAGGCGCCCGGGGAGCACCCCCTCGCGGGTGAGACCGCGCTCGACGCACTGGCGCATCGCCTCCCAGATCGTGCTCAGCCGCTGCTCGATCTCCTCCTCGCTGCGGAGCGCGAGCTCGTTACGGCGCACGACCTCGCTGATCGGCAGATCGGCACCGTCGGCGTGATCGACCAGCTCGGCGGCGCTGCAGAACGGATGAGGGAGATCCGGGGGTGGCGCCGGCTCGTCGAGCTCGGACTGCTCGACGATGAAGCCGCCGCCGACCGAGAAGTACGTACGCTGCTCCACAACCTCGCCGCCACTGTGGGCGGTGAGAGTGAGCGCGTTGGAGTGTGGCGTCGGGCGCGCCCCACGGTTGAACGTGATCGCTGCCTTCGGGTCGAGGTGGATCCGGTGGCGCCCGAGCAGGGTCAGTTCATGGTCCGCGGAGATCCGCGCGACCCGATCGGTGATCGACTCGACGTCGATCGTCTCCGGCGCCTCGCCCTCGAGGCCCATGAGCACCGCGCGGTCTGTCCCGTGACCGACTCCGGTGAGCGCGAGCGAGCCCAACAGCTCGACCGTGACCGCGTCGACGGTCGTCAGCACACCGCCGTCGTCCAGCAGCTCGGCGAAGCGCCGGGCAGCGCGCATCGGACCCACCGTGTGCGAGCTGGAGGGCCCGATCCCGACGGAGAACAGCTCGAAGGCACTGACCGTCACTTTCCGCTCCTTGTATGCCACTCATATATTACCGGCTGATCGGGGGCGCACCTCGCGCGGCCCGGCGGGCTGCCTCGCGAGGCCCTCAGCCGAAAGTGGCGAGCGCGGCAGCGAGCTCGTCGTGCAGCCGGCGCAGGTGGTGCTCGGCGGGCACCAGCACGTTGTCGTGCGCATACACCCGGCTCGTCGCCCCCAGCTGGCAGCGCTCGCACGCCTCGAAGTCCTGCTGATTGACGCGGTCGAAGAGCTCGACGGTGGGGCCGATGTCGGGGCCGTCGGCGAGCGCCTCGGGGGCGAACAGCCAGTCGCAGACGACCTCGGTGCGTCCCGCCGCGAGCGGGGTGAAGCGGTGGAGCACGACGTGGTCGTCGAACAGATTGACGAAGGAGTTGGGAAGGAGCGTGATCGCGTAGTAGGCACGCTGCTGGAGATCGGTCAGCTCCGGCAGGGTCGGCAGGCCGGGTCGACCGTCGACGGTGAAACCCTCGGCGTCGTCGCTGAGGGCCGAGCCGTGTCCGACCTGCAGCGCCTGGGAGGCGACGCCGCCGCGGAACTCGGGGATTGCCGCCACGAGCTCGGGGTGGATCGAGGAGCAGTGGTAGCACTCCATGAAGTTCTCGACGATCAGCTTCCAGTTGGCCGCCACGTCGTAACGGATCTGGTGGCCGCTGACGAGGCGGTCGAGCTCCCAGCGCGCGAGCGCCTCGTCGTCGCCGAGCCGCTCGCGCAACTGGGCGGTGACCGACGCGTCGAACCCGTCCGGATCGCCCTCGAGCGTCACCCACAGGCACCCGTGGGCCTCAAGGACCGATACCTGCTGCAGGCCGAGGTGGGCCTGCTCGGGACCGACCGAGTCGCGCATGTTCGGCGCCCCCAGCAGCGCGCCATCCAGTCCGTAGGACCAGGAGTGGTATGGGCAGCGCATCATGCGCTGGCACGACCCGTGCTCCTCGAGCAGGATCCGTGCTCCGCGGTGGCGGCAGACGTTGAGCATCGCCTGCACCGAGCCATCGGACTGACGGATGAGGATCACGCTCTCGCCGGCGACCTCGGCAGTCAGGAAGTCGCCGGGGGCCGGGATCTCCCCGCCGCGGCCGACGAGCATCCAGCGTCGGGCGAAGAACGCCCGCAGCTCGGCATCGAACACCGCGGAATCGGTGTAGCCCGAGCGATCGGGGCAGGGGATGAGGCGGGGATCGGAGGAGGAGAGCACGGTCATCTGACGGTCCTTCAGTGTGACAGCCGTTCAGGCCGCGGCCTCCGCCTGGGCGGCTCCAGGCGTGTGCCGGTAGAACTGCGCGGGGGAGGGCGGGAGGGGAGTCACCTCGCGGATCAGGTCGGCCGCCTTCTCGGCGAGCATCGCCACCGGGGCGTAGATATTCCCATTGGTCACGTAGGGCATCGCCGCCGCATCGACGACGCGCAGCCCGTCAACGCCGTAGACGCGCATCGTTGCCGGATCGAGCACCGCATCGGGACCGGTGCCCATCTTGCAGGTGCAGGACGGGTGCAGCGCCGTCTCGCCGTCGCGGGCGACCCACTCGAGCACCTCCTCGTCGCTCTGGACCGAGGCGCCGGGTGAGAGCTCGCCGTCGTTGTAGGGGTCGAACGCCTGCTGGTTGAGGATCTTGCGCGCACACTTGACCGCCTCGATCCACTCGCGGCGGTCCTGATCGGTCGAGAGGTAGTTGAAGCGCAGCGCCGGGTGCTGGCGCGGATCGGTCGAGGTGATCTTCACCGAACCGCGCGCGTCTGAGTACATCGGCCCGACGTGGACCTGGTAGCCGTGACCCTTCGGCGCGGAGCCGTCGTAGCGGACCGCGATCGGCAGGAAGTGGAACATCAGGTTGGGATAGGCGACCTCGTCGTTGGAGCGGATGAAGCCGCCGGACTCGAAGTGGTTGGTGGCGCCCGGTCCCTCACGGAACAGCAGCCACTGCATGCCCACCAGCGGTCGGTTGCGCAGCTTCATCGCCGGGGCGACCGACACCGGGAGCTTGGATCCGTACTGGATGTAGACCTCGAGGTGGTCCTGCAGGTTCTCGCCGACGCCGGGGAGATCGTGCACTGGTTTGACGCCGATCCCCTCCAGTTCATGTGCGTTGCCGACGCCGGAGAGCTGGAGCAGCTGCGGGGAGTTGATCGAGCCGCCGCAGAGGATGACCTCCCCGGCGCGGATCGTCTCGCGGTGTGGGCGCGTGCCCCCAGGTCCGGTGGTCACGACCTCGACCCCGACCGCTCGCGTTCCCTCGAACACCACCCGCTCCACGAACGCGCGCGTGCGGACCTCGAGGTTGGGGCGGCTCATCGCCGGATGCAGCCACGCGCGGGCCGCGCTCATCCGATGCCCGCGGAAGATCGCCCGGTCAAACGCGGCGAATCCCTCCTGCCGGTAACCGTTGACATCGTCGGTGAGCGGATAGCCGGCCTGCTGGACGGCCTTGAAGAAGGCGCCGCACAGCGGGTTGGTGACCGGGCCGCGCTCCAGCATCTGGGGTCCGTCGGCGCCGCGCCACTCGTCGGCTCCGGCAAGGCAGGTCTCCAGCTTCTTGAAGTACGGCAGGCAGTGGGCGTAGTCCCAGCTCTCCATGCCGGGGTCGGCACCCCACCGCTCGTAGTCGAGCGGGTTGCCGCGCTGGAAGATCATCCCGTTGATCGAGCTCGAGCCACCGAGCACCTTCCCGCGCGCGTGGTAGATGCGCCGGCCGTTCATGTGCGGCTCGGGTTCGGACTCGTACTTCCAGTCATAGAAGCGGTTGCCGATCGGGAACGACAGCGCGGCCGGCATGTGGATGTAGAGGTCCCAGAGCGAGTCGTTGCGTCCGGCCTCGAGCACGAGCACGCGCGTCGAGCTGTCCTCGCTCAGCCGCGCGCCGAGAACCGACCCAGCAGCGCCGCCACCGACGATCACGACGTCATAGCTCATTCCAGGTCCTCCCTCGGTTGGCGCTGTGACCGGCCGATGCACCGCCGTCGCGTCGGCCGGGCCCTGGCATCCATCTAATATATCTCTCGCGCGGCACGAGGGCAACCGTGACCGGGGGCGCCCCGGCCAGGTCTGGGGAACGAGCACGGGCCGGCTGAAATCCCCAGTCGCGACGGCAGATATATTACGGCTGTCCGAGCGCGATTCGATGACCTCCTCCCGCCCCTCACCGGTGAAGGAACTCAAGGCCGGTCCTGCGCTGCTCGCGGATCGGGCCTACGAGGGGCTCCGTGACCAGATCGTCACGCTGAAGATCAAGCCCGGCCAGCCGATCGACGAGGATCGCGTCGGAGACGAGCTCGGGATGGGCCGCACGCCGGTGCGCGAGGCGATCAAGCGGCTTGCCCTGGAGCGGCTCGTCACGGTCTTCCCCCGGCGTGGGACCTTCGCCAGCGACATCAACATCACCGATCTGGCCCAGATCAGCGACGTCCGCGCGATCGTCGAGCCGCATGCGGCCCGCCGCGCCGCCGAGCGCCTCACCCCCGCCCGTCGTGACGAGCTCGAGGCGCTGAGCGCGGAGTTGGGGCGGGAATCCTCGGCGTGGGACGACGACGCGCTGATGGATCTCGACGCCCGCGTGCACCGCTTCATCTACCGCTGTGCCGAGAATCCCTACCTCGCCGACAGCTGCAGCACCTACTTCAACCTGTCGCTGCGGATCTGGTACCTCGCGGTCGACCGGATGCCTGGGTTGTCTGCGCACATCGGCGAGCACCGCGAGCTCCTGGCGGCGATCGCGGACGGCGAGGGCGAGGTCGCCGCGCGGTTGCTCTGCGACCACGTCCAGGCGTTTGAGCGCGCGATCCGCGCGGTCCTCTGACTCCCGCCCACGCGGCGTCGAAAATGGGCTGCGATCGGCGGGTTTCGCCCTTCGTTGACACCATTCGACAACTGATATATAACCCGCGGATGGCGACCCTCGACTCACCTAAAGGCCCCGCGTCGGCCGACTCCGACGAGCTTGCCGGCTTCGGTTATCGGCAGGAGCTCGACCGCTCACTGAGCTCCTTCTCCTCCTTCGCGGCGGGGTTCAGCTACATCTCGATCCTCACCGGCGTCTTCGAGCTGTTCGGATTCGGTTTCGCCAACGGCGGTCCGGCAGTGTGGTGGTCGTGGTTCATCGTGTTCGCCGGGCAGATGGCGGTCGCCCTGTGCTTCGCGGAAATGGCGGGTCAGTTCCCGCTCGCCGGCTCGGTCTACCAGTGGTCCAAGCGGATCGGCTCCGACGCGGTGTCGTGGATGACCGGGTGGATCCTGATCATCGGCTCGATCGTGACCGTCGCCGCGGTCGCGGTCGCCTGGCAGGTCGTGCTGCCTCAGGTCTCGGTGCACCTGCAGTTCGTGGGCTCCACCGCAGCGATCCGGGCAGCGAACGCCGGCAGCTACTCCACGCCCGACGGCGCCAAGAACGCCCTGATCCTGGGCGCGATCCTCGTCATCTTCGCGACGATCATCAACATGCTCGGCGTCCGCGTGATGGCGATGCTCAACAACATCGGGGTGATCGCCGAGCTGATCGGATCCTCGATCCTGGTCATCCTGCTGATCTTCCACTTCCATCGCGGCCTCGGCGTCGTCGGTCATACGCTCGGCACCGGCGCAGGCCATCAGTGGGGTTACTTCGGCGCGTTCCTCGTCGCCGGGATCATGAGCGCCTACGTGATGTACGGGTTCGATACGGCGGGCACGCTCGCCGAGGAGACCAACGATCCGCGCCGCAAGGCACCGATGGCGATCGTCCGCGCGCTCGCCGCCGCGGCGTTCATCGGCGCGCTGTTGATCCTGTTCGCGCTGATGTCCGTCAAGAACATCCACGACAAGAACATCCCGCTGCTGGGTCTGCCCTACATCATCAAGCAGGCGCTCGGCAATACGCTTGGGAACGTCTTCCTGATCGACTCGGCGCTCGCGATCACCGTCTGCACGCTCGCGGTGGTGACGGCCTGCATCCGGATGCTGTTCTCGATGGCCCGGGACGGCCGGTTGCCCTTCGGGGACTCGATCGCACGCGTCTCGGGCAGGCGCCGGGTGCCGATCGTGCCCGCGATCCTGGTCGGGGGCGTGTCGCTGATCCTGCTCGTCGTGAATGTCGGCAACCAGGATGCGTTCCTGACGCTCACATCGGTCGCGATCATCATGTTCTACCTGCCCTACCTCGCGGTCACCGGCTCGATGCTCTACCGGCGTCTGCGCGGCGAATGGCCGCGGCCCGAGCACGGGCCGTACTTCAACATGGGCCGCTGGGGCCTACCGGTGAATATCTTCGCCGTCGTCTACGGGACGCTCACCGCGTTCGAGATCGCGTGGCCGCGGGCTGCGGTCTACGGGACCAAGTGGTACTTCCGCTTCGGCGCCTACGAGTTCATCGGCGCAGTCGCGGCGATCGGGCTGGCCTACTACCTGTTCGTCCAGCGCCACAAGGGTGACGCGATCCTCGAGTCCCACCGCGCCGCGGTCGAGGAGCAGATCGGGCCTGCGCACATGGGCGACGTCGCGCCCTGACCTCGCCCGAACCCATCGGCTGACCGTGCCATGCTCCGATCGTGGCTGAGGAGCTGCACTGGCGCACCGCGCGCGAGCTCACTCGCGCGATTCGCGACCGCGAGCTGTCGGCGCGTGAGGTCGTCACCGCTCACCTCGATCGCATCGCCCGGGTCAATCCGCGGCTGAACGCGATCGTCACGCTCGATGCCGAGCGCGCGCTCGGCGAAGCGGACGCCGCCGACGCGCGCAGCGCCCGTGGTGAGCCGCTCGGACCGCTGCATGGACTGCCGGTGGCGGTCAAGGACCTCGAGGACACCGCCGGGATGCGCACGACGTACGGCTCCAAGCTGTTCGCCGACCACGTTCCCGCCGCCGACACGCTGATGGTGGCCCGGCTCCGTGCGGCCGGCGCCATCGTCGTCGGCAAGACGAACACCCCGGAGTTCGGGGTCGGCTCCCACACGTTCAACGAGGTGTTCGGGCCGACGCGCAACCCGTGGGCGCCAGACCGATCGGCGGGCGGGTCGAGCGGCGGTGCGGGCGCGGCGCTTGCGGCCGGCCTGGTCCCGCTCGCCGACGGCTCCGATCACGGCGGCTCGATCCGCAACCCGGCGTCGTTCAACGGCGTCGTCGGTCTGCGGCCGACCCCGGAGCTCGTGCCGAGCCCCGGGCCCGGCGAGGTCTGGGACCCGTCCGCGGTGCTCGGCCCGATGGCGCGCTCGGTGGCGGACCTGTCGCTGATGCTCGCGGCGATCGCCGGCCCGGACCATCGCGCGCCGCTCTCCCACGGCGACCCGGCGTCGTTCCTGCTCGCGCCGGACCCCAGCGAGCTGGGCGGACTGCGCGTGGGCTGGTGGCCGGACGTCGGTGGTCTGCCGATCGAGCCGGAGGTGGCGGCGGTGATGGAGCAGGCACGAGAGCGCTGGCAGGAGTGCGGCAGCGTCGTGGAGGAGGTCGCGCCCGACATCTCCCAGGCCGACGAGTCGTTCGAGACGCTGCGCGCGCTTGGATTCGCGCGGGCGTTCGGAGACCAGCTGCCGGTGCTCCGGCGCAGCGGCAAGGCGACACTCGTCTGGAACGTCGAGCGCGGGATGGAGCTGAGCGGACCCGCGATCGCCCGTGCCCAGGCCGCGCGCGGCGAGATCTTCACGCGTTTCGCCGAGCTGCTGCAGCGGTTCGATCTGATCGTCGCGCCCTCGGCACAGGTCGCCCCGTTCCCGGTCGAGCTGGAATACCCACGTGAGGTCGCGGGGGTGGCGATGGAGCATTACCTGGGATGGATGCGCGCCTGCACCCGCATCACGGTCTCCTCGCACCCGGTCCTGGGGGTTCCTGCCGGGTTCACCGCGTCGGGGCTCCCGGTCGGCATACAGCTGGTTGGCCGCTTCCGCGGCGACCGCGAGCTGCTCGCGCACGGCTCCGCGTGGGAGGCGGCGGCCGGGGTCAGCGATCGTCACCCCGCCGATGCCTGAGGCACATCGACCTTCGTCCGCTGGATCGGCGGATTCCTCAAGCAGTCCTGAGGGGCGTCCGATCAAAGCTGCGACAGATCCCATGACCCGGCCCGACGCCCTGATTTCCCCGAGCAGCCCCGACTTCTCCACCAGCGACCGGCTCGTCATCGGTCTCGAAGCGATCATCGATGCGAGCGCCGGGATCCTCTCCGCGCAGTCGCTCGAGGAGACCGTCCAGGCGATGGCCGACGCCCTGCTGCCGATCGTGCCCTACACGAGCCTCGCGGTCTACGAGGTCGACTGGGCCCAGCGCGTGGGTATTCCGCTGCTCGCCACCGGCCGCTACGTCGATGAGACGCTCGCGTCCAACCCCCGGCTCGACGCGTCGATCACCGGCAAGGCCGTTCTGCAGAACAAGCTCATGTACAGCGCTCCGGGTGATGCCGACCTGAACATCGCGGTCATCCCGGGCACGCCCACGAGCGACCTCGAATCCATCGTCGTCGCGCCGCTGCGGGTGAGCGGTGAGGTCGAGGGGACGATCAACATCTGGCGCGAGGACGACGACGTCTGGTTCAAGCCCTACGAGCTCACGCTGATCGAGCGGTTTGCCACGCTCGCCGCGATCGCCTACGTCAACAGCATGCAGCGCGAGCAACTGCGCACGCAGGCACTGACCGACGCGTTGACCGGGCTCTACAACCGGCGCCACTTCGAGAACACCCTGCAGGCCGCGCTCGAGGACGGTCGCCGGCACGGCGAGCCGACCTCGGTCGCCTTCTTCGACCTCGACGCCTTCAAGTCGATCAACGACCGCTTCGGTCATGCCTGCGGTGACGACGCGCTGCGCGCCTTCGCGCTCGCCCTGCGCGCGCACACCCGCGCCGGCGACATCCCCTGCCGCACCGGGGGCGAGGAATTCTGCGTGGTGCTCCCGCGGACCGACCTCGCGCAGGCAACCTCGCTCGCGCGGCGGATCAACGCGGCGATCCGCGAGGCACATCTCGGTCCGAACCGTGACATGACGGTGTCGGTCGGCGTGGCGACCACCACGGGCTCCGACGATGGTCTTGACCAGCTGATGCTGACCGCCGACGCGGCCCTGCTCCAGGCCAAGCGCTCCGGGCGCGACCGGGTCGTGGTGGCCGGCCAGACGGCCTGATCGGCCGGGCTCGACCGCGCCCCCGAGCGGGTCACAGACCACCAATTCGCCTCAAATGCGGGCGGATTTAGCGCCATTGACGGCCCTTCGTGGGTGCTCTATATAAAGTCGACTGAACGAGTCCACTTTTGCCTGAGAGGCCCCTCCGTGTTCTTTCGCCAAATCCTCCATCGTGATCTGGGCTGTGCTTCCTACCTGCTCGCAGACGCTGGCGAGGCCGTCGTCGTGGACCCGCGCTGGGACATTGACGAGTACCTGCGGATCGCCGCGCAGGAGAAGCTCCGCATCGTCCACGTGATCGACACCCACGAGCACGCCGATCACGTCTCGGGCCGGGCGCGCCTGGTCGCCGCCACCGGGGCCGAGGCTCATCGGCCGAGGCGCGGGGATGGGCCGGCCGACGAGCAGGGGACGCTCGCTGCCGGCGAGGCGATCGTGGTCGGCGCGCTGCGCCTGACCGCGCTCGGCACCCCGGGCCACCGGCCCGAGCATCTGGCCTTCGCGGTCGCCGACACGAGCCGCGGCGAGGAGCCGTGGATGCTGCTGAGCGGCGATTCGCTGCTCGTCGGTGACGTCGCCCGGCCCGACCTCGCCTACGAGCCGACCGAGGGCGCGCACGCCCTGCACGGCACCCTCGCGCAGCTGCTCGCCGACCTGCCCGACGGCGTCGAGCTGTGGCCCGCCCACGTCGGCGGCTCGCTGTGCGGCGGGGCGGGGCTCAGCCATAAGACCTCCTCGACGATCGGCTACGAGCGTCGCCACAACGCACCGCTGTCGCTCGAGCGCGATGCGTTCGTGCAGGCGGTGACCGCCAGCCTGCCGAGCCGCCCGCCCAACATCGAGCGGATCGTCGGCCTCAACCGTCCCGCCGAGCAGTCGTTCCCGCCCGACCCGCCGTCGCTCACCGCGGCGGCTCTCGCCGCGCAGTGCGACCAGGGCGTCACCATCCTCGACAGCCGGCCGCCCCACGAGTTCGACGCGGGCCACCTCGCTGGTGCGGTCAACCTGCCGCTCGCCTCGGCGGGTCTTGGAACCCGAGCCGGTTGGGCGCTGGATCCCGAGCAGCCGCTCGTGATCGTCGCCGGCGACGCACGCGCGGCCGCACAGACCGCGAGCGCGCTGCAGGCTGTCGGCTTCTGGAACCTGGCGGGCGTCGCGGTGGCCGACACGGATGCCTGGTGGACCTGCGGCCTCACCGTCTCGCAGTCGATCGCCTGGGACCTCGAGCGGCTCGCGGGCGGGCTTCGCGGCGAGGAGGTCGAGCTCGTCGATGCACGCGAGCTCGCCGAGTGGCTGGCCGGGCACGTGCAGGGCTCGGTGCACCTGCCGCTCGTCCGGCTGCCGGAGATCGCCTCGTTGCCGCGCGCCCGGGAGGGCCGCGTCACCGCCGTCGCGTGCGCCGCGGGCGCACGCGCCGCGTTCGCCGCCAGCCTGCTGCGGCGCGTCGGGCACGACCACGTGGTGCGGGTGGCAGGCGGCGGGATCGGCGACCTGCCGGCCCGTGGGATCACGCTCGCGGTGGGCGAGGACTGAGCGCCCCGCCCGCGTCCAACCGCCGGGAATCTCCGACACACCACCGCCTCGATTCGCCGCGCTGTGTCGCGTGTTCCCGGCCCCCGGGAACTTGCGACACAGCTCCCCGGTTTGTGCCTCTGATGTGTCGGAAGTTCCCAGCCTCAGGCCCGAAGGCCCGACGGCCGGGGCCGGAAGGCCGGAAGGCCCGACGGCCGGAGCCAGGCCCGAAGGCCCGGAGGATCAGCTCTCGATCGTGACCCGGTCGGGGTAGAACGCGACGTGGCCCGCGATCTCTGAGACGGCGTCGTAGGGCTTCTGATAGGACCAGGCCACGTCCTCAAGGACGTCGTCGTCGGTCCGCACCGTGAAGTACGACGCGTCTCCCTTGTACGGGCAGAAGCTCGTGGCGTCGCTGCGCTCGAGCGTCTGTCCGTCGACGTCGTCGAATGGCACATAGAGGGCGACCGGGTAGCTCGCCTCGGCCAGCTCGAGCGCGGCCTCGGTGTTCGCGATCACGCGCGCTCCGGCGCGGACGACGACGCGGCCGTCGTGGGCCTGGATCGTGATCGGATGATCAGGCCCGGGAATCTTGACCTCGCTTGCAGACATGGCGATGACCTCACGCGGACGGGGACGGGAATGCTTCGCACGCTAGCGGTCTGCGAGAGTGCGACGCGATGAGCCGCACGCTGCGTATCGCTGCGATCCCGGGCGACGGCATCGGGAACGAGATCCTGCCGGTCGCGGTCCAGGTCGTCGAGCGCGCCGCCGCGCGGGTCGACGCGCGCATCCAATGGGCCGACTACGACTGGGGATCGGAGCGCTACCGGCGCACGGGGAGGATGATGCCGGTCGACGGGCTCCAGGCGCTCGCCGAGCAGGACGCGATCTTCTTCGGCGCCGTCGGCGACCCGGAGATCCCGGACGTGGAGACGCTGTGGGGGCTGCTGATCCCGATGCGGCGGACCTTCGACCAGTACGTCAACCTGCGCCCGGCGCGCTCGTTTCCCGGCGTTCCGGCGCCGCTGGCGGACGGCGACGGGATCGATCTGGTGATCGTGCGTGAGAACACGGAGGGTGAGTACTCCAGCGAAGGCGGAGCCGACGCTGAGCAGGCCACCCAGGTCGCCCGCTTCACCCGCCACGGGGTCGCGCGCGTGGCCCGCTACGCCGCGCGACTGGCGAGCGAGCGCAGCGGCCGCCTCGTCTCGTGCACGAAATCCAACGGGATCATCCACACGATGCCGTTCTGGGACCGGGTCGTCGCCGAGACCGTCGCGGAGGTCCCCGGCGTCGAGTTGCGCAGCGTGCTCGTCGACGCACTCAGCGCCGAGCTCGTGCTGCGGCCGCGGTCGCTCGACGTGATCGTCGCCTCGAACCTGTTCGGCGACATCCTCTCCGACCTCGCAGCCGCCTGCGTCGGCTCCCTGGGCCTGGCGGCGAGCGCCAACCTCAACCCCGAGGGCTCACACCCCTCGACATTCGAGCCGGTCCACGGGTCGGCACCGGATATCGCCGGCCGCGGCGTCGCCAACCCGCTGGCGCAGATCTCCAGCGGCGCGATGATGCTCCGCCACCTCGACCTGGGCGAGGCGGCCGCCGCGATCGACAGCGCGGTCGAGAGCGTGCTGCGCGACGGCCCACGGACCCCCGACCTCGGTGGGACGGCGTCGACCGCGGAGGTCGGCGCGGCGGTGGCCGCCGCGCTCGGCGACTGACGCTCAGGCGGGAACTTCCAGCGGGCGCAGTTCCTCGGCGTAACTGATCGACTGGCGGCGCATCACGCCGTCGGTGTCGATCGAATACTGCCCCAGGCGCCACAGCGGCGGGGAGTAGGCGTGGATCGAGACCGAGCGCGCGTCGACGCCGGTCAGCCGGTGGATGTGGTCGGGACCGAACGAGAACGACTCGCCGGCGCGCACCACTCTCGTCGCCGGCTCGCCGCCGATGCGCGGGTTGGACTCCGCGAGCGCTCCCCGGACGACGCGGACCGCGCCGGAGGAGATGTCGTGGTCGTGCCAGCCGGTGTCGTTGATCGGGGTCCAGCACAACAGCCAGACGTCGAGATGGTCGTCACGATGCAGCGAGACGTAGACGCGCTCGGCGTCGTCGTAGTCGACGAGCGTCATCCATCGCTCGCGCTCCTGCGCGAGCTGGTCGACGACCGCGGTGAGCTCGTCGCGGTCGAGATCGCGAGCGGGCAGGGACAGCATGGTCAGGGGTGCCACGGGTTCACACCTCCTCGGGGTGGAGCAATCGGGCGGGATTGGTGACCCGCAGCGCGAGCTCGGCGGCGTCGCCGAGGCCGCTCTGCGGCGGGGGAGCGTAGGGACGGTCGGAGCCGTGGACGAGCGGGTCGATGCCGTTCACGCGAACGATGGCGTCGATTGCGCGCGGGCCGTAGGACGAGGTCTCCAGAAACACCCAGGGGTCGACCACGGTGCGGCCACCGGCGCGTGCGGCGAAGCGCTCGCCGTGCAACGGGGCGAGTCCGGCCAGCATCGCGAAGCAGACGCGCAGCTCCGGATGACGCGGACGTCCGTGGACGCGAAACGCATACCAGGCCCCATGCATCTGGGCGACGTAATCGACCACCGCGGGCCACCACGGCGGCACGCTGCCGGTCGGAGGCCGGGCCGGGCCGGGATGGATGAACAGCGGGCGCCCGCGTCGCTCGAGCAGTTCGAGCAGGGGCGCGACGTGCGCATAACCCTCGGCGTCGACGAGCGCGGTCGCGGGCAGCTGCAGACCGACGAACCCCTGATCGAGGAGTTGCTCGAGGCCGCGGGCGTCGATCTCGGCCAGCGGAGCGGATGCCCAGGCGGCAAACGGCGCGGGCAGCTCGCGGGCGCCCTCGTGCCACGCGTCGAGCAGCTCCCGACCGCTGTCGCCCGCCAGCGATTCAATCCCCAGCGGGCTCGAGAGCGAGACGATCGCCTGGTCCAGCCCGTCGGTGCGGGCGACCGCGACACGGGCATCGACGTCATGGCTCGCCGGATCGACCTCGTACACCGGCTCGCCGGCGAGGACGAGCGTCCAGTCCTTCAACCGTGGGGGCTCCGACCGGCGCCGCAGCGCCTCGAGCAGGGCCTCGGGCCACAGGTGCTGGTGGACGTCGGTTTCCATCTCAGGCCGGCGATCTCCGGCATTTCTTGAACCGGTTCATGAACCGGTTAAATAGCAGGTGCCGGGTCGGAGCGGAAGAGCTGTCGCGTGAGGTCGCACCGGGGGTATACGCTCTTCGGTGGTGGGGCCCGCTAAGCGAGTCACGATCCGGGACGTGGCCGATGCGGCTGGGCTGTCCCCCGCCGCCGTCTCGTATGCGCTGAGAGGGATCATGGTGTCGGAGGAGACCCAGGAGCGGGTCCGCGGCCTCGCCGATGAGCTCGGCTACGAGGCCAACCCGATCGCGCGGGCCCTCGCAAGCGGTCGCACAGGCATGATCGGCATTCTCGGCCCGTCCCTGGAGGACCTCTGGCAGCAGCGGCTCGTCGCCCAGGCCGGGCGCGTGCTGCTCGAGCACGATCGGTTCGCGCTGATCCTCGACGCGGGCGGCAATCCCGGCCGCCAGCGAGCCCTCGCCGGCCAGCTGCGCGACCAGCAGGTCGACGGCCTGATCATCTCGCCCGTCGATCCCTCCGACCCGTCGTGGGCGGAGATCGTCACGGCCGTGCCGGTCGTCGCCCTCGGCGACACGTTTACCGAAGCCACTGCTCGCGGCGAGGTCCTCTATGACAACCGGGCCGGCGTCCGGGCGGCGCTGACCCACCTGCACGACCTCGGCCACCGGCGGATCGCCGTGCTGCGCCCGCCCGGGTCCTCGACCAACGACCGCCCTGCGGAGCTCGTCGTCAGCGAGGAGGCCCGGCGGCTCGGCCTCGACGTCGACGCGGCCACCGCCGGCTACGGGCTGCGCGACGCCACCGAGCATGCTCGGGCGCTGCTCAGCCGCTCGCCCCGACCCACCGCGGCGTTCTGCTTCGCCGACGGCTTCGCCTACGGCGTCTACGAGGCCGCGCGCGAGCTATCGATCGCGATCCCCGACGAGCTGTCGGTGATCGGCTACGACGACCATCCGGTCTCCGGAGTGCTCACCCCGCCGTTGACGACGTTCAGCTGGAACTCGCGCCGTCTGATGGAGATCGCCGTGGGGATGCTGCTCGCAGCGATCGAGGGCACCCCGGTGAACCCCCGCCGAGTGGTGATCCGTCCCGAACTGCGCGACCGCGGTTCCGCCGCGCCGGCGCCGCAGCGACCCTGAACAACCGGTGAACGATCGGCGGTGCGAGGCCGAAACCGGCCGCGCTCGGAGAGAATGGCTTGATGCAGCCCTCTCAGCGCTCGGTGTTGATCGTCGACGATGAGCCGACGATCGCCGAGGTGGTCGCGCGCTATCTGGAGCGTGCCGGTTACCGCACACGGATCGCGCTCGATGGGCCCACCGCGCTCGCTGCCGCAGCCGAGGCACGCCCCGACCTCGTGGTGCTCGACATCATGCTGCCCGGGCTCGACGGGCTCCGGGTGATGGGCCGGCTGCGCGATCAGGACGCCGCCCCGATCGCGGTGATCCTGCTCACGGCACGCGGCGAGGAGTCAGACCGGGTCGTCGGACTGCGGCTCGGCGCCGACGACTACGTCGTCAAGCCGTTCTCCCCCGCCGAGCTGGTCGCGCGAGTCGATGCGGTTCTGCGGCGGGTCGATCCGCAGGACGAGGAGACCTCGACGCTGGAGTTCGGGGACATCGCGATCGACCCTCGCTCGCGGCGCGTCCACGTGCGCGGAGAGGAGATCGCGCTCACCCAGCGCGAATTCGACGTCCTGCTGCACATGGCTCGCCACCCGCACCAGGTGTTCTCGCGCGAGCAGCTCATGGAGGCCGTCTGGCAGTACGCCTTCTACACCGACACCTCGACGGTCACCGTTCACATCCGGCGCCTGCGCGCCAAGCTCGAGCCGGATCCCGCGCGTCCGCGGCATCTGCAGACGGTGTGGGGCGTCGGCTACCGGTTCGCCCCATGACAGGGCTGCCTCGTGCATTCACGGCGGTGGTCGCGATCGTCGTCGCGCCGGTGCTCGTGACGCTCGTCGTGTTCGGCTGGCTGATGGTCATCTCCGGAGACGCGGCGCTGCTGATCGCGGCGATCATGATCGCCGCGGCGGCGCTCGCCCTCGCGGGCGCGGCGGTCGTCGCCCGGAGGCTCGCGGCCGAGCAGGCGGCCCGGACGCGCGCCGACGAGGCCCGCCGCGACCTGGTCGCGGCGGTCTCCCACGACCTGCGAACGCCGATCACGTCCCTGCGACTGCTCGCCGAGGCGATCGACGATGACATCGTCACCGGCGAGCAGCGGCGCTCCTACATCGCGCGGATGGGAACCCACATCGGCGCGCTCGGCGCGCTGATCGACGATCTGTTCGAGCTCTCGCGCCTGGAGGCCGGGGACATCGGCTGGTCGCTGCAGCAGATCTCGATCGATGAGCTCCTGCGGGAGACCGTTGAGGCGATGCGTGCCGAAGCGGAGACCCACGGGATCAGCGTGAGCGCCGAGCTGGCCCGCGACCTCGGCCCTGCCCGGGCCAACCCGGAGAAGCTCCAGCGAGTTCTGTTCAACCTCATCCAGAACGCGATCCGCCACACCCCGGCCGACGGCAGCATCGTGGTTCACGCCGAGCCGACCGCCACCGGTCTGGAGATCGAGGTCGCCGACACCGGCGACGGGATCTCGTCCGCCGACCGTGCGCGGGTGTTCGGCGCCTTCTACCGCGGCGGCAGCGACGCGGCCCGCACCGGTGAGGGCGCGGGCCTCGGCCTGGCCATCTCACGCGCCATCGTCGAGGCCCACGGGGGACGGATGTGGCTCGCGGACTCAAGCCACGGCACCCGCGTGCGCTTCAGCCTCCCCGCCGCCTCCCGGCGTGACCTGGCGATGCGCTGACGATCTAGGACCCGATCGCGATCCCGAAGATGTGGAGTGCCGGGTTGTAGCCCGAGACGTCCCCAAGCGTCGGCAGCTGCACCGCCTCGACCGTCTTGGAGGAGTCGATCGCGACCGTCTGCTCGAAGACGTACGAGGTGTGCGGCGTCGGCCCGGTCGAGTAGTCGATCGTCGGCTCGCTGAACGCCGTCGTGTTCGACGGATTGCCGCTGGCCCCGGAGGCGTACCAGAAGTTCCCGATGTCGAGCGTGAACGTCTGCGTCGTGCCGTCGGTGTAGTAGACGGTGCCGGTACCGCTCAGCGCCGCGTTGTTGGCCGACGCGAGGAACCCGAGTTTCGAGCCGCTGCCCGAGGCCGAGATGATCTGACCCTGGGCCATCGTGTTGTCCGGCTGGCCGGCCGGCACGTCGGGCCAGGTGAACGACAGGCCGCCCGCGCTCACCGTCGAGCCGGGGGTGACGCCGGCGCTCGCCAGTCCCTGTGCCGCGAACGTCGAGCCGTCTCCGTCGAACCCCTCGAAGCCCGCGCCGCCCGGCTGCGGGTTGGACTCGTCGGTGATCCCAGTGTTGTCAAAGCTCGCCGCCAGCGAGCTCTCCGGCACCTGCAGCTGGGTGTCGGACATCAGGCTCTGGGCGCCGCCGTTCTCCGTGTAGTCCGCGGTTGCCACCAGGTCGACCGGCCCCGGGACAAGCCCGCTCGAGGGCGCGGTCACCTTGAAGGTCACGCGCCGGTTCGTGCCTGCCGCGACCGTGAACGGCTTCTGCGGGCCGGTCTGGGTCACCGTCCAGCCCGACGGCGCGGCCAGCGCGATCGACCCGTCGGTGAGCGCGCTCGAGGACGGATTGGAGAGGGTCGCGGTGACCGTCACCGTCGCTCCGGGCTCGGCGAGCGTCGAGCTCGCGTGCTCGCCGAGCGTCGGCGCCGCGTCGGTCGGTGCTCCATAGGTGGTTGCGTCCCACCCCGGTTGCGCGACCGCCGACACCGGCACCCCGCCCGTCTGGTCGCCGACCGGCTGCAGCGAGACCTTCGGCAGGCGGCCGCTTGCGGACTGCAGGCCCCACACGGCGATCGCCAACGTGTTCGAGCCGTTGTCGTTGACGATCCCGGCCGGGATGTAGAAGCGGTGCTGTGGGCCGAGCACGTTGTCGTACTGGCCCATCAGGTAGCCGTTGACGAAGATGAACGCCCGGTAGTCGACGCCACCGGAGCCTCCGCCGACGACGTTGTCGCCGATCTGGACGGCGAGCGGCTGATATCCGCTCGAGCCCTGAGCGAGCGTGAACGAGGTGCGATACCAGCCGATGCCGGCCGGCAGGCCGCGCAGCGCCCACGAGTCCGGCAGCGAGACCGGCCGCCAGCCGAGGTCCGGATCGCCCGCCAGATCCCAGCCGGCGTTCGTGCCGTACAGGCCGGTCGCGTTGAGGTGGCCGCGTACCGGGTCCTGGAGGTCCTCACCACCCTGGTCGCCCTGCAGTCTCCAGGTGACCGCAGCCGAGGAGCCATCGAGCGCGGCGCCGAGCAGCCCGCGCGGGGCCTTCTGGCCGTCGCTCGGCAGGGAGCTCGAGTACACCCCGTCCTCGTCGTGGCCGGAGCTCTGCACGAGCACCGAGACGACGTTGTCCTGCCCGACCTTGAGCGCCGCGCTGGGGAACGAGAAGGTCTGCTTGGCGGCCTCGGACCCGGACTGGTTGGAGCCGAGGAACACGCCGTTCAGCCACACCGAGAACGCGCCGTGGCTGCCCTCGCCGGCGGTGAGCGTGATCCCGGTCTCCGAGCCGGTCGCGGTGAAGTGGCCGCGGTACCAGATGAACCCCTGGTGGAAGCCGTAGTCGTCGGCGTACAGCACGGGCGTGGTCACCGGCGCGGTCGGGTTGGTCGTCGTCGGGTGATCGGCCAGCGTCCAGGTCGAGTCGTCGTAGCCGGGCTGGGCCTCCGGCGTCTCGAAGCGGAACCGCCAGCCGGTGAGCTTGGGCGGCTTGGATGCGGCGGGCCCCGGGATCGTGCCCCGCAGCGAGCCGTCGGGGCCGGTCGTGGTGGCCACCGGTGCGCCGTTCCAGGTCACCTGGGTGACCCCGTTCGGCGCCCACACGCGGATCGGCCCCGCCGTACTGGCATCGCCGGTCAGCGCGATCGTGGAGCCGTTCGTGGAGGCGGTCCGCACCAGGTAGGCCCCCTCGACCAGTGCCGATCCGGCCGACGTCGACTCGGGCCAGAAGCGCTCGGCGAACGTGCTGCCCGTGAGCATCAGCAGCAGCGGCGGCCGCCCGCCGCCGGTGATCCGCAGCTCGGCGATGTCGTTGTGCGCGTAGTAGTCGAAGCGCATATCTCCGCGCGTGGGGTCCCAGTGCTTGGTGAGGTCATGGCCGCCCGAGAGCACGGTGACCGTCGGCTTGCTCGTGTAACGCAGGACGGTCTCGTCGTAGCTGTCGTCGTCGCCATAGAGCAGGGCGACGGCCTCGCCGCCGATCGTCGCCTGGGTCATCAGCTGGGAGGTCGAGTACTGCAGTTGCTCGCCCTGGAACGCGTCGTTGGCGACGAGCAGCTTCGCCTGGCGGCCCCTGAGTAGGAGATCCACCCCCTTGGCCTGCGGAACCCGCGGGTAGACCTCGGCGAGCTGCGCGGCGCTCGGCACGTTGATCGCGTCAATCGACACGTACGTCCCTGAAGAGGCCGGGTTCTTCTGACCGGTGACGACGATCTTGAGCGTGTGGGTGGTGTCGGCGAGGCCGCTCACCTGGTACGCGATCTGCTGGAAGTCCGTCCCGGGCGAGTAGCCGTCAAAGCTCGTGACCTGCTGCCCGTCGAGGTACACCGCCGCGATGCCGTGGTTGTTCGCGGTCGGCGCGATCCATTGGATCGCGGTGCCCGTGAACGTCACCGACATCGAGTCGCCGGTGGTGTCCGAGAAGCTCTCGGTCTTGTCATAGTCACCACCCGTATACGACTGGTTCGACACGTGCGACCAGGTGCCGCTGTACTGCAGGTCCGTCGTGTCCGCGTCGTCGTAGGTATAGGAGCCTGTCTGGCTGAGGTCGAGCGCGATGTGGGTCGTCTCGTGCTGCGTCGAGCTCGCGTCCGCCTTCTGCACGTAGATGAACTGCGTGCCGTCGCTCGGGTTCACCCGCGCGCTCGTGGTGATCAAGGGATTCTCCGACTTCGGCGCCGTGATCGGCACCGTCCGCGTGAGCGACGGCACCGCCTGTGCGAAGTCCCCGATCAGCTTGTTCTCTCCGTACTTGGAGCCGATGATGTCGCCGGGGTCGCGCGGGGTCCCGATCTCGCCGGTCTCCATGATCCCGGCCCCATAGTCGTAGGAGCTGTACATGAACGGAGCGGGCAGCCACCCCCAGTTCGTGCCGCCGACGCCCATGTAGTTGCTCTGGATCGTCGTGCCCTGGGAGAAGTTGCTCTTGTAGAAGACGTTCTCGAAGTCCGGGCCGGTGAGCTGGTAGCACTTCGCGTAGCCGGCGCCGCCCCAGGAGTCGTAGGAGCCGCCCTGGAACTCCGGCAGCTCGAGTGGCTTGCCCGGCTCGGAGGAGAACGTCGGCGGCTGGGTGAAACTCGACGGGTCCGAGCAGTCGAATCCGTCCGGGTAGCTGTCGTATCCGGGGATGTCCGGGTTGCCCGCGGTCCCCTCGAACGTGTCGCCCTCGTTGCCGATCAGCGGGACGTCGATCCCGTCGGCCTTCGCCTTGGCCTCGAGCTCCTGCATGTAGGACTCGGTGGCGGGCTGGTTGGCATACAACTCGTTCTCGACCTGGTAGAGGATCACGTCGCCGCCGCGGGTGATCTGGTGGGCGGCGATGATCGGGTCGATCTCCGACAGCCACTGGTCGGATGCGGCCTCGAAATCCGGCGCGTCGGTGCGCGCCACGCCGCTCTGCGTGACCAGCCACCCCGGGAAGCCGCCGCCGTCGGTCTCCGCGTTGATGTACGGACCGGGCCGCGCGATCACGTAGAGCCCCGCCTGCTGGGCCATGTTGAGGAACTCGTTCATGTCCCGGATGCCGGTGAAGTCGTAGACGCCGGGCGCGGGGGAGCTGTAGTCCCAGTCGAAGTAGACGGTCACCGCGTTGTATCCGTCGGCCTTCATCTTCTGCAGCCGGTCGAGCCACAGCGATGGGGAGGGCAGGCGCCAGGGGTCGAACTCGCCCGAGTAGATGAACGTCCGCTTGCCGCCGATCATCAGCGAGTACTGGTCGTAGCTGACCGACTGCGGGGTGGAGAGGTCGACGTCGGTCGGCTCGGGGATCGCCGCCGGGGTGACCGTGCCGGACTGCCCAGACGCGGGGCCGGAGGCGCTCGAGGTGTCGGCGGTGACGGTGTAGGACACCGGGGTGCCGTTCGTCGCCGTCGCGATCACGTAGTCGTTGGGGACCGACGCGGTGAACGTCTGCCCGGTCGAGCTGGTCACGGTGAAATGGGTGACGTGGGACTGGCCCATGGCGGGTGGGCACCAGGTGACCGTCACCGAGCCGTTGCCGGCGGTCGCCTGCACCTCGGTCGGTGCGCCGAGCGTGATGCTGGACGCCTGGGCGCTTGTCGCCGCCGGGCATTGCCCCTGCTCGGACAGCGGCTGCGAACCGCTCTGGGCGAGCGCCGGCGCCGCGCCGGCCAACGCAGAGGTCGCCGCGACCGTCAGCGCACACGCGCTGCTCACGACCCAGCCAGAGATCGACCGACGCCGTTCACCCATGCTTGCTCTCTCCTTATCGCGTCCAGCTCCCGGAGGATCCACGCTCCCTCCGGCGGCGGCAACCTATCGCTTCTCCGCCATGTGAGCGCTCACAGTGCAGGAACGGCAGAGGATTCGGCCCGTGATCCGATCGCTACAGCGCGGTCGTGTACGCGCCGGCCAGCCCGCCGTCGACGAGGAACGTCGTGGCGTTGACGTAGGAGGACTCGTCGGAGGCGAGGAACAGCACGGCGTTGGCGATCTCGCTCGCATCCGCGAAGCGGCCCATCGGCACGTGCACCATCCGCCGCTGCGCCTGCACCGGGTCTGAGGCGTAGAGCTCGCGCAGCAGCGGGGTGTCGACCGGTCCGGGGCAGAGCGCGTTGACGCGCACCCCGCGCTTGGCGAACTCGACGCCGAGCTCGCGTGACAGGGCGAGCACGCCGCCCTTGGAGGCGGTGTAGGAGATCTGCGAGGTGGCGGCGCCCATCACGGCCACGAACGAGGCCGTGTTGATGACCGAGCCGCCACCGCCCTCGAGCAGGTGCGGGATTCCGTGCTTGCAGCACAGGAACACCGAGCGCAGGTTGGTCGTCTGCACCCGTTCCCAGGCCTCGAGCGTCGTCTCCACCACGGAGGCGTCGTCGGTGGGCGAGATGCCGGCGTTGTTGAACAGCACGTCGATCCGGCCGAACTGATCACGCACCTGCGCGTACATCGCCTGCACGGCATCCTCGGAGGTGATGTCCGCCGTGAGCGACAGCTCGCCGATGGAGTGCTCGGCGATGTCGACGCCGACGACCGTCGCGCCCTCGCGCTCGAACACCGCCGCGGTCGCGCCGCCGATCCCTCCGGCAACCCCCGTGATCACGCACACCTTTCCAGACAGCCGCATCAGCCCTCCGTGGAGTAGAAGATCGATTTCACCTCGGTGTAGGCCTCGACGGCATGGGGGCCGAGCTCGCGGCCGTACCCGGACTGCTTGAAGCCGCCGAACGGGGTGGCGACGCGCACCGAGGTGTTGGAGTTGATCGACAGCACACCGGCGTCGAGCGCGCGGGCCACGCGCAACGCGCGGCCGCCGTCGCGGCTCCACACCGAGCCCGACAGCCCGTAGACCGTGTCGTTGGCCAACTGCACCGCCTCGGCCTCGTCATCGAACGGGATCACGACCGCCACCGGGCCGAAGATCTCCTCGCGCGCCGCGCGGGCGCCGGGCGAGACGGGGGAGAGCACCGCGGGGGCGCACCAGAAGCCGGCACCCTCGGGCGCCGAGCCCCGGATCGCCACGATCTCGCCGTCCTCGAGGTAGCTCTGCACGCGCTCGCGCTGGCGGGCGGAGATCAGCGGGCCCATCTCCGAGCTGGGGTCGAGTGGGTCGCCGACCTTGATCCGAGCGACCACCGGCTCAAGCAGCGACAGGAACCGGTCGACGACGGGGCGCTGCACGAGGATCCGTGAGCGGGCGCAGCAGTCCTGACCGGCGTTGCCGAACACCGCGCCGGGCGCGGCCGCCGCCGCCGCCTCGAGGTCGGCGTCGGCGAACACGATGTTGGGCGACTTGCCGCCGAGTTCGAGCGTCACCCGCTTGAGCGTCGCCGCCGCCGATGCCGCGATCCCGCGACCGACCGCGGTCGAGCCGGTGAACGCGATCTTGGCGACATCGGGATGCTCCACCAGGCGGGCGCCGGCCACCGGCCCGAGCCCGGGCACGACTTCCAGCACTCCCTCGGGCAGCCCGGCCTCTCGCGCGATCTCGGCGAAGCGCACGGCGGTGAGTGGGGTGAGCTCGGCGGGCTTGAGCACGACCGTGTTTCCGGCGGCGAGCGCGGGGCCGAGCTTCCAGGAGGCGATCGTGAGTGGGAAGTTCCAGGGGACGATCAGGCCGACGACCCCGAGCGGCTCGCGTACGGTGAACGCCTGGCCGCCCGCCACCGGGATCGTGTCCCCGAACAGCCGCTCGGGCGCCCCGGCGTAGTAGGCGAACACGTCGGAGACCATCCCCATCTCGCCGCGCGCATCGCCGATCGGCTTGCCGGCGTTGCGGGCTTCGAGCACCGCGAGCTCCTCGGCGTGCTCGGCGACGGCGTCGGAGATGCGGCGCATCAGTCGCGCGCGGTCGGCCGGAGCGACGTCGCGCCAGGCCGGGAAGGCGGCACGGGCTCGTGCGACGGCGGCGTCGACCTCGTCGGCGCCGGCTGCCGGGATCGTGTCGAGCACAGCCTCGGTCGCGGGCTCGAGCACGGTCAGGGTGTCGGAGCGTGCGCCCGTCGTCACAGCCGCTCGAATCCCCGCCGGCGCTCCCAGTCGGTGACCACCGACTCAAACGCGTCAAGCTCGACGTCGGCGGCATGCACGTAGTGCGCCACGACCTCCTCGCCGAACGCCTCACGCGCGATCTCGGACTGCGCGAACAGGTCCCGTGCCTCGCGCAATGTGCGCGGCAGGCGCGGCCGGTCGGTGGCGGCGTAGGCATTGCCGACCAGCGCGGGCTCAAGCTCGAGACCGTGGTCCACGCCGGCGAGACCTGCGGCGATCAGCGCCGCGAGCGCCATGTAGGGGTTGAGGTCGGCGCCGCCGGCACGGTTCTCGAAGCGCAGCCCCGCGCCGTGCCCGACCACCCGCAGCGCGCAGGTGCGGTTGTCCTTGGCCCACGCGACGGTCGTCGGCGCGAACGAGCCCTCGGCGAAGCGCTTGTAGGAGTTGACGTTGGGGGCGAGCATCAGCGTGAGCTCGCGCAGGCCGTGCAGCTGACCGGCGAGGAACGCCTGGAACGTCGCGTCGTCGCGAGCGAACAGCGGGCGACCGTCCTCGGTCTCCGCCAGCGAGAAGTGGATGTGGCACGAGTTGCCTTCGCGCTCGTCGTACTTGGCCATGAAGCTGATCGCCATCCCCTCCTGGGCGGCGATCTCCTTGGCGCCGTTGCGGTAGATCACGTGCTCGTCGGCGGTGCGCAGCGCGTCGGCGTAGCGGAAGTTGATCTCGTGCTGGCCGTAGTTGCACTCGCCCTTGGAGTTCTCCACCTGCAGCCCGGCTCCGGCCATCGCCAGGCGGATCCGCCTGATCAGCGGCTCGACGCGCGCGGTCCCGAGCAGCGAGTAGTCGACGTTGTAGAGATTGGCGGGCTCGAGATCCTCATAGCCCTTGTGCCACGCCTCCTCATAGGAGTCACGGAACACCAGGAACTCGAGCTCGGTGGCTGCATTCGCCGACCAGCCGTGCTCGCGGAGCCGATCGAGCTGGCGGCTGAGCACCTGCCGCGGGGAGGCGACGACCTCGCGCCCGTCGCCCCAGCGCAGGTCACAGAGCACGAGCGCGGTTGCCGGCAGCCACGGAACGAGCCTCAGCGTCTGCATGTCCGGCACCATCTCGAAGTCGCCGTAGCCGGTCTCCCAGGAGGACATCGCGTAGCCGCTCACCGTGTTCATCTCGACGTCCACGGCGAGCAGGTAGTTGCAGCCCTCGGCGCCGTGCTCGACGACGTCGGACAGGAAGTGCTTGGCGTCCAGCCGCTTGCCCTGCAGCCGGCCCTGCATGTCGCACATCGCGAGCAGCACGGTGTCGATCTCGCCGGCGTCGACACGGGTGCGCAGACCGTCGAGGGTGAGCGCCGGGCCGTGGTTCATCGGGGCAACCTATAGGAAGTCGGCCCGCGTGAGTGTCGCGATCGCGTCGGCGATCCTGTCCGGCGTGGAGCCGTCCTGCGTGAGCAAGCGGCGCAGGTTGGCGGGCGCGACCGCGCTGAGCAGCAGGCCGGCGTGGGTGGCGGCGTCGATCCGCGGGTCGATCTCCGACAGGAGGGTGCGGAGATGCAGCCGGAAGGTGCCGTACACCGCCGCCCCGGCCGGGGGCTGCGGCCCGATCCGGTCGGCCGCCAGCATCAGCTCGAGGTGATCGATCTCGAAGAACACCAGCGCGCGCATGAACGCCTCCAGGCGCTCGTGCGGCGGCGCGCCGGGGCCGAGCGGCGGTGGGCCGGAGAGGAAGCCGTCCTGCAACTCGATCGTGTGGACGTCGAGCAGCGCCTCGGTGAGGCCGTCGCGATCTCCGAAGCGCCGGAAGATCGTGCCCTTGCCGACGCCTGCGGCGGCGGCGACGCTGTTCATCGAGAGCCCCGCGGCCCCCTGCTCGGCGAGCACTCTGCGCGCGGCGCAGAGGATCCGCTCGCGATTGGCGGCGGCGTCGCTACGCTCGCGCGCCCGGTTGACGATCGGCAGCGCGGTCGGCGCCGGCCGGTCGCTCGGGCCCGCGGGGCTCATCACGGGAGTCTTTCATCCTTCGGCGCGAGCCGCGCGGGCGTTGATCGCCTCGCGCAGCGCGTCGAGCGAGATGACGAGCTCGGCCTCGATCGCGGTGTCGAGCAGCTTGCCGGACTCGTGGAACTGCTCATGGGCGGCTGGGACCGGCAGCTCTCGGTCGACCACGCGGGCGCCGATCGCGCCGAGCACCTTGCGCGTCTCCGCCTGGGCCCAGACGGCCCCGAACATGCCGGTGGAGGCTCCGATCACGACGGCCGGCTTGTTGCGCAGCGGGCTGTCCTCCAGCGGTCGCGACAGCCAGTCGAGCGCGTTCTTCAGCACGCCGGGGATCGAGCTGTTGTATTCGGGGGTGGAGATGAGCACCCCGTCGGCCTGCTCGACCGCGTCCCAGAAGTCCTGAGCCGCTGCCGGCCGGGTCGGCACGTCGTCCTCGTTGAAGTTCGGGATCGCGGCGAGGCTCTCGTAGATCACAACCTCCACGTCGGGCGGCAGCAGCTCGGCTGCCGCCCGCAGGAGGGTCGTGTTGTGCGAGTCCCGGCGCAGCGAACCTGAGATGGCCAGGATGCGCACGGGGTCAGGCGGCCTTGTGGAACTCGAGCTCGACGTGCAGCGTGACCTCGTCCTGGAGGGCCTTGCCGCCGCTCGGCAGCTCCGCGTTCCAGCTGACGCCGTAGTCGGTGCGGTCGATCGTGGTCTCGAGCGTGAAGCCCAGGCGGGTGTTGCCCATGAAGTCCTGAGCGGGGCCCTCGAGCGTGCCGGTCGCGTGGATCGGCTTGGTGACGCCCTTCATCGTGAGCTCGCCGTCGACGGTGACCTGGTCGCCCTCGCTCGAGATCGAGCTGGAGCGGAACGAGACCTCGGGGTGCTGCTCGGCGTCGAAGAAGTCCGGGGCCATCAGGTGGCCGGTGAGGTTGTCGTCCTTGACCTTGATCGAGGCGACCTTGGCGCTGCCGGAGAGCACGCCGTCCTCGAGCGTCGCAGTGAGGTCTTCGATCGAGCCGCGGAAGGTGGAGACGACGTACTTGACCGCAAAGTCGGCGGACGAGTGCGCGGCGGCGAAGTTCCAGCTGCCTGCGAGGCGGTCCTGAGTGGTGCTGGTGGTCGACATGGGGCTCCTTGGGGGAGAGAGGGGAAATGGTTGCGTGCGCAACTGTAGCACGTAACCGGACCAGCGGTCCGCAGTCGGCCGGCCTCGCCTTCGGGCGGGTCGTCAGCGGCTGACTCTGGGCGCCAATCGTCAGCGGCTGACTCTGGGCGCCAATCGTCAGCGGCTGACTCTGGGCGTCAAAAGCGGCGTATGGCTGCATTTGACGCCCAGAGTGCCCCGGACGGGTCGGCAGCGGCTGACTCTGGGCGTCAAAAGCGGCGTAGGGACGCTTAATGCGCCCAGAGTGACGATCTGAGGGGCCCGCGGGTCGGGCAGGCCGGCAGGGCCGCGCGCCGGCCGGCGCGTCGCGAAGGCGCTCAGGCGGGGGGCGCTTCGGTTTCCAGCACGTCGAACGACCACAGCTCGCTGGCGCTCCCGACCGGGCCGCGCTCCCGGTGCTGGGCGTGGCCGGCCGAGAAGTCGGCGCCCGAGACCCACGCCTGGAAGTCGTCCTCCGAGCGCCAGCGGGTGAGCACGAGGCAGACCTCGCGGTCGTCGTTGGGGCGCAGGAGCTCGAAGCCCTCAAAGCCCTCCGCGGACGACACCCGGCCCGCGCGGGAGGCGAAGCGCTCGGCGAACTCGTCGAAGCGTTCGCGCGGGACGGTGATGGCGTTGATCTTGACGACGGTCATGGCAGCTCCTGGGTGATCCGGTCGAGCTGGGCGACGCCGGAGTCGATCGCGGCCTGCCGGACCGCCTCCGCGACCGACTTGTGGACCGTGGGGTCGAGCACGTCGGGGACGAGTTCGGATTCGACGGTCAGACCCGCGAGCGCCCAGGCAGCCGCGCGTTTCATCTCGAGGTTGATCGCCTTCGCGTGGGCATCGAGCGCGCCGCGGAAGATCCCCGGGTAGCCGAGCACGTTGTTGACGCTCGTCCCGTCCGCCGCGAATGCCGCGCCCGCCGCCAGCGCGTCGTCGGGCTCGATCTCGGGCACCGGGTTGGTGAGCGCGAGGATGACCTGACCGGGACGGATCATCTCCGGGGTGATGAGCCCCGGCACGCCGCTTGTGGCCACCACGACGTCGGCCTCGGCCATGACACGCTCCAGGGTGGCGATCTCGATCCCCCGCGCCGCCGCCTGCTGCTGCGCGCGCTCGCTCGGATCGGAGGCGAGTACGCGGCGCACGCCCGCATCGTGGATCAGCGTCGCGATGCCGTAGCCGGCGGCGCCGAGCCCGATCTGCCCGACGACCGTCGCGTCGAGCCGGATGTCGACCTGGCGGCAGGCGGCGATCGCGGCCGCCATCGTCACCACCGCGGTGCCGTGGACGTCGTCGTGCATCACCGGGGCGGGCAGCGCCTCGATCAGCCGCTGCTCGATCTCGAAGCACGCGGGCGCCGAGATGTCCTCCAGGTGAATGCCACCGAACCCGGGCGAGATCCGCACGACGGTCTCGACGAACTCGTCCACGTCCTTGGTGTCGATCAGGATCGGGGTCGCGCTCACCCCCACCAGCTGGGCGTAGAACAGCGACTTGCCCTCCATCACCGGCAGCGAGGCGACGGGCCCGATGTCGCCCAGCCCGAGGACGCGGGTGCCGTTGGTGCAGATCGCGACGCTGCGGCCGATCGAAGTGAATCTCGCGGCGAGGTCCGGGTACTCGGAGATCGCGGTGCAGACGCGGGCGACGCCCGGCGTGTAGACGTCGCGCACATCCTGGTTGGTGACGATCTCGTGCATGCCGCGCACCTCGATCTTGCCGCCGTCGTGCGCCATGAACGCCCGGTCGTGGAACCAGGCGACGGACACCCCGTCGAGCTCATTGAGCCCGGCAGCCAGGGCGACGGCGTGGTCGCGGTCCCGGAGCTCGATCGTGATCTCGCGCAGCGCCTCGTGCTTGGCGACCGCGATTGTCGAGACGTCGCCGATCAGCCCGCCGTACTCCGAGATCCGGGTGGACACCTTCGCCAGCTGCCCCGCTCGGTGGGGGATGCGCAAGCGGTAGGTGACGTCCATCGGCACGGCCCGCGCGACGCTATCGCATGTCGGCGGCCGACGCCGGGGCGCCCGTGTGCGCCCTCAGGCGGAGAGCTGCTCGAGCGGCCCGGGTCGGCCGAGGTGGAACCCCTGGCCGTAATCGACGCCGATGTCCTGCAGCAGTGCCACCGTCGCGTCGTCGCTGACGAACTCGGCGATCGTGCGACTACCGAGGCCGCGCGCGATGTCGACGACGGCGCGGACGACAAGCTGATCGGAGGGGTTCGCGACGAGGTTGGCCACAAACTCGCCGTCGATCTTGAGGTAGTCGAACTCGAGGTGCTTGAGGTAGTGGAACGACGAGAAGCCCGAGCCGAAGTCGTCGAGGGCGAAGTGGCAGCCGAGGGCCCGCAGCTCCGTTGCCAGTGCGGCGGCTCGCTCGATGTTGACGATCGCGGCCGTTTCGGTGACCTCGACGATCAGCGCGCCGGGTGGGATCGGGTATGCCTCGAGCATCCGGGACAGGTCCTCCACGATCGACTCGTCGTTCATCGTCTTGCCGGACAGGTTGACCGTGAGGTTGATGTCGTTGCCGGCCCGGTGGCGGTCGTGGAGCATCCGCACCGCACGCCCCAGCACCCAGCGGTCGATCCCGCCGATCAGGTCGAACCGCTCCGCGTTGTGGAGGAAGGCCGACGGTGCGAGCAGCTGGTCGTCGTCGTCGCGCATGCGCAGCAGCAGCTCATAGCGGGGGACGCCATCGCCGTTGATGGTCACGATCGGCTGGGCGTGGAGCTCGAACAGGTCGTTGTCCAGCGAATCCCGCAGGCGAGAGATCCACGAGCGGCGCGCGGCCAGCTCGGCGCCTGCCTCGTCGTCGGGGACCATGAACGCGTACCCGCACCGGCTCTCGGCCTTGGCGCGGTACATCGCCCGGTCGGCGCCGATCTGGAGCTCGGCGGCCGTGACCTCGGCGCGGGGCTCGATCAGAGCGATCCCGACCGACGCGGTCACCTGTGCGCGCACGAGATCGGAGATCACCATCCCGCTGCCGCGGACGGCCTCGACGATCTTCCGGGCGACGCATTCCGCCTCGAGGCGGTCGGCCTCCTGGACGATGACGCCGAACTCGTCGCCGCCGAGGCGGCCCACGACGTCACTGTCGCGCACCGTCGCCTGGAGCAGCGCGCCCAGCTTCAGGAGCATCTCGTCGCCCGCGGCGTGTCCGTGGAGATCGTTGACCTCCTTGAAGCCGTCGAGGTCGAGTACCAGCAGGGCCGCCGGTCGCTCGTAGCGCACGCATTCGCTGACGATCCGATCGAGCTCGTGCTCGAAGCGGCGGCGGTTGAACAGGTTTGTGATCGGGTCGTGATCGGCAAGATGCTGGAGCTCGCGCTCGTGCCGCTTGCGCTCGGTGATGTCCCGGACGATCGCGGAGAAGTTGCGCTCGCTGCCGATCAGCCAGCTCGAGAGCGCCACCTCGACGGGCACGACCCGGCCGTCGATCCGCAGCGCGGCCCCCTCGACGGGCCTGATCGCGAGCTGCTGGTCGCGGGCCGCCGCCGATGCGACGGTGAAGAGGGCCTCCGCGTCTTCGCGGCGAAACTCGGGAACGAGCATCCAGACGGGTTGGCCGATCGCCTGGGCGGAGGTATAGCCGTAGAGCCTGCCGGCTGCGGCGTTCCACGAGATGATTCGGAGCTCGGCATTGAAGGCGACGATCGCGTCGATCGCGGACTCGGTCACCGACCGGAAGCGCGACTCACTGCGTCGCAGCGCCTGGATCGCGGCGTGGTGGTCGGTCACGTCGCGGATGACCTCGCCGAAACCGCGCAGCTCGCCGTTCGGGTCACGGACAGCCGTGATCACCACGTTGGCCCAGAACCGGCTGCCGTCCTTGCGCATGCGCCAGTGCTGCTCCTCGAACCGGCCGTACTCCGCGGCCGTCGCGAGCTCTGAGCCCGGGCGCCCGGAGGCGATGTCCTCGTCGAGATAGAACAGCGCGTGGCTGCGGCCCATGACCTCCTCGGCGTCCCACCCCTTGAAGCGCTCGGCACCGACGTTCCAGCTGGCGATGCGCCCCTCGGTGTCGAGCATCAGGATCGCGTAATCCTGCAGGCTCTCCACCATCGCGGCGAGCAGATCGCCCTCGAGCGGAGGGGGAGGGGAGGTAGTAGTCGCGCTCAAACCTGGGAGTGGCTGGTCGAAGGCCTCGAGTGCCTCCGACATTCGTCCAGCAGGATCCTCATCGGCTCAAGAAAAGAATACCTTGAGCGATTGCCGCTCTTTCCCTCGGTGGAGTTGTTGCAGGCCGCGGCCCGGAGTGGGTGGACGCCCAGCCGGCCGCGGTTTTCAGTCGCGACTCAGCCGCGGTCCGGGTCCCGCTCGTGACCGTCGTTTCCGTCGCCGGAGAACGGCGCCGCTTCGAATATGAGCAGCACGACGCCCGCATCGATCGCCGGCTCCTCGTGTGCGCTCAGTCGCTCGGCTGCGTCGCTCTCGATCTTCGCGATCTCCTGCTGCCAGCGGCGCGCCGCCTCCGCCAGCTCGCCGAGTCCCTCGGCGTCGACTGCGACCGCATGGCGCGAGACGGTCGCCTCCTCGCGTGCGAACCCCCCGGCCGCGGCGCTCCTGGCGGCGTACTCGCCGATCTGGGAGAGCGCGGAGGCGATCATCATGTCGCGCGTCTTGGCGTCGGCGCTCGACCACGCCCGACTGGAGAAGCGGGGATGCTCGCGTGCGGCGTAGACGTGTTCGGTGGCGCCCCGCCGCTGGTGGGTGGCGACCAGCTCGATCAGGCCCAGGCGCTCAAGCGTACGTACGTGGTAGGCGACGGTGCCGAGGGAGGCGTCGAGGTGCTCGGCGAGTTGCACCGGGCTCGCATTACGCTCGTCGAGCATCGCCAGGATCCTGACGCGCAGTGGGTGGGCGAGTGCCTTCGCATATCGGGGGTCCTCGAGGCCGCCGATTTCGGTTTCAGGAGTACTTTGGGCCATTTTTGTCTACCGTAGCGGGAACAGATTGAAGGTGGGTTGCGCTCTTGCCAGATCACCTGTGGCATCGATTCGGCGGCCGATACGATGAGCTGAGCGCGGGCACCGTCGCCCGGAAGAGCCGTCAGGAGGGTCCGCAGTGAGCGAGTCGGGCGTCGCGAGAGCCACGGAGGACATCGCCGCCGGGTGGCTGCGTGAGCAGCGTCGGTTCGTGCAGGCGCTGCTCATCGAGGTGGAGGGTTCCGCACCACTTCCAGAGGGGGCGATGATGCTGATCGGCGAGGACGGCGCGATCGAGGGCTCGATCACCGGAGGCTGCGTCGAGGGCGCGCTGGTCACCGAGGCTGAGGCGATCCTCGCCGGCGAGCGCGGACCGGGGGTCGAAACGTATGGGATCTCCGACGAGCTCGCCGGGACCGTCGGCCTGATGTGCGGCGGGATCGTCCACATCTTTCTGCAGCAGCTCGGCGGGGCCGATGCCGAGGCGGAGCTGGCGGCACTCAGCGCGCACCTCGAGGGACGCCCCGCGGCGGTGGCGACGCTGCTGCAGGGCGCGCATGCCGGCTGCCGGCTGGCGGTGGTCGATGAGGAGGCGATTGGGTCGCTCGGTTCTCTTGAGCTGCTGGATCGCAACGTTGCGCGCGAGGCAGCCGGCCTGATGGAGGAAGGGAAGACGACGATCCGCCGGTTCGGCGCCGATGGCGCGACGCTCGGTGACGAGCTACCCGTCCACGTCCGTGCCTACGCACCGCCCCCGCAGATGGTGATCTTCGGCGCGATCGACTTCTCGGCGGCGCTGGCCGCGTTCGCCACTCGGATCGGGTACCGCGTCACCATCTGCGATGCGCGGGACCGGTTCGCCGCCTCGCGGCGGTTCTCTGCCGATGCCGAGGTCCGCATCGGCTGGCCGCAGGAGGTGATGGAGGGAATCGAGCTCGGACCGCGCGACGCGGTGCTCGTCTTCACCCACGACTCGAAGTTCGACGAGCCGGCGCTGATCAGCGCGCTGGCCACCCGCGCCGGTTACATCGGAGCACTCGGCAGTCGCACCACCACGGCAGACCGAGAGCGGCGCCTGGGCGACGCGGGCGTGCAGGAGGCGGACCTGGCGCGGATCCACGCTCCCTGCGGCCTGGACATCGGCAGCCGGACCGCCGAGGAGACTGCGGTTTCAGTGCTGGCCGAGATCATCGCCGTGCGCCGGCGAGGGCCTGCCCTGGACGCCCGGCCGTTGCGGGTGACGAGTGGGCCGATCCATGGTCGCGAGCAGGACCAGATCGCGACCGCGGACGCCTTGTGAACGCGCTGGAGAGGATGATCTCGCGCCAGGGGGAGGCACTGCGGACAGTCGCGGCGCTGGACCTGGGGGCGGCCGTCGAGACGCTGCGCGGTCCTGGCCGAGTGCTGCTCGTCGGCACCGGGACGTCGTTCCACGCCGCCGAGCTCGGTGCCACGGTGATCCGAGCGGGCGGGACTCGCGCCCGTGCGGTCGAATCGGCGCAGCTGCGCTTCGAGGAGCTGTCGGACGACGAGGCGGTGATCGTCATCACCCACACCGGCGAGACCGCGTACTCCCTGCTCGCCCGAGAGCGCGCCCTCGACGCCGGGGTGGGGCTCGTCTCGATCACCGGACCGGCCGTCGACTGGTCCGAGGCGATCGTCACCCCGGTCAAGGAGGAGGCGGAGACCTACACGGTGAGCTACACCGCGGCGCTGGCCGTGCTGTGCCGCCTCGCCGCGGAGCTCGGTGGGCACCGGTCGGCGGATGCGATCCGCGGGGTCGCGGACCGCGTCGACGCGATCATCGCCGAGCCAGGCGTCGACCACGTGCCGATGCCGGCTCGGGCGCTGGCGCTCGTCGGCTCCGGCGCGAGTTCGGTGACCGCGCGAGAGGGTGCGCTCAAGCTCCGAGAGGGCGCGCGGATGCTCTGTGAGGGGTTCGACGCCGAGCGGCTGCTGCACGGCTTCGCGGTGCCGTACGGCCCTGCGGACGGCCTCGTGCTCGTCGACCCCGATGGTGATCCCGACGGACTGCCGGCCGCGCTCGGCCGCGCGGCCGCGCAGCAGGGGATCGCGGTATCGGCGATCCCCGGCGAAGGCGATGAGCAGGCGCCGAGGGCGCCCAACGACGTGCTGGCGCAGATCCCGCTCACCGTGCGTCTGCAGTGCCTGGCCGCCCGATTCGCGCGGTTGCGCGGCACCGACCCCGACGTCGCGATCAGCGGCGCGTGGGCGGAGCCGTCGCTGTGGGCGATCGGCGGGCCGCCGGTGGCCCGCTGACCTGCTCGGGGCCTCTCAGATCTTCAACCCGCGGTCGGCGAGCCACTCGGTGACCGCCTCCGGCGGATCGCCCTCCCATTCCGCACGGGCGGCGAGCACGAGCAGCTTCGCGGGATCGACGTGCACCTCGTCACGGCGGTAGGCCAGGTAGACGGTGAGCGCTCCGGCCATCGCGATCGAGCCGTTGTTGGTCGCGGGGTCGAGCTCGGCGAGGACCTCGGCGACGCGGTCCTCGATGTCGTCCACGCCGCGGACCGGTTCATCGTCATCCTCGAAGGCGCGCTCGAAATCGCCCGCGGTCGGATCGTTGTCGTCAGGGTCGATGAGCTGCACGGCGCGCCGGACGACCTCGAACAGGGTGAGGGGTGGGGGCTCGGTGGACATGCCTGGATGTTTGCAGGCCAGGTGGCGCCTCGCGCCTCAGCCGCTGTCGCGCAGCTCGGCCAGCCACGCGGTGGCGACGCTGTCAGACGGCGCGCGCCAGTCCGAGCGGGGTGAGAGCGAGCCGCCGGAACCCACCTTCGGGCCGTTGGGCAGGGCTGAGCGCTTGAACTGGCTGGTGGCGAAGAACCGGCGCAGGAACACCTCGAGCCAGTGGCGGATCTCCTCGTGGGAGTACTCATGGCGCGAGGCCTCGGGGATCAGATCGGGCCACACGCCACGCGTGCGGTCGCTCCATGCGTGCTCGGCGAGATAGGCGACCTTGCTCGGGCGGTAGCCGAACCGCAGCACGTAGTAGAGGAAGAAGTCCTGCAACTCGTACGGGCCGACGGTGGCCTCGGAGTCCTGGGCGGGTCCGTCGCCCTCGTGGCCCTCGTCCGCGGGGACCAACTCCGGCGAGATCGCCATGTCCGCGATTGCGGCCATCACCGCGCCCGCTTCGGCGCCGAACTGGCCCGAGGCGACCGCCCAGCGGAGCAGGAAGCGGATCAGGGTCTTCGGCACCGAGGCGTTGACGTTGTAATGCGACATCTGGTCGCCGACGCCGTACGTGGACCAACCGAGCGCGAGCTCGGACAGGTCGCCGGTGCCGAGCACGATCGCCTGGTGATAGTTGGCCAGCCGGAACAGGTGCGAGGTGCGCTCGCCGGCCTGCACGTTCTCGTAGGTGATGTCGTACTGACGTGCGCCCTCGGCGGCGGGATGCTCGAGGTCGCGCAGCATCTGCGTCGCCGCCGACCGGATCTCCATCTCGTGCGCGCTCACCCCGAGCGCCTTCATCAGCGCGTGGGCGTTGCGCAGCGTCTCGGCGCTGGTGGCGAACCCCGGGAGGGTGTAGGCGAGGACGTTCTCACGGGAGAGACCGAGCCGGTCCATCGTGCGAGCGGCCACGATCAGCGCGTGGGTGGAGTCCAGGCCGCCCGAGACCCCGATCACGACCCGCTCGATCCCGGTCGCCTGCAGGCGGGTCTCGAGCCCGTTCACCTGGATGTCGAACACCTCCTCGCAGCGAGCGTCGCGCGTGGCGGGGTCGGCCGGGACGTAGGGGAAGCGCTCGACCCGGCGTCGCAGCGGCAACGACCTGTCCCGGCCGGGCGCGCCGAGCTCGAACGCGAGCCGGCGGATCCCGCCCACCCGCTCGCGCTCATCCCCGATCGTGTCGCCGAAACTCGACAGCGCCATGCGGTCGGCGAGCAGCCGGTCGAGGTCGAGATCGGAGTAGATCAGCTGCTCCTGATCGGAGAAGCGGACCGACTCGGCGAGCAGCTCGGCGTTCTCGTAGATCATCGCCTGGCCATCCCACGCAAGGTCGGTCGTCGACTCCGACGTGCCGGCGGCGGTGTACACGTACGCGGAGACGGTCCGTCCGGAGTGGCTCGCGCACAGCGTGTGCCGGTATCCGGCCTTGCCGATCGTCACGTTGGACGCCGACAGGTTCGCCAGCACCGTTGCCCCCGCCAGCGCGGCGTAGGTCGTCGGAGGCACCGGCGACCACAGGTCCTCGCAGATCTCGCACCCGATCACCAGCGACGGGAGGTCGGCGCACTCGAACACGAGGTCGGCCCCGGCCGGGACGGCCTGTCCGAGAACGGTCATCGTCGTGCCGGCCAGCTGGCGAGCGGCGCGGAACTGGCGCTTCTCGTAGAACTCGTGGTACTCGGGCAGATAGCTCTTGGGCACGACGCCCAGGATCCGCCCGCGGTGCACGGCGACCGCGCAATTGAACAGGCCACCCTCGGCGCGCAGCGGCGCGCCGACGAGGAGCACCGGCCGCAGGGATTCAGACGCGGCGAGGAGATCGTGCAGGGCCGCCTCGGCCGCGTCGAGCACCGCCGTCTGGCGGAACAGGTCCTCGTTGGAGTAGCCCGAGAGCCCGAGCTCGGGGAAGACCACGAGCGCTGCGCCCGCCCCGTCGGCCTGCTGGGCAAGCGCGATCGTGCGCTCACCGTTGGTGCGCGGATCGCCGATCCGCACATGTGGGATCGCGCTGGCGGCGCGGACGAACCCGTGGTCGTAGAGCGAGTCGGTGGGCATCGTGCCCACCATTGAAGCGGCTACTCGTTCGAGCGCTCGCCCTCGCCGCGGATGCCGGAGGCTCGGTCCGAGTCGTCCTCGGGCGTCTCAGAGCGGTACGGATCGGAGTCGGTCGTCGGGTCGACGTCGCCCACCTGGGTGTTCAGCCGGTGATGCGGGTCCTCGGATTCGGGCCCACCCTCCCGCGGAGTGTCGGCCTCATGCAGCGGCTCAGAGCTCGAGCGCGGCTCCAGCGGCCGGTCGGCCGTGTCGGCAGGGTCGGCCGCGTGCTCATGGACATGCGCCCGCTCGCTGTGCCTGTTCGAGGATTCGTGCTCAGTCATGGGGCCTCCTCAGATGGTCCGTCTCCGGACCACCACGTTACCCACGAGCGGAACTCCGGAGTGGACGGCTCCACCTCGAGGATTGCGGGACTCGTGCGCCGGGCAGTCCCTGGCGTACCGGACAGGGAGGAGACAGGGTGAGTTCAACAGTTCAGACCGGGACGATTCGCACGAAGATCCCGGCACGGATGGATCGGCTGCCGTGGAGCCGCTTCCACTGGTCGATCATCATCGGGCTCGGGACGGTGTGGATCCTCGACGGGCTTGAGGTGACGATCGTCGGCGCGATCGCCGGTCAGCTGTCCAAGCACGGCTCGGGCGTCGCCATCGCCGCCCACGACGTCTCTGGTCTCGCCGGATCGCTGTACGTGGCGGGCGCGTGCGCCGGGGCGCTCGTCTTCGGGCAGCTCACCGACCGGTTCGGGCGCAAGAAGCTGTTCATGATCACGCTCGGTGTCTACCTGCTCGGTACCTGCCTGACCGCGTTCTCGTTCAGCGCGATCTGGTTCTACGGCTGCCGCGCGCTCACCGGCTTCGGCATCGGCGGCGAGTACTCGGCGATCAACTCCGCGATCGACGAGCTGATCCCGGCCAGGCAGCGGGGCCGCGTCGACATCTCGATCAACGGCAGCTACTGGGCGGGCTCGGCGCTTGGCGGGCTCGTGGCCCTCTATGCGCTCAACAACCTCGCGGTCAACGTCGGCTGGCGGGCGTGCTTCGGTCTCGGCGCGGTGCTCGCGCTGCTCATCCTGCTCGTGCGCCGCAACGTTCCGGAGAGCCCTCGCTGGCTGTTCATCCACGGCCGGGAGGAGGAGGCCGAGAAGATCGTCGCCGGAATCGAGCAGCAGGTCGAACAGGAGATCGGGCGGACGCTGCCTGACGTCGAGGACACGATGACCGTGCGACAGCGAACGACGATCCCGCTCCCGCTCATCCTGCGCTCGATCGTCACGCTCTACCCCAAGCGCACGGTGCTCGGGCTCGGCCTGTTCGTCGGCCAGGCGTTCCTCTACAACGCGATGGTCTTCAACCTCGGCGGTCTGATGACGACGTTCTTCCACGTCTCCCCGGGCAACGTCCCCTACTTCAGCATCTACTTCGCGATCGGCAACCTCATCGGACCGCTGCTGCTCGCCCCCCTGTTCGACACCGTCGGGCGCAAGATCATGATCGGCGGCTGTTACGTCATCTCGGCGCTGCTGTGCGTCGTCATCGCGCTGCTGTTCGTCGGTCACACTCTCACCTCGACGTCGTTCATCCTGCTGCTCGATGTGGCGTTCTTCTTCGCATCGGCGGGCGCGAGCGGGGCCTACCTCACCGTCTCCGAGGTCTTCCCGATGGAGACCAGGGCGCTCTGCATCGCGGTCTTCTACGCGGTGGGCACCGGCCTCGGCGGGATCATCGGGCCGCTGTTGTTCGCCTCGCTGATCAACTCGGGGAAGGTCGGGCAGGTCGAGCTCGCATTCCTCATCGGCGCGGCGGTGATGATGGTCGGCGGGGTGCTCGAGTTCATCCTCGGGATCAACGCCGAGCGGCAGACGCTCGAGAACATCGCCAAGCCGCTCACCGCCGAGGACACCCCCGCTAGCAGCACCGGCGGCACGCCACTCGCCGCGACCACCTGACCTGACTGCACCGTCTGGGCGGAGATACGCTCAGACGGTGTCCTCCGTCGCTCACGACGACTCCTCGGCCGCCCGTCTGTGGGAGGACGCGCTCGCCGAGGAAGTGATCGCGGGCCGCGCGGAGCGGGATGTCAGCGGTCCGATCGTGTGCGCGAGCGGCATCTCGCCGTCGGGGCCGATCCACCTCGGCAACCTGCGCGAGGTGTTCACCACCCACCTCGTCGCCGAGGCGCTGCGCCGCCGCGGCGAGGATGTCGTGCACCTGCACTCGTGGGACGACTACGACCGCTTCCGCAAGGTCCCGGCGGGCGTCGATCCGGGCTTCGAGCGCTACATCGGGCTCCCGCTGGCGCGCATCCCGGATCCGACACGCGAGGACGGCAGCGGCTCCTACGCCGAGCATTTCATGGACGAGCTGCGCGTCTCGCTCGACGCGCTCGGCATCCGCATGACCGAGCGCCGCCAGTCCGAGCTGTATCCCGCCGGCACCTACAACGCCCGGATCCGCAGGGCGATGGATCAGCGGCTGCATGTCTTCGACGTGCTCGCCGGGCAGCAGACGGCGGGCCGCCACGAGCGCAGCGCCGAGGAGCGCCGCCGCGAGTACTACCCGTTCAAGCCGTTCTGCACCGAGTGCGGCCGTGATGACACCCGGGTCGTCGCCTACCGCGACGAGACGGTCGTCTGGGAGTGCCGCCACGGCCACGCCGGCGAGATGTCGCTCGCCGACGGCGCCGGCATCTCGGGCAAGCTCGTATGGAAGGTCGACTGGCCGATGCGCTGGGCGCACGAGCACGTCGCCTTCGAGCCGGCCGGCGAGGATCACCATGCGCCGACGGCCTCGTTCACGGTCGGCCGCGTGATCGTCGCCGACCTCTACTCCGGGCGCGCGCCGGATACGACGGTCTACTCGTTCGTCTCGCTGGCGGGCGCCGGCGGCAAGATGTCCGGCTCGGTGGGGGGAGCGCCGATCCCGGCGACCGCGCTCGACGTGCTCGAGCCGGCGATCCTGCGCTGGCTCTACGTCCGCCGGCTTCCGCGGCAGTCCTTCCAGATCGACCTCTCGCCCAAGGCGGTGCAGCGCCTCTACGACGAGTGGGACCGGCTCGCCGCCGCGGTCGCTGCCGGTGAGGCGGCGGCCGACGAGCTCGCGATCCACCGCGAGTCGACCGAGTCCTCGGCGGGCGAGGTGGAGCGCACCGCCCGCCCCGTGTCCTTCCGGCTGCTCGCCTCGGTCGCCGACCTCACGCAGGGCGACCGCGCCCAGATCGCCCGCATCGTCGCCGCACATCTCGGCCTCGAGGGCGATGAGGCCGGCCCGGAGGCGCTGCTGGCGAGTCTGCAGCCTCGCCTGGACTGCGCGATCCACTACGCGACCGAGCTCGTTCCCGAGAGCGAGCGCACGCGGGTGCGCTCCGGATTCGACCCCGCGGCGTCCGCGGCGCTCGATCAGGAGATGCGCGACGCGGTGGCGCAGCTCAGCGAGCGGATGACTGACGACTGGTCGATCGAGGGGCTCACCAAGCTCGTCTACGCGATCCCCAAGCGCATGCGCGGCCTGTCGCCCGACGAACCGCCCTCGTCCGAGGTCAAGCAGGCCCAGCGCGCGTTCTTCAAGGCGGTCTACAGCCTCACGATCGGTGCCGATACCGGGCCGAGGCTGCCCACGCTGCTGCTCTCGATCGGCCCTGAGCGCGCCCGCGAGCTCCTTGCCGGCCCTCCGGGCTGAGCGGCGCACCGGCGACCGCGCGCGTCGGCTGACGCTGGTCGCGATGTCGCTGGGCTTTGCGGTCGTTCAGCTCGATGTGTCCGTGCTCAATGTCGCCGTGCGCTCGATCGGCGCGGACCTCGGTGGCGGTGTGAGCGAGGAGCAGTGGGTGCTCAATGCCTACACGATCGGGTTTGCGGCGTTCATCCTCACCGCCGGGGCGCTCGGTGATCGCATCGGCGCCCGGCGCGTGTTCATCGCCGGCTTCGCGCTGTTCATGGCCACCTCGGCGGTCTGTGGGCTGGCCCCCGGGATCGGGGTGCTCATCGCCGCGCGGTCGGTCCAGGGGATCGCCGCCGCCGTGCTCGTCCCGTCCTCGCTGACCCTGCTCAACCACACCTACACCGAGCCCGCGGCGCGCGCCCGGGCCGTCGGTCTGTGGCTGTTCGGCTCGAGCATGTCGTTCGCCGCAGGGCCGCTGATCGGCGGGCTGCTGATCGCGGGGTTCGGATGGCGGGCGATCTTCTTCATCAACGTCCCGCTCGCGCTGAGCGGGATGACGCTCGCTCGTCTGTACGCGACCGAGACGCGCGGAGCACGCGAGCGGCCGATCGACGCTCCTGGTCAGGTGCTCGCAGTCGCCTCGCTGGCGGTGCTCGTCGGGGCGACGATCGAGGGCGGCGTGCGCGGATTCGGCTCCGCGCCGGTGCTCGCCGGCTTCGCGCTGGCGGTCGCATCGCTCCTCGGCTTCGTGATCGTCGAGGCACGCCGTCGGGAGCCGATGCTGCCGCTCTCGCTGTTCTCAGCCCGCGCGTTCAGCGTCTCGGCCGTGATCGGCCTGCTCGTGAACCTGCTCGTCTACGGCCTGATCTTCCTGTTCTCGCTCTACTTCCAGACGGTCCAGCGTCACACTCCGCTCGCCACTGGCCTGCTGCTGGTGCCCTACGTGATCGCGGCGGGCTTGGGAAACGTGATCTCGGCCCGGATGGCGCGCCACCTCGGACCGGTGCGCGCGCCGCTGGTGTCGGCCACGCTGCTGGGCGCGGCATCCCTCGGTCTGGTGTGGATCGGGTCCTCGACGCCCTACCCGGCGATCGTCGCCCAGCTCGTCTGCCTCGGTGCCGGCCTGGGCACGATCGTCCCGGTCATCACCTCGGAGCTGATGGGATCGGTCGAGCGCAGCCGCTCGGGCGTGGCTGCCGGGACGCTCAACACGATGCGACAGACCGGCTCGGCGATCGGCGTGGCGTGGTTCGGCTCGCTGCTGTCGGTCGGCGGCGGCTTCGTCGCTGGGCTGCACCTGGCGCTCTTCATCAGTGCCGGGATGGCGGTCGGGACGGCGGTGCTCTGCACCTGGATGGAGCGTTGAGCGTGGCGGCAGTGCTCTGTCCACGGTTAGGGTGGCGGCAGTGCCTGACCCCCACGAGATGAGCCCCCGCGCCCGCAGCGCCGACCACGTCCAGTCACTCGAACGAGGGCTGGCGGTGATCCGCGCGTTCGACGCCGAGCGTCGCGAGCTCGGTCTCTCCGACGTCGCACGGATCACCGGCCTCTCGCGGGCGGCGGCGCGCCGCTTCCTGCTGACGCTCGTCTCGCTCGGGTACGTCCATCAGGTCGACGGACGCTTCTCGCTGCGTCCGCGGGTGCTGGAGCTCGGCTACGCCTACCTGTCGGGGCTGTCCCTGCCGGAGGTCGCCCAGCCGCATATGGAGGCGCTTGTGGCGGCGGTCAACGAGTCCTCGTCGGTGTCGGTGCTCGACGATCTGGAAATTGTCTACGTCGCGCGCGTCCCGACCCGGCGGATCATGTCGATCACGCTCGCCGTCGGCACCCGGCTGCCGGCGTTCGCGACCTCGATGGGCCGCGTGCTGCTGGCGGCCCTCCCCGAGCCCGAGCTCGAGCAGCGGCTGGCCCGCATCGACTTCCGGCCGCTGACGGCGTTCACGGTGAGCGATGGGGGCTCGCTGCGCGGGGTCCTCGCACGCGTGCGCGAGGATGGGTACGCGGCGGTCGATCAGGAGCTCGAGGAGGGGCTGCGCTCGTTGGCGGTGCCGATCCGAGACCCGAACGGCGTCGCCACCGCGGCGCTCAACGTCTCGGTGCACGCCACCCGCGGCACGATGGCCGGGCTGCGGCGCGACGTGCTGCCGCTCGCCCGCCGGGCAGCGCAGGCGATCGAGGACGACCTCGGCTCCGGGCAGGCACGCGACCGGCGCGTGAGAGACTGATTAAAGGTCCGGGCGTTTACAGCCGACGAGGCTGGGTATGAGCGCGCGATCGTGGTGGCCTGGTGGTGCCCGCGTGGCGGTGCCGTTCTCGGTCGCCACGGTGCTCGCCTGGGTCCTGATGCCGATCGGGACGACGATCGAGTGGCCGGAGTACTGGGCGTCGACCGCGCTGCTCACGCTCTCCGGGCTCGTGATGGCGGCGATCCGCCACGTCCTCAGGCGTCAGGCGGTGGTGCCCGAGGCGCTTGTCTTCCTCGCCGCGGTCGGCCTCCTGCGCGACGCCAGCGGAGGCATCCACTCAAGCGCCTCGGTGCTTGCCCTCATTCCCGTGCTCTACACCTCCCTGGGCAGTCGCTCACGACGCGACCTGGGGGTTGTGATTGCGGCGGTGCTCGCCTTCTTCATCGTCCCGGCGCTGTTCGTCGGCGGCGCCAACTACCCCGCGAGCCAGTATCGCTCGGCGGTTCTGTTCGCGCTCGTGTGCGGGACCACGGGCTTCGCCGTCCAGTCGCTCGTCGCCAGCGTCCAGGCGCAGGCGGCCAAGGCGAACTCGCGTGGGCGGATGCTCGAGGAGGTCGCCGACACCGCCCGCACCCTGCTCGACAGCTCGCAGGTCCGTGACGATCTCTGCGAGGCGGCCGAGCGCATCAGCGGAGCGTCGGTCGCGGCGCTCTACGAGCCCTTCGGCACCGTGCTGGAATGCACCGCCCACACCCGCGTCGAGGTCGGCGGCGGCCGGATCCAGGCGAAGCGGGGCAGCCTCGTCCAGGAGGTCTTCCTGAGCGGTCAGCCCCGCTACATCGACCGGGACGTGGCGGCCCACGTCGGCAGCGTCGAGCTCTGGGAGGGCAGCGGCTCGCCCGAGTCGGTCCTGTATGAGCCGCTCACTCACGGCGGCCAGGTGATCGGCGTCCTGCTCGTCGGCTGGCCGGACCGCGTCCACGCCGACCCCTCGCGTCGCACCGTCGCCACGCTGATCGCCGGTCAGGCGGCCGGCGTGATCGCGCGAGCGGACGTGCTCGAGAGCCTCGCCGACGAGGCCCATACCGACCCGCTCACCGGCCTGCCCAACCGCCGGGCGTGGGACAGCGGCCTCGCCCGCGCGTTCGCCTCCTCCTCGACGATCACCCTCGCGATGCTCGACCTCGACAACTTCAAGGAGTTCAACGACAGTCACGGCCACCCCGCCGGCGACCGGCTGCTCCGCGCGACCGCGGCGGCCTGGCGCGATCAGCTGCGCGGCGGTGACCTGCTCGCCCGCCTCGGCGGCGAGGAGTTCGGGCTGCTCATCTGCGACGTCTCTCCGGACACCGCGTATGAGGTCGTCGAGCGCCTGCGCGCCTGCATCCCGGAGGAGCGCACCGCCTCGGCCGGGGTCGCGATGCGCGAGGCCGGTGAGTCCGCCGAGGAGCTGCTGGCCCGGGCCGATGCGGCGCTGTACGAGGCAAAGGCGCTGGGGCGGGACCGGACGCGGGTCAGCGCTGTGGCCTAGCCAGGCGCGGTTCAGGAACCGTGAGGCGAAGATCGAGCGACGCGCCGCCGGGTTCCCATCCACACCACCAACGTCGCCAACCCGGTCGCCCCACCGACCACGCACACCCCGCCCCACCCCGCCGAGGAGTAGAGCACCGAGGTGATCGCCGAGAGCGCCGCGCCGCCGGCGAAGTAGGCGACCATATAGGCGGTGGTCAGCCGGCTGCGGGCGTCAGGAGAGAGCGCGTAGATCGCGTGCTGGTTGGCGATGTGGACTCCCTGGACGCCGAGGTCGAGCACGATGATCGCGACGATCAGGCCGATCGTCGAATGGCGGAAGAGGTAGAGCAGCCCGAAGGAGACCGCCATCAGCACCGAGGTGAGCGTCGTCGCGAGCTCGCCATGGCCGTGGTCGGCAAGCCGGCCGACGACGGTGGCCGCGCTCGCCCCCGCCACGCCGGCGAGGCCGAACAGGCCGATCACGGTGTTGCTGTCGTGGAACGGCGCGGCGCTGAGCAGGAACGACAGCGAGGTCCACAGCACCGAGAAGCAGCCGAAGGCGAGCGCCCCGAGCGCCATCCGCTGGCGGAGCACGGGCTCGGTCCAGACGAGCCGCAGGACGGAGCGCAGCACCTCGTCGTAGCGGAGCGCCGCCGTCGGCGGCACCCGCGGCAGCGCTCGGTGCAGCACGGCGGCGAGCACGAGCATCATGCCGGCTGCGGCGAGGAACGGGACACGCCAGCCCAGAGCGCCGGCGAGGAGGCCGCTGAACGTGCGGGCGAGCAGGATCCCGAGCAGCAGACCGCTCATCACCTGACCAACCACGCGGCCGCGCTCCTCGGGGCGCGCCATCGAGGAGCTCATCGGCACGATCACCTGCGCCGTGACCGCGCTGACGCCGACGACGAGCGTCGCGATCCCGAACACCGGGAAGCTCGGCGCCAGCCCGCACGCGACCATCGCTCCGGCGGTCAGGACCATCGTGCCCGTGATCAGCCGTCGGCGTTCCAGCAGATCGCCGAGCGGCAGCACGAACGCGAGACCGACGACGTAGCCGATCTGCGAGATCGTCACGATCAAACCGCTGGTTCCCGTCGAGACGGAGAACGCCCCGCTCAACGTGTGCAGCAGCGGCTGGGCGTAATACAGGTTCGCCGCGGCCGCGCCGGTGCCGACCGCGAGCAGCAGCACCAGGCGGTTGGAGATGCCGGCGCCCAGCTCGGCCTCCCGGCCGTCTCTGGGCGACGTACGCGTGGCCGAGGCGCTCACCCGGCCGACGTTAGTACGGGTCAGGTCACTCGCCGGACGGCGTGCTGCCGGGGAGCGCGTCGCCGGAGGGCGCGCTCACGCGGAACGTCCGCAGCAAGAGAGCGAGCATCCGGTAGTAGCCGACGAGCACCACCAGCTCGACGCAGCCGGTCGTGCCGAACCGCTCCTCGACCTCCGCGAACCGCTCGTCGCAGAGATCGCCGTCGACGATCAGCTCGTGGGCGGCGCGGTAGGCCACGGCCCCGTCGCCGTCGGGCTCGCGGCCGGCGGCGATCCGGGCGATCGTCTCCTCGCTCACGCCGGCGGCCCGCGCGAGGCGCTCGTGCGCGAACCACTCAAACGCACTGTCGAGCGTCGCGGCGACGACGAGGATGGCGATCTCGCGGGTCGCGGCATCGAGGCTCGTGCGGTAGCGGATCGCGGCCCCGAGTCCCTGCATCGGATCGCCCAGCGCCGGGTTGTAGAGCATCGCGTTGAACGGGCCGAGCAGGCGCCCCTCGTCGTCGGCGATCGGCGATCGGCCGCGGTCCGCGGCTCGTGGTCCGCCCGTGATGGCGGCGTACAGCTCCGCCTGTGCGCCGTCGAGGTGCTGCGGGGCGAGTGCGTCGAGACGCGGGGGCGATCCCTCGGTCGTCATGCGCGGCACGGTAGCCGAGCACAGGCCCCGGCGCCCGCCCCGGGCGCCGGACGACCTGCGGCGTCGGCCCCGACGTGCCGCACGTTGTTTTAGGAAGCTCTTACGGCCAGTGGCAGATGACCGCCGGACCGCCTACGCTGTCCGGTCTGGGAACCACGACCTCTTGGAGGAGGATCTGTGAAGAGATACATCCGGCCGTTGGCGGCTCTGCTGCTGATGGCCATGGCCGCGCTGGTGGTCAGTGCGTGCGGAAGCTCGGGCTCTGGTAGCTCAGGGAATTCGGGCGGGAGCACCGGCAGCGGCACTTCGACTTCGTCGAGCGGTGGCAAATCCACCGGCGGGACCGTGCAAATGGTGATGGGGGTCTTCCCCGACTCGCTGGACCCGCAGTTCGGCTACACGACCCAGTCCGCCGAGGCGACCTGGATCAGTTACACCGGTCTGACGACTTATAAACATGCGAACGGCACCGCCGGCGCGACGGTGATCCCCGGGCTCGCGACCGCGCTGCCCGTGGTCACGAATGGCGGCAAGACCTACACGGTCACGCTCCGCAAGGGCCTGAAGTACTCCAACGGCGCACCGGTCAAGGCTGGGGACTTCCTGTTCTCGCTCGAGCGCGCGGTCAAGCTGCCCTGGGGTGGCTCCGGCCAGTTCATGACGCCCGTCATCGTTGGCGCCACCGCCTACTCGAAGGGCAAGTCCAAGACGATCTCCGGCGTCCAGGCGAACAACGCCACCGGCAAGATCGTCATCCACCTCACCGCGCCGTACGGCGCGTTCGACAACGTCCTGGCGGAGCCGGCTCTCGGCCTGATCCCGACAGGCTCCGCACCGTTCAAGAACGATCCGCTGCACCCGCCGCCCGGCTGCGGCCCGTACATGATCAAGAACGTCGTCGCGAACAAGTCGTTCGCCGTCGACAAGAACCCCTACTGGAAGCCCCTCCCGGGCATCCCGGCGGGTCAGGACAACGTCGACGTGACGGTCAACTCGAACGTCTCCTCGAACGCCGAGCAGGTGCTGAACAACAGCGCCGACATCTTCGACTGGGCGGACTCGGTCCCCGGCAGCCTGCTGCCGCAGATCCAGGCGAAGGCGGGCAGCCGGTACAAGCTGGTCAACCTCGGCGGCTCGACGTACTACTTCTTCCTGAACTCCCAGGAGAAGCCCTTCAACAACCAGCTCGCGCGTGAGGCCGTCGTCACGGGCCTCAACGAGACGGCCTACAGCCGCCTCGGCTCGGGCACGCTCGCTCCGGCGTGCTTCTTCCTGCCGCCCGCCATCCCGGGCCATCCGACGGGCGCATGCCCGTACGGGACCCCCGGTACCGGCAACATGGCCAAGGCCAAGGCGCTGCTGAAGAAGTCCGGCATGGAGGGCGCGAAGGTGACGGTCTGGACCGAGCAGCGCGTCCCGCGCCTGCAGTGGGGCACCGCCTACACCCAGTACCTGAACCAGCTTGGCTTCAAGGCCACCCAGAAGGAGATCGCGGACGCGACCTACTTCCAGACGATCGGCGAGCTGAAGCTCCATCCCCAGACCGGCTTCGCCGACTGGAACCAGGACTTCCCCGACCCGGTCGACTTCTACGGGGTGCTGCTGGACGGCCACGCGATCCTCCCGACGAACAACGAGAACTTCGGCGAGGTCAACGACCCGAAGATCAACGCTGCCGTCTCGAAGCTCGGCCAGGTGCCGGTCACGAAGCTCCAGCAGGACTCCTCGCAGTGGCAGAAGGTCGACGAGTACGTGGCCAAGAAGGCCTACGTCGCCGTCTTCGGCTATCAGAAGTTCCCCTTCTTCGCCTCGGATCGCATGAACTATCCGGCGCTGAAGGTCAATCCGCTCTACGGCTGGGACTTCACTTCGTTCCAGTTGAAGTAGCCGAGTGATTCGCGGCCGGGACGACCGGATAGTCTGTCCCGGCCGCATCACCACTCCTCTATGTCGACCTCATCACCACGCGACACAGCCGGAACCGAGCTGACCCTCGATCTCGAGTCGGGAGCGCTCGAGGAGGGCAGCGACCTCGGCCCGGGAGCAAGCCCCTGGCGACTCGCCTGGCGGCGGCTGCGCCGCAACCGCACCGCCCTGTTCTTCGGCGTGGTGTTCCTGCTGGTCGTGATCGTCTGCCTGCTGGCTCCGGTCTACTCCCAGGACATCGCGCACCGCAGTCCGGACGTCGGCAACATCACCGGCACGGTCAAGGTCGGCGGCAAGACGAGAGACATCGTCAGCGCGACCGGCATCCCGATCGGCCCGACGTGGGACTTCTCGAAATTCTTCCTCGGCGCGGACTCCAACGGCCGTGACACGGCCGTGCGGCTGCTCTACGGCGGGCGCAACTCGCTGCTGATCGGGGCCGAGGCCACGGTCCTGACGATGGTGATCGCCGTCGTGCTCGGGCTGATCGCGGGGTACTTCCGCGGGATGGTCGATGGTGTCATCAGCCGCTGCATGGACATCCTGTGGGCGATCCCGGCCCTGCTGCTCGGGATCACGCTCGGCACGATGATCGCCGTGGGCGGCATCGGCCCGATCAAGGGCAACCACTTATGGATCCCGGCGATCGTGATCGGGGTGGTCTACATCCCGTACGTCGCCAAGCCGGTCCGAGGGCAGGTCCTGCAGTTGCGTGAGCGCGACTTCATCGACGCCGCTCGCCAGCAGGGGCTCTCGCACACACGCATCATGTTCGGCGAGATCCTGCCCAACCTGAGCTCGACGATCGTCGTGTTCATCCCGCTGATCCTCGCCAACGCGATCCTGCTCGAGGCCGGCCTGTCCTACCTCGGAGTCGGCGTCCAGGCGCCCGCGCCCTCGTGGGGCAACATGATCTCCCAGGGCCTGCAGTTCATCCCCGCGGCGTTCTCAGACGTGCTCTCCCCGGGGATCATGCTCGTGATCGCGGTGCTCTCGATGAACCTCTTCGGCGACGGGGTGCGTGACGCGCTGGACCCGCGCTCGAAGATCAGGATCGACCATTAGGTGATCCGCTAGATGGCCCGGTTCATCGTCCGCCGCCTGATCTCGATGGCGATCGTGATGATCGTCATCTCGATCCTCACCTTCCTGCTGTTCGAGGCGATTCCCAACGGCAACCCGGCGTTCCGCCTTGCCGGCCGCAACGCGACCGCCGCGGAGATCCATCAGATCGAGGTCAAGTACGGCTTCAACAAGCCCATCTACGTCCAGTACGCCAAGACGATGGAGAACATCTTCACGGGCAAGGCCGTCTCCTACACCCAGGGCTACAACGTCGACTCCGAACTGTGGCAGGACCTGCCGGTGACGTTGTGGCTCGCGTTCGGCGCCTCGTTCCTGTGGCTCGCCGCGGCGGTCGGGATCGGTGTCGTCGGCGCGATCCGCCAGGGGAAGTTCGCCGACCGCTTCCTCAACGTGCTGGCGATGGTCGGGGTCTCGATGCCGCCCTATTTCCTCGGCGCGGTCCTGCTCTACTACCTGAGCTACAAGGCGGGGATCTTCCCGATCTCCAACTACGTGCCGATCGGGCAGAATCCGTGGCAGTGGTTCCTGCACCTGTTCCTGCCATGGATCACGCTGGCGATCCTGTACGTCGGCTTCTACTCGCGGGTGCTGCGCTCGAACATCCTCGACACCCTCAACGAGGACTACGTGCGCACCGCACGCGCGAAGGGGCTCTCGCCTCGCCGGGTGCTCGTTCGCCATGTGCTGCGCAACTCGCTGATCCCGATCATCTCGCTGTGGGGCCTGGACTTCGCGGGGATCATCGGGGGCGGCGCGATTCTGATCGAGTCGCTGTTCGGCCTCAACGGCGTCGGTAACCTCACCTACCAGTCGATCGGCCGCCTCGACGTCGTCGTCATCCTCGTCGTCGTCATCCTGACCTCGTTCGCCGTCGTCTTCCTCGCCGCAGTCATCGACGTGCTCTACGCATATCTCGACCCCCGGATCCGGCTCTCGTGAGCGAAACGCTGCTCGAGGTCGATGACCTCCACGTCTCCTTCCGAACCGAGGAGGGAACGGTCAAGGCCGTCGACGGCGTGACCTTCTCGGTCGCCCGCGGCGAGGTCGTCGCGATCGTCGGCGAGTCCGGCTCGGGCAAGTCGGTGACCGCGATGACGTTGATGGGGCTCACGCGCGGACCGAACGCCCGCTTCGAGGGCACCGCGACGTTCGGGGATATCGAGCTCGTGAAGGCCAGCGAGGAGCGGCTGCAGCGGATCCGGGGCGCCGGGATCGCGATGGTCTTCCAGGACCCGATGAGCTCGCTGAACCCGGTGCAGCGAATCGGCACCCAGATCGTCGAGCAGATCCGGACCCACGACCGCAAGGTCTCCAAGGCCGAGGCGATGGACCGCGCCGCGGCGACGATGGAGCGCGTCGGGATCCCCCGCGCCAAGGAGCGGCTGCGCTCCTACCCGCACGAGTTCTCCGGCGGCATGCGGCAGCGCGCGATGATCGCGATGGCGCTCTCCTGCTCGCCGTCGCTGCTGATCGCCGACGAGCCGACCACCGCACTCGACGTGACGATCCAGGCGCAGATCCTCGACGAGCTGCGCACCCTGCGCAACGAGACGAACGCCGGCGTGATCCTCGTCACCCACGATCTCGGAGTCGTCGCCGACATCGCCGATCGCGTGATCGTCATGTACGCGGGGCGGGTCGTCGAGCAGGGGACCCTCGACGAGATCTTCTACGACCCCCAGCATCCCTACACGTGGGGATTGCTCGGGTCGATCCCGCTGCTGGATTCCGACAAGGCCGACCGCCTGCCCGCGATCCCCGGCCAGCCACCCTCGCTGATGAATCCGCCGGAGGGGTGCGCGTTCCGCCCGCGCTGTCCGCATGCGTTCGAGAAGTGCACGGAGATCCCGGCGCTTGAGAACCGCTCGCCCGAGAGCTCGGAGTCGAAGGACCGATGCTTCCTCACCGCCGAGCAGAAGAAGAAGTTGCGCGTGGTCTCTGACCGGATCGGCCTCGCGGCCGGGGAGACGGTATGACCGAGTTGAGCCAGCCGGGCAGCCAGGACGGTGGCGAGCCCGGGCCGGGCGGAGCCGGATCCACCCGCCTGCTCGAGACCGATCACCTCAAGGTCCTGTTCCCGGTGAAGACGGGCGTGATCATCGATCGCACCGTGGCCCACGTCCATGCCGTCGACGATGTCTCGATGCACCTCGACGCCGGCGAGACGCTCGGGGTGGTCGGTGAGTCGGGCTGCGGCAAGACGACGCTGATCCGCGTGATCGTGCGGCTGATCCAGTCGACGGGCGGCACGATCCGCTTCCGTGGTCAGGACATCACCACCGGCGGCCGCAGCGTGATGGAGCCGATCCGGAAGGAGATGCAGATGGTCTTCCAGGATCCGCAGGCCTCGCTGAACCCGCGCAAGCGCGTTGGCCAGATCCTCGCCACGCCGCTGCGCCTGCGCGGCGTCGAACGGGACAAGGTCTCCGGCGAGGCACGCTCGCTGCTGGAGCGGGTCGGCCTGCCTCGCGAGTCGCTCGGTCGCTTCCCGCACGAGTTCTCCGGCGGCCAGCGCCAGCGCATCGGCATCGCCCGCGCGCTCGCGGTCAACCCGCAGGTGATCCTGCTCGACGAGCCGGTATCCGCCCTGGACGTGTCGATCCAGGCGCAGGTGATCAACCTGCTCGAGGACCTGCAGAACGAGTTCTCGCTCTCCTACGTGTTCGTCGCCCATGACCTGTCGGTCGTGCGCCACGTGAGCGATCGGATCCTGGTGATGTACCTCGGCAAGGTGATGGAGGTCTCCCCGGCCGAGGAGCTCTACCGCAAGCCGATCCACCCCTACACATCGGCGCTGATGAGCGCGATCCCGATCCCGGATCCCCATCGCAACCGCGCCCGTGAGCGGATGGTGGTCAGCGGCGAGCCGCCGAATCCGATCAACCCGCCGTCGGGTTGCCGCTTCCATACGCGCTGCTCCCGGGCGACCGACATCTGCCGCACGAGCGAGCCTCCGCTCACCGAGTACGCCGGCGGCCACCTGGCGGCCTGCCACCACCCGCAGAACGTCACCCAGGACGAGATCGACGCGAGCACCCGGTCCGAAGCCTCGCCCGTCTCGGCGGGCAACGACATTCCGGACCACATCCCGGCGTGAGAGGCCGCCCGGGCGTGAGCTCGGCGGACGGCCCTCCCGCCGAGGACTCCCTCGCGCTGCTCCTGCTGCGGGGTCCGCTGGAGGGCTTCGAGCTCGAGGAGCACGCCCGTTCGCTGCTCTCGATCCCGCGGGTGATCGCGCTCGAAGCGACGCGGGCCCGCGCGCCGCGGGTCCTGCGCGAGGGCGCCGCGCTGCGCCAGGCCCGCCGGCTGCGCTTCCCCGGCCGGGTGCGATTGCTGGTGCTCTACCACCCCGCCCAGTACGCGCTCGCACGGGCGCTGCGCGACCGTCACGAGGCGGAGCTCTGGTACGTCGAGCCGCACCCGGACGACTCGTGGGTGCGGGCGGGGGACAGCGAGCAGCAGGAATCCGACACCCTGGCGCGCGACCGCGCGGACGCGCTCATCTCCCGCACCGACGCGACGACCATCGAGGACGCGGCGCTGCGCGACCGGCTGCGCGAGCTCGACGTGATCAACCCCTACGCCTTCGTGCCCGACGAACGGCGCTGGCGCCGGCGCATGTGAGCGGGATGGTTGGTCGGTTGGGAGCCGATTAACGACGCTCGCGGCCGGCGTGGCGGCCAATACAGTCGGCATCTCGGTGGAGGACGTTGCGGTATGAGATCGCGAACCGCGGGGGTGCTCGCGCTGATCGGTGGGCTCACCCTCTCGGGGTGCGGCGGGGGGACCTCGGGCCAGCGGCGGGCGGAGCATCAGGGTGGCCCGATCAGGATGGCGCTCGCGGGCATCGGTTCGCTCGATCCGGCACGTGCCTTCACAGCACAGGACACGGAGCTCGACTGGGCGTTGTACACCGGTCTGGTCACCTACCGCCATGCCCGTGGCGAGGACGGCACCGAGCTGATCCCCGGGGCCGCGAGGGCGCTGCCGGAGGTCAGCGACGGCGGCACTCTCTACAGGGTGACCCTGCGGCCGGGGTTGCGCTTCTCGGACGGCCGCGCAGTGCACGCCTCCGACGTGGTGGCCACCTTCGAGCGCGCGATCGCCACCAGGGACAGTCCCGTGCGTCCGCTCCTGGTGCCCGTGCTCGAGGGCGCGGTCCCGTTTGCGGCGGGGCAGGCGAAGTCGATCTCCGGGGTGACCGGCGACGACGCGACCGGTGAGATCACGATTCGGCTGCGACGCGCCGACCCGGGGTTTGAGGCGGTGCTGGCGGAGCCGGCGCTCGGGATCGTGCCGGCCGGCACGCCGGTGCACGGGAGGCCCGGCCACCCGCCGGCGGGTATCGGCCCGTATCGGCTGCGCCAGGTCGTTCCCGGCCGATCGTTCACCTTGCAGCGCAACCCGTTCTGGACGGCGGTCCCGGGCATACCCGCCGGTCAGGTCGACATCGACGTGACCGTCTCACGGGATGGCGGGGCCAACGCCCTCGCGGTGCTCAACGACGTGCTCGACGTTGCGGATCCGGCGCAGGGGCTCCCTGTCGGAACGGTCGCCGAGATCCGTCGTCAGGGGGCCGGCCGCGAACGGCTCGTCGCTGACGGGCGCCCGTTCGTGTTTGTGTTCCTCGACGCACACGCGGCACCGTTCGACCACCGGTTGGCGCGTGAGGGGGTCATGGCGGGGCTCGGAGCGCTGACGCCCTCGCGCGCGCTCGCGCGCACGCCCTCCGCCGCGTGCAATGTCGTGCCGGAGATCTCAAGCGCTCCCACGCCGGACGGCTGCGCGAGCCCGGTCACGGCCGGTGGCGCGCTGGTCTCGGCCCGGGGACTCGTGCGACGCTCGGGGACGGCCGGAGCCCGCGTGGTCGTGTGGTCGCCGCGGACCGGAGCGGAGCGGGGGTGGCTGCGCGAGGAGGCGGCGGTGCTGCGCTCGATCGGCTACGCGGCGCGGACGGTCACGGTGTCCGACGCGAGGTACCGCAGTGAGATCGCCTCGCTGCTCCCCCGCCCGGTGGCCGGGAAGACGGCGAGCGGCTCCTCGGGCGTGCGTCCGCTGCTCACGCGCCGTGCGGTCAAGACCTCCGGCGGGGGACCCCCGCTCGCAGCGGCGACGGCGGTCGTCGGCGGACGCCTGACCCGAGAGATCCGTGTGCCCGTGGAGGACGCGGTCGCGATCGCGGTCAGCTCAGACATGGGGCTCGGCCGGGCCCGCCGCGCTCGTCTGGTGACGTTCGCCGAGCAGGCGGTGCCAGAGCTCATGTCCTGGCGAATGAACGAGCCCGACGCGGTGATCGATCCGGTCGAGGGGCTCGACCTCACCTCGCTGCGGCTTCGCTAGCAGCCGCTCTGGCCGGCCGCGCGTGTCGCGCGCGCGACACCGCGGGCGTCGCGCGTGCGCGCGACGCCCTGGCGATGGCGGCTACTTGAGCTCGAACGAGGTGAAGTCCAGCCCGTAGACGGGGTTGAGAATCATCGCCCCGAAGTCGATCCGGTCGGAGGTGAACTCCGGGAACGTCGGGTAGCCGTAGGGCACCACGTAGGCCTTCTTGGCGACGTACTCGTCGAGCTTCTGCCACTGAGGGACGACGCTCGACAGCTGCGTCGCCGGGATCGCTCCCAGGTGGGCGTCCTCCGAGTTCACGCGCGGGTCGTTGACCTGCCCGAAGTTGAGATTGTTGGTGTGCAGGATCGCGCGCCCGTCGAGCAGCACGCCGTAGTAGTCGACGGGGTTGGGGAAGTCCTCGATCCACTCGTACTCGCCGGTCTGGGGATGGAGTCGCAGCTCGCCGATCGTCTGCGCGTAGACCGAGTTGTCGATGAGCTTGATCGTCGCCTTGAAGCCGATCTGGTTCAGGAACTGGACGTAGTAGGTCATCCACTGCTGCGTCGGGGTGCCGCTCTGCGCCCACACGGTGACCGGCTGGCCGGCCATTCCCGACTGCTTGACGAGCGCCTTGGCCTTGGCCAGGTTGCCGTTCTGAGAGGAGCCGTACGGGCACGGCGCGGTCGGGTGACCGGGAACCGCGGGCGGCAGCAGGTAGCAGGCGGAGGCCAGCGTGCCCGAGGCGATCCGGTTCATCGCGGTCCGGCTGAGGCCGACCGCGACCGCCTCCCGCGCCAGGAAGCTCGAGAACGGCTTCTCCTTCGTGTTCATGAACACGTACCAGGTGGAGATGCCGATGTTCGCCTCCTTGAACCGGTCGGCCGCCTTGGCGTGGACCTGCGGCAGCAGGCTGCCCGGCACGGTGTCGTCGTAGTCGAAGATGTCGGCGTTGTTGTTGAGCACCGACTCGGCGTTGGACGCGACGTTGGAGTTGACCGTGACGACGATCTTGTTGGCATGGCCGTCAGGGATCCCCGGAACGTGCGCCGCCGCCCAGTGGGGGTTCTTGACCAGCGTGTAGGACCGGTTGACCTGGACGTTCTTGACCATGTAAGGGCCGACGCCGGGCGGGGGATTGTTCGCCTCGTTGTGCATCGGCGTCCCGGCCGGGACCAGACCGAGGGCCGGAAGCCCGAGCACGTTCTCGAACGCCCCGTAGGCATGGGTCAGGTGGATCACGATCTTGCCGGTGGAATCGTTGGTCACGATCCCGGAGATCGTCTTGGCCTTGCCGGCGGCATATGCGGTCGCCCCGACAACCCGCGGCGTCATGAACTGGCCCGACCCGCCCCACGGGATCTTCACCGCACGCTCGAACGCGTACGTGAAGTCGGAGGCCACGGCGGGCTTGCCGTTGGAGAACTTGAGCCCCTTGCGCAGCGTCATCGTGTACGTCCGGCCGCCATCGGTGATCTTCGGCAGCGCCGTCGCCAGACCGGGCATCAGCTTGGTCCCGGCGACGCCGTTGAGGCGGTGGTAGGTGAGCAGGCCGGTGTAGACCACCGAGTTCACCTCGAAGCCCTGCCCCGAGTAGTCGAAACCCGGATCCAGCGACTGGGGCGGCTGCCCCTCGACCATCGTGATGGTGCCGCCCTGCTGGCCGCCGCCGGAGTTCGACGTGCTCGTCGCGGTGCCCTTCGACGAGCCACCGCCTCCGCCGCAGCCGACGACCGCAAGCGCCGCGCATACGGCCGCGGTCGACCCGATCAACCTGCTCCTGCGTCTCCTCACAGTCAACCCTCCAGGGCCCTCGTGGCGATCAAGGCCGCGAACAATAACGACCTCCGGCGCCCATTGCTGAGAATTGTGAACGTTCACACCGCCATGGTAAGGGGTCGGCCCGCGCGATGTAAGGGGTCGGTCTCGCAGACCCACTCCATTTGCCCGATGTGCGGGGGCGGGGTCGCAGTTCACCCTCGATGCACGTTGTCACCAGCCCCAAGGAGAACGACATGCATCCCCAGCTCAGCGCCGTCGTCGCGACCGATCACATCGACTCGCTCCGGCGGCAGCACAGCCGCATCCGCACCACGCGCTCCTCTCACGTTCGCCTCTGGCGATACTTGCGAGATGCGCGCACGCTTGAGCAGCCAGAGATTCATCGGCCGTGAAGGCGAGCTCGCCGAGCTCGAGCTCGCCGCGCGGGAGGCGGCCCGCGGCAGGCCTGCGCTCGTCCTGCTCGGCGGCGACTCGGGAGTGGGGAAGACCCGCCTGATCGCTGAGCTCGAGCGCAGGCTCCGGGCTGAGTCTGCCGAGGAGACGGAACCGACGCTGATCCTGCGCGGGGATGCGGTCCAGGCATCGGACGGAGAGCTGCCCTACGCCGCGCTGCTCGGCGCGCTGCGGCCGCTCATCCGCGCACACGACCCGGCCTTCTCGCAACTGCCCGATGTCATCCGCGCGCAGCTGGCCTCGCTGCTGCCCGGGCTCCAGGACGCTCCCGTGCGCGAGGCGGCCGGAGAGGGCGACGGCAGCGCCCGGCTGGCGCTGTTCGAGGCGCTGCTGGCACTGCTCGATGTGCTCAGCGAGCGCGCCCCGCTCGTGCTGATCCTCGAGGACATGCACTGGGCGGATCGTTCGACGCTCGCGTTCGTCGCGTTCCTGATGCGCAGTCTGCGGGCGGAGCGCGTGCTCGTGGTCCTCAGCTACCGAACCGACGAGCTGTACCGGCGCCACCCGCTGCGTCCGCTGCTCTCTGAGCTCGGCCGGGCCGAGGGGGCGCGACGCGTCATGGTCGAGCCATTCGACCGCGACGAGCTCTCCGAGGCGCTCGCCGACATCCTCGGGGCCCCGCCCAAGCCGGCGCTGCTTCAGCGGCTGCTCGAGCGTGGCGAGGGCAACGCGCTCTACACCGAGGAGCTGCTCGCCGCCGGCCTCGACGGCCGCGGCGCGCCCCCGCGCTCGCTCAGTGACGCGTTCCTCGGCCGCATCGAACGGCTCTCGCCCGACGCCCAGCGTGTCGCTCGCGCGCTCGCGCTCGGTCGCCCCCTCGACGAGTCGGCGCTGGCCGCGGTCACCGGTCTTGACGACGGGGCGTTGCGGGAGGCACTGCGCGAGGCGGTCGCCGAGCAGGTGCTCGTCCCGGTCGCCGGCGAGACGTTCGGCTTCCGGCACGCGCTGCTCGGCGAGGTGCTCTACGACGACCTGCTGCCCGGCGAGCGGGGGGCGCTGCACGCCGCACTCGCGCTGCAACTGGAGCGAGAGGCGGAGCAGAGTGGCCAGGACGACGACGAGCGGCTGGCGCGGATCGTCTCGATCGCTTCTCACCACTTCGCGGCCGGCGATCAGCCGGCCGCGCTGCGGACGAGCGTGGCCGCCGGCGACGCCGCGTGTTGCGGCCGCGCGTTCGAGCAGGCGGTCGACCTGTACGAGCGCGCACTCGCGCTGTGGCCGCGCGTGAGCGACCCGGAGACGCTTGTCGGCATCGATCACGCCGGACTGCTGTGGCGGACCGCGGTGACCTTGTCGACGATCGATGCCCGTTCGCGTGCGGAGCCGTTGCTGCGTGAGGCGCTCGGCGAGCTTGATCCCGCGACCGAGCCGGCTCGCTACGCCAAATACCTGATGCGCCTCAGCGCGATGCTCTGGTCGCTCAACCGCGGTGAGGATGCGATCGCCGCCGGGGCGCGCGCGCTCGAGCTGCTGCCCGAGGGCGATCCTGAGCGGCCGCACGTCCGCGGCTGGCTGGCGCGCCTGCAGCTTCTACGTGGGCGCTTCCGAGAGGCGAGCGCCGAGGCCGAGGCGGCGCTGGCGGACGCGCGGGCGGTCGGTAACGAGCACGCCGTCGCCGATCTGCTCGACACCCGCGGCATGGCGCTCACCGCGCTCGGTCAGATCGAGGCCGGCATCGCGTCGCTGCGGGACTCGATCGACCTTGCGCGGCGCAACGACGAGATCGAGCGGTTGGCGACCTCCTACGCCAACCTCGCGGACATGCTCCTGTTCGCCGGGCGCGTGCCCGAGGCGATGCAGGTTGCGCAGGAGGGTCTGGAGCAGACCCCGCCCGAGCACGTCCGCGCGCACGGATGGCTGACTCTGGTGCTGTCCGAGGTCGCGTTCGCCTACGGTGACTGGGAGCTGGCCAGAGGCAGCCTGTCGCCGATGCCGAAGGCGCTCAGCGGAATCTTCTACATCTTCCGCATGCTCCGCGTGGCCGAGCTGGCGATCGGGGTCGGCGAGGAGGAGCGTGCCGCGAACGCCCTGGAGCGGATCACCGAGCCCGTCGGTGCGTCGACCGAGCCGCAGTGGATCGGGGTCTACGGCGCCCTCACCGCCGATCTCTGCGCCCGCCGCGGTGACCTCGCCGGCGCCCAGCTCGCCGTGGCGGAGGCGCTGGACCGGATGGAGGTCTGCACGGAGGACATCGGGCGGATCTCGCGGGTCAGCCTGAGCGGGATCGCGGTCGAGGCCGATCGGGCGCAGCGTGCCCGCGACCTCGGCGACACGGCGGCGCGGCGTGACGCGCTGGCCAGAGCGCGATTGCATCTCGGCCGGCTGGAGGCGTGCGCCGAGGATGGCGGCCCGCCCGAGTCGGCGCGGGCGCTCCACGGTCGCGCGGAGATGGCCCGCGCCCGAGGCCGGGGCGCGGCGAACGCCTACGCCCGCGCGGCGCGCGCGTGGCGCGCGATTCACATCCCGTATCCGGCGGCGATCGCGACCTGGCGCCAGGCGGAGTGCCTGGCCGAGAGCGGCGACCGCGAGGCGGCGGCGGTCGCCGCGCAGCAGGCGCTCGAGGAGGCCCGCGCGCTCGGATCGATCTGGCTGGAGGGCGAGGTCCGAGGGCTCGGCGAGCGGGCGCGGCTCGGGCTCGCCGGCCACGCCGACGGCGAGGACCGGGCGCAGCACGCCGGCGAGCAGGTGCCCAGCGCCGTCGAGGATCCGTTCGGGCTCACCGAGCGCGAGCGCCAGGTCCTCTCACTGCTGGCCGAGGGGGCCACCAACCGCCAGATCGGCGCGGCGCTCTACATGGCCGAGAAGACCGCCAGCGTGCACGTCTCGCGGATCCTGGCCAAGCTCGACGTGCGCGGCCGGACCGAGGCCGCGGCGGTCGCGCACCGCCTGCACCTCGCCGCTCCGCCCGGCAGCGTTGCGCGCCGTTAGGGTCGATTCCACACCGGGGTGTCCATTCCGGGGTGCGCCGTTCGTTCAGCGGGTGAAGCCGGCATCCGGCCGGCGTGTCGAAAAGGAGCAGAGATGCCTCAGTACGCAGCGCTCATCTATGAGCCGGGCGATCCCGATTGGAGCGCGCCTGACACCACGGAGAAGCAGCAGATGCTGGCGGACTACGGCGCGTTCGGCGCCACCGCGGCGGCGGTCCTGCGCGGCGGCGCGGCGCTGTACCCGACCACGATGGCCACGACGGTGCGCGTGAACGGCGGCAAGGGTGGCGATGTCGTCACCAGCGACGGCCCGTTCGCGGAGACCAAAGAGGTCCTCACCGGCTTCTACCTGATGGAGTGCGCGGACCTCGACGAGGCGGTGCGGTGGGCGGCCCAGATCCCCGCCGCCTGGTACTCCGGGATCGAGGTTCGGCCAGTCATCGACTTCGGTGGCTCGGAGGCCTGACGAGACCGACGAGCGCGCCGCCCTCGTCCGCCTGGTGCGAGACGAGGGCGCGCGCGTGCTCGCGACGCTGGTACGCACCACGGGCTCGCTGCAGCTCGCCGAGGACGCGGTCCAGGACGCGGCCATGCGGGCGCTCGATCGCTGGCCCCGCGACGGGGTCCCACCCGAGCCGCGCGCCTGGCTGACGGTGACCGCTCGCCGGCGCGCAATCGATCTCATCCGCCGCGAGGTGATGCGCGACTCCAAGGAGCTCGCCGCGTTGGCGCTGCGGGTGCCCGACGAGGAGCCGCCCGACCACGGCGTCGTTCGCGACGACCTGCTGAGGCTGCTGTTCATCTGCTGTCACCCCGCGCTGTCGGTCGAGGCCCAGACCGCGCTCGCGCTGCGGACGCTCGGCGGGCTCAGTACCGAGGAGGTGGCGAGCTCGCTGCTCGTCAGCCCGGCGACGATGGCCAAGCGCCTCACGCGGGCCAAGCGCAAGATCCAGGTGGCGCGGATCCCCTACGAGACGCCCTCCGCCGAGGATCTGCCCGGCCGGCTGCAGGGCGTGCTCACCGTCGTCTACCTGATGTTCAACGAGGGTTACCACGCCAGCGGCGGTGACGGTCCGCTGCGCCGCGCGCTGACGAGCGAGGCGATCCGGCTGGCCATGCTGCTGCGCGAGCTGCTGCCCGACCAGGTCTCCGTGCTGGGTCTGGCCGCGCTGCTGCAGCTTCACGACGCGCGGACTCCGGCGCGTCTGGACGAGGACGGCGAGCCGGTGCGCCTCGCCGAGCAGGATCGCTCGCGCTGGGACCGTGCGGCGCTCGGCCGCGGTCTCACGCTGCTCGGGCTGGCGCTGCGCGGCTCGGTCGCGCGTCCGGACCCGTACGTCGTGCAGGCGGCGATCGCGGCGTGCCACGACCTCGCGCCCACCTGGGAGGCGACCAACTGGCCCGCGATCGTCAGCTGGTACGACGTTCTGCTGACCGTGGGCGACACCCCGGTGGTGCGGCTGGGACGCGCGATCGCCATCGGCGAGCTGCATGGTCCGACCGCGGGCCTCGCCGCGCTTGAGTCGATCGAGGGCTTGGAGGGGCACCTCCCGTTCGTCGCCGGCCGGGCCGAGCTGCTCGCCCGGTCCGGTCGCGTCGCCGAGGCTCGTGATGCCTACCGTTCCGCGCTCGAGCTCCCCACCAATGCGGCGACCCGCCGCACGCTGGCGGCGCGCCTGGACGAGCTGGGCTAGGCTGCCGCACCGTGAAGAGGCACTGATGCGGACACCCGCCGAATGGGAACGCCACGAACGCACGATCATGGGCTGGCCGTGCCGAACCGAGCTGTGGGGCGAGACGCTCGATCAGGCGCGGTCTGACTACGCCACGGTGGCCAACGCCGTCGGCGCCTTCGAGCCGGTGACGATGATCGCCAATCCCGGAGAGCAGGCCGCCCAGGCCCGCGCGGCGTGCGGCGGTGCGGTCGACGTCGTCGAGCTGCCGCTCGACGACTCGTGGCTGCGTGACTGCGGTCCGATCTACACGATCGGCGACGACGGCTCGCGGGTGGCCGTCCACTTCAGCTTCAACGCCTGGGGCGGGAAGTTCCCACCGTGGGACAAGGACGCCGGCGTCGGCGCGCAGATCGCCGAGCTGCTCGGGGACTCGGTGCGCGAGGCCGACCTGGTGCTGGAGGGAGGCTCGATCCTCACCGACGGCGAGGGCACGCTGCTGACCACCGAGCAGTGCCTGCTCAACCCCAACCGCAACCCGTCGATGAGCCGCGAGGAGATCGAGGGGGCGCTGCGCGAGCACCTCGGTGTCGAGCGGATCGTGTGGCTCGGCGACGGCCTGGTCGAGGACCGCGACACGGACGGCCACGTCGACCTGATCGCCGCGTTCACCACGCCCGGCCACGTGTTGTTGCAGAGCGTCGAGGAGTCCAACCCCAACCACGGCGGCTGCGTGGAGAACGCACGGCGCCTGCGCGAGGCCGGGATCGCGGTGAGCGAGATGCCCTTGCTTCCCTACGGTGAGGTTGCGGGGGAGGCCGTCGCCGGCAGCTACATGAACTTCTACATCTGCAACGGCGGGGTGGTCGTGCCCGTCGCCGGCCTCGACCCCGACATGGACGAACAGGCGCTTGCCATGATCGCGGCTGCCTATCCCGGCCGCGAGGTCGTCGGGGTCCCCGGGCTCGTGATCGCATACGGCGGCGGTGGGCCGCACTGCATCACCCAGCAGGTACCCGCCATAGAGCGATGAGCCCGACACCCCCGCTGCTGCGGGGAGTCTTTTTCGACCTGAGCCCGAAGAACCTTCCCCGCATGCCCGGAGGAACACCATGACCCCGCAGCTGATCGTCAACACCGAGATCCCGCCGTCGCCGGCGCGTACCCGGCCCGCGGAGCGTCCGCCGCTGAGGGTGGGCGTCGTGCAGGAGTCCTGGCACGCCGATCCGGACGTGCACCGCGACGCCCTGGCGACCGGAATCCGGATGGCGGCCGGCGAGGGGGCGAGGCTCGTCTGCCTGCAGGAGCTCACGCTCTCCCGCTACTTCGCCACGACGCCCGAAGGTCCACATCCCGGCGGCGCGGAGCCGGAGGATCTCGCCGGCGGCCCGACCGTGTCGTTCGCCGCCGAGATGGCGATCGAGACCGGCGCGTATGTCCACGCGTCGCTGTTCGAGCGAGCGGACGAAGCCGATGGCCTCGGCTTCAACACCGCCGTGATCGTCGCGCCGGACGGGCGCCTGGTGCAGCGCACCCGCAAGCTGCACATCCCGATCACCGCCGGCTACTACGAGGACAAGTACTTCCGGCAGGGGCCGACGTCCGACACCGACGGCCCGTTCCCGCTGATCGCCCTGCCGCTCGGCGACGACGGCGCCGCCCACGCCCAGCTGGGCGCGCCGACGTGCTGGGACCAGTGGTTCCCGGAGCTCGCCCGCGCCTACTCGCTGGCCGGTGGCGAGGTGCTCATCTACCCGACGGCGATCGGCTCTGAGCCCGACCACCCGGACTTCGACACCCAGCCGCTCTGGCAGCAGGTGATCGTCGGCAACGGCGTGGCCAATGGCACGTTCATGGTTGCGGTCAACCGCACCGGCGTCGAGGAGCCGCTGACGTTCTACGGCTCGAGCTTCATCTCCGACCCGTACGGGCGGATCCTCGTCCAGGCGCCGCGTTCGGAGCCGGCGGTGCTCGTCGCCGACCTCGATCTGGATCAGCGGCGTGACTGGCTCGAGCTGTTCCCGTTCCTCACGACCCGCAGGCCGGATGCCTACGGGTCGCTGGTGCGCTAGCGACCTGCGCCGGGACATCGCGCGGTCCAGATGGACTCGTCGATGCCCCCGGAGCAGCGTGTCTAGAAGGCGACCGTGCCCGTGCCGGTGATCGCGAAGAACCCGCCGAACGTCGGCGCGTTGTTGGACATGTTGCATTTGCCGTTGGCCTTCTTGGGCCCGATCCCACCGAACTGCCCGGTGAGCGTGATCTTCCCGTAGGCCCCCGCGTAGGTCCCGGTTCCGCTCATGATCCTGCTCGGGCCGGAGGCCGAGAGGTAGAACGAGCAGTTCGACGTGTTGAGCTGCGGATGGGCGTGGTTGATCGCCGCGTCGAATCCGGCGCCGTAGACCAACAGGGTGCCGTGCTTCAGTTTCAGCTCCTCGTACGCGCCGTTGGGGTCGACCTTCCCCTGCTTGGTCTCCGAGATGCCGATTCCGTAGTCGCCGATCGCACCGGTGATCGTCACCTTTGACTTGGTCGGACCGAGATCGCTGATGAACACGTGAATCGTTCCGCCCTGTGGCGCGGCCGCGGAGTGGGCCTTCGGGGCCGCGGCGAGCGCGAGCGAACCGGAGGTGAGCAGGGCGCCTGTCACTGCGACGGCCGCGGCCGTTCTCACTGTCCTCATGGGTATGACCTCCCAGGTCTGTTGTCGTCGCGACGTGAGCCGCGAGGGAGAGGCCATGCGATGCACCGCTCCCCGGTCCGTCTCCGAAGGCTACCGAATATTGATGATTTCGTCTCCTTGCTGGAAGGATCGCCGGGAGCCGCGCCGTGGTGACGATTCTGTGCCAGGAGGGTGCGCCCGGGCCGTCCGTAGGCTCATATGGACATGGACTCGTTCACCACCGCCGCGCTGGAGCGGCTGCGCACGCTCACCGGCGACCCGGCGGCCGAGTTCCGCGACGGTCAGCTGGAGGCGATCACCGACCTCGTCGCCGAGCGCGCCCGCGTGCTCTGCGTGCAGCGCACCGGATGGGGCAAGTCGGCGGTCTACTTCGTCGCCACTTCGCTGCTGCGCGACCCGCCTGCCGGTGCGGGCCGGCGCCACCGGACCGACGCTGATCATCTCGCCGCTGCTCGCGCTCATGCGCAACCAGCTCGCCGCCGCCGGGCGGCTGGGGCTGCGCGGCGCACACGGTCAACTCGACCAACCGCGAGGAGTGGGACGAGGTCCGTGACCGGCTCGCCGGCGACGGCTCGACCTGCTGCTGATCAGCCCCGAGCGGCTGAACAACCCGCGCTTCCGCGAGGAGATGCTGCCGCTGTTCGCCGCCTCGCTGGGGCTGCTCGTGATCGACGAGGCGCACTGCATCTCTGACTGGGGCCACGACTTCCGCCCCGACTACCGGCGGGTCGGCGAGATGCTCGACGGCGCTCGGGGCGCGCGACGGCGCGGGCGGGGTTCCGGTGCTCGCGACCACGGCCACCGCCAACGATCGCGTCGTCGCCGACGTCACCGAGCAGCTCGCCACGACCGACCCGTCGCATCGCTCCGCGCTGCGCACCTACCGCGGCCCGCTCGCCCGCGCCAGCCTGCGCCTGGAGGTCGTCGAGCTCGGCCGCCCCGCCGAGCGGCTGGCCTGGCTGGTCGAGCATCTGCCGGCGATGGACGGCTCGGGGATCGTGTACACGCTCACCAAGCGCGACGCCGATCAGGTCGCGGAGTTCCTCAACGCCAACGGCGATCCCGGCGCTCGCCTACAGCGGCGACCAGGACAGCGAGGCGCGGGTGGCGACCGAGCAGCGGCTGCTCGCGCAACGAGGTCAAGGCGGTGGTGGCGACGAGCGCGCTCGGGATGGGCTACGACAAGCCCGACCTGGGGTTCGTCGTGCACTACCAGGCGCCCGGGCTCGGTCGTCGCCTACTACCAGCAGGTCGGCCGCGCCGGCCGCGGCGTCGAGCACGCCGACGTCGTGCTGCTGCGCGGCCAGGAGGACCGCCGGATCCAGGACTTCTTCATCGAGCAGTCGTTCCCGTCCCGCGAGCGCGTGCAGGCGGTGCTCGCCGAGCTCGAGGCCGCCGGCGCCGCAGGGGCGCACGACGCGCGAGCTGATGGCGGTCGTCAACCTCGGCATGGGCGCGCCTGGAGGCGATGCTGAAGATCCTCGACGTCGAGGGGGCCGTCCAGCGCGACGGGACGCCGCTGGGTGCTCGCTCCTCGGCCGCCGACTGGGAGTACGACGCCGAGCGCTACGCCCACGTCACCGCGCTGCGCCGCGCCGAGCAGGAGGCGATGGCCGCGCTACGGCGCCGACGGCCGCTGCCTGATGCGCGTCGCTTCAGGAGCAGCTCGACGATGGCTCGGCGGGCCGGTTCGAGGATTGCGGCCGCTGCGCGGTCTGCACCGCGCCCGCTTCGCCGATCCCCCGGACCCGCGGCTGGTCGAGCTCGCCGGACGCCACCTGCGCTCGCGGCCGATCGAGCTCGAGGTCAAGAAGATGGCGCCGGACGCGCACGGGACGATGCGCAAGATCGCCGAGGACGCGCGCATCGAGCCCGGCTGGGCGCTCGCCCGCTTCGGCGACGGCGGCTGGTGGCCGGCGATCGACGCGGGCTGCAGCGACGGCGACGTTCGACGAGGAGGTCGTCGAGGCGCTCGCCGACGTCGTCCGCGCCCAGGTGCCCTCGGCGGCGTGGCTGTGCGCGGTCCCGAGCGCTCGGCTCGGCGACACGCTGGACGGGCTCGCCCGGCGGGTGGCCGACGCGCTCGGCGCTCCCATGCCCGGCGCTGCTGGAGCGCACCGAGCCGCGCCCGCCGCAGCGGGAGATGGCCAACGCGGTCAGCCAGGCGGCGAACGTCCGCGGCGCGTTCCGGGTGACCGCGACGCCCCCGCGCGGCACCGGCGTGCTGCTCGACGACCGCCGCAGCTCGGGATGGACGCTCGCGATGGTCGGCGGCCAGCTGCGGCGCGCGGGCGCCGAGCGGGTGGTGCCGCTGGCGCTCGGCACGTTGCTCTGACACAAGCGCTCAGCAGGTGGACGCGAGCAAGATCCCCATCCGGCGGGGCGCTCACGGATCACTCGTGCTGGGTGACGACCAGCCCGGCCGGGAGCTCGATCCCGCCGGCTGAGGGCACCGGCTGCCCGTTGAGCCGCGCGTAGAACGCCGCCGCGACTCGCTCCGCGTGGCGCTTGGCCTGGTCGGCCCGCTCGCCGGCGAACAGCTCGTCGACGCTCATGCGCCAGAGCCACAGCCACCGCTCGAAGTGCCCCGCGAACAGCGTCACCTTCTGGTTGAGCGCGGCGTGCGGGGCGAACGCGCCGCCGCCGTAGGAGTGGGCGCCGAGCAGGATCGTCTCCCAGAACGAGGTGATCTTCGGGACGTGGGCCTCGAGGTCGAGCTGGGCGACGTCGTTGAAGATGAAGCCGAGGATCGGGTCGCTCATCGCACGGCCGTAGAACGTCCGCACGAGCGCCTCGCAGTCCTCGCGGGTCTCGATGTCGTGAAGCTCGCTCATCCTCGGTCGAGGATAGGAGCGGCCCCTACTCGGTCGCCGACCGCTCGCGCGCGCGGTAGGCGGCTGCGGCGTTGCGGTTGGAGCACCGCGTGGAGCAGAACCGCCGCGAGCGGTTGCGCGAGAGGTCGAGCACGAGGCCCTCGCAGCCGTCGTCGGCGCACACCGACAGGCGCGAGAGCTCGTCGGCGCGGATCAGGTCGACCATCGCCATCGCGGTCTCGACGATCACCCGGCGGTCCAGCGGCGCCTCGGAGGAGATCGCGTGGATGTGCCAGTCGAGCTCGTCGTGGCGCACGAGCTGGGGCACGGCCTGCGCCTCGGCGAGCATCACGTTGGCGATCTCGGCCGCGCGGTCGCGGTCGCGGTCAGCAGCGTCCGCAGCTCCGCGCGGATCGCGCGCAGCGCCGAGAGCTCGGCCGCGTCGCGATCGTGTCGGCCGGTGTAGCGGTGGGCCGTCCACCAGGCCTCCACCTGGTCCTGGGTGGTCAGCGTGTCGGGCTCCACGGCTGTGTTGACGAGCTCGACGGCCGCCCGCAGCGACCATTCCGTGTCAGGAGCAAAAAGCACGTTGACAGATTATGCCGTCATCGGCTAGCGTCATTTGCCATGAGCGCTCACGGTCATGATGGACCTCAGCGGTCCGGGTTCGCGCTCGCGGTGGTCTCCGCCGCCTCGTTCGGGCTCTCCGGCGCGCTCGCCCGCGGCCTGCTCGACACCGGCTGGACGGCCGGGCGCGGTCGTGCTCGTGCGCCTCGGGCTCGGTGCGCTCGTCGTCGCGCCGTTCGCGGTCGCGGACCTCCGCGGCCGCTGGGGCGTGCTGCGCGCCCACGCCGGCCTCGTCCTGCTCTACGGCGCGGTCCCGATGGCGCTCGCCCAGTTCGCCTACTTCTCCGCGGTCGCGCGGATGGCCGTCGGGCCGGCGCTGCTGATCGAGTACACGGCGCCGGCGGCGGTCGTCGGCTGGCTGTGGCTGCGCCGCGGCGAACGCCCGTCGGCGATGACGCTGGCCGGCGCGGCGGTCTGCCTGGTCGGGCTCGTGCTCGTGCTCGACCTGCTCGCCGGCCCCTCGCTGAACCCGATCGGCGTCGCCTGGGCGCTGGTGGCGATGGTCGGCGCGCCACGCTACTTCGTGCTCGGCTCCGACGGGATCGCCGCCGTGCCGGCGGTCGGCCTGGCCGGCTGCGGCCTGGTCGCGGCGACCGTCTCGCTCGGCCTGCTCGGCGCGATCGGGGTGTTGCCGCTGCGCGCCGCCACCGCTCGCCGCGCTACGCCGGCGTCCAGGTCGTGTGGTGGCTGCCGCTGCTCGCGCTCGGCGCGATCACCTGTGGCCTCGCCTACTGCGCCGGGGTCGCCGCGATCCGGCGGCTCGGCTCGCGCGTGGCGTCGTTCGTCGGGCTGCTCGAGGTCGTCTCCGGCGTCGTCTGGGCCTGGCTGCTGCTCACCCAGGTGCCCGGCCCGCTGCAGCTCGTCGGTGGCCTGCTGCTGCTCGCCGGGATCGTCGTCGTGCGGCTCGGCGAGCGGGACCCGGCGTCAGGCGACCTGGCTGCCGGACGCGGAGCGGCTCGTGCGCCGCAGCGCCTCGCCGTAGCCGCGGGCGAGCTGCGCCATCGAGCCCTCCCAGGTGCGCTCGCGAGCGGCCGCCAGCCCCGCGCGGCGCAGCCGCTCGGCGAGACACTGCTCCGGGCGCCCGGTCACCGACACGAGCGCGCTGGCGAGCGCGTCGGGGTCGGGCGCCGTGAGCAGCCCGGTCTCCCCGTGCTCGATCAGTGACGCCGGGCCGCCCTCGTCGACCGCGACCACCGGCAGGCCGCTCGCCTGGGCCTCGAGCATGACCTGGCCGAAGGTGTCGGTCCGGCTGGCGAACATGAACACGTCGGCGCTCGCGTAGACCCGGGCCAGGTCAGCGCCGCTCCAGCCAGCCCAGGAACGTGGCGTGCTCGCCGAGGCGCTCGCGCAGCGCGCCTCCTCGGGGCCGCCGCCGGCGAGCACCAGGTGCAGGCGCGGGATCGCGCGCGCGGGCGGCGAGGAACGCGTCGGCGAGCAGGTCGACGCCCTTCTCCTTGGTCAGCCGGCCGACGTAGAGGACGTTGATCTCGCCCGCCGAGCAGCGCTCGGGTCGCGCAGGGCCGGGTCGAAGCGGCTCGAGGTCGACGCCGCGGTCCCAGCGGCCGATCCGGTCGGATCGATGCCCAGCTCGGCCAGCCGCTCGTCGGTCGCCGCGCTCGGCGAGAGCACCATCTCGCAGGCGCCGTAGAAGCCGCGAGCGCGGCGGTGGCGAACACCTCGAGCTGCGCCGCGCCCGAGCGCATCCCGGCGTAGGAGGCCAGCTCGGTGTGGTAGCTGCCGATCACCGGCAGCTCCATGCACCCGCGCCAGCAGCCAGGCGGCGATCCCGGCCGGGCCGGGCGTGCACGACGTGGATCAGGTCGTAGCGGCCCTCCGACAGCGCCTCGACGATCGCCGGCACGCCCGGCACGCCGATCTGCAGGCCCGCGTAGAAGGGGATCTCGATCTCGGCGACCGAGGACAGGCGGCGGTCGACGTCGGCGTCGGTGCCGATCACCTCGACCTCGTAGCCGGGCACGCCGCGCTCGCGGATCTGCTGCGATCGTGTGGGTGACGCCGTGCATCGCGCCGAGCCCGTCGGCGACGAGCGCGACCCGCGGCCGGTCACCGTCGGCTGCGGGTCAGCTTGAGCTTCTCGCGGCCGAGGAACGCCGTCGCGGCGGCGTAGGGGATCGCCGGGATGCAGGCGTCGAACAGCGCGGCGGCGCGGGGCGCGAGGTTCGTCTCGCCGGCCGCACGGCCGCGACCGTCTCGGTGACCGCGGCGGCCAGCTGCGCGCTCGTGGATGCGCCGCGAGCGCGGCGCATCAGGTCGGGGTGGCTGAGCTCGCCGTCCTGGAGCATCCGCAGCAGCTCGCGCGGCGTCGACCCCGAGTCCATCGCCTCCAGCCAGGCGCTGCAGCAGCGCGCGGGCGTCCTCGGCGCCGAGTCCGGTCGCCGCCTGGCCGGAGCGGACGTTGCCCTCGGACATCACGCGCTCGACGATCTGCAGGACCGCGCCGGCTCGGGCCGCCGGCGCGCGTCGCAGTCGTCGCCCGAGCGAGCGGATCGCCAGCGCCATCGCGGCGTGGGTCCACTTCGCGGCCGAGCCCTGGGCGCCGTGCGCCTCGGCGTGGCCGGCGCGGACGTGGGCGAGGAACTCCGGCGGCGTGCGCGCGCGCGGGGTCTCGGTGAAGGTGCGCCCGATGTCGATTCCGGCGTGGTCGTCGGAGCCACCGATCGCGGTGCCGCCGTGGGTCTCGATGTAGACGAACGCGGGGAGGTTGAGCTCCTTGGCGCGCGAGCCGTTGCGGGTCTCCCAGATCGGGAACAGCTGCGCCAGGCGGCGGCGGTGACGCGCGGTCAGCGGCGCCTCGACCGCGAAGAACGGGTGGGCCAGCGCGCAGGTGATCTCGTGCTCGCGCAGGTAGGCGGCGCAGGTCTCGACGTCGTCGTTGTGGGCCTGCAGCCACTCGTGGTCCTCGGGGTGATCCCGTAACAGAGGACGTGCACGGCCTGTGGCTCGCCCTTGAAGGAGACGGTCAGCTCCTCGGAGACGAACACGTCCGGCAGGTGGGCGAGCGACAGCGCACCGTCGATCGTGTCGTGATCGGTGATCGTCACGAAGTCCATCCCGCGGCGCTTGGCCAGCTCGTAGACCTCTTCCGGCTCGGTGGCGCACTCCGGGAGGTGCAGGGAGCGCTGGATCCCCAGCTTCGACAGCTCCGACGCCGTCGAGTGCACGTGCATGTCGGCGCGGCTGTCTCTCGTTCATGGACTGAAAGGATTGGCCTGCAAGCTGCGGTTCGGTGAAGAACGCGCTCATGTCCTGTGACCATCCAGTGAACGGCGCGGGGATGCGGGGCCGCGGCGGAGAACCATGGGCGTCATGCAGCCGGCGCACGTGTCGGGACGGCTCGATCCCGGGACGGCGACACCGTCCGACTCATGCATGGTGAGGTTTCGGTCGAGGTGCGGCTGCGCGCCGTTCTCGTTCACGGTCCGCGGCGTGCGGCCGCCGGCTGCGGGCGGGCGGCGCGTGGGTGGCCGAGGGCATCGTGCGCGACGTGCTCCTGCAGTTCACCGAGGGCGTCGTGGCGATCGAGGACCGCTCGGCGCCACCGTGCGGGTCGTGCACGCACGCGTGCTCGAGCGCCGGCGAGCGGGGAGACGCTTCGCGCTGCTGCTCGAAGGCAGAACACGGGCATGCTGCGACTCGACCTGCCGCGGACGATCGGGTCTCGCTGCGAGCTGGAGGCCGACGGGCAGCCGCTGCGGCTCGGTCTGGACTGGGACCGCGCGCTGCCGACGAGCAGCTCGTCGGCCTCGGTCTGCGCCACAGCCACGCGCTCGATCAGGCCGGGCGCGACGATCCAGCTCGGCGCCGACCGCCGCTATACCGGCCCCGACTGCCCGCCGGAGATGCTCGCGGAGGGCGGCATCCCGCAGGGCGACTGCGCGCCGGTGCCGTGGCTGCTCTCCAGCCGCGGCTACGGGGTCTGGTGCCGGACCGCCGCCAACGGCACCCGCTTTGACCTCGCGGGCGAACGGATCTCGGTCTCCACGCGCGCCCATGCCGGCCCGCTCGAGCTCGACTTCCTGTGCGCGCCGACTCCGGCCGCTGCGCTGCGGGCGCTCTGCCGTCTCACCGGCTTGCCGGCGGTGCTGCCCGAGTGGGGCTACGGCTTCTGGAAGAGCCGCGACGTCCACGAGCACCAGGACGACGTGCTCGACGACTTCCTCGGCTTCCGCCGTCACCACATCCCGCTCGACGCCGATCGTGATCGACTCGCCGTGGGCCACGCAGTACAACACCTGGGAGTTCAACCCCCACCAGTTCCCCGATGCGCCGTGGATGATCTGCTCGATGCGCGCGGCGGGCGTGCGGACCGTCGTGTGGGTGACTCCGTGGGTGAACCTCGACTCGCGCGACGGCCAGATCCCGCCGCAGCCCGAGTCCGAGCGCGCTGCACGCGCAGCCGGCCTCCAACTACGCGCCGGGGGCGGCCGCCGGCCATTTCGTCCGACCGACGGACCGCCGACGGCGCGGCGAACCGTACGTCGCGCAGTGGTGGATGGGCACCGGCTCGCCGGTCGACTTCACGAGCCCCGGCCGCCGAGGCGTGGTGGCGCGAGCAGGCCAAGCGCGTGCTCGCGCTCGGCGTCGACGGGATCAAGGCCGACGACGGCGACGGCTACTACATCCCCGACCGCGTCCGGCTGGCCGACGGGCGCTCGGGCGGCGAGGCGGCGTGGGAGCTCGGCACGCTGCACCGCCGCTCGCCTGCAGCGCGCGCTCGACGAGGTCCACCCCGGCGAGGGCGTCCTGTTCGGCCGCAGCGGCTGGAGCGGCCAGCACGCGCTCGGCCTCACCTGGGGCGGCGACCAGGCGTCGGACTTCTGGTCGCTGCGGGTGCTGGTGGTCGCGCGCCTGGCGGCGCGTGCACCGGGTTCTCGAACTTCTCCCACGACGTCGGCGGCTATCTCGGCCACCGGCTGGTCGAGCGCTGCCCGCCCGAGCTGCTCATCCGCTGGCTGCAGTTCGGCTGCTTCACCCCGCTGATGCACGCCCACTCGCGGATGCCCCAGGAGCCGTGGCACTACGGCGAGCGGACGTCCTCGACCTCTACCGCGCCTACGTGCTGCTGCACGAGCAGCTCGTGCCCTACGTCCGCGCCGCCGCGGCGACCGCGCGCCGCACCGGGCTGCCGATCATGCGCCCGCTGTGCCTGATCGACCCGGCCGACCCGCGCGGCTGGACGGTCACCGACGCCTACGGCTACGGGCCGGCGCTGTGGGTGGCGCCGGTGCTCGAGGACGGCGCGCGCGAGCGCGAGGTGGTGCTGCCGCGCGGCGAGTGGATCGAGACCTGGTCGGGCGACGAGGTGCGCGGCGGCGGCGAGGTGGTCGTCGCGGCGCCGCTCGAGCGCATCCCGGTGTGGGTGCGCGCGGGCTCGATCGTCGTCACCTACCCGGCCGGCGCACGTCGCCGAGGGGCTGGGCGACGCGCCGGAGTCCGAGCGGCCGCTGCGGGCGACCCTGTGGGGCGCGCCCCGGCTGGGCCGCGCCGCCGCGCGGCTGGCCGACGGGACGCGGATCGGCTGGCGCGACGGCCGCTGGGAGCTGCCCGCCGGGCGTGAGGTCACGGTCGCCACGCGCGCGCTGTAGCGACTTCGCTCTGAGCGCCGGTCTATCCTCGCGGCGTGCATTTCTCCGAGCTCACCGCGCCCGAGCAGCGGGTGCTCGGCTGCCTGATCGAGAAGCGCTGGACGACGCCCGACCAGTACCCGCTGTCGCTCAACGCGCTGCGGCTCGCCTGCAACCAGTCGACCAACCGCGACCCGGTCACCCGCTACGACGAGGACACGGTCTACCAGGCCGCCCAGCGGCTGTGCACCTACGGCCTCGCGCGGCTGGCCAGCGGCCACTCCTCCCGGGCGACGAAGTACCGCCACCTCGCCGAGGAGGGCTCTCGGCTTGAACCGCCAGCAGCTCGCCGTGCTCGCCGTGCTGCTGCTGCGCGGCCCGCAGACCCCGGGCGAGCTGAAGGCGCGCACCGAGCGGATGGCGCCGGTGCAGTCGCTCGACGAGATCGAGCGCGTGCTCGCCGAGCTCGACGACCGCGGCTACGCGCGGCGGCTCGGCCGCCGGCCCGGGCAGAAGGAGGATCGCTTCGCCCAGCTGCTCGGCGGGGAGGACGGGACGGGGGCGACCGACCGCGAGGACCTCGGTCTCGCGGCCACCGAGTACACCCCGCCGCCGCCCGCTGGTAGCAGGCCTCCGAGCCGGCCGCACCGGCGCAGGCGATCCCCGACCCGGAGCTCGAGTCGCGGGTCGCGGCGCTGGAGCAGGAGGTCGCCTCGCTGCGCGCGCAGCTCGAGGAGCTCTTGAGCTGACGTGACCGAGCGGCCGTGATCGAGTCCCGCCCTGGCGGTCGACACCGGTCCGGGTGGGGAGCTCGTGGCGGCGATGCGCGCCGAGATCGCGGCGATCTGCGCCGGCCTCGATCTCGACGGGCCGCAGATGCCGCGCGCCGGCGCGGCCGAGCTCGGGCCGCCCGGTGGGACGTTCCTCGTCGGCATCCGCGAGGGCGAGCCCGTCTTCTGCGGCGGGGTCAAGCGGCTGGACGACCGCGCGTGCGAGATCGAGCGGGATCTACGTCGCGCCGCAGGCACGCGGCCAGGGGGTGGCGCGCCGGCTGCTCGGCGCGCTTGAGGCGGCGGCGCGGATTCGGATACGCAATCGCGCGGCTGGACACCGGGTCCGACCAGCCGTATGCCCGCGCGTTGTATGAGGCGGCCGGCTATGTCGAGATCGACAACTTCAACGAAAACCCGGTGGTGACCTACTTCGCCGAGAAGTCGCTGGGATGAGCGCGGGCCGGCCGAGCACGTTTTCGACCTCGACGGATATCTCGCGCGGCTCGGCCTGAGCGGGCGGCCGACCGTCGCCGAGCTGCACCGGGCCCACGTCACGGCGATCCCGTTCGAGAACCTCGATCCGATGCGCGGAGTGCCGGTCTCGCTCGAGCTCGCCGACCTCGAGCGCAAGCTGGTCGCCGAGCGGCGCGGCGGCTATGCTTCGAGCACAACCTGCTGTTCGCCGCGGCGCTGGGCGCGCTCGGGGTGCCGGCCGAGCCGATGCTCGCGCGGGTCGGGCCGCGCGAGAACCCGACCGCACGCTCAGCCACCTGTTTCTGCGCGTCCGTGACGGCGGCCCGATCTGGCACGCCGACGTCGGCTTCGGGTCAGGCACGCTGAGCGAGCCCGTTCCGTTCGGCCCGGGCGAGGAGTTCGTCCAGCTCGGCTGGCGCCGGCGGATCGTCGCCGCCGGCGACGAGCTCGTCCTGCAGGCGGCCCGCGACGACGGCGCTGGCGAGACGTCTACAGCTTCGTTCCGATGCCGCCCGGATGATCGACATCGAGGTCAACAACTGGTACGTGTCGACCATCCCGGCTCCGGTTCGTCCCGGTCTGGTCATCACCCGCACCGCGACGACGGCTCGCGCACCTTGTTGAGCGACTGGAGCGGGACGCTGCGGCTGATCGAGCAGACCCCGGCACGGAGACCGCCATCGAGGTGGAGCGGGCGGAGGTCCCCGCGCTCCTGGCCGCGTCGGCTCCCCGGCTGGAGCTCGACGACCGCGCGCGTGCCGGGCCCCGCCGGCAAACATGACTACCCCGATAGACTAATGTCATCGATGTGTCGGCACTCGTTCGCACTATCCCCGGTCGGGACTGCATGGCGAGGTCGACCTCGCGACGCTCGGCGCGCTGATCGCCGACCGAACGCGGGCGAGTCCCTGCTCTTGCTGCTCGGCGGTGGGCTGACCCCGGCCTCGGCGCTCGCGGCCCGCGCCGGCGTCTCCGCCTCGCTGGCCAGCGACCACCTGCGCGAGCTGTCCGACGGCGGGCTGATCATCGCCGAGCGCCGTGGCCGCCCGCGCCTGTACCGCCTGGCGAGCTCACGATCGCGACGCCCTCGAGGCGCTGATCAGCGTCGCGCCACCCGGACAGGAGCAGTCGCTTCGCGGTGTCCGTGCCCGGGACAGCCTGCGTCGCGGCCGGCTCCTGCTACGACCACCTGGCCCGGCCGGGCCCGGGTAACGATCTTCAACGGGGGCCTCGACCGCGCGTCGCTCGTCGACGACGAAAGCAACTACATGGATGCCGCCGCCGACGCCGCGGGCTCGGCTCAATCCCACGTCGAGCGTGCGCACGCTCTCCGAGCGGGCACAGACACTCCAGCGCGGCCCTGCATCGAACTGAAGACGAGCAGCGACCCCATCTCGCCGGCTGCATCGTCACGGCGCTGAGCCGCCGAGCTCCAGCGCCGCGGCTGGCTGCCATCACCGGAGGCGGACCGGGCCGCGCGCGTGGCCGACGAGGCGCGCAGGGCAAGCTCCCAGCCTGGCTCGGCCTCGATCCGCGCGCCTTCGAGCTTCCGCTCGACGCCCCCCCAGCCGCCTGAGCCACCTGAGGCACCTGAGCCACCCGCGCCGCGGCGGGCCTGGGCCCGCCCCCGCCTCAGCATTTCGCGGCAGCCCGGATCGCATGAGGTCCCACGAGCACCTCGGAGCACTCTCCGCACAACGACAGGTCGTTCGATATCGAAGAAACCATGGAATACGACCTGCGATGAACTCGTTCGCATCTACCGTCCCCGTCCCCAGGAGCCGACACGATGACCGAGCACACACACGACGCCGACCGCGCGGCCGGCAACGAGGCCTGGCACCGGGACCTCCCTGCCAACGGGGCCGACCGGCCGCCCCGGGCGGGACCCAGGACGGCGCGCAGCCGCGCTGGCGCCGCCCGTTGTTCCACGTCAAGGCCGGCACGCTCGATCCGAACACCGCCCAGACGAAGGGGATGAAGCGCTTCGAGGCGCTGTCCGCGCGCCACGGCGGGACCGAGAAGATCTGGCTGGGCGAGAACACGTCGGCGGAGATGCGCTCCGGCGATCACCATCACGGGGAGGCCGAGACCGGTATCTACGTGATCTCCGGCCGTCCGGTGTTCGTGTTCCTCTCCGAGGGCGAGGAGCAGCGAATCGAGACCGCGCCCGGCGACTACGTGTTCGTCCCTCCGTACGTGCCCCACCGCGAGGAGAACCCCCACTCCGAGCCCGCGGTCGTGCTGCTCGCCCGCAGCACCCAGGAGGGGATCGTCGTCAACCTGCCGAGCCTCGACGTCGAAGTCGAGATCCCCGGCGACACCACCTGAGCCACCACCAGGAGACGCAACCGATGCCCGTCGAGTTCCTCGGCATGATCGCCACCCAGCACGCCTCGGAGATCCACGCGATGGAGGGGCCGCTCGTCGACCCCGAGTACGTCACCCGCTTTGCCCAGGCCCACGAGGAGTCCGGTTTCGACCGCGTCCTCATCGGCTACTCCTCGGCCTCGCCCGACGGCCTGCAGGTCGCGGCGTACGCGGCGACGCGGACCGAGCGGCTTGGCTTCCTGATCGCACATCGGCCCGGGTTCCTTGCGCCGACGGTCGCCGCACGCGCGTTCGCCACGCTCGACCAGTTCTCACGCGGGCGGGTCGCGCTGCACACGATCTCCGGCGGCTCAGACCACGAGCAGCGGCGTGACGGAGACACGCTCGACAAGGCAGGCCGCTACCGCCGCAGCCGCGAGTTCCTGCAGATCCTCAAGCGCGCGTGGACCGAGGACGAGCCGTTCTCCTACGCGGGTGAGTTCTACACCGTCGAGGACTTCGTCAGCCACGTGCGGACCTACCAGCAGCCGCGCATCCCGATCTACTTCGGGGGCTCCTCGCCGGACGCCTACGCGGTCGGCGCGGTCGAGGCCGACGTGTTCGCCCTGTTCGCGCAGCCGGTCCCGCAGATCGCCGAGGAGATCGAGACGATCGCCGCGGCGGCGACCGCCGCCGGACGACCGGAGCCGCCGCGGATCAGCGTCTCATTCCGGCCGATCACGGCCGCCACCGACACCGAGGCCTGGGAGCGGGCCCACGCGATCCTCGGCGCCACCCGCGAGCGGATGCGTTCGGGCGGCCAGATCCATGGCTGGCGCAACGTCGGCCCGGCCACAGCGCCGGCTCCAGCGCCAGCTCGATGCGGCCGCGCGCGGTGAGCTCTACGGCAAGGCGCTGTGGACGCCGCTGGCCGTCGCGACCGGCGCCCCGGGCAACTCGACCGCGCTCGTGGGCAGCCCCGAGACGGTCGCCGAGGCGCTGCTGGAGTACGTCGAGGCCGGCGTGAGCACGATCCTGATTCGCGGCTACGACCCGCTCAAGGACGCGGTCGCCTACCGCGACGTGATCGAGATCGTGCGCCAGGAGGTCGCCCACCGCGAGCGCGTCACGGCCGCCTCGGGCGCAGAGCTCGCACGAGGCCGCGCATGATCGTGGCCGGCGAGATCGTCGAGTACACCGACCCCGGGTGCCCGTGGTGCTGGGCCGCCGAGCCGACGCTGCGCTGGCTCCAGCGCCTGTACGGGCCGTGGCTGCGCTGGCGCAGCGTGTTCGGCGTGCAGGATGGACGGAGAGCCTGGCGCGAGGACTCCGAGGAGCCTGTCTCCGCGGATGTACGAGCGCTGGCTGGCGGCCGCCCGGCATGGCGGAGTGGGACTGGTGGAGTCAGTGGAGCGCGCGCACGCGTCGACTCGCCCCGCGGCGCTGGCCGCGAAGGCGGCCGAGCGCCAGGGACCGGCCGCCGGCGACGACGCCCTGCGCGCGCTGCGCGAGGCCTACTTCCTCAACGGCCGTCCGCCCGACAGCGAGGAGCGGATCGCGGATGCGCTGCTCGCCGCCCCGGGCCTCGACGTGGCCGCGTGCTCCGGGACATGACGGAGCCGGGCGTGCTCGCCGGGCTGCAGGCCGACTGGCGCGAGGCCCGTGCGCCGCACCCGTCGGTGATCGGGCTGGCCGGCCCCGGGCCCCATCCGGGCGCCCCCAAGCAGGAGGAGCACGCGGTCCGCTACGCATTCCCCACGCTCATCGTCCGCGGCAGCGGCGGTGAGCAGTTGATCCCTGGCTCGGCGCCCTCCCGCGGCCTACCGCGAGGCGGTGCGCGCCGCCGCCCCCGAGCTCCGCCAGGCGCCCGAGCCGCCTGCGCTCGAGCCCGATCTGGCGCTCGAGCGGTATCGCTCGCTGTCGAGCGCCGACCTCGCGCTGCTCACCGGCGAGTTGGTGCCGCAGTCGGTATCGGCAACGCCTACAGCGACGACGCCGGTCTGGCGTGCGGCCCGCAAAGGTTCTCATTTTGGCGCTAAACTCAATAATCTCGATCAAGTAACTGTAGATTGACTCGGGATCGCGCCCGCCGCGACCCGAGCACCCCGACATCACCCTGAAAGAGGAACCGCCCGTGAACACCGTGAGGACCCTGACCCCGAGGACCGGGATCGCCGCCGCCGCAGTCGCCGCTGCGCTGGGGCTCGCCGCCTGCGGGTCCAGCGCGACGCCCACCGTGCAGAGCGGTGGCGCTTCCAGCGAGGCCTCCAGCGGACAGGGGAGCGCGACCGCGTCCGACGTCTCGTCGAGCTCACCGGCGGCGGCTCGGGCACGCTCAACTGGGAGTGGGAGCTGCCCACCTCCTGGGACCCGGTCACCTCGACGGCCGGCTGGGACGTGCACGTGCTCTCGCTCGTCTACGCGTCGATCACGCGCCTGAACCCCAACGGCTCGGCCGGTCCGGGCCTGGCCCAGTCCTGGAAGTACACCGACGGCGGCCGGCGGTCACCTTCACGCTGCGCCCGGGCTGAAGTTCTCCGACGGCACGCCGCTGAACGCCGCGGCGGTCAAGCAGAACATCCAGCGCGGCCTGCACCAGGCCAACTCGACGATCGCCTCCGAGCTGGCCGTGATCAAGAAGGTCATGGTCAAGAGCCCGACCGTGTTCACGCTCGACCTCACGAGCGTCGACTACCAGGTGCCGGAGCTGCTCGGCGGCAAGACGGGGATGGTCGTCAGCCCCAAGCGATGAAGACCCCACGCAGATCCCGACCCACCCGGACGGCGCCGGGCCGTTCTCGCTCACCAGCTACGTGCCCGACTCGCACGCCGACCTGATGCGCAACGCCGGCTACTGGGACGCCTCGGACATCCACCTCGCGAACTTCAGCGTCCAGGACATCACCAACCAGCAGCAGATCCTGGCCGCGCTGGAGTCCGGGCAGGTCAACGTCGCCTACATCCCGGGCAACCTCGCCTCGGCGGCCAAGTCGGCGGGCTTCAAGATCGTCGCGATCCCGTCCGAGGTGGTCACCGAGATCGACACCCAGACGACGACCGCGCCGTTCAACAACCCGAAGGTCGACGAGGCGATCAACTACGCGATCAACCGCCAGGCGCTGGTCAAGGTCCAGAAGGCGGGCTACGGTTCGGTCTCCTACCAGCCGTTCCCCAAGGGCTACGTCGGCTACGACCCAAAGCTGGGGAACCTGTACCCGTACGACCCGGCCAAGGCCGCAAGCTGATCGCCCAGGCCGGCGCGGCGGCCAAGACGCCGATCACCCTCACCAACGGCCTGGGCCCCGCTGACGACTCGCTTGCCGAGCAGCTGCAGAGCCAGCTGCAGGCGGTCGGGCTCAAGGTCACGATCAAGGACGTCCCGAGCGCGACGTTCACCCAGGCGCTGTACGTCAACAAGACCGTCTCGTTCGCGATCGACGGCACCGCAGGACGCGAGTCGCCGATCGAGATGCTCGACGTCCTCTACGACCAGCAGGGCCTGATGAACGTCGACGGCAAGACCGCCAAGGAGTCCGCGAATGTCTCCAACGGGTTCTCCAAGACGCTCGGGGTACCGCTGACCGCCGCCGGCTACGGGTCCGCGCTCCAGTCGTCGGTCGCCACCGCGGTCAAGGACGACCCCATCCACATCTGGCTCTACACGACCCCGCGGATCTTCGCGATCGACAAGAACGTCACCGGGATCCCGCACGACTTCGTCCAGCAGCGCTGGGAAGGCGTGCGGGTCGGCGGCTGAGGATCGGCCGTGAGCATCGCCGACATCAGCGTCGCGCCGGGCCTCGGGTCCCCGCCGCCCACGCGGGACCGCGCGCCCGGCGCTCGGTGGCGGTCGCCCGCCGGCTCGGCGCCGGGCTGGCCGTGCTCGTCCCGATCGTCGCCATCAGCTCGTTCATCATCTACAGCCTCGGCGCGATCTCCGGGAGCAATCCGGCGGCGACGATCCTCGGGCAGACCGGCAACGCCACGCCGGCGGCGATCGCCAAGCTCGACCGCGCGCTCGGGCTCAACCAGCCGCTGGTGGTCCAGTGGCTGCACTGGCTCTCCCGCGCCGTCCAGGGCGACCTCGGCCGCTCCTACTTCACCCAGATCCCGGTCAGCCAGAGCATCTCGCAGCGGTTCCCGGTCGACCTCTCGATCGTCGGCCTGGCGGCGCTGATCGCGATCGTGGTCGGCGGCGCGGCGGGAATCCTCGCCGCCACCCGGCGCGGCGGGATCTTCGACCACACGCTGACGTTCGTCTGCTCGGTGCTCTCGACGCTGCCGGCGTTCGTGGTCGGGATCATCCTCGTCGTCATCTTCGCGATGGGCGCGCGGCTGCTGCCCGGCAACGGCTACGTCTCGCCGGGGGCGAGCGTCCCGCTGTGGCTGGAGCACATCATCCTGCCCAGCCTCGCGCTCAGCGCCCAGATCGCGGTCGACATCGCCCGCCAGCTGCGCACCTCGCTGGTCGCGGTGCTGGACGAGAACTACATCGTCGGGGCCCAGGTGCGCGGCCTGCCCCGGCGCCGGATCCTCATCCGCCACGCGCTGCGCAACGCGCCCGGCCCCGCGGTGACGGTGCTCGGCTACGACGTGCCGCTGCTGATCACCGGTGCGGTCGCCGCCGAGGCGGTGTTCTCGCTGCCCGGTCTCGGCCAGCTCGTGCTCAACAGCGCCGAGACCCACGACATCCCCGTCGTGCAGGGCGTGCTGCTGGTCACGACTCGTGGTGATCGTCTCCAACCTCGTCGTCAACGAGCTGCTGCGCTGGCTGCGCCCGGGAGATGACCGCTGATGGCCGCCCGGGTCCTGCGCCGTCCGTCGGCGATCGCCGCGGTCGTGATCCTCGCGGTCGTGGTCTTCCTGTGCGCGTTCGGCTCGCTGCTGGCGCCCTACGGCGCGCTGCACCAGGACGTCAACGCGATCAACCAGGGACCGTCGGGCCACCACCTGTTCGGCACCGACTACCTCGGGCGCGACGTGCTGAGCCGGCTGATGGCGGCACGCGGCTGTCGGTCCTCGCCACGCTGGAGGCGGTCGGCATCGCGGTCGTGCTCGGCACGATCCCGGGCATCGTGGCCGCCGTCGTCGGCGGCTGGCTGGACTGGGGGCTCTCGCGGATCGTCGACGCGCTGATGACGCTGCCCTCGATCATCCTCGCGGTCGCGGTGACCGCGGCGATCGGCAACGGCCTCACCCAGGCGATGGTCCCGATCGGCGTGCTGATGGCGCCGCTGTTCTTCCGCGTGATCCGGGCCGCGACGCTCGAGTTCGCCCACACCCAGTACGTCGAGGCGGCGACGCTGCTCGGCGCGGGACGCTGGCGGGTGATCCGGGTCCACGTGCTGCGCAAGGTGGTGCCGACGCTCGCCGTCACCGCCGCCTCGGCGGCCGCCTACGCGCTGCTCACGGTCTCGTTCCTCACCTTCCTGGGGATCGGCGTCTCGCCGCCCACCCCGACCTGGGGCGGCGTCCTGTCCTCGGACCTCGACTACCTCGCCCAGGCGCCGTGGGCGCCGTTCATCCCCGGCGCCTTGATCGCGCTCACCGTCGGCGCGCTCAACGCGCTCGCCGACGCCGTCCGCGACCACGTGCCCGCCTCCAGCTGCCGGCGCTCGTCGATCCGATCCTCCCCATCCCGGAGCCGGCCATGGCGATCTCATCGCCGGCTGAGCAGGCCACCACGGCGCTGCTGACCGTCGACGGCCTCACCGTCTCGGTGCAGAACGGCGCGCGGACCGCGGTGCGCGACGTCTCGCTGCGCGTCGGCCGCGGTGAGACCGTCGGGCTGGTCGGCGAGTCCGGCAGCGGCAAGACGCTCACCTGCCGCGCCGTGCTCGGCGTGCTCCCCTCCGGCTGCGAGCTGCACACAGGGCGGATCGCGTTCGACGGCGGCGAGGTCGCCGAGCTCGATCGCCGCGGCTGGGAGTCGGTGCACGGCACCCGCATCGGCGCCGTCTTCCAGGACCCGACCTCCTACCTCAACCCGTCGCTGACCGTCGGGCGCCAGCTCTCCGAGGTGCTCCGGGTCAAGCGCGGCCTGGGCCGCGCCGCCGCGCGCGACGAGGCGATCGAGCTGTTCACCGCCGTCGGCCTGCACGATCCCCGCCGCGTCTACGGCCAGTACCCGTCCGAGCTGTCGGGCGGGATGGCGCAGCGGGCGCTGATCGCGATCGCGATCAGCTGCGAGCCCGAGCTGCTGATCGCCGACGAGGCGACCACGGCGCTGGACGTCACCGTCCAGGCCGAGATCATCGCGCTGCTGCTGCGCCTGCGCGCCGAGCGCGGGCTGTCGGTGATCTTCGTCTCCCACGACCTCGCGGTGATCGCCGAGCTGTGCGACCGGATCGTCGTCTTCTACGCCGGAGAGGTCGTCGAGCACGGCCCCGCCCATGAGATCCTGCGCCGCCCGCGCCACCCCTACACGCACGCGCTGCTGACGGTCGCCTCGGTCGGCGACTACCGCCGGCGCGCGCTGGAGACGATCCCCGGCCAGCCCCCTGAGGTCGGCGCGCCGATCGACGGCTGCCGCTTCGCCGCCCGCTGCGCGTTCGCGGCCGACGAGTGCCGTGGCGCGCCGGTCGCGATCGGGCTGTCGGGGCGGGCCATGAGGTTCGCTGCCAACGCGTCGACGACCCGCGGGTCGTCGCCGAGCTCTCGGAGGTTCACCCATGACGGAGGCGAGCGACTGCTCGAGGTGCGAGGCGTCGAGGTCTCGCTCGGCCGCGGCCGCGCCGCGGCGGAGATCCTGCACGACGTCTCGCTGCACGTCGGCGCCGGCGAGATCGTCGGCCTGATCGGCGAGACCGGGTCGGGCAAGACGACGCTCGCGCGGACGATCCTCGGGATCAACGCGCCCACCGCCGGGACCGTGAGCGTCGCGGGCACGACGGTGTCGGCGCTGCGCGGCTCCGCGCTGCGCGCCTTCCGTCGCGCCGGCGCGGTCCAGTTCGTCTTCCAGGACCCGCTGCGCTCGCTGGATCCCGATCTGCGCGTCGGCGCGATCGTCGCCGAGGGCCTTGCGATCCGCGGCGGCCTGGCGGCCGCGGAGCTGGACGCCCGCGCACGGGAGGCGCTTGAGCAGGTCGGCCTGGAGGCGGCGATGGCCGACCGGCATCCCGCGCAGCTCTCCGGCGGCCAGCGCCAGCGCGTCGCGATCGCCCGCGCGCTCGCCGGCGGACCGCGGCTGCTCGTCTGCGACGAGCCGGTCTCGGCGCTCGACGCGTGCAGCCGCAACCAGATCCTGCGCCTGCTCGACGAGCTGCGGGGCCGGCTGGGGATCGGGATCCTCGTCATCTCCCATGACCTGAGCTCGCTGGCGGCGATCGCCGACCGGATCGCGGTCCTGTACCGCGGGCGGGTGCTGGAGGACGGCCCGACCGCGTCGGTGCTCGGCGTCCCGCGCCATCCCTATTCGGCGCTGCTCGTCGCCTCGGCGCCGAGCGTCGCCGACCATGCGGGCCCGCGCCCCAGTCACTCCGGCGCCCGGCGGGCGATCCTCCTGCGCCCGCCGGCGCCGGAGCCTGCGTCTACGCGCGCGCTGCCCGTTCGCGACGGCCGCCTGCGCGACCGCGCCACAGCTGGCCGCCGCCGGCCCGTCCAGGTCGCCTGCCACCACGCCGAGAGCTGGCGCCGCACGCTCGCCGCGAGCCGCAAGCACCCGCCGCTCGACCTCCCCCGACCGCTCGCCGGCGCGACGCGCTGAGCCCACACGCGAAAGGAACCAACCAATGCCGCTCGAGATCCTCGGCATGGTCGCCACCCAGGAGGTCTCCGAGACCCGTGGCTCGATCACCGAGCGCGCGATCGACCCGGGCTTCCTGGCCGAGTTCGCCCAGGCCCACGAGCAGAGCGGGTTCGACCGGGTGCTGATCGGCTACGGCGCGCCCAGCCCGACGGCTTCGCGATCGCCGCCCACGTGCTCGGCCACACCACCCGGCTCAAGGTGCTGATCGCCCATCGCCCCGGGTTCGTCGCCCCCTCGCTGGTCGCCCGCAAGCTGATCACCCTCGATCATCTCACCGGCGGCGGGCGGGTCGCCATCCACCACATCACCGGCGGCGACGAGGCCGACCAGCGCCGGGAGGGCGACCGGCTCGGCCACGACGAGCGCTACCGCCGCACCGCCGAGTTCATGACCGTGCTCCGCGCGGTGCTCACCTCCGAGCCCGTCGACTTCGAGGGCGAGTTCTACTCGTTCACCGGCGCCCCAGCCGGGTCCGCCCGGCGGCCCCGATCCCGCTGTACTTCGGCGGCGCGTCGGACGCCGCGGTCGGGGGCGGGCCCGCAACGCCGACGTGTACATGCTGTGGGGCGAGCCGCCCGCCAGATCGCCGAGCGGATCGTGCGGTGCGGGACGCGGCCGCCGGGCGGCCGCGAGGTCTCCTTCAGCCTGTCGGTCCGGCCGATCCTGGGCGACACCGAGGCCGAGGCGTGGGCGCGCGCCGCCGGATCGAGCCCGCCACCGCCGAGCGAGTCGGCCCCGGTAGACCAGGTCGCGGTTCGTCGCCCACGCGAAGCACGGGCTGAAGCGCCGCAACACGTCTCGGTCGGCGGGCAGCGGCTGCGGGCCCAGGCGGCGGAGGCGCTCGTCCACGACGATCGGCTGTGGTACGGGGTGGCCGGCTGACCGGCGCCGCCTACAACGCGACCTCGCTGGTCGGCACCCCCGAGCAGGTCGCCGAGTCGCTGCTGCGCTATCACGACCTCGGCATCGACCCTTCCTGATCCGCGGCTTCGACCCCTACGACGACGCCGTCGACTACGGGCGCGAGCTGATCCCGCTGCTGCGCGCCGGATCCGGCGCGTCCGGCCCGCGCGGCGTCGGCTCCTGACGGGCGCGTCGGCCGCCGTCAGCCTCTAGGCGATCGAGCACGGCCGCGCCCCGGCGGCGCCGCGCAGGACGTCCGGCAGGCGCTGCGCGCCGGTGCGGAGCTCGGGCTGCTCGACGTCCGTCCCGAGGCGAGTTCGCCCAGGGCCATCCGCTGTTCGCCGCGTGCCTGGCGCGGACCGCCTGGAGCTCGAGGCGCTGCGGCGCTGCCCGCGCCGAGGTGCCGCTGGTCGTCTACGGCGAGGCCATCCGACGGCGCCCGGGCGGCGGAGCGTCTCAGCGAGCTTGGCTATCGGGACGTGCGCCGGCTCGCCGGCGGGCTCGAGAATGGCTGGCGGACGGCGGGGAGTTCTTCGCCGACGTCAACTCGCCGAGCAAGGCGTTCGGCGAGCTGGTCGCCGAGCGGCTCGCTACCCCGTCGATCGAGCCGGAGGCGCTGCGCCGGCTGCTCGACGCGGGCGCGCCGGTGACCGTGCTCGACGCCCGGCGCCCGGACGAGTACCGGACGATGAGCATCCCGTCGGCGGCCAGCGCCCCGGGCGGACGCTCGTGCGCGCGGTCGCGGGACTCGCCCGGCGGGGACGGGCTGGTGGTCGTCAACTGCGCCGGGCGCACCCGCTCGATCATCGGCGCCCAGTCGCTGATCAACGCGGGATCGCGCCGCGCGTGGCCGCGCTGCGCAACGGCACGATCGGCTGGACGCTGGCCGGCCTCGAGCTCGAGACCGGCCAGGACCGCCGGATCGAAGCCCCGGTGAGCCAGCGGGCCCGTGCGGCCGCCCGGCGGCTGGCCGACCGGGCCGGGGTGGGTCGTCTCCGGGCGGCGGCGCTGAGCGCGCTCGTGCGTGAGGCCGACCGGACGCTGTACCTGTTCGACGTACGCTCGCCGGAGGCGTTCGAGGAGAGCCATCTGCCCGGCTTCCGCTGCGCTCCGGGCGGCCAGCTCGTCCAGGAGACCGACCATTACGCGCCGATCCGCGGGGCGCTCCGGTGCTCGCCGACGACGGCGGCACCGAGGCCGACATGACCGCATCGTGGCTGGCGCAGATGGGCTGGGAGGTGGCGGTGCTCGACGGCGTCCGGGCGGCGGCCGGCGGCGAGCGCGGGCCCGCGCCGGGACCGACGCCGCCGATGCCCGACATCGAATGCTGGACCGCGGGCGAGCTCGCCGCGTCACTGGCCGATCCGGCGATCGCCGTCCTCGACCTCGGGCGCCTGCGCGACCAACTCGCCGGGCACGTTCCCACGGCGCGGTGGGCGAGCCGGGCGGCGCTGCTGCGCGGGGATTCGAGGCGGCCACAGGCCGCCACGTCTCGTCGTGACCGCCGCCGAGCAGGCGCTCGTCGCCTTCGGCGTCACAGACCTCGCGCACCGGGCTGCCGGGGCATGGGTGGTCGGCCTCGAGGTAGGACAGGATAGCCTGGGCGTCCCGCCCGCCGCCGCTCCAGCGCCCGGTGAGGGCCGTAGCGTTACCTGACGCCACCGGCCGGCCGCTACCGGCGCCCTACGAGGGCACCGACGTCCCCGCCGCAGGCGATGCAGGCCTACCTCGAGTGGGAGTACGGGCTGGTCGCCCAGCTGGAGCGCGACGGCACCCACGGCTTCCGCGTCCTCGAACCGTTCACCTCCAGCCCAGACCCTCTTCAAGAAAGAGCGACACCATGACCACGACAGCTCAAGCTCGGCGCGATCCTCTACGGCGCGGGCGGCCCCGGCCACCACTTCAACTGGCTCGACCCCGACCTGCCCGTCGACTCGAGCGTCAACGTCGACTGGTACATCGAGCACGCGCGTGTCGCCGAGGAGGCGAAGTTCGACCTGGTCTTCATCGTCGACAGCCAGTTCATCACGCCGAACTCGCCGCCCCACTACCTCAACCGCCTCGAGCCCCTGACGCTGCTCTCGGCGCTCGCCGTCACGACGAAGCACATCGGCCTCGTCGGCACCGCGACCACCTCGTACAACGAGCCCTTCAACCTGGCCCGCCGCTTCGCCTCCCTCGACCTGATCAGCCGCGGTCGCGCCGGCTGGAACGTCGTCACCACCGGCGACGCGGCACGGCGGGCAACTACGGCCGCGACGAGCACTACGACTACGACACCCGCTACGGCCGCGCGCACGAGTTCTTCGAGGTCATCCAGGGCCTCTGGGACTCCTACGAGGACGACGCCTTCCCGCGCGACCGCGAGACCGGCGTTTCTTCGACCCGGACCAAGCAGCACGCGCTGAACCACGAGGGCGACCTACTTCCCGGTGCCGGGCCCGCTCAACATCGAGCGCTCGCCGCAGGGCCAGCCGGTGATCTTCCAGGCCGGCGACTCCGACCAGGGCCGCGACCTCGGCGCGCCGTTCGGCGAGGGCATCTTCACCCACGCCCCCTCGACTCGAGCCGGCCAGGCCTTCCGCGACGACATGCGGCGCCGCGCCGTCGCGAAGGGCCGCGACCCCGACGACCTGATCTCATGCCCGGCATCGCCGTCTTCGTCGGCGACACCGACGACGAGGCGCGCGCTCTCGAGCAGGCCCAGGCCGACGACCACGACTTCGACCGCGCCCGGGCGAGTTCGGCCGCCCGTTCGGCTGGCACGACTTCAGCCAGTACGACCCCGACGCGCCCTTCCCCGACGTGCGCGAGGCCGCGAAGCTCAGCTTGGAAGACGCAGGCCGACAAGATCACCGAGCTCGCGCCGAGCCGCACTGACCCTGCGCCAGACCGTCGAGCGTTCTCGGCGCCGAAGCCGGCCGTTCGTCGGCACGGCGAGCACGTCGCCGACCCGATCGCGGAGTGGTTCGCGGCGGCGGCGCCTCGACGGCTTCAACATCCACCTCGAGCAGCCCTCGCAGTTCCGGCGCTTCGTCGACGAGGTGGTGCCGCTGTTGCGCGAGCGCGGGATCTTCCGCCACCGAGTACGAGTCGTCCACCCTGCGCGGCAACCTCGGGCTGCCGATCCCCGAGAACCGGCACACGGCGGCCCGCCGGCCGGCGGTGTTCAGCGCGTGATCGGCGTGCGCCCGCTGGGCGCCGGCGAGGAGCCCGGTGAGCGTCGGCCCGAGCGGAGCGTCGAGCTTGAGGTCGGCCAGCGCGTCCCCGCGCGTCACCCCGCGGTTGACGATCGCCACCGGAGCCCGTCACGGTGGGCGCGCTGGACGAAGCGCAGCCCCGACATGACGGTCAGCGAGGAGCCGAGCACGAGCAGCGAGGCGCCGGCGGTCACGAGCTCGTAGCAGCGGTCGACCCGCGGCCGCGGCACGTTCTCGCCGAAGAAGACGACGTCGGGCTTGAGCAGATCCGAGCCGCAGCACTCGCAGCCGACCAGCCGGAAGCGGGCGACGTGCTCGTCGGCGAGCTCGACGTCGCCGTCGGGGTTGCTCGGGGACGGCGAGTCGACACCTCCTCGAACCCCGGATTCGCGGCCCGCAGTCGCTCGTCGAGCGTGGCCCGTGCGGTCCGGGAGCCGCACTCCAGGCACACGACCCAGGCGAGGCTGCCGTGCAGCTCGATCACGTCCCGCGCGCCCGCCGCCTGGTGCAGCCCGTCGACGTTCTGGGTGATGATCCCGGCAAGCGCGCCCGCGCGCTCGAGCTCGGCGACCGCGCGGTGGCCGTCGTTCGGCGCCGCCCCCGACATCCGCCGCCAGCCGATCTGCGAGCGCGCCCAGTAGCGCTGACGCGCCGTCGGCGAGCCGGTGAACTCGTTGATCGTCATCGGCAGCCGGCGCGCAGGCTCCCGTCGGCCCGCGATAGTCGGGGATCCCCGATTCGGTCGAGATCCCGGCGCCCGACAGGACGACGACGTCGCCCTGGTGCACGAGCTCGTCCAGCCGTTCGGTGTCCGCCGATCATGGGTCTGCAGCATGCCCCGGTTCGGCGCCCGCGGCCGCCCGATCGGGCTCAGCTGCCGACGAGCGCGGCGTCCGCGCCGATCGCCTCGGCGGCGCGACGGACGGCCTCGCGGGCCTCCGCGGGCTCGAGCACGACCGCGTCGCCCGCCTCCTTCAAGGTCTCGCGCACGAGCCAGTCGACCCCGGCGAACCCGAGCTCGACGATCACGGCGCCGTCGGAGAGCTCGGCGACGACCGAGCGCTCCTCCCGGGCCCAGCGGGCGCGCTCGGGGGAGATCCAGACGCGCGCGCGGCTGGAGGCGGGCACCTCGCCGGTGCGCGGCCACCCGCCCGCGTCGGCGGCCGGGTCGACGTCGGAGCGCGGCTCGACGAGGTGTCGGTGACCGTCGCCGACTTGATGCGATCCAGCCGGAAGTGGCGGATGCTGGAGCGGGCGGGGTCGTAGCTGCCGAGGTACCAGCCCTCGCGGCCGTTGATGAGCGCATACGGCTCGACGGTCCGCTCGGAGAACTCGTCCTCGTTCTCCTTGTAGTACTCGAACGAGAGCAACCGGCGCGAGGCGATCGCCTGCGAGACGACCCGTGCGATCTCGACATCGTCGCCACCGGCGGTGGCGAACTGCAGCCCCTCGTCGGCCGGATCCTCGCCGAGCGCCGCGACCACCTTGGAGCGCACGGATGTCAGCGATCCCTCGGGGATGTGCTCGCCGATCAGGTCGATCGCGGCGATCAGTGCCTTGGCCTCGACAGGCAGCAGCCGCGCCGGGCGGGCGAACGAATCGCCGTAGGGCTCGGGATCGACCTCGACGGTGCCGTCGGGCAGGATCTCCGCGTAGAGCACGTACGTGCCGGCGCCGAAGTTGACGACGTTGAGCAGCGCGATGTCCTCGCGCAGCTCCTGGTCGGAGACCTGGAGCGCGGCGCGCAGGTCGGTCTCGGTGAGCACCCGGCCGCCACGGCCGGCCTCGATCAGGATCGAGGCGAGCGTGACCAGCCGCGCGAACCGCTCGGGGCGGATCGCGGCATCGCCCCGTCCCTCCCCGTCGTCGTCCCCGCGACGCCCGGCTGGACGCTCGAGCGCCTCAGCGGCGTGTGCCTCGGCGGCGCCGGGCAGCTCGTCGGCGATCTGGGGCTCTGCGCGATGGCGGTCGACGAGCAGGCCGATCCGCTCGCGCATCTCGGCCAGCAGCGGCGGCGGACCGCTGATCCGGGCGTTCTCGCCGAGCCCGAGGACCCAGGCGATCAGCTGGCGGACGTTGGCGTAGTGGGTGACGAACACGCGGTCGTCGGGGCGGGTGGGATCCGGGTCAGGCCGGATCTCGCCGTAGCGGCCGAAATGACGCTCGATCTGCCAGGCGATCCGCTCCGAGATCCACACCTCCGCCGTGCCGACGGAGTCGCCGAACTGCCAGCCGATACGGTCGGCGTAGCCGCGCGGATCGAAGTCGGTCGGGCGTTGGAAATCATGCTCGGCCTTCGTCGCGTAGCCGACCTTGCCCTGAATCCGCGACAGCCGGAAGACGCGGATCGCGTCGCGCTCGTGGGAGCGTCCGACCAGGTAGAACTGCCCGCCCTGGTAGAGCAGCTGGTAGGGATCGACCTTGCGCGTGCCGACGTCGTCGCGCTCCATCGTGTGGTAATCGAAGACGATCGTCTTGCGGCGGAAGATCGCGGTCTCGATCTTGGCCAGCCGCGAGGAGACCTCGTGGCCGCCCGCGGAGCCGGTGATCCCGAGCGCCACCGTGCTCTGCTCGGTCGTGAGAGAGGGCTCGGGCGCCCCCATGAGATCTGCTGCAGCGCCAGCCGCAGTGGCTCGGCGTACGCGAACTCGCCGTCGAGCAGCTGCAGCGCGGTATGGAGCGCCGCCAGCTCCTGGTCTGAGAACTCGATCGGCGGCAGGTGGAAGTTCTCCGGCGGCAGCGAGTAGTTCTCCTGCTCGACCAGGCCGTCGACCGGTTTCTCGACCGCCAGCGCGATTCCCAGCGCCTCGAGCTCCGAGCGGTCGGCGTAGAAGCGCCGCGCGAACGCGTCCTCGTTCATCACGCTGTAGCCCTCGACGTCTCGCCGAATCTCAGGTGCCGTCACCGGCCGCCGCTCGGCCATCAGGTACGAGATGAGCGAGAGCTGACGGATCAGTTTCTCGGTGTCCTTGGCCATCCCCGTTTTGACTGTAGACGGGCCGCTCGGGACCTCGCGGTTCTCGTGACCAGATCGGCACGCAATTTGCGCGGATTTGCCCGGCGCGCCACCTCGCGGTGGCCGCCGGCTCAGGGAGCGGGGTCAGGCCGCCCGCTCGCCGCCGGCTCAGGGAGCCGGGGTCAGGCCGCCCGCTCGACCCCAGCCGCGAAGAACGCCCCGCCGCCGAGCCCCTTGTCGTAGCCGGACCACTGCTGGCCATCGGGAAGGGCCTTCTCGACGCGGTCGAAGGAGCCGAGGCGGGCGCCGAGGCTGTCGATACCGTGGACGAGGGCGGCCTCGCGCGTGGCGGGGACGACCGGGCTGCCGTGCTCGAGCGAGCCGTGGTGGCTGAGGATGATGTGCAGCAGCGCCTGGGCGACGTCGGCGGGGAAGTCCGGCAGCGACTCGATCGCCGTGCGGATCCGGAAGTAGCCGAGCGGGATCTCGCCGTAGAGACGGCCGCCGTCGCTCATCTCGATCGCCTCGCCGTGCATCTCGTAGGCGTCGAGCTTGCCGATGTCGTGGACCAGGGCGCCCGCGACCGCCACGTCGCGGTCGATGCCGGGGAAGGTGGCGGAGATCGCGCTCACCGCCTGGGCGACGCCGAGCGAGTGCTCGAGCAGCCCGCCGCGGTAGGCCTGGTGGTAGTGCTTGGCGGCGGGGGCGACGCGGAAATGCTCCCAGCTCTCGCTGCCCTCACCCAGGACGAGGCCGAGCAGCGCGCGCAGGCACGGCCGCTGGACCGTCGCCTCAAGCTCACGCAGATCCTGCTCGAGCAGCTCGATCGGGCGCGAAGGCCCGTCGAGCAGCTCGGAGGCGTCGTACTCGTGCTCGGCCGCGGGCCGCACGGACTCGACGACGAGCCGCGGGCCGAAGCGCTCGTCCTCGGTCATCACGCCGCAGACGTGGGCGATCATCCCCGCCCGGCAGGTCTCGCGTGCGTCATGCACGCCGTCGTAGACGACCGCGGGCACCGAGCCGGTGCGATCGGACAGTCGCAACGTGAGCAGCTCGCTGCCGTCACGGCGGGTGCGGAGCTTGAGCTCGCGCACGACCAGCGGCGCTTCGATTCGCAGACCGACTGAAAGCTCACGAACCTGCATCGCCCGGCGACGATACGCCCGGTATCGGACGGCAGCGATTACCGAAAAACCCCTGCGTAACGGCGCGAACCCGGCGCCCGAGTCGTCCGCGGGATGCGCTAGGTCCGCGCATGGGCGGGCGCGATCGGACTACAGACCGGGTGGGTGACGGTCGACGAACGAGCTCAGGTCCGGCTCGTCGGCCGAGCGGTTGGACCAGCGCGAGCCGCTCTCGGCGAGCGCGACGGTGTCGAATCGCAGCCCGGCGACGTACATGAAGGTGTGGCCCGGCGAGGCGAAGACGGTGATCCACTTGCCGGGCCCGGCGTCACCCCAGTGCATCAGCTCGCCGGAGGTCATCGTCGTGTCGAGCAGCCCGGCGGCCGCGAGCACGTAGCTGAGCGACCCCGAGCAGTCATAGCCGGTGTCCTCGTAGGTCATGTGGCCGCCGCCCCAGATGTAGGGCAGGTGCGAGATCTGGTTGCCGGCGGCGATCACCTCCTGCACCGCGGCGGGCGCGTCGACGGGCGCGACCGCCAGCAGGTTGGAGGTGAGCGTCCCCTGGTTGGGGCTCGCCGACATGCCGCTCTGGCGCAGCTCGCGGCGGACGTCGACCAGCGACGTGGGCCGCGCCAGCGAGCTGCCGCCCGGATGGGTGTCGATCTTCACCGTCGCGACCTTGGGCAGCGTCGAGGAGCCCGCGCCCGCAACCGGCTCGACGGCGTGCGGGTGCGCCTTGGGGACGGTGGCGGTCGGAGGCCGCGACCCGGAGGCCGAGTGCCGGGCGGCGGACGAGGATCCACAACCTGCGAGCGCGAGCGCCGCGGTGGCGCCGGCGAAGAGCGCGCGAGCGGCGTGCGAGCGTGGGTGTCCAAGTCCGAGCATCGTTGCGAGTATGGCCTGGGTCGAGAACCGGAGCGCTGGTCGGTCAGGCCTGGAGGCCGGAGCCGACCCAGTCCCCCGGGCCTCGGGTTCCCCGCGGGGCGAAGAAGTAGCCACCGCCCACCGGGGTGATGTAGTCACTCATCGGCTCGTTCTCCAGCCGAACTTGAATCGCCTCGAATTGACGGTGCGGATTTTGGTTGTAGGCGGTGAAGATCAACCCGCAGTCGATGTCGCCCGCCTCGTCGACGCCGCGATCGTAGTTGTAGCTGCGACGGATCATCCGCTGGCCGGCGGTGGCGGGCGTGCGCGGGTTGGCGAGGCGAATGTGCGCGCTGAGCGGGATCCGGCGGCCGTGAGGATCCGAGCCGAAGTCCGGGTTCTCGAACTCGCCGGTGCCGCCGAGCGGGGCGCCGCTCACCCGGTCGCGTCCGATCATGCGCTCCTGCTCGAGCATCCCGACGCGATCCCAGAATTCGACGTGCTGGCGAATCACCCGCACGATCACATACGTCCCGTCCTCGGCGAACCGCGGCTCGCCGGCGCCCTTCTGCGCCCAGGTCAGCCGGTCCATCATCGCCTCGTCGTGGCTCGGGGGATTTGCCGTGCCATCGCGGAACGCAAACAGATTGCGCCGGCTCGACCGGGGGTCGCGGTCGCGCGGCGCGGTGGTGAATCCGTCGAGCATCCAGCGCACGGCGAGCGTTCCGCTGAACTCGCGCATCAGCTCGCGGACGGTATGGGCGACGGTGTCGCGCTGTCCGGCGGCGATCTGCAGCAGGATGTCGCCGCCGGTGCGCGCCGGGTCCAGCTCGTCATGGGCGAACGGGCGCATCGGGGTGAGGTGGCGCGGCCGATGGCGGGCAAGCCCATACCGGGCGTCGAACAGAGAGTGCCCGAAGGCGATGTTGATCGTGAGCGAGTCCGGCGCGTCGTAGGGGCCGAGGATGCCCGAGTCGGGCGGCGGCTCGTCGACCGCGGTCTCGCCGACGGCAGTCCCCTGGGACAGCTGCCGGGCGCGTGTGGACACGGTGAGCAGCGCCTCAAACAGGTCGGCCTGGGTGGACGCGATCGAGTCGAGTGCCACATACGTGGCCTGCGCCGGCCGAGCGGTGAGCACGCCCGACTGGTGGCGCCCGTCGAACGGGATGCGGACGTCGAGCTCACGCAGGCCGATCTGACGCGACTGCTCGAGCAGCGAGTCGCCTGGCTGGGCGCGCGCGTCCCCGCCGTCCGACAGCGCCGCGGCCGCCGCGGCCGCTCCGCCGGCGCCGAGCGTGGTCAGTGAGCGCGTGAGGAAGCGTCGCCGGTTGACGCCGGTCATCGCTTTGCCGGGTCGCGGGGGATCTGCGGAATCGGGCGCAGCTCGAGCGTGTCCGGCACCGCCGCCAGCGCGGTGCAGATTCCGGACAGCGTGCCCGCAAGCAGTTCGTGCTGGGCGGTCGAGAGCTGGGTCAGCGCCGGGTAGGTCCCGTCCGGCCGGCGCACCTTGCGCAGCGCCGCCGCCATCTGCACCTCCCAGTACTGAACGACCCCGAGGGTGTTGTCGCGGCCGTCGAGCAGCGGCGTCAGCGTCTGGATCACCTGGCGATCGGCGACGAGCGCAGCCGCCGTCGCGCTGACGCCCCGCCTCGACCACGGCACCTCGGCGCCGGACAGGAGGTCGCGCTGCGCGTCCTCCATGATCTCGTGCGCGCGCAGGATGTAGCTGGAGGCACCGACCCACATCCCCGGAATCGTGTGGCGCAGCTTCACGACGGCGCGGGAGATCGCCGATGCGGTCGCCAGCAGGGACCGGGGAGACCTGCCCGTCCATAGCCCCTTCTCGATCATGTGCAGACCCGGGAACCTCGTCTCGCTACGGGACGAGGGGACCTCGGCCAGGGCATCGTCAAGCCGCGCGGGGATGGAGCCGTAGACCGCGCCCAGGTGGAGGTAGTCATCGAAGGAGACGACCCAGTCGCGCTCGGCGGCGCGGCGGTGGTCGGCGCGCAGCGCGGCGGTGAGCGGCCGCAGCGACCGGCCGAGCCGGACCGCCCACGCCTCGGCGTAGCGCTTGTACCGCGCGATCGGCCCCAGGAACCTGCGCCAGCTGATCGGCGTCAGGTCCGAGACGTACTGTCCGCGGCTATTCACCCCGTTCTCCCGCTCGGACACCTGGGTGCCGTACCGCCTGGCCGAGACCTTGGATCCGAACACCTTGTGCACCCTCACCGGTTCCGCCGCGTCGCTGCCGTGCGCGACCGACACGACGCCGGTCTGCTCCGGTGCGGGCCGGTGGCTCGGGGCCGGGATGACCGCCGCGGCGAGAAGCGCCACCAGAGCAAGCCCGGCGATCAGCGCCGCCGTGCTGAGCACCCGTCGACGGCGGGAGCGGCTCGGTGAAGGGCTGGTATCGGACATCACGCGACGCCGGCCCACGCCGGCGTGGTCGACGACCGTCGAAGCTAGTCAGGACCGCCCATCCGGATGTGACCGTGGCGTGACCGATCTGTAACCACGACGGTCACCGCCGGGTGACGCCTGAGACACACCATGGCGCGCGGAAACGAAAAGGATCCCGGTGCACTCGCGGAGGCGGCCGCGGGGCGACCTCTCTAGCAGCCGCCAGCCATAAAGGAGTCCACTTGCACACCGGCAAGAAACTGGTGGCGGGGGTAGCCGCGGCGGCCGCCGCGGGCGCGGCAGCGATCGGGATCTCCGTGTCCGCCGCGAGCACGCCTTCGTCGACGGGTCCGCAGAACGCGGCCCAACAGATCAAGGCGTCCAAGCAGGTGCCCACGGCGACGCCGATCAAGCACGTGGTCGTGCTGTTCGACGAGAACATCTCGTTCGACCACTACTTCGCGACCTATCCCAACGCGCAGAACAACCCCGGGGAGCCGCAGTTCAACGCGCTGCCGAACACCCCGTCGGTCAACGGGCTGAGTCCCACGTTGCTGAACGACAACCCCAACGAGGACAACCCGCAGCGGCTCAGCCCCTCCCAGGCGCTGACCTGCGACCAGAACCACAGCTACACCCCCGAGCAGTCAGCCGACGACAACGGAAACATGGACAAGTTCGTCCAGGACACCACCGGCGGCAGCTGCTCACCGACCGGAGTCGGTGGGTCATACGGTCCGAACGGGATCGTGATGGACTACTTCGACGGGAACACCGTCACCGGACTGTGGAATCTCGCCCAGCACTTCACACTGAACGACAACTTCTATGGCACCCAGTTCGGCCCCTCCTCGCCGGGAGCGGTCAATGTCATCAGCGGCGACACGACCGGAGCCGAGGCGCAGGGCGGGTCGAGCGGCGCGGTCATCAACGGCACGCTCAACGGCGACATCGACCCGTACTTCGACGAGTGCTCCAACAGCTCGGCGACGGCGAGCGGGCCCGGAGAGGCGGGCGGGACGACCGCCGAGCTGACCGGCAAGAACATCGGCGACCTGCTCAACGCGAGGTACCTCACCTGGGGCTGGTTCCAGGGCGGTTTCACTCCGTCCTCCACCAAGACCGTGAGCACCCAGTCCCAGCCGCAGCCGGTGTGCGGCGCCACCCATCAGAACATCGGCGGTGCGACGGTCGCGGACTACAGCCCGCACCACGAGCCGTTCCAGTACTACGCCAGCACGTCGAACCCGTACCACCTCGCCACCAAGACGCCCGAGAAGGTCGGCACCATGTTCCCGAAGGGGATCAACCACCAGTACGACCTCTCCTCCTTCAACACCGCGCTGAAGCAGGGCTACATGCCGGCGGTCTCCTATCTGAAGGCGCCGGAGTACGAGGACGGCCACGCCGGCTACTCCGATCCGCTTGACGAGCAGCGCTTCATCGTCGATGAGGTCAACGCGATCGAGCAGTCGAAGTTCTGGCCGAACACGGCGATCTTCATCACCTACGACGACTCCGACGGGTGGTACGACCACCAGCTCGGGCAGATCGTCCGCGGGTCCCAGACGCCGCAGGACACGCTGAACGGGCCCGGCCAGTGCGGCGACCCGTCGGTGAGCAGCGCCGCGACCGCCGACCGCTGCGGCGTCGGACCGCGGGTGCCGCTGCTCGTCGTCTCCCCCTGGGCGAGGACGAACCACGTCGACGGCACGTTCGCCGAGCAGGCATCGATCCCGGCGTTCATCGAGGACAACTGGGACCTCGGCCGGGTCGGTGGCAACTCGGCGGACTCGACCGCGGGGACGATCATGAACGCGTTCAACTTCGACCAGAGCTATGGATCGGCTCCGGCGATCATCATGAACGACACGACGGGCGAGGTCGAGAAGACGATCAAGGCCAAGCCGCCCAAGGGCGGGTCCGACGTGGTGCGCCACTTCCACATCAGCCCGGCGCGCTTCGCCGGGTTCAAGCAGAACGCCGCGGTCTCGGCGGCCGCCGCCCGCAGGGCGCGGGTGACGGCTCCGAAGCTCGCGCTGTCGACGCGCTCGGGCGCTCGGGCGGTCCGGGTCCTCGTGCGGACCCACGGCGGCAGCGGCGCGGCAACCACCGCGCGGCTGCGCATCCGTGAGGGCCACCGCGTGGTGGTCGACCGGGCGCTGACGGTCCGCCACGGGCGGGCGACGTTCGTCGTCCGGCGGGGCTCCCACCTCCGCGCCGGCAGCTACCGGGCGACGGTGACCCTCGACCGGGGTGGTGCCGTGGCGGACGCGACGCGCGCGCTGCGCATCGCCTCCTAGAGACACCGTTTCGACGGGTTACGACTCACGGGGCCCGGCACGACGCCGGGCCCCACGTCGTTCGGCGACGACCTCATACGTTCCTCACAGACCAGGGATGGCCACCCTCTAGCCTCGCTGCGATGTCGCCAGTCCGCAGTCACCCGGTCCTCAGCGGGTTGGTCCTCGGCGCCGTTGTCGTGCTCGCGCTCGGCGCGGTCGCCTGGAAGCTGAACTACCTGCGCTTCGTCAAGCACGGGACCGCCCCCGCCGCGCCACCGCATTCGGTCGATCTCCACCGCCTGGCGGCGCTCGTCCACCCGCCCGGGGTGTCCACCGGCGACCCGGTTCCGCGGCGCCGGATCCTGGGCGCCACCGACTTCGCGCTCGACGAGCTGATCGGCTCGGGAGGCCACTCGACCGTCTCCTGGGACCCCTCCACGGGCCTGTGGGACTACGCCCCGCTCAAGGAGGAGCGGGCGACGGGCAAGGGGCGCACGCCAACCTGGTGGCAGTCCGCGCTCGCGCTCGACGCGGTGGTGCGCGCCGCGACGACGCTGCACACGACGAGCTCGGCCTATCAGCAGGTGATCCAGACCACCTACGACGACAACGTCTCCAAGCCGGGGACATACGCGCCGCGGGACTTCGAGAACAACTACATGGACGACACCGGGTGGTGGGGAATCGCATGGGTCCACGCGGCGGAGTACGAGCTGCGCGTCCGGCACGACACCAGCGCGGCCTCGACCTACCTGACGGTTGCCGAGGACGACGCGCGCTATCTCGAGGAGCAGCCCAAGCGCTGTGGGGCGGCGTCGATCCCGTTCAAGGACGGATATGCGCCGAACACGATCACCGACACGGAGTTCATCGACCTCGTCGCCCAGCTCGGGCAGATGCGCTCCGGCAACGGCCCGCTCGCCGACGCGGGCCTCGCCTCCGAGTGGCGGTCCGACGCATCACGCACGCTGTCCTGGCTGGAGGCCTCAGGGCTCGTCGACATGGGCACCGGGGCCGTCCACCGCACCCAGGACAACCACTGCCGCGCGGTGGGGCCGCCCCAGACCTATACCGAGGGCGAGATGGCGGACGCGCTGGTGCAGGTGGGACTGCTCATGCACGACCGGTCGGACATCAACCAGGCGACGGTGTTCATCAACCGCGCGCTGGAGCCCCGCCACAGAATGCTCATCGCGGGGGTGCTGCAGGAGCCATGCGAGGGCCAGACCCGGATCTGCCTCGGGCAGTCCTACAACATCACCGTCTTCAAGGGGCTGCTCGATGACGCGGTCGCCGACTGGTCGGCGGCGACCGGCTCCGCGGCCTACCAGGCGTTTCTGTCCGCGCAGGCGCAGGCGATCGTCCACAACGCGACCGGCCTCAGCACGGGCGCGTGCACGACCGCGAGCTCCTGTCAGCTGTCGATGTACTGGGCGCGACTGATTCCCCAGGCCCACCAGCCGATCGTGCCGACCCCCGGCTCTCAGGCCGCCGGCCTGTCGTCGCTGGTCAACGCGCTGGCCCCCGAGAACGACTGAAGCGACTCAGGACCGCGCGATCGACGCGGGGTCGGTGCGCTCCAGCCGCGTCATCGTCACGCTCGCGGTGAGCTCAGCGCTCGCGGCGCCGCGGTAGACACCCTTGATCGGCGGGACGTCGGCGTAGTGGCGCCCGTGCCCGATCTTGACGTGCGTCTCGCCGGCCAGCCCGCGGTTGGTGGGGTCGATCCCGACCCACGCCGGGTCGCCCGGGCCGTCGAGCGGCAGCAGTGCCTCCAGCCACGCGTGGGTGTCCACCTCGACGGACTCGCGCTCGTCGTCCGAGCCGCCGGCGAACAGGTAGCCCGAGACGTACCGTGCGGCGATCCCGTGGTGGCGCAGCACGCAGAGCCCGAGATGGACGAAGTCCTGGCAGACGCCCGCGCCGGTCTGCAGCAGATCGGAGACTGTCGAGTCGACGAACGTCGCCCCCTGCCGGTACTCGAAGCGGTCCGGGATGAGTTCGGACACCGCCAGCACGGTCTGCAGGGGTGAGTCCGCGCGCGAGGTCTCGATCAACTCCCTGAGCTGGTCTCCGCCGGCACCCTCGGGCGCGTCGTCGGTCTGCAGCAGGAATTCGCCGCCGGCCTCGTGGTAGGCCTCGTCGGAGAGCGCGGCCCAGCTCGACTGCGGCGGGGAGGCCGGCGCCCGCGTCGACACCCGGGCGCGGACGTCGATCGTGAGCTGCGTGTGCGGCCGGGAGACCTCGAACTCGACGACCTCGGTGCCGAAATAGTCCGCGTGTCGGTGCACGCGCACCTCGGGCGTCAGTCGCACCGAGAACTCGTCGCAGCGTTGGCGCTCGCCGCCATGCGGCTTGACCCGGAGCGCGTTGAGGTTGTCGACGACCTCTGCGTCGTAGGCGTACTCGGTCAGGAAGCGGATCGCGAAGTTCATTCCGGGCGGCGTGGCGGTCGGCCCCTCGCTCATCGCCGGGACCTAGAGGTGGACGGCCGCGATTGCGGCGATCGCAAAATAGCGGGCGTCGATGTCACGATCGACCAGCGCGAGTTCGTCCTGGACGCGTTCGAGGATGTCCTCGAGCGCGCCGCCTGCCTCCGGCGCGCGCCGTTGGAGCTCGAGGTCTGCGATCAGGCGGTCGAGTCGCAGGACGGGCGGCGAGGAGCGCGGCTGGGCGTCAGCCTGCGTGAGCGCCCGGGCGAGGCCGTCGATCGAGGAGGCGACGGAGCCGGGGTAGGCGGAGTTGAACAGCAGAAAGCGCGCGACCGGCACGACCGAGGGGGCGGAGCGGACCGCGCGGCGATAGGCCTGGAAGCCACCCACCGCGTGGAGCAGCGCGATCGCCTCGGTCTCGTGCGCGGGACGGTCGTCCTGCAGCGAACGGATCGGGATGGCGACCCGCAGCATCCGCAGCACCATGTCCGCGTCCTCAACGCGCGCCCCGGCCTCCAGGAACGCCCGCGCCTCGTCGCGGAGCATCGTGCGGTCGAACAGACCCCAGAACAGCCCGCAGTTCTCCTTCACCTCCTGGTAGAAGGAGTACGGCCCGGTCTGGAGCGCGGCGGGCAGGTCATAGCGCCCGAGCAGCAGATAGAAGGAGTTCAGCGCCTCCCACATCTCCGTCGAGATGACGTCGCGCATCGTGCGGCCGCGCTCTCGAGCCCGGGCGACGCAGGAGACGACCGACGCGGGGCTGTCGTCGTCGAGGGTCAGCATGCGCGCCACCTCGATGCGGCCGAGGCGGCGGTCCGGCACCTCGGTTTCCTCTTCGCCGGGGGCGGGTGGCTTGGCGCCGATCGTGGCCAGCACCCCCTCCCAGGAGAGCGTGATCCCGCCCTCGCCGGGGACGCCGGAGACGTCCGCGTGAAAGGCGCCGTCGAGGATGCGCGCGGTGTGCTCGGCTCGGGTGAGGTCACGGCCGAGCCAGAACAGCTCCTGGGCGATCCGGGCGAGCATCACGGGGCGGGCGGCACCCGTGTCAGATCGTCGAGCGCCTGCTGTTGCTGCTGAGCCTGGCCCTGCCAGCCGCCGCCGTAGCGCACGTCGGGCAGGCGCGGCGGCCGGTAGGCCGGAAGCGTTCCGGGCGCGGCGTCGACGCCCGTCCCGTCGTCGAGGACCCAGGTGTCCTTGGATCCGCCGCCGGCGGATGAGTTGACGATCATCGATCCCTCCTGCAGCGCGACGCGCGTCAGTCCGCCGGGGACGATCCGGATCTCGTCGCCGAACACGGCGAACGGCCGCAGATCGACGTGACGTGGCTCCAGATGGCCTCCGACGTCGGTCGGCGCGGTCGAGAGGTGCACGAGCTCCTGGGCGATCCAGGCGTGAGGGTCGTGCTCGATCAGGCGCTTCTGCTCCTCGATCTCCGCTGCCGAGGCCTGCGGGCCGATGAACACCCCCTTGCCTCCTGACTCGGAGGTCGGCTTGACGACCACCTCCGACAGGCGGCCGAGCACGTGGGCGCGCTCGCGCTCGTTGGCGAGCAGGTAGGTCGGCACGTTCTCGAGGATCGGCTCCTCCCCGAGGTAGAACCGGATCATCTCCGGCACGTAGTAGTAGATCGCCTTGTCATCGGCGACGCCGGTCCCGATCGCGTTGGCGATCGCGACCGTGCCAGCCCGGTAGGCGCGCACCAGACCGGGCACACCGAGCAGGGAGTCGGGGCGGAACTCGAGCGGGTCGATGAACGAGTCGTCGAGACGGCGGTAGATCGTGTGGACGCGCTCCAGCCCGGCGGTGGTCCGCATGTAACAGACGGCGTCTCGCACGACGAGGTCCGAGGGCTCGACGAGCTCGACCCCCATCTGGCGCGCGAGGAACGCATGCTCGAAGTAGGCGCTGTTCATCACGCCCGGGGTCCAGAGCACGATCGTCGGGTGCGACTCGGTCGCCGGCGCGACCGCGCGCAGCGCGTCGAGCAGCAGCGACGGGTAGTGCTCGACCCCGCGCACCCGGTGACCGGCGAACAGCTCGGGCACCAGGCGCGTCATCGCAACGCGGTTCTCCAGCACATAGGAGATCCCCGACGGCGTCCGGACGTTGTCCTCGAGCACGCGCCAGCGGCCGTCGCCGTCACGTACGAGGTCGCACCCGCACACGTGGCAGTACACGCCGCCCGGAGCGCGGACCCCGTGGACCGGCCGCGCGAACTCCTTGCGGCTGACGATCAGCGACCACGGCACGATCCCCGCGCGGACGATCTCGTGAGCGTGGTAGACGTCGTCGACAAACGCGTTGAGCGCCCGGATGCGCTGCGCGAGCCCACGCTTGATGATCGTCCACTCGGCGCCGGTGAGCACGCGCGGCACCAGGTCGAGAGGCCAGGCGCGATCCCGGCGCTCGCCGTCGGAGCCGGCGATCTCGAAGGTGATCCCCTGCTGCATGAAGATCGCGTCGCGCCGGCGGCCGGCGGCGTGCAGCGCCTCGGGACCGAGCCGCCGGAGTGAGGCCATCAGCTCGGCGGCGTGCGGCAGCGGCGCGCCGGTCTCGTCAAGCAGCTCGTCACGGCATCCCTCGGGGATCGTGTACCTGCGGGGGGAGGTCTCACTCTGCGCGGACATTGGTCGAAGGTCTACCCCTAACCGCCCGGTTTCGCCAACCCCCGGCGGCCAATCCGCGTTGTCCACATGTCCAACTGGGGCGTCCGGCGGCCATGTGACGTTCATCTGACGGCTCGCCCGTAGCTTGCCTTCCACACGAGCCATCCGGGGCGCCAGGACCGGCTCGACAGTCGATCAACACGGGAAGGACCCACTATGGAGAAGAAGTTCGGCCCGCGCCGGCTCGCGGGCAAGCTGACCTACGCGAACGTCGTCGCGACGCTCGCTCTCATGATCGCCATCAGCGGCGGGACCGCGCTGGCGGCCACGCATCTGATCACCGGCAAGCAGATCGCCAGGGGAACGATCTCAGCCACGAACATCAAGAAGCACACCCTCACCTCGACGCTGTTCAAGCACGGCGTTCAGCTGCGCGGGGCGCGTGGCGCGACAGGTCCCGCGGGTCCTGCCGGCGCTGCGGGCGCACCTGGCGCCGCTGGCACCGCCGCCGCCTACGGCGTGATCAGCGGCAACGTCAACGGGAACGCGGCGTTCGAGCCGGCACTGTCGAAGGGCTTCACCGCGGTGTACGCCCCGGGGACCGGTCAGCTCTGCATCGCCTATCCGGCGGGCGTCAGCACGAATGTGCCGCTGTCGGTCAACGACGCGGGCGGCGAGGCCGGCCACTGGGAGCAGGTCTCACCCGCGCAGTGCGGGGGCACCGGATTCGAGCTCTTCAACGAGAACGGCGCAAACCTCACGGGCCAGCTCACGATTCTGGCTCCTTGATCGACGGGGCCGGACGATCCGGCCCGGGAGGGGTGAGACGGGCGTCGCGGCGGAGGCATCCGTCTGCGGCGCCCAGTCGCTCCGCCACGTCGGTGCGGGCGTGGCTACCGTCGGTGCGGTGGTGTCGCTGCCGCAGGAGGTGATGGAGATCACGACGCGGTACCGCGCCGCCGGCGGCGAAGACGTGCTGGCCGCGTTCGTGATCGGGTCGGCGGCGCTCGGCGACTGGTGGGCGGGGACGAGCGACATCGACATGGTCGCGCTCGTCGACTCGATCGACCCGGCATACGACCAACGACTGCGCGACATCCATGCGCACGTGCGCGCAGACCTGGGCGGCGCGGCCCCCGACCTGGAGGTGCTGTACCTCACGGACGGGGACCTGGCGCAGGCGCCGGCCCAGGTCGGCTCGCGACCGCATCACCGCAGCGGCCTGGTGCGCCGCGATGCGGACATGTCGACCCCGGTGGTCTGGCACAGCCTCGCCCAGCACGCCGTCCCCGTCGGCGATCCCGTCGAACTGGGCGAGCTCTGGCTCGACGACTCCGAACTGGGGGAATGGTGCCGCTCGAGCCTCGAACTCGACCCCGGCGAACGCGCGCTGGTCGAGGAGGCCATCTCGCTCCGCCGCGCCGCACCGGACGCAGGACCGCACGACGGGCGAGACGCCGCCGAACGCCGGGAGCGGGTCGTGGCGTTCCTGCGCCGGATCATCGACGAGTCCCGCCGACGCCCGTAGGATCCGCCCGTGCACACTGCCGTCGCTCATCACGCCGACATCCCCGAGCATGAGGTCACCCGCGGCGACATCTCCTTCCGCCGCCGCCGGCTCGCCAGCGCCGCGGGCAGCGCGCGGGTCGGCGCCAGCCACTACGTCGTCCCGCCGGGCGCCCGGCAGATGCCCGTCCACCTCCACGGAGACGAGGAGGAGATCTTCTTCGTGCTCTCGGGCGACGGGCTCGGGTATGAGCTGGAGGGCCAGGATCCCGACGGCGAGGCCGTGACCTACCGGGTCACCGCGGGGGACACGATCGTCCATCGTCCGGACGCGCGGCCGCATACCTTCCTGGCGGGCGAAAACGGGCTCGAGCTGATCGCATTCGGGAGTGGCAGCGAGACCTCGATCACGTACCTGCCTCGCGCGGGCGTGATGTGGTGCGGCCCGCGCTGGGTGCCGGTCGACGCGCCCCATCCGTTCACCGCCGAGGCGGCTGCGGGCCCCGTCCGGGCGCCGGCTCCGGCGGCCGAGCGCCCCGCCCACGTGGTCGCGCTCGACGGGCTCGGCACCGGCCCATTCCCGCCCGCGGAGATCCGCCAGGCCGGCCGAGCCGCGGGCTCGGTGGCGGCGGGACTCAACCACGTCGTCCTGCCGCCGGGCGAGTCCGGGGCGCCCGCCCACTGTCATTCCCTCGAGGAGGAACTGTTCCTCGTGCTTGCGGGCAGCGGCACGCTTGCGCTGGGAGACGAGGAGCATCCGCTTGCGCCCGGGGATGTGATCGCACGCCCGCCGTCCAGCCGGCTCAGCCATGCGCTGAGCGCCGGTGCCGACGGCCTGACGTACCTCGTGTACGGCACCCGGGAAGCCGGCGACGCCGTCTACTACCCCGGCGCGGGGAAGGTGTGGGTCCGCGGACTTGGGGTCTGGCTCGACGCCGAGCCCTTCTCGCCGAACGCCCCCGGGATCTGATCCGCCACACGGGGACCTCGTAACCTCACGGCGATGCGCATTCTCATCACGGGCGCGCGCGGAATGCTCGGCCTGGATCTGCACACCGCCGCTCGCGCGGCCGCGCACGACACGATCGCGCTCTCCCGCGCGGAGCTGGACATCACCGATTCCGAGGCCGTCCGTACTGCGGTTGCCGAGGCCCGGCCCGACGTGGTCATCGGCTGCGCGGCGTGGACGAACGTCGACGGCGCCGAGAGCGAACACGAGGCGGCGCACGCGGTCAACGGCGCCGGTGCGGGCAACGTCGCCGCGGCCGCGGCCGCGTGTGGCGCCTGGACCATCCATGTCTCGACCGACTACGTCTTCGACGGCAGCAAGCGCACGCCCTATCTCGAGTCCGATCCGGTGGCGCCGCTGTCGGAGTACGGGCGCTCCAAGCTCGGAGGGGAGCTGGCCGTGGCGCGGGCCGCGCCCGGCGCGCACACGATCGTCCGGACCGCGTGGCTGTTCGGCGCCCGCGGTCACTGCTTCCCCAAGACGATGCTGCGGCTCGCCCTCGAGCGCGACGAGCTCGCCGTCGTCGGCGACCAGATCGGCTCCCCGACGTTCACCGGACACCTCGCAGCTGCCCTCGTCGGCCTGGCCGAGCAGCGCGAGCGCACGGTCGGGATCGTTCACCTCGCCGCCTCGGGCGAGTGCTCGTGGTGCGACTTCGCCCGGGCGGTCATCGAGGCCGGCGCGCGGGAGAGCGGCGTGGCGATCCCGCGCGTCAGGGCGATCACCACCGCTGAGTACCCGACCCCCGCGCCGCGCCCCGCCTACAGCGTGCTGCGCTCCGAACGCGACGCCCCGGTGCTGCCGAGCTGGCAGGACGGCCTGGCCTCGTTCATGACCGAGCTCTCGGGGGTCGCGGCATGAAGCTGGTCGTCACCGGAGGCGCCGGCTTCATCGGCTCGAACTTCGTCCATCACATCCGCCGCGAGCGGCCCGACTGGGAGGTCGTGGTCTACGACCTGCTCACCTACGCCGGCAACCGCGCCAGCATCGATGGGGCCGGCATCGAGCTGATCCAGGGCGACATCTGCGACGCGGCGACGCTCGACCCGGTCGTCGCCTCCTGCGACGCGGTCGTGCATTTCGCCGCCGAATCGCACAACGACAACTCGCTGCACTCGCCGTGGCCGTTCGTGCAGACCAACGTGATCGGCACCTACACGATCCTCGAGGCGGTCAGGGCCCATGGGGTGCGCCTGCACCACATCTCGACCGACGAGGTGTACGGCGACCTCGAGCTCGGCGATCCGGCGAAGTTCACGCCCGAGACACCGTACAACCCGTCGAGCCCGTATTCGAGCACGAAGGCGAGCTCCGATCTGCTCGTGCGCTCCTGGGCGCGCTCGTTCGGCGTGCAGGCCACGATCTCGAACTGCTCGAACAACTACGGCCCGTTCCAGCACGTCGAGAAGTTCATCCCGCGCCAGATCACCGAGATCCTCGAGGGCCGGCGTCCGAAGCTGTACGGCGCCGGTGAGAACGTGCGCGACTGGATCCACGCCGAGGACCACTCCTCGGGCGTGCTCGCCATTCTCGAGCGCGGCCGGATCGGCGAGACCTACCTGATCGGCGCCGATGGGGAGCGCAACAACAAGGACGTCGTCGAGCTCATGCTGTCGTTGATGGGCCGCTCGCCCGACGACTACGAACACGTCAACGATCGTCCGGGTCACGATCTGCGCTACGCGATCGATGCCACCAAGCTCCGTGAGGAGCTCGGCTGGGAGCCGCGGTACCGGGACTTCGAGGCGGGGCTGTGGGCGACGATCGCCTGGTACCGCGAGCGCGAGGACTGGTGGCGACCGCAGAAGGCCGCGACCGAGGCCAAGTACGAGGTCCTGGGCCGCTGAGCGGCGATCTCGCCGCGCTCGAGCGCGAGATCACCGAGTGTCGTGCCTGCCCGCGTCTGGTCGCCTGGCGTGAGCAGGTGGCGCGGGAGAAGCGCGCCTCGTTCGCCTCCGAGGAATACTGGGGCCGGCCGATCCCCGGCTTTGGTGACGCGAATGCGAGGGTCGTGGTGCTCGGTCTGGCCCCCGCCGCCCACGGCGGCAACCGCACCGGCCGGGTGTTCACCGGCGACCGTTCGGGCGACTGGCTGTTCGCCGCGTTGCACGCGGTCGGGATGGCCAGCCAGCCGACATCGGTACGCCGCGACGATGGCCTGCGGTTGACCGGCTGCTGGGTGGCCGCGGCGGTTCGCTGTGCGCCGCCCGCGAACAAGCCCACCCCGGCCGAGCGCGACCGGTGCCTGCCGTTCGCGGTGCGTGAGCTCGGCCTGCTGGGAGCCGCGCGGGCGATCGTCTGCCTGGGCGGCTTTGCCTGGGACGCGGCGCTGCGGATCCTGTCGTCGCGCGGCGAGCCGATCCCCAGGCCGCGCCCGCGGTTCGCACACGGCGCTGAGGCGACCGTCGGGCAGTTCGCGCTGCTCGGCTGCTACCACCCTTCGCAGCAGAACACGTTCACCGGCCGGTTGAAGCCGGGCATGATGGAGGACGTGCTGCGCCGGGCCGCTGAGCTGGCCGGCTGAGAAACCCGACACGGGAGACGATCAGGATGAGGGCAGTTCAGTTCAGCGAGTTCGGCGGTCCAGAGGTGCTCGGCGTCGTCGAGATTCCGGAGCCTCACGCCGGGCCATCCGAGATCCGGGTCGTGGTCAGCGCCTGCGGCGTCAATCCGATCGACTGGAAGATTCGCCAGGGATTCATGGGCGGCGAGCTGCCGATGCGAATGGGGATCGAGGTGGCGGGTGTCGTCGACGAGGTCGGCGACGAGGTGACCGATGTCACCGCCGGCGACCAGGTGTTCGGACCGACGTCGGGCGGCGCGGCGGACTTCGCGATCCTCTCCAATTGGGCGCACGTCCCGGCGACGCTCGACTTCGCGGGGGCGGCGGCGCTGCCGGTGGCCGTCGAGACGGCGGTGCGCTGCCTCGACCTGCTCGAGGTGGCCGGCGGCCAGACGCTGCTGATCAACGGTGGCGCGGGTGCCGTCGGCACGGTCGCCACCCAGTTCGCGGTCGACCGCGGCGCGCGGGTCATCGTCACCGCCAGCGAGCGCAACGCCGAGCGTGTGCGCGGCTACGGGGCGGAGGTGACCGGCTACGGCGACGGTCTGAGCGACCGGGTCCGCGCGCTCGCGCCGGACGGGGTGGACCGAGTCCTCGACATGGGGCCCGGCGGCGCTCTGGCGGAGCTCGTCGATCTCGTCGAAGACCCGCAGCACGTGCTGACGATCTCCGACATGCAGGGCGCGGCGAGCGCCGGCGTCAAGACGAGCGGCGGTCCGACGTCGGTGCGGCGCTGGGACGCGCTCGACCACGCGGCGGCACTGATCGAGCAGGGCAAGCTCACGCTGCCCGTCGAGCGGACGTTCCAGCTCGAGCAGGTCGCCGATGCCCAGCGGCTCAGCCAAGAGGGTCATCTCAGCGGGAAGCTCGTGCTTCTCGTTGACTGACGTCTCGCTGGTCGGGCTGGCCGTCGCCGACCCGCCCGAGCGCTGGGCGGCGCTCGGCTTCACCGTGCACGACGGGGAGGTCAAAGCACCCTCGGTGACTCTCACCCTGGGGATCGCGCCGCCGGGCGGTGGGATCGTGGGGTGGACGCTCGCCGGGTCCGAGCGCGACGGCGATGTCGGCGGTCTGGCGACTCGATGGGTGGGGTCGCCATCAGCGACCTATCGCACGGCCCCGGTCGCCGGGCGCGGGATCCGATTGCTCGATCACGTCGTCGTGGCCACCCCGGGGTTCGACGCGTTCGCCGCCGAGCTCGACGACCGCGGCATGGGGCTGCGCCGCGTCACCAGGATCCGGGGCACGCGCATGGGTTTCCGCCGCCTCGGCGGTCCGATCCTCGAGGTCGTCGAGGCTCCCGAGGCGCAGGCGACCGGGTTCTGGGGGCTGACGTTCTCGATGCGCGGTTCGCCGGGCGGCGTGGACAGCCTCGACGAGCTCTGCGCCCGCAGCCACCTCGTCGGCGAGCCTCGGCCGGCGGTCCAGCCGGGCCGCCGGATCGCAACCGTCGCCCGGGAGGCAGGCCTCTCCACGCGCGTCGCGTTCATCGATCCCGAGCCGCGCTGAACGGCGGGCAGCCACCCGTCGAGCAGACCGCCGAATGTCTCGGTCCGACCGGTTCGAGTCGCCAGGGGACGCGACGCCACCCTCGAGCGACGACTTCGGAGCGGACTACCGCCTGACGACGGTTGTCGGCCGGTATGCGCACGACGTATACACCTGGTGTATAGTGCTCGCCATGTCCATCTCCAAGGCGTTTCTCGGTCTGCTGGAGGGCGGTCCCTCGCACGGCTATGACCTCAAGCGCGAATACGACGCGCGCTTCGGGCTCGACCGTCCGGTCGCCTACGGCCAGGTGTACGCGACGCTCTCGCGGCTGCTCAAGCACGGCTTCGTCACCGTGGAGGCGATCGAGTCCGGCGACGGGCCCGAGCGCAAGCGCTACGCGATCACCTCGGAGGGTGTCGCCGACGTCGAGCGCTGGCTCGCCGAGCCCGAGAAGCCCGATCTGTATCTGCAGTCCACGCTGTACGCGAAGGTTGTGATCGCGCTGCGCAGCGGCCGGGAGGCGACCGAGATCCTCGACACACAACGCGCCGAGCATCTACGGCTGATGCGTGAGCTGACCCGGCGCAAGATGGAGGGGACGTTCGTCGACCAGCTCGTCTGCGACCACGCGCTGTTCCACCTCGAGGCCGACCTCCGCTGGCTGGAGCTGACCGCCGCGCGGCTTGACGAGCTTGCCGGGGAGGTGGCGGCATGAGTGGCGAGTCCAGGTCGGCGACGACCGCCGAGCGGGTGTCGCCGCGCGCGCCGTCGGAGGGCTCGCTGCTGGAGTGCCGCGAGCTCGTCAAGCGCTTCGGGCAGACCCCCGCGCTCGACGGTGCGTCGCTTGAGCTCGCCGCCGCCGAGGTCGTCGCCGTGATGGGTCCGTCGGGCTCGGGCAAGTCGACGCTGCTGCACTGCGCGGCAGGGATCCTCTCGCCCGACGCGGGCGAGGTCGTCTACGACGGCCGGGAGGTCGGGCGCCTGCCCGACTCCGAGCGCAGCCGGCTGCGACGGTCGGAGTTCGGCTTCGTCTTCCAGTTCGGCAGACTGGTTCCCGAGCTCTCCTGCGCGGAGAACGTCGCGCTTCCACTGCGCCTGGCCGGCGTCCCACGCCGGCGCGCCCGTGACCAGGCCGCCGATTGGCTCGGGCGGCTCGAGGTCGCCGATCTCGCGAGTCGGCTCCCGGGCGATGTCTCCGGTGGCCAGGGGCAGCGCGTCGCCGTCGCCAGGGCGCTCGTCACCGGACCCCGCGTGGTCTTCGCCGACGAGCCGACCGGGGCGCTGGACTCGCTCAACGGCGAGCGAGTGATGCAGCTGCTCACCACCGCCGCGCGTGAGAGCGCGACCGCGGTGGTGCTCGTCACCCACGAGGCGCGCGTCGCCGCCTATGCCGACCGTGAGGTCATCGTCCGAGACGGCCGCACCCGTACGAGCTGATGCGCCGCACGCTCTCCGAGCTCGGGATCGGGATCCAGGTGGCGCTCGCGTCCCGTACGACCCGACTTCGTGGGGTGCTCACCGCGGGTGGGGTCGCGCTCGGGGTGGCCGTGCTCGCCCTCGCCGCCTCGGTCCCGCACGCGTACTCGGCGCGCAAGGCCCGAGAGCACGCGTCCACTCCGGTGCTCGGCGGCACGCACGGGCGACTGCGGCTGCTCACCGAGACCACGAGCTTCCACGGGGTCACGATCGGCGAGAACGCGGTCCAGATCACCGGCTCGCGCGCGCAGGGTGCGGTGCCGCTGCCGCCCGGGGTGACGCGGTTGCCCGGGCCTGGCGAGATGGTCGTCTCGCCGGAGGTCCGGACGCTGCTGGGCGGACCGGGCGGCGAGGAGCTGCGCCGCCGGCTCGGCGCGCGGGTGGTGGGGACCGTCGGGAACGCCGGCCTCAGTGCGCCGCACGACGCGGTGATCTACCGCGGGACGACGGAGCTGGCGGCGCTCGGCGAGCCGACTGTCACCCGATTCGGCTCGAGGGGCGATTCAGGCCCCACACCGGTGCTCATCACGCTGCTGGTGATCATGGTCGTGGTCGCGCTGCTGCTGCCCGTCGGGGTGTTCGTCGCGACTGCGGCACGGTTCGGGGCCGAGGAGCGCGACCGGCGTCTGGCGGCGATGCGGCTCGTCGGCGCCGACAAGCTCACCACCGCCCGGGTCGCAGTGGGCGAGTCGATGTTCGGTGCGGTGGTGGGCCTGGTGCTCGGCGCTGTCCTGTTCGCCGCCGTCCGTGTCCCGGTGGCGCACATCGGGGTTGCCGGAATCGACGTCTTCGCCTCCGACGTGCTGCCCTCGCTCCCGCTCGCGGTCCTGGTCGCGCTGCTCGTCCCGCTCAGCGCGGTGGCGGCGACGCTGATCTCGATCCGGCGCGTCGCGATCGAGCCACTCGGCGTGACCCGGCGCGGGGCGGAGGCCCACCGCCGGCTCGGCTGGCGGCTGGTGGCGCCGGTGCTCGGTTTCGGGCTGCTCGCGCCGCTGCTCGGATCCTCCGGCCGGGCGCGGCTGAATGGAGTCGGTGGCCAGGCGGAGGCGACCGTCGGGGTGGTGCTCGTGCTGGTCGGCGTCACCGCGCTGCTGCCCTGGGTGGTGGAGGCGGTCGTGCGCCGGGCGCCGGACGGCCCCTTGCCGTGGCTGCTGGCGATCCGGCGGCTGCGCGGCGACGAGGGCACGACCGGACGGGTGGTCGGGGCAATCGGGTTGGCGGTCGCGGGAGCGATCGCGTTGTCGATCGTATTCAGCGCCGCTCAGTCCGACATCCGGGGTCGGGTGACTCCCCTCGAGGCCCGCACGCTCGTGATCCAGATGAGCGCGCCCACACCTGCCGCCGCCCGCCGTGATCTCGCCGCGCTGCGACGCGTGCCGGGAGTGGCGACCGCCACCGGGGTACTTGAGCACCTACACCGGTTGACCGTTCTGGGCGGCTCCGTGGTGCTCCGATCCGCCGGCGACGCGCGCGCCCTCGCGGCGGTCCGGGACCGCGCGGCGTCGCTTGACCCACTTGCCCAGGTGATGCCGACGCTCGGCGACGGGACGGAGGCCCATACGCTTGCGGACCTGCGGCGCGTTCTGTTCGCGGGAGCGGTCATCGTGCTGGTGATGATCGGGGCGAGCCTGCTCGTCGCGGCCGGCGAGGGGCTGCGGGAGCGCCGGCGCGCGCTCGCGGTGCTCGCTGCGTTCGGCACCAAGCGGGCGACGGTCGCATGGTCGATGTTCTGGCAGGCCGCGGTCCCGGTTGCCGGCGGGCTCCTGCTCGCCGTCGGGCTCGGGATCGCGCTCGGCGCGATGCTGTCCGCGGTGGTCAACCTCTCGCCCCAGTTCGACTGGGGCGCAATCGGGCTGATGCTCGCCGCCGGCGTCGGGGTGATCGCCGCGGTGACTGCGCTCACCCTGCCGACGGTCACCCGGATGATGCGCCCGGACGCGCTCCGGGTCGAATGAGCACCTCCGAGACGCAGATCTTCCTCTCCCGGAGTGCGCGGGCGCGCGGCGCCGCGACAGCGCTCGGCTGGATCGGTGCGGTGGCGCTCGGCCTCGGGATCGGCGTGCTCACCTCCTACGGGCAGGGCTGGCTCACCGGCACCTCGAACGCGTTCGTCAACTCCGAGAGCGCGTGGCTGGTCGCCCCATTCGCGGTCGGCGCTCTGTGCCGGCGCCCCGCGACTGCCGCGTGGCTCGGGTTGCTGACCTGCGTGATGCAGCTGGTGGGCTACGAGGTCACCTCCGAGCTGCGCTACGGCGCGATGTCGATCGCCGTGAATCTCGGCTGGGGCGTCGCGGCGCGCGTGGGACCTTCCGACACACCGAGCGTCCGAGACGCGCAGCTGTGTCGATTACTCCCGGCTCCCGGGAACAACCGACACAGGACCGGGGGTGGAGGGTTTGGTGTGTCGGAATGTCCCGGCCGCGCCGCCGGCCGCCGCCCCCGGGACGAGTGACCGCGCGGCCGGCCGCCGACAGGACGGGTGAGCTCCGCCGGGTCGACCGCGCGGCCGGCCGCCGACAGGACGGGTGAGCTCCGCCGGGTCGACCGCGCGGCGGGCCGCCGACGGGACGAGTGAGGGCGCGGCCGGGTCGACCGCGCGGCGGGCCGCCGACCGGACGGGTGAGGGCGCGGCCGGGTCGACCGCGAGGCGCCGCCGGGTCGACGGCGCCGGCCGCCGCCGGTCGACCGCCCAGCGAGTGGTCGTTCTTCAGACGCCTCGTCTGAAGAACGACCACCCAGCAGAACGAGTAGCGTGCCGGACCGTGTACGACGTCGCCGCCCTCCGCGCTCGGATCCCCGCGCTGAACCAGTCCCCGCCCACCGCGTTCTTCGATGGTCCCGGCGGCTCGCAGACGCCCGCGGAGGTGGGCCGGGCGATCGCGGCCGCGCTCAACGCGCCGCTCGCCAACCGCGGCACGATCAACGCGGCGGCCCGCAACGCCGAGGAGATCGTGGTGGCGGCCCGCGGGGCGGTCGCCGACCTCCTGAACGCCGATCCCCGCGGAGTGGTGTTCGGCCGTTCGATGACCCAGCTCGCCTACGACTTCGCGCGAACGCTGGCGGACGGCTGGGGACCGGGCGACGAGGTCGTCGTCACCCGTCTGGATCACGACGCCCACATCCGCCCCTGGGTCCAGGCGGCCGCCCGCGCCGGCGCGCAGGTCCGCTGGGCCGACTTCGAGGGTGGGCGGGACGGATCGGGCGAGCTCACCGCCGCCGACATCGCGGCCCAGCTCACCGACCGCACGCGCCTGGTCGCCGTGACCGGCGCCTCGAACCTGATCGGCACGCGTCCGCCGCTCGCGGAGATCGCGCAGCTCGCCCACGACCGCGGCGCGCTGTTCAGCGTCGACGCCGTCCATCTCGCCGCGCACGCGCCGATCGACGCCACAGCGTTCGGCGCCGACCTCCTGTTCTGCTCGCCCTATAAGTTCCTCGGCCCGCACTGCGGGGTGCTCGCCGCCGATCCCAAGCTGCTCGAGACCCTGCATCCGGACAAGCTCGCGCCCGCCACCGACGAGGTCCCCGAGCGCTTCGAGTACGGGACACTCCCCTACGAGCTGCTCGCCGGGGTCATCGCCGCGGTCGACGTGATCGCCTCTCTTGCCGCCGACGGACCCGCCCGCCGCGACCGGATCGTCGCCGCGATGACGGCGGTCGAGGAACATGAGGACACCCTGCGCGAACGGCTGGAACGGGGTATCGCGGCACTGCCCGGCGTGACGCAGCACGCCCGCGCCCCCCGTCGCACACCGACGCTGCTGCTCACGTTCGACCACCATGATCCCGCCGCGGTCGCCGAGGCGCTCGCCGCGCGGAACATCAACGCACCGGCGAGCTCCTTCTACGCGCTCGAGGCATCGCGTCATCTCGGTCTGGGCGATGAGGGCGGGCTCCGGGTCGGCCTCGCGCCCTACACCGACGAGACGGACGTCGCGCGGCTGCTCGACGGGCTCAAGGCAGCGGTCAGAAGCTGACCTCTATCTCACCGCCGGGCACACGCCGGCGGGTAGATTCGATGTGATGGCCGCCCTCGACGTGTTCAGCCCGCGCACGCGCGACTGGTTCACCAGGGCGTTCGACGGCCCGACCGCCGCGCAGGAGCAGGCATGGCCGGCAATCGCCTCCGGCGAGCACGTACTCATCTCAGCGCCCACGGGGTCCGGCAAGACGCTCGCGGCGTTCCTCTACGGGATCGACCAGCTCGCCGCCGAGCCCGCGCCGACGACGCGCAAGGACCGGCGGATCCGGCTGGTCTATGTCTCGCCGCTGAAGGCACTCTCCTACGACGTCGACCGCAACCTGCGTACGCCGCTGCGGGGGATCGGCGCCGAGCTGCAGGTCGCGGTCAGAACCGGCGACACCCCACAACGCGAGCGCGCGCAGATGCTGCGCGAAGCGCCGGACATCCTGATCACCACCCCGGAGTCGCTCTATCTGATGCTGACGGGCCGGGCGCGGGCGCTGTTCGAGGACACCCGCTGGTGCATCATCGACGAGATCCACGCAGTCGCCTCGACCAAGCGCGGCTCGCACCTCGCGCTCACGCTCGAGCGCCTTGCCGCAGCCTCGCAGCACGAGGTGCAGCGCATCGGCCTGTCCGCCACCCAGAATCCGCTGGAGGAGGTGGGCCGCTACATGGTCGGCCCGCGGCGGACCTGCCGGATCGTCGACACGGGCGTCAAGAAGGAGCTCGACCTGAAGATCCACGTCCCGGTCGAGTCGATGGTCGAGCCGGACGCCACGCCGAGCCCTGACCTGGACCCATTGGCCGGGGGAGAGGCGACCCGACGGTCGATCTGGCCCGCGATCTACCCCGAGCTCATCGAGCTCATCAACCAGCACAAGTCCACGATCCTGTTCGTCAACAACCGCCGCGCCGCCGAGCGACTCGCGCTCCGCCTCAACGACCTCGCCGAGAAGGAGATCGCCCGCTCGCACCACGGCTCGCTCGCCCGGGAGGAGCGGACGATCGTGGAGGAGATGCTGAAGGCCGGCGAGCTTCCGTGCCTGGTCGCGACGTCCAGCCTCGAGCTCGGGATCGACATGGGAGCGGTCGACCTGGTCATCCAGGTCGAGTCGCCCAAGTCGGTGTCCCGTGGCCTGCAGCGGATCGGCCGTGCCGGCCACTCGGTCGGCGACGTCTCACGCGGGCGGATCTTCCCGAAGTTCCGGTCCGACCTGCTCGAATGCGCGGTCGTCGCGCAGCGGATGCGCGAAGCGCTGATCGAGACGACCGTCGTCCCGCGCAATGCCCTGGACGTGCTGGCCCAGCAGGTCGTCGCGATGGCGGCCGCCGCCGAGCAGGACGACGGCGCCGGTGGCGGGGCGAGCGGGACGGTCAACGTCGACGACCTGTACGCGCTCGTCACCCGCACCCACTCCTATGCCGAGCTCACCCGTCCTCAGCTGGAGAACGTGCTTGACATGCTCGACGGTCGTTACCCATCGAGCGAGTTCGCGGAGCTACGCCCCCGGATCGTGTGGGACCGGGTCGCGGGGACGCTCAGGGCACGCCCGGGCGCCCGTCAGCTGGCGGTGACCAACGCCGGCACGATCCCCGACCGTGGCCTGTTCGCCGTCACCCTGCCCGACGGCCGCCGCGTCGGCGAGCTCGACGAGGAGATGGTCTACGAGGCCCGCCCCGGCCAGACGTTTCTGCTGGGCGCGAGCACCTGGCGGATCGAGGAGATCGGCCGCGACCGCGTGATCGTCACGCCCGCGCCCGGGCTGCCCGGCGCAGTTCCGTTCTGGAAGGGGGACACGCTCGGCCGCCCCAAGGAGCTCGGCGAGGCGATCGGCGCGTTCGCGCGATGGGCCGTCGATCAGACGCCGCAACAGCTCGAACAGGACTACGACCTCGACGAGAAGGCCGCCAAGAACCTCGTGCAGTTCCTCTCCGAGCAGCAGGAGGCGACCCGCATCGTGCCCAGCGACCGCGCGATCGTGGTCGAACGGTTCCGCGATGAGATCGGCGACTGGCGCCTGTGCGTCCTCTCCCCGTTCGGCGGGCGCGTCCACGCCGCCTGGGCGCTCGCGCTGTCCGCCCGCATCCGCGACGAGTTCGGACTGGAGAGCGATGCGATCTACTCCGACGACGGGATCATCGTCCACCTGCCCGACGCCGAGGAGCCACCCGGCGCCGAGCTCGTGCTGCTCCAGCCCGATGAGATCGAGGACCTGGTCGTCGGCGAGCTTGGATCGAGCGCGCTGTTCGGCGCCCGCTTCCGGGAGAACGCCGGCCGGGCGCTGCTCATCCCGCGCGCACGACCGGGGAAGCGCACGCCGCTCTGGCAGCAGCGCCTGAAGTCGCAATCGCTGCTCGAGGTGGCCAAGAAGTACGGCGAGTTCCCCATCATCCTCGAGACCTACCGCGAATGCCTGCGCGACGTGCTCGACGTGCCCGGCGCGATCGAGCTGCTCACCAAGATCCACCGCCGCGAGCTGACGCTCGTCGAGGTCGAGACCGCGACCGCCTCACCGTTCGCCTCGAGCCTGCTGTTCGACTACGTGGCCACCTACATGTATGAGGGCGACACGCCGAACGCCGAGCGCCGCGCCGCGGCTCTCAGCCTCGATCGCGATCTGCTGCGCGAGCTCCTCGGCCAGGAGGAGCTGCGCGACCTGATCGATGCGGGTGCGCTCGAGCAGGTCGAGGCCGACCTGCAATGCCTCTCCGAGCCGGCGCGCGCCACCAGCCGGGATGGACTGCTCGACGTGCTGCGGCGGGTCGGGGATCTCACCGAGGAGGAGCTCGCCGCTCGCACGCTCGAGGGCCTCGACGCGCAGCGGATGCTCGAGGAGCTGAGCCGCGAACGCCGGGCGACCCGCATCCGCGTGCACGGCGAGGCTCGCTGGATCGACGCGACCGATGCGGGGCTCTACCGCGACGCGCTCGGCGCGGCTCCTCCGGGCGGCCTGCCGACCGTCTTCCTCGAGGACGTTCCGGACGCTCTGCCACGCCTGCTGGGGCGCTACGCGGCCACCCACGGACCGTTCACCACCAGCGAGGTCCGTGACCGCTACGGCATCGACCCGGGCGCGGTCCTGCGCGAGCTCGAGCGGGCGGGCGGCCTCGTCCAGGGCGAGCTCCGTCCTGGCGGCTCGTCGCGCGAGTGGTGCGATCCCGAGGTGCTGCGGCGCCTGCGCCGCGCATCGCTGGCGGTGTTGCGCAAGGAGATCGAGCCCGCCGAGCAGCGTGAGCTCGCGCGTTTCCTGCCTGCCTGGCAGGGGGTGGATCGTCATCCGAAGAGCGGCGCCGGCGTCGATCGCCTGCGTGAGGTGCTCGTTCCGCTGCAGGGTCTCGCGCTCCCCGCCGAGGTGTGGGAACGCGATGTGCTGCCGCGGCGCACCGGCGCCTACTCCGCGTCCTGGATGGACCAGTTGTGCGCTGCCGGCGAGGTGGTGTGGATCGGCGCGGGTGCGCTCGGGCGCAACTCGGGACGCGTCGCCCTGTACTTCCGAGACGACCTGGCTCTGCTCGGCGCACCGCCGTTCAAAGGCGAGCCGCCCACCGGACCGGCCCACGAGGCGGTCCGGGCGAGGCTGGAGCGCGGCGCCTCCTTCTTCACCGATCTGCTGGCCGACGTGGAGGGTCTCAGTCCGGAGGAGATCCAGGAGGCGCTGTGGGATCTCGCGTGGGCGGGCGAAGCGACAAACGACGCGTTCGCCCCGCTGCGTGCGCCTCGGCTGACGCTGGCCCGCGCCCAGCGCGAGCAGCTCCGGCGCGGGCAGGCCCGCCGCGGGCGCTTCGGCGCCGGCCGCCGCGCGGCGTCGAGCACCGCGGCTCAGGTCCAGGGTCGCTGGTCGCTCACCGAGCCGCTGATCCGGCCCGGCGCCCAGCCACCCGTCGATCCGAGCGAGCGGCGCCGGGCGCTCGGCGAGCTGCTGCTCGAGCGCTACGGCATCGTCACACGTGAGCAGGTCCTCGCAGAGGGGATCGCCGGCGGCTTCTCGGCGATCTACGGAGAGCTCTCGCAGCTCGAGACGCTCGGGGTGGCCCGGCGGGGCTACTTCCTCGAGGGGCTGGGCGGCGCTCAGTTTGCATTGCCAGGCGCGGTCGAGCGGCTGCGGGCGCGCCGACCCGTCGGCGGCGCCGGCGCCGATGCACAGGATCCGGAGACAACCGCGCTTGTGCTCTCCGCCGTCGATCCCGCTCAGCCCTACGGAGCTGCGCTCGCGTGGCCGAAATCGGACACGGGCCGGCGTCCCGCCCGCACCGCGGGCGCCCACGTCGTGCTCGTCGGCGGCGATCCGGTCCTCTACCTCGAACGCGGGGGGAAGGGGCTCTCGACGCTCGTGCCCACCGGGGACGGCCGGCTGCAGCCCGCGCTCGCGGCGCTCGCCGAGCACGTGCGGGTCGGCCGCATCAAGCGGCTCGGCCTGGAGAAGGTCGACGGAGAGTCCGCGATGAGCTCGCCGCTCGCCGGCGCGCTCACCGCGCTCGGGTTCCAGGAGGGCCCGCGCCGGCTCACACTCAGCGCCTGAGCGTCCCGAGCCAAGCGGGCCGACCCTAGGATCAGCCCCATCGATCCGACGAGCGAGGAGGCAGGGATGGCGAAGGAGATCTACACCGCACACGCCACCGTCACGGGCGGGCGGGCCGACGGCCACGGCGTGTCCTCGGACGGCAAACTCGACGTGCATCTCCGTCCCCCCACCGAGATGGGCGGCGACGGCGAGGGCACCAACCCCGAGCAGCTGTTCGCGGTGGGCTACGCCGCGTGTTTCGAGGGAGCGCTCGGCGCGATCGCTCGCCGCCAGAAGGTCGAGCTCGGCGAGGTCTCGATCGACAGCCGGGTGAGCCTCTCGCCCAACGGCAGCGGCGGGTTCTTCCTCGCGGCCGGGCTCGACGTCACGCTGCCCGACGTCGCTGACCCCGGGCAGGCCGCCGAGATCGTGCGGGCCGCCCATCAGGTCTGCCCGTACTCCAATGCGACTCGCGGCAACATCGAGGTGGTGCTCACGGCCAACGGCCAGACCGTCGGGTGAGACCGGGTCACACCCATACCCGGCGGCCCTCGCCTCAACGCCCCGGCGGTGCGAGAATGGACGGAGTGGAGTCACGACCGCTGACGATCGCCGAGCTCGAGCAGTGGGTGGCGTTCGGCGCGCGCTGGCGGCCTCAACGGATCGCCGAGGAGTTGGCGATCGTCGACCTCTGTCAGTGCACCGGCGAGCTCGTCGAGCGCCGCGCGGCCGTCGACCCCGAGGTCATCGCGTATGTGCGAGCCCACGGGGCCGACGCCGCCTGACGCGACGCACGTGAGAGCGAGCGACTAGCGGAACCGAAAGTGCCGGTCGTCCTGGCGGCGCGCGATCCGGAACAGCCGGGCTGCGAGGACGAAATGCAGCGCCGCCACGCCAAGCAGGAGCCACGCCCACTGTCCAGCGTGGCCCGTGCTGGAGAGGACGGTGGTCACCAGCATCAGCCAGAGGCCGATGCCGACCCGCAGCCAGGCGATCTGACGCGGATACCGCGATCCCAGCTGGGCGCCTCTCGTGAATGTACCTGCGCTCATGATCCCTCCTCGAGTCATGTTCCGGAGGGCCGTCTCGGGAAGCCGACCCTCCGCTGGATTGGCTTTGCGTGGCAAACCTAGCGTAGTTTGCGCCACAAAGTCAAGCCGAGTTCGGCGATCTGCCGAAGCTTGCTTTGTGAGGCAAAGTCAACTAGGGTTTGTAGCGCAAAGAGTGTGAGGGAGCGAGACATGGGCGAGACATTCGATACCGGCGATCTGGACACCGATGGAGGCGAGGAGCACCTCGACCCGCGGGCCGCGGCCGAGCTGCTCGAACGGACGCGGCGCCGCGCCGACCGCGGCCTGAGCTTCAGGACGCCGCAGCTCTCGCTGATCGCAGGCACGGCGATCCTGCTCGCGCTCGGCTCCGTCTGGCTCTCGGTCCGTCACCAGCATCCGTACCGCGGCCCGACACCGGCGTCGCTGGTCGTGCTCTACGTGTTCGTGGCGATCCGGATCGTGACCGTGCTCATCGCGCATCGGCGCGCCGCCGAGGGCGTGAGTGGCCGCACGCAACGTCTGCACCGCGCCGAGGGAGTGGCCCTGGCGGCGTCACTGGTCGCCGTGTACGTCGTGATGGCGGCTCTCGCGCATGCCGGGGCGAGCGATGGCGTGGTCTATGGGCTCTACGTTCTCACCGGGACGCTTCTCGTCCTCGGCGCATTCGGAGCCGCCCGCGCGGCGGCGCGCGAGGATCGGACGCAGTTGGGCGGCGCGGTCGGGATCCTGCTCGTCGCGGCGGTCAGCGCGTTCGCCGGCCCCCGCGGGGTCTGGTTGAGCAACGGGATCGGCGTGTTCGTGGTGTTCGCAGGCGTCGCAGGCGTCCAGGCATGGCAGCGGCGCGCGTCCGCCCCCGGCGTATGACGGCGGAGGCGCTCGATCCGCTGATCCACGTTCCGGCGCGGTTACAGATCGTGGCCACGCTTGCGGCGCTGCCCGAGGGCGACGCGCTCTCGTTCACCCGGCTGCAGGACATGATCGGCCTGACACCGGGCAACCTGATCACCCATCTACGAAAGCTCGAGGACGCCGAGTACCTGACCACCGAGAAGAGCGGCACCGGGCCGGCCTCACGCACGTCGGTGGCGCTGACCCACTCCGGCCGCGCGGCGCTCGAGCGCTACGCGTCGACCCTGCGGAGCATGCTGAACGGGATCTGACGTACGTCGCGACGACGGGCGGGCCATCGCGTGACCTTCGCTGCGCGGAAGTCATAGATTTGACGACATGCACTTTGCCAAGAAGAACATGCGAGATGTGGAGGACTCCGCGGCCAAGTACGGCCTGTCGGCTTCCCAGGAGGCCCGGTTCCCGCGTGAGGACCTCGGCGCCGAGCAGACCGGCTTCAACTACCTGACCATCAAGCCCGAGCAGCGCGAGGCGTTCGCGCATCGCCATCACACTGCCGAGGAGATCTATCTGGTGCTCGAGGGGTCCGGGCGGGTGAAGCTCGACGAGGAGCTGATCGACCTCGAGGCACGGGACGCGGTGCGCGTGAGCCCGGGCGTCGCGCGCTGCTTCGAAGCGGGGTCCGAGGGGCTCACCGTGCTCATCTTCGGACCGCGCGTCGAGTCCGACGGGGAGACCGTGGAGGACTTCTGGGATCAGTAGCTCCTCGGGACGATGGTCAGGAAGTGTGCGTTGCGTGCCGCACGGCGGGTATGACAAGGCCGACGGGTTGTCACCAGGTGAAGGTCACCTGACACGAAACAAGGAGGGTTTCATGCACGTACCTCGCATGTCCGGTGCGGCAGTTGCGACCGCGCTGGTCACGGTGGGTCTCGCCGTCGGCGGTGCTCAGGCGGGAACGGAGAACGTCGTCCCGACGGTTCGGCACGAGATGCGCACCATCAAGCGCGCGGTCGCCTCCGAGAACCTCAAGGGCACCAAGGTCAACACGCGCGCTCAGGCCCGGCGAGACGAGCCGAAGTTCCGCGCACTGGCGTCGACGCTGGACCGGGCCGCGACCGTGGTCTCCGGGTCATCCACGGATTCGACCACGCAGCGCCGCGGCAAGCGCGATTGGGTGCTGGGCGTCCGGACCATCGCCAAGAGCTACCGGCAGTTCGACGACGCGCTGGTCGACATCGCCCATGGACGTCGAGCCGCCGCCAAGCGCGAGGCGCTCAGGGCTGAGGGCACGGTGCTCCGTGCGAGCAAGCTGCTCGTCAGAGCAGACCGTCTCCTGAAGGTCCGCTGAGTTCCTTCTCCAGCCAGAGGTCGGCGTAGGGCTCATCGTTGAAGGGCGCGACCTCGTACCACCCGGCGGTCGCGTAGAGCGCGACCGCCTCGGTGAGGTCGCGGTTGGTCTCGATCCGCGCCACGCTCGCCCCAGCCTCGCGGGCGTGGCATTCGAGTCTCTCGAGCAGGCGCCGTCCGAGGCCGAGCCCCCGGGCTTCGGGAGCGAGCCACATCCGCTTGATCTCGGCAGGGGCGTTCGGATGGTGCTTGACCGCACCGCACCCGACCGGCTCGCCGTCCAGATAGGCGAGCAGGAACGCACCGGCGGGCGGTCGCAGTTCCTCGGGCAGCGCCGTCGCGCCGGTCGAGGGATCGAACGTCCTGGCCGAGCGGCGGTTCAGCTCCTCCGTGTAACGATCGATGCACCAGATCGCATGGGGGTGCTCGGGATCAACGACGACGAGCTCGACGGCCGCCATCCGATGGCGCCCAGCCATCAGCCGCTCACCACCGCGCGGGATGGATGAATGTCGCCGCCGGCTCGCCGAGCCACTGGGTGACGCGCATCGCCAGATCCATATCCGCCAGGCGGGCGGTCTTCAGGTTGATCAGCCGGTTGGCCGTGCAGCCGATCTCCTCGGCGAGCCTCGCCCAGGTGAGTCCGCGCGAGCGACGCTCCCGGTTGAGCGCCTCGTGCAGCTGGCTCAAGTCCCACCGCAACCGGCTGTCGGCTCCGGCCCCGGGAAGTGACACATCGCCGACGTCGGCGACCGGCCCGGTGAGGAACTCCTCCGGCGCCCGCTGCAGCCACCGCAGCATGAACATCCCGTACTGGCACGACGTGGCGCCGCGCTGCTGCAGTCGTGAGACCGCGCCGCCGCACAGCGGATGGTCCTCGCGCTCGGCGTTGAGCTCCGAAGACTGCCCCCAGAGCTCATCGGCGAGCTCGTACCAGCCCAACCCGCGCTCTCGCCGCTGTGCGTCGAGCGCGGTGTACAGCGCGTCGCAATCGAACCGCGGGAGGCCTCCCACGAAGCGAGCATAACCGAGCGGCGGCACCGTCAGGGGCGGTGAAGCGCCACCCCGCCGATGACCAGTGCCAGTCCGGCGCCCTCAACCGGCGACGGTATCTGGGCGAGGACCACCACTCCGATCACGGTGGCGATCGCCGGCAGCAGTGCGACCATCGTCGCGCAGGTGGCACGCGGGAGTTGTGCCACCGCCAGCTGGTCGGTCACGTACGGGACGACCGACGAGGAGATGCCAACACCGGTCCCCGCGAGCAGCGCCACCGGAGCGGCGAACGCCGGCAGCGCCTCCCAGCCGCCGATCGGCGTCACCACGACGACGGCGATCCCCCATCGCGATCGCCAGGCCGTCGATGCCGCCGAGGCCGGGGCGCTTGGCGACGCGATCAGCGAGCACGATGTATGCGCAGAACAGGAGCGCGTTGGCCAACGCAAACGCGAATCCCAGTGCCGCACCTCGGACCGTGGCGCGGTGTAGAAGCAGGCGTTCATGACCGCAAGGGTCGTCCCCCAGGCGAGCAGCAGCAGCCGGTCGCCGCGTGCGACCCGGCGCACCGCGCGCCACGGCCGGCGCAAGCCGAGCAGGATCACCGCTGCCGAGGCGATCCGCAGCCAGGCGACCCCGAGGACCTCGACGCGCATGAACAGCAGCACCGCAAATGACGGACCGAGATAGTGAAAGGTCGCGCTGAACAGAAAGCAGAGATCGGGCGGCGCGGTCCGGATTCTTTGCTGCACGACGCCCGTAGTTTCACCGCCTGCAATCGGTGAGTACATGGGCAACAGACGGTAGATCTCGTGCGATGCCTGAGAATCGAAGGCGAAATAGCCCCCAGGCCGATGATGGGTTGCTCGATGAAACAAACCTCCGTCTGCTCGCCGAGCTGCAGACCGATGCGCGGCTGTCGCTCGCGGAGCTCGGCCGCCGCGTTGGGCTCTCATCACCCGCCGTCGCCGAGCGGGTGGCGCGGCTCGAACGCGAGGGCGTCATCCGCGGCTACCACGCGGAGCTCGACCCGCGCGCGCTCGGCTACGTGATGACCGTTCACGTGCGCTCGGTCGAGCACCTGGAGCAGGTCATCGACCGGTGCGCCGCGCACGGCCAGACGACCACCTCGATCATCCAGTCCGCGCCCGTTCCCCGGCGCGGGACCGACGTCGAGCTGGGATCGGAGAGCTGAGCGCTCCGCCGGGCTCGCCGGCGACGCCGATCAGGCGATGCGGTGGCGCAGCAAGCGACCGACGGCGGCGAAGAACCGAGCCACCCGCCCGCGCTCGGGGCGCAGGATGATCACCGGAGCATCCATGTCGGCGTCGACGCGCGCGTGATCGTCGCCGCGGACCTCGACTCCGACTGGGACGTCCCCGTACAGCGACTCGGCAGCGTTGTTCGCCCAGATCACGGCCCGGAGGTAGTACTCATCCGCGTGGGCCACCTCTGGCGCCGCGTCGCGCACGCCCATCTCGCGCGCCACGACGGCCTCGAGCAGATCGCCCATCGGGCCCTCGCGCTCGACGAGCGCCTCGCGCATGTCGTCGGCGAGCGGCAGCATCTCCGTCGCCTCGCGCATCGTGGTGTCCATCAGGGCATCGAGCACCGAGAACAGGCCGAGGGTGAACAGCTCCGCGGGCCTCGCGCCCGTCATCGCCCCACCGGCCAGCTCGCAGAAGCGAGCCCGGGTCAGCGCGGTCAGCGTGAGCTCGGTCGGCTTGTCGTCCACGCTGGCGATGACGCTCAGCGTCGCCCACCGGCGCGCGTTGTCCAGCCCGAGCAGGGCGAGCGCCTGTCCGATCGAGCGGACTTCGCCGCGCAGGCCGATGGCCGCGGAGTTGACGTAGCGGAGCATCCGGAAGCTGAGGGCGACGTCGCGCGCGATCAGCTGCTCGACGTCGTGCAGCTCGACGTCGGAGCGCTGCAGCGCCGAGACCACCTGGTAGAGCGCCAGGCGGTTCGCGGAGACCTGGCGCGTCCCGGCGACCGACGGCTGGCAGAAGAAGTGTCCCTGCAGAAGGTCGCACCCGGCGTCCACGCAGCGATCGCGCTCCTCGTAGGTCGCGATCCCGGCGGCGAGGATCTTGCAGCCGGCGGGCCGCAGCCGCTCGACCCGTCCGCGCAGCTGCTCGGGGCCGAGATCACGGACGTCGAGCTTGACCACCTCGAAGAGATCGAGCACGGCCTCGGCGGGCGAGTCGGGGTCGAATCCGTCGAGCGCGAGCTTGTAGCCCTGGGCCTTGAGATCTCGCAGGGCGCCCACCAGCTCGTCGTCGAACTCCTGCGAGCACGAGATCTCCAAGCCGCTGAGGCCCGGGGGGATCGCCTGCACCAGGCCGTCGAGCAGGAACTCGCGGGGGACGGCGACCCACGCCTTCTTGTGCCCGACGATGCGCTCGACGTCAAGCTCGGTGAGCGAGTTGAGCACCACTGTCGCTGTCGCGCGCTGGCGAGTCTCGGTGTGGTCGCCCTCCGCCCAGCCATTGCCGCGAAACAGCAACTCGCAGCCGACCGCTTCAAGGTGGCGGTTGAAGATCGGCTGCCGGGCGACAAATGCAGAGTGCATGTGTGGTCGTTGTCGGCACGCGGACCACTTCACCTGAACCGCTCTGGACGCCTAGGCGACGCCGGTTCGGCATGCTGGCAAGATGCCGCACCGCACCGAGCAGAGCTCAGATCCCGTGGTCCCGGCGAGGCGGCTTGTGGTCATGGGGGTCTCCGGCGCCGGCAAGACGACCATCGGGCAGGCGCTGGCCGCGGATCTGCATGTCCCGTTCGTCGACGGCGACGAGCTCCAGCCCGCCGCCAATGTGCGCAAGATGGCCTCCGGGACACCGCTCACCGACGAGGATCGCGCACCGTGGCTGACGCGGGTGGGTGAGGTGCTGGCGGGCGCGCCCGGACTGGTCGTCGCCTGCTCGGCGCTGCGTCGTCGTTATCGCGATGCGATCCGCGCGGTCGCCCCGGACGCGGTGTTCGTCGAGCTCGACGTCGACCCGCGGGAGCTGGACGCCCGCATGCGCCGCCGGCGCGATCACTACATGCCGGCTTCGCTGCTGCCCTCCCAGCTCGCCACCCTGGAGCCGATCGCCGCCGATGAGCACGGCGTGATCGTCGACGCGTCGGGTGCGGCCGCCGACGTCCTCGCCCGCGTGTCCGCGGCGCTCAGCGCAGCACGCGCTGCAGGCTCATCGTGAGCTCGGCCGCGGTCGTCGCCGGCAGGTAGCTGCCCCGTCCCCGGCGCGCGAGCGCGACGCCTGCCTCGCGGGAGTCGGCCGCGTCGCTGGTGCCGAGCACGTGGAGGCAGTCGAGCGCGTCCGCGGGGGCCCGCGGGTCGAGTCCCCGTGTGTGCAGGCAGTCCGACAACAGCACCGCGATCCGGCCGCCCGGCGGCACGCCCTCCAGCACCCTCCCCGCGGCGCGTAGGGCGGCCGCGAGGTCGGTGCGTCCGTGCCCGCGCAGCGAGAGCAGGTCGTCGACCACCCGCCCGGCCGGCGCCGGGTCGTGCAGTGAACGCAGTACCAGCGTCCCGGATGCGAACGCGATCACCCCGCAGCGGAGTCGCTCCCCGCCCGGACCGGCCGCCACGTCGGACCCGGCGGCGGCGAGGACCGCCGAAGCGGCGACCGCCGCCAGCGCGACCGCGTGACCGCCCATCGAGCCCGAGCGGTCCACAAGCAGGCAGACCGCGCGCGGCGCGGCGGCGAAGCGGCGGGTGACGAGCTCGGATCCATGCCGTGGCCGGCGGGCTCCGGTCCGGTCGAGCGTCCGCTCGAGGTCGAGTTCACCCTCGAGCGTGCCGGCGTGCACGACGAGGCGGTGGGTGCCCCGCTGCCGCGGGCGGCCGCTCGCGCCGAGTCGCGGCAGCAGGCGGCGGGCGAGCTCCCGAGCCTGGGCCCGGAGTGCCGGGTCGGTCGCGACCGCCATATCGGCGAGCAGCGCGATCGCGTCGTCCGGATCGTCGCGCAGGAGCTGAGAGACCGCTCGTTCCTCGATCTGCCCGACCTCGGGCGAGACCGTGGTGAACTGTGCGTGCGCGCCGGCGAGCTGTTGCCGGCTGAGCGTCCGGCGCGCCGCCGCGGTGACCGCGGCCCGCGTCTGGGAGGGACTCAGCGGCTCGGGACGGCGCCCGCTCGCAGACGGCCGCCCGGCGCCCCGTTCGCCGCCGCCGCCGTCCCTGGTCTCGTCTCGCTGCTCGGTCTAGATGCTCGATCGTCCCCCGCGGTGGCGAGGGCGGCATCGAGCAGTTCGGCGATCACCTCCTCGGCCGTGCGCTCCTGATCCTCGTGGACCTGGATGCGCCCGGACATCGCGGCGAGTGCCGCGTCGAGCAGGAGCGGCCGCTGCGACCACTCCGTGCCGCGGATCTCCGCCAGCTCGCCGGCGAGTCGCACCATGTCGAGCGCCCCGCGGACCGACGATCCGGTCCGGACCGCCCGATGGATGCGAGAGCCGCGGGCGATCGCCACCGCGATGGCGGCGAGCGGTGGCTCGGCGCCCGCCACGCGCTCGACGACCACTCGCTCGGAGGGTTCGTCGAGGTAGCCGATCGCCACCCGGCACATGCGATCGGCGATCGCCTGGCTGACCCGCGCAGTCCCGACGGCGTCGTAGGGATTCATCGCGGCGACGAGCACGAACCCGTGCGCGGCCCGGATCGTGCCCAGCCGCGGGACGACGAGCTCGCCTTCCGCCATTGCGGTGATGAGCGCGTTGAGCGTCTCCTCGGGGATCCGGTTGAGCTCCTCGAGATAGAGCAGCTCGCCGGCGCGCATCGCCGCGGCGAGTGGTCCGTCGCTCCACGCCTGGGCGGTGTAGCCGCCGTCGAGCACGAGCGCGGGATCGTGGGAGCCGATCAGCCGCGCCGGGGTGAGCTCCGCGTTGCCCTCCACGAACTGCATCCCGCGTCCGTCGACCTCCGCGATCGCCCGCAGCAGCGTCGACTTGCCGGTGCCCGGCGGCCCGTCGAGCGCGACGTGGCAGCCCTGCCGGATCGCCGCCGTGACCAGCTCCGCCTCGCGGCGGAGCCCGACGACGGAGTCACCGAGCGCGTCGTGCAGTGTCGTCAATTCGAAGCCCGCCCGCCTTCAGTGCTCGTGGATGATGACGCCGCGGATGTTCTTGCCGGCCTCGAGGTCGTCGTAGCCCTGGTTGATCTCCTCGAGCGAATAGGTCCTGGTGACGAGCTCGTCGAGCTTGAGCTTCCCGGCGCGGTAGAGGTCGAGCATCTTGGTGATGTCCCAGGCCGGGTTGCAATCGCCGAACAGCGAGCCCAGGATCCGCTTGCGGTTGAGCGTGATGTCGGCGCCGGAGAGATGGACCGTGAGCGCCTCGGGGTGCGCGAGCCCGGTGAGCACGACCGCGCCATCCTTGTGGACCGCCGCGGTCGCTGCCTGGACGACGCCCTCGTTGACGACGTCGACGGTGACGATCGCCACGTCGGCGCCGCCGGCCCGGTTGGCCTGGGCCATCCCCATCGCCTCCTCGGCGGACTCCGCGGTGTGGGTGGCGCCGAGCTCCTGCGCGAACTCGCGCTTGGAGGCGAGCGGGTCGACCGCGATGATCGTCGTCGCACCGGCGTGGGAGGCGCCCTGGACGGCGTTGGCGCCGATCCCGCCGATGCCATAGATGACGACCGTGTCGCCGATCTGCACGTTGCCCGTATTCACCGCCGAGCCCCAGCCCGTGGGAACGCCGCAGCCCACGAGCACCGCGGTCTCCAGCGGCAGATCATCGTCGACCTTGACGACGGAGTGCTCGCTGATCGTCGCGTACTGGGAGAAGGTGCCGAGCATGCACATCGCGCCCGCATCCTTGCCGTCGACCGAGAATGCGTACGTGCCGTCGGGCAGGTGGCCGACGAGGATCGTCTCGCCGAGGTCGCACAGGCTCTGGCGCCCGGTCGAGCACCAGCGGCAGTGACCGCACGCCGGGATGAACGCGCACACGACGTGGTCGCCCTCGGAGACCTTTGTGACCCCCGGACCGACCTTCTCGATGATCCCCGCGCCCTCGTGTCCACCGATATAGGGCAGCGCGACCGGCAGATCGCCCGTCATCAGGTGCATGTCGGAGTGGCAGAGGCCGGCCGCGACGTACCGGATCAGGACCTGGCCCTCCTTCGGCTCCGCGACGTCGACCTCCATGACCTCCCACGGTTTGCCGACCTCGACCAGCACGGCGGCGTTGCTCTTCATGGCGTCTCCCTCTCCCTCGTGGTTCGACTGCTGTCGGGGGATTATGCGCGCTGGGCACCGTCGCGGGGCAGACTATTCGTGATGCCAGAAGGAGACACGATCGCCTACGCCGCGCGTCGGATGCGCCCGGTGCTCGAGGGCCAGGTTCCCGACGAGATCCGCACCCCGCACCCCCGTCACGCGATGGACCGCTGGCCCGAGCGGCTCGGCGGGCGCACGATCACCGAGATCACAACCCACGGCAAACATCTGTTCCTGCACTTCGAGGGCGGGCTCACCCTCCATTCCCACCTCCGCATGACCGGCTCCTGGGGCGTCTATCCGCCCGGCCGCAGGCCGCGGCGTTCGATGCGGCGGGCGTGGCTGGTGCTCCGCCGCAGCTCGACCGAGGTCGTGCAGTTCGACGGTCCGCTGCTGGAACTGCTCACCGAGGGGCGCGTCCGCCTGGATCACCGGCTGGCGCAGCTCGGCCCAGACGTGCTCGCCGACGACTTCGACTACTCGCGATTCCTTGCGCGCCTGCGCGCCGACGACCCGACCCGGGGGATCGGCGATGCGCTGCTCGACCAGCGCAACCTCGCCGGGATCGGCAACATCTGGAAGTCGGAGTCGTGCTTTGACTCAGGCGTCGATCCCTGGCGGCGGACCGGAGAGGTCTCAGACGAGGAGGCCAGGGCGATCGTCGACGCCGCGCGGCCGCGCATGCGGCGCTCGGCTGAGACAGGGGACCAGACCAGCGACCGGCGCGTGTTCCGCAGAAACGGCGAGCCGTGTCCCCGCTGCGGGACGACGATCCGCGCCCGCGGCCAGGGCGACGACAACCGCACGACGTTCTGGTGCCCGGGCTGCCAGCACTGACCGCGCCGCGGCTACAGGCGGCAGCTGGCGGTCGAGTGACCGGTCGGCTCCGCGAACGCGGCGTCGTGGTGGCCGCTGGACGTCGTGCGGGTCACCCTGCCCAGCCGCCGTCCGTCCCGCGTCCAGGTGAAGGTGATCGTTGCGTCAAGCAGGCCGGTGTCCGAGGAGTAGTGAAATTCGGCGCCGTCCTGATGGACGCCGGTCCGGAACGTCCCGACCGTCACCGCGCGGGTCGCTGTCGATGCTCTCAACGGGACGAAGCTCCGGCGCTTGCTGTCGTACTGGCGCAGTTGAACGCTCATCGTGAGCGTCGAGCGGAATCCGAGCGCACCCATCTCGCCCCGGACGCCGACCAGGCCGCCGCGCCGGGCGCGGGGGCGGCAGATGTTGATCGTCGCCCACAGGTAGCTGGAGCGCTCTGCGCCGGTGACCGCACGCCGGATCTGCGCGGTGGTCGGCGTCGGGGAAGGAGACGTCGTGGTCGACGTCGCGGCGTCTGCGACGCCCGTGCCGCCGCCGGCGACCGCGAGCATCGTCGCGATGCAGGTCATCGCCCTGCGCATCGCATCGACCATATCGCCGTGTGACGAATCATGCCCCGGGGGCGTAGTGAGAGCATGATCGCGTCCGTCACGCGCCGGCCGGACACCGCGGGGGAGGGCTCGTGGGCGCGCTTCGAGGCGCTGTACCGCGAGAGCCGCCGCGACCTGTACGCCTACGTCTGCTCGCTGCTCGGCGACGCCGCGGCCGCGGAGGACGTCACCGCGCTCGCCTTCGAGCGCGCGTACCGGCGGCGCCGCAGCTTCGATCGCCGCCGCGGCGCGGAGCGTGCGTGGCTGTTCGGGATTGCGCGCAACGCCGCGCTCGACGAGTTGCGCCGGCGCAAACGGGTCGCCACGCTCGCCACCGACCCGCCCGACGAGCAACTCGCCGGGCCCGAGGACGGCGCCGAGGTGGCGCTGCGCCGGACCGCGGTCCGGGTCGCGCTCACCGAGCTGTCCCCACGCGAGCGTGAGCTGGTCGCGCTCAAGTTCGGCGCCGGGCTCACCGGCGCCGAGATCGCCACGGTGCTGGGGATGAGCGAGACCGGCGTTTCGACCTTCCTGTACCGAACGATGGGCAAGCTCCGGGAGGCGTGCGATGCGGAGCGCTGAACCGCTCGAGCCCGAGGTGCTGGCTGCGCTGGAGGCGATCGACGCCACGCTTCACGGCGAGCCGGTCGACCCCGAGCACGCAGAGCTGGCCGAGCTCGCGTTGATCCTGCGCGACGAGCGGCCGGTCCCCCGCGACGCGTTCCTGGCTCGCCTCGACCGGCGCGTGCAGGATCGCTTCGCCGCGCCGGCCAGACGCAGGTGGTCGCTCGCGGCTCACTGGAGGGAGTCGGTGACGGGGCTCGCCGCTCTGGCCGCGGTGATCGTCGCCGTGGTCGTCTTCGCCGGCGGCTCGAGCTCGCCCTCGATGCATCACCCCGCCGTATTCAGCTCGTCCAGCGCTGCCAAGTCGTCCTCGGGCAGCGCCGGGTCATCCGCGAGCAGCGGCTCCGCCGCGAGCAGCGCGCCCGCCGCCCAGACGGCCACCCAGGGAACGTCGCGCGCTGCCGCGGCCCCCGGCCCCGCGCCCACCCCGCGCGCCGGCCACGGCCGCGACCTCGTCCAGTCGGCGCGCATCGGGCTCCAGGCCCGGGCCGGCCAGATCGCGCCGGTCTCTCAGGAGGTGTTCGACGTGATCGGCCGCGAGCACGGCGTGGTGCTGAGCTCGCACGTCATCCAGGCGACCGGCGCCCCCGGCTACGCCACCTTCTCGCTTCAGGTGCCGGCCGGGCGGCTGGAGACCACGCTCAACCGGCTGTCGCGACTGCGACACGCGCGCGTGACCATGCGTGAGGACGCCAGCGCCGACATCACCTCCCACGTCGACAACACCGCGGCCAGGCTCGCGGCAGCACAGGCGCAGCGCCGTTCGCTGTTGCGCCAGCTCGCGGCCACGGGCATCCCCGCCCAGGCCGATCGCCTCCAGCGCGAGGCGGCGCGGGCGCTCGCGCAGATCGACCGGTTCCAGTCCGAACTGCAGCGCCTGCGCCACCACGTCGCCGACAGCACGATCTCGGTCACCGTCCAGTCGCCGCCCATCGTCCACCAGCGGCGCCACGCCGCCGGCGGCTTCACGTTCTCACGAGCGCTCCACGATGCCGGCTACATCCTGCTCGTCGCGGCCGGCGTGGCGTTGATCGCGCTCGCCGTGTTCGTGCCGCTGGGACTCGTGGTCGCCCTCTGCGCCTGGATCTGGTCGCTCGTGCTGCGCCGCCGGCGCGAAAGCGCGCTCGGAAGCTGAGTTCCACCTGTAAGACTCGGGAGCGCGATGACCCCGACCCACGAGGAGCTCGCCCGCTCGTTCGACGCCGCCGCTCCGGTCTACGCCCGCGGGCGCCCCGGCTACCCCGCAGAGGCGCTCGACTGGTTGTTGCCCGCCGGCGCGCGCCAGGTTCTGGACCTCGGCGCAGGCACCGGAAAGCTCACCGCGCAGCTCGTCGACCGCGGGCTCGAGGTCACGGCCGTCGAGCCATCGGACCGGATGCGCGCCGAGCTCGCCAGTGAGCTCGGCGACCGCGTCCGCGCCCTTCCCGGCCGCGCCGAGGAGATCCCGCTCCCCGACGGATCAGTCGACGCGGTGCTCGTCGCTCAGGCATGGCACTGGGTCGACCCCGCGCTGGCGGTCCCCGAGGTCGCCCGCGTGCTTCGCCCCGGCGGGCGTCTCTGCCTGCTGTGGAACCGACGCGACGACCGCGTCGACTGGGTCGCCGCGTTGTCGGAGATCCTCACCGTTCCGGATCCGGGAGCGCGTGCCGACGCAGCCCGTCCTGGGATCGGACCCCCGTTCGGAGCGGTGCGGCGGCACGTGACCGACGGGTGGGCGGACACGCTCTCACCGCAGAAGCTCGTCGACCTCGCGGCCTGCCGCAGTTACGTGATCACGCTGCACGAGGACGCGCGTGAGGCGCTGCTGGATCAGGTGCGCGCGCTCGCCGCGGAGCACCCCGACCTCACAGGTCGTGACCGGTTCGCGCTGCCCTACGTCACCGAATGTGTCCGCGCCGACCTCTCCGGCTCGGCGTGATCACTCACGCCCGGCGGTAGCGCGCGAGCACCTCCAGGTCCGGTTCCCAGCCGAGCCCGACGCCGCCAGGGACCCGCACTCGGTTCCCGTCGCGCAGCGGCTCGGGGTCGACCATCCACGCCTCAGGTGCCACCCACAGCATCTCGATGTCGTCGACGCCCGAGCGCACCGCGGCGGCATGCAGCGTCGCGTGGAACCCCGGCCCGTAGTACGGGCAATGGGGCACGATCGGGACGCCGGCGGCTGCGGCGACGTCGCACACCCGCAGGAACTCGGAGATCCCGCCCACCTTGGTGACGCTCGGCTGCATCATGTCGACCGCGTCCGCCAGCGCCGCGCTCTTGAACTGGACGCTCGTGCACCAGTTCTCCCCGGCGGCGATCCGCAGCGCAGGGGAACGGAGCGCGTGCAGCGTCGCGAAATCCTCGGGCGGGAAGACCGGCTCCTCGAGCCACGCGAGGCCGAACGACTCAAAACGCGCGCGCTCGGACTCCAGCCAGGCCAGGTCGTAGCCGCAGTTGACGTCGGTGGCGAGCGGCACGTCGGGGCCGACGGCGGCGCGGCCCGCGGCAATCGAGCCGAGCAGGCGCTCGTGCATCTTCACCGCGGTGTAGCCCTTGGCGAGCGCCGCCGTGCAGGCCTGCTCGACGAACGGCTCCTCGTCGTAGCGCATGAGGCTCGCGTACGTCGCGAAATCGGTCCGCGGAGGGGTGGGCGGGCCCTCGATCCCGGGCAGCAGCTCGTAGACGGGCACGCCCGCCCGGCGCGCTGCGAGATCCCACAGCGCGATGTCGATGCCGGAGATGGCGAACATCGTCACCCCGTAGCGACCGTGCAGGTGAACCGCCCGCTGGGTCTCGAGGTTCCATGCGGGGATGTCCTCGACCGGCCCGGCGAGCAGCCGCGGCAGAAGCAGCCGGTCGATCATCGCCTTCGTCGATTCGACGGTCGAGTACCCGAACCCCTCGCCCCACCCGACGTTGCCCTGCTCGTCCTCCAGTCGCACGAGCGTGAACTCGAGGCTCCGCCAGGCGTTCAGCCCGATCCCCGTGCCGGTCTCAGGGAACGGGAACGGGATCTCCACGATCATCGTCTCGGCGGCTGTGATCTGCACAGGGGTGCTCGCTCCTTTGGTTGCGTAGAGTCGGCGGTGATGGGTGCCGCCTCCGCAACCTTGACACAGCGGATCCGAGACCGGGAGCCGCTCCTGGGCACGTTCGTGAGTCTCGGCTCGCCCGCCGTCACCAACCTGCTGGCGAGCGTCGGCTACGACTACCTGCTGATCGACCTCGAGCACGGCGCGGGGAGCGAGGCGGTGCTCCAGAACCAGCTGTTCGCCGCCGAGGCGGAGGGCGCGGCGACGATGGTGCGCACCGAGACCTTCGACCGGATCCGGATCGGCAGGGTGCTCGATCTCGGCGCCCGGGCCATCATGCTGCCCCGCGTCGACACCGCGGCCCAGTGCGCCGAGGCCGTCGCCCACCTGCGCTACCCGCCGGAGGGCGACCGCGGCGTTGCCTCGTCCAACCGCGCGCGCGGCTGGTCGACGCGCCCCGGCTCCTTCACCGACGCCAACCGGGAGATCGCCGCCGTGGTGCAGATAGAGAGCGAGGAGGCGGTCCGCAACGTCGACGCGATCGCAGCCGTCGAGGGCGTCGACGCGCTGTTCGTCGGGCCCAGCGACCTCTCGCACTCGCTCGGGGTGCCGGGCGAGCTGCAGGCGCCTGTCTTCATCGACGCGCTCAGCCGGGTGCTTGACGCGACGCGGGCCCACGACCTCGCGGCCGGGATCCTCGCTCCGACCCCCGAGCGTGCGCGGGCGTTCATGGAGCAGGGGTTCACGCTGATGGTGCTGAGCGCTGACGTGAACATGCTCGCCGGGGCCGCGCGGGACGCGGTCGCACGGGTCCGCGCAGGCGAATGACCAGGATTCTCATCACGGGCGCGGCCGGCGCGATCGGTGTGCTGCTGCGCACCGAGCTCGCCCGGCCCGGCCGCGAACTCGTGCTCCTCGACGTCGCCCCAGTGACACCGCCGGCCCCCGGCGAGGCGGCGCGCGCGGTCACCGCCTCGATCGATGATCTCGATGCGCTGCTCGCCGCCGCCGAGGGCACGGACGCGATCATCCACCTGGCGGGCCTTGCCACCGGCGGCCACGCGTGGGACGAGTATGTGCAGGTGAACCTCACCGGGACCTACAACGTGCTCGAGGCCGCCCGCCGAGCCCGCGTGCCGCGCGTGATCTATGCGTCGAGCAACCACGCGGTCGGCTTCACCGAGCGCCCGGCGGACGGCGCTCAACTCCCGGCGACGCTCGCGCCGCGCCCCGACAGCTACTACGGCGTCTGCAAGGTCGCCAGCGAGGCGCTGTGCTCGCTCTACCACGACCGCCACGGGCTCGATGCGATCTGCCTGCGGATCGGCTCCTGCCGACAGGAGCCGAACGACCGCCGCTGCCTGTGGAGCTGGCTGTCCTACCCGGACACCGTGCGCCTTGTCGAGGCATCGCTCGCCACCCCAGCACCCGGCTTCAGGATCGTGTGGGGGGTCTCGGCCAACTCGCGGCGCTGGTGGTCGCTCGAGGAAGGACGCGCGATCGGTTACGAGCCCGAAGACGACGCCGAGGACCATGTCGAGGCGATCCTCGCCGCCGACCCCGAGCCTGATGGGACCGTGGCCGGTCCGGAGTTGCTCGGGGGTCCGTACACCCGCCCCGGCTTCGACGGACCGGGTCGCACCGGGCCGGCCGAACTCTGATCCGCGCCGGACACCGACCCGACCCACGTCGGTGTGGTACCACTCGCGGATGGCGGCGACCAGCGAGGAGATGATCGCCCTCTTGCACGGCGTGCCCGCGTTCTCGGCGCTCGCCGAGGAGGATCTCGGTCAGGTGGTCGACGTCACCGTCCCCCGCAGCTTCGGCGCGGGCGAGGTCGTCTTCCGGGAGGGTGACGAGGGTGACACGTGTTACATCGTCCGCCTCGGTCAGACGCGCGCCGTCCGGGAGCACTCCGACGGGCGCTCGATCACGCTCGCCACGTTTGGACGAGGGGAGATCTTCGGCGAGCTGGCGATGTTCGACGACGAACGCCGCTCGGCGACCGTGGAGGCGGTTGAGGAGACCGAGGCGATGGCGATCCTCGGAACGGACATGCGCCGCCTGCTGCGCGCCCACCCGGACATCGCGGTGAAGATGCTCGGCGGTCTGGCCCGGCGCTTGCGCGAGACGAACGAGCGGCTCGCTCGCCAGTCCTTCCAGACGGTGCAGAGCCGCGTCGCCTCGGTGCTCGCCGACATGGTGGCCGCCGCACGGTCGCAGGGGGCAGGCGAGAACGACGTGCTGATCACCGCCACGCAGAGTGACCTCGCCCAGCTCGCGGGATCCTCGCGCGAGTCGGCAAGCCGGTTCCTCGCGGTCCTCGAGCGGGCGGGCGTGATCACCCAGGGCCGCGGTCGTCTCGTGGTGCATGAGCCGGCTCGCCTGGAGGGTTATGTCTACTGACCCGGGCGGCCGGCCCGAGTTCTCGGCCGGGGGGGTCGTCGTGCGCGGCGGCCAGGTGATCACGATCGTGCCGGTCAAGCGGGCGGGGGATGGCCGCCGGGTGCTCGGTCTGCCCAAGGGCCACCCCGATGGCGACGAGACGCCCGAGCAGGCGGCCGCGCGCGAGGTCGCCGAGGAGACGGGGGTGCAGGCCGAGCTCGTCGAGGAGCTGGGCGACGTCGAATACGACTACGAGCGTGGCGGGCGGCGGATCCACAAGGTCGTGCGGTTCTTCCTGTTCGACTACCGCTCGGGCGATCTCGCCGACCACGATCACGAGATCGAGGAGGCCCGGTGGATGGCCCTCACGGAGGCCGCGCACGAGCTGACCTTCCCGGGCGAGCGAGAGATCGTGAGCCGCGCGCTGTCGCGCGGCGCCGCGGAGCGGTAGCCTCACCGCCGATGCGCGTCCTCAACTTCTACTCCTCGGTGTTCGCCGACCAGCTCCGGCGTGGCCGCAAGACGGCCACGATCCGCCTCGGCGACAAGTCCCACAAGTACCACAAGAACGAGTGCGTCCTGGTGACGATCGGCTACCAGCACTCGCCTCGCGAGAAGATCTTCAACGCCGTGATCGACCAGGTCGAGGTCAAGCGCGTGCGCGACCTCTCCCCGCGTGAGATCGAGCACGACAACCCCGAGTTCCGTCGCGTCGACGAGATGGTCCATTTCCTCGAGTCGATCTACGGCCGCAAGGTCTCGATGGAGGACACGGTCACCGTCGTGCGGTTCTCCCAGATCATCGAACAGCCGCCCGATCAGATGCGCGACCGCATCCACGGGCTCGGCGGCGCGCGCAACTGATTCCGGCGCCGCCGCCACGGCGGCGACGCTCACGGACCCCGCGAGGGGTTTGCGCCTGGGCGCCGAAAAACGGTCAGATGACGCCAGAGGTTTGTGCTTTGGCGAAGAAATGCTGCACAAATTGCGCACCGGCGATGACCGGAGGTCCTCCGTCTGGCTGAATTCGCCTTCGTGGCGCTGCGGCGCCTCGTTTGGGGGCCCCGGATGGAGACACGATGACCGAACCTGACCTTGGGGAGCTGATCTTCGACGATGTCGATCCAGCGCTGCTGATGCAGCGGATCGTCGACGAGGCGTGCGCCCTGGTCGGAGGCTGCGACGGCGCCGCGATCATGCGCCGGCAGGGCGACGATCTCCTCACCGTCTCGGCCGCCGGCGCCAGCGCACGCCACGTCGGCAGGTCGATCCCGCTCGGCAACAGCCTCTCCGGGCTCGCCATCGCGTGCGGCGAGCTGCTGCATTCCGACGACGTGCGCAACGACGAGCGCGTCGCGCCGGCGGTACGCGCGGATCCGATCGCGCGGTCGTTGCTCAGCGCCCCGCTGCGCCGCGGCGACGAGGTGATCGGCGTGCTCACCATCATCTCCCGTGAGCTCGGTGCGTTCAACGTCGAGGTCCGCGCCAACGTCGAGCGGGTGGCGAGTTTCGTCGGGGTCGCGCTGGCCTCGGTGATCGACACCGCGCGCGCCGTCCGGTCCGTGTTCGAGACCCTCGCGAGAGAGCCGGCGACGGCGACTGAGCTCGAGGAGAGGCGCGGCGATCCCGCACGCGTCGGGGAGTTCCTCGCCAGCGTGATGAAGCCCGGCTCGGTTGAGCAGCTTCGCGTCCGTCAGCGGATCCTGCGCGTGATCCGGGAGGGCCGCCTGCGCACGGTCGCGCAGCCGGTGGTCGAGCTCGAGACCGGGCGCGTCGTCGGGGTGGAGGCGCTCGCCCGCTTCGACGACCCGCCCTACCGTGCGCCGGACGAGTGGTTCAGGGAGGCCCAGAAGGTCGGGCTCGGCCTTGAGCTGGAGGAGCTCGCGGTGCGCCGGGCACTCGAGATGTTCGAGTCCCTGCCCGGCGGGCTGAACCTGGGAATCAACGTCAGCCACGAGCTGCTGCTGTCCGGACGGCTCGAGCCCCTTCTGGAGGGCCATTCGGCGCGCAGGCTGCTCGTCGAGCTCACCGAGCACGCCGCATTCGACGACTACGTGACCTTCCGCGAAGCGATGTCGCCACTGCGCGAGCGCGGCATCCGGCTCGCTGTCGACGATGTCGGCGCAGGTTTCTCCAGCCTGCGGCACGTCGTCGAGCTTGCCCCCGACCGGATGAAGCTCGACCGGAACTTCACCTCCGGGATCGAGCGCGATCCGGCGCGCCGCGCGATGGCCGAGGCGTTGATCGTGTTTGCCCGTCGCACCGGCATCGGCCTCGTTGCCGAGGGCATCGAGACCGAGGGCGAGCTCCGGGTGATGCGCCGGCTCGGCGTGCCGCTGGGGCAGGGCTTCCTCATCCAGCGGCCCGCGGAGCCCCGCACGGTTCCGCGGATCGCCGAGCACATCCTCCCGGCCGCGGCACCGGCCACCCCCGACGCGTTCGCGCGTTACTCGGCGCGCGTGGGTCGCTCGCTGCGGCGCCCTCGCCGTTCGGCTCCTGGCCCCTCCGCGGAGCCGGTGTCGACCGAACAGGCCGCCGCCGGGCGCTGAGACCGCCGGCGGGCCGGCGAGCTGCCATCCTGGGCGGTGCCATGGGGCCTGCCGAGGAACGAGAGGAGAGCCGGATGTCGGTCGCCCGGCAGCCGTCCGCGCCGAGGCGCCGGAGAGTGCGCGGGATCCACCACGTGGGCATCACCGTCGCCGACCTCGACCGCTCGCTGCGCTTCTATCGCGACCTGCTCGGGATGAAGGTCATCGGCCTTAGCGTGGAGGCGGTGGGCTCGATCGTCGGCATGCCCGGCGTGTCAGCGCGCATCGCCGACCTCGACGCGGGCGGCGGCCAGCTGCTGGAGCTGATCGACTACGGAGGCGCTCCCGCCGACGCGGCGCCCGCGGGCCCCGGTGCCGTGGGCAGCTGCCATGTGTCGATCCAGGTGGATGATCTGAGCGGTGTGCTCGCTCACCTGGCGAGCGCCGGCCACCAGCCGATGGGCGACGTCACCGAGCTCTCGCTGGGCGGCGTCTGGGAGGGCTGCACGATCGCGTACCTCCGCGATCCCGACGGCGTTGTCCTCGAGCTGCTCGAGCGCCGCCACGAGGCGGGCGCGCGGGGTGACGACCCCCACGGGCATGGTTGACGCGCAAACGGTCCCGATCGACGAGTGTCTCTCGGTGCGGGGCGATCGACTGCTCGTCGAGGAGTGCGACGCCTACGAGCTGGCCGAGCGGTTTGGCTCCCCGATCTATGTCGTCTCCGAGAATCAGCTGCGCCGTAACGCCCGCCGGCTGGTGCGGGCTTTCGCTGAGCAGTGGGACGGGCCTGTCCAGGTGCTGCCGTCGATCAAGGCCAATCACGTGTTGGCGCTGCGGCGGATCCTGTCCGAGGAGGGGCTGGGATGCGACACCTTCGGGCGCAGCGAGCTGTGGGCGGCGCTCGCCTGCGACGTCCGGCCGGAGCTGATCTCCGTCAACGGCTCGGGCAAGTCCGCGGAGCTGGTGGATGAGGCGGTGGCGGCGGGCTGCCGGATCACGCTTGACGCACCGCGCGAGCTCGATCTCGCCGTCGCCGCGGCGCGCCGGCTCGGGCGCCGGGCGAAGCTGCGCGTGCGGCTCCGGCCTGAGCTCACGGAGCTCGAGGGGGTCATTTCGGACTTCAGCCCGGACGGCGAGACGATCCCCCAGGTCTCACACCGCTACAAGGCGGGGATGCCGTTCGGCGAGCTGCTGCCGCTCGGAGAGCGCCTGCTCCACTCCGACGACGTCGAGCTCGTCGGCGTCCACGCCCATTTCGCTCGGCACACCCGGAGCCTCGAGGCCTGGGAGGCGATGGCACGGGCGTTCGGCGAGGGCATCCTCCGGCTCTCGTCGGCGTGGGAGGGTTGGCTGCCGCGGGAGATCGATGTCGGGGGAGGGCTCCCGACGGCGAGGGATCCCACCGGCCGCGCGATTCCCCGCCGGGCGCAGGACCGCGAGCTCACCCCCCCGGTCACCGAGTACGCGCGGGTGATCTGCTCGGGGCTGCGGACCTCGCTCGCCGGATCGCCCATCTCGACCGCGGAGACGATCCTCGAGATCGAGCCGGGGCGCGCGCTCTACGGCGATACCGGCGTTCATCTCAGCCGGGTCGTGAACCTCAAGACCGAGACCGAACCTGCGCCGCTGCGCTTCGTCGAGCTCGACACGACCGAGATGTTCCTGCTCGACATCCACCTCGAGCACAACCGCTTCAGCCACATCGTCGCCAACCGCGCCTCGCAGCCGCTGACGGCCGTCGCCGACCTCGTCGGCTGCAGCTGCGGCTTCGACACGATCACACCCGACGCGGCGCTCCCCGAGGTCGCGCCCGGCGACGTGGTCGCCTTCCTCGACACCGGCGCCTACCAGGAGGTGAGCGCCAACAACTTCAACGCGCTGCCCCGCCCGGCCACGGTGCTGGTCAGCGGCGCCGACGCGCGGGTCGTGCGGCGCGCCGAGACGACCGAGGACGTCTTCGGACGCGACCTGTGAGGGCGCGCGTATACCCTGCACCTGAACCCAGCGACACAGCGAGACAGTCTTGATCAGCACCAACCAGCTCAAGAACGGGAACCACATCGAAGTCGACGGCACCGTCTACAAGGTGATGGAGTTCCAGCACGTCAACCCCGGCAAGGGCGCCGCGTTCGTGCGCACGAAGCTGCGCCGCTCCTCCGACGGCAACGTGATCGACAAGACGTTCCGGGCGGGTGAGAAGTTCCGCTCGATCCGGACCGAGGTGCGGCGGATGCAGTACCTCTACAACGACGGAGCGGACGCCCACTTCATGGACTCCGAGACCTACGAGCAGCTGACGATTCCGGTCGCCGCGTTGGCGGAGGACCTCCGTTGGACGAAGGAGAACGACGAGGTCGAGGTGCTCTACATCGACGAGGCGCCGAGCGGGCTGCAGCTGCCGAGTGCCGTCGATCTCGAGGTCGCCCAGACCGAGCCCGGCCTGCGCGGCGACACCGCGTCGGGCGGGGGCACCAAGCCCGCGACGCTCGAGACCGGCGCCCAGGTGCAGGTCCCGCTGTTCGTCGAGCAGGGCTCGAAGGTGCGCGTCGACACCCGAACCGGCAAGTACGTCTCCCGCGCCTAGCGCGTCAGCGGCTCGGCTCGGCTCGGCTGCGGAACACCTCGGCGAGTCCGACCGCGGTCGCCACGCCGGCGTTCAGCGACTCAAGGCCGCGCCGGCCGCCGGGGATCCGCACGAGCGCGTCGCAGGTCTCGCGCGTGCGCTTGCGCAGACCCTCACCCTCGGCGCCGACCACGAGCACGGTGCGCTCGTCGAACTCGGTCTGGGCGAGCGTGGCCGGGCCGCGCTCGTCGAGCCCGTAGACCCAGTAGCCCATGGACTGCAGCCGCTCGAGTGCGCGCACGAGGTTGGTGACCCGGAAGGTCTGCACGAGTTCGGCACCCCCGACAGCCACCCGCGCGACGAGCGGTGAGACCTCGGCCGAGCGGTTCTTGAGCACAAGCACGCCGTCGACCCCGAAGAACGCGGCCGAGCGCAGGATCGTGCCCAGATTCTGTGGGTCGGAGATCTGGTCGAGGGCGAGCACCACGCGCGCCTCCGCCAGTCGTCCCAGATCCCCCTCGGTGAGCAGCGGCCGCGGCGTGACCAGGAGCGCCGCGCCCTGGTGCTTGTCATCGTCGCCGAGCCCGGTCACCCGGCGGAACTCGGGCCACTCGACGAGCTCGGGCCGGAGCCGGTTCTCCCGCGCCAGCGCGATCAGATCCGCGTGGTAGGACTCCTTGCCGGCCAGCAGCATCCGCTGTACAGCCTGCGGGCGCGCGAGCAGTACGGCGCGGACCGAATGTTTTCCGTAGACGGTCTCGATCCGCGGGGGCACGTGCCGAGGCTACTCGGCGCGCGCGCCCGGCGAGTCGAGCGCGGATCGTCGCGAAACGCAGATCTCAGTCTGTGCGACTGAGATACGCGCCGGCCGAGGCCCAACCTCAAGGGCAGCTCAAGATTCCTGGCACTCCTCGCAAGAGAGTGCCAAACCGCAGCCCATACACGCTATAGTGGCGGCGGCTGGCACTCGTGATGGATGAGTGCCAAGCGTGTGACGCACACTTTCTAACGGAGGTCATGGTTCATGAATCTCAAGCCTCTCGGCGATCGCCTGATCGTGCGGGCGATCGAGGAGGAGGAGACCACTGCGAGTGGGATCGTCCTTCCCGACACGGCCAAGGAAAAGCCCCAGAAGGGCAAGGTCATCGCCGTCGGTGACGGCAAGGTCAACGAGGACACCGGCAAGCGCACGCCGCTTGACGTCGCCGAGGGCGACGAGGTGCTCTACAGCAAGTACGGCGGGACCGAGATCAAGGTCGACGGCGAGGAGCTTCTCGTCCTCCGCGAGTCCGACGTGCTGGCCAAGGTCCAGTAGCAACCTCTTAGGAGAATCGACACCACATGGCACATAAAGAACTGAAGTACGACGCGGAGGCGCGCAAGGCTCTTGAGCTCGGCGTCGACGCCGTCGCCAACGCGGTCAAGGTGACGCTCGGCCCGCGCGGCCGCTACGTCGTGCTTGACAAGAAGTTCGGCGCCCCGACGATCACCAACGACGGTGTGACCATCGCTCGTGAGATCGAGGTCGAGGACGTCTTCCAGAACCAGGGCGCTCAGCTCGTGCGTGAGGTCGCCACGGCGACCAACGACGTCGCCGGTGACGGCACGACGACCGCCACGGTGCTCGCCCAGGCGATCGTCCGCCAGGGTCTGAAGAACGTGACCGCCGGCGCCAACCCGCTCGCGCTCAAGCGCGGGATCGAGAAGGCCGTCGACATGGTCGTCAAGAACATCGAGTCGCAGTCGAAGGCGATCTCGGGCAAGGACCAGATCGCTCGCGTCGCCACCATCTCGGCCGGCGACGAGGAGATCGGCGACGTCATCGCCGACGCGATCGACAAGGTCGGCAAGGACGGCGTGGTCAACGTCGAGGAGGGCCAGACGTTCGGCATGGACCTCGAGTTCACCGAGGGCATGCAGTTCGACAAGGGCTACATCTCGCCCTACATGGTCACCGACCAGGAGCGCATGGAGGCCGTGCTTGAGGACCCCTACGTCCTCATCGCCAACTCCAAGATCGGCTCCGTCCGCGACGTGCTGCCCGTGCTGGAGCAGGTCATCCAGTCCGGTCGCCCGCTGCTGATCATCGCCGAGGACGTCGAGGGTGAGTCGCTCGCGACGCTCGTCGTCAACAAGCTGCGCGGCACCTTCACCGGCGTCGCCGTGAAGGCCCCGGGCTTCGGCGACCGCCGTAAGCGCATGCTGGAGGACATCGCGATCCTCACCGGCGGCGAGGTCATCACCGAGGAGATGGGTCTCAAGCTCGAGAACACCCAGCTCTCGCAGCTCGGTCGCGCGCGTCGCGTCGTCGTCACCAAGGACGACACGACGATCGTCGACGGTGCCGGTGACGGCAACGCGATCAAGGGCCGGATCAACCAGATCAAGTCCGAGGTCGAGTCCACCGATTCCGACTTCGACCGCGAGAAGCTCCAGGAGCGCCTCGCCAAGCTGTCGGGCGGTGTTGCGGTCGTCAAGGTCGGCGCTGCCACCGAGACGGAGATGAAGGAGAAGAAGCACCGCGTCGAGGACGCGCTGCAGGCCACCCGCGCCGCCCTCGAGGAGGGCATCGTGCCGGGCGGCGGCTCCGCTCTGCTCGTCGCTCAGAAGGCGATCGATCTCGACTCGTTCACGCTCCCCGATGAGCGCACGGGCGCGACGATCGTGTTCCGCGCGCTGGAGGAGCCCCTCCGCCAGCTGGCCGACAACGCCGGCCTCGAGGGCTCGGTCGTCGTCAACGACGTCCGCAAGGCGAAGAAGGGCCACGGCCTCGACGGTGTCACCGGCGAGATCGTCGACCTCGTCGCCCAGGGCATCATCGACCCGGCGATGGTGACGCGCTCCGCGCTCCAGAACGCCGCGTCGATCGCCAAGAACATCCTCACCACCGAGGCGATCGTCGCCGAGGTGCCGGAGAAGGACGGCGGCGGCGCCGCCGGCGGCGGTATGCCCGACATGTCGGGGATGATGTAGGCCGCACTTCGGTCTGAAGTTCTGTTGGGAAGGGCCCCGGCGTTCGCGCCGGGGCCTTTTCTTTGCCCGGAGGCAGGGGTTTGGCTGGCCGAGGGGGCCGTGGCGCGACGGAGTGATCGCCCTGCCCGCGTGCCCGCGGCCCACAACGGCGGACACGGGGACCCCCGCGCAGGCACGCACGCAGGACAAGCGGGCCGTCCCACCACGCCGTCCCACCACGCGGTCCCAGCACTACCACGCCGCCCACGCGTCAACCGGTGTCCCGAAAACGTGCCACGCGGGTCCGCCGAGGCGGCCGATGGCGGAAACCAGGCGGAGAGCGACTGAAACGTGACATCCGCCGCCGTTGCGCGGACGCGTGGCACGAATTCGGCCGTGCCGTGCCGTGCCGTGCCGCCGTGCCGTCCCGCCTGGGCCCCGGGCGGCCAGGGCCGGGCGGGCGGCAACGACGACCACAGCGCGGGCCCGCCGATGTCGGCGGGCCCGCTGGTGCGGCTGTGCGACGGAGGGGGATGGATCAGGCGGCCAGCGCCGGGGCGGCGCTCCGCGCCCGCTGGCGGCGGGCGGCGAGCACGGCGGTCCGTCCGGCGACCTCGGCGACGGCCATCGCCAGCAGTGCGTCGGTCCAGGCGGCGGCGGCGGTGATCGAGTGAGCGGCGCTGAAGTGCGCGAGCGGCGCGGCGCCGGAGTGGCTGATCCAGACCAGGAACGCGAACCGCAGGCCCATGCCGAGCACCCAGAGGACGCCGGCGAGCCAGCCTGCGCGGACGGTGACCGCGCCGTCCGAGGAGCGGTGGCGGACGATCGTCGCCTGGCCGGCGGCGGTGCCGATCAGCAGCCCGAGCGTGCCCAGCGCGGCGATCAGCACGAGGTCGTTTCCGGCGGTGGGCAGCGAGGTGAAGTAGTTGGCGACGGCGACGCCGACGATGATCATTGGGCGCAGCAGCGACTTCGTCGTGAGGGGCTTCTCCTTGATCTGGAGGAGCACGAGGAGGACGAGCGCGGAATCGATGAGATATGAGGTAAGTGACATGAGAGGATCCTCTCGCCAGCGGGCCGTTCGCACATCGGGCCCAGGGTCGATTCGCGGGTGGAGATCGCGCCCGGGCTCCACCCAGGGGTTGAGAGGCGCGCCTACACTCAGCTCGTGAGCTTCCTCAGCGGCGGCAGCTGGACGTCTGACCCGCGCAGGCGCTCTGATCAACGGCTCGTCGAGTACCGGCGGGCGACTCGGGGTGACCGGCTCGGCGAGGCGACGATCACATGTCCGGCGTGCGACGCTCCCGTCGCGATCGGTCCGGGCAGGCGCGCGCTCGACGAAGCGCTCAGCTGCCCCTTCTGCGGGCGCGCCGGACCCGTGCGCGACTTCCTGTCGCTCGCGCGGCCCACCCGGCCGACGCGGGTGGTGCTGCGGATCGGCTTCGGCGGCGCGCCCTGAGCACACGCAGCGACCGGGGCGGGGCTGCGGGCACGGCGGTCGACCGGCGGGCGGCGATCGGCGGCCGGCGCTCGTGGCACTCGGGCCTGACCACGATTGCGGTTGCGCCGGTGCTGATCACGCTGGTCGTGGTCGACATCGTGGACCGCGGCGTGCGCGTCTGGTTCGACACTCACGCGTTCACCACCGATGCACTCACCTCGGTACTCGTGTTGCTGATCACGGTGCTGATCGTCAACCGCATCGTCTCCGTCCGCCAGCAGCAGGACCGCATGCGCGTGATCGCGGCGCAGGCGGCGATCATCAGCCGCCAGGCGCGGCGCACCGCCGACCTGGTCAAGGAGTCGCTGACGAACGCCGACCAGCGCGAACCGGCTTCCGACGAGCTGCGCACCTATATGGCGATGCTGTTGGTCAGTGCCCCGGTGCTGATCGAGGGGTCGACGGCACGCGGGTTCCTGGAGAGCGCCCAGCGGCTGGCGGCGCTGATGTCGGTAGCGATGGAGAACGACCCCAGGCGCGGCGCGGCCGGATCACGGCTCGACGCCGCCGCCACGGCGATGCGCGAGGCGGCCACGCCGCTGCTGGCCGCGCTGGACAGCTCACAGCTACGGGCCGTGGAGAGCGCCGACAGCACTCCGGAGGACGCCGCCGGAGCGTCCGCGCCCGGCGGCGATCAGGCCCGCGCCGGAACCTGAGCGAGCACTCGCGAGTACACCTGGTGCGTGGCTTCGGCCACTCGAGGCCAGTCGAACGCCGTCACGTACGCCCGGGCGTCGGCCGCGAGCCGCGCCCGCAGCGCCCCGTCCCCGAGCAGCCGCGCGAGCGCGCGGCGCAGTGCCTCGGCGTCGCGGGGGGTGACCCGCAGGCCGACCTGATCGCCGGCGGGGACGATCTCCCGCAGCCCACCGGTGTCGGCGACTATGCAGGGGCAGCCCGCGGCCATGGACTCCAGTGCGACGATCCCGAATGGCTCATAGATCGACGGCACGACGCACACGTCCGCCGCCGCATACAGCTCGCGCAGCCGTTCGTCGCCGACCCAGCCCAGGAACGTTCCGGCCCGCTCCAGCCCCAGGCGGCGCGCCTGGCGGCGCAGCTCCTCCTCGGCAGTGCCGGTGCCGACGACCGCGAACCGCACCGCGGGCCGCGCGGGGCCGCGCTCGCGAACGAGCGGCGCGAGCGCGTCCAGCGCGAGGTGAAAGCCCTTCTCGTAGACGAGCCGGCCGACGAGCAGCACCAGCAGCTCGTCCGGCGCCGCCAGCCCGGCCCGTGCCGAGGCGACCTCGGCCGGTGGTTCCATCGCCGTCAGGTCGATGCCGTTGCGCAGCGCGGTGATCCTCCGGCGCCCCACCCCGAACACCTCGGCGACGTGACCGCGCATGTAGCGCGAGCAGGTGATCAGGTGATCGGCCTCACGGGCCATCGCGCGCTCGGCGCGGTGGATCGCCGACTGTGGATGCTTCTGCACCCAGCCCTGGTGGCGACCGTGCTCCGTCGCGTGCACGGTGACGACCCAAGGCCGTTCGAGCCGGCGCGCGGTCGCCCGCGCCGCGTCCGCGACCAACCAGTCGTGCGAGTGCACGAGGTCGACGTCGAGCTCTGCGGCGAGCGCGTCCCCGAGCGCCGACATCTCCCGGTTCATCCCCGCCACCCAGCGCAGGAACGCGTCGATGTCGCGCGGGAACGGCGGTTGGGCCACGCGGTGGACGGTCACGCCCGACCGCTCCTCGTGGGCGGTCGCCTCGGGCCCCCGGCTGATCACGTCGACATCGACCCCCTGGGCGACGAGCTGCTCCGCCAGGCCACCCACGTGTCGTCCCAGCCCGCCCTCGACGACGGGCGGGTACTCCCAGCTGAACATCACCACGTGCATCTGGACAGCGACCCTATCGACCTCAGCGCGGTGGCGGCCGCGAGCCTGCTAAGCATGAATTCATGGAGACACGCACGATTCCCCGCCTGGCCCGTGATGTGAGCGTCGTCGGCCTCGGCACCTGGCAGCTCGGCGCTGACTGGGGCGACGTCGCCCCCGAGGACGCCCGGGCGACGCTCGAGGCCGCCCGCGACGCGGGCGTCAGCTTCTACGACACCGCCGACGTGTACGGCGACGGGCGCTCCGAGCGCTTCGTCGGCGCGTTCGCCGCCGACCATCCCGACGTGTTCGTCGCGACCAAGATGGGTCGCCGCGCGGAGCAGACGCTCGAGAACTACAGCGCTGAGAACTTCGACGCCTGGAACGCCCGCTCGCGCGAGAACCTCGGCGTCGACACGCTCGACCTCGTCCAGCTGCACTGCCCGCCCGACCCGGTGTTCACCAACCCCGCGGTGTACGACGCGCTCGATGCGATGGTCGCCGACGGCCGGATCGCCGCGTACGGCGTGTCGGTCGAGACGTGCGCGCAGGCACTGGAGGCGATCGCGCGGCCGCACGTCGCGACCGTGCAGATCATCCTCAACTGCTTTCGTCTGAAGCCGCTCGAGCAGGTGCTGCCGGCAGCCGCCGACAACGGCGTGGGGATCATCGTGCGCGTGCCGCTCGCCTCGGGCCTGCTCTCCGGCCGTTACGACGAGCACACCCAGTTCGCGGCCGACGACCATCGCAACTTCAACCGGCGCGGCGAGTCGTTTGACGTCGGCGAGACGTTCGCCGGCGTGCCGTTCGAGGTCGGCCTGCGCGCGGTCGCCGAGCTCAAGCGGTTGCTCGGCCCCGACCAGCCGCTGGCGCAGTTCGCGCTGCGCTGGGTGATCGACCAGCCGGGCGTCTCGACTGTCATCCCGGGCGCGCGCAACCCGGAGCAGGCCCGCCAGAACGCCGCGGCCGCCAAACAGCCCCCGCTCTCACCGGAGCAGCTCGACGGTGTGCGCGACGTGTACGACCGCCTGGTCCGGGAGCACGTGCACGAGAAGTGGTAACCGCGCGGCGACGGCGCGTGGTCAATCCGGAACACCATCACACGCTGCGCAGCCGATGCTGTTCGGATGCCGCACTCCCTGGCTGAGACCGGAACAGCTGCCCGCCATGGGGTCGTGATGGTCCGGTTCGCCCTGCCCGGTCGCGCGGGCTGCCGGGAACATCCGACACATCGGCGAGGCGTGCGGGGGTGATGTGTCGGAGGTTCCCGGCCCCCGGGACAGTCCGACACAGCTCCCACTTTTGGGTCTCCGATGTGTCGCAGATTCCCGGGCCGCCGCGCTCGGCGGCGGTCCCGAACGACTCAGCCGCTGTGTTCCAGCACCGCGATGCCGTTCTGGCGGAGCAGCGCCGAGAGCTCGGCCGGCTGCTCCAGCGAGACCGGCTCGCCCCCCAGGACGTCCTGCCAACGCCCGCCCACCGGAGCCAGCGTGCCGCTCACCTCGCGGCGGACCGCGACCGCCACGAGCACCTCGCCCGCCCCGCGCGTGAACGCAACGACCCCAGGCCCCGCGTCGATCGGCGTGTAGGTTCCCTCCGGCCCGAACGCTCCCGCGCGGCGGATTCGCAGACCGAGCAGCTGGGCGCAGAGCCAGAGCTTGCGGGTGTCGCGGTCGGGCGGTGAGCCTCCCATCACGCGGCGCAGCATCGCCTGGTACCAGGCCCAGTCGACCGCGCGGCGGTTGTCCGGATCGACGAGCGCCCGCAGCGGCAGCTCGTCTCCCTGATACAGGTCGGGCACGCCTGGAGAGGTGAGCTTCAGCGCGAGCATCCCGAGCGCGATCCGGTCCCCGAGCTTTGCCACCCGCTCCGCGAACGGCTCGAAGTCGCGCAGGAACGGCTCGTGCTCGTAGAGCGCCTCCACGAACGCGCGCACCCCGTGCTCCCAGCTCTCGTTCTGCTCGACCCAGTTCGTATTGCGCTTGGCCTCGCGCAGTGCCTTCTCCATGTAGCCGGCGACACGCTCGCGCTCGATCGGCCACGCGCCCGCGAGCGTCTGGAAGAGGAAGTAGCGCTCCAGGTCGTCGGGCGCTCCGTCCGCTGAGCGCAGCTCGTCGGTCGCCGCCATCCAGGCCCGGACGCGCTCCGGCCACTCGTCCCCCAGCCAGGTCAGAGCGGTGATCCGCGCGCGCACGTCGGCCGAGCGCTTGGTGTCGTGGGTCATCGTGGTGAGCATCGCCTGGGGAAAGCGCGACGCTCGCGCCTCGCCGCCGGCGTGGAACCGGTCGACGGAGATCCCGAACCGGCCCGGGTCCCCGCCCACGTCGCACAGCGACAGCAGCCGGCCGTACCGGTAGAACGCGGTGTCCTCGATCCCCTTGGCCACGATCGGCGGAGTGGTCTGCTGGAAGCGCACCACGAATTCCGCCGGCGCCTCACGCTCGCCGAGCAGGATCTCCGCGGTCTCGGGAGCGAGGTCCGCCGCCTCATCGATCACCGTCCGATCGGCGGCCGAAACGGGCTCGCCCGGCCGCAGATACGAACGGTAGACCGGGAACGAGGCCACGCCGCTCGCCAGCGCGCTCGTATCTGCATCCGGCGACTGCACCAGCCGCGCCAGCCGGTCGATCTCGGGCGTGAAGGCGCCGGTCGCCTGCTCCCGCTTGGCCTCGAGCGCCACCTCCGCGAACGGCCGGCGATCGCCCGACAGCGAGACCCACAGCGCATCGAAGCCATCCTGCGCGGCCGGATCGACGAACACGCCGCAGACGTCGTTCAGGAACTCGTAGCCGACGGTGCCGGTCACCGGCCAGTCACGCAACGCCTCGCCGGACTCGAGGATCTTCTCGATCCACACCACCGATGCACCCCCGGCTCGCAGCCGCTCGAAGTACTGAAGCGGATCCGCCAGGCCGTCGGGATGGTCGACTCTCAGACCATCGACCAGACCTTCGGCCACCAGTCCGAGCACGAGGCGGTGGGTCTCCTCGAACACCACGGGGTCCTCCTGCCGGACCCCCGCCAGTTCGTCGATGTCAAAGAACCGCCGCCACCGGCCGGTCGTCTCGTCGATGTCGAAGAACCTTCGGCGCAGCTCCGGATCGGTCCAGAACCGATTGTGCTCGTCGGTCGCCATGTGGTTGGGCACGATGTCGAGCACGACTCCGAGCCCGGCCGCATGCGCGTCGGCGACGAGCGCGCGGAAGGCCGCCTCGCCTCCCAGGTCCTCCGACAGGCGCGTCGGATCGATCACGTCGTAGCCGTGCGTCGATCCGTGCCGGGCCTGCAGCGAGGGGGAGAGGTAGAGGTGGGAGACTCCGAGGTCGCGCAGGTAGGGGACGAGCCGGGCCGCGGCCGCAAACCCGAAGTCGGGAGTGAGCTGCAGGCGGTATGTGGCCCGGAGCGCTCGGCTCACTGCGTCCGCTTCAGGATCGTGATCGAGTGCGCGATCACGTCGACCTGATCGCGGGCGGCGTACGACGCCGCGCCCGGCTCGAGGTCGGGGTCGGCCGTCGTCAGTTCGAGCTCCCAGCGCCGCCCCATGTTCGCTCGCGGCAGCCGGAACTGCCGATCCTCGAAGTGGGCGTTGAACAGCAGGATGAACGTGTCGTCGTCGATCGGCTCGCCCTGGGGACCGCGGCTGGTGATCTCCTGCCCGTTGAGGAACATCCCGAGCGCCGCCTCGCCGTGCTCCCAGTCCTTCGGGGTCATCCGCCGCCCGTCGGCGCGGAACCACCACACGTCGGGCAGTGAGGAGCCCTCGGGCTCACTCCCGCGCAGGAAGGTCTCACGACGGAACGTGCAGTGCTCGCGCCGCAGCCGGATCAGGCGCCGGGTGAACGCATGCATCCGATCGCGCTCGGGGTCCTGGTTCCAGTCATACCAGGAGATCTCGGAGTCCTGGCACCAGCCGTTGTTGTTCCCGCCCTGGGTCCGGTTGAGCTCGTCACCGCCGAGCAGCATCGGCGTGCCCTGGGAGACGAACAGCGTGGTCAGGAAGTTGCGCTGCTGGCGCAGGCGCAGCCGCTGGATCTCCTGATCGTCGGTCTCGCCCTCGGCCCCGCAGTTCCAGGAGCGGTTGTCGTCGGTGCCGTCGCGGCCGTCCTCGCCGTTGGCATCGTTGTGCTTCTCGTTGTAGGAGACGAGGTCGCGCAGAGTGAACCCGTCGTGGGCGGTGATGAAGTTGATCGACGCGAACGGGTCGCGGCCATCCTCCTCATAGAGGTCCGCGGAGCCCGACAGCCGCTCGGCGAGCTGGCCGACCGGGGCCTGAGTCCGCCAGAAGTCGCGCATCTGGTCGCGGTACACGCCGTTCCACTCCGACCACAGGATCGGGAAGTTGCCGACCTGATACCCGCCCGGCCCGACGTCCCACGGCTCCGCGATCAGCTTCACCTGGGAGAGGACCGGGTCCTGATGGATCGTGTCGAAGAACGCCGACAGGCGATCGACGTCGTACAGCTCGCGGGCCAGGGCCGAGGCGAGGTCAAAGCGGAACCCGTCGACATGGCACTCGATCACGAAGTAGCGCAGCGAGTCCATGATCATCCGCAGCACAGCCGGGTTGACCGCATTCAGGGAGTTGCCGGTCCCGGTGAAGTCCATGTAGTGGCGCGGGTCGTCGGGTACCAGCCGGTAATAGGAGGCGTTGTCCACGCCCTTGAACGACAGCATCGGCCCGAGGTGGTTGCCCTCGGCGGTGTGGTTGTAGACGACGTCGAGGATCACCTCGATCCCCGCGCTGTGCAGGGCCTTGACCATCCCCTTGAACTCACGGACCTGCTCGCCGCGGCGCCCGGTGGCCGCATACTCGGAGTGCGGCGCGAAGTAGCCGATCGTCGAGTAGCCCCAGTAGTTGGTGAGGCCGTGCTCGTGCAGAAACTGCTCATCGCAGATGTGGTGAACCGGAAGCAACTCGACTGCGGTGACGCCGAGATCCCGGAGGTACTGGAGGGCCGGCTCAGAGGCCAGTCCGGCGTACGTCCCACGCAGTTCGTCGCGCACATCGGGATGGGTCATGGTGAAGCCGCGGACGTGGGTCTCGTAGATGATCGTGTCCGCGAACGGGATGTTCGGCAGCCGGTCGCCCTCCCAATCGAACGACTCATCGATCACGATCGACTTGGGGACCACGGCCGAGTCGTCCTCGTCGTCGCGCTCGAGGTCGGCGGCCTCGTCCCCGGCCTCGCCGACGACGTAGGGCAGGATGTTCGGGTCCGCCGCCCAGTCGACCGTCCCCTCGATCGCCTTCGCGTAGGGGTCGATGAGGAGCTTGTCCGGGTTGAAGCGATGACCCTCTTCGGGGGCGTAGGGTCCGCGTACGCGGTATCCGTAGCGCTGCCCGGGGCCGGCGCCGGGCACGTAGCAGTGCCAGACGTGCGCCCGCCGGAACTCCATCTCGACGCGTGACTCCCGCCCGTCCTCGTCGAACAGGCAGAGCTCAACGCCCTCTGCGTTCTCGGAGAAGATCGAGAAGTTCGTGCCCTCCCGGTCCCATGTCGGGCCGAGCGGGAACGGCTGTCCGGGCCAGACCTCGGTCATCGGATGAGGGCCGCGGACATGCCGGGGAGTGTGATGTATCCGCTCTCGAGATGCGCTTCGCCCCCCGCGCACAGTTCGATCTCGCTGCCCTCGCAGGCCACACGGGTCGGCCCGGTGGCGAAGTTCGCGGCGAGCGTATGCGGGCCACGTCGGGCGCGCACCCAGCCCTCCTGCTCGCTGAAGTCGATCTCGGAGAACCCGCCGGGCGCCAGCCGGCGGCGGGACTCGATCAGCGCGCGATAGAGACGATCGAGCCCTGGATCGCCGTGGCGGCTGAGCTTGGAGCGTGTGAACGTCGCCGGGTCCTCGGGATCGGGGGTATCACCGCCGAATTCCGCGAACGAGGCGAACTCCTCCCGCCGACCGGTGCGGGTCGCCTCGGCGATGTCAGCGTCGATGTGGTTCGTGAAGAACTGGAAGGGGGCCAGCTCGCCGTACTCCTCGCCCATGAACAGCATCGGAACGAACGGCGAGAGCAGCGTCCAGAACGCCGCCAACGGTCGCGCCGGGCTCGGCATGCGGTCCCCGTAGGCCCGGTTGCCGACCTGGTCATGGTCCTGGGAGAACACCACGAAGCGCTCGACCGGCACGTCCTCGGCCGGGGCGCCGAAGCGCTTGCGACGGAACGGTGAGAAGTTTCCGTCGTCGACGTGCGGGCGGTGCAGCGCCTTGGCGAACTGGGCGATCGTGCCGAAATCCGCGTAGTAGCCGTCACGTTCCTCGGTGATGAGCGTCCGCAGCGCGTGATGGAAGTCGTCCGCCCACGCCGCGTCGCATCCCATGCCGCCGCGGTCGCGCGGGCGCATCACCTTCGGATCGTTCATGCCCGACTCGGCGATCACCAGTGCCCCGGGCCGGATCGCATGGACGCGTCGTGCGATCTCGGCGACGATGTGCTCCGCGCTCGCGTCATAGATGGCGTGGATCGCATCCAGGCGCAGGCCGTCGACCCCGAAGTCGCGGACCCATCCCTCGGCGCTCTGGCACGCCCACTCACGCACCGGGTCACAGTCGGCGTCGTCGTAGTTGATCGCCTTGCCCCACGGCGTGGAGTACTTGTCGGTGAAGTACGGCCCGAACGCGTCGAGTGCCTGGTTGCCGGACGCTCCGACGTGGTTGTAGACGACGTCGAGGATCACCGCGAGCCCGTGGCGGTGGGCGGCGGCGACGAGCTCGGCGAATCCGGCCGGACCACCGTAGGAGGACTGGGCAGCGGAGAGATAGACGCCGTCGTAACCCCATCCGCGGGCCCCCGGGAACTCGGCGACCGGCATCACCTCGATCGCCGTGATTCCCCGCTCGGCGAGTTCCTGGAGATGCTCGGCGGCTGCCGTGAACGTCCCCTCCTCGGTGAACGTGCCGATATGCAGCTCGTAGATGATCAGCTGATCGAGCGCCGGGATCCGGAAGCCGTCGCCGACCCCCGGCAGCGCGCGCGCGTCGAACAGCCGTGAGGGGCCACGCAGCCCGTCCGGCTGCCAGCGCGAGCACGGGTCCGGCAGCTCACGGCCGCTCACGAGGTAGGTGTAGTCATCGCCCGGCTCGGCGGAGACGACGCCCTCGTGGATCCCGGAGCCCGCGGGATCGAGCGTGTAGTCGTCTCCGTTTCCGAGCCGCAGGATCAGGCGGTCGGCGTGCGGTGCCCACACCCGGAACTCCGCTCGGCCGTCGCGCAGCGGCCGCGCTCCGAGCGTGCGCTCCCAGGGGTAGTCGACGAGCGTGTCCTCGGAAGTGGTGGTCATCGGCAAGACGGTACGCGTCAGCGAAGCGGCCGCGCGCCGAGGCCGGCCGCGGAGGTCGAGCGGACAAGCGGTGGCGCCGTCAAGCGGGAGGTGGTCACCATCGAGAAGCTGCCTACCCCATCGCGAGGCCGTCGAAGCAGACGGCCCAGGGCGATCGCAGCGGGGACTGAGCTACTCCTCGGGCGCGAGCCAGATGCCCGCCAGCGGGGGCAGCGTCAGCTCGGCCGAGACCGGCTGCTCGTGCCACGGGATCGGTTCGGGGTCCACGCCGCCAAGGTTGCCGATGTCCGAGCCGCCGTAGAAGGACGAGTCGGTGTTGAGCACCTCGCGCCAGCGAACCGCGCGCGGCAGGCCGAGCCGGTAGCCATGACGAGGGACGGGGGAGAGGTTGGCCACGAACACGAGCAGCCGCTGGGTCGATGGGCTCGCATTGGAGCGCCGCACGAACGCGACCACATTGTTGTCGGCGTCGTTGGGCTCCAGCCACGAGAAACCGAGCGGGTCGGCGTCGAGCTCCCAGAGCGCGGGCTCGGCCCGGTAGGCGCGGTTGAGGTCTCGGATCAGGTTCTGCATCCCGGCATGCTCGGCGGACTCGAGCAGATGCCAGTCGAGCGAGCGCTCCTCCGACCACTCCTCCTTCTGCGCGAACTCCTGGCCCATGAACAGGAGCTTCTTGCCCGGGTGCGCCCACATGTAGGCGTACAGCGCCCGCAGGTTGGCGAGCTTCTGCCAGTGGTCGGAGCCGCCCATCTTCGTGTAGAGCGATCCCTTCCCGTGGACGACCTCGTCGTGGGAGAGCGGGAGCACGAAGTTCTCGCTGAACGCGTACATGAGCGAGAAGGTCAGCTCGTGGTGGTGATAGCGGCGGTAGATCGGGTCCTGCTCGAAGTACGCGAGCGTGTCGTGCATCCAGCCCATGTTCCACTTGAATCCGAACCCCAGTCCGCCGAGATACGTTGGACGCGAGACGCCAGGCCACGCCGTCGACTCCTCGGCAACCGACACGATCCCCGGTTCGGAGCCGTAGATCGTCTCGTTCAGCTCCTTGAGGAACGTGACCGCGTCGAGGTCCTCGCGGCCGCCGAACTCGTTGGGGATCCATTCGCCTTCACGGCGGGAGTAGTCGAGGTAGAGCATCGACGCCACCGCGTCGACCCGGATGCCGTCGACGTGGTACTCCCTCAGCCAGAACAGCGCGTTGGAGACGAGGAAATTGCGAACCTCGTTGCGCCCGAAGTTGAACACGAGCGTGCCCCAGTCCGGATGCGCGCCGCGGCGTGGATCCTCGTGCTCGTACAGCGCGGACCCATCGAACCGCGCGAGCCCGAACGCGTCACGCGGGAAGTGCGCGGGCACCCAGTCGAGGATCACGCCGACGCCGCCCGAATGCAGGCGATCGACGAACGCGCGCATCTCGTCCGGGCTGCCGTAGCGCGGCGTCGGGGCGTAGTAGCCGGTCACCTGGTAGCCCCACGAGCCGCTGAACGGGTGGGCCATCACCGGCAGCAGCTCGACGTGGGTGAACCCGAGGTCGGTGACGTAGGCGGCGAGCTCGTCGGCGAGCTCGGCGTAGGTGAGCGAGCGGTTGTCCTCCAGCGAGTTCAGCCGCCAGGAGCCGAGATGAACCTCGTAGATCGACATCGCCTCGTTGAGCGGCTGCTCGGCGTCCCGACGCTTGAGGAACGCGGTGTCGCCCGAGGACCACTGGTGCGAGGGCGTGGTCACCACCGACGCGGTCTTGGGCGGAACCTCGGTCTCCTGCGCGTAGGGGTCGGCCTTGAGCAACAGCTCGCCGTCGCTCGACAGGATCTCGTACTTGTAGCGCTGGCCGTCGCCGACGTCCGGGATGAACAGCTCCCAGATCCCGCCGGAGCCCATCGAGCGCATCGGGTGGATCCGCCCGTCCCAGGAATTGAAGTCTCCGACCACGCTCACCGCCCGCGCCGCCGGCGCCCAGACGGCGAACGCGGTGCCGCTGATCCCGTCGATCGTGCGGACGTGGGCGCCGAGGCGGTCGTAGAGCGCCTCGTGGCGACCCTCGCCCATCAGGTGCAGATCGAGGTCGCCGACCGTCGGCAGGAACGAGTACGGATCGACGATCGTGAACCTGCCGCCCGCGCCGTAATCGACCTCGAGCGTGTACTTCAGCGGCAGCTCGCCGGTGACGGTCCCCTCGAAGATCCCCGCGGGGTGGATCTGGGTGAGCGGCATGGGCTTGCGGCGCCCGACCTTCGCGGAGATTCCGTGGGCGGCCGGGCGCATCGCGCGGATGATCACCGTGCCCGCCTCCGCGCCCGGGTGGGCACCGAGGATCGAGTGCGGGTCGGCGTGCTCGCGCCGCGCCAGCCGGTCGAGCTCGGCGACGTCCGGCGTCGGGGTCGCGCTCTTCTTGGGGGTCATGAGGCCTCCAGCAGTCGGGCGATGCCGGCCACCGGGATCGGTAACCAGTCGGGACGATTGTCCAGTTCGTAGCGCAGCTCGTAGACGGCCTTCTCGAGCTCGAAGACCGCGAGCAGATTGAGCACCGCCGAGTCACCGGCGGGCAGCAGGGAGGGCTCGATCGTCGAGAAGTACTGCTCCAGAAACGTCTGGCGGGCCCGCTCCTCGAACTGCCCGGGCGCCGGCTGTCCGTGCAGGATCGCGACGGCCGACGTGGCGTAGGCGAACGACCGCAGCATCCCGGCGACGTCGCGCAGCGGCGAGGCCTTCTGCCGGCGCTCGAACAGCGGCCTGGCCGGCTCGCCCTCGAAGTCGATGATCACCCACTCGGAATCTCCGCTCGGGTCGTGTGCGTGGCGGTGCAGGGTCTGGCCGAGGTGGAAGTCGCCGTGGGTGCGAATCGAGCGCCCGCCGACTCCGAGCTGCGCGCGCTGGGCGATGTGCTCGCGCACGTCCTGGCCGCGGCCCTGGATCGGCGCGACGCGGTCATCGTCGGGCAGACGCACGAAGATCCGCTCGATGTCCTCGTCGATCGTCGCCACGAGCAGCGCGAGCGCCTCGCCGCTCGGCTCCTCCGGAGCGAACGCGGGGTCGCCGGGATCGGAGGCGAGCGCGTTGTGCAGGTGGGCGGTGACGCGACCGAGAGCGGCGAGCGAGTTGATGAACACCGCCGGGTCGGTGCGGATCTGGTCCAGAGCGAGCTCCCAGCCGTCGCGCACGCCGGGCAGGAATCGCTGCGCGACGCCGAGCGTCGCGGCGAGCGAGCGTCCCTCGAACTCGTACCAGCCCCGCAGCGGCGCGATGTTCGGGTAACCGCGTGCGGTGAGGAAACGCAGCACCTCGAGCTCGGGATTGATTCCCGGCTCGACCCGGCGGAACACCTTCAGCACCGTTTCCTCCCCGAACACGATCGAGGAGTTCGACTGCTCGACGCCCATCGGCCGAGCGGGCTCGCCCACCGGCAGCGGCCCGGTGCTCTCGACGTGGCGAAAACGCATGCAGCCGCCGTCGGTCTCGACCGACAGCTCGGCGGCCATCGCCCCGAGCAGCGCCCGCGCGAGCTCGGGGTCCGACACTGCGTCGACGGCGCTCTGACCAGCGCCTGCCGGGCCGATCACCGGCCGATCGCCCACCTGGTCGGCCGCCAGCAGCGAGACCGGCAGCTGGTAGAGCTCGTGGGCGCCGGTGGCGAAGCGCGCCTGCGCGAGCAGCACCTGCAGCGGCGGATCGACGGAGATCTCCACGACCTCCTCGATCTCCAGCGCCGAGATCCCGCGGGACTTGGACGCATACCAGCGTTGGTTCTGCACCCACGCCGCGATCTGCGCGGGATCCAGTCCGATGTCGTGACGGGTGGTTGTGTCGTCGCCCATCAGATCGCTTCCTCCCCCTCTTCCACCAGCTGGAACCAGTAGAAGCCGCGCGGAGCCAGCGTCAGCAGATAGGAGAGATCTCCGATCTTCGGGAAGCGGCTGCGTCCGAACAACTCGACCGGATAGCGGCCGGCGCACGCCGAGAGATCGATCTCGACCGCCTGGGCGGACCGGGCGAGGTTGTGGACGCAGAGCACCAGGTCCTCCTCGTAGCGGCGCAGCACGGCGAAGATCCGAGGGTTTGAGGTCGTGATCGGCTCGTAGGTCCCCATCCCGAACACCGGGTGCTCCTTGCGCAGCGCGATGAAGCGGTGCATCCACCGCAGCAGCGAGGTCGGCGTGCGCAGCTGCGCCTCGACGTTGACGGCCTGGTAGCCATACACGGGATCCATCAGCGGAGGCGCGTAGAGCTGGGCGAAGTCTGCGCGCGAGAAGCCGCCATTGCGATCGCCCGTCCACTGCATCGGCGTGCGCACGCCGTCGCGGTCGCCGAGGAAGATGTTGTCGCCCATCGCGATCTCGTCGCCGTAGTACAGGACCGGCGAGCCGGGGAGCGAGAACAGGATCGCGGTCATCAGCTCGATCTCGTCGCGGCCGTTGTCAAGCAGCGGCGCGAGCCGCCGGCGGATCCCGAGGTTGATCTTCATCCGCGGGTCCTTGGCGTACTCGGTGTACATGTAGTCGCGTTCCTCGTCGGTCACCATCTCGAGCGTCAGCTCGTCGTGGTTGCGCAGGAATAACCCCCACTGGCAGCCCGGCGGGATCGACGGCGTGCGCTCGAGGATCTCGTAGATCGGAGTCGCCTGCTCGCGACGCACCGCCATGAACATGCGTGGCATGACCGGGAAGTGAAAGCACATCTGGCATTCGTCGTCGTCGCCGAAGTACTCCACGACGTCGGCGGGCCACTGGTTGGCCTCGGCGAGCAGCACGCGGTCGGCGTAGTTCTCGTCGACCTCCTTGCGCACCTTCTTCAGGAACTGGTGCGTCTCCCGCAGGTTCTCGCAGATCGTGCCCTCACGCTCGTACAGATAGGGCACGGCGTCCAGCCGGAAGCCGTCCAGGCCCATGTCGAGCCAGAAGCGCAGCGTCTGCAGCATCGCGTCGTGGACCTCGGGGTTGTCGTAGTTGAGGTCCGGCTGGTGGGAGAAGAAGCGGTGCCAGTAGTAGGCGCCCGCCACCGGGTCATAGGTCCAATTCGACGTCTCGGTGTCGGTGAAGATGATGCGGGCATCCTGGTAGCGCTCATCGGTGTCCGACCACACGTACCAGTCGCGCTTGGGGCTGTCAGGACTCGAGCGTGACTCCTGGAACCACGGATGATCGGACGAGGTGTGGTTCATGACCAGGTCGGCGATCACTCGGATCCGGCGGGCATGGGCGGCGTTGATCAGCTCCTGCACGTCGTCGACCGAGCCGTAGTCGGGGTGCACGCGGGTGAAGTCCGAGATGTCGTAGCCGCCGTCGCGCAGCGGCGACTGGAAGAACGGCAGCAGCCAGATGCAGTCGATCCCGAGCCACTGCAGGTAGTCGAGCTTCTCGGTGAGCCCGCGGAAATCCCCGGAGCCGTCGCCGTTGCCGTCGAAGAAGCCTCGGATGTGGATCTCGTAGAACACCGCGCGCTTGAACCACAGCGGCTCGGGCTCGAACCAGGCCGTGTTCTGCGTCCCGGCGGGCGCCTCGCCCGGTTGCCCGGGATGGCCTGCCTCGCCGGACCGGGGCTCGCGTGCGAGCAGGTGTGTGAGGGTCTGCGGACCGACGGACACCAGTGCCTCCTCTAGAGCTCGACCGTGAGCACGTGGGCCATCCGCCAGCCCGGCGCGAGGCGGACGAAGTTCTGCCCGATGCGCCATGCGTAGCGCTCGCCCGACAGCAGGTCGTGGGCGGTGAACGCCGGCGGCACTCCGACCGCAGCCGGAATCGTCACCATCCCCTCCTGCGGGATGTGGGGGTCCAGGGAGACCACCGTGATGATCGTGTCGCTTCCGGTCCGCTTGACGTACGCGATCAGGCCGTCGTTGCCCGTCTCCAGGAACGTGATGTTGGAGAGCTCCTGCAGCGCCGGGTGGGTGCGGCGGATCTCGTTGAGCCGGCTGATCATCGGCAGCAGCGGTCCGTCGAGCGCGCGCTGGTGGATCTCGTACTTCTCGGAGTGCAGGTACTCCTCGGATCCCGGCGCGGCCGGCAGATTCTCGTAGTGCTCGTACCCCGAGTAGATCCCGTAGCTGGGGCTGAGCGTCGCGGCGAGCACGAGCCGCGTCTCGAACGCGGGCCGGCCGCCCTCCTGCAGGTAGGCGTGCAGGATGTCGGGCGTGTTGGTGAAGAAGTTGGGGCGGAAGTACTCCTGCTCTCCGGAATACGCCAGTTCGGTCATGTATTCGGTGAGCTCCCAGCGCCCGTTCTTCCAGGTGAAGTACGTGTAGGACTGGGTGAACCCGATCTTGGCCAGGTGGCGCATCACCGACCGACGGGTGAACGCCTCGGCGAGGAAGATGATGTCGGGGTTATGGGAATGGACCTCGTCGATCAGCCACGTCCAGAAGGCGAACGGCTTGGTATGGGGGTTGTCGACCCGGAACACCGTGATGCCGCAGTCCACCCAGTGCAGCACCACCCCGAGGAGCGCGTCCCACAGCCCCCGCCAGTCGGACGAGTCCCAGTTGACGTTGTAGATGTCCTGGTAGCGCTTGGGCGGGTTCTCGGCGTATTTGAGGGTCCCGTCCGGGCGGCGGTGGAACCACTCGGGATGCTCGGTGAGCCAGGGGTGATCCGCGGAGGCGTTGATCGCGAGGTCGAGCGCGACGTCCATGTCGTGGGCGGCGGCGGTCGCGGTGAGCGCGCGCAGGTCCTCCTCGGTGCCGAGATCCGGGTGGATCGCGTCGTGACCGCCGCTCGCGTCCCCGATCGCGTACGGGGAGCCGGGATCCCCGGGGGCGGCGGTGGGCGCATTGTCCCGGCCCTTGCGGTTGGTGAGCCCGATCGGGTGGATCGGCGGCACGTACAGGACGTCGAAGCCGAGTTCGGCCAGGCGCGGGATCTGGGCCTCGACCGCCCGCAGGCCGCCCCACGAGCGGGGAAACAGCTCATACCAGGCGCCGAAGCGCGCGCGCAACCGGTCGACCTCGGCCACCAGCGGCCGGTCGAGCGTCACGCTGCCGTGGCGGATCGGGTCGGCCTGGATCATCTCGGCGAGCTCGTCGCGGAGCGCGATCTCGTGCTTGGCGTGCTCGGCCAGCTTCGGGTCCTCGAGCTGCTGGGCGGCGCGCTCGATCTGCTCGGCCGCGCGGCGGGAGCCGACGTGCTCCGCCGCGGCGCGCAACAGCAGGACGCCCTCTGAGAGCTCGCCGGAGAGATCGGTCTGAGCCGCGGCGACCTTGCGCGCCAGCTCGTCGCGCCAGGTGCCGAACTGGTCAGTCCACGCCTCGATCGTGTACTCCCAGCGGCCGGGGCTGTCGACGGTGAAGCGGCCCGCCCAGCGCACGCCACCCAGGTGGGCGTCGACCCGTTGCAGCGGGCGCTCGCCGCTCGTCCCGTCCGGCGAGCGGTAGCGCACGACCGCGCGCAGGATCTCGTGGCCGTCGCGGAAGATGTCGGCGGCGACCTCCACGTGGTCGCCGACGCAGCGCTTGACCGGGTAGCTGCCCCCGTCGACCGACGGTGACGGGAACTGGATGACGATGCGGCGCGGCGGCTCGTCGCGGCCGCGGTGGCTCCAGGGCGCGTCCCCAGGGGCCGGCGACGCCGACGCCTCGACGCTCATTGGAGACCGCTCGGGGTCGCGTGGGCAGGGAAGTCCACTACCGCGAACATAACCGCCATTCCACATCGGGTAAACACCCATGCTGTGAACGACCCACCGAGTCAGGACCCCGAACGTCTCACCTACAGCTCATATCTGGCGCTCGACGAGCTGCTCGGCGCCCAGCGCCCGCGCACCGAACAGCCCGATGAGCTCCTGTTCATCGTCATCCACCAGGTCTACGAGTTGTGGTTCAAGCAGCTGCTGCACGAGGCGGCACGGATGCAGAGCTGTCTCGCCGGCGGCGCCGTCACCGGCGCGGCACGGGCGATCGAGCGGATGCTCACGATCCTCAAGACGATCGTCGCCCAGGTGGACGTGCTCGAGACGATGACCCCGTCGCAGTTCGGCGCGTTCCGGGACGCGCTGGACTCCTCCAGCGGATTCCAGTCCGGGCAGTTCCGGGAGGTCGAGGTGATGCTGGGCCGGCGTGACGAGCGAGCTCTGCGCCCGTTCCGTCCTGATTCCCCCGAGCGCGAGCGGATCGCCGCCGCGATGCAGCGCCCCTCGCTGTTCGACAGCCTGCTCGCGTACCTCAGCACGCAGGGCTACCGGGTGCCCGAGGCGGTCCTCGCCCGCGATCCGTCCGTCGGCTACGAGCCCTCGGAGGAGGTGCGCGCCGCCCTGCTCCGGGCCTACGCAGATGATGGCGCCGAGGCGGCGCTCTGCGAGCGGATGGTCGACCTCGACGAGGGCGTGATGGAGTGGCGCTACCGCCACGTCCAGATGGTGCGGCGGATGATCGGCTCCAAGCCGGGCACGGGCGGGTCGGCAGGCGTCGACTATCTCGCCTCGACCCTGATGCAGCCCTCGTTCCCGGATCTGTGGGCGGTGCGGGGCGAGATCGGGTAGCCCGGCCCTCATGGCCGATCTCGACCGTTCCAGCGGCGTCCAGCTGCACCTCTCCTCGCTTGCCTCCGGGCGGCTCGGGCGTGACGCCTACCGTTTCGTGGACTGGCTGGCGGACGCCGGCCAGACGTGGTGGCAGGTGCTGCCGCTCGGGCCGCCCGATCGCTACCGCTCGCCGTACAAGTCGGCGTCTGCGTTTGCTGCCTGGCGGGGCTTCCTGGAGGCGCCGCGCGCGCCGGTGAGCGCCGCCGAGATCATCGACTTCCGTGACCGCCAGGCGTTCTGGATCGGCGGCTGGGAGCGCCACGCGGGCCGGGGCGCGATCGCCGACCAGGTCCGCTTCGATCGCGAATGGGGCGCGCTGCGCCGTTACGCCGCCGACCGCGGCGTGCGGATCCTCGGCGACGTCGCCATCTACGTCTCCCCGGGCGGCGCCGACCACGAGACCTGGCCGGAGCTCTTCCAGGAGGGCTGGGTGGCGGGCGCCCCGCCGGACGCCTACTCCGACACCGGCCAGCTGTGGGGCAACCCGCTGTACGACTGGCCGGCGCTGCAGCGACGCGGCTACCGCTGGTGGGTCGAGCGTGTGCGGCGCACGCTCGAGCTGTTCGACATGGCCCGGATCGACCACTTCCGCGGTCTCGTCGCCTACTGGGCGGTGCCGGCGGGGGCGCGTACCGCGGCCGGCGGCCATTGGCGCCGCGGTCCGGGCGCCGGGCTGTTTCGCGCGATCGAGCGCGAGCTCGCGTCGGTGCCGGCGCGGCGGCGGGCCGCTACCGCTGCCGACTGGGCTGGGCCGCTCGACATCCCGCTGGTGGCCGAGGATCTCGGCGTCATCACCGAGCCGATCGAACGGCTGCGCGTCTCACTCGGGCTGCCGGGGATGCTCGTCATCCAGTTCGGCATGGAGCCTGGCGACACGGGCTCGGTCCACCGTCTGGAGAACCACCAGGAGGACCGGATCGTCTACACCGCCACGCACGACCAGGACACGACGCGTGGCTGGCTCGACTCGCTTGATGCCTCGCGGCGCGCGTTCGTGCTCGGGGAGGTCGCCCGCCACGGCGTCGCCGAGCCCCGCTCACCATGGTGGGGCCTGATCCGCTACGTCTTCTCCTCACCGGCGCGAGTGGCGATGGTGCAGGCACAGGATGTGCTCGGGCTTGGCTCGGAGGCGCGCATGAACCAGCCGGGCCGGGCGGGCCACAGCTGGCGCTGGCAGCTCGAGCGGGGCGCGTTGACGCCCGCGCTGGGCCGGCGGCTGCGGGCGGCGAGTGAAGAGGCGGGACGACTAATTCGATCGAAAAAGTCTTAGAGTCCGCGCGACCATGAGCGATCCCGTCCGCATCACCGCCGTGCTCGGCAGCGCCACGCCGCCCGGCCGCCTGCACCGCGCGCTCACCGAGGCGCTCGATCGACTCGATCCGGGGACCGCGACCGTCGAGCTGTTCGACCTCGCCGAGCTGAGGCTCGGCGATGCCGACGGACGCCCCCCGGCGGAGCTCGGCGCCGGCCCGCTGACCGACGCGCTCGCCGACGCCGACGCGGTTGTGCTCGCCACCCCGATCTACCGCGGCTCACTCACCGGCGCGCTCAAGAACGCCCTCGATCTCACGCCGATCCCGGCGCTCCGCGACACCCCGGTTGCACTGGTGTCGATGGGCGGCTCCCATCACCACTACCTGGGTGCCGAGCGCCATCTCCGTGACGTGCTCTCGTTCTTTGGCGCGCTTGTGCTGCCGACCGCCGTCTACCTGAGCGGGCGGGACTTCACCGACGGCGTTCCGGAAGAGCGGGCGGTCTCAGAACTCGACGCGCTGCTCGCCGCCGCGGTGACGCTCGGAGCTCTGCGGCGCGGTGCCGAGCCGCTCGGGCCGCCGCCGCTCGCCGCCGGTTTCTGAGCGACGCTTCCCACTCGCGTGGAGAGATCGCGCACGGGGCTCAGGGGTCGCGGCGCACCGCGAGCAACCCGTCGACCTCGGCGTCGAGCGTCCAGCCCGCAACCGGGTGCTCGCCGCGGAACAGCTCGTCGACGACCGCGGTCACGCCGGTGGAGCCGAAGCCGTCGGGCGCCCCATGGCGGGCGTCGTGGAAGGCGATCGCGCCGCCCGGGCGCACGTGCGGATGCCAGACATCCCAGTCCTCTCGGCAGCCCTCGGGCGAATGGTCGCCGTCGATGAACACGAAGTCCACCTGGGGTCCCCGCCAGGCGCGTCCCACGTCCTGGGAGCGGGCGACGTGCCACTGGATGCGAGGCCCGCCGGCGCCCCCATAGCGGCGCATCGCGCGCTGGGTGGCGAACGGAGCGCCCTGCCATCCGCGCGGCAGCGACCAGCCGACGGGGTCGATGAAGGGATCGATCAGGTGCAGCGTGCTCCCGGGGCTGAGCACCTCCGCCAACACGATCGCCGAAGAGCCCTCATAGACGCCGATCTCGACGACGCACGCGCCGCCGTGGGCCAGTCGCCGCAGCACCTCAGCCTCGGCGGCCGAGTGCATCGGGCGTGGCGGGATGAGCCCGGCCGCAAGTGCCAACGAGCGCATCGTGGGGTGGTCGCGGATCCGCTCTGGAACGAGCGAGCGAAACGCCTGGGGAAGAGCCATCGCGCGACAGGCTACGACCCGAGTAGCCCCCGCAGCCGCTGCTTGATGGCGCGGTAGGCGTACGTCCAGTCGCCCTGCAGGGCGCGGATGCGGCCACGGCGCCCGGCCGCGATCAGCCGCGCCGGGTCGACCCGCACCTCCATTCCGTCGGCGGCGAGCACGGCGAGCACCCGCTGCGCGATCGCCACCTGCCCGAACGCCGTGGGATGGACTCGGTCGACCATCACGTGGTTGCGCGCACCGAATCCCTCCAGTGAGACCACCAGGGCGTCGCTCGCGGCGGCGTTTGCGCGGACCACGTCCCGCAGCGCGCCGACCCTGGCCGCGCCGGCCGGTGGGCGGCCGAGGTTCAGTGGCGGAGTGAGGCACACGACCCGGGAGCAGCGCTCATCGAGGAACGCCAGCGCTTCGCGGTGGCGTTCCGCGAACGCAGATGCATCCCAGCCGGGTCCGCGGACGTCGTTGACGCCGATGTACAGGCACCCGAGGTCGTAGGGCCCGTCCGGGTCGGCCGCGCGCGCCCGAAAGGCCGGGATCTGCTCGGTGAGCAGCTGCGCCGCGTCGGCGCCGTCCACCGCGTACCCCGTGTAGGGCAGGCCGAGCCCCCGCGCTGTCCACAGCGCCCACGACTGCAGCGCGACGCCCCACTGCAGCTCGCCACCGCCGTTGGTGATCGAATCCCCGAACGCGAGCACGCCGAGATGAGGGCCTTTCGAGGGGGTCATCGGGGCGCGGATCGTAAAGGCTCGGGTGCGTGCGGCTCCCAGAAGGCGGCGCCCGCGCTCGGGACCGCCACCGTTCTTGCTAGTAATCGGGCCCGTGACGGCAACATCCCCCATCGACGGCAGCCGGGACATCGCGTTCGCCACTGCGGACCTCGCGGTCCGGCTGCCCGAGGCGCTCGCGCCTCTCGCGCGGCTCGCGTTCAACTACCGCTGGTCCTGGCTTCCCGGCGCGCCTGAGCTGTTCGAGGCGCTTGATCCCGAGCGGTTCGCCCTCTGCGGCCAGAACCCGGTGCGCATGCTTCAGGAGCTGCCGGGCCGCCGGCTGGCCGCCCTCGCGCAGGATGAGACGCTGCTGCAGCGCGCCGGCGAGCTCGAGGCGGCGATGGCCGCAGAGCTCGATCGACCCGTTGACCCGCGCTGGACCACGCCCCAGGCGCCAATCGCCTTCCTGTGCGCCGAGTACGGCGTCCACGTCTCGCTGCCGGTGTACTCCGGGGGGCTCGGCGCGCTCGCCGGAGACCTGTTGAAAGAGGCGTCCGACCGCGGTCTCGCGCTCGTCGCCGTCGGTCTCATGTATCGCAAGGGCTACTTCCGCCAGCGCATCGACGCCTCGGGCTGGCAGCACGAGTACTGGGTGGAGACCGATCCCGAGCGACTGCCGGCCGCGCTGGTCACCGCCGCCGACGGCTCGCCGCTGACCGTGACGGTGCCGATCGGCACCGCGACCGTGACCGCGCGGATCTGGCGCGTCGACGTCGGCCGCGTTGCGCTCTACCTCCTTGACACCGACTGTCCGGAGAACGATCCGCTGCAACGGTGGATCACCGGCCGGCTGTACGACGGGGACCCGCAGACGCGGTTGGCTCAGTACGCGCTGCTCGGGGTGGGCGGGATCCGCGCCCTGCGCGCGATGGGTCGTGAGCCCGCCGTCATTCACCTCAACGAGGGTCACGCAGCACTCGCGCCGCTGGAGCTCGGGCGTAGTGTCGACGGGGCGCCGGCGACGCTTGACCAGCTCGTCGAGCGTGCCCGTGCCCGAACCGTGTTCACGACGCACACGCCGGTCCCGGCGGGCAACGACACGTATGGGTCGGGCGAGATCGAGGAAGCGCTCGGCAGGCTGGCGGCCGAGCTGGGCGCGTCGCCCAGCGAGCTGCTCGCGCTCGGCCACAACGCGCCCCGGGAGGGTGAGAGTCCCGACGAGGGCGCGCCGTTCGGCGTCACCCAGGCCGCGCTGCGCCTCAGCCGCGGCGCGGGCGCGGTGAGCCGCCGCCACGGAGAGGTCGCCCGCGAGATGTGGCGCGATCCGATGTGGCCCGAACGCGACGTCGCCGAGGTCCCGATCGGTCACGTCACCAACGGCGTGCACGTCCCCACCTGGCTGGGCGAGCCGATGCGTGAGCTGCTCGACGAACACCTGGCCAAGGGCTGGCTGCAGCGGCAGGACGACCCGGAGGTCTGGGCCGCGGTCGACTCGATCTCCGACGGCGACCTGTGGGGCGCGCGCGGACGGCAGCGAACCGAGCTCGTCGAGTTCATCCGCAGCCGCAGCGTCGCCGACCGGCTGGGCCGCGGCGACCTGCGCGGTTATGTCGATGCGGCCGCGCGCACGTTCGACTCCGCAGCGCTGACGATCGGCTTCGCTCGGCGCGTCGCGACCTACAAGCGGCTGGACCTCCTCACCCGCGACCCGGACTGGACGCTCGCGCTGCTCGATGGCGAGCACCCGGTGCAGGTCGTACTCGCCGGCAAGGCGCACCCCCGCGACGACGAGGCAAAGCGCGCGCTGCAGTCGCTGTTCGGGATGAAGGCGGCGCGGGTGATCGGGGAGCGCGTTGTGTTCCTCGACGACTACGACCTGTCGAGCGCCGCCCGCCTGGTGCGCGGCTGCGACGTGTGGCTGAACGTGCCCCGGCCGCCCCTGGAGGCGAGTGGCACCAGCGGCATGAAATCCGTATTCAACGGTGGACTGCAGCTGTCGGTGCTCGACGGCTGGTGGGCGGAGGCGTACGCGGCGGCGGGCGAGGACGGGACGGCGTCCAACGGCTGGGCGATCCCCGGCGAGGTCGACTCCGACCACTCCGCCCAGGACGAACGTCACGCCGCCTCGCTGCACCACCTGCTCGAGCGCGAGGTTGTGCCCTCGTTCTACGAGCGCGACGAGTCCGGACTACCGGTGCGCTGGTTGCAGATGATCCGGGCCTCGCTGCGCACGCTCGGTCCGATGTTCTCGGCCACGCGGATGCTCGGCGAGTACGTGTCGGGCCCGTATCGCGGTTGAGCCGCTCGCCGTTCGCCGGTCATCGCCGACGGCGTCCGCCATGGCCGTCGTCGCGTTTGCGACGATCGTGACTAGGTTTCGGTAGGACTGGGTAACAAACGCTCACTGGAGAGCCGTTCAAACGAGATTGGCTTGCGTTTGGAACCCAAGGCGCACAATCGATCGGGCATCTGTCGCACCGCGGTCACCGTGTGCGCGCTGTTGGTCGGGCTGGGGGCGCCCGGGGTCGCCTTTGCGGACGGTGGGGCGTCGACGCTCTCGTCGGTGACCCAGGCTGTGACGACAGCGGCCGGCAGCCCCGCCACAGCGCCGGTCACCCAGGCGACAGCGCCGGTCACCCAGGCGGCCGCGCCGGTCACCCAGGCGGCCGCGCCCGTGGCCAAAGCGGCCGCGCCGGTGACCCAGGCGACAGCGCCGGTCACCCAGGCGGCCGCGCCGGTGACCCAGGCGGCGGCGCCCGTGACCCAGGCGGCTGCGCCCGTGGCCAAAGCGGCGGCGCCGGTCACGCAGGCTGCCGCGCCGGTCACGCAGGCGGCGGCCGCCGTGACCAAAGCGGCGGCGCCCGTGACCCAGGCGGTGACGCACGCCGCGACGGCGGTGACCCAGGCGGCAGCACCCGTGAGCAAGGCCGCGGCGACAGTGACGCAGACGGCGGAGCCGGTCGTGCAGACGGCGGCGCCGGTGACACGGCGGCGGCGAGCACGGCGGCGCCGGTCGTGAAGGCGGTGGACACTGCCGCGGCGCCGGTCGTGAAGACGGTGGACACTGCCGCGGCGCCGGTCGTGAAGACGGTGGAGAGCCCCGTGGCGGCGAGGGATCAGACGGTAACCCCGATGGTCGTGAAGGTCGCGTCCGCCCTCGCAACCGCGCAGGGAACGGAGCCCGCGCCGCGCCTCGCCGCGACGCCGGGGACGGCTCGCGATCAGAGCGCCGGTCCCGCCGCACATCCCTCTGTCCCCGCCGCGGCGGTCACCTCGACGACGACGGCCGCGCTCACCCCGCGCCCGCGCCGGACGGCCTCGCTCGTGCTGCGGCGACCCACCCACCATCGTCTCGCCTCCAATGGTCATCGCGATCCCGCGGCCGGGCCTGCGTGGCGCGCCCGTCGCTGGGAGGCGTCAGAGCGGACCGTCGCCCCCCCGCGGGCCGCGCAGGCGACGCACCTTCGAGCGCTCGTCGCTCGGTCACTCTCCTCCGCGCGCGTCGCCGGCGCCCGGGCTCGGCGTTCGGCGCCGGCGCCGGCCGTCGTCTCGACGCCCGCGGCCACGACGCCCGCGGCCACGACGCCTGCCGGAGCAGGCGGTTCCCCCGGCGGGTCTGCCGCGGGTTCCGGTGGGGGCGCAGGCGCACCCGGCGGGGCAGCGGTGCTTGAGGTGTTCAGTTTGAAGACGGTTCCCGCGCGGTTCGTCCGCTTGCGACGGCCAACGCACTCTCCCGGCTCACTGGCGCTCGTGCTGCGGCTCGAGCGACCCGGCTAGCCAACCGGCGCAGACCATCGCACCGGGCTCGGTGAACGAGCCCCGGGTGCGTTTCTGTCCAGCTGATACCGGGAGAACGTCTGATGACACGTCCAGTCTGGGCGTGGATCGGGTGTCGGGCGCGTGGTCGCGTCGGCAGCCTGATCTCACGCCTCTCACGATTGGCGATCGCGGTGATCTGTCTGTGCGTGGTGTGGCCGGCGGTGGCGTCGGCGCAGGACCACAGCGGATCTCACGCCGACCGTCACGCAGTTCATGCATCACCACACACCTCGACCGACGCGGGGCGATTGCCCGAGCCGGTGCTCCGGATCGGCAGCGGCGAACGGACGCGGCGTGGATCGGCGGCGGTCCGCCGGTTGCAGCGCGGGCTTGCCGCGGCCGGTTACGCGCCGGGTCCTGCGGATGGGCGATTTGGGCCGCGGACCGCAGCTGCGGTGGAGCGTTTTCAGGCGAACCATGGCCTGCGGGTAGACGGGATCGTCGGACCCGCGACCCGGCGGGTGATGCACGCGCTGCCGGTGCTGGCGCTGGGCGCGGGCGAGGGCAGTGCTCATGGTTCCCCCGCGGTCGCTCGTCTCCAGCGTCTGCTGCGACACGCCGGATTTGCGCCAGGGGCGATCGATGGCCGCTTCGGTCCTCAGACCGAGCGCGCGCTGGTTGACTTTCAGCGTGCGCGTCACCTGACGGTCGACGGGATCGCGGGAGCGCTCACCGGACGGGCGCTACAGGCAGGACCGCGTCCGACGAGCCAGCCCGTGGCCCCTGGGGGCAAGGCGTCGCCCCCACGCTCTGCACCGGTCAGGCATGTCTCAAAGCCGAGCCCAGCGCCACGACCGGCGCAACCGGACGCGGCCCCGGGTCTGCCGACCATCTGGATCCTGTTCACGGTCGGCGCGTTCGGTCTGCTCGCGCTGGCGACAGGGTATTTCCAGCGGCCGATCAGGTCCCGCGCTGCGCGGCTCACGCGAGCCGTGAGTGAGATGCGCGGCCCTCGGGTGGCTCCCAAGCCGTTGCCCGAGTCAGAGCCGGTCTCGCTGGCATTTCTGCTCTATGAGGACAACAGCGGCGGCTACTACTGGACGATCGTCTCCGAGGGCGGGCAGGTGCTGGCGCGCTCTGCCGTCTTTGCGTCCTACGAGGAGGCCAACGTCGCCGCCGACCTGGTGTACCGCGGCGTTGCCGGAGCCACGTTTGAGGATCGCAGCGGTGGTTCGCCGCCGGTCGATCTCCCCGCCTCCCGCACTGTCGCACTACCGGCGGAGGGGGCGGACGCCGGGCGGTCGGTCGACCCGGGCGGCAGCGTCAGCGGTGAGGAGGTGGCGCGAGCCAGAGCCGCAGGGTGGACGCGCCCGGAGGATTCCTCGACGACGCCGGGGGATTCCCGACGATGAGACAGCGAACCTCATCGACACATCGCTGCGCCGCCCCGGTGCACTCGCCGAGGGTGATCGCCGGGATCTCGATGCCTGCCCCAAGGCCGGGGCAGGCCGTGAACCACGGAGCGGTCGCGAGCCTCGTGGGGGGGCGTCGGCGCCGCGCTCCTGCTGCTGCCGGGTGTGGCCGTGCTCTCCACCGACGTGTCGCTGTGCTGGGGCACCGGCTCGCGGCTTGCCCTCGCCGGGAGGAGGGGACGCCCGGCAGAAGCGCGTGAGCCGGGAGGGATCATTACGCTGTCGCGGGTGACCGCCCTCCTGCGCCGATCCGCGGTCGAGTTGGCGGAGCTCATCCGTGAGCGGGAGCTGTCGGCCCGTGAACTCGTACAGGCCTCGCTCGACGCGATCTCCGAGCGCGACGTCCAGATCAACGCGTTCACTCACGTTGCGCCCGAGATGGCGCTCGCCGATGCCGATCGGGTCGACGCGACCCTGTCGGCGGCTGACGCGGAGGAGCGTCCGTTCGCCGGGGTCCCGATCGCGATCAAGGACAACCGCGCGGTCGCCGGGATGCCGCTGACGATGTGCAGCGACATCTTCGGGCAGTTCGTACCGCGCGCCGACGCGTACGGCGTGCGCCGGCTGCGGGAGGCGGGCTTCGTGATCGTTGGCAAGACCGCGCTGCCGGAGTTCGGGATCCTGCCCACGACCGAGTCGCGGCGCAACGGGCCGACCGCCAACCCGTGGGACCTCACCCGCACGCCGGGCGGCTCCAGCGGCGGTGCAGGGGCGGCGGTGGCCGCGGGCATGGTGCCGATCGCCCACGGCAATGACGGCGGCGGCTCGATCAGGATTCCCGCGGCCTGCTGCGGCCTTGTCGGTCTGAAACCGGGCCGCGGGCGCGTGTCGGTCGGGCCCGACGCGGGGCAGAGCTTCCTGGTCGCCGACGGCGTGCTCACCCGGGACGTCCGGGACACGGCGGCGGTGCTCGACGTGCTCGCCGGTTACGAGGCCGGTGACGCGAGCTGGGCTCCGCCGCCGGCCGCGCCGTTCATGCGGGCGCTCGACCGCGGCTCCTGGGCCGGGCCGCTGCGGATCGCGCTCGTGCTGGAGCCGGCGCTCGATGGCGCCGTGGTCGACCCGGTGTGCATCGGTGCGGCGCGCGAGGCGGCCGAGCTGCTGTCCGGGCTCGGGCATGAGGTCGTCGAGGTCCCTGCGCCCTGGACGAACCTCGGGCTGCTGCCGACTTTCACCTCTGCATTCGGACCGCTCAGCGCGACGGGCGTCGCCGCCGGCGGCCGGCTGCTCGGGCGTGCGCCCACCGCGGAGGACGTCGAGCCGCTCACCTGGGAGATGTACGAGCTTGCCCGGGGCCAGAGCACGCTCACGTACCTGGAGGCGCAGGCGACGCTCGAGGTCGCCGCCAGGCGGCTCGTGTCGTTCATGCTCGACTACGACGCGGTGCTGACCCCGGCACTCGGGATGCGCCCGGTGAAGACGGGCGAGATTCACGGTCGCGGACCTGACCCGCTCGATCATTTTCGGCGCTCCGGGGACTTCACCCCGTACACCGCGATCGTCAACGTCACCGGCCAGCCGGCGATGGCCGTCCCGCTGTTCCACGGCCAGGACGGCCTGCCGCTCGCGGTGCACCTGATCGGCCCGCCGACCGGCGAGGACGTGCTCATCGGCCTCGCCGCACAGCTCGAGCGCGCCCGTCCATGGAGCGATCGCACGCCGGAGGCGTTTGCGGCTTCGTAGAATGGCGCGATCGTCGGCCCTTCAGTGCCGGCCGACTTCAGCGAAATACCAGAAGCGAAGGGATCAGACACCTCCATGGCCTATGTCATCGCGGAGCCGTGCATCGGCACCAAGGACAACTCGTGCGTCGAGGTCTGCCCGGTCGACTGCATCCATCCCACGCCGGACGAGCCCGACTACGGCAACGTTGAGATGCTCTACATCGACCCGGAGGAGTGCATCGACTGCGACGCGTGCGTCGAGGCCTGCCCGGTCGACGCGTGCTTCGCGGAGGATCAGCTGCCCGACGAGTGGCAGAAGTACGCGCAGCTCAACTCGGACTACTACAAGAACTGAAGGTCTCAGCTGAGCGCCGCGACCGCGCGGTCGACGTCCTGGGCCGTCGCCGGCAGGTGGCAGGCGAGACGAACGCGGCCCGCGCGGACCGAGGCCCTGAGGCCCGCCGCGCGCAGGCGCTGTTCGGCGCCGGGCGCGTCGAGCGTCGTGATCGCGCTGGGTGAGGGCGCGAGCCCGAGCCCGTCGCGGAGCCGGTCGGCGAGCGCGCGGTCATAGGCGCCGATGAGCGACGGCCCGAGCTCGTCGATCAGCTCGAGCGCCGGCGCGGTCCCGGCCCAGCACGTCCAGGCGGGGGAGACGTCGAACCGCTTGGCGGTGTTCGGCAGCCGGAGCGGACCGCCGTAGCAGGCTCCCCAGGGATCTGCCGCCGCGTACCACCCGGCGGTGTGAGCGACGACGCGCTCGGTCGCTGCCGGCGCGACACGCATGAGCGCCGTTCCGCGCGGAGACAGCAGCCACTTGTAGGCGCCCGCGCAGACATACGTGAAGCGCGCTCCATCGATCGGGAGCCAGCCGGCGGCCTGGGTGACGTCGAGGAACACCTCGGCGCCGTGGTGGGCGGCGGCCGCCGCGAGCCGATCGAGGTCGGCGATCCTGCCGTCGGCCGACTGGACCGCCGACACGGCGACGAGCGCGGTCCGGGCATCGATCGCCTCGGGCACGCGATCGAGCTCCACTTCGCGTACCCGTACCCCTCGGGCCTCCTGAGCGAGCATCGGGAACAGCACCGAGGTGAAGTCGCCGGCCACGGTGAGGATCTCGCCGCCCGATGGGACCGACGCCGCGACCAGCCCTGCGAACACCGAGACCTGGCTGCCGCACGCGATCTCGCCGGCCGCGACCCCGAGGATCCGGGCGAACGCCTCGCGCGAGCGCTCGACGTCGGCATCCAGGCGCCGTGCGTCGATCCGCCCCTGCTCCCAGTCGGCGATCGCCGCCCTGGCAGCGCGCACGGCGGCGAGCGGGGGGACGCCGGCGGTGGCGGCGTCGAGGTGGCCGCGCACGTCGGGGAAGCGCTCTCGGGCGACGGCCGTGAAGTCTGGCGAGGCATCGGCGGTGACGGCCATGGAGTTCATTTGACACCATCCGATGTGAAAGCGCCACTCATGATGTCTTCGACTTCTCAAAGCCTCATCTTGAGATGAGCTCTCCGCCACCGTTCGATCTGCATCGGCTCCGTGTGCTGCGGGCAGTCGCGCGCGAACGGTCGTTCAGCGCCGCGGCGCGGGCGCTCGACTACACCCAGCCTGCGATCGGCCACCACATCCGCCGGCTCGAGGCCGAGCTGGGCACGCCGCTGGTCATCCGCCGCGGCCGGACGATCGACCTCACGCCCGCCGGCGAGGCGTTGGTCACGCGGGCGGACTCGCTCCTGGCGGGCGCGAACGCTGCCTGGGAAGAGGTGGCGGCGGTCGCGGGGCTGCGTGCCGGGCGGGTGCGTCTGGCGACGTTCCCGAGCGCGGGTGCGACATTCGTCCCGCCCGCGCTCGCGCTCCTGCGCGACGCCCATCCGGGCCTGGAGGTGACGCTCGTCGAGGACGAGCCGCCGGAGCTCGGGCAGCTCGTGCTGCGCGGGGAGGCCGACCTGGCGGTGAGCTTCGAGTACGGCGGCCCCGACGCCGTGCCGGGACTCGGGCGCACCGAGCTGTGCACGGAGGAGAAGCTCGCGGTCCTGTGGGCCGACCATCCGCTCGCCGCCGAGCCCGAGATCGACCTCGCCGCACTGCGCGACGCGCGCTTCATCGGCGGCTGCCCGCGCTGCCGCGGGCATCTCGTGGCGCTGTGTCGTCAGGCGGGCTTCGAGCCCGACATCGGGCTCTCCACCGATGACTGGGTGGCCGTGCAGGCGATGGTGGCGGCGCGGCTCGGGGTGACGCTGCTGCCCGCGCTCGTGCTCGGCGCGGTACGCCATCCGGACGTCGTGATCCGGCCGGTGCGCGGGCGCCCGACGCGCACGATCACCGCGCTCACCCTGCCCGAGGGGGATCAGGTCCCGTCGATCGGCGCGCTGCTCCGGGCGCTGCGCGAGCAGGCCGACCGCCCGGCGACACCGCTGCGCTGGGAGCCCACGGAGCGACAGGCGCTCCTCGGCGCCTCAACTCGTTGAACGGGCTGGGCGGCCTCAGGCCATCGGCAACGACATGCCGGCCGGCTTCGGCGCGGCCGCGGGTGCCGGCGCCTGCATCACCGGCAGCTCGATCGGCGAGAGCGCGATCAGGCCGCGGGCTCCCTGACGAATCGCCTGGGAGGCGGGGTCGTCGGGGTTGGAGAAGACGAGCGGGATCCCGGCGTCAGACTGCTCTCGCAGCGGCATCGTCAGCGGGATCTTGGCGAGCAGCGGGACGTCGAGGTCGACCGCCAGCTGCTGGCCGCCGCCCTCGCCGAAGATCTGGAACCGCTCGCCCGACGGGGTGACGAAACCCGACATGTTCTCAACGACGCCGCAGACCTCGAGCTTGAGCTTGGACGCCATCTCCGCCGAGCGGGCCGCGACCTTCTGGGCCACCGGCTGCGGGGTGGTGACGATCAGGAACTTCGCCTGCGGCAGCAGCTGGGCGAGGGTCATCGACACGTCGCCGGTGCCGGGCGGCAGGTCGATGAGCAGGTAGTCGAGCGCGCCCCACTCCACGTCCTCCAGGAACTGCTGCAGCGCCTTGTGGAGCATCGGGCCGCGCCATACGACGGCGGCGTCCTGCTCGACGAAGAAGCCGATCGACATCACCTTGATGCCGTCGAGGGCGTCGATCGGGATCAGCTTGCGCTCTCCCGACACCTTCGGCCGCTCGGCGCCGAGACCGAGCATCCTCGGCTGTGAATACCCCCACACATCCGCATCGAGCACGCCGACCGCCTTGCCCTCGGCGGCGAGCGCCGCGGCGAGGTTGGCGGTGATACTCGACTTGCCGACGCCGCCCTTGCCCGAGCCGATGCAGATCACGTTCTGGACCTGGGCGAGCGCGCCCTCGGGCAGTCCGCTGTGGCGGCCGAGCTTCTGCTGCAGGCCGCGCTTCTCCTGGTCGGAGAGCACGTCGAAGGTCAGGTTGACCCCGATCACTCCCTCGACCCCTCGGACCGCCTTGTCGACCGCGGTCTCGAAGTGGCTGCGGATCGGACAGCCGGCGGTGGTCAGCGACACGATCACGTCGACGACACCGTTGGGGTGCACGTCGATCGACCGGACCATCTCCAGCTCGACGATGTCCCGCCGCAATTCGGGGTCGATGACGGCGCGGAGTGCTTCTCTGACCTGGTCTGTCGTGGGCATGCAAATCATTCAAGCAGGTCGGGTTTTCGGGCTTTCGGGCCTGCGTCGAGGCTCACGCCACCAGTGGCCCCACGCGCTCCCCGAGCAACGCCACCGGCTCGAGCTCGTCGTGCAGCAGGTGCTGGCACATCACGCGGTCCACCCCCGCCTCGCCGAGCGCCCTGAGCTGTTCGGACACCCGCTCGACCGTGCCGACGATCCAGCCATCCGGGGTGTCGCCGAGCAGCGAGCCCTTCGGCAGGTCGGCACGCTCCTCCAGGCGCGCGCACCGGGCTGCCAGCGAGCTCTCGTCGGTTGCGACCACGACGCCGGTCATCATCGAGAACGGCAGCATCTCCCGGCCCTCGCGCTCACAGGCCTCGGCGAGCCGAGCGCGGCGTTCGCGGATCTCCGCGACGGTGGCGAACGTCGTGTTGTACTCGTCGGCGTAGCGGGCTGCGAGCCGGGCGCCGCGCGGAGCGGCGGCACCGCCCATCAGCAGTGGGATGCCGGCCAGGCCGCTCGTCTGCACCGGCCGCGGGCGGGCTGAGAGGTCCTGGACGGTGTAATGCTCGCCGCGGAAGCTGAACGGCCCTCCGGTCCAGTTGCCCTGCACGACCTGGATCTGCTCTTCGAGCATGTCCATCCGGACCTTGAGCGGGGGGAAGGGAAAGCCGTGGGCCTCATGTTCGCGCTCGTGCCAGCCGGCGCCGATCCCGAGCTCGACGCGGCCGCTGGAGACGTGGTCGGCGGTCACCACCAGGCGGGCCAGCTCCGAGGGGTGGCGGAACGTGACCGGGGAGACGAGCGTCCCGAGTCGCAGCGTGCGCGTCACCGCCGCCAGCGCGCACAGACTGCCCCAGGCGTCGAGCGAGCCGCGGTCGGGTGCGTGGCCATCGAGGTTCATGTAGTGGTCGGAACGGAACATCGTCCCGATCCCGTGCTGCTCGCACGCGTGTGCAAGCGCGACCCACTGCTCCCAGGTGACGTCCTCCTGCCCCTCGACCATCAAGCACAGCTGCATCGGCGCTCCTCTCGTCTCACGTGCGGGTTCGAGGCATTAAAGACCGACGGGGCGCCAATTCCATGGCGCCCCGGCGGTTGAGGGAGGAGAGGGTGCTTCATTCGCCGGCGGAGATATGAGGCCGGCGAATCTCTTCCAACGTAGCGCTCACCTCGACGCTCGCTGGGTGAAATCAGTCACGGAGCGATCGAGCCGATTCGGCTCTGTGCCTCTCCCACGAGCTTGGTCACGCGCGAGCGGCGCTCGCGCTCGACCCGCGTGCGGTCCCCGGGCGTCGTGGCCAGCCCGCGGACGGTGGAGAGGATGCTGTCACGGGCGATGAGGCCGACGCCGCTCGGCAGGTCCACGGTGCGCTCGGCGGACTGGCGCACCTGCGTGGCGCGCACCTTGGCCTCGGCCTCGGTCGCTCGAGCAGTGGCCCGGGCCGCGGCGCGGTGCACGTGCGTCGGCGCTCGCGCGGGTCACGGTGACGGTGCGCTTGGCGTCGGTGGAGACGGCGCTCGTTCCGGGGCGGTCAGTGAGGTTCATCACTTCACGGCGGTTGCTAACCGGACTTGCGCCTTCTCAACCAGCGCGATCAGGAATTCGCCCAGCTTCAGTCCCGGCCCGCTCCAAGCACCTGAGCATCGAGCGGGCTCCGTGCCAGCCAGCGTGCAGGATCGGTGATCTCCGCGAGCGTCGGCAGCGCCTCGGGAGAGGAGAAGAGATACGGGAGCGCCGCCGGCCCGGCGTGCTCGACGATCGCGTCGCAGAACGCCTTGCCCTGCTCGTACTGGCGGAGCTTCATCTCCATCCCGAGGAGCTTGCCCAGCACCTGCGCCAGACCGGAGCGCGAGCGTCGCCGGCGATCCATGGCTCCGCGGAGCTTCGCCAGCGAGGGCAGCAGATCAGGAGCCACCGCATCCATCACGTGCTCGGCGTGGCCCTCGACGACGGCCATCGCCGCCTGGACCCGATCCAGCGTCTCGCGCTCCGCGGGGCTGGCCAGGATGCCGACCACGTCGCCGGCGCGGGCGGCGCGCAGCGAGCGCGCGATTCGCGCACGGGAGGGAAGGCGCAGCCCGCGCGGCGCATCCATCCGCACCTCCGCCGAGCGCATCAGCTCCGCGACCAGCCCGGCGAGGTAACTCTGCAGCCAGGGGACGCCCGCGAACTGCACGGCATGGGTCACCTCGTGCAGCGTCACCCAGGTGAGGAACTCGTCCTCGGGAGCGTCGAGGGACTGGACCGCGCCGCCGAGGTTCGGCAGCACGAACAGCAGCCGCGGTGGTCGCGCGTCACCAGCATCGTCGAGCAGCACAAGCTCGTACTGGCCGAGCACGCGCTGGGCCAGGAACCCCAGGACGACGCCGACCTCGGTGGTGACGACCAGGCTCATCGTGAGCGAGACGGCGGGACGGATGGCGCGGCCGGGCGCCAGCCGGCTCTCGGCCCGCTCCAGTACGGGGTCGAGCATCCGGCGCATCGAGGAGACGTTGGCCGCGATCCACTCGCGGCGGTCGATCGCCTCGGGCGGGGGCAGTGGGCGGGCCGGCGTGAGACCGGTGTAGCGAGTGACCCGGGTCTCGGCGTCGGCGGCCATCTGGGCCAGCCGCGTCGCCGACGGGGGCGCGGGCGCGTCGCCGCGACCCGCCAGCAGCGCCGCGAGACGCTCGGCGACGATCCAATCGATCATGCGCCCACCCGCTCCAGATCCCGCAGGCCCTGTTCCGAGCGCGCGGCGACCAGGCGCGAGGCCGGGGTCGCGTCCAACGGCGCCTGCAGCGGCCCGGCGCAGTCAGGGAACGAGACCAGGCCGCCGGCTTCCCGGACGATCAGCTGTCCGGCGGCGGAGTCCACGCCGCGCGCGCGGCGCAGCGTGACCAACCCGTCATGGCGAGCCGCCGCGACCGCGCACAGCGACACCGCGATCGAGCCGAGGGCTCGCAGCCGGTGCGCAGCCACGGCGAGCGCGTCGACCTGATCGCACAGCCACCGCGGATCGGCGGACTCGATGCCGACCACCTCGAGCTTGCCGGCGTGCGAGCGGCGGTCGGTGCGCGAGGGGTCGAGCCGCTCACCGTCCACGGGGCCACCCTCCCGGGAGCGCCAGGCCCCCTCGCCGCGCCACGCCCACCACTGCTCGCGCGCGCCGAAGTCGTGCACGAACCCGAAGCTCACGTCCGCCATCGTGTCCCCGTCGGCCACGGCGAACGAGAGCGCGTAGTGGGCCCCGTCCCGCTTGGCGTTGAGCGAGCCGTCGATCGGGTCGATGACGATCCGCGCGCCGCTCGCACCCTCGGCGCCGAACTCCTGCTCGCCTCGCTCCTCCGAGCGCGCGATGAATTGCATCCCCTCGGCGTGCAGGCGGTCGAGCTCGTCGAACACGATCCCCTCCGCGGAGCGATCGAGCACCAGCGTGTGGTCGCCGCCGGCGCCACGCGTCCCGGTCTCGGCGACCCGATCGGCGACGTCTGGCGTGTCCTGCAGCAGCCGTTCCATGCGTGCGACCGCACGCCTGCAGAGGCCCAACCAGTCCGCCCCGAGTGCCGTGTCCGTCGACGCCATCCGAACCTATGCTGTCAGAGGTGACTGAGGACGGCCTCACCGGTCCCGCACGGGAGGCGGTCGCCCACCCGGGACCATCCCTTCTGATCCGCGGTGTCGCGGGCTCTGGCAAGACGCTGGTCATCCGAGAGCGGCACCTTCGCCTGCTCGCCGATGGGAGCGCTCCCGAGCGCGTCGCGGTGCTTGTGCCAAGCGCCGCTCGTGCCGCCGCACTGCGTGATCAGCTGCAGCTGAGGATCCCCGGCGGCTATGAGGAGATCGTCGTGCTCACCCCCGTCGAGCTGGGCACCCGGGTGTTGCGCGGCGCGGGGATCGCGGGTGCGGTGGTCGGCCCCGGTGACCGGCTCGCGCTGCTGAGCGACCGCATCGACGAGCTGTCGCTGCAGGAGCACGACATCGCGGGTCGTCCCACTGCGCTGCTCGGGGGGTTCGTCCGGCGGATCGACCGCCTGAAGGGCGAGCTGATCGACGCGCAGCGCTATCGCGAGTGGGCGGCATCACTTGACGTCGAAGCCGATACGGACGCTGCGCTGGAGCGTGAGTTCGCGGCCGTCTACTCAGACCACGAGCGGTTGCTCGCCGAGATCGGGGCCCGCGACGAGGGCGGCGTCGTGCTCGACGCCCTGGCGGTCGCGCAGCGGCGGCGAGGCTCAGCGGCGCCTGCGTTCGACCACCTGCTGATCGATGACGCACAGGAGCTCGACCTCGCCGCGGCCTCGCTCGCGCTTGCGCTCCGGGTGCCGTCGCTCACCGTGGCCGGTGATCCCGACACGGCGGTCCGTCGCTTCCGCGGTGCGGGCGCCGAGCGCCTGGCGGGGTTCGCGGGGCTGGAGGGCATGCACGTCATCGATCTCGCCGCGAGCGTGCGCTGCCCGGCGCCGGTGTGGAGCGCGGCGAGCGCAGCGCTCGGACGCGCGCCCGACCCGGTGGTCCGGCCAGCCGCGGAGCCGGGGCCGACGGCCGTCGAGGTGTGGCGGTGCGCCAGCGAGCGGGCCGAGGCCCAGGCGGTCGCCGTCGAGATCGAGCGGCTGATCGCGCGGGACGGCGTCGAGCCCGGGAGGATCGCGGTGATCGTCCCCGAGGTGACGCTCGAGGGTCACGCGGTGGCGGTCGCGCTCGAGGAGCGGGCGATCGCCCATCGGGTGATCGGGGAGGCCGCGTTCTTTCAGCGGGCGGAGATCCGCGACGTGCTCGCCTGGCTGCGGTTGCTGAGCGACCCGACCGACGCCGCGGCGGTCGTGCGCGCGCTTGCCCGGCCGCCGGTCGAGCTGCGTTCGGTCGACATCGCGCGCTGCACCCAGATCGCGCGCCGGCGCAAGCTCGACATGGTCGGCGCGATGGCGGCGGCGCTCGAGTCCCCACAGGTCCCGCCAGAGGCGCGCGACCGGATTCGCGCCTTCCTGTCGCTGTATCGCAGCTCGATGGCCGCGATCGACTCCACGCGGCCCGATCTCTACATCCACCGGCTGATCGAACGGCTCGGTCTGCGCCGCCACCAGCTGTTCGCCGCCCAGGCCGACGTGGCCGAGCGGCTGCGCGCGCTCGCGGCCCTCGGCGAGCTTGCCACCGCGCATCTGGCCCGCGCGCCGCTGGCCACCCCGCGTGAGTTCGCGCGCTCGCTGAGCGCCCTGGCCGAAGTCGGGCTCGGGCGCCAGGAGGAGCCGGACCTGCGCGGCGAGCGGGCCACCGGCGAGGGCCTTCAGGGAACCGCCGGCGCGGTGCAGGTACTCGCCGCGTCCCAGGCGGGTGGCCTTGAGTCAGACCATGTGTTCGTCGTCGGGTTGCACGCCCGGATCGCGGCCCGCGCACCGGAGGCGATCCCCGACGGGCTCCTCACCGAGCCGCTTCCTCCTGACGATGAGGCGACGCGCCGCCGCATGCTGCGCCAGGAGCTGCACCTGGCGTGCAGCCGCGCCCGCATCCGCCTGGTGCTCGCCTATCCACGCGCCGACGACCGTGGCGAACCGCTCGTGCCCGCGTCGGTCCTGGAGGAGATCCGGGCCGCTCTCGGGGTCGACTGGCAGGACCGCGAGGAGGAGCTGTTCGGCCCCGCGGAGGCGCTGCACTCCACCTACCGGCTGCTGCGCGACGAGCTGCTGCAGGGCACGATGCGGGCAGCCGGCCGGATCGGCGAGATGCGGCTCGACACCGATCTCGACATCTCGCATGCGGTCGTGCGCTACCTGGAGCTGCTCAAGGTCGCGGCGCTGATCGCCCAGGGCGAGGACGCGCCGGAGCGTGGCGATCTCGCGATCGCCGAGTCCCTGCGCGACATCAACGCGCGGATCCTCCAGGCGGTCTCCGGTGAGCAGCGCGAGATCTACGAGACCTCGGCGCTGGACGAGTACCTGCTCGACGCCGAGCGCGGCGCCCGGGCGCGAGCCCAGGCGGTCGCCGCCCGGGACGAGCCCTCGCTTGAGGCGTTCCTGCCGTTGCGCGGCGAGGGCGTGGTGCTCTCGGCCAGCGACATCGACACGTACCGCACGTGCCCGCTGAAGTACAAGTTCGCGCGGGTCTTCCGCATCCCGCAGGAGCCGACGGTGCACCAGCGCTTCGGGATCCTCGTCCACCAGGTGCTCGAGCGCTACCACGCGAGCCCCGAGCAGTCCGAGCTGCCGCACCGAGCGCCCGGCGAGAACGGCGACGGCGCCGCTCCCGCGCCGAGCCTGCCCGAGCTGCTCGGACTGCTCGATGCCGGCTGGCGCCGAGGCGGATTCGGGGACTCGCTGCAGGAGCGTCAGCTGCGCGGCAAGGCCGCCGCCGCGCTGACGCGTTACCACGAGCGCTTCAAGACCGAGGCCGGCCGGCCCGTCTGGTTCGAGCGCCAATTCACGTTCCCGATCGGACCGCACCTGCTGCGCGGCCGGGTCGACCGCGTCGACCTCCTGCCCGACGGCGAGTACGAGCTGATCGACTACAAGACCGGACGGCCGAAGACCGCAGCGCAGCTGGCCGACGACGTGCAGCTCTCGCTCTACGCGGTCGGCGCGCGTGAGGCGTGGCGGCTGGAGGCCTCGCGGCAGGCGTACTACTACCTGCTCGACGACGAGAAGGTCGCGGTGCCCGACGACGGCGAGCGCGGCGAGTGGGTCTGCGAGGTCGCCACCGAGGTCGCCGAGGGGATCCGCGCCCAGGGCTTTGAGCCGACGCCGTCCTACGCGGCGTGCTCGATGTGCGACTACCGGCTCGTGTGCCCGGCCGCCGAGCGCTGACGCGACGCGCTCAGAACGGGATGTCCGGCCCGCCGGCGGTCGGGGGGATCCGGCCCCGCCCTCGCCGTCTCCGCCGCGCTGGCGCAGGAAGTTCTGCAGGTCGTTGGCGATCGTCTCGCCGGAGGGCAGCGAGCCCGGCTCCTCGTCCTCCTCGGCGGCCGCCTGCTCGAGGCGCTCGACAAACGCCTGTACATCGGGGTCGGACTGGACCGCGACATTGACCTGGCGCTCATAGTCGGCGGAGGCCGACTCGAGGTCCGAGCCGTCGACGGCGATGCCGACGAGGCCCTCCAGCTTTCGGACGAGCGCGAGCGCCGCCTTCGGGTTGGGAGTCGCCGCGATGTAGTGCGGGACCGCCGCCCACAAGGAGGCCGAGGGCAGCCCCGCCTGCTGACAGGCGGCGTGGAGGATGCCGACGATCCCGGTCGGGCCCTCGTAGGAGGACGGAGCGAGGCCGAGCCGTGAGACGAGCGCCCTGTCCGACGACAACCCGGTGACCGAGATGGGGCGTGTGTGCGGCACGTCGGCCAGCAGTGCGCCGAGCGTCACGAACAGCTCGGTGCCGAGCGTCTCGGCGAGCTGGACGACGATCTCGCAGAACGTCCGCCAGCGAAACGAGGGCTCGGTCCCGGCCATCAGGATCAGGTCGCGGTCGGCGAGCGGGACGCGCGCCTCGAACAGCTCGACGGCGGGCCAGACGATCTCCCGCGTCTCGCCGTCGGCGAGCTTGGTGCGGGGCCGGGTCGCCTGGAAGTCGTAGAACTCCTCGGGGTCGATCGTCGCGAAGCGCTGCGCACCGAGTGAGCTGCCGACGAACTCGATCGCGCTCGACGCGGCGTCGGCGGCGTCGTTCCATCCCTTGAACGCGCAGACCAGCGCCGGCGCACGCAGGCCTTCCGGGCGGTACTCCCATTGGAGTGGCTGCATGCGGTCTAACGTTAGCCGTGAAGGTATGGACGCTGACGAGACGACGATCATGGCGGTGAGCTCGTTGCGCCCGGGGCAAGAGGTGGACGGCGTCTACGCGTGCGTTCGCAAGGACCGGCTGACCACGCGCACAGGATCGCCATACCTGGCCCTCGAGCTGCGCGATCGCACAGGCACGCTCACCGCCCGCGCCTTCAAGGGCGCCGACGCGCTTGCGGGGCGCTTCGAACGCGGCGACATCGTGCGGGTACGCGGACGGCTGGAGCGCTTCCGCGACGAACTGACGCTCGAGCTCTCCGACATCGCGCGCGTCGAGGACGGTGACGCCGAGCCCGGGCGCTTCCTGCCGACCGCCTACCGGGACGTCGAGGAGCTCGACGGCTTCCTCGAGCATCTGAGCGGCGAGGTCTATGACCGCGGGTACTCCGCACTCCTGCGGAAGCTGATGGCCGACGCCGCGCTGCGGCGCGAGTGGCGCCGCGCGCCGTGCACCCGCGCCGGGCACCACGGATATCTCGGTGGCCTGCTGGAGCACACCGTCGCGGTCGGCACGCTCGCCCAGGAGACCTGCCAGCTGCACGCCGGGGTCAACTCCGACCTGCTCATCTGCGCGGCACTCGTCCATGACCTCGGCCGCACCCGCGAGTTCACGTACGGGGCGGAGATCGGCATCACCGACGAGGGCCGGCTCCTCGGCCACCTGGTGATCGGCGAGCGGATGATCACCGAGGCGGCGCACGGCGTGCTCGACGATGGCCGGCTGCTGGCGCTGCTGCACTGCGTGCTCGCTCATCACGGAACCGGCTCGGCGCCGGGCGGTCGCTTCGGATCGGTCGAGGCGATGGCGCTGTTCCGGATCAACGCAGTCGACGCGGCCGTCAAGGGCGCGCTCGAACACGGTCTCGGCGCGGGATGAAGGAGATCATCAGCTAGACTGATAAGTGTGGCTGATGATCTCGACCTCGACCTCGATCTCGAGCAGGCGTCCGTCGAGTTGCGCGTGGTGCTCGCCGCGCTCTACCGCCGGATCCGCCAGACCAAGGAGCTCGGGGAGCTGACCGGGCCGGAGAGCTCGGCACTCAGCCGGCTCTCCCATCACGGTGCGATGACCGCCGCCGAGCTGGCCAAGCTCGAGCAGATCAGCCCGCAGTCGATCGCGACCACGCTGCAGGGCCTGGTCTCCAAAGGGCTCGTCGACCGCAGCGCCGACCCCGCCGACGGGCGTCGCCTGATCCTGTCGCTGACCGTGGCCGGGGATGACACCGTCCACCACCGCCGCAACGCCCGCGCCGAGCAGCTCCACCAGGCGCTGGCGGCGCTCGACCCCGGCGAGCGGGCGCAGCTGGTCGCCGCACTGCCGGCACTTGCCCGTCTCGCGCGGGAGCTCTGAGCATGAGCGCCACCGCCCAGCGACCCGACGGCTACAAGTGGGTGGCGCTCGCCAACACGACCGCCGCCGTGTTCATGAGCCAGCTCGACGGCTCGATCGTGCTGATCGCGCTGCCCGCGATCTTCGTGGGAATCGGACTCGACCCGCTGGCGCCCGGCAACATCGGCTACCTGCTGTGGATGATCATGGGCTACCGGCTCGTGCAGGCGGTGCTCGTCGTCACCGTCGGCCGGCTCGGGGACATGATGGGGCGGGTGCGGATCTACAACGCCGGGTTCGCGGTGTTCACGATCGCCTCGGTGATGCTGTCCTTCGATCCGTTCCGCGGCGCGCATGGAGCGCTGTGGCTGATCGGCTGGCGCCTGCCCCAGGCGGTCGGCGGATCGATGCTCACCGCCAACTCCGCGGCGATCCTCACCGACGCCTTCCCGGCCGAGCAGCGCGGGTTCGCGCTCGGCACCAACCAGGTCGCCGGCCTCGCCGGCATGTTCCTCGGTCTCGTGGCGGGCGGTGTCCTCGCCACGATCGACTGGCGCGCCGTGTTCTGGGTCAACGTTCCGGTCGGCATCTACGGCACGGCCTGGGCGTACCTGAAGCTGCGAGAGACCGGGAGCCATCAACGCACCCCGATCGACTGGTGGGGCAATCTCACCTTCGCGCTCGGCCTGTCCGCGATGCTGGTCGCCTCCACCTACGGGATCCAGCCCTACGGTGGCCACACGATGGGCTGGACCGACCCCTGGGTGATCACAGGGCTGGCGGGTGGCTCGCTGCTGCTCGTCGCGTTTGTGGTGATCGAGCGCCGGGTGTCGGCACCGATGGTCAACCTCGACCTGTTCCGCATCCGGCCGTTCGCCTTCGGCAACCTCGCCGGTTTCTCGATTTCGCTCGCCCGCGGCGGCCTGCAGTTCATGCTCGTCATCTGGTTGCAGGGGATCTGGCTGCCGCTGCACGGCTACAGCTTCGCCCGCACTCCACTGTGGGCCGGCATCTACATGCTCCCGCTGACGGTCGGGTTCCTGATCGCCGGGCCGATCTCCGGCACGCTGTCGGATCGCATCGGCTCCCGCGGCATCGCGAGTGCCGGTGCTGCGCTGACCGCCGCCGCGTTCATCGGTCTGATGCTGCTGCCCGTCGACTTCTCCTACCCGGTGTTCGCGCTGCTGCTCGCCCTGATCGGAGCGGCGAGCGGGATGTTCGCCTCGCCGAACTCCTCCTCGATCATGGGCAGCGTCCCCGCCAGCGAGCGCGGCGTCGCATCCGGGATGCGCGCCACCTTCCAGAACTCCGGCACCGCGATCTCGATCGGCGTGTTCTTCACGCTCGTGATCGCGGGGGTGGCGAGCAGCCTGCCATCGGCCCTGAGCTCCGGCCTGATCCACGGCGGCGCGCCCGCGGGGGTCGCCCACCGGCTGGCGGCGCTGCCGCCCGTCTCCAGCCTGTTCGGCGCGCTGCTGGGGATCAACCCGCTCCGCCATCTGCTCTCCAGCCGCGGCGACCTACATCTGCTCTCGGCGGCCGGTCGCCACGCGATCACCGGCCGCGCCTTCTTCCCCCACATCATCTCCGCGCCGTTCCACGCCGGCCTGGTCGTCGTCTTCGCGACGGCAGCCGGCCTGTCGGCGCTCGCCGCGCTGGCCTCGCTTGCCCGCGGCCAGGCGAGCAGCCCCACCATCGAAAGGACGCCATGACCCTCGAAATCGACCCAGCCCGAACCGCTCTGCTCGTGATGGACTACCAGAACGGGATCATGGGGCGCGTGTCAGACGGCGAGGAGCTGCTCGCCTCGGCGCGGGAGACGATCGAGCTCGTCCGGGGCCGGGGCGGCCATATCGGCTACGTGCGGGTGGGGTTCGCCGATGGCGAGGCGCCGACCGGTACGATGGGAAGCCGGATCGGGGCCGAGGCCGCGCGCACGACGTTCCACGCCGACGCGCCGGCGACGCAGGTCCATGACGACGTCGCGCCGCAGGACGGCGACATCGTGGTCCGCAAGACCCGCGTCGGGCCGTTCCTGACCACGGACCTCGACGCGCAGCTGCGCAACCGCGGAATCGACACGCTGCTGCTCGCCGGCATCTCGACCAGCGGGGTGGTGCTCTCGACGGTCCGGGACGGCCATGACCGCGACTACCGCCTGATCGTCATCTCCGACCTGTGCGCCGATCCCGAGCCGGAGATCCACGAGTTCCTGGTGGGGCGGATCTTCCCGCGGCAGGCCGAGGTGATCGACCGCGCCGAACTGCACGAGCGGCTCAGCTGAGCGAGACGAGTACGACCGACGCCCCCGCGATGAGCAGCCCGACCACCTGCGTGGCCGACCAGCGTTCGGACAGCACGACCCGGGCGAGCAGCACGGTGAACGCAGGGTAGAGAGCCGCGATCACCGCGACGATCGAGAGCTCGCCATGGCCGGTGGCCAGCAGGAAGAACAGTGCCGCGCCGGTGGCAAGCAGCCCTGAGCTCACCACGTAGGGCAGGTCCTTGACCGCCGGGCGGCCGGCGTGCACGAGCTTGCGCGCCGCGAACGGGACGACGAGGCAGAACGCGACGGCCTGACCGGAGAGCAGCGGCCACATGCCCGCCCGGGTGCCGGCGCGGTCCAGGCCGATGAACAGCAGCGCGAAGCCGCATCCGGCAAGCGCCCCGTACAGCGCCGCCGAGCGGGCGCCGGCGGTGTCCTCGGCGTGCGGTTGCCAGGAGACGAGCGCGATCGCCGGCACCGCGATCGCGATCCCGATCGCCTCCCCGGCGCTCAGGTGGTTGCCGAGCGCGAGGCCGACGATCACGGGCACGACCGCCGCGAGCACTCCGGAGACCGTGCCGACGACCGTCATCGCTCCCGCCGCGAAGCCCCGGTAGAGAGACAGCGCGCCGGCGCCGCCACCGAGACCGCTCGCCACGCCCCAGCCGATCGCGCGCACGCTTGGCCCGTGGCCGGGGTCGATCACCACCGCCAGCGCGGAGCCAAGGGCCTCCAGCCCGAGGACGAGTGCGGTTGCCGGCTCGGCCGCGTAGCTGCGGCTCAGCAGGCCGGCGAGAAAGTCCGAGGTGCCGTAGCAGGCAGCCGACACCAGAGCGAGGATGATCGCCATCAGCGGCGGTACGATAGGCGCCGCGTGCAGGACGCATCCGGTCCGCGGACAGGGCCTCAGGCCCACCTGTGAGGAGCTGTCAGCGCAGGCCGACGGACGACCGACTCCCTGGCCCCGGTGCGCGGACCCACGGGGATGAGAGGAGCTCTGAGATGTCCGATCGCCGTTCACTCCCCGACCGTCCGTCGTTGCGCCACCTGCGCGACGAGGCGAAGGCCCGCCGCCGCGCCGGCGAGTTTCCGACGCTCTCGCTCGCTCAGCTCGCGATCGCGCGCGACTACGGCTTTCCGTCCTGGCCACGGCTGAAGCTGCACGTCGACGCCCTCACGCTCGACGGCGCAGAGCGGGCGGAGGGGCTGGTGCGCTCGGCGTGCTCGAGCAACGTGCGCCGTGCACAGTCGCTGCTCGACGTCGACCCCGCGCTGGCCGACCATGACCTCGCCTGCGCGTGCGTGACCGGCGAGGCCGCCACGGTGGCGCGGCTCATCGGGCCGGCGCCCGATCGGGCCTCGGCGCCGACCGGCCCGCTCGGGCGGGCGCCGATCCTGTACGCATGCTTCTCCCGGCTGGGACGCGGCGACCCGGAGCGCGCGGCGGGGATCCGGTCGGTTGTGCGGGCGCTGCTCGACGCGGGGGCGGACCCGGATGCGCGGTTCATGCACGGCGACTGGGTGCAGAGCACGCTGTACGGGGCGGCGGGGATCGCCGGAGATGCCGAGCTCACGGCGATGCTGCTGGCGGCGGGTGCGGACCCCGACGACCGCGGCTCGGAGCATTCCGTCGGTGAGGCGCTGTACCACGCGTGCGAGCAGCCCGACCCCGAGTGCGCGCGCCTGCTGATCGACGCCGGCACCGACGCCGCCACGGTCACCCACTGCCTCGGCCGGGCGCTCAACTTCCCGAACATCGCGATGATCCGGGTGTTCTGTGAGCACGGCGCGCGGCCGGGCCCCCACCACCTCGCCCAGGCGGTGTGGTGCCGGCGCGGCGCCGAGACGGTCGAGCTGCTGCTCGACGCCGGGGCGTCGGCGGACGGCGATCCGGCCGACGATGCGCCGACCCCGCTTCAGGTGGCGTTGCGCTGGGGCGACGAGGACGTCGTCTCGCTGCTGCGGGCTCGCGGCGCGGACACGAGCCGGGTCACCGACGCCGACCGCGCGCTCGGCGCATGGCTGGCCGGCAGCGGCGGCGCCGCGCCGCCGGATGACTCGCGCGAGCAGCGGCACGCGCTCGATCAGATGCTCGAGCTGGCGATCGACAGTGGACAGGCGGGCACCGTGCGGCGGCTGCTGGATGCCGGGGCGGGCGCCGCCGGTCCGCTCGTTGAGCAGGGGGAGGAGGCTCCGGAGTTCACTCCGCTGGGCGTCGCGGCGTGGCGCGGGTACGCCGATGTGGCGGCCGAGCTGGTCAAGCACGGTGCGCCGACCGAGTTCCCCGGTGGAGGCAGCGCGATCGGGGCTGCCCTGCACGGCTCACGCCACTGCCAGGATCCGCAGGGCGGCCCCACCATGGCGACGATCGACGAGGTCGACCTCCGCCGATACCGGGCGACGGTGCGCACGTTGTTGGCACTGGGCGCGCGCGTGCCCGACCATCTCGACGACGCCCGCGGTCCGTCGGTGACGACGCTGATGGCGGAGCTCGGGCTGGTGAGCTGACGGCCGGTGTAACGCCTCGGGGCCGGATCGGCAACTAGGGACATGAGCGAGCTCGCGACCGAGATGCCTCCCCGGATGACTTCGACGATGGCGGGCTTCGAGCGTGTCTATCGCGCGAACGTCGCGGCGATCAGCGCCTACTTCGAGCGGCGCTGTGATGAGCCGCAGCAGGTCGCGGACCTCACCTCGGAGACGTTCCTCGAGGCGATCCGTCACTTCGGTGGCTTCGACCCCCGGCGTGGGACGGTCCGCGCGTGGCTGTTCGGGATCGCGCGGCACCGCTTCGCGCGTCATTGCGAGGAGGCGACCCGCGGACGAGCGCTCGAGGAGCGGGTGCGCATCGCGACCCCGCTCGCCGAGGACGTCCGCGAGGAGATCGAGGCACGCATCGACGCTCAGCGCGTGGGCCGGGAGATGCTGGCCCGCTGCGCGCAGATGGGCGAGCTCGACCGCTCCGCGATTGAGCTCGTCGATCTCGCCGGACTCACTCCGAGGGAGGCGGCATCAGCCCTCGAGATCAGCCCAGCCACCTTGCGCGTCCGTCTGTTCCGGGCGCGCACCCGTCTCAGGAAGGAGTTCCCTGATGCCCAGTCGCTATGAGGACGAGCTCTGGAGGGAGCTCGTCGCCAGGCATGGAGAGGAGCCGGAGGGCGAGCATCCGCCGGCGCCTCCCTGGCGCCCCCGCGGCCCTTGGGCCGCGGCCGGCGGCGCCGCCCTGATCGCCGCGGCGGCCACCGGCGGCGTGCTCGCGTACTCGGCGATCTCGGCGCCGACCCCGGCCTACGCGGTCAGCCGCAACGCCGACGGCTCGGTCAAGATCTACCTGGCCCGCACGTCGGCGATCAAGGGCCTCAACGCCAAGCTGAGGCAGATGGACGTCCAGGCCCGGGCGATGCTCGTGGCCGGTGGTTGCCCCGCACCGGCGGCGCTCGCGGCGGCCTCTCTGCATGCTCGCGGGCGGGTCAATTGGACGGTCCGCGGCCAGGCCGTGCTGCGTCCGGCCTCGACGCCGACCCGGATCCACATCCTGCTCGTGCGTCGCGGCGTGCATGGGAAGGTCTCGCTCAGCGATGTCGTCGGCAAAGCCGGCCCAGGCGTGCGGGTGCCCGCGTGCGTCAACCACGTCCGCGTCTCCACGGGGCCGAAGGGAGCCATCTGGCAGACCGTTGGCCCGATGACGCTACAACCGGGTCCTGGTCCCTGCGGGCCGTCGCCGGGAAACACCTCGACGACCGCTGCGACCACCACGACCGGCGAGACCAGCACCGGCGAGACCAGCACCTCTCAGACGGCAACCACCAGGGCGACAACGACGACATCCGGTCAGACGACCGGTACCACGAGCGCGCCGCCACCGGTTGCCGTGCGCTGCTGCAATTTCGTCGCGGTCCGCGGCGGTGGCGAGAGCACCACCGGCTCCTCGACCGACACCACGCCCACCACGGGCACGACCGGCACGACACCCACGACCGGCACGACCGGCACGACCGGTACCCCGCCGACCCGGACGATGACCTGGACCACCACCAACGGCACGGTGACGACGACGACGGTGCCCAACGTCCAGCCGGCCCCCCCCGGTGCGGCGCGGTGCCAGGTCCTGCATCCGCGGGCCCAGCAGGTTCCGGCGCCCACGGGGGCGCTCACCACCGCTCCGGCGCAGACCGCCACCACGGGCCAGAAGTCGACGAAGCACTGACCGGCCGATAACCCCGCGGGAGGGCTCGGCGTTCCCCTCCCGCGGGTAGGCTGGACAGGATGAGCGCCCCCGACGCAGACAGGGTCGGCTCCTGGTTTCCGGTCCCTGCCGATGAGGAGCTGCCCGAGAGCCTCCGGGGCCTGTTCGCCAAGGCCCGCGAGCGCCTCGGCTTCGTGCCGAACGTGTTCCGGGTCTACGCGTTCCGGCCCGAGCGGCTGAGCGCCTGGTTCTCCCACTTTCGGCTGTTGCATGAGCCGACCGCCCATCTCGACGCGGCGGACCGGGAGATGATCGCGGTCGTGGTGAGCGCCGCCAACGGCTGCCTGTACTGCCTGGTCGCCCACGGCGCCGCGCTGCGCGAGGAGCTCGGCGATCCGGTGCTCGGCGAGCGGATCTCATACGACTGGCGCCGCGCCGGCCTGGACCCGCGCCGGCATGCGATCTGCGCGTACGCGGAGAAACTGACCACGCGCCCGCGCGAGGTCACCCGCGCCGATCTGCAGACGCTGCTCGACGCCGGCCTCGAGCTCGAGGAGGCGTGGGACGTCGCCGAGATCGCCTCGATGTACAACCTCACCAACCGGATGGCGATGGCGACGAACATGCTGCCCAACGAGCAGTACAGCGCCCAGGCCCGGCCCTCCGGCGGCCGCTGAGGCGCCGGCCAAAAGGAACGGCCGCGCCCCGCGGGGGCAAGCGGGGGCGCGGCCGTGATCCGCCGGAGGAGAATCGGCGGAAGGGGATCGGGGCCCCGCCTCCTCGTGCGGAGCCCCCGTCGGTGTCGCTCTAGTTCGTGAGCGGCCCCTTGTCCGAGCCGATCGCGAACACATGCAGCTCACCCGTGTCGGTCGAGCTCGGCAGCGTCACGCTCTGCACCGTCTTGCCCGAGGCCACCGGGAAGGCGGCGGAGAACAGGTAGGTGCCGATCGTCTGCTGCCCGCCGTTGCTCGAGTCCCGGTACGGGGTGTCGGCGACGACCACGTCACCCGCCGGCGGCTTGCTCCCGCCCGCGTTCAGCGTCCAGTCGCCGAACACGAGCGACACCTTCTGCGAGCTGCCGTCGGTGTAGTTGATCGTCGCGGTGCCGGTCGAGGGGCCGTTCGAGGCCGAGCCGAGGAACCCGATCTGGGTCGCTCCGCTCACCGGCAGCATGGTGATCGTCTGACCACCGGTGATGACGTTGTCCGGCTGGCCGGCCGGCGCTCCCGGGAACGAGTAGGTGATCCCGTCGCTGGACTTGACCGTGCCGCCGAGCGTGACGCCCTGCGCCGCCAGCTGCTGCTGGGAATAGCAGAAGCCGTCGCCGTCGAAGTCCGACGCGCTCGAGACGCCGTCGGAGCACACGCCGGCGTTGTTGAAGTACGGCGACAGGTCGCCGGCCGCGGCCACGCCGATGTCCTCCACGACGTTCGGCAGCGGAGTGCCGTTGGCGGTGCTCAGGTGGAAGATCACCTGGTAGTTGCCGTCGGCGGTCGACTGCGGGACGGAGACCTGGACCTGCTGGGTCGCCATCTGCTCGGGGCCGACGATGATCGAGCCGCTCGAGGGCCCGGCGGTGATCCCCGAGCCGGACGTCGTCGTCGCGGTCCAGTTCACCGTCTGGCTGGAGCTGCTCAGCGACTGTGCGCCGAGCGTCAGGGTGGTGCTCGCTCCGGCCTGGAGCACCTCCTGGCTGGCGCCGTCGGGGCCGGCCACGCTGCCGAGCGCCGGATCGAGCCCGGCGGTGTTCGACGGCGGCGCCGCGGAGGAGGCGTCGGAGGCGAACGAGGTGTTCGGCGTGGTGCCGAGGGTCCAGTCGACCGTGCCGCCCTGCTTGAACAGGCTGGCCGGCAGGTAGGCGTTGTTCCAGGCCTGACCGTTGACGGTCATCGACTGGACATACGGCGCGTTGGTCGCCGCCGCCGGCGCGTTCTCGGTGATCGTCTTGCCGTTGCCGAGATGGATCGCGATCTGGCTGAACTCGGGGCTGCCGAGCGCGGTCACGGCCGAGCCCGGGGTCTCCGGGTAGGCGCCGAGCGCCGAGAACACCAGCCAGGAGCTCATCGCGCCCAGATCGTCGTTGCCGGCCAGCCCGTGCGGGGTGTCGGTGTACAGCTGGTTCTGCACCTCACGCACGACCTTCTCGGCCTTATACGGGGCGCCGACGTAGTCGTACTCCCAGGGGATGTCGAAGCTCGGCTCGTTGCCCAGCTGGGCCTCGGTCGCGCTCATCCCGGTGACGCTCTTGGTCAGGCCGTCGAGCACCTTCTGCCAGGCGCTGTCCCCGCCCTCGGCGGCCGCGGCGCCCGCCACGTCGAACGGGAGCTCGGCGCGGTAGACGTAGGCGTCGGCCTCGACGAAGCCGTTGGACCCGGTCGGCGTGAAGCCCGACTGGAACGAGCCGTCCAGCAGCTTGGGCTGCAGGAAGCCGCTCGCCGGGTTGAAGACGTTCTGCCAGTTGTTGGCGCGCGTGGCGAACGTCTGGGCCGTCGAGCTGTCACCCAGCGCCGAGGCGAGCTGGGAGATCGAGTTGTCGGCGGCGTCGTACTCCTCCTGGGTCGAGACGGCGCCGTAGAAGTTGCAGCAGCCGTAGGACCCGTCGATCGGCAGGTAGCCGTCGTTCAGGTAGTAGTTGAGGCCGGGCCGGATGTTGTTGGTGGTCTGCGCCTCGGTCACCATGTCCGAGAGCGCCTGGTTGGCGTCGAAGCCGCGCACGCCGAAGGCGTAGGCGTCGGCGATGATCGGATCCGACGGGTCACCGACCATCACGTAGGTCTCGCCGTTGTTGGCGCTCCACTTGGGGAACATCCCGGTCTGGTTGTAGTCGTCGATCATCGAGTTGACGGTGTCCGACATCGTCTGCGGGAACAGCATCGACTCGAGCTGGCTCTGGCTGCGGTAGATGTCCCAGCCGGAGTAGTTGGCGTAGATCGGATGGTTCTTCGAGGTCGTGTGCAGCTGACCGTCGAAGCCCATGTACTGCCCGTTGACGTCGGAGTCGACGTTCGGGTGCAGCAGCGAGTGGTAGAGCCCGGTGTAGAACGTCGCCTGCTGGGTGTGGGTTCCGCCCGCGATCTGGATCTTCGAGAGGTCCGTGTCCCATGCGTCGTGTGCCGCGGTCTGCACCGTTGAGAGGTCGAAGCCCGGGATCTCGGTGCTGAGGTTCTGCGAGGCGTCGGCGGTGCTCACGTAGGAGATCCCGACCTTGGCGACCACGCTGCCGTTGCCCTTGCCGGAGGTGTTGAAGCTCACGTACGCGCCGTCGGCCCCGCTGACGGGAGCGGCGTTCGGTGAGGCGGTCCTGGCGCCGGCGGCGGTCGAGGTCGTGCCGGCCGCGCGCAGCTTGCCGTTGCGCGAGTTGGCCGAGCCGGGCAGGCCCTTGCTGGCCAGCGAGCTCTGGGCGGCGACCTTCTCCTGCTTGAGGACCTGAGCGGTCCGGGCGGCGCTCAGGTGGCTGGATTCGGAGCGGCTGTTCGCGACGGCCGAGGAGCCGTTGTTCCACGTGCCGTAGCTCGTCATCGGCCGGTTGAACTGCATGTCGAAGTGCAGCGTGTAGACATCGCCACCGCCGCAGAAGCCACCGGTGGTCACCGAGCCGGTGACCTCGGTCGGGCTGACCACCTGCCAGCTGGTCGCCGTGTCGGTGGTCGCGCTGTCGGAGAGCTTGAACAGCAGGTTCCCGCTGCTCTGGCCCTGTGGGAAGGTGAACTGACCGATGCCGGCGCGCAGCGTCGTGGCCAGCTGCGTCTTGATGCCGCCGGAGGTCTCCTGGTAGTAGCCGGGGCTCGCCTTCTCGCTCTTGTGGCTGAGCGGGGTCGTCGCCGAGGCGGGGTTGCTGGGGATCGCGCCGGTCGTCGGCAGGATCGGGACATCGCCCTCCGACGAGCAGCCCGGGCCCGACATGTTCGTCAGGGCGTAGCCGATGAGCGAATTGTCGCTGTAGGAGTAGTTGCCGCCCGCGGGCCGGCTGGGCGTGTTCGGGCTCCACTGGATCATGCCGAACGGCATGTCCGCGCCCGGGAACGTGTCTCCGCCGTTGGTCGTGCCGATGAACGGGTTGACCAGTGTCGTCGGGTCCTGCACGTAGCCGGCGCTCGACGCGGCATGGCGGGTCGCGGCCCCGGCGGACGCACTGAACGAGATCAGCGCCCCTCCCGACACCGCCGCCGCGGTCACCGCGGCACGAGCAAGAATGCTCGATCGTCTCATTCGTCTTCTCCCTTGACTCTCCCGTGCGCACGACGGCCGTGCACACGCCTGCCCTGCGGCTCCGCCTGGATCGGAAGCCCTATGTCGGCCCATGACAACGTTGTCATACGCCGGCGGCGGGAACGCTACCGCACCCCATCGGCAGATGCAACCCGGGGTCGGTCGGCCGATCACTCTCCGGCAACATCGCGCTCCCAATACCTCCTGAATCCGCCTCTTCCCGCGTGGACTCTGGGCGCCAAAAGCGTCGTATGACGGTATTTGACGCCCAGAGTGCGTCCGGTGTGCCCGGCAGTCGCGAGCTGTGTCGGTGCGCTGAGCGCCGAGGATGTCCGTCCGGACGCGCTCGCGAACGCCGCGTCGCACCACTCCGCCTCGCACCCCAGCAAGCGGCGCGGGCCGGGCGGATGTCCCCGGCGCGGCCCTACGGACGGTCGAGCGCGTGCGCGGGCACGAACAGCCGGCCGCGCAGGTTGTCCTCGCTCTGCGGGTGGAGGTCCGCAAGCGGTGTGAGCTCGGCGCGCAGCGCCGGCGACAGGCGGTCGGCGCCGTGCATATCGAGCTCGACGAGATTGCCGCCGGGATCACGGACGTACATCTGGACGACGTCGCCGGGGAGTTCCACGAGGTGGTTGCCGAACGAGGTGCGGTCGAACGCGTCCCGCCGCGCGGCGACGGCATACGGATCCTCGAGGTCCTCAACGGTGATGCCGAGATGGTGGTGGCTGCTCGGCTGCAGGTCGCGCTCGAACAGATGCAGCTGCGTCCGCCCGAGGGCGAGCCACTGGACCGGCAGTCCGAAGTTCGGTGTCGGGATCGGCTCGGCGCCGAGCAGCTCGACGTAGAAGGAGACGGAGTCCTGCAGGTCGGGCGCGTGGACGCTCACGTGGTTGATCTGGGGCTCCATCCTCCCCCCGAGTCTGGCACGCTGGCGCGCGTGGTTCCACGGCTGATCGCCACCGATCTCGACGGCACGCTGCTGCGAGGGGACGGCACCGTCTCCCGGCGCACCCGCGCGGCGCTCGCGGCCGCGCAGGCGCGTGGCATTCAGATCGTGGTCTGCACGGCCCGGCCGGTCCGCTGGATGCGCGGCCTGGCCGAGCAGGGCGGGATCGCCGGCGTCGCGGTCTGCGCCAACGGCGCGGTGCTGTGGGATCTCGCCACCGAAGCGCTCGTCGGGAGCTTTCCGATCGCGGGCGAGACCGCGCACGAGGTGGTCTCCCGGCTGCGGCCGCTGATGCCGGGCGGTGCCTGGGCGATCGAGACCGTCGACCACTTCGGTCACGAGCCGGGGTATCGCGTGCGCTGGCCGGTTCCCGACGACGCCACGGTCGAGGCCATCGAAGTGCTGCTGGCGACCCCGCCGGTCAAGCTGCTCCTCCGCCCCGACCACGAGCTCGATGCCCAGGCGTTCGCCGAGCGCGCCCGGACCGAGGTCGCCGAGCTGGTGGAGCTGACCTACTCCGACGCGTCGGCGTCGCTGCTGGAGATGAGCGCGGCCGGGGTGAGCAAGGGCTCCGGACTGGCGGCGCTGTGCGCGGCACGCGGGATCGAGCCCGCCGAGACGATCGCGTTCGGGGATATGCCGAACGACATGCCGATGCTCGCCTGGGCCGGGCGGTCGTTCGCCATGGCCAACGGTCATCCGGACGTCATCGCGGCGGCCGACGAGGTTGCTCCACCCAACGAGGAGGATGGGGTCGCGGCGGTGCTCGAGCGCCTGCTCGCCGAACCCTGAGCGGCACGCGGAAAGGGGCTCATAGACTCGATCGCATGGAGATCGAGATCTGGTCGGATATCGCCTGCCCCTGGTGCTACGTCGGCAAGCGCCGCTTCGAAGCCGCGCTCGCGCAGTTCGAGCACGCGGATGAGACGACGGTGACGTGGCGCAGCTTCGAGCTCGACCCGTCCGCACCGATCGAGCGCGCGGGCGAGGGCGCGGCGCACCTTGCCGAGAAGTACGGGATGACGGTCGAGCAGGCACGCACGTCACAGGCGGGCCTGGCCGCGACCGCGGCCGGCGAGGGGATCGAGATGCGATTCGACATCCAGCGCATGGGCCGGACGTTCGACGGGCACCGGCTCGTCCACCTGGGCGCCGAGCACGGCATCCAGGACGCGGTGAAGGAGCGGCTGATGCGCGCCTACTTCACCGAGGGCGCACTGATGAGCGACCCCGAGACGCTGGTCGCGCTCGCCGGCGAGGCGGGTCTGGACCCCGAGGAGGCGCGCGCCACGCTCGAGTCCGACCGATTCGCCGACGAGGTTCGCGCCGATGAGCACGACGCGCAGCGACTCGGGATCTCCGCGGTCCCGACGTTCGTCGCGGATCGTGCGATCGGCGTCTCCGGCGCGCAGCCCGCCGAGCAGCTGCTCGCCTTCCTGCGCGAGGCGTGGACACGCCAGGCCGCGCCGGTGCAGAGCGCCAGTTGATCGCGCTCGCCGACTATGCAGCGGTGCTCGCCGACCTCGACGGCACGCTGGTCGACTCCGACGCGCCGATGCGGCGCGCGTGGACAGCGTTCGCCAACCGGCACGGGCTCGATCCGGACCATGTGATCGCGGCCGGCCAGGGACGGCCGTCGCGCGAGACCGCAGCGCAGCTCGCCCCGGATGCGCCCGAAGAGGCGGAGTGGCTGAACCGCACCGAGATCGCCGACACCGACGGCATCACCGCGATCCCGGGCGCCCAGGCACTGCTCGCCGCTCCGCTCACACTCGCGATCGTCACCTCGTGCAGCCGCGCGCTCGCGTTCGCCCGGCTCGAGGCGGCCGACCTGCCGGTGCCGGCCACGCTCATCTGCGCCGACGAGATCAGCCGAGGCAAGCCCGATCCCGAGCCCTACCTGCTCGGTGCCCAGCGGCTCGGCGTCGAGCCCGCCGACTGCGTCGTGCTCGAGGACGCGCCCGCGGGGATCGCCGCCGGTAAGGCGGCGGGCATGACCGTGATCGCGCTGCGCACCACCCACGGGTCGCCAGAGCTCGTCGGCGCCGATGCGCTGATCGACGACCTCACCGCGCTCGCCCTGCCGCGCGCGGCCTGAGCGCTCCGCGACCCCTACCGGGTCCCGAGCGCGAGCAGCGCGACGTCATCGGAGAACGGCTCGCCATGTCGACGTTGCGCCTCCTCGACGATGGCGCGCAGCAGTCCGCTCGGGTCCGCTCGCCATCCGGGCGTGGACGTGATCAGATCGGCGATCAGCAACCGCAACCCCTCCTCACCGAGCAGGCCATCCGCGCCATCGCGGCCCTCGATCAGCCCATCGGTGTAGAGCAGCACCGCCCAGTCCTCGGGCAACCGGAAGCGATTGGCCGGCCACTCGGCAGCGCGGAACATGCCGATCGGAGGTCCGCCGTCGTCGAGCGGAAGCGATCGGACCTCGCCATCTGCCACCAGCAGCGGAGCCGGATGCCCCGCGCGGCGCTGGCAGAGGGTGCGCGTGACGGGATCGACCTCGAGCGTGCACAGGGTGGCGAACGTGCCGATCTCCTGGCGCTCAGCCTCGATCATCTGCTGCAGCGTGTGCAGTACCCCGTCGGCCGCCGCCCCGGAGAGCGTGAGCGCCCGCCATGCGATGCGCAGTCCGGCGCCGAGCGCCGCCTCATCGGGCCCGCGACCGGACACGTCGCCCATCACGACGTGCAGCGGCCCCGTGTGGGCGCGGTCACCGTCGGCGGGAATCTCGACCAGGTCGAAGAAATCGCCACCGATCAGCGCCCGGCGGCGACCCGGCAGATAGCGGGAGGCGACCCACACATAGGGGCTGGAGAGGATCGGATGTGGGACGAGGGCGCGCTCCAGACGTGCGTTCTCGTTGGCCCGGACCTCGGCGACGCGCAACTGCGCGAGCACATCCTCGGCGTGGCGGCGCCCGACGGCATAGCGGATCGCCCGCGCGAGCAGCGGTCCCGACACCTTGCCCTTCACCAGATAGTCCTGAGCCCCCGCCTGAACCGCCCGCTCACCGGCAGCCTCGTCGTCGAGGCCGGTGAGCACGATCACCGCGATCCACGGCGCCGCATCGCGCAGGCGCTGGACGGACTCCAGGCCGGAGGAATCCGGCAGGTGGAGATCGAGCAGCACACAGCCGACCTCGCCCGGCAGAAGCGCCAGCCCCTCCGCGAGCGTCCGCCCGCGCACGAGGTCGACCGCGGCGCCCTCGTCCTGCAGCAGATCCTCGACGATCAGTGCGTCGTCGTCATCGTCTTCGACGAGCAGCACGCCGAGGCGGCTGCCGGTTGTCACCGTCTCCATTCGCCCTCACACCCCCGCGGCCGGGGCTCAGCCGCGCCGCAGCTTCCTTCGTCCGCCGGTGATCTGCCACGGCCCCGGAGTGAAATCCAACGCGAGGTTCACGATCCACACGATCAGCGTCGCCTTCACCGCGGTCCAGAAGCCGTGCAACACGAACCCATGCACGAGCGACTTGGTGATGACGAGCATCAGCAGCGAGACGAAGAACCAGGCCACGCCGAAGGTGAGGACCGCGAGCGGCAGGGTGACCAGGCGCAATCCTGGTTTGAGGATCGTGTTGAGCACGCCGAAGACCGCGGCCGCCAGCAGCAGTGCGCCCGCATTCTTCACGTGGACGCCGCTCAGCACGGCAGCGACGACGCCGAGCACGACCGCGTTGGTCAGCCACGAGATCGCCAGGCGGATCGGCAGGGCGGGCGCGTGGCGTCGGTTGTCTTCGGCGATGGCCATGGCGATTCAGCGGAGCGTACCGGGGATGAAGGACAAATGAGAGGGTGCTCAGCGTGCATCGGAACCTCGTTCTCAGGCCGCCGTCGCGCGAAGGAACGTGAGCACCGCGAGCACGCGGCGGTGGTCGTCGTCGGTGACGGGCAGGTCGAGCTTGGAGAAGATGTTCGAGATGTGCTTCTCGACGGCGCCGAGCGTGACCACGAGCTCGCGGGCGATCGCCGCGTTGGTGCGCCCCTGGGCGATCAGCTCGAGCGTTTCGCGCTCACGCGTGGTGAGCGCAGCGATCCGCTGCGAGGGGCCGTCCGCCTCCCGCCTCACCCGGCCGCTCATCAGCGAGCTCACGACCTCGCGATCGAGCGCGGTGCCGCCTGCGGCGACCCTGCGCACCGCCTCCACGAACGTGCGCACCTCGCTCACGCGCTCCTTGAGCAGGTAGCCGATCCCGCCCTCGCCCCCCTGGAGCAGCTCGGCCGAATAGGCGGGTTCGACGTACTGGGAGAGCACGAGCAGCGCCAGCCCCGGCCGGCGCCGGCGCGCCTCGAGCGCGGCACGGATGCCCTCGTCGGTGAACGTCGGGGGCAGGCGCACATCGCAGATCGCCAGATCGGGCTTGTGCCCCTCGACGATCCGGAGCAGCCCCGGCCCGTCCTCGGCCTGGGCGACGACGTCGATGTCGTGCTCCTGGAGCAGGGCGACCATCCCTTCGCGCAAGAGCGCGTGATCCTCGACGATCACCACCCGCACGGCAGCATCGCCTCCACCTGCGTACCGACGCCGTCCGGGCTGGTCACCTGCAGCCTCCCGTCGAGAGCCTCGACGCGCTGGCGAAGGCCGGTGAGCCCGCTGCCCGAAGGATCCGCGCCACCTGCCCCGAAGTCGGTGACCTCGACGAACAGGTCGCCGCCGTGCTCGTCCAGGCGCACCTCGGCCCTGGTGCCGCCGGCATGCTTTGCGGCGTTGGTGAGCGACTCGGCGACGACGAAGTACGCGGCGGTCTCCACGGCGGGCGTCGGGCGCCGGCTGAGCGTGGTGTGCAGCTCGACGTCCATGCCGGTGCGATCGGCGAGCGACTGCACCGCTGCCTCGAGGCCGCGGTCGGCGAGCACCGGCGGAGCGATGCCGCGAGCGAGCTCACGCAACTCCCGGATCGCCGCCGAGGCATCTTCACGCGCCTCGCGCAGCAGGGCGGAGACCTCCGGGTGCTCGGCGTAGCGATCCTCTCCGCGCCCGAGCTTCATCGACAGGGCGACGAGACGGGCCTGCGCGCCGTCGTGCAGGTCGCGCTCGATGCGCCGCAGCTCGGTGGCCTGCACGTCGAGTGCGCCGCGGCGGGTCCGGGACAGCTCGTCGACGCGCTCCTCGAGCTGCTGCTCGCGCCGGCCGGCGAGAAGCCGGGGCCCACCGAGCACCAGCCCGATCCCGAGCATCGGCCATGCCGCCCAGTAGTAGCCGCTGCCCGACATCTCCCACAGCAGGTTGAAGGCGGCGAGCACGACGATGAACTGCTGGATCGGGCCGCGGGCGATGAGCAGCCCGAAGATCGAAGCGAACGCCCAGATCGGCCACATCGGCCAGAAGTAGTGGAATCCGGACAGCGCCCAGATGAGGATCCACAGTGCGGTGAGCGCGGCGACGAGTGGTGCGGTCCTCCGCACCACTGCGCCGCGCCGGCCGGTGAGCTCAACGCTCATGGCCGCTCTCCACGATCGCTGCATGGCGACCATGTTCCCACCTGGGGTCGGTGGCTCGGCGTGCTGCCCGTGACGGTCGGACCCCGCGATCGCCGAGCAGCGTGAGCGCCGCCGGGAGCGCGATCCCGCGCACGATCGTCGCGTCCAGCGCGATCGCCGCGGCGAGCCCGATCCCGAGCTGCTTGAAGTCCAGCAGCGGGAGCGTGGCGAACACAGCGAACACCGCGACCATGATCAACGCCGCGCTCGAGACGGTGGGGCCAGTGGCGGCGAGCGCCTCTCGAGCGGCCTCGCGGGCGCCGAGGCCGCGGCGGCGGGCCTCCGCGGTCCGCTCGAGCACCAGCACCGTGTAGTCCATCGACAGACCGAACAGCAGCACGAACGCGAACAGCGGCAGCCAGTTGACGATCGCGCCGTCGGAGGTGAAGCCGAGCAGCGACTGCGCCCAGCTGTGCTGGAACACCGCGACGAGCGCCCCGAACCCCGCCCCGACCGACAGCAGGTTCAGTCCCATGACCGCCAGGGCCAGCCAGGGCGAGCCGAAGCTCAGCACGAGCAGCCCGAACGCGAGCACGAGCACGAACCCGATCACCAGCGGCGTGACGTGCGAGAGCTGATGGGTGAAGTCGACGTTCTCGGCGTCGTCTCCGGTGAGAGCCGCGTGGGCATCCGGAAGCGCACGGGCGGTCATCGGCTCGAGGGTCGAGCGCAGCAGACCGATGTTGGTCGTCGTCTGGGCCAGGGTTCTGCTCGGGACCGGGATGGCGATGGCGGCCACCGAGCCCGAGTGCGACACGCGGACGCCGAGCGGGCCGTGTCCGCCGACCACCGAGCGGCCGCGTGAGCCGATCCGGTTCAACTCGGCCCGGGCGGCGCGGCTGGCGAGCGCATGGCCGGTGATGACGAGCGTCGCGGTGTCGCTGGCGCCCGGGAAGGAGCGCTCGACCGCCTTCATGGCGAGGACCGCGGGCACGTGGGCGGGCAGGGCGCTCTCCCCGTCGGCGGCGGTGTGCAGCGACAGCGCCGGCACCGAGAGCGTGGCAAGTGCGACGAGCGCCATCGCCAGCGCTGTGCGCGGGTGACCGGTGACGGCGCCGGCGATCCGGCCCCACGCCCCGCTCTTTGGGTCCCGCGCGGCGCGCGGGGTGCGAGCGCGGCGGCCGATGTGGCCCCGGTCCAGCCGGTCGCCGAGCAGCGAGACGACCGCCGGCAGCACGGTGAGCGACCCCAGGACGGCGATCGCGACGACGATGATCGCGCCGAGCGCGATCGAGGTGAACACGGACATCCCGGAGAACATCAGACCCGCGAGTCCGATGATGACGGTCGCGCCGGCGACGACGATCGCGCGGCCGACGGTGGCGGTGGTCGCGTCCAGCGCGGTGGCCGCGTCGGCTCCGGCACGACGCTCGGTCCGCCAGCGGCGGATCGCGAACAGCGAGTAGTCGACCCCCACGGCAAGGCCGACGAGCAGCACGACCGTCGAGGTCGAGGAGCTCTCCGGGACGAGATGAGAGACGGCGCCGAGTGCGCCGGATGCGGCGGCGACCGAGGTGATGCCGAGCAGCAGCGGGACGCTGGCGGCGACGAGCGCGCCGAACGCGAGCACGAGGATCAGCAGCGTGATCGGCAGCGACAGCATCTCCGCGCGCGCCAGGCCCTTTGAGATGAGTCCCGAGATCGCGTGATCGCCGGAGGCGTCGCCGACCTCCTGGAGGGTGACGCCGGGCAGTCGGGTGCGCATCCGTGCGACGAGGTTGATCAGCGGGGCGACATGCGAGTCGGCCTTGTCGGGATCCCCGCGAAGCGTCACGACCGCCAGCGCGGTGCGTCCGCGGTCCGTCGCCAGTGACGGGGCGTGAGCCGGGGTCTGCACCGAGGAGACGACGTGCAGGCGTCGGGCCTGCGCGGCGATGGCCGACGTGGCGGCGACCGTCCGGCGTGCGCTCGCGGAGCGGATCAGCACGTCCTCCGTCTCGGCCGGAACAAGCCCGGCGCGATGGAGGGTCGTATAGGCACGCGCCGACTGCCCGACGTTCGAGCCCGAGTTGCTGAGCATGCGGCTGCCGACCGACGAGCCGAGTGCGATGCAGGCGACCACGAGCGCGAGCCACAGCGCGATCACGGTCTTCGGGCGTCGGGCGCTTGAGCGCGCCGCACGCTGCACGACCCGCGCGAGCGTGCCGTGAGGCGTTGGGGTATGGGGTGTTGTGATCATGGCGACAGCCTCCCGGCGCCGGGGCGCCGTGTCGCTGGGGCGGACGGGCGTCTGAAGATGGGGCGATCCACAGCGCTGACGCGCTCGATGGTGGGGAAAACCCCACCGCACGGCGCTGTCTAAGGTGAGGCCCATGACCAGCTCAGCACCTCTCCGCGCCGCCATCGTGGGTGCGGGTCCGTCCGGTTTCTACGCTGCCGATCAGCTCTTGAAGGAGGGCTTCGAGGTCGATCTGTTCGACGCTCTGCCGACCCCGTTCGGGTTGGTGCGGGCGGGGGTGGCGCCTGATCATCCGAAGATCAAGTCAGTGACGCGGGTGTACGCGAAGACCGCGGCAAACGAGCGGTTTCGGTTCTTCGGAAACGTGACGCTGGGCGAGCAGGTGTCACGCGAGGAATTGCGTGAACGGTACGCGGTGGTGCTGTACGCCTTCGGGACGGCGACCGACAACCGGCTCGGGATCCCAGGGGAGGATCGTCCGGGGTCGCATCCGGCGACGACGTTTGTGGCCTGGTACAACGGCCACCCGCACTTCGCCGATCATCAGTTCGATCTGAACGGTGGCCGGGCGGTGGTGATCGGCAACGGGAACGTGGCGATCGACGTGGCTCGGATGCTGGTGTTGGATCCGGGTGAGTTGGCGCCGACCGATACCGCCGATCACGCGATCGACGCGTTCGGGATGGCGGGTGTGCGTGAGGTGGTGCTGTTGGGTCGGCGCGGTCCGGCGCAGGTGGCGTTCACCAACCCTGAGCTGTTGGAGTTGGGTGAGTTGGAGCGCGCGGATGTGATCGTCGATTCGGCGCAGATGGAGCAGGTGGAAGTGCCTGAGGACGCGGACAAGACGACGGTCCGCAACGTGGAGATCCTGCGGGGGTATTCCGAACGGGTGCCACAGGGCAAGTCCCACCGGCTGGAGCTGCGCTTCCTGCGCTCGCCGGTGGAGATCCTCGGTGAGGGCGAGGACGGCCCGGTGAGCGGTGTGCGGGTCGCGGTCAACGAGCTGGTTGAGCAGGACGGGCGCGTGCGGGCGGTCCCGACGGGGGAGGAGGAGGTGATCGAGTGCGGGCTGGTGCTGCGATCGATCGGCTATCGCGGTGAGCCGGTGGCGGGAATCCCGTTCGACGCCGAGCGCGGCCTCATCCGCAACGAGGGTGGTCGGGTCTGCGAGCCCGAGGGTCCGGTCCGCGGCGAGTACGTGGTGGGGTGGATCAAGCGTGGCCCGTCGGGGGTGATCGGCACCAACAAGAAGGACGCCGCGGACACGGTCGCGCGGATCGTGGAGGACCGCGAGGCGGGTGCGCTCGGCACTCCCGACCCGGCCCTGGGTGATCGGGACGCGGTCGAGCGGTGGCTTACCGAGAAGGCGCCTGAGCACGTGACCTGGGCCGGGTGGGAGGCGATCGACGCGCGGGAGTCCGCGCTGGGTGAGCCCGCCGGGCGCCCGCGGGTCAAGCTCGTGCGGCTCGAGGAGCTGATCTCCGCCGGGCGGATGCCCGACTGACACATCGCGGCCGCGACGCACGCCGGCCACCTGGAATCCACGCCGTTTCTTGCGCACGACCACCATCCGCGCTATGCACCCCCGGTGGCCGACATCGAGATCACCGCTGCCTCCGACGGCACGGCCTACCTCAAGCTCGGCGACGCCGAGCCCCGCGACTCGGTCGATCTCTCTGAGCACGAGGAGGCCGACCGCATCCCGGCGCTCGACTCGCTGGTGCTCCACTTCGACTTCTACGGCCGACTGACCGCGATCGAGGTCACCGGCTCGGCCGCGTCGGTCCTGCCGCCGGCGCTGGTCGACCCGGCCCGCGAGAGCTGATCCGTCGATATCCCGGGGCTAGCCTCGGAGCGCTGTGCACCGCTTCGGCCCCGCGCTCGAGATCCGTGACTTCCGGCGCTGGTGGTGCGCCACCTTCGGGATGGCGATGGCGCTGCAGATGCTCGAGGTCGTCATCGGTTGGGAGGTGTACTCCCATCAGCACAGCGCGCTCGACCTTGGATGGATCGGGCTGGCTGAGTTCGTGCCGCTGTTCGCGCTCGCGCTGCCCGCCGGCCAACTCGCCGACCGGGTCTCGCGGCGGCTGATCCTCGCGGCCGCGAGCCTGATCGGCGTCGGGATCGGCGTCGGCCTGGCGACCGTGAGCGCCACCGGCGTCCGCTCGCCGCTGCCGTACCTGGCGTTCGCAGTCGGGGCCGGGGTGACGATGGCGCTTGGCCAGCCCGCCTCGCGGGCGATGCCACCGACGCTCGTGCCACGCGAGCTGCTCGGCTCCGCGATGACGCTGCGTTCGATCGCGGGACAGGGCGCGCAGGTCGTCGGACCGGCGATCGGGGGGTTGCTCTATGGCGTCTCGCCAAGCGCCGTGTACCTCGTCGCCGCGGGAGCCTGCGCGGTTGCGCTCCTCGCCGCGCTCGGCATCGGCCCCGGCCGGCCTGCCGAGAGCCGCGAGAGCCCGCCCGACCTCGAGTCGCTGTTCGAGGGACTGCGCTTCGTCGGTCGCACGCAGATCCTGCTCGGCGCGATTCTGCTCGACCTGCTCGCGGTGCTGTTCGGCGGCGCGGTGGCGCTGCTGCCGATCTTCGCCAGTCACATCCTTCATGTCGGCGCCACCGGGCTCGGCGTGCTGCGCGCCGCTCCGGCGGTCGGCGCGCTCGTCGGTGCGGCGCTCATCACCCGGCGGCCGATTCAGGGCGGCGCCGGACGACTGCTGCTCGGAGTCGTGCTCGCCTACGGCGCCTGCATGGTCGTGTTCGGACTCTCTCGGACATTCGTGCTCTCGCTGCTCGCGCTGGGCGTCAGCGGGCTCGTCGACCTCGTCTCGATGAATATCCGCTCGACCACCGTCGCGCTGGCCACGCCCGATCGCCTGCGCGGGCGCGTGAACGCGGTTGAGATGGTGTTCATCAGCGCGTCCAACCAGCTGGGTGCGTTCGAGTCGGGGCTCGCGGCCTCGTTTGTGGGCACGATTCCGGCGGTCGTCGGCGGCGGCTGCATGACGATCGGGATCGCGCTCAGCTGGGCGCGACTGTTCCCGGCGCTCGCCTCGGTCGACCACCTGGAGGAGGTTCGGCCGGCGACCACGGTCTCATGATCTGAGGCTGGTACGCGCAACCAAATGGTTGCAGTAGTGTGTCCGCCATGACTCCCTCGCTGCTTGTCCTCGGCGGGTCGGCGTTCGTCGGCCACGCCGCCGTCACCGAGGGCGTCGCCCGCGGCTATTCGGTGACGACCTTCAACCGCGGGCGCACCGAGAGCGAACCGCCCGCCGGCGTCACCTGGCTCCACGGCGACCGCCTCCGGGCCTCGACGCTCGCCCCGCTCAGCGAGGGCACCTGGGATGTGGTCCTCGACACCTGGTCAGGTGCGCCCGCCGCGGTGCGCGACGCCGCGAACCTGCTCGCTCCGAGGGCGGGCCACTACGCCTACGTCTCAAGCGGCTCGGTCTACCCGCCGCCGCTCGCGGTGGGCCTCGACGAGTCGACCCCGACCGTCGACGCGAGCGCGGACGACACCGACGGCGATGACTACGCCCGCGCCAAGCGCGGCGGAGAGCTGGCGGCCGTCGCGGCGTTCGGCGACCGCGCGCTGCTCGGCCGCTGCGGTCTGATCCTCGGCCCGCGTGAGGACGTCGGCCGGCTTCCCTGGTGGCTGCAACGGATGGCCCGCGGCGGCGAGGTGCTGGCGCCCGGGCCGCCGGACCGTCCGCTGCAGTTCATCGACGCCCGGGACCTCGCGCGCTTCCTGCTCGACGCTGCGCAGGCCGGACTCGGTGGGCCGTTCAACCTGGTCAGCCGGCGAGGCCACGCGACGATGGGCGAGTTCCTCGGGGCGTGCCGCGACGCGACGGCGAGCGCACGTACATTCGACGCCGAGCTGCGCTGGACCTCCGCCGAGGTGATCGAGGAGTGCAAGATCGAACCGTGGACCGAGTTGCCGGTCTGGTTGCCGCTCGGAACCGAATTCGAGGGATTGCACGGGATGGATGTCGAGCGCGCGCACGAGGCCGGGCTGCGCTGCCGGCCGGTGGGGGAGACCGTGACCGACACGTGGGCGTGGATGACCTCGCTCGCCGGCCCGCCGCCGGTGCGCGACGGGATTCCGCCGCACGGGCTCTCACCCGAGCGCGAGCGCGCCGCGCTTGACGCTGCCGTGCGATCCTCCGGCGCATGAGCCTCTCGACCCTCTCCATCACCTCCCCGGGCGGCGAGACCGCCGCGGAGTTCGTGCCGGGCGCCAACCTGCTGTGCTGTTCGCTGCGTCACCGAGGGGCCGAGTTGCTCGACCACGGTCGCGGCGTCGAGGCCTACGCCGAGCGGGGAAAGACGATGGGCATCCCGCTGCTCTATCCGTGGGCCAACCGGCTCTCGCGGCACGGATACGAGGCAGCCGGGCGGACGGTCGAGCTGCCGGCCGGCGAGGCCGGGGAGCGCTATCCGGTCGATCCGGGCGGTCTGCCGATCCACGGAGCGATCCCCGGTCGCATCGTCTGGGACGCCGAAGCCGGCGGCGCGCAGCTGGAGGCCCACTTCACGTGGGACGCGGACGACCTGCTCGAGCTGTTCCCGTTCCGGCACCGGCTCTCGCTCAATGCATCGGTCGACGAGCGGGGGCTCACCTTGACCACCACGGTCCATGCCGATGGCGGCGACTCCGTTCCGGTCGCGTTCGGCTATCACCCGTATCTGCGGCTCCCCGAGTCATCACGCGACGGCTGGCAGGTCGACCTCGGCGCCGATCAGCAGCTCGTGCTCGACGACCGCATGATCCCCACCGGAGGGCAGGTCGCGCTCACGCAGCGTGACTTCCTGCTCGGCGAGCGCAGCCTCGACGACGGTCTCGCCGGGCTGGCGACGCCCGCGCAGTTCCTCGTCTCCGACGGCGAGCGGTCGCTGTCGGTGAGCTTCGAGGCCGGCTACGACTGGGCGCAGGTCTACGCGCCCCCGGGCCACGACTTCATCTGCTTCGAGCCGATGACCGCGCCCGCCGACGCGCTGAACAGCGGGACGGGCCTGCACGTGCTCTCGCCGGGCGAGGACTACGGGGCGAGCTTCACGATCACGTTCACGCCCTGAGCCCGGGGCGCGTCTGCACCGACAGCCACGCCGTGATCTGCTCCAGCGGCAGAGGGCGCGAGAGCAGGTATCCCTGGATCAGGTCGCTTCCGGCCGCGCGCAACTGCTCCCGTACGCAATCGGTCTCCACGCCCTCCGCCACGACCTGGAGCCCGAGGTTGTGACCGAGCTCGATCATCGAGCGCACGATCGTCGCGTGCGTCCCGTCGGCATCCATGTCGCCGACGAACTCGCGGTCGATCTTGAGCTCGTGCAGCGGCAGGCGCGAGAGATGGCGCAGTGAGGTATGGCCCTGGCCGAAGTCGTCGAGGCTGACGCGCACGCCGGCTTCGTTCAGACGCGTGAGCTCCGCGGCGGCCCATTGCGGATCGGCGAGGATCGCGGTCTCGGTCACCTCGATGATCAGTCGGTCGGGGTCAAACGCGAGCTCCTGCAGCGCCGCGATCACGTCGTCTGCGAGCGCGCCGCCGCCGACCGACCGTGCCGACACGTTGACCGAGACGCGAGGCGAGGTCCCGGTGGCGCGACCGATCGCGTCGACGTCACGCAGCGCGCGGCGCAGGACCCAGTGCGTCAGATGATCGATCACGTCGGTCTGCTCGGCGAGGCCGAGGAAACGATCCGGGAACAGCAGACCATGGGTCGGGTGCTGCCAGCGCACGAGTGCCTCGAGCGCGACCACCCGATCGCCGGCCAGCTCCTGCTGGGGCTGGTAGTGGAGGACCAGCTCGTCATCGTCGATCGCATGATGCAGCTCGGCGACGAGACTCAGGCCGGCGGCGTCGTGCCGGTCGAGCGACGGCTCGTAGCGCCTCACGCCTGTGTGTTGGTCCTTCGCCGCGTACATCGCCACATCCGCCCGCTGCAAGAGCTCCTCGGGCTCGTCCCCGTCGGCGGGTGCGAGTGCGTAGCCGATCGAGGTCTGCGCCGCGAGCGTCACGCCGGCGACCGACACCTCCCGGTCGAGCGTCGCCCGCAGCCGCCGCAGCAGCGGCTCGGCGCCCTCGCCGTCGGGCAGGATGACGCCGAACTCGTCGCCGCCCAGCCGCGCCACGAACGCTGCGCCGCCCAGCGCCGCGCCGAGCCGGTCGGCGAGCTTGCGCAACACGGCGTCGCCGTTGGCATAGCCGAGCGCATCGTTGATCTCACGGAAGCGATCGAGATTGAGCACCGCGACGGCAGCGGGAACGCCGCGCTCGGTCGCCTCGGCGACCGCAAGCGAGACCCGATCCTGGAAGGCGGTCCGGTTCGGCAGGTCGGTGAGCACATCGTGACCCGCGAGAAACGCGTTGCGCAGCGACTCGCGTCGCAGCCGGCTGCTCACCGAGGCGGTGATCGCGAACAGGATGAGGTACAGGCCGCCGAGGCCGATCATGAGGTCCTGGTAGAGCGTCCCGAGCAGGTGGGAGACCTCATGATCGATTGGGGCGTAAGGGAGGTAGAGCTCGAGCACGCCGAGGACGTGCGAGGTGCCGCCACCGCGCAGCGGCACGTAGATCTCGACCGCCCGAGGGCCGAGCTGGCCGAGCTGGGCATCGGGAGCGACCTCGGCATCCAGCGGATCGGCGTTCAGTCGCGTGAGGCGGGCGATCGTGTGTCCGTGCGCGGCGTCGATGGCGTCGGCGTCCGGCGGCACGAAATCCCCGGCGCCATCGTCGGAGAAGACGGCGTTGCCGGCGTCATCACGCAGGCGCAGGCGCAGGATCGTGCGGCCGATCGAGCCGCGGACGAGCAGCTGCAGCCTCCGGGTCTCCACCGAGGTGAGCCCGGCACTGAGCGGGCGGCCGTTGAGCAGCGGCCGCACGGCGGTCGTGGCGATCAGCGAAGCCTCGGCGCGGCCCTCGCCGAGGCCACGCTGGAGCGCTTCGCCGCGGAAGTTCCCGGCCAGGATGAAGCCGAGCGCGATGACGGGGACGGCGCTGACGATGGCGTAGACGGCGAACAGCCGGCCGGTGAGCGAGTGGCGGCGACGCGGGCGGTGCATCGAGGGACATATCGGCACGACGCCCCGGAACTCGATGCGGTGACAATGTTTCTCGACATCCGGACGGACGACCCACACCAGGAGACCGATGGACCTCACCTTCAGTGACGGCGAGCTCGCGTTTCGCGACGAGCTGCGAGCGTGGTTCGCCGCCAACGACCCGGGGACCGAACCCACCGGGGACGAGGACGCTCACTACCACTGGCGCCGCGCGTTCCAGCGGCGTCTCGCGGACGACGGCTGGGCCGCGGTGCACTGGCCCGTCGAATACGGCGGCCGGGGTGCGACTCTGACCGAGTCGGCGATCTTCTTCGAGGAGCTCGGGCGCGCCGGAGCGCCGCTGCCGGCCAACGTGCTCGGGTTGCTGCTCGCGGGGCCGACGATCATGACCTGGGGTACTCCGGAGCAGAAGGAGCGACATCTGGCGCCGATCCTCACCGCCGAGGAGATCTGGTGCCAGGGGTTCTCCGAGCCCGATGCCGGCTCGGACCTCGCGGCGGTCAAGACGCGCGCGGTCCGTGACGGGTCGGACTGGGTGGTGACCGGGCAGAAGGTGTGGACGAGCGGCGCGCAGTACTCCAAGTGGTGCATGCTCGTCGCTCGCACCGACCCTGACGCCGCCAAGCACAAGGGCCTGACGTACTTTCTGATGGACATGGAGCAGGAGGCGGTCCAGGTGCGGCCGCTGCGCCAGATCACGGGCGAGAGCGAGTTCAACGAGCTGTTCATCGACGAGGCGCGGATCCCGGACACGCAGCTGCTCGGCGGCGAGGGCAACGGCTGGAAGGTTGCGCTCACCACCCTGATGAACGAGCGCGCGGGTCTGGCGTTCTTCCTCCAGGTGCGGATGCGCGGCCTGCTGGAGGCGCTGTTCGCGGAGGCGGCCGCCTCGGGCCGTCTCGACGATCCGATCATCGCCGACCGGCTCGGCGAGCTGTATCTCAAGGCCGAGGTGCTCCGTCTCACCGCGTACCGCGGGCTGACGACGATCGAGAAGTACGGTCAGCCCGGCCCCGAGGGGTCGCTGACCAAATGGATGTGGTCGCAGACCAACCAGCAGCTCACGCAGTTCGCGGCCGACCTGCTCGGTCCGGCGGCGATCGAGGCCGGAGGGAAGTGGTCCTACGAGCTGTTGCGCGCCCGCGGGAACTCGATCGAGGGCGGCACCACCGAGGTGCTGAAGAACATCGTCGCCGAGCGCGTGCTCGGCCTGCCAAAGGCCCGGTGAGAAGAGGAATGGATTTCGATCTGAACGAGGACCAGCGGGAGATCAAGTCGGTCGCCCGGGAACTGCTCGGCGCTCGCTCGACCTGGGCGCGCGTACGGGCGGCCGCCCTGGCCGGGGAGTACGACGAGCCGCTGTGGCGGGAGATCGTGGAGCTCGGCTGGCCCGGGATCGCGGTCTCGGAGGAGAACGGCGGGCAGGGGCTGGGGATCGTCGAGCTGTCGGTCCTGCTCGAGGAGCTCGGCTACGCATGCGCGGCCGTGCCGTTCCTGTCGACGGCGGTGGCGGCTGCCATCATCGACCGCCACAGCGACGGCGACCTGCGCGAGCACCTGCCGGGACTGCTGCGCGGCGAGACGCGCGTGGGGATCGGCCGTACCGGCCTGATCGTCGACGGTGCCGAGGGTCCGGCGGCGCTGCTGATCAATCACAGCGGTGAGTTCATGGCGGTCGACTCCGACCGCGAGCCGATGATCACGATCGACCCGACCCGCCGCTTCGGCCGCATTGCGCCGGGCGAGCCGTTCGTCGGAGGATGGAACGTCGGCACGGCGCAGGACGCCGCGGATCTGATCACCACCGCCGTCGCCGCCGAGCTCGTCGGCGTCTGCCAGCGGGCGCTCGAGATGACGCTCGACTACGTCAAGGAGCGCCGCCAGTTCGGCGTCCCGGTGGGCTCCTTCCAGGCGGTCTCCCATCGCTGCGCGGAGATGCTGCTGCACACCGAGTCCGCGCGGTCGACCGCCTATTACGCCGCGTGGGCCGCGGACGCAGATCCGACCCGGCTCAGCGAGGCCGCGGCGCTCGCCGGCGCCGCCGCGGCGACCGGCGGCCGCGAGGTGGCCGCCGGCGCGATCCAGGCCCACGGGGGCATCGGCTTCACCTGGGAGGCTGACGTCCACTGGCTCTACAAGCGCGCCGAGGTCGACCGCGCGCTGCTCGGAGGCAGCTCGGTCCACCATGCGACGCTGGCGCGCGCCGCCGCGGCACGGGTGGCGGCAGTCGGCACGTGACGATCCGGCCGGCTGGGTGCGGTCATGCATCCGGTAGGGATCGGGCGGCGAGTGGCGAAAACTCGGTGCACGCCCGCGCCGACAGGAGTGACCTATGACCGATTCCCCCCGGTGGGAGCGCGAGTCCCAGAAGGATGTGCGCCCACCCGAAACAGAGCCGCTCGAGACCACCGAGCTGAGCCTCCCGCTCGACGAGGGCGAGGATCGCCGGTGGCTCGACGGGGAGGAGGATGGGGAGTGGCCCGCGCGCGAGCCGCGCCTGGCGGCTGCGCGCGAGTCGCTCTCGGCAACCCGTGACTCGCTGTCGTCGAAGGCGAGCAAGGTCGGCCGCTGGCTGCACTCGCTCGACCGGCGTCCCGAGTTCGACGCCAGGACCGGGCGAGATCCGGTCGGTGAGCTCACCGCGGGCAGTGCGGAGGAGGCCCGCCGGCCGGCCGAGGCCGACGCCGAGCCGGAGGCACCCGGCCAGGATCTGGAGGTCCGCGAGGTCCCGCCTCTGGACGACGATCGCCAGTTCGGGGTCCGGTTCCCGACCGCCCCTCTCGGCTACAACCGCCAGGCCGTCGACGATCACATCGCGGCGCTCGAGGAGGAGATTGCCGAGCTTCGGAATGTCGTCGAACCGCCGCCGTCGATCAACGAGGAGATCGAGCGGCTCGGGGAGCAGACCGCCTCGATCCTGGTCGTCGCGCATGACAAGGCTCACGAGACCGCCCGCCGCGCGCAGGAGCAGGCGGCGCGATCGGTCCGGGAGGCCGCCCACAACGCGGAGCGGATCACCTCTGAGGCCGAACGGCGCCTGCGCCAGCTTGACGAGGAGACCGACGCGGTGTGGCGCGAGCGGCAGCGTCTGCTGGCGGACGTGCGTGAGGTGTCGGTGACGCTCGGCACGCTCGTCGATGCCGCGGTCGAACGGTTCCCGGCGGCGCCGGAGCCTGCCGCGGCGACCGTCACCACCTGACGAGGCCACCAGGTCGGCGGTGGCTACTAGCCTCGGCGACGTGATCGAGGCGCTGCTGTTTGACTTCGACGGGCTGCTCTACGACAGCGAGACCTCCGCCTACGAGGTCTGGCGCGAGCTGTACGCCGAGCATGGCGTGGAGTTCCCCCGCGAGCTCTGGCAGCAGGAGGTGATGGGCCGGCCCCCGGGCACCTCGGGGTTCGACCCGCTCCTTCACCTGGAGGAGCTGGCGGCGCCGGGGCTTGACCCGGCGCTGACCGAGGCCGAGCGCCATCGCCGCCGCGACGAGCTTTTCCCGCACGCGCTGATCGACGGCGCCGGCGAACTGCTGGCGCACGCTCGCGCCACCGGAATCAGGACGGCGATCGTCTCGAGCAATCACGTGGAGCGGATCCACGAGCACCTCGCTCGCGCCGGGCAGGAGGCCGACTTCGACGCGATCGTCACCGCCGACGGCGACGCGGCGCGGGGCAAGCCGAGCCCGGCGCTGTACCTGGAGGCACTCGACGTCCTCGGTGTCCCGGCCGAACGGGCGGTGGCATTCGAGGACTCGCCCAACGGTGTGCGCTCCGCAAAGGCGGCAGGGCTCTACGTCGTGGCGGTGCCGAACTGGTTGACGGAAGGCGCATCCGGACTGGAGCAGGCCGACGAGGTTCTCGCCTCGCTCGCCGACTACGCGCTGCCGGGTGCCGACCCGGCGCCGGCCTCCACCCGGCCGTGATCGAGATCCTCACCGATCTATCGAGGAGGCCTTGACAATCCAACCTCGAACACGATCTACGGGGGTTGGCTATCGCCGGCTGGCGGACGACGAGGAGCACGCGCTGCACGCTTGAGCGCGCCCGGGGCTCAAGGCGAGCCCCTCGTGTACCGATTGATGCAATGTGTCTGATCGCGACCTGATCAGTGGACGGTCGGCCCCCGACCGTGGGGCGGCCGAGAGTCGTACGGCTCGGCGTGTCGTCGAGCGCGAGCGCGACGACGCGCGCGATCTGTTCGAGACCGCGTTCTCACATGCGCCGATCGGGATGGCGCTCGTCGGACTCAATGGCCGGTGGCTGAAGGTCAACCGTGCGATCTGCCGGATGACCGGCTGGTCACAGCAGGAGCTGCTCGAGCGCACGTTCCACGACCTCTCCCACCCCGACGACCTCTCCGCCGACCAGGCGCTCATGCAGCAGCTGATCGGCGGCGAGATCGATGACTACCGCATGGAGAAGCGCTACGTGACCCGCGGCGGCGGACACATCTGGGCGCTCCTGTCGGTATCGCTCGTACGTGACGAGTACGGTCAGCCCAAGCACCTCATCGCCCAGGTCCAGGACATCGACGACCGCAAGCGGACCGAACGCCGGCTGCTGGAGACCGAGGCCGAGGTCCGCCTCGAACGTGATCACGCTCGCACGATCCTGGCCGCGATGCACGAGGGTTATGCGCTCACGGTCGAGGGCGAGATCGTCGACGTCAACGATGCCCTCTGCGAGATGACCGGCCTGCTTCGCCAGGAGCTCATCGGCTGCCGTCCGCCCTATCCCTTCTGGCCCGCCGAGCGCGTCCGTGAGCTCGCCGGCGTGCGCGGCGAGGTGCACTCCGACACCGGCGGCACCTTCGAGGCCGTCTTCGCCCGTGCCAACGGGACGCGCTTCGACGTCGAGGTGACCGCGATCCCGGCGTTTGGCGCCGACGGCGCGCGGATCGGCTTCGTCAACACGATGCGCGACGTGTCGCTGCGCAACCTGCAGCGCCGCGAGCTCGAGCGCCAGGCCCGGACCGACAGCCTCACCGGCCTCGCGAATCGCTACGTCCTCGACGAGGAGCTCGAGCGCGTGACCCTGGGTGGTGACGGCGAGACGATCGGGCTCGTCCTGTTCGACCTCGACCGCTTCAAGCAGATCAACGACGAGCATGGCCATCCGGTTGGCGATGCGGTGCTCGTGGAGGTCGCCGCGCGCCTGTCGCGGATCGCGAGAGAGAGCGAGGTGCTCGCTCGCGTCGGCGGCGAGGAGTTCGCCTGGCTGCTGTCGGGCTGTGACGCGGCCGGCGCCCGGGTGGCGGCCGACCGTGCCCGCGCCGAGATCGCCTCCGCTCCCTTCGCCGGGGTGGGCTCGCTCACGCTGTCGGCCGGGATCGGCGTGAGCTGCACGCCGTGCAACCCCGCCCGGTTGTACGCGCTGGCCGACCGGGCGCTCTACGAGGCCAAGCGCTCCGGGCGCAACCGAACCCGCTGCTACCGCGACCCGGCCGGGGCGGACGGGACGGAGTCGACCTCGGGTTCGGTGGCGACGGACTCCACCGTCGAGTCGCGCCGCATCCCAAGGAAGGCGACAACGAACGCGACGGCCATCGCCGCCGCCATGCCGATGACCACCAGCTTGGTGGCCGAGGCGAAGTCCACTCGTACGGCATGAATCGCAGCGGCTGACACGCCGCGTCCCGAATGATGCGAGCCAGAGGAGCCGGTGCCGCTCGCGCCCGACACCTCATGAGCGATCTGGACCGCGATCCGGCGCGGAACCCCCTCGCGCCCGAGCGTGCGCACCACCTTCGAGGTGGTCTCGGTGACGAGGAGCGAGCCGAGCACGGCCAGCCCGAGGCTCCCGGCGAAGTTCCGCACCGTTTGAGTGACCCCCGTGACGGCGCCGTAGGCGGCGCTGTGGGAGCGGTTGAGCGCGTCCGTGGAGACCGGCCCGAGCGTCATGCCCATGCCGGCGCCCGCCAGCGCCAGGAACACCCATTGCTTGGAGAAGTCGAGTGCCGGAAGCTTCGACGCCCACAGATAGAAGCCGACCGCTCCGAGTGCGGTGCCGAGCACGACCGTCGGCCGCGCGCCTCGTCGGTCGAGGATCCGCCCGCCCCACTGCGCGGCGATCGTGAAGCCCCCGAAGAAAACGAGCAGGAGCAGACCTGCCGTGGAGGCGGTGTCGCCGAGTCCGACCTGGGCGTAGAGGGAGGCGAAGAAGAAGAGCGGGATGAAGCAGATGCAGATCAGGAACAGGACCGCGTTGTCGACTGCGAACGCGCGATCGGCGAACAGCCGGATCGGCACCAGCGGCTGGTCGACGCGGAGCTCCCAGAGCACGAACCAGACGAGCAGGGCGACCCCGGCGATGAGGCAGGCCCAGGTCGCGGGCGAGCTCCAGCCCCAGGCGCTCGCCTCCTGCAGGCCGAGCACACCGATTCCCATCCCGGCACAGACGAGTACCGCGCCGCGCATGTCGAGCTTCTCTCGACGAGGGGTCTGCTCCGGCCGGGCGATGATCGTGAGCACGATTGCGATCGCGGCGACCGGCAGGTTGATCCAGAAGATCGAGCGCCAGGTCCATTGAGTCAGGTAGCCGCCGGCGATCGGCCCGATCGACGTCAGCGCTCCGGAGATCGAGAAGAAGATCGCCAGGTACTTGCCGCGCTCGGAGATGTCATAGGTGGAGACGACGATCGCCAGCGCCGCGGGGAACAGGAACGCCGCGCTGGCTCCCTGCAGCACGCGGAAGACGATGATCCACGCGGGGCCGACACCTCCTGTCGGGGTCGCGCCGCAGAGCGCTGAGAACAGCGCGAACGCCGCGGTGGACACGATCACCGTGCGCCGGTGCCCCCACAGGTCGGCGATGCGGCCGCCGAACGCGAACAGTGCGGAGAGCGAGAGCAGGTAGCCGTTCACGATCCACTGCGCCCCCGTCGGCGAGAGCTTGATCTCGTGCTGCAGGCTCGGGATCGCGAGCACCACGATCGTCTGGTCGATGAACATCATCGCGACGGCGAACACCATCGCGGTCAGCACGAGGTTCTTGCTGCCGGTCCGCATCCCGGGGGTGTTCTACCTCAACCGGGATGGTGAAGGCAACCGCCAGTGTGCGGATTCCGGGCGGGTGGCGGCGACTACCCTCCGCGCGTGCCCGTCCGCCATCGATCCATGCCGCTCTACGCGTTCGCCGGCATCGGCCTGGCAGGCTCGGTGCTCGCCGCCATCGCGGCGCCGCGGGCGCTTGAGAACCGGCACGCCGGCTGGTGGTACGCCCAGATTGCGGTCAGCCGGGGCTCGGCGACGTTGCTCGTGTGGGCGGGGATGGTCCTGGTGACGATCGCCTGGCTCGCGCTCCTGCGGATCGGCATCGACCGGCGCGCCGGCCTGGTGGTCGCTGGACTGTGGACGCTGCCGCTGGCGCTCGGACCGCCGCTGTTCAGCTCCGACGTGTACAGCTACCTCGCGCAGGGGGCGATCCTCCACAGCGGCCACGACCCCTACACGCAGCCGCCGGTGATCCTCGCCCACCTCGGCGATCAGCACCTGCTCGATGCCGTTTCGAAGTTCTGGCGCCATACGACGGCGCCCTACGGACCGCTCTTCCTGGAGCTCGTCGGGCTGATCTCGGCCGTCGGCGCGGCCCACATCGTCGCCGGCGTGCTGCTCTGCCGCGCTCTCGATCTCGTCGGGCTCGTGCTGCTGGCGATCTGGGTCCCGCGGGTGGCGGAGGCGCTCGGTGGGAACGAGGCGCGCGCGGCCTGGCTGGTGCTCGCCTCGCCGCTGGTCCTATTCGGGCTGGTCGCGCCGGCCCACAACGATCTGCTGATGGCGGGGCTCCTGGCGGCAGGCGTCGGCTGCGCGCTGCGGGGCCGTCCGGTGCTCGGCGTCGCGGTCTGCGCACTGGCGGCCACGATCAAGCTCCCGGCGCTCGTCGCGGTCGCGTTCATCCTGGTCGCGTGGGGTCGCACCGAGCGCGGCGCGGCGCGACGCGTGCTCGTCACGCAGTGCCTCGCCGTGACCGTCGTCGTGCTCGGGGTGGTGACGCTCGCCTCCGGGGTGGGGCTGCGGTGGCTGTCCTCGTCGGTGTTCTCGACTCCGGCGCGGGTCCACCTTGCGATCACCCCCGCGACCGCGCTCGGCGAGACCGCGTCGCTCATCCTCCATGGAGCCGGCGTCGGGGTCTCGGCGCACGGCCTGGAGGGGGCGCTGGGCGTCGTCGCGACCGTGCTCGCGGCCGCGGTCGGGCTGTGGCTGCTGTGGCGGGCGGAGGTGCCGCGGGTCACCGCGCTGCTCGGGGCCACCCTGCTGCTGGCGGCGATCTGCGGGCCTGCCGCGTGGCCCTGGTACCTGAGCTGGGGGATCGTCCTGATCGCCGCCTGCCCCTCGCCGCAGCGGGGGCTCGTCGGCGTCCTGGTGATCGGAGCGTTCCTGGTGAAGCCCGACGGGATCCTGGCGCTGCCGATCACCGCCTCGCCCGTCGTGCTCGGTCTGTACCTGTTCGGCGCGGTCGCGGCCTGGATGCGGGTGCGGCGACGCACGCCCCGGAGCGGGCGATCGATGTCCTCGGCGCCCGTCCGCTCGTGAGCGTGGCCACCCACCCCGGCTCGGGGGTGCCTCGCCGCGGCGGGCGGCTGGATCGCCGGGACGCGGCCGTCGTGTGCGGCCCCGTGCTGCTCGCCGCCGCGCTCTCGCTGATCGATCTGACCTCGCGCAGCCTCGGCTTCGACGAGGGTGCGACGATCGCGATCGTCTCCCAGCACGGCGCCGCGCTCGGGCGGGCCATCGCCCGTGACGGCGGCAACATGTCCGGCTACTACCTGCTCATGCACGTGCTCGTCGGCGCGTTCGGCGATGGACCGTGGGTGCTGCGACTGCCGTCGGTCGTGTTCGCCGCGCTCACCCCCGGGTTCGTGGCCGCGATCGCGCTCGCGCTGTGGCGTGACCGTCGCGTCGCACTCGTCGCCGCGACGCTCTGCGCGGTCAGCCTGCCGCTCGTCTACTGGGGGCAGACGGCGCGCGGGTACGCGCCGATGACCTGCCTGGCGTGCGCGGCGATGCTGTCGTTCGTGCGTTTCACCGCGGCGGTGGGGGAGCGGAGGCCGTGGCTGGGAGCAGCGCTCGGGTGGCTGGTGGCGATGACGGCCGCGGCGTACTGCGGCTTCATCGTCGTGCTGCTCGTACCCGTGCAGCTGATCGCGCTTGCGCTCACCGGTGGCCGCCGGGGATCGGTCCGCTTCGGCGCCATGCTGCTCACGCTGCTGGTCCTGTGCATCCCACTGCTCGTGCTCGCGCGGCGCCGCGGGTCGGGCCAGCTGTTCTGGGTGCCCAAGCCCAACCATCAGGTCGACACCCAGGTCATGCAGTCACTCACCGGTTCGGGCCTGCAGTCGACCTTCCACCGCGTGTTCATCACCACCTCGGGCTGGATCGCGACGTCGGTCGTGCTGCTCGGGTTGATCGGATTCGCCGGCTGGCGGCTGACCCGCGGCGGCGGCGAGGATCGACTGACGGCGTGGCCTGCGCGTCTGCTCGCGGTCTGGATCGTCGTGCCCGGACTGCTCACCTTCCTGGTCTCGTTGGTCACCCAGCCCCTGTTCCAGCCCCGCAACCTGCTGCCGTCGTTCCCAGCGGTGGCGCTCGCGCTCGCCCTGGCGCTCTGCGACCGGCGGCTGCCCCGCTGGCTGGCGGGGCTCGGCCTCGCGCTGGCACTGCTCATCCGCGTCGTGCCGCTCGCCGCCGCCTACGGTGTCTCGCCGGAGCCGTGGGCGGCGGTCAGCGAACGCGTGCTCGCGGAGTCCCGGCCCGGTGATTGCATCGCGTTCTACCCGGAGGACGGGCGCAACGCGTTCCGCTGGTACCTCTCGCGGGCCTCGCCCGCCGTCCGCCGCCGCGCGCCACGCTCGGTGCAGCCCGGCGTGGGCTGGTCGCAGACGACCCCGTTCGTCGAGGTCTACCGCACGTTGCCTGCGTCCCGGATCAGTGCGCTGCGCGCGAGCTGCTCACGCATGTGGCTCGTCTCCAGTCACGAGGGGCAGCAGAGCGGACCGCCCGAGGCGGTCCGCCACCGGCTGGAGTGGCTGGCGTTCCGCGAGCGGCTGCAGCGTGTGTTCGGCCGCGGGCCGCGCTCGACCGACGGCTGGGCGAGCGCGATTCATGTGGAGCTGATGGCCGGGCGCTGAGACCGGCAGCGGCCGGGCGCCTCGGCGCACCAGCGGTCGCGTGGAGGCGATTGCGATCGGTTCTCGCTAACCATCTGCCGATGCGGAAGCTTCTCCGTCGCCTGCTGCCACCCACGCCGATCGCCCGACGACTGGCGCTCCAGTCGCTGCTGTTCGCGACCGCGCAGGGGGCGTTCCTCACGGGCAGCGCGGTGTTCTTCACCGAGGTGGTCGGCCTGACCGCGTCGAAGGTCGGCCTCGGTCTGACGATTGCCGGAGTCGTGTCATTCGTGGTCGCCTATCCCGTCGGCAAGCTGGTCGATCGGGTCGGGCCGAAGCGGGTCTGGGCGGCCGGCACGCGCATCTCTCCTCCGCGCTGAACGTCGGCTTCACGCTCGGTGCACTGATCAGCGGGGTCGCGCTCGCCTTCCACAGCGTGCAGGTGATCCGATGGATCCCGATGCTGTCGGTCGCAGTCGGCGTCGTCAACGCGTTCGCCATCACGCGCCTGCCCCGAGCGCCGCACGACGAGCGGGCCGCGTCCAGGGAGCGGACGATCGAGGAGCGTGCGGCGACGCCGAAGCCGATCGCGAATCTCGCGTGGCTGTTCGGAACGAACACGGTGCTGTGCATATTCCTGCCGACGTTCACCGCTCGTGGGGTCCGCACGATCGGCGACGCGCTCCGCCGTGCGCGGTACTCGACCGGGTTCTTCGTGCTCGCCTGCCTGATCACCCTGTTCAGCCACTCCACCGCGGGCCTGCTCACGGCCGCGCTCGTGTGGCCGGGGCACGTCGCCGTGACCGGCGCCGAGCTGGCGATCGGTTCGGGCAACTGGGTCTTCCAGGCCCGGTTGATGGACCCCGGGCGCCGCGGCGAGTTCAGCGGCCTCGCCGAGGTCGCGAGCACGGTCAGCTATTTCTGGGCGCCGGCGGCGTTCACGTTCATGGTGATGCACTGGGGGACGCCGGGATGGCTGGTGATCGCGGCGCTCATCGTGGTCGCCGGTGTGTGCCTGCACCCCTCGGCGCGGGCGGCGGAGCGGTTTGCGGCGCGCCACTTCCCGGCGGCCGGAGCGGGCGGCGCGGACACCTAGCCCTCGCGCCGGGTCAGCCGCGCCGGGTCAGCCGCGCCGCGCGACGGCCAGCAGGGCCAGCATCTCGTAGGCGACTGCCGCGCCGTGCAGCGCGGTCACCTGGCCGGCGTTGTCGTACGCCGGCGAGACCTCGACGACATCGAAGCCGGTGAACGGCACTCCCGCCAGCGCGCGCATGAACGCGAATGCCTCGCGCGGATACAGCCCGTCGACCTCGGGCGTGCCGGTGCCAGGCGCGAACGACGGATCGAGTACGTCGATGTCGAAGGAGAAGAAGGTCGGCCCCTCGCCGATCCGTGCGCGAACGCGTCTGGCGTACTCGTCGGGCGACAGCGTCCGCAGCTCGTCGCCGCGGATCACCTCGAACCCCAGGTCGCTCGGCTGGGCGATGTCGGACGCCGCGTACAGCGGCCCGCGCATGCCGGCCAGCAGCGACCGGGCGGGATCGAGGACGCCCTCCTCGACCGCACGGAGGAACGGTGTGCCGTGGAAGTAGCGCTCGCCGTAGTACTGGTCCCAGGTGTCGGCGTGGGCGTCGAGCAGCACCAGTCCGACCGGACCGTGGACCGCCGCCTGCGCGCGCAACTCGCCGAGCACGATCGAATGGTCACCACCGAGCACGAGCGGCACGATGCCCGCCCGCAGCAGCGGCTGCAGAGCCGCATCGATCTGCCCGGCGGTCCGCTCGGCGTTGCCCGGGGTGATCTCTATGTCACCGCCGTCCACGACGCCGAGCGCGTCGAACACGTCGACGTCGAGTGCCGGGTGATACGGGCGCAGCGTCGCCGAGACCGCCCGGATCGCCTCCGGCCCGAACCGCGTGCCGCTGCGGTAGCTCGTCGCGGTATCGAATGGCACGCCGACCACGCCCACATCGACGCCGTCCAGCGGCAGCGACACGTGCGGCAGCCTGGCGAACGTACGCGGGCCCGTGTAGCGGGGTGAGAGGCTGGCGTCGGGCGGTGAGAACTTCGAGGTCATGTGGCGGCACTCCTTGGGTCGGGCAGGCCCGGGGCCAGAATCCATAGCACCCGGGCGCCGGCGGCGGTGCTCGCGCGCCAGGTGTGCGGGACGGCGGCACCGAAGGTGAGCGCGTCCCCGCGGCGCAGCTGGAAGGTCCGATCCTCGACCTGAACCTCGACCGTGCCCTCGACGACGAAGCAGACCTCGCACTGACTCGGCAGCGTGTAGAGCACGTCGCCGCCGGAGCTCCGGCCGGTGGCGACGGTCTCCAGCACGGTGACGTGCCGCTCGTCCGCGGGGGTGATCAACGTGTCAAGGACCTCGTCAGTCTTCGGCAGGTCGCGGATCTGCGGCCGGTCGGCACGGCGCACGAGCGTCGTGCGCGGGACCTGGAACAGGTCCGCCGGCGCCATACCGACCGCATCGCAGATCTCGAGCAGGCTTGCGATCGACGGGCTGGTGATATCGCGCTCGACCCGCGACAGGAAGCTCTTGGTGACTCCCGCACGCTCCGCGACCTCGCCCAGCGACAGCCGGCTGCTCTCACGCGCGTGGCGAAGCCTCGCTCCGAGCCGGACGCGGTCGCCTGCCTCCATTGCGCTCACACCTCCGCCAGCGTGCGTTCGGACTCCTCGATCGCCTGCTCCTCGGTCTTGAGGTTGATCGTGCGCGCCAGCAGCAGGTACACGATCGCCGACACCGCGAGCCCGACCAGCCACGAGATGTCCACGTCGGAGATCTGCTTCGCGACCGGTCCGGTGAATGTGAACCCGGCCAGGCTCGGCAGCACCATGAACGGGATCTCCGCGGCGAAGCCCGCGAAATACGCGATCAGCCCGCGAGCGCCCCAGGCGCCGTAGATCCCGTTGGGGGTGAACAGATCGGCGATCGCATAGTGACCACGTCTGACCAGGAAGAAGTCGGCCAGGTTGGTCGCGGTCCACGGGACCAGCAGGTACAGCATCAACGTGAGCGAGTTGAGCACGGTCGTGGCGGCGTTGGACGAGATCGACAGCCCGATCACGAACCAGATGACGGTCAGCACGAGGATCGTGAACACGCGCGCCTGCCGCGTCGGCGTGATCTTCTTGATCGAGTCGATCCCGGTGAGGACGCTGAGCATGCCACCGTAGGCGTTCATCCCCATCGTGGCGACCAGGCCGGCGGCGAGCAGCACCGCGGCCACCGATCCGAGCGGGTGGAAGATGTTGTTGCCGGCCACCTTGGTGCCCTCGAGTCCGTCGGCGGCGCCGAGATGAATCGCCAGCCAGGCGCCCAGCGTGATCAACCAGATGGGAGAGCCCGCGGCGCCGAAGAACACCGATGCGATCACCTTTCGCACGGGTGTGTTGCGCGGCAGGTAGCGCGAGTAGTCGGAGACGTAGGGCGCGTAGGTGATGTTGTAGGCCGCGGCGACCGAGAACTGCGCCATGAACGCAGCGAAGGTGAAACCGAGGTGACCGTGCGCGTGACCGTGGGCCGCGCCGAGGATCACCCCGATCGAGAGGATCGCGACCACCGGCAGTGCCACCACGAGGATCGCGCGAAACGCGCGGTGGACCCAGTCGTGGCCCCAGATCGCGATCACCGCCGCGATGATCGCGACCACGACCGCGACGACGTGGGCGTTCCAGCCGAACGCGGAATGGAATCCCTCCGCCGTGAGCACCTGGTCGGCGACGTTGAACGCGAGGTAGGTGAAGAGCGTGGCGCACAGCGGCACGAGCACGCCGCGGTAGCCGAACTGAGCGCGTGACTGGATCATCTGCGGGAGTCCGAGCCCGGGTCCCTGGCTGGCGTGCAGGGCCATGAACATCGTGCCCACGACGATCCCGAGCACCGCGGCCACGACCGTCCACGCCAGCGACAGTCCCATCGCCGGGCCGACGAACCCGATCGGGATCGTGAAGTACTGGAAGTTGCCCAGGAACCACAGCGGGAACTGGTGCCACAGCTTGCCGTGACGCTCGTCCTCCGGCACCCAGTCGATCGACCGCCGCTCGATCTCGCGGGCGGGCGGCGCCTTGGCGGGTGCCAGCTCGTGTGCCAGTGCGCCGCTGCCGTCGACCGTCGACGACGGGCGAGTCTCGTTGATCGCCATCGCGTTGCCCTCTCCTGGTCTCGTTCGCGCCGTTTGGCGCGCTCCACGGCGCGAAGGTACACGATCGTTACCCCGCGGACAACCCCGCCGCGGAGCGATCCTGCCGACGGCGGTTACTTCGGGTCGGTGGCCCGGCGACGGTCGTAGAGCCGCACCGACCAGAGGTAACAGACGAGTGCGATGCCGACGCTCCAGGCAAGTGCGGTGGCCATATGGCCACCGGTCGAGGTGCCGGTGAGCAGCCCGCGGACGGTCTGCGTCACGGGGGTGAACGGCTGGTACTCGGCGAACTGGCGCAGCCCGTTCGGCATCGTGGCGGTGGGGACGAATCCGCTGCTGAACAGGGGCAGCAGGGTCAGGAACAGCGGCGTGTTGCTGGCGGTCTCGACGCTCTTTGCGGCGAGCCCGAGCGCGGCGGACAGCCAGATGAGCGCGAACGCGAACAGGGCGAGCACTCCGGCGGCGGCCAGCCAGTCAAGCGCGCCCGCACTCGATCGGTAGCCGAGCGCCAGGGCGACGCCGAGCACGATGACGAGGGCGATGAGGGTCTGGATCAGGCTGCCGATCACATGGCCGGTGAGCACAGCGCCGCGGGCGATTGCCATCGTCCGGAACCGATCGATGATGCCCTCGGTCATGTCCATCGCGACCGACAGCGCGGTCCCCAGCGCGGCCGAGGCGACCGCCATGATCAGGATGCCGGGAACCACATAGGTCAGGTAGGCGCTGCGATCGCCATGGGCGGCATGGCTGGAGCCGAGCCCGGCGCCGAGCTGTCCGCCGAAGACGAAGACAAACAGCAGCAGGAAGACGATCGGCATCGCCACCAGCATCACCGTCACCGACGGGTAGCGGAGCTGATGCTTGAGGTTGCGGCGCAACATCGTCCGTGAGTCGCTGACGGTGTACGCGAGTGCGCTCATCGCTGAACTGCCTCCTCGGGTTCGGGATCGGTGCTCGAGCGGCCGGTGACCGCGAAGAACACGTCGTCGAGGTCGGGGGTGTGGATCGAGATGTCGTCCACCTCGACGTTCCCGTCATCCAGGCGCTCGAGCAGCCGGCGCAGCGAGGCGAGGGTGCCGTCGCCCGGGACCTGCAGCGCGAGCTGCTCGCCGTCGGGTGGGGTGATGTCGAGCAGCCTCACGGCCTCGTGCAGCGAGTCGACCTGGGAGAACCGCAGCTCGATGTGTCCTCCCGGGATGCGCCGCTTCAGTTCAGCGGGCGTCCCCTCCGCGACGATGCGCCCGTGGTCGAGCACGGCGATCCGATCGGCGAGCCGGTCGGCCTCGTCGAGGTACTGGGTGGTCAGGAAGATCGTCACGCCGCCCGCAACCAGCTCGCCGATGATCTGCCACATGGTGCGGCGACTGCGCGGATCCAGGCCGGTGGTGGGCTCGTCGAGGAAGATCAGCCGCGGGTCGCCGACGAGAGTCATCGCCAGGTCCAGCCGGCGACGCATGCCGCCGGAGTAGGTCGACAGCGGCTTGTCGGCTGCGTCGCTGAGCTCGAAGCGCTCGAGCAGCTCGCTCACCCGTCGCGCGCCCGCGCGCCGGCCGAAGTGGCGCAGATCGGTCATCAACCGCAGGTTCTCCGCTCCGGTGAGCAGGTTGTCCACCGCGGAGAACTGGCCGGTGACCCCGATCACTCCCCGGATGGCGTGCGGAGCGGTGGAGAGGTCGTGCCCGTCGATCCGGACCTCCCCGGCGTCGGCCGAGATCAGGGTCGAGAGGATCCGGACGATCGTCGTCTTCCCCGCGCCGTTGGGACCGAGCAACGAGAAGATCTCTCCCTCGGCGACGGTGAGGTCCACCTCGTCGAGCACGCGGTGCTCGCCGAAGGACTTTGAGACTCCGCGGGCGGTGATCATCGCCGCGTGCGAGCCACTGTTCATGTGTGCGTCCCCTTTCATTTCGGTGGGCCGGGCGGAGAGCCGGGAAGCTCACCGGCGGCGCGGAGGGCGTCGCGGTGCGCGTTCCACTCCTGCTCCAGGGCGGGCATCCGGTCAACGAGGAAGTCGGCGAAGGCGGCCCACTCGAGCAGCACCGCGCGTCGCTCAGGCGGAGCATCGGCGAGCACGCCGTCCAGCCCCTCGCGAGCGAGATCGCCCTGCTCCCGGTACTCGGCGACGTCGAAGCCCATTCCGCGTGTGCTCGACATGTCGATGCACACCCGGTCCATGCGCTCCCCGGCGGCGCGTGACCGGCGGACGATGCCGATCGTCTCCAGCGCCTTGACCGCGCCGGTGATCGCGCTGCGGCTGGCCAGCAGCGCCTCGGCCAGCTCGGCGATGCTCTGCTCGCGCGGGTCACAGACCGCGAGGTAGCCGAGCAGCCGGCCCACCATCGGCGCCATTCCGTAGCGCCGGGCGTACAGGCGGCCCGTGTGGTCGGCGAACGTGATCTCTGCGTCGGTGGGCATGCGACACAGCGTACACGGATATCACAGATAACACAAATCTGTGTCATTTCAGGCGACCGCCCCGGGGAGCCCTGTATCCAAGCCAGACTGTCGAAGGCCACCGTGGGGAACCTTTGTCGTCCTCAGGCCGACACACCCTCCCCACGCGTCGGCGACCACTGCACTGTGGGGAACCTTTGCCGCCCTCAGGCCGACAAACCTTCCCCACCTGTGCGCCCACGCTCAGTTCACAGCGAGGAGATGCGCCCGCTGGCCGAGCTCGTCGCGCCGCGGAACCCCGGGCTGCCCCGCCAGGCGCGCGAAGACCTCCGCATGCAGGTCGCGGATCTCACCGGCGATCCGGTGCAGCGCGGTGAGCGGCGCCGGGATCGCGGGCAGCGACCGCCAGGCGAGCGCGTCCGCCACCAGCGGCCGGTGGCGCGCGTCGGGGATCCGCAGGTAGTGGTCGGCGGCGGCGTCGTTGCCGGTGGCCTCGCCGGTGTCGCAGACGTGCTGGAGGCGCACCGGCCACAACACGAGCTTGGTGGCGTCGTGGACCCCCACACCGTCCTCCTCGAGCCGCCGCAGTTCGACGCCGAGCTGCTCGGGGGTGACGCGGCGCAGGGCGGACTCGACGGCCTGCGCGCGGATCTCGTCGGCACTCGGCGCCGTCCCGTACTGCTCGCGCAGATCGTCGCCGTCGACCAGGATCCCGAAGCGGACCAGGTCGTAACGGTCGATCGGCGGGAAGCGCGCCTCGGGCGGCGGGTCGGTGAACCGGTCCCACGGAGCGTGGAAGACCGAGAGCCGGCCGGCGAGCGTCACGCCGGCGTCCGCGACGTCCGCCGCGATTGCGATGACGAGTGCATGCATGTTCCGGCCCGCGAGGTCGCCGGTGAGCAGCGCGATGTCGACGTCGCTCACCGCGGCGGTGAAGCCTCCATGCGCGAGGCTGCCGATCGCGTACGCCGACAGCAGGTCATCGCCGAGATGCGCACGGGCGCTCCGGACCGCCGCGTCGATGACGCGCCAGCCCTCCTCCGTGCCGGGATCGATCGGCGGTCGTGTCATCGAGCCGTATTCTCGCGCCGGCCGGGTCTGCTGGACTTGTCCGCGGGATGCCAGACCTGCTCATCCTCGAGGACGGACCGATCGTCGAGCTCCGCGGGTCACCTGCGCAGGGCACGCGTCACGCGGTCGCCTTCGGGGTGATCACGGGCACCGGTGAGCCGGTGGCGGTGAAGATCGAGGGCGCCCCCGGTGCCCTTGCTCAGGAGCGGTTGGCGCTGACGTGCCTGGCTGGGCTCGCCGGACCGGTCCCGCGGCTGCTCGCCGCCGGAGCGGCAGCTCTCGGCATGCGGGATGTCAGCTGCCTGGTGATGGAACGGCGACCGGGGGCGCCGCCGACGAGCCTCGAGGGGTGGCGGCGGATGGGCCACGCGTACGCCGAGAGACCCGGGTCCAGGCAACTTCCTCGACGACGGCGATCATGGGTCGATCGTCGACTGGGAGGCCGCTCAGATTGCGCCGCGGGGGCTCGACCTCGCGCGTCTGGTCCTCATCGCGATGCTCGGTGCGGGACCGAGTGGATACGCGGCGCGCGATCACCGCGAGCGGGCACGTGCGGTGACCGACGGATATCTCGAGGCACTCACGGAAAGCTGGCAGCCCTCGGAGGAGGAGTGGCGCTGGTGGATCACCGCCGCGGGCATCCAGTTCATCCACCGCCGCTGGCAGCTCGGCGGCCGGCCGGCGCCATGGCAGGACGCCGCGGAGGTCCTCCGCGCCATCCTGACGCGCTACCCGCGTCCCACGTAGGGCATGCCCGTCGCCATGACCGTCATGAACAGGACGTTCGCCTCGAGCGGCAGGCTCGCCATGTAGACGACCGCGCGAGCGACCTCGGCCGCGGGGATCGTCGGCTCCGTCCGGCGCGAGCCGTCGGGCTGCCGGATCCCGGGCCCGCGCATCGGCTCGGTCATCGGCGTCGTCGCGTTGCCGATATCGATCTGCCCGCAGGCGATGCCGTACGCGCGGCCATCGAGAGCGGTCGCACGCGTGATGCCGGTCACCGCGTGCTTGGACGCGGTGTAGGCGATCGAGCCCGGACGGGGTACGTGGGCGGAGATCGAGCCGTTGTTGATGATCCGGCCACCGCCCGGCCGCTGGCGCTTCATCACGCGCACCGCCTCGCGAGTACAGAGGAACACACCGGTGACGTTGGTGGCGATGACCCGATCCCAGTCGTCGAGAGCCACCTGCTCGAGGTCCGTGTCACCCATTCCGACCCCCGCGTTGTTGAACAGGACGTCGACACGGCCGAGTTGGCTGACGGTGGTGTCGAACAGAGCTGCGACTGAGCTCTCCTGGGTGACGTCGCACACGATCGACAGCGCACGCCCACCGGCGGCGCGGATGCGCACCTCCGTCTCGTGCAGCGCGTCGATCCGGCGGCCGGCCAGCGCCAGAGCGAATCCGGCCTCGCCAAGGGCGAGCGCGGTCTCGGCGCCGACGCCGCTGCCGGCGCCGGTGACGACGGCGACCGCGCCTGACGGTCCGGCGCTCACGGCCGCTCCTGCAGACCGCCGAGCTCGTCCTCGATGTACACGCGGACGATCTCGTCAAACCCGGACTCGGCGACGAACCCCAGGGCGGCGGCCCGGCGGGCGTCGAAGGCACGTGGCCAGCCGCTCACCAGGCGCGCGATGAGCTCGTCGGGTTCATCGCGGATGAGCCCGACCGCGTGATCCCCGGCGACCGCGCGCAACGCCGTGATCTCATCCTCGACGGTCGCCGAGACCCCCGGCATCGTCAGCGAGCGTTGCGGGCCGAGCCCGCCGGTGTCGATCGCCGCCGCGTGGACGAGGAACTGGACCGCGGCGCGCGGGGAGGCGAACCAGTGCCGGACATCGCGGGAGACCGGAAGGACGGCCTCCAGGCCATTCAGCGGCTCCCGGATGATGCCCGAGAAGAAGCCGGACGCGGCGCGGTTCGGCCCCCCGGGGCGCACGCAGACGGTGGGCAGCCGGATCCCGATGCCGTCGAGGAACCCGCGCCGGCTGTAGTCGGCGAGCAGCAGCTCGGCGATCGCCTTCTGTGTGCCGTAGCTGGTGGCCGGAGTGCTGGCCTGCTCGTCGCCGATCAGGTCCGGGAAGGGGGGCCCGAACACGGCGATCGACGAGCTGAACACGACTCGGGGGGCATAGTCCTCGCCCCGCATCCGCACCGCCTCCAGCAGCTGGCGGGTGCCGTCGAGATTGACTCGGTAACCCTTCTCGAAGTCGATCTCGGCCTCGCCGGAGACCACCGCGGCGAGGTCGAAGATGACGTCGGGCCGGTTGCCGAGCAGACCGGCCGCCGCGCCGGGATCGGCGACATCGCAGACGATCGCCTCGACCGCATCCGCGCCCGCCGGGATGACGGGCTCCACGACATCGACCAGCGCGATCGAATCGATCGGCCGAGCGCCGAGCACGCCGTCGGAGGCGAGCCTGGAGGCGAGCTTGGAGCCCAGCATGCCCGCCCCACCGACGATCAAGACTCGCATCGCCCGTAAGCCTAAACCGGCTCTCCGTTCGGCGCGCGACCGGCGCGCGCGCCGCCGCCACCGATCTCGACCGACATCTCGAGTCCTCCGCTGGACCGCGGGCGCGCCGTGATCGTGGTGTCGTGGGCGCGGGCGATCGCGGCCGCGATCGAGAGGCCGAGCCCGACGCCGTTGGAGTGCTCCAGGCGCTGCTCGCCACGCGCGAACGGCTCGAACAGACCGGGGATCTGCTCCGCGGTGAGGCTCGCTCCCGAGTTGGCGATCTCGAACACGGCGCTGTCGCCTCGCTGCGAGGTGCGGATCTCGATCCAGCCGCCTGGGTGGTTGTGCCGCACCGCGTTCTCGACGAGGTTGGCGAGCATTCGTTCCAGCAGCACCCGGTCGCCACGGGCGGGAGCCGGCGCGAGCGCCGCGTCCACCGTCAGCTGCCGTTCCGCGATCGCCGCGCTGCCGGCGTCGAGCGCGTCCTCGGCCGCCGTGGCGAGGTCGATCGTCTCCCGCGTCGCAGGGCCGAGCTCGCTGGTGGCGAGAGCCAGCAGAGCCTCGATCGTGGCCTCGGCCTGCTCGACCGAGCGCTTGACCCGATCCGCCATCGCCTCCAACTGCTCGGGGGTCCTGCTCGGCTTGGAGAGGGTGACCTCGATCGCCGTCCTCATCGCGGTCAACGGTGTGCGCAGCTCGTGGGCCGCGTTGGCCACGAACCGCTTCTGGCTGGTGAATGCGGCGTCGAGTCGCTCGAGCATCACATCGAAGGTGTCCCCGAGTTGTTTGAACTCGTCATCGGGGCCGGTCAGCGCGAGCCGCTGGCCGAGCCGTAGCTCGGACGCCTGGCGGGCGGCCTCGGTGATCGATCGAACCGGGGCGAGCGCCCGCCCGGATGCCAGCCAGCCGAGGGCCGCCGAGGCGATGGCGAGCAGGCCGAGCGCGATCAGCGATGCGATCCGCAGCTCTGCCAGAGTGTGCTCACGCGCGTCGGGCCCGGGGCCGAGGCCGTAGATGAAGCGCTTGCACTGCGCCAGCAGCGACGGAGAGGTTGGTGCCGGCTTGCACAGCCTCAGCAGCTCTGCCTCATGCGATGTGAGGTGCTTCGGCAGCGACGGCGGCGCCGGCAGCAGCACGCTGGCGAGCAGCGCATAGGTCAGCGCGAGCAGCACCGCACCGGCCAGCAGGAACAGCGCGCCGTAGAAGACCGCCAGCCGCGACCGCACCCGCCGTGGCCGCAGGCGCCGAATGGCGGCGGATCTCATGGCACCCGGTATCCGGCACCGACGACCGTATCGATCAGCTCCGGCTCGCCCAGTTTGCGACGCAGCCGCGCGAGCGTCACAGCCACCGTGCGTGTGAACGGATGCGCGTTCTCATCCCACACGCGCTCGAGCAGCTCCTCGGCGCTGATCACCCCGCCGTCGGCCTCCATCAGTACCTCGAGCACGCCCAGCTCCTTGCGCGTCAGCGACAGCTCCCGTCCGGCCCGCGTGACGCGTCGCCGTGCCCGGTCGAGTGCCAGATCGCCCCGGACGAGCAGTGGCGGCCCGGTCGGCGCGCGGCGTGCGAGAGCGTAAATGCGCGCGACGAGCTCTTCGAAGGCGAAGGGCTTGGGCAGGTAGTCGTCGGCGCCGAGGTTCAGACCCTCGACGCGGTCTCCGATCGCGGCTGCCGCGGTGAGCATCAGGATCCGCGCGTCCGACTCCCCGTCACGCAGCCTGACGCACACGGCGTCGCCGTGCACGGCCGGGAGGTCGCGGTCGAGCACGACCACGTCATACCGGTAGACCAGGCCCTTCTGCAGTGCGGCGGCGCCGTCGTAGGCGACGTCGGTAGCGATCCCACGATCCCGCAACCCCTCGGCGATGTCCCGGGCGAGCTCGACGTGATCCTCGACCACCAGCACACGCACGCGGACATCGTGCACCACGCGAGGTCACAACGCCATCACAGACCGCGATGGCGGCCGGGGCGGTGCGTGCGTGTTGCACCGGTGTGACCGGCCACCCGGTACCACCCACGTCATGTTCCGACCTACTTCACGTCTCGAGATCGCCGCATCGGCGATCCTCGCCGCGACGGTGATCGCCGCCTGCGGCTCGAACTCGCACCACCCGGGCCGGTCGTCGGCTTCCTCCGGCCAGCCTTCGGAGGCGCAGATGCTCCAGGACGGAGTCAACTTCTCCAGGTGCATGCGGTCGCACGGAGTCCCCAGCTTCCCCGACCCCACGACCTCCCCCCGCGCGTTCAAGCATGCACTCAACCCGAGCATCAAGCGCGCACCCACGTTCGTCTCGGCGGTGAACGCCTGCCAGCATCTTCTGCCCGAGGGCGGCCCACCGAGTGCGAGCCCGGCTCGCAGCCAGGCCCATGTCGCGGCGATGCTCGCGTTTGCCGGTTGCATCCGCAGCCACGGGTTCCCGCGATTTCCCGACCCGACCAGCACCGGCGAGGTCACCCACCAGATGATCGCGAGCGCTGGAATCGACATCCATCAGCCGGCGGTGGTACGGGCCGCCGATGCCTGCGTCGGCGTCACCCATGGGTTCGTCACCCGGCGCGCGGTCGCTCGCTTCATCGCCGGGCACTAGTCCGGCGGTTGAGTCGCGTGCGATTCTTGTGGCGTGGCCGATGCCAGGCACCTGTTCGATCCGGTTCGGGAGTTCCTCTCCGCCCCCCGCTGCGCGGTACTGGCCACGCTGTCGGCTGACGGTGCGCCACGCCAGGTCGTCCTGCATTACACCCTCGGCGAGGATCACGTGCAGCTCAACGGCCGCAGCGATCGCGCGTGGGTGACCAACGCCCGCCGCGACCCGCGGGCGACGCTGGTCGTCCACGACCAGGCCGACTACCTGCATTACGTCTCGATCCGCGGAATCGCGCGACCGCTCGCCGACGGCGAAGAGGCGCTCGCGCATGCGATGGCTCAGGCCGCCCGGTACGGCGAGGACCCCGAGAACTTCGCCGGGCAGTCGCGGGTCAGCTTCCGGCTCGACCCGGACTCCGTCTACGAATACCGCTGACAGATCGCGCGGGCAGCCGCGGCGTTCCGATCGCCTCCAGACGCGACCAGCGACCGGTGATCCACCAGAAGCCCGCGTCGTCGAACAGGAACCAGATCGGTCGGACGCGTGGTCCGTCAGCGCCGCCGGTGGCGAGCCGGGCGACGAGAGGTCGCTTGAGGAACCCTTGGAGATCGAAGCCTGGGGCGATGTCCACCGTCGCCATCGTCCGAGTCACCGTATGGCATCGCGCACGGGTGCGACGGGTCGAGCGCGGCGATCGCCTCGTCGATCTGATCGACCAGCGAGCACCTGGCGCGCGGGTCGTATATCGGCCCGGCTCCGTCACGCACCAGCCGTCTGGCAATCGCGACCCCACGCGGGTTCACGGGCTCGGGTGAGTAGAGGATTGCGGTGAGCTGCTCGATCTCGGGGCGCGCCGCGCGGATCCGGCGTGTCATCGGGCGCACGCGCCAGCGGCTCTTGACCGGACCGGTCTCGGCGAGCTCGAGCAGCTGATCCCACTCGCCCGCCACCCGCCACCGGCTCGAGAGCTCAGACAGCCTCTGGATGGATGGGGACAGCTTCAGCATGGGCCAAGCCTATGCCTTGCACGGTGCCGCCACCAGTGGCAATAATGCCCTTGTGCGAGCAAAAGCTGCCAGTCCAAAACGGGTCGCGCTCGTCGTCTACGACGGGCTGGCGATGTTCGAGTTCGGTGTCGTCGGCGAAGTGTTCGGCGTCGATCAGGGTGACGATCTGAGCAGGACTCGCTATGAGCTCGTGGTCTGCGCGGCGCGGACGTCGATCACGACCGACCTCGGTTTCCGGATGCACATCCCCGAGCGCCTGACTGCCCTGGAGAGCGTGGACACGATCATCGTGCCGCCGTGCGAGCAGCTCGACCAGCTGCCCGCCGCGGTCCTGTCCGCGCTGCGCGATGCGCACGCTCGCGGAACGCGCCTGGTCGCACTGTGCACCGGCGCGTTCGTGCTCGCCGCGGCCGGGCTGCTCGACGGCCGCCGCGCGACGACCCACTGGTCGGAATGCGACGAGCTGCGTGCGCGCCATCCGGCGATCGAGGTCGATCCGTCGGTGCTGTTCATCGACGAGGGCGACATCCTCACCTCGGCCGGGAGCACCGCGAGCATCGACCTGTGCCTGCATCTTGTGGCGCTCGATCATGGCACCGAGGTGGCCAACCAGCTGGCGCGCCGGCTTGTCGTGGCACCGTTGCGCGAGGGCGGCCAGGCGCAGTACATCGAGACGCCGCTGCCCACCCACCCCGACGACCTGTTCGCGGCGACGATCGCGTGGGCGCAGGGCCACCTCGACGAGCCGGTGTCGATCGAGCAGCTCGCCTCCCGTGCCGCGATGAGCAAGCGGACGTTCGCCCGGAGGTTCACCGCCGCTGCCGGCACCACGCCCTACCAGTGGCTGCTCACGCAGCGCCTGCGGCGCGCCCAGCATCTGCTGGAGGCGACCGACCTTCCCGTCGAACTGGTCGCCCAGCAGAGCGGATTCAGCGAGGCGACGACGCTGCGCAAGCACTTCGCTCGCCATCTGCATACCAACCCGACTGCGTACCGCCGAAGCTTCCATCCACTCGCCGGAGCTCGCTGACCACGGGAACGATTCGACGCCGCGTCACCACGCAGGCGGGCCGCTCGCCGGGCCGCCGAGGACGCGATCGATCAGTGGCGCAGCGAGACGCCGCGGAGGGCCGCGCACAGTCGGGGCGACCGTGCGGATCCTCACCGCAACGTCCCCGGGCTGCGGCCCCGGTCCAGGCCTAAGGGCGCAGCACGTGCTTGTAGAACGTGAGCAGCCCCATCCCGACCAGCAGGAACGAGTTGAGGAAGAGGATCGGGGCGAACCCCTGTCGGCGCACGCGGCGGGCGAGCAGCACGAGCATCGGGAACGCGGTGATCTGCATGCGCGGGTTGGGCGGCACGTACTCGGAGGTGAACGCGAGGAAGGTGATCATCAGGGTCCAGCTGATCGCGGGGAGCGTCAGCTCGTGGCGGTAGCGCCATAACAGCCATAGCTCGTAGGCCATCAGGATCGCCCCCAGGAACCCCGAGATGTCATTGAGGTCGATCCACGGGTGGTTGAAATGGTTCGGATCGAAGCGCGGCGCCTCGCGGGTGATGAGGTGGACGAGCGCGAACGGGTCGGTCTTCTCGCTCCAGCCGTGATGCTGGGCGTAGAGGTTGGCGAGCGGATTGCCCGTCCACGCCCACAGGAAGCCCATGAACGACAGCGCCCCGATCCCCGACATCGCGGTCGTGAGCACCGACATCCGGAACCCGCGGGAGCGCAGCGCGCGGCCGAGATGGCCGGCGGACAGCCCGCCGACCCAGAGCTCGCGCAGCGCGCAGATGCCGCAGATCGCGCTCAGCCCCAGGCCGACCGGCTGCACGGCAGTGCCAAAGGCGGCCATCGTTCCCGCGAGCACCCAGCGGCGGCGCTCCAGCGCCCAGATGCACACCGCGGCGAGCGGCAGGAGCAGCCCCTCGGAGTAGCCCATCGAGAACACGACCGCGCCCGGGAAGACGACGAACAGCGCCGCTGCCCGCCGTGCCGTCGGGCGGTCCCACCACCCCTCGGCCAGCCGGTGGACGAACACGGTGGCAACCCAGCCCCCGACCCCGGCGATGAAGACCGCGGCCACCGAGGCCCGCCAGATCTGGCTGCCGAACCCGAGCACCTGGAGCACGTGCTCGCCCATCCAGATCGTGACCGGATACAGCGGGAAGAAGCCGAGGTTGTCCTGGTGATAGGGGTGCGCGACGTGGCGCGGATAGCCGTTGTCGGCCACGTCGCGGTACCAGAGCCCGTCCCAGTGCAGGAGCTCGCCCTGGAGGTTGTGGTGGCCGAGCGCGTCGAGCAGCACGGCCGCGATCAGCACTGCGGCGCGTGCGGCCAGGTAGATGACGGTGATCCACACCAGCTCCCGCCGCAGGTCAGCCGACAGTCGGAACGCCCCCACCCGGCGAGAGCGCCGGCCGGTGCCGGGGACTGCCGCCGAGGGCTCGGCGACCGGTGCGGCGGCGCTGGGCGGGAGCGAATCGACCGCGAGCGCGGGCGCACCGGAGCTGTCAGGGCGGTCGTGAGGAGATGGCCAGACGGCGTCGGAAGCGGTGTCCACGGTCGGGCTGAGTCTACGAGCGGGGTCGCAGATTCGAGTGGCACGGAACGAGCGTCATAATCAGAGAAGTGACGTCCGCGCTCACCAGCGAGGCGCTCCAGCCGCTCAGAGCCGACCGACGAAGTGCCGCGATCCTGTTCGATATCGACGGCACACTCGCCCCGATCGTCGATCGCGCCGCCGACGCGCACGTGCCGGAGTCCACCCGCCAGTTGCTGATCACCGTGGCCGACGCCTACGGGCTGGTGGCGTGCGTCTCGGGCCGGCGCGCCTCCCAGGCGCGCGCGATGGTCTCGATCGGGACGATCGCCTATCTCGGCTCTCACGGAGTCGAGGAGCTTCGACCGGGCTGGACGACGGCGCGCCTGGACCCGGCGATCACGGAGTGGGTGCGCCAGATCCGGGAGTTCGGTGATCGCCACGACACCGCCGAGAACCGCAGGCTGCGGGTGCGTCTGGAGGACAAGGGGCCGATCGTGGCCTTCCACTGGCGTGGCGCCCCGGACGAGGAGACCGCGCATCACGCCGTCGAGCGGATCGCCGCCGAGGCGGAGCAGGACGGCCTTGCCACGCATTGGGGCCGCAAGGTGCTGGAGGTCCGCCCTCCGGTGCCGTTCGACAAGGGGGCGGGAGTCCGCCGACTGCTGGAGGAGGCGGGCTCGTCGATCAGCTCCGCGCTGTACGCCGGGGACGATCGGACCGATCTCGACGCCTTCCGCGCGCTCGCCGAGCTCGCGGCCGAGGGCAAGCTCGAGCATGTCGTGCGCGTGGGTGTCGAGTCCGGGGAGGGACCGGCAGAGATCCGCGAGCAGGCCGACGTGCTCGTCGACGGCCCGGACGGTGTGCGTGAGCTGCTCACGCTCCTGGTCGCGAGCGAGAGCCCGGGACACTGACGCGTGCGCTTCCGCGAGTTCCTGCGCACGACCGTGCTCGTGAGCGGAGCCGCGGCGAGCCTGCTCGCGGCGGTCACCGTCGGCAGCGTCGCCACCGGGCACAGCGACGGCGTCGTGGGCGAGGTCGCGGCCGTGTGGTGGGTCGCGGCGGCGCTGATCGGTGTGTGGGTCGGCCGTCGCGCGGACGCCTCGCCGCCGATCGCGCGGCTGCTGGCCGACGCCCGCACCGGTCGCTCGCTGCCCGAGGTGACCCCGGCGCGGACGCTGGTCAACCGCCTGTGGCCGCTGCTCGTGATGTGCTTCGCCTCGGCGGCGATCGGTGTCGTGCTCCCGCAGATCTCGGCAATCGCGGCCGGCTTCGCGATCGTGTGGACGCTCGGATGGCGACGGCAGTCCTCCGCGGTGGAGGCGATCGAGGATCGCGACGGGGTGGCGTTCTTCGTTGAGCACACCTCACCGCTGAAACCGATCCGGCTCGTGCGCACCCCGGGCTTCCGGTCGCTGCGCAACGACCTCGACGGTCGAGCTGAGCCGACCGCGTCCGGTCGCCCGAGCGGCTGATGGCGTCCGCCGACGCGGTCGACGTCCTGGTCGTGTCGGTCGCCGGGACGATCGGCTGGACCCGCGGCGCGCGGGAGCTCGCCGACGGCCTCGCGCGTGCCGGCGCGCGCGTCGTCCAGATCGAGGCGGCGCGGCCCCGCGACGTGCGGACGCTGATGCTCACCGATCTGCGAGAGGCATATGCGGCCCGTCGGGCGGCCCGTCGGGGGATCGCCAGGTACCACCCGCGCGCGATCCTGTACTGCTCGACCACCTCGGCGCTGCTGTGGCCGCGACCGGGCGGGATCTGGCTGGACGCGACCGCCTCCTGTAACCGGCCCGGGCGCCACGGCATGTGGCAGCGGCCGCTCGAGCGCCGACGCCTGGCCGCGGCTCCGGTCGTGCTCGGTTGGTCGCCGGCGGCGTTCGACGGCGCCCGTGACGTGCTCGGCGGTGAGCCGGCCGTCGTCCGCGTGCCGGTCGAGCCCTCGGCGCCGCCGGCAGCGGCGCCGGCCGGCCGGGATCTCGCGGCGGTCGCCTACATTGCGGACCCGGTCAAGCGCCGCCTCGACCTGACGCTCGCCGCCTGGGCGCCAGGCCCGTCGCGATGGGGAGACGCTCGTCGTGGCGGGCATCGACGGTGCGGACGCGCCGGGGGTTCGCTTCGCCGGGCGGGTGGAGCCGGCGGCGTTCCGGGCGCTGCTCCGCCGCGCCCGCGTCTTCCTGGCGACCCCGCTGGTGGAGGAGTACGGGATCGCTGCGTTGGAGGCGCTCGCCGATGGAGCGCAGCTGGTCACGACGCCGGCCGCCGGCGCCTACCCGGCGCTGGCGCTCGCCTCCGAGCTCGACCCCCGGCTCGTGGCCCGGGACCACGCGACGTCGCTCGCGGCCGCGTTGCGCGCCGCGCTCGACGAGCCGCTCGCCGACTACGCCACCCGGGCCGCTGGGCTGCTCGCGCCCTATCGGCGGTCGACGATGAGCGCGGTGTTAGCTGACGATGTTCTGCCCCGGCTCGTGCCACGATGGCAGTCGTGATCCCGTTCGGCGCCATCCCCAGCCCGGCCAGCAACGGCTTTCACATCGGGCCGCTCTTCTTCCACGCGTATGGCATCGCGTACGTCTTTGCGGTCGCCGCTGCGGTGATCATCTCGCGCGTGCGCTGGTCCCGGCTGGGCGGCGACCCCGAGCTGCCGCTCGAGATCGCAATGTGGGCGTTCCCGGGCGGCCTGATCGGAGGGCGGATCTACTTCGACATCACGACCCCGAGCCAGATCCCGCCGCACTGGTGGGGGTTCCTCGCGATCTGGGACGGCGGCCTCGGCATCTGGGGCGGCGTCGCCGGCGGGGTCATCACCGGCCTGTGGGTCGCGCGCCGGCGGCTCACGCACGCGCAGCTCCTGCAGCTGATGGATGTCGTCGGCCCGGCGCTGCTCGTCTCCCAGTCGATCGGGCGGATCGGCAACTACTTCAACCAGGAGCTGTTCGGCCGCCCCTCGAGCCTGCCGTGGGCGCTGAAGATCGCGCCGGAGCACCGGCCGCCGGGCTACGCGCACTACGCGACCTTCGAGCCGACGTTCCTGTACGAGATCGTCTGGAACCTGCTGCTGTTCTCGGTCCTCTCGTGGCTGTGGCGTCGGTCCAAGGTACGCGCGCCCGGCCTGTTCTGGCTCTACGTCGCGGGCTACTCGGGCTTCCGGATCTTCGAGGAGACCCAGCGGATCGACTACTCGAACCACTTCCTGGGGATGCGGGTGAACTTCTGGATCGCGTCCTGCCTGTGCCTGCTCGCGCTCACCTGCTTCGTGCTCGTCCAGCGCGGCTTTCGCGGCTGGGGCGCCCCCGCCGCCGAGCCGGCGCCGCCCGGCACGCGCTATGGGCCGAACCCGGCGAGCCCGCCGCCCGAGACCCCGGCACGACCGACCGGTACCGTCGCCCCGGCGGGCGCCGGCTCCGGCGCGGGATCGGCCGGACGCGCGTCGCGCCGCCCACCGCCGCCACCGCGCAAGCGGCCGCGGCGCGGCTGAGGCTTTCGTCAGGCCGCGGCTCGAGCGCGGGGGCGCAGCGCGGCGACCTCGTCCCAGGGACGGCAGTTGACGATCTGCTCGGGTCCGAGCCACGCCCGTCGCGCGGTCGCGATCCCATAGCGGGCGACCTCGAACCCGCCGGTTCGGTGAGCGTCGCAGTCGATCACGATTCCCACGCCGGCGGCCGCTGCAGCCCGGGCATTGATCTCGTTCATGTCACGTCGGTCGGGGCTCGCGTTGATCTCCAGCAGCGTGCCGGTGGCGGCGGCGGCCTCGATCACGGTGGGAATGTCGAGTGCGTAAGGCGCTCGGGATTCGATCTTGCGGCCGGTGAGATGCCCGATCACGTCGACGAGCGGGTTCTCGATCGCGGCCACGATCCGTGCGGTCATGCGATCGGAGTTCATGCTCATCGAGGAGTGCACCGAGGCGACGACCCAGTCGAGCTCGGCGAGCACCTCGTCGGGGTAGTCAAGGGAGCCGTCGGGCAGGACATTGACCTCCGAACCGGCGAGCAGGGTGATCCCGCCGGCCTCCTCGGTTCCGGACAGCGCACGGATCCGTTCGATGTGGGCAGTGAGGCCCTCGCCCTCGATCCGCGACCCGACGGAGGTCGAGTGGTCGGTGATCGCCAGGTACTCGTAGCCGGCCGCAGCCGCGGCACGAGCCATCTCGACGATCGACGCAGTTCCGTCGGAGGCGTCGGTGTGGCAGTGCAGATCGCCGCGCAGCTCCTCGGCGGTGACGAGTGCCGGCAGGGTGCGGTCGGCCGCAGCCGCCAGCTCGCCCCGGTTCTCGCGCAGCTCTGGTGCGATCCACTCGAGTCCGAGCAGTGAGTAGACCTCCTCCTCGCGTTCGCAGCGGTGGGTGATCCCGGTGCCGTCGTCCAGCACGCCGTACTCGGAGACATGCAGGCCGCGGCGCACGGCCGCGGCGCGCAGCGCCATGTTGTGATCGCGGGAGCCGGTGAAGTGCTGCATGAGGTTGCCGAACTGGTCGGGTGCGACGATCCGCAGGTCGACCTTCACGCCGGTGTGCGTCACGAGCTTCACGCCGGCCTCCGCCGGCGTCGACGCGGACTGGACGAGTTCGAGTTCCGCCGCGGCCCGCGCGAGCTCGAGCGGCGCGTGAGCGGTGGCGATGATGTCGATGTCCTTGACGCTGTCGGTCATCCGTCGCGCGGAGCCGGCGAGCTCGACCCGCTCGGAGGCGGGGTGCGCGCGGAGCGCTGCGACGAGCGGCTCGGCGACGGCCAGCGCGCGGCTGAGGACGATCCGGGCGCCCTCTCCCTCACCCGCGGCCTCGCGCTCGCGCGCGGCGGCGACGGTGGCGAGCAGCGCGTCCTCGGCCTTGGGGCCGAACCCCTTCAGCTCGCGGATGTGATGGGCGTTCGCAGCGGTCTCGAGCGCGTCCAGGGAGTCGACCCCGAGTTCCTCGTAGAGCCGACGCGCGCGCTTGGGTCCCAGGCCGGGCAGCCGGGTGAGTGCGACCAGGCCGGCAGGGAACTTGGCGCGCAGCTTCTCGGCCGCCGGAATGACTCCCGTGTCGGCGAGCGCGAGCACCTTCTCCTGAATGATCGCTCCCACAGCGGGCAGCTCGGTCGCCCGGTTCTCACGCGCGAGGCCGAGCACCGAAACCGAGGCGTTGCGCACCGCCTTGGCCGCATTGCGGTAGGCGAGCACCCGGTGGATGACCGCGCCGTCGAGCTCGTACAGGTCCCCCAGCTCGTCGAGCGCGGCGGCGATCTCTGCGTTGGTGGGTTCGGCCATGCGATTGCGAGCCTACCCCGCAGGGCTCGCTATACTTTTTGAAGCAAAGAACTTCAAAGGAGACCGAATGTCAGGCGTTGCAGACGTCACGGATAACAGCTTCCAGGCAGAGGTGCTCGAGTCCGACGTGCCCGTGCTCGTCGACTTCTGGGCCCCCTGGTGTGGCCCCTGCCGCCGCGTTTCCCCGATCGTCGAGGAGATCGCCGCCGAGAAGGGTGACGCGCTGAAGGTCGTCAAGCTCAACATCGACGACAACCAGCAGACCGCCGTCAAGTTCAACGTGATGTCGATCCCGACGTTGATGCTGTTCAAGCACGGCGAGCTGAAGAAGACCGTGATCGGTGCCTACCCCAAGAAGAAGCTCGAGGAGGAGCTGGAGCCGGCGCTCGCATAGCGCCCTCCTCGAAAGAGCCCTCCCACCGTCCGCGCCCGGCGAGCACACTCGCCGGGCGCGGCTCGTTAAGGTGCAGCCGGTGACATGAGGGTCTTCCTGTCCAGCGACATCGAAGGTTGCGCCGGGATCTCCGATTGGGATCAGGTGCGGCTCGGCGAGCCGGAGTTCGCGCTCGGCCGTGAGCTGCTCGCCGGCGAGGTCAACGCCGCGATCGACGGAGCGATCGATGGCGGCGCCGAGCACGTGCTCGTCAACGACGCCCACTCCACGATGCACAACCTGCATCCCGGTGGCCTGCACCACGGGGCCTCCTACCTGTCGGGCGCGCACAAGCCGCTGTACATGATGGAGGGGCTGGACGGCTCCTACGACGCCGTCTTCATGGTCGCCTACCACGGGTCGATCGGCGCCGAGCGCGCCGTCCTCTCGCACACCTACAACCCACGCGCGATCTGGGAGGTTCGCCTGAACGGCGAGGCCGTGGGCGAGAGCGCCCTCAACGCGCTGGTGGCGCTCCACCACCAGGTGCCGGTCGTGCTCATCACCGGCGACGAGGCGACGGCGCAGGAGGCCCGGCCGTTCATGCCCGACGTGGAGGCGGTCGTCGTGAAGCGGTCGATCACGCGCTTCGCGGCCGAGTCGGTCCACCCCGACACCGCCCGGCAGCTGATCCGCGCGGGGGCTCGCGCCGCGGTCCGGCGCGCCGGCAGCGTCCCCGTTCCGGCGATCGAATTGCCCGCCACGCTCGAGATCACGTTCCTCACCGCGGACATGGCCGAGATGGCGACCTGGATCCGCGAGGTGGAACGCGCGGGCACCCGCACCGTGACGGTGTCGGGCTCAGAGCCGCTCGCGCTCTACCGCACGTTCACGACGATCGTCGCGCTCACGCGCTCGATCGCAAGCGGCTGACGCCGATCACCAGCGGCTGACGGCGATCTTCAGCGGCCGGCCGTCGACGAGCACCGGCTCGACCGCGCCGTCAAGGCTGTCGTAGGCCACCGTGGTGGCGAGCGTCTCGTGCGCGATGTACTCCTGGTGGGCGCGCGCCGCATCGAGCAGCACCGGGTCACCGTCGAGCGTGAGCAGGATCCGGTCGGTGATCTCCAGGCCCGCGTCCTGGCGAGCGATCTGCACCGCCCGGGTGATGTCCCGGGCTCGCCCCTCGGTGCGCAGCGGCTCGTCGAGCTCGACGTCGAGCGCGACCGCGTGCAGACCCTGGCGCTCGACCTGGTATCCCTCGAGCGGTTTCATCGTGACGATCAGGTCCTCGGCAGCAAGCGCGTGCTCGGTTCCGCCGACGTCGATGCCGACCAGGGCGCCCTCCCGGAGCGTCGCGGTGGCCCGCGCCGCATCCAGACCGGCGACGGCGGCGGCCACCATCGGCATGTCCTTGCCGAACCGCGGGCCGAGCCGGCGGTAGTCCGGCTTCAGCTCGACCTCGCCGAGCTCGTCGGCCTCGGACACGAAGTTCAGCTCGTGCACGTTGAGCTCGTCGCGGACGAGGTCGGTGAAGTTCTCGATCGCGGCTCGCTCCTCGCCCGTGGCCACGATGATCGCCGAGCGCAGCGGCTGGCGGACCTTCAGCTTGGTCTGCGCCCGGGCGGCGTGACCCATCTGAACGGTCTGGCGGACGATCGCCATCTGCTGCTCGAGCTCGAGATCGCGGGGGTGAGCGGGGTCGGGTCCTGGAAAGTCGCAGAGGTGGACGCTCGGCTCGGCGCCGTCGAGGTTGTCGTAGATCTCGTCTGCGAGGAACGGGCAGAACGGCGCCAGGACCTGGGCGACGGTGACCAGGCAGTGGCGCAGGGTCAAGAACGCGGCCGCCTCGCCGCGCCAGAAACGCGACCGCGAACGACGCACATACCAGTTGGAGAGGTCGTCGACGAACTCCGCGATCGGCCGGCCGCCGCCGGTCGCGTCGAAGTCCGACAGCCGCTCGCCCACGGTGGTGACCGTCTCCTGCAGCCGTGAGAGGATCCAGCGGTCGAGCTCGGTGGCGTCGCCGTCGGCTTCGGAGGGAGCCGGCGCGTCCGGCGTGTTGGCGTACAGCACGTAGAACGAGTATGTGTTCCACAGCTGACGCAGGAACGAGCGCGCGACGTCGGCCACCTGGTCGGTCGAGAACCGCCACCCGTCCCACGGGTACTTGGAGGTGAACAGGTACCAGCGCACCGCGTCCGCGCCGTACTCGTCGAGCAGTTGCCAGGGATCGACCGTGTTGCCCAGCGACTTGGACATCTTGCGGCCCTGCTCGTCGTTGATCAGTCCCAGGCAGACGACATTGCGGTACGAGGAGCGGTCGAACAGCAGCGTCGCCTCGGCCAGCAGCGAGTAGAACCAGCCGCGGGTCTGATCCAGCGCCTCGCAGATGTAGTCGACCGGAAAGTGCGCTTCGAAGCGCTCGAGCTCGCGGTGCGGCGCCCCGTACTGCGCGAACGGCATCGCGCCGGAGTCGAACCACACGTCGATCACCTCAGGCACGCGCCGCATCTCGCCGCCGCAGTTGTCGCAGGTGAGCACGACGTCGTCGACGTACGGGCGATGGGGATCGTCGAGACGCACGCCGGATTCGCGTTCGAGCTCGTCCAGCGACCCGATCACCTTCATGCAGCCGTGGTCGCAGCGCCACACCGGCAGCGGCGTGCCCCAGTAACGCTCGCGCGAGAGCGCCCAGTCGACGTTGTTCTCCAGCCACTTGCCGAAGCGCCCGTGCTTGACGTGTTCGGGGTGCCAGGTGATCGTCTCGTTGGCCGCCAGCAGCCGGTCCTTGATCTCGCTGGTGGTGATGTACCAGGACGGCTTGGCGTAGTAGATCAGCGCGGTGCCGCAGCGCCAGCAGTGGGGGTAGGAGTGCTCGTAATCCTCATCACGCAGCACGAGCCCGCGGGCGCGCAGGTCCTCGATCAGGTCGGCGTCGCAGTCCTTGACCTTGCGCCCGGCGTAGGGGCCGATGCGCTCGTCGTAGGTGCCGTCGGCCCGCACCGGGTTGACGACGGTGAGCCCCTCACGCTCGCCGAGGCGGAAGTCGTCGTCGCCGAACGCGATCGCGGTGTGGACGAGGCCGGAGCCGTCGGTCGCGGTGACGAAGTCGGCGGCGAGGACCGTATGCCCCTTGGGTCCGTATGCGTCGCTCGAGATGTACGGGAAGGGCGGGGCGTAGCGGGTCCCGATGAGCTCGGACCCCGCGAACTCGTCGAGCACCTCGGCGCGCTCGTCGAGGACGCGGCCGACGAGCTCCTTGGCCACCACCTGCACGCGTCCGTCGGGTGTGCGCGCGCGGACGTAGCGCAGCTCCGGGCTCACCGCGACCGCCGCGTTGGAGACGAGCGTCCAGGGCGTCGTCGTCCAGACGACGAGCTCGTCGCCGTCCTGCAGCGGCGCCGCCGCCTCGCTGACGGGCAGGCGCACGAAGACCGAGCGGTCGATGACGTCGCGGTAGGCGCCCGGCTGGCCGAGCTCGTGGCTGGAGAGCGTGACCTGGTCGCGCGGGCAGTACGGCACCACCTTGTGCTTCTCCTGCAGCAGCCCCTTCTCATGGATCGTCTTCAGCGCCCACCACACTGACTCCACGTAGGTCGTGTCGAGCGTCCGGTAGGCGTCGTCCAGGTCGACCCAATATCCGATCCGCTCGGTCAGCTCGTTGAACTCCGCGATGTGGCTGAGCACGCTCTCGCGGCAGCGGGCGTTGAACTCCGCGATCCCGTACTCCTCGATGTCGCTCTTGGAGTTGAACCCGAGCTCGGCCTCGACGGCCAGCTCGACCGGGAGCCCGTGGCAGTCCCAGCCGGCCTTGCGCTCGACGTAGTGCCCGGTCATCGTCCGGTAGCGCGGGAAGATGTCCTTGAACACGCGCGCGAGCACGTGGTGGAAGCCGGGAGCGCCGTTGGCGGTCGGCGGGCCCTCGTTGAACGACCACACCGGGCCGCCCTGCCGGCGGCGCAGTGACTCCGCGAACACGTCGCGCTCCCGCCAGCGCTCGAGCACGCGCTGCTCGAGCTCGGGAAACGACGCGTGCGGGTCGACTGGGCGATGCGCGGCTGGCACCCGGCCGATTCTAGGTGTGACGCAGCCGGTCAGGCGGTCGCGCGAGAGGGCCGCGTGTCGGCGACGACCTCACGGCTCGAGCGCGAGCGCTCCGCCGCGGTCTCAGCCTCAGCCACCCGCGCCAGCAACGTGTCACGCGCCGAGGTCGGCGACTCGCCGAGGCGGACGACGGTGCTCGCCCCGGTGTCGGGGACCGCGCCTCGATAGTCGAACACGAGCGCGTCGCGCACGACCTGGCGGACGGCGTAGACGAGACGGCCGATCGAGTCCAGCGAGACGCGCTGTCCGGTGAGCACGACCGCACTCGGTTCGAGCGCGCGCAGCGCGCGCCCCAGGCGGGTGAGCTCGATCGCCGGCGTCAGCGACAGCGTCCGCATCCCGGCGCGGCGCAACACCAGCTCGAGCGCCTGCGCGTGAACGGAGTCCAGATCGCACGGGGAGGAGGCGTCGAAGATGAGCACGCCCTCGCGGCGGGTCGCCGGGGGGACATCCGCCGCTGCGCCGCCAGCCAACCGACCGCGAAACGCCATCCGAACTCGTACTCGGCGGTCGTGCCGTCGGGCTCGCGCTGCGCGACCAGCGCCTGGAGCAGCACCTCTTCCACGGTGCGCTCGACCGAGCGCAGCCCGAGGCTCTCCTCGAGCAGCCGGTTGGACGCGTCCTCGTCGAAGTCCGCGAACGCGCCCGACAGACGCAGCGACGTGGAGGGACCCTCGCCGCGTTCACGCGCGAGCGAGATCGCCGAGGAGACGTTGTGGGTCTCGGCGAGGGTGAGCCGCAGCGCCTCGACCTCGGTGAGCGAGTACTGGCGGTGACCGCCTGCCGAGCGATGTGGCTTGGGGAAGCCGTAGCGGCGCTCCCAGCTGCGCAGGGTGTTGGGGCTGATGCCCAGCATCACAGCGGCAGCGTTCGTGCGAATGCCGTTCATGAGTTCCATTTATGGCTGTATCGGCACATGAACGCAACTTCTGCAGTGGAAACTGCAGGCGAGGCGTCACAAAAGCGACGATCAGGCGGGTGAACGGGCGGCCCGGAGGATCAGATCGCGCTCGCGCGGCGCGTCGGCGGCGTGAGATAGCGGCCGATCTCCTCCTCCCGGGGGCGGCTCTCGATCAGCTCCAGGATGCGCTCCTGGGCCCCGATCGGATCGTTCGGTAGGACGCGCGCGCCCGTCGTGGAGCCGGTGCGGCGTCCGTCGCCACGGCGGTAGACGGCGATCCCGAGCGGGCCGGCGGCCAGCCGGATCGCGTATGCCCAGCGGGCGACGGCGTCGTCGGCCAGGTGAGCTCCGGCGAGCACGACGAGGTCGGGTCGGTGCACCGCGACGGCGTCGCCGATCCCCGAGACGCCGCGCGCCGACAGGCACAGCACATCGATTCCGGCCCGCACGCACAGCAGCTCGAGCGCGCGCACGTGGGAATTGTCGGGGTCGAGCTCGTCCCGCGTGGCGTCGCCGATCACGACCGCCACGTCCCGCACGGGTGCGGGCGCGAGCCGGACGGCGCGCCGCAGCCAGTCCGACCCCCAGTGCGCCGCGAACGCCCAGGCGGCCGACTCGCCGCCGTGCCGTCGCTGGATCTCGGCCAGCGTTGGCAGCACGACCTCCTCGACGGTCCGCTCAACCGACCGCATCGCCAGCGCCGCCTCGATCGCCTGATCGGCGCGGTCGCGCTCGTACGAGCTGAGGGCGCCGATCAGCGAGTTGGCGTCCGAAGCAAGCCCTTCACGCGCGCGAGAGACGGCCGAGGAGATCGACAGCCCCTCCTGGAGCGCATCGCGGAGCGCCGCGATCTCGCCGTGCGTGAAAAGGCGATGTTTTCCAGGTGAGCGCTGCGGCTTTGGGAAACCGAACCTCCGTTCCCATGCGCGGAGCGTATTCGGGCTCACATTGAGAAGTTGCGCAGCCTCTGAGGTCTTCAAGTAGCGCATTTCCTCCAAAGGTGCTGTGTGTGATTGCCAAATGGCGGGGCCGGATCTAAAATTGCACGAGTTCCCTACCAAGAAACTGTGCAAAGAGCATGCGCTCACGGTGGAGGGCGCTCTCCAGCGCTGGGCCCCCGCTCTCCTGCACAGAATTTGATCTGAAGGCGCCTCCCCCGATGCCTTCTTGAAGCACCGATTTCCGGCGCTGTGGATCGCCGGGCCCATTTTTCGAATCCCTGATTGGAGGAGGGTTACACATGATTTTCCGCTACCCCAACGGCTGAGCCGTACATTTGTTGGCCGCCCGTGACCCGGGCGCTACCGTGCAGGCATGATCCGCCGACGCGGGGTAGGCCGTGACGCGCTGATCCCGACGATCATGCCGATGTTCGGCGTCGTCGCCGTCGGCGGGTGCCTGTTCCTCGGGAGCTTGATGAGGGGGGCGGACCGGGTCGACTCGCTGACGGCGATCATTCTCGCCGCGGGCGCCCTGAGCGCCCTGCTCCACGAGAGCGACGGGCGCCAGATGGAGGTCGTCGGTTCGGTCGTCGTGGTTGCCCTCGCGGCCGGCCTGCTCGGCCCCCTGTTCGCCGGAGTCGCTGCCGGGACCACCGAGCTGTGCGTGGTGATTCGCTATCGCCAGTCGATCGGCGGCATGCTTGCGGTCAACCTGCCGGCGTGTGTGGTTCCGGCGGTTGCTGAAGGAGCGCTCGTCCACGTGATCTCCTGGCCGCCGAGGAACGTCCCGTTGTTCTACGTCGCGGTTGCGGTCGCAGGGTTGGCGGGCCTCGTCGCCAGCTATCCGATCGCCGAGGTGCTGCACCGCGCCTACCGCCCGCATGAGGCCGGGCACCGGGCCGCGCGCGATCCTCGACGCCCTTCCGAGTACCTCGATCAGCCTGGCGATCGCGCTTGCCGGGCGTCGGCATCACGCTCGAGATCGGCACCGGCGGCATCGCGTTCGCGCTCGCCGCGGTGATCGCCTTCTCCTACATGAGCCACCTGCTGGGCGAGTCGCGCCATCGCGCCGAGCAGTACGCCTCACTCTCCTGGGGCGTGCTCGCGGGTCTGCTGCGCTCGCTCGACATCCGCGACGAGCGCACCGCGCGCCACTCTGCGGCGGTCGCACGCTTCTCACGGGACATCGCGGCGGCCGTCGGGATGGACGAGGCGCAGTGCGAGCTCGCCCACGCCGCCGGGCTGCTGCACGACATCGGTCGCTTCGCGCTCTCGGACCGCGTGTTCGAGCGCGGACGCTCGCTCACCGACGAGGACTGGGAGGCGATCCAGCGCCACCCCGAGCTGGGTGCCGACATGCTGCGTGATCTCGGCATGTACGGGCCGGTTGCCGAGATCGTCCTCTGCCATCACGAGCGGATCGACGGCCTGGGCTATCCGAGCCGCCTGCGCGCCGAGGAGATCCCGGAGATCGCCAAGATCATCGCGGTCGCCGAGGTGTACGACACGCTCACCGCCAGCGATACCTACCGCACCCGGCAGAGCTCGTTTGAGGCGCTGACCGAGCTGCGGCGCGTGACCGGCAGCCAGTTGGACGGGCGGTACGTCGAGGTTCTCTCGGATCTGCTCTCCGGCGAGGGCGTCGAATATCGCCACGCCGACGCGGTCGACTTCGACGAAGAGCTCGGGATCGAGCAGATCATCAAGCAGGCGGGGACCGGTCGGTAGACATCGGCGGCGGCCCGCCGGCGCGTGAGTCGGGCGCCGGCGGGGGCCGTCGAGTCTTGATGCGCCGATCAGGCGCTCTTGCGCTCCAGCAGGGGGTCGACCCCAGGCTGCTCAAGCGTTCCCAGGAACTGAGAGATCTGCTCCTGGCTGAAACGGCGCTGCCCGCCCGGGGTCCGGTAGGACTGGAGGTAACCCATGTCCGACCACCGCCGGATGGTTCCGAGTGAGACGCCGAGTGCCTGTGCTGCCTGAGACGTCGACAGGCCAAGCGGACTGCCATTGATGTTCCTCATGAACCACATTGGAGCGCCTGATCGGGAGGGTTGCGCAGCCCTCTGCAGCAATTGCACAACCTCTGGTCAGGAAGGGCACCGCGAGCCACGCGATTTGCCCAAATTCTGTCTTCTGCCGGCCTTCCGCCACGCCCGTGGAACCGAGCTGGCAGGATCGCGGTGACGATGCGGCTGCGCCTCCACCATCACCCCGACGGCGCCCGAATCGCCTACCGGGAGGCCGGCACCGGCCCGGTGCTCGTGCTGTTGCACTCGCTTGGTCTCTCGCACCGGGAGTGGGAGCCGATCGTCGCGCCGCTGTCGGCGCGCCTGCGCGTCGTTCTGCCCGATCTGCCGTTGCACGGCGACTCCGAGGACCGTCCCCGCCACCCGTACTCGCCGGAGTGGATGACCGACGTGATCGCGGGGTTCTGCCGCGAGGTCGGCGGGGAGCACTGCCTGGTCGCCGGTCACGACCTCGGGGCCGAGCTCGCGCTGCGTGCGGTCGCCTCCGGTGCGCTGGCGCCTGAGCGACTGGTCGTGATGGGCAGCAGGCTGCACCGCCGTGACGAGTTCTGGGCGGCGCGTGCCGGGTGGCGTGTCGCGTGCCGGCTGGCCGCGCTCCCGGGCCTCGACCGGTTGATGGCCCACGGCGCGAAGCTCGTCTTCCGCCCGTCGACCGGCGAGCGCCTCTCCGCTCAGCACAACCAGGCGGCGCGCGACCTCATCCGGCACGCATTCTCAGACGTCGGCGGCAACGGCAATCGCGCCCGCTCATGGGCGAAGTTCGCACGACGCTGGCCGGTCGACGCGCAGCGCGATCTGCTCGACGCCTATGCGCGGATGACGATGCCGGTGCTGTTGCTGTGGGCGGAGGAGGATCGCGCGCATCCACTGGCCGCGGCGAGCGAGGCGCTCGACCTCCTGCCCCGGGGGCAGCTGCGCACGATTCCCGGCGCGGGCTTTCTGATCGCCTACGACGATCCGGTCGCCGTCGCCCGAGAGCTCATCGCGTTCTGCGGCTGACCGGTTTCGCTGCGGCGTCGCTTCGCGGCGCGGGCGAGCGGTAGCGTTGCCAACGAGCTTTCGCTGTGTCAGAGGGGCGACCCTGCAGACGGGACGCCCCAGAGATCGAAAGGACGACATGAGCCTCCAGGAGAACGAGCAGCTGTGGGGGGGCGAGACCACCAAGGCAATCGGGAACTTCCCGATCTCCGGTGAGCCGGTCCCGGTCCCCGTCGTGCGCTGGCTGGGCCGGATCAAGGGCGCCGCGGCGCGCGTCAACGCCGAGCTCGAGCTGCTTGACGGTGGGATCGCGGAGCGGGTCGCCGCGGCGGCCGACCGCGTCGCTGCGGGCGAGTTCGACGACCAGTTCCCGATCGACGTCTTCCAGACCGGATCGGGCACCTCGACGAACATGAACGCGAACGAGGTGATCGCGAACCTCGCCGGCGAGGGCGTCCACCCCAACGACCACGTCAACATGGGGCAGTCCTCCAACGACGTGTTCCCCTCCGCGGTGCACCTCGCGGCGCTGCAGGAGGCCACCGAGGAGCTGCTGCCGGCGCTCGCTGCGCTCGAAGGCTCGTTTGCCGCGCGCGCGGAGGAGTTCCACGACATCGTCAAGTCCGGCCGCACCCACCTGATGGACGCCGTGCCGGTCACGCTCGGCCAGGAGTTCTCCGGCTACGCGGCGCAGCTCCGCCTCGGCCAGGTGCGCGTGAAGAACGCGCTGCCCCAGGTCGCACAGATCCCGCTCGGCGGCACCGCGACCGGCACCGGGCTGAACACGCATCCCGAGTTCGCCGCACGCGTGCGGGGCAAGCTCTCGGAGGCCACGGGCCTTGAGATCCGCGCGCCCGAGGACCCGTTCGAGGCGCAGGGCAACCGCGATGCGCTCGTCGAGCTGTCCGGGGCGCTCAAGGTGATCGCGGTGTCGCTGACCAAGATCGCGGGCGACCTCGCGCTGATGGGCTCAGGCCCGCGCGCGGGCATCGGTGAGATCCTGCTGCCCGAGCTGCAGAAGGGCTCCTCGATCATGCCGGGCAAGGTCAACCCGGTGCTCCCCGAGGTCGTGCTCCAGGTCTCCGCGCAGGTGATCGGCAACGACACCGCGATCACGATCGGCGGCCTGCAGGGCAACTTCGAGCTGAACGTCCGCATCCCGCTGATCGCCCGCAACCTGCTGGAGTCGATCCGGCTGCTCGCCGCGACCGCGCGCGCCTTCAAGGAGAAGTGCGTCGACGGGATCAAGGCCAATGAGGAGGGCTGCCATCGCTCGGCCGAGTCGACGCTCGCCGCGGCCACCGCGCTCAACCCCTACATCGGTTACGACAAGGCGGGGGAGATCGTCAAGGAGGCCGCCAGCTCCGGCCGCATGCTGCGCGAGGTCGCCTACGAGAAGGGCGTCGATGAGGACACCTACAACAAGGCGATGGACCTGCACAAGATGGCGCTCGGCAACAGCTGAGCCCCGGGCGCGCCGGGGAACGATCGACACATCATCAGGCCGCCGCAGCGAGCTGTGTCGATCGTTCCCGGCCCCCGGGTCCGATCGACACACCGGCGCGCGGAAGGGCTGAGCTGTGTCGATTCTTCCCGGCCCCCGGGTCGTCGGTCGTCGGGCGGCGGGCCGAGGCCTCGCCCGGGGCTCAGCCGACCCCGGGCGCCGGGACGAACTGGCCGAGGAAGCCCTGACCGATGATCTGCTGGTGGACTGCCGCCTCACCGAGGTAGCACTCCCACTCGGTCCCGGCTCCGTTGAGCGATCGGCAGCCGCCGTTGACGTGTTTGGTCTCGTCGACGGTCGGCTCGACGGTGCCGAGCCACTGGCCGGGCTCTGGCCCGCCGTTGTCGGACGGCAGCGAGGCGAGAGTGCAGTGGTACTCGACCCCCTGGGTGACGACCGTGCAGCTCGGCTGGGTGTGCAGCAGCGCCAGCGTTCCCGCCGGCACGCTCGCCGCGACCTGCTGCGTGGTGTCGAACACGCCCGCCGCGGCCGCCACCCCGGGCACGGCGACAGCGACGATCGCAACCCCGGCGAGGATCCGGGGATGGGACCGCAGCCGGCGCAGGCGGCCGCCCGGCGCGCTGGAAGTTGGGCCGGCCGCGCTCGTGGCAGCCACGAGCTCCTCGCTCACCGCCGCATGCAGCGCATCGCCGAGGTCGGTCAGTTCAGGGCTGAGCGGGGTCATGAGTGGATCTCCTGTGTCGGGTCCAGGCGGCGGCGCAGCGAGCGCAGGCCCCGGTGGACCCGCACCCGCGCGGCGGCCGGTGTGGTGCCGAGCGTCTGGGCGATGTCGTCGTAGGCGCGGTCCTCGAGCACACGCAGGCGGACCGCCTCGCGCTCATGGGCCGGCAGCGTGTCGAGCAGCTCGTCGGCGCCGTCGGCCCAGTCCTCCGACGGCGCCTCGGCGGCGGGCGCACGGTCGAGCCGTTCGATCAGCCCGAGCCGCTTGGTGGCGCGCCGCTCCAGTGCTCCCCGCCGGATGGACATGAGCAGCACGTTGCGGGCGATGCCGTAGATCCAGGGGGCGGCCGAGCCACCGGCCTCGTCGCGGAAACGGCCCCGGACGAACCAGGCCTGCGCGAACGTCTCGGCGGTCAACTCGAGCGCCGCCGGGCGGCTGCCCGTCCGGCGCACGAAGTAGCCGTGCACCGCCTCCGCGTAGCGCTCGTACAGCTCCCGGAACGCGTCCGGGTCCTGCCGGGCGGCGGCGAGCAGCGACGCGTCGCTGGCCGCGGCCGGTGAGGGAGTCGTCGGTGAGCGTGTCATCGACCGGTTCATTGCGCGAGCCGGCCTCGGCGTTACCGGCGACTGTCCCCGGCCGGGCCCGCCGTCAGGTGGCGACGGTCTCGGTGCCGAGCTCGCGGGAGATCGCAACATCGATCGAGTAGTCGATCGGCACCACGATCACCGACGGCACATCGAGCGTGAGCGCGTGGCGCAGTCGCACCGCGAACTCCTCTGCGGCGGCGCAGCGCCAGGCCGCGGCGCCGAACGCCTCGGCGAGCTTGACGAAGTCGGTCGGCCCGAAGTCGACGCCGAAGTGGCGGCCGAACTTCTTGTCCTGCTTCCACACGATTGAGCCGAACTGCTGGTTCTCCCAGATCACGTTGACGATTGGAGTGCGCAGCCGGACCGCGGTCTCGAGCTCCTGGCAGTTCATCAGGAACCCGCCGTCCCCCGAGACCGTGACGACATGGCGCGATGGGTGCACGAGCTTGGCGGCGATTGCGGTGGGCAACGCGAAGCCCATGCCGGCCAGGCCGTTGGCGATCAGCACCGTGCCCGGCTCGTGGGCGGGGAACATGCGTCCGATCCACAGCTTGTGCAGGCCGACGTCCGAGATGAGCAGGTCGGTGCGCCCGAGCACGTCGCGCAGGTCGGCGAGCACCCGCGGGGGGCGCATCGGGAAGTGGTCGTCGCCGGCGCCGTCGCGCAGTGCCCCGAGCGTCAGTTCGCGCAGCCGGTCGGACTCCGGAGGCCCCGGCCTCCTGCGGCTGCACCCCGCGGCCAGTCGCGCCAGCACGCTGGCGATGTCGCCGATCAGCTCGACTGCCGGCACGAAGAACTCATCGATCTCGGCCGGCACGGTGTCGATCACGACGATCTGCTTGTTCTGCTTCGGGTTCCAGTTCTCCGGCTTGTGCTCGACCAGGTCGTATCCGACCGAGATCACCACGTCGGCGTCGTCGAACCCCGCCATCTCATAGTCACGAGACTGCAGCCCGACGGTCCCGAGTGCGTGTGGGTCCTCGTAGTCGATCAGGCCCTTGGCCATGAACGTCTCGGCCACCGGGATGCCGGTGGTGTGGACGAACGCCCGCAGCGCCCGGCTCGCGTGGGTGCGGATCGCGCCGTTGCCGGCAAGGATCACCGGGTTCTCCGCGGCCATGATGATCTCGGTGGCGCGCTGCACCTCGCGCATCCCCGGCTCCGGCTGCACGGGCGCGTGCGGGGGCAGCGGCTTGGCATCGAGCGGGCGGGACATGACGTCCTCCGGCAGCTCCAGATGGGTCGAGCCCGGCTTCTCGGACTCCGCCACCTTGAATGCCTTGCGCACCACCTCCGGGACGATCTCCGGACTCGACACGCGGGCGTTCCATTTCACGACTGGACGCATGATCCCGATCAGGTCGATGTACTGGTGTGACTCCTTGTGCATGCGCTCGAGATCTGACTGCCCGGTCAGCGCGACCAGCGGGGCGCGGTCCAGGAAGGCGTCGGCGACCGCGGTCACCAGGTTGGTGGCGCCTGGCCCGAGCGTTCCCAGGCACACTCCCGCTCGACCGGTCAGGCGGCCGTATGCGTCGGCCATGTACGCCCCGCCCTGTTCATGGCGGACCGGGACGAAGCGCACCGTCGAGTCCGCCAGCGACTCGTTCAGGTCGAGTGTCTCCTCGCCGGGGATCCCGAAGACATACTGCACCCCCTCGGCTTCGAGACACTGCACGAACACATCCGAGGCCTTACGAGTGCTCACGATGACGCCACCCTACCTCACCGGCGCTCGCGCCCGGCTCGGCAGAGCGGGCGCTGTCGCCCTGCTCGCCGTCACCGTGGCGTCCGCACCGGCCGCGCGTGCATCCGCCTGGCGGCCGGCCGACGACTCCGGTGGCTCCGGGCTGGCGAGCGCCGCCACGGGGACGGGGACGGGCGGCGGCTCAGGGCTCACCGGTTCGCCGCCGGGCGGCTCGGGGACCGGCAGCGGCTCGACTCGGAGCGGCATCACCGCCACCCGCGCCAAGCCGGGGCAGGTCGTGATCGACGGCGGGGGGGACGGCCACGGCGTCGGCATGAGCCAGTACGGGGCCGAGGGCTACGCGCTCCACGGCTTCTCGGCGGCGCAGATCCTCGCCCACTACTACCAGGGCACCACGCTGAGTCGGGTCAGTCCGGCGCAGCCGGTGCAGGTACTGATCGCAACCGGGCGCGCCTCGTTCAGCGGAGCGACGCGCGCCGGCCCGGTGCCGCTGAACTCCGCGGGCACCTACACCGTTGCCGCCTCCGCCGTCGGGCTGCGGGTGGTCTCACCGTCGGGGAAAACGGTCGGCACGGTGAGCGGCCCGCTGACCGTCACCGGCCCGGGGCCGCTGACGAGCGCCGGACGCCGCTACCGGGGCGCGCTGCGCTTCACCGCGACGCCGACCGGCCAGGTGCAGACCGTTGATGTGGTTCCCATCGACGACTACGTGCGCGGCGTCGTCGCCGAGGAGATGGCGGCCTCGTGGGCGCCCGCCGCGCTCGAGGCGCAGGCGATCGCGGCGCGCACCTACGCGCTCACCACGAACGTCGACGGCCACGGCTATTCGCTCTACGACGACACGCGCTCACAGATGTACGGCGGAGCCACGGCCGAGACCGCGCCGACGGACGCCGCGGTGGCCGCAACCGCCGGCGAGGTCGTCACCTACGGTGGCACGCCCGCCACGACCTACTTCTTCGCGAGCTCCGGAGGCGAGACCGAGTCGATCCAGAACGTGTGGCCGGGCGCCTCGCCGGAGCCGTGGCTCGTCGGGGTTCCGGACCCCTACGACGGTGCCGCCGGCGACCCCTACCACCGCTGGACGGTCACGCTCAGCGTGGCGGCCGCGACCCGCAGGCTCGGCTCGCTGGTCCGCGGACGGCTCGAGCGGATCGTCGTCACCCGGCACGGCGTCTCACCCCGAGTGATGACGGCGCGGGTCATCGGTAGCGGCGGCGCGACGAGTGTCAGCGGCGATCAGCTGGCGCAGTCCTTCGGATTGCTCTCCACCGACGCGCGCTTCTCCGTCGGCTCCCGCTGAGCAGGACGTCCGCGGGGACCCCATTGGTTCAGGTTTCGAGGCTGGGCGGTCGAGCCCGGGCGCGTGACATACAGTCCGGTGATGGCCAACTCCCCGGCGCCGCTGCTCGCGATCGACGGCCCGTTCGTCCTGTATCGCTCGTTCTTCGCGCTGCCGGAGTCGATCACCGATGGCGACGGGCACCCGGTGAACGCGCTGCTGGGCGCGGTCAACCTGATCCTGCGGATCGCCGCTGAGACCCGTCCGCGCGTGATCGTCGTCTGCTGGGGAGCGGAGGCGGCGCACTACCGCACCGACCTGTACCCCGACTACCACGCGGCCCGCCCGCCGGTCCCCGAGGCGCTGCAATGGCAGTTCGACCGCGCTCCCGCGCTGCTCGAGGCGTTCGGCTGGACGAGCCTCGGCTCAGATGATCTCGAAGCCGACGATCTGCTCGGCGCGCTGGCGCTCGCGGAGTCCGAGCGCGGCGGCCGCGCGCTGGTGATGACCGGCGACCGCGACATGTACCAGTGCGCATCCGAGAGCGTGAACGTCGTCTTCCTCGCGCAGGGCAAGCAGGGGTTCGACACGGTCGACCCCGCCGAGGTGCAGCGGCGCTACGGCATCGCGCCGGAACTCGTCCCGGACTTCATCGCGCTGCGCGGCGATCCCTCCGACGGGCTTCCGGGCGCGCCGGGGATCGGTGCCAAGACCGCCGCCGATCTGCTCGAGCGCCACGGCTCGCTGGAAGGCGCGCTCGCGAACGCCGCCGGGGAGCGCCCAAGGGTTGCGGCTGCGCTCACCGAGCACGCCGACACGCTACGGGCGTTCCGTGAGATCGCCACGCTCCGCCCGCCCGCAGTCGACCTTCCGGAGGACCGGGAGACCGACCTGGCGGGCGGTGAGCGCGCGGTGCGCGACTATTCCATGAACAGACTGGCGGAACGGCTCTCGCGAGCCGAGTCGCTGGCCGATCTCTGAAGCCGAGCCGCGGCGGGTCGTCCGTCGAGGCGCGCCCGCGCGAGGCGGTATCGCTTGACGGCCACCCCGGCGCGACCTGCGCTCGGCGACGTGGAGCCTGCCAGCAGCATGATGCGAGACGGTGTGAGCGAACGATTCATGTTGGCCATGGTGAGGGACCTTGTAGCGGTTTGCACTATCCAAGTGTCCAGAGTCACAAGGGCGGCGTCAAGCCGCGTGGACGGATTTCGTCGGCAAGTGCAGACAAAAGTTGCTCAGAATGTGCGCCCGTCTCGACGGTTGTTCGAGGCGGCGGCGGCTGTGAGCGCTCACACGCCCTCTGCCTGCTCAGGGGGTGAATTTGACGGTGATCACATCACCGTCGGCGACGACGTAGTCGCGGCCCTCCAGGCGGAGCGTCCCGCGGTCCCGAGCGCCGGCGTAGCCGCCGGCGTCGACGAGCGCCTCCCAGCCGACCACCTCGGCGCGCACGAAGCCCTTCTGGATGTCGGAGTGGATCTGCCCGGCGGCATGCCAGACCGACAGTCCCCGCCGCAGGTGCCACGACTGGGCGGGCTTGTCCTCGCCGGCGGTGAAGAACGCGACCAGGTCGAGCAGCGAGAACGCGCCACGCACGACCGTCTGCAGGCTCGACTGGCTCAGCTCGAGATCGGCGCGCATCGCCTCGGCGTCCTCGTCGGTGAGCTCGCCGAGCTCCGCTTCCAGCCGCGCCGACACGGCCACCGCGCGGGCACCGACCGAGGCCGCATACTCGGCGATCGCCGGCGGGACCTCATCGGGTGGGTGGGCTCCCTCATCGATGTTGGCGACGAACAGGACCGGCTTGGCGGTGAGCGGGGAGAGCAGCGACATCGCGTCGGCCGCGTCGTCGGGGACCGGCACCGTGCGAGCGGGCAGGCCTGCCTGCAGCGCCTCGATCACCGCTCGCAGCCACTTCTCCTCGGCGATGGCGTGGCGGTCGCCGCCTCGGGCGATGCGCACGACGCGATCCAGCCGCCGCTCTGCCTGCTCGAGATCGGCGAAGATCAGCTCGGTCTCGATCGTCTCGATGTCGTGCAGCGGGTCGACCCGGCCTTCGGGATGCACGACACCCTCGTCGGTGTGGGCGCGGACGACGTGGACGATCGCGTCCGTCTCACGGATGTTGGACAGGAACTGGTTGCCGAGGCCCTCGCCCTTGTGGGCGCCGGCCACCAGGCCCGCGATGTCATGGAAGGCGATCGTGTCCCACACGATCTTCGATGCGCGCACCGTCTCCGAGACCCGCTCCAGGCGCTCGTCGGTGACCGGCACGATCGCGATATTCGGCTCGATCGTGGTGAACGGGTAGTTGGCCGCCTCGGCGGCGACCCCGGTGAGCGCAGTGAACAGCGAGGACTTGCCGGCGTTCGGCATGCCCACGATTCCGACCTTCATCGGCATCCGGCCACCTCCGTCGCAGCGGCCGCCGCGGCAAGCGCGGTTCCGAACACGGCTCCGGCCAGGATGTCGGAGGGATAGTGCACCCCGAGGTAGATGCGACTGAGCGCGATCAGGACCGCGACCGCGTACAGAGGCGCGGACGGAACGAGTGCTCCATAGGTGCGGGCGGCCGCGAAGCTCGTCGTCGCGTGGGCGCTCGGAAACGACAGCCCGGTGACCACCGGCGTGAGCGGCGTGAGCCCGGGAAGCTCGGGGCGCGGTCGACGAACCACGAACTTGATCGCGGTGTTGAGGGCGTAGGAGGCTCCGACGACGCCGGTCCCACGCAGCCAGGCGGTGCGGCGCGGGGGTCGGGACGCGTTCGCCGCAGCTCCCGCCAGGCCGAGCGCCAGCCAGCAGGCCGCGTGCTCACCCGTGCGTGAGAACACCGCGACCGCGCGCTCCCGGGCAGCGGTGTGCCCGCGGGTGCGAGCGAGGGTGAGCAGCCGGGTGTCGAGGTCGGTGGGCGACAACGGCGAGAGACTGTAGGAGACCCCGGGTGGGTCGCCTCGAGCGTTCCCCCGGGTCGGGCAATGAGGGCGGGTCCACTTCGTGTGCGCCGACCGATACCGCCAACGGAAGGGGAACGGGACGGCGACGTATCGCCTCCAGCTGCGACACGTCGCGATCCGCGTCCATGCAACGCGATGCCTCCCCAGACACCACGAAACCGTGACCCGTGGGTGGGTCCCCAATCACAACGCCGGGCCGTTCCCGGCCCGGCTCGGAAACAATGATCCATCGCTGGAGCGGCCACAGCAAGGCTGATACGTTGCGTTTCTGGGAGGTATCACCCACCTATGGACCCGACAGATCGAAGAATCGTTGCGCTGCTCCGGGAGAACGCGCGACGCACGTTCCAGGACATCGGGCGCTACGTCCATCTCTCCGCCCCCGCGGTGAAGCGGCGCGTCGACCGGCTGGAGCGCGACGGGGTGGTGCTCGGTTATACGGCGACCGTCGACCCCGAGGCGTACGGCTGGCGCGCCGAGGCGTTCGTCGCCCTGTACTGCGACGGCAATCTGTCCGCGGCGGGCGTGCGCGCCGGGGTGGCCACCGAGCCCGGCGTGGTCTCCGCCCACACCGTGGCCGGCGAGGCGAGCGCGATCCTGCACGTGATGGCTGAGGACACAAAGGCGCTCGAGCTCGCGCTGGAGCGGATCCGGGCGACGCCGGGCGTCACCCGCACGGTCACTCAGGTGGTGCTCTCCACGCTGTTCACGCGTTGATTCAAGAGAAGCGTCGAGAATCAACTGTCGAGAGAAAACTCTTGACAGATATCTCTCGAGAGACTACTCTCGAGAGAATGAGTGAGCACCCCCAGAGCACGGAGCGTCGCCGGTCGCCGGTCGACGACCTCCGTCAGATCGACGACGCACGGACGCTGAGGGCGCTCGCGCACCCGGTGCGCGTGGCGCTGATCGAGACCCTGTCGGTCGAGGGTCCGCTGACGGCCACCGAAGCCGGGGAGCGGATCGGCGAGAGCCCGACGACGTGCTCATTCCACCTGCGCCAACTTGCCAAGTACGGCTTCGTCGAGGAAGCCGGGGGCGGGAAGGGCCGTTCGCGGCCGTGGCGCGTCCCCGACACCGGCCTGAACATCTCCAGCGACAACGACGACCCGGAGGCGGCGGTCGCCGCCGGCACGGTTGCCCGGTTGTGGCGCGAGAACCAGCTGCGCCGGCTCGAGCACTGGCGTGACACCCGCTCCAGCTATCCGCGGGAGTGGCGCGACGCGGCCACCCATTCACAGAGCGTGATGTGGGTGACCCCCGAGGAGCTCAAGGAGTTCAACGAGGAGCTGCTCGAGCTCATGATGAGCCGCTTCCGCGGGCGCAGAGTCGACCCGTCCCAGCGCCCCGAGGGCTCGCTGCCCGTCGAGACGCTCCTCTTCAACTATCCCGTCAGCCCACCCCAAGGAGGTGGAGCATGAGCCCGCTTCAAGATCACGCCCTCGCCACAGTGCGCCACACCGAGCGTTACCGCAGCTCCCGTCGTCCCCGCGGCGCCGTCCCCGGCGCACGCGAGCGGGTTGGCCTGTTGCTCGTCGAGGCCGGACTGCACCTGATGGTCCGGGGCGATCGCACCGGCCCCACGTCCATCCGCTGATTCCGACGGCCACGATGACCTGCTAGGAAGTCGGTGATGGCTGAGGAAACCGCCGACACGTTTGGCGTGCCCCCGACCGACCTGATCATCCGCGCGGGCGCCACCCCGGGTGCCGACGTCGTGGCTGAATACGCGGCGGGGGCCGCCGGAATGAAGGACCTCCTCCTCTCGCTCATGGAGAGGCACGGTGCTCCAGCCTCAGCGGGCGCGCCAAACGTTCTCGATTTCGGCTGCGGAGCAGGGAACGTCATCCGTCATTTTCATGCGGAGGCGCACGCAGGCGAGGTCTGGGGCTGCGACATCGACACGCGCAGCATCGACTGGCTCGAGGAGAACCTCGGTCCTCCCTTTCACTTCAGCGCGCTGTCAGCCTCGCCGCCGGCGCTGCCGTTGCCGAGCGATCACTTCGACCTCGTGTACGCGATCTCGGTGTTCACCCATCTCGCGGATGACTGGGCCGCGTGGTTGCTCGAGTTGCACCGCGTGCTCAGGCCCACCGGCATCCTGGTGCTGACCTTCCTCGGGGAAGGTATGGCGGAGGCGGAGCACGCCGCCCCGTGGGACGAGGACCGCGTCGGCATGAATGTGCTCCGGCACGGCCAGGACTGGGAAGGTGGCGGGCCGACGGTCTTCCTGTCGGATTGGTGGATCCGCGCGCACTGGGGTCGAGCGTTCGAGATCCTCGACATTCACCATGACCGCAACGAGCTCGGCGAGGTCGTGCCGCGCACACACGGGTACGTGCTGGCACGCAAGCGCCAGGGATCGTTCACCAGCGATCAGCTGATCGCCCTCCAGCCCGACGAGCCGCGTGAGGTTGCGGCGCTTGCCCACAACATCGAGCAACTGCACGCTGACGATCGACATCTCCGTGAACTGCTGGTTGAGGCGGTGCGCCGCGGGGACACCGAGCATGAATGGCGTGTCGCCGCCCAGCAACGGGTGGCCGAGCTCGAGACGCAGAGAGCTCAGGCTCCGGCGGCGCGCGTTGCGCGTCTGATGCGCCGCCGCCTCGCAGCACGAGGCTCGCGTTAGCGCTCCAGGTCCCGAGTAGCTCAGGCGCTCAGCGTCGAATGCGGCGAGTGAGCGCGCGCCCGGGCCCACCAGGCGTCGAACAGCGTCGCCGCGAGGTCCCGCGCCGGTCCGTCCCAGCGCTCGCCCGAGGTCGCGAGCGCCGCCCGCGACGCGTCTGTCTGGTCCGGGTCCTTCGCGGCCCACACCTCGGCCATCGGCGCATCGGCCTCCGGATGGAACTGGAGGCCGAGGTGAGGCCCGATCCGGAACGCGGCCGGCCCCGCCGGACTCCGCGCGATCTCGGCCGCATCCCGGGGCACGGTGAAGATCTCAGTGTGATAGTGGAGCCAGGGGCCGCCCGGAATCTCGGGGTCCACGCTCGCGACCGCGATCCAGTCCTTCTCGTGGAAGGGCGCCTGGCTGACGGTGCCCCCGAGCGCCGCCGACAGCGCCTGGCCGCCCCAGCACAGCCCGAGGACGGGCACACCCGCGTCGACTGCGTGCCGCAGCAGCTCGATCTCGGCCGCGATCCACGGAATCTCGGTCTCGTTGGCCGAGCGCGCGGAGCCCAGCGACGCGACGAACGAGAACTCGCGCGGGTCGAATTCCGGTGCGACCTCGGTGCTGTCGTGCACCTGGTACGGCATCCCGCGCGCATCGGCCCAATCACCGAGCCGGCCGGGCGGGCCGGTGGTGGCGTGCTGGAGGATCAGTCCGGGGAGCACGGCAGTCACCGCTCAGCTGCCAAAGCCGACGCGGTGGCCCTCGTGGTCGACGAGCACGTACACGACTTTGGAGAGATCGAGTGCGACCGTCCCGTCGTCGGCGGTCATGTCGTGCCAGCCGCCGGCGTTCAGCGCGGCGCGCAGCTTGGCGAGCTCGTCGTCGGCGACCCGGGCGGCGAGCACCTGCCCGCCCAGGAACCCGATGCTGATCTTCTGCGGCTTCTCGTCATCGCTCATATCAATGATCCTTTGTGGACGGCTGGACGATCTCGGTCAGCACACCGCCGCTGGCCTTGGGGTGAAGGAAGGCGACCCGCGATCCACGGATCCCCGTGCGCGGCTGCTCGTCGATGAGGCGCAGCCCCGCGCTGCGGCAGGCCGCGAGCGCTTGCTCGATCGAGGGGACGCGGTAGGCGACATGGTGCAGGCCGGCGCCTCGGTCCGCGAGGAAGCGAGCGACGCCGCCGTCGGCGGAGAGCGGTTCGATCAGCTCGACGTGGCTCTCCCCGACATCGAGCAGTGCCGCCGCCACGCCCTGCTCCTCGACCGTCTCACGATGCACGAGCTCCATGCCCAGCACGTCGCGATAGAACGGCAGCGCGTCGTCGATCGACGGCACAGCCACCCCGACGTGGTCGATCGCGCTCAGCATCGTGGCCACGATACCGCCAGCTGTCAGCCGCCAGCTGTCAGGAACGCGGAACGCGGACGATCACGACGCCTGCGGTCCGCTTGTAGCGCAGGTGCAGCGCACCCAGCAGCCCCGCCGGCTCCTCCCACAGCAGCAGCCGGGTGATGCCCGCCGTTCGGAGCTCGGCCACGAAGCGCCTCGCGGCGCGTCCGTGCAGGCGCGCCAGCGCGACGTCGGTGAGCGCCGTACCCGGGAGGTCGGGCACCCAGCCGTGCGGTCGCAGTTGCAGCCAACTGTCGATCAGTGAGAAGCGGAAACCGCTGCGCTCCTGGACGAGCAGCCCGCGGTCACGGACGTCGAAGAATGGCAACGACAGGACCCGTTGGCCGCGCAACGCGTGCCGCACCGCGGCGCTGCGGACGGCGGTGGGCGCCGGCTGGAGCGGCCACGCCGCGGGCGCGAGCGCGACCGCGGTCAGGACGACCGCGGTCATCCTCACCGCGACGGGCACCCGGACGTCACTCAGCCACCGCGCCGCGATCACCGCCGCGCACAGCCAGACGTAGACCATCATCCGCGCGGGCAGCGCGTCGCGCAGGAACGGCAGCCGTGCCAGCGCCGCCCACGGCAGCCAGATCGTGCGGGTGCCGTCGACGGTGAGTGACGGCCCGAGCGCGAGCAGCAGGGCGACGGCGAGCAGCGCGAGCATCAGCCGCGACTGCCGGGCCCACCCGCCCCGGCGCTCACGCCATCCCCACGCGAGGACCACGAGCAGGAGCGGCAGTCCGAGATAGCCGGTCTGCTCGGCGGAATTGCCGGGAAAGCGGCTGGAGATCCCGGTCAGCGCGGAGCCGCCGACCGCGGCGCGCACGGTCGGAACGACGAGGTTGAGCACATCGACCGGCCAGGCGACGGCGCCGCTCGAGCTGCGCGGGACGTGGGTGAGCATCTCGATCACGAGCGGTGAGATCAGGACCGCCCCGGCGACAGCGCCCACCACCAGCGCGCGGGCGGTGTGCAGCAGCGCGTCGCGCTGCTCGTCGAGCAGCCACAGGGCGAGCACCAGGCCGACCAGCGCCATCAGCCCGAGCGTCACCAATAGCTCCGGGAAGATCAGGAACTGTGCGACGACGATCACCGCGCTCGAGCAGGCGAGCCCCTGCGCCGAGGCCCTGCCGCGCACCCCGCGTATCGCCACCCACACCGCGAGTGGCACCAGGGCGCACGCCGAGAGCTGCAGATGCGCGATGTCCTCGCAGAGCACGAACGAGCCGAAGCCGAACAGGGCTCCGCCGAACACGGCCGGCGCCGGGTCGGCACCGAGCTCGGCGCACAGCAGCCACGTCGCCCAGGCCGCGATGGCCGGCGCCAGCACCACGAGGACGTTCCAGGCGGCGAGCGATCCGAGCACGATCGTGAGTGGGCTGGCGAGCAGGCTGAGCACCGGGACCGTCGTCGACCACAACACCGCGCCGCCGGCCGGCGGCCACACGACGGAGGAGCGCAGCGGGTCCACTCCGTGGCCGAGCGCGTGCGGCCACCAGCGCAGCCCCCACACGAAGATCTGCACGTCGGGTCCGGTCCCGAGCGTCCCGGATCCCGGCCCGCTTCCAGCGCCCAGCGAGGCGCGACCGATCACCACGAGTGCGAGCACGACGTAGAGCCCGAGCGCGAGGGCGCCCTCGCGCCGCCGGGATCCCATCGGGCGCGGTGCGCCATGGGCCGACCGTTGCAGCCGGCGGACGGACGTGGTCGAGGTCACGAGGCGGGATTGTCCCGCTCCGGGCCGCCGCCTTGTGCGGCGCGGCCTAGCGGTGCGTGGCCGGGTCGTCGCCGGGGTCGGCGGCGGCGATGCCGAGATGGCTCTGGGGGCGGCGAGCGGGGCGTGCCTGTGGCACTCCGGACATCACGCGATCGATGTCGTCTCGCTCAAGCGATTCCTCGGAGAGCAGCTGGTTGGCGAGCTGGTCGAGCTGGGGGCGGTGCGCGGCAAGCAGCTCGACCGCCGAGCGCATCGCCTCGTCGGCGAGCTCACGTACCTCGTCGTCGATGACCCGGCGCAGCGAGTCCGAGGTGCTGCCCTCATCGACCCGCATCGAGGTGATTCCGGTTCCCATCGCCCATTCGTGGACCATCGAGTTGGCGATCCCGGTGACGCGGCTGAGGTCGTCGGCGGCGCCGTTGGTGATCGAACCGATCACGAGCGCCTCGGCCGCGCGGCCGCCGAGCAGCATGGTCATCATGTCGATGAGCTCCTCGCGCGTCTTCAGGTAGCGATCCTCCTCGGGGAGATTCAGCGTGTAGCCGAGCGCCCGGCCCCGGGGGATGATCGAGATGCGGTGGACCGGATCGACCGACGGCAGCAGTTCGCCGCAGACCGCGTGGCCGGCCTCGTGGTAGGCGACGACGCGACGCTCGTGCATGGAAAGCCGGCGGTGGGACTGCATGCCCGCGATGACGCGCTCGAGCGCCGTGTCGAAGTCGACGGCCTCGACCCGGTCGCCACCGCGGCGACCGGCGAAGATCGCCGCCTCGTTGCAGATGTTGGCCAGGTCGGCGCCGGTGAGGCCCGCCGTCTGGCGGGCGAGCAGCTCGAAGTCGACGTTCTCGGCGACCGGCTTGTTGCGCGAGTGAACGCGCAGAATGCGCTCGCGGCCGGCGACGTCGGGCGGGGAGACGAAGATCTGGCGGTCGAAGCGGCCCGGGCGCAGCAGCGCCGGGTCGAGCTTCTCGAGCAGGTTGGAGGCCGCGATCACGACGACGTCGGCGGTCGAGGAGAAGCCGTCCATCTCGACGAGCAGCTGGTTGAGTGTCTGGTCGCGCTCGCTGGTGCCGATATCCGAGCCGCGGTGTCCGCCGACCGCGTCGATCTCGTCGATGAAGACGATCGCGGGGGCGTGTTTGCGCGCCGACTTGAACAGGCGGCGGATGCGCGCGGCGCCGACCCCGACGAACATCTCGACGAACGAGGCCGCGGACTGCGAGTAGAAGACCGCGCCGGACTCGTGGGCGACGGCCTTGGCGAGCAGCGTCTTGCCGGTGCCAGGCGGCCCGTAGAGCAGGACACCGCGAGGCACGCGCGCTCCGAGGGCGCGGAAGCGCTTGGCGTCGCGGAGGTAGTCCACGACCTCGCGGAGCTCCTCCTTGGCCTCGTCAGCGCCCGCGATGTCCTCCCACGCGATCGGCGGCGCCGAATCGGGCTTGATCTCCTTCGGGCGGGTGCGGGGCATCATCGCCCGCACGCTGAACAGCCCGATCACGAGCAGTCCCATGAACATGATCGGCAGCCACGCCTGCAGCCAAGCCGTCACGTCGTAATAGCCGAGGAAGCTCGCGAAGATCATGCGCACCTCCTCCATCGGCCGTCTCCGGCGATTTCCTGAGCCCCGATGTCAGCTGACGAGCCGAAGCCGCGGATTGGGCGCGTAACTGCGCCCCACCTTTGCGCAGGGTTCCCCGTCACGCAGCACGATGTCGGCGGTGAAATCGTTCTGTCCGCGGATCAGCGAGGACCCCACGCCGTAGGCGTCGACGGGTACGCCGGCGGCTTCAAACTCCCGGATTCGCTCGGCATTGAAGCCTCCGGAGACGACGATCTTCACATGTGAGAAGCCGGCGCCGTCGAGTGCGCCACGGACCTTCTCGACCAGCCGGGGGTTGACTCCGGTCGGCTTGAACGCGCCCATCTCCTCGATCAACGAACGATCGACCAGCAGCTCCGATGTGTCCAGGCGAACGCCCCACAGCTTGGGCCCGAGCGCCTCGGCGACAGCGAGCGCGGTGCCGACCGAGTCGTTGGTGAAGTCGACGAGCACGGTGATGTTCATCTGGCCGTGGTAGCGCTCGGCGAAGCGCGTTGCGGCCCGCACCGTGTCGCCGCCGTAGGCCGCTATCAGGCCGTGTGGGACGGTGCCGATCCCGCGCCCGCCCCACCACGATGCCTGGGCGTCGGTGGAGACGCCGATGGCGCCCGCCACGTGCGCGCTCCAGCCATCCCCGGTCTGCACGAGCCAGTGATCGTGACGCGCGGGGAAGTAGATGATCTCCTTGCCGCGTGCGGCGCGCACCACCTCGTGGACGTTGCGCATGACGAGCGAGCGGCGGGCCAGCGAGCCGAGGTAGACGGTTTCCAGGTGGGCGAACAGCGAGTAGTCGCCCTCGATCGTCATCACGGTCTCACGTGGGGAGATCGGGTCGCCCTCGTTGAGCGCGTGCACGACGAGCTCATCCCAGCCGGGGACCCATTCGCCATCGATCGCGTGTCCGGAGCAGAGCTTGAGGACGGCGATCGCCTCGTCGATCCCGCCGAGCACCGACTCCTCCTTCTGGAAGACCTGCATCGTGACGCGCGGATGCTCGCCCTCGTCCTCCAGCAGCTTCTTCGTGAACACGAAGTACGCGTCGGAGTAGTACCCCTGCCGGATCCGCTGCACCGGCAGTCGGAAGATCTCCGGATCCAGGCGGGTGGTCACCGTCGTGGACATGGCGCGAGTCTATTGGGGTGCGATGCCCGGCCTCAGCCGAGCAGGCCGCTGATGCAGTCGCGGTAGAAGCCGGCCGCGAATCCCAGGTCACGCACGTCGATCCGCTCGTTGGCGTTGTGCATGAGCGGGGCGGAGTGCAGGAGCGATTGGTGGCGCTGGGGGAAGAACCCGTAGGCGACGCAGTCGGGGAACGCGGTCCGGAACCAGTTGGAGTCCGAGAAGCCGGGGAGGATGAGCGGGACCGCACTCGCGCCCGGGTCCTCCTGCTCGATCCAGCGGGAGATGAACGTCATCAGCTCTGATTCGACCGGCGACGCGTTGCCGATCGTGCGCTCGGTGAACTCGATCGTGAGCGGCCCGTCGCCGTCGCCGATCCCCAGCACCTGCTTGATCCGGTCCCGCGTGGCCTCCTCGCCGAGCCCGGGCGGCGTGCGGCAATCGACCCGGACCTCGGCCCGCGACGGGATCACGTTCATCTTCTGTGACGCCGAGGCCATCGTCGGCGTGAGCGTCACCTCGAACATCGGTGCGGCCAGCACGAACAGGCCGGGGCTGTCCTCGCGGATCGCCTGCAGCGACCCGGCGGGATCGCCAGGATCAAGCCCGAGTCCGCTGAGCAGCGCGGCTGGGGCCTCGGTGATCGCATAGCCGGGTGGCTGGTCGGCGAGCGCGGCCAGCACCGGCGCGAGCTTCAGCAGGGCGTTGTCGCCGATCGTCGGCATCGACGCGTGACCGGCCTCACCGTGGGCGGTGATCGTGAACCGGTAGATGCCCTTCTCGGCGCAGCACACGCCGTAATGGCGAGCGCCCGCGAACTCGAAGACCTCGCCGGCGCCCTCGTTGAGGAGCATGTCGCAGCGCACCGCGTCGGGGTGGTTCTCGCACAGCCAACGCGCCCCGACATCGCCGCCGGTCTCCTCGTCGGCGACGAATACGAGCCGAAGCGCGCCTCGCGCCGGTCGCCATCCCTCGCGGGCGAGCGACACCGCGGCAACCGCCTCCGCGGCGACCTGGTCCTTCATGTCAAGTGCCCCGCGTCCCCACAGGAAGCCGTCGGCGATGTCGCCCGACCACGGATCGTGGTCCCAGGCGGAGGGGTCGGCGAGCACGGTGTCCACGTGGCCGAGCAGGCACAACACCGGGCCGCTCCGCGGGTCGCCGAGCGTGGCCACGAGGTTCGGCCGCTCGGGGTCGTCGGCCAGGACGACGCAGTCGAATCCCGCCTCCGCGCAGTAGCGCTCCAGATGCTCGATCGCCGGGCGCTCGTTGCCGGGCGGGTTGACGGTGTCGAAGCGGATCAGCCGCTGCAGCAGCTCAGCGGTCTCGTTCTGCAGGTCCGTGCTCATCGCACGCACACTAACCGCCCCGCACGTCTCGGGGCGAGCCGGGCGGGCGCGCATAGTATCCGCGCCGTGCCAGCCTCCTCGCACGAGCCCCAGAGCGCCGATCTGCGGCTCGCCCTCCGACTCGCCGACCTCGCCGACGAGATCACGATGGGTCGCTTTCGCGCGATCGACCTGGCCGTCGAGACCAAGCCGGACCTGACGCCGGTGTCCGAAGCCGACACGCTCGTCGAGCGCACGCTTCGCAGCCATCTGGAGGCCACGCGGCCCGCGGACGCGATCCTCGGTGAGGAGTACGGCGCCGAGGAGGTCTCGGCGAACGGACGGCGCTGGATCATCGATCCGATCGACGGCACCAAGGGCTACGTCCGTGGGATTCCCGTCTGGGCGACGCTCGTCGCGCTCGAGGCCCACGGCGAGCCGGTGGTCGGGGTCGCCTCCGCCCCGGCGCTCGGCCGGCGCTGGTGGGCGGCGCGCGGCGAAGGGGCACATCTGCGCGAGGGAGGTCCGGACGCCCCGCCTCGCCCGATCTTCGTCTCGGGCGTCAGTGACCTCGCCGACGCGCAGCTCTGCTACGGCGGCCTGGAGGAATGGCGCGAGCAGGGGCGTGAGGAGAACCTCCGCGAGCTGTCGCGTCACGTGGGGCGCACGCGCGGGTTCGGCGACTTCTGGCAGTACATGCTCGTCGCGGAGGGAGCCGCCGAGATCGCGACGGACCCGACGGTGTCGATCTGGGACATGGCCGCGCCGCTGGTCATCGTCAGCGAGGCCGGCGGTCGCTTCACCGACCTCACGGGCGCGGTCACCGCCGCCGGGCACAGCGGGCTGGCCACCAACGGTCTGCTCCACGACGAAGCGCTGGCGATTCTCGGGCGCTGAGCGGGTCCGACCCGCACTCCATACTGCGCCCATGGATCGGCTGTTCGGCGAGCAGGAGCCCCCCACGTCCGCCGGCGCGGCCGAGCCTGCGATCGCCGGTCCTGAGGGATCTCGGACGGCTCCCGGCAACACGGGGGCGGCAGTCCCGCTTGCCACCCGGCTGCGACCGACGACGCTCGACGAGCTCGTCGGGCAGGAAAAGCTCCTGGCCCATGGCTCCGCGCTGCGACGCGCGATCGAGGAGGGCCGGCCACACTCGATGATCCTGCACGGGCCGCCCGGCAGCGGCAAGACCACCCTGGCCCGGCTCGTCGCCACCGCGAGCGACGCAGCCTTCGAGGAGGAGAGCGCGGTCGAGGCCGGCCGAGCCGAGGTGCGCGCGGTGATGGAGCGCGCGCGGGAGCGGCTGCGCGCCACCGGCAGGCGCACCGTCTTCTTCCTCGACGAGATCCACCGCTTCAACAAGGCCCAGCAGGATGCGCTGCTGCCCGCCGTCGAGGACGGTCTGGTGACGCTGATCGGCGCCACCACCGAGAACCCGTTCTTCAGCGTCAACTCGGCGTTGATCTCGCGGTCGCGGCTGTACGAGCTGGAGGCACTCGGTCCGGAGGACGTGCGCGTGCTGCTCGACCGCGCGATCGAGCGCGGACATTGCGGGCCGCCCGAACGGGTCGCCTCCGAGGCACTCGAGTTCCTCGCCGAGCGTTCAGGGGGCGACGCCCGCTCGGCGCTCAACGCGCTGGAGCTCGCCTGCGAGGCCGCTGGCCCGGACGGGGCCGTCTCGCTGCAGCACGCCGAGGACGCGATGCAACGCCGCGCGATCCTCTACGACCGCCAGGCCGACAACCACTACGACACGATCTCGGCCTGGATCAAGGCGACCCGCGGGTCGGATCCCGATGCCTCGCTCTACTACCTGTCGGTGATGCTCGAGGGCGGGGAGGATCCGCGTTTCATCGTGCGGCGGATGGTGATCCTCGCCTCCGAGGACATCGGCAACGCCGACCCGCAGGCGCTGTCGGTGGCGACCGCGGCGGCCGCCGCGGTCGAGCACGTCGGTCTGCCCGAGGCCGAGTTCCCGCTCGCCCAGGCGGCGATCTACCTCTCGCTTGCGCCCAAGTCCGACGGAGCGAAGCGCGCGATCGCAGCCGCCCGTGGATACGTGCGCGAGCACGGCGCCGAGCTGCCTCCCGGCTACCTGCGCTCAGGAGTGCGCGCCCGGGGCGAATACGACTATCCCCATGCCCGGCCGGGCCATCTCTCGCCTCAGGAGCTGCTGCCTCCGGGGGTCGCTGGGGAGCGCTTCTACGAGCCCGACGATGCCGAGTCCGAGCTCCGTGAACGGCTGGCGGAGATCCGGCGGGAGCGCAATGTCAAGAAGCGGTAAAGATGAAACGGATAGGCTGTTGACCAGATGAGCGCCCTCGATCATCACACCGCGGCGGATCACGCCCCCGCTCTCGCCGACGGCAAGCGGGTCACCATGCGCCGCGTCCGCCTGCGCGACCTCGACGCGCTGCGCTCGATCGCCGCCCGCGCGGGAATCCTCTGTGAGGAGTTCGAGTTGGCACGCCTGGTGCGCTCGGATCCGGCTGAACGGCTCGTGCTGTGCGCCACCACGGTGAGCGACGGGGCGGAGATCGTGCTCGGCATGGGCGTGATCGAGCTTTCGGGCACCGCGACGATGCCGTCGCTGATCCTCGTCGACCCGACGGCCGGCCGCCCGCTGGCCGTGCTGCTCGTCGATGCGCTCATCGCCCGCGCCCGCGCGGTCGCCTGAGCACCCCGTACTACGCTTCGATCATGCCCGCCCAGGCCTATGCAGGCAAGGAATGCGTCTGCCAGCTCCGTAAGGGGATCTGCGACCAGTCGTGCGTGCAGGGCATGCTCGACACGCCGTTCTACATCGCGTGCCTGAAGCTCACCGGCCGGCGCTGCCTGGTCGTCGGCGGCGGTGACGTCGGCCTGGAGAAGGTCGAGGGGCTGCTCGCCTGCGACGGCGACGTGGTGCTCGTCGCCCCCGACGCCCATCCCGAGCTCGAACGCCTCGCCGCCGAGGGGTCGATCGAGTGGATCCGGCGCGCGTACCAGCCCGGCGATCTGGAGGGGTGCCTGATCGCGATCGCCGCGACGAACGACAGCGAGGTCAACATCGGGGTCTACGGCGACGCCGACCGCCGCGCGATGCTCGTCAACGTCGTCGATGTGCCGCCGCTGTGCAACTTCATCCTTCCGGCGATCGTGCGCACCGGCCCGCTGGCGGTCGCGATCTCGACCGCGGGCGCCTCGCCCGCGCTGGCCAAGCGCATGAAGCGCGAGATCTCTGAGCTGTTCGGCACCGAGTACGCCGAGCTGGCGGTGATGCTCAACGACGTTCGCGGCTGGGCGAAGGGCACACTTCCGACCTATCAGGATCGCAAGGAGTTCTTCGAGTCGATCGTGAACGGCGACCCTGACCCGATCATGCTGCTGCGTCGTGGGGACCGGGATGGTGTGCAGGCGCTGATCGAGGCCGCCCAGCACGCCCACGCTCCGGCGTGAGCGAGCCGCCCACCGAGAGCCCGACCGCGGCGGGACTGACCCACCTGGACTCCTCCGGGAGCGCCCGCATGGTCGACGTCGGCCACAAGCCGGCGACCGAGCGGCGCGCGCTGGCGCGCGCGATCGTGCGGGTCTCGCCGCAGACCGCGGCGCTCGTCGCCGCCGGCAACGCACCGAAGGGCGACGTGATTGCGACGGCGAGGATCGCCGGTATCCAGGCGGGCAAGCGCACCGCCGAGCTGATCCCGCTCTGCCATCCGCTGGCGCTCAGCTACCTCGGCGTCGAGGGCGAGATCGACGCGGCCGCCGGCGAGATCGTGCTCACCGCGGAGGCGCGGACGACCGGGCCCACCGGCGTCGAGATGGAGGCGCTCACCGCCGCCTCGGTGGCGGCGCTCACGGTCTATGACATGGTCAAGGGCGTGCAGCGCGGCGCGGAGATCGGCTCGGTCGCGTTGCTCGAGAAGTCCGGGGGAGCGAGCGGAGAGTGGCGAAGATGAGGGCCGCGATCCTCACCGTCTCGAGTTCTGTCGCCCGTGGCGAGAGCGAGGACCGCTCCGGCGCCGAGCTCGCCCGCCACGCCGAGCACGCGGGCGCCGAGATCGTCGCGCGCGACGTCGTGGCCGACGACCGGGACCAGATCGAGCGCTGGCTGCGCGCGCAGGTTCGGTCCGGCGCGGACCTGATCTTCACCACCGGGGGAACCGGCCTCACCGACGATGACGTCACGCCGGAGGCCACGCGCGCGGTGATCGACCGAGACGCGCCCGGCTTCGCGGAGGCGCTGCGCGCCGAGGCGGTGCGCCACACGCCGATGGGGATCCTCACCCGCGGTGTGTCCGGGATCGCGGCGCGCACGCTGATCGTCAACTTCCCCGGCAACCCGCGGGCGATCGGCGAGCTCTTCCCGGCGATCGCCCCGACCCTCGAGCACGTCGTGGCGACGCTCCAGCGCCGGGCCGGTGAGCGAACCCCCGGCCATTGAGCTGCGCTCGGTCTCGCGCTGGTTCGGCGAGCGGGCGGCTCTGAGCGACGTCAACGTCTCGCTGCCCGCGGGCCAGACGCTCGCCGTGCTCGGGCGCAACGGCGCGGGCAAGTCGACACTGCTGCGGATCCTCGCCACGCTGCTGCGTCCGCATGGCGGCTCGGTCGAGCTGTTCGGAGAGCCGCTGCCGCGCGCTGCACACCGCGTCCGCGGGCGCCTTGGCCTGCTCGCGCATGAGCCGCTGCTGTACCGCGAGCTGAGCGCTCGGGAGAACCTCACCTATCACGCGCGCCTGCACCGGGTCCCGCTCACGCGCGTGGAGGAGGCGCTGCGCGCGGTGCAGATGGAGCGCCGGGGAGATGAACCGGTGCGGACCTACAGCCGCGGCATGGTGCAACGGGTCGCGGTCGCCCGCGCGATCCTGCACGATCCTCCGCTGCTGCTGCTCGACGAGCCGCGCGCCAACCTCGACCCGGCGGCCGGGGAGCTGATCGAGCCGCTCGTGGGGCGGGCGAGCGGCCGCACGCGGGTGATCACCAGCCACGACCCGCGAGCCGCGCTCGCCGAGGCCGACCAGGTGCTGGCGCTCAAGGACGGCAAGGTCGCCCACTACGGCGCCCCGGCCCTGCTCACCGACGACGCGCTCAGGGAGCTGTACGCATGAGTACGGCGTGGGCGGTGCTCCGCAAGGACCTGCGCCTGGAGCTGCGCTCGGCCGAGACGCTGCCGGCGATGGTGCTGTTCGCCGTGGTCACGATCATCATCTTCCACTTCGCGCTCAACCGCGACACGCTCCAGGGCCAGGAGGCAGCCGGGGTGTTCGTGATCGCGCTGCTGTTCGCCTCGATGCTCGGGATCAACCGGTTGTTCGTGGCGGAGCGTGAGCAGGGAGGCTTCGACGGGTTTCTGCTCGCCCCGGTCGATCGCACCGCGATGCTCATCGCCAAGGCGAGCGCGCTCTACCTGTTCCTGGTCGTGCTCGAGGTGATCGCTGTCCCGGCGTTCAAGCTGTTCCTGCTCGAGCCGGGGCTCGGGCGGCCGCTTCCGGGCCTGATCGCGGTCCTCGCGCTGACCAACCTGGCGCTGTCGGTGATCGGCACGCTCGTCTCCGGGATCGCCATCCACACCCGGGCGCGTGACCTGATCGGACCGATGATCGGCCTGCCGTTGCTGGTGCCGGCGCTGATCGCGTCCGCTCGCGCCGCCGGCCCGATCCTGCAGGCGAGCCATGCCCCGGCCGCTCCGCCACTGAAGTGGGTGGGCACCCTCGCTCTCTATGATCTGGTGTTCGCACTGCTTGCCTACGCGGTGTTCGACTTTCTCCTCGAGGAATGATGCGTTCCACGACATACGGGCGCGGTCTGCGCAGCCTGTCCCTCCTCACCATCGTCGCCCTTGCCGCGGCCCTCGTGATGGTGTTCTTCTACGCGCCACTCGACGCCGAGCAGGGGTTCATCCAGAAGATCTTCTACATCCACGTGCCGCTGGCGATCGTCTCGCTGTGCGGATTCGTGTTCGGCGGCCTGATGGCGATCGGGTACCTGCGCACCGGCGATCGCAAGTGGGACATGCGCTCCTACGTGGCAATCCACATGGCGCTCATCTTCGGAGTCGCCGGCCTGATCTCCGGCTCGATCTGGGCGAAGGCATCGTGGGGGCATTGGTGGCTGTGGAACGAGCCGACGCTCGTCTCGTTCCTGATCGTGCTGCTGCTGTTCTGCACCTACCAACCGCTGCGGTTCTCGATCGAGGACCCTGAGCGGCAGGCGCGTTACGCGGCCGTGTTCGCGATCACCTGCGCGGCATTTGTGCCGCTCAACTTCATCGCCGTCCGGCTCTCGACCGGGTTCGTCCATCCGCGCGTGCTCACCCTGACCGGGAGCCGGCTCCCGGCACCGATGGCATGGACGTTCCTCGTTTCGCTGATCGGGATCGCACTGCTCTACGCGACCCTCTGGAAGTACGAGATGGCAGCCAAGAACGCGCGCTCCCAATTGCGCCGGCTGCGCCGCACGCTCCTCGGCGAGGACCTCGACCGGCCCTACGGGCGCTCGGCGGCGCCGCTGTGAGCCTGCTGCTCGCCTCCGCGCCGGCGCTCCCACTCGGCCACGCCGGCAAGTTCGTGGCCGGGGCCTACGTGGTGGTGTTCGTGATCCTGCTCGTCTACGTGGCGATCATGGCCGTCCGCGCCCAGCGCTTCGAGCGCGACCTCGATCAGCTGCAGCGTGACGTCGAGGCCCAGCGCACGCAGGGAGATTCCGCCCCGCGCACCCCGCCGGATGCCGCGAGCGGCGAGGCGCCGGATGGCCCGGCCTCCGCCGGCGACGCGGAGCGCTCGGGATCGCTGCGGTGAGCGAACTGCTCGCGATCGGCGTCTCGCACAAGACGGCGCCCGTCGAGATCCGCGAGCGACTTGCGCTGCCCGAGGCGCGCGCCAGCGATTTCGTGCGCGACCTGTGCGAGAGCGGGAGCGTGCGCGAGGCGGTGACGATCTCCACCTGCAACCGCACCGAGGTCTATGCGGTCGCCTCCGACCCCGTCGCGGCCGAGTCCGCGGTGCTGACGATGCTCGCCCGCCGCGCCGGGATCCGCCCCACCGAGCTCACCGGGGCGATCTACGCCCATCACAACTGCGAGGCGGCACGGCACCTGTACCGGGTCGTCTCCGGCCTTGACTCGATGATCATCGGCGAGGACCAGATCCAGGGCCAGGTGAAGCGCTCCTACGAGGCGGCGCTCGGCCAGCACGCGACCGGGCCCCTGACCAATCACCTGTTCGAAGCGGCGCTGTCGACCGGTAAGCGCGTCCGGGCCGAGACCGCGATCGGCGAGCGGCGGCTGTCGGCGCCGACGGTCGCGGTCGCGCTCGCCGCCGAGCAGCTCGGCTCGCTGGCCGGACGCGAGGTCGTGCTCGTCGGCACCGGAGAGACGAGCGAGCTTGCCGCCCGCGCGTTGCGACCCACCGGGGCCGAGCTGGTGTTCGTGGCCAGCCGCCGGCGCGCGCGGGCACTCAGCCTCGCCGTCCAATACGGCGGCACCAGCATGTCGTTCGACGGCCTGCCGGAGGCGCTGCTGAGCGCCGACATCGTCGTCGCCGCGACCGCCTCGCCGCATCTGCTGATCGAGGTCGACGAGATCGCGGAGGTGATGCGCGAACGCGGCGGCCGGCCGCTGCTGCTGATCGACCTCGCGGTGCCGCGCGACATCGAGGGGGCGTGCGCACGGGTGCCCGGGATCACATTGCGCGACATCGACGACCTCGAGGCGGTCGTCGCGCGCAATCTCCAGGTCCGTCAGGCGGAGGCCCGCCGCGCGGAGACGATCGTCGAGGAGGAGATCCAGGAGTTCGCGGGTTGGCTCGGCTCGCTCGAGGTGCTGCCGACGATCGCCGCGCTGCGGGAGAGCGCGACGCAGATCGCCGAACGTGTCGTCGCCGAGAATGCCCAGCGCTGGGAGACCGCCTCGCCGCGTGACCGCGAGCGCGTCGAGCAGATCGCCCGAACGATCGTCAACCGCCTGCTCCACGAGCCGACGCTGCGTCTGAAGGACCTCTCCGACGACCGCCTGCACGGCAGGATGGCGGTCGTGCGCGACCTGTTCGGGCTGTCGGTCGGCGAGGACGAGATGCAGGCCCCCGCGCCCGCGCCGCCGCTGGCCGACATCCGTCCGCTGCGGCGCCCCGCCTGAGCTCCGTGGTCCTGCGCGTGGGCACCCGGGGGAGCGCGCTCGCGCTCATCCAGGCGGAGTCCGTCGCCGACGCGCTGCGTGTCGGCGGGGCCGAGGTCGAGATCGTGACCATCACCACGCTCGGCGACCGCGGCGCCGCGGCGCTCGACAAATCGCGCTGGGTCTCGGAGCTGGAGCGCGCGTTGCTCGACGATCGCATCGATCTCGCGGTGCATTCCGCCAAGGACGTGCCGGCGGAGCTTCCGCCGGGCCTCGAGCTCGTCGCGGTGCCACCGCGCGCGGACGCCCGCGATGCGTTCTGCGGAGCCGCCGGGCTCGCCGCGCTCCCCGACGGCGCGCGCGTCGGCACCGCATCGCTGCGGCGGACCGCACAGCTGCGCGCCGCCCGCCCGGACATCGACGTCGTCGAACTGCGCGGCAACGTCGATACCCGCCTGCGCAAGCTCGCCGAGGGGCAGGCCGACGCGCTCGTGCTCGCGCTCGCCGGCCTGGACCGGCTCGGGCGCGCTGATGCGGTCAGCGCGATCGCAGACGAGTTCGTGCCCGCCGCCGGTCAGGGCGCGCTCGCGCTCGAGGCCCGTGTCGGTGAACTCGCCTCCGATCCCCGTCTTGACGCCGCCCGCGATCCCGTGGCTGGCGCCTGCGTCTCGGCCGAGCGCACGCTCGTGCACGCCCTCGGAGCCTCGTGTCAGACGCCGGTCGGCGCCCACGCCCGGCGCCGCGGGGACGGTCTGCTCGAGCTCGTCGGATGGGTCGGGCTCCCCGACGGCTCGGAGTGGCTGCGCGACGAGGTCGCCGGGCCCGCGGGGGACGTCGGCGCGCTGTGCGCGGAGCGGATGCTCGCGGCCGGTGCGCGTGAGCTGCTGGACCGCGCCGAGCAGCAGGCCGTGCTGTGACCGTCTATCTGGTCGGGGCCGGTCCCGGCGATCCGGGGCTGCTCACGGCACGCGCGCTGGAGCTGATCGCCGCGGCGGACGTGATCGTCCACGACCGGCTGATCCCCGCCACCGCGCTTGACGGCGCCCGGCCTGACGCCGAGCGGTACTACGTCGGCAAGGAGGGCGGCGGGCCGTCGGTCAGCCAGGAGGACATCGGCGGGCTGCTGCGAGAGCACGGGGCGGCCGGGCGCTCGGTCGTCCGGCTCAAGGGCGGTGACCCCTTCGTCTTCGGGCGTGGCGGGGAGGAGGCCGAGCTGCTCCGGGAGGCCGGGATCCCGTTTGAGGTGGTGCCGGGCGTCACCGCGGCGGTCGCCGCCTCCGCGTACGCCGGGATCCCGGTGACCCATCGTGACGCTGCCAGCGCCGTGGCGTTCGTCACCGGTCACGAGGATCCCGGCAAGCCCGAATCCGCGCTCGACTGGAACGCGCTCGCGGCCTTCCCCGGGACGCTGGCCGTCTACATGGGGGTCGCCCGCCTGTCGTCGATCGCCGATCGCCTGCGCGCCGGCGGCCGGCCGGGGTCCGAGCCGGCGGCGGTGATCGAACGCGGCACCTGGCCCGGGCAGCGGGTCGTCACCGGAACGCTTGAGACGATCGCCGACGTCGCCGCCGAGGCGGGGATCCGAGCTCCCGCGATCTCGCTGTTCGGCGCGGTGGCGGCGCTACGAGACAGGCTCGCCTGGTTCGAGACCCGGCCGCTGCACGGACGCACGATCGCGGTCACCCGAGCGCGCGCCCAGGCCAGCGGGCTGGCCGCCCACCTGCGCGGGCTCGGTGCGGAGGTGGTCGAGGCACCGGCGATCCGGGTCCGCGCGCTCCCCGGGGAGATCCCCGCCACCCTGGAGCGCTACGACCTCGTGTGCCTGACCAGTCCCAACGGCGTCGCGTGCCTGTTCGACCGACTCGCCGCCGCCGGGCTCGACGCCCGTGTGCTCCACCGCGCCCGGATCGCCGCGATCGGACCCGGTACCGCGCGGGCGCTCGCCGAGCGCGGGATCCGGGCCGATGTCGTCCCCGAACGCTTCGTCGCCGAGGGGCTCGTCGATGCGCTGGCCGACGTGCCGGTGACCCGCGCGCTGGTCGCGCGCGCCGCCGAGGCCCGCGACGTGCTCCCCGACGCGTTGCGCGAGCGTGGCGCCGAGGTCGACGTGCTCGCGCTCTACGAGACCGTCCCGGAGCCGCTCACCGACGCGCAGCGCCGCGCCCTGCGGCGCGCCGACTACGTGACGTTCACGTCCTCCTCGACGGTGCGCTTCTTCCTCGAGCAGGCGGGCGACGCGCTCGGCCCCGGAGCGCGTCTGGCCTCGATCGGGCCGGTCACGAGCGAGACGCTGCGCGAGCTCGGTCACGAGCCCGCGTTCGAGGCTGAGCGCCACGACATCGACGGTCTCGTCGAGGCACTCGTCGCCGACGCGGCGCGCACCGCGACCTGAGCCGGAGCTCTGAGAAGATCGAGGGTGATGTCGAGCCCGGTCGTCACGTTCCTCACCGACTACGGGCTGTCGGACCCGTTCGTCGGCGTGTGCCACGGGGTGATCGCCGCGCGGTGCCCGCAGGTACGGATCATCGACCTCAGCCACGGGGTCCCGCCTCAGGACGTGCGCGCCGGGGCCACCGCGCTCGCCCGCGCGCTGCCGTTCATGCCCGTCGGCGTGATGCTCGCGGTCGTCGATCCGGGCGTCGGCGGCGCCCGCCGCGGGGTGGCGATCCGCGCCGCCGCGGGCCACCTGCTGGTCGGGCCTGACAACGGCCTGCTGTGGCCGGCGGCGCTCGCAGCGGGCGGCGCGGAGGCGGCGGTCGACCTCGCGGGCTCGCGCTTCGCACTGGACCCGGTGTCGGCGACCTTCCACGGTCGCGACGTGTTCGCCCCCGTGGCCGCGGCGCTCGCCGGTGGCGCGACGATCGAACGTGCCGGCAGTCCGATCGACCCCGCCTCGCTCGTGGCGCTGGCGCCGCTCGAGCCGCAGATCGAGGAGGGGGTGCTCCGGGCCCCCGTCGCCGCGGTCGACCGCTTCGGCAATCTCGAGCTGGCGGCCGCGCTCACCGACCTCCACGCGGCGGGAATCGCGGGCGAGGCCACCGTCCTCGCCGCGGCGGGCGGCGGCCCGCTGCGCGTCCACGTGGGACGGACGTTCTCGGAGGTCGCCGTCGGCGAGCTGCTGCTCTACGAGGACTCGAGCCGGGCGCTGTCGCTGGCGGTCTCGTCCGGCTCGGCGGCGCAGCGACTCGGGGTCGCCGCCGGGGGCGAGCTCCGGATCACCGCGCCGTGAGCTCGGACGCCGCCGGGCTCGGCGTCCCCCGGCTGCACCTGCGGCAGGTGGATTCGACGAACGTCCGCGCCCGTGCGCTCGCCGCCGGCGGCGCGCCGCACGGCACGCTCGTCACCGCCGGCGAGCAGACCGCCGGCCGCGGACGACAGGGCCGGAGCTGGAGCGCCCCTGCGGGCAGCGCGCTGCTCGCCTCGTTCGTCGTGCGTGAGCCGCCGAGGCTGCTCTCGCTCGCCGCCGGTACGGCCGTCGCCGCGGCCGCCGAGCGGTTGGACAGCATCGGTCGCCCCGCCGCGGTCAAATGGCCCAACGACGTCCTGCTCGACGGCCGCAAGGTCGCGGGGATCCTCGTCGAAGGCCGTCCGCAGGAACGCTGGGCGGTGCTGGGGATCGGCCTCAACGTCGCCGTCGACCTGCACGCGCTGGGCGACGGGCTCGGCGCGCGCGCGGCGACCCTCGGGCTGACCACCGGCGAGGTCGAGCGCGCGCTGGTGGACCTGGTCGCCGAGCTGCGCCGAGTGCTCGCGCTCGAGCGCGAGCAGGTGCTCGCCGAGCTTCGCGGCCGCGATTGGCTGCGCGGGCGGTCGATCAGCTGGGCGGGCGGCTCAGGACTCGCCGCCGGAATCGATGCGGACGGGCGGCTGCTCGCGCGGTGCGGCGAGGAGACCCTCGCCCTGAACGCGGGCGAGGTCCATCTCGACGCCGCTGGACGCGATTGAATGCCGCTGGTACGGTTCCGGAGGTGCGTGCGGCATCCGGGGCGGGGGCCGCCGAATGACTGTGAGGACTGGAGGAGAGGAACATGACCACTGTCTCGGAAGTCGCAGATCCGGCTCCCGCCGTTGAGGGGGGAGAGGCGCCTGCCCGGCCGCTCGACTTCGAGATCGTCCCGCGCCGCGGCCTGATCGTCGTCGCGGTCGTGTTCATCGCGCTGATCGTCGCGATCGCGGCCAACGCGCTGTGGCCGCTCATGTTCCTGCATGTCGCGTTCGGTGCGGCGTGGACGATCATCGACCTGTTCCTGGGTCTCGTGCTCGGTCCGATCCTGGGCAGGATGTCGATCCCCGCGCGGATCGAGCTCACGACGAAGCTCATGCCGAAGATGGTGCTCATCATGCCGACGGTCGTCACGGTGGCGCTCGCGGCCGGATGGCAGCTCGGCTACAGGCTCGGCACGGTGCTGACGAGCTATCCGGAGCACGGCTGGGTGGTCGCGAGCTTCATCGTCGTCGGCGTGATGGCGGTGATCGCGCTCGGGCTTCTGGAGCCGGCGAACATCGCGGTCCTGATCGAGCTGAAGAAGCCACGCCCCCGGCCCGAGGTGATCGAGCGCCTGATGAAGCGGTTCATCTACTCGGCGGGCGCCACTGGGCTGATGCAGATCGCGATCCTCGTGATCATGACCAAGCTCGGCGCCTCATGAGCGCGACGCCGGCACCGCCCGAGCCGCGGCTGCCTCCGGTCACCGAGGTCGGGATGGCCTCGCTGGCGCTGATCGTCGCCGGCGGCATCTACCTGTCGGCCCATCTGCCCAGGCACGTCGCGCTCGCCCCGGCTGCGGTGCTGCTCGGGCTCTCGGCCGCGTTGCTGGCCGCGAACCTGCTCGCGCTCTCACGGGTGAGCAGCTTCCACTGGGGCCGGTTCTTCCAGATCGGGCGCTGGGCGCTGCTCGCCTACGCGATCACGGCGGGGATGATCGAGTACGCGTTCGTGCGCGATCACCTGAGCGGAGGGGCACTCGTCGTGCTCACGCTGTCGATCGCCGTCTACGCGGTCCACGTGCCGATGCTGATCGCCTTCACCGTGGCGCGCTACGACACCTCCGGCGCGGAGGGCTGAGCCCCCGCCTCAGGCGGCGGCTTCGGCGTCCTCGCCGGCGTCGGCGTCGCGCGGGAACTCCTCCACCTCGGCGAGGTCGGACGGCCCCTCGTCGTCCTGTTCGTCGTCTGGGTCGTCGTCGTCATCGGGATCGCTGTCGTCCGCGTCGTCGTCATCATCGTCGCGCTCGGGGTCGTCGAGCTCCGCGTCATCCCCGTCGTCGCGGTCGTCGTCCGGCTCGGCCGCATCGTCATCGATCGCCGTGCCGTCCAGCGCCTCGTCGTCGGTGAGCGTCGCCACCGCCTCGGTACTCCGGCCGCCGCCCTCGGCGCTGCCCCCGCCCTGGCCCTTGCGCTTGCGGCGCTTGGATCCGCGGCGGCCCTTCGGGAAGTTGCGCAGCAGCTCACGGGCGAGCGCGGCCGGCTTGCGCGCCATCCGGGTGCGGGCGCCGCGCAGCGCCTCCTCGGCCTCCGGCGTATGCGCGAGCGCGGCGGCGAGCAGCGCGGCCGACAGCCGGCGATCCTCCTTGCGCGAGGCGTGCACGAGGCGGCGGGCGTTGCGCGCGTGTGCCGGGCCGCTGGAGTTGACGAGCAGTCCGAGCAGTCGCTTGGTCTCGGGCCAGCGCTGCACCGCGTACTCCTCGTGGACCTCGCGGGTGTACTCCGCCATCCGCCAGATCCAGGCGTTGGCCTGGTCGCGGCGGCCGATGCGTCGCTCCGCAAGCGCCTGCAGCATGATCTTCACGCCTTCGCGGCGCTCGTCGCGCGGCCAGCCGCCCATGATGTCGATCGCGGTGTCGAACGCCTCCGCGTCTCGGCTGGAGGCGATCTCCTGCAGCGCACGGAGGCGCAGCTGCGCGCTCTTGTTGCGTTGCACGGCGGTGATCAGGAAACGCCGCTTGAGCTCGCCCTGGCGATCGAAGTGCAGCATCGCCTTGGCGCGGCGCCAGCCGCTCGGCGCGACCCGCGCCCCCGCGAGCGCGGCCCACACGTGCTGCTCGCCGTAGTCGAGGTGCTCGACGGCGATCCGCCACAGCTCCCGTTCGAAGACCTCTGCTCTGCGGTCGGGGTCCGGGGTGACCGGAAGCACGCGGCGCTCGACGCGGATACGCCGTCCGCGGCCGCGACGGACCGGACCGACGACGATGGCGCCGCCGCGGTAGACGTCGCGGTCCAGCAGCGAGTGGAGCGTGACGACGGGGTCATCGTGCTTGGTCGCCGGATGGACGAAGTCGACGACGATGCCGGCCTCCTTGCCCGGGTGGCGACGGGTGACCCGGCCAACGCGCTGCTGGTAGATGCGTTTGGACGCCGTCGGCGCCAGATGCATGCAGACCGTCGCGCGCGGGCTGTTCCAGCCCTCGGCCAGCAGCTGGGCGTTGACCAGTACGTCGACCTTGCCGGACTCGTAATCGGCGAGCACCCGGGCGAGCTCGCGCTTGGGGGTCTCCCCGGAGACCGCCTTCGCCTTGATCCCGATCGCGCGGAAGGACTCGGCGACGTTGTAGGCATGCTTGACCCCTGCCGCGTAGACGACGCCCGGCACGCCGTTGAAGCGGGTCTTGTAGAGGTCGGCGATCGCCAGGTTGAAGGGCGTCTGGTCGAGCAGTTCGGCCAGCATCTCCTGGTCGAACTCGGTGTCGACCTCGCCGCGGCGCAGCGGGACCTTGGCGATCGTGCGCACCCCCGGGCCCGGGGGGATCCGCAGGCACCGCAGCGGCGCGATCACTCCGCGTCGCGCCGCCTGTGCGAGGTCGAAGCGGCTCGTCTGGGTGGGGAAGAGATCGGTGACGTGGCGGGCGATGAGCGCGCCGGTCGCGGTCATGCCGACGAAGATCGGGCCTGACCAGGCGCGGATCGAGGCGGAGGTCTTCTCGCCGAGCGCGGTGTGCGCCTCGTCGCAGATGACGACGGTGTACGCGTCGGAGATCCGCCCGGCGTTGCGCACGAACCACTGGTAGGTCTCGACGGTCACCGGGCCGTTGACAGAGTCCTGGCCGTCGAGCAACGGGGCGCAGATGCGGTCCCGGTAGCCACGGTCGCGCAGCTCCCCGTTGAACTGGTCGACGAGGTTGCGCCGGTGGGTGAGGATCAGCACCCCTCCGCTGCGGCTCGCCTCCACGAATCCGAGCGCTGCCACCGTCTTGCCGGCTCCGGTCGCATGCTCGAACCAGAACCGCTTGGCCGCGTTGGGGTCCTCGGGTTGCTCGGCGAGCTGACTGTCGTCGTCGGCGTCGGCTTCGTCCTGCCAGTCCTGAGGTTCCTCATCCTCGGCGCCGTCGTCCTCCTCGTCGAGGACGGCATCGCCCTCGTCGTCGAGCTCCGCCGCGCCGTCGTCGGCCGGCTCCTCGCGCCCGTCCTGGTCGCGCTGTTCCGGGGCGCTCGCGCCGTTGCCCCCGGCCTGGCGCTGCGCCTCGGCCAGCAGCGCGGTGAGCGTGCCCGAGAGCGCATCGACCTGATGGGCGGAGAGCACGGTGCCGTCGACGAGGTGCGGCTCCTCCTGGGAGAGCAGCCGCTCCAGCCCGAGCAGCAGCCCGAACTCGCGTCGCCACGCCACCGAGGGGGTCTTGTGACCGTCGGCGACCTCGGCGAGCGCGGCGTCGAGCGCTCGCCGCCGGGGGGTCCCCGGCGACAGGGCCTCTTCGAGGCTTTCGCCCTCGTAGACGAAGCGCTCGCGCGTCAGCAGTTCGGCGCGCGCGATTGCGTCAGGACTCGGTAAAGGGGTGATGACACCCATCTGGCTTGTCAGGTTGGCTGGAGAAGTGAGCGAGCCGCGGCGGAACGTCGAGCGGCTCGAAGGGGTCCACCGGAGCGGACGGACGGCGAAAATACCTCAGAAGATCCCAGCTCCCCGGAATCTCACGGCGTATTTAAGCAGATCCGTCGGCGCGCCCTGTGTGGCAAGCTGTGAACGTGCGAGTTTCGCGGTGGCTGACGGCGGTCGTGATCCCGGTCGCCCTCACCGCCGCCGGTTGCGGTAGCTCGCTGCAGCACAGCGCCGGGCCGAGCCGGCGGGCGATCGAGGCCGCCTTCCACGGGTCCCCCGCGCCGCTCGCCGCCCTCCATGCACAGGCCGACCAGCTGCTCGGCGGCGGCGTACCCGGATTCCGCTCGCGGATGCGCTCGCTCCGCGGCCATCCGGTCATCCTCAACCTGTGGGCATCCTGGTGCGTGCCCTGCCAGACCGAGTTCCCGATCTACCAGAAGCTCGCCGTTCGATATGGGAGCACGGTCGGATTCCTCGGTCTCGACGTCCACGACTCCAAGGGCGACGCGTCCGCGTGGCTGAAGCGCTATCCCGTCACCTATCCGAGCTACTTCGACCCCGACCGACGGATCGAGACCTGGTTGCGCACCATCGAGGGCACCCCGCAGACGTTCTTCTTCAGCGCACAGGGTCGCGAGGAGTACGACCATGGTGGCCCGTACACGACCGTCCGCTCGCTCGAGCGCGATATCCGCACCTACCTTGGAGTGCGATGACCGAGGTCACTGAGAAGATCGAGATCCGCCGCCACCACGGTGAGGAGGAGATGGCGCAGCTGCTGCGCCTGCGTCATGACGTCTTCTGCGGAGAGCAGGGCGTGCCCGAGCGCGAGGAGCTCGACGGGCGCGACGGTGAGGCGGTCCACCTGGTGGCGGTTGAGGACGGCCGCGTGCTCGCCACCTGCCGCCTGCTGTTCGTCGGCACCACCGTCCAGTTCAGCCGGCTCGCGGTCGCCCGCGACGCGCGGCGCCGGCGGATCGCCACCCGGCTGCTCGCGCTCGCCGACGAGGAGACGAGGGCGGGCGGCGCGCGTCGTCTCGTGCTCCACGCCCAGACCTACGCGCGCGCCCTCTACGACGCTGCCGGCTACGAGCCCCGGGGGCGAGTGTTCATGGAGGCGGGCATCGAGCACGTGGCGATGGAGAAGCTTCTGTAGCGACCGCGGGCGGGCAGCGCCCGCTGCGCCCGGCTCAACGCGGCGTCGTTGACCGAACGTCGACCGCTGTCTGCGTCTCTCAACCGCCCGGACCCATGCTGCCGCCACAGCCGATCGCGCTGGGCGATCGGCACAGCGAGGAGGATGACATGAGCGTCATTCGTTCCGGCGGGGCAGCAGGTGCCCCCGCCAGGCTGCGCAGCCTCCGTCCGGCGCGAGCTGCCGGCACGAGTCGCCGGCTCATGGCCGGTCGGGGCGGGGGTGGATACCGCCCGGCGGGCCGTACTAGCGTGACGTTCCGCATGCACGAGATCCGCGTCGACCCGTTCTCAGGCCGCCGCGTGATCCTCGCACCGGACCGTGCCCAGCGGCCGGGCGCGAGGTTGAGCGCCACCCCGGTGACCCCGGTCGACCCGCAGACCGATCCCTTCGCCTCCGGCCACGAATCGCAGACCGCTCCCGAGGTGTTCGCGGTGCGCCCCGACGGTTCGGCGCCGGACACGCCGGGCTGGACGGTGCGTGTCGTGCCGAACCTCTATCCCGCGCTGACCGCGGAGGCGCCTGACCCCGCGCCCGAGGCGCAGCGCGACCTGTTCTGGTCCGGGCCTGCCCGCGGGGCGCACGAGGTGATCGTCAACACGCCCGATCCGGTGACGAGCCTCGCGGACCTGACGGTCACGCAGCTTGCGGACGCGGTCGAGGTCTGGCGCCAGCGGATGCGCGCCCACGCGGACGCCTCCTGCCTGCACCTCTTCGTCAACGAGGGCGCGGGCGCCAGCCAGCCCCACACCCACGCCCAGTTGCTCGCGTTCGATTTCGTCCCTGCCGACATCGCCCGCGAGCGCGAGCGCTTCGGCGCCTACGCGACGCGCACGATGGGCGGCAACCTGCTCTCCGATCTCGTCCAGCAGGAGGTGCGCCGGCGCGAGCGGATCGTCGCGATCGACTCCGAGGCCGTGCTCATGGCCGCGTACGCGGCGCGCGTCCCGTACCAGATGACGCTCGCTCCCCGCAGCTCGCGGATGCGCTTTGAGGACGACGGCCCCGCGGGCGCCGCGCTGCTGCACGACGCGCTCGTGCGCCTGCGCCGCGCGCTCGGCGTGATGCCCGCTCTCAACCTGTGGATCCGCACCGCGCCCCGGGGCGCCGAGCACTGGTGCTGGCGCATCGACATCCTCCCGCGCCTGTTCGGCGTCGGCTCGGTCGAGCTCGGTTCGGGCGTCGACGTCAATTCGGTCATGCCCGAGGCCGCGGCGGCCGCTCTGCGCGGCGACTGATGCGCGCCCTCGTCCAGCGCGTGAGCCGCGCGTCGGTCGAGGTCGACGGCGCCGAGGTCGGCTCGATCGGCCCCGGCCTGCTCGTGCTGCTCGGCATCACTCACACCGATACCGATGCCGAGGCCGAGTGGATCGCCGCCAAGATCCGCGGCCTGCGCGTCTTCTCCGACGCGGACGGGCGCATGAACGAACCGCTCGGCGACCGCGAGGTGCTGTGCGTCAGCCAGTTCACGCTCTATGGCGACGCGCGCCGCGGGAATCGCCCGAGCTACGTCGATGCTGCACCGGGCCCGGTGGCCGAGCCGCTGTACGAGCAGGTGTGCGAGCTGCTCGGAGCGGCGCGGGGGGTCTTCGGGGCCGAGATGCGGGTGTCGCTGGTCAACGACGGGCCGGTGACGCTGCTGCTCGAGCGCTGAGGCCGGGTCCACCTCGTGTGCCCAACCACGGCAACGAAGGAGGTTTGGAAAGCGCGATGGGCCATGATCCCGGGTCGTTCTCGCACACAGTGCGGCCGGCCAGGGCGCGATCCGTCGCCCCCGAACGCCACTGTGAGCGCCAAATCCGGCTCTATGCCCGATTTGACGCCCAGAGTCCCCCGCGGACGACGGACGGGTAGACGCGCGGGGCGCAACGTCGACCGGATCACCGGCCTTGACCAGTCGCGCTTCGACGCCTCCGGCGATCTGCTGCTCGACGTGGCCTGAGTTCCCGGCGCCTACGCTGCCGCCGGCGCCGCGATGATTCCCCGCAGCACCACCAGCGCCCGCTCGCGATGCGCGTCGAGCTCCGCGGCCAACCGCTCAGGGTCGCCGGCGACAACGGCGCCGACGATGCGATCGTGGGCGCGCAGCGACTCGCGGCGCTCGGCCGCCGAGTTGTAGTAGAGCGCGCGGTAGGCCTCGGTCTGGTCCCAGAGGAGGTCGATCATGCGCTGCGTGTGGGGGCGGCCGGCGGGTGCGAGGATCGCGTGGTGGAAGCGGCGGTTGGCGGTGAGCTCGGCGACCACGTCGTCGGCGATCACGGCAGTGGCGCACTCGGCCGCGGCGCGCTCGATCGCCGCCAGGTCGTCCTCGGTGAGGGCGGGCAGCGCTGCGTAGGCGGCCTCACGCTCGAGCAGCGCGCGGAGGGCGTAGATCTCCTCGAGGTCCTCGATGTTCAGCTCGGTGACGATGTAGCCGCGCCGCGGCCGGTAGGTCACCTGGCCCTCGCGCTCGAGGATCCGGAGTGCCTCGCGCACCGGGGCCAGGGAGATGCCGAGCTGTCCGGCGACGCTCTCCTGCCCGATGCGCTCGCCGGGCACGAGCGCACCGGAGACGATGGCGTCGCGCAGGTGTGCGAGCGCGTGCTGGGCGGTCGTATTCGGTCCCACCCTCCCGCTGGCGCCAGGTGAGCTCATCGATCGGCGGGCGATCAGGAGCGGAACGCCGAGATGCCGGTGAGGGCGCCGCCGACGACGAGCGCGTGCACATCGGCGGTGCCCTCGTAGGTCACGACCGACTCGAGGTTGTTCATGTGGCGGATGACCGGATACTCGAGCGTGATCCCGTTGGCGCCGAGCACCTGGCGCGCCGTGCGCGCGACGTCGAGCGCGTCGTTGACGTTGCCGAGCTTGCCCATCGACACCTGCTCGGGGCGGAGCTCGCCAGCGTCCTTGAGGCGGCCGAGATGCAGCGCCATCAGTGAGGAGCGGTTGACCTGCAGCGCCATCGTGGCGAGCTTCTGCTGCTGGATCTGGGTGGCTGCGATCGGCTTGCCGAACACCATGCGCTCCTTGGCGTACTCAAGGGCAGCCTCGAGGCAGGCGCGGGCGGCGCCGGCGGCGCCCCACACGATCCCGTAGCGGGCCTCGTTCAGGCAGGACAGCGGACCGCGCAGGCTGGTCGCCTCCGGCAGACGCGCGGAGTCGGGAAGGCGCACGTCATCAAGGATCAGTTCGGAGGTGATCGACGCCCGTAGGGAGAGCTTCTTGTGGATGTCCTGGGTGGTGAACCCTGGGGTGCCCTTGGGGACGAGGAATCCGCGGATCCCCTCGTCGGTCTGGGCCCACACGACCGCGACCTGGGCCGCCGAGCCGTTGGTGATCCACATCTTGGTGCCGTTGATGATCCAGTCAGAGCCGTCGCGGCGAGCGCGGGTGCGCATCGCGGCGGGGTCCGACCCCGCATCGGGCTCGGTGAGTCCGAAGCAGCCGATCGCGTCGCCGGCGGCCATCTGCGGCAGCCACTCGTTCTTCTGCTCCTCCGAGCCCCAGCGCCAGATCGCGAACATCGCCAGTGAGCCCTGGACGGAGACGAGGCTGCGGATCCCCGAGTCGCCTGCCTCGAGCTCCATGCACGCCAGTCCGTAGGCGGTGGCGGACGTGCCGGCGCAGCCGTAGCCCTCCAGGTGCATGCCGAGCACGCCGATCTGACCGAGTTCCTTGGCCAGCTCCAGCGGGATCGTGCCCTGCTCGAACCAGTCGCCGACGTTCGGGGTCACCTTGTCGGCGACAAATGCCCGCACGGTGTCGCGGATATCGCGTTCCTCGTCGGAGAGCTGGCGATCCAGGCCGAGATAGTCGCGGGGGTTGAGGGCGGGCGGGGCGGACGTGGTCGTGGCCATGGCGTGCGATGTCTCCTGGTCGGGTGCGGAGCGGACGGGGCGGGTCGGGGGACAGGCGCGCGGCCGGGAGCCGGAGGCGCTCATCCTTCGAGATTCGATTTTCGAAAATCTGCGGGAGAGTATGCACGCGGCGGCCTGCGGCTGTCAACCCCCGCCTCCGAGGGCGGCATCACGCCACACGTTCAGGTGGTCATCCCACCTGTTCAGGTGGTCTATGCCGGCTCAGGGGGCCGCCGGCGAGGCGGCGCTCTCGGCGCTCGGGACCGGCGCCGCCGCCGGTGACGGACGCGCCAGCAGGGTGAGACCGCAGAGCGCCGAGAGCGCCGCCGCCAGGGCGATGAACTCCCATCCGTGCCGGTAGGCGGAGAGCGTCGCGGCCGAGCCGTGCGGGGTGCCGAGCACCGCGACGAGCACGGCGACGCCAACCGCAAGGCCGAGCTGGCGGAGCATGTTGACGACCGCCGAGCCGGTTGCGAACGAGGCGGGCGGGAGCGCCGCAGCGCCGGTCGCGATGAACGTCGGCATCGTCAGCCCGACGCCGATCCCGGTGAGCACGATGCCGCCGAGCATGCCGCCGACGTAGTCGGGGCGGATGCTCGCCGCGAGCGTCCACCAGACGGCGCCGGCGGTGAACACGAGCGAGCCCGCGGCGATCACGCGTCCTGGTCCGAAGCGGGCGATCAGGCGGCCGCCGAGCCCGAATGCGACGAGCGGAACCATGATCGGCCCCGGTGCAATCGAGAGGCCGGTCTGGAGCGCCGACCAGTGCCACACCTCCTGGGAGAAGAGCACCCGTGAGAGCAGCATCGCCCCGAACGCGATCGAGAAGACGAGCGAGATGATGGAGGAACCGGTGAACGTGCGGATGCGGAACAGGGCTGCGTCGATCAGCGGATTGCGGGCATGGGCGCAATGGCGGGCGAATGCCGCCAGCAGGATGACGGCCGCCGCGAGCGCGCCGAGCGTCGCGGCGGAGCCCCAGCCCCAGTCCCCGCCCTTGACCAGGGCGAGCGTGAGCGCGGTCACCCCGGCGGTCACGAGCGCCGCGGCGAATGGATCGGCCGGGCCGACCGGGTGACCCTCGATCCGCGGCAGGCGCCGCCAGCCGACGAGCAGCGCGAGCGCGCCGACCGGCACGTTGACGAGGAATACCCAACGCCAGCTGAGCGCGACGAGCAGCCCGCCGACGACCGGGCCGAGCGCGGCCGCGAGACCCCCGACGGCCGTCCAGGCGCGCACCGCACCGTGCCGGCGCTCGGGCGCGGTGGTGGCGAGCACGAGCGACAGGGAGGCCGGCGTGAGCAGCGCCGCGCCCGCGGCCTGGATGACCCGGAAGACGACGAGCATCGTGAGGCTGTCGGCGACGCCGCAGGCAGCCGAGGCGAGCGTGAAGACGACGACCCCGAGCAGGAACGCGTGCTCGCGCCGGTGACTCTCGGCGAGGCGGCCGAACAGCACGAGCAGGGCCGCGTAGACGATCGCGTAGCCGTTGAGCACCCACGAGAGGTCCGCCAGGCTGGCGGTGTGCAGATCGCGCCCCATGTCGGGCAGGGCGACGTTGACGATGAACAGGTCCAGGCTCGCGAGCACCACGCCCGCGCAGACGATCACGAGCACGAGCGCCGGCGATGCGTCTGCCCTGCGGTGCAGCAAGCGGTTCATGGGATCTCCCGGAGCGGATGATTGCTGGCTGAGGCGAACAACAGTCAGGCACCCTAGCATGCTGGCTGCTGCGATGCTAAGTCAGCTATGATCCGTCCATGGCCATCGCTTCGCTCGACCTCGATCCCGCCCTTCGGCGCCGCAGCACCGCGGCACCCGACTGCTCGGTGGACCGCGCGCTGCAGGTCGTCTCCACGCGCTCCGCGATGCTGCTCATGCGCGAGGTCTTCTACGGGGTGACTCGCTTCGACGAGCTCACCGCGCGGGTCGGAATCTCCGAGCCGGTGGCCGCCGCGCGACTGAAGGAGCTCGTCAGCGCCGGGTTGCTCGAGCGCGAGCCCTACCGCGAGCCCGGACAGCGAACCCGATACGCGTACCAGCTCACCGAGAAGGGGGCCGACCTGCTGCCGGTGATCGTCGGCCTGATGCGGTGGGGCGACCGCTGGACCGCCGCCGAGGGCGGTGGTCCGGTCGAGCTCACCCACCGCGGCTGCGGCGAGCCCGTCCGCGCCGAGCTGCGCTGCGCGGCCGGCCACCAGGTCACGGCGCCGGAGATCCACGCCGCATCCACCCGGCGACGCACCATCTGAGCGCATCGCCGCCGCGCGGGCGCTGGTTCAGGCCTGCTCGAACAGGTCGCGTTGGTTCGTGATCACGCCGGTGACGCCGAGCGTGCGCAGGCGCGCGAGCCGGCGGGCGTCGTCAACCGTCCACACGAACAGCTCGGCGCCCCGGCCGGTGACGACGGATACGAGGCGCTCGGTGACCACGCCCCAGTGGGCCATGATCGCGTCCGCCTCGCCGCCGTCCAGCACGCGGGCGACACGGCCTGGCAGCACGCGCCGCAGATAGGCGAGCATCCCGTAGGCGCCCGGTCGCGTGAGCGGGTGCGCGAGGTAGTTGCGGCGGGCGAGCGGCACCGAGAGGCCGAGCGCCAGCTCCGGCGCCTCACGGCGCAGCACTGCGAGGCTCGCCCGCTCCATCGTGGAGACGAGCGTGCGCTCGGCGATCCCCGCCGCGGAGATCGCTCGCGCGACCTCAGGCTCGTAGCCGGTGGCCTTGATGTCGACGTCGAAGCGCACCGACGGCCCGACGAGCGCCGCCAGCGCGTGCAGCGCATCCTCGAACCCGACGAGGCTCGGAAGGCCGAGCTCTCCGGGGTCGTGGGCGACGACCAGGCGGTCCCCGTGGCGCAGCACGTCGAGCTCGACCATGTCCCACCGTGTGCCATCCAAGCGCTCCGCAAGCGCATCGAGCTCGACGCCCGCGCAGATGATCGAGTGGCCGACACGCAGGATGTGAGGCCCCTCGGCACTGGAATCGAGCACGGTCGCAGCCTACGAGGACCGGGCGCGGCGCCGTCGCGGCCGGCCGCGAGCTACCGTCGGCGCCCCCATGCTCACGATCCTGATGCCCGTCTACAACGAGCGCGAGCGCGTCGAGCGCGCCATCGACGAGGTGCTCGACACCGTCCTGCCGACGGCGTTCGAGCTGATCGTGATCGACGACGGCTCGACCGACGGCACCCGCGAGATCCTTCGTACGCGGGCCGAGCGCGAGCCTGAGGTGCTGCGGCTGATCGAGCACGATCACAACCGCGGCAAGGGCGCGGCCGTGCGCACCGGACTGGAGCACGCCCGGGGCGAGTTCACCTGCGTGTTCGACGCCGACCTGGAGTACGACCCCGAGGACCTGAGCCGCCTGATCGCCCCGCTGCTCGAAGGCTCGGTCAACGCCTGCTTCGGGGTACGGGCGTTCGACGGCTACACGAGCCACTCGTTCCTGTTCGTGCTCGGCAACAAGGGCGTGACCTTCATCTGCAACGCCCTCTTCAACGTCTACCTGCGGGACATCATGACCTGCCACAAGATGCTCCGGACCGAGCTGTTCCGATCACTGGAGCTGCGCGCGAGCGGCTTCACGATCGAGCCGGAGATCGCGGCGCGGCTGATCCTGCGGCGCGAGCGCATCTATGAGCTGCCCGTCCGCTACAGCGCCCGCAGCGACGGCGAGGGCAAGAAGCTGACCGCGCGTGACGGCTTCCGCGTGGTCGGCATGCTGCTGCGCTGCCGTCTCGGTCGCTGAGCCGGGAAAGATGCGCGACTACTACGAGGAGCTGTGGCGGAATCTGCCCGACGCGCTCGATCCGCCCGACCGCGGGCCGCGGCTGCGGTTCATGCGCGCCCAGGTGGGTCCTGGAGACAGGGTGCTTGACCTGGGGTGTGGCGACGGGTGGATGACGGCCGAGCTCGTCGGCCGGGGGGCTGCACCGATCGGTGTGGAGATCGCGTCCGCGGCGATCGACCGGGCGCGCCGGCGCCACCCAGAACTCGAGTTCCGCCTCGCCGAGATCGGCGGCGAGCTGCCGTCGGAGGACAACGCGTTCGACGTCGTGTGGGCGAGTGAGGTGATCGAGCACGTGGCCGACACCGCCCGGTGGCTCTCGGAGATCCATCGCGTCCTGCGTCCTCGCGGCACACTGCTGCTCACGACGCCGAACCATTCGAGGCTGCGACTGCTCGCCGGTGGAATCGAGCGCTACTCCGAGCCGCTCGGTGATCACCTGCACCTGTACGTCGCGCGCTCGCTGCGCGGCCTGCTCGAGGACTTCGGCTTCGCGCCGATCGAGATCAGCGCCGTGGGCGGACCGCCGCTCGCACGGAGAATGCTGACCGCCCGCGCGGCCCGTTGAACTAGCCGCCGGCTGAGGCCAGGTGGTGCGCGGCCTCCACCAGCAGCTTGTCGTTCTGCAGCGCGACGGGATCTCCGGACAGGTCGAGATCGTGAACCTGCTGCAGTGCCGGAACCGCGGCCCGCCACTGCCCGCGCTGGATGTAGAACTGTGCGAGCGCGGACCATGCCTGCGGGTTGTGCGGCTGCTCCCGTGTTCCTCGTCTGAGGTCGGCGGCGGCCACCGCCGGACGGCCGCGCTGGAGTTCGAAGATCGACAACGCCTCGTATGGGAGCAGCGAGTACGGGTCGGCGCTCTGGGCCGCCTGCGCGTCGGCGAGGTTGGTGGCATTGTCGACCAGCTGAGCGGAATCCAGCGGCCGCCAGGTCAGCCAACCGCCGACGAGCAGTGCCGCGATGAGCAGGACGATGACCGCAAGCGCTCCCGGTCGGTCCATGGGGGAGGCGGTACGGGACGTGGCGCCGGGTTGCCGCCCGGGGCCCCGGCCCGCGAGCCAGCCTGCCGCCAGCAGGGCGGGAACGCCGAGACCCGTGAAGAACCAGGTCCAGTCGAGTGTGCCCTGGATCCCGAACGCGAGCACGACCGCGGCCAGGGTGATGAGCCCGAGCCGCTCCGCGAGCTCCATGCGCCGCCCCCCGCCCCCTGCGTCGTCAGCCGGCGCGCCACTCCCGAGCAGCGTCCGACCGGACGCGACGAGCCAGGCCGCGAGCAGCAGCCCACTGACGAGCAGCCCGATCACACCGAGATCCGCGTAGGTCTCGAACACGTAGCTGTGCGCCTGGAAGACCGTCTCGGAACTCAGGGGATGCTGCAGCCTCGCGATCGAGAAACCGAGTTCACCCACGCCTTTCAGCGGTGCGCCGTCACCCACCGCCAGCGCCTCGTGCCAGTACACCGGCCGGCTGGATCCGAACTGGAAGACGCGCGAGGCATTTCCCGATGAGACCGTCGCCGCCGGATTGGTGAGCTCGTGCCAGCGGTAGGAGATCTCACCGCCCAGACCCGCGCGACGACGTGGCCACCGCGCCGAACGCGCCGACGACCGCAACGACGATGAGTGCCACGATCCCGGTGCCGATTCTCCGCCGCGTCTGCTCGCGGACCGTGGTGCGGTCCAGTGTCTCGCTGACCGCGACGCCGACGACCGATACCAGGACCAATACGACCAGGAGCACCACCCCGAACGCATGGCCCGCGTGGTCCTGGGCGGACAGCGACACGTAGTTGCCGGCCAGGCCATGGTGCGCGAGGAACCAGACGCTGAGCACCGCAGCACCCGCGGCGCCGAGTACGAGCATTGCGATCGCGCGCAGCCGCAGCGGCACCGCGATCAGCCAGACGCCGGCGGCGACTGCGGCCGCCGCGTCGGCGGAGCGCGAATAGGAGAGCACGAGCACCGCGATCAGCAGCGTGAGCGCGGGCGCAGCCAGTGCCGCCAGATGACGGTTCCCGTCGCGCCGGGCGCCGAGCCACAGACAGCACGGGAGTCCCATCGCAGCGCAGAGCGCGATCGCGTTCCAGTACCCGAACGGCGCCTGCAGGCGGCCGAACTGGTTGCCGGGGGCGAGCGCCGAGGGGAACACCTTGACCAGCAGCGACCAGGCGCAGAGCGTCACCGACCACAAGGCGAGCGCGCCGAGCACGGTGGGCCACCCGCGCGCGCACGGCCGCGCGAGCATGATCACCCCGGCGAACACCGAGAGATACGCGAGCACCTGCGAGGCGCCGATCCATGAGGCGTCCGGGGCCCAGGACCAGGCGATCGACGCCGCCGTGTCGGCGAACAGCAGGCACATCATCCCGACGGTGACCCACCCGGACCGACGCTCGCCTGGGATGCGACGGAGCAGTCCGAGGCCGACGGCGACCGCACCGAGTGCCATCAGCACGATCTCGGTCCAGGTGTTGCCCGCGGACGCGACGTTCTGATCCACTCCGCCGCCCGTGGTGAACGCGACTGCCACCAGGGCCGCCGCCAGGACCACCGTCGGGACGATGCGCGACAGCGCGTCGCCGGGTCGCTGTGAGGCGGGAGCGGTCTCGTCGGTCGCCGGGCGTTCGGACGCCTCGGTGACGGAGGACACGCCGCCGGAGATTACCAGTAGCCTCGGCCGCTTCCCGGTCATCTCACACTCCTCTCATCCCGCCTCGCGATCAGCATCAGGGTGTGCCCGAGCGTGGCTGCGCGCGGGCGCGAGCCGAGCCTGTCGGCCCTCCCGATCGCCCGCTGCACCGCGACTGGGAGCCGGCGCCAGGTGTAGGTGACCGAGTGCAGCTCCGGGACGAGGCCGGCGGCGCGCGCCTCCGCGCACAGCATCCGCGGTGAGAGCGGCACATCGTCGGGGGTGCCGTGCGTGAGCTCCCCAAGACCGGCGCGATTGGCGAGGGCCAGCCCGGCGCCGACCGGATGCCAGAGCCCCGGCTCGATTGCCACCAGCGCGCCGCCGGGCGCCAGGAGCCGCGCCGCCTCCGCGAACACGGGGGCGAGAGGGCCCTGGAAGACGACGTGGTGCAGCACGAGCCGGTAGAGAACGATGTCGAAGGACGCGTCGGGCAGTGCCAGGTCGCCGGCGACGCCGTGCAGAACCTCGTCGGCCCGGCCGCTCTCGGCCAGGCCGACGACCTTGGCGGGGTCGGAGTCGACCGCGACGATCTCGAACTCCGGAGCCGGGAACAGGTGCCTGCCCGGGTGCCAGCCGGCGCCCACCGAGAGCACGCGTCCACCCGCGAGCGGCAGGTGACGGCGCAGGATCGACTCCTCGCGCCGCTCGAGCAGCCGGTAATGGTGGTCGAGCGCCGCCTCTGAGGAGAGGCGGTCGAGCAGGTTGTCGGGGTCGTAGGGCTCGGAGGTCTGGCTCATGGTGCATCTGTCACGGCGTTCAATGCCGCGGCGACACCGGCCGCGCAGGCGTCCCAGGTGAAGCGCGCGGAGAACTGGCGGGCCGCGGCGCCCATCCTCGCGCGGCGCGGGTGGTCGAGCAACTCGGTGACGGCCGCGGCGAACGCCTCGGGCGTCGGATCGGTGAGCAGCCCGCTCTCGCCGTCGCGCAGCGCCTCGGCGGTCGCCGTGCCGCGCGCGGCGACGGCCGGCAGCCCGCGGGACTGCGCTTCGGCGACGACCAGGCCGAACCCCTCGATCGTCGAGCCGAACAGCAGGAGCTCCGCACCGTCGTACAGAGCCCACTTGCGTGCGTCGCTCACGCGGCCGAGGAACCGGATCCGGTCGCCCACGCCGAGTTCGCGCGCGACCGCGTCCAGCGCCTCGCGCGCCGGGCCCTCTCCGGCGAGGACGAGCGATGCCGGATGGCCGGCCCGCACGAGCACGGCGAGCGTGCGGACCGCCAGCTCAGGCCGCTTGCGGTCCTCCAGGCGCCCGAGGTAGAGCAGCCGCAGACCGTCGCCGGGCCAGGTGCCGGCCGGCTCGGGCGAGGCCGCCACCGGTCCCGCGATCCCGTTGTAGGCGACCGCGATCCGCGCCGGATCCACGCCCGCCGAGATCAGGTCCGCGCGCGAGTGCTCGGAGACGGTGAGCACGATGTCGGCACGGCGCAGGATCCAGGCCTCCAGCCCACGCCAGCGGGGCTCGAAGTGGTGATGGTGGATCGCCACTGGCGCGCGCCGACGACCGCAGAGCGCTCGGACGGCGAGAAGCGAGGGGCCTGTGTATCGCACCGATGGGGCCCGCAGCACGTCCGCGCGGCCACCGAGCACCAGCGCGAGCGTCCACGGGACGAACACGAGCGGCGCCCATGTCCAGTGCAGCCCGGCCGGCCGCCGCAGGACGACCGCTCGCAGTCCCGGCACGGGCTCCAGGCCGTGACCTGCCGGCATCCCGATCAGCACCCGCACGCCGTGCGCGGGCAGCCGCCGCACGAGTTCTCGTTCGTACAGCTCGCCGCCGATGTCCGAGCCGGCGGCAAGCCGGTAGACGCTCGGGCCGCCCGCGGTCAGTGCCCCGCTCATTGCCAGCTGCGGTGCTCGGCGACCACCTGCTGGGCCACGCGGGCGGGGGTGTAGTCGCGCTCGGACAGGAACCGCCGTGCCTCGGCGCGGGCGTCATCGGATGCGTAGGCGCTGGCGACCCTGCGCAGCGCATGCGCGATCGGCACGGCGTCGATCACGCCCTCACGCCAGCCCCGGGCCCGGGCGACGGCCGACCAGTGCAGCTCCAGGCCCCAGCCGAACCGCAGCTCGGGAAACGGCAGCAGCGTCTCGAAGGTGCGGGAATGAAAGGCGGTCACCGGGCCGATCTCGACGAATCGAGACTCGTGTGCGACGACTCCGGGCCGCCGGCGCGTCACCCGCCACGCGGCGTGGGAGCGGCGGCGGTGGGCAGGCTGAGCCAGCGCCAGGTCGAAGCGCTCGGCGAGGAACAGGAACACGTCGAGGAAGCCCCGGGGCAGCGCGACGTCATCGTCGATCACGAGCAGCCAGTCGTGGCCGGTCGCCGGGTGCTCGCGGAGCAGCGCGTTGAGATTCTCGAACTTGCCCGCGCCGTCGACCTCTTTGGTGACCACGGTCACCGCATGGCGCGAGCGCGCGAGCTCGCGCCGGGCATCGGCGAGCAGGTTCGGAGCGTCGGTGCGCTCGATGGCGAGCACCAGCACGCGGCGGCGCGGAAGCGAGTGCGCTGCCGCGCGCAGCCGCCACGGCTCGGCGCGGGAGAGCGCCTGCAGATCGCACCGCGCGTCGCCGACGGTCGCCCGGGCGGTCGCGCGAAGCCCCGACACATCGCCGCTCTCGCCCGAGAGGAAGTCGTCGGCGCCGACGTCCGCCACAGCGCCGGTCTCAGCAAGCGCCTCACGCACGCGCCCAGCGGCCTGGGCTCCGACGGCGATCATGTTCGGACAGCGCCGGCGCACGACGTGGACCGCGCAGCCGGCGAGCACGCGCAGCTCTCCTCGCAGCGTGGGCGCGGAGCCCTTGCGCATGTCGTAGCGGCGGGCACTTCGCCCGAGCGCGAAACTGCTGCGCGCCAGCGAGGCCAGGCGCGCGTCGACGCCGACCCGCCGGTGATCCAGGCCGGCGGCCGCCACGTAGCGGATGCGCCCGCCGAGCGCCGCGTACCGTCGCTCCCATTCCTCCTCCTCGCCGCGGCCGCGGATCGTCTCGTCGAACGGCCCGATCCGCTCGAGCGCGCGCCGGCGAATCGCCATGTTCGCCGACCACACGAGCTCGGCGTCGCGGTCGGCCGGGCCGAGGTCGAGCGTGGTGATCGGTGCCCCCTCACCGCCGCACGAGTGCGGACCGCCCTCGATCACCGCCGTGATCGGGCCTCCGAAGACCTCGACGTCCGGCGCGCCGGCGATGCCCTGAAGCAGCGCCGGCAGCCAACCCTGGGGCGCGCGGATGTCGTCGTCGATGAACACGACCGGATCGCCGGTGGTCGCGGCGATGCCGGCGTTGCGTGCACCGTTCGCCCCTCGCCCGCCGCCGGTCGAGATCACGCGGACATCGTGGCGTGCCGCCACGCGGACGGTCGCGGCGTCGGCGCTGTCATCGACGATCAGCAGCTCGGCACCGGCCTCGGCGGCCTGGCGGGCGACCGAGCCGAGCGTCACCTCGAGGTAATCCGGGCGCCCGCGGGTCGGAATGATGATCGTTGCGGCCATGAACGGCGCCCGGCTCGCGCGGCCGGCGGTCGATGTGGGCAGCTCAGCGCCGAGCGCCGGTGCGGCCCACGCGGTGGGCGAGCACCTGGCGCGCGAGCGCGAGCACGAAGCGCGGGTTGTAGCGCAGGTAGCGCCGCCACAGGCGGCGGGGCTCCTGCACGAGCCGATACGCCCACTCCAGGCCGATCCGCTGCAACGATGGCGGTGCCTGGGGGACGAGTCCGGCGTGGAAGTCGAAAGCGGCGCCGACGCCGATCAGCACGGGCGCGTCGAGCCGGTCGCGCATCCTCGCCATCCACTTCTCCTGCTTCGGCACGCCGATGCCGACCCACACGACGTCCGCGTCGGTGGCGTTGATCTCATCGGCGACCTGCTGCTCTTCCTCGGCCGTGAGCGGCCGGTGGGGCGGCGAGTAGCCGCCGACGATCCGAATGCCCGGGAAGCGGGTCCGGAGGTTGAGCGCAAGCTGCACCAGCGCACCCTGGTTGCGACCGCCATACAGGTAGAAGCGCTGCCCGTTCTCGGCGGCGCGCGCCGAGGCGCGGGCCATGAGCTCCGGCCCGTACACGCGATCCTCGAGCGAGTGGCCGAGCATGTTGAGCGCCCACACGAGCGGCATCCCGTCGGGAACGTTGAAGGTGGAGGTCTGGAGCGCGTGGCGCAACTCGTCGTCCTCCTGAGCGGCCATCACGGTATGCACGTTCGAGACGCACACGTAGCCGCGCTCTCCAGTGGCCACGGCGTCATCGATGAAGCGCAGCGCGCGGTCGTAGTCGGTGACCGCGATCGGGATCCCGTGGACGATGTCGCTGGCGGGCAGGACGGGCTCGTCGAGGACCAGGTGGGGGCCTGCGAGCCGCTCTGGGTTCTCAGGGATCACGCTGTGTGAAACATCCATAGACACACAAAGTTACGAAGAACGGTCTGGCGCATGGGAGTTTTCATCAGGTTCAGGGTCGTCGAGCGCACGGATGACCGCTACCCCGGCGAGCGGCAGCGTGCACGCGACCAGCGCCACCAACAGCCAGAACGTCCAGGCTCCGACCCAGCTCGGCCGGAAGATCGCGGCGCGGGAGAACGCGGCGGGGAGCGAGCCGAGCAACGTTCCCGGCCGGGTGAGCACGAGCGCGAACTGCATTCCCGGTGCGACGCCGCGGGTCGTCACGCCCGGGGCCTGGGCGCCTGCGCCGAACACGGTGAGCGCGCCGCCGGACGCGCCGATGCAGACCTCGACCGGCCGGTGGGCGGGAATCGAGTGGTCGAGACCGACGCGCTGTCCGCGTCCCGCGGGATCCGCGGTCCGGCTGCCGGTGGCGATCGAACGGCCGCCGGCGAGCACGGTGACCGTGACGGTGGACGCGCCGGCCCCCGGATCGCCGAACACCTCCACGGCGTGGGCCGGGGAGGGACTCCGGATCGGGCCTTCGCACAGCCGGTGCGAGGCGCGAGCGGTGCCCACGGTCCCGCTGTCCGGAACCCGCAGCCGAGTACGTGCGTACCGGGGATGGAGTGCAGTCCGGCGATCACCAGGCCGGCGGTCACCAGCGCCGCGGCGAGGGCGAGCGTGAGCAGCGTGGCGCGGTGGGTGGCGGCGATCCGGGTCATACGTAGTAGGCGTGCACGACCGTGGCGAGCGAGATCACCTGGGCGGCGAGGAATCCGACGAGCACGAGTGCGGCCGCCGGCCCCCGGGCGGCCCGCGGCAACCGGGTGACCGCGAGCGCGAGCGCCAGCCCGAGCAGCGAGGCGAGCGGCAGGATGTACCGGCCCTGCAGAAACGCGCCGCCTCCGCCGAGCGTCTGCCGGTACTCGGTGACATGCAGGAGCACGAGCAGCGATAGCCCGGCAAGCAGGTCGACCGCGAGCAGGCCGAGGCCGCGCACGCCGCGCAGGCGCCCGAGCAGACACAGCAGGCGGAGCGTGACCAGGGCCAGCAGGCCGAACAGGATCTTGGCGAGCATCAGCAGCCACGCGGGAATCATCACATCGAGCCATCCGAAGTCGCCGACCGTCTCGTTGAGCCAGACGGTGACGGCGGGGGTGCCCGGCACGAGCCGAAACGGACGCAGGAACGGCAGGCGCGGAAGGTAGAACTGCCAGAGGTAGCTGAGAAACTGGCGCACGTTGAAGGACCTGCCGCCGGTGCCCACCGCCGTGACCGCCGTACCTCCGATCGACCGGCTCACCGACCAACCACCCCCCGACGGGAATCGCCGTGATGAGCGCGGATGCGCCCGCCGCGGCAAGGGTTCCCATGCGCTGCCCAGCGGGACGACGTGCGATCCCAATCGCCACCGCGAGCAATGCCGGTGGGACGAGGGCGTATGAGACCGCCTTGGTCAGGATCGCCGCCGCAAGCAGCGCGCCCATCGCAGCCGTGTCCTGCGCATCGGCTCGCCCGATTCACGATCCGCGCGCACAGCCACAGCCCGAATGTCCACTCGCGTGATCGTGAGTGCGTCCGGGTTGACGCTCGTCGATATGAAGCAGACCATCGGCAACAACGCCACCGTCGCGGCGGCGAGCAGCTGTGGCAGCCGTCGGCGCCCGAACGTCTCGCCGGCGAGCAGCCACGCTCCCAGGGCCGGTGAGCAGCAGCCACACCACGCCTTCCAGCCGGATCCCGTACAGCCGTGCGTATGCAGTGCCCCCTGCTCCCTGCCAGGAGGTAGCCGACGCCTGGTGAGCAGGTAGTAGAACGGCGGATTCCCGGAGGCCGACGATGGCCCGCCGCCGTTGGCCCGGGTGGCGGATGTCCGGGTCGCCTTGCTGTGGAGGTAACCCTCGTAGTCCGCCCGCCTCCAGCTTGGCGGCAGCGTGCCCGGATAGAAGGCGCCCGTCGAGGCGCCGACCTGCTCGATCGCCCACCATTTCGTCGCTTGAGAAGATCCCCACGGTGGGCGTTCCCGGGGAGCCGGGGGCCGGCGCCGAGGCTCTCCACGTAGGCATAATGAGAGAGCTCGTCGGGCGATTGCCACGGGGGGACGGTGAGAGCCCAGCACAGGCCGAAGATCGCGACGATCCCCAGGAGCGCCGCCAGCGGGCCTGGCAGCCTCCACCGGCCCAGCACGGCGCGCGGCGAGACGGCGAGACGGGCGCGGGGCATGCCCGGGCAGCCTAGAGCGGTACCCGGGCGACATCATCTGTCCTGATGCAGGCCATCGTCACCATCGCCATCCCGACCCTGGACGCGGACGAGAATTCGTGCGCACGCTCGAGGCGATCACCACGCAGCGGCTCGACGGCGAGATCGAGCTGCTGGTGTGCGACTCGGGATCGAGCGACGGGACGGTCGGGCTCGCCCGGGCGCACGGTGCTCGTGTGATCGAGATCCCCCAGTCGAGTTTCTCTCACGGCGCGACCCGCAACCTGCTCATGTCCCAGGCGCGTGGGGCGATCACGTCGCGTTCCTCTCCCAGGACGCGCGTGCCGGCAGGCACACGGTGGTTAGCCGCGCTGCTCGGGGGCTTTGCCGTGACCCAGGACGTCGGCCTGGTCTTCGGGCCGTACCTGGCCCGGCCGGACGCGAGCCTCGAGCGTGCGTCGCGAGCTCGAGGCCTGGTTCGGCTCCTTCGCCCGACGGCCGGCCGCGGATCGATCGCGCTCGCGCCCGATCAGCGCGCGTTGCCCGCGCGCGACTTCTGGGGCCCGCTCGGGTACTTCACCGACGCCAACGGCTGCGTCTCCCGCGCCGCATGGGAGCGGGCGCCGTTCCGGGAGGTCGCCTACGCAGAGGACCATCTGCTCGCGCAGGACATGCTGCGGGCGGGATACGCGAAGGTGTACGTGCCCGACCGCGGCGGTGGTGCACTCGCACGACTACTCGGCCTCGGAGTGGCTGCGGCGCAGCTTCGACGAGGCTCGGGCGGTCGCCGAGGTCTACGGCGGGTCGCCGCCGGGAAGCTGGCGGGACGCGGCGCCGCAACCTGCGCGGCAACGTCGGGGCCGACGTGCGCCTGGGCCGGGCCGAGCGGCGGTCGCGAGGGGCCGCGGGCGCGCTGCGGCGCAGTCGCTGTCCACCACGGCGCCCGGGCCGCGCGGGGCGATGCTCGGCGCCCGCGGCCGCGGCGCTGCCGCGCGCTCTGACCGGCCGCCTTCGCTCGAGCGGCGCGGCTGAGACTCGTCGGCGCCAAGCTCCGAGGGCCGGACCCGCGGTGCCTGGGTACCCTTGTGCTCCATGTCGACATCCAGCCGCCAGCGGCGACCGGCTGCCGGCTGTGGTCGCGCGGTCGGTGAGCAAGTCGTTCACGATCCCCGAGGAGCACGTCCACACGCTCAAGGAGCGCGTGCTGCATCCGCGGCGCCAGATCCGGTCGACGCACCTTTCGAGGCGCTCAACGACGTCTCGTTCGCGGTCGAGCCCGGCGAGTTCTTCGGGATCGTCGGGCGCAACGGCAGCGGCAAGAGCACGCTGCTGAAGTGCCTGGCCGGGATCTACCGCGCCGACGGCGACATCTGGTGCGCGGGCGGATGTCGACGTTGATCGAGCTCGGCGTCGGCTTCAACATGGACCTCGCCGCGCGCGACAACGTGATCATGAACGGGATCATGCTCGGGCTCTCGCCGCGCGAGGCGCGCCGGCGCGTACGACAGGTGATCGAGTTCGCCGAGCTGCAGGAGTTCCAGGATCTCAAGCTCAAGAACTACTCCTCGGGGATGCACGTGCGCCTTGCCTTCTCGGTCGCGATCCAGGTCGACGCCGACATCCTGATGATCGACGAGGTGCTCGCGGTCGGCGACGCCGCCTTCCAGCAGAAGTGCTTCGACGTCTTCAACCACCTGCGCGACGAGGGCAAGACGATCGTCTTCGTCACGCACGACATGGGCTCGATGCAGCGCTTCTGCCACCGCGCGCTGCTGCTCGAGCGCGGCGACCAGGTGCTACCTCGGCGAGCCCCAGGACGTCGCCGACCGCTACCTGGAGCTCAACTTCGGTCGCGAGCCACGACGCAGGCCGACGGCCAGCGCATCGGCGACGGCGATGCACGGGTCCTCGAGGTGTGGGTCGAGGACGAGCGCGGCGAGCGGCTCGCCGCTGTGCCCCAGGGCACAGCGCGATCACGCTGAAGGCGCGGGTGCGCTTCAAGGTCGCCGTCTACGATCCCGCTCGCCGCGTCCACATCCTCAACGACGAGCATCGTGCGGTGACGGTCGCCTCCACGCGCGACGAGCAACGAGCGCACGGGCGAGTTCCGCGCCGGCGAGGAGGTCGTGTTCTCGTTCACGTTCGACAACGTGCTCGCGCCCGGCCGGTACAACCCGGTGATCGAGCTCGCCCATCGTGGCTCGGGCCTCGACGTCATGGACCGCTTCGAAAGCGGCTTCTCGTTCGTGGTCACCGGCGCCGGCGGCATTCGGCGGCCTGGTCGACCTGCCCGTCGACTCGGCCATGGAGCGCGTCGACGCCGGATCGACGGCGACGTCGCGGAGTGCGGCATGAGCGTCGAGGCCGCCGACGAGCAGTCGAGCGCGCCGGCTCGACTACGCCGCGCTCGGGCGGCCGATCAAGGGTCCGCAGGCGCTGACCGGCGACTGGCGGCGGTTCTGGCATCTGACCTTCAACATCGCCATGATGCAGTGGAAGCTGCGCTTCTTCGGCTCGGCGCTCGGGTTCGTCTGGCAGGTGATCCGGCCGCTGATGCTGTTCGGCGTGCTGTACGTGTTCTTCACGAAGATCGCCAAGATCGGCGAGGACCAGCGGCCCGGCCGAGGCAGCACTACGGCGCCCAGTTGCTCGGCGCGATCGTGCTGTTCACCTTCTTCCAGGAGGCGACGTTGGGCGCGGTGCGCTGCGTCGTCGACAACGAGGCGCTGGTGCGCAAGATCCAGTTCCCGCGGATGGTGATCCCGCTCTCGATCGGTGCTCCTGGCGATGTTCAACCTCGGGCTGAACCTCATCGTCGTACTCGTCTTCGCGCTCGCTCAGCGGCGTGCGGCCGATGCTCGACGCTGGCTGGAGGTGTCCGCTGATCCTCGTCGCTGCTCGATCGTGCTGGCGACCGGGCTGGCGATGCTGCTCGTCGGCGCTGTTCGTGTACTTCCGCGACATCCAGCCGATCTGGGAGGTCGTCAGCCAGATCATCTTCTATGCCTCGCCGGTGATCGTCGCCGTCGACAAGGTCCAGGAAGTACCTGCACGGCACGCTGTTCCATCTCTACATGCTCAACCCGCTGGCGGTGATCTTCCAGCAGTTCCGCCACGCGATCATCACCCACGCGACGCCGAGCGTCGGCCCCCTGCTCGGCTCCGACGCGCAGATCGCGGAGCCGGTCGGCGATCGTGGTCGCGATCTTCTTCCTCGGGCTCTACGTGTTCAACCGGATGGCGCCAAAGGTGGCCGAGGACCTGTAGGCTCCCGGCCGCGCTGCGCTCGCCGAGCAGGAATCGCTCGAGCGCGTCGATCCGCGCCTCCCAGCGGTACTCAGCGGCGGTGGCACGCCCGGCCGTCGCCGAGCCGGCGCGCAGCTGCGGATCGACCAGCCCGCGCCGCAGCGCGTCGGTGACCGACGTCGGTGTCGGCGGCCGGCATCAGGCAGTTCTCGCCGTCGAGGCAGAAGTCACGGTTGCCGTGCGCGTCGGTGCAGACGAGCGGCGGTGCCGCAGGCCATCGCCTCGAGCGCGGGCAGACAGAACCCCTCGTGGCGTCGAGGTCTGTACGAACACCGTCGCCCGCGCGTAGAGCTCGGCGACCTCGCTCGTCGCTCGGGGCGGTGACGTAGCGTGACCCCGGGCTCGCGGGCCAGCTCCGGCTCGATCCCGAATAGGCACAGCTCGGGCCGCGGCTCAGGCAGCCGCCGCCACGCCTCCAGTGTGAGCGCCGAGGTTCTTCAGCGGGTTGGATCGCCCGATCGCGAGCACCATGTCGTCGCGGCGCTCGATCTCCGGGCGGAGGCGGAACCTGTCGTGGTCGATGCCCGGCAGGACGAGCTCGGCGTCGAGGCCGAGCTCGGCGAGCTGCTCGCGGTTCCAGCTCGACTCGGTCACATAGGCGAGCTCGGGCCGATAGGAGGCAAGCACGGCGTGGCGGCGCGTCCGGGATCGTCGGCGTAGTAGCTCGTCTCGATGTCCTGCACGTAGTAGACGCCGCGGCCGTTGACGACGCTCGCCCGCCACACGGTGGCGGCGGTGTTCCACCAGGTCGCCACCTTGATCGCGTGCAGCGGGGCGAGCGCGCGCTCAAGCGCGTCGAAGTCGGGGAAGGCGCGGACCGGGCAGTGGAGCTCGAACCAGTCGGGCGGGCCGTCCAGCGTCCACAGCGCGACGTCGTGACCGCGCGCGGCGAGGTGGTTGAGATGCTCGAACACGAGCCGCGGCGCCGCCGCCGACGATCGTCTCCTGCATCACGTAGACGATCTGGACCCGGCCGTCCTCGCCGGTGATCCGCCGCGGGCCGTCGAGCAGCTCGGCCCACTTCGCCCAGAAGGCGCGCTGGGACTCCCGCTCGCGCTCGCCGAAGGCGCGGCCGCGGGTCGCCGACTCCTGGTGGTGCAGGGTCGCCGACGGCGCGTAGTGCACGCGCCGCCCGGCCGACCAGGCGCGCAGCCCGTAGTCGACGTCCTCGTAGCCCATCGGCAGCGCCTTGTCGAAGTCGCCGATCGCCCGACGGGCGTCCGCGGTGATGTACATCGCCGCCGCCGGTGGCCGCGAGCGTCGGTCCGGCGACGTTGGCCGGCCCCCAGTCCGCGTCCTTGAAGCGGTAGCGGTGGTCGAACCACTCCGGCGCCGGCGGGTTGCGGATCGTGCCGGCGTACTGGATGCGGTTGTCGGGGTACAAGAGCCGCGCCGCGACCATCCCCGCGCCGGGCTCCCGCGTACGCGCCGTGCTGCAGGCAGGCGAGCCAGTCGCGCATCGGCACCACGTCGGAGTTGAGCAGCGCGACGTCGGCGTCGGCCCAGCGGCGCCAGCCCCGGTCGACGTTCGCCGAGAAGCCGCGGTTGGACTCGCCCTCGACGATCTCGATCCCCTGATTCGTGACAGCGCGGCCAGGTGATCCGGGCCGCTGGCGTCATCAGTGACGACGATCCGCACGCGCGCCTCATCGGTGTGCGACGGATCGCCGCGACCAGGCGCGCCACGAGCTTGGCGTCGCGGTAGCTCGGGATCACGATCGTCACCGGCCGACCGTGCACTCGGTACCAGTCGCGCGCCGCGCGGGCCTCGCCGCCGGCGCCCGGGCCGAGGCCGAGCAGCCGGTCAGCGGGGTCAACCGCAGGGGGAAGATCACCCTCTGATAGAGCAGCGCGCGGACCCCGCGGTAGCGGAGCGTGAGGTAGATCCGTCGCGGCAGGCCGCTGAGCGCCCAGGGCGGCGGCCGTCGAGCGGCGAGCCGCTCACCCGGCGTGCCGGCGGCGCCGCGCGTCGCGCAGCGGCCCGATCAGCGGGCGCACGTAGCGCAGCATCCGCCGTCCGTACATGAGCATCTGGTCGAGGCGCTGCACCTCCTCCTGGGCAGCGGCCAGTTGGGCGCGCGCCTCGCCGAGCTCGCGCTCCACTTCGGTGTTCCGCGCCTCGAGATCTGGCACCTGCGCCAGTCGCTGTTCGGCGTCGACTAGCAACGCGGCGAGCGCGTCTGGATCGCCGACGACGTGAGGAACGGAGGGCTCGGCAGGCACCGCCGAGAGGCGATCAGGTCCTACACTCGCCCGCCGTGGTGACTCGAGTTCATCGTGGCCCCGGGCCAGCCCTACGCCGCCCGGGAGCTGCCGAGACGCGCCCGGACGAGTCGGCCCTCCAGGACATGCCCGGCGAGGTGACTCTCGCCGACGCAGCTCCCCGCGGTCGCCGGACCCCGACGCGCTGCTGCCCGTCTACGTGATCATCGATCCGCGGCCGCTGGTCTCCGCCGACGCGCCTCTCCCTCCCTGGTCCACAGCTCCTGCGACGGACCGTCGTCGTCTGGACCGGCCCGCCGCCCGCCGCCGGCGACGGTCCGGCGCTCTCCCCGCTTCGCTGGGCGGGCACGGTCTTCGCGACCTCGCAACGTTCGGTCGCCGCATTGCACCGCGTCGGCATCAAGGCCCGCTCGCCCCGCGCCGGATACAGCCGGCGCCTGCATCGCTTCGATCCGCACGCGCCCCGGCCGATCGAGGCGCTGTTCATCGGGGTCGAGTCCCCGCGCCGCGCCGAGCGCCTCCGGCTCGTCCGGCAGGTGCTCGACGGCCGCCGCCTCGAAGTCGTGACCGCCGCCGCGCCGCCCCCGCCGAGCAGCCGCAGGCGCCGTTGGCCGCGCCCCGGTGGGAGCTGCTGGGGCAGGCGCAGATCCTGCTCTCGATTCATCAGGGCGAGGATCGCCTCGTCGATTGGCCGGGGGTGCTGGACGCGATCCACGCGGGCGCGGTCGTCGTGACCGAGCACTCCAGCCAGATCGCCCCGCTCATCCCCGGTGAGCAGCTCATCGCCGCCTCTCCTGACGCGCTGGCCCACGTCGCGGGGGCGCTGCTGCGCGACCCCGCCCGGTTGCAGACGATCCGGGAGGCGGCGCACGCCCGGCTGCGTGACTGGATCCCGTACGCGCTGTGGGCATCGATCCTGCGCGCGGCCGTCGTCGAGTTGATCGGCGAGCCGGTCGCGGTGCCGCCGGGCTACGAGGACGAGCCGGTCAGCTGACGAGGCTCACGCGGGCCGCATCGCCAGGTCGCCGCGGTCGGTGAGGTAGCCGGCGTTGTAGTAGGGGTCGCCGCTGCGGTGCTCGGCCCATCGGGCGTGCAGCGCCCACATCGCGGGCAGGTCGTTCATGGCCGGGTCCGGCCCGGTGACGCGCAGGCGGGCGTCCGGGACGAGCACCGCCCGGCGGCGGCTCGCGGTGGCTCGCAGGCAGTAATCGATCAGCGCCAGTTCGCCCAGTGACGGGTTCGGTGCGCCGGTATCGCGGAGGACCGATGCCGGCGTGAGCAGCGCACCGCTCAGTGCGCTCGACGTTCATCGTCGCCGGCGGTGCCGAGACGGGGGGAAGGTCGTAGAACAGGTGCAGCGGCAGTCCCTCCGGCAACGCGACTCCGGCCTGGGCGATCGTTCCCGAGCGTCCGAGCACGACCGGTCCGGCGGCGGCGATCCCGGGTTGCGACGCGTATCCGATCAGGCGGGTGAGCCAGTCGGCGGTGAGACCGGCAGCCGGCGTCTGCAGCAGCAGCACGTGATCGGCGAGCTCAGCCGCACGACGGGCGGCTTGGGGAGTCCGGCGCCGGCCCCCGGCGCGCCGAGCAGCTCGGAGCGGCCCGTGCCGAGACCCGCGGCGGCGAGCACGGCGGCCAGCTCGCCGTGGAGCACATCCGGGGCGGCGACCACGAGCTTCCAGGACCGGTGCGGCTGGCCGAGCCACGATTGCACTGCCGCAGACAGCCCGATCGCGCTGTCGACGGCGAGCGCGAACGCGACCGTCGCACCTGGGTCGACGCGGTGCACGATCCGGTGGATTCCGGGCAGGTAGCCGTGGCGCACGTCGGCCTCGACGCCGGTGCGCTCCAGATGGGCCGCGATGGCGGCCGGTTGGGCGAGAAACGCGTGCGGCTTGGCGCCTCCGCCAAACGTCGCGGTCGAGGCGGGATGGGCACGCCAGTGGTAGAGGATCCGCGGGACATGCCCGATGCGATCGGTCCGCTCCATCAGCCGCAGCACGAAGTCGAAGTCCTGGCAGCCGTCGAAGCGCGTGTCGAACCCGCCGAGCTCGCTGGCCAGTGTGCGGCGGTACACGCCGAGGTGGCAGGTGTACATCAGCGCGGCCATGTGCTCGGGCGACCAGCCGGGCTTCGGGTGCGGCTCCAGCACGACCCCGTCGGAGACGATGTCCTCGTCGCTGTAGACCATGTCGAGGGTCGGGTCGGCGGCGATCGCCGCGGCGATCTGCTCCAGGGCGTCGGGCGCGAGCGTGTCGTCGTGATCCAGCAGCGCGACGTACCGGCCGCGGGCGAGCTCGAGCGCAGCGTTGGTCGCCGCGCTGATCCCGCGCGCGGTGTCGTGGCGGCGCAAGCGGATCCGGGGGTCGACGGTGTAGTCCTCGAGCGCCGCGATCACCTCGGGATCGCGTGAGCCGTCGTCGATGAGGCAGAGCTCCCAGTCGCCAAACGTCTGCGCGCCCACCGACTCCACGGCATCGCGGAGCATCCGCAGCGGCGGGTCATGGACGGGAACCAGCACGGAGAAGAGCGGCTCGGTCGTCTTCTGCGGCACCGACGGGGCTCCGGGCGCGGCGGCGCGCGGCCTCGGCGGGGCGGCGGATCCCACAGTGCCGGCTCGACGAAGATCGCACGCTCGAGTGGATCATCGGCCGGCGGGTTGTGCGGCCGCTCGACCGTAGGTGCAGCGCGGTCGTCTCGGCGGGCAGACGCCGCCCGCACGCGCAGGCCGCCGGGGCGACCGCGGTCGCCGGCGTGCAGCGTGCCCGCCCACAGCTTCCGCAGGCCCTCCGAGGTCGTCACCGAGACGCCGCTCGGACGGCGCCGTTCAGGTCGCGCCAGTCATGCGGATAGAGCCGTGCCCCCGCCGTGAACGTCACCTCGCCTCCCCACCTGAGCGGATAGGAGAGCGTCACCCCGCGGAGACCTCGAGAGCCCGTCCGAGGACGCCGTCCGGCTCGAGCTTCCAGTCCGCACCCGTCACCCGGCTGCCGGTCGGGGCTCGCAGCAGCGCCAGTGGTACCCGGGTCCCGGCGGGCGCGGCACCCTCCCGCGCGCCGGACACCGTGGCGCTCGCGCGCCGGAGCAGGTCGCTCGCGGTCATCGGCTCACCCCGCGCCGGCTGAAGTCGCCGCGGTCGGGGCGGTAGCCGGCGTTGTAGAACGGGTCACCGTCGTCGGGGCGTCCCCAGCGCTCGCGCAATGCCCGGAGCGCCGCCAGATCGTTGACGGCGTCGTCCGGTCCGCACCGGCGCAGTCGAACGTCCGGGACGGTGACGATCCGGCGGCCGCTCTGCCCCGCGCGGACGCAGTACTCGACGAGCGCGAGCTCACGCAGCGCGGGGTCGAGCCCGCCGAGCTCCTGGTACACCGGCCCGGGGGTGAGCACCGCCCCGTCGAGCGCGCTCACGTTGTGCACAGAGGTGCCGTAGCCGAAGAAGTCGTCCATCGACGTCCGGCTCCCGCGCAGCAGATGGAGCGCAAGCCCCTCCGGAAGGGCGACGCCCGCGTCGGCGACCCGTCCGTCGGGGGCGAGGACGACCGGTCCGGCGGCGGCGATCCCGGGCTGCTGGGGTAGCCCGCCAGCCGCGCGAGCCAATCGTGAGTCAGCCCGACGGAGGGGCTCTGGAGGATGAGGAGGTGATCGGCGCCGCACGCCGCCGCCCCTCCGGCGGCCGTGGCGAGCGCCACCGCGGGATCCTCCTCACTGGGGACCAGCTCCACCCGGTCCGCGGCGATGCCGGCGCGGGTGAGCTCACGCGAGACGGCCGCGCGCGCCGCCTCGGGCACCGTCAGCACCGCGCGCCACCTGGCGTGCGGCTGGGCCGCCCAGGAGCGCGCGGCGGCGGCCAGCCCGTCGACCGTCCGGACGGCGAGAGCGATCGTGATCACGGACGCCGGATCGACAGTGGCCGCCACGCGGTAGAGCCCGGGCGGCCCATAGCCGACGGAGGCCGCGATCCCGGTCCGCTCCAGATGGGCGGCGTACGCACTGCGGGCAGCGACATACGCGTACGGCTTGGCGTCGCCGCCGGCCGTGGAGGCGGCGTGCGCGCGCCAGTGGTAGAGGATCGCCGGAACGTGGGCGACGCGGTCGGTGCGCTCGGTGAGCCGCAGGATCATGTCGATGTCCTGGGACCCGTCGAACTCGGAGCGGAAGCCCGCCGATCTCCTCGACCAGTGAGCGGCGGTAGACGCCGAGATGGCATGTGTAGCCATTCGTCCGCAGGGTGTCGGGCGACCACGCGGGCTTCAGATGGACCCACACCTGGCGGCCGCCATCGACGATGTCCTCGTCGCTGTAGACCATGTCGAGCGTCGGGTCGGCGGCGATCCTCGCAGCGATCTGCTCCAGCGCGTCGGGCGCGAGTGTGTCGTCGTGGTCGAGCAGCGCGATGTAACGGCCGGTGGCGAGCTCGAGCGCGGTGTTCGTCGCGGCGCTGATGCCGCGGGCGGCATGGTGGCGAGCGAGGCGGATCCGGGGATCCGACGCCGCATGGCGCTCGAGCGCCTCGATGACCTGCGGGATGCGGGAGCCGTCGTCCACCAGGCAGAGCTCCCAGCCGCCGAACGTCTGCCCGCGGACCGAGTCGACCGCCTCGGCGAGCATCGAGACCGGAGGGTCGTGGACGGGGACGAACACGGAGAACAGCGGCTCCTCGCCGCCGCGGGCGAGCGTCGGTTGCGCTCGTCGGCCGCCGGGCGCGGCGTCGACCGGCTCGGCGCCGGCGACGTCCCATAGCGCCGGATCGACCCAGATCGCCCGGGCCGACCGCATCGGTCTCCGGCCGGCGCGCAGGGCTCACGCTGAGGTGCAGCGCGGTCGTCCCGGCGGGCAGTTCCAGCTCCAGCGACCGTCCGCCGGCCGGTCCGCGGCCCCCCGCACGCAGCGCCGCCGACCACACCGTCCGCGGCGCACGCCCGCGCCGTCGCTCACCGCGACCCGGGCGCAGACCGCGCCCGCAGGTCACGCCAGTCGTGTGGGTAGAGCCGGACCGCCGGCGGTCAGGGTCACCGGCCCGTCGAGCCCAGCGGGTAGGTGACGACACCTCCGGCGGGCACTCGAGCGCTCGGCCGAGCACGCCGTCGGGGTCGGTCCGCCAGGCGGCGCGCAGCGACCCGGCGTCCAGCCGCTCGCGCAGTGCGGAGAGCGCGAACCGCTCGCCCGACGCGCGCCCGCGCGATGACAACGTCGGGGGGAAGGCCACGCATCGATGCTAGATGCGGGCGATAAGGTCCGTCCCGGCGGGATCCTGGGCCGTCTGGAGAATCGCGTTGACCTTCTCGGAACTCACGGACCGACCGCATGCAGACTCGACGGGGCGACATCGCTGGTGTGCGTCTTCGCGACCGGGGACCGCGCGCTCCTGCAGACTTCGCTGACCGCCAGACGGGCGAACTGTACGCGGCCCATTCGACTCCCGCCGGTGTGCGAGGATGCGGCCGCGACCGTCGCGGACCTCGACGGCGCTCTCGCGGCCGCCGCGCCCGCGGACGTCGCGGTCGCTGGCCGGCGGATGCGTGGTCACCGCGGGCTGGCTCGACGGTCTGCGAGCTGCGGCCGACGGTGACCCGCGCGTCGCGACCGTCTCGGCGCTGGCATCGCCCGTCGAGACTAGCGGCACCGAGCTCGATGCGTTGCCGCGGATCTCGGAGGCGAGCCTCCGTCTTCGACCCGACGCGCCGCTCCCGTCCCGAATGCGTCCTCATCCGCCGGCCAGGTCTCGAGCTCGTGGGTCCGCTCGATCCCTCGTTCCCGCTGCCGGACGCTCTGATCGACTTCACCCAGCGATGCCGGCGCGGGGCCTGCGTGACGTGATCGCCGACGACGTGCTGGTCGGCGGTGTCAGGCGCGACAGCGCGCCGGCCTGAACGAGGCCCTCGCCCGCCGCTATCCTCTGCCTCGCGGCCCTGGAGCGATGAGCTCGACCGCGACCGTGGCTCGCCCGCGGCGATCGCGGTGACGCCCCCGCGGGGCCGGCCGCCTCGGTGACGATCGACGGTCGCTGCCCCGGCGCCTCGGTGACCGGCACTGCGGTCGCGACCCCGACCTGGTCGGACGGGCTCGGCGCATACCGGTCTGCGGCGTCCGAGCCCTTGTGCTCGACGACCTGGGCAGGCGATCCGCGACTGGCTGCCCGGCTCGGCGTCGAGCTACTGCTCGAATCCGCCGCTGAGTCGGCTGAGGCGACCGACGTGGGCACGGCCCTACCAGCTCGGCGCACCCCGGGACCTGCCGCTGCTCCGTCGCCTCGGCCGGCGGCTCGTCATCACCCAGCTCGACTCATCGCCTACCGCACCGCCGCCTACTTCGACTCCGCGACGTCTGGCGGGATTACCGCGAGCTCACCGAGGTCGCACTCGCCTCCGCCGACGCGGTCGTCTTCCTCGGCCCGCACGCCGCCGCCGACGCGCAGTCGCTGGAGCTCGGAAGGGGCGGCGGCACCGTGATCCCCCTCGCGGTTGCGCACCTCGGCGGCCCTGTACCGAACGGAAACGGACGACGTCCCGCTGCCGCAGTGCCCCTATCTGCTCTGCCTCGGCACCGACTTCGCACACAAGAACCGCCGGTTCGCGCTGCGGCTGCTCGAGGCGCTCCCGCTGGGCGAGTTCGAGGGCAAGCTCGTGTTCGCGGGTCCGCACGTCGACGCCGGGTCCTCGGCCGAGGAGGAGGCGGCGTACCTGGCGCCTCGCCCGCGGCTCGCCGAACGGGTCCTCGACCTCGGCCCGGTCGGAGAGGCGCGCAGGCGCCATCTCCTCGCGCACGCCGCGGCGGTCGTCTATCCGACGACCTTCGAAGGGGTTCGGCCTGATCCCGTTCCAGGCAGCCGAGTTCGGTGTCCCCGCGCTGTTCGCGGCGTGCACCTCGCTCCGGGACCTGTTCCGGCGAGGGGCTCGCGCTGCTCGTGCCCTGGGATGCGGAGGCGAGCGCCCGCGCGGCCGCTCCGGCGCTCGTCCCCGGGCCGGCCCGACCGCCAGGTCGACGGCGTGCGAGCGGCGGGTGCTGCGCTCACCTCGTCCGAGTACGCCAGGCGCCACGCCGAGTTGTACCAACGCGCGCTCTCCCGGCCCGAGGCCGGGGTTCGGCGGATCAGGCCACCAGGTCGCCGAGCTGATGGTGGGCGGGACTCGAACAGGGTGGAGGCGACTTCCGCGACGTTTCATCGGCGAGCTCGACGCGATCTACCCGGACCCGATCAGCAGCGGCTTCGTCGGGCCGCACGCGATCGTCCCCGAGGAGCTGCAGCACGCCGCGCTGGCGATTGCAGCTGCGCCCTGTGCTGCGCGATCGGGCGGTGGCGCTCCAGCGAGCCGTGCACCGACTGCGGCGGCGGACGATCCGATGAGCGACCGGTTCGATGATCTGACGCGCCTTGGCAACGGTCAGGCCGTCGATCCGCTCGTGGCCGCGCTGTGGCGAGAGGCGAGGGGTGAGGGTGAGCATTTCGGGGACCCGGGCGACGCGGTGGCAGCCGACGCCTTCACCGATTGGATGCGTGCCGCCAGCCTCGGACGGTGGCCGGTACGGCGTGACCCGCTACCTGCTTGCCGCCTACCGCAGCCGCCCGGATCTCCAGGCCGCCTTTGGCAACCTCGACGGGGACGGAGGGGTGGGCCTCGTGGCGTGGAGCCGAGAGCACGGAAGACGAGAGCTGTTGCCGTCGCTCCTGCCTGCGGCGCCGGGCGAGGAACGACTCGCGGGACCCGCGCATCTGGCCGTGAACGTGATCGGATATCTGTCCGAGAGCCTCGGACTCGCCGAGGCCGCCAGGCTCTACATCGCAGGGCTCACCGCCGCGGGGGTGCCGGTGAGCACGACCGCAGTACCGGTGGACGATCCAGCCGCAGGGAGCCCGGCACGGGACGGCTCGCGCACCTACCGCGATCGAACCAGCGAGGCCGTGCCGGTGTTCAACCTGGCCTGCGTCAACGGCGACGCTCTCGCGTCGCTCGTCCGCGCCCGTGGTCCGCAGCTGCTCGGGAACCGTGTCACGATCGGCCAGTGGGCATGGGAGACGGATGTGATCCCGCCGAGCTGGGGCGGTGCCTTCGATCTCGTCGACGAGGTCTGGGTGACCTCCGACTTCGTGGCGCGGAACCTCGGCCGACTCGTCCCCAGACCCGTCGTCGTGGTCCCGCCGGCGGTCATTCCGCCGACGTTCGCTGACGGGGAGCTGACCATCGCGCAGGACGACCGCTTCACGTTCCTGTTCATGCTCGACCTGTTCAGCACACTGCGGCGGAAGAACCCGCTCGGCCTCGTTGAGGCGTTCACCCGGGCGTTCGCGCCCGGCGAGGGCCCGCGTCTGATCGTCAAGACGATCAACGCGCGATTTGCGCGAGCAGGCGGCCGAGGAGCTGCGCTACAGCGCCGGCGGCCATCCGGACATCGAGTTCGTCGACGGTACCTCGACCGGGGCAGAAGGCGGCGCTGTGGCGCGCGCCGACTGCTACGTCTCGTTGCACCGTAGCGAGGGCTTCGGACTCGCTGGCCGAGGCGATGGCGCTCGGCACGCCGGTGATCGCTACCGGCTACTCGGGCAACACCGACTTCACGACGCCGTCCAACAGCTACCTCGTCGACTGGAGCCCGGTCAGGGTAGGCCCGACTGCGAGATCTCCCCCGACGGCACCTGGGCCGAGCCGGATCTTGACCATGCCGCCGCGCAGATGCGGGCGGTCGCCGCAGAGCCAACGAGTGCGCAAGAGCGGGCCTCACGTGCCCAGCGCGAGGTGCGAGCATCGTTCGCGCCGGCGGCGGTCGGCGCCGTCGCCCGTGCTCGGTTGGAGGAGTTGTTCCAGGCCCGACCCAGCTGAGCGGGCCGCCTCGGGCTCAGCCCGTGGGGCGGAACTTCGGCTCGGTGACCGTGACCGATAGGAACCGCGGATCACCGGTACCCGGCTGCTGTGGCGGGATGTTGGTCGTCAGGTTGAGCCGTGCGGCCCCGTTGTGCAGGTGCACGCCGGGAACGGCGACCGAGCCGAGCGTCCCCGCGGGAATCCCCACGCGAGCGAGGACGTGCCCTCCCTGAGAGACCGTGAGGACTCGCGCGACGACGTTGCTGGTGCTGTAGAAGACCACCCTCCCGGTGCAGGAGGAGCAGTGCTCGTCGTAGATCCCGAGGACACCCGGCCCTGACATCCAGCGGTACTCCAACCCGGGCGAACCCTCGACCGTCGAGAACCCGTCGAGCATGTCCACGCGCGTCGGTGCGGGAGCCGCATCCACCTGCCAGACGCTGCCTTCGGGAGAGGCGAAGCGGATTCTGTAGTGGTACTTCCTGGCGGTCGCAGTCGTCGCTCCAGGCTGGCCGGGCCGCACGATGATGTACTTGACGCCGAGAGCGGCGAGGTAGGAAGCGACCTTCGGCTCGGGCAGGTTGACGAGGTCGAAGTTTCATCGACTCGGCCTCGGACCCCGTTGCATACCCCTGCAAGAGCGGGTGGCGATCGTAGGTCTGCCAATACAGGTCGGCGTAGTCGGGGTAGGCCGCGGGTTCGATTGGATAGTCGGCCACGATCCCGCCCTGGTGATGCCGGAGCCAGACATACGGCGCCGGAGGGGTCAGGGACACCGTCCGAGTAGCGGGTCGCGCCCACAGGTCGCAGACGAGGATGACCGCGAGCCCCGCGAAGGCGGCCAACGACGTAGCGGTTCGGCGTCGCCGGAGGATCACGGTGACGGCCCAGCCCATCGGCAGGCAGAGCCCAAGCTCGATCAATTCGACGAAGCGCGAGTAGACCCGGAACGTGCTGGTGAACTGGAAGATGCAGATCCGAGGGCGTCGGGATCGCGACACCGAACAGGTGCACCTCGGGGGATGCCGAGAACCAGGCTCCGAAGAGCGCCAGCAGAATGCCCGTTATCGACGCCACGACCCGTGGGTCGGACGCGGCCGAGCGCCTCACGGAACGGATCCGCAGCAGCGTGAGGGCGAGGCCACCGAACGCGAGACAGGATCACGCTCAGGCCCAGGATAGATTGATGCCTCCGAGTAGTTGGAGCCCTCGAGGTGAGCGTTGAGGTAGGAGGTGGTGAGCCCGCCGAAGATGAAGTTGTTGGGATCGGGCAGGATCCACTCGAGCCCATGGACGCTGTAGGTGTAGAGCTCAGTGATCGACTGGATCCGGATCGCTCCGGCCTGCGTCCCGCCCGCGAAGTGAGCGAGCGCTCCGAGGCCGATCAGCAGCGCCACGATCGGCACCATGGCGGCCGCGGCGAGACCGAATGCCGGCACGCAGTCGGCCACGTTCGCCGAGCACGACGATCAGCACGATCTCCATCACCGCGAATCCGACACCGCCGATGAGAAAGAAGTACGGGGTCCGCCATAGACCGACCGCGATCGCGCTCCCGGCGAGCAGGGCGTTGCGGACGGTCGGGCGCTGGCTGAGCTCCAGCATCCGCCACACCCCTAGGACGAAGATGAAGCCGTCCATGTACTGGTAGTGGCCGTTGAGCTTGTTGATCGCCCACGGGAAGAACCCGAACGCGAAGCCGGTCAGCAGCGCCGCCCCGAAGCTCCCGAAGATCCGCCGAATGAGCAGGAACATCGACTGGCCGCTGATGACGTAGCTCAGCCACAGGAAGAGGTTGCTGCCCGCGACCGCACCGAACACCCAGCTCAGGACGTAGAGAGGCGCGTTGCCGGCGAACCCGACCCAGTTGTCGACCCATGGCTGCTGGAGCCCTTGAGGCGCGTTCAACCCGGTCTCGAGCGCCGGAGCGAATGGGAAGACGTGATGCTGGACGGCGTATGCGAACGAGGAGACCGAGCCGCCCAGGTCACCCGCGACCGAGGTGCCGGACAGCATCGACCCGGGATGCAGAGCCAGCGGCCAGGTGACGAACAGCGCGTACGCCGTGTACAGAAGGAACGCGGCCGAGGACTCACTGCGACGGTCGCCACCGCGCGCTGACGCGGGGGACGACGGTCATGCGGCGCGAGCGAGACCGGCTCTACGACGGACGACGGAGTGTTGGAAGGAGGGCTTGGCCACGGGATACGTCAGACAGCGGGACAACGGGGGCAATCTAAGCAGGGGCGTGGGCGCGGGGCGTGCCGCTCACGGGTGCGGGCTCGTTGCGACGATCACGTAGTCAGGCTGGTCGGCCCGGTTGCGCTCGGGGTCATCGCCTCCCTGGGGGTGCCAGATGTAGCCCTCGGCGAACCCGCTCAATCGAAGCAGCGTGAGGACGACCTCTGGGAACAGCGGGTGCTGGTGGGTCGGGTCGAGCCAGAAATGCTTGAGCGCTTGCGGATTGTGTGGATTGACGGTCTCGAGGATGGCGATCCCGCCGGGTATCAGAACACGGCTTGTCTCGCGCAGGAGTGCGTTGAGGTCGGGGTACGGCAGGTGCTCGATCACCTGAGCTGCGACGACCGCCCCGACGCTCGACCAGCGCCACTCGGCGCTGAGCGCGGCCAATGCATCCTGCTGCTCGACATCCAACCCCTTCGTGCGACAGCGCGCCACCATGTCGGCGTCCAGGTCGACTCCGCGCGCTTGGATGCCCTCTGAGCCGGAGCGTCTCCAGCAACTCCCCCCGACCGCAGCCGAGATCGAGCACCGGGGGATGGCCGCGCAGCGGGTCACACGTAGGGGACGCTGGCGACCGCTGATCTCGCTCTCCGCTCCCCGGAAGACGTTCCTCAACGCCGAGGTACGTCGCGCTCCGAGAATGGCCCCCCGCGGAAACCGACCACGCGGGCACCGGTCGAAGCCTCAAACGTCTCCAGCCCGAGCGCCGCGCCACCGAGCGCTGAGTCGCCGGGAACGCTCCGAGAGCTCCTCAAGCCTGCGCTGGAAGGAGGCCCGGTCCTCCTCCGCACGCTCGGCAAGCCATCCCGAGAGCCCTGCCCCCTCTTGCGCCCAGACGGTCGTGGCTGCGACTTCGTCGCGGAGTGAGGCGAGCTCCCGGCGGACCTCCGCGAGGGGTGGCGCGCGACGATCTGCTCCAAGCGCTCAAGCCCGGCGGCTGTCCCACCGCGGCGCGCAACCCGGCCACGTGTGCGCGCCGCGCTTACGAGCCTGCGTCTGAGTCGCCGCAGCGGCTGATCCTGGCCATCCGCCCGGCGCCCAAGTCACGGAACCGCGAGGAAGTTCCACACCGGCTCGGCGAAGACGTCCTCGAAGCGCTTGTCGTCGTAAGGGTCCAGACGCCGTCGAGGTCGAAGATCCGCATCTGCAACCTCGTCAGACGAGGAGCTCGTAGCAGCCTCTCCCGGGACCGCTTCCGTACCGATCGGCGGCACCGATCCCGTGCTCGAACAGGATGCTCGGACGGTGACGCGCAATCGTCCTCTGGGCGCCGCGCAGTACGAGCATTTCCGCACCTTCGACATCCACCTTGATCAGACGCGGCACCAGGCCGTCGGGCAGAGCATCGTCCAGCCGCTCGGTGCGCACCGTGATCTCGTGTTTCTCGACGGCGTCGAGGCCGTCGTAGTTGCGCTCGCGAAAGCCGCTGAACTCCGGGAGCGGAATCGACCTGAACGAAGCGTGCCTCGCCGTTCTCGTCGGAGAGCGCCGCGTTCCGCACCTCCACCCCCGGGAACTCCGCCTGGAGACTGGCCGCGAGCTCCGGGATGGGCTCGTATGCGAGATGTCGGCCCTCGGGCGCGACCCGCACAATCTACTCTCAGGATCGCGCCTGAATGCGCGCCGACGTCGATGGTCGAGCTCGCACGCCCCAGCGATGCGCACAGGAGAACCGAGACCGCGTGCCGATCCCGTGCCTCGCGGCGAGTGCCGATCGAGAGAAGCGCACGGATCTCTGGCCCGCTCGTCGGATCTGCCAGCGCGGCTTGTACGGCCTGCATCTCGGCCGACTCGGGCGAGGGGGCGCGGTCTGGAGGCGGTTGACGACGCAGGCGCACAACAGCGAAATGTAGGCGACCGGTCGGCGCCGTTCACGCCGGCGCCGGCTCGCCCGCGTCGAAAGAGTACAACGTCTGCATCAGTTCGTGTGCCACCGCCTCCCACGACAGCGTGGTCTCGACGTGCGAGCGCGCCGCGGCGGTCATCGCATCGATGTCGCCGGGTTCCATCGAGGCGAGGCGGCGCAGCGCGGACCGGAAGCCCTCGGGCTCAGCCTGCAGGTAGTGGCGATCGGCGAGGACCGACAGCCCGCGGGCTCCAACTCCCGTCGAGATCACCGGAACGCCACACGCGAAATAGTCGAGCATCTTCAGGTTCGTGCCGGATCCCGACGTGACCGGATTGAGCGCGGCGTCGGCGACGGCGAGGGCGTCCTGCTCGAACTGAGGGCTGACCGGCCCCACCAGCTGCGCGTTTTTAGGGATGCGGCCGTCCGTGAAGGCGAGCCCCACGCTGCCGAGGATCAGGAAGTCGATCGCGGGCACCCGCTCCGCGAGCGCGAGGATCGCCTGGGCTGCCTCGATGTTCGGCGGGTGCCAGCTTGCGACGAACACCGCCAGCATGCGCTCGCCGAGCCGGAGCTGAGCCTGTAACCGCCGCCGCCGTTCGCCGTCGGTGAATCGGCGACCATCGAGGTCGGCTCCGTCGGGCACGACCGCCATCCGGGCGGGATCGGCTCCGTAGCGCCGCGTGAGCTCGTCTCGGTCCTCGGTGGAGCACACCCATATAGAGTGGGGCCTGCTCGCCGGACGGCAGGTACGTTCGACACGTTCCACGGTCACCAGCAGCGGCTCGGCCCCCCGCGCGCCGTGGAGCAGGCTGGCCTTCATCGTGTACTCGACGTCCTGGGCCTCATACCAGAGCGGGGCGGCGGAGATGCTGTGGATCGCATCCAGTGTGAAGGGGTGGGAGGCGATGACCGCACGCACTCCCGCGGCGGCCGCGCCAAGCGCATCGAGGTACTCCGGGGTGAGTCGGTAGAGGTCGGCCATCGCGATGTCGGTGACGACATGTCCGCACTCGATCTCCAGGAGGCGCTCGGCCTCGTCATGGGCTCTCGTCTTCGGCACGGTGGTCTCGCGCAGACCGGGAGCGAGCTTGATCACCCGCGCGACATCGTGGTGCGCGCCGAGCGAGACGATCTCGATGTCGAACCACCGTGCGAGCTGGCGGTAGAGGTTGTAGACGCGGACCTGGCCCCCGCCCAGCCTTGGATGGACCGGAAAGGTGGTGGCGACGGCGAGACGGGGCATGCGGTCATTGTGGCTCACCGCAGCGACGCACCGGGGATGGGACAATCGCCTCCCGATGGACATCGCGATTCTCGCTCCGAGCCCGGTTCCGCTTCTTGCGATCGGAGGGGCAGAGAACCTGTGGTGGGGAATGCTCGAGCACCTCAACCGCCACACACAGCATCACGCGGACCTGGTCAAGCTCCCTACGCCTGAACGTAACTTCTGGGAGATCGTCAACAGCTACCGCCGCTGGTCTGCAGCTCGACGTCTCCGGATACGACCTCGTGATCAGCGGCAAATATCCGGCTTGGATGGCAGCTCATCCGCGGCATGTCTGCTACCTCGTCCATCCGCTGCGCGGCCTCTACGACACATATCCACCCGACTGGCCGACGCGGGCGGAGTCCGATCACCCCGAGGTGCGCGCTCTCGCGCGGTTCCTCGAGACCCCTGCGCCGAGCCGCGACCACCTCCATGAATGCTTCGCGCGCCTGGATGCGTTGCGGCGGCGCGACGACGTCCCGGAGGAGGTGTACGGCCTTCCCGCACCGTTGATCCGGCAGGTCGTGCGCTTCCTTCGACGCGATCGGGCGCGCCCCGACCGCGATCGTTCGCTCGGTTGCGATGTCCGCGACGAGTGCCGCCGGCCGCCCCGGGTACTTCGCCGACCCGACGTCCGTCCCGGTCGCGCATCCCCCGAGCGGGCTGCGCGGAATCCACCAGGGACGCGGCCGCCACCTCTTCACCGTGAGCCGCCTCGACGCGCCGAAGCGGATCGACCTCATCGTCCGGGCGATGGCCCACGTGCAAAGCGGAGTGGAGCTCCATATCGCGGGCACCGGCCCACAGGAAGGTCCGCTGCGCGAGCTTGCAGCGGGTGACCCGAGGATCCATCTGCTCGGCTACCTGAACGACGCTCGCCTCGTCGATGCCTATGCCTCGGCGATCGCGGTCCCGTTCGTGCCCGACCGCGAGGACTACGGCTACATCACGCTGGAGGCGATGCTGAGTGGCAAGCCCGTGACACGGCCACCGACTCTGGTGGTCCCACCGAACTCGTCGACGACGGCGTCACCGGATTCATCGTCGCCCCTGAGCCCGCCGCGCTCGGTGAGGCGATGGACCGTCTCGCGTCGCGTCGGCGAGTCGCGCGGCGTCTCGGCGCCGCGGGAGCGCGCCGCGCGGCGGCAGTGAGCTGGCAGACAGTCACTGACGCGATGCTGGCCGGTCTGGCCTGAACGACCTTCAGCGGTCGATCTGGCGCTCGATCGTCCGCAGCGCCTCCAGTACCGAGCGATCGACCTCCCGCTCGTGGTACGTGAAGGGACGGATCAGCCGGAGCACCGCACGCCGCGCAACTCCCGACGGCCCGCCGGCGCCCGCAGCCGGGTCGATCGCGAGTGCCTGCTCGATGCGGCCCAGCGCCAGGTCAATGCGCTCAGCCGATTGGCCGCCGCGGCTGCCGGCAGCAATTAACTCGAGCCGAGAACGGGCGACCAGCCCGACCGCACGGGGGAATACCCATGCTCGATGTCCTGCCGGGCGCGGAGGGCACGCTCGGCGCGCCGCGCCGGCGACTACCACGCCTCGCGCAACATCGCGGCGGCGTGGTCGAGGTCCGGTTCGGCCCAGTGCCCATGCGCGGGATACACACGAGAGCCAGGCCCACATAGGTTTCATGCCAGTCGACCAGAAGGCTGTTGGCTGGGGTCATGAAGTCGAGGTTGCCGGAGTAGCCGGTGGCGATGACTGGTGTCCCGAGGGCCATCGCCTCGGCGAGCGGAAGCCCGAACCCTTCACTGCGGTGGAGCGAGACGTAGCAGTCGGCACCGCGCGGAGCTCGGTCTTCTCCTGCGCGGAGAGCATCACGTCGGCGAAGACGATGTCCGTGCGCCCCTGGGCGATGAATCGGAGCTCGTCCATGGCGCGCGGGCGATGGACGGCGTTGATCGTCTTGACGAGCAGCCGTGGACCCTCGTTCTCCGCGAACGCGCGGGCGAACGCCTCGACCAGACCGCCTGGATTCTTGCGTTCGAGGGTGCTGAACAGGTCGACCATTGATACGAATGTGAACCGCTCGCGGTCAAGCAGCCCCGGCGGCAATGGTCCCGGCTCGCCGACGACGATCGGTGGCGGAACGACGACCACCGGGACCGGCAGAAGGCGGCCGAGGTTCTGCGCCATGAACCGCGAGTAGACCCAGACCTCATCGACGTGAGTGAACGCGTCCTCCCAGCTCGGTGGCAGGACGTCGGTCTCCCAGCCCCATTGGCCGATCGTTGGCCGTCCTCCCAGCGCGGAGGCGCCCTCGCGTCGCAGGAAGCTCGCGAGATGATCACCGTTGATGCAGGCCAGGTTCAACGCGGGCTCACCCGATGGCGCTCGTTCACGCCACTCGACCGCGGGCGCGTGGGCTGTTGCGGGCGCGTCATCGTCGACCGGCAGCTCGGGGACGAGGGTCCGGGTGGAGACGGGAACCCGAGCCGCTTCCAGGGCGCCCACGTAGAGCCTCGCGGCCTCGGCCAAGCCCGAGGCCTCGCCGAGGAAGCCGATGACCTCCGTCGCGATCCTCGCACCTGACGATCCGTCCGGGTGGAACGGAACCAGCTCAGCGAGCGTCTCATGGCCGGCTTGGCTCAGCCCCCACTGGATCAGGTGTGGGCCATCGGTTCCGTGGATGTCCGGGAACGCGACGTGCAGGTCGGGCCGCGCATCGTACACGGAGTACAGGTAGTCGTTGATCCCGGTATCAGGAGCCTTGTCCGAGGGCTCGCGCATCCAGTCGGAGAACGCGTCGGCCGCGTCGGGGTCGACCGGATCGCCGAAGTCGAGACCCTCCTCGAGCGCCTGATGCCAGCAGCGTTGCACGTAGTTGTCGACGCGCTGGCCGTTGCCGAGTCGTTGGAGCTTCCGAATATCGGTGCGCGGCGGCGTCCACCCGGCTGACTTCAGCGCTTGCGCATACGTCGCACACAGCTCGGAGAGCGCGCTGTCGCCAACGACGCGAGCGCGGGTCGACCGTTCGCTGAGCCAGAACGGACGGTCAGCGCGAAATCCCTCGAAGTCAAAGCTCACGAGCGGCGCGCCCCCGGCGCGATAGCCCGTGTCGGAGCGGGTGAGGGGGCGCTCGTGCAGGTTCCAATGACTCACGCCGCAACCTGGGTGGTCACAGACCGCGATATTTCCGAAGCGTCCGTAGCCGGAGGTGAGCAGTCGTCCGTCGACGGGCTCCTTGGTGCGCTCGCGCGCCTCGGCGCGAGCCTCTCGCCACCAGCCCAGAAACCTCGCCGTCTCGGCCGAGGCGCGGACGGCCACGGTCGCCGAGGAGTAGTGACCGGCGCTGATCAGATCGCCCGCGTCTGGCCGCTCCCCGTCCTGGGGAAGGTCTGACATGCGGCGCGTCAACACGATGGCGGCGTCCTGGAGCAGGTCGAGGACCGGCGTGAACGGCGCATACACGTCGACGGTTGGATCGATGTAGATCGCCGTCTCGGCGTCCCGCAGCGCGTAGGCGAGCAGCGCCGGCGGGGAGTCGATTCCCAATTCCTCCACGAGCTCGAATGGGGCGACCTGATCCGGGCTGACCGCCCGCGGCGACGCGGCGAGCAGCCGCGCGTCGGGGTAATGTCGGCGCAGCGACCGCGCGAGAAGCCCGGCCTGCACCGAGGTCGAGGGAGTCACGACCGTGCAGAACGTGATCACGCGCGCCGAGTCTATGAGCGTCGGCCGACGGGTCGCGGCGCTCTCACGGCTCAGACGGCGCCGCGCGCGGCGAGCTCGTCGACGATCGTGCGCTCGGGCCGCGTCCCGGTCTCAGCCGCGCGGCAACCCGCCACCGTTCCGGGTCGGCGAGAAAGTCCCGGACGACCTGCGAGGTCCAGGCGCGAGAGCACGACCGAGCCATCGAGCCCAGTGTCGTGTTCGGAGACGCGCGATGGATGACGCACGGGAAGCCGAGAAACGCGCACTCCTCCTGGAACCGCCGCTAGTCGCTGACCAGGAACATGGCGCGGCGCAGCAGCGCGATGAACTGCAGGTACGGCTGGCGGGGGATCCGGCGGAAGCGCTCATCGAACAGTCGCGCGAGAGCGGGGGAGCGATCGATCACCGCGGCCGTCGTCGAATGGTCGACGAACAGCAGCGGCTGACGGCGCGAGTGCTCGTGGAGGAGTTCCAGCAGCGCGCCGAACGCGTCCTCGCGCTCGATCAGCTCGAAGCGATGCAGCGAGACCAGCCCGAACGGCTCCTCGGGCAACTGGACGGCCGGGGCGACCGCATCGCCGACGAGGTCGACCGCGTCGCGGATCGTGTTCTGCCGCGTGTCGACGATCTCGCCGCCGACGCGCTCGCGCTGCAGGTTGGCCGACCGGCCGCTCGCCCGGGCGCGAAGTGCACGTCGACGAGACGCGCCGCGATCCGGCGGTTGAGCTCCTCGGGAAACGGGTTGCGCCAGTCGCCCGAGCGCATGCCCGGCCTCGATGTGGGCGACCGGCACGCCGAGCGCACGACCTGCCAGCGCGCCGAGCACCGTCGTGAACGTGTCGCCGTGGACGACGACGAACGGCCGGCGCCCGTCGGAGGCCAGCAGCCGCCCCAGCCGCGACCGCGGCCGCGCAGCACCGAGACGCGCGACCCGCGTCGCCCAACCCGGGATCTCGCGCTTGGCGTCGAGGTCTGTCGCCACCCGATCCACGCGCCAGCCACAGCGCGACCGGCGGGAGCCCGAGCTCGCGCTGGAAGGCCGGGATCTGGGTCGACCTGCTGGCCGGTGCAGAGCATCAGCGGCTCGTGCCCGCGCCGCTGCAGCTCGACGATCACCGGAGCGAGCTTGATCAGCTCCCCGGTCGTGCCGTAGACGATCGCGATCACGCTCGCAGACCAGCCCCGAGACGCGAGCCACGCACCGTGCCAGATCCCGGCGGAGAACGCGCGCGAACGGCACGACGAGCGCGCCGAATGCGAGCGCCTCCGCGAGCGGGCCGCCGCCGTCGCAGCGCGAAGACGATGCCCGCCCCGCTCGGCCACACGGCCGCCGGCGAGCGCCGTCCGTGGGCGGCGCAGCAATCAGGCCACCCCGGCGACCGACCCGGGCAGCGCCACGACGACACGCCGGAAGAAGCGGGTCCCGAGGCGCGCGAACCCGTCGTAGAACGTCGTTCCCCGGTGCATGGCATGTCGCAGGAACGGGCCGAATGCCTCGCGGTTGCGGTAGACGGAGGCGAACTACGGCGAGATGTGGATGCGCTCGCGCGCCGCGATCGCCCGGAGCATGTGGGTGTCGTCGGAGCTGAAGCGCGATTCGTCATAGCGCGAGTCGAAGCTCTCGATCGCGTCCAGCAACCACTGCGCGCGGCGCCAGGAATGTCCGGTCCCCTTGGGGAAGCGGTCGTACTCCTCCAGGCCGAACGAGGTGGTGCGGGGATGAGTCGAGGTAGTCGGCGAACGCCGAGTAGGTGAGAACGTTCCAGAACCGCGCGTAGGGCGACTCGGGGTTGGCCATCAGGCAGTGCCCGTTCCAGACCGGCGCGCCCGCCTCGACGCGCTCGGCGACCCAGGCCAGGCCGGGAGGATCGAGCGTGACCCGTGAGTCGAGCAGCAAGACGTAATCGCCGCGGGCCGCGGCGACGCCAGCTCGGCGTGCCTCAAACCTCCCGCGGTTGTCCTGGCGGACCAATCGCACGCGTGCGCCCGCGGACCGGCGGGGCGGTCAGCGGCGGCTCTGACCCGTCGTCGACCAGCACGATCTCGGGATCTCCCAGCTCGGGGCGCGGAGCCCCGCGGTGAGCGCGTCGAGCGTCGTGCGCAGATCCTCGGCCCGCTCGTTGAAGACGGGAATGACGACCGAGAGGTCGGCATCAGCGCGGCACGGTCGCCGGTAGCCCGGTACGACGGCCTGTGCGCACGTCCCGACTCTTCACCGCCCGGGCCACCGACAGGGCGGCGACCCCGTCCGACCCGTGCGGCGGGCCCCCGTCACCCCAGAGCGCGGCGAGGAACCGTTCCCACTGCACGACGAGCGGCTCACGCCGGGCGATCCCGTAGCGAAGGATGTCGCCCTCTCCGGTCCCGCGCACCATGCGCAGGATGTCCCATTCGATATCGCTCGCGGGTGCTGGTGGAAGTGAGGTCCTGGGTGATGTAGTCGACGACGAACATCCCCTGCTCGCATGTGACCGCGAGCTGGCGGACCTTGGTCGGCGTCAGCCAGTTCACCTCGACGATCCCGGTGGTCCCCGACTCCAGCCGCAGCGTCGCCGAGACGAGGTCCTCATCGCCCGGCTCCGGTTCGTGCGGCCGTCTCGGCGTAGACCCGATCGATTCTCGCTCCCGGTTACGAACCGGATCACGTCGAGGTCATGAGTGGCGAGGTCGAGCGCCACGCCGACCGGCGACTCCCGACCCGGTACGGGGAGAGTCGCCGTGCGTGCGCCTGGTAGATCCGGCCGGCTCGCTCCTCGGAGAGGAGGAGCCCGCAGCGCCTCGACTGCGGGGTTGCAGCGCTCGACCAGGCCGACCGCGAACACGGCGCCGCGGCGCTCCGCTTCGGCCACGAGCGCGGCGGCGACCGCTTCGTCGGTGGCCACCGGCTTCTCGACGAGCACCGACAGCCCCGACTGCGAGCGCCTGTTGGGCAGATCCACGCAGCGCGCCGGCCGGGGTGGCCACGCAGACGAAGTCTGCGGGACACCCTGGCCAGCGCGCTCTCGAGCTCGGCGAACGTGGGGATCGCGTCCGGCGCGGTCGCGCGTCGCTCCGGCGACGGATCGACGATCGCGGCGACCTCCACCTCGGCAAGGGCACGCAGCACGCGCAGGTGGTAGCTGCCCATGCGGCCGAGACCGACGAGGATGCCGCGCGCGGCGCTCATCGGCCGGCCTCGACGGCATGGGCGGCAGCCTGACTCGCCGCACGGGCGCGCTGGACCTCCGCGAAGCGGCGGGCGTACCAGTGACGGAGGTGCAGCCGGTAGCCGATGGCGAGTGTGTCGAGCAGCATGTTGCGCACAGCCCCCAAATTTATGCTGGTCCCGGAGAAGCGATAGGCGAGGTCGACCGGCACCTCGACCACCCGATCGAATCCGAACTCAGCCCCGACCGCCAGAACCTCCAGGTCGAATGCATAGCGCTTGACGAGCAGCAGCGGGGTCACGGTGGTCAGCATCTCCCGGCGGAAGACCTTCGCGCCGACCTGCGTGTCTCGCACGTCCAGCCGGAACAGCGCTCGCACGAGCATCTGGTAGCCCCAGGAGTAGACGCGTCGGATCGTGGGATATTGGACGGAGGACCCTCCGTGGCGCTTGGACCCGATGGCCGCGTCGATCGGTGCTCGGTCGAATTCGGCGACCGCGCGAGCAATCATCTCGGGATCGATGTCGAGGTCGGCGTCCAGCCAGCCGATCAGCGCTCCGCGCGACTGCCCGACTCCGAAGGAGATCGCGAACCCCTTGCCCTGGTTCTGCGGGTATCGGAACACGCGCACCCGGTCGTCCTCGTCGGCGACGCGCTGCGCGGCGTCGGAGGCGAGGTCGTCATCGCCGTCACAGACGACGATCAGCTCGACTCCACCCGGTACCGAACCCAGCGTACGCAATACCGTACGGATGTTGTCCTCGATCCAGCCTGCGCCGCGGTAGACCGGCAGGATGAGGGACAGCGCGGGACTCTCCTCAGCCACGCAGTGACCAGGGCAGCAGGGGGTGGAACCAGATCTCGTTGACGAGCAGCAGCACGAGCACGGTGACCGCCTGCATGCCCGCGACCTGAGTCACCGACGCGTGAAACGCAGCGATCAGGCCGAACTGGAGGAGCATCCCGATTCCCAAAAGCCACATCCAGCTCGAATCCTCGATCGCCACCGTATAGGTGACGAGGAGGTAGAGGAGGGCAAGCCCTCCGCCGGCACAGACGATCGGCAGGACTCCCGAAGTGCTCGAGAGGTACCTGGTTCCGAACATCACCTTCACGACGAACCCCGGTGCGATGAGCGCTGGGATGATCGCGAGGGCGGCCGCGACGACCACCATGATCGCGCACAGATGCAGGACACGTTGCCGGGCCGCCTCCGACTCGCCGGCCTTGACCGCGCTGGGAACGACGATCACCGCGACCGCGGCGGGCAGAAAAGTCACGACGCTCCCGATCGTCGAAAGCGCCGCGTACTGACCGGCGACATTCGGACGGAGAAAGATCTTTGCCAGCACCACGTCGAAGTTCGCGATCACAGCGAAGAAGACGTACGACATCCCAGCGACGACGCCGGCGATATCCGGACGACGTCGAATCCCAGCTCGCGCCGCGGCGTTGTCGGTCCGTCTCACATGACGGCGCAGCAGCCACACCAGCCCCCCGAACGATGCGAGGATCCCGATCGCCTGCCCACCGATTGCTCCCCCAGCCCCCCCGCCGGCAAGCGCCCAGGGCACCCCGATGGCCACCCGGCCGAGCGTCGTGCTCAACCCGATCAGCCCGAAGGCCACCCAGCGCTCCATGCCCTGCAGCGCTCCTTGAAGGACGGGCATCATGAACATCGCGAAGATCGGCGCGGCCAACGCGATAGCGGGCCCGACCGCTTCGAGGTGAAACAGCGGCTTGACGAGCGGGATGCACGCGGCATATATGAGCGTTGCCACGAGCGCGATCACGACGACGTGGCCCATCGCGTGGCGCACGGTGTACTGGACCCGGTCCCATCGCCCTTCCCTGATGTGTATCGCCACGCGCCCGGCGACCCGTGTCTGGACCGCAGCGAAGGGCACCGCGACTACCACCGAGAGGGCCAGCAGGGACGAGAAGTCCCCGTACGACGCCGGGGTCAGAATCCGCGCAAACGCGAGGTTTGATCCGTAGTTGATTCCGCTCCCAACGAGGGTGATCGCCGACAGCAGGAGAACGCTCCTGGTCATCCGACGGCCGCTTACAGCGGTGAGGGCGTCGTCGGTCGTGCTTGTTGAAGAGGCGGTGTCGGTACTCACGGCGTCACTGCGGCGCGGCCAGGAGAAGCAACCCGAGGTCCTGGCACGGTTGGGACGTAGAAGCCGTGACGGGAGCGTCGTTATGCTCAAGACGGCTTCGCGGCGAGTCTAACGCTCGGCAGCGACGCCCCTGTCGGCGGCTCCTCGACCGCCCCGCCCCCGCCCCCGGAGAGCCGTTGTGCAGAACTGGACGCTGAAGATCATCGCCGTCGCGCGGCGCCGGCTTTTTCATACGCGGCTGGCCAAGACCAGGCTCGCCGCCTGGGTCTACGCAAAGCTGTTCGAGCTTGGCGCGCCGGATCTCAATCAGCCGATCATCTTCCGAGGGGTGCGCCTTCATGTCGACCCTCACGACCGAGCGACCGTCCCGGCGATGGTCGGCGGCTACTACGAACAGATCGAGCTCGACATCTTCCTCAGCTTGGTCAGCGAGGCGCACATCTTCTTCGACGTGGGCGCCAACATCGGCCTATACAGCGTCCTCGGCTGCCTGCGCGCGCCCGGTCTACGCAGCTATGCATTCGAGCCAATCCTCGAGAATCAGGAGTTGCTCGAGCAGAACATCGGCGCTCACAACCTCGCAGACAGAGTTCACGTCGAGCGGCGAGCGGTGAGCAACCAGGCCGGCTCAGCGACGATGTATTTGAATCACTCGGCGACGCACTCCATCCATGAGCGTGGGAGAGATGCGATCCCGCGCGAGGTCGAGACGATCTCTCTGGATGAGTTCGCCGACGGGGCTGGAGCGGTGCCCGACATCGTCAAGATCGACGTCGAGGGGCATGAACGCGCGGTCATCGAAGGAGCGATGCGGACGCTCCAATCGAGCGGGGCAAGCGTGTTCGTCGAATACATTCCGGCGGCACACGATGACGTTGAGTCGCTCGTCGACTGGCTCGCGGCTCTCAGTCCGACCTGCTTCGTCGTCAACGAGATCACGGGTGTCGTCCGCGAGATTGCGACAGCTGAGCTTGACCGGAGCACCGGTTCAAACCTGGTCCTTGCACGACGGGAGAGCCACGCCGGCCTCATCCGACGGCTCGCGCAGCGGTGATCGCCAGCTTCTGATGCGAGACATCCTCATGAAGCTGATCGCCTTTCTCCGGCGGCGCCTCTTCCATACGGCCATCGGTCGCAGCGAGTTTGCAGCCCGGGTGTATCGGATCGTCTTTTCGGCCGCTGCTCCGGACTTGACTCGGCCTGTTGCCTTCCGGGGCTGCATGTTCTATCTCGATCCAGCAGATCGCACGCTGTCCCCCGGCGTCGTGGGAGGGTTCTATGAACAGCGGGAGTTGGAGGTGTTCGAGCGACTGGTTCAGCACGCGGACGTCTTCTTTGACGTCGGCGCGAACATCGGTCTGTATTCGGTTCTGGGGTGTGCGCGCCAGCCACGGCTCGAAGTGCGTGCGTTCGAAGCGGTGAGTGAGAATCGCGACATTCTCCGGCGCAACCTCGAGCTCAATGGATGCATCGGACGGGTCTCGATCGAACCTGAAGCGGTGAGCGATGAGACCGGGACCGCGATCCTCTCTCTCGCCTCCTCGGGGACACATTCGTTGAGCAGGGGCGACGGCGGACCTACCCGGGAGGTGACCACAATGACCTTGGATGACTTTCTCCAGTCAGGCTCTGCGCGGCTTCTGACCTGCTCAAGATCGATGTCGAGGGGCACGAGAGCGCCGTCCTCAAGGGGGCAGAGATACTTCTGTCGCAGGCGGCGCCGACCGTGTTGATGGAGTTCAGCCCGCGGCAGCACGACGACCTCGATGCCCTGCTCGATCGCCTCAGCATGGCGTTCGAGAGCTGCTTCATGGTCGACGAGATCTCCGGAGCGATTGTCGAGATGCAGATCGACTGCTCAACCGGGAGCGCGACTGCAACATCGTGCTCGCATCTCAGCCCCAGCACCTCGCGGTGCTCAGGGAGCTCGCTGAGCGCTGACCAGACGGCGTTCAGCCGCGCTCAGCCGAGCAACGGGCCCTGATCGCGCCGGCGCAGGCCGAGGATCGAGAGCAGGAACGACGAGAAGAAGATCTGGATGCCGACGATGATCAGCGTCGCCGCGAGCACCGCGAGATTCTCCTCGGAGAGCGCGCCGAACCCGTGGTTGATCCAGTCGATCGACGATCACGACGCGCCGATGACGACGCCGGCGAGCGCGATCGCGCCGCCGAGCAGCAGTCCGTGCTCGAGCCTGTAGCGCGCGCGCATGCGGTCAAACCAGCGGTCCCGCTCGCCCATGAAGTAGGTGCCGTAGGCGTGCGCGCAGACCCCGAGCGCCACCACCTGCGTGCCGACGATGGCCAGCAGCGCGCCGCCGATCAGGGCGTGGATGTCCCAGCTGCGGCCGAAGACCCCCAGATGGGCGATGCACGATCAGCTCGACGAGCGCGCCGATCGCGGCCATCACCGCGCCCGGGAAGGATGAACAGGTGGTTGGGCGAGTGGACGAGCAGGAAGCGCAGGTGGCGCCAGCCGTCGCGGAAGCTCGAGAGCTTGGACTCGCCCCCGCGCGGGTGATACTCGATCGGGAACTGGCGGATGTCCGAGCTTCTCCTTGGCGGCGCGGATCACCATCTCCGAGGCGAACTCCATGCCGGTGGTGCGCAGATCGAGCGCGGCGAGCACGTCGCGGCGCAGCGCGCGCATGCCGCAGTGGGCGTCGTCGACGCCGGTGCGGAACAGCAGGTTGAGAAAGCCCGAGAGCAGCGGGTTGCCGATGTAGCGGTGCATGCCACGGCATCGCGCCCGGGCTGGATGTTCTTCATCCGGTTGCCGATCACCATGTCGGCGCCCGCTCTCGAGCTCGGCGAGGAAGCGCGGGATCTCCTCGAAGTCGTAGGTCAGGTCGGCGTCGGCCATCACGATGTAGCTGGCCGCGGGCGGCCGCGAAGCCGGCCAGGTAGGCGCTGCCGTAGCCGCGCTCGGGCTCGTGGACGACGATCGCGCCGGCCGCCGCGGCGAGCGCGGCGCTGCCGTCGTCGGAGTCGTTGTCGGCGACGATCACCTCGCCGTCGATGCCGTTGGCCTGCCAGCACGCCGAGCGCCGCGCGCACGCACTGCTCGATCGTCTCCGCCTCGTTGAGGCAGGGGATGACGACCGAGACCGACGAGCTCGGTGCGTCGGCGGCGAGCTCGGGTGGGCGGTCTGCTCGATCGTGCTCATGAGCGTCCCCGCTGCCTGCATAAACGCGCGCCACCCGCGAAGGTTGCGCGCACGCCGACCGGCGCGTGCAGTCGAGGATATGGGATCCTGCGGCGCACCGATGCGCGATCTGCCTCGTCTACGACTGCCTGTTCCCGCACACCGTCGGCGGCGCCGAGCGCTGGTACCGCAACCTCGCCGAGCGGCTGGCCGCCGACGGGCCACGAGGTCACCTACCTGACGCTGCGCCAGTGGGACCGCGGCGAGCGACCCGGCGTCCCGGGCGTCGACGTGCGCGTCGTCGGCCCGCGGATGGCGCTCTACGACGGGCCCGGGCACCGGCGGATCCTGCCGCCGCTGGTCTTCGGCGCCGGCGTGCTCTGGCACCTGCTGCGCCACGGCCGCCGCTACGACGTCGTCCACACGTGCTCGTTCCCGTACTTCTCGCTGCTGGCGGCCGCGCTCGTGCGCGCCGCGCGGGCGGCTACCGCCTCGTCGTCGACTGGTTCGAGGTCTGGAGCCGCGACTACTGGCGCGAGTACCTCGGCCGCCGCCGGTGACGGTCGGCTGGCGGTCCAGCGGCTGTGCGCCCGCGTGCGCCAGCGGGCGTTCTGCTTCTCGCGCCTGTACGCCGAGCGGCTGCGCGCCGAGGGGCTGCGGGGCGAGATCACGATGCTCGCGCGGCGCCTACGACGGCCCGCTGGAGCCGCCGGCCGCGGTCGCCGGCCGAGCCGCTGGTCGTGTTCGCCGGGCGCCACATCCCGGAGAAGCGGGTGCCGGCGATCGTCGCCGGCGATCGCGCGCGCTGCGCGAGCGGATGCCCGAGCTGCGCGGCGACGATCTTCGGCGACGGTCCCGAGCGCGAGGCGACGCGCGCGGCGATCGCGCGCGCTCGGGCCTCGAGCGAGGTCGTCGCGCTCCCGGGCTTCGTCGCCAGCCGACGAGGTCGAGGACGCGATCGCGCGCGCGCTGTGCCTGCTGCTGCCCTCGCGCCGCGAGGGCTACGGGCTGGTCGTGGTCGAGGCGGCCGCGCACGGCACCCCGAGCGTCGTCGTCGCCGGGCCCGACAACGCGGCCGTCGAGCTGATCGAGGAGGGCGTCAACGGCTTCGTCGCCGCCTCCGCCGGCGCCGAGGATCTCGCGGCGGCGATCGTCGCGGTCGCCGCGGGCGGCGAGCGCGCTGCGCGAGTCGCACGCGCGCGCTGGTTCGCCGCCAACGCCGAGCGGCTGTCGCTCGACGCGCTCGCTGGAGATCGCGCTCGCGATCTACGCGGCGCGCGAGCGCGCGCGCGTAGCAGGCGAGCGTCGCCGCGCGCGGTCGCGCTCCCAGCTGAACTCGCGCCGCGCGCTCGCGGCCCGGCGGCGCGCAGGCGCGTCGGCCAGCGCGCGCGTCGCCGAGCAGGCGGCTGATCGCGCGCGGCGATCGCCGCTCGGATCTCGGGTCGAAGAGCAGCGCGGCGTCGCCGGCGACCTCGGCGAGCGACGCGGCGTGTCCGAGCAGGCGACCGGCACGCCCGCGGGCCATCGCCTCGAGCACCGGCAGCCCGAAGCCCTCGTAGAGCGACGGGAAGACGAACGCGCGCGGCGGCCGCGTACAGCCCCTCGAGCTCGGCGGCGACGACCCAGCCGAGGAAGCGCACGTCGTCGCCGACGCCGAGCGCCGCGGCGCGCGCGCGCAGCTCGCGCTCGTGGGGGTGGCGTAGCCGGGGAGCACGAGCAGCGGCCGGTCGCTCGGCCGGCAGCGAGCGCGAGCGCCCCGATCAGCCGCGCGAGGTTCTTGTGGGCGAGCTTGGCCGAGACGCGTGAGCAGGATCGGCCGCTCGCCGAGCGCCGAGCCGCTCGCGCAGCTCGCGCTCGGGCAGCGGCTCGGCGCGCCGCGCGGCGCCGACCCCGAGCGGGACGACGTCGATCCGCTGCTCGGGGGATGCCGCAGCAGCGCGACGACGTCGTCGCGCGGTCGCGCGCGAGTCGGCGATCACCCGGTCGCGAGCGGCGCGCGGCGAGCGGCACGAGCACGCGCATCCCGAGCGCGCGCAGCCCGGGATGCGCCTCGGGCAGCGGCGGTAGATGAGATCGTGGATCGTCACCACGCGGCGGAACGCGCCCCCAGCCGGGCGCGGTCGAGGCGAGGCTGTGGAGCAGGTCGACGCCCGCGCGCGCGCGGCCGAGCCGCGGCAGCAGCAGCTGCTCGCCGCGGACCCACTCGAGCCGGTCGCGCGCATCGACCGGAACGATCGACCGAGCCGGTCAGCTCGCGCCACGGGCCGTCGGCCGCGGCCGCCTCGCGGTCGACGAACGCGGTGAAGCGGTGCTCGGGGCGCGGCGGCGACGAGCTCGGGGATCAGCTCCCGCGCGTAGATCTCCATGCCGCCCGGTCTCGCCCGGGACGAGGAAGACGAGGTTCAGGCCGACGTGCACGCGCCGCAGGCTAGTCCGCGCACGTCACCTGGCGACCTTGCCGCCGATGGCCAGCCTCGCCGCGCTGACGCATCGGCATCGACGCCCGCGCCGCGACCGAGGTCCGGCCGGGCCGCGGCCGCGTCGTGCGCGAGCTGCTGCGCGCGCTCGCCGAGCGCGATGACCCTCACCGGTATCGTCTGCTATGCCCGGTCGCCGCTGGCACGAGCCAGCTCGACGAGCGCTTCGGCTGGCGGCTGATCGACGCGCCGGACCCGCTCTGGCAGCTGGCGTGCGCGCCCGGGCCGGCGATCGCGACTGCGACGTCTTCCTGTCCACCAACTCCTACCTCAGCGTGATCCTCACCCGCCGTGCCGTCGGTGGCGATCGTCTACGACCTCGTGGCGCTTCGACCGCGCGACGTCGCCCAACCGCCGCTCGGCGGTCGATCGAACGGCTCACGCTCGGTGCGGCGGTGCGGCGCGCCCGAGGCCTGGTCTGCATCTCCGAGCAGACCGCGGTCGGAGCTGATCGCCCGCACGCCCGCGGCGGCCGGCAAGTCGATCGTCGCGCTGCTCGCCGCCGGGACCGCCGTCGGAGCCGCCACGCACCGAGGAGCTGGGGGCGCTGCCCGACGCCGGGCTTCGTGCTCGCCGTCGGCACGCTGGAGCCGCGCAAGAACCTCCCGCGGCTCGTCGCCGCCTATGCGCCGCTGCCGGAGCGGCGCTGCAGCGCGCCATCCGCTGGTGGTCGTCGGGCGGCGGGCTGGCGCACCGGCGAGACGCTCGCGGCGCTGACTCGCTCGGTGACCGCTGCGACGCTCGGCCATGTATCCGACGCCGCTGCTCGCCGAGCTCTACCGCCGCTGCGCGGTGTTCTGCTATCCGTCGCTGGCCGAGGGATTCGGACTTCCCGTGCTCGAGGCGATGGCCGCCGGGGCGCCCGTGCTCACCTCCAACGTGTCCTCGCTGCCCGAGGTCGGCGGCGACGCCGCCGCCTACGCCGATCCAGCCGATACCGCGTCGATCGCCGGCGGGCTCCGCGCATTGCTCGAGGATCGCCAGCGGCGCGAGACCCTCGCGCAAGCCGGCTCGCCCGCGCCGCCGAGTTCTCGTGGACGCGCTTCGCCGGTGAGGTGCTCGCGGCGCTTGAGCACGCGGCTCAGGCGAGCGTGCGCTCGTAGGCGGCGGCGAGCCGCGCGCGGCCGCCGCGGTCGAGTACCGCTCCAGGATCTCCGGTGGGTAGTCGACCCGCTCCCCTGGCGCCCGGCGCAGCGGTCCGTCGGCGAGTGCGTGCGCGAGGCCGACCCAGTCGCCCGGCGCGATGAACGTCGCCGGCGCGCCCGCGAGGACCTCCGGGACGGCGCCGCTCGTCGTCGTCACGATCGCCAGACGCGCCGCCATCGCCTCGGCGAGAACCATCCCGAACTGCTCTTCCCAGAAGGCGCGGGGCGGGTCCGCCGGGTGGAGTCCCATCGATGCGGAGGCCTGAGTGGCGAGGACCATCGCGGAGGCCGCGGCAAAGCGCGCGGGCATCTCGTCATACGGCACGCTGCCGATCTCGACCGCCGCGCCGAGCCCGAGTTCCTCGGCGTGCGCACGCAGGCGCGCTCCCTCGGGGCCGCTGCCCACGATCTGAACGCGCGGGCGCAGCGGTCCGTCGGGCCGGCCCCGACGATTCCACGGTGCAGCAGCGCGACGGCGCGCAGCACGTCCTGGTGGCCCTTCTCCCACGCCAGTCGCCCGGGCGACAACAGCACGTGCTCGGCGCCGGCCGCCGCTGGGTTCTGCGTCGCCGCGCCGGTGAAGCGATCGACATCGATCCCCGGCGGGCACACCTCGATGCGGGAGACCGGCACCCCCTCCAGCTGGAGGGCGAGCGCCGCCCGCTCGGTTGCGGCGAGGAACCGGTCGCTATGGGCGAGGACCTCGGCGCGATGGCGGCGCGCCGGACCGTTGCGGTACGCGGCGAGCATCGGGAGGGTCTCCCACACCGTCTGAACCAAGCGGAACCTCCCCGTTCGCCGCCGGCGGGCGGCCTGGGCGGCGAACCAGTAGCCGAGCTCCTCGGAATGAACGATGTCCGCCCAATCAAATGCCTCGTCCGCGGACAGGTATCGGTCGCCGACCGCAAGCGCCGCGAGGTCGCCGAGCGTGCCGCGGGGCAGGAAGTCGCGCAGCGAGCGCACCTCGACGTAGTCCAACCCCTCGGTCCGGTCGAAGCGGTTGGAACGGGTGAGCAGGCAGCGCACCTCGAAGCGCTCATCGAGCTCGAGCCACGGCCGCAGCTCCCACGGGGTGACCAACTGGCCGCGGACGATGAGCACCCGCGTCATGGCGTGAGCTCTCGCGGAGGTGGCCCGAGCATGGGGCGCGAGTCTACGAGCGCGCGCTGCCGGCTCCCGGCACGAAGCGGTCCGGCAACAGCGCGCGGAACTCCGGAGGCAGAGCGCCCGTGAGCAGGACGACTGCGATGTAGACGACGAGCGCGAGCGCCGCGCGCACGAGCGAAGGGAGGGGGAGCAAATCCGGCCGCGGCGGCGAGCCCGCCGGCGAGGAGCACCTTCCACAGGACGTCGAGCTGGGGCCGGTAGTTGGGGTGTCTGGCGACGAGTGCGGTCAGCGCGCAGATTCCGAGCGCGGACTCCCCGCACACCGTCGCAATTGCCGCACCGCGAGCACCATCGGTCCGCGCGAGCAGGAGAGTCCCGGCGAGGCTGACCATGCCCGCGACCGCGTTGGCGACGAACAGCCCGCGATGCTCACGCAGGGACAGGAGCCCAAAGCCCCAGCCGGCGGCGAGAAACGACGCGATCAGCGCGAAGGACTGGATCTCCAGGACCGGGGTCGCGGCCGCCGCGTTGCGGCCCCCGATCACCGACACGATGAACCCCGCGCCGGCGCTCATCGCGATCGAGAGCCCGACGCCTCCCACCAATGCGGCCTCGAAGATCCGCTGCATGACATAGCCGAGGCGCTCGCGGTCGTCACGCGCCGCCCGGGAGAGCACGGGCAGCGCCTGATCCTATGAGCAGGCCCGGCACTCCGGCGGCCACGATGAAGATGCGGAACGACACCGAGAACAGGCCGCTCTGGAAGCCGCCGGCGACCACGTGGGTGAGGATCTGAGCGGTGTAGACGTAGACGGTCCCGACCGCCGTGGCCAGCGTGAACGCGACCGTGGCACCCATCAGCGATCGCCACCGCGCAGGATGAAATGTCGGACGCGCCGAGATCCGGCCACGCACGAGCAGCGCCGTCGGGAGGATCAGCAGCGTGTTGGCGACGAACGTCGTCGCCAACAGCGGAAAGACCCCGGCGTGGAGCAGTATGAGCACCACGATCCCGGCAACGGTCAACAGCTGGCGCAGGAGCTCGAGCGACGTCAGCCAGCCGAGCCTCAGGTCCGTGGTGAGCGGGATGGAGAGGGTGTGCTGGAAGACGAGGGAGACCGTCGCGATGCTCGCCGACGACCGCGCCGAGCACCAGCGCCTGGTCGAAGCCGAGCGCCAGCGAGCAGACGGTGACGAGTGCGATGCCGAGCACGGTGAGGGTCACGCGCAGGCCGAGCAGGTCCTCGAGCAGGCGGCGGCGCTCCGACCCTCGCAAGGTCGCGTACTCGCGGGTGCCGATGTTCCGACATGCCGGAGTCGGTGATCGCCGCCACGACCGCTACGAGCGAGGTCACCGACGTATAGTCGCCGAAGCGGACCACGCCGAGATGGCGGGTCAGCAGCGAGGCCGACAGGACCGACAGGCCGACGATCGCTACGTAGCCGCCGAGACGCAGTGCCCCCCCGCGAACGAGCGCCCGCTTCGTCTCCAGAGCCGACTCCGGGCCCTCGGAATCGCCGGGCGGGCCGGCCGCCTCCGCGGTCTCCAAGCCAAGCTCGCCCGGCAGCCCGGTGCTCACTGGCGCCGGTGAGGGGTCGTCATGGACCGTAAGGCTAGAGCGATCCACCGAACGAAAACGCCCCGGCGGGAATCGATCTGAGAGTGGCTGCGCCATGCCCGCAGACCTCCCGTTGCGCCTGCGCGTGCAGTTCGCTGTCACTCGTCGGTTGACCGCCGTGCTCGCGCTCCTCGGCCTGCGCGAGCCGGTGATTTCCCTGCGCCATGATCTTGCTCGCGCGCGTCGTCTCACCTTCGAGCGGCTGGGCTCGGCGCGATACTCGCGCCCGGCGCTGCACGGCATGGACATCGCCCTCTACCGGATCATCGACCTCGACGGCGGCATCTTCGTCGAGGCCGGCGGGTTTGACGGCGTCACTCAGTCCAATACCTACTACCTCGAGCGCTTCCGTCACTGGCGCGGGATTCTCGGGAGCCGATGCCCGAGCTGGCGGCCCTGAGTCGCCGCAACCGGCCGGGGGCCCGGGTGGTACCTGCAGTGCTCGTCGACCGTGACTTCACCGAGCAGACGATCGCGATGGAGTTCGGCGACCTTATGACGACGGTGAGCCGTCCCGGCGCCGAGAAGTGGGTCGCCGCCGGCCCGATCCTCGGATGGCGCGACCAGCGCACCGAGCAGGTGGCGGCACGGACGCTGTCGTCGATCATCGAGGAGTTGGGCGACCCACCGATCGATCTGCTCTCACTCGACGTCGAGGGCCAGGAGGAGCGGCGCTCGGCGGCCTGGACCTTGACCGGCATGCGCCGTCCTGGATCCTGGTCGAGATGCACGATCTGCAGGCCGGCCGGGCGGCGATCGCCCCGGTGCTGGGCGACCGCTACGTCGAGCACTCCGAGCTCTCGCCCGTCGACGTGCTCTACCGCCGCGTCGACGTCAGTGACCGGTCCGCCCGCGCGCGCCTGTAGCTCTCAAGCGTCGCTTCGGCCGTTGCCCGCCAGGTCATCTGCGCGGCTCGGGCCCGCCCGGCGGCGGCCAGCCGGGCGCGCAACTGTCGTCGGCGAGCAGCTCCGCGATGACCAGCGCGATCGCTGAGGACACTCGGGTCGAAGTAGCGCGCCGCGTCGCCGCCGACCTCCGGCAGCGCGGATACGGAGGAGCAGGCGACCGGCACGCCTCGCGCCATCGCCTCCAGCACCGGCAATCCGAACCCCTCGTTGTGGGAGGGCAGGACCAACAGGCGCGCGGCATACAGCCCTTCGAGCTCCGACGCTCGACGAAGCCGAGGAGTGCGCGGTCCCCGAGCCCGAGCTCTGGGCGAGGGTCAGCAGCTCTGGCTCGATCGACGTCGGATTGCCCGCGAGAACGAGCTGAGCGCCGGCTCGCGGCGCGACCGGGCGAAGCCCGCAGCAGCCCGTCGACGTTCTTGTGATGCTTGCGGCCACCGACCATCAGCACATAAGGAGAGTCGCCGAGCCGCACGCGCCGGCGCGCTCGTCCTCAGGAGGGGTGCGGCGGTCATCGCGCTGCGATGACCCAGGATCGTGAGATCGACGCGGTCTCGTGGGAACGTGGAGTCGGTTGACGATGTCGTCCGCGCCCGCGTGGGAGATCGCGATCAGGCGATCGGCGCGCCGGGCGATCGTCGGCACGATCGCTCGCCAGAGCAGCGTGGTGGAGTCCGAGCGTGGGCCGCTCAGCCAGGTGGTGTCGGCAATCGTGATCACGTTGGCCGCGCGGCTTCGCAACGGCGCGGTGAGCGCGATGCTGTGCAGGAGATCCTCCCCGCGCGAGGCGAGCGCGCCCAGCACCGTCATCTCACTGGCAGCTTTCAGCCCGGCAGTTCCGAACAGGGGATGCGACACGTAGCCGACCTCACCGGCCCACGGCGCGTCGCTCAGGTAGGCGCGGCCCTGGGGCGAGTATAGATGCGAAAGCGGGTTCGGGGGGCTGCGGCGATCAGCTCGGGAACGAGCTCGCGCACGTATGTGTCCAGCCCACCCATCCGAGGGGCGATGAAGACCGCATTGATACCGACACGCCGCGGCAGGCCATCGGTCATTTGACCGCGGTCAGCTCAGCCCGGATGTTCATGGTCGGAAACCAGAACGCGAAGTACTTCTCGTACAGCTCCGGGAACCGGTTGGCCAGGGACGCGATCCCGAGCAGCCGGTATGGCAACCACAGGTCGAGCGTGATGTGGACGATTGAGAACCGTGAAGCGGAGTAGTGGGCGAAGGCGGGCTCGGCGAGATAGCTGATCGCCTTCGTCGAGTAGTAGTGGCGGTGCGTCGGGTCGCCGTAGGCCAGCGAGGAGGAGAAGTGCGGCGTTCGGAGCAGGACGCGACCGCCGGGTCGCAGGATCCGGTGCAGTTCGTCGGCGAGACGCATCGGCTCCGCGACGTGCTCCAGCACGTCCTGCATCAGGATCACGTCGAAGGATCCGTCCTCGACCGGGTACGGAAAGACGTCAAGGTCATGGACGATGTCGGCGTCGGTGTCGGCGGAGATGTCGAGTCCGACGGCTCCGGGGTGCTTCTTCGAGCCGCAGCCGATGTCGAGGATCCGGCATCGCCCTCCACCCGCAGATCGAACTGCGACGGGTCGGTCAACGCGGAGAGTCGGTCTCGCCAGTCACTCACGGCGGGCAACACTATCGTGGCCGGGCTCGTGCAGACCCGCTCGCCGGTCCGCAGGCGCCCGCGGCTGCGGTATGGTCGCCGCCAGCCCGATGACCGCCAGGCAGCGAGCTCTCACACGTCGACTCCGGCTTCCGACGCCGCATCGAGAAGACGACGAGCCTCCGCGTCACCGATCGGCTCAAAAAGGTGCCGGACGCCGGTGCCATCCGTGTCGTGACCGGGCGCGAGGTGCAGGTCATGCACAACGGCGTGGTCGTCGAGAAGGACTGCTACGGCGGGCCGTGGATGACCGAGGTGATCAGCCAGCTGCACGGCCACCATGAGCCGCAGGAGGAGATCGCCTTCGCCGCATTGGTCGAGCGGCTGCGGACGCACGCCAGATCCGGTGATGGTCGAGCTCGGCTCCTTCTGGGCGTACTACTCGCTGTGGTTCAAGTCCGAGATCCCCGGCGCGACCGTCGTCCTGGTGGAGCCCGACCCGGTGAACCTGCAGGTGGGGGTCCGCAACTTCGAGCTGAACAGGCTGACGCCGTCCGCGGTGGTCGGCAGGCCGCTGTCGGCCCGAGCACGGCGGGACGGTCGACATCGTGCTTCGAGAGCGACGGGGTCATTCGCCCGGTCCGCACGGTCACGCTGGACGGCCTGCTCGCCGATGAGGGCCTACCGCGGGTCGACCTCCTGCTGTGCGACGTGCAGGGCGCGGAGGTCGAGATGCTGGCCGGGCGCGGCCGCCCCGGTGCGCGCCGGCAAGGTGCGGTTCATGGTGATCTCGACCCATTGGTCCGACACCGATCCCGCTCATTCATCAGACATGTCGCTCGCGGGTCGAGGAGCTGGGCGGCCACATCATCTGTGAGCACTCGCTTCCGGAGTCGTGCAGTGCCGACGGCCTGATCGTCGTCTCCTTCGATCCGAGCGCGATCGGGACATGCACATCGACAGTCCCGGTTGTCAGGGCGCGTGACTCCGAGGTCGGGGAGCTCGAATGGCTGATCGCCCGCCGCCGGGTTGGCGCGGGATCATCTGGGGAGCGGTCGATCTCGTCCCGGCAGCGACCCGCCAGCGACTGGGTATGACGCGTCGGCACCACGCTGCATCGCGGCTCTTCCGGGCGCATCCGGAAGGTGTGCCAGAGCCGGATGCGGATGGTGTGGCGAGCGATCGACCACGTCGCGGGACGTGCTTCGGCGTGGGCGTCCGGAGCGCTCGCCGAGTCCGATCACTGCAGCGACGCATCGAGGCCGAGCGCCACACGCGTCAGTTCGCCAGGTCGATGGACCGGCACGAACAGGACTTCGGAGGGCCTGGCTGCCTCGCTGGTATGGCGTCGGCCTCACCGAGCGCGCGGTTGAATTCGGTTGGGTGCGCCACCACCTCAGCGGCGGACGCGTTCTCGACGCTGGCTCGGCGCTCAACCACGAGGTGATCCTCGACCGGGTGCTCCCGGTCGTCTCGGAGCTGACGATCGTGACCCTCGAACCGGAGGAGCGCTCGTGGCCGGAGCGCGGAGTGCGCTACCTCTACGAGGATCTGCGTCGCCTCGACATCGCCGATGACAGCTTCGATATGGCGGTCTCCGTCTCCACGCTGGAGCATGTCGGGCTGGACAACTCTCGCTTCTATGACTCCGATGCGCCGCGAGGGGACCCTGACGAGGACGCTCAGCGGGCCATGCTCGAGCTGCGGCGGGTCGTCAAGCCCGGCGGTGTGCTGCTCATCACCGTGCCGTTCGGAAAGTCATGGCAGTCGGACTGGGTCAGAACTCTCGATGGCGCCCAACTCGACGCGCTCATCGCGAGCGTCGAGCCCGTCGTCGTTGACGAGAGCATTTTCCGGCGCTACCGCGCCGGCTGGAGACGCGTGAACCGAGCCGGGGCAGCCGATGCCACGTACCGGCGGTTCTGGTCTGAGGCGGTAGCGTGTGTGCGGATTCAGCTGCCCGACGGGCGTGAGGGCGGCTGAGCGCACGCGCGATGAACACCATCGATACCAAGCTGACCGGGCCGGTGCTGCTTGCGCCGGCCGTCCACGGCGATGAGCGCGGCTTCTTCGTCGAGACCTTCCGCGCAGCGACGCTGCAGGAGCTCGGCATCGACGGCGATTTCGTGCAGGACAACCACTCCCGCTCGCGCCAGGGCAGTCGTCCGCGGCATGCACTTCCAGCCCGGGCAGGCCAAGCTCGTGCGCTGCGCGCGCGGCGCGATCCTCGATGTGATGGTCGACATCCGCCCCGCTTCCGAGCAGTTCGGCCAATGGGAGGCCGTCCAGCTCGACGACGTCAGCCACCACCAGCTGTTCGTGCCCGACGGCTTCGCGCACGGATTCTGCGTGCTGAGCGAGCTCGCCGACGTCGCCTACAAGGTCACCACGTACTACGACCCCGCCGCGGAGAGCGGCTTTTCGTACGAGGACCCGGAGGTCGGCATCGAGTGGCCCGACGTCGATTCGCTCGTCGGCTCCGAACGCGATCGGGCCGCACCGACGCTCGCCGAGCTCGCTCCGACTCTGTCGTAGCCGACCCGTCGCAGCTCTGACCGTGTGGGGAGCCTGGCCCGAGCCCGCCACGTGCTCGGGTATCGTGGTTCGGCCAGCGATGTCCGCTGAGACGCGCCCGATGGATATGCGACGCCCTCATCACTTCAGCCCTGCGACGTCTTCATGCGCGAGCGCCTGAACGTCACCCCGCTTCGGTTCCGTGCGGCGGCGTGGACAGCGCTCGCCTCGCTCACGCTGATCGTCTTCACCGGCGCGGCGGTGCGCCTGACCGACTCGGGCCTTGGCTGCGAGGACTGGCCGCGGTGCTCTCGGTCGCATCTCACTCCACCCGACCAGCTGCACGCGTTCATCGAGTTCGGCAACCGGTCGCTGTCGGGCATCGTCGGCGTGGTGACCGTCGTCGTGATGGTGATGGCGTTCATGCGCCGGCCGCGGCGTCGCGACCTCACGGTGCTGGCGACGCTCCTTCCGCTCGGGGTCGTCGCGCAGGCGGTGCTCGGGGGCTACACGGTCAAGGAGAAGCTCGCGCCAGGGTTTGTGATGGCGCACTTCGGGCTGTCGATGCTCATCCTGGTCGCCGCGGTCGCGCTCGTCTGGCGCTGCTACTACCCGGCCCGCTCGCACCCGCGGCGCTTCAGCAGGCCGCTCGTGTGGACGGTCCGCGCCACCGTCGTGCTCGGAGCGATCACGATCTTCGCGGGCACTGTCTCCACGGCCGCCGGACCGCATTCGGGCGCCCACATCGGCCAGATCGTCAAGCGCCTGCACTTCCGCGGCGCCGGGACCCTGCAATGGGCCGTGCACCAGCACGCGACCGTGGCCGTCCTGTTCGGCCTTGCGGCGATCGGCGCCTGGCTCCTCAAGCGACGTGAGCTCGGAGCGCTGGAGCCCACCGAACCGCTCACGGTGCTCGCGGTGCTGATTGCGGCGCAGGGTCTCGTCGGCAGCGTGCAGTACGAGATGAAGCTGCCGGCGGAGATGGTGTGGGTCCACGTCTCGCTCGCGACGGTCACCTGGGTCGTCGCGTTGTGGGCCTGGGTGGATACTGGGGGCACGCGCCGGCGCGAAGGTGAGGCCGGTGGACCGGATCGGCTCAGCTCCGGCGAGCCGGTGGACGAGCCGCGGGAGCGGCCGATCGAGGCGGCACGGATATGACGCAGCACACCCCAGGAGCCCCGAGCGATTCCCAGAGCGTTCGAGGCGCAACCCTCAGCATCCTGGTCGTCGACGATGAGTCCGACCTGCGCGAGATGCTCACCCGCTCCTTCTCACGTGAGGGCCATCGCGTGTTGGCGGTCGCCGACGGTCGCGCGGCGATCGACCGCGCCTCCACCGAGCATTTCGACATCGTCCTGCTCGACGTCGCGCTCGGCCCGGGGCCTGACGGCTACGAGGTCTGCCGCACCCTGCGCTCACGGCGCAACGTCGTGCCGATCATCATGCTCACCGCGCTTGATTCCGAGGCCGACGCGGTGCTCGGGCTGGAGGCGGGCGCCGATGACTACGTCACCAAGCCGTTCGGGCTCGCCGAGTTGCGTAGCCGGATCCGCGCCGTGCTGCGCCGGGCGGGCACGCGGGCGATGGGCGACGAGGTGCTCGTCGTCGGCCCGATCTCGCTCGATCGCGCACAGCGGGAGGTGATGATCGACGGCACCCCGGTGAAGCTGACCTTCTCCGAGTTCGAGCTGCTCGACGCGCTGATGACCGATCCTGGACGCCTGCTCAACCGCCAGGAGCTGCTGCGGGCGATCTGGGGCGACAGCGCCTATCGCGACCCCCGCGCGATTGACGTCCACATCCGGCACCTGCGGGAGAAGCTCGAGCCCGAGCCGGAGAAGCCGCGCTACATCCTCACCGTCCGCGGCGCGGGGTATCGGCTCAGGGGGAGCTGAATCGGAGTGGGCCGGGCGCGGTGAGCGGCCGCTGGATGGGACGGGCGCGCGGCGCGCTCGGACTCCGTGGGCGAATTGCGGGCGCGGTCTTCCTCAGCGCCGTGGTGACGCTCGCGGTGGCGGCGGTCGCGCTGCTCGGCCCGCTCGAGCACAGCCTGCGCAACGCGGAGATCAAATCGCTGCAGAAGGAACTCCACAAGCAGCGCCCGGCCAGCACGTTCGCGCGGCTCGACCTCTGCCAGATCGTCACCAATCCGCACGGTGAACAAAAGGCACTCGGCCGGGCCGAGTCGAAGCTGGCGAGCGCCATCGGCGGTCAGGTCGTCGTGCTCGGCGCCTTCGCCGCCGGCGGCTCACATCCGTGGATCCTGCCGCGGAAGGGCGACAACGAGGAGGCCACCGATGTCGGTCGGGACAATTTCGACGACGCGACCAGGGCCTACAACACGGACCAGCGCATCTCGTCGACGACATCGGGCTTCGCCCGCGAGGCGATCCCGTTCACCAAGCACTGCCTGGTGGGCTCCCAGCGCATCGCGAAACGCTACGTCGTCGCGGTGCGCAAGTCGATCGCCGAGATCCCGGCCGTTGCGCATGTCGTGCGCCGCGCGTTCTTCGATGCCGCGCTCGCTGCGCTCGCGCTCACGTTGCTGCTCGGTATCCCGCTGTCGGCGAGGCTGGTGCGGCGGTTGCGGCGGCTGCGCGAGGTGGCGATCGATGCCGCGCGCGACGCGCCGATGATCGTGCCCGTCGACAACGCCGCTGACGAGGTCGGCGACCTCGCCCGCGCACTGCATTCCATGCAGCAGCAGCTGCAGATCCAGGAGGAGGCGCGCCGCTCGTTCGTCGCCACCGCCTCGCACGAGTTGCGCACCCCGCTCGCCTCGCTCGACGGGATGCTCGAGCTGCTCGGCGAGGATCTTCACGATGCGGCGCCGGACATCGAGGACGCCCGCGCGCTGCTCGACCGGGCCCGGGCGCAGTCCCGGCGGCTCGGCCGGCTGGCGGCGGATCTGCTCGACCTCTCGCGGATCGATGCGCAGATCCAGCTGCGCTCCGAGCCGGTGGAGCTCGGCGAGCTCAGCCGGGCGGTGCTCGCGGAGTTCGACCTCGGGAGCGCCGAGCGCGGCATCCAGACCGATCTGCGGGCGGATGGCGAACACGCGGTCTGGGCGCTCGGGGATCCCGGGTCGATCGCGCGCATCCTGCGGATCCTGCTCGACAACGCGCTGCGTGTGAGTCCGCCGGACACCCGCGTCGGGGTGATGCTCACCGAATCACGGGGCGGGGCGCGGATCACGGTCAGTGACCAGGGGCCAGGAGTCGATCCCGAGGAGCGCGAGGCGATCTTCGACCGTTTCAGCCGCGGCAAGGACACCGCCGGGCAGGCGGGGTTCGGGCTCGGGCTCGCAATCGGACGCGAGCTCGCCCAGCGCATGGGGGGTGACCTTGTCCTGGAGGACTCAGCCGATGCTCAACCGGCGGGGGCGCGATTCACGCTCTGCCTGCCGGCCGCGCTCGCGCCCGAGGGCGATCCGGTCGCGGTGGCCTAGCATCGCCCGACCATGGATCCAATCGTCATGCAAGCGATGCTCAGCGCCGATGAGCGCCACTGGTGGTATCGCGGCCGCCGGCGCGTCATCCGTGCGGAGCTGGAGCGCCTGGCGCTTGCCCCCGGCGCGGAGATCCTCGACGCCGGTTGTGGCTCGGGCCGGACGATGCAGCTGCTCAGTGGCTACGGAACGGTGTCGGGCGTCGAGCTCTCCGAACCGGCCGCCGAAGTGGCACGTGCCCGCGGCGTCGGCGAGGTGGTGATCGGCCGCCTCGAGGAGCTGCCGTGGCCGGACGAGCGCTTCGACCTGATCACGTGTCTGGATGTCATCGAGCACACACCTGACGATCGGGCCACGCTCGCGGAGTTGCATCGTGTGTGCCGTCCTGGCGGGTACCTGCTCGTCACCGTGCCCGCCTATCCCCGGCTCTGGTCCGTCCACGACGAGGCGAACCATCACTACCGGCGCTATTCCCGGTCCGCGCTGCGCTCGGCCGCGGTTGCGGCCGGCTGGGAGCTTGACCGGATGAGCTCGTTCAACAGCATGCTGCTCGCGCCCGCCGCCGCGGTGCGGCTCAGTCGCCGGCGGCGCGCGCGGGGGTTGAACGGAACCGCGACCGAGATCTACCGCGACGAGCTGTCGATCGGGCCGCCGTGGCTCAACGGCGCGCTGGAGTGGCCGCTCGCGCTCGAGGCCCGGTGGCTGGGCCGCGGAGGCACACTCGCGTTCGGTCTGTCGCTGATCGCGATCCTGCGCCGCCCCTGATGCTCGCGCTCGCCAGCCTGATCGCCGCGACCTCCAGCCTCGGCTACGCGCTGCCCGCGATCATCGGGCTGGAGTCCTTCGGCGTGCCCTCGCCGGGCGAGACGGCGCTGATCACCGCCGCGGTGCTCGCGAGCGAGGGCAAGCTTCAGATCTGGCTGGTGCTGGTGATCGGGATCTCGTCGGCGATCATCGGCGACTCGATCGGCTACGAGCTCGGGCGCCACCTCGGCCGCGAGGTGCTCACCGCGCGCGGCCCGCTGCGCAAGGAGCGGGTGCGCGCCGTCGACATCGGCGAGCGCTTCTTCGCCAAGCATGGCTCCAAGACCGTCTTCTTCGCCCGCTGGATCACCGGTGTGCGCTCGGCCGCCGCGTGGCTGGCCGGCATCGACGAGATGCCCTACTTCACGTTTCTCGCCTTCAACGCCGCGGGGGCGATCACCTGGGGCCTCAGCTACGGCCTGGTCGGCTACTACGGCGGCCAGGCGGCCGCGGACGCAATCAAGACGGCGGGGACGTACGCACTGATCGTGTTGGGGGTTGTGGCGGTCGCCCTGGTGGCGTTCTGGTGGTGGCGCAGGCGCCGGCGAGCCCGGCAGGAGGGGGACATCGCTGAGGCGGACCCTGCGGAGGGGATTGCTCCGGACGAGGAGGTCCCGGCGGACGCCGAGTGACGGCGCGCGCCCGCCACCCCGGCGCGGCTCAGGCCGCGTCGAGATCGATCGCGCAGGAGTTGATGCAGTACCGCTGGCCTGTCGGCCCCGGCCCGTCTGGGAAGACGTGACCGAGATGACCTCCGCAGCGCTTGCAGCGGACCTCTGTGCGGATCATGCCGTGGCTGGTGTCCTCGAGAAGTTCGACGTTCTCGGTGTTGGCGGCCTCGGTGAAGCTGGGCCAACCCGAGCCGGAGTCGAACTTCGTGTCCGAGGAGAAGAGCTCGGCCCCGCAGCCGGCGCAGCGGTAGGTGCCGTCGGCCTTGACGTCGACGTACTTGCCGGTGAATGGGCGCTCGGTCGCCTGACGGCGGAGCACCTCGTACTGCTCGGGGGAGAGCCGGGCTCGCCACTCCTCGTCGGTCAGCTGGATCTCGTGTTCGACGCTCATCGCTCTGACGTTAGCGCCGTCACATTGCGGTCGCGATCACCTCGACGTTGGTTGCGAGCCGGTCCAACCCAGGGACGCGAGCGAGCGCGGTGTTGGCCTTCCAGATCGCCTTCGCGTGGCGGCTCGCGAGACGGTGCGAGATCGTGAGCGGCAGCATGTTGGCAAGCCGCGCCTCGTCAACCCGAAACCCGTGGTCGGTGAGGATCTGCCGCGCGCTTGCCAGGTCGTACAGCCGGTCATCGGGAAGGGCGCCGTGGTAGTAGAGCCCCGCGCGCTTGGCGATCGCCTCCAGGTAGGACAGCCGATTCGGCAGCTTGTACACGTACAGGCGGCCGGAGGGGCGAAGGATGCGGTGCAGCTCGTCCAGCGAGCCGCCCGGGTCCTGCACGTGTTCCAGCACGCCGCAGGAGAGCACCGCGGCGAACTGATCGTCGGGATAGGGCAGCGCGACCGGCTCGCCGCTCACCTGCACCCGGAAGCCGGAGAAGTGGTCGAGCTCGATCTCGTGAAGTGGCTCACCGGCGCGGTAGTCGAACGCTTCGACGTCGACTCCCCGCTGGTAGAGAAGCGAGCTCACCTGTCCCCACCCGCACCCCCAATCGAGGACCGGTCCGACGCGATCCGCTGCGAGCCGGTCGGCGATCGCCTCGTACTCGAGCATCTGAGGGCCACTGCGGATGTTGACGTCAATGCCGCGCGGGTTCTCCGCCGTGACCGTGGAGATCTGTTCAGTCACGCGGCGAGCCTAACAGTCCAACTTCCCGTCAACCATCTCGAGAATGAGCGTCGACCACCCGAACTCGCGAGCACCCATCCCAGCGCCGCCGAACGGGTCGTAGTACTCGCGCAACCCCTCGCGGAGGATCGCTTCGGCCAGGCCCCGAGCGAGCTCGTCGGCTTCCGCCGCGTACCCGAGCCGCTGCAAACCGATCCAGCACAGCCATGCGGTGTTCAGCCACGTCGGCCCGCGCCAGTAGCGCGCCGGCGCGCGGCCGCGGAGCGCGCGGTCGCGCCGGGCAAAGGAGCGCTCGGCGATCGACACCGACGGCGGAGCAACCGGGGTCCAGAACGCCCTGTCGTCGAGCAGGTGTGCGACGAGCCGGTGGCCGATCTCCTCGGGTAGGTCGGGCAGCGCGAGCGGCGCCAGCGCGGCGATCGTCGCCACGCCCGGTCGCTGCTCGACGGCTCCGGCGGCGCGCCCATACCGGGCGATGGGCAGAAACAGCCCGCGTTCGCGGTCGTACATCCGGTCGACCATCACGTCGGTGAGCGACCCGAGGCCGAGGGCGCTGCGGGAGAGGGAATAGAGCACATTGGTGGCGACCTCGCAGCACACCGGGCCGCCGGCCCGCGCGACCCGGCCGAGGTCGTAGTCGAGCCGGCGGTTGCGTCGCACGAGCAGTACGAAGCCGGGCAGCCCGTGGGCACGCGGTCCCCAGATCGGATCGAACTGCGGCGAGGCATCGAGCCCGGACTCGTCCGGCTGCACGATCCAGAGCAGGCCGTCGCCGTCGAGGTCGCGATTCTCCTCCAGCCAGCGATGATGACGGGCGATTCGGGGCTCGGCGCGTGGGTCGCCCACCGCCAGCGACCACGACCACGCAAGCGCCGGCGGCTGGATCGAGGAGGTCATCGTCGCATCGGGCGAGGTGACGTTGTAGGTGTGGCGGCGCACCCCGGTCAACGCCCGGTCCCAGAAGATCGTGTGGCCGATGAAGCCGTCCGCCCGCTGGGCCGCGAGCAGCGATTCGAGCTCGAGCCGCGACCGGCGGGCGTCGAAGTGGCGCCACGTGATCGCTGTGAAGCACGAGTCCCAATAGAACTGCCACGGGTAGTGGCTCGGGCTCGGTGCGGTGTAGGCGAACCGCACCCCGTCCCGGGGTCGTATGCCCTCGTGCCAGCTGTCGCGAAGCACCGCCTCGCAGCGGGCGCGCAGAGCGGCGAGGTCGACGGCGACGCTCACGCGCCGGCGGCGTCGTACGCGGTGCGGAGCGCCTGCGCGACCGTCTCGGCGCCCGCATGCCGGCGGACGATCTCACGCCCTCGTGCGCCGGCCCCAGGCTCCGCGGCGAGGCGGGAGATGACCGCGGCGAGCGCGTCTGGATCGCCGGCGGGCGCCAGCCACTCGTCTGGGACGAGCTCGGGCAACGCGCCGATCCGCGAAGCGGCGACGGGCAGCCCCGCGTTCATCGCCTCGGCCGCCGCGAGGCCGAACGTCTCGGCTGAGCGCGAGGGGACGACCGCGACCGCGGCCCGCGCGCGCAGCCGCTCGAGCTCGGCGGGAGAGACCCGCCCGACGAATTCCACCGATCCGCCCGTCACCCGAGCGCGTGCCTCCAGCGCGGAGCGCTCAGGGCCGTCGCCGGCCACCGTGAGCGAGATCGACGCCCGGGCGCACGCGTCGACCGCGACCTCGACGCCCTTCTCCGGTGCCAGGCGGGAGACGACCAGTGCGCCGTACCGCGGCGCGTCGGCCGCCCGGTACCCCGCGCTCACCTCGGGCACGGGGTTGGGGACGACGAATGCGCCGGACACCGGAAGGCCGAGCTCGACCAGTCGCTCGCGCGCGAATCGGCTCGGCACCACAACCACGTCTGCCTGGGCGAGCATCTTGCGCTGCCAGGCGGCCAGGCCGGCGGCGTAGACGAGCGCCTCGCCGCGTGCGCCGCGGCAGTTGTGCCGCACCCCCGGCACGGTGTTGCGCCCGCGGCACTCCGTGCATTCATGGCCGTCGCGGAACTGGACTCCGATCGCGCAGACGAGCCGGTACTGGTGGAGATGCAGCACGACGCGTGCGCCGGCGTCGCGGGCGGCCGCAAGCGCTCGCCAGCCGAACGTCGGCTGCAGGTTGTGGGCGTGGACGATCCGTGAGCCGGTGCGACGGACCGCTGTTGCAACCTGGTCAGGTCGGAGCCCGCCGCCAAGCACTCCGGCGGCGGCGGCCCGGGCCGGGAGCCGTGCGGAATCACGTTCCAGCGTCGTGACCTCCTCGCCGAGACGGGTACGCAGAATTTCCGCCAATTGCCGGGTTGCCTGCTCTTCACCCCCCGGGATGCGGTAGCGATGATGAAGGAATAGAACCATTTGGTAGGTAGGCTGACCTTTTGTCAGTTCTTATGCGAAGAGCGAGTTCCTCCGCGTAAGCTGGCGGTGGAACGGAATCCAACGTAGGGGGCAGATCACAGCATGAAGCAGATCACCGAGATCGATGACGCGCGGTTGGTCAAAGGACTAGCCCATCCGCTGCGAATCGCGATCCTGCGCGTTCTGGAGGAACGCACCGCCAGCCCGAGCGAGATCGCCGAGGAGATCGACGCCCCGCTCGGCAACGTCTCCTACCACGTGCGCTTTCTGGCGCGCCTGGGGCTCCTGGAGCTCGCCGGCACCCGCCCGCGGCGCGGCGCCGTCGAGCACTACTACCGGGCGGTCGCCCGGATGCAGGTCAGCCAGGAGGCCTGGGAGCGCGTGCCGCTGCCGGTCCGCGACGCGGTGCTCAGCTCGGCCCTGCACGAGGTCGCGCGCTCGGTCGGGGCGGCGGCGGCCGCTGGGGGCTTCAGCCACAAGAAGGCCCAGGCGACCCATGTCCAGGTCACGCTCGACCAGCACGGCATGAGCGAGCTCTCAGACGCCGTCCAGGAGCTGCACCGCCGCGCGGTGCATATCGGGCAGGAGAGCCAGGAGCGCATCGCCGGCCGTGAGAGCGCCGAGGTGGGGACCAACGGCCACGAGCCCGTCGACGCCGCGCTCGTCCTGATGCTCTACGGCACCGGCGAACGGCCGGAGACCGAGTAGGCGCGCGCCACGGCGAGCGTTGTCAGTCCCGCGGGCGTGGCCGGCTGAGGCGAAACCAGACCCTGGTGCTGCCCTTCAGGACCCCCCACTCGTCGGCGAGCTCCTCGACGATCCGTAGACCCCAGCCGCCGTGGTCGCCGGGTGTCGGGCTGGGTGCGAGTGCGACATTCCCATCGTCGGATACCTCGACCCGCAGCCCGTCGCTTTCAAGGTCGATCCGCAGCGCGATCACCCCGATGCCATGCGTCACCGCGTTCGTCACCAGTTCGGAGACCAGGAGCGCCGCGTCCTCACGCTGTCGGAGCTCGAGCATGGACGCGTGGGTGTCGACCAGGTGTCGGGCGGTGCCGGCCGCGGCGGACGAGCGCGGCAGCTCTCTGCTGATCGTCGTCATTGTGAGCTCCCGTCGAGAGGAAGTTGTGGGTCGGTTGGCACCAGAGCCAGGAGCCGGCGTACCCGCGGCGAGCCTGGCGTGACCCTGAACGCCCAGCCGTCGCGGGAGGCCTGCGCAGCGGCTGCGATCACAACGCGTAGGCCGCTCATGTCAATGAACGAGAGCTCGTCGAGATCGAGCAGCACCATTTCGCGACGCTCGTGAAGCTTGCCCAGCGCCTGGGCGAGCAACGGTGCACCGGCCATGTCGAGCTCTCCTCGCAGACGGACGCGCACGCCTCCGGCATCCCGGATCTCGGTGATCTCCAGCAGTGGCTGTTCGTCGCTCAACGCGCATGCTCATTCGATCGGGGTTACGCGGTCGAACGAGGCGGCGACCCGCGAACTTCTTGTCGCGGTACGAGCCGAGGCGGCGAGGGAGGGCGTTCCACGTACGACACTACTCCCCCGCGGACAGCGTTCGGTGCTCAGACCCCGGCCGACGGCCGGCGGCCTGCCCACGGCATCACGGTCTCCAGCTGCGCAGCGAGGGCAAGGAGAACCGTCTCGTCGCGAGCGATGAGCTGAACCCCGACGGGCAGGTCGTCGACCTCGCCCAGCGGAAGCGAGATCGCTGCCCAGCCGGTCGCATTTGCCAGTGCCGTCCAACCCGTGAGCGAGAACTCGACATCGAAGAATGCGTCGACCGATCCGCGAGAGACGGACAGCGTGCCGGGGGCAGGCGGCGGCATGTTGAGGGTGGGAGCGAGAATGACGTCAGCGGTCTCGAACACGCGCGCGGCGCGGCGCGACTGGGCGTGCATCGTGTCAAGCGCACGCGCGTGATCCACCGCGGTGAGCTCGAGCCCGAGGCGCGCCATATCCCACGTCACCGGCTCCAGCTCGTCGGGTTCGGGCGCACGACCGAGCAGGTCGCTCAACCAGCCGAGGGTCACCGCGTTGTCGACTGCGTGGATGACGCTGATCGAGCGACGCACCGCCTCCGCGTCGATCTCGGCCACTCCGGGCACGACATGGTGGCCGGCGCCCTCCAGCGCCCGCGCGGTCTCGTCGGCGATCGCCTGCACTCGAGGGTCGACGGTGCCGGGGAAGGGAGGCCGCTCGGCGTGCGCGACGCGCAGGCGCCCCGGATCAGCGCCCGCCGCCTCGGCGAACGGGCGAGTCGGAGGCGGCGCCGTGTACGGGTCGCCGGGCACTTCCCCAGCGACGACGTCGAGCAGCATCGCGCTGTCGCGCACCGTGCGGGTGAGCGCGTGGCGGACCGCGAGCCCGTCGAGTGACTGTCCTGCGCCGGGAGCGTTCGAGGAGCGTCCACGGCGCGGCTTGAGGCCGACGAGGCCGCAGCACGAAGCCGGCATCCGGATCGAGCCGGTGCCATCACCGCCCGAGGCGCCGCCGATGAGCCCGGCGGCGACCGCGACGGCCGAGCCGCCGCTCGAGCCACCCGGGGACACACGTCGATCCCAGGGATTCAGCGTCGGGCCGGAGAGCAGCGGTTCGGTGGCGCAGTGGTTTCCAAACTCGGGCGTGTTGGTGCGACCGCAGATGATCAGCCCCGCTCGCTCGTAGCAGTCCACTGTCCATGCGGTCTGCTGGGCGACGTGATCTCGCAGCGCTCGGCATCCCATCCGCTCGGGGCGGCCAGCCTGTGGCTCGCCGAGATCCTTGAGTGCGAACGGTACGCCTGCCAACGCAGGCGCCGATCCTCCGGGGGAGCTGTCGACGCGGTCGGCGGCGGCGAGCGCCTGCTCGAACTGCTCGTCGACCAGGACGTTGAGCTCCTGCCCGGCCTGCAGCCGCTCGATCGCCGCCTGCACCAACTCGCGGGCGGAGACGACCCGTTCGCGCACCAGCCTTGCCTGGTCACACATGTCAAGGGCCATCAGCTCTGCTGCGGAGGTCATCGACGCCTATCAGGAGATGCCGCTACGGACCGCTTCGACCGCGGCTTGTATGCGGTTCTCCAGGTGAAGCTTGGAGAGGATGCTGGCGATGTGGTTCGACACTGTGTTCGTGCTGAGCGAGAGCTCACGCGCGATCTCGGGGTTGCTGTTGCCGCTGGCAAGCAGGGTGAAGATCTCGAGCTCCCTGTCGGTCAGGGCGGCACGGATCGCCGTCGCGGCCCGGTCGCTGTTCTTTACGGGAATGTCCAGCTTGCGGATGTGCTGCAGGAGCTTGCCGGCAATCCTCGGGGAGAGCACAGATTGCCCTGCCGCGGTTGCGTGAACGGCACTGATGATCGCCGCAGGTGGCGCGTCTTTGAGGATGTAGCCGCTGGCGCCGGCGATGATCGCCTCGACGACCTGATTCTGTTCTGAGCGGGTGAGCACCAGTACACGCGAGGCGGGCGCGAGGAGGCCCAGTTGTTCGATCGCCTGGACGCCTGAGAGCCCTGGGAGCCTCACATCCATCAGCACGACATCTGGGCGTACGGCGAGCACGATCTCGATCGCGTCCTCTCCGCTGACGGCCTCGCCGACAACCTCGATTCCTCCATCCGACAGCGTTTGGGCGAGCGCGACGCGGATCAGACGCTCGTCGTCGACCACCACGACGGTGGCCGGCGATTTGCGCTCCGCCCCGGAATTCTGCTCGGATCGCATCTGAAGTGATCCCCGTGCCCTCGGTGGCAAATCTACCAATCCCGAGTGGTTCGACCGAGCCCTCCGCCGCTGCTCAAGACAGTTCGATCGGGCCATTTACCGCGCCGCGGTGTACGCCTACGCTGAACACGGGCCACTGGATCACGTCGACGGGGACGCCCAGAGCCACTGCTCGCGGCAGTCGACATCAACCGGATCACGCAGTCGCGGTCCGGCCAACTCACCGACCCGACAAGGGACTTATGCAAACGAGCACTTCACCGAACATCGTCCTCGTCCACGGCGCGTGGGCTGACGGCTCCTGTTGGAGCGCGGTGATCGAGCGACTCCAGGCGGACGGCTACAACGTCATCGCTCCCCAGTTCCCAGAGACCTCTCTCGCCGCCGACGTCGCTCGGCTGCGCCACATACTCGCTCTGCAGGACGGCCCGACGGTCGTCGCCGGGCACTCGTATGGCGGTCAGATCATGACGGCTCTCGGCGCTGACGCCCCGAACGCGGTCGGTCTCGTCTACATCGCAGCGTTTGGATTGGACGAGGGCGAATCGATCGGCGCGCTGCTCGAACAGGGCCCGGCAACCCCGGCACTCGCGAACCTCACCATCGACGACCAGGGCCTTGCGTGGCTGCCCCTTGACGATTTCATCAACCACTTCGCAGCCGACGTTGACCCGAGCAGAGCCAAGGTCATGCACGCCACTCAACAGGCCCTGGCCGCCTCCACCCTCGGGGACGTCATGGGTGAACCGGCCTGGAAGTCGCTGCCGACCTGGTTCTTGGTCGCCGCCGACGACGAGGCGATCCCGGCCGAGGCTGAACGTCAGTTCGCGAAGCGCATGGATGCGACCACTGTCGAAGTGCGATCCGGCCACCTGGCGATGGTCTCCCACCCCGATGACGTCACCCAACTGATCGAGACTGCGGCCAAGGCGCTGGCGCCTTCCGGGGCCGTTGCAGCAGTCTGACCTGATCAGGACGCGCCCGAGACGGGCATAAGCGGAAACGCGAGAGGCCCCGGATGTCCGGGGCCTCTCTCAGCAACTCGTCGTCGGCTGGGGCTCAGCCGCTCAGCCGATCAACCGCAGCCGGTGTTGAAACCGCAGCTTCCGCAGGTGTAACAGCTGCCGGTCCGCTGCATCATCCCGCCGCACTGCTGGCACGCCGGGCCGAGGTCGAGCCCGATGTTGAGTGCCGGGGTCACCGGAGGCTCGTCGGTGAATGCGGCCGCCGCCGGGGCGGGGGTGCCGCCACCGTTGGTCACCGCCGGGGTGCCACCGCCGCTGTTCGCCACCCGGCCCGAGGGGCCGGCAGTGTCGCCGTACTGGGAGCTGGCGGCGTCCTGGGCGGCCTTCCGAGCCCGCACGTCCTTGGTGAGGATCCCGAGTTCCTCCTGGACGTCGACGTCCAGGAAGCGCGACGCGAGCCAGCGCATGATGTAGTCCGGCAGCGACTTGGAGAACGGGATCTCCGGGTTGGAGGTCATGCCCTCGGGCTCGAAGCGCATGTAGCTGAACTTGCGCACGAGCATCTCGAGCGGGACGCCGTACTGCAGCGAGAGGGAGATCGCGGTGGCGAACGCGTTCATCATCCCGCGCAGCGTCGACCCCTCCTTGCCGATGTCGGTGAGGAAGATCTCTCCGACCGTTCCGTCCTCGTACATCCCGGCGGTGATGTATCCCTCGTGGCCCCCAATGGAGAACTTGTGGGTGATCGACTGGCGCTCGCGCGGCATCCGCCGACGCTTGGGCCCGACCTTCGCCAGCGCGTCCTTGACCGCCTTGTCGACCTCCGCCTGGATGTCGGCCCCGGCTGGGGCATCGGTCTGTGCGTCGGTCCGCAGCGCCTGCGCGGTCTTGGAGCCGTCGCGGTAGATCGCGAGCGCCTTGACGCCCATCCGCCACGCCTGGATATAGGCATCCGCGATGTCCTCGACGCTCGCGGTCTGCGGCATGTTCACGGTCTTGGAGATCGCGCCTGACAGGAACGGCTGGATCGCACCCATCATCTTGATGTGGCCGGTGTAGTGGATCGCCCGCTCGCCGACCGCGACGTCGAACACCGGCAGGTCCTCCGCCGCCAGGCCAGGCGCGCCGACGATCGTGCCGCTCTCGTTGATGTAGGCGACGATCTGCTCGATGTGGTCGTCCTCATAGCCGAGCGTCTGCAGTGCGAGCGGCACCGTGCGGTTGACGATCGTCATCTGCCCGCCGCCGACGAGCTCCTTGAACTTGACCAGCGAGAAGTCCGGCTCAACGCCGGTCGTGTCGCAGTCCATCAGGAAGCTGATCGTCCCGGTCGGCGCCATCACGGTCGCCTGCGCGTTGCGGTAGCCGTGCTGCTCACCTTCCGAGACCGCCTGGTCCCACGTCGTCCGCGCCGCCGTCAGCAGGCTGCCGTCCAGGCAGTCCTCGACCGGGATCTTGTACGCCGCATCCCGGTGCTTGCGCATCACGTTGTTGTGCGCGTCGCGGTTGAGCTCGTAGCGCTCGTACGGACCCATCGCCCCGGCGATCCGGGCCGACCCGAGGTACCCGCGGCCGGTCATCAGCGCGGTGATCGCGGCAGCGGTACCCCGCCCGGCATCCGAGTCGTACGGGACGCCGTCGGCCATCAGGTAGGCACCGAGATTGGCGTAGCCCATCCCGAGCTGGCGGAACGCGCGGGCGTTGTCGCCGATCTCCTCGGTCGGGTAGCTCGACGGGGAGACGACGATCTCCTGGGCCAGGAAGATGATGTCGACGGCGTGGGTGAACGACTCGACGTCGAAGGTCCCGTCCGCGCGGCGGAACTTCAGCAGGTTGAGCGAGGCCAGGTTGCAGGCCGAGTCATCGACGTGCATGTACTCCGAGCACGGGTTGGAGGCGTTGATCCGCCCCGACTCCGGGCACGTGTGCCAGTCGTTGATGATCGTGTCGTACTGAACGCCCGGATCGGCGCAGCGCCACGCCGCCTCGGCGATCTCCTTCATCAGCTGGCGCGCCGGGATCGGCTCGCCAACCGGCTCGCCCGTGGCCCGTGCGATCAGGTGCCAGTCCTCGTCGTTCTCGACGGCCTCCATGAACGCGTCGGAGACCCGGACCGAGTTGTTCGCGTTCTGGTACTGGATCGAATAGAAGCCGTCGCCGTCGATCGACATGTCGAACCCGGCGTCCCGCAGCGCGGCGGCCTTGTCCTCCTCCTTGGCCTTGCACCAGATGAAGTCACGGATGTCGGGATGGTCGACGTCCAGGACGATCATCTTCGCGGCGCGGCGGGTCTTGCCGCCGGACTTGATCGTGCCCGCCCATGCATCGGCGCCGCGCATGAAGCTCACCGGCCCCGAGGCGGTACCGCCCTTGGACAGCGGCTCCATCGACCCGCGGATCTTCGAGAGGTTGATCCCCGAACCCGACCCGCCGCGGAAGATCTTGCCCTCCTTGGTGTTCCAGGCGAGGATCGACTCCATCTCGTCCTCGACGGAGAGAATGAAGCACGCGCTGCACTGCGGGCTCTCCTCGAAGCCGACGTTGAACCACACCGGCGAGTTGAACGCCGCCATCTGGTGGAGCAGGATGTGGGTCAGCTCCTCCTGGAAGACGACCGAGTCCTCCTCGGAGGCGAAGTAGCCGCGCTCGCGGCCCCACACCGTGATCGTGCCGGCGACGCGGCCGATCATCTGCTTGACCGAGTGCTCGCGCGCGGGCGAGCCGATCTGCCCGCGGAAGTACTTCTGGGCGACGATGTTCGTGGCGTTCTGAGACCACGACTTGGGAAACTCGACGTCGGACTGCTCGAAGGAGACCTTGTCCCCGTGCCCGATCCGTGCGTCACGGACCTCCCACTCGATGGCATCGAAAGGATGCGTGCCGGCCTTGGTGAAGTACCGGCGGATCGAGAGGCCCTCGCCCCTTCGGAGCCCCTCTCGAAGATGCGTGTCTGTTGACGTGGCCATCCGTACTGCTCCTTCCGCTTCCGCTGCCTCGAAGATCGTTCACTCGGCGATCTGTCGCGTCGAGTGGGGCGGAGAATCCTGCACCACACTCCGGACGGAAAAGCCAGCCCACCCTGCTATTTGCGAGGGTCCCTTCCGCAGCCCTTATTTTACTCCGCTTGGAGCGGGTTTTCGCGTCTGAGCGGGCACGACACTCGCCCCACCCGCCCGGCCCGAATCCCCACGAAAGCGAGACCGCGACACCATGAAACTGCTCGTCACCGGCGGCGCCGGCTACATCGGATCGATCGTCTCCCGGCAGTTGCTCGACCGCGGTCACGAGGTCGTCGTGCTCGACAATCTGGAGCGCGGCCACCGAGCGGCGGTCGCTCCCGAGGCGCGGTTCGTCGAGGCCGATCTGCGGGATCAGGCGCAGGTCTCGGCGGCGGTCGGCGAGGGGTTCGACGGCGTGCTGCATTTCGCCGCGCTCGCGCTCGTCTCCGAGTCCGTGAGCTACCCCGAGCGCTACTACCGCACGAACGTGACGGGCACGCTGAACCTCCTGGAGGCGATGCGCGATGCGGCAGTCCCGCGCCTCGTGTTCTCCTCCACCTGCGCGGTCTACGGCCAGCCCGACGAGGTCCCGATCCGCGAGGACGCCCCTCCGCGGCCGGCGAACGCCTACGGCGCATCCAAGCTCGCGGTCGACGGAATGATCGCCGACTTCTGCGTGGCTCACGGTCTGGGAGCGGTGAGCCTGCGCTACTTCAACGTCGCCGGAGCCGCCGGCGACGCCGGCGAGGACCACGAGCCCGAGACCCACCTGATCCCGAACGTGCTGCGCACCGCCCAGGGCCGTAACCCCCAGGTCGAGATCTTCGGGACCGATTATCCGACCCCGGACGGCACCGCGATCCGCGACTACATCCACATCACCGACCTGTCGGCCGCGCACCTGCTCGCGCTCGACGCGGCCACCGCCGGCGAGCACCGGATCTACAACCTCGGTACGGGCAACGGCTACTCGGTGCGGGAGGTGATCGACGCCACGCGACAGGTGACCGGCGCCGAGCTCCCGGTCGTCGAACGCGACCGCCGTCCCGGCGACCCGCCGCGGCTCGTCGCCGGCTCCGAGAAGATCCGGACCGAGCTCGGCTGGGAGCCCGAGAAGGACCTCACGCAGATGGTCGCCGATGCCTGGGCATTCGCCCAGGCACGACCCGAGGGCTACGCCGCCGGCTGAGGCGCCGCGCGCCCGGAGCCGTTCCGGGTTCAGACGACCAGGTCGCCGATCGCGCCCAGCGCCTCCGTGAGCAGCTCCCCGGGCGCGAGCGTGGCGTCGAGGACTCGGATCCGCTCCGGCTCCGCCGCGGCGAGGCGCCGGTAGGCGCCCGCGGTCCGCTCGAAGAAGTCCTCGCCCTCCTGCTCGATCCTGTCCGGCTCCGCGTCGCGCGCGCCCGAGCGCCCGCGGGCGAGCTCCGGCGAGAGGTCCAGGAGCAGCGTGCGGTCGGGAGTCAGCCCGCCGGTGGCGAACGCGTTGATCGCTCGGACGGCGTCGATCCCGAGCTCGCGCCCGGCTCCCTGGTAGACGAGCGAGGAGTCGACGAAGCGGTCGAGCAGCACGAACGCTCCGTCCTCGAGCAGCGGTCGCAGTCGTTGCTCGACGAGCTGTGCCCGCGCCGCCGCGTAGAGCAGCGCCTCGGCGCGTGCGCCGATCCGCTGCGCCGGGTCGCGCACCAGCTCGCGGATGCTCTCGGCGGCGGCGACGCCACCGGGCTCGCGCAGCAGCTGGACGTTGACGCCGCGGCCGGTGAGCGCCGCGCACATCCCGCGCGCGAGCGTCGACTTCCCGGCTCCGTCGATGCCCTCGAGGGTGATGAGCGTCCCGGTGGCCATGGACTGTGCGGCGAGCCTACGAAAGCGCGCGGACGCGCCGAGTTAGGATCGACGCGTGCTCGCCGAGCTCGAACGCCATCCACATGCGCGCGCCGTGCTCGGACCGGTGCTCGGCGAGCCGTTGCGCCCCTCGCATGCCTACCTGTTCCATGGCCCGGGCGGCGCCGGCAAGCGCGCCGCCGCCCGCGCGCTCGCCGCTGAGCTGCTCGCCGACGGCGCGATTGACCCGGACAGCGCGCGGCTGCGGGTCGCGCATGGCACCCATCCGGACCTCACCTGGGTTGTCCCGAGCGGCGCGCACGAGATGCTCGTCTCCGACATCGACGAGCCGGTGATCGCCGCGGCGGCCAAGACCCCGTTCGAGTCGCGCCGTCGCGTGTTCGTCATCGAGCGCGTCGACGAGATGGGGGAGGAGGCGGCGAACCGCATGCTCAAGACGCTCGAGGAGCCCGCCTCGTTCGTGCACATCGTGCTGCTCACCGACCGCCTCGGAGAGGTGCTGCCGACGATCCGTTCCCGCTGCCAGGCGGTGCGCTTCGAGCCGCCGACCGAGGAGCAGGCGGTGGCGGCGGTGCAGCGGCTGGGCGTCGGGGAAGAGGAGGCGATGGCGTGCGTGCGACTGGCGCTCCAGGATTCCGAGCGCGCCGGCGAGCTGGCCTCGGCGGAGGGACAGGCATTGCGCGCCGGCGCCGAGGCCTACGCCCGCGCCGCGCTCGCGGGGAACGCCGCGGCCGAGCGTCAGTGGGCGCCGATGCTCGCCGCCGCACGGGCTCGCGGAGCATCCGCGGGTACTGCGCTCGAATCCCAGCAGGCGGCCGAGCTGGAGCTCGTTCCGCGGAAGGAGCGCAAGCGATTGCAGACCGCGTGGGAGGAGCGGATCAAGCGCACGCGTCGCCGCGTGCAGACCGGCGCGCTTGACCTCGCGCTGCAGATCGTCTCGCTGTGGTTCGCCGATCTGGCCGCGCTTGCGCTCGACGCGCCCGACCTGGTTCGCAACGTCGACCGCCGGGCTCAGCTGCAGGCGGACCGCCCGTCGGACCGTGATCCGAGCACGCTGCGGACCGCGATCGAGCTCGTCGAGGAGACCCGGCGACGGTTCGAGCTCAATGTCTCCGAGGATCTCGCCTGCGAGGCGCTCGCCTACCGGCTCGAACGGGCGCTCGCATCGTGACCGGCCCCTCGGAGATCACCCGGGTGTTCATCCGCCCGCCGGTCCGCGACGATCGTGCGGAGTTCACCGAGCTCATGCGCGTCAGCCGCGACTTCCACAGCCCGTGGGCGACCGCGCCGACCGACGACGATCGCTTCGCCGCCTATCTGGCCGACGCGCGCCGCGCCGACTTCGAGGCGATGTTGCTCTGCCGTTCCGAGGACGACGCGATCGTCGGCTTCTTCAACCTCTCCCAGATCGTCCGCCGCCGCCTGCAGAGCGCGTACCTCGGCTACGCCGTCGGCGCACCGTTCGCGGGCCACGGCTATATGCGCGACGGGCTGGAGCTCGTGCTCTACCACTGCTTCACCCACCTCGAGTTGCACCGAGTGGAGGCCAATATCCAGCCGGGCAACGAGAAGTCGCTGGCGCTCGCCCGTGGCGCCGGCTTTCGCCGCGAGGGATTCTCCCCGCGCTACCTCAAGATCGGCGGGCGCTGGCGGGACCACGAGCGCTGGGCGATCCTCGTCGAGGACTGGCGCGCCCGCACCGGTGCGCCCGCCCAGCCCGACGGCCCGTTCTGAGCCGGTCACCGACCCGCGCCGCCCCAGATGTCCTCCAGGTAGCGATCCTCCGAGCGCATCCGATCGAGCCAGCCCTCCGCATACCGGACGCCCTGGTGACGGCGCACGACCTCCTCGAAGGCGGCACGTACCGCGGGAGCCATGCGATGCGCGTCGCCGCACACATAGACGCGCGCTCCCTCGCCGAGCGCCTCGTGGACGCGGCCGGACTCACGGACGATCGCGTCCTGGACGTAGGTGCGCTCGGTGCCCGGCCTCTGTGACGGCGCGAGCACGATGTGGACCAGCCCTCGCTGCTCGTAGCCGCGCAGCTCCTCGCCGTAGATCATGTCGCGCGCCGGATCGCGCAGGCCGAGGAACAGGATCGATGGTGCGACCGGCACGCCGTCGTCCTGCTGGCGGGCGCGCTCCTGCAGAAACCCCCGAAACGGCGCCAGACCGGTTCCGGCGGCGACCATGATCATCGGCCGGCGAGGACAGGCCGGCGGGTGGAAGGGAATCGACGGGCGACGCACGAACGCGAAGATCGCGCTGTCCGGGTCGCGTCCCTCCAGGTAGCCCGAGCAGACGCCGACGGCCCGCTCGTCCCCGCCGCCGCTGAACGCGCGGACGCCGACGGTGACGCTGCAGGTATCGGCGCCCGCCAGCGGCGAGGATGAGATCGAGTAGTAGCGCGGGCGCAGCGCCGGTGCTCGGCCGAGGAAGGCCTCGAACGGCAGGTGGCACGCCGGGTGGTCCTGGAGCAGGTCGATCAACGACCGGCGAGGCGCGACCACGTCGGTCTCGTACGCGTCGCCGGCGAGCCGCTGCAGGCGCTCTCGCTGGTCCCCGTCGCTGATGTGGTCGATGAGCAGCGCGATGTCCGAGCGCGAGGCGACCGCCTGCAGGTCGACGTTGCCGGCGAGCACTCCGAGCAATGGAGTCGACTCGCTCGGCAGGTGCGGGTGGGTCTCGCGGGCCGAGCCGATCTCGACCCACAGGCCGGGATCGAGGGCGAAGTGGCGCATCACCCGTCCGACCACTTCGGCCCGGTTGCGCGGGATCACGCCGAGGTGGTCTCCCGTCTGATAGGTCTCCTCCTCTGGCAGCCGGACCTCGATGTGACGCACCGAGCGGGAGCCATCATCGAGGCGGTGGTCGTACAGCGCGTGATTGGAGATCACCTGGGCCGGCCTGGCCTGATGGGCGAGCACCGCCGGGTTGGCGGTCTGGCGGTTGTGCAGGCGCAGGGTCAGCGCTCGCGGCGCCGGGCGGGCCGCGCTGGCGCTCTCGCCGAGCGACAGCGCACGGCCGAGCTCGGTCCAGAGTGTCGCGGTCCAGGTCTCCCATTGGGTCTCCAGATCGCCGGCGGCGTCGCCTTCGCCGCGCGCGCCGACGCGGTGGGCTCCGGCTGCCTGCATGCGCTCGTCGAGGAGGGCGGGAATTGCCTGGTAGGTCGCCGCCCAATCCCGGCTGCCGCAGCCGAAGATCGAGTAGCGAACACCGGAGAGGTCGACGCCATCCTCGGCGATCCAGCGGCGGAAGGCGACCGCGTTGTCCGGCGCCGTGCCGTTGTAGGTGCTTGAGAGCAGGACCGTCGCACCCTCGCGAGGGAGGGCACCGACGCGGTCGTCGAGGGCGGCGGTGGTGACGCGGAAGCCCCGCCCGGTTGCCTGCTGGGCCAGGTCGGCAGCCAGCTGCTCGGTGGCCCCGAGGTTGGATCCGTAGAGGACCAGCAGCGGCGTGCCGTGTGCACCCGCGGGCGGCGTGGCGCTCTGATCGGCCGGGGCAGCACGGACGGCGACCGGCTCGGCCGGGCGGGCCGGAACCGGGCCCCGGGTGCGGCCGTCGCGCGGGCGCACCCGGAGCTTCAGTCCCGTGGGTTTGATCGTGAGCGTCTCGGCGATCTTCAGCTGGTAGTCGCTGGGGCCGACGAGGTCGAACCGCTGCAGGATCATCCCGAGCACCAGCGTCGCCTCCTGCATCGCAAACTGGCGTCCGATGCACGCCCGCTCTCCGGCCCCGAACGGGTAGAAGGCGTGCGGGGGGTGCCGCCGGCGTCGCTCGGGCGCAAAGTGGTCGGGGTTGAACTGCTCGGCGTCCTCCCCCCAGACCGACCGGTCGCGGTGCAGCATCGGCGTGAGGACGATCACCGAGGACCCCCGCGGGAGGGGATAGCGGCCGCCGAGCGTCGTGTCGGCCAGCGGATAGCGCGTGAATCCAGGTGCCGTGGGCCACAGGCGCAGGGTCTCCTCGAGGACCTGGCCGACGTAGGCGAGCTTGCGCACCTGCGCGGCGGTCGGCGCGACACCGGGATCGGCGCCGAGTACCTCGTCGACCTCACGCTGCGCCCGGGCGGCGACCTCCGGGTGCTTGAGGAGAAAGTGCACCGCGAAGGTGAGCAGGCCGCTGGTGGTCTCGTGACCCGCGATCAGGAATGTGATGCACTGGGCCCGGATATTGGCGTCGGGCAGCCGTTCGCCCGACTGCCGGTCCACGCCGCTGAGCATCGCCTCGAGCAGATCGTGGTGCTCTCCGTGGCGGTCCTGCCGCCGTGCGGCGATGATCTCGTCGACGACGCCCTCCATGTAGGCGTTGTCGGCGGCCATCTGCCGCGCGGCGCGGATCCGCAGCCGCCGGGCGAGTGGAAGCTGACGCGACCGCGCCTGCGCCTCGCCCAGGGTGCGCACCATCGCGGCCACGAAGGGGTGCTCCGTCTCCCGGTAGAACGAGTTGAAGCGATAGCTGAATCCACACAGCGCGATCGTGTCGAGAGTCAGGCGCGTCATGTCGTCCGAGACGTCGATCGTCTCGCCCGGGTTCAGACGTGACCACTTGTCCATCATCTGCTGGGCGAGATCGAGCATCATCGGGTGGTAGTCGCTCAGGCCCTGCCGGCTGAAGCTCGGCAGCAGGATGTTGTGCGCCCGCCGCCAGAGAGGGTTGGTCGTCTCCGCGGTGAACAGTCCGGCCGACTCCGGGTCCCGGCGGACCTCGGAGAGGCCACCGGTCACCAGCTTGTCGAAGCGGTCCGGATCGCAGACCTCGGCCACGAGCTCGGGCCCCGAGACGATGATCCGGTCCGCGGAGCCTGGGACCTTGAGCCGGAAGATCGGGCCGAACCGGCGCGCGAGTTCCATCACGCTCTCGAGTGTCCGCGAGGTGTCGATGTCACGAGCGTTGCCGATGAACGGCTTGGGCGCCGGGCCGGGGATGGTCAGAGTGGTCATCGGTTGGTCTCCTGTGCGGTGCTCGAGAGGTGGGAATGACGCGAGCCGGCCCAGATCGCCAGGCTGATGGCGAGCGTCCAGGCGGGCATCACGATGAGGACGGCCGGCTGGTTGCCGGCGGCGATCAGCAGAACGGCGGCGGCGAGGTAGCCGGCGACCGTCAGCCACCTCGGGATCGCACCACGGCGGGCCGCCAGCGTGGTGGTCGCGATCATGAAGGCGCCGGCCATGCGCACGCCGTACACGAAGACGAGCATGTAGCCGAGGCCGGTGTGCGCACGGATCGTCTCCATGTGCGTCGGGAACAGGCCGGTCCGGTGCTGGAGCAGTGCTGCCGATGCCACCGCAGCGGTACCGGCGAACAGCAGGCACAGGAAGGCGATCCCGGTTGCCAGCTGCAGTCCGCCGCTCAGCCCGTCGTCGTCCCGGGGGCCGATCGCCTCGCGCAGCGTGAACATGAACCACAGGAACGCGAGTCCTGCGAGTGGAACGAGGTAGACGCCGATCGTGACGAGCGTCCCGGCGCCGTCGACGTAGAACCGCAGGTAGTCGAGGGTGGGCGCGTCGAGCGAGGGCAGCCGGTCGAGCAGGAGCAGGGCTGCGCACAGCAGCACGGCGAACGTCGCACCGGCGATCGCGCATCGACGCGTCGTCCGCGGGGCGTCGACGTCGCGGGGCGTGAGCGGGGCATCTGGTCGGCGGCGCCGTGCCGCCGGGAGGGGGAATGCTGAGGAGGTCACGTCTCGTCCTTTCGGTGTGAAGTGCAGGACGGCCCCGGGGGATGCCCTGCTAGAACTCTTAGTAGAAAGCGTTCTAACAAGCTATTTGAATGGTGTCAAATAAGAATTCCCTCTCACCGCGCCGCCGGCTGGCTCCCGAGGAGCGGCGCCGCCAGCTGATCGACGTGACCCGATCGCTGCTGCAGCAGCGCTCGGGCGTGCCGATCTCGACCGCGGACGTCGCCGAGGCAGCGGGCGTCACCCGGGCACTCGTGCATCGCTACTTCCACGGCATCGACGAGCTGCGCCAGGCGGTCGCCGCCGACATGGCCGGCCGCGCCGGAGCGGTCCTCACGGTGGGCCCGGGGACTCCGGTGCAGGAGCGCGCGCGGCACAACGTCAGCGCGTTTCTCGACGGGATCGAGGCGAGCCGTGAGGTGTGGCTCTCGACGATGGAGTCCGAGCGCCCCCGTACGACCGCCGATCACCCCGCGGAGATCCTCCGCCACGCGATGCTCGAGCGGATGCTCGACAACAACTCAGACCTGATCGAGGACACGCCGTGGGCGCGGTTGTGCCTGCTGGGCTACATCGGATCCAGCGACGCGATCTGCCGGCAGTGGGTGCTGGGGCGGGCGACCCGCGAGCAGGCCGAGCGGATCCTCGTCGACAGCCTGCTGCACACCCTCACGGAGGTCATTCCCGGCGGCGAGTAGTTGCCGGGGGCTACCCGGCGACGGCGCGCAGCTGCGTGAACGCCTCACGCGCGTAGGGCGCGAAGTTCCCGTCCTCCGGCACGCCGTCCTCGCGGCGGCGGATGGCGGCGCTGCGGATCACCGCGACCGCCACGCGGGCGACGAGCGGCGCCTCTCGGCCCGAGCCGCGGTCGGCGAGCGCCTCGGCGATCGCCTCCTCGAAGCGGCGCATCGGGCGCCCGTTCGAACTGGCGACGAGCTCGAACGGGCGCGGCGCGTCGGTGAACATCCAGGCAGGTCGATTGGCGGGGTCGGCGGCGACCGCCTCGGCGAGCGCGACCACGGTTCGCTCGACCGCGGTCAGCGGTGGCTCCTGCTGCGGACGGGCGCGGATGGCGGCGGCGACCGCGTCCACCCAGCGCTGCAGCTCGTCGTCGAGCAGGCCCTCCTTGCCGTCGAAGTGGCGGTAGAACGTCCGTTCCGGCACGCCGGAGGCCTCCGCGATCTCCCGCACGCTCGTGGCCTCGTAGCCCTTGCTGGCGAACAGGGCGCGGGCGGCTTCGAGGACCGCGTCACGGGTCGCTCGCCGGTTTGCCTCGCGCCGTCCGATCCCCTCCATAAAACGGATCTTCGCAGAAAGTTGACATGTCTGCCACTTCGTGCGAAACTGGCAGACATGACAAATTCAGGGGCCGGTTTTCTCTCACAGCTCGGCGGATGGTCGGCGCGCCACCGCCGTTGGGTTCTCCTTGCCTGGGTCTGCCTCGTCGTCGGGGCCACCCTCGCGCACCACGCCGTGGGCAGTGTCTTCAGCGACACGCTCACCATCCCGGGCAGCGCCGCCCAGCACGGGCTCGACACGCTCAGGGCGCACGACCCCAAGGGCGGCGGCGTCAGCGGACAGCTCGTCTACTCGACCACCTCCGGAAAGCTCTCGGCCGACCAGGCCGCGATCGAGCAGTCGCGCCAGAACGTGGCCAAGCTGCCGCACGTCCTCTCGGTGTCGGACCCGCTGAGCCCGGGAACGACCTCGAAGAGCGGCCAGACCGCATACGCGACCGTGCACTTCGACACCAACCCGCAGAACCTGGGCACGGACTACGTGGGGACGGTCGACAAGGCGGTGGCGCCGGCGACGAGCAAGGGCGTCGACGTCTCCTACGGCGGAGCGCTCGGTCAGGCAGCGGTCCCCAAGGCCAATGACCTCAACTCCGAGCTGATCGGGTTCGCGGTCGCACTGATCGTGCTGCTGATCGGCTTCGGCAGCGTCTACGCCGCGCTCATGCCGCTCATCACCGCGCTGCTCGGCGTCGTGGCCGGCATCGGCCTGCTGGGAACGCTCGCCGCCGCCATCAGCTTCGGAACTGCGTCCCCCACGCTCGCCACGATGATGGGCCTCGGCGTCGGTATCGACTACGCGCTGTTCCTGATCACGCGCCACCGCCAGTTGCTGATCGACGGCGAGGATCCCGACACCGCGATCCGCCGCACGATGGCCAGCGGCGGCCACTCGCTGGTGATCGCCGGCGCCACCGTCATCATTGCGATGCTCGGTCTCTACGCGTCGGGAATCGGCTTCATCGGCAAGCTCGGGCTCGCCGCCTCGATCACCGTGGCCGTCGCCATGCTCGCCGGTCTCACGCTCGTGCCGGCGCTGCTCGGCTTCGCCCGCGAGGGGATCGATCGCCGCTCCGTGCGCACGCCGGTCGCCGAGCCGATCGACGAGGCCGGCCGCCTGCACGCCTACACCCACACCGTCGCCCGTCATCCGTGGCGCTTCGCGCTCGGCGGAATCGCGCTGCTGCTGGTGCTGGCGATCCCGATGCTGTCGATGACCCTCGGACACGTCGGCCCGGGCAACGAGCCGCGCAGCTATTCCGAGCGCCAGGCCTACGACGCCGTCTCCAAGGGCTTCGGGCCGGGCGCCAACGGACCGTTGACGATCGTCGTCTCGATGCCGAAGAGCGCGACCGCCTCGCAGCGCAGTTCGCTGGAGCAGTCGCTCCCGGCCACGCTGGCCAAGACGCCCGGCGTCGCGTCGGTGACGCCGTTCACCGCGAGCCCCGACGACGCGATCCTCACCGGCTCCGTGATCCCGACGACGGGCCCGGACTCGACGGCCACCGAGAATCTCCAGCAGCACCTGCAGAGCGAGGTGCTGCCCCAGGCGCTCGCGGCCGACCACGCGACAGCCGACGTCACCGGAACGACCGCGGCGACGAACGACTTCGGACACACGGTGTCCTCGCGGCTGCCGGTGATCATCGGGGTCGTGCTCGTGGCCGCGTTCCTGGTGCTGCTGATGTCCTTCCGCAGTCCGGTGGTCGCCATCAAGGCGGCGCTGCTCAACCTGCTGTCGATCGGCGCGGCCTACGGGATCCTCGTCGCCGTCTTCCAGTGGGGCTGGGGTTCGAGCCTGCTCGGCGTCAGCGGCACGGTCCCGATCGAGTCCTACGTGCCGATGATCATCTTCGCGATCGTCTTCGGACTGTCGATGGACTACGAGGTGTTCCTGGTCTCCAGGATCCGTGAGCACTGGCTGGCCACCGGCGACAACGTCCGCAGCGTCGCCCTCGGACTGGACCAGACCGCCCGCGTGATCACCTGCGCCGCGGTGATCCTGGCGAGCGTGTTCTTCGCCTTCCTGCTGTCGACCAGCGTGGTGGTCAAGATGCTCGCGCTCGGCCTCGGCGCGAGCGTGATCATCGACGCGACGGTCATCCGGATGATGATCGTGCCGGCCCTGATGTTCGTCTTCGACCGCGCCAACTGGTGGATGCCGGAATGGCTGGATCGCATCCTGCCGCGGTTGGAGCCCGAGCCCGAGCTGCCGGTGCCTGCGCCGGGCATCGCGACGCCGGTGAGCGCCCCGCAGCCGACGAGCACCGGGGTGTGATCCGGGAACCGGCCCCTGTCATCCCGGTGCCCCGACGGCTCAAGTCGCGGCTGCCCATGCCGATCTGATTGTCCTGAGCTAGCCTTGCCGCAAACGCCGACGTAGCTCAGCTGGTAGAGCACTTCACTCGTAATGAAGGGGTCCCCGGTTCGAATCCGGGCGTCGGCTCTGGGAAGTCGCTCCGGGAGACAGCATCGCACCCTCCCCCTTCCGTCGGACGGAGACCTGCTCGTGTCGCGGAGCATGCGCCAGATGGTGGTCGTTCTCCTGAACGAAAGCGGTAGCCAGCCTGGCTATTGACTACCGCCTGCCCGGCGGTCGTTCAGAATTGGGGCGTCGTCGAAAACGGCAGCGAGCGCCCAGGCGCATCCCAGTCCGGTACCATAATGGTATGAGCAAGCAGATTGCAGTCCGGCTTCCTGACGAGCTGGTCGAGTTCGTGGACTCTGTCGTGGCCCACGGCGAGCAGCGCAGCCGCGCTGCCGTCGTGACCCGCGCGCTGGAGCGCGAGCGACGCCGCCGGGTCGCCGCCCACGACGCCGAGATCCTCACCGCCCACGGCCCCGACCCAGACCTCGCCGCGCTGGCCGGCCACCTCACCAGCCACCCGATCGATCTTCAGTGAGGCCGATTCACCGGGCGCGGCTGGACAAGACCCGCCCCGTGTTGATCCTCACCCGCGAACTGGTGCGCCCGCATCTGAACACCGTCACCGTCGCGCCGATCACCAGCACGATCCGAGGACTCTCCACCGAGGTCGCCCTCGACACCGCCAACGGCCTCAAACAACGATGCGTGGTCGCCTGCGACCACATCACCACGATCCCCGTCGAGACTCTCGGCGAGCAGATCGGCCGACTCCTCGATCACCAGGAGCTCCTCCTGAGCGCAGCGATCCACGCGGCGTTCGACCTCGACTGAGCTGACCGGCCCCCCATCTCCGCTCCTCCCTACGTCGCCAAGCGAGCCTCTGCCGCTGAGGCTGTGAGTGGCGGAAGCAGGTGTCCGCTCCGGCGTCCGAACCCGACGTTGTTTCGCGAATCAGAGGCGCCCGGTCCTGTCTGGACTATGGGTCGCTCAGGCGGCGCCAGGTCGAGTCGAGCGGAACACCCAATTGTTGTAGAGGAAGAACTTGACGGCGAAGAACGCGATCTGGACCGTGACGTAGGCCGCAGTTGTGAGGAGAACCCGATGCAGCTCGCCGGGACGGACGTGCTCAGCGGCCCAGATCTGGACCTGTCCGCTCGCCCGGGTCGAGACGCCCCAAACGAGGATCGCGACGAGGGTGTGGACGAGGGTTTCACGCACCCATTCGCTGCGACTCTGGAGCGGCCAGATCCACTCGCGATTCATACGCCGGTTCGGGAGCGCTCCCGCTCCGAAGGCCGCGGCCGCAGCGATGCCGACGCGGATCCCGAGCCAATCAAGGACGGCGAAAACGACCGCGGAAGTAACAAGCGCGGGTAGCGACTTCGCGGCGTACTTCGCGACGCTCGTCGTGTTCAGCGCAGCCATTGTCAAGGCCGTGGCGTGAAGCGGTCTAATCGATGGAGACTCGGTGGAGCTCGCGGATCACCCATCGTATGCGGAAAGACGCGCCTCCGTCGCGAGATACAGGCGTCAGGTCGGCGTGGTCGCGGCGACGAAAAGCGCAAGTCCACTCGGCGAGAACGCGCAGTGCGACGCCGCGATGAGACTGCTCTTGGTGAATGCGGCACTATCGCGGCCTAAATGCGATGCGAGACGGCGGTTGGGCATCGCTTGGCCGCTGCGGCGGCTATCGGTGGACCGGATCGCTGCTCGGCGCCGACCAGCGCGGCGTTCCAAGCTCGTGCTCCTGTAGGTCGATTGCGGCCCGGACGAGTGTCCTCTCGCCGCCCCGCCGCGCGACAAGCGAGATGCCGATGCTCCAGCTGACCGGCAGCGCGATCACCGGCATGCCGGTGAGATCCCACAGTGCCGTGAGCGCGATCATGGGATCGCCGGGGCCTCCCGCGTGCCCTCGGTCGTAGCCTGGCCCGCGCTCGTAGGGCTCGATGGGCAGCGTCGGCTCAAGCACGAAGTCGACTCCGTGCTCGTCCAGCCAGTCCTCCCAGGCGGCGGCGCCGGCGGCGCGGCGGCATTGGGCGGACAGGTAGGCGCCCGCGTCGGTGAAGCCGCGCGCGGCCTCGAGGAATTCTGCGATTGCGGGGCGGTAGCGGTCGTGGCGCTCGGCGTAGCGACGATGCTCGGCCCACGCCTCGGTATGCAGGATCACCGCGAGGTCATCCCAGTCCACATGCCACGGCGCCGGCAGGTCGACGACGCGCGCGCCGAGTCGACGGCACGCCGCGCGGACGTCGTCCACGGCCCGGGCGACCGCCGGCTGCAATTCCGCGAGCTCAACCCGGTCGGTGACCGCCACGGTGACGCCCTGCAGCGGTCGCGGTCCCGATCGCGGGGTCGTGGGCAACGGTTTCAGCGGCGCGGGAGGCGGCGCAAGCGGGTCGACTGGCGGCCCAGCCGCGGCCATCGCTGCCAGCAGGGCCGCACAGTCCGCGACGGTCCGGGCCATTGGTCCCGGATGATCCAGGCTCGCCGCCAGCGGGATGACGCCGTTCAACGGCAATCGTCCGTGGGTGGGCTTGATCGCGCTCGTTCCGCAGCACGCCGAGGGGATGCGTAACGAGCCGCACGTGTCCGATCCCAGCGCGGCCGGCGTCATGCGCGCGGCCAGCGCCGCCGCGCTGCCCCCACTGGAGCCGCCGGTGACGCGGTGCAACGCCCAGGGGTTGCCGACCTGGTCAGTCGTTCCGCCCGCGGCAAACTCGTGAGTGTGGGTGTGCCCCAGCAGGACCATCCCCTGCGCCTGCAGCCGCGCCCATACCTCCGCATCCCCCACGGCCACATTGCCCTCCAGCACCGCGCTGGACGCGGTCAGCGGCAGCCCGTCGACGGCGTAGAGATCCTTGACCGCAAGCGGAATCCCGCACAGCTGCGGGACGTCCCCGCCCTTCGAGCGCCGCGCGTCAGCGGCCCGCGCGGCCGCCAGCGCGCGTTCCTCATAGATACGCACCCAGGCGTTGATCGCCTCGGGCGACCCGGCGAAAGTGGGTGAACCCCCGTTGCGCTGGCCGATGGCCCGCAGGCAAGACTCGGCCAACTCCACCGCGGAGAGCTTGCGCGCCGTCAGCAGCCGCACCGCATCAAGCAGCCCGAGCTCAGACGGCTCAACCACCGTGTCGCCCACGTTCAGGCCGCCTTCGCCCCACCGCAGCTGGCAGGCGCCTCCGCCCCTTGCCAGGTAGCGATCGTCACCCCGTCCTGCAGTCCCGTCAGCGACACTGCATCTCTCCTCCCCGCCCATTGACGCCTCCGACAGTACTCGAGCGTCCACTGAGCGCTCAGGTCGTCTAACAGCGTCACGCGAGTGCTGTCGTCCAAGACCGCATCAAGGTGAGCGCGAACTGAGTTGGGGGTCCGATTGCCCTCGTCGACCTCCACAAACGGCTTCAGCCTGCACCGAAAGCGCCCCGTCCGCATCCGTAAAGTGACCCTTGGGGTCACGACCCGTAGGCAGCACAGCGAGCGGTCCCGTTGTGCGTTTAGATGCTGCTCGCGCTGGGGGCGAGTCGCAGGCCAGCCGCGATGCGCAGGACCTGCTCGCGGGTGAGGTTGTCTGACATGAGGTGCACCCAGGTGCCGGCGAGCTCCAACTCGACCTGTGCCTGACCCCAGTGGGCCGGCCGGGTTCTCATCGAGATGCCGTCACGCGTCACATGCTCCCAGTCCTCTTCGTCGACGAACTGCGTGTGGGGATTGGACGCGCCGGCGGCGGTCTGAGTGAGCGAGACGCTCTCGTGGCCGTCGACCGAGTCATAGCTGAGTCCGATCTCGACCGGCGACGGCGGGCGATCGGAGGCGTCGATGAACCGGCACTGCACCTGCCAGTCGTGGGGGACACTGTCTGGCATCAGCACACTGAATGGCGCCTGCTGCTGTGCCTCGGTCAGCGTGACGTACCGCAGTCGATGCGTCTCGTGCATCAGCTCGATCTCTTGACCGGCGGGCGGTGTGAAGCGGAAGGTCTCCGCCGGGATCGGCTGGTCGAACTGGAGTTCAAGCGTCGTGATCGTGTGAAACGGCTGCCCGTCGTGAATCGCGGTCACCGCGAGCAGAACGCCCCGCTGCGCGTCGACCTCCAGTTCGTAGCCGTCCGCGCCGGTGCCGAGCTCGTGAAGCTCAAACGCGCCACCGCGCTTTGGGTCCTGTGGGCGGCGCGGCGTCCCGTACGCGGAGATCGTGGGCAGCCCCGCGACCTGTGCCTTGCCCGTGGGACGAAAGCGCAGCGAGCTGAGCAGCGCGACCAGGCCTCTGAAAACTGACCGGACCCCGCGCGCGGACGCTCGCTTGCCACGACGACCCGGACGCTCGCAACCAAACGGTGGGCGATCTTCCGACCACTCGTCTGGGAAGTGACCACATCCCACACGGGGCGCCCCTTTGCGCGCCGAGCCGGACACCCCTTATCAACGGACAGCACTGCTTCCAGCTCACTTGGAAAGATCGCGCACGAGCCCGGCGCGGGACGCTTGCTCTCCGCGCCCGAGCTGGCGCTCGGTATCAAACGGAGGCCGGCGCTTCAGCGGACCCAACCCTGGCAGCGCGGTCGACAGATTCGCGCCGTCGCCCGACTGCGCGGCTGCATGGGCATCGTCGGCGTCAGCGAGCGAGTCTGGCCGCCGACTGAGTCCTGCTTCCCCGCGCGGGGTGGAAAGTGGCGCACTCTTCGCTCACGCCGAAAGGTGTCGTCCTTCACCTCGTTCCGGATTCGCGACGAAAAGTCAGCTCGCAATGAAGGGGTCCCCGGTTCGAATCCGGGCGTCGGCTCTGAGAACCGTTCTGACCTGCGGGGCGCGCGCGGATCACGCGCTTCTGGCGCGCGCGAGCATCTGGCGGGCGATGATCAGCTTCTGGATCTCGGAGGTTCCCTCGTAGATCCGGTACAGCCGGGCGTCGCGGTAGAAGCGCTCGATCGGCACCGTGCGCATGTAGCCGAGGCCCCCGAGAATCTGCACGCCCCGGTCGGCGACGCGGCCGAGCATCTCCGAGCAGAACAGCTTCGTGGTCGCCGGGCCCTCGCGGGTGTCCGTACCGGCGTCGAAGGCTTCGGCGCTGGCGAGCGCAAGCGCCCGGCCGGCACGCGCCTCGGTTTGAGATTCGGCCAGGAGCGCCTGAACGAGCTGAAAGTCACCGATCGGGTGACCGCCCTGCCGGCTGTTGGCGGCATGGAAGGTCGCCTCGTCGATGATCCGCTCGGCCATACCGACGCAATGCGCCCCGATGGTGAGGCGCCCGCGCGCCAGAGACTGCATCGCGGCGCGAAACCCCGTCTCCTCGGCACCGCCGATGAGTGACTCGGCCGACACGCGAACATCGTCCATGTACACCTCGGAGGTCCACGCGCCTCGCTGGCCCATCTTCGCGTCGTGCGGGCCGAGCGAGAGGCCGGGAGCACCCTTCTCGACCAGGAAGGCGGAGATGCCCCGCGTGCCCTTCGCCTCCGGATCGGTCCGCGCGAACACGACGAACAGGTCGGAGAGCTCGGCGTTGGTGATGTACCGCTTGACCCCGTTGATGACGTACTCCTCGCCGTCGCGCTGAGCGCGCGTGCGCAGGCCACTCGGATCTGAGCCGGCCTCGGCCTCGGTCAGCGCGAAGCAGGCGACCGCGCCGGCGGCGAGGGCCGGCAGCCACCGCTGCTTCTGCGCCTCGGTCCCGTAGCCGGCGATCGTCTGGCCGGCGATCCCGTTGTTGGTGCCGAACATCGAGCGGAACGCCGGGGCCGTGCGCCCGAGCTCGAAGGCGAGCCTCACCTCCTCGCTCATCGAGAAGCCGAGGCCGCCGTACTGCTCGGGCAGCGCGTAGCCGAACAGGCCGAGCTCGATGGCCCCCTCCCGCACCCGTTCCGGGATCGCATCGGTCTCCTCGATCTCGTCCTCACGGGGGACGACCTCCCGAGCGATGAACTCCCGGACCGTCTGGATGATGAGATCGAAGTCAGCCTTGTCCATCGCGCGTGGCTCCCGTGTCGTGGTGGCCTCCCCAGTCTGCCCATCTCCCGCGAGGGGCGTCGGCGGTGTGGTCGGAGAGATCTGCGTGATACTCGGGCTGGGAACGCGCGGCCCACTCTGGCATCCGAGGAGAAGACGTTGAGATACCGCAGGCTGGGCAGCTCTGACCTTGAGGTCTCAGAGATCGCGCTGGGGTCCTGGTTGACGTACGACGGCGGCGTCGAAGCCGATGTGACCCGGGCGTGTACCGAGGCCGCGCTCCACGCCGGGATCACCCTCTTTGACACCGCCAACGTCTACGGGGACGGCGCCGCCGAACTCGCGTGGGGACGGATCCTCTCGACTCACCCGCGTGACTCCTACGTGCTGGCGACCAAGGTCTACTCCCCGATGTCCGAGACCGACCATGGGCTGTCGGCGGCGCAGATCGGCAAGCAGATCGACGCGTCGCTGAAGCGGCTTCGGGTCGATTACGTCGACCTCTATCAGGCGCATCGGTTCGATTCAGATGTCGCGATCGAGGAGACGATCGAGGCGTTCCAGAACGTCGTTGCGTCAGGCAAAGCGCGCTACCTCGGGTTCAGCGAATGGACGCCGAGGCAGATCCAGACGGCGATCGACATCGCCGGGCCCGGTCTGTTCGTCTCCTCCCAGCCGCAGTACTCCATGTTGTGGCAGGCCCCCGAGGATCAGGTGATGGGACTCTGCGCGGCCAACGGCATCTCCCAGATCGTGTTCTCGCCGCTCGCGCAGGGCGTCCTCACCGGTAAGTACCGCCCCGGACACGACGTCCCCAGCGAGTCTCGCGCCGCCGATCAGCAGGCTCGGGCGGACATGGCGGTGGAGGTCCTCACCGAGGAGACCCTGGCGGCGGTCGAGCGTCTGCGCCCGATCGCGACGGAGGCCGGCATGTCCCTGCTGGAAATGGCGCTGGCCTGGGTGTTGCGCCGCGACGAGGTCGCGGCCGCGATCGTCGGGGCGTCGCGGCCCGAGCAGGTCGAGGCGAACGCCCGGGCGTCCGGAATCACCCTCGGTCCTGAACTCCTTGAGGCGATCGACGAGGCCCTCGCCGACGCGCCGGTCCGGGGCCAGACCCTCAGCGACGGGGCCACCGAGGGCATCACCCACCGCTGAGCGGTGGGTGCTCGTCAGCCGCGTCGGCCGCTGGGCGGCAGCACGGCGCCGTCGCTCAGTCGGCGAGGGAGTCGATCTTCGCAACCTCGCCGCCGTCGAGGGAGAAGTCGAAGATGTCGAAGTTCTCGGCGATCCGTCCGGCATCACTGGACTTGGGGATGGCGATGAAGCCGTGCTCAAGATGCCAGCGCAGGATGACCTGTGGAACGGTCACGCCGTGATCCTCTGCGATGGCGGTGAGGACGGGGTCGCGCAGGTTGGCTGCCTTGAACGGGCTGTAGCCCTCGATCGTCACGCCGCGGTCGCGGTGTGCGGCGACCGTTGACGCGTCGTAGAGCGCGGGCGTCCATTCGATCTGATTGACGGCCGGCACGACCCCGGTCGCGTCGGTCAGTTCGTCGATCTCGGCCGCGCTGTAGTTGCTGACGCCGATCGCCCGCGTGAGCTCGGCGTCGCGCGCTTCGACGAACTGCTGCCAGGTGCCGGCGCCCTTCCCGCGTGACACGGGCCAGTGGATCAGCCACAGGTCGAGGTAATCCAGGCCCATCGCGTCGAGGCTGGCGCGGATCGTCTCCCGCTCGCGCCCGGCATCGCCGGCCTGCAGCTTGGTGGTGACGAACACCTCCTCGCGCGCGAGGCCGCTGTCTCGCACCGCCCGGCCGACCGCGGCCTCATTGCGGTACATCGTGGCGGTGTCGATCAGCCGGTAGCCGAGGTCGAGCGCGGTGCGGACGGCGTCGTAGGCCTCCCGGTCGGATGCCTGCCAGGTGCCGAGGCCGAGGAGGGGCATGGTCACGCCGTCGGCGATCGTGACCGTGGGGCTGCGGATATCGCTCATCCGAACAGCTTTGCATGAGCCGGCGAGGGCAGGAGGCTAGGTGAGGGCGGGCGCCTCCGGGAGCGCCGCCAGCGCCGAGTCGCGGTCGGCCTCTGAGAACTCGGGATCCACGAGCTCGCCGGCGAGGTACGCGTCGTAGGCGCTGAGGTCGAAGTGGCCGTGGCCGCACAGGCCGAACAGGATCACCCGCTCCTCGCCGGCCTCGCGCGCCGCCTCGGCCTCCTCGATCACCGCGCGAATGGCGTGCGCGGGCTCCGGCGCGGGGATGATGCCCTCGGTGCGGGCGAAGCGCACCGCTGCCTCGAAGGTCTCGTTCTGGCGGTAGGCGCGGGGCTGCACCATCCCGGCCTTGACCAGCGCGCACACGAGCGGCGAGTCACCGTGGTAGCGCAGCCCACCGGCATGCACCGGCGGCGGCACGAAGTCGTGGCCGAGCGTGTACATCGGCATCAGCGGCGTCAGTCCCGCGGTGTCGCCGAAGTCATACGCGTACACGCCCTGGGTGAGCGTGGGGCAGGCGGCCGGCTCGGCGGCGATGAACGTGGTCCCGGCCCCGTCGCGGATGTTGCGTCGCAGAAACGGGAAGGTGAGGCCCCCGAAGTTGGACCCGCCCCCGACACACGCCACCACGGTGTCCGGGTACTCCCCCGCCATCTCCATCTGCGCCAGCGCCTCCTGGCCGATCACCGTCTGGTGCAGCAGCACGTGGTTGAGCACGGAGCCCAGCGAGTAGTTGGTGTCCGGGCGCTGTGCTGCCACCTCGACCGCCTCGGAGATGGCGATGCCCAACGAGCCGGTCGGGTGCTCCGCGTTGGCGCGTCCCGACTGCGTGAGGTCCGAGGGCGAGCGGTGGACCGTCGCGCCCCAGGTCTGCATCATCGATCGGCGATAGGGCTTCTGGTCATAGCTCGAGCCCACCATCCAGACCTCGCATTCGAGCCCGAACAGGCGGCAGGCGAACGCCAGCGAGGAACCCCACTGGCCCGCCCCGGTCTCGGTGGTGAGCTTCTTGATCCCAGCCGCCGCGTTCTCATAGGCCTGGGCGACCGCGGTGTTGGGCTTGTGCGACCCCGCGGGGGAGACACCCTCGTACTTGTAATAGATGTGGGCAGGCGTATCGAGCTCGCGCTCGAGCCGGTGCGCCCGGAACAGGGGAGTCGGACGCCACAGCTTGTAGGCCTCGCGCACCGGCTCGGGGATCTCCACCTCCGGCTCGCCGGAGACCTCCTGGAGGATGAGCGCCATCGGGAAGATGGGCGACAGGTCATCTGGCCCTGCGGGTTGCTTGGTACCCGGGTGCAACGGAGGAGGGGCGTCGCCGGGAAGGTCGGCCATCAGGTTGACCCAGTGCGTCGGGATGTCCCGCTCGTCAAGCGTGAACTTGACCTGCGCCTCGCCCATCTCCCTCTCCTTTGGGTGGCTCGCCGTGCGGCCGCGATTCTATGGGAGACCTGAACAGCTTCCAGTGCTCCTCGCCGACCACGAGCGTCCGACGTCCCGCTCAGGCCAGCTGCCGGCGCAACGCCGTCTCGAGGACCGGCTCGTGCGAGGCGACCGTCGTCTCGATCACGAGCTCGAGCGCAGCCCCGTCGATGTGCAGCCAACCGAGCTGGTTGCGCCAGGTCGGATCCTGGACGACGTCCCAGCGGATCCGGGGCTCGCGGACGCCCGCCGTACGCGCCATCGCATGGGCCAGCGTGTGGACGGCCCGGGACTTGCGCACCACCCGCAGCACCCGGCGCTCGCGTACGCCGAGCTGGTTGCGAAACGGCGAGCAGACCGCCTGCCACACCTGGCTGGTCACCGCTCGTGCCGTCGCGGAAGGTGACGTGTTCCAGGTAGCTCTGATGCACGTCGCCGCCGAGCATCACGATCGAGGCCGGGGCTCGCCCCCGCGCTCCGGAACCGAGCTCCGCCACCACGTCGACGAGGCGATGGAACGAGCGCTGGAACGCGGCCCAGTGCTCGAGGTCGAGCGCCCGGCGGAGCTTCTCGCCGAGCCCGACGGCCCAGCGCCCCCAGGCGCCATCGCAGACCGCCTCGTTCCACGCCTCGAGCCAGTGCAGTGTCGGTGCGAGCAGCACCGGGAGCGTCCCCGCGATGAGGACGTGCTCGGGCTCGCCCCGCAGCTGGGCATCCAGCCACGTCCACTCCCCGTCGTCCATCATCTCGCGCCGGTCGTCCTGCAGCACGCGTCCCTCGCGTCCGTCCAGAACGACGAGCCGCGCGGTGCCGAGCAGCCGCGAGAATGCCCAGAGCCCGCCACCCTGGTTGCGGTCGGCGTCCTCGGCGAAGCGGCGCAGCAGCGGCGCGCCGTCGTCCGCGTCCTGAAGAGCCGCCCACAGCGGGTCGGCGTGCAGTTCGGCAGGCGAGAGGTTGCCGATGTGCTGGTAGATCCAGTACGTCGAGAGCCCGGCCAGGATCCGCTCGTGCCACCAGTCCGTCGCGCGCATGTCCTCGACCCACGCCGCTGATGTGTTCCAGTCGTCGTGGACGTCGTGGTCGTCGAACATCATCGCCGAGGGGACCGTCGACAGCAGCCAACGGACCGGCGGGTCGCCCCACGACTCGCGGTACAGCATCGTGTACTCCTCGACGTCGTTGACCTCCTCGCCCGGTGGCGTGCGGATATCGCGCCTGGCCCGGATCTCCTCGAGCGTCACCGGCGAGACCTCGTCGGCGTACACCTGATCTCCGATCAACAGCAACAGGTGCGGGAATGGCGCGTCTGGCTGCTCGCGCATCCGCAGCCCGAGCGCGTGGAGCGCGTCGACGCCCGTGCCCTCGGGATGCTCGTCGACGTCGAGCGTGTAGGGCGGGTGATGTGGGCGAGCAACCCGGCACGATCCCCACACCACGTGGATCGGGCCGGGTGCCGGCAGGGTGCGGATGACACTCGGCGGGAAAGGGTGAGCCGGGTTGTGGCCAGCGGGTCTCCCCGTCGAGCGAGACCGTGTACTCGGTTTCACTCCCAGGCTCCAGATCGCGGAGTACGACCAGGCCGTAGTGGCGCCCGCCGACGTGGACGGTGCGCGCCGTGCGGCCGAGGATCTCGACCTCGCACCGTGCGTCGGTCTCGACCCAGACGGTCGCTTCGCTGTCGGAGACGTAGCGGAGGATCGGCCCCAGGATCAGGTCGGCCATCGCTCAGCTGCCGGGGAGATGCAGGATCTCGAGCCGGCTGGTCGCCGAGCTGTCGTGGTAGCTGCCGGTGGGCAGGATCACCCGCCCACCGGAGACGATCGGGCTGTTCCAATGCCCGGTCGGGACCCGGTAGGAGTGGATCAGCGATCCGCTGAGCGGGCGGCGAATGTCGAGCGCGCCATGGATCTCGTCATAGTCGTAGAGCAGGCTTCCGGCGAGCACCGGGCTCGTCGACGGGGTTGAATCGCTCCACACGGTCTGCAGCCGGGGGTGCGCCGGATCGACGAGTCGATAGGCGGCGGTGCCCGAGTCGGTGGCGGCGAACAGGTAGATCCCACCGGCGTGGGTCCAGACCGCCGGGGCGGTGAGCAGCTCGCCGCCGCCCGGTGTCCTGGTCTCTCCGAGTTCCCCGCCGAGCCGCGGTCCCGCCGGCCCGGTCGTGCCGTCCAGGCGGGCGAGGTCGAGCAGGTGCAGGCGCCCGTCCTTGCCGCCCTGCACGATCAGGCGACGCCCGTGGAACGTCGGAAGGATCGCGGGGGAGGCGCTGCCCAGGTCGATGTCGCCGCTATCGAGCTGTGCCTGATTGGCGGGCGTCCAGTTGTGCAGGAGGTGGGAGGCGTCGGGAGTGAGCTCCAGCACGCTGTCGCCCCAGCTGGTGCGGCCGTTGAACGGCCCGTTACCGGTCGCAGTGAGGATCCGACCGCTGCCGGGCTCGATCACGGCGCCCGCCCGGCCCCACATGGCGTTGTCCCCGCGCGTGTTCGTCACCGGGCAGCTCGCCGCGCGGATCAGGCGGCGGCGATTCGAGCACTCGCTGTTCCATACGTGCGCGATGCGGCCGGTGCTCCGCTCGAGCGTGACCACATGACCGTCGTAGGGAGGGATGTCGCCGATGTAGCCGCCGGTGACCGCGACCACATAGCGACCGCTGAGGTTGAGCGCGGAGGCGATCTTCTCGTGCGCGGGGTCGGTCGTGATCCTGCGCGTCCACAGCACGTGGCCGTCGGCGAGCGAGAGCTTGACGATCACACCGCTCGGCGCCGCGGCGTAGACGGCGCGCGTGTCGGGATCGGCTGCCGGACTCGCCGTCGTCACCTGCGGGTTGCCGGGGGTCCGGTTCACGCCTGGTGCCCGGAACTCCCAGAGCCGTTTCCCGGTCCCCGCGTCGATCGCGATCGTGTTGCCGTAGCTCGTGGTCACGACGACCACGTCGCGCGCGCGCCCACGGACGGTCACCCCGTTCAGGGCGATCGCCGAAGAGTCGGCGATGCCGTCCAGGGCGACAACTCTGGGGCGCAGACTGCCGGCGTCGGAGGGGGTGATCGAACCGGACGGTCCGACGTCCGTGCGTTGCGGGTTCTCACCGAACAGCGGCCAGTCGTCGGCGGCCGAGGACGCCGTCGGCGTCCCAGGGGGGGAGGCGGCCGGCGTCGCCGTGCGCGTGTGCGGGTGCGTCGTGTGCGCGACCACGTGCCGGGCGGTGCCGCAGCCTGCGACGGCGATCGTGCACACGGATGCGAGAAGGAGGCGAGGCATGAAGAGCATGGTGCCCGGTTCGACCGCTCGCACGCAACCCAGGTGGCCTCCGGCGTTAACCTTGGGGCGCGGTGGACCGCTGAGCGATGCGATTTGCGATCTCGATCCCGCAGTACGCCCCGGGTGGCCGCTTCGACGACGCTGCCTTCCGCGCGCACCTCTCGCGCGCCGAGGAGGCCGGGGTGTTCGAGGGAGCGTGGGTCCAGGAGCAGGTGATCGGCGCCGCCGACAGCCTGGCGCCGCTGCAGACGCTCACCTACGCTGCGGCCTGCACGACGCGCCTGCGCCTCGGATGCGCGGTGTTCGTGCTGCCGCTGCACAACCCGCTGCATCTGGCCAAGGCGATCAGCTCGCTGGACTGCCTCAGCCACGGCCGGGTCGACGTCGGCGTGGCCACCGGTGGCAAGTGGCGCCCGTTCGGTGCGTTCGGGATCGACGCAGACCGGCCCGTCGCCCGCTTCAACGAGGCGCTCGCGCTGATGAAGGCATGCTGGACCGAGTCCGAGATCGAGTTCGACGGGCGGCTGTGGACGGTCCGCGGCGGCTCGATGGAGCCCAAGCCGGTGCAGAAGCCCTACCCGCCGATCTGGTTCGGAGGCAGCGCTCCGGCCGGGATGAAGCGGGCGGTCCGCCACGGCGACGCGTTCATGGGTGCGGGTTCGCAGACCGTGCCGCAGTTCGCCGAGCAGGTGCGGATCGTGCGCGAGCAGCTGAGCGCCCAGGAGCGTGACCCGACGACTTTCCAGATCGGCAAGCGCGTCTACCTGCACGTCGATGACGACGCCTCGCGTGGAGCGCGCCGCCTCGAGCAGGCGCTCACCCATCACTACGGACGGGGCGGCTGGTCCGAGCACATCCTCGCCGGGCCTCCCGAGGCATGCGTCGCCGGTATCCGCCAGGTGGCGGACGCCGGCGCTGAGCTGATCCTGCTCAACCCGATGGTCGACGATGCCGAGCAGCTCGAGCGGCTGTCCGCCGAGGTCATCCCGGCGCTCAGCTGACCCGGCGGGCGACCGCGGACGGATAGGGTCCCGCGGGTGTCGAGCGAGCGAGTGGTGGTCATCGGTGGCGGGATCGCAGGAGCAGCCGCGGCGTTCCATCTGACCGACGCCGGCGCGGATGTGGTGCTCGTCGACGACGGCCGTCACGGGCGCGCCACGTACGCGGGCGCCGGCATTGTCGGCTGGCCGTGGCTGCGTCCGGAGCGCCCGATCTTCGAGCTGCGCCGGCGCTCCGTGGGTGCCTACCCGGAGCTCGCGGCTCGGATCGGCGCGAGCTTCGAGGTTGTCGGGGAGGTGTACGTCGCACCGCCCGGTCGACTGCTCGACGAGGCCGAGGCGGTGCTCGCGGCCGGTGCCGCGGGTCCGGTCCGCCGGCTGGAGCCCGAGCAGGCGCGCGAGCTGTTTCCCTACCTGGCGCCGGAGCTCGCCGCGCTCCACGTCGAGACGACCGCCCGCGTGCACGGCGATGCGATCCGTGATCATCTGCGCGATGCCGCGATCGCGTCCGGCGCCGAGGTCGTCGCCGCGAGTGCCGAGCTGGAGTGCGGCCGCGGCGGCGTGCGCGCGGTGCGCGTCGCGGGCCGGCGGATCGAGGCCGGGGACGTGGTGGTGGCCGCCGGAACCTGGTCGGCGGAGTTCGTCGCCGCGGCGGGCGTGACGCTCGCGGTCGCGCCGCAGCGGGGCCAGATCCTGCACCTCGAGGTGACCGAGGAGACCGCGGCGATGCCCGTCGTCCAACCGCTCGATGGCGACCATTACCTGCTGCCGTTCGCCGATCGGCGCGTCGTCGTGGGCGCGACTCGCGAGACCGGCTCGGGCTTTGATCCGCGGCTCACCGCCGGAGGGACGGCCGAGGTGCTTCGTGACGCCCTGCGGGTGGCGCCCGGACTCGCGGGAGCGACCTTGCGGGAGTCCCGGGTCGGGTTGCGCCCCGCGACCCCTGACGGCGACCCGATCCTCGGGCCGGTGCCCGGTTGCGCCGGGCTCTGGGCGGCGACCGGGATGGGGCCGCAGGGGTTGACGATCGGCCCGTACTGCGGCCGACTCGTCGCCGACGCGGTACTGGGACGGTCCCCCGAGCTCGACCTCGCCCCGTACTCGGCCGCTCGCTTCGGCTGAGCCGGGCCTCGATCGGTACAGCACCAGCGGAGGTCCGCCCATCCGTGGGGTGATTCAGCCGAGCTCGTCGAGCGTGAGCTCGAGTGTCCGGGGCCGGCCCCCGCGCACGACGACGGCGGGCACGCGCCGGCCGATGCGCTCGGAGGTCATCAGGCGCTGGAGGTCGGTGGCATCGCCGAGCGGTTCGCCGTCGAGCGAGACGAGCAGGTCACCCTGGACGAGGCCGCCGCGGTCCGCGGGTCCACCAGGCACGATCTGCATGACCTGGACGGCGGCCCGGCGGCCGATCCGGCCGGCCATCGAGCGCGGAAGGGGCCGCGGGGCGACCGCGGCGCCGAAGACGGCGCGCCGGACACGGCCCTCGCGGATCAGCGACGAGATGATCGCCCGCGTCGCGTCGTTGATCGGGACCGCCAGGCCGAGGCCGATCCCAGCGAGGGCGGTGTTGATCCCGACCACACGCCCGTGACCGTCGACGAGCGCGCCACCGGAGTTGCCTGGATTGAGCGCCGCGTCGGTCTGGATGACGTTCTCGACGATGCGACGAGGCCCCCCGCGGGTGCCGACCGGCAATGAGCGCCCGAGACCGGAGACGACGCCGGCGGTGAGCGAGCTCGCGAATCCCTGTGGATTGCCGATGGCGACGACCAACTGGCCGACGCGGAGCCGGGTGGCATCACCGAGCGTCGCCGCGCGCAGCTCGCCGTCGTCGGCGCGCAACACCGCGAGGTCCGACAGCGGGTCGGTCCCCACCACCGTGAGCGGGATCTCGCTGCCGTCGCTGAATGTCGCGGTGCCGTGGCGGGCGCCGTCCACGACGTGCGCCGAGGTGACGATCAGGCCGTCGCGGGAGATGACAACGCCACTGCCTGCTCCGACGGCCTCTCCACGCCGGGTGCGCCGTTGGACCTGGAGGTTGCCGACGGTGGGCCCGACGGTTTCGGCGACCGAGATGACCGTGCGGGAGTAGGCGTCGAGCGCAGACTCGGCGAGCTCGTGATCGATCTCGGGTGGGTCGCCGGGAACGGAGTGCGGCGCGTCCATGAGCTAGCATTCTACAACAAACGTTTAGAGCTAAACAATGGAGTCCAAACGATGAAGCCAGATGCAGTCGAGGTCGCGGACGCGGCGATCGCGGTCGCCGATCACCTCGCCGACGAGCTCGAGGAGGCGCTTGGCGACCACCACCTCAGCCGCTCGAGCTTCCTCATCCTCGATGCCCTTGATCGGGCGCAGGAGCAGACCCTCACGCAGCGGGCGCTCGTCGGTCGTCTGCGCCGGACCGGAGGCTCGCTGTCGGTTCGACTGACCCGCCTGGAGCGCGCAGGCCTGGTGGAGCGCCGTCCTGACCCGGGCAACCGCCGTTCGCAGACGGTGACGCTGACCGAGGATGGCGGCGCGCTCGTCCGTGACGCGCGCCCAGACTACGAACGGCGGTGCGAGCGACTCGTCGCCGCGCTGTCCGGTGGCGCCGACGGCGCGGCGGCGAGCGGTCTCCGGGACTGGTTGGCCTTCTTCGAGCCCGGTGAGTCGACGACGCCTCGGCTCGGAGTCGCGGTGGCGACCGCGGCCATCGCCCGGCGGATGCGAGCCGCCGTCGGCCTGCCGGAAGAGACCGGATTGCTCGTGGTCAAGGTTGGGCCCGGCAGCGCTGCCGAGGCGGCCGGCCTGAAGCGAGGAGATCTCATCCGGACCGCCGACGGCGCGCCCGTCGACTCGCTCGGCGATCTCGACCGCGCGGTGCACTCCTCCGCGGGGACGATCAAGATCGGATTGCTGCGCGGCGTCGAGGAGCACGAGCTGAGCGTCCGGCTGAGCTGACCGTCACGATGTGGGAATGAGCCGCGCCGGCGCCGCCATCGACCTGCTCGAACGGGCGGTCGAGGCCGGCGAGCTGCCCGGATGGGCGCTCGCCGCCGGCCGGGGCGACGAATTCGAGGTGCTCCACGCCGGCGGGCTCACCGGCACCGGCGCGGGGTCGCGTCCGGTGACCACCTCCACGCTGTTCGACCTGGCATCGCTCACCAAGGTCGTCGCGACGCTGCCCGTCACGCTGGCGCTCGTACGTGACGGCGTGATTGCGCTCGACTCGCGAGTCGCTGAACTCCTGCCGGGGTTCGACACGGCGCCAGGCAAGGCCGAGATCACCCTGGCGCACCTGCTCACCCACACCTCGGGCCTGCCGGCGACCCGTCCCTACGGCAGCCAGCGCCTGCCGGCGACGACGATCCGCGAGCGGCTCCTCTCCGAGCCGCTTGACGCACCACCGGGCACACGCGTCAGCTACTCCGACGTTGGCTTCCTCATGCTGGGCCGTGTCGCGGAGCGGATCGGAGGCGCCTCGCTTGACTCGTTGCTCGCCGAGCACGTGAGCGGGCCGCTGATGCTCGGGGACACCGGCTACGGGCCGGTCGATGCCGAGCGCGCCGCTGCCACGGAGCGCCGCCCCGACGGGACGATCTGCCGCGGGTCCGTCCACGACGAGATCGCCGCCGCACTCGGCGAACCGGCCGGGCACGCGGGGGTGTTCGGGACGGTCGGCGATCTCGCCGCCTACCTCGTCGCCTGGGTCTCGCCCGGCGATGGATGGCTGCCGCTCGCGCTGCGTGCTCAGGCGACGCGCGACCACACAGGCCGTCTGGATGGCCACCGAGGCCTGGGCTGGGCCGCCAGGCATGACCCCTACGACCAACTCGGCGACGCGTGGCCGGAGAGCGCGGTCTTCCACAGCGGGTTCACGGGGACGAGCCTCGCGCTCGATCCGGACAGCCGGCGCTGGGCCGTGCTGCTCACCAATGACGTGCATCTCGGCAGGGGCCGAGGGATGATCAACCCGCTGCGCCGGGCCGTCCACACCGCGCTCGCACCCGCGCCTCGATAAAAAGCCGGGATGGCCGTGTCGCGCGTCACCGAGCTCTCCGGCGCGTGGGAGCGGCGCCTCGGCGAGCTCGTCGATCGCCTCGACGTGCCCGGCGCGGTGCTCGGTGTGAGCCATCGGGGCGAGCGGGTGCTCGTCGCCGCAGGCGTTGCCGGCCTGCGCAATCCCCAGCCGGTGAGCACCGCCACCATCTTCCAGCTGGGCTCGATCTCGAAGGTCTACACGGCGACGCTGCTGCTCGCGATCGCCGGCCCGGAGATCCTCGGGCGGCGGGTTGCCGAGCTCGTCCCGGAGGCCGAATGGATGGATGAGGAGATCGAGGTGCACCACCTGCTCACCCACAGCTCGGGGCTCGGCGGCGATCACTTTGCCGACACCGGCCGCGGCGATGAGGCACTCGCCCGCTACGTCTGTGAGCTGGCCGCGCTTGCTCGCGACGTGCCGCTCGCACCGGGCAGCAGGTACTCATACTGCAACAGCGGATTCGCGGTGCTCGGCCGGCTCATCGAGGTGCTCTCCGGGGAGAGCTACGACGCGGCGCTGCGCACCCGGCTGCTCGATCCGCTCGGTGCCGGCGCGACGGTCACGCTCGCCGAGGACGCGATCATGCACCCGGTCGCGCTCGGCCACAACCGCCGCGGGCGCGAGCCGCTGCGCGCCGACGACGCATGGAACTTCTCACGCGCGTGCAACCCGCTGGGCGGCGTGTGTGCGTCGGCCGGTGATCTGCTGTCGTTCGCCGAGCTGCATCTTCGCGACGGCCGCACCGCCGACGGAACCGCGGTCCTGGATCCCGACACCACGCGCCTGATGCGCCGGCGCCACCTGGAGACGCCGCCGCTGACTCTGCCGAGCGCCCGGGGCCTCGGATGGGGCATCTTCGACTGGGAGGGCGCCGAGCTCGTGGGTCACGACGGCGAGACGCTCGGGCAGATCGCCTCCCTGCGGGTTCACCCCGACGAGCAGCTCGCGCTGGTCGTGCTCACGAACGCGATCCCCGATGGAGATGAGATCACGCGCGCGCTCGCCGAGGCGGTGCTCGAACCGTGGGGGCTCGTGCATCCGACGATCGCCGTGCCCGCCGGCGATGCTCCGTTCGATCCCTCGCCCTATCTCGGGCGCTACCGCAACCTCGATGCGATCTTCGACGTCGACGCGGCCGAGCAGGGCCTGACGGTGAGTGCACGCACGATCGCGCAGGGACTTGAGGACAACACCGAGGTCACGCGCCTGGTTCCGCTCGGCGACGGCGCGTTCGTGGACGCAAAGCCCGAGCGGCACACCCGAGCGGTGCGCTTCGATGACCCGGGCCCGGACGGTCGCTGCCAGTCGTTCTTCTCCGGACGGGTCGCCTGGCGAGTCCCGGCCGGCGATGAATGATCACGTTCAGATTCGGACTTGAAGCGCTCAGACGATTGAAATAGATTGCCCGAATGCCGTCGGGCACGGAGGAGGGGCTGACGAACGCGCTCGAGCGGGATGCGGTCGCCGCATGCGCCACCCTGATCCGCTTCGACACTTCGAACTTCGGTGGCGGAGAGTGTCGCGGCGAGCGGGAGGCGGCTGAGTGGGTCGCCTCCGAGCTGCGCGATTGCGGCTACCAGCCGGAGGTCGTCGAGGCTGCCCCCCGGCGCGCGAGCACGGTGGTGCGGATCCCGGGACGTGACCGCGCTCGCCCGGCGCTCCTGTTGCACGGCCACCTCGACGTCGTCCCCGCGCAGGCCGAGGACTGGAGCGTCGATCCGTTCGGCGGTGAGATCCGAGCCGGCGCCGTGTGGGGCAGGGGTGCGCTCGACATGAAGGGCAACGACGCCGCGATGCTCGCCGTCGCCCGCGGCCTCGCCCGTGACGGGTTCACGCCGGCGCGCGACGTCGTTCTCGCGTTCGTCGCCGACGAGGAGGACAGCGGCCACCTCGGGGCGGGCTACCTGGTGCGCGAGCGGCCCGACCTGCTTCGCGGGGTCGGCCACGCGATCGGGGAAGGGGGTGGAATGCTGCATCGCCTGCCCGATGGCAGCCACCTGTACCCCGTTGCCTGCGGCGAGCGCGGCACCGCGTGGCTCGAGCTCACCGCGCGTGGAAGCGCCGGGCATGGCTCACGTCCGCGGGGCGACAACGCGGTCTCGGTGCTTGCCGGGACGATCGCGCGGCTGGCGGCGATCCGCTGGCCGATGCGTCTGATCGCGCCGGTGAAGGCGCTGCTCGACGGCGTGGCAGAGCGCCTCGGGGTCGAGCTCGACCCGTCTGACCCGGACCTCGCCGAGCGACTCGGCGAGATCGGCGAGATCGTGGCTGCGACGCTCTCCAACACGTTGTCGCCGACGATGCTCTCCGCCGGGTACGCGGCGAACGTGGTGCCCTCGAGCGCTGTCGGCGTCGTCGACGGGCGCATGCTCCCGGGCTACGAGGACGAGTTCTTCGCTGCCGTCAAAGCCGAGCTGCCCGACACCGTGAGCTACCGGCTGCTCAATGACGAGCGGCCGATCTCGTCGGACCCGGGCGACCCCGAGCTCGCGTTGATCGCCGCCGCCGTCCAGAGTCACGACGCAGGCGCGCTGGTGCTTCCGTGCTGCGCGGGCGGCGGCACCGACGCAAAGTGGTTCACCCGGCTCGGAATCGCCTGCTATGGCTTCGCGCCCGAGCGTATGGCGCCGGGGTTCGCCCACGGACGCTTGGTTCACGGCGTCGACGAGCACGTGCCGATCGAGAGCCTGGCCTTCGGCGCGCGCGTGCTCGATACCTACGTCCGCGCCGAACCCGACACCGGCTCGGCCGGTGTGGGTAGCACCGACACAACCCCACAAGAGGAGACCCGATGACCGACAGACCGTCCCGCGCCGAACCTCGTGGCGCCCGAGTGCTCGCGCTGCTCACCGGCGTCCTCGTGTTCGTCTGCGTGGTGGCCGGCCTGTCGGCGGTGCCGGGGGCAGCTCGCGCTGCCGCCAGCTCGAGGAGCACCTTCATCACGGTCCTCGACACGTCGGTCTCGAACTTCAACCCGTTCCTGGCGTTCGAGCAGGGCGAGATCGACACCAATGACATGATCTACCCGACGCTCACCTTCGGGACCGAGAAGAACCTCCCAGGGCCGTGGCTGGCGAAGTCATGGACGGTCTCGCCGGACAAGCTGACGTGGACCTTCCACCTGCACTCGGGGCTGAAGTGGAGCGACGGAACGCCGCTCACCGCCAGTGACGTCGCCTGGACGTACAACCTGATCATGCACAACTCCGCGGCCGCGACGGCAAACGGCACGCTCGTCGCGGGTTTCAAGTCGGTGGCCGCGCCGAACGCGACGACCGTCACCATCACGACCAAGCAGCCGCTGGCAAACGTGCTCGACGACGTGATGGTCATTCCGGTCGTGCCTGAGCACATCTGGAAGTCGAAGGTGAAGAAGATCGGCACCTTCACCAACACGACCACACCGGTGGTCGGCTACGGACCGTACATCTTCACGGGCTACAAGCCCGGACAGAGCGTGACGCTCACCGCCAGCAAGTCGTTCTTCGGCGGGATTCCGAAGTACCACACCCTGATCCTCAACTACTACGCCACCACCTCGGGTTCGGTTGCCGCTCTGCGCAGCGGTGCGGTCGACTCGATCCAGGGCATCACGGACACCGAGTGGAAGGCGCTGCAGCACGCCCCCGGGATCAAGGCCTACCAGAACGTGAGTAACGACTGGTACGCGGTCGAGGTCAACAGCGGCGCGCGCACGCGGTCCGGCAAGCCGATGGGCAATGGCAACCCGCTCCTGCACAACGGGACGGTCCGTCGCGCGATCGCGCTCGGCATCAACCGCGCCGTGCTGGTCCAGAAGGTCGCCGGGGGTGCCGCGGTGCAGACAGGCTCATACCTGACACCGGCGTTCCCGCAGTGGTACTGGACCCCGTCTGGGTCCCAGGCCCAGAACTACAACCCTGCAAAGGCCAACGCGATGCTGACCCAGGCCGGCTTCCCGAAGGGCAAGAACGGCTACCGCTACGACAGGCGGACCGGGAAGGAGCTCTCGTTCCGACTCGGGATCCACACCGACTACGCCAACGATGCGGCGACCGCCAATTACCTCGTCGGCTGGATGAAGGACATCGGCATCAAGCTCACCGTGCAGGCGATGAGCAACACCGCGCTCAACGACAACCTCGCCATCGGTAACTGGGACCTGCTGATGGATCAGTGGGCCGAGGGCGCAGATCCGACGTACCTGCTGTCGATCCAGACCTGCGGCGTCCTGCCGCTCAATAAGAACGGCAGCGGCGGCAACACCGACTCGTTCTTCTGCAACCACCGCTACGACCATCTGTACAACGCCGAGCAGCACCAGTTCAACCTCGCCAAGCGCGAGGCGGACATCAAGGCGATGGAGAAGATCCTCTACAACGCCGACGACGACATCATCCTCTACGACGGCAACTACCTCTGGGCGACCCGCGACAACTACACCAAGGGGTATCTCTACGGGTCTCCGAACTCGCAGGGCCTGTATCCGCTGCAGAACTACGAGCTCGGCTGGATCAAGGCGGTTCCGGCCGCGAGCACGAGCGGCGGCGGTGGATCGAGCTCGACGCTGATCATCGTGATCATCATCGTGGTCGTGGTGCTCGGCGGCGGCGGTCTGCTCGCGACACTCCGCCGCCGGCGGACCGCCGAGGAGCGCGAGTAGCACCGTGTCCTCCACCTCCCCGGATCTGCTCGGCGAGGAGCTCGCGCTCGGGGTCGAGTCCGCCGCGTCGGTCGCGCCCGGCGGAGGTGCCGGACGCGACTTCGCCGGCTACCTGGCGACGAAGGTGCTCGCGGCGCTGATCAGTCTGGTCGCGGTCGTCGTGATCGCGTTCATCCTGTTCAGCATCATCCCGTCCAACCCGGTGCGAACCCTCACCCAGGGCAGGCCGGTGTCCGCCGAGGAGTTGGCGACCCTCCGCCGGCAGCTCGGCATCGGCGAGCCGATCTACACCCAGTTCTGGCACTTCCTGGACAACCTGCTGCATCTGCGACTCGGCTACTCCTACCAGTTCCGCGAGTCGGTCTCATCGCTCATCGGCCAGCGGATCGGCCCGACGATGCTGCTGATGGGCACCTCGACGCTGATCTCGATCGTGCTCGGGCTCTGGCTCGGGATCCGCAGCGGCTGGAACGAGGGCAGCCGCTTCGACAAGATCGCCTCCGGCGCCGCGCTGGCTCTGTGGTCGGTGCCGACGTTCTGGCTCGGGATCATCCTGCTGGTCGTGCTGAGCGTCGGGTTCGGCGCCTTTCACGGGATCTTCCCGGCCGGCGGGATGCATTCTCCGACGGCCGCCCCGGGCGCGCTCAACACCGTGCTCGACGTCGCATGGCATCTGGTGCTGCCCTGCCTCACGCTCGTGCTGGTCGTGTTCGCGCAGTACGTGACGATCATGCGCTCGTCGATCATCGATGAGCTCGGCAGCCCGTACCTCCTCACCGCCCGTGCGAAGGGCCTGCGCGACAGCGAGGTCCGCCAGCGCCACGCGGTGCCCAACGCGCTGCTGCCGTCGGTGACGGTCATCTTCCTGCAGCTCGGCGGAATGGTCAGCGGCGCGATCACCGTCGAGGTCGTGTTCTCCTGGCCCGGCCTCGGCTACCTCACCTACCAGGCGCTGGAGCTGCCCGACATCCAGCTGCTCGAGGGCACGTTCATCTTCTTCAGCGCGGCGGTGATCGCGATGAACCTGGTCGCGGACATCCTCTACCGGTACCTCGACCCGCGGGTGCGAGCCCAGTGAGCGCCACCAGCGCCCCGCTCGGCCACCTCGCGCCCCTGCCCCGGCGCGCCAGCCGGCTGCGCACCTTCATCCGGATGCCGAGTGCGGTCGCGGGGATCACCGTGCTGGTGCTCGTCGCGGCGATCGCGATCGCCGCGCCGCTGTTCGTGCACTCCTACGACCTCGACGTGACAAAGGTCAACGGGCCACTGCTGCACTCGCCGACCGGCGCCTACCCGCTCGGCACCGATCAGTCCGGTCGCTCCGAACTGCTGCTCCTTGCGTGGGGTTCGCGGCCGTCGCTGCTCATCGGGATCATCGCCACCGCGCTCACCATGGTGCTCGGCACCGTGATCGGCCTCGTCGCGGGCCACTACCAGGGGATCGTCGGCCGGCTGCTGATGACGCTCACCGACTGGTTCATCGTGCTCCCGAGCCTGCCGCTCGCGATCGCGCTGTCGGCGGTGATGGGCGAGGGCGACACCTCGATCACGATCGCGATCGCGGTCACCTCGTGGGCGAGCACCGCGCGATTGCTCCGCGCGCAGACGCTCGCGGTGGAAGCGCGCCCGTTCATCGAGCGCGCCAAGGCGCTCGGTGCGGGCAATACCCAGATCATGGTCCGCCAGGTGCTGCCAAACGTCGTCCCGCTGATTCTCGTCTCGGCGACGCTCACGGTCGCCGGCGCGATCCTCGACCAGGCGACGCTGACCTTCCTCGGTCTCGGCAACCCGACCGAGGTGTCGTGGGGCTCGATGCTCAACACCGCGTTCGCCAACGGCGACATCACCGCGGGCGCCTGGTGGACGCTCGTGCCACCCGGCCTTGCGATCCTTGTCGTGGTGCTCGGCTTCAGCCTCACCGGTCGCGCCGTCGAGCGCGTTCTCAACCCCCGCCTGGCGGTCGACGGCTGATGCTGCTGGAGGTCAACGACCTGTCGGTCACCTACGCCGCCGTACGGCCGGTGCACGCCGTCCGCGGGGTGAGCTTCACGCTCGACGGCGGGGAAACGCTCGGTGTCGCCGGCGAATCGGGGTCCGGTAAGACGACCATGGCGCTCGCCCTGCTGCGGCTGCTGCCGCCCGCGGCGCGGATCGAGGGCTCGGTGAAGTTCCAGGGAGAAGAGCTGACCACCGCGAAGTGGGGCCGGCTCCGGGCGGTTCGCTGGGACGGCGCGTCGGTCGTCTTCCAGGGTGCGATGGGCGCGCTCAACCCGGTCAGGACGATCGGCTGGCAGATTCGCGAGGCGATCGTCCAGCACGAGCGCGGGGCCACCGGCATCCGTCGCCGCATCGAGGAGCTCCTGGAGAGCGTCGGACTCCCGGCGCGCCGCTACGAGGCCTTTCCCCACGAGCTGTCCGGAGGCCAGCGACAACGGGTGATGATCGCGATGGCGCTCGCCTGCCGCCCGGATCTCATCATCGCCGACGAGCCGACGACGGCCCTGGACGTGATCGTCCAGGGCCAGGTGCTCGCCCTGCTCGGAGAGCTGGTACGCGAGTCCGGGATCGGGATGATCATGATCAGCCACGACCTGTCGGTGCTCGCCGAGACGTGCGCGTCGCTCGCGGTGATGTATGCCGGCGAAGTGGTCGAATACGGTCCGTCGCGCGAGCTGGTGCGCGATCCGCGCCACCCATACACGGGCGCGCTTGCCGCCGCCTTCCCGAGGATCGGCGACGCCGCATCCCGGCTGGCGCCCTCGGGGCTTCCCGGCGATCCGCCGGACGCGAGTCTGGTGCTCCCCGGCTGCTCGTTCGCCCCTCGCTGCCCGGTCGTCATGGAAGAGTGCACGAGCGCCGAGATCGAACTCTGGGAGGCCGGTCCCGCGCGTCGGTCCGCCTGTCTGCGGGTCCTGGGCGACGCGCCTGAGACCGCGGCCGGGTCACTGCAGGAGCGATCAGCGTGAGCCCGCTGCTCGAGGTCGAGGACCTGCGTGTCACGTTCCCGGCGCGGCGCCGGCGACCTCCGGCGCGTGCGGTGGACGGGCTTGAGCTCACCGTCGACCGCGGCGAGATCGTCGCGCTCGTCGGGGAGTCGGGCTGCGGCAAGTCGACACTTGCCCGCGTGCTCGTCGGGCTGGTCAAGCCGACCGGCGGAGCGGTGCGCTACGACGGCAAGCAGCTCAGCTACCGCTCGGCCGCGCTGAAGGCTCACCGCCGCGCGGTTCAGCTGATCCTCCAGGATCCATACAGCGCGCTCAACCCCCGCCAGACCGTGTATGACGCGGTCGCCGAGGGGCCGCGGCTGCACCGCCTGCGCTCGGGGCTGAACGAGCGGGTGATCCAGTCACTCTCGCGCGCGGGGATGCGCCCGCCCGATCAGTTCTTCGCGCGTTACCCGTTCGAGCTCTCAGGAGGCCAGCAGCAGCGTGTGGTGATCGCCTCCGCGCTTGCGCTGGAACCGTCGATGCTCGTCGCCGACGAGCCCGTCGCGTCGCTCGATGCATCGGTGCGAGGCGAGATCCTCGCGCTGATCCTGCGGCTGCGAGACGAGCTCGGGCTCTCTGCACTCGTGATCAGCCACGATCTCGGTCTCGCCTGGAACATCGCCGATCGCGTCGCGGTCATGTACCTGGGGCGGATCGTCGAGCAGGGCAAGGTGGAGGACGTCCTGCTCAACCCGCGCCACCCCTATACGCGGGCATTGCTCGCCGTGAGTCCCGATGCGGAGCGGGACACCGTGCCGCCGCTGATCGCCGGAGAGCCGCCCGATCCGACCGCGATCCCCGGTGGCTGCCGGTTTCACCCCCGCTGTCCGCGTCGCCAGGAGCTCGCAGAGCGCGGCGTCGACGTCACCTCCTGCCGCAGCTCCGATGTCGCGCTTGCACCGGTCGGTCCCGTCGAGGTCGCCTGCCGCTTCGTGGATGCCAACCCACCCGCCGCCGCTGAGCCCGCGGTGGCGCCGGTCACTCCCCCGGCGCAGACCAGTTCGGGATGAGCGTCGCCGAGACCTCCGCCAGATGCACGATCCGCTCCGCGACCGGGCTCCCGAGTCGGTCCACGACAGCCGCCTCGAGTGCCTGGCAGAGCACCATCGCTGACGCCATCGAGTCAAGCGGCGTCGGTGCCGCTCGCGCGATGAGCACGGCGCTGGCAAGCCCCGCGACCGGTGACACCCACTGGTCGGTGACGAGCACGATCCGCGCACCGCGGTCTGAGAGATGCTGAGCGGCGACGAGTGTGTCCTGCTCGTAGCGCCGGAAGTCGAATACGACGGCGACGTCGTGGGTGCCGGCGTCGAGCAGCACCGCCGAGCGCTGGACCGGGGTGACGTCGAGATGCCAGACCTCGGGCCGGGCGCCCTGCAGCAGCGCGGCCAGGTGGCGCGCCAGCACGTCGCTGAACCAGCCGCCGAACACGACCACCCGGCGACGCCGGGCGAGCATCTCGACCGCGGTCTCGAACTCGCCGGGCGGCAGCTGGGCGACCGACTCCCGGATCGCCTGGACCGACTGGTCCGCGGTCCGCACCGCGCGCTTCATCGCGTCGGTCTCAGGCTCGTACTCGCGGAAGGTCTCGACGGGGGAGACCAGGCGCGCGTCGAGCTCTTCGCGCCACGCGCTCTGGAACTCCGCGTAGGTGGGGAAGCCGAGCCGGTTGACGAAGCGGATCACCGTCGGGCCGCTCGTCCCGACGATCTCGGCCAGGCGCGAGGAGGACTCCAGGCCGAGCGTGGGGGAGTGCACGAGCAGCGCGCGGCCAACCCGGCGCTCGGCACGGGGCAGCTCCGAGAGCCGCCGTCGCACCATCTCGGAAACGGGCAGCGCTCCGTCGGAGGGCTTGTCGGACGTGTCGGCCATCGGCGGGTCGGCGGTTCGGGACACCGCCGCGCCGCCACCGCACCATTATCACCGGCTACGCGATACGGAGGAAGCGGATGAGCGCGATGCAGACGGCAAGCGACGCCCTGCAGCGGCTGGCAGCCGCGTTCGACGGCACCCTCGCCGTCGCCGCGCGGGAGGAGACGACCGGCGAGACCCTGGAGCTGAACGCCGAGCGGGAGATGCCGACGGCGAGCACCATCAAACTCGCGGTCCTCGCCGCCGTCTTCGAACGGGTGCGGGAGGGCTCGCTCTCGCTCGACGAGCGACGTCCGATCCGTGACGAGGAACGTGTCGGCGGCTCGGGAGTGATCAAGGAGCTCTCGACGGGCACCGCGCTGACGATCCGCGATCTGGCGACCTACATGATCGTGGTGAGCGACAACATGGCGACGAACCTGCTGATCGACGCGGCGGGCGGTGTGGAGGCGGTCAACCGCTTCGTCAACGTCGGCCTCGGCCTCACCGCGATCACGCTGCGCCGCAAGCTCATGTTCACTGGTGGCCGCGGGCATCTCGCGGTCGCAGCTCCGCGTGACCTCGCGGCACTGGTGAGCGGCATCCAGGCCGGGAGGATCGTGTCGCCCGACGCGAGTGCGGAGATGCTCGGAATGCTCGCCCGCCAGCAGTACCTCGACCAGTTTCCGCGTCTGTTCGATCGCCGTGAGCTCGTCGACGAGAGCGGGTCCGAGGGCCGCATCCGCGTCGCATGCAAGACCGGGATGATCGAGGGCGTGCGCGCCGACGTCGGGGTCGTCTGGCTCGACGGGCGGCCGGTGAGCTACGCCGTGATGAGCGAGGCCGACGATGACCGGGGCCTCGACCTGGACGCCGACCCCCAACTCGTCAACGCGGAGGCGGGCTGGATCCTGGTCGAGCACCTGTGGCCTTCGGACAGCTCGGCGCCGCCGGCCCTCGCGCCGCACCCCGCGGCCGCGTGGAGTGCTCTGCACGCGGCCGCCGGCTTCGAGCCCTCGAGGTGAGTGTCGCCGAGCCGCTGCTCGTCCGCGGGGCGAGGATCGCCGACGGCACCGGCAGCCCGCTGTGTGACGGTGACGTGCTGCTCGAGCGCGGCGCGATCGCGGCCGTCGCCGCGCGCGGGGAGCTGTCGCCCGATGGGCGCCCGGTGCTCGATGCGGCGGGCGCGGTGCTCGCCCCGGGGTTCATCGACGCTCACTCGCATGCCGACAACGCCCCGCTGCTCGACGAGGACGACACGACAAAGGTGCTGCAGGGGGTGACGACCGAGGTGGTCGGCAACTGCGGTTTCAGCCTGGCGCCTGTCGCCACGGCCCGTCGCGATGAGCTTGCACGGCTGCTCGAGCGCCTGTTCCCACCCGTCGAGCTCGGCTGGGCGACGGGCGCGGAGCTCTTCGAGCACCTCGAGCACCGTGGCGCGGTCACCAACTGGGCGCCGCTCGTCGGTCACAACACACTGCGCGTGGCGGCCGCGGGCACCCACGACCGGCCGCTCTCGGCGGCGGAGTGGGCCGTCGCCGAGCGGCTGCTCGACGAGGCGCTTGAGGCCGGCGCGTTCGGTCTCTCCAGTGGGCTCATCTACCCGCCGGGCGTATTCGCCGCGACCGATGAGCTGGTCGGGCTCGCATGCCGGATGCCGGCCGGCCGCGTCTACGCGACCCACATGCGCAACGAGGGTCCCCGCCTGCTCGAGAGCATCGAGGAGGCGATCCAGATCGGCGAGCGGGCGGACTGCCGTATCCAGATCTCGCACCTCAAGGCGGTCGGCCGGGCATCGTGGGGCCGCGTCGAAGCGGGACTCGAGCGGCTTGACGCCGCCCGAGCGGGTGGCCTCTCCGCCGGCCAGGACGCGTACCCCTATGAGGCGACCTCGACGATGCTCACCACGGTGCTGCCCGCCTGGTTCCAGGACGGCGGGCCTGAGACGATGCTCGCGCGGCTCGGCGAGCGCGAGGCGCTCGTCCGAGCGCGCGCCGAGCTCGAGGCCGACGATGACGTGGTGTGGGACGCGATCACGATCGCGAGCACCGCGAGCCACGCGCATGAGGGGACGGGCCTGCCGCAGCTCGGCGAGCAGATCGGTGGTGACCCGTTCGACGCTCTCGTTCACCTGCTGCGGGAGGAGCGGCTGCGGGTGTCGATGGTCCGTTTCGCGATGAGCGAAGCGGACGTCGAGACCGTGCTCTCCCACCCCCAGACGATGATCGGCTCCGACGGCCTGCCGCCCGGCGTCGGCGGGCGGCCGCATCCCCGCCTGTTCGGGACGTTCCCGCGCGTGCTCGGGCGCTACGTGCGCGAGCGCGGGCTGCTCTCGCTCCCGGAGGCGATCGCGCGGATGACGAGCCTGCCTGCCGACGGGTTCGGGCTCGCTCGCCGCGGCAGGATCGCGCCCGGGCAGATCGCCGATCTCGTGCTGTTCGATCCCGAGAAGGTCGCCGAGGGCGGCGACTACGGCGACCCGATCCACCCGCCTGTGGGGATCGACACGGTGATCCAGGCCGGGCACATCGTGGTGCGGGGCGGGCGCTGGCTCGGGGTGCGGCGCGGCCGCAGGCTGGTGCCGGCCTGAGCGGAGTGCGTCAGCGCACCGGCGAGTCGAGCACCGACAGCGTGCCCGCGTCGGCGTCGAGCTGCACGGTCGCGCCGAGCGGCACGGTCGCCAGGTGGGTGCCGTGGCCGAGCGGCAGGTAGAAGCAGACCGGGATCCCGAGCGGGCCGAGCAGGTCTTCGAACACCTGCTCGAGGCCGAGCGTCGCGCCCTCGTCCGGGACGTCGGTGTGCTCGCCGATCACGATCCCGCGGCAGCCGTCCAGGCAGCCGGCGGCGAGCAGTTGGCTGAGTGCGCGGTCGATGGCGTACGCACTCTCGTGGACCTCCTCGAAGAAGCAGATGCGCCCCGCGAAGTCCACCTGCAGCGGCGTCCCCGCCAGCGCTGACAGGAGCGTGAGGCAGCCGCCGGCGAGCGGGCCTTCGGCGGTCCCCGGCCGCAGCGTGCTCACCCACGGATCGTCGGGGTGCGCGGTCACCGCGTAGGGCGAGGCGTCGAACAGCGCTCGTCGCACCCCGTCGAGCGTGAACACGTCCCGGTCGGCGAGCGAGGTGACCGCCGGGCCGTAGAACGTCACCCAGCCGAGCCGGTGGGCGATCAGCGCGTGCAGGACGGTGATATCCGAGAAACCGACGAACGCCTTGGGGGGCCTCCCGGAGAGCGCCTCGATCTCACCACGTGCGAGCGCGGCGACGGTGCGCTGGGCGCCGTAGCCGCCGCGGGCGCACCAGACCGCGTCGAGCGAGGAGTCGCCGAGCGCCCACAGCAGGTCCTCCGCCCGTGCGCGGTCCTCACCCGCCAGGTAGCCGCGGACCTCACGCACGTGGGCGCCGAGCACGACCTCCAGTCCCATCCGCTCGAGCTCGGCGACGCCGCGCGCCAGCCTGGAGGGCTCGAGCAGCGGGCCCGAGGGCGCGATCACCCCGACTCGCGCCCCTGGCGCGAGACGCGGCGGGCGCTCGAGGGTCGCGTCGTCGAGGGCGGGATCGGCCACGGCGACATCCTCGCAAACGACACAGTCGGCACAGCCGCGACCTGGGCCCGTTGCGATCAGGCCTTCTGCGTGCTGCGCCGGCGCGGCTTGGCGCTGGAGCGGGTCCGGCCGCCACGGTCGGACAGCTCGGCGAGCGTCTTCTCCAGCGCCTCCATCAGGTCAGGCGGGGTCTCGATCTCCTCCGGCGGCTCGGGCGCGGCGATCGTCTCGCCCTTGCTCTTGCGGGTGACAACCCGCTGCAGCCGCTGGCGATAGCGGTCCTTGTAACGGTCGGGCTCCCAGTCGGTCGTCAACTCCTCGATGACCGCGGTGGCGGCCTCCAATTGCTTGCGGGTCGGCCGATGGCTCCTGCCGGACGCTGCGTCGATCGGTTCGGTGGGGCGAATCTCGTCGGCGAAGCGCATCGTGGTGAGCGACAGCACTCCGCCGCGGGCGCGGACGATCGCCAGATACTCCTTGGCGCGCATCACGAACCGACCGAGGGCGGCTCGGTCGGTGCGGCTCATGACCTCGCTCAGCAGAGCGTAGGCGCGGAGCACTCCGTCGTCCTCGCCCGCGGGCACCAGGAAGTAGGGATGGTCGTAGAGCATCGGATCGACATCGGCGAGGTCGACGAACTGCTCGATCTCGATCGTCCGGGTCCGCTCGGGGGCGATCGCCTCCAGCTCGAGGTCGGACACGACGACCGTGGCGCCGTCCTCGGTCTCAAAGGAGTGGGCGACCTGATCGATCGGTACCTCCTCCTTGTCCTTCGGGCACCACCGCTGCACCTCGATCGGGCTGCCGTCCTTCTCGTGGAGCTGGTGGAAGTGCAGATCGAGATCGCGAACGCCGCTGACGAGCGCGACCGGAACGTTGACCAGGCCGAAGGAGAGCGATCCGGTCCACAGCGAGCGCGGCATCAGCGTCCGCTCCCGGACAGGCTGGCCTCGAGCGCGGCGGCGAGGTCGGTGTCCCGCTCGCGGGGCTGCTCGGGTGCGATCTCCGGCGTCTCGCCGCGCGCCTTGGCGTCGATCAGGGCCAGGACGCGCTCGCGATAGCCGTCGCGGAACTCGGATGGGTCAAATGCAGCGTGCAGCGAATCGACGAGCTTGCCGGCCATGTCGACCTCGCGCTTGGTCGGCGAACGCTTTGGGCCGGGCACGTCGAGCTTGTCCGGGTCGACCAGCTCGGCGGCGAACCGCATCGTGTGCAGGACGACCACCTCCTCGACGGTGCGTACCGCCACCAGATACTCGCGGTTGTGGAACACCCATCGCCCCAGCCCGGTGCGGCCGGTCTTCGCCAGTGCATCGTGGAGCAGGCGGTAGGAGGGGCGGGCCTCGTCGCTCTGCGCGCCCAGGTGGTACGTCCGGTCGAAGAAGTCAGGTTCGATCTCGTCGGTGAGGACGAACTCCTCGAGCTCGATCACGTGTGCGCGGTCGCCGGCAGCCGCTGCGATCTCGTCCTTCTCGAGCACGACGTGGTCGCCGCCGGACCGCCGGTATCCCATCACGATCTGGTCGTAGGGAACCTCGCGGTCCTCCTTGGCGCATACGCGCCGCTGATGCAGTCGCTCGCCGTCGGTGGCGTGGACCTGGTGGAAGTGGATCGTGCGGTCCTCGACGGCGGAGAAGACCTTGATCGCGACCGGGATCCGCCCCAGCATGATCGTTCCGTTCCAGATCGATCGTGGCATGCCTCCAGCTCTACCCGCCGCGCATCACCCCAAGCGCTTGACCTCAAGCGCACTCGAACATCTACGGTTGACCGGGTGAGCGAGCGACGCGGGCACGATGCGAGGAGGGCCGGTGGTGAGCGCTGGATCGTGGTGGTCGTCGGTGGATCGCTGCTCGTCGACTCGATCTTCTACACGGCGCTCACCCCGCTGCTGCCGCAGTTCGTCCATCACCTCCACATGTCGGCCGGCGGAGCGGGGCTGCTCACCGCCTGCTACGCGATCGGATGCCTGGTGGGCACGATCCCCACCGGGCTGCTCGCTGCTCGGATCGGTCCTCGGCCGACGGTGCTCGCAGGCCTCGCGCTGGTCGCGTTCTCGACCGCCGCGTTCGCGGTGATCGACTCGCCGGCCTTGCTGGACCTGGCGCGGTTGCTGGAGGGGCTCGGCGGCGCGGGTGTGTGGTCGGGCGGTCTGGCGTGGGTTGCGGGCGGCACCGCGGCGCGCCGCCGGGGCACGGTCATGGGGCAGGTGCTCGCGGCCGCCACGGCGGGCTCGATGCTCGGGCCTGCGGTGGGCGCGGCGGCGAGCGCCGTCGGGCGCGGGCCGGCGTTTGGGGCGGTGGCGCTCGTCGCCGCGTCGATGACGATCGTCTGCCGGCGCGTGCCGGCGAGCGGCGGCGCAAGCGATCCCGGCAACCACGGGCTCTCGCAGGCCGTCCGGGACCGCCGGGTGCTCGGGGCGATGTGGCTGGTGGCACTGCCGTCGCTGATCAGCGGGGCGCTCAGCGTGCTCGGCTCCCTGCGGCTGCATCACCTCGGAGCCGGCCCTGCCGCGATCGGCGCCACCTTCCTGATCGCCGCCGCGATCGAGGCCGGGGTCGGTCCGGTCTCTGGCCACGCGTCAGATCGCTATGGGCGCGTGGCTCCGGTCTGCATCGGCCTCACGGCGGCGACGGTGCTGCTGGCGGGGTTCGGGCTGCCGAGCGCCGCCGTGCCGGCGGCAGCGCTGATCGTCGGCACCGCCGTCGGGGTTGAGGTGCTGTGGGCGCCCGCCATGGCCTGGCTCTCCGAGGTGCTCGAGCGGCGCGGCGACGCGGCCGGGCTGGCCGGCGCGCTCATCAACCTCGCGTGGTCGGGCGGGCAGATCGCCGGCTCGGCCGGAGGTGGGCGGCTCGCACAGGCGACCGATCAGGTGGTGCCGATGCTGGTGGCCGCCGGTCTCTCCGGCGTCACGCTGCTCGCGCTCGGCGGCCGGTTCGTGGTCAGGCGGCGCTCTGGGGCCCGCTCGCAACGGCGGTCCGCTGCGCGTCGCGCAGAGGCCTGAGCTCTCGTGGCAGCAGGAGCGGCGCGGGGAGCGCCAGGATGCCGGCCGCGGCGATCGCCGCCCTGAGCCCGACGAGCTCGGCAAGCAGCCCCCACAGCGGCGTGGCGATCGCGGTCGCCACGCTCGTGCTCACCGACCAGGCGGACAGCGGGCGGGCCACCCGCTCCGGTGCGACTGCTGCAGGCGGAACGTGAGCGTCGTCGCCGGAGCATCATCCAAGCAAACCGCTCGCTGCGGACGTGCTGATCGTTTGCCAAATCGGCATGCTGACTTGCCAATACGTCCGCGCGGCTTCATCCTGGAGAGATGAGCAAGAGCACCAGCAGTCACGACGCCCGGGAGATGTTCGAGCCCGCCAGCTGGGATGAGCGCTACGGGACCGAGGAGCAGATCTGGAGCGGAGATCCCAACGCCCAGCTCGTCGCCGAGGTCTCGCGCCTGACCCCGGGCACCGCGCTCGATGTCGGGTGCGGGGAGGGCGGTGATGTCATCTGGCTGGCTGGGCGCGGCTGGGCGGTCACCGGCGCCGACTTCTCCGCCAACGGCCTGGCGCGCGCCACTCGGCGTGCCGAGCAGGCGGGAGTCGCCGACCGGATCGAGTGGTGGCAGGTCGACGCGCGGGCCTTCGATGCCGGCGGTCGCTCCTTCGATCTCGTCGCCACTCACTTCCTGCACCCGCCCGACGGCGGCATGCTCGACGTCACCGGCCGGCTGAGCGAGGCGGTGGCCCCCGGCGGACACCTGCTCGTGGTCGGCCACGCACCCTCCCATCGCTTCACCCATCTGGGCGAGGGCGCGCGGCGGGCGATGTTCCTCGCCGCCGACCTGCTGCCCGCTCTCCCCGAGGAGTTCGAGCCGGTGGTGGTCGAGCAACGGCCGCGGACCGTGACCCGCGACGGCGAGACGGTGGAGATTGACGACTCGACCCTGCTGGCGCGCCGGCGGGGATAGGCTCGCCTGGGCTCAGCGAGCGTCGAGTGTCACGATCGCTTCGATCTCGACCGGGAAGGAGAACGGAAGCTCGGCGACGCCGATCGCCGAGCGGGCGTGATGCCCGCGCTCGCCCCACAGGTCGAGGATCAGATCGCTGAAGCCGTTGATCACCGGGGGTGTGGCGGTGAAGCCGGGGGCGACGTTGACGAACCCGAGGACCTTGAGCCAGCCGGTGACCCGGTCAAGGTCGCCGAGGTCGGCCTGGAGCGAGGCGAGGATCGACAGGCCGGTGAGCCGGGCGGCCTCGTAGCCGTCGTCGATCGAGAGCCAGTCGCCGGGGAGATCGCCGCCGACCCTGCCGGCCATGAGCGGCCGTGAGCCGTCCATCGGACCGTGCCCGGACACGTATGCCACCTGGCCGTCGACGCGGACGCGGTCGAATGTCACCCGCATGCCCTCCGGCCCGGCGAATGGTGCCGGCAGGGCGAGGCCACGGTCGGCGAGGCGCTGTTCGATCTCACTCATGCGGGAGTTCTAACCGATCCCTGTCCGCGATGACACAATCCCGGTGGTGAGCGAGCATTACCAGCGGCCGGGATGGTTCACGACGAACGTCTTCAACCCGTTCGTCGCGCTGCTCACCCGTCTCGGTCTCAGTGTCTATGGGTCGCGCGTGCTCGAGGTCAAGGGACGCAAATCGGGCGAATGGCGCCAGACGCCCGTCAACCTGCTCCGTCACGGCGGGGCGGAGTATCTCGTCGCGCCGCGCGGCCACACGCAGTGGGTGAAGAACCTGCGCGCGAGCGGTGAGGGGCGGCTGCGGGTCGGCGGCCGCGTCGAGGTCTTCCACGCGTCGGAGCTCGCCGACGCCGACAAGCCGGCGGTGCTGCGGGCGTATCTGAAGAAGTGGAAGGTCGAGGTCGGCGTGTTCTTCGCAGGTGTCGGACCGGACTCCTCGGACGAGGAGCTGCTGCGCGTCGCGCCCGACCATCCCGTCTTCCGGCTCTCCCGCGGCTGACCCCCATGCCGCGACCCCGCCGGGCGGTTCCGCGCATCGCACGGGACCGCGCGCGGCAGAGCGTCAGGACGGCTGTGCGAGATCGTTGAGCTGTGACAGCCGAAGCGAGTTGCCGAACGGGTCCCGGAATCCGCAGTCGATCCCGTACGGGCGCTCTTCCGGCTCCTCGGTGAACTCGACGCCGGCGGCCTTCATCCGCTCGAAGTCCCCGTGGATGTCATCGGTGGTGAGGAACACCCCGCCGGCCACCCCGCGATTCATCGTCTGCCGGATGAGCTCGATCGTCTCGGCCTCGAACATGGTGGGGATCGACATCAGCACGATTGCGACGTCCTGCTGGCCGGGGGGTGCCACGGTCAGCCAGCGGAAGTTGCCGAGCTCCGGCACGGTGACGTCGACGCGGACCTCCATGCCGACCTTCTGGGTATAGAACTCGAGTGCCTGCTGCTGGTCGGTGACCCAGATCTGTGCGCTGGCGATCTTCATGGTGTGTGCCCTTTCCGGCGACGTGATTCAACGAACGACGCCAAGCTAACTCGGCGTCCGCGGGCTGTCTTCTCCAAACGTGCGGCGTTGCGGGCGGGTGTGCGCGCGCAGCACACAACTCGGGACGAGAGCCAGATTCGTGGCCGGTGGAAACGAGGCGCGATAGGCGGTCGGTGGCCGCCCGAACGTGCGCGTGAAGCTCGAGGTGAACGAGCCGACGCTCAGCAGGCCCACCGAGAAGCAGATCTCCGCGACCGACTGGTCCGTGTTGCGCAGCATCGCCGCCGCGCGCTCCAGCCGGCGCGTCAGCAGATATCCGTGCGGCGACTCGCCGAACGCCTGGCGGAACTCGCGGCTGAAGTGCGCGCGCGAGAGGCCCGCCGCGGCAGCCATGTCCTCGACCGTCAGCGGATCGGTGTAGCGCGAGTCGGCCAGGTCGCGCGCCCGCAGCAGGTGACGAGCGGTCGTCTCGTAGCGCATACTGGGCACAGCCTATGCCCACGCGCTCCGTGCTGAGGCTCGATCGGGAGCAGGTCCTCGCCTTCCGCCGCCGCGTTGCCGCTCTCGACGAGCGCCACCCACCCGGAGATCGGTCGATCGAGGCCGCGGCGTTCGCCGGGCTGCAGGACAGCATGCCGCGCGCAGCGCAGCTCTCGCTGGCGGCGCGTGTGGCCGCGGTCGGCCCGGCGGCCTGGCAGCAGCCGCCGCTCGTGCAGGTGTGGGGTCCGCGGTTCAGCGCCTATGTGATCGCCGCCCGCGACGTCGCGGTGTTCACGCTCGGCCGCCACCCTGACGGCGCGGCGCAGCGGCGTCGCGCGGAGGCGCTGGCGGAGCGGCTGCGCGAGCACCTGGGGGATGAGTGGCGCCCCTACGACGACGTCGGGGCGGAGTTCGGCATCAAACCGAACGCGCTGCGCTATGCCACGACGACCGGAACCGTGCTGCTGCGATGGGAGGGCGCGCGCCGCCCATTGATCCGCTCCGTGCCGGCTCCCGAGCTCGCTGTCGCCGAGGCGCGGCTGGAGCTCGCCCGGCGATACCTGCACGTGTTCGCTCCCGGGACGGCGGCTGGGTTCAGCGACTGGGCCGGTATCAGGCCGGCGCTCGCGACCGGGGCGCTCGAGGCGCTGGCTTCGTCCCTGACTCCGGTCCGCACCGTGATCGGCGACGCTTGGATCCTGTCCGCCGACGAGGCGGAGCTCCGCCGACCGGCGGGGGAGGTTCCGACCGCGACGGCGCGCCTGCTGCCGAGTGGCGACACCCTGTCCCTGCTGCAGGGGCGCGACCGCGAGCTGCTCGTCCCCGACCCGGCGCACCGCGCCAAGCTCTGGACCCCGCGGGTGTGGCCCGGCGCGGTGCTGGCCGGCGGCGAGGTGCGCGGCACCTGGCGGCGCGCGCGGGAGGTCGTGTCGGTGGAGATGTGGGGCCGCCCTGCAGCTGCGGAGCGCGAGGCGATCGAGGCCGAGGCCGCGGCGATGCCGCTCCCCGGACTGGAGAGCACTCCGATCCGCGTTCGCTGGGAGCCCTAGCCCGCTCAGCCGGCGACCGGCTCGGCCTCTGAGCCGGCGTCCGCCGGCGCGATATCACTCGCGACCGGCGGCGTGATGGCCCGCTCCTCGGCGGCGGGCTCATCGACATCCCGCACTCCCGGCGCCAGCAGCCGGCTGCGCGATGACTCCCGGAGGCGCTGCTCGAGGGCCGCGGCCGGCGCCGGCCGGCCGAGCAGGAAGCCCTGTGCCCCGGTCAGGGCTCCATGGGAGCGGAGCACCGCGAGCTGTTCGGGGTTCTCGACGCCCTCGACGACGAGTTTCAGCTTCAGGGCGCGGACGAGTTCCAGGATTGCAAACAGCACGTCGGTTGCGGCCGCGTCATCCTGCAACCGGTCCAGGAATGCGCGGTCGAGCTTGATCCACTTCGCGGGGACGTCGCGCAGGCGGTCGAGAGAGGAGTAGGCGCGCCCGAAGTCGTCGAGGCTGACGGTCACCCCGGCATCGGCGAGCCCGTGCAAAAAGGAGAACAGGCGCTGGTCCTCGCGCAGTGCCACCGACTCGGTGAGCTCGACCGTCACCCGGTCGAGCGAGAGGCCGCCGGAGGTCAGGCGCTCCAGCAACGGACCCAGGGAGCCAGGCAGCCGGGCGAACTGGGGTGAGAGGTTGAAGCCGACGTATGGGTCGAGCCCGCGCGTGCGCCATTCCACGCGCTGGCTGGCGACGGCAGAGGCGACCCACTCGTCGACGGCGTGAATCATCCCGCTGGTCTCGGCAAATGGGAGGAACTCACCTGGATAGAGCAGTCCGCGCTCGGGATGCTGCCAGCGCACGAGCGCCTCCAAGCTGATGATCGTGAGCCCGTCGACCTCGACGATCGGCTGCCAGTGCAGGCGCAGCTCCTCTCGGGCGATCGCGGCCGGCAGCGAGGCGGTCAGGGTGAGCGCGGCGCGGTTGCGCTGCCGGTCACGCGAGGCGCTCTCGGCGGCGCGCCGAATCTGGTCACGGCCGCTGGCCTTCGCCTCGTACATCGCGCCGTCGGCGGCCTCCAGCAACGACGTTGCGTCGAGGCCATCGCCCGGCGCGGCGGCGATCCCGATCGAACCGCCGATCTGCATCTGGACTCCGTGCAGTGAGACCGGTGTCGTGATCGCGGTACGCAGGCGCTCCGCGAGGCCGCCGGCGTCCGCGGCGCTGGGGAGGACGAGCGCGAACTCGTCCCCGCCCTGCCGCGCGATCAGATCCCCCGGGCGCAGCAGCCGCGCCATCGCGCCGGCGATGTGGCGCAGCAGCTCGTCGCCGGCGGCATGACCGAGCGTGTCGTTGACGAGCTTGAAGTCGTCGAGGTCGACGTACAGGATCGCGGGGGACTCACCATGCTCCAGCAGTCGCTGGAGGTGACGCATCAATGTGCCGCGCGTGGCCAGGCCGGTGAGCTGATCGCCGTCGGTGGTCGGGTCGAGCGATGCCGCGAGCGTGCTGAGAGCACGTGCGGCACCGCGACGCATCGGCGGCGTTCGCATACTCGCCCATCGTCCGGCGATCCGCGATCCCGTGAGCGCCGGGCGCTCGGACTGGACGTTTGATTCGGTGGTCGGTCCCGGGCCGCTGCGATCCTGTCGGAATGATGACCTTTAGTGAGGTTTTGCTGACTCGCGGGTTCGAGCCAGGGCGGTCCCGCTCGGCGGGCTCGTCGATCACGCCGAGCGCGCGAGCACGACCGCCACGCACAGCAGTGCGCCGAAGAGAAGATGCACCTGCGCGGTGCGGGCGGTGAGCGTCGGGAGTCCCGGGGCGTCGGGCCGCCGCAGCGCCAGCACCTCGCGCGCCCGGGCCAGGAGCAGCGGAGTCACCACAAGCGGGAAAAGGATCCAGGCGTCGAACATGCCGCTCGCCCACAGCGCCACCTGCGCTGGGATGACTGCGAGGACGGCAGCCACGAACACCAGTCGGTAGCGGGCGAAGCCGATTCGAACCGCGAGCGTGCGGGCGCCCGCTTGCCGATCGCTCTCGATGTCGTCGAGATTGTTGGACGCGAGCACGCAGGTGATCAGCAGTCCCGGCCCGACCCCGATCCAGAACGCCCCGGCCGTGAACGCATCGCCGGTCACTGCGGTGGCCGCTCCCTGGGTCATCAGCGGACCCATGAGCAGCACGATCGCCGACTCGCCCAGCCCGAGGTACTTGTACGGGACCGGGCCCGCGGTGTAGAGCAGGCCGCCGAGCAGCCCGATGATGCCGATCACCAGGATCGCCGGTCCCTGAACGACCGCGATCAGGACGCCCAGCAGGAACGCGGCGACAAAGCAGGAGCCGTACAGTCGCCGGCCTTCGGCGATCGTCAGTCGGCCGGTGTTGAAGACCCGCGAGTTGCGCAGCACCTTGTCCGGCGCGTCGACGCCCCGTGCGGCATCCTCGACATCGTTGGAGATGTTCGTGCCCGCGTGGACGAAGAACAGTGCGATGAGTGCCACCGCGAGCAGCCACCAGTCCGTTGTGCGGGCGCCGATCGCCGTCAGCCCGCCCGCGGCTGCCGGGATGAGTGAGGTCAGCAGCGTGGGCGCCCGCAGCGACTGGTACCACAGGCGCAGCCGTTCGCCGCCATCCAGGGGCGCTGGGATCGTCGTCTTGCCGAAGGCCGCCGGCTCGCTCATGGGATGCTGTCCACGTGTTCTCTCCTGTTGCCCGGAATGACTCCGGCTGACACGATTCTCCAGCGCTACCGCGCACTTGGCGCCGATCCTCCGTTCGGCGATCCGCGTCGGGCCCACGGCGTGGCGATGGAGGGCTTCTTCTGGCGATTCTCCGACCCGCGGTCAGGCCGGGTCGTCATCGCCCTCTGCGGGCTGTGCCGCGGCGGTGGGCCGGCCTGGGCGACGGTGGCGCTTGCGGCCCACCCCGGAGGCCTCCTGTTCTCCGCGGACCTGCCGCATGCGGATGCGGACCCCGACGCGCTCGGGGTGTGGGCGCACGGGAGTGCCGGTTCCCTGCGCGGTGACGTGTCCCGGCTTGAGGTCGACCTCGGGCCCGGCGCGCGGCTCGCGGTTGCGTTCGGCGATGCGCGCCCAGCGCGGCGGACGATGCTCGGGGGCTCCGGTGTCGCTCACCTCATCCCCGGCCTCGGGCAGTACTGGGATCCGCATCTGCTCGGTGCCGAGGTGCGTGGCCAGGCGTCGCTTGGCGAGGAGACCGTCGATCTCGGCGGATTCCACGTCTACGCCGAGAAGAACTGGGGCCGCGGCGGGTTTCCGGCGCGGTGGTGGTGGGGGCAGGCACAGGGGTTCTCGCGCGACGACGTGTCCGTTGCGTTCGCCGGGGGCGAGCTCACGCTCGGGCCCGTGCGGACCGAGGCGACCGGGATCGTCGTCGGGCTCGGCGAGGAGCGGGTGCGGCTCGGCAACCCGCTGCTGGCACCCGCGCGGGTCTCGGTGGAGGACGGGCACTGGGAGGTGCGTGCCCGGGGGCCGGTCTGGGCGGTGCAACTGGAGGGCGGCGGTGCGGCTGGGGAGGCGCACGTGCTGCCGGTCCCGGATCTCGAGGCTCGTCGTAGCGTGCCTGCGGCGCACGAGCACCTGGCCGCGCGCCTGCGCATCGTGCTGCGCCGGCGAGGGCGTGTCGTCTACGCGGGCGAGTCGGCGGTCGCGGGACTGGAGTTGGGCGGGCCGCCGATCGTCACGTGAGACGGGATCTCTGCCCGCGAGCGGCGTGTCACCCCGCTCCGTCGGCGGGGCGACCGGCGTCTAGGCGAGGAGATCGATGGCGTTCGAGCCGGCGGCGGGGTCATCCTCGCCCTGGCCCGAGGAGCTCGAGGAGTCGGACGACGTCGCCGCGGGCGCCGGGCCGGGCGAGCCGGCGCCGCCGCCGAACTGGACGACCTGGCCGTTGGGCTCACGCCACCCGAGGGTGACGGTCACCAGTTGATCTGAGGTTGCGAGTGCGCTCATTGTTGGTCTCGTATCTTGGGTATGTGCGGTCGCGTAGCCGCATAGACGTCACCCGGCCCTCCGACTTGACAAACCCCCGGCCAACGTGGACGCATGTCGGAGATTTGTCGCAAATTGCGGATCAACGGCCCGTCCGGCGAGGAGTGGCGCCAGGCTCACATATCGTTGGACGAGACGATGAGCGCCACCCCCGCAGAGATCCCACAGGGCCCCGACGCACCGATCCTCGGAGTGATGCGCACGATGCGCGCGATGCGCCGCCTGAAGCCGGATCCGGTGCCTCGGGCGCTCCTCGAGCAGATCGTCCAAGCGGCCACCTGGGCGCCGAGTGCAAGCAACACCCAGGCCTACACGTACGTGATCGTCACCGACAGGGAGCAGATGAAGGCTCTGGCGGAGCCGTGGCGAGCCTGCGTCGACTTCTACCAGCGCACCGCGGTGCCGCCGGAGGGGATGGACCGCGACCGCTTCACCCGGATGCTCGCGTCCTCTCGCCATCAGGCGGATCGCTTCGCCGAGGTCCCGGCATTGATCGTGCCCTGCTACGAGCTCGGGCCATGGCAGCGTCAGGTCGAGCGCAACGTCGTCGGGGTGGCGCGGGGCCTGGCCGGCCTCGGCGCCCGCCGCTCGCTGGCGCTCGTCCGCAACAGCCGCCGCGCGGTGGCGATCACCGAAGCCGGATGCGTGTTCCCAGGGGCGCAGAATCTGCTGCTCGCCGCGCGCGCCCATGGGCTCGGCGCGGTGCTCACCACCTGGCACCTGGAACAGGAGCAGGAGTTCAAGGCGATCCTCGGGATCCCGAGGCGCGTCAAGACGTTCTGCATGATCCCGGTCGGTTGGCCGACTGGGCGGTTCGGCGAGGTGCGGCGGCGGCCGGTGGCCGATGTGATCCGCTACGACCGCTGGTCGGCGTGATGACCGACGCCGGGTCTGGCACATCGGGCATGGGATCCCGCGCGCGCGAGGCGAGCTGCAGCTGCGGTCAGCTCCGGGTGAGCGTGACCGGTCCTGTCAAGCGCGTCTCGATCTGCCACTGCATCGCCTGCCAGCGACGGACCGGGTCGCCCTTCGGTCAGCAGGCCCGCTTCGATGCCGAGTCGGTCGAGGTCCACGGCCGGTCCAGCGAGTACGTGCGTCACGCCGACGAGGACGGCGAGGCGCGGATCTACCGCTTCTGCCCGGAGTGCGGTTCGACGGTCTTCTACACGTTCGAACGCTCGCCCGAACTGGTGGCGATCCCCGTCGGGGCGTTCGGCGATCCGGGCTTCCCGCCGCCGACGAGAAGCGTCTACGGGAGTCGCAAGCACGAGTGGATCGCGTTGCCGGACTCGATTCGGGCATACGACTGAGGTGACGACAGCACACCCCCATCGGATCGTGATCGTCGGTGGCGGGTTCGCCGGTGTCCGCGTGGCGAGCCGGCTTGCGAAGTCCGGCGCCGAGATCACGCTGGTCGACCGCGCCAATCACCATCTGTTCCAGCCGCTGCTCTACCAGGTGGCCACCGGGCTCCTCTCCGAGGGCCAGGTCGCGCCGGCGCTGCGCTCGATGTTCCGCTCGATGCCGGCGGTGCGGTCGCTGATGGGGGAGATCGAGGAGATCGACCTCGAGCACCGGGTCGTGAGGGGGCACCTGCTGGAGGGCCTCGAGCTCCCATACGACACGCTGGTGCTCGCCGCGGGTTCGGAGGATTCCTACTTCGGGCATGACGACTGGGAGCAGTGGGCGCTGCCGATGAAGACGCTCGATCACGCCGCCCGGATCCGCAGCCACATCCTCGGAGCGTTCGAGATGGCCGAGGAGGTGCCCCCCGGCCCGGACCGGGACGCGTGGCTCACCTACGCGGTCGTCGGTGCGGGACCGACGGGCGTCGAGCTTGCGGGTCAGTTGAGCGTGCTCACCCACCGTGTGCTCCGCGACGAGTACCGCGCGGTCGATCCGGCCAGTCGGCGGATCATCCTGCTCGACGCCGTCGACGAGATCCTCCCGTCGTTTGCCCCGTCACTACAGCGGCGCGCGCACCGGGACCTGGAGAAGCTCGGAGTCGACGTGCGCGTGCGCCACAAGGTCACCGGCGTGGACGACCGTGGGCTTGACGCGGACGGCCCGGACGGCCCGGTCCGCATCTCGGCGCACACGATCATCTGGTCGGCGGGAGTGCAGGCGGCGGGCCTGGCGGACGTTCTCGGCACCGCTGCCGGGATCAAGCTCGGCAAGGGCGGTCGTGTCCCGGTCGGACCTGACCTCACGCTCGCCGGTCATCCAGAGGTATTCGTGGTGGGAGACATGGCGGACCTCGAAGGCGTGCCCGGGCTCGCGCCGGCGGCGATCCAGCAGGGCGTCTATGCGGCACGGGTGATCGCGGCCCGGCTCGAAGGCCGCGCGGCGCCCAAGCCGTTCCATTACGTCGACAAGGGAACGCTCGCGACGATCGGCCGCCAGCGGGCGGTTGCCGACATCAAGGGCCTGCGGTTCGGCGGCCCGATCGCGTTCATCCTGTGGGCGGTCGTCCACCTGTTCTACCTCGTCGGCTGGGGCAACCGCGTGGGCACGGTGACCCGCTGGCTGTGGTCACTGATCGCCCGCAACCGGCGCGAGCAGGTGATCAGCGTCGCCAGCCTGCTCTCGGACCGCCGGGTGCAGGAACGCGTGGAATCCCGCCCCGAGAACAACGAGCCTGTCTGAGCAGATCCAGATTCAAGGCGCCGCAACAGTCGCCGACCATAGTGGTCATGCGCCTTATCACTTCCTCGCTGCGGTCCCAGCTGTTTGCCGGTTTCGCGCTCGTCATCGCGGTTTTCGGCATCGGCGTCGTCGTCGCGATCAGCCGGTTGTCGTCCATCACCCATCGGCTCGATGCGGGAACCTCGCGGGTCGACCTCGCCGACCAGCTCAGCATCGACACCTACAACATGCAGGGGTCGCAGCTCATGGTCGTGCTGCAAGGCGGCAGTGGTGCCGCCAACCATGCGGGTGATGTCCAGCTCTTCCGCACGACGCTCGCGTCGCTCGGGCGCAACCTGACGACGGCCGCCGATCGCGCCGACGACGCCAGGATCCGGGGAGCGTTCGCGCGCTGGAACACGCTTGACCAGCGGGCGGTGGCGCTCGCCAAGGCCGGCAAGGTGCACGCGGCGGCTGCGCTGACCGGCACGTCCGGGGCCGCCAACGCCGCCACCGACACGCTGTCGACCGACGGGACGGACCTCGCCACCCAGGTCCGGAAGGAGAGCCGCCAGGTCGCCGCGTCGAGCCGTTCGTCGGCGACGACGCTCGTGATCGGGCTCGGAGTACTCGCGATCCTGCTGGCGATCGGCGTGGTGCTGCTGCTCTCCCGCCGGGTCGTCGGCGGAGTCCGTTCGATGCTGCGCGCCGCACGCGCTCTTCGCGATGGTGAGGTCGAGCAGGAGATCGAGGTCTCCGGGCACGACGAGATTGCCGCGATGGGGCGCGCGCTGGCCGAGGTTGTCGAGTACCTGCGGGAGACCGCGGCCGCCGCCCAGCAGATCGCCGCCGGGAACTTCGCCACGCCGATCGAGCCCCGTTCCGACGGGGACGTGCTGCGTCATGCGTTCATCGAGCTGCGCGACCGCGTCGGGACCGTCGTCCGCGCGATCTCCGGTACCTCCGCCACCCTGAACAGCTCGAGCGTCCAGATGGCCTCGACGACCGAGGAGGTCGGGCGCGCGATCAACGAGATCGCCGAGTCCGTCGGCAGCGTGGCCACCGGCGCCGAGGAGCAGGTCCGAGCCGTCGGCCAGGCGCGCCGGATGAGCGAGGAGGTCGCCGTCGCGAGTCGCAACTCCTCCGACGCCGCCGCCGAGACGGCCCACGCCGCCGCTGAGGCTCGCACCTCCGCGGAGGCCGGCGAGCGCGCCGTGGAGCTCGTCGAACAGGCAATGCGCGGGGTCCAGCACTCCTCCGCACAGGTCTCGGCCGTGATCGAGACGCTCGGCGAGAAGTCGGGCAGGATCGCCGGGATCGTCGACACGATCAGTGGCATTGCCGCGCAGACGAACCTGCTGGCGCTCAACGCGGCGATCGAGGCTGCTCGCGCCGGCGAGCAGGGCAAGGGCTTCGCGGTGGTCGCCGAGGAGGTCCGCAAGCTCGCCGAGGAGTCCTCTGAGGCCGCCGGCAACATCGCGGCGATCGTCGACGAGATCAGCGCCGAGACCGAGCGGGCCGTCGCGGTCGTCTCTGACGGCGTGCGCCAGACCGATGAAGGGGCGCACACCGTCGACGCCGCGCGAGAGGCGTTCCAGCAGATCCGCGACAACGTCGAGTCGATGACCGAGCGAATCGAGCAGATCGCTGCCTCCTGCGCCCAGATCGTCGATAGCTCCACGCGCATGCATGACAGCGTCAACGCTGTCGCGGAGGTGGCCGAGCAGTCGTCCTCCTCAACCGAGCAGGTATCGGCGGCGACCGAGCAGACGAGCGCCTCGACCCAGCAGATCGCCTCCTCGGCGCACGACCTGTCGATGACCGCGGACGAGCTGGAGAAGCTCGTCGCGCAGTTCGTGCTCAGCTAGGCGTCGGCCTGCGGCGAGACCGCGTCCAGGTGCGCCGCGATCGCCAGCGCGGCGCGCTCCTGCGCGGCGTAGGTGGCCCGCAGCTCGACGACGACCTCCGTCCCGCGTGCCTCGACCGGCGGCGGGCTCTCCACCAGCAGCCTGCGCACCTGGGCACCGAGCTCGCCGCCGCCGACGATGTCAGCCAGCTCGCCGAGCGCGTCAGCGCGCACCCGCGCGCCGTCGACGAATGAGCCGATCACCGTTTCACGCGCCAGCGGCGCGCGACCGAACACCCGCGCGTGCAGCACCGCCGGGTTGACGGCGTGGGGCTTGATCAGCTCCAGGCGCTCTGACTGCGTGAGGCCGGCGGCGAGCGCGAGATGATCGATCGCCTGAGTGACGCCCTGGGCGTCGACCGGTAACGACAGCTGCAGCTCGGCGGGGAGCTGGTTGAGCAGCTGGTCGTGGGCGGCCGCTGCCTCGGCGAGCAGCCGGCGCACGGTGCTGACGTTGGGCCCGGGCATTACCCCGAGGCTGGAGCCAGCCGGGCGGGCGCCTCGGCGAGAAGCGACCGGGGCGTGAGCACGACGCGCAGCTCGCCCCAGTCGATCGTCACCGCCCCGCCTTTCCAGGAGGTCTCGGGCGGGTGGCCGCTTTCGAGGCGCAGCGGATGCAGCCCGTGCACCCGGTGCGCGTACCGCAGCGCGCGCATCCGGATGGCGTGCTGGGCGTGGAGCGGGTTCAGCCGCCAGCCGGCCGCCAGCAGCTGTCCGCCGTTCCACAGCTCCCAGCGCCAGCGCCGGAATGGGAACCGCCCCGCAGGGAGCAGATCCATGGCGTAATACAGCTCGATCGGATCGGTCATGGTCGGCCCGCCGGGGACGAAGAGGCATCGGGACGGGCTGAAATTGATGCTAGCCCGCTTGGCCGGGCCCTCCCGGCCCTCCCGCCCCTCCCGGCCCTCCCGCCCCTCCCGGCCCTCCCGCCCCTCGCGGCCCTCCCGGCCCTCCCGGCTCAGGCGGCGGGCGCCAGCGACGGCGGCACGCGGTGATCGTCGTGATGCTGCAGCAGCTTGCGGGAGATATCGGACAAGGCGGCGCCGATCTGAGCGGCATCCGGTCCGTCTTCCCAGTCGGAGAGCTGCTGGGCGAGCCATCCGCGGAACGCCTCGAGTACCCGCGCGACCTCATGCTCACCCGCATCGGTGAGCTCCAGCGTGTCGCCGTCGCGCGTCACCATCCGCTGTTCGGCGAGCTCGGAGAACGTCGGCTCGAGCACGATCGCGGGCAGGTGATGCCGGCGCGCCATGTCCGAGAGGTCCGCGCGACCGAACGCCTGCCGGTAGCGAATGATCTCCACCACCCCCCACGATCCGGCGGGGGTCAGCGGCGTTCCGGACTGGACCATGACGGCGGGCAGCGCCTCGCGGCCGCGGGTGCGCAGGATCCGCGCGATCGCGCGCTCGAGTCGCTGCTGCGAGCTCTCCTGGGTCGGCATCGCGAAGCCGTCCCCGATGTCGCTCGCGCCCGCCTGGGCGGTGCCGCGCAGTGGGACCTCGCGGAGTGCGAGGGCGACCGCGAAGCCGATCGCCGCCACCGGGACCGCCCAGATGAAGACGTGGTCGAGTGCCTGCGCGTAGGCATGCACGACGGGCGCGATCTGGGTGGCGGGGAGGCGGTGCAGCGCCTCCGGCGTCTCGATCGCGCTGGCCGGGACGCGAGCCGCGGCGAGGGCGTGGGGGAGCCGGTCGCGCAGGAAGTTCGAGTACAGAGAGCCGAACACGCTTGCGCCGAAGGAGCCGCCCAGGGTGCGGAAGAACGTCACTCCGGAGGTCGCCACGCCCAGGTCCGCATAGCTCGATGTGTTCTGGACGATCAGCGTGAGCACCTGCATGCAGCAGCCGATGCCCGCCCCGAGCACGAGCATGTAGAGCGAGGAGAGGACCGTCGAGGTGTGCTCGTTCATCCGGCTCAGCAGGAACAGGCCGATACCGATGACAACCGTCCCGATGACCGGGAACATCTTGTAGCGGCCCGTCCTGCCGACCAGCGTGCCCGCGGTCACGGACGTGGCGAGCAGGCCGAGGACGAGCGGCAGCAGCCGCAGCCCCGAGATCGTCGCCGAGACTCCGTCCACGTACTGCTGGTAGGTCGGTAGGAACGTGATCGCGCCGAGCATCGCGAAGCCGACGATGAAGCTGAGCGCACAGCAGGTGGAGAACACCGAGTTGCGGAACAGGCGCAGCGGCAGCACCGGCTCCGCCGCGCGGGACTCGACCCACACAAACACCGCGAGCGACACGACCGAGAGACCGGCAAGACCGAGGATCTGACCGGACAGCCACGGGTAGGTCGTCCCGCCCCAGCTTGTGGCGAGCGTCAGACCCGCGGCGCCGAGGCCGACGAAGAGGATGCCCAGGCGGTCGATCCTCGGCCGTCTGTCGGACCGGATCTGGGGGATCGTCCGGGCGGACATCACGATGACGACGATCGCGATCGGCACGTTGACGTAGAACGCCCAGCGCCAGGTGAGGTCGTCGGTGAAGATTCCGCCGAGCAACGGCCCGAGCACCGTCGTGACCCCGAAGACGGCGCCGAGCATCCCCTGGTACCGACCGCGTTCGCGCAGCGGGATGACATCGCCGATCAGGGCCGTCGCGGTCACGGTCAGCCCGCCGGCGCCGAGTCCCTGGATCGCCCGCGCCGCGATCAGCCATTCCATCGACTGCGCGGCGCCGCTCAGCGCCGAGCCGATCACGAACACGACGATCGACACCTGGAAGACGATCTTGCGGCCGAACAGGTCGCCGAGCTTGCCCACGACCGCCGTGATCACCGTCTCCGCAAGCAGATACGAGGTGACGACCCACGACTGATGGCCCGCGGAGCCGAGGTCGCCGACGATCGTCGGGAGCGCGGTGGAGACGATCGTCTGGTCGAGCGCGGCGAGCAGCAGCCCGAGCACGACCGTCGCGAACACGACGTTCTGCGTCGTGCGGTCGACGACCGGAGGCTCGGCGCCCCGTGCGTCGGTGTCGACCGCGACTGCGGTCATTCCGGCTCGCGTTCGCTCGGGTCCGAGCGGTCGAGCCGGCGCTGATCGAGCTTGCGCTCGATCCAGTTCTTGGGCTTCGGACCCTGGCGGATCTCAGCCCCGCCCATCAACGAGAACAGGCGCACGTGGAAGACTGGTGCTCCAGGCGGTGGAGGGGAATCGCCGAGCTGCACGTCGTGGCCGCCCATCAGCGCGAACTTGCTCACCTGGACGTCGACGCCAGGTGGGAAGCGCAGCTCCGCCCCGCCCATGATCGTGAACACCCGGATCGTGGTCGTGTGCTCGGCGACTTCGGCGTGCTGGAAGTCGAGGTCGGCGCCTCCCATGATCGAGAGCACGAACAGATCCCGTCCCACTCGCCAGCGGCCGCGGCGTTCGTGGCCGCCCATGATCGAGACGATCCGCTCGGTGCCGCCCGCGCCGGGGCGCACGACAACGCCGCCCTCCATCGTCGGCACGGGCTCCGCGCTGCCGGTCGGCACCAGATCATGGGTCAGCTCCTCGAGCTCGATGAGCGTCCGCATCGTGTAGGCGGCGCTCAGGCGCTCGTCGAGCTCCTCGACGTCGAGCCGGCCCTCGCCCGCGGCCGTCCGCAGGACGTCGACGATCCGCTCGCGATCCGCGTCAGAGGCGCGAAGCGCCGGACGTCGCTCAGCCGGCGGCTGCCCGGTCGGGTCGCTCATCTCTCCCGGCTCCATCGCCCCGACACACTAATGGCCGTCCGGGTCATCGGGCAGGTGAGTCGCCGCGTACTCGCGCGCGAGTCGCGGCGGTGCCTTGGCGAGCCAGGCCTCGACGATCAGCTCGCGCAGCTCGTCGGCTCCGATCACGTCCAGCCGCACGAGTACCGCGGAATATCCGTCGAAATGGCTGATCGTGAAGTAGATCTCGGGCGCCGAGGCGATCAGTGCGTCCTTGGCGAGCAGGTTCTCGGTACGCGCCCCGAGCACGTTCCCGTCCGGGGCGTCGGCGCCCAGCTCGGCTCGGTCCTTCGCCCGCAACGGCCGCTCCCACACGAAGCCCTTGCCGCGAACCCGCCAGAACAGGTTGCCGCGCGTGGTCGACTCGGTGACCTCCGGCAGCTCGGCGACGATCCGCCGGACGTCCTCCCAGTCGGGCATGGCTGCGACCCTACTGCCTGCGGCGGAGGGTGGGACCTCCCCTCCGGAGTGAGCATCATGTAGGTGTGGACGCGGACACGGTGAGACCTCTGATCCGGGCCGGTGAGCGGTCGGCGGCCGAGCGTGCCGTGGCGCGCTGGTGGGCGACGCGGCGGTTTCGCGCAGCGGCGTTCCCGCTCGATCGGTTGCGCGAATGCAAGCGCGGGCGTCACACGACGGTGATCATTCCGGTGCGCGAATGCGGGCAGACGATCGCCGCCGTGCTCGACCGGACGCTCGCGCCCGCGCTCGATGCCGGGCTCGTCGACGAGCTCGTCGTGATCGACGCGGACTCGCGCGATGGGAGCGCGGAGGTGGCCGCAGCGCACGGCGCCCGGGTCATCCAGCAGGACGCGGTCGCCACCGAGCTCGGGCCGGCTCTCGGCAAGGGAGACGCGATGTGGCGGGCGCTCGCGGTCACGGCGGGCGAGATCGTCTGCTTCCTGGACGGTGACACGCTTGATCCGGCCCCGTCGCATCTGCTCGGCCTGCTCGGCCCATTGCTCGTGGATGACTCGATCGGGTTCGTCAAGGGCGCGTTCGACCGCCCGTTCGACACCGGCCGGGAACGGCTTGCTCATGAGGGTGGGCGCGTCACGGAGCTGATGGCCCGGCCGCTGATCAACCTGCACGCGCCGCTGCTGGCGGGGTTCGCGCAGCCGCTGGCCGGCGAGTTCGCCGCTCGGCGCGAGCTGCTGGAGCGGATTCCGTTCCCGGTCGGCTACGGGGTGGAGATCGCGACGCTGGTCGATGCGCTCGCGGTATGCGGGCTCGACGGGCTCGCCGAGTGTCACCTGGGCACGCGGCAGAACCGCCACCAGTCGCTCCGTGCGCTCGGGGAGATGGCCTATGAGGTGCTGGCTGCGTTCGAGCGGCGGCTCGACACCGCGCACGGACGGCAGCCGGCGAGCGGCCGCTTCGTGCGCCCGTGGGAGGGAGACTCCCCGGTCGAGCTTCCGGTGCTGGAGCGCCCGCCGCTGCGTGATCACACCGCCGCCCGCCGCACGGCGAGCGGCGGCTGATCCGATCTCGCCGGCCGGTCAGGCGGTCGCGCCGGCCGCCTTCACGTTGTGACGCCCCTCTGCGAACTCCTCGACGAGCTTGGCGCAGAACGCCGGCAGGTCGTCCGGGTTGCGCGAGGAGACGAGGCCGTTGTCGACGACGACCTCCTCGTCGACCGGGTTGCCGCCGGCGTTGCGGATGTCGATCCGCAGGCTCGGGAACGAGGTGAGGGTGCGGTCGCGGACGAGGTCGGCGGAGACGAGCGTCCACGGCCCGTGACAGATGACCGCCACCGGCGTTCCCGCCTCGAACGTCGAACGGACGAACGCGCGGACATCGTCGTCCATTCGCAGGCGATCTGCGTTCACGGTCCCGCCGGGAAGGATGACCCCGTCGTAGTCAGCGGGGTTGGCGTCGGCGACGCGGCCGTCCGGATCGAAGCGGTCGGCCGGTTCGATGTCGGAGTTCATCGCCTGGATCGGGTCCGTCCCGAGCGACAGCAGCTCGACGGTCGCGCCCGCCTCCTGCGCGGCCGCGCGCGGCCGCTCGAGCTCGACTTGCTCGACGCCGTCGGTGGCGATGATCGCGATGCGTTTGCCCTGCAGCTGGTCTGACATTGGTTCTCCTGATCTGGTCGCTGTTCCTTTTCGGATACCCGAGCGCCACCGCTGGACGCAATCCAGCGCGAGGACCGGTGCGCCGCCCCCAGGAGGTAACGTTTCGCGCATGTCGGCCCTCGACGCCGCTCCCCGCCCGGCGCGCGACTGCCCGCCGCGACTGACCGACTACGCGGCTGAGCGCGAGTCCTACCGCCTCGAGCTCCCCGAGCGTTTCAACGCCGTCGAGGCGATCGTCGACCGCTGGGCGCGCGAGGCTCCCCACGACCCCGCCGTGCTGTCGCTCGACAGCCATGGCGAGGTGATCGACCTGGCCACCGCCGCCGACCTGATGCGCGAGTCGCGCCGCGCCGCCCGCGCCCTGCTGGCCCGCGGGATCGCCAAGGGAGACCACGTGTTCGTGATGTTGCCGCGCTGCCCGGAGTGGTACGCGGCGCTGCTCGGCTGCATGCGGATCGGGGCGATCCCGATGCCCGGGCCGAACCTGCTGACTCCCAAGGACATCGCCTACCGGGTGCAAAGTGCTCACGCGGTCGCCGCGATCACCGATGCGGGCGGCGCGAGAAAGGTCGACGAGGCCGCACCGCAGCTCGGCGTGCGGCTCTGCCTCACGGCCGAGGAGCAGGCGCCGGACGGCTGGGAGGACTTTTCGCAGGCGCTCGCCGAAGCCGGCGACGGTGAGGTCCCCCAGGACGTCACCTCACGCGACGATCCGCTGCTGCTGTATTTCACGAGCGGCACCGTCTCGTATCCGAAGATGGTGGAGCACGCACACTCCTATGCGCTCGGCCACGTCTCCACTGCACGGTTCTGGCACGACCTGCGCCCCGGCGACCTGCACTGGACGGTGAGCGATACCGGGTGGGCGAAGGCTGCCTGGGGTGGCCTGTTCGGGCAGATGCACGAGCGCGCGTGCATCGTCCAGGTCGCGCTCGGACGGCCGGTCGCCGACACGATCTTCGGGATCCTCGCCCGCCACCGGATCACCTCGTTCTGCGCCCCGCCGACGCTGTACCGGCTGCTCGTCCAGGGCGACTTCTCCGCGCACGATCTGAGCGCCCTGCGCCAGTGCACCAGCGCCGGGGAGCCGCTCAACCCCGAGGTCATCCGCGGTTGGCGGGAGGGGACCGGCGGCCTCACCGTGTACGACGGGTACGGGCAGACGGAGACCTGCTGCCTGGTTGCCAACTACCGCAGCATGGAGGTCCGCCCCGGCTCGATGGGACGGCCCGTGCCGGGCTGGGACGTGAGCGTCGTTGACGACGACGGCGCACCGGTGGAGGCGGGGGAGGTCGCCAACGTCGTCGTGCGCCATGGGCGCGTCGACGGACGCCCGGGACCGGACACGCCGATCGGACTGTTCGGCGGCTACCTCGGCGACGCGGACGCGACGGCCGCGTCGTTCCGCGGGGAGTGGTACTTCACCGGCGACAAGGCCGCCGTCGACGAGGACGGCTATTTCTGGTTCGAGGGCCGTGGTGACGATGTGATCACCTCCAGCGCGTACCGGATCGGCCCGTTCGAGGTCGAGTCCGCAATCGTCGAGCATCCCGCGGTGATGGAGGCGGCGGTCGTCGGCCGCGACGATCCGGAGCGCACCCAGATCGTGGTGGGCGTCTGCGTGCTGGTCGACGGGCAGGAGCCGAGCCCCGAGCTCGCGCGCCAGATCCAGGACTCGGTGAAACGCACGACCGCGCCCTACAAGTACCCGCGGGAGATTCACTTCGTGGATGAGCTGCCCAAGACGGTGAGCGGCAAGATCCGCCGGACCGAGCTGCGCGGCTGGCTGCTCGACGGCCGGCTTCCGATGGGTGGAGCGACCGGCCCGGGCGCTCCGGAGTGAGCGCGAAGGACCGGGTCCCAAGACTCGGTGCGCTCGTGGTGACGATGGTGTGCGGGCTGACCGTCGCCGGTTGCGGCGGCTCGGGCTCGTCGGGCGGTTCGTCCAGCACCAGCGGGTCGGGGACCTCGACGGGCGGGGCGACCGCGGCGACGACGACGTCCACGACAGGCTCGGCCCACGCCGCTCCCCACCACAAGCGCCCGCACCGCGTCGTTCACGGCCCGCGTGTCGGGGCGCGCCAGGGCGTCCACATCGACGGCACCTACCTCACGGTGACGGTCCTCCGGGTGCTCGGACTGACGCATACCGGCTCTCCGACGCTGCCGGGCACACGCCAGGTCGGCGTCGAGCTTCGGATCGCCAACCAGGCCGGCGCCACCTACGACTCCACTGCCTCCGGCGACCTCTCGCTGGTGCTGTCGGCGGGTGAGGCCGAGCCGCTCGACATCCGCCGGGGCGTCTGCGAGACCCCGCTGCAGGACTTCGAGTCGATCGTCTCGGCGGGGAGCGTGCGCGCCGGCTGCGTCGCGTTCTCGGTGCCCCGGCGCGCGCGGGTGATCGGGGTGCGCTTCTCCCCGCACTCGCGGCCGCGCGGGGCGCTCACCTGGCGCGCGGGCTGACGGGCGCCGCGGGGCGGGGGCTGGGGCGCCGCAGGCGCGCGGCGCGGGGCGCGGGGCGCGGGGCGCGGGGCGCGGGGCGCGGGGCGAAATCGTGCCACCGAATCTCTTCAGCGAGGTCGGTGTCACGAAATATCCGGATACCGCCGAGTTCGTGCCACCCGTCCGGCCGGCACGCATCGTTGGCACGAAAGAGGCGGGCGTGCCCGGAGCGCCCCGCGCAGCGACAGCACGAAAGAGGCGGGCAGGCCCGGAGCCCCCGCTCAGCTACAGCCGGCAGCGACTCGAGACCGGGATGTTCTCCGAGGCGACGGGCGCGTACACCTTCTTGCAGAAGACGGCGTGGTGCGCGCTCGGGGTGTAGACGGCGAGAAACGGATAGCTGATGTCGTCCGCCTTGGCGCTGCAGTGGAATCCGACGCGCGATCCGCTGCGGGCGCTCTCCCAGCAGCGCACCCGCTGGACCGGCCCGGGCACGATATTGGAGGTGACCTGCCGGCGCAGGAGCCGGCCGACACCGGCGACGAGCGCCGTCTGCGCGGCGGCGGTCGAGTCGGCGCGCACCGAGTGTGGCGCCTGCTCCTGGTGCAGGAGGATCGTGTCCTGGGCGTACTCCTGCTTGAGCTTGGTCTTGGAGACCGACGCCTCGCCGTTGCCGTTGTTGTGGCTGACGAACGCGACCAGCAGGACGATCAGCACGGCTCCGATCACCAGGCAGACGCCCCAGCGGACGACGAGCGGGATGCGCGACCATTGCGGTTCGAACGGCACGAGCAGAAAGCCTACGCGGCTCACTGCGCGCGCCACCTCAGTCACCGCCGCACCGCCCCGGGACGGTCAGCCGGCGGACGGATCGGACGACGCGGCGCCCTCCGGCTCGCCGTGGAGCGGGTCGGCGATCAGCACGCTGCGGTCACGCCCGGCCTCCTTTGCCGCATACAGGCCACGGTCGGCGGCGGCGAGCAGGCCGCGGGCGTCGAGCACTCCGTGTGCGTTCGCGGCGACGCCGATGGAGACCGTCAGCCCCCCGGGCACCAGCTCGGCCAGTCGCTTGGCGGTGGCCCGTCGCAGCCGCTCGGCCGCCCGCACGGCCCCCTCGGCGTCGGTCGCGGGCAGCACCAGGCAGAACTCCTCGCCGCCGAGCCGGATCGCGACGTCCGTGTCCCGCGCGTGCTCGCGCAGCAACGCTCCGAACTGCGAGAGCACCTCGTCTCCGAGCTCGTGGCCGAAGCGGTCGTTGACGGTCTTGAAGTGATCGAGATCGCAGACGAGCAGCGCGACCTCGTCGTGCGCGCCGAGGATCGCATCGAGCCCGCGCCGGTTGCGAACGCCGGTGAGCGGGTCGTGGCTGGCGAGATGGTCGAGCTGCGCGCGGCTGTCGATCGACCGCAGCCCGGCGGCGACCTGGTCGATCAGCAGCCGCACCGCCCGCCGGCGATCGAGGGTCGGCAGCAGCCGGTCGATCGGATCCTCGATCGCGATCAGGCCGCGCAGTTCGCCCTCGAGGCTGAGGCACGGGATGAGGAGGCAGTGGTCCGCCCACGCCGTCGACCCGCGTCCGTTGCGCCGCGAGCGCTCCCGTGCAGGACCGCCGAACACCTCGTGGGCGCTGCCGAGGAAGCACCCGGCCTGTTCGCGGCTGGGGTCGATCAGCGGTTGTACCCGGGAGATGCTGAGGCGGGCCGGGAGCGTGCTGCCATCCTCCCAGCCCACGGCCGCCCGGAGCACGAGCTCGGAGCCATCGACCGTGTACCCCGCGCAGCGCTCGAATCCGAGCCCGGGGACGATCGTCCGCGCCGCCAGGTCGAGCAGGTCCTCCACGGTCGGCGCGGCCGAGAGCACCGGGAAGGTCTGGAGCAGCAACGACAGCACTCGTGCGTGCTCGGTGGCGGTCTCGGTCCGCCGGGCGACCGTGAGCGCGCTCTCCGCGTGGGCGCAGATCGCGCTGGTGAGGCGCAGTTCGTCCTCCGTTGGACGCAGCCCGGAGAGCGGCTCGTCGATCGAGAACATCGCCAGCGGCCCGCCGGTGGGGTCCGAGAGGAACACCAGCAGACCGTCGCCGGCCCGCCAGGCGTCCGGATCGTCGCTCGGCTCGAGCGCCGGGACGTAGACCTGCGGCAGGTCCTCCCAGAAGCCCGACTCCTCGGTGAGGAAGAACACGCCCGGCAGCGGCTGATTGCCATCCGCGAAGATCCGGCGGAAGTACGAGCTCGGCATCGTGGCGCCGAGCAGTTCCTCGGCGCCCCCGCCGATGACGAGCGCCGCCTCGTAGTCATCCCACGCCGGGCGGTAGAGGTTGATGACGACCGAGGCGAACCCGGCGCTGCGGCAGACCGTGTCGGCGACGGTGACCAGGAAGTCATCCAGCGTGTCCTCGCCCGCGCTGCGCGGTAGCTCGAGCAGCGCTTCGAGCGGCGAGATCGCGTCGGTGGGATCGGGCTCTGTGGGAGGCGTCACGCGGGGGGTTATCGGCCGACGGTCCGCGCGCGACCACCGCGCGCGGACCTGGTCGTACAGATGTGCAGCCTGAGCGGCTGTTTTTATGGTTACCCCGGATTTGTGCCGAGCACCTCTCGCAGCGCGGCGCGGTCCCCGTCGTCCGGAATCCAGTGTCCGGCCGCGGCATTCGCGTGCACCTGCTCGGGCTTGGTCGCCCCGGCGATGACCGTGACCACCGGCTCCTCGGCGAGCAGCGCGCCTATGGCGACCTGGAGGATCGTGATCCCGCGGTCCTCGGCATAGCGCTCGAGCGCGGCGACGAGCGCGAACTGGGCCTCGGTCGCCGGCTGGTCCCGTCCCGCCAGGCGGGTGCCTGCCGGGGCCTGCTCGCCTGGGCGGTATTTGCCCGTGAGCAGTCCGGAGGCCAGGGGGAAGTACGGGACGAAGCCGATCCCCAACTCCCGGCACGCGGGCAACCCGTCGCGCTCGGCGTCCTCGCGGTTGAGCAGGCTGTAGTCGTTCTGGACCGCCGAAAACCGGGTCAGGCCGTCGGCTTTCGCGGCGGCGTCGGCCTCGCGGAGCAGGGCGCCGTCGAAGTTCGAGGCTCCGATCGCACGCACCTTCCCCGCGTCGATCAGCTCCTGGAGAGCGCCGAGCGTCTCGGCGATCGGCGTCGCCTCGTCGGGCTGGTGCATCCAGTAGTAATCGATGACGTCGGTCTGCAGGCGCCGCAGCGACGCGTCGGCGGCCCGGTGGATGTACTCGCGGGATCCGCGTGGGAGCGTGTTGCCGTCGTGCATGTCCGAGCCGAACTTGGTGGCAAGCACCACCTGGTCGCGCCGTCCCTGCAGCGCCTGACCCATCAGCTCCTCACTGGCCCCGGACGGGCCGTAGATGTCGGCGGTGTCGAGGAACGTGACGCCGTCCTCGATCGCGGCGTCGATCACCGCTCGGGTTCCGGCCAGGTCGACCCTCCGGCCGAAGTTGTTGCAGCCCAGTCCGACGACCGAGGCATCGAGCCCGGAGTCGCCGAGTGGGCGGGTGTCCATCTGTGTCATCTCGCTCATGGCTCGACCTTAGTCCGCCGGCCTCGCTCCAGCGCGTCGGTGAAGCGCCGCGGCACGGCGGGGGTCTCTCCCTCCTCCCACAGGGTGATCACGACGAGCTCGTCACGCTCCGGCCGGCAGACGTAGACGAGCTCTCGATTCTCCATGTCATGCACGAGGACGGCGCCTCGCTCCCCGGGCGAGGTCTCACCGGCCGCATGAGCACGCGCGACGCGCCCTGCAATCTCCGTCTTGGGCTCAAGCGTGCCACGCACGCGCTGGCGAAACCGCTCGGCGGCGTGGTCGGTGACGGCGACGAGCATCGGCGGCGGCTCCGGAAGCGGCGGTACCCGCCGCTGACCAGCGCGCGCAGTCCCGTCGCCGGCGGCGTGCTACGGACATACAGCGTGCCGCCCGGGCCGCTGGCGTCGATCACCAGCCTCGGCCCACCGGGAGCGGGGGCGGCGGCCGGCGACTCGATCTTCTGGCTGGCGAACATCCCGCCGCCGCGGACAACGACCTCAAGGCCCTCCGGGACGATCACCGTGACCGTCCCGAACACATTGTGGATGGCGATCTCGGTCTCGCTCCCCGACAGCCGCGCCTGGCGAAGATCGAGGTCGATCGTGCCGAACAGCGAGCGCCAGCGCGACCGCGCGGGCAGCGACCAGGGTCCCTGCCGAACCAGGTGCGAGCAGATCGCACGATGGCTCTCGGTCTCCGAGGCGGCGCTCGGGGCGGAGGCGGCGGGGAGGTCGCCCGACAGCACGGCGAGCTCCTGGTCGGTCCGCGCGAGCTGAGCTGCGCCGACGCGCTCGGAGAACTCCTCGAGCGTGAGTCTGCCCTCGGCGACGGCGTCGCGCAGCCGGGTGACCGTGTGCTCCCGCTCGGCGTCTGAGGCGAGGATCGGATGGCGGTCCTGTGGAGCGTCCATCAGTCCACGGTATCGCCGCGGCGGGGTAGGTTGCGCGCGTGACGGCCGATCCCGCGCCATGCGTCGCCCTCGTCCTCCAGGCGGCGCGGCGCGGTGCGAACCGTCCAGCGATCAGGCGCCAGGCGGGGGTCCTGCAGCTCGTCCCAGTGGATCGGCATCGCCACCGGTGCGCCGGAGCGCGCGCGGACTCCGTACGGCGCCACGACGTGCTGGGCGTAGGCGACGCGGTTGACGTCGAGGTAGATGCGCCGCCCGCGCTCCTCCCGGTGCCACTCAAGGGTGAGGTGGTCGGGGTCCTCCGCGACCATCGCCTCCGCGAGCGCGCGCGTGAAGCGATGAACTTCGGGGAACTGCGGGCCGCGGCGCAACGGAGAGACGACGTGGATGCCACGCGACCCGGTCACCATCGCGTAGGTCGCCAGGCCGGCGTCGCGCAACCGCTCCCCGACGGCCCGCGCCGCGGCGCGGATCTCGGTGAACTTGATCCCCGGGGCGGGATCGAGGTCGATGATCAGGCGGTCGGGCTGCTGCGGCCGGTCGGCGCGGGACAGCCAGATGTGCGGCGTGATCACGTTCTGGCCGGCGAGGAATACAAGCGTCGCGGGCTCCTCGGCGAGCGCCTGCGTGATCGTCCCGCCGCGCTTGGGGACCGTCGCGCGCGGGATCCACTGCGGGAAGTGAGCCGGCGCGGACTTCACGAAGAAGCTCTTGCTGTCGATCCCGCCCGGGTAGGTCTCCATCGCAAGCGGACGACCCCGGAGGTACGGGACCATCGCCTCGCCGACCCGCGCGTAGTACCGGGCGAGATCCAGTTTGGACACCTCGGGCGAGCTGAACAGCGGCTTGCCGGGATGGCTCACCGTGACCGTCCGGCGGCCGACCCGTAGCTCTGCAGAATCCGACGCCGCCACCACGCTCACCGCCGTCGCCCTTGTGGGCTCAAGCCTCGGCCGCCAGGTGCCGATCTGGAGAGCAGCGGCCGGGTGGTAGAGCGCCTGCCGCCAAGCCCCGACAGGAGACGACGGTGGCCATCACCGACCCGGCGCCCCGCGCCGACAGCGACACGGATCCCGAGCCGATCAAGGTTCTGATCGCCGACGACCACCCGCTGATCATCGCCGGGATCCGACGTACGATCGAGCCGCTGGATGACGTGGCGCTCGTCGGGGAGGCTCGGTCGGCCACCGAGCTCCTCGAGCTCGTGCAGCGCCGCCGACCCGACATCGTGCTCATGGACCTGAGGATGCCAGGAATGAACGGGGTGGAGGTGATCCAGCGGATCCGGCGTGATCACCCCGGGGCCTACGTCGTGGTGCTCTCCGCCTGCGACGAGCGTCCGACGATCGACCGGGCCCTCACGGCGGGGGCGAGCGCCTACGTGCTCAAGTCGGCGCACACGATCGACGTTGCCGCGGTGATCCGCCGCGTCGCGAGCGGCGAGGTGCTTCACCCGTACCACCTCGAGCCGACGCCGGCGATCGCGCCGCTCGGTCCCCGGCGCTCCGCCCTGACCGCCCGCGAACGGTCGATCCTGGAGGCTGTCGCCACCGGAATGACGACCGCGGCGATCAGCCGTGAGCTCTGGGTGTCCGAGCACACGATCAAGTTCCACCTCACGAACATCTACCGCAAGCTCGGGGTCGCCAACCGGGCGGGCGCGATCCGCTTCGCGCTCGAGCACGGGATCGTGTAGGGGAGCGGTCTCAGGCCGGCTCGACCGGCCAGCGGGGCAGAGAGGCGGAGACGACGGTCGGGCCGCCTGGCGCCGAGCGGATCTCGGTGTGGCCGCCGAGCATCTCGGTCCGCTCACGCATGCCGACGAGGCCGAGGTGCCCGCTGAGCGCTGCCGCCGGCGCCTGGACCTCGGGCGCGAAGCCGCTGCCGTCGTCGCGCACCTCCACGACGATCGACTCCTCCCCGGCGACGATCGTGATCTCCACGTTGTCGGCCTCCGAGTGGCGCCGGATGTTCGAGAGCGACTCGCGGACGATCGAGAGCACGGCGATCTGCTGGGAATCGGTGAGCGCGTCGATGGTCCCGGAGACCTTGGTGCGCGGGGAGATCCCGGTGCGCTCCTGAAACGCATCTGCGAGCGCTGCGAGCCCGTCGTCGAGCGACTCGTCGATGAGCGGCGAGCGAGCCGCTGTCGACAGCCGGCGCAGGTCGGCGTCCAGCGCGACGAGCTGGGCCTGCACGTCGTCGAGCCGGCCCAGCGCGCGGTCGCGATCAGCGTGGTCCTCGATCATCGGCGCCAGCTGGTCGCGAAACAGCCTGAGGTCCTGGGCGAGCAGGTGGACCTGCTGCTGCGGTCCGTCGTGCAGGTCGAAGCGCAGCCGGTTCAGGCGGCGTAACGCGGCGATGAGCGGATCGCCCTCACCGTCGCGTGCAAGGTCCGATGCGTCCACGACATGGATTGTCGCGTCTGCGTCCCCCCGAGGAGCGAACGCAGTCAGATCAGTGGATCTGGTTGTAGACGTCGAACATCGGCAGGTACATCGCGATGATCATGAACCCGACCATCGATCCGATGAACACGATCATGATCGGCTCGAGGATCGAGGTGAGGGACTTCACCGCGACATCGACCTGCTCCTCGTAGAAGTCCGCCACCTTGGCGAGTGTGGAGTCGAGCGCGCCTGTCTCCTCACCGACCCGCACCATATTGGTGACGAGCGAGGGGAAGATCGACTCCCGCCCGAGCGCCGACGCGATCGTGCCGCCGCCCTGGACCGAGTCGTGGACGCGTCTGCATCGCCGCTTCGACGACGTGGTTGCCCGCCGTCCGTCCGGTGACGTCGATCGCCTCGAGCGTGGGGACGCCCGCGGTGGTGAGCGAGGACAGCGTGCGCGACCAGCGCGCCAGCGCGACCTTCTGCACGACCGGTGCCGATCTTGGACGGGGCCTTGAGCCGCAGCCGGTCCCAGACCGGTCGACCGCGCGCCGAGCCCTTCCACTTGAAGAAGGCGAAGATGAGGACCGGGATCCCGAAGACGAGCACGAACCAGTAGCTCGCGGCAGAAGTTCGACGCGTGCATGATCGATCTGCGTGAGCGTCGGGAGCTTGCCGCCGAACTGCTTGAAGACGCCGGCGAACACCGGAATGATGAACACGAGCATCCCGACGAGGACACCGATCGCGACGGTGAACACGACGACCGGATAGATCATCGCGCCCTTCACCTGGCGGTGCAGGCGGTCCTGAGATTCGAGCTGGTCGGCGACGCGAACGAGCGCGTCCTCGAGGAAGCCGCCCGTCTCGCCGGCGCGGATCATTGCGACGTACAGCTCGGAGAAGACCTTGGGATGCCGGGCGAGCGCGTCCGAGAGCGACGCTCCCGCCTGAATGTCGGAGCGGACGGTGATCAAATGTCTCCTTGAGCTTCTTGCTCTCGGTCTGGGACTCGAGCACCGTGAGCGCGCGCATCAGCGCGAGCCCGGAGTTGATCATCGTCGAGAGCTGGCGCGTGGCCAGCGCGAGGTCCTGGATGCTCACGCGCGAGAAGAGCTCGAAGCTCACCTCCGCCGACTTGACCTTCTCCTTGACCTCAAGCGCGAGCAGGCCCGCGGCTCCGCAATGCCTCGATGACTCCATCACGGCTGTCGGACTCGAGCTCGCCGACGACCTTGCCGCCGGAGGCGTCGACCGCGCGGAACGTGAAAGTGAGAGCCTGGCTCATTGCAGGTACCCGTTCCCGTTCGCGGATCCGGCGAGGGCCCGGGTCGAGCCGAGCGCCGCCTGATCGCCGGCGAGCAGGCGCTCGAACTCGGCGAGCACCGAAGCGCGCCGCCGAGCGGCCTCGATGGTGATCCGGCCGCGCTGCACGAGGTCGACGAGCGACGCGTCCATGGTCTGCATCCCGTGATCGCCGCCGGTCTGGATCGCCGAGTACAACTGGTGCGTCTTGCCCTCGCGGATGAGGTTGCGCACGGCGGGGGTGGGCAGCAGAACCTCGACGGCAGCCACGCGACCACGCCCATCGGCGGTCGGCAGCAGCTGCTGGGCGACGACGCCCTGGAGCGCTGCGGCGAGCATCACCCGGATCTGCTGCTGCTGGTGGGGCGGGAAGACGTCGATCACGCGGTCGATCGTCTGCGGCGCGTCCTGGGTGTGGAGGGTGGCAAGCACGAGGTGCCCGGTCTCCGCCGCGGTCAGCGCGGTGGAGATCGTCTCCAGGTCGCGCATCTCGCCGACCAGGATCACGTCCGGGTCCTGGCGCAGAGCGGCGCGCAGGGCCTCCGCGAAGCTGGGGGCGTCCGCGCCGAGCTCGCGCTGATTGACGATGCAGCGCTTGTGCTGAGTGCAGGACCTCGATCGGATCCTCGATCGTGAGGATGTGATCGTCGCGGGTCTGGTTGATCTCGTCCACGACCGCGGCGAGTGTCGTCGTCTTGCCCGATCCGGTCGGGCCCGTGACGAGGACGATGCCGCGAGGCAGTTCGGACATCGCCTTCACCGACGCCGGCATTCCCAGCTTCTCCAGTGACTCGATCGTCGACGGCGTCATGCGGAATGCGGCGCTGACGGCGCCCCGCTGCATGTACGCGTTGACGCGCATGCGGGCGACCCGCGGGATCGACCAGCTGAAGTCGACCTGGTGCACCGACTCGAACTGCTGGCGCTGGGCATCGGAGAGGATCGAGTAGACGATCTCGCGGGTCTCCTGCGGGCCGAGGACGGGAGCATCCGGCAGAGCGCCGTCAGCTGGCCGCGGATGCGAAGGCTCGGCGGCGCACCCGCGGTGATGTGGATGTCCGATGCGCCGCGCTCAAGGGCGGCGAGGACGATGTCGGCGAAATCGATGGACATGGAAGGGGGGTCGGCAGCTCGGGCGGCGTTCTTGAGAGGGGCTGGACGCTTAGGTGCCCAGAACGCGCACCACCTCGTCGATCGCGGTGAGGCCCTCTCGGACCTTGCGCAGGGCGTCGTCGCGCAGGCTCCGCATGCCCTCACTTCGGGCGGTGGCGGCGATCATGTCGCTGGCCGCCCGATCCAGTGCGTGCTGGCGGATCGCCGGCGAGATCGGCATGATCTCGTAGATTCCGGCCCGACCGCGGTAGCCGGTGCCACCGCAGCGCGCGCATCCGCCGGCCTCGAAGGCCTCGATGTCGTGCTCGCAGTCGAAGCCTGCGTGTCGGAGCGCCTCTGCCCGGAGCGTCACCGGCCGCCGGCAGCTGGTGCACAGCGTGCGTGTCAGTCGCTGAGCGATCACGCAGCGGATCGAGGAGGCGACCAGGAAGGGCTCGATCCCCATCTCGACGAGCCGGGTGATCGCGCTCGGCGCGTCATTGGTGTGGAGCGTGGAGAACAGCAGGTGGCCGGTGAGAGCGGCCTCGATGCTGATCTGCGCCGTCTCGTGGTCGCGGATCTCGCCGACCATGATGATGTCGGGGTCGGCGCGCATCATCGAGCGCAGACCCGCCGCGAACGTGAGCCCCTGGCGCACGTTTACGGGCATCTGGGTGATGCCGTCGAGCTGGTACTCGACCGGATCCTCGATCGTGACGATGTTGCGGTCGGGCGCGTTGAGCTGGTTGATGATCGCGTAGAGAGTCGTCGACTTGCCCGAGCCGGTGGGGCCGGTGACGAGCACCGACCCGTGCGCGAGGCCGATCGCCTCATCGAGGCGGGCGCGCGCGCCGGACTCCAGCCCGAGACGATCGAGGTCGATCAGCGCCGCGGAGCGGTCGAGCAGGCGCATGACGACCGATTCGCCGTGAACGGTCGGGATCGTGACCGCGCGGATGTCGATCGGCGCTCCATCGACGGTGAGCCCGAGCCGACCGTCCTGGGGCAGCCGGCGCTCGGAGATGTCGAGCTCGCACATGATCTTCATACGCGAGACGAGAGCCGGGACCATGCGCGCGGGGACGCGCGCGACCTCCACGAGCACGCCGTCGACGCGAAGCCGTGACCCGCATCTCGGAGGCACCCGCGTCGAAATGGATATCGGAGGCGCCCTGGGAGACCGCCTGGGAGAGCAACTGATTGACGAGCTTGACGACCGGCGTCTCGCTGGCGGCCTCCTGCAGCTCGGCGCGGTCGCTGATGCCGAGCTCCTCCGAGGGAACGTCGTCGGCATCCTGGTCGATCACCTGACTCACCGCGCCGTCGAGGCGGGTCGCGTTGGCGAGGACCGCCTGGATGTCCTCGGGCGTGGCGACCACCGCGCGGACCCCGAACCCGGTGTGGATCTCGACGTCGTCGATCGCGACGACGTTCGTCGGGTCGGCCATCGCGACGACGAGCATGCGGCCGTCCTCCCGGCCGATCGGCACGAGCTCGAGGCGCTTGGCGATGTCGGCGGAGAGCAGGTTGACGGCGGCGAGGTCGATGCGCTGGCTGGACAGGTCGACGAACTCCAGGCCGAGCCGCTCGGCGATCGCGAGGCCCCGCTGCTCGGCGGTGATCACGCCACGCTCGACCATCAGCTGCTCGGCGCTCACGCCCGCCTCGCGCGCGGCCGGGAGAATCTCCTCGACCTGGGCGAGCGTGGCGAAGCCCATGTCGACGACCACGTCGGTCAGCCGCCGGAATCCACCCGCGGTGCGGGTCGGGGGAGTCTGTGGGGGAATGGCCGGGCCTTCGAGGCCGGCCTGCGACAGCGATGATTCGGTGATCACCCTACGGTTATCGGCCGATCGGGGAGATGGGTGTAGCGCGCGTGAGCGCGGCCGGCCGCGGGCTGGACCGATGTCCAGTCGAAAGGCCAATTGTCGACAAAGGGGCTCAAGTCGGCGAACGTCGGAGCCGATGATCCCGATCGGAACGACGCACGACGCCAGGACGGTCAGTGCCGAGTGTGGCTTCCTTCCAGCAAAACCAACAAAGGAGTGAAACTTAGATGCTTCAGCGTCTTCGTCATCGCGCCCAGGGTCAGGAGGGTTTCACCCTTATCGAGCTGCTGGTCGTGATCCTCATCATCGGCATCCTCGCTGCGGTTGCCATCCCGACGTTCCTGTCGCAGACCAAGCAAGGCCAACGACTCGAACCTCCAGTCGCGTCGCTCGGCACGCGTCCAGACGACCGAGGCGACGTATCCGACGAGCAACGGTGGTACGACGCCGGCTACACTCGGCCCGACGGCGATTGAGCCGTCGCTCACCGCGATCGAGCCGACGCTCACCAGACGTCGTTGCGAGCCACGTACCAGCATGCAGCGTGTCGGCCGCCAGCGCGACCGGCGACACCGGGTTCACGGTGCACCGGCACGGGCAACGCCACGCCGGGCGGCACGTTCACGCTCATCTACGACGCATCGACCGGTCAAGTGACCAAGTCGTGCACTCCGCAGAACGCGGGCGGCTGCAACGCCAGCAACGGGAAGCTGGTAGCCGACCCGACTTCGACGCAGGCCTACCGGCGCTGACCGTCGGAGGCCTGCAGCGCGGCGGTCACGTCGCAACCGTCGACATCCTCTCGATCACGGATAGCTCCATCTCCTCGATGCCCTCTCTCATCCTCCTCATCTGCCTCTCGACGATCGCCGGTCTCTGCATCGGCTCGTTTCTCAACGTGGTCGCCTACCGGCTGCCGGCGGGCCTCTCGCTCGTCTCGCCCGGCTCGGCGTGCCCCGGGCTGCGGAACCGCGATCCGCCCTACGACAACGTCCCGGTGATCTCCTGGCTGGCGCTGCGCGGACACTGCCGCGACTGCGACACCGAGATCTCGGCTCGCTACCCGCTCACCGAGGCCGCGACCGGCGCGCTGTTCGCTGCGGTCGTCCTCGCCACCCACGCGCATCGCGCAGTGTGGCTCGACCTCTGCTTCGTCGCGGCGCTCGTCGCGATCACCCGCATCGACCTGGAGCACCGGATCATCCCCAACCGGATCCTCGCGCTCTGCTCGCCGTGCTCGCGATCGCCCTGACGGCGATCGTCGCGCCCAGCGAGCTTCCCGGCGCGGCTCATCGCCGCCGCCACGGGCGGCGGGATCCTCGCCGCCGTCGCACTCGCCTACCCGAAGGGGATGGGCATGGGCGACGCGAAGCTCGTCGCGGTCATGGGCCTCGTGCTCGGCTCGGCGCTGGCGCCGGCGGTGTTCGTCGCGCTCCTCGCCGGCTCGCTGGTCGGGGTCGCGATCATCGCTCGCCGCGGGGTCGCTGTCGGGCGCAAGTCCGCCGTCCCGTTCGGCCCGTTCCTCGCGCTCGGCGGGCTCGTCGGCCTGTTCGCCGGGCAGGCAATCGTTCATGGATATCTGAAAGCGGTGGGACTATGAGTTTCCTGACCAAGGAGCTGACGCTCCCCAAGCTGCGCGCTCCTCAGCTGCGGGCGCCCGATCTGAGCCGGCGCAAGGCGCGTTCCGCGAGTGCCTGCCCGCACCCGCGGCGTCGCCGTGACTGGTCTTGAGATCGGCGCCACCCAGGCGATCGCCGCGGAGGCGCAGGTGAGCGACGGGATGATCGTCGCCACGCCGCGTTGCGGCGCGGCCGCTTCCCGCCGGGCTCGTCCACGACGGAGTCGTCACCAACCCGGAGGCGCTCGGCCCACGAGCTTCGCGCGCTGTTCTCCGAGCACAAGCTCGGCAAGCGCGTCCGCGTCGGCCTGGCCACGCCGCGGACGATCCTCCGGGTCATCGACCTGCCGCCGCTCGACGAGGCCGACATCCGCGTCGCGTTGCCGATGCATGCCAGGGACCGCATCCCGATGCCGCTCGAGAGCGCCGTGCTCGATCACCTGACGGTCGGGCTCGTCGACACCCCGGAGGGTCAGCGGCTGCGCGTGATCGTCGTCGCGACCGAGCGCACCGGGTCGGACGCACTGCTGCATCCGCTCTGCGACACGCCGGGCTTCGCCCCGAGGGAATCGACCTCTCGGTGTTCGCGGCGATGCGCGCCGTCGCGCCGCCGGAACCGCTCCGCCGGCCCCGTCCTGCACGCTCAGCTCGGAGACCTCGTCAACATCGCGATCGCCGATGGCGGCGATCTGCCACTTCACCCGGCAGGCGCCCCAGGGCCTCGCGCTCGTGATCGAGCGACTCGCCGAGCAGTGTGACTGCACGGCTGACGAGGCCCTCAAGCTGCTGCAGCCTCGCCTCGGGCGACGTGACCAGCGACGAGATCGGCGATACCGAGCGCGCTGCCGTCCGAGACGTCGGTATGGTCCTCGGCCGGGTCGCCGACGAGCTCGGCACCGAGCTGCGGGCGGCCGCCGAGTTCTTCGGCACGCAGTCGGGCGCGACGGTCACCGCCGGTGTCATCACCGGCCCGCTCGCCCCCCTCCGCGGGTTCGTCGAGGCGCTCAGCGACGCCTCGGGGCTCGAGCTGCACTGCGGCACCGTGAACGTCAGCGGTGCCGAGGCGATCGGCGCGATCGACCGCTCCGTCGCTCCCGTTGCCGTCGGACTTGCGATCGGAGCGCTGCCGCGATGAACGCCGTCAACCTCATCCCGCTCGAAAGCCGACGCGGTGAGGCGCCGACGCTCCCCGGCGTGCCGTTCCTCGGCCTGGTGGCCGCGCTCGTTCTTGCGCTCGGTGGGACATTCGTGTACGTCGGTGCGCGCAACCAGGTCTCGACGCCGGCAGAGCGAGCTCGCGCACGTCCAGGCGGGAACCGCCGCGTGGTCGGCGGCCGCCGCCAGATACGCGCCGGCGATCGCCGCTCTGAAGGAGCAGGCAAAAGGATTTGTGCAGCTCGGTGCGCTGCTCGGCGAACGCGCCAACTGGTCGCTGCTCCTCGGCCAGATCGCCGGGGTCATGCCCGCCCATGCGCAGCTGACCTCGCTGTCGGCGGCAACGAACGGGTCCTCGAGCACCGCCGCGACATCGGCGGGTGGGACGGCTGCGGCCAGCTCCGGCGATCACCATCGCGGGTTGCGCGGCCTCGCAGCCCGTCGTCGCCGACACCATGGTTGCCCTTCGCAGGCTGTCGGGCGTCTCCGCTGTCTCTCTGTCGAGCAGCACGCTGAACCAGACGGGGCGGGTCGAGCAGCTCCGCCGGTCGACCGGCGCCGCGAGCGGCGGCGTCCTGCTCACCTGTCTCCGTGCAGTTCACGCCTCGCGCTGCCAGTCCACGCCGCCGACGAGCCTGCGCCGCGGTACTGCCTCTCGAGGGACAGGCACGCGACCGCGCGCCCGGCCAGTGACACCACGACCTCGACGACGGCGCAGGCCTCGTCGACCTCCGACTCGACGGGAGTCGGCCCAATGAAGTTGACTCCTCGTGACCGAGTCCTGCTCGGCGTCCTGGTGGGCTGCTCCTCTGCGGCGGCTTCTACAAGTTCGCTGCTCACGCCGGAACGCCACCGCGCCAATGGACTGCAGACGCAGATCAGCGCGGCACGCACCTCGCTTGCCAAAGCGCAACAGAAAGAGCTGACCGGTCACGCCGCCGAGATCGCGCTGAGTAAAGACCAACCCGACTGGGTGGCGGCGCAGCACGCGGTTCCGAACACTGCGAACGTTCCGGCGCTGCTCAAGCTGCTCGCGCGGAGCGCCAAAGCCGCCAACGTGACGATGCAGAGCATCACGCTGAGCGGCGTCCTGCAGCGAGCTCGGCAGCGCCAACCACGGCTGCGGTGAACGGCGCTCTCGGGCTGACGTCCGTCCCGGTGTCGCTCACCTTCAGTGGCGGCTATCAGGCGCTGAACAGGCTCGTCAATCGCCTCGACACGTACGTCACGGTCTCGCACCGGCGAATCCAGTCATCGGGTCCCCTCGTCGGAATCAGCTCGGTGGACGTGACTCCGCTGGCGGGCGGGTCAAACCCGTCTGAGCTCAACGTTGCGCTCACCGCGACTATCTATCAACGCTCGGCCGGCTCGACGGCCGCCGGAACCACGGGGGCCACAGGATGAAATCTCTGAAGCGTGACCTCATCGAGCGCCGGCTCTGGCCGCTCGCCGTTTTGATCATCGCGGCAATCGTGGCCGTGCCCTTCCTGCTGCACGGCCATCGCGCCAACGCGGACATCGCACCTCCACCGGCTGCGAGCGGAACGTCGACCACATCGTCCCCGGCCAACCACCCCCACACATCCTCCGGGCACCGGACAGCCCCGACGAGCCGCACTCGCGACCCATTCGAGGCAGCCAGCGTCACGAAGGCGAACCCCACGAGCTCGACCTCGACCACCCCGACGTCGTCCGCCGCCACATCAGGGACGAGCACCACCAGCTCATCCCCGTCGGCGGCGAGCACTGGCACAAGCGGCTCATCCAGCGGCGCGGCGTCGAGCCCGTCCTCGTCCGAGACCGCGACGCCGACGACGACCACGCCCGCTACCACGACGCCCCCAGCCACGACTCCTGTGACCACGAGCCCGGGCACGACGTCGCACCACGGCACAACGAAGACGACGAGCTGGGACGTCTACTCGGTCGACCTTCGCATTGGCGCGCCTGGCAGCCCGGTCACCCACCGCGATATCGCGAGGCTGACGCCTCTGCCCGCGGAGCGCTCGCCGCAGGTGATGTACATGGGCGTCGACGACCACGGCCGTGCCGCCGTGTTCGCACTGGGCGCAGGGGTCGAGGTCCGGGCCGTCGGTGGCTCTCGCTCCGCTGGTGCCTTCTGTCACCCAAGCCGCGTTGACTGCGCACTGGCTGTGATTCCGTCCGGCAAGACCGTCGCGCTGCTCTACGTGAGCGCCACCGGGAAGGACCGAGCGCTACTGCTGCGGGTGAGTCGCATCAAGTCTCGGATCACGCACTCACGCTCGGTGTTGAAGGCGGCGCGCCGTCACATCTCCCCGCTCGGTCTCTGCGACTTGAAGCTTGGCGATCCGATCGGGTTCTTCGACCTGTCCGATGACAGCGTGAGCGTGCCCACGACCGGCTCCTGCAGGCGCAGGAAGCTCGCCATTGCGTTTCCCGGTTCCCTCGGCGCCGGCTCGAGCGTGCGCGGATGAGCCTCGACGTCAGATCCGCACTGGAGTATCTCGCTGCGCGCAACGGCTCCGACCTCCACCTGAAGGTCGGCTCGCCGCCGATGATTCGCGTCGACGGCGAGTTGGAACCGATCTCGGAGTCCGACGAGGTGACGCCCCCTGACACCGAGGCGGCGGTCGCCGAGATCCTCCACGACGCCACGCGGCTGGAAGAGCTCCGCCGCGAGGGCGAGCTGGACTTCGGCTTCAGCATTCCCGGTCTCGCCCGGTTCCGCGTCAACGCCTTCCGGCAGCGCGGCTCGCTGTCGATCGTCTGCCGGCGGATCCCCCACGGCGTGACCACGATCGAGGAGCTCGGGCTCCCCGGGGTCGTGAGTGACATCGCCGAGGAGCCGCGCGGAATCGTGATCGTCACGGGCACCACGGGCTCGGGCAAGTCGACGACGCTCGCCGCGATGGTCGACCACATCAACGAGAACGCTTCGCGTCACATCGTGACTATCGAGGACCCGATCGAGTTTCTGCACACCGACAAGCGCTCGATCATCAACCAGCGTGAGATCGGCACCGATACGGACTCGTTCGACCGTGCGCTGCGCCGCGTCCTGCGCCAGGACCCTGATGTGATCCTCATCGGGGAGATGCGCGATGAGGAGACGGTCGCCACCGCTCTCTCCGCGGCCGAGACGGGCCATCTCGTCTTCTCGACGCTGCACACCGCGGACGCCGCGGAGGCGATCAACCGTATCGTGGACTTCTTCCCGCCGCACCAGCAGGGCCAGGTGCGCGCGATGCTCGCCAGCACGCTGCGTGCCGTCATCTCCCAGCGGCTCGTGCCGATGGCGAGCGGCGGCCGCGTGGCGGCGCTTGAGGTGCTGCGCGCAACCGGACGCGTCCGCGATGCGATCCTCGATGTCGGCGGAGTGGGCAGCTTGACCCAGATCATCGCGGAGGGCTCCTACTACGGGATGCAGACCTTCGATCAGGCGCTGTTCGAGTTCGTCCGCTCCGGGCGCATCACGCGTGAAGCGGCGCTTGCGGCTTGCTCCAGTCCGCAGGACTTCAAGCTGCTGCTGGCGGCCGAGGGCCAGACCCACGCGCCGCTGCCCGAGCAGGCCGCCGCCTGAGTCTGACCGAGTCCGCGGGCGCCCTTGAGAGGGTGCTGCTGCAAGCTGCACGGACGCAGGGGTGCCTGTGCGGCTGACGTCTGCCTGGCTGGTGGCTGGTGGCTGGTGGCTGGTGGCTTGATCCGGACCGGCGTCGTCGTCGACCAGCCAGACGAGCACCGGCTGCGGCGGCTGCCCTGGCCCGCCATAGGCGCCGCGCCGCGCGTCACTCGCGGCCGCTTAGGCGGCCGGCGCTTTAGGCGGCGAGACGCGCGCCGCTGGGGCGCTGTTCGAGCGTCGGGAAGTCGAGCTGGCAGAACGCCTCGACGACGGAGGGGTCGAACTGCGCACCGGCCTGTGCGCGGATCTCGGTGAGCGCCCGATCTGCCTCCCAGGCACCGCGGTACGGACGGTCATGCGTCAGCGTGTCCCATACATCGGCGACGGCGACGATCCGGCCGGAGATTGGAATCTCCTCACCGGCGAGGCCGGCGGTGTAGCCGCTGCCGTCCCAGCGCTCGTGGTGGGTGCGCGCGATCTCACCGGCAAGGCGAAGCACCGACGAATCCGCCGAGGCGAGGATCTGGCCGCCGATGTCGACGTGCTGCATCATGTGCATCCACTCGGGCGGCGTGAGCTTTCCTGGCTTGAGCAGGATGCGACGAGAGATGCCGACCTTTCCGATGTCGTGCAGCGGCGCGGCCTGCGTGAGCATCTCGGCGAACTCCCCGGAAAGTCCAAGGGCCCGCGCGATCGCTCCCGAGAGGGCGCCCACACGATGAGCATGCTGGTCGCTGTCGTCGTCGTGGAAGTCGGCGACTGCGGCAAGGAGAGCGAGGCTCTCCCGCACGGTCCCGGAGTCGGCCGAGGGGGCTTGCGTCTCTTCGGGCGGGGAGCCGCCACGATCGGCCAGCGCACGGCGCAGGCGCGCGTTTGCCAGCGCGTTGTCGACGCGCATACGGAGCTCCATCTGGTCAGCCGGTCGCACGAGGAAGTCGGAAACGCCGGCTGAGGCGGCGCGACGGCGGCCGGCGACGCTCGCGTCGCTCGTCACGCCGATCAACGGGACGTCGCGCCCAGCCAGGAGCGGCTCCACGTCCGCGGGCAACGTGTCGTCAAGGTCGACGAGGGCGAGGTCGGGAGTCTGGCCATCGGACGTGACTGCCGCGCGTGGGTCCGCAGCCTCCGCAACCTTGGTGTAGCCGGCGTCGCGCAGCAGCGCGCACAACTGGGACCGGCGAGGCGCATCGGCGTCGACGACACTCAGTCGGGCAGACGTGGGGTCAGTGTGGGGCATCGACATTTGGGTGGGTTATCGGCACGCGGAGCGAGTGGCTTGAAGCGCACTTCGGCCAATTTCGTCCACAACCACTCAAGCCGCGCGCGTCCGCTGCCGACATTGAGCGCTGGGGACCTGCCAGGACCAGGAAGCGTCCTTCGCTCCAAGCATGCACACCCAGCCCTCACACCGACCTTCTCGCAGGCGCGCACACGCGGCAGCGCTCCGCGACCAGGCGGGGTTCACGATCATCGAAGTCCTCGTCGCCGCCGTGATCCTTGCGCTGGTCGCGGCCGGCAGCGCCGTGGCGCTCGTCGGAGCGGTCGGCACCTCCGGAATCCAGCGCAACAGCTCCGCGGCGGAGGCTCTCGCCCAACAGGACGAGAGCAAGCTGCGCGGATACACGATCAGCCAGCTGGCGAATCTCAACCAGACGCTCAGCCCGATGACCCTCGACGGTACGCAGTACACCGTCCACGAGTCGGCGAGCTTCGTCTCCGACGCGTCGGGCACGCCCTCGTGTAGCAATCCGTCGGCTGACTACCTTGAAACGACCTCGTCCGTGACATGGGCCGGCATGCCGTCGTCGCTGAATCCGGTGACGGTGACCGGGCTGATCACCCCGACCTATGGCGAGATCAGTTCGAGCTCCGGAGTGCTTGCTGTCCAGGTGCAGGACGCCGGCGGCAATCCTATCGTGGGCATGCCCGTCTCGGTGAGCGGGCCGGGGAGTGCCTCCGGGGTCACGGCGTCCAACGGCTGCATTCTGTTCGGTGACCTCCCCGTCGGTAACACCTACACGGTGAGCGTGACGCCCACCACCGGCACCTATGTCGACAACTCAACCGGCCAGGCGGTCAACGCCAGCTCTCCCGACCAGCAGACGAATGTCCAGGTGGCCGCCGGGACCACCGCCGCCTCGCCGACGCCGTTCGTGCTTGCCACGCCCGGAACCGCTCCCTTCTCCTTCACCACCGCGTGGCCGACCGGCGTCTCTCCGAGCCCGGCGCCGACCGCGACCGCGCCCTCGGTGGTGCTCACCAGCGGCGGCCTGACGATCGTCTGCTCGGTGCAGGACGCCTCCGGCTGCCCCGCAAGCGGCCAGGGCGATACGAACTGGGGCGCGAGCGCCTGGAGCAGCTCGCTCAGGGCGTATCCGCTGGTCCCTGCGACCTACGCGACGTATGCCGGCATCTGCACGGGCGACGATCCGCACGCATACGGCGACACCGATGCGACGACCACCGTCACGGCAGGTAGCGTGGCGGCCAACACGCCGCTCACCCTGCCGGCGATGGTGGTCCGGCTCTACACCGGCACGGCGACGAGTCCCGGCTCCGAGATGGCGCTCCCCGCGGGTTCGAAGCTGATCGTCACCGACACGCAGTGTGATGGTGGCGAGCACTTCGTCGGCGGTCCCGGGGCGACGACCATCCCAGCGAACGACTCCACGCTGCCGACCAGTGCGAGTCCGAATCTGTCGGGCCTCACGCAGGACACGGGGCTGCTCGCGAACCCGGGCATGCCGGACGGCAAGTACACAGTCTGCTTCCAGAACGGCACCAAGGATTACCTCGCGCTGTCGGCGCCATTGAACACCACGATCACCAACTCCGGGCATGGAGAGATCGTCAAGCTCTACAACGGCAGCATCGCCACCGGGACATGCGCGACATGACCAGTCAGCGCGGATTCACTCTGGTCGAACTGCTCGTCGCGATGATGATGAGCGCCGTTGTGATCATCGGGGCGACCGCGATCATCATCTCATCGCTCAACGCGACCCAGCAGGTCACCCAACGCACGACCGCGCTCGGCGAGGCCCGGACGGGCATGGAGACGCTGCTGGCGCAACTCAACTCCGGTTGCCTCGTCAACGGCGTTTCGCCGGTGCTCGCGAGTACGACGACCGGCATCAGCCCTTCGCTGAACAGCGACGCCAGCGACCTGGTGTTCGTGAGCGGTACGGGCGACAGCGCCACCGCAACGCCCACCGAGCATGTCGTCAAGATGAGTGGAGGAGCCCTGCTCGACTCCGCCTACAGCTACACGGGGACCACCGCATCGATCAGCACCCCGTCGGCGTGGACGTTTGCCACCACACCGTCGCAGGTGCTCAACCTCGCCGAGCACGTCACGAGCGGGAGTGGAGCAATGTTCAAGTACTACGCCTACTCCAACTACCAGACGGGTACCGACTCGCTCCTCAACGCCTCCGCGCTCTCAGCCCCGCTGACCACGATCACCGCACCAACGGTCGCGGAGGTCGCCCTGGACATCCGGTTCGCGCCCGCGGGCACCTACTACAACGCATCTACGACCAGCGAGCTCCAGGACGCTGCCGTGTTCAGTCTCACCGCCCAGGACACCAGCGACCAGAACGCGCCATGTCAATGATTCGTCGTCTCCTCACCACGAGCGCGCGCCGGCTCGCCGCCGAGGAGGGCATCGCGCTGCTCTACGTGCTCGCAACGATGGTGGTCATCTTCGGTGTCACCGGTGCCGCGCTCGCGGCCGTGACCCTGAACACCCAGGGCACGACCATCGATACCAGCCAGAAGCAGGCCTACGCGGCCGCGCAGGCCGGCATTCAGCGCTACCTGTTCGACCTCAACACGAACAACACGTACTGGACGCAATGTGCTCCGTCGAGCGCGAGTTGGATCGTCAACACGGGGGCCTCTGAGACCGGCCACCAGGCATCCGTGCCCGGATCCTCCGGGGAGAGCTACTCGGTGATGCTGTTGCCCGCCTCCGGGCAGAGCACCTACACGCAGTGCAGCATCGCGGATCCCGTCGACTCGATGATCACGGCGACTGGGTCCGACGCAGGCACGTTGCGAATCGCTTCGACGGGATATGCCGGCACCGCAAAGCGCACGATCGTGGCCGCGATCCGGCAGCAGAACTTCATTGACTACGCCTACTTCACCACATATGAGACCTCCGACCCGTTGGTGCAGGTGGACGACGCATTCGCAGACACCAGCGACCAGGACATCGCGATCGAGCCGAGTGATCAGTGCCAGGCGAGTGGAAACCCGAGCGGCTGTGGCAACCTCTACTCGCAGGCGCTGACCGGAGGCGCCAGCAACGATGGGCACAGCTATCCCGGCGCGACCGCTGAGTGCAGCCAATACCGGTACCAGGGACGCGAGAACCAGGCGTTCTTCAGCAACTCCTACACCTACGGCGGCCGCACGTACCAGCTCAACGACGGGTCCGGCAGCGGCTACTGCACCAACATCCAGTTCATCAACAACGATCAGATCAACGGCCCGTTCCATTCCAACGATTCGGTGCTGATCTGCGGCGGCCCCACCTTCGGGCAGCAGTCTGGTGACTCGATCGAGTTCGGCGGTGATCCGACCGTCTACCCGTCCGGCTGGCTGGAGGCGGGCGGGTGCTCGGGCTCTCCGAATGTTCAGGGCAAGCTGACCAAACAGGACACGCATCTCAACATGCCGAGCATCGGCTCGCTGAGCAGCCTCGCCACGACAACCTATTCGGGCACAACCTGCCTGATCCTCGGCACTCAGATCCAGGTGGCCCAGCCGACGGCAGGCCAGTCGTGCGCGACCTCCTCGTTGAGCTACTCGTCCATTTCATACCCCACCAACGGCGTGCTGTACGTCAACAACAGCAGCAGCGCCCAGTGCAACTACACCTACGATGTCGACGACCCGGTGTACACCGTCAGTACCGGCAACATCGGGTGCGGGACCGTGTTCGTCAAGGGCCAGTCCACGCAGCCGCTCACAATCGGCACCGCCCAGGACATCGTGGTCGACGGCAATCTCACCTACCCGAGCCCCAACACCAACGGCGCGCTGCTCGGCCTCATCGCAAACGGCTTCGTGCGTGTCTACCACCCTGTCACCGGTGGCGTGTGCTCGAGCGCCGGCGCCACCAACGCGAGCGGATATACGCCGATCACCCAGATCAGCGCCGCGATCCTCTCTCTGCAGCACTCCTTTATCGTTGACGACTACTCCTGTGGCAACAACCTCGGCACGCTCAACGTGACCGGCTCGATCGCCCAGAACTTCCGCGGCACGGTCGGAGCGGGAAATGCCGGATACACGAAGAACTACGTCTATGACCGCCGGCTCGCCTACGAGGAGCCGCCCCACTTCCTCGCACCCAGCAACGGCGCCTTCGCGATCGCGCACCAGACCGAGTGCGACGTCGCGTCAACCTGCGACAGCACCTCCTGAGGCTCGACGCCTCCCGCGGCCACGTGCGGGCCCCATCCGTCATGCTGTGATGCGTGAGCGCCGCCGAGCCGACCCTCCGCCACGGCACCGCCGCCCTCTCGGAGGTGCGCCTGCACTACGTCGAGGCGGGTGAGGGTCCGCTCGTCGTCCTGCTGCACGGGTTTCCGGACTTCTGGTATGGCTGGCGTCACCAGATCCCGGCGCTCGCGAAGGCCGGGTTCCGAGTGGTCGCGCCCGACCTGCGGGGCTACAACCTGTCCTCGCGACCCGAGAGCGTGGAGGCGTATGCGCTGCGCAAGCTGGCCAAGGACGTGACCGAGCTCATCGTCGAGCGGGGCGAGAGTCAGGCGTTCCTCGCCGGGCACGACTGGGGGGCGCAGGTCGCCTGGGCGGTCGCGGCATGGCATCCGGAGGTCGTGCGGCGGTTGGTGATCCTCAACGTGCCGCACCCGCGCCGCATGTACGAGGGGCTGCGCACTCTGCGCCAGCTGCGCAAGTCCTGGTACATCATCGTCTTCCAGTTGCCGCGGGTGCCGGAGCGCCGGCTGTCGGCCGGTGGCTTTCGCGAGTTGCGCCGGGCGATCGAGCTGGACGCGCCGCCCGGCTCCCTGGACCCCGGCGACCTCGAGCGCTACCTCGAGGCGTGGCGGCGGCCCGGCGCGCTCACCTCGATGGTCAACTACTACCGGGCGGCGCGACGGGCGCTCGGCGGACGGCTGCCCCCGATCAACACACCGACCCTCGTCATCTGGGGGGAGCGCGACCGCTACCTCGGCGCCGAGCTCGCCGAACCGCACCGGCGCGACGTCCCCGGTCTGCGCGAGGTCGTCCGACTGCCCGACAGCTCGCACTGGGTGATGCGCGACGAGCCCGAGCGGATCTCGACGCTGCTCGCCGACTTCTTCGGGGAGGAGTCGGCGGCGGTCAGCCAGCCGCCTGAGCCGGTGAGGCCGGCCGAACCGCCGGCGGGCTGAGCCCGGCGCCCCGAGCGGCCAGTCGCTCGCCGACTCGACCGTGGCGGCGGCCGGTATCGGCGGTCGCCACCGCGCGGGCGAGCACCTGCCGGGTCCCGACGATCACCGTCGCGATCGACGCGCGGGTGACCGCGGTGTAGAGCATCTCGCGCCGCAGGAAGAACGCGCCCGCGGCGGGGTGCGCGACGAGCACCGCGATCGGCAGCTCGATCCCCTGGCCGCGATGGACCGAGCAGGCGTAGGCCAGACGCAGCTGGTCGGCCTCCTCGGGCGGCAGTCTGAAGACGGCATCCTCGGCACCGAGCACGAGCGCCGCCTCGTCGCGCGGATCGTCCTCCTCGCCGTCGGCCGACCGCGAGCGTCGCCCGCGCGGCTCGCCGGAACCGGTCTCGTCGAGCAGCCGCAGGAGCGTGCCGTTCATCAGCCCGAGCTCGTGGAGGTTGCGTCCGGTCATCATCAGCTTGTCCCCGATCCGCAGCCGGCCGCCGCGCACCGGCGGCCCGTCAGGGTTCAGCGCGGCCCGCAGCGCCTGGTTGATCGCGTCGATCCCCAACTCGCCGCGATAAACGGGCGCGAACACCTGGATGTCCCGCACCGGGTCGACGCCGTAATGGCCGGGCAGCCGCTCGGCGACGAGCGAGACGATCTCGGCCAGGCCGTCGCGCGGCGCGGCGCGCTCGATCAGGAACAGGTCACGCCGCATCCCATCCGCCGGCCGGAACTCGGGTACCGCGCCACGACGGATCGCGTGAGCCCCCTGGACGATCATCGAGTCTGCAGCCTGGCGGAAGATGTGGGTCAGGCGGGTGGTGGGAACCGTCTCGGAGGCAACGAGCTCGGCGAACGGCTTGCCCGCCCCAACGGGCGCCAGCTGGTCGGCGTCGCCGACCAGCACGACGTGGGTATCGGGGCCGACCGCCCGCAGCAGCACGACGAGCAGCTCGAGGTTCGCCATCGAGGTCTCGTCGACGATCAGCAGCTCGCAGGCGAGCGGATCATCCTCATCGCGCGTTGGTCCCTCACCCGGGATCCAGCCGAGCGCCGAGTGCACCGTCCGGGCGGTGAGGCCCCCGCCGGTCTCGCTCATCCGCACCGCAGCGCGGCCGGTCGGCGCCACGAGCATCACCCGGCCTCCGCGGGCCGCGGCCTCGACCGCGATCGTCCGGATCGACGACGTCTTGCCGGTGCCCGGGCCGCCGGTGATGACCGAGAGCCGATGGGCGAACGCCGCCTCGAGCGCTCCGAGCTGCTCGTCGGTGAGCGCGCCCCGATCGATCGCCCGGTCCTCGTCGGCGGCGAGCTTCTCGGATGGATCCGCTCCACACAGTTCGCCGACGCGCTCGGCCAGCTCGGCCTCGAGCTCCGCCGTCGCAGCCCGGTACACCCATCTCTCCTCCCGCACCGCCTGGCCGCCCGCGACCAGATCTTCGACGATCTCGGCCGAGACCTCGGACTCTCCGATCAGCTCACCTGCGCTGCGCAGCACATCGGGCAGCGGGGTGCATGCCGAGCCGTTGCGCTCCGACTGCGAGAGCACGTGCATCACCGCGGCGCGCTCGCGCCGCCCCTCGGGAACCGGCCGGCCGCTCTCGGCGGCGGTTGCCCGCGCGATCCGATCGGCGATCGCGAAGCCGACCCCGAAGACGCTCGTCAGCTCGTAGGCGTTGGCGGCGATCAGCTCGTGGGCCTCGGAGCCGTAGTGCTCGTGGATGCGCCCGGCGAGGTAGGCGAGGCCGTGGGGGGCGAGCAGCAGGTGCAGCCGTCGGGTGACGCGGATCGATCGCCACGAGGCAGCCGCCTCCTGCGCCCGCGCGGCGCGGAGTCCGACCTCGGCGAAGGCGGCGGCCGGATCGACATCGACTCGGTCGAGTACCTCGGCGGCGCCGAACCGCTCGATCAGCCGCTCCGCCCGGCGGGCGCCGACATGCTTGACCCGTCGCAGATATCCCGCGACGGTCTCGGGATCATCGGGCGCCAGCGGATGCGCCTCGGACACCTTCACCTGGCGTCCGTAGCGGCTGTCGGTCACCCACTCGCCAAGGATCCTCGCTCGCTCGCCCTCTTCCAGGTGGACGAGGGGACCCACGAGCGCGATCGGAGTTCCGTCGCCTGTCGCCGCGTCGAGCACCGCCCAGCCGGTCTGTTCGTTGGCGAAACGCACGTGGCGGATCGTCACCGGTTCGTCGAAGCCCTGATCGAAGCTCATCTTGACCACCACTACGGTAGAGGCGCGCGGGGCGTGATCTTCACCCCCCTGACCGTTCCGCTTCCGCGCGGCGCGCCGCCGCCCGCAGCGCCTCGGAAGCGATCAGGTTCTGGAAGCCGCGTACGAGCGGGCGGACCGCGGCGACCCCGACCTGGCCCTGGACGCCGAGCGCCTCCACCCGCGCTTCGGCGCAGAGCGCTCCACCGCGACGGTCCTGCTCGGCCCACACGCCGATCGCGACTCGGGCGGTCCCGCGCTCGGAGAAGGCGCGGAACTGCCCGGGATCGGCGAGCGTCGGATAGTCGCGACGCAGGGTCCAGATCCGGCCGACGAGACCCGCCAACAGCGATTCCTCGCCCTCGGCGAGTACCAGGAACGGCGGCTCGCGCAGCAGTCGGTCAAAGCTGAGTTCGCGCACGGTGCCCGGGATCCGCCATTGGACGAGACGCCCGAGCACCGGAGACTGCGCGAGCGTCAACTCGCTCGCCGCCCGCCACAGCTCATCAGGCGAGGCCGTGCTGGGAACGCGGTGGGCGACCCGGATCGCCGGGTCGGGCAGCCACTCGTCGATCTGCTCTGGAAGTGATGCCCCCATGGTCGACCTCTACTCTGTCAGCCGTGATCGCCCACAACGTCGATCGTGGAGTGCGCCGGCCTGCGCCGGACCACTTCACCCACGATCACATATCTGCCGCGGCGCGCCGCCTGGACGACGTGGCCCACCGCACGCCGGTGTTCACCTCGCGCACGCTCGACGACCGGCTCGGCGCGCGGGTCGCGCTCAAGGCGGAGACGCTGCAGCGTGTCGGGGCCTTCAAGTTTCGCGGTGCCTACAACGCGATCGCCTCGCTCGATGCTCAGGGTCTGGCGCGGGGCGTCTGCACGGCATCCTCGGGCAATCACGCCCAGGCAGTTGCGCTCGCCTCGCAGCTCTGCGGCACGCGGGCGACGATCATCATGCCGGCCGACGCGCCGCCGCTCAAGCGTGCCGCCACGGAGGGCTATGGAGCCGAGGTGATCACCTACGACCGGTACGCCGAGGACCGTGAGCAACTGCTGCGCGCGCTCGCCGCCGAGCGTTCGCTCGAGGTGGTCCATCCATACGACGACCCGCGCGTGATGGCCGGGCAGGGCACACTCGTCGCCGAACTGCTCGACGACGCCGGTGACCTTGACGTGCTGGTCGTCCCCGTCGGCGGCGGCGGGCTGATCTCGGGCTGCGCGACCGCCATCTCGGCGCTGCGTCCGTCGGCCCGCATCGTCGGGGTGGAGCCCGAGGCCTCCGACGACGTCGCCCGCTCGCTGCAGGCGCGTGAGCGCCGGCGGGTCAGCGTCACGCCGACGATCGCCGACGGCCAGCAGACCGAGTCTCCGGGGGAGTGGACCTGGCCGGTGATCCAGGCGCTCGTCGACGAGGTCCACACCGTGACCGACGCCGAGATCCTCACCGCGATGCGCTTCTGCTTCGAGCGGCTCAAGCTCGTCGTCGAGCCGAGCGGTGCGACCGCACTCGCCGCGCTGCTCAGCGGCTCGGTGGCGGTCGCCGGCGAGCGCGTCGGGGTGGTGCTGTCGGGCGGCAACGCCGATCCCGCCGTGTTCGCCCGCGCGCTCGGCGCCGGCTGAGACCACCCGGGGCCGAGGCGGCCGCGGCTCAGAATGCGTCAAGTGAGACCGCGGCGCTCGCGGTGGCTCCAGCCACGAGCCCTTCGGTCGGCGAGCTCACGCTGACGGTCGCGCCGAGCTGGTTGCCGGCCGAACGCATCAGCAGCCTGTGGCCCGCTCCGGTCATCTGGAAGCTCAGGTAGCCGATCTCCTCAGGCCCGATCGTCTGCGAGCGCGAGACCGCGACCGTCCGCTTGCCGACCCTCACCGTCGGGGTCGCGGTGCACGGCGTGGCCTGTGGGCAGGCGACCAGCACGCCGCCGGTCCAGCCGTGGGAGACGAACTCGGTGGCGCCGAGGATGCGCATCGCGCCGGCGGACCGCGAGAGCGCCCGGCGGCGCGGGCCGGCGCCCGAGGTGGCGAAGCGGACGAGCCGGATCGCCTCGGTCGCGCTGCGCCCCGTACTCGTGCGCACGGTGACGGTCGTGGAAAGCCCCTTGTTGCCCGCCGCGGTGATCATCCGGTGGACGGCCGGGGAGATCGGGAAGTGGTCGATCCCGCCGCCGGCGGCGACGCGCGCCCCGCGCGTGTGGGCGAGCACCTTCCTGCCCAGTTTGATCGTCGTCGAGATCCGGCAGCCGTCGATTGCGAAGCATTCGACCGGGAGACCGCCCGGGCCGTCCGCGGGGACGAACGCGCTGTGCCCGAACATCGCCACATGGGCGGGGGTGGCGGTCACTCCGGACGAGCCGATCACCTGGCCGACCGCGTTCAGCGCCTGCACCTGGAAGTAGGGGTCGCCGTTGCGGGTGAGGATCGACTTGTGCGAGGAAGGCTCTGACAGCTGCGGAGTGAGCGATGTCGGCGAGCTCCCCGCCAGGAGCTGCCAGCGCGTGATGCCGGCCTCGCCGGTCCAGCTCGGCACCAGCTCGATCGTGCCGTCGCCCTGCGGTCTGATCGCGACCGAGGGCGCCGCGGCGATCGTCGTCGTCAGAGCGCCGGCGCCGGGCGCCGCCGTGGCGGCGTCCAGGTCGTCGGAGTCGATGTTGATCGAACTGCCGCCGTAGTTGTCGGTGTGGCCACCGAGGTACTGGTGCAGTCGCTGGTTCGCGGCCCACTCGGTCGCCGGCACCTGCGCGTCGGTGGTCGTCTGCTGGTTGTTCCAGTTGGCGATCCACAGCTCGTCGGGCTCGATGTAGCCGGTGCCCTGCTCGGTGACGAGGTCCTCGACGCCCGACAGCTCCGAGCTGTAGACGCCCGACAGGTAGCCGAGCGCGTGCAGCTCCTGCGTCCACGCCTGGAGGTAGGTGAGAACCGTCTGGCTCGCCACCGTGCCGCGCGTGTAGTTCTCCATGTCGTCGTAGATCGGGTTGCCGGCGCCGAGCCCGAGCGCCTGCGCCTCCTCGACGGCGCTCTGGGCGGCGGCGGCACCCTGCGCGGCCGCGTTCGTGGTGGAGATCGCGGCGCAGCCGCAGCCGTTGCTCGGGGACTGCAGGCCGACGTAGATCGGGACGAGGTGCCAGCCGGCAGCGGCCTCAGCGCTCACCCAGGCGGCGGTGAGGTTGGTCTGGGCGCACGCCATCTCAGGACCGCCGATGTAGACGCCGATCGCCCGGAAGGGCGAGGCCAGCCAGTTACTCATCGCGGTCGCGGACGGAGCGGAGCAGGCGTCGAAGCCGAGCCCGTCGTACACCTCGCCGGCGGTGGCGGGCGCTGCCGGGATGGTCGTATTCGTCGCGTCCGCATGGACGCCCGCCGCGTGCAGTCGGGCGAGACGGCCGGCGGAGCGTGCGTGCGAACGCGCGTAGGCACGGCCTGCGGCAGCGACCGAGTGCACGCCGAGTACGGCGCGCACGGCGGCCGGGTCGGTCGACCAGGTGGCGGTGACCACGACGTGCCATGCGGGGCGGCTGACCTCGGCCACCGCGCCGCCCGACGGCGTCGCTGAGGTGCGCGTCTCCGCGCTCAGCGCATTCGCCCCGGACGCACGCGGGGCAGGGGAGACGAGGACCGCCTCGGTCCGCCCGGCGGCGTGGGCGGGACAGTTCTGCGCACTGCCCGGGCGCCCGAGATAGACGGCGTGGCGGTCGAAGCGCACACAGATATGCGAGTCGTGACCAAGTCGGAACACCGGCCAGGTGCGCGGCACCCGCGCGCTCCAGCCGTCGTAGCGCACCAGCTTGGTGGAGCGCGAGGCGGCTCCGGCGACGCCCGGGAGGGCGAGGGCGAGGACGGCGGCGAGCGCACCGATCAGAGTCGCCACCGCCACCGGAGGCCTCCGGCGCGTGGGTGGCTGAGGGCGGTAGGCGGTCACGGATTCCAGGCGGCGCGGGCCCACAGTTCGGCGTGCCGCGGGCTCGGCTCTCCTAACAACAGCACGAACGTCAAGATGTTGCGGACTTCGGCAGGTCTCGATCGGATGCCTGCAACTTTCGTTGCACGAGCAGGCGATCCCCTGCTCATCCCGATCGTACTGTCGGTCAGGCGACCGCGGCGGCCATCGCACGTCCCGCGGCGCGCCCGGAGAACAGGCAGCCGCCGAGAAACGTGCCCTCCAGCGACCGGTAGCCATGCATGCCGCCGCCGCCGAACCCCGCCGCCTCTCCGGCGGCCCATAGCCCACGGATCGGCTCGCCGCCGGCCGCGAGCACCCGGGCGTCGAGGTCGGTCTCCAGTCCGCCCAGGGTCTTGCGCGTGAGGATCGAGAGCCGCACCGCGATCAGCGGCCCGGCGTCAGGGTCGAGCAGCCGATGCGGTGCCGCGACCCGGCTCAGTCGGTCGGCGAGGTACCGCCGGGCGCCGTGGATGGCGGTCACCTGCAGGTCCTTGGTGTACGGGTTGGCGAGCTCCCGATCCCGCGCGACCACCTCGCGCTCGACTTGGGCCAGCTCAAGCTCTGGTCGACCCTGAGTGATCGCGTTCATTTTCTCCACAAGTGCGGGTAGATCGGTGGCGACGGCGAAGTCCGCGCCCTGGCGCATGAACGCCTCCACGGGGCCGGGGATGCCTGAGCCGAGACGCTCGCGGAGCACCGCCCGGATCGACTTGCCCGTCAGGTCCGGGTTCTGCTCGGAGCCCGACAACGCGAACTCGCGCTCGATGATCTTGCGGGTGAGCACGAACCAGGTGTGGTCGTGGCCCGAGCGGGCGATGTGCGCGAGTGTGCCGAGCGTGTCGAAGCCGGGAAACAGAGGCACCGGCAGTCGCCTGCCGGTCGCGTCCAGCCACAGCGACGACGGGGCGGGCAGGATCCGGATCCCGTGGTGTGGCCAGATCGGCGACCAGTTCTGGATGCCCTCGACGTAGTGCCACATCCGGTCGCGTCCGATGACGCTGCCCCCGGCTCGTTCGGTGATTGCGATCATGCGGCCGTCGACGTGCGCCGGCACCCCGCTGATCATTCGCAGCGGCGGCGAGCCGAGCCGTTCCGGCCACGCTGCGCGCACCGCGTCGAGGTTGCCGCCGATCCCGCCTGAGCTGACGAGCACCGCCCGCGCCTGCGCGCTGAACTCGCCCACTTCGGTCCGTGAGCTCTCCTGGCCGCGGGCCGCCCGGCTCTCCTGGAGCACGGCACCACGGACGCCTGTGACCGACCCGTCGCCCCCGCGGAGGAGCTCGTCGACGCGATGGCGGGCCGCGACCGTCACCAGGCCGCTGCTGCGTGCCCGCGCCAGGCGCCTGACGAACGGCGCCAGCACGCCCGGGCCGGTGCCCCAGGTGAGATGGAAGCGCGGCACCGAGTTGCCGTGACCGATCGCGCCGTAGCCTCCGCGCTCCGCCCAGCCGGGGTTCGGCAGCCAGCGCACCCCCTCTGCGTGCAGCCAGGCGCGCTTCTCGCCGGCGGCAAACTCGACGTAGGCACGGGCCCAGCGCTGCGGCCAGTGATCCTCAGGGCGGTCGAACCCGGCGGTGCCTTCCCAGTCCTGCCAGGCGAGGTCCAGCGAGTCCTTGACCCCCCAGCGACGCTGCTCGGGCGAGTCGACGAGGAACAGGCCGCCCAGCGACCAGAATGCCTGGCCGCCGAGGGAGGCCTCTGGCTCCTGGTCGAGCAGCAGGACCCGGCGCCCCACGCCCGTCAGCTCCGCGGTCGCGACGAGGCCGGCGAGGCCCGCGCCGACGACGATCGCGTCCGCCTCGTAGGTCCGGTCGGTCATGCGGGCAGCGTATGGGAGCGCGCGTACAAGGTGCGTGTCCGGGGTCACATCGAGGTCACACCGCGGGCGCATCCCGGGATTACTGTGCCGTCGCGGAATGGGCGCTCCGGCGTCCGGCAGGCCATACGAGAAGACCGACCCGAACAGGGAGAACGACGCATGTCCGAGATCACTCGCCGCCGTCTGCTCGGCTCCGCTGCCGTTGGCGCCGGCGGCATCTTCGCCTCCTCCGTCCTGCCGCCCGCGCTCGCCAAGGCGGCTGCCGCGGGGCCGCGCTCGGGGACGCTGGGCGACATCGAGCACGTCGTCGTCCAGATGCAGGAGAACCGGTCGTTCGACCACTACTTCGGCACGCTCGCCGGGGTGCGCGGGTTCGGGGACCCGACCGCGATCACCCAGTCCAACGGCCGCTCGATCTTCTACCAGCCCGACACGCAGAATCCCGACGGGTACCTGCTGCCGTGGCATCTGAACACCAAGCAGACGAGCGCGCAGGCGATCCCATCGACCTCCCACGCGTGGTCGGTGCAGCACGAGGCGCTCAACATCACCGTCAGCGCGACACCCGGCCAGCCCACGACGGCGCTGAACAACCAGTGGTTGATGGCCAATCTCGGCGCCGACGGTGACGCCAACGGCCCGTTCACGATGGGCTACTACGAGCACGGAGATGCTCACGGCGGCCGGCATCACCTGGCGGCTGTACCAGGAGGAGGACAACTACGGGTGCAACCCGCTCGAATGGTTCCAGGCCTTCCAGTCCGCCTCACCCGGGTCAACGCTCTACCAGAGTGGCCTTGAGATCCACACCCACGAGCGCTTCGAGTGGGACTGCGCGGGCGGCAACCTCGCCCAGGTCTCCTACATCATTCCGACCTCTGGGCAGAGTGAGCATCCGTCCTACCTGCCGGCCGCCGGCGCGGACTTCCTCGCGTCCAAGCTGAACGCGGTCGCGGCGAACGAGGACCTGTGGAACAGCACGGTGTTCATCGTCAACTACGACGAGAACGACGGCCTCTTCGACCACGTGATCCCGCCGCTGCCCCCGTCGGGAACCGCCGGCGAGTTCGTCGATGGCGAGCCGATCGGCGGCGGGGTTCGTGTCCCCGCGTTCATCGTCTCGCCCTGGTCGGTCGGCGGGTACGTCGCCACCGAGAACTTCGACCACACCTCTGTCTCCCAGCTGCTCGAGACGATCTTCGGGGTCACCAACATGAACGTCACCCCCTGGCGTCGCCAGGCGTTCGGTGACCTCACCTCGGCACTCGGCATGTCGGCCGGCCAGGCATCGAGCATGCCCAAGCTGCCGAACACGATCAACCAGTTCTGGAAGGCCGAAGACGAGGTTCAGTTCAACCCCGCGCCGCAGGTCCCAGGCGCCAAGCAGAAGGTCCCCGTCCAGGCCACGAGGCGCAGCGCGAGCGCAGCGGTGCCATGGACCCCGCAGGATCCGTCGGCGCGCAGCTCCCAGACGCGCCGCGCGATGCCGGTCCCGACGAGCCGCCTGATCGAGAATCGCACCACCCATCGCGCGGACTTCGTCGACGGCCGGACCGACAAGGTCTATCTCTCCAAGCTCGCCTCGGTGGAGGGAAAGACGGTTGCGTCGTCGGCGACCAGCGCCTACATACCGGGGATCACCGGCGGCGTGATCGCGATCGCCGACGTCTCGACTCGGGCGCTGGCCTCCTCGGTGACCGGTTCGACGAACAGCCCCTTCGCGGTCGCGGCGACGCCCGACGGAACCGAGGTGTGGGTGACGGAGTCCGGCGGCAACACCGTGTCGGTGATCAGCACCTCCGCCAACGCGGTCTCCGGTACCGTCGTGGTCGGCACCTACCCGCAGGGTATTGCCATCGCGCCGAACGGCAAGACGGTGTACGTCGCCAACACCGGGCCCAACACCGGCACGGGCGGCTCCACCACGATCTCGGTCATCAACCAGACCACCCAGGCGGTGACCGCGACGATCGGGGTCGGCGAGGCGCCAAAGGGCATCCTGGTCACCCCGGACGGTCTGCTGGTGGCGGTGACCTGCTCAGATGGTGTGTACACCGCGACGACCGCGACCCGGTCGGTGACGAAGTCGCCGGTCGTCTTCCAGACGCCGATGGGCATCGCGGTGACCCCGGACAACAGCCAGCTGTGGGTGGCCGACTCCGAGGGAGGCCAGGTGGTCGTGCTCTCCACCGGTGACCTCCAGCAGGGTGCGGCAATCCCGGTGAGCGGAACCCCGTGGCGAGTGGCGATCAGCTCCGACGGAGCGACCGCGTATGTGAGCAACGCGAACGCCGACACGGTGACGGTCATCGACGTCGCCACCCACAAGCTGACTTCGACGATCCCGCTCGGGTCGTTCTCCACCCCCAACGACGTGACGAAGGACTCGAGCTACACGCAGGCGCACCACATGCCGACGTGGGTCGCGCAGGCGCCGGACGGATCGATCTGGGTGACCTGCAACGTCTCGAGCTCGGTGGCGATCATCGACCCGACGTCGGGCGCAGTCGCCGGCTCGTTCGAGGTCGGTCTCGGCGATTCGCCGGCCGGGATCGCGTTCGCCTGAGCCGGCGCAGGCGGGGGTGCGGTGCTTGGGGAGCAGGCCGAACAACCTTCCCCGCCCGCGCCGCGGCCGCCCGCGTCGCTACCAGTGAACGCCGCGCGTCGCCTGCGCGAAAGCCCGCTGCTCAGCTTCCAGGCGCTGGGAATCGGTGGCGCGCGGCGTGTCGTTCTCGGGGAACAGCTGGTAGGCCCGGTTGACGACGAGATCCTGGGCGCCGGGCGCGATCGCGTAGGTCAGCTGTCCGATCGAGCCGAGCGTCGTGGCAATCCGCTTCGGTCGCTTGCGGATCGCCTCGGTGATCATCCCGGCGGCCTGCTCGGGACTGAGCGTCGGCACGCGGTCATAGATCTTGGTGGGCGCGATCATCGGCGTCTTGACGAGCGGCATGTAGACGGTCGTCAGGTGGACCCCATCGCCGATGATCTCCGGGCCGATGGACCGTGAGAACGCGTCGAGCGCCGCCTTGGAGGCGAGGTAGGCCGCAAACCGCGGCGTGTTGATCTGCAGCCCGATCGAGGAGATGTTGATGATGTGCCCGGCACCGGCCTCGCGCATCTCCGGCAGCAGGTCGAGGATCAGCTTCACGGGCGCGAAGTAGTTCAGCGTCATCGTGCGCTGGTAGTCGTGGAAACGGTCGTAGGAACGATCGACCGATCGCCGGATCGACTTGCCGGCGTTGTTGACGAGCACGTCCACATGACCGTGAGCGCGCAGTACGGCGTCGGCCATCCGGTCGATGTCGTCGAGGTCGGTGAGATCGGCCAGGTACACGGTCGCGGACCCTCCGACCTCGAAGATCTGCTCGGCGACGGCCTCCAGCTTGGAGCGGGTGCGGGCGACGAGCAGCACGTGCCCGCCGGCGCGCCCGACGGACAGCGCCGCGGCCTCGCCGATGCCCGAAGAGGCGCCGGTGATCAGCACGACCCGTCCGCGGACCGCGCTCTCCAGAGACTCGGCGAGGATCGACCCGGCGCCCGGGATCCGCTTGGAGAAGGCGTGCAGCGTGCGCACGCCGTCGATCGCGAGGTTGGTGAGGTCTGGCATCAGCGCTGCAGAGTATTGCCTGGCGCTCGCCGGACGCGAAAACCGCCGCTCCGCGTCCGGCGTTCGGCGTCCGGCCAGGCCCGGCCGGTCAGCTGAGCGCGGCTTCCACCTGGCGCGCCATGTTCGACTCGCCGGCCGCGTTGGGATGGAGGGGGAAGGCGGCCGAGGTCGGCAGCAGACCGTTCACCCACGCGTTTGATCCTGCGCAGGCGTCATGGCCGATGCTCGAGCTGAACGTGTTGACATACGTCGCCGCATTGGCGGCAGCGGCCGAGGCGAGGACCGAGTTGAGGTCGATCTCCAGCGAGTTGAACCAGCTCACGTCGGCGTCGGAGAACGGAACGATCGGATAGCAGTTGGTGCCGTTCTGCGGCAGGCCGTCCGGGTAGCCGACGACGAGCACCTTCGCCCGCGGGGCTCGGGCGTGGATCCCCTGGACGACGGCCGCGACGAGCGATTGGACCGAGTTGATCTTCTGCATCTCCGTGTCCACGCCGCCGGACTGGTAGTGGGATCTGCAGCGATCCCCGAACGGCCACAGGACGTCGAGCTCGGCGCACTCCTCGGCCACACCGATCAGACCTGCGTCATTGCCGCCGATGCCGACGGTGACCACTGCGTCGCTCGGCCCGAGCGCGCCGAACTGCGGCGCGTTGCTCTCTCCCGCACCGAGCGACTGGCTCTGCGTCATGTCGACGGTGGTCGCCCCGCTGCAGCTCACGTCCGTGAACGACGAGGGCGCGATGGCGGCGCGGACGTCCTGGGGATAGTCGTGGGTCGAGCGCAGGCAGAGTGCGGGGTTGCCCGTCGGGCTGGGCACCAGCGGCGCGGAGGTGTACGAGTCCCCCAGCGCCACGTAAGGACCGGTCTGCGCGGCAGCGCTCCCGGCCGCCAGGGTCGCGGTGAGGACAAGCGTCCCCGCCAGGGTGGCGGCGCCCGCACAGAGCGCCCGGACAGGGCCGGTGAGCGGCTTTGACACGATCGATCTCCTCCAGGTGAGATATGCCGACGAGCGCGCGTCACCGTATCGCCCCCGCCGCCGCCGGTGGCTTTTTTGCGCCGCTCCCGGGAGCGGGTGGGTCAGTCGAGCTCGTCGAGCTGGAAGCGGCCGCCCGCGTAGATCGTGCGCGAGCTGCCGTCGGCGAGCGTCGCGGTCACTTCGCGGTCAGTCGTGGAGACGATGTCGGTGTGGATCGGCGAGTCGTTGAAGCCCAGTCGCTCCCAGTCCTCGCTCGCGAGCTCGCTGGGGTCGCCGTCGTAGCAGTCGCGGTAGGCGCGGCCGACCGCGATGTGCGTGTTGCCGTACGGCCCGCCGACGTTCTCGTCGTAGAGCGTCGTCGCCATGAACCGCGTGATCCGCGAGAACCGCGCGTCGGTGAGTGAGAACTCGCCGATCCGATCGGCGTTCTCGGCGGCCAGCATCTCGGTGAGCAACGACTCGTTCTCCGCGGCGCTCGCTCGCGCGACCCGGCCGCCGGCGAACTCCAGCTCGACTCCGGTGATCAGGTTCCCATGGGTGTACAGCGGCTCGGAGAAGCGGATGCGGCCCTCGGTCCCGCGCCAGTCCGGGGAGGTGAAGATCTCAAAGCTCGGGATGTTCTTGCCCTCGCCCCCGACCCACCTGCGGTGCTCGCCGAGCGCAATCTGGAGGTCGACGTCGTCGCCTCGTATGTGCACCCGGTCGATCGGCAGCGCGTCGAGCGCGGCCACCGTCGACTGGATCTCTGACTCGACCGAGCGCCACTTGGCCTTCGGGTCCTCGTGGTCCAGAAAGCACGCCGCGATGATCTGCTCCCAGTACTCCTCCAGCGACAGCCGAGCCTCGCTGGCCATCGCCTGGGTCCCGAACAGGCCGATCGTCCAGCTGAAGTTCCCGGCGCTCTCCTTGTCGTCGAGCCAGCGGGACATCGGGCGCTGGGCGACCTGACGGGCGAGGATCCTGCCGGGGTCGGTGGAGCTCAGGGCATGGGGGTCGGCCTCGGCCTCCACCTGGATCAGGTGGTCGACCTCGTCGACGATCCCGCGCATGTAGCGCTCCAAGAACCGTGAGACCTGCTCGTCGGAGGCGATCTCGTAGAAGTCGCGGTCAAGGTTGGTGGACGCGTCGGCGTCGGGCCGGTAGCCGCTGATCGTCATCCCACCGGCGCGCCATACCTCCCGGCATAGTGCGGCGTAGAGCGGCTTGGCGCTCTCGGGCGCCTGAATCCACACCACGTCCCCGCTGGCGATTCCCTGTCCCGACCCGAGCGCGTAGTTGACGAGTAGGTCGGCATAACGCTCGACGTACTGCTCTGGCACTTCATACCCCACGTCGGTTCCCCCCTTGGTCGAATGCGGCGATCTTCCGGCCGACCGGCGATGCTACGCCGGGGCGGACACTCAGCGTCGCGCGGTGAGCTTGCCCATCAGCAGCTCGACCGACTGTTCGAGCTGCGGGAGCGTTGCCTTGTCCACGCTCGTGATCCCCACCGCACGATTCAGCCACGCGTTGATCTCCCTGTGGCTCGTCCCGTCGCGCCGGCGGACCTCGCTGACGAGGCGATGGCGCTCGTCGCGCAGCCGGGCTCGCCGCTCGAACGCGGGCACCGAGTCGGTTTCCGTCCCGCCCGCCCCGGACGCCGCGTCCTGCTCTGGGGTCAGCCAGCGTGCCGCGGCGGGCGCGGGCTTCGGCGCGGGGGCGGCAACAGGCCCGCCGAACAGGGACATCTGCGGCGCGACGTCGGCGCTCACCGGCTCGAAGTCGAGCGCGGAGGTGAGTTCGGTCTGCCGGCGCTCGCGCGGTTCCTCGAGCTCGGCCGGATCGGTCTCGCCGGGGCGGCGCAGTGCGCGGCGGACCTCGTGCTCGATCGTGGCGGCGTGGTCTCGCAGCACCGGATCGGCGGGGACGTACAGCCAGCTCGGCTCCAGCGGCCGGTCCGGGATCGTGCGCACGAACCGCCCGACGATCTGGCGGAAGATGAGCGGCGTCTTCGCCGCGGTCGCGTAGACGCCGACCCGCAGCCGCGGGATGTCGACGCCTTCGGAGACCATGTTGACGGCGACGATCCATGGCTCGCGGGAGCTCCGGAACTCGGCCAGGCGGGCCGCCGACCTGGCCTCGGCATGCAGCACGACGACCGGTGAGCGGCCGGTCGCCTCGCGCAGCAGCTTGGCGATCTGGCGGGCGTGCTCGGAGTCAGCGGCGACGATCAGCCCAGCCGCGTCCGGGTGGCCGTCCTGGCGCACCGTGCGCAGCCGGGCGTCGGCCTCGCGCAGGATCCGCGGCAGGCCGTCGGGCAGTTCGGTCGAGATCGCGGTTCGGTAGCGGCGGCTCGCCTCACGCGTGGAGAGCACCGTGTCGAAACCGGACTCGATCACGTCATCGCCGCTGCGCCAGCTGAGTGTGCCGTCGTAGGCGACGAAGCTCACCGGCCGGCAGACCCCGTCGGCGACGGCCTCGGCGAACGAGTAGGCGACGTCGGGCTCGGCGATGCCGTCGCTGTCGTAGCTCACCCCCGGGATCGGCGTGGCGTCGGAGCGAAACGGCGTGCCGGAGAGCAGCAGCCAGTGCGAGCGCTCGGCGAAGGCGGTGGCGAACGACTCACCCCAGGTGAGGTCCTCGCCGAGGTGGTGCGCCTCGTCGGCGATGAGCAGCGTTGAGCGTGGCAGCGCGCTCGCCCAGCGGCGCGGCGCCTTGGCGATCCGGGCGTAGGTGACCGACACACCGTGAAAGCCCGACGGTGGCCGGGGAGAGTCGGCATCGGGCGCCAGATCGATCCCGAGCTCGTGCGCCGCGTGTGCCCACTGACGCGTGAGCGGCGCCGTCGGACACGCGACGACCACGGCGCCGATCTGACCGGCGAGCAGCTGCGCGCGGGCGAACTCCAGCGCCGGGCGGGTCTTGCCGGCACCCGGCGCGGCGGAGATCAGGATCGGCTCGGCGCCGCTCCATTCGGTCATCGCCACCATCGCCCGCTCCTGCCAACGGCGCAGCGGATAGCGGTTGGCGGACGGTCGCACGGCGGGTGGCATGGACGCGCCATGGTGCCGGGGCGCTCGGACGGAAATCGGCCCTCCGGCAGCGTCCCGTCATGGTCCTGACAGGCGTCCCGGGGGGCGGGTCAGGTGATCGGTGCGCGTGTGAGATCCGCGACGGCGAGCCGCTCGAGCGTCCCCCGCAGATCGGCCTCGGTGGTCTGCGGGTTGATCGTGCACAGCCGGAGCACCGCTGTCTCCTTGAGCGTGGTGGCGGTGACCGCCGCGTAACCGTCTCGTGCCAGGCGCGCTGCGGCCTCTCGGTGTACGGCCTCGTCTGCGCCGGCGAGGGCGAAGGTCACGATCCCGAGTTGCGCGGGCGTCACCACCGAGAAGCGCTCGTCGTCCCGGATCATCGCCTCGGCGATCTCGGCCAGCTCGATCCCCCGCTCGACGGCTGCGCCGATCGCCTCCATCCCATAGGTCCGGAACGAGAGCCACAGCTTCAACGCGCGAGAGCGTCGGGTGAGCTCGAGCGAGCGGTTGCGCATGTCGATCTCGCCCCGGCGGGCCATCACGTCGACGAGGTACTCCGGGTCCATCCGGAACGCCGCGCCGAGCACCCCGGGGCGCATGAACAGGCAGCCGACGTCGTAGGGCTGGAACAGCCACTTGTGCGGGTCGAGGACGAGCGAGTCGACTCGCTCCAGTCCGGCGAGGGCCTGACGGCCGCGGGAGCACAGGGCGGCCGGCGCGCCGTATGCGCCGTCGACGTGCAGCCACAGTTGTTCTCGCTCGCAGAGATCGGCGAGTTCGGGCAGGGGGTCCACCGCACCAGTGTTCGTCGTGCCCGCGGTTGCGATCACGAACCGCGGCTGCCTGCCGTGTGCGCGGTCCTCGGTGATGGCGCGTTTCAGGCCGGTGACGGGCAGGCGGAGGTCCTCGTCGGAGTCGAGGATGCGGATCTCCTGCGCGTCGAAGCCGAGCGCTCTCAGCCCGCGGCCGATCGAGGAGTGGGTCTGATCGGAGAGGTACGCGACGCCCGGTCCGACGTCGGCCCGCGCCGCCGCGATCGCGGTGATGTTCGCCATCGAGCCGCCACTCACGAGCACTCCCTCGGTCCCGTCGGGCAGCCCGAGCGCCTCGCGCAGCCAGTCGACCGCGACGAGCTCGACGGTCGCCGGACCGGAGCCCCCTCCCCAGGATGCAGCGATCGCGTTGAACCCGGTGCCAAGCCATTCGCCCAGCACCCCCGCGAACGATGACGGCCCCGGTACCCGCGCGAAGAACCGTGGATGGTCGCCGTGCTGCATGTGGGTGAGCGCGACCTCGGTCAGCGTCTGCATCGCCTCAAGCGGATCGCCCGGCTGCAGTGGCAGCGGACCGCCGAGCGCCTCGCTGAGCTCAGCGGCATCACCTGCGGTGATCGCGGGTCCGTCGGCTCGCCGTTCGAAGTGATCGACGACCTGATCGACGACCCAATGGCCGAGTCGGCGCATCTCGGCAGGGTCCATGCCCAGCGCGTCACTCGGGCGTTCGTCGATCGCCATCGATGCGCACGATAGTTGGGTATGAGGTGAGACCAGGGGTTGCGGTCCCGCCGGGGTTCATGCGAACATCTGTTCGCATGCTGATCGTCTGCTTCCTCGTCCCGCGCTTCGCGCTCACCACCGCCCTCGGCGATCGGTCGGAGCTGCTGCGGATGCCGGTGGCGCTCGCGCCCGAGGTGGGTGGGGTGCAGCAGGTGGGTGAGGTCTCGCTCGCGGCCGAGGCATTCGGGATCCACCCGGGGATGCGGCTCGGCGAGGCGCTCTCGCGCTGTCCGGAGCTGACCCTGGTGCCGCCCGATCCCGCAGGGGTGGCCGAGCTCTGGGAGCGACTGCTCGTCCGCCTGGAGTCGGTCGGGGCGGGAGTCGAGCCCGAGCGACCGGGACTCGTCTGCTTCGACGCGCGCGGACTGCTTGCGTTGCATGGAGGCATCGATGGCGTGCTGCGCGCCGCACGAACCGCATTGCGCACACCGGCTCGCGTCGGTGTGGCGCCGACTCGGTTCGCCGCGGTGGCGGCTGCCACGCGTGCCAGGCATCGTCGACCGGAGATCGTCGGACCGGAGTGTGCCCGGGACTATCTCGCGTCGCTGCCAGTGGCGCTGCTCCGGGCGCGCCCGGCGCTCGCCGCGCTGCCCGAGGCGCTCGAGCGACTTGGGGTGGCCACGCTCGGTGAGCTCGCCGCGCTTCCCGCGAGCGCGGTGGCCGACCGCTTCGGCCGTGACGGCCTCCTCGCCCACGACCTGGCCCGCGGTGGCGATACCCCGCTGCGGCCCCGCGTCCCCGGTGAGGTCATGCGCGAGTCACTCGACCTGCCCGAGGCGGCGTCCGGTCTCCAGCTGGAGCGCGGCCTCGGGCTCCTCATCGATCGCCTCCTGGCCCGGCGAGAACGGCGTGCGCGGACACTGCGGGCGGTCGTCGTCTCGGCCGTGCTCGTCGAGCGCGGCGGCACCTGGCGCGTGCCGGTCGTGTTCCGCGAGGCGCTCGCCGACCCGGTGCGGATGCGCCTGGCGCTCGTGCCGCACCTCGCCCGCATGCCGGCCCCCGCCGAGCGGCTGGGTCTTGCCGTCGAGCGCTTCGGACCGCCCGCCGCCGATCAGCGCGCGCTGCTCCAGGACCCTTCGGACGCCCGAGCTGCCCGATTGCGCGAAGCGATCCGCCAGGCCCGTGCGGCAGCCGGCCCCAATGCAGCTCTGCGCGTGCTCGAGGTCGATCCGGACTCCCGGTTCCCCGAGCGCCGGGCGGTACTCACTCCGTTTGAGGCGTGATATGAGCGCCGTGTCTGGCCCGCAACGTCTTGCCACCCCCATCCGCGTCGCGGTGCAAGCCGACGACCACGGCCGCCCGTTGCTCGTCGCCGGGAGCGAGGTCGACGCCGTGCGTGAGTCGTGGCTGATCGAGGACCGGTGGTGGACGCAGAACCCGATGCGCCGCCGTTATTGGGAGCTCGTCACCACCGACGGACGCAACGTCGTCGTGTTCCGTGATCTGCGCAGCGGGAGGTGGTGGCGGCAGCGGGGGTGACTCGGTGGTGGTTCCGGTGGGGCGGGACTCGGTGGTGGCTCCGGTGGGGCGGGACCCGGTGGTGGCTCCGGTGGAGCGGGACCCGGTGGTGGCTCCGGTGGAGCGGGACCCGGCGACGCGGTTCTAAGCTCAGCGCCATGTCCCCGCGTGAGTTCCTCGACCCCGGCCGCGCCGCCGTCGGCACCTGGAGCGGCGGGCGGTTCATGCACTTCGGCGAGGCGATCGACGACGAGCGATTCCTCACGATGGTGCGCCCCGGCGCTGGGATCGACACCGTCCTCACCGCCGACGTCTACGGGGCGGGTGAGGCCGATGCGATGCTCGGCCGGGCGATCGCCGGCTTGCCGCGCGAGTCGATGTGCGTCGTCGGCGCGATCGGCCACGACTTCTACGAGGGCGAGCGCAACGGTCCCAAGGGCTTTCCGCGCTTCACCGATCCAGGGTTGCGGGGTCCCGCGGGCTATGCGGCGTATCTGCGGATGGCGACCGAGCGCTCGCTGGAGCGATGCGGCCTTGACTCCTTCGATCTGCTGCTGCTGCACAACCCGGACCGCACCGGCTACACGAGCGAGACGGTCTGGGACGGCATGGCGGCGCTGCGCGATGCCGGGCTCACGCGCCTGATCGGCGTTGCGCCGGGGCCGGCCAACGGCTTCACGCTCGACCTGATCGACTGCCTGGAGCGCTTCGGGGACCGGATCGACTGGGCGATGGTGATCCTCGGCCCGCTCGAGCCCTGGCCCGGCGAGCTCGTTCTCGGCGCGGCCGCGGCCGCGGACGTCAAGCTGATCACGCGTGTCGTCGACTACGGCGGCCTGTTCTTCGACGACCTGCGTCCTGGTCAGGAGCTCGCTCGCGGCGACCACCGCGGCTTCCGCCCGGCGGGCTGGATCGAGGGCGGCCTGGCGCGCATGGAGCCGATGCGCCCGATCGCCGAGCGCGCGGGCCTGACGATGATCCAGCTCGCGTGCCAATGGAACCTGGCGCATGCGCCGGTCGCCTGCACCGTGCCCTCACTGATCCAGGAGGTCGGGCCCGACGCGCGCTCGATCGAGGACAAGCGGGCCGAGCTGGCCGCACTGCCCGCCGAGGATCGTCTGAGTGACGAGGATCTGGAGGCGATCCGCCGTCTGGGCGACAACACCGGTTCGATGCTGTTGAAGGGCGGGCACCCGGGGTTCGAGGGCGAGGAGCAGCCCGACCGCTGGACGCTCGACGCGCGTCTCTTTGACGTCGCCGATCGGTGGCGCATCGCTCCCGAGCGTGACCTCGTCCAGACCGCCGGCGCAGCCGTCGTGAGCGAGTCGAGCGAGCCGGCGCTGACCGGCACCTGCAACTGCGGCGCGGTCCAGTTCTCGGTGACCGAGCCGTTCGTGTCGGCGACCTACTGCCACTGCACGCGCTGCCAGCGGCGCACCGGCAGCGGCGCCTCCGCCAACGCCCGCGTCGCCGCCTCCGGCTTCTCCCTGGTACGCGGTGAGGACAGCCTGCGCTCCTGGAAGCCGGCCGAGGGCGCCGAGAAGTTCTTCTGCGGCGACTGCGGCTCGGCGATGTTCAGCCGCAGCGGTTCGGAGTGGGTCGGCATCCGTCTCGGCGTCCTTGACGGGGACCCCGGCATCCGCCCGACCGCCCACCAGTTCGTCGCCTACGCCGCTTCGTGGGAACCCGTTCCCGACGACGGTCTGCCGCGGCACGACGAGTCCGCACTCTCCAGGTAGCGCTCCTTCCGCCGCCCCGGCCGCTGGGTGACCTCCACCCCGCCGGTGGCCCGGCCCGCTGGGTGACCTCCACCCCGCCGGCCCGCCGCCCCGGCCCGCTGGGTGACCTCCACCCCGCCGGCCCGCCGGCCCGCTGGGTGACCTCCACCCCGCCGGCCCGGTGGACTGTGGGCGTCAAATACGGCGTATCGCTGCTTTTGACGCCCATAGTCCCGGCGCCGGGGGCGAAAGTCGGGACTTCGGACGCTCTTAAGGGTGTATGGCTTCAAGGCGCGCCAAGCGTTTGATGCGGGTGACGGCCGAGCGGCAGGGCGGCGTCATCTCGACCGAGCAGCTGGCTGCGATCGGGTTCACGCGCGACGAGATCGCGCACATGGTCCAGCGGGGACATCTGATCAGGATCTCCCACGGGGTCTACGCGGTTGGGCATGGCCCGCTCACGCTTCGCGGTCGTCTCTGTGCCGCACAGCTCGTCGCCGGCCCCGAGGCGTTCTTCAGCCACCGCACGGCAGCGGCACATCGCGGCCTCCGGGCGTTTCCTTCAGTGATCGAGCTGACCGTTTCCGCGGCACACACGCCCTTCCGTCGGGACGGACTGCACCTGCACCGCACGACGATCCCAACCGACCGCACGCAGGCCCGCATCCACGACGGACTACTCACCGCCACCGTGCCCCGGATCATCATCGACCTCGCTCGTACCGAGCGCGCCGGCGAGATCCAGCGGCTGATCCGCCAGTCGATCCGCACCGGGCAGTTCGACCTTGCAGCGTTGCGCACCGCCCTTGAGGCGCACCCTCGCCGCCCCGGGGCCGGCCTGGCCCGCGCCGCGCTCAGGCGCTATGTGGCAGGCAGCGAGGACCGGAGATCGTGGCTCGAGACGCAGTTCCAGCGCCATGTGCTCGGCGATCCGCGGCTCCCCGAGCCGGTCTACAACCAGACCCTCCTGGGCTACGAGATCGATGTGATGTGGGTGCAGCAGCGGGTGACGCTCGAGCTCGACGGCCGGCCGTATCACGTGGCGGTCGAAGACTTCGATCGCGACCGCGGCAAGGATCGCTCACTCAGCCGGCACGGCTGGCGACCGATCCGCGTGAGCGATTTCGAGTGGGAGCACGATCGCGCGAGCGTGCTCGGCGACGTCTACGCCCTGCTCGGGGTGTGACCGGGGGAGTCACTCGCCGTCTCGACGAGCTCGTCGCGAATCCACGCGCACCCGGCCGAGAGATCCTCGACGCCCATCGCTGCGGCGACGTTGAGCCACATGCCGTAGCGGAAGAACCCGTCGATGTCCTCCTGGGTGGCGGAATCACCCGCAAGAGCCTCGACGTGCTGGACGAGCCGGGCGTATCCACGTCGCACGTGGTCGCGAATGACCGGATCCTCACACGCGGCGTACGCCTGCATCTGCAACATGAGCAGCTCGCGGTTCTGGGCAAGCGCGATCGAGTACACGTTGCCCATCGCCTGGAACACGGTGGCGTCCTCGGTCGCGATCGCAGGATCGAATTCCTCGGCACCTTGCGTGAGCAGCTCGGACACCCGCGCGAAGCAGCGGTCGACCGCGGCGAGGAACAGATCGCGCTTGGAGCCGAACAGACTGAACACGTACGGCTGGGCGACGCCGACGCGCCGCGCGATCCGGTCGACCGGGGTGCCGTGGAGACCCCCGACCGCGAATTCCGGGATCGCAGCCTCGATCAGCGCGTCCCGGCGCTCGGATGCCGGGACGCGTTGACGGGTGCTCTTCTGAGTGGAGGCGGTGGCCACGATCGCTCGCCGATGCTACGCGACGTTCAGGCCGGTGGTGACCGGCGGCGTCTGCCGATGGACTGCCTGCGACTCGCGCTCGGCAGCCTCGGAGGCGGCCTGGTCGAGTGCGGACTGCCGCGTACTGAACGGCAGCACGAGGGGCAGCACCGCCCCGATGGCGAGCACCGCGGTCCCGACCCAGAGCGCCGGGGTGAGCCCGTTGACGAACGCTTGTGGGGAGCCGTAGCCGCCGTGGCTGGTGAACACGGTGGCGAGGACCGAGACGCCGAGCACGCCGCCGAGCTCGCGGATCGCGTTGGTCGCTCCGGAGGCCTGGCCGGCCTGGTCGGTGCGCACCGAGGCGAGCACGGCGTTGGCGGAGGGCGCGAACACGAGAGCCATCCCAGAGCCGCCCAACACGAACGGTGCGATCAGCTCGGTGTACGGGATGTGGGTTGCCGCCAGCGCGGCGATCCACCCGAGCGCGAGCGCCTGCAGCGCCAGCCCGGCCGCCATGAACAGCCGGGAGCCGTAGCGCTCGGAGAAGATGCCTGCCAGCGGCGCGACGATGAGCGTCGCCCCGGTCCAGGCGAGCAGCTTGACACCGGCCTGCAGCGGTGAGTTGCCGAGCACGTCCTGCAGGAACTGGCTCAGGAAGAACACCGAGCCGAACATCCCGAAGTACATCGACAGCGAGACTGCGTTGGTCACCGTGAAGCCGCGGCGGGCGAAGAACTCCATCGGCAGCATCGGCGCATCGGTGCGACGCTCGTGGAGCACGAAGAGGACGAGCAGGACGAGCCCGGCCGCCAGCGTCGCGAGCACCTCCGTCGAGCCCCAGCCGAGGGTCTGGCTGCGAACGAGTCCATAGACGAGACCGAACAGACCGGCGGAGCCCAGACCGAGGCCCGCCAGATCGAGCCGCCGGCTAGGCCCGTGGCTCTCGTTCAGCCGGCGGGCGATGAGCGGGACGAGCACCGCACCCACCGGCACGTTGATCCAGAAGATGTCGTGCCATGAGCCGGCGTCGATGACTGCTCCGCCGACGAGCGGGCCGAGCGCGACCGCGATGCCGCTGATGCCCGACCACACCCCGAGGGCCAGTCCGCGCTGGGCGGGCGGGAACGCATCGGCAAGCAGGGTCAGCGTGAGCGGGGTGGCGATCGCGGCACCGACGCCCTGGATCGCGCGGGCGGCGATCAGCAGGCCGGCGGAGGGGGCGAGGGCTGCGCCCGCAGAGGCGAGCGTGAAGAGGGCGATGCCCGCCATGAACATGCGGCGGCGGCCGAACCGGTCGCCGAGGGCGGCGCCCGTGAGCAGCAGGACAGCGTAGGCCAGCGTGTAGGCATTGACTGTCCACTCGAGCGCCTGGACCGACGCGCCGAGGCTCGCGTGGATGCTGGGCAGCGCGACGGTGACGACGAGGTTGTCGAGCACCACCATGAAGAGTCCGACGGAGACGAGGACGAGGGTCCACAACCGTCTGCGTGTGTCCGGCATGCCATCCTCCTGACGTTGAAAGTAGTGACTGCTAAGAAGCTGCAGGCGGTAACTTAGCAGCAGCTAATAACTTGTCAAGGCAGATCTTCCGTCCTCTCCAGATGCGAACATGTGTTCGCCATGTATGCGGAGCTCCACTGCCACTCGGCGTTCTCGTTCCTCGACGGCGCCTCGCTGCCCGATGAGCTTGTGGCGACCGCGCTGGCACTCGGCTACGAGTCGATGGCGCTCACCGATCACAACTCGGTGTCGGGCTCGATGGAGTTCGCTGTCGCCGCCCGGGCACTCGGATTACGCGCGATCCACGGCGCGGAGCTCGACCTTGCACCCGACGGTCCGCATGGGAAACGCCATCTCACGCTGCTTGTCGCGGATGCACGTGGCTGGTCGAACCTATGCCGGATCATCACTGCCGCGCACGCGCATACGCGCGACGGCCGTCCTGGAGCTCCGGCCGGCGAGCCGTTGGTGGAGCTTGCAACGGTCCTCGCGCGCAATGAGGGTCTCATCTGCCTGAGTGGCTGCGCGATGCATGGCGTCGAGGACGAGCCGACGCTGCGCGCATTGCGGGATGCGTTCGGGCCCGAGCGACTCCGAGTCGAGCTGCAACGACCGTTCCTGCGCGACGATCGCGCTCGCAATCGGCGCCGGGAGTCGGTGGCGCGCCGGCTGGGTCTCGGCTGCGTGGCCACAGGTGACGTGCACGCCCATGCCCGTATGCGAGCGCCGCTGCAGGACGCGCTCGTGGCCATCCGCGTTCACGCGACGCTCGACGCCTCAGAGCCCCTGCGGCGCGGCAACTTCAGTCACGTGCTCGCCTCACCGGAAGCGATGGCGATCCGCTTCGCCGAGTATCCCGATGCCGTCGCCGAATCGGTGCGGCTGGCCGAGTCGCTGACCTTCGACCTCGGGCACGACCTCGGTTATCGCTATCCCGGCGCAGAGGACGAGACCGCGATGCGGCGTCTGACGCAGCTGTGCGAATCCCTGATGGACGGCCGCTATGGCAAAGGCGACGGACAGTTGCGTGACCGTGCGCGTGAGCGCCTGGAGCAGGAGCTCGCGATCATCTCACGGCTCGATCTCCCCGGTTTCTTCCTGCTCCACCATGAGATGCTCGAGCTCGCCCACGAGGTGGCGATCGAGGTACGTGGCCCTGACGAAGCACGGGCGCTGCTGCCACCAGGGCGGGGGAGAGGGTCGAGCGTGTCCTCGATCGTCTGTTATCTCACCGGTCTCTCGCACGTCGATCCGATCGCCAACGAGCTACTCATCGGTCGCTTCCTGCATGAGGAGCTCACGTCGCTGCCGGACATTGACCTCGACTTCCCACGTGACATCCGCGAGCGGCTGATCCCTCGTATCCACGAGCGTTTCGGTCGTGATCGCTCGGCGCTCGTGGCGGCCTTCCCGACCTATCGGGCACGTGGGGCGATCCGAGAGATCGGCAAGGCGCTGGGGCTGCCACCGGGGGAGATCGAGCGGGTGGCGCGCAGCAGCGAGGGCTGGAGTGCCCGGGACGTGGCGCGTGACATCGAGAGCGCGTTTGGGGTCGATCTCGGCGAGGAGTTCGCCGCGGCGCGGGAGATGGGGTGGGCCTCTGACCCCCGTGATCCACACGACCCTCCGCCCCCTGACGTCGACCCTCGTCGTGACGCCGGTCGAGGCGGGGCGAAGAACGGGCCGCCGGGGGCGACGCGGCGCGGCACCACGGAGCGGTGGAGGTGGCTCGCCCGGCTGGCGGCCGAGGCACACGGGCTGCCGCGCCATCTCTCGCAGCACTCGGGCGGGATGGTCGTCGCCACACGGCCGTTGATCGACTGCTGCCCGATTGTGCCGGCCGCGATGGAGGGCCGACAGATCGTGCAGTGGGACAAGGACTCCTGTGCGGATGCCGGGTTCCTCAAGATCGATCTGCTCGGACTGGGGATGCTGTCGGCGGTCGAGCGATCGGTGGCGCTGATCTCGCGCACGCGCGGCGTTCACGTTGATCTCTCGCGGATCGACTACGACGATCCGGAGACCTACGAGCTCATTCAGAGCGCCGAGACGACCGGTGTGTTCCAGATCGAGAGCCGCGCGCAGATGGCATCGCTGCACCGGACGCGACCCCAGAATCTGCGGGACATCACGATCCAGGTCGCGATCGTGCGCCCGGGACCGATCCAGGGCGGGGCGGTCAACCCCTACATCCAACGCCGGCAGCGTCTGCGCGCCGACCCCTCCTACAAGGTCCCGTATGAGCACCCCTCGCTCGAGGGGCCGCTCGGCGAGACGCTCGGGACGATCATCTTCCAGGATCAGGTGCTCGAGGTCTCGATCGCGTTCGCCGGATTCTCTGTGAGCGAGGCGGAAGGGCTGCGGCGGGCGATGAGCCGCAAGCGATCGGACGCGGCGATCGAGGCCTACCATGCCCGCTTCGTCGAGGGGGCACAGCGCACCCAGGGCGTCGACGAGGCACTTGCCGAGCGGGTGTTCGAGATGGTCAAGGGATTCTCGGGGTTCGGGTTTCCCAAGGCGCACGGAGCAGCCTTTGGGCTGCTCGCCTACCAGTCGACATGGCTACGGGTCCACTACGGGCCGGAGTTTCTGTGCGGGCTGCTCAACGAGCAGCCCATGGGCTTCTATCCGTCGGACGCGCTCGTCCACGAGGCCCAGCGCAGAGGTGTTGAGGTGATGGCACCGGACGTCAACGAGAGCGGGGTCGAATGTGACGTCGAGATCGACCCGGAGAGGCCGGGGGATCTGCGGATCCGGATCGGCCTCGGATACGTGCGCGGCGTGCGACGTCAGGAGCTTGAGGAGCTCGTCGACGCGAGGGACCGCGGGGGGAGGTTCCGCTCGCTCGCCGATCTCGCCTCGCGTGCGGGATCGGGAGCGTCCGCTCTGTCGCTGCTCGCCTGGTCAGGGGCGTGTGACGAGCTGGCGATCGATGGCCTCAGAGGGCACGTGGCCGAGCGGGGGATGAGGCACACGGTCGAGCCGGAGATGGAGCATGCGCTCGCATCCCACGCGCGGCGGACCGCGCTGTGGCAGCTCGGGGTGATGACTCCGGGACGTCGCGTGCCCGGCGGCACCCAGCTGGCATTGCCGCTCGACCTCCCGGCGCCGCCAGAGCTCTCGCCGCTGTCGGACTGGGAGCGGATGCTGGCCGACTACGGCGCGACCGGATTGACGACGGCTGCGCATCCGCTTGCTCTGCTGCGGCCGCGGCTCGGCGCCGCCGTGGTGACCAGTCGTGACCTGCGGCGCTTGGATCACCGGAGCAGGGTGCGGATCGGCGGGCTGGTGGTTGCGAGGCAGCGACCGGGAACGGCGAGCGGAATCGTGTTCGTGCTGCTGGAGGACGAGTTCGGGACGATCAATCTGGTGGTGCCGCCTGCGGTCTATGAGCGCAACCGGCTGGTCGTTCGCACCGAGCCGCTGATGCTCGTCGAGGGAACGCTCGAGCGCCTGGCGGCCGCCGGGGGCGCGATCAACGTGCTGGTCGACACCGTTGGCTCGATCGACGCACCCGACCGGATCATCGCGGAGATCAAGGACTTCTCCCTCCTCGACGAGGGCGTGCGGCGCGGGCTGGAGGAGCAGCGGGCGGCTGCGGGGACGGGGCTGCGCGTGGTCGGCGAGGACGGCGTGGAGCGTGAGCCGGCGACGGCTGGAAGGCGTGGTGTGCGGACGTCTGTCGCAGGTGCAGCAGGTGCGGCGGAGGGTGCGAGCGGACTCGATGGCGGTGAGGCAGAGGACTTCCGTGCTGTCGCGCCACCGGTGATGAGCTTCGCCCAGGGACGACGGAGGTGAGCTGATCGAGGCGTCTTGAACGGTTTCCGTCCGATGTCGCGTCTACGGTGGCCGCCCGACAGCTGGATTCGGCCGCCTGGCGTTGGCGTTCACCCTGCGTAGGCCGCGCGTCGGGCCAATTGAAGAGGACAGGCAGATGCCGCAGACAGGCGCAGCTGGGTTTCGTCGGTCCGATCGCTACGGCGACTCGCTTCCGGTCCCGATCGTGGGGTTCGACCCGGTCGGGGAGATCGTCGCGTCCGACAACCGCGCGTCCGCGCGTCGGCGCGTCGGCGATCAGGGCCCGAGCAACGGGACCAGGGCGCTGTCCGAGGAGAGCCGGGGGAACGAGACTCGGCTGTCCGAGGAGAGCCGGTGGAACGAGACTCGGCGGCTTTCCGAGGACAGCCGGACCGAGAGCCGTGCCGCCGCGCTGGCCGCGATGGCCGATGCGTTCGCCACTCAGTTCGGGGTCGACGAGGACAGCCCGAGTGCGGCCGCGCTTGCGGATCGGTTCGGCTTCCGCTTTGAGGAGTCGGTCGCGGGACCGGCTGGGCGGCGCACGGTGACGATCACCGGCCGTGGTGCCGAGCGGTCCGTGCCGCCGGCCGAGCGTTCGGTGCGACGCGGCGGTGGCGAGCCACGGCGCCGCGCGGGCCGTCCGGACGAGCTGATCGGGTTCCATGCCGATCGCGCCGCACTGTGGGCGGTCGGGCTGGCGCTCGTGCTCGCGCTCGTGGCGGCGATGAGCGCGCACGCGCTGCCGCTGTAGTTCACGCTCGAGGCCGGCTGCCCGTTTCGGCGCTCCACGCCTCGTCCCACCTGCCCGAACGGTGTTTGCGAACCCTTCCTTTCGCCTATAGACTTACATGTAGTAAGCAGGTGTGGAAAGTGAAGGGCGGGCGACTCATCGCCCGGACCCTCGAGCCTGGATGTGTGCGATGACGACCTCTATGAGCAGGTTCCAGATCCACGACGAGCTCACCGCGCCGGAGGGCTCGGCGGCGGTGCTGCGCGGCGCGCTGTCCACCGGCGGCCAGTTGCCGAACTTCCTCGGCGTGCTCGCCGGTTCGCCGGTCGCGTTGCGGGCGTATGCGCGCTTCCGCTCCGAGTTGCGTCACGGGACGCTGTCGACGGCGACGCTTGAGCGGATCGCGCTCGCGGTCGCCGAGCACCATCGGTCCGAGCCGGGGACTGTGCTCCATTCGCGTGCCGCGCGCGCCGCGGGCGTGGGGGTGGACGAGGTGGCGCTGGCCCGGCGCTTCGAGTCGGCGGACGCGGCCCAGGCGGCGCTGCTGGCACTGCTGCGCGGCGTCCTTGAGGACGGCCTGCCCGCCATCCATCTGCACGAGCAGGCGCGCGAGCAGGGCTGGTCCGACGAGCAGATCCTCGAAGCGATCGCGGTGGCCTCGCTGGAGACGTTCGCCGCGATGGTGAACGTCGCCGGCGACGTGCCGGTCGATGGCTCGGCCGAGGCGTCACGGATCCTCGAGGCAGCGTGAGCCCCACCATGTCGACGAGGCCGCCGACGCGGGCCGCACACTGAGGTAAGCTCGCGCTCTGATGGCTGGTGTGAAGCGGAGTGCCGCCGCGATGGCCGGCGCCCCGGCTGCGGGAGAGCCGGTGTGTCCGCTCTTTCACGAGGCGGTCGAGTTGGTCGGGCGCCGCTGGACCGGTGCCATCCTGCGGGCGCTGATGGACGGGCCGCTGCGCTTCTCGGAGGTGGCGGCCGCCATCCCTGAGTTGTCCGACCGCCTGCTGTCGGAGCGGATGAAGGAGCTCGAGGCGCGTGGCCTGGTCAAGCGCGAGGTGATTCCGGGCCCGCCGCTGCGGGTCCGCTACCGCCTGTCGCCAATGGGTCACGAGCTGGAGCCCGCGCTGGGTGAGCTCCAGCGCTGGGCGCGCCGCTGGCTGTAGCCCCGGCGCCTCGGCAGCTGGGCGAGGAGTTCGACCGCTTCGGGTGCCGGTAACGTTCCGCCCACATGAATCCCACGCGCGAGCCGCCTCTCACCGCCGAGGACGTCATCTCGATCGTCGAAGAGCGGCAGATCCGTTTCGTGCGCCTGTGGTTCACGGACATCCTCGGGCAGCTCAAGGCGTTCTCGATCAACTCGTCGGAGCTGCGTGACGCGTTCGAGGCCGGTATGGGTTTCGACGGGTCGTCGATCACCGGGTTCAACGCGATCGAGGAGTCGGACATGATCGCCCTGCCCGACGCGTCGACGTTCGCGGAGTTGCCCTGGCGGCCGGATGAGGCGGGCGTGGCACGGATGTTCTGCGACATCCTCACGCCGGAGCGCACGCCGTACGAGGGCGATCCGCGCCATGTGCTCAAGCGGGCACTGGCCAGGGCCAATGAGATGGGCTTCGATCACTTCTTCGTGGGGCCGGAGCTCGAGTACTTCTACTTCCGCGACTCCAAGTCGACGGAGGTGCTGGACGAGGGCGGCTACTTCGACCTGACGACGCTCGACGCCGGCTCGGATCTGCGCCGGGAGACCGTGCTCGCGCTGGAGAAGCTGGGGATCCACACCGAGTACACGCACCACGAGGCAGGCCCGAGCCAGCACGAGATCGACATGCGTTATTCGGATGCTCTGAAGATGGCCGACGACTGCATGACGTACCGGATCACGGTCAAGGAGTACGCGCTCAAGTACGGCCTGCACGCCACGTTCATGCCCAAGCCGATGATGAACGTCAACGGCTCGGGAATGCACACGCACCAGTCGCTGTTCCAGGGTGAGCACAACGCCTTCTATGACCCGGACGACCAGTACTTCCTGTCGGACATCGGCAAGGCGTTCATCGCGGGCCAGCTGCGCCATGCGCGGGAGATCTCATCGATCTTCGCCCAGTGGGTGAACTCCTATAAGCGGCTCGTGCCCGGCTTCGAGGCGCCCGTATACGTCGCCTGGTCGCGCCGCAACCGCTCGGCGCTCGTGCGTGTGCCGCTGTACCACCCCGGCAAGGAGCGCGCGACCCGGATGGAGCTGCGCTGCCCGGACCCTGCCTGCAACCCCTACCTCACCTTCGCGGTGCTGCTGCAGGCGGGCCTGGAGGGGATCGAGCACGGCTACGAGCTCCCGGACCCGATGGAGAAGAACCTGTACCACCTCTCGCCCGACGAGCGCCGGCGGCTCGGCATCGAGCAGTTGCCCGAGACGCTCGGCGAGGCGATCGAGCTGACCGGCGAGTCCGAACTCGTTCTGCGCACGCTCGGCGAGCACATGTTCAACCGCTACATCGAGATCAAGCGCCAGGAGTGGGACGACTACCGGGTCCAGGTCACCCCCTGGGAGCTCGAGCGCTACCTGCCGGTGCTCTGAACCGGCCGCTCGAGCGCTACCTGCCGGTGCTCTGACCGCCCCGCCCCGGGCGGCTCACCCCACCGCCCGGTAGCCGGGACTCGCGACGTTCTGCACCCTGATCCCACCGCGCAGCAGCTCGTAGGGCGACAGCGTCACCGACCCCAGCCCGCCGGCGCCGGCGGCCAGCGACCACTCGGCGATCGCGAGCGTGTTGCGGCCGTTCTGGCGCAGCAGCCCGGCCGGCAGGTAGAACGTCTTCTGGGGTCCGAGGTTGTTGATGTAGCGGCCGACGAGCCAGCCGTTCAGATAGATCAGCGCCTGGAAGTTCTGGCCTCCCGGCGCCGCGGCCGGCCCGCTCGGCGGGGTCAGCGTGAGCCCGATCGGCGCCCATACGCCGTGCGGCACGTGCAGCGAGAACGTGGTGCGATACCAACCGATCCCGGGCGGGACCGAACGCTTGGCCCAGGAGTCCGGGAGGGTGACCGGCGTCCACGATGCGTCGGGGTATCCGGGCAGCCCCCATCCGGCGTTGGACTCGCCGAGCCCCGCGGCGTTGAGGATCCCGCGGACTGGGTCCCGCCGGGCCTGGGCCGCTGAGGCGCCGCGCAGGCGCCACGTCACCCCCGGGGCGGTCCCGCTGGAGACGACCACCGCCGCGCTCTCCAGCCCGCGCGGCGTCTTATTGGAGTCCAGCCCGAGCGTGTTCTCGAACGACTCGTCCTCTCCCATGTTCTCGGCGAGCACCGAGATCTCAGCGGCCTGCCCGGCATGCAGCAGGCCGGTCGGGACCGCAAAGGAGCCGCTCACCGGCGTGTCGGCCATCGACTCGACCGGTGTCGGTGTCGTCGCCGAGCCGAGGTAGTGGCCGTCCAGCCAGACCGCGAAGGACCCGAACGGGCCGGTGTCCGCGGTCAGCGAGATCGATCGCTCGGAGCCGGTCGCGGTGAAGTGCCCCCGATACCAGACGAAGCCGTTGTCGAAGCCGTAGTCCTGTGCATAGAGGTCCGGTCCGCCGCTCGGAGGCTGGATCGGGTTGTCGGTGACGGTCCGGTCCGCCTTCGGCCACGAGCTGTCGTTGTATCCGGGCAGCCGCTCGGGAGAGCCGAGCTGGAAACGCCACCCGGTCAGCGCGGGCAACGCGATCGACGCGGGCGGACCCGGCAGTTGCGCGGTGACCGCACCGCCCGCGGCGGGGGAGCTGGCAAGCGCCTGTCCGTCCCAGCTGATGTGCGCGAGCGACGGCGCGCCCCAGACCGTGAGCGCCCCGGCCGCGGCGGTGTCGCCGGTCAGCGACGCGCGGCGACCGCGGACGGAGGCGGTGCGCACGAGCTCGGCCCCCTGCACGAGCAGCGGGCCGTCCGCGGTGTGCTCCACCCAGAACCGGCTCGCGGTCCCGGTGTCGGCGATCAGCAGCTCGAGCGTCCGTGAGCCGGCGGTGATCGTCACCTCACGCAGGCCGGTGGTCGTGTAGCTGAGTGTCAGGCGATGCGTCGCGGCGTTCCAGTGGCTGGACACCGGTCCGGTGCCGGTGACCGAGACGGTGGGCCGGTGCTCGAAGTGCAACGCGGTCGCGCCCGCGGCGCCCGGATCGCCGTCGAGCAGCGCCACCTCGCGTCCGCCGGAGGACTGCTGGGCGATGATCTCCGAGCTTGTGGCGATCAGCTTCACCCCGCCGAGAGTCGCGTCGGAGGCGAGCAGCTTCGCCTCGTGCGCGGGGACGGTCACCGAGATCGAGGGATCATCCGGCAGCGTCGTCGTCGCCGGGGTGGTTCCGTCGTTGCCGAGATACAGGAATGTGGCGCCGTTAGCGGGATTGCGCTCCTCGAACGTCGTCAGCCCGGGGATCGTCGGCGGCGTCACCTGATTGGTCATCGCGAGCGCCGGCAGCGCCTGCGAGAGCTCGCCGGCGAGCTTGAGCTGCGGGTACTTGCCGGACAGCGTCCCGGGCTCGGAGATCGCCGAGCCGTAGTCGTAGGAGGTGTACATGAACGGGGCCGGGAGGAAGCCCCAGTCGGTGCCGCCGACCGCCATGTAGATCGACTGCAGCGAGACCCCCTGCGCGATGTAGTAGCGATAGAAGGTGTCCTCGAAGTCGGGTCCGGTGAGCGCGGCGCAATCGGCGTATCCGGTGCCGCCCCAGCTGTCGAACGATCCGCCCTGGTACTCGGGGACGGTGAGGGGATGGCCGGGGTTGTGGTCGGAGGTGACCACGGGCGGCGCAGTGAACTTTGAGGTGTCCGCGCAGTCGAAGCCCTCCGGATACTGGTCCGATCCGTTGATGTCCGGTGCGCTCGGCGTTCCCGGCGCCCAGCCGTTGGCGTAGCCGCCGACGTTGTTGGTATCGGTCGGGACGTCGATCCCGTCCCTGCGCGCCTGTGCCTCGAGGTTGCCGAAGTACGCCTCACCATCGGGGTCGGTGTAGCCGTACTCGTTCTCGATCTGGTACAGGATCACGTCACCGCCGCGGGTGATCTGATGAGCGGCGATGATCGGGTCGATCTCCGAGAGCCACTGGTCGGCTGCGGCGAGGTACTGGGGATCGTCCGTGCGTGACCCGGCCGGCTCGGAGGCCAGCCAGCCTGCGAGCCCGCCGGCGTCGGACTCCGCGTTGATGTAGGGCCCGGGACGGGCGATCACGTACAGCCCGACTCGCTGCGCGTCGTTGAGGAGCCGGTTGACGTTGCGGACGCCGCCGAAGTTGTAGACACCGGGGGCGGGGGAGGTCTCATCCCAGTTGAAGTACACCGAGACGGCGTTGAAGCCGGCCGCCTTCATCTCCTCGAGGCGATCGAGCCACAGGGACGGCGACGGAAGCCGGTAGGCATCGAACTCGCCTGCCCAGAGCAGCACGTGGCGGCCGCCGATCGTGACCGAGTAGCGGTCATAGCCGACCTTCTGCGGGGTGCCGAGCAGCACGTGCCGCGGGGCAGCCACCGGCGCGGGGGTGACAGGCGCGCTCGCCGGCGACGCGGCCGAGGTGCCGGCCGAGCTGATCGCGGTCACGGTGAAGGTGACCGGCCTGCCGTCGGTCAGGCCGGGGACGATCGCCCAGTCATTGGGCGGGTCGGCGGTCATCGTCTGGCCGGTGGAGGCGGTGACCCTGAACGAGGTGACGGGCGCACCATCGACCGTCGCGGGTGCGGTCCAGCGCACGGTCGCCGAGGAGGATCCGGCGATGGCGCTCACCTCGGTGGGGGTGGCCGCAGGCTGGATCGGGGCTGCGGCTGCCGAGACCGCACGCGCGAGCGCAGCGGCGGGGGGCTGCGCGAGCGCAGCCGCGGGGGGCGCGGCGGCGACGCACGACGCGCACAACGAGCCGATGATCAGGTGCCGCGACAGACGACCCATACGTACCTCCCCGCTCGACATGACGGGCGCTTCGATACCCCGCGAGCGCCGCGTTCAATCGAAAGCCGCCGTCAGCCCAGCGCCGCAGCGAGCTCGGCGGGCTCGGTGACCGGTGCGCGGCAGGCGAATCCCTCGCACACATAGGCCGCGGCCCGGCCCTCCACCAGCGGGCGGTCGCGCAGCAGCGGCACGTCCGGGTCGGTCCGGTCTCCCGGGCCGCCGGCGAGCACGAGATGGGGCCGATAGGCCCCGCGCACGACGTCGAACAGCGCCTGTGCGTCGGCGCCGCGCCCCACGATCGCCACCTCCCGCACGCGCGCCAGCTCGAAGTCGAGCGCACGCAGGGCGTGGCCGAAGCCGAGCGGATGGCGAGCCACGATCGGCGCAACCACGCGGAGCACGCCCAGCGCCTGTTGCTCGTAGCGTGACTCGCCAGACAGCCGGGCGAGCCGCAGCAGCCCGAACGCGGCTGCTGAGTTACCTGACGGGATCGGTGAGTCATCGAGGTCCTTGCGCCTGGCAAAGCCCGAGCCGCCGTCGGCGGCGGTGGTGAGAAAGCCACCCCGCTCCGGGTCCGCGAAACGGTCGATCAGCTCGTCGGCCAGCGCCTGCGCTCGAACAAACCACCGCGCCTGTCCGGTCGCCTCGTAGAGGGTCAGCAGCGCCTCGAGCAGGTAGGCGTAGTCCTCGAGGTAGCCGTCGATGTGCGCGCGACCGTCCTTGAAGGTCCGCAGCAGCGATCCACTCCCGTCGCCGCCGGAGCGGAGCTCGCGGTCGATGAACTCCGCACAGCTCACGGCGGCCTCGATCCAGTCGGCGCGGCCGAGCGCCGCTCCGGCCTCTGCCAACGCCGAGATCATAAGTGCGTTCCACGAGCACAGCCGCTTGTCGTCGGTGCCTGGGCGCACCCGTCGCTCGCGCGCCGCGTAGAGCCGCGCCTGGATCTCGGGCAGCGATGCGGGCTGCTCCCCCCGGCCCTCCAGGACATTGACTCCCTCGAAGTTGCCGCGATCGGTGACGCCGAAGAACAGAGTCGCCGGCTCGGCCAGCGTCTCTGAGCCGAGCGCCTCACGCAGCTGCGCCTCGGTCCAGACGTAGTAGCGGCCCTCCACGCCCTCGGAGTCGGCGTCAAGCGCCGAGAAGAAGCCGCCCTCCGCCCCGCGCATCTCCCGCAGCGCCCATTCCAGGGTCTCTTCGCACACCCGGCGCAGCAGCGGGTCGCCGCTCACCTGCCAGCCGTGCAGGTAGGCCGGCGCGAGCAGCGCATTGTCGTAGAGCATCTTCTCGAAGTGCGGGACGGTCCAGGTCGCATCGACGGCATAGCGAGCAAAGCCGCCGCCGACCTGGTCGTAGATGCCCCCGCGCGCCATCGCTCGCAGCGTCTCGAGCGACATCTCGCGCTCGCCGCGGGCAAGCAGGAACTCGATCAACGATGCCTGGGGGAACTTCGGCGCACCGCCGAAACCGCCGTTGCGCGCGTCGTAGCTCCCGCGCAGCCCCTCGACGGCGCCATCGAGCGCCGCCGGGGTAAGCGCCGCATCGTCCCCCGGGAGATTGGAGATCCCGCCGAGCGATGCGGCGAGCCGCCGGCCCTGGTCGAGCACCTCGGCCCGGCGCTCGCTCCAGGCCTGTCCCACCGCCTCGACGATCGTCGTCCAGCTCGGCATCCCGGGCCGGTTCTCGGGCGGGAAGTACGTTCCGGCGAAGAACGGCACCTGGTCGGGCGTGAGGAAGCAGTTGAGCGGCCAGCCTCCCTGGCCGGTCATCGTCTGGCAGGCCTCCATGCAGACGGCGTCGACGTCGGGGCGCTCCTCGCGGTCGACCTTCACGCACACGAAGCGTTCGTTCATGAGCGCCGCCACTGCCGGGTTCTCGAAGGACTCGTGTGCCATGACGTGACACCAATGGCACGCTGAATACCCGATCGAGACGAGCAGCGGCCGATCCTCGGAGCGGGCGCGCTCGAGCGCCTCCTCGCCCCACGGGAACCAGTCGACCGGGTTGTCCGCGTGCTGCAGCAGGTAGGGCGAGGTCTCCTCAGCGAGTCGGTTGGACATTCGGTTCGAGCCTACCCGCGTGCTGCGCGAGGGTCGCGTAGGCTCGAACGCGACGGGACCCGGAACCCCGACCCGAACCGATATCGAGAGGAGACCGCCAGATGCCCGCCACCCGAGAGCCGGTGACCGCCCAGGGCGCCCCGGAGGCGATCGGCCCCTACGTCCACGCCATTCGTGCCGGCGACCTTCTGTTCTGCTCGGGCCAGATCCCGCTGGACCCGCGCACCGGCGAGATCACCGGCGCCACCACCGCCGACCAGGCCGGCCGCTGCCTGGAGAACCTCGCCGCGGTGTGTGCGGCCGCTGGAACCGGTCTTGGATCGGCCGTCAAGGTGACGATCTACCTCACCGACATGGCTGACTTCCAGGCGGTCAACGAGGTCTACAGCTCGTTCTTCGAGGCCAGCCCGCCCGCGCGGGTGGCAATCGGCGTGGCCGCGCTGCCCAAGGGCGCGCGCGTCGAGATGGACGCGATCATCGCTCTGTAGCGTCGCGCGCATGAGCGAGCAGACGACGCGACCCTGGTATCCGGCGCCGATCAGCGAGGCTGATCATGTTGAGCCCGCGCCCCGGCGCGTTCGGGCGATGCTCGGTGGCCGTGCGGTGATCGACACCGTCCGAGCGCTGTACCTGTGGGAATGGCCGTACTACCCGCAGTACCTGATCCCGTCGGCCGATGTCGATCCCGAGGCGCTGGTCGCGACCGGGACGATGCACCGGTTGAGCCGTGGCACGGTGAGTGACGTGGGACTCAGGGTCGGCACGCTCGAGCGGATGCCCGCCGGCCGGCGCTACGAGGAGTCGCGGATTCCCGAACTGGCCGGGCACGTGCGCTTCGAATGGGAGGCCCTCGATGCCTGGTTCGAGGAGGACGAGGAGGTCTTCGTCCATCCGCGCAATCCATACGTGCGGGTCGACGCCCTGCGCTCCTCCCGCCGGGTGCGCGTCGAGAAGGACGGCGTCGTTCTGGCGGACTCCCCGGCGCCGGTGATGGTGTTCGAGACCGGGCTTCCGACGCGCTACTACGTCGATCGCAGCGCGGTCGACTTCTCGCACCTGGTGCCGAGCCCGACCGTCACCGCGTGCCCGTACAAGGGCCGCACGACCGGGTACTGGTCGGTCCGGATCGGTGAGGCCGAGACCCCGGATCTCGCCTGGTCCTACGACTTCCCCACCCGCCAGTTGCTCCCGATCGCGGGGCTCGTGGCGTTCTACGACGAGCGGGTCGACGTCTTCATCGACGGGGTCGCCCAGCCTCGGCCGACGACGCATTTCTCCCGCTGAACACCTCAGATCGGGGCGACGCCGCCTCAGTAGTAGATCGCGCCGCGAGTTCCGCCCCCCGCGGCGATCGCGTCGCCGGTGACCGCGACGCTCCGCGGGCTGGCGAGGAACGCGATGACGTCGGCGACCTCCTCGGCGGTGACGACGCGGCCGATCGACGTCGCGCGCGCCAGCGAGCTCTCGACCTCCACCGGCGTGAGCCCGCGCGCACGCGCCATCGCCGCCAGCGTGTCCCCGAAGCGCTCGGTCACCGTCATCCCCGGATGGACGACGGTGACGTTGACTCCCGCGGCGCCGTACTCGTCGGCGAGGTTCTTCGTCATCGCCGCGACGGCGACGTTGCGGACCGACCCCACCACCGAGCCGGTCGAGCGCGCGGCAAGTCCGCTCACGCTGATGATCCGGCCCCAGCCCCGCTGCGCCATCTGGGGCGCGAACGCGCGGGCGCAGCGCAGGTAGCCGGCGACCTTCACGTTGATCTGGTCCTCGAGCTCGTCGTCGCTCATCGGGCCCGTGTTGGCCCGCGCGGCGCAGTTGACGAGGATGTCGACGGGACCGAGCTCGCCGGTGACCAGGCTCGCCATCGCCGTCACGGACTCCGCGTCGCCGGTGTCGCAGGCGGCGATCACCGGGTCGCCCGCCACGACGTCGGCGGCTCGCCGCAGCGCCTGCGCATCACGTGCCACGAGTGCGACGCGGGCTCCCTCGCCCGCGAGCGCCCGGGCGGTGGCGAGGCCGATTCCCCGCGAGGCCCCGGTCACGACGGCGCGTTTTCCGCTCAGCTGGAGATCCATGCGGCGTTCAGCTCGCGCCCGCGTACAGGTCGGTCGTCCGCGCCATGCCGCCGTCGGCGCAGATCGTCTCTCCGGTCACGAACCGAGCGGCGTCGGAGGCGAGGAATGTGACCACGTCCGCGATGTCCGCCGGCTCGGCCCAGCGACGCAGCGGGGTGAGCGCGTTGACCTCGTCGATCACTCCGGGGACGGCCTTGTTCTGCGCCCACATGTCGGTGTCGACCACGCCCGGGGCGACGGTGTTGAGGCGGATCCCATACGGCCCGAGTTCGGCCGCGAGGGAGCGGGTCATGGCGTCGAGCGCGCCCTTGGTCGCGGCGTACGCGGAGCGGCGCGGAGTGCCGACGACACCCGAGATCGACGACAGCGACACGATTGAGCCGCGGCCGCGCGCGATCATCCCCGGTGCGAGTGCCTGGATCAGCAGCAACGGTGCGCGAACGTTGACCGCGTAGAGGCGGTCGACGAGCGCCGCGTCGATCTGCTCGAGCGACGGACGCGCCCCGACCCCGGCATTGCAGACCAGCACGTCGACTGCACCCCCGAGCCCGCGAGCCGCGTCCGCCGCGATCCGTGCGGGCTCCGTGGCGAGGGCGAGGTCGCCGGCGACGATCACCGGGTCCTGACCGAGCTCGGAGGCGACGGGGACGAGGGCTTCGGCGGTGCGAGCGCAGAGCGCGATCCGCGCGCCGGCCGCGTCGAGTGCGCGCGCGATAGCGGCCCCGATCCCTCGGGAGGCGCCGGTGACGAGCGCTGTCCGGCCGCGCAGGTCCCCACTCATGCCGCGGCGCCGAGTTCGCGCCGCGGACGGTACTCGGCCGCCGCCTGCACGAGCGTCGCGATCACGCGGCTGCGCGCGTCCGCCTCGGGGTGCCACTGGACGCCGAGGACATAGCTCCGGTCCGGTCGCTCGAGTGCCTCGGGCAGGTCGTCGAGCACGGAGACGCCGCTGACCACGAGCGGCTCTCCGATCCGCCCGACGCCCTGGTGATGATGGGACTTGGTGGCGTGCAGCAGTTCGCCCGCGGCCCGGGCGGCAAGCGAGTCGGCCTCCAGACGCACGTCGTGGTCGGCGCCGTCGAAGCTTCCCGGCACGCGACGGTGATCCTCGTGGCCGTGGGACTCGGGCAGGTGCTGCAGCAGCGAGCCTCCGTGGGCGACGTTGAGGACCTGCATACCGCGGCAGATGCCGAGCACCGGCATATCCCGCTCGATCGCACGCAGCGCCACCGCGACCTCGAAGTCGTCGCGGTCGCGCTGGTAGGCCTGAGTCTCCGGGTGGGGCCGCTCGCCGTAGAGCGCGGGGTCGAGGTCGGTTCCTCCGGTGAGGATCAGGCCGTCGATCCTGTCCAGCAGCTCGCCGGGATCCTCGGTGAGGGCGGGATCAGGTGCGACGAGCAGCGCCAGACCGCCGGCTGCGTTGACCGCGGTCACGTAGCTGCCTGGGAGCAGCGCCGCTTCCATCGACCACACGCTCCAGCTCGCCGGCGTGAACGGCGTGAGAATCCCGATTGCGGGTCGCGACTCGGTCACGAGCATCAATGTAACGCGCCGGTTCCGTCCTCCGGCGCGCCCTTCACGGCGTACAGCCCTGCCTGCGCGGGTGCGCGGCCGCACGCATCGAGCACGGCCTCGAGGCCCGATAGCAGATCGGCAAACGCCATCGAGGGCTCGCCCGCGGGATCGCCGACGAGCTCGGGAGTCAGCGGGACGTGAATGAATCCGACGCGGCAGGTCAAGCCGGCCTCCGCCGCGGCATGCGAGGCCAGGTAGAAGCAGTAATTGCACAGGTAGCTCCCCGCCGACAGCGACAGGAAGCCGGGGAGCCCGCCCGCGCGCCATGCCGCGAGGATCTCCGTCACCGGCAGCGTCGTGAGGTAGGCGTCCGGTCCCGCGGGCACGATCGGTTGCCGCACGGCGCTCGCACCGTCGACGTCTGCCGTCTCGGCCGACCAGTCGGCGAGGTTCACGGCGACCGCCTCGACGCCGAGGGCGGCGCGCCCGGCGGCCAGCCCGACGCCGATCCAGATGTCGGGACGGTGGCGGTCGATCAGCTGCGGCACAGCGGCCGAGGCGGCGCGCAGCGACGTGTCGATCACCTCGCAGACGAGCTCCGGCCGGCGCGCGGCGAGCGCGCGCACGAGCTGGCGAGACGGGTTCTCCGTGCGGGCGCCGAACGGCCCGAAGCCCTGGACGAGGACGGTCACGCGGTCCCCTCCCCCCGCAGCAGCGCCCGCCGCACCTTGCCACTCGACGTCTTGGGCAGATCGCCGGCGAATTCGACCAGCCGCGGATACTTGTAGGGCGCCGTGCGGGCCCTGCAGTGCTCCTGCAGCTCTCGGGCGAGCGTCTCGCCCGGCTCGAATCCGGGCCGCAGGACGACGACGGCGCGCACGATCGCACCGCGCTCCTCGTCGGGAGCGGCGACGACCGCGGCCTCTGCGACCGCCCGGTGCGCGACCAGAGCCGACTCCACCTCGAACGGGCCGATCCGGTAGCCCGCGGAGATGATCACGTCGTCGGCGCGCGACTCGAAGTACAGGTAGCCGTCCTCGTCGCGCCGCACCCGGTCACCGGTTCGCCACGGCTCGCCGTCCGGTGCCGGCGCGCCGCCAAGGTAGCCGACGAAGAACGTCGGATCGCTGCTGGGGTCGCGCAGGACGAGCTCTCCGTCCTCGACGACCAGGTCGATGCCGGGCAGGGGCCTGCCCATCGAGCCGGGCCTGACCTCGCCGCCCGCCGGCACGCCGGTGAGCTGGCCGGTCTCGGTCTGGCCGTAGCCATCGCGGATATCGAGACCGAGCGCCTCCCGGAACGCGGTGAGCACCTCGGGGTTGAGCGCCTCGCCGGCGGCGACCAGCCCGCGCAGCGAGCGGATCGGGGAGAGCTCCGTCCGCTTGGCGATCACGCGGTACTCGGTCGGCGCCATGCAGAGGATGTCGACGCGCTCCTGAGCGCAGATCTCGAGCCGCTGTCCCGGGTCGAAGCGGGCGTCGTGCAGCAGCGCCGCGGCGCCGCGCAGCCATGGTGCGATGAACACGTTGCGCGCCGACTTCGACCAGCCGCTGGCTGCCGTGCACCAGACGAGATCGCCGGGTCGCGCGTCGAGCCAGGTCTCGGCCTGCAGGCGCTGGCCGGAGAGGTAGCGCTGGCCATGGACGATCCCCTTCGCCTCGCCGGTGGTGCCGCTCGTGAACGTGATCAGACAGGGATCCTCGGGGGCGAGCTCCACCGCCGCGGCGGGCTCCGAGGCGAGCAACGACGGGTCCGGGATGAGCAGCACCTCACAGTCGACGCCCGCCGCTGAGAGCTCGCCGGAGTTGCGCTCGTCGGCGACCACCAGGCGGGGCGAGGCCGCGTCCAGGCGTGCCCGCAGGTCCCCCGCGCGCAGCTGCTCGTTGCATGGCAGCACGACCGCCCCGATCCGGAAGCAGGCGACCATCACGAGCACCCACTGCGGCCGGTTGCCGATCAGCGTGAGCACGACGTCGCCGCGGCCGACGCCATGGCCGGCGAGCGTCCCGGCGAGGCGTGCCGAGGCGCTCGAGACCTCGCCGAAGCTGAACTCCCGGCGGCGGCCATCACGGTCGATCTCGACCATCGCCCGCGTGTCGGCGGGCGCCCCGTCCACGACGTCTCGGGCGAAGTTCATCGGCGCAGTCTCTCAAGCGAGACGGCCAGGGGGCCGGGTGGCGTGGGGTTGGACACCGACGCGCTTGGGTATCACAATGCCGACAGACGGCGCTGGTCGGCGGACGCAGAGTCCGGGACGAGATGGCCGGGGTCGGGGCGCGGCAGGGGCGCGCCGATCGTGGAGTTCCGCACCGCGACAGCAGGCCGCACACACGAGGAGGCCCGATGCAGAAGGAGTCAGAACGGTCCGGACGGCCGATCACGATTCTGATGGCCGATGACGACGAAGACGATCGGGACCTCACACGCGACGCGCTCGAGAGCGCCGACTATGTGGAGCAGATGCAGTTCGTCGCCGACGGCCAGGAGCTCGTCGACTATCTCCGCGGCGATGGTGCCTACGCGTCGCCCGAGGCGCCGGCCGAGCGGCCGCAGCCCTCGATCATCCTGCTCGACCTCAACATGCCCCGCAAGGACGGTCGCGAGGCGCTCGCCGAGATCAAGGGCGACGAGGACCTGCGCCACATTCCGGTCGTCGTGCTCACGACCTCGAGCGACGAGATGGATGTCCGGCGCGCCTACGACCTCGGCGCCAACTCGTACATCACCAAGCCGGTGACCGGCTCGAAGCTCGAGTCGATGCTCGACCGGCTCGCCGAGTACTGGTCACAGATCGTCACGCTGCCGACCCCCGCCTGAGCGCTTCGCTCCGGAGGGCGGACGTCACAGTCGGGTGGCGCGCGCGCCGGTATCGTGGCGTACCCGTTGAACGAGGAGGCTGCGTAAGCGATGGCCGTCGACACCCCGCCCGAGGATCTGACCGAGGAGCAGCGCGCGATCCGTGAGATGGTGCGCCAGTTCGCGGATGAGCAGATCATCCCGAGCGCCGAGCACTACGACCACGAGGACGCGTTCCCTGAGCCGATCGTGGCGCAGATGCGCGAGCTGGGGCTGTTCGGGGTGACGATCCCGGAGGAGTACGACGGGATGGGGCTTGACCTTCTCACCTACGCGATGATCGTGGAGGAGCTCTCGCGCGGCTGGATCAGCATCTCAGGGATCGTCAACACGCACTTCATCGGGTCCTACCTGTTGATGAAGTTCGGCTCTGAGGAGCAGAAGCAGCGCTTGCTGCCGCGGATGGCGACCGGGGAGATCCGGGCTGCGTTCAGCCTGTCGGAGCCGGAGCTCGGCTCGGATGTGCAGGCGATCAAGACCTCGGCCAAGAAGACTGCCGACGGCGACTACGAGATCAACGGTCAGAAGATGTGGGTCACCAACGGGCTGCGGGCCGGGCTGGTGTTCACGCTGGTCAGAACCGACCCGACGGCCGAGCCGCGCTACCGCGGGATGACGTGCTTCATCTGCGAGAAGGAGCCCGGCGCCTCGGAGAACCCCGGACTGACGGTCCCGCCGCAGATCAAGAAGATGGGGTACAAGGGCGTGGAGTCCACCGAGCTGGTGTTCGACGGCTACCGCACCCCGGCCGACAGCATTCTGGGCGGTGAGGATGCCGGCTTGAACCGGGGCTTCTCGCAGATGATGGATGCGCTGGAGCTCGGCCGGGTCAACGTGGCCGCCCGCGGAGTCGGCCTTGCGCAGCGCGCGCTGGAGCTCGCGCTCATCTACAGCCAGCAGCGCTCCACGTTCGGCAAGCCGATCAGCCAGCACCAGGCGATCCAGTTCAAGCTGGCCGACATGGCCACCCAGGTCGACGCAGCCCGCCTTCTGACCCGCCGCGCCGCGCGGATGAAGGACGCCGGCGCGCGCTCGGACATCGAGGCCGGGATGGCCAAGCTGTTCGCGTCCGAGGCCGCGCGCTTCTGTGCGGAGGAGTGCCTGCGCATCCACGGCGGCTACGGCTACTCCAAGGAATACGAGATCGAGCGGATCTACCGCGACGCGCCGCTGCTGTTGATCGGCGAGGGCACCTCGGAGATCCAGCGCATGGTCATCGGCCGCAAGCTGCTCGAGCGACACAAGATCTAGCCGCGACACAGCCGCACGCCGGCTGTGAGACCGTACGGCGGACCACAACCGACTGGAGAGACGATGGCCGCGAAGGAGCAGCAGTTGCTGATCGACGGGGAATGGCGCGCTGCCCGCGCAGGCGCGACCCACGACGTCGTCAACGGCTTCACGGGTGACGTGGTCACCCGCCAGGCCGCGGCGCGGGCGGTGGACGTCGATGATGCGGTCGCCGCCGAGCGCCCGCGCGTTCGCCGCGTGGTCGCAGGCGACGCCCGAGGCCCGACGCGAGCTGCTCGTTGCGGCCGGCGACGCGCTCGAACGGCGCGCGGAGGAGATCGCTCAGACGATGTCCGAGGAAACCTCAGGCACGTTCGGCTGGGGCATGTTCAATGTCGGGCTGGCGGCGTCGATGTTCCGGGCGGCGGGCGAGCTCGCACTCGAGCCGACGGACGCGACGGTCGAGAGCGCGGTCCCGGGCCTGCGCTCCACGGCGGTCCGCAGGCCGCTCGGCGTGTGCGTCGGGATCGCCCCGTGGAACGCTCCGGTGATCCTCGCCGCCCGCGCCGTGGTGTGGCCGCTTGCGCTCGGCAACACGGTCATCCTCAAGGCGTCGGAGCAGAGTCCTCGGGTGCATGCCGCGATCGCGGAGGCGCTGGTCGAGGCGGGCGCGCCGGCAGGCGTCATCGGGCTGATCACGAACGATCCAGGCGACGCGGCCGAGGTCGTCGGTGCGCTCATCAGCCATGACGGGACCGCGCACATCAACTTCACCGGCTCGACCCGGGTGGGCAGGATGATCGCCGCGCAGGCGGCCCCGCTGCTCAAGCGAACGCTGCTCGAGCTCGGCGGCAAGGCGCCACTGGTCGTGCTCGACGACGCGGATCTCGACGCCGCGGCGGCGGCCGCGAACTTCGGGGCGTTCATGAACTCCGGTCAGATCTGCATGTCGACCGAGCGCATCGTGGTCGATCGCTCCGTGCACGATTCGTTCCTCGACCGCCTGGTGGAGCGCGCCGAGGGACTCACCTCCGGCAGTCCCTTCGAACCCGGAACGATGGTCGGGCCGTTGGTCGGCGAGGCCGCGGGCAGCCATCTGGCGGAGCTGCTCGAGGATGCGCGGGCGCATGGGGCGAGGATCCACGGCGGCGGCCACGAGGGAACCGTGTACCGGCCGACGGTCGTCGACGGAGTGACATCCGAGATGCGGATCTACGCCGAGGAGTCGTTCGGTCCCGTGGTGGCCGTGCTCGCCGCCGACGACACCGACGACGCCGTGCGACTCGCCAACGACACCGAATACGGACTGTCTGCCGCGGTGTTCGGCCGGGACGTCGACCGAGCGCTGCAGGTCGCAGGCCGCATCGAGTCGGGCATCTGCCACGTCAACGGTGCGACCGTCCACGACGAGGCGACCGCGCCCTTCGGCGGGGTCAAGGGCTCGGGCTGGGGACGCTTCGGCTCCGGCCAGGTCCTGCACGAGTTCACCGCGACGCAGTGGGTGACGGTCTCCGAGGAAGCCCGGCACTACCCGATCTGATGTGACTACCGGATCGCGCGACCCACGCGTAGACTGCGCGCCCTGTCCTCGCAGTCAGACACCAAAGCCCTGATCGAGACCGCGGTCACGCGGTTTCTGCAGGAGGTGCCCGCGCTCGCTCCGCTCAAGCTCGTTGCCGGGGTCGATCTGCACGGGCGCGGCGACGTGCAGATGTACCGCGTGCAGATGCCCGGACCGGTGGTGATAAAGGACATCGCCGCCGACTCCCAGGTGCGCCTGGAGATCCAGCGCGCGACGTTCAACGAGCTTGCCACCCGCGGTCACATCGCCGACTGGCGGGCCGCGTTCGAGCACGGCGACGCGAAGGCGACGGGGATCGATCAGTTCCTGCGGCTGATCGCGCAGGTCGTGGAGCGCCAGGAGGAGCGCTCGCGCACCCGCCGGGCGCGCGCCCACTGAGCCGGGCGGGTCAGCCCGCGGCCGGCCGTGCCGCGACCAGCTCCTCGGCGGAGCGGAGCATCGACTCGATGATGTCCAGGCCGGAGTCCCAGAAACCGGGGTCGGCCAGGTCGATGCCGACCATCGCCCCGAGCTCCTCGGGGCTGCGCGAGCCGCCGGCGGCGAGCAGCGAGAGGTAGTCAGGCGCGAAACCCTGCCCCGCCTCGCGGAAGCGGCCGTAGACCGACAGTGCGAGCAGCTGCCCATAGGCGTACGCGTAGACGTACCCCGGGCTGTTGATGAAGTGCGGCACGTAGGACCACCACGTCCGGTAGCCCTCGGTGATCTCCACGGCGTCGCCGAACAGCTCGCCCTGGCTCTCCAGCCACGCCTCGTTGATCCGGTCGACCGAGAGCTCGCCCTCGTCGCGGCGCCACGTGTGGACGAGGTGCTCGTAGCGGTTCATCGCCATCTGGCGGAAGACGGTCGCGATCGCGCCCTCCAGCTGCTCGGCCAGCAGCGACAGTCGCGCGTCGTCGCTGGGCACCGAGTCGAGCATCCGGCCGAACACGAGCTGCTCGCCGAACACCGACGCGGTCTCCGCGAGCGTGAGCGGAGTGTGCTGGTGATAGACGCCGCGGGGCTGAGCGAGCGCCGCGTGCAGCCCGTGCCCGAGCTCGTGGGCCAGCGTGAGCACGTCACGTCGCCGTGCGGTGAAGTTCAGCATCACGTACGGGTGCACGCTCGGAACGGTGTAGGCACAGAACGCGCCGCCGCGCTTGTGCGGCCGGACCGGGGCGTCGATCCAGCGCTCGTCGAAGAACCGCCGCGTGATCCGGCCGGCCTCGGGATCGAACGACGCGTAGGTATCGAGCACGAGCTCGCGCGCGTCGGAGAAGCTGAAGGTCAGCTCCTCCTCGAGCACGGGCGCGGAGCGGTCGTAGTCGGCGATGCGCTCGACGCCGAGCAGCTGGGCCTTCAGCCGGTACCAGCGCTGCGGGATCGAGAAACGCGCGCGGACGGCGGTGATGAGCGCCATCACCGACTCGTCGGACGCCTCGTTGGCGAGATTGCGCGCCGCCAGCCAGTGCGGGTATTTGCGAAGCCGATCGTCCACGCTCTTGTCGTGGACGAGCGTGTTGTAGATGAACGCGCGGGTGCGCAGCCCGGGCTCGAGCGCAGAGGTGACCGCCTCGGCGACGCTACGGCGCAGCTCGCGATCCGGGGCCTGAAGGCGGCTGAGCGCCACGTCGAGCGGGAGCTGCTCGCCGGCGATCTCGACGCGCACGGCGGCGACGAGCTCGCCGAACAGCCGCGCCCAGGCGGCCTGGGAGGCGATCGCCTTCTCGGTCATGATCCGCTCTTCCGGCTCGGTGAGCAGATGCGGGCGGTACCGGCGCGCGTTGCGTAGATAGTGGGCGCAGAACTCGAGCGCGTCGCTGCCCAGCAGCTCCTCGGCGCGTTCGTCCTCGAGTGACGCCCACTCGAGCTCGAAGAACAGCAGGCGCGTCTCGATGTCGGTCGCGCGCTCTTGGACGAGCTGCAGCATCGCGCCACGCGCCGGGTCCGAGGTGTCGGTCGAGAACCGCAGCATCGCGTAGGAGCCGCAGCGGCCGAGCAGTTCGCTGATCTCGGCCAGCTCGTCCATCGCCTCCACCAACCCCGCCGAGTCGAGCTCGGCGATGCGCCCGGCGTGGGCGGTCGCGAACCGCTCGGCGCGGTCACGGGCCTCGTCGAGGGCGCGCTCGACGCCGTGCTCCTCGTCGCCGTCGACCAGCGGGGCGAGATCCCACGCGGTCTCCAGCAGCTCGGGGTCGTTGAGGATGGCGTCCGTGCTCGACATCGCGGCTGCACAGGTTAACGTGAGGCGGCGTGAAGCTCACCCGGCGGCTTTCCGCGGCTCTGCTCGGCGCCGCCGCGCTCCCGCTCGCGGCATGCGGCGCCGCGGGTTCGGGCCCGGGCGGTCCGCCGCCCCTGGCCTCCCATCTGCGGATCGTCACGAACGTCGCATTGTGCGACCACGGCGACCATCGCTTCTGCGGCCGTGAGCTCGTCGTCGTCGCCTCGGGCGCCGCCGCGCGGGGCAGTCAGACGGCGCTGATGGCCGCCGAGCGCGCGGCGCTCGCCAACGCCGGCTGGAGCGCGAGCGGAGGAGAGGTCGCGGGTGAGGCGTCGGCGTCTGCGCCGGGCGGGCGCCGCTGGGTCTCCTACGGGCCTGCCGCGACCGACCTGGTGGCGATCGGAAAGGGCAACCTGCACCGCTCGGCGGCGATCGTGGCGGAGCTGCGGCACGAGGCGTCGGCGGGCGCCGCGGCGCTGTCGATGCTCGTGGTGCCAGGGCTGGGGTAGGCCGGCGGTCCCTCGCGGTGGCGCGCCGCCTTGACGCGCGAGGCAGTGATCGGGTCGTCCAGCTCAGACGTCGCGCACGGCCAACCGCCGGCCGTCCCCGACCGAGAGCGCCCGCTGCCCGGCCAACAGCGCTCGCAGATCGTCCCCGACCAGCTCCGAGCGCCACCCCTGCAGCGTGCGCACCGGCGGCTCGGGGTCGTGCCGGCGCGCCGCGCCGACGATCTGCTCGAGCTCGGCGCGGGCGGCGATCAGCTCGTAGGCGAGACCCGCGTCGAGCGCCCGGGCGCGCAGCAGCGACTCGACGAGCGCTATCAGCGGTGCATCGCCGGGCTCCGAGCGCCCCCGCGCCTCCTCGCGCGCGATCGGCTCTGCCTCGCGGCCGCGGGCGATCGCCTCGAGGATCGCACCGCCGCGCCGCTTGATCACGGGCGGGTGCAGGCCGCGGATCTGCTCGAGGCCCTGGGGGTTCGAGGGCTTGCGCTTGGCGAGCTCGACGAGTGCGGGGTCGGCGACGATCGAGCCGACCGGGCGGTCGGCCGCAGCGGCGGTGCGCTCGCGCCAGGCTGCCAGCTCGCGGGCGACCGCGCGTGAGCGGGGGTCGAGCTGGCCGACGCGCGGCAGTCGCTCCCACGCGGTGTCGGGGTCGCGCTCGTCGGTCGCGGACTCGAGCCTGCGGCACTCCTCGCGCGCCCACTCCAGCCGTCCGGTGGAGCCAAGGCGGCGGCGGATCTCGTCGGCGAGCGCCAGCAGGTGGACGACATCCTCGGCCGCGTAGCCGAGCTGCTCGGCGGTGAGCGGGCGGGCGTCCCAGCGGGTGTAACTGGCGGTCTTGCCGACACGCAGCCCGAGAACCGAGCCGAGCAGGTTGCCGTAGCCGGCCTGAGCGCTGCCGCCCGCGAAGCCCGCGGCGATCTGGGTGTCGAAGATGTTGTTGATCTCGGTGTGCCAGGCCCGGCGAAGGATCGCGACGTCCTGACGACCGGCGTGGAGCACGACCTCGATCGACGGGTCGCCGAGCAGCCCGGCGAGCGGCGTGACGTCGACGTCGGTGAGGGAGTCGATCAGCAGGACGAGCGGCTCGCCCGGCTCGGAATCCGCCTGGCCGGCCCCCGTCTCCCCGGGCGCACCGTCGACGGACACCTGGACCAGGCAGAGGAGCGCGCGGTAGCGGCCCTCGGACATGAACTCGGTATCGATGCCGAAGCGCCCGTGCTCGCGCGCGAGCTCGGCCGCGCGCGCGATGTCCTCGGAGCTCGCGAGGGTCGTGTCCATGGGCGGACCCTACACGTGATACAGGCCTCCCCGCCCGTCAGGTCAGGCCTTCGGGGCTAAACCGACCGCGGCGCTAGGATTTGACGACAGCGATGATCTTCTCCTCCAAAGCGGAGTACGGCGTGCGCCTGATGGTCGAGCTTGGCCGCCAGGCGCCGGAGCATCCCACCTCGCTGAAGGCGCTGGCCGACGCCGAGGGGCTGCCGCTCGCCTATCTCGAGCAGGTGGTGGCGCGACTCAAGCGCGCCGGCCTGGTGATGAGCGCCCGCGGCGCGCACGGCGGCTACTGGCTGGCGCGCCCGGCGGAGCAGATCGCGATGGACGAGGTCGTGCAGGCGCTGGAGGGCGCGATCGCCCCGATGGAGTGCTTCGTCTCCGATCACACCGAGCGGGTCGTCTGCTCGCACGGCCCCGACGGTGGGCGCGGCTGCGCCACCAAGCTTCTCTGGACGCGCGTGCAGGGCGGGATCATCCGCTCGCTGCAGGAGATGACGCTCGCCGAACTGGTGCGCTTCGCCGGCGGGCCCGTGGCGTCCCGCACCGCGCTCGCCTCCCCTGAGCCGGCGACCACCACTCAGACCGACTGATACCCGAACCGAAAGCGGAAGGACGCATGCCAGACCTCGAGATCAAGAACCTGCACGCTCGCGCCGGCGAGAAGGAGATCCTGCGCGGTCTCGATCTCACCGTCCGCGGAGGCGAGATCCACGCGCTGATGGGCCCCAACGGCTCGGGCAAATCGACGATGGCCAACGTCATCATGGGCCACCCCGGGCTCGAGGTGACCGAGGGCGAGATCATCTGGAACGGCGAGGACATCACCGAGGCCGACACCGATGAGCGGGCCCGTATGGGGCTGTTCATGGCCTTCCAGTACCCCGTCTCGGTGCCGGGCGTGACCGTCACCAAGTATCTGCGCACCGTGATGAACGCGCATCGTGAGGAGAACGGCGAGGACCCGATCTCGCTGCGCGAGTTCGCCTCGACCGTCAAGACGGCGATGGAGCTCACCAACGTCCCGGAGGAGTTCTCCCGGCGTTACCTCAACGAGGGATTCTCCGGCGGCGAGAAGAAGCGCATGGAGATCCTCCAGCTCGCGCTCCAGAAGCCGAAGCTGGCGATCCTCGACGAGACCGACTCGGGGCTCGACGTCGACGCTCTGAAGGTCGTCGCCAACGGCGTCAACTCGGTCGTCACCGACTCCGCCGGGCAGACGGGCGTCCTGATCATCACCCACTACCAGCGGATCCTGCACCTCGTGCAGCCGACCCACGTCCACATCCTCTACAAGGGCCGGATCGTCCGTGAGGGCGGCCCGGACCTCGTCAGCGAGATCGAATCGCAGGGCTACGGCTGGATCACCGACGAGCTCGCCGAGGAGCCGGTCGCCTCGTGAGCAGCGGGCTGGACATCGACACGCAGGGCACAATCGCGACCGCGGACCTGAGCGCGACCCGCGAGGACTTCCCCGTCCTGCGGCGCGAGTTCGGCGGCCGTCCGGTCGTCTACCTCGACTCGGCGGCGACCTCGCTCACCCCGGAGCCGGTCGTCGACGCGATGGACGCCTACTACCGCTCCTACCGCGCGTCGGTGCACCGGGGGGTGTATCCGCTCGCCGTCGAGGCGACCGACGCGTTCGAGGGGGCGCGTGAGCGGATCGCCGACTGGCTGGGTTCGAGCATCGAGGAGACGATCTTCACCGGCAACGTCACCGCGTCGATCAACCTGGTCGCCTACACGTGGGGACGCCAGAACGTCGGCAGCGGCGACCTGATCGTGCTCACCGAGGCCGAGCACCACTCCAACGTCGTGCCGTGGCAGATGCTCGCCGCCGATGTCGGCGCCGAGCTCGCCTACGTGCACGTCGACGACGACGGGCGCCTCGACGACCATTCACTGACGGAGCTGCTCGCCCGCCGGCCCAAGCTGGTTGCGCTCGGCCACATCTCCAACGTGCTCGGCACGATCAACCCCGTCGCGGAGATCACTGCGCGCGCCCACGAGGCGGGCGCGGTCGTCGTGATCGACGGTGCCCAGGCGGTTCCCCAGATCCCGGTCGACCTGCGTGAGATCGACGCCGACTTCTACGCCTGGACCGGCCACAAGCTCTACGGCCCGACCGGCATCGGCGTCCTGCACGGCCGCCGCGAGCTGCTGGAGGCAATGCCCCCGTTCATGGGCGGCGGGCACATGATCCGCACCGTCGGCGAGACCGAGTCGACGTGGACGGACCTGCCGTGGAAGTTCGAGGGCGGGACCTCGCAGATCGCCGAAGCGATCGGCCTCGGCGCGGCCGTCGACTGGGTCCGCGCGATCGGCATCGAGCGGATCCGCGCTCATGAGCGCGCGCTCATGCAGGACGCGCTCGGGCGTCTGGCGGCGGTCCCCGGCATCACGCTGCACGGCCCGGCCGAGGCGGAGGACCGCGGCGCGCTCGTCTCGTTCGTGCTGGACGGCGCGCATCCGCACGACGTCGGCGAGATCCTCGGCCGCGAGGGCGTCTGCGTGCGCACCGGCCACCACTGCGCCCAGCCGCTGATGCGCCGTCTCGGCGCGACGGCGACGACCCGGGCCTCCTACTCGACGTTCTCCACGACCGCCGACACCGATCGGCTGATCGAGGGCCTGGCCGAGGTTCGGCGGGTCCTGCAGCTATAGGAGGAACCGATGGACGACCTCTACCGCGAGAACATCCTCGAGCACTACAAGCGTCCGCACAATTTCTCGCCCGACGCACCTGAGCTCGAGCGCGTCGACTTCGAGTTTCACGACATGAATCCGCTGTGCGGGGACGAGTTCACGGTACAGCTCACCGTCGGCGAGGACGAGCGCATCGAGGGGGTTCGCTTCGAAGGTCGCGGCTGCGCGATCTCGACCGCGGCGGCCTCGATGGCCTCCGACGAGATCAAGGGCAAGAAGGTCTCCGAGGTGATGACGCTCGACCGCTCATTCATCCTCGATCTGCTGGGCATCGACATCTCCGCAACGCGGATGAAGTGCGCGCTGCTGTCATTGAAGGTGATCAAGAGCGCCTCGCTCGGGCACTCCACCGGCTGGGAGCCCGAGACGCCGGAGAGCGACCGCTCCGCCGGCACCGGCGTCTGACCCGCCCGGCGCGGATGCGGCACTGCCGGAAGGTCTCCACCGGCGGCCGGACGGGGGCGCAGCCGCACCGGGGCCGCTCCAGGGACCCTCGCTACACTCGACGAGGGGATATCCGATCCCCACGCTAGGTTTTTCGACGAGAGCTCACGTGCCAACGATCATCGACGTCTGTCCACTGTCAGAGCTGGCCCCAGGGGAGAAGCGGCTCGTGACGTGGGAGGACCTCGAGATCGGCGTGTTCAACTGCGCCGGAACCGTCTATGCGATTGAGGATCGGTGCTCCCACGACGACGGACCGCTCGTTGAGGGCGAGTTCGACGAGGCGACGTGCACCGTCGAGTGCCCGCGCCACGGCTCGCTGTTCGATCTGACGACCGGCAAGCCGCGAACCCTGCCCGCATACGTTCCCGTGGACACGTTCCCGGTGATCATCGAGGACGACACGATCAAGCTGGAGGTGGAGTAAGTGGCCACTCCCGACACTCTGACCACGCCCGAGCCGGCTGAGAACGCAGCTCTACGTGGCATCAATTCCGATTACGACGAACGCTACGGCTTCCGCGACGCCGAGAACTACCTGTACAAGGCGCCGAAGGGGATCAACCGCGAGATCGTCGAGAA
>CAVSSZ010000001.1:0-18385 GCA_963730725.1 uncultured Solirubrobacteraceae bacterium | reverse complement strand
ACGTCAGCGCGAGGCGTAGATTGTCGAGGGCGTCCTCGTACGGTGTCCAATGTTGGGGTCACCGGTGTGACGTTGCGTTGCGGATGGCGGTCAGCCGTGAGCTGCACGCGAAGGAGCGCGTCCGCGAGCTCGCGGGACCTGCTCCTCGAGCCGGTCGCGCCGCTCGTCACGACGCATCGCATCAGTGAGGCTGACCGTTTGCCCACGCCTTCCATGCGGGCTACCGCGCCCGCCCCCCGGCGGCGAACAAGGCAACAATCAGGCCGACGACTTCCATAGCGAAGAAGGTACGGTCCCGCCCAGACACAACGGACCCGCGAAAACTACAATAGTCAGCTGGTCGACGGGCCGGGGTTGTCCGATGACTTCGAGCCATCCTCCGCGTCGTCGCCGCGGAGGCTTCATCTTACGTTGCGGAAGCCACACAGGCTTGGTGCCGCCGTCCAGCAGAACGGCGGACAAGCGCGCCGGGCTGTTGCTCGCGTGACATTTGCGGCCATCGACGCCTATGTCGCATCAGTGCCGGGTGTGGACGACCGGGAGAGTCTCGGCGACTCTGCCGGGCCGGGGCCGGAAGGTTTCGGTGCAAACCCTAGGGGCGCTGCTGGTCGTTCGATTGCGGCGGTCAGCGTTCTGAATCCGGGCAAGCACGGCCTCCTTGCCCGCGCGCGGCGGAGGAGCGGCAGTGTGGGCGTCCTGCGTCCAGGTATTTCTGCCCGTGGCGGTAGCGAGATCTGCAGCCAGCCTCGATTGCCAGTTGCTGAAGGACAACGCGGCATTCCGACAACCACGACTCGTCGCGTGTGGCGACACGCCCGTATTCGTTCGTAGGTATCCGGCCTCACGGGGTGATGCTTGGGCTGGTGCCAGAACTCATACCGAGTTGCATGTCGCCACGGACGTCGGTCGGGCCGTCGACCCAGAGGTCATTGCCTGGAGCGTTCCAAGCGGCCTCCCAGCTTCCATTGCTCAGACCGGTGATGCTCCAGGCGCTCGCTCCAGGCTCAACTCCCAATTGCATATCACCACGGACATCGGTGGGGCCAACAACCCAGAGGTCATTGCCTGGAGCGTTCCAAGCGGCCTGCCAGCTGCCCGTTGGTGAGCCCGGCGATGCTTGGGTTGGTCCCGGATGCGACGCCGAGGTGCATATCGCCACGGACGTCGGTCGGGCCGTCGACCCAGAGGTCATTGCCTGGAGCGTTCCAAGCGGCCTCCCAGCTTCCATTGCTCAGACCGGTGATGCTCGGGCTCGTTCCAGGCTCAACTCCCAATTGCATATCACCACGGACATCGGTGGGGCCAACAACCCAGAGGTCATTGCCTTCCCGAGCATTTGCAAGAAGCGGCCTCCCAGCTGCCGTTGGTCAAGGTCGTGATGCTCGGGCTTGTTCCGGCCTCCATTCCGAGGTTCATATCGCCGCGGTCGTCGCTTCCAACGACCCAGAGATGTCCGTCCGGTGCTTGGAATGCAGCCTCCCAGCCCCCGTTGGGCATCGCCGTGATGCTGGGGCTTGTGCCGGGCGCCATCCCGAGTTGCATGTCGCCGCGGTCGTCGTTCCCGACGATCCACAAGCTGCCGTCATTTGACTGGAACGCTCCTTCCCAGCCACCGTTGGTCAGGTAGGTGATGCTTGGATTCGTGCCAGGCGCCATCCCGAGGCTGCTGCTGCCGCGGTCGTCAACCCCAATGGTCCACAGGGAACCGGAATTGAAGGCAAGCTGCTAATTATTCGATGAGGTGGATGGGCCACCCGGTCCGGTTCCAGGACCCGTGGGACCGCCCAGCCCGCCGGGGCCGGTGCCGGTGCCACCACCACCGCTCTTGCCACTGGGGACGGAGACGTAGCCAGCCAGCGGCGCCCCACCGCCACTCCTCGGCTCCATGCTGGTGCCGCGACTCACGGTAGGCAACCGATGAGGGACTACCCCAGTTGCCGTTGACCACGGTCGGATGCGCCGCTGAGCCGCCAATAAAGATGCCAACATGGTCGACGGCCGGGAGGGAACCGTAGACGGCGACATCGCCCGGCTCAGGCTGATACCCGCTCGACACCAAGTGAAAGTTGTCCGTGTCCTGCCCCAGACGTAGAAGCTGCTTGCCGCCGCGTTGATCTCCGTCCCAGACCAGCCGTAGACGAACGAGACACCCGCGTGCCTCCAGACCCACGCGGCGAAATCCGCGCACCACGCGTCGATAAACCCGCCGTTCGCACAGTCACTCCTGTGCTCCCAATAGGCGCTGTATGGGTTGCATTCAGAAGCGTTAGGGCCTGTGAAGTGCTGAGATTCGGCGATTGACACGATCGCCGCGCGAACGCTCGACGAGTCGTGCGCAACGCTCGCGGGAGCCACACGACTCGACGACAGCGCATCGACCGCCAGTGCGGATGCGGGCGCGAAGATCGGTCCTCCGGCCTCCAGTCCGGACCGTCGCTCCCGCTCGAGCAGCACCATTCCGTGATGAGGGCGCGAGACAACCCAGACCGTCGCGATCCGCGTCTTCGAACCGCACCTCGCCGACACTGTCAGCGCCCCGTCGCGCGACCGGCCCGGAACCTCACACTGGTTCGATGCGGCTTCAGCTTCCAGACTCGGACCAGATGCTGGGATCGGAGTAGCGCCACCGAGCAGCTTCGCCGGCTTCCGACCACTCGCGCTCTGACCTCGCGCCCGGACCTGACGATGCTCGGCGTGGCGCTCAGTCGAAGGAGCTTCGTCTTGGCAGTCGCGCCGGCCGCGGCGCCGCTGGAGAAAGCGAACGCGACGAGCACGGCCGCGATCGGCCCTATCAATGCGTACGCTCTGCCACCGCCCCGTGGCCATTTCCCACTCATCGCCGCAGAACCGTACCGAGGTGAGCTGAGAAAAGCTAACGAGTTGCGCACGGATTCGAGAAGGACAGGGCCGCCCCAGCCAGCACCGCCGTGGAGCGATTTCGTTAGAAGACGTGAAAGGCCAGCCCCGCTTCACTCCATCTCCGCCAACAGGCCCGACCTCGCAATTTTTGGGCAGTCTCCAGAGGCTGCCGGATCGGACGAGAAGCCGAAGCGGCTCCGCCAGTCCCATCGCTTCCGGTTCGTCGCCGCTCCAGCAGTCTCGAGAAGAGTCTCCTCCCGGCCGGGCGGAGCAGCGCCGTCGTCGCCAAGCAGGCGCCCAGCCGCCGCCTGTTGAGGAGGCGAAAGCGGTCGTCTGCGGCGTCGAGTTCTTCGGCTCGGTGACCGTGGGTTCGGAGCTGTCGTCGGTCAGGCGGACCAGATTGCGTCGAACGCCGTTTGGTCGAGCGGCAGCAGCCAGCACGCGCTGATCCGGTCACCTTCGGTGATCTCATAGAGCCCGACCGTCGACCAAGCGCGCTTCATCCCGGCGATCGACGCGGTCCCGTCGGTGAGAGCCGCGATCCGCGAACCGTCTCCGGCCAGCACGTCTCGGCGATGCATCTGGAAGGTTCCCCCCGCGCGATCGCGCCGCCGGGCGAAGTAGCCGAAGACTTCTTCGATGCTCCGGTACGTGCCGGCGATCGGACTGCCGCCGGGGACCGTCCAGGTGATGTCGGGGTCAAGCAGAGCTCGTAGTTGCTGCTCCTCGCCGCCGCCGTAGAAGACGTTCTGGGCGACGTGCAGACGATCGAGCATGGCCACCGCGCTGGTCCGATCCATCCCGTCCAGCTTCTCAAACCGGAGCAGCGCTCGCGTCGCGGAGCAGCCACCAGAGAGGACGGTCTGGATCGCTAAAGGCGAGCGTAGCCAGGCGGACGCTCGCTCGCGAGCCATTAATTGCGAACCGACACGGCCGGACAGCCTTGCCGCGGTTGGGACAATCAACCCTGATGCCGTACCTGCCGCCGAACATCACCCAGGCAGGAATCTTCTTGTATGAGACCGTTGCGGATGCGCAAAGACGCTCTTCTGCTGGCGGATCGGGATTCCTGGTAGCGATGCCCTCCGAGGTAAGTGCCGGCAAGCTCGTGCACATGTATGCGGTCACCAATCAGCACGTGGCAAAGCGTTGTGGCGCCATCCGCGTGACCAAAGGAAGCCGAAAAGTAGAGGTCATTCCAACTCGGCCGGCGGACTGGATCACACACTCCAGCGGCGATGACGTCGCGGTTCTGCCACTTGGGCCGATGCCCGCGGTTATCGAAAAGGTGCGGGAGGCGGGGACCCCCGCGACGCTCTACCACTATTTCGACTCTGAGCGCCTCATCTCGGTTGAAGACTTCCGGTGGGGTGCTGGACCAAGCATCGGAGACGACTGTCTGATGGTCGGCCGATACGTCAACTACTTCGGTGAGCAGTTCGACGACCCTACTGTCCGATTCGGGAATCTATCGATGTTCCCGCAACTGATCCACCAAGACGAGCGCGATGCTGACCAAGAGAGCTTCTTGGTCGATATGCGCTCGATCTCCGGCTTCAGCGGGTCGGCTGTGCTGGTCTACTGGGTAACTCCTGGCACGCTGTCCCTCTTCACCAAGGCGCCTCCCGATACGCCGTTTCGCACGCTCATCAGCAAGTACTGGGTGCTAGGGGTCGATTGGGGACGTCTTCTCGTCCCACAGAGAATTTGGGAGAACGGGCAGTCGACGAAGGTGTTTGCCGAGAGCAGCATGGCTGGAGTAGTGCCTGCATGGAAGCTCACAGAGATTTTGCGCGATGACCCACGGGTCTCGGTGCCGAGAGTGCGCGTCGAGGAAGAACTCGCCGATGCCAAAGCCGAGGCCGCGACTCCTATAGCGTCGAGCCAGCCAGAGCTCGCGCGCTACGCGGAACTACGAGCGACCTTCATTCCAGTCCCGAAGGAGGTAGCGCAGGAAGAGCCGGAGCGATAAGTCGGCCCACTGATCGCGCGGAGCCCTTCTTTCAGAGCCTTCGTCCATCCGACAGCGTCCTGGGGCGACAAACCCGCTCTCCCGGGGCTGACGCTTGGAATCAACGGCCAGCGCTCGCGCCGAGTGAGGGATGGGATGCGGCGCGCCTGCTTTGGCGAGAATGCGCTCGCCGCCTGGCTTGCGATCGGACGATCGCCTTGCCGCGGATCCAATCACTGGGCGTCCGCGTGAGTGCGGCGATCACCTGACGAAAAGGACTCGCGAGGGCCGGAACCGCGCGCGAGCGCCCTGGACGTAAGCCTTTCGCATCCACCTCATACGAAAGGATCGGCATGATCCTTCCGTAACACCGAATCGAAGGGAAGGATCACAGGGGCAGTCGTCACGCACGTGAGCCTCGGATCTCGCTACGGCGCGTCTGGCTGCTCGAAGCTGTCTCGCCCTCGGAGCGACGGAGCCGTGGGCGCGCCGCCTCCGAACGCGGCGGTGAACGCGGCGGCGCGCTCGGTCGCCGGGCGGGCGTGGAGGTACCGGCTCGTGGTGGTCAGCTGCGAGTGGCCCATCGCGTCCTTGATGCTCACGAGGTCGACGCCGCCGGCGACGAGCAGCGATCCGAACGTATGGCGCAGGTCGTGCCAGCGGAGCGGGCGCAGGCCGGCGGCGTCGCGGGCCCGCTTGTAGCGGCGGCGCAGCGCCGAGCCGTCCAGCGGCCGGCCCAGGGCGTTACAGAAGACGTAGTCGTCCGGGGAGACGAAATCCTGGCGCTGGGAGAGCCGGTCGAGTGCGGCCGCGGCCTGGTCGGCCATCGGCACGCGCCGGACGTGTCCGGTCTTGGTCGTGCCCTCGACGCCGGAGGACAGCGAGCGGCTGATCGTCAGCGCCGAGCCCGTCCAGTCGACGTCGCGCCAGCGCAACGCCAGGAGCTCTCCCAGGCGCAGCCCGGAGTAGGCGGCGACGCGGATCGCCTCGCTGTCGCGGTCGTCCTCGAAGAGCTCGAGCTCGCCGCGGGCCAGACACGTCGGGACGGTGGAAGCCGGCCTCGCAGCGAGCGGGCGATGGCCTCGATCTCCTCCGGCGAGTAGAACAGCAGCACGCCGGGCTCGGGCACGCGCCGGCGGTCGGTGCCGAGGGCGGGATTGGTCGGCAGCGAGTACGTCGTCGGCTTCATCCCGTAGTTGAACGCGGCGCAGACGATCTCCCGGGCCCGGTTCACGCTGCGGGCCGACACGCCGGTGGCGGCGACCGTCTGCAGCAGCTGCCTCGACCTCGGCCGGGGTGATCTTCGCCGCCGGCCGGTCGCCGAGCGCGGCCATGATGAGTCCCGCCGTCGTGCCGGTGCCGCGCTTGTGCGGCGTCGCCCGGCTCGGCGAGGTCGGATTGGTGGGAGCGGATCGTCGAGGGCTTGGCGCCGCGGACCTTCTCAAGCCACTCCATATACCCGTGCGCGAGCTCGCGGAAGGTGACGCCGCGGGTGCGGCGCTCGCGCTCGACGCGCTCTGACTCGTTGACGTCCTTGACGTAGCTGCGGACGAACTCGGCGGCGGCCACGTGCGCGCGCCGTTCGTCGAGGTACCCGTCGGGCACGCGGCCGCGCCGCGGCCGCCAGCCGCCTGTGTCATCGCGGGTCAGCCACGCCCGTCCGATGCGTCGCTTCACCTGCCGGCCGCCGTAGCGGAACTTCGCCTCGTAGTGCGCCTCGCCGCGCTGCTCGCAGACGATCAGAGCGGCGGTCGGAAGAGGGGTCGCGTCGGACGGCATCGCACGAGCGAAGAACATCGGTGGAGTACCAGCGGAGTACCACTCGTCCGTGGAGTACCACTTTGAGTACCAAACTAGCCTCAAAACAGCCGCGAAAGCGGGGCTTTTCGGACGCCAAATCTCGCCCAATTTGCGGCGAACCAGAGGCCCTTTTCGCAACTCATAACCCGAAGGTCGCAGGTTCGTAATACCGGACGCCTCTCAGCGCAGTTGCTCAGGACTGAGGCTTACTCGCCGCCACACCCGCTGAGGCCAAGTGCACGGACGATGTTCCCGGCGTCGTCCACCGTCTTCTGGGAGTAGTTGATGTCGATCTGGGCCTGGCCTGTGTCGCCGTAGTTGTCTTCTTCTACTGCGTACCGCATCTCCTTACCCGCATACTTGTACAGAGTCATGACGTTCCGCACCGGAGCGTGCCACGAGGCGGGAACCGGGAGTGCCCCGAACGCACGTGACTCCCACAGAAATGTGCGGGACTCGTCGCCAAACGAGCGAAGGATCTGCGCCGGGCTCGGATTGTCGCCCCCGACTCTCGACTCGCGCGACAGCTCGGCGGTCGCGGTGTGGCAGATCGCGTTGCCGCCGCGTACCCAGGCGGGAACTCCTGCGATGTGGTGACCCGGAGACTGTGGAGACTCAGCGCGGGCACTCGCGGCTCCGGCGGTGAGCAAGGACGCCGCAGCAGCTGCGGCGGTGATCGATCTCGAAAGGCGCAACGGTCTACTCCAATAGTGACGAACTACTTACCAACCCCCGGTCTCGGCGTCGCTTGAAATCCGCTCGAGGCCGTCGCCCTGGACTGGACGAATGGACGCCTGCTTGGCCGAGGCTCAGCGACGGTCATCGTGATTTCGGACGGGCGTTGGGTGCTACCTCATGGCTGACGAGTGTTGAATCGAGCTCAGGGCGGTGGAGCCGATGTCCTTCCCATGCCGCGACTTCCTGGCCGACCCTCGACCACAACTTAGGCTGGCCGCCGCTGCCACCGGGGCATGCGAAGCTGGCGTCGGTCGACCCGATGGAAGCTTCTTCCCATCTTCGGACCAGTGTTCGCCGCCTCGTTCGCTTGGGGCTCATCGAGTGCCACGAGGCGTACCTCGCGGGGTGGCGTGGCGGCATCCGCGGTTCGGCGCGTCTCGCTGACGCATCGATCGGCGCACCAGCTCACACGCCAGCTGCTCTCCTGGCCCGCAGCTGAGGGCGTCGCGGCGCCATCGCGACTGCAGAGGCGGCGACGTCCCCGCACGATCGCCTTTGCAGGAGGCTATCGGGTTTAGGGTAGGGATCGTCCGCGAGGCCGGCGTCTGGCGATCGGGTTCCGCGCATGGGAGAGCCCGCTGCGGCCGCGCCCGACGCGCGACTTGCCCGGAGTTCCGATCGCGGGCCGCCGGCCGGGCCGCGAGCGCCTTACAGCGGATTCGCTCACGCGCGTCGATCCCCATATGCGCCCGCGGGCGGCGACGCGCCCGCGCGAATGCTGCCTCCTCCACAAACCATGGATCGGCGCATTCCACAAGGGAACCGCTCGCACCAGTCGTTGGTCGGACTCGAGCCTGAATGGCGCCAGCGGATCGGGTTGGTCTCGCAGTGATCAACGTCGCTAGCCATGAGACGGTCCGCGGGACGGGCAGGACTGTCTCGCGCACGGCCGAATGAGGCTTCTCCGCAACATCGTTGTGTTGCTTGCGCTCAACGGGATTTGGCGATGCGGCCCGCCGAGTGCTCCTGGCAGCGGGATCAGCCGCGTCCCTGTGCCGGTAGCCACCATCCCCGCTACGTCACACACGTTCCGTGTCATACGCGCTGCAATGGGAGCCTCAGTTTCCTCTCGACAGCGCCACGCCGCTCGCCTCACACGGCGGTTCAAGTGTGCTGCGGCGGACCGTCCGCGAGGTCCTTGAGCAGACCGTGCGCGACCAGCTCCTCCTCGATCTGACGCCCGGTCGCCGCCATCGTGCCCGCGAGCGTCGGATCCCAGTCCGCGGCAACCGGCGAACCGGTGAGCGGGGCGGTATGCGGGTGCGCGGCGGCGGCGTCGATATATGTCGCGGTGTCATACCGCCATGGGTGCATCAGCAGACGGCGATGCAGCAGATTCGCGATCGCGATGCCGGGCCAGTCGAAGTCGCCGTGGTGGCGCAGCCTGACGCCGGCGCCGGCAAGTGAACGCAGGAGCACCATCGTCGCCGCCCGCGGTTGGCCGTGGGTGCAGATCAGGGGCGGGCAGTATGGCCCCAGGCGGTCGGCGGCCAGCGCGAGCACCGAGGGGTTCTCCACGATCCACACATCGCTGATCTCCTCCCAGACGGGCGCCCCGCGCACCAGCTGGCGGAGCGTCAGCCACACGGGCTCGCCCGCGGTCCGTGCCGCGGACAGGACCAGCGCGCTCGACGAGGGGGACGGGCCGCCCGGCAGCCCGAGCGCGAGCACAACGCTCGACAGCTCATCGCAGAGCACGCCGACCGCGGCCCACGCCTCGCGACGCGCCTCCGAGAGCGATTCGCCCGGCTCGACTGCCGCCAGGCCCCCGAGCGCGCGGGCGGCACTGAGGGCGAGCGTTCCCAGCGGCTCGCCGTCGTCCAGTGCGTGGGCGCGTCCGAGCACCTGGGCCGAGAATGTGGGAAGTGACTGGACCGGATTGCGCGGCAGTGCCTCGATCACCCGGCAGACCCCCGCCAGCAGGTCCGCACCGGCGGCGGGTGATCCGTCCGCAAGACGCTTGACCACCCCGGTGGCGCGCAGTCGCTCGGTCCACGGGTGGAGCTCGATCCGAGTCGTCGCCAGAGCGTCGAGTGGCGCGAACGTGTTCGCCCACGCCCGCGCCTCGGCGGACGCGACCTCGGCGCGAACGCTCACCGGCCCGGTGAGCGTCACGACCGCCCCGGCCAGCCCGTCCGCATGGACGCCGGCGCGGCGCAGCACCGAGTCAAGCTCACCGAGCGCGACCGAGAGCCCTCGGGCCGAACGGGGCGGTCGTCCGAGCAGCCTGGCCAACGCGTCGCGTTCTGCACGCGACGCGGTGGACAGGGTGACGGTCGCGTCGAGTGACTGCCCGCGCTCGAGCCGGCGACGCGCGCGGTCGAGTACCCAGGCCGTCTCGGGGGTGCCGAGCAGCCGCGTCAGTCGTTCGTGGTCGACGTGTCCCACAGCTGCGGTCCCTCGGGCGGAGCCACGCCGATCACCGCCGGCGGCTCGGGCGGCGATTCGATACGGCTGCGGGCGCTGCCGTCCCATTCCCAGCGCGTGACGAGCACCGCGGCGACTCCGTCGATGCGTGATAGATGGGCGATCGCGAGCCCGGGAACCTCGGCATAGCAGCCCCACTCGCGTTCGCTCGTCATCACCACGTCGAGGTCGAACGCCGCCAGTAGCCCGAGGCACTTTGCCCGGGCGCGGTCATCGACACCCGCGAACGCCTCGTCGAGCATGATCAGCCGTGGCGCGTCCGGATTGGCGGCGGAGCTGTAGTAGGAGGAGGCGGCCGCGAACAGCGGGACGCTTGCGGCGAGCACCCGCTCCCCACCCGAGGATGGGCCGGAGGCCGAAAGCCAGCTGTCCCCCTGGCGGCGCTCGACCGTGAAACGGTGCCAGTGGCGGTAGTCGAACGCCAGGGTGAGCCGCTCGATCCAGGTCGCGGTGACGTCCTCGGCGCGGATCGCGTCGATCCGGTGCTGCAGGAACTCGCCGACCGCCGCGCGGTCCTCCTCCGACCAGGCGTCGGTGCTCTGGCGCAGCAGCCGTCGGCGCGCGTCGGCGAGGCCGTCCGGCGCGCCGGGGTCGGGGGTCCAGCGCAGACGCAGCTGCATGCCGGTGCTCGTCGGACGTTTGGCGAGCTCCTCGTTGGTGTCCTGCACGCCCGCCTCCGCGGCGACGATCAGCTCCTGCAGGGCGCCCGCCACCTCACCGACGAGGTGGTTCTCGAGGATCTCGCGCTCACGCGAGCCGAGCAGCCGCTGACGGTGCTCCACCTCCTCACCGAGCCCGGTGGTGAGCTCCGGGAGGGTCTTCGTCTGGCCCTGGAAGGTGATCTCGACGACGATCCCCTCCTCGCGCGGGAACATCGCGGCATCGTTGCCATGGCGGCGCAGTGCATCGGCGAGCGGCCCGAGTTCGTCACTGACCTGACGCTGCAACCGCGCCCACCGCGCGTCCTCGTCCGGATCGGCGGCGAGCGCCTGCTCGATCTCTCGCGCCAGCCGCAACGCCTGGGTGACGTTCCACTCCTCGGGCAGGGCGATCTCGGCGAGGGCGACGGCGACCAGCCCGGTGCCGGCGAACCGGCGCAGCCCGTCCACCGCAGTGACCCGATCCTCGCTGGCCCGCTCGAGCTGCCCCTGGAGCTCTCGCTCGCGCGCCTCGGCGACGCCCTCGCCCCGCTGAGCGGCTCCGAGTCGCTCCTCGGCGAGCTCCTGCGCGGAAGCGTTGGCGCGCACCTCCTCGTTCACCTCGCGGATCTGCTGCTCGAGCTGTTCGATCGCCGCGCCGGCGCCGGCCTGCAGTGTGTCTCGCCGTTCGACCGCCGCCGCGTGGCGGTGCTCGACCTCGGTCCGCCGGCTCTCGGTGACCGCCCGTGCCCGCTCGGCCTCCTCGGCGTCCGCGTGCGCATCGGCGAGCGCCCGCTCCGCGCGGGCGGCACGCTCGCCGGCGGGCCAGAGCGTCGCGACGGCGATCTCAAAGCGGGCGAGCGCGCCCTCGACGCCCTCCAGCGCCTCACCGCCCGGGGGCAGGCCGAGGTCGGTCGCATCGGCGAGGAGGCTCGATCGGGCCGCTTCGGCGGCGAGGCGGGCCTGTTCCTCGGCGGTGCGCGTGGCGTCGAGCCGTCCCTGCGCGGCGCGCACCTCGGCCTCGGTGGCGGACAGCGCGGCGTGCGCGTCACGGACCGCCGCGTCAAGCGGGCGCCAGCCGAACTCCCGTTCAAGGCGCTCGTGGCGCTCGGCGAGCAGCGTGAGCTCGGCCTCGATCGCCGCGAGCCCTTCCCGCGCCTCGCTGAGCGCGGTGGCCAGCTCGGCGAGCCGGGCGCGACGGGCGGCCTCCCGCGCGGCGTGCCCGATGAACTGCGCCGCCGGTTTGTGCCAGGCGCCGTGCAGCGCCCCGTTGTGAAAGCGGCCGTCGTCGGCGACCCACACCGCGCCGTCGCTGTCGCCGAGGCCGATCGCCTCGAGCAGCCGGCTCACGTCCCCGGGCGCGACGTCGCTGCTCTCGGTGCTCGCCGGAGTCATCACGTCGCTCAGCCGCGGACCGTCCACGCGGACATCCGTTGCCGCGAGCAGTATGTCCTCGGTGTGGGGGTCGAGCAGCTCCCCGGCCGGGGTCACCCACGCGTCGAGGATCCCGCTGGCCTCGAGCGCCGCCTCGATGCCGGCGCGCCGGGACTCCACGACGCCGTCGTGGAACTCGGTCAGCTGCCAGAGAGGCGCCCCTGGACCCCCCGCCCGCACGTCGGGTGCGCGCGTGGGCGGGACCGGCGGAGCCGGATGGACCCCGGCCTCGAGCTCCGCAGCCTCACGCGCGAGCTCCGTGATCACACCACGAGCCTGCTCGGCGCGGCCTTCGGCCTCGCTTCCCGCGCGCTCGAGCCGGCGAATCGCCTGTTGGTTCGCGGTCAAGAGCGCCTGCTCGAGCGGATTGGGTCCGCTCAGCGTCTCCAGCCACTCCTCGAGCGGCCCGAACGCCGCTGCCGGATCGGTGAGCTCGAGCTCGGCCACCTCGCGGAGGTGGGCACGGGCGTCACGGACGTACTCCGCGCCGTGCTCGACGACGGTGGTCCGCGCCACGTCTCGGCGTTCGGTCGTCTCGGCCAGCTCACCGAGTCGCTGCTCGCTGGCGTGTCGTGCGGTCGACAACCAACGCTCGGTCCCCTCGAGCTCACGCACGAGCGTCTGGACCCGGACGATGCCTTGCTGCTGGCGGGCGACAAGGTCCTCCACGGCGCGGGGCAGGGCGCTCGGCTCACGGGCGGCGAGTGCCTCGGTGAACGGCACGTCGATCGAAGCCCCGCGCGCGTGCAGCGTCGCCTCCCGGCGGATCTGCTCCAGGGCGTCGGTGGCCTGTTCGCGCTCCTGCTCGGCGTCGGCGAGCCGCTGCTGGCGCGCGGCGATCTGCCCGGCGGCGCGCTGCATCGCGGCGTCGAGCTCGTCGTGCTCGCGCCTGGTCTGCTCGGCATCCTCGGCGGCGCGGCGCAGGTCACGTGCGCTCCGCGCGAGCGGATCGTCCCGCAGCGTCTGCAGTCGGGCGTTGAGGCGGGCGTGCTCGGTGCGCAGCGCGGCGAGATGCTCGCGCGCGGCGGTGAGCTCCGCCACGGCGAGCCGAAGCCGCTCACCGGCGTCGGCGAGCTCGCGGCTGAGACGATCGAAGCTCGTCTGCGTCCGACGCAGCGGCTCCGCGCGGCGGCGGGTGGCCATGCGGGCGTAGGCGCGGTAGGTCTGCAGATAGCGCTCGGCGGCACCGTGCGCCGCGACCATCGCCTCGAGCTCCGCCGCGTCATCCTCGAGGGCGCGGAATGCCTCGGCGACGTTGTGCAGCAGCGCCTGGTCAAGCGGCGGCAGCGCATCGGTGAGCGCGGCGGAGAGCCCCCGTTCGTCAGGGCGCTTGGAGAGCTGGGGCTGGCGGATCTTGACCAGCAGGTCGACGAGCGAGCCGTAGCGCTGTTCGCCCAGGCCGAACAGCCGCTCGTCGACCGCGCGCCGGTAGTCACGCCGTCGTCTGTGCACGCTCCCGCGCGTTCCGATCTCCTCGATCAGGCGATCGTGGGTGAGCGCGACCCCGGTGTGATCGACGAGCGCGAGATCGGCGCCGATCCGGCGGTCGGTGATGAAGAACCAGTGCGTCGAGATGCCGCGCCCGGCGACCGCCTTCATGCCGCATCCGATTGTGCAGAACTCGTCCCCCTCGTCCCCGGCCCGCCCGAGTTCGAGCCATGTGTATCCCAACCGCTCGTCGTGAGGATGCTCGCCGCCGAGCAGCAGGTTCCACTCCATCCTCTTCTTCGGGTCGGCGTCGGGCTCGATCCGGTGGGGTGAGAGCTCGCCGTCGAGCAGGAATGGGAGGGTGAGCGCGAGCACCTTCGACTTCCCGGTGCCGTTGTTGCCGCGCAGCAGCAAACGGCCGTCGCGGAACGTGAACTCCTCCTGGTCGTAATAGAAGAGGTCGGTCAGCCCGATCCGCAGCGGTTGCCAGCGGGTTCGGGCGGGGGCCGGCAGACTCACGCCAGTCCCTCTGGGAAGGTCGGGGTGGTCAGGCCGAACCGGCCGAGGGCGCCGCGGGGAGTCACGCGGTCGCCCTCGCGGCGGACCAGCCGCAGTGCGACCAGCCGCTCGAGTGCATGCTCGACAAGGCCCACCTCAGCGCCGGGCTCGCGCGTGTCACGCCGCCAGTAGGAGCGATGCTCCTCGGCGAGGCGACGCACGAGCGCATGCAGTTCGTGCACGGCGCACTCCCCGCCGTGTGCCGCGAGCTGCTCGGAGATCAGCAACGCGACGTGCCCGTCGGTGCCGACCTCCGGCATGCGCTCATCGGTGAGCTCATCCCGCACGTCGACCATCGCGATCCCCTCGGCGCGGACCTCCGCCTCCAAGCCGGTGCGCTCGCCGACGCGGCGCAGTAACAGCGAGCGCTGGGCGGTGAGGTAGACGCGCTCGGCGTCGGTCAGCTCGTCGTAGTAGAGGACCGGGTCGTCGAGCAGCGAGCGCGTCAGGCGATGACGGATCGCCCGGTTGTGGAGCTCGTCGGACGGTGCCCGCGGTTCGGCGACCAGCGCGTCGAGGCGTTCGGCGAATGTCTGCGCGGCAACCGTGGACGGCCCGCGGGGCGCGCTGATGAGCACCGCCATCACGCGGCGCTCGACGTCGTAGAGGACGTCGCCGGCGTCGCGCATGAAGGCGTCCTCGTCCCCAGCGACCCGAGTGAGCGCTCCGAGCTCCAGCAGAATCCGCACGACCGCGACGAGGTCGCCGCGTTCGGCTCGGCCGCTCAGCTCGAAGGTGACGCCGGCGGCGGCGAGCCGCTCGTCGGTGGCGGCGACGATGATGCCCTCGGCGAGCCGTCCGAGCGTGATCTGCTGATCGGCTCGCTCGAGCACCGACAGCGCCAGGCAGAGCAGGACGTATCGCCGGCGGCCGAACACGACGCCCGAGCGCGGGTCGCGAGCGGGGTGAGTCCCGTCGATACCGGCGCCCGCCCGCTTGAACAGCCGCGCCACCTCGGCGTCGACGTGCAGCCGCCAGCCCGCGTTGTGCTCGAACCACTCGCGCAGCTCCGTGGCATGCCGGCGCACGAGACGGAACGACTCCGGGTCCTCGGTGGCCCGCAGCAGCGGGCGGCGCAGGAGCATCCGGGTCGCGCGACGCAGGGCACGCTCGTCCGCCTCCTGCAGCGCGGTGCTCAGCTGCCCGCTCATGCGACGAACCGCTGCGCGGGGCGGCTCACGTCGATGATCTGCAGCAGGTGGTCGGATCCGCGGAAGACGCCCTCGTCGGTGCGGATCTCGACCTCGCCGGCGCCGGGGATCTGGGTGAGGACGATCTCGAGCGACCCGTCACCGGTGACGGTCCGCGTCCGCGGCTCGTTCGGCTGCCGGTCCGAGAGCGCCTGCCCGAGCAGCGAGAGGAACAGCGAGAACGCCTCGGCGTCAAGCTCGCCGAGCTCGGAGAGGCGCACCGGATGATCGGAGACCAGGCGAGCGCGGGCAGCGGCGGTCTGGTCGGCCTCGGCGGCGGCCTGCTCGGCGAGTAGCGCCCGCTCACGGCGGCGGTCGAATACGCGGTTGGGCTTGCCGCGCCGCTCGTAGGAACCGGTTCGGCGCAGGCGCGGGCTGATCAGCAATCTCGGTGCCTGCGCCCACGGGGTCGCGGGCGCGACCGGGTGCTCCTCACGTGCCCGCGCGGTGTCCTGGTCGAGCGTCAGGTGCCGGGCACCGCGCAACCCGAAGGCCGCCTCCCAGAGCCGGTGCATCGCGGCCTCGTCAGGAGCCTCGGCGAACCACACCGCGAGTTCCCGGAAGTCGGCGTGGCGATCCGAGCGGCCGGCCCGCCGCTCGTTCAGCATTCCGACCACCGCGAGCAGATCGGGGATGGCCCGGACCGCGCTCTCGCGCAGCAGCTTCTGCTGGCTGGGATGGCCGGGCGAGGAGGTGAACCACTCGCGCACCCCTCGCCAGCGCTCGCGCCAGTTCGACAGCTCGGCGGCCAATGCCTGATCTCGTGAGTCCTCTCCACCCGGGGCGGCGTCCTCGGCGGCACGTTCGGCGACGAGCGCCAGCAGCCGGTCGACCTCGGCGTCATCGAGCCGGTGCAGCAGGTCCGCGATCTCCGCACCGGTGCCGGTGAGGTCCTTGATGAACCGCTCGAGGTACTCGATCAGCCGGTCCTTGTAGGCGACGAACGCCTCGACGTCGAGGTCGTAGAGGTCGATCGTGCGCTGCAGCGAGCCCATGAACGCCTGTGCGTTGTCGGCGAGATCGGCACACCGCTGGACGAGATCGCGCAGCACGAGCCCGGCACGCCCGATGTCGGGTTCAGCGTCGCCGGCGATCGAGCCGAGGGCGCGCACGCCCACGGCGATGTCACGCAGGGCGACCGCCTGCAGCGCGCCACGCCGCCCGAACTGCTCGTCAAAGACCTCGATCGCCCGCTCGGCGGTCTCGCCCGCGTGGGTCAGCTGGTAGAGGAAACGGGCACGGTGGAAGTCCTCGACACTCATCACCCGGCTCGTGTCAGGGTCGGCGCGGAGGTTGCCCCAGCCGACCAGCGCCTTCAGTGCCGCGCTGACCGCCTGCGAATCCTCCCCCGGCAGCGCATCGCTGACATCCTCGCCTCGGAGGTGCACGACGAAGCGCTGCTTCGCCGCGACGAATGCCAGCATGGTCCGCCGATAGAGGTCGGCGTTCTGGGCCGTCAGGTAGGCGAACGGCGCATAGCGAGCAGGCTCCTCCATCACGTCTGAACACTCCCACCGGGGCCGGACGGAACGTCAGCAGTCTGTCGACGTTCTGTCGCCAGACGTCTGGGCTCGTGTCTACGGTTTCCATCCATGGCAGACGACCAGCCCTCGATCCGCGTCCGTGGCGATGAGCTTCGGACGGTGCGTGAGGCCATGCGCGACTTCAGCTCCCTGCTCACCGAGCTCGAAGACGGTGACGTCGAGAAGCTCGTGCTCACCCAGCGCAACCGGATGCGCGCCGTCGTGGTCTCCCTCGAGCGCTGGAGTCAGGCGGAGCGGGCGCTCGCAGCGCAGGATGGCGCGGCATCGGTGTCCGAGACCTCGTCGGGCTGAGGCACGGGCGGGCCGCATCTGAGCGAACCGGCTGAATGGCCAAGCGTGCGGCTCAGGCGGGGCGCGTCGCAGCCGGGACGCCTCCCGCGATCTGATGTCGAGCGTCGATTTGTACCGCCTACCGGGTCCATTACTGTACCGGCAAGTGGTACCCTCGCCTGATGGCATCCGTCAACCCATTCGTCTGGGACCGTCCAATCGACGACCCAGCGAAGATCGTCGGCATGGAGCCATTTGCGCATGAGGTCGCGCTGACGCTCAAGGGACAGACGAACGTCGCCCTGTTCGGCCCGCGCGACACGGGCAAGACGACCTTCACCAACCAGCTGCGCCGTGAACTCGAACGCGGCCACGGTGACGACGCTCCGCCATACGAGGTCGTCACTGTCAACCTCCAGCGCGTCGTCAGCCTCCCGGGCTTCATCGGGTGCGTCCATGACGCGATGACGCACCACCCTGACAAGCGACTTCGTCGAGCTGCGCTGCGCCAGATCGGCGCCCTCGAGAAGGAGATCGGCTTCGACATCAAGGTCATTCGAGGCGCGGTCCGTCAGCCGGCCGCCACCCCGGCCCACGACGCCGAGATGTTGCACGCGCAGCTGAGCGCCGTCGCGCGCCTCGGCGAGCGTCTCGTCGTCATCTTCGACGAGTTCCAGCGGCTGCGGCACTGTCCTGGGGACCCGCTGTCGATCATTCGCTCGGCGCTTATGAGCTCGGGCAGCAACCACGTCTCGCTTCTCTTCACCGGCTCGATCCGCAACGCGCTGCAGATGATGCTCGAGAGCTCCGAGCAGCCGATCTTCGGCGAGGCCGCCCAGATGCAGCTGCCGGCGATCGCGACCGCCGACTTCCTGGAGTACCTCGACTTCCAGTTCGAGGCCACCGGCAAGCCTGCCGACGAGGACGCGTTGCGATACCTGCTGAGCGCAACCCGAGCCCACCCCCGCAGCACCCAGCAGCTCGCCTGGCGCTGCTGGATGGACACCCCGGCGGGCCATCCGGTCGGCCTCGGAACGGTGATCGACGCGCACGACCAGCTCGTCCAGACGATCGAGCGCTCGGAATTCGCCGCAGTGATCAACACCTTGATGAGCGGCGATGAGAGCGAGGTCAACGAAGTCCGCGCGCTCCAGCTCGTCGCCGACCGTGGCGGCAACAACGTGACCAGCCGCCTGCTCGCCACCCGCTACGGCTTCTCGAGCCACTCCCGGGTTCCAACCTCACTACGGCGACTACAACGACGGGGTCTCGTCGACGAGCGCGACGGTACCTGGTACGTCGTCGATCCGCTGTTTTCGGAGTGGTTGCGGCGAGCGTCGCCGTTGTTGCCTGAGGGACGCGCCGGTACCTGAGGCCCGGTCCAGTGCCGTACCGTAGGCCCGGTACAGTCTGAGGACCTGGTAGCTAGGAGTGGCTACCGGCGGAGTATCACGTGTGGCGGAGTGCCACTTTGAGTATCAAACCTGCCCAACGAGGGGATTGTTCGGCTGAATGCTCACTTAGCGCCATCGACGGAGTTGACGGGCG